>OY970389.1:0-2617500 GCA_963720235.1 Pyrinomonadaceae bacterium
GACAACCTCGCCATCTTCCGTGTCAACCAGAAAGCGCGATGCGCCTTTCCACATGGTCGTGATTGGCAGCTTGACCTTCTCGTCTATGTGACGTTTGAGAAAGCGCGCGCCGTATGTCGGGCTAAAGCCCTTCTCCGTGAGCTTGTCAACCGCACGCTCAGTCACTTCGACATCCTTGCCCTGTCGCTCCATCTGCCTGCGCAGCCTGTCGAGATGCAGCAAGGCAATCTGCCTGACCTCGTCCATCGTGAGAGGCGAGAAGATGACTATCTCGTCTATGCGATTGCGAAACTCCGGCGAGAACCTTTGCTCCGCAGCCTTCATCACTTCGTTCTTGATGGCTTTGACATCGCCCAAAGTCTTTGTGCCAAAGCCGAGCGGTTTCTCGAATCTCTTAAAGCTTTCGGAGCCAAGATTAGAAGTCATGATGACAATGGCGTCCGAGAGATAAACCTTCTTGCCGCGCCCGTCCGTCATCCAGCCTTCGTCAAAGCCCTGCAAGAAAAGATTCATCAGGTAAGGCGAAGCCTTCTCGACTTCGTCGAGCAGAAGCACCGTGTACGGATTCTCTCTCAACTGTTCAGTCAGGATGCCTCCGCGCTCGCTGCCGACGATGCCGCGCGGCATGCCGATAAGCTTCTCTATGCCGACAGTGCCGTCGCCATATTCGGACATGTCTATACGCACCATCTTCTCTTCATCGCCGAACATATATTCCGCGACGGCCTTTGCAAGCTCGGTCTTACCGACGCCGGTCGGGCCAAGAAAAAGCAGCACGCCGTCCGGCTTGTAATGCGACTCTTTGAGCGGGCCTTTGTTCAGACGCAGGCGTTGCGCGACGGCCTTGATAGCTTCCTTCTGTCCGATGACGCGCGTACCCAAATCCGCTTCCATGTGCGCGAAGCGGTCGTTGGTGTCGCGGAAAATCATATCGCGCGGAATCCTTGATTCCTGCGAGATGACATCAATGACATGCTCAGGCTTGACGACCAAAGTCTGCGGCTCGTTGATTTCAACTTTCACAGCAGCCGTGTCGAGCCATCCGATAGCTTTATCGGGAAGATGCAGATTGCGTATGTACTTCGGAGCCATCTCCAAAGCTGTATTGATTGCATCATCCGAAATCGTCACAGAGTAATTCTTCTCCAGACGCGGGCGCAGGCCCAACAGAATTTCTCTTGTCTCAAGCAGCGTCGGCTCGTCAACTTTGACCTGACGGAAACGACGCGCTAAGGCTTCGTCTTCGCCTATATACTCTTTGTACTCTGTCAGGGTTGTCGCGCCGATGATGCGCAGTTCGCCGCGCGCCAGAGCGGATTTGAACATATTGGCAGCATCAGATGATGTGCCGAGGGCCGCGCCCGCGCCGATAATTGTATGCGCTTCATCTATGAAGAGAATCAGGTTCTCGCGCTCTTTGACTTCGTCAATGATGCCCTTGATGCGTTCCTCGAACATGCCGCGCAGCATTGTGCCGGCGACGAGCCCGCCCATCTGTAGCTGCACGATATGTGAGCCGCGAAGGCGGGCCGGAACTTTTTCAGGCTCTAATTCAATCAGGCGCGCGAGTCCTTCGACCACAGCCGTCTTGCCGACGCCGGGTTCGCCCACGAGCATGGGCGAGTTTGCGCGCTCGCGGTGGCAGAGAATCTCTACCATCTGCTGTATCTCCATCTCGCGTCCGATGGTCGGAGGAATCTTGTCCATCCGCGCCAAACGGTTCAGAGAGACGCCGAAGTGTTTGAGATACGGCGGCAGTTCAAATTTTTTCTTGTATTGTTCTTCTTCCTGTTCGCGTATGCGTACGCGCGCGCGCACGTTTTCGACAATCGCTTCAGGCTGCGCGCCAAGGTTTCTCAAGACCTCTACGAACAATCCTTGCTCGTCCTGCGAGAGTGCGAGGAAGATGTCTGTCGCTTCGATGGTCTTGCGGCCCTGTGCGCGTGCGCGCTCCATTGCGCGCTTAAAAAGGTCTGTTGTGTCGGGCGCAATCTTAAAACCTTTGCCGACATGCTGGCGGCTCGATTCAAGCCTGCGCTCAATCTGTAGTTTGACCGAGCGCGGGTCAATCGAAAGGTCACGCATGGTCGAGTTGAAGAGGTCTGCCTCTTCGCTCGTGAGCGCATGCAGGATATGCTCGACCGACACGTAGTTTTGATCCCGTCGGCGTGATTCGTTAAGCGCGTTCTCAAGAATGCGCTGGCCGCTGTCGCCGAATTTATCTTTATATGCCCCTAGATCTATCATTCTTTTTTCTCAACTTACTAGAGTCTGCCTGTGAAGCGAAGTCTAAAGCCAATCAAACATCCAAAGGATGTAACAAATGTTTGGCCTTTAGGTTTCGACTTTCTCCTTAACCGGTTTCGCTTCTAATTTGCTGTACGTCCCACAGTCCAGGTTTAGATGCGAGGGGCAGATGAGTCGTTGCGTTTCCATGCAATGACCCACAAGCATTATCGCTTACCTGCAACTGCCTTGCCAACAAAAATAAAAAACAGGGGTAAGAGGGAAAAAGGGTAAAAGGGGAAAAAGCTGTCATGGGCTTTCCCCTTTTTACCCTTTTTCCTCTTACCCTTTTGCCCCTTGAGCGTTTCAGTAGTCGTAATCTTCGCCGCCATGCATCTGCGGCGCGGCCTTCTTCGGCTCAGGCGCGTCCGTAATGGCTGCATCAGTTGTGAGCAGCAGCCCCGCGATGGATGCAGCGTTTTGCAACGCCGTTCGCACAACCTTCGTCGGGTCAATAATGCCTGCGGCAACCAGGTCTTCATATTCTCCCGTCGCGGCGTTAAAGCCTTTTGCGCCCTTAGACTCTTCGACATGACCGACGACGACTGCGCCCTCTACGCCTGCGTTCTCAGCTATGCGCCGCACAGGTTCTTCCAGAGCGCGACGAACAATGCGGATGCCTGTCATGACATCTTCGTCTTCGGCTTCGAGCTTATCCAGAGCCTTGCCCGCGCGCAAAAGCGCCACGCCGCCTCCAGGCACGATGCCTTCCTGCGCCGCAGCTTTGGTCGCATTCAAAGCATCTTCGACACGCATCTTTATCTCTTTCATCTCTGTCTCAGTCGCCGCTCCGACCTTGACGACGGCCACGCCGCCAGCCAGCTTTGCCAGACGTTCCTGCAATTTCTCGCGGTCGTAATCCGAAGTCGTCTCTTCAATCTGCCTGCGAATCGCAGCCACGCGGCCCTGTATCGCGCGCGTGTCGCCCGCGCCTTCGACAATCGTTGTGTTGTCTTTGTCCACAATCACGCGCTTGGCCGAGCCGAGGTCTGTGACCTGCACATTTTCGAGCTTGATGCCGAGGTCTTCCGTAATCACGCGCCCGCCCGTCAATGCCGCGAGGTCTTCCAGAATCGCTTTGCGGCGGTCTCCAAACGCAGGAGCTTTGACCGCGCAAACCTTTATCATGCCGCGCAACTTATTAACGACGAGGGTTGCCAGAGCATCGCCTTCAACATCTTCTGAGATAATCAAGAGCGAGCGGCCCTGCTGCACTGTCTGCTCAAGCACGGGCAGCAAATCGCGCATCGCCGAAATCTTTTTTTCATGCAGCAGAATGAAAGGTTCTTCGAGCACGCATTCCATGCGCTCTGGATTCGTGACAAAGTAAGGCGAGAGATAGCCGCGATCAAACTGCATCCCTTCGACTATATCAAGCTCCGTTTGCAGCGTCTTCGATTCCTCGACCGTCACCACGCCGTCTTTGCCCACCTGCTCCATAGCCTCCGAGATAAGCTGTCCAATCTTTCTATCATTGTTCGCGGAAACCGTCGCTACATTGGCAAGCTCTTCTTTGCCTTTGACCTTTTTCGACATCCGCTCAAGCTCTGCCACAGCCGCTTCTGTAGCCATCTGTATGCCGCGCTGCAAGCTCATAGGGTTCGCGCCCGCCGTCACATTCTTGACGCCCTCGCGGAAAATCGCCTGGGCCAGAACCGTCGCGGTCGTCGTTCCATCGCCAGCCGTGTCGTTAGTCTTCGTTGCCACTTCGCGCACCATCTGCGCGCCCATGTTCTCGTACTTGTCTTTCAGTTCAATCTCTTTGGCGACCGTCACGCCGTCTTTGGTAATCACAGGCGAGCCATACATCTTGGCTAAAACGACATTGCGCCCCTTTGGCCCAAGCGTGACGCGCACTGCGTTCGCCAGCGTGTTCACGCCATCCAGCATCGCGCTCCGCGCCTGCTCCCTGAACTTCAAATCTTTCGCCACTTTTTAGTTTCTCCTCAAATCGGTAATTTTAGATTTGCGATTTTAGATTTGCGATTGGATAAGGATGATTTCAAATCTAAAATCAAAAATCGCAAATCTAAAATCCGCTTCATTCCGCAGCCTTGCTCGCTCCGCCCTGTGCTCTGCCGACCTGCACGCGCGCGGGTCTTAGAAGCCGCTCGCCCATGCGATAGCCGCGACTGTATTCAGCCGTCACAGTGCCGTCGCGTTCGGGTTCGACTGCGATTGTATCAACAGCCTCATGAAGCTCCGGGTCGAACTGCGCGCCGACTGATGCAACAGGTTCGACGCCAGCCGCAACGAGCGCGTTCTCAAATCCGCTCGCGGTTCCGCGCACGCCTTCGAGCAAGGACTCGGCAGAGCCACTGTCAGCCGCTTCAATCGCGCGTTTGAGATTGTCCAGTGTGGGCAAGAGGGCCGAGACAAATTCCGCCTTCTCGCGCCGCGCGCGTTCGTCAGCCGCGCGATTCAATCTCTGCCTTGTCTCATCCGTCTCGCGCTGCAACTGATTGCGCAACTGCTCAAAGCGCGCCTGCACTTCTACAAGCTTCTGCTCCGCAGCCTGCTTGCTCTGCTCAAGCTGTTCGACATAAGAGGGCTTGCGGCCCTGTTCATCAAAAGCATCATTGCCGCTTGCTTCGCCATCGAGGTTGATGCGTCGCCTGTCCGTCACACGAATTTCTTCAGCCGTTGAATCTTCTTGGGACTCAGCCCGCGAATCTCCAACAACCTTGTTCTCTTGCATATTCCTTCTCTTTTTCTCCCTACGGAAAGATACCATAATTTAAGTGGGCAGTAGGCAGTGAGCAGTGTGCAGATAAAAGCAATGCAATCTGTCTTGACTGCGCACTGCGCACTGCCTACTGCACTTTGATTTCCACGCGCCGCGCTTTCTGCTCCGCACGTTTGGGGAGCGTGATGCGCAGGACGCCGTCTTTGTAATCAGCCTTGATGTTTTGCTGGTCAACAGTCGGCGGCAGTGGGCCAAACTTTCTCAGGAAGCTTCCGTGTGGCCGCTCGACTCTTTGCTGCGCTTCATCTTCAACAGAGCGCGTGCCGCGCAGCCAGAGACGGTTATCATCGAGGCTGATGTCCAGCGTCTCGCGGTCTATGCCGGGCAGGTCAACCATGATGACATACTCCGTCTCGCGATTATAAATATCCGCCACCGGAGTCCAGTCGGCGCGCTCTATGTCATTGCCTTCATCACCTGCGCGCCGCTCCGTCGCGTCTTCAAAGAGACGATTCATGCGTTCCTGCAAAGTGACTAAATCCCGTATCGGGTCCCAATGCTGTGCCATAACTTTTATGCGACGAGGGCGCATGGATGCTGGATGAAAGCAATGCTGTTGTCTCTTTATCTGATGCACCTTCGTCCGTCCTCCTTCGAAATTATGATGCTGTGGTCGCGGCTGCTCCGGCGGTCTCGAACTTCATCTCGTCGCCGTCGGCAGAGACGCGAATTGTTTGTCCTGATGCAATCTCGCCGCGCAGCAGTTTGACCGCCAGCGGATTCTGTATCAGCGTTTGAATCGCGCGCTTCAAAGGACGCGCGCCGTAGTTCGGGTCATAGCCTTCGCGCGCCAGAAGTTGTCTGGCCGAATCATCAAGTTCAAGTGTGATGTTGCGCTCTGCGAGCATCTGGCGCAGACGCTCAAGCTGGACATCTATAATCTCTGCAATCTGTTCGCGCGAGAGTTGATGGAAGATGACTATGTCATCTATGCGATTCAAAAACTCAGGCTTGAAGTGGTCGCGCAAGATCTGTAAGACAGCTTCGCGGGCTTGCTTTTCATCCGCGCCCAAATCCTGTATGTCGCGCGAGCCGAGATTGGAAGTCATAATCAGCACAGTGTTTTTGAAGCTCACCGTGCGTCCCTTTGAATCAGTCAATCGCCCGTCGTCCAAAATTTGCAGCAGGACATTGAAGACATCCGGGTGCGCTTTCTCAATCTCGTCAAAGAGAATTACGGAATACGGACGACGGCGCACGGCCTCTGTCAGTTGCCCGCCTTCCTCGTAACCGACATAGCCCGGCGGCGCGCCAATCATCCGCGCGACCGCGTGCTTCTCCATATACTCGGACATGTCGAGTCGTACCATCGCGCGTTCGTCGTCAAAGAGAAATTCTGCGAGTGCGCGAGCGGTCTCGGTTTTTCCGACGCCCGTTGGCCCAAGAAAGATAAACGAGCCGACCGGACGATTCGGGTCTTGTAGGCCCGCGCGTGCGCGACGGACGGCATTGGCAACTGCCGTCAATGCTTCGTCCTGACCGATGACACGCTGGCGCAATCTCTCTTCCATCGTCACAAGCTTCTGCATCTCGCCTTCGAGCATCTTGGAGACGGGAACGCCAGTCCACTTGGCTACGACCTCTGCCACATCCTCTTCGTCAACTTCCTCTTTGAGCATCACGCCGTCGCGTTGAAGCTCCGAAAGCTTCTGCTGCTCCTGCACAAGCTTCTGCTCAAGCTCTGGAATCTTGCCGTACTGAATTTCCGCCGCGCGCGTCAAATCACCTGCGTTGCGCGCCTGATCCAGTTGAACGCGAAGCTGTTCCAACTCGTTCTTTGCCGCGCGCATGCGCTCAATCTCTTCCTTCTCGGATTGCCACTTGGCTTTCATCCCGGAAGATTTTTCCTTGAGGTCTGCAATGCGCTGCTCTATGTCTTTGAGACGCGACTTCGATTTCTCGTCCTCTTCACGTCCAAGCGCCTGCCGCTCGATTTCGAGTTGAAGTATCTCGCGCTCTAACTGGTCAATCTCCTGCGGCAGCGAATCAATCTCAATGCGCAGGCGCGAGGCTGCCTCGTCAATCAGGTCGATAGCTTTGTCTGGCAAGAATCGGTCTGTGATGTAGCGATTCGAGAGAGTCGCGGCGGCGACAATCGCAGAGTCTTTGATACGCACGCCATGATGCACTTCGTAACGCTCTTTCAAACCGCGCAGGATGGCTATGGTGTCTTCGACATTCGGCTCCCCGACATAGACCTGCTGGAATCTGCGCTCAAGCGCGGCATCCTTCTCGATATGTTTCTTGTATTCGTTGAGCGTGGTCGCGCCGACGCAGCGCAACTCGCCGCGCGCCAGCGCGGGCTTCAACATATTGGAAGCATCAATCGCGCCCTCTGCCGCGCCCGCGCCGACAAGTGTGTGCAGTTCATCTATGAAGAGCACAATCTGTCCCTGCGCATTCTCAATCTCTTTCAGCACGGCCTTCAAGCGGTCTTCAAACTCGCCGCGATATTTCGCGCCCGCGAGCATAGAGCCTAAATCAAGTGCGACCAGACGCTTGTTACGCAAAGTCTCCGGCACATCGCCCGAAACAATTCTCTGGGCCAGACCTTCGACAATCGCAGTCTTGCCAACGCCCGGTTCGCCAATCAGCACCGGATTATTTTTCGTGCGGCGCGAAAGCACCTGCACGGTGCGTCGTATCTCGTCGTCTCGCCCGATGACAGGGTCTAGCTTGCCTTGCCGCGCAAGGTCTGTCAGGTCTTTCGCATATTTTGAGAGAGCTTGATAGTTTGCTTCCGCGTTCTGGTCTGTGATGTGCACGCCGCCGCGCATCTGCTCAATCACTTTGAGCAGGTCGTCGCGCGTCACGCCGTGCTGGCGCAGGAGCTTGCCCGCGCTCCCGTCCTTTTCATCTACGATGGCAAGCAGGAGATGCTCCGTAGAGATATACTCATCCTGCATCCCTTGCGCCTGTTTTTCAGAAGCAGTGAAGAGCTGGCTGAGACGCGGGCTAAAGTATTGCTGCCCGCCCTGCACTTTTGGAAAGCGCGCGATAGCCGCCTGCACATCATTTAAGACGACCTGCACATTGACTCCGAGCTTGCCCAAAATCGGGCGCACGGTTCCTTCCGGCTGCTCAAGCAGCGCAAGCAGCAAGTGCTCCGGCTCGACCTGTTGATTCTGATTGCGCTCAGCCGCCTCTATGGCAGACTGTATGGCCTCTTGCCCGCGCAAAGTAAATTTATCTAAACGCATAAAAACAGTTATTCAAGAGACAAGTGACGAGCAATGCATCAGGGCCGCAAGTGCTCGTCACTCGTCTGATTAGATTTTAGCGACTGGCCGAAGCTATCTTGGCCTGCTCGCCTTTCGTGGTTGCATTCTCGGCTTTCGCTTCGATGGTGCGCTGGCCCTTCGCTTCATTCGCTTCGCCAGCAATCTCTATACGACGCGCCTTGACCTCTTCGCGCTTGGGCATGACGACGCGTAGCACGCCATTGCGATACTCAGCCGTCACGCTCTCGGCCTGCACTGTCTGCGGCAGTGTAAAGGAGCGCGTAAAAGAGCCGTAAGCACGCTCGACGCGATGATAGTTGTCGCTCTCATCTTTTTTCTCAAAGCGACGCTCGCCGCGCAAGGTGATGACGTTGTTCTCTATGGAGAGGTCGAAATCCTCGCGCTTCATGCCCGGCAATTCTGCTTCGAGCACAATCTGGTCTTTGTTTTCATAGATGTCCACGCTCGGATTCCACGCCCCGCGCGCAATGCCTTCTTCGCCAAAGGCGCGCGAAAGATTGGTCGAGAAAAGACGATTAACTTCGTCCTGAAGACTACGTAAGTCGCGGAAAGGATCGTAACGAACGATGCTCATTTCAGCTTCCTCCTCAAATTCGTAAAAATTTAAAATTTACTGCCAGCCAAAAGAAAAGTAAGAAAATTCGATATTCCTTCGGCTGCTGAGCATGGACGAATAATAAATGTTGAGTCCGCTTTTGTCAAGTCTCATTTGGCTTATCTTCTGCTTCGCTTAAAAGTTAGCAAAGTTCTGTGTTCTTGCTCATACAGGAAATAATATTTGACATTCCGACGTATTAGCTGTATCTTATTCGGAAAATGGCAGCCGCAACAGGGGTAAACAGGCAGATGGACGAAAAAGACGCGCTCTTACTGGAATTGCTTCAGCAGGATGGCCGTATGACCAATGTGGATTTGGCGCGGGCTGTGGAGTTGACGCCTTCTGCGACGCTTGAGCGTGTCAAGAAGTTAGAGGAGCGCGGGCTGATAAAAGGCTACATGGCTTTGGTCGAGCCGCGTGCGCTGGGCCTGGGCTTAGTGGCTTTTATCTTCGTGCGAGTTGATGAGCACCATGACGTGGTGGAGGAAGCGGACAAGACAGCCGAATTGCTGTCCGCGCAGCCGAGCGTTTTGGAATTGCATCACCTGGCGGGCGAGGATTGTTTTCTGGTCAAGGTGCGTGCGCGCGATACGGATGACCTGTACAGGATTTTAAAGGAAGAGTTCGGGCAGTTTAAGAACATACGCTCGACGCGCACGACAATCGTGCTGAGGACGGTCAAGGAGACTGCGCGTCTGTCTGTTAAGCGTGAAGGGTGATGTTTATGACTAGAAGGGAATGGTTTGCGGCATACGGTGCGTGGGCTGCGGTCTGCTTTTTCTGGGGGACAACCTATCTGGCGATTCGTGTCGGGTTGGAGACACTGCCGCCGATGCTCTTAGCCGGGATACGTTTTCTGACGGCGGGAGCAATCCTGTTTACCTTTATCTATTTCTGGCGCGGCGCGCGGCTGCCGAAGGGCAGAGAGTGGCTGGACCAGAGCATTATTGGATTGATGCTCCTTGGTATCGGCAACGGGATGGTGGTCATGGCGGAGCAGTGGGTTCCGAGTGGCCCAGCGGCTTTGCTCGTCGCAACCTCTCCTTTCTGGGTCGTAGGGCTTGAAAGATTCCTGCGTGACGGCGAGCGCGTGAGTGGTCGCGCAATCGTAGGGATGTTGATTGGATTCTGCGGGCTGGCCCTGCTTATCGCGCCGCATCTTTTGGGCGCGTCGCTGAATGGTTATTACTTGGTGGGTGCGCTTGCCATACAGGTCGGCTGTGCTTCCTGGTCTGCGGGCTCCGTCTATTCAAAACATCATCAGACAGGTTTGCAGCCTTTGATGGCTGCTGCTGTGCAGATGTTGATTGCGGGCGTGGCATTGACGATGCTAGGCACGACGCTTGGCGAATGGCGTGTGGTGCATTTTAGCGGGAGGTCTTTGGCTGCGCTTTCGTATCTGATTGTCTTCGGCTCAATCGTAGCCTACGGGGCTTACACTTACGCGATACAGAAATTGCCGCTCTCACTCGTCACGATGTACTCGTACATCAATCCTGTCATCGCAGTTTTGCTCGGATGGGTTGTGCTATCAGAGACGCTCGGCTGGCGCGTGTTGGCCGCGATGACAATCATTCTCGCGGGCGTGGCTCTGGTCAAGACTTCACCGAAGCGTGATGCTGAGAAGCAAGCTGTACAAGACATTCCGGTCAGTGCGGAGAAGCATGAGGAAGTTATCGCTGCGGCTGCGAAAGCCTGCTCTGTGGGAACGAATTAAAGTGCGCGCGGCGATTGTGTGAAGCGCTGGGCGCGTGCGCGCATCTCTGGACCAAAGATAAATTCCAGCTCCTTCTGACTGTTCAGGAAAAAGGAGTGGAATTTTGTCTTTGGTCGCCAGAATTTTATTGACTTAGATTGTGCCAGAGCTATAATTCCCACGCATCTGCCGAAGTCTTCTCGCACTGGACGCACCACGACCTCATGTTGACCAGACTTCCTCTTATGTTCAGCTTTTCTTCGATGAACATGCTGGCAGATTGTTATCAAGTTTTCCAGTTTTAATCTAACGTACACGGGAGCGGTTTAATCCGGGCGGGTTCATCCTTGAGGGAGAAGTCGTATGTCATGCCTTGTCATTCCTCGCAGAATTTCCGGCGTCGCTCTCTATCCGTCTGAGAACAGGAACTGTCTGGGCCAGACCGCGCTCGATCTCTCTGAAGCATTCCAATCATCTTCCTGCACACATAAATTAATGGCAGCGTGTTGACCGTTTCTCGCTCGCGCCTGACCGGCGACTGAAAGAAGGAATGAATCAATGACTACCCAGAATGGACAGACATTGCAGAGTGTCGAGTCTGCCGCCAAATTAAAGACCTCTGCCAAAAGTGAATCTGTCACGCCACCGCCGCCGAAAAAACCCAAGCAACTGCCGATGGTCGGTTGGTATGACCCGCGCCAACTCGCCAAGACCGGAATCGAAGTCGCCATCTCGACAATCTTCGGGCGGCACTCGGATCAAAGACTGATTGAGGCGATGGGGGCTGATGCTAATGAAGAGGAAAAGTTTTACGATTATACCTCACACTACACAGACAACGGGCGTGAGATTTGCGAACTCGACCCTGCGCGCCCGCGCGATTCAATCTGGATAGATTACGTCGGCGATGTCGGCGACGGTTGGAACTCGACCTATGCCATCGCTTATCACCTAGCGGAGACGGGTCGCAAATTCACTTATAAAGACCCCAGGACAGGAGAAGCGCGGGAGGCTGAAACGCAGAGAGGTGACTTACTCGTCTTCGGCGGCGATGAGGTCTATCCGACCGCGAGCCGCGAGGTCTATAACGAAAGATTGCTTGGGCCATACGAGAGCGCTCTGCGCTACACATACGACGGACACCCGCATGTCTTTGCCGTTCCCGGCAATCACGATTGGTATGACAGCCTCGTCGCCTTCACACGTCTGTTTACTTCGCGGCGTTGGTTTGCGGGCTGGCGCACGCGGCAATCGCGCAGCTACTTCGCCTTAAAACTTCCGCACAACTGGTGGCTGCTCGGCACGGATGTCCAACTCGGCTCGGACATAGACGGCCCGCAGGTCAAATATTTTGAAAGTCTCGCGGAAGAGATGGAGAAGGAGAAGAATAAGACTGGCAAAGAGGCGAGCATTATCCTGTGCCATGCAGAGCCGCACTGGATTCGCTCTGCGCAGTATGAAGGCATAGACCCGAATTACAACGAGAGCAATGTCAAGCTTTTGGAAAAAAGATTAGGGCGCGGCGTGGCAGTCTTTATCGCGGGCGACCTGCATCATTATCGCCGTCATGAATCTCTGGACCAATCAACGCAGAAGATTACGGCTGGCGGCGGCGGCGCGTTTCTGCATCCGACGCACTATGGCCGCAGAGGCAAGAAGCTCGATGTCATTATCGAGAAGAGCCTTGACGGGATGATGAATGACCGGACATTCAAGCTGCAATCCTGCTTTCCGCCCAAAAAAGTTTCGCAAAGATTGTGCTGGCGCAATCTGATTTTTCCTTACTTGAAAAATAATGCGAGTTGGACTTTCGGGCTCGTGACGGCGTTGCTCTATCTGGTGACGACGCTCTCTGTCGTCTCTCAGTTGGATGATAATTACGAGCTTTTCCGGCGGCTTAATTATCAATTTGGAACAATCGTCAGCACGACAATCTACAGCGTCCTGAAAAGTTCTGTGACCTCCTTCTGGGTGATTCTGACGCTGGTCGGTTTCGTCTTTTTCACGGACACGCATTCGAGGCTTCACCGTTTCGTCATGGGGACGATACATGGCCTCGCGCACATCCTCGCGGCGTTTGGCGTCGCGCTTGTGTCTGTCTCTTCTGTGGCGTGGATTTCGAGCCCCGCGTGGGTCTGGCATTTTGATTGGGCCGGATATGTTTTCAGTCTGGACTTACGAATGCTGCTCGCCTCTGTGCTGATTCTGCTCGGAGGATTTGTCTTTGGCTCGCTCATCATGGGCCTTTATCTACTCTTCTCAATGAATTTCCTGGGGCGTCATTCAAACGAAGCTTTCTCTTCGATAGCGATTGAAGACTGGAAGAACACTATGCGCCTGCACATCAATTCGGAAGGCACGCTGACCATCTATCCGATTGGCATTGAGAGAGTGCCGCGCAAGTGGAAGCGGAGCACGAAGAGCAAAGGCTCTGCGTATGTCCCGGACGATGCGAAGGCCACCGCGCCGGAGTTGATAGAGCCTCCGATTGTGATGAAGAAAGCAGTCACGCGCACGGGCGTCGAAGAAGTTTCGCGGCCCGACTGGAAACTGAATCAGTGAGAGATGAAAACCAAACTGTAGCGACCTTGAGAGAAAGGCTACGTGTGAGATGCAGAACGAACACTTTGATGCGGTGATTATCGGTTCAGGCTTTGGCGGCTCTGTGATGGCTTACAGGCTTGCGGAAGCAGGCTTGCGCGTCTGCCTGCTTGAACGCGGCAAACCATACCCGCCAAACTCTTTTCCACGCGCGCCCTATGATCTGGGCAAAAATTTCTGGGACCCTAGCAAAGGTCTCTATGGCATGTTTGATGTCTGGTCGTTCAAAGGCTCTGGCGCGCTTGTGTCGAGCGGTCTCGGCGGCGGCTCGCTCATCTACGCGAACATTTTGATACGCAAGGATGCCGCGTGGTTCAAGGATGATTTTCCGAGCGGCTCTTACGAGCCGTGGCCCATACAGTATGAAGACCTTGAGCCGCATTACGAGCGCGTCGAGCGGATGATGAATGCGCAGAAATATCCGCTCGCGCATGAGCCTTACAATGCGACGCCGAAAACTCTGGCGATGAAGGAAGCCAACGAGAAATTAAATCTCGGCAACTCGCAACACAAGTGGCTGCCGCTCAATCTCGCGGTCAGTTTCAGAACAAAGCATGTAGAGAATCCTGACGACGATTCTCCTGACAATCCGCCGATAGTCGGCGCACAGCTACACGAAGCGCAGCCGAATTATCACACCGCGACGATGGGGCGCGAGATGCCGCGCTCGACCTGTCGGCTCTGCGGCGAGTGCGACATCGGCTGCAACTATGGCAGCAAGAACACGCTCGATTACACATACGTCACGGCGGCGATTCATCAAACGCCATATCCGGCAATCGTGCGCACGCTCTGCGATGTCAAAAAAATCGAGCCGCGAAACGATGGCGGCAAGGGATATTCAGTCACCTACATCACACACGACCCGAAGAAATATGAAGGGCAGGTGATTGATACTAACGACCCGAAATATTGTCCGACTACAACGCTGACGTGCGACCGCTTGATTCTCGCCGCAGGGACTTTCGGCACGCCTTACTTGCTCTTAAAAAATCGCGCGTCCTTTCCGCAGTTGAGTCAGAAACTTGGCTCGCGCTTCTGCGTCAACGGCGACCTGCTCTCCATCATCGTCAAGAGCATGGAGCAGAAGAACGGCCAGAGCGTGCCGCGCCGCTTAGACCCAAGCTTTGGGCCAGTGATTACGAGCGCGATTCGTTTGGGAGACACTCTGGACGGCATGGGCGATCAGGGCCGCGGATTTTATGTAGAGGACGGCGGCAATCCGTATCTCTTGAGTTGGTTGTCTGAGCTCTCAGGTTTTCCGAGCTTTATCCGCCGCGCTCTTAAATTTTTGAAGCTCAGTTTTAAATACAGGCTGGGCCTCAACAATGATGCAGAGTTGAGCGCGGAACTCTCTGATTTAATCGGGCCTGCCGGGACATCGAAAAGCTCTTTCCCTGTGCTCACGATGGGGCGCGATATTCCGAACGGCAACCTGTATCTCAAAGAAGGTTATCTGGAATGCGATTGGGGGATAAAGAAGTCGCACGAATATTACGAGCGCGTGAGGCGCACCGTTAAGGCTATCGCCAAAGCTTTGAATGCGGATTATTTGGACAATCCTGCTTACACTTTTAACTTTCATCAAGTGCTCACGGCGCATCCACTGGGCGGCGCGCCGATGGGTTTGAGCAAAGAGCAGGGCGTGGTGGATGCATACGGAGAAGTCTTTGACTATCCGGGCCTGTATGTCGCGGACGGCGCGGCCATGCCCGGCCCGGTTGGCCCAAATCCTTCGTTGACCATCGGCGCGTTCTCAGACCGTTGCGCAGACCACATTATCGAACAGCACAAGGGACAAGCCTGAGACAAGGCGGAGTTTTACAAGGAGAAGTAATGTCACAAGCAGTAGCAGAAGGTTCAGAAGGACAGAACAGGAAAAGTTATACAGAGCGCACAGTGCCTTTCACAGCCGGTGACGGGTTCCAGTGCAACGTGATTCATGTGCAGGGGAACCGGCCTCCGACGAAAGGGCCGGTCATGCTTGTGCATGGAGCGGGAGTAAGGGCCAATCTGTTTCGCGCTCCGGTCGAGACGACGTTTGTTGATTACCTGCTTGAGCATGGCTATGACGTGTGGATGGAAAACTGGCGCGCGAGCATTGACCTCAAGCCGAATCACTGGACTCTGGACCAGGCGGCGGTCTATGACCATCCCGAAGCCATCAAGACGATTGTCAAAGAGACAGGCGCGGATGAAGTCAAAGCTGTCATACATTGTCAGGGTTCTACGAGTTTTATGATGTCTGCCGTCGCGGGGCTCTTGCCGCAGGTCAAGACCATCGTCACCAACGCAGTCTCTTTGCACACGGTCGTGCCAAATCTCTCGGAGACAAAACTCAGATTCGCTGTGCCGATGATTGGCTTGATGACGGATTATCTTGACCCGCAGTGGGGACTCAACGCTCCGACCTTCGCGGCGAAGATGATTTCCCTGCTTGTTAAGTTGACGCATCACGAATGTGATAACGCTGTCTGCAAGCAGGTGAGCTTTACTTACGGGAGCGGCTTTCCGGCTCTCTGGCGGCACGAGAATCTGAACGAAGAGACACACGAATGGCTCAAGCATGAGTTTGCCAAAGTGCCTCTCACTTTTTTCAAACAGATGGCGCAATGTGTACGCAAAGGCCACCTGATTTCCGTCGAGGGCAAAAAAGAATTGCCGGAAGATTTCACTGCCGGGCCGCCGCAGACGGATGCGCGCTTTGCTTTCTTTGCGGGAGCAAAAAATCTCTGCTTCCTGCCGGAAAGTCAGGTCAGGACTTTCGAGCATTTCGACAAGCATCGTAAAAATTATCACTCGCTGCATGTCTTTCCGACCTACGGCCATCTGGATGTTTTCATGGGCCGCGATGCTGTCAAAGACACTTTCCCGCTCATGCTGGCGGAACTGGACAAAGACAGTTAGAAGGAAAAAATTTTATGGTAATGCCGAGACGATTAAAGAGACAGGCCGGACGCTATTCGCTGGTTGACCACATTCCGTATCAACTGCCGATTGCCTGTCACAAAACGCCCGCGCTCTTTGCCGTCTTTAAGATTAATGCCGAGAAGGCAAAGAAGTTGATTCCCGGCAACGAAGTCTATCCCTTTCGTTTATGGAACGAAGGCTTGCTGGTCATCACTGTCATCAACTATGTGGACACGGTCATAGGCAAGTACATAGAATTCAGCATCGCCATCGCCTGCACGCATGGGCCAAAACGCGCGCCGCGTTTTATCCCCGCGCTCTTCTGGCATCACTACGGTCTGGGCCAATATGTGGTTGACCTTCCCGTCAGCACAGAGATTTCCGTCAAAGGCGGCAAAGGCATCTGGGGCATGCCCAAGCATCAGGCCAATCTCGATTTCGTCATTACGGATGAAACGGTCAGCAGCCAGTATGACAAAGACGGGCAGTTTGCCATGCGCATAGACATCGAGCGACCAAAGAGTGCCTGGCTGCCACTCAACATCGGCGCAATCAACTACTGCGAGTTTCGCGGAATGCTGATGCGCTCACGCATTTACTTTAAAAGCAAGGTCGGATTCTCTCTCTTCAAAAAAGGCGCGGCCACGCTGACCTTGGGCGACCATCCCTTGATGCAGCCTTTGAAAGAGCTTGAGATAAGCAAAGACCCTATCTTTACAGCTTTTCTGCCGGACACAAACGGCGTGCTCGATGATTATTACGAAGGCTGGTTCGTCAGTTACGAGCAACCGCCGCAACATGCGCCCGAAGGTTTGGAGAGCGTCGTCAACTTAGGTTTAGGAGAAGTCTGGCTCGCGCCACCAGACCGCGCGGCTGTGGACGCCAGACTGAAAGCCGAACGACATTAAAAGATTTGGAAAATTTTTCAGACGAGTAGGAGGAGCGGCATCATGGCACAGGATGTCATTTTCGAGCCTTTACAGTTTCGCAACCTCACAGTCAAGAATCGTATCTTCCGCTCGAACATCTCCGGCAGGTTCGATTACTACAACGGCGTCGGCACGCAGGCGCGCATCAACTGGGAAGAAAAATTTGCGCGCGGCGGAGTCGGCGCAATCATCTCTTCGCATGTGCCTATCAGCCAGCGCGGGCGCATCCTGCCCAACTACGCTTTTATAGACAACGACGACAAGATTCCTTTCTGGCGCGAAGTGGGCAAGAAGGTGCATGAGTACGATTGCAAGTACATCATGCAACTCAGTCACGGAGGCCGCCAGCGAGATGTCGGCGGCGTCGAGAACTCTTTCAACAAAGCCTTGAGCTCGACCGATACGACAGACTCTTTTCATGGCCTCTTGTGTCAGGCGATGACGCGCGACGAAATCAAGATGGTCGTCAATCAATTCGGCGACGCCGCGCGCCGCGCACGCGATGCAGGCTTGGATGGAGTTGAGCTGCATGCCTGCAACGGCTATCTGATAAATCAATTTTTAAGCTCAGGCATCAACAATCGTAAGGACGAGTACGGCGGCTCTCTGGAAAATCGCGCGCGATTTCTGCTTGAAATTATGAGCGCGGTGCGCAGTCAGGTCGGCGACGATTTCCACTTTCAGGTCAAGCTCAGCGCGGTTGACCACAACAACGCGCTCGCCTTCTGGGAGAAGAAGGGCAACACGCTCGATGACACGATTCCGATTGCGAAGATGGTCGAAGCTGCCGGAGCCGACGCGATACATGTTTCGAGCGGCAGCACTTTCCCGCATCCCTTGAATCCGCCCGGCCCGTTTCCGATTGAGCACGCCGCGCGCACCTACGGCGGAATGATTCCGAGCGGGACTTATGGCTTTCGCAACTTCCTGCTCTTTCGCTACAGACCTTTGCGCCCGCTCTTCAACTTTCTCTGGAATCGCACCAAGCCCGACACCATCGAAGGCATCAGTGTTGACGACTCGCGAGAGATTAAGAAGCATGTCAAAGTCCCGGTGCTCTGCACCGGCGGCTTCCAGACTGCCTCGTACATACGCAAGGTGATTAACGAAGGCTACTGCGACGGCGTTGCTATCGCGCGCCCGCTTGTCGCCAACAACGACCTCGTGCACATCTACGCTTCCGGCAAAGACCTGCCCGAAAAGCCATGCACCTATTGCAACAAGTGTCTGGTGCACGCGATTGCAGACCCGCTCGGCTGCTACGAATTGTCGCGCTACGACGGCGACTATGACCGTATGATTAAGGAGATTATGACTGTCTTTGAAGGCGAGCCTGCCTTTCAAAGTCACTGATAAAAGTGTAGGAGCTTCTCCTTTATGAAAGAACAAGTCCCGCTCACACCCGTCGAGATTGCCGAGCGCAGAAGGTTCGGCAAATACGCGCTCATCCTGCTCTTTGTGCTGGCGATGATCGTCACGTATCTCTTCTGGAAGTTTACGCCGAACGCGCCGGTTGACTACGCAGACATCAACGACCATTTCAAGTACGGCTCAATCGGCAGCGAGCCAGCCAACGGCATCCCCTACTGGATTTGGAAAGTGATGCCAGACATGTTCCCCGAAAAACTGCCGAAGCAGGGGAAAGGCTACGCAGGCTTTGGCTTGTTGGAAGAGCCGGGCAGAGATACGCCCATCGGCTTTTCAGTCCGCAGAGTAATGATTGACCGCGTCGGGATGAACTGCGCGCTCTGTCACACGGGAACCGTGCGCGACACAGCGCAGAGCCAGCCGCGAATTATCCTCGGCATGCCTGCCAACAATTTCGACCTGCAAGGCTACGCGCGTTTTCTCTACGGCGCGGCGGCTGACCCGCGCTTCACCGTGAGCAATGTCATGCAAGCGATAGAGCGGCGCACCAAGCTCAATCCGATTGAAAAGCTCATCTATCAAATTGCCATCCCGCGCACGCGCGAAGCTCTTATCGAACAAGCTCGCCGCACATCTTTTATGAACTCGCGACCGGACTGGGGGCCGGGCCGCGTGGACACTTTCAATCCGTACAAAGCTCTGCAATTTAATTTTCCGATGGAGAAGGACAAGACCATCGGCACGGTTGACTTGCCTGTCATCTGGCATCAACGCCCGCGCGAAGGAATGCAACTTCACTGGGACGGCAACAACACTTCTGTCGTCGAGCGCAACAAGAGCGCAGCCTTAGGCGCGGGCGTGACGCCGACGACGATTGATATTGACCGTATGAAACGCATCGAAGAATGGCTGCTGGATTTTCCTCCGCCGCGCTATCCGTATCAGATAAATGAAACTCTGGCGGCTAAAGGGCAAACTGTCTGGCAACAGAACTGCGCGAGTTGTCATGCCTTCGACGGCGCGCAGGTCGGCAAAGTAGAACCGATTGATGCCATCGGCACAGACCGCCACCGGCTCGATTCATACACATACGAACTGCTTGAGAATCAGAACACGCTCTATTCCGGCTATCCCTGGCGGTTCTCACATTTTCGCAAGACGAACGGCTACGCCAACATGCCGCTCGACGGTGTGTGGCTGCGCGCGCCATTCCTGCATAACGGCTCTGTGCCGACCTTGCGAGATTTGCTTGAGCCTCCAGAGCAGAGGCCCAAAGAGTTCTATCGCGGCTATGACGTTTTCGATCAAGTGAAACTGGGCTTTGTCTCGAACGTCGCGGAGGAGAACGGCTACAAGTTTTTCCGGTTCGACACGAGCGTTCCCGGCAACAGCAACGCGGGGCATCTCTACGGCACGAAGCTGACGCCTGAGGAGAAAGATGCGCTCGTGGAATATATCAAGAAACTTTAAATGAACCGCAGAGACGCAGAGGAGGTCAAAATGAAAATGCAAAACAAAAGAGCATTCTTATTTTTGCTTTTTACCTTTTCCTTTCTCTGCGCCTCTGCGTCTCTGCGGTGAATTGCACCGTCGCTTACGAGGAGAAACAAAGAGATGAAGATTGAGCGTCCGACGAACAAGTATGCCATCTGGTTTGGCCGCGTCGTGTGGCTGGGCATCATCACCAACTTTATGTTCATCCTCCCGACGATGCTTGTGCCGCACAGAGTTCTGGCCTTTCTCAACCTGGACCCGACCAACACTCCTATCTGGGTGCGTTGCTCCGTCTTTCTATTGGGCCAACTCACGCTCTTTTATATTCCTGCGGCGATGAATCCGTATCACTATCGCGCCAATGCTTATCTTGCAATCTTCTCGCGGTTGGCAGGTACGATTTTTTTCTGGGCCGCCTACTTGTGTTTCGGTTATCCGCGCTCGTACATCATGCCCTTCGGCATTGTTGACCTCGCGTTTGCCATCCCGGAGGCGATTCTTTTGTACCTTGCTTTTAAGACCGAAAAGTGGGCCTGAGATTTTAGAAGGCGGAAGGAAGGTAGAGCGAAAAAGTTATGAGAAGAGCGACACGCAGATTTTTGTGGAAGCTGTTGGTGGTCGTCCTTATGCTCGCAGGCTTCTTAGGTTTCGCGGCGTGGTATCACCTGTTTCGCACGGTGCAGACCTATCAAGCCTCTGCGGAAGATAATTTCAAATACGGCTCGCTCGGCAACGAACAGACGGACGGCATTCCATACTGGCTCTGGCTTGTCTTGCCGCGCATGTTTCCAGAAAAGTTGCCGGGGCTTGGCGGCTATGCTTCGCTTGGTCTGGTCTGGGAAGAGGGCAGAGAATTGCCCGTCGGATTTTCCAAAAAGAAAATCGGCTTTGACCGCGTCGCGCTCAACTGCGCCTTCTGTCATACGGCGACCTATCGCGCGCAAGCAGGAGACAAGCCGATAATCGTTGCGGCTGGCCCGGCGCATCAGTTCGACCCGCAGAGCTATGTGCGCTTTCTCTATGCCTGCGCCTCAGACCCGCGCTTTACTGCCGACAACATCATGACGGAAATCGGCTATGTTTATAATCTCTCGCCGGTTGAAAAACTGCTCTATCGCTATGTGCTGATTCCGCAGACGCAGAAGACTTTGCTCAAACAGAAAGAACAGTTCGCTTGGATGGATTCGCGCCCCAACTGGTTACATGGCCGCATAGACCCTTTCAATCCAATCAAGTTCGGCATCCTGAAACAGCCAATGGATAACACCATCGGCAATTCCGATATGGTTCCGCTCTGGAATCAGAAGATACGACAGGGAATGTCTTTGCACTGGGACGGTCTTAATACTTCCGGGCATGAAGTGGTTTTGAGTTCGGCCATCGGCGACGGTTCGAGCTACAAATACATCGAGCGTGAAAACCTGCAACGGATGGAAGACTGGATAAGAGAATTGCCGCCGCCGAAATATCCATTCGCAATTAATCAGGAACTCGCAGGACGCGGCGGCGAAATCTACAAGCAACAGTGTGCCTCCTGTCATGCAGTCGGCGGCGAGACGACGGGCAAGGTTGTGCCGGTCGAGACAGTTGGCACAGACCGTCATCGCGTTGATATGTGGACGAAGGCAGCCGCAGATGCCTATAACAATTACCAGCCGGAATACGCCTGGGGTTTTAAAAGCTTTCAAAAAACGAACGGCTATGTCTCCGTCCCGCTCGATGGATTGTGGCTGCGCGCGCCTTACTTGCACAACGGCTCTGTGCCGACGCTCTTCGACCTCTTTGAAACGCAGGACAAGCGGCCCACACTCTTCTGGCGCGGCTATGATGTTTACGATCAAGAGAAGGTCGGTTTCATTACAAGCGGAGACGAGGCTGCAAAGTACGGCTCGCGCTTTGACACGAGCTTGCCGGGAAATTCCAATCAGGGACATCTCTGGGGAACAGAACTCTCGGCAGATGAAAAGAAAGCTCTCATTGAATTTCTCAAAACCTTGTAGCTCACAAGCGGTCAAAATAATTAGCCACAGAGACACAGAGATGAAAAAGGCAGAAGGTAAAAGTGAAGATGCGAGAAATGCTTTTCTTACTTTTGCCTTTTACCTTTTGCCTTCCTCCGTGTCTCTGTGGCTGATTTCTGGTCTTTCTCTTAGGAGGATTCGACGATGATTAGCTCTCAACTGCGAACCTTTATCTATGTCCTGCTCGTCTTTCTGGTCATTCTGGACATAGTGCTTTCCACCACCTGTCTCTTATTCCCGGACACATGGTTCATGACGTTTCATGGCGTGCCTTATGCCAACCGGGACCCGATGGGATTGCTCAAGCGCACGGGCGCGGTCTGGGTGGCCTTCACGCTCTTGCAGGCCATCGCCGTCTTTAAGTGGGAGAAGCAGCCGTGGTGGTTGATTCTGATTGCGGGTGTGCGGCTGACGGAGTTGTTCTCCGATTGGACATACATGTATGTGGCCCAGAGCATGACGACGATTGGGCGCATCGGATTGTTCATCGCGCCGCCGGGCAATCTGGCCTTCGGCTGGTTTCTCATCTGGGCCTATAAGAAAATCATGCGCGATAGATACGGCACACAAGCCACTTGAAATGCAAAATTAAAAATTAAAAATGCAAAATGAAATCAGATTCTTAATTTTGCATTTTTAATTTTACATTTTTAATTCCTCCGAAGGAGACACATGCCGGATATACGTTACGTTTGCCTGTCGGACATGCATCTCGGCGCGCAAAACAGTCTGCTCACAAACTTAACTTCGGACAGCATGGACACAGACCCCGTCGTGCCGAGCCCTGTCCTCGTTCATCTGGTCGAATGCCTGCGCGAGCTTATCTCTCAGAATGAGAACGCAGAGAAACCGACGCTGATTCTCAACGGCGACATACTTGAGTTGGCCCTCACGACGGACAACGAAGCGGCGATGGCCTTTGAACGCTTCATCGAACTCATCTGGCCTGAGAACGGCGAGCGGTTATTTAAAAACATTCGCTACCTGCCGGGCAATCACGACCATCACCTGTGGGAGACTGCGCGCGAGACGCAATACGTCAACTACATCACCAAGCAGAAAGACCCCGGCACATGGCTCGACATCCCGTGGCATACGACCAGCATGTTTGTCCCGCATCCCAACCCGCATGCAGTGTCCTCAGTTTTTCTGACAGGCATCATTCAGCGATACAAGCATTTGGAGCATGAACACGTCGAGACAATCTATCCGAACCTCGCGCTCATCACGCCGGATAATCGTCGCAGTATCATCTTCACGCACGGGCATTTCACAGAGTCCATGTACATGTTGATGAGCGACATGCGCGGGAAGATGTTTCCGCAGAGCAAGCCTCCGCTTTTGACGTGGGATTTCGAGTCTGAGAATTTCGCGTGGATTGATTTCTTCTGGTCCACAATGGGCCGTTCGGGAAGCGTCGGGCCGGATGTAGAGATTATTTACGACAAGCTACAGGACGAGACGCAACTGAAAAAGCTGATTTCCAATCTGGCGACTGGGTTGGCGACAAAGCCAAACCGCGCGGGCTGGAAAAACTGGATGGAAGCCAGAATGCTGCGCAAGGTTTTAAATCTGATTCTCTTTGCGGCCTCGCGCGCAGAGCGGCATCAACCCGAACAGGTGCTCGGCGCGGACACCGAAAAAGGTTTAAGGGCATATGTCGAAGGCCCTGTCTTGAAACAGATTCAGGTCGAAAGAAGCGGCAATGTCCCTCCGTATCTCTCCTTTGTCTTCGGCCACACGCACAAACCTTTCGAGACGGACATGGACTTTAGCGAATACCATCCGGGCGTCAAGGTCTATAACTCCGGCGGCTGGGTCGTTGATACAGTCAACCGTCAACCACTGCACGGCGGCGCGGTGATTCTCGCGGACGAGAATCTCAATCTGACTTCGCTACGCATGTATAACGAAGCCGAAGACCTCAAAGGCTATCAGGTCAAAGTCTCTGCGGCGACTCATCCGAGGGATGCGCAGAATCTTTTTCATGAGCGCATAGCAGGTCTGGTTGACCCTTCTAAAGATCCCTGGAAATCATTTTCATCGGCAGTCTATGGAGCAGTCCCGATGCGCGTGGAAAATCTCAAGGCCAAAATCAAACAGTGGCGATAAGCCGGGAATGTCGAGGTAAAGAAGATGAAAGAAATCTACGATGTGGTGGTCATCGGCTCAGGCTTCGGCGGCGCAATCAACGGCTGTCGTCTCGCGCTCGCTGGCCGCTCCGTGTGCATCCTCGAAAGAGGCAAACGCTGGGGCCGCAAAGATTTTCCGCGAACGACGGGACAGGTCGCGCGCGCCTTCTGGACTGATAGAGACTATGGCCTTCTGGATTATCGCGCCTTCGGCAAGATAGATGTCATACAGGCAAGCGGCGTCGGCGGCGGATCCTTAGTCTATTTCAATGTCCACATCAGAACGCCGAAAGAAATTTTCGAGCAAGCGCGCTGGCCCAAAGGCGTCAAGCGCGATGTGCTCAATCCTTTCTATGACAAAGCCAAAGACATGCTGGAAGCCAAGCCACTTACGCCTCCGGCTGATTTGGACATGCCCAACCGCACAATGTCTTTTATAGAGGCCGCGAGAGGCGCGGGCAAGCAGGCCGAGCTGGTTGACATTTGCGTCAACACAGACATGGACAAAGTCAACCGTCAGGGCATACGGCAGGACGCATGCGTCTATTGCGGCAACTGCATGCTCGGTTGCCATGTGCATGCGAAGAACACTTTAGACCTCAACTATCTGGTGCTCGCGGAGATGAACGGCGCGGCAATTTTTCCGCTTCATCAGGTCGAAAAGATTGAGCCGATAGAGCCTGTGGAAACAAACGGCTATCGCGTCCACTTCAAACATTTCGATACGGAGAAGCGCGGGCTTTTTGAGATGGGCTCGGTCGTCGGGCGCAAAGTCATTATCTCTGCTGGCTCGCTCGGCTCAACCGAAATCCTCTTGCGCAGCCGCGACCTGCATCGCACGTTGACGAAGCTCAGCCCCGCGCTTGGGACAAAGTTTTCGGGCAACGGCGATTTTCTTCTGGCCGGAACTTTTGAATCCAATCGTGAAGTTGATCCAAGCTCTGGCCCAAGCATCACAGCCGGAGTTGATTATTCTAATAGCAAGAACAGAATCTTTATCGAGGACTTAGGATTTCCAGATCCTTTCCTCTGGTACTTGGAGAGCGCGCTGCCTGTGCCTAATCGCTGGCGGAATCTGCATCTCTTCATCAAGAAATATTTCATGCGCACCATCGGCCTCAGCCATGCTTCGGCCTTCACGGACGGCGCGGACAAACTTTTTCAAGGCGGCGTCACTCCCAGATTCCTGCCCTACCTCGGCATGGGTACTGACGCCGCAGACGGGCGCATGCAACTCTCCGGCGGCAATATAGACATAGATTGGAGCAGCCGTCGAAGCAAAGAGATGTTTGACCAGATGGAAGATGCGCTCAAGGAATTGAGCAAAGGCATCGGCGGAAGATATAAGACAAGCCTGCTCTGGCGTTGGCCCTTTAAGAAACTGCTCACCGCGCACCCACTCGGCGGCTGCGCCATGTCTGACGATAAAGAGCAGGGCGTCGTCAACGAGTTCGGTGAAGTCTGGAACTATCCGAACCTCTACGTCTCCGACGGCTCAATCATCCCGACAGCTTTGTCCGTCAATCCATCTGCGACCATCAGCGCGCTGTCCGAGAGGATTGCAGACCACATTACTACCTCTTAAGATTGAACCCTGATTTTTTTGAAAGGAGATAGAGCCTTATGCGACCATGCAGCCGTTTATGCTTAACGACCCTCATTTTAGCTGCGTTGTTCCTGTCCTCGTTGCTCCCGTCCTCTGGAATTGCCCAACAACCGCCAGAGCAAAGTAATCAAGATGAAGAAAGAGTTGTCGAGAAGTTGTGGCGCAAACCTGCTCCCTTGGAAGTCATGCAGATAAAGACGGGCAGTGGTAATTTTGCGTTAGGACAAAAATTCGCGGGCGATGACACATGGTTTCAAACAATCTCAGTCGTCTTAGAGAACACTTCCAACAAAAGAATCATCTACGTTGGAGCAGGTTTTTTATTTCCGCGTCCTCAGGGCGAAGCGGAAAAAGGCCCGCCCTTCTATCAACAGGTTTCCTACGGGCGTCATCCGCACGCTCCAATCGAGGGCAATTTGCGAATTCAGCCTTTGTCATTGAAGCCGGACGAAAGAATTACTATCAGCCTTGCTGATTCATCTACCTCTAGCGGGCAAATTAAAGCTGCCCTGCGCCAACTTAAATACGCGCAGAGCATCAAGCTCATCAAATTAAATCTGGAAGAGATTTATTTTGATGACGGTTGGGCATGGGTCGCAGGCACTTGGTTTCGATCTGTGCCGGAGCATAAAGACGACTCTCCGCTTAAAGCATATTAAAGGATAAGTTATGACATTAGATGAGATGAAAGAGCGAGCAAAGAGGGAAGTTGAGTCTGCTAATCTTAATAGCACTAATATGAATGTCAACAAGGTATATGAAAACCTTATGGATGGCACACTTATTACCATTGCTTTCCAAGATAAGTCAGGTAATAAGGAATATAGCCATGTACATTTTCGCGGAGAGCAAATTAGATTTTACCGCTACCATTCTGATGTCTTGAATGATGTATCACATTATAAAGAACGCAATATGTTTTTCCGCTTCTTAGAATTTGCTGGCGTGGGAGGATTAATTGCATGCATGATGCTTTTTATCTTCACATTGGTTCTAAGCGTGCTGGCATTTTCTAGCACAAATGTAAATCCTTCTATCGTAGAAGTCATAAAACTCTCGTTCACGATTATTCTTGGCTATTTCTTCGGCCAACTCGCCGGTAAAAAGTAGAATATAGAGTTGCTTTGCTTTAAAAGTCTGACACAGAGGATTACAAGACTAGCTGATGCCGAAAAATCTCTTGACGGCGGCGAGGAGTCCTGCGGATTCCATCGGGTCGGGTTTGGCGTCTTCGGATTTGGCTTTGAGGTCGGCGCGGCGTTCGGCGATGGTGTGTGTGAGGGCTTCGACTAAATCCGGGTTGGTATCGAAGAGATGCTTCATGGCTTGAAAGCCAATCTCTAAGACTTCCGTTTCCTCTGCGGCGACGACGTTGGCCGTGCGCGGCTCGCCTGTGAAGAGAGCCATCTCGCCAAAAAAATCTCCTTCGTTCAGCACAGTCACGGTGCGCGGCGTGCCGTTGTCGTTAATCTGCACTTTGACCCTGCCTTCGTGAACCACGAACATGCTTGAGCCTTCGTCGCCAGCGCGAATCACTGTCTCGCCGGGAGCGAAGACGCGGCGGATACTATTTTTCGCCAGCCGCGCGGTCTCTTCCGCAGAGAGCGGCGCGAAGATGTCCACGGCATTGAGGCGTTCGATAAATTCGCTGCCATCCGTGCGCAGCCCGTCGGTCTTGCCCTTGCGCTCGACGATGAGCGTGCGCGTCGGGAAAGCAAAGTTGAGGCCCGCGCGGCGGAAGGCGTACCAGATTCGTTGGCGCACGAGCGCGTCCGTGTCGTTGAATTTGGCGTAATCTTCGAGCCAGTATTTGACTTCGTAATCAACGCTGCTGTCGCCAAAGTTTTTGATACGCACGATGGGCCGAATCTTCTGCGAGACATTGTCTGCCTCGCGCACGGCCTCGCGCACAACATGTATAGTTTTGGCGGGCGAGTCTGTGTAGAGCGTGTTGAAGAAGACGATGCGCGCGTTCAGGTTCTCGCGCGGGCAGACCTCTATGGATTCCTTGCCCGCGCTGCTGTTGCTGATGAGCACTATGTGATTGGTAAAGGTGCGAATCTTGATGCCGCGCCACGTGATGCTCTCGACCACGCCCGTCCATTGTCCGACCGTTATCACATCTCCGACCTGAAAAGGCTTGTCCGCCTGCAAGGAGATGCCCGCGAAGAGATTGCCGAGCGTGTCCTGCAAAGCGAGACCGATGATGACGCCGAAGATAGTCGAAGTGGCAAAGATTGCCCCTAAATCTGTCGCCGGATAAAAGCGTTTGAAGAGAATCGCAAAGATAATAATGTAAGCGACAATCGAGAAGGTGTTGCGCACCAGATTCGGAGCTTCATAGCCTTTGCGCAAGCGAAACGCGAAACCGAAAATCAGACCGTTGACGCCCCTGATGATAATAATGAACAGGAACATCCAGAGGACAATTTTTGTAATCTTAAAGACGTTATCGAAAGAGGAAGCGGCAGCCGCTTGCATGTCCCTATTCGCCACAGGGTCAACGAAGGAGGCGCGCAAGGAAAGCTCAAAGGAATAGACGAGAAAGAGCAGCAGCGCGACGATGGCTGTCGCGATTGCGAAGATAACCAGATTTTTCTTTATCCGAGAGACTGGCATAACAATCAGACTTGCAGCCCATGTGGGCCACCAATGCCGGACGGTTCTTCTTCAATCAAAAACAGGAAAGCCTCAGAGCTTGTGCGTGCAAGTTTTTACCACTAATCGGGGCGGCTTGGCGAGTGGAAAAATTATTATAGCTCTATAGCTGTTTGCAATAGCCTTGCGCCCTCCCTGACGGTCGGGCTACTGCCCCGATGCTCAACATTAGAGGGGCAGTAGCCCGACCGTCAGGGAGGGCGTTCCAGATGACACTCATTCGCAAGTGACTATTTTACACATCGCTTAGCGGCGAAAGAGATTTGGAAAAATCGTCGCCAGTATCAGGATGATTGAGAGAGTCGAGACAACGATGGTTGTCAGCCACGCCGCGACATTATAGATGGGGCCGTTTGTGTACTGGCCCATTAGTTCACGCTTGTTAATCAGGCGCAGGATGGCTATCAAAATCACAGGCAGCAGCAGGCCGTTAATCACCTGCGTGACAATCAGCACGCGAATCAAAGGCAGTCCCGGTATCATAGCCACGAGCGCGCCGATGGCTATGAGGGAAGTAAAGATGCCTATAAAAATCGGAGCTTCATGAAAGCTGCGCGAAATGCCTTTTTCAAAACCGAGAGCTTCGCTGATGGAATAAGCTGTCGCCAGTGGAAGAACGCCCGCCGCCAGCATGGACGCGCCAAACAATCCGATTGCAAACAGCAGTCCTGCATAACGCCCCGCAAGCGGTTCAAGCGCCATCGCAGCATCCGCCGCAGTCTCAATCTGTATGCCATATCTGTTGAGCGTCGCCGCAGTTGAAATAGTAATGAAGAAAGCGATTGACATGGCGAACAATGTCCCGACAATCACATCCGCGCGCGTCAGACCGTAATCCTCTGTGGTCGTTCCTTTCTCGACCACAGAGGATTGAACGAAGACCTGCATGTATGGCGAGATGGTTGTGCCTATGACTGCGACCAGCGTAAAGAGGTATGCGGAGTCAAGATAAAAACTCGGCTTCACAAAACCGCGCGCCACTTCTCCCCACGCGGGCCGCGCCATAAAAGCAGAGACAATGTAGCCAAAGAAGACCAGCGACATCAGCAGAAAGATGCGCTCGACTCTTTTGTAAGAACCCTTGACCACCAGCCACCAGACGCTGGCCGCCGCCAGTGGCACAGAGACATAACGCGGCACGCCAAAAATCTCTGTCGCCGCAGCGATGCCGACAAACTCAGAAACAGTCACGCCCGCATTAGCTATAAAGAGCGCAAGCATCACCAGCGCAGTCCAGCGCACGCCGAATTGCTCGCGTATCAAATCGGCGAGGCCCTTGCCCGTCACCGCGCCCATACGCGCGCACATCTCCTGCACTAAGGTCAGACTGATTGTGATGGGAATAAAGACCCAGAGAAGTTTGTAGCCGTAATTAGCTCCGACCGAAGCGTAAGTCGCAATGCCGCCCGCATCGTTACCGGCATTGGCCGCAATCATGCCTGGGCCAAGGATAGCCAGATAAGCAATAAGACCCTTGCGCTGCGCCAGCGTGCGACGCACACCACGAGACGTGCGCCGCAGAAAGCGACGCCCGGCGTCGCGCACCGCTTCGCGTGATTGGGCCACTTGGAGGGTCTCCGTCCTTCATAAGATTTGCGATTTTAGATTTTTGATTTGCGATTTGAAGAGCAAGCTGTAGTTAATATTTCTTTCAATCGCAAATCAAAAATCTAAAATCTAAAATTTTTTTATCCGAAAAGACGCGGCAGACGTTGCCGCCAACCCTTCGGCAGCAGCATCTCCATCGCATCATCCACAGTGATGATGCCTAAAATGTCTCCCGCTTCATCAAGCACAGGCAGCGCGAGCAGGTTGTACTCCGCAATCTTTTCCGCGACACCGCGCGCAGCATCATCCGGGTGCGCCGTCTGAAACTCTTCGCGCATCACATCCGCGAGCGGCGCATCCGGCGCGGCGAGGATGAGCGAACGAAGCGCGATAACGCCGCAGAGCTTCCACGAATTTTCCTCTTCGACGACGTAGAGGTAATAAATCATGTTCGGCGTTTCGGCCATCTCGCGTAAGCGAGCAAGCGCCTCGCCCACAGTCAGCTTGCGCGGCAACGTGACAAACTCCGTCGTCATCAATCCGCCAGCCGTGTCGTCTTCATAAGGCAACAGCTCCGCGACATCCGCCTGCTCTTCTGTCTCCATACGCTTGAGCAGGTCTTCGGCCTTCTCTTCCGGCAAGTCGCCTAAAACATCCGCGGCCTCGTCCGGCGACATCCACTCTAAAATATCTGCGGCGCGCTCTTCATCCATATCACTGATGATGCGCGCCTGGTCTTCCGCAGACATCTCTTCGAGAGTCTCCGCAGCCGTCTCGTCATCAAGCGATTCGACTATCTCCGAGCCGTGATGATAAGAGAGAGCTTCGGCCAGCCGCGCTATCTCCACAGGATGAAGTCGCGCCAGCTTGTCTCTCGAAGATTTCAACTGCACTGTCGCGGCATCCGTCGCTAAGTAGCCGACATCGGCCCAGTCAATCACTTCGACCGGACGACTCGTGCCGATAAAATTCTGCGGCGTCAGTCGCCGCCACAAACCTTGCAGGCTCACATCCGCGCCCGTCACGCGCCACTCGTTCGCAACATCTATCAACTGCACATCATTGACGCGCACCACGCGCTTGCCGTCCACATCTATAAGTTGCTTATCGAGCACATCTCGCGCCAGAAGCACCTCGCCCTCGCGCCGCGCGAAGGGGCGCAGGTCTAGTATGTCGGAGTTGAGTTGCGCGCCGCGCTCGCCGAAATCCTTGATGCGCCAGCGCGGCATAAAAAAATCTCTCCGCCAATAACGCGCGACAAGACCCGTCACGGGCGGATGGTCTTCCTCGCCCAGACGCACAATCACATCTTTAATCGTCGCCACACGCTCACCTTCAAGGTCGTGTATGGGACGACCCAGCACTTGCGACAGATACAGCATCTTTTTCAGGATTCGCGCAACGATTTAACCAGGCGCGTTCGACCCGGATGATAACACGACGAGAAGTCGGCGCACAGCCTGCGGGTTTTTAGGAAGCTTAAAGTAACTGGCCTGCTCAGTCTGACCTGCGGAAAATGTCCTTGATAACTGAAAGCAGCAGTTTGTTACGAACCAGCCACTTAAAATACTTCTTAAAGGAATTTTCAGAGTTAAGGAGATGCATGAATTTATCATCAAAATTGATTGAGCTAAGTTCTTCGGGCGGCTGGGCCGGCGGGACTTCAAGAATGACAGGTTTAATCTCCGGCAGCGCAGCTTTATCACTGCTCTTGCGCTTTATTGCACGCAAGTATTCCTTCCTTACCCACTCAGATTCGCTCGCCGCTTGAGACCAGAAAAGAAGAAACAGGTCGCTCTTATCAATGTAATCGTAGATGAGAGCCTCAAACTCGTCGCCCGGCTTGAGTGTCAGTAAATCCTGAAAATAATCTACCCCGGAAAGCTCTAACATCTGCACACGTTTGAGCACTTCCCACCGATCTCTCCTCGTATACGAGATGAACACCTGCCGGTAACGAACCAGAGTGCCGACGCCAACGGGTTGTCTGGTGAGTGCGGTTGTCTCTTCAGGAATTTTGCCGGTGAGCTTGATAATGAACCTGAGATGACCTATCGGGATTGTATTCCGGCTCACAGTCAGCATGCCGCCGACGTTTCCCGGTTGGCAATCGGGAGGGACTTTGACGATGAATTGAACCTGTTCGGGTTCACCATTCCATGTGACGTTTTGTTCGGGGTTATCAATCTCAAGCCCAGGCATGGACAGATGAAAGGTCAACTCCGTCCCACGCTCAATCCGTTCCTTCGACTTGGCAGCCCCGCGCCAGATGACACCCGGCTCGGCTGCTTTAGCAATCTCTGCGAGACCCTCGGCTTGTTCAGCAAGGTGTGCGAAGACCTGTACAAGAAAATCTTTACCTATCTCCGCTTCGGTTGGGGCATAGACGCTGCTGGTGACTTGGTCTGCCGTCCCCACGCCTTTCGCGTGGGAGTTGCCTTCTTCATCTTCATCTTCTTTACGTTTCTTATTTCCGTAGCCGATGGCCGCGATTCCTCCGAGGAAGACAAAAGGCGAGCTATAAGTGGCGGCTTTGATGTTTGCTTCAGGCGGGCCAATATCCACTGGCAATGGTTTTTCAGGCCACTTAACTTTTTGCGGCGGAAGAGTCTCTGAAGTGTTTTTAGACTGCCAAATAACATCCACTTCAAATTCAAACGAAGCCTTTAGGCCGAAAGTGCCTTCAGGCTTGATTCGCCACTTCCATTGTTGCGGGTCCCCGGTGTAGAGTCGTTTTGAATTATCCGGTTCCGAAGTAATGATTAATCCTTTCGGGATAAGTCGGACGACGAGATAGGTATCATAATCTTGTGCGTTTTCGGACAGGACTCTATCGGTCTGTGCTCCGGCAATATAAGGAGCTGCGCCTACGACTGTGACACTTCCATTGGCATTCTTTACTTGATAAGGTTTTTCTCCACTCTTTTCCACTTGTATTTCAAAAGTAACTTCTGCCGAGGTGTCTTCCAGGATAATATCCGGGTATTTGACGGTCATCTTATCCCACTCGACGGGCGTTTTTGCAGTGGTCTGGGCCGGTGAGGATGACGGCGACGGCGATGGCGACGGACTTGCCGAAGCTTGTGGCGACGGATCGGCGACTGGCGAAGGCGTAACCACAGGACTGCCCATCTCCCAGGTAGGGAAAGTGTTTTGCCCTGATTCCAGAGATAGGTTTGACCACGTCTGTGTTCCTAAACCAGCCGCTGTTATTTCCAAAACATATTGCGGCCCTTGCGGCAAACCATCAATTCTAAATTTTCCGTCCTTATCAGTGGAGGCAGACTTCCGTATTTGCCCATCCCTACTTCTGACAACGACAGTAGCTCCTGCAATAGGAACATTCCTATTCTTCACAGTGCCTGAAATGCTGCCGTACCTTACAGGTTGATAGAACTCTTTAACCATAAGCGTGCAGGAAGCTGTTCTCTGACATTCTGGCGAGACACCACCGACTTCAAGTGTCGCGGTGATAAAAGTGCCACCTGCAACACCAGTCGTATCAACCGTGATCGAAGGCGTGTCCTGACCGCTGCTGATGGTTCCTGCGGAGACTGTCCAGTTGTACGTCAGGCTGGCATTCGGATCGCCGCTCACGTTCGCGCTGACGGTTGCCGTCTGACCAACCGTTATAACTTCTGTCGGGCAGGAGATGTAGATTGTCGGACACGGCGGCACGCAGCATCCCGGCGGCGGCTCAGAGACCGTCACCGTTGTTGAAGAGAAGGACACGCAGCCGCATCCGTCATCAACTTCTACTGTTGCCGTGTAAGTGCCAGGCTGTGCTCCAGACAAATCCCAACGGACGTTTGCGCCAGTGCCTGTGATGCGCCCCCCGGTAGTCGCGTAGGTATAAAACAGCGGGTCGCCATCCGGGTCGCGTGCTTTGGTCGTCAACTGTATCTCTGTGGATGCGGAGACGCTGCATTGTCCACTCGTGCCAGGCGAGCACGGCAGAACGATGTCGTGTGAAGAAGCCGAGAATGTCAAAATCGGCGGCTGGTTCTGAAACGGCTTCTTCTTAAAAAGTCTCGCCAGCCAATTTATTATGCGGCGGATAGGGTTAGGCTTTTTCGCTTTCTCCGGCGTCGGCGTAGCTGTTGGTTGTGGTGAAGAATCCTGTGTGGTGAGAGAAGCTTGCGGCGCAGAGAACGTCTGTGGCTGAGACGAGACAGAGTGGCAGACACCGCGAGGCTTATCAGCAGGGCGCGATGTTGGGCTTCTTGTGAGAGTAGAGCTACGAAAAACGTTGGGGGCATGGCGCCGTAATATCGTGTCGCGTTGCCCGGCTCTCTCACGCGCCCTTTTAGACGGCGAGATCGTAGGAGATGGAGGTGGTTGAGAATCTTCAACCGGCATCGGTGGCGGGGTGCGTTCGATGCGTTGGTTGCCGGTGAACGTTTTCTCTTCAGGAGAGTAACTGAATGCGTAACCTGCCAGCACGAATGCAAATATCAGCAGGGCTACGCCAAGCAGTATCAGGAACCAAGAGAGATAGCTGTGCCTTGCGCTAGTCCTTCCAATCTTTTTACGCTTCTGAAAAGCGCTTGGAGCCGAGGACATTTTTAATTCTCCGCTATTAGTGAAGAAGAGAAAATAATAAATATCTTACAAAGCAGACTACCGATAACTTCAGCGACTCTTTAAATCTGATCTTTAAATCTGAATCCCGCGCAGCTTCTCAATCTTTTTGCCGGAGCCGGGTTTGGCGAGGACGGCGTTATCCTGTGTGCGTTTCTCGCGCTCTTCGCCGGAGTGCCATTTGGCCCACTCGTTGGGAGCGTCAAAAGTTTCGCCGCCGTGGCGTGTGATGCGCGGGCGGATGCGGCACATGACTGGAGTGTTGACGCCGACTCCGCTAATGACTGCCTGACCTTTGGTGAGGGCGGGCAGTTCGTCTAGGAGTTGACGGCCTGCGCCTTCGACAGACTTGGCGACTGTGTCCTGGTCAATCGGGTTGACGATACGCATGATAACCTGCGTCATGCATTGCGAGAGCACGTCTTGATCTAGTTTGCCCGGTCGCTGTGTGATGAGGCCGATGCCGACGCCGAACTTGCGGCCTTCCGAAAGAATCTGTTTGAGGATGTTTGTTGAAACTACTGTCTGACCTGCGGGCGCGAAGCGGTGCGCTTCTTCCAATAGCGCAAAGACCGGATAGGGAAGGAAGCTATCGCTCGTCGGCTCCGCTTCTTCGCGGACGGTGGCGACGCGCGCTTTGTTGACGCGCCTGAGAAGCGTGGCAACGACTACTTGCTGCTCGTTCTGCTCTATGTCTGAAAGTTGCAGCACAGTGCAGCGACCCGGCTGGAACATGTCGCTCAAGGGGATGTGCTCGTGGTCTGAGAAGATTGAGTCCGGGCGGTCAAAGCGATTATCGAGTCGCCACAGCAGTGCATCAATCGAGCCGACGTTGCCGCCTGAGCCGCGCCCGTCTTCATCGCCATACTTCTCTTCCGTCACAGCATCGCGCAGGTCGTGATAGCCCCAAGTGCCGCGCTCGCCGCGCTCGCCCGCAGTCAGCTTGCGATAAGCCTGCGAGAGATAGTGCAGCATCTTGTCGGAAGTGCCTTCGGGCAAAAGATATTTGATGTCGGCTTCGGTCAGCGAAGAGACGCGCACCTTGATGCGATCGTGCGTGAAGATTTTGACTTCGGGCTTGTATCCATCCGCGTGAAATCTCTCGTCGCCTTCAATCGAGCGCAAGGTGTCATACTCGCCGTGCGGGTCAACAATCAAAACCGCAGCGCGGTTGTATGGCCGCATCAACTCTTCGACCAGGACGCCAGCCGTGTAAGACTTGCCCGCGCCAGTCGAAGCCAAAATCGCCAAGTGCGTCGAGACGACATCCTTGATTGAGAGCACGACCGGGACTTCGTTTGCGCTCCGCGTCAAAAGACTGCCGACATGCGCCGAGCCAATCTCTTCCATCCTTCTTGGCGAGAGCACGCCCGACAGTGTTTCCGATGAAGCTAAGAAAACAGGGTCGCCCGGATTCGGCGGGATGCGCGGGTTAACGAAATCCCCTAAACCTTCGCTGAAATAACCTGTGGTCTCGACAGTGATTTCGTAAAGCTCGCAGGTCTCGCCGTCAAGACCAATCAGCGACGAGACAATGGCGGGCGGCGTCTGCGGGTCTGAGAGAAAAGTGTCCGGCAGATTGCGCACTAAACGACGCGATGTGATGTTGCCTAAGATATGCCTTTCATCTTCGCCGTCGCGCGCCAGATAATAGACAAACTCACCGATGCGCGTGCGCTTGTTATCGGCTGTGATAAAGAGATATTCATGCGGCAACTCGCCGGGGCCTTTGACCGTGCCGGTCAAAATATCTGTGCTATTTGGATTCGAGCGCATAAAGGAAAAACTGTGCGACAGCTTCAAGTGGGATAACGAAGGTCAGTATAACATGGCCGTCTCTTTCTTTGCGCCTTTGCCCCTTTGCGCGAGATTCTTTTCTGTCAAAGATACAATTTGTTGACGCGCCTCTTCACCGGGCAGTAAAATCCCGCCACTGCCGCACTCATCGGCTCAGAATGTGGAGAGGCTTCTCTAACTCCCTGTGGGGATGCCTCTCGCTAAGCTGCGGCCTCATCCTCCCGCCCGGTTTATCTCTTGCCCGCGAAAGGAGTAGCGACATGGCTTCCAATCTCGCACGTGTGAATCTACGCAACATCCGATATGCTCACCTCTGCGAAGCGGTCTTCTATGAATGCAGCGAGCTTGCGAAAAGAGGAGTTATTCCGACCATCAAGCTGAATGATTCCGAGCGGATTGTGCGAACAGTGCAAAGCAATCTGCTGTGGTCGAATTGGAAAGACACCAGAACCATCCCGCCCAATAACAGCAAGAGCGACAGCAACCGTTTTTCGGGAATGAACTTTGATGGAAAGGGCAAGGCGGCCTTATATACGTCCAGAACCGAGTATGCTTCGTGGGCGGAAGTCGCTCATTACGCCATTAAGGAGGCAGACCGTGGTATCGGCTGGTCGGTGCTGGATGCGATTGCCAAAGGAGGTATCAATCCCCTGAGCGTGTACGTTAACAAGATTAGCTTTCAATATCGCCTGAAAAAGAAGATGGAAGTGGCTAATCTGTCTTTGAATGAAAGCGCGCAGGCGTTTTTGCTTGAGCTGGGCCAAAAAGCCTCCATCAAATCTGCTTTGAAACTCACGCCTTACTTCTCGCTCTTACAAGCTATGCTTGCTGATAACGACCACTCCGTCAGCCGCGCTCTGGGTTATGCTATAAGCGAATATGGTTATCCGGGAGTCATAGCACAATCGGCGCGCGAGGTTCCGTTACTGGAGAAGTCAGGCCCCAATGTTATCTTCTACGGAGAGGATAGTCAGGACATGGATTTCTTACAGCCTGCGTATCAGATTGTGCTGTATGTCCATCCCGAAACGGGGGAACTGAAATGGCGTGTCAGAGACATTAGCCGGAGCGAGGCCGAGCCGCCGGAGATTCAAATGTCTGACCCATCGGAAAGTCAAATATCAGCTCTTCGAACGTCCGAGCCGCCGGAAACTAAAATCTCATAGCTTCGGCGTGCTCGCGCTCAAACTGCGCGCCGCAACAGCCCGCTCCGCTTTTCGCTTCCTCATCACGCGACGCGCGATTACGGCCTGGCCCTCTCCTCTGCTATGATGCGTCACCTATGAGAGGTCAGTTCTGTCTTATCGCGGATGATGTCAAACTCGGAAGCGAGGTGGCGATTTATAACTTCGTCAATCTCTACGGCTGCGAGATTGGCGACGGGACGAAGATTGGCTCGTTTGTCGAGATACAGAAGAACGCGCGCGTCGGGCGCAACTGCAAAGTGTCGAGCCATACTTTTATCTGTGAAGGCGTCTTGATTGAAGACGGAGTTTTTATCGGGCATGGCGTCAATTTCATCAACGACAAATACCCGCGCGCGACCATCGAAGGCGGCGCGTTGCAGACCGAAGCCGACTGGACAGTCTTGCAGACCATCGTTCGTCGCGGCGCAAGCATAGGCACAGGCGCAACCATCCTCGGCAATGTCGAAATCGGCGAGCGCGCCATCATCGGGGCGGGCGCAGTCGTTACAAAAAATGTTCCTGCGGGCGCAACCGTCGCGGGCAATCCGGCACGCATCATAAAAGAAGAGATATGATTCCTTTCGTTGATTTAAAAGCGCAGTATCAATCAATCAAACATGAAGTGGATGCTGCGATTCAGCGTGTGCTCGATAACACGTCTTTCATCTTAGGCCGCGAGGTAGAGGCGTTTGAAGAGGCGTTTGCAGAGTACGCTGGCGCGAAGTTTTGCGTCGGCGTGTCAAACGGGACGGCTGCCGTGCAACTCGCTGTGATGGCCTGCGGCCTCAAGCAGGGCGATGAAGTGATTGTCCCCGCCAACACTTTCTTTGCGACAGCCGAAGGCGTCTCGACCGCCGGAGCCGTGCCTGTCTTTGTGGATGCAGACCCGCACTCTTACAACATTGATGTCACAAAGATTGAAGCCGCCATCACGCCTCAAACGCGCGCCATCATGCCCGTTCATCTTTATGGACAGGCAGCAGACCTCGACTCGATTTTTGAAATTGCAGCGCGGCACAACCTGCTTGTCATAGAAGACGCGGCGCAGGCTCATGGCAGTCTTTATAAAGGAAAGCGCGTCGGCGCTCTGGGCCACGCGGGGAGTTTCAGTTTTTATCCCGGAAAAAATCTTGGGGCATACGGCGAGGGCGGCGCGGTGTTGACGAATGATGAAGAGGTTGCTCGGCAACTGCGTCTCTTGCGCGATCATGGCTCCGAGCGAAAGTATCATCATCAAATCATCGGCTATAACTTCAGGCTCGAAGGCATACAGGGCGCGGTGCTCTCTGTGAAGTTGAAATATCTTGACGGCTGGAACAACCTGCGGCGCGAACATGCCGAAGCTTATAACAAGCTCTTGAAAGAGAGCGGCCTTGTCTTGCCGCGCGAGATGGATTACGCGCGGCACATCTATCATCTCTATGTCGTGCAGTCTGATGAACGCGATGCTTTGCAAAAATCTCTGGCGGAAGCAGGAGTGCAGACGGGCATACATTATCCGATTCCGATTCACCTGCAACTGGCTTACGCTTTTCTGGGCCACAAGCTCGGAGATTTCCCGGAAGCCGAACGTCAAGCGAGCCATGTCTTGTCGCTTCCACTTTTTCCTGAGTTGAAGCATGAGCAGATAGAGCAAGTCGTGAAAGCCATCCTGGCGACAGAGAGCAGATTGCAGAAAGCGGGCGCGGGCTTTTGAAGATGAAAGCTACGACCATCGGCGTCATCGGATGCGGCTACTGGGGGCCGAACCTCTTGCGCAACTTCGCTGAGAACGAAGCGGCGCAGTTGCGCTGGATGTGTGACGTTGATGAGCGACGGCTAGACACGCTCGGCAGGCGTTACCCCGCGACCGCGACGACGCCGGATTACAAAAAGCTACTCGCAGACACAGAGCTTGACGCTGTTGTGATTGCGACGCCCGTTGGCACGCATTTCAACTTTGCAAAGGACGCACTCGAAGCAGGCAAGCATGTGCTCATCGAAAAGCCTTTCACGGCGAGCGTGCGCGAGGCCGAGGAGTTGATTGAGCTGGCCGAGCAGCAGAAGTTGACAGTGATGGTGGATCACACTTTTATCTACACGGGCGCAGTTCGCAAGATAAAAGAGATTGTCGAGAGCGGCGAGCTTGGCGACCTTCTGTACTTTGATTCCGTGCGCATCAATCTGGGGCTTTTCCAGCGCGACATCAATGTCGTCTGGGATCTCGCGCCGCACGACCTTTCCATCATGGACTTTATCATCGGGCGCGAGCCGGAAGCCGTCACAGCCATCGGCAGTTGCCACATCGAGCGCGGGATAGAAAATATCGCTTACGTGATGCTCAGATTCTCGGACGAGTTTATCGCGCACTTTCATTTCAACTGGCTCGCGCCCGTCAAGATTCGCCGCACACTGCTTGCCGGAAGCCGCAAGATGATTGTCTATGATGACATCGAGCCGACGGAAAAAATTCGCATCTATGACAAAGGCGTGACGACCAACAGAAGTTTTGAAGATGCGGATAGAGAAGCGGCCTATCGCACGCTGGTCAGCTATCGCACGGGCGATGTGTGGGTTCCGAAGCTTGATTCGACGGAAGCTTTGACTTATGTCTGCGATGAATTTTTGAGCGCGGTCAGAGAATCGCGCAAGCCTTTGACGGATGGTCACGCGGGCCTGCGCGTCGTGCGTCTTTTGGAAGCAGCGCAAAGGTCTATCAATGAAGGCGGGCGGGCGGTCAAGCTTTGAAACTCTTGTCAGATGTTGAATTGTCTGTAAAATATTTTTGGAGAAATTAAAGAACCTCTCCCGCAAAGGCGCAAAGGCGCAAAGGAAAGTTTCAACCTCTTCTTTGCGCCTTTGCGTCTTTGCGGGAAACTTTCGTTTAGCTTATGGCAACAGAGAACGACCAGAACAGCGAGACTGTGTTTGACGAGCCGCGCTCGACTGACCAGAACCAGCAGACAGAGCTTGCCGCGACTGTTCCGCCATCAACGATGGCTGCCGGGTCTGGCAGTCTCGGCGTCGGCGTGATGATTAACGGTCGTTACCTGATTGAAAAAGAGCTTGGGCGCGGCGGCATCGGCGTCGTCTATCTGGCGCGCGACCAGCAGCTTCTCTCAAAGCGCGTCGTGGTCAAGGTCTTGCTCGAAGAATCGCAGAAGAACGAATGGGTGCGCCGCAAGTTTCAGCAGGAGATAGAAGCCCTCACGCGCGTCGAGCATCCGGGCATCGTCGGCGTACTCGACGCGGGAGCTTTGCCCGACGGCAAGCCTTTTCTCGTCATGCAATTTGTCGAAGGCGTGCCGCTTCGCGCGGCCATGCGCGTCGAAGGCATGGAGCTTGAGCGCGTCGCAAATCTCATCAAACAAACAGGGCGCGCACTCTCTGCCGCGCACGACAAAGGCATCCTGCACCGCGACCTCAAGCCGGAAAATATTATGCTCCAAACCTTGAACGACGGCGACGAGCAGATAAAGATTATTGACTTCGGCATCGCTAAATTAAAGGACTCGGTTGTCGCGCCTGAAACAGTGACGGCTGCGACTGTCGGCACGATTCTTTACATGGCTCCCGAACAGTTGAGCGCGAAGTCTGTCTCACAGGCGAGCGACATTTACGCGCTCGGCATCATCGCGCACGAGATGGTCACTGGCCGCAGACCTTTCAATCCTGATTCAAGTTTTCAACTTTTAGAGATGCAGCGCACGGGCGTGCGCGTCCAGCCGCAAGACCTGCGGCCCAGTCTTTCAGAAGAAGCGCAGAGCGTGATTCTCAAAGCCTTGTCTTTCAATCCGAAAGACCGCCATCAACGCGCGCGTGATTTTGGAGACGAACTGGCAGCAGCCCTGACTGCCGAAGTTGATGTCATAGATGCTTCACTCACAAGGCCGCAATCTGATGTAAGCGCGCAGACGCTTCCGGCAGAGCCGCAAATTTCGCGTGCGACAGTTGATGCACCTCCATCATCTCAAACAAAGCGCGGCATCAATCCGCTTTTGCTCGGAGCAGCAGTCGTTATTTTCATAGGCATTATCGGCGCGGCTGCGTGGTATGCATTTAAGTCCGGTCAAACGCAGTCTCCGCAAAATCCTGGTCCAGCGGCGGTCACAATGCCTGTGCGCGAGATGTCTTACTCGCTGACTGTGCGGAAGATGCGCGACGGCAAACCTTTTGAAGAGCCTTTTGAAACATCCGGTCAGGAGATTTTTGAGAACGGCTGGCAGTTCTGGATGAACATCACGAGCCCGCAATCCGGCTATCTGTATGTCATTAACGAAGGGCCGAAGCCGCGCAATGATTTGCCGAGTTACAATGTCCTGTACCCGCTCGACGGCGGCTCTGCTTTGGTTGCCGCGAGTCAGAAAATCGAAAGCCCGCCGCGTCAGAGTCGCGGATACTTTTTCGATAAGGAAGACGGCACGGAAAAGATGTGGATGGTCTGGGCCGAAAAGCCTGTTCCCGAATTGGAGAATGTCAAAGGCGTCGCCAATCCGACGGACAAAGGCATGATTACGAATCCCGCGCACATCACGGCCCTACAGGATTTCTTTCGTCGTCATTCAGCATCAAAGCCGCAGATTGAAAAGGATAGGCAGCGCACAATCGTCAAAGCTCAGGGCGATGTTCTGGTCAATCTGGCGGAACTAGCTCATCACTGATTTGAGAAGAGAGATTGTCTGAAATATTTTAATGTCGAGAGGTAAAGCAATGCTCGGAAGGCTCAAAGCTATCAATCTTATCTGGATGCTATGCGCACTCGCTTTGTGCGGCATGGCTTCCAGCGAGGCATTGGCCCAAAAACCAATCAAGCCGCCGCAGAAGACAGATGCGCCTGCTCCTCCTCCTCCTGCACCTGCACCTGTTCAAGCAGATGAGGCAGATGAGTCGGCGGAAGATGAATCGAGACAAATCTATTTCGACTATGCGGAAGCGCGGCCCAAGAAGGCCGCGAGTTTTAGCGGCGGCAAGCCATCCGGCAGGCGCGCGCGCCGCTATGTGCGCAAGACAGTCAAACCAGTGGCCCAGACAGTCAAGACTCTCTCGCAGGTCGGCGTGACAATCTGGCGTCTGCGCCCGTCCACCGCGTCCGATGAAAAGGCGACGCGGATTCTGGACCAGGAAGAAGACCAACGTGAGACTGCCTTGACGCCCGTGCGTATCGAGTCAGACACACTCTTGAACGTCAAAGACAAAGTACGTCTCAGCATCGAATCGCCGCGCGCGGGTTATCTGTATGTCATAGACCGCGAGGTCTATGCGGACGGCACGCGCAGCGCGCCTTATCTTATCTTTCCCACGCTGCGCACGCGCGGCGGACAGAACAAGGTAAGCGCAGGAATGCTGATAGACATCCCAGGCTTGGATGACCGCCCGAACTATTTCACGGTCAAGCACAGCCGCCCCGATCAGGTCGGAGAAGAGTTGACGATGATTGTCTCAGACCAGCCGCTCGATATTCCGCCGCTTCAGCGTAAATACATGAAGCTGGATGAAGAGACTGTGTCGAAGTGGGAGCGCGATTGGAAGACGGAGGCCGAGCGATTCGAGATGGAGGGCGGCGCGGGCCTTGTCTGGACCAAAGAAGAGAAGGCTGCCGCCAACATGGAAAGCTCGCGCCTGCTCGATCAGGACGACCCCGCGCCGCAGACCATCTATCGCGTCGCGTCTAAACCCGGCAATCCTTTGATGGTGACAGTCCCTTTGCGCTACCCGTCTATGGTAAAGTGACTCTCTCTATCAAGCACGGGAAAAGGGGAAACACCGAAAGTGGCAACATCGGAATCGCCGGGGAGCGGTGTGGCTGAAAAGCAGAAAATGAAAGTACCGCTCCTTGACCTTCACGCGCAGTATGAAACTCTGCGCGAAGAGATGCAGGCATCGGTCTTGCGCGTCCTTGAGTCGCAGCAGTTCATCCTCGGCTCTGAGGTCGAAGAGTTAGAGAAAGAGCTTGCAGAATATTCGCGCGTGCGTCACGCCATCGGCTGCGCCAACGGCTCTGATGCTTTGCTCTTAGCTTTGATGGCTTTAGGCATCGGCGCGGGCGATGAGGTCATCACGACGCCTTATAGTTTTTTTGCCACAGCCAGTTCCATCGCGCGTCTGGGCGCGCGGCCAGTCTTCGTGGACATCAATCCACAGACCTACAATATTGACGCAGAGAAAATCGAAGCTGCCATCACAGAGCGCACGCGCGCCATCATGCCCGTGCATCTTTATGGTCAGTGTGCGTTGATGTCTGCGATTAAAGAGATTGGCGCGCGGCGCGGAGTTGCTGTGATAGAGGATGCAGCGCAAGCTATCGGTGCTGACGACGGCGAGACTCGCGCCGGGGGAATCGGAGTCATCGGCTGTTTCAGTTTTTATCCATCAAAGAATCTCGGCGCGGCGGGCGATGCGGGGATGTTGACGACGAATGATGAAGAGCTTGCTAATAAGCTCAGACTCTTGCGCGTGCATGGCGGCGAGAGGCGTTACTATCATCGCTTGATAGGCATCAACAGTCGCCTTGATGCTTTGCAGGCAGCAATCCTGCGCGTCAAGCTGCCGCGACTTGATGAATGGTCTGATGCGCGCGCTGAGAAGGCTGCAAACTACAACCAGCTTTTCGCGGATGCAGGACTCCTGGAACAAATCGCGCCGCCGTTTGTCGAGAGCGGCGTGAGGCACATCTATCATCAGTATGTCATACGCGCGCACGAGCGCGATGAGCTTTTCGCGCACTTGAAAGAGCAGGGCATCGGCACGGACATCTATTATCCTGTGCCTCTGCACATGCAGGAATGCTTTGCTTATCTTGGATACGCGGAGGGCGATTTCCCGCAGGCAGAGCGCGCCGCGCGCGAAACCCTCGCGCTTCCAGTCTATCCTGAATTGAGTCAAGAGCAGCAGCAATATGTAGTGGATGTGATACGCGGCTTTTATCATTAACTCAAGTTGATAGTTAAAAGATTAATGGCGGCTTGCCGCAATGCGGTGCGGAACAGCTTTGCTTTTCCGGCAGGTGCAGCTTAACGATGTGCGAGGCTCAGCCTCGCACAGTATCAAGCACAGGTAGGAGTCGGAAAGTCAGAGACTTTCCGCACCGCAGGCGGCTCAAGCCGTCATCGCTCTCATAACTAGCAACTAGAGTTATCATTAATGCTTGATTTGTCGCGTTGAATAGAATAGGGTTCAACCATTCCATATTTTAGTCAGGGTAATCCAGAAAGAAGACGTGTCTCAGGCAGCAGCAGCCCAACTCAAACTGATAAATGTGCGTGCGCCGATAAAGCGCGTGCTCCTGCTTGTGCCGGTCGCGCTCGCTTTGTGGGGCGCGTGGTCTGCCGCGCGCTGGTACATGGGCAACACTTTCGCGGAGTTTGCTCCGGGCGTTGAGGAAGGCGGAGTCGAGACAGCGCGGCGCGCGATAGAGCTTGCGCCGGACGACCCGCTTACTTATGTGAGCGCGGCCAATCTGGAAAAGCGAACTCTCGACCCAAGCCGGATGCAGGAGGCCGTGCGCCTCTATGAAGAGGCCGTGCGTCGCTCGCCTAATGATTATCGCATGTGGCTCGGATTGGGAAGCGGGCGCGAACAGGCCGGCGATACAGCCGGAGGCGAAAAGGCTCTGCGCAAGGCTGTCGAGCTTGCTCCGTCTTATGCCGCGCCGCGCTGGCATTTGGGGAATCTGCTCTTGCGCGCAGGCCGCACGGATGAAGCTTTCACAGAGTTGCGCAAGGCTGCCGACATCAATCCCGTACAGTTTCGCGGTCAGGTCTTTACGCTCGCATGGAATATTTACGGCGAAGATGTGCAGACGATGCAAAGAGTGCTCGGTGACAGCGCGGCCACGCGCGCACAGCTTGCTGCTTTCCTTGCCGCGCGCGCAAAATCCGCAGAGGCCGTGCAGTTGTGGACCAGCCTGAGCGCGTCCGAAAAAAAAGAGCATCGCAAGATGGGCGAAGATTTGATGAAAGCCCTGTATGAGAAAAAGCAGTATCGCGCGGCGCGGGAACTGGCGCGCGACCTTGAGCTTGAGAGCGCGGAAAGCGTCGGGCAGATAGCCAATTCAGGTTTTGAAAACGTCATCGGCCCGCCCGGCACAAGCCTCTTCGGCTGGCAACTCTCTCCCTTACAGCAAACCGAAATCACAGTTGTTTCCAGCCAGCGACACGCAGGCAATCGCAGCCTGCGCATTATCTTTAACGGATATTCCAAAGCCAATTTTTATAATGTCTCGCAGCTTGTCGTGGTCGAGCCAAATACGCGCTATCGCTTTGAGGGCTATGTGCGCACGCAGGATTTGAAAAGCGGAGGGACGCCGCTCATCGAAGCGGCAAACGTCGCGGACAATAAAGTGCTCGGCACATCGCAGCCTTTTCCTGTCGGCAGAAACGACTGGTATCCAGTGACTTTTGAATTTTCGACGCCGGAGAAAACAGAGGCTATCTATCTGCGCACGAACCGCGCCTTCTGCGGCGACGTGTGTCCAATCTTCGGCACCATCTGGTATGACGACTTCAATCTCCAACGTCTCGGCCAAGGCGGCGAAGGCGGACAGGGCGGAACAGACAACCGTCCCGCGCAAACCGCTCGCTGAGATAGAGCAGACATGGGCGGGCAGCCTGATTTTTTTTACGCTCTGCCTCGCCATCATGCTCTCGACGCTCGCCTATGGCACTGTCCACTACTGGGCTCTCGCCATCTTTCAGGCCGGAGCGGTCTTGATTGTCACGGCGTGGGCTGTGGATGCTTGGCGTTCGGGATTCCTGCGCATCAGCAGCAACCCGCTGCAATGGCCGCTCGTCGGGCTGATACTTTTAGGACTCATTCAACTACTGCCGCTTGGCCCGGCGACGGATGCGGGCGGCGCGCTCACAGGCGCGGCGCAGCAAACTCTCTCGCTCGACCCGTACTCGACACGCCTCGTTCTGGTCCAACTCGTCGCCCTGCTCATCTATTTCGCAGCCATACTCGCTTACACGGACAGCCACGCGCGCCTGCGCCTGCTTGTCCGCACGATTATTATTTTCGGCTTCGGTCTGGCCTTCTTCGCAGTCATTCAAGCTCTCATTAGCCCGACGAAAATTTACGGTCTGCTTGAGCCGCGACTGGCGACGCCGTTTGGCCCATTCGTCAACCGTCACAACTTTGCTGGCTATATGGAGATGACGCTCGCGTTGCCGCTCGGCCTGATGTTTGTCGGAGCAATCGAGCGCGAGAAAAAGTTGCTTTACTTAACGGCCATCGCTTTGATGGGAGTCGCGCTGTTGATGAGCGGCTCGCGCGGCGGCATGATTAGCTTCGTTGCCATGATTTTTTTCCTCGTCGTGATGACGGGATTCAGTTCAAAGATCGAAGGCATGTCATCGCAGGGACTTGAGCGCACGCGCCACATAGCCCTGCGCGTAGGCTTGGCCTTCGCGCTGCTGCTGGCAATCGTCTTAGGCGTGATGCTCATCGGCGGCGAATCTTCCATCAGCCGTCTTCTGGATTCGGTGAACGCGAGTGACCCGACGACGGGGCGCACACAAATCTGGCGCGTGACGCTGAATGTGATTAAAGCTCATCCGGTTATCGGCGCGGGACTCGGCGCATACGGAGTGGCCTACACGCCTTTTGACTCTGGCAACGGTGTCAATCGTCCTGAGCAGGCGCACAACGATTACCTGCAAGTCTTAGCAGATGCCGGAATCGTCGGAGCAGTTTTAGGACTCTTCTTTATCTTCGCCCTCTTTCGCGTTGGTTTTAAGAGAAAGCGTAGTCAGGATGTCTTTCGTCGCGGCGTGGCGACGGGAGCCTTGGCCGGATGCTTTGCCGTTCTGGTCCACAGCATCTTTGATTTCACTTTACACACGACCTCGAACGCGCTGCTCTTTCTGACGCTGGCCGCGCTCGCAACCATCAACGGGCGCGTCGAGCGCGTCATACGCCGTCGCAGGCGTCGCCGCGTGCTCACGGAACTTTCGCCTGCGGAGATTCGCGCGCTACAGCAGAAGGCAGGGACTTTGCCCGCGCCAGAGGATGAGTACGAAGAGGTCTATGAGTATGACGACGAGTTTGCCTCGCGCGCCAAGTTTACACAGTGGTGGCAGGATGTGAGAGGCGGCGGCGGGCGTCGTGATTAGTGTTGATATGAGCTTAAAAATTCTGGAATCATTAAAGAGCAGAGGACAGGAGACGGTTCTCCAGACGCTTGGCATTAACATTGAATCCGCAGAGAAAGAGTTGGTCGTACTTTCGATGCCGGTCACGGAGCGCGTGCATCAATACACAGGGCTGCTGCATGGCGGCGTTTCCGTCGTGTTGGCGGAGACGGCTGCTTCAATCGGCGCGGCTCTCAATACGGATTTGACGCGCTATACTCCTGTCGGAGTTGAGATAAATGCCAATCACTTGCGCTCTGTCTCGAAGGGAATTGTGAAGGCTGAAGCGCGGCCCGTTTATCTTGGCAGGCAGATGTGCGTGTGGGCCATTGAGATTAAGGATGAAAGAGAGCGTCTGGTCTGCATCTCGCGCTGCACACTCGCGCTCAAGCCGGGCAGCGCGATTGAAGAAAGTAAAAGTTAACCGCAGAGACGCAGAGGCGCAAAGAGAGAAAAAGTAAAGGAATAAATTTAAAATCATTTTTCTTGTTTATAGTTTTCTCTGCGTCTCTGCGTCTCTGCGGTAAATAGCAATGATGATTCATTATCCAAATGGCTCACAGCTTGCGACGCTTCCGGCCCTGTGTCTGGATGCGATTCGTCGTTACAACAAGCCTGACGCGCTCAATAAAAGACAGGGCGGCGAGTGGCTGCACATCGCTGCCGAAACTTTTATCGAGCGCGTGCGTCACATCGCGCTCGGTCTCGCAGAGCTTGGCATACGCGCCGGAGACCGCGTCGCTATTCTCTCCGAGAATCGTCCCGAATGGTCTATCACTGATTTGGCAATCCTCTGCCTGCGCGCAGTCAATGTGCCAATCTACACGACGCAGGCCGTAGATCAGGTGCGATACATCTTGGAAGATTCAGGCGCGCGTGCTCTCTTTGTTTCAGGTCGCAAAGTTTTTAAGCATGCGTTGCCGGGCATCGAAGGCGTCGAGCCGCTTGAGAATTTAATCTTCTTTGATAAGGACGCCGCGCCGGACATCGAGCAGGCCATGACGCTCGAAGCTCTGGAAAAGCGCGGCGCAGAACTCGATACTCAGAATACAAATAGATTTCAAGAGCTATTGGACCAGGTGCGCCATGACGATTTGGCGACGGTTATCTACACTTCGGGAACGACGGGCGAGCCGAAGGGCGTGATGCTGACGCACGAGAACTTTGTTTCCAACATCCTTTCGATTTCGAGCGTCCTGCCGATTCTGGATAAAGATGTCGCGCTCTCTGTCCTGCCGCTCTCGCATATCTTCGAGCGCACGGTCTTTTATGTCTTCTGCTGCAACGGAGTCTCTGTTTATTACTCCGCCTCTTTCGATCAGGTGGGCGAACATTTGAAGGAAGTGCAGCCGACGATTATGACCGCCGTGCCGCGTCTCTTTGAGAAGGTCTATCACAAGATAGTCAAGAAGGGGATGAGCGCGGGCGGATGGAAGACAAGCCTTTTTTCGTGGGCGATGGACGTGGGCCGCAAATATGCCGAAGCTAAAGACAAGCGCGAGCGCGTGCCGCCTCTGCTTGAGATTCAACAGATGGTTGCCAATCGACTTGTCTTCTCGAAATGGCGCGAAGGCATCGGAGGCCGCCTGCGCTTTTTCGTCTCCGGCGGCGCGCCGCTCTCTCCGGCTCTCTCTTACGCTTTTCTCGCGGCGGGGATTCCAATCCTGCAAGGCTACGGCATGACGGAGACATGCATCGTCTCTGCGAACCGACCGGAAGACAATCGCGTCGGCTCCGTTGGTCTGCCGTTTCCCGGCGTTGATGTGAAGCTTGCGTTGGACGGCGAGATTCTGGTGCGTGGGCCAAACGTCATGCGCGGCTACTACAATCACCCGGAAGCGACTGCCGAAGTGATAAAGGATGGTTGGTTTCACACTGGCGATGTCGGGAAGATAGATGACGACGGGCATCTCTACATCACTGACCGGAAGAAGGATTTGTTCAAGCTCTCTAATGGCAAGTACGTCGCGCCGCAACTGGTCGAGAGCTTGATTAAGCAGAGCGAGTTTGTCAATCAAGTGGTTGTCATCGGCGCGGGTCGCAAGCAGCCCGCCGCGCTGATTGTTCCCGATTGGGAAGCCTTGTCAGGCGCGGTCGCTTTAGAAGACCCGAACGCGCCGCAATCACATAAAGAATTGAGCAGCCACACAACGGCTATCAAACTCGTCCAGCGCGATGTGGCCGCTCTGACAAAAGAGTTGCATGATTATGAGCGCGTCCGCCGCGTGTCTCTGCTTCATGAAGAGTTCACGATTGATAGCGGCGAATTGACGCCGACGCTCAAGGTCAAACGCCGCGTCGTGGATGAAAAATACAGCGCACAGATAGAAGAGCTATACGGCGAGTCTTGATGTCTGGCATTGAGACGAGCCCTGCGTCTTTCTCACTTTCGGTTTTCATCAAGGAAGTGTCCATGCGCCTGCTGATGCCGGCAGCGCGTTTTGAATCAACCTGTTCTCTTCACACAGAAAGGAAGATTTGAGATGAAAGCATTTCCTCACCAGTTCTCCGAACTGTTGACTCCATACGGTCTGAAAATCTTAAACGGCAAAGATGAAAATACGCGCGCGCTTTTCCTCAATCCTAAAAACTATTTCGTCACTCTGAACAAAGTGATAGATAAGCGTAAGGCGCAGGATTGCATGGATGCGTTGGATGAAAATCTCTATCAACATCTGACCGTCGAACAAAAGAAAATTCCGCCGGAATCAATCACCAAAATGAAAACGAATTACGGCGAGAAGCTACAGAAGACCTTGCATATCAAGACCGCGTTTTTCCAGAGACGTTCGGCGCGCGCCTATGAGTCTGCGGAAAAAATCGGGCTGCTGCAAATGATGCGCTCCGAAACTTTCACAGACTTTGCAGAGGTTATTACGGGCTTCAAGCTGGACAGAGATTTGAGTTATCAGGCTATCTGTTACGAGCCGGGCGACTATGCAGGGCCGCATAACGACCATCATCCTGAGAACGAGAGCGTCAGAGACGGCTTTATAGATTTTCATGTCATGTTTACAAACAAAGCTGTCGCACATCAGTATCTTGTTTATGAAGTGCGCGGCCATTTTTCAGAGATTGTTGATGTCAATGTGCAGGGCGGCGTCTCTCTTTATAAGCTTCCATTCTGGCACTATACGACGCCTCTCGCAGGCAAGCCCGGACGCGAGCACGAAGCTCGCAGATGGCTTTTGTTAGGAACTTACAGAATCTTAGAGGGGAACAAACAGCATTTCAGCAAGCGCAAATAAACTCGGACTGTCGAGTACAAAAAAACAGGAGCCACCGAAATGCGCAACATCTCTCCATCAAAAACAAAACTCATACGCTACTTCAAGCCTCTGTTATTTCTTCTACTGTGCGCAATGGTCTCGCAGGCGCAGACCACTTCAGGCCGCCGCACGGAAGGGACATCGGAGCAAAGGACTGCGCGCTTTTTTGAATCCATACGCAAGTCGCCGCCACAGCAGTTGGCCTTCCTCTTGAAGATGCCGAAAGGGGCAGACCTGCACAGTCATCTCTCCGGCTCTGTGTATGCAGAGCGTTATGTCGAATGGGCCATAGAGAAGGAGTTGTGTGTCAATCAGATGACAATGCTGCTGTCAGAAGCTCCGTGCGTGGCGGGGCAAGTGCCTGCGAGTCAGGCGCAGAAGGATGGCGTGCTTTACAGGCAGATGATTAACGCTTGGTCTATGCGCTTCTGGCAATACTCAGGTCAGAACGGGCATGACCAGTTCTTTGACTCATTCGGAAAATTCAGCGCGGCGACATGGAATCAAACGGGCGCGATGCTGGCGGATGCTGCGCGGCGCGCGGCGCGTGGCCGCGTCAGCTATCTCGAATTGATGCTCACGCCGGATGGCGGCGCGTCTGGTAAAATTGGAGACAAGTTAGATTGGGTTAATGACTTTGAAAGCATGCTCGCAAAGTTGAAGACAGATGATATGGCAAAGGCCGCGCAGGCCGGAATCCAGGCCTTGCGTGATGCCGAAGCAGCGAAAAATAAGCTGATGAACTGCGGCACGCCACAGGCCGAACCCGGATGCAACGTCACCATACGCTATATCATGCAGGTGTCGCGCGGCTCTTCTCCCGGCTCAGTCTTCGCGCAGATGGTCACCGGATTCACTCTGGCGAATGACCCGAACTCAAAGGTCGTGGCCCTGAATCTGGTGCAGGCCGAAGACGGCTTGACGGCGATGAAGGATTTTCAGTTACACATGCGCATGCTCGAATTCCTGCGCCCGCGCTATCCGAAGGCGCGCCTCACGCTGCATGCAGGCGAGCTTGCGCCCGGCCTAGTCCCGCCCGAAGGCTTGACCTTTCACATACGCCAATCTGTTTTGACAGCAGGCGCACAACGCATAGGTCACGGCGTGGACATCATGCACGAAGATGATCCGTATGAGCTATTGATGGAGATGGCGCGGCGCAATGTCATGGTCGAAGTCTGTTTGACGAGCAACGATGTCATCCTGGGCGTGAGCCGCGAGAATCATCCGCTTGCGACATACATGCAATATGGCGTGCCTGTCGCGCTGGCGACGGATGACGAGGGCGTCTCGCGTTCTGAGATGTCGCGCGAGTTTCTCAAGGCCGCACAGGAACAAGGGCTCGGTTACGTGCAGCTCAAAATGATGGCACGCAACAGCCTGCACTACGCTTTTATAGGCGGCGACAGCCTGTGGGCCAATGCCGGAAAGTTTGTCGCGGCTCAGCCATGCGCGAAGGATTTGCAGGGGATGAAAGTTGTTTCTAATACTTGCAAACAATATTTGGACGGCAGCGAGAAGGCGCGGCTGCAATGGAAGCTGGAAGAAGATTTTAAAGCTTTTGAGAGTCGCTATTGATGTTTACCCGGAGACGATTTCAAAATCCAAGGGCGAGAAAGATTCAACTCTTTGCGACCTTGAGTGTTCTCTTCGCGTCTTTGCGAGAACCGTTCGTTGAGGTTTCGCGCTGGTGGCGCAAAGTAAAGAAAGACTCAAGAGCGCAAAGAGTTGAATATTTAAATATAGAGTTTTATTGGGCGACGAGGTGAGAGTCGGCGTAGGGTTTGACGTAAGACAGTTGTTGGACCAGAAACTTATCAGGCGTCTGTCAATGTCAGACGCTCTTTCTCATAGCCGAGCGCGTTGAAGGTTTCTGCTGTCAGGAGGCTGCCAGCCAGAATCTCTTTAGCAAGGCGGAGCAAGGGCAAAGGGATTTCCGCGAATTGCGTTTCGCCTTCGTCCGCCTGCGGGCATTCCGAAAGCAGTTGCAGCTCTGCGCAACAGAAGTCGCAGCCAGCCAGATGTGTTTTGACCAGTGCTTTGCGCGCCGTTTCCAGTTTCAGGGTGTGATACGAGAGCAGAGTCTCGGCGGAAGGGCAGCTTGCCTGTTTGCAAAAAGAGGTTGCGTCTGTGGTTTTCATATATTCCCCTTCAAGGTTCGCATACCTGTACGCGCTACCTGAGGACAATCACGGCTCAGAGATGGAAAGCGAAGTGCCACAAGTGGCGACAGGGTGACGAGGCCGAAGGGCAAGAGCAAAGAATTACGAGCCGCAACTGAACTCCCTGGAGTCGGCGCTTCGCTTGTTCAACGAAAATAAAGAGCCAATAGCCGCTCTCTTCCATAAGTTTGCCGCCCGAAAAAAGATTTTTATCTAAGTCATTTCAATATTTAGCCCCAAGTGTAAAAAGATGTTGCTCATTTTTCGGATTGCTGATAACATCTTTTTGTCAATCAAGGAGGCTAGTTGCTCCTTGACCCTTTCCAGGTTGGCCGCGCCCGTTCCCCTTTTGCGGTCATCTTCAGGCGCGGTCTTCAGACAGGGATGGTAAATGAAAGCTAGCGGGAGGTTTGCTGGGCTTCCTCTCGGATATAGATGTGAGTCGCAGCATCGTGTGCGCAGGGCAGCCAAGCACACTTCCCCTGTATAAAAGAGGACATGCCCTTTCCCTCGGTCTCACACACATTGCCTGCCGGAGCCCTTTGCACGCGCCTTGTCTCACCAATCTTCCATGTATCTGCTAACGGGAATGATGCTTAACGCGCTAGTGTCGGACGAGAGGCTTGGGACGCAGGCGCGACCAGCAGTAAAAATTAAAAGACTGTGAAATCTACTAGCCATAATAATCCGAAAGGTTCCATGATGAGCGCAATTAAAGAGCAGCCGCGTTCGCTCAGGCGTCGCGAGACCGACCGCGCATCGCGTGGCAACCACTGGGTGGAGAGCCTGCGCTGCTCGGATGTCAGTCGCCTCTGGACGGAACTGCATCGTCTGGTCTGTCACCATCCTCTCGTGCGCGCTTCCAAGAGTGCAGGTCTTCTTGTCGAAGAGGGTACGCACAATGCTTATACAGACCTGACGCAGGAGCTATTCGTTCAGCTTCTAAGCAAAGGACGTTTTCAACATTATCTCGATACGGAGATGACGGACTCTGAAATCGAGTGCGAGATAGGGCAGATTGAGCTGACCAATCTCTTGACGGCAGAGCTTCGGAAGCGTCACCCGGAATCCTATCGCCTCGCGCGCCGCATCTCGACACTGATTCAATCGAGCGCAAACTTTCGCCGCTTTGACACCTCAGGCATAGACGACGAGCCGCATCGTCGCCTGGCAGACCGCGTCTATGGCCTCAGCGAGTGGGCAGACAACAAGGCCGGGCGCGAGATGCCCGAACTCGAACAGCGTATTCAGATGATTCCAGTGCGCCAGCGCGACACGCGCCTTGTCGGCTGCACGGGAGATTCGCAGATTGTCATCAGCAATTCAGACCTGGAGGATTTAATCATCTCCGTGCTCGAAGCTGCCGATGCGCCGGTTGATGTGCGCACGTTGCGCAGCCTCGTCATGTCGCGCCTGCCTGTGATGGACATTTATCTAGTGCCATTAAACGGCGGCGACGAAGGCGACGAGAGCGGCCAACGCTTTGAGCCTGTGGACGAATGCGACACACCGGAAGAGGGTCTTTTGCGGCGCGAGTCAGAGCAGGAAGCCGCCGGGTTCGTTGACCGTTTTCTCAAAGGCTTACAGACATCCGTGCGCGGTAAAGCCAAGCAGTACAATCGCATGCTCGGCGTGCTCTGGCATTGTTATCTCAGTCAGGAACATGGAACACAGCTTGAAGTCGCGGCCATTCTGGGAGTCTCAGACTCTCTGGTCTCAGACTATCGTCGCCGCATTGAGACGGAACTGCGCGCGCTCTCTTTCTCCGAAATCGAAGAGGCGCGCCGCTTTGAGATGGCGCTGCGCGACCGCGTCCGCGTCATCGTCGGCGAGCAGGAGAGCGTTGCGGTTTAAAGTCAGGAGTCTGAAGTCTACAGTCAGGAGTCAGAAGTTTAAATCGGAATCCGATGCTATCTCTGCTCTTTAGACTTTTTGTTTTGACTTTAAACTTTAAACTTTAAACTCCTGACTTCCGAGTCGTACCTCTTGACGCGCATCCTTACACTTGCCTACAGTGGCGTGAGGGATGCACCGACAGCTTTTGTTTGCACAAAGAATTGTGCAGGCAAAAGCGAACGATGAACTTGCGCTGTTGCCCGGCGCGAGACTCTGTTTCGAGGCTGCCTGCGCGAAAAGTTTTGCTTCTCGCGGACAAAAGCTTTTTAGGCAAGCGGCAGAGATGGCGGTGGCCCGAAAGAGTGCCAGATGTCATACCGGAATCAACAGGCTTTCGAGCATGAACCTGTGACCAGACGCGGGCGGGCCGAGTCGCGCTTTGCGTCGGAAGAATTTGCTGCGCCAAACGCGTTCGACTTTCCATCCCCGCGCTTTGAGACCGACGAAGAAGACGCGCGAGATTTTAATTCGGAAAATCCCCGGAAACCTCACACAGCCGCAACACGTTCGGAGAACAAGCCCGCGACAGCCACGCGCGCCGAAAAAGAGGAGAGTTGGATAGTCAAGCGCGGCCATCTCTTCAGCTACATCGGCATCTTTCTTTTCACTTTCGTCCTCTACTTTCGTCCCTACGAGCTTTTCCCGCAGCTCTCCGCTTTCTCTTCGATGGCAATGGTGATGGCGCTTTTGACGCTGTCCATCTATATCCCTTCGCAATTCACTCTGGAAGGCAACCTGACTGCGCGTCCGAGGGAAGTCAATCTGCTGCTGCTCTTGACGCTGTGCGCGCTCGCCTCGATTCCTTTCGGGATTGACCCGGCAGAGGGTTGGGCCACTTTCAACGACTCGTATGTCAAAGCCGTCCTGATGTTCATCGTGATGGTCAATGTCGTGCGCACGGAGTGGCGTCTGAAAGGACTCATCTGGATTTCGCTTGGCGTGGGCTGCCTTCTGAGCCTGAATGCGATAGACAATTTTCGCGCGGGCAATTTTACGGTCGAGGGTTATCGCGTCGAAGGAAATCTGGGCGGGATGTTCGGCAATCCGAACGACATGGCTCTGCATCTCGTGACGATGATTCCGTTGGCCGTCGCGCTCATGCTCACGGCGCGCAACATGGCCGTCAAGGCTCTCTATGCAGCCTGCGCTGCGTTGATGATGGCAGGCACGGTTGTCACTTTCTCGCGCGGCGGATTTCTAGGGCTCGTCTTTTCGGGCATCCTGATGGCGTGGAAGTTCGGGAAGAAAAATCGTCTGCCGGTGTTTGCGGTCTGCCTGCTGGTCATGGCAGCGTTTCTCGCACTCGCGCCCGGAGGTTACGGGCAGCGTCTGCTCTCTCTCTTTAATTCCAATCTGGATGCCGTCGGCTCTTCGAGCGCGCGCCGCGAGCTTCTCATACACTCTATCAAGGTCGCCCTCCGTCACCCTCTGTTCGGCATCGGGATGGGCAACTACCATATCGTCTCTCCTCAGGAACATGTGAGCCACAACGCCTACACGCAGGTGGCCGCGGAATTGGGGATGGCCGCACTCGCTTTCTACACAATGTTCATCGTCACACCGCTCAAGCGTCTCTGGCAGATTGAGCGCGAGACTTTTGACATGCGGCGCGAGTCAAAGTTCTGTTATCTGGCAATCGGAATGCAGGCGAGCTTAGTGGCCTATATGGTCGGCAGCTTCTTCGCGTCCGTTGCTTATCAATGGTACGTTTATTATCTGGTGGCCTATGCCATTGCGCTTCGCCGCATTTACGATTTTGAGCATGGAGCGGAGAAGGAAAGCGCGGCGGCTGGCGTGGAAGATTCGCAGGCGTCGAACATCCCTCACAGGGAAAGCGGGCAGGCGACCGGGACGGGCGGCATTGGGCCAAAGCTTGGAAGAGCAGCAGGATGACTCTCAGATTAGCGGCAGAAATAGTTTTCTGGTCGAGCGTGATCGCGCTCTTCTATACCTATGCGGGCTATCCACTGCTCGTCCTGCTGGTCAGTTCCTTGCGCGCGCGCACAGTCTCACGCGCGGCGTACGAACCAAAGGTCAGCGTCATCATCACTGCTTACAACGAAGAGCGCGACCTGCGCGCCAAGCTTGAGAACACTTTTGAACTGGATTACCCGGCGGATAAATTGGAAGTCATAGTGGCTTCGGATTGCTCGACTGACGGGACGGATGCAATCGCGCTTGAATTTGCTTCAAAAGGCGTGCGCCTGCATCGCCAGCCGGAAAGGCTCGGCAAGACAGCCGCGCAGAATGCCGCTGTCGAACTTGCGCGCGGCGAAGTCATACTCTTTTCCGATGCAACGACGCTCTACCAGCCGGATGTCCTGAGAGTGATGATGCCTGATTTCGCAGACTCTTCCGTCGGCTGCGTCGCTGGCCGCCTAGTCTATGTTGACCCTGCCGAATCGCGCGTCGGTCATGGCGCGCGTTCCTACTGGAATTACGAAACATTTCTCAAACGGCATGAGAGCCGCGCGTGTTCTCTGATTGGAGCGTCGGGTTGTTTGTACGCAGTGCGCCGCGCGGCCTATGTGCCGATGTATGATGAAGCGTGCAGTGATTTTTTGATTGCGACGAAGATGATGGAGCAGGGCTTGCGCGCGGTCTATGAACCGGATGCTGTCTGCACTGAGGAGACGAATCGGCGGACTGATAAAGAGATGCGCATGCGCGTGCGTGTCATCACGCAGACTTTCACAGACCTCTGGCGTCATCGCTCGATGATGAATCCCTTGCGGAGCGGATTTTATGCGATACAGCTTCTCTCTCATAAAGTGCTGCGCTACTTCGTGCCAGTCTTTCTGCTCTTGACGCTCATCACTTCTGCAATCCTCGCGCCGTTTTCGTGGCTCTATGCTCTGGCTTTACTCGCGCAGCTTTTGTTCTACACAGTCGCGGCCTTTGGCTGGCTGCTTGAGCACGCGGGAGTCGAAAGGCTGCGACTGCTCGCGCTGCCGCAGTATTTCGTGCTTGCGAACGCGGCTTCGATGATTGCCTTCTACAAATTCCTGCGCGGCGAGAGATACGCGCGCTGGGAGCCTATACGCGAGCCTGTCGGCAAGACTGCTTCGACGGCTCAGGCCGCCGCCTCGCACGGGAGGGATTGATGACGTTGACGATGGAAGCGACGACAGCAGAGACGCCGCAGCGCATCACACGCCACACGGCCACGCCGCCCGCCGTGAGCGTGATTATCCCTGCCTACAATGTCGCGTCCTATATCACAGAGGCTCTCAATTCCGCGCTCGCGCAGACTTTTAAAGACTACGAGATTATCGTCATCAACGACGGCTCGCCTGACACAGCAGAGCTTGAGCGCGTGCTTGAGCCATACCGCGCGCACATAGTCTATCTCAAGCAGGAAAATCGCGGCGCGGCTTCGGCGCGCAACACTGGGCTCTATGTCGCGCGCGGCGAGTTCGTAGCCTTCCTTGATGCGGACGATTGGTGGCTGCCGGATTTTCTGCACGCACAGGTTGAATACATGCGCCGTCATCAGAAGTGCGATCTCGTCTATGCGAACGCTTTGATTTTCGGAGAGACGCCGCTCTCCGGCAAAACTTATATGCAGACCGCGCCGTCGAAAGGCGAAGTGACTTTCGAGAGCTTAATCACTGCGCGTTGCAATGTGATTACTTCGGGCGTGGTCGCGCGCAGGCAGTTAATCATGGATGTCGGCATGTTTGATGAAGAGCTTTTGCGCGCGCATGATTTTGACCTCTGGCTGCGGATGGTCAAGCACGGCGGGCATGCCGCTTATCAGAAAAAAGTCCTGCTCAATTATCGCGTGCGGCCCGATAGCCTTTCCGGTGATGCCATTCAACAGGTGGAAAGAGAACTCGAAGCTTTTGACAAGATTGAGCGTCATCTGAATGTCACGCCGCAAGAGCATGAGGTGATGGCCGGAGTCGTCCAAAGACTTCAATCGGATTTGCGAATCGAGCGCGGCAAGCTACATCTCGTGCGCGGAGATTTTGACGCCGCCGCGCAGGAACTTCGCGAAGCGCAGAAACTTTATCGCAGATGGAAACTGCCATTCGTGCTGCTCATGCTGCGCTTTGCGCCGCACATGTTGCTGCGCATTTACAAAGCGCGCCGCGCGCATTGATAAAGAGCAAGCTGTCTTTGCTTGTCTCTCGCAACTCTCTCCAGCTTTTCTGAATTATGAAACTGACAGTTGTCATCCCTACTTTCAATCGCGCACAGCTTTTGCGCCGCATGCTCAAGAGTCTCGCAGAGGCCGAGAGGCCGTGCGGACTTGAAGTGTGCCTGATGGTGGTTGACAACAATTCTACGGACGAGACACGCGAGACGGTCAAAGCCTGTCAGGCGGAGTTTGATTTGGAGATACGCTATCTCTTCGAGCCGCGACAGGGAAAATCTCGCGCGCTCAATACCGCCATCGAAAATGCTTCCGGCGATTTGATAGGCATGCTCGACGATGACGAAGAGGTCACAAGCAACTGGCTCATGGCCGTCGCGGATGTCTTTCTCAATCGCTGGGATGAAGTTGATTTTATAGGTGGCCGCTATATTCCGCAGTGGGAGATGGAGCCGCCCGCCTGGCTGCCGAAGCAATACACAGGCGTCGTCGGCTTTAGCAATCCGGGCGAAGAAGAACTTAGATATGGCTCGTCTTTCAAAGGGATGATGCCGGGCGGAAATGCCGTCGTCAAACTCTCCGCGTTGCGCGAAGTCGGCGGCTATAACGAAAGTCTTGGGCCAGTCGGCGGCAATCTGATGGGCTGCGAAGACGACGAGATGTACCATCGCCTGCTTGATGCAGGCAAGCGCGGCTTCTATTGCCCGAAGCTCAATATCTATCATCGTGTTCCGGCTTATCGTTTGACCAAAAAATATTTTCGCAGGTGGTGTTACGGCTGGGGCGCGTCGCAGTCTGTGATTGATAGAGAGCGCACGGATTATGTTGGGCCAAGATTTTTCGGCGTGCCGCGCTACATGTACGGAGACGCCGCGCGCGGCGCGTTGCAGATGCTGCGTAGCATCTTGAAGCGCGACACGAATGAAGCCTTCGCGCATGAACTTTCGCTGTGGATACTCACGGGATTTTTCAAGGAACGAAATCTTGCGCGGCGGCGCGAAGGAGAGCGCGCGAGTGCTTTTCGCAGTAAAGGAGCAGAAGCCGTGACACGATAAGGTTGTTTAAGATGGGTAACTGATAATGGAAAAGCAATTTCCCGCAAAGGCGCAAAGGAAAGACAACAAGAAAGCTTTTGAGATAAATCACAACTCAACACCTTCGCGCCTTCTTTGCGCCTTTGCGCCTTTGCGGGAAACTAACACATTCCAAAGCGACAAGTTTAGATTAATCAGCAATGTCAACTAATGCTTTAACAACCGATGCGATGAGCAAGCCGCGCCGCGTGCGTGTGTTGCGTGCGCCTTCGTTTTCGCCACTCGGTTTGCTTGGCGACTTGCGTACGCTTGTGCAGTATCGCGACCTGCTCTTGACGCTCACGCTTCATCGCATCAAGGTGCGTTACAAGCAATCTGTGCTCGGCATCGCGTGGGCGATTGTGCAACCGTTGTCGCTGATGCTGATTTACACTCTGATTTTCTCTTACGTCGCGCGCGTCGAGACGAATGGCATGCCTTATGCCATCTTCGCCTACGCCGCGCTGCTGCCCTGGACATACTTCTCGACATCGGTTGCCAACGCGACAAACTCTCTGGTCACTAATTCGGAACTAGTCACGAAAGTCTATTTCCCGCGCGAGATTCTGCCTTTGAGTTATGTCATCGCCGCGCTCTGCGATTTCCTGATTGCGTCGAGCGTGATGGCAGGATTGATGTTTTACTATCGCGTGCCGCTGACCATCAACTCTCTCTACAGCTTGCCAATCATCTTCGTGCTGACGCTCTTTATCATGGCGATGACTTTGATTCTGTCCGCCACGCAGGTGCGCTTTAGGGACATAGGAGTCGCCGTGCCGCTTCTCTTGCAACTGTGGATGTTTGCAACTCCTGTTGTCTATCCGTTGAGCGCAGTGCCTGAGCGTTTTCGCGCGCTCTATGTACTGAACCCGATGGTCGGGACGGTGGAAAACTTTCGCCGCACAATCCTCGAAGGAGTCGCGCCGGATTTGTACACGCTCTCTTTATCGGCAGCCATCTCTGTTGCGCTGCTCATCTTTTCTTATATCTATTTCAAACACGTCGAAGCGACTGTGGCCGATTTGGTCTGAAGATTTTGAGGGAAATTTAATCGTTGATTGATCTCAAATTCAATCGTGTATCAAAGCGTTATCGCCTGCGCCGCGAAGTGGAAAGCGACGGAGCGCAGCATTTTTTGTGGCGCAAGCTCAACAGCCTGCGGCGTCGCACGGAAGATTTCTGGGCCGTGAAGGATGTCAGCTTTGAGGTCTTGCGCGGAGAAGCTCTGGGCATCATAGGCCACAACGGAGCGGGCAAGAGCACGATTCTCAAACTTCTCTCAAACATCACTTCGCCCACGTCGGGCGAGATTACAATCAACGGTCGCCTTTCGGCTTTGATTGAAGTCGGCTCTGGCTTTCACCCTGAATTGACCGGGCGCGAGAATATTTTTTTGAACGGCTCAATCCTCGGCATGCGACGCCGCGAGATTGCGGAAAAGTTTGACAGCATTGTTGACTTCGCAGGTGTCAGGCAGTTTATAGACACGCCCGTCAAAAGATATTCCTCCGGCATGTATGTGCGACTTGGATTTTCCATCGCCGCGCATTTAGACCCGGACATTCTGCTGCTCGATGAAGTCCTTGCTGTCGGTGATGCAGCCTTTCAGGCCAAGTGCATACGCCGCATCTCTGAACTTAAAGAAGCCGGCACGACCATCGTTTTTATCTCTCACGATTTGGGCGCGGTCGAGCGTCTGTGCGACCGCGTGCTCCTGATGCAGCGCGGAGAGATTGCCGCGAGCGGCGAGACGCGCGCGGTGATTGCGGAATATCAAAGAGCCTCTACAGACCTTGCCTCGCAGGAAGTGAAGGCTGAAGAGGAAGCTCTTACATCTCGCGCAGCGAAAATCTCTGCGGTCGCTTTTTATGATGAAGAGGAACGCGAGCTTGTCGCAGCGCAAACGGGCGGGCCGCTCACTGCGCGCATCAACTATGTCACGCGCGAAGCTGTGCCGGATGCAGTCTTTGAGCTTTTCTTCTACACGGGAAACCGCGAGTTGCTGTGCCATCTCTCGACGGAGTTCAGCGAACAGCGACTCGACCTCGCAGCCGGAGCAGGGATAGCAGAGTTCTCATGCGCCGAGCTTTCCTTAAAACCCGGCATTTATTATGCAGACGCGACTATCAAAAAACGCGGCGCGCTCGAAGACATTGACTGGCAAAGGCATTGCGCGACGTTGCGTGTTGACCCCGGCAAGATGGGGCGCGGGCAGTTTTACATGCCGCACGAGTGGCGCGTCACGCAGCGCAGTAATAATGCCGCCGCGATTGAAACAGATGTTGTGAGCCTGCTTGATGCAGGCATTGAAGCCAAACCCACCAGAGCATAAAAGAGAAGTAGCTCCTCTTGATTTGAAATGAAAATCACTGTCGCCATCTGCACCTGGAATCGCTCGGCATTGCTCAAAGAAACTCTTGAGCAAGCCGCGCGGCTCACTGTGCCGCAGGGAATCGAGTGGGAGCTTTTAGTCGTCAACAATAATTCGACGGATGCGACGGATGAAGTGCTCAAAACTTTGGCCCACAAACTTCCGCTCCGTACGGTCTTTGAAAGAGAGCCGGGACTTTCCAATGCGCGCAACCGTGCTGTGAGGGAAGCGACGGGCGAATATATTTTGTGGACTGACGATGATGTCTTGGTGGATGAAGGATGGCTCAAGGCTTACGCGGAAGCTTTTAGCGAATGGCCCGATGCAGCAGTCTTTGGCGGCAACATAGAGCCGTGGTTCGCGTGCGAGCCGCCGCGCTGGCTGCCGCGCGTGTGGGCGCGTGTGGCAAGCGCGTATGCCTCGCGCGATTTGGGCGAGCAGGCGATTCCACTTTCTCTGGAAGTGATGCCGTTCGGCGCAAACTTCGCCGTGCGGGCTCAAGAGCAGCGCAAGTATTTTTACGACCCGCATCTGGGCGTGCGACCGGACCGCATCATGGGCGGCGAAGAGACGACTGTGATTCGCAGTATGCTTGCGGACGGTCACACGGGTCGCTGGGTTCCGCGCGCGCGCGTGCGGCATTACATTCCTGAGGCGCGTCAAACAATCGCTTACCTGCGCCGCTACTTCAAAGGCTATGGCGAATATTGTGCGCGGCATGATGCAGAAGACGCTGCGCCGAGACTCTTCGGCAAGCCGCGCTGGTTGTGGCGGCAGGCTTTCGCGTCTGAGTTGAAATATCGCTTGCGCCGCAATGTCTCATCGCCGGAAGTCTGGATTGAAGACCTCATCGCGGCCAGTCAGGCATGGGGACAGTTGCGCGTGCATGACACGCAAGTGAAGCCGCCGCAGGGACACGCGAAAGAAGTTGGCAAAGAGATGATTTGAAGAAGGAAGAAAGATGACACTGTTCGCAGGAATTTATAGCCGCAAAGTTGGAGAGCCTATTGAGGGCTCCGCGTGCGAAGCTCTGCGTCAGGCTGTCTCTCGAAATCCGGCTGATGAAAGGCATGCTTTCAGAGATGCGCGCTGCTTCTTCGTCAAGATAGACACGGGCGCATTCGGCTCTACTGCTTTCAGAGTTGACGAAGACGGCGCGGCCTCTATGCTGGCGGGCGAGCCGTTGTTGAGTTTGAGTTTTGAAGATTCTGCGCAAAGCAGGAGCGAAGATTTAAATCTCTTGCATGAAGGATTGAAGCAGGGCGATTGGAAAATTCCCAAAAACGCGCAGGGAACTTTCTGCGCGGCTCATTACAATCGGAAGACAGGCAAGCTGTTCTTGATGTCAGACAAGCTCGGCGTGCGTCCTCTTTATTATTGGGCCAATGAAAAGTTCGTTGTCTTTGCGACTGCGCTGCGCGTGCTTGAGAGTTTTGATGAGATTCCGAAAGCGTTGGACTTGCGCGGCGTGACGGAGATGACTGGCTTCGGCTATCCGCTCGGCAGCCGCACGCCGTTTGCGAATATTTCTCTGATGAGGGCCGCAGAGATTATTGAAGTTGAAGCGCAGAATCTTTCGCGGCGGCAATACTGGCGTTGGGATGAGATAGAGCCTGCGCGCAGCACGGAGCCGTTGCTTTTAGCGGAAGCTCACGAGCTTTTTATGCGAGCCGTCTCGCGCCGTCAACGCGCGGACAAAAGCACGATTGCATACTTGAGCGGCGGGCTTGATTCACGCTCTTGTGTGGCCGCGCTCCGCGCTTCGGAGTCTGCGGTGCATACCTTTAACTTTGCGTTGCCGGGTACGCAGGATTACATCTTTGGAAACGAGTTCGCGGAAAAATCCGGCACGCTGCACGAAGCGATTCCGAAAGAGCATGGCGACCAGACGCCGGATTATTCGAGTCTCTTAGCGCGTGTCTGGCAGGCTTCTGCAAAGCGCGAGACGCACAAGCCTGAGCGCGACGCGCTGGTCTGGTCAGGCGAAGGCGGCAGCGTTGCCTTCGGCCATGTTCACTTGAGCCGTGCGATTGTCGAGCACATGCGCGCGGGCCGCACGGATGAAGCGATAGAAACTTTTCTTCAAGATGAAGGAATGAGCGTGACGCGCAGGCTGTTGCAGCCTGACGTTGATAAAGTTGTGGGCCAGAGTCTGCATGAAGGCATACGCGAGGAGTTGGCAGAGTTGCATTGTCAAGACCCCGCGCGCAGCTTCTATCTTTTCCTGATGCTCAATGACCAGAGACGCAAACTCGCCGCGCATTTTGAAAATCTGGACCAGCACAGGCTTGAGTTTCAACTGCCTTTCTTCGACGCAGAGTTTCTGGCCCTTGTCGTTTCGCTGCCTGTCGAATTGTGTCTGGGCCACAAGTTTTATACGAAGTGGCTAGAGCTTTTCCCGGCGGTCGTGACACAGGTTGCCTGGCAAACTTATCCGGGACACGAGCCATGCCCGCTGCCCGCGCCAGAAGGGACGGCTTATCAATGGGACGATGCTTATCAAAAGACACAACTCGCGGTGCTCAAGCGAGAGTTGATGAAGCAGTCTTCAAGCATGCTCTCTGCGCGCGATTTTCCGAAGGAGATTTTGCGGAAAAATTATCTGAGGCTTGCCAGCTTAATCTATCAAGCTGGCCTGCGCGATTACAGTTATGTCATCCAGTCCGCTTGGAAATATTATACTTACTGGAAAATGTGCGACGGCCAATACGCTTTGCCGTCCGGCGCAGAAGAGAGCGCGAACGCAACGCTTCGAACACGCGCGCAAAAATTTAGCTCCGAAGCAGAGCTTACATAAGGCGAAAAGATTCTATGTGCGGGATTGCAGGATTCATCGAAAAGCATGCCGGCGGAGCGAAGCCTGCGCCGGACGAGAATGCATCTCTGCTTGACCGCATGTGCCGCCGGATAGCGCATCGCGGGCCGGACGACCAGGGCATGTTTGTGCGCGGAGGCGTCGCGCTCGGCATGCGTCGCCTCTCAATCATTGACCTCGCGGGCGGCCATCAACCACTTACAGGTTGCGATGAACGTGTGACGGTTATCTTCAACGGCGAAATCTACAACTACAGAGAGTTGCACGCGGCGTTGGAAGCGCGCGGGCATCGCTTTCATACGCACTCGGACACGGAAGCCATCGTGCATGCCTTTGAAGAGTTTGGCCCACAGTGCGTGGAACACCTGCGCGGGATGTTCGCCTTCGCCATATGGGACGAGCGCGCGCACGAGCTTTTCATCGCACGCGACCGCGTTGGCAAAAAGCCTCTCTACTACACAGTCACGACGGACGGCACGTTTGTCTTCGGCTCTGAATTAAAATCCCTGCTGGAACACCCTTCGGTTGAGCGCGAGACGAATCCTGACGCGCTGGATGCTTATCTCTCATTCGGTTATGTGCCAGACCCTTTGAGCATTTTTAAAAATATACACAAGCTGCCGCCCGGACATCATCTGCGCTTTTCAGATGGCCGCGTGACTGTTGAGCAGTACTGGGATTTTCGTTTCGAGACGGTGGAAGCGCGAAGCGAAGAGGATTACCTGGAAGAGTTGCGCGCGCTGCTTGATGAAGCTGTGCGTTTGCGGCTCGTGTCGGATGTGCCGCTCGGCGCGTTTCTCTCCGGCGGAGTTGATTCGAGCGCGGTCGTCGGTTTCATGTCGCGCCACATGTCGCAACCTGTCAAGACTTTTTCGATTGGCTTTCACGAAGACACTTATGATGAGTTGAAATATGCGCGCATCGCCGCCAAACATTTCGGCACGGAGCATCACGAATTTATCGTCACGCCTGACATCTGCGACATCGTTGACGAGCTTGTGTGGCACTTTGACGAGCCGTTTGCGGATTCTTCCGCGATTCCGACATACATGGTCTCAAAGCTTGCGCGCGAGCATGTGACGGTTGTGCTCTCTGGCGACGGCGGCGATGAATTGTTTGCGGGTTACACGCGCTATGTCGTGGATAAAAGTCGCAGCCATCTCTCAAGGCTGCCGCGCGTCGTGCGCGAAGGCTTGATGCAGCCTTTGAGCGCGCGGCTGCCGCACGGAGCATGGGGGCGCAACTACCTGCGCAATGTCTCGCTCAATCCGCTCGAACGATACATAGACAGCATCTCGCTTTTTACAGAGCTGAACAAACGCTCGCTCTATGCCGGTGAATTTCAGAATCAACTCAAAGCTGAGCGCGCGGGCAATGCTATGTTTCGCACGATTGCCGCGAGTGTCGAGACAGATGATGCTTTATCGCCTTTGCTTTACCTGGACAGCAAGACCTATCTGCCGGGAGACATCCTGACGAAAGTTGACAGGATGAGCATGGCTGTCTCGCTCGAAGCGCGCGTCCCGCTTCTGGACCACAAGCTCATAGAATTTGTCACGCGCATTCCTTCATCTTTGAAGATGAAGGGACTCGAAACCAAATATATTTTTAAGCGCGCTCTTAAAGACCTTGTGCCTGATGAGATTCTGCATCGCCCGAAGCAAGGCTTTGGCGTTCCCGTTCAGGAATGGATTAACCGCCAGCTTAGAGAGCGCATGCACGAGACCTTGACCGAGCGGCGCACGCGCGAGCGCGGTCTTTTCAATCCGGGTTATGTGAACTTACTGCTCGAAGAGCATGAGCGCGGGCGGCGCGATCACTCTCCTGCTCTGTGGGCTTTGATGATGCTGGAACTCTGGCATCGAAACTTTGTTGACCGTCCGCCGCAAGCGTCGAGCGCGCAAAGAGCGCGCGCGGCCAGCTTGCCTGTCATGGCTTGAGAGATTTAAAAACTTCTGATGTCCGACACGGAGTACAACAATTATCTGAGAGCCGAATGGGAATTATTTGTCGGCGACCCTGCGCGCGCGCGTGCTGCGCTGGCAGCGGTTGATGGAGTCAAAGTGTCTCGTGTGCTGGATATGGGTTGCGGCGCGGGGCAGGAGCTTTTGCCTTTTGTCGCAGAAAAAAATGTGCTGGGCGTAGGCATTGACATTGCCCCGCAGGTCGGGCAGGTCGGGCGCGACCTCTTTGCCTCTGCGCCTCATACAGGCCGCGTGGCCTTCATACGCGGGGCCGGCGAGTCTCTGCCGTTTCGCTCGCAAATCTTTGATGTAGTCATCTGCCGCATCACCTTGCCGTACACTGACAACCGCCGCGCGCTCGACGAGATGGCGCGCGTGCTTAAAGATGGAGGAGTCTTTCTTTTAAAAATTCATCACGCGCGTTTTTACTTGCGCAAGCTGATGAAGGCGGTCACATCGCTGCACGCGCTCTCTGCGATTCATGCTGTGCGCGCCCTTGTGGCGGGCTCGATTTATCATCTTTCGGGCAAGCAGCCGCGCAACAGTCTGGTCGGTAATGAATCCTTTCATACACGTTGGCTGCTCAAACGCGAGTTGAAAGAGCGCGGGCTGGAGATAGTCGGAGAGATGCCCGATTCAAATCCTGCGACGCCGTCCTTTATCATCTCAAGCGGGAGAGTTTTTCAGGCATGAGCGGCAACCATCCAACTCCTTTGAAGAAACTTGCATGGTCTCTGCCATGGCTCGTGCGCTATCCCTTCTGGCGCGCGCGCGAGTTTGCGCGCGGAGCGTCTGCCGATGATAAAAAAACGCAGCACCTTATCTTTATCGTCGCTAATCATTTCGAGCCGGGCTGGAATGAGCAGGGAGCGACGCTTGATTGGAACACGCAGCTTGCGAAGCTTGACCGCTGGTGCGAACAGGCGCGCTCCATTGGCCGAGCCGTCCGCGATGCCGATGGGACTCCGTTTCGTCATACAAATTTTTATCCGGCAGAGCAATATCACCCGCGACTTTTGCAAAGACTCGCGGAACTGCAAGCGGAAGGTTTCGGCGAAGTCGAAGTTCACCTGCATCATGGATTGGACGGGCCGGACACGGCTGAGAATTTAAGACGCGCGCTCACAGATTTTCGTGACGCTCTGGCCCAGGAGCACAAGTGCCTCTCCAGATTTGAAGGTGAAGCTCAGGCACGTTATGCATTCGTGCATGGCAATCTGGCTCTCGCTAACTCTGCGGGCGGGCAGTTCTGCGGCGTGGATTCCGAGATGCAGATTTTAGCTGAGACAGGTTGCTATGCAGACATGACCTTGCCTTCCGCGCCTGAGCAGTCGCAGGTCTCGCGCATCAACGCCGTCTATCAATGCGGGCATCCTTTGCATGAAGCTGTGCCGCACCGCTCCGGCCCATCCATCCGCGTCGGAGACAAAGAGCCGCAGCTTCCCTTTATCATGACAGGGCCGCTTGTCTTTAACTGGCAACGACGCGTGCGCGGGATTCCACTGCCGCGACTTGACGACGGAGCTTTGACTGCGAATCAGCCGCTCGATTTAGCGCGGCTCAATCGCTGGCGCGGCGCGCATGTGCATGTGTTAGGAAGACCCGAATGGATTTTCGTCAAACTTTATTGTCACGGATTTTTTCACTTCGACCAGCCCTCTATGATTGGCGAGCGGATACGCCGCTTCTGGGAAGAGGCCATCGAATACGGCGAGCGCAACGGCCAGTTTAAGATTCACTTTGCCTCCGCACGCGAAGCTTTCAATATCGCACTGGCCGCGATGGATGGACGCGATGGCGCGCCGGGACTTTATCGTGATTACAAATTGAGACAGATTATGCAGCGCGAGTCCCAACGCTCTACTGGCACAGAAGGATAAAGTTTTAGCTTGAGATGAAACCGAACGTACTACATCTGATAGACAGCTTTCATCAGGGCGGCACAGAGCGGCAGGCCGTGCAGCTTGCGCGCCTGCTGCATGAGAGCGGTCTGTATCGCGTGCATGTTGCGTGTCTCAAGCGCGAAGGCGTGCTGTTCGATGAAGTGTTGCGTTTAGAGCTTGGCGAGATACAGGAATTTCCTTTGAACAGTTTTTACGACCGCAACATGCTCCGGCAGATTCAACGCTTCGCGCAGTTTGTTAAAGAGCGCGAGATTGATGTCCTGCACACGCATGACTTTTACACGAACATTTTCGGAATGGCGGGAGCCGTTTCTGCGCGCCTGCCAGTCGCGCGCATCGCTTCGCGCCGCGAGACCGGCGGCATGTTCTCTGGCGCGCAAAAGTTTATCCAGCGACGCGCTTTGAAACGCGCGCAGAAAATCGTCACCAACGCCGAAGCCGTGCGGCAAGGATTAATCAAAGAAGGTTTTAGAGCGGATAAAATCGTCACCATCTACAACGGTCTGGACATTGAACGACTGACTCCGCGCGCAGATTTGACGCGCGAAGAGATACTCGAAAAGTTTCAGCTTAGTGCCGCCGCAGGCAAACGCCTCGTCACGATTGTCGCCAACATGCGCCATGCTGTGAAAGACCAGCAGACATTCTTGCGCGCGGCACGTCGCGTGCGCGAACAGGTAAAGGATGCAGCCTTTGTACTCGCTGGCGAAGGCGAGTTGATGGAATCCTTAAAAGCATTTGCCGCAGAGCAAGGGCTTGAGAAGGATGCTTTCTTTACAGGGCGTTGCGCGCAGGTGGCAGAGCTTTTATCTGTTTCGGAAATCTGCGTGCTCAGTTCTACGAGCGAAGGTTTTGCAAATTCGATTCTCGAATACATGGCAGCCGCGCGTCCCGTCGTCGCCACGGATGTCGGCGGCGCGCGCGAAGCCGTCACGGAAGGAGAGACGGGTTATATAGTCTCGCCGGGCGATGATGAAGCGATGGCCGCGCGCATCATCTCGCTCTTAAAAGACCCTGCGCGTGCGCGCGAGATGGGCCAGAACGGGCGGCGCATTGTTGAAGAAAAATTTTCCTGCGAAGCGCAGCTTGCGCGCACCGTTGAGCTTTATGAAAAGTTGCTGGCAACAGCGCGAGTTAAAAATTCTGCGCCTCAAGATTCTGTCGCAGAGAGCCATGAGGCAACATTGATTGAGCGTTGATGAGTAAACTGCTGGACAAATTAACAAAGCTCAAAGGGCGAAGTTTCGCAGAGCTGCGCGAGCGCGCGGCGCAAAAGTGTGCCGCTTATGCCGAGCAGCTTGGCTGGGCAGAGCACGCACAGTTGCCTACAGACGAAGCTCTACAGAGTCTGCTCGATACATCTGTTGTGGGCCAGAATATCTCTGCGGAAAATCTGCTTGAGCATTTCCGCCAGCGCACCGCGCCGAAATTCTTTGCAGCCTTTGATGACCGCGCAGAGGCGCAGAAAGATTTGCATTCTTATTTTGGCCCACGCGAGCAGCAATCTCTGATTGAAAAAGCGGATAAAATTATCGCTGGCCGCTTTCAACTTTTAGGTTTGAGCAATCTGAATTTCGGTGAGCCTATTGACTGGCATCTCGAACCTGTTTCCCAAAAGCGTTCGCCGCTTATTCATTGGAGCCGGATAGATGAGCTTGAGACGAGCGCGACGGGCGACAAAAAGATTGTTTGGGAGCTTAATCGTCATCAACATTTTGTGACGCTGGGCCGCGCCTACTGGCTGACGGGCGACGAGATTTACGCGCAGACTTTTGCGACGCATCTGGCGCACTGGATGAACGAGAACCCGCCGAAGCTCGGCCTCAACTGGCTGAGCAGTCTCGAAGTCGCCTTCCGCGCAATCAACTGGCTCTGGGCTCTACACTTTTTCAAAGTTTCCACTCACTTGCAGCCCGCGCTTTTCTCGCGCGCTCTAAAATATCTTTACCTGCACGCGCGCCACCTGGAAAAATATCTCTCGACCTATACGAGCCCGAACACGCATCTGACGGGCGAAGCTCTCGGCCTCTTCTATCTCGGCACGCTCTTGCCTGAGTTTCGCCGCGCCGCGCGCTGGCGCGAGACCGGGCGCAGCATCCTGTGTGAAGAACTTGAGCGGCACGTCCTTGAGGACGGCGTTTATTTCGAGCGGACGAGTTACTATCATCGTTACACGACAGATTTTTACACACACTTTCTGCTTCTCTCCGAACGCAACGGCGCAGAGATTTCCCAAACACTTGAAACAAAACTGCAATCGCTGCTTGACCACTTGATGCATCTCACGAGACCGGATGGCACGACGCCTTTCATCGGAGATGACGACGGCGGGCGACTCTCAATGCTTGACGAGCGCGCGGCGAATGATTTTCGCGCGACTCTTTCAACGGGCGCGGCTATCTTCAATCGAGCGGACTACAAGTATGTCGCAAGCGAAGCTGCGGAAGAGACCTTCTGGCTGACGGGTCGCGCGGGCCTCGAAAAGTTTGCACAGCTTGCCTCGCAAACTCCTTCCGAACTTTCGCGCGCTTTTCCCGCAGGCGGTTATTACGTCATGCGCGACGGTTGGGCCAGCGATGCCAACTATCTTTTGATAGATGGCGGCCCGCACGGCGCGCTCGGTTGCGGCCACGCGCACGCAGACGCTCTCTCTTTCGATTTGTCCGCGCGCGGGCGCACGCTGCTCGTTGACCCCGGAACATACACTTACACAGGCTCATCCGAACTGCGCGATTACTTCCGCCACAGCGTGACGCATAACACGCTGACGATTGACGGCGAGTCTTCATCAATTTCCGATGGGCCTTTTTCATGGAAAGAGAGCGCGAATGCTTCTGTCATTGAATGGCAGAGTGCAGCGCGTTTCGATTACTTTGCGGGCGCGCACGACGGCTACATGCGCCTCAGTCCCGCGCCCGCGCAGCACACGCGCAGTGTGCTCTTTCTCAAAAATGATTACTGGGTGATACGCGATTCCGTGTTGACCGAAGGTGAGCATCGTTACGATTTGCATTTCCATTTCGCAGCCGGCGCGCATCCGTTGATTGATGAATCAGAAGAGACTCATTCTTTGAATGAGTCTTCGTCATCTGTGCCGGGGCTGCAAATCTTCTCGTTTGCAGACGGCGGCGAATGGAAGATGGAGGACGGCTGGGTTTCATCGGCTTATGGTTCGCGTGAGGCCGCGCCTGTCTGTAGATTCTCGAAGACGGGAGCGGGCGCGCAGGAGTTTTTCAGTTTCCTGCTGCCGCGCCGCGCCGGAGTCGCTCAGGCAATCGTGCATGAAAGGGAAGCTATCGGCGGGCGCGGTTTTGAGTTGAGAGACGATGAGCAGCGCGACTTGTTGCTTGTTGGAGACGGCGAGTTGGTCGAGACTGAATTTATCTCTACCGATTTCAAATGGTGCTGGGCGCGTTTTAGTGTTAGTGAAGAGATGCCGGAAGAGCTTGTGTTGATAGATGGCAGCAGCCTGCGTCTGAATGGTCTGGAGATTTTGAGTTTGCCTGAGCGCGTCGCCTGCGCGGTCGCGCGTCGCGTCGGAGACAAATTTCAAATCGAGATAGCTGGCAGGATTTTAGAAGTTGACACAGAGGCGCGCGAGCTTGTCACCGCCTCGTCAATCGCAAATCTAAAATCGCAAATCTGAAATCGCTTATGTGTGGAATTAACGGGATAGCATTTTCTGGTCGTTCGCGGCGCGTGATTGAGACGCGCGTGCTTGAGCGTATGCGCGATTGCCTGACGCATCGCGGGCCGGATGAGGCTGGGATTTTTGTGGACGGCAATGTCGGATTGGGCCACAGGCGTCTGAGCATCGTTGATGTCGCCAGCGGCCAGCAGCCGATGACGATTGAAGACGGTCATCTCTTTATCACTTACAACGGCGAGATTTATAACCACGCGGATTATCGCGAGGCTCTCGAAGCGAAGGGGCATCGCTATCACACGCATTGCGACACGGAAGCTATCCTGCATTTGTACGAAGAGCATGGCGCGCGTTGTGTAGAGCGCTTGCGCGGAATGTTTGCCTTTGCCATCTGGGATAAGCGCAAGCGCGAGTTGTTTATTGCGCGCGACCGTCTCGGCGTCAAGCCGCTCTATTATGTGCATGCGCCGGACGGCTCGCTCTTCTTTGCTTCTGAAATCAAAGCTCTGATTGAAGCCCGCGCAGTGAGGCCGGAAGTCAATTTCCGCGCCCTGCCGGATTACTTTGCGAATCATGCGACTTCCGGCGAAGAGACTCTGTTCTGCGGTGTGCGAAGACTCTTGCCGGGCCACACGCTGCTCTGGCGCGATGGCGAGATTAAGATTGAGAAATACTGGGACATTAGTTTTCAACAAGTTGATGAGAGCTCGGCCAGGCGGCGCGAAGAGGATTACGTAGATGAATGGCGCGAGCTTTTTCGCGAATCCGTGCGGCTGCGCCTGATGGCGGATGTGCCTTTGGGAATGTTTCTCTCCGGCGGGATAGATTCTTCGGCCATCGCCGCGATGATGAGCGGGATGGTGTCTGAACCTATCAAGACTTTTTCCGTAGCCTTTGCTGAGCGTGAAGCAAATGAGCTTGAGTATGCGCGGCTCGTGGCCCAGAAGTTCGGGACAGACCATCACGAGATTGTCGTTAGCCCGCAGCAGTTTTTCAGCGCGTTGCCCAAGCTTATCTGGCACGAGGACGAGCCGCTCGCGCATCTTGCGAGCGTGCCGCTCTATTTCGTCTCGCGTCTGGCGCAGGAGCACGTCAAGGTCGTGCTCACAGGCGAAGGCAGCGATGAGCTTCTGGGCGGCTACGAGCGTTATCGTAAGACTGTTTACAATCTCGCGCTCGGCAATCGTTATCAAAGCCTGACGCCTGAGCTCTTGCGGCGAGGCATTCAAAATCGGATAGAAGCTCTGCCATCCTCTTCGCTCATGCGGCGCAAGCTGACAAGAACTTTCTTGTGTTTGCCTTCGGACATCGAAAGCATCTACTTCGACAACTTCGCGGTTTTTCCGCGCGCGATGCAAGAGAAACTCTTAACGGCTGAGTCGAAAGAACGCGCAGGCGGGCTTGATCCTTACAGAGAACTGCGCGGTTATCTTCAAGAGACTGATGCTGAAAGTTTATTGGACAAGCTTTTGTATGCGGACACGAAGACTTATCTGCACGAGCTTTTGATGAAGCAGGATCAGATGAGCATGGCTGCGTCCATCGAGAGCCGCGTCCCGTTTCTGGACCACAAGCTGGTAGAGTTTACAGCGCGCTTGCCTGCGAATTTAAAACTGCATGGCTGGACGACAAAGTATATCTTGCGGCAGAGCATGAAAGGGATGCTGCCCGAAGCTATCTTGAAGCGGCGCAAGATGGGATTTCCGGTGCCTGTCGGCGCGTGGTTCCGCAAAGAATTTCGTCATGTGATTGACGAATATGTGCTCGGCGAGCGTGCTCTCGGTCGCGGGTATTTTGATACAAAATTTGTCCGTGAATTAGTTGAGCGACATCAAGCCGGAGAGAATCACGCAGAGAGATTGTGGTCGCTCGTCAATTTCGAGATGTGGCTCAGGCGTTTTATAGATGGCGAAGAATCGCGTGAGCCGACGCTTGCGCTTGAAGCGGAGACAGTCGGAGCGAAGTAGAAAAATTGCCACAGAGACACGGAGAATCATTTATGGGCAGTTTGCAAACTTTGGATGATGTGATGAGTGAGGCGGCGATTCATCCGGCGAAAGACATCTCGAATGTCCTGCGCGGGCGAGACATTCTCTGTTTCAGTCATGATTGGAGCGGCGACCCTTTGTCGAAGACGCACGTCATGCGAATCCTCGCGCGCGACAATCGAGTGCTGTGGGTCAACTCCATAGGGTATCGCGCGCCGACTGCTTCAAAGGCTGATGTGAGCCGCGCTTTTAACAAGCTGATGATGGCGGCCACGCCTGTCCGCGAAGTCGAGAAAAATATTTTTGTCCTCAACCCTCTCGCCATTCCTGCTTACGGCACGCCGAGTATCAGAAATTTTAATCGCAGCTTTCTGCGCTTTCAGGTGAGGCGCGCGATGCGGCGTCTGAATTTCCAGAGAGCTTTGAACTGGGTCTTTAATCCGGCGGCGGCTGTGATTGCGGGAACGCTCGGTGAAGAGAAAGTCATTTACTATTGCGTTGATGAGTACACAGCTTTTTCCGGTGTCTCTTCGCGCTCGCTGGCAGAGCTTGAAGAAGGACTTTTGCGACGCGCAGACCTCGTGATTGTTTCTGCGGATTTGCTCTATCAATCGAAAGCCCCTTTCAATCCGCGCACGGTGATGGTCAGGCATGGAGTTGATTACACGCACTTTCGTCGCGCGCTCGATGCAGACACGCGCGTGCCGGAAGAGATAGCGAAGCTGCCGCGCCCGGTCATAGGCTTTCATGGTTTGATAGCCGATTGGGTTGACCTTGATTTGATGGCTGCGGTGGCAAAGCATTTCTCGAATGGCTCTGTTGTCATGCTCGGCAAGACGACGACGGACACTTCCGCTTTGAAAGATTTGCCGAACGTGCATCTGCTCGGTCGTAAGCCTTACGCAGAGCTTCCGGCTTACTGCAAAGGCTTTGATGTCGCGCTCAATCCGTTTCGCATTAACGAGCTGACCTTGAATGCCAATCCTTTGAAGGTGCGCGAATATTTAGCGGCGGGCTTGCAGGTCGTCTCGACTGCGATTCCAGAGGTAGAAGTTCTGGGCCAATGTCGCATCGGCAGGAATACAGAAGAGTTTATACGCGAGATAGAAGCCGCGCTCGACGACCCCGGCCCAGGCGCGGCGCGCAGTGAAGCCATCCGCTCAGAGAGTTGGGAAGCGCGCGTGGACGAGATTCGCCGTCACTTAGCTAATTTTAATTTGGCGTAGAGTCTTAGCGAGCTTATGTCTTTCTTTTCTTTGCGCCACCAGCGAGAAACTAAAACGAACGGTTCACGCAAAGGCGCAAAGAAAAACTCAAGACCGCAAAGAGTTGAGTGAGATTTGAAGTAGCCATTAAAAGAAGAGTTGACTTGTGAGCTTAAAAAGAGCAGCAGATAGTTTCTATGGCAGCGCGCGAAGATTAATCGCGCCTGAGTTGCAGTATTCGCAATCTCTCTATGAAGAGGTTTTGGAAGAGCATCTCACGCGGGAGACTGATTGGCTCGATTTGGGTTGCGGGCATCAGGTGTTGCCGGGTTGGCGCGCAGAGGCAGAGAAGAAGCTCATTGAGAAATGCAAAAGCATCGTCGGCGTGGATTATTCTCTGCACTCTCTCAAAAATCATCAGAACATCTCTTTAAAAGTCAGAGGCGATATCACACGTCTTCCGTTTCGCGATGAAGCTTTCAATTTAGTGACGGCCAACATGGTCGTAGAACATCTGGATGACCCTGCGACGCAGTTTCAGGAAATCAACAGGATTTTGAAACCCGGCGGCGTCTTTATCTTTCACACGCCGAACTCTCTGGGCCACGCGACGATTATGGCGCGGCTCGTGCCGGGCGCGCTCAAAGACAAGATGGCTTATCTGCTCGACGGCAGAAAAGAGGAAGACGTGTTTGCCACGCATTACAAGGCCAACACGCGCGGGCAGATTGATGCGCTGGCCCGGAGCACCGGCTTTGAAGTTTTGAAAATCAAGATGCTCGTCTCCGATGCTATCTTTGCAGTCGTGCCTCCGTTGGCCGTGCTGGAATTAATGTGGATTAGAGCTTTGATGACCAAACCTTTGAAGCGATTCAGAACGACAATCATCTCGGTTCTGAAAAAGCGCACGGAAGAGGAGTCGGCTGCGGCTCGTCGCAATTCCAATGGAGGAATCCACGTCGCCGGATAAGTTTTACTTGAGACGCAGAAAAAGAGTTGTCCTCGTAATCCTTTTATCGCTGGCGGTGTGGTCGCTTGCGGCATGGGCGCTTGCGTCCGCGCTCGTCGTGAGCGAGCCGCTGGAAAAGGCCGATGCGATTGTAGTCTTGAGCGGCTCGGCCACTTACGTTGAGCGCACGCATCGCGCCGCGCAGCTTTATAGCGAGGGACGCGCGCCGAAAATCATTTTGACAAATGACGGGCAGCAAGGTGGCTGGAACAATGCGCAACGGCGCAATCCGTTTTTTATCGAACGCGCGCGTGATGAATTGCTGCGGCTCAATGTCCCTGCGCAGGCGATAGAAGAGATACCACAGCCGCTTTCAAACACTTATGAAGAGGCTGTAGAGTTGCGCAAGTATGCAGCGGCGCGCGGCCTACGCTCTCTGCTCATTGTCACTTCGGCTTATCATTCGCGTCGCGCGCGCTGGACACTGCGACGCGTCTTTGACGGCAGCAATGTCTCGCTCGGCATGGCGACTGCGCCGACAGGCGAGCAAACTCCGCGCCCCGCAGTCTGGTGGCTCTTTCCTAGCGGCTGGCGATTTGTCGGCGGCGAATATGTCAAGTTCGTTTATTACCGGCTGCAATATTAGAAATCGCAGCCTGTTCATCATTTAATAGCGATGTTCGTATGAAGGCACAAAATTTCCCGCAAAGACGCAAAGGCGCAAAGAAAAGAAGAGGACAAAGGAAGTGGCCCATCAAGCGGCTGCTCATCGCGGCAGCAATCTTAGTGCTTGTCGCGGGCCTCGCCTTCGTCTTCGCGCAGCAGCAACGCAGCCGCCGCGTCGTCGTCAGCGGCAACACCATCACCGTCAAGGCCGGAGGCGATGTGCAGACTGCGCTCGATAAAGCGCGACCCGGCGACACGATTCTGCTTGAGGCCGGAGCAACTTTTCGCAGCGCGCTCAACCTGCCAAACAAGCCCGGCAGCGAGTTCATCACCATTCGTTCATCAGCGACGGACGCGCAGCTTCCAGCGCAAGGAGAAAGATTAGACCCCGCGCGTTATGCTTCTGTGTTGCCGAAAATTATTTCCACGACTCCTGGCGAATCCGCAGTTACGGCGACGAAGGGCGCGCATCACTTTCGCTTCATCGCCGTAGAATTTGGGCCAACGCCGAAAGGCGCGGGCAATATCATCACGCTCGGCACAAGCGACGAGAAAAGCCTCGCAGAGTTGCCGCATCACATAGAGTTTGACCGCGTCTATGTGCACGGCTCAGAGACGGAAGGACAAAGGCGCGGCATCGCTCTCAACGGGCGAAACATTCGCGTCATCAACAGCCACTTTGCAGAAATCAAACGCAAGGGCGAAGAGAGTCAGGCTCTCGCTGGCTGGGGCGGCGATGGCCCTTTCGAGATTAGCAACAACTACATAGAGGCTGCTGCCGAAGGCGTGCTCTTCGGCGGCGCAACCTCGCCGCTCGAAGTCGTCCCTTCAGACATCATCGTGCGCGACAACCATTTCAATAAGCCTCTGAGTTGGCGCGAAGACAACTGGGTCGTCAAGAATCATTTCGAGCTTAAAAATGCGCGCCGCGTGAAGATTGAAAATAATTTGATGACGAACAACTGGGCCAAAGGTCAGAGCGGAACTGCCGTTCTCTTCACAGCCGCGAGCGACAGTGGCCCACAGGCCCGCGTCGAAGATGTAGAGTTCGTCAATAACATCGTGCGCGGCGCGGGCGGCGCGCTCAACATACAGGGACAGGAAGCCAAAGGCGGTCGCCGCCTGACGATTCGCAATAACATCTTTGACGACATCAACGGAGAAAAGTGGGGAGGCAGTGGACAGTTTCTGATTGCGACAACGTGGGACGGGCTCGTCATTGAGAACAACACGATTGTCACAAGCGGCGCGATTACCAAAGCCTATGGCAATCCAATCAGAGGTTTTGTCTTTCGTCACAACATCATTCCGCAGAATGAGTATGGCTTTCACGGCGACGGCGAATCGCCCGGACAGGGAGCTCTGGATGTTTATTTTCCCGGCAGCGCCGTGAGCAACAATGCCATCATCGGCGGCGAAGCCTCGCGCCTCAGAGAGCGCAATCGTTATCCGGTCTCGCTCAAGGAACTAAAATTCGTCGGCCTCGAAAACGGTGATTACAGATTGCGCGCGGACAGCCCGCTCAAGCGTGCGGGCCTCAACGGCGCGGACATCGGCGCAAACCTTGACCCGCAAACAGTCGGGCGCAGTCGTTAGATAAAGTGTTTCCGGGGAGATACTATGGCGGCTTCTGAGATAACAGGAGAGATGACTTTGCATGCGGAAGAAGTCTCGCGCGGCGAGAGGTTCGAGTTCGGAAAAAACTGGTCGCGTTTTCTCTCGCTGCTCAATGACAGGCGCATCGCTGAGGCCGAAAAATCGCTTAAGCAGATGCTCGAAGTCGAAGACCTTAAAGGCAAAAAGTTTCTCGACATCGGCTCAGGCAGTGGATTGTTTAGCCTTGCCGCGCGGCGTCTCGGAGCAAGCGTTCATTCCTTCGATTTCGATCCGCACTCAGTCGCCTGCACGCGAGAATTGCGGCGGCGTTACTTTCCAGATGATGACAGTTGGACTGTTGAAGAAGAGTCTGCTCTCAATAGCGAGTATCTAAAATCTCTGGGCCAATTTGATGTCGTCTATTCGTGGGGCGTACTGCATCACACGGGGCAGATGTGGGCCGCGCTGGAAAACGCTCATCTGCCCGTCGTTTCTGGCGGCAAACTTTTTATAGCCATCTATAACGACATGGGCAGCCAGACGACGCGCTGGCGTTGGATTAAGCGAACTTACAATGAATTGCCAAAGCCTTTGCGCTCGCCGTTCGCCGCGCTGGTCATCGCGCCCGAAGAAGGGAAGGCTTTGCTGCGTTCTTTATTGAAGCTGCGCCCGCAGGATTATCTGAAATCCTGGCGCAATTACGACGAAGGGCGCGGGATGAATCGCTGGCGCGATATTATTGATTGGGTGGGCGGCTATCCATACGAGGTCGCGCGGCCCGAAGAGATACTGGATTTTTACAGGGCTAGAGGCTTTACGCTGCTCAGGCTGAAATGCGGCGGCGTCGGGTTAGGATGTAATGAGTTTGTGTTTGTGAAGAATGCTGTGTCGAGTTAAGTCAAAACGAAAAACAGTTTCCCGCAAAGGCGCAAAGACGCAAAGAAGAACTTCATGTCTTTCTTTGCGCCTTTGCGGGAAACTGTTTTTATCTTCGCGCGTAAATTTTAAAACCCGGATTCTCGTAAATCTTCCTGTACTCTTCCGTTAAGAGCTTGTTGATATAAGGCGGAAGCTGTGGATAAAAAGCGTATGCTTCGCGCAGGGAGGCTTCGCTCTCTTCTGCGAAGACGATGATGTCCGGCCTTCTGCCGCTCGCATAGCCGAAGCGTCCGTCGTCTATAAAATTGTCCGGGAATCCAAGTCCGAATCCCATCGCAGAGCTACCCATGATGGTCGTCTGCTCATTCGTATTCTGCTTCAAAAAATTGATGGCGGGCAGATAGAGCCTGTGATACGTGTCCTGACGTATGCGCAGCAACGTGCCGCCGACCTGTAGCGCGAAGAGTCCGCACAGGGCCACAGCGATGAGCGGCGCAGGCAAGAGCCGCGTCTTCCAAACATGATTGAGCCAGACGGCAAGGAGCGCCATGTACATCGGAATGATATGCACCAGGTATGGCGTCTCTTTCTGGCCGTCAATCAGCGACATGATGAGAAAGTAGATGCCTGTCAGGATAAGCAGCGCGCGATAATTTCTGTTGCGGCGAATGCTTTTTACACAGAGCGTGCCGATGATGCCTGCGGCATAGGCTATCAGAATCAAACTCTTGAGATAGACAGGGCCAGTGTGTCCTTCGGAACGTGGCCCAAGCCCGTATGCGTGCGGGTATCTTTGCGTAAACTCGCGCACCACGCCCATCCATGGCGAGCTAAATCCAGTGAGCCTGCCCTTCATCAGCGCGTTGTCAATAAACTGCGCTTTGAATGCAGGATAATCTTTCATCGCCCACAAACCGAAGGCCGTTCCACCGACGAGATATGGAAGCAAAGCTAATGCAATATGTCGCCAGTTGAGACTGCGGCGGTCAAAGTAGAGCGTGAGAAAAAGCAATCCGGCAAAAGCCATGATGCCGTTCGGATGCGTCAAGCCATTCAGGACGACTAAGGTTTGACTGACGAGCACTGCCAGCATCAGATTGCGTTCGCGCAAAGAGAGATAGGCCGCGATGCTTGCAAAGCCCAGGGCCGCGCTCATCATGTCCATGCGTCCCATCGCCGCGCTGTTGATAAAAGTGTAATCAAAGGCCACCAGGATGAGAGTCAGTAAGGCAATCCTCTTATCTCCCGAAAGCCTGAACATGATGAGAAACCATGAGAGGATTGCCACCAATCCCCAGAAGGCGCAGAGGCTCCGCATGGAGACGAGGCTGAAACCGAAGAGCTTGTACCAGAGAGCCTGATTCAAGAGAAAGAGAGGCATGACCCAGTAAGTCCTCTGCTCTATGCGCGTCAAAGGAGAGTTCTGTGTCTCAAGGACAGTCGTTCCCATGAATCCTTTCGTCGCAAGGTTCAGAGCAGGGCTGGCAAACATGCCTTCGTCAATCTGCGGTCTTTCAGCGATAGCCGTGCCAATCGCCAGCGCGGCAAACAGCAGAAGCGCGACGACCACAATCGTCAGGAAAATCTTTTTATTCTCGAAGAGGTTTGCCAGTTTAGTTTGCATTGCGGGCTTCACGTAGAATTTTTAGAGAGCCACTTTAGGATTGCTGTCCAGAACTTTCATCTCGCCGCCGAGTTCGTGATAGAGCGAGAGCCAACGACTTCCGACTCCTTCCCAAATCCATTGACGGCTATGCTCGCGCCCCTGCCGCGCAATCTTTGCGGCCAGTTCTTTATCTTCCAACAAGCGAATCGCACACTCAGCCATCGCCTCGTGGTCATTGCGCTCAATCATCATGCATGTCTCTTCATGTGCAACAATGTATGGAATGCCGCCCGCGTTCGTCGTCACGACAGGCAAGCCCGCAGCAAGACATTCCGTGATTGAGCTCGGCATGTTGTCTAGGTCAGTCGCCGTCAGATAAATATCCGCCGCGTCATACATCGCCGGCATCTCTTCAAAAGGCACGCGCCCGATGAATTTTGTGTGTTGCAGATTGAGCTTTTGGGCCAACTCTTCAAGCTCTGCGCGCTGCCAGCCTTCGCCAGCCACCGTGAGACTCGCTTGCGGATAACGCTCCTGAATAATTTTGAAAGCGCGCAGGACGCAGCCGACATTGTAGAGCGGCTCTAACAAACGGCTCGTGAGAAAGACAGTTCTGAGCGGCGCGCGTTCACGAAAACGAAAACGGTCAAGCTCTATGATATTGAAGATAGAGCGCGCGCGCAGACCGAAACGCGCGAAGACATCTACCAGATAACCCGAAGGCACGATTATCTCGTCCGCCATTCTCATCGTCGGCAATGCCGTGCGCCAGTTTGTGAGATGGTCTTCGGCCTCGCCGCTACGGTAATTGAGAATCACTTTCTTGCCCAGTAATTTTCCCAGAAGTAGCGGCGGCATCGCAGAGAGCATGTAAGAGTAATAAGACGCGGAGAAGATGTGCAGGATGTCTTTGTTCCAGACGCGCACAAGAAGTGTGGCCCAGAAGAGCAGGGTTGTCACAAGAGTGCGCACATACTTCATTTTTTGCAGCGCATGTAGAAAACCCGGCAGGCGCGGATTGACCGGAAGGAATGTGACATCAAGCGTCGGCTCTCGTTTGAGATGACCGAGCAGGCGCGCGCACTGCCGCGATTGTCCGCCGAGCATCTCAAGCGAAGGCGCAATCACCATCACGCGCAGCCGCTTTGCATCAACAGCCACGTGCTCTGTGTTACTTTCCTCTGACTTGCGGCTTACAGCTTTTTCCATCAGCCCCTCAACTCGACATCAACAGCGATTGGCGCAGCTTCATGTGAAAAATTCTCAAATGTCTTTGCCTCTTGCTTCGCATCCGAAATGTTGCGGCGTTCTCTTTGCAGCCAAGACTCAAGCACGTAGATGTACCAGAGTTGCTTTGGCGCAAAGCCTGCGCGCGCGGCCTTTTCCAGTTGCAGAAGCGTCGGCTCTGTGCGAATCCAGCCTTCTTGTTCCAACAGGGAATTACGCAAGGCTTCTTCTAAAGGCGCGCGCCAGCGTCCAGCAATCCAACGTTGCACAGGAATGCTAAAGCCGCGTTTGCGCCCGCGCGCGACACGCTCTCCGACTTTGCGCCGCGCAAGTTCGCGCAGGATGGCCTTGAGTTGGCCGTGTCTCAAACGCAGGTCGAAGGGCAAAGCAGCAGCAAATTCCCAGAGCTCCTGGTCCAGAAACGGCGAGCGCGCTTCCAACGCATAAAGCATCGTCGCGCCGTCAACTTTTGGCAGATACTCGCCTACAAAACGACCACGACGATCATGCAACAGAAACTCTGACAAAACTTGTCTCGCGGAATCGTGCGACCAAGCGGTCTTGCGCTGTGTGACGGAAGCATCCTGCAAACGTTCGCCGAGCATCCCGTTCTGCCGGTACATAGGCAAGCCGTCGTGCGCCGCAGCGACCGCGCCAAGCCCGCCCGTTGTGTAATCCGCAAACGATGCCGCGCGACGCAGTGGGCCAAAGCGCGGGAAGCTTTCGCGCACAGCGAGCCAGCCGCGCGCAGCCGCTTGCGGAATCGCACGCGCCAGCTTTTCCGCGAGCCACAGATGACGATGCTCCGGGTAGCCCAAGAAAACATCATCGCCGCCGTCGCCGGTCAACAGCACCGTTGCTTCTGTGGCAACCGCGCGCGACACGCGCAACATGCCCAAGGCAGAAGCGCAGGCGAAAGGCTCTGCGTAAGCAGTTGCTAACTCTTCCACGCCGGGCGCATCTGCGGCAGAGAGTTCGAGCACGCGATGATTGATGCCGAGCGATTGCGCCGTCGCGCGCGCGTCCGCAGTCTCATCCCATTCATCGCCGGGAGTCCCAATCGTGTAAGCCGTGACATCGCCGCCAGCCTGCCGTATGGCCCAGCACACAAGGCTCGAATCCACGCCGCCGCTCAGCAAAGCTCCAACAGGCACATCCGCATACAATCTCTTTTCAACTGCGCGGACGAAAAGCCGCTCGGTCTCTTCAACTGCTTCATCGAAAGACGGCGCGGTAGCATCAGAGACAACGGGCGGCGTCCAGTATTCCTGAGTTTTGATTATTCCATCAGACCATTCGATGATGGTTGCGGCAGCGACTTTCGAGACGCCGCGATAGATGGCGCGGCTGTCCGTGACATAACCGAATTCGAGAAACTCTGCGACAGCCTCTTCGTCAAGCTCTCCTTTGAAGCCGCACGCAAGCAGCGCGCGCACAGTCGAAGCAAAAATTATCTCTCCATCATGCGCGGCATAGACAAGCGGCTTGACGCCCAGACGGTCGCGCACCAGAAACAGTTTTCGCGCGCGCTCATCCCACAGGCCAAAGGCAAACATCCCGCGCAATCTTTGGACCAGCCCTGTCATCCCCCAGGCATCGTAGCCATGTATCAACACTTCCGTATCCGTGCGGCTCTTGAAACTGTATCCCTTCGCTTCCAACTCCGCGCGCAACTCTCGAAAGTTATAAATCGCGCCATTGAAAACTATGCCGAGAGATTTATCAGGCGAGAGCATTGGCTGGCGGCCCGCTTCGCTGAGGTCGAAGATAGCGAGGCGACGGTGGCCCAAGACGGCTGTGGGCCAGGATTCCAGCCCGACACCATCCGGGCCTCTGTGGGCCAGCGCAGTCGTCATGCGGCGCACGCGCGCTTCGGCTTCAAGCCTGTCTGCGATGCCAGCGATGCCTGCGATTCCGCACATAAAGAGAATTTATTCCTGATGAAACTTTAGCCAGTGATGCTGTCCAGAGAAATTTCGCAAGGCTCAAGAGTGCGCGCGGATTCCAGCATGCGTAGGCCGCAGATGGTCGCGCGCGCGCCGTCGCGCACAGTCACTTGCGGCTCAACGCCTTCGCGCAAACCGCGTATGAAAGATTCCATCTGCGCCGCGTAGCCCTTCTCCGCAAACCAGCTTTTTTTGCTGCGACGAATCTTGGCATTAATCGTCAAACGCTTCATCTCTTCACTTGTGACGCCGATGCCCGGCGCAAAGACTTCGACACGCTCGCCACCGCTCGTCTTGCTCCCGACAGTGCAGTAAGTCAGATTGCCGATTGAGCCGTCTGCAAAGCGAAAGCTCGCGGCGATATTATTTTCGCCAATCAGTTCTTCTTTGCCTGTCGGCAAGCTGTATGCGGAAACGCTGACGGGCTCGGATTCGAGCAGCCAGTACATGAGGTCTGTGAAGTGACAGGCTTCGCCGAGGATGGCTCCGCCGATGGCCGGATCTGCCGCCCAGAAAGAGCCGGACAGGCCGGGCGAGTTCATGCGTATGCTCACGACTGCTGGCCCTGTGCGACGCAGTAGATGCTTTTTCTGCTCGACATAAAAAGGAGCGAAGCGACGATTGAAGCCGACCGTCAGTTGCTTGCCGGTCTCTTCGACTGCACGCTGCAACTCAAGACATTCCTCTTCCGTCAGAGCCATAGGCTTTTCCAGAAAAACATGCTTGCCCGCGCGAAGGGCTGCGATAGCTTGCTTCGCATGATGCTGGTGTCGGCTGGCGATGAGAACTATGTCAACCTGCGCGTCCTGCAAAACTTCTTCGTAATCCGAGCAGCTATAGGCCGCGCCGAATCTGAGTGCATAACTTTTTCCGCGCGCGCCGCTCGCAGAATAGACTGCATGCAGACGCACGCCCGGAATCTTTTTCAGGTTCGGCAAGTGCGCCCAACGCGCTAAGTTTCCCGCGCCGACCAGAGCCACACGCAACTCGGCTTTGCTTTCATCAGAAGCCTTAGCCGTCTCGATTCTTCGCTTCGGTACAAACTCCAGCGCAGGCTCAGAGATTTCCGTCGCAGGATAGCGCAGCAGCACTGCCAGACTGTTTGAAGCCGGGTTCATGATTGTCTGGTACGCTGTGGCTGCTTCTTCCAATGGAAACTCGTGAGTGATGAGCGGCTGCAACTCTACGCGACGCGCGGCAATGAGGCGTAGAAACTCTTCCATGTTCCGGTTCTCAGTCCAGCGCACATAGGGCAAGGGATAATCGCGGCCCTGCTTTTCATAGAGCGGGTCGTAACTGCCCGGCCCGTAGGCCCGCGCCATCAAGAGCTGCAACTCTTTGATGTACATCTGGTCGCGCGGCAAATCCAAAGGGACTGCGCCGACAATCACCACGCGGCCACGATCGCGGCTCATCTGTATGGCTTGCTGCACAGGGACGGGAGACTTTGAAGCCGCAGCGACAATCACGCAATCCGCGCCTCTGCCGGAAGTCAAAGCCTGCACTTCTTCAGGAGTCGAAGCATTGCCGACCAGCGCGTAATCCGCGCCGAGCTTTCGCGCCAACTCAACTCTGTCTTGCCTCACATCAATCGCAACAACCACGCCGCCCTGCACTCTCGCGAGTTGCGCAATGAGTTGGCCCACAAGCCCAAGACCGATAACCGCGACAACATCTCCGACGCCGATGTTGGCGATGCGTATGGCGTTCATGGCAATGCTGCCAAGCGTCGTAAAGCATGCATGCTCGAAAGGAACTACGTCAGGCACGCGCGCCGTCAGGTTGCGTCCCGTCAGGATAGTCTCGCCGTGTCCTGTGCCTTCGCCGCCATAAGCCACGCGGTCTCCGATTTCCAAATCAGTCACAGTCTCGTGCGTGTCAACAATCACGCCCGCGCCTGAATATCCGAGCACCGCATACTCTTTAAATTTAGCGCGCACCTCTGCGACGGTTCGCACAGGCCCAGCGGTCTTCATCACATCCCAGACTTTGCGCAGGTGCGAAGGATTCTCCGCGACCTCTTTGATAACTCCGTCCTGATGTATGTCCGCCGTCTCCGTGCCGCTGCTGATGAGCGAATAGAGCGGGCGCACAAGGACATGATGCGGCGTGACAACGGGGTCTGCGACCTCATCCACGATGATTTCTTTTAAGCCTTTACGGATAACCTGTTTCATAAGGGAATGGAAAAGAAGCTGCTCTTGCGGGCTTGAAAGGGCCTGCCGCATTTCAGAATGGCACGGCCTACAGCTCTTGTCAAAACAATTCTCAAAGGCTCTGGGCAATTTGCCACAGACTCTTCGCGTTTCCGGCTTAGTGCTTTAACGATGCGAGTTTAGACGGAAAGAGCGGGGCTTCTGCCGGAAATATTCTAGCGCACAAGAGAAGTTGTTGACAAACGATAATAAATATTGTTTAATCCTTTTGCCGGTTGCCGCCCAGAAAAGGCAACTCAAGATCTTTCAAGCAAAATGACGATTGCACACGATAAAGGCAAACCTGTTGCGAAGCAGGGACGCAAAGCCGTTGAGTCTCTTTCCAAAAGAGATTGTCTGGTTGCCGAAGGCGATCTGAGAAAGCCAAAACAGATCCAATAAGAACTCGCTGAAACTTACTTGTGAGCGCACACCTCTTTTTTCAGCATCAGAGTTTCTTGAAATCCGACTGCTTCATACGCGGTCGAGCTTTTGGCTTGAACCAGTCTATGCGTTAGTCTTTAGTTCGCGCGTCGCAGGTTCATCTCTCATCACTTCTTCTCCTTCAACTCCAAGACAAACAACTCGAACGTCAGCCCAGCGTATCCGGCACACTTATCCTGATTCTCTCTTGCGGGACATGCATGCCTGTTTGTCGCTTGCCTTGTAAGCGATTGGTCATCGTCATCAACTCGTCACCAGTTATCTTTCTCTGCGCTCTTATGAACCTGGCTTGAGCGCAGCCCATCACCGATTAAAGGCAAACCTGTCGTGAGGCAGGGACGCAAAGCCTAAGGAGTCTCAAGCACGATTGGCTTGAGACAGTCCGGCTACCGAAGTGAGGTTTGATAATGAGCACTGCACGCCTGAGCAAAGCCATCCACAAAGACTCTCGCCTTTCCAAAATCTTCATCAACTTCTTTATCACGAGCGCAGCCCTGCTCTTTGTCTTGACACTGGCGACGGCTGCACGCGCCGCGACACTCAATGTTCCGGCGGGCGGAGATTTTCAGGCGGCTCTGAATTCCGCGCAGCCCGGCGACACGATTATCCTCGCCGCCGGTGCGAGCTATACAGGCCCTTTCACTTTGCCTAACAAGAGCGGCAGCGCATACATCACTATCCAATCATCTGCACTCGCCAGCATGTCCGCAGCAGGCACGCGCATCTCGCCGGCCTACGCCGCGATGATGCCCAAGCTGATTGCGCCGCATGCTCAATCCGCGCTGCAAACAGCAGCCAGCGCGCATCACTTTCGTTTCGTCGGCATAGAATTCACAGTCGCTTCGGCCAACGTGAATGTCTATAACCTGATTGATTTAGGAAGCGACCAGCAACAGCAGCAGAGCCTTGTGCCGCACCACCTGACATTCGACCGTTGCTATGTGCACGCGCATGTCAATCAGAGTTCGACGGGTTGGGTGCGCAACGGCTTTGCTTTGAATGCGAGCCATGTTGATATTCTCGACTCTTACATCTCAGAGTTTCGCCTGCTTGATAACGAAGGGCATGGCATTGTCGGTTGGAACGGCCCCGGCCCATTTAAGATTGTCAATAATTTTATCGAAGCTTCGGGCATCAATGTGATGTTCGGCGGAGCATGGGCTTTTAGCGGAATGAATCCGGCTGACCTAGAGTTTCGGCGCAATCATGTCAGCAAGCGACCGGAATGGCGCGGCGTCTATTCCGTCAAAAATCTGTTCGAGTTGAAAGACATGAAGCGCGCCGTGATAGACGGCAACCTGTTTGAATATAACTGGGCGCACGCGCAACCCGGCTACGCCATAGTCTTTACTCCGGCCTCGCTTCAGAGCGGCCCGCAGGCGCGCGTCGAAGATGTGCAGTTTACAAACAACATCGTCCGCCATTCCGCCAACGGAGTGAATATGACTGGCCGCGATTATGGCGACCCAAGCTATCCGAACATTCCTGTGCAGAACAATCGCATTACGATAAAGAACAACTTGTTTGACGACATCGGCGGACAGTGGGGCGACGGTAGATTCCTGCAACTGACGAGCGGCAACGGGCCGGATGATTTAGTTCTGGACCACAACACAGTCATCCACACAGGCACTGTCATCGTGCTCGATAGCGGGCCGGAAGCGCGCTTTATCTTCAATAACAATCTGATGTCGCACAACGCTTACGGCATTATCGGAGTCGGTTCGCTCGGCGGCGGCATCGGCAGCGTTGCGCTCAATGCTTATATGCCCGGACATATTTTCAGGCGCAATGTGATTGCGGGCGCGAATCAGTCTCAGTATCCGACAGACAATTACTATCCTGCTTCTTTGAACTCGGCAGGATTCGTCAACAGCCCGGCTGGCAATTATCGCCTCTCAACTTCAAGCCCTTATAGAAATGCCGGAACCGACGGCAAAGACATCGGCTGCGACTTTGTAGCTCTTGAAGCAGCGATGGGCGGCGGCGCAGATCCCGGCCCGTCGCCGTCGCCGTCACCTTCTCCCTCGCCGTCAGCCTCGCCGTCGCCTTCTGCGTCTCCGTCTCCTGGCCCAATGGGCGCGCTGGTTGACGATTTCAACGACAACGTGTTCGACCCGTCCAAGTGGGTCTATAACACGATTCAGGGAGCAATCTACACAGGGCCTGCGGCGTGGGATGCGACAGTGCCTGTGCTTGAGCGCAATCAGCGGTTAGAGATTTCTCCGCGCGTGAATGTGACGGGCGACCATTACAACGGCTATGTGTTTGCGAATGGCTGGAACCTGACGAACGCGCGTGCGACCATCGAAGTCTTGCAGTCAGCCGTCAACAGCGCGAACACAAATCTGGCGGTCTGTCTCAATCCTACAAACTTCTACATGATTTCAGTCGAAGACGGGCAACTGCGCTTCGAGCAGGTCATAAGCGGCAGCCGCACGACTACCAGCATTGCTTACAACGCATCACAGCATCGCTTCTGGCGGATTCGTCATGAGCCTTCCAGTGATTCGATTATCTTTGAGACGAGCGCGGACGGGCAATCATGGGCGACACAGCGCACGGTCGCGCGGCAGATAGCTATCACCTCTCTCAGAGCAGAAGTGAGCGCGGGAACGTGGCAGGTCGTCAGCGCGCCCGGCATGGCTATCTTTGATAACTTCCGTCTCGAATCGAATAACCCTGCCGTTGCGCTTCTCTCGCCGACGATGGTTGGCAACGCCTATAACCTGGCGATGGCGATGGCAGAGCCGGGAAGCAATTTAAGCGCGCGCTCCACTCTGCTGACCACGAGCATCGAGCATGCATACGCGGCCTTTGCGGGCGAGTACAACCGCTTCTCTGCGGCCAGCCAGATAGACACGCTCCTGCGCAATGCGATTGTTTCCGCCTCGCTGATAGAGGGGACGCCGCGTCAAATAAAACGCAAGCGCGTGCTCATCACTGCGCAGTATCTGAGTGATGCATTGAGCCTGATGCAAACGACAGGCGCGCGTGTGGCGAGCAGCGAGATGAACAGCATGCCTGCTACAGCAACCTCGCAGGCGAGTGCTGGCTCTCGCAGCATGACAGAGAATGTGACGTTGCGTAGGCGACGCGGGCGTGCGCCTGCTGCTTCAACTGCGCGAGCGCGTTAAGGCTTAAAGGGAAATGAGCCTCATGAGCATTAGTCTCGATGGCTTGTTTTCGAGCATCGCATGACCTGCGATTTTAAGATTGGCATGGGGTCTCCCGTGTCATTAGAGAGGCGCGAAGGGCGACAACTCAGGCAGTCGCTTTTCGCGCCTCTTAATTCAAGGACGCGAAAAATTGCGTTCTCAGGGAAAAGGGGCGGATTCATCTTTTTATCAAAAACGCGCTCGGCGCGTGAATTTTTGATTGTTCCGGCGGCAGGTTTTGCGCTAAGCTCTTAGCCGAGCGAGTGCCTTATTCGCTCCTGCGCACAAAATCCATGGTGCGGGAAAGTGCCCCTTCGCGCATCATGGCATCTCTTGACCAAAAAGCAAACATGAGTGCTATCCGTGCGGTCTGGAAAACTTTTGCGATAGTTGCTGCGCTCAGCTTTCTCTATGCGAGTGTACTGTCGAAGCTCGGCCACGATTGGTGGACGGATGAGAACTATTCGCACGGGCTGCTGATTCCTTTTATCATCGGATACATTCTCTGGCTTGAAAGGCCACGCCTCGCAAACACTACGCAGCATCCCAGACTCTGGTGGGGAGGCGCACTTGTCCTGTTCGCCCTCGCGGGTTTGTGGGCCGGGACGGTCGGCGCAGAGCTTTTCGTGCAGCGACTCTCGCTGCTCTTGATGCTGGCAGGCATCGTCGTTTACTTCTGGGGATTCAAGCTGCTGCGCCTCGCGCTTGTCCCGCTCTTCCTGCTCCTGCTGGCGATTCCCATTCCGGCCATCATCTTTAATCAGATAGCTTTTCCACTCCAACTTTTTGCTTCGCGCTGCGCCGTCTGGGTGATGCGCGCGTTTGATATTTCTGTACTGCGACAAGGGAATATCATAGAGCTAATGCCGCTCGGCGCGAGCCAGCCCAAGAAGCTCGAAGTCGTCGAAGCCTGTAGCGGGATTCGCTCTCTGATGACTTTAGTTACGTTGGCTGTCGTCTTTGCTTATTTCACTTATCCGAGAAAAGATGACAATGACGACTCCGGCGAGTCCGGGCCAACGGAGCATCAAGAGCCGCGAGGTCGTTTCGCTTTCCTGAAGAGCTATGGCTTCTGGCGTTCGGTCATTCTCGTGTTGTCTGCGATTCCGATTGCGATTGCGACCAACGCTCTGCGCGTGGGCGGCACAGGAGTTCTGGCGAATTACTATGGCTCAAAGGCGGCGGACGGTTTCTTTCATTACTTCTCAGGCTGGGTTGTCTATGTCATTGCTTTCATCTTGTTGCTGATTGTTGGCTGGCTCTTGGAGCGCGCGGGCAGATTTTGGGGCCATCATAAAAGTGAAGCTCAAGAGGCTGCGGACGTGAAGCAGGAAAAGAGAACTGCGCAGGCAGAGGCGGCTGTGCGTCCGAGAGAGAAGACTGCTGCTCCTGTGAAAGCGATTCCGGTGAAGGGGACGGATTGAAGTTTTAAAGAGCATGAAGACGAAGCTCAACTCCATTGTCTCTTGGCGGTACGGATTGCTGCTGGCGGTGCTTATCGTCGGCGGGCTCTTCATACACTTATGGGAGCGTGCGGGCGAGGCGCGTGTCGCGCGGCGTGCGCTCAAAGAGTTGCCAGCGCAACTGGGCCAGTGGCGACAGGCCGGAAGCGACCAGCGATTTGACCCGGAGGTCGAGAACGTACTTCTGGCGGATGATTATGTCTCGCGCAATTACGCTCTGCCGGATGGCCGCATGGTCTCTGTCTATGTCGGCTACTATGCGACGCAGCGCACGGGCGCGACCTATCACAGCCCGCTTAACTGCCTGCCCGGTTCAGGCTGGACTTTGTACGACCCCGCGAGAATCGAGATTAAATCGCCGGACGGCGTGCGCGCCTTTGAGGCCAATCGCTTTATCGTGCAGAACGGCAGTGACAGGCAGTTTCTTATCTACTGGTATCAGGGACGCGGGCGGGCCGTGGCGAGCGAGTATTGGGACAAGGTTTTTAAAGTGATAGACAGCGCGCGGCGCAGGCGTTCGGATGGCGCGATGGTGCGTTTGATGACCTCTGCCGCGCAGTCTGAAACAGAGGCATTGAAGATTGCGACAGACCTCGCAGGGGAGATGGCGACGGTGCTGCCAGATTTTGTGCCGGACTGAAAGAGTCTTTTGAAATCCACTGAAACGGGCTAAATTCCAGCATTTTTAGGAAAATAGCTTGAATTGTCTCTTTTCATATATTACCTTCCTCTCCCCTTTAGCGAATTATTTTGAGAGGGACGGAAGGCAAGCTGTTCATCGGTTTTTGAGAAAGCTTTGCTGATTACCTGATTCACGCTCTCGACCTGTGGCATTGCCCGCCGCAAACTGTAGAGAGTGAGAGAATTTGAAACGCCCGGATGTTGCTACGGCCAGCGCCTGCGACCTTTTGCTCAGGTCAGAGGCGCGCGACCGCTGGAAGCAGCAGTAGGAGTGACAGCCCCAGATGAATCTTCAAGAGTGCACCCAACCTCGTAGTCTCAGAATTTTGATGTGCATGCTTGTCATCGCTCTCTTTGCGTTGGCCGGTTGCACAAATCCCGAAAAAGCCAAAAACGAATACCTGCGTCGCGGCGAAACTTTCATGAAAGAGGGGCGTTATCAGGAAGCCTCTATCGAGTTTCGCAATGCGATTCAGGTTGATGAAAAGTTTGCTGCGGCACACTGGGGACTCGCGCTGGCCTATGAAGGCTTGCAGCGTTTCCCTGAATCCATTGATGAGCTAAAGCGCACGATGGACATTGACCCGAATCATCTGGATTCGCGTGTCAAGCTTGCTAATTATTATCTCGTCGGCAAACCGCCACAACTCGCTGCTGCGGAACAACTCGCCAACGACGTGCTGCAAAAAAATCCGAATCACATCGAAGGCATCATCCTGCGCGCCAGCGTCCTTTCGGCGCAGAACAAATCAGCCGAAGAAGTTTTGGCGGAAATCAATCGCGCCATCGGTCTCGACCCGAAACGGATTGAGACTTACTTGAGCCTCGCGCGCTTTCATCTGAATCGCAATGATGCGGGCAAAGCCGAAGAGACTTTCCGCCGCGCTATCTCAATCAACGAAGGCTCTGCTCTGGCCCACACACAGTTCGGCAGCTTTCTGGCCCAGATGAATCGCATGGATGAGGCCGAAAGAGAGATGCGCCGCGCAGTCGAAGTTGAACCGGGCAATCGTGATTCGCATCTCTCGCTCGCCAGCTTCTATCTTGCCAATAAACGGTTTGATAAAGCGGAAGAATCTTACGCGGCTCTGGCGCGTCTGAGCAGTGGCCGTGTGGACGGGCGCGCGGTGCTCGCGGATTTCTATGCCTCCGTCAATCGTCCTGACGAAGCTATCAAAATTTATCAGGACATTCTGGCGAAAGCTCCAGACTACACGCGCGGGCGTTATCGCCTGGGCGAAATTCTGCTTGAGCGCGGCGACACCGGCGGGGCCGCAGGGCAGGCCGATATAGTTTTGAAAAAAAATGAGAATGACAGACAGGCTCTACAGCTTCGCGCGCGCGTGCGTTTGCAGACAGGCCAGACGCGCGAGGCCATCAAAGATTTGGAAGAGGTCTTGAAGCAAGAGCCAAATTCGCGTTCCGGTCTCTACTTTATGGCCGAAGCCAGAATGCGCGCGGGACAGATTGAGCAGGCGCGCAATATTGCAGGAGATTTGATTCGCTATTACCCGGATTATCTGCCGGGCAAGCTCTTGCAGATGCAGATTAACTTTGCCGCGAAGGATGCCAAGTCAGTCCTGGCTCTCTCGAACGAATTGCTGGATCGCTTGAGCAAGTCCACGCCGGATATTGAGACTTCGCCGCAACTGATGGCGGATGCGCGCGCCAAAGCTCTGATGTCGCGCGGGCTGGCCCAATTACAACTCGGCAACACGGAAGCCGCCAAGCAGGATTTGACGATGGCGCGCGATCAGGCTCCAAACTCTCCTGTGTCGCATATCAATCTGGCGCGCATCTCTTTGAAAGAGGGCAAGACGGACGAGGCCATCTCGCTTTACGAGCGCGCGCTGGCTATTGACAGCGCGAACTATGATGCGCTAAATGGACTGGTCAATATCTACGTCAAACAGGGCCGCACAGACCAGGCGCATGCGCGTGTGGATCAAGCCATCAGCTCGCAGCCGGGAAATCGTGACTCACTCGCCACGCTGCATTACCTGAAAGCGCAAGTCCACGTTTATGAAAAGAATGCCGGCAACGCGGAAGCAGAGTTGCGCCGCGCGCTGGATAATAATCCGAATTATCTGGCGGCCTACTTTGCCCTCGGCGCGCTCTTTGCCAACACAAGCCAGCAGGAACGCGCGATTGCAGAATATCGCCGCGTGATAGAGCGCAAGCCGGATGATGTCGCGGCCTATACCTTAATCGGCATGATTGAAGACAGTCGCGGGAATTACGACGCGGCGGCAGAGAATTATCGCAAGGCTCTGGAGCTAGACCAGAACATGGCGATTGCGGCCAACAATCTGGCATGGATTTACGCAGCCCACGGCAAAGGCAATCTGGATGAAGCGCAGAGACTCGCGCAGGGAGTGGTCCAGAAATATCCAGATGAAGCAGGATTTGTGGACACGCTCGGTTGGGTCTTTTACAAGAAGGGACTTTACCCTGCCGCCATAGAGCAAATCCAAAAGGCTATCGCGCGCGATGAAGCCAATGCCAGCAGAACCGGCGCTGCGCCCGCTCCTGTTTACCGTTTTCATCTGGGCCTCGCGCTTGTCGCCAGAGGCGACAAGGCTGGCGGGCGCAGGGAACTGGAAGCGGCTCTCAATCTGGCAAGAAGAGCGCCGTTTGCCGAAGCAGACGAAGCACGCAAAGCTCTGGCGACGCTCTAGGTCGCTTGAGAGCTTAAGTCACCAGATGTTTTTGATAATCCCGCGCAGCTTTAAAAAGCGCATGCCCCGCTTAGAAGCCGCGCATAAAATAGAAGTGACGGGAACAGTTTTCAGTTTTTAGTTTTCAGAAAAAGCACGAACTGTCTTACTGAAAACTGAAAACTATTCTCACAACTTTTTTCAAGGAGTGCCTGTTATGAGCGTTGATTTTCGCCAGCGAACGCCGGGCGAGTACGCGCAAATTCTTTGGAGACGCAAGTGGCTGATAGTCCTTCCGGCTATCGCTGTGGCCTGCGCCGTCGCATGGGTCGTGTGGCGGCTCCCGAATATTTACGAATCAACTACACTCCTGATTGTCAGGCCGCCGTCGATTCCAGATGCGATGGTTAAGTCAATCTCTGACGAAGACCTCTCCTTACGCATCAACAACATCAACCAGCAGGTGCAAAGCCGCTCGTCGCTTGAGCCGTTGATTGTCAAATACAATCTCTATCAGGCAGACCGCCAGAATGGCGTGCCGATGGAAGAGCTTGTCAACCGCATGCGCAACCTCATACGCGTTGACATCGAAAGCGGCGGCGACGAAAAGAGCATTCCGGGTTTCCGCATCTACTTCAAAGGGCGCGACCCGCAGACGACGCGCGCCGTGACGGCTGAGCTGGCGAGCAAGTATGTCAACGCGCAGGCCGAAGGCGCGCAGGGTCAAGCCGAGCAGACTAGGAATTTCTTTGAGCAGGAATTGCAGAAGGCGCGCCAAGAGCTTGATGACATAGACAACAAACGTCTCAACTACATGATGGAGAACGTCAATCGTCTTCCGTCGAGCACGCAATCTCTCATCGGCCAGCTCACTGGCCTGCGCGAACAACAGAAATCTCTCATTACAGAAATCGGGCGTATGCGTGACACGCGCACGCTTCTCAGTCGTCAGCTTGGCGACCTTGAGGAGCAATCCGTCCGCGACAATACGGAAGTCGCAGAGGATTTGGCAGACCCGAAAAAGACGCAAGCCTACGGCATTCTGCTCAGTCAGAAAGCGACTGTCGAAGCAGAGTTGCAGGAGATGCGCACGACGCTCAAGGAGCAGAATCCAGACCTCAAGCGCAAACAGGCGCAGCTTGATTCCATCGTCCGCGAGATGCAGCAACTGAACACGGATGCTACTGCCAAAGTCGAGCAGATTAGAACCCGCCGCGAAGGCCGCGCAGACCTCAGGCTCAACAGCCTCAAGTATGAGATAGAAAAACTTGACCGCCAGATAGAACGTCAGGAAGGCACGATGGCCGTGACCGAAGGCCAGCTCGCGGAATTGCAGACGCGCATCAACAGCGTGCCTGATGCAGAGGTCGCGCTCGAATCCATGAACCGCGACTATCAGACAAAGAAGGCTCTGTACGATCAATTACTGGAAAAGAAGCGCGATGCGGATTTGGCTGCGACGGTGCAGATTAACGCGCAGGGCGAGACGATTCAGGTCATAGACCCTGCCAGTTTGCCGCAGACTCCCGTTGCTCCGAAACGTCTGACGCTGATTGGTCTTGGCCTCTGTCTTGGATTGGGCGTCGGCGTCGGCTTCGCAATCTTGTTTGAAGTGCCGCGACTGATGACGATTCAGACTGTGGATGATGCAATGCATTACACGAACCTGCCTGTGCTGGCGAGTGTGCCGGATTTGCTGACGCCGCAGGAGGCGCGGCGGTTGCCGCGTGCGCGGTTGCTCTGGCTTGCCGCAGGCGTTGTCGCAACCATCGTCAGCATTCCAGTTCTCGCGTTTGCTTTAAAACTATCGCATGTCTTTGACCGCTTCGTTATTTAAAGGATGAAGGATAAAGGATGAAGGATGAAGTAAAGACGAACAGCTTTTATTTCATCTTTCCGCCTTCCGCCTTCATCCCTCCAAATGCCCCTGGAGGTTGATAAAGAGTGTATAGAGAATTTTACGGACTGCAAGAGATGCCCTTTGCGCTGACGCCCGATCCGCGCTTCATCTATTTCACTCCCTCGCACAAAGAGGTGATGGCGAATCTGCATTACGGCATCGAGAACGGCAAGGGCTTGATTGTCATCACTGGTGAAGTCGGGACGGGCAAGACGACCATCCTGCGCTGGATGCTCGAACGCTTAGACCGCACAGTGCTCGTCGCTTATGTCTTCAATCCGCGTCTGACCGTGCCGGAGTTTTATCAATACTTCACAACCCTTCTCAATGTGCGCGAATGGGAGACGAAATCGGGACTCTTGATACAACTCGGCAAGACTCTTGAATCGCGCCACTCGCGCGGCCTGCGCACGGTGCTCATCGTTGACGAAGCGCAAGGGCTCTCGCCGTATGTCTTAGAAGAAATACGTTTGCTCTCAAACTTTGAATCCAACTCGGCCAAGCAGTTGCAGATTGTCCTCACGGGCCAGCCTGAACTGCGCGAGGTCTTGAACAAACCGGAACTGCGGCAACTCAAACAGCGCGTCGCCTTGCGCGGTCAGATTAAGCCTCTGCCGAATGTCGAAGAGACGAAAAAATATATCTTCGCGCGCTTGCTCGTCGCAGGAGCAGAGCGCACGGACATCTTCTCGCCGGGCGCAGTGGATTTTATCTTTCGCTGCTCGGAAGGCATTCCGCGCCAGATTAATAACCTGTGCGACAACGCGCTGCTGACTGGCTACGCGGCGGGCGAGCCGACCATCGGGCGCGCGATTATCGAAGAGGTCGCGGAGACTTTCGATATGTTGCCGCGCTCGGAGCGTGGGCGGCAGATGGGCGAAGAGCGCGAAGCTCCTGCGCGCATCTTTTCCGCAGCAGGACGCGCTGAGCTTTGGAACGCAGGCACGGGCCACGCAGCCACTGGCGCGTCTGTCGGAGTCGCTTCTCCCTTAGCGATGCGCGACGAGCCGCAGAGGGAAGAAGCTGCTTCCGCCACAGGCACAGAAGAAGTAGGGACAGCATATCGTCATTCAGGATTGACTGGAGAATAAGGTCATGGGACGAGTTTATGAAGCTTTAAAACGGGCAGGCGCGAACGGGGGCAACGGCTCTACGCTCCGCCACTCCGAAGATGATTCACACCGCAATGGCGGCGGGCATGTCTCTCATGCCGCGACGCCGAACGGGAACGGAAGCTCTGGCGAGCAAGACCCCTGGGACTTATCGCCGCTCTTTCAAAAGCCCGTCGCGGTTTCAGTTTCAGCGTCCACTGCGCACACCGATGCGATGGCCGGGTCGGCACTCTCCGGCCCATCTGTTTCGCGTGCTGCTGGGGCAACTTTGGACGCTGCCGGTTCGGCGCGCGTGTTGCGCTGTGTCTCACAGGACATCAACGCAGCGCGCGTCGAACCACACCTCGTCGCCATCACACAACCGCGCTCGGCCTATTGCGAAGAGCTGCGCTCACTTCGCACTCACGTCATACATCTGGCCCAGCGCAAGAAGATGAAGTCTATCGTTGTCACCAGCACAGGCGTCTCCGAAGGCAAGAGTTTGACCGCGCTCAATCTCGCGTGGCTACTCGCGCAGACGGACGGCGTGCGCTGTCTCTTGATTGACAGCGACCTGCGCCAGCCCTGCATCACCGAATATTTGGGAATCGAAGTGGAAGGCGAAATCGGGCTCTCGGAAGTAATGGGCGAAGAGGCCAATCTGGAAGAGACGATTATTCAGCTTCAGCCGTCGGGCCTCTATCTACTGCGCGGCGGCGCGGCGCGCGATGATGTCGCAGAACTTCTTTCCGGGCCAAAGTTCAGCAGCATCTTGGACGAAGTTCGAGACATGTTCGACTACATCATCATAGACGCGCCGCCGCTCGGACTCTTCACAGACGCGACGGTGCTTATCAATCGCGCAGACGGCGCGCTGCTTGTCGTTCGCTCAGGCAAGACGCGCTATGCGTTGGTTGACAGACTCCTTGATACATTGCCGCGCAGCCGCATGCTCGGCGTCGTCCTCAATCGCAGCCATGAACAGTTAGAGGAAAGCAACTACTACTACAAGCGACGCTATCGCCGTTCTGACGGAGTGAATGGCCCGCAAGGAGATTTGAAAGAGGCGGAGGGACAAGCAATCTCTTGAAAGGCACGCGGTTCAACGCACGTACAGTCCTGCTGATTCTCGCCGAAGCAATGTTGCTATTCGGCGGGATGATCATCGCTGTCTATATGCGTCTCGCAACCTTCGATGCCGATTACGAGTTGATTGAGAAGCACGGGTTTTATAAAGCTGCGTTTGCGACCGTCTTCTGTCTCGCAGCGTTTTATCTTTACGACCTCTACGATTTTGTCATCATGCATGACAGGCGCGAGTTGGTCTTGCGTCTGATACAAGCTTTAGGTTTGGCATGGATGGCTCTGGCCTTAGCCTTTTACGCGATGCCCGTTTTGATGATTGGGCGCGGCGTCTCTTTAATCGCGCTCCCGCTCGCGCTGGGCTTGATGGTTGGCTGGCGGCTTTCGATTCACTGGCTCTTGGGCCACCCGCACATAGGCGAGCGGATTTTGATTGTCGGCTCAGGCGAGATGGCGGTTGAGACCGCGCGCGAAGCTCTTGAGCGGCGCGACGCGGGCTATCGCATCATAGGCTTTACTGATAACGACCCGGAGCTTCTGGGCAAGAGCCTGATTAACCCGCGCGTCATCGGCTTGACAAACAACCTGATGGAGATAGTCAAGCGCGAGAATGTGGATCGCATCGTTGTTGCGATGGGCGAGCGGCGCGGACAGTTTCCGGTTGAGCAACTCTTGCAACTGAGTTTGTCGGGCGATGTCTTTATAGAAGAGTGCGCTTCTTTTTACGAGCGCGTGACGGGCCGCGTGCACTTGGGAATGATGCGTCCGAGCTTCATGATTTTTTCGGGGCGTGGGCGGCAGGCCAAGCTCAATGCGTTTGTGCGCGTAGCGATGCACAGGGGCGTGGCTTTCATCGGCGCGATTCTCTCTTTGCCGATTGCGATTGTGACGGCGATTCTCATCAAGCTCGAATCCGGCGGGCCAGTGCTTTACAAGCAGGAGCGCGTAGGGAAAAACGGGCGCACGTTTACCTTGATGAAGTTTCGCTCGATGCGCGTGGACGCGGAGAAGGATGGGCCAGTGTGGGCGCAGAATGGCGATGACCGCACAACGCGCGTCGGGCGCATCATACGCCAGATTCGCGTGGACGAGATTCCGCAGTTCTGGAACATCCTGCGCGGCGACATGAACTTTGTTGGCCCAAGACCCGAACGCCCGCACTTTGTCAAACAGCTCGCGGAAGAGATTCCATACTACGAGCAGAGGCATCTGATTGCGCCGGGTCTCACGGGCTGGGCGCAGATTAAATATCCGTACGGAGCTTCGATTGAAGACGCGCGGCAAAAGCTGCAATACGACCTTTATTACATCAAGAACCAGAACTTGCTGCTCGACGCGGCGATTCTGTTTGAAACAGTGAAGACGATTATCTTCAGTCGCGGCGCACGCTAGAAATTCTTTGCCACAGAGGCCGGAGAGACACAGAGATATAAAATGAAAAAGAATGAGAGACATTTTTATTTTCTTCTTTGTGACTGCTCCGTGTCTCTGTGCCTCTGTGGCTGATTTGTTTGGAGGATGAAAGAGATGAAAGCAATGCTCAAAATGATGACGCTCGCAGTTGTGTTCGCGCTTGCCGGTCAAGCTGTGTTGGCCCAACAATCCGGCGATGGCGAGACGAAAAAGAAGTCCGGCGGCTTCTTTGAAAAAATCTTCGGGCAGGATGCGAAGACCAAAAAGAGCACGGCGAAGGGCTCTACAGCATCCTCTTCATCACAGGCCGAGCGACTTGAGCCGGACGACACGACCGCGCTGCCGACAGATGTTCCGGCGGAAGCGCAGGCGCGTCGTCGCGGGCTGATGTCGGAAGAAGAGGCCGCGATTGTGCCTTACTACAACAACTTCATGACGACCTATCATCTTGGGCCAGAGGATGTCATCTCCATCTCTGTCTTCGGGCAGGAGCGTTACTCGCGCACGGGCATCACTGTCCCGCCGCACGGTCGCATCTCTTACCCGCTCATCCCCGAAGGCATTTTCGTCGCGGGCAAGACCATCGAGCAGGTGCAGGAAGAACTTATCAAGAAGCTTGACGAGTACATCATTGACCCAAAAGTTTCCGTCTCGCTCGACAAGGCTGTCTCGGCCAGATACAGCGTGCTCGGTGATGTCGGCACGCCCGGCGTGAAAATCATGTCGCGCCGCATGAGCGTTTACGAGGCGGTTGCAGAGGCTGGCGGCGTCCTCAACACAGGCGATAAGAGCAAAGTATTTATCATCCGCTTCAAGCCCGACGGCAGCCCGATGAAGATTCCCGTCAACCTCAAAGATGTCGAGCGCGGTCGCGCAGAGTTGGCCTTTCTAGTTCCCGGCGACCAGGTGATAGTTCCCGGCAACAAGCTGAAAACATTCCAGCAGATTATGAACCTGGCTAACATCGTCAGCTTCGCGCGCCTCTTCACAGGAGGCTGGTAAACACTCAATGCAAAATTAAAAATGCAAAATGCAAAATGAAATCTCTTCCTTATTTTTGCATTTTTAATTTTGCATTCTTCAGAGGATTTATAATGGCGAAAAGAACTGCTCCGCAGAAGACGCCTCTGGCCCAGTTGATTACAGACCGCTTGCAAGCATTAGGTCTCAAGCAAGTGGACTTTTGTCGCCGGACGGGATTTGATCAGGGCTTGCTCTCCAAACTGCAAACCTCCGTCATCACGACTATCAATCTGGAAAGCGCGCTGCGGCTCGCGGACGGCCTGCAAGTCGCGCCCGGCGATATTCTCTCTCTCTTAGGCAAAACGGACGCGCATATTCTGATTAAAAAACTTTACGGCAATAATGTTTGCGCGCAATGCGCTGGCGAGAACGTGACGCCTGAGACCGTGCGCTGGATTACGAAGGCCGCCGAGCAAGCCTTCACACTGGGCCGGGATGTTTCGCCAGTGCTGCTCCTGCTCCAACACCTGAGCGCAGCCCGCCGCAACGCACCCACCGCAGCAGATGCAGAGCGTCTAGCCATCAGAGGCCACTCGTAAGAGCGTTGGATGAAGGATGAAGGCGGAAGGATGAAAGGCTTGTTACTAAAGATGAGCGGTTCAAGGATGAAAGGCATGCCTTTCATCTTTCATCTTTTATCACTCATCCTTGTCTCGCTTTTGATTACGCAAAGCGTGTTTGCTGCCGGTGCCTGGACGAAGCAGAAGTCCGGGACGCTGGCCTGGTTGCGTTCAGTCTATTTTCTGGACCAGAACAGGGGCTGGGCTGTCGGCAGTAGCGGCATGCTTTTGTCAACGACGGACGGCGGCGAAAACTGGAAGCCTTTGCGCCGCCCGACGGAAGACACTGTGCGCGACCTCTACTTTGCAGACGAGCAGCGCGGATGGCTGGTTTGCGAGCGGAGCATCTTTCTACTAAAAACGAAAGACGAGCAGCGCAGCTACTTGATGAGCACAACTGACGGAGGCGCGCAGTGGCGTCGCATCAATCTCAACGGCGAACCGGACGCGCGACTTTTGCGCGTGCTCTTCACCGGTAATAATCACGGCCTTGTATTCGGTGAAGGCGGGATGCTCTTTACGACGACAGACGGCGGCGCGACCTGGCTCAAGAAACGCGCGCCGACGCGCCACATACTTTTCGGCGGCGCATTTCTGGACCAGACGCAACTCTGGCTCGTAGGCTCAGGCGCAACCGTTCTCCAAACACGAGACGGCGGCGAGACATGGCGCAATGGCAACGTGCTCGGCATCACAGAGCCCGTGCGTTTTACCGCAACCTCTTTTGTGGACAGGGCGCGCGGGTGGGCCGTCGGCAGCGAGGGCCGCGTCTTCCTGACAGCGGACGGCGGGCGCACTTGGGCCGCGCAAGCGTCGAATGTTTCGGAAGACCTCAATGATGTGAAGTTTCTGGACGCGGCGGAAGGCTGGGCCGCTGGCAACGGCGGCATACTGATGCACACGACGGACGGCGGATTTCACTGGACGCTTGAACAGACAGGCACGACGCATCCAATCGAACGTCTCTTTTTTATCAACCGCGAGCGCGGCTGGGCCGTCGGCTTCGGCGGCACAATTCTTTCCTACGCGCCCGCCGCTCCCGGCAAAGCTCCCAACATCAAACGACGACCCGTGCTCAAAGGCGCAGGTGGTCGTTAAAAAGTTTTTCGAGAATTTTGGAGAACACAATGCAGGATTATCAAACTTCGTTACTTCGCGCCTCTTCTTTGCGCCTTTGCGCCTTTGTGCGAGCTTCTTTCCCGCAAAGGCGCAAAGGCGCAAAGTTAATACAAAGCATGCTTGGCATCGCTGTCATCTTGATATGCAGTTTCGCTGCTCAGGCGCAGACGGGTTCATCATCCGGCAGCACAGAGACGCGCGCGCGTCGCGCTCCTGTCGTGGCGGCTGACGCGAAAGATGATGGGCAGAGCTCGACTGTGATGAATGATGTCGCCACTTCTCAGCCCGCGACGGCAGAGACATCCAATCAGACAGATGACACTGCTCCTCCTGCGAAGGATGAAAAACGCTCTGACCGCATCAGCCTCTTGCGCGCGCAGATTAAGAATGCCAAAACAGAAGTCGAGCGCGTTCGCGCACAGCGCACGCTGGTTGATTATCTGGTGGCTTTGAATCGTCGTAGCGAAGCCGTCGAGGAACTTCGTTCGATGCTCTCGGCAGAGCGGCTCGATGCCGCCAGCTATTACAACATTGGCAACGGGCTGGCGCGGCTTGGCGATGCGGAAAAAGCTGTCGAGGCTTATCGCAAAGCGATAGATGCGCGGCAGGGAAACTATCCGCGCGCTCTGAATAATCTTGGAGTCATACTGCTCAGTCTGGGCCAGTTGGATGAAGCCTATGACGCTTTGGTTCTGGCTATCAAGCAACAAAACTTTCGCTACGCCGAAGCGAGTTTTAATTTGGGCAAGCTCTATGCTGCGCGCGATGAAGCAGACCTCGCCATCAGCGAATGGACGCGCGCCCTCGCGGTGCAGCCGGATCATTTGGACGCAGCCGTCGCGCTCGCACGCGCCTACGCCTTGACGGGCAAGACGACGCGCGCACTCGAACTCATTGACACGACTCTTCGCCGCACAGGCAAGAACGAGCGGCTCGAAGCTTTGCGCGAAGAGCTTTCTGCAAACTCTGCTTCTAACAAATAGGCTTCAACACAGCCCCGACAGGGGCGGCAGATATTAGCCCCGCGCGTCAGCGCGGGGACATGCGCGCCGCATACGAACCAAGCCCCTTGAGGGGCGACACAATTTCTGTCGCCCCTCAAGGGGCTTGTGATTTATCTCGTGCTGCGTAACCCACGACTCACGTCGTGGGCTAATATCTGCCGTCCCTGTCGGGGCTGAGAAAACCAAATCTTTCTTATCTTGAACTCACGTTTAAAAGTGAACGGCCAGCACATCCACGAGGGCGCGCCCTCCGGCAGGAGATGTGTTGGCCGTATTCGTTTTCCCGAACAGATGATTGGCCGTTAAGCAATCAGTTGGTTAGACACCCGCCGCTGAAAATTGTTCCGTCTGTTCAAAGGCTGCGGCGCAGGTCGCTCGGCGTGACACCTGTTTGCCGTCGAAAGTGATATGTGAAATGTGCCGGCGTGGCAAAGCCGAGCAGGTAGGAAATCTCTGTCACGCTCATATCGCTTTCCATGAGAAGCTGCTTGGCTTTGCTGATGCGTTGGCGTAGCACGTATTGATGCGGCGTGAGTCCGGTTGAGTGTTTGAACAAACGCAGAAAGTGATATTCGCTCAGTCCTGCTGTTTGCGCGAGGAGAGAGAGCGGCAAATCTGCTGCTAAATCGCTGATAATCAAATCCAGAACCTGCGCCAGTTTTTTGCGCGGCAGACCGTGAATATATTCTTTGTCGGGCGGCAAGCTGTGCGACGAATAATCGCGCAGGAGTTGAATGGCGAGAATATTAGCCAGCGAGTCTGCATACAGGTTGCTGCCCATCGCCGCTTCGTCGCGCTGCAATTCATCAAAGGCCAGTTGCGCGAGTTGCGCAATCTGCGGATTCCTTTTTCCGAAGTTCGTAATCAACTCGACCTTGTCCGGGTTCAAGTCCGATTCGAGCGCGACCTTCCTGATAAAATTCGGTTCGAGATGAAGATACACATCGTCCTGCTCAACCTCGTCATACCATGAACGCATAGTGCAGAGCGCGGGGATGATTGCGACATCGCCTCTGGTTTGCAGGATATTAAAATTGCGATTCTCAAAAGAAGTTTGTTGACGACTGGGCGCGCCCATGTAAACCGTGACGAGATGAAAGGTGAGACGGTCGGGCGGGATGTAAGACTCGCGTATCGTGTGGCGGTTGCGTATGACTTTCAGGTGCTGCCAGCGGTCGCCGCTATTGGCTACCCAATTTCCGCGCCAGTTAAATCTTCTGCGCACACGCGCCTCCGCAGCCTTGCGTGCATGGTTGCGCGTCTCGTCCTGCTCTGTGGATTCGTGTGGTGTCATCGGTCAAACCTATTTGAAGTCCCTTTTATTTATGATTCGGTTTGAAAAGAATGTAAAGCTGTTTTTGCTAGTTCGCGGCACACGCCGGATAAATAGCAGCACTTTTATGATAGTTAAGCAATTTCATGATAGTTCTCAACACACGACCGGTGCTAACTTGCCAGCATGTCGCTCCACCCAGAGGAGCCGCTTTCAATCATTAAGTAGAAGGAGAACCCGGACATGCAAAATCAAAAATCCCACACTGGCGTCAAAGCTTCGGAAGGCGTCTCAACGCTCGACCTCTGCAAAAGATTTCGCCTGATTCTGACGACTCTCTTTCTGCTCGCTTTATCCACAGCGCACGGCGTTGATGCTCAGACTGTGCGTTACGGCCACAGCACGCTGGACATCCTAGACCCGTCATTCAACGCGCAACTCTCAACCGCCAGCTACGGCTTCAAGGAAGTGAGAGTAATTGTTCCGTTGACGAACGGCAAGATTTTAGTCGGCGGCGAATTCAATGCTTACAACGGAGTCGCGACGGGCGGGCTGGTGAGGCTGAATGCCGACGGCACGCTTGATAGCAGCTTTTACAATAATCTGATTGTCGGAGAATGGATGGACGAGCGCAGCGTACACTGTATTGTGCCGCTCGCGGACGGCAAAATTCTCGTCGGCGGTGATTTTATTTTGCAAGGCGAAACCAACAGGCGCGGGCTGGTGCGCCTTAATTCAGACGGCACACTTGATACGACTTTCGCTTACAACACTCCGCCCAACGCCAGTTCTTTCTCCTCAGCCCTCAAGCGGATTCTGGTGCGTGCGAATGGCAAGATAGTTCTGGGCGGCGACTTCTGGGCCACTCCGAGCGGCAATAAAGGAATCGTCCAGTTGAATCCTGACGGAACTTTCGACACTTCTTTTGATTACCCGGCGACCGGGCCGGTCAGAGACCTTGAGCTTCAGGGCGACAAAGTTTTGGTGGTTAATTATGCTAACAACCTGTGTCGCTTAAATGATGACGGCAGCCTTGATTCATCATTCACCTGCCGCTCCTACTGGATTAGGGAAACATTCGTTCAGGCGTCCGGCAAAGTCATAGTTCATATCATGGGGATGCCGCCACTGTTTCGCCTCAACGACAATGGCACAGACGACCAGAGCTTCCAGAATTTTGTCAGCGCAAATCCTCAGCGCGTGGCGCAACAGTCAAACGGCAATATCGTGGTCGTCAGCAGAAACGGCGGCACAGACCCTCATGCCGTGACACGTCTGCTCGCGGATGGAACTCCCGACTCGTCTTTCAGCACATACCTGCATAACGTTGGAACTGTCACGGCTCTGGGCGTGCAGCCGGATGGCAAAGTGCTGCTCGGAGATAGTAGCTGCTGCGGTAATATGTCGAGCAACAATTTCGTCCGTCTCAATGCGGACGGCAGCCGCGACACAGCTTTCAATTCCGGCGGCATCGGTTTTCAATTTATGAATCCGGGAATTGTGAGAGCGATTGCGGTGCAGCCGGATAACAAAATCGTTATCGGCGGCAGATTCGATTTAGTCAACAACGTGAGCCGCAACCAGATAGCCCGCATCAATGAGGACGGCACGCCCGACAACTCATTTCAGATTAGCACGACGGGAGAAAACCGTTTCACTTCAATCAACTCTATTAGTCAAATCACGCTCCAGGGCGACGGCAAGATGCTTGTGTCGGGCAGTTTCAGTTATGTCGTCAACGGAGCGAACAAACAGCATTACGCGCGCCTCAATGAGGACGGCAGCATAGACACGACTTTCAACACGAATGTCCTGATAACCAATGTCGCGGTCGTCAACGACGGGCCGCCGAACAAGACTATTGCGCTCTCCGACGGCAAGATTCTGATAGCCACATACGGCGGCGGCACGACCGGCCTTTACCCGCCCACCCCGCTCAAGTTGAACCCGGACGGCAGCCGCGATACTTCTTTCAATCCGTCATTTGCCCCTCCCGGCTTTACTATTAATAATTTCGATTTGTTCGTCCAGCCTGACGGAAAAATCGTAGTCGGCGGCAATACCGGCGGCAGCGGGTACTTTGGCAGCTTTGTCGTGCGCCTCAATTCGGACGGCACAGTTGATTCAGGTTTCCAGATAAATCAAGAAGCACAAAAAACTGTCAGGAGTCTGGCCCAGCATTCGGATGGCAAAATCATTGTTTCCAAAACCGCTGCCTGGCCGCTGACGCTTGGCGAAGTTGTACGCCTGAATGCTGACGGCAGCGCAGACCCGACGTTTAATGCTGGCGCGGGAGCCAACGGAAAAATCAACGCTCTGCTTGTCTTGCCGAACGGAAAGATTCTGGTCGGCGGCAAATTCACGCAGTTCAACAACCAGCCGCGACAAAACCTTGCTTTGCTAGGGTCAGATGGCAAGCTCGACGGCGCGCTGGTGAATGTCAATGAAGAAGTCTTGAGTTTAACTCTCGACAATGAAGGGCGCATTCTGGTCGGAGGAGCTTTTACAGTCATCAACTCTGGCGGCGGGTTTGCCACGCGCACATACATCGCGCGCCTGCTTGCCTCCACGCAGAACGGCCTGACACGCACGCGCTTTGACTTTGACGGAGACCGCCGCGCAGACCTCGCAGTCTTTGACGCATCAACGGGCGCGTGGTCTATACGCTTGAGCATTACAAATCAGACGACCACGACAGTGTTCGGACAACAAGGCGATGTCACTGCTCCGGCTGATTTCGACGGCGACGGCAGAGCAGACATCGCCGTGTATCGTCCGGCGGAAGGAGTCTTTTACCTGTCGCAATCAAGCGCAGGTTTCAGGGCCGTTCGATGGGGCGCGTTGGAGGACAAACCCGTCCCGGCGGATTACGACGGCGACGGGCGAGCAGACATAGCTGTCTGGCGTCCCTCGAACGGTGTCTGGTACATCCTCAACAGTCAGACCAATCAACTGCGCGCAGTACATTTCGGCAAAGCCGGAGATGTAGCCTTGCAGGAAACTGATTTTGACGGCGACGGGCGGGCGGACATAGCAGTCTATCGTCCATCAACCGGAGCATGGTACTGGCTTGAGAGCGGCGCGAACGATCAACTCAGGGCCGTGCTGTTCGGACAAATCGGAGACATCGCGGCAGCCGCAGATTACAACGCCGACGGCAAGACAGATTTTGCGGTCTTTCGTCCAAACGGCGGCGGCTGGTACAGGCAGCTTTCGACTCCTAACGGAGGCTATACTTTCTCAGCCCTGCCGTTTGGACAATCAGGCGATGTTCCGGTCGTAGCAGATTACAACGGCGACGGCTCGGCAGACATCTCCATCCGGCGAGCAGATTTCTGGCATCTACTGCTCTCAGGTCAAGGCCACACAGGAGCAAGCTTCGGCAGAGCAGACGAACAACCCGTCGCCGCACCGCAACCGTAAACAACTCACCTCGCGCAAAAGCGCAAAGGCGCAAAGAAAACAGTTGGGGTTTTCTTTGCGCCTTTGCGCCTTCGCGGGAAAACTCTTTTTTACGACTCTGCTTCTTCTTCGCCCTGCGTCTTTTTTTCCGGTCGCATGTGCGGAAAGAGAATCACATCGCGTATCGAATGCTGGCCTGTCAGCAACATCACAAGGCGATCGATTCCAATTCCAATGCCTGCGGCTGGCGGCATCCCGTAAGAGAGAGCGCGTATATAATCCTCATCCAAAACCATCGCCTCTTCATCACCACGCTCGCGCTGCGCAGCCTGTTCCATAAATCTCTCATACTGCTCCTCAGGGTCATTCAACTCCGAAAACCCGTTGGCCCATTCCATCCCCGCCACAAACAACTCGAAGCGTTCCGCGATGGCCGGGTTAGCGGGAGAAGCTTTTGAGAGCGGAGAGATTGGTTTTGGAAAATCAGTGATGAATGTTGGCTCGATTAGTTTACTTTCTGCAAATGTTTCAAATAGCTCTTGAGTTATCTTAGCTATTTCGCTGGGCGGGGGCGGTTCATTTTCCCATCTGGACTTTTCCCGTTTCCTTGCTTTCTCCCAATATTCATTAATCTTCTGACCACCTAACCCCATGCCACCCCTTAGATATGCCTCCTTTCCAGGATGGGAAATATTTTGTACCCCGCGTGCTTTCATTGTATTTTCATAATCTTCCAAGTGGCTTTTATATGCTGCATCAGTTTCCTTCTCGATAGTTGAATAGAACCAATACGCACATTCAAGTTGAGAAGCTTTAGAAAGAAACTCTGCATCTACTTTGTCAGAGTTAATAGAGTCGAAGTACCAGGGAAGATGCTCTGCTATAGCTTGAGTCATAGTTAATCGCCTGAACTTAGACTCAAAATCAAACGTCAATTCGCCAAAGCGGACGGTTGTGCCTCCCGTTGCTTTGATAACTGACTCGCGCAACATCGCCTCGCAAAAATCCATCATCCCGTTTGCATCCATGTACGCGCAGTAAATCTCCAGCATCGTGAACTCTGGATTGTGTGTGCGGTCTATGCCTTCGTTTCTAAAATTGCGATTGAGTTCATAGACTTTTTCAAAGCCGCCGACGACGAGTCGCTTTAAGTAAAGTTCGGGTGCGATGCGTGCGTAGAGGTCTATGTCGAGGGCGTTGTGATGTGTTTTGAAGGGGCGTGCTGCCGCGCCTGTCGCTTTGGGAGAGAGCATCGGCGTTTCGACTTCGAGATAGTTGTGGTCGTCCAGGTAGCGGCGCAGTTCGCGGATAATCTTTGAGCGAAGCTCAAAGACTTCGCGCGGCGTGAGGGAGTCTTTGTCGGGGTCGTCTTCGGTTTTGACTTTGAGGCTTCCGGCAATCAGGTCTGCGTAGCGTTGTCGCTGGCGTATCTCCGGGTCTGCGATGCCGTGCATCTTGTCTGGCATGGGCAGCATGGCTTTTGAGAGAAATTGAAACTCTTTGACATGCACGGAAAGCTCGCCAGTTTTAGTGACGAAGAGATAGCCGTTGACGCCTATGAAGTCGCCGTGGTCGAGCAGTTGGAAAACTTCCCAGCCTTCTTCGACGGGCGCGCCGTCGTCGTTATGTATAGCCTTGACCTCCTCTTTGCGTATATAGACCTGCAAGCGCGAGATGCCATCGGAGAGATGAACGAAGGCTGCTTTGCCCATGACGCGCGGCGGCGTAGCGATGCGGCCACTGATGCGCACTTCGTAGTTGTTCAGTTCTTTGTTGGCGGCTTCGAGTTGTTCTTGAGTTGGACGCTGGCCGGGTTCTAAGTGAGAGACATGCTGTTTGATGTCACGGCTTGTGACAATCGCTGTGACTGTATCTTCCACGCCGGTCACGCGGCTGCGCTCGAACTTGTTCGGGTAGGCGTTGCCGATGCGTTGGCGCAATTCTGCGAGATGCTCTTTGCGCGCTTGCGTCTGGTCGTTCTGCTCGATGATGTCTTCAATGCTCAAGGTTTGTCTTATCTCCGTTAAAGAAAAAGGGAATTATAGAGAAGCTTTCTTGCATCGGCAATCGGTGTTTAGTGATGCGGGTGTTGGTGTGGTAGATTTTAAACTTCTGAGACAAAGAGAAATAGTAGTTTCGCGCAAAGGCGCAGAGGAAGGCGCAAAGTGAGAAGCAGCGATGAGCAGCACGGTTGAGTCAACTTCAATTTTGCAGAGCGCACTCGCGCGCGTAACTTCCAGCGAAGAATATGCGCGGCTGTTGGAAGAGTTGCGACGTGGGACGCGCGTCATCTCGATAAGCGGTCTGGCGGCTGGCCCTGCGCGTGCGCTCGCACTCGCGGCTTTGCAGCTTGAGACCGGAAAACCTTTCGCCGTCATAGCGGAGGCCAACCGCGATTTGGAGAGTTGGGAGCGCGATGTGCGTTTCTGGTATTGCGCTTTGCGCGGGCGGTCTGAATGTGAAGAGACTGTGCAAACTTTGCCTGCGTCCGAAGGCGACCCTTACGCGGGTGTGTCGCCGCACGCGGAGACTTTGGAGCGGCGCGCTCTGACCTTGTGGCGGCTTGCGCGCGGGCGGCAGGATTTTGTGCTGTTGACGGCGCGCGCGCTGGCGCGCAGGACTGTCTCGCCGCAAGAGGTCGCGGGGCTTGGCGCGCTTCTCAGGCGCGATGAAGATTACGCGCCGGAAGAATTGCTGGAAAAGCTTCTCGCGTCCGGTTACAGGCGCGAAGACCCTGTCGGCGCGGTCGGAGAGTTTTCGATGCGCGGTGGCATCTTAGATGTCTGGCCTCCGGGCAGAGACGCGCCCGCGCGCATAGAATTTTTCGGAGACACGGTTGATTCCATACGCGAGTTTGATGCTGAGACGCAGCTTTCGACCGGGCAGTTGAAAGAGATAGAGATTGCGCCGATGCGCGAGTTGGCGATGCGCGGCGAGGATTTTAAACTGTGGGCGGAGTTTGCCAGAGAGCGTTGGCAGGATGAGCGATACGCGCGCTCTTTGCTTGACCGCACAGTGTATGCGGATGAAGGCGAAGCTTTTAATGGTTGGGAATGGTTGATGCCGCTCGGCGAAGTGAGAAAGACGAGCGCGTTTGATTACCTGAAGGATGCTGTGCTCGTGGCAGACGAACCCGCCGCGCTGGAAAAGTTTTTGGGCCAGGTTTATCAAACGCTTGAGACGCGATACGCGGAGACGGAAGAGGCGGACGAGCTTGGCCTGCGCCCCTCTGAAATGTATCTCGCGGCGGAAGAGTTGCGCGAGCGCATTGACAGTATGCAGCGCGTGGAACTGCGCACGCTCGGACGCGCAGCCGCGAGCGTTGATGAAGCTTTATCGCTCGAAGCGGAACAACCGTCAATCAACATCGGACGCGCGCGAGGCCCGAATGCGCCCCTCTTTCTCTTTCCGACGGCGCAGGCCGCGAGTGAAGTCGAATGGCTGGCCCAGAGCGTTCGTCATTATCACGGACGCATCAGCGACCTTGCGAGTGACATTCAAAGCGCGCGCGAGAAGCAAGCCGCGCTCACGTTGCTTGTCATGCACTCGCAGGGCATGGCCGAGCGCGTGGCGGAAATTTTAAGCGATTACGAAGTCGAAGCGCGCATCGCGCTCGGCGGCGAGAAGGGAAGTGTGACGCATACTGGCGCGCTCGTCACAGTGGGTCGCCCATCGGGCGGCTTCGCGCTTCCATCAGCCGGTTTAATCGTGCAGGTCGAAAGCGACCTCTTTGACGAGGCGAGCGATGCCGCGCTGCGCGAAGGCAAGAGGCCGAAGGAAAAAAGCAAAAGAAAGAAATCCAAGACAGCAGCCTTTCTATCAGACTTTCGAGATTTGAAGGTCAACGATTATGTAGTGCATGTGGATCACGGCATCGCGCGCTTCGGCGGCTTGCAGACCTTAGACCTTGGGCCAAACAAGCGCGGCGAATTTATGCTGCTCTATTACGCGGATGACGCGAAGCTCTATGTGCCTGTCGAACGGCTCGATTTGGTCCAGAGATATTCGAGCGCGGAAGGCAAGCAGCCAAACCTTGACCGCTTGGGCGGCATCGGCTGGCAGAAGACAAAGGCCAAAGCCAAGCGCGCGATGCGCGATATGGCAGACGAGCTTTTGCGTCTCTATGCCGAAAGAAAACTTGTCGGCGGCTATGCTTATGCTTTCGACACGCCATGGCAGGGCGAGTTTGAGCAGGGCTTTGAGTATGTCCTGACGCCGGATCAAGAAACGGCGATTGAAGATGTCAAGAAGGACATGGAGCAGCCAGTGCCTATGGACAGGCTTTTGTGCGGCGATGTCGGTTACGGCAAAACGGAAGTGGCAATGCGCGCGGCTTTTAAAGCCGTGATGGAAGGCAAGCAGGTAGCGGTTTTGACGCCGACAACGGTGCTGGCTTATCAACACTTCGAGACTTTCCGCACGCGCTTCGCAGCCTTTCCGGTGAAGGTGGAATTGCTCTCGCGCTTTCGTTCACCGAAAGAGCAGAAGGAAGTCGTCAAGCGTGTTGAAGCAGGAAATGTTGACATAGCCATCGGCACGCATCGCCTGCTCTCAAAGGATGTCAAGTTTCGCGAGCTTGGTCTGGTCGTCGTGGATGAAGAACAGCGTTTCGGCGTCGCTCATAAAGAGCGTTTGAAGCAACTCAAGAAAAAAGTTGATGTCCTGACTTTATCTGCGACTCCGATTCCGCGCACGCTCAATATGTCTCTCATGGGCCTGCGGGATATGTCTGTGATTGAGACTCCGCCGCGCGACCGCCTTGCTATCAATACGCAGGTCGTGCAGTTCTCCGAATTGGTCATCAAGTCTGCGGTCGAACTGGAACTCGCGCGCGGCGGGCAGGTCTTTTTTATACACAATCGCGTCGAGTCCATAGAGACCATCGCCGCGCTTGTTCAGCGACTTGTGCCGCAGGCGCGTATGGCTGTCGGTCACGGGCAGATGAACGAGCAGCAGATGGAGCGCGTGATGCTGGATTTTGTTGATTATAAATATGATGTTCTGGTTGCGACGACCATCATCGAGAACGGAATAGACATCCCACGCGCGAACACAATCATCATAAATCGCGCAGATGCTTATGGCCTGTCGCAACTCTACCAGTTGCGCGGGCGCGTCGGTCGCTCGAATCGCCGCGCGTACGCCTATTTATTGATTCCATCGGAACAGGGTCTTTCGCCGATTGCGCGCCGCCGCTTAGCAGCGATACGCGAGTTTTCAGACCTCGGCGCGGGCTTTCGCATCGCGGCTCTGGATTTGGAATTGCGCGGCGCGGGGAATCTTTTGGGCGGCCAGCAATCGGGCCACATGGACGCGCTCGGCTTTGATCTTTACACGCAGATGCTCGAAAGAACTGTGCAGGAGTTGCGCGGCGAGACGGTCGAGGATGAGACGAGCGTCAGCATCAGTCTCGGCGCGGATGTGGCGATACCGGAAGATTATATCTCGGACATGGGCCAGAGACTCAGGACTTACAAACGCGTCTCTTCGGCGCGCGATGAAGAGACTTTGAGAGAGATTATGGTCGAGACGCAGGATCGCTATGGCCGTCTGCCGGAATCTGTCTTGCGGCTTTTTGAGTATGCGCGTTTGCGCCGACTGGCAGAAGAAGTTGGAGTCGTTTCGATTGACCGCACGCCCGTTGGCATCGCTGTCAAACTCGGAGAGAAGGCGCGCGTCGCGCCCGAAAAATTGATGCAACTTGTGAGCGAGCGCGAGGGCGCAAGCTTTGCCCCGACGGGCGTTTTGAAGGTCGCGCTCAGCGTGGATGAAAAGGATGCTGTGCTGGAAACGGCCCGTGCGGTCTTGCAGGGTATCCGTGCGGAAGGGTAGAATCCGCAGGCTTGAAAATCTGGAGTCGGAAAATCTGCTTTCCAACATCCAATTCAAAACTGCTCTTACTTTCCGAAACACACGTTTCCCGACAAGTTCTCTGTTCTAATTTTTAAGGAGTTAAAGTTGTGAGATTAAAATTTGCAGGAATGGCGTTGCTCGTCCTCGCCTTGATGTCAACACTTCTGTCGCCGGCCATCGTGCGCGCGCAGGAAGGCGAGGCGCGCGTCATTGACGAAGTCATCGCGCAGGTCAATAACGATGTCATCACGCTCTCGATGGTCAAGCGCGAGATGAAGGAAGCCATCACCGCGCTCCAACAGCAGGGCAAGACGGAGCAGGAGGCGACCTCGGAGATTACGCGCCGCCAGCCGGAGATTATCGCCGGGCTGATTAACGAACAGCTTCTCATGCAACAGGGCAAGGAACTCGGCCTCTCGGAAGATGTCGAAGCGGAAGTCAATCGCCGCATGCTCGAAGTCGCGCGCCAGCAGGGCATCAAGACCATAGAGGGCTTGAAGGAAGCCATGCGCGCGAGCGGGTTCGACTACGACGCTGTGCGCCAGACTATGCGTACGGAGATTATGAAGCAGGCTGTGATGAGCCGCGATGTGGATGCCAAGATTTTCTACGGGCTGAGCGCGGAAGAGCTCAAGAAATATTACGAGTCGCACAAGAACGATTTCAAGAAGCCTGAGACCGTCTCGCTGTCGGAAATCTTTTTGAGCCTCGCCGGAAAGAACGAAGCGGAAGTGAAAGCCAAAGCAGACCAGATTGTCGCGCAGGCGCGCGCGGGCGCGGACTTCGGCGCGCTGGCCGCGACAAACTCCGAGCGCATGCAGAACGGCAAGCTCATCGCTCCTGAAACCAAAGGCAAAGTCGGCCTCTTTGAAATTCCGAATCTGCGGGACAATATCGCTGAGGCTATCAAAGATGTGAAAGCGGGCGGCGTCAGCGAGCCGATTCGCTACGACGAAGGCTTTCAAATCCTGAAAGTGGACGAGCGCATCGCGGGCAGCGACACGCCCATCTTTAACGAGAACCGCGTCCGCGAAGCGATTACGGCAGAGCGCGCAGACAAAGAGCGCGTCACTTACATGGAGAAACTGCGTAAGGACGCCTACATCAAAATCTCTGAAACCTATCGCGCGTCCGTCACGCCCTTCTTAGGCACAGGCGCGGCCCCCGCTTCCACCAGCTCGAACCAATCTTCCACCCCTTCGGCCACCGCCAATAAAAGTGCCGATAAAAAATCCGGCGACGGCAAACCTAAAAAGTAAGGCGGAAGGATGAATGATGAATGATGAATGCGGAAGGATGAAGATACAGCTTTTCTTTCATCCTTCCGCATTCATCATTCATCCTTGCTCTTATGCGTCTTGATCTCTTTCTGAAAGCGACGCGTCTTGTCTTGCGCCGGACGGTGGCGCAGGAGATGTGCGAAGCAGGTGTCGTGTCTGTGAACGGCGCGGCGGCTAAATCTTCGCGCGCGGTCAATGTCGGAGACGAGATTACTTTGCGGCGGCGCAATAAATTGCTCACCATACGCGTCCTGAGCCTGCCCGCCGCGCGCCAGACATCGCGCGCAGAATCTTCCACTCTTTATCAAATCCTGAATGAGACAAATGTGGATGAAGAGCCTTAAGAGAATTGCTGTCCTATTTCCGTCGTCTGTGGTAAATAATAATCAAATCTCTTGAAGAAAGGAGGAAGGCCAATGACAGAAGATGAGAGGCAGAGAACGATTGATTTCATTCTCCAACAGCAAGCGCAGTTTGCCGCCGATATGCAGGTGGTGAAAGAAAATCAAAATGTGCTGACCGATTCTTTGCTGACAGTGGTTGGAATGGTTGGCAAACTAACGGATGCACAGGAACGTTTGGCTGAGGCACAGGAACGCACTTGGGCTGCGATGGAAGCAACGGATGCAAGGCTTTCAGAGAGAATGGACAAACTGGCAGAATCTCAGGCCCATACGGATGAGCGATTGAATGCGCTGATTATCATTGTCGAGCGATATTTCAGCAATGGTCGTGACGGAAAATCTGAGGCTTAAACCAGCGCGGCGTGACCGCTTGAAATAACCCCTACCACCCTTCTTTTAACACACCTGACAGCGTTCGTTTTTAGAGCATTTCCCTACTTACCATCGAACCGAAATCAATTCAGTAAATAGCTTTAGATTAAGCTTATCGCATGATTTTAAGCGGCAGTGCCTGACACTTCTTGCTGGCATACGAGTTGCCACTGTTCTTTCTCGCAAGCTACCTCGACAGGCTGAGTTGTATTTCTCAAAGGGGCAATAAAGATGAATTTGCTGGGCAACTTTTTTACGGACGATTTAGCCGTTGACTTGGGTTCTGTCAATACTTTGATTTATGCGCCGGGGCGCGGTGTTGTGCTGAACGAGCCGTCTGCGGTGGCGATTCATAAGTACACTGGCGAAGTGATGTCGGTTGGCGCGGAGGCTTACAAGCTTCTGGGGCGCGAGCCGCAGGACACGGAAATTCATCGCCCGATTCGCGGCGGCACGGTCAATGATTTCGATGTCACAGAAAAGATGCTGACAGCCTTTATCAATCGCGTGCATGAAGGCCATCGTCGTCGCAGTCATCTGGTCATTGGCGTGCCTGGCTCTTCAACCGCGCTTGAGCAACGCTCTGTGCGCGATGCAGCGCACATCGCCAAAGCCACGCGCGTTGACCTTGTGGACGAAGGATTGGCAGCCGCGCTCGGAGCAGGGCTCTCGTTTGAAGACGAGCGCGCGCATCTTGTGATAGACATCGGCGGCGGGACAACTAACATCGCCATCATCGCTTCGGGCGCAGTCGTCTCTTCGATTCACCTGCCTGCGGCGGGCAACATGATGGATGAAGCGATACGCGATTACGTGCGTGACAAGTACATGATGCAGATTGGCGAGCGCGTGGCAGAGCAGGCTAAGAAAGAACTCGGCGCAGCCGCCAGCCCCGAAGAAGGCGCGGAGAAGGAATCGCATCGGATGGAAATTGTCGGCAAAGATTTGACGGATGGCGCGGCCAAAGCCGTAGAGATTGGCGCAGACGAAGTGCGCGAGGCTCTTGAGCCGGTCATCTCGGAGATTGTCGCGGGCGCGCGCCGCGCGATTGAAGAATCGCAACCGGATGTGACTTCGGATATTTATTACACGGGAGTTATCTTAACCGGAGGCGGCGCACTCTTGCAGGGCATGGCCGCGCGTTTGCAGAAAGAGTTGCGGCTGCATGTCGTCGTCGCGGATGACCCGCTTGCTTCAGTAGTGCTCGGCGCAGGCTGCTTGCTTGCGCATCCTGAAAAGCTGCAACGTGTCTCGCTGCGTCAGGATGTGCCTGCATGGCAAGCTTCGGATGAATTGGTTGTTAACTGGTAAAGCGAATTTAATATGAATTGAGTTCGAGAGAAACGCGAGACGATAATGACAGCCCCGTGAGGGGCGGCATATCAGTAGTCCACACGTTAGTGCTGGGACACTCGCGCGAGACAACAACCGAGCCCCGTAGAGGCGGCATAATTATGTCGCCCCTACGGGACTAATTATTTATCCTTGCTTCCCTGTCTCACTTTTGTTGTTTCATCTCTCAGGGAAATTCGTTCCTGTGTGATTTCATCCCGGACTATGCCCTGCTCAATCGGCGTGAGTTGAGTTAAGGCTGCGATTAATTCTCCAGCCTCTTCCTTCTCCGGCGCGCGTGGCAGGAGGACGAGTCCAGCGACATAGAGTGCGAGCGTGAAGAAGGATATATAACCTGTCGCGGGCGCGAAGGGCTGCGCGTCGAGCGTGCCGAGCGAGACGCCTTCGAGCAGCACTCCCGCAATGCGTTTGAGCCACCCGCCCTCCGGCGCGTAAAGAGTCGCCAGCAGCATGTGCTTTAAGACAAACGCTGTCCCGAAGAGCACGGCCAGACTGCGCAAGAGTCGCTTTGCATCAAACGTCGCGAACTGGTTGTTCCACAGCGTCCACAGGAAAAAAAACGAGAAGAGCCAGAAGAGCAGCCCGCGCTCAGGCAAGACGGAATTGAATGCCTGCGCCGAAGCGAAAAAGAGCGCGAGCAGTGTGAGCGCGTGCGCGGCATTCTCCAGCGCGGGCCGCGAGCTTGCGAGCCATGCTTTTAAATCTATCAATCCGCCGCGCACGAAGAGCAGCATCAGGAGCGTCGCCAGCACGAGCGTAATCAGTGGCGGCGCGACAAAGACAAACACTCTGTCTTCCGCGCTCACGCGCAGGCCGCCCATGAGCGCGACCGTCAAAAAAATCATCGGCAGCGCGATGAAGCGCAACAGCGCGCGATTTCTGGAAAGGATTTTTTCGCTCATTTGCGTTGGCGCAAGACGCGCAAAGGGTTCAGGTCATCAACGCTGCGCTCCGCTCCCTGTTCCAACTCGGCTTTGAGTTCTGCGGGCGTATGCATCTGCAACTCCGCGTCATCAACTTTGAGCGCGCCGTCTAAATTGATTGCGCGATTGACAGCCTCAACGCCCTGCCGGAAAAGCGCGTCGTCGTTATAGACGCGGCCCCAGCCTTCGCGGTAAAAAGCGTAAGCGATGTAAAACTGCGTGAGCGCGTCCTGTTGTTGCGGGTCTGCGCGGCTCCATTCGTCGCGTGCCGCGCGAAATTTTTCCTGACGGAAAAGCTGTAGGGCTGTCGCAAATTTTTCTTTGTCTATCTGATAAGTTCCGGCGGCAATCTCTGCTCCGGCTGCGACTTCTTTGAAAGTGCGCGGCTCTGTCGCATAAATCCAGATGATGAAGACTGCATAAAGCAGTGTCCACGCGACGCCGACGCTTTGGATGAGCCTGTGTTGCATTTGATATAATCCGTGCCTGAAAATGAAGCTAGAGGATGCTTTCGCTTCTTGTCAATTCTGAAAGCGAAGTTCTTCGTCTCTGGAACTCCCACAAGCCTATATTTGACTATGAAAAAAACTATTCTGCTAACACTGGCTCTCCTGCTTCTGCTCGGAGCCAGCGCGCCCGTCGCGGCGGCCAAAGATAATTGGATTAAGATACGCTCGAAGAATTTCACTTTGATAGGCAACACAAGTGAAAGCGAAATCCGGCAGGTGGCAAAGCGGCTTGAGTTGTTTCGAGAAGTCTTCGCACAGATTTTCCCGAACACGAAGCTCGGCGCATCCGTGCCGACGACCGTTCTGCTGTTCAAGTCCGATAGCTCGTACAAGCCTTTCAAACCCAAACGCGATGGCAAAACACTGGAGAACGTGGCCGGTTATTTTATGCCCACAGCCGATATCAATTACATCACTTTGAAAACCGAGCTACAGGGGATTGACCCCTTTCAAGTTATCTTTCACGAGTATGTGCATTTCCTCGTCAACAATAATCTGACGCGCGTGCCTTTATGGCTGAACGAAGGACTGGCCGAATACTACAGCACGTTTAAGGCCAGCGATAACAATCAAAAAATCAGGTTGGGCTTGCCTGTCGAATGGCATTTACGGATTTTACAGGATCGCGGTCTGCTGCCGCTGAAAACGCTGCTTGAGGTTGACACTCGGTCGCCGCACTACAGCGAGTCGAGCAAGGCCGGTATCTTCTATGCGGAATCGTGGGCCTTTGTTCACTACCTGATGTTGGAGAACAACATGGCGCGGCGTCCGCAGCTGATGCTATTTCTCAGCCGTTTGAATACAGGCATCCCGCTCGAAACAAACTTTCGCCAGTCATTTCAAGCCGATTACGCGAAGATTGAAGCCGAACTGAATGCCTATATCAAAAGATTCAGATTTCCGGTCTTGGATATAGAGGTCGAAAAGCCTCTCGACTATGACAAAGAGATGCAGAGCACGCGCGCCACCGAAGCAGAAGTGCAATATCACTTAGGCGATTTGCTGTTGCGTGCGCGTCGTCTTGAAGAGGCCGAGCCATACTTGCAAAAGGCTCTCTCGCTGGAACCGAAAGCCGCCGATGCACTCGTCGCGCTTGGCGCTTTGCGCACTCGCCAGCGCGCTTACCCGGAAGCTAAAAAGATTTTACAGCAGGCCATAGAACTCGACGCGAACAATTATCTGGCGCATTATCAATACGCCAACATTCTCTTGCAGGAAGAGCAAATGGAGAAAGCTATCGAAGCTTACAGGCAGGCCGCGAAGCTCAAACCAGAGCTTGGATACCTGCATCAACAGCTTGGCTATGTCCTTTCTGAGATGCACCGGGACGAAGAGGCGATAGAGGCTTATACGCAATCCTTGCGGGTTGATAAGCGTGCCATGCGATCATATTACAGCCGCAGTTTTATTAACCTGCGCCGCGCGCGGGGCAACCACGCTGCGGCAGATGCTCTCTCATATCTGAACCTTAACGGCTGGCGAGAGACTGAATCGCTCTATATGGCTCTGGTCGCCTATGCCGGATGCAAGCGCGAAGGGCGCACAGCAGATGCCGCTCTGATTCTGGACAAGGCTCTGGCGAACTGCGATTCAACACTCTGGCCCTATCCGGTGCTGCGTTATCTGAAGGGCGTTTTGTCCGCACAAGAGCTGCTGTCCGCAGCTAAGGATAACGATCAACTGACAGAGGCTCGTGCCTATCTTGGTCTTGATTTATCAGCCGCCGGTAAACGCGAGGAAGCACTGGCGCATCTTCGTTGGGTCAAGGAAAATGGCAATAAGAGATTCATCGAATACCACCTGGCCTTAGCCGAGCTTGAGCGTCTGGAAAAGGCCGTAAAATAAGATGGACGAAAATAGTCTGCAACACATCAACAGATACCGCGAGACGGCGCGAGAGATGGGCGAGACTGCGCTTGAGGCCATGACGCGCGGCGACATAGGGCTGGCGCGCACAGCCGCGCGTCAGGCTGCGCAATGGGCGCGCGTCGTCATGCAATTAGAGAGCGGCGAAAAGCAGTTTGAGCCGGAAGATGAATCGGCGCAGGCGACTTCCGCGACTCAAACTCAAAGCACGGAGTTTTTATGAGAGCGCTCGGACAGCTACTTTTGAGTTTTATCTTGCTGGCAGTCTTGATGAACTGCGGCGCGAGTAGCCGCGAAGCGACGAAGGCTTCGGGCAACTCGCGTCAGGAAGCTCGACAGCCATCGGAGACGAACGCCAAAATCGTTCGCCAAAATCCGGGCAAGCTTGTGCATGTGCTGGTCGCCTTGTGCGACAACGAAAATCAGGGCATCGTGCCTGTCTCAGCCGCGCTCGGAAACGGCGAAGACCCTGAAAGGAATCTTTACTGGGGCGCGGCCTTCGGCATCAAAACTTTTTTTACGAAGAGCAAAGAGTGGCAGCTTGTTTCAAAAACGATTGACCCGAAGTATGCAGTCATGGAACGGCTCGTCTTCAAACATCGGAGCAAGAATGTCTATCTCGTGGCGGATGCCTATAAAGGCATAGAGATTCAAAGAGCCATCGCGGATTTTCTCGCTTCCGCTTCCGGCCATCTCAATGAAGCAATCGAAGTCAGCATGGATGCCAAGAATCTCAAGCTGCAAATCGGAGGCGGCGCAGACCTCCTTGCTTTCGTCGGGCATAACGGGCTGATGGATTTCAGTCTGCCTGAGTATCCCAAAAAGCAAGACGATGCGCGGCGCGAAGCAATCATTCTCTCCTGCGCCAGCAAGAGCTATTTCACCGCGCCGCTCAAACTGACGGGCGCGCAGCCGCTTTTGTGGACCACAAATCTGATGGCCCCGGAAGCTTATATCTTAAAGAGCGCGCTTGACGGCTGGATGCTCGGCGAAGACAACGAGCGGATTCGACAGCGCGCCGCCGAAGCGTATAATTCCTATCAGAAGTGCGGACTGAAAGCCGCGCGCGCGTTGTTCGCAAGTGGATGGTAGCAAACGCAATCCACGCTGCCGGATAATTGGAAAAGAAATGACTAAGCCATTTAAGATTCGTGACATAGAGATAAATCCGCCGCTCATCCTTTCGCCGATGGCGGGCGTGACGGACATCTCTTTTCGTCGTCTGCTCAAGCAGCGCGGCGGCATCGGTCTGACTGTCTCCGAATTTATCTCCGTCGAGGGACTCACGCGCAACAATCCGAAGTCAAAGCGGCAGATGCGTTTCTTTCAGGAAGAGCGTCCCTTTGCCGTGCAGATTTTCGGCGGGCAGCCGGAACGTATGGCGATGGCTGCCGAGATGGCACAGGAAGTCGGCGCGGACATGCTTGATATTAACTGCGGCTGTCCCGCGCCTAAAGTGGTCAAGCACGGCGGCGGCTCAGGTCTCCTGCGCGACCACTCGCGGCTGGAAACGATTTTGAAGGAAGTCAAAAAGGCCATCACGATTCCGTTGACCATCAAAATTCGCGCGGGCTTTTATGACCATACAATCAATGCTGTCGAGACTGCGCGGCTCGCTGAAGACTGCGGCGCGGAGCACATAGCCCTGCACGGTCGCACCAAAGAGCAAGGTTATAAAGGATTAGCCAACTGGGATTTGGTGCGGCAGATTAAAGAGGTTGTGAAAGTTCCGGTCTCAGGGAGCGGCGATGTGACGACGATTGAAGGAGCGTTTGCGCGCTGGCGCGAGACCGGTTGCGATGGAGTTTTAATCGGTCGCGGCGCGATGGCGAATCCATGGATTTTCCGGCAGATAGAAGATACTATCGCGGGCCGCGAAATTTTTCAGCCGACGCTCGAAGACAAGCAGAACGTGCTCCTTGAATATTTCGAGATGCTGCGCGAAGACATGCCTGAGATGGCTGCTATCGGGCGCATGAAACAACTCGCCGGACAATTCACGCGCGGCCTACAGGGCGGCGCGCTCTTTCGCACGACAATCTATCACTCACATTCCGTCTCGGAAATTCTTGGACGCATCGCGGAATATTTCGATGCCATCTCTGCTGGCCGACCTTACTACGGCGAAGCAGGAGTTCCGGTTGAAGAAGAAGAGCCCGTGCTCGACTCATGCGAAGCCGCGACAGCAGCTTCTTAAAAATCAAATCGGTTTTCCTCAAGAGGAAAAATATTATGGCTTCAGATTCCGACGGCATGGCGGGAACGGGCAAGTCGAAAGGGACAGACAACGCATCGAAAGAGCGTCTGCTTGACCTGCGTGTCACCTCCTCGTTCCTACTCGTCTTTCTGGTCATCGGGCTGATAGTTCTTCTTTTCCAAAGCACAGAGGCCAGATGGTCTGCCCTGCTCTGGGCTTTAGCCTGGTTGGCGATTGGCGACATCATAGGATTTCTGTTTGGCATCCCTCGCGTGCTCCAACAGCCGGACGCAAAGCCGCCCGCCACTCCGCCAGCAGCAGCCGGAGGAGCTGCCGCGCCGCCTGCTTCGCCAACACCGAATCAAGATGTTTCTTACAGGCAAGAAGTCAACACAAACCTTGAGCAGATTTCCGACTGGCTAACAAAGATTATCGTCGGCATCGGTCTGATAGAGTTGCGGCGTCTGCCAGAGCTTTTGTCCAGAGTCTCAAAATTTATGGCCGCAGGTTTGGGCGCGACACAGCAGGCTCAAGTCCTCGCCGCCGGAATCATCATCTATTTTTCCATCCTCGGATTTTTGAGCGGCTACCTGCTGACGCGCATCTATCTTTCCGGCGCATTCAGGCGCGCGGATACAGGCAATGTCCTTGTCTCTGGAATCCCGACGCCGATTTCCAGTCTCTTTGAGCAACTCTACAAATCCGTCACAGAGATACGAGAGTTGATTACAAAGAGTAGTACACCGTCCACCTCACCCGCCGCCAGACAAGAGACTCCCACAGCCACAGCGGGGCAGAAAATACGTTCGGTTTTATGGGTTGACGACGAGCCGGAAGGCAACAGCCTGATGATTAGCGAGATGAGAAAACAGCAGATTGCTGTGACCACTGTTAAATCAACACAGGAAGCTCTGGCAGCATTTCAGCCCGGAAGGTTCGATGTCATCATCACAGATATGGGGCGACCGCTGGACGGAGGAAAGGCAGGCATCGAGCTTGTAAACTTAATCCGAAAGATGGACACACAGGTTCCGATTTTTATTTATTGTAGCAAGTACGCGGCTGAAGAATTCAGAGATGAAGCATTGAAGGCCGGGGCAACAGAGATTAGCTCGTCTCAAACAGATTTACGAAATTTTCTGCAACTCAGCAGTTGAATAAATTGAGCAATGCGAAGATAAGTTTCCCGCAAAGGCGCAAAGAAAGGCGCGAAGAAAGCTTTCCAGATAAATTGAGTTTCAACTCTTTGCGTCTTCTCTTCTTTGCGCCTTTGCGTGAGATTCTTTCGTCACTGCTTCAACGATTTGAGATTCCCAAAGGTTGAAGCGGGCGCGGTGATGTGCCTTCAAAAAACCAGCTTGCGCCGACCTTCAAGCGGTGATGCCATGTCGGCAGCCGCGAAGTGTAGAGCGTAAAGCGTGCCTGTCGTGCAAGCGCGCCGCCGAATGCTTTGCCGCCCGCGAGCACCGCCGCGCGCTCCGTGCCGAGAGAGACTGCTTCGCCAAGCTCCTGAAAATGTTTGGTCTTCAACTCTCTTCCTTTAATCAGAGCCTTGATGTTGTTGCCAACGAGTCCTGCCTCTTGCAAAGCAAGCTGAGCAGTGCCTGCTAAGGTCGGGCTGGCGTCCTTGTAGAAAGCTATGTCGCCGAGCGCAAAGACATTTTCTCTCTGCTCTGCCTGAAGCGTCTGCCTGACCAGAATCAGCCCGCGCTCAGTCTTCGCTAAATCAAGCTTCTCAATAATCGGATTGACGCGCACGCCGCCTGTCCAGACGGTCGCAGCCGCCTCCACCTCCGCCGTTTCGCCTTCATGCTCGAAGGTCAAGCCATCCGCGCGCACGCTCTTAACGCGCGTGTGCGTGTGCAATTCGACGCGCGCCTCTTTCAAAGCGTCTTCGACAAATTCGCGTATCTCATCGCCCATGCCCGGCACAACCCTGTCGCCCATCTCTAAAATCATGACGCGCGGCTCGCCCGGCAGCGCGCGCCTCTCGAAGGCGTCGCGCAAAAGGTCTGACATCTTGGTCGCAAGCTCTACGCCGCTTGCGCCGCCGCCGACCACAGCGAAGGTCAGAAGCCTGCGCGCATCCTGCGGCGCGAAGTCCGGCGGCACGCGGTCAAGAGCTTCGACCATCCTTTGTCGCAGCGCGTCCGCGTGCGCCAGCTTGCGAAAGGGCATCGTGTGTTCCGCCGCGCCTTCTACGTTCCAGTAATTCGTGATGCCGCCGACGGCCAGCACCAGAATGTCGTACGGAATGCGCTCCGCGCGCCCGGCAATCGTTGCCTCCTGCGCGTCCATATCAATCTCCGTCACTTCGCCCTGTATGACACGCACATCGTCGTCCAGCAGTTCTTTGTAATGCGGCGCAATGTGCCATGCCTCTACCTCGCCGCTCAGATATTCATAGAGCATCGGCGTGAAGAGAAAATGGTCTTCCGAGCTGATGAGCGTCACTTCGCCCACGCCTGCGACCTCTAAAGCCGTGAAGAGACCTCCGAAACCGCCGCCGACGATTAATATTCTAGCCTTTTGATATGCCATATCCATTGATGGATTCAGCATATCCAGCGATTGCCGAATCCTCCCTGCCGTTTCAGATGTATTGGAAATAATCCACAGTTTCTTTAGACTGTCCGGCAAACAATGTCAACAAGAGCAAGGATGAAGGCGGAGGGATGAAGGATGAAAAGCATGCATCTTCAGACATAGGGCATTCAATTTCAAATAGCACATTCTTCATCCTTCCGCCTTCATCCTTCCGCCTTGCTCTTCGCTGGACACTCCCCAATCGCCGTGTTAAATTGCCTCGTCTTTTAATTTTAGCGGTTGCCGCTCTTAAAAGAGCGTGTTTACTGCGGTCTGGGAGGACCATTTAGAGCTTATGTCGTTAGCTAAAGAAACAAAAGAGAGAATCTTGACCGATTACCGCACGCATGACGCGGATACCGGTTCACCACAGGTACAGATTGCACTGCTCAGCCAGCGCATTAACGAGTTGACAGAGCATTTCAAAACGCACAAGAAAGATAACCACTCGCGGCGCGGCCTGCTCAAGATGGTCTCGCAGCGCAGGAGTCTTCTCGACTACCTTAAACGCAAAGATATAGAGCGTTATCACGAGGTCGTGAGCCGACTCGGCCTGCGTCGCTAGGCGTACCGCAAACTTAAACACACAGAGAGAGAACTTCGAGTCTCTTTAAAGAACAATTCGCATCCATCGAAGGGCTTGCGGGCAGTGCCGAACGTGACGGCGATGACTGAAGGCAAGCGGGTGCGAGCAAGAGCCTCTCGGCGGAAAACTTAAGGGCGACGCAAGGCTTCACGGCATGTTTGGAGTCTGCGTCGCTTTTGGTTTAACGGCAGAGAGTTTTCTTCCGGCAGCGCCTTTCTCGCGCCTCACGTAGCGCGAGGCTCCGGGCGCTTTTGTGGCCGGGCCGCTTAAATAATTTAATCCCAGAGTCGGGCGCGGCGGATGAGACGCACGTTGCCTTTCTCCTGCCGGTTGAGCAGGAATCCGAGTTGTCCATGAAGGAGACAAACCAAGTATGTCAGTCAAGAAATATTTAAAAGAGTCCATCAAGCTGGGCGATAAAGAGTTGACCGTCGAAACCGGACGGGTCGCCAAACAGGCCAATGGCTCGGTCGTCATACGCTACGGCGACACGATGCTGCTCGTCGCGGCGGTCGGAGCGAACCAGCCACGTGAAGGCATAGATTTTTTCCCGCTCACGGTCGAGTATCGTGAATCAAATTACGCAGCCGGGCGCATTCCCGGCAACTACTTCCGGCGCGAAGGTCGCCCCAACGAAAAAGAAGTACTTACCGCACGCTGCATTGATCGCCCAATCCGCCCGCTCTTCACAGAAGGTTACAGAAACGAAACACAGGTCATCGCGACAGTCATCTCGGCAGACCCGGATAACGACCCAGATGTCATAGCCATCACAGGAGCTTCCTGTGCGCTCTATCTTTCTGACATTCCATTTTCGACTCCGATTGCGGGCGTCCGCGTCGGACTCATTGATGGCCGCTATGTCATCAACCCGACCTATGATGAAAGGCGCGAGTCGCGTCTGAATCTGGTTGTGGCCGGAACGGAAGAGGCCATTGTGATGGTCGAAGCAGGCGCGCTCGAAGTTTCGGAAGAGATTATGGTCGAGGCTCTGATGCTCGCGCACAAGGAGATTAATCGCCTCTGTCGCTGGCAGAAGGAGCTGTACAAAGCTCTTGAGATACAGAAGCGCGAAGTTGTTGCGCCCATTCTTAATGAAGAGATGCTCGGCGAGATTGAGAGAAACTATGCGGATAAACTCCGCGCCGCGCTCGACACAACACAGCAGAATAAGCTTGCCTCTTATGCAGGAGTTGACGCGCTCAAAAAAGAGGTCGTCGAATCTTATCCCGAAGACCAGCTTGAGCAGCGTCTGATGGCAAAGAAGATTTTTGACCATCTCAAGGAAAAGATTTTCCGCGACGACATTCTCAACAATCGTCGCAGGCCGGATGGTCGCCGCTTCTCAGAAATTCGCCCAATCACATGCGAAGTGGGCTGGCTGCCGAGAGTTCACGGCTCTGCTCTTTTCACACGCGGCGAGACGCAGGCTCTTGTCACGACCACTTTGGGAACGAAGGACGACGAGCAATTTATAGACGATCTCGAACAGGGCGAGGTCAAGCGTCGTTTCCTCTTGCACTACAATTTCCCGCATTACTCTGTCGGTGAAGTTGGCCGCTTCGGCTCATCCAGCCGCCGCGAGATTGGACACGGCGCACTCGCGCGTCGCTCCATCGAGCCTGTGCTGCCGGACGAAGCAGACTTTCCTTACACGCTCCGAATTGTTTCGGACATCACGGAATCGAACGGCTCGTCTTCAATGGCTTCTATCTGCGGCGGCATCCTGAGTTTGATGGATGCGGGCGTGCCTTTGAAGAGAACCGTCGCCGGAGTTGCGATGGGACTCGTGATGGAAGGCAACAAGTACGCGATTCTCTCAGACATCGCGGGCGCGGAAGACCATTACGGCGACATGGACTTTAAGGTCGCAGGCTCGCGCGACGGCATCACGGCCTTGCAGATGGACATCAAGATTGGCGGCATCAACGCGCAGATTATGGCCGAAGCTCTTGAGCAGGCCAGAAAGGGCCGCCTGCATATTTTAGGCGTGATGGAGAAAGCCATCGCAGAGCCTCGCACAGATATTGCGCCGCACGCGCCGCGCATTATTCAAATCAAGATTAACCCGGACAAAATCCGCGACGTGATTGGGCCAGGCGGCAAGATGATTCGCTCGATTGTCGAAGAGACTGGAGCGAAGATTGATGTCGAAGATGACGGCACAGTCTCGATTGCGACTGCCGATGCGGAAGCTGCCAAAGCTGCTGTGGATAAGATTCGCGGGCTGACTGCGGAAGCCGAAATCGGCGAGACTTATCTCGGCACAGTCTCGCGCATCGTGGATTTCGGAGCTTTTGTCGAAATCTTTCCCGGCACGGACGGCCTCTTGCACATCTCTGAAATCGCGGATCGCCGCGTCAAGGATGTGCGCGACGAATTGAAGGAAGGCCAGCAGGTCTTGGTCAAATGCATAGGCAAAGAGGGCAATAAAATCAAGCTCTCGCGCAAGGCTATCCTGCGTGACGAGAAGCAAAAGGCCGAAGCCGCAGGCGCGGGTGAAGCTGAGTAAAAAGGCCGAAGTTACAGGCGATAAGCCGAAAGCGGGGCAAAGGCGTGGATGTTATCTTCGCCTTTGCCTTTTACTTTTTCGCAGGGGCTTTAATTCTTAAAGTAATTTTTTAACATTTTGGCCTATTTTTTCTTGACATTCGGGTATAAAGGCTAGTTTAATCACGCCACGAATTTGGAATCCATGCAGTATTCGGCGTCTTTCTCTAGTGATGAAGGAAGCTACTTCATCAGTTTTCAACATTGAACAGAGATTTTTGACGACGAGCAAGCCAAAAGCAGGTCTTTCAAGGGGTGAAGTCGGATAAGCTAGTGAGCCCGCCCGCCCCTGCATAATTTGCTAAAAGCACTTACAGCAAATCTGACCGCTTCGCATTGACGGATTGTTGTCTCTGAATTGAATTGATTTTTAGTTTAGATGGTTCGAGCCTTCGAGCGTCGCCCAAGATTAAGACGCTTCCCTCGAACCAGGAGTGTCCAGGGAGGGACTCCTAATCATGAGGAATCGAGCTTTTCGCCCCATTGCTACGATACTCTGCATCTTGCTGATAGCCGCCGTTAACGTGCAGGCCAGCCCAGTGCAGATGGGTGATGTGGTCAACGTTGTGAGCGGCAGTTCGCGCAATGGTTGGCAGAATGCTTCTACGGAGCTGCGGCTCGTAGGACAGGAAGACAAGGCCGCCGCCAGCAGTTCGACGCAGGAATCGCCCGCGCCAGCCGACAGCGCTGGCATACAGGTTCAGACCGAAGAAGTCACGGAAGTCACCGCCGACGAAGTTTGCGCTTGCGACGATATTCCAATCGCGGGCGGCTTTCCGAAGTGGCCGTTTCTGGCTCTCATCCCGGCAGTTTGTCTGACAGGCATCTGCTCCGGCGATGAAGAATGCGAGACTCCGCCATGCAGAGACTCTTCGCCTTCGCCGCCCTGCCCGAATTGCGATGTCGTGCCGGAGCCAGCTTCGCTCCTGCTCTTTGGTACAGGACTCGCGGCCTTAGGAGCCGGCGCGCGTCGTCGCTACAATCGTTCCAGAGCAGCCAAGCAGCAAACCACGACTAACTAAGAGGAGGGCAAGAACGCAACATGAAAAAAATCTACGTCTCATGCACTTTCGCCCTCATGCTCCTGTTGACGTGTTCTCTGGTGCAGGCGAATGCAAAAGATACCAAAGAGCCGAAACTGAAAAAGGGTTATGGTCGGATGGACTTGAAAACGTCCCCGGCTGGATACCCCTTGATTGTTGACGGCAAAGATTACGGCGTCACATACAATCCTGCGCAGTCCATAGACCTTCCGGCAGGCACGCACACAGTCGAAGTGCTCTTCCCGAATCGTCGCTGGACGCAGCAGATAAACATCCTTGCAGGCAAACGCAACTGCATCTGTCTCAACTACACGACGCGCGTCATTACGCGGCCCTGCCCGTACCCGGTCAGCGTCTCTGCGCCTGCTGTGGTTGACGACGGCGATGTGATTACTTATAGCTCCGATGTCGCTTATGGCGGCACACAGCCTTTGAACTACACCTGGACTGTGAGCCCGCCTTCGGCCAGAATCCTGAGCGGAGCAAGCACCAATACCATCACTGTTGACTCGACCGGACTGGGCCGTCAGAAAGTGACTGCCATTCTCGTCGTGGACGACGGTTCAGGCGACCCGACGTGTCGGCAGATGGCTCAGGCGAGCGTGGATGTCACACCTCCGCCGCCGCTCAAGCCGCCGATTCGTAAGTTTGACGAGTTTCCGTCTGTGGCCTTTGACGATGACAAGGCACGCTTGGACAATCTGGCTATCGAGTTGCAGAACTCACCGGATTCGACGGGCTATCTGTTCGTCTATGCCGGAAAGAACAGCCGCGTCGGACAGGCTGACCGCCTCGGCGCACGCACGCTGGACTATCTGGTCAACACGCGCGGCCTCAATGCACGCCGCATAGTGATTGTCAACGGCGGTTACAGGGAGACAGACTATTACGAGTTCTGGCTGGTTCCGCAGGGGGCTGAGCCTCCGCAACCGAGCCCGACCGTGCAGCCGGGCGAAGTCAGGCCCGCGCCCGAACGCACTCCGCGTCGCACGCGCCGCAATAGTCGTCGCAGATAGAGAACGAATGAAACTTGACGGGTGACAGATGAAGAGTGATGAGAAGTTATGATTCTCGTCACTCTTCACTTGTCACTCGTCACTGTTTTCGCCTAAGCTCTGTCCGACAAGCTCTCTCTGTTTTCTGTAGAAGATTCTGGCCCCCCAAAACTTTTTTGGATAAAGTGTTTCCGTTAAGGAGGATTGGATTTATGGCTGATGATAATGGCGGCGGTGGCGGCAGCAGTGTTGGAGTGGTCGCGATTCTGGTGATTTTTCTCATTGTCGTCGTCGCGCTGTTTCTGGCCTGGCGCGGCGGCGTGTTCGGCGGCAAAAAGACAGAAGTTGACATCAACGTCACAGCGCCCGGTAAATAGAGTTTCAGGCTCAGGGAAGTTGAAGAGAGGAGCGGCCCGTAAAATCGCTCCTCTCTTTTTTTATGAGGATGAAGGAGCGGCTTTTGTCTTTTAGCCGTTTACCCTTTACCATAAACCATTCAAAGACCAACGACTCTTCGGAAGAGGTATTCAACAAAAGTGTCTGCGCCAAACATTGAAACCATCGTCTCTCTCGCCAAGCGGCGGGGCTTTGTTTTTCCATCTTCGGAGATTTACGGCGGCCTCGGCAGCGCGTGGGATTACGGCCCGCTCGGCGTAGAACTCTGCAACAACGTCAAGCAGGCATGGTGGCGTTGGATGGTGCACGAGCGCGACGATATGGAAGGCATTGATTCCAGCATCATTCTCAACCGTCAGGTCTGGAAATACTCCGGCCACGAAGACACTTTTAGCGACCCGCTTGTTGATTGCAAAGAGTGCAACACACGTCTGCGCGCAGATAAACTTGAATTGCGAGAAACACCTGATGGGCCAAAAGCAGCTTGTCCAAATTGCGGCTCAACTAAGCTGACTGAACCTCGTCCTTTCAATCTCATGTTTCGCACGACCATCGGCGCGGCTGCCGAAGAAGACGACCCGACTGCGCTTGCTTATCTGCGGCCTGAAACAGCGCAGGGCATCTTTATCAACTTTCATAATGTGCTGACGACGATGCGTAGGAAAATTCCTTTCGGCATCGCGCAGATTGGAAAAAGCTTTCGCAACGAAGTGACGCCCGGCAACTTTATCTTTCGCACGCGCGAGTTTGAGCAGATGGAGATGGAATATTTCGTGCGTCCCGGCGAAGATGAAAAGGTGCATCAGGATTGGATTGATTACTGCCACAAATGGTTTCTACAGCTTGGCATCAACGCAGACAATCTGCGGCTTTACGAGCAGCCGAAAGAAGAATTGGCCCACTATGCCAAGCGCACGGTTGACATACATTATCGCTTCTTCCCCGAACGCGAAGAGGAAGAGCGGCAATGGGACGAACTAATGGGCATTGCCAATCGCACGGACTTTGACTTAAAAGCTCACTCGAAAAAGCCTGAGGATGCGGAGGGCAAGCGGCTCAATCCTGATTCGACGGAAGACCTTTCGTATTTCGACGAAGCGACGAAGGAGCGTTTCTATCCTTTTGTGATAGAGCCCGCCGCCGGAGTCAATCGCACAGTGCTCGCAGTCCTGATGGACGCTTATACAGAGAAGGTCAACGACAAAGGCGAGAAGCGCGTTATCCTGAAATTACATTCGGAGCTTGCGCCAATCAAGGCTGCGATTCTGCCATTGGCGAAAAACAAGCCTGAGATTGTCGGCATGGCAAAGGCCATCAAACGCTCTCTGCAACCGTTGATGCGCGCCGTCTATGACGACACGGGCGGCATAGGAAAACTTTACGCGCGGCAGGACGAAATCGGCACGCCCTTCTGCGTCACCGTTGACCATCAATCGCTCGAAGACGAAGCCGTCACCGTGCGCGACAGAGACACTTGGGAACAAGAGCGCGTCAAGGTCGCAGACCTGCGTGAGCATCTACAGAGCCGTTTACAGGTGGCTTGTCATATCTGATTAAGCGAGATGAGCAAAAGCATTTCTCTCATCAATTAAAAAATGGCGATTGTCAAAAAACGTAACGAGCAAACAGAGTCGCGCTTGCTGCTCGAATCACGCGAGCCTGTCGAATTGCCTCCGGCGGAAATCAACGCGAGCGCAATCCTGGTCCAATTCGATAAGTTCAAGCCGTTTGTGCCTGAGCTTCTGGAAACTCTGCGCGCAGGGACTGTGGCAGAGCCTGTGCCTGTGATGCTCGACGGCTCGACCTTTGCGATTCACACAGCGACGCGCACCTTCTGGGTCAAACTCTGGCACGCAGCCGCTACCGATTTGACGCGCATAGACCGCGCGCAAGTCATCAGTTGCTTGCCCTCTACGCGCGGCGTGCAGATTGTCGTTGACGACGACAATGACGATGACGACGGCGATGACGATGAAGATTACGATGATGAGGATTAGTTTCTAAAGACAAAAATACTCAAGCTCTTCTTTGCGGACTTGAGTTTTTCTTTGCGCCTTTGCGTGAACCGTTCGTTTTAGTTTCGCGCTGGTGGCGCAAAGAGAAAACCACAAGCGCGCAAAGGGTTGAATGATTTTAGATTTGAGTTTTGAAACTGTTTCTTAGTTTCCGCCTGTCTGATGTCTCCGATTCCCGAAAAAATTCTCAAACTCGCACAGAAAGTTCGCTCGATGGGCGGGCGTGCTTTGTTGGTCGGCGGTTGTGTGCGTGATTCTTTGCGCGGAGAGACGCCGAAGGATTGGGATGTGGAGGTTTACGGGATTGCGCCGGCAGACTTGCGCGCGCTGCTTGAAACCTTCGGGCGCGTGGATGCTGTCGGCGAAGCTTTTACAGTTTATAAGCTCGGCGCAGATTTGGATGTCAGCCTGCCGCGCCGCGAGCGCAAGACCGCGCGCGGTCATCGCGGCTTTGTCATCGAAGGCGATCCTTCGATGACGTTTGAAGAGGCCGCGCGGCGACGCGATTTTACAATCAATGCCATCCTGCAAGACCCGCTCACGGGCGAGATTCTTGACCCCTTCGGCGGGCGCGCAGACATCGAACGAAAAATTTTACGCGCCGTTTCAGGCGAAACATTTATCGAAGACAGCTTGCGCGTCCTGCGCGCCGCGCAGTTTGCCGCGCGCTTCGAGTTTGAAGTTGAGCCGGAGGCTTTAGAGCTATGTCGTTCGATTGACCTCACGGACTTGCCGAGAGAGCGCATCTGGGGCGAGATGGAAAAGCTGCTTTTGCGTGCGCGCAGACCTTCCATCGGGCTCAAGATGCTTTATGAAGTGGATGCTATGGCAAAGCTCTTCCCGGAGTTGCAGGCTCTGGTTGGCGTGCCGCAAGAGCCTGAATGGCATCCTGAGGGCGATGTGTCTGTGCACACTTTGCTTGTCGTTGACCGCGCGCGTGAGTTGATTGACGACCTTGCTTATCCGAAGCAGGTGACTGTGATGCTCGGCGCGTTGTGTCATGATTTGGGCAAGCCTGCGACGACGGAGTTTACGGAAGGCCGTTGGCGTTCGCGCGGGCATGAAGAGGCTGGCGCGCCGCCGACAGAGAGTTTGCTTGAGCGTCTGAATGTGCACACGCTCGAAGGCTATGATGTGCGCGCGCAGGTCATCGCGTTGGTGCGCGACCACTTGAAGCCGGGAGAGTTTTACAAGAAGCGCGAAGAGGTTGGCGATGGAGCTTTTCGTCGTCTCGCGCGCAAGTGCGAGTTAGACCTTTTGTATCGCGTGGCGAAAGCGGATTCGTTGGGGCGCAATGCTCCGTGGGTTCCGCGCGAAAAATGGTTTGGCTCGGAAGCGCAGGAATGGTTTATCGAGCGCGCAAGGGAATTGGCGATTGAAGAAAAAGCTCCCGCGCCGTTTCTGATGGGCAGACATCTTTTGGAAATGGGATTAGAATCCGGCCCGCGCGTAGGCGAAATCACGCGCGCCGTTTACGAGATGCAACTCGACGGGCGCGTGCGCAGTCTTGAAGAAGCTAAAGAGGCTGTGCGGCAAATGCTTGGCGAAGATTTATAGTTTTCGCTGCTTCCATGCCTGCGCGCGTATGATGTAAGATACGCGGTTACACAGCTATTAAAATTCACATCTATATAAGAAGGAAGCTGACCCGCATGATTGAGTTTGAATTGAACGAAGACCACAAGGCCATACGCCAGACCGTGCGCGATTTCGCTGTGGGCGAAGTTGCCCCGCGCATTAAAGAGCTTGATGAAAAGCAGCAGTTCGACCGTTCCATCTTAGACAAGATGGCCGAGCTAAATATTCTTGGCGTCTGCATCCCCGAAGAATACGGCGGCGCAGGTTTCGATTACATCTCGCTCGGACTTGTCTGCGAAGAGTTGGAAGCCGTTGACACATTCCTGCGCGTGATTATGTCCGTCCACACGGGCCTCAATTCGATGACGCTGTTGACCTGGGGAACTGAGGAACAGAAGCAAAAATATCTTGTCCCGCAGGCCAAAGGCGAGAAGATTGCGACCTATGGTTTGACAGAACCGGGCGCAGGCTCGGATGTCGTGGGCGCGCGTTCGACTGCGCGGCGCGAGGGCGACGAGTGGATTCTGAACGGCGAGAAGATGTGGATTAGTCTCGCGGATGTCGCAGATAATTTTCTCTTCTTCTGCTGGACTGATGAAGAGAAACGTAAAAAACGCGACCACACGGGCATGTCCTGCTTTATCGTCGAACGCTCGATGAAAGGATTTTCCTCCGGCACGATTCACGGCAAGCTTGGGATACGCGCGGGCAACACTGGCTATTTTTCTTTGCAGGATGTGCGCGTGCCGCATGCGAATATGGTCGGTGAAGAGGGCGAAGGATTTAAGATTGCCATGTTCGCTTTGGAGCAGGGCCGCTACACAGTCGCGGCTGGCGCAACGGGTCTTATACGCGCGTCGCGTGACGCGAGCATCTCTTACGCTCTTGAGCGCGAGACTTTCGGAACCAAGATTGCCAATCACCAACTCGTCAAACAGAAGATTGCGGAGATGGAAGCAGACTATCAGATGTCGCACCTGCTCTGGCTGCGCGCGGGCTACTTGAAGAACGAGGGCAAGTTGAACGCGAAGGAAACTTCACTGGCGAAATGGCAGGCGACCGTCAGAAGTGAAAAGGCCGCTTCGATGGCGATAGAGGTGCACGGCGCGAACGGCTATGCCAACGATTATCCGGTCGAGCGTTACCTGCGCAACTGCAAGGCTGCGGTCATCTATGAAGGGACGCGCGACATACATACATTGATGCAGGCCGACTGGGCTTTGGGTCTCAAGAAAGAGAAGACCGCGCGCAAAACTCTGCCTCCGTACAAACCTGCCGAAGCGCGCGAAGCTGTCGCGGCTGATTAGCTTGCCTTGCAGCTTCAAATCTTTCCGGGGCGAGGCTCGCAAGAAGCCTCGCCTTTTTATATTGCGGAAGTTTGCGTGAGACTTTGGTCGCAGGTTGCAACTATCTGCGACTTTCTCTGCATCTGAATCCTTCTTCGTAGCGGTCAAGTCACAGATCCCCCTTCTCGTAACTACCCGAAGCAGTGTCCCGGTTTAAATTTATTCTCAAAATGATACGCAACCTGAGAGCATGCTCATGTATTAGATGAGATGCTCACATCAATTTTAAGACGCCGGGCGCATCCGCCGCGTCGAGGAGATTCTATTGAAAGCAACTAAATCATTACCCTCGCGGGTCGCCCTCAGAATCGCAGTCTTATGCTGCGCCGGACTATTGACGTTGACGTTCGCGCTCATGAATGTAGAAGCCATCGCGGGAGGTTTGGATCCGTCGTTTGGCGGCACGGGCAAAGTCCTGACACACATCTCCAATAGCTATGACCACGGTAATGCTGTCGCTCTTCAGAGCGATGGGAAAATCATTGTCGCGGGAATGGCAAATAATTCTGACTTCGCTGTGGTGCGGTATAACACAAATGGCTCGCTCGACACGACGTTCGACACGGACGGCATCGTCACTACGGACTTCGGCGGCACTCAAGATACCGCACAGGCTCTGGCAATCCAGAGCGACGGCAAGATAGTCGTCGCCGGGTACAGTAACATTAACTTTAACGGAAGTAATAAGTTCGCGGTGGCGCGGTATAACACGAACGGCTCGCTCGATTTGAGTTTTGACACGGATGGCAAAGTCATTACGGACATCAGCAATAACGACGAGGCATATGCGGTCGCTATCCAGAGCGACGGCAAGATTGTTGTCGCCGGATATAGCGCGATTAACCTGTTCGACTTTTTGCTGGTGCGCTATAACACAGACGGCTCTCTGGACACGACGTTTGACACGGATGGCAAGGTGCTTACGGATTTCGGCGAATATGATATGTGCAATGGCATGGCAATCCAGAGCGATGGACGGATAGTCGCTGCCGGGCGAGGCAGGGCGCCGGGCGTAGGCCAACCGACTACTTTTGCTTTAGCGCGTTATAACACAGACGGCTCTTTGGACACGAGCTTTGACACGGACGGCAAGGTCTATACTTCGATTCATAATAACTTCGATATCGCACTGGCTGTGGCCGTGCAAAGCGATGGGAAGATTGTGGCGGGCGGCTACACCAACAACTGGCAGTTTAACTTCGTACTCGTCCGTTACAACCCGGACGGCTCGCTGGACACAGGCTTTGGCGTGGGCGGCAAAGTCGAGACACCGTTTGGCGACACCTACCACAGCTTCATTCGTGACATCGCTATTCTAAGCAATGGCAAGATTGTGGCAGCCGGTAGCGCGAATGTAACTACGGACTTTGCCGTCGCACGCTACCGGAGCAATGGCCTGCTGGATACGAGTTTTGGCATGGGCGGCAAAGTTACCACTGCGATGGGCGCCAGTTCAGACTATATCAACGGAGTTGCCGTCCAGAGCGACGGGCGGATAGTCGCCGCAGGGACTGCTACTCTCGGAGGTAATGACAGGGACATTGCCCTGGTGCGTTATAACGGCGATGCCTCGTACACGGGCAGTCATCGCTTTGATTTTGACGGCGATAGTAAATCTGATGTCTCGGTTTACCGGCCTTCCTCGTCTTTCTGGTACATCTGGAATAGCTCGACCAACACTCTCGGCTACCAGCAGTTTGGCGGGCTGCCGCAGGACAAACTCGTGCCTGCCGATTACGACGGCAACGGGAAGACAGACTTCGCCATTTTCCGTGACGGCGGCTGGCATATTTATAACTCGCAGGAAACTTACTTCGGACAGGCGGGCGATGTGCCTGTACCCGGAGATTACGACGGCGATACCAGGGCAGACTTAGCAATCTTCCATGAGGGATTGTGGCACATAAAGCAGAGCAGCAATGGCAGCGTCATAAGTTTCCTGTTCGGCATCAGCGCGGACAAGGCTGTGCCGGCGGATTATGACGGCGACGGAAAGTTTGACGCGGCGATTTACCGCGACGGCGTGTGGTACATACAGCGTTCGACGGAAGGTTTTACAGGAGTGCAATTCGGTGCCAGCACAGACCGTCCCGTTCCGGCAGACTATGACGGCGACGGCAAATGCGATGTCGCAGTTTACCGCGACGGCGACTGGTACATACTGGGCAGCAGTGCAGGATTTTCCGCAGTTCGGTTCGGCATCAGCACGGACGATCCGGTTGCTGCGGATTACGACGGCGATGGCAAAGCGGATGTTGCAGTCTATCGCGACGGCACATGGTATTTTCTGTATAGCAGCAACGGCGCATTCGCGGCGCAGAATTTCGGCGCGAGTGGCGATGTGGCTATTCCATCCGTCTATGAGCCGTAGTTGCAGAGTCAGAACTGCCTGCGGCAGTGGGCGAGTTCTGCTATAAAATCGAAAAGCCAGCCGTCTTTTGCTCAAAGCGCGGCTGGCTTTTCTTTGTTCCTTGATGAAGTGAAAGCTCTCTACTTCTTTTCTGAATCCAGCGCATCCAGTTTTTCCATCATGGCTGCCGCCTCGTCAAACATGGCAATCTTCCAGTGACCATCCTCTTTGACAAACGGCACTGATGTCCATTTGTCCATCTTATCATCCTTCATTTCGATGGTGGCTTTATCGCCCTCTATCTTTTCGTTGCGGATTTCGGGAGCAGCAGCCGGAGCGCCTTTGTTCATCTCCTTAAAAGCGTCATCGAGTGTCTTCTTCTCTTTATCTGCTTCTTTCTGGATAAAGTCTAAAGACTTCTTCGAGATAGAACGCTTCATGCCTTCGACGTTGTTGCTCTTGGCTGCTTCGTAGAAAGACTTAAAGGCTGCGGTCGGTGTCGAGTAGTCTCCGCCCGCAGATGTATTGGTGGTGGTCTGCGTGGTCGCAGCGTTTTTGTTTGCCGCAGTGTTTGAGTTTGCATTGCTGTTGGCGTTGTTGGCATTGCCTGCGCCGCCACTGCATGCCGCCATTGCGAGCGCGCAGAGAATGATGGCCGCTGCCAGCCCTGTGAATTTGCTTGTCTTCAAATGATGCTCCTTTGCGTCCGTGTCTGTTTAAGAGAAAAGCGATTTCGGGATTATACACGACGCTGCGGAATTTCAACTTAGGCGGCGGGGCCGATGCGCCCGGCAAATTCTCTGAAACGCGCATCCGCGCGCAGGGAATCGAAGACCGGATCGACATTGATAAAGGCCAGAAAGCCTGAGCGTTCCTCGCGCGCACGCTCAAGCCATGCAAGTGACTGCTCAGGCGCGTCGAGTCCCAGATAAATAATCGCTATGTAATAAGCCGGAACGTATCTCTCTTTCGCCAGCTCTTCGAGTTCAGTGATGGCTGCCTGCGCTCGTGTCCAGTCTCCCGCCAGCGCATGGACATAGCCCAGATGAGCTTTAAAAGTCAGCCCGCCTTCGGAATACCTGAAAGCCTTTTCAAGCGCGCTGATGGCTTCTTCGATTCTTCCAGATTGGGCCAGCGCGAGTCCCATGTTCCAGTAGGCGAAGACAAAGCGCGAATCCATTTCGAGAGCCTTGCGATTCTGCTCAATCGCCTGCTCATACTGCCGCGCGAAGTAATAGGCCCAGGCCGTGCTGACATGCGCGAACAAAGAGAGCGGGTCAACCTTCTGCGCGCGCAGGCATTCGCGTATCGCTTTCTCATGCTGACCTGTCGCTTTGAAATAGAAGCTATAACCATCATGCGCGTTGGCATAACCCGGATTGAGTTCGATGGCGCGCTTGAACGCTTTTCTGGCTTCCGCGAAATTCCATTCATACATCATGTAGAAGAAGCCCAGAGACGTGTGAGCTTCGGCCAGAGAGTCGTCAATCTCCAAAGCTTTTAAGGCTGCCGCTTTCGTCTTCGGATAAAACTCTGTCGGCGGACGCTCGCCTGTCGAAGAGCCTAAGAAGGCGTAAGCGTCCGCGAGTCCAGCGTGGGCCAGAGCATAATTCGGGTCAAGGTCAATCGCCTTCTGAAAATGCTCTATCCCTTTCTTAATCCATTCGGTCGTGCGCTTGTTTGTGTAGTATCGGCCCTGCAAATAAAAGTGATAGGCCGCAGTGTTCTGCGTGTATCTTTTGCCGAGACGCCTTTTCTCTTCGCCGCTCAACTTCAGACGCAGCTTCTCGCTAATCTCCTGCGAAATCTCTTCCTGCAAAGTAAAGATGTCGGTGGCCTTACGCCTGTACTGCTCGCCCCAGAGTTGCGATTCCTGCTCGACATCAATCAACTCCGTCTTGATAACCAGAAGTTCGCCCAACTGAAAGACGCGGCCAGCAAGCACGGCCCTCACGCCCAACTCGCGCCCGGCTGCCTGCGGGTCTGTCTCGCGTCCCTTGTAGCGAAAGACTGTGCTGCGCGGAACGACCCTGAGCTTCGGCAACTGCGAGAGGCTGTTGATGATGCCTTCCGTGATGCCGTCCGTTAGGTATTCCAACTGCGCATCGTCGCCAACATTTTCCAGAGGCAGAACGGCCAGAGAATCTATCGCTCTTGATTTTGAAAGACGCCGCCTGCGCTGGAGCGGCATCGTCAGCGATGAAGAAGTCACAGGATTGCTCTCGCCAGTCGAGCCTGCAAAGCCTGTCTCAATAGCATCACTCGCATGCGCCGGAAGCTTGAGCAGCGTCCCCTGTTCTTCCGCAAGCGGCGTGGAAACGCTGACAAGAGCCGTGCCATCAATGCGGCAATAGCTCATCGCATCCACGTATGTGTAATGGCAGACAGGGCAGCGTTTCATCACAAGCATTCTAAAGCAGCCCACAGGAGAAGACGAGCAAGGCGGAAGGATGAAGGCGGAAAGGTATGCTGTTCAAGCTTGAATCATTCAATCTCAAATAGCATGCCCTTCATCCTTCATCCTTCATCCTTCCGCCTTCCGCCTTGCTCTTCCTCTCTCTGTTAATTCCGCGTCTCGTCTGCTACTATGACCGCGCGAATTTTCCAACCCACGCGAGCAGGAGCGGGTTTTTTGTGATGCCTCCGCGCGGCGCACATTTCCACCGAACAGGAGAAGCCGGATGAGAAGCGAGTTGAGAACGGAGCGCGAGTTGTCATTGGATTTTTTGCGCGTCTGCGAGGCGGCGGCCATCGCTGCCGCGCGCACGATGGGACAGGGCGACAGAAAATATTCAGACCATGTCGCCGTCGAAGCGATGCGCGAGGTGATGGACACAGTGCCTATGCGCGGGCGCATAGTCATCGGCGAGGGCGAACGCGACGAAGCTCCAATGCTCTACATCGGCGAAGAGTTGGGCGGCGGCATCGGTCTTGAAGAAGAAGTGCCAAACGAGTTTCCAGAAGTGGACATCGCCGTTGACCCGCTCGAAGGCACAAACCTCTGCGCGCTCGGCGCGAACAACGCCATCGCCGTCCTCGCAGCGGCAGAACGCGGCGGGCTCTTGAACGCGCCCGACATCTACATGGACAAGATTGTGGTCGGCCCTTCCTCGCGTGGCGCAGTGGATATAGATGCTCCTGTCAAAGAGAATCTCAAGAACATCGCGCGCCGCCTGGGCCGCGACATAGAAGACTTGACAGTCATCGTGCTTGAACGCTCTCGACACAAAAAGCTGATTAACGATGTGCGCGAAGCGGGAGCGCGCATACGTCTTATCTCGGACGGCGATTTGTCTGCGGGCATCTCTGCGGCTGTGGCTGGCACGAACATACACGCGCTGATGGGCATCGGCGGCGCGCCCGAAGGCGTCATCACTGCGGCGGCGATGAAGTGTCTTAATGGAGAGATACAGGCGCGGCTCGTCTTTGACCCCGAACGGCTCGGCGTAGATAAAGATAAAGTCCCTGCCAAAGATGAAGTCATCGGGCGACTAAAAGAGATGGGCATCACAGACCCTGACAAAGTTTACGACACGGATGACCTTGCTCCGGGCAAGAAGATTATCTTTGCCGCGACGGGCGTGACGGATGGCGCGCTCCTGCGCGGAGTCCGCTTCTTCGGCTCAGGCAAGCGCACGCACTCGCTAGTGATGACGACAGAGTCAAAGCACATACGCTTTGTTGACACAGTTCACGTCGAGGGCGGCCCCGACGCTGTGATTAGATTTTAGATTTGCGATTTTAGATTGTTGATTGTGCGCATGGCAGTTGAACATTACAGTCCGCAAGTTTTACCAGTCAGGCGTTCGCAGGTTTTGATGTGGAGCGGGGCTGCGTTGTTTGTGCTTGTGTGGATGTCTTTGATTGTCGGCGCGCCGTTTGCGCTGGCGCATGGCTATGAAAGTCTGGCGCAGGTTATCTATAAAGCTTTCAGTCCGCTCTGTCATCAGATAGCTGACCGTTCGTTTCATCTTGAAGGGCATGCTTTTGCTGTCTGCTCGCGTTGCACTGGCATCTATGCGGGAGTGGCTGCGGGCGTAGTGCTCTATCCGCTGATGCGTTCGCTCAAGCGTACGGACACGCCTGCGCGCATGTGGCTGCTGCTTTCAGCCGTGCCAATCCTGATTGATTGGTCGCTGGGATTTTTGGGCATCTGGGCCAATAATCATCTGTCGCGTTTTCTGACGGGCGGGCTGCTGGGATTCGTCGCGGCTCTGTATATCATGCCCGGATTGATAGATGTCTTGCAGATTGATTGGCGGCAATTCTTCAAAGGGTCTGCGAAGGAGAGCGCGACGCACGCGAGGACGACTGTGCCGGTTGCGCCGGAGCGAGTTGTGCCGAGCGATTACAGTTCGCCGTCAAGCCGCATCTGAAGCTGCTGTGTATGAGTTTCATCAAAACTTTCTTTTAAGAGCAGAACGAGCATGAATGACAAATTACAACCGGCTCTGATTGGCGGCGTGGTGCTCGGAGTTTTGTCGGGCATTCCGTTTGTCAATCTGGGCAATGTGTGTTGCTGTGCGTGGGCTGTGTTGGGCGGCTTTATCGCGGCTTATCTTTACATCAAACGCTCTCCGGCTCCGGTCAGGATAGGTGAAGGCGCGCTGCTCGGCGTGATGGCTGGGCTTATCGGCACGCTCATCGCGTGGGTGATAGGCATTCCGCTCACCCTGATTATCGGCGATCAAATCAGCCCGCTCCTCATCAGCTTTTTGGAGAGCATAAACCCACGCAATGCGGAAGTTTATCGCCAGGCGATGGAGCAGGCGCAAAATAAGCCCTTCATCCAAAAGCTGCCCGAAATGATTTTAGGGATGGCGATGGGCCTTGCGTTCTACGCGGCCTTTGCGACGGCGGGAGGAATGATTGGCACAGCTATTTTTGAAAAGCGCAAGGCTGTGCCGGATGTCCCGCCGCCGCCGCCGACTTACGGCTGAGAAACGCAGAGCTTGCGGGCTTTTATCTGGACATCCGATAGAGTACAATCTGACATCTTACGGCGGGCAGCGCAAAGCTCTTGCTTTCGAGAGAGGCTGATGCGCTGCTCGTTCCGTGTGTGGCAGTGGTGGGCCGGTCGTATTGCTTGCGGGATTTTCCGGTTTCGCCAGACTTGTTTTCCGTCAACGCTTTCCCGCCGCCTTAATTTTTTAAGTTTTGGAATTGACTGCTATGTCCCTCCACACGCTCGCCGCGTTTATCCCGACGACCGAAGAGTTGATGAAGAAATATCTGGATGTCGTGGATAAGACAGCCGGAAACATCAGCCCGCTTTATCAGCTGGATACTTTTGATTACACGATTCTGATTTTCTACTTCGGCATTCTCGGCGTGCTTGCCATCTACGGCGGCTATCGCGTCAAGCAGGTCGTGGACTTCTGGCGTTATCGCAAGCTCACGCCCAAGCCGAAAGCGCATTACGCCGCAGGCGAGTTTCCGCATATCACTGTGCAGTTGCCGCTCTTTAACGAGATGTATGTCGTCGAGCGGCTCTTGAAATCCATCACGGAGATTGAGTACCCGCGCGAGCGTTTGGAGATTCAAGTTCTTGATGATTCAACCGACGAGACTGTCAAACTCGCACGCGCAACCGTCGAGGCTTATGCGAAAAAAGGTTTCGACATACACTACATACACCGCACGGACAGAACTGGCTTTAAGGCCGGCGCGCTTGAGAACGGATTGAAGACTGCGAAGGGCGAGCTTGTAGCAATCTTCGATGCGGACTTTGTGCCGAAGCCGGATTGCCTGATGAAGCTGGTTCACTATTTCACAGACCCGCTTGTCGGCTGCGCGCAGATGCGCTGGGCGCACATCAACGGCGACTACAATCTCTTGACGCGACTCCAGACCATCATGCTCGACGGGCATTTCGTAGTCGAGCAGACAGTGAGAAATCGCACGGGCGGCTTCTTTAACTTCAACGGCACGGCTGGCATCTGGCGACGCAAAGCGATTGAGATGAGCGGCGGCTGGCAGCACGACACGCTGACGGAAGACACAGACCTTTCTTTCCGCGCGCAACTAATGGGCTGGCGTTTCGTTTACTTGTTGGACGAAGAAGCTCCTTCGGAGATTCCAGTTGAAATCAATGCCTTCAAAGCTCAGCAGCGTCGCTGGGCCAAAGGCGTGATGCAGGTCGGCATCAAGCTCTATCGTCGCATCTGGGCTGCGCCGCTGCCTTTGCGCGTCAAGCTTGAAATGTTTTTCAGACTGACTGGCAACATCAGTTATCCGTTGATGATTATCGTCAGCTTCCTGCAATTCCCGCTTCTGCTGGTCAGGTACAATCAGGGCTTTTATCACCTGATGGTCTTTGACGTGCCGCTCCTCTTTTTCTCGACCATCTCTGTCGTGCTCTTTTACGGAACTGGCGTGTGGTATCTGGACGAGCGACGCACAAAGCGTCTCCTGCATCTTCCGCTGGTGATGGCAATCGGCATCGGCCTCGCTTTCTCGAACGCGCGCGCGGTCTTGGAAGCCATCGTGGGCCACAAGACAGAGTTTGTGCGCACGCCCAAGTATCGCGTCGAAGAGGCTTCGGATGAAACATGGAAGCGGAAGAAATATAAACGCAAGCGCGGTTGGCTGCCGCTGCTGGAACTGAGCTTCGCAGGTTATTTTCTGCTCGCCATTCTTTACGCCGTGCGGTTCAGTTTGTGGGGGACGATTCCGTTCCTCTCGCTCTTCTGTTTCGGATACGGCTACATGGGCCTGATGAGCATCTTGCAGGCTGCGGGAGCGAAACGCCTGCAAGCTCTCTGGCGACCATTCGCCGTGCTCAGGCGCACTTAATTCACTCAACTCTTTGCGCGCTTCTCTTTTCTCTTTGCGCCTTTGCGAGAAACCTCAACGAACGGTTCACGCTGGTGGCGCAAAGAAAATAAAAACCGCAAGCTCGCAAAGAAGTGCTAAAGGCGAGATTGATTTTGTCTTGTCATGGAATTTTGTCGGTTCGTCACTATCCTCACGTCCGCAGAGAAACCAAAAACAGATTCATGCCGTAAGATGCTTTTGAAGGAGATGATGCAGATGAAGAAACTGCTGGCTATCATATTGTCTCTGAGCCTCGCAGCCGCTTCGGCTCTGGGCCAGACAAAGAACGTAAAGACTGCGGAAAAGAGTTCGCCCGCGCAGGCTTCTGCCGCGACTGTTGAGAAGACTGCCGAGCGTGCCGCGCAGGTTGATGCCTTGATGGCGCAATGGAAAGAATCGCCGGGCGCAGCCGTGCTCGTCGTGCAGGACGGGCGCATACTTTTGAGTAAAGGCTATGGCCTCTCGAATGTCGAGACCAAAACGCCGATTAGTCCAGACACTGTGTTCGACCTCGCTTCCGTCTCCAAGCAGTTCACGGCGATGGCAATCCTGATGCTCGCGGAGCGCGGCAAACTGAGCCTTGACGACCCGCTCTCAAAATTCTTCCCGGAGTTTCCGCCTTACGCGCAGAAGATTACAGTCCGCCACATACTCAATCACACTTCGGGCCTGCCGGATTACATGAAGATTTTTACGGCCAACGGAAAGATTGACAAGGATTGGAAGCCCGGCGGTTTTGAGCCGACCTCTGCCGATACCGTCAAGCTGCTCGCGGAACAAAAAGAGCTTCGCTTTGCGCCGGGCGAGAAATGGGAATACAGCAATTCCGGCTATGTCGTCCTGGGCCAGATTGCAGGCAAGGCTGCGGGCCAACCTCTGCCGCAGTTTCTTAAAGAGAATGTCTTCCAGCCGCTTGGCATGAAGAACACGCTGATGGCGGACGAGTCGAAGCCGAAGATTAAGAACCGCGCCATCAGCTACAGGATGGAAACTGGCAAGTACGCGAATGATGACTACACGCCGTTGAATCTCATCTACGGTGACGGCAACGTGAACACGACTATCGAAGACATGTTTCTCTGGGATCAAGCTCTCTACACAGAGAAGCTGGTCAAGGCTGCGACGCTCAAACAGGCTTTCACTTCCGGCAAGCTCTTGAGCGGCGCGGAGACCGGATACGGATTTGGCTGGGGATTGGGCCAGTACGGCGGGCTGGAAATCGTCTCACACTCCGGCGGCTGGGCCGGTTTCAGAACGGACATCATGCGCTTTCCGCAGGAAAAGTTTACAGTCGTCGTGCTCTCGAATCTTGGAAATTTTCGCCCCGCTAACATCTCGAAGAAAATCGCGGCCATCTATTTGGCGGAAAAACTTAATCTGCCAAAAGCAGTTAAGGTTGACGCTGCAATCCTGCAAAAATATGTTGGCGAGTATGAACTGAGGCCGGGTTTTATCTTGACCATCACGCTCAACAATAATGTCCTGAGCGCGCAGGCGACGGGGCAGGGAAAGGTCAACCTTGTGGCAACGTCCGAAACAGACTTTCATCTCGAAATAGCAGAGAGCATCGGCTTGACCTTCAACCGCGATGAGAAGGGCGAAGTCACGGGCCTGACACTGCATCAGAACGGCGACCATCCGGCGAAGAAGATAAAGTAAGAGTCATTAAAACTCTTCTTTGCGAACTTAAGTTTTTCTTCGCGCCACCAGCGTGAACCGTTCGTTGCTGTTTCACGCAAAGACGCAAAGAAAAGAAAGACATAAGCTCGCAAAGGGTTGAGTGAGATAGTAGATTGAGAGGTTAATGTTATGAGATTGCTCCGACAGCTTTCCCTGTGTGTGTTGCTCAGCGCGCTCTTTCTGTCTCAGTCAGTAGCCGTCTTCGCGCAGGAAGGTGATTACGACGAGCCGGGCGTGCGCCTCTTGCATCAGCCGCTCAGCGAATATCGCGCGCGGCGGCAAAAGCTCTTGAGCGAGATAAAGGACGGCGTGGTTGTCATCCTCGGCAACGTCGAAGAAGACACGGGCATTGAGCAGCGTTATCGTCAGAACAACTGGATGGGCTACCTGACGGGCGTGCGCACGCCGGGAGCGGCGTTGTTGCTCGTGCCGCAAGGCTTGCCGAGTCTGGGCGGCGCGCGAGAGATAGTTTTTATCCCGCCGCGCAATCTGATGATGGAACGCTGGACTGGCGTGCAGGTCGCGCCGGGCGAAGAGACCGCAAAGGCTTTCGGCGTCGAGCGCGTCCTCTCTATGAAAGATGATTTCTGGCCCAAGCTGAAAGAGGCCGCCGCGCTTCCGGCCTTCAAAGACGCGGCAGGGCAGAGCCGTATGAAGCTCTACACGCGCGCGCCAACTCAACCGGGCAATGGCAGCGTTCTTGAATATTATTTTGTCCAGCAGTCCGCCAAAGAATTGCCGGGCGTGGAATTTGTGCGCGGCCCGCAATCAGTCCTCAATGCGATTGGCGAGATGCGTAAGTTCAAGTCTCCATCCGAAATCGTTCTCCTGCAAAAAGCGATTGATATTACAGGCGAGGCGCACCGCGACATCGCGCTCAATCTCAAGCCGGGCATGTACGAGTATCAGATACAAGCCATCCTTGAAGCGGCTTTTATGCGCGGCGGAGCAGAGCGTCCCGGCTTTCCTTCCATCGTCGGGAGCGGCATCTACTCGACCATTCTTCATTACAGCGAGAATCGCAAGAAGATTGATGCGGGCGATTTGGTTGTCTGCGACATCGGCGCGGAATACTCGCTCTACACAGCAGACATCACGCGCACATATCCCGCGAGCGGAAAATTCACGCCGCGCCAGCGAGAGATTTATCAATTAGTCCTCGACGCGCAGACAGCCGCCGCAGCCTATTACAAGCCCGGCATGACGCATCAAGACCTGCACGAGTTCGTCGTAGAATTTTTCCGCAAGAGTCCTTTGCGCGCCAAAGATGTGGACGGGAAAGAATATCCGATGGATCATTTCTTCATCCACAGTCTGGGCCATTACTTAGGCATGGACGTGCACGACACGGGCAATTACATGAAGCCCATGCAATCAGGCGAAGTCTTTACGATAGAGCCGGGCATCTACATCCAGACGGAAAAGCTCGGCGTGAGAATCGAAGACGATTACGTGGTTATGCCGGACGGCAGCTTGAAGAAAATGTCTGCCAAAATTCCCTCAACGATTGACGAGATAGAACGCCTCATGACCGAAGCTGCGAGAAGCAGGAAAGGCTAAACAAATGCATACGCCCTCCCTGACGGTCGGGCTACGGCCCCTCTACTGTGACCTGCGGGGCAGTAGCCCGACCGTCAGGGAGGGCGTACCGGATTTTATTGCTGAATGTGAGTCGAAGGCGCAGGCACGTCGCCGCTTTGTCCCCATTGTCTTGAGATGATGGCTGCGTCTGAGCTTTTGAGGATATACCAGTAGCCGGAATCTTCGCGCCAGACGGCGACATCCGCTAGGCCATCGCCATCATAATCGCTGGGAGTCGCCACGTCATTAAACTGCTGGTTGCCCCATTGTCTTGCGAGGAGTGTTTCGCTGCTGCTGCGCAGGATGTACCAGAAGCCAGTCGCGCTGCGCCAGACAGCGATGTCCGTTTTGAAATCTCCATCGTAATCCTTCGGCACAGCCACATCGCCTGAGAGTCCCCACGTCTCTGCTCTCAACGCGCCGTTTGAACTCTTGCGTATGTACCAGAACCCTTGACTGCTACGAAAGACCGCGGCATCCGTTTTTCCATCGCCGTCATAATCTCCGGGCGCAGGCGTGTCCGTCTGGATGCCGAAAGATTGCGCGCTCAAAGCATTGTCCGAGCTTTGCAGCACATACCATGCGCCGCCGCGAAAGATTGCTACATCAGTCTTGCCGTCGCCATCATAATCGCCTGGCACTGGCCTGTCTCCGCTTGCGCCCCAGGGCTGAACTCTCGTCGTGCCGTTAGAGCTATTGAGGATGTACCAGACGCCCTGTGTGTTGCGAAAGACTGCGAGGTCTGTACGCCCGTCGCCGTCGTAATCTCCAGGCACAGGCACGTCGCTGAGACTGCCTGCGCCCCACACATCATTGCGTGTGGAATTGTCCGAGCTCTGGCTGATTCGCCAGTTGCCGCTTGTGGGACTCCACACGGCGAGGTCTGTCTTCTGGTCTCCGTCAAAATCAAAAGTCTCAGAGACACGCGCGCGCGGAACGATTGTAGAGGTGCGAAACTCTGTGGCGATGACGCCATGCCCTGTGTCGTTTGGATGGAGCGCGTCGAAAGAGATATAGCCGCGCGAGCCTGCGTCCACATCTCCGGCAGGGCCATTGAAGGCGACAGAAACTTTCGCGCAGCCGATGCCGTTCAATGTCGCTTTGGTGCGTATGTAATTATTTAGCTCGTCGAGATACGGTTTGAAAGCTTGATAGTCATTGAGCCCGCCGTCATTGGCCCAGGTGTTCGCGTTCCTGTCCGTGTTGACGTAAGGGTTGTACATATCCATCGTGCGAATGATTGTGTTGCTCGTGCTGCGCAGGATGAGTATCTGTTCAATGATGGCGTCGAGATTAGTTTTAAAAGTCGCCAGGGTTGTGCGCAGGCAGTTTTGATTGTCTGGCCCGCCGCACGCGCTTTGTTTATAAGTATCGCGCGCGTCGAGTAAGTCATTGCCGCCGATGTCCCATGTGACTACTTTTGAGCCTGCGATGGAATTGCGATAGGTCGCATTTGTCGTCAGAGCATTACGCAGTTGCGCGCTTGTCCAGCCGTTGACGCCGAGGTTGTTCAGATTAATCGTGACGCTATTATCCGTTTGCAGAAAATTGCGGTATCTGGGGACATAGCCACTGAAGGCGAAGAGCCCGTAGCACAGAGAATCGCCGACGGCTGTATAGTTCCAAGTGGTCTGCGCCGTCGCCGTTACGACCAGTTGCAAAGACAGCATCACTGTCAAAAGCGTCAGGCCAACGCGACGAAAGCCTTTGCTGAAAAGGGTCGTAACCCTAGCCGCACGCAGGTCAACAGGGGGAGATAACTTCATCTTCTTGATTCTCCTTTAAGAGGAATGCCCGATTCAGCAGGAACTTTAAACGCAGATGCGGAGCATGCCGAGAGTAGTTTCGCCGTCTGAAAATGTCAATGTGCTTTTGCTATGCGACGCTGGCAATTAAGCTGCAAAGATAATAGAATGAGCCCGCGTAACCCCTACGTGCATAAAAAGAGCCCCCTAATGAGTTCGCCTGCGGCCAGTCAGTCGTGAGCTTCTAGTCTGGAGTATTTCTTGAGCAAAGCAATAAACAGTAGCCATTCGGTGCTCGACCTTGTCCCGCTTACGGATTGGAGCGAGATGAGCGACTCTGAGCATTTCGTGCAGTTCTACGAGACTGACAATTTCCTGTTAGATTCGCTCAACGGATTTATAGGCAAGGGACTCTGCGCGGGCGATGCATGCATCGTTGTGGCAACAGAAGCTCACAGAGAAGGTCTTGAAGAGAGACTGCGCGCAGACGGGTTGGATGTGGACGCCGCGCTCTCTTCAGGGCAGTTTGTCTCGCTTGATGCCGCAGAGACTCTCTCGTCTTTCATGGTTGACGGACAGCCCGATGCAGTGGCTTTCAGAAAAGCTGTCGGAGAGATTATCGCGCGTGCGTCTTTGGGACGAAGCCGCGTGCGAATCTTCGGCGAGATGGTCGCGCTGCTCTGGTCAGAGCATAAGCAGGATGCTGCCATTCATCTGGAAAAGCTCTGGAACGATTTGGGCCAGACGCATCCCTTCCTGCTTTTCTGCGCCTATTCGATGAACGGCTTTAACGGCGATGTGCACGCCGCGCCGCTGGTTGAAGTTTGTACCACACACTCTCGCGTCATTCCGGCGGAGAGCTACACTGCGCTGCCTAGTCAGGACGAACGGCTGCGAACCATTCTTGAGCTGCAACAAAAGGCACGCTCGCTCCAATCCGTGAAAGACAAATTGGAGCAGCTGCTCGCAGGTGAGCAGCTTGCAAGGGCCGAAGCGGAGAGAGCAAATCGTTTGAAGGATGAATTTTTAGCTACCGTCTCACACGAATTGCGCACGCCGCTCACGGCCATCATGGGATGGGCGCACATGATGATGCACGGAAATCTGGACGAAGCAACAGTGAAACACGCCGTCCAGACCATCGAGCGCAATGCCAGGTCGCAGGCTCAACTGGTCGAAGACATACTCAATGTCTCGCGCGTCGTGACAGGCAAACTCAATCTCAACATCGCGCCGGTTGACGCGGCATCCGTCATCAACGCCGCCATTGATTCCGTACAATTAGCTGCGGATTCAAAAGCCATCAAACTCGAAGTGACACTTGATCCATCTGCGCGCCACATCAACGGCGACGCGGGCCGCTTGCAGCAGGTCGTCTGGAATCTTCTCTCAAACTCCATCAAGTTCACACCGTCGGGCGGGCGCGTCGAAATCAGATTGGAACGCGCGGACACAGATGTGCAAATCCGCATCAGCGACACGGGCGAAGGCATCAGCGCGGAATTTCTGCCCTTTATCTTTGACCGCTTCCGTCAGGCCGACGGCACAAGCACGCGCAGGCACGGCGGGCTCGGACTTGGCTTATCGATTGTGCGGCATCTGGTCGAACTGCACGGCGGCACAGTCGGCGCGGACAGCGCGGGCGAAGGACTCGGAACAACCTTCACCATCAGGCTGCCTCTGGCCCAGACAACTGAAAAGGGACTTAGAGGAAAAGAGACTAAATCGCCGCTCTCTCTTGAAGGCAACAACGGACACCTTTCATCTCTGCCTACGCTCGACGGCATACAGGTCTTGCTCGTTGACGATGAGCGTGACACACTCAAAATGCTCTCAGTGATATTGACTGAGTACAAGGCCACAGTGCAGACAGCTACATCTGTCGCAGAAGCTTTTGAAGTCTTGCAATGGTACAAGCCAGATGTCCTTGTCTCTGACCTTGCGATGCCGGAGGAAGACGGCTATACGCTTATCAATAAATTCAGAGAGTTTGGAATAAAAGCAGGGCGGCAGGTTCCGGCTGTGGCTTTGACGGCATATGTCCGTGTCGAAGACCGCGCGCGCGCACTCTCCGCCGGATTCAATATGTTTGTCCCCAAACCTGTCGAGCCTGCGGAATTAATCACTGCCATCTCGAACCTGACCGAGGCTGGCCCAAACAGGTTGGCGCGCGTCTGAATTTCAAGCATCTGAAAAATGAAAGAGCGGTTGTGAGCATGAAGCTCACAGCCGCTCTTAACTTTTGGCCCAATGTTTTTCTTATCGTCTGCCGGAGTTCAGAATACGCAGCAGGGCCAAGAAAATATTGAAGGCATCCAGATACAAGTCCATTGCGCCAGCGATGTATTCGTTGGTCGGATAGCGGCGAATGATGTTCGACGTATCGTAGAGCACAAAGCCTGAGAAGAGCAGCAATGCCGCCGCCGACACAGCGAACGCGAGCGCGCTGGAGGCGATGAAGATATTTAGCACGGCTGCTAAAATAAGTACGATAAGGCCAGTCGTCACCATTCCGCGCATGAAGCTGAAATCACGTTTGGAGATAAAGACATAGGCCGTCAACCCGCCAAAGATGCCGATGGTCAGAACGCCCGCCTGTAGAATCGAGCCGGGATTTGTCTGGCTCACGTAATACAGAAGCGGCGAAATGATTACGCCCGTCATCGTCGTAAAGCCGAAGAAGGCTAAGAGATTGACGCCCGGCACATGCCGCACGGCCTGCGCTGCTATCACTCCGCCGAGCATGAGCAGCAAAGTGATAATCGGATGCTGCGCGACGGCAAGCATCAACGGCGGAAAGACAAAGCCGAGCGCGACGCCGCCGACCGCAAACAGGATGCCGACGAAAAAAATTGCATACACTTTGCGTATGAATGCCATGCGCTCTGAGAGGCTGGCCTGCGCTGCGGTTCCCGAACGAAGGCTGCTCCAGTCATCTTCTGTCTGCCATCCTTGCGGCTGATTCTGAAAAGGGGATTGGTTCATTTTTCTTTCTTGTCCTCTGGTGAAAAAACCTTTGCTTCAATCAAGAGCTATTTTAACAGCAATAAATGAGCAACGCTAAGATGCTTTTTAAAACTCGGTAGATGTATTAGATGAAAGCTTTGAAGACACGGCTTTGGACTAGAAGTGAGCATATCGTGTGCATGCAATCCATATCGCATACGGAAACAGGGCGCGGCTAAATATTGTTTGGTCGCCAGCAATATTATGATTTTGTTGTGATGTCTTAATTTACGGGGAATGAACGGCGTAAGTGCTTGTTTATCGGCCCGAATATTCGTTCGCTCTGCAAACTCTTTGAGAGAGGAACGGCACTTGCCATATATCTTTGCTGACGGCCCGGCCAGAAGAAGAGGCGCGGGGCAAGATTGCTAAAAGGAGAAATTAGAATGATGACCCCAATGAAAAGAATCTTACCAATCGCGCTGGTGGCGGCCCTCCTGGGCGGCTCTGTGGGAGCGTTTGTGATGCGCCCCGCGAAGACTGAGACGGCTAGCACAACGGCCACGACCGGCACGCCTGTGCAGACGGCCAGTTCGACACCTGTCGGTCAGACTTTCGCAGGCAGTGAGCAGGCGAGCTTGACCGGCGAGCAGGCTGCTTTCCGCGACGGTTTTGAGGAAGGCTTCCTCGCCGCGCAGAATAAAGGCGTGACTGATACAAATTATCGCGTAGCCAATCAGGAGCCGACGCGCGTTGTCTATCAGAACAATACTCGCGCCAGACGTGTTACCAGAGGCAGCAATTCGCGCAATGTCTATTATGATTACGAGCAGCGTCAGCCGCAGAAGCGTTCTTTCTGGCAGAAGCATCGTGACAAGTTGACGGTGGCTGCGGGCGCAGGCGGTGGCGCGCTTATCGGCGGCCTCGTCGGCGGCAAAAAAGGCGCGCTGATTGGTGGCTTGGCGGGCGCAGGCGGTTCCGCGCTCTACACATACAAACTGCGTAAGAGAAATAATCGCAACTAACTTTAGCTGAGGAAAACGGATGAAGCAGGCTTTGAAAAGCAAAGCGCTCGTAACAGCTTCAATCGTTCTCGTCGCACTGACAGCAGCATGGGCAGCTTCGTACGCTTACGGGGCTGCCCATAGCTTTCTACAGCGCGGGCAGAAGCGTGCCATTCCTTATCCGGCAAGCTTTCGAGAGATTGAAGGACGCGGGCTGATGACGAAGGTCTGGGTCAATGGCGCGGGCGCATACAACTTTGCCATAGACACTGGCGCAGGCACGACGATTATCTCCGAGCGCGTCGCATCGGAAGCGCGCGTCGCCATCAAGCGCGGCTCTTCCGTCAACATCAGCGGCATGAGCGGCGTGCAGAATGCCACCGGGCGCGAGGGCTTAGTGCGCGATTTGGCGATTGGCGGCGCGGATAATATTTTGCCTTCGGGCAAGACTGTCATTGTCGCGCGCGGTTTACCGGAAGACATTGACGGAGTTCTCGACCCGACAGAAAGCTACTGGCCGCTCGGTTTTGTGATTGACTTGCCGAACGGCGAGATTAGCGCATTTAATCCGCAGGCCAATCCTGTCAGGACAGGCAATGTGCCGCAGGGCGGAGCCGTTGTGCCGTGGGTTTTTCAGAGCGGCAGCCGTCGCCCGTTTGTTACGCTCGGCGACGGACGGCGCGCTTTGATAGATACAGGCTCAGGCTTTGGTCTCGCTTTGAGCGAAGAGTCTGCACATGCTCTCGGTCTGCTCTCGCGTGATGGCAGAGAGAGAAATGTTGTCAGGGATTTGGGCGGAGGCCGTGTGACGGCGCGTCGCATTGCGCCCGCGACAGTTCGCATCGGCGCGATGGAGTTGCGCAGAGTTCCGACAGACCTGCTTTCAGGTTCTATGGCAGGCTCGCCAATCCTTCTGGGCCGCGAGGCACTCGCGCCCTTTCGCTTGACTTTTGACCCGCTCCACAGGCTAATTCAGATTGCACCACAGGAGTAATGCAATCCAAGACCTTTGCAGGGAGGAAGGGCAAAAGCATGTTTCGCATCCAGCAGCGCGCAACGCGGACGTTGTTGCTTTTTATCTCGCTGGCCTGTGCGCTCTTGCTTGTCGCTCATGCACAGCAGCCTCAGCCGGATTCTTCGGCGCAGGATGAAGATGATGTCGTGCGTGTTGAGACAGACCTCACGAACATTCTTTTTACGGCCATTGATAAAGACAGGCGTTTCGTGACGACGCTGCAAAAGGAAGACGTGCGCGTCTTTGAAAACGATGTCCCGCAGGAGGTCTTTACTTTTCAACGCGAGACAGACCTTCCGCTCTCTCTGGTTATCCTGATAGACACAAGCCGCTCGCAGAAAGACACGCTGCCTGAAGAGAAGGCTGCTGCGCGCACCTTTGTGCAGTCCGTCATTCGCCCAAACAAAGATCAGGTCGCAATCATCTCATTCACAGGCAAGCCGACCATCGAACAGGCTTTGACGAATGACCCTGTAAATCTCTTTTTCGGAATTGACCGCGTGACCATCAAGCTGCCGCCGGATGAGGACATAGGCGGGCGCATTGCCACGCCGCAGGATATCGCCGCAAAAGATTACGACCCGACCTTAGGCTACACGGCTATCTGGGACGCGCTGGCTTTTACAGTTAATGATGTGCTCATGCACACGCCTGAGCGCACGCGCCGCGCCATCATCTTGCTGAGCGACGGAAGCGACACTTACAGCCGCGTCAAAAAGTCTGAAGCCATCGAGCGCGCAGTCAAAGCCAACACAGTCATCTACTCCATCGGCATTGGCTCGCAAGAGTTTGGGATTGAGAAAGACACGCTCCGCAATGTAGCGCAGAAGACTGGCGGCAGCGCGTTTTTTCCTGAAAATGAAGCTGTCCTGAATGCTTCCTTCAAACAACTCGAACAGGAGCTGCGCTCGCAATACCTGCTTGCCTACACGCCTTCGAACAGCGCGCGCGATGGCTCTTATCGCCGCGTTCGCCTCGAAATCCTCAATCCTGAGCTTCGCAAAAGAAAACTGCGCCTGCTTTATCGTCAGGGCTACTACGCAAGACAAAAGTAAAAAGGTAAAAGTAAGAGACGTGAGTTCGTCATAAGAAACAGTTGTTATTCTCAGCCCCGCGAGGGGCGGCATGCAATAGCCCCGCGCGTCAGCGCGGGGTCACGCGCACCACACACAATCGAGCCCCGAAGGGGCGGCACAAATGGTGCCGCCCCTTCGGGGCTCATTATTTATTTCTACTGCTCGAACCCACGACTCACGTCGTGGGCTACTACATGCCGCCCCTCGCGGGGCTGCTTCCAGCTAACTTTTTTCTGTCCTCTCTTCTCGCCTCAAGTATTTCTCAACCCCTTTTCGAGAAAATCCAAGAGTGTTATTCGGGCGCGGAGCAGGCCCGCCGCGCAAGAATAGGGAAATGGTTGGTTCTAAAGAAGTAAGGGTTTTCTGAGGCTTGTCTGACATGTACCTCATAGGCTCAGCCAAAACTGAATCGAGATATAAGGAACCGAAAAGCATGCAACTGATCCTCAATAAAATTAAGCTCCCCTCCGAGTTGTCACGTATTTCGCGCCCGCGCCTGCTGGCAGAGTTGCGAGTCGCGCTCAATTCGTGCACCTCGACCATTATCAATGGCCGCGCGGGAACGGGTAAAACTCTCCTGGCAAACGATTTTGCTTTGAGTTGCGGGCGGCGCATAGCCTGGTACAAGGTTGATGCTTCGGACAGCGACCGCCGCATCTTTTTCCAGTATCTGGTCGAGAGCGTGCTTGCACAACGCCCGGATTTTGCGGCTGATGCGATTATGCAGCTTGTCGAAACCTCAGGGATTGAAGACATTCCTTTGCTGGCCGAATCTTTTATCTACGAGCTTTTGGAGAGCGGCAGCGACCCGCTCCTGATTGTGATAGAGGATTTGCATTTAATTTATGACGCGGATTGGGTTGTGCCGTTTTTCCGACGCCTGCTGCCGCTTCTGCCCGCAGAGGCTCATATGCTGATAACGGGCCGCAGTCTTCCGCCCGCGCCGCTCTGGCGCATGCGCTCCAAACAGACATTGTGCGTGGTGGACGAAGCGATGCTCGCTTTTTCAAAGGAAGAAGCAAAAGACCTGTATGCCACTTATGGGCTGACGAGCGCGCAGGCAAGCGCGGGTCACAAGCAGACGCGCGGGCGTGCTTCTGCGCTGGATGCCTTAGCGCGCCTGCTCTCTGCTTCGCCGCAGCCGACCAGCAGACAGAAACGCGCCGACGCGCGCAGGGTCTTGCGCGTCGTGCAGCAACTTCATGGTTACGTTTTCTAAATCGTAGGACGGAAGAATTTTTTTTAGAAGAATTTTTTCCGCGCCTGCTACCTCGCAATGATGCTCCAGGCTTTTTGGTGGAGCAGCCATAAACGCGAGATGGAGTATGGATTGCACAGCTTTCAGTGTGATAATCTCCACCTCAAGAAGACCGCTCAACAATTCGTGAGGCTGAAACGCCGATGGTTCCCAGGCCACGTCGTGACAATGTAGCGCCGCTCGCGCCAGTCGAAGAGGTGGATGCGATGTCTGCTATGCAGACTCCGCCGCCGCAGGTAGCTGCGCCGCGCCCTGCGTTTTTCCTGCGCACAAAGCTGCTGCCGCCGCGACCCGCGCCGGAGCTTTTGTCGCGCCCGCGCCTCACGGAAAGATTGCTCGCTAATCTGGCTCATCCGATTACGCTCGTCACGGCCAATGCAGGCTCCGGCAAGACCACGCTGGTCGCAGACTTTGTGCGCCAGCACGGGCGGCAAGTTGTCTGGTATCAACTCGACCACACGGACGCAGACCCGTCTGTCTTTCTGGGCTATGTCACATACGGCATCAAGCAGGCCGTGCCGGGCTTTGGCGAAGTGATGTTCTCTTACCTGCAAGAATCTGCGAACGAGCTTGCGAGACAACCTGAGCGCGCGGTTGATGTGCTCTTGAACGAAGTGCTCGAACGTGTCGAGCAGCAGATGATTCTGGTGCTCGACGACTATCACCATCTTGGCGCGGAGACGCCCGTGCACAGAGTCGTTGACCGCTTGCTCGCTTACCTGCCGGATGTGATGCACGTCATCATCATCTCGCGCGATGTGCCGCCGCTCGCGCTGGCGCGTCTGCGCTCGCAAGCCTCGCTTGCGATTATTGACCGCACAGAACTTCTCTTCACGGATGAAGAGACGCAGAGATTATTTCGACAGGTGTTCGATCTGGAATTGACTGCGGAACAGTTGTCGGAATACCGCGAACGCACGCACGGCTGGATTACGGCCCTACAGCTTGTCCGTCAAGTGGCGCAGCGTCAGGCACTCGCGCACGGCGCGCGTGATGGCGAGGCCGAGTCGCTAAACTTAAGCGAAGTCCTGCGACAATCAGAGCGCGACATCTTTGATTATTTCGCAGAGGAAGTTTTCGCGGACGAGTCGGAAGAGGTGCAGCAACTCCTGCTGCGCATCTCGCTTCTCGAACGAATCGAGATTGATACCTGCGGGCGGCTCTATCCAGACATGCATTGCGCTTCATCCTTGCCCGCGCTCGTGCGTCGCAATGTTTTTATGACCATCGCCAGCGACGAGCGCGGCGAAGAATATCGTCTTCATCCGCTCTTTCAGAGTTTCCTGCGTCGCCGTTTTCGCTCGGAAGTTGGGCGCGCCGGAGTGCTCGCGGAGCACGCGCGTTATGCAGATTATTTCTTGGGGCGCGGCAAGTGGGAACAGGCCATGCAGCACCTCCTGGCTGCGGAAGACCATGTGCGCGCGGCGCATCTCATCGCAGAGCGCGGCGGTGAATGGATTGCTTCGGGCGCGCTTGCCTCGCTCGTCACATTTGCAGAGGCTTTGCCCGCAGCCATCCTCGAAGCGCAGCCGCGCGCTCTGGCCCACCGCGCGGAGGTCGCGCGCTTGCAGGGCGATGACGATGCTGCCTCTGCCTGGTTTCGCAGGGCAGTCACATTGCTGCGCGAACAGGGCGACCGCGAAGGCGAGGCCGAAGCCCTGCATTCACTCGCGGCCATCACGCGCCGTCAGGGCGATTACGAGACAGCCTTTTCCTATCTTGACCGCGCCGTCGAATTGACGGACGAAAAATCAATCGTGCGTATCAAGTGCGGCAACACGCGCGGCCTCTGTCTGGTAGCGATGGGCGAATGGACTAAAGCAGAGCTGGAATTTCGCGTCGCCTTGCAAGCCGCAGAAGAGCGCAACGACGAGCATTACATACGCCTCATCGCTCATAATTTAGGAACGCCCGCAGGGATTCGCGGCGACTTTGGCGAGGCTCTGCGCTGGCTCAGGCGCATGTTGCGCGACGGCGACGGCGCGCCGATGCCGCAGGAAGCCATAGGCCATCTGAACATCGCGCGTTGCTATCTCTATCGCGGCGACTTCGCCTCTTGCGAACAGCATCTGGCACGCGCTCTCGAAACCTGCCAGCTTTTTAATCTCATGTCACTGCGCGGCGAAGTCTTTGAAGCTTACGGAAATCTCTATCGCGAGCGCGAGGATGCGGCGCATGCTGCGGAGTTTTACGAACGTGCGTCGCGTGCGTATGACGAGGCCGGGATTGACCCGACGCGGCGCGAGCTATTGGAAGAGCAGGCTCTGCTTCGTTTGCAGATGGGAGATGCTGCTGGAGCGCGCATGCTGCTTGACCGTCTGGTCGGCGCGCGCACGGATGCGAAAGATGAGATGGGACGCCATACGGCAATCCTGACTCGCAGCCGCGTGATGCTCGTGCAGGGCGAGCACGAGGCCGCACAGCGCGAACTGCAACCCGCGCTCAAATATTTTCATGAGCATCAGCTTTACTATTACGAAGCGCAGGCATCGCTTGCGCTGGCCGCTTCGCTCTTTGCGACAGGCGAGAGCGATGCCATGCTTGAGCCTTTGGGCCGCGCGCTCGATTTGGCCGCGCGCTATGATTACGAATACTGGCTCCAACGCGAAGTGGCCCACAACCCGCAACTCTTTGCTTCGACGGATGCAGCAGAACTTCTGCCGCCGGATGTGCGCGAGCAGGTTCCAGCCGCCGCCGCCGCGCAGCGACAGGCTCAACCGCTTGCGGCGCGCGCCAATCTTGCTCCGCAGCGCGTGACGGATTTGACCCTACGCATGCTTGGGCCTGTAGAGATTTTCCGCGACCCTGTGCGTCCACTCGCGGCAGACGCCTGGACCACAAAGCGCGCGCGAGACATCCTGTGCTTCATAGCTTCGCGCAGGCATCGTCGCGCATCGAAAGACACAATCATTGACACCTTCTGGGGCGAAGCTGATTTCGACGCGGTGGAGAAAAATTTCCATCCGACCGTCTCGCACATACGCAAAGCTTTGAATAGCAACCAGCTACTTAAACAGAATTTTCTGCTTTACCGCGATGGCGATTATCAACTCAATCCAGATTTTTCTTACTTCATCGACACGGAAGAGTTTGACCGTCTCGTCGCGGAAGGCGAGGCCGCGCGGCGCGCAGGCAATCAGGAGCTTTACATAGAATCTTACGAGAAGGCTCTCGCGCTCTATCGCGGAGATTTTATGCAATCCGTTTACGACGAATGGGTGGACGAGCATCGTTCCTATTATCGCGAACAATACTTGCGCCTGTTGGAATCTCTGGCCGCCGCCGCCGAAAAGACTCAGGAATGGCCGCGCGCGCTCGACCTCGCGCAGCAGATTCTGCGCGACGACCCGTTCCGCGAAGACATACATTGCACAATCATGCGCGCGCACGCCGCGCTCGGAAATCGCGTGGCTGTCAAAGAGCAATACGAATCGCTGCGCAAGTTGATGAAAGAGGAACTCGGAGTCGAGCCAGTCGCAGAGACGCAGAAGATTTTCAGGGAGTTGATGAAGTAAGAGCTATGGCCTCTCTGGCTTCATTAACGGATTTCGCGTAACTACCCGATAAAGGAATGATTGAATGCACTCGGAGGTTCGTGATAAAATGACACGATTTTTGGGACGCTTCCCGACCTGCGTACCCACTTCATCCCCCGTACAAGAAATTGGCCGCCTCCGTTTACGGCGCAGTCTCTCGCTTGGCCGTTGAATTTTCGACTCTTATGCTTAACCAATTCTGCCACAGGTCGAGACGATTTATCGCACTCTTTCTCGTCCTTGTTATCGGCGCAGCCCCCTCGCTCGCGGGCATTACGATGACTGGCGCGGATGGCATCACCATGACCGGAGCCGACGGTGTCACCTACGTCGGCACGAACGGCATCACGATGACAGGCGCGGACGGCTTTCTCGCTTTCACTCCGAACGGCATCACGATGACCGGAGCCGATGGCATCACCATGACGGGTGCTGACGGCGCGACCTACACAGGCCCCAACGGCGTCAACGCAACCAGAGCCGACGGCATTACGATGACAGGTGCTGATGGCATCACGATGACTGGCGCAGATGGCATCACGATGACCGGAGCCGATGGCACGACTTATCAAGCGGATTCAGTTGCTATACGACAGCCGGACGGCATCACGATGACGGGTGCTGACGGTATCACGATGACAGGCGCGGATGGCGTCACAAGAACCGGCGCGAACGGTATCACGATGACAGGCGCGGACGGCATCACGATGACAGGCGCGGACGGCATCACGATGACAGGCGCGGACGGCATCACTGCCACGCGCGCAGACGGGGTTGTGTTCTCCGTTCCGGCAAATGGCATCACGATGACAGGCGCGGACGGTATCACGATGACTGGGGCCGACGGCATCACGATGACGGGCGCGGACGGTATTACGATGACAGGCGCGGATGGTATCACGATGACGGGCGCGGACGGCGCGGGGAGTGGCATCAGAAGCTTAGACCCTGAGCTGGCTGTGCGTCTCAATAATGTGACGGATGACAGCAACGTCAATGCAGTAGTCATCTATCATCAACCGACGACGGATGCAGACATCGCAGCCTTGCAAGCCATAGGAGTTCTCGGAGGCACGCGCTATCGCATGCTGCCGATGGTATGCATCACTGCGCGGCGCGACCAGATTGTAGCCATCTCGCGTCTCTCTTCGGTGCGTTCGATTTACGGCACTCGCACGTTGCAGGCAAATCTTGATACGCGACTTGCTATCAATGGCGCGTCCCGCGTTCCGCGCGATAGAGATTTGACTATCAGGAATAACGGGATGCCGCTATCGGGTCGCAATGTGACTGTGGCTGTGCTTGATACGGGAGTTGACGGCACGCATGCAGACTTGTCCGGTCGTGTAGTCAAGAACGTCAAGCTGGTTGATACGCAGAGCGTGAGCGTGGGCTTTAACAATCCTGTCAACGTGGAAGGATTGCCGAGCACGGATCAGCTTTACGGTCATGGAACTTTTGTCGCGGGCGTGATTGCAGGAAACGGCATGCGCTCCGGCAATAAATATAGCGGCATCGCTCCGGGCGCGCGGATTGTCGGATTGAGCGCGGGCGATTTGAATCTCTCTTATGTGCTGGCTGGTTTTGACTACTTGCTTGCTAACAACGCGGCTCTGAATGTGCGCGTCGTGAATTGCAGCTTTTCGGCCAACACCGCTTTTGATTTCAACGACCCGGTCAATGTTGCTACGCGTATGCTCGTCGAGAACGGCATCAATGTTGTTTTCTCCGCGGGCAATACGGGCTCCGGTCTTAACTCGCTCAACCCTTACGCGGTTGCGCCGTGGGTCATCAGCGTCGGCGCGACGGATGAACAGGGACGGCTTGCAAACTTCTCTTCGCGCGGCGCGTTTGGCAGTCAAATGTTTCGCCCGACCGTTGTTGCGCCGGGCGTGAGCATCGTTAGTCTTCGCGGCGCGCTGGTGACGAGCGTCTATGGCGCGCTCGGTAATGAATCCGAGACTGACATGCAGCGTCTGACGCCGGGCGAGATTCCTTTTTATACGACTGCGAGCGGGACAAGCTTTTCCGCGCCGCAGGTGGCCGGAGCAATCGCTTTGATGCTCGAAGCCAACCCGCAACTGACGCCAACGCAGGTGCGAGACATCTTGCAACGCACTGCGACTCCGCTTCCAAGTTACTACGCGCATGAAGTCGGAGCGGGAATGCTGAACACACACGCAGCAGTTTTGGAAGCAGCTTTTCCGCAGAGACGCATGGGCATGTGGCGCGCGACTCTTGATAGAGGACAGGTGCAGTTCGTCACAGACCAGTTCCAGACTTTCACAGGCACAGTTCAACCCGGCAGCCCGTTTGACGCGAGCTTCACGATTCCGCAGAACACGCTGCTTGCTTCAATACAGACCGCCTGGGGGCCTATGACAAACATGAATGACCTGGGCCTCACGGTGTATGACGGCAACGGCAACAAGCGCGGCGAATCGAATGCCAATAACCGCACGGGCCTGACAGGCAAGCGCGAGCGCGTGGCTCTTAAAAATCCTTCGCCGGGAACGTATCAGGCGCGCATCATTAACACTTTGAGCTTGGCGGGAAGCGCGCAGCCAATCTTCGGCGCGCTCGAAACAACGCGCGTCGAATATGCTCCACTCGCGGATTTAAGCGGCCTCAACAGCAGTGTGCAGGCAGACATTTATCAGGCTCTGCGAACTTTTGTGATGTCGTCTTACGGCGCAAATTTCCGACCCGGCTTTACAGTCTCGCGCGGAGATTTGGCCGCCGCGATGGTGCTCTCAGGTCGCGCGCCGCAATACCTCTCCGCGCAGCCGGGCTTTGCGGATGTGCAGGATAATCCGACGCGCCTCTTTGTAGAGAGCGTGCAGTCCGCGCCCTCTGGCCCACTGTTTATGGACACGACGACGGGCGGCAACTTCCGTCCGCTCGACCGCGTGGATAGATTGACGGCAGCCATCGTGTTAGTGCGCGCAGCAGGGCTGACTTCGCAAGTCAGCACGGCAGGGCCGCTTCCCGTTTTGGATGTGGCGTCAATTCCGTCGAGCATGCGCGGCTATGTCTCCGTCGCACTCGCGCGCGGATTGCTCAAGCCGAACGGCGCGCTCTTTAATCCGCAGGCCGCTTTGACTAGAGCAGAGGCTGGCCCACGCGCTGGCTATGATAAATAAGCCGCCGACTGAATAAGCTCTAAAACTTCCGTTCACGACAAAACGCGTGCGTCAATGTAACTGTTGACGCACGCGTTTTATTTTGCGCACAGGTTTGCGTGGAGTGAGAGATTGCAGAAGTATGTGTTAGTGAGAAGATAAAAAGCAGGTTTCCCGCAAAGGCGCAAAGACGCAAAGAAAAGACGCGAAGAAAGCATGCAAGCTAAGTAAAGCTTCAAGACCTTTGCGTGCTTTCTTTGCGCCTTTGCGCCTTTGCGGGAGATTGTCTTTTGCCCTCCTCAAGTTTGCCTCAAGTAGATTAAAACCGCCGGATTTCTTAGGAAAAAAGCATTTTCTTCATTCCTCTTCGCGTCTCAAGTTTTTCTCAAACGGTTTCCGTAAATTTGTCAGCATCGGAAGTGTGCGGGCATCAATCGGAGGAGAGGAAAATGAAGACCAACATGCTGAGGAATCGCAAATCACAAATCGCAATCTTTTTAGTTGTCCTGCTGGTTGTGACAACGCTCATCATCGTGCCTGCGCCTTCGCGCGCGAGTGGGCCACAGACGAGCGCGTTCAACTTTGACCCGTATCGCAGGAGCGTGCCGAATGTGGATGTCAATTCGCTGGCGGCGGCGACGCGCCAGCCGACGAGCGCGCAGGTCGCGGCTCTGGACGGATTCAAGGGCAGCTATGGCGAGCAGGCGACTGTGCGCTGGAATCCTTTCGCGGGTTCGCCCGATGTGATGATGGGATTTCACACAGCTCCTTCTTCAGACACGCCGGAAAATACCGCGCGCGCTTTTGTCGCGGCCAATTCAAATCTCTTCGGCGTCAGTCCAGCTTCGCTGCGCTTAGTTGACCAGAAGGAAGCTTTCGGCGGTTATCTCTTGCGCTTTCAGCAGACGGTTGGAAGCGTGGAGGTCGCTGGCGGCGGGCTTGGATTTTTGATGAACTCCGAAAAGCAGATACGGATGGTGATGGGCTCTACCTTTCGCGATGCTGATGCTGTACAGACCTCGACTGCGCTGACGGGCGCGTTGGCTTCGCAGACTGTGCAGGCAGAGCTTGCGCGTTATGCTGTGAACTGGCCGAGCGGCGCAGAGCAGATTATGGCTCCGGCTCTGGACAGGTTGACGCAGGAAGTCGCTCCTGTCTTGCGCGAGCCGCGTTTGAATATTTATCCGACGGCGGATGGCTACCGTATGGCCTGGAATGTGATTACTTTTTCCCGAAACCCGTTCGGCATGTTTATCACGCAGGTTGATGCTTCGAACGGTCAGATTCTTTCAAGGGAAAATTTAGTTCGTTATCAGAATGAGACTCTGCCTTACACTGCGGACATTTTTCCGAGCACTCCGAAGCTGGCTAACCCGGACACCGGCGAATACAAAAAGGATGCTACAGGCGCGCCCGAAGGATTGTTGCGCGTGCAGCTTCGCTCATTTAATCCGGGAACGAATGCGACGGGCGTGAACGGCACTTTGAGCGGGCCGCATGCGCTCGTGCAGAATGTCCTTGCGACCAAGCAGCCTTTCGCGCAGAGCGCGCTCGGCACGTTTCATTTCCGCAATGACAATCCTCCGCTCGAAGCGCAGCCGAACGAGGCGGACGATCTGGCAGAGCCAGCCGAACATTTCGATACGTCAAATCTTTTCTTCTTTATCAATTATCTGGTCGAGTACATCAACGACATACATCGTCGCGCGGATTCCGTGCACAGCCCCATCGGTCAGGGCGATTTCCCTGACAACTATCAAAACAGCGACCGCCCGCTCGTAGGGCTCTCGCATTTCCCGAACACGATTGCTCCGACACTTGGAGGCAGCGCGCCGGACACGACGAGCCCGGACACGATTCTTCGTTCGATAGCCGGATTCGATAACGCTTTCTCGCTGCCTGTGATTCAGACTGTGGACACGCCCGCAGGCCCGCAGAAGATTGTGATTAACCCGACCGTTTATGGTCACGGCTATCTCTTCAACGATTTAGGCAAAGACGGCCCGGTCGCTTATCACGAAGGAATGCATTCCATCTCGACGCCGATTGCGGGACTCGAAGGCGGGCCGGAAGGCAGCGCGATGAACGAAGGACAGGCGGATTTGTGGGCCTATACGATTACGGGCGCGGAAGCGATTGGCGAGTATGGCGTGCAGGGCTCCAGGATTCGCGCGGCGTTTCGCGCGCAGGGACGCGACCCGAACTCTCTGGCGTGGATTCGCTCTGTGCATACGACTTTGAAATATTCTGAGCTTGGCACGCGCGGAAATCCTGCTGCGTTTGAAGAGCATCGTGATGGTGAGATTTATGTGGCCGCGATGCATGGCGTGCGCGAGTTGATGATTGCAGCAGAGCCGCAGATGCAATTTAAGCGTCCGGCGTTTTTGGATGGACAGCCGACTCGCAGCATCTCTCGCGGGCAGGAATCATGGGAGAGAATCTTTTTAGGCTCGCTCTACCTGCTCGGTCTGACCGCGCCGGATACTTTCGTCAAAGCGCGCGATTCGTTCATCATGGCCGATAGGATTTTGTATCCGACGGATGCTTCAGACCTCGACGCGCCGGGCCAGCACGAAGCTTTAATCTGGCAGGTCTTTGCGTCGCATGAGATTGGCCTCAACGCTGCGGCTCCGATTGGCGGGCGGCAGACCATCTCGACGGCTGTGCCGGAGTTTGCTCTGGACCAGAACCACGTGGCTGCGCCGCAGGGCGTGATTCTCGAACCCGCTTCGACAAAGTCTGTGCGCCTCTCCTGGCAGCCATCCGAAGGCGCAGTCGCTTACGAAGTCTTCAAGAGAAAAATCGGGACAGCAGGGCAGCGTCAGTTTAAGGGCGTGCCGGGCCGCGAATATTTTGATGGAGACAATGCTACGACCGGATGGAGTCATGTCTCTTATGTGACTTCTGGGACGAGCTATGAAGACAAGGGCGCGATTGCGGAATTCTTTGCGCCAGTCGGCATCAAGAACACGAATGAGGCGAACGGCTTTAATCAGATGTTCGATACGGAGTATGCCGTCAGAGCTTTGAATGTGAATCCGAACAAGCAGTTTGGCGCAAGCGATTTGAGCGGCTCTGCTTCGTTGAGCTCAGGCATACAGGATGTCTCGTCTGCGATTCAATCTGCTGTCTCGAACATGTCGTTTGCCAACGGCGTCTTCGAGTTTGACCAGACCTTGCGAAACAACGGCGTCAGTGCCGCTGACCGGACTGCTTTTGCTCCAATCAACTTTAAGATTGTCAGCATCTCGCATCCGTCCGTGACAGTGGCGAACGCAGACAACGGCGGCGACGGACGAGGCGTGCCAGCCAACTTTGTCTATAACGAGACGCTGCCCGCAGGCGCGACTTCCGCAGCGCATCGCTTGAAATTCAACAACCCGCAGGCGCAGCTCTTTACCTTCGACGCGCTGGTCACGGCGCGTGTGCGCGGAGCTTCGATTGCGGCAAACGGTCGCCAGCCATACGACGGCGACGGCGGTGGCCGCTCTCCGATTGACCTGTCGAGCGTGACGGACACATACAATGGGCTCATCGTTCTCGGTAGCGGCGGCAACGTGCTCGTAAATGGCGTTGACTACATGGATGTGCCTTTCGTTGCCAAAGAAGGCTCGTTTGGCGTCACGGGCAGGCTCACAGCCTCGCCTGTTTCGGCGGGCGCGTATCCTGACCTGGATTTTGAACTGAGAGACGACGCGGGCCATGTGCTCGATTCGTCCGGCAACTTCGGGCCGCAGGAAGAGGTGGGCGCAGGCATCACGCCCGGACGCACGTATATCTATCGCGTCATAGGATTCGGCAACGGGCCGACGCAGTTCACCATCACCAGCGAGCAGTTCATCCTGAACGGCTCAGGCGGCGCGCAGCAGGGCGGCGGCAATAGCGCCTTCCAGCCAGCGACGACGGGCGTGAATGTGACCAGACGCGTGCGCTTTACGGTCAATCCGTTGACTCGCGCAGTTTCCTTCAGGATTCTGTAGTCTGATACGCCCTCCCTGACAGTCGGGCTACTGCCCCTCCGGCGAAAGTTGACGGGGCGGTAGCCCGACCGTCAAGGAGGGCGCAAGGCATTTGCAATTTTGTCAGCCGACACAGGAGCTTTGTTGGCTAACATAACAGTTTTGTCAGTTAACAAAGCTCTATTGTTAGCCAACAACGCTCTTGTGTCGGCTGACAAAGCCCTTGTATCAGCTGACAAAGCCCTTGTATCAGCTGACAAGGCTCTTGTATCAGCTGACAAGGCTCTTGTGTCAGCCAACAACGCTCCATTGTTGACTGACAACGCTCCATTGTTGACTGACAAGGCTCTTGTGTTAGGTGACACAAGAGCCTTGTCAGTCAACAAGTTGCTGTTCGCAGTTGAATCCGCCCACTCTGTTCCATGCCTCAAGGATTCCTCAAGTGGCCTCAAGCCTCTGAAAAAGCTCGAAAAACCTAACAAAATCGCAAACTGAAAATATTTTCGGCGGCTCAAGTTTTTCTCAAAGGGCAAGGTCTATTCTCTCAATCGTTGACAGCGACACGTTCTGCCCCTCGCGGAATTGAAAACTAACAGAAAGCGGATTTTGGGACTTTGCACCCGACACGGAGGCCGATACAACCATGATTAAGAGAATAGCTACTACTTTTATTGCAGCATTGCTCATCAGCTTTGCGACACTTTCGTCGGCGCAGGCCGCGACCCTCAGCCAGACGCTTTCGAGCCAGCTCAATCAACTGGGCGATTCGGCCAGCGTCGGATTCGTCATCGTTTCCTTTAACACCAACGACGGCTTGAGCGCGGCGCACCTGAATATCCTGCGCGGCATCGGCATCAATAAAGGTATCACTTTCCAAAAGCTAGGCATGGTCGGCGTTCCTGCGACAGCCGGACAGGTGCGCGCGCTGGCAAGCAACAGCGCGGTGCGCTCCGTCTGGTCGAATGACAAGCTCGAATATTACATGCATCAGGCGCGCGTCGTGGCTGGCGTTGACCGCGTGCTCTCCGATGGCGCGTTCACTTTTCGCAATGGCGGATTGCCAGTCTCCGGCAAGGGCGATTTCTCCGTGATGGTCATTGATTCGGGCGTTGACGCCACGCACAACGACCTCCGATTGGGCCAGAAAGTTGTCCAGAACGTGCAGGTCTTGACGAGCACTGACCTGGTTGCGGAAGGCTTCACGCCGCTCGTCACAGTCGAGAATGTGCCGAACACAGACCAGACCGTCGGGCATGGCACACACTGCGCTGGCATCATCGGCGGCACGGGCCAGAACTCCGGCGGCCTCTATCGCGGCGTCGCTCCCGGCGCAAAGCTCATCGGCGCAGGACTCGGCGCGGGCCTCTTCGTCCTCAACGCCGTCGGCGCGTGGGAATGGGCTCTCGTACATCAATTCGATTACAACATACGCGTCATCTCCAACTCATACGGAAGCGGCGGGCCGTTTGAGCCGGACAACCCGATTCACGTCGCCAGCCGCAAAGCCTATGAACGCAACATCACTGTCGTCTTCGCGGCGGGCAACTCCGGCCCAGGCAAAGGAACTTACAATCAATATGCGAAAGCTCCGTGGGTCATCGGCGTCGCCGCCGGAACGAAAGAGGGCGGGCTTGCCAGCTTCTCTTCACGCGGTCTGCCGCGCGCAGAGCGACTCGGCAACGAGGATACGAGCGACGATTACGACACACCGACCATCACTGCTCCCGGCACTGGCCGCGAGTTTGCAACCAACACTGCGAAGTTCACTTCCGATATGGTTTCGGTGCGCGCCATCTCGAACCTGACGGCCAACGGCACGACGGCTGACGCAGACTTGCCTGTCGCGCACATTCCTTTCTACACGCAGATTTCCGGCACTTCGATGGCGACGCCGTTCATCGCTGGCACAGTCGCCCTGATGCTCGACGCAGACCCGACGCTGACGCCGGATCAGATTCGCAGCATCCTGACGGAAACATCTTCGCGCATGCCAGGCTATGAGGACTATGAAGTCGGCGCAGGCTACGTCAATGCTTATGCAGCGGTCGATAAAGTTTTCAATCGCTCGAAGAACTACGGCACATTCCGCGAGCCTGCTTTCAACGCGCGTTTCAGCGTGAGCGGCCCTGCCGCAGAGCCGTTCCACATTGACTACAGCCCGGCTGCTTTGCCCGGCCCCGGTTCAACCAACTCCGTGACCTTCACGGTTGCGGAAGGCATGAGCGTGCTGGATGTCTTCGCTACTTTCGACAACGCGATTGAGACTGGCGACGGCAACACCATCGGCATCCTGCTGACCGCGCCCGACGGCACGAAATATTCAAGCGGCATCGCGCTGCCGATTCTCAATGGCAACACACGTCAGGTCATCGTCAAGAATCCGCAGCCCGGCGAGTGGCTTCTCGAAGCACGCGGCGTGCGCGGCCTCGCGGCTCTGCCGAACGTCAGCCTGCCGACTTCCGGCGCGGCTCTGCCCGGCCCGGTTAACGGCACGATTCAACAGAAACTTTTCACGCTCGAAATGGTTGCGGACATTCAGGGACATACGGCGCAGGCGCAGATTGAAAACGCGCTCAAGAATCGCCAGATGGACACCTTCTCCGATAGCACCTTCCGCCCTGAAAGCGCAGTGACGCGCGCAGACCTGGCAAGGCTGCTGGTCTTGAACACGCCCGTGCGCCAGTCGCTCGGCTCAACGCAACGCTTCACAGATGTCTCTGCGGAACTTGCTCCGATTGCAGAAGCTGTGACGGCCAGCGGCTCGACGACACGCGATTACAACTTCACGCCGAAAGGCATGATGAGCGCAAGCGGCAGCGAGTTTCTTCCTGACGGCAAAGTTGAGCGTCTTGACATCGCAGTCGCGCTAGTGCGCGCGCTCGGCCTCGATGCGGAAGCCAAAGCCAAAGCGGGCCAGCCCGTGACGGTCACATATAGCGGGCAGACGCTCGTGCTGACGGACAACGCAGACATCCCAACAGCCTTGCGCGGCTATGTGCAACTCGCGCTCGACAGAGGCATTCTGCAAGCCACCTACACGCTCGAACAGGGGCCGTTTGACTTGCAGCCGACCCTGAAGGCGCGCGTCAATCCGCACAATCCAATGTCCAGAGCTTTCATGGCCTACGCTCTCGACAACTTCCGCAGGAATTTCGTCGCAGGGACCTAAAGATCGAGCCTGTCGCGGCGTTGCTTAGTCGGGAAGCAACGCACGCGACCTCGTAGGTTCGGGGGCGACCCTGGCAACAAATTGTTTAGGCTGCCCCCGATCCGCTTCTTAAAAAGTTTCGCACGGATTGCATTTCGAGGAGGAGGATGAAGGTAATGAAAAGGACGCTCATCACAACAGCTCTCTTGGCCCTGGCGATGATGTTTCAAGTGACGACAGAAGCGACCAACCTGCCCGGCCTCTCAGCCGCGCGAGTTGACCCGCTGCTTATCTCGTATCTCTCGACGCGCATGCCAGGCACAAAGATTCCGGCAGTCATTACTTACAAGACTCGTCCCGGCGCATCAGAACTCGCGCGATTGCAGAGCATCGGCATCACGAAGGGTTACGCGATGCGCGAGTTGCCGATGGTCGTTGCAGATGTCTCGCTCGTGCAGGCCAACGCCATCAAGTCGCAGCCCAATGTTGTCTCCGTCTGGGCCAATCGCGTCCTCAAGCCTTTAACAAATTCAAGCCGTCGCTTCATAGGCGTCCCGCAGATGATGGCCGACACGCAGGTCACTATGCGCAACACGCAGAATCCCGGAATGCCTGTCACAGGCAAAGGCATTGGCATCGGCTACATTGACACGGGCATTGACGGCACGCAGGCAGATTTACAGTACGGCACAAAGGTCAGACAGAATGTCATTCAACCGCTCGCGCACATGGATGTCTCCGATGCAGGGCTGCTCGGCTTGGTTTATGTTCCTGTCGCGGACACCATCGCCGGAACAGGTTTCGTGCCGCCCGTCTATCTTGAAAACCAGCAGACCTCTGACCTCGAATCCGGTCACGGCACGCACGGCGCGGGAGTCGCGGCTGGCAATGGCGCAAACTCAGGCGGCTTTTACGGCGGCGTCGCGCCGGGCGCGCATCTCGTCGGCGTCAATGCAGGCGACGACAAAGGCTTGCCGCTCGTCACCATCATCGGCGCATACGATTATCTTCTGGTTCATCAATTCAATCACAACATCCGAGTCATCAATAACTCCTGGGGCGGCGGCTATGCTGCAAGCGAAGTCGCGCCGGAAAATCCTATCAACGTGGCGACGCGCTTTGCGCACGACCGCAACATCGTAGTCGTCTTTGCAGCAGGCAACGCAGGCGACACTCCGACTTCGATTAATCCATATTCGACGATGCCTTGGACTATCTCTGTCGCGGCTGGCGAAAAGCAGGGCTTCGGCTCGCCCGCAGGCTTTAGCTCGCGCGGCATAGACAACGGCACAGGCACAGACGTTGCCGGTCAACCCGCAGACCCGAACGCGCAGCCTAACCTCAGACCGGACATCACTGCTCCCGGCGTCGGCATCATCTCCGTGCGCGCGCATGGCGTCTCGGCTTTGATGAATGCGAGCGGCATGCTTAACGGCGATGCTTTGAACATCGCGCCGGGCTATCTGCCAAACTATCTTTCATCACAGGGGACAAGCTTTGCTTGCCCGCATGTCTCAGGCGTCGTCGCGCTGATGCTCGAAGCAGACCCGACGCTGACGCCGGATCAGGTCGTGACCATTCTCAGACAGACGGCCAATCCGATGCCGTATGAAGAGCGTGTGGTCGGTGCGGGCTATGTGGACGCGCACAATGCAGTTCGCACAGTGTTCGGTCTCTCGCAGATTAACCATCCGGCGAATCTCTTCCCGCCAGCCAATCTGGAAATCGTTGATGTCGAGGGCGACCAACTGACAAATTCTTCGCTCGACATCTTGAGCGCAGATTTTTCATATGACGCTTCGACGCAGCAGATTGTCTATACCTTAACGGTTAAGGATTTGGCGGCGCGCACGGTCAACAATCAGTGGTACATCGGCTCGAACTACGGAACGACGACGCTCTTTGTCTCTGCGGCCAACGGCGAGACAGGCACGATGTCTTACGAGTTCGGCATCATCTCGACCTTGCCCAACGGGACACGCAATCAGGGCGCGGTTGAGGATGCGAACGGAAATCCCGTTCCGGTTGATTCGGGTGAAGTGGTCGGCAATCAGATAATCATCAAGGTGTCGCTCGATAAGATTAACCGCGCGCTTGATGCGACAGGCAATACAAATGTGCTCGGCACGACTTCGACTTCAACAGAAGTCAATGCGCAAGTCCTGCTCGGAACATCCGTGTCAGGCGGCTTGCTCTTGAACGCGGACACAGCTTCGGGCAGAGATTTTTATATCGGCAACTAAATTCTCTCCCTCGCCCCAATCGCGCACGGCGTCTTTGTTGGGGGACGAAGGTCGCTAAAAGCGCGATTGCCCTGCCGGTTCTGTGCTCAGTTTGTCGGGAACTGAACACAGAACCGGCTTTTTAGCGTTTGCAGGTGAAGAAAAGTTTGCAGCATCTTCGTCCATCGTGCTAATTATTGGTGTCACCGGACGAGCCGCGCGAAAGATTCTGGAAGAATTTGAGAACCGAGCCGCGCCGCTTAATCTGAAATCATATCCTCGTCGAAGAAGGAGAGCTGGAAGATGACGTATGTCGTAGTAGAACTGTGCGTGGATTGCAAATATACGGATTGTGCTGCGGTCTGTCCGGTAGAGGCTTTTCATGAACTGCCGGATCGCCTGTATATCAACCCGGATACCTGCATTGATTGTGATGCCTGCGTGCCTGAATGTCCCGTCGAAGCCATCTTTGCTGACACGACTCTGCCGGACACATGGGCGGAATGGCTCGCGCTCAACGCGGAGGCAGAGAATTACCCGACCATCAGCGGGAAGATTCCCGCGCTGCACGGGCCGAGCTGCTCTGGCCCACCCGAAGGCTAAACGCCTTCTCACAGACAAAAATTGCAATCACCTGCGCCCTGCCTGATGGTCGGGCTACTGCCCCTCTCTTGTAAGCTGCGGGGCAGTAGCCCGACCGTCAGCGAGGGCGCATCAGTTTTTGCGATTGAGCGGTCTAAAAACAGGGCAAAAATAAAACAATGATTAAAACAGTTGTCAAAAGGGCATTGTTTAGCCTAATATCTTTGATGTCGGGCAACTTGTCCGGCGCATTTGCCGGAACTGGCACGGCCTCCTGAAATCCCGATCTCTCGATCTGAATAAACCATTTCCGCTGACCAGCTTAGACTATTTCCCGGAAGTAGGAATAAAACGCCAATTAGCGGAAATCGTGCGGCTTTAACCCTCTTTCCATATTGTCAGAGGATGTGACCATTCTTAGCACACCTCTTGACGTAAAGCGCCCCAACATGAGCACCACCTTTCAGACAACGCCCAGACTCAACTGGCTGAGATTGTTCAGAGCGCGTCCGTCCGCCCGCGCGCCGCGCAAAAAGGTGCTCACGCTCTTTGGCACGCGCCCCGAAGCAATCAAACTCGCCCCGGTCATACGCGGTCTTGAAGCTCTGCAAGATTCTTTCCAGACCATCAATGTCGCTTCGGGCCAGCACACGGATTTGCTCTATCCTTTCATCAGCCTGCTAGGCATACGCATAGACCACGACCTGCATGTGATGTCGCCTGCTCAGACGCCCAATCAGGTTTGCGCGCGTGTGCTTGCGGCGATGGACAAAATACTGGCAGAGGAACAGCCAAATTTGATTCTGGTCCAGGGCGATACGACGACTGCCTTGGCGGGCGCGCTCGCGGGCTTTCACAGAAAAATTCCTGTGGGCCATGTAGAGGCTGGCCTGCGCTCAGGCAATCCGCGCAGCCCTTACCCGGAAGAGATGAATCGCCGTATGATTACGCGGCTGGCGACGCATCATTTCGCGGCCACACAGCGCAATCGCATGACGCTGCTCGCAGAAGGCGTCGAACCTCGGAATGTTTTCGTGACCGGCAATCCTGTGGTTGATTCGCTCCAAAGTATCATCAAAAAATTGTCGCCGCAGAATTCTGCGATGGAAGAGTTATTGGACAAGACAGATGGATTAAAGCGCATTGTCCTGACGACGCACAGGCGCGAGAGCTTTGGCGAGTTGATGCTGGAAAATCTTGTGACGCTGCGCCGCTTTGTCGAAGAGCGCGAAGATGTCTCGCTTATCTTTCCGGTGCATCCGAATCCTTCTGTCGTAGAGGCTGCACGCGCGGCTCTCTCGCATCACCCGCGGATACATTTGATAGAGCCTTTGGGCTACGAAGATTTCATTGCGCTGCTTTCCGCCGCGTGGCTTATAGTTTCTGATTCGGGCGGCGTGCAGGAAGAAGCCCCGACGCTCGGCAAGCCCTTGTTGGTTTTGAGAGAGAACACAGAAAGGCCGGAAGCTTTAGAATCAGGCATCGCGCGTCTGGTCGGCGGGCGACCGGAAGTTTTAGAGCAGATGCTCGAAGAAGCTTACAGCGACGGAAGCTGGACGAGCGAAGTGCATCGCATCGAAAATCCTTTCGGCGCGGGAGATAGCGGGCAACGCATTGCAGAGATTATCGCGCAAGTCTTAAATGTCAGCGCGGAGCATGAACGGGTAGCTGTAAATACTTAAGATGAGCGACACGCCTTCCATACAGAAGCAGCATCTTTTGACCGTCCTGCTCGAAGACTATTTTCACGTCGGCGCGTTCAATCGCATCATACAGCATCGTCAGTGGTATCGCTTCGAGACGCGCTTTGAACAGAACACGCTCAAGGCTCTAAACCTTCTCGACCGTTTCAATATCAAAGCCACATTTTTCGTGCTCGGATGGATTGCAGACCAGAGCCCGGACATCGTCAAAGAAGTCGCGCGGCGCGGGCATGAGATTGCGAGTCGCGGATATTATCATCGCACGATACGGCAGATGACGCCGACTGAATTTCGTGAAGACCTGCAACGCGCACGCGAAGCTTTGGAACGCGCGAGCGGCATGAAGGTCTTGGGCTATCGCGCTGCTCATCGTCTCTCTCCGACTTCCGATTTGTGGGCCTTGGATGTGCTGGCCGAAGAGGGCTATGCATACGATTCGAGCTTTGTGCCAAACGCGCGCGCCACGCAAGCAGAGCCGCGCCTGCGCTTTGCGCATCAGCATCATTGCGGCGACAAAGACCTCTGGGTCTTTCCCGTTTCGACATTTAAGCTGGGCCGTTGGATGGTTCCGATTGCTGGCGGAAATTATTTTCGACAGATTCCGCACACGCTTCTCAAGCATGCTGTTGACCACTGGCACAAGACATACGATGCGCCCTTTGTGATGTACTTCCACGTCTGGGAATTAGACCCTGAGCAGCCGCGCATCAGCGCAGCCTCGCCCATCAATCGCATACGCCACTATCGCAAGCTCGATAAGATGGAATGGGTCTTGGAAGAATATTTCAGCAAGTATCACTTTGTCGGCGGCGCGCAATACTTGGGACTCAGCACCGCGCTCGACGAAGCAACTCCGGCGACAAAGACTGATGCCATTCCCGCTCTCGCATCGAAGCCATCGCCGATAGCAGAGATTTCATCCGCGCCCGCGATAGTTTCTCAAAACAATTCCACAGGCGGGCTCACTCCTGTCAGCATCGTCGTCCCGTGCTTTAATGAAGAGCTGGCCCTGCATTATCTCTCCAACACTTTGAAGAGCGTCGAGGCCACGCTCGAAAAGGATTACGACCTGCGCTTTATCTTCGTTGACGATTGCAGCACAGATAAGACATGGAACTCTCTGCACGAGCTTTTTGGGACGAAACCGAATAGCAAGTTTCTCAAGCATGAAGAGAATCGCGGAGTCGCCGCAGCCATCCTGACCGGCATCAGGCAGGCTGAAACAGAGATTGTCTGCTCGATTGATTGTGATTGCACATACGACCCGCACGAGTTGCGCAACATGATTCCGTTGCTGACAGACGAAGTTGATTTGGTGACGGCTTCGCCATATCACCCGCAGGGAGCCGTGCGCAATGTCCCGTCGTGGCGTCTGTCGCTCTCTAAAGCTTCGTCTTTTCTTTACCGTCAGGTCTTGCGGCAAAAGCTGCATACTTACACAAGCTGCTTTCGCGCTTATCGCCGGAGCGCAGTGCTGGGCCTGCGTGTCAAGGAGAACGGCTTTCTCGGCGTAGCAGAGATGCTTGGTCGTTTAGACCTTTCGGGCAAAAAGATTGTCGAATATCCTGCGACTTTGGAAGTCAGGCTCTTCGGCTGGTCCAAGATGAAAATCCTGCGCACCATCGCCGGACACCTGCGTCTTCTTTCGCGCCTCGCCGCCATGCGCGTCATGCGTCGCGGCAGCGCATCACCTAGAGCGAATCTTTCAGGACATCTTTTGCCTGAAGCTTCGCTCGATTCCGCTTATCAAACTCCACCCGTAGCGACATCACATAAATACAGAACATGACAGACACATTATTGCACCCCGAAAAGCTTCTAACGCTGCCGTCGGATCAGGATGCATCTGGCAGAACTCTAGGCGCAGAGGAGCTTGAGCTTCTCGCGGAAGTCATAGAGAGCGGCACACTGACGAGCACTAAAGGAAATTTCGTTAAGACGCTCGAAGAGCGATTCGCCCAGAAACTTGGCGTCAAATATGCCTATGCCTGCGCGTCCGGCTCTGCCGCAGTCCACACGGCCATCGCCGCCATCAATCCGAATCCCGGCGACGAGATTGTGACCACAGCGATTACGGACATGGGCGCACTCGCACCCATTTTATATCAGGGCGCGATTCCGGTCTTCGCAGATGTTGACCCACACACTTACAACATCACAGCGCAGAGCATCGAAAAAGTTTTGAGCGAACGAACGCGCGCCATCGTCGTCACGCATCTTTTCGGCAATCCTTGCGAGATGGAAGAGATTATGGAGCTTGCGCGTGCGCGCGAGATTCCTGTGATTGAAGATTGCGCGCAGGCTTTTCTGGCTGAGCATGACAGGCAACGTGTCGGCGGCATCGGCGCGATTGGCTGCTTCAGTCTGCAACAGGGCAAGCACATGACGACGGGCGAGGGCGGCATCGTCACGACAAATGATGATGCAACGGCCCGCCGCATGTTCCTCTTCATCAACAAGGCTTGGGGCTATGGCGATGCGAATCCAGACCACTACTTTCTCGCGCTCAACTATCGCCTGAGCGAATTGCAGGGAGCAGTCGCCGTCGCGCAGCTTGAAAAACTTGATGGAGTTGTCGAGAGCCGCGTCCGCACTGCGAACAGCCTGACGGAAAAGCTCAGAGGCATTCGCGGCGTTGACACTCCGCATGTTGGCCCAAAGAGTTTTCACACTTACTGGAAATATTGTTTGTGCGTGGATGACCATTTAATCAAAGACGGCGCGCCCGGCATGGCGCGGCTCTTGAAGGAGAAGGGCATCGCTTCTGCGCCGCGCTACATACAGAAGCCTGCCTTCATGTGCGAAGTTTTTCAGAAACAGCGCACCTTTGGCGAAAGCAATTTTCCATTCAACCTCGCGCGGCCAGAGACGGTTGACTACAGCGCGGAAAAATTTCCCGGCACGTTCGAGGCTCTGCATGACGTGCTGGTGCTCCCCTGGAACGAGCGTTATACGGACGAGCATGTTGACTACATCGCAGACGCCGTGCGCGAAGCTGCCGAGGATTTAGCTGTCTGAAAGGAAATTGCCATAGAGACACGGAGACACGGAGAAAATTTGAAAAGAAAGCTAACTTAAATTTCTATTTGTTCTGCTCCGTGTCTGCGGTGTCTCTGTGGCTGATTAAAAGATGAAAGACAAACTCAAATTCGGATTAATCGGAGCCGGAAGCATCGCGCAGGCTTATGTGCAGGCGTTTGAGACGAGCGAGACGGCGCGGCTGGTGGCCGTTGCGGATGTGCGCGCGGAGGCTGCGCGCGCATTGGCCGAAGGCTTAGGATGTCACAGTTATGATTCAGTTCAAACTCTGGCCGAAACGGAAAAAGAGCTTGATGCGGTTGTTGTTTGTACGCCGCCCGTGACGCATCCAGAAATCTCTACGCTCTTTCTGAGGCGCAAAGTTCATGTCCTCTGCGAAAAGCCTTTGAGCATAGATTCTGCGAGTGCGAAGCAGATGCTTGAGACGGCGAAAGCGAACGGCGTGACGCTGACAATGGCGACAAAGTTTCGCTTTGTCGAAGATGTCGTGCGCGCCAAATCAATCGTCACTTCCGGCATCTTGGGAGAGATAGTGCTTTTTGAAAACGCTTTCACCTCACGCGTGGATATGGCTTCGCGTTGGAACTCGAACCCGGCTGTGAGCGGCGGCGGCGTGCTAATAGATAACGGCACGCACTCTGTTGACCTGATGCGATATTTTCTTGGCCCACTCGCGGACGTGCAGGTCGTCGAAGGCAAGCGCAGTCAGGGACTCAGCGTCGAAGAGACTGTGCACATCTTTGTACGCAGCACGAGCGGCGTGATGGGCGCGATTGATTTGTCCTGGAGCATCAACAAAGAGTTGGATAGCTTTATCAACATCTACGGCTCGCACGGAACTGTCTCTGTCGGTTGGAAAGAATCAAGGTATCGCCAGTCGTCCAGCCGCGACTGGGTTGTCTTCGGCAAAGGCTATAACAAGGTCGAAGCGTTTCGCAGTCAGATAAACAATTTCGCGCGCGCCATCGCAGGCGAAGAACAACTGCTCATCACACCCGAAGATGCTCTGGCTTCCGTCGAAGTAGTTGAAGCGGCTTATGCAGCACTGCGTCAGAATCGTTGGACGACTGTTAACGGCGACGCCTTTGAGCACAGACGCAGCGCGAGTCACATCATCGAAGCGCGCGACATAGTATGAGCGATGTACGCATCCACCCGACGGCAATCATCGAAGAAGGAGTGCGCATAGGGCGCGGCACATCCGTCTGGGACAATGTGCATATACGTCATTCGACCACGCTCGGCGAAGAATGCATTGTCGGGGAAAAAACATACATCGCTTACGGCGTCTTTATCGGCAACCGCGTGAAGATTAACGCGATGGTCTATATCTGCAACGCCGTGACGATTGAAGACGGCGTGATGATTAGCGCAGGCACGATTTTTACCAACGACCGTTTTCCGCGCGCGACCACATCAGATTTAAAAGCTTTGCGACCTTCAGAGCCGGACGAGCACACCTTGCCGACGCTTGTGCGCGAGGGCGCGACCATCGGCGCAGGCTCGACAATCGGCAACGATCTCACCATCGGACGATTTGCGATGATTGGCATGGGCTCGCTCGTCACGAAATCCGTGCCGGATTTTCATCTCGCTCTCGGCCATCCTGCGAAATCCGTCGGCTGCGTTTGTCGCTGCGGGCAAATGCTCTTCCGCTTTTCAGGGTATGAACCGGCAGATGCAGATGAAGTAAAATGCAGCGCGTGCGATTTGAGATATGAGATACGCGGCGGCGAAGTCAGAGAGCTTTAGCGTTAATCACAAAAGCATTGATGCAACAATCTTCGACATCTGAAAATTGGGCCATTGTCGGCGGCGGTCTTCTGGGCATGACGCTCGCGCTGCGGCTTGCGGAGGCTGGCCGTCGCGTCACGCTTTATGAGAGCGCGGAGCAGTTGGGCGGACTTGCAAGCGCGTGGAATCTGGGAGATGTAATCTGGGATAAGCACTATCATGTGACGTTGCTCTCGGACATGCATCTACGTGCTTTGCTTGAACAGTTAGGACTTGAAAAAGAGATGCAGTGGGTCGAGACGCGCACGGGTTTTTATACGGACGGCCAACTCGTTTCGATGTCGAACACGTTGGAGTTCCTGAAATTTCCTCCGCTCGGCTTGCTTGGCAAACTCAGGTTGGGCGGCACGATTTTTTATGCTTCGCGTGTGAAGGATTGGAAGCGTCTGGAGAAGATTCCTGTGGCCGAGTGGCTCAGAAAATTATCCGGTCGTCGCACGTTCGAGAAAATGTGGCTGCCGCTTTTAAGAGCCAAGCTCGGAGAGAATTACACAAAAGCTTCCGCAGCCTTTATCTGGGCCACGATTGCGCGCATGTACGCGGCGCGGCGCACGGGTTTGAAAAAAGAGATGTTCGGCTATGTACCTGGCGGTTACGCGCGCATCCTTTCTCGCTTCGCAGAAGTTTTAGAGGAGAAGGGCGTCCGCATTAAATTGGGCCACGCTGTCAAAAGCGTTAGCAGCGAAGCGTGCGGCGCATTGAGTTTAGAGTTTGATAATGGAGCGCGCGAGACATTCGACCAGATTATTTTGACTGTGCCGGGGGCTGTGGCCGCGCGTGTTTGCGGGGATTTGTCGGATGAAGAGCAAGCCAAACTTGATGGCGTGCAATATCAGGGCATCATCTGCGCGTCGCTGCTTTTGAAAAAACCGCTCGCGGATTTTTATGTGACGAACATCACGGACTCTTTCGTCCCCTTCACGGCAGTCATAGAGATGTCCGCGCTTGTTGACCGCAAAGAGTTTGGCGGGCATGCGCTGGTTTACTTGCCGAAATATATTGCGCCGGATGATGCTGCATTCGCTCTCTCGGATGAAGAGATTAAAGAGAGTTTCCTGAGTGCGATTGCGCGCATGTATCCGCATTTTGATAAAAGCGATGTCATCTCTTTCCGCGTCTCGCGCGTGCGTTATGTGTTTCCGATTCCGACTCTCAACTATTCCGCGAAACTGCCAGCGATGCAGACGAGCGTAGAGGGCTTGCACATTATCAATTCGGCGCACATCGTCAACGGGACTTTGAATGTCAATGAGACTGTCCAGCTTGCAGAGAAATCTGTTTCAAGGCTTTTGTCTTTGCCGCAAAGATTCAATTCGTCGAATGCCAGCACGAAACAAGTAAAGGAATATGAAGAAGAAGCTATTTGCCAGCCTGTCTCTGGACCTTGATAACCAGTGGTCTTACATGAAGACGCATGGTGATGCAGGCTGGGAAGATTTTCCTTCCTACCTGGATGTGGTCGTGCCGCGCGCTCTGAAATTTCTGGCGGAGCGCGAGTTGAAAATCACTTTCTTCATCGTCGGACAGGATGCCGCGCTTGAGAAGAACCGCGAGGCTCTGGGCCAGATTGCAGCCGCAGGGCATGAGGTCGGCAACCATTCTTTTCATCACGAACCGTGGCTGCATCTCTATCCAGAAGCGGAAATCGAAGCAGAGCTAAAGGAAGCTGAGGAAGCGATTGAGCGTGTGACGGGCCAGAGGCCGACAGGCTTTCGCGGGCCGGGATTTATCTTCTCCAAAGAGATTTTAAAAGTGCTCGTCCGGCGCGGCTACGAGTACGATGCTTCGACTTTTCCGACTTACATGGGGCCGCTCGCGCGCGCTTACTATTTCATGACGACGAAGCTCACGGAGGAAGAGAAGCAGGAGCGCAAAGAGCTTTTCGGGAAGATGAGCGAAGGCTTGCGTCCCGTTAAGCCGTATCGTTGGAAGATGGATGAGCAGGAGTTGCTGGAAATTCCCGTGACGACGATGCCGCTTTTCAAAGTGCCGATTCATGTGAGCTACATTTTGTATTTGAGCGTGTTTGCGCCAAAGGTAGCTGTCAGATATTTTCAGTCGGCTATGAAACTTTGCCGTTTGACGAAGACGGAGCCATCGCTGCTCCTGCATCCACTCGATTTTCTGGGCGGCGATGACACTTCGGCTCTCTCATTTTTTCCGGCCATGAGAATGCCGAGCGCAAAGAAGCTCGAAGTTGTCGGGGAAGTCCTGCGACTGATGAAAGAAAATTTTACAGTCCTCAACCTGCGCGATTACGCGCGCACGATTGCGAGCGCGAAAGCCGACCTGCCATCCGTCAAACCTAACTTCAGCATCCCGCGCATCAGCCGCATGCGGAGCGTCGGCACGGAAAGCTAAAAATTCCGAAACCATCAAAGCATCTCGTCCGTGTGCAGGATAGTTTGCGCTCTGATGCTTGCGTCTGTTATTTAATCCAAGTTGCGGGATAACGAGCGGAAGCGGCTTGCCGCAATGCTGTGCGGAAAAGCTTTGCTTTTCCGGCAACTGTGGCCCAATCATTCAGCGAGGCTGAGCCTCGCTGAATGCCTATGAACAGCAGGCGACGGAAAGTCTCTGACTTTCCGCATAACAGGCGGCTGAAGCCGTTCCCCAATCGCAACTTAGGTTATTTACTTCAAGACAGGGAAATTTAAGATTGAGATTTCAGATTTGAAATCTTCCAACCGGGTCGGCTGAAGACTGATGGCAGAGACAGATACGGAAAAAAAATCGCTGGCCGATTTCTGCAAAGCATGGTCTGTTCACTTCATCATTCTGCTCAATCTCGCGCTCACGCTCTTTCTCTCTTACAAATTAAATATCTGGGTTGACGAAGCGTTTTCGTTGCACACGACGGAGAAGGGTATCGGTTATGCTCTGGACCAGGCTCTTAACTTTGAGCTGCAAGCTCCGCTCTATTTCGCGTTTCTCAGCCTGTGGCGCAAGCTCGACGGGTCAGTCTTCTTCGCGCGGCTTTTCTCAGTCATCTGTGTCGCGCTCACAATCTATGTCGTGAGTGTGCTCTCGCGCAGGCTCTGGAAGGATGTGCATCCGGGATGGATTGCGGCGGCAGTCGCTTTTAATCCGCTGACCATTGCCGTAGCGATAGAGATACGGCTCTATGCTCTCATCCTGCTCTTAACAGCCTTGCTGTTGCTCACTTTTTACGACGGCTATCTTGCGGAGAAACGCAGCCGACGCGCGCAAGTTTGTTACATCTTGCTTGCCATCGCGGCTCTCTATACGCAGTACTACATGGGATTTCTGCTGGCGGCCAATGCGTGCGCGCTCGTTGTGCTGAGGCGTTGGCGTCCATTGGTTGAATACATTGTCGGGATGTTGATAGCGGGACTCTGTTTCGCGCCGATGTTGCCGTTTATACGTCGGCAGATGTCCGCGCACACAGCCCCTTTGCGTGATACTGAGACATGGTTCAGCGATTTTAAGTTTATCCTGTGGCGCATCAAAGATTACTTGTTGCCAGCAGAGTCGGAAACGATGTCGGTCGTGCGCACGTGGGTCTTGCGCGTCTGCTATCTTGCGACGCTCTGGATTGTGATTGCCAAGCGGCGGCATCTCAAACCGCAGACCATCGCGCCGATGACGATTGCCTTAACGCTCGTGCTATTTTTTCTTATCATCGCGCGCGTGTCCGGCCAACTTGTGATTCAGATACGACACACGGCTGTACTTTTTCTGCCGCTCGTCTTCGCTTCCTTTGCGCTTGTCATCCTCGCAGGCAAAAGATGGATTGTGATTTTGTGGACCATGATTGCAATCATGTTCGCGCTGCCTTTGCTTTACGCGCGTTACAGGCCGATGGCGAAGCAGGGCGACTGGCAGCGCGTGGCCGCGCACCTGATGAGCGCAGAGAAACCAGAGCAGCCGATTCTAATCTTTCATGCGGGAGCAGAGTTGCCGCTCAAGCATTACTACGCGGGCAGCAATCGTCTCGTGCCGCTTCCGCGAGACAATACTTTTGAGAGATTCGATTTTCACGACTACATCCTGCGCGATGAACGTGAAATCACTGCCGCGCTTGAGCGCACGCCCGGCAATCATGAAGAGCTCTGGCTTGTGACGGATGGCAACTGCGGATTCTCAGGCATCAGCTACAACTGCGCGCTGCTGGAAGATTTCGTCAACAAATTTTATACGGTCGAAGAGACAAGAAATTTTTACGGCTCCCGCGTCAGGTTCTTGAAAGTAAAAAGATAGAAACAGTTTTCAGACTTGCGCGGCTTTGGCCGTAGCACATATGCTCTTTCCAGACACGCGCAAGTTTTCAGAAGAGCGCAGACATCCTCGGCTTTCGCAAGCGCGGATGTGGCTTTGCTCACCAAAATTGGCCCTTCGCGCCTCTGTAGATGCTCGTTGAGCATCCTTTGCAAAGGCCGAGGATGCCTGCGCTCTTCTGGAAAATTTCTTGACAGGGATTATCAACACGATTGAGGAGAAGAGATGCCGGAAGATGTCTTGAATGCTCCAATGGTCTGCGAGAGATGCGACGCGGAGAGCCGTCATCTCGTCAAATCTATCGGCCCGGATAATCGCACGCGCTATGTCTGCTGGACATGTATCAACAGGGAAGAGAAGCGCGTCAATCTCAAGCAGACATGGAAGCGCGGCGGGCGTCTCTCTCCAAAGGGACGCGAGGCAAGCTGATTAAGACTCAGATGGCAATCCTGAAAATTACTGAATATCCTGCGAAGGCGCTCGCAGAAGTTGGAGAAGCTGTCGAAGAGTTTGACGACAAGCTGAAAAAACTTGTCGCGGATATGTTCGAGACAATGTATGAAGCGGAAGGCGTCGGCCTCGCCGCGCCGCAGGTCGGACTCTCGCTCAGGTTGTTTGTCATGGATTGCGACGGCATCAAACTGGTCGCGGCCAATCCCGAAATCATAGAGATGGACGGCGAGCAATCCGGCGACGAAGGCTGTCTCTCCGTCGGCAAAGTCCCTTCGCAACTCAAGCGCGCGGAGCGCGTGCGCCTGCGCGCACAGGATGCCGAAGGAAATTTTTTTGAGACGGAAGCAAGCGGGCTTGCCGCGCGATGCTTGCAGCATGAGACGGATCATTGCGATGGCATACTCTTTATCAATCGCCTCTCGCCGCTCAAACGCGAGATGGTCAAAAAGCGTTTTCAGAAGCTTAAAAAGTGGGACTAGCTGTAAACTATCAAAGCCATGACCGATGAGGAATTTGAAGAACTGAAAAAGTTTCTGACAAAAACTCCCGTCGCCGTGCGCGAGTTGACCGAAGGCTTGACCGAGAGCCAGACGCGCTGGAAGCCATCGGACACAGAATTTTCCGTAGTCGAAAATATCTGCCACCTGCGCGATATTGAAGAGGAAGGTTATCAAAAGCGCATCCGCAGAATTTTGATGGAAGACATGCCATTTCTTCCAGATTTGGATGGCACGCGGTTGGCGTTGGAACGCCGCTATAATGAACAGGAGCTTGAAGCCGCGCTCGAATCCTTCACAGTGGCGCGCGATGAAAACATGCAGACGATTGAAAGTCTCTCTGCGGAACAACTCACACGCGGCGGAACATTCGAGCAGATTGGCCCAGTAACTCTGCAAAGATTGCTGTTGATGATGCAGGAGCACGACCGCGCTCACCTGCTTGAGCTTGAAGACGTGCGTCGCAAGGTTGGCTGAGTCTCCATCCAAAAACCTCTGTTTGACGCCACGTTGACAAATTAGATTTGAGAGAACAAAATCTTGACAGCTTCGGGTTTAAGGAACTGCACGCGCCGGGCTTTGCCAGTCAGGGCTTTTCTGGGCCAGTCTGGTTCTCTCGGTTTCTCAAAAAGAGTTTGGCGTTGCTGCTCTTCATAAACTGTTCCCACCCGCGCCCGCTTTTTTTTGTGTGCGGCGGCCATCCGTTTACGGCAAGCCTTTGATGCACAGAGTGAGAGAGATGCGCGCCAGAGTTGCCGCTCTAAATTCTGCCTGACGGGAGATTTTCGTTAACGTATGACCCGGTATCGCAAGATTGTCTGGAATGAGGGGATGCTCCTGACCCCGCATCATTTCCAGCAGTGGGATAATTATTACGAAGACCTGCTCGGCACGCGCCTCGCCGCCGCGATGCCTTACGAGTGGGGCATACTCGATTTGCAGATTAATCGTGAAGCTGTCGCCAATGGCAATTTTCAGATTGTGCGCTGTCGCGGCGTGATGCCCGACGGACTCTTGCTCAATATTCCGCAGACAGATGTGGCCCCGGACCCGCGCCCTATCGCGGAACATTTTCATCCAGAGGCGGAACGTCTCGAAGTCCATTTGGCGATTCCGGCCAAGCGCGTCGGCGCGGCAAACTTTCAAGCCAACGGCGCGTTGCCGGATCAGATGGTGCGCTTTCATCAGGACGGCGCGCTCGTGCCGGACGAAACTTCCGGCGAGAATGAACAGCCGCTCGCCTTTGCGCGCAGCAACCTGCGCATACTCTTTGCAGATGAATTGCGTGATGGCTATAGCGCGATAAAAATTGCGGAGCTTGAACGCACCGCGACGGGACAGTTGACGCTGTCTGAAACTTATATTCCGCCGGCCCTGAGCATCACTGCTTCGCCGTGGCTCGTCAACATGCTGCGCCAGCTTGTCGAGATATTGATTACCAAGAGCAGCTCGCTTGGTGAACAAAGGCGACAGCGCGCGGCCACGCTCGCGGATTTTACGACTTCCGAAGTCGCTGTCTTCTGGCTGCTGCACACAGTCAACTCCGCTATACCGGGCCTCGCGCATCTGTTCCGCACGCCGGTCGTTCATCCAGAGCGACTGTATTACGTGATGGCAGAGTTGGCCGGACAACTGATGACCTTTGCGACGACTTATCATCCGAAGGACATCGTGCGCTATGAGCATCTGGACTTGTACTTTACCTTCAGCCAGCTTGCCGCGCAGATACGCGAACTGCTTGAGACTGTGATTCCGACCAGATGCGTGCCGATTCCTTTGGAGAAGACGCGCGAATCGCTCTATGTCGGGCGCGTGCAGGACGAGAGGCTGTTGCAGGAAGCAGGTTTCTATTTGGGCGTGCGCGCACAAGTGCCTGAGAGTCGTTTGATAGAAGGCGTGCCGCGCGTCGTCAAGATTGCTTCGCGCGATGTGATTGATGCAGTGATTGGCTCTGCATTGCCGGGCGTGACCCTGACACACGCCTCGCCGCCGCCCGCGCCGATTCCGACGCGCGTCGGCTTTCACTATTTCATGCTCGACACAGTTGGCCCATACTGGGAAGGCATTCGCGGCTCAAAGACCATCGCCGTCTATGTCCCAGACGAAATCCCCGACGAGATTTTAGAAATGTACGCGGTCAAACCATGAAGAGCAAGGCGGAAGGATGAAGGCGGAAGGATGAAATGATTGATTCATTTGCTCATTTAATCATTGACTCATTGAGAAAATGAATCAATGAGTCAATGATTAAATTCCCTTCATCCTTCATCCTTTCGCCTTCATCCTTGAATAGTTATGAGTGCTACAGCAGAACGTAGAGCCGCAGCGATGAGCCGCAGGGCCGCGAGGTCTGGAAGCGACCTTGTGAGTCTGTCTGCTCCTGTGTTGGAGTTGGTCTTGCGCGTGCAGGCCGGAATTGTCGCGCCGTCAAACGAGTTGCGCCCGATGGTCGCGGGCCTGTTGACGGATATGGAAGAGCGCGCGGCGCGGCTTCGCCTGAGCGAGAAGCAGGTGAGCTACGTCAAGTTTGCACTCGCGGCCTTTATGGACGAGACGGTGCTGACCAACGATTTCCCGTTGCGCGAGGAATGGGAAAAGTTTCCGCTCCAACTGGAATATTTTGGCGAACATCTGGCGGGCGTCAAATTCTTCGAGCGGCTAGACGACCTCCTGCGCGCGATTGAGACGGAAGCAGATGTGGTCGAAGTCTATTACGTCTGCATGCTGCTCGGTTTCAAAGGCAAGTACAAGATTTATCTGGAAGACCAATTAAAAGGCGTGATTGAGAACACGGCGGAGCACCTGCGCCGCGTCGGGCGTTTACAGGAGAGCGAGCTATCGCCGCACTGGCGCGTGACAGACCAGCCTGAGCCGCCGCGCGATCACGGGCTGCCGCTCTGGGCCATGATTAGCGCGGGCGCGGGACTCGCTCTGGCCCTCTTAATTTATGTCGTGCTGAATTTCGTTCTCGCCGGACATCTCAAGGACGCGATAGCACAGTTGCTGCGCTGAGCTTTTACGCCTTGACAGGCAAACGGCGTGTGCGATAAACATTCAAAGCAATCTGAGCTTCTAAAACTTTCTCGGCCCGTTTGGGCCGCATGTGTTAGCAAAGACTTTTGACATCAGGCTGATTAAAAGCTTTCGTAGATTGAGAAGGTCAGGAACTCGCAATCGGCTTCGACTCATCCGAAGTTGCTTCTAGGCCCCGCGCTCAAATCATTGCCCGTTCCTAATCATCAAGAATGATGTGTTCCAGTCATGTTGTCGCACCGACCCCGAGGTGATTGATGTCTTCGCACGGCGATCAACTTAAATATGCTCTGGGTATCTCGTCCCTCGTCACCTTTTACGGGATTGCGAGCCTCGTTGTGTTTTATCTCGGCCCGCAGTTCGGCATCGGCATCACTTTCCAGATTGTCCTCGTCGCGCTGATTTTAATCACGCTGCCTTTCGCGCTCGTCATCAATGCTGTACGCAAACGTCGCGCGGCCAAAGCAGAAGCAGCCGCCGCTGGGGCAGACGGCACGGAAGCAGCAACGGATGCCGCGCCGCAGAAGGGCAAAGCTCCCGCGCGCGCCTTTGAAGAGTTGACGCGTGGCGCGGAAGAGGCCGTGCAATGGCTCAAGAGCACGCGGCTCGGCGCAGCCAAATCCGGCGATGCAGTCTATGCGCTGCCGTGGTATCTGACCGCCGGGCCGCTCAGGAGCGGCAAGTCTTCACTGCTACTTTCTTCGGGTCTGGATTTTCAAACTCTGCCGAGCCAGCGCAGAGCCGAGCAGACCATCGTGCGCCCGACGCGCAGTGTCGAATGGCGCGTGACGGATTCGGCTGTGTTGCTGGACACAGCCGGTCGCTACCAGAATGACAGCCCGGACAGAGACGAATGGGCCTCGCTCACAGAGACGCTGCGCAAGTATAGAGAAGACCGCCCGCTTGACGGATTTCTACTTGCGGTCAGCGCGGCGGGCGTGCTGCATTTGAGCGAAGTTGAGATTGAACAGCAGGCCAAAATCCTGCGCGCGCGCCTTGATGAAGTGATGCAGCGCGTCAAGTCGCGCTTTCCTGTCTATCTGATTTTCACGCACGCCGATGCCATCGAAGGTTTCAAAAACTTCTTTGACAACGCGCGCCGCGAAGGTAAAGCGGAGGTCTGGGGCGCGACCATCCCGCTCGAAAAATCTGTCAACGCGCACGCGATGTTCGATGCTGAGTTTGATTTGCTCTACGGCTCGCTGATGCGCCGCAGGCTCTTTCGACTCGCTATCCCCGCACAGCCCGCGCAAAAACTTCGCGTCTTCAACTTCCCGACACGCTTTAGCGAAGCGCGCCGCAAGCTTGGCTTGTTCACCTCTGTCCTCTTTCGTCCCAATCCGTTTAGCGAGAGCCCGCTCCTGCGCGGCTTCTACTTTACTGCGACAGTCGTTGCCAGTGCGGACGGCGATGGAGGACGACCGCGCAACAGTGCTTCATCTTCCGCGCAAGCCCCGACCGCAGCCTTGAGGGAAGATGCCGTCGCGGAAGCTTTGCGTCCGGTCGGCGAAGGCTATTTCACGGAAAAGTTTTTCAAAGAGGTCGTGCTCAGAGACAAAGACCTCGCGGCCTCTTTTCAAGCTCTCAAAAAGCGTCCGCCGCGCCTGCGAAATATACTATTGATTGCCGGAGCAGTTTTGCTCTTTATGCTGCTCGTCGGAGCCGTTATTTCTTTCTTTGCCAACCGGCGTTTGCTTGAAGATGGAACGGATCGCGGCACGCGCGTGCTTGAAATCATCCAGCAGGATCAAGGCAAGGATGTGCTCAAGAAAGAGCCTCCGGCGGCGCGCGTCGAGATTGAATCTGCCGACAATCTGCGCGAGCTCTTGTCGCGTCTGGACCAATACGATCAGGTGAGGCCGCCGCTCTACATGCGCTTTGGTCTCTATTCGGGCAATGAGATTAACGAGCCCTTGCGCGTGCTCTACTTCGACATCATCGAGCAGCGTTTTAAGAAGCCAGTCGTCAAAGCCATCGAGAGCGACCTGCGCGCCTTTGCGTCTGGAAGCCCTGTGATGCCGCCTGCTCCTTCCAACGCTTCGACAAATGGACAAGCGGCGGCTGCGCCGACAGAGGAAGAGATTCTTGGTCGCCATTATGATTTACTAAAAGCTTATCTGATGCTCTCAGACGAGCACATAGACAAGATTGAGCCGACGTTTCTTGCCAACCAGTTGCGCGACTACTGGAAAAAGTATGCGCCGTCGGACATGGAACTGCTCTCGCATCAGCAACTCGATTTCTGGGCCAGACAGGCCAATCGCAACGACTTTCCGCACATCAAGGTTGACCCACAGCTTGTCTCGCAGGCGCGTTTGAAGTTGCAGGCATATCCGGCGGTCAATCGTTTCTACAAACGCATCACGACCGAGATAAATACGAAAGTCAATCCGATAAACTTAGACACAATCCTCGCGGGACGCGGCGGCGGCGTGCTCAATAGCTCTTACACAGTTCCCGGCAGCTTTACCATCGAAGGCTATCGCGACCACATGAAGCAGGCGATTGAGACTGCGAATGAAGAGATTAGCAAAGACGATTGGGTGATGGGGACTGCGGCGGCGAGCGCGGCCACGCAGGGCGACGAGATAGGCAAGCTTCAGGGGATGTACTTCCGCGAGTACACGGATCAATGGCGCAAGTTTGTGCGCGGCATGAGCGTGCGCGAATTTAATTCTAAAGAGGATGCTGTTGACGGTTTGAAATCTCTCTCGTCCACCGAATCGCCTTTAGAGCGTGTGATGCAGGAAGTGGCGCGCAACACGAATCTTTCAGCGAAGCCGGAAGCGCAGGGCTGGTGGGATTGGATTTGGAGTTGGTTCGTCAGTCCCGAAGAGACCGCGACGGGCGGCAACACAGAAGTCGAGAAAGAATTTCTTCCGCTCTTCCAGTTTGCGCAGAGCGAGAAGGGCAAGACTGATTCTGCGCCAATCTCGCAGTACAGAGCGGAATTGCGCCGCGTTCTTGACCCGCTCGAAACTCTCTCGGCAGAGCAGTTGGCCCAGACGCAAAAATCTCTCGCCGCAGGCAAAGACGACATCGGCTTGCAGAAGGCGGAGCAGAATGTCTCGCGCATGCTCGATCCTTTCAAGACGGCTGCGGCGGCGGATGTCGCGGTTCTTTTGAAACAGCCGCTCGACAACCTGCGCGTGCTGGTCTATGGCAAGGGCTACAAGGAAATAGAGAAGACTTGGCGCGAGCAGGTTTATCCGAAAGCTCATGCGCTTGAAAGCGGCTTCCCGTTCACGGACACTGGCGAATCGAGCGTCACAGACCTCGCAAGATTCCTCAATCCGTCGAACGGTCAGTTTACGACCTACTTTAACGAGCGGCTGGCCGCGTCGTTTGAGGACGCGCAAGGCAAGTGGAAGCTCAAGGAGTCGAGCGTCTTTAAGTTCTCTGATGATTTCGTCAAGTACTTGAATGATGCGCGGCGTTTGCGCGAAGCTTTGTTCCCGAATAATGGGCCACAACCTGAAGTCAGCTATGACATAACCTTGCAGCCCGTCACGGACACGGACATTACTATCGAGATTGACGGCACGCGTGTCGAAACGCGCGGCACATCTACGTCTCCGGTTTCGGCCAAGTTTATCTGGCCCGCGCGCTCAGGCGCATCCGGCGCGAAGATAACCGTTTTGCCGAACGGCGGCGAGCCTGCGGAAAAGACTTTTCCGGGCGAGTGGGGATTGTTCAAGATGTTCAATGCGGGCGGCGCAACCAAGTCTGGCGACAATCAATATACGCTGCAAATTAACATCGGCGGCGTGCCTGTGAAAGCCACGCTGCGACCGTCGAGCGCAAATAACCCGTTCGAGCGCAGTCTCTTTACAAACCTGCGCGCGCCGGAAAATCTGGAGAAATGAGAGAGCGCAGGATTTCGGAAGCAAGAAAGTTTCTGAAATTTCCTTACGCCTCTGACCTGTTTGAGCTATGAATTCCGCGTTACTAAGTTGAAGGAGAAATTGCGAAGATGCAAAAGGCCAAAGCTCTGCTTGATTCCGGCGACTTAAATGGAGCCATCGAGCAACTTATCAGCGATGTGAAGGGCAGTCCGACTGACACGACTCTGCGCACTTTTCTCTTCGAGTTGCTCTGTTTCGCGGGCGAATGGGAGCGTGCGGAAAAGCAGCTTGACGTGGTCGGGCATCAGAGCGTGCAGACGGCCATCGGCGTGCAGGCTTATCGCAATAACATCAAGGCCGAGCGCGACCGCCAGCGTCTTTTTCAGGATGGCTTGCAACCGCACTTTCTCTCAGAGCCTCCGGCCTATGTTGACCTTTTGCTGGCGGCAAACAATCGCCTGCGCGAAGGCAATGTGGCGGAAGCGCGCGAGAAGCTTGACCGCGCGGAAGAGGAGCGGCCTGCGCTTTCAGGCAAGCTCAATGACAACCATGCCTTTGCAGATTTCCGCGATTATAATGATGCGACAGGCTCTGTGCTCGAACTGATTGTCAAAGACCAATACACTTGGCTGCCGTTTGAGCAGATACGGCGCATAGAGATTGCCGAGCCGAAAAATTTGCGCGACCTTTTGTGGGCCTCTGCGCGCATCGAGTCGGTTGACGGCACGATGGGCGAAGTCTTTCTGCCGACTCTCTATGCGGGTTCGGCGCAGCATGAGAATAATCAGGTGCGTCTGGGCCGGATGACAGACTGGCGTGAGACGAGCGATGAGATTTACACGGGAGTCGGGATGCGGCTCTTCCTTGTGGATGATGAAGATAAAGCCATGCTTGAGTTGCGGAGCATAGAGTTTGACCCGGCGGTGGTTGAAGCGGAAGCTCCACCGGCGTGAAAGAGAGATGATTTGAAAATCACTCAAGCTCTTCTTTGCGAGCTTATGATTTTCTTTTCTTCGCGCCTTTGCGAGAAACCAAAACGAACGGTTCACGCAAAGGCGCAAAGAAAGACTTAAGTTCGCAAAGAGTTGAATGAATTTCTGCTTGAGCTTTTGAGATTGAGGAGAATGAAAAGATGTCGGCGGCGGTAGAAACAACTGCACCAGCGACAGTCCCGGCAGTGGCTGACCTCGAAGCTCTGCTCGCGCCCATCGCCGGAGAGAATCCTGCCGGAGAGAGTCTGCAATATTCCGGCCTCCATGATGAGATACGCGAAGCGCGGCGCGCCGATGACAATCTGGCGCAGGGCGATTGGCAGCATGAGACTAAAGCCGCAGACTTTCATCAGGTCTTGAGTCTCGCCGTTCCCGCGCTCTCCGAGAAGACCAAAGACTTGCAGGTCTGCGCGTGGCTCGCTGAATCGCTTGTCAAGGTGCACGGCTTTCCCGGCCTGCGCGACAGCTTGAAACTCATGCGCGGAGTGCATGAGCAGTTCTGGGACAATCTTTTCCCGGAGATTGATGAAGGCGATTTGGAAGCGCGCGCCAATGCTCTCTCGTGGATGGATCGCGAGCTTGCGCTGGCAATCAAGGAAGTGCCTGTGACGAATGTTCCGGGCGGCGGCACAAATTACAACTACCTACAGTGGGAAGAGTCGAAGCAGTTTGATATTCCAGAAAAGCTGGAAAACATGGATTCGGAAAAACTCGCGCGGATGGAAGAGATGCGCGCGCAGGCTCTGGAAGAAGGCAAGACGACCGGAGAGGATTGGCGCAAGGCCGTCAATGCGACGCGGCGCGCTTTTTATGAAGAGTTGTGGAGTTTGCTGAACGAGTGTTGGGAAGAGTTTCAGTTGCTAGACAAGGTGATGGATGAGAAGTATGAGCGACAAACGCCGGGACTCGGCACGCTCAAAAAATCTCTCAATGAAGTCCGCACGCTCGTTGAAAAGCTTGTTAAAGAGAAACGCATTCTTGAACCAGACCCAGTGGCGGATGCTGCGGACGGCGAAGGCGGAGAGGCTGGCGCGGATGGTTCATCCGGCACAGGCATTTCGATGGGGCCTGTTCGCAGCCGTCAGGAAGCTCTGCGCCGTCTGGCGGAAGTCTCCGAATTTTTTCGCCGGACTGAGCCGCACAGCCCAGTCGCTTATCTGGTCCAGCGCGCAATCAAGTGGGGACAGATGCCGCTTGAGAACTGGCTACAGGATGTGATTAAGGATGATGTCGTGCTCGGCCATTTGCGCGAAACGCTGGGGCTCAATACGCCGCTGGATACAAGCGGCGGCGAAGGAGAGTAGGGTCGGGCCAAAAGTTTTTTTACGCTGTGACCGAAAGCAGTGAAGCTATTGTTTACGTCACAACAAATGTTGATGAACCAACAAAACCATGTGGACGATTAATTATTTAATCAAGCCGGTTGGAGTAGCAACCGGGCACCCGTCTGCGACAAACCTAGAAAGGAGTGACCCTTATGCCCAAAAAGGAGAGCACACAACATAAACTTGACCGCGTGCGCCCGCCGCGTGTGCATATTACTTACGACGTGGAAATCGGCGGCGCGATTGAGTTGAAAGAATTACCTTTCGTGGTCGGCGTGCTGGGCGACTTCGCCGGCAAGCCGGATCAGCCCCTGCCACGACTCAAGGATCGCAAGTTCGTTGAGATAGACCGCGACAACTTTAATCAAGTGCTGAGCGGCATGAAGCCGCGCCTCGCCTATCGCGTGGACAACAAGCTGACGGATGACGGCAGCAAGATGAACGTCGAGATGCGTTTCAACAGCATAGAGGATTTCGAGCCCGACCAACTCGTCAATCAGGTCGAGCCGCTTCGCCGTCTGGTCGAGGCGCGCAAGAAGCTGTCCGATCTGCTCTCGAAGATGGACGGCAATGACAAGCTTGAAGAACTGCTTCAGGAAATTATCAGCAACACCGGCGCGCAGAAACAGTTGAGCGACCAACTGGGAATCGAAGCGTCTGCCGCAGACGGTGGTGGTACAAAGGAGGAGCAGCCCAATGAGTAAGAACGTAGAAAAGAAAGGCGCTGCCGTCGTCACGGAAGAACAGCAAGGCGAGACAGACTTGCTGAGCCGAATCTTAGACGAAGGGCGGCTGGCGCGCGATGAGAGTCAGACCGAGCGCGCCAAAGACATGATTGCAGAGTTTGTCCAGCAGGTCATGCAAGGGCAGATGACCGTCTCCAAAGACATGGAGTCAACCATCAACGCACGCATCGCCGCCATCGACAAACTCCTCTCGGCGCAGCTCAACGAAATCATGCACGCCGAAGAGTTTCAAAAGCTCGAAGGCTCCTGGCGCGGGCTGCATCATCTGGTCCACAACAGCGAGACCAGCACGATGCTCAAGATTCGCGTCATGAATGTCTCGAAGAAAGACCTCTTGAAAGATTTGGAACGCGCGGCGGAGTTTGACCAGTCCGCGCTCTTCAAGAAAGTCTATGAAGAGGAGTTCGGCACATTCGGCGGCGCGCCCTTCGGCACTTTGATTGGCGACTATGAGTTCGGCAATCACCCGCAGGACATGTCGCTGCTCGAAAAAATCTCGAACGTCGCGGCGGCAGCGCACGCGCCGTTCATCTCCGCCGCTTCAGCCGGGCTCTTCGGTTGGGACACCTTCACGGACCTGACGGAAGTACGCGACCTGGCGAAAATTTTCGACCGCACGGAGTATGTCAAATGGCGTTCGTTCCGCGAGTCGGAGGATTCGCGCTATGTCGGACTGACTTTGCCGCACACCTTGATGCGCCTGCCTTACGGGCAGGAGACTGTGCCGACAGAGAGCTTCAATTTTGAAGAGGACGTGGACGGCAAAGACCACAAGAAATACTTGTGGGGCAATGCCGCATACTCTTTCGGCACGCGCCTGACGGAAGCCTTTGCGATGTATAACTGGTGCGTGGCGATTCGCGGCGTGGAAGGCGGCGGTCTTGTGCAGGGCTTGCCCTCGCACACTTTCCAGACAGACGAAGGCGAAGTCGCGCTCAAATGCCCGACAGAGATTGCCATCACAGACCGGCGCGAGAAAGAGTTCTCAGACCTCGGATTCATTCCGCTCGTGCATTGCAAGAACACTGACTATGCGGCCTTCTTCGGCGCGCAAAGTTCCAACAAGGCTAAGAAGTATGACACGGACTTTGCCAATGCGAACGCGCGTCTTTCGACGCAGCTTCAATACATGTTCGCGGTCTCGCGCTTTGCGCATTACCTGAAAGCGATGATGCGCGACAAAATCGGCAGCTTTATGTCGCGCAAAGACTGCGAAATGTTCCTCAATCGCTGGATTAATAACTACGTGACTGAGGATGATACAGCATCGCCCGCAACTAAAGCTCAGTATCCTTTGCGCGAGGCGCGTATCGAAGTTGCGGAAGTTCCCGGCAAGCCCGGCGTCTATAAGGCTGTGGCTTTCCTGCGCCCGCATTTCCAGCTTGACGAGTTGTCTGTTTCGCTGCGACTGGTGGCAGACCTTCCGCCGCCTGTTAACAGGTAAGCGAAAGCTTCGGATGAGAGGCCGCAAAGCGCTTCGGCCTCTCACCGATTTGCTTACTAAAAACGAGCTTTTGCGGGCCGCCGGAGAGCGCAAATCTATCGTCCGCCTGCGTCTCTGATTGCAACGACGATGAGACGCGACGGCTAACATGTAAAGAGAATTTGCGAATTGGCGAGACGGCCCTTTAACGCTCGGTGATGCGAGATTAAAAAGGAAGCGAAACGAGCGAAAAGGCCGTCAGGCGATCAAGACGCGAGCCATAGCTCTGTGGCCTGATCCTCGCAATCCGGCTTAAAACATTTTTTGGAGTCAAACATATCTGGAAGCGGCTAAAGAGACCAAGCTTCCGTTCCCACTCTCGAAAGGAGAAACGACAATGGCAGCAGTTGACATGTTCTTAAAAATTCAAGGGGTTGAAGGCGAAAGCCAGGATCACGCACATAAGGGCGAGATTCAGCTTGAATCATTTTCGTGGGGCGCGACCAATTCAGGTACGTTTTCCTACGGCGGTGGCGGCGGCGCGGGTAAAGTTTCGATGAACGATTTCCATTTCGTGATGCGAAACTGCAAGGCCAGCCCCAAGCTCTTTCTGGCCTGTGCGACCGGCGAGCACTTTAAGGAAGCCATGCTGACCTGCCGCAAGGCCGGTAAACAGCAGCAGGAATTTCTCAAAGTGAAATTCACAGACCTTCTGGTCGCGTCATATCAGACCGGCGGCTCTGCCAACGGCGACGTTCTGCCGATGGATCAGGTCTCGCTCAACTTCGCTAAAATCGAAGTCGAGTACAAAGAGCAGAAGCCGGACGGCAGCCTCGGCGGCGCGGTCAAGGCTGGCTACGACCAGAAACAGAACAAGCAGGTCTAATTGCTCGTTCCGAGGCTTAAAGGGCCTTGTGGGAATGTAAGCACTGGAGCCGTGCAAAATTGATTGTGTGATGTGCGGGCGCTGAGCGTGAGAGAGCGCAACCCGACTTCTGACGCCAGCGCCCTATTTTTATCGGGCCACAGGCCAACGCGAAAGCACACACAACATTTTGTCGTTTCCAGAACTATCCCGAAAACATTCCGCCAGCCTGCAAAAATTTCCATCGGTGACAAAGGGACGAGAGCCGTGCTCAGAACTGACAACGAAGTCCGTATCACACCTTCAGTGCTGGATCGCCTGCTCGATTACGAGCCGGAACTGTCGCGCGAGCCTCCGGCTTCAAGAGCCAAGAGCCTCCGCCAGTTAAAGCAATCGGTCAAACGCGATTTGGAATGGCTCTTGAACACGCGACGCTACGCCGAAGAGTTGTCGCCGGAATTAAAAGAGCTGAATGAATCGATGGCCGTTTACGGTCTGCCGGATTTTACTGCGGCCAGTGTCAAGAGCCCTTCGGATCAAAAAATGATGCGCCGCTCGCTGGAAAATGCGATTCGCGTTTTCGAGCCGCGCCTCGAAGATTTAATCGTGACGCTTGAGCCGCTTGACGGCATTGAGCGCGTGATGCGCTTTCGCATTGACGCGCGCCTCAAGGTCGAGCCCGCGCCCGAACCCGTCACCTTTGACACTGTCCTGCAACTCGGAAGTGGACAAATCATTGTGCAGGAGAAGTAATGCGCGACGAACTCTTGGGATACTACGAGCGTGAGCTGGTCTTCATGCGCCAGATGGGCGCGGAGTTTGCCCGCAAGTATCCGAAGATTGCCTCGCGCCTGTTGATTGAAGAGAACGCCTGCGACGACCCGCACGCCGAACGCATGATAGAAGCCTTCGCCTTTCTGGCGGGCCGCGTGCACCTCAAGATTGACGACGAGTTTCCAGAGATTACAGAGTCGTTTCTCAATGTTCTCTATCCGCATTATCTGGCCCCGATTCCTTCTATGTCCATCGCGCAGTTCTCGACTGAGCAGGCGAGTCTGACGACGGGCTACATGCTCCCGCGCGAGACCAATCTTTATTCGCAGCCGGTACAGGGGACGCCGTGCCGTTTCCGCACCTGTTACCCTGTCACGCTCTGGCCCATCGGAGTCGAGTCAGCATCGCTTGAATCCCTAGACCCTGTGGACACGCGCGGGCGTTGGGGCGAAGCCGTCATCAAACTGAGCCTTGAGTGCTACAACGAGACGAAACTCTCGACCTTGAGAACTGGCGAGGCAAAGCAGATTGACAGCCTGCGATTTTATATCAACGGCGACCCGCAGATTGTCTATCCGCTTTACGAAATGATTTTCAATCAAGCGACGCGCGTGGAGCTAAAGCCCAAGCCGACGAAGAAGACTTCGCGCACCGCGCTCTTAAAGCCTGTTGCGCCGCCGACTCCAATCACGCTTCCGACTTCTGTGCTGCGGCCCGTCGGCTTTGATGCAAACGAAGGAATGTTGCCCTACACTGCGCGCTCCTTCACAGGCTATCGCCTGCTCTCGGAATACTTTTCTTTTCCGAACAAGTTTCTGTTCTTCGATTTGACGGGCATAGACAAAGCCGCGCAGGCGAATTTCGGCGACCGCTTTGAGATTGCCATTTACCTGCAAGACATCACACCGCCGCGCGGCGCTGTCAGCGCGGAGACATTTCAACTTAACTGCGCGCCTATCATCAATCTCTACAGAGAACTTGCGGAGCCGATTCAATTAACCGCGCAGCAGCATGAATATCATGTCATCCCTGATGTGAGGCGACAGCTTGCGACGGAAGTTTATGCGGTTGAGACTGTGAGCGCGACAGACCCGCGCACGAAACAGACTAGAGACTTTCAACCCTTCTACTCGTTCAGACACATCTACGACCGCGAGCAGGATAGAACCTTCTGGTACACGACGCGCCGCCAGTCGCAGAAACCCGAAGACCCCGGAACAGAAGTCTTCATCTCGCTTGTTGACCTCGGATTTAATCCGCACGTTCCGGCTGTCGAGACCTTGAATGTGCACACGCTTTGCACGAACCGCGACTTGCCGGGCAAGTTGCCTTTCGGCGGGCGCGAGGGCGAATTGGAAGTTGAAGGCGTCGCGCCGTTTTCGCGTGTGCGTTGTTTGACGAAGCCAAACGAGACTTTGCGTCCGCCCTTGAGGCGCGCGGCGCAGTGGCGTTTGATTTCGCATCTGACGCTCAATCACCTCTCGCTCGTCGAGAGCGAAACTACAGGCTCGCCCGAAGCCTTGCAGGAAATTCTATATCTTTACGACCTTGCGGATTCTTCTTCGACGCGCAAGCAGATAACGGGCATCAGCAGCGTTTCGAGTCGCCGCGTGACGCGGCAAATGGGCTCGCGCATCGGCTCAGGCTTTGTGCGCGGGCTTGAAACAACAATCGAGTTTGACGAAGAGCAATATGTCGGCAGCGGCCTCTTTTTGTTCGCCTCTGTGCTTGAACGGTTCCTCGGACTTTACGCCTCAATCAATTCGTTCAACCAACTCGTGGCGAAGACCAGACAGCGCGAAGGACATTTAAAGCGATGGCAGCCGAGGGCGGGGGAGCACATACTCCTCTAGTCAAAGTTCTCTTTGACGAGCCGTATCGTTTCGATTTTTTTCAGGCGGTGCGCTTGCTCGAAAGAATCTACCCGGAGCGCGCACCTGTCGCGCGCGGGCCTGTCCCCTTGCGCGAAGTTGTGCGCTTCAGGACGCGCGCCGCGCTCGCCTTTCCGCCCAGCCAGCTCTACGAGATTGAGCGCAACAATGAATCGGAACCGGATGCGCCGCTTGAGATGACTGTGGCCTTTATGGGAATGACTGGGCCACTCGGTGTGCTCCCGGCTCAGTACACGGAATTGCTGGCAGAGCGTGCGCGTTATAAAGACACTGCGCTCTGGAGCTTTCTTGATATCTTTAGCCACCGGATGATTTCGCTCTTTTACCGCGCGTGGGAAAAGCATCATTTCCCAATCGCTTATGAGCGCGGCGACGAAGATCGCTTTACGGAATTTCTCTTTGACACTATCGGGATGGGAACGCGCGGCCTGCGTCCCGGTCGCCTTAATGTCGAAGACCAGAGCCTGATTTTTTATGGCGGGCTGATTGCGCAGAGGCCGCATTCTGCGAGCGCGCTCAAGGCTCTGTTGGGAGATTATTTCGGCGTCCAGTGCGAGATAGATCAGTTCAAAGGTCAATGGCTCAAGCTGGAAGATGACAGCATCAGCTACTTGGGCCAGGCCAATTCTGAGTTAGGGATGAACACGATTGCCGGCACGCGCGTCTGGAACGATCAGGCGAAGTTTCGCGTCCGCTTTGGCCCACTCTCTTATCAAGAGTTTAAAGCCTTTCTGCCCGTCGGCTCGGCCTATAAGCCCGTGACTTCGCTGGCGCGATTTATGGCCGGAATGGAATTCGATTTTGATGTCCAGCTTGTCTTGAAGGCGAAAGAAGTTCCAAGCTGCATTTTAACGACTCGCGCGCGCCGCAGGCCCATGCTCGGCTGGAGCACATGGCTCAAGACAAGCGTCTTCACCGAAGATGACGATCAGGTGGTTCTTCCGGTGAACAATTAAGAGGGGAAACGTGACCGCATAGAAAGGGCATAGCCATGAATGTCAATCTTAAATCTTTAATCGGCAGGCTCAACGAGACCTGTCGCAATGCGCTGGAAGCGGCGGCAGGCCTCTGCCTGTCGCGCACCAATTATGATGTGGATGTCGAGCATGTATTGATGAAGCTCACGGAGGCGCAGGACACGGACATCGCGCGCATCCTGCGCCACTTTGAAGTCAATCAGGAAAAATTTATCAGAGATTTGACGCGCGCTCTCGACCGCCTCAAGACTGGCAATGCGCGCACGCCCGCTTTAAGCCCGCGCCTGCCGAAGTTGATTCAGGAAGCATGGCTGCTGGCCTCCGTTGATTACGGCGCGCAGAAAATTCGCTCAGGCCACATGCTTCTTGCTTTGCTCGCGGATGAAGATATGGCGCGGCTGGCGCGCGACATCTCCGGCGAGCTTTCGGGCATCTCCGTCGAAACTCTCAAGAAGAATTTTTCTGAGATAACGGCTGGCTCCGCTGAAGACAGAGAAGCTGCTGCGAGTTCTGCTTCCGCGCAAGGGGCGGGCGACGGCGCGGCTGCAACTGCGACTGGAGTTCCGGGCAAGACGAAAGCTCTGGACCAATTCACGATTGACCTGACTGCTAAAGCGAAGGCGGGCCACATAGACCCTGTGCTCGGACGCGATTTCGAGATTCGACAGGTCGTTGACATACTGACGCGCCGCCGCCAGAACAATCCGATTCTGACTGGCGAGGCTGGCGTCGGCAAGACGGCTGTGGTCGAAGGCTTCGCGCTCCGCATCGCCGCCGGAGACGTGCCTGCGCCGCTCAAAAATGTTTCCGTCCGCACGCTTGATTTAGGACTCTTGCAGGCTGGCGCGGGCATCAAGGGCGAGTTTGAAAACCGCTTGAAGTCGGTTATCGAAGAGGTCAAATCCTCGCCGCAGCCAATCATCCTTTTCATAGATGAAGCGCACACGATGATTGGCGCGGGCGGTCAGGCGGGCCAGAATGATGCTGCGAATCTTTTAAAGCCTGCGCTGGCGCGCGGCGAGTTGCGCACTATCGCTGCGACGACGTGGGCCGAGTACAAAAAATATTTTGAGAAGGATGCTGCTCTCGCGCGACGTTTTCAGGTTGTTAAAGTCGAAGAGCCTGATGAAGAGAAAGCTATTTCGATGATGCGCGGCCTTACGGAGATGATGGAGAATCATCACAAGGTGCGCGTGCTTGATGAAGCCATAGTGGAATCTGTCAAGCTTTCTCATCGCTATATCTCCGGTCGGCAACTGCCGGATAAATCCGTGAGCGTGCTTGATACCGCATGTGCGCGCGTCGCCATCGGTCAGGGCGCAACCCCGCCTTCGGTCGAAGATTCCCAAAGACGCATAGACCGTCTGACGACGGAGATGGACGCGCTTGAGAGAGAAGTGGTCACAGGCTCTGACCATGACGAGCGTTTAGAAGAGTTGAAAACTGCGAAAGCGGAAGAGGAAGCGCGGCTCGGTAGATTAAAAGAGCAGTGGGAGAAAGAGCGCGCTCTGATTGAACGCATACGCGAGATTCGCACGCAGCTTGAAGAGAATGCTAAACCGTCTGCGGCAACTGCTGCTGCAAGTGGCAACGGCGCAAGCGGGAATGGCGCGAGTGCTGCGCCTGCTACGGCGGAAGCGGCTGCGACGGCTGGCGCGTCTCAGGCACAGGCTGCAACCGGCACAGCCCAATCCGCGCCGAGCGTTGAGACAGCATCTCCTTCATCAGACGCGAGTGCGGCCACCGCGCCCCCTGCGATAGATGTCGAAGCCTTGCGCGCGGAGCTTTCAAAACTCAATGACGAGCTGACAGAGTTGCAAGGCGAAGAGCCTTTGATGCAGGCCACAGTCAACGCGCAGACCATCGCGGAAGTCATCTCAGGCTGGACAGGCATTCCTGTCGGCAAGATGCTGACGGATGAAATCAATGCTGTGCTGGCTTTGCGTGAACGCCTGCAACAGCGCGTCATAGGACAGTCGCATGCTTTGGAAGCCATCGCACAACGCATACGCACTGCGCGCGCTGGCCTGACAGACCCGCGCCGTCCAGTCGGCGTCTTCCTGCTCGTCGGCACAAGCGGCGTCGGTAAGACTGAAACCGCGCTCGCTCTTGCAGACACGCTCTATGGCGGTGAGCGCAATCTGATTTCGATTAACATGAGCGAGTATCAGGAAGCTCATACAGTCTCGTCTTTAAAAGGCTCGCCTCCGGGATATGTCGGTTACGGCGAGGGCGGCGTGTTGACGGAAGCCGTGCGGCGCAAGCCTTATTCGGTCGTGCTGCTCGACGAAGTTGAGAAGGCGCACCCCGATGTGATGGAGCTTTTCTATCAGGTCTTTGACAAAGGCATGCTCGAAGACGGCGAAGGCCGCGAGATTGATTTCAAGAACACTGTCATCCTGCTCACTTCAAATGTGGCGACGGACACGATTATGAAATTGAGCGCAGACCCTGAGACGCGGCCAGAGCCGGAAGGACTTGTCGAAGCCATCCGGCCTGAGTTGATTAAAGCTTTCAAGCCCGCGCTTCTAGGGCGCATGGTTGTCGTGCCTTACTATCCAATTTCGGATGATGTGATGCGCGAGATTATCAAACTCCAACTGGGGCGCATCGGCAAGCGTCTGGAAGAGAATCACGGCGCGGAGTTTTCTTATGACGATGCAGTCGTGCAGGAGGTTGCGAATCGCTGCAAAGAGGTCGAGAGCGGCGCGCGCAATGTTGACCACATCCTAACGCGAACGCTGCTGCCGCAGATGTCCGGCGAATTTCTCTCGCGCATGGCGACGGGGCAGGGCGTCGCGCGCGTGCATGTCGGCGTAGAGGACGGCGGGCATTTCAAGTATGAGATTACATAAGGCTGCGGATTTAAACACGAAGTCACAAAGACGCTAAGAAGTGATTTCAAAATTCAGGAGCGAAAATGCTTCAACACCTTTGCGAGCTTTAGTTTTTACTTTGCGCCTTTGCGTGAAACACGAACGGTTCACGCTGGTGGCGCGAAGAAGAGAAATACAGAAGCTCGCGAAGAGTTGAGTCTTTCAGTTTAGAGTTTTGAAACTGTCTCTAAGAAAGTTCTTCGTGTTGGTCAAGAGAGGTTCATGCGAGAGATTTTAAATGGAAGATTGCACGCGCGCCTGCGTGCGCCTTTTGAAGTTTCATACGGACAGAGCTTCGCGCATGTCGAAGCTCTGGTTGGGCCAGAAGTTGATTGTCGCCTGACTGCGGAGAGCGCGCTCGCGCTTGCCGTCGATGAGAGGACGATTCTGTTTTCGACAAGTCTGCAAGAGTTGCCTGAGAGTGTAAGGCTTGCCGTAGTGGGCCACGAGCTTGCACACACCGTTCAGTTTGCGCGCGGCGGGAGAGACAGCAGCGAGGCTCTGGAAGCGGAGGCTTGGCGTGCTTCACGGGCCGCGCTGCGCGGCGAGAGATGCGAGATACGCTGCGGCGCACGGCAAGAAACAGCTTTGCCCGCCGTCGCTCTTGTGATGGACAAGAATGGCGCAGAGTATTTCAAAATCTTTGACACCTTAGACCTCTTGCTGGTCACGAAGATTGAAACTATCAAGCCGCTCACTTACGAGAAACTGCTTGACCTCCTTCTTGATAAGAAGTTTGAGAAGGAGTCGGACTTTGTGATTCAGGCGCACGGCACATCGAAGGGCTTTCATTTCCCGATTGTCACCGGACAGGCTAAGGACAAAGTGGCACAGACGCATATCCTGCGCCAGCTTATGCAACTCGACGCGTTGATTACGGCTGCCAATGCTGCGGGCAATGATCTCAATCTGCTCAACGCGGTGCTGAAGAATGTCATGAAAACCGATGCGGCGGCGGATGCTGATTCTGCGAAGGCGAAAATCAAGCGCGAGGTGGACAGGCAGAAGAGTGTGGTCGGCATCACAAATGATGCGGACATCGCGCGGGTCGTGAAGAAGATGTCGGAGGTCAGGGCGAAGAAGCGCGGGAAAATCGAGCTGCGCACCTGCAACATGGGCATCAACTCTGACACGCTCAGCTTCTTCTGCGCGGAGTTTAACGCCGACAGTCTCGGCGCGCCCGATAAGTTCAGCGCGTTCGGCACTTGCCTGCCTGCCATCGGCCCGAACGCGATGAAGGACTTTATCAAAAATAATGCAGAGGCGAAGCTTTATAAGGCTGTCAGCGATCAATTCGGATTCACCTTCGACCAGATTTCGGATAACTTCACGGTCAACACTTTCAGCGCGGCTGCGAGCGAAGGCATAGTGAAGAGTTTTGTGACGGCGGCCATCATGGGCGGCAAAAAATTTCAGGCGAATAATTTCCCGATTCATTTCCTGCTCCAACACCCTGCGATTTTCCCGCTCGACCCGGCTTACAAAAGTAGTATTAAGCGCGCCACACGCAAGCCATAAAATCCGGCAGCCATCCGAAGTTTTAAACAGACGCGGCAGCGCAGGCGGCAATAGCGAACAGGAGACGAGATGCCAGAGATAAAAACATTACAAAGTGAACGGTTGCTCATCGTTCAGGTGGGATCGCTTGGGCCGGACGACCTGCTGGTGACAGGCATGATGGGCCACGAAGAGGTCTCTTCGCTCTTCTCCTTCAGACTGGATTTAATCTCGGATGTGCCTTCGAAAATCGTGCTCAAAGACATAGTGGGCAAGAACGTGACAATGGGTTTAATGCTCCGCGACGAATCATATCGCTTCTTCAACGGTTTTATCAGCCGCTTCTCTTTGAGCGGGCGCGATCTGGGAGGCGAGGCGCGCTTTACGCATTACCGCGCAGAGGTCGTCCCCTGGCTCTGGTTTCTGAGCCGCACGGCGGATTGCCGTATCTTTCAGGACAAGACCGTCCCGGACATCATCGAGCAGATTTTTAAAGACCTTGGCTTTCAGGATTTTCGCTTTGACCTGCAACGCAGTTATACGAAGTGGGATTACTGTGTGCAGTATCGCGAGACGGATTTTCATTTCGTCTCCCGCTTGATGGAAGAGGAAGGCATCTTCTATTTCTTCGAGCATGAGAACGGCAAGCACACGCTTGTGATGGCCGATGCGACGCAAGCTTACAAGCCTTGCCCGAATCAGCCGAAGACAAAATTTTTTCCAGAGGGCGGCTATAACGACAGGGAAGATACTGTTAATACATGGGAGATGTATCAGGAATTCAGACCGGGCAAATACGCCTTGCGCGATTATCACTTTCAGATGCCGAGCAAGAATCTGGAAGTGGTCGAGCCGACGAAGTTCAATGTCGGCGGCAATGACAAGTTTGAGGTCTATGATTATCCGGGCGGCTATGCGCAGCGTTTTAATAAGCCGGATGAGCGTTTGGGAAAGGTTGAGCCGGAGGGGCGCACTGTGGTCGGGTTGCGCATGGAGGAAGAAGAGACTCCGCATCTGGTCAACTACGGCGCGTCCATCTGCCGCGCTTTCACTGCCGGTAAGCGTTTTGAATTAATAGAGCCGCCGCCCGGTGTCACATCAGGCCCGTATGTCTTGACTTCCGTCCAGCACTCTGCGACGCAGCCTGCGGAATTCGTCTCAGGCGAAGGCGGCTCCGCTTCCGAATCTTCCTACACCAACAGCTTTACCTGCATCGCCGCAGACATAATCTTTCGCGCCCCGCGCATCACGCCCAAAGCCATCGTGCAGGGGCCGCAGACGGCTGTTGTCGTTGGCCCAAAAGGCGAAGAAATTTTTACGGACAAATTCGGGCGCGTGAAAGTGCAATTTCACTGGGACAGAGAAGGCAAGAAGGATGAGAACAGTTCCTGCTGGATGCGCGTCGCGCAGGTCTGGGCGGGCAAGCGTTGGGGCGCATCCTTCTGGCCCAGAATCGGGCAGGAAGTGATTGTGGACTTTCTCGAAGGAGACCCTGACCAACCAATCATCGTCGGCAGCGTCTATAACGCAGAGCAGATGCCGCCCTACTTGGGCGAAGGGCCGGACTCGAAGCACAAGAACGACAATAAAGTCGCGGGCATCAAATCCAATTCGACGAAGGGCGGAGTCGGCTTTAACGAGTGGCGTTTTGACGACACCAAAGACAAAGAGCAAATCTTTATCCACGCCGAACGCAACATGGACGTGCGCGTCAAAAACGAAAACATGGAGCGCATCATCAGCCATCGCCACTTGATTGTCGGCAGCGAGAAGGACGGCAAAAAGTCCGGCGACCAGCGCGAGATGGTCTATCAGGACAAGCACATGAAAATCCACCGCCATCACATAGAGCACATCGGCGGCAACATGGAACTCTTAATCGGCAAAGGCGACGAAGGCAGCGGCAGCCAGGACATCTCCATCGCCGGCAAGAAGACAGAGACCATCGGCGGCGATAACGACTATCACCTCAAGGGCGAGCGCAAAGAGAAGATAGATGGCTCGACCTCTCTGACCGTCGGCGGCAGCCAGCAGGAAAAGGTTGGCACAAAGCACGCGCTCGAAGCAGGACAGGAGATACACCTCAAGGCTGGCATGAAAGTGATTATCGAAGCGGGCGTGCAGTTGACCATCAAAGGGCCGGGCGGCTTTGTGGACATAGGCCCGTCCGGCGTGACCATACAGGGAACGACTGTCTTGATTAACAGCGGCGGCGCAGCCGGTTCTGGAAGCGGCTCAAGCCCTGCCGCGCCGAAAGACGCGAAAGAGGCCAAGCCGACAGAGCCGACAGTCGCAGATGATGCCAAGACCGGACAGAAGTCCGCGCCCTGAGCAAACTCAAGAGCGGGAATGCTTCAACTCCTTTGCGCTCTTGAGTCTTTCTTTGCGCCACCAGCGTGAACTGCTCGTTGATGTTTCGCGCAAAGACGCAAAGAAAAGAAAGACATAAGCTCGCAAAGAAGAGGTTTGAGTAGTTTTTGAGATAGACAGGAAGTTATAGAAAGGAAGAGAGCCATGCCTCCTGCATCACGTTTGGGTGATATGCACACTTGCCCTCTGGTCAATCCCGGCCCTGTGCCGCATGTCGGTGGGCCAATCCTTCCGCCCTGCATGCCGACAGTCCTGATTGGCGGACAGCCAGCCGCGCGTGTCGGCGATATGTGCCTCTGCACAGGCCCGCCCGATGTCATTGCTAAAGGCTCGCCGACAGTTTTTATCGGCAACATGATGGCCGCGCGCATAGGCGATTTGACTGTGCACGGCGGCGTCATCGTTCAAGGACTTCCGACTGTCATCATCGGCGAAGTTGGAATGGGCATGCCTGTTCAAGCCTCTGCGCTTGTCGGCGCGGCTTCAACAGGAGCCGCGCTCTGCGAGCTTTGACCGTCCTGAAACTTTGCCGCCCGGTTCGGGCAGCCTTAAAAAATCTGAGTGACGAAGAGAAATAAACAAGAGCGCAAATGTCATCAAACGCTGTAGCTCATCAACAGGTCGCAGAAAAAATCGCGCAAGCCGTCGGCGCGGACGAATCGCTCTACGCGATTCTGGATGCTGCGAGACATTCTGATGTGCCTTACCTGCTCAAGTGGGCCAATGTCGAGCACGAGTGTCTCTACATGGGCCAGAGCCGCGAGAAGCTCTGGTATGTCGCGCCCTACCTGCTCAAGCTTGAGACAGCTTCAGACTTCTTAAAACTTCTCGTGGAGCAGGGATGGGGAAAAAGCTGGGGAATCTTTTTAACTTCGCAGAGCGACCTGCAACAACTGCACAGGCACTTTCGCCACTTCCTTCTTGTCAAAGGCGAAGACGACAAGGATTTTTACTTTCGCTTTTATGACCCGCGCGTGCTGCGCGTCTATTTGCCGACCTGCACAACTGAGGAAGCGAAAGAATTCTTTGGGCCAATCGGCAGCTATCTGGCGGAGGCCGACGCGCCCGACACTCTCTTGAAATTTACTGCGGGCGAGCGCGGAGCAAGCCTTCAATCAATACTTATCTCTTCACCGGATGAAGAGGGCGCGGAAAGTTCTGAGCCCGAACTCCAAGCCACCAACGAATGAAGATTCGCCGCGAGCAAATAGAAGTTCTGCGCCAGTCTCGCCTCGAAAGTTTTCGCGCGACGCAAGTGCAAGATTTCCGCGAGCGCGGTTACAAGGCAGACCTTGACCCGCAAACGCAGGAAGTGATTCTGGAGGATGCTGCGGGCGGTCAGGCGCGCATCGCTTACGTGGGTGAAAGCACTGCTGTCAAGACTCTTGACGAGCGCACGATTCTGACAGAGCACGACAAGCGCGGACGCCTCACAGCCATCACAGACCCTGCCGGCCTGCGCGTTGCTTTTGAAGAAGACAGAGCCACTCGCTCGCTCAATATTCATCGAGGACAGCATAGCTCTTATCGTCTTGAATTCAACGAACAGCGCGACCTCATCGCCGCACACTACCCTGACAAAACGGCTACACGCTTTGCCTATGATGCGGAGAGGCGAATCGTTTTCATCACAGACCGCAACGGCAACAAGACGCGCTACGGCTATTCGGATGCGGGAGTGATGACGCGCAGGATTGACGCGGGCGGCAATATCACTCGCTTTGAGTATGACGACGCGGGCGGATTTTCGGGCATCATCTTCGCAGACGGCAGCCGTCAGGATTTTGAGTTTGACGACAATGACAACTTTCGCCGCGTGCTCTTCAACGGCAAAGAGCATGCAAACTTTCGCATAGATGACGAGGCAGGCTCTTACGAAGTCGAATACGCAGACGGCGCGAAGGCGCGTTTCATCACGAGCGGCGGGCAAGTTGTCGAAGCGTCAAACGAAACCTGCACGGTCAAACTCGCATACGACGAACATGGAAAACTCCTGCGCGAAGAGATTGACGGGCAGGTGGTTGAATTTGAGCGCAATGCTGTTGGCGGCCTCGTCGGTATCGTCACGCCCGATGGCGAGAAACTTATCTTCGAGCGCGACGGCGAACAAACTCTGAGCCGCATCACGGATTGGAGCAGCGGCGAGTACACCTTCAAATATTCAAAGGTCGGCGTGCTGGCCGGAATCGAATACCCGAACGGCGCGTCTCTCTCTCAGACCGCGACGCAGATGGGTTTGACGGAATCGCTCAACATATCTTCGCCGATGTCGTTCGGCTCAATCGTCAATCATCGCTGGGAGTATGACAGGTGTGACCGCGTGACGAAGCTGACGGACGGGAAAGCCGAGCGTCTGTATCGTTACGACGGCGAAGGCAGGCTGCTCGGAGTGGACTGCGCCGACGAAAAATTGGCGGAGCGATTCGAGCTTGACGCAAACGGCAACCGGCTCACAGACAACGCTGGCTTTTGTGTCTTCAACAATCTCAATCAACTCGTACAGCGCGGCGAAGCAGCCTTCGGCTATGACGAGCGCGGCAACATGACCAGTGGCCCGACGCCTCTTCCGGGCCGCGCGCGCTACACCTACAACGGGCGCGACCAGCTCATCAGTGTCGAGCTTAACGGAGTCAAAACCACTTATGCCTACGATGCTTTCGGTCGTCGCGTGAGGAAAGAGAGCGAGGGCAAAGTCACGCGCTACGTTTGGGCCGGGCCGCAGCTATTGTCGGAAACGACTTCGGACGGAGCGAAACAGACGCGACGCGATTATCTCTCGCACCCGGATCGCCCCTTTCCTCTGGCGATGCGTGTGGGCCAGGATGTTTTTTATCTACACGCAGGCAGACTGGCAGAGCCGCTCTGCATGACGGACAAGCGCGGCGATGTTGTCTGGCAAGCTGAATACAGCGCGTTTGGCAAAGCGAGCGTGAGCGTCAAAAAAGTTGCGCAGCCATTTCGTCTGGCAGGACAGTATTTTGATGAAGAGACTGGACTGCACTATTCTCTCGCGCGCTACTACAACCCGGAGCTTGGCCGCTATCTCACGCAAGACCCTTTGCGCATCGAAGGCGGGAGCTTAAACTTTTACATCTACTGCGACGGCGACCCCGTCAACCGCTTCGACCCCACGGGCGAAATAGTCATCCCCGCAATCTTCGTTGCCATAGCCATCGGCGCAGCCGTCGGCGCACTCATCGGCGCAGCCGTCGGCGCGGGCGTTGAAGCATACAAGCAATATAAGACGAGCGGGGAGATAACGGATTGGGGCAAGGTCGGCAAGTCTGCTCTCATCGGCGGATTGATTGGAGCCGTCGGCGGCGCAGTCGGAGCTTTGTTCCCGCCAGCCGCTGCCTTCACCGCTAAAGCTTTAGCCATCGCTGCGGCGGCTGGCGGACTTTCATCTGCGGCTGAGTATTGCGCGGAAGTGGCTTTGACTGACGAGGAGTTCAGTTGGGGAGGCCTGGGCGCAAGCACGCTCATCGGCGCAGGCATCGGAGCAGTGACCTTTGGCATTGGCGGACTGATTGCGGCCAAATTAGCGCGCAGGGCTGCGCGAGCTAAGAAGCTGGCGGAAGAGTTGGAGCAACTCAAAAAGTTAAAGGAACTGGAAGAGGCCAAAAAACTCAAGGAGCTGGAAGAAGCACGGAAACTCAAGGCGGCACAAGAGGCTAAAGAGTTAGCCAAGAAAACACCCAGTGTTATCTCGGATGACCTTTATAAAAAACTGCGCCGCAAGACCCCTAACGCCAAGATTCAGAAGAAGGTTAACGAAGGCGTCACGTTCCCGCATCCAGACCCCGCTCTGCCCGGCAAGCAAGTGACCAGCACCTTGCACGCAGATCATATTGTGCCGATGAAGAAGATTACAGAGATGCCCGGTTTCGATAAGCTGAGCCTCGAAGATCAGGTGAAAATACTCAACCATGAAAACAACTTTGTCGGCCTCAGCGAAGCTGCCAATACCTCTAAGGGCAAGAAGACCTTCGGGGAATGGACGCAGTACAAGAAAGAAAAAATCAACGTCGATCCGAATTTCCGCCAGGAGATGATGAAGAAAGAAGCGGTGTTGGAAAAAGAGATACAGGAAGAAATCTTTAAAAAGCTTGGTTGGTAAGACCTGAGCTATAATGACGAGCAAAGAGAAAAAATATGGCTTTACCAGCAAAACAAATACTCTTAAATGAGCTTGCCTCCTTCATCAGGAATCCGAGGCTCGCGCTGACACCGGAAGAGCTTGAGCCCGGTCTGAATATCCCTCAGACATGGATAGACCTGTTGCGCCAACAGCGAGACACCGGAAGAGCCAATGTCTCTGAGCTATGGCGCGAAATGGAAACAGAGCTGCCGAGCGTCTTGGAATTCCTGAGAAATAATCTACAGGGAATCGGCGTCATGACGGAGGAAAACAATCGCTCCTGGCTCATCTATTTTTACACCATAGATGGTGAAATCTATTTCTACAAAGGCGGTGTGCCGTTAGGAAAAGCGATTCCGCCTGAGCTTATCGAACGTTATAAGCTCATGCCTTCCAAGCTCCGCTACTTTCATTCTTCTGTCCACAACGGTTGGACGTTTCTTCCGTCAAATGCTCTGGGGCCGCTTCCGGTTGAAGACACCTTTTTTCTCTCCGAGCTTGAATGGGACATGGAAGAGGGCGATGAAGAGAAACTTCCTTTCAAGCTCGAAAATGTGCTGGCCGTTTTCGCCAATGGCGGCGGCGACTATCTGTGTCTGGATACAGGCGAAGAGAAGAACCCGGAACTTTCCATGGCCTTAATCTGGTGGCACGAAGAGCCGTTAGCGCCGGACATGTACGTAAATTTCTGGCCCGCGATGAATGAATGGATGAAGACAGGATTTGAAGAGGCCGACCCCGCAACCTGAGCGCATAATCTTGCGCTTCCCATCAACCGCTAAGAAATGTGAGCCGGAAATGCTTCCACTAAGCCCGGCTTCATTTCCATCTCCCGCTCAGCATTGACGCTTCTTCGGCCAGCGATTGAAAACGCGCGAGGCGTACCACGTCGCGGCCTTGAAATGAGAGAAGCGGCATCAACCCTTCGGCAAGAATCTTTTCGGCTGCGCGCATGGTCAGGATAGTTTCTGCGCATGGCTTGATGTAAGAGTCGCCGTCGTGTTGATAGATATGCAGTGGCAATCCTTCTATCTCTTGCAGAATGCCGGGTTGAAGATTCCAGCCGAACTGCGTGAATGATTGGGCCAGCAGGTATGCGCAGGCGAAGGATGGATTGGCCCACAAGTAGTTTTCGTGCTCCGGCTCGTCGGACATCTCTTCAAAATCAAAAGTCTCTGTCGGCTCTGTCAACGCGCCGTAAGGCAGGCGCAGCAGAAAGCGCGGCAGCGCGAGCCCTAAGTACGAAGCCTGCTCTAATCTTCTGAGAGCATTCCATGCCTCTGTGTCCTGCGAATCAAGCTGCGCTTGCCAGTCGTCCGGGTCTGGCGTTTGGGCCAGAGATTGACAGCCGACGAGACCGGAAGCGGCTGCCGCGATGAATGGCGCGCCTGCGCGCTCTGCGATTTTGGCGAGCCGTCCGAGCATCAACGCATCTGCGCGCGTAGCTTCAAAGGTATAGTTGCCAGCAATCGTGGCCCACAAATCTCCGCCGAATGTATTGACGGATTGTTCTACGAGCAGACGGTACGCGCCGGTCTCTTCCAGCCTGTCTGTCGCGCTCAGGTCAGATGCCAATTCATCCTTTGTGACATCGAGCAGATACAGCTTGAGGTCTGTGCCAGTCTCCAGATTGGAAGTGAGAAAATAGGCCGCGCGCCATGCGGCTTCGAGCGACTGAAAATCCGCGTGATGAAGAATCGAGCGCATCAGCCGCGAAGTGGCTTCGTCAACAGAGGCGACGAGTTGCTCTTGTTCCGCTTCATCAAACGAAACCAGATGCGGCCTCACGACTTCGCGCAGCATGGCTTGCAAGTCATCATCTGCCGCCGCAGGCTTTGTCTCCTGTTCGTCGCCGGTCTCTGCCAGCATCTGCTCAAGCAGGCTGCCACCGTCCACTGGCGCAGAAGTCTCCGAAGCTGTCGCGCTCTTCTGCTCGCCGGATGAAGCAAGTGTCTCCTGATTGTCTGACGCATTGGCCCAGTCGCGCACTTGCCTTGCTGCTTCTACAAAAGTATCAGGGTCGTCGAGCCGCTCGCGTGTCTCTCTCAAGGCATCGAACAGCCCTATGCGCTCGAAGATGCGGTCTGGGTGAAAATCGTCGAGCTCTCTAAAGCTCAGTGTGAGATGCGGGCCATCGTCTGTCACAGGCAGGCGCAGGATGATGTTGAGCTGCGCCATCACTTCATCGAAATTATCTCTGTCAATCAGCAGAGGCTTGCGCTCGGCTATGCTTTGCGCGGGCGGGCGGCGATTCGCGCGCCCGCTCCAATCGCCCATGAGAGCTATGCGAAACGGCGTCTCCGGCTCGGCAAGGCCGGGCCGCTCTTCCATCGTGGCCTCCACCTCAAGCTCGCCAAAGGAAAACGTGTCTGACATTTCACTCCTGAAGAGAATGCAAAATTAAAAATGTAAAATGCAAAATGAAAGACGGTTCTTAATTTTGCATTTTACATTTTGCATTTTTAATTAAAGTTCTTCGCCATAGCTCTGGGCCAATTCCATTAGTCTCTGTTTGAGCGGGTCGCGCAGTTGTGCGATGTCTTCAGGGCGCACGACTTCTTCAAAGACATCCATGCCGGAAATCTCTGTGCTTTCGATGATGACGCTGTCGGGCGGGCGCACAGTCGAGATGGAAGAAGAGATGTATGTGAAGGGCAGTTGGCCGAACTCTGCTTCCGTGCTTGAGCTAATCGGGAAATGAAGCGCGTCCAGTATGTCTGTCACGCCGCTCTGCTTGCGCATGACGATGTGCATGACCAGAGAGTGCAGGACATATCTTTGCACCTCTTCGCCGCTTCGCCCGCGGTCGCGCAAAATCTCTTTCAATCTGCTCGGAGCAAAGCCGGAATAAGTCAGTATCCATTTGAGCGGCGAGACAACCGTCACGGTCTTGCTGTCGCTCTCGGTCTTGGCCTCGTGGCTGTACTCCATCGGCGTCATTTCCAGAGCGGTGCTGATAATCTCAATCGGCGGCTTCAACTCGCCTGAGAGATTAAAGGGCGCGGCTCTGGCGACAGTTTCATAAAGGCTCTGCAATTCCTTAAAAGCGGAATCGGCAATCTTGCTTGTCTCGCGCGTATTGCTCTGGACGTAATCGCCGAGCACAACGCGCGGGCGCAGGAGCGGCGCGAGCGTCGAAAGATATTCCTTCATCTGTCCGCGCAGCAGGTCTGCTATCGCCCGCGTCATTTTTCTTAAGACCAGCAGCCTCTGTACGTCGTAATCCTCTTCCATCATCAGGAGAATCTCCGCCTGCACTGGATGTTGAATCGGCGAAAGCCTACTCGGCGCGCGTGGGCTTGTCAATAGTTTCAAAAAAAGAAAGACATGTCTCCCGCAAAGGCGCAAAGGCGCAAAGAAAACAATTAAGCTTTTCTTTGCGCCTTTGCGGGAAACTCTTTTGCTTACCTGGCGAAGCCGATTCTCTTAATGAGGTCAATAAATCTTGGGTCTGTGCGCATGTGGTCAAACTCCGGCGCGACATTGAGCCAGATCATCCAATCGCCGTGCTGCTCGTAAGTCTTCTCAAGCCATTCAAGCGCGAGGTCTTTCTCTCCCAGTCCAGCATAAACAACCGCGATGCCATAGAACGTGACATAAGCATGCTTTGCAACCTCTTCCAACTGCTTGATGATTTTGAGGGCCTCGCGCCTTTTGCCTGAGAGGGCAAAGATGTAGCCCTCAAAAGCCAGAGGCAGATAAGCTTCCTTGACCGTGCTCCGCACCTTGCTGAATTTTGCGAGAGCTTCCTTGTATCTTCCCTGCCGCGTGTAAACGATTCCCATGCAGAAATCCGCAGGGTAATGATTCTGTTCCAGATCGAGTGCCTTCTGATATTGCGCGAGCGCCTCTTCATCGCGGCCCATGAGAAACAGGCACGTTCCTGTCGTGACCATGATGCGCAAAGAGAGCGGGTCAAGCTCCAACGCCAGCTTTAACTCTGCCATCCCCTTTGCAAAAGATTTGGCATACATCAAAAGCGAGCCATACCGTAGATGTGTCGGCGAGAAGAACTTGTTAAGCTCAAGCGCGCGTTTGTACTCGCGCTCTGCTCCGGCCAAATCGTAATCGTAGTAGAGCTTAATCAGACCGAGCGACGAATGAGCTTCAGCCAGATTGTCATCCAACTCGACAGCCTTGAGCGCGGCCTCTTTCGCCATCGGCATCGCCTCTACGGGCGGCAAGCTCATGTTACCAAGCCTGTAATATGAATCCGAAAGTCCGGCATAAGCCAGAGCATAGTCTTCATCAACAGCAATCGCCGCGCGGAAACACTCTATGCCTTTGAGCACAGATTCTTCGTGATACTTGTTTAAGAAATAACGGCCACGCAGATATAGATGATAGGCCTCCGTGTTCTCCGTATATCGCTTTGCCAGCCGCTTTTTTTCATCGCGCGTCAATTTCAGCTTGAGCTTGTCGGAAATGTTCTGCGCAATCTCTTCCTGCACTTCGAGTATGTCCGAAGGCGGGCGGTCATACTGCTCTCCCCACAGTTGCCATCCATTAGCCACATCCACCAACTCTGTCCTGATAATCAGGCGACCGCCAAGCTGTAAAACTCTGCCCGTGAGCACCGCGCGCACGGACAATTCGCGCCCGACCTCTTGCGGGTCAACCTCTCTGCCTTTGTAGCGCAGCACACTGCTGTGGGCCATGACGTGCAGTTGCGGCAGTTGCGAGAGGCTGTTGATGATTGTTTCGGTGATGCCGTCCGAAAGATATTCGGCGTTTTCATCCGAACTCTCGTTGACCAGCGGCAGGACTGCCAGAGAGTTGACGACCTTATCGCGCACACGCGCAGCAGGTTTCTTCGACGAGCGCGGCTTGCGCGCAGGCTTCTTGTCAGCCCTTTCGGCGCGCGGCGCACGCGACTCTGTGACGGGCGCGATAAAGCGATAGCCGCGACGCGGCACAGTCTCTATGTATTTCTCGTTGCCGTCGTTTTGGCCCAGAGCCCTGCGCAGCAGAAAGATGGTTTGCGAAAGATTCGACTCTTCGACAAACGTATCCGCCCATACGGCTTTCATCAACTCATCTTTTTCCAGCAGATGCCCGCTCTGACGAACGAGCGCAAGCAAGGTCTCGAAAGCCTTCTGCGTGAGCGGCACAACCTTGCCCTGACGCAGGAGAAGACGCTCGCCGACATCCAGATGAAATGGCCCAAACTTATACGAGGATGTTGTGTCTCTGCTCATGAGGCAATAAAGAATTAAATAAGAATTTTTTAAAAATTATTTGAGAGTCTTCTAAAGACTCCAGCCAGACAGATGTTGTTTACTTCCTCAGGAGAGTCATAACCACTAAACACAAACCCTTTGACGACTGCATTGTATTGCGAGAAGAGCGTCAGGGGCAATGTTTGTAGAGCCTCATGCTGCAATCGAAACATCCTATCGAGAAAAGACTTTAGGCAAATGCAGCATTTCCTGCAATCGCTGCCGAATGTTCCTCTCCCACGCAGGGCATCCAGAGACTCTTCATCGAGTCTCTGAATGCTGTAGCTTTGACCCGCCCGGCTGTGGCGGCGGCATCATCTACTGGTAAGCCAGAGCCTGTAGCTTAAAAGGAAATGGTCGTCGAGCCTCATGAGACTCGACGACCATTTCCTTTTCAATTCAAGAATGCCGGAAACTTTTTCTTTGAAGGCGTTCGTCAATAAGGCAAGCCGCCGCGACCTTCCGCCTGCTGGCGCAGTTGCTCCATGACGGAGCGTATGGCCGGAGCGAGACTGCCATCGGGCGCAAGCTCTAAATATTTTTCATAAGCGGCGACAGCCTCTTTGTACTTCTCAAGCTTTTCATATACCGCGCCGAGTAATTGATATATCACTGGCTCGGTATCCGATAGCTGTGCTATGGCTTTACGAAACTCTGCCGCGGATTCTTCATACTGTCCCTTGTCTTCATAAAGCATGGCGAGCCCCGTGTGAGCTTCAGGCTGGAAACCTTTGGCATCGCTAATGGCACGCTTGAAGGCTTCGATAGCAGCCGCTTCATCCGCAGTCGCGCGCAGGATGCGGCCCTCTACGGCAGATGCCTCTGGATAGACAGGCCGCGCGGCATACGCAGCATCTATCTCTGCGAGCGCGCCGTTGTAATCATTAAGCTCAAGCAGCACACGCGCCAGTCCCACATTCGCCGCAGCAAACTTTGGACGCACTTTCAAACTGCGACGATAAAGCTCAGCCGCCTCGCGGCGCGCCTCTTCATCGCGCGCCTTCTCGCGCGCGACTTCGGCCTGTTGAAAGAGAATCTCCGCTTCATCCGTCGTCCGCACAAGTCGCACAGAAACTTCACCGCGCTGCGCTAGCGTGAGCGTCATGCTCGACTCCTTAAACCCGACCGCGCGCACGCGTAAAACGTGACGCCCGGCAGAGACGTTCTTAATAGCCAACGTGCCTTCGGCATCCGTCATGCCGCGCCTCACTTCATCAATCCACACAATCGCGTTCGGCTCTGTGCGGACAGTGATTGATTTAGCGGAAGCTTGTCCGGCAGGCTGCTTTCTTTTTTGCGCGGATGCATCAGAGGCGCAGAGCGAAGCTGTGACTACTAATACTGCTAAAGCATAAAGCCGGAGAGTGTAAATTTTATAGCTGACTACTTTCATAACACCACTTCATTTCAAACCACTCAATCCTTTGCGCTCTTGAGTCTTTCTTTTCTTTGCGCCTTTGCGAGAAACAGCAACGAAGAGTTCACGCAAAGGCGCGAAGAAAAACATAAGACCGCAAAGAGATTGAGTTAATTAGTCGTCTCTTTATTCTTCACCGCCTGCACGTCGCGGGCGCACGGTTTGATTGGCAGGCTGCACTGCGGGCGCGCCGGACTGCGGCGCATCCGTCACAGGACGCAGAGCGCGTGTGCCGACTTCCGGGCGAAACTTGCCGTTGTCGTCATAGAGCCGCTTGTATTGCAGGGTGTTGCGCACGACGCCCTGCACGTAGCCGCGCGTCTCTTTGAAGGGAATGGCTTCGGCCCATTCGTCCATCTCAAGCGGCAGGCTGGCGCGCCATTGCACGACGCGGCCCGGCCCAGCGTTGTAGGCCGCGGCGACATATTCAATCCGCCCGTACTTGTCTATCTGGTCGCGCATGTAACCCGTGCCGAGTTGTATGTTCAGACGCGGCTCGTAGAGAGATTCGGCTGTCACCTCGCGCTCGACTCCATACTTTTGCGCGGTCAGCTTGCCTGTCGGAACCAGTAGTTGCATCAGTCCGTAAGCGCGTGCGCTGGAACGTGCGCGCGCGTTAAAGACGGATTCCTGACGAATCAATCCGGCGACTTGATGCGGGTCAAGCTGTCGTGCGCGAGATTCCTGCACGATGATGTCCCAGTAGGCAAGCGGATAAAAGACATCCCATTGCTCGCGCGTCATCTCTTCGGGCTTCATCTGCGAGTAGTCGGGGAAACTCTTCTTCAAGATATTCAAGGCGCGCACATTGTCGTCCTGCGCGCGATAAATCTGGGCCAGAGCGAGATTGATGCGCGGGCTGTCGGGCGCAGTCTGCGAGGCCAGCGTCAATTCATCTGTGGCCCATTCATCGAGGCCGATGTTGGTCAACTGGTCTGCTTTGGCGATGCGTTCAAACTCTGTCGCGCCTGCCGTCTCGTCCGCGACGGAGACTGTTTGCAGGTTGGCGACGGCGCGGCCCACTATGGAATCCGATGCAAACTCCTGTTGCGGCACATTGCGATTGCGGCTCATCACATCGAGCCTTTGCTGTGCCAGATAGCCATACCAGTTGGCGTCATAACGGCCCTGCATCGCCTGATAGATGGCGCGTGCTTCCGCGAGCTTTCCGGCGCGCTCGGAATCGCGCCCGGCCCAGTAGCCAGCGCGCCCGCGATTGTCTGTGTTCCTGTCCGCATAGAGCGCGAGATGCTCTGTCAGGAGTCGCGAAGATTCCTGAAAATTTTTCGATTCGTGCGAGAGCCATGCTAATTCAAACTGCGCCTGCGCGACTTCAATCGCGTTCGGATAAGAGTTCAGAGCAGTGCGGAAGAAATATGTTTCGTCCGCAGTGTTCTTCGCGTCGCGCGCAATCTCTCCTGCTTTGACGAGCGCGCGCACAGTCCATTGATTATCGGGAAAGGCGCGGCGCATCTCTTCAATAGTCTTGCGAGCCATGTCCCACTGGCGCGCTTGCGCGTAAGTCTGCGCGATGTAATAGAGAGCTTCCGGGCGCGCATCGCTTGCAGAGGTCGGAATGAGATTGAGAGCCGCGACGGCATCCGCCGTGCGCTTTTGATTTGAGAGAGCTATGCCGCGACGAAGCTGAGTTTGCGCGCTCCCTGTTTGCGGGAAACGCGCGAAGGCATCTGCATAAGCGTCTGCTGCTTCCTTGTATCGCCTGGCTGCGTATAACTTTTCGGCGCGCGTCGAGGCTTCTTCCGCCGTCGCGGGCGCGTTTGTAGAATTGAGGCGCGTAAAGGCCGCCTGCGCCTCTGTGCTTTCGATAGAGGCGGGAGCATAAAAATATAGACGGCGATAGCTGGCAAGCGCGCGCGTAGTGTCGCCGGATTGTTCGTAGGCTTTGGCCGTCAGGAGCAGAGCGGTAGCATCGCTGTTATCGCTCAAATCTTTCAGGAGCGCGGGCAAGGCTGCGGCCTGTCCGTCGCGCATCAGCATCTCTGCATGGCGCAGCGTGGCCTCGCGCGCGCGCATGGAGGATGGATAGTCCTTAAAAAGTTTTTCATAAGCGGCGCGTGCGTCCGCAGTGCGCGTGGATTGTTCGAGCGCGCGTGCGCGCATCAAGAGCGCGTAATCGCCGAGCGCGGTGTGCTTGCCGATAACATTTGTATCCAGAAGCGCGGCAGCCCCATTCGCATCACCCGCGTTGAGTTTTATGCGTGCGCGCAGGATGCGTGCGAGACCTGCCGCTTTTGTGTCTGGATAATCGGATTCAATCTTTGCCACAACCGGTTCTGCTGGCAGGACTCCGCCGCGCGTCATCGAGCGTAATTGGGCCAGAGCCTGTATCTCGCCCTGCGCGGAAGAATGGCGCGTGCTGCAACTCGCGCTCAAGAGCGGAGAGATGGAAAAGCCGACGACGATAAGAATGCCGACAATGATTAAAAGGACATGATGCTTGCGAACATTAAACATGAAATTACCGAAAGCCTCCTCGCCGGAAATGTCAGCCACGCGCACATCTGCGGCGCACTACAGTCTTCGCTCAGGCAAAGGGGAGTGAGAGCGAGTTTTGTTTGAGCAGCAAAAGTAGGACTTTGATGCATCAGCCTGCGTCAAATGTTGGATTTAAAAAGTTTAGAGTCTAAAGTCCAGAGTCTGGAGTCTTAAGAAAAAAGCTTTTGACTCCAGACTCCAGACTCCAGACTTATTACTTCGTTTATACGGAAACGCTTGAGCCTGGATAGCCCTGGCCGAGTTTGGACTCGTCGCCTTCGGCAAGCGTGTTGATTAGCTCGTGATGAAAATAGTCGTATCTTGAGCCGACCGTTTCTGCATAACGCTTGTCGTACATCTCGCGCGAGCGGTCTATGGTCTCGCGCAGGCGGTCATAGAGATCGCCTTCGGCGCGTCCTTCCGTCACCTTCTGCTCGTTATAAAGTTTAATCTCAGAGACGAGCAGGCGCGCAAAGCGGCGTGCGCCGACATGCTGTGGCCTCTCCTGCTCGCTGACTTCGACAGGCAACTCTGCATCAGCCGCGCTGCTGTAGCGACGCGCAGTGCCGAGCGGATTAGCAAATTGTTGTTGAGCCGCTGTTGGCTCGGCTGTCGGCGGCGCGGCAGCTTCGCTTGCAGGCGGTGGTTCGGTTGAAGCGGTTGCTTCGGGCGCGGCTTCGGCTTCCTGTGTCGCTTCCGCAACTTCTTCCTGTGCGGGCGCGACGACGGGCTGCTCGATTGGGCGCACAGGTTTTGCTACGGGCTGAATGCGCGCAGCCGGACGTTCGCCGGGCGCGGCACGCGAGACGCCAAGCAGTTCGACTGCCATCCCGGCGACGCGCACGAGTGTTTCCAAAGCTTCGAGATTAATAGCATCAGCTTCGAGCGCGGCTGAATCTGCATAGAGCACTGCGACGGCCTTGCCGCGCGCGATGAGCGGGATGGCGGTCATGCGTTGCGGCGGTTCTTCGCCGAGTCTTGATAGCAGTTGATGATTGTCTGCGTGGCTGCCGGGCGAGCCGCTCCAGGTGGCGCGCGTTTTGACCACATCGCTCAAGACCGTGTCGGATGAAAGCGAAAGGGAAATATCGCGCACGGCATTGTCGCCGACAGTCCCTTGCAGTCCGCGCGCGCGCCAGCCTATGGTCTGCTCGTTTTTGACTACGAAGAAGGCTATGCGCGGAGCAAACGAGGCCGCGCGATTGACGAGCGTGTTGAGAATCTCTGTCTGCGAGCGTTGATCGTCTATGTCTTCAATCGCGGATTTGAGAATCGCCATATCGCTCCCGCTTTGCGTGCTCATGGATTCGGCGGCGGCGTCTTCCACGCCGCGCTCGTGCGCCGCGCGTATGTGTTCGAGAATCGAGACGCCGACAGAAGTATCCGATTGCGTGTTGCTGGTGGCGCGTTCCAGCAGCCGCGAGAAGCTGTCGTTCAGCTCCTTCTGCAAGCTCTTAATCTCTTCCTGCAATCCGCTCAGGCGCGAATTGACGTAGCTGTCAATGTCCGCGCGCAGACTTTTTTCCAGTTCTTCGCTCGCCACAGTTAATCTTCCTCCATTGATGGACGCGCCACGCGCTGTTTGAAATAGAACTCTGTCTGACAGCCGAGGCTCTAAAGGTTTGAGATAAAATCGAGGATCGAAGACGCGCTTCGGACGCATCTTCTACAGAATTATGGACGGCGTGTAGAAGGGTGTCAAGAAGTGCTTTTCAGAAGCATGGGACAAACTAAAAATAGGCTTTACCGCAGAGACGCGGAGACGCAGAGAATGGCAAAAGTAAAAAAGTAAAAATGAAGATGAAAGGAATGCATTCTGACTTTTACCTTCTTCAACTCTGCGTCTCCGCGTCTCTGCGGTGACAGTAACCTCGCATCTTTCAAAAGCGGCAAATCTCTTGAAAGGTTTGACACGTCTTTGAGTGCTGGGCTATAACCATTCGCTAACCACGAAATCCCGAATATGCCTGCACGTATCCTAATCGCCGACGACTTTGACGACAATAGAGAGATATTGCGTCTGATGCTGGAGGGCGTGGGCCACATCATACGCGAGGCCCGCAACGGGCGCGAGTGTGTCGAGATGGCGCAGGCCGAAGTGCCTGACCTGTGCCTGATTGATCTCTCAATGCCACTTCTGGATGGCTGGGGAGTTTTGCGCGAACTGCGCGCAGACGCACGCACACGCGACATCCCCTGCATCGCCGTCACAGCCTTCACGGACACCACACGCGGGCGCAGACACGACACAGAAGAATTTGACGGCTATATCTCCAAACCCTTTCGCGGCAAAGACCTGATTGAAACCGTCGCCAATATGCTCGACAAGCGCGACGGTGGTAAAGAGAAAGAGGCTGAATAGCTAAAACACCTTTGCGTCTCTTTGCGAAAAAAAACTTTGCGGCCTTTGCGTTGAAAAAGCGCTTAACCGCAAAGAGCGCAAAGTGTGAAGACGCTGGTGAAACGCAAAGAATCTTTTGATTAGCTTGCCTCTCATCAAATTTTATGGCTGACGAGTTAAGCGCAGGCGTCATCAAAGTCGCCTTTGAGAAATTGTTCGGCGGCGGGCGCGGCGTCAAGAAATACGCGCGTTCGGGTCTGCGTTATGTTGAACTGGCTGAGGGCGCAACGCTCGTCGAACAGAATCCGAAGAAGAAGAGCGAGTGGGCGGAGCTTGCACAGAGCGGCCACCGCATCGCCTGGGTCTTGCGCGATGGAGAATACTTGGCGCGCGTAGTGGATGGCGAAGTGACGATGCTTGATTAAAAGAAAACTTTTGCGAGGGGAAGAATTTTTAAGATGGCGCTCGTCGGAGCTAATGAGCTGAAACGGAAAATGATGATTGCGGTTGACGGCCAGCCTTACAGCGTGGTCGAAGTCTTCTTTGCCTCGCCGACTGCGCGCGGGAACGCGACGATGGTGCGCACGCGGCTGCGCCATCTATTGACGGGCGCGGTGCAGGAAAAGAGTTTTCGCTCCAGCGAAAAGTTTGAAGAGCCGGATGTGCAACTGACGCCAGCCTCTTTTCTCTACGCCGACGCGGAAGGCTTTCACCTGATGGATGAATCGTCTTACGAACAATTCACTTTTTCGAGCGAGCAGGTCGGGGACGATAAAGGCTATTTGAAGGAAGGCTCGACCTTGCAGATTTTGAAATACAACGGCGAGCCTGTCGCTTTGCAACTGCCGCAGTTTGTCGAACTCAAGGTCTTGAGCGCGGAGCCGGGCATGCGCGGCGACACTGCTGCCGGAGGCGCAAGCAAACAGGCGACGCTTGAGACGGGCTTGCAGGTGCGCGTCCCGCTCTTTATCAAAGAAGGCGAAACCGTGCGCGTCAATACGCAGACAGGCGAAGTCGCTGGCCGCGCCTGAAGGCAAAAGTAAAAAGGTAAAAGTGAAGATGAAAGCAATGCTTTTCTGACTTTTCCTTAGCGCGACAGTCTCGGAATGTAGCGTGCTCGCTCATGCTACGCGCAAGGTCAAGGCGGCTGATGCCGCCCATGCTGTGCGGAAAGTCTGAGACTTTCCGTTCATCTCTCTTTTACCTTCAGAGGCTGCGCCTCACATGGCAAGGCACAGCCTTGCCATCAACTTCCAGGAGCGTCTGACGGAAAGCCAGAGGCTTTCCTCACAGCAGAAGCGGCAAGAGCCGCTTATCTCAAACTAACGTTAATTATTATTTCTGCCTGATGCGCTTGGCCGCTCATAAATCACCTGGCCGCCGAGAATGGTCATCGCTGCTTCCGTCTGCAAAATCTCTTCGGGCTTGATGGTCAGAAGATCGCGCGTGTGGACGACCATGTCTGCGTACATGCCCGCTACAAGCTGGCCTTTCTCTTTCTCTTCAAAGCTGGCATACGCTCCTTCGGCTGTGTAGCAGCGTATGGCCTCCATGATTGTGAGTCGCTCCTGCGGCCACCAGCCGCCGGCGGGTTCGCCCTCCGTGCTCTGCCGCGTGACGGCTGCATAGAGACCAAGGTATGGACTGATAGGCTCGACGGGCCAGTCTGTGCCGAAGGGAACATGGACATTGAAGGCGCGCATCATGTGCCAGGCGTAAGCTCCCTGCACGCGATATTCTCCCAAACGGTCTTGCGCCCAACGCTTGTCCGAGATGGCGTGCGAGGGTTGCATAGAGGCTATGACATTCATCCTGCCGAAGCGCGCGAAGTCTGAAGGCGCGACTACTTGCGCGTGTTCTATGCGATGGCGTAGCCAGGGCTTGACGGAAGTGGCATGACTCCCAAAGGCTCCATACAAACGAATTTTATCCGCCTGCTCGAAGCCATCGAGAGCCATGCGATTTGCTCTATCGCCAATCGCATGAAGCGCGATTTGAAATCCTGCTGCATCCCTTTCAACAATCATCCTTGTTAAATCTTCCGGCGAGCGGCGCGGGATGCCGCTATTGTGCGGGTCGTCTGCAAAGGGCGCGAGCATCGCCGCCGTGCGCGAGCCGAGCGTGCCATCCACGTAACCTTTAAGCGCGGTCAGGCGCAGGCGTGACGGCTCATCCTTGAATGTAGCGAACTCCGCGCGCTGTAGGTTTAACTTCTCAACTGAATCCTCGAAATCCTGCCACTCTGCGACGCGCACTGTGAGCTTGCCTTGCTTCAATAATTCTCTATAAAGCTTTGTCGTCTCGTAAGTGGAATTGTCCTGTATGGAAGTCAGGCCATATCGCCTAGCCTCTTCAAGAGCGCGCTCAATGGCTCTTAATCTTTCTTCGCGTGTCGGCTCAGGCACAATCTTGGAAACCAACTCGCCAGCAGTCTCCTTTAAAATTCCTGTCGGCTCGCCCTGCGCGTCGTGCAGGATTTCTCCGCCCTCAGGGGCTTTCGTCTCGCGCGTAATGCCAGCCTTCTTGAGGGCCAGCGAATTGGCCCAGGCGACATGCCCGTCAACTCTCTGGACAAAGACAGGATTGTTCGGCGCGACTGCATCCAAATCTGCGCGCGTGGGCCACTGGCCGCCCCACAAAGTATGATCCCAACCGCGCCCCAGAATCCATGAGCCTGCCGGAAGCTCGCGCACCTTCGCGGCAATGCGCTGCTTCGCCTCTTCGAGCGTTGGCGAATTATTCAAGACCACGCGCAGCAAAGAGAGCCCGCCGCCAGCGAAATGTATATGAGCATCATTAAAGCCGGGCGTCACCAGCTTGCCTGTCAAATCTATCTCGCGCTCGCCTTGATAGCGTCCACGGATTTCGCTCGTTGTGCCGACGGCGACAATGCGCTCGCCCTCGACCGCAACGGCTTCGGCAACAGTCCCGCGCGCGTCAGCCGTAAAAACCTTTCCGTTAAAAAGAATCAGGCTCACACGTCGCTTGCCCTTCTGCGCAAGCGTGTCGAATGAGGACGAGAGCAGCGAGACAATAAGCAGCGATGTTAAAAGCAGGCGTAGTCGCATCTTCTTTTGAAATTTGACGAAACAGGATTGTCGAAAGCTTGATTGTTATATCATAGAAGTTTGAGAGAGAACGAGATAGTTCTAGCCTTTGCGCGTTTGCGCGAAACGTCTTATCTTATCTGGCAACAAATATGAAACGGAGCTAAATCAACATGCAGACATCAACCATGAATCTCGAAACCAGCTTTGGCCCGACGACGGCCCACATCGCATCGCCGGACAACGCTCAACCCACAGCCGCAGTCATACTGATTCAGGAATGGTGGGGCATTAACGACCACATCAAAGACATCGCCGGACGCTATGCGCGCGAGGGCTACATGTGCATCGCGCCAGACCTCTATCGCGGCAAAGTGACAGGCGATCCACAGGAAGCCTCCAAGCTTATGCACGAGCTGGCGTTGGAAGACGGCATGGCGACCATCAAGCAGGTCGTAGAGGAATTAAAGAGCCAGCATGGCATAGAGAGAATCGGCATCACAGGCTTTTGCATGGGCGGGACATACGCCTTGCGCGCGGCCTGCGAGATTGAGACGCTCGCCGCCGCCGCTCCGTTTTACGGCGACGTACCGGAGACAGAAGTTCTGGCCCAATTAAAAGTGCCGACCATCTTCTTCGCTGGCGCACGCGATAATTGGATTACGCCTGAGAAGGTCGAAGGATTAAAAGAAGCCGCGCGTCAATTCAATCTGCCAATCGAAGCCGTCTCTTACGACGCAGACCATGGCTTCTTTAACGACACGAGGCCAGAAGTCCATGACGCGGAAGCAGCCGCCGACGCATGGCAGCGCGTCCTCGAACTTTTCAATGCGCGTCTTCGTCAATAAGAAAGACACGAAGACACAAAGTTATAGTTAATTGCAATCGAGTGTTATCCGGTACGCCCTGCAACCGTGAGCATCGGGGCAGTAGCCCGACCGTCAGGGAGGGCGCATCACGTCACACTCAATCTTAATTGACTATAAAATCCTCAAGCTCTCTCTCTGTCGGAAGCAGTGTGCGCGCGCCGAGGGCTCTGCATTTGAGCGCGGCTGTGGCATTAGCCATCCGCAGGCTCGTCTCCACATCCACACCTTTGAGCAAGCCATAGAGAAATCCTGCATGGAAAGCATCGCCCGCGCCGGTTGTGTCGCGGCATCCGCCGGGGACTGCAAAGGCTGGCGATTCTATAAAGACTCCGTCCAGATAGAGCAGCGCGCCGCGCGCTCCTAAAGTCATTCCGACCAGCGCGCAGCCGTAACGCGCTTTGACTTCGACCAGCGATGCACGCGCGTCGCCGATTCCGGTCAGCCTGTGCGGAAACTCTGCGGAAGAGATAAGCACATCCACGTGAGGCAAAAGCTCCGGCAGTCCTTCGTAAATATTGTCTATGTCTGCGGAGACGATTGTGCCGGCCTCGCGTGCTGCGTGGGCCAGACGCGCGCAGGCAGGCGGGTCGTGCGCGTCCAGATGAAGCACGCGCCCGCGCTGGGCCAATTCGACAGGAGCTTCTTCTGCTTTGTATGCCAGCCGCTCGTCTCTGTCCCAGATGATTGTGCGCTCGCCGCTCCGCTCGTCAATGATGATAAAAGCAATCTGGTTGCGCGCGCCTTCAATCACTTCCGCGTACTCTGCATTGACGCCTTCATCCAGCAGCCGCGCAAATCCGAACCGGCCATCTGTGTCCGAGCCGAATCGCCCTGCATAAGCTGTCTTCATCCCCAAACGCTGCAAGCCGACCATCGCAGATGCAGTCTGCCCGCCAGCCGCCTGCGCGTGTTCAATTAGCCGCACCTTCGTATCAAATGCAGGATACTCCGGCACGACTATCAGATGGTCAACAGCATTGAGCCCGAAGCCTACGGCATCGAAGTCTCTGTCGGTTGGTAAGTTAAAAGGGAAGCGCAAATTTGTTGTCCTCTGATTAGCTGAAAAAACATTCTCCCGCAAAGGCGCAAAGAAGAGAAGACGCAAAGAGTTGAATGATAATTTATCTTGCATGCTTTCTTTGCGCCTTTGCGCCTTTGCGGGAAACTTCCGTTTTCCTTGTGCTCAACTGTGCTTTAGAATAACACTACCAACTTATCAAACGGACAATCATTAAAGTGACACCGATTTTAAACGACAAGCTGAAGAATCTTCCCCTCTCGCCCGGCGTGTATCTACATAAAGATGATGCTGGCAAGATTATCTATGTCGGCAAGGCAAAGAACCTGCGCAATCGCGTGCGGTCTTATTTTCAATCCGGGCGCGGGCATGACCGCAAGACGCGCGAGCTTGTGCGCCGCATCGCAGACCTTGAGTTTATTGTCACGGACACAGAGGTCGAAGCGCTTGTGCTCGAATCCAATCTCATCAAGCAGCACAAGCCGCGTTTCAATGTTCTCTTAAAAGACGACAAGCAATACCCGCATCTCAAGCTGACGATTAACGAGCCGTTTCCGCGTGTGATGATTACGCGGAAAGTGAACCGCGATGGCGCGCTCTATTTTGGCCCATTCCTTCCGGCATCTCTGGCCCGACGCACGATTGATCTCATCAATCGCACATTTCAACTTCGCACCTGCGATATAGAGATTGACGGAAAACTTCCGCGCCCGTGTCTTGAGTATCACATCAAACGCTGTCTCGGCCCTTGCGTCAAGGGATTGTGCACGCCCGCAGAATATCAGGAAGCCGTGCGCGATGTGCGTCTGCTCTTGGAAGGAAAAAACAGAGAGCTGGCAGACCAACTTGAAGAGCGCATGATGCAGGCTTCGGAAGAGATGCGTTTTGAAATGGCTGCCAAGTATCGTGACCTCAGGAAGACTGTGATGGCGATTGCGGAGCAACAGAAGATGGCTACGTCGCCGGATAGAGACGTGGACATCTTCGGCTATTACCGCGAAGGCGCGCGACTCGCTTTGCAACTCTTCACGATGCGCGAAGGCAAAGTGGTCGGGCGGCGCGAATTTTTCTGGGAAGATTTGCCGGAAGAAGATTTTGACCCGTCCGTTTTTTTGAGCGAAGTTCTGGGCCAATATTATTCGACGGATTACGTGCCGCTTGAGATTCATGTGCCAGTGGATTTCGCAGACCGCGAAGTCTTAGAGATTGCTTTGACCGAAAGGCGCGGGCGGCGCGTGCGCATACAAGACCCGCAGCGCGGCGAGAAGCGCGAGATGATTGACCTTGTAGAGAAGAATGCCAAACTCGCTTTTGAGCAACGCTTCCGCGTCTTAAAGCCCGACATGGAGCGCGTGCTTGAAGAGATGCAGGAAGTCTTAGAGTTGCCGCGTTTCCCCGCGCGCATAGAATCTTTCGACATCTCGCACATACAGGGCGCGGAGAATGTCGCGGGGATGGTCGTCTGCGAAAACGGCAAGATGAATCGCGCGGAGTATCGCAAGTTTCGCATCAAGACTGTCGAAGGCTCTAACGATTTCGCTTCGATGCGCGAGGCAGTCTTTCGTCGTTATCGCCGCCAGCTTGAAGAGCAGAAGCCGCTTCCAGAATTGGTGATGATTGACGGCGGCAAGGGCCAACTAAGCGCGGCTGCATCGGCCATGCGCGAGCTTGACCTTGAAGCCATTCCGATGATTGGCGTCGTCAAGCCGCCGCGTCGTCATAACGACATCTCGCACCTGCTTCTGAAAGGTAAAGAGCACGAGCCTATCTTTCTCGATTCGCATTCGCCAGTCCTGCGCCTGATTCAGATGATACGCGACGAGACGCACCGCACGGCTGTCTCTTATCATCGCAAGCGCAGAGAGTTGAGGGATTTTACTTCCGAGTTGACTGCCATTCCCGGCGTCGGAGACAAACGCAAGACCAGACTTTTAAGAAACTTCGGCTCGATTCAGCGCGTCTCAAACGCTTCCGCCGCAGAGCTTTCTCCCTTTGTCGGGCGCAAGACCGCAGAGGATATTGTCGAACACTTCACGCGCCAGCGCGCACTCGCGGAAAGCGGGCAGAGCGAAGATGCCGAGCACGATTCGATTCTTGAAAGCGATGCTGTGATTGAGCAGATTGAGACGCGGCTTGACGACCCTGCTGGCGAGGCCGAAGACTTGCAGCCGATTCGCTCTGTTGACCACACGGGCCAGTTGCGCCGGAAGAAAAAGCGCACACGCAAACGCGGCGAGCGTTCGACTAATCCGCATTCCGTGAAAAGAGAAAAATTGTCCGGTGCGGAAGAGGACGAGAGCGCGTAGAATTGCCACAGAGACACAGAGACACAGAGGGAATTAAAATAGCTTCTGATTTTCTTTCTTAAAATTCTCTGTGTCTCTGTGACAGATTTCAGATTGATGTTCAAAGGAGAAGCTTTGATGAAAACAAAAATCCTGTGCAGTGTGCTGGCAATCTTTGTAATCTTCGCGGCCATCTGTCTTTCCGCCAACAGCCAGACGCGGCGCGGCGCAAAGACGCAGAGAGGGCAAGTGTGCTCAGACCCGACACAAGCCTGCCAGACGATTGCGACCTTCGAGGCGTATGACCTTCCGTTTCGCATCCGGCAACAGAATGTCATCTGGGAATCGGAACCCTTCTATGCCATCATCCTCAAGAGCATGCGCGTGGCGAGCGATAATTGCGAGCGTTTTATTTCTGAAAGGGACAGACTCGCGGCGCAGGCTCTTTTCCCACGAAAAAAAGTTTTCGCCAACAGATGCACGGAACCCGCCTCGCTCTACTACACGGGCATCAACGACAACGCGCGTTTCATGGCCGTCTATGCCGGAAAGACTCGGAGCGAGGCCGCGCGCATGCTTGAGACGGTCAAGGCCACCGGCGAATTTCCCGGCGCGAACATACGACAGTTGCGCGCGGGTTTTAACGGCACATAATTTTTCGCTCTGGAAAAATTTTTAATGCTATGAATCTTGCTATCAAGATGAGCCTGCTGGCTTCGGGCCTGTTCCTGCTGGCAGGCATGCTGATAGGCATTTTGAAGTACCAGCGAATGCTGACGAGAGAGACGCATACCGCGCCGGTCTATGTGGACATCGCGCACCGCGCGGCATTTCTCTACAGCTTCGCCATGCTCGTCATCGCAAAGCTTCTGGAATACAGTCCGTACTCGGAGCGCGTGCAGGTTGGAGCGGCAGGACTGGTGCTGCTCTTTCTGGTGATAACAGTCTGCGGATATTTGGCGCACGGACTCAAGGAAGATACGGACAATCTGTTTCGCGAGCGCAATTTCACGACGACTTGGTATATGTACATGCTGATGGCAGGGGAAATCGGCGGGCTGTCGGTCATCCTCTGGGGCTTTATCTCAACACAGATTATCGGTGGAAAGTGAGGCGAACTATGGACCAGAAGTCAGGACGCAGAATGCAATGCTTTGTCTTCATCTGCATACTTTTTTTGACGATAGCGACGACCGCATGCGGTCAACAGAAAATAGAGACCAAAGCGGAAACAAAAGTTGAGAACAAATCTTCCGGCCCAGATGCCCCTGCGAAAGGCGCAATCTTCAAAGCCGTCCCGGAAAAGATTGACCCGCAGGCCAGATACCTGATTTACCTGCACGGCAAACTCATAGAAGAGAAGGGCATTCGCCCGACGGATCCGAGATACGGCGTCTATGAGTATGAAGCGATTTTGAGAGCTTTGGCCGACAAAGGCTTGGCTGTCATCAGCGAGGCGCGGCCCAGGGGGACTGACCCGAAACAATATGCGCCGAAGGTTGTGGGCCAGATTCAAGAACTGCTCAAGGCCGGAGTCCCGCCCGCGCACATCACTGTCTTGGGAGCTTCAAAGGGCTCTGTTATCACCATGCTGGTCTCGACCCTGTTGAAGAACAGGGATGTCAATTTCGTCATCATGTCGAACTGCAACGACTGGGTGCTGGAAAATTTCGAGGTTGATTTATATGGCAATGTGCTTTCGGTTTACGATGTCAAAGACGAGTTCGGCCAGACCTGCCAAAAATTCTTTGACCGCGCGACGGGTCTTAATCGTCACAAAGAGATTGAACTCAAACTCGGCACGGGCCACGCGATTCTCTATAAGCCTTTGAAGGAATGGATTGAGCCTGTGGCCGAATGGGCCACTCAGAAGTAAGCAAAAGAGTTTCCCGCAAAGGCGCAAAGGCGCAAAGAAGAGACGAAGAAAGCTTTCAAGATAACTAACCCTTCAACTCTTTGCGGTCTTCCTTTGCGCCTTTGCGCCTTTGCGGGAAATTGTCGTTGTTTTTCTTCTCTTTAAGCTCCTTCTAAAAAAGCTAAGAATCCTGCCACAAATCCAGAAGGTGCGGTGTTTACTCTTTTGGAAGGACAAAACGAGCCTGTGCGTGCGGCGTAAAAGAATCGTAAAAATTTGCAGCGCGGCGGTAACAAATCAAGTTTCGAGGCGTATTATAGTTAGATAGAGAGGCTTTGTTTTCCTTCTCAGAACGGCAACAAAGAACAGCAGGTGGCGAGATGAAACGCAAAAGGCTGACAATAATTTTCTTCTCAGTGATGGTTTTAGCGGCGGCCCCGCGAGCCATGCATCACTTTCATCAGTACATCGCAGCCGCGCAGAATCATGCTCAGGTCGAATTGCTGAACTTCCTTTTGAGCTACGGCGCACCGGCTACGGAGAGCCAGTCTGCGCCGCAGACCATCGAGAGCACGGAGCAGGCCAAGAGCAACGCTGCGAGCGAAACCGCCAGAGCCAATCAGAGCACAAGCTCTCCTTTGAGCTTTCAGCGCAAGCGCACAGCATCGAAGAACGCGAACGCTTCTCTGACGAAAGATGCAGACATGTCGCTTGCGAAGATGGCAGAGCAGCGTCACTTCACTTTCAAGTCGGGCGAGAAGTTCGACCTTGACGCGGTATATTTCAACAGCGTGGCGAAGGCGGAGAATCTCAAGTCGCTGCTGGGCTCTAACAAGCTCGACAGGAAGAAGGTCGCACTCGCATGGCAAAGAGAGTTGGGCGCACTGGTCAGAGTCAACATGCGGCCCGCTGCGAAGAACGCGCCCATGCTGAGGCGTGCGAGCATGGAGCGAGATGCAGCAGAGTCTCTGTTAGAGGCCGAAGCCGCACAGTCTGCTCCGAAGGCTGAAGATTGTTCCAGCAAACTTTCTGCCGGCGAGTTTTAAGACGCAGCATTAATCAAAAATTTAGCGCAAAGGCGCAAAGAAGAGATTCAATCTTTTCTTTGCGCCTTTGCAAATTTGTGGGAGATATTTTCATCTTCTTTGGCGCGATTTTAAGTAGGAGAAGTCGCCTAAATAACCGGCTGGGCGTAGAGGCTTAAGATATTCTTAAATTGATACGCTGCCTGATGCCGCTCTTCTGCTATTTATAAGACCGCTTTCAGGCTCTTATACATCTGAGTTCCCCCGTAATACGCCGCATGCTCGCTCTGTTTCAACATCTATTCTCAAGCACGGCGGAAGAGAAGGCCGTTCGCTAGATGTTTGGCCCGGAGCGCAAATATTTTTCGGAAGTCATTCATCACTTTAACAGCAAGTTTGCAGAGACCTCTTTGGTCAGGATGAAAGCGAGATAGAACAATGGAAAAAAAACTCTCACACATTACTCACGCTGTTCTGCGTCGGAAAGCTTATGCAGTGCTGCTCATATTGGCCTTCGCGGGTCTGCTCTTTCTGGGCCAATCCGCCAGATTGCAGTCCGGCTCAGATGACGCTCCTGAGGTCGCACAGCAGCCGCAAACGCTCGGCAAGCTGGCGTTTGTGAAGTCGGTCTTCTTTTTTGCAGGGGGCGCGAATTTCCTATACACCAGCAACGCAGACGGCACGGGCGCAGTGAACCACACAACCTTCCCGCCCTATGCTCCCGGAACCCCATCATGGTCGCCGGATGGAATCAAAATCGCTTTCGCCAGCATCGGAGACATTCACGCCTTCGACACGGCCACCAATGGCTTTGTCAATCTCACCAATAATACAAATACTCCAACCGAGACAGACCCTGCGTGGTCTTCGACAGGCAAGATTGCTTACGAGCGCGACAATCAGATTTGGACAATGAACGGCGACGGCACAAACCAGACGCTTTTCAGCGCGATTACCAGACCGACGCCGACAGACCCGGCATGGTCTCTCAATGGCTCGAAACTAGCCTTCGCGAGTGGCGGAGACATCTGGGTTATCAACTCGAATGGGACGGGCGAGGTGCAAGTTACAACAGGCGCGGGAGTAGATCTTGACCCTACGTGGTCGCCGGACGGATTAAAGATTGCTTTTAGCCGCACAGGTTCGAGCATCTTTGTGATAAATCTGAACGGCACGGGCGAGTTGAATCTTTCGGGCGGCGTGAATGACAGAGAGCCTGCTTGGTCGCAGGACAGCACGAAAATCGCTTTTGTCAGAAAAGGCACGAATGTTAACGGCATCTATCTGATGAATCCCAACGGAGCAAGTCAAGTCCGCGTCGTTGCAGATGCACAGGTCTCTCTCGGCAATGAGAACAATTCTCCGGCATGGCAACCTATAGTGACGATGCCCGGCACTTTTACGATTAGCGGTCGCATCACGCGCGTGGGAACGAGTCTGAGCGGAGTGACAGTTAATCTCACAGGCTCTGTCACGACTTCAACCGTCACGGACGCATTGGGCCAATACCATTTCAGCAATCTGCCGCCGGGCGGCAATTTCACAGTTCGCCCTGTGCTGGCAAACCACATCTTCTCTCCCATAAATCGCATCTTCAATAATCTCAACGCGAATCAGGTCGGAGACTTTACGGCCAGAGAAATCTGTCAAACGCCGAACTGCGCGACCAACGGCAGGATTGTGTTTGCACGCGGCGAAGAAGAGATTTGGACGATGAATTCTGATGGCTCAGACCAGATTAATTTAACGAACAACGCTGCGATAGATACTGAGCCTGCCTACTCGCCTGACGGTCAGAAAATAGTTTTCAGGAGCAACCGCGACGGCAACAGAGAGATTTACCGCATGAATCAGGACGGGAGCAATGTCGTTCGTCTGACCAACAATGCGGCGGATGACCTCGCTCCGTCTTACTCGCCAGACGGCAGCAAAATCGTCTTCGTCAGTGCGCGCGACGGCAACACAGAGATTTACACAATGAACGCCGACGGCTCGAATCAGGTCAGACTAACAAACAACACTGTGGATAACACGACTCCCTCATACTCGCCGGACGGCACGAAGATTATCTACGTCCAGCGTATAACGAACCTAGACATCTTCACGATGAATGCAGACGGCTCGAATCAGGCCAACCTGACTAACCAGCCGGGCTTTTACGCCAGACCTTCTTACTCGCCTGACGGCACGAAGATTGTGTTTGTTTATGGCGCAGACATCACAGGGCAGACGAACTGGGTGATGAATGCCAACGGGACAGGCCGCGAGCTATTCCCGAACGGCGGCGACGGCGGCCCGTCATATTCGCCCGACGGCACGAAGGTCGCATTCACGTGTTGTAACACGAACCCAATGGCGAACGGCATTTATGTTGGAGCGGCGAACACAACGGAACGTCTGCGCCTGACGACCGCGCACGACCGCTTGCCTGACTGGCAGCCTGTGCGCTTCGTGCGCCCGACGGCTTTTGATTTCGATGGCGATACGCTGGCCGACATAGGCATCTATCGTCCCGGCGCAACTGCGTCCGCGCCGAGCTACTGGTATGTTCTCAAAAGCTCTGACAACACATACATCGGCGTCCAGTTCGGCTCAGGCGAAGACCGTATTGCGCCTGCGGATTTTGACGGCGATGCAATCACTGACATAGGCGTCTGGCGACCTTCGACCGGCACGTGGTACACCTCTCAGAATCCGGCGATTAACTACGGCGCGGTTCAGTGGGGGGCGACGGGAGACATCCCTGTGCCGGGAGATTTCGACGCAGATGGAAAAGCAGACCATGCAGTCTTTCGTCCTTCAAATGGTTACTGGTACATCTTGAGAAGCTCTGACGGCGTGTTTGTCTTCCAGCAGTTCGGCGCAAACGGAGACAAGCCTCTGGTCGGAGATTTCGACGGCGATACGGCAACAGATTTGGCTTACGTCCGCATTGTCGGCGCAGACCTTTCGTGGAATATTTTGCAAAGCTCCAACGGCGCAATCGTTTCACAGCTTTTCGGTCTCGCGGCTGACAAGCCAACGGCTATGGATTTCGACGGCGACGGCAAAGCAAACATAGCAGTCTTTCGTCCCTCGACGGGTCGCTGGTACACTTCTACAAATCCCGCGACCAATTACGGCGAAGTGCTCTGGGGACAGAATGGAGACGCAGCCGCGCCCGCAGACTTTGACGGCGATAGGAAGGTTGATGTCTCTGTCTTCAGAGCTTCGGTTGGCGTCTGGTATGTTTTGAAGAGCGGAAACGGCGGCATCATCAGCCAGCAGTGGGGCGCAAACGGAGACCTGCCTGTCGAGGCTGCGTTTATCCCATAGCTTGCATGGATGATGTAGAGAAAGAAAAACAGTTTCCCGCAAAGGCGCTGGTGGCGCAAAGAAAGCTCGCAAAGAGTTGAATGGCTCTTTAACCTGAAAGCTTTCTTCGTGTCTTCTTTGCGCCTTTGCGCCTTTGCGGAAGTTTCTTTCGTCTGCGCGCTTGACCGCAAAGGCTATGCACAGGCAAGATTTCGTTATGATTTACCCAGGCTCTGCCGTGCAGCTCCCCGCGCGCATCTCCTATTTAAAACAAAACTTATGTGCCGCGCTCTGTGCCGCGCTCCTGTTTCTGGCGGCATCGGCATCGGCTCGCGCGCAAACGCTTGAGCGCGAACTGAACACGCCTGAGAAAGTTTCCATCTCGATTAAGAATCGCAACGGTCGCGTCATAGTTATCTCTGGCGAAGAGCAGAAGAAGGTTGCCATCAGTGCCGTCTCGCAGGGCGCGCCTGTGACGGAAGCAGATGTCGTCTCAAACGTCTCCGGCGGCAATGTCGAGATAGATGTGCGTGGCCGCAAAGAAGAGGATCGCATAGACCTCACTGTGCGCGTGCCTGTGCGCGCCAAAGTCAAAGTGACAAGCGTGGCCGGGGCCGTGGATGTGATTGGCAATGTCGCTTCGGCAGAGATAGAGACGGACACAGGAACGATTCACGCGGATGTGCCGCTCGATGCAGTGCGTTTCAACTTTGTGTGGCAGGCCAGCCGCCCGCGCTATATGAGCGAAGCGGAGTTGCCGAAAATCAAAGAGAAGGCTGGCGGCTGGTATGTCATCAGCGGCAAACTCGGTGACAAGAAGGCCAAGAAGGACGCGCGCATCCAACTCGAATTTGCCACACAGCGCGGCGTCGTGCTCTTTAATGTTGACCCGAACATGGCTCCGTCAGACTTGCGCGAGCGTCCTTTGACGGAAGCCGCACGCGCCATCGTTCGCAGTGGCAACAGCAACTTGATGGAAGCTATACGCCGCGTCTCGCCAAAGCTTTTTGGAGACTACGCGAAGACTCTGCCGCCGCCGAGAGAAGCCCCTTCGCTCGTCGCGCGTCGTTCGCCGGGAGAATTTGCAACTGCGGTTACGCCGCAACTAATGCGCGTCACTGCGAGCGTGACAGACCAGCAGGGCCGCGCCGTCGGCGGCCTATCAGCATCAGACTTCATCGTGATTGAAAACGGCGAGGAACGAATTATCACAGAAGTCGAGCCGACGACTGTGGCCTTCAATCTGGTTTTGTTGCTGGATGTCTCCGGCAGCGTCGAAGAGCGCATAGACTTTATACGCAAGGCTGCGCGCAATTTCCTGAGCACCGCGAGCGCGCAGGATCGCATAGCCATCATCAGCTTTCGCGACGACATACAGATTATCTCCAACTTTACGACAGACCGCCGCCTGCTCTCCGAACGATTGGACTTGATTGATGCTGGCGATGCGACTGCGCTTTATGATGCGCTGGCTTATGTGCTGGTGGAAACTTTAAAGCCTTTGCGCGGACAGCGAACGGCGGTCGTGGTGATGTCTGACGGCGACGACAATAGATCGTTCGTGCCTTTTGAATCGCTGATTGATGAAGTGCTTGAATCGGGCGCGCTCGTCTATCCGCTCTACATTCCTTCGGGGCTCATACCGGAAGCGAGCATGCCGAAACCAAACACTACGCTAGACCCTTTGCGCACGCGCTATCTGACCTTGACCACGCGCGCCGAAGAGGAAGGCAAGCGGCTGGCAAGCATCTCCGGCGGAGTCTATTATCCAATAAAGTATCTGGACGATTTGCAGCGCGCTTATGATGACGTAGTGGCCCAGCTTCGCACTTCATACACGATTACTTATTCTTCTAAGTTAGCGGAAGCGCGCGAGCGGCGCGTCCGCGTCCGCGTCAAGCGCGATAACCTGTCCGTGCGTTTGAGTCCGGTCGTTGAAGTTGGCGCGAAGGATGAAGGCGGAAGTCTGAAGTAAGAAGATTGAAAGCCATGCTGTCGAAGGGTTTACTTTTCATCCTTCATCCCTCATTCTTCCGCCTTGAATTATGACTCATCCGTTGCTCATGTCCCTGTTCGACGAAACGGAGCGGCGGCCCCTGTCCATCTCCGAGTTGACGATGCAGGTGCGCGCAGCCCTTGAGAGCCGCTTTGCTTCCGTCTGGGTCGAAGGCGAAATTTCCAATTTTAAAGCGCACGCTTCGGGCCACTGGTACTTCACGATTCGTGATGAAGGAGCGCAACTGCGCGCGACCTGTTTTCGCGGCACGAATCGCGCGATACGCTTTCGCCCTTCGGACGGTTTGCAGGTGCGCGCGCGTGGTCGCCTGAGCGTCTATGAGCCGCGCGGCGATTACGAGTTGATGGTCGAGGGACTCGACCCTGTGGGCGCGGGCGCGCTTCGCGTAGCCTTTGAGCAGATGCGCGAGCGACTCGCTGCGGAAGGACTTTTTGACGAAGAACTCAAACGTCCTCTGCCACTTTTTCCGGGCCGCGTCGGCATCGTCACTTCGCCTTCTGGCGCGGCGATACGAGACATCCTCAATGTCCTCTCGCGCCGCACGCGCACCGTGCATGTGCTCTTTTCGCCCGCGCGTGTGCAGGGCGAAGGAGCCGCGCAGGAGATTTCGCGCGCGATAGACCTTTTGAACGAGCATCACGCGCAGGCTCTGAGCGATGGTCGGATGGACGATACAGTGGATGTCATCATCGTCGGGCGCGGCGGCGGCTCTGCGGAAGATTTGTGGGCCTTTAATGACGAGCAACTGGCGCGCACGATTCGCGCGTCAAGGATTCCGATTATCTCTGCTGTGGGCCACGAAACGGATTTTACTATCGCAGACCTTGCGGCAGACCTGCGCGCGCCGACGCCTTCTGCTGCCGCAGAGATAGTCGCCGCGCGAGAAGATGAACTGGCCGCGCAGGTTTTGGATTTGACGCGCGACCTCGCGCTCTCGACACGCTATCGCCTGATGCGCCTGCGCGCGCGCTTGCAGGAAGCAGCCATGTCGCAAGCCTTTGATGAAGTGCGCGTGCGGCTGCGCGATGCGCGTGCAGAAGTGGATGAGGCCGGGCATCGTTTGGAAAATCTGATAGCGCGAAGGCTACAGACGATGCGCCGCCGCGCGGATGTGATTTCGTCTCGCCTCTCGCCTGCACGCTTAGGCGCGCGTGTCTCTGCGGCGCGGAATAGATTCAGCGTCTTATGTCTTGCGCGTGATGCCGCCGCGTCGTCGCGGCTCGAAGCCGCGCGGCTGCGCTTTCATCTCTCTGCGGCTTCACTGGATGCCTTGTCGCCTCTCGCCGTTCTAAAGCGCGGCTATGCTCTGGCCCAGAAGGAGACCGGAGAGTTGTTGAGCGACGCAGCCGCAGTCAAAGTTGGTGATAAGATAAATTTACGTCTGGCAAACGGAGCTTTGCGCTGCCGCGTGGAAGAGTTGGAGAATCCTTGATGTCCCCTACAAGCGAAAAAACCGAACGCCCGAAGCCGAGCCGCATCGTCATAGATTTAGACCGTCCACAAAAGGCCGCGCCTGTCGCAACTCCCGGCGGTGCGCGCAAAGGTCGCGGCGCAAAAATACTTGGCATCATTGCCATCGTGCTCGTCGCTATCATTTTGGGCGCAGTCGTTGGCGGCTATTTCTGGTGGCAGAATTATAAATCCAAACCGGCCTACACGCTTGCGCTCCTTGTGGATGCAGTCGAGCGCAATGACATGAAGACTTTTGACGAGATTGTGGACACGGATAAAGTCGTCGAGAGCTTTGTGCCGCAGGTGACTGATAAAGCCATCGGGCGATATGCATCGGCCCTGACAGGGCCTTTGCGCGGACAGGTCGAAGCTCTGATTCCAAAGCTCTTGCCGACCATTAAAGAAAAGGTGCGCGCAGAGGTTGCGGCGCATGTCAAAGAGATGAGCACGCGGGCGGAAGGCAAGCCTTTTATTCTTGTCGCGCTCGGCATCCCGTATGTCGTGGACATCAAGGAAGAGGGCGGCATGGCGAAGGTCGCAGTCAATCTCAAAGACCGCCCCGTCACTCTCACGATGCTGCCCAATGGCGAGCGTTGGAAGATTGTCTCGATTACGGATGACACTCTGGCCCAGCGCATCGTTGATAACATAGCGAAAGATTTGCCTGCGGTCGGCAGCGAGGTCGAAAGAGAGCTGCGCAAGAACATCAGGAAAAACTTGCCGGGCAACCTGCCGGACATTCCTTTGTTGAATAATAATAAGAATCAGCAATAAGGTTTTAAGATGAAGATAAAAAAGACGGACGCGCGCGGAAGAAATTTTGAAGGCTCTCTGGCGGCACTGGAAAAAATCGTGCGCGAATTGGAGCGTGGCGATTTGCCGCTCGAAGAAAGTTTGCGACTCTTTGAAGAGGGCGTCACACTCTCGCGCGAATGTCAGGAGCGTCTCAATCAGGCAGAGCGGCGAATTGAAACTCTCTTGCGCGATACGGAAGGCCGACCGACTTTGAGCGCGTTTGATGAAGACGCGGAAGAGCTTCGTCTGGAAGAAGCGGGAACAGAGCAGGATGAAAGCGTCTTCTGAAATTTCTTCACACGACACTGAAAGCGAACTGCGCGATTATCTGGCTTCGTGTCGCCAGGGCGTTGATGAGATGCTCAGCGAGCTCGTCCCTGCTGAGACAACAGAGCCCGCGAGTGTCCACAGCGCGATTCGCTGGAGTCTCTTTGCGGGCGGCAAGCGATTTCGCCCGGCCCTCCTGCTTGCCACAGGCGAAGCTTTTGGGGCAAACACAGAGAAGTTGCTCCGCACGGCTTGCGCCTTCGAGATGATTCACACCTACTCTCTGATTCACGACGACCTGCCAGCAATGGATGATGACGAGTTGCGACGCGGACGCCCGACCTGTCATGTTCGCTTCGGAGAAGCGACGGCGATTCTCGCTGGCGACGCGCTTCAGACGCTGGCTTTCAGAGTCATCGCGGAGGACGAAAATCTTGCGCCGCAAGTTTGTGTGCGCGTGATTGCGGAGTTGGCGAGAGGGGCTGGAACGCCTGACGGAATGGTCGCTGGACAGGCTCTTGACCTAGACGCGGAATCACGCGCCGTGACGTGCTCGGAACTCGAACGCATACATCGCCACAAGACCGGAGCTTTAATCTGTTCTGCCGCGCGTGCCGGAGCAATTATCGCAGGGGCGGATGCGTATGAACTGGAAGCTGTGACGCGATATGCAGCGCAACTGGGGCTGCTTTTTCAGATTACGGATGATTTGCTGGATGTGACCGCGAGTATTGAAGATTTAGGCAAAACGCCGGGCAAAGATGCGCGCTCGCAGAAGGCTACTTATCCTGCTCTCTATGGTCTTGAAGCTTCAAAGACGCGGGCCGAAGCCGTGCATCAAGAGGCGTTTGCGGCTCTCGATGTCATCAAACGAGATACAAAATTGCTGTCCGCTATCGCAGACTTTATACTTCATCGCAGAGGCTGAAAAAGTGGTCTCCGTTAGTTGACAAATTTCTCACAATAATGTAAAAAATCCCCGTTGCTTTCAAGAAGATAGCAATTCCCGGCCCATCACGGTGATTGTTTGGGATTTAACTTTTCTGCACTATTTCTGCTGCGTTTCTGTTTGAGCGAATTTTTATTTTTACGTGATAATCCTTTCAGATTAACAATTCGTGGCTAGGTTGAAGAAAGCTCTTCTCTAGCTCTGGCCGCCCCCATGGTTAAGAATTCAGCTACATCCCTTCGGAGGAAAGAAATGAATAGAAAGTTGTTCGCCGTGCTGGCGCTCGTCGCTCTCGGCATCGTGTTTGGAATGACCCGTCAGACCCTCGTTAATGAAGCGCAGGCTCAAAAAGTGCAGATTGAAAATCCACAGGAGTCCTTGCATAGCGCGGAACAGGCCGGGACAGATGGCCCGTTCACTCTGAACGGCGTGACCTATGCCAGCAAGCGCGCCTTCGTTGAAAGCGGCGCACGCTGCGGTACTGAAGAGGTCTCGTTTGAGCGCGCGCAGTCCGTGCAGGATCAAATTGACATTTATAGAGAGAATCAGAAGCTCGCCACAGGCGAAGAGACGTTGAGAGCGCCGGGTTCCGTGACCATTCACGTGAGATTCCACGTCATCAGGACTGCTGTCGGCAATGCAACCGATGTCTCTGACACGATGATTGCTAACCAGATAGCCGTCTTGAATGATGCTTATAGCGGAGTCGGGCCGGGCGGCGCGGGCTTTGACACGCCTTTCAGATTCGTGCTTGACAGCACAGACCGCACGACCAATTCTGCCTGGTTCAATGCCGGTATGGGTTCGGCTAACGAGATTGGCATGAAGGCGGCTCTTCGTCAGGGCGACGCGGCGACGCTGAATATCTACACCACCAATGGCGGCGGCTTGCTCGGCTGGGCCACTTTCCCCGACAGCTATGGCGGCAATCCGCTCTATGACGGCGTGGTTGTGCTCTACTCTTCACTGCCGGGCGGCACGGCTGTTCCCTACCATCTGGGCGACACAGCGACGCACGAAGTCGGCCACTGGCTCGGTCTCTACCACACCTTCCAGGGCGGCTGCAACAAGTCAACCAAAGGCGACTTTGTGTGGGATACGCGCCCCGAAGGAAGCCAGACTTTCGGCTGCCCCTTGACGCAGCGCAAGTGCCGCAACATCGCTCGTGGCTATGATCCGGTTGAGAACTTCATGGATTACACGGACGATTTCTGCATGTACAAATTTACAGCCGGACAGACCGCTCGCGCGGATGCGCTGGTCGCGCTCTATCGCGGACTATAAAAATAATGCCTGATAAGCAGGCTAGTTAAAAGAGGGAGCGCTTGATGAAAGTGCTCCCTCTTTTTATTTCCATCTATTGACTTGCTGGCTTATGGCGTGCTCGGCGGAGCAGGGCCGTCTCCTGTCGGCGGTTGCCAGTCAATGATAGGTTGCCTTCCATCATTGCAGACCCAGGCGGTGACGCGCATCTCCGGCAAGAGACGACTCTTTGCAGATTCCACTCTGGCCCAATCGCTGGCCTTGAATTTCTCGCCGCGCAAGAGAAACCATCTCGCGGGACTACTGTTGCTCTTATAACGCAGCGTGACTGTTTCGGTCGTGTCATAATCCGTGTCAATAGTCATCGTGATGCGCCCGGCCCGGCGGGAATAAGAGACAACTCTTCCGGTGTATGCTGTCAGGTTGTTGCGGTCGCAGGTGACTGCGCCGGGTGGCCGTATGCGGCCTCCGTCCTGTCTTGACGCGCGCCCACTCTCTTGACCTGCCATACGTCTCCCTTCCTGAGCTTCAATCACAAGCGGCTGACAAAGCATTAGCGCGCAGGTCAAAGCCAGCGATAATCTCTCTCCATAGTTGCGTATCAGTTGCAATGTCATATGACCTCCGTTTTTTGAATGACGCAAGAGGAGATTATTGATGATTCGCGCGCTGCTGCATGGCGCGCAGAGTTTCAGGGATGAGCATAGTGATGTGATGCGTCGCCGTATGCCCGTCTGCGAATGCCTGATAGAGCGTGAAATTCGGCAACTCCAGACAGCTCAAAGGAGAGTGGACATCATATCCTGTGTCTATGCCTATCGCGCTGTGAAAGATATAGATTCCATGTCTTCCGAGCCTGCCGCGCAGAGGCAGGAAAGGCGTCGGCGTGTGACCGAAGAGGCAAGGCTTGCCCATGTAGTGCTTGTAAAATTCCATATCGCGCGTCCACAAAAGCGCGTGCGCGTCCGTCTCGCGCGGATGCTTGCCATGGTCCAAACCCGCATGCACATAAAGCGCGTAATCGTCTTCGTGATAGAGCGGCATGCGACGGAAAAATTCTATGTGCTCGGCAGGAATAGAACTGGCAATCTTCTGCTGCGCTTCTTCAAAATCCTCTTCCTTCTTGATACGCAAAGCGCAGCCTGTGTATTGCTCAAAGGTTCGCGCGCCGCCGGTCTTCGGCGCAAACCAGATGCGCGCGCCTTCGTCTATGCAATCAAGCAGCATCTGCTCGTGATTGCCGCGCAAGGTGACGACGCGCTCAGGCTGCTCGCGCTGCACATCCATGACATCCGAGACGACACCGGGCGCGTCCGCTCCGCGATCAATCAAATCGCCTAGAAAGACGAGCGTGTCATTAGCCGCGTCGCGCGGAATCATTTGCAGAATATTATGCAGTTGCGCGCGGCGTCCGTGAATATCTCCAATGACGAAGGTTCTCATCCGGCTTCACCTGATAGACTGTGTGAGAGACAAAAAGTAAGAGGCACGCGAAACAGTTTAAGACTTTATCGCTCGCCGTGAGTTATAGCAAGCTCTTACTTTTATCTTGGCGAATTTTGAGCACGCACGTTTTGCGCGGCTCTTATCTGGGGGCTTTGGTTGCGCCTGCTTTGCGCATCAATTCCTGAAATCTTTCGTCGGCACGGAAGGCATCCCAATTCATATCCGATTCAAACCACGCGCGATTCTCGTTGCCCAAATCAATCGCGCGCTCAAGCCAGTTAAGAGCCTCGTCGCGCTCGTCTTCCAGAGCATAAGCTGAAGCAGTCCAGTAAGCAATGTCGTGATCGGCGTCTGCAATTTCCAGCACGCGCTCGGAGAGTTGCGCGCGCGCCTCTTCATGACGACCAAGCCTGCTCAGGCACATAGCGTAGATGGGGCGTATGCCATCGAGACCTGCGTTCTGGTCCAGAACTTCGCGGAGCAACGCGGCAGCCGTTTCCACTTCGCCCTGATAATAGAGAATGCGCGCGCGGAAAGTTTTAATCAATGGATGGTCAGGCTCAATCGCGCTTCCTTTATCCAATTCCTTGATGGACTCTTCATAGCGGCCCTGATAGGCAAAGATGCGCGCTCGGTTATAACTCGCCACGACTGTCGCAGCAGGATCTAAACTTGAGAGCTTGTCCCAACTGCGGAGCGCGCGGTCGTATTCGCCGTCGAGACGATGAAGCGTGGCCTTGACGAAATAGACCGCAGCTTCGTTCGGAGCTTTGCGGCGCAGGCGCGCCACTTCATCGCGCGCTTTCTTTTTCTCGCCGCGCGAGAGATAAATAAAGACCATCAGCATGCGCGCCTCGACCAACTCAGGGTCTTGGGCCAGAGCTTCGCTGAAAGCGTCTTCGGCGCGCGCGTAATCCTCTGCATCGCCAAAGCCTTTGAAGACGCGGTTGGCATAGCAGGCTCCGAGTCCGCTATAGGCGAGAGCGAACATGGAATCGAGTTGAATCGCGCGCTGAAAATGTTCTATCGCCTGATCGCTGTCTTCGCGCGCCAGCGTGCGGAAGATGTAGCGGCCAAAGCAATCGCGCCCGCGCAGGTATTCTTCATAAGCTTCCGCGTTTTCCGTCGGACGTTTGGCAAGCTGGCCCTGCTCGTCTGCGCTCAACTCAAGGCGGAGCCCGTCAACGATTCTTTGGACGATTGTGTCCTGCACTGTGATGATGTCGCCCGCCGCGACATCAATCTTATCGCTCCACAAAATTTCGCCGCTTGCGACATCCAGAAGCTGAGCCGTCACGCGAAATCTTTCTCCGGCTTTGAGGAAGCTTGCGGCGAGCACGGCGTTGACATTCAACTCGCGTCCAATCTGGCGCGGGTCGTCTGTCTGGCCCTGATATTTTGCGACCAGAGAAGAAGGGCGCACGACGAGCGAGCGCAGTTGCGCCAGTTCGGTTATCACAGCATCTGCGAGAGAGAACTCATAAAAAGCCGCTTCCGCATCATGGCTGATATTTTTGAAAGGCAAGATGGCAACGCTCTTTTTCTCGCGGTCGCCGACGCTCGTGAGCGGGGTCTCATGTAGCTCACGCGGCTGCGAGGTTTGTGAGAGCGAAGCTGGCGGAATTGTTCGCTGGTCGCCGGTCGTGATGTTGCGCAGCCAGCGCAGTGCGCGCGAGACAGGGCTTGCGCTCGCGGCATGGCGCGGCGCAACGGGCGAAACCCTGTCCATAAATTGGTCGCCTTCGCTGTAGCCTGCTGCAACCGTCTGAAGGATGCGGCGCAACTCGTCGCGCATCTCTACAATCTTTTGATAACGGTCGCGCGGCTCCTTTGCCATCGCGCGGTCTAAGAGTTCCTGCAAGCCTTGCGGAATGTAACCGGGCCGCGCTTCCGCAAGCGGCTTCGGCTGGTCATGCAGGACAGCATGGCGCACATCTATGCTCGTCTTGCCATGAAAGGGCCACATCCCTGTCAGCATTTCGTAAATCAGCACGCCCATCGAAAAGATGTCCGCGCGATGGTCAACCCTATCGCCGCGCGCCTGCTCAGGCGCAGCATATGTAGCCGTGCCGTATGGAACGCCAATCTCCGTCAACTCTGTACGATGGATGCCAGCCGCGCTCGCTTCGTCTTCATCGAGCAGCTTTGCTAAACCGAAGTCTAAAACTTTTACCTGCCCGGTGTCCGTGACCATCACGTTGCCGGCCTTGATGTCGCGGTGAATGATGCCGCGTTCGTGCGCCGCTACAAGAGCGTCTGCGACCTGTATGGCGATGGTGAGCGCGCTTCTGAGTTCGAGCGGGCGACCGTTGACGAGTTGGCGCACATTGCGGCCTTCGATATGTTGCATGGCGATGTAGTGAACGCCGTTGGCGTCGCCCATATCGAAAATGGTGCAGATATTCGGGTGGTCAAGAGATGAAGCGAGACGCGCTTCGCGCTCAAAGCGTTTGAGATTCGCTTCCTTGATGGTCAAATCCGGCGGCAGGACTTTGATGACGACCGTGCGCCCCAGCTTCGTATCAACTGCTTTATAGACAGCGCCCTGTCCGCCCGCGCCGATTTTTTCAAGGATACGATAGTTGTGAAGCGTCGTGCCGATCATAAGGGAGTTTGGATTTTAGATTTTTGATTTTAGATTTGCAATCATTTCCTGAGACGAGTGAATCGTGGCTCATCGTCAATCAAAAATCAAAATCAAAAATTGAAAATGTAATTGGCGCACGGCCAATCAATCGTGGACGGTTCAACCACGCGGCGGCGTACCCCAGCCAGAGCCGACGTATTCGCCGTCCTGCACAATGCACGGCACAGTCGGGTCGCCATCGGAAAAGGCGAGCATCTCTTTGCGCTTCTCGCGGTCGTTCTGCGCATCGTATTCCGTAAACTTGATGCTCTGCGAATTGTAGTAATCCCGCGCCTGCTGGCAATAGGGACACCCCGGTTTGACGTAAATCACTAATGACACTTTTGCTTGTCCTCCGTGCCTGTAGTGTAGAACAAAAAGGGTGAAAGGGAAAAAGGAGAAGAGGGAAAAGCAAAGATGAAAGGCATGCTCTTCATCCTTTCGCCTTGCGCTTCCGTGTTATACTTCTCATGCTTTTTCAGTATCCCATGCCGCAGTCGTCTTAAAAATTCCCCGTCATGGACAGCGATCTTTTCGAGCCATACGAAAAACTCATCACTATCGAAATTCTCGGCAAGCGCGTCGAAGTGCCGGAGAACAATCGCCTGCTGCGCTGCTTCCAATATCTTTCGATGCAAACCATCTCTTATGGAGATTTCTGCTGGAACGGCGAATGCACAAACTGTCAGGTCTGGTATCACATGGAAGGACAGACAGAGGCAGACGACCGCCCCGCTCTCTCATGCCGCATGCAGGTCGCAGAAGGCTTGGTTGTCACACGCATGAGCCACTGCGTCGAGCTTGAAGGCATTAATAAATAAATCTCCCGCAAAGGCGCAAAGGCGCAAAGAAGGCACGCGAAGAGTTGAAGGGTTATTTATCTTGAAAGCTTTCTTCGTGTCTTTCTTTGCGCCTTTGCGGGAAACTGTTTTTAAAACTGCGGCGGCAGATATGCTGATTGAACAGGAATGTCGCCGTTGAGACCGAAATGCTGCGCGCGAATTGTGTTGGTCGCGCTCTCTAAAATATACCAATCTCCGAGCGAGGGACGAAAGATTGCTATGTCTGCTTTCAAGTCTCCATCGTAATCCGCAGGAACCGGAAGGTCTGTCGCAAGTCCGAATTGCAAGCTCGAATAGGTCACTGCCTGAGTGGCGCGAAAGGTTGTGAACCACCAGTCGCCGTTTCTGTAGATGCCTATGTCCTCCCAACCGTCGCCGTTATAATCCGCAGGGACGAGCCTGTCCTGGCCCAGACCAAACGTCACAGTCCGCACGAGCAGAGAACCCAGAGTCCACTTTCCAGTCGCTTTATTAAACTTGCCGTCGCGGTATCCGTCATGGTCGTAATCCATCCGCGCAGGGAGTTCGTCTGTCTGAAAGATTGGGATGTAGGGCGCGGGCGCGGGCGAGCTTGGAAGCACGTTAAGGACGCTCACAGAGCCGCGAAAGGTTGCTATGTCATCTTTGCGGTCGCTGTTGTAATCGCCCGGCACAGGCTGGTCTATGCTCGTGCCGAACTGCACTCCGCGAAAGCCAGCCATGCTTTGCATCAGATACCAAGTAGCATTGCTCGTGCGAAAGACTGCGAAGTCGGTCTTGCCGTCGCCGTCATAATCTGCTGGCGCAATCTTGTCTGTCGAGAGGCCGAAGAGGAAAGCCCTCATCGTGTTGGTGGAACTCTGATGTATGTACCATGCGCCTTCGGATGGACGATAGACTGCGAGGTCGGATTTGCCGTCGCCGTCGAAATCGCTGCGGACGGGAGACCGTATGATGGTTTGCGAGTATGCGTTGGAAATGAGCGTGAAAAGTAGGAGCAACACGAAACTGCTTTTAATGACCAGGCCGTTGATGTTTCTGGGCATGAGCTGTCTCTCCTTTTTGATTGGTCTAATCTTCTCCCGGTTTTCCTCCTTCTGGTTAACCTGTGGTTCTTTGCTTTTGAAGCGGCGGCAGAGGTCGCGTTTAAATCTGCTGTCTCAATATTTCGGCACGCTAGGGTCAACTTCATTGGACCAGGCAGTGATGCCGCCTTTGAGGTTAATCAGCTTGCCTTCAAAGCCAGCGCGCTGGAGAGCCTCAATGGCTTTCGCGCTGCGCCCGCCGCCCTTGCAATGCACGACAGTCTCGCGGTTCGGGTCAATCTCCGACATACGCGAGACGACCTGTCCGAGCGGAATCAGCTTCGAGTCTGGAAGACGCGCGGTGTCGTATTCATTCTGCTCGCGCACATCTATGACCTGCACATCGTCGCCTCTGTCGAGCCGTTCTTTTAACTCCGTTGCAGTCATCTCCTGCATGGCTATATCAAGTCCTCCGTCTTGTTTGATAAGTGTGCGGCGAATTGTACTCCTTAGACGTAAAAATTCAAATAGGGATGGACAGGATAGACAGGATAAGAAGGAATGAATCATTTGCTCATTTAGTCATTGAGCAAATGAGCAAATGATTCAATGAGTAAATCTTTTCATCCTGTTTATCCTGTCCATCCCTGTTTGAATCTCATTATGCTAAACTTGATTACATAGCTAAATCCTCGCGCGGCTCGATTTGATGGAAAGGAAGTATCCCTTTATGAGATTCGAGTATTATCACGAGGGCCTGGACAATGTGCCGAAGCTCTCGATTGACGGGACGGTTGATAACGCCATTCATTTCTCTCACTGGGAGGGCAACCAGACTCCCGCTTCAGTCAAAGCAGACACTTCGACGGAGATTGCCTTGAACCTCGTCGGCTCGCCTGTTTATGGCGAGTTGACAGAAGGCATAGAGCTTGTCACCAACAACCACTTTGACACGGACGGAGTGCTCTCTGTGTGGACTGTTTTGACGGGCGAGAGCGCGCTCGACTTGCGCGGCGAGTTGATTGCGGCTGCGGAGGCTGGAGATTTTTCAGAGTTCACGGGCGAAAGCGGCGTGCGCGCAAGCATTGTCATACAAGGCTCTGATGACCCGATGGACGAAACAGGCTCGCCTCTCGCGCGTCACTTGGCAGGCGAGGCTGTGACGAATCACGCGCGCGCTTATGAATTAGTTCTGCCGGAAGTCCGAAAGGTTTTAGAGCGCACGGATGATTACGAATTTCTGTGGCGCGATGTGTGGCAACGCATCAGCGCGGCATTGGAGAGCTTTGAGCGCGGGACATCGAAGGTCGAAGAGTTTTCCGGCGAAAAACTTTCCGTGATTAATCTCGCGCCTGAGATATACAACTCGAACGGCTTTAATCCGACAAAGCACGGCGCGCCCTACACGGCCATCTCGCATTACGCGCGCGGCGAGTTATATCTGATTGCGCGCTCGGTCGGCGGCGGTCTCACCTATCGCATGGATTATCCTTATTACTCTTGGGCCGAAACAGTTGTCCGCCCGCGCGTCGCTCGTAAGGATTTGAGTTCACTTGTCGGACGGCTCAACGATTTGGAAAGCGGAGCGGAAGGCGTCTGGAAAGTTGACCGGAGCGAGCTTTCTTCCGCAGCCAAGTTTGTGGACCAGAACGGCGCGCCCGCCGTCTCAAGCCTCGCGCCGGAAATCGTGACGGAAGAGACGCGCGCTGCCTTGCGCGAGATGAGAGAGCGGTCGGTCGTCGGAGCTTAAAATCTAGTGGCAGACTGGGACGAACGTTACAGTCGCGGCGAGCATGCGACACTTGAGCCGCATCGCTTGCTTGTTCGCGTCGCGGAAAACTTAGAGCCGGGACGCGCGCTCGACATAGCCTGTGGCGCGGGCCGTCATGCAATCTATCTGGCACAGCTTGGCTGGCAAGTGACTGCCGTTGATGCCTCGCATGTCGGTATTGAATTAACAAAGGAGCGCGCACGCGAGCGCGGTGCGATAGTTGATGCGCGTGTCGCGGATTTAGAGGGCGGCCAGTTTGATTTTGCGGAAAATACTTACGACCTCGTCTGCGTCTTCTACTATTTACAGCGCGACCTGTTTCCGCATCTGCGCGCGAGTGTGCGGCCCGGCGGTCTCTTTGTCGGGGCGATTCACATGGTTGATGCATCTCCCGATGTCAAACCTATGAACCCTGATTTTCTGCTTGAGCCGGGAGAGCTGCGCGAGCTTTTTCGCGGATGGCAAATCGAGCACGACTACGAAACTCCTTTGCACGACACTGATGCCGGCGAGCACACGCGCCGGAGTGCGGAAATCGTGGCTCTAAAAAAGTGATGAGTTATGCATGACGTAATCATCATCGGCGCAGGGCCAGCAGGTTTGTCTGCCGCTCTGTGGTGCGACGAGTTAGGGCTGGACACGCTTGTTATTGAACAGCAAGCAGAGGTCGGCGGGCAGCTTTCTTGGATTTACAATCCAATCAAAAATTATCTCGGCGTGGAGACCGCAAACGGGTTTGAGTTGCGCGAGAAGTTTGCGCAGCAAGTTGCTGATGCAGAGTTTGACCTGTGGACTGAGGCTGAAATCGAGAGCGTTGACCTGCGCAGCAAACGCATCAAGCTGCGGAGCGGCGAAGAGTTGCAATCCATCAGCATCATCATTGCCGCTGGCATCCGTCGCAGGCGTTTGGGGATACAGGGCGAGCTTGAACTGGCTGGCAAAGGCGTCGTCGAATCCGGCACGCGCGATAAAGAATTTCTGGCAGGGAAGGATGTGTGCATTATCGGCGGCGGCGATGCGGCGGCAGAGAATGCCTTGATGCTGGCCGAAGTCTGCCCGACGGTCACGGTTGTGCATCGAGGCAAAACTTTGCGCGCGCGCAAAGAGTTCAGAGAACGCTTGAGGGACAATCACTGCATTACAGTCTTTAAGGAATCCGTCGTGCGGCGCATCATCGGTGAAGCGGAAGTCGAAGCCGTTGAAATCCTGCGCGGCGGCGCAATCAAGCCTTTTCAGATGGCCGTGCGCGGCGTCCTCATACGCATCGGAGTCGAGCCCAACACAGAATTGTTCCGCGACCAACTGCACATGGATGAGCGCGGCTATCTCGTCATCACAGGCGAACAGGAGACGAGCGTGGGCAATGTCTTCGCCGTCGGTGATGTCTCAAACCCTTTGGCTCCGACCATCGCGGGCGCGACGGGCGCGGGCGCAACCGCCGCCAAGGTCATCGCCTCGCGCCTTAATAGTTAAAAACTTCACCGGAGCATTTATCATTTCCCCTATAACTGTGGTTTAATACGCCACTCACCTAAGCCTCGTCGGGCTTGCGTTTCAAGCGCGGCAACAGGCATTAGATAGTCAAATCCCTTGAAGGAGTCGGGTTGATGAAAAGAGGCGTCGTCTTATTAGTTTGTCTTGCGCTCGCAAGCTTTGCTTCAAGCGTGCAGGGACAGGAAGCCAAGAAGGGTCGGGAGACAAAGGCTGCTTCGATAGCCGCCGAGGATTCTTCAAAAACATCCGAGAAGAAAGCTGTGCAGGATGGCGTGTATGTCCAGGTGCATGAGTATGACCCTGCGAGGAATGCTGACGAGGACATAGCGGCTGCGCTCAAAGAAGCGCGCCGGACGAACAAGCGCGTGCTGTTGGAAGTCGGCGGATTGTGGTGCATCTGGTGTCGCATCATGGACGAGTTTTTCGTCAAGCATCCAGACCTGCTTGCCTATCGCGAAAAGAATTACGTGATGGTCAAGGTCAACATGAGCGAAGAGAACAAGAACGAGGTGGTGCTCGCGCGCTATCCGAAGATTAACGGCTATCCGCATATCTTCGTGCTGGACAGCGAAGGCAAGCTCCTGCACTCGCAGGACACAGGGCTCTTGGAAGAAGGCAAGGGCTACAATCTTGAGAAGTTCTCAAACTTTTTGAAAGAGTGGTCGCTCGCGTCCGCCTCAGCCATGCAGAAATGAGTTACGAGACTGTGACGCCAGCAGAGTTGGCCGCGCGTCTCAAGAGCGGCGAGAAAATTTCATTGATAGATGTGCGCGAAGCGGATGAGCACGCCATCGCGCACATAGAAGGCGCAGACCTCTTGCCTCTGAGCCGATTTTCGGAGTGGGCCGCAATGCTCAGCCCGGATGAAGAGATAGTTGTCTTGTGTCATCACGGCATACGCAGCGCGCAGGTCTGCGCCTATCTCGCCGGACAGGGTTTTACGAAATTGCACAACCTCGCTGGCGGCATTGATCGCTGGTCGCAGGAAGTGGATGCAAACGTTCCTCGATATTAAAACCAATCTCGACAGATTCTAAGAATAGTTTGAAGACAAGAAGAAAAATACTGCTCGGCTTTGCGCTCATCATCGGAGTGTTAGTTCTGTATCTGCTCTTCTGGCCCGTCTCGATTGACCCGGTTGCATGGACGCCGCAAGGGCCGCCGCCGCTCGCTGGAGATTACGCGCCGAATGACAAACTGGCTGCGGTCGAGAGATTGCAGGTCGGGCATCACAACCCAGAAGGCGTAGCGATTGACGCGGAAGGCAGAATTTATACGGGCCTCGAAGACGGGCGCATCATGCGCCTCAAGGCCGACGGCAGCCAGCCGGAAGTTTTCGCGCACACGGAAGGCAGGCCGCTCGGCATGGAGTTTGACGGCGCGGGAAATCTGATTATCGCTGGAGGCGACAAGGGCCTGCTCTCTGTGAACCGCGAAGGCTCGCAGACAGTGTTGACGACTGAGGCGCATGACAAAAAAGCTTTTCGCTGCGTCAATGATGTAGCCGTCGCTGCGGACGGAGTAATCTATTTCAGCGATTCCTCTTTCAAGTATCCAATCGCGATTTATAAAGAAGATTTGTTTGAGCATCGCCCGAACGGACGCCTGCTCGCCTTTGACCCGCAGACGCGGCAGACGCGCATCGTGCTCGACGGCGTACACTTTGCCAACGGCGTCGCGGTCAGTCCAGACCAGAGCTTTGTGGTCGTGTCTGAGACAGGGAAGTACAGAGTCTTGCGCGTGTGGCTCAAGGGCGAGCGCGCAGGGCAGTCTGAGATTTTCATTGACAATTTGCCCGGCTTCCCCGATAACATCTCTGCGAGGGGAAAAGATGGATTCTGGCTGGCGTTGGTCACGCCGCGCAATCGTCTCTTAGACGCGCTCTTACCTAAACCGTTTCTCAGAAAAATAGTCCTGCGATTGCCGCAGTTCATGCAGCCCGCGCCGAAGCGTTACGCTTTCGTGCTCGGTCTGGACCAGAACGGGCGCGTCACGCACAATTTACAAGACCCGTCAGGCAAATCCTTTGCGCTTGTCTCAAGCGTCCTTGAACATAACGGGAAGCTTTATTTGGGCAGCATCGGAGAAGAAGCTGTGGGGCGCCTGCCGATTCCTGCAAGATGAGGGCGATTGGACATTTAATACGAATGTGAATTATTGTGAGAAATCCTGTCAGTGCACCCTCGCAGGTTAGAGCGCGGACAGGAAGCTTGATTTAGTTAGTTGCAACTCCCACCCCGTTTTTACCCGAAAAATTCCGGCGACTTATAGACTGCTTCACCGCTGTGGGACGGTGGTTTGCTGTATCGCACGGCTCATAAAATTTAAACCGGTTTCCCTAAAGGAGTTTCCCCAAATGCTAGCAAATTTGCTTTCCTCTGCGACTGCGCTGCCCCCGCACAAGTTCAGCACGACGGAATTGGTCGCATCCTTGATGCACAAACTTTCCCCCGAATTAATCAATACGATTGGCACACTCGGAGTTGACCAGAGATACTCGACGCTCGAAAATTACCCGGCCTATCTCGCTGGCGAAGAGATGCACGCGACCACTTCGGTCACGGACATGAGCATCCGCGCTGCCTCCAACTGCATAGAAAAATGGGGCGGCGACCCGCACAAGATTGGCCTGCTGATTGCCGCGACCAACACCCCTTCGCAGCTTCTGCCCTGCCTCGCTTCCGAAGTGATGGCGAACATGCACAGCACGCTCAAGCGCAATATCAGCACCGTGAGCATGCAGGCTCAAGGCTGCTCTGTGCTCCTGAAATCCATAGAGGTCGCGCGCTGGTACTTGTGCGCCAACCCGAACAAACTCGCGCTCGTGATTGTCGCAGAAGCGCACACGCCTTACATACGCCCGCTCTTGAACGACGATTATTTTGGTTACAGAGAACTCGCGCGCCTGCGCAAACGCTGCACGGAAGAGGAGCTTGAACAGTTAAGATTGGACACGACCTTTGTCGTGCAGGCCATGCTCTTCGGAGACGGCGCGGTCGCTTTTCTCATCGGCAGGGAAGAGGGCATCGCAACCTTTGGCCCAATCTCGCACCTGACGAACGACGAGCCTGATGATGTAAACCTGTTGGCGATGGAAGGCGGCAGCCTGCAACCCTGCACGAACGGCAAGCCGCAATATTTGATGCGCCCCAACGTGCCTTATCGCGGCGCGCATTACGCGGTCTCGACCGTCAACAGCGTGCTCAACGACCCGCGCTCTCCCATTACTTCCTTGAGTCAGGTCGAAGGCTGTCTGATTCACACGGGCAGCAAGAAGATTTTGGACGGCGTCTGCGCGCAGTTGGATTTAGACCCGGATTCAACTAAAGTCAGAACGTCTTACGAGATTTTGCAGAACTACGGAAATCTCTCCAGCGCATCCACAGGCTTTATGCTCGCGGACAAAGAATTCAAGCAAGGCCCCGCGCTGGTCGTCGGCTTCGGCGTCGGCTTCGCAGCAAGCGCGGGCGTGCTCAACTTCAATTAAAGAATTAGCCACAGAGACACAGAGACACAGAGAAAGAAACTTAAAAAGAAGGCTGGTAGAACTTTTTAATTTGCTCTGTGCCTCTGTGGCTAATTTTATAATTTACTCTAAAATAAGACTGCATGAACGCAGTTGATGAAAATGAAGATGAGTCTCCGGCCTACACTGCCGAGCATCTCGCGGCCTATCCGGTTGAATACTTCACAGGCATAGACCTGTACAACGAGCGCGAGTTTCATGCGGCGCACGATGCCTGGGAAGATCGCTGGATGGGCGAGGTCGGGCCGCAGGAAAAACTTTTTCTGCAAGCCATGATTCAATCGGCTGTCGCCTTTCATCATCTCGAAATCGGGCGGCCCGGCGCGGCGCGGCGCATGTACCAGATGGCGAAAGAAAAGTTTGCGCGGCTCGGAACTAAAAGCTTCATGTCGTTAGACCTTGAAGACTATCAGGCACAACTTGACCGCGCTCTCGCGTGGCTCACGAGTGGCCCAGACCCGCGCGAGTTGCCTGTGCCTGATTTTGAGCCGCCCTACATACGCTTGCAGCCGGGCGTCATGGAGTTCGACTAAAAGATGAGTTCGACTGTCAAACTCACGCGCGACGCGCGACTGTTGCTCATCTCACTCTGGCTCGGCGCGGCTGTCTTCTTCAGTTTCGCCGTCGCGCCGAGCGTCTTCAGCGTCCTTCCCGCGCGCGAACTCGCTGGTCTTGTCGTCTCGCGCACTCTCTCAATCGTCAACACGGGCGGCTTTATCATCAGCCTGCTCTTGCTCCTGAGCGCGCCGCTCTTCAAAAACATCGTGAGCCGTCGTGCCTTCTTCACAGAAATTATTTTGCTCTCCATTGTGGCCCTCACAACTTTCATAGGGCAGTGGGTGATTGCCGCGCGGCTGCAATCGCTGCGCGCCGCGATGGGGCGTCCGATTGACGAAATCTCGCAGACAGACCCGCTCCGCATTGCTTTCAACAGCCTTCACGGTTACTCTGTCATGGCGCTCAGCCTCGGCATGATTGCCGCCGCCATCGCCCTGTTGCTCATTGTGCGCCGCGCCAAATAAATTTTCCGTTAGAAGTAGGAAGTATGAAATACCCCGCCCTTCGCAAGCTAGCCCTTCTCGCGCTCTGCTGTCTGATTCTTTCGCCCTGCGCGCTCACGCGCACACACCTCGCACTGGCCCAGCAGCGGATTGATTCAGCAAGCATCAAGCAGCCGCCCGTTTCGACCAAAGAGGCAGCCGTCAGGCAAGAGGCTTTTGAGATTGTCTGGCAAACCATCAAAGAGCAGTTTTACGACCCGACGTTCGGCGGCGTGGATTGGGACAAAGTGCGTGCGCGCTACGAGCCGCGCGTGGCCCAGACTGCGAGCAACGAAGAGCTTCATGCGCTCTTGCAAGAGATGCTCAACGAGCTTCATCAATCGCACTTTCTTATTATTCCGCCCGATGCTATTCCAAAGTTTCCTGCGGCAGACGGCGCGGAAGAAAATCCTGCGGGCGAAGATGGAAGCAACGGAGAAAATTTTAATGGCGGCAATGATAAACTGACTGAGCAACTGACGACGGGCATCGGCATAGACCTCAGAATTTTGGATGGCTCGGCTGTCGTGACGCGCGTCGAGCCGGGTTCGAGCGCGGCGCGTGCTGGCTTGCGGCCCGGCTATATCATCAAACGCGCCGATGGCATGTCTCTCGACCTCGTGATTGAAGAGACCTTGCGCCACCCGATGTGGCAATCAATCGTGCGCCCGGAGATGCATCTGGTCTTACTCGCCGGATACATCAACGGCGAGTCAAAGTCTGATGTGCATCTGCTTTATCTTGATGGACGCAACCGCACGCACCGGATTAGCGTCCGGCGCGAAAAGTTGAAGGGCGAGATGTCGCCGCCCATCGGCAACCTGCCATCTATGTTCACGGAGTTTGAGACGAAGCGTCTGGCGGGCGGCGTCGGCTACATACGCTTTAATGCTTTTGTCCCGCCGGTGATGGAAAAGTTGTGCGGCGCACTGCGCACGATGCGCGACGCGCCTGGACTGATTATAGATTTAAGAGGCAATCAGGGCGGATTGATTGGGATGATTGGCGGACTCGCGGGGCTGGTTGACCCGCGCCAGATTTCGCTCGGCACGATGCAGATGCGAGCGGGCCGCAGCGACTTTTACACTTTCCCGCAAACCTCTCCGTACACGGGCGCGGTTGTGATTCTGGTTGACGGCTCGACACAATCCGCCGCCGAAATTTTTGCGAGCGGCATGCAGGAGAACAATCGCGCAGTCGTCGTCGGCGAGCAGAGCGCGGGCAACACTTTGCCTTCGGTCATCAAAGAACTGCCGACGGGCGCGCTCTTTCAATATGGCTTTGCCAACTATCGCACGCCGCGCGGGACGACGCTCGAAGGGCGCGGAGTGATGCCGGATGTCAGTGTGAAATTGAATCGCCGCGCGTTGCTCTCAGGCCACGACCCGCAACTCGCGGCGGCTATGCAACAGATTAAGCTCAGGATTTTGAATAACATTCTCGCCTCCATAGGCGAGGAACAACTCGACGCGCTGCAAGTCGCTCCGCAAAAGCGCGCCGCGTCCGGCCCAAACTCCAACTCTCCCGTGATTCGTATTGAAGAGCCGCCAAAGCCTGTGCCTCCGCCGCCGATGCCACTTCCGAATGATAAAGCAGAAGTGAAAGGCGAGAGCAATCTGCCGAGTGTCGAGCAGATTTTTGAAAAGTATGTCACGGCCAGAGGCGGGCGCGATGCGCTGGAAAAGCTCACGAGCCGCGTGACGAAAGGCAAGGCGGAAATTTCTTCCATGAATGTTTCGGGGACGACAGAGCTTTTCGAGAAGGCTCCGAACAAAGCCATCACGAATATCAATATGCCCGGACTCGGCTTGATGCAGCGCGGCTTTGACGGAACAAAGGGCTGGTGGCAGGATTCCATGCGCGGCTATATCAGATTCAGCGGCTACGGCCTCGCGGACATGCGGCGCGACGCAAACTTTTACAAAGACCTCAAGCTCAAGGAACTCTACGGCAAGCTTGCTGTCACAGGCAAAGAGCGTATCGGCGAGCGCGAGGCTTATGTCGTGCAGGAGATTTCCGGCAACTTCGGCGCAGAGAAATTATTTTTCGATGTCGAGACCGGACTCCTCTTGCGGCGGGATAACATCTACTATGAAGATTACCGCGAAGTTGACGGCGTGAAGTTGCCGTTCATTATCCGCGAAGAGTCTTCCAACGGCTTCAACTTCACCTTCCGCGTCACAGAGGTCAAACACAACATAGCGATTGATGATGCCGTCTTCACAGAATCGCCAAGCTGCTTTACGCGAGCGGGATTGAAGTAAAAACTATTCACCGCAGAGACGCAAAGACGCAGAGATGATATGGAAGGAAAGATAAATTCTCTTTGTCTTTCATTCTTAAAAGCCCTCTGCGTCTTTGCGTCTCTGCGGTGAATTAGATGTACAATAGCTCTCATCCTATCAGCACAAACTTTGAAGGGGGCTTAACTCCTGTGGAGACGATTGAGCGCATAGACGAGTGGCGGCGTAGATACGCGGACTGGCAAAGGGGGAGCGGGTCTTCGCCGGGTGACCGGTTAGACGATAATTATCCTTTCGTGGAAAATAAACGCGCGCCTTTTACTCCGGCACGGCGTGCGCTGCCGATGATGAATCTGGCTTTAATCTCATCCGCGGGCGGCTACATAGACGGCACAGATGCCTTTGATGTGAACGCAGAGGGCGGCGATATATCCTTTCGCGAGATTCCTGTGGAAGTGGAAGCGGAAGACATACTGTTTGCCGCGCGCGGCTATGACCCGAAGGACGTGCGCGAAGACATGAACGCGCAAGTGCCGATTGCGCGCCTCTTCGAGTTTGAAAACAACGGCATCATAGGCCAACTCAATCCTGTCTGGTGGAGTTTCAGTGGCTTTATCCCTGATGCCGCGCGCCTCGCGGAAGAGATGCTGCCCAAACTCATTGAGCGCGTCAAAAGATACGAAGTGCAGGCGGCCCTGCTCATTCCGGCCTCGCGTCTCTGCCATCAATCCATCGCGCTCGTCGCGCGCGGGCTGGAAGCGGAAGGCATTCCGACAATCATGCTGGCGGTTGAAAAGGATGTTATCGAAAGCGTCAGGCCGCCGCGCGCAGGATTTTACGATGGCGAGTTTGGCAGCGTCGCGGGCCGCCCGCTCTGGCCCGAACATCAACGCCGCGTTCTGGACGAAGCCCTGCGCTGGCTCGAACCCATAGACCAGCCGACCATACGCAAACTCGTCGTTGAATTAGAAAGCGAAGTCGAAAAAGAACGCGGAGAGAAATAAGGCGGCCTCAGCTTTAAGAGTCAGCCCTGATTGCATCAAACCACTTTTCCGGAAAATAGGCTGCTGCTCTATTGAGAATGCCATACTCAATATCCGGCAATGGCTCCAACTGAAATATGGCAGATGACCAAATTGCTGTGTCCGCGAGCGGATAATATTTCAATTGCCCGCCCGATTCTCCGTACCGCTCGAAAAGCACACTTGAGTCGTCATCGCCAGCAAGACGCCTTCCTCTGTCGCCGCCTTTCTTAGTCGGAAAATGCCAATGCAAATCATAAGGATTCGGCATGGCAAGCGGAAACTGATGTAATTGATAGTACCTTGATTGATTCCAGGAAAGGACTAGATAAGAACTCTTCGTCAAGTCAATGATTCCGCCGTGCTTGATGCTGATAGCATGATGCCAACTTTCAACTACTTCGATCAGTGAGACACCAACTTCTGATGGTCTGTCCCTGTAAGTTGTCTGGTCTATTCCTTTTGTATTTAGATAATCCCAAAACTGCCCTGCGGAATTTGATAGCTCAAGAGAGACGCGCCCTGTTCTTTCAATTTTGTTTAGCTCACGTCGCATTTTGCGCGACAACCCATACTTAACATGTGGCTTACCTTCATCAGGCAGCAAAACGTCAAATATGGCTTTACTCTCCTGTGCTTCACCATTAAATGTTAATGCCACTGCGCGCTCGAAGTCCCGCCATCCCGGTAAGGTTATACCGTTCTCTACTTGGAGCATACCGGTGCCGTCTTGATATGTACTTAAAATAAGCCGAAGTCTTTCAACTTCACGTTCAGTCGGGGGCCGATCAACAAATGCTTGTAGCAAATGCTTCTCCTTCGTTTCGCTCAGTTATCGGCTAACTCTATCTCGTCTCTCAATAACTCGTCCGTTGTGACTTCAAATAACCTTGACACGTTCAGCACCAACTCGGCGGTTGGCACTTTCTTTCCGGCCTCTAGTTCGCTTATGTAACCATGTGCAGTCAAGCCCAACTCGTTAGCCAGTTCTTTCAAGGTCATGCCATGTTGCACCCGCAGGGTGCGCAGTTTCTCACCGAACCGTTGGATACCAAGAGAGTTATTCATGTATCTTGACGGAGAGAGACTAATGATGATACTCTGTCTCCAATAGAGACACGGCGGGGTAACGCTCTTTTAAGTTGAGAAAAGACGAGATGACAGAAAGAGTGAAAAAAGGCGAACATCAAATGCTTAACAGCCCCATCAAGTGGGTTGGCGGTAAATCGCGGTTGCGTAAATATATCATCCCTTTAATACCCACACATACCTGTTATGTGGAGCCATTCGCCGGAGCCTCTTGGGTACTCTTTGGTAAGCATCCGAGCGATGTTGAAATCCTAAATGATAAAGAGCAGGAGTTAATCAACTTCTTCCGGGTCATTAAAGAGAAACCCGAAGAATTGATTTCATCCTTTGAATGGGAGCTTGTATCCCGCGCAGAGTTTGAGCGTCTAGCCAAGTTAGAACCCGCCAAATTAACTGACATTCAACGCGCCCATCGTTTCTATTACCTGATTATGGCTGGATGGGGCGGAGAATTCCACTACCCGCGCTTTCAAACAAGTATTACAGATGGCGGACATGGTAACAGGCTCTTTGGTGCGCTGAAAACATTACGGCAGCGTCTGGAGCCTGTTCATAAACGCTTGAGTACGGTCATCATTGAAAATCTTGATTGGCAAGAATGTATTGACCGATATGACCGACAAGGAACTGTCATGTATATAGACCCACCCTATCCGGGTAACGGCTGCAATTACTCGCACAATATGCGCGATTGGGACGCGCACAAACTTTTATCAGAACGTTTGAGTCGAGCAACATGCCAATGGATTCTATCTTCTTATGACAAATCGGAGATTCGTGCTCTCTTCGAACAATATAACTTCACGACCATTCAATCGTCTTCCGGTATGAACAAGGAAAAGAACGGTAGCACGCGGGTCTTGAATAAGGAAATATTGATAACTAACTTTAAGACTAAAAACAAGGTAGTCCTCTCACATAATTCAAATCAAACCGTTCTGGATTTGGGAACATAAATTCAATACTCGTCACTAGCTACATCTCACTTGTCACTGTCTTCGATGTGACTTGCGTAATCGTCTCCGTGACTTGATCGAAGTCGAAGGGCTTGCCGATGACGCCGTCAATGAGATTTTTCTCGCCTGTCGGCGGCTCTGTTCCTTTGCCGTAGCCTGTGACGAGGACGATTAAAAGCTCCGGCCAGCGACGGCGTATCTCGCGCGCCACTTCCCATCCGTCCATCTCAGGCATTGAGAGGTCTGTGAAGACTAAATCGAAATGCTCTGCGGCTAGAGCTTGAAGCGCGGCCCGCCCGCTCCGCACGCCCACGACTTTGTGCGAGAGCACTGTCAGCATTTCTCCCAAAGTCTCAAGCACGAACTCTTCATCATCAACCACCAGAATCGAGAGCGAAGCCGTTTCCGCGCGTGCAATATCTTCGCCAGCTTTGAGTGGCAACGATTCCTCAAGCGGCAGGTCTATCTCAAATGACGCGCCTTTCCCGACCTCAGACTCGACGTTGATGTGGCCGCCGTGTCGTTCGATGATGCCGTAAGAGACCGCAAGTCCAAGCCCTGTTCCCTGCATGCCTTTGGTCGTATAGAAAGGCTCAAAAATCCGCTCGCGCACCTCTTCGGACATGCCCATGCCTGTGTCGCTGAAACGCATGTACAGGCGTCCGTCTTTGCGCTCGCAACTGATTGAGAGCCGCCCGCCGAAAGGCATCGCGTCCACTGCGTTGACAATCAGATTGACAAAGACTTCGCGCAATTCCGATGCAGAACCACGCGTGTGCAACTCGCATTCGACATCAAGCTCGACTTCATAATGCAGGCCGCGCGTGCGCGCCTCGTTCTCCCAGCGCGTGCGCGTAATCTCCACAGCATCGCGCAAGAGGCTGCCTGCTTCCAGAAGCTCGAACTCTTTGGCCTGCGATTGTCGCGCGAAGGTTTGTATGCGGCGCACTGTGGCAGCTGCGTCTTCGGCTGCGGTTTGAATGATGTCCAGATTGCGCGTCATCGCTGTGTCGTGCGTCTGGCGGCGCATCAGTTGCGCGCGGCCAAGAATGGCTGCGAGTGCGTTGTTAAAATCGTGGGCCACGCCGGACGCGAGTTGGCCCAGAGCGCGCAGTTTGTCCGCTTGCGAGGCACGCTGTCTTTCCTGTTTCTGCTCTGTGATGTCGCGCGCGATGCCGAGCACGCCTGTTGTTCTTCCGTCAACGACGAGCGGCGCGTTGTCTATGAGCGCGTAACGCACGCTGCCGTCTTTTGTGAAAAAGCGTGTCTCGTAAGTTTGCGGCTCGCCTTTGAGCGCGAGTTCAAAATGCTGGCGAATCTGGTCGCGGTCGCCCTCGAATGTTATCTCAAGAAAGCTATGCCCGATTAAATCTTCCGCCTTGTAATCTCCAATCATCAGCGTCGCGCTGTTGCACCACTGATAGCGGCCTTCGGTATCAAGCGCGTAGATGGCTTCGCGCGCGCTCTCTAAAATATTCATCAGGAGCGATTGATTCTCGCGCGCTTCGGCTTCGACCTTGCGTAGCTCCGAGAGGTCGCGCGCAGTGCAGACCGCGCCGACAACAGTCTGATTGCCTCCCTCTGTAATCGGCTCGACAGTCACCAGCAGCGGGCGATTGTAACGCTCAGGCGTGACTTCGACGGTGATGGTGCGGCCCTCTTTGATGGTCTGTTCGACGATGCACGCGCTCTCTTCGCCGCCGCTCCGGCGCAGGATGTCGCAGCAATGACGATTGAGCAAAAGGTGCGGCCAGGTGTCTTCCATCGCCGCGCCTGCGCGATTGACGCGAATGAGTTGGCCTGCGTTGTCAAAGATAAAGAGGCCATCAGACATCGCGTTGAAAGTTGTCTCCCACTCTTTGCGCGCGCGCTTCGCCATCTCGTAGAGCTCTGCCTGCGCGATGCCTGTCACAAGCTGTGCGGCAACGGATTCGACGAGCGCGACTTCATCTTCCTTCCAGTGGCGCACGCGGTCTGTCTGGTTGATGCAGAGTGTGCCGCGAAAACGTCCGTTGACCAGCAAGGGACAATCAATGCTTGAGCGCACGCCTGTGATAACTGCCTGATGGCGTATGTGCTCATTGAATTCCGCAGAGCCGCGCGTGTAATTGAGCGCGTCGTCAATGACGATGGTTTGCGATGAGCGAAGCAGACGCTGCCCCACCGGGTCGTCATAGCTGACATCTATATGCTTGATGCTCTGCGCATGAGAGGCAACGTATTCGTGCTCAAGCGGTGAAGTCGCATGTCTCGGCTCGTGCAGTCTGAGGTGAACGCGAGAGGCTGCGAGCGCGCGTCCCAACTCGCGCGTCGCTGTGTTCAAAACTTCCGGCAGGTTGAGCGAGGCGCGTATGGCAAGGCTCAGGCGATTAATCAGAGCTTCGCGCGCAGATGTCGCTTCTGCTTTCTGGAAAAGTTGGGCCTGACGAATAGCGATGCCCGTCTGGTCTGCTACAGCCTTTGCGAGCGCAATATCCGTCTGTCGCCAGTGGCGCAGGCTGCGCGTGGTCGAGAGCGCAAAGGCCGCAGGCGTCTCGTCTCCGACCTTGATTGCGACATACATAATCGAGCGCACGCCGACCGTGCGCAGGAAGCGATTGTAAAAACCTCTGATGCGCTCGTCCGTCGCCACCTCGTCAAAGATAAGCACGCCCTGCTGGTCTATCCCGTTAATCAAATCTTTGAGCAGTCCAATTTCAAAGTCGCGCCCGACCGGATGCACTCCGGCAGAGTGATATTCCGCAACGTTGCGCGCCAGCCCTGCTTCCTCATCGCTCATAAAAATCGTGCAGCGATCAACTCCGAGATATGAACCAAGCTCTGTGACGGCGGTGCGGAAAATCTCTGTCAGGTCGAGCGAACGACGCACTGCGCTCGACATGCGATTGACCATCGCTTCGCGCTCGGCCTGCTGGGCCAGAGCTTCTGAACTCTGCTGTTGAGCGAGAAGTTGCGTAATCTGTCGCGAGAGCGCAACGACAGGCAGCACGCTCTGGCGGTCAGGCGCGCGGCCAGAGCGCGGGTCGTCCAGAGAGATAATGCCGACATATTCACCCTCGTGCGTAATCAGTGGCACGAAGAGTTCGTCGCCTGCATACCAGCGCGGGCCGTCCGTCGGATGCGGCAATCCCATGTCTGTCTTGTAGCGTTCTGGCATGTGACGGTCGAGCAAATGATAGTGGCTCGGCGGATAATAAGCCGCAAAGCCAAGCTCTCCGACTTCGATGCGGACACTGCTTTCAACCAGCTTGCGCAAAGACACCTGCGGGAATGGCTTGTCGCACAGCAGGTCAACAAATTCCTGCGGCACATTTGAAGAGCGCGAGAGACAACGTGGATGATACGGATGCTCTTCAGTGAAAAGCATGACGACGCAACTGCGATAGTCTGTGAAATTCGTAATCGAATTGGCGAGACCGACCAAGAGCTTATCAACCGCGCTGCCATCCTTGACGGCGGTTGCAAGGGCCGTCAAGGTTTCCAGCTGTTGCATGGAAGCGAGCATGCGCTGCTCTGCTTCTGCGCGTTCCGTCACATCTTCGCCGATGCTGGTCGCGCCGATGACTTCTCCCTCGGCATTGCGCAGGAGCGTGTTGCTCCATGAGATGAGCTTTCTGTCACCTGTGCGCGTCTGTATCTCGTTCTCAAGATGCGAGGTGATTTTGCCGTGCGAAATCATCTCACGAAAGATGCCTTCCAGAATCTCTCGCTGCTCCTCCGGGATAAAAAGCTCGAACCAGTTGCGCCCGATAACTTCTTCGCGCTGCCAGCCGGTCATCCACAGCAGATAGTCGTTACAAAAAGTAAGATTGCCCTGCGGGTCTAACATATAGGCGACAAGCTGTATGTTCTCAAGCATCTCGCGGAAGCGTCTTTCAGATTTGCTGAGAGCTTCTTCGGCGCGTTTGCGCTCAGTGATGTCGCGTGCGATGCCCTGTACTCCGAGCGGCTTGCTTTCGCTATAGATAATCCGTGTGCTCAGTTCGAGCGCGACGCGGCGGCCATCTTTGGCTTCGATGGCAAGCTCGTAAACGGTTGCGACATCCTGTGTGGCCTTGCGTGCAATCATCTGCCGCGCGCGTTCCAAATCTTCCGGCACGACTACCTGCGCGATATTCATCTTGAGAGCTTCCTCGCACGTGTAGCCCGTGATGCGCTCGCCAGCCTTGTTCAGCGAAGTGAAATTTCCGGCGAGGTCATGCGTGTAGATAAGATCGTTCGCGTTGGCAAACAATTCGCGGTAACGCTCTTCGCTATGGCGCAGAGCCTCTTCCGCGCGCTTGCGGTCTGTGATGTCCTGAATCTGCGAGATAAAATAAAGCGGCTCGTCCTGCGCATCGCGCACCAGCGAGACACTCAAGAGCGACCATACAATCTGGCCCAGCTTGTGTATGTAACGCTTCTCCATCTGATAAGACTTAATCTCGCCCGCCAGCATCTGCTGCACGTATTCGAGGTCTTTCTCTAAATCATCAGGATGCGTGACGGTCTGGAAATCAATTTCCAAAAGCTCTTGCTCTGAATAACCGACAATCTCGCAGAGCGAGCGATTGACGCGCAGCCAGTGTCCATCAGGCGAGACGAGAGCCATGCCGATGGCCGAATAATCAAACGCGCTGCGAAACCTTGCTTCATTCTCCTGCAAGGCATCCTCTGCGCGTTTGCGCTCAGTGATGTCGCGCACGACGCCGCGCACGCCTGAGGGCCGTCCCTTGTTATCGCGCACTAAAGTGATAATGCCTTCAAGGTAATGGGCCACGCCTTGCGCGTCTTTGAGTTGGTGCAGGGAGCGGAGCGGAAATTCAGTGTCGCTCTCGCGTGTGGTGGCGATGTCTCTGGCCGCAGCCTCAGGCCCGATAAGTTCGCGCAGGTGTGCGCCGACAAGCTCAGAAGCAGGCCGACCAAAGAAACGCGCGCCGGCTTCGTTGATGCTCAACAGATAGCCATCCATGTCGCGCGTGTAGATGATGTCTGCGGCTTGCTCTACAATCTCTCTATAGTGACGCTCGACGCGATGACGCTCTGCGAGGCGCGCGACTTTGACAAGGAGTTCCTGACGACGGAAAGGCAGCTCTAGATAATCATCCGCGCCAGCGATTAAGCCCTTCAGGCTGTCTTCATCCGCAGTGCGCAGCGCGCTCACGAGCAGCACAGGCACATCAGCCGTGCGCGGATGTTGCTTGAGCCTGCGACAAAAATCGAGACCGTCCATCTCAGGCATCACGACATCGCAGATGACAATCTCCGGCTCGACGGAAAAGGCCAGCTCCAAAGCGCGCACGCCATTGTTCGCCGTGATGACTCTGTAGCCTTCGCGCTCTAAGAGCACGGTAAAGAGTTCGAGCACATCCGGTGTGTCGTTGACAATCAGAATGGTCGGGCTGTTTCGGGTTGACTTCATATTTGGACGAAGACGATGCTCGCCGGAACAGCGCGAGTGGGAGTTGAGGCGTTGTTCAAATTCACTTTTGAGAGATGCGACATGCGCTGGCTCAAGGAACTTCAAGCAGGAATGGAAAGGATGCTCTCATTCACTGCGCAAGCATGTCGGCAACGGGGCGTTTGAAGTTCATCATATCAGGGAGCATTGCGCCACTGACTGCTTTGAAGTATAGCAAAGCGAAAATCCGCTTGCCAAGCACGAGACAAAGGCGACGAAAGAATCTCGCGCAAAGGCGCAAAGGCGCAAAGAAAAGCTCAACTGCTTTCTTTGCGCCTTTGCGCCTTTGCGCGAGATTCTTTCTTACTTTTTCGGCCCTCTGGCAAAGTAGCCCTGACGATAGTTGAGCTTGACGTTCTGGCTGCGAAGCTCAGGATTGACAATCTCAATCTGGACGCGGCGATAGGATGCATCGCGCGATTGATTCGTCGGCGAATAGGCAACCAAGTATTGCTCGCGCAACTCTCTTTCAATCTGCTTGAAGGCGTTGCGCAAATCTGATTCATCACGCGGAAAGTATGCGCGCCCGCCTGTTCGCTCGGCCACTTTTTTCAGGTCGCCTTCGTTCACGCCCTGATACCTGTAATCGTCGCCGATGCCGATAACGAAAATCAGCGCGTCGGCTTTGATAGCTCGTTCGATGGCATCCGACATCTTCTTGCGGCTCGATGTATCCACTCCGTCCGTGACAAGGATAATCGCGCGGCGCGTCCTATCGGCGGCCTCCGTGAGCACCTCATCGGATGTCACCCAGATGGCATCCCAGATGGCTGTAGAGCCTGCGCGCGAAGAGTTTGACCCGGAGATGGGAGGCGTGCCGACGACGACGCCTCCGCCGACATAACCTGAGGGCGGCACAAACTCGACCTGCTCGACGGCCTGACGCAGCCGCGAGACATTTCCCGTCAATCCTTGTTCGAGCGTCGAATCGCCTGTGAAAGAGACGACTGCCGCTTCATCCTTGCCCTGACGAATGATGGCATCAATGAAAGAACGCGCAGCAGCTTTTTCATCCGGCAGTGTGCGTTCCTGCGAGATGCTTGTGTCAATCAGAATCGCCAGCGTGAGCGGCAAATCCGCCTGCGTTTGAAAAGTAAAAATCTCCTGCGGCTGGCCGTCTTCCGTGATGCGTATGTCTTCCTTGCGCAGGTTGGTGATGAAACGCCTGTTCTTGTCCGTCGCCGTAAAGAGAATGTTCGTCAGGTCTGTATCCACGCGCACGACTTCATCGTCCTGCACTTCTTGCCCGTCTGCTGCGGGCGAAGATTGCGTGGTTGGCGTAGGCTGGGCCACAGGGTCTATCGCGGCACGACGCGGGCGACTAGTTTCCTGCGGCTGCGCGGCTGCGGATGTGTTCTGCCCGCGCGCGCCTCTTGCGAGCCACGCTGTTGAGACCAGCACGGCCAGCAGGCCGACTGCGAATGCGCGCATTATCTGTTTATGATGGAACATATTTCTTAACTGCTTTCTCGAATAACAGAAGCCTCAAACAATCGGCGCAAAACTTTTTTGATGTGCCGACTCTCACATGCGCGCCTGTCATCGTCTGACGCTATCTCTGATAGCCGTATATCCGCGCCTGGTCCTTATCTTCCAGCCGTCATGCTTATCTTTCAGGCGCACTTCAATCGTGCGGAAGCTGCCGTCATAGCTCTTGTTGGTCGGCACATACGTGACCACATATTTTGTGCGAAGCTCTTTGGAGATTCTGGTGAAGGAGCGTTCGAGCGCGAGACGGTCGCCTGTGAAAAAAGCCGTGCCGCCTGTTTCGGCGCAGAGCTTTTCCAGATTCTTGTCGCCGCTATCCGAAATCATTCCGGCATCAACTCCCGGCACAGTGCCTGTGAATCCCGCTTTGGTCGAGATAGCGAAGATAGTCGTCTCCGTGCGCTGTGCAATGTCAATCGCATCACGCAGGTCTGCCCGACTGTATGTGTCATCGCCGTCCGTGATAATGACCAGCACGCGCAAGCCCGGCACGCCGCGCATCTTCTCATCACAGAATTGCCAGATAGCATCGTAGAGCGAAGTCTTGTCGCCCGGTTTCTTGACGTTATCAACTGCGCGGTCAAGCAAATCAAGTTTATCTGTGAAATCCTGATGGAGCTTAACCTCGTGGTCGAAGGTGACGAAAGCCACTTTATCTTTGCGCAGGCGCGTGACCGTGTAGATAAAATCTTTCGCAGACTCTTTCTCAAACTTGAGCTTTCCGGCGGTCGAAGGCGAGGTGTCCATCAGGACGCCGACATAGACCGGCAGGCTCTCTTTTTCATCACGAAAGCTGACAATCTGTTGCGGCTGCTTGTCCTCTAAGATAACGAAATCATCCTTCGTCAATCCGAGGACAGGCTGCTTCTTTTTATCAATCACGCTAATCGGCAAGCGCACTTCGTTGATATAGATTGGCCCTTCCTGTCCTTCGTCCTGCGTGTCAGGAGTTGGAGTCGGGCTGGTTTGCGGGCGCGCCGCGTTGCTTTGCAGTTGGCCGGGCGCGGTAAAATTCTGCACGGACAGGCAAAGGCCAATCGTCAGGATGAAAAGAAAAGTACGAAAAATTGTTCTCATAACCGAAAGAAATAGAAGCGAACTCTAAAATCGCCGGAGCGTCCGTTTGCACGCGGTTTGGATGCCAAGCGCACAAAGCCCCGTTGCTTTTTCCGAAGGCGAAAGTCAGACGCATAGTATAGCAATCAGTGGCCGGAAGCGCATCATTCAAAAGAAGGAAAAGAGTTCCGAGATAAATTGCTATTCCAAAGCTTTGAGCAAATCAGTCAACTCTTGTGGAAGCGGAGCACGAAACTTTAGCTTCTCGCCCGTGCGCGGATGATGAAAGCCAAGCTGTTCGGCGTGTAGAAAGATGCGGCCAAGTTTGGCGACTGCCGCGCGCACGCGCACATCCGGTATCGTCTTATCGCGTCCGCCGCCGTATGTCTCGTCGCCTACGACAGGGTGCTTGAGCCATTGCAGGTGAACGCGGATTTGATGCGTGCGCCCGCTCTTGATTTCTACATCAAGGAGCGTGAAGCGTTCAAAGCTTCGGCGCGTGCGATAGAGAGAAAGGGCCGGGCGGCCTCCGCGCACAACGGCCATGCGCGTCCTGTGTCGCGCATCACGCGCAATCGGTTGCTCAATGCGCCCCGCGTCTTCCTTCACTACGCCATGCACGAGCGCGACGTAAGATTTAAAAACCTCGCGCGTGCGAAATTGTTCCGAGAGCTTCTCATGCGCCTCTTCGGTTTTGGCGACGACGATGAGGCCGGACGTGTCTTTGTCCAAACGATGCACGATGCCGGGGCGCATCTGGCCTGCGCGGCTTGAGAGTTTCTGGAAATGAAAGGCGAGCGCGTTTGCCAGCGTGCCGGACGCGATGCCTGCGCCGGGATGGACGACTAATCCAGCGGGCTTATTAACGACGACTAGCTCTTCATCCTCATAAATAATTTCAAGCGGAATTGGCTCAGGCGTAAACGCTTCGACAGGAGACGTATTTAACTCGACATCTATGACATCGCCCGCGCGCAGTTTATAAGAAGACTTTACGACGCGACCATTGACGAGCACATCTCCGTCTTCGATGAGACGCTGTATGCGTGCGCGGCTCCAATCAGGAATCTGCGCGGCGAGGTGCGCGTCAAGCCGCGCAGCCGCATCATCCTCCGAGGCGCGCAGCATGAGCGTCTCCTGCTCCGGCAAATCGGCGTCTATGCTCTGGCCTTCTTCCATCAAATGAGATTTAAAGCGGAATGGGCAAAGCTATTTGAAAGCTTCAGCGTCCTCTGTGGTGAAAATTAAATCTCAGCAGCGACGGAGGAGATTTTTTCCGTTTCCTGCGCGGCGGCCTTGCGCCTGCGTATGAAGTAGAAGACAAGCCCGCCGATGCCGAAGATGATGCTAATCATCTGCGAGCTTGAAAGACCCGTCAGCGTCGTCAAACCCGCTATGTCGCCGCGCGGGTCGTCGCGGTAAAACTCTATGATAAAACGCCCCACCGAATAGAGCATCGCGTAAGCGAGAAAGACCTGCCCGCTAAAACGCTTGCGCCTGTGCAGCCAGAGCAGAAAGAAGAAGAGCAATAGCGTCACGCCCGCTTCGTAAAGCTGCGTCGGATGCAGATGCAATGCCGCGCCGGTCGCATCTATAATCGGCACACCCGTCACCTCATGCCCTGCTTCCGTAAACTGTACGCCGCACCACGCGTTGGTCGGCTTGCCCCAACAGCAGCCCGCGGAAAAACAACCAAGCCTGCCTATGCTCTGGCCCAGAGCCAGGCCGCACGCCCCTGCATCTGCAATCGGCCACCACGGCAAGCCATAGCGACGCACGCCCAGATAAACCGTCAGACTCGCGCCGAGCAAGCCGCCGTAATAGACTCCGCCGGAGCGCAGAAAATCCAGCGAGATAAGATGCCATGGATTTTCTCTATAGACAGGCTCAGTCCAGAGCAGCAGCAACTTCGACCCGACAATCGCACCCAGAACCATCCACAAGCCCAAATCGTAAATCCGCTCGCGCGGCAACCCGTCTCGCGCCCCGACACGCGCCGTGACATAAATGCCCAGCATCAAGGCGCAAGCCAGCAACACGCCGTATGTGTTAATCGGAAAATTGCCGAAACGATAAAGCTCTGGATACATAGCTCAATTAGATGCCGTTCTAGCCAAACTTGCTTCACATCTTAGCAGGACTGAAGGGCAAGGATGAAGGATGAAGGCGGAAGGATGAATGGCATGCTCTTCAAACTTAAAGCTTTAAAGTTGTAGCTTTCAATTTCAAATAGCACACTTTTCATCCTTCATCCTTCCGCCTTCATCCTTGCTATTCAACGGTTACTTTTTCCATTTTCACTTCACTGATGGGCCTGTCATTGCGGTCTCTTTCAGTAGTAGCGATGGCATCAACGACATCCTGTCCTTCTGTGACGCGCCCGAATTTGGAATAGCTCGGCGGGAGCGGATAGTCCGTGTGCATGATAAAGAACTGCGAGCCGTTGGTGTTCGGCCCTGCGTTCGCCATCGCCACAGTGCCAGCCGTGTACGGGCCTTGATAGAGCGCGGACGAGCGATTTATCTCGTCATTAAATCTTCCGCCCCATGCGGATTCGCCGCCGCGCCCGGTCCCGGTCGGGTCGCCGCCCTGAATCATAAAGCCCTCTATGACACGGTGAAAAATCACGCCGTCGTAATAACCCTTCTCGGCCAGCTTGATAAAATTCTCAGTCGTCTTCGGGGCTTCGTCTTCCAAAAGCTCGAAACGAATCGTCCCCTTGTTGGTCTGTATTACTGCTGTGCGGTTTGCCATCTGTCGTCTCCTTCTAAAATAAATTTTTCGATTGCAACAGCCACGCCGTCTTCATCATTAGTCGCCGTCACATGAAAATCTACAATCTCGCGCAGGGCTGCATCTGCGTTGCCCATCAGGATGCCTGTGCCTGCGTAGTGCAGCATCTCCAAATCGTTGAAATTATCGCCGACAGCCATCACCTCTTCTCTGGTGAAACCGTACTCGCGCGCGGCTGCATCCACGCCCACGCCCTTCGATGCTTCCGGGTTCAGTATGTCGAGCAGCGTAAAATCCTGTCGCGGATATTCCGTGCTCAAGATTCTGATGGCATCTCCAATCTCCGCCGCCAATCTTTCGCGCAAGCTCTTCATTGTCGCGCACTGGCCTGAGAAAGAGATATGCACCGGCGCATGGTCAAGATATTCTTCGAGCGACGGCACACGCCGCACAGCCTCTACAGCCTCTTCGCCATGTATCCGGCGCGACCATGCGATGTACTTCGCTAAAGCATGATTGCCTTCGCTGATGTGGTCATAAATCAGCAAGCCCTTTCCCTCAGGGTCGTCGCTGACCATCGCATCCATGCTCTCTGCGCGCCCGACGCGCAGGACTTCGCGCGCGGCTTCTAACGGAAGCAGAGTGGCGTTCACAGTCTCAAGCGTGCGCGCGTGTTTGGTCAGCGCGCCGTTGTGCGAGATGACAGGCACATCCAATCCCAATTCCAGAGCGAGCGGTCTTGCATCACGAAAGCGGCGGCCCGTAACGACGGCGACACGCACGCCCCCCGCACGCGCCAACGCAATCGCGCGGCGGTTGCGCTCGGACAATTCTCCACGCGAATTGAGCAGCGTTCCATCCACATCGAGGGCCAGCAGGCGTATCGGCATAAGTTCAGTGACAAGTGATAAGTTTAAAGACAAAGCTATATTAACTTGTCACCTCTCGCCTGTCACTTGCGACTGCCGGATGAATGCTCCACCTGACGGAAAACGGTAGTAAGCGGTATCATGCTTTTCAGAAAACTTGCCGAAAGGAAAGCTGTTAAAGCTATGCATGTCACGCATCTGGAATGCGCCGCGTGTGGTCTCAAGCACGAGGCACGACGCTTGCACAATCTTTGCACGGAATGTGGAAAGCCACTGCTCGTGCGCTACGATTTAGAGCGCGCGGGCGATAGTTTGACAAAAGAATCTTTGAGCGCGCGCCGCGCAGACCTGTGGCGATACAGAGAAGTTTTGCCAGTCGAAAGCGAAGAGAACATCATCTCGCTCGGCGAAGGCTGGACGCCGCTTCTTGATGCGCCGCGTCTGGCCCAAAAGCTTGGGATGAAGGCGGGCATGCTTCTCATCAAAGACGAGTCGCAGAATCCTACGCAGAGCTTTAAGGCGCGCGGGATGTCGGCGGCGGTTTCAATGGCGAAAGAGCTTGGCGCACAAAAATTGGCTGTGCCGTCCGCAGGGAATGCTGCTGGCGCACTCGCAGCTTACGCCGCACGCGCAGGACTCGAAACGCACATCTTCATGCCGCGCGATACGCCGCGCGCCAACATCGTCGAATGTGAACAGACGGGAGCGCATGTGACTTTGATGGATGGTCTCATCACGGACTGCGGCGCGGAAGTCGGGCGGCGCAAAGAGCTTGAAGGCTGGTTTGATGTCTCGACCTTGAAAGAGCCTTATCGCATCGAGGGCAAGAAGACGCTCGGCTATGAACTGGCCGAACAGCTTGATTGGACTTTGCCGGATATCATCATCTATCCGACAGGCGGCGGGACTGGATTGATTGGGATGTGGAAAGCCTTTGATGAGATGGAAGCTTTGGGATGGATTGGCCCACAGAGGCCGCGCATGGTGACTGTGCAATCGAGCGGATGCGCGCCGATTGTTCGAGCCTTTGCGGAAGGGAAGCGATTCGCGGATGAATTTCCAGATGCAGCGACAGTCGCTTCCGGCCTGCGCGTGCCGCGCGCCATCGGAGACTTTCTGATTCTGAATGCCCTGCGCGCTTCGGGCGGCACGGCCATCGCGGTCACTGATGAGGAATTGCTCAGAGCAGTCTCAGAGATAGGCGCGAGTGAAGGCTTGTTTGCCGCGCCGGAAGGAGCAGCATGTCTGCCCGCTTTGAGAAAATTGCTGGAAGCAGGTGAAGTTGGAAAAGACGAGCGCGTCGTACTCTTCAACACAGGCGCGGGCGTCAAATATCTTGAGAGCTTTGCATAGCAATGTTGGATGACGAATGTGAAGCTCATAAAACTTTTCGTTTTTGAATCTTTCGGATGGAGAAATCGTCGGATGAGATACGTAAGACTTGCGCTATTGCTCCTGACAGCATGCCTCGCATCTTTCAACGCTCCGGGCCAGCAAACTCAGAGCGCACAGACAGGCGATAAGCTGAACGCCTCTGACCGCGCGCGTTTTGAAAAGTTGCGCGATGAAGGATTCGCAGCTCTTTATAATCTCGATTATGAAGGCGCGCGAAAGAGATTCAAGGAAATTGAATCAGCTTTCCCAACTCATCCGGCGGGGCCGCAATTCCTTGCGGCGACGCTGTGGGCAGAGACTTTGAACGAGTCAAGGAGACTTCAGGCATCGCTCTATAACTCCGAATCATTTTTCAAGGCGGCGGAGGACAAGCCGAATCCGAAAGTGGTCGAGCAATTCCGCGCGCTGACCAGACAGGCGACGCAACTTGCCAGAGCGCGGCTCAAGCAAGACAAGCAAGACATCGAAGCTCTGTATTTTTTAGGCGCAACCGAAGGCTTGAAGGCTGCGTTTGCAACCGCCGTCGAGCGTCGTTTCATGGCCGCGCTCGGCGACGGCTCAAGCAGCGTTGACCGTCATCGTGATGTCATCAAGCTCGATCCGAATTTTCATGACGCGGAATTGACGATAGGGCTTTACGAGTACATCGTCGGCGGGCTGCCTCTGCCAGTCAAAATCGTGGCGAGCATCACCGGAGCGCGCGGCTCAAAGAAGAAAGGTTTGCAGACGCTTGAGCGTGTCGCTAAAGAAGGGCGTTGGGCCAGAGATGATGCGAAGGCTCTGCTGATTGTGCTCTATAAACGCGAGAAGCGATACGCGGACGCACTCGCCATCTCACGCGAATTGAGCGAGCGTTATCCGCGCAACTATCTCTTTAAGCTCGAAGCGGCGGACGCGCTCGTGACGCAGGCTGCGCTTGAGCGTGAAGCCAATCATGCACAGGCTGCGACGGGCGCGGAGCGAGAGGCTTTCGCCATCTTCGATTCTTTGCTCAAAGACCGCGCGACGCGCGACACTGCCGCGCGTTCGCTCGACCTGATTCATTATCGTTACGGCGAAGCTCTGTTTGTCGCAGGAGAAACTGAGCGCGCGGCGAAAGAATTTCTCTCAGCCGCCACAGCGCAGGGAGCAGAGCAAACCTTAACGACAATGGCGCGCCTGCATGCCGCGAGAGCTTACGACCTCGCTGGCAAACGCAACGAAGCTCTGGCCCAATACAAACTCGTCCTCACGCGCCCGGATGTCTATGGCTCTCACGATGACGCGAAGCAGGGTTTGCGCGAGCCGTACAAGATGAAAGCAAAAGGGCAAGGCAAGCAAGAGGAATGAGCGAACCATTTCTTTGCGCTCTTTGCGAAACACTTTGCGTGCTTTGCGTTGAAAAAGCACTTAACCGCAAAGACCGCAAAGAAGAGAAGACGCAAAGAGCGCAAAGAGGCTACTCTTTTCACATGTATGATAAGCAAAGGAAAATAAATATTTCGCATGACGAGTAATCTTAAAAATTTTGGTGGAAACGGCGCGGGGCATACGCGCGCGCGCAGGCTCTTGCTGTGTCTCGACGGAGTGCCGCATGAAGTAATGAAGGCCGCGAAAGGGCGCGGGCTTTTCGATGCGTTTGGCGCGCCTTCAAAACTCCTCTCGCCGTTTCCGACGATGACGAACATCGCGCTCTCATGCATGCTCGACGCCTCTGCGCCGCTCGGTTACGAGAGCCTCTATTTTGACAAACAGGCGCGCGAGATGCGCGGCGGCGCACGCAAGTACATCGGACGCCGCACGCCTGACAAAATTCCTTCGTCATACATGGACAGGCTTGATTATCAAGAGCCTCTCGCCTTCGAGTTTCTGGTTTACGTCGCGCCCGAAACAGTCTGGCGCGCGGACATGCAGCGTTTCCGCGAACGCTTTCGCGCCGCGCCGCAGGACAGAGACTATTTCGCTTTCCTGAAAGGCACGGATGGCCTCCTGCACATACGCGGGCGACACAGGCTCGATGCCGCGCTCGAATCGCTGGATAAAATTCTGACCGAGATACAAGAGTGGTGCGGCGATGAGACGGAGATTGTGCTCTTCTCGGATCACGGGATGAATTTAGAAGAGAACAGGCGCGTGCATCTACAGACGCATCTCTTACGTTACGGCTACAGCGTGACCGATTATCTTGGTAAAAGAGCGCGGCACAGTGTCGCAGTCCCTGCCTTTGGCCTGTGCGGTTACGCCGCGCTTTATTGTGGCAGCGAAGAGGATGCGCCTGCTCTTGCAGATGTGCTGGTCGCGCTCGAAGGCGTGGACTTCGCCGTGCATCTTGAAGGAACGGAAGCGGCTGTCATTGTCAAAGGAGAGCGCGGCGCGGCGCGCATCAGTCGGCGCGGAGATGAGCGCAGCACGCTCTATCGTTATGAACAACTCACAGGCGACCCGTTGCAACTCGCGCCTGTCGTGCGCTCTCTGACAGAAGAAAATTTATTGGACCAGAATGGCTTTGCGACGGACGATGCCTGGTATGCGCGCACAGCCGGGCATATCTACCCGGACGCGCTTGCAAATATTTACGACTCACTCCACGCGCCGCGCGTCGGCCACACTGCGGACGTGCTCGTCAGTTTGAAGGACGGCTACTATTACGGCGCATCCCTCTTTAGCCGCTTTGTGCGCCTCGCGGCCACACACGGCAATGCCCTCTCAGCCAGCACCAACGCCTTCTTGATGAGCACGCGCCGCACTTTCCCCGCACACGTGCGCGCGCATGATGCGAGACCTTATCTTTTAGGATGAATGCAAACGAAAGAACCTCCCGCAAAGGCGCAAAGGCGCAAAGAAAGACATCAAGAAAGCATTCAAGATAAAGAGCCGTTCAACTCTTTGCGTCTTCTTTGCGCCTTTGCGCCTTTGCGGGAAACTGTCTTTTTCAACTTGACGTTGAGCATTTGCTACGCGTACAAGTCAGAGGCATGATTGATGCTCACGCGCCGCACGAAACTCTCCTCACGCCTGCTGTCGAGACGCAGAATCTTGTGCGGCGATTCGGAGATTTCACGGCGGTTGATAACATTAGCCTGCGCGTGCGGCGCGGGCAGTTCTTCGGCTTTCTAGGCCCGAACGGTGCGGGCAAATCCACTACCATCAAGATGCTCACGGGCCTGCTCAAGCAGACGAGCGGCGAGATTCGCGTGCTTGGCCGCGACCTCAACCGCGAGCCGCTCGAAGTCAAACAGCGCATCGGCGTCGTGCCTGAGGACTTAAATCTCTTCGAGCGATTGACAGGAGCGGAGATGCTCACCTTCACCGGTCGCATGTACGGGCTTCAGCCGCAGGAGATTCGAGAACGCACAGGAGAACTGCTCTCTCTGATGGAGCTTGACGACGAGCCGAAAAAGCTTGTCATCGAATACTCGCACGGCATGAAGAAAAAACTCTCACTCGCCTGCGCGCTCATCCATCGCCCCGAAATACTTTTTCTCGACGAGCCCTTTGAAGGCATTGATGCCATAGCCTCGCGCACACTCAAAGACCTGCTCTCACGCCTCACAGCGCGCGGCCTGACAGTCTTTCTCACTTCGCACGTCCTTGAGATTGTCGAACGCCTCTGCACCGACATCGCAATCATCCACGAAGGCCGTCTCGTCGCCTCAGGCTCGCTCAATGAATTGAAGCAAGGCATCACTGTCGAAGACAACGGCCAACAAGCATCCGGCCCGCTCTCGCTCGAAGACTATTTCATCAAAGTCATCGGCGGCACGCACAAGACGGGCGACGATGTCTTAGAATGGCTGGCTTGATTCGCAGAGTTCTGATAGTAAATCTTTTATGAAGCCTGTGATTTATCTTGCCTTAACTGACGATTGGGAATTGCGCGGCGATGGCTCCGGCGAGATTGAGCGCATACAGTTTGAGCCGATGCGCGAGCTTGTGCGTCTCTACAAAAAGTATGACGTGCGCGCCAGCTTTAATGTGGAGATGATGCAGCAGTTGGCTTTCCGGAAAAATCAAGTAAGGCATCCTGAATTGAAAACTCTGGCTGATAGTTGGGACGAGCATGTGCGGGATGCTTTTCGTCAGGGCCATGACATACAGCTACACATTCATTCGCAGTGGTCGCGCGCGCGATACGAGGATGGCCGCTGGCAACTGTCGGGCGATTGGTCAATTCTCAATTACGAGCCGGAAGAAGCCATGAGGATGCTCGCGTCGGGCAAAGAGTATCTGGAAAATCTTTTGCGCCCGATAGACTCTTCTTACAAATGCGTAGCCTTTCGCGCAGGCTCTCTTGCCATCGCTCCCTCGTCGCACATGCTTCAGCTTTTAACTAGGCTCGGCATCGTGCTTGATACAAGCATCGTCGGCGGCCTCAGCGTTGAGACGCGCAACCTGCAAATTGATTACACGGATTGCGAAGAAAGTTTCGCGCCCTTCTATCCGCAGATGGATGACGCGCGAAAAATCTCTGACAAGCCTGAGAATATTATCTGTGTCCCGATACATCATTTCTACGGCTCGCGCAGGCAAGTCTTTAAACAGATTCTACGGCTCGGCTGGCGCAAGACAGGGCAGCGCCTCAAGCGTGCGCGCAAGAATAACGGCGCGTCTCCCGCTAATTACGCGCAGCAGGAATGGGCAGACGTGAGGCATGCTTCAAAGTTCGCGCTCGTCTATGAAAAAGCTCTCAAGCCATGTCTCAAGGGCAAGCACCTGACTTCGGATTTCAGCAGGCTCAATCGCGCTTTTATGAAAGAGATGCTGAGAGACATACGGCGACAGGCCGCAGGCACGGGCTTTGAGAAAGTCCCCGTCGTTCTCACGAACCACTCAAAATACATCGAAGATTACACTCCGATAGAACTCTTTCTAAGCGAAGCATCTGCGGCGGATGATATAAAATTTGTGACTCTGAGAGAGCTTGCAGGGAAATTGCAAGCAGGCGAGTTTCAAATCAGGATGGCTTAAATTCCTTTGAGTAAACAGAGCGCGGATAAACCGTGATGCCTTCTTTCGCCAGCCGCAGCATCGCGTCGAAGAGCCTTGCCGCATCAGCCCTGAAAAATTTCATGCCTTTAATATTTATGTCGCTGCACACTTCGCCAGCAATGTGCTGCTTCATATAGCGCGGGACATCATGCGTGTCCACTTTGCGCGCGTCGTGCACATAGGTTTCGACAATTTCCGTCTCGCCTTTGTAGTTGATGCACTGCGATGCAAATTTTTCTGGATGATATGTCTGGACAGGCGCGGCATCTTTCAAGGCGTCATCCGTGCAATAGACAAAAGAGAGATTAAAAGTCCACACGCCGAGGCCGACGATTTTGGCTCCGTGTTCGACAAGCTTGTAATAGGGGCTGCATGTGTCGTACGGGTAAGGCGAGTTTTGATGCGTGGCCGTCAACTCTTCCGCCAGTGGGCCAATCGCGCAGACGGATTTGGTCGGATGCAAACTGCGCCGCGCTTCCCTCTGGCGTCTGGCAAATTCCGTCAGGAGACCAATGTATGAAGGCGTCCGCCGGACATCGAAAACATTTCCCTGCCGCAAGTATTCATAGGAAGAGAGGCGATGGTTCGGGTAAGTAGGGAAGAGCACAGTGCCTTTTGGGCCAATGACATCGCGCAGAAGAGACAGGACGCGATAAAAAGGAAAGTCCAGATTAAGACGGTCAATCGAGCTATGAACGAAAACCGTGTCGCCTTCGCAGAGTCTTAAATCCTGGGCCAGAATCTCTTTAAAATCCTGTTCGGAAAGCTGTGGCAGGCGCGCGACTCTTGCGCGGTCGAGCTTTTTCTTGGCACGCGACAGCGAAGCGACCGTCTCTGCGGGCAAAAGTTTTCGGGCGATGTCTCCGAGGCTCATTTTTAACAAAAGAACATATCCCGCAAAGGCGCAAAGGCGCAAAGAAGAACAAAGGAGAGAAAGAAAAATTCCTTCTTTGCTTTCCTTGCGCCTTCTTTGCGCCTTTGCGCCTTTGCGGGAAAAGTTATCGTCTTCATGCCGCGACTCTCAAACAATCTCAATCAGCGTCGCGGACCAAGAGTAGCCGACGCCGAAGCCTATGAGAGCCAAGCTGTCTCCGGCCTTGACCTGTCCCTGCCGGAGCGCGTTCTCAAGAGCGATGGGAATTGTGGACGAGACTGTGTTGCCGCATGTCTCCATATTCATATAAAACTTGTCGGCGGGAATTTTCAGTTTGCCGCGCAGGCGTTCAAGCATGAACTTGTTGGCTTGATGCGGGATGAAAAAGTCTATCTCATCGGCTTCGCGCCCGCTCTTTTCCAGCAGTTGATTCAAGACCTGCGGGACTGTGCGCAGTGTGAAGTTAAAGACTTCGCCGCCGTTCATGTACAGGTTGCTCTCCGAACGCCAGTTGCCCTTATCATCCTCTTTCTCAATCAAGGCTTCCGCATCAAGAGGTTTACGCATTCCGCCAGCAGGAACAATCAACTGCTCCGCGCCGCGCCCGTCCGTCCCAAAGACGAATGGCCCAATCAACTCTGCCTCGGATTCTATACTTGAAATCAAAGTTGCAGCCGCGCCGTCTCCGAAGAGCGTGCGGTTGGTGCGGTCTCTGCGGTTGATGAATTTTGTATAAGTGTCGGCTGTGATGAGCAGCACATTGGCTGCCAAGTTTGTCTCAATCAAACTCTTTGCTAAAGAGAGGCCATAGACATAGCCCGAACAACCCTGATTGAAATCAATCGCGCCGCAGTCTGTCCTCAGGCCCAGACGCTCCTGCATTGTGCAGGCTGTGGTCGGGAGAAAATAGTCCGGGCTTTGCGTGCAGAAGAGCAGGAAATCTATTTCGTTTGGAGAGCACGCGCCCGTCTCAAAGAGATGCAACGCGGCTGCGACTCCGAGGTCGGAAGCGCATTCATCCGCCGCCGCGATATGTCGCTCGGCGATGCCTGTCTTTTCTAAAATCTTGTCAGCTTCAAGGTCTGCAAACTCTGCCGCCAGTTCGTCGTTCGTCAACTTTCGTGCGGGCAGATGAGAACGTATGGCCTTGATGAAAGCTCTGCTATTTCTCATTATCTTTCAAAATCTCTTCCAGATATTCTGTCAGTGTGCCGAGCGTAGAGAACGGGCTGTTCTCTTTCGACAATAGATTCTCGTCCGTAATCATCACTTCGACGCCGAACTCGTCTTTAATCTTCTCTTCGACCTCCATGATAAAGGTCACGAAATCGAGTGATTCCAGTTTGCCGCTCTTGCCGTATAATACCGCGCCGGGCGATTTCTCCAGATTGTTTCCTTTCGGTAATTGCTTGTTCAGTTCGTCAACTGCGCTGTAAATCGCCTGCACTATTCTGTCTCGATTGTCCATATTTTCTCCTTCGGGCCGCAGCATTCTACCTCAGCCGCGCGGGAGATGCATTTATGGGTGAATGTCAGAACCGCCTGCGGTAGCGTGCGGGTCTTCGATATTCTCAAGCGAGCCTCTGCGACATCTATAAACCCGCCCGCTACCGCAGGCGGTTCTGACATGAAAGGGTTTCAATGAGTATGAACCGCAGAGACTTTTTGCAGACAAGCGTGTTGGGAAGCGTGCTGGCCCTCTCGCTGCACGCGCGTAGAGAGTCTGCAATAGCGTTGACTTCATCAAGCATCAAGGATTTCGAGTTTGAAGAAGTAACGATTCAGGAATTGCGTGAAGCAATGTCGAGCGGCAAGCACAGCGCGCGTGCCATCACTAAAAGTTATCTTGAACGAATCGAAGAGATTGACAGGCGCGGGCCTCTGCTTAAATCCGTGATTGAAATCAATCCTGATGCGACGGCAATCGCGGAATCTCTCGACAGGGAACGAAAAGAGCGCGGCCCGCGCGGTCTGCTGCACGGCATTCCGGTGTTGATTAAAGACAACATAGGCACCGCAGACAAGATGAAAACGACAGCCGGTTCGCTCGCGCTCATTGAGTCAAAGCCATTGCGCGATGCTTTCGTCGCACAGCGTCTGCGCGAAGCAGGAGCAGTCATCATCGGCAAGACTAATTTGAGCGAGTGGGCCAATTTTCGTTCGACGCGCTCGACGAGCGGTTGGAGCGCACGCGGCGGGCAGACGCGCAATCCTTACGCGCTCGATAGAAACCCTTGCGGCTCTAGCTCAGGCTCAGGCGCGGCGGTCGCGGCCAATCTCTGCGCCATCGCGGTCGGCACAGAGACCGACGGCTCTATAGTTTGTCCTTCATCAGCCAATTCGATTGTCGGCCTCAAACCCACGCTCGGCCTCGTCAGCCGCACGGGCATCATTCCCATAGCGCACAGTCAGGACACCGCTGGCCCAATGACGCGCACAGTGACGGACGCGGCCATACTGCTCACAGTTCTCACAGGCTTTGATGCGAGGGATGCTATTACCAGAGAAGGTCGCAAGAAGGCGCAGAAGGATTACACGCAGTTTCTCAAAACCGATGGACTCAAGGGAGCGCGCATCGGTGTCGCACGCAAATCTTTCGGCTTCAATGACGGCGTGGACAAGTTGATGGAAGATGCCATCAAGGAGATGAAGCGGCTCGGAGCAACAGTGGTTGACCCTGCGGATATTGCGACGAGCGGAAAGTTTGACGACTCGGAATTTGAGGTGCTGCTTTATGAATTTAAAGCAGACCTCAATGCTTATCTCGCGGGGCTTGGCCCAAATGCGCCCGCGCGCACGCTCAAAGATTTGATAGATTTTAATGAGCGCAACAAAGAAAAAGAGATGCCATATTTCGGTCAGGAGATTTTCGTGAAGGCGCAGGAGAAAGGGCCGCTTTCGAGCAGGGCTTACAAACTTGCGCTGGCGAAAAATCATCGCCTCGCCAGAACCGAAGGCATTGATGCGACGATGAATAAGCATAAATTGGATGCCATCATAGCCCCGACTGGCGGCCCTGCGTGGACGACAGACCTCGTCAACGGCGACCACTTTGGCGGAGGCTCATCGAGCGCGGCGGCAGTCGCGGGCTATCCGAATATCACTGTCCCGGCTGGCTATGTACACGGCCTGCCCGTCGGCATCTCTTTCTTTGGCAGAGCCTACAGCGAGCCAGTGCTTCTCAAATTGGCTTACGCCTTTGAGCAGGCCACAAAGTTTCGTCGCCCGCCGCAGTTTTTACAGCAGGCCGATTTGAATAGTTAACCCAAGTTGCTAGATATCAAAATGACTGCGGCTGAGCCGCGCCGCAAGTCAAAAGCGGCAAGCAACGGAAAGTCAGAGACTTTCCGCACAGCCACGCGGCTGAAGCCGTCTGCATCTGGCAACTTGGGTTAGTTAAGATTGTCAACTTAACTGTCAAAGGAGAAGACCCAATGCTCAAAAGAATAAGCCTGCTGCTTGTGATAATCCTTGCTTCGACCTGCACGCTGGCCGCGCAGATTGAAGCGCCGAAGCTGGCACCCGTCGCTCCAAACGAAAATCAAAAACGATTAGTTGAGGAAGGCGTTGCCTTGCATGACAAGAAAGATTTCGACGGCGCGATTCGTAAATACGAAGAGGCTTTGAAAGAGAACGCGGACAATGTCGAAGCCATGTACGAGATGGGCTACTCTTATTTGGAGAAGAAGGATTACAAAAAGAGCCTGGAGATTGCTTATCGCGGGGCGCGATATAAATCGAATCTGCTGGCGGGCTTTTATGCCTTAGCGGGAAATAGTCTCGACCAGATGGGGGACAGCAAGAAGGCCATAGATGTCTATAAAGCCGGACTCAAAATTTCGCCGCAGGCATGGCTGCTGCATTTCAATCTTGGCGTGATCTACAGAAACACCGGCAAGCCTGAGGATGCCAGAAAGAGTTTTAAAAGGACTGCCGCGATTAATCCTGATTACGCGAGCGGCCACTTGGCGTTAGGAGACATTTTCTACAAAGGCAACTACAAAACTCCTGCACTGCTGGCATTGAGCCGCTTTCTCGTGCTTGAGCCAAACTCCGCGCGCTCTGACTTTGCACATCGCCTCCTACAGGAAATTTTACAAGGGGGCGTGAGCGTCGGCGATGATCCAAGCAAGATTACCATCGCGCTCAACCTCTCGGACAAAAAGGATGAAGGCGATTTCGGCGGCGTTGATGTTCTCATAGGATTAGTCAAAGCCGGCGAGCATCTTGAAAAAAATAAGGACAAGACCAAAGCCGAGCTTGGCCTCGGACAGTTTGAACTTATTTTCTCTGTTCTCGCAGAGCAGGATTCCAAAGAGAAGCAATCAAAATTCGTCTGGAAATATTACGTCCCTTATTTCACAGAGATGAAAAGCCGCAACTACGTCGAGCCGTTCTATTACTACATCAACCGCCGGAGCGAAGACACGGAAGTGCAGAAGTGGTTAGCAGGAAATTTCCGTCGCGTGAATGAATTTCTGAGCTGGTCCAAACAATACCAGTGGCCGAAGATAGATGATTGAATGTGAGGCACGTTTGTTTTTAAGTTAAGAAAGGTTGACTTGTGAAATGATTTGAAATAAAAGCGGCTTGCTTTCCCAATCCCAATAGCCTCGCTCGTAAGGAGTTCTCCTATGAAACGACTGCTTGCCATCGCCGTCTGCATCATCATGAGCGTGATGCTCTCCTGCCAGACCCCGCAGCAGACGACGATCAACACTGCCCAGAATAATCAGAACACAGCGAGCACAACGGCGAGCCCGATGAACGCGCAGAAAAAAGCTCCGACCGATCTGGAACAACTCGCGCAAAGGCTCGTCACACAGAGCGCGGGCGTCAAAGAAAATGACATAGTGCTTATCACAGGCGGCGTGCGCGACATGGAACTGCTGGAAAACATCGCCACCAATGTCCGCAAGCAAGGCGCGTTTGCGCTCGTCACGGTTGACAGCGACCGGATGATCAAACGCTCGTACACGGATGTGCCTGAGAAATACGATACGCAGGCTCCGGCCCTCGGCATGAAGCTGGCAGACCTCGTCAACGTGACAATCAATGTGGACAGCAATGAGACCGAAGGCTTGCTGGCAGACATCCCGCCTGCGCGTCTGGCCGCGCGCGGCAAAGCGGGCGAGCCTGTCGCAGAAAAGTTTCGCAAGAACAATGTTCGCTCAGTTGATGTCGGCAACGGGCTTTACCCTACAGAATGGCGCGCAAAGAGATTTGAGATGGCTGTGGATGATTTATCGAAAACTTTCTGGGAGGGAGTCAATGTGGATTACACGAGCCTGCAAACCAAAGCGGAGCAGGTGAAGTCTGCGATTGCCGGAAATGAAGTCCACCTCACGAATGCAAACGGCACGGACATCAAACTGCGTATTCAGGGCAGGCCAATCTATGTGAGCGACGGTGTCATCTCTGCGGAAGATGTGCAGAAGGGCGCGCCCTTCGTGAGCGTCTATCTGCCTGCGGGCGAAGTGGCTGTCACGCCTGTGCCAGGCACAGCCGAAGGCAAGGTCGTCGTTGACAGAGATTTCTATGACGGCAAGGAAGTGCAGAATCTGACGCTCACTTTTGTCGGCGGAAAGATAACTTCGATGACAGGCTCCGGGCCGGGCTTTGAACGCTTCAAAGCGGACTATGACTCGCGCGGGCCGGGCAAAGAAATTTTTGCCTTTATAGACTTTGGCATCAACCCGAACGTCAAGCTTTCGCCGAACAGCAAACTCGGCAACTGGGTTCCGGCAGGCACAGTGACAGTCGGCTCAGGCAACAACGCCTGGGCCGGAGGCGACAACAATGTCTCTTACGGCTGGGTCGGTTTTCTGCCCGGCAGCACTGTCAAAGTGGATGGCAAAGTGATAGTTGAAAACGGAGTGTTGAAGATTTAGGAAGTTATTGCGGTTTGCAGTTGAGTATGCCCTCCCAGACGGTCGGGCTACTGCCCCTCAACCGTGAGCATCGGGGCAGTAGCCCGACCGTCTGGGAGGGCGCAGGCAATTACAAATTCCTCAAACGCGAGCCGTAGAAGATTGAACTGAGCCGCGCACGCGCTCTGTTTCTTGCTCGAAGATAAAAGCGAGCGATTTGTAAATCAGCTTGGCGCACAGGAAGGCAGAAGCATCGAAGCCTTCGACATAAGAGTATTCCGTCAAATCCATCCCGACCACCCTGCGCTTGCGCGCGAGCGTGCGAATCAGCCCGATGGTTTCGTACCAGCCAAGCCCGCCCGGTTCAGGCGTGCCTGTCTGCGCGACGAGCGAAGGGTCAAGGCCGTCTATGTCTATCGTCAGATAAACATTTTCGGTCAGAGAGTCCACAGCAGCATCCCACCAGTCAGTCTTGCCGACAATATCTTTGGCCCAGAAGATGCGCGTCGGCAAACTATCGAGCGCGCGCGCCTCTTCGGCAGAGATGGAGCGTATGCCGCATTGCACGGAAGGGATGCGCATGTCGCGCACGACGCGCGCCATGATTGAAGCATGCGAGTGCGGCGTCCCGTCGTATGTATCGCGCAGGTCTGCATGCGCGTCTATCTGTAAGACTGAAAGGTTGCCATACTTCTCTGCATGCGCGCGTATGACAGGCGCGCTGACGGAATGTTCGCCGCCAATCATCGTCACGAACTTGCCTGTCTCGACCAACTCCTTCGCGCGCTCATAGAGCGATTGCATCATCCTTTCGGGCGGCTCAACCGAAGGCGACTCCGCGACAGTGTGTATGCCAAGCTTATAAACCTCTGCATCCGTCTCTTCGTCGTAAAGCTCCATATTGCGCGAAGCATCAATCACGGCCTGCGCACCCAAACCCGTCCCTGTGCCGTAAGAGACAGTCCCTTCGTAAGAGACAGGCCACACAACAACGCGCGCCCGCTCGAAATCGGAAAACTCTTCCTCGGCAATCCCGCCGAAGTTCATTGGAAGTTCTGCTGATTCAGACATGCGCAAAGTTTACAGAAATCAGAAGAGAGAAGCTAGTAGTCAGCAGAAAACAGTGAGTGCTATAATTCGATTCATGAAAGTCCTGAATTACACGGTTATCATGACGCCGGACGAGACAGGCGGTTATGTCGTCACCTGTCCCGCGCTGCCGGGCTTAGTCACGGAAGGCGACACGCTGGAAGAGGCGCGTGTGATGGCTGCTGATGCCATTCGAGGTTATCTTGAAGTTCTGAGGGAAGACGGCAAGCCAATCCCTACCGACAATTCAATCGCTGAAGAAATAGCTGTTGAAATGGCTTGACTGATTCCCAGTCCTCTAAAATCACCTAAGCCTTAAAGTAAATCCAAAAACTCTTCAACAGTTAGACCGGATTGGTTGATAATAGATACTAGCGTACCTCTCTTCAAATCTTTATTGTGATATGGAACAGTGACGATTTGTCTTTCCTTTTTTAGAATATAGTGACTTCCTGTTATACGCCGGATTTCGAATCCATTTCGCTCAAGTGCCTTAATAACAAATTTGGGTTTGAGCACAGGCAGCTTTCCAGCCATTTATTCTTCCTCTTTCAACTTTATATTTCCCCCTTATTAAATATCAAAGCATAGAGCAGATTTTTTCTGCAATAAAAAAGTCTGGATAGGAAAAATACAACAATAGAGCTTCTTACTTGTGGTCATAGAAAAGCCAGTAGTCAGTATTGCTGTTCTACTGACTACTGGCTACTGTTTACTGCCTACTGCTCTTACGGTACTTCAATCGTCAAATCTTTACCCGTAAAAGTAAAGTTCGGGCGTTTGCGGCCTTTCATGTATTTGGCTGCGGTTTGCGAGAGGGCTGTGACGAGGATGGGGAGCGCGATGGTTGCGTCGCAGTTGACGTAGGCAGTGTGTGCGCCGCGCGCGAGTTTGCCGTAGATGAGCGAGTCGTCGCTGGCCGTGGCGTTGGAGCGTCCGCCCGGATGCGGCGCGTCGGTCGCGACAGTGATGGCATACTTGTGTCCGCGCGCGGGAGTCTTGACGATGTTGGTGGCGACTTCCATCTGCTGTATGAAACTCTTGCTTGTTCCGCCGCCGAGATTAATAACGCCAGTGACGCGCGAGCGCGCGGCAATCTGCGTCATGTCGAGCACATCCTGTATGAGGTCGAACTGGAAATTGTTCTTCTTCTCAAAGCGTGCGGCGGCGATGCCGATGGCAATCGCGCTGTTGGCGATGGACGGGCAGAAGACAGGCACGCGTGCTTTGTAGGCGGAAGTCAAAACGCCGTCCTCTGTGGCAATCTCCGCCAACTCGCGGCCTAAGAGATGTAGAAACTCGCGCGTTGAATAGGGGCGCGTCTGGTCCAGTTGATTGGCAAAGCCTCCGACCCATTCGTCCGCTTCACGGTATTCCTCGTCGCTCGCCAGCAAATCCCACATGCGGTTAATCTGCGAGGCTTCCAATTCCACATCCGTCATCGAAGGATGCGCTTGAAAGTGATGCCTGCCGAGCGTTTCATGCAGGTCGTGAAAAATAATCGAGCCTGAGAGCACGAGTACGTCAACGAACCGGTTCTTAATCACGTAGGCCAGCAGGCGACGCATCCCCGCCGGAATCAACGCGCCTGAGCCGGCGACGAAAATCGTCGTGTTGTCGCCCAGCATGTCGAGCCAGATGCGGTGTGATTCAGCCAGTTGCCGCCCGCCAAAGCCTGTCCCTTCCATCTTTTCCAGCAGCCCTGCGACGGAACGGTCGCGGTCAACCTGCACGGGGCGCGTCGGCATCGTCAGATACTTCGACGCTCTGGGTTTTCGTTGAGTGACCATAAAGGTGGTGTCATCCTTATCTAGTAAATAGTTGAATTGTGAATCATAAATGGTGAACGAGAGAAACGCGCTCGTCTATTTACTATTTGCCATTTACGATTTACGGCCCTTGTTGTTATCGCCGCCGTTAACCGCGAGGTAGGTGTACGCGCTAAAGCGCGCTTCGTAGAATTCTGTAATCTCTGCGCCTTCCGCTTCCGTTAAGTCGCCGCGCTTGACGCGCTGCGCGACCTGTCTGCGAAAGCCGTCATGGAGCACGCTGCGCTCATAGCGTGCGCGCTCTGCTGCTTCGCCGATGGATGTGCCGCGAATAACTTTTTTGATTAAATAGCCGTCCTCATCTATGTGTATCTGAGCTTCGTTTGGCGCGCCGAACAGGTTGTGATTGTTGCCCATCACTTCCTGATAAGCTCCGACGAGCATAAAGGCTAAGTAATACGGCTCGCCCTTGTGCAGCGGGTGAAGCTCAAGCACTTGCTTGACATCATGCAGGTCAACAAACTTATCCACGATGCCGTCCGAGTCGCAGGTGATGTCGCAGAGCGTGGCGTATTCGGTCGGCGCTTTGTTCAATCCGTGAATCGGCAGGATTGGAAACAACTGGTCCAGAGCCCAGTGATCCGGCACAGAGCGAAAGACGGAAAAGTTTGTCAGATATTTAGCGCACAGGAGTTTTCGCAAATCGTCAAACTCTTCGGCCACATACTTGGCCTGCTGCGCGTATTTGTCCGCGCGCTCGCAAACATCCCAGAAGAGCACTTCGCCTTTGGCCCTGTCTTCCAATGTGATGAGGCCCAGATTGAACATCGTGAAAAGCTCGTCGCGATGCTCAAGCGCGTCGTGGTAATACTCTCTGTAATTTTTCGGGCCGATGGTCTCGCGCAAGTCGCTGAGCTCGACAACCACCTGCGGGTCGTCTTCGTTGAGTTCAATCGGCGTGATGTCTTCGACTACGGTTTCAATCTCGTCCACGACGTTTGTGATAAGAATGGCGTGATAAGCCGCGAGGAAGCGACCCGATTCCTGTATGATTGTCGGGTGCGGCACATTCTCGTCGTCGCAAACCTGCTTGATGGTGTAAGTCACATCGTTGGCGAATTCCTGCGCCGTGTAGTTGGCGGAAGAATCAAACGCAGTCTTCGAGCCGTCGTAATCCACAGCCATCCCGCCGCCTACATCAAGGTAATCAATCGGCGCTTTCATCTGCTTGACTTTGGCATAGACGCGCGCCGCTTCCTTCATAGCGTTCTTGATGCGCTTGATGTCTGTCAGTTGCGAGCCGATGTGAAAATGCAGGAGGCGCAGCATGTCCATACGGTCTGCTTCCTGCAAGCGACGTATGACTTCAAGGATTTCTGTTGTCGTCAGACCGAACTTGGCAGCCTCGCCGCCGGACTTTTCCCAACGACCGGAGCCTTTTGAATAAAGCTTAACGCGCATGCCAATCATCGGCAGCGCGCTTTCACCTTCGTGCTCGTCCGCGAGAGTGAGAATATGCTCAAGCTCGCTCATCTTTTCGATGACGATGACGACCTGCTTGCCTGATTTAGCTCCGATAAAAGCAAGCTGGATAAACTCTTTATCTTTGAAACCGTTCAGGACGAGCAGGCTTTCCGCCGATTGCTCCATCGCGAGCGCGGCATAGAGTTCCGCCTTTGAGCCTGCTTCGAGCCCGAAATCGTAACGCGAGCCTTCGCGCAGGTATTCTTCGACAACCGAACGCTGCTGGTTGACCTTCATCGGATAGACGCACATGTGCGCGCCTTCGTATTCAAATTCGCGTATGGAGTTGCGGAAGGCTTTTTGCAGTTTGCGCACCTGCGCGGCGACAAGCTGCGGAAATCTCAAGAGGACTGGGGCCTGTATGCCGCGACGGCGCAGGTCGTCTATGATTTCTTTCAAATCCGCAGCGCGCGTATCATTTTCAGAGGGGCGGACAATTAGATTCCCCTTGCGATTGACGCCGAAATATCCGGCGCCCCAGTTTTCTATGCCATAGGTTTCGAGCGTCTGTTCAATAGCCGTCGTCAATTCGCAGTCTCCTACCTTGTAGCTCTTTATGCCTGCATGATCTCGCTATCGTCGAGACGCAAGGGCATCCCGTCGGAATGTCGTGGGGGACTTTCATGGCTGGATCACTAGGGGCGCAATGTAACAGAAAATGCGTAGGCGGTCAAAAACTATTTTTTTGCGCCCGATTCCACGCCTTATGCGGTTAAACTTACAGCCAGTAAAGGTTTAAGGGAAAGAAGAAGCTGCGCTCGTGTTGCGTCTTCCACTCATCGTGCAGCAAACAGCTTGACACGGGCGCGCGCGTCAATATAATGCGAAGCTTTTACGCGCTGCTCAGATGATACTCGCCGCGCTCGCGCACGCCAGCCACGACTCGGAAATCTCGCCGCACCATCACGGCGACGTGAACCTTCGACACTCCATAATTTTCAACAGGAGATTATATGAACGCAAAAACAGCCTTGAAGTATGCCTCCGACCAGGGAGCAAAATTTGTCTCGGTCAGATTCACAGACCTGCCCGGCGCATGGCATCACCTGACCTTTCCTATCGCACAGCTTGGAGAAGAATCTTTTGAAGACGGTTTTGGTTTTGATGCCTCAAGTTTGCGCGGCTGGGCCGCGATTAATGAATCGGACATGCTGCTCGTCCCGGAATCCACGCGCTTCTGGATGGATCCGTTTGCGGACGAGCCGACCCTCTGCCTGATTGCCAACGCCGTTGACCCGATTACCAAAGAAGGCTACGGCATGGACCCGCGCTCGGTCGCTTCGAGGGCCGAAAGCTATCTGAAGTTTACGGGCCTCGCAGACACAGCCTTCTTCGGCCCTGAAGCAGAGTTTTTCGTCTTCGATAATGTCAAGTTTCATAACGACCAGAACTCCGCCGGATACACTGTAGATTCTGACGAAGCGCACTGGAACAGTGGGCGCAACGCGGACGAGTTTCACGGCACAAACCTCGGCTATCGCATACGCGCCAAAGAGGGCTATGTGCCGGTGCCGCCGGTAGATTCTCTGAGCGACTTACGCTCGGAGATTTCCCTGACGCTCGGACAGGTCGGCATCGATGTTGAATGCCATCATCACGAAGTCGCGACCGCCGGACAATGCGAGATAGACTTTCGTTTCTCGACCCTGCTCGGCACAGCAGACAATTTGCAGCTTTTCAAATATGTCGTACGCAACACAGCCTACAGCTACGGCAAGTCCGCGACCTTCATGCCCAAGCCGCTCTACGGCGACAACGGCTCCGGGATGCACGTTCATCAATCGCTCTGGAAAGATGAGAAACCGCTTTTCGCTGGCGACGGTTACGCAGGACTTTCTGAGATGGCGCGCTTTTACATCGGCGGACTCTTGAAACATGCTGCGGCGGTCGTAGCCTTTGCCGCGCCGACAACCAACAGCTACAAGCGTCTCGTTCCGGGCTTTGAAGCTCCAGTCAATCTGGCCTACTCCGCGCGCAATCGCTCGGCGGCGATTCGCATTCCAATGTTCTCGACGAACCCGAAACAGAAGCGGCTAGAGTTTCGTCCGCCAGACCCGTCCTGCAATCCTTACCTGGCATTTTCAGCAATGCTGCTCGCAGGGCTAGACGGCATACACAATCGCATTGATCCGGGCGAACCGCTCGACAAAGATATTTACGATTTGTCGCCCGAAGCCTTGAAGGATGTGCCATCCCTGCCCGGCTCGCTCGATGAATCCTTGAAGGCGTTGGAAGCCGACCACGACTTTCTCTTGAAAGGCGATGTCTTCACAACTCAACTGATTGACCGCTGGATTTCTTACAAACGTGAGAAAGAGATTCAGCCTCTACGCATGCGCCCGCACCCGCTTGAGTTCGGAATGTATTTTGACGTTTAGAGGGCTTACCATCTTAATCTGTGTAGCTGGTTAAAGATTTCAACGAGCTAGTTTGAAGATTCAACCAGCAGTTTGAAATTTCAACTGGTCGGTTGAATCTTCAAACTGCCGATTTGAAAAATAAACTCGCTGGTTGAAATTTCCAACTGACTAGTTGAATCTTCAAACTACTGGTTGAATCTTCAAACTGACTGGTTGAAATATTCAACCGGAGTGCTGAAAGTTTCAACCGACCAGTTGAAATTTCAAACTAAGCGGTTGAAAATTCCAACCGACCAGTTGAAATCTTTAACTTGCCAGCTGAAAACACTTTTGCCCTTTTATTCTAATGTTTTCTCATGCTTATAGAGCCTGTCACACTCGTTGGAAAATTCGTCCGGCTTGAGCCTTTATCGCTAGAGCATCATACGGCTTTGTCTGATGTAGGTTTGGATGAAGAACTCTGGCGATGGAATCCGCAGCCTGTCACGACTGCGGAAGAGATGCGCGCTTATATCTTGGACGCGCTCGCAGGTCAGGCGCGCGGCATGTTTCTGCCGTTTGCGACCATCGAAAAATCTTCCGGCAAGGCCATTGGCTCAACACGCTTCGGCAATATTGATATGCCGAACCGCCGCGCCGAAATCGGCTGGACATGGATTGCGCTTAACTGGCAACGCACGGCTGTCAACACGGAAGCCAAGTATCTAATGCTCCGCCACGCCTTTGAAGTCTTAGGCTGCATGCGAGTCGAATTCAAGACAGACTCGCTCAACGAGCGTTCGCGCGCAGCCATCGCCCGCCTCGGCGCGAAAGAGGAAGGCATCTTTCGCAAACACATGACGACCTCTACGGGCCGCGTCCGCCACTCAGTCTATTTCAGCATCATTGACGACGAATGGCCTGAGATAAAAAAGGGGCTGGAAGAAAAATTGAAATACAACGCACTAACGCAGCCATCCGAAAAGAGAGGTTAAGCTCATCTGGGCAACTCAATCTGCCAGACCTCGCCCGGCCTGACTTGCTTCAGCGTTTCAAGAGCTTGAGGAATTAAAGGCTTGAGTGTGTGATAAGAATTGTCCTTCGCCAGCAGAATCAAGACGGCGATGTCGAAGGAGCGAATATTCTGTTGATGCACAATGTTCCGGTCAACCGTGATGAGTACATCGAAATGGCCCGAAGCCGCGCGCAGAAGCTTACCATTCTTGAGACCTTTGATTCCGGCTTCGTCAACGGTTTTGACATCATGCCCGATTAAGTCTCGTTTCAGATAGCGCGTGACGCATTCATCAAGCAGCAGCTTCATATTCTGTGAGTAGCCATTGCTTCGACACTTCAAGCACACCTAATGCTTGTTCGCGTGTGACGGTCGGAAACTGATCCAGAAACTCATCCAGACTTTCTCCGCCTTCCAAACAATCAAAGAGATTCTTTATCGGCACACGTGTGCCGAAGAAGACGGGCGTGCCGCCGAGCTTTTCCGGGTCGCGCTCGATTAATTGTGACATGTCTATTGAATACCTCGCATTCGTTAGTATCACTGGCAATCATAACAGAAAAAATTGCGCTAAGTTTTAGCAACTACCATTTGCCATCTTAACCGGATTATGCGACCAGCAATCCGAGCCGCGCCAGCCGTGCGAGATTCTGTTCGAGCAGTTGCGGCAGATTTTCCAGAATCGCTTTCTCATCCGTTGCTTCCTCCATTGGAATCGCGCCGGACTTAATCAGCGTCGTCAACTCTTCGACTAAAGCGGCGCGGTGGCGTGTCCCGTCGAGTAGTTGCAGTAATCTCTGGCCCAGAGCGTCCTCTATTTCCAGACCTGTCGAGAGCAGGGTTGTGACGACCGGGCCGTGCTCTATCTGCCAGCGCGCAAGACGACTCGCGAGTGGACGCTCGCTCGCGGTGGTCGCAAACTTCGGCCTGTGCACATGCAGTTCCACAAGTCCCGCCGCGAAAAGCTGCAACAGAATCTGGCCGAGCATCTGCGCCTCTTGCTCTTGCTCTTCTGCTTGCGCGCTGCTTTCGTTTCCCAAACGCGCGCGCACATTTGCGTGCAGTTCATCAAAATGAAGTGACTGCGGATAGATTTCGCTGAGGCAGATGATTGTCGCTTTGGCGAAGGGATGGTCTGTCTTCATCGCCGCGCCTTTCGCTCCATGAAACTCTTCGACCGTTTGGCCCAGAATGTCCGGCTTGCCGGAAACAGGACGCGCGCTCGATGCGATATAAAAGACGCGCATGCGTTCAGGCTTTAGTTGACGGTCGAGCTTGACCTCTTGATGACAGAGCAGTGTCTGGCGAAACCTGCGGCATTTGACGAAATCAAGATACTGCTCTCTGGCAATAATATCGCTTGAGAGAATGCGCAGAGCCTCTTTCACTTCGGGCGCGTAGATATGATCCTGCATCTCGAAATAGTCAGCCTCCGAGAGAAACTGCAAGCCATGCGCGGCGGCCTTTTCCGCGAACCTGTAAAAATAGTAAGGCTGGTTAAAGACTTCCAAATCGTCATGAAAAATCTGCTCCTCGCGGCGTTCGAGCAGTAGTTCCAGTTCGTTCTTGAGAAACATGCGATAAAGGTCTGGCTCTGCAAATGAGTCCGAGAGAAATTTCAGCAATGCTGTGGCCTGCACGATTTTCTCCTGCGAATCCGTCACATGACGAGTGTGAAAAAGCATCATCTCGCGCGTCATGTCTCGCAGGTGGCAGCCGGGATAGGCGTTGTAACTAACATGCGCGACGCCCTGCGGCGAGAGATTGACAGAACAGATTTCTAAAATTTTCTCGCGCACTTCCGGCGGAACCCAAGAGAACAATCCATGCGCGACAATGTAATCAAACTCGCCAAAGCTTTTGTCCACATCCATCAAATTAAATTGTCGCAGGCTAACGTTCCTGAGGCCCAGAGCTTCTATTCTTTTCTGGCCCAGAGCGATGGGACGCGCGGCCATATCAATTCCGACGAAAGAGCTTTCCGGCAGATGAAAGGCGTAAGGAATCAGGTTGCTCCCGTCATGACAGCCAAGCTCAAGGACGCGACACTTCTCGACCGGCACGGGCTGCATTCCGAAAAATGTAGCCATCGTCGCAAGGCGGTCTGGCTGCGTCTGCGTGTGCAGATAGCTCGGATATAAAACTTCTTCGTAAGATTCGGACAGTGTGTCTGTCATGACGTTTTTTTAATTGAGACGAAGCTGCATGATGGTGACAGGTTTATCGTAGTAAACGATTTTGTCAACAGTTTGCCAGCCCCGCGCCGTGTAAAAATCTTCGGCCCGGCTGATGCCGATGTACATCGTTTCAATGTTCATCGCTCTGGCCTCTTTGATAAGAGCCTCGATTAACTTTGTCGCAATGCCTTGATGCCTACGGCTTTCTGCGACATGAAGCCCGGCCAGCCAGGGTGTGAGATGCGTGTGCGTCGTAATGGATTCTTCCAACAACGAGACAGTGCCGAGCGGCTCTGTGTCTTCAATGGCGACGAGCGCGAGCGGAACGCGCCCGCGATTCAGTCGCGGTGCAAACGTCGCTTTGACATCCTCCACAGTTTTGTCCTTGTAGTAATCAGGCGACGCTTCCATGAACCAGCGCGACAGCGTGGGAATAAAATTCGGATGGTCGGCCAGATACTCAATCTTCATGGTCTTAAAGATTATCAGAGATTTGAAAGTTAAAACACAGATGATGCAGAGAGGTTAAGTGAATTTCAAAGGATAATTCATCCACGAATGGCATCGTGTCGCGCGTTGTACTATCCTTTGAAGTCGTTTGGAGAACGGATAGAACATTACTTGCCGCACGTGCTCAAGCTGAAAGAAAAAATAGAATCGCTCACAAGCGACCTGCCGGACGGAGAGGGCGCGCGGCTCTTCTTTGAGCGGCTCGCGCAGGAGCATCCGGGTGATGCAGAGCGGCTCGCGCGAAACGAAGGATTGTTCTCGGATGCGCTTGCGCTTGCCGCCTGGAGTCCGCTTCTGGCGACAACGCTTTCGCAGAATCCAGATTACATACAATGGCTGGCGCGCGAACGGCAGCACACGCGCGTCAAGACGCGCGAGGAGTTGCAGGAATCGCTCGCCCGTTTTCACCTCACACACTCGCAGCTTGAGCCGCAGGTCTTGCTCGCGCGTTTTCGTCGGCGCGAACTCTTGCGCATCTACCTGCACGACATACGAAAGGTCTCAACGCTGGTCGAAGTGACGGAGGAGTTGTCGAACCTGGCGGACGCAGTGCTCGAACATGCTTTGAGTCTCGCGCGGCAGGAGTTGGATAACCGCTATGGCCCTGCTTTGAAGATAGATGAGAAGGGTCGTGTCACGAATGCCAGCTTTTGCATCGTCGCACTCGGCAAACTCGGCTCAGGTGAGTTGAACTATGCCTCGGACATAGACCTTCTGTTTCTCTATTCGGACAACGGGCTGACCTCCGGCAAAGGGACGCGCGGCGAGACAACCAATCGTGAGTATTTCGTCAAGCTGGCTGAGACGGTCGCGCGCACTGTCGGCAAGCCTTCGGGCGAGGGCGCGGCTTATCGCGTTGACTTGCGCTTGAGGCCGCATGGGAGAGACGGCGCGCTCGCTTCATCATTGGATGAGGCTGTGCGTTATTACCGTCAGACGGCGCAGGCTTGGGAGCGGCAGACGCTGATTCGCGCGCGTGCTGCGGCGGGCAGTCAGGAGCTTTACGCGCAATTCTGCGCGCGCGTCACAGAGAGCGTGTACGCAGCCGATGTGTCTGTCAGCCGCGCGCTCGGCAATGTGCGCCTCGCCAAGCAGAAGATTGACCGCCATCACGCGCATGATTCCAAAGGCTTCAACGTCAAGCTCGGACGCGGCGGCATACGCGAGATAGAATTTATCGCGCAGGCTTTGCAACTCGCTTTCGGCGGGCGCGACGAATGGCTGCGCGCCCCGCACACGCTCATCAGCCTTGGCCGCCTCGCAGACCGCAAGCTCATCACAGAACGCGAGCGCATGCAGCTCTCCGACGCTTACGATTTTCTGCGCACGCTCGAACATCGCTTGCAGATGGAGCATGGCTTGCAAACACACGTCGTGCCGGATGAAGAGACTCGGCGCACGCTCTTTGCGCGGCGCATGAATTTTAGCGGCGACAAAGCCCTAGCAGATTTTGACCACACGCTGGATAAACAGACTGCCGATGTGCGTGCAGCTTATGACCGCATCTTCGGCGAGGTGTTGATGGACGAGTCTCTGGATGAAAGCCTTGCGCGCGATTTCCCTGTCCCCACGCATGTCAATATCAGAGCAGGTTTGGATGAGCCTGTGGATGCTTTGAAGGCAGCCACGCACACGGCTGCCGCTATCTTTGCGCCCTTGATGTCTGAGGAGCTTGAACACTTTTCACCCGAAAAACTTGCGCAGCATGTGAGCGAAGCTGCTGACCGCTCGCTCAATCCGCAACGCGCCTTGATGCTCATCCAGCGCATAGCCTCTTCGCTCGACAAGTCGAATGTAGAGGTCAAGCTGAGCGTGGCGCATCTGGACGCGCTCGTGCGCCTGTGCGGGGCTTCCGAGTTTTTCGGAGAATTGATTGCGGGCCATCCGGCTCTTATCTCCGCCATCACGCTTGAGGAAGATGCAGAACCGGATTACAGAGCCTTGCTCAAAGCTGCTGTCGAAAAAGAAGAGACCTTCCGCGCAGCCTTGAGCGCGCTCAGGCGTGTGTGGTCAGGTCTTCTGGTCCACACGGGGATGCTTGATGCCGCCGGGACAATCAACATGCGCGAGTCCAACCGGCGACAGACTTTGCTGGCCGCAGCGAGTCTTGATGCCGGATACCTTGCGGCGCGTATGGAGATGGAGCGTCGCTATAGCAAGCTCAGCGCAGAGCCAGAGTTGGCTGTGCTCGGTCTGGGCCGTCTCGGCGGCGGCGGGATGGATTACGGCTCAGACCTCGATGTCGTGCTGATTTACGAAGACGAAAAACCTTCGCCCATCGCCGCGCTCAATCATGCGGAATTTTATTCGCGCTTGAGCGAACTGCTGGTCGCTGCTCTTTCGAGCCAGACGCGCGAAGGACATCTCTACCGCGTTGACCTGCGCCTCAGGCCGGACGGCAGAAACGGTCAGACCTCTACGGGCGCGCGCGCCTTCATAAATTATTTGTCCGAGCGCGCACTCGCGTGGGAGTGGCTCGCTTACGTCAAGCTGCGCGCGGTGGCGGGCGCAACTTCTCTGGGCCAGAAAGTGGAAGACGAGGCGCGGCGCGTGATACACGATGCCGCGCGGCGTATGGATGAGAGAGATCTGCGCGCGGAGACGCGGCGCGTGCGCGAGAGATTGGAGCGAGAGAAAAAACGCAGGCGCGGCAGCACAAGCGTTGATATCAAGTACGGGCAGGGAGGCATGCTCGATGTTTATTTTGCGACGCGCTACCTGCAACTGAGAGACAACGTGCCGGACAAAGGGCCGGAACGCTCAACCGTCTCGACCCTTGAGAAACTGCACGCGGGCGGCTCTCTCAATGACGAAGACTTTGCAGCGATGAGCGAAGGCTATGCCATCCTGCGCACACTCGACCATCACCTGCGCCTCATCATCGGACGCTCAACGCATCTGCACGCCAGCGACCACCCGGCCATTGGCGACATCGCACGCCGCATGAACTATCCCACAGCCAACGCCCTGACAGACAATCTCACATTACACATGGCAAACATCCGCGCCGCTTATGACCGCGTGATGAAAGATTGAACCGCAAAGGGGTAGTGGTCAGTTTGAAATTTAGGTGAGCAACGAACGAAAGAATCTCGCGCAAAGGCGCAAAGAAGGCGCGAAGAAAGCTTTCAAGATAAATACATCTCAACACCTTTGCGTGCTTTTCTTTGCGCCTTTGCGTCTTTGCGGGAAAATTCCTTTCTTTCTCTTTCAAACTGACCCACAACTTTATTTGAAATCGCTCTAAAATGAAAAATCCCCCTCTCAAGGCCGAAAGATAGCCATATCGGCGTCAAACCTTGCCTCTCAAGCCTGAAAGTTACCCATATCACGGTGAAAAACAGCCATATCAGCGTGAAAGTTACTTATATCAATGCAAAAGTTACTCATATCACTGTGAAAGTTAGCCATATCGCTGCAAAAGATTGCTATATCACTGTGAAAGATTGCTATATCGCTGTAAAAGATAGCCATATCGCTGTAAAAGCTTCTCATATCAATGTAAAAGTTCACTTCCACAGGGTGAAACTTGCTTTCTAAAGGTTGAAAGCGGGCGCGAATGCTGGCGCGGAGATACAAAACGGCCCGCAGCCGCCTTAAATCTCGTGACTTTCGCCTTTCACTTCTTCATACCAACATCGCGTGCACCATCTGTGCGACGCCTTGCGTTCTGCAAGCGAATAATCTGCGGAGGCTGGAAGTCGCCTGACGAGCATCTGCTGTTCTTCGTCGAGTTCGTGCCAGCGGCGGAGGCGGCCCGTGTCGCAGCGCGTGCATCTGTCTGTGAAAGTGTTGTCCATGTAAATCCTTCTTCAAAGGCTGCTCGCAGTTTGAGAATCAAAGCGAAAGCGGGGTAATATCGAGTGCGTTCCAGCTTCTCCCCAAAATGATAAGAAGAAAGCTTGCCCTGACAGATGATGCCACATCCACGCCTTCTCGCCGCGCTCGCACTGATTTTCGCCGCTTTCGTTTTCACAGCACAAGCTCAGCGCGATGATTCGCGTTTTGATTTTTACGCGCGCGGGCCTTACAGGGAAGATGTGCCGCGCCCGCAGAGCATACTGCGTTTCGATGTCGGAGAGTTTCATACCAACTACGCCTTGATGGAGCGCGTCATAGAGAAGATTTCGCAGTCGGCCTCAGACCGCGTGCGCGTCCTGGACATCGGTGAGACGAACGAGCACCGCATGATGCATCTCGTCGCCATCAGCGCGCCGGAGAACATCGCGCGGCTTGAGCAGATAAGAGACAACATCGCGCGCCTCGCAGACCCGCGAAAAGTTTCCGACCGTGAAGCGCAAGCGATTATCAATGACACGCCAGTCATCGTGTGGCTCAACTATACGATACACGGCAACGAGTCCGCGTCGTTTGAAGCGATGATGCAGGTCGTCTATCAACTCGCAGCCTCGAACGAGCCCGCCACGCTTGAGATACTCAAAAACAGCATCGCTCTCATCAACGTCTGTCACAACCCTGACGGCCACGAGCGTTTCGTCTCATGGTACAACTCTTACGGCATAGGCAACCCTGAGCCGCTCGCTGGCGAGCATCGTGAGCCTTGGTCTGTCTATGGCCGCGTCAATCGTTATCGCTTTGACCTTAACCGCGACAACATAGTCTCTTCGCAGGTCGAGACGCGCAATGTGCAGCAAGCCTACCTGCGTTGGAACCCGCAGGTCTTTGTTGACCATCACGGGCAGCCCTCGCAGTTTTTCTTTCCGCCCGCAGCGCAGCCGATTAATCCGAACCTGCCAGCAGAACAGACCGCGCGCTGGCTCACAACCTTCGGGCGCGCCAACGCCGCGCAGTTCGACCAGAGGCAATGGGACTTTTATGTGCGGGATATTTTCGACCTTTTCTATCCGGGCTACTGGGATTCCTGGCCCAGCCTGAACGGCGCGACGGGGATGACTTATGAGACGGACGGCGGAGGTTTTAAAGGGATTAACTGGAAGCGCGATGATGAAACGATTGTCACACTGCGCTCGGCCATCGCCAAGCATTTCGTCGCGTCTCTGACCACTCTTGAAACGGCCACGCGCCACCGCGCGGCGCGGCTCAAAGATTTTTACGAATTTAAGAGAACTGCTGTTGAAGAAGCGCGTAATGAGCGTATGAAGCGCATAGTGATTGTGCCGGGCAAAGACCCTGCGAAGGCTGATGAGTTGATTGGGATTCTCTATCGCGCGGGCGTGGAAGTGAGCCAGACGCGCGAGTCGTTTCGTTCGCAGAGCGCGCATAGTTATCTTGGAAACAGTGCTGCCGCCGCGCCGCGCGTCTTTCCTGCGAACTCTTACGTGATTGATTTGGCCCAGCCGCAGAAACGTCTTGCCAAAGCTCTGCTTGAGCCAAACACGGAACAGGACTCAGGCTTCGTGCGCGAGCAGCTTGCGCGCTTTAAACGCAACGAGCGTCGCGGACAGAATGCTGCGAAAGAAGATTACGGCTTTTATGACATCACAGCTTGGTCTTTGCCGCTTGCGTTTGGCGTCGAAGCATACTGGACGGAAGATGCCGTGGGGACGATTGACAGCGCGACTCTCTTGAGAGGCAATCCATTGACAGTCCAGCCGCTAATCGTCGGAGGGCGTGCCAGCATCGCTTATATCATTCCATACGAACGCGACGGCGCGGCTTCGCTTGCTTATCGCTTGCAGCGCGAAGGCTTTCGTCTGGCGGTCGCGACGCGAACATTGAACGCGGGCGGGCGCGATTGGCCGCGCGGCACGATTGTCGCGCGCGTCTCGCGCAATCCTGAAAGCTTGCATGACGCAATAGCGCGTCTCGCGCCGCAGTCGGGAGTCGAAGTGACGGCTGTCAATTCCGGCTTTAACGAGACGGGCGAGACGGGCATCGGCTCTGAGAATGTGATTGCTTTGAAACGCCCGCGCATCATCATCGCCGCGGATGATGCTGTGAGCCAGACGAGTTACGGCTCGCTCTGGTATTTCTTTGACCGCATGGGCGTGGACTTTACGCCGATGACGATTTCCAATATCAAGCGCGCGGAGCTTGATAAATATAATGTCATCATCCTGCCGGACGGCTCGCCCGACGGATACTTCAACGCCTTCGGCAAAGGCGGGATAGACACCCTGCGCGGTTGGATTTCGCGCGGCGGCGTGCTCGTCTGCATCAAAGGTTCAGCAGTCTTCGCCGCGCTCAAGGATGTGAATCTCACTTCGTCTCGTCTCGTTGGCAGCGATGAAGACGACCAGAAGCCGCAGGCGGAAGAGAAGGACGCCGAAGCCTCGTCGTCTCCATCTCCGCAAGCGCGTGAGAGCGGCGCGGAACAGGGAGCTTCGACTGGCCCACAAAAAGCGGCGCGCAAGACCGCGACTGAGCAGCGACGTGAAGAGGCTAATCAGACAGAGAAGCTTGAGGGCGCGTCGCCAGAGTTGCCGCCTATCGCTTCGCCTTCTGCGCGTCCGGGACAAGTGCCGGAGGCTGTTCCAGGCGCAATCATGCGCGCGACGATTGACCGCACGACCTATCTGACATATGGCTATGAAGAGAGAGAATTGCCGGTGCTGCTCGCGTCCGGCTACTTTTTCCGCCCGTCGAAAGAAGGAACTAACGCAGTAGTTTTTTCCGCAGAAGGCAATCAAGCTTTGCGCCTGTCGGGTTTTGTCTGGCCGGATAATACCGAGCGGCTCTTGCGCGGGACGGCTTATGTGATGGACGAGCCAGCGGGGCGCGGCCATGTCGTGCTCTATACGGAAGACCCGAACTTTCGCGGCATCTGGCGCAACATGACGCGGCTCTTTTTCAACTCGATTCTTTTTTCATCGGCGATGTAATAACTTTCAAGAGGTGAAAGCATGTTTCGCATCAAGGCAGAATACACAGAGCAACTCGAACTCAAAACAGGGATTGAGCGTGCAAGGGAATTTTTTACGGAGTGGCGCAACTTTGTCGAGCTGATGCCGGGCATTGAGAGCATACGGACAGAGGCAAGCGGACTTTTGCGCTGGACTGTGCGGACGGATGTGCCGATGTTAGGGCAGATGCGCGCGGCCTTTGCAGTAGAGATGACGGATGACAGCCCGCATCGCGTCGAATGGTCGCCCGCGCCGATTGAGAAGAAGAATTATTTGCGCTATGCCGCCAGCTTTGTCGAGCGCGGCGCGTCAAACACCTTAGTGCGTATCACACAGCACGTCGAACTGCGCCGCCAGCATGCCAGAGAACTTCACATGCTCGCAGGCTTGGTCGGCGAAAGCCGCATCAGCGCGGAGATGCAAAAGCGCGTCGCGGAAATGATTAAAACATTTCTCGAACGCGCAAGGACAAAGCTGGAAGGTTAGTTACAGAAGACACAGAAGACACAAAGGAATCTCAAATCTGAAATTTCAGATTTGAGATTCCTTTGTGTTGAAAAAATCTCTAGTGTGAATCGTAAGCTGCAATCGGCACATCCGTCATGAATCCCCAGACCATCGTGAGCAGAGTGCTGTCCGTGCTCTTTAACACATAAAACGTGCCGGCGTTTTCTCGCCACACGGCCACATCAGTCTTGCCGTCGCCGTCGTAATCGTTCTGGACCAATGAATCCGTTTCTGTCACACCGAAGTTAACTGCGCTCAGTTGCCCTGTCATGCTTTGCAGAATATACCAATCAAGTGACGCGCCGTTTTTGCGTACCACGGCCAAATCTGTTTTGGCGTCGCCGTCATAATCGCCCGTCGCCACAATGTCGCCAGCCAAGCCCCACTGCGCGCCGTAAAATCCGCTTGTGCTTCCGAGGATATAGAAAGAGATGGGATTGCCTGTGCTGGTGCGTGTGACTGCGATGTCGAATTTGCCGTCGCCGTCGTAATCGCCGGGCGCAGTAAAGTCTGTTGAAAGACCAAACTGCTGCGAGCGAAAGCTGCCGTCGGAACTGTTCAGGATGTACCAGAACATGTTGCCGCCGGTGCGCCTGACGACCGCGAAATCTGTCTTGTTGTCGCCGTCGTAATCGCGCGCGACGATTTCATCGCCGATGGCTCCCCAGATTCTTGCGGTGAGAGTTCCTGTGTTGCTCCCTAAATAATAGAAAGCTGCATTGCTGTAACGCCAAACGGCAAGGTCGCCTTTGTTGTCGCCGTCGTAATCGCCGGGCGCGATGGTGTCCGTGTGCGTCGAGCCGAAGGCTTGACCGATAAAGCCTGTGCCGTTGCTTTTCAGGATGTACCAGCCGTTGTCGCTCATGCGAAAGACACTAAAATCTGCTTTAGCATCGCCGTCATAATCCAGAGCGTTGCGCAGTTTGATTTGCGCAGGCGCAGCCACCGAGAGAGCCAGCAGGGCGACGATTGAAAACGCGAGTCTCAGAGAAAGTTTGTTTGAGAGAGTAAAGTTTTTCATCAGTTTGCTCCTCACGCCTTAGGCTGCACAAGTGGTTGGCGTCGTGCGTATGCCGATGGTCTTGACCGCCTGCAAATATTTGTTGTTGACCAGCCGTGTGCTGAACAGGAAAGGCAACACGCGCGACAGATTGCCGCCGATGACATTGTCCGTAGCATTCGTCGTGTTGCGGTTCGGGCGGTGCGAGTAGTTCGGATGGCTTCTGTAGATAAACTCGCTGACCCTGTCCTCGAAGAAGAACTGTGTGGTTGCGATGGCCGTCGCGTTCAGGCGTATGGTGGCGTGTATGTGTGTCACGCGGCCAGAGTACCAGCCGGGATAGAACGAATCGAAATAGGCCCAGCCGTTGGCGTCTGTTGATTGAATGCCGCGCCCGAATCGCTGCGTCGGGACGACAGGATCGTTGCCGTTGCAAAAAGTGCTAATCGGAGCGGAATAGACGCCGTTGTTGTCCGTGTGCCAGATGTCTATCGAAGCATTTGGAATCGGCTCGCAGGTGTCTGCGTTGACGATGCGGAAGCCGAGCCGCGTCGGCAGTCCGGGCTTGCCTTCCGTGATGTCGCGGCGGACGAGGCCCGTGTTGAAATAGCATGGGCCTAAAGTAGAAGTGCATGTCAGGACACATGGCTCAGCCGCCACATAATCGAGCGCGCCGTCTGGAATGTTTGAGATGGCTTTAGCAATGAAAGGATCGTAACTGCCGCCAGCTTTTAAGGCCATCGCGCCGATGCCGAGCGCGGCTGCGGTCTTGAAACCTCTCGTCAATAAAGCTCGACGGCTAATCAAATTGTTTTCTTTCATTCTTCCTCCTTTAGGGCTTCGCTTGTCGGCGTGCGAGAGAGTCTGAGAAAAACTTTTCTGTTGTGGCTGGAAGCACAGGCAGCCTGTCTGCTTCTTCCGTCGAAGCTAGCCCCAGCTTCTTCGAATGGCTTTCGGCAAAACCTTCCGCGACGGCGCGAGCCACTACGCTACGACGCGAGAGCCGCCTGTGCTTCCATCTTGAGTTCATCTTAGAGAGAGAGAGAATCAGTTGAGAGCCGCAACAGCTTAACGCTGCGGTCTGCCCTCGCCTCTGCCTCCCTTGCGATGAAAGCCCGGATGCTCCTGTTCGAGTTGTGTGAGACTCGCTTTCTGTTCCGCCGTCAGCTTGTTATAAATCGCCGAGTCCGTGCGCAGGCGTATCAACTCCAACTCTGTTGAGACTTTCGCTTTTTCCTCCAGCAGCGCACGCGCCTGTTCTTCATTAAATGTCGCGGCCTGCGATAACGCTTTCAGTTGTTCATGCACAGTCTTCATCTGCTCGAAATACTGTTCGGAAGCTGTGCGCGCCTGCTCGTGCAGCGCACGTATCTCTGTCGCCTGAGCCTCGCTCAGATTAAGTTGCTCAAGCATGCGCGGATGAAAACCGCCGGGGCCACCATGCCCTGGGCCGCCACGCCCCATTTCTCCGTCCGGTCTTGGCCCACGCTGGAAATCGCCCTTGCCTTGCTGTCCAAAACCTATCACTAAGGAACCAACCACCGCTGCCAGTAGCAGCGAGCCAAACATATATTTAAGATGTTTCATAGCTTATTCTCCTCTTGCTTCTTTCTCAAAAGCAGTCTCAAGCGTCTTGCTTTTTATGGGAGACGCAAGTGGAGTTTACCCTCTGAACGTAAAGCTTTAATGTAGAAGAAGGGGAATTTTGTAAAGGGGATGTAAAGTTTTACTGGCCGGGATTATTTCGCGCTAAACTTAACATTGAAGAGGGAAGAGAGGCAAGACACAACACATAAAAGTAATGATTCGGTTTCAAAGAAAAAACAGTTTCCCGCAAAGGCGCGGAGGAAGACCGCAAAGAGTTGAATGCTTATTTATCTTGAAAGCTTTCTTCGCGCTTTCTTTGCGCCTTTGCGCCTTTGCGGAAGATTCTTTCGTACATTAAATGATGTCAGCTACTTTTGAAGATCAAACAAGAATCCGCGTCCTCATGATTGATGACGATGTGAAGCTCTGCCGTCTGGTCAAAGACTATCTGGAGATGATGGGCTTTGTTGTCGAGACCGCGCACACAGGCCCGGACGGGCTTGAGAAAGTAACTAGGGGAAATTATCAGGCAGTCATTCTTGATGTCATGCTGCCCGGCATGGACGGCTTTGAAGTGCTCAAGCAGATACGCAAGATTTCATCCGTGCCTGTCTTGATGCTCACGGCTTTGGGCGACGAATCAGACCGCATCGTCGGACTTGAGATAGGCGCGGACGATTACCTGCCCAAAACTTTTTCGACGAGAGAACTGCTGGCACGCCTGCGCGCAGTCACGCGCCGCTCTTTTATCACAGCGAGTCAATCTCGGAATGAGCCGGAAGAGATTGTCGTCAACGACATCAACATCAATCCCGCCGCGAGAAAAGTTCATAAAGACAATCAGCTTTTAAATTTGACCGCGCTCGAATTTGACTTGCTGCTATGTCTTGCGCGCTCTGCGGGCAGTGTGCTTGACCGCGACAAGCTGCTCAACGAGATTGCCGGAAGAGACTACGATGTTTTTGACCGCTCGATTGATGTTCACATCTCTTCTTTGCGGCGCAAGCTTGGGGACGATCCGAAGAATCCAAAGTATATCAAGACGGTCAGGTCTGTGGGTTACATGCTGGTGGAGGACGAGGCGTCAGACGTTGGGGAATAGAATTATGCGTGGACTGCGTTTTTCGCTTTTTTCCAAAATCATGTTGTGGGTCTTTTTGAATCTGCTCGTGCTCGGAGCAATCCTGTGGCTCATCTTCAATCTCAACTTTCGCTTTGAACCGAACGCGCCCTTCTTCGGCGGAACGACCAATCGCATCGAAGCCGTCACCAGATTGCTTGAGCGCGAGATGGACGAAAAATCAAGAGCCGAACGCGATGAAGTCTTGCGTAGATACACGGAAACTTACGGCGTAGAATTTTTTCTCTACGACAACACAGGGCGGCAACTCGGCGGAAGAGAAACAACCCTCCCCGCGGAAATTCTAGCGGAGGTCGCACGACCGGAGCCTCCGCCTCCTCCCGGAAGACAAGACAATCCAACTCTTTCAAGAGAGCGTCCCGGCGGTAGAGGCGGCCCGCCACCGCGACCGGGCGATATGTATCTCAAAACAAAAAATCCGACGCTCTACTGGATGGTCGCGCGAACGATGACGCGCGAAAAGGATAATCCAATTCCTATACGCACGCGGCTTCTGGCCGTCTCGGATTCCTTCACAGGGCATGGACTGTTTTTTGACCCGACTCCCTGGCTCATCATGGCGGGCGTCATCTTCATCGTCTCGATAATCTTCTGGCTGCCGTTCGTGCGCAGCCTGACAAAGACCATAGGCCAGATGACAAACGCGACCGAGCAGATTGCCGAAGAGCATTTTGATGTGCGCGTTGACGAACAACGTACAGATGAGCTTGGGCGATTGGGCAAAGCCATTAATTATTTAGCGACACGCCTGTCCGGTTTCATCACCGGACAGAAAAGATTCATGGGCGACATCTCACACGAATTAAACTCGCCGCTCGCGCGCATGCAATTCGCGTTGAGCATCCTCGAAGACCGCGTGGAGCAACAGCATCGCTCTTATGTGGAAGATGTCAGAGAAGAGGTCGAGCTGATGTCAAAGCTCGTGAGCGAACTTCTGGCCTATTCAAAGGCTGGCATCAAAGGTTTGGAGATAGAGCTTGAGCCTGTGCGCCTGCGCCCGCTCTTCGAGCAAGTCATCGCGCGCGAGACTGCGAAAGAAGACGCTGACATAGAACTGCATGTTGACAACAAACTGGAAGCTCTGGCCCAACCGGATTTACTCGCACGCGCCCTCGCCAATGTGATTCGCAATGCCGTGCGCTATGCCGGAACGGCAGGCACGATACGCGCGGCGGCTGACGAGTCTGGCAACGGCCATGTCAAAATCACTGTCTCGGATAGCGGCGCGGGCGTGCCTGAAAGCGCGCTCGAAAAACTTTTCGACCCGTTCTATCGCATAGAGTCCGACCGCTCGCGCCAATCAGGCGGCGCAGGACTCGGCCTTGCCATCGTCAAGTCATGCATAGAGGCTTGCGATGGAAAAGTCCTCGCACGCAATCGCCAGCCGCACGGATTTGAAGTGACAATCCTCTTGCGGAAGAATGAGGATTCTAAAACGCAGAACAAGAATCAGCCACAGAGGTACAGAGATAAGAGAGGAAAGTTAATTTAGCAAATCTTTTATCTACTTTTCTTGCTCTATGCATCAAATGGCGCGGCGGGTTGAAATATTCTTAAAGTAATACGCTGCTTGAGAGCCTTAGCTGGTATTTATGAGACTGCTCCGTCTTTTTTGATTTACGGTAGTTGTGACAATCCACCCCCCAATCCAGTTCTTTCCTGAGGCTAAGATGAAAATAAAATATTTGCTCACGACTCTGATTTGTTTATTTCTACTTTCGATTTCGGCTTTTGCTCAACGGTTGAATTACGATAGTTCGTTTACACCGACACTCAACGGCAGTGTAAATTTTCTCGAAATCCAAAGCGATGGGAAAATGTTAATTGCCGGTGATTTTACGGTCGTCAACACTGTGGCGCGCAATAAGATTGCACGGCTCAACGCGGACGGCAGTCTTGATACGTCATTTGACGCAAATTGGCTGTCCGGGCAGTTTAATCAATTCGTGGGAATCCTTTCGATGAAAGTGCTGCCTGATGGGAAAATTCTATTAGGTGGGGCATTTCCATTAAATGGGTCAACGGGACCACTTAGAATCCGGCGATTAAATGCTGACGGAACAGCCGACAGCACCCTGACTTCAGTCCCATATCTGCAACCCACTGGTTTTGAGTTCCAAACACTCAATAAAGTTGACCAGTTGCCAAACGGAAAGATTTTGGTTTGCGGTAATTTTGATTTGCCGAACGGCAATCCGCAGCCCTCGCTCGCCCGGTATAATTTCGACGGCACATATGATTCGACTTTCACCACCGCGATTAACAATGATTGTAATGACATCGCAGTCCAGCCGGACGGTAAATATTTTGTTGCCGGTAATTACACCACCTTGAACGGCAGCAGCCATAACGGACTCACGCGCTTCAATGCCGACGACACCATTGATACAACCTTTAATGCCCCGTTCACATTTTATTGGAGAATCAAACTGGAGAGCGACGGAAAGTTAGTAGTTTTTCGCCCGGATATTTCCAGTCAGTTGGTATCGCGGTTGAATGCCGACGGAAGCCATCTGTTAACTTATGCTACCCAACTATTCCGGGGAAATGATGTAGCTTTTCAGTCAAACGGAAAGCTAATTGTTGTCGGAGAATATAGAGACATCTTTGGACAGTCGAAGAGTTTTAATAGGTTCAACCTTGACAGCACGCACGATCCTTCAATCCGATTGAATTTTTCCAGCTCAATTTATCCGAAAGCCTTGGCGGTCGCGGCGGACGGAAAAGTCCTGGTGGGCGGCCCTTTTACAGGATTCAACACTAATGGCGTGCCTGTCGCCCAACCGTATCTTGTCCGACTTGTGCCTGAGGCGATTCCCATCAAACCGAAATTCGACTTTGACGGCGACGGCAAAGACGACATCGCGGTTTATCGTCCGAGCGATACATATTGGTATCTCAATCGTAGCGCCGCCGGATTTTTCGCCGCACAGTTCGGCCTCGCGCAGGACAAACCGATAGTTGCAGACTATGACGGCGACGGGAAAGCCGATATTGCCATCTTTCGTGACGGCGTCTGGATGTGGCTCCGAAGCTCAGATTCCACCTTCGCCACCCGTGTCTGCGGGCAAGCCGGAGACATTCCGCAGACCGATTACAGCGGCTTCGGCAACTACGGCAACAACGGCAACGCCGGTTTTCTCGTTTTTCGCCCGTCAGACGGAAAGTTTTATGTGCAAGCTCTATTTAACAATGCCAGCCTCGCAGACATGCGTAATTTGAATCCCTTGCCAACCGATAAACCTGTCGTCGCTGATTACGACGGCGACGGGAGAGGCGATCTGGCGGTTTATCGCAACGGTCAATGGCGAATCCTGACGAGTGGCAATCTTGCCTTGAGGCTCTATCAATTCGGTTTAGCGGGAGACAAGCCAGTGCCTGCGGATTATGACGGCGACGGTCGAACGGATTATGCGGTTTATCGCCCGTCAGACGGTTACTGGTATATTCAAAAATCGACGGAAGGTTTTTATGCCGTGCAATGGGGAGTGGCAGATGATTTGCCCGTTCCGGCAGATTATGACGGGGACGGCAAAACAGATATTGCTGTCTATCGCAACGGAGTTTGGTATCAACTGCGAAGCACGAATTCACATCACTTCGAACAGTTCGGCTTAGCAAATGATATTCCGGCACAGTCGCGATAAAGTGTTTTGAAAAGCAGCGGACAAAAAAGAGGGAAGATAAAACTTCCCTCTTTTTTATTTTATGTGAGTTACGAAATATTTCAACTCCCTGCACCGTTGGGGATATTTATGCGATGGCTTGAAATCATATTTGCAAAGACGCGATATGCGCCGGAGTGTCCGGCGCGGAGTTGCCTGTACCAGACCATGCTTGTGTAGATGTATTGGCCGCGCCCGTAATCGAGTGTGAGTAGCCCGCCCTGCAAGGCCGTTTCGCCCGCGTCGCTCATCGCAAGCGGCGCGCGATAGGCTGCATCCCATGTCTTCGGATAATAGAGACCGCGCTCCTGTATCCAATCTTTAAAATCTTCCTGCGTGATTTTGTTCGGCACATTAAGCAAGGGATGCTGTGCATCAGTAAAAGTGACGGGCGCATCCTCTTCCGTGACGCGCTCATTGCCGAGCGTGATTGGAAGCGGAGCAAGCTGCGGGCGCGACTTCTGCGGGTCTGGATTCCACTCGTTAGACTTGTGATAAAAGACAATCAGCGTCCCGCCATTTTTGGCGAACTCAAGCAGGCGCGAGTTGGCAGCGATAAGCTGCGTGTGAGCTTCATAGCCGCGATTGTCTATGATGATTGTGTCGTACTTTTGCAAATCGCCAGCGCGCACCTCTTCCACAGATAACTCTCTCAATGCGACGCCGAGCGCGTCGAGCGCGTTTCGCAAAGTATCATCAAAGCTTCGGACATAGCCGACGCGCAGATTCGGCCTGACGCGCGCATCGCTATAAACTATGCGGACTTCCTGCTCTGTCAAACGCCTTGTTGAACCGGGAGCGGAGATAGAGAGTTTTAGTGAGTGCGGCAAAGATTTGGGATTGCGTCGCTCGTCAGGCCCGTCAACCGGAATGACGTTCGATTTAAATTCAAGCTCGCGATTTTCACGCGGGCCGAGCGAAATCGGATTCGCGACTTCGTGAATGCTATCCTCATCATTATCTATCACCAGATTGCCTTTGAAGGGCGTGCTCAAATAATTGACGAGGCCGAGCTTGAACGTCAGATGTTTGTGAAGCGTGGCTGGCGTCAGCACATAAGGCTTGGGCGAGAGTTGCGCGATTTGAACGGCGGGCGCGACATCCACCCAAGTCTCTGCCCGTAACATAAAGCTCGCGCCGTCTATTTCAACCATGACTGAGGCATCGAATCTTTCGCCGCGCCAGAGACCATCGTATAGATGCGCTGCGTGAGGGACTGTGATAGGAGTTCCGGCAGGGATTTCTCGCGCAGCTTTTAGAGTCACGCCTGTCTGTGCTGCGAGTTTCGCGGGCGCTTTTACCTCCGCCGTATCTTTTAATATCTGGCCGTGTCTGGCGAAAGATACACGCCGAAGCTGCACATCGTCCATGCCCTGATTTGAAATCGAGATGGAAAAAGAAGCAGGCGTCTGCGCCATGAGCACTCTCTCTTGCGGCGTAATTGTCACTCTAACCTTGCTCAAGATAGCAAGCGCGGTGTGGATTCTGCCCCACAGTAAAGAGTGGCGTGCATAATCTTTGTAATCCGGTTTCTCATTAGAAAGAAACTCAGTCCTGCTTGCGGTGGCGAGCGCGCGCAGTGGGTCGTATTCATCGAGTAAACTAAGCGGTGGGAGTTTATCAAGCCTGAGCGTTTCCAATCGCCGTCTGATTTCTTCGGACAAGGGCAGGCCGTCAACAAAGGTTTGCGCGCCCGCAGGGAGCGGCGCAACATTCTTAGCTGCGCGCACTAAGCGATAACGTATGATATTCGCGCCCGCCTGCGGCACGGTTGTGGGCCACGGGCCTTGCGAGGCATGCTGTTGCAAAGCTCTGAGGGCTTGCTCTGCGTAGGAAGTTGAGCGCACAGGGTCGCGCTCGTTCGGGTTGATGCTAATAATCTGGTTTGGGCTCTCATTCTCGCCCGCGCCCGCTTTGCTGCCCGCGTCGCCTGGGGCAGACCTGAAACGCACAAACAGTCTTTGCGGCTGCCACACTGTTATTTCTTTTAACTGCTCTGGAAAACTTTGCGGGTCGGCGGCGGCGTCGAAGGCTTCGAGAATCAAGCGGCCTGTCGCCTGATGATGACCATGCCCGCCCGTCGTGTCGTGGTTGGTGATGATGACATCGGGACGGAGCGTGCGAATCTGCAAGACCATGCGGCGCAAGGCTTCGTCGTGGCCCCAGATGCGGAAAGTCTCTTCTGCGGATTTCGAGAAGCCGAAATCTTTGAGGGCCAGAAAGTGCGCCTCAGAGCCTTGAATCTCTGCTGCACGCAAAGTCTCTTGCGCGCGAATCGCGCCGAGCTCTTCATAAAGCTCTGGGCCAATGGCGTTCTGCCCGCCTTCGCCGAAAGTGGAAAAGAGCGTCACTGTGTGCGCGCCGTATTTGCGCCTCAAGACAGTCAATGTCGAGCCGTCTTCGTCGTCCGGGTGCGCCGCGACGCACATCACTGTCCAGGGGTTCGTCAGGTCGAGCAACGCCTGATGAAGCTCAATCTTATCGGCTGTACTCTGCGCCTGCGCTGTGCAGAGCGAGATAAAAGGCCACAGAGACACAGAGACACAGAGCATGAATCTGCAAAGAGCAGAGAAAACTTTTTTCTTCTTCCTCTGTGCCTCTGTGTCTCTGCGGCTAATTCTGAAATTGGTTCGCATCATTTGCATCAACTATACAATCTCGCACGAAAAATCTGTAGCCGGAAGAACCTGTGCGGCGCGAGTGTCAAACTTTCAGGTGTGAAAGCTCGGCGGCTCATGTTATATTGCCTCGCTCTTTCACAAACCCAATCACATTGATGTAGGAAACACCTTTATGTATTCACAAACAAAACGCAATTCCGTCTTTGCACTCGCAGTCCTGCTGGCCTTTGTCCTCGCGTGCAGTGGCGGGAATGAAACGGATCAGGCCAACAAGTTGGTCGCGGAAGGCAATGCCGCGATTAACGAAGGCAATAAGATGGCGACCGAAGCGGGCGCGAAAAATGATAGCGTCTTTGACCAACTCTCCGCAGATGATTTTGATGCCTCGAAAGAAAAGCTATCCCCGACTGCGAAAGATGCTGTGGACGGCCTGACCAAGGCCGCTGCGAAATATCGCGAAGCGGCGAAGAAGTTTGAAGAGGCAAGCAAGCTCAAGATAGACGACAAGTTCAAAGAATATCTTTCGCTCAAGTCTCAAGAGTTCAATAAGCGCGCAGAGCAAATGGACATCGGCAAGGGCAACGCGCAGGCTCTGCTTGACAGCGCAGATATGCAGAGCTTGATGGCGAAGATTACTGAGAACCGCACGCGCTATCAGTCGCTGGACAAAGAGAGCAAAGACCTCGAAGCCAAAGCGGACAAAATCCGCTCGGAAAACAAGGACAAGATTCAGTAAAAGAGATTTCCTTTGCGTCTCTTCGCGTCTTTTCTTCTTTGCGGTCTTTGCTGTTAAGTTGTTTCTTAACGCAAAGACCGCAAAGTGTTTCGCAAAGAGCGCAAAGATATTTTCTAATCTTGTTTCTCCTTCTTGCCTTCGAGCCGCGCGGCGATGCTCATGCTGAGCGCGATGGCTGCAATCAGCACGACTCCGTAGGCTGCGGCAGTGCCTAGATTGAAGTCGCGCATCGCTGCGGCGATGGCGATGGAGATAGGACGGTTGCGCGGCACAAAGACAAGCACCGATGCAACATATTCTCCGAGCGCGATAACAAAGGCCAGCATCGTTCCCGCCAACGCGCCCGGCCAGATAAGCGGCAGTCGCACGCGGCGAAAACGCTCCCACCAGTGCGCGCCCAAACTGCTCGCGGCCTCTTCCAACGCAGGATCCATCTGCTCCATGCTCGCCTGCACCGCGCGCACCACGAGCGGCATGAAGCGCAGAAAATAGATAACCGGCAGAATCCAGAAAGTGCCGACCAGAATAAAAGTCCCTGTCAGTGGATTCTCTTTTCCATAAGCTTCCGCGATAGCGACGGCCACAACCGTCCCAGGCAAAGCCCACGGCACCAGCGCCAGCAAAGAGACAATGCGCCGCCAAGCGTTGCGCCTGCCAGCGACTAAAGACGCGACACAGAAACTCCACACGAGCGCAGCCAAAGCCGCCACGCCTGACATCAAGAGACTATTAACCAACGCGCCTCCCGCGTCCTCTTCCGTCAGGATGCGACGATAATTTTCAAACGTATAGGCGGGCGGCAGCATCTCTGTCGTCCACGCGCCGTCGCGCGCAAAGCTGATGATGACGAGCGTGATGACAGGCAACGCGAGGATGATTGAAAAAATCACGCCGCACGCGGCTGCCAGAGTGCGCGCCGCCCCGCGCCGAATCCTCTCGCGTCTCTTGATAGAGCCCTTCATCGCCGCAGAGACAAACTGCCGCGTGCCTTCATATCGCTGAAAAAAGATGAGCGCGCAGAGCGAGATGATTGCCAAGATAACTGTCTCTGTCAGAGCCGTTGTCACATCGCCGCGCTGCCGCGCCGTGTAGATTTCAAGCGTCAGCACACGCACCTCTCCGCCGAACAGAAGCGGCGCGCTGAATGACGCCATCGAAGTCATAAAGGTCAACAGACTCGCGGCCACAAGCGACGGTGTTAGTTGCGGCAGCACGACTCTCAACAAAACTCTCAAAGGGCTTGCACCTAAACTTCGCGCGGCCTCTGCCAATCTCGCATCAATCCTTTGCAGCCCCGCGCCCGTGAGCACATAAAAGAACGGGTACATCGTGTAAGTGTGAAAGAGCAGCAGAGCCCACCACCCGCGCAAAGACCAGGGCGCGGCTTCCATCTGAAAAATCTTCTGGACCAGACGCGCCAGAATCCCAGACTCGCCGCAGAGAAAGATAAAGGCGACAGTCCCGACCAGAGGCGGCAGCACAAGCGGCAGCGCAGCCAGCGTCGCAAATAATTTCCGAGCCGGAAACTCGTAACGCTCGAACAGGAAGGCAAGCGGCACGCCCACAAGCGCGCACAGCGCAACTGTCAGGACAGACAGGAGCACGCTCGCCCGGATAGCTTCTAAGGTCGCACGCTGCGCGAGTGCGTCTGCGAAATTAGAGAGCGTCCACGCGCCTCCGCGCTGAAGCGATGCCAGCAGGACATGTAAGTTTGGATAAACGACGCCGTAAAGAAGGACGAGCGCGACGAGAAGAGCAAGGATGAGGGATGAAGGATGAAGGATGAAGGAAATGCTGTTTGACTTTGCTTTATCTTTCATCCTTCCGCCTTATCCTTCATCCTTCATCCTTGAGCACGTTGATGCGTCCCGGTGGGAGTCCGACCATGCAAGGGTCGCCGGGCGCGAGTCCGACGAGACGCAAGACTAAGGCTTCGAGCGCAAGGCCGTCGGCATCGAGCTTTACAGTAGTTGTTGCGCCCGCAAAGCTGACTTCGCGCACGGTTGCGCGCAGCACATTGTCTGCCGGAAAGGATGCGCCCTGCGTGATTGAGATGTGTTCCGGGCGAATGGTCAGCACGACTGGCTTGTTGATTGGCCCGGACTCGTCCGCCTTGACCGGCACATAAAGCGTGTAGCCTCCATCCAATGTCTTAAACTCGCCGTTGGTCTCGTGGTTCTTGCTCAGACGCATGGCCCGTATAAAGTTATTGCGACCGAGAAAGCGCGCGACGGAAATGTTAGACGGATGCTCATAGAGACTCTGCGGCGTGCCTGTCTGCATAAGCTTGCCAGCATTCATCACAGCGATGCGGTCGCAGAGCGCAAAGGCTTCGTCCTGATCGTGCGTGACATAGATGGCCGTGAGGCCGAGCCGTTTGACAAGCTCGCGCAACTCGCCGCGCGTCTCTTCGCGCAGGGCCACATCCAGATTCGAGAGCGGCTCGTCAAAGAGCAGCAGCGCGGGCTCTATTGCAATCGCGCGCGCGATGGCGACGCGCTGCTGTTGCCCGCCCGAAAGCTCGTCCACGCGCCGCTCTTCATAACCGGGAAGCTGTACCAGATTGAGCGCGTCCGAGACCTTGCGGCTCACTTCGGCTTTCTGGCGACGGCGTGCGCGCAGTCCGAAGGCTACGTTCTCGTAAACATTCAGATGCGGAAAGAGCGCGTAGTTCTGAAAGACCATTCCGAAGCCGCGCCGCTCAGGCGAGAGGCGCGTGATGTCGCGCCCGTCGAATGAGATGCGCCCTGTGTCCGGCGTCTCAAGTCCTGCAATCATTCTCAGCGTCGTAGTCTTGCCGCAACCCGACGGCCCAAGCAGGCCGAAGAACTCGCCGCGCTCGACCTCAAGCGACAAATCCTCTACGGCATGCGTCGCGCCGTACTGCTTCGAGATGTTTTCGAGAGAGATAAAAGCCATTTGAGAGCAAGAATGAAGGCGGAAGGATGAAAGAAATGCTCTTCATCCTTCATCTTTAATTGCTACATTTTTATCCTTCCGCCTTCATCCTTCATCCTTGCTTTAGTCTGTGCCGACCACTGTGCTGCGGCGTTCGAGCAGGACAACATCGCGCCAGATGCCGTTCATCTTGCCGATGCGTTCGCGCCTGCCGACTTCACGAAAGCCACACTGTTTATGCATCGTGATGCTGCGGCTATTCTCCGGGAAAATTCCCGCTTGCAGCGACCAGATGCCGTTGTTTTCAGAATCGCTGATGAGAGCTTCGAGCAGAGCCTTGCCAATGCCTTCACCCCTGTGACCCGCTCCGACATAGACGCTAATCTCAGCGACGCCGGCATAGACAAAACGGCTCGACACGGGACTGAGCGCGGCCCAGCCTTTGACCGTCTCGCCTGAGCGCGCGACGAGGCGGCTGTAAGGAAGATGGCGCGCGTCCCATTGCTCCCACGCCGGAGCCTGCGTCTCAAAAGTAGCATGGCCCGTCGCAATTCCTTCGAGATAGATAGCGCACACCTGCTCCCAATCCTTCTCGCTCATGCGGTCAATAGTAAAGCTCATATCGTTTCTCGAAACTAAAGATTAACATTCCGTCAGACGGGAACTCGATTCCGGCGCGTCAGATTAAAGCACTGGCGGCCCGGAATAAGAAAACCATCCATCAGATTACTATTCCGTCGCGGCAGATTAAGATTCCGATGGCTCGGATTAAGATTCCCATAGCTCGGATTAACATTCCGACGACTCAGATTAAAGTAACGGCGACTCGGATTAAAGTAACGGCGACTCGGATTAAAGTAACGATGGCCCGAATTAAAGTAATAATGGCTCGGATTAAAGTAACGATGACTCGTATTAGCATTGCATGCCGTCGTAATCTTAACGTCAGTTCGACGTAAGCATCGGAATGCGGCTGTGCCGCCTCTGCTGTGCGGAATGCCTCTGGCTTTCCCTCCGCTTCTTAAATTTACCAAGGCTCTGCCTTGCGAGGCGTAGCCTCAGAAGATAAAAAAGCAGATGCACGGAAAGTCTCAGACTTTGCGCACAGCAGGAGCGGCACAGCCGCCTGACATCGAACTCACGTTAATCTTAATACGTCGCGACGGATTAAGGTTCCCGCTCAACAGATTCCTCTTAAATGTTGACGAAATGGCCCGCAAGCGGCTCAGCCCTTCATCCGCTCGACTTCAAACTTCATACCGAGCCGCTCAAATATCTCTCTCGCTTCTTTGTTCATCACCTCTGCGCGCAACGGCTGGCCGCGCTCCTCTTCATATCTGGCCCACTCGCGCAGAGTGCGTGCGCGCTCTGCTTCCATTCCGAACTCCGTAAAGATTCGTAAACTTTCTGTGAAGCAGCCTTCGGCATCGCGTGTCTGCGCGTCTTCAATCGCGGCGAGGGCAGGGAAGCGCGCGGTCGCCTGGCCCAGCACGCGCCACGCCGCGCCTATGAACTCCTGCGTCTCAGTCGCGATGCCTTCACGGAGCGCGGCCCGCGCGGCTTCCAGAGCCTCTATCACTTTGCCTTGATAAAGACATGCCTCTGCGAGAAAACGATAGGTCTCAGACAGCCCGCCGTATTCCGTCTTGCCGACCATCTCTATGACTTCGCGCAGGTCTCTTTCCGCCGCTTCATAATCTCCAAGTCCGAGCCGCGCGCCGCCGAGGTTGCTCAGATGCATCATCTGTCCGAAACGCTCTCCAATCTCGCGCGCGATTGTCAGGGCTTCGCTGTAGAGCGGAATCGCCTTCTGATAATCTCCGTGCAGCCGCGCAGCCTCGCCCATACTGTTCAAGGTGAGAGCGACATACAAGCGGTCGCCAAGCTCTTGATAAAGAGAGAGAGCTTGTTTGTCATACTCTTCGGATTGCGCGAAATGGCCCAGCGCGTGATGCGCCACGCCGAGCATGCGCAGGCTTCCGGCGCGCTCGCCTCTTCCTTCATCCCAAAGCTTTGCAGACAGGGCCAGCGATTCTTCTCCGAGCTTCAACATCGTCGCCGCATCGCCGTGACGATAGACAGCCCAGCCCTGCTGTATCAACGCACGCGCCCTCTGCGCGCACGCCTCTGCATTTGTCTCAATAGCTTTGCTGGCAAACTGCTCCGCGCGCTTTGCGCTGTCCAGCATCGCGCGATAATCGCCCTGCTTATCATGCACGGCAGCCATGCCATTCCAGGCACAGGCTTGCGCGACCACATCTCCCAACGCTTCGGCCAGCGCGAGCATCTCTCGATAAGCTTCGAGCGCGCCCTCGAACCATGATTGCATCAAGAGAACTTCGGCCAATCCTCTATACCACTTGAGCCGCTCTGCGCGGCCAGACTCGGCCTGCGACTCTGCCCTCGAAGGGTCGGGCAAAAACTCCAGAGCCTTGCGATAATAGCCAATCGCAGTCGCGGGAGCATAAGCCTTGCGCGCCTGCTCTCCCGCGCTCCCGTACCACTTGACCGCCGCAGCCATTTCCTGCGCCTGCTCATAGTGCTCCGCAATCAATCCTGCATACTCGCTGACGCGCCCGCCGCTTCGCTCTATCAACCATCCTGCCATCTCTTTATGATACCTGTGCCGCTCGTCTGCGGGCATGTTCTCATAAGTCACATCACGCAGGATGGCATGCTTAAAAATATATTCACGCGCGCCCGCAAAGACAGAAGCCTCGCGCCTGTAAATGAGTTCCTTGCGGCGCAAAGTTCCCAAAACCTCAAGCGTCGTCAAGCGTGCGGCCTGATTCAAAACGGCTGCGGTTTCAGTCGTGCCGAGACGCTCAATCGCGCTGTCCCAGAAAGTTCGCCCGACGACTGACGCTCGTTGCAGGACATTCTTTTCAACCGGCGAGAGCGCATTGAGCCTTGCCAGCAGCACGCCCGTCAAAGTCTGCGGCACGCTCACACGCGCCAGCCGCGCATCATCCACATGCCACTGCTCTTTGCCCGGCACGATGACGCGCTGGTCAATCAGCATCTTAATCAACTCTTCCAGATAAAAAGGATTGCCCTCGCCTCCCGCGACCAGCATGTCGCGCAAAGACTGCGGCACAACATCTGCGCGCCGCAAAATCTCTTCGACAAGCTGGCGACTCTCGCGCTTTGAAAGCGACTGCAAAGTAATGCGCGTATGCGCGGTCTCGCCTTCTCCCCAAGAGGGCCGCCGCTCAAAAAGAGTCGGGCGCGCGAGACAGACAATCAGGATTGGCGAGAGGCCGCATGTCCACGTCAGGTGATTGATAAAATCCAGCGAGCCGTCATCGCCCCACTGTATGTCGTCCAGATAGAGCGCGACTGGCGACACGCGCGCCGCCGCTTTGAAAAACTGAATGGCATAATGAAAAGCTCTATCGCGTATCTGTTTGACGTTATCGAGAATGCCAGAGAGATGCTGGCTCTGCGAAAAATCAAGACCAATCAGGTGGCCTATAAAATGCGCTCGCGCCACAGACTCTACTGACGCGTTGTCGGAGGAAAGTATCCCGCGCTCAAGCTTCTGGCGCGCAACTTCCGGCGCATCGCTCTCCTGTATCTCAAAGCGGGAAGAAAAGAGGTCGCGCAGCAAAGAGTAAGGCGCGGCATCGCTCTTCGCGCGCCCGTTGAAGACCAGCACAGTCTCCTGTAAGAGTTCGACCTGATTGCTAAATTCATAGAGCAGTCTTGATTTGCCAAGCCCCGCATCGCCTATGACCGTCACGGCTTGCAGTTCTCTATCCTCAAGCACGGTTTGCATGGCATCCATCAGGCGGTCAAGCTCGCCGCGCCGCCCAATCATGCGCGTCTCTACGCCCTCGACGCCGCGCATTTTCCTGCGCCCTGTCTCCGGCGCAAGCGCGGCCAGCTTTTCGCGGAGCGCAGCAATCGCTGCATCCACCACATCGTCTCCAAGCGACGCGCGCATGGATTCCTGCGCGGCTATGGCCTGCTCAAGCTGCTTGCGTTCAGACATAACTGGAAAGAGTTAAAGAGCAGCGTCGCTTAAACCTCAGAGATGCGGTCAAGGTCAACCAGCAACTCAAGCGGCTTGCGCTCCTCGAAGGTTTCGCGCATAAACTCACGATGGTATTCATCAATCGCGTGCACGGTCTTCTCAAAAGCTTCTGCGACGCGCTCAAAGCTTTCGGCCTTCATGAAGTAGATTAGAAAATCGCCCTCCGGCGTTTGTTCCAGAAAGACTGACTCGACAGCTACGGCTTCATCGCGCAAAGTCGCAAGAGCTTCATCCTTCCTGCGGGTGATGGTCGCGGCCCATTCGCGCACACGCTCCATGGAATTTTCCTTGAGCTTGATTCTCATGCATCGCGTTTCAAACATAATCTAAAGCCGGAAGAAGGCACAGAGGAAAATAAATCTGATGGCTTACTCTCCGTGCCTTCTATCGTGAACCTCTCTTTCTCTTATCTAACCCAGGTTGCGAGTCATAGACAGCTTCAGCCGCCTGCTGTGCGGAAAGTCTGAGACTTTCCGCTTCATCTCTTCTTAGTTTTAGCGAGGCTGAGCCTCGCACATGATTGTGGCTACAGTGGCCGGAAAAGCGAAGCTTTTCCGCACAGCATTGCGGCATAGCCGCCATACAGCATAGCAACACAGCCGCCATACAGCATTGCGGCACAGCCGCCATCGCTCTCATGACTGGCAACTTTGGTTGTCTAACTATTTCGTCGCAGTCTTATACAACGTGCCGTCGCTTTCAATCGTCCACAAATCTCCGTCCAATGCGACGAGCGCGACGGTGTTCTTCCACGCGCCGCCTTCGCCCACCGTGACCCATTTGCCGTTCCTGTCCGTTTTGTACAGATTGCCGCTGGCCTCTATGGACCAGAGCATGCCGCCCATGCCTGTGATGAAGCGCGTGTTGCCCCACTCGCCAGCCGCCCCGACGCGCTGCCAGCCGCCGCTCTTCGTGGTCTTATAGAGACTGCCATCGCGCTCGACTGTCCACAATTCTCCCATCATCGCGACGAGGGCCAGCGCATCCTTCATGTTGCCGCTCTGGCCGACCTGCACATAGCTTCCGTTTTTGTCAGAGCGATAGAGGTCGCCGTTCTGTTCGATGCTCCAGATTTCTCCGTCCATCCCGGCGATGGCGCGTGTTCCGGCCCACACGCCTTTCTTCCCGACCGCGCGCCAGTTGCCGCTCTTGTCCGTGCGATACAGTATGCCGTCCGTCTCGACAGTCCAAAGCTCTCCGTCGAGCGCAGTCATCAAGCGCGTATTGGCCCACGCGCCGCTTTTGCCAACCTGTTTCCAGTTGCCATTTTTGTCCGTGCGATAGAGATTTCCGCTCCGTTCAATAGTCCAGATTTCTCCATCCAGAGCAACCATAAAACGTGTGTTGGCCCATGCGCCGCTCTCGCCGACCTGTTGCCATTTTCCGGCCTGCGCCGCCGCGCTCATCGTCGCCAAGAGGATGAACGCAAGCATTGCTGTAAAGCTCAAGAGCTTTCTTCTCATAAAATTTTTCTCCTTTCGGTTTAGGGGGCAAAGTGAATCATGCATGTTTATATTTAAAAAGCTTACTTTCGATTGCGGCCACGAATCTCCGTGTCCCAGTAGCGCAGCCATTCGCCGCCCTCGCGCCTGAGCAGTTCCCAATCCAGAGGCATCCGCGTGAAAGGCTCATTCATCCACGCCGGAAGTTGCGCGCGGTCGAGGTCTGTGCGCGCAGGGATGCGATAAAAGTTACGCGCAGCATGGATGAGACTTTCGGGCGTGGTGACAAACTCATAAAAGCGTCTGGCCTCTTCTTCGTGCGGCGCGCCGCGCACGAGAGCGATGCCATCTATGATAACGGGCGTCCCGCTCGCCGGAATCGTATATGCGAGTGGAAGCTTTTTCTGCTCCTGAAAGAGACGCACATCGGGCATGTTCCACAAGCTGATGAGACCTTCGCGCCGCGCCAGTTTCTGCATCAGCAGAGTGCCGTCAGCAGTATATTCATGCACGTTTGCATCGAGCCTGCGCAGCCAGTCATAACCGCCCGCAGGCGAATTTGTCTCGTGATAATAACGCCAGATCATTGCTCCGAAAATCGCGCGCATTGAGTCCGAAGGATTCGGATTGCGTATCAAAATTTTGTCGCGCCATTTTTCATCCAGCACCTCGTCCCAATCGCGCGGAGCTTCCGCAGCCGGGACAACTTCACTGTTATAAACAATCACCTCCGGCGTCTCATAAATTCCGTACCATTTGTCCTGCGCATCGCGCGAGTTTTCCGAAACTTTATCCGCCCACGTCGGGCGATATGGCGCGAGCAAATTTTCCTCTGCCGCCGTTTGAAAGGTCGTGTGCGCCGCGCCCCACCATAAATCGGCTTGCGGGCGATTGCGCTCGGCACGGACGCGCGCCAAGACTTCCTGCGAGCCCATATCAAAAAATTGCACTTCGACTTCCGGGTGCAACTGCTTATAGCGCGCGACGAAATCACGCAGCATATCTTGCCCGTGCGGCGTGTAGATGAGCAGCGTGCGTTTCTCTTGAGAGTTTTTAGATTGACATGCCAGAGCGCAAAAAATCAGGGCGAGCGCGCAGCAGAGGACGATAATGCGGCCTGAAATAAAAGACATCCGGGTCCCAAGTCTTAACCTGTCAGAATGTATTTGTAGAGCGCGAAGTATGCTAACACAGAGCGCGTATGCTTGAGTATGTTATAGCTAAAGAGAAGAGCACGAAGTTTCCCGCAAAGGCGCAAAGACACAAAGAAAGCTCGCAAAGATGTTGAGTGGTTATTTACCTTGAATGTTTTCTTCGCGTCTTCTTTGCGTCTTTGCGCCTTTGCGGGAGATTCTTTCGTAGTTGAGATGCTCATCTGCTCACTTGGCTTAAACAAGCGCGGGCAAGTAGAATAAAACTTCCCACAGATTTTGCGTGAAGATGCAGAGGGAGGACGAAAGAATGGCTGCTAGTTTGAAACGCAGAGCCATGCGCGCGGGCGGATGGCAACTCGCCAAGCGTCTGATTAAACCGATTCCGATTGTCGGCACAGTCTTCGCCGTCAGCCTTGCCGGTTACGAGATAAAAAAGAAGGGACTGCTGCGCGGCGGCGTCCATGTCGGCCTCGACGCCACGCCCATCATCGGCACGGCCAAAGGCATCGTAGAGCTTTTTACAGGCGATTTGATTCCTGATAAAGAGCCGCGAAAAAGAAGATAGAGCATTCCTCTCTCTCGCCTCTGGCCCAAACAGCTTTACGCAAATCCTTTGAAACTCCTGCACGAGCCATTCGCGGCGCGTGCTTTAAGATAATGAAGCGAGGAACATGATGAAAAGATTTTCTCACGCCTTAACCTTCTTTGTAATTTTCATTTTCGGAGGTATCAGTCTGATAGCTCAAACAGATAACAAACCGCCAACGGCCAAGAAGACTGCCAAGAAGACTGCGATTCATGGCGAGCAATTAAATGATGACTACTTCTGGCTGCGCGAAAAGACCAATCAGGAAGTCATCTCTTATCTGGAAGCGGAGAATGCTTATACCTACGCCGTCATGAAACCGACAGAAGCTTTTCAGGCTTCGCTCTACAAAGAGATGCTGGCGCGCATTAAAGAGACGGATGTCAACGTGCCGTATCGTGAGGGAAATTATTTCTACTATTCGCGCACGGAGCAGGGCAAACAGTATCCAATCTATGCGCGCAAACGCGGCAGCCTCGACGCCAAAGAAGAGATTACGATTGACCTCAACGAGATAGGCAAGGGTCAGAAGTTTACTGCGCTCGGCTCTTTCTCTGTGACGGACGACGGCAACCTGCTCGCCTATTCAATAGACTCCACAGGATTCCGCGAATACGTCCTCTACATCAAAGACCTGCGCACGGGAAAGCTTCTCCCGGACAATATAGGTAAAGTCAACAAGGCATTCTGGGCCAATGACAATAAGACTCTCTTTTATGTGACGGAGGATTCGGCCAAGCGCGCCTATCGCGTCTATCGCCATACGCTCGGCGAAGACAAAGAGAAGGACGCGCTCGTGTATGAAGAGAAGGACGAGTTGTTCAACGTCTCTGCGACACGCACGCGGAGCAAGGCTTATATCCTGATTGGCTCAGAAAGTTTTACTTCGACCGAGTTCAGTTACATTCCTGCTGACAGACCTATGGAAGCTGCGAAGCTGATGCTGCCGCGCCAGGCCAATCACGAATATTACCCTGACCATCACGGCCAGCTTTTCTATATCCGCACAAACGATGTCGGAAAAACTTTCCGGCTGGTTTCCGCGCCTGTCACAGACACGCAGAAAAAGAAATGGAAAGAGGTCTTGCCCTTGCGCAAGAGCGTGATGCTGGAAGACGTGGATTTCTTTTCCAAGTTTTATGTCACATCGGAGCGCGAGAACGGCCTGCCGAAATTGCGCGTTACTGAGATGCAGAACGGCAAAGCTCACTATCTGGAATTCCCGGAGCCAGTCTATGCCGCGCAGGTCAACCAGAACAAAGAGTTTGAGACAACCAAGCTGCGCTTTAGTTATCAATCGCTGGTCACACCCAACTCTGTCTTCGATTACGACATGAAGACGCGCAAGCGCGAGCTTTTGAAACAGACTCCTGTGCTCGGCGGCTATGATGCTAAAAAATATCAATCCGAGCGCATCTATGCGACGGCCACAGACGGGACGAAGATTCCTATCTCGCTCGTTTACAGAAAAGATTTGAAGCGCGACGGCTCGCGCCCGATGCTCCTGCAAGGCTATGGCTCTTACGGCTATCCATATCCGATTAGCTTTAGCCAGTCGCGCCTGAGCCTTCTTGATCGCGGCGTCATCGTCGCCATCGCGCACATACGCGGCGGCGGCGAGATGGGCAAAGAGTGGCACGACCAGGGCAAGATGATGTCTAAGAAAAATACTTTCACGGACTTCATCAACGCCGCGGAGTTTCTGGTTAACGAAAAATATACAGGCAAAGACCGCCTCGTCATCATGGGCGGGAGCGCGGGCGGACTCTTGATGGGCGCAGTCACAAACATGCGTCCAGACCTTTTTAAGGCAGTCGTCTCGCAGGTTCCGTTTGTGGATGTCATCAACACGATGCTCGATGCCAGCCTGCCGCTCACAGTGGGCGAGTATCAGGAATGGGGCAATCCGAACGAGAAGCCTGCATACGAATACATGAAATCTTATTCGCCCTATGACAACATCGCCGCGAAAAAATATCCGGCCATTCTGGTCGAGACTTCGCTCAACGATAGTCAGGTGATGTACTGGGAGCCAGCCAAGTATGTTGCCAAGATGCGCGCGATGAAGACGGATGACAACGTGCTGCTCCTCAAGACCAACATGGGCGCAGGACACGGCGGCGCATCCGGTCGCTACGATTACCTCAAGGAGACGGCCTTCACCTACGCTTTCATTCTGGGCCAGATGGGGATTACGAAGTAGGAAGATTCAAACAGGGATGGACAGGATAAACAGGATAAGAAGGAATGAATCATTTGCTCAATGAATCAATGAGTAAATGAGTAAATCTTTTCATCCTGCTCATCCTGTCCATCCCTGTTAATTATTCTTTTCGCTGATTGGCCTGCTTTTCAATCGTCGTCAGGTCTGCGTCAAACTGCTTGATGGCATCGAGGATGATTTCTACCGCGCCGACGTAAAAGGCAGGATTGATATTCTCGTAATCATCATCGGCTTTGTGGTGGTACTTGTAATCTTCGACTCCGAAATAGATAAACGGAATCTTCTCTTTATGAAAAGCGTAGTGGTCAGAATCTCTGGTCCAATCTTCCTCTCCCGCGCCTGACCCGTCATGCCCCAGCAGAAATGTGACAGGAGCTTTGCTTGCGACCTTCTCAAGATATGGTCTGAGAAACCTGTAATGAGAAGCGCCGACGGCATAGAGCGTGTTCTTCTCGTCGCGGCAAATCATATCCACGTTGACATTCAAGACTATCTCTTGCTTCTTGACCGGCGGCTCCTTTAAAAACGCGCGCGCGCCCTTGAGGCCGGTTTCTTCTCCGTCGAGAGCCGCGAAAATCAGTGTGTGCGCGGGCGTGTGTTTGTGGAAATATGCCGCGAGGGCAAAGAGAGCAGCGACGCCGGAAGCATTGTCATTCGCGCCGTTGTAGATTTTTTCGTCCTTGATGCCCAGATGGTCGTAATGCGCCGTGACGACCAGATACCGCTCCGGCTGTTGCGAGCCCTTGATGAAGCCTATGACATTGAAGCCCTGTGGGCCAGTCTTGTCGCCGGAAGATTTCAAGCCGAAGGTGTGCAGATAGGAATCACCGAACGGCTTAATGCCTGATTGCTTGAATCGTTCGAGAATATAAACGCGCGCCTTCGCGCTGCCGGGCGTGTTAGGCTTTCGCCCTTCCATCTCATCCGCCGAGAGAATTTTGAGGTCTTGCAAAAGTTTATGTGCATCAATGACGCGCGAGCGTATTTCAGGCTGAGAAGAAGTTTGAGTTCCCGCCCAACTTTGCAGACACAACAGGCAGATGAGAGCTAAGAGTAGAGTGCGTTTCATGACTTCTGAGAAGCTCTCACGTTTGGTCTGGCCGTGAACGGATGAGCCTGTGTGTAAGCGTGCGCGAGTCTGAGCAGGCTGCTTTCAGACCAGTGCGGGCCGACGAATTGCAGGCCAATCGGCAAGCCTTCATTTGAGAGCCCGCAGGGCAGAGAGATGCCGGGGATGCCCGCCAGATTCGCCGTGCATGTATAGATGTCGTTGAGATACATGGCGAGCGGGTCGTCAGTTTTTTCGCCTAAGAGAAATGCTGTCGTCGGCGTCGTCGGCGTCGCGATGGCATCGCACTTCTCAAAAGCTTTTTGAAAATCCTGCTTGATGAGCGTCCGCACCTGTTGCGCTTTGCGATAGTAGGCTTCGTAATAGCCGGAAGAGAGCACGTATGTGCCGAGCATGATGCGGCGTTTGACCTCTGCGCCGAATCCTTCATCGCGCGTGCGGCGATACATCTCGCGCAGGGTCGGAGTATCTTCCGCGCGAAAGCCGTAACGCGCGCCGTCATAGCGCGCAAGATTCGATGAAGCTTCGGCTGTGGCGATGATGTAATAGACCGCTATGCAATATTTCGCGTGCGGCAATTCTATATCAACTATCTCCGCGCCAAGCTCTCTGTAAGCTTCAATCGCGCGCTCGACGGATGCGCGCACCTCTTCATCAAGCCCCGCGCCTAACAACTCTCGCGGGACGCCTATGCACGCTCCTTTGATGTCATTTGTGATTTCGCCTGAATAATCCGGCACACTCACATTGGCTGTCGTCGCATCATTCTCGTCGCGTCCTGCGATGACACTTAAAACGGATGCTATGTCGCGCGGCGTGCGTCCGAAGATGCCTATCTGGTCCAGAGAAGAAGCGAAAGCGACCAAGCCGTAACGCGAGATGCGCCCGTAGGTCGGTTTCAAGCCGTAGATGCCGCAGAGCGCGGCGGGCTGTCTCACGCTCCCGCCCGTTTCCGAACCCAGAGCGGCTGGCACGATGCCTGCCGCAACCGCAGCCGCAGAGCCGCCGCTTGACCCGCCCGGCACGCGCGAAGTGTCCCAGGGATTTCTGACTGGCCCAAACGCAGAGTTCTCGTTCGATGAGCCCATAGCGAACTCGTCGCAATTCGTCTTGCCGATGATGACCGCGCCCGCAGCGTTGAGTCGTTCAATCGCCGTCGCGTTGTAAGGCGGATGATACGGGCCAAGTATGCGCGAGCCGCAAGATGTTTGCAGCCCGCGCGTGCAGATATTGTCCTTGATGGCGATAGGCACGCCGCGCAAAGTTTGCTCAGCTTCATTCGCAGAAGCCGCAGCATCTATCTCATCTGCGCGACGAATCGCGCCCGCGCGGTCTAACTCAAGAAAAGCATTGAGCGTGTCATTCAAACTCTCCGCGGCATCAAGCGCGCCTTCCGTCAAGGCACGCGCCGTCGCTTCTCCGGCAGCAAGATGAGAGCGCAATGATTCAATGTCGGTATCAAAAAAGTTCATAAGAATATTTTAGAACTCAGTGCACAGGACTCAGAATAAAAAGCATGCCTTTCATTCTTCTAAATCCTGAGTTCTGAGTCTTGTTCTTCAAAGTACTTTCGGGACGCGGAAGTGGCCGGAGGCTGCATCGGGCGCTTGGTCGAGCGCGGTTTGCTGGCCGAGCGAAGGACGCACCGAATCATCGCGCGCTGAATCCGTCGCTTCGCCTTCTGCGGTCAGGCCGCCCGTGGCTGGCTCGACATCGCTCGTATCAAGCTCGTTAAGCTGTTCGACGTAAGCGACGATGTCCGCAATCTGCGGCGTGAAAGCGCGCTTTTCTTCCTCTGTGATTTCCAGATGCGCGAGTTGCGCAATCTTCTCTATGTCCGATTCTGTGATAGGCATGTCGGTTTTTAGTTTTTAGTTTTCAGTTTTTAGTTTTCAGTTAAATCAACATACTGAAAACTAAAAACTGAAAACTAAAAACTCTTCACTCCCTTTCCCTGCGTTCGATGCAGCAGCCTGCGGCGACGAGGAAGCGATGGCGCAGTTGCTCGTCTTGAATCGCGTCTGCGGCGTGGCTCAGTTCGCCCGAAGTTTTTTGCAGCGCGCGGCGTTCCAACTGCTCGCGGTCTGTCACCTCTTTGGCCTGCGCCGCACGCTCTGCGCGCACCGTTTTCGCGTCAATGCGAAACTCTATAAAAGTGACGACCGCCTGGCCCAAAAGGGAATTGAGGCGAAAGAGCAGTTGGCCGCTCATGGCTTCAAGCTGTCTTTGCCATGTCGTGTCTGCGACGGCGACAATCAGAGTCTTGCGATAGAGCCGGAACGGCACGGCCTGCCCGCGCAAAGCTTCGCCAGCAACCCTGCGCCAGGCCACCATCGCGGCAGCCTCGCAGACCTCTTCGGCCTCGCCTGCGGCGCGCAAAAGTTTCGGCAGACTGCGAATCAAATCTTCCATAGCAATCTTTGATTCAAGAGCTTTTGACTTGCGCTTTACGCAGTTCAATCTAAAATCGCAAATCAAAAATTACGAAATCGGGCTGAGTGTAATGGAAAACAAGCGAGACTCACAAGCGAACGAGGCACAGTTGCCATCGCATGGATTGCATCTGCAACAACTCCTGCTGGCATCTTCCAGCCCGCGCCGCGCGGAGATTCTGCGCTCCGTCGGTTGGAGTTTTGAGACATTGGCGGTCGAGATAGACGAGACGCCTCATCCATCGGAAGATGCCACAAGCTATGTCGAGCGACTGGCGCGCGAGAAGGCGGAAGCGGCTGCGCAACTCTCACACGGAAGCATTGTGCTTGGCGCGGACACGACTGTCGTCATTGACGGCATGAAGCTTGGAAAGCCTGCGGATGAAGAGGACGCACGCCAGATGTTGCGCCGCTTGAGCGGCAGATGGCACGAAGTCCTGACGGGCGTTGCCCTCGTGCGCAAAGGCGAAGATGCGAGATGTCTTGTCTCTCATGAAACCACGCGCGTGAGTTTCGCCTCTCTGTCGGAAGATGAAATCAACTGGTACGTGGCAACGCACGAGCCGATGGACAAGGCCGGAGCCTATGCCGTGCAGGGCCGCGCCGCGCTCTTCATAGAAAAGATAGAGGGCGATTACTGGAACGTCGTCGGCTTGCCAGTGCGGCTTGTTTACAGATTGATGCAGGAGATTTGAGGAAAGCAAAGGGCAAGTTTCCCGCAAAGGCGCAAAGACGCAAAGAAGAAGTTAAATCTTTTCTTTGCGCCTTTGCGCCTTTGCGGGAAACTTTTAAAAAGTTGTTCTTACAAAACTTTTTCCAGCGTCGGCGAGAGTTGGCCGATGATGTCGCCCTTTGAATCAAGCCCGCCGATGGGCGTGCCGACAATCTGTCCCTGCTTGTCCAGCACAACAAAAGCCGGTATCTGGTCCACGCCGAATTGCTTTGAGACCTGTCCGTCAACATCGCGCAGGACAGTCAGATTAAAATCATGCCGCTTGGCGAAGAGGCGCAACTGTTCGTCCGTCGCGTAATTTTTTGACTTCGGCGAATCGGAATCCGTCGCGACGAAATAGACCACGACGCCCTGCTTGGCATATTCGTTCGCAAGCTTCCTTAAACCCTCTGCCTGCGCGCGCGAGAGCGGCAGCCACGATGCGCCAAACATCAGCACGACGACCTGCCCGCGCACATCCTCAGACGTAATCGTGCGCCCTTCAATCGAACGCAGCGAAAAGTCCTGCGCGACAATCGACTTGCCCGGCACGAGCGTGACCATCGAGAGCGCAAACAGAAGTGATAACGTCACAGCCTGGATTGACCTGCGACTTTTGAAAGCCATTTTCTTCTCCTTCAAACTGCACCCGCCTTTTGGCCCAACGGCTACATTGCCATCGGATGCTTGAGAAGACTAGCGGCAACTTCTCAAGCAATCATTTAGATGTGTGCCAGAGGCATTATAGTTGGATAACTTTGACGAAAGAGCAGCCCGCGTGCATAGCTTTTACAGAGGCGGCTCGGCCTCAAAAATCTCTCTATACAAAGCCCTGTAATCATCCCACGTGTCCATATCGCGCGCAATGTACGGCGAAGCGACGGCGACGCGCGAGACCTCTTCCCTGTGCGCCTCAAAGAACCCGCGCAGGCCGCGTTGCGAGTCGAGCTTTAATAACTCTCCACGATATTTGAGATCAATAAACACCGGATGCCCGCCGCGCCCTTCATGCGTCGGGACAACTAGCGAAGCTCCGGCACTTTGTCTTTCATCAATCAAACGACGAATAGCTTCAGACGGAATGGCCGGTTGATCTACCAGAGCAATCAAGACAGCTTCCGCTTCATCAGGAACTTTCTCGACGCCGCGCGCGATAGAGATGCTCATCTCGCTTCCGGCTTCCGAGTTTTCAGCAAAGATGACCGGAAGATTTGAGAGACTTGCGCGCACTTCTTCTGCGCGATGGCCCACAACCACAACGACCGGCTCTGCGCCTGCTTCGAGCAGATGATGTACGCAGGCTTCAATCACAGTTCGCTCGCCAAAGGGAAGCAGGGGCTTGAACGCGCCCATGCGCCTCGAACGCCCGGCGGCTAAAAGAATGGCGGCAATGCTCTTCAAATCAATAAAAACAATTTCCCGCAAAGGCGCAAAGACGCAAAGAAAAGCACGCTAAGAGCGAGTAGTATTCAATTCTTTGCGGTCTTTCTTTGCATCTTTGCGCCTTTGCGCGAAACCTCTTTTTAGTTTGCTTGCTTCAACTCTTCGAGCGCGCGCAGCACATACGGGCGCGCCATCTGCTTGCGCCAGTTCATGACAAAATCCGTATTGTCGAGCGGTCGCGCCTTCATATAACAAGCCTCAGCCGCTGCCTTCATGCGCTCTTCGTCGAGCGGCCCGCCAATCAAAGCAGCCTGCGCTTCCACAACCTCTATCGGAGCCGGAGCGATGCCGCCCAAAATAAGCTTTGCATCTCTGACCGTCCCGTCATCACTCATATCAAGCCGCGCCGCGACGCCAAGCACAGGGAAGTCGAACGCGCCGCGCCGCCTGAGTTTCTTATAAGTTGCTCTCCAACCATTCAGAGGCGGCAGATGTATGTCCGCCAAAAGCTCATCCGGCCTCTTGTGCAGATAGTCTATGCCGTCATTGTTATAAAGCCCCGCGGCATCCACCATACGCTCGCCCAAAGTCGAGACGAGCCGCACGCGCGCTCCAATCGCTACCATCAAAGGCACTAGGTCGCTTGATTGCACGGCCCAGCACTTTGAACTGCCCGGCGCAACCCAGCAAATCTCGCCGTCCTTCTTCAAGCAAAAGTTGATGCCTTTGCGCCATTCATAATTCTGGTCGTAATAGTTGCAGCGCGTATCCAAGAGCAGATTGCCGCCAATCGTTCCCATGTTGCGCAACGTCGGTGTGGAGATGACCGCCGCCGCACGCGCCACCATCGGGTAATCACGATTAATGACAGGGTGCTCGCAAATATCCGTCAACGAAACGGACGCGCCGATTCGCAGACCGCTCTTGCCGTCGCCAGTGATTTGGTTCAACTCTTTGAGCCGCGTCACGGAGATGACAGTCTTCGGCGTCTGCTGCCGCCGCTTCATGTTTGGATAGAGGTCTGTTCCGCCCGCGACAAACTGCCCCGCAGGCCCTGCCTCGCCCATCATCTTCACCGCCTCCGAAATCTCTTTCGGCACGTAGTAAAGGAATTTAGGAAGTCTCATCATAACGGTTTAATCAATTATTATTCAGCGTTGCCTGCTCATTAGCTGTTGTTAATTATTAGGAATGAATTGCCACGCGCGGCATCTCGCGCCCGTCGCCGCCTTCGGCTGGTGTCTGGACTTTGAGAGGCTCAGGCCATTCGATGCCTGGGACATCTTTTGGACCAAAGCGGCCTTCCTTGCCTTTGGCTTTGTCGCGCAGTGCGGTCAGGACTTTTTCAGGTGTAATCGGCACTTCGTCTATGCGCACGCCGACGGCGTCAAAGACAGCATTGGCAACAGCGGGCATGACAGGCAGGAGCGGCCCCTGTCCCACTTCTTTCGCGCCGAACGGGCCGTTCGGGTCTGCGTCTTCAACCAAGTAAGTGATGACATCACACATCTCAAGCGTCGTCGGGCTCTTGTATTCGAGGAGCGAAGGGAACTTGTGCACGGCGTTGCGGTTGGCGCGATATGTCATCTCTTCCATCAAGGCTTCGCCGAGCCCCATATAGACGCCGCCCTCGACCTGGCCCATGACGAGCATCGGATTGATGCTCTGCCCAATGTCGTGTCCAATCCAGATTTTAGGGACAGTCACGATGCCTGTCTCTGCATCAACTTCGACTTCTGCGACGGCTGCGGAGTAGCTGTAAGCCGGAGAAGGGCCGACGCCTGCGCCCTTGAATTTACCGGGCGAGCGCGGCGGCGTGTAAGAGCCGACCGTGCCGATGGTGCCAAACTTGGTTTCGGCGAGCACGACTGCTTCCGCAAACGTCACTCCCGTCTCAGGGTTCTCGACATCAAAGACGCGGCGGTCTGCGAACGAGAGATTTTCAATCGGCACAGAGAGTTTTTCTGCGACAGCCATCGTCAAAAGCTCTCGTGCGCGCTCTGCCGCTTGAAGCGCGGCGTTGCCAGTCATCAAGGTGACGCGGCTCGAATAGCTGCCGAGGTCAACGGGCGTCAGGTCTGTGTCGGCAGTCACAACACGTATATCAAACGGGTCTATGCCTAAGACTTCGGCGACGATGTATGCGAGGATGGAATCAGAGCCTTGCCCAATGTCGGTCGAACCGCACTGGACGCAGACGCCGCCCTGTCGGTCAAGGCGAAGCTGCACGCCTGAGTGCGGCATGTTGTTCCAGTAAATCGGCAGGCCCGCGCCGCAGATGTAAGAGCTACACGCGATGCCGAGGCCGCGACCGTAGGGAAGCTTTTTATACTTGTTCTTCCAATCAGAGCCTTCGACCACTTTGTCTATGCACTTGCCCAAACCCATCGAGCCGATGCGCAGATAGTTAGCTGTCACAGTGTTCGGCGCGACGAGATGTTGTTTGCGTATCTCCGCAGGGTCAAGGCCAAGCTCGTCTGCAATCTTGTCGAGTTGAATTTCCAGACCGAAGCGCGGCTGCGGCGTGCCATGCCCGCGTTTTGGCCCACACGGCGGCTTATTGGTAAAGCAGCGCACGCCGCGAAATCTGTAACGCGGAATTTCATACGTGACTGTTTGCAGCGCGCCCGTATAAAAAGTTGAAGCCACGCCGTAGGAGCCGTATGCGCCGCCGTCGAGGAAAGATTGAAAATCCATCGCCGTGATGGAGCCGTCTTTTCTGACTCCGGTTTTGACTTTCATCAAGACCGGATGTCGCCCGCGATGACAATAAAAAACTTCCTCGCGCGTCAGGGTCACTTTCACAGGGCGGCCCGTTATCATAGAGAGCTTGCTGACAGCGATTTCATGATTGAAGGGGTCTGATTTGCCACCGAAGCCGCCGCCGTTCGGTGTGGCGATGACGCGCACGTGACTCGCCGGAAGCTCTAAAGTTTTGGCGAGCGCGCGATGAACGTAATGCGGCGTCTGCGTAGAACTCCACAAAGTCAGTTTGTCATCTGCATCAAAGTGCGCGACTGCCGCGTGCTGCTCCATAGGCAGGTGCGTGTTGCCTTCGTAAAAGAAAACGTCTTCCCTGATGAGGTCTGCTTCGGCGAATCCTTCGTCTAGGTCGCCGAATTCGAGATGGACTTTTTTGTGCACATTGCCGCCGTCGCCGTATTCGTGTATGCGCGGCTCTTCAATCATCACGGCCTCTTCGATGCTCGTGATGGTTTGCAGCTTCTCATACTCGACCTCTATCAGATTCATAGCGTCAAACGCTGTGTCTTCATCAATCGCCGCGACGGCTGCGACGGGGTCGCCGATAAAACGCACCTTGTCTATGCAGAGCGCGTGCTCGTCCTGCGAGACCGGAAGGATGCCGTAAGGGATTGGCAAATCTTTGCCAGTGATGACGGCATAGACGCCCGGCAGTTCCAGAGCTTTAGAGATATTTATATTTTTGATAACCGCGTGCGGCTCATGCGAGCGCAGGAGTTTGCAGAAGAGCATGCGCGGCAACACTATGTCGTCCGCAAACTTCGTCTGCCCGGTGCATTTGGCACGCGCGTCAACTTTGCGAAAAGGCTTGCCGACGACTTTCAGTGGCCCACCGTTTTTATCTTTTCCGTTTTTGCTCATGTCTTAATTTACTCGTAACCGTAAACACTCTCTTTCGGCATCTCTGCCTCTTCGCCGCGCATGCGTGCGGCGGCCAACTCGACGGCCTCATAAATTTTGATGTAGCCGGTGCAGCGACAGAGATTTCCTGACAGAGCCTCTTTAATCTCTTCGCGTGTCGGCTCAGGATTTTTTTCCAAAAGCTCTTCGGCCACGAGGAGAAATCCGGGCGTGCAATAACCGCACTGCGCCGCGCCCGTGTCCGCAAAGGTTTCCTGCAAAGGATGCAGCCGCCCGCCTTCGGCCATGCCTTCAACCGTACGCACCGCGCGGCCTTCCACATCTAGTCCGAGCACCAGGCAAGACAGGACAGAGCGACCATCAATCAGCACAGCGCATGTGCCGCACTCGCCCAACTCGCAGCCGTGCTTCGTCCCCATCAGATTGAGGTCTTCCCTTAAAACTTCGAGCAATGTTTTATGAGGCGCAAAGGCAACCTCCGCCTGCTCGCCATTGAGGATAAACTCAATATGAGCCTTCTGTTTAGTTGTGTGATGCATTAGTCAAACAAGAATGTACAGTCTCTGATATTGAAATCACATTATTTTAGCTGTGGAGGATGAAGAACAGCAAACCGCCGTATGTCTTCAAAAGATAAAAGGCATGCTCAACAGCATGCCTTTCGAGCGGTTGTGTTTGGTAGGCTCAGCGTGACTGTGCAAAAAATCGCTGCTTCCAAAAGCTCAGCGCGCTTGTGTGACCCGCTGTAGCAACTGGTAGAACGCTTCCACCATAGGCATGCAGTTGTCGCAATAGATAGTGACGGGAGAGCTTGCATTGCCGGGGTCAAGGTCTCGCAATCTGGCCTGCGGCGGATGAAAGTTGTAATCTTTGCCCCCGTCCTTCTTCTTATTCGGGTCGCCGACCTTGACCTGTAATCTTCCGCCCCTGTTAGTCTCCACCAAAATTCGATAAATCTTATTGAAGGGAACGCTAAAGACTGGCGCTCCGCCGCCTGTGCGAAACTCGAAGAGGTCTTTGCCGATGACAAGCAGACCCGGAGTCAGTCCGTCTATTTGTCCGAGAATCCCTGACTTGGTATGACGCTGAGCCGGAAGGAGGACTTTCTCGCCAAGCGTGATGGCTTTGGCCCAGTAGTTCACACCGCCGGAAAAATCTCCGGTGGCGAAAGTGCTGTAACCCATTAACAGATTCGCTCTCGGATGCTCCGGTTGGACAGAGAGGACAGCGCGGAACGTATTGCTCGCTTCGCTAAAGTTACTTTGATTAAAGCTTGCTTCGCCCTGTTTGAACATCTCGTCAACGGGCAAAGGCTCAGGCGTAATCGTGTGTGTTTCAAGCTTGCCGGAGACGATTGTAATCTCGCGCGTCGCCGTCCTGTAGCCGGGCTTTGAGACGGCTATGCGATAGGGGCCGGGCGTGAGAGGTATCTCTGCGCCATCTGGATATGCAATCCCGTTGACTTCAATGCTGGCCCCGGCCACAGTCGAGCTGACGCGAAGTTTGCCCGGCATTGGACTGAGCGTGAAGTTGGCTGTCTGTTTGCCCGCCACCACTTCGACCATCCGATTCTCTTCCTGAAAATTGGGCTTGCGAACAGTCACAGTGTAAGTTCCCGGTTTGAGTCTCGGTATTTTCAAAGAGCCGCTGGCGTTCGTGCTGCCTTTCGGTTGATTGTCAATTAAGACTGTGCTGCCCGGCTGGTTTGTGGACACGGTTAATTCTGCCGAGCTTGAGTTGGAGCCGGAGCCGCCGGATTTAGGGCGCGGAGTGGTGGCGGGAGTAGATGCTTTAATTCTGCCGCCACCCTTTTTAGCAGGGGCTGAAGGGGCGGCTCCCGGTGTTTTCTTGACTCGCCCGGCATCATCATCTTGCACTGCACTTACGCGAAAAGCGTTTGCCAAGAGAATGATTAGCGAGATTAATAGTAAGCCTGCTGATAGTTTCTTCACATTCCACCTCCTGCTCTATGACATCCAGGGAAGTATGAAAGATGCGTAGCTCTGTGAGACTCCAAATACTGCTCTTCACCAAAAGTTAAGGCGCGGCATCTTTAACGCAACGAAAGCCTGTATTTTGATAATCTTTACCGCCGGTTGCCTCCAGCCCTCCTCTGTATGTGTTGGTGGCCGCTTTATTGGGGAGGCTTTTCCATGAACCCCCGCGAATAACTTTTCCTTTGCCTGCCAGCAAATCTGGAAACTCTCCGCCCGGATAGGGTTTCCAGTTGCTCGCCGTCCACTCAAAAGCATTGCCGACCATATCAAATGCGCCGAAGGGCGATGCCCCTTGATAAGTGCCGACATCTTTCATGCCGTTGTTAATGCTGTTTGCATTTGCGGCATCCGCTTTCCATTCATTGCCCCAGGGGTAGCGCAGTCCTTCTTTACCGCGCGCGGCAAACTCCCATTCCGCTTCGGTCGGGAGACGTTTGCCGCGCCACTGCGCGTAGTCGTTGGCGTTGTCCCATGTCACGCCTGTGACGGGCTGTCGCCCTGTGCCTTCAGGGTAAGTGTCATTGGCCCAGCCCTGCGGCGGCGCGCATTTTTTTTCGTCAACGCATTTTTTGTATTCCTCGCGCGTCACTTCGTAGATGTCTATGAAGAAAGGTTTGACCGCAACCCTGTGAGAGGGGCTCTCGTATTCGTCGCCGCCTTCGCTCTGGTCTCGTCCCATCATAAACTCGCCGCCGGTCACATAGACCATCCCTTGCGGCGGCGGCGGAGGAGTGTTGACAGCAGGCTTGGGCGTCTCCGTCATCTGCTTGGCCTGCCGCTCAGCCTCTGCATTCCGGTTAGCGGCCTCAGCAGTCTCCGCTCCGCTTCCCTTAAAAGCTCTGAAGAGCAACCATGCGCTCATCGCCCCGGCGAAGAGAAGGGCCAGAAGCACGCCCGCCGCCATCGGGAGAAACATTTTGTGCGCCCTCAAATCCTGCCAGCGATTTGTTTTGGCGGACAAAACTTTCGGGGCCGCTTCCGTCTCAGTCATGCTGGCGATGCGCGTCGGCGGCGGCGGAGTCTTGACAGCGAGGTCTTTGGAAATCGGCGTCGTGTCATAAGAAGCGCGCGGAGCGAGGGGCGATGTGTTCCAGGAGTAATCCGGGACAGTATCGCTGCTTGAGGCAGCCGCGCTGTTCATGCTGTCAACTATTGCTTCGCGGAAGGCTGCCGCGGTTTGAAAACGCTTCTCAGGGTCTTTGGCCGTCGCGCACATGATGGCCCACTCGACATCCTCTGGAATATGCGGCGCGAACTCACGCGGCGGCGTGGGCATCTGCTCGACCTGCGCCTTCATCAACTCGAACTCGCTGTCACTGGCAAACGGCACGCGCCCCGTCAACAGTTCATAGAGCAGCATCCCCAGCGAATAGATGTCCGAGCGCGCGTCCGTCTCCTGCCCGCGAATCTGTTCCGGCGACATGTATTCCACAGTCCCTATCAGATGGCCTGTGCGCGTCATGCGCGAGCTGCCGAGCACGCGTGCGATGCCAAAGTCCAGGACTTTGAGCGGGCCTTCGTCTGTCAGCATCATATTGGCGGGCTTGATGTCGCGGTGAATGATGCCAAAGCGATGCGCGTGGTCTATGCCTTCAAGCACCTGACAGAAGAGCGGCACGGCCATCTCACAAGACATCGCGCCGTGCAACTCAAGGAGCTGGTCGAGCGGCTTGCCGCGCACAAACTCCATGACCATAAAAAAGTGATTGCCCTGACGGAAGAAGCTGTAGAGGGTTGCGATGTTCGGGTGATTGAGCTTGGCGAGCGTGACCGCCTCTTTGCGAAATCTCTCGGCGACTTGCGGCTGGCTGCTCAGCTCTGGCCTCAGAGCCTTGATGGCGACCTCGCGCTCAAGCATCAGGTCTATCCCTTTATAGACCGTACCCATTCCGCCTTCGCCGATCTTCTCGACCACTTTGTAATTGCCCACTACGGTTCCAATCATTCCGCAGTCTCCAATTCGCGCGTCACGCGCGCCACACGTGCTTTGCTATGTCCGGCGGGCTTGATGCCGATGATGCCCGCCGTAATGTTATCATGCCCGCCGCGCTCGCGTGCGAGTTTGATAAGACGCTCGCAGGCGGCGTGCGCGTCCTGCGCCTGCGCCATTACTTCCTTGATTTTAAAGTCCTCCACTAAATCATAAAGCCCATCAGAGCAGAGGATGAATTGGTCTCCGAGGCGCACGGCCATCGGCTGTTCCCATGTCTCGACCTCGACCTGTGGATTCGTGCCGAGCGCGCGGAGGATGACATTTTTGTCAGAATGATTTCTGGCTTCGTCCAATCCGATGATGCCCTGCCTGACCATCTCCATGACAGCCGAGTGGTCTTCCGTCATCAAATAGATTTCGTCGTCACGCATCAGATAAAGACGGCTGTCACCGACATGAGCCGCATGTGCATAGCCGTTGACAAGGGCCAGAGCCGTACAGGTCGTACCCATCCCCGTGAGCTTTTCGTCCTTCTGCGAAGCCTCGTAAATCTGCCTGTTGGCTTCCAGAAAAGCTTCTTTCAAAGCCTCGCGCGCTTCCATCTGCTCCTGATAATAGACGCGGCTGATAATCTCGACAGCCAAACGGCTCGCAACCTCTCCGGCCAGATGCCCTCCCATCCCATCGGCCACAAGGGCCAGCACGCCTTTCCCGCTCAACAACTCCGGGTCGCTCGGCTTGAAAAATCTCCCTGCATCTTCGTTTCCTTCACGCACACAACCTCTATCGGATTGCATGCTCGCAATAATCTCGTATGGCGCAGAAAGGGACGAGCCGGACGGAACATTCTGCTTCCTCTTGAAGACCATAAATTAGCCGTTTCTCTTCAACTTTAAACTCGCCGCGTTGTGCTTGTAACGTGCCTGAGCGTCAGTCTGCGGATTCAAACATTATAGCCAGGGCTGCGCTCTGATGTTTAGAGATTATTGCCCCTTCTTTTTCATCACCACCGAATCATAATTGGATGTCTGGACATCCATTTGAAAAGATAAAAATGCGTCATCAAATTTATCGCGCTTGAGAGTCAGGTTGACCTGCTTTCCAATTGGCGCTTCGTAGATCAAAGGGGTTTCGCCGATTCGCTCTCCATCTTCGTAAATTTCAGCCGCCCCTGCGGCCTTGCGATCAGACGTGTCTATGAGGACTGTTTTAAGCGGGCCATCCGGCGTCTGCGCGCCCCGGTTGCTCATCGCTAAATAGATTCCCAAAAAAACAAGAAACAACAGCATCACGCTCGTTGCGATTGAGAGTTTGAGCACATTACTTTTGGCCCAAAAGTAAAGCGGCCCTCTTGCCGGCTTCGTCTCGGCAGGTCTGTTGTTTATGTGATGAGGCAGACCATCTCTCCGGCGGGTTGTACCCGCAAGGGTTGAGAATCTTATGAGGTCTTGCAGCAAAGCTTCCGCAGATTGATAGCGGTCTGCCGGATTCTTCTTTAGACAGCGAGAGATAATAGTCATCACATCGGCAGGCAGAGACGGATTCAACTTTGAAGGCGGCACATAGTTGACTTTGGTAATCTTCTCGTAAAGCTCTCCGAGCGTGGAAGCGACGAAAGGTTTTTGCCCGGACGTAATCTCATAGAGCAAGACTCCGAGCGCCCAGATGTCCGAACGCGCATCTGCCGTTCCGGTTCTGAGTTGTTCGGGCGAAAGATATTCAAGAGTGCCGACGACATCTCCTGTCTCAGTCAGTTTCGGACTGGATTCAGATTTAGCGATGCCGAAATCAAGCAGCTTAACCTGACCGGATGTGCTGATTTTGATGTTATTGGATTTGATGTCACGATGGATGATGCCGAAGCTATGTATGTGACCGACGGCTTCGACTACGGACTGAAAAATCCGCAGGGCTTCACCGGTCGAGAGCGGCCCGTGCGGCTGGACGCGCTCGGCGAGCGTGTGCCCATCAATATATTCCATGATGATGCAGGGCTGGCCGTTCAGTTCGATGAATTCATAGAGCGTGGCGATATTGGGATGTTGGATTCCTGCCTGAATGCACGCCTCGTTAAAAAAGCGATGGGCCAAACTGCCATTGTCGAGCGCGGCTGACCCCAGGACTTTAATAGCCGCCACCCTACCGAGCTTCGAGTGGACGGCGCGATAGACCTCGCCCATACCGCCCGCTCCAAGAAAATCTATCACACGGTATTCGCCGATAGATGAATTTAGAAGGCGAGCTTTATTCATACGGAAACTCTATTACTGACTGATTGAGAGCAGCCTTGTTTGGTTATCGCCGCGCATAAAATTTATTGACCGGGCGAAGCATCCATACTCATCAGGGCCGCGCCGAATTTTATCGGCACAGCATATGTACGTGAGTTGTCTATAAAGTTGCTCGTCGAAAAGATGGCAATGACGTTTCCATGATCATCAAAGATAGGACTCCCGCTGTTGCCAACCCTTGTGGTGCTGAGCGTCAGCTCGTAATAATCGCCAGTCTTACTCACAATGCCTTCCGCATTGCCTGACGCCTCTTTGCCGCGAATTACTTTGCCAATGCTCCCCTCGTTAAATGTTGGGGCCGGGATTTCAATCAATTCGGTTCCGCGAGACGTATCATCTTTTGATCTGACCGCATAAAAGACCGGCGCGGAATCTGCTGAGTAGCCAAGCATATAAACTTTGTGTCCCTGTTGAATGGTGTCGTAGTTGTTATTAAAAGAAACCTTCGGCACAGGGTTGGGAAGGTCAACCTTGATGAGCGCGACATCATGCTCAGGAGATGCTGTGGTCACTTGGGCGGAGACACGCCTGTTCTGCCCGTAGAACGAGACATAGATGCTATCGTTAATGCCCGTATAAGCTCCGGGCTGTCCGTCAATATCTTGTTTTGTTTGAGACGGAACCCAGGCCGGTATCTCATTTTCTCTCAGAATCCTGATGAACTCTTTAGTCTCGGCATCATAGAGCACGCCGAACTCTATATTCTCTGGTCGGGGATACGAGTTTTCCCAAGCTTTAGCCAGACTGCGAGTCGTGAGGATGAATCCTCTGTCATTGACGACGAAGCCAGTGCCGGTGTACTGGCCGCCTATGAGCTGGCTGTATCCGCTATTTTCATAAGTCAGAAGAGGTTCGATTCTTTTATCGTCTTTGAAATAAACGTAACAGGGAAGGTTCTTGGCTCCTGCTTCGTTGACATAGTATCCGGGCTTTTTGCCTTTCTTCGCTTCGCGCACATTGTTGATATATCGTTGGAAGACAGGCCCGCCGCTTGGCGAGACAAGTTTCCATGAGACTTCTATTTTGACTACGGAACGCTCATTGGCCTTAGTAATCGCGCTCGGAGTCAGCGGCGCGCTCGCCATCTCTTTCTGGACTTTGCCGAGTTCGGCTTCGGATGCTTGGCCGCGATAGGCCAGATAGCCGGCGATGGCTCCGAAGAGAATGAGGACGCCGATTAAGGCTCCGCCGCCAATCATCATGTACCTGCGGCCTTCAGCCTTTTTTGTCTGCGTGACGGTCTCTGTAATCATCCGCTCGACGGTGGCTTTGCCGACGGTCGTGCGCGGGAGGCCGGAAGAGTCCGAGCCGAGATCAACAGTGCGCGTGGTGGGAATGGGAATTGTGCCAAAGGGATTGTTTGAAAGCGTCGGAGCCATCGGGTCGCTCAAGGCTTCGCGCGTGGCGCGCACAGTGCCGCCTTCGGGTCGCGGCTCTAAATCAAACTGGACTTCGGGGCCGCCCGGCCCAAGCTGAATCAAATCGCCGGGAACAATCCTCACCGTGTCCGCAATCTTTTGTTTGTTGACGTAAGTCCCGTTGCGGCTGCGCAGGTCTGTGATATTGAAGACGTTCGGGTCTGTAGCATCGCGTGTGATTTTGGCATGCTGGCGTCCGACCAGATCGTCGCGGTCAGGGTCATACTTGACCGTTGAATTCGGGTCGCGTCCGAGCACGACTTCGGGAACGTGACTGAGTGGGAACTCTTCCACCTGATTGGCCTTTGAACCGCTCAGATGCCTGAGAACAATACGCTCCATGATAGCTCTCCTTTGTAGAAGGAATTCTATGAGCCGCACTGACGGATGACTGTGAGCCTGTGCCGTCAGACGGCAATTAACAGAAGAAGACTGTCTCGGTCTGACGATGGCTGCCCAAGCGCGCGGCGGGTATGTGCGTGCGATTAATCTGTCAAAGGAATTAACAAGTCGAGCGCGCGGAGGCTAGATAGCACTTCATCGCCAGCAAAAGACCGCTTTCGCCTCTGGTCAGTTGAGGTGCCGCGCATTATACATAATCCTCAAAGAGCAGCAAACAGAAAAGAGTTTACAGAGACGCAAGCGAGATGATTTGAAGAGCTAATTTGAGCGCGGGCTATCTTCTCTCTGCTTCAATCGCAGGGTCTTTTGTGTCCGCAGGGCCGCCTTCTTTGTCTGCGCCGCGCAGGACGCCTGTGTGGTCTATGTAAAAAGACCTGCGGCCAGTGAAGCCATAGGTTTGCGGGATGGCATTGATGATGTAGGTCGCAGGAGAGTTTGGACGACTCTGTTGCACCGTGACTTCAAAGAGATAGCTTTGCTGGATGGATGCCATCTGATTTTTGTCTATCAGTCGCTGCTTTTCGAGTTGTTCGAGCGTGCCGTATTCTCCGGCTTTGCTCTTGTAGGTTGTTTGCGCGGCATGGATGGCGCGCAGGCTATTGATGACCGCAGCCTCGCTGGCAGAGACATCTGTGTCTGCCACTATTTCGCCGGACGGGTCTGTAGATGGAATGTTGTTGGCTTGAGAGTCGTTAGTCTTTGGCTCGACCTTGCCGCCGCCCGCGAAGGGGCGCATCTCTGAGAGCGGCGCGTCCTTCGCCTCAGAGGTCAGCAGCGTGCCAACCTCCGTGAGATAGAAAGAGCGACGCTCGCTCTTGCCGTATTCGATGGGCCTTGCGACAAGGTCAACTGACGGAGGCGAGGTCAGCGTGCTTTTCTTGACCACGATGAGAAAGCGATAGCCGTCCTTCGTTCCACTCTCAAGAGTCTTGTCTATTAAACCTGCTTCGTGTAACTGCTTCAGGTCGCCATACTCGCCATTGCCGACGGTGCGCTGATAAGTGGTTTCTGCTTCAAGAATCGTTCTCAGAGATTTTATCGCGCGCCCTTCATTCGTGCTGACAGAGATGCTGTCCTGCTGCGCGCGTGCGCTTATATGATTTGGATTCGCGCTCATGATTGTGAAGGACAGCAGGGCGCAGAGCAGAGAAGCAATTTTTAATCGGTAGTGCATAAAAACATCTTTCCAGAAAGTTAGTTGTAATTGAGTGTCATCCGGTGCGCCCTCCCTGACGGTCGGGCTACTGCCCCTCTAGTGTAAGCATCGGGGCAGTAGCCCGACCGTCAGGGAGGGCGCATTAAATTGCAAACCACACTAGTTGACAAAAATGGGGAAACTCGAAAAGCGGAAAACTTTTTCTAAGCCTTGAGCTTCGCGCCGTCTTTACGGTTGAGGATGATGTTGTCTATCAGGCGCGTCTGGCCGAAGCGCACGGCGAGGGCGATGAGCACCGCGCGGTCGTTTAGCTTATCAAGCTTTTCCAAAGTGTCTGCATCCGTCACGCTCACGTAATCTATATGCGCGCGCGGCTCCATCTCAATGGTGGAGCGCACGATGCCCAAAATTTTTGCGCCGTTGCGCTCGCCTTCCGCGTAAGCCGATTCGGCTCGCGTCAAAGCTTTATACAAGATAGATGCCGCCTGCCGCTCTTCATTATTCAAATAAGCATTGCGCGAAGAGAGCGCGAGTCCAGAAGGTTCGCGCACGGTCGGGAGAATCACAATCTCTGTTTCCAGAGAGAGGTCGCGTACCAATCGTTTGACGACGAGAGTTTGCTGCGCATCCTTTTGCCCGAAGAAGGCGAAGTCCGGGTGGATGATATTTAAGAGTATCGTGACGACTGTGGCGACGCCGCGAAAGTGGCCGGGCCGCGCCACGCCTTCCATCTGCTCTGACAAACCTTCGACCGTCACGTATGTGGCAAAGCCTTTCGGGTACATCTCCTCAGGCGACGGCGCAAAGATGTAATCCACATTGTAGTCAGTCAAAAGCGCAGTGTCTTTCGTCAGGTCGCGCGGGTAGCGTTCAAAATCTTCGCCCGGCGCAAACTGCGCCGGATTGACAAAGACAGACACGACCACCACATCACACATCCTGCGCGCCTCGCGCACAAGACTGAGGTGTCCGTCATGGAGCGCGCCCATCGTCGGCACGAGCCCGATGGTTCTGTCCTGCTCGCGCCTCACTTTGCGCGCAACCGAGCTCATGCGTTGACGACGATTGATGATTTCCATAAGGGAGTGGGCAGTAGGCAGTGTGCAGTGTGCAGTAAGAACAGTTTTAACTGCCTACTGCACACTGCACACTGCACACTGTTTTAAGATTTATTGATTTTAGAATCCTTGTTTGCTGTTTCGATGTGCAACTCGGCTGCGGCTTCGGCGGGCAAGCCGTAGGATTCAGCTTCTGCCGGATAAACTCCCGTGCGCACGTCTTCCGCGAAGCGGCTGATGGCATCCGTCATCGTCTCGCGCAGGTTAACATACTGGCGCACGAAGCGCGCGGTCTTCTCAAAAGTCATCCCCAGCATGTCATGCAGGACAAGCACCTGTATGTCGCAATGCACGCCTGCGCCGATGCCTATGGTCGGAATGCTGATGCTCTCCGTGATGATTTTTGCAATCTCGCGCGGCACGACTTCGAGCACGATGGCAAAAGCTCCAGCCTCTTCGAGCGCGCGTGCGTCTTCGATTAGAGCGCGGGCAGTCTCCGCTGTCTTCCCTTGCACGCGATAGCCGCCAAGCTTGTTGACGGATTGCGGCGTGAGACCGATGTGGCCCATGACCGCAATCTCTTCTTCGACTAGACGCTTGACGAGCGGCGCGCGCTTGAGCCCGCCTTCGAGCTTGACCGCTTCGGCCCCGCCTTCCTTGACCAGCCGCAGCGCAACACGAACGGCATCATCCGCGCTCGTGTGATAAGAGCCGTATGGCATGTCTGCCACGAGCAGCGCGCGATGCACACCCCTGCGCACGGCGCGCGTGTGCGCGACTATCTCATCCACAGTGACGGGTATCGTGTTGCCATAGCCGAGTACGACATTGCCGAGGCTGTCACCGACGAGGATGATGTCAATGCCTGCTTCATCAACAATGCGCGCGGTGGGGTAATCGTAAGCCGTCAGACAGACAAGACGCTCGCCGCGTTCTTTGCTTGCGCGCAAACTGGGCGCAGTCACTTTTTCGGGACGCTGCGGTTTGAGATAAGCCATCTTCGTAATCTCTTTCTTCCAGAGCGAAACCAAAGCGACCGCACATTTCGCCGGTCGCCGCTAATCTTCCTCAGGTGTTGGCATATGGATGACGCAAGGCCCCAATTATAGGCGACGTGCGCCGAAGGCAGCAAGGAGTAAAAGAATAAGTGTCGGATAAATCCAATTATCTACAGAGCTTCACACGGGCATGGTCTGTGACTTCTGCGAGAAGTTGAGCGATGGTTTTATCGAGCGACGGATGTAGAAGTTGCGGAGCAAGCTCTGCAAGCGGAGTGAGAACAAAGCGACGCAGGTGCAAGCGCGGATGCGGAAGATTCAGAAAATCCGACTCGCGCTTTTCTGTTCCGTAGAGCAAAAGGTCTAAGTCAATATTGCGCGGGCCGCGCAATGTTTCGCGGCGGCGGCCCAGAGCATATTCAACCCTCAGCAGCCGCGCCAGAGTCTGTTCGGGAGAAAAGATGTTGATAGCAAGTTCCGCTACCATATTGAGAAACACAGGCTGCTCGCGCACATCCACAGGCTCTGTCTCATAAACGGATGAGAGCCGCGTGACCGACAGCCCCGCGTCCATCATCCCGCGCACACCGAGCAACAGATTCAACGCGCGGTCGCCCAAGTTCGAGCCGAGACTGACATAAGCTTTCACAGCATCAGGAGCCTGTAGCTTTGAGTTTGGATTCATCGCTTCTTTATTTTAACTTAAGTTGCTAGATAAAGACGGCTCTGCCGCCTGCTGTGCGGAAAGTCTCTGACTTTCCTTCTGCTGCCTCATCTTGACCTGCGCGAGGCTCAGCCTCGCACGACACTTGAGGAAGCACTTGCCGGAAAAGCAAAGCTTTTCCGCACAGCAGGCGGCAGAGCCGCACAGGCGGCAGAGCCGCAGTCGTTTATTGTACAATCAAGCGTCCTGTCGGCAACATGATGCTTTTGACTCTTGACTCCAGACTTCAGACTCCAGACTTTTAACTAATGTCTCAATTACGCGCGCTCATCTGGTTAAAGTGGAAGCTGTTTCGCAATGCCTTGCGTTCGCGGCGGGCTGTGGTCAGTCAGGCAGCATCGTGGCTCACCACGCTGGCGGCTCTGGGCCTTGCGTTGATACTGGCTTTTGTCGCAGGCGCGGTCGGCTGGGCCAGCGCGAGTTCGGAAGATTTTTCGACGGCGCAAAAAATCTCCACGGCTTTTTTGATACTCACTTTTATACACATGCTCTGGGCCGTGCTGCCCGTCACGATGGGCAGTGGCAGAGAGTTTGACCCGGAGCGTCTGCTGCTCTATCCAATCTCTCTTGCGAAACTCTTTGCGCTGGATTTTTTGAGCGACCTGACAGGCTTGGCCTCCATCTTCGGCATTCCGATTGTGCTCGCGCTCGCGCTCGGCGTAGGAATCGGGAGCGGGCATGTCTTGCTCTCGCTGCCTGTGGCCTTTTTGACGATTGCATTTGGTCTCGCGTTATCGAAATTTGTGATGACTTCGCTCGGCGCGTTGCTCAAACGGAAGCGTACGCGCGGCGAAACTCTGATTGCGCTCGTCGGCGTCGTCATAGGACTCGGCGGCGCATTCATGGGCCAGTTGATGCCTTACTTCATGCAGCACTCCGACATGGATTTCGCTGGCCTGCGATGGACGCCGCCGGGCGCATCCGCCGTCGCCTTGATGCAAGGATTGACTGCCGGAGACAGCATGGCTTACGTCCTCGGTTTGCTCACGCTCGCGGCTTACACATCTCTCCTGGTCTTTGTCACTTATCGCATTGCGCGACGCTCTGCGTTAGGAATTGGCGGGGCCAAACGCCCGGCGGCTGCAAAATTGTCGCATGAAAAATTTGCTGCGCAGGATGCCGGATGGCATCTGCCTTTCGTCTCTGCGGAGTTGAGCGCGCTTGTGGAGAAGGAACTGCGTTATGCCATGCGCAATGCGCAGGTGCGTATGCTGGCTTTGATGCCTCTCATGTTAATCGCGTTTCGACTGCTGCCGACGGGCGGGCGGCGTAGAAGCGGCGACATGCCTGCTGCGCTGGAATTTTCAGAGTTTGCGCTGTACGGCGAAGGATTGTTGGCGGCTCTTGGAATGCTCTATGTCTTTTTGCTGCTCTCGTCGCTGGCCTGCAATATCTTTGCATACGAGGGCGGCGGGATGCGTGCGCTGATTCTGTCTCCGGTCAATCGCCGCCTGATACTGATTGCGAAAAATACTGTCACTGCTCTGATTGCGACAGGCTTTGCATTGCTGCTGCTCGCAGTCAATCAGATTGTCTTTCGCGACCTGACATTTCGCGCGCTCATCTTCGTCCTACTTTGCCTGCCTGTTTTTGGGGCGATGATGATGCTCGTCGGCAACTGGCTGTCTTTGCGTTTTCCAAAAGGGATGAAGTTCGGAAAGCGTATGAACGTCTCAGGCATGACGGGGCTGTTGCTTTTGCCACTGGCGTTGGCGATGGCTGTGCCGCCGGTTTTGTCCGCCGCCGCGGGCTATCTCGCGCAGAGTTTGGCTGTGAAGTATGTTACACTGGCCCTGTTCGCAATCGTCGCCGTCGCGCTCTATAGATTCCTGATTACAAAGCAGGGCCAGGAGCTTGCGCGGCGCGAGCAGGAGATACTTGAAGCAGTCAAGTAGATGTCAGATGTCAAAAGCAAAATTGACATCTGGCATCTGACATCAAACATCTATATTCCAGCGATGCGTCACGGATGCATCCGGGCGGGAAACGCAGCCCCGTCCAGACACAAATGGCTCGCAGAAAATTTCGCAACAACCAGCGACACGAACCGGCTTCGGAACGCGCCTTCCAGGAGTTTTTCTCTTCCACTCCCGCTCCGCAAACTTCTCGCACGGAACTGATGCGCCTCGTGCGCGGCGGCGAAGATACTTTCCTTGAACTAAAAGTTAAGCTCTCCAATACGGAGAAGATTGCCCAAGAAATTGTCGCACTCGCTAACACTGGAGGAGGCTTGATTGTCTTCGGCGTCAACGACCAGTTGCGCGTAGAAGGCGTTGACGATCCAGAGATGGTTCAGGAAGAGCTTGTACGCATCTGCCGCGAAGAGATAGAACCGCCGCTCGTCCCCTTTATTGACCGCATAGCTTTTGACAATGGCCGCCGCATCGTCGCGCTCGACATTGACGGGCGTCGTCGTCCTTATCGAACACGCGACGGTCGTTTCTACATGCGCTTTGGCTCTGAAAAGCGTGAGGCTTCGCGCGAAGAACTCTCTACGCTGATGGACGAGGCGCGGCCCTTACGTTATGAGAACGTGCCTGTCATCGGCGCGAGTGTCGAAGATATAGACGAGGCGCACCTGTGGAGTTTTGTGAGAGAGTTTGAAGGCGATGCCTTCGAGGAATCGTCGCTCAATGGCTATCCGACAGGAGAAGTTTTAAAGCGCGATTTGCTATTGGCGGCGGGCAATGCGGGAGATGTGCTGCCGACTGTCGCGGGGATTTTGCTCTTCGGACGCGACGAGCGCGTGACAGAACTCTTGCCGCGCTCGGCCATCATTGCTTCAAGATACGCAGGCGATACGACGCAGTCTCCGCTAGTCGAGACAGTCAAGCTCGAAGGAAATTTGCACACGCTCTATGAATCAGCCTTTAAATTTATCAAGCGTTATTGCGATTTATGGGAGACGCGCCCGCGCAAGTTTCCGGGCAGGGATGATGAAGCGGTTGGCGAGCAGCAGGTAGTGGCGCGTGCTAATTATCAAAGCGATGCTGTGTGCGAGGGATTGGCGAATGCTTTAGTGCATCGTGACCTCGCGCTCAGGGATGTGCCGACGCGGATTTATATTTTTGACCACACGATAGAGATTATCAATCCGCGCCGCACAGCCGGATTTGCCCCGCCCGCGCAGAGGGCGATTCGCTATGGCGTGCCGATGCGGCTCAATCCGCAACTCGCCGCGCTCTTCTTAAATCCCGCTTACGGTTTGAAGTTACAGACAGGCGGGCTGCCGATGCTCCTCAGACATTCACGCCTCTTCTCAGGCAAGCGCGCAGACCTCTATGCTTTTAATGACGAGTTCCGTCTGCGTCTTTACGGAATATAAAAAGTGGATAGCCCCGCGAGGGGCGACATATCAGTAGCCCACGACGTGAGTCGTGGGTTAACAAGCATGAGATAAATAATGAGCCCCGTAGGGGCGACATAAATTGTGCCGCCCCTACGGGGCTCGGATTGTGTGCGGTGCGCGTGTCCCCGCGCTGACGCGCGGGGCTAATATCTGCCGCCCCTGTCGGGGCTCACGAAACGAACTCTTTCTTGTCTCGAACTCACTTATCCTGCTTTTCGTCTTTCGGTGAGTTGTAGAAGGGACGGTGCTGGACGACGTACTCTTTGTCGTCGAATTGTCCGTCGCCGTCAACGTCAACTTTGACGACGAGTTTGCGTTGCTTGCCGTCGCGTTTCTGTTGTTCGCCGGGGTTGAAAGCCAAGCTGTACTGGCTTCTCAAGAGCGCGTTGATGCCTTGCAGGGCGGTGGGGATTTCGCCCTCGAAAGTGATTGGATAGTATGCGCCGCCGGTCTCTTTGGCGAAGGTCTTGAGCGCGTTCTGCGCTTGCAGGAAAGTCATGCGTCCGGGGTCGCCGAGCGTGCTGTCCATGTCGCTGATGCGGTCGCCGTATTTTTTGAAGAAGAAGTTCATCGTCCCGATGATGTAAATCGGCACGCCAGCGTTCTGCGCAATCTTGCGCGCCTTGTCATAGTTAATCTTGCTGAAAGTGTCTATGCCGGAGGCTATCAGGATGACGGCCTTGCGACGATTCTGCACATCAGCCATCCCGCCGTATTCGGCTGTGCGGGATTCATTTTTCTCAAGCACGACAGCATCGCCTTTGCCGCCGACGAGCGTAAACCTGAGCGCGTCGTAGAGGTTTGTCTCGCGGAAGGCCGGATAGTTTTTGAGCATCAGGCTGATGACCTGCTGAATCCGCTGCGGGTCGTTGGTGAAATCTGTAATCGGCGTCGGGCGGATGTCAAAGGCTATGACGGAGACGTAATCGTCGGGCGGCTTGATAAATTGCGAGAGAAAGATTGCCATCGGGCGCAGGACTTCATAACGGCCCGGCTCAAAACCGTCGCCGCCGTAAGTCTCTGTCAGCTTGCTGTACTCAACCAGCATCGCGACAGTTATCGGAGCTTCCGGCGTGGAAAAATTTGTAATCTCCTTCTGCACGCCGTCTTCAAAGACTGCAAAATTTTCTTTCTTGAGACCCGTCTGCGCGACGCCGCTCTTTTTGTTATAAACGACAGCTTCAATGTTGACGATGTTGGTGGCGACGGTGACGACCTCAGCGTCCTGCGGCTTGCCGACCACATCCGTCGGCGTCTCTTCCTGCGGCTTTTGCGAGCCGTCTGGCCGTTTGTTCTTCTTCTGATTGGAAGTCGGCGGCTGGCGGCGCGATTGCGCCTGCACATTTAAGAGATTGCCAACGACGCTCAAGGTCATGACAAGGACGAGCGCGATGGCAGAGAAGCGACGGCGGAAGAGTTGAAGGCTCATGACAAATTCCTTTTACGACAAAATGGAGGGGGATGCTCTTTAGCTTTTATAACTGAAAACTATATGCGGCAGCGCCGCGCGTGGTCAAGGCAATTAGATGTCAAACCGCGTACATAAGATGCAAGAGCAGGGCGGAGTGATTTATAAAGGCGGAAGGATGAAGGATGAAGGATATGCTCTTCAAAGATGAAGCATTAAAGATAAAGCATTCAAATTCAAAGAGCATGCCCTTCATCCTTCATCCTTCATCCTTCATCCTTCATCCTTGCTATCTAACTTCGGCTTCGATAACGGCGTCATACGCGCCCGTGTTGTCGGCCAGATTTTCCTCGTTGACGCCGAGGAAGAGCACGCCGTCGCGCTGTGCGACAAATTCGCGCGTGCGCCCGATAAAGATAAAGTCGTTGTTGTCGTCGCCGATGACCGCAATCAACGCGCCTGTTGCTTCGTCTCTCATCAATTTGTCGCCGCCGGGCAATGTGCTGACGCCAGCAGGCGTGGAGAATTTTCCGTTGCCGAGCGAGACCTGGCCCATCGCTGTGATGCGCAGACGCTGACCGCGCCTGACGACGAGGCCGCTATTGGTCCAGCCGTTGGAAGTATTGTCTGCGCGAACGCGCGCATTGATTTGAATTGATGTCGGCACCGAAGTCGCGGGCCGGTTGTTGGTTGTCGTTGTCGTCGCCGGGCGAGAAGTGTTAGCTCCGGTCGTATTAGTTGGCCTTGTCGTTGGCGGTTGCTGCGTTGAAGAGGGGCGCGTGGGCGTCGGGCGCGGCAACTGCGTGGACGACTGCGGTGTGGTCACGCCGCTCATAGTATTATCGTCATTCGTCGAAGGGGAAGAGGCTGCGCTCGAATTGGTCGAATCAAACTCGATGGATTCAACGTCTTCCATGTAGAGCGTCACGGTGCTGCGGCGTCCGCGCGCGCCTGAGCCGACGAGGACTGTAAACTGCTGGTCTTTAAAGCCCACAACCTCGCCGCGTATGACGCTGCCGTCTTTGAGGCGAATCGTATCCGCGAAGGCCGCAAGCGAGAGCGTCAAAACAAGCGCGAAGGCTGTCAGGGGCATGATAAATCTCTTGTTCATAATCTCCTCCGGTAATGCTTTCCAAAAGAACTCGAATCAATATGTGCTCTGCTGACGTTTAGCACCAGACGCGCACACTTGGCAAGCGGGAGAGAGGCGTGTGTCTGCCGATGGATGCGTCAGAAGAAAAATAAGTTGCTAGAAGAGCAAGGATGAAGAGCAAGGATGAAGGATGAAGGCGGAAGGATGAAGGGAATGCTATTTGAGATTGAAGGCTTCAATATTAAATCTTCAAGCTTAAACAGCATGCCTTTTGTCTTCACTTCATCCTTCCGCCTTCATCCTTCCGCCTTCATCCTTTATAAATGACTCCGTCCTTCATCACGAACACAGTCGTTTCCATGTTGCGTATATTCTTGAGCGGGTCGCCGGGGACGGCGACGATATCTGCCCACTTGCCTGCTGTGAGCGAGCCGGCGTCCTTGTCCCAGCCGAGCAGCTTTGCGCTATTTAAAGTACCCATCACGATGGCGTCCATCGGAGCGATGCCGCCCCATTCGACGAGCAATGTAAACTCGTGCGCGTTTGTGCCATGCGGAATCACTCCGGCATCCGTGCCGAGCGCGATAGGAACTTTGTGGGCCACTGCAATCTTAATCCCGCGACGCATCGCTGCGGCGGCGGCCAGAGCCTTCTCGCCGCGAAAGCCTTTGAGGATGCCACTCTTCGCCAGCCGTTCGACGGCTTCTCCGGCCATCAAGGTCGGGACAAGATAAGTCCCGCGCTGTGCCATCATGCGCGCGCCTTCCGCGTCAAGAAAAGAGCCATGCTCGATGGAAGAGACTCCTGCGCGGACGGCTATCTTGATGCCTTCGGCGCCGTGCGCGTGCGCCGCGACTTTTCTTTCGAGCTTCGATGCTTCATCCACGAGAGCTTTTAATTCTTCATAAGTGTATTGCGTCGCGCCGACAGCATCTCCTTCGGACAGCACGCCTCCCGTCGCACAGGTCTTTATCAAATCCGCGCCATACTTAATTTGATAACGCACAGCCGCTCGCACCTGCTCTGGCCCATCAGCGATTCCGTCTTTGATGGAGCCGTCAAAAAGTCCCGGCCTGTAGCCGTTCTCGTCGCAATGCCCGCCGGTGATGCCGAGCGAATGACCCGAAGCCTGCATGCGCGGCCCCATCACCCAGCCTTCCACAATCGCTTTGCGCAGAGCGAAGTCGTCAAAGCGACTCGCGCCGACATTGCGGATTCCCGTAAAGCCTGCGAGTAGAGTTTTCTGCGCATTGCCGACGCCGAGGATGGCTTCAAAAGATTGATAGTCCTTGACGGAAGACAACTCATTGTCAGGGTCTCCGAGCACGCGCCCGATGATGTGCGTGTGTGCGTCTATGAAACCGGGCAGGAGCGTTGCATCTCCGAGGTCTATGACCTTTGCTCCAGCCGGAATCGTGAGACTGCTCGCGGGGCCGACGGCTGTAATCCGGTCGTCCTTCACAATGACTACGCCGTTCAGGATTGGCGGCCTGCCCGTGCCGTCAATCACGCGCGCAGCCTTGATAGCAACCAGCCCCTTGCCCTTTCGCGGTTGCGCTCTGAACGGGCTCGTTTGCTCCGCGCCCTCCTGTGCAACGAGCGTGGTCAAACAGACTGACAATAGAACGAGCAGCGCGAGCGTGCATCTCATTTGACGCATAGGATTTTCCCCTCAAGTTTTTGATTTAAAGCGAATCAAACTTTGCCGAACGCCGGATGATACTTCACCAATCCTTGCTTGCCATCCAGAGCTCCCGCTTTCAATTCAGCGACCATGAAAACTTCGTCCGGCACTTGATACTCGGAAGTAATCTTTTTTTGACTAGCCGGGACAAAGCCAAAGCGCGGGTAATATTTCGGATGACCGAGCACGACGACGACATCATGGCCCAGACGCTGGCATTCATTTAATCCTTGCCTGACGAGTTGCGAGCCGATGCCGCGATTCTGATATTCAGGAAGCACGGCCATCGGCGCAAGACCGAGCGCAGTAAAACTTTCTTCCGCAGATTCGATGTTGACGGGGCTAAAGAAAATATGCCCGACAATCTCTGTATCAAGCTCTGCGACAAGAGAGATGTATGGACTTGCCTCTCTGCGCAAAGCTTCGACGAGGTTTGCTTCAGCCGCGCTATCAAAGGCCGCTTCGTTGATGCGGCGAACAGCCGCGTGGTCTCGTTCCGTCTCCGCGCGGATCGTAATCATGACTGCTTCTGCTTCTTCTGCTGAAGAGTTTTCTTTTGCATCCTCTGCGAAAATCTTTTCATCTCAATGGGAGCGCGAATGTGTGTGCCTTCGCCAATCTTGTCTGTCCCGTCGTGAGCCTCGACCTTGAATGTCACCAGATTATCGCTGACGGAAATCACTTCGGCATGCGCCGTAATGGTAAAGCCTATGGGAGTCGCTGCAAGGTGTTTGACATTGACGACTGCGCCGACGGAGACCCAGCCTTCCGGCAGAAAGGGTTGGATGGCGCGCGCCGCCGCAAGCTCCATCAGGTAAATCATCATCGGCGTGCCATAGACCTCAGGCATGTGTTCATGAAAATGCGCGACCGTCAACTCTCTAGTGACTTCGGTGGTCGTGCTCGCCGAAGCTCCGACGGGTATATTAGCTGTCGCGGCCATCTACCTTTTTATCCTCGCTCTTGGCATCCGCCATTGCTTCCGGTTCCAACTCTTCTGCGCTCTTGTTCAATTTAATAAAGATGCCCCACGCGGCCAGCAGCGCGGCGGCGGCGATGGCGATGGAGGAAGCCTGCATCAGCTTCAAAGGATCATCGTGAACGAGTTCAAAGACTGCGACGAGAGACTCAACCGACAGCGAGACGATGACGACGACCATAAAGCGCGAGAGAAACCTGCGTACGCGCGTCGGCGCACTCATCTGCGCTTCCCTTAAAACTTCTTCTTCGAGAATCGTCTGGCCCAATTCGAGCGCGGCTACGGCAATGGTCAAAAGCCCGACGCCTTCCAGAATGGAATTAAATCTTTCGCGCAAAGGCATCCCTGCCTGCGGATTGATGCCATGCCACATCTCCAACGCCGCGAAAACGATAAGCGCGAACGCGCAGCAGATGAACAGGAGAATGACAAGCGAATAGCCGATTAAGAAAATTTTCTGGACAAGCTTCTTCATATACATTTACGAAAGAATCTCGCGCAAAGGCGCAAAGGCGCAAAGAAAGCATTCAAGATAAATTATCACTCAACATCTTTGCGCCTTTGCGCCTTTGCGCGAGATTGTCTTTTCTTCTTTCTCTTTCAAACTGACCCGCTATCAAGAAGAGGGTTTGAGACTTTATGGAATATAAGCCGAAGCGACAGGCGTGTCTCCATTAAGTCCGAACTGCTCTGCGCGCAAAGCGTTCGTCGTGCTCAGCAAGATATAGAATGCGCCGGCAGAGGGACGGAAGATTGCTACATCCCATTTGCCGTCGCCATCGTAATCGCCCGCGACAGGCATGTCGCCGCTTGTCCCCCACGCGACGGCGCGGAAGCTGTTGTCAGTGCTTTGCAGGTAGTACCAGCTTGATGTGCCGGGCCGATAGACAGCGATGTCCGTCTTGCCGTCGCCGTCAAAATCACCTGCAACAGGTTTGTCTCCCGTCGTTCCCCATTGCTGGCTGATGATGTTGCCATTCGAGCTTTGCAGAATGTAATACGCGCTCGCGGATGGACGATAGACTGCCGTGTCCGCTTTGCCGTCTCCGTCATAATCTCCCATCACAGGCACGTCGCCACTCATGCCCCATTGCTGTGCATGGAAAGAATTGTCAGAGCTATACAGGAAATAGAAAGTGCCGGACGAAGGACGAAAGACTGCGATGTCTGCTTTGCCATCGCCGTCGTAATCTGCGGGAGCAGGGATGTCAACGCTTGTGCCGAACTGCACGGCGCGGAATGCGCTGGTCGAACTGTCAATGATGTACCAAGCCCCGTTGCGAAAGACTGCGATGTCTGTCTTGCCGTCGCCGTCAAAGTCTGCGGGAACGATTTTGTCCGTGCTGATGCCGAACTGCTGGCCCGTGAAAGTATTGTTCGAGCTTTGCAGGATGTACCAAGTGGCATCGACGGGACGAAATACCGAAACATCCGTCTTGCCGTCCCCATCAAAATCAAATGGCGCGGGCCTGCTTCTGGTGACAGTAATCAGGACATCATTGCCACTGCCGCCCGCATAAGTGATGCGAAAGTTGATGCCTTCCTGCGTAGTAAAATTTGCTCCTTCCGGCATGCCTGCAAAATTTCCTGTGACTGCATCCGTGCCATCGTTGTTGATGATGACGTAGGCATCGCCGACGCCCGGCGTGAAGCCCGGAAAGATTGCTGGCACCAGTATGCCATTCGTCAGGTCAACCGCGCCTGTGACATTGAGCTGGTCATAACCGCTTCCGGCAGTCGTGCCGTTAATCTTCGGAGCAAAGATAGCCAGCGAGTTGACAGCGAGGTTGCCGTGAATATTGAGTATGCCTGTCGGCGAGGTCAGAGAGCCCGCGCTCACGATGCCGCTCGTCGCCGTCACCGCTCCGGTCGTGCCTGTGCCGCCGAGCGCGCCGCCCGCGACAGTCACAGAGGTCAGTGCCTGCGCGCCGTCAATGATAAGGATGCCGTTGTTGACAGTCGTTGGGCCAGTGAAGTTGTTGCCGTTGAAAATCAAAGCGATGCCTAAGCCTTCTTTGGTCAATCCGCCTGAGCCATTTATCAATCCGAGAATGAGAGTCGTGCCGCTTCCGCCGAGCGTCAGTAGATGCCCGTTGTTGATGAGGCCGATGTTGATGCTCAAGGTCGCGCCAGCGTCGGATGTAAAAGTCTGCGGCGCGCCGAGCCGTATGACGGTGTTGACGGCGAGCGTCCCTGCGTTCGCCGTGATGCCATTGCTGAGCGTGAAGAGATTGCCGCCGATGGCATATGTCCCGCCTGTGATGGTGATTGAATTGAAGGTTGTAAAGAGCGCGAAATTATTACTGGTTGTCATCTGCGCCGCGCCAGCAGGGAACACTAAATCGTCGCCAGCCACAGGAGCTATATCGTCAACCCAGTTGGCGGCAGTCGTCCACGAAGCATTCGCGCCGCCGCCGTCCCATGTGCGCGTCGCCGCGCGGGCCGTTGTCCAGCCGCAGAGAAACACGAGCGTGATGCACGCTGTCAACAGATAACGACGCACAGAGGGTTTATGAAAAAAAGCAGTTTGACGCATGATTACTTGAAACTCCAAAAGAAAATGTCAGAGGTAGAGCTTGCTTCACAGGACAGGCTCGGATTGTGCGCTTCTGTTTGATGCGCAGTCAAGCGGCAAAGAAAGTTTCCCGCAAAGGCGCAAAGGCGCAAAGAAAAGCAACCTGTCTTTTCTTCGCGCCTCTGCGCGTTTGGGGAGAGTTTGTTCTGCCTGCTCTCTATCTCAGAAGCTGAGCAGTGACTTTGCGCGTCAGCGGGTTGACGGTAAAGCGCACGAGTCTGGTCAAGATTGAGCCGCCTGTCGAAGCGCCGCCAGAGATGCCGCTTCCGCCGATAGTGCGCGTGCCAGCGTTCTCGTTCTGCGAGCCTTGCGGCAGCAGTTGGTCGCTGACGATATTGAACTGCGCTGGCCCATTGAGCCAGCCACGCACGCGGAAGAAATAGCGCGTGTTAGGTTCAACCGCGACGACGAAATGCTCGTCCGCAGTCTCGCCGGCAGATTCCGCAATCACTTCCCCATCTTCCGTGCGAAGCTCCAGGTCGAGGTCGCGCGCCATCACCGAAGACAATGTGGCTTCAAGATAGAGCGCGTCCTCTTTGGTGACGACTTCGATGTCTTCCCACGTGATGCCTCTGAATTGCGGGTCGCCGTAGGTCGGTGACAACTCGCCCGTCACAAGGCTCGACGGGTCGCCCGCAAGGAGTTGTCCTGACTTTGTTTCGCGGAAGATGGAATAGACCACTGGCGGCGGCGGATTCGATGTCCCGTCCGGCAGTTGGCTGCCGTTGCCAACTGTCGAGCTAAAGAATGCGCCCGCAGTAATCCGCGCATCGAAGGTGAAAAGCTGCGCGCCCGGATCATTGAACTCAAGGCGTTTGGCGTTTGAAGTCGCGCCGAGCGGCAAGGTCTGATTGTAAACAAACGTGTTGCCGTTCTGGTCTGCGTTTCTCACGGACACAGTCGGGTTCGAGATGTTTGTAATCTGGAACTTGATTGCGCCGTAGGCTGTCTTGTCAAAGCTGAATGCGCCGCGCGCGTTGGTCAGCTTGTTATCAAAAGCCATCACGCCGTTCGAGAAAGTGATGTTTGAGATGGCCGAGTCAATCTGCGCGGTCAAATCCTGCTCGGCGCGGACGGCGCGGCTTGAGCCGCTAAAGTTCGAGACGCCGATTTGCCCTGTCTGGTTGACGCCGATGGCGCGCACTACATATTCGCTGTCGAACAAATCATTCAAGCCAGATGCCGAAAAGATTTCGTGAATCGGCCCTTCGTCAACATAGGAAAGTTGATTTCCGGCAACATAGGCTACATGGCGAAAGCCAGTTGTCGTTGCATCGCCGTCAATGTATTCGCGCTTGCCGTTCGGCTCGCGGCGATTCTCAAAACCAATTTTGCGTTTCAAGACTTCGTAGGCAACTGCGCCCTGCGAAGCATCCCAACTGACGCGCAGAGAGCGCGGGCTGGCTGAATCAACAGAGACGTTCGAGGGAACAGCCGGAGCCGCCTGCTCGCCGACAAACGGAGTCACCTGCGTGGAAATCGTAGCCTTGCCCGAAGCATCAACCTCTCTGGCATTGATGCCCATTTCATGCGCGGCGTAAACCTGTTCGATGATGGCGCGGTGCTTGCCCGGCGCGGTCAGGTCTGTCGAATCCGTCGGATAAAGAAGCTGGTCTGCGACAATCATCGCGTCGCGCGATTTGACGAAAGTATCAGGCGCGGTCGTGCCTAAGATGTACATCGCGCCTAAGAAATCACGCTCGAAGATTTCCGTGCCTTTCGTGATTTTCTTTCCGGCGAGTCCATTTTCAGGAAGCGGGCGTTTGTAAATCGTGTCATTCGGATAGACGCGACCCAGCATCTCTCTGATGTCCCACATCGTGGACATGTAGATTTCGCCGTCATAGTGCTCTTCAAAATCATAGCGGTCAGGTTTGGCCGGGAGCACGAACGGAATCAACTCCGGCTCTGCGGGCCAGAAGAGCGTGCCGATGTCTGAATATTTCAAAGTCGAGCGGGCCGTGCGTATGTAAGCAATCGCGTCAGGGTTTTGGTTGCGACTGCGTGCGCGGTCGCGGAAGCCTTTCGATTGTATGACATACTCGCCAAGCGCATCATTATTCGTAATCGTAAAGGCCCACATGTCCGCCTGTCCTTCGTTCATCGCGTTGGCTTCGTTGCCGCCTTCAAGCCCTGCAATCGGGCTCGTGATGGCATGCATGCCTTCGTGATACGGCACAGTGCCTTCGAGCGCGAGGTCGTTCATCAAAAATCCGTGACCGTAGCTCGTCGTATTAACCACGCCTTCGGGCGCAGGCGAGCCGGTCGCAATCTGATAAATGCCAGTCACGTTAGCCGCGAAAGCGTTGTCCATGCCGAGAGCTTTGAAAGCTAAGTTCGGGTCGGCAGGGTCTGGGACAGAGTTACGCAAGACCACGTTCAGGGCCAGATAGACATTCGGGAAATGGACTGTCGCCGGAAGCGGAACAGTCTTGTTCGGATACGTGTCCGGGAAATCGCCCTCGCTGCCGCCTGCCGTTTGACGGTCTCCGGCGACGTGCAGATAGTCAACATATTCGAGCAGGTATGTGACGAAGAAGAAAGAATTGATTTCGTCCTGATGCTCTGCTGGCTCTGCAAACTGGTCTTGCTCGTTGGTGCGCGCTTCAAAGCCCGCTGGGTTGTCCTGCCGGAAATGCCATGTGCCGAGCGCGGCTTGCGCGAAAGGCTGCTTGGTCGCCAGCACGTTGTTGACGAGCGCGTGCGTGCCTGTCAATGTTCCATTCAAACCCGTCACCACGTTCTGCTGGTCAAAGGAGCGCAGGTTAACGCGCACTTGACCGCACGGCGTGCCGTCGCAATCGGAGATGATTGACTGGTCTTTGAGTTCCTGCGTGAGCGTCGGATATTTCGGATAGATATCAGCCGTCATCGGATGCACAGGGTTTTGGAAATTTATAAAATCCTGACGCGAAACCATCTCGCCTGTGTGCGCATCAACTTCCGTCAGGAAGAGGCCGAACGGATTGGTCGAAAACTTTGCGACCTTCCAGACAAGCTTGTAGCCATCTGCGGTCGGATAAATTCCAAGACGCGGTTCGAGATTGCTGACTGCCGAGACCTGTTGAGAGATGACGTTCAGGCCGGGCTGCAAAATGCTTTGAATGTTTGCCGGAAGATTGATTCTAAATCGCGCGAGTTCGTTATCAACTGTCTGACGCGCTTGTTGTGCGGAAACAGTCGGCTGCGTATTGACATTCACATTACTGAAATACGGGCCGGATGCCATCACGACGCGGCCTTCTTTCATCACGAGACCGATGCCGCCGCCTTTGACATCAATGCCATTAAAAGTTTGTTGGAAGCGAAGCAGATTTCCGCCGAGAGCCTGTTTGTTGCTGACGAGGCGCAGGTCTGCGGCATTTGAGATGCCAAAGAGCGCGGCATTCTGTTGAAGAAAAGCTCGGCCCGCTTCTTCCGGCGTGCCTGTGAAAGGTTGGCTTGCAAAATCATAGAGCACATCTGGCGAGCCTGCGAACTCGTTCCAACGCGCAGACATCTGCGGCGCGCTGGCTGAAGCTTTCAAGCTATTCAAGGCTGCCTGTTGCTGGCTCGACGGCGCACGCAAATTTCCGATAGCGCGGCTCTGGTTCAAATCAAAATCCGGCACGAGACGTTTGTACATCGGCGCAAGCTGATTCGCGCTCTTCACGTTCACGCTCTGCACACCCGGCGCGGCCTCTGTGCGGCTAAAAGGAAAATAGATTGCCGTCATAAACATCGCCAGCACTAAGGCGACGATTGAATAATTTCTAAAACTCCGCGTGTGGTTCGTTCTGCTCTTCATGATGCCTCCGTAGGTAGGGAAAGATAAATCGGCGTTTAATCTCGAAGCCTCAAGCTTGTGCAAGCTTGAGGCTTCGAGAGTTTCCTTTTCGCATCAGCCGCCGGTCGTAAATAGCTGGCGATAGAGATTGAGTTTGACAGCCAACGTGCCGCGCGCGACGCTTGTGCCGGGCTCAAAGCGCGGGCCGGGCAAGACCTGAAATTGTCCCGGCCCGATTTGAATCACTTCCGCCGGAAACGCTTCAAACAATCCGCTATTGAGAGCTATCTGCACATAGCCGCGCAGGCCCGGCGCAATCTGTCCGTTATCCGAAAGCGGCGCGCCGTTATAAGTGACTGTCGAGTTAGCAAGCCCGCGCGCTTCCGCATCGCGTCCGAGCGCGCGCACAAGCGCAACCGCTAAATCGAGACGATTCACAGAGCCAGACGGATTAAAGCTTGTCCCGGAAGAACTCATCATCCCGTTCGGCGCGAAATCGTAGTCGCGCAATGTAGAGCCTCTGGCCGTCACAGCCTCCGCGATGCGAACGAGGTCGCCTGAGACATCCGCGAACTTCTGCGTCGCGGCGATTGATTGACGAAGCGGAGTATTCAGGACGAGCGCACGCGCAAGGTCTTCGCGTGTCACAGTCTGATTGGGATGGAAGCTGCCGTCCGCGTAAGTGTCAATCACGCGATTCTTGAGCGCGGCTTCTATCTGCGCCTGTTGCGGGTGGCCCAGGATGTCCGGGATGGTCGGCAGAATGAATTTAATCTGATTGACATTGCCGTCAACCGGGCCGGGCGAAGCAATCTGCATCGGAGAAGAGGCTCCCTGCACAGCCGTCAGGCCGCGCGCGCCGCGCACTTCCAGAGTCCATGTCCCTGCTTCCGGGTTCTGGACCACAATCTGTCGTGCAGAACTGCCGAGCACAGGATTCTCAATCGCTGTCGAGTAACCAACTCCGCTCGGCGAAGTGATTCTGATGCCGACGAAATTTCCGGTGCCTTCTTCCGCAGCGTTATCAACCGTAGCGAAAACGTCGAGCACGTTCATTCCTGCGTCAACCGTAAAGGTCGTCGCATTGGTTGACTCTGGGCCAGAAACTTCCGGGCTGAAATCTATATGGAAAGGTTGAGCGGCGGGGCGTTCTTCACCGAACTGAACATTGAAAGCCTGTTCCGAGAAATTCTGATAAACCTTCGAGCGATTGAAAACTTTGTCCACAGCAGCGTAAGCATTGACGTAGCCCGCGCCGACTTCAAAGTCCTCATAGCCGGGCATGCGTGTCGTCGTCTCTGTCAGAATCTGCCGGATTTCCGCAGGCGTCAGTGTCGGGTCAACATCGAGCATGAGGGCCACGATGCCTGCTACGAACGGCGTCGCCATCGAAGTGCCGGAAATCTGCGTGTAGAAGGGAAGCATGCCGGGCGCAATTTCCGTGTCCGCCGTCAAACCATTGGAAGTCAGGTTTGTCGAGGCGCGAACGGAAATGATGTCTGTCGTAAATCCATAGCGAGTCTGGCTGCCAGCGAAGTAGCGTCCGGTTCCGGGCGCGGCCAAGGTCGGTTGCGCGTTATCGTTGAGCGGGTCGCTGTCGTTTAATCGTTCCGCGCGCGGAACTCCGCGAGAAGAGAAGTCTGCGAGCATTCCATCTTTTGTTCCGGCGGCGATGCCCATTGCCCAGGGCGATTGACCGTAAGGGCTGAGCGTGTCCTTTGCCGCGCCGTCGTTTCCGGCTGCGAAGAGGACTGTGATGTTGCGTTCGTAAGCGAGTTGGCTGGCGATGATGAACGGATGATTCGGGTCGTAGCTTGCGCCGCCGAGTGGGCCATAAGAATTTGTGATGACGCGAATGTTGTAAGTCTCTTGATGCGAGAGTCCGTATTCCCATCCGGCCAGTGCATCAAGCACAAGGATAATTGCGCCGCCGCCTGAGCCAACAATCTTCGCTCCCGGCGCAACGCCCGCGTAAGTGCTGCCCGAACGGCTGCCGAGACCGCCGACGATGCCAGCGCAGTGTGTGCCGTGTCCCACAGTGTCTGTGTTCGGCACGTTCTCTATCGAGAGCGAGGGCGTCAAACCGTTGACCGGAACTCCGCCAATCGTGATGCCTGTGTTGCCCGTGTCTGTCGAGACGACGCGCTGTGTGTTCTGTATAACTTTTGTGCCGTATGGCAAATCTGCATGCGTCGCATCAATGCCGGAGTCAATAACGAAGACTGAAAAATTTCCCGCGCCCGAAACAGGCATTCCGCCGTTGCGAAAAGTAAAGCCTGTGTCCGTCCGCAGCTTGTCCACACCCGTCATCATGCGCGCCTGATTCATGTGATAAATCTGACGGTCATTGGACCAGATGGAACGCACCGCGCTGTTGCTTGCCAGAGCGCGCACCTGCCCTGCATTGAGCGCGGCTCCGACCATGCCGAGCGTCCGAAAAGTCACGCCGTTGTTAATGCCGAGGCCGCGCAACAGATTCAAATGGCTTGCAGTCAAACCGTTTGAAGTATTGAAGCTGATAATGACCACTCCAACCGAAGCATTATTGGCAAGCCCTTGAAGCTGATTCTGCAAGGTCGGGCTCAAACTCGCAGCCGCGAAGCCCTGCCCGTAAGAGACACACACCAGCACGAGTACAAAAACCAAGCCGACAAATCTTTTTGCCATCTCACCTGCTCTGGACGCCCTCATTTTTCCAATCCTCCTGCTCATTGATGAAAAGCTCGCATGCTAAGAGAATAAGGATTCGGCTTGAGATTTCCTTGAGAGCGCGCGGGCCGGTTTCAAGGCTGGCAGGAATAGCGTTTTTGCTAAGTTTTATGAGGATTTTGCAGGCTTGAGGAAAACTTGAGAGACGGTAGAGGCGAGATGTTTGACGATAGAAGCAAGATGTTTGACGATAGAGGCGAGATGTTTTTAGTAGAGAACGAGATGCGGCTCTGCCGCTTTGGCTGTGCGGAAAGCCTCTGGCTTTCGGTTTGCGCTCCTTTAACCTTAGGCGAGGCTCAGCCTCGCCGGGGAAAAAAATAGCTGTGCGGAAAGTCTCAGACTTTCCGCACAGCAGGCGGCCACAGCCGCTTTCATCCTTAACGAAGCGATGTTTTCTTACTTCGAACTCTCGTTCATCCGTTAATGCTCAGGGACGTAGGCCAGTGCCTTGTCGCCGAGTTGTCCCCACAGTCCGCCGCCAGCGATGGCGTTCGGGCTGCTGGTGCGAGGCTGTCCTGTCGAGCTATCGATAATGTAATAGGTCGCACTGGATGGACGCCAGACGGCGATGTCTGTCCTGTTGTCGCCGTCATAGTCTGCCTGCACAAGCGTATCCGTGCCGAGTCCCCAGAACTGCGAGCGAAGCGTGCCGGTGGAGCTTTGCAGGATGTACCACGCGCCGCTTGAGGGACGAAAGACAGCGATGTCGGCTTTGCCGTCGCCGTCGTAATCTCCACGCGCGGGCTTGTCTCCTTCGAGACCAAAATGCTCCGCCCTGAGTGCGCCAGTAGAGCTTTGCCTGATGTACCAGTTGCCTTCTGTTGGACGAAAGACTGCGACATCAGCCTTGTTGTCGCCGTCGTAATCGGCTGGCACTGCGAGGTCTCCCTGATGTCCCCAGCGTATCGCTCCATAGTTGGTTGAAGGGTCTGTAGATGTGTACCATGTGCCAGTCGAGGGACGGAAGAGTGCATAGTCATCGTATGAGTCGCCAGTGTAATCCGCAGGCACAGGGACATCTCCGTTCATGCCGAAGTTCAGGACGAACACATTTGCGGCTGAACTGAGCCGGACGTACCATCTGCCTTCTGACGGACGAAAGACTGCGTGGTCAATTCGATTGTCAATATCGTAGTTGCCCTGCACGCGCACATCGCTACCGAATCCCCACTGCACAGCGTGCAGCGAACCGCTGGAGCTTTCCCGTATATACCAGACGCCGTTTGCGGGACGAAAGATTGCAAAGTCCGCTTTCCCGTCGCCGTCGAAATCCAGATGCTTGCGCACTGTCGAAGGCGGGGCCGCGTCAAGCGTCAATGTTGCCACAGTGATTTCGCCCACATCTCCCTCTCCGCCATCTTGAAAACGCAGAGTCCAGACGCCGTTCGGATTCGTCACGCTCGCAAAGGCGGGCGTGATGAGTGTTAGACCTCCGCCTCCGCCTCCACCGCCAGCCGTTGTTGTGCGATAGCCGCCTTGCGGCACAGACTCAGCATCTCCTACCAACTGCGCCGCTTGCCAGAAAGACGGGATGGTCGGCGCGGAATCCAGAAAAGTGTAAGAGCCATTTAAATTTGAACTGTCGCCGCAATTCTGACTGCTGGTTGATCCGGTTTGCGAAAAGATAATGTGCGAGGCAGTATTGCCGGGCGCGATCAATGTGGCCCTCAAGTCGCCAACCCTTGTGTGAGTCAAGGTAAAAGCGACGGCCACAAATGTGAGCTGATTGGCGGCAGGCATGCCCGCCACAGTAAAGGTCACATCTCTGGTTGGGCCAGTATAGTCGCCGCACACTTGACCGCCAGCCGGAGAGTCTGGAATCGCGCCGAGGCTCTGCGCATCCGCGCTAAAGCTGGTCACTGCAATTCGCTGCTGCTCACCTGCCGCGGAAACGGCAGTCGAACGCCAGCGACCGACCGGCAAGAGGGCCGGAGCCATACACATCAGCGCGAGGCACATCGGCAGCCTGTTTGTTCGTCCAGATTTGACGGTAGAAAAAGCTCGCATGGTTACTCCTTTTCTGCGGGAAAGCGAGGGCGCGACAGTCTCGATATTAAATACACGATGCCGGTTTTAGGCAGCGTATCATATTAGGAATATTTCAAACTGATACGGAGTTTTGGATACAGACGAGACTGGTTCGCGATAACGGAAATAATTCTTTGGAAGGAAGGAGATAATATCTCCATCTGACCAATTAGACGCTGCCACTATAATGCGTGATGCTGGATTGTCAATGAGTTTTAGTCTCAGGTTAGTTGCAAAAGTGGCAAAGAAAAGTGAGTTTCCCGCTGGTGGCGCAAAGACGCAAAGGAAGCTCGCAAAGAGTTGAAGCTCTACTTATCTTGAAAGCTTTCTTGGCATCTTTTCTTTGCGCCTTTGCGCCACCAGCGCGAGATTCTTTCGTGCTTTTCTGTTAAGCAATCTTGATTCCGATGCTTTCCAGAAATCTGGTCGGCCTGTCGCCGCCAATCATGGCGAAAATAAAATCGTTAGGCACAGTCTCTTTCACTTCGCTTGTGCGCGCATTCATCAAGACCACTTCGCCGTCGCGTATCTCTTTGATGGAAGTGCCGAAGTAAGCTTTGATTTTTCCTTCGTCTATACATTGATAGACCTGCATCTTGTTGCCGAATTTGAGGTCTGTCTTGAGGTCGCTGCGGATGACGAGCGTGACTTCGTTAATCTCTTCAGGCGGGCGAAAGCTGATGCGGTCGCCGTCGCGTCGTGCGACTAAATCAACCGCAGCTTCTATCGCAGAGTTGCCCGCGCCGACGACGATAATCTTCTTGCGCTTGTAGCTCGCGGGGTCTGCAAGCTTGTATTTCACCTTATCTTCCGTGCGCCCGTCGCGTGTGACTTTCATCTCTTCGCCGGGCAGACGCAGCTTCATAGGCGTGCCGCGCGTGCCGAGCGCGAGGACGACACGCCGCGTGCGATAAGTGACTTTCTCTTTCTCAACTCCCCTCTCGGTCTGCACAGTGAAATAGTCGCCGTCTTCTGCGCGCTTCACGCTCTTGCAACTCTCGCCTTCGTTGATGACTACTCCGTGAGAACTCATCGTGCCGAGCCATTGGTCCAGAATACGCTCGCGCTGTTCGCCCAATCCTTCGACGCTGATGCTGCCGCGCGAAGGCATCGTGTCGGGTTTGAAAAAAATATATTTGCCTTTCGGATAGGCTTCGATGGTCGAGAGCGCTTTGTCCTGCTCGATGCCGACGTAGCGCAAGTTTTGTCGCTGAGCCGCAATCGCCGCAGACAATCCGGCGGGGCCAATGCCGATGATGGCGACATCCGTCTCGGCTTTCGGCTCAGGCCCGGCTCCGTTTTTTAACTCATCTGCGATGTGCTTGATAACATCCGCTCCTTCGTTCGCAGCGTTTTTGATAAGCGGCGTGCCGGAGACATCACCGATGATGTAGCAGCCCGGCACATTGGTCATAAAGGCTGCGTCGCGTGTCGGTGCGGGCCGCGACTTGATGCGCTTGGTCGTGTTGACGACGACGCAGGCTTTTGGATTGACCGGGCATTCGACCTGACATGAAGTGTCTTCCATGCACTGGTCGCGCGCGACGACTGTCGCAATGCCGCCGACAATCGCCAGCACATCATGCGGGCAGGCTTCGACGCACGCATGACAACCGATGCAGCGATCCGCGAAAATTACAGGGTGCGGATAAGCCGGCCCGTTCGGCTCCATCTGGCGTATGAGTTCGAGGTCTTCTTTCGTCAGTTGCGTGTTCAATTCTTCCGCTACAACTTTTCTGCCCGCCGAAGCTTTGAGCAAGCGACGCGCGCGTGCGGCATCGCGCCAGATAAAAAAAGCTCCCGCGAAAAGGACTGCCAGAAAAATTCCGGCCCATGCATAAAAGGGCAGACCGCCCGGAACTTTGCGCGCAGAGAGGCCGCCGCCTGACAATAAATTAATTGCCAGCAGCAGAAGCAGCAGAGCGATGGTGTTGAGCAGGGAAGACTTTTTCATGCTCTCCGGGGAATCATCTTTGAAGAGTCGTGCACCGCAACAGATTATTGATGCGAGATGATGGTTGCAGTCAAGCGTGTCCTTTCTGCGGCGGTCTCGCTGGCGGGAGAGAGCAGACGCGGATTCCAGTGGCCGGGCGTTTTGATGTGCTGTATGTGACAGGATGAACAGTTGGGCGCGTCACCGGCCAACACCGGACGCTGGCCCACGCTCGCCACCTGACCGTTATTTCCATTGTGACAACTCGCGCACGTTGTTTGCGGAGTCTTGAGGTCAATCGGCGCGAAAGATTTATGGCAATTCGAGCAGGATAAATCGCCAGTCTTGTTGCCATCTTTCAGCCCGACATTCTCTACGCGCACGCGGTTCAAGTGCAGCGCGTGAAACTGCCTACTGCGCCAATCGTCATCCGTCTCGCCCGCGAGACGCACGCGCGCACGCTTGAGAGCTTCACTTTCAACATCCTTCCTCTGCTGCCACGCGGCATCACTCAATCCCTGCCATTCCCACTTGCCGTTGACGACCGGATAACCGACCGTGCCTCCGTGCGGAGTGAAGACGCGCCGCCCGCGATAGAGATTCTGATTGTCATTCGTGTGGCATGTCGCGCACGTCTTGAGCGCGGCTTCAGCCGGACGAAAATCCGCGCCCTGATGTTCCGCGTGACATGAGTTGCAACCGATTCCCGCTTCCGTGTGCGCCGGAATACCTGTCAGTGCGGCATCAAAGGCTGCTGTCTGATGACACGCCGCGCAATTCGCTTCCATACTTCCCTTGACAGTGTGACAGGTCGTGCACGAGTTGGCATTAGTCTTGTTCGCAATCGCCGTCGCAGGAGTTTGATGAACGAGCGCGGCCTGCGCGTGCGGTTGAGAAACAGGAGCGGGCGAAAAAGCTTGTGTGTACCAGAAGGCTGCTGCGACAGAGATGACAGCGATGAGGACTATGGCCCAGATAAAAACTGAAAAGGGCCACGGGCGCAAGAGGTCTCTGGTTGGCTTCCAGTTGAACTGCGCCTTGCCGGGACGCGCTGGTTGTCGCGGGTGAAGCGGCGACGGGCGCGCGGCCTTATCGCGCGTGCGCTTATCCCAAAACTCTTTGAGCGCGTCCGCCACCTTCGGCGGAGCAGAGACTGCTGATTCAGGCGCGAGCGGTTGCTCCTGCGTAGCCTGCTCAACTGCCTCTGCAACATTGGTTGCCACCTCAAAGCGAACGTGTATGTTGAGAGACTCGCCCGCGCGACTCATGTGCAGATAAAAAGAGCCAAGCTGCGCGACATCTCCATCGGCCAAAGCTTCCGGCTCGTTAAATTCCACAAGCCTGCCATTTAAAGTGACCGGATGAGACTGGCTGAGATTGATAAGATAGAAACGACCGTCTATCACATTGATGCCCGCGTGCAGGCGCGACACCGTCGGATGATTCAGCAGGATTTCGCAATCTATCTGGCGGCCAACCCTCAACGCCTGCGTCGCAAACGTCACAGGGTCAACCACCTGATCCGCGCGCGTGATGATAAATGTGGGGGATGAGTTTTCCACTGGCTGTTTCTTTATTACATAAAAACGAAGAAGTTCGCGCAAAGGCGCAAAGGCGCAAAGAAAGCACGCAAAGAGTTGAAGCTCTACTTATCTTGAAAGCTTTCTTGGCATCTTTCCTTTGCGCCTTTGCGCCTTTGCGGGAAACTTTCTTTTATCATGATAACCAACTAACGCACGGCAAAGAACACAACTTGAATGATATGCACAAGCATCAGCATCAGCATCAGCGAGGTCGAGATAACATGCGGGGCGAGCCAGATTTTGAGCAGCCTGTGTAGATAGATGAGCGAGTCAACGCGCCTCAAGGTCGCAGCCGTTTCAATCGCTTCAATCAGCAGCTTATGCGCCGCCGGGTCTGTGAGTCGCTGTGCTTCCATCTTAAACACTGAGCGCGCGTCTGCCAGCATGTCTGTCAACTCTTCTCGCCTGATGTATTGCCGCAGTAGATATTTGAGAGAGAAGAAATGTTTATAAACTTTCTGCTCTATTATCTCTCTCAGTTGCGGATTGTCTGCGCCAGTCTCCGCTAAGGTCGCGCGCAACTCGTCGCGCCGCGTCTCAAGGTCTTCGATGAGAAGCGGGTCGCCCTCTATGCTCGTCATGATGCGCGGGACAATGATGTAGCAGGCGATGCCGAAGAGTCCCGACAAGATAACTAAATCAAACGACACCATCAGCAGCGAGGTAAGCAGCCCGCCCGTCGTCCAACCGCCATGCAGCAGAAGAACTAAACCTGCTATCACTCCCAGATAAACGTGCGCCAGCATCCAGTAGCGAAGCGGCCCTGCGCGTCTTCTATAAATCTGCTTGCGCGCAGGGTACGCCATCACGCCTGCGATGCCTGCTAAGCCAATCAGACCTGTGGCCCAGCGCACAGTGAGCCACGTCTCGCCAAACCGCCCATCAAGACCATAACGACGCGCAGCCCACACTGCTAGAGACATCAAAGCAATCGTCGCCACGATGCCGCACGTGTGCCAGAGCCACGCAATGTAATCGCGCTTGTGTATATTGCGTCCGATGGCGTGCGTCTGGTCTTGATAGACAATGCCGATTGAGTTGCGCGCCTCGTTGAAATACTCGCGCGGGTTAACGCGCACGAGCGCGCCTGTCGGGCAGTTCTCTTCGCAGGAGTAAGCGGGCTTTCTCGCACCCGCAGGATTGAGCGGCGTGTTATCGCAGAGATTGCACTTGACCGCGAGCAGGTCTTTAATCTCGCTGACAGGCGGAGGCAGAGCGGGCGGCGAGAGGCTCAACCATCCTTTGATTCTGTTTTTGAATGTCAGTCGCTCAGGCTCAGGCGGCTTGAGCGGAACCATAGAGATGGCGTTGTAAGGACATTGCGTCGCGCAGTCGCCGCAGCCGATGCAGGTCTTTGTCTCAATGTCTATCTGCCCGCCGGGAAAACGCGCGATAGCTCCCGTAGGGCATCCGGTCAAACACTCAGGGTCTTGACAATGAAGGCAGACAGACGGCGAGAGCACGTGCTGCGTCAAAGAACTGCCGGGTTTGACGGGACGCTTAATGTGTATGCCGCGCCGCAAGAGACGCGATTGACCATGCACTTTGTGACAGGCGAGCGAGCAGTTGCCGCAACGCACGCACAAATCCATATCCATCACGAGCAGGTTCGAGCCATCCACAATTCCTGTCGCAATCTCTTTTTCCGCAGCCGCCACGCTGCCAGTGTCCAACAAAGGCAGAGCGCGCGCAGACGCATCCGACGGAAGAAAAATTTCACGCAACGTGTCGCACAACTCGCGGTCATCGCGCAGAGAACTAACAGGGACTTCCATCACCTCTGTGTGGGCCAGAAGCGTCGCGGTGTATTTCCAACTTGTGTCTGCTTCCAAAGCCTCAATCCCCAGACAATTTCCCGCGCCTAAAAAATCAACGCCAGCGTTCTCTTCATCCGCAGAAATAGTTTTATGGGATTTATGGTCGCCGCCCTGTGCGTGCTCGCGCTTGAGCCAGCCGCTTCTGATAAAGACCAAGTGATTGATTGTCTCTCCCGCGCGAAACAGGACTTGATGCTTGCTGTAGATTTTAAATTGCGCGGACGAACTGAGTCTTTTGACAAGCTCTGCATTGAGTGGCCCATGAACTACGTCGAGCACATCGTCAACCGTGCGCCTGAGTCCGTTGTTGCGATAAACCTTGTCGAGGGCTTGCCCAAATTTCGGCAGCTTGCGCAGGAGTCTGAGCGCGGGCCGCTCGACCTTGAGGACTGTCGCGCGTCCTCCTTTGGGGACGACAATCGTTGCGGTGCGCGGCACGCCTGCGAGCACAGACATCTCTCCGAAACTCTTGCCGGGTTTTTGCGAGTCAACCCATTTCTGCTTCCCCGCCTGGTCTTTGACATAGACATCGAGGTCGCCTTCGACGCCGAAGAAGAAAGTGTTGCCGCCCCAATCGCCCTGCCGGATAATCTCTTCGCCGGCTTCATAAACAAGTAGCTGCGCGTATGGCCCAACCTTCTTGCCTGTGTAGTTGCGCCCGTAGGCTATGACTTCCAAATCGGACTCGTACTTAAACTTGCCGTCCTTCTCTTCGGCCAGTTCAGAGATAATATCCGTGCGCCGGATGGCGTCGAGCACTTCGCTGTGGTTGGTGATTTCCTGAGGCATAAGGCTTGTGCGATGACTTACAGAAGGGTGATGCGCAGCCTTCTTATATCATTTATCAAGCGAAAACTGATAGAACTTTTGAGGAACGACTCAGTTAGAAAGAGAAAGAAAAAGTAGTTTCCCGCAAAGGCGTTGGTGGCGCAAAGAAAGCATTCAAGATAAGTCATAGCTCAACATCTTTGCGAACTTCTTTGCGCCTTTGCGCCTTTGCGGGAAATTCTTTAATGTGTACATTATGAGAAAATGCGGAGACGCTGGGACTTGAACACGCATCTCAGCAATAGCTTGACGAACGGGCAGCAAAACGTGCTTGCTCAAAACCGAAGTGGTCGTTAGTGTTAATGCGTATTATCTACACTTACAAGGGCAATGAAAAGGTCTTTGAAAGCGAGACCTCTGAGGTGCTCATCGGACGCCATACGGACGGTCTCACGCTCGACCTCGCGCCGGACATGTATGTCTCGCGCACGCACGCGCGCATCTGGGAAGATGACGGTCAGTTCTGGATTGAAGACCTGAAGAGCACACGCGGCACGAAGATAAACGGCGAAGAGATTAGGGGACAGGGCAAGCGTCTGCTTCACGATGATGACGTGGTACGGATGGGCGAGACGACGCTGAGAATTGGCCTCCCCATAGACGAAACAGCCGTCACGCAGCTTTTATCATTCACCGATATAGCGCCGAGTCTCGAATCGAGCGAAGAGGTCATTGACTCTTCGGAGTTCGATTATGCTTCTTCGAAGTATGTGACCGGAGAGCTTGAGCAGCGACTCGCGCTCTTCTATGACCTGCCGTTTCAGTTGGGCGCGGAGACGCAACTCGAATCACTTCTACAGGTCGTCGTAGAGCGTGTCGTAGAAGTCATCTCATCCGCGCGGCGCGGCGCATTGCTGGTCAAGGATCGCGCGACCGGCAGGCTCACGCTCAAGGCGCACCTGCCGCCCGGCAATCCGGCAGTCAGTCAGACAATGGCTAAGCAGGCGATGGAGCGGAAGAAAGCTTTTATCTGGCCGCCGAAGATGGAGACCGAGCAGGATAAGCATTTCGACTCAATCTCGCGCTATCAAATCGAATCTGCAATGTACGCGCCGCTGCTCTGGAAGGATGAAGTGCTCGGAGTCTTGTGCGTGGACAACTCCGAAGCCTGCCCGCCTTTTGAACTGGACGACCTGCGGCTCTTGCAGGCCGCCGCGCATCATGCGGCGATGGCCGTCGCGCATCACTACACGCGCGAAGATTTGCGACGGCACGCAGAGTTTACCAATCGCTTTTTCAGCAGCCGCTTCCCGCCGTCCGTCCGCGACAAATTGATGACGGAGGCAAGCACAGGCACGCTGCCCATCGGCACGCGCCGCTCGCAGGTGACAATCCTCATCTCAGACATACGCGGCTTCACGCAACTCACAACACGGCTCGGCCCGGAGCGCATGAGCGACCTGCTCAACGAATGTTTTCCGCCGCTCATCGAAGCCATCTTTGCGCAAGGCGGCACGGTTGAAAGATTTGTCGGCGACGCAATCTTCGCAGTCTTCGGCAGTCCTGAGCCGGATGATAATCAACACGAGCATGCTGTCCGCGCCGCGCTGGAAATGCAGGAGGTCATCAAGTCGCTCAGCGATTTGCGCGCCGCCAGAGATGTAGAGACCTGCTCGCTCGGCATCGGCATAGACTGCGGCGAAGCTCTGCACGGCTTTATCGGCAACGCAGAGCGCATGGAATATGCTGTCATCGGAGATGTGGCGAATCGCGCCTCACGCTATTGCGCGGGCGCGAGTGAAGGCGAAATTCTAATTAGTCCCGAAGTGCATCAATGGGTCTGGAATCTGGTCACGGCAGAGCAAACAACTATCCAGACCAAACACGAAGGCAACTTCACAGCCTATCGCATCAAAGAGCAAGGATGAATGATGAATGATGAATGATGAAAGGAGTGCTATTTGAAGATGAATGCTTCGAGCCTAAACAGCATGCCATTCATCCTTCATCCTTCATCATTCATCCTTGCTCTTCCATTCCCAGTCTCGTAAAAATCTCGCGGGCTTCCTGCATCATGGCGTCGGCGCGTTCCTGCATGCCGCGCTCCTGTTCATAGCGCGCCCAGTTGCGCAGTGTGCGCGCGCGCTCGGCTTCCATTCCGCGCTCTGTAAAGAGCCTCAAACTCTCTTGAAAGCAGGCCGCCGCGTCGAAGCTTTGATTCTCAATCGTGACGGGTTCAGGCAGCCGCGCGGCGACGGCTCCGAGCGTGCGCCATGCCTCCGCCATGAGTTCGTGATTCTCTGTCTTCTGGCCCAGAGCCAGCGCACGCTGCGCGGCTTCGAGAGCTTCCTCGACCTTGCCCTGGCCCAGACACGCAGAGGCTAAGAAGCTGTAGGTTTCCGTTAACACCTGATAACCGGACGGGCCTGTCATGGAAATCACCTGACGCAAATCTGCTTCGGCCTCGTCGTAGTTGCCGAGACCGACGCGCACGCCCGCAAGATTGTTGAGACAGATAATCTGCACCGTGCGCTCGCCAATCTCGCGCGCGATGGCGAGCGCTTCCTGATAGAGATTGACTGCGGCAGGATAATCGCCGCGCTGCCGCACGGTCTCGCCCATAGTAATGAGCATGTTACTGACGCCGCGACGGTCGCCGAGTTCAAGACATAACTCCCGCGCCTGATCGAAGTAGGAATACGCCTGCTCGAATTGGCCCTGCATCAAGTATGCGAGGCCGAGCACGCGCAAACCGCCAGCGCGCTCGCGTCGCCCGCTCTGGCCCAGAGTCGTTGAAAGCTCAAGCGCATGTTGGCCGATTGACATTGCCGCCGAAACTTCTCCGAGACGATATAAGACACTGCCCTGACGATTGAGCGCGGCGGCCAACTCCGCCATCGTTTCGGGAGTCGGGTCTGAGCCTCCGGCGAGGCGTTCGGCGCACTTCGCGCTCTCTAAAGAAGCGCGGTTGTGTCCCTCTTTTTCCTGCACGAGCGCAAGCCCGTTGCACGCATGCGCCTGCGCCAGCAGGTCTCCTTCAATTTCAGCAGCTTCGAGCATGGCCTTGTAAGCTTCTACGGATTCGGCAAACTTGCCCTGCCACCACAAAGCTTCTGCTAAACCTTCGTACCACTTTAATTTTTGCTTGCCCCACTGAGATGTCGTGTCCTGTTCAAGCGCAGCAGAATAATCCAACGCCTTACGATAAAAGCCGATGGCTGTCGGCAGCGCGTAGGCTTCGCGCGCCTGCTCTCCGGCGCGGCCACACCATTCAATCGCGCGCTCTATCTCCAGTGCGCGCTCGTAGTGCTCTGCAATCGTCGCGGCATACTGGTTGACGCGCTCTCCGCTCCGCTCAACTAACCATTCGGCAGCCTTCTTGTGATAGCTGCGCCGCTCGCGTATCAGGACGCTCTCATAAGTCACATCTCTTAGAAGCGCGTGCTTGAAAATATATTCTCTGGCGTCTGCGAAGGTGGATGCGGAGCGCGCGAAAATCAGTTCTTTGTGTCGCAGCGATTCGAGAGGCGTATCCTTCGCGTCGCTTGCGATGGAAGCCATGCCATTCTTCAAATGTTCCACCGCGTTGTCCCAAAACTTTCGTCCGACGACAGAGGCGCGTTGCAAGTCTGTCTTCTCAGGCATCGTCAGACCGTCGAGACGCGCCTGCAAGACTCCTGTCAAAGTCGGCGGCACTTTGACCTCTGCAAGCCTTGTCGAATCCACATGCCACTGCTCTTCGCCCGGCTCGATGACCTTCTGGTCAATCAGCATCTTAATCAACTCTTCGAGATAAAACGGATTTCCTTCCGCTCCTGTGACAACTAAATCGCGCAACTCCTGCGGCACATCTTCGGCCTGCCTCAGAATCTCTTCGACCAGTTGACGACTCTCTCGCTTTGACAGAGGTTGCAGCATCAGGCGCGTGCGCCCGGCTCCATCTTCGCCCCACGCCGGACGCTGCTCTAAAAGAGTCGGGCGCGAGAGGCACAGGATAAGGAGCGGCACGCCCGCGCAGGTGCGCGCCACGTGCTCTATGAAATCCAGCGAGCCGTCATCGGCCCAGTGCAGGTCGTCAAGGTAGAGCACCATCGCGCGTTCGCGTCCGAAGGTCGCAAAGAATTGCGTCGCGTAATGAAAGGCGCGGTCGCGAATCTGCTTGGCGTCGTTGAGGATGCCTGAGAGAAATGGACTCGCGGAGAAATCGAGCCCGATGAGATGGCCTATGAAATGTGTGCGCATCCGGGCCTCTTCGCCCGCGCCGAAACAGGCAATCATCCCGCGCTCTAATTTTTCGCGCGCAACGACGGGCGGGTCGCTGTCCAGAATCTCAAAGCGGAAAGAGAAGATGTCGCGCATCAGCGAATAGGGAAGACCGCGTGTTGATTCAGTGGCCCGCGCATTGAAGACCTGCACGCGCTCAGGCAAGAGCTCGACCTTACTGTCAAACTCGTAAAGCAGGCGAGACTTGCCGAGTCCGGCTTCGCCGAAGACTGTCACGACATGCAGTTCTTTGTCTTCGGTCACGGATTGCAGAGCATCTAGCAGTCGCTCAAGCTCTGTGTGCCGCCCGACCATGCTGGTCTCGACGCCTTCGACGCCGCGCGTGCCTGCGCGAAAGGCGCGCGGCTTGGCCCGCTCGACGACATAAACCTGCACGGGCTCTGATTTACCCTTGACGCTGATTGGCTTGAGCGGCTGGACATCGAAAGCTCCGCGCACCTGGCGATAAGTGTCGTGGGCTATGAGAATGCCGCCGATAGGTGCGGCGTGTTCAAGACGTGCGGCAAGGTTGGTTGTATCTCCGAGGGCTGTGAACTCTTTCGTGGTGGCGACTGTGCCGAGAATGACCGGCCCTGTGTTGATGCCGATGCGCATGCGCAGGACAGGAGGCTCTACCGTCGCCTGTCTCATCCTGAACTGTGCGCGCAAACTCGTGGCAGAGAAATGGCCCACCTCTTCCTGCATCTTGAGCGCGGCGCGGATGGCTCTTTCAGGATCATCTTCATGCGCCTTTGGCGCGCCCCAGACGGCCATCACGCCGTCGCCCATGTGGGCCACTACCGTCCCGCCCTGATCCGTGATGGCTTTGTCTAACTGCGCCCACAAAGAGTTCATCATCTCTTTGACTTCTTCTGCATTGAGCGTTTCGGAGATAGCAGTGTAGCCGGAGATGTCTCCGAAGAGGACTGTCGCCTGCTTGCGTTGTTCTGTGGGAGGCTCTTCGGCGTCGAGCGCGTTGAGCTTTTGACGCAACGCCGCAATGGTCGCGTCCACCAGAGCATCGCCCAGCGTCGTGCGCAAAGATTCCTGAATGATGATTGCTTGCTCTAGCTGCTCGCGCTCAGACATATCTCTCTTACACTACAGAAAGCCGCCGCGAGAGGCAATATTTTAACGTGAAGTGCAAGATAAGCGGCTGATGCCGCCCGTGCTGTGCGGAAAGCCTTTGGCTTTCCGTCCCGCGCTCAGAAATTAATAGCAAGGCTGTGCCTTGCCGTGTGAGGCGCAGCCTCACAGGTAAAAAAGCAGATGACCGGAAAGTCAGAGACTTTCCGCACAGCAGAAGCGGCAGAGCCGCTATGACTTTCCGTACAGCATGAGCGGCCAAGCCGCATTCCGATACTGTCGAACTGAAGTTAATTAGCGTATGCCTTTGAACTTGAATGTCGCTTGCGTGTGACAGCGTTTGCAATCGCCGTAGTCCGCTTCGCCAAAGGCTCTTTTGTTGTTGTGACAGGTCGCGCAACTAAGGGTGCGCGAAGGTGGAAAGTGTTGCGCGGTGCGCGGCGAGGTGACTTGCTTTGCTTGCGGCAGACCGCCGCGCAGTGTGTGGCAGTCCGCACAATCGAGTCTTTGTCTGAAGCTGTGTTTGGCATGACTGAAGCTGGCGTTGAAGGCGACGGAGTTTGTCGGCGTGCGACGATAAGACGCGAGTGAATGGCAGGTGGCGCATGAACTGATGTCGCGCCCGCCGGAAGTCTTGCCGGGCGTGTGGCATTGATAACAGTTATTGTGCGCGTTGATGCCCGCGGGAATAGTCATGGCAACGCCGCGCCGCAGTGTCGCAGTGTGACAGAATGCGCACCCTTGTGCGGGTCTGGCTTCGCCTGTGTTGTGCTGCGCGTGGTCAAACTTCGCGTTAAAGCTCTCTTTGAATTTGGAAGGGAAGCCATGCAGGGGCGGATTGCTGCCGGACAAGCTCGAATGACAGATATTGCAGAGAGGAGTTTGGGGCGTGAAGAATTGTGCCTGATGGCAATCCATGCAGGCTTTGTGTCCGGGAAATGTCGGCGTTGAAGAGTTGCTCTGACGCTGATGACAGGACGAGCACGCAAGCGACGAGTGCTTCTGGCTCGTGTGCGAAAACTTTGAATAGTCGCGCCCGGCATCCTGCAAAGGCTCTGGCGCAGAGGTCACTGCCGCGACGCGCGCATTCATGACGAGGACGATGAGAAAGCCTGTGAGGGCTATGAGCAGGATGACAAGCCTCAACACTTGACGGTCGGCGAAAGTGCGCGCCGAAGTCTCAAGGTTTTCCGTTTGTGTTGAATCAGGCTTGTCCGTCACTTGATGTCCTTGCGTTCGAGCGGCTCTCTTCCGGCAATCCTGTAATGACTCGCGGGCGCATCCAGCAGTCCCTTGTCAGACGTATGACAGTATGCACAGTTGAATCCGCGATTTTTATCCAGTTGCGCTAATTCATCATCCAGGTCTGTCCTGAGTCCGGCCTTGTTATGACAATCAGAGCACGCGCTGAGCGGCACATCGGCCTTCAACCCGCGCAAGCTGCTGGCCTTTGTGATGTTGATATGACACTTCGTGCACTCGTCTATGTGCTGTTCTCTCGCGTGAGAGAATTTGAGCGAGATGCGTTTGGGAGCCGAGAGAATCGCCACGTCCGTCGGCGATAGATTATGACATCCGGCGCATTCGTTGTGCGTCGGTTGCTGATTTTTCCAGTGACAGTTAAAGCAGGAGGCGTGACTCGCGGGCGCATTTTTAAATGTCCCAGTCGGCGGATGAAAGTTGTCAGGGAAACCGCCGGCAGGTTGCAGCGTCGCCGTTTCCGTCTCATGACAGATAGCACAGTTGTTGTACTTCTGAACGCTCTTCTCTTGAAGCCCTGCATGTGCCGCTTCAAATTTTTTATCAAAACCAGTGAGCCGTGCGATGACATCCTGATGCTTGTCGTGCGGAAAAATTGTATCGAACTGTGTCGGCTGATTTGGTTTGTCGAAAGCAAAACGCGCGCCGTCGCGCGGCGAGACTTTTGTGTGACAGATGGAGCAGATGACCGGGCGCGCGCCTTTGAAAAATTCAGCGCGATGACAATTTGTGCAAGAGGCGTGTGAAGGATAATCGGCTACGTCTGGAAAGCCGGAGGCTGTGGGCCAATTAGCTGTCGGAGCTTTATGACAGGCGGCACAATCGAGGCTTTTGTGTTTCGCAGAGCGATGCGAGAAGGCGGAATAATCTTTCGCGGATTTTCCACGCCTTTGAGTTTGCGTGGCCCTACGCGACGCAGGTTTTCTTCGCCGGTCTTGCCCGGAAACTTGCGGGTTCGCATTTAAAGCTGTGCGCGGAAAGAGATAGCCCGTCGCCGTGAGAGCTATAAAGGCGAGGATGATAACAAGGCGAGTTTTCATCTCTTCGTGGCCGTCTGTGTGCTCGCGTCGCAAGCGGGCAGAGGCTTTTCGATGACCGTGCACTTGGCATCTTTGCTGTTCGAGATGGTCAAGGTCTTCGAGTCGTCAGCTTTAATCGTGATGTCGCATGTCCAGAGCAGTTGATTTTCGCCAACCTCTGTCGGCAACAGGTTGGTGACGAGATAAGAGCCGGGCGTCAGGTCTGTGAAATAGGCCGTGCCACGGCTATCCGTCATGACAGAGAGCACGGAAGATTTGGTCGCAGTTTCGGCCTCGCCGATTAAGGTTTTGAGCGCGGTCTGCTTGCGGCGATAGAAGCCGTCTCGAATCTCTTCCGTGAGATTCGTTGTCAGCCAGAGCCGTGCCAGTTCCGTCTTTCTGTATTCTTTCGCGCTGCGCGCGAAAGCCGCTTGAAACTCAGGAACCGCACTCGCGCCCGTCACAAATTTTTCTTCAATCGGACGACAATAGACAGACTCGCAATCGCCTTCCTTGAGCCAGTTGATAAAAGCCACGCTCGCTTTCGCTTGCCTGTAATAACACTCGCGCGTCTGGATTGAAGTCTGATTAATTTTTTCAATCAACGCTTTGTTCTCTTCGCGGCTGCCTTTGATGAGATAGAAGCGTTTGCGCGGCAACCCTTTCTCTTTGCCGTTGACCTTCGGCCTGACGCGCAGGCGAAAACCGCCAGCCGCCTGTGCGCTGACAGTTAAAGGCGCAAACAAACCGAATAGCAAAATCACAAACAGGCCACAGAGACACAGAGACACAGAGGAATATAAAAATCTAAAATGCAAAAATAAGCATCCTCTTTCATTTTGCATTCTGCATTCTCCCTTTTTCATTGTCTCTGTGCCTCTGTGTCTCTGTGGCTGATTTTGTGAGATATGCTAAAGCGTAGGAGTGGGCGGAAATTTGATGAACGGCAAGCGCACGCCGCGTATGACGAGTTGGTCTGAGCGGATTGCAGCCGGAGGCGCATAGCCCGTCGCTCCGCCCGCCGCTATGAAATCATCCTGGTCAATGCCGTCGCCACTGATGCCAATCGCTCCGACGAGCGCGCCGTTTTTGTAGAGCGGAATACTGCCCGCGAAAATTTGCAGGCCGTTGCGTATGACACGGATTGATGAACAATCGCACGCGGGCCTGTTCATCAACTGCCGCAAGGAACAGATGGCTGGCCGCGCGAGTAGGCTCGGAAGAATCAAGTCCAGTTGCAAGCCGACATTGAACGGACTCCATTCGCCTAGAGAAGTGCTGAATGGCCCGGCCTGTGTGTTATTGAGGCCGTCCGGGAAAAGTGGACGATGCAGAAATCCAATGCCACGGTCGCTGTAAGCGATAGCTCCGTTGAGCGGCACGCCGTCCGCTGCTGCGCGGCTTGAATACTGGCCCATCCCCGCGCCGTTGAGCAGAGTTGCCGTATCGCTTCTCGAAAAGAAAACCGCCGAGCGAGCCTTTTGCACAGAGACATCAAAGCCGAACACAGGCGCGTCAGCCGAACGAAAAATTCCCAGCACATTGCCTTCCGTATCCACGACGGCGATAGACACGCGCGCATTGCTGCCTAAAGGTTGTCTGATAGCCGCGCGCGTAATGTTCGCCGTCTGTGCAGCGCGAGAGATAATCGAATTCACATCCGCCACTGTCAATCCAAGCGCAGGCGTCGGAAAAGGGCTGCCGATGAAAGGGAAGAAGCGTGTGCTGACTTCGCCATTGATGCCGCCGACTGTTGCAGGCGTAAAAGCAGATGGCAGAGCATTGCGTACCGGAAAGTTTGTTAAGACCGTGCCGGGCAAACTTCCGAAAGGAATCGCTGGCGGAGTCAAAGGACTCGTGACATTGCTATAAAGAAGACGTATGCCGTTGACGAGAATGTTGTCGCCGCGAATCAATGCGGGCGATTCATAGCCGCGCACGCCTGAGACGGCGATAAGCTCTTCAAACGGCTGGTCAAAATCTGCTGGGTTGCGGTCAACAGTGTAAAGGCCGTCGCCCTCTATGCCGATGCCGCCGACAGCCACGCCGTTTTTGTAAACAGGCAAGCCTCCAGCGTCGCCGGACAATCCCAGAGCCAGCCCAGGCTTTTTGATGTCCGAGCAGGGAAGCGAAGAGAACTGCACGCCGTAGAGCGGCCCGCCCTCGCGAAAATCTATGGCGGGCGGAAAATGTTCCTGAATAATAAAGCCAGCCGTGCGCGTCGTGAAAGCATTGCCCGTTGTGCTAAAGAGCGCGCCCGTCCCTGCCTTTGAGATGGCTGCGGCGAAGGCCGGAACACTCAAACCTTCAAGCCCGCGACCAAACGTGCCGATGCTGCGAATCTGCGTCGTCGGATTCGCGCCCGTCATCACAAAGACGCCGAGCACATTGCCTTCGCGGTCTGTGACGGCGACAGTCACTTTTTGATTCAACTGGACTGCGGCGGAAACGGATTGCGCAATGAGGGTCTGCACATCAGCCGTCGTCAAGGTCTGTGCGCTGACCTGTGATGAGTAGAGAGCGATGACAAAAGTCATCTTGAGTAAAAACGAAAAGAGACGAGCAGAGGAAAAAAGCATGTGCTGCCTTGTCAGAACCGCCTGCGGTAGCGGGCGGGTCTTCGGTGTTCTAAAGCTTGTCTCTTTGTCATCTCAAACCCGCCCGCTACCGCAGGCGGTTCTGACAAAAGAGTCGCTTTACTCAATCAGTTTATGACACTTCAAGCAATCCTGCGTGCCGGGTATTTTGCCTTTGAGTTCGGGGCGCGCTTTAATCGCCGCGTCGTGGCAGGTGTTGCAGTTCAGGTGGTACGCAACTTCGTTATTCAACATCGTCGGCTTAGACTTGCCTGCTTCCGTCATGCTCGGCATCGGTTTGCTGTCGTCGTCGGCTTGCAAGTGACAGGCACGACAATTTTTGACGCCGGCAGCATCCGCAGCTTTGAGAGCTTCAACAGTCAAGACGACTTTTCTCTCCGAAGTCTTCAAAGGCGGCTTGAGCGCGTCGGCGGGTTGATCCGTGTGATGACAAATCACACAACCAATCACAGCTTTGCCGTCTGCGGTGTAATTTTTAAAACTGTGTGTCTCGTGATTGAAAGCGACCTCGCCGTGTTTGTCATCCTTGCTGTCTTTGCCGAGCGTGACGGCCTTCGGAAGCTCTTTCTTGAGAGCGTCCTGTAGCGCAACAGCATTTCTGGCCCAGACGCCGCCCAAAGGCTGCACGACGAGATAGCAGGCCGCAGCCAGAAAAATTAAAGTGATGATGCCGGAGATATTTCGTTTCATCGGGCGGGCCTCCTGTTTTTGTCGCGCGGGCAATAAACTTTTTGAGAAAGATGACAAAAGACAGTTACGAATCACGAAACAACACGAATTGAAAGACAAACCTTCGTCTCGCTTTGTGTGATTTCGTGGTTCGTAAATCTCTTTATAATACTGACACGAAGCTTCAGCTATGAACGCCAGAGCCGCGTCTGTCTTATTTTCAATCCGATTGCCAGAGCCATAAATAAACCAAGCGCACTCCATTGTGCAAACAAATTTTCGCCTGCGCCGGACTGCGTTGCGCTTGTAGAGGATTCTATCTCGTCGTCATTCTCCTTCTTTGTGGCCGAACTCTTAAAGTCCACGGGCTTTGTCGCGGGCCTGTCCGTCACTGTAAAGAACGCGCCCGCGCCGTTATCCTTACGCAGCAATCGCATGGTTTCCATCAAGTTAAAGGGGCGCGCGCCGCGCCGCCCGAAGACAGAGATTTGATTGCCGCTCTCGTCTGCCGCGCGGTCACGGTCGAGCGGTTTCGAGATTGCCAGCGCATCGCCTTTTGTTTTGAAGGAAGCAATCAAGCGCGGTTGCGGGCGCGGGCTAAAGCCTGCGTAAGTCTCCATCGTTTCCGGGTCTGTCAGTTGCAGAATCTTCAAGCCGCCCGGCCCATCCGCGACATACGCGAAGAGAGACGCATTCGTCATCGCCACTTTTATTTGATGCGCGTCTTGCAGTTGTCCGCCAGCATTAAACATCTGGTCCAGACGCGGCCTGTCAGGTTGCTCTACATCAATAATCGCCATTCCTTCTTTGCCCGCAGCCACGTATGCGTAGGTGCGCGCGACGTAAATATCTTTCGCTTCCGGCAGAGGGACAAAAGCGTTTTCTAAAAGTTGAACTTCATCGGGCTTGTCATTCAAGCGCGTGATGTCAATGACCTTCAATCCTTCTTCATCCACGACAAAGGCGTAACGAAATTGCACCGCCACACTGCGCGGATGCTTGAGCGCGATTCGCTTTTCGATGAACGGATGCAGCGGGTCGTTGATGCCGAGGATGACAAGCTCTTTCTCCGTAGTGATAAATGCATGCGTGCCTGCGATGTTGATATTGTTGGCTTCATTCAAAACGCCTTCGGGATTGAAGGTCAACGCGCGGCTCAGGAAATTATTCAAAGGGTCGCCGTCGAGAAGCGTCGCCGCGTTGACGAGAATCAAGCCTTCGTATTTGTCCACTACATAGAGATAAGCATAGAGCGGATGAATCGGCTGCTCTTCATTGACGAGCATTGTCGGCTGCGTTGGCGATTGCAGATATTTCTCATACAAAATTTTCGCTTCATCCGGCGAGACTGTTTTGTAGTTTCCCTGCTCGTCCACAATTATCTTCCAGCGCGCGGGGTCAACGGCGAGCGTCGTGGGCGCGGCCACAGCCGTCGCGTATTTCGTGTCCACATAAAACTTCTGACCGTAAGGCGAGACGGGCGCGGTCACAATGCGCTCTGAAAATCCTTTGTGGTCTATCTGCGCGATGTCATAGACGCGCAGGCCGCCCTCGCCCGCAGCGACATATGCATACTCGCCGCGCGTCTGAACTTGAAGGACTTTCGGATTGCCCGCGTGCTCGAAAAAGTTTTTAAGCTTTCTGCCGTCGCGCTCAAACTTGCTGTAATTGTCCGGGTAGGCTATGCGATGCAAGGTGCTGCCGATGACTGCCTGCGGCTCTGATTGTTCCGTGACGATGACTGCTTCGAGCGCGTGGTCTGCCGCGACGTAAACATAGCGGCCCATGAAGTTGACGAAGTTTGTGCCTTGCAGAAGAAGTTGGGCCAGCCATGCATTGTTGTCATTATCTTTTGAGACGTGACAATCAGAGCAGCCTTTCGTTTCCTTCCCGCGAACAGTGTGCGGCACATGCGTATTGAAAGCCTGACCCGCGTAGCCTTCTGCGGAAGTAGTCTGTTGCTGGCTGTAAATCCATTCGCGGTTCTGATTCTGCGAGCTAACGAGCACTGCTGAGGAAGAGCGCACGGGCGCGACGCGATGGCCTGTCACAGTGCCGTCTTTGCCGAGCATGAAAATGTCGTCGCGCAGGACTTGAAAATTGTAGGTCGTGAAATTGCGCGAGTCGCCGCCCTCGAAATGGCGATTCGGCATCTTCTTATTCGCGGTCATAGAGAGATGGCAACCGAAGCAGCCTGTCATCCATGAAGTGTGACAGGCATAGCAACTCATCTTGCTCTCTTTGTGGGCCAGCTTTTCTTCGTCCGAAGGCACATCGCCCCACGTCTCGTTGTCCGTGCGAATCGTCTTGGCGTAGCGCGACTGCTCGTTATAGTCCGGCGAGTTCGGGTCAATCGTGTCTTTCGTCTGTTTGATGCGCCACCAGCGTTTGGGCTCGACAATCGAAGTCTGAATGATGTCGCCTTCATGAAGTTGAATCTCTTTGTCGTTCTCGTCCTTCTTCAACATCACAGGATTGCCGCTTGCATCTTTAGCGCGTAGGTCACGCTTTTCGACGCGCTTGAAGAGATTGAATCTTGTGCCGTTCGGGTCGCGGAAGCGTATGCGTGTCAGGTCGCGGCCTCTGGCTCTGGCCGCAGGGCCGGAGGTTCTCAAGGTCGCGGCCTCTTTGAGCGTGCCGTGACAATCAGCGCAATCAATCTCTATGGCCGCGCGCGGTTCGTTGTAGAGATTGCCGTCGCCGTGCGAGTCCTGACCGAAATGGCAGTCCGCGCAGTGCATCCCTTTTTCGAGATGTATGTCATTGAGATGCACAGCCTTTCTAAATTTGTCCGGGTCGTCGGGCGAGACGATGTTGTTGCCCGCGTCCAGCATGTCGCCCTTGCGATTGCGTTTAAAAACTTTGCGGAAAATCCAGCCGTGACCGTGAAAGTCTGCGAACTGAGCCCGCTTGAGATTTTGATTAAATTCGGGCGTGCCTGTTTGATTGAGAAAGTCTGGCTCAGACCATTTGCCTCTGAGGCTCGCTGCTTCTGGATTGCGATTGAGCTTTCGCTGCTCGTCGTCCTGCGAAGGCGTTATCTGTTTCTCAGGATACATGCGCGCGCCGTCAGTCTCGTTGTCCCACCATGTCAGGCCCAGATAGCTTGCGACCATGTTCGTGCCGGGATGCATGTGGCAGACCATGCATTGCGAGGTCGGAATCGCAGTCGTGAATTGATGCTTAATCGGATGGCCCGATTCGTTGCGCGGAATATTTTTGTCTGCGGATTGCGATTGGCCCAGGTTTCCTGCTGAGGCGTACTGAGCGGAATGAGCCGGGTCGCGGTCGTTGGCATAGATGACATGACAGGCCGTGCAGCCGGAGGAGCGATAATCGCCCGCGTGGTCGTTCGTGCCTAGAAAACTTAAAGTCGGGTCAAGCAGTCGTGTTTTTTGTATGCCGAGAAACACAGGGTCTGTGCGATTGTTTGTGCCAAGCCCGCGCGGGCTTAAACCCTTATCGGGTTTGCCGGGCTCTTCTTCTTTGTCCGGCAAGCCGACTTCCAACCTGCGCCGCCCGCCGCGCTCAAAGACGCGCAGGACATTTCCCGGCTGCGAAATATTCCACGGCGGCAAAGGGTCTATGAAAGAGAGCCAGCCCTTGAGCTGCGTCTGCTCGCGCGTCGGCTGTGGGATTTGCAGCAGCGTCTGGGCCGAACCCTGTTCGCTGTAGCTTTCGCCAAACCGCGCGTCCTTGATTGGAAAGCCGCCGTTGTTATAAAGAGCCGCGCCCCAGAGCATCGCGCCGTGCGTCATCATACTGCGACTGACATCGCCCGGTTCGGTTTGATGACACTCGCCGCAGGTCTTGGCCGCGACACGCAAATCTCCCGGATTGATAAAGCGCACAAACTCCCAGGACTCTTTCGCCAGCAGCGTGTTAGTGCGCTCAGGGTTCGCGCTCGAATACTTTCCATCACGTTTCCATTCGTCTGGAAACTTGGGCTTGACGTGCGCCTCTTCTTTGCTCTGGGCCACAGGATTGCCGCCATGACAGCCAGTGCAAGTTAATCCCAGGGCATCTTTGCCGTCTTCAAGCTTTTCGAGCACATCGCCCGAAGGCTTGAATTTATGCATCGGCTCAATTTGGCTGTGGCAATCGAGACATTCTTCGACCTGCGTGGCGACCTGCGCGGGTTGTTGCGATGATGATTGAAGAGACGTTTGTGCCTGTGCTCTATCCTCGCGCGCAGTTTGGTTTGCGGCATCGTTTGAGAGCGATGCTTTGCTGCTCCACAGCATCACCCCGACAACAGTTATCAGGACGATGCAGAGCGTCAGCTTTAATCGTTCAGTGTGGTTGAGCTTTTTCATGTGCGTACTCAACGGACGAAGAAAGTTTCCCGCAAAGGCGCAAAGAAGACGCAAAGAGTTGTAGGCTCTTTATCTTGAATGTTTTTCTTTGCGCCTTTGCGCCTTTGCGCGAGACGTTTTGCTCTTCATTTACGACTCCTTAAAAAACAAACTTCACTTGCGCGAACACTGCATAGAGCGGCTTGTCCGGGTTGATGATTGTCGGCTCGCAAAATTTTGGGAACGGGCAGTTGCGCGTGGTGTCCGTGTAGATGTCTCGAAACCCGCGCCCCGGTTGCAGCGTGGCCGCGCCAAAAGTCAGCGTCACATTATTAATCAGGAACGGGCGATAGGCTATGCCCACGCTGTAATCAAAACCTATGTCGTGGCGTATGCGATCTTGAAAGAGCAGATACTCCAAAGATTCCGTTCTGTGAAACCGCAGATAGTTGGCGTTAAAAATCGCCTTGATTCTCTGCGTCACTTCGACATCCACGCCCGCGTTATAGATAAAGATGCCGGGATTAACAAAGTTCGCCTGACCTTCGAGCTTGCTGCTACGCAAAGTCGGCAGCAGGCTATTGGGTTGAACTAATCCAACGCCGGTTTTTGAGAGGCGTATGCCCTGACGATTCCAGAAAGAGAATTGACCGCCGATAAAATTCGGATCGTCAAGAATCGCATCAAAGCCCGTCGCCCTGTCATCCGTCGGATTCTTATCGCCCGAAGCCCAGAAGAACGAGCCGCGAAAGCGTATGAAATCTTTGTCTAAAGAAGCCTCTACAGCAGCCATGTGCGAGCGTATGCGAACGCGCTTTCCCGCAATCTGATTTCGCTCGTCATGGCCGAATGCGAAGTAGTAAGAATGCGTCAGATTAATGCGCCCGATATGCCCGTCGCCGTTGATGCCAAGATAGCCAACCCGCAGTTGATGTGGCCGCACATCTCCGATGACGGCGGGCCGCACCAGAAAATCGTTGCGGTCGAAATGGCGGCTGCCGCGGTCAGCATTATAGAGAGCCGTGGCCTGTACCGTGTAGCCTTTCCAGATAAAATCTTGACGATAGATGTTTGCGATATAAATGTTTTGATGACGACTGCTAAAGCGATTGAGGCCGCTGTTGGTATCCTTTTCGAGTTGCTTGAAAAAGGCTACGTTGAATTGATAACGATTGTTGGCGAACGAGCCGAAGAGCCGCGCTCCCAGATTGTTGTCCGAATAAACGAAGCCGCGAAAGTCTGAGACGAAAGGCTGTATGCCGACACGCAGCGACATAAAATCGTAGTTAGCATTGATGTCAAAAAGCTTCTTCTCGACAAAAGCTTCTTCCAGAGAAAAGTGCGAATCCGTGCGCGTCGTCCCGCGGCGCACATCTATATTGACAACGCCCGTCTCGCGCGCGTTGAGATAATTTGGAATGCTGAAGGTCGGAGAAAATTTGATGGCCCAATCGCGCGGCTTAAATGTTGTCTCGCCCTTAAAGAATTCAAAAGAGAATTGCAGCGTCTGGTTGAAAGCCAGAGCTTCCGGTCGCCCGAAAAATTCAGAGCTGCCGGGATTCACGCTGCTCACATTTGTAGGCTTCGGCGTGCGGCCAAAATCAATCGTGGTCGTGCTGACGGCTGAGAAAATAAAAAACTTGTCCTTGCCGATAATCGGATAGTCGCCCTTCAAACGACTCTGATTGTAAGGGTCGTACCAACGCCCGCGCTTGAAAGGAATGTCGCGCCCGCGCGCTCCCTTGTCGCCATAGCGGTCATATTCAGGAAAACCAATTCGCCAGCGGTCTCTGACCTCGCGCCTGTCCGGTTCGGTTTGCTGTTTTCCACTAACGCTCTCTGCGCCCGCGCTCTGTGTTGCGGCTCCCGCTTCCTCTCGCTTCTCGACTTCAATCTCAATCTTAGTTTCGCGTGCCGAATAGATAATCACATTCTCAAGCGCGCCGGAAGTGAACCTGACAAATGCTCCTCTGTCTTTATCGGTGGCGGATTTTGCGATGAAAGGAAGTTCGACTGTGATGCGATAAGCGCCGGGCTGTAGCTGCGCAAAGATACTGCCATCGCTGCCGCTCTTGACGCGCCGCTCGCGGCTCGTCACCTGATTGACGATGCGCACAAAGACATTCGGCACGGGCTTCTTCGCGCTATCAAACACGACTCCGGCCAAACGCCCGCTCTCCTGCGCCGGAACAGGCACAAGGCACAGCGAGACGAGGCAGCAGAAGAGATTGATTCGATAAACGAACCTTGCCATTCGCTCTTTGTAAACACGTACACGCACAGGCGATTCAAGAGACCACTAAGGCATGCACAAATCTTTATGCCTGTAAAAGAGGAAAGACTGCGTCCAAATGCTGATGACGCTCAGCATGACGCATGAGCGTTGAACTTGCGAGGGTGTATATCCTACAAGAGAAAGTCTGTTGAGGGATACAAGAAATTTATTTAACGTGAGTTCGGCATAAGAAAGAGTTGGTTTCGTGAGCCCCGACAGGGGCGACATGAAGTAGCCCCGCGCGTCAGCGCGGGGAAACGCGCACCAACACGAACCAAGCCCCTTGAGGGGCGACACAGTTTCTGTCGCCCCTCAAGGGGCTTGATATTTATTTGCGCGGCTTAACCCACGACTCACGTCGTGGGCTACTACATGTCGCCCCTGTCGGGGCTGCGAGGCTGCACTCCTTTCTGCTTATCTCTAACTTAGGTTATTTAATGTGTGTGTAAAAGAAAACGGCAGGAGAGACATCCTGCCGTCAAATCTTCAATCATTAATCGCGCGGCCCTAGTGCATCTTAAACGGGCCGCCGGCAGGCTCAGGCTCTAAATCCGGGCGCGCGGAATCCTGTACGACCTCATGCATCTCCAAAACATTGCCTCTCGAAAATGCTTCTTTCGGCAGCGTGCCTGACTGCGCGTGGCCCTTCACAAAGGCATCGGAGCGCACCCAGTTGAGAAAATCCTGACGGCTCTCCCAGATTGTGAAGACGACATAAGGGTCGCCTTCGTTGACAGGGCGCAAGACCTGATTGGAAACAAAGCCGGGCATCTGGTCCACAAGCCCTGCGCGCTCGCGGAATCTCTGCTCAAAAGCTTCCGCGAATTCCTGATTGACATAAATGCGATTGGCGACAGTTATCATTTGGTTACTCTCTTACTATTAACTCAAGTTGCCAGTTATGAAGCGATGGCGGCTTATGAAAGCAATGGCAGCTTATGAGAGCGATGGCGGCTGTGCCGCTATGCTGTATGGCGGCTCTGCCGCAATGCTGTGCGGAAAAGCTCTGCTTTTCCGGCCACTGTAGTCTCAATCCTGTGCGAGGCTGAGCCTCGCTAATACTAAGAGCAGAGATGAAGCGGAAAGTCTCAGACTTTCCGCACAGCTGGCGGCTCAAGCCGTTCCTCACTCGCAACTTGGGTTAATCACTTCTTCGGTTTGCTTTTCGCATCCGAACTTTCCGCGACAGCGAAAACATGATTGATGCCGCGCACGAAGAGTATGCCATCGGAGATGGCGGGCGTTGCCATGATAACTTCGCCGACGGGATTGACGGCCAAGAGTTCATGCTTTGGGCCAGCCTTGACGACGAAGATTTCGCCGTCTTCGCTGCTCAGATAAATCTTGCCGTCCGAAGCGACGGGTGAAGCTGTAAAAGCTCCGCCCTTGTCCGCGATTGTTGATAGACGCGCTCGCCTGTGCGCGCATTGTACGCCGTCACGACGCCGTTGTTGGAACAGACATAGAGCAGTTCCTGATAGACAAGAGGCGTTGGCATGTACGGGCCGCCGCGCGTCTTGCTCCAGACGATAAACTCATTTGTCTCTTTGCCGTCTTTGAGCGAGATGTCGCCGCTTGCGCCGGGCTTGATGGCATAGATGGGCTGCATCGGGCGATAGCCGCTGGTGACGAAAATCAGGTCAAGCGCGACAAACGGCGTCGGCGTCGTAATCTCTGAATTGGGCGAGAGCCGCCACAACTCTTTGCCAGTCATAGGGTCGTAACCGCGCACGGCCTTTGTGCCATTGGTAATCAACTCTGCGCGAGTCTTGCCTTCATAAACAGTCGGCGTTCCCCACGACGGAATCTCTTCGCGCGCAGTCTTCCATGCGAGCTTGCCTGACTTTAAATCATAAGCGGCGATGAAAGAATTTTTCTGCAAGTCTGCCTGCACGATGACAAGATTTTTGTAGATGATGGGCGAGCTGGCATGCTCCCATTGATAGTCTGGGTCGTAGAACCAACCAGCGTCCAGCACGCCGAGGTCTTGTTTCCAGAGCAGCTTGCCGTTCAGGTCGTAGCAATAAAGACCTTCGGAGCCGAAGAGCGCGACGAACTGTTTGCCGTTGGTCGCGGGCGTGGACGAAGCATGTGTCGCTTTGGGATGTCGCTTAACTTTCGGCACGCCCTCGTAGGCCGTGCGTTCCCACAAGACTTTGCCCGTCTGCTTGTCCAGACAAAAAACTTTCCATGTGTGTTTCGCATTCTCTTTGACCGGAGCCACATCGCCGTAAAGCCCGAAGCGCGTCTCAGGCTTCTGCTCTGTGCTGATGGCTGTGGTGATAAAAACTTTGTTGCCCCAGACGACAGGGCTTGAGTGGGCCAGACCCGGAATCGGCATTTTCCATAGGATGCCAGAAGATTTTTCCGCGTCCCACTTGACGGGCATCGTGCGGCCCTCGACAACGCCGGTCGCGTTTGGCCCTCTGAACGAAGGCCAGTTCTGCGCCGTTGCGTAAGAGACAATCAGGATGATGCAGAGAAAGCTGTACAGGAATCGTTTCATAATTAGACCTCTGTTTGAGGAAGAAGGAAGAGAAGATTTTTACATGCGCCGGAAATTTTTTTTAGTAACTTATCAAGCAACGCGCATGAATACTTTATGGTTGTTTAGTCGCCTCGGCCCGCTTGAAAATCGTTTCGGTCTCGCCCTGTTTCAAAGTGAAGCTTGTGACTTTGCCGTTCTCTGAATTGAAGGTAAAGGTCATGCCTTCAAACTCGACGGGCCTGAATTTCACTTTGTCGAACGCGCCGAGTGTGAAGCCCTGACCTTGAGAACTGGCAGTCAGCTTGCCTTCCTTGTTCTCAATGACGACCTCCGTGCCGCGCTCGCTTTTGTATGTGCCGACATAGCTTTTCAGTGTCTCGGCATCCACTTGAAAATCCGCTTTGGGCGGCGGAACCGCGCCGGCCTTCTTGAGCATCTCCGCAATCTCTGCGCGGTTGTCCTTCGTCGCTTGACCGAGCGCGGCGGAGAGCGTCTCAGGCTTGATGCCGCCCTTGTCCAGAGCAATGCGAACAATCTCCGCATTGTTATTGCCGACGCTAATCATCAAGGCATCATCAATGCCTGTCGCGCCCTTATCGAGCAGCATCTTCACGATGGCCGCGTGTCCGTTGATGGCGGCCCAGTGAATCGGTCTTGATTTGTAGAAGGTGTCTTCGACCTCCACATTAGCTCCGCGCGCGAGCAGAACTTTGACGACCTCCGTGTGGCCCTTGTCGGCTGCATAGGAGAGCGCGGTCGCGCCGTAGCGAAACTTCGCATTCACGTCTGCGCCTTTCGCGAGCAAAGCTTCGACGGCCACAGCATCGCCCTTGCGCGCGGCTGTCCACAGGTCTTCATTAATGTCCTGCGCAGAGATGCGTGGGGAGAAAATTAAGAGCAGAGAGAGGAGGATGAGTCGTTTTATATTCATAGAATTATTCCTTAAAGAATTATTCCGTATCGCCCGTAAATTATTATAGTCGACTGACAGTGTCAATAAAGTTTTGTAAAAACAAATTTCCCGCAAAGGCGCAAAGGCGCAAAGAAAAGCACGCAAGATAAAGAGCCCTTCAACTCTTTGCGTCTTCTTTGCGCCTTTGCGCCTTTGCGGGAGATTCTTTCGTGCTCCAAAAGATTGGCGCGTCGGGTTTGAGCTCGCGCTCGACGGCGAGGGCGATGAAGCCCATCGTGTAGCGGGCATTGATTTCAAGTAGCGGATGCAGACCGCGCGCGTGCTCAAGCGCATCTATCCCGACTGGCCCAAAATAATTTTCTTCAAAAAGTTTTTGAGCAACGATGAGAGCAATGCTTTCAAGCTCACGCAAGCGATGTGGAGCGGGCGTGCGTCCGAGTATGTAGCCAGTGCCTGTCCCCGCGCCGTTGGTCTGCAAGTCGCTGATGCCTTGTATCGAATATGCTCCGTTGTGTGAGATTTCCATGACGATGCCGTACTCGCGTTTTACTTCGAGCCATGGTTGAAAGATAAGCGTCTCGCCTTTGCTCAGGCGACGCAGAGACCATTTGGCTTGCGGCTCATCAATCAATGGGCCACGGCCTAGCACGCGGTCACGCGCGGCAAATCCGAAAGGGCTTTTGATTACCCATTTGTCCTCAGGCGCAGGACACGCGCGCGCGACTGCTTCCTGCAACTCTGCAAAGCTTGAAGCAGTGGCCGCGCCCTCTTGCGCGATGCCAAGCTCTTTTTCGAGTTCATGACTCCAGAGCTTTGAATTCACACGCGCGACCACTTCATGCGGAATCGGTTGCACGATGGCCTGCGCCTTTTGGCCTGCGGCGACTGCGCTTGGAGTCCAGCCCCAGGGAGTAAAGATGCGTGAGGTTTGCGGAAGCGCATTTGTCGGTGAGACAAGCTGGACTCCGCGCCGCGCGGCTTCGGTTTGCAGGGAATCGGGCCATGGTCTTTCAAGCAGGAGCGCGTCACCCTGAGAGGCAAGCCATAAGAGATGCGTTGCGAGCCTGCGGTTGAGCATCTCGTATGAAGGAGTGCGACGATACTGGCCCATTGGAGCGGCCAACTCCGTCTCAAAATCCGCGTTCATGTGCCAGAGTCTTGAAGGCATGAGTGTTAATAACTCGACGAAAGAATCTCGCGCAAAGGCGCAGAAGAATTAAAAATGCAAAATGTAAAATGCAAAAGTAAAAACTATCTTTCATTTTGCATTTTACATTTTTAATTTTGCATTCCCCTGCGCCTTTGCGGGAAACTTTTCTTCTTTCTCTGAAACTACTACCGAAATCCGAACATTTATTGACAATTTAGCGAAAGATGTGTACCGTCCGGCCTACATCTAAGTTAGCAGACAGGTCTTGCCCGGCTTAATTTAAGCTGGCCTTCGTCAAAGTCAAACAGAACAAAGGTTGATAGGTTATGCGTTCGGCCCCCCCTGCCGCAAATGCATTGTCTACAATCTATCCTTCGCGCATTCACACGCGCCGTTGCGCACAGAGCATCTGGCCCATGCGCCAGACCAGCAGGAGCCCCGACATGAAATCATCAAACACTCGCGCCAGTAATCCAACTCATTCATCTACTTCCAATCTTAAATTCGGTCTCAGTTCGCGGACAGGCATCTTGCTTCTATTGCTTTGCACTGTCTCGCTGGGAATTTCCGCGCTGGTCGTGCGCAGGGCCATTGCCTTTAATCCATCGCCTCCGGCGACGCCAGTTGAAGAAAATGGCTCTGGGCCTGTGCGTGTGACTGCGACTGCCGGAACGCCGGGGCCGACGGACTACATGACGCTCGGTCTGGCGTTTGACGCCATCAACGCAGGGACACATCAGGGCGCAATCACGATTGACATCATCTCCAACACAACAGAAGCAGGAGCCACTGTGCTTAATAGCAGCGGTGCGGGCGCGGCTGTCTATACTTCCGTTCTCATTCGCCCGACGAACGATGGTGTAACTATCGCTGGCCCAACCGTTGCCGGGCGCGGATTGATTGAACTCAACGGCGCGGACAATGTGACCATTGACGGCGATAACCCGAACTCAGGCGGCACGAATAGAAATCTGACGATTCAAAATACCGCAGCCAACACTGTCAATTTCGCTTCCGTCATACGCATTGCCTTATCCACAACCATTGTGACGAGCGCGGATAATTGTATTTTCCGAAACCTCAATCTTCTGGGCAACGCGACGGGCAGAAACACAGCTACGGCTAACACTACAACCGGAACGGAAAATACTACCTTCGGCATCCTGGCGACGGGCGGCGCATCCACTGTCGCGGCCACGACTGCTCCATCGCCTATCACTTCTGTCACCACAGTCATCGCAACCGGAGCGACGGCGACCAATCTGCTGATTCAGAACAACAACATTCAGACAACCGCGAGAGCCGTTTCCGTCAATGGCTCTGCGACCACAGTCTTTCCGGGCTTGCAGATTGCGAATAACTTCATCGGCAATCCGACAGCCGGAGCAGTGGATCAGGTCTATGCCGTCGGCATCACTGCACAAGGCTCTGCGGATGGCGTGATTGCGGGCAACACTATTTACGTCGAAGGCTTTGTCCCGGCGAGTACGGCGACACAATGCATCGCCGTCGGCCTCGTCAGCGCGAACGGCACTTTTACGATTGAGAAAAATAGAGCGGCACGCGCTCGCAATAGCAACGGCGGGACGTGGACAGCCGTCGGCATCAATCTCACTGGCGGCATCAATCACATCGTCAGAAATAATTTCGTCTATGATGTGAGAAACGACCAGACCGCCGGGCTCGGCGCGTTCGGCACAACGTTTGGCGCGTATGGCATACGCATAGGGGTTGGCACAGGCCACAAGATTTATCATAACTCCGTACATCTCTTCGGCGCAGTCCCCGGCGCAGTCAGCACTAACCTGACCGCAGCGTTTATGATTACAGCAACCACGCTGACGGGCATTGATGTCAGAAACAATATCTTCTCGAACCAGTTGACGGGCGGCAATCCCGCAGCCGCAAACACGCGGCACACAGTCATCTTCCTGCCCGCAGCCGCGACTGTCGCCATGAACCTGACCATCAACAACAATGCTTATTATCAGGGGCCAAATGCGACAGGAGCTTTGAGCCTGCTGGCACAGGTCGGCGCGACTGCCGGGACGGGCGAATTCTTCGCGGTCAACTTTAATCCGGGCGCGACTACGCCCGCGACAAATTTGAGAGCCTATACCAGCACGCTCTCCGCTGCTGGCACAAATGACAATGCTTCATTCGCGTTGGCTGCTTCACCGCCGTTTGTCTCAAACACGGATTTGCACATTCCTGCGGGAACTGTGACGCGGCTCGAATCGGGCGGCGCACCTGTCGGCGTCGTTGACGACATTGATATGGAAATGCGCAACGCCATGACTCCTGACATAGGAGCGGACGAGTTTGCGGGAGTCCCGCCGCCGCCGAACGACATCGCGGCGACGGCCATTGTGACTCCGCCGAACGGCGGACTCGTCTCCACAGGCGCAACCGTCGCGCCGCAGGCAGCCTTTAACAATGCCGGAACGGCTACACAAAATAATGTGATGGTGCAATTCACAATCACAGGGCCGGGCGGCTTCACCTACATGACCACGCAGACCATCGCCACGATTACGCCGGGCGCAACCGTCACGGTGACGTTTGCCGCCACGCCTGTTTTCACAACCGTCGGCACGTACACTTCGACTGCGTCAGTGCAGACGCCTGATGCAAACTCTGCCAACGATATTTTGATGGGCAGCTTTAACGTCGCAGCTCCGCTCGGCGGCAGCATCAACGTCGGCACGGGTGAAACCTTTACTTCGCTGACCAATGCGGGCGGCGTCTTCGATGCGCTTAACGGACTCGGCGCATCGAGCAATGTGACAGTCAACATCACAACAGACCTGACGGCTGAGACCGGAGTGGTTTCGCTCAATCCTGTCGCGGGCGGCTTTACAGTCACTATTCAGCCGGGCGGCGGCGCGGCGCGCACAATTTCGGGTAGTAGCGCGACTGCGCTGATTAATCTGAACGGCGCGGATAATGTCACCTTCAATGGCTTGAACACGGGCGGCAATTCATTGCTCATTAGAAACACTGGCGCGGGGTCTGTGATTCGTCTCATCAATGATGCGTCGAACAACTCCATACAGAACTGCACAATCGAAGGCGCAGGCACAGCCGTTATTCTACTGAGCACAGGAACCACCACAGGCAACGACAACAACACCATCAACGGCAACACTGTCCGCGACCGGACGGCTCCCGCAGCAGTTCCCGGAAACCTGATTTCCTCGATTGCGACGGCGGCTATCCTCAACAGTGGAACCGCTATCACGAATAACCAGCTCATCAACTTCACAGTCAACGGCATCAACATCGGGGCCGGGAACGAGAACATCAACATTACCGGCAACGATATTTCACAGACGGCTGCGCGCACGACCGCCCTCATAGGCATTAACGTGAGCGTCGCTCTGGGAACGGGCAATACTATTTCGCAGAACACGATTCACGACTTGCGCACATCCGCTCTGGGAGGAAACTTTATTTCGACGGCGGGCATCTTCATTCTGGATTCGCGCGCCATGACGGTTTCGCGCAACCGCATCTGGAACTTCCCGGCGGTCGCAGGCGGAACCGGACGACTCGTCGGCATAGAGTTTGAGGGAGGAACGGGATTGCCGTCCTCCTGCACCGTCGTCAATAACATGGTGAGCATCGTGACGACTGTTGCGACTGCTCAATCCGTGTTCGGTATTTTTGACTTCGCCTTCGGCGGTAATACTTTCACAGCCGACCATAACTCTGTCTATGTCGGCGGAACAGCGAGCGGAGCCGCCAATAGCTGGGCCTTCAACAGAGGCGCGGAGGCTCCGACCGCCTACACTGCCAGAAACAACATCGCCTTTAACAATCGCACGGGCGGCACTGGCAGTCACTTCGCAGGCGGAGACCAATCCGGCGGCACAGGAACTTTTGTTTCCAACTTTAACTTCTTCGCTGGAACAGGAGCCGGTACTCCGGCCAACTTCATGGACTACTCGCCGACGAGCGGGCTCGGCACTCCTGTTTCATTCGCCACATGGCAGGCTGGCCCACCGCCGCGCGATGCCAACTCCATCGCCGGTGTAGCTTCGACTTTTAACCCTGCGAACTTCTTCATTGACCACGTGGGCGGCGACCTGCACTTGAAAGCGACAGCGACTCCTGTGCTCAATGCCGGAACGCCTCTGGCGAGCGTGACGACAGACTTTGATAACCAACCGCGCTCGGCCACTGCGCCTGACATAGGGGCTGACGAATTCACAGCAGGCACGCCCGGTGTGCTTCAGTTCGATATGGCTGCTTACAGCGTCAGCGAAGCGGCAGGCACTGCGACCATCACGGTCACGCGCACGGGCGGCTCAAGCGGGACTGTGATGGTGGATTATGCGACCGTCGCGGGCGGCACGGCCACAGGCGGCCCTGTCTGCACGCCGGGAGTGGATTACATCAACACGAGTGGCACGCTCACCTTCGGCGACGGAGTGACGAGCCAGAGCTTCAACATCACAATCTGCAACAACACCATTAACGAGCCGGGCGAGACAGTCCACCTGTTGCTCTCGAACCCGCAGGGCGGCGCGACCATAGGCATGCAGAGCACTGCTGTCCTGACCATTACGGATGACGACCCGGCTGGCCCTGTGTTCACCATCAATAACGCACGGACAGTGGAAGGAAATTCTGGAAGTCATGACCTCATCTTTACAGTCACGCTGACCTCGCAGGAGCCGCCTGCGCCGAATGCCGCTGTCTCGTTCACAACGGTAGATGGCACGGCGATAGCTGGCTCCGACTACACGCCCACCAGTGGAACACTGTTCTTCGGTGCGCCGACGCTCGCAAACGGCGGTGTCATAACTACGACACGCACCATCGCTGTTCCAATCTTCGGCGACCTGAGCAAGGAGCCTAACGAGACTTTCTTCATCAACCTGAGCTCGCCTGTCGGCGGAACTATCGCAGACGGTCAGGGCGTCGGCATCATCATTGATGATGACCGTCATTACACTTCGGATGTTGACCACGACCGCCTCGGTGACTTTGTCGTCTTCCGTCCATCGGAAGGCGTCTGGTATTCCTTGCAGTCCACAAACGGATTTACCAGCTACAGGTTCTTTGGCGCAAACGGCGACAAGCCTGTGCCGGGAGATTACGACGGCGATGCCACACTTGACCTCGCGGTCTTCCGTCAATCAACAGGCTACTGGTACGTCGAGCGCAGTTCAGACTTCGGCTTTGTCGAACAACGCTGGGGTCTCCCGACTGACAAGGCCGTGCAGGGCGACTATGACGGCGACGGCAAGACGGACATCTCTATCTTCCGCAACGGCGAATGGTACATCCTCGAAAGCTCGAAGGGCATTCTGCGCGCCGTCGTCTTCGGCGTAGCGGGCGACAAGCCAGTCCCGGCAGACTATGACGGCGACAATAAAACGGATGTCGCAGTCTTCCGCAACGGCGTCTGGCACGTTTTGAGAAGTTCCGACGGGGCTCTGGTTTCAAGAAACTGGGGACTCAATACGGATAGACTCGTGCCATCAGACTATGACGGAGACGGCAGCGCAGACCTCGCTGTTTTCCGCAACGGCCAGTGGTATATCCTCGAAAGCTTAACGGGAAATATCAGAGCCACGACATGGGGCATGGCTGGCGACATTCCTGTCATGGCTGACTATGACGGGAACGGAACGTCAGACATAGCGGTCTTCCGCAACGGCGATTGGTATATCCTGACGAGCGACTTTACAGACTCGACGGTTATCACACGCCACTGGGGACAGGCTGGCGACATCCCTGCTGCCTCGGCTTACGTGCCTGAGCACTAAGGCTCGTCGAGTATTAACAAAAGAGGGATGAGAAGCTGGGCTTGCTTCTCATCCCTCTTTTTTCGTGTTAGAGATTTGGTAATCAAACAAGAGGAAGCAGACTATCCACGAACATACACGAAACAAAACGAACAATTAAGCTGTTTCGTATCTTTCGTGTGTCTTCGTGGATAGTCTGCTCTCTTTTTCTTTTGCAACCCGGTCTTACAATATCTTGAAGATGGTTGCAGCCGTGCCTGTGTTGCCAGCCTGGTCTGATGACAGGATGTTTATCGTGTACTTGTGACCATCCGAGTCGTTGTTCTTGCGCGTCGCTGGCAGTGAAAGTGTAAAGGTGTAAGTCCCGTCGGCTTTGACGACCACAGAGCCGCTCGGCTGAGTCACTCCGTATTCGTCAACTACATTGTACATAGAGCTATTGGGTTTGACGCTGCTCGGCGTATCCGTGATGCGACCCGAAACGGTGACTGTATATGGAGCGCCGCGCTTGCTTCCGCTTACAGGATTCGTGGCCGCAGTGATGACAGGCCCGCTGGCATCAATGCCGACAATCAGCGTTCGCTGCGTCTCAGTATTGTTAGCCTGATCCATGCTCCAATACTTAATCGTATGCGTCCCTGTGCCTGTGACCATGAACACTCCCGTGTAAGTCTGCGTCGCTCCGCCGTCAATCGTGTAGTAGCTGTTTGCCATTCCCGACAGATTGTCGGACGCAGCCAGCGAGACTTGCACAGAAGCGCGATACCAGCCATTAGTTCCCATTGGCCCAGTGGCCGCTGCCTGCGTGAGCGGAGCCGTCGCATCAATCCTAATCATGACAGTGTAGGAGTAGTTGCTGTTTCCGGCCATGTCCACACTCCAAAAATCAACAGGGTGTGTGCCGTCGCCGGAGACTGTGAACGGAACTGTATAAGATTGAGTCGGCCCGCCGTCTATGCGGTAGTAGCTGTTTGCGACGCCTGAGCCGGAAGCGTTGTCCGTCGCCGTCAACGACATCTGTATCGCGCTGCGGAAATAGACGCTGTTGCCGGGAGTGCCTGTCACGGCATTCTGCATGGTCGGCCCTGCGTTATCAATCTTGACTACGAGCGCGCGCGCCGTTTCCGTGTTGCCGAATCTATCAACGCTCCAATAGCTCACCTGATGCTGAGCATTGCCGTTGACTGTGAAAGGGCCAGCATAAGTTTGCTGCGCGCCGCCATCCACGCTGTAATACGTGTTTGCGATACCGGATTGATTGTCCGCAGGGGTCAGCGAAACCTGCACGGTCGGGCTGATGTACCAACCATTGCTGCCCTGCATTCCGCTCGTAGAGGCTTGCGTGCTCGGCGCGCTGGTATCAACATTAACCGTCAAAGACTTTTGTGTTTCCACATTGCCGACTGCATCCACGCTCCAGTAGTTGACTGTGTGACTGCCTCCGCCGGAAACGCTGAACGGAGTTGCATAAGTTTGCGTCGCTCCGCCGTCAACTGTGTAGTAGCTATTGACGACGCCCGACGCATTATCCGAAGCGGTCAAAGAAACCTGCGCAGGATTCTGATACCAACCATTGCTCGGCGCGCCGATAACCGAAGCCGCGGTCGAAGGCGCGCTCACATCTATCTTGACGACAGTGGATTGCTGCGCTTCAGTATTGCCCGCGACATCCATGCTCCAGTAATTAACCGTGTGGCTGCCGTCGGTCGAGATAGTGAATGGCCCTGCATAAGTTTGAGCCGCGCCGCCGTCCACACTGTAAAAAATATTTGCGATGCCGGACATAGCATCGGATGCCGTGAGCGATACCTGAACCGCGCCGGGATACCACTCGCTCGTGCCGGATGGCCCGGACAATCCTGCGCTTGTGCTTGGAGCAGTCAGGTCTATGTTGACAGCAGGCGAGGTGAAAGTATTGCTGTTGCCAGCCGTGTCCGTGACAGTCACCTGCTGCGTCTGATTCGCGCCTTCCGTGTAGAAGTGCAGGGGATTCTCAGGATTGGATGTGGCGACGCCTGAAGGATCGAACGGTGTGAAGGGAATATCAACCGGAGTGTTATTCCAACCCGCAGCATTGGCCGCAGGCGTCTGGCTGCCCCAAGTGAGATTCGGCGCAGTGTTGTCTCCTTCATACGCGACAAGCGTGGTCTTCGTCGGGATGACGAGTATGCCTTCGCCTGCCGCGAATCCGGTCAGAGGCTGCGAGACATTGTGCTCGTCAACGTAAGGGATGCCGACTCCAACGTTTGTGGACCAGACTTGTTGACCTGTGGCTACTTCCACAGCGTACAGCTTGCCTCTGTCCGAGCCGACATAAACATAATCATTAACGACGAGCATGCCGGACTGTAGATAACCATCTCCGGCAAAGCTCCACATGACAGAGTTGCTATTCAAATCTCTGCCTTCAAGAGTTCCGCTTGAGCCGAAATATTTGGGGCCATTCAAGAAGAAACCCATCTGGCCGCTGAAGGTTGGAATGGATTTGGAAATAAAATTGCCAGCCTGTGCTCCTGTCTGAGCGTTGAAAATATAATCCGGGTTGTAGTCTCTGACATAAAGTCGCCCGTTATAAAACGCAGGCGTCTTGCCGCCGCCGCCGGAGCAGCCAGTCGAATATCTCCAGATGAGCGCGCCCGTCGCCGGATTGAGCTTGTACACATTCGGGCATGAATAAGAGACATACAATCCATCGCTCGTCACAGCCGGAGAACTCATGTCGCCGTTCATTACTGAAGCAGTCCACAGGACATTGCCAGTGTCTGCGCTCACGGCGTAAACAGTTCCGCCGGAGCCTGCGCCGCCGGTGTAGATGACGCCCTGATAAACTGTCGGGGCTGAGCTAAAAGAGTATTGACCGGGAAGCTGTCGTGTCCAAATTAAATTTCCGTTCGCTGCGTCAAAAGCTTTGAGCGAGCCATCGTAGTTCAGCGCAAAAACACGCCCGTTCTCGTAACAGAGAGCAGACCAGTAATAAGTTCCGGTCAAAGCAATCGGCCCCCATGCGTTTGCGCCCGTCGCTGCATCCAGCGCATAGAGCTTCGTTCCGTAAGCAGATGGATTACGCACTGTGACGAAAACTTTTCCGTCAGCAATAATCGGATATGAAATACTTTGTCCGAAATTGACAGACCATTTCTGTTGTAGCGGAGGCGTTAAGCCAGGCGTGTTGACAGAGCCTGTGTGGCTCGCGTCAATCTGATAATTGACTGCTTGCCCGGAAGTAGTTTGGGCTTGCGCAGAGGTGCAGAACAAAATCGTCAACAGTGCGACGACAGACACAATTATATTTTTCATCTTTTCACCAGCTTAGATTTTGGCTCGTCTAAGTCGAGGTTGGTGTAATCAGAATCCAGATTTGTGAGAGCTTTAAGGATTGATTTTATTCGATGTCTCGAAGCTCAGTTAGCGACCATCAGAATAATAAACAGATATGTGAAACAAAATCAACAAAATTCTTACACAATGTTTAACAATGGCATTGTCTCTATGTTTTCAATGATTTAAGCGGATGACTATTGATAAGAATGATGCTATTTCGGATTTCAAGCACATTCTTCAGTACGGCAAGTCTGGTTGTTTACAGCTTCAAAAGTGAAGAAGCTCTGGCTCGCTTTTGAGGTCAAAGAGCAGTTGCAAGTCTCTGCATTTAAGCGCGGCCTGTGATGTCTCACTGAAGCTCAAAATAGTTTCGCAGAGTTGCGTTGCGACGTGGCATTACGGCATAGTTGCAGGGCCAAAGTTTTAATCCAACTGTACTTGATGAAGTGTCACGCGCTTCATGGGCCAGGATGCGTGGGCCAATGTTCTCTGGCGGCATCTTTAAAATAATCAATGCTTGATTGATGGTACTGAACTGAATGAAAGAATTTACTGATCCCGAATTCATCGGCGGACACCTGATGATTATCGGTGGCGCGGAAGATAAATATAACGAGCGTCGCTTGCTGCGAAAGTTTGTTGAGTTGGCGGGCGAGAGTGAGGCGCGCATTCTGATTGTGCCGGTCGCTTCCGATTACCCGGAATTTTCGGCGGATGTCTATACGCAGACCTTTCGCAATCTTGGTCTTCAACATGTCAAAGTTCTGCGGGCTACTTCGCGGCAGGCAGTGATTGAAGCAGATGCAGAAAATTTGCTGGAAGATGTGACGGGCGTCTTCCTCTCCGGCGGCGACCAGATGCGGCTTGTCTCCATACTTGGCGGCACAGAGTTCGCGCGCCTTTTGGAAGAGCGTGTGCGTCACAGTCCGCTCGTGCTTGCAGGTTCGAGCGCAGGGGCTGCCGGGATGAGCGCGGCGATGATTGTGCGCGGCGAGGCCACTTCGCACCCGCACAAGAGCGCGATACGCATCTCGCCGGGTTTGGGGATTTTGCAGAACATCATCATTGACCAGCACTTTACGGAACGCGGACGCCTGAGCCGTCTCATCACAGCGATCTCTTACAATCCGCGCCAACTCGGATTGGGAATTGATGAGAACACTGCTGTCATCATCTCAAACGACGGCACGCTCGAAGTTCATGGTCACGGCACAGTCACAGTCGTTGACGGCTCACACATCACATACAACGATATTGCAGAGGTCGAAGACGCTCAACCCTTCGCTGTGGCGGGTGTGCAGTTGCATATCTTGCGCGACGGCTTGCGCTACGACATCACAAACCGCGCGCCGATTCCCGTCGCCGAAGAATTTCTCTTGCCGGACATAGAGTAGCTGAAAATCAGTTTTCAGTTTTTAGTTTTCAGATTAAGACATTTGCTTTAATCTGAAAGCCGAACTCCGTGCTTTATCTGAAAACTGAAAACTGAAAACCAATTATGCGTATTCTTGAAACCAAAGCTTTGCGCGGGCCGAACTATTGGAGCGGATACCGGAAGCGGCTGATTGTGATGCGGCTCGACCTCGAAGACTTCGAGCAGAGGCCGACCGACAAGATTGAAAATTTCACAGAGCGGCTGAAAGAGTTGATGCCGAGTCTGGTCAAGCATGAATGCAGTTATCAGGAGCGCGGAGGCTTTCTGCGCCGCGTCGCCGAAGGGACTTGGGCCGGGCATGTGATAGAGCACCTCGCGCTTGAGTTGCAGACGCTCGCAGGAATGGATACGGGCTACGGGCGCACGCGAGAGACGAGCCGGCAGGGCGTCTATAACGTCGTCTTCAGCTACATCGAAGAAGAGGCCGGACGATACGCCGCACGCGCCGCTGTCAGACTCTTTGAAGAACTTGCTGCCGGAGAATCGCTCGATAAACTCAAACAGGATTTAGCAGACGACGTGCAACGCCTGCGCGAGATACGCGAGGACGTGCGCTTTGGGCCATCCACAGGAGCCATCGTGCAGGAAGCGGAGCAACGCGACATTCCGCACATACGCCTCAACACACAATCGCTCGTCCAACTCGGCTATGGCATCAACCAGCAGCGCATACAGGCGACTGTCACAGGGCGCACCAACATGATTGCCGTTGACCTCGCATCGGACAAAGACGCGACGAAAAAACTTCTGGGCAGCATGGGCGTGCCTGTGCCGAAAGGCTATCAGATTATTGACGAGGACGAGATTGAAAGGACTGTCGAGCGGCTGGGCTTTCCTGTCGCCGTCAAACCTCTTGACGCCAATCACGGGAAGGGAATTACAGTCGGCCTCAAAACGCTCGAAGAAGTCCGCGAGGCTTTTCCTTTAGCGAAAAAATATTCGCGCCGCGTCATCCTTGAACAATCCTTAACGGGTCAGGACTTCCGCGCGCTCGTCATCAATAACCGTCTCGTCGCCGTCGCAGAGAGAATCCCCGCGCATGTCACAGGCGATGGCGAGCACACGATTCAAGAGTTGATTGAGATTACGAACCAAGACCCGCGACGCGGCTACGGGCATGAGAATGTGCTGACGCTCATTGACGTGGATGCACAGACAGAAAGCCTTTTGGCCGCGCATGGCTACACGCTTGAGACTGTGCTGCGCGCGGGTGAACATTTCCGGCTGAAAACAACCGCCAATATTTCTACAGGAGGAACGGCGATTGATAGGACGGATGAAGTGCATCCTTTCAACGTCTCGCTCTTTGAGCGCATCGCGCGCATCGTGGGACTCGATGTAGCAGGCATTGATGTCGTCGCGCCGGACATCACGACGCGGCTTTCGGAGAACGGAGGCGGCATCATAGAGGTCAACGCCGCGCCGGGCTTTCGCATGCATCTCGCGCCGTCGGACGGCATCGCGCGCAACGTCGCAGAGCATGTGATAGACATGCTCTTTCCGCCGGGCGCACCTGCGCGCGTGCCAATCATCGCCGTCACAGGAACTAACGGCAAGACCACGACGACGCGTCTCATCGCGCACATCATCAAAAACTCCGGCCTCAATGTCGGCTTCACGACGACGGAAGGCATCTACATCGGCAACAGTATGATTCAACCGGGCGACAACACTGGCCCGGTCTCCGCGCAACTCGTGCTCAAAGACCCGACTGTCGAAATCGCTGTCTTAGAGACTGCGCGCGGCGGCATCATACGCGCCGGGCTTGGCTTTGACCGTTGCGACATCGGAGTCGTCTTGAATGTCACGGTTGACCATCTGGGCTTGAAGGACATAGAGACGATTGAAGACATGGCGCGCGTCAAATCCGTTGTGCCGCGCGCCGTCGGGCGAAACGGTTATGCAGTCCTGAACGCAGACGACGAACTGGTCTATGCGATGCGCGATGACTCGCCGGGGCGCATCGCTCTCTTTAGCATGGAGGAGGAGAATCCGCACATCGTCGAGCACACACAGGATGGAGGCATCGCCTGTGTTTTCGAGAACGGCTACGTCACGCTGCTCAAAGGCAAGTGGAAAGTTAGAATCGAAAAGGTCATCAACATTCCTTTGACTTACGACGGGCGCGCGGCATTTATGATTCAGAATGTGCTGGCCGCAACTCTCGCCGCGTACCTGCAAAATATCAGCATCGAAGATATACGCGCGGGCCTTGCGACATTTGTGCCGTCTGTCGCGCAGACTCCGGGACGTTTGAACCTGATTGAGATGGGCGACTTCACAGTCCTGATAGACTTCGCGCACAACCCTGCCGGGATGGAAGCCCTGCAACGCTTCATAGCCAAGTTTCCGAACAAGATTAAGACGGGCGTGATTGGCGGCACGGGCGACCGCCGCGATGACGACCTGCTGCTCTATGGACGCATCGCCGCGCAGATGTTTACCAGCGTCATCGTGCGCGAAGACGACGACCTGCGCGGGCGCGTCGCCGGAGATTCAAAACGACTGGTCATCGAAGGGCTGCGCAGCGTCAACCCGGACATGCCTGTCAGGGAATTTGACGATGCGCCGACAGCCATCAACTACGCGCTCAAACATGCGCGCAAAGGCGAACTGCTGGTGATTCTCGCAGACAACGTCACTCGCTCCATCGAACTCATCAGCAAGTTCCGCGAACAACGCACGCCCGTGAAAGTTGTTCACGAGGACATCCCTAACCAGCACGCCTGAGAGCTTAATGACGTTGACGTGAGTTTTATTTAACGCGTGGAAATGCGAGCGGTAGGCACATGAAAAAATACCTCATTCAAGCGGCACTTGTATGCTCAGCTCTATCTGTGGCATGTACACGGCAAGCCGCATTACCTGACGCAAATAATAAACAGCCAACCTCTCAACAATCTACTGCCTCAACTCCAAAGGCTACGAATGAGCCTTGCATGCTCATCACGAAGGCTGACGCGGACGAAGCCCTACATGGTCAGACGAAGGCATTCAACAGCCGGCCTACGATATCCGGGTCACTGAAAACTTCATCCTGTCGGCACACGACTAAAACAGGCATGGTGGATGTGAAAGTATATACTCCGATAACTGCGGCTGAATTTGAGGCGGGCAAAGGTAGAGAGGAAGCTTATTCGGAAATTAAGACTAAGGTTGAAACGTTATCGGGAATTGGCGAGCAGTCCTTCATTGTAGGCAGAGATGGAATAGCAACCATTCATGTCTTTAAAGGAAATTCAGTTGTCCAAATAGCTTTCTTAGACCACACTAAAGTTCCAGCCGGTGAACATCCTGATAAAAGTCTAAAAGCATTCTCGGAAACCTTAAAAAAACTTGCGATAAAAGCAGCGAGCCGAATGGAATAACTCCATTCCCTCAGATTAGTCTCGATAGATAGCGATTTGCTCGTCCTGCTCTGACGAAATCCACGCGCGGTACATGCCTTCGCAGTTGAAGGGCAGCGTGATGTTGCCTGCGCCGTCAACGGCGATGAGTCCGCCTTCGCCGCCAAGCTCGTACAGCGTCTGACCCACAACCTGTTCGCAGGCTTCAGAGAGTGTCAGCCCTTTGTATTTCATCAGGCATGACACTTCATGCGCGGCGACCGTGCGTATGAAGAACTCGCCGTGACCTGTGCAGGAGATGGCGCAGGTGTTGTCATCGGCATAAGTGCCTGTGCCTATGAGCGCGGTGTCGCCGACGCGCCCGAATCGTTTGTTAGTCATCCCGCCTGTGGAAGTCGCAGCCGCTAAGTGTCCCTCAGCATCGCGTGCGACTGCGCCGACCGTTCCGAATTTTTTAACAGGCGAATGGTCTAGGCTCACACTTTCTTCGCGCCGTGCCTGCATTAGTTGGTCATATCTGAACTGGCTGAAAAAATATTCCGGCGGCGCAATCTCAATGCCTGACTCTCTTGCAAACTCTTCCGCGCCGCTCCCGCACAGGAGCACATGCGGCGTCTCTTCCATCACGAGTCGCGCGAGCTTGATTGGATTTTTGATGCCCGCGACAGCCGCCACAGCCCCTGCGCGCAAATCCTTGCCGGACATAATCGCAGCATCCATCTCATGCTTCTCGTTATGCGTAAAGACAGAGCCGCGCCCCGCGTTGAAGAGCGGATGGTCTTCCATAGCACAGACAGCAGCCTCAACCGCATCGAGAGCCGCGCCTCCGCCTGTCAACACATCCCAGCCGCTTCGCAAGGCTTGATGCAAACCATCCCTGTATGCAGCTTCCTGTTCTGCGCTCAACGACGCGCGGCGAATAGTCCCCGCGCCGCCGTGTACCGCCAGCGAGAGCTTTGCTTCTTTTCCAGTTTCAAGTTTCATGATTAAGAGAGTTTCAATAGCTTGTTCTTCATAAATCTACGGAGTCGTGACTAACGGCAACTCTATGAAGCTGGCGTGCGCGGGCGCGTGATAGATGCGTTGCACGGCCCGTCGGTAATCCGCAGGCTTGGCCCAGAAGATATTTGGAACGAACGTCTGCGGGTTGCGATCATAAAGCGGGAACCAGCTCGATTGAATTTGGACCATAATCCTGTGGCCGGGCAAAAAGACATGATTCGCAGTCGGCAGTGCAAAGCGATAAAGAAGCGGCTTGCCTGCCTCAATGGGTTTGGCCGTCTCAAAGCTTTCGCGGTAACGGCCCCTAAAAATGTCTGCCGAGACCATCAACTGAAAGCCTCCCATAGCAGGTTGCCCCGCGACCTCGTCTGGATAGACATCAATTAACTTGACCACCCAGTCTGAGTCAGTCCCGCTCGTAGAGGCTATAAGATTAGCGACGGGCTCACCGCTGATTTTCGTCGGCGCGGTCAAAACATCTGTGATGAACGAGACGACATCCGGTCTCCCTGACGCCTCGCGCTGGTCATCCACTAACCACTGCCGCCACGTGCCATCCGATGCGCCGACCGGACGAATCGGTCTCGCGCGGAAGGGAACTGGCTTTGAAGGGTCGGAGACATATTCCGTAAATTCCGTTTGCGTGGCCTGCGGCTGATTGAACCCGGCTTTCAATCCGCTTGCGAGATAGAGCGGAGTCGGGCGCAGTGCACAACCGCTCACACATCCTGCGGGCCAAGCTTTCAGACGCCGCCAGGTATTCGTCCCGGTTTCAAATGCCATCACGGGCGCGATGTCCGCTTTCGGCGCGTCGTCTTTCAGATACTGGTCCAGAAACGGGCGCAGCACTTCGCGCCGAAAAGTCAGTGCCGTATCGCTGCTAAATTTCAAAGCTCCGAGCGCGCTGCCGTCTCTAATCATCTGGCCGTGATGCCATGGCCCCATCACCAGAAACACTTTGTCATTACGTGTGTCCTTTGGCTCGATAGCTTTATAGACAGCCGGCGCTCCGTAAATATCTTCCTGATCCCAGAGGCTATGCACCAGCATGACAGGCACTTTGAGAGGTTGTGCGGCGAGCAGCTTGTCCATCGCCTGTTCGCGCCAGAACGCATCATATGTTGGATGCTCTAACAGCTTGCGCCAGAAGCCCAACTGCTCAAGCCCGCGCCGACGACCGAGTTCTCCTGCATTGCCTGCCTGCATAAACATGTCATAGTCATCGAAGTGAGTTGACCACCACTGAACCTTCCCGTCGCGTGTCGCTTCCTGACCATAAATGTAAGCCATCATCTGCTGGCGAAACGCGCCGTTGTGAAACCAATCGTCGCCCATCCATCCGTCCACCATCGGATTCATCGGCACAGATACTTTCAAAGCCGGATGCGGATTAAAGAGGGCCATCAGCGGCAGGAATCCATCGTAAGAGATACCTAGAATGCCAACCTTGCCGTTGCTTTCGGGGACGTTCTTTACCAGCCAGTCAATCGTGTCATAAGTGTCCGTCGCATGGTCAACCGGCGTAGGATTCTGCGGGCCATGAAGCGGGCGATTCATCACATAGTCGCCCTCCGAACCATACTTGCCGCGCACGTCCTGCACGACGCGTATGTAACCGCCCTCGATGATGACATCCGTTGCGTTGTCATAGCCCGTGAGAATCGGGCCGAGGTGAGAGCTTTCAGCATGGCTCGTGAGCGACGCCGCATCATAAGGAGTTCGCGTTAACAGAATTGGCGCACGCTTCGTCCCCTTGGGCATGAGAATGACGGTTTGAAGTTTCACGCCATCGCGCATCGGAATCATCACCGTGCGCCTGATGTAATCAAAGCCTTCATTCGTCGGCTCAAACTTTGAAGGCGTCTCGCTCGGCAAGGTCTGGGCCAACGCCGATGCGGCAAACAGAGACACGAGGACGAAGATTGCCACGACGCGATTCAAGGTGCGAATACTCTTTATAGTCATCACTCAATCACTTTCATCAGAGTCTCCCGCAAAGGAGTCAGAAGCTTTGCCAGTGAGTCTTACATTATCACGAATAGGAATTGGAGAGCTTTTATTACAGCTAGAAAAGGAGCACTTAATCACGATAGTCCTGCAAGTGAATGAAGAAGACCAACAAAAGTATGGCAAATATCTGATTACTTGGGTAAGTAAAAATCTGTAGCAAGCAGGTGGAAACCATTACTAATGGTATAATCAAACTCATAAAAGGAGACTGTTATGAGCGAAAAAGAAAAATCAAAGGTGAACACGAATTCGGCAGAGTTTAATCAAGGCGTCGAAGCCGGACTTAATTCTCAAGAGGACACAAAGAATTGGAAAGCTGGTAACGAGTTGGGACAAGAATTAAAAGAAGAGAGTGATACTAAAATGCCGTCTGGAAAACTCATTCACAGGGAATATGCAGATCCACTTTTTCTAAAAGATACCTCGGAAGGTCAAAAGGGAGATGCTCAAGATGAAAAGGATGAAACGGCAGAATAACTACTCCGTATTCCAGTTGTCCATAAACCCTCATGTGCTATTCAAACTCTCAACAGAATCGGACAGAAGTTCAGAGACTAAAAAGTTGTAGATTAAGCTCAAAAGTTTTATGAGGTGAGAAGATATTATGAATAAATGCCAGTGGAAAGAGTGTACCAACAAAACAGATAAAGTAATCTACCGTCAAGCCACTGAAGCTGAGCAAAAGGCACGACTAATTTACAATGTTTCAACTCGAACGGTGTTGATTGAGATAGGTGTCTGCGAACAGCACCTGAAAGAGGCTCAGAAGGAGTATCCACATATAGCTCATAAGCAAGTATTTTAATGTTTCTTGTTGGAATTTCTCATCTCACTTTACGATGTTGAAAAGTATTGACATTCTCATAATCCAACTTTCAACTGTTATAGAGCATAAGCGGAAGGCACAGGGACATCCCCGGTTGTCCCGAACTGCTCAGCCCTCAAGGAACTATTCGTGCTCTGCAAGATATAAAACACGCCGGATGAAGGTCGGAAGATAGCGATGTCCCATTTGCCATCTCCGTCATAATCTCCTGCGACGGGTATATCTCCACTGATGCCCCAGGCTATCCCTCTGAAACTATTGTCAGAGCTTTGCAGGTAATACCATGCTCCAACTGTTGGCCTGTAAACTGTGATGTCCGTCTTGCCGTCTCCGTCAAAATCTCCAGCGATGGGTTTGTCTCCGCTTGCTCCCCACTGCTGTCCGGTGATGGCTCCGTCAGAACTTCTCAGCACATAGAAGCTACTGCTGGAGGGGCGGAAGATGGCGAAGTCTGTCTTTGAGTCTCCATCGTAATCTCCCATCATTGGGACATCGCCATTGATTCCCCATTGCTGGTAATGGAACGAGCCATCCGAGCTATAGAGCAGATAGAAGAAGCCGGAGGCCGGGCGGAAGACAGCGATGTCAGCTTTGCCGTCTCCATCATAATCTCCGGGGGCGGGGATGTCTCCGCCCGTGCCGAACTGTGCTGAGCGGAAGGCTCCGGTTGAGCTATCGAGGAAATACCATGAAGCAGTCGAAGGGCGAAAGACTGCGACATCAGTTTTCCCGTCGCCGTCGTAATCTTCCGGCACGATGCGGTCGCCTGCTGTGCCGAAAGCTTCGGCGCGGAAAGAGTTGTTGGAGCTATTTGAGATAAACCAGTGGCCTGATGAAGGACGATAGACCGAGACATCTGTCTTGCCGTCTCCGTCGTAGTCGAAGCCTGGTCGACTTGATGAGGTTGGACACAACCCGCTGACCTGCAATGGAACATTACTGTTGGTATTATTTCCATTGCCAAGTTGACCACCAGAATTCCCGCCCCAGGCCCAGACCGTGCCGTCATTTTTTAGAGCAAGGGAATGATTAACTGTTGCTGCAATGGCCGAGATGCCTGTCAGAGAACTCACCTGTACGGGAACATTGCTGTTGGTATTATTTCCAGTGCCAAGTTGACCGGCGACATTATTCCCCCAGGCCCAGACCGTCCCATTGTTCCGCAGCGCAATGGAAAAAGGATTTGCTCCTGCAATAGCAGTGATGCCTGTCAGAGAACTGACCTGCACAGGAATATGGGTGCCGGGGTTGTCTCCATTGCCAAGTTGACCATAGGAATTGTCTCCAAAAGCCCAGACCGTGCCATCATTTTTCAGGACAAGGGAATGCTGCGCTCCACCTGCAATGGCGATGATACCCGTGAGAGAGCTCACCTGCACGGGAACATTCCAGTTGTTAGAGGGCATACCAACTTGACCATAGCCATTCCATCCCCAGGCCCAGACCGTCCCGTCACTTTTTAGGGCCAGGGAATGCAGCAATCCCGCCGCAATGACGGTGACGCCTGTCAGAGAACTCACCTGAATGGGGACATTGCTATTGCTATTGTTTCCAGTGCCGAGTTGACCGGCGACATTATTCCCCCAGGCCCAGACCGTGCCATCATTTTTCAGGGCAAGAGAATGCTGCCCTCCACCTGCAAGGCTGACGACGCCTGTGAGGGAACTCACCTGCACGGGAACGGCGCTGGTAGTGTTGTTTCCATTGCCAAGTTGACCATCGTTATTATTCCCCCAGGCCCGAACCGTGCCGTCATTTTTCAGGGCGAGCGAATGATTAACTCCTCCTGCAATGGCAGTGATGCCTGTCAGAGAATTAACCTGAATGGGAATATTACTATTTGCGGAGGTTCCATTTCCGAGTTGACCAGAGAAGTTATTTCCCCAGGCTCTTGCTGTGTTATCGCTGCAAACGGCAAGGGAATGATTTCCTGCTGCAATGGTTTGAGCGGAAACAAAACACGGAAGGAGGAAAAATAATAAGCCGAAAATGTGAAGCGGAAGCGTGACTGTCCAAAGTTGAAGGCGAGCCAATGACCGTAAACGAACAGGTCTTGAAAGAGAGGTGCGAAGCGCGGCAGTATTACGTTTCATACAGAACAATCTCCTGAGTGTGATTCAAAAACACACAATTCGCGCCCGACAGAAGAATCTTGGATGGGTCGCTGTCGAGAGCAAAGAAGATTGGTCTGGAAACGTAAATTGGGCGGACACTATCACCGACTGGTGAATTTAGCAAGAATAGTGCGGCACCGGTAAGCGATAAAAGGTTATGTCTTAAAAGTGGTGTTGTTCTGAGGTGGTCAAGTAACACGGGCAAAAAGAAAAGCAGCGAGTTGTCCCTGGAGGGATTCACTTCTCAACTTTGTGCACCTGAACGCCCAAATCTGGACGCGCCGCTCAAAGCTGGCAACGATTTGGCAACGGAAACGAAAACGGCCAGCATGCGCTGACCGTAAACACTTGAACTTATTGGTGGAGCAGAGGGGGGTCGAACCCCTGACCTCCGCATTGCGAACGCTAAAAATCTGCCAGACGTTATTACTGCCATTCGTATTGTTTGAATTGTAGCCGTTTTACGGGCAGTTTTGGTAGAGAAAAGTTTGGCACACCTTCACGAAACGAACTAAGCGTAATTTATTGGCTTCAAAGCGTCCCGCCAAAGCGTCCCGCGAAAGGACGCTAAGATGAGACAAAGAAACGGTTATGTATTCTTTGACGAGAAAGAGAACTGCTGGATTGCGAGAACTCAAGTTACAGATGAGTACGGCAGACGCCGGAATGTAAAACGGCGGGCTAAAAGCAAAACAGAAGCAGAGGCGAAGCTAAAGACTTTGCTGAGGCAAATAGACGATGAGGGAAGTAAAGTTGTTGATTATGCTCAACTCACCTTCAATGACCTTGCCGATTACTACGAGAAGCGTTACCTACATGATGCCGTATATGTGGACGGTCATAAGATTTCAGGTTTGCGTGACGTTGAACGCCCGAAAGAATTTCTAAAGCACTTTAGAGCATTTTTCGGCAAAAAGAAGTTGCGAGAAATCTCCTATGGCGACTTGCTCTTCTATAGGGACAGGAGATTCAAAGTCTTCACACCGCGTAAGCAGCAAAGAACAATCGGAAGTTGGAACAGGGAAGCCGCCGTACTTAAAAGAATCTTCAACATCGGTTGCCAGCAGGGCTACCTTTTAGCGAATCCGTTTCATAAAGGTGACCACCTAATAATAGTTTCCGCAGAGAGGAAACGCGAGAGAGTTTTAACTGTTGCGGAAGAACAACGGTTACTTCAAGCCTGCGATTCTCACCCGTACAGAAAACATCTTAAATCATTCCTGATTTTTCTCATTGATACAGGGTGTCGTAAATCGGAAGCAACACAATTACGCTGGAAATCGGTCTGCTTCACTTCAAAGCTAATCACCATAGAAGGTATGACTACTAAAACTTTGAAGACTAGACAAGTGATGATGACCGAGAGAGTCTATAAGGAACTTAGCGAACTATGGGAAGCATCGTCTAAAGATTTTACTGAGCGCGTGTTTGGTATCACCGACAATGTACGCCATTCTTTTGCTTCTGTTTGCGAAGTGGCAGGAATCAAACATGGCGGGATTGACGGTCTTACTTTACATGGGCTACGCCACACTTGTGCAATGCGACTTGTTAAAAGTGGAATGAGTCCACAACTTGCCGGAAAATTATTGGGGCATTCTCAGGTAAATACCACTTACAAATTCTATCTGACTGCCGACACCGAAACGATGGCGCAAGCGGCGGCAATCTTAGAGGCTTTCCAGCCAGAGCCAAGCCAGCCTATACAAGCCTCAGAAATGGTTAATTGAGGAAACGCCATCCTGACCACGTAAACGCTGCTCTAGGCCAAAATAAAGCTCACAAGCGGGCATTTGACAGGGCTTTTACTTGTCATCTGCCCGCCTTTTTATGCCCGAAATCAGCCAAAAAAATCTTCTTAAAATCGAAAAAAGTTCTTGACTTTTAATGACGTTTTTCCCTGCCCCCTAGTAGTAGGAGCTTTTCAAAAAGCTTCAAAATTAAATCGAAGGAGGCTACAGAAAACGAAGAAATGAGGTTATTAGAAAAGAAATCGGAGTTCATAGAGTCCACTCTTAAACGGGTGACGAAGCGGCGTAAGTGTGAAATCTGCCGCAGGCCGGATTGGTGTAGTTATTCGGAGAACGGTGACCTTGCCCTTTGTATGCGCGAATCGGCAGGCAGTGTGAGACGAACAAAAAACGGGGCTTATATTCACGTATTAAGGTCGGACGTGGGAAACATTGCTTCCGCAGTTTCCACGTCCTCTATAAAGAGTAGCGGAAGTTGCGGAAACAAGCAGGCTGATGCTGACCGTCTCCATGAAGTCTATGCCTATCTTCTCGGAGAATGTTTAGAACTCACCGAAGAGCATAGCGACATTCTGTTAAATGAGCGCAGGCTGAGCGATACCACTATTGCCTATAAGCTTTACGCTTCTATGCCGAGCAAGGAGAAGTTACCGGAAGTGTGCGCCAAGATGGAAAAACGCTTTGGCAACAATCTTAACGGCGTTCCGGGCTTCTATAAAGACGCACTTGGACGTTGGAAGATGTTTCATTGTGATGGTTATTTCGTGCCTGTCCGTGATGTTCAGGGGCGGATTGTCGGTATGCAGATTAGGCGTGATGATAACGAGAAAAACAAATATCTGTGGTTCTCGACCTCACCCGATAAGTACGCCTGTGGCGCATCGTCCGGCACACCTGTTCATTACGTTAAGCCTGAGTTTGTGGCGCAATACGGTTTTGCTTTCATCACCGAAGGAGCATTGAAAGCAGATGTTAGCAGTGAGTACCTACACGCTGCGGTTATCGCTATCGCTGGCGTTAAGTGCTTCGATGAAGAAACCTTTGGCTTAGACCTTAAGAAAGCGATTCCCAACTTAGTACGCGCCGTGATTGCCTTTGACTCTGATTGGGAAACTAATCCGACTGTCAAAGAAGGTTTGCTTCGTATGGGTCGTTCATTAAGGGCGGCTGGATTGGTTGTGGAACTGCGTAATTGGGACGCTGAGTTGGGCAAAGGTCTTGATGATGCTTTGATTGAGAGTGAAAGGAGAGCAACAGAAAATGAGTAGCGATTTCGGCACTACTGTACCGTTTGAGGAATTTGAGCGTTTGCACGGCGATGGTAATTCGGAGGGTATGACCATACAGCCCATCGGGATGTTGTGGCGTGAACTCAAAGGGATTGAGTTTCCTAAAATTGAGAGAATCCTGTTCCATTTAGGGCGCGGACAGGTCGGCATGGTTGTAGCTTCAACTAACATTGGTAAGACTACGCTTGCCCTGAATCTTACTCTTACGCTTACGTCGGGAGGTTTCTTCCCGCCGATTATCGAAACGAGTCACGGAGAACGCCGTGTGATGTTTATTGACGGGGAGGGTACGAAGGGAGAGTTTCAGGCAGATGTTAAGCACATGATGCGTGATTGGTCGCCCAAAGAGCGATTATTCATTGATGATAACTTGCTCATACTCTGCGATGAAGAAATTGCCGATGCGCCGCTTGACCTTTCAGACCCTAATCACATGGCTGCGGTCATGCTTAAAGCGCAGGAGTTCAAGCCTGATTTGATTATTGTGGATACGATGGCGGCATTATTCAATCTGGTAAATGAGAATGATAATGCTGAGATTAAAAGCCATGTTATGAGTCCGCTAAAGAAACTCGCCAGAGAAGCTAAAGCTGCCGTGTTGTTACAGCATCACGTTGGTAAACAGTCAGAAGAGGCACGAACGAACACTAACGCTTATCTTGGTCGCGGCGGGTCTAATTTAGGTGCGCTGGCTCGTTCGGTGGTCACGCTGACTGTGCCTGATAGAAAAGACCCTCAGCGTGTAATCCTGTCTGTCCCGAAGTCTAAAGGTTATCATCTACCTGATGTAGTAATGCGCCTTGACCGTGATTCGCGTTGGTTCATCGTGAAGGATGAAGCACCGCCTAAAGCCGCATCGAGCCTTGATGATGTCGTGCAATTTGTTGTCAAGGAAATGAGCAGGGCGGAAATCGTCGAAGCCTTCAATGGCAAATATAGCGAACGCACAGTAGAGGACAATTTAAGTTTAGCGGTAGAGCGTGAGTTGCTTCGTAAAGTTCGTCGGGGCAGATATGCACCTATAACTTCCGCACCTTCCGCAGACGTGAATAGTTACTTCGGAAACTGTGGAAACGATGCTGAGGAAGATGACAAATTGGATACTGATTACATGGATGTATCTGATGAAGATAACGATTTGCCGTGCTAAGAATTGGTATTTGCTCCGTCGTTTCCGGTCTATTTACGGAAGCGGCGGGGCGCACCATTCAGAAATTTGCACGCCATGCCACCCCTTCTTAATTTGGGAAATGGTCTTTACTGATTACCGCTCTTTACCCCTAAAGATTCAGAATTTGTATAAACTTTAGGCCACTCTTCCACTTATACAACTCAATTCTCGAATTTGGGCCGTAAGTTGCCGCAAGGATACAGTTTATAGCTTCATTGAAGAAAATTTACGGTTGACAGTAAAGAGTTTTCGATTTTCAACTCCTTTTAGTGCATCTCACGACATCCGTATCCTGCTTAAGCAGAGTAAAAGATACTCCGATTTGATTACTTAGGGCGAAGTTTCCTCTAATTTGATTATCTTCTGCCCTCCATGATGGAGTTCCCAACATGCAAGCAAAATTGTGAGTAAAAATCTGTTGCAATAAATCATGCAAGAATGTAATCTCTTGCCTCGTCAGCGTCACTCTATTTTCCGACGCTCTCACTAAACACACTTATACTAAGCCGCCCATGAGGACTCACGGCAGCAAGGCATGATTTAAGGATTAAAACGTGCCTGTTAGAACAGAGGCAGCACGCTTTGCAGGAGATAGACTGCTATCTCCGTTGACAGGTCGGTTGTGCCTACTTTGTCACAAGGTATCTCTCCGGCTCGTCCGTTTGGTATGTTCCCATCTCTACCGTTGGGTATATTTCCATCGGCATAGGCGCAGACGGAAAGTGCCAGCACAAGCAGTAAAGCTCTAAAAGCTCTCATCACTTTTCCCTTTCGTTGTTAATGGGATTCGTCCATTGTTGCCGTCGCATCTCTAACGAGTGCGGCGGCTTTGGTATCTTAGCAACTAAGTTGCAAGCATACAGAAAGGCTTACCTCACATGAATTTAACAGACAATCGCCTCAAGGAACTAGACAATCCTTCGCTGACTCGCAATGAGCGGATTTTATTGCGCTGTCGTCTCGCCTCAGAGTTTATCCATATCGGGCAATATGAAGTTGCACGCGAAGCACTAGGCGAGTTGTGGCAGGGGGTAGGCCATCGCCCCGAAGTGGAGAAGCTAAAGTCTCAGATTGCCGCCGAAGTGTTATTGCAATGCGGCGTTCTATCCGGTTGGCTTGGCGAAGCGCAGCACATTTCAGGAGCGCAGGAGCAGGCTAAGGATTTAATCTTTGAAGCACTCCGCATATTCAACTCAGAGAACCAACGTGTAAAAGTATCAGAAGCACGGTATGAAATCGGTATGTGCTACTTCCGTCTCGGCGCATACGATGAAGCTAGGATGATTTTAGAAAAAGCGATTGACGCCTTGAAGGAAGACGAAGTTGCAAGCCTGCGAGCCAAAATACTTATCCGACACTCTATCATTGAAGTATGGACAGGACGCTATCATGACGCTTGGACTGTTCTGGAAAAAGCACAGGAGTTTTTCGAGACTTGCAGCGATGCACTCAAAGGCAGATGGCATGGTCAAAAGGCACTTGTCTTGCAGAGGTTGGCTCTGACAGAAAAACGGACTGATTATGCTGACAGAGCAATCATAGAGTTTATCGCGGCTATCTATAACTATGAACAAGCAGGGCATGAAAGATACGCTGCAACTAATCTCAATAACCTTGCGATGCTGTTGTATCAAATAGGCCGCTACAGTGAAGCGCACGAACATTTAGACCGCACTCGCCGCGTGATGGTCAGACTTAAGGATGCTGGCCTCTTGGCACAGGTGGATGAAACCAGAGCAAGAGTCTTTATCGCGGAGCAGAAGTATCTTGAAGCTAATGGTGTGATTGCTGGCGTCATTCAGACTTTAGAGAAAAGCGGGGAATCCGCTTTACTCGCAGATGCGCTCACCGCTCAAGGTATCGTGTGGGCAAAGCTCGGTGTGTACGAAAAGTCAAAGGGTATCTTGCGCCGTGCAATGGATGTGGCCGAAGATGCGGGTGCTTTGTCTAACGCGGGTCTTGCTGCTCTCACTTTGATTGAAGAACACGGTGCGAAGAGATTGAATCCGACAGAATTGTATAATGTCTATCGTCGCGCAGATAGATTACTAAAAGGAACTCAGGATGTAGAAGAAATAGCACGGCTTAGAACCTGCGCCCGAATAGTCATGCGAAGGCTCTCAGGTGTGCGGCTGCATGATAAGAACTTTTCCCTGTATGGTGCTATGCAGGAGTTCGAGGCGAAGTTCATTGAACAGGCGTTGGACGAGGCGGGAGGCAGCGTTACACATGCTTCGAAACTACTTGGCGTCAGTCATCAAACGCTTTCAAAATTGCTTAGTAACAGACACAGAAGCCTATTGCATAAGAGAATGCCCATGAAAAGGCGATTGCGGAGTATTATCAAGAAACCAAAGAAACAAAGGACTTAACTATGTATGTTCCAAAAGCATCAAGCTTAGGTAAGCCTTTGTTTACAGTCTGCGCCTGCTATATGGTCGGAACGCTTCCTTTGAACTATAAAGGAAACTCTAAAGCCAAGCTACCCTTAGCCGCAAATTTTAGTTGCTCAAGTTTGTTTAGCTCTAACGGCTGCTATGACCTGATAAGTAAAAGGGTCATAGAGTATGTCCCATTCACCAAGCTCAACTTTTTCTCTAATGCCCGGATGAATTTCAAGAGCTTTCTTCTGTAGCGAAAGCGGGGCGATGATATTGCCAACATCATCAATTTCTTCCGCCCCGCTTGCAATAGCTTGTGCCGCTTCCTTTTTTTCATCTTCTGTGGGGTCAACATTCAAAACTAATTTTGATGAATAGCTTCTAAATTTTTTCTTCTCAATCGGGTTCTTCCATTTCCGCAATATGGGCTGTGTCTCAGCACTGTCAATATCACCTTCATTACTATTAAAAAGATTGTCTTCGGGCAAGCTCAATAAAGAGATTTCAGCCTCATGCTCAGCAAACTTACGCTTCTTGTTATTAGCTACAGCACTTCTTACATCAATTATAGGCACGGGAAATAACTGCTCTAAGGAATTTAACGCATCCCGCATCTCTTCACTTAAAGTTAAATTCCCCTCATTCAAATATAGCTCAGTAGTGACTTTATATCCGTTCCTGATTGGATAGTTGGCGTAAAGAATCTCAACGAATACAACCAGCACAAAGCTAATGCTGCTATGTTGTCTAAGGAAATCTTCAATTATCTTCTCTGAGCCGAAATGAAGAGCACTTGTTCTTCTAAAAAAGAACATGCTACTGCCGCCATCACAAAGAATAATACCGCGAGTACCATCATATTCAGCTTCCTTTAGTTGCTTGGCCTTGCCTTTAAGTGCATTCAAAAACGGATTCTGTTTGAGTGGAGGGTAAACATCATAAGCAGTTGAACTCACCTGAAAGCCGTTTTGCTGAGGGTTATATTCAAAGGCAACATCTATCTCTTCTGTCTTAACAGAATAAGAATTAGGAACATTTCTTTCCTCAACAATACTTCTTATGAAATTTTTGAAGCTAGAATTGAACAGCTTTTGATGAAGTTCTTCGGGGCGCGGAATCAGCAGCTTAACCTTAGAATGTGAGTGATAAGGTGAGGGCGCAGAACCAATAGTAATTTTGAATTGATAAATACTTAGCTCATGCCTTTGAAGAATATTTTGAAATTCTAATGTTAAAGCATCTACGGGATTATCCTTTTGATGTCCGTCATCTGATACAGTGACAATATCAGCTATGAAAGACTGATTTGGTTGCGTCCGAGAGACGAAATAAACATCAGGTTTCTTTTTACCGAACTCCTTTTCATGAATAACTCTTCCAGCCTTGCTAAGGACATTAAGTATGACAACTTCCCATTCAAAAGAAATGGAGAACTCATTTGAGATGTTTATTTTGTTTATATGTTCTTGTGCCTGTTGCCTCGTTACTATTCCAGCTACAAGGTTTTCCTTCAATCTCTGCTGAAGAGTAGTGTTATCAAATATAGACATTTTCTTGCCTCATAAATTCTCTTAAATTCCTCTTATTTCCTCTTGACGAGCCATAATGCACTAATATATATTTGTATCTATAAGGCATGACAATTATGATTTACATACTTGTATGCCGATAATTTAGTGAAAGGATACCTCACACAGATGAGTCCGAACAATACATCATCAGAATCAAATAAACTTCTAACCCCTGAACAAGCTGCTGATTTGTTGCAAGTTTCCAAGCGAACTATGTACGAATGGCTTCGCAAGGGAGAAATTCCAGCAGTACGTATAGGAGAAAGACTCGTAAGAGTTCGTGAGAGCGATGTGCTTACGCCAGATGTCAGAGCCTATCTTGAGCAGGGCTTACTTTACGATAGTCCTCACCCGCATGAGATGGAGCAAGCTGTAAGAGCTTTCAATAAGGCCATACAACTTAACCCCCGCTATACACTTGCCTATTTTTATCTAGGCACGATGTATTACAGATGGGGGCATTACCATAAGGCAATAGAACCTCTTAAAAAGGCTATAGAGCTTAATCCAGAAGCCTTAGCGTCGTATATGAACTTAGGCATGAATTACAATAATGCCGGAATGTATCACGGTGCAGAAGAAGTGCTAAAAAAAGCTGTGGAGATTATGCCAGACCATGCGGAAGCTCATTATCAGCTAGGCTTTGCACTTTTGCAGCAATATCTTAAAGACAAAGAGGCTATCAAGCATTTCAAGAAAGCTGTTGCGTTAAATCCAAATCACGTAATGGCAATTCACTTTCTTAGCCTTGTCTTAATTCGAGCAAGAGACTTTAGTGGGGCGAGAAAGTTACAAGAGCAAATTAAAGACCTTCACCCAAAAGAGGCAGAGCACATTGCTCTCCTTATCTCTCTCAATGAACCGAGTTAGAATAGTGAGAGATTTTGAGCTCTTAGCTCATTTGAAATTCAGAGCAAAATTTATTTGCTTGAATAGATAGTGAAAGAAGCGAGCCGTTAATGCTTACTGCGGAGGCGGCTCAAAACCCTAAACCTATTGCTTTGGCGAGAAATCTTTGAAGCGAAAGCGTCCCGTGAAAGCGTCCCGCAATGAAAACGGCCAGCATGCGCTGACCGTAAACACTTGAAATATTTGGTGGAGCAGAGGAGGGTCGAACTCCTGGCCTCCGCATTGCGAACGCGGCGCTCTGCCAAACTGAGCTACTGCCCCACACTGTTTGTGGCGAGGAAATGATAAGGAGCATGCGCGGGTGTGTCAAGCGCGCATGCTCCTCGAAAAAGCGCAGGGAGGTTGTTTACCTGAGCCTGAGCGTGGGGTCGCCGAGCAGTATCCATGTCCGGCGGATGTCCGGGTCTGTGGTTGACTCTTTGGCTCTTCGGATAGCGTCTCCGAGTCTGACGGACTCCTGGCCCAGGAGCGTTTGATAGAGCGTCTGTGTGACTGTGACCTGCCCGCCCGGCTCTGTCATGCCGGAAGAGGCCCAGGCGGCAATCGCTCCTCCCTGCGGAGCTTTGACCAGAGCCTCGCCCAGACCGTCCGTGCCAACTTCCATGTAAGCCCCGTTGAGGCAGGTAGTCATCACGAAGAGCGGCAGACGTTGGCCGTTAGAGAGCGCGCCTGTATCTGCAACCGTCAACAGTCCGTCGCCAGTCCAGACTCCGACCGAGCCGTGTCCCAGATATGTGACCAGCATTGGCCCACGATTGATGCCGTTGATAATCTGATTTCTGACGGTTGCGGTATCACCATCAGCGCGATTAATCATCTCGACAGGCATGCGCGTGGGAAGTTGTGCGCGTAGCTCCTGACCTGCTCCCTGAAAGTCAAAGCCGTCCGGCCTGTCGCTGACAATCAACGCTCCGCGCTCGACTAAGTCAGCGGGGTCTCCTGTGTCGAAAGAGAGGATGCGCGCGATTGTGTGCGCGGCCTCCTGCGGCGTGCGCACAGGGAGGCGTCCGACTGCCATCTCTGCGAGTCCGTCTTCATCAAAGTCTGCGAGAGCATCGTCCGAAGTCGTCTCCATGAAGGCAGTGTCCACCAACAAGCCCGGCACAAGGTCGCCTTCGCCGTTGCCGCCGAAATAATGACGCGGGTCATAAGTCGCGTCTCCGACCAGCAAGACATAACGCGGCGCGCGTTGCCAGCCTGTGGCAGTTCTTGAGAGAAATGCTCGCAAGGCATGTGGGCTGTATGCGCCGTAGCTGAATTCGTCAAAGACATCTTCGACATCAACCACGACTGTCTTGAGTCCCTGTCTCTGCCGCCTGAGACGCAAGGCTTCGACTGCCTGACGGAAATTGCGATGCGTGATGATGATAAAGTCCGCAGACTGCGAAGAGCTATTCCAGCTTGAAGGCTCGTTGCGCCTGACGCTCGAAGGATGCTCAGCTTGGTCTGCAAGCGCGAGCAGGATGCGCGTGCCTGTGGCCGCGGGTAAAGAGAAAGCATAGCCGCCGTCCATCTCCTGCGCAGTGACGAGCAGTTCTTTTACTTCCGCCGCATTTGTAATATCCAGCACACGTATCTGCGGAGTAGTAAAGCCCTCGACCTGTACCGCCTGACCGCGCGTGACGCTGAAACGCAGGCGGTCATTCACGGCCTGATACTTGCGCGGATAACTGAGCCGTACAAAGTCCACGAGCGAGAGGTCTGTTGCGCCAACGCCGCCGCGTGTGAGCGTGATGACATTCTCATCTTCCAACAGCAGCGATGAAGAAATGTTAAAGCTGACCAACGGATGCTCGCGGTTAGAGAAGTTGATAGTTCCAACTTCCGTGCCGTTGACCTGCACGCGCACCTCGTGCGGCTCTGAAGAGAGTCCCTGCAAGGCGACTTCGAGCACCGCGCTCGCGCCGCTTTCCTGGTCCAATCCGTTGAGATTGAGACGCTGTTCGACGGGCTGTGTGGAGATTGGCGGCCCGAAGAAGTTTTCGGCCTCGCCGTTTAAGAGCGCGGCAAAGCGTATGATGCGATCACGCCGCTCGACTGTGCTCATAAAGCTCTGCGGCTCAATCTCTTTTTCAAACGCGCCGACCTGTATCTGCTGCACGCGCTTGCCGGGAGTGGAGCCTGCGATGAGCCAGTAGACGCGGCTCTCTGTCGCGGGCGTGTTCAATGCCTGCCCGTAAAATTCGAGCGCGCCATCAGGCATGACTGCGACGGCCTGTTCGATGCCGTCTGCAAAGAGTTGCAAGCGACTCAATTCGGCTCCCGCGTCGAGACCTGCCGCGAGAAGTTCTTCGCGGCTCACGCGCTGCCAGCCGTCATGGTTGACAGTAATCTTGACGGCAGGCATGCCAGCAATCGTCCATTGCTGGTCCAGAACACGCTGCGCCGCGCGTCTGCCAGCAGCCGATGTTGTCAACGGAGTAGAGCCATTACTTGATGAAGCTGTAGGCCACTCGCCTTGTGCTCTTAAGTTTGAATCGGCAGAGCCTAAATCGCTCAGCAGTCGTGCATGCTTTGTGTCAGGCGATAAGCCGTTTGACTTGTTCGGCGTGAATGGGCCGTACAAGTTGCTTGTGCCATCAAGGTCTAAATCTTCGAGCCAGTATTGCAGCCCCTGTGCCTGTTTGTCCTCAGAGAGTCTGTCTTGCCATGCATATGAATAGCCTGCTGTCAGTTCCGTCCCGGCTCTGGCAAAGAGCGCGGAGCCTGCGACTACAGAAGGCGTGATGCGTATGCGCTGGCCGTTCTGCTCTCAATAAATGTGATAGCCCAAGTTGTCTATCTCGTATCCTGTTTGCCATTCGAGCACGACCGCATCACCGTAGCTCGTCGCCTCGAAAGAGCGTAGGCGCACGGCAGTCGGAGTGCATTGCGCGCCGCCTTGTATGCCCGGAATTGTAGCCGCCGTGACGTTTGTGACGCTCGCGCCGTTCGCGCCGGGAGTAGCAGAGAAAGCAGAAGTGGAAGTAGTCGTGATGCCGTTTGCTCCGCCTGTGACGGTGAGTGTGCCTGCCGCGCTCGACAGGCGAATAATGCCGCCGCCGCCGCCGCCGCCCGGCCCGTGTCTTTCACCCGGAGTTCCGTTCGCAGGCTCTGTGCGCCATGCATCGCCGCCGCGCCCGCCGTTCGCTCTGACAGTCAATCCGGTAATCGTCCCCGTCCCGGTCAAACGAGAGATGAGAATGCTGCCGCCCGCGCCGCCGCCGCCCGCGCCGTCGTTCAGTGTGTCGTTAAAAGCATCTGCTCCGTTAGCAGTGATTGTGCCTGTGCCTGCGATTGTGCGCGCGCGTATGATGACAATGCCGCCGCCCGCGCCGCCGCTTCCGGCAGCCGTCACGCCGGGAGTGTTATTGCGAGTTCCGCCGCCGCCGCCGCCGCCCAGCACAAGACGGTTGTTTGCCACCTGCGCGAAAGTCGAGCCGCCGTAGCCGCCGATGGCAAGATCGCTCTGCCAGCTATTGCCGCCGAGTCCGCCCAGACCGCCGTTGCCGCCGCCGCCGCCGCCAGAGTTCTCATCATTCGCAGTCGGATTGCCGTCATTGCCGCCGCCGCCCGCAGTGCCTGGCGCGCCGCGCCCTGTGCTGCCGTTCGGATAACCTTCGACGCCTGTGTCAATCACAGTATTGGTCGCCGCGTCATACACATAACGCGGCGTGCCTGCGATGCCTTCGCCCTTGATACCGTGAAACGGTAAAGAAGCCAGATTGCGAAAATCCGTATTGGCTCCGCCTGCGCTGCCTGCGAACTGCGGAGCTGCGCCGGGACGAAAGCCCAAGCCATTGACGCTGACCGTGCCGCCGAGCGTCAGTTGCTGGCTCACATCGAGCGCAAGGATGCCGCCGGTCGTGCCGTTCCATGCCGCAGCAGTTAGTCCTGAACTGAGAATTGCGACTGTGTATTGCGGCACGCGCACGACTTGAAAACGACGCTGTCCCTGCGTCGCAGTCGCAGCAGCATTCGTATAAGTGTTGAGAAGTCCTGTGCCAGTGCCTGTGCCGACAATATTGACTGTCCCGCCAGCGAGTGTCACAGCGTTGGTCGCGCGCACAAACTCATAGAAGCCAGTATTATTCGCGGCAGTATAGCCGGTCGCAGTCCCGCCGTTAGCCCCGTTGCCATAGCTGCTATCATTGTCCGAATCAATCGCTGCGTCCTGCATCTGCATGACGAGCAAAAGATTTCCGGCGGCGATGGGCGCGGTCGAGCCGCGACCCGTGCCGAGCGTGATTTGAGTCGCGCCCGCGTTGGCCGTCGCCGTTCCAGGAAAATATGTGTTGACCACTCCTGTCAGAGTGCCGCCGTTGCCTTGCTGGCCCGGCGTGCCGCACTGCGCAAAGACTCTGGACGCAGGCACGCACGCCAGCATGAAGAGTAAGAGCAAAGCGAGATGAAAGGCATGCTGCCGTAGCTTAAATTTTTTTGTGAGACTTAAAAAGTTATCTGATTCTTGATTCAATAAATCATTTGAGGCTGCGACCATTATTCAGCTTCTCCTGTCGGGCTAAACAAGAATAGTGATGCCGGGTTTTTGGCAGTGCGCTTGTGTAATCTTTAGAACATCTCTGAAAAAGGGAGGTGTTGTTGAATTGTAGAGACTCTGCTGCCTGAAGAATTGATAGCCGTTTGCGGCACGCCGGAGCCTATGCGGTGAAGCGCTCATTCTTCCGTTCTGCGGGTGGTAAAGAGCAGACAGCAAGCGGGTTAGAGCCTGTTTACGTCGAGTTTATTATCTTAAAGAACAACCATACCCTTCTCAAGGTATAAACTTTTTCAACAGATATGTCAACGTGAGTTTTTAATGTAACTATTGACCGCTAAGCTACAGAGCGCGCGAGACATAGAGAGATTGACGAGCGAATCAATGCCTGCTCTGCAAAATTTTTTGCATTTGTGCCGTGTGCTCTTTAAATTATGTCTCGGCAGTCGTGGGGTCTATCACGGATTTGACTTCGGCAACGCTGTTGGCTGGAAAGCCTCCCTGCCGCGCGTGCTCGCGCACCATCTCTTCATTGGGCGCGATATAGACGCAGTAAACCTTGTCGCCTGTGACATAGCTCTGCACCCATTGAATCTGCGGCCCCATCCCTGCGAGCACTCCGCAGGATTTCTGCGAGATGCCTTGCAACTCCTCTGCGGTCAAATTTCCCGCGCCGGGAATTTCTCTTTCAATCACATATTTTGGCATGGTGTTTCTCCTTCGGAAATTTAAAGAGCATGGATTTTGAGTGCGGCCTCTTCAATGACGGCTTCGAGCTTTTCGACTGTGTGGCCGCCGCCCTGCGCCATCTCTGGCCGACCGCCGCCGCGCCCGTCAAGCTGAGCACAGGCTTCGCGCATCAACAGGCTCATGTCGCCAACTGCATCGTCGGAGCGCGCAAAGACCAGACGCGCGCTCTCTTCATCACGCGAGCCGAGCAGCGCAATCACTTGCGTATGTGCGATGAGAGCCAGAGCCAGACGCTTCAAGCTCTCCGCGTCGCGCCCTTCAAGAATGCTTTTGATGAGACGGATTCCATCCTCGCGCGGCGCAGTCTCTTTGAGTAAATCTTCCGCTTCGACACGCGCGGCTATCTCTTCGAGTGCGCGCACGCGGCGCGTGAGTTGTTTGTTCTCTTCAAAGAGTCTGGCGACAGAGCTTGCAGCTTCATCGCGCGCGACGCTGAACTGCGCGGCCACTTCGCGCGCCGTCTGATTGGCGCGGCGATAATCAAGATGCGCCCGCTGGCCTGCGACAAATTCGATGCGCGTCAAGCCTTTGGCGCGTTCCCAAGAGCGCACAGCGATGAGGCCGATTTCGCCTGTGCGTGCGGCGTGTGTCCCGCCGCAGGGCGTCAGGTCAAAGCCTTCTATCTCAATTAAGCGCAGCAAGCCTTCGCGCGCGGATTCTTTACGAAGAGGAAGCTGTGCGGCCTCTTCCGAAGTCACCAGGCGAGCATGCACGGCTCTGTCTTCCCAGATGATGCGATTGGCAAGTTCGACTGCGCGCTCAATCCGCTCGTCCGTTGGATTATCGAGCGCGACATCAATCTCCGAAGCCTGCTCCATCATGCGAAAGCCGCGAGTCTCTGCTTTGAAAAGTTCTATGAAGGATTGCGAGAGAATGTGCTGGCCTGTGTGTTGCTGTATGTGGTCAAGCCGCCGCTCCCAATCTATTTGGCCCACAACTGTTGCACCGACTTCAGGCACAGAGCCGCGAATAACATGCAGCACGCCTCCTGCCTCTTCATCATCTATGCACTCGATGACGCGCGCATTGCCAAGCATGCCTGTGTCGCTCGGCTGTCCGCCGCCGGTCGGATAAAAGGCCGTGCGGTCGAGCGTCACAGTGGACCAGCCGCTCGTGCGCGGCGTGACGGCCACGATGCGCGCCTCGAATTCCCGCAAGTGTGAATCTGTATAGTAAAGTCGCTCTGTCATCTCGATGGCTCACAAAACTAGCCGACACGCGCGTGCGCGTCAAGAAAGAATTAATCACCCTCGTTTAAAACTTTGACACTCACGATGGAAGGAAAGATAATCGCGCGGCTGTCAGCTAGAGCCCGGAATCGGCATGCCTCATATCTTTTATCAAATGGGAGCAATCGTCTATGAATAGTCGTCGCTGCGACCTGATGCTGCGCGCCGCTTTTCTCTTCGCTTTTATTTCAGCCTTCGCCCTTTACGCGCCCGCGGCCACCGCGCAGGAAGCAAAGCTCGAAAGAATTACTTATCGTCTCTCGATGACGCGGCCAGCCTCGCATCTCTTTGAGGTGAGCATCGAAGTGGAAACGGAGAAAGGCTTTCCGGCAGAGCATTTGGATTTTCAAATGCCGCGCTGGTCGCCCGGTCGCTATGCTGTCTTTGACTTTGCGAAGAACGTGCAGGAGTTTCGCGCCTCGCTCGCATGCCTGCCTGATAAAGAGTGCGCATCTATCTCTCCGGCAATCACGAGGACGGACAATCAGACTTGGCGCGTAGGGACGCGCGGCGCGCAGAGTTTGACTGTCGCTTACAAGGTCTTTGGCAATGATCTGTCTGGGACTTTCTCGCAACTGGACACGCGCCATGCAAACTTCAACGGCGGCTCTGTCTTCATGTACATAGCGGAGCACAAGCAAGACCCTGTGACTCTGGAGATTGAGCCTCCGGCTGGCTGGCGCATCGTCAACGGGCGGATGGAGAGCGCGGAGCAACGCTCATGGCAGTTTCCGAATTACGATCTGTTGATAGACACGCCGACGGAGATTGCGCCTGATTGGACTGTGGATGAATTTAAAGTTGACGGCAAGACCTATCGCGTCGTCGTGCACTCGTTTGGCGAAGAGAGAGGCAAGCGCGCAAGCTTTGTGCGCGACGTGGAAAAAATTGTAAGAGCGGAAGTCGCCATGTGGGGCGCGCCAGATTTGGACAGCTACACTTTCCTCATACACTTTGCCAACGACGGTCACTCGGCAGACGGCATGGAGCATCTGACCTCAACGCAGATTATAGAATCCGGCAAACTCGCGGATGAAGAGACATATGCTTCCGCGCTCGATACAGTCGCGCATGAATTTTTTCATGTCTGGAACGTCAAGCGTCTGCGGCCAGTGGAGCTTGGCCCTTGGGATTTCACGCGCCCCTTAAACACGCGCAGCCTGTGGATTGCAGAAGGCATCACAAACTATTACGGGCATCTGATGCAAAGACGCGCGGGCGTCTGGACGGATGAGCAGTTCTGGAACACGCTCGCGGCCTACATCGGCAGCATAGAGAATGCGCCGGGCAGCAAGTTGATGAGCGCGGAAGATTCTTCACTGTCCGCAGCTTTCCTTGATGGCAGCCTGCATGCACAGCGCACAAATCTCGCCAACACTTCTTTCAGTTATTACAACAAGGGTGAAACTCTGGGCATCGCGCTTGACCTCTTGCTGCGCGGGAGGACGAAGGGCCGCGCTTCGCTCGATGAAGTGATGCGGCGTATGTATGAAGAGTTTTATCTCAAAAGTCCGAAGGCGACATATTACCTGCGCGGGCGCGGTTACGCTGGCGAAGATTTTCAGCGCGTGACATCAGAGGTGGCGGGCATGGACATGAGCGATTTCTTCCGTCGCTATGTGCGCGGAGTCGAGCCGCTGCCATATGATGAAGCCTTCGGCTATGTCGGCCTGCGACTCGTGCGCGATGCCACGCGCGAGCCGCAAACGGCAGGCATCGTGACCGGAGAGGATTCGCAGGTCGTCAAGATTCAAATCGTCAACAACGGCTCGGCAGCAGAGGCGGCAGGATTAACGCAGGACGACGAAATAATTTCTATCGGCGGCAAAACCGTCACGTCTCAGACATGGTTAGCGCAACTCAATCGCTATAAGACGGGCGACCGCGTGCCATTCACTATTCGCCGCGCGGGCAAGACCATTCAGGCTACTATCACACTCGGAGAGCCGGATAATTATCGCTATCGCATCGAAGAGAGCAGGGAAGCCACGCCGGAGATGCGCGCCCTCCGCGCCGCGTGGACAGGAATCAAAGGATGAAGGCGGAAGGATGAAGGATGAAGAGCATGCTATTTAAGATTGAATGCTTCAAGATTAAACAGCATGCCTTTCATCCTTCCGCCTTCATCCTTCCGCCTTGCTCTTCGGGTACGATAAGCTCTATCGGTTCTTGCACGACATCAAAAGTCATTGGCGGCTGGCCCACTAATTCTCCATCAATCTGGACGGCAACTTTTCCAAGAGCGCGTGCGCGTGTCGCGCGTATGAGGCGCACTTGCTCTATATCGTTTGCCACTCCGCCGCGCATGGCGCGCGAAAGCAGTTTCAAATAGCTCAGCCTGCTCGTGGAATTGATGATGCAGATTTCAAACTCCGGCTGGTCCAGACGCGCGTGCGGCGTGATGTGCAAGTCGCCGCCGTAGAGCGAGCCTTTGCCGACGGCTGCAAAGGTTGCTGGAAAAATTTTGTCTTCAATCTCTATCTCGAAAGGCTTAGGCTGCCAGTTCGCAAGATGTTCAAGGCCGGAATACCAGAAGGCGGCTTTGCCTATCCGTCGTTTCAAGGCTGGCCGCACGCGCTCGACGATAGAGGCATCGAGGCCGATTCCGACCATCAGAAAAAAGTAGCGACGCTCATTCGTCTCTTCCATCGTCGCGCAACCCGGATAGATGCGCAGCGTTTCTCCGCGCGCGATAATCTCAGCGGCCTTTTCCAGACTGGTCGGCATCGCAATCTCGCGCGCTAAAACATTCGCAGTGCCGCGCGGCCAGATGCCGAGCCGCGCCTCTTTGCCAACAAGTCCTTGCAGAGCTTCGTTAATCGTGCCGTCGCCGCCGGAGACAATAATGGTCTCTGCGCCTTTGAGCGCGGCCTCTGCCGCAAAGCGCGTCGCATCGCCCGGAGCAGTCGTGTTGAGCACTTCAATCTCTACGCCGCGCGCTTTGAGAGCTTGACGGAAACGCTCGATTTCGAGAGCGCGCCGCACGCCGCCGCGCCCTGCTTTCGGATTTGAGATGAGAACTGCCGAGGGCTTATTCATAGTCTATAGTTTTAGCAACTCAACTCGCATGCCATCTCAATTCTCAACTTCAAATGTGGACGAAGCTTGAGCACGTCGGTTACATTCATGCGGCAGGTGTCGGAAACCTGTGTGAACTTACTATGACAAAACATGAGCCGCAAACTCCTTCGCAGCGCGAGCTTCTCATACTGCTTACGATTTATGCTATAGGCTTTGCAGCGCTGGCGATTCGCCCGCATGATCGCTGGGACTGGGCTCTGGAAAATTTCTTTCCACTGGCCCAACTCGCAGCCGTCATCATCGCTTATCGTTATTACAAATTCACGCGCCTCTCTTGCTATCTAATCTTCGTCTATCTCTTCGTTCAGAGTTACGGCGGGCATTACACGTATGCTCTGACGCCGCCGTTTAACTGGTTGCGCGACGAGTTTGGATTGGCGCGAAATCATTATGACCGCGTGGCCCATTTTAGTCTCGGATTTCTGCTGGCGATTCCGATTAGAGAGATTCTGTTGCAGTTCGTCGTCGCTTCGCGTAAGTGGATGGCATTTATCACTGCGTCAATCGTGCTGGCAATCGGCGCGTTCTACGAGTTTATAGAATGGTGGGTGGCAAAGCTTGTGTGGCCCGAACTGGGCGATGCTTTCTTAGGCACGCAGGGCGACATCTGGGATTCGCACTGGGACATGTTTCTCGCACTCGTCGGCGCAATCATCGCGCTCATGATTTTCTCAAAGCTGCATGACAGACAGCTTGGCGTTTATCAAGAATCAAGTAAGACGCCGCAATAAAAAAGTTTCCCGCTGGTGGCGCAAAGACGCAAAGAAAGACAGGTTGCTTTCTTTGCGTCTTTGCGCCACCAGCGGGAAACTTTCTTTTTCCGTCTAAGGCAAAATGAAATGCAGGTGGTGGTGATGGTTCTTGACTTTGCGCGTCAGGCGGAGATTGACCAGTTTCGGGTCGTTAAAGTAAATGGTGCAGCCGGGATGCTTTTGCTTCATGAGCAGCACTAATTCTTTGGTGCGCGCGGGGTCATAGCTGGATTGATTGATGTCTGTAGGCCCTGGGTGGTTATCTTTTCTGATGGGCCTGATATCAACATTGCGCCCGTCCCTGTGAGTCTTATGCGCGAGCTTGCCCTTATTGACGCTGCTCCAAAAAGGCCCTCCGCCTTTGCGGCTGATGTGGCCGTACTGCAAAGGCACTTCCGGGTGAATGAGGAACCATGCTCTGGCAAGGTCTATCAATGCGTTAATCATCGCCTGCGTGCCAAACTGCGCGGCCCCGCCGACTTCGCGCAGGAAAGTTTGAAAGCCTTCGCCGCGCTCAGGCAAGAGAATGTTCACTTCATCATTCGGCCCGGCCTTAATCACTTTCGGCTTGGGCGCAACCTTGTGCAGGAGGTTGTAAGTGTTGTCTGTCAGGATGCCGTTTGGCGTCAGGTTGTTGTCGAGTTGAAACTTGATGAGAGCTTCGCGCGTGAGCTTGCCGAATGTGCCTGGCCCTGTGGCGACTTGTTGGGGCGTTAAAAGCTTGAGCGAGACAAGTCTCTCCTGCAAGCCGCGCACGACGCCGCCTTGGCTGCCGAATTGTACGCCTTCGTTTATCTGGCGAATGGCGGCCTGCGTCGGCAGGTCATAAACTCCATTGTCCGTCAGCACATTATCGCGCTGAAATTCTTTGACAGCCTTTTCCGTGCGTGGGCCAAAAGTTCCCGCGCCCGTCGCCTTTTCTTCGAGCGTCATGTAGCCCAGATCAATCAACTCGTCCTGCAAGCTTTCCACTTCGGGATTCTTCATCCCTTTGCGCAGCACCATCGCCGTTTCGATGGCAACCGATTCCGTGCCTAACCCGTCGCGCACGCGCTTGGCTGCTTCACCGACAGTAATCAAGCCGTCGCCGTTGCCGTCAAGCCCGCGATTCTGCTTGTATCGGAGTGTGCCTTTTTTGAAGAGCACGAAGCCGCTGCCCTTGCCGATGGCTTTCGGAAAGAGCACGGCCATGTAAGCATCTTCGAGAGTTTTCAAACGCCCGCGAAAAGGTTTGAAATACTGGGCCACAAAATCGAGTTGTTGCACCGCAGTCATTTTCGCTAAGGCTGCGGTGCTGGTTCCAAGTCCCTGCGCCGTTTTCGGCATAAACTGTATCAGTCCGGTCGCGCCGCTGAGCGGGTTCTTCTTGTTCGGGCTGAAGGAACGTCCGCTCTCAAAGCTCATGATAGCCATTAAGAAGTTGGGGTCAATCTCAATGTCTTCGGCAATTTCGACGACCTTCTGTTTGAACTCTTCACTAACATTTTCAATGCCGGGTACGTTAGCCAGATTAGCCATTTGTGCATGCTCCTCAGGGTGAATTGTGGGCCAAGAAGTTTTGGACCAGAGAGAGAAAGAGTAAAGCTTTGTCTGTAACTGTTGGTTGTCGGATGTGCGAGAGAATGTGTTTGACGGTTATACGGTTTTGCGTCGTCTGCCCTGCGTGATGAGTCTCTGCCAAGGTTGAGAAATCGCCGTTGCTTATACCTCCGCAACTAAGTCTTGTCAACTAATTTCAGGATAGGATTGGACCAGAGCAGATTGGCCCAGAGAGAGAGCAGGCTCAGCTTGCTCTCTTTGAAGCCGGGTCGTGTTTGACGAGCGGCTCGGTTGTATTTTCCGTGACGCTCAGCGGCGGCGAGAATGTACGTGCGGCCAGCGCATCCGGCAGCATGGCTTGCTCTTTAGCAGTCAACTCCTGTGTGTCTCTTTGCGAAATCGCGCTCACAGCGTGGCCCGGATGGCGCAACATGAATCTGGCATTGAGCATGGAGCGTATGCCGGAGGTGATGGAGATAATTCCCCAGCAAGCCATCCATCCGGCCATAGCCATCCAGATGATAATCCAGTCGTGTGCATTGCTAAATAGTCCGAGCGCGCCGCCAATCACGAGCGAAGCTGTCAGCCAGCCTATGCCCTTCACAATATTGTCCGTGCCTTCTCTGCGCTTCTCTATCCAACTTTTTGAAGTCTCTGTATCTTCCTCTTCATCACCGATGAGATAATCCGGGTCTGAGAGGGCCAGCGAGACGGCTGCGAGGTTTGTGCCGCAGGCGCGGCAGAATTTTGTCTCGTCAGGATTTTGCGCGGCGCATCTGGGACAGTACATGGCCTCGGCTTCCTCCTATTTTCGCTCGCGCAAAGAAGGCTCAAAAATGCGCGTCGCGTGCTCCGTCACGCTCGGCACAGGCTCCGGCAGCGCATGCGGCTGAGCTTCTTCCAACTCTCTGGTCGCGCGCTCATCCAATCGCCGCGCCTCTTCCTCTTTCTTCAAACCTTTCTTCTGACGCCAGAGCAGCGAGATGAGCACGCCTTCGACGATGATGGTCAACAGAAAGCTCAGGAGCGCGATGGAGAGTATCCAATTATTACTGAAATCCAGCAACTGTTTCATCATCGCCATCAAGCCAATCGTGCATCCGAGACCGACGATGAAGACCGTGACAATGGCCCACACAAGCGATTCAGTGAACGAGTGTGCTGGCTGCGTTCCGCTCGCGCTCTCAATCGCGCTCGTCTTTGTCCCGCAATGATTGCAGTAGCTCGCGCTCTGTGCTATCGCCGCGCCGCAAGATGAACAGTACATTTCCTGGAAACCTCCTGTCAGGCCATTACGTTACGACGCGCGCGCAAGTTTCAGTCACAGGCAAAAGAGAGAAGCTTGTCCGGCCACTTGAGCTAGGTTAGAGTAAAGCTTCAAATTGGGCCAGAGAGAGAGGGGCGACTTTGCGCGGATGCAACTGCTGAATCTAACGACGGACGACCTGGCTCTCTATGAGAGCATGAACTGCGACCCGCAGATGATGTCGCACCTTGGCGGCCCTTTGCCAAAAGAGGGCATGCCGCAGAAACTCAGGCGCGATGTCGAGACCATCAAGAGCGGGACAGCATGGATTTTCAAAGTCATCCCAGACGGAAATGACGAACAGGCAGCAGGCTCTGTCTGCATCTGGGAACACATGGAAGGCGTTGAGCAGATTAACGAGATAGGCTGGATGATTCTGCCGCAGTTTCAAGGGCGCGGGCTGGGAAGCAAAGCCGTGCGCGCCATTCTCGATAAGGCTCAGGCGGAGCGGCGATGGGATGTGATACATGCTTACCCTGCGACCAGCAATGAAGCTTCCAATGCTATCTGTCGCAAGCTGGGCTTTACTCTCATAGAAGAATGCGACCTCGAATGGTCTGGCCGCAAACTGCACTGCAATCACTGGCGCATAGACCTGCGCGAAAAGCAGGGAGTCGGGGGTAGGAAAAGCAAATTGTCTTTCACTAACCCCTGACCCCCGACTCCCTGCTTTTTTAGCTCTCAAGACTGGCATCCATAGTAATCTCTGCATTCAGGACTTTGGAGACCGGGCAGCCTGCTTTGGCATTGTTGGCTGCGGTCTGAAAAGCCTGCTCATCCGCGCCGGGAACTTTCGCCGTCACTTCGAGGTGAACCGATGTGATAGCAAATCCTGCATCAGTCTTTTCAAGCCTGACTGTGGCAGTTGTCCGAATGCTCTCGGCTGTCAATCCTGCCTGGCCCAACTGCCCGGACAAAGCCATCGAGAAGCAGCCCGCATGTGCCGCTGCAATCAACTCTTCAGGGTTCGTGCCTGCGCCTTCTTCAAAGCGCGTGCTAAAAGAATATTGCGTCTCAGACAGAACTCCACTGTCTGTCGAGATAGCGCCCTTTCCATCCTTGAGGCCGCCCTGCCAGACGGCTGATGCTTTACGTCTCATAAACTCTCCTGTGCCGATGAAATAAATTACTTGAAAGATAATTTACCTCATCAACCACCGCGCCCGCTAACAGTTGTGAGAGAAGTAAAGCTTAGCTGACATCCATCGTCACTGTCAGCGAGTAGTTGCCCTGTTTGCCTGCGCCTGTCAGTGTCAGAGTTTGCTCCGGCGGTTCCGTTAAGTTCTGACTGTTAACCCAAATCTGCCGGGCCGCGCCGTCCTCTTTGCCCACCGCCCTGTTGATGAGACTTTTTTGCAAATCGGAAACCTTCACTCCCGTGCTGGTTTCAAGTACATTCTTAATCATCGTCAGCGAGACAGGCAAGGCCGGATTGATGAGTGGCAAGGCTATTTCCGGCAGCATCTTGATGGCGTTCTGCACAGCCTTCTCCATGCCAGTCTTGATGTCTATATCAAGTAGCTCAAGCTCGATTCTTTCAAGCTTCGTGACATCAAGGTCGCTGAAGATAATTTCTCTTTGCGAGATGTCCACCTTGTCCATATCCACCTTCGGCTCTGTCGCGTGGCGCACATAATTGTCTTTGTTCTTGTTGTCCTTTTCGCATTCCCAGTAATCACGCGGGCCTAAGCCGGGCAGAACCTCGCGCGCGAACACAGGCTTGTTGTTGGAATCCCTGTACCTGACGCTGACGATTAAGCGGAATTTGCAAAACTTGTCTTCGAGCTTTTCGGGAAAGGTCAAATCGGTCAGGACTATGTCAAGGGTTGTCATCTGTCAGCTCCTTTTTCGGTGTGGGATGCTTTCTCAAGCGGTGTGCATCCTTGATTAGTAAGGTGAGTTGCGAGGAAAAATTAAGAGAGCCAAGAGCCATTGGGCCAGCTCTTGGCTACTCAAACGCGCTCGGGGACAGGGATTCGAACCCCAATTCTCTGATCCAGAGTCAGATGTCCTACCATTAGACGATCCCCGAATAAATTGTTGTCCGCCGGACTCGTGTGCCGTCAGAGTCCTAAAAATTTACGTGCACGTGCGTCCGTTGTCAAATGCCGCGCGCCGTTTGTGGGCCAAGACGCTGCTCTTCTTCCGCATAAACAAAATTAAGCTTGCCCCGGACAGCACATTCGACGCACAATACGCCTTGAGAGACTAACTGCACTACTGTCGCACGCAAAAATCCTGTTGCCCGGAAGAATAAGATGACAGAAGAAGAGCTGCGTAAGTTAATCGCCGAGCGCGAGACGAAACTGACGGAGATTGCAGACCTCGTCGCGCATGTGCGCCACGAAATCAACAATCCGTTGACGGGCGTCATAGGTCAGGCTCAACTACTGCTGCGCTCAGACCTCGACGAGACTGCGCGCCGCCGCGTCGAAACCATAGAACAGCTTGCCTCGCGCATACGAGACACAGTCGCACGCCTGCGCGATGTCCAACGCCCGCATCAAACTCTGGCCTACGACGACGAAGAAACCGCAGAGCCCGACGCGCCGCCAAGACACTAAAGAATGAAAAATTAAAAATGTAAAATGCAAAATTAAGAAAGCCTTTAAGACCTCTTAATTTTGCATTTTACAATTTTTAATTTTTCATTTCTAAAAAGCGTCGTCGGCTCGCGCGGAGCTTTGCCATGTTGTGCGCGGAGTAATCTGAACAGGTTTCTGCGGCGTGAGCGCGGCTGGACGCTTCGGGGCAAACTTCGCTTTGATAGTTTCTTTGAGCATCAGCCTGCGACTGCTCAAGGTCGCCATGTGAAAAGGCACGACGCAGCCGCAACGGTCGCAGTCAGCATTGTCGCCCATCATGCACTTGCCCTTTGTCGTTCCGGTCGGACTCAAGGCGAAAGCTTTTTTGGCAAACTCGCAGTTGTCTGTGACGCGCTTGGCGTTCTTCGACCTCATCAACTCAAGCGTCGAGTCGAGCATGTTGATGACGCCGGGATATTTTTTCTTGAGCGCGAGTATCTGGTCTATCAATTTATCGCGCGTCTCCCAATCGAGCCACAATGCTTCGTCCAGATTCTTGACCGGCGTGAAGAAATCAAAGATGACTCCGGCTCGCGCAATCGGCCCCCACTCTTTGACAAGGTCTTCGACGCAATCTTTCGTCAGACTAGTCAGCACGCAGGAGATTTGGATTCTCAACTCCGGGTGATTGATGACGTTCTGCTTAATCTTCTGATAAATGCCGGGCGCGCGCATCCGCGCGAAAGCCTCTTCCGTGCCGTCAATCGAGATGACATAAGTGCAGTCGGGCCAGTCCGGCAATTCCATTGTGCCGTTTGTGACGATGGTATTGTGCTTGAAATACTTGCGCCCGATTTCAATCAAAGGCCGTCGCACCATCGGCTCGCCGCCGACCCAGGTGCAGAGCAGCATCGGATGGCCCGCGGCCTTCATCGCTTCCAGCTTTTCAATCCATTGCTCGTTGGAAAGCTCTTTCTCGCCCTTGTGGTCTTCCGCGAAAAAGTAGCAGTGCTCGCAACGCAGGTTGCAACGGTTCGTGACATCAATCGAGCCGATGGAATTTTTCGGCAGACCCGTCACAAAAAGCTTAGCGGTCGTGGCAAAGCGACGAATTTTGTTAGACAGTTGCATCAGACTCTATTGCAAAAAATTTGATGGTAAAAGGAAAGCAGCCGCAAGGCGTTCTATCTGCTCTATTCGGACTGCTTTCCTTTTAAGTTTACACTAGACAGTAGGGACTTTAACAGTCTTGGTCTCGTCCGTGTAGGTCTTGATTTTAGTTCCGGCTTTGATGGTCGCGTTCTTGCCGCGCTTGAGCAGGCCGAAGATGCCGAAGAAGACGGAGAGCGCGATGACCGTTCCGACCTTGTCGCCGCCTTCGCCGCCTTTGGATGCGCGCAGGCGAATCTTCTGACCGTCAACTGTCGTCGTGGATTCGACGCGGATGCCGAGCTTGCCGCCTTTGCCCATTCTTCCGGCGGACTGCGCGTTGGCAATCGAGCCTTTGATGAGCGTGCCTTTGGCTATGACCACGCGGTTGTTGACCTTCAAATCATCTTCGAGCGTGAAGTTGACCGCATCGCCTTCCGTCGCAGTCTTGCTCGATAGCTCGTCCTGCAAAATGGCTGTCAACTCTGTTCCGTCAGGGATAGTGACCTCGATTGTGTTTTCCGCTTTAGCAGTTTCCTGCGTGGTGGATGCTGTAGCCTGCGCGGCAACCGATTTGGGGGAAGCGTAACAGAGAATTGTAAACACAAGCATGAGCGCAAGTGTTTTCAAAGAGAGGTTGTTTTTCATCAGTAAGTCCTTTTCTTAAAAAGTGAGAGCCGGATAATTGACGAGCGGGCATGAAAAGCCCTCATCAAATCTGGCTATTGATTTTGTTAACCGTTGGGTCTGGAAGCTCACGACATCGGAGAGATAGAGAACGTGAAACTCCACTGCATGATTAATCCAGGAGTTCCGACTGTGGCCCACGCACCCGGATTGCTGCGAATGAAATGTTAGCTGTTATCGGGGAACCAACATCGTGCTTGAAGCTCTGAGTCAGGCCGACTCAGAGCTTCAAGCATAACTGACTAAACTGTAATCTGCTCGTCCTCTTCGACGAGATAAGGCGTGACGGTTTCAACCTTTTCGCCTCTGTCTTCTGCGAGAATCTGATTGACTATCGGCAGGCTCAAAGTGTGTTTGCGCGAGATGCCCGGCACGGCCTTGCCTTTGGCATAGACAGCATGCCTGCCATGCTCCTCGTACCACTCGCCGAGGCTCGCGGTCTTGTGCATGTTCTCGATAATCTGTCGCCAGCCGACGCCAGTGTTGTAAGCGCAGAAAGAGATTTCGCCTTCCTGTGTGCCGTAGGGAATGACGCACATCTCCGTGCGACGAAAATCGTAGTTGAACAAATCCTGAAACCACATGCCTTCGACACAGAGCACGCGCCAGATGTCATTCGGGTCTTCGCTGCCGTGCTCTTTCTTCATGCGGTCGTTGCGGTCAGAGTTCGAATTGGTCGAAGACGGCTTGAAGAGATTGATAATCTGCGAGATGGGAAAGCCTTCGGGCGCGCGTGCCGCGTCGAAGTTTCTCATAATCGCCATGCCGAGTTGCGCGTAAGAAAGTTTGCGCCCGCGCGCGGTGTCCGTAATCACCGCCACGTCCTTCATAAACTGCTCGTAGTTAAAGAACTCGAAGAGCGATGTAAACTCGCCGGTCTTTCGATTGACGACCATCAGGGTAAAGATGCCGCAGTTCGGATGGCAGTTACAACTAGACCAACCCCAGGGCGCGTCCGCGCCTTGCAGCATGTCCATCACGGATGTGAAAGCGGAATAGGAAGAGAGCGGATACCAATCTCTGAGCGGCTGCAACTGTCCGCCAAGCTGGTCTTTCAAATCGTGCGTCATTCCCGCGAGCGTGTAACGCTGCTCTGCGCGTATGTCGTCCGGCACATCCTCGTCGCGGCCCGTGAAGGAGACTGGCTGAAAAGCTATCGTCTGAACCTTGTCAATATTCTGAGCGGCAAACTCTACAATCTGTCCGATGCCGTCATTGTTAATCGTGTTGACGATGGTTGTCACGAGCGTGACCTTGATGCCAACGCTCGCCAGATTCTCAATCGCGCGCAGCTTGACATCGAAAAGATTGCCGACGCCTCTGTGCTTGTTCTTCTCTTCCGAAACACCGTCGAATTGCAGATAGACGCCATGCTGTCCGGCGGCCTTCGCGGCTTTGCAAAACTCTATGTCTTCGGCATAGCGTATGCCGTTGGTCGCCGCGAGGATTCTGTAAAAACCAATCTTCTTCGCGTAAGCGACTGCCTCAAGGAAGTATGGCGAGAGCGTTGGCTCGCCGCCGGAGAAGAGAATGATGATTTGTCTTTTTGGCTTGAAAGAGACTGCGCGGTCGAGTATGGCTTTGGTGTCTTCAAACGTTGGCTCGTGCACATAGCCGACTTGATTCGCATCCATGAAGCAAGGATTGCACATCATGTTGCAGCGATTCGTCAGGTCAACAGTCAAGACCGCGCCGCGTCCAAACTTGATATTCGATGTGCCGTGCTTATGCACATGCGAGTCTTCGGCTGAACGGAAATCGCGTCCGAAGAAGAGAGATTCTATGCGCGCCAGAAACTTCGGGTCTGTCGCCATCACGTCCGTAAACTCGCCGTGCTTTGGACAGGTCTTGCGCATGATGACTTGCCCGTTCTCTTCCAGAATCTGCGCTTTGATTTCGCCCGGATGCTGGTGCATCAAGGTTTCGAGCGGAGTCTCGCCGGTGATGACTGCATTGCGTACTTCCTTGACGCAGTGCGGGCATAAAGAATCCGTCTCGCGCGGGAAGCCGAGCTGCGGAGCCGTGCGCTCGTAAGATTTCAAGAGCGGTTCTGCGGCCCACTTTGGTCGAATCGCTTCGCCTTCCGGCAGACGCTGGTTGAGGGATTGAAACGCCTTCCACGCCACATCCGAAAGGTTAGAGATCAGCTGCGAGCTTTTGACTCCACTGAATCTGCCTTTGTTCGATTCGCCTCTGCGAAATTGGTCACTAAACAATGATCTTCTCCTTAAGACGCGCGGCGCAAAGCTTTGAGAAAACACGCGCCCGGATGAATAAATGCCCGTTTAACTGCCCTCTGACGCACACCTGTACGCACAATTCAGGGCAGCGCGATATGATAGAAGCAAAAGGGGTTAAAGGCAAGTCGAAAAGCGATTATAAGTGATAGGAGGCATGCTGTTTCTTATCACCTGGCAACGCTTTTATTGTACTATCGCGCCTTCTTCTTTTATGAGTATTCATCCGACAGCCGTCATCAGCCCTCTCGCGCAACTTGCGCCGGATGTGCGCATTGGCCCATACGCGGTCGTAGAGGATGATGTAGTGATAGGCAAAGGTTGCCAGATTGCCGCGCACGCAGTCATCAAACGCTTCACAACTCTGGGCCAGCGCAATCGTGTCTATGAGCACGCGACGCTCGGAGGCGAGCCGCAGGACGTGAAGTTCAAGGAGGAGCAGAGCCGGCTTGTCATAGGCGATGACAACCTGATACGCGAGAGCGTGACGATTCATCGCGCGAGTGGCGAAGGAGAGCAGACGCGCGTCGGCTCAAGAAATTTCCTGATGATTGGCGTGCACATCGCGCACAACTGTGTGATTGGAGACAATAATATCTTTGCCAACAATGCTGCACTCGCGGGCCACATCACAGTCGAGGATCATGTCTTTCTCTCGAATGATGCGGGCGCGCATCAGTTTGTGCGTATGGGACGCTATGCGATGGTCGGCGGAAAATCGAAAATAGTGCAGGACGTGTTGCCCTTCTTTATCACGGACGGCAATCCTCCGCGCGTGCGCGGCTTGAACTCTGTCGGCCTGCGCCGCGCAGGCTTTACAGCAGAGACGCGCAGAAGTTTGAAGAAAGCTTATCAGCTACTCTTTCGCTCGGCACTGCCACTCGAAGACGCGCTCAAAGCGATGGAGCTACTGGAAGATGAGCATGCCTTGCATCTCGTCAACTTTATCAGAGGCTCGCGGCGCGGATTTACCAGAGCGAGAAGAGAAGCCGCGAGAGACGCCGAAGAAGCTTTGATGGATTAAGCAGAAATTTTTTAAGACTAACAGCAAATATTTTATGAGCGCAGAAAAGGGAAAGGCCGTAGCCGAATTGGCAGCGCGTGTTGGCGGACTTGTCTCAGGCGACGAGCGGATTTTGATTACGGGAGTGGCAAGCCTTGAGAGCGCGCGTGAGCATGAGATTGCGTTTGTGGATGATGAAAAGCTGCTGGAAGCGGCTCTGTACAGTCGAGCCTCGTGCCTGATTGTGCGGGAGAGCGCGCCTGTGTCGGAAGGCAAATGCTTTATCAGAGTCGCAAGGCCAAAGCTCGCCTTTGCTTTGATTGCAGAACTCCTGCATCCGCCGCGGCGCAAGTCCCCTTCGATTCATCCGACAGCCATCGTGGACCAGAGCGCGTTGCTTGGCGAAGACTTGTACATCGGCGCGCATGTTTCCATTGGCCCAAACACGCGCATCGGCGACGGGACTGAGATTCATCATGGCGCAAGCATTGGAGATGATGTCAGCATCGGGCGCGATTGCATCATCCATCCGAACGTCACACTCTATGACGGAATTACTTTGGGCAATCGTGTGATTCTTCATGCAGGAGTTGTCATCGGCGCGGACGGTTTCGGTTATGTACCGGATGAGAAAAATTTCCGCCACAAGTTTCCGCAGATTGGAACAGTGCGCGTTGAAGATGATGTCGAGATTGGAGCGGCGACGTGCATAGATCGCGGCGCATTGGGCCAGACGCGCATTGGCCGCGCGACGAAGATAGACAATCTCGTACAGATTGCACATAACGTGCAGATTGGCGAGCGCGTAGTCATCGCCGCGCAGACAGGAATCTCCGGCAGCACTGTGATTGAAGACGATGCTGTCATAGGCGGTCAGGTCGGGATGGGCGACCACGCGCGCGTCGAGAGCGGAGCTATCATTGGCTCGAAGGCGGGCATCCTGCCGGGCAAGATTGTGCGCGCGGGCGTCTGGTGGGGAATCCCCGTGCAACCGCTCGCAGATTACAAACGGCTCAACGCGCACATGAATCGCCTGCCGCAACTTCGAGAAGAAGTGAAGCAGTTGCGGAGACAGTTAAAAGAGTTGCAGGAGAAGATAGAGGCTAAGAAATAGCAAATGAATATTTCCCGCAAAGGCGCAAAGACGCAAAGAAGGCGCGAAGGAAAACAAAGTGAGAGGCTTCTTAATCTTTCTCTTCTTTGCGTGCTTTCTTTGCGTCTTTGCGCCTTTGCGGGAAACTTATGCTTTTGCTTTTATAAGAAATTTTAAAATCACTTCTGCTGCTCGCTCTGATGCTCCGCCGCTGCCGAGCTTCGCGGCTGTCTCATGTAATCGCGCGCGCATGCTTTGATTGCGCTCCGTGTCGAGCAAACAGAGCAATTCCCCTGAAAGCTTCTCTCCCGTCAAATCCTGCTGCATCAACTCCGTTACCATTCTCTCGCCTGCGATGAGATTGACGAGGCCGAAGTGTTCCGCGTTGATGAGACGACCGAGCGTGTGCCAGTTGATAGCTGATTCTTTATAGACGATGACGAGCGGCGTGCTTAACAACGCGGCTTCGAGCGTGGCCGTGCCGCTTGCGACCGCCGCGACATCTGCGGCAGCAAGTGCCTCGCGCGTCTCGTGCTGAACGAGATGCAACTCGCCCGTCAGCTTCGACTCTGCACGTTTAAGTCTGATGATTTCTTCGGCTTCTTCAATCGGCCTGTTTGGAGCAAGCGCGAGCACAAACTGGATTGCCGTATGTTTCTGCGAGATAGCTTCGACGGCATCAAGCATCGGCGGCAGAATGCGTTCCAACTCTTTATGACGACTGCCGGGAAGGAGCGCGATGATAGGACGCGCTGCATCAAGCCCGTGCCGCGCACAAAACTCTTCGCGCCCGTAACGCGCACGGACTTCGCCCGCGAGCGGATGGCCCACAAACTCTACTTGATTGTAGCCGCGCGCGGCATACCACTCAGGCTCGAAAGGCAGGATGCAGAGCAATAGGTCTATGTCGCGTCGTATGTTGCGCAGGCGATAAGAACGCCACGCCCACAGTTGCGGGCTGATGTAATAGATAACTTTCAGTCCCTTGCGATGCAGAGCGCGCGCGAGCCTCAGATTAAATTCGGGCCAATCAACAAGGATGACAACATCCGGCCTGCGCTCAATGGCCGCGCGCTTGAGTTCGCGAAACGCGCGCCAGAATTTCGGCAACACGCGTCCCACCTCGACGATGCCCATAATCGCCAACTCGTCCGCACGCACAACAGACTCCACACCAACCTCACGCATCTGCTGTCCGGTCGAGCCGAAGAACTCAAACTCCACCTGCGATGCACGCTCCCGCAAAGCCCTCGCCAGCGACGCCGCATGCGCGTCCCCCGAAGCCTCGCCCGCCACCATCATCACATTCAACTCTTCAATCACAGGCAGGCATCATAAATGTGGAGCATGAAAAAGGGAAAAAGGAGAAACGGCGAAAAGGAAAGCCAGTGAGTATCTGAACAAATAAAGACCTTTCAGGAATCTTCCTCCTCCACCCTCGCCAAACTCCGACGCGTAATCTCTGCATTCGGCGAGCCAAGATTCTCGAAGATACTCAACGCCTCTCAATACCTCTGCGCCGCTTCCGATTTATTGTTCTCTTCCTCAGCCAGCTTCCCCAAATTATGCAAGTCAATTGCAATGCCGTGTTGTTCTCCAAGGCTGCGCCTGATTGCTAAACTTTTTTCATGATAAACTCTTGAGTTTACTAAATCTCCTTGATCAAATAGAACGATACCGATTTGACTTATAGTGCGGGCGATGCCCATTTGATTGCCAAGCTTCTTTTCAATCTCCAAACTCTCATCATAGAATCTGCGCGCTTCTGTTAAATCACCTTGACCCTGAGCGAGTCTCCCTAACTCATGTAATGTAGAGGCAATGCTGTTCTGGTCACCAAGCTTCTTTGAAATCTCCAAGCTCTCATTATAGAGTCGTGTTGCTTCCTCTCTTTCTCCTTGCTCTTGAGCAAGTATCGCCAACTGATGCAGCGTAATGGAAATACCACTCTGGTTGCCAAGCTTCTTTGAAATCTCCAAGCTCTCATTGTAGAGTCTCCTCGCTTCTGCTAAATCGCCTTGATTTTGCGCAATCACACCCAAGTTGTGCAAATAAGCAGAAACATTTTCCTCGCTGTTCAGTTTTCTGAAAGTGACAATGGATCGTTGATATGTTTGTCCAGCTTTCTCGTATTCGCCACGATTCATGCGGATTGATGCGGCATCTCCCGAGAAGCGTGCAAATTCCCACTCATCACTCGCCTTCTGCGCGGCCTCTGCTGCTTGCTCGGCTCTGTTGATTGCTTCATCCCAGTAACCGCGTACACTTAACATACCAGTTATAGGTTTAACTACTGGGTCTGAAAGCCGCATGACACTTGACCAATCATTCAGATTGAAAGCCACATTCATCGCACTAATAATGTTATCTTTGTTTATCTCAAGCGCATCGAAATCTTCACTCGTTGGTTGTGCGTGTAATTCGACGTAATCAAGAAAGTACGTTACGAACTGCCGGTAGAATTCCTCTGCGTGCTCATTTTCTTTCAGCCGCGCATGAGCCAGAGTGCGGGTCAAGCCTTCGATGGCTAGACGGCGGTTTTCATCTACTCCTTTGACCAGTAGCAGGCTGCGCAGGTTTGTGATGGCTTCGTTGACTCGCTCTAAATCATTCCCGAATCCGGCGATTGCTGCGAGTGCTTCGCGTGTCGCGCTTGGGACAAAGAGCGAGAGGGCAAGGAGGGCTGCGCGTCCGTCGTCGCCGAGTTGCGGGAGATTGTAGGAGCGGTCAAAGACACGTTCGGCGGCGTCGCCTTCGCCGTGTGCGAGTTTATCCAGAATGACATCTGGCGGTTGCGCTTCTTGGTCAATCTGCGCCGTCACCCATTGCATCACGTAAGGTCGTGCATCAGCCGTCTGAATGATGCGCTGGCGAACTTCGTCAGTGAAAATTGTCGGGTCTTGCATCTGTGCTGTCAGTTTCTCTAAAAACTCGCGTGCCTCTTCGGGTTTCATTGAGTCAACGTAGATGAGACGCGCGCCTTTAACGGATTGCCGCGAAGTAATCAACGCAGGACATTGCGCAGAGGCGAGGAAGTTTGTGCAGGATGCTCGCTCGCTCTCCGAAACGGTTTCAAAGTTGTCGAGCACAATGAGCGTCGGGGCTATGGCAATCAGTGAGCGGACGGCTTCTTCTTTCTTCTCAAGTGCAAGTCTCGATAGCTCTCTGTCGCCTAGTTGTGCTGCAATCTCGTCCAGCAGTGTGGAGAAGGTAAAGTCCGCGCGCTTCTCTGCGCTGGTCCAGATGATGCGGCCCGCGAAGATGTCTGCCAGATGGCGCACGGCTTCGGCGGCGAGGGTGGTCTTGCCGACTCCGCCATGTCCGACGAGCGCGAAGAGGCATGGAATTTGCGGGTCTAAGACTTCTTTTAATCGCTCTATGATGTCGCGTCCATCTCTTCCTTCGCGTGCGACGAAATCCACTTCCGGCGGCGGCGGGAGGTTGGCGGGCAAGAGAGATTCGGGAGCAGTGACTTCTAATTGTTCTACGGCTTGCTGAATCCTTTGCGCTACTTCCGCAAAAGCATCGTCTTTGTTTCTCCAGCCCTTGATAAATTTTTCTCCGGCAGGCACGGCTTGCAGGTCGCCAAGCTTGAGACTGCCGAAGGCGTGGCCCTTCCAGCTATTAGTGTTACGCACTAGCACCGGGATGACACATGCCTCTCTTGCAGTGTGTCGCTCAGCAGCAAATTTTAGCTCGACGTTATTCACGTAACCGGAAGTCAGAAAGTCAGGACTAATGAGCAACAGAATCACTTGTGACGAGTTCAGATGTTCGACAATCTCTTCGTTCCATTGTTGTCCGGCAACGAGCAGCCCGTCGTGCCATGTGGAGATCACTTCCTGTTGGGCCAGAATTTCGAGTTGCTTGCGAAGATCTTCTTTATATGACTTGTCTTTACTCGAATATGAGATAAAAACTTTGGGAGGCGAAGCGGGCATCTGTTAGTTCCTCTATCGAACTGAACGTTTTTGTGAGAGAACTCTTGAGCGACGAAAACAAAGATTGCGTGCAGTGTCCAAAGATAACAGTAAAGCTGTCAGCGAGCCAAATTTTATCTTTCTTATGAGCTTTCCGCTTTCACCTTTTCCCCTTTTTCCGTCTCATGTGTTAGCATCAGCCCGCTTCTATTCGACTCGGCCTCTGGAGGTCTTCGGTTTCTACTTGCGCAAGGGTCTGTGCCTGAACAAATTTCGTGGCTGGGGTGTAATTGCGTGCGCTGTTCTGGTCTCGCTGGCAGCCGCGCAGTTGGCGCGCGCGCAGCAGCCGAATCCTGTTGACCGTCAGGTCACGAATCCGATTACGGACACTCCGAACGTCAACCCGCTCACGCAGGATCAACTCCTGCGCCCGCGCCAGCCTGTGCGTGCTACAACTGCTGCGCAGTCAACTGAAGAGTTGGACGTGCGCGCGGATAAGGCTACTGCGACGGGTGAGAAGGACGCGCGCGTGATTGTCTATGAAGGCAATGTGGATGCGCGCATCGGCGTCTATCGGTTGCAGGCTGACAAGGTGACTGTGTATGAAGTGAGCAATCGCGTACTGGCAGAAGGCAACGTGGTTTTTGACCAGGGCGAGCAGCGCATCACAGGTTCGCGTGCGGAGTGGAACTATCAGACCAAGCTCGGCTATTTCATCAACTCGACGGGATTTACGAACCAGACGCAGGACGGCACGGTTATCTACTTCACAGCCGACAGCGTTGAGAAGGTGAGCGCGGACACCATCGTTGTCATCAATGCTGAGTTGACGGCCTGCGAAGACAGTGTGCCGAAGTGGAGTTTTAAGACCAAACGCGCGGAGATAAAAATCGGTGACCGCGCGCGATTCAGAAGTCCTTCTTTTCGCGTCAAAGATATTCCGGTCGCGTGGCTGCCTTTCGCTTCCATCTCGCTCAAGCGGCGCGACCGCGCCTCCGGTTTCCTGACGCCGACCATGAGCGGTTCCGGCAACAAAGGCTTTCGCGTTTCTAATGCTTACTACCAGACGCTTGGCCGCTCTGCCGATGTCACGATTCGCAATGACATATACACTTCGCGCGGCATCGGCATCGGCGCGGATTTGCGCACGCGCGCCAACTCGCGCTCTTACTTGAATCTTGGTTTCTACTCCGTGCGCGACCGCATGTTCGGTGATGACGAGAGCCCTGAGAATCCAGATCAGGGAGGCTCTAGCTTTTACATAGAAGGCGTGCATTATTTCCCTAACGGATTTCTGGCCGCAGCAGATGTCAACGTCACATCGAACTTAGCTTTTCGACAGGTCTTCTCCGATTCAATTCAGCAGACGATTTCGCCGGAAGAGCGTTCGCAGTTTTTTCTCAATCGAAACTCTGGCGACTATAGCTTTAATTTCCTCGCGCGCTCGCAGGTCACTTCCATTCCGAACCTGCGCATACGCACGCGCCAGCTTCCGAGCATCACACTCGACAAACGCTCTTCACCGCTACGCTTTTTTGAAAAGCTGCCGGTCTATTTCTCTTTTTCCGGCGGGCTCGAAGGCGTGAGCCGCAAAGAGACTGTCGAGGACATAGACCTTTTCAGATTGAATGTCGGCGGCGAGCCGATTGTCACTCCTTCAATCGTGCAGCGACTTGATTTGCACCCGCAATTCTCTGTGCCGTTTCATTTCAAGGGCTGGTCTGTGACGTTTATGGGAGGCGCGCGCGCGACCTATTACTCAAATTCGATTGACCCTGTGACGCGCGTGATTTCACAACGCGACATCATACGCGGCTACGGCGAATTTGAAGTGGATGTCAGACCTCCTGCGCTGGCGCGCAACTTTCATCACAAGGATGGAAAATTTTTCTTCCGCCATGTGATAGAGCCTTACATAATCTATCGCAAGATTGAAGGCATCTCGAATTTCGAGCGCATCATACGCGTTGATTATGTGGACACAGTCGCAGATACGAATGAGATTGAGTTTGGAATCACGAATCGCTTTTTCACGCGCCGCTCGACAGAGAGCGTGAACCCTGCGGCTGCGCGCGCGGCAAGCGGAAGCGGGACAAGGAATCCTTTGTCGAGCCAGCCTTACGAAGCTTTGACAGTCACTTTGCGCGGGAAATATTTTCTTGACCCGTATTTCGGCGGAGCCTTAGTGCCGGGCCAGCGCAACCAGTTCTATCCAATCAATACTTTTTCGGCTTTTACATACGGCGGCGTGCCGCGACGTTTTTCGCCCCTCAATCTGGAGGTGCGCTATCGCCCGCAGCGCAGTCTGTTTGCAGACTTGCGTACGGATATTGATGTGCAGGGCGGAGGCATGCGCAATCTTGCAATCTCTTTCGGTCTCAATCTTCCTCTGGTCAAGGCTTTTCAAACTTTCTACTTCACGCGGGCCATCCAACTCTCGCCCACGCTGGCGCAGTTCAGCAACAGCAATGGAAAAGAGCCGGGTACATTGCGCGGCTCGCAGTGGAGCCCGTCCATCTTTATCGGCAACACGGAGCGCGGGCTCTTTGGCGGCGTCTCTCTCTTCTTCGATTTTCAGAACCGGCCACAGCAGGGCAGTTCGTCGCTGATTAGCTCGACCGCCACGCTCGGCTATGCTTTCGATTGCTGCGCCATCACTGTGCAGAACTACACTTTTAATGTCGGCCTGCGTAACGAAAATCGCTTCGTCTTCAGCTTCCGCCTGAACGGCATCGGAGCCTTCGGCACAGAGCAGATAGGCCAGCGTTTTAGATGAACATTAGTCGGCAGTAGGCAGTGTGCAGTGGGCAGTAAAAAGCAGGTTTTGTCTGCCCACTGCACACTGCCTACTGCCAACTATTTCCCGACGTTTGGCATCAGAAATGATGCTTCGGTTGGTTTAGTCTGCCCCCGCAAATAATTTCTATCATTCTCAAACAGGCTTGAGATATTTGGTATTTGGTTTTGTCTGGCAGAGTGTGTGGGCTAAGGCTGGCTTGCGCGGGCAGGTTGCTTGCGCTTAAAATGCCACGTTTTGAATCAATGCCGGAGCAGCGATTTTATTGCGCCGCGCGAAATTTAACTGAATCTTTCTAATCTCTCTCAATATTGTATCCGTTAAAAGTCTCTTGGAGGGTCTCCAGTGAAGCAAGGTTTTCGTTTATCAATTTTTGTGGCCGCACTGATTCTGGCCTGCGGCTCTTTTATTTCGACGAGCGCGCAGACAGACTCGTATGTCGGGCAACTGACTTCGAGCACGCGCCAATCTTTCGTCAATGACATGACAGGCAACGCGCGCTTTGTCGTCGTCGAATCCAACGCAGACATCGGCACGAAAGAGCCTGCGCTTGGATTGAATCCTGACAATTCGGATGGCAACCGCGAAATCTTTCTGATTGACTATGCGCAGCGTCGCATCTTTCAGTTGACGAATACGAAGAGCCGTCTGCGCGACACGACTATGTCCTCGACCTTGCAGAGCAACATTCTGGTCGAGATTAGCAACAACAGACCTGTCATCAGCTATGAAGGCAGAGCGACAGGCACGGGCCGCGCACTTTATGTCGCATTCAGTTCGAATGCCAACAGCCTGACGCCAGCAGGCACGAACATTTCGACTCCCGGAAATTTTGACGGCAACAATCTCTCGAACGCAGACCGCGACGCGCTGCTCGCGGATGGCAATCAGGAAATCTGGATTTACGAAGTCCCTGAGATAACGACGGAAGTTGACCTCTCGACCGGCACGGAAGCTCCGTTCGTCAATCTCTCGGCGGGAACTTTTACGCGCGTCACCAATACCGGCGCGAGTCGCACGCCGCAGGGCGGCACAACCACTGTCGGGCCGCAGGTGGCCGATGATAATCGTGACATCACTATCAACGACGATGGCTCTTTACTCGCTTTTGTTTCGACGCGGAATCTGATTCCGACTCCCGCTCCCGGAACAAATTCGGATGGCAACTCCGAAATTTTTACGCGCGTCAGAACCGCTCCCGTGAATACTTTCGGGCAAGTGACGAATACGCCAGCCGGAACAATTACCAGTCCGATATTCAATGCCAGCCCGACCCTTTCAGGCACGGGCGCGCGAATCGCTTATAGCTCGAATGCCAACATCGCGGATACTGCGACGAATACAACCAACAACTCTGACGGCAACACAGAGCTTTACTTCGCAGACCTTGACCCGACGACCGGAGCGCGCCTCTCCAACAAGCAGGCGACGCGCACGGCACGCGCGAACATCGGCGACATCATCAACATTGTCAATTCCGGTCGCCGCATCAGCCGCGACGGCAATCTGATTCTGCTTGAGTCTGCCGCAGACCTGACACAGAATCCCGCTCCTTCGAGCGCGAATCAGAATACGAGCACAGTCTTTCTCTACAACATCACGGCCAACACTTTTACGAAAGTCGGCGCGCGCGGGCAGGAAGACACGCAGGCCGTTCAGGACGTATTGCGCTTTCCGACTTTTACGGATTACACGGGACTCACGCCCGGCGGAATCATCTTCGCTTCAAGGCTGAATTTCAAAGCCGACGGCACGATTCCGACGACTTCCACCGAAGGCTTGAATCCAGACAATGTGCGTCCGGTGCAGATTTATCATCAGCCTTTGCCCCTCGGCACAACGCTCGCTTTCACACGCTTAACGAGGATTCCCTCGACCGGATTCTTCCTCACTACGCTGCAACCGTTTGCCAGCAGTTCACGCTTTCGTCTCACTTTCACGCTCAGCTTGACGGAGCTTGGAACAGGCAATCTGGATGGCTCGCCGGAAGTCTATTACCTTTTGAATCGTCCGAGCCCTGTGGCCGATAACAATGTGGCCGAGTCTTATTCGACTGGCGCAAGCAATCGCCCTGTCGGCCCGACGCCGTCACCGACGCCGACGCCAAGTCCTTCTCCGAGTCCTATGACGCCTGAGACTGTGCCGGGACTCTCGCCGGGAATGCTTGCCATCATTCGTTTTCAGGGTCGCCAGATTTTCCCGACAGTGAACGCGACAGGCACTTCGACACGGCGCAGCCCGTCGCTGCCGTTCGAGCTTGCAGGCGTCACAATGTCCATCAACAGCGCAGCCGCAGGGCTTTATACTGTCAGCTCGCGCTACATCGTGTTCGTCGTTCCGCCGGGGCTCATTCCGGCAGCAGTGACAGGCACGAGCTATCCTGTTGTGATAAATGTCAGAGGGCGCGTCTATCGCGGCAATGTGCAACTAGTGCAGGCGCAGCCGGACATCTTTACGACAACGGATGGGCCTGGAGGACGCGCGCAGGTCTTCAATGCCTTTAACGGCACGCCTGAGCCGTTCACGGTCTTTACCGTCCGACCGCAAAGACCCAGAACGCCGACTGTGTTGCGCATCATCTTGACAGGCGTTGCGAATGTGACGAGCGGCCAGGTTACTGTGCGCATCGGCTCTGCGACGCTGACGGGCGCGGCCATACGCTCGAACGCTGTGATAACAGAGATGCCCGGCTTCTATCAGATAGACGTGCAGATACCATCCACGCTCAATGACGCCGGAGATGTGCCTGTCGTCGTCTCTGTTAACATCAACGGGGTAGTATATAGTAGTCGGCTCGAAGACACTGCGCCACGAATAAGGATTCTGTAGCGGGCCAGAGTCACGAAAAATCTCGCGCAAAGGCGCAAAGGCGCAAAGAAAAGACAGGTTGCTTTTCTTTGCGCCTTTGCGCCTTTGCGCGAGATGTATCTTTCTTTTTCCCTCTTTTTGAACCTGAATCTTGACCCCCAAATCAAGAGCGTTGACACTCGCCATTAGCGCGTGTTAGCGTAACTGTCTGGCTCCTTTGTCGGAAGGGAGTCGCAAACTAGGACAGCAAGACGTTGACGGTGCGCGTTCCTCTCAGGCGCGAAAAGGTGACGCGCCGCCCCCGCTCCCGGCTCGACGCCGCCAACCCGACTTTTCACAACTTAATTTAGACGGTTCTTAAATGGGTTTCGATAAAGCAAAGGTCATGCGTGCGGCTGAGAAGAATCTTGCTCAGGGCAAGATTCCCGCCGCTATTAAGGAATACCAGCAGATCGTCAAGCACGATCCTGATGATTACAGCGCGCTGAACATGCTCGGCGACCTGCTGATTCGTACCAGTCAGCCGGAAGAAGCCGTCAAGTGCTTTACGCGCGTCGCCGAACATTACCGCGAAGAAGGCTTTGCCTTAAAAGCCATCGCGATGTTCAAAAAGATAGACCGCCTCAACCCCGGCAGCATAGAGATAGCAGCCAAGCTGGCTCCGCTTTATGAAATGCAGGGCCTTGTGGTTGATGCGCGAACGCAGTACTTGCTGGTCGCAGATGCTTATTCGCGCGGCGGGCATGCCGCCAAAGCTCTTGAGGTCTTGCGCAAAATCGCAGACCTCGACCCGAACAATACGGACATCCGCCTCAAGTTGGCCCAGGGCTATCAACGCGAAAATTTCAGGACTGAAGCCGCGGAAGCTTTCTCGCACGCGGGCGCACAGTTTTATGCGCGCGGAGCTTTCGACCATGCGCTCAATGCTTACACAGGCGCGCTCAATGCCTTGCCGCAGGATTACACTGCGTTAAGCGGTCTGGCTGCGACGCACATCGCGCGCGGCACGGCAGACGATGCGGCAGAGATTCTGGAACGCGCTCTGGACTTGCAGCCGGATGATAAAGAGTTGCTCTCGCTCCTGGCCCACGCTTATGTGGAAGCGGAAGACGCCGCCAGCGCAGAGCGCGCCACCGCCGCTCTGGTGCGGAACGAGCCTTCGAGCTTCAAACGCTTCGAGGAAGTCATACGACTTTATTTGAAAGCGGGCGATGTCGCTTCGGCCATACGCCTCCTGACGGGCGTGGCAGAACAGATGCTCTCCGGCAACGAAGAGCGCTCCCTCGCAGAATTGTTGGACGAAGTTCTGGCGCGCGACCCGGAACAGATGGACGCCTTGCGCCTGCTCGTGCAGTTGCACACATGGCAGCACGATGACGAGAAGTTGCGCGGCGCGCTCGAACATTTTGCGGATGCGGCGCAAGCCTCCGGCCTCGCAGATGAAGAGCGTCACGCGCTCTCGCAGCTTGTCAGGCTCGCGCCCGAAGAGCCGCGCTTTCGTGAGCGTCTCACAGAGCTTGGCGGAGAGCCGGATGCGTTTGAAGGCAGAGATGCCTTTGCTTCTGTTGAGACTGACGAAGGAGTCCCGACCTTCGAGAGCTTCATCCAGATGAATGATGAAGCGACGGCTGCGCCTGCGGATGAAGCCGCGCAGTTTGAGTGGAACACGGTTGCTACTCCAACCGCCGCAGACCCTTCTGCATCATTCGCAGACCTCAATGACGATTGGGCCGAAACGAATGCAGGCGATGCTTCAACTTCTTCGAGCGTAGGTTTTCAGGAATTTGAATTTAATCAGGCGGGAGGCCCGCCGCCTGCTGTTGAGAGTGAAGCTGTTCCAACGGCTTCCGCGGCAGACTCTAAAGAGCGGCGTGATGCTCTGCTCCGTCAGGAATTGGAGAGCGTTGATTTTTATCTGGCGCAAGGCTATTCGGACATCGCGCGCGACACGCTCGACATGCTTGAGCGACAGTTCGGCGAGCATGACTTGATTGCCGAACGACGCCAGCAGTTGACGGACACTGCTCCTGCTTCGTCTGCTGCTTCATCTTCCAACGCTGCTTCGCACAGCGCAGAGCCAACGCCGCCGCAGGCTGCGCCGGAAGTTGTAAAGAGTGCTCCGCCGCCTCCTCCTGCGCAAACAACTCCGCCTGCGCCCGCACAGCCAAAGATTGATCCGGGCTTGGCGGCGATTTTTGATGAGTTCCGCAGCGCGGTCGAAGAAGATGAAGTGGCCGAAGCGGATGGCGATTACGAGACGCATTACAATCTCGGCCTCGCTTACAAAGAGATGGATTTGCTCGACGAAGCGGTTGAAGAATTTCAGATTGCCGCCTCGCTCTCCGCGCCGCGCGACGGCACGCCGCGTTATCTGCAATGCTGCAATCTTCTGGGCCACTGCTTTATGCAGAAGAACATGGCACGCCCGGCGGTCATGTGGTACAAACGCGGGCTTGATGCTCCGGGCCACACAGAGGACGAGTATCAGGCATTGCGTTATGAACTCGGCGCGGCCTATGAGCAGATGGGCGAACTGGACAAAGCAATAGATGTGTTCTCGGAAGTGTACGGCGTTGATGTCTCATATCGCGGCGTCGCGGACAAACTGCGCGACTTGCAATCGCAAAAAGCTACAAGATAAGCTATAAGTAATCAGTGACGAGTGATAAGCGATAAGAAACAGCATTTCTCTTATCACTTATCACTCATTGTTTATTGCTTAAAAAGTTATGTCATCGAAGCTTACGGTACTGTTCTATATCATCCTGTGTCTGGAAGTGGGCATTGTGCTCACCTTCCTGCCATGGTTTCACCCGTTCGGGCTGAGCGACTGGGCGGACAATTTTTTCCTTGTCTATGCCGCCAACAAGACCGGCTTGCGCGGCTTGCAGCACGCAGTCTCTTCCGGCTGGGTGCGCGGCGCGGTCACAGGTCTCGGCGTGCTCAATCTCCTGATAGCCTTCTGGGAGATAACGCATTTCCGGCAGACCGTGCGCGCGTTGCAGAACAACGGAGGACACGCGCCTGTCGAATCCAACACAGATGCCGCACGGCCTGCCCAATCCGATTATCTACCTGATTACGAGCGGCGAAGCGACGAATCACACTCTGGCAACTGATACGCCGCGACTCTTTGCGCTCATCAAAGCCGCCGTCGCCGCGCGTGTCTCTCTCATTCAACTACGCGAAAAAAAACTTTCCGCACGCGCACTTTATGAACTGACAAAGAGCGCGGCCTCGCTGACTGCGAAAAGCTCTACGCGCCTTCTGGTCAACGACCGTGCCGACATCGCACGCGCAGCCGGAGCAGACGGCGTGCATCTCACAACCAACTCGCTCGAAACAGAAATCGTGCGCCGCACATTCGGTAAAGATTTTCTGATTGGCGTCTCGACGCATAGCCTTGCAGAAGCGCGTGCGGCGCGTGACGGCGGCGCGGACTTCGCAGTCTTTGGCCCAATCTTTCCGACGCCTTCCAAAGATATTTACGGCGAGCCGGTTGGTCTTGAAGCTCTAAGCGTGGCATCTCTGGCCCTCAAAACTTTTCCGCTCATCGCGCTCGGCGGCGTGACACAGGGAAACGCAGCTTCCGCTTTAAATGCAGGAGCGCGCGGCGTCGCTGCGATTCGCGCTCTCAGCCGTCTGGAGCAACTGGCGGAAACAGTGCGCGCCATGCGGGGCGAAGCGTGGATGCTGTAAGATATGTTGAGTTAAGGGAGAGCAAAGCAAGTTTCCCGCAAAGGCGCGGGGGAATTAAAAATGCAAAATGAAAGAGAGTTCTTCTTTTTGCATTTTACATTTTTAATTTTGCATTCTCCTGCGCCTTTGCGGGAAATTGTCTTTAATTAACCCATGTTGCCAGTTATGAAGCGATGGCGGCTCCTGCCGCCTGCTGTGCGGAAAGTCTCAGACTTTCCGCTTCATCTCTGCTCTTAGTTTTAGCGAGGCTCAGCCTCGCACAGGGTTGAAGACACACTTGCCGGAAAAGCAGAGCTTTTCCGCACAGCAGGCGGCTCAAGCCGTCTATATACTCACAATTTGGGTTAATTAAAAATGTTGATTGACCATCAGACAAAAGAGCCGCCCGTTGCTTTGACCATCGCAGGTTTTGATCCATCCGGCGGCGCGGGCATCGTTGCGGACATCAAGACCTTCACGGCTTTCAGTTGCTTTGCGACTGCCGCCGTCACTTCGCTGACATTTCAAAACACGCTCGGCGTTTATGGCGCTGTGCATCAGACTGCCGAAGCAGTCCGCGCGCAGGTCATGCCTGTGCTGGAAGATTTTCGTGTCGCAGCAGCCAAGACAGGCATGCTGCCGACGCGCGAAATCATCGAAGAGGTCGCAAGGCTTTTTCGTGAAAAAGCTTTGCCTGCGCCGGTCGTTGACCCGGTCGTGCGCTCCACCTCCGGCTTTGATTTGATAGACGATGCCGCGCTCGCTTCCCTGACCGGAGAACTCCTGCCGCTCGCACGCATCCTCACGCCGAACATCCCGGAAGCCGAACGCATCACGGGCCTCAAGATAGAAGACGAAGAGGGAATGCAACGCGCCGCTCGCCGTTTGCGCGAGATGGGAGCAAGGGCTGTGCTCGTCAAAGGCGGGCATTTGAAGAGTCAGGAGTCAGGAGTCAGGAGTCAGGAGTCAGCGGATAAGCACGGCGCGATTGACCTGTTGGATGATGAAGGCCGCGTGACTATTTTTCGCGGCGAGTGGATTGAGACGACTTCGACACACGGGACTGGCTGCACGCTGGCCGCAGCGATTGCCGCCTGTCTCGGATGGGGCATCGAGCTTGAAGAAGCTGTCGGCATCGCCAAACGATTCGTCGCCGATGCCATTCGCACAGCTCCGCACTTAGGTCACGGTCATGGCCCAATCAATCAACAAGTCAAAGTTGGCAGGGAAGTATGAGCAAGTCGCAAAGCTTGCGGGAACAAGGCAGAGCGTCGTATCGTTACCGGTAATATGTCGAGCAGCAGTTGTCAGAGATGTGGTGCGGATTTGGGCGCAGGCGCAAGATTTTGCAGGCGTTGCGGCCTGCCGACGGCTTCGTTTGCAGGCAGCAGCGTGACCGAAGCCGAAACTAGAGTTTTTCCAGAGACAGCCGGGAGCGGCAATCAAACGCAGTATTACGACCAGCGGCCAACCGGGCCGAGCTATATGTCTCCGGCGCAGATGTCGCCGCCGCAGCAGGCTTCTGCGACCACCGGCCTGCCGCAACCGAGACCGAAGCGCGGCGTGATTTTGTTGGGCAGCGCGCTCGTGATTCTTGCCATCATCTCGCTGACGGTCTTCGCAGTAATGAAGTGGAGTAGCCATCAAACTCCGGCGACTCCGCCCACCGTCAACCCCGGCAGTGCGCCAGGGACTGCCGTGCCGGAAGTTCCACAAGTCCCGCAAGCCCCACAACCGCCGCAACCACCCGTTACAGGAAAGGGAAGCAGCGCGAGCGCGCTCATCTATCCCGGCGCAAATGTGACGATGGAGATGACGCGCGGCGCGGAAGGCAGCGTGCGCCATCTGACGACTACGGATTCATTCGACAAGGTTGTCGCCTGGTACATGGAAAAGCTCAAGCCAAAAGAGGATATTAAGACGCCAGGCCCGACCGCAATCCTGCGCGGCGATGACATCACTGTCGTCATTAATGTCAAGGACGACCTGACACGGATTCTGCTTCAACAGGGCATAGACCAGAATTAGCCATTCTCCTTTGCGTCTCTTTGCGTCTTCATCTTTGCGCTCTTTGCGGTTGAACTTCTTCTTTAAACGCAAAGGATGCAAAGTGTCTCGCAAAGAACGTAAAGATATTTTCTATCCTTAAAAGGAATCCGATTGATGAAGCTCAAGAGGTGTCATCTGAAACGCATCAGCCTAACTTTCCCGCTCTTATTGCTAATCGTCTTCGGCATCAACGCTTGCACCAAGCCCGTCGCCGTCGAGTTTTCAAAAGTTTGCCAGAAAGAGAATGACGACAAATTCATCTCTGTCGAAGGCTACTTGAGGACGGGCGCGAGTGTGCTCTGTTCTTCGCGCAGCGGCACGCGCACCTGCGGGCTTGAGTTATCCGACAAGCCTGACGGTCAGGCCAAAATCAGTGTTGATGTCGAAGAGGGAACAGGCAAGAGCCAGATGGAGCCGCTGCCAAAAAGCTATTCCAAAGAAAATCTGAAAGTGCATACGCAGGACGGCAGCACAGTCGGCCCGCAGGATAGAGTCCGCATCACAGGCACTGCGAAAACCGCTACAGACGCCGTCAACTCTTCCATCACTATCTGCTATCTCAGTGCAGATAAGATAGAGAAGCTCTGACATTTCGTAACCTCTTATCCTCTATTATCCCGCGCTCATAGCCTGTCGCCATCGAAATCCAGCCGTTCGTCACAATGGCTTCGCGCGACTTTGAAATCGCGCGTATATTAGACAATCCGCGAGGTGTCATGAGGCGAGGGCTGTGTCCCGAATAGATGCGCGCGGGTTATGAGGCAGATAAATTTAAATTACGGGAAACTTATGAACTTCGAAAGCGGCACACATTCAAACCGTACAAAGTGGTTATGGATTTTAGCCTGCTGGTCTTTTGTCGCGCTCTTCTTTACGAGCCAGACGGTCGTGCAGGGTCGTCTCTACCAGCAGCCTGTCTCATTCCTGCGCGCGATGAGCTGGCAATTCTCGTCCTGCTATGTGTGGTTTGCGCTGACGCCTATCATTCTCTGGTTTGACCGACGCTTCCCACTGGATCGCGGCAAGCTTGCGAGCAGCCTGCCCGCGCATCTTTTGTTCGGCATCCTTATCGCCGCCGTTCAGCAATCGGTAGATGCGCTCGTCTTGCCTTCGCTTGGTTATCCACCCGGCATGGAGTTCACCTCCTACTTCGAGGCTTACAAAACACTTCTGCTCATCAACTTTCATCTCTCGCTCTTTTTCTACTGGGCCATTCTCGGTGTGAATTATGCGATTGATTACTACCAGAAATTTCGCGAGCGCGAACTTCGCGCCTCGCAACTGGAAACAAGACTCGCGCAGGCGCGGCTGCAAGTCTTGAAGATGCAACTGCACCCGCACTTTCTCTTTAACACGCTGAACGCGATTTCCGAGCTGGTCTATAAAGATCCTGAATCGGCTGAGCAGATGATTACGAATTTGAGCGACCTCTTGCGCCTCTCGCTGGAAAACGTAGGCGTGCAGGAAGTGCCGCTCAAACAGGAACTGGATTTTCTCAACAAGTATGTAGAGATTGAGCAGACGCGATTTCACGACCGCCTGCGTCTGAGCATGGAGATAGAGCCGGACACTTTGGATGCCTCTGTGCCGAATATGATTTTGCAGCCGCTTGTTGAGAACGCGATTCGTCACGGCATCGGCGCGCTCTCAACAGGCGGACGGATAGAGATTGGCGCAGACCGCGAAGAAGGCATGCTGCATCTCTTTGTGCGAGACAACGGGCGCGGGCTTTTGAACGGCGAGCAGCAGGCTTTGAAGGAAGGCGTCGGGCTTGCCAACACTCGCGCGCGCCTCGCGCATCTCTATGGCTCGACGCATCGCTTTGCCCTTGTCAACCCACCGGGCGGCGGCCTGATGGTTGATATGGAAATTCCCTTCAAGATAAGTGAAGTCAATGAAGGTTAGCATCGCTTTCGTCCAGAAGTTTTTTAACTGATGACAAAGATTCGCACATTAGTTGTTGACGACGAGCCGCTGGCGCGCGAACGCATCAAGCGTTATTTAGGCACGGAGGCCGACATAGAAATTATAGGCGAGTGCGCCAACGGCAAAGAGGCCGTCGAAGCCATCGAAAGCCTCTCGCCAGACCTCTTGTTCCTGGACATACAGATGCCAGAGGTGGACGGCTTCGGCGTGCTCGAAGCGATAGGCTTTCATAAAGTCCCTGTCATCATCTTTGTCACGGCGTATGACAAGTATGCCCTGCGCGCTTTCGATGTCCACGCGCTCGACTATCTTTTAAAACCTTTCAATCGTGAAAGGTTTCGCCGCGCACTCGCACGCGCCAGAGAACAGCTAGAGCATGACAGGCTCGGACAACTGGACCAGAGACTGCTCTCGCTCCTTGAAGACCTCAAGGCCGAGCAGAAACATCTTGACCGTCTGGTCGTGCGTTCAGTTGGCCGCGTCTTTTTTCTCAAGACGGATGAGATTGATTGGATTGAAGCTTCTGGCAACTACGTGCGGCTGCACGTCGGGCGCGAGGGCCATCTCCTGCGCGAGACGATGAATCGTCTGGAATCCAAACTCAACCCGGACAAATTCCTGCGCATACATCGCTCGACGCTCGTCAACATAGATCGCATCAAGGAACTGCAACCACTGTTTAGCGGCGACTACACAGTGATTCTCAGAGATGGCCGCCAACTCACGCTCTCGCGCAGTTACCGCGACAAGCTGTTAGAGCTGTTCGATAAATCGTCTTGAAAAGCGACCGGGCTTTTCTCACTTTCACAGGAGATTCGATGATGACTTCACGTCCCGTAGTCAACATTTCACGCGTCGCCCTGATACTGGCTTTCGCTTTCTTGAGCGTCCTGATAATTCCCCGAAAGCCCGCGCGCGCGCAAACTAAAACAGCCGCCACTACAGCCGCGCCGTTCCTGCTGGTCTTGAATAAGATAGAGAACACGCTGGCAATCGTAGAGCCTGCGACGATGAGCGTCGTGGGGCGCGTGCCGACGGGCGAAGGGCCGCATGAAGTCATCACTTCTGCGGACGGGCGCACGGCTTTCGTCGCCAATTACGGCGCGCAGAAACCCGGCAACTCTCTTTCGGTGATTGACCTTGAAGCGCGCAAAGAGATTAAGCGCGTCGAGCTTGGGCCACTGATGAGGCCGCATGGAATGGTCGAAGCCGGAGGCAAGATTTACTTCACAGCCGAAGTCAATCGCGCAGTCGCTCGTTATAACCCGCAGACGGGAACTGTTGACTGGATGATGGGAACGGGGCAGAACGGCACGCACCTGCTCTGCGTCACGCCAGACGAGAAGAGAATCTATACAGCCAACATAGGCTCTGACAGCGTGACTGTCATCGAGTTCAATGCCGCGCCTCCTGCTCCCTCGAAGATTACGCACATCGCTGTCGGCAAACAGCCGGAAGGCTTAGACCTCTCGCCCGATGGAAGGGAATTGTGGGTGGGCCACAACGGCGACGGCGGAGTCTCGATTATTGACACGGCGACCAATTCGGTGAAGGAGACCATCAAGGTCGGCAAGGTTCCGATTCGTTTGAAGTTTACGCCTGACGGCAAGCGCGTTTTGATTTCAGACCCTGAGCGACATGAGCTGGCGGTCTTTGATGCAGCGACGCGCAAAGAGGTCAAGCGTTTGCAGGTTGGAGAAGTTCCGGTTGGCATTCTCGTCACGCCGGATGGCAAGCATGCTTTTGTGGCGACGATGCAGACGGGGCGCGTCGTCTCAATCAAGCTCGAAGATTTGAGCATCGCCGGACATGTCGAACCCGGCAAAGGGCCGGACGGACTTGGCTGGACTGCGGTCAGGAAAAATTAAAAATGCAGAAGGCGAAGCTCTAAGGAGTTTTTATGCGTTTAGTAATCAGAAAAATCGCCGTCTCTTTTTTCATCCTGCTGATGGGCATGGTCGTCATCGGCCAGAACGGTAACGGCGGCATCAAGCTCAAAAAACCGAAGCGCACCTGCCAATCGTTTGCCCGCGCGCGCCTCAAACCGCTTGAGCCGAAGGCAGAGCGCATAACGCTGGCAGGAGATGGAGACTGGCACACTGTCAGATACTGGTTAGTCTCTGAACAGGAAGATGCCGATTAATTATCATGGTGCGAGAGAGCTAGCTATCACAGCCACATCCGTTGAGAGGCCGAAAGGCTGTGCGAGAAATGAGTTGTCGCTGCTTCTGAGGACATACCACATACCTTCCGTCCCACGATATACAGCATAATCCGTTCTGCCGTCACCATCATAATCTGCTGCTACCGGCATGTCTGTCGAGATGCCCCACGATTGAGAGCGCAATGAATTGCTCACGCTTGAGAGTGCATACCACATGCCTGACGCGGGGCGATAGACTGCTAACTCTGCTTTGCCATCGCCATCAAAGTCTCCCGTGATTGGCATATCTCCATTAGTCCCGAAGGCTTGTGCTCTTAATTGATTGTCTGTACTTCTCAAGACATACCACATCCCATCCATCGGGCGATAGACAGCGATGTCTGCGCGTCCATCACCATCATAATCGGCGGGCATTGGCCTGTCTGACGATGTGCCGAAGTAGTGTGAGAGGATTTGATTGTCAGAACTTTTGAGGATGTACCATGCGCCGTCTCGATAGACTGCGAGGTCTGTCCGTCCGTCTGCATCGTAATCTGCTGGCACAGGAGTGTCTGTTGAGATGCCCCACTGTTGTGCAAGGATGGTGGAGTTGGTGCTTCGCAGGATAAACCATGCTCCGAGCGAGGGACGATAGACTCCAAAGTCTGTCTTACCATCGCCGTCATAATCTGCTGCCACTGGCTTGTCTGTGTTAATGCCCCAATGCTGTGAGAGCAGAGAGTTATTGGCGCTCTTGAGTGCGTACCAAGTGCCTGAGGTGGGACGATAGACTGCAATCTCACTCTTGCCGTCGCCGTCAAAATCATAGCGCGGCGTGGGATTAAGACAGGTGCTTAGTAGGATAGAGATGCGTGGAGTGCTTGTATTCTGCGTAATGATGTCTGCGCGCCCGTCGCCGTTGAGGTCTGCTACTGCGAGCCGGAAGGGTTGTTGTGTGGTATCAAGCAAATATGTTTGTGGCGCGCCGAAAGCTCCTGTCCCTGTCCCTAAGAGGACGAAGACTTTCCCGGCGAAGGTCGAACTGGGAGAAGCTCTAGTCACTACTAAGTCAGGATGTCCATCGCCGTTGACATCGCCAGCTTCGATAAATGAGCCGCTGTGACCTCCGACTGGATAAATGACCGGCGCGGTGAATGTCCCGTTGCCATTGCCTAACATCACCTCGACATCAAAGACAGAACTGCCTGTCCAGAACATCACGGCGATGTCTGGATTGCCATCGTGATTGAAATCTGTAATCGTCAAATCTAAAGGCAAATCTGAATTAGTAGAGATAGGAGCAGCAAGATTCCCGGTTCCAATACCCGCGCGCAAAGTGAGAGAAGGATTGCCTGTCGCCAGCACATCCACTTTGCCGTCGCGGTTGATGTCTGCGGCACGCATAAATTCTGTCGGCGGATTGGTTGAAGAGACAGTGAAGCTGCCCGCGCCGTTGCCTAAGAGGATAGCAAGATTGCGTTCCGGGCCAGCCGTGTTGAAGGTATTAGAGACGGCCAAGTCAAGCTTACCGTCGTTATTGAAATCTCCTTCATCTAAATAGTAAGGATTCCACCCGCCTGAGGGTGAGAAAATTGGAGAGCCAAAACTGCCCGTTCCTGTCCCTAAAAGCACCGTCACAGTGCCATTAGGATTGTTATTATTTGCCACTGCAATGTCCAGCTTGCCGTCATTATTAAAATCTCCGGTCGTAATGTCCGGGTGACCATTTCCAGTGGAATAGACCATCAGCGTGTCGAAGCCGCCTGCGCCATTATTCAAGAGCACTGCGATGTCATTAGAAGCTGAGCCTGCGGTCGCAATGTCGGGTCGTCCATCACCATTGAAATCTCCGGCTGTCACAGAAAATGCGCTGTGACTAGGCGGACTATATGGCTTGGGTAAAGTAAAGCCTGAGATAGAACACAAGGGAGCGGCGGAAATCGAGATGGTAAGAGCAATTAAGAGCAGGATGAGATTTAAGCTCCGGCCAAGCAGTGATATGAAACGTTTGCTAACGACGTGAAGATAAAGCATAACAACTTCTCCAAACTTCCCACATGCGGCAATGAGCAAGCAATCCATCGCAGGAGGCATTCTATCTTTACCCATTGCACTTATAAAGCAAAATAGCGCTCCCGCAAAATATTTTCCATTCTACGCCTTTTCCTGTAAAATGAGAATCATTAAGCTCACGAGCAAGAGACTTCACAGAACTTTCTGGCTTAAGCCGCGAGCGAAGCGGGACTCACGACTGCCTTTCCCACTTGCTCAACTCTACGGCACTCTCACAGGCAGCTCTCACTTGAAGGAGAAAACTCATGCCAACTCGTTCACCCAATCCGGTGCAGATGATTCAGGGTTATGTCCAGCGCGGCGAGGCCGTCACAATTCCTACTCGCCCGCCTGAGACCGTCAACTTGCAGAAATCTTATCCCGATGCAGCGGTCACGGTTCTGTACAGACGGCCCGGTGTTGCCGAACCTGAATTTGCTGCCATCTTCAACCGGGATGGAACTCCAAAGAATAATCCCTTCCAAGCAGATTCCAATGCCTACTATTCGTTCTATGCTCAGCCGGGACGCTACGACATAGAGTTCTCCGGCGGCGAGATTGGGACACCTTTCAAATTTGAAGATGTGCCGGTGGAATCGCTGGTCTTCAATGTCAGAGATTACGGAGCCAAAGGCGACGGCGTGACCGATGATACGCTCGCCATCCGAGCGGCCCTGAATGCGATGGTTGCGGCGCACAATGAGATTCACGGCGTCGGCACACTCTTCTTCCCCAATGGCCGCTACAAGGTCAGCAAGCAAGGCCGCGACACGTCTGTCTTCAAACTCCCCTCAGGCATCATCATTCAAGGTACAGCTGGCCCCTACACCGGAGGCGCGGCCAATAATTGCCAGATTGTTCTGACTTCCAGGTCGGGCAGCATCTTTCACATCGGCACAGACCGCCACAAAATCGTCATCCGCGACCTTGCCATGACCAGCGAGCATGGCAGAGGCACCGCCATCGAAGCCAAAGAGACTACTGATTTGCTTGGCACTTTCACCTCCGGCTTGGAGTTTGACAACCTGACCATCTGGGGTTTTGAAAAAGGCCTCGCCATCGAAGGCTCCGGCGAGGCCTTGCAGTGGGACATCACGGGCGTCAGAGTCAATCATTGTAACATCACGGAATGTCATTACAGCGTATATGTTGATTCGCAGAACTGCTCTTTTATGAGAATCGTGGATTCGCGCATCGGAGCTAAGCTGAATGGTTTTGGGATTTATCTGGAGAAGGTCGGCATCATCACGATTGATAGCATCTTGGGCGCAGGCTTCGTGGATGAACATGGAACTATGTGCGACACCTTCATCTACCTCACGGCGGCGCGCGGCACGGTGACGATGATTAACTGCGAGTGCGAAGGCTTCGCGCATTCGATACAGGTGACATCGCTTGCCACAGGCAACATCGCGTGGCCGATTGTCTTGCTCAACTGCGGTTGGGGGCCTGAGATATTCATCAGCTCGCAATGCGATGTCGTGAGCGTCGGCAGCCGCTACCTGCCACAGACGGTGCAATGTGACCCTTTGGCAGAGGATGCCAGATTCTTCAGTTTCGGGGATGTGATTATCGGATTGGATAAGGTAGAGAACTCGAGCAATGATTTTCACTTGAGCGCAACGAGCCGTATGGCGGCCCGCGCTAACCGGTATCGCGTGGACTTCGGGCTGCCGACACGCATTGGCGGGCAGGCGGGTCAGCCGCCAGCTAACGCAAATAATCTCACGAATAATCCCGCGCTGGCGGTCGCTCCGTTTGCTGCGGGTCAGGCGCAGATAGCCCTGTGCAATCAGGCTGGCCTTGCTTTGTACAACGTGCGCGCAGAAGTGAATGCCACCGAAGGCGATGCCATTTATTTTACGAATGCACGCACAGGCGCGAAGCTGATGAAGCTGGATAGCAACGGCAACCTGACCGTCAAAGGCAATGTGACTCCGAACACCATTCCTTAAAAGCTGCGGAGGGAGGCAAACTTAAAATTGTCGCGTGCAAAATGGAAGCTCCTGATTTCGTTTTGCGCTTTTTATTTGGCCGCTTTTAATTCTCGCTCAAATCAAACGGCAGCTTCTTATCCACTTGCGGGCGGGTCTGTATGTCTGCCAGCTCCGAGGCTGTCATAAAAATCGTGCGCGTCACGCGGAGCATCTGTTCGTAATCAATCCTCTCCGGCGCATCCGAAGGTCTGTGATAATCCTCATGCTCGCCGTCCGTGTAGAAGATGACAGGGACACCGCGCTGCGCGTAATGAAAATGATCCGAGCGAAAGAAGAACTGGTTCGGGTCTTTCGGGTCGTCATACTTGTAATTGAATTTTAGGTTGAGATAACCGCGATTGACCCTCTCGCTTAAATCGCCAAGCTCCGTGCTCATCATCTTCGAGCCGATAACATAGATTTCATCTTTCTGGGCCAACTCTTTATTAGCAGGGTTCGTATCGCCGTCTGGCTTGCGGCGACCAATCATGTCTATGTTGAGTTGGGCCACGACCTGCTTGATATTGATTGAGCCGGAAGGCGTTTCGGTAAAATACCGCGCGCCCCACAAGCCTTTCTCTTCGCCCGCGTGCCAGACAAAGAGCAGTGAGCGTTTGAGACGCGGGCCACTCGCAAACGCCTGTGCCATTGCCAGCACGGCCACAGTCCCTGAGCCGTCATCATCCGCGCCGTTCCAGATAATATCGTTCTTATCTTTTGTCGAAGCGAATTTGCCTTCGCTGTCTGAGGGCTGCCCCGTGCCAACGTGGTCGTAATGCGCGCCGATGGCGACGTATTCATTTTTGAGTACAGGGTCTTTGCCTTCAATCACGCCGACGACATTCTGCGTGCTGTTCTTTTCAACGATGGCGCTCAACTTCAGCGAGACTTGCTTTGCAGCAGAGAGAGCGAAAGCTTTGTCATGAAATTCAAAGAGGCGTGCGATTGTGAATTCCGCGTCGCCCACTTTCTCGCCCTGAAAGAGAGCGTCTATCACTGGCCGCGTGACGGTGATGTGCGGCACGCCCGCTCCATCCGCTTTGTCGAATCGCTCGACGCCGAGTGTGCCTTTCTCTACCTCTTTGCTGCGTTGCGCGTTCCAGTTAGCCAAATCATCCGGCAAAGGAAAAGAGATGACAGCTTTCGCTCCATTCTTCTTCGCATAGTCCGCAGGCGAGAACCAGTCCACGCCCTGCTTGACGCCGAGGTCTGCGACAGTGTTGACGCCGCGCGGGCCATAGCCGTTCACAATAATAATTTTGTCTTTGACATCAACGCCCGCGTAAGGATTGATGTTCTTGCCGTTGACGACCCAGCCATGTCCTGCATAAACAAGCTGGCCGCTCACCTCTGCGGCGACAGGTTGGGCCAGAAAAGCTTCGCCGTAATTAAACTTTTGTCCGTTAATCTCGACGCGCGATTCGGCGGGAGCAATCCGCGTGCGCTGCAAAGCTATTTTTTGAAAATATGTGCCGTCGTCTCCGGCTGGCTTGACGCCCCAGCGCGAGAGATTCATGGCGATAAACTTGGCCGTCAAATCAAGCCCGCGCGAAGGCGTGTCGCGCCCCTCCATCTCGTCCGCCGCGACGAAATAAAGATAGTCCTTCAACTGTCCGGCAGTAATCTGCTCGGCAGCCTTGCCCGCCGCAGATGTAGAGACTGCTGCTGTGTGCTGGCCGCTCGTCTGCGCGAGGCTGACCGGCACAGCTTGGAGCGAGAGCGCGAGCAGGAGAAAAAGAAAAATAATTGAATTGAATCTACGCATGAAACCTCCGAGATAACTATAGAGAATTGCTCGCGCGTGCGGAAAGAGTTTTGTGACAAAAGCACTGTCAGAATATATGAGTTGTTGGAAATATCGTGTGGAATATTTTAGAGAGAAGATTCTAACTTTCAGCTTCCGCCTCTTTCTTGCGCTCGAACAAAAGGTCAAAGGCAAGCAGGAGCGCGCCCGCGCAGATGCTCGCATCCGCGACATTAAAAGTGGGCCAGTGATGCGCGCCCCAGTGCACATCTATAAAATCTATGACAAAGCCCAAGCGCGCTCTGTCCGTCAGGTTGCCGCAGATGCCCGCCAGGAGGAGCGCGCATGCGCCAAGCACGCGGTCATCTGTGCGCTGCGTGCGAAAGAAATAATAGAGGACTGCGACGGCTGCGACGGCTGCCAGCGCGACAAAGAACCAGCGACCAAACGAGCCGCCCTGCTGCAACTGTCCGAAGGCGATGCCGGGATTCTCCGCATATGCGAAATCCAGAAAGCCGTTAATCATCGTCAACGAATCTTTGAAGCGCAGAGCACGTATAGCCCATGCCTTGCTCGCCTGATCCGTCAGATAAATTCCGAAGGCCGCGACCAGATAACCTATCCGCCAACCCAATTCATGCCTCTTCACACAGACGCCTCCTGCTCAATCTCTTTGAGCGCCTCTACGCAACGCTCGCACGCCGTCGGATAGCGCGCAGATTCCCCGACGCGCACGGAATAGTTCCAACACCGCTCGCACTTTTCGCCCGCCGCACGCTCGACGCTCACTTCTATCTCCGTGTCTGCTTCCCCCTGCACCAGATTGACCTCGGAGACGATAAAAATATAACGCAAGTCCTCTGCGTAGCGTTTGAGCAACTCATAAGTTTCCCACGACGCCAGAATATTGACGCGCGCTTCAAGCGAACTGCCGATAACTTTCGCCGCGCGCTCTCTCTCAAGCACAGACAAAACTATGTCGCGAACTGAAAACAGAACAGCCCAACGCGATGCCATCAACTCGTCGCGCTCGCCACTCGCCAACGGGAACAATGCCACATGCACAGAAGTTGAGACAGCATCACTCTCATCACTTTCATCAACAGTGCGCGGCAGGTTCTCCCAGATTTCGTCCGCCGTAAAAACCAGAATCGGCGCAAGCAGTCTGGCTAAGGCAGACGCAATCCTGTAGAGCGCAGTCTGCGCAGAGCGACGCGCGTGAGACTTAGGCGCGGCTGTATAGAGCCTGTCCTTGATGATGTCGAAATAACGCGCAGACAGCGTGACGGTCGCAAAGTTATAGAGCGCGTGATAGACAGTATGAAACTCGTAAGCCTCGTAACCCGCGCGCACTTTCTCAATCACTGCGTCAAGCTCTGACAGAGCATAGAGGTCAATCTCAAGCATCTCTTCATCGCTCACACTGTCGTGCGCGACATCGAACCCGTGAAGATTGCCGAGCGCGAAACGCGCAGTGTTGCGCAGCTTTCTATAACCATCCGACACACGCTGCAAAATCTCAGGCGAGCAGCGCACGTCCTCCGTGTATTCACTCGCAGCAGACCAGAGCCGCAGAATCTCCGCGCCGGATTCCTTAATCACATCATTCGGCGAGACAGCATTTCCGGCAGACTTGTGCATAGCTTTGCCCTGACCGTCAACGACCCACCCGTGCGTCAGGACTGCGCGAAACGGCGCGGCATCATGCGCGGCCAGCCCAATCATCAGCGAAGAATTGAACCACCCGCGATACTGGTCGCCGCCTTCGATATAAACATCTGCGGGCCACTCCAAACCCTCGCGCCTTTCGAGCACGGCGATGGAAGACGAACCGCTATCGAACCACACATTGAGAATGTCCGTCTCTTTGGCCCACTCCGCGCCGCCGCAACTTCTGCATTTAAAATTTTCGGGCAACAACTCGGCAGCCTCGCGCGCATACCAGGCATCCGCCGATTCACTCTCAAAAATATCTGCGACGTGATTCACGATTGCTGCATCGGCCACAGCCTCATCACAACCCGCGCAATAGAAAACAGGAATCGGCACGCCCCACACACGCTGCCGCGAGACGCACCAATCCGGTCTGCCCTTGAGCATGTTTCGCATCCGCTCAATGCCCCACGAAGGATGCCAACGGACAAGCTCTATCTCCCGCAACGCGCCCGCACGCAAAGATAGCACCTGCTCGTCTATCTCGTTCTCTGTGAAATTAGAAATAACACGACCGTCATCATCTCTCTCCGGCTCGCCCTTGCCGCTCTCCGCGTCCATAGAGATGAACCACTGCGGCGTGGCGCGAAAGATGACAGGGTTTTTGCAACGCCAGCAATGCGGATAACGATGCTCGTATTTTTCGCTAAAGAGCAACGCGCCGCGCTCGCGTAAAAATTCTGTAATCTTCGGATTCGCCTCAAAGACGCTCTGGCCCGCGAAGTGTTCGACCTCGCTCGTAAATCTTCCGGCGTTATCAACCGGACAATAAATCTCAAGGCCGTAGCGTTTGCCGATGACGAAATCGTCGTGGCCGTGACCGGGCGCGGTGTGCACACAGCCCGTCCCAGCCTTGCCCGTCGCAGACTTTTCTCTAGCGTCTTTGACATCCAACTCGGTCTCAGCATCAGCCTCGCCGCCGAGCGTCACGTGCTCGCCACACATCACAAGCGAACTTCTCTCAAGCCATGCATGGCGACATTCGAGCCGGTCAAGCTTTGCGCCTGCAAAGCGTGCAAGCACGACGGGCGCGCGTCTGCCTTCATCATCCTCTGGCCCAATGCCGCACTTCGCTGCGACAGCCGTGACGAGTTCGCTGGCGACGATATAAACCTCTTCGCCGTTTTCAATCGCCGCATACTCGAAATCAGGATGCACTGCGATGCCAAGATTCGCGGGCAGCGTCCAAGGCGTTGTCGTCCAGATGAGAAAGAAGACATTCTTGCCAGCTAAGCTTTCATCAATCAACGCGGCATCGCTCTTTAAGGGAAACTTGACATAGACGGAATCGCTCGTGTGCTGTTGATACTCGACCTCCGCTTCTGCAAGCGCGGTCTGGTCGTGTATGCACCAATAGACTGGCCGCGCGCCCTTATAGACATAGCCGCGTTCTATGAAGCGACCGAAGAGACGCGCCGTCTCCGCTTCGTAATGATTCGACATCGTGAGATACGGATTTTCCCACTCGCCCAAAACGCCGAGCCTCTGAAAATCTCTGGTCTGTCGCTTCAAGGCTTCTGCGGCGTGCTCGCGGCAGGCGCGGCGAATGCTAACGGCGGGCATGTTCGCCTTCTTCGCGCCGAGCTTTTTGTCCACGTACATTTCTATCGGCAAGCCATGACAGTCATAGCCCGGCACATACGGCGCATCGAAGCCCATCATCGTGCGCGACTTGACGATAAAATCTTTCAGAATCTTATTCAAAGCCGTGCCGATGTGTATGTCCGAATTGGCATACGGCGGCCCGTCATGGAGGATAAATTTTTCGCTCCCCGCGCGCGCGCGTCGAATCAAAGAATAGAGATTTATCTCCGCCCACTTTTTCAGGCGCGCGGGCTCCATCTGCGAGAGATTGGCTTTTTGCCCGAAGTTAGTCTTCGGCAGATTGACAGTCTTTTTCAACTCAAGCGGTGTTTCTGTGGACATACATTGGCTTCACTTTCAGGTTTCGGAAAAGAGTTAATAGTAGCAGCAGAAGCGCGCGCGCGCCAAAAGCAGGAAGCAGATTGTGAGATGAAGAAAATGTTAACAGACGCCGGAACACGCTTGCAGGTCGCGAGTGGTTTGCGATGTGCAGGGCATGCTGCCGAGCGACAGATGTTCCTGAGCGTCAGTTCGAGATAAGAAACAAGCAGGATGACCATCCACTAAATGACCCGAAAAAGACCGAAGAAGATTCTTAGTGGTCTAAGCTTCATGTCATTTAGTGGATGGTTTTTCTCTTTAAATTCTTCGCGGGCTAAAAATTGTAAACGATACTCCGCACAGTGTACGAGAGGGCGGGAGTAAATCCTGAGAACCTTAATGTCAACGTGACGGTTCCCTGTAAGTTGACACGTGTATCGAACAGGGGCGGGCCGGGATCGCCGACGAAAGGATTCTTGTGAAAGCCTGTCAGTTGTCCTGTGACAGTGGCAGGCACAGTGATTGTGAACGGCAGCCTTGAGTAACGATGCGGGATTGTCAGCGAGCCGCCATTTAAGGTGAGTTGGCTGCGGATATACATGTTTTTCGTCACGCCGTTAACTGTCAGGCTGCCCATCTTCTCGCTGAACAAACTGCCGTTGATTTGTACAGTCTGACCTGCGACGCATGGTCTGCACTCCGGGCGTGCCACTGCATCGCCGGACGGAATGTATGCGTGTATGACCGCGCCATGACTGACAAAATCATAAGTCGCATTAGGAAACGTCAGTTGGGTGATAGTGATAGTGCCGTTATTAACAGCTTCGATATCGCGGATTTGCGCGCTGGCGAGTGATGCCGAGCAGAGAAGCAAGATGATTGAAAGCAGCGCGGTGGATTTTCGCATGGTGGACTCCTTCGTGGAAGAAACTATTCCAACTAAGGTTGGGGCTTGAAAGGCGACAGCCTATCACATGACTCAGGAAAACGATTAATCACAAACAGATTCCGCTTTAACCGATGAACATCTCGTCGTCGCCGTAAGTTTGATTGATAGGCTTGGGCTGCGGCGCAAGCAGGACTTCGAGGCCGCGACGGAAGCCAGCCATGATGGCTGCCAACTCGCGTGCGGGCTGGATAACTTTGGCCTGAATAAATTCCGTGGTCGTAGTGACCTGTTGATGCGTCTGGTCTATCGTGCGGCTGACGAGAGCCACTTTGTCGCGCGCAGTCACGGCTGTCTCGCCGACGAGGACTTTAAGCTCGCGCATCTCGTCTTTAATCAAGGCCGCAGATTCCGAAAAGTGCATCGTTGCGGTCGAGAGATGACCGGACATAACATTAAACTGCTCGGCAATCTCTTTGCCCTGCGCGGCGATGGCCTTGCCCTGTTCGCTCAAGGCTGTGACCTTCTGCATCAGCGGCTCGACACGCTCTTCGAGCCTGTTGACTGTCGCCACCACGCGGCTCACGACGCGCGCGATGATAATCATCGCAATGGCTATCACGAGAAACGAGAGGGCGACAATCACCATCACCCAGAACATCGGGTCGTTAAGATTCATCTGGAGGGCAAGATAATTCATTTGCGATTTTTGATTTTTGATTTTCGATTTGCAGTTTGAAGTTGAAGAGCGAGCAAGCTAATCATTTATGTCATCCGCATCACTCGCCCTCAACCAAAAGTCGCAAATCCAAAATCAAAAATCTCCCTTAGCTTTGTTGCTCGCTCGGATAGGTTGGGCCAGTTCCGGCGATGGCCGACGATTCTGTCTTGCGTTTCTCTTCCGTGTAGGCTTGCTTGCCAGCCTCGATTGCGGCAGTAAGCTGGCCGCTCTTGCTGCGTGCGGCCTCGCGTGCAGCCTCTGTCAACTCGCCTGCTTTATCGGAAGCCGCGCTGTAGAGTTCCGCCGCGCGTTCGCGCGTCACTTCGTAATACTCGCCCGCGCGCGTGCCAATCTGCGTCGCGGCCTCGCGCGTGCGGTCAATGCCTTTGCGCGTCACATCAGCGATGTCGCCGCGCAACTCATGCCCTGACTTGGGAGCAAACAGCAGTGCCAGGATAGCTCCGATGCCGCCGCCGATTAAAAGATATGTCAGCCGCGTCGAGATTTCATTGCTCTCGCGCCGCCGGTAATCGTGTTCGTTTTGCATTTGATGCACCTCTCACAATCCGAAGCCCGTTGCTTCTGACCGTCATATTCAACAGACAAAGACGGCCAGACTATAACAAAAGCGCGGGAAGCGGCGCAACAAAGATAGTGATGAGTCATGAGTCTGGAGTCTAAGAGTCTGGAGTCAAAAGCTTAAAGACTTTAAGACTCCAGACTCATGACTCCTGACTGTTACTTGAGTATTGTTGAAGCTTGCGATAGAGAGTCTTGCGCCCGATGCCGAGGATGCGTGCGGCGCGCGATTTGTCGCCGGAGGTGTAATCGAGCGTGGCTTCGATGGCTTGCCTTTCAATATCGTCCATAGCGGAAGGGACATCTATCTCAAGCGCGACGGCGCGGCCTTCGCTGGCTGCCTCGCTGCGTTCATGTCGAAGCTGCGTGCGTGCATCGAGCGCGCGTTTGCTGACGGCTTCGGGCAGGTCATAGAGTTCTATCTGGCGACCCGAAGCGATGATGATGGCGCGCTCAATCGCGTTCTCCAATTCGCGCACATTGCCCGGCCAGTCGTAGCTGATGAGTGCTTCGAGCGCGGGCTTTGAGATGCCTGAGATGAATCGCCCGGTCTTCTGCTTGTAGTGTTCCAGAAAATGTATAACGAGCGGATGAATGTCTTCTGGCCGCTCGCCCAGGGATGGCAAGTGAATCGGAAAGACAGACAAGCGATAAAAAAGGTCGCGCCTGAATCTGCCCTCTTCGACTGCGCGCTCAAGGTCAACATTCGAGGCCGCGATGACGCGCACATCCGTCTTCAAAACTTCGTTGCCGCCGACGCGCGTAAACTCGCCGTCTTGAAGCACGCGGAGCAATCGCACCTGTGCAGAGAGACTCATCTCGCCTATCTCGTCAAGAAAGAGCGTGCCGCCGTCTGCTTCCTCGAATCGCCCGCGACGAAGCGCGCGCGCATCCGTAAAAGCTCCCTTCTCATGTCCGAAGAGTTCGGATTCCAACAACGTTTCGGGAATCGCGCCGCAGTTCAACTTGATATAAGGCTGGTCTTCGCGCCCAGAGTTGTAATGTATCAGGTTGGCGAGCAGCTCTTTGCCGGTGCCGGACTCGCCCTGTATGAGCACTGAGGTCTGCGTGTCCGCGACGTTGAGGGCCAACTCTTTAGCGCGGCGGATAGAAGAAGTTTGTCCGATGATTCTATCTTCCGCGCGACGTTCGTGGAGCGCGCTCTTCAAGCGCATCACTTCGGCGGAGAGTTGGTCGCGCTCAAGCGCAGTTCCAATCTGGTCTGCGATGCCTTCGACAAGCGCGACTTCGTGGTCCACAAATCCCTCGCGCGCCACGCTCCACACCAAGCCGAGCAGCCCGAAGGTTTGCATGCCGACGCGCACGGGCGCAATCAATGCCGCGCGACCGCCGAGCGTCGCGTTGAAGATTAAACGAAGCGGAAGCGGAAGCTGTGTATCGAGGAGGCGCAGTGTCTTGCCTTCGGCTAAGACTTCCACGACCTCCGGGTATTCAGTGATGTCGAGCGATTGACCGTGAGCTTGGATTAATCCCTGCACGGAATCTGTGACGGCATGCGGCGCGGCTTTGAAGGCTGCGAGCGTGATGCGGCTTGCGGCAGAATCGAGCACGCCGAGCGCGCAATAGTCTGCACCCAACAATTCGAGCGCGCGATTGAGAACCAGCGAAGTGACTTCCTTGAAATCCGAATGCGCGTTGAGCGCGTTGGCAATCTCAAGCAGCGCGCGCGTCCTTTCGGCTTCCAATTCCTGCGAAGTATAGAGCCGCGTGTATTGATAGCCGACCGCGATTTGCCGCGCGATGGATTGCAGAAAAGAGACTTCCTCATCGAGCCACACGCGCGGCTCACTCGTGTCGTGCAGGCCGACGAGTCCGAGCACATCTCCGCCCAAAACTACTGGCACGACCAGCAGCGAGCGCGTGTGCAAACTCGCAGCGAGAAAACGCACTTTCTCATCAAGGCCGGGAGCGGAGGTGTCGTTAAAGCGAATCGGTTTGGTCAGGTCAACATGCTCTGCGAGTTGTTTGAGGTCAAGCGGAATCGCCGTCCCTTCGCTCGAAGGGATATCATCGGAGGCGCGCCATTCATGGCTGATGCGCAGCTCGGAATCAGAAGCAAGCTGAATCACATCGCAGCGGTCGGCCTGCATCATGCGCCCAAGCTCTGAGACAACGGCGCGCAAAAATCTATCCAGGTCAATCGTCGCAGGGAGTTCGAGCGCGAGACGGTCAATAATCGCCTCGCGCGCTTCATGCATTTTTATCTTGCGTTCGAGCGATAGGGATTGCGCGGTGGTGGACATATTCAGCATAGACTGTAGATGTCAGATGCGAGATGTAAGATGTTAGTTGATTTAACATCTCATATCCAGCATCAGACATCAATTTTCCAAAGCGCGGATGATAACGAAGGTGAAGGAAAAAGTAAAAAGATAAAAAGTAAAGGTAGTGGGTCAGTTTGAAAAAAGAGAGAAAAGAAGTTTCCCGCAAAGGCGCAAAGGCGCAAAGAAAGACAGCAAAGGATTGAATGCCACTCATTCTTTGCCTGCTTTTCTTTACGCCTTTGCGCGAGATTCTTTCGTCGCTGTTATTCACCTGAATTTCAAACTGACCCACTACTAAAGTAAAAAACGTCTCGCGCAAAGACGTAAAGGCGCAAAGAAAACTGTTGAAGCTTTTCTTTGCGCCTTTGCGCCTTTGCGGGAACTTCTTTCGTAATCCGCTTTTTACTTTTTATTCGGCGGCTACTACCTGCGCGACTTCCTGCACCAGATTAAACTGTACGCGCGCCTGCGATGGCTCAAGCATCGGGTGAAAAGTTTTGCCGTAGCGCGAAGTGATGATGCGCACGTAGTTCTGCGTCTCGTTGTATGGCGGCACGCCGTCGTATTTATCAACCGCGCCTTCACCAGCGTTGTAACCCGCGAGTGCGAGCACGATGTTGCCGTCAAATCTCTCAAGCAGCCAGCGCAGATATTTTGTTCCGGCTTCGATGTTCTGCACGGGGTCGTAAACATTCTGGCAATTAAAGCGCGCGGCGGTCGCCGGAATCAGTTGCATATAGCCTTGCGCGCCCGCGCCGGACTTGGCTCTCAATTTGTATTTCGATTCCTGCCAGATGACTGCGTGCAGGAGCCTGGGGTCAACGCCATGACGCTCGCCTGCGCGCAGGATAACCAGGTCAAGATTCACATCGCCGGACGTAGGAATGTCCGCAGGGATGTATGGAGCCGGGGCGGCTTTTTTGGTCGGAGCCGGGACGGCGCGCACGGCTGGCGCAAATGCGCTGCTGAAAAAGAAGCCTGTCAGATTATAAAAAAGGAAGAGAGATATAAGTGCAAACGGTGTAAATTTGAAAGAGCGCAAACGGGGAAATCGGGAAACATTCATTCAGTTCGTTCTCCATGTGAGCGATGACTTTAACTGCTAAGTCATCGAGTCTGGGGTCAAAAATTTGACCGAAGGCTGGGGGCTGCGCATGGTGGAAACGACGTGCAAAGAGCAGTTCATCGAGACCGGGACTAAGATGGAAGAAGCGCTCAATCGGTTGCCATTTACGCATTAAATTTATGCGTCTAAGTCGTTTTAATTCATGTACTTAATCCATCCGAACGTAAGTCGTGATATAGCGCGGTTTGCCGCCCGAATCGTTCAAAATGAGATGGTTTTTGAATCTCCTGATTCAGCTTCACGTACCGAATACTTACGAACTTTTTTTAGTTTTTAAATAATTCTCAAGATGAACGATTCGCGCGCAAACTGTGTAGCGTTTTAGGCATCTCAAAGTTCAGCGAAGTTGCAAGCTTATCGAACGGTTCGTATAATTTATTGCTTCAATAAAATTTTAAGAGCAGAAGTTTTAAGAGGAGAATTTTCTCTGATGCCGATTTACGAGTATGAATGTCAGAAATGCAAAGCGCACACGGAAGTGATGCAGAAGATGACGGACAAGCCTTTGACGAAATGTCGCAAGTGCGGCGGGCGACTGGAAAAGCAATGGTCTCCGACCAGTTTTCAACTCAAAGGCTCTGGCTGGTATGTGACGGATTACGCGGGCAAAAAATCCGAAGCCAAAGAAGAGAAGGCGAGCGCAGGCACAGAAGATAAACCGACTAAAACGGAAACCAAGAGCGATTCGACAGTCAAAGACACGCCTGTCAAAACGGAAGCCACAAAGAGCAAACCCAAAACCACTTCATCAAAAACGAGCGGTGATTAAAGCAATGAAAAATGAAAAATTAAAAATGCAAAATGTTCTTGCCGGAGCAATTACAGGAGCCAAGTTTTTATTTCTTTTTGCATTTTGCATTTTTAATTTTTCATTTGTCTTCGCGCAGGCCGGAAGACGCACGCGCCCCGCAGGCGAAGGCGCAACGATGCTCAATGTTTTCGCTTCGCGTGAAGAGGGTTCATCCGACCCGATTAACATGACGCACGTTGCGCTCTATGAGAACGGCGTTGAGCAGACCATCAAGAGCTTTGTCTCAGACCCTTCGCCCGCGCGCATCATCCTGCTTGTTGATAACTCGCTCACACTGCGCGCGGACATAGACCGCATGGAAGCAGCCGCGCGCGAATTTGCTTATGAGATTTACGAAGGCGATAAGCTACTGATTGTCGGCTATGATGATAGTGCAGAGATAGTCGCGGACTGGACAGATGATTCCAAGAAGATAGAAGCCTCGCTCAAAGGCTTTCGCAAAAAGGGCGAGCCGCGTCTCTTCGATGCACTGACTGCCGTTGTCAACGAAGCTCTCTTGCCGCTCACGGCTTCAAATCAAAAGCGCGTTATCGTCGTCATCAGCGACGGGCTTGATAGAGGCAGCAAGAACAGGTTTGCGGAGACGCTCGGACTTTTGCAATCACAGGACATCACGGTCTATGCCCTGCAAGCCCCGGACAGAACTGGCGGCGCGCTTCGCAGAGACCAGCCAAAGCCCGTGCAGGTGATTGAGAAGCTTGTCGAAGGCACAGGCGGGCGCGTCTTTCCCGTCAACGAACCGCGCGCAGCCGCGCAGGCCATCTGCGACGAACTGCGCAAGAATCGCTACATCCTTTCTTACTATCCGAACTCCGCTTCTTACCTAGACGCGCGCCGCCTGCTCGTCGTCGCAGAGCCGGGCATCAACGTCCGCTTCAAAACCTTTCAGCCGCCAGTTGTGAAATAGAAGTGATGGCGCAGGCATTTGCAAATTACTTCTTTCTCGCATAGATAAAGAACATCACAACAACGACGGCGACAAAGATAAATTCCAGCAGCAGGAAATAGCCTACATCAAATCTCCCGTCATCTTCATACGCCTGCGGGACAACGACCAGCGTGACTAGCAAGAGTGCTGTCGCGAGCCAGATTGATTGTCTCTTTGCATCCCACATAAGCTTTAATGGTTTGGTCTTTTTCGATGCGTGCGGCCAAATCAACCTGTGTCAGGCCCGCTTAAATTCTCATCTCACGCAATATGCCAATTTTGCATATACGTCAACATGGTCGTATAACATGAGAGATGAGGGAACATCAACCTGTCACTCTACTTGCAGATAAAGAAGATTGGGCTGCCATTCTTGAGCCTGTCTTATGTCAAGATGCTGCTGCCGTCGAATATCTGGCTCAGATGTTGTTCAGGATTAAGAGAGCAATCGACAGTGGGCCGGAAGGCGCGATGCAGGCCAGCAAAATGCTGCTCGATGGCATTGAGTCAATCTACCTTCACACCAATGCTCACAAAGCTGCGGTCAAACTCTATGTGCTGTCGTTGGAAGGTACTTTGAAGCCACAAGACGAGCCACTTAATCTTATCAATGCTGCTCTCGAAAGAGGAAGGAGTCGTATGCTTTAACTGTCGGAGAAGTGGGTTGATAAGACTAACTCCGTGTCATCTTGATTTTAACTTGTCGAGCCGCTCGGCTGCCGCATGTAAAGTTTCATCTCGTTTGCAGAAACAAAATCTAACCTGTTGCGAGCCGCGCTGTGGGTCGCTGTAAAAGCTTGAGCCGGGGACGCAGGCCACGCCGATGTCGCGTATCAGGTGGCGTGTGAATTCGACATCGGAGACGAAGCCGAAAGCTTTGATGTCGGTCATGATGTAATAAGCTCCGTCCGGGCGGAAGGTGCGAAAGCCCGCGCGCTCAAGCACAGGCAGCAGAAGGTCGCGCCGCGCAGTATATTCCGCTTGAAGCTTGTCGTAATAACTTTGCGGAAGTTTGAGCGCGTATGCTCCTGCGGCTTGAAGCGGGGCGGCTGCGCCGACTGTGAGAAAGTCATGGACTTTGCGTATCGCGCCAGTGATGGCTGGCGGCGCGATGCAGTAGCCGACGCGCCAGCCCGTCACGGAATATGTCTTTGACATAGAGTTGACGATGACCGTGCGCTCGCGCATTCCTTCCAGTTGGGCCATAGAGATGTGCTTGATTTCTTTGTCTTCGCGCGGATAGAGAATGTGCTCGTAAATCTCATCCGTGAAGCAGAGCGCGTCGTGCTCCTTGCAGAGCGCGGCGATGAATTCCAGTTCTTCGCGCGTAAAGACTTTGCCCGTCGGGTTGTTCGGATTGCAGATGATGATGGCTTTCGTCTTCTCGTTGAAAGCCGCGCGCAACTCTTCGCGGTCAAATGTCCAATCCGGCGCAGTGAGCGGAATGTAGCGCGGGCGCGCATCTGAGAGAATAGCGTCCGGCGCATAGTTCTCATAAAAAGGCTCGAAGACGATGACCTCTTCGCCGGGGTCAACCGTCGCCATCATCGCCGCAATCATTCCTTCGGTCGAGCCGCAGGTGACAGTGATTTCCGTTTCCGGGTCAATCTCAATACCAAGATAGGATTTTGTTTTAGCTGCAATCGCTTCACGAAAATCTCGCGCGCCCCACGTGATGGCATATTGATTGACATCATCATTGATGGCTTCGATGGCTGCGCGCTTGATGTCTGCGGGCGCGGGGAAATCTGGAAAGCCTTGCGAGAGATTGACCGCGCCGTGCTTCAAAGCCTCGCGCGTCATCTCGCGGATGACGGATTCGGTAAAGAGGCTCGCCTTGCGCGAAACGTGGCGATGTTTGCTGAGCGATGGAGTTGTCATCTTAAAATCTCTTCATCAAATAAGTTTGCGTCGAACTCGCGCGATGCTCTCACAGAGGATGCGTGGAATGCAATAAAGCGGGCAATACGAAAGAAGCTCGCGCAAAGGCGCAAAGGCGCAAAGAAAGCACGCAAGACAAGTAACTGCTCAACTCCTTTGCGGCCTTCTTTGCGTCTTTGCGCCTTTGCGGGAAACTGTTTTTTCTTCTTCTTGACAAAGGGCATGCTGTGATTTAGCTTTTGCTGACAAATTGCTCTCGGCAAAACAGAGCGCAGAGCTCGTTCATCCAGTAATTCAGAATCCGTCACACAGCCAGCGCATCTGTTAAACTGCTGGCGAAGAGAGAACGTGAAAGAAAATTATATAGATTTCGGCCCACTCAGACAGGAAGACTTCGGCGCGACGACGCCGAACATACGTGTCCAGCCGGAGGACGTGCGCCCTGCGACCGAACCGCCTCCGCCGCCTCCGCCATTTTCTTCGCCTCCGCCCGGCCCGCCCGCGAAGAAGAGTTTTCCCATCTGGATATTTTTTATTATCGGCGGAGTGTTGCTGCTCGGACTGGCCGCGCTCATCTATTTCCTCTGGCCCAGCAGTCCCGGCTTCACCTTGATTGTTAAAGGCGCAGAGCCGGGCAGCACAGTCTTTGTGGATAACAAACGCAACGGCGTGACGGCGGGCGACGGCTCGATTCAGGTTCCGAATCTGAAAGCGGGCAAGCGGCTCGTGCGCGTCTCGCATGAAGGATTCGCAGACTTTAATACTTCCGTCACGGGCAAGGATGGAGAAGAGAAGATTGTTATCGCGCAGCTTACGCCGACAGGAGCGCAGCCGTCAGAGCCGTCCGTGCTGGGCGAGATTGATTACAACGGCCCGATGATTCTCATCCCCGCGAGTGAGTTCATCATGGGCGACGACAATCACGAGGCGGATGAAAAGCCCGCTCATAAAGTGCCTTTGCCGGACTATTACATAGACAAGTTTGAAGTCACGAACGAGTGGTATAAAAAGTTTTGCGACGAGACGAAGCGCAAGTATCCGACAGATCCCTGGTGGGAAAAGGGTTATTTTAAAAATAAACCGCAAGCTCCTGTCATCGGCGTCGAATGGGCTGATGCCGCGGCCTTTGCCAAATGGGCTGGCAAGCGTCTGGCGACGGAAGAGGAATGGGAGAAGGCTGCTTCGTGGGGGCCGGGGAATCCGCAGAAGAGACAGTATCCATGGGGCGATAATTACGAGCCGGGCCGCGCGACTCTGGGCGGGTCGCCGCCGCCGAGCAATGTGGGCCAGAATTCTACGGGCGCGAGTGCGTACGGCGTGCAGGACATGGCCGGAAATGTTTTTGAATGGATTGACGCCTTTTACCAACCATATCAGGGCAACTCGGAATCGAATGAGAACTACGGGACGAAGAACCGCGTCGTGCGCGGAGGCCACTTCGGCTCTGAGCCGGATTTGGCGCGCACGACTAATCGCACTTATGCTCCGCCCGTCTTCACCGCCGCCGAAAAGCGTGAGCGAAGCTGGTTAATCGGATTCCGTTGCGTGGTCTCGGCCAACGATCCAAAATTGCAGGAGCGCATACGCTCGTTGCAAGGTCAGAAGTAAGTTAACGGAGGATGTTAAAGTCTTATGCGATCTAAACTTTTTAAGTCTTCAATTATGATGCTGATGATCGGAAGTCTCCTCCTTCCATTCATTCCGCCCGCGCAGACCGTTTGGGCGCAGGTTGATTCGGTCACTTATGACAGGCCGGTCGAAGTCGTGCGCAAAGAAAAACCGCGCCGCCGCGCGCGCAGGCCGCGTCCGAAGCCGACGCCAAAGAAGCCGCGAGTGGTCGAGAAAGTGTTGCTGCTCGCAGTGCAGTATCGCATCCTGAAAGTTGGCAGCGACGGCGTGATGGAAGAGACCAACGCCACCTTGAACACCTTCTTCGCGGGCGACCGTCTGCGGCTCGCCGTCAAGGCCAATCAGGACGGCTATCTCTACGTCATACACCAGCCCGGCAAAGGCATGGACGGGCGGATAATCTTTCCGCAGTCGCGCGTCAACAACGGGCAGAACTATGTGAACAGAAATCAGGAATTGCTGCTCCCCTCAAACTGTGACCCAAAGATTGCTAAAGGCGCAGATTGCTCTTTTCCTGTGCTTGGGCCTGCGGGACAGGAATTATTAACAGTCATCTTCAGCCGCGACATGCTGCTCGATTTGCCGAATGAGGCAGCCCAGGCAGGCGGCGTCGTGCGCGCATCGGTTATCGAGCAACTCTTCAGAGAATCCGAGCAGTCAATCGAGCGCGTGAAGGGCGACACCAAGTACGCAATCAAGCTGGTGAACACCAACAAAGCCGATAACGAAGAGATTATCCAGACGCTTGTCCTCAACAAGGGAGGCTGAAAAGCAAAGGCGGAAGGCGGAAGGCGGAAGGATGAAGGGAGTGCTGTTCGAAGCTGAGTGTTTCAATGTTTGAATAGCATGCCTTTCATCCTTCTGCTTTCCGACTTCATCCTTCATCCTTCATCCTTGCTTTTCGTATGCCGAACGCGACCTTAATCATCAATCAGCCCGGACGCGCCGAGACCTCGCTGGACATCTCGGAGGAGGTCGTCTCTATCGGGCGCGCGCCCGACAACACTATTAGTCTGGAAGGCGACTCGAATGTCTCGCGTTATCACGCAGAGATAGAAGTGCGCGGCACGGATTTCTGGATTATTGACCTCGGCAGCAGCAACGGCACAACCGTCAATGACGCGCCGCTTGAGTTTGAGTCACAACTCAAAGACGGCGACCACATCAGCATCGGCGGCAGCACGCGGATTGAATTTCATCAAACGCAAACTTCAAACTATCTGACACCCGCCGCGCCGGAAGTGGATTTGCCTGATGCCTCACTCGATGTCCCGCAGGTCGCAGCAGCCGCAGCCGCGCCATCTGCCTCCGGCCCTTCGCCAGTCCTGATTATCGCAGCCGTCGCGGGCGGGCTTGCTCTGGTCGCAATCATCGCAGCCGTCCTCCTGCTCACGCGCGGAGGCTCCGGCTGTGATGCCACCGTTCGCATCGTGAGCCCGCAGAGCGGAACGACCGTGCGCGATTCCGTCAACGTACATGTCGAGGTCGAAGGAGGAAAATGCATCGAGCGCGTCATCTATCAACTCGATGGCAAAGAGGTCGCCAGCGCGGAGACGCAGCCCTTTGATGTCGTGCTTGAGACTGACGCTCTGCCCTCAGACCTCAGTAGCGGCAGACATGAATTCTCTGTCGTCGTCGAAGACGAGGACGGCAATAAAAAATTACAGGAAGATTCCATCACACTCGCCTTTGATGTCGGCGGAGGCTCTGGCCCAACGACTGGCGAAACGCCTCCGCCGGTGGATGGCGGGACGACCACGACTAACAATCAGACGAACAACGCAGCCTCATCGCTTTCCGTAGTCGAAGTCAGAGAATTGTGCGTTCGTCTGGCGAAAGGATTTTCTTCGAGCAAGACTGAATACAAATACGATTCGGAATTCTTTCGGCAGGTGCAGGCGCGCACGAGCGAGTATGCGATTGAAGGTTTTTACGAGCGCGCGCGTCCCTTTCGCGATGAGATAAATAAATCCTTCATCGGCACGCAGGGCTTAGACCCGCCGCTCGGCTATGTCTTAGCGATGAGCCGCAGCCGCTTTGTGCTTGTCAAGCCGCGCGGCGCGACCACCAGCGCAGACACTCCCGCAGAAGGCTTGTGGCAGATGACGCAGACGTTCGCTGAGAGCAATGGCTATAACGGGCTGTGCGGCAGCGAGACTCTCGCAGACCAGAGCCAGCGTTGCGCCGCGCTCGTCGCCGCCGCTTACTCAAAAGCCATCGTCATCAATCTCTTCGAGGGAGATTTTGTTTACTCGGTCGCGTGCTTCGGCATGTCTCCGCAAGAGGCCGGAAAATGGCGCGCGCAATTGCCGCCTGATCGCTCGGATTTTTGGAAAGTGATAGACTTGCCGGAGCGACGCGAGCGCGTCGTCAGGTTTTTCGCCGCCGGAATTGTCGGCGAGAATCCACAGAAATTTGGTCTGACGAGAGACAAACCGCTTTCGAGTCTCTATCCGAAGAAATAACTCAAGTTGCCAGTTATTTATTCACCGCAGAGACGCAGAGACGCAGAGAAACATGAAAGAGTCAGCAAAATCAAAGCAGATAGGATGTTGTTTTAATTTATATTCTTCCTCTGCGTCTCTGCGGTTCGATTTAACTGGCAACTTGGGCTAAGAAATAGTCAAGATGGTCGAAGTCACGCTCACGATCTACTCTCCGGCAGGTTCGCGCGAATATCCGATGACAGGAGGACAACTCTCGCTCGGACGCGGCGACAGCGTGACTGTCAAGCTCGAAGACGACGGGCTCTCGCGCCTGCATGCGACGATTCATCGTGAAGACGAACGTGTCTGGATTCTCGACGAAGTTTCCACCAACGGCACTTTTGTCAACGGCGCGCAGGTTCCACCCACAGGCTCGCCGCTCACGGACGGCGACGAAATCACTATCGGCAATGACACGACCATCGCCGTTCATATCAGAAAAGCCAGCGCGCCCGTCACAAAAGCCAGTACAAAAAACAGAGCGGGCGCGACTCCCGGCGGCTCATTCAAAATCTGGCCCATCGCCGTCGCGCTCGTCGCAGTCTTTATCATCCTGATTGCCGCCATCGCCATCGGCTCGCGCGTCTCAGGCGGCGAAAGCGACGGCGGCGATGATGATGTCGCCAACACACGCAGTCGCAATCGTCGCCCGCCCGCAGAAGACTCTACGCCGAATAATTCAGGCAACACTTCGCCGTCTCCTGCAACCTCGCCCGGTGATTCAACCGTGCCGCCAGTTGATGACACTTTGGTTAGCAATGAGCTTTCAAAAAACATTCCTCCGGCGGGCAAGACTTATCTAGTGATGTCTGAGGAAGAGAAGAAGAAATTCATAGAGCAGCGCGCAGAGCATGTCGCGCGGATGATTGGCAACCGGAGCGGCGAAGCCGTCACGCCCGAAGCCGTCATGAAAATTAAAAGTTTCGTAGATACCTTCGCGCGCCGCGTCAAAAGTCCGCGTCTCGGCGGAGCCTGTAATTTTCCGCGCGATGATTTGACGACGCTGCTTGAGCGCGGCAGCCGCAACGCGCCGTTCATCATTCACGCTTTTAACGAGAAGGGAATCGCGCCGCAGATTGGTCTCTATCTGGCGATGATTGAATCGGAGTATTGTGTCTGCCTGCAAAGCCCTACGGGGCCGCTCGGCATGTTTCAGTTCACGCAGGCGACGGGCCGCACTTACGGACTTCAAATCGTGCGCGGCGCGTCGCCCTCGAACCCGGACGAGCGTTGCAAGCCAGACCCTGCCGCACGCGCCGCCGCCGGGTACATGAAATTTTTGATGGGCCGCTACGGCACTGGCCCACTGAGCGTGCCTTTGGCGATTGCCAGTTACAACAGCGGCGAAGGCGGACTTTCAACAAACCTCTCGACGGCTCTTGCGAGCGCGATGCAGGAAGAGCGCAGCTTCTGGACGCTCGTTGCCAATCAGGGCAAACTCTCCGAGCAGTTTCAGAAAGAGAATATCAAGTACGTCCCGAAATTTTTCGCCGCCGCCATCGTCGGAGAAAACCCGCAAGTCTTCGGCGTGCAGTTACAGCCGCTCTCAAGCTATACTCAGTAAATGCAAAATTAAAAATGTAAAATGCAAAAATAAGAGCGTCTTAAACTTTGCATTTTATATTTTTAATTTTGCATTTATTCGCTCATGCAAACGGAAATCACACTCTCTTATTACGACGAGGCGGGGCGGCTCAAGCGCGTGCGTGTCAAGTCGAAGCGGTTCAGTATCGGGCGCATCCCCGATAACGATCTGATGATTGACAACTCTAGCCTCTCGCGTCGTCATGCTCTGATTGAGAGCTTTGACGACGCTGTGCAGATTTCCGATTGCGGCTCAAGCAACGGCACATTCCTCAACGGCGCGCCAGTCACTTATCCTGTTGACCTGCGCGACGGCGATGTGATTAACCTCGCGGATGCATGCGAGTTGACGGTTGAGTTCAGCAGCGCACAGGCTGCATCGTCAGCGGGCGTTGTCTCTCAGACAACTGCTCAACAGCAGTTGAGCCATGAAGAATTGCTGCGCCGCGTCGAAGCAGGTCTTTCAGCGCAGGGCAAGTCTGCGACGTATCAAGCTTCCGCTCCTTCATCCGGCGGGCCAGCGCAAGCCGCGCCGAAAGTCCCTTTTGAATCGCCAGCATCGCCCGAAGGATTGAATGTCTATATCATCGCGCCCGTCGCGGCGGTCGTGATTCTGGCCCTTGTCGTCGTGGCCGCGCTTGCCTTCAGAGGCAGCGGCTCGAAGAAGCAGGAGCGGCGCAGCAACAATAATCAGGAAATAGCGAACGGGCGCGAAAAGGAGATTCCGGGTGGCTCGACTCTGCCCTCGCCGGATGCGAGTGTGGCTGTCAATTCTTCTCAAGACCCTGTATCTGACGAGCTTGATGAGGTCGAAAGAAATGCGCTCGCAGTCATGCGCACCATCAGCAAGAGCGACCCCAATCCTGTCTTGACAGAGCAGAACGTCAAAGAGATTGACGCGAAAATAAAAACCTACAGAGGCTCTGCCGCGCTCAGAGAAAACCTGCGCGCACTCAAAGGACGCACACAAGCCTTGAGCTCGATGGCAAAGGGCAGCGATTTCAAGCCGGCCTTTCTGGCCTTTGCCACGCTGGCGAGGATGGACAAGTCAAGTGGCGACCCCGTCTCCGTCGCGCAGAGCATGCTTCCCGCACTCTCTAAGGCGCGCGTCTTACAGGGCGACGAGTTGGCGCATGATATTCTCCTGACGTTGATTTCGACAGACCCTTCGACGGGCAGTTCCATTGCTTTGCGCGATTCAATCTCTGCGCTGACGAGACAGCCCAATACGAGTGTTCAAGAGATTCGCAATATCTGGTACTTGCACGACAATCGAAAAATCACTCCGCAGGCTTACGATTTGGCCCTGCGGCTTCTAGCCATCGGCGCGATTGCACAGAACCCGCGCAAGTATGGCATCGAAGCCGAGCCGATTACTTTTTGAGATGGAAAAAGTTATGACTGATGAAAGCTCTGCCAACGCCTCTACTGAGGAATGGGTGACCGGGACAGTCGTCCTCAATGTTCCGGGCGCGCGGATGGAGATGGAGATTACAGTTCCCTCTGGCCCAACGCGCCCGCGCAGGATGCTGCCCGTCTTTCAATCTTTGACCGAAGCGCTGGTCGGCGTCGGCATCCAGAATGCAGAAGCGGAAGGCCAAACAGTTTCCTGCCGGAAAGGATGCGGGGCATGCTGTAGCCAAATCGTCCCGCTCTCTGAAATAGAGGCGCATCAGATAGGCGAAGTGCTGGACAATCTTCCAGAGCCGCGCCGCCGGGAAGTGCTCGCGCGTTTTGAAGCGGCTTACGAACATTTTCGCGTGGCCGGTTTGCTTGAAAAATTGGAATCGCCCGAACGTTTCTCTTTAGGAGAGCTACAGCAATTTGGTCTGGATTATTTCTGGCAGGGAGTTTCATGCCCGTTTCTGGAAGAGGGCTCGTGCTCGATTTATCAAGACCGCCCGCTCGCGTGCCGCGAGTATCTGGTCACTTCGCCTGCGGAAAACTGCGCGAAGCCAACAGCACAGACAGTCAGGACAGTCGAGATGCCCGGCAAAGTCTCCATAGCCCTCTGCCGCCTGACGCAGGATTCAACGCAGCGATTCATTCCCTGGGTTCCGTTAATCCTCGTTCCCAAATGGCTTGCCACGCATACAGAAGAAGCTGCGCCGCGTCCTGGTCCAGAAATCTTGCAAGAAGTATTTGCACGCCTGACGGAAAAAAAGCAGAGCGAGGAATAATCATCAAAGGGATGCAGGATGTTAGCTCTGTAAGAGCGACATCTCAGTAGCCCAGCACGTCAGTGCTGGGACAATAGCGACACACAACAATCGAGCCCCGTAGGGGCGGTATAATCTATGCCGCCCCTACGAGGCTTAACCTTGAACGCGCTGCTTGACCCACGACTTGCGTCGTGGGCTACTGATATGTCGCCCCTTGCGGGACTGGGAAAACTAATTCTTATTCTGAACTAACATTAAATAATCCGTCGCTACTCTAAACGATAGTTCGGCGCTTCCTTCGTGATGATGACATCGTGGACGTGTGATTCTCTGAGTCCGGCAGAGGTGATGCGTATAAAGCGTGTCTGCTCCTGAAACTCTTTGATAGTGCGGCAGCCAGTGTAGCCCATGCCTGCGCGCAGGCCGCCGATGAGTTGCGTGACCATGTCTGCGAGTGTGCCTTTGTATGGCACGCGGCCTTCGATGCCTTCGGGGACAAGTTTGGATTCGACCAGCGTGTTCTCCTGCGCATAGCGGTCGCGCGAGCCTTCGCGCATCGCGCCGATGGAGCCCATGCCGCGATAGGTCTTGAACGAGCGACCCTGAAAGAGTATCAACTCGCCCGGCGCTTCTTCCGTTCCCGCAAAGAGCGAGCCAATCATCACTACATCCGCGCCAGCCGCAATCGCCTTTGCCACATCGCCGGAAAATTTGACGCCGCCATCTGCGATGATAGGCACGCCGCTCCCGCGCGCAGCCTTGACGCAATCAGTAATCGCTGTAATCTGCGGCACGCCCGCGCCAGTCACGACGCGTGTCGTGCAGATACTCCCCGGCCCGATGCCGACCTTGACGGCATCAACTCCCGCATCAATCAACTCGCGCGTCGCTTCACTCGTGCCGACGTTTCCGGCGACGAGTTGTGTGTCAGGATAGGTGCGCTTGATTTCGCGCACGGCTTCTATGACGCGGGACGAATGGCCGTGCGCCGTGTCAATCACAAGGCAATCCACACGCGCCTGAACGAGCGCGGCGGCACGCTCTTTAAAATCTCCTGTTGCGCCGATGCCTGCGGCAACGCGCAGCCGGCCCAAATCATCTTTCGCGGCAGTTGGATATTTAATCGCCTTCTGAATGTCTTTGACTGTAATTAAGCCTTTGATGTGCTTGTCGCCGTCTATGACCAGGAGCTTTTCGATGCGATGTTTTTGGAGGACGACTTTGGCTTCCTCTAGAGTCGTGCCGACAGGGACTGTGACGAGCGGTTGCGGCGTCATAACTTCCGAGACGGCTATGTCAAAGCGTGTCTCGAATCTCAAATCGCGGTTGGTGATGATACCTACGAGATGGCCGTCTTCATCTACGACCGGCACGCCGCTTATCTTGTAGCGTTCCATCACATTGAGGGCTTCGCTCACGGGACGGTCTGGCCGAATCGTCACAGGGTCAACAATCATTCCAGATTCCGAACGCTTGACCTTATCAACTTCTTCGGCTTGCCGTTCGATGGGAAGATTTTTGTGTATGACGCCGATGCCGCCCTGCTGCGCGATGGCGATGGCGAGCGCGGCTTCGGTCACAGTGTCCATCGCTGCGGAGCAGAGTGGAATCTGAAGTCGGATGCCGCGCGTGAACTGCGTGGAGGTATCCGTCTCGTTCGGCAACACGTCCGAGCGCGAAGGAACCAGAAGCACATCATCAAACGTCAGACCTTCTTTAATATCATCTGTATTCATATTCCCTTGACTCCAAATTTAAAAAGCCGCAAGCCCCAAGACCCAAGTCTAGATAAACTTTTGACTTGGATCTTGGGACTTGAGATTTGAAACTTCATTGCTACTGTAAAAACTTCTCGTAATCGCTTTTCGTGATAACCATCTCGACGGGCTGCGTGGTCGAGTCTGTGACAATCTTCGCGGGGCGTCCGTTAATAGTCAACTCAAATGACTTCGCTTTGCTCTTCGAGTATTTGATGCCCAAGCTCTCCGAAGGCTTAAACTCTCTGATGTCGCCCGTCTCTAAAATTTCTTCCTTCCAGACTTCATTATCCATGCGCGCCTTAATCCAGATTTTATCTAAGGCTTTAAGTTGAATGACAAAGCCTGCGGTCGCGGGCGCGGCGTTGTTGTTTGCGTTTGGAGCAGTGCTGGCGGCGGATTGTTGTGCCGGAGCAGTCGCGGGTTGCTGATTGCCTGAGCCTGCGGCCTGTCGTCTTTGATACCAGTGCATCGCCGCATAAACGCCGAGCGAAAGGATTCCCAGAATCAGAATCGTCAACAACACCGTGACGAAAGGCGAGCGCACGCCGTTGCCGTCCGTATAGACGCGCGATTGATAAGGCGTGGTCGTAACTTCGTCCGGCGAAGCTCCAAGCTCGCGCGCCGTACGCGCATAGGCATCGAGGGCTTCCTGTTCATCGTAGCCGATATATTTGGCGTAAGCTTTGATAAAGCTGCGATTGAAAATGCCGCCAGGAAGTCTTTTGAGGTCGCCGTTTTCGATGGCCTCCAGATAGCGCGTCGAGATGCGCGTCTGTTCGGAAATCTCGCGCAGGGAAATACCGCGCGCCTCGCGTGCGAGCCGCAGTTGTTCGCCAAAGGATGCTGCCATCACCAATCCGTTTCCGCCCCTTCGGGAGAGTGTGGTGGGAGGAAATCAATTTTAGATTTTTGATTTGCGATTTTTGATTTCAGCAGGCGCGGCCTTTATGCCTTGAGCCTTCAAGACACAGTAGCGTATCAATCTAAAATCTAAAATCAAAAATCTAAAATTCCGCAGTTGGGTCGCACTATAACTGTCACGGGCAAAAGTTGTCAAACATTTGCTTTGACAAAAGTTTACGCTTCTCTTGATTCTTGCGGCGCACGGTGCTACGGTTGAGGCATTCGCAGAGCCGAAAATCGCTTTTAATATCTACAACAGGAAACTAGAGGAGGAGGGCATATGCCTCTCGAAGCACTCGGAATGGTTGAGACCAAAGGGTTCGTCGGGGCTGTCGAAGCCGCCGACGCGATGGTCAAGGCCGCCAACGTCCAACTTTTAGGAAAAGAGTATATCGGCGCGGGCTACGTCACAATCTTTGTGCGCGGCGATGTCGGCGCAGTCAAGGCCGCGACCGATGCCGGAGCAGCGGCTGCGCGCCGCGTCGGAGAACTCATCAGCGTCCACGTCATCCCGCGCCCGCATGGCGAAGTCGAGCGCGTGCTGCCGACCAACGGGCGCACCGGCTACAGCCCGGATGAGCGCACACTCGGCGCAGGCGAACGCGGACAACTGAGCGAAGGCGATCAGGGCCGCTCGCTGCAAGGCGCGCGCGAGAACAACAAAGAGAGAGCGAAGTAAACAGTTTTCAGTTTTTAGTTTTCAGTTTTCAGTTAAGTCAAGACGCTGAAAACTAAAAACTGAAAACTAAAAACTGCGCGGAGGTTTCGTCATGTCGGTTGATAAAGACCTCGTGTCCGTGCAGCAGGCGCGCGACCTGGTTGAGGCGGCGCATCGCGCGCAGGTCGAGTTGGCGCATTTCGATCAAGGCAAGATAGACCGGATTTGCGAGGCGATGGCAAAGGCAGCTTTGCGCGAAGCTGCAAGGCTTGGCGCGATGGCCGTCGAAGAGACAGGCTTCGGCGTGCCAGCAGACAAGCAGGAAAAGAATCGTTTCGCCTCCGAAGATGTCTGGAACTTTTTCAAGGGCTTGCGCACCGTCGGCGTCATCAATGAAACGAAGGACATTGTTGAGATTGCCAGCCCGCGCGGAGTCGTCGCAGGCATCATTCCTTCGACCAATCCCACTTCGACAGCCATCTTCAAATGCCTCATCGCCATCAAGTCGCGCAATGCCATAGTCCTCTCGCCGCATCCTTCAGCCGCGCGCTGCATCAACGAGACAGTCAAGGTCGTGCGCGATGCGGCTATCAAAGAAGGTTTGCCCGCAGATGCTATCGGCTGCATGGCGACGGCGACGATTGAAGGCACGGAAGCTTTGATGAAGCACAAGCAGACCGCAGTCATTCTTGCGACAGGCGGCATCGGTCTTGTGCGCGCAGCTTATTCATCCGGCAAGCCTGCGTTCGGTGTCGGGCCGGGCAATGTCCCTGTCTTTATCGAAAGGTCTGCGGACGCAGCCAAAGCTGTGCAGGACATACTGACCAGCACTTGCTTTGACAACGGCACAATCTGCGCTTCCGAGCAGGCAGTGGTTGTTGATACGCCGCTCGAAAAAACAGTCCGCGAACAGTTCAAAGCGCAGGGCGGTCATTTCCTGAGCGCGGCAGAAGCAGACCAGCTTGCGAAAGTTATCGCCACGCCGCAGCGTTCTTTGAATCCGGCCATCGTCGGCAAGTCCGCAGAAGTGATTGCAAAAATGGCTGGCATCAGTATTCCATCTGGCACGCGCTGCCTGCTGGCGGATGTCGGCGGAGTCGGGAGAGATTACCCGCTCTCTATGGAAAAGCTTTCGCCCGTCTTAGCTTTCTATGTCGCAGACGGCATCGAGCGCGGCGCGGCGCGTTGCTTTGAAGTTTTGAGCTACGGCGGCATGGGCCACACGGCTGGCATCCACACGCGCTCGCGTGATGCGGCCATAGCCTACGGGCGAGAGATGCCAGCCTCGCGCATCTGCGTCAACACGCCGACGACGCATGGCGCAATCGGATTCTCGACAGGCTTGCCTCCGTCTATGACTTTGGGTTGTGGCTCGTGGGGAGGCAATGTGACTTCCGATAATGTCTCGCCACTCCATTTGATGGACATCAAGCGCGTGGCATTTGAAACGAGACCTGTTAAGAGTGCGCGCCCCGCAGTCTCTACAGAGCAGCCTGTGCAAATGGCCCAGACGACTTCTACTGACTCTCCGCGCATCAAGCGCGAAGAGATTGCAGCCATCGTTGACCGTTTTCTCGCCAATCGAAAAGAGGAACAGCCAGCGCACGCGCATCTTTCGGCCACGCCGTCGCCCGCGCCGCGCCAGCCAGTGATTGATGTCGAAGCTGGCAGCATGTACGACGCTTCGCAGGCCGCGCCGCAGGCCGCAGCCGCGCCGACTGCCGAGAGCAAGAATGGCGGAAATGGCGGAAGTGCCGCCTCTTCTTCTTCGCCTGCACAGAGCGCACCGCAACAGTCGTCCGCGCCAGCCGCGACCAATGGCAATCGCAAAGCAGTTGATTTCGTCAGCGAAGACGACGTGCGCCGCGCCATTCAGAAAGGCGAGAAGATTTACGTCAACGCGCGCACCATCATTACTCCTTCCGCACGCGATATGGGAGACCCTGCGGAGGTGTTCGCAAAAGTATAAGAACAGTTTTCAGTTTTCAGTTTTTAGTTTTCAGCATACGCAGAATATTCTGGAAACTGAAAACTAAAAACTGAAAACTGAAAACTGAACTATGTTTCTCGGAAAAGTCGTCGGCACAGTCTGGTCCACAAAGAAGACGCCCGATCTGGAGGGCGTCCGTTTTTTGATTGTCCATCCTTACGATTTGGACAAAGAGCCGACCAAAAATATAGTCGTTGTCGCAGACCGTCTTGGCGCAGGCATCGGAGAGATTGTGATGTGCGCTTACGGCAAAGCTGCGCGCACGGCTATCGGCAATCAGGAGATGGCAATCGAAGCTGCTGTCGTCGCCATCGTTGACCGCATGGATTTGCAGGATACAGTCTCGGATGAAGTGCGCGATGCCGCGCGGGAGTTAAGAGAACCTGATAACGGAAGACGCTGATAATTTGCGATTTTAGATTTTTGATTTGCGATTTGAAGAAAAAGCAATCTTGAAATTCTTTCAATCGCAAATCAAAAATCAAAAATCTAAAATCCTATAAGATGGCTAACGAAGATTTGATTTATCGTATCGCGCGTGCGGTCTATGGACGGCTCGGCACGAGCGCGGATGAGCAGACTGTCGAGCAATTAGTGACAGACATCTATCGCGCGATTGAGCCTGTGGTAGAGACGAACGGGAGCGGCGCAGCTTCAGCCAAAGAGTCTGGCAGCACGGAAAGTGTGTCCTCTGACAAGCAGGACGCGCAGAGTCGCCTGATTGTCTCTGTCTTTGGCGTTGATCATCCGGGCATCGTCGCGGGCGTCTCGCAGGTGCTGGCCGAAGCCGGGTGCAGCATTATTGACATCAATCAAACGGTTGTGCGCGGCAAGTTTGCGATGGTCATCATCGCGGATATGTCGCGCGCGCGCGAATCCGCCTCCGAGCTCAAGGAGCGTTTTCGCAAAGCTGGCGAAAAACTCGGCGTACGCATCTACGCACAACGCGAAGACCTCTTCAACGCGATGCATCGAATATAAAAAGCAGTCATCACTTTTATTATGGCTGAACCGGAAATCTCTCATCGTTGTATGGCTTGCGGCGCGGCGATACGCACGCACGCACAGTTCTGCCCGCAATGCGGCAAGCCGCTCAAGAAAAGCTCTTCCGATGCGCTCCCTGCGGCTAAAGCTTCCGAAGTGCAGCCGTCCGGTAGAATTGACAGAGAACTAAAGACCACGCCGCTCGCGCCCACTCCGACAATGTTAGAGTCTGCGTCGCAGGACGCTCCATCAAATGTAGAGTCGAAGACAGCGATTGAGACTGCGCAAGAAGTGTCGCCCGCAGCGAAGGATGAGAAGCATGCTAAAAAGAATCGTGTGAAGCAGGCCGCGCGCGGAGTGGTTCAGGAAAACGTGCGGCCTCGCGTCGAAAAGCTGCGCAAGGCTTCCAACGTCGTCATTGAAGAAGTGGCTATTGACCCTAGCCTGCGCTTTATCCTGATTGCCGTTCTCATCTTCATCATTTTCATCACATTGCTCTTACTCAGCTTCATCAAATGAAGTAGTCAGTAGCCACTTGCTTATGGACTACACACAGGCCGAAATCCTCGAAACCCTGCGCATGACGGAGATGGAGCATCTGGACATACGCACGGTCACGCTCGGCCTCTCTTTGCGCGACTGCGCGACGGATTCTATGGAGCGCACGGCGGAGCGCGCGCGGCGGAAGATAGAACAGGTGGCTGCGCGTCTGGTCCAGACGGTTGATGAGATTGGAGACGAAGTCGGCATACGCATCGCCAACAAAAGAATTTCCATCACGCCCGTTTCCATGATTGCCGAAGGAGCGCGCGGCGGCGACTTCATTGTCTTAGCGCGTGCGATAGATGATGCGGCGCGCACAGTCGGCGTTGATTTCATAGGCGGCTATTCCGCTCTGGTCCACAAAGGTTGGACACAGGTCGAGAGTGAGTTTCTCGATTCCATTCCGGCTGCTCTGGCCGCGACGGAAAGATTGTGCTCATCCGTCAACGTGGCGACGACGCGCGCGGGCATCAACATGGATGCCGTCAGGCGCGTCGGCCAAATCATCAAGGATGCGGCAGAGCGCACGCGCGAGCGTGACGGTTTGGCCTGCGCCAAGTTTGTTTGCTTTGCCAACGCTGTCGAGGACAATCCGTTCATGGCGGGCGCGTTTCACGGCGTCGGAGAGCCGGAGGCTGTGATTAATGTCGGCGTCTCAGGGCCGGGCGTCGTCAATCATGCTGTGCAACACGCGCCGCGAGACATGCCTTTGCATGAGTTGGCAGAGTTGATAAAAAAGCTCTCCTTCAAACTCTCGCGCGCAGGAGAATTGGTCGGACGCGAAGCCGCGCGTCGTCTTGGTTTGCCGTTCGGCATCATAGACCTTTCGCTTGCGCCGACACCCGCGCCCGGAGATTCTGTCGCAGACATTATCGAGGCTATGGGATTCGAGCGCGCCGGCGCGCCTGGCACAACCGCCGCACTCGCGCTGTTGACGGATGCTGTCAAAAAAGGAGGCGCGATGGCTTCTGCCTCTGTCGGCGGAATGAGCGGCGCGTTCATTCCAGTCTCTGAAGACGCAAGCATGATTGAGGCCGCGCGAGTCGGCGCATTGACGCTTGAGAAACTGGAAGCCTGGACCAGCGTTTGCTCCGTAGGAATTGATATGGTCGCAGTTCCCGGCTCGACCTCCGCCGAAACCATCTCCGCCATCATCGCGGATGAAATGGCTATCGGAGTGATGAACAACAAGACAACAGCCGTGCGCATCATCCCTGTGCCGGGCAGAGAAGTGGGCGAGATGGTAGAGTTCGGCGGCCTACTCGGCAGCGCGCCCATCATGCCCGTCAATACTTTCGCCTGCGCAGATTTTATACGTCGCGGCGGGCGCATTCCCGCTCCGATTCATTCACTGCGCAACTGATGAGAGGAACGATCATCAGATGAGAAGAACTTTAATTTGCCTGTGCTTGTTGTCATGCGTCGCCTTATGCGCGGCGCAGGAAAAAAAAGCTGGAGCTGATAAAGCTTCTCCACCGAACTTTAGCGGCACATGGATGCGTGATAATGCTAAAAGCGCCTTTGGCAAATTCAAGCACAAGCCGTACGCTAAAGGCATCGTGACGATGATTGTGGAACACAATGAGCCCGAATGCCATGTCATCAAAAAAATCAAGCACGAGGATGGAAAGCAGCAGGAAGAAGATTTGCTTTTCTATACGGACAAGCGCGGCGAAACCAATCCTACGCTTTTCTGGCCGGGAGATCTGACGAGTAAAACCGTTTGGAAAGGTCTCAAGCTCGTCACAGAGGGTTCGGAAAAGAGAAAAGATGAAAACGGCGAATCGCTCTTTATCATGAAAGAAGAATGGACTCTTTCAGCGGACGGCAAGACGCTGACGGATATGATTTATCTACAGCGCAAAGGCGTCGAGAAAGGGCCGATTTTAGGTGAGATGGTGATGGACGAAAAGGATATTATCAAGCAAGTCTATCGCAGGGTCGAGTAAGCAATTCTCTTGTAGAGAGAAATTGAATTTAGTCTTCAAGTGAGGTGAAAAAGCATAAAATGGAAGCCTTAGGCATGGTGGAATGCATGGGTCTGGTCGCCATGATTGAAGCGGCTGATGCGATGGTCAAGGCCGCGAATGTGCGGCTCGTCGGCTATGAGAAGATTGATGCGGGACTTGTGACGGCGATTGTGCGCGGGGAAGTCGGCGCGGTCAAAAGCGCAGTCGAAGCCGGAGCCGCAGCCGCCTCGCGCGTCGGCACAGTCGTTGCGACGCACATCATCCCGCGCCCGCATGCAGAGGTGGACGAAGGCATTCCAGTTTTGCAAACGGGCGAGACGACGCGGAAAAAGATTAGCGGCTCTGTGCGCGGGAAGAAGTAGAGTTTAAAGAACGACGAAGACAATTTCCCGCAAAGACGCAAAGGCGCAAAGAAGACAAGCAAGTCTTTCTTTGCGCCTTTGCGCCTTTGCGGGAAACTTACTGCGCCTTTTCATTCTTCATCGCCAGCAGGCTGAGCGATAAAGCGATAGCCGACGCCGCGCACCGTTTGCAGGTGACGCGGCTTTGAAGGCACATCTTCGAGATGCTTTCTGAGTCGCACGATGAAGTTGTCTATCGCGCGCGTGTCCGTCTCTTCGTGCAGATTCCAGACCTCTTCGAGTATCTGTTTGCGCGCGACGATGCGGCCCTCGTGTTTGATGAGATGGCGCAAGAGCTCTGCTTCCATCAAGGTCAGGCGAACAATCTTTTCTCCGACGCGCAATTCGAGCGCGGCAAAGTCTATCTTCTTGCCATCAAAGACAAAGATCGCTTCCGGGATTTCACGCGCCGCAATTTCTCCAGACTGAAACGGCTTGGTTGATTCCTGTAGCCACTCTCTGCGCCTGAGCAATCCGCGCAGCCGCGCCAGCAGGATAGAGAGTTCAAAAGGCTTTGGCAGGTAATCATCCGCGCCGGACTCGAAACCATTCAGCACATCCTCCGGTCGCCCGCGCGCCGTCAGCATCAAGACAGGCACAAACTGTCCGGCCTCTCTCAATTCCTTCGTGACAGTAAAGCCATCCATCCCCGGCAGCATCACATCGAGCACCACCGCGTCGAAACGCTCGCGCTCTTCCAATAACAACGCAAGCGCGGATTCGCCGTCGCCAGATACTTCGACCTCGTAGCCTTCCGCTTCGAGATTGAAGCGCAAGCCTTCGGCCAGATGCTTTTCGTCCTCTACAATCAGGACTGCGCTCATCTCTCGTGCGCCCTCGGAAGAAGAATCGTAAAAGTGCTCCCAGCGCCTTCGCCTTCGCTCTCTGCAAAGACGCGCCCGCCATGCTTTTCAATAATCGAGCGGACAATAAAAAGTCCGAGCCCGGTTCCTTTGACGCGCCGCATGACTAGACCCGGCACACGATAGAAGCGTTTAAAAATTCGCTTGAGTTGGCTGCGCGGAATCCCCACGCCGCGATCCGTGACGCGCACCATCACGCGCTTCTCGTCAACCGCTTCGACCTCTACGGAGACTTCAACTTTCTGCGGCGAATATTTGACGGCATTATCAATCAGATTAAGGACTGCTGCGCGCAACTCTTCTGCATCGCCAGTCACATTCGCGCGCCCGTTGCCGTTATTGGAAGACGCGGAAAATTTTAGGGCATCTGCCTGAAGATTGTATCGCGTGCGCGCAAGCTCCATGCATTCGCGCGTCATCTCGCTCATATCAATCAGCGCGGGCGGCTCGTGACGACGGCGATGCCCGCTCTGGCCCGCGCGCAAGACCTGCTCGACTGTGTGCAGCAGTCGGTCGCTGTCCGCGAGCATGATGTCGTAAAACTCACGCCTGCGCGCTTCGTCCACTTCGTGCTTTTGCAGAGTTTCAAGATAGAGACGAATTGAAGTAATCGGAGTTTTGAGTTCGTGCGTCACGGCGTTGATAAAGCTGTCGTGTTGTTCATTGCGCCGTATCTCACGCACCAGAAACGTCGTGTTGAGCACGAGGCCCGTGATGAGGAGGATGAAAAAGATTATCCCTAGAACGAGGAACGCGACCTCGCGCCAGTTGAGCAGAATCCAACCGACATTGAGGGCCACCGCCACCACGACCAGACACGCGCCGAGCGTGATAAAGAATGCGATGGATTTGCGCCGACTCTTGACTCGCATATCGGCATTGTAAAGCAATTTCCTCATTGAATCATTTGCTCAACGAGCAAATGATTCAATGAGGAAATAATTTAGAGTCTGATTGTTAGGCTGCTTTCTTCAAAGCTTCGCCGGGCATTTCGCTTTCGGCAGCCGCAGGCATGTAGAGAGCTTTGTTGATAAGCTTGATGTTTTTCGCCAGCCCGAAAAATTGCAGAGCGCGGATGCCGTACCAGTTCATGTCAATCTCGTACCAGCGCAGGCCATGACGCGCGGCTGTCGGGTGCGCGTGATGATTGTTGTGCCAGCCTTCGCCGAAAGTCAGAAGCGCGACCCACCAGAGGTTGGTCGAATCATCCGTCGTTTCAAATCTGCGCTTGCCCCACATGTGCGTCGCGGAATTGACCAGCCATGTCGCATGCAGTCCGACAGTGACGCGCAGGAAGATGCCCCACATCAACATGGGCCAGCCGCCGATGGCAAAGAGCACTCCGCCGCAAATGACAAGCGGCACGTAATAAAGTCTATTGGCCCAGACGTGAAACTTGTCTTTCATCAAGTCCGGCGCATAACGCTGCATCACTTCATCCGAATGCTGCTGAGCCGTGCCTTTGAAAATCCAACCGATGTGCGCCCACCATGCTCCGTCGCGCGGCGTGTGCGGGTCTTTGCCCTGCACTTCCGTATAGGCGTGATGGATGCGATGTGTGACGACCCAGTTGATATGCCCGCCTTCGAGCGAGAGCAGACCGCAGACGGTTAAGATATATTCAACCCACTTCGGAGTCTTGAAGCCGCGATGAGTCAGCAGGCGATGAAATCCCATCCCGATGCCCGGATTACCCGATAGCCACCACAGAAACATTGTGGCAATTAGTGCAGGCCATGTGAACATGAAGAGCGCGGCAATCGCGCCCGCATGAAAGATAATCATGAAGATGATAGTATTCCACCGAAAATCGGATACTGGTTTGCTCTCGCTGACTTCGCTTTGCATAGTGTCTCCCGTACTTGGAATTGAATTGTCTGCCCTCTATTTTGATGCGGGGAACTGTGGCAATCTTAACAAGTTCATCCGCAACCGAATGTAATAGTTATGTAAGCGATTGTCTTGACCGCGATGTGAAGGCTGGAAAACACAAAATCTTTACATGTGTGATAGGCTTTCATGAAAATCTTTCTCCCTGAGCAATCCGGCAAGCGAGGTGTTGTGGCCCAGTGATTACTACTGTCTGTCTGAACAGCGCGGAAAAAAAGTTTACGGAAAATTTTCCGGCGGCTGATATCAGCGATTACTGCATAGATGATAAGCACGTTGTCTGGGCGGATGTCTCAGACCCGACAAGCGAAGATTTTACGGAGCTGGCCGAAGAGTTTAATTTTCACCCGCTCTCGATTGAAGACTGCCGCAACGCGCACCAGCGTCCGAAGGTCGAAGAGTATCCGGGCTATTACTTCATAGTGCTCTATGAAGCGGAACTGGTCGGGCCGCACGATAATCTGGAACTGCGCGAGTTGAATATCTTTCTCGGCGCAAACTTTCTGGTGACGGTTCACAGCCGCCCCATTCGCGCCGTCAAGACAGCCGCGCGGCTCTGGAAAGAATGGACAGACCGCGCAGATCAAGGCTCCGGCCTCCTGGCTTATCTCTTGATTGATGCGATTGTTGACGACTACATGCCGCTGCTGGATATTTTGAGCGAGCGGATGGACTTGATTGAAGACCAAATCTTCGGAGACTTTCAATCCGACACGATTCAGGAAATCTTTCGCATTAAAAAACAACTGCTCTACCTGCGCCGCTCCATCACGCCGCTGCGAGACGTTTTCAACACCATGCTCAGGCGCGAGCAGCCAATCTTCCGGCGCGAGACACACGTCTATTTTCAAGACGTGTTCGACCACATCATACGTGTCGCGGATAATATAGACTCCTTGCGCGACATGCTCGGCTCGACGATGGATGCGTACCTGTCCGTCTCCGGCAATCGCATGAACATGGTCATGAAGCGTTTGACCTCAGTTGCCACGATTCTGATGTCCGTCACTCTGGTTGCAGGAATCTACGGCATGAACTTCGACTTTATGCCGGAGTTGAAATGGAAGTACGGCTATGTCTTTGCGCTCTTCTCGATAGTCGTGGTCGGCTTCGGACTCTACCTTTATTTGAGAAAGGTGGAATGGTTATGAGGAAGAAGAAGAGAAAGTACGGTCACGAGCATTATCTGAGGTATAACAAAGACGGAGACATCTCAGAGTTGTCCGCGCGTCTGGCTCCGCTCGAAGAGCTTGATAAAGAGACTGTTCAACAGCATCCATCCCAGAAGAAGAACGACGATACCATTGTGATTGATACAGGCAGCTTGAAGCTCCCGAAAAATTTGATGGATAAGGAGCGCGAAGAGCACGGCATCCTGGGCCTTGAGCCGATTGTGCTGGCTATTCTCATTCTCGCGCTCGCCTTTGTCGCTTTCATAGCATATCTGGTTTCCCAAATGCCTGCGCCCGTAAAGTAAGCGATGTGAATGCGCCTTTTGGCGGCTCTCGCCGCTCTTGCTGTGCGGAAAGTCTGTGACTTTCCGTTAATCTGTCTTTTTAACTTTAGAGGCTGCGCCTCGACGATACGAGGCGCAGCCTCGTCAGGTTCGGGGAGCGTGACGGAAAGCCACAGGCTTTCCGCACAGCAAAGGCGGCAAGAGCCGCTTTAATATAAACAGCCCCTTTAATACAAACAGCCGCTTTAATATAAACAGCCCCTTGATTAAGGCTTGCGCCCGCCTGTGGTTGGTTTGGTGTCGCGCGGCGCGGCGGGCTTGGGAGCAGTCGTGTTTCCGCCTCCGCCGTCACGCGGCGCAGTGCGACCGGGACGTGTGATGGCAATGCGTTTATCGCGGCTCTGATTATCCGCGACTGAGACGCGTATGGCGCGATAGGTTCCGTCGCGTCTATCATTGGACGGGTAATAGCTGATGACATACTGCGTGCGCATGTCACGCGTAATCTCTGCGGCGATGCCGGGCAGTTCATTCAGAGAGTTTGGAAAGAAGGCGCGCCCGCCGGTCTCTTCGGCCATCTTATTAATAAGCTCGACGGCTTTGCCTTTGCTGCTCCGGCGTATAAAGACGCCTTTCTTCTCGTCGTCAAGCTCGCCCACGAAACCAATGATGAAAATCTGCACATCCTCTTCGCGCAGGCGCGCAAAGAGATCTCTGTCCTTGTAATAACTGTCACGGTCTTCGCCGTCCGTGACGACAATCAAGGCGCGTCGGCGGCGGTCTTCAAGGTCGCTGCCTTTTTTGTAAGCCGCGACATGCTCGGCTGCCAGATAGACTGCATCAATCACAGCGGTCTGCCCGCCTTCTGGAAAAAAGCTTTCGAGCACATCTATCAAAGTCGCTTTGTCAGAACTGAAATCCTGCGCGACCTCTATCTTGTCGCTGCTGATAAAGCGCATCAGGAATGTTTCATCGCCCGGCTTGTTGCTGTTGATGATAGTCTTGCCGGCTTCAATCACCTTGACGATTTGCGAGCGCAGAGAGCCGGACGTGTCAATCGCAAGGCCATAGCTAATCGGCACTTCTTCCTTCGAGATGAATTCCAGCTTTTGCAGCACGCCGTCTTCATAGACGCGAAACTCTTCCTGCCGCACATCGTTGACTGTACGGTTGTTGCGGTCAATCACGCGGACATTGAGATTCACAAGATTGGTATCAATCTTGACAGTGTCGCCTTCATCAAGCTCTATGCCTGCGGGGTCATCAGGCGTGGGCGAAGGAGTTGCGCCGGGAGACGAGGCGGGCGGCGGCAGGTTCTGAATCTTTGGCGGCGTGGGCTGTGCCGATGCATCAACGCGGCGTGGCCGCGCGTCCTGCTGCGTCTGCCGCTGCGCGTGTCCAGCATGCGAGAGGACAAGAAAGAGCAGCGATAGAGCAAAGGATGCCGCAAGCGCAAAGGCGCGGCGCGAATTTTTCATGATGTGTAAGCGGCGATGTTTCATCTTCATAGTTTTAACAAAAGATGCCAGATGCCGGATGTCAGATGTTAGTTAAAAACAGAAACTGACATCCGGCATCAAACATCTGACATCCATTTATGCGCTGCTGGGGCAAAGAGCAACTGCGCCGGGCTCGAATTGCTCGCGCGCACACGTTTGTAAAGATGCCCTCGAAGGCGTTTGGCGTTGCCGCGCGCCGCGCTCCTGAAAACTATTTACGCGGATTGGTAATCGCGTAGTAACCCTCGCGGCTGCGCACGAAGAGGCGCGGCAATCCGCGCGGCGGCGTGACCTTCACTTTGAGCTTGTGCCACTTGCCGTCGTTGACAAAGTTCGCGGGCCTGTAACCAATCGAATATTGATGTCTCAACTCAAGCGCGATGCGCTCGAAGATTTCATCCATCTCGGCAGCCGTGTTCGGGAAGAAAGCTTTGCCGCCGGAGACGGAAGAGAGTTCATCCAGCAATGCCTGCCCGTGCATGCCGAGCGCGCTGCCGGGGTCAGAGCCGCCGAGGATGCCTATCGAATAGACCACGACATCTGATTCTTTCAGGAGACGACGAAGCTCGTTAAAAGTGTAACGCGAATTATTATCCTGACCGTCGCTGATTAAGAGCACCGCGCGCTTTTGATGCGAGCCGCGCGTCACTTTTTCCACGCCTAGATAACAGGCATCGTAAAGAGCCGTCTGTCCCTTTGTGTCAACGAAAGTCAGCTTGTCGAGGACTGCGTTTCCGTCGCGCGTTTTGTCAATCAGAAGCTGCGCGCGCGAGTTGAATCCGACCAGAAAATATTCGTCGAGGTTATGACTCGTCTCGATAAAACGCGAGAGCGCGACGCGCGCCTTCGAGAGCTTGTCGCCGCTCATAGAGCCGGACACGTCGAAGATAACGCCGACGGTGACAGGCGCGTCATCGTCGCTGAAATACTCTATGGTCTGCTCTTCTTTATTATCAAAGACGGAGAAATGTTTTTTGTTGAGCCCGGAGACGAAGCGGCCATACTGGTCTGTCACCGTGACGGTCATCGTAATCAAATCCGTATTGACGATGATTGGACTATCATCTGCCGTTTGTCCTGCGGCATTGGGCGTCGGCTGAGGCGTGGCCGCGTTCTGTTTCTGTTGAGCATCAGTCTGAAACGGCGTCAAGATGGCCGCGCAGGTGAAGAGAAGACAGCAGACAAGCGCAATCTTGAATCTATTCGAGCGCTCTTCTACGTTCATGTGACCCCCTGTTCCTTTCGAGTTTCAAGAGACTTTTCGCAAGGCTCTCGAAAGGAGATATTCGACGGCGTCCGCCAGTCCGGGTTCGAAAGACGAACTCTGTAGGCCGGAAGACACCCGCTAGTTTTGTGGCGAAATAGATTCGGCTTTCGGGGAGACCACCGCATGCTACTTTAGTTTTTTGGTCACCGGATAGCGATGCTTGCTGGCATTGTAAGACACGCTTGTCGCCCGCGCAAGAAGGCCGATGTAAAAAGAGTTTACGTCAGGTCTGATGTCGGTTTCCCCGCTTTGGTTTGTTCTGCCTGCAACTTTCCGCATCGGGCGGCGTGTAAAGGTCAGAACCGCCTGCGGTAGCGGGCGGGTCTTTGTATTCTAATAATTGTTTTTGTTATCTCTCACACCCGCCCGCTACCGTAGGCGGTTCTGACCTCTCGTGGTCGCATGGTATAATTTCTTAAACTTTCCATTGATTCGATTGGGCCAGTGGGCCAATCGAGTCGAACCGAGCTTGAGCGAGTAGATTAAGATTCATGGCCGAGTTTATTTGTCGTTTGGGAACACCGGCGGGCGAAATTGTGACGCGCACGATTGAGGCGAGCGGCGTCAGTGAAGCGCGCAGCAGTCTGGAGCGAGAAGGATTTAAAGTTTTCGCCGTCACGCCGCCGAAGGCTGCGGGCGCGGCAGCCCTCACCAGAGGCGGAGGCTCTGGCTCGCGGGCGCGCGTCAAGGCCAACGATTTTCTGCTCTTCAACCAGCAACTCGCAGCGCTCATACGAGCGGGCATTCCAATCTTGCAAGCCATCTCGATGCTCAGAAAACGCGCGGCCTCTTCGCGCCTGCGCGCAGTCTTAGGCGAAGTGGAAGAGGCGATTCGCGGCGGGGCTGCGCTCTCGACGGCATTCGCGGCGCAGGGCGCGGTTTTCCCGCGCATCTATACGGCTTCTATCTTAGCGGGCGAGAGGAGCGGCGCGCTCAATGATGTCTTGAGCCGCTACAACGCATACATGCGGCGCAATGTGCAGTTGCGCCGGAAGATTCGCGGCGCGCTGGCTTATCCGTCGTTCCTGCTGCTCGCATCCTTCGGCATGGTCGCCTTCCTGAGCGTCTATGTCGTGCCGCGCATGTCAGAGTTGTTTCGCGGTCTCAGTGCAAACAGCGAGTTGCCGACTATCACAGTCATTGTCGTCGGCTTTTCATCTGTCATTGCAGGCAATATCCTCTGGCTTGCGCCGCTGGTGATTGGCGGCGCGATAGCTTTCTGGTTCTGGTCGCGGACGACGGGCGGGCGATTGACGATTGATAAAACGCTGCTCAAGTTGCCTCTCATCGGAAATCTGCTGATTCAACTTTCTGTCGCACAGGCGACACGCTCACTCGCAACCCTGCTGGCGGGCGGCATCACGCTCGTAGAATCGTGGGAGATTGCAGCGGAGTCCATCACGAACAGAGAGTTGCGGCGGAAGAGTTCGGCTATCTTACCGATGGTGCGCGAGGGCCGCTCGTTTACGGAGAGCCTTGAGGCCGCAGGGTGGATTCCAGACCTTGCGCTTGATATGATCGGCATCGGCGAGCGTTCGGGCAGCTTGCGCGAAATGCTTGATGAAGTCTCTGCCTTTTATGATGCCGAAAGCGAAGTGCGGCTTGAGCAGTTGACGACGACGCTGGAGCCTGCAATTCTGGTAGTGATGGGCGGAGTCGTGATTATGATTCTGCTCGCCATTTATCTCCCGATTATTCAATCCATCTCGTCCGGCCCGATGAGTGGAGGGTAAATCCCCCACGACGGAATTTAAACGCAGAGACGCGGAGACGCAGAGAAAACTATGAAGCATATAAAGAGCATCTTAGAAATTTCTTGTTTATTTCCTCTCTGTGTCTCCGCGTCTCTGCGGTGAAAATCTAATCCCCCACTGATAGCTATGAAAGAAGCAACAGAAGAATTAACAGACACTTTTGCGGTCAACGGCGAGACTACACAGCCCATCTCTATAGAAGATGATTTGCTGCCTTTGCCGTCAGACCACGAGCCGCCGGAAGTGCGCGCGGCGCGCGAGTTGGCGCGTCGGTATCGTTTGCCTTACGTGGACTTGCTGCCGCCCGATGGCGAATCGCCGATTGACTACACGATTCTCGCAGAGATTCCCGTTGACCTGATGGTGCGCAACCAGTTTGTCCCGCTCAGGCGCGATGGCAAGCGGCTTCATGTAGCGATGGCTGACCCGTCCGACCTTGAGAGATTGGACGAACTAGCGAGTGCGCTTCGTGCGCGCATCGTGCCGCATGTCGCGACGGCTGGCGCGATTGATGTTGTATTGCGGAAAGGCGACGCGACACAGCGTGTCTTGCAAGAGGCGACTTCAAACTTTCGCATCTCTCTGGTCAAAGAGACTGAGCAGGGCGAAGAAGTTTTAGACCTTGATAGGTTGGCGACTGATTCCGACATGTCGCCGATTATCAAGCTCGTTGACACGATTATTTATCAGGCGATGGAATCGCGCGCCTCTGACATACACATCGAGACGCGCGACACAGAGGTGCAGGTCAAGTACAGAATTGACGGCGCGCTCTATGCGAAGGTTGACCCGATTGACCTTGCTTATCATCAGACGCTTATCTCGCGTATCAAGGTCATGTCGGAGTTGGATATTGCAGAGCGGCGCGTGCCGCAGGATGGTCGTTTCCGTGTGCGCTACAAAGGGCGCACGGTTGACTTCCGCGTCTCCATCATGCCGACTGTGCATGGAGAGGATGCTGTCATACGTATTCTCGACAAGGAGCAGATTAACGAAGAGTTCCGCGACCTGCGTCTGGATGTCGTAGGCTTTGCAGAGGACGACGTGCGAAAGTTTCGTCGCTACATCGCAGAGCCTTACGGGATGGTGCTCGTCACAGGGCCAACCGGTTCCGGTAAGACAACGACGCTCTATGCCGCGCTCAATGAGATTAGAAACGAAGAAGACAAAATCATCACGATTGAAGACCCCGTGGAGTATCAGCTTCACGGCATCACGCAGATTCCGGTCAACGAGAAAAAGGGACTCACTTTTGCGCGCGGCCTGCGCTCAATCCTGCGCCACGACCCGGACAAAATCATGGTCGGTGAAATCCGCGACACTGAGACGGCGCAGATTGCCATTCAGTCCGCGCTGACGGGCCACCTGGTTTTCACTACGGTTCACGCTAATAACGTGATTGACGTGATTGGTCGTTTTCTGAACATGGGCGTTGAGCCTTACAATTTTGTTTCGAGTTTGAACTGTGTGCTGGCACAGCGTCTGATACGCATGCTCTGTCCTGTGTGCAAGCGGGCTTATCGTCCTTCGGATGAAGAGCTGCACGAATCCGGTCTCAGGCCGGAAGAGCAGAAGGGGCGTATCTTTTATATGAGCGTCGGCTGCGATGCGTGCAACCATACAGGCTATCGCGGGCGAACCGCGATTCACGAGTTGCTTGATTTGACGGACAACATACGCGAGATGATTGTCGAGCGTCGGCCCGGCTCTGAAGTCAGGCGCGCGGCTGAGTCCGAAGGCTTGAAGGGACTCAGAGAATCCGCGCTCCAAAAAGTTTTCGCTGGCACTTCGACCCTGCACGAAATCAATCGTGTGACGTTTGTTGAAGAGATTAAAGGATAGTTTTCAGTTTTTAGTTTTCAGTTTTCAGTTTTTGGCAACAAAACGCAGGCCGTGCTTAACCGAATATTGTTTTAACTGAAAACTGAAAACTAAAAACTGAAAACTGCTTTTTCGGAACTGTGCTCCATACAGAACGTGTAACTGCAAGCAGGCGAACAGTCTGCAAAATCAGTTAATAGTCTAAATTTACGGACATATTGAAAGAGATTGAAATGAAATCATCTGTGCACGCGCGCTCCGTTGCCGCGCTATTTGTGACGCTTTGTCTGCTGCTGACGCCGATGACGGCATTTGCCAAGAAGGGCGAGAAGAACTTTAAGCGCGGCCTGCAATACGAGGCCGCAGAGCAATGGGACAAAGCCGCGCAGGAGTTTGCGCTGGCCGTCGCCGCAGACCCGCAGGACGCGCAGTATCAACTGCATTATCGTCGCGCGCTCTTCAACGCCTCGCAGATGTTTATGATACAGGGCCGCTCGCTCGCGGAGCAGAAGGATTACATAGGCGGCTATAACGCCTTTCGACAGGCATACGGTTATGACCCTGTCAATCAGTTGGCCGTCTCCGAGATGGAGCGGATGCTGCGATTGCAGGAAGAGAAAGAGGGAACGCGTGACGGAAATGGAAATGGCGCAGATGGCACAGGCGTGCCGAGCGCAAACGGCTCTGGCATGACCGTGTCTCCGACTTCTTATAGTCAGGATGGAGGCGGCGCGCAACTTCCGACTGGGCGACGCGGCTCTGTGCAGCAAGACCCCACTTCAGTTCCGACAGGCACAGAGCAGTTGCGTGTCATCAACTATAGCGGCGACCTCAAAGCTTTCATACGCAGTCTGGCCGAACAGCTTCGGCTCAATGTCGTCTTCGATAGCCAATCGTTTCGCCAGCCGCGCACGGTGGACATCAACCTCCGCGATGTGACGACGGCACGCGCGCTCGATTATCTCTTTCAACAGGAAAATCTTTTCTTTCAAAAACTGGACAGGCGCACGATTCTCGTCGCAGACCAGACGCGCCGCCCGCAGTATCAGCAACTCGTCCTAAGAACTTTCTATCTGGCGAACGCAGACCCGCAGGATGCCTTGAGGCTCATACAGCAGGCCATCCCCGCGCAGGCCGGACGCCCGCCGACCATCGCTATTCCAGATAAAGCGACCAACAGCTTGACCGTCCGCGACACAGCGGAGAACGTGCAACTGATTGGCGAGTTGATTTCGAGCATTGACAAAGACCGCGCAGAGGTCGTGATGGATGTCAACATCTACGAAGTCTCGCGCACAGACCTGATGCGTTTCGGCAACCAGCTCGGCACAGACGGTTCGCTTAATAGTCTGGGCGGAACGAGCAGTGGTATTTTCACACTCTTCGGTAATCGCCGCGCCATCACGGATGGCCTGACCTCGTCGCCTGCTGTCGCGCTTGGCGGCGCGTTGCTGATTCCTGCTTCAAACATCAGCGCGTTCCAGCAGAAGGATAATACAAAGCTTTTGGCCTCGACACAGATACACGCCTTCACGGGTGAAGAATCTTCCGCGCGCATAGGCCAGCGCGTGCCTGTGCAAACAGCGCAGACATATCCTTTCAGCAATACCACCACCGGAAACAACCAAGGCACGGGCGGCGTCTTCGGCTCCGGCGGCTTTCCTGTCATCAACTATGAGCCGACGGGTCTGACCTTAAAGTTCACGCCGCAGGTTTTTCCGAACCTTGATGTGCAGGTCAAGATGTCCATCGAGTCGAAGGATGTCTTTAATGCCAGCCTGACGCCGACCTTTATCGAGCGCACAATCACAGGCACGGCGCGCATTCAGAACAATCGCACGATGATGCTCGTCAGCCTCGCGCAGGATAAACAGTCGAATGGGAAGCAGGGCTTGCCGCTTCTTGGTTTGATTCCAATCTTAGGCCGACTGTTCTCGACTCCGAAACGCGATAACTCTGAGACGGACATCGTGATTGCAGTCACGCCGCGCGTCCTGCGTGCGCCCGCCGTCACGCCCAACGATTTGAAGGAGCGTCCGAGCGGAACTTTGCAGACGCCTACGCAAGGCTCTCTCGAAGCGATGATTGAAGAGGCAGAGCGTGAAGAGCAACTCGCATCCGCGCGTCGTCTCCCGAACAACGCAGTCGTTCAAGTGCCGAGCGAGAAAGAGTTGGCCGCGAGAGATGCGGCAGCTAAAGCGACGCCCGCGAAAGAGACTACTGCGGCGAAAGATGTGAGCGCTAAGAATGTGAGCACGAGTGAGCCGCCTGCAAGAGATGCGGAAGCAGAGCCGCCAACATACGTGCCTGCGCCGAAAAGCCTGATGCCGCAGGACACGAATGTCGCTCCGGCGAATGATGGCAATGAAGCTGCGGCGAATGACGCGGCGGTCACAGTGCCGACTGCAAATCTTTCCACAAAGAAACCTGTAGCGAAGCCAGCCGTCTCGCCTGCGTTGCCGCGTGCGAGCAATGCTGTGTCGAAGTTGCTCAAGAAGACCGGGCCGCAACCTGCGATGCAGTTTACATCCGGCGGAAGTTCGAGCGCGCAAGCCATCAATGTGCCGGTCGAAGAGCCGCCACAGCTTGCCTCGCAAGTATCTGTGATGGAGAACGCGCGGAAAGAAATAATCAACAAGCCTATCCTTGCGAGTGCGGCTGAGTTGCGTCTTATCCCTGAGCGAAACGAGATGCGCGTTGGCGAGAAACGCAGGCTTGCGATGGTGCTCAAGACGGACGCGCCGCTCGGCCTCGCGGTCGTCACGCTCCGCTTTGACCCGCGCACGGTTGCCGTGCGTAATGTCTCGACAGGAAACCTGTTTGCGGGTTTGCAGACAACTCCAACCATCACGCAGAACGTCAATCCGAACGGCCTCTTGCTTGTCTCCATCGCGCCGCAGACAGGCACGCCGATGACAGGCGCGGGCGTGCTTATCTTTATAGACATCGAAGCGTTGGCTACTGGCGACAGCGTTATCAGCTTTGATAAAGACAACATGCACCTGATTGCTACGGACGGGCGCAATCTCTCGCTGCAACTCGTGCAGAGCGAGGTTTCCGTCAAACAGTAAAAGAAAGTAGGCAGTATGCAATTAATAGTAGGCAGTGGGCAGTGGGCAGTGGGCAGTGAAAGACAGGAAAGGCGCGACGCGCTTTTAACTGCCCACTGCCCACTGCCTACTGCTCACTTCATACCGCCTACTGCCCGCTGCCCACTGCCCACTCGTTCGCGCGGCTTCTCGCTGCTTGAGTTGGTGATTGCGCTGACCGTGCTTTCGATTCTGACAGTCGGCGTCGTGCCTCTGGTCAAAGTCTCCGTCAGGCGACAGCGCGAGCAGCGTCTGCGCGAAGTCCTGCGCGAGATGCGTCTGGCGATAAAGGAATTTCACAGAGACACGTACGGCATGCAGTGTCAGGGGACTGGCGGCGGCGGTTTGACAGGAGGCAACCCCGCGACCGTCGGCGGCCCGAATAACAATCCAATCGCGCAGCAGGGAGCAGGAGGCGGAGCAGACCCGCGCAGCCGCGTTGTCATCAGCGATTGCAAGATTTTTACTGTGGACAATCCAGACCGCTATCCGCCGGATTTGGAAACCTTGGTGAGCGGAGTCAACGTCGTGCCGCGCGGCGGGCCGGGCAACTTAGGAGGCGGCGCAGGCTTGAGCGGCTCAACCAAGACCGCGACGGAAGTGAACTCGGCAGAGTTGAGCACGAAGAAGAAAGTTTATCTGCGCGCGATTCCAGTTGACCCGATTACGGGCGAGGCTGATTGGGAATTTCGCTCATGCTATGACGACCCGGACACAGGCTCTTGGGGCAAGGAAAATGTTTTTGATGTGCGCTCGAAAGCGCAAGGCACCGCGCTCAATGGAGAGAAGTACAGTGATTGGTAGAAAGCAGTTGGCAGTGGGCAGTTGGCAGTTGGCAGAAAAAGACAGGGAAGGCGCAATGCGTTTTTCTCTGCCCACTGCCCACTGCTCACTGCCCACTCGTTCTTCGCGCGGCTTTACTTTGCTTGAATTGATGATTGTGATGTTCATCATCATTATTCTCGCAGCCGTTGCTCTGCCGCAATATCAGCGACATGTTTTGCATGCGCGCGAGACTGTGCTCAAAGACGATCTCTACAAGATGCGCACGATGATTGACCAGTATGCAGCAGACAAGGGCAAGCTGCCGCAGTCGCTCGAAGACCTTGTCTCGTCTGGCTACATGCGCCAGATTCCGATTGACCCGATAACCAACGAAGCAACCTGGAACGCAATCATCGGTGAAGACCCGAACTCAACCGAAGGCGAGCAGGGCGTGATAGATGTCAAGAGTCTCTCGACAGACACTTCAAGCGAAGGCACTTCTTACAGCGAATGGTGACGGGATTTTTGATTTTTGATTTGCGATTTTTGATTGATGCGCTGCTCGGTCTTGAAAGACATGCTGAACAACTCAAGCTTCATCATTCATTAAATCAAAAATCAAAAATCAAAAATCAAAAATTCTTCCATGAATCCTTTCTCCAAACTTATCAACCCGCGTTTTCCTATGGCCGCCGTCGGCTTGGAACGCGGCACAGCTTCGGCAGTGCTGCTGCAAAAACAGCGTCAGCAATTTTCCCTGCGTCGCGCGGCGACCATCACGCTGCCGGACACGCTGCTGACGCCGAGCTTTGACGAACAGAACATCTCAAACGCGGGCGAGATGGCCGATGCCGTTGCGGAATTAGTGACGAGCGCGGGCATGCAGCGTCAGCGTCGCTTGTCTGTCGCGCTGCCGGAGGCTGCGGCGCGCTCACTGATTCTGACGCTTGAGAGCGCGACGACTTCGCGCAGCGAGTTGGAAGAAGTCCTGCGCTGGAAAATAGAACGCGGATTTGGCGTGTCCTTTGACGAGTTGCGCGTCTCGCGCGAACGTCTCACGCCGGATGCAAGCGGGCGTCCGCGTTATCTAGCCATCGGCATGCGCGTGGAAGTTCTGGCAGAGTATGAAAGCCTCTTTGATTCTCTGGGCTGGCGCGCGGGATTGATACTGCCGAGACACGCCGGAGAAGAACGCTGGCTCGCGCGCACAGGCGACGGCAGCCGCGCGGATTCTGACTCGCTACTGATTAGCTCTCATACAGAAGGTTTTACAGCCGTCATGCTGCGCGCGGGGCAGCCGCTTATCATGCGCTCTGTGATGTGCGACGATGAAGACCGCGCAGACGAGCTTTATCGCCTGCTGCTCTTTTACCGCGACCGCGTGCAGGCCAGCGATGCGGCCCTGCCCGTGCCGCGCAGCATTGAGCGTTATCTGGTCACTGGAACGGGCTTTAGTCTGAACAGCGTCGGCGTAATCATTACTGAAACTCTCGGCACAGAGGCGCGCTCGCTCGCCGCGCCTGATGTCGGCCTGCGCCTGCCCACAGCCGACCTCAGCTTTGACGCCATCGCCGCGCCCGCCGGACTCGCCACTCTCGCTTGGACATGAAAAAGTCAGGAGTCAAGAGTCAGGAGTCAAGAGTCAAAAGCAGAACAATTCCTGTTTTTTTGACTCTCGACTCCAGACTCTCGACTCTCGACTCGCTTTTGAAACTTTTGCTGTTTCAGGCTCGTAAAACCTGAGCATCATGAGCATGACTTCACACGCAATTTCCCGGAATAGCTTTAATGGAGTGGCTGATAGCGAGTTGGTGGCGCGCGCTATCGGCGGGCGCGAGGAGCATTTTGAAGAGCTTGTCCGCCGTTATCAGCGACCCATCGCGGCCTATGTCTATCGAATGGTCGGAGATTATGACGCGGCCTTAGACCTCACGCAGGAAGTCTTCATCAAAGTCTATGGCTCGCTCGCGCGCTATCGCTCCGAGTTCAAATTCTCAACATGGATTTATAAAATCGCGCACAACGCTGCGATTGACCACCTGCGCCGCAATACCTCGCGCGATCAGGCTCTGGTCTGCGAAGCCAACGGCGAACAATATGATTTGCCCGTCACGAGCGGCAAGCCGACGCCGGAACAGGAGTACGCGGGCAAGGAGCGGCGCGGCGAGATAGAAGCCATCGTCAGCCAACTCCCGCCCGCATACAAAGAGCTCATCGTCCTGCGCCATTCGCATGATTTAAGTTACGACGAGATAGCAGAAGTGACTGGCCTGCCCTTAGGCACAGTCAAGAACCGTCTCTTTCGCGCACGCGAGATGATGCGCGAACAGTTTGTGCAAAGAGGTATCACAGGGATTTAAGTCGAGACTGAAAAAGTTTTGAGCGAAGCGACTGCAAAAAATAGAGCTTGCCCGCGCGAAGAGATTGCCGCCTACCTGGACGGCGAGCTTGATGCCGATGCGCGCTCCATTTTTGAGACGCATTTGAAAGAATGCCGCACATGCTCTGCGGAGTTGCAGGAGCAGCGAAGGCTTTTGTGCGCGCTCGACTTTGCGCTCGGCGCAAGAGACGGCGGCCTGCCGCTCCCGCAGAACTTTGCGCAGATTGTCGCGGCGCATGCAGAGAGCGATGTGAGCGGAGTGCGCGGGCGAAAGGAACGCGCGCGTGCGTTGCGTTTGTGCGGCGGGCTTGCGCTTTTAAGTTTTATCCTGCTCGGCGGCGCGAGTCTTAACGCTTCCGTGCTTGTTCCGCTCAAAGCTTTTGCGAGATATGCCTTGAGCATTTTCGGACTTGTGTGGAGCGCGCTCTATGATGCAGGGACAGGCATTGCTGTCGTCCTGCGCGCGCTGGCAAGACGTTTCATCTTCGAGCCGCAGCCGTTGAGTCTTCTGGCCCTCCTGCTCTTTGTGATTGCGCTCGCACTGCTCCCGCGACTGATAGCCAGTTACCACCGCCGGCAGATTACAGAATGAAAGATGCGCGCCCTTTCGGCTAGGGGCGAGTTGTCAAAGATTGTGAATCAGCTTTCGCTTTCGAGTCCCACGGAAATTTGCTTGCCGCCCGTCTTATGGAAAATGGCGGCGGCCTTTTTCGCGTTTCTCATCACTGGCATCGCCGCGCACGCACAGGTCGGGACAGAACTGCGTCCAAGTGATAAAGCTCCGCTCGTGGTTGAAGGAACAAGCGAAGGCGATGTCTTTGGCATGGGCCGCTCTGTCGAAGTTTTAGGCACAATCAAAAAAGGCGTCATCGCGTTTGGCGGAGATGTGATTGTCATCGGTCGCGTCGAAGGCGATGTCGCGGCCATCGGCGGCTCTGTCATTCAGCGCGAAGGCTCTTACATCGGCGGCGATGTCCTGGTCTTCGGCGGCGCGTATCATCATGGCAAGACCGCGCCGGGACGAAGGGCTGACAGCATGACTGTTATGTACGCAGGCTATGAACAGGAACTGCGCGAGATGATGCGCAATCCGCTCTCACTCTTGACGCCGCAATGGTCTGCTTCTTATCTGGGCCAGAGACTGCTCGCGATGTTCTTCTGGTTTCTGACTTCGCTGGCATTGGCGGCTATCACACCGGGCGCAGTCAGCCGCGCCGCAGCCAGATTGCAACTGACCAACATGAGAGTCGCCATCATAGGCTTTCTCGGAACTGTAGTAAGCACCTTCGGTGTGATGGCTTGTTTGCATCTGCTGCCAGTGCCTGTCGGCGTCATCATAGGCATCATGGCTCTGCTGCTGGTCTTGATGGCTTATGTCTTCGGGCGTGTGGCTGTGCATGCCGCGACTGGCAGATGGCTACAGCGCAAATTCCTGCCGGAAGGGAAGCGTTCGGAGTCTGTCGCGCTGCTGCTCGGCGCGGGATTCTGGACAGTTATCCTCTCGCTGCCCTTTATCTGGCCGCTCGTCGTCGCGGGCCTGATGGTGACGAGCATCGGCCTCACGCTGACCGCACGCTATCGTTTGAGCTGGAAACAGCCCGCCACAAACGGTTAAAAAAAAGTTTCCCGCAAAGGCGCAAAGGCGCAAAGAAAAGATTCAATCGTCTTTCTTTGCGCCTTTGCGCCTTCGCGGGAAACTTTCTTCGTTTTTGTGCCTAAAAGCTGTAACGAAAACAGGTTATAGCGCGTCTAATAAATGCGTGCAGATTTCTTGCTGCAAAATTCCCCTGCGCGGTGTTTTAACAATAAGGACAGCCGGATTAGCTTTACCCTGCATCTAAGGCAACCTTATGGATTGTGCGAGCGTATCAGAAATTCTGACGCGTTCGCGTTCGCACAAGGCCAGCAACTCAAGTAAAAGTATGAAAATAATCCTTTTAAGCATCGCGCTCATTCTTTTTGCGTTCAACGCCGCTCTGGGCCAGACGCCCCAGCCCTCGCCCGCAGCCCTGGACATAGGCATCACTGCCACTCTCGCTCTCGGAGATGTGACGGCGATTGATGCTTCCGGTCGTGGCTTGACTGTCAAGACGAAGGATGGCGACATCTTGGTCTTGATTAACGACAAGACGGAGTACAAAAAGGTCAAGCCCGGTGAGACTTCGCTCCAGAACGCAGAGCCAGCGACTCTTGCAGAGATTGGCGTTGGCGACCGTGTGATTGCGATGGGCCGTGTCGCGGAAGACCGCAAGTCTATCCCCGCAAAGCGCGTCGTCCTGATGACCAAAGCCGCGATTGCTGAAAAGCATGAGCAGGATCGCGCAGACTGGCAAAAGCGCGGCATCGTCGGACGCATCTCTGCGCTCAATGCCGAGACCAAAGAGATTTCTCTCTTGATGCGTGCTCCGGCAGGCGAGCGGCCTATCACTGTTGCAGCTTCCGACAAAGTTACCTTTCGCCGTTATGCTCCAGATTCAGTCAAGTTCAGCGATGCCAAGCCAAGCTCTTTCACAGAACTGAAGGTTGGCGACCAGATGCGCGCGCGCGGAGATAGAAGCGCGGACGGCGCACGCTTCACTGCACAGGAGATTGTCTCAGGCTCTTTCCGCATGGTCGGCGGCAACATCACTGCGATTAATCCTGCGACCAACGAAATCGTCATTAACAATTTGCAGACGGGACAGCCCGTCACCATCGTCGTCAACAAAGATTCAGTCATGCGCCGCATCCCGCCTGAGATGGCCGCGATGATTGCGCAGAGAAGAGCGCAACAGCAGGGTGCTGGAACTACTGCGCCGAGCGGCGGCGGCCCTGCTCCGGGCGCAACCGATGGACAGCCGCGCGGTGGTCGCGGCGGAGATTTCGACGAGATGATAGAGCGATTGCCGCAAGTCACTATCACGGAGTTGAAGAAGGGCGACGTGATTGCAGTCTCAAGCACGACGGGCGTTGACCCTGCGCGCGTGACGGCCATCAAGCTCGTCGCAGGGATAGAAGCCCTGATGACTCGTCAGCAAGGCCCGGCAAGCGGCGGCGCGCAAAGCCCGTCTCTCAATCTCCCCGGCCTCGACAGCATCGGAGGGCCTTGAAAAGTTTGAGGAATCAAATGCATTCATTTACTAAATCAATAATGAGAACAATTTTAATCAGCATCGCTTTCATCCTGTCAGTGTCTGCGGCTTTCGGGCAGCAGGCAAATGGTTCTTTGCGCGGGCAGGTGGCAGACGAGTTCGGCGGCGTGATTATCGGCGCAACCGTCACTGTGACGAATGAAAGCGGCGTCGAGAAAACTGCCGTCACGGATGCAGAAGGCAATTATTCCGTGACGGGGCTTGCGCCCGGCAAATATATCGTGCGCGCCATCGCGCCCGGCTTCGCGCAGTTTGAACAAACAGAAGTTGAAATCACAGCCGGACAGCGCGAGCAACTCAAAATCACCTTGAGCGTTTCGCTCGAAAAACAGGAAGAAGTAGCGGTTGCCAGCGAAGCTCCTGTGAGCACAGACCCTGAGAACAATGCTGGCGCGCTGGTGCTGCGCGGTGCAGACTTGGATTCTTTGCCGGACGACCCGGACGAGTTGGCCGCAGCCTTGCAGGCTCTGGCTGGCCCATCCGCCGGGCCGAATGGCGGACAGTTTTTCATAGACGGTTTCACAGGCGGACGCCTCCCGCCCAAAGAATCCATACGCGAGATTCGTATCAACCAGAATCCTTTTTCGGCAGAGTTTGACCGCTTAGGATTTGGCCGCGTCGAAATTTTGACCAAGCCGGGAACGGATAAGTTGCGCGGTCAGGTCTTTATGAATTTCACGGATGAGAGCTTGAACACGCGCAACCCGTTTGCCACGAATCGTGCGCCCTTTCAGGCACGCCAGTATGGCGGCAATCTGAGCGGGCCTGTCATCAAGAAGAAAGCCTCTTTCTTCCTTGATTTCGAACGGCGCGAGATAGAAGACAACGCTGTCATCAATGCCGTCGTGCTTGACACGACTGACCCGACTCTTCCGTCAAGACCATTTAGCCTCGCAGTCGTGACGCCGCAAAGGCGTCTCACGTTCAGCCCGCGTTTCGATTACCAGTTGAACGACAAGAACACGCTCGTCGCGCGCTACACTTACTCGCGCACGCGGCTCGAAGATTCAGGCATCGGCAATTTCTCTTTGCCCGAACGCGCTTACGATACATTTAGTAATGAGCATTCGCTTCAACTGACGGAGACGGCTGTGCTCTCTCCGACGGTGATTAACGAAACCCGCTTCCAGTACATACGCAGTCGTCGTCGCTCGGAAGGCAACACGGCGCAGACCCTCATCGTCAACGATGCTTTCAGTTCCGGCGGCTCGCAGATTGGCCTCGCCTTTACTAACGAAGATCGCTGGGAGTTGCAGAACAACACCTCATGGATTAAAGGTCGCCATTCATTCAGAGCGGGCGCGAAATTGCGCGGCGTGAGAGTGTTCGATTTTTCGCAGAACAATTTTGGCGGCACGTACATCTTCAATTCTTTAGAGCAGTACAGGCAGACACTGCTCGGCACGCCCGGCTTCCGTCCGGCGCAGCTTAACATCGCGTTTGGCGAGCCGGAGGCGCGCGTCACCCAGATAGATTTCGGAGGCTTTATACAGGACGACTGGCGTGTGCGCCCGAATCTGACGCTGAGTTTGGGATTGCGCTATGAGACGCAGAGCAACATCAACAGCAATCTCAACTTTGCGCCGCGCATCTCGTTCGCTTGGTCGCCCGGCGCGACAGGCGCGCGACAGCCGAAGACAGTCTTGCGCGGCGGCGTTGGCGTGTTCTATGACCGTTTTAACGAGAGCCTTACGCTGGCAGCCAATCGCTTTGACGGCAGCCCTGACGCGCAGGTGTCTTATCTTGTCAACAACTTTACGGTTGAAGGCATAAATATTCTGGACCAGTATCCGGCGCTGCCGACGCAGGCACAGCTTCAGGCTTTTAATCAGCCGCGCCTCATCCGTCTCGTCTCGGAAGATTTGCAGGCTCCTTACACTATGCAGGGAGCCATCAGCGTCGAGCACCAGTTCCCGTACAGGTTTACTGTCGCGGCGACGTTTGTCACTTCGCGCACGCTGCATGTCCTGCGCTCGCGCAATATCAATGCGCCTGTGCCGGGTACTGGCATGCGTCCCTTCGGAGATAACAATAACTATTACCAGTATGAATCCACAGGGAGGCTCAACCAGAATCAATTTATCGTCAACGTCAACAATCGTCTCAATCCGAACTTTACGCTCTTTGCGACATACATCCTGAGCAAGACGAGCAGCGATACGGAAGGCGCGTTTGTCTTTCCCGCGCGGCCATATGATTTGAGCACGGAGTATGGCCGTTCTTCTTTCGACACGCGCCATCGTCTCTTTCTCGGCGGCTCATTCGGCGCGCCATGGGGCATACGCCTCAATCCTTTTATCATCGCTTCATCCGGTCGGCCCTTCAATATCACACTAGGGCGCGACGCGAACGGCGACTCTTTATTTACAGACCGCCCGTCGTTTGCTCCTGAAGGGGCAGACTGCAACGCGCTTACCATTCGTTGCACACGTTTCGGCAACTTCAATCTCACGCCCGCTCCCGGCGAAGAGATTATCCCGCGAAACTTTGGACAAGGCCCGGCCTTCTTCGCAGTCAACCTGCGTGTCACCAAGACGTTCGGCTTCGGCACTGTACCGAGCCGCACGAATAATAACGCCGCAGGCGGACAACAGGGCGGCGGACAGGGAGGCAGAGGCGGACGCGCTGGTGGCGGCGGCGGTGGCGGTGGTCGCGGCGGAGCAGGTGGTGGCGGCGGTGGTCGTGGTGGAGCAGGCGGCGGAGGCGGCGCACTCGGCGCGGGCGCGCTCTTTGGCGGCGGCGGAAATGCTGCGGCAGAGAAACGCTACAACCTGACCTTCTCCGTCAATGTGCAGAATCTCTTTAACCGCACAAACGGCAACACGCCTATCGGCAATCTTAGCTCGCCCCTCTTTGGCGAGTCGAACTCAAGCGCGGGCGGCTTTGGCGGCGGCGGCGGCAATGTGGCTGCTGGCAACCGACGCATCGAAGCGCAGATTCGCTTTAGCTTCTAAATAAGCCGAAGCAGAAACCCGCAAAACTTGCTTTGAAGCGAGATGGAAATCAACATGAGTTTGATTTCCATCTCGCTTCAAGCAATTTCGATGAATCATATTCCCACTCCGCGCCGTATAAGTAATTTGCCGCACGGTTATTCTCTCAGCTTTTTAACTCGAAAGGGACAATCATGATGAAGAAGAAGCTTAGCCGGACTCTCATACTGCTTTCATCGCTCCTGCTGGCCTTCGTGAGCGTGCAGGCGCAGGAGAAAAAGCCAGCCGCGCCGCAGCCTACCCCCGATGCCAAATCGAGCGGGTCAGGCAAAGTGACGACAACCACCGCAACCGTTACCGCCACAGCATCAGCCCCCGCAAAAGTTGTTATCACAGCCACGACTACTCCGATGGAGCTTGCGCGCATGGCTTACTTAGCTCAGGGCGGAGACAAGGCGCGCGACTTGAAAAGCATGGTCTTGACAGGTTCAGTAGATTTGTATGGCCCAAACTCCGTGCAGGCTTTGCCGGGCAAGTTCGTGATGGTCACTGCGGGCGAACGCTCGCGCATAGAGATACAGTCGCCCGCTTTCAATTACAGGCAAATCTCAGACGGCCAGCAGACTTACACTTCCGTGCGCGGAATGGAATTGCCGCCCCCCAACAAGTTCGGCATTCCAGTCCTGATGAAATACGACAAGCCCGGCTTTACAGTCACGGCTCTGCCCGACAATAAAAAACAGCGTGCCTTTCGCATCACGGATGCAGACGGCCATGCGACGGATTTTTATGTGGACACTGAGACCGGACGTGTCATGACCTATCTCGTTCCTTATCAGGGCTACACCTTCGGCGTGGAGAATAAATCTGTCAAAGAGATTAACGGCGTGCTCGTCCCCTACAACTTCACGCAGAGACTGGAAACGCCGCAGGGCGCATTCTTCGCTGATTACAAAGTCAAAGACGTGAAGCTCGACCAAGCGATTGCCGATGATGTGTTCGACATTCCGGCACAGTAAGAAGGCAAAGGTAAAGAGTCAGTTTGTCAGCCCTGTGAGGGGTGGCATGCAGTGGCCCATAAGCCCCGACAGGGGCGACATGTAATAGCCCCGCGCGTCAGCGCGGGGACACGCGCACCAAAACAAACCGAGCCCCGTAGGGGCGACACCATTTGTGTCGCCCCTACGGGGCTCGTTATTTATTTTATTGCTTAACCCACGACTCACGTCGTGGGCTAATATATGTCGCCCCTGTCGGGGCTATGGTGCTGCATCACCTGATGATTATGTCGAACTCTCGTTTTTTACTGTCCCAAGCCGGTAGTTAAAGCTATGCACCTTTGGTGCAAGACTTTCAGTTGCTACACACTTCTGGACATGCTAGAAGTGCGAGAGCATGAAAGAGAACCGATACGGCAGTCATACTGTCAGCAGATTAACCGTCCATCTGATTTGGGCCACCAAGTACCGCTATCATGTGCTGACAGGTGACATTAAGGTTCGCTGTCGTGACCTGTTGATTCAAATCTGTGATGCCGAAGATGTCAAGATCCTCAAAGGCGTGGTGAGCAAAGACCATGTCCACATGCACATTGAGTATCCGCCATCGAAAGCACTCTCGGATTTGGTTAAACGGTTCAAGGGGCGAACTTCACGGATGCTGCAACAAGAATATCCAGAGCTACGGAAAAGATATTGGGGCAGACACTTCTGGGCTATCGGGTACGGCGCATGGAGCACAGGCAACATTACCGAAGAGATGGTGCAGGAGTATCTGGAGCATCATCGAGAAGCCTCCAACGAAGAGACTGAAACATTCATCTTGGAATAGCTGGACTTTCAGTCATCGGTCAAATCTCTGCACTTTCAGTGCAGAGTGGTTTAGTTTTATCTTTTTTACTTGATTTAGATGCTGAGAATTTCCTGCTCTTTGGTTTTCGACAGTTCGTCAATCTTGCCGATGTAGGTGTTGGTCAGCTTCTGTACTTCTTCGAGACCATCACGCTCGTTGTCTTCCGAGATGGTTTTATCTTTGAGCATCTTCTTCAATCGTTCGTTTGAGTCACGGCGTATATTGCGTATAGCCGTGCGATGCTCTTCGGCAATCTCGTGGACTTGCTTGGCAAGCTGTTTGCGCCGCTCTTCCGTGAGAGGCGGAATCGGAATCCGCACGAGCTTGCCGTCGTTCGAGGGATTGAGTCCGAGGTCTGCCGCGCGAATCGCTTTCTCGATTGCGCCGAGTTGCGTTTGATCCCAGGGCTGGACGGTGAGCATCTGCGGCTCTGGCACATGCACGGAAGCCATCTGGCTGAGCGGCGTCGGCGTGCCGTAATATTCGACCATCACATTATCAAGCAGGCTCACGGCGGCACGCCCGGTTCTGACAGTTGCCAACCTGCGCCGCACATCTTCTATCACCGCATCCATACGCGGGCGCGTCTCTTTAATGACATCCTTTTCTAACATATGAATTTCTCCGGTTACTTGCTTTCTGGTTTTTCGACGCAGACATGTGTGCCGATGCCTGCTTCGCCCATCACGACGCGCATGATATTGCCGTGCGTGCGCATATTAAAGACGACGATGGGCAGCTTGTTATCCATGCACAGAGAGATGGCCGAAGCATCCATCACTTTTAACTGCTGCTCTAAAACTTCCTGGTACGTGATGCAGTCATAGCGCGTCGCAGTTGAATCCAGCATCGGGTCTGCATTGTAGATGCCTTCGACCTTCGTCGCTTTCAAAATTACGTCGGCCTTGATTTCCAAAGCGCGCAATGCCGCAGCAGAGTCTGTCGTGAAATATGGATTGCCGGTGCCTGCGGCAAAGATGACGACGCGCCCTTTTTCCAGATGACGAATAGCGCGGCGGCGTATGAATGATTCTGCAAGCTGTGGAATGTCTATCGCGGACATGACGCGCGTAAAGACATCCAGCTTTTCCAGAGCGTCCTGCAAGACGACGGCATTCATCATCGTCGCCAGCATCCCTATATAATCCGCGCTTGAGCGATCCATGTTGCCCGCGCTTTTTGAGACGCCGCGAAAGATATTGCCGCCGCCCACGACGACCGCAACCTCTACGCCAAGCTCCTGAACGGCCTTAATCTCTTCTGCGACAGAGCGCGCGACATTGACATCAATGCCGTAGTTCTGCTCGCCCATCAGGGCTTCGCCGGAGATTTTTAAGAGGATGCGCCGGAAGGCCGGTTCGGCAACATTAGGTGCAACTGATGACATAAGTTTTTAAGTCTCAAGACACAAACCGTCTTGAGACTTGAGATTCGAGATTTGAGACGACTTATTAATTACCCGCGAGAGCGGCCACTTCTTCGCCAAAATCATCGCTGCGTTTTTCGATGCCCTCGCCCATCTTGTAGCGGCTGAAGCGGCGAATCGAAATCCGCTCGCCGGTCTTGGCCGTCTTCTCCGTCACAAGGTCGCCGACGGTCTTGGCGGGGTCTTTGACAAACGGCTGGTCCAGAAGCACTGCCTCTTCATAGAATTTGTTCAAGCGGCCTTCGACGATTTTATCAATCACCTGGTCGGGCTTGTTGGCATTCTTCGGATCGTTCTTGGCCTGCGCGCGTGCAATCTCGCGTTCTTTATCGAGCGCATCCGCCGGAACTTCTTCGCGCGTGACAAAGCGCGGCTCTGCGGCAGCGATGTGCATCGCTATGTCTTTGACGAGTTGCTGGAACTCTTCGCCGCGCGCGACGAAATCCGTCTCGCAGTTGACTTCGACAAGCACGCCGACCTTGCCGCCCATGTGTATGTAAGAGCCGACCGCGCCTTCGGCTGCGATGCGGCCTTCCTTCTTCTTGGCGGAGGCGAGACCGCGTTTGCGTAAAAGCTCAATCGCCTGTTCCTCGTTGCCGCCTGTTTCGGTGAGCGCGTTCTTGCATTCCATCATGCCTGCGCCGGTTTTCTCGCGGAGCGACTTGACTGCGCTCGCCGTAATCTCTGCCATTGTGATGAACTCCTTTTGAATTATAAAAAAGCGCAGCCCGGCGGGTTGTCCGCTTGTGGAGGCTGCGCTCGCCGAAAAATTGAAACCTTTATTTGACGTTTGTCTTAGCTGGCGATGCCAACGGATTCCGCGCCCTTTTCCTGCTCGGCTGAAGACTCATGCGGCGCGTCTGCTTCATCACCGCCGCCGTCCGCACCGCTCACAGGCGCGCCTGTTCCGGCCTGCTCATGGTCGCCGATGCTATCGGGCTGTTGTCCGGTCTTGCCGAATCCCTGATTGCCTGGAACAGAGACCTGCGTCTCGCCCGTCTGCGCGCCCGCGCCCATGTCCGTCACCTTCTCTGCTTCGAGACCGGGGTCGCGGCTTGTCGTCACGCTGCTGGTATTGTCGCTGCTGCTGCTCCTGTCGCGCCTGCGCGGTCTTGCGCCGTCGCCAGCTTCCGCCGCAGCTCCTGCCACATCCGACATGCCTTCCGTCTCATCCGCGCCTTCCGTGACCATCTGCTGGCCTTCGAGCACGGCGTCGGCCATGCGCGAGGCGAAGAGGCGCACGGCGCGCAATGCATCGTCGTTGCCGGGAATGATGTAATCAATGCCATCCGGCGAGCAGTTGGTGTCAACCACTGCGACGACAGGGATGCCGAGGCGATTGGCCTCTGCGACTGCAATCTCTTCTTTGCGAACATCTATGATGAAGACTGCATCGGGCAATCTTGTCATGCTCTTGATGCCGGAAAGATTTTTGTTGAGACTCTCGCGTTCGCGGTCGAGCTTGATGCGCTCTTTCTTCGTGAGCTTCTCATAGCGACCGTCAGTTTGCATCGCTTCCAAATCTTTGAGACGTTTAATGGATTTCTGGACGGTTTGAAAATTGGTCAAGAGACCGCCGAGCCAGCGTTGATTGATGTAGTACTGACCTGCGCGCTCAGCCTCTTCGCGTATGGCATCCTGCGCCTGACGTTTCGTGCCGACAAAGAGCACGGTCTTGCCGCGATCTTCCGCCACCAGATTTGTCATAAACTGGATGGCATCGCGGAACATGCGCTGTGTCTTCTGCAAGTCAATAATGTAAATGCCGTTGCGCTCGCCGAAAATATATTCCTTCATTTTCGGATTCCAGCGCCGTACCTGGTGGCCGAAGTGCACGCCGGCCTCCAGCAATTCTTTCATCGTAACCGAAGCCAAAAGAAGTCTCCTTTACAAGTGTTGGTTTATGTACTCGCCGCCGCCCACAGGCTTCTTCTTATCGTAGAAGCAACCAAATCAGGACGGCGACAATGGACTAAAAACAGTTTTCAGTTTTTAGTTTTCAGTTTTTAGAAATCAGCAATTAACTGAAAACTAAAAACTGAAAACTGAAAACTATCTCTTCGAGAACTGGAAACGCTTGCGTGCGCCCTTCTGTCCGTACTTCTTGCGCTCTTTGATGCGCGGGTCGCGCGTCACGAGTCCGGCCTGCTTGAGTGTGCGCCTGAGGTCTGCGTTAAATTCCATCAACGCGCGCGTGATGCCGTGACGAATCGCTCCGGCCTGTCCGGCGGGGCCGCCGCCGTCCACGTTGACCAGAATGTCGAACTTATTAGTCGTCTCGGTCAACTGCAAGGGCTGGCGAATAATCATGCGCAGGGTCTCGTTCGGGAAATACTGCTCGAACGATTTCTTGTTGACCAGCACATCGCCGTTGCCGGGTCGCAGATAGACGCGCGCCGTCGAAGTCTTGCGCCGCCCCGTTCCATAATATTGAATTTCAGCCACAGCTTTATCTATCCTTCAAAATCTTTGTCAGTTAATTTGTTTATGTTTGTTGAGGGGTGATGTCGAGCGTCTGAGGCTTCTGTGCCGTGTGGGGGTGTTCTGCGTCGGCGTAAACTTTCAGCTTTTTACCCATCGCCTTGCCGAGCTTGGATTTGGGCAACATGCCCCTGACCGCCATCTCAATGACGCGCTCCGGGTGCTTCTCGAATTGAGTCTTCACGGAAATTTCGCGAAGACCGCCCGGATAGAGCGTGTGATGGCGATAGACCTTCTGCTCGGCCTTCGACCCCTTAAAGACAGCCTTGCGGGCGTTAATCACAATCACGTGGTCGCCCATATCCATAAACGGCGTCCACTTCGGATTGTTCTTGCCGGAGAGAATGCGCGCCACTTCTGTGGCGAGCCGCCCGACCGTTTGCCCCGCCGCATCAACGACGAACCATTTGCGATTTTCAGCGAGACCAGTCCCGCTAGGAAAGTATGTTGACATAGATAACTCTCTCTGCTTAAAGCGTCTAAAACGCGAACGGCTAGAATACCGAAATGCTCAGAAAATTGTCAAGTTAAGCCGGGCTGTCTCCTCAGTTACTGCCGCTTTCATTACTAAAAAATCAAAAGGGGAGATTCTCCTTTTCCATCATCGGAGAATCTCCCCTGAATAAATCCGTCTTTGGGGCTCAACTTAGGGCGTTGAGTCTGTCGTCGGCGGAGGCTGCTGCTGCGAGCCGTCGTTACGTTTGAGTTTCGGCGGATCGGCAGGCTTTGTCTCCTGCGGAGCGTTCGGATCTGTAGTCGAATCATCCGGCGCGGGCTGACGACGTTTGAGCGTCGGGCGTCCGTTCGGGCCATCCTCGCCGCCTATGATATCGCCTGAGGTCGTGATGCGCGCATTAGAGGTTTTCAAGAGCCTGTTTTTGACGCGCTGGAATTCCGAAGTGCTGATGACATACTCTTCGCGCTCAGGGAAGCGAGCTACCAGATTGAGCGAAGCCGCGCGCCTATCAGGCGGTTGCGGGTGCGTGGAAAATGCTCTGGAAAGAAAGCCCGGCTTCTTCTTGTTCTTGGAAGAGAGCTTTTCAAACATCGTCGCCATCGCGGTCGGGTCATAACCGGCTGCATAAAGATACTGCGCGCCGAGCTTGTCCGCTTCCTCTTCCGCGCTGCGGCTGAATTTCATAAAGGCCGCGAGCAGTCCGAGCCCGGCAGTATTCTGGAAAATCACGCCCGGCCAGCCGCCCAAAAAGATTGAGCCGAGAATCATGCCGACCTCTGCCACATTGGCTTTGGCCTGATTCTCCATCGCGTGCCGCGCCGTGACGTGCGCAATCTCATGCGCCATCACGCCAGCCAGTTCAGCTTCATTGTCAGCCGCGAGAATCAGTCCGCGATTGACATAGAAGAAGCCGCCCGGCAGAGCAAAGGCGTTGACCTCATCGGAATCTATGACTTTGATTGTAAAAGGTATCTTGGCATCGGAGTGCAGGACTACGTTCTGGCCGACGCGGTTGACGTATTCCGTAATGACCGGGTCGTCCACAAACTTGACGCCTTTTTCAATCTCTGCGGCAAGCTGGCGACCGATGCGAATCTCTTTTTCGGTCGAGCCGGAAAGGCTGGCAATCGGGCCGCTATTGAGCTTGCGCTTGCCAATCATGGCAGGGTCTTCGTCCGTCTTGAGCGGGCGGCGGTCAACGGTCTGCGCCGGTTGAGCCTTTGTCTCCTGCTTCTTGTCCTGAGATTCCTGTGTCTGCGCTGGTGTTTTCTGTTCCTGCGTTTGTGCAGAGACGACGGCGATGGCGCTCAGCCACATGGAGAGGGCGAGCGCGAGGGCCGTAGCCTTGCGGGAGAAGCGACTACTCATGGCGAAAGCCTCCAAAAACTTGTGTGCGTTCATAGTCTCGTCAAGAAAAGCTTCCCGTTCAGCAGTTCGCTTTTCTCATGAAGAGCCGCATTCTGTGGCAAAACGCGGCAGGTAACTTTTTAATTCAAATGAAGGAAACCGAAGCCTCGCTTGAGCTTCAAAGGAAAATCAACTCGACGGACTTCCAACGCGCTCTTTTGTGGCTGGCCTCCGTTGGATGCAGCCACAGGCTCGCAGGTTGCGCCGCTTGTTGCTCTCATCCGCGCCTTTTCCGGCTTCTTTTCAATATCTTTCAAAGGATTTGTGGCTGCTCAGGATTATAACAGATAGCGCGCAAAACGATAAATATTGCGTGCTGCTGTCGGCGCATGCTACAGTCGAAAGCTGTGTGGGCCAGAAGCCCATTCGCCCCTCCCATAATTCAAGCATCATGAAACGCGCCCAGGATAAGATCAAGGACTTTATCGAGCCGCAGGCTTTTGAGGAAGTCCAGAATTACGGAGCAGACCCGGCGCGCGCGCTGGCCGCTTACCGTTTTACGGACGCGACTTCCGATTTGATTGCGCGCCTCTTGGACGCGCTCGCGGATTTGCCGCGCCAGCGCGGAGGCGCACGCGCTCTGGCTGGCCTGCGCGGCGTCGGCAAGAGTCATGCCTTAGCTGCCTTTGGCGCGCTGGCCTCGATGCCTGAGTTGCGCCATACAGTGACGGACTCGCATGTGGCGACGAGCGCGCGGCGTCTCTTAAATCGCCGTTACATTGTCGCGCGGATAGAGCGCGGGACGCGACCGAGCCTTGTTGATGAATTGCGTGTAGCCTTTGTCGCGGCCTTCGGCGGACATGAATCCGAATGGATGCACGAGCCGTCGGCGATGCTTGCCATCGCCGCTTCGCGCGCAGCAGAAACGCCGCTCGTCCTTGTCGTGGACACAGCTTTTGGCCGGCAGTCTCGCGTCCAGCGCGACGATGGCCCAATCTTAAGCTCGCTCGCTGCCGCCACAGAACATGTCAATGCTTTTATCGCGGTCGCGCTTGATGATGACATCGCGGGCGCAGACGGCGCGAATGTCGCTCTCGCCAAATCCTTTCAGATAGATTACCTAGACCCCGAACATCTCTATCGCGTGGCAGACCTGCATCTCTTTCAAAAGGACGCAGTGGGCCGCGCTGCGCTGCATGACATCTATGCTCACCTGCGCAGTCATGTTCCCGGATTTAACTGGAGCGAGCCGCGCTTTGCAGCTATCTATCCTGTGCATCCTTTAGTGGCCGACGCGGCTCCGGCTGTGCGGCTCTATGCGCAGACCTTTGCTTTTCTCCCTTTCGCAGCCTCTGCCGCCGCACGCGCAGCCAATCGTCCCGCGCTCTCGCTCGTAGGTCTTGATGAAGTCTTTGACCGCGCGGAGTATGAGCTGCGCAAAGCAGAAGATTTAAAAGAAGCTGTCGCCGCGTATGACTCTCTGGCGACAAACGCGCTGGCCCAGATTCCAATCATGCAGAGATTGCAGGCCAAGCTCGTCTTGAAAGGTCTCTTTATACTCTCGCTCGACGGGCGCGGTGCGACTGCCAGAGAGTTGTGCGCGGCGATGCTGCTCTATGACGAGAAATCGCCGGAGGCTGAAATCGAGCGCGTGCATGAGATGCTCAGGAGTTTCGCAGCCGCCGCGCCGCAAGGAACTGTGGGCCAGAGCGAGGATGTGGGCCAGATTCGTTATCGCTTCAACATCAGCGCGTCCGCAGGATTCGATGCCGCGCTTGCTTCAGCCGCGCAAGCAGTTGACGAAGAGCGTATGAACGACCTCCTGCGTGTGGCTGCGCGCTCGCGTTTTGAAGACTGGCCGTTTACGGAGATGGAGAGCGGCGCGCGTGCCAGAGAGGCTGCGAACCTGCTCTTGATGTGGCGCGGCATGGGGCGTCCTGGTCATCTCGTGTGGCAGGCTTTGGAAGAAGGCTACGCGCCGCCGTCACAGCGCGCAGAGGATAAAGACAAAGATGCTCCCGGCGATTGGGAGATTGTAATGCTTGCGCCGCGTCTGGCCGCAGACAGTTCCGGCGCGCCGGAAGATTGTGGCCCTGTTGAAGGCGAAGCATGGTCGCCGTTTGTTGTCTGGTGTCCGGCGGCGTTGACCGTTGAAGAGACGGAAGCTTTGCGTCGTCTGATAGCCCTGCGCAGAAACTCTGCATTGCTGTCGGAGTTTGGCGAGACTGCACGGGCGGCAGAACGCACGCACACCGCTCTGGTCGAGCGCATCTGGACCAGACTTTACATGGACGACGGAGTGCTCTTAATCGGAAGCTTTCGTCGCGCCTTCACGGACGAAGCGCGTGCCGCGCAGACTCTCACAGAGATGTTGGGAAGGATGCTGTCAGAGATGTTTGGCATGCGTTACCCTTTGCATCCTGTCTTCACAGAGCCACTCGGCGAATCGGAAGTTGCACGACTCGTCAGTGGTCTTTTTGGCGGAGCGAATCAAGGCTCTGCGAGCGTGCAGGAGTTGGCGCGTCTGTTTGCCGCGCCGCTCGGTTTAGTCTCACTGCGTGGCGATGCTTATGCGCTCGAAGCTGGCGACCAGGTGCTGAGGCAGCCGTGGGTGCGTGATGTGTTGGCGATGACAGACGAAGCGGATGGCGGAGTCGTCCCGTTTGAAGAGGTCTCTGCGAAATTGAGAGACATGCCATATGGCCTGCTTGATGAAGCGCAGCATCTGATTCTGGCTGCACTCGTTGCGCAGCGTCGCATTGAATTGGTGACAGCGGCAGGAGATCGCATCGGTCGTCGCACGCTCGACCTCAAGCTGCGTTGGGACGAGATTGCTGGCATCGCGCGCGCGGCCACGCTCCTGCACGGCGCGGAGGAGTTGACGGAGTGGGCCAGACTTTTAACTCATCAGGCGAATCTCAATTCGATTGCGCACCCGACTGCGCGTGAAGCAGTTCGCGCAGCCCTCGCAGAATGGCTCGAAGCATGGCGGAGCACGCATCTCTTGGAAAATTTCGATGCGCTGCCGGATGCGGGTTTGACGACTCGCACATGGAAGCTTGCGACGGGCGTGCGCAAGAGTTTCGGCGCGGCTGCCGATGCTGTCGAAGCTGCGCTGGCAGACATCATCTCGCTCGAAGAAGGTTTGCAGCGCGTGGCAGACGCCTTTGGCGATTCGCCCGAACAGTTTGCGCGCCAGACGCAGCAACTCATGCAACTCTCAAACTTCATCACGGGTCTCAACGTGCGCGAAAGTGCGCGCGCTTATCTTGCCACCAGCGAGCCGACGACTGTGGACGAGATAGAGAGCGCGCGGCGCGAGTTGCTGGCGATGATGGAAGACATGCAGACCCTGTTTGAGCGCGAATCGAACCGGCGTTTTGATATTTTATGGCGCGAGTTTCATGCGCGTTACAGCGAGCATTATGCTGCGCGGCATGCGGAGACAGTTGGAGCGGATGCTAATCGTAAAGCCGTCGAAAGCTTGACGCGCGGCGCGGAGTGGCGCGAGTTCGAGGCTCTCTCAAAGCTCTCCATCGTCAATCGCCAGCATTGGGAGCAGGCCGAAGAGTTGCTACAGCATGCCTGTGATTCATATTGCGAACTGAATGTGCGGCAACTCTTAACAGAGCGGCCCGCCTGCGTCTGTTCTTTCCGCCTGACACGCGCCAGCGCGTTTGCGCGACTGCCGCAGGATTTGGCAGAGACGTTGGAGCATGGCAGGCATGCTTATCGTCGTACATTGCAGATGTTGAGCACGCCTCTGGCGATTGCGCTCGACGCGATTGCGCGCAAGGAAGAGGACACGGAGACAGACTGCGCGCGCGCGTCATCTTTCGGGCGCGTTCGCGCGCGGAACGGAACACGAACACTTCTCGCACGCAGATGTAGAGCTTATCGAACAGGCTCTGCAAAGAATGGCGACGCCGCCGCCCGTGCGCGTGCGCGTCCCCGCAGACGAGTACGGACTCTTGACGCGAGATGAATTGCGCGCGCGCCTCAATCAATGGCTAGACGATTTGCCGGATCAGCCAGTGCTCGTAGAGGTCGTCGGCGAAAGCGATGGCGATGGCGAGTAAGAAGAAGAGCGGGAGAGGGAAAGAAGCAACAACTGTCTCTATCATCGGCGCGGGAAGGCTCGGCGTTGCGCTCGGCATCGCGCTGGCCGCGCGCGGGTTTCGGATTGAAGAAGTAGTTGCGCGTCATCTGCCACATGCGCGAAAAGCCGCGCGACTGATTGGCCCAAACACGCGCGCACTTTCATCTTCGCAGCTTGAGAAACTAAGGCCCGCGAGCATCCTCTTTATCACGACGCCGGATGATGCGATTGAAGAGACGGCACGACAGCTTGCCTCTTCGATTGCGTGGGACGGGCGCGGGCGCATCGCGCTGCATGCGAGCGGTGCGCTCTCTTCCGAATCCTTACATGCCTTGAGCGCGAGAGGTTTTCACACAGGCTCCATGCATCCGCTCATCTCTGTCAGCGAGCCGCTCAAAGGCTCAGAAACTCTGGCCCAGGCTCATTACTGCATCGAAGGCCACGCGCAAGCCGTCAGACACGCGCGCACGCTGATACGCAAACTCGGAGGCCGCAGCTTTTCCATCAACACAGAGGACAAGGCTCTCTATCACGCGGCGGCTGTGATGTCTTCGGGCCACATGGTCGCGCTCTTTGACATCGCCGCAGAGATGCTCACGCGCTGCGGATTGTCTGACAAAGAATCGCGTGCGGCTTTGCTGCCACTTATCCTGAGCACGCTCGAAAATCTCTCGCATCACGCGCCCGCACAAGCTTTGACAGGCACCTTTGCACGCGCAGATGTCACAACCGTCGGCAAGCATCTTGATGCGCTGGGCCGTTTGCAATCACGCGATGCTCTGGCGGCTTATCTACTCCTGGGCCAGCGTTCGCTTGAACTGGCGAAAAAGAATAAAGCGGGCGCGCAAGCTTTACGAAAAATTGCACGGTCTTTGAAAGAGTTTGCAGAGAAAGAAAAAGAATCTCCCGCAAAGGCGCAAAGGCGCAAAGAAAGCTTTAAAGGAAAGACGCAAAGAAAGCATTCGAGATAAATAAGCATTCAACTCTTTGCGAGCTTTCTTTGCGTCTTTGCGCCTTTGCGCGAAACTTGTCTTTCGCTTCTTTCTACAATTCAGCTTTCCCGAAAGCTAACGGCCCTGCCGCTAACAGTTGTCTGCGGTTCTTTTGGGCCATTGCCGCGCCTGCGTATGCGGCTAAACACATAGAGATTAAAGAAGTGCATGCCGCCGAGCACGACCAGCACGAGGCCGACTTTCCAAGAGAGAGCTTCGATGCCTTCGCGCGCCGATTCAAGATTCTCTTCCACCTTGAGCGCGAGGCTGACGTATCCCATGTTGATGAGATAGAAGCCTACGACCAGCAGGTGATTGACAGAATCCGCTAGAGCTTCGTTGCCATGAAAGACATCTACGAGAAAGATGCGCCCGTTCTTGTGCAGCGTCTGGGCCACCCAGACTGTGAGCGCGATGCTGATGGCAAGATAAGTTAGATATGTGATGACGACTGTGTTCATGGCTCTTCCTCCTTCACTTTTTGAGAGAGCGGGTTTTTGAGAGCGATGCTGTTTGTGCGTCTTTCTCTCAAACCCTGTGTCCTGACAGCATTGCTCTTAGTCAATCACTGTGCCATGAGGATTCATTGAGCTTTCTTGAAATTTGTTCTGGCAGGCTGCCTATCGCGGCTGGTAATTTTTTGCAATCTGCAAGTCAATGCCCTCGTTTGACTCTCTGTCAAAAGAGGCTTATTGTTTCACGCTGCCTGAGATTCAGCCCGACGAATCTCTCGAAACAGATTTCGGCATTCTGCTCAACTACAACACATCATTGTTCGCGCCGGTCAGATTGCACCGACGCTTAGCTGCACAGAGGATACAAACCGGTATGAAAATAGCTTTCCGTTCCGCTTGCGTCATCATGATTTTAGCACTCGCGTTGATGGTTTTATTGAGCACCAAAGGTTACATGCTGCCGCAGTCAGATGAGGCAGTCGTGATGAACAAGATTGCTCCCTGGGTGCTGGAGCGCACGGCGCAGGGCGCGCAGGCAGAGTTTCTTGTTGTGATGAGCGAGCAGGCCGATTTGGACGGCGCAGATTCTTTGCGTACGAAGCAGGAGAAGGGACGCTTTGTGCGCGACGCTTTGTGGGCCAAAGCGCAGGCCACGCAGGGGCCAATCTTAGAGTGGCTCAAAGAGCGCGGCATAGAGCATCGCTCTTATTACATAGTCAACCTGATTTGGGTCAAGGCGGATAAGGCTGTGGCGTTAGAACTGGCCGCGCGTTCGGATGTCGCGCGCATAGAGGGCAACCCGCAGGTGAAGAACAAGCTGCCGGAGCCAACTATTGAAAGCTCTGAAAGAGTGGCTACACCGGAAGCGATAGAGCCGGGCGTCAATCAGACGCGCGCGCCTGAGGTCTGGGCGCAGGGCTTTACAGGACAGGGCATTGTTGTCGGCGCGGCTGACACAGGCTATCGCTGGGATCACAACGCCTTGAAGGGCAAGTATCGCGGATGGAACGGCGCGACTGCCAGTCACGACTTTAACTGGCACGACAGCATACACAGTGGCGGCGGAACCTGTGGGCCAAACGCGCCTGCGCCCTGCGACGATAACGGGCATGGCACGCATACTGCCGGAACTGCTGTCGGTGATGATGGCGCGGGCAATCAGGTCGGCGTTGCTCCCGGAGCCAAGTGGATTGGCTGCCGCAATATGAATCAAGGCGCAGGCACGCCCGCCACTTACATTGAATGCTTCGAGTTCTTCCTCGCTCCGTATCCGGTCGCGGGAACACCGGCGCAGGGCAATCCGGCTCTGGCTCCAGACCTGACGACTAACTCCTGGACTTGCCCGACATCGGAAGGATGTTCGCCGAACACTTTACTGGCGGCTGTCGAGGCACAGCGCGCGGCTGGCATTATGACTGTCGTGGCGGCTGGCAACTCCGGCTCAGGCTGCTCGACCGTTTCGGATTCGCCGTCATTCTATGACGCAGCCTATACCGTCGGCGCGCTCAACACAGGCGCGAATACCATCGCTGGCTTTAGCAGTCGCGGCCCGGTCACGATTGACGGCAGCAATCGCATCAAGCCGGACATCGCCGCGCCTGGAACGAGCACGCGCTCAAGCACGCGCACTTCTACGACTTCTTATGGCAGCCTCTCCGGGACTTCGATGGCGACGCCGCACGTCGCTGGCGCGGTCGCACTCCTGTGGTCTGCGCAACCGGCACTCACAAATAAGGTGAGCCAGTCCGAGATTATCTTGAACAACTCTGCCGGGCGGCTCGATGCGATTGCAGCCAACGGAGCTGCCAACGCTTGCAGCAGCACAATCGGCGCGTTCCCCAACAATGTCTTCGGTCATGGCCGTCTCGACATACGCTCTGCCGTTGACCAGGCATTGCGCTACGCCGTCAGGCCGTTTGATTTGGACGGCGACGGCAAGACAGATTTCTCTCTCTACAGGCCGAACGGCGACGGCGCGGGCAGCGCGAAGTGGTTCATACTCAACAGCGCGAACAACACCAGCGCACAGCAGTTGTTTGGTCTGATGACGGACGCGGCAGTGCCGGGTGATTACAACGGCGACGGCGTTTCTGAGATAGCAGTCTTTCGCGGCTCAGAAGGAGCATGGTATATCTCGCAGGGCTCGGCGCAAAACTTTACGCGCATCGAGTGGGGTACGAATGGAGACATCGCTGTGCCTGCTGATTATGACGGGGATGCTAAAACGGACATCGCCGTCTGGCGTCCGTCGAGCGGCGTCTGGTATATCAGGAACAGTTCCAACGGCAGTTTCCGCGCAGAAGCTTTCGGCCTCAACGGCGATAAGGTTGTGCCGGGAGATTACGACGGCGACGGCAAGACAGACCTCGCGGTCTTTCGTCCTTCAAACGCTGTCTGGTACATCATGCGAAGCACGAGCAACAGCATGCAGAGTGTGCCGTGGGGACTCGGCACGGACAAGCTTGTGCAGGGTTACTACGATGCGGACAGCAAGTTGGACATAGCCGTCTGGCGTCCTTCGACCGGCGCATGGCACATACTCAAGAGCACAACCAACACGGCGGATAATTTTATGTGGGGCATGACGGGCGATGTGCCTGCGCAGGGCGACTACGAAGCCGATGGCAAATATGACATAGGCGTCTTCCGTCCCTCGACGGGCCAGTGGTTCGTACGCAGAAGCTCGAACGGCACACTGCTGAGCGCGACATGGGGACAGAGCGGAGACAAACCCGCGCTGTCTGCTTACGTGCCGGAGTAGAAAAAAACAATCTCCCGCAAAGACGCAAAGGCGCAAAGAAAGGCATTCAATCTTTTCTTTGCGCCTTTGCGTCTTTGCGGGAGACGTTCGCACACTTTCCCGCCTGAACTCGCTTTCAATCAAAAACTTGCTATAATTCATCGCACATGCAGCAGACACCGAGCGCAAGTTACAGCCTGACCCTGCGCGTCAAATTGGCGAGCCGCACGGGAACACTTGGAGAATTAACCACCGCCATCGGGCGCGCGGGCGGCGACATCGGCGCGATAGACATCGTCAGCGTCGGCACAGATTTCGTCATACGCGACATCACAGTCAACGCCGCTTCGGACAAACACGGCGCAGAGATTATCGAAGCCATACGCGATATAGACGGCGTAGAGTTTATCAATGTCTCTGACAGAACTTTCCTCATGCATTTGGGCGGCAAGATAGAAGTCGTCTCCAAAGTCCCGCTCAAAACACGCGCAGACCTTTCGATGGCATACACGCCGGGCGTCGCGCGCGTCTGTCAGGCGATTCATAAAGACCCTGAAAAAGCTTTCACCCTGACCATCAAGAAGAACATGGTCGCGGTTGTCACGGACGGCACGGCTGTGCTCGGCTTGGGCGACATAGGCCCTGCGGCGGCGATGCCTGTGATGGAAGGCAAGGCGCAACTCTTTAAAGAGTTCGCGGGCGTGGATGCTTTTCCCATCGCGCTCTCGACCAAAGACCCGGACGAGATTGTGCGTATCATCAAGTCTATCTCAACGGCCTTCGGCGGCATCAACCTCGAAGACATCTCCGCGCCGCGCTGCTTTGAGATTGAAGATAGATTGAAAGAGGAGTTGGATATTCCAGTCTTTCATGACGACCAGCACGGCACGGCTGTCGTCGTTCTGGCCGCGCTCATCAATGCCTTAAAAATTGTGAAGAAGGAGATGAGCGAGATAAAGGTCGTGGTCAACGGAGTGGGCGCGGCGGGTGTCGCGTGCACGCGTATTATCATGGCTGCGGGCGTGCGAAATATCATCGGCTGCGACCAGCAGGGCGCAATCTATCGCGGGCGGCGCGAGCACATGAACTGGGTCAAAGACTGGTACGCGCAGAACACAAATCCTGACGAAGAGCGCGGCACAATCCATGATGTCATCAAGGGCGCGGATGTGTTCTTCGGTCTTTCGGTTCCCGGCGTGATTACCGTCGAAGATATACAGAAGATGGCGTTGAAGCCAATCGTCTTTGCGATGGCGAACCCGATTCCTGAAATCATGCCGGAAGAAGCAGACCCTTATGTCGCAGTGATGGCGACGGGCCGCTCGGATTATCCGAACCAGATAAACAACGTCCTCTGCTTTCCGGGCATCTTTCGCGGCGCACTCGCCTGCCGCGCCTCGCGCATCAACGAAGAGATGAAACTCGCAGCCGCACACGCCATCGCAGGCATCATTACAGACAACGAACGCCGCCCCGACTACATAGTCCCCTCCGTCTTCGACAAACGCGTCGCCGAAGCCGTCGCACGCGACGTAGAAGAAGCAGCCTACCGCACAGGCGTCGCCAGACGTGAGCGCGCGACTGTTGATTCGTTAATGTAAATTCACTCTCTTACCGCCCAGACACCTCTTTGAACTTGAACGAGAAAACCTCTGTCTCGCAAGACCTGTAGTTGCTGACGGATTTTGTCTTTGACGTGGCGATTGTTCGGATGTAGCTGCTCGAATTGAGATTCAAAGGAATAAACATCACTGTTAGAAAATTCCTTCTTGCCCAGAGATTGCACGACTCTTAAAACATCAAGCGTCCATCCGCGTTCAAGAGGCGGAATCTCTTCAAGCGGTTGCAGGCGATGAAAACTCTCGCGCACCTGATAAGGCGGTGTTGGCACGCCGCCTGACACAAGAGGGATTTTAGCTTCTGCCGGAATGTTCTTCAGGACGATGTTGCAGCCAATCCATCCAGCACGCCGCGCACCCGGAGCTAATGGCTTTCTGGCTTCTATCGCAGACAGAGAAAAGGCGAAGTGAGGAACTAAAATTAAATCTCGAACTTGCCAAGAGAATCTATTGTAATGAAGCGCATACAAATTTGGTGTGCGGTTTTCGAGAATCGCGCGTTTCATCGCACTATAAGCTGCATCAACAATGCGGTCGCCAATCGGGGAGCTTTTACTTTTAAGCTGAAAAGGTAGTTCGCAAATCTGGCAAGTGAAATCAAAAGCCTGTGTGTTATTCGGAGCAGTGGTTAAGAAAGATGATTGACAGTTTGGACAGTAAAGATTTTCCCGTCCCCATGCCTCACTCACAACCCGCGCTTGCTGCGCCGGACTTTTGTAGTTTAACGCCAGATGTGCTGGCATTGAGAGATTCATATCTCAAACGATAACGTCCACGTCCGATTGCTTCAAAGCACGCAGATTGTCGCACGACGCGCCGGATGGTGGAAGGCCAAGTTATATTTTTCTTCGTGCGCGGGTTGTGTGCGACGAGATTATTAATCTCTTTCAAATGATCTTCGCCGCCAAGCTCCTGTAGAGCAGTCGAAACAATCTCGCGCCATGTGATAGCGGATTGCTCATTCTGATTTGCGGGCATCATCCAGATAGTTTTGATGGAGACGCTAAACGTGAGTTCAAGTTGATTAGAGTTGAGTTCGTCGCGCAGGCGAGCGATGCCGATGTCCAGATAAGACAGAATCAAATCAATGCCAACAAACCTGCGACCAAGACGCGCGCATAATACGCCGGTTGTTGCGCTGCCGCAGAAAGGGTCTAGCACCATGTCGTGCGGGTTGGAGGAAGCGCGCAGGATTCTATCGAGCAGCGCTTCGGGCTTTTGCGTCGGATGTTTGCCGTAGCGTTTCTCGCGCAGGCCGGGCGGCTTGATGTGCCAGAGCGATTGCATCTGCTTGTTGCGGTTCTCGCGCTTCATCTCTTCGTAATGAAAGACGTGTCGCGCCTTCGGCGTGCGCCGCGCCCACAAGATTGTCTCCGTAGAGTGTGTGAAGTAGCGACAAGAGAGATTCGGCGGCGGGTTGACCTTGTACCACGCGATGTCGTTCAGAATCTTGTAGCCGAGAGTTTGCAGCGCAAAGCCTACGCTGTAGATATTGTGTGAAGTGCCTGTCACCCAGATAGTCCCGTTCGGCTTCAAGAGGCGGCGACACTGCTCCAGCCATTCGAGATTGAATTTGTGTATCTCCTCAAAAGTCGCGGCCTTGTCCCAGATGCCCTTGTTGACGCTCACCATCTTGCCCGCCTGACAGGTGATGCCGTCATTGGAAAGGAAGTAAGGCGGGTCTGCGAAAATCAGGTCGAAGGTTTCGTCTTTGGCACGGCGCAAGAGTTCCAGAGCATCGCCCTGATAGAGGCGTATGCCATGCTTCTCGTCCACAAACACAGGAGTTGGAACGGCCTCAGCCATCTCCGTTTCCCACACAGCATCAGCTATCGCTGCCGCATCTGCCAATCCGGTTGAAGACATGAACCTCGCTGTCGAACCAAAGACCCTTGACCTTTCGAGAACTGACACGATCTAAGATCGAATCCGCCCGCACGTCAAGGCGGGAAAGGTAGGCAAGTGATCTAAATTCAAGTATTTAGCTCAAGTTGGGTGCGGCTACGCCGCACCTGAGGCGCAGCCTCAGAAGGATTAGGGGAGTAAGCTGACGGTAAGTCAGAGACTTACCGCACAGCAGGGCGGCGGAGCCGCTAAAAGTTGAGGGGCAACGTCACGGAAAGCCGAAGGCTTTCCGCACAGCAGGGCGGCAGAGCCGCCAAATGTGCCTGCTTCTAAATAGTGCTGCTTTGCCGCCAAATGTGTCGCTGTGCTGCTGAATTGTGCGGCTCTATTGCCAAATGAATTGGCTTATTTGCTGATGACGCGCAAGCTGTGTGCGATTAAGGGAACGATGCGGCGTGGGACGGCGATGGCTTCTTTGATGTGGCGTGCGTGTGTGAAATGGCCTGCGACATAGAGGCCGCGTATGTTGGTCTCGAAGGTTTCGGGATTATAGACGGGTAGCTCTGTTATGCCGGATGGAGCAATTTCGACTCCGGCCTGACGCAGGAGTGTTAGGTCTGCGTCGCTGCCTATGAGGATGAAGACTGCGTCGTTCGGCAAGGTTAAAGTTTGACCGTCATCCTGCTTGAGCCTGACTTCGCGTTCTGTTATCTCTTCAATCGCTGTGAAGTGCAGGAGGCGCAGGCTGCCTTTCTCGATGTGCGCTTCGAGCGGCGTGCGTACCCAGTGTTTGATGGCATTCATCTTTGGGTCGCGGTTCTCCCAGTCCGCGCGCCAGATGGCGAAGGTCGTGTGTGCGCCTTCGTCCGCGAGAAAGAGCGCGGCCTCTGCTGCGCTGTTGCCGCCGCCGACCACGAGCGCGTCTTTGCGCACGTATGGATAAGGCTCTATGAAGCGGCGCTGGACTTTGGGTAAATCTTCGCCGCGCACATTGAGGCGTCTCAGTCGCGCCATCGCTCCGATAGCGAAGAGGACGCGCGAAGCTTTGTACACAGCGCGCGTTGTCTGCACAAGAAAACCTTCCGGCTCTGTGCGCTCAATGCTCGTGGCTTCCTCTTCCGTGTTGACATGCAAATTCTGTTCGAGCGCAAAGCGAACGTAATGCGAGAGCAACTCTTCGCGCGTGGGCTTTTCCCGGCAGGACTCAAGCGCGCCCTCGCGCATCTCCAGTTCATTCGGAGTGGAAAAGACCGTGCGCCCGACCGGGTAGTGGAAAATCGTGTCGGCAATCAAGCCTTTTTCGATGACCAGATAATTCAGACGCTCGCGCGCCGCCGCGTCAGCCGCAGATAATCCTGCTGGCCCTGCTCCGATGATTAAGAGGTCAAGCTGTTCATTTATCATAAAACTAAGATTGCTCTTAACCGCAGAGACGCAGAGAAAGGAAAAGTAAAAAGCAAAAATAAGGATGTTCTTTTATTTTTCATGTTGCCTTCCTCTGCGTCTCCGCGTCTCTGCGGTATATTAAAAGTCTAACTCCCCACGCGCCACGATTATAGCGGGGCCGCCGACACGCACGCGCTCTATGTGGCCGCGCTCGCCTGTGATTTCGACGCCGATGCGACTGGGGCGATGTATGAAATCTCCCTGCTCGATAACAAACTGAAACGCGCCGTCAACCGCCTCAAGCTCAAGCGCGCCGTGATGCACAAGGTATGCTCCGAGTGGCCCGGCTGCGCCGCCCGTCGCGGGGTCTTCTGTAATGCCTATTTCAGGCGCGAACAATCTGGCGTGCGCGCGGTGCGCTCCGCCTTCCAGAGTCTCGCGCGTAAAGACATACCATTCTGTGATGCCTATGCGCTGGCCCGCTTCGCCCAGGGCAGTAGCATTAACACGACAGCGACCTAAAGCTTCAATCGTCCGCACAGGCACAAAGAGCATCGGCACACCTGTTGAAGCTACCTGCACAGGAAGGCTCTGGTCCAAATCTTCCGGCGCAAGTCCGAGTGCGCGTGCAATCTCTGCGCGCTCCAACGCATCATCAACCTGCGCGCGTATCTCAAACTTTCCCTGCGTCATCACAACGCGCACGGGCTGATTCTCTCTGAACTCTATCTCGACGGGCAGAACGCCTATGCCAAGCTCCTGCTCGATGCGTATCAAACCTGTTCCGCCTTCCGGCAAAGGCACGATGCCTTCGCGCGCCAGCGCGTTCCATGTGCCGACCACTGGATGGCCTGCCATCGGAAGCTCGCGTCCCGGCGTGAAGATGCGCAGACGCTTGAGCGCGCCCTTCTCGCTCGGCAGCACAAAGACTGTCTCTGACAGATTCATCTCACGCGCAATCTGCTGCATCAACTCGTCCGTCAAACCTTCCGCCTCTGGAAAGACCGCCAGCGGGTTGCCGCTAAAAGCTCGCTCTGTAAAAACATCAAGTTGTAGAAAACGATATTGACGCAAAGTTGGAACTCCCCGGATTAAAGATTTGAATACATCATCGCGTCAACTCGACTGTAGCGTCAAATCCACTGCATGCAAGCTGTGAAGGTCTGGAAGAGTTTCCCGCAAAGGCGCAAAGGGAATTGAAGTCTTCACTGTCTTGAATGTTTCCTTCGCGTCTTCCTTTAGGCCTTTGCGCCACCGGCGAGAGATATGAAATTCATCATGAAAAATCTCTGTTGACATTTATAATTGGCAGGATTATCTTGCAGCCGCTCTACACGCGCATTTAGTTGCTGGCGACTTTCTTTATCCCTCGTCAGCCTCACTTCAACGTTTCCATCCCGAAAGTATATGATGCGCCGCCCATTATGTTGTGACCCCGTTTCCCTGAAATGTCGCCCGGAGAGGGTCTTCATGCGCTGGCTTGAACATCAATCTTCGGATGTCAGGGACTAAGGAGCAGAGCATGTCCGAAAATCTCAATGACCAAACAACTATTGAAAAAAATTCTTTACCTCAAAACTCCGAAGCTCAAAACACGATGAGAGCTAAAGGAGAATCACCTGGCGGCAAACCGATGGGACTGGCGGGTGTGATTCTAACCGGAGGGTATCTCACCCTCGTCGCCATTCTGATACTCTATGGTCTTATCGTGTTATGGCCTCCTGACATACGTCCAGATCAGGGTGAGAATCAGCCAGCCGCAAGACCCAGCCCTAGTTCGTCACCTTCAACCGCCCCAGGCGCATCGCCAACCGTGACAGCCAGCCCTTCACCGAGAACATCTGCCAGTCCTTCTCCGGGAAGTACAGCCAGTCCTTTGGGAATGATACGCATTCCGGTGCTCAGCCTCTACGTGCTGTTTCAAACTCCTGCCAGTCCGACGCCAGCAGCCAGCGCATCGCCGGGGTCGGATCAATCTACCGGCAACGCCGCTAATCAGACCACTGGCTGTAGTAACAGGCAACGGCGAACCAGATACTTATGGTGGGAATTTTGTCTTTCCCCGGAAGAGGGGCTGCTCCTGATTGTCATGCTGTCGGGCGCGCTCGGCTCGCTGGTTCATGCTCTACGGTCTTTCTACTGGTATGCGGGCAATCGGGAATTAATATGGAGCTGGGTTGCCATGTACGCCCTGCTTCCATTTATCGGAGCTACAATCGCGCTCGTCTTTTACCTTGTGATTCGCGGTGGCTTCTTCTCTCCACAGGTTTCAGTTGAAGCTACGAGTCCGTTCGGCTTTGCGGCTTTATCAGCTCTCATCGGCATGTTCACCGAAGAGGCTGTAGTGAAGCTTAAACAAATAGCCGAAACCGTGCTCGCGAAATCAGAGAAAGGAAAGGATCATGCCGCACCTGCTCCGAAGGTATCAAAGATTTTACCCGACACAGGGTCAGACTCTCGGTAACGTCCGGGTGACAATTACCGGAAAAGATTTTGTTAGCGGGGCTACAGTAACTATTGGCGGCCAACCCGCTGAAGCTGTTGATGTAGTCAACAGCACGACCATCACTGCAACTACACCCGCGCATCCGGCAGGGGTGGTAAATGTTGAAGTGGTCAGCCCGGATGGTCAGCACGGCGTTCTGGTGAACGGCTATACTTATCTTTAATGTGGATAGCCGGACTTAAGATTTAAAAGCGAAAAGAAACCTGGCAGGATGCAGAGTCTCTGGCGACTATCATGGTCGTCAGGGACTTTTGTATGTGAGAAGAGAGCAGCGTCATTGCGCGTCCTCGAAACCGCCCGCTATAATGAGCGGGTTTGAAAAGCCATCTGAAGACAGACGAAAGAATTTCTACAGAGGTCGTGCTCTCAGCCATGACTCTGCGCGGCATTATGCTTCCGTTCCCGACTCCTTTTGACGAGCGCGGGCGTGTGGACGCACGTGCCTTGCGCGCGAATATTGAGAAGTGGAACGCCTGCGGCATAGACGGTTACGTTGCACTCGGTTCGACCGGCGAGCGTGTGCATCTGGAAGAGCGCGAATGCCTTGAAGTTATCGAAGCAGCACGCGCGTCTGTTCCAGACAGCATGGCTTTCATCGTCGGCGCGGGACAGCAGAGCACGCACGCGACCATCAACGAAGCGCGCAGCTTTGCACAGGCAGGCGCGGATGCCTTGCTCGTCATCACTCCGCATTTTTATCGCGCGGCGATGTCGCAAGAAAAACTCATCAAACATTACTTGGAAGTCGCAGACGCTTCGCCCGCGCCGCTTGTGCTCTATAGCATGCCTGAGTTGACGGGCATCGCACTCGCGCCGGAAACGGTCGCGCGCCTCTCTGAGCATCAAAATATTATCGGCATCAAAGATAGCTCCGGCGATGCTATTAACTTCGCAGAAACCTTGCGCCTCGTGCCGGAAAATTTCGCAGTCTTGACGGGCAACGGCGCGCTGCTCTATGCGGCGCTGTCTGCTGGCGCACGCGGCGCGATTCTGGCCGTCGGGTGCATAGCCTTTGCCGAGTGCCTTGAGATTTATCACGCGCTGCAAGCAGCGGAGCACAGCCGCGCCCGCGCTTTACAACAAAAGTTGACGCCGCTCGCGCGCGCAGTGACTGTGCGCTATGGCATCGGCGGATTAAAGGCCGCGCTTGAGATAATCGGTTACACTGGCGGCCATGTGCGCGCGCCGCTTGCCAATGCCAGCGATGAAGCGCGCGCAGAGATTGCGCGCTTGATAGAAGAATCTGCAAGCGCATTAGATGAACAAAGGGACAGCGAGAAACGTATCTTCGCCGGAGCATCAACACAGTGAGCACTACCGAAGCAGCATGTTACAGCACGCCCGAAGAGGCAGGTCTGCGCGTCAAGGCTCTGCCCTTTGAGCGCGTCCCGCATCAATCGCGTCTCTTCCTTGATTACCTGCGCGACCCTCTCGCGCTCCGCCGCTTCTATCCTTCCGTAGTCAAATTTCATCACGAACTGGCAAGCCGCGCGCCGGAAGTTTTAGCAGCATACAAGACTGACCGCGCACGTTTGTGTGATGCGCTCGAAGAGATGAATACGAGTTGGGGAGCTGGCGCGGAGACGCTCGCAAACATTGCGCGGCTGCGCGAAGCTGAGACAGTCGCAGTTGTCTCAGGCCAGCAGGCGGGACTTTTTACAGGGCCGCTCTACACTATTTACAAAGCTCTCTCGGCGGTCAAACTCGCTGGCTGTCTCGCGCAACGCGGCACGCCCGCCGTGCCTGTCTTCTGGATTGCGACCGAAGATCACGATTTCGCGGAAGTCGCCAGCGCGGAATTTATCGGCTGCGATTGTCGCCTCGCACAGGTTAGTGTCTCGAAAGCCATGCACACGGAAGGCACGCCTGTGGGCCAGGTCGTGCTCGATGAATCTATCAATGAAACGATTGCGCGCCTCATAGAAGTCTTGCCTGAAACGGAATTTACAGCAGACCTCGAAAAGCTTGTGCGCGATGCGTGGCAGCCGGGCCGCCGTTATGGCGAAGCCTTCGCGCGTATGATGACATCGCTCATCGGAAAGCATGGCCTGATTTTGCTCGACCCGTCGGATGTGCATTTGAAAGAGTTGGCCGCGCCGCTCTATGCGGAAGCAGCGCGACGCGCGCAAGGGATTGCAAACGCGCTGGTCGAGCGCAGCCGCGAGTTGGAAGAGAGCGGCTATCACGCGCAGGTCTTAGCATCCGGCGATTCTTTCCCGCTCTTTCTGCACAAGCCCGACGGCACGCGCCACGCAGTCACGCGCACGGACAAAGGGACTTACAAAACTAAAGAGGGAAGCGAAGAGCTTCAGGCGGAAGAACTGGCCGAGCTTGCCTTGCGTGAGCCTGCGCGATTCAGTCCGAATGTGACTTTGCGCGCGGTCGTGCAGGATTACTTGCTGCCGACCATTGCATACTTTGGCGGGGCTGCTGAGATTGCTTACTTCGCGCAGACTGGCGAAGTCTATCGCCTGCTCGAAAGACCTGTCACACCGATTCTGCATCGCGCGAGCATGACGATTGTAGAGAGCCGCACGGGCCGCACGCTCGAACGTTATAATCTGGAACTGAGCGATTTCTTTGAAGGCTTGGAGACTGTGCTGGCCCGCGTTGTCGAAGAACATTTGGGCGCGGAGACCGGAAAGACTTTTGCGCAGACGGAAGAGTCTGTCAATCTACAGCTTGATAGATTGCGCGAATCTTTGCGCGAGGTTGACCCGACTCTCGCAGAGGCTCTTGAGACAGGGCGACGCAAAATCAATTATCAACTCGGCGGCTTGCGCACGCGCTTTCATCGCGCGCAACTCAACCGCGACCGCGCCGTGCATCGCCAGATAGAACGCGCCTTCTCCTGTCTCTATCCCGAAAAAACTTTGCAGGAACGACGCATCAATATCACCTCACTCGTCGCGCGTCATGGCTCATACGTGGTGGACTGGATTTACGACGCCATCAATCTCGGCTCGCAAGACCATCAAGTGGTTTATCTGTGAAGTAGCCAGCATACAGTAGCTGGCATCAAGACAAATGCTTTTCTACTGACTGCTGGTTACTGATTACTGACCTACTTTTCTATGTCCAAAATCCGCGTTCTCTCAGACCAGTTAGCCAATCAGATTGCCGCAGGCGAAGTTGTCGAGCGGCCCGCTTCGGTTGCTAAAGAGCTGGTGGAAAATTCTATTGATGCGGGCGCGCGGCGGATTGAGATTGATGTAGAGGCTGGCGGGCGCAGGCTCTTGCGCGTCGTGGACGACGGCGAAGGAATGTCGCGCGATGATGCAGTGCTCGCCTTTGAGCGTCATGCGACATCCAAAATAACTGCGGCCAAAGACCTCAATGCTATCTCGACGTTAGGTTTTAGGGGGGAAGCTCTGGCTTCGATTGCTTCCGTTGCGCGTGTCGAGTTGGTGACTAAAACCGGAGAGGCCGAGACGGCGACGCGCATTCTGATTGAAGGCGGACGATGGCGCGAAGTCAAAGACGCTGCTTATCCGCAAGGGACGAGCATCTCTGTGCGCGACCTGTTCTTTAATGTTCCGGCGCGCAGAAAGTTTTTGCGGTCGGAAGCGACAGAGAGCTTTCATCTGGTCAACCTGGTGACGCATTACGCGCTCGCGCATCCTGAAATCGCTTTCACTTTAACCAACAACGGGCGCGAGACTTTGCGCGTCGCTCCCGCGCGCGATGTGCGCGAACGCGCATATCAAATCTTTGGCGCGGACTTTATCGAAAACCTGCTTGAAGTCAGCGGCGGTCATCCGCAGATAGCGCGCGTCACAGGCTTTGTCTCTGCGCCGCGCGAAAGACGCAGCTCGCGTGATGCGCAGTATCTTTTTATCAATGGCCGCTATGTGCACGACCGTCTTGTGAGCCGCGCGCTCTCGGAAGCCTACAGGGGAATCCTGCCGCAGGGAGTCTATCCGGCGGCCCTGCTCTTTCTCGAAGTCCCGCTCGAAGAAGTGGATGTCAATGTGCATCCGGCGAAAACGGAAGTGCGGTTTCGTCGCGCCGCAGCCGTCCAAGATGCCGTGCGCGAAGCTGTCAGAGCCGCACTTGCCAGCGCAGGCTATGTGCGCTCAAGCGAAGCCGCAGCCGAGAGCGACGGGCGCGAGGTTGAGACTGAGCAGGAAGAAGAAACTTACAACGCACACATTCCTTCACATGAAGATGATGCTGTCGCAAGCTTTGATAGCTCAGTCGTTGCAAACAATCCTGCGGAAGAGAGTCGTGCGCGCACGACTGTGACGAGCGAGCTTGTGCCGCCCGCGCGCCAGGAAAAAATGGAGTTCGGCTTTACAGTCGCGCGCGATGATTCGGCTGCGCCGAAGCAGGGCAGGGGAAATACTGCCAGAGATTTGAATGCCATCCTGCGCCGCGCCCACGTCGAGGCGCATAAAGAGAGAGAGCCGGAGGACGAAAAGCATGCTTTTCATGAAAAGCAACAAGAGCGTGTGCCAGTTCAAGCGCAGACGAAGCCCGCGCTCCCGCCGCTCGCTTCGGCCCTCAGCCTCGCACGCGAAGTTCCAGTTGAAACGCTCTCAAACAACATTGGTCCATTGGGCCAACTGGAAGAGAGCTACATCATCGCAACGGACGAAGAGGGCTTGCTCCTCATAGACCAGCACGCAGCGCATGAGCGGATTCTGTTTGACAAATATCACGCGCTCGAAGGCGCGCGGCGCGCAGAGTCGCAGCATCTCTTGATGCCGGAAACTTTCGACCTCACGCCCGCGGAGGCCATCGCCTTTGACCGCGCGGCTGAAGAACTGGAAGCTTACGGTTTTGAGTTAATGCGGCTGTCCGGTCGCACTGTCGCCATCAAGGCCGTGCCAGCAGACCTGCCCGCAGACGAGGCGCGAAATGTTTTAGGGGAAGTCTTGAGCACGATAGATGCAGAGCGGCGCGTTGCGGGACAAGATAAACTGAGAGACGAAATCGCATCCGCGCTCGCTTCGCGCGCAGCCATCAAATCAAACACGCAACTCTCTATGGAAAAGATGCGCTGGTTGATTGATAGCTTGCTGCTGACCTCTGCGCCGACCACTGGCGCGCATGGCCGCCCAATCATCATGCGCCTCACAACGCGAGACATCAAAAAAGGTTTCCAGCGCACATGACGCCGCCGCACACACAACAGGCAACGGATGTTCAGCTTGAGACACATGATTTTGTCATCGTGCGTCTGTTGGATGAATACTTTGCTTTTGAAGTCAGCGACGTGGCGGAAGTTTTTCCTTACACAGAGCCCGTGCGCATGCCGCGCGCGCCAAAGTTTCTGGTCGGCTTGATAGACGTGCGCGGAGTAATGCTGCCGGTCGTTGACATGCGCCTGCGCGCCGAGTTGAAAAGCGAATCGAGGCCGAGACATATTCTGGCCCTGCACTTGAGCGACCGTTTCATCGGCGCATTAGTAGATGAAGTCTGCGAAGTTTATCAGGCGAGTGAGAGTGAAATCGGAAATGTCGTTTCACTCGGAGATAAGATTGACCCGCAATATGTGAGCCGCGCGCTGCGCTGGGGCCAGCGTCTTGTTCCGGTGATGGACGTTTTGAAATTATTGACGACAGACGAAACTCTGCGGCTCAAGCGGCTCAGCCACCCGCGCAGAAGACGCGGCGAGAAGAGATAAATAACGTTACATCGGCATAAGGATGAAAGCGGCTCTGCCGCCTATGCTGTGCGGAAAGTATGAGACTTTCCGCACAGCATATTATTCCCGGCGAGGCTCAGCCTCGCCTAAAGTTCAAGCGGCATGAGCCGGAAAGCCAAAGGCTTTCCGCACAGCTCAGGCGGCAGAGCCGCCTTCACAATTCATCGAAAGTTCTCAACACAAGCTCTACATCCGAAAGGTCTGGCAAGAGCGCGTCCGGTTCATGCGCGAGAAGTTCTTCCGCGCTGTACATGCGGCCTGTGGCGACGGCGACGGCGCGTGTGCCGTAGTGTCGTGCGCAGGCTATGTCGTTGGGCGTGTCTCCGATGACGATGAATTGCGCGGGTTGCAAATCGAGCTTGAGATAATGATTGATGCGTTTGTGTGCAAGCGCGGGCAGGTCTCTGCGGTCATGCGAATCATCGCCGAACGCGCCCGGCAGTTGAAAAAATTCCGCAAGGCCCACGAGCCGCATTTTCAGTTGCGCGGCAGGCTCTATATTTCCAGTTAAAAGAGCATTGCGATAACGCGGATGTTTTGAAGTAGCTTCCAGAGTCTCGCGCACGCCGGGCAGCAGGTGAAAGAGCGGTTCTTCAACATTGCTTGTGACGCGCTCCATCTCCTGCATGTATCGCACGCGCAAATCATGCACGCGCTCGCGTATGTGCTCATGCGTAAAGCCTTCGTCGCGCAGAGCCTCCGCGACAATCTGCAAGTCTGTCATGCCGGAGACAGTCATCTCCGGCAATCTGCCAGCCGTCCCGAACACGCCTTCGAGCAAAGGAATTGTGTAATCCTTAAAAGCTTCCCTGCGTTTGGAGCGCATCAGCGTCCCGTCAATGTCCCACAACAGAATGCGTAAATCTTCCGGTGATTGATTCATTAAAACCATTCCAAATTCAAGTTCGCAAAGAATTAAATTTCACTCGATAACTGCGAGCACGTCTCCCGCGTTGACGGTTGCTCCGGCTGTGGCGCGAATCTCCGAGACGGTTCCGGCGCGCGGAGATTTTAACTCGTTCTGCATCTTCATCGCTTCGACGACAACGATGCCATCGCCTGCTTTAACTTCCGCGCCCTCTTCGACAAGCACGCGCACGACCTTGCCGGGCATCGGCGCGAGAATTTGCGCCGCGCCGTCCACATCATGCGCGCCCGCGCCATGACTGCTGCGCAAACGCTTCGGGTCGCTCAACGCCAGCGAGAAGGAACGGCTTCCAACATGCACTTCCAACAAATCCTGCTGAGCCGCGTTGCTTTCCACGCGACATTCATACACGCGCCCGTCGTTTATCAAAAGATAGACGCCGCTTTCGATGCGGCTGGCGGCGACCTCGTAGCTGCGGCCATCAATCGACGCAAAGACGCGCGCGTCCTCGCGCCGGAAATCTATACGGTGGCTCAAGCCTTCATATTCCGCCGTCAGTTTCATAAAAAGAATGCTGTCTTTCGTTATTCGTTCAGGTTATCAAGCGAAGCAAATTTCCAGCCCGCGCGCGTGAGGACGAAGCTGTAAACGACCACTTCATTTCCAGCAGCATCCGGGCAAGCCACGCTAAATCGCTTGGAGTTCGCGGCATCAACTTCAGGCTTAGCCGACTCAAAACACTTCGCCGCATTAGTTTGCTGATTAAAAATCTCGCGATAGCGGCGATGCAATTCGGCTTTGCTCTTCACGCGCGCTATGCCGTATGACATCTCAATCGGAAACTTTGACATCGCTGCGACAGTCGCTTTGTCGCCCTTGATGACTGCCATTCTAAACTTTTCCCAGAAGGCTTGCATGTCAGCCTGCGCCGCAGAGTTGAGCACAAACCCCTGCGCCGTTATTGCCAGCAACAAAATCAAGCTTGGTGCAAGAGTCCGCTTCATCTTCTCCTCCTGAATCAGTTTGATAAGCATTTAATACGCGAGCTAAAAATTCAACAGACTAAATCACTCAACCCTTAGCGAGCTTATCTTTTCTCTTTGCGCCACCAGCGAGAAACTAAAACGAACGGTTCACGCAAAGGCGCAAAGATAAAAAATAAGCTCGCTAATAAGCGTCCGGTTGCATGGCAATCGCGCCCTGCGAGATGAACTTTTCTATCTGCCGACGGTGACGCAGGATATGCACGATGGCATGCTCCAATAAACCTTCCACATCATAGGTCACGCCCCAACGGGCTTTTATGACCGTCGCCGTAATCTCTTTGTCAGTCATCTCCCACCTGCCGTCCAGAGTCTCAACAGTGTAGCGAAGCGCGGCCTCAAACTGTTCCAAAGCTTCTTGATGCGAAAGAAGTGTTGGCTGTGGACGTGTGGACGGAATAGAGAATTGCTCTCTGATTAAATCCGCGTAACCATACGCGGCCCTGACCACATGCGACATGATGGTTTGCGCGGAGCGACAGTCACCATCCTTTGTCGCGGAATCAACCACGCGCACAAAACTTTCTTCCGGGATGAGCTCGACGAGACGCGCAAGCTCTGCCGCCGCGCGCTCGTACTCATCCATCAAAGCCCCAATCGCGCCTTTTCTGTAAGTCTCTCTCAAAAGCATTTCATCAACTCTCTCTCTAAAAAATGCTGCGACTAACTTCTATTGTGCAACGCCGCGCGGCCAGCCAGCCGCCACTTGCTCTGCCGCACAAGCGGCTCTTGAGCGGCAGGCTGCTTCTGCTTCTCCGCGTAATCAAGCGCGGCTGCGATGAGAGCCATGTCGAGATAAATTGTCTCCTGAGTTTCATCCGCTTGGGCCAGTGCGCGCCGCTCGTTAAAGCGTGAGATAAAGCCTGTGTCCAGATGGCCCGCGATAAATTCCGCATCGCGGACGATTTCGCGGAAGAAGGGAAGAGTCGTCTTGATGCCGCCGACAGCGTATTCATCAAGCGCGCGCCGCAGACGGTCAATCGCCTCTGCGCGCGTGCGTCCCCACGCGGCGAGTTTTGAAATCATCGGGTCATAGTAGATAGAAACTTCCGCGTGTGCGCTGACGCCGCCATCGTCGCGTATGCCCGGCCCTGCGGGGACGCGCAGGTGCGTGATGCGTCCCGGCGACGGAAGAAAATTGTTATCAGGGTCTTCCGCATAGACGCGGCACTCTATCGCGTGGCCCATCCAGCGCACGTCTTCCTGCGTGAACGAAAGCTCTGCGCCGCTCGCTACCATAATCTGCTCGCGCACGAGGTCTATGCCTGTCACAAGCTCTGTCACAGGATGCTCGACCTGCAAGCGCGTGTTCATCTCTAAGAAATAGAAATCCCGCGTGGCATCATCAAGCAAAAATTCCACCGTCCCCGCGCCGACATAATCCACAGCACGCGCGGCATTGATTGCGGCCTGGCCCATACGCTCGCGCAGGGATGCATCATTGATTGGCGAAGGACATTCTTCAATCACTTTCTGATGACGACGCTGAATGGAACATTCACGCTCGCCCAAGTGTGCGAAGTTGCCATGCGTGTCCGCGAAGATTTGAATTTCGATGTGGCGCGGGCGATTGATTGCTTTTTCGAGATAGACTTCAGGGTTGCCAAAGGCTGCTGCGGCTTCCGACTGCGCCGTCTCAAAAGCAGATTCCATTTCAGACTCAGAAGGGACGAGGCGCATGCCTTTGCCGCCGCCTCCGGCAGAGGCTTTGAGCATCATCGGATAACCAAACTCTGCCGCGATTTTTTTTGCATCTGTAAAAGATTCAAGCGGCTCAGTCGTACCCGGCACAACAGGCACGCCCGCCTCAGTTGCGACGCGGCGCGCGCTCGTCTTTGAACCCATGAGTTCCATCGCTTCGGCGGTTGGGCCAATAAAGACGAGTCCCGCAGCAGTGACGGCGCGTGCAAAGTCTGCGTTCTCCGCAAGGAATCCATAGCCCGGATGAATCGCTTCCGCGCCGGATTTTTGGGCCGCGTCAATAATGCGCTCGATGCGCAGGTAGCTCTCGACAGAAGGGGCTGGCCCAATCAAGTAGGCTTCATCTGCATGACGCACATGCAGAGCTTCGCGGTCTGCTTCGGAATAGACTGCGACTGTGTTGATGGACAGGTCGCGGCAGGCGCGCATGATACGCACGGCAATCTCGCCGCGATTGGCAATCAGGATTTTTTTGAACATAAAATTCAAGTGATGAGTAATGAGTGATGAGTGATAAGAGACACGCTGTTTCTCATCACTCATCACTCATTACTCATCATTGCTTTTATACTACCACTGAATTGCCCGGTCGGCGCGGGTCGTAGCGCACGGTGATGCTCGCGCCCGGCGCATAGTCGTGCTGGCGACCACGCTGCTCCGGGCTGAGCTTCTCAGAAGCTTCGTAGTCCACGCCGCTAATATTGTAGGTAAAGAAAATTTCGGTCACTTCGCCGGACGAGTCGGAAGTGATGTCGAGAATGGTGCCGTCTGTAATGCGGCCTGTGAGAAGCAGCCGCGAGCGGCGCGTCGCTTCATCCTCAACTTTTTTCCGTCGAAAGCGATCCAGAAAGGACATGACGCACGCGCTCTCTCAAGTTACGGCGTGTTCGCTTCGTTTGAAAGAAAAGTGTTTGAAGCTTCTGTCTCGTTGACGGGCCGCACCATCCCGTCGCGCATCAGCCAGTCGTCTTCATTGCCGAGAATCTTGTCTTCGCCCGGAAGCCGCAACTCGTAGTTTGTGAAAGGCACTCCCTCGCCGGGCGAGGCGTCCGCGTCCGAGTTGAGCGTCGCGGGCCTCAATGCGGCGACACGCAAAGGTCTCGATTTCGCAGGCACAGGTTGCGTTGCGGCCAGCTCTGTCCATGGCTTATAGCTGCTCTGCTCTGCACGCTTAATCAAGTCTGCAATCGAGCCGTCCGCGTCTGGCAGTTTGCTCAGGTCTGAAAGCTCTGCCGGATAAGTTCCAAAGCGCGCGCGGTATTCCATGAAGGCGCGATTGTGTGTGTAGAGCACGGCGCGGTTAGCCGCTTCATGGCTGCGCTGGCGTTGACGCATGCGTTCCGGCACTGTAATGCCGATGAGGGTTGCGACCATCACTGCGAACAGCACAGAGGCTGCGAGGCCGCCATGCGCGACGCGGCTGCCGATAAAGCGCATCGGCTCTCTGCGAAGACTCGCGCAGATGCGCCAGCCGAGCCAGATGGAAACGATGGTCAAAGGCAAAGCTAACCACTTGAGACGCCACGCGGCAATCTCTGCCGAGGCGGTTATGGACCAGAAATCAAAAGTCAGAGGCGTGCGTTCGAGGAAGGCCAGAAGGGTCGCTGCGAAAAATAAGAGCAGGGCCAGCGAACCTATCGCGCCAATCAGGAGTGCGCGACCATAAGAGGGAAGCTCGTGTTCCGGGCGTGCGAGCGGTTCACCCACGGCTTGTGCGCCGCATCCGGGGCAGCCATTACGCAGGTTGCCCGCAAACTTAAAGCCGCAACAGGGGCAGATTGTCAATTTTTTATACCTCGAACTATGAATGGGAGAACTTGCTTCAGCTTGCATAAATGGGTCTTAAATCTAATCGGGGTCAGAGTTTAGCGCACCAGCTCCGGTTCCGTGCGTCGTTCAGGCCCGGCGTTAGATGCAGCACGTGAACTATCGGATGCCGCCTGCGCTTGCGCCTGTGCCGCGTCGGCTTTGTTAACCTCTCGCCAGGTATGGTACATGCGATGCGCGAAAGTCCAGTAAGAGCCGACCGCGAGAATCCAGAGCACGGCAGGCATGCGATTCAAAAAGGGATTTTGCGAACTCGGATGCGTCGTCAACGCGCCGATAATCAAGAGCACGACTCTTTCCGGGCGACGCAAAAAGCCGACATCGCATTTGGGAATCAAGCTCTCGGCGCGCGCGCTCGTATAACTCACGAGCACCGAACCCATCATCGCCGCGCACACCAGAAAGACATTGAGCGTCGAATGAAACTCTGTATTGCGCGCGTAAAAAATTATCAGGCCGACAAAGACGACCATGTCCGAGAGGCGGTCAAGCGATGAATCCAGAAAGCCGCCAAAGCGCGTCACGCGGCCAGAGAGTCTTGCCACCTGCCCGTCCAGCATGTCAAAGAGATTAGCGACAATCAGGATAATTCCGGCCCAGAAAAAATGGCCGAAGCCGAAGAGCAGACCGCACCCGACGTTGAGCGAGACTCCGATCACCGTCAGCAGATTCGGATTGATGCGACCATGAGCCAGACCGCGCACCATCGCAGAGATGATACGACTTGCGCCACGCCCAATACTTGACCCGAACACCTTTTGGTCTTTCTCCTAAAACCGGCGACCCGGAAGCCTGCCGCACTCCGCCTGCCATCGGCCAGTGCCTGGCTGACAGCGCATGATAGAAACGGCCCGAATACTTGTCAAGAAATATGAAACAAGATTCGATTTAAGTGTGACTTATTTACGATGAGGCCGACAAGAGCTTTTTGACGCTTATTTAAACTATTCCTTGCTTTCATCGGGTTGGTCGTGCAGCGTCGTCAACTTGCGAATCTCAAAATTACGCGCCCCGGCGGGCGTGCGGACAGTCACTTCATCGCCCTCTTCTTTGCCCATCAGACTGCGCCCGACCGGAGAGGTCGTGGAAATCAGGCCGCCCTGCGGGTCGCTCTCCTCTGCCGTGACAAGGCGATATGTGATCTCTTCGTCGCGTTCCGCGTCAAAGAGCACAAGGGTCGAGCCGTATGCGGCGCGGTCGCGCGGGATTTGCGAAATATCAATCGAGGCGACTTCGCTCATGCGCTGGCGCAACTGTCCTATGCGCGCCTTGACCATCTCCTGACGGTCGAGCGCGGCGCGATACTCTGCGTTTTCGCGCAGGTCGCCAAACTCCAGCGCGCGCTTAATTTCTTTCGGCAAATGCACGCGCAGCTCTGTTTCCAACTCATCCAATTCCGCCTGTAATTTTTGCTTAATCTCTTGTGTCAAAGTGTGTTCACGCTCCGCTTTGCAAGATTGCCGTGCTAGATTTTTGACCGTTCTGCAATCTGATTGCAGGGTAATTACAATTTTTCAGAGACAACCTGTAAGTTATACTCTGGCCCAGCATCTTTCGTCATTCAACTGTGTCTGACCCGACCGGATGCAGGCTACTCTCCCTTTTGGGCCTGTGAAAGATGCCGCGCCCTCTGCTAAAGAAAGCTTGCCGCCCCGCAAAGCTTTTGCAAGTGCGCAAGGCTGTATCAACCTTACACTATCACCCTGTTGACCGTCTTGCAAAAGAGGGAGCGCGCCACTCTCTCGACTCAACAATAACGGCGCACTGGATGGTTGAGATGCCCGACAATTTCTTCGATCACAGAAAACGTGTCCTCTTTGTGGATGACGACGAAGCCCTGCTCAAACTGGAACAGATCAGGCTGGAACGCGCCGGTTACGACTTTATCGGCGCAGGCAACGGACGCGACGGGCTCAGTCTGGCCCAGACCATGATGCCGGATCTCATCCTGCTTGATTATATGATGCCGGGTCTGAGCGGCAAAGAAGTCTTTTTGGAAATCATACAATCCTGCGAAGAAAAGCTGCGCCACACGCCCGTCATCATGCTCACGGCCCGCACGGATAATGACATGGAACAGCGCGCGCTGCTTGAGATGGGTTTGTCCGCCTACCTGTGCAAGCCTTTCGGTCATCACGAGCTTTTAAATATCATGGATAACGTGCTTGTCATGAGCCGCATCAAGGAGCGCAACCGCGCGCTCGAAAGGGAATTGCGCCAGTCATGGGTCGGCACGGTCAAAGCTCTCATCTCCCTACTCGCGGTCAAAGACGATTACACGGGCGAGCATTCCAGCATGGTCGCAGAGATGGCCGAGCGACTCGCGCGACATCTGAATCTCTCCGAAGTTGAAATCACGAATATCAAACTGGGCGCGCTCCTGCATGATGTCGGCAAGATAGGCGTGCCTGAAAGCGTCCTGCGCAAAGCCGGACGATTGACAGAAGATGAAACGGATGTCATGCGTCTGCATGTCAATCACGGCGAGCAGGCTCTACAGGGCGTGCCGCATATGGAAGACGTGCATGCGATAATCAAGTATCACCACGAATGGTGGAACGGCAAAGGCTATCCGCTAGGGCTCTCGGAAGAAGAGATACCGCTCGGCGCGCGCATCGTCGCGGTCGTGGATGCCTATGACGCAATGACCTCTGACCGTCCATATCGCCAGCATCTCTCGCAAGAGGTAGCCATCCACAGATTGCGCGCCGCAGCAGGCACACAGTTCGACCAGCGAATCGTCGAAAAGTTTATCGAATGCATCGGGACAAGCGACACAGAGCGCACGCGCTCGACCAATTTCAGCTTTATAGAACATCTGCACTACGTCGCCTGAGCGGACGAGAGGCAAACTAACGTGAGTTTGAGATAAGCAGAGATGCGACATGACAGCCCCGTGAGGGGCGACATATCTTAGCCCTGCCGCCCCCTGTCGGGGCTGAGATAGCCCGCTCTTATTCGACGCGATAGGGAGTCGAGACAGGGACATCGCCGCTCACGCCGAATGTCCGAATGTTGAAGAAGATGTAGAATGGTCTCGCGCTGCCGTCTATCAGCCACTCGCTTTGCGTGGGCCTGCGGAACGCTCCATCCATCACACCATCGCCGTCATAGTCTCCCGGCATAGGCTGATTGCCCGGCTCGTTGCTATAAAAGGCCAGCGTATAAAAAGCTCCGTTGTGACTTCGCTGAAAATACCAGACATTCTGTTGAGGGCGGAAGATTGCGACATCAGCCTTGCCGTCTCCATCATAGTCTCCCGGCACAGGCTTGTCTGTGCCAACTCCCCAAGAAACTGTGCGAACCGAATTGTCTATGCTTGAAAGGATAAACCAGTAGCCGATTGAAGGGCGAAAGACAGCGATGTCTGCTTTTTCGTCTCCGTCATAATCTGCCGCGACAGGCTTGTCTTCGCTCGTGCCGAAATTGGCTCCGCTCACTGCTCCATCTGAGCTTCTGAGGATGTACCAGCCGCCCTCGCTCGGACGAAAGACAGCAATGTCTGTTTTGTTGTCGCCGTCATAATCAGCCTGCATGGGCTTGTCGCCGCTTGTGCCAAAGGGCTGCGCCGTGATGGTTCCGTCTGAGCTATTGAGAATGAACCAGTAGCCGTTTGATGGACGAAAGACTGCGACATCTGTCTTGCCGTCGTAATCATAATCGCCGGGTACAGGGATGTCGCCGCTTGTTCCCCATTGCTTTGCTCCGTAATTGATATTCGGATTTGTGGATGTGTACCATGTTCCGTTTGACGGACGAAAGACAGCAAGGTCTGTGCGGCCATCGCCATCGTAATCAACGATGCTTTTGGTATTGAGCGGCGCATTGCAGGTCTTGGTCCACAAACGTACAAGCAAAGAGTTATCAATGTGTGCATTGTTCTGCACGTTGACGAGGTCTGCGCTGCCGTCGCCGTTGAAATCTCCGATGACGCTCGACTCTAACAGTGGGCCACGATAGTCGCTTCCGGTAAAGCTGCCCATGCCATTGCCGGATAAGACGGAGACTCTATAGTTGTTTCTGTAGTCGCCATTAAAACTTGAGTCTTGACCTGTAATCAAATCCAGTTTTCCGTCGCTATTGAAATCACCTGAATAAACTGTTGAGGCCGGAGCTAAAACAGGATAATCCATTCTCGTGAAACTAACATTGCCGTTATTCATAAAGACCAGCAGGGTATTGCCGTTGTGAGGAAGATAAGCCAGGTCGGTCTTGCCATCATTGTTAAGGTCGGCAGTGTGAAACTCGTAGAATCCGCCGGGCAATCCTGTGATATCTGCCGATGGCATCGTAGCTAAAAGCCCTGAGCCGGTATTGATATAGAAAAAGATTTTGTTCGGATTGGCGTTATAGGTCTTGAAAGCCACGTCAACTTTGCCGTCGCCGTTGAAATCTCCGAAAGACGGAAGCGCCTGCAAGTCTAAAAAATAATCTATGTTGACACCGAAATGGCCTGTCCCGTCGCTCAAGCGTGTTTGATACTGGAATGGGCCTGTAAGCCCACCCTTGGCAAGCATGATGTCCGTCTTGCCGTCGGCGTTAAAATCCGCGACCTCGACGAAGGGCGCGAGTCCCGGAATCTGTGTGGTGACGGGAAAGCCGAAGCCGCCCATGCCGTTGCCGAGCAGGACTGCGATGGCGTTGGTCGTTGAGGTGAGAGGCGCAATCAAATCAGGCTTGCCGTCGCCGTTGAAATCCCCCAGCCGCACATAAGGCATCCCGCTTCCGACCAGCGTATAAGTCGGCGCGGAAAAATTTCCCATGCCGTCGCCGAGCGAAACAAAGACCTGCGTGCTTGTCTTATCACGTCCGGCGATGTCCAGCTTGCCGTCCATGTTGAAATCCGCAGCCACCTGTATAAAACCGAAATCATAGCCTTCGTGCGTCGGCTTAAAGCCCGGCTGCGGGCATTGCGCGTAAGCTGCGGAAGGAATAAATAATGTAGCCGGGAGAGCAAAGGTTATTGCCAGCATGAAGACAAACTTCGAGACTGTGTGGAATCGTTTGAGACGAGGCATGCGTTTGTACTATTCCTTAAAACATGCGGGCGATGCCCTTGAGAAATTTTCTCAAGAATCGCTGATTGAAATCATTTATGGGGAAGCGAATTGCCGCAGGGTAGGCAATCAGCAAAAGCTTTGCGACGGCTTCAGACTATAACAAATAATGGCCCAAAGTACAGCGAAGAGGAAAGGTAAAAAGTAAAAGGCAAAAGGCAGGCGGAAGCCACTTATATTAATTTTATGGAATTGCTTTTGTCTTCACTTTTTCCTTTTACCTTTTCAAACGCATGGTTCTGTTCGCCCGCGATTGTGATATGAGGTTTCATCGGGCGCGCCGAAGGAGATGCCTGTCGAGCGTGCTGTGCGAACAAGTTGGCCGTCGGGCGGGACGGTCTTGATATTGGCGATGGCTTGCGAGATGGGAACGGTCACGATGTCTGCCGCCTGTAGCGCGACCATCATACTGTGCTGGCCCTCTGCGAAAGCGCGCACAGCGCACGCGCCAAAGCTCGTCGCCAGCATTCTATCAAAAGCATTCGGGCGGCCTCCGCGCTGCAAGTGTCCGAGCACGACGCAGCGCGTCTCTTTGCCCGTCAACTGTTCCAACTCTGTGCGACAGTAGTTGCCGACTCCGCCAAGACGCGGCGCGTGCTGCGCGTCGCCGGTGTCCTGATAAATCAACTCGCCGTCATATTCACGCGCGCCCTCTGCGGCGACGATAATCGTAAACTGCGAATCGCAACGGTCACGCTCTTTGACCTTCGCTGCGACGGCTTCCATGCTGAAAGGAATCTCCGGCATCAGGATTACGTCCGCGCCGCCAGCGATGCCTGAATGCAAAGCAATCCATCCAGTGTGCCTACCCATCACTTCCAAGATCATCACACGGTCATGCGATTCGGCAGTCGTGTGCAGTCGGTCAAGAGCTTCCGTCGCAATGTCCAACGCGGTCACAAAACCGAAGGTCAATTCCGTGCAGGCCAAATCGTTATCAATCGTCTTCGGCACGCCGATGACCGGAAAGCCCAGACGGTCAAACTCCGCAGCGATGGCAAGCGTGCCTTCTCCGCCTAACACGACGAGTCCCTCTATGCCGAGCCTTTGGAGATTTCCGATAGCTTCTCTGTAAACATCTTCCGGTTTGACGACCTGGCCCTTTGTATCTCGCTCGATGAATTTCCCGCGATTGCGCGTTCCCAAGATTGTCCCGCCGCGCGGCAGCAGGCCACGCACATGTTCCGGCAACAACTCGCGCGTGCGCGTCTCGCCAAGCAAGCCCTCGAAACTGTCTTCGATGCCGATGACGCGCATGCCATACTCGCCCACAGCGGTCTTGACAGCCGCGCGTATGACCGCGTTCAAGCCCGGCGCATCGCCGCCGCCTGTCACAATGCCTATAGTTTTATACATGTTTCAGTTTACTAAGAACTCAATTCTTAACTTTCGGTGGTTCGTACTGCTCGCCATACTCTGGATATTCGCGCGTCACAATCTGACCGGGCCGCGTGTTTTCTGTGAGCAGGTTGAGCGCGTCGCGCAAAACTTCTCTTTGCAAGTCTCGCATCTGTGGCCGCCCCAGACTGTTGCCAATCTTGAAGCCTTTGGGATAGAGCGCGCGTGGCGGGCGCATCTGCGCGGAAACTTCCGGGCTCACCGTAATCAAAACTGTCGGGATGCCTTTCATCTCAATCTCGCGTTGAACCGCAACGACCGTGCGGTGACAGACGCTCGGTCAGCCTCCCGTCAGGACGACGACATCTGCCCTTGAGCCTTTATCAATCTCGTTGGCAATCTCATGCGCCGTGCCTTCGTACATCGCCTTGAGCTGCATCGTGTAGCCCATATAACCGACATGCTTGCGCGCGATGTCTTTGATAAAACCGTCTGCTTGCAGGTCGCGCAGCACGTCTATCGGAAAGACTACGTTGATGTCGCTGTCTGCGTCCGTGTGGTCATAGTGATGATGCGTGACCATCAACTCGGATGAATCCACATCGGGCGGAATGACGCGATAGGTTAAGTCTCCAAGCTCGTCTGCGATATTGAAACCTTCTTGCTCTTTGAGATGCACGCCGCCCGCCGTCACGATGGCGACGGTGGCTTTTGCCAGTTCGCCTTCAAACGGCGCAAACGGCACGCACTTTCTGGACATGGTCATAGAAAAACTTCCTCTTTGTTAAAGCTCTGCGGGCCGAAGCTACAAAGTCTCGGAGCGGCTTCCTGAAAAGCATCTCGGTTGTAGATTCAGCCCGCGGGCCAGGGCTTTTGACTTTGCGCCCGTCACTTACAGTTTGCGAAGCACTTCGAACAGGTCTTCGTTGTCCGGTTGATCCGCGATGTTGTGGATGTCTTTGTAGGCAAGCTTGCCTTCTTTATCCACAATGAAAAGCGCGCGTTCGGAGATGCCGTCGGCTTCTCGCCACGCGCCATACTTTTGTGCGACTTCGCCTTTCGGATGAAAGTCGCTCAAGAGGTCGTAAGAGAGTCCGCCTAAACTTTTGGCCCAGGCGGCGTTGCACGGGACGCTGTCCACAGAGATGCCCAGTACCTGAGCATCATAGCCTTTGAAGCGTTCGAGGTCTGCCTCGTACGCAGGCATCTGCGCCGTTCACACGGGCGTCCAGGCCAACGGGTAGAAAGCTATCACGACATTCTGCTGTCCACGAAAATCCGAGAGCCGCACTACTTTGTCTTTCTCTAAGTTGCTCTTGAGCGCGAACTCAGGGGCTTCGTCTCCAACTTCAGGCATAACGGATAATCCTCCTTCCAGTCAGGTATAGTTTACAAAGAGCTTTTAATTTTCTTTTTCGGAAAACCGGGCGCAAGGGTACATCTTTGCTAACTTTGATTTCAAGCGATTAACCGGAAAGGCACAAAGACGCAAAGAAAAAGAGACATTAGCAGCAGATGCAAGCGGTTCTGACTTGCTTTGTGATAGATTCAGATGAGAGATGAAAGACACAATCACTGTCAACAAACGCGGGGCGGAGCGCGCACGCAAAGGCCATTTGTGGATTTACAAAAGCGATGTCGCGGACACTGGCGGTGCGGCGGGCGGCTCAGTCGTGACTGTGCGCGACGAGCGCGGGAAGTTTGTGGCCCGCGCGCTTTACAGTGACCGCTCGGAAATCTCTCTGCGATTGCTCTCCCTGCGCGATGAAGCGATTGACCGCGAGTGGTGGCGCGCGCGCCTGCGTGTGGCGGCTGCGCGCAGGGCTGAATATAAAGCTGAGACCAATGCTTATCGCTTGATATATTCCGAAGGCGATTTGCTCTCTTCGCTGATTGTGGATGTTTATGATGACGTGTTTGTCTTGCAGACTCTCTCGCAGGGAACGGATGCCTTGAAAGGGATGCTGGCAGAGCTTCTCCTGGAAGAGTTTGCGCCGCGCGCCATCATCGAGCGCAATGATGTGCGCGTCAGAGAGCTTGAAGGATTGGAATTGCGCGCCGGACTTTTGTACGGAGATGCGCCGGAAGAGCTTTTGATTGTGCAGGACGGCGTGCGTTTTCTCATCAAGCCGCTCGCGGGACAGAAGACGGGTTCGTTCTTGGACCAGAGAGAAAATCGCCTCGCCGCGCGGGCCATCGCAAAGGGACGCGCGCTCGATTGCTTTACCTTCAACGGAGCCTTCGCGCTTCACCTCGCGCGCGTCTGCGAGAGCGTGATGGGCCTTGATATTTCCGCCGAAGCGATTGAAGCCGCGCGGCACAATGCCTCACTGAATGAAGCTCTCAACGTGGAGTTTCGTGAGGCAAATGTCTTTGACGCGCTGCGCGAGATGGAAACTGCAAGAGAGATGTTTGACACAATCGTGCTCGACCCGCCCGCGTTTGCGAAGAACCGCGTGAGTGTGCGTGCCGCCGTGCGCGGCTACAAGGAAATCAATCTGCGCGCACTCAAACTGCTCAACTCCGGCGGCGCGCTTATCACATGCACCTGCTCTTATCACATGTCGGAAGATTCGTTCCTCGAAATCCTGTTGGAAGCAGCGCACGACGCAAGGCGGCGCGTGCAGCTTGTCGAAAAGCGCATGCAGGCGCGCGACCATCCGGTGTTGCTCGGAGTCCCTGAAACTTATTATTTAAAATGTTTGATTGTCCGCGCGTTGGATTAGCCACAGAGACACAGAGGCACAGAGAAAAGGAAAGGAAAAAGGTATTCAAGCCCTCTTCACTTTTACCCTTTTTCTTCTCCTCTGTATCTCTGTGTCTCTGTGGCTAAATTTACTTTTCATCAAGCAATTTTGTCGTGTGCTCTGTCACGCTCGGAGGCCGTGCCATCTCAGATGTGCTGGCATTGGGTTTGTTCGCGCCGGGCGCGGGGATGCTCTGATGCGCTGGCAAGTAGCCTTGCTGCATTGGGCCAAACTGTGCGGGCATGGTTGATTGGGATAATGCTCCCGTCTCTTCTGCGAAGAGGCGCGAGTAGAGATTCAAGGCGAGACCTGCCAGAAAAATTGTAAACGGAATGACGAACGGGAGCGGCGTTTCAGTCACAATAGAGAGGAATAATGCGATGGGCAGTAGGACGCCGCTCACAAACATCAGCTTGGCTCCCTGACGTATGCCGCGCTTGCGCGCCGAAGGCTTTTCGCTTTGCAGATGCGCGCCGCTCATCGCCACCGGCAAACCGCCGCCAGCCATCAAGGCTATCACGGCCCCCAACTGAAACCCGCAGCGCGGGCAAAAGCGCATCTCATCTGAAACCTGTTGTTGACCACATTTGGGACAGTACATGCCTTGACCTTTCATTAAAGCAGAGCGCGGCGGGCCGTAGCCCTCGTTTCAGGACGGCTTACGACAGGCGCAAAAGCAAAGTTCACAGACTTTCTCTTCACCGTCTTTGAAATCGGCTCGCGACTTCCACATTAGTTCACAATACTCTGTAGTACAATGAAGTTGCTAACAAACGCGAACTGCCGTGTCATCTTACGGCCTCACTTGTAGCCTGCTCAAATGCTTCGAACGTCATCCGGCAAAGTTTTTTAGAATGAGCGACATCTTCATCAGTTATGCGAGGGCGGATAAATCAAGCGCCGGAGATTTGGCTCAAGCCTTAGAGCAACACGGCTGGTCTGTCTGGTGGGACCCGCATATCCGCGTCGGGACTAGATTCGATCAGATTATCAAGAAGGAATTGGATGCTGCGAAATGTGTAGTGGTGCTCTGGTCAAGCGCCTCGATTCTCTCCGAGTGGGTGAAGGATGAAGCAGCCGAAGCTATCAAGCGCGGAATCCTCATTCCAGTTTTGCTTGAAGATGTTGAAATCCCTTTCGGTTTTGGTTTCAGGCGCATCCAGGCGGCGAGGCTTGTGGATTGGGATGGTTCTACGGATGAACCTGAGTTCATAGGACTGCTCGAAGATCTGTCCGAAATGTTGAAGAGCACGCCCGTCAAAAAGCCTGCCCTACAACAAGTCACAAAAAGAAAATGGCGGCTCGCGGTCGCTCTCGTCGCCTGCGCGATATTGTTGTCTGTGCTCGGAATCTATGTGGCCGGAAAATGGAAAGCAAAGAGTTCCGCTCCCGCACAAGGTGCGACACAAGGCGGCGTAACCCCGCCCGCAAATGTAGCTAATACCAAACCTGTCGAGTGTGACAAGCTTTACCAGCAGATGACAGACAACGAGCGGATAGCTTTCATTGATGACCGCATGCGGCGCATCTCAATGGTAATAGCCAAACGCGAATATAAAATTCCTCCTCTTTCACGGATGTACATTAAAAGGTTTGTGGACAATTATGCGGCGCGTGTCGGCAATGGCTCTAAGCTGAAATGGAATGAAGATTTGAAGTCCGTTTTCCAGAGAGGCATTCAAAATGCTCCGTTTATCAACTTTGTCTTTAAAGATTACGGTGTGCCGCCTGTGATTGGTCTTTATATCCCGATGATTGAAAGCGAGTATTACGATTGCCTGCAAGCCCCGAATGGCCCGTTGGGGCCTTATCAATTTACCGCCGGAACTGCACGCCAGTACGGCGTTGACCCGGCAGACCGTTGTAAGCTGGATAAAATAACTCCCGCCGCCGCGAGATATATAAAAGACAATATCAATCAGTTTGCTTCGGATAGGATGAGCGTCGCGCTTGCGCTCGTCTCCTATAACCAGGGTTCGGAAATCATTCAAGATTATTTGAGCGGCGTAATAGTGCTCAGTGAAGAAGAGTCTGAACAAAGATTCTGGGCATTAATCGGAAACCAACCTGACTTTTATATGAACAGCCAGCCCGAAGATCGTGAAGCCGTGTTTGGTCTCACGACTCCAAGATACATTTACGTTTTCTTTGCCGCCGCGATTGTCGGAGAATCCCCGGAATGTTTCGGCCTCGACATGAAGCCGCTCTCCAGTTACGAAAAATATTGAGAACCACTCACAGCACGAGCTTATAAATTCCTGTCACGAAATTCTTCTGTGCGGTGTTTCCACAATGTACGGCATATATTACCTGACATCTTTCTCAAAAGCTTTTGAGAAAGATGCCGGGCCTCTTTGCTTGAAGAGAAGTTTTGCCGCCAGCCCTCATCTTGAATAAGGAGTCAAATTTAATGAAGTCCACTTTAAAAGCCCTCGTCGTTTTCTCTTTCCTCGCAGGCATCTTGCTTGTGCCGCCGCCGCGTGGCCGCGCGCAAGAGAAATCGAGAGCCATAGATGTCTCCGCGCCCCTGCGAAATAAAGTTAAGACGGAAGAGTTGATTGCACGACTTGAGCGAGACCTGCCGCAGTTGATGTCGGAGGGAGACATTCCGGGGCTTTCGATTGCGCTCGTGCGTGACGGGCAGCTTGCATGGCACAAAGGTTTTGGAGTGAAGAATGCGCAGACGAAAGAGCCTGTGGATGATGCGACTATCTTTGAAGCGGCTTCGCTCACCAAGCCTGTCTTTGCTTATGCAGTGCTCAAGCTCGTGGACATGGGCAAGCTAGACCTAGACACGCCGCTCAACAAATATCTGCCGGGCAACTACGATGTCGCGGATGACGCACGTGTGGGCCAGATAACCGCGCGGCGCGTACTCTCGCACACGACCGGATTTCCGAACTGGCGACAACCGCGCGACAGCCCGCAACTCAAAATGTACTTCACGCCCGGAGAGCGTTTCAGTTATTCAGGCGAAGGCTTTGTCTATCTGGCAAAAGTGGTCGAGCATGTGACAGGCGAAAAGCTCGAAGCGTTGATGAAGCGTCTGGTGCTTGAACCTTTGGGGATGAACAGCAGCAGCTTTGTCTGGCTTGAGAGTTACGAGAAGCTGAAAATTTTCACGCACAATTCCATAGGCGAACCCGTGGGCCAGAACAAAGTGACAAAGGCCAACGCCGCCGGAAGTCTTCACACAACCGCGCAGGATTACGGACGCTTCATCGCGGCCATACTCAATGGCACTGGCCTTAAGAAAGAGACGGCGCAATTAATGCTCACGCCGCAAATCCAGGTGGGCGAATCGGGTGTTGGAAATCTGGATGCCGCGCCCGCCAAGCTCTCCAAAAATGTTTCGTGGGGACTCGGCTGGGGTTTGCAGAGCACGAAGGACGGCACAGCCTTCTGGCACTGGGGCGACAACGGCAACACCAAAGCCTTCATCGTCGCGTTCGTCAAACAGAAGACAGGCATGGTTGTCTTTACCAACAGCGCGAACGGTCTCTCTATCGTCAAAGAGATTGTTGACGAAGCGGTCGGCGGAGAGCGGCCCGCGCTTGATTGGCTCAAATACGAATCCTACAAATCGCCCGGACGCCTGCTCTTCAAAAGCATCCTCGCCAAAGGCGCGGACACGGCCCTGCGCGAATATCGTGAATCAAGAAAGGGACGCGCGGCAGATGAAGTCGTGAACGAAAGACAGATGAACAGAATCGGCTATGACTTGCTGAGGATGAAGAAGGTCAAAGAAGCGATAGAAGTCTTTAAGCTCAATGCCGAAGACTACCCGCAATCAGCAAATGTTTATGACAGTCTTGGCGAAGCCTACATGGTCAATGGAGATAAAGAGCTCGCGATAAAAAATTACCAGAAATCCGTCGAGCTTAATCCCAACAACACAACCGGCAAAGAGGCTTTGAAGAAGCTACAGGAAAAGTAGTTTGCGATGTGAGCAACAGCGACGAAAGAATCTCCCGCAAAGGCGCAAAGAAAACAATTAAGCTTTTCTTTGCGCCTTTGCGCCTTTGCGGGAGACGTGTCTTTCCCTCTTTGAAACTGAACCACTATCAGCTTCTATTGCTTGTTGCTCTGGATGCTTGTTGCCAGCACATCGTTGAGCGCGCAGAGTGTGATGCGTTTCGGTTGTTGCGGCAGCGGGACATTCGTCAGGTCAACGGATGAGTTGCCTTTCAAGGCAGCCGCGCCGAGTCTGGTCCAGCCTTTCCCGAAATCCGCGTAGATGGGAACCATCATGCGGAAATTTTCCGAGACGCCGGATTGCGTGATGCGCGCCGTCATCGTCGGCTTGCCGCCCTCAGACCCGAAGCTGTAATCCACACGATAAGCCGGGACTTCCGTGCCATAGACCCACTGTTTAAAGAACCAGTCCATGCGCCCGTTCTTCTCCAAATCCATCTGTGGCGACATGTGCTTTTCAACCACCTGCTTGAAATCTTCCGTCGAAGCATCCTTGTTATAATAGGTCTTGACGAAATCATTCATCATCTCGCGGAAACGAGCATCGCCGCCGCCCTTGTGGTCGAACATCATCATGCGCAGCATGTGCAGGATGTAAGAGCCTTTGCCGTAGGCGATGCGCCGATAGACGCTGCCCGTCTTGCCGCCATCAAGACGATAGCCCTGCGTGACTGGCCCAACCGTGTAAGGCTTGCGATTCTTTGTCTCCTCGGATGATTCGACAATCAGCTTGCGCTGCTCTTCCCAGTAATCTATGAACTTGGTCAAGTCCTTGCGCACGTATTGAATATAGAGCGAAGTCGAAAAATCCGCGAAGCCTTCGCTTATCCACTGGTCACGATAACTAGACCACCCGACCGCGCCTCCCCACCACTGGTGCGAAACCTCGTGCGGCCCGACATAACGCCAGTAGGTTTGGGAACTGAATTGTATGTCGGACAACTGCTCGCGCTGTGTCGAATCCATAAAAGCGACGTAAGGCATATAGACGAGCGTGGGCCAGGATTGACCGAAGTACCATGCGGGCTGCTGCGTCATGGCGATGCGCGAATAGGGCAGCTTGCCGAAATAGCTGGTGTAGATGCGCATGGCGTTCTGCGTATCACTGAGGGCCGCGTCGGCTGTGTGCGAGGTTGAGAGCTTGCCGGTGATGCCTGTGATATAGATTCTCTCCTGCGACATCCTGTCCTGAAAAATCTCTGCCTCTTTCAACTCGTTCGGCACTTCCGTATTGGCGTAAAACTCTATGCCGTGACCAGTTTCTTTGTCAGTCAAATCCTTCCTCTTAAACTTGCCGTAATTGAATCCGGCAACTGGCAGTTCAGTTTCGCCGCTCGTCCACTTTGAAATTTTGACATCGCCCTCCTGCGTCTCCGTCCCGACAGGCGAGCCTGTGGCGACAAACATATTGCCTTTCGGATAACGAAAAGTTATGTCAAACCGCGCGCGGTCTCCGAAGGCCACGCCGAAATTGTTGGGATACCATTTTTCACGGTCGAGCAGGATAAAGTTGCCGTCGCCGGAATTGCTCATCGCGCCGTCGCCCTCATATTTGATGGTGAGCTTATAAGACTTGCCAGCCTCGGCAGCCTGCTGGAGGATGACTGCAAAATCTGCATCAGCATCCTTTTCTTCCTGTATAAAATTGAGGTCGCGGCCTTCTTCATCCTGCACCTGGCTGACACGCAGGCTGCGATGCAAGGCAAACGGAAGCACGCGCGTGCCTGCGACACGCGCCGTCCAGGTCACGCGGTCTGTGGCATTAATGCGCGTGCCGCGTATCTGGCCGTCAATCTCGTGACGCGTGATGTCAAACACGCGGCGATCCGGCGCGCTCGTGCCTGCACTCTGCGGCGAATCTTTGGAGAGATTGAAAGAGGCCCAGATGCCGTTGTCTGATTGGCTATAGCTGCGGAGCGAAACCTGGTCGGGCGTGGAATGAAGCACGCCGAGCGGGTCTAGCTGAAAGATAAGCCTGTCAAAGCGGCGGCCTCCGACAAAGGCATAAAAGTAGCCTGCGCGCGGCGGCGCATAAAGGTCTGAGAGCGTGCGCGCGTCAAGGTTATAACGAATCTCTTTGCGCAGGGAATTCTCGCGCGCGCGATAGAGGCTGCGAACTTTCTCGGCTTGCGCTCCGACTCCGCTTTGCATCGTGACATTGGGCGATTGCTTGACCTCTTCAAAAGTCTGGTCTGTAAAGCGCATCACCAGATAATTAAATTCCTCGCGCAGTCCGCCTCCGCCTCCGCCGTTCGTAAAGATATCGAGGCTGCGTCGTTCAGCTTCCGTCGGCGGGAAGAGATCCATGTCGCCACTGCCGACAAAAACTGCTGCGATGATGCGGCCCTCGACGGGAGCAAGAAAATATATTTCGCCCGTGCGGAGCGTGAAGGTCGCCGCGTCACGCTTGAGCGTCAGGTTGTTGACGGAAGCATAGCTGCCGCTAAAGGCGTCTGTGCGGCTCGAAAGTTGGCGAAGCTGCTGGTAGAGAGGGTCGCCGTTAGCCTTTGCGCTCGTTTGTGGGCCAGTCGCAACGGGAGCTATCTCAAGCTGCAAGTCCACAACAGCATTCTTATTCTCCTCGACCTTGACATTCTGGCGGACGGCTTCGTTAAAGCCTGTAGCCGAAATTGTCAGGCGATAAATCCCCGGCGATAAGCCCTCGACCTTGAACCGTCCCTGACTGTCAGTCGTCGCCGCGAATGTCTGGTTGGTGACGGGATTGAGCACAGACACGGCTGCGCCGACCACGACAGCCTTCTTCGGGTCTGTGACAGTCCCTTCAATGCTCCCGCCTGCCGCGAAAGCGACGACCATACTGGCAGTCAGCGTCATAAAAGCGATGGCAATCGCCATTAATTTTCGATAAGACATTTGTCATCTCTCCTGTAACAAAGAAGCGTCGGGTTAGCTGAAAAAAGTGTCGTGCGACTTTTAAAACTTCAAGCGCACTTAATCGGTTTTACTGTTGGCAAATAATCCTGTTGGATTTCAAAGGGAATTAAAAAGTTATGGACGCGAAGAAAACTGCATTGTGACTTTCAAATGATAAAGAATTTATGAGGCCCTGCCCGGTAATAGTTGCCGACACTTGGGAGTCGGAAGAAAGCAAAATACATGCTCTCAGCGAGCGCGTCAAATGCCTGGACAGGTTGCGAGCAAGTTTTACGTTTTAGAGAGTAACTTTCGCGCTTGAGAAAATAACTTTCATGCTTCGAGAGGCTGTCTTGAAAATCAATAACCGCGTCACTTCCATCAGTGCTGTCTAGGCGCGTTCCTCTGCCTTCAAGTCGCGGAGCAATCTCTCAAACGCATGCTCGAAATCGTCGTGGTCTTTCCAGTTCGAGAAATCGGGAATGAAATACTCGCGCACTTCTTTAGCCAAATCCTTGCCACTGTCTGCATCAAAGCGGCTCCATGCTTTAATCCTCTCAAAATCCACAATCGTAATCGGGAACAGCTTGCGACGTTTCTCTTCCATCTCCGTCCGCCGCGCCCTGAGCACCTCTGTCATGACCCAATCACTCTGCATACTAGGCTCGGACAAAATCAACAATAACCTGTCATGAACCTGTATCGCGCTCTCTATCTGCTCATGCAACTTCTGCCCGCCCTTGATGTCTTCCGGTGCAAACCACACACGCAAATGCTCATCCCGCATACGCGAATACAAACGCCTCGCAAACTCTTCATCTTTGTTGCTGTAGCTAATGAAACACGAATAGAACTGAATCGGCTGCACGACCAGCGAACGCATGTAGGTGATAAATTCATCCTCCACACCGCAGCCACGCAGGAACACTTCTGGAATCTCGCCGCGTGATTTATAGATGGTGTCAATGCCTATTGTTGACGGGCCAAAGTGCTTAACGCTTTCGAGTCCTTTAGTTTCGCTGAGATCAATATCTGCCAAAATAGTAAAGGCAAATTTACAGTCCGTAAAATTTGTGCTCTTCAGAAAGGATTGACGAAGCTTCGCAAAGTGGAGTTTTGCAGAATTGAGGTCTGCATTTCTAAGATCTGCACTAAAGAAGTCCGCAAAGTTTAAGTCTGCATTATGAAGCTTTGCATTGCGGAGGTTTGCCATTCTGAAAGTCGCTCCGATGAGATCTGCATCTTTGAGAATAGCATTGCTGAGATCTGATACACTGAGGTTTGCGTCTTTAAGATCTGCATTAAGGAGATTTGTGTGACTAAGGTCAGGCAGAACTTCATGATGCTCATATCTCCACGCATTCCACGCCGCCGCCCCTTGTTTAAGAATCTTCAAATGTTCTGGATTAGCCATTGCGGTTTGCTCCGGTGAAGTGAGACTTGTTGCTGCTCTGTCTTTTTCAATCTATCAAAAAATAAAAAAGAGGCAAAGCTTTTCAGCCCTGCCCCTTATAAATCGTGTTGCAACTGAATCATTGTTAAGTTTAAGAACTGCCGCGCTTAAGGTTGCTCAAACGCTCATCCCTGCGTGCCTGTGCAATGGTTAGTACGCGCAAGTTTTCGCGAAGGAATTGATTAATCTCGCTTTGCTCTTTCAGGAAGCCGGACATAAATCTCGAAAACTCTTTATGCGTCTTTACGAGTGATGCCATCCGCTTGCTTAACTTTGCCATTTGTCTATCAAGATTATCCATAAGCTTCTCCCGTGCCGAATGTAACAGATAGCTCCAGCGAGGCGGAATTGAGTTTTACTAAATCTACTTAATTATTTCCACTGCCTGCGAAGATTTGTACGAGATGAATGAGCATTTCGGTTGATTTTTCAAGACCGCGCAGGGAATTGAATTCGAGTTTGCCATGAAAGTTCTGGCCGCCTGTGAAGAGGTTCGGGGTGGGGAGGCCGCGAAAGGTTAAATCCGCTCCGTCTGTGCCGCCGCGTATGGGGCGGATGACGGGTGTGAGACCTGCGCGGCGCGTGGCCTCCTTTGCGTTTTCAATCAGCTGCGGAAAATCTTTTAAGACCTCTTTCATGTTCTTGTAATCTTCTTTGACTTCGATGCTGATTGTTACTTCGGGAAATTTCCGCGCGGTCTGCTTGACCATCTCGCGCAATAAAGCTTCCTTTGCTTGAAGGCCGCTCATGTCAAAATCGCGCAGCAGAATTTTCAAGCTCGATTCCTCGACATCAATCACGCCCATGTACGGATGCACGAAACCTGTGCGGCCTTCAGTCGTTTCAGGCCGCATATCTTTGGGAAATCGCCAGAGGTAATCCGAAAGAGCGTACATGGCATTGACCAGCAAGCCTTTCGCAGAACCCGGATGCGTGCTCTTGCCTTTGAAAGTGACAGTCGCAGTCGCCGCGCTCCATGTCTCTTCGTTAATCTCGCCCAAACTTTCGCCGTCAACAGTGTAAGCGAACTGTGCGCCGAAGGCTTTGACATCAAATTTGTCTATCCCGCCTCCAACCTCTTCATCAGGCGTGAAGGCGATGGCGATTGTCCCGCGCTTGAGTTGCGGGTTCTGCCTGAAAGTATCAATCGTCGTCATAATCTCTGCGATTCCGGCTTTGTCGTCAGAGCCTAAGAGGGTCGTGCCGTCCGCAGTAATGATGTCGTCTCCAAGCATCTCTTTGAGCACAGGATTTTTCTCTACAGAGATGACCTGCGTTGTATCTTTCGGCAGGACGATGTCGCCGCCCTGATAATTTTTGTGAATGATGACATTGACATTTTCGCCTGAGACGGAAGGCGAAGTATCCATGTGCGCGATGAATCCGATGACCGGGACTTTGGAGTTGTCGGGCAGATTTCCCGGCACGATGGCATAGACAATTCCGAACTCGCTGACGCGCACATCCTTCGCGCCAAGCTGTTTTAATTCGCCCGCCAGCAGCTTCGCCAAGTCAAGCTGCTTCTTCGTGCTCGGCACGGTCGTCTGGTCTTCTTTCGATTGCGTGTCAATCTTGACGTAACGCAGAAAACGCGAGAGCACACTTTCCTTCGGCGGCTTCACTTGCGCGCTGGCGGAAGTGAAGAGCAATAAACTGAGAATTGAGACGTAAAATATTTTCATAGTCGAATTTAAATATTTAGCCACAGAGACACAGAGACACAGAGCTAAAACAGAAAAGTTAATTTAGCAGTTTCTTTATCTGCTTATCTTCCTCTGTGTCTCTGTGTCTCTGTGGCCGACTTTCGTTGAATCGCCTTCTATTCAACCGTCACAGACTTCGCAAGGTTTCGCGGCTGGTCAACGTCGCAACCTCTGCGGACGGCTATGTGATAGGCGAGAAGTTGCAGTGGGATGACAGCGAGAATCGGAGAAAGCAGGTCGCTCGATTTGGGAATCTCTATCACGTGATTCGAGACGGAAGCGGACATCTCATCGCCTTCTGTGAGGACGGAGAGGACGACGCCTTCTCTGGCTTTGACCTCGACGATGTTGGAGTGCGTCTTTTCATAGCGCAACTCCGAGGCGCGGTTGCCCTCTTCGCGCGGGTTGACGACGACGACCGGAAGCCGCTCGTCTATCAATGCGTTCGGCCCGTGCTTCATCTCGCCCGCAGGATAACCTTCTGCGTGAATGTATGAAATCTCTTTGAGCTTGAGCGCGCCTTCGAGCGCGACAGGGAAATTGAGCCCGCGTCCCAAATAAAGAAAATCCGTCGAGCGGAAAAACTCTTTCGAGAGTTCTTCGATGCCGTCTGCTTCATTCAAGAGATGCTCAATCTTGACTGGCAACTCTGCCAGTTCCTGCGCGTGGTCTTTCGCTTCTTGCTGTGTGAGCGCGCCGCGCAGTTGGCCCAGGTAAAGTCCGAAGAGATAGAGCGCAATCATCTGCGAGGTAAAAGCTTTAGTCGAAGCGACTCCAATCTCCGGCCCTGCGTGCGTCAGAATCGTGCCGTCCGCCTCGCGCGTAATCATAGAGCCATAGACATTGCAGATTGCCAGAACCTTTGAGTTGTGCGTTTTGGCTTCGCGCAGCGCGGCGATGGTGTCCGCCGTCTCGCCCGATTGCGAGATGACTATCAGCAAAGTGTTTTCATCAAGCACTGGGTCGCGGTAGCGAAATTCTGAAGCGTAATCAACTTCAACAGGGATGCGCGCAAATTGCTCAATCATGTACTTGCCCGCTAACCCGGCGTGCCAGCTTGTTCCGCAGGCAGCAATCTTGATGAAGTTGATGCGTTTGAAATCCTCTTCGGTGATGTTCATCGGGTCCAGATAGACGCGGCCAGTGTCTAAGGAGATGCGTCCCTGCACTGTGTCACGCAGGGCGCGCGGCTGCTCGTAAATCTCTTTGAGCATGAAATGCTTGAAGCCGCCCTTCTCAGCCATAATCGGATCCCAAGTGATGCGCTGCTGCTGCGGCTCTACGGCGTTGCCGTCGAAATCCATGACGCGCACGCTGTCTCTGGTCAGGACAGCAATCTCTCCATCACCGAGGAAGAAAACATCGCGCGTGTGTTGCAGGATTGGCGGAATGTCTGAGGCGACGAAGAACTCGCCGTCGCCGAGGCCAATGACAACGGGCGGGCCTTGACGCACAGAGATGATTGTGTCCGGCTCGTCCGCGTTGATGATTGAGAGCGCGAAGATGCCTCTCAAATCTGCTACGGCGCGGCGCACGGCTTTTTCAAATGTGTCGCCCTCTTTCAAATATTCTTCGATGAGATGCGCGATGACTTCCGTGTCAGTCTCTGTGACAAAGCGATGGTCGCTCTGGCGCAGTCGGTCTTTGAGTTGGAGATAGTTTTCAATAATGCCGTTATGCACGACGACGATGCGGCCCGTGCAGTCTCTGTGCGGGTGCGCGTTCTCTTCGGTCGGTCGGCCATGTGTGGCCCAGCGCGTGTGGCCGATGCCGTATGTCCCGTCGAGCGGTTTTAAACGAATCGCCTCTTCCAGATTTCTCAGCTTGCCCTCTGCGCGGCGCACTTCCAACTCGTGCGCCTCATCCACAACAGCGATGCCAGCCGAATCATAGCCGCGATATTCCAGCTTTCTTAAACCGTCAATGATGACCGGCACAACCTGCTTGTTACCAACATAGCCAACGATTCCACACATCAGATAAATCTCCCAAAGATATTTGAGCTTGAACTAAGACAAAGTTTTTTTATCACAGAAGACACAGATGAATCTCAAATCTCAGATTTCAAATCTGAAATTATTTTCTTTCCTCTGTAGTCGAACTCTCTTTCGCCTTCAACTGTTTTTTTACTTTCGCCGGAACGCCCGCGACCAGAGTGTCCGGCGGAACATCTTCTCTGACCACAGAGCCTGCGGCTGTGACAGAGCCGCGACCGACACGCACGGGCGCGACAAGCATCGTGTCCGAACCTATCTTGACATCATCTTCGATGATTGTCTGGTGCTTATTCTTGCCGTCATAGTTGCACGTAATCGTGCCTGCGCCGATATTCGTCTCCGCGCCGATGGTCGCGTCTCCAAGATAAGTCAGATGCATGGACTTTGAGCGGCTGCCGAGTCTGGACTTTTTCATCTCGACAAAGTTGCCGACAGCCGCGCGGTCTTCCAGCTTCGAGTTCATACGTAGATGCGCAAACGGGCCGACAGTGCAGTTATCCGCAATCTCGCTGTCCACAATCACACAATGGTCTTTGATAGTCACGCCGTTGCCGATGCGCGAATCTGTGATGCGCGTGCCGGAGCGTATCTCGCAGCCGTCACCGATGATTGACTGGCCCTCTATGTGCACGTCCGGGTGAATCACGCAGTCGCGCCCGACCTGCGCGTCCTGACTGACATAAGTGTGGCGCGGGTCTATGAAGGTCACGCCGCTATCGAGCATCAAGCGGCGTAGCTTGCGCTCGCGCAGGAGACGTTCAAACTCTGCCAGCTCAACGCGCGTGTTGATGCCTGAGACCTCGCGCGCGTCCGTGTGCAGATAGACTGTCACATCCGCGCCTTCCGTTCTCAAAAGTCCCGGCACATCCGTCAAGTAATATTCGCCCTGAGCATTTGAAGGCTGGACGCGCTCCAGAGCAGGGAAGAGCGTGCGCGTGTCAAAGCAATAAATGCCAGCGTTGATTTCATTCACCAGCTTTTCTTCCGCCGTCGCGTCGCGCTGCTCGACAATCTTTTCAAAACGCCCTTCCGCATCACGTATGATTCGTCCATAGCCAGCAGGCTCTTCGAGCCGCACGGCCAGCATAGTGCAGCCAGCACCGCGCCCTCTGTGCGTGCGATGCTGGTGGACCAGAGCCGCGAGAGTTTCAGCCCTCACAAGCGGCACATCGCCTGAGAGCACCAGCAAGGTCGAATCCGTTGTGGCCTGTAGAGCCTCGCGCGCAGCCATCACTGCATCACCCGTCCCGCGCTGCTCTGTCTGCTTGATAAATGTTGCGCCGTCCTCGCCGAGTTCCACGCGCACAGCATCCGCGACCGAATCCGCTTGATGTCCGACGACGACATAAATGCGGCGCGGGTCAAGCGCGGTCGCAGTACGGCAGACATGCGCGATGAGCGGACGCCCGCCGAGTTGGTGTAGGACTTTCGCTTTCTGCGAACGCATGCGCGTGCCAAGGCCAGCTGCGAGAATCAGCACATCGAGCGGCGCATGCGTCTCCTGCTGCGGGGTGGTCGGGGTTTGTTTCTCCATAAATTTTTAGAGCCGCGTTTTTATGCGGAAGGCTGGCATGCTCGCGCCTGTTCGCAGCAGGCGACGACGACGCGCGCCAACTTCTCTGGATGATGGCGCACCTTCTCTCCTTCGTCCAAAAGGTCTGCGCGCACAATCTCCGTCTCCGCGCCGAATGTCTCTTCCAGCAAGTGATCCGTCATGCCAATCTGATATGCGCCATCGGCCCTGTAAAGTTCAGCCTGCTCCGCGTTGATTGGATGATTATTGACGATGACATAATCGAAAGCCATTTCAGGCGCGTAGCGTTTGACCGTCTCCAAGTGTTGTCGCGCAGTATAGCCGTCTGTCTCGCCCGGCTGTGTCATCAAGTTGCAGATGTAAATCTTGGTGGCGCGCGTGTGGCCTATGGCTTCCGCTACGCGCGCGACCAGAAGCGGCGGCAGGATGCTTGTATAAAGAGAGCCCGGCCCAACAGTGATGACATCAGCCGCGCGTATCGCCGCGAGAGCTTCAGGCAAGGGAAGACAATGCTCAGGCTCAAGCCGCAGGCGGCGAATCGGCGCGCGCGAGGCCGTAATCAACGTCTCGCCTCGCACCTCGCTGCCGTCTTCCAATTCGGCTACGAGCCGCACATCATTTATCGTCGCAGGATAGATGCGGCCCTTGCTCGCTAAGACTTCCGAAGAGAGCCTCACGGCTTCAACGAAATCTCCAGTCACTTCCGTCAAAGCCGCGAGAAAGAGATTGCCGAAGCTGTGACCGCCCAACTCGCCGTTGCCGCGAAAGCGATAACGAAACAGGCGCGAGAGCAAAGTGGAATCTTCCGACAGAGCAACCATGCAGTTGCGTATGTCGCCGGGCGGCAGAATCTGTAGCTCGTCGCGCAGGCGGCCCGAACTCCCTCCATCATCCGAGACGGCGACAATCGCCGACAGAGATTCGAGCCAGGTGTTGCCAGCATCGTTTGTCCCCACCAGCCGCTTCAGTCCGGCCAGCAGCGTGGACAAACCCGTGCCTCCGCCGATGGCGACCATCTTAAGCCCGCAACCTTTTTCGCTGAACGGCAAATTCTGCTCTCCGAATATTGAAAAGGCTCTGCCTCAAAGGCATCGCGTTTAGAATGATAGCCCAAAGCTGTAGGCTTTCAAACTTGGCAGGCAGGGGCAAGCGCAGTTGTTCGTGATATAGGACACCTTGGGCGAGATGGTTTTTTCTACAGACGCGGGGCAAAGATAAGCTGCTCAAAGACCGGATCGTTGCGCAGGGTCGAAAGGTCTTGGTCGTGCTGTGCGCGCACACGCAGGTTGGGTTGCAGGTTAAGAGCTTTCTGAAGCGATTCCAGAGCGGAGTCAACAGAGCCTAAACGCGCGCGCGTCGCCGCCAGCCCGTAATGTATGTGCGCCGCTTCCGGCTCGCGCTTGAGCGCACGCTCAAACATCTCCTGCGCCGCGACATACTCGCCGCGATTGAGCTCTATCACGCCGCGATCATAAAGCGAATCGGCATCGCGCGGCAGGGAGATTTCTCTGCGGATGCGCGATTCCGCAATCGCCAAGTAAGTTCGCGCGCGTGCCGCGACTTCCGATGCGCCAGGATGCTTTTCCAAAAGCGTGCGGAACATAGAGCCAGCTTCGGCAAAGCGTCCACGCGCAAATTCCCTGTGAGCCTTTTCAAAAACCTTGAGTGCCGCCGCTTCATCGCGCGTCGGTTGACGGGGAACATGCTGTGGCTGCGCCTTCGCAGCAGCTTTTGGCGCGGGAGCGTGAGCAGGCTTGGCGCTCTTTGGCTTCGCCGTTACTTTAGACTTCGAGACAGCTTTGCTCGCATGCTTCTTTGCCGGAGCAGGAGAAGCGGTTTTGCGTGTGGCTGGTTTTGTCTTTGCGGCAGCAGCAACAGGTCGTTTGCCTCTCGTCGGCTTCTTTTTGCTTGAAGCTACGCTCTTAGCAGGCGTCTTCTTTGCTGTTGCAGCCGCCTTTACGGGTTTTGTAGATTTTTTGGTTTTACTTTTGGCCGGACTCGCGGCGTTGACCTTCGTGGCCTTGCGCGCAGGGGCTTTTTCGGCAGCAGATCGTTTGACCATCGGTTTGGGGTGTGCAGACTTTCCCGCCAACGCACGGTTTTTGGCCGAAGTGCGACGCGAGGCAGGATTGGAGGGAAATCTTTTAATACCCTTGACAGTAGGATCGCTCATGCGAAGCTCCCAGCTTTCAAAAAAGCTGCTCAAAAAAGCGCGAGCCGCCACCTTAATCTGCGCGCAGCTTAACATAGCTTTTGGCCTAAATCAACGTTAGAGTAGGGTTTGCAGCCATTTTGCAGACCTTTTTGGCCCATTATCGATGATGGTAAACATCGAAAAACACTTGATGTCGCCAGAGACGCTATGTTAGAGTGCCTTTTGTGGAGTCGCAGCCGCTTTCCTCCCAAAGAGGCCGCGCGACGAGAGGCATCGCGCTATTGTGCGGAAGGGCGAAAACCTTGTCACTCTTCAATTTAGGTTCTCAGTGAGTGTTTCAGGCTGTCGTTTGCAGCCTTCCCGCCCCGCCCCTACCTTCGTAAAGAAAGCGTGTTCTAATGGCAGACACTTCTATCATTTTGCACGAGCAGCAGTTTCAACAGATTAAAGCCGTGTTAGCCAGATTGTGTCTGGATGCCACAGCTCGTGTAGTTTTCCTCGTGGACAAAGATGGGCAGCAAATCGCCAGTCACGGCGATGTGGGCGATATTGACACAACCAGTCTGGCCTCGCTCGCAGCCGGTAATGTCGCTGCCACAGGCGGCATGGCGCAGCTTATCGGCGAGAAAGAGTTTCCGACCCTCTCGCATGAAGGAGAGCGCGAGAGCATACACATCTGCGTCATCGGGCGTGTTCTGCTGGTCGTAGTTTTTGATGACCGCTCAAGCCTCGGCCTTGTCAAGCTGCGTGTCAAGCAGGTCTCAAGCGAGTTGGCGGCCATCTTTGAGGAACTCAAACGCGAAGCCAGCGAGAAGAGAACCGATGAAGCCTTCTTTGCCGAAATCACAGACGAGGACATAGACAGCCTCTTCAATTAGTGACGCGTGGCGAGTGATGAGAAGGATGCTGTCACTCGTTGCTCATCACTCATCGTGCATCATTTATGTAAAGCCTGAGAGCTATGACTTTTATCAATTACGCATTGAGAGAAATCAACTGCAAGATTGTCTATTACGGCCCCGGTCTGTGCGGCAAGACGACTAACTTGCAATACATCTTCGATTCCACCGCGCCGACGGCGAAGGGCAAGCTTATCAGTCTTGCGACGGAGACAGACCGCACGCTCTTCTTCGACTTTATGCCATTGGAACTTGGCACTGTGCGCGGCTTCAAGACGCGCTTTCATCTCTACACAGTGCCGGGGCAGGTTTTCTATGATGCTTCGCGCAAGCTTATCCTGAAAGGCGTGGACGGCGTGGTCTTCGTCGCGGATTCGCAGGAAGAGCGCATGGATGCCAATATAGAATCCATGTTCAACCTGGAAGAAAATCTACAGGCGCAAGGCTATGACTTGAACGCCATTCCGTATGTGCTTCAGCTTAACAAAAGAGATCTGCCAAACATCCTCTCGGTCGAAGACCTGACGGCGGAACTCCAACGCAAAGGCGAGCCAGTGCTTGAAGCAGTCGCAGCCACAGGCGTCGGCGTCTTCGACACGCTCAAAGCCGTCGCTAAACAAGTCTTGACTGAATTGCGGAAGAGTTAAAAAAGAAGCGATAAATAATGTGTGAAGAGTGATGAGAGAAATGCTGTTTCTCTCATCACTTTTTTATTCTATGGATTTGACCATCAAGAGGCCGTCGCCGCCGTTGGAATAGTAGCGCGGCAGACGTTGTGTCACGATGTATCCCAGGTTGCGATAGAGTTGTTGCGCGTTCGTGTTGATGGAGCGGACTTCGAGGCGCACGAGGCGCACATTGCGGCGGCGGAATCCGTCTTCAACCTTCTCCATCATCCTTTGCGCGATTTTGCGGCGGCGATGTTCCGGCGCGACGCCTAGAGTTGTGACATGCCCAGTGTGGTCGGGCTCGACGAGGCCGACGATGAATCCGACCATCGTCCCGCCCTGCGTGACTGCGCGATACGAGACGGATTCCGGCGCGGTCAACAGATACTCGAAAGTATCGCGGCTGTATGCTTCGCCGTCCACGAAACATCTCTGGTCCAGACGCCAGCACTCATCAAGCTGCGCGACGGTCAGAGGCCGCACATCATACCGCGCCTCTATCAGAGAATGCGGCACGGGTTCATCATACGCCGCGCCCGAATCCTCTACGGGCTGCGACCAGAACCGCGAACGAATTTTTTTCAGGACAGCCATAGTAAAAACAGTGACGAGTGATGACTGATGAGTGACGAGTTAAAGCATTCTTGCTTGTCACTCGTCACTCATCACTAAATTATTAACATGCAATCGCCGTAACTGTAAAAGCGATAATGTGCTTTGACTGCGTGGCGGTAGGCCGCGAGTGTGAAATCGCGTCCGGCGAATGAAGAGACGAGCGCGAGCAGAGAAGAGCGCGGCAGGTGAAAGTTTGTCAGCAGCGCATCCACCGCGCGAAATTTATAGCCGGGCGTGATGGTCAACTCGGCCATGCGAGAGCCTGCACGGATTTGTCCCTCTTCGTCTGCGGCAGATTCAAGAGCGCGTGTCGTAGTCGTGCCGATAGCGATGATACGCCCGCCCGCCGCACGCGCTTCATTCAGCATTCGCGCAGACTCTTCCGCAATCTCATAATGCTCCGGCGCGACTTTGTGCTCGTCAAGATTCGTCACGCGCACAGGCTCAAAAGTGCCGTAGCCGACATGCAGAGTTATTTCAACTATCAAGGCTCCGCGCGCCTTCAATTCACTTAAAATGCGCGGCGTAAAATGCAGCCCTGCGGTCGGAGCAGCAATCGCTCCCTGCTGTCTTGCATACACTGTTTGATAACGCTCGCGGTCTTCTGCCGATGAAGTTTCAATCCCGCGCTTGATGTAAGGCGGCAGAGGCATGTTGCCTAACTCTTCAAGCGTCTGCGCGAAAGAGTCTTCAGAAATAAAACGCAGCAAGCGTCGGCCATCTTCTAATTCTTCCAAAACTTCTGCGCGCAATCGTTCGCCGCCGAAACTTAAATGTGCGCCCGCATGAAGTCTGCGCGCAGGACGCGCTAAGGCTTCCCAGACATCCTTTTCTCTTTCACGAATCAGAAAAAGCTCAACGCGCCCGCCCGTCGGCTCTCGCCTGCCATAGAGCCGCGCCGGAAAGACGCGCGTGTTATTGACGACCACACAATCGCCCGCGCGCACCATTGTCGGAAACTCTGCGAACTGGCTGTCCTGAAAAGTCTGCTGCGCGCGGTCAAGCAACAACATGCGCGACGCATCACGCTTTTCCAAAGGATGCTGCGCGATGAGTTCTTCCGGCAACTCGTAATCAAAATCCGAAATTAACATGGCTTAAAAACAGGGGGCGGGGGATGGGGGGCAGAGGCCGGAAAATAATTTTGCATTTCCGGCCCCTGCCCCTGACCCCTGTCCCCTTTATCCCATCGGCGCTGTGGCTGCGTCGGCGGCAGAGGCTGTAATCTTCTCTGCCGGATGTTCGCGGTGAAAGACTGCTGTCAGTTGCGCGCCGAAGAGAAGGATTAAGCTTGAGAAATAGCTCCATGTGAGCACGGCGACGACTGCGCCGACAGAGCCGTAAATCTGATCGTAATGAAAATAGTGCAGGCTCCAAGCGAAGATGTACTTGGCTATTTCCCACAGGATGCCGCTCACAACCGCGCCCGGAATTGTGTCGCGGAAGCTGACCTCTGTGTTCGGCATAAAGCGATAGACGAGTATGAAGATTGAGACCGTCAGCAGTATGCTGCCGAGCACAAACATCAGTTGCCAGAACGCGCTGCCGAGCATCGTCAGCACTGCCCATTTTTCGAGAACTCGCAGAGGCAGGCGCGAGGCCAGGTTTTGCAGCGAGACGAGCAGCGACGTGAACAGCACAGAGCCTAAGAGCACCAGCCCGACGATGCCAATCATGCCGAGCGTCAGAGCGCGTCCATGAAAAAAGGTGCGCGCCGTTGTTCCCCAGATACGATTGAGCGCGCGTTCGATAACTGAGAAGACCCAGGAGCCAGCCCACAGCACGACGACCACACAGCTAACGATAACCTCCGTGCTGACATTCTCCAGCGAGCGAATCGTCGCGCGCAGGAAATCCACAGAGCCCGGAAAAATCTTGACGAGCTGCGTCAACATCTGCGCTCCTGCCGGAATGCTGCTGCTCACCGTCAGCAACAACAGCAACGCCGGAAAGAGTGTCAGCAATCCGAAATAACTCATCGCGGCTGCCGAAGTGAAGAGGTCGTTCTCGTGAAATTGATGCAAAGAGTGGCTCAGAATACTGGGCCACGGCGCGCGATTGCGCACACCGAAAGAATGACGAGAGAATGACGAGAGACGACGCATAAGAAAAAGCAGAACTCAGAACTCAGGATTCAGAAGAATGAAAGGCATGCTGTTTTTAATTCTGAGTCCTGTTCTCAATGCTCTGGCTTCCGTATTCAACATTACTCTTGCAATCGCCAGCGAAGCGAAAGCCTGCGGCAACTCTTTACCGAGCGAGCGCGCTGCCGCCAGAGTTTTTTCATAATCTATTTGGGCCATTGTCGCAAAAATTCCGTCGAGACGAAATACTTCCGCCTCCACACCGAGCGGCTCAAAAGCTTCTTCAGCATTGCTTCCATCAGTCGCAGTCGCAAGCTCTATTGATGCCTCGTCGCCTGCGTAATCTTCCAAAGCATTTGCTGCGCGCACAACTTCCGGCAAAAGCTCCCAAGCGCGTTTGACATCCACGCGCACGGCAAGGCGCGCGACTGCCGTGTAAGCTGCGACGCGTTCGCGCGTGCCTGCCGGAGTCCGCGCGGCAAAAGTTTCCGCTTCATCAAGCAAAGCCTTAGCGGTTTGTGCATCGCCCTGACGCGCGGCGATGACAGCAGTCTGGGCCAATCCCCACGCGATTGCTACTGCGGGCGCGTCTACATTGCGCACGAATTTTGAAAGGCTGTCAAAGTTCGTCTCTTTGTCATCCGCGAAGGCGCGCAAGAGGTCTGCAATCTGGCTCACGGCGATGAAGGAGAGAGCACGGCTGCGCATGCCTCCGTCTTCTATCTCACCGGCTGCGCGGCGCGCCCTGTCCCAGAGCCGCAAGCGAGCAGCCTTTTTGACAATCCCCAAAGCGACGCGGTCTCTTTCCGCCACATCTCTTGCGCGTCCGAGTTGGTCAATCTGCGAGCGCAGTGGGTCGCCGGGCCGCACAGCGCGACTCGCCAATTCAAATTGTGAGTTCAGAGTCTCGCGGCGTCCGGCTTCTATCTCATTCATGAGAGTGCTGCTGCGCAAACGTAAACTTGCGACAGCCTGCGGAGCGTCGCGTTCAAAGAATGGCAGCAGACGACCGATGGCAAAGTAGAGCGCGATGGATTCCGGCGTCGTGCTCTGGCCTCTGCGCGGGATGATTGGACGCAGGAGAATTTTAGAAGCCATGCTATAGAAAGCATTGAGCGCGGGCTGTGTAACGTTAGGCAGGATGTCGGAAGCAGCAGTTAATGTTGAACTCAGGCTGCGAAATTGAAGCGCGCCGTGCTCGTCAACTACAACGAGAAGATATGGCGAAACGGTTTGTGATGAAAGCAGCAGGACTGTATTAACGTCTGCGTTTCTATCTGCGCTGACGCGATTGACTAAGCGCAGATAAAATGCGTCTCCGACACGATTGTCTGTCTCGCGCAGTCGCGTGATAAAAGCCAAGAGGTCTGCGCTCTCGCCTTCGGCGATGACGGGCGCGGCGATTTCCGCTGCGCGCGCAGCAGGCTCTTTGCGATTGAGCAGGTCATAGGCCAGAGCGAGCCTGCGCAATCCACCCGCGCTCACTTCGCGCCACGGCGTGCGGCGCGCTGGCTGCGAAGAGGACTGAGCCTGCTCAGCATTCTTCTCATCTTCCTTCTGCTTCAAAAGCTCATTTAAAAAACTTCGGCCAGCTTTGAATCACGCGCGGCGACTTTGGCTAAAACTTCATCGCGCGCCTCTGTGATTTGAATTGTAGAAGGCACACCGGATTCGTTCTCTTCCGCTTCCTGTTCGGCTTTGTCGTAAGCGGTCGCGGCCTCCCACGCGCGGCGAAAGATTAAGCGCGCGCGTGCCTCGTCGTGCGGCCAGAGCGCGTCTGCTGCGAGCGTCTGGAGACGCGCGCGATAGAAAAGGTCTTTGAAGGTGCGCGCCGCATCTGCTGTTTCCGTGATGAGTTCGATGGCTCTCGTGCGGCGTTCGCGGGCAGCGTCTTTAACTTGCGTGCGTTGTTGGGCCGGGACTTGAATGAGAGAGAAGAGAAGAAATATCGCGCAAAGGCGCAAAGGCGCAAAGGAAAGACGCAAAGCAGATATTAAGCTGAAGAAATTCTCTTTGCTTTCTTCGCGCCTTCTTCTTTGCGCCTTTGCGCCTTTGCGGGAAACTTTCGTACCCATGTTCTTAAACTCAATTCTGGTCAAACAATCCCGGCTTGTCCACGACAGGTGACATCCCGAAATGCTCGTAAGCGAGGCGCGTCACCATGCGCCCGCGCGGCGTGCGGTTGAGAAAGCCAATCTGAATCAGGTAAGGCTCGATAATCTCTTCGATGGAATCTTTCTCTTCGTTTATCGAAGCAGAGATAGTTCCCAGGCCGACAGGCCCGCCGCTGAATTTCTCAATGATGGTCAAGAGCAGCTTGCGGTCAACCTCGTCCAGACCGTATGTGTCAACCTCCATACGATTCAGCGCGTCCTCTGCAATCTCCTGCGTGATGCGGCCATCGTAATCAACTTCGGCATAATCACGTACGCGACGCAAGAGGCGATTGGCGATGCGCGGTGTCCCGCGCGCGCGCCGCGCAATCTCACGCGCGCCTCCTTCATCAATCTCTACGCCGAGTATGTCCGCAGAGCGGCGCACGATGATTTCCAAATCCTCGTGCGGGTAAAAGTCTAAATGAAAGACTATGCCGAAGCGACCGCGCAGTGGAGCAGTGATTAAGCCTGCGCGCGTGGTTGCTCCGACGAGCGTGAACTTCGGCAACTCCAATTTGATAGAGCGCGCGGCAGTCCCCTGACCAATCATGATGTCCAGATGATAATCCTCCATCGCTGGGTAGAGGACTTCTTCGATAGCAGGATTGAGACGATGTATCTCGTCTATGAAAAGCACATCGCCTTCCTGCAAGTTGGTCAGGAGCGCGGCAAGGTCGCCGGACTTCTCTATGACCGGCCCGGCTGTCGAGCGCAATTCCGCCTGCATCTCATTCGCCACGATATTGGCGAGTGTAGTCTTGCCGAGTCCCGGCGGCCCTGTGAGCAGTACATGGTCGAGAGCTTCGCGCCTGCCGAGCGCGGCCTTGATAAAGATGCGCAGGTTGTCAGTCACGCGTTTCTGGCCGATATATTCCGCGAGTCGCGTCGGGCGCAGAGATAACTCGAACTGCTGCTCGTCATCCATCAGGGTCGCGTCGCGCGTGTTGGCTGGTTCGTCAAGCATATGAAAAGCAAGGATGAAGGATGAATGATGAATGATGAAAGGCATGCTGTTTAAGCTTGAATCATTCAATCGCAAATAGCATTCTCTTCATCATTCATCATTCATCATTCATCCTTTCGCAAGTAGTCGCAGGCTGCGGCGCAGGATGCTTTCGACGGAAACGTCGCCGTCTTCCTGCATGGCTGTTGTGATGGCTTTCTCCGCAGCAGATTTTTGATAGCCGAAATTGAGCAGAGCCGAGAGCGCGTCATCACGCATGGCATCTTCAGACGGCCCTGCGCCCGCGCCTGTTTGCGCTGCAAACTCTTCTTCGAGCGCGGGCGAAGAGAGGGCTGTGATTTTGTCTCTCAATTCGATGACCAGCCGCTCGGCTGTCTTTTTGCCGACGCCCGGAATCGAGGTCAGCCGCGCTAAGTTGTTTGTCCGAATCGAGGCGATGATTTCATCCGCGCTCATGCCTGAGAGCATCGTGATGCCGAGTTTTGGCCCAATGCCGCTGACGGAAATGAGGCGCAGGAAAAGCTCGCGCTCTCTGCTTGTCTTGAAGCCGAAGAGTTGCAACGCGTCTTCGCGCACATGCGTATAGATTCTGAGCTGGACGTTTGCGCCCGCTTCTTCCAGATCATAAAAGGTAGAGAGCGGGATGGTCACTTCGTAACCGACGCCGCCGACATCCAAAATCACCGTCGTCGCCTGCTTGGCGAGGAGAGTTCCGTTTAAGTGTGCAATCATGCTGTTTGTAGATGCTTTTCTCGAAGCAGAGATTTCGGGAGCGACTTCGTTGTTCGTCCAAAGATTGTAGTTGATAGCCGTGCCTTCGGCAACGCGGGAGAGGGTCTGGCGTATCTATACAAAAAGGATTCGGGAATTTTTTTTGAGAAACAATTCCCGCCCTTATCAACCACGCCCGGTTAGAGCTATACTAAAGCAGAAAGCCACAAGGCAATGAAGACAGAAAAAATCTCCGAGCTAACGACCAATCGCTTGAGCGTCTATTTGCGCTGCCTGAACCTGCTGGCGGCGGCAGGCATCAAGACCGTTTCATCTCAGGCGTTGGCCGAGCAATTTCATCTCAACTCCGCACAAATCAGAAAAGACCTCGCGTACTTTGGAGAGTTCGGCGTCAGAGGCGTCGGCTATTTCGTAGAAGATTTGCGCGAGCACATCACAAAGATTCTGGGCCTCGACATGGCGCATCGCGTCGGCATCATCGGCGCGGGGAATCTTGGGACTGCGCTTGCCAACTATAACGGCTTCACACAATCGAATTTTACGGTCGTCGCGCTCTTTGATAACGACCGGAAAAAAATCGGGCGGCGCATCGGCGTTGCCGAAATCGAAGTGTATGATGTGAAGAAGATAGAGCGCGTCGTGCGCGACGAGGCGATTGACGTGGCGGTGATTGCAGTTCCCGCGCGCATTGCGCAGCAGGTCTTGAATCAGGTCATGTCTGCTGGCATCAAGGCCGTCTTAAACTTTGCCCCGGCGCGTCTCACGGCGCGGCGCGGCGTGAAGGTCAAAACCGTTGACTTGACAATCAGCCTGGAGAGCCTATCTTATTTCCTGGCACAGCCACATGCGACAAATGTAACGAAGCCTCGCAGTATTGTTCCTTACGAGCGTTTGAATCGTCAGGACGAGCAAGAGTTGTAACTTATAATTGATTCGGAAGGAGTATCGCTATGATGATAGGTGTGTTGAAAAGAGCTTTGCCGTTTCTCATGACATTGATTGTCGGCATGATGTTGGGAAGCATCTTCGGCTGGAGTAGCTCTGCGCCGAAGACCTCACCGTACTACACGCGCGGTGAAGGAGCAGGCGTCTCGGAACGCCGCTCTAGCTGTCGCTCAAATAGAGGGCGCAGAACTTTCAGCGAATCAACGCCGCTCAAGATTACATACGAACCGAACACTACTTACACTCAAGAGGCTTTGAAGAACAAGACAACGGGCGTCGTGCAGTTGCGCGTGCGCTTTAACGCGGACGGCACGACAACTATCGTCGAGCATCTTTCCACCTTGCCGGACGGCCTGACGGAAGAGGCTGTGCGCGTGGCCGAGCGAACACAATTCGAGCCTGAGACTTACAACGGTCAGCCGGTCGCTGTGGAAAAGGAGATGAACTATATCTTCAGCCTCAGCAGCCGTGCGATGATGGGCCTCTGATAGATTCCGAATGGATGAACAAACAGCGCGGCGCGAGATTGTGCGTGTCGGCAAGTTGATGTACGAGCGCTCTTACGTTGTCTCTTCGGACGGCAACGTGAGCGTGCGTCTTGACGACGGGCGCATCATCGCCACGCCGACCATGACCTCGAAAGGGCGCATGACGGAAGACTCGCTCGCCGTCACGGACACAGAAGGCAAACCGCTCTCTGATAAAAAAGCTTCGTCAGAACTGGCGATGCATCTCTTGATTTACCGCGAGCGCGCGGATGTCAAAGCGGTCTGCCACGCGCACCCGCCGCACGGCACAGCCTTCGCCGTCGCTGGCCTTGCGATAGACCAGCCGATTCTCTCGGAAGTGATTTTAACTTTAGGTTGTGTTCCACTCGCGGATTACGGCACGCCTTCGACCGCAGAATTGACGGAAGCCATGCGCCCGCTCGTCAAGCATCACAATGCACTCTTGATGGCGAATCACGGCGCAGTCGCTTACGGCGCGGATTTGTGGCAGGCTTTTGACCGCCTCGAAACTTTAGAGCACACAGCCAAAATAGCAATTCTTTCTCGCCTTCTCGGAGGCTCGAAAAATCTTCCGGCGGAAGCGATTGAAAAATTAATCAACGTGCGCGAAGCCGCCGGATATCTGGACCAGAACGCGCGCTGTCAGGCTTGCGGCTACCTGCACGAAACACAGATTGTCTGCCCGACCGGAGAGCGTCCGGCGGCAAGTGTTCCGGCGAAAACTTCTGCTAATGGAGCGAGCAAAATTTCTTTGACGCGCGAGGAACTGGTCGAGCTTTTGAGTCAGGCGGTTCAAGGCTCTCGGCAAAGCAGTTAACAGGCAAACTCATGTGAGCAGATAAATGAACGTGCGAAGCCGATGAACATTCGTCCACTCAAACCAGATGAAATTAGTCTGGCGCAAAAAGTCTTTCAGAATGAGTTGCCTTATGACAAGGTCTTCATCGCAGACAAATTTCTGCCGGGCAATACAGTGCCTGTGACGGTTGCCATGCCGGTCGCGGTTGCAGGTAAATTTAACCCCATCGTCAAAGTCCACACAGGCATTGTGTTTGTGCTTTACTGGGGCGACGTGATTTATCACGGGAGCGCGGCGAGTATTGAGCCTGCGACGCTGATTCATGAATTAACGCACGTCTGGCAAGGTTCGCATGACAAGAACAAGTTGGCTTACATGGCTGAATCTTTGATTGCACAGGGCAAGGCCATCTGGGACACGGGCGATCGTAATAAAGCTTATGTGTACGACAAAACGAACTATCGTAATTGGAAAGAGTATAACGTCGAGCAACAGGCTAACATCGTAGGCGACTGGTTCGACCCGAACGACGGCAATCAATCCATCACAGACCTGCGCTATCCATACATCTCCGATGTCATTCGCAAGGGCAACCCGTCGGCCAATTATGCGCCGCCCACACCGCTGCTGCATGGAGCGCACGCGGAAATCAAAGAGGCTCAGGAAGTGCTTTTCAATCTAGGCTACTTGACTGACAAGAAATACATTGACGGGTTCATAGGGCAGAAGACTAAAAAAGCTCTCTGGAATTTTCAGGAGCGCAACGGTCTGATACCGCCCGACGGCATTCTTGGGCCAAACACGCGCAATAAACTCAAAGAGCTGCCGCATACTCTACGGCGTGCGCCATGAAGAAAGTTCGCCATCCGCTTTGTAGCTTATGCGCGGCGTTGATGATGTGCATGCTGCTCGCCTGCCAGCCGGACGGAGGCGACCTCTTGCCGCTCGTGCAGGACGGCGTGCAGTTAGCCAAGACCATCGTTGAGGGCGACACGGCTCAACTCACGCGCGGCAATTTGACTGTCAAAGCGCGCGGGCGTTGGCGTGCGATAGAGAGCGAAACGAACTTTCATCTTGAGGTCAGCAATACAGGCGATGAGCCAGTCACCATTAATTTTGCTCAGATTGAAATGGTCAACGCGCAGGGCGAAAAATTAAAAGCAGGTGCGTTGATTGACGAAGACGCGCAAACTCAACCTGCGACGCTCATCCCCGAAGGCGTAGCGGTCGTCAAGAGCAAGCAGACGAGAAAGTTCGGCTTAAATTTCAAAACTGCGACGACAGGTAAAGTTTCTTCGTCGGCTGACTTGCTGGGAAAAACAGCCACGCTGCATCTGCCGACTGCTGGTCATCAAACGCTGGCAGGCAATTTTAGCTTTACTTTTAAGTACGTTGAGAGTCGTTATTGAAGATGAGCAGATAGCATTGATGACCGCGCAACTCGCGTTCATCTATGAACACCATTCGCTCACAACGCGGTGAGTGCGTTACAATCATCGCACGGGTTTCAATAAAAATCGTTTAGTGACAGGAGCAGAACTGGAATGCCTCAAGAAGCGTTAGGAATGGTTGAGACAAAAGGCTTAGTTGCGATGATTGAAGCGGCGGACGCGATGGTCAAGGCCGCGAATGTCACGCTCGTCGGTTACGAAAAAATCGGCGCGGGATTTGTGACAGCAATCGTGCGCGGAGATGTTGCGGCGGTCAAGGCCGCGACGGATGCCGGAGCTGCTGCGGCTCGTCGCGTCGGCGAACTCGTGAGCGTGCATGTCATCCCGCGCCCGCACGGCAGCGTGGACGAAGCCCTGCCCATCGGCAATAGCTAAGAGCAGTATGATTATTGCGCGCATCGTCGGCACGGTTGTCTCGACGCAGAAAGACGAACGGCTCATGGGCAAGAAGCTGCTCATCGTCCGCCCCGTGAATGTTGACGGGACGGACACGAGCGGCTATGTCGTCGCGGTTGATACTGTCGGCGCGGGCTTTCATGAGCGCGTGCTGGTCGTCGCAGGCTCAAGCGCGCGACTCGCGCAGGGGATGAAAGACACGCCCGTTGACGCAGCCATCGTCGGCGTCATAGACACTGTTGACATCACACAAGGTTAGAAGTCGAGAGTCGAGAGTCAGGAGTCCAGAGTCTGAAGACAAAAAGTTTTTGACTCCTGACTTTAGACTCCAGACTCTCGACTCTCGACTTTTCTTATGCAACTCGCTCGCGTTATCGGCACGGTGGTGGCGACTGTCAAGAATGATTCGCTCGAAGGGCGCAAGCTGCTCGTCGTGCAATCGCTGGACGCAGAGCTTGAGCCGCAGGGCAAGCCACTTGTGGCTTTGGATTCGGTTGGCGCGGGCGTGGGCGAACTGGTTTTCTGGTGTCGCGGCAAAGAGGCAAGCTTTCCCTTCAAGCGCGAAGACACGCCGACGGATTGCACAATCATCGCTATCGTGGATTCCGAAAGTCATGTCACAAACAGGAAGAGATAAGAGATGATTCTGGCGCGCGTTGTGGGAAATATTGTGGCGACACAAAAGAATTTTCGCTACGACAATGCGCGCATCATGCTCTGCCGGCAGATTACGCCGGAAGGCGAGTTAATGAACAACACTGTGCTCGCGCTTGATTCCGTGGATGCTGGCGAAGGCGATGTGGTGTTGATTGTGCAGGAAGGTTGGGGAGCTTCGACGGCTGCGACTGGCGAAGCGGGCGCAGCGATTGACTCCGCGATTGTCGGCGTAGTTGACCGGATTGACATGCTGGAAGAGGAGACGCGATGACTGGCGAGCAGGATGAGGCTGGATTGATGGCCGCGCGCATCGCGCGTCGCGTCGCACAGAGCAGCGCGGGCGCAGCCTCTACATCTCAGCCGCAGAATGGAGCGAACATCGGCGCGGAACTCTCCGCCATGCGCGCCAGCCTCGATGACCTCAAACAGAGATTGGTCCAGATTGAGTCCCGCCTGACGAATGATAAAGGCGATGCTATCGAACACCGGCCTTCGCATGCAGTTTCGCAAAGAGAAGCCGCGACAGCTTCCCGCTCATCCTTCAATCATCCGCTTCACTTGAGCGGCATTTACATGCCTGCTGCGACACATCCGAGTCAGGAAAAGTTTGGCGTCGAAGAGGCGACGGTTGCCGAGCTGGTTGATTTTTTTGAAGGCGAAAAAAAATGTGAGCTTGAGCCGGGCGGCAAGCCCTGCGACCATTGCTCCATGTGCAACTCGCGCGGGTTTTAAGTTAACGAAGAAAGTTTCACGCAAAGGCGCAAAGAAAGACATTGAATCTTTGCTTTGCGCCTTTGCGCCACCAGCGGGAAATGTTTTGTTGCGCTACTTGCGCCGCATGTCGTTCGGATTAATCGTCGGAGCTTGCTGCGCGCTCTCGGAAGCTTTGAAGTAAGGCTCTTCTTTAAAACCGTAGAGCTTTGCTCCAATCACTGTCGGGAAACTCCCGCGCGTCGTGTTGTAATCCTGCACGGCGGTGTTGTAATCGTTGCGCGCCGTGTTGATGCGATTCTCCGTGCCGGACAACTCGTCCTGCACTTTCATAAAAGCGTCCACAGAGCGCAACTGCGGATAGCTCTCTTGCAGCGACAGTAATCTTCCAACAGTCCCGCCAAAACTATTAGCCGCCTCAATCACTGCCTGCTTCTGCTCAGGAGTTTTGTCGCCGCCTTCGCCCTGCGGTTGCGCGCCCGTTGCGTTCAAGAGTTGCGAGCGCGCCTGTGCAATCTGCCCGAAAACTTCCTGCTCCTGTATGCCTGCCGATTGGGCTGCCGCGACCAGATTCGGAATCAGGTCGGCGCGTCTTTGAAGCTGGCTCTCAACATTGGCCCACTGGGCCTTCACATTTTGTTGCTTGCTCTGAAGCGTGTTGTACCCGCACCCGCTAGCCGTCACGGAGATAAACAAAGCGAGCGACAGCAGCATCCATTTTCTCTTATTCATATCAAATCTCCATTAAGTAACTAAGCTCTTGAGAGTCTTATACGAATCCTCTATCAAGAGTGATTCGTCAAACATTCATGCGGGGGCTTTCCTGTCAAACTTCATCGCCCGTCATCCTGTCAACTGCTTCGATGACGCGCTCAATCTGTTGCATGTAATCAGCAAAAATCTCGTTAGCTTCCACTTCATCAGGCAAACCCGCATCCGCCGCGCGCAATTCAAAGATGCGCTCAAATGCTGCGCCATCAAGTCCGAGTCTTTGAACTGTCGCGCGCACAGCTTCGACTTTAGAGACGGGCGGGTCTGTATGACTCAAGAGCAGCACTGCGCGAAAGAGCGCGGCAAAGCTCGACAGGCTGTTTGTCATCAAGTCCGCAAGTTTTGCGACGGACGCAGAAGCCGGAATATACAAACGCCTGAGTTGAATCAGCTTGCTTCTCAACTCATACTCTGTCTGATGTCGCAGGTGCGAGTCGGAAATTTTGATTCCCGCCAGCGGGTCGCTGCCATAGAGCACCACGCGCGCCTTCTCCATCTGATGAAACTCTATCGGAAAAACATCCGCCGCGTCGTTCAATTCGCCCACAGTAAAATAGACAGGGAGCGGGTGGCCCAAACGCTGCCACTCGCGCATCGGAGCCTGCGCCTGTCTTAAATCTTCCGGCGTAATCCTGTTGAGCGCGATGAGCAGGTTATAGTCCGAGCGCGCTTCTATGTGGTCGCCCTCCGCAGCAGACCCGTACAGCACGACCGACGCCAGATTTTCTCCATGCGTCGCACGCAAATCGCTTATCAGATTATTGAACGCACCCAGAGCTACTTTATTAGCCATCTCTCTTTCGCCTCAAAGCATAATGAAGAGCATACCTTTCATCCTCTGGCATTCTTCACACACGCTCTACCAACTGCCGCCCGCGCCGCCGCCGCCTGCATCGCCGCCGCCGCCACTGAATCCGCCCCAGTCACCGCCGCCGCCACCGCCCCAACCGCTCGAACCGCCTGAGCCGCCGAAAGCTCCACCGCCCCAACCGCTCGAACCACGCGAGAGACCACTGAACAGCGAGCCCAGAAAAAGAAGATTCATACATCCACTGCCGCCGCCACCTCTGCCGCCTCTTCCTCTGCTCAATATTAAAAATAAGATGATGACGAGGATAATAATTCCTATGCAACATCCTGACGACATATTGAATTGAGGAACCTGCTCGCGTTGGCGTGGAGTCCGCGTAGCTTTTCTCTTATCAACATTCGTAATCGTGAAGCCGCGCTTCTCAGCCATCGTAGCAATGTAAGCCTCTACTGTGTCTGCGACGGCCTGCGTGTAATTGCCCTGCTTGAGTTGCGGCACTAGATGATCGCGTTGAATCTGGCCCACAACTCCGTCAGGCAAGTCGCCCTCAAGATGTCTGCTGACCTGCGTGAAATATTTCCGGTCGTCAATCGCCAGCAGCAGCAAGAGCCCCGGCTTTTCGCTATTGCCAATGCCCCAACCGCGCATCACCGCCAACGAGTAATCAAAAATATCCTGCCCGCCGGTCGTCTTCACAGTCACCACGCCGAATTCAATCCTGGCCTGTTTGTCCAGTTCTATGAGTCGTTCATTCAGACGCTGCTCTGTGGCATCGTCTATGACGTTTGCAGTATCCACTACAGGACGCGGCGGATTGGGTTGCTGAATGGGCGACTGCATCGGCGCATCTTGCTGTGCATACGTCGCCACAGCGTTCGCTGCCAGCAGACAGACTAACGCCAGAATCGGGAACAGTAGATTGATGCGGTTACGTAATCTCAATGACGCAATCATACCAACGTCTAGCTGCTCTTCAAAACTGCCAGACTACTTTTGTTGAATATGGAGAAAAGTTTCTGCGCCTGCCAGCGATGTGCGAAAGGGATTTTATCCTTCAATCAACAGGTGCAACAGGTAGAAGAGCGCGACGCCGCCAAAGACTACGATGGAGACAATCGGGTTACGTTCCTCTTTATGATTGACCTCTGGAATCAAGTCGCTGGCCGCGACATACAGCGTCACACCCGCCGAGAAGGGAAGCGCATAGGCCACTATATCTCCGACTCTGGCCCTCAAGAGCGCGACACAGATGACTCCGGCAAAGGTCGCCGCTCCGACCAGCAAAGATGCCACCAAAGCTTTGCGTCCCGAACGCCCCGAAGCAAGCATGATTGAAGCGACTGTAAATCCTTCTGGCATTTTGTGCAGCAGGATGGCTACAAAGACAAGCAGTCCGAACTTGATATTGACCAGAAAGGCTGCGGCGATAGAGACGCCGTCAAAAAAGGTGTGAATCGTCAAACCTCCGACAGCGGTGTAGGCCGCAGAAGGACGTATGACGGATTCCGGGTGCGTCTCCGGCCCGAAGTGAAAGTGCGGCGCAAAGGTGTGCTCGAAAAGCTGTATCAGTAAGTAGCCACCCAAAAGCAAGGTCATGGGCCGCAGCACAGCCTCCGCCGCGCCTGTGCCTGGATTCATCTCAATCCAGATACTAATCGTTTCCGGGACAATCTCTATAAAAATGGCCGCCAGCATAAAGCCTGCGCCGAGCGCGACCAGATATTTCAAGAAACGCTCGCCCCACCTATGCGCGCCAGATGAGACAAGCAGCACTCCGCCCAGCAGATTCGCCAGAGCTGCGAGTGCGCCGAAGATGAGAAGTCCACCCAGACCCATTCCGGTCAGTCTTCTTTTAAGAGAACCAGATTTAATTGCGGCATGGCTGCAATATACATGATGCAGACAAGGCTTGGCTATCACAGTTTGATACAGCTTGGCTGCCATGCATGCGCCCGCGTCTCCTTAAAATCTCTCATATATAAATAAGCGATAGATTTAGATGGCGGGCTGATTGGCCGGAAAGTACACCAAATCGTGCTTAAAGTTCATGGTTTGAAACTGTTTTTATCTCTTGACAGCCCAAACAGAGCGGCGTACTATGCGCCACAGGTGGAGAAAAGTGGTCAGAAGTGGGCTTTTCTGAGCATCTTGTACCCAATCATTAAAGTTTTACTAGAGCTTTTAAGCACCGCGCGGGATGAGACGGCATCTGCAACCCTATGTTAAGAGGGAATTACACGGCCCGCATAGATTCCAAAGGGCGTCTGAAAGTCCCGACGCCTTTCCGGCGGATAGTGGAGGAGCAGCACGGGCAGGAAGTTTATGTCACGAGCCTGACGGGCGAAAGCGTGCGGATTTACCCTCTGACCGAATGGGAAGCGATTGAACAGCGTCTGGCCCTATTGCCCACAATGGACCCTGCGCGGCGCAAGTTTCTTGACCGCACAAACTATTACGGGCAGCAGGCGGCGATAGACGCACAAGGGCGCGTGCTGATTCATCCGCTCCTGCGAAAAAGCGCGGGAGTCATTGGCGACGTAGCGGTGCTCGGTTATTTGACTTACCTCGAAGTTTGGGAGTTGGAGCGGTTTCAGCAACGTCTCCTCTCAGACCCCTACACGGAAGAGGACGAGGCGGCAATGGCCCGGCTCGGAATTTAACGACAGTGAAGAGTAACAAGTGACAAGTGACGGGTTAAAAGAAAAAACTTTTCACATCGCTTCTTGCTTATCACTTGTCACCTGTCACCTATCACAGTTCTTTGAGATCACGGGGCGGTGGTGATGGCTGCGCTCAAGGGGGGCTTGGGCGCGCCCCATCGCCCCGTGCTGTTAAGAGAGACGCTCGAACTGCTCCAGCCGGAGCGGGGCGGTCTTTTCGTTGACTGCACGCTGGGACTCGGCGGACACAGCGAAGCCATTCTCGAATCGTCAACGGACGCGCGCATTCTTGGCATTGACCGCGACCGCGAAGCTCTCGATTGGGCCACAGAACGCCTGAGCCGTTTCGGCGCGCGCTTTCGTGCGGTGCATGCCAACTACAAAGAGATTGCGCGTGTGGTTGCGGAAGAGGGCGAAAGCATTTCGGGCGGCGTGCTGGCAGACCTCGGCGTCTCGTCGCTTCAACTCGACGCGGCAGAGCGCGGCTTTAGTTTCCGGCATGACGCGCCACTTGATATGCGTATGGATGCGTCCGGCGACGAAGAGACTGCGGCAGAACTTCTCGCGCGTCTTCCTGAGGAAGAGATTGCGCACATCATCTTTGAATACGGCGAGGAGCGGCGTTCGCGTCGCATCGCGCGCTGGATTGTCGAGAGACGCGAGCGCGGCGAGCCTGTGAAGACGACAAAGGAGCTGGAAGAGCTTGTCTGGCGCGCTGTCGGGGGGCGCAAGGCTGAAAGGATTCATCCGGCGACTCGCACCTTTCAGGCATTGCGCATCGCAGTCAATCGCGAGTTGGAAGAATTGGGCCACTTCATCGAAACGGCCATTGATCTTTTACAGACGGACGCGAGGCTTGCGGTCATCAGTTTTCATTCGCTCGAAGACCGCATCGTCAAACAGACTTTGCGTCGCCTGTCCGGGCGTTGCGAATGCCCGCCGCGCGCGCCGGTCTGTTCTTGCGGGGCGCGGGCCGCGATAGAGATTTTGACACGCCGCCCGGTTGCGCCGACCGAAGGCGAGATGGATTTGAATCCACGCGCGCGTAGCGCGAAGCTGCGTGCGGCTCGCAAACTGACAACTGAAGGCTCTGAAATTTGAAAGGCTCTGAAATTTTGAGCTGCAACGGCTTTCGATTCCGGGACTCTGGATTTTATGAAAAGATTACCGCTCAACCAACCGAACTTCACCATCCGCAGAGAGCGCGACATGCGCGCCCTCTCAAGGCTCGCCTTGCTGCTTTTTTCCGGGCTGCTGCTGGCTGGCGGTTTTATCTTTGCTGGGGGACAGCATTTCGCTGCCGTCCGCTATGGTTATGAGAGCGAGAGATTGCGTCATGAGCGCGAGCGTTTGATAGATGAGCAGCGACGGCTGCTCCTGGCGAGAGAGGAAGCTTCGTCGCCCGTGCGTTTGGAGAGCGAGGCGCGCAAGCTCGGTTTGCAGCCCGTTGCGCCGACACAGATTGGCACAAACGGCGCGGCCTCTGAAAGGCTGCCGCAGACGACAGCCGCGCTGGCTGCTCCCTCCGCTTCATTCAATCGTTAGCGGCTGCTTTAAATTTCGGAATCCAAAGTTGCGCCGTTTCTCCCTGCGCCGCCGGCGGCCAACTGAAAATCTTTTGAGCATTCCCTTCATGCGCGGTAGGGCTTGCCAGCCCCCAGCAGAAGCCCGCGCCTGATTCCCGGAGAGGAACGAGCCACGATTCATGCGCGCACGCCAAAGTCCTTCAACGAAACTGCGTCCTGATACCTCACACCGCCGCGCGCTCTTTATCGTCTGCGTGCTGGGGTTCTGGATGCTCTGTATCGCCGGGCGGCTCGTCTATCTGCAAACTGTCAATCACGATTGGCTGCGCGAGAAAGCACGCGCACAGCACACTGATGCCATCAATATAAATCCGTTACGCGGGCTGGTGCTCGACCGCGAAGGTCGAGAGCTTGCGCGCAGCATTGAGACGGATTCCTTCTTTGCAGTGCCTTCCGAAGTGAAAGACATAGAGGCGACTGCCGCTCGTCTCGCGCCTCTGTTGGGAGATGAGGCAAAAGAGATTACCGCGCGTTTGAAAGATGGAAAGCAAGCTAAACGAAAGTTTGTCTGGCTGGCGCGAAGAGTTGAGGAAGAGCAGTCGAAGCAGATTGCGCAACTAAAGCTTGAAGGCGTTCACAGTCTCAAAGAGCCGAAGCGTTTTTATCCGAACGGCTCGCTGGCCGCGCACGTGCTTGGCTTTGTAGGGATTGATGAAGTCGGCCTCGCAGGTATCGAACAGTTTCATAACGAGCGGATACGCGGCGAGATGGGCAAGGTTTTCGTCGAGACGGACGCGCACCGCAGAGCTTATGAGAGTTTTGAAAAAGAGTCGCGCGCGGGCCATTCCGTCGTTCTGACGATAGACCAGATGGTACAGTTTCGCGCCGAGCAAGCTCTGGCCGCAGCCGTCGAAAGAAGCAAAGCCAAATCCGGCTCGGCCATCGTGCTTGACCCGCGCACTGGCGAGATACTCGCGCTTGCCAACGCGCCGACCTTTGACCCGAACAACGCCGCGACGGCTACTCCGCAATCGCGCGCCAACGAAGCTCTGCAAAATATTTACGAGCCCGGCTCGACCTTCAAGATAGTAGCCTTCTCAGCAGCCATCGAAGAAGGATTGGTCAAGCCCTCGGACAAGATAGATTGCCAGATGGGAACTGTGACTGTGGCCGGGCGCGTCGTGCACGACCACACGGCTTTCGGCTCGCTGAGCATCACGGAAGCGCTTGCAAAGTCGAGCAACGTCGCGGCCATCAAGCTCGGCCTGCGCGTCGGCAACGAGCGCATGTACGACTACATGAAGCGATACGGCTTCGGCTCGCGCACGGGCATAGAGTTGCCGGGAGAGACTTCCGGTCTCCTGCGACCCGTCAAGCGTTGGCAGCCTACGTCTATGGGTTCGCTGGCGATGGGCCAGGAGATTGGAGTCACTCCGCTGCAAATGGCATCAGCCTTCGGCGCGGTGGCAAACGGCGGCCTGCGCGTCGCGCCTCATTTGGTGCGCGAGATGCGCGGCGAAGATGGAGCGATAGTTTATCGCGCTCAGCCGGAACAGAGGCGCGTCATCAGCGTTGAGACTGCGAACGCTTTGCGCGGAATGCTTGAGAGCGTGACTGTTAACGGCACTGCGAAGCAGGCGCAGCTTAATGGCTACACGGCTGCGGGCAAGACCGGCACGGCGCAGAAGATTGACCCGCAGACCAAAGCTTATTCTATGACAAAGCACGTCGCATCTTTTGTAGGCTTTGCTCCGGTGGAAAATCCTGCCGTCGTGATTATCGTCGTGATAGATGAACCATCAGGAGCTTTTCACGGCGGCGACGTGGCCGCGCCAGTCTTTCGCGAGATAGCAGAGCATGTCTTGCCCGGTCTCAACATCGCGCCGGATACGGAATTGAAAGACGCGCCCACGCAGGATTTGATTGCGCAGAAGATGGCTTCGCCAGAGGATGCAGAGCGTGCGCGCGAAGAGATGTCGCGAATGAATCAAGAGTGTCAGGCGACTTTGCCGCAGGTCGCAAGCGTCGGCACGAGGTCTAATTCGAGCGAGGTCGTTTATGCTTTAGCGAGTAACCGCGCGGTCTTGATGCCAGACTTGCGCGGGCGCAGCGTGCGGGACGCCGCACGTATCTGCGCACAGCTTGGCTTGCAACTGGAAGCGCGCGGCGAAGGACGCGCAATCAAACAAAGTCCGGCAGCAGGCGCAGAGTTGGACGTGGGCCAGATTGTGCGTGTTGATTTCGGAAGAAGCGAATAGAGGAATTTTTGATTTGCGATTTTTGATTTTTGATTGAGCAGCACATCAATCAAAAATCGCAAATCAAAAATCAAAAATCCAATGATGAAAAACGCTTGTCCCCAAACTCAAGAGACGCGGCATGGAATCATGGCTTGCCGCAAGCGTCTGCGTCGCACGCGCGCGACGAGACAGATAGAGGGCCGCAGTGGAGAGGACAGAGCACAAACGGCGAACAGAGAATCGCTCCTACTCGCCGCAGAGATTGACCGCCATGCGCCGCCGCGCGCAAGATTCGAGGGACAGGAAGAGGCGGACGCAGCGTGAATTTAAGACTTGCGGCGAGTTTGATGCAGGCAGAGGCTTCGGCCTTGAGCGCGGAGCTTCTTGAGCAGGAGATTAAGGGGTTTGCCATTGACTCGCGCGCAGTAGAAGTGGGCGAACTCTTCTTCGCCATGTCGCCGGAAGATTACACGCGCGCAGGTTTCAACGGGACATTCGCAGAGGCGCACGAGTTTATTCCGCAGGCTCTTGAGAGGGGAGCTATTGCAGCCGTCGCTCGTGCGGACAAGATTGAGGGAATTGATGCTGTAAAAACTTTGCGCGACCGTTTGCTGCTGGTCGAAGACGGCATCGCGGCTCTACAACTTTTGGCCCACAAAGTTTATGAAGCGTGGGCGCGGCCAGTGGTGGCGATTACGGGAAGCGCGGGAAAGACTACGGCCAAAGAGTTGACGGCGCATCTCTTGACAGCAGCAGGCAAGCGCGTGCTCAAGAGCGAGCGCAATTACAACAACGGCCTGGGCCACCCGCTCTCGGTCTTGCAGATGGTAAGCGAGGGCCGCACGCCCGCAGAGTTTGATGTCGCAGTCCTTGAGATGGGTATGTCTTCGCCTATGAATGAGATTGCGCGCCTCTGCCGCATCACGCCGCCGGACATAGGCGTCGAATTGCTGGTCGCGCCCGTTCATCTCGAACACTTAGGCACGATTGAAAACATTGCTGCGGCGAAGGCGGAGTTGGTCGAAGGATTAAAGGAAGAAGGCACGGCTGTTCTCAATGCAGATGATGCGCTGGTGATGGCTATGCGCGCGAAGCACGCGGGCGCGGCTCTCACGTTCGGGATTGAAAACGAAGCTGATGTGCGTGCTACGGAAATCGAGACAGGGCGTTTCGGGCGCAGCCGCTTTCTGCTTCAGACGCCGCACGGCACAGCGCGCGCAGAGTTGCCTCTGCCGGGTCGGCATAACTTGATGAATGCGCTGGCGGCGGCAGCCGTCGCAACCTGTTTCGAGATTGATGCGGCGCAAATCGCAGAAGCTTTGCGGACAGTCACGCCGCCGGAGATGCGCGGCGAAGTTTTGGATTTCGCAGCCGGGTTCGAGGTGATAGATGATTCTTATAACTCCAACCCGCGCTCGCTTTTGAGCATGGTGCGAACTTTGAAGGAAGGCGGCGAGCATGCTGTGCGGCGCATACTCGTGGCGGGCGAGATGCTTGAGCTTGGGCCGGATGCCGCGCGGATGCACAGGGATGTTGGAAGAGAGATTGCCGGTTCCGGCATAGATATTTTGTGGGGCGTGCGCGGGCTGGCGCAGGATTTGGTTGAGGGCGCAAGAGAGGGCGGGATGCTGCAAGAGGCCAGCAGGTTTTTTGAGTCTTCGGAACAGGCCGCTGCCGCTTTGCCTGACGAATTGCGCGCGGGAGATTTGGTCCTGGTCAAAGGCTCGCGCGGCGTGCGGACAGACAAGGTTATCAAACTATTGCGTGACCGTTTCCCATTGGTCGGCGCAGACGAAAGCAAGGATGAAGGATGAAGGCGGAAGGATGAAAGGCATGTTATTACAGATGAGCCAATCAAGCATGAGCAGCATGCCATTCATCCTTCATCCTTCATCCTTCATCCTTTGATACGATGATCTATTATATCTTCTATGAATTGCTCTACAACCGTCTGGCGGGTGGGGAGTCGTATCTCGTCAAGGCGCTCAACGTCTTTCAGTATGTCACGTTTCGCACGGCTTATGCTTCTGTCACGGCTCTGCTGATTTCTCTGGTCTTCGGCGGCAAAGTGATACAGGCTTTGAAGAACTGGAACGTCGGGCAGCAGATACGCGAAGAAGGCCCGCAGGCGCACATGGCTAAGCGCGGGACGCCGACGATGGGCGGCGTGCTCGTCATCGCTTCCGTAGTCATCTCGACTCTCCTGTGGGCCAGACTGTCGAGCGTCTATGTCTGGACAGTGATGCTGGCGACGATTCTCTTCGGCGCAATCGGTTTTTTCGATGACTACGCGAAGATGGCAAAGCAGCGCAGTCTGGGTTTGACAGGCAAGCAAAAGCTTATCTTCCAACTGCTGATTGCAGTCGGCGTCTGGGCCGTGCTCTATATTTCGACGAGCTATTTCTCAACTAAATATTCTTGGAATCTGAACATTCCGTTTTTCAAAGCGACTGCCGTTCCGAATGGCGTGAGCCACATAGGGCCGTGGCTTTACTTGCCTGTCATCATCATCGTCCTGCTCGGCTCATCAAACGCAGTGAACCTGACGGACGGGCTGGACGGGTTGGCAATCAGCGTGACTTTTATCGCGATGGCGGCTCTGACGGCTTTCACATATTTGATTAGCGATGCGCGCTGGGCTGGCTATCTGGATTTGACGCACAGGCCGGAGGCTGCGGAGTTGACTGTCTTCTGCGGCGCGATGGCCGGGGCGAGTCTGGGCTTTCTCTGGTACAACGCGCCGCCAGCGGAAGTTTTTATGGGAGATGTCGGAAGCCTGGCTATCGGCGGAGCCATTGGGACGATAGGAGTTTTGACGAAGCTGGAATTCATGCTCTTGATGGTCGGCGGCGTGTTCGTGATAGAGGCTCTGTCGGTGATGATTCAGGTCACGTCATTTAAGATGACTGGCCGCCGCGTCTTCAAGATGTCGCCACTGCATCATCATTTCGAGTTGCAAGGGTGGCGCGAATCGAAGGTCGTTTTTCGTTTTCTGATTCTGGCGATTCTGTTTGCGTTGTTGAGTCTTTCGACTCTGAAATTGCGTTGATGAAATTGGTGTGTTGAGTTGGAAGTAAGCGGGAAAAAAGTTTTAGTCATGGGCGCGGCGCGGAGCGGAATTGCGTGCGCGCGTTTCTTAGCGGCGCGCGGGGCCGTTGTTGCTTTGAATGATCGCAAGGCGATTGAAGAATGGCCGGAAGAGGCGCGTGCTTTGAAGGCCATGGGAGTCGGATTAATGGATGGTGATGTGCCGATGTGGCTTCTGGACCAGATAGAACTTGTCGTGATGAGTCCGGGAGTGCCGACAAAAACTATTCCGGCGCGTTATGCAGACCGGGCTGGCGCGGAAGTCATAGGAGAAATCGAATTGGCTTCAAGATTTATGCGCGGGCGCATCGTCGCCATCACGGGGACGAACGGGAAGACGACAACTACCAGCTTGATTGGAGAGTTGTTGAAAGACGCGGGGCTGCCTGTACAGGTCGGCGGCAACATCGGAACGCCGCTCGTCTCGCTGGTCGAAACTTCAAGAGATGATGGATGGACTGTAGCAGAGCTCTCAAGCTTTCAGCTTGAGACGATTGTGGATTTTCATCCGTCGGTTGCTCTCGTCTTAAATGTCACGCCGAATCACATGGATCGTTATGAGCATGTCAATGACTACGCCGCGGCCAAGCATCGCATCTTTCGCAACCAGACGGCGGAGGACGTGGCGATTCTCAATGCAGATGATGAAATAGTTTCATCCTGGGCCAAAGGATTAAGAGCGCATGTGGTGATGTTCAGCGTGCGGCGAGAGTTGGAAGAAGGATTGTTTTTAAGAAATGGCCGCGAGCTTGTTTCGCGCACGAAAGATGGCGAGCGCGTTTTGATGACGCGCGAAGAGATGCAACTTCGCGGGCTGCATAACGTGGAGAATGTGCTGGCAGCACTGGCAGCAGGGCTTGCATGCGGCGCGTCGCCGGATTCGATGCGTGCGACGGTCAGGCGTTTTCAACCTGTAGAGCATCGCATGGAGCGCGTCGCAGAGATTGCCGGCGTGACTTTTTATAACGATTCAAAGGCGACGAGCGTGGACGCGACGCTCAAGGCTCTGGAAGCTTTGGCGGATGATGAAGGCAAAGTGGTTTTGATTCTCGGCGGGCGCGGCAAGCTTGCGCCTTATGCGCCGCTTGCGCCGCTTGTGCGGGCCAAAGCGCGCAAGCTGATTTTGATTGGTGAAGATGCTGGCAAGATTGAGGAAGAGTTGAAAGAGAGCGCGTCGTGTGAGCGCGCAACGGATATGAGCGATGCTGTCGAGCGTGCTTTTCGTGCGGCGCAGGCGGGCGACACAGTCCTGCTTGCTCCTGCGTGCGCGAGCTTCGATATGTTTCAAAGCTTCGAGCATCGCGGCGAAGTTTTTAAGGATGCTGTGAAGAGATTAGAGGGGTCAGAGGTCAGAGGTCAGGGGTCAGGAGAAAAGGCTGTTCCCCGTCCCCTGTCCACCGTCTCCTAGATTTAATATGGCAAGAAAGCTACAGGCAGATAAATGGTTGTTCGCGGCGACGGCGGGGCTTGCGCTGTTTGGCGTCGTGATGGTCTTTAGCGCGTCCGCAGTGACGGCCATGCAGGAGAACGGCAGTCCATATCATTATGTCATCAAGCAGGGAGTGTGGATGGCTATCGGATTCGTGGCGATGCTCTTTGCGATGCAGTTTGATTATCAACTCTTGCGCAATCGTCGCATCGTGTATGGCCTGCTCTGTTTGACAATCCTGATGCTGCTCGCGGTCTTTGCTTTTCCGCGCATCAACGGGGCGCACCGCTGGATTAAGTTCGCAGGATTTTCCATACAGCCGTCGGAGGCTGCGAAACTCGCGCTGGCAATCTTCCTCGCATACTTTCTGGAAAAGCGCGCGGGTGAAGAAGGAGCTTTCTGGAAAACTTTTGTGCCGTGCATGTTCGTCACGGGATTACTCGCGCTGCTGGTCGTGGCAGAGCCTGATTTGGGTACGGCTCTAATGCTCGCGGTCATCTGCTTTGTGATGTGCTTTACGGCGGGAGCTAGATTGCTGCATCTGGGAATGGCTGCGGCTCCGGCGTTCTTGGGGATGGCCGTCCTGCTGGTTTTTGTCCCGTGGCGTTTGCAGCGATTGATAACTTTCTTAGACCCCTGGGCAGACCCGCAGGATAGAGGTTTTCAGGTTGTGCAGTCTTTGATTGCAGTCGGCTCAGGCGGTCTGAACGGGCTCGGCTTTGCGCAGGGCAAGCAGAAGATGTTTTATCTGCCGTTTGCACATTCCGATTTTATCTTTGCCGTTGTGAGCGAAGAACTCGGATTGATTGGCGCGCTCGTGGTCGTGTTGGTGTTTGGACTTTTTCTGTGGCGCGGAGTGCGCGCGGCTCTGCTTGCGCCGGATAGATTCGGCATGTTGCTCGGCATCGGCATCGTGTCTGTGATTGTCGTGCAGGCTCTCTTTAACATCAGCGTCGTGCTGTCTATGGTTCCGACCAAAGGGATTCCGCTGCCGTTTATCTCGTATGGCGGCTCAAGCCTTATCCCGACGCTCGTCGCCGTTGGCATCCTGCTCAACATCTCGCAGCACGCGGGCGAGGTAGGAATTAAAATGAAGCCACAGAGGCACAGAGGCACAGAGAAGACGAAAAGAGAAATTATCTATAGCTTATTTGCTATCTATTGTTTTTCTCTGTCCCTCTGTGCCTCTGTGGCAACTTTATAGTGATGCGCGTCTTGATTGCCGCCGGAGGAACGGGCGGGCATATTTATCCGGGCATCGCGGTGGCGAAAGAGATTATGCGCCGCGATGCGAAGTCGGAAGTGAGGTTTGTCGGGACGGCGCGCGGGCTTGAAAAAAGATTAGTGCCGGAAGCAGGGTTTGAACTTTCGCTCATTGAAAGCGCGGGACTGAAAAACGTCGGGTTGGCAGGCAAGCTAAAAGGCATGTGGCTCTTGCCGAAAAGTTTTCTGGCCGCGCGGCGTTTGATAAAGGAATTTAGGCCGGATGTGGTTGTCGGCGCGGGCGGGTATGTTTCCGGGCCGGTTCTCTTGATGGCTTCGCGTATGAGAGTCCCGACGCTGGTGATGGATTCAAACGCGCTGCCGGGTTTTACCAATCGCGTGCTCGCGCGTTTCGTTGACAGCGCAGCCGTCACGTTTGAAGAGGCTTTGCCATATTTTCGCGGCAAGGGAATTGTGACAGGCAATCCAGTGCGCCGCGAGTTCTTTGACATTCCGCCCAAGCCGCGCGATGCTACGCGCTTTTCCGTGCTCATCTTCGGCGGCTCGCAAGGCGCACGCGGCATCAATCTGGCGATGGTCGCCGCGCTCAAGTTTTTAGGAAATTACCGCGACCGCTTGAGCATCACGCATCAGACAGGCGAGCTTGATTACGAGACTGTGCGCGCGGGTTATGAAGAGGCCGGATGGAAGGATGCGGATGTGCGTCGTTACATCTCGGATATGGTGAGCGAGTTTGCGAGCGCGGATTTAATCGTCAGCCGTGCGGGAGCAACAACATGCGCGGAGCTTTCGGCGGCGGGCAAGGCAGCCATCATGGTTCCGTTGCCGACAGCCGCAGACGACCATCAGCGCAAGAATGCAGAAGCACTACAGGCGGCTGGCGCGGCCCGCATGATTTTGCAGAAGGATTTGACAGGAGAGCTTTTGGCCCAGGAGATTGCCGCGCTTCTCCAAACGCCTGAGCGTGTGACGCAGATGGAATCGGCCAGCCGCAAACTCGCGCGCGGCGACGCGGCGGCAGCGACAGTTGATTTGATTGAAAAGCTGAGAAAGTGATTTGCGATTTTAGATTTTTGATTTGCGATTGGAAGAGGACAAAAGCTTGCTCTCTCAATCGCAAATCAAAAATCGCAAATCAAAAATTGAGAGATGTTCCGTAGCATTCAACACATACACTTCGTCGGTATCGGCGGCATCGGCATGTCCGGGATTGCAGAGGTCTTGTGCAACCTGGGATTTCGCGTCTCCGGTTCGGATATGAAGAAGTCCAGTGTGACGGAGCGACTTGAAAAGCTCGGAGCGGAAGTGGCTGAAGGTCATCGAGCGGAGAACGTTGGCGACGCGCATGTCGTCGTTCGCTCAACTGCTGTCCGCGATGATAACCCTGAGATTGTTGAAGCGCGGCATCGCTCGATTCCTGTGATTCCGCGTGCAGAGATGCTGGCGGAATTGATGCGGCTCAAGCCGCACACGGTCGCAGTCGCAGGCTCGCATGGAAAGACTACGACGACCTCTATGGTGGCAACCGTCTTGGGCCATGCGGGGCTTGACCCGACAGTGGTGGTCGGCGGCGTGGTCGGAGTCTTCGGCTCGAATGCTCGTCTTGGCAAGAGCGATTTGATGGTCGCGGAAGCGGACGAAAGTGACCGCTCGTTTCTGATGCTGACGCCGACGATTGCGGTGGTGACTAACATAGACCGCGAACACATGGATTACTACGAGGACATGGACGACGTGCGCTCCTGCTTTACCAGCTTTGTCAACAAAGTCCCGTTCTACGGCGCGGCGATTTTGTGTTTGGACGACCCGCAGGTGCAGGCAGTGATTCCGCACGTCAAGCGCAGGCGCGTGACCTATGGCCTGAGCGCGCAGGCAGACATCTCCGCGCACGGCATACGATTCGATCAGGTTTTCGGGTCGAGCTTTACCGTCTGGCAGGGCAGCGAATCTTTAGGCGAGGTCACTCTGCGCGTGCCGGGTTTGCATAATGTCTATAACGCGCTCGCGGCCATCGCCGTTAGCTTTGAGCTTGATGTTGAGTTTGCGCAGATAGCGGAAGCCTTGAAGGTCTTTAACAACGCAGACCGCCGCTTTCAATTTAAAGGCGAAGAGGCCGGCGTGCTTGTCGTGGATGATTACGGGCATCATCCGACGGAGATTAAGGCGACACTCGCGGCTGCAAAAATCGGCTCAGCCGGACGGCGCATCGTCGTGCTCTTTCAACCGCATCGCTACTCGCGCACGAAAGACCAGATGGAAGGCTTTGCGCAATCTTTCAATAACGCGGACGCGCTGCTCGTCACAGACATCTATGCCGCGAGCGAAGACCCGATTGAGGGCGTGACATCGGAAACTCTGACCGAAGCCATCAAGCGTTACGGTCATAAGAACGCGCACCACATTGGCCCACTCGATAAGGCCGCAGATGTCTTGCGCGAACAAGTGAGAGCTGGCGATTTAGTCATCACGCTCGGCGCAGGCCCGGTCTATCGCGCGGGCGAACAATTGTTGGAGTTGCTTCGCGCACGGGGCGCTACAGATTGATTGGGAAGCTGAGAGCAAATGTTAAATAGGCAATGCCCGGAATGTGGCAGCAGCGCGGGAATGGACGAAGGCTTCATTCTTGATAGAGATTTTGGCGGCGGCAGCGTGAGTCGTTGGGTGCAAGGGCGTCCTCAAAACTCTTTTTGGTCGGGAACGAAAACTAAAGGTAAAGAGTGCCGCGCCATCATCGCGTGGCGTTGCGAGCAGTGTGGATTTTTAAGGTTGTTTGCGGGAGAAGAAATCAGGCCATAGGAATAGCGGTCTTTTTATGACGGTAGAGATTGAGAATAAAGTTGATCTCGCACGGCGCGATGCTCTGATTGAAGAGATTGCCGCGAGGCTCGGCGTGCGTGCAGAGCGCGGGAAACGTTTCGCGGAGTTGACGAGCCTGCGCGTCGGCGGCGCGATTGATTGGGTGATTCAGCCTGAGACGGAAGAGCAGGCGGCGGCGTTCGTGTATGAATTGGAAAAAGCAGGGATTGCATGGCGCGCGCTCGGCTCAGGCAGCAACGTGCTGGCGGATGATGCAGAGCATCATTACGTTGTCGTGAGCACGAAAGGTTTGAAAGGCGAGGCGCGTTTTGACGGCGAGCGCGTGAGCATCAGCGCGGGCTATTCTCTGCCGCGCCTGTGCATTGATGCATGGCGTGCGGGCTTGTCCGGCATAGAAGGCTTGGGCGGCATTCCGGGAACTGTCGGCGGCGCGTTGTGGATGAATGCCGGAGCTTATGAACATGAGATTGGGACTGTGACGGAGACTGTGCGCGTGGCGCGCGGCGGTCGTGTCGTAGAAGTTCCGGGCTCGGAGGTCGAGTGGAATTATCGTCACACATCTTTTCGTGAAGGCGAGTTGCTGTTGGGAGCCACTTTGTTGCTGCGTGCAGATGAGCCCGCGAAGATTAAAGAGCGGATGGACGTTGCAAAGTCGCGGCGGATGGCGACGCAGCCGCACGGCTCGCGCAGCGCGGGATGCTTTTTCAAAAATCCGCCGGGCAGCCCCGTCGGCACAGGCAAGATGATTGACGACATGGGATTGAAAGGCGCACGTCGCGGCGGCGCAGTCGTCTCGCCCATCCATGCCAACTTTATCGTCACGGAGGGCGACAACGCGAGTGCCGCAGACGCCTTCGCACTCGCGGAAGAGATTCGAGAGCGCGTGCGCAGAGAGCGCGGCATCGAGTTGGAATACGAAGTGGAATTGTGGCGTGCAGAAACTCCGCACGAGAAAGAGGCGGAAGAAGGGAGCGCGGAAAATTGAGAGAGCAGGTCGTGACACCTAGAGCCAGCATGCGCGCAGGCACAGCTTCGCGCGGGCGTTCGAGCGGCATCACGCAGAAGCCTGCGCGACGCGGCGCAAACTCGCGTAGCGGCGGCAGCACACTGCGAACGGTGCTCTCCTATATGCCTGTGGTCGGCAAAGTCCTGCTCGCAATCATCACGGGCGTGCTGATTTTCGCGGGCTATCGCGCGGCTGCTTCGGCCTCTTTCTTTGAAGCGCGCAATATTGACATCAACGGCGCGACACATGTTTCCGCAGATGATGTCAGAGCCTTGGTGCGCCGCGCTGCATCCGGGAAGGGCGTGTGGCGCGCAGAGCTTAATGTCATCAGCGCGGAAGTCGAAAAGCTGCCCTGGGTGCGCAAGGCCATCGTCTCGCGCGTCTTGCCTGACGGCTTGCGCGTGCGCGTCGTCGAGCGCGTGCCGCGCGCAGTGGTGCACACTTCCGCCGGAAGGTTTGTCTGGGTTGATGAAGATGCGGTGACCTTGAGCCAGATGTTGCCGTCTGACCCGATGCCTGCTTTCTTCCTGCGCGGCTGGGATGAGTCAGGGACGAATGAGGCGCGCGCGGAAAATCGTGAGCGCATACAGAAGTATCTGTTGATGGAAAAAGAGTGGCAGTCGCTCGGCTTGAGCGAGCGCGTGAGCGAAGTCAATCTCGGAGACTCGCACGATGTGCGCGCGCTGCTGGCCGGAGATGATGCTCATATCGAAGTCCGTCTCGGAGAGAAAAACTTCGGCCCGCGTCTGCAAAAAGCTCTAAAAGTTCTGGATGAGCAGCGCGCCACTCCGCTCGGCCCGTTTATCACATATCTCGTCGCTAATCAGGATGGAAAAATTACTGTCGGCCATAGCGCGAACGCGCCGACCGTGGCGAAAGAGACGGATGAGAAAAATGCTGTGACGGAAAACGATGTCGCAGTCGTCAAGACAGATACGCGTGCGACGACACCGCCCGCCAAACGGAATCGGGAAGCAGGCGCGAGAGAGAACAGGACGAGCGAGGCTCAGAAAAAGAAGGAGCGCGAGAAGAAGGAAAAGACTCCGAGCGAAGCGCGGCGTGAGACGCGGCCACGTCGCGTCGGATGAAACGGAATTTTATGTTCTGCAAGGAGCAAAATTTTAATGGCTAAGCGTGCGACGCATACTGTCGGCCTGGACATCGGAACCAGCAAGGTGACGTGTATCGTCGGCGAGATGGGCGATGCAAGCTTGCTCGAAGTCGTCGGCATCGGCGAGGCGGAGGCGCGCGGCTTGCGCAAAGGCGTCGTCGTCAATCCTGACGCAGCCGTCGAAGCCATTAAGCGCGCAGTCGAAGACGCAGAACGTATGAGCGGCCTCGAAGCAGAAGAGGTGACAATCAATCTCGCAGGCTCGCACATCATGGGCTTTAACGGGCAGGCGATTGTCGCAGTCTCTGGCCGTGATAGAGAGATTACGCCAGACGATGTGCGGCGCGCGATTGATTCGGCCTGCGCCATTCAACTCCCAGCCGGGCGCGAGATAGTTGACCGGCTGCCGCAGGAATTTATTGTTGACGATCAAGACGGCATCAATGACCCGGTTGGGATGATTGGCGCGCGGCTCGCTGTGAAAGTTCATATCGTGACGAGCCCTGTGACGGCCAGACAGAATGCCATCAATGCTGTCAATCGCGCCGGATTGGTTGTCGCAGATATGGTGCTCGAACAGCTTGCCGCAGCCGAAGCTTCTTTGACGGATGACGATAAAGAATTTGGCGCGGCCCTCGTGGACATCGGCGCAGAAACCACCGGGCTCGTTATCTTCCAGCGCGGAGCAGTGCAGCACACAGCCGTCTTTGCTTTGGGCGGCTCACACTTTACAAACGACATAGCCTTCGGACTGCGCACTCCGATTCCAGAGGCGGAGAAGATTAAACGCGCTGTCGGCTGCGCGTCGAGCGCGAGTTTGAATGAGATGGAGCGCGGCGAGTTGATTGAAGTCCCTTCGGTCGGAGGACGCGCGCCGCGCCAACTCTCGCGCCAGATTCTGTGCGACATCCTACAGCCGCGCGCCGAAGAAGTCTTGATGCATGTCGCGGATGAAATCAAAGATTCTGGATGGGAGCGGCAGTTGTCGAGCGGCATCGTCTTGACAGGCGGAGGCGCGCTGCTTGACGGGATGGCAGAGATTGCAGAGCAGGTCTTCGATGCTCCAGTCAGGCCCGGTTATCCCGAAAGAGATCGTTTCGGAGGTCTCATCGAAGATATTCAGAGCCCTGCGTGGGCTGCCGCCGCAGGACTTTCTTTAGTCGCACAACGCACGCAGAACGCAGAAATGCGGTCTCTTGGGGGAAAAAGAGCGGGCGCAGGACGCTTAACGCACTTTGTTTCAAAATTTCGTCATCGTTTTAGTGGCATTTTCTGACAAGTTGTTGTATGCTGCCGCGCCAGTCGGCACAAGATGTAGTCCGCAAGATATGGGTGCCTCCGGCGCATACAGCCCAACATAACCGCACATTAAGCTTTGGAGTTCCGAGAAGCCGTGAGAGAGAGGACAGAAATTATGACACCGGAAGGCCGTCAACCGGGCAATGGCATCAATATTTTTATTGACGATGAGCCACCCATTACAGGCGCACGCATTAAGGTCATAGGCGTCGGTGGTGGCGGCGGCAACGCCGTCAATCGCATGATCGAGGCCGGTATCGAAGGCATCGAATTCCTTGTCGCCAACACAGACCTGCAAGCCTTAAAACGCTCGCGCGCGCCGATTAAGATTCAACTCGGCGGCAAGCTGACCAAAGGTCTCGGCGCGGGAGCCAACCCGGAGATTGGACGCGACGCCGCGCTCGAAGACACAGAGAAAATTATCGAAGTCCTGGAAGGCGCGGATATGGTCTTTGTGACCACAGGGCTCGGCGGCGGCACAGGCACGGGCGCGGCTCCAATCATCGCCAGCCTTGCGACGGAACTCAACGCCCTGACGGTTGCAGTCGTGACCAAGCCTTTTCACTTTGAAGGCCGACGCCGTATGCAGCAGGCCGAGCAGGGATTGCGTGAATTGCGCGAGTGCGTTGATACAGTGATTACGATTCCCAATGAGCGATTGCTGCACACAGTCGAGCGCGGCGTCTCGCTGGCCGATTCGTTCAAGGTCGCAGACGATGTGCTACGCCAAGCCGTGCAGGGCATCTCGGATTTGATAACCGTGCCGGGTCTTATCAATCTGGACTTCGCAGACGTGAAAGCCATCATGGCCGGGATGGGCCTTGCTCTCATGGGCGCGGGACGCGCGAGCGGTGAGAATCGTGCTATCGAAGCGACGCAGCAAGCCATCTCTTCGCCGCTTCTTGAAGAAGCGACGATAGAGGGCGCGAAGGGCGTGCTTATCAACATCACTGGCGGCCCAGACCTGACGCTGTATGAAGTCAACGAGGCTTCTTCGATTATCCGCGAGGCTGCGGATGATGATGCCAATATCATCTTCGGCGCGGTGATTGATGAAACACTGCGCGACGAGATGAAGATTACTGTGATTGCGACAGGCTTTGATAAAGAATCTGCCGATGCTGGCTCTGCTACTTCTAACGCAGCCTTGCCGCCGACCCCTGCGCGCTACACACGACCGCCCGGCGACGACATGACACGTCAGAACATGAACCCGTCGCGCACGGACGACCTTGATGTGCCGACCTTTATTCGTAAGAAAGCAGACTGAAGAAGGTAAAAGTAAAAAGGTAAAAGGCAAAGTCAGAAAAGCATTTTATTGCTCTTCACTTTTGCCTTTTACCTTTTACCTTTTTACATCTTTGGTGTAGTATGTCGCCCATTCCTTTAGCAGGATTTTCCATTTCGGGTAAAACCGGCTTCTCTCCTTGAATGGGCCGCAGCCTGCGAGAGTGGTTTAAAAATTATCGCGTGATTGGTGTGCGTCAACGCCGCCAGACGAGCGCGCGCGAGCGCGTTTATTCGCGCGTCATCCCCGCTTCTATTAGTGGAGGTAAGAAGGTCACTGTGAATCGCAAATTAATCAGAACAACATTAGCTGAAATAAAGAATAAGGGGCGCGAAGATTCGCGTCCTAAAGAGAGAGTCAACGGCAGCCAGTCGCGCTCAGGCGGCGGCGGCGGCGGCGACAGGTCTGAGGGACGCAGCAGCAGTAGTGGCAGCAGAGACTCCTCCTCCGCTTCCGTGCAGGTGCGCAAGCGCACGCCGCCTCCGACCGAAACAAGTGCGGAAATCTTTTATTACAAAAAACAGATTGACGCGCACACGACGATGATTATTGTCTTGCAGGATGGTGAAGAGATAGAGGGTACAATCGAGTGGTATGATCGCGGTGCGATTAAGGTCAATCGTAAATCGGCTCCGAATCTTCTCTTGCTCAAACACAATATCAAGTACATGTACAAGGCTGACGAGCGCGAAGGAGAATAAGCTCGCTCTCTGCTTTAAGCAGAGAGCGGCATTTCTTTCGCCCCGCGTCGTCAAATGCTTCGAGCTAGCGGGCGCAGCCAATCGCTCCCGTGCCATATTGAAATCATGACAGGGTTGCCGCACAACTCGTCCCCTCAGGCTTCGCGTCAGAGGCGGCGCTTGCCGCGCATCGCCATCACGATGGGCGACCCGGCTGGCATCGGCCCCGAAGTCGTCCTCAAAGCCGTCGCTGAAGAAGAAGTCTTGCGCGTTTGCGCGCCTGTGATTATCGGCGACGCGCAACTTCTGGCCCACACCGCGCGCACGCTCGACCTCCAATGCGGCTATGAAATTGTGCGCAAGGGCGAGCCGCTGCCGGAAAATTTCACAGAGCCTCTCATCTATCACCTCGACAATGTTGCCGGACATATAGAGCCCGGCATCGAATCCGGCGCGGCTGGCAAAGCCGCAGCCGGATATATCGAATCTGCCGTAGAGCTTTGCGCGAGCGGCAGTGTAGAAGCGATTGCGACCGCGCCGATTAATAAGCGCGCTCTGTTTCTGGGCGGCTACAGCTTTCCAGGCCACACGGAATTCCTGGCCCACCTGACGAGCACGGAAGAGTACGCGATGGCTTTCGTCGCAAGCAATCTGCGCATAGTGCTTTTGTCCACACATGTCCCTCTTTCCGAAGCCATCCGTCTTGTCGAGCGCGACCGTCTCGTGCGCGTGATTAATCTGACGCATCGTGAATTGAAACGTTGGGGCATCGAGAGGCCGCGCATCGCTGTCGCCGCGCTCAACCCGCATGGCGCGGAAGGCGGATTGTTTGGCGTCGAAGAGGCTTCGGAGATTATGCCTGCCGTCGAGGCTTGCAGAGGCCGCGATGATATGAACGTGCAGGGGCCTTTCTCTGCGGACACGATTTTCCTGCGTGCTTCACGCGGCGAGTTTGATGCGGTGGTTTCGTGTTACCATGACCAGGCGATGATTCCCGTCAAATGCCTGTCATTTGGCGAAGCCGTCAATGTCACCTTGGGGTTGCCGTTCATACGCACTTCCGTTGATCACGGAACGGCCTTCGATATTGCTGGCAAAGGGCTGGCGGAACATTCGAGCATGATGGCGGCAATCACGCTGGCGGCGCAGCTCTCCTCGCGCGCCGATGAATCAAGCAAGGCTGTTGAAGTTTAGCTAGAGGGAGACAGAAGAAAAGGTGCCAACAGAAAATCCTCAAACCTCGCAAAGAATTCTGGTGGCGGATGATGATCCGGCCATCCTGCGTTTGGTAACAGCGATTGTCGAAAAAGAAGGCTATACGGTTGTGCCTGCGCGCGACGGGCGCGAGGCGTACAAGATTCTGCAATCCGATGCCAACTTCATCGCGGGCATCTTCGATGTCGTGATGCCGCACATACAGGGGCCGGAGCTTGTGCGCTATATGCGAACTGAAAAACGCCTGATGAAAATCCCTGTCATGATGATGACTGCCGAGCAGAATCCGAAGCTCTCTTCCGATAGCTTTGCCGCCGGAGCCGTCGTCTTTCTGCCGAAACCGTTTACGACCGCGCAACTGCAAATCATGCTGCGGATGCTGATTGCCAAAGCCGCTTCATAAAAAACAAAGAAAGCTTGCGCCGAGTTCTGGCCCAAAGAGAGATGGTCTGCTCTTCTTTCATCAAATCACACCTCTCGCTGAAAATATTTCTGTTGTTGATTGCGACTGTTCCGGGTTGCACTGCGCCGCGCCAGGTGCAGATTAAGCCGTTGGTCAAAGCCTCGCGCGCGGGCGTGGACATTACAAACAGAGATGCTTTCACATATCCGCAGGTCACTGTCTTTGTCAAAGGACATTACTTCGCGGAGGTCGGAGATATAGCTTCAGGTCAGACTGTGCATCTGCCGTTTGAGAGATTCACTAATAGCGAGGGAAAAACTTTTGATGTGGCGACGATGACGCCCGAAGTCATTCGCGTCCGCGCGTGGTTTGACGGTCAGGCCGCTTCCAGGAATTACGAGGTCAAATAACCTTAAGGACATTTTATGAGATACATCATCCGCTTGAGCGTCTTCTTTATCATCTGCACGACCTGTGCCGGCTTCCTTGTCTCCGAGGCTGCTGATGATTTGAGTACGAAGGAAGCGCGCCGCCTGATTGCGCGCGTCGCGGGGATTGAGCTTCCTTCTGATGCTGTGCGCATCAAAGAGGTTTCGCCGCTCGGCTCGTCCGCAGTCGTCGTGGCGCAGATTGAGACGGCCTTCCGCTTTGTCAAAGGCGATGATGATAAATGGCGCGTCGCGGAAATCAGAACGGGCGACAATCGTTGGGAAGACATAGAGATGATTATGCGCGCCGTCAATCAAGAGAAGACTGAACGCGCGCGCGCAGAGTTGGAAACGATTGCGACTGCGCTCGAAGCCTACAGGCGCGAGCGTGGCTTTTATGTCGCAGCCAAAACTGAGTCAGCTCTCATAGACCATCTCAACCCGCGCTATCTCACGCGCGTGATTCGCATAGACCCGTGGCACAAGCCCTACTTTTACGAAGGCACGCGCGAAAGCTTCCAACTGCGTTCTGCCGGAGTGGACGGCAAAGAGAAGACTGCGGATGATGTCGTGATTACGAACAGGAATTGATAACAGAGAAGAAGAAAAAGCAAGTTTCGCGCAAAGGCGCAAAGACGCAAAGAAAGCTCGCAAAGAGGTTGAGTTATCACTTAACTTGAAAGCTTTCTTCGCACCTTCTTTGCGCCTTTGCGCCTTTGCGTGAGATTCTTTCGTCTAAATCCAAAATCTTCTTGACGCGCTCTCTCATCGGGTGTTAGGTTTTCGATAGCAGTCTGTTCGCCGAGAGTCGAGCGGATTGCTGCATGCCCCGCGTCACGCGCAGTTCACACGCGCTTTGGCAGAGTCCTGCTGGTGGCGCACACCTCTGACAGACATGAAGGAGTCAGGTTTTGGGAACGGGACGCAGACTGTTGCTTGCGGATGATTCCATCACAATCCAGAAAGTTGTGAATCTCACCTTTGCGGACGAAGGAATGGAAGTGGTCACCGTCGGCAACGGCGATCTGGCGATTGAGAAGATCGAAGACCTGTCGCCTGACATCGTGCTCGCGGATATACACATGCCGGGCCTCAACGGCTATGAAGTCTGCGAGTTTGTAAAGCGGAACGCGCGTTTCCGCCACATTCCGGTGATGCTCCTCGTCGGCTCGTTCGAGCCATTTGATGAAGCGGAGGCGCGCAGAGTTGGCGCGGATGATTACTTGACCAAACCCTTCCAATCAATACGACAGCTTGTCAGCAAAGTTGGCTCGCTCCTCGGCGGAAAGTCCGCCGCCGAAGAAGACGATTCGCCAACCAAAGATTTAGAGCATCCGGCAGAGGCCCACAGCGAAAGCGAAGCGGCGGCGCAGCCTCTGTCTCCGACCGCGCCGCTTAATCAACAACTCTGGGCAGGGATGGAGGACAGTGGCGAAGCTCCGCGCAACGACGCTTTCACAGACCCCGGCCTTGACGACCGTATGATTGAGGCCACGCCCGCCGTCGAATACAACATGCACAGGACTGTGAGCAGCCAGCAGCGACCGACCACGCCGCTCACCGCGACAGACCTTGAAGAGGTTGGCATCAATCTCAAACAGACATCTCCCGACCGGAATTTTAATCAGACATCACCCATCAATATGCAGGAAACTCTGCGCATGCCTGAGCCTGAACAAGAGGGCCAGAATATTTTTGAGGAGAGCATGGCCCAGACAGAAAACGCTTCCACATCTTCTCCATCAAGACTCGCTGATGCCGCAGCCGCAGATGACGCGCTGCTTGACCTGGGCGAGATGGATGCTCCGCAATCTGCCGCAGAGGCAGACGATTTCATCCTGGACATCTGGGACGACGCGCCCGCGCAGGCTGCTACTGCCGCCACAGCTTCTGCTCCTGCGGTTGAAACAAACGCCGCTCCGCAGATTGTTGATGAAGAGGATGCAGTTGAAACTCCTGCGGCTGTCGCAGAGTTTGTCGAGGCAGAGGTCATAGAAGCCGAGCCTGTGTTGGAAGCGGAGCCGCTTGTTGAAGAGACGCGAGCGCAGGAAGAAGAAACTGCCGCCGCGCCTGTCATGGCAGAGCCGCAGACGGGCCAGATTACTCTTGAGCAATTATCGCCCGAAGCGATTGACGCCATCGCGCGCCGCGCCGTCGAACAGTTATCCGAAAAAGTTGTCGAGCAGATTGCTTGGGAAGTCGTCCCGCAACTCGCAGATCTGCTAATTAAGCGTCGCTTGGAAGAGGAGAAAAAGCAGTAGGCAGTAACCGGCTTATTCCTGCACAATTTATCAGATGACAGATGTGGGCTGAAACTCATCATTTCAGCCCACATCTGTCAATATACAGATTCCGGCGTCGGACTAACTGGAGTGAGCTTAAAGTGACGGTCTCCCGCCGCCTGCGTCGTAATCTTTTTTACTGATGACTTTACTCATGTAGCCGGGAGTGAGCGGTCTGAGGGTGAGTGGGTCGTGCGCGGCGCAATTAACTCTTACCACAAATGGCGTTGTCCCACTGAGACGAGCACAGACTATTTCTGGATGGTTTGTGATGATCTGATGCGCCTGTTCGTTGGTAGGGAATGTGCCTCCGTTGAACTTAACTAGCGAGCTGTAGTCAACAAGCTCCATCTGCGCAACGCCGAAAGGAGGTCTGTTGTAGATGGTTGTCATCATTGCGACGAACTCTCCCGTCGCACTTGTCGAAGGGACTGTTGACACCGGCGGAACCTTGTCACCCTGTTTGGGCTGATAAGCTTTCTCAGCGTGTTTAGGCGGATTGATTCCATAGTAGTTATGTTGCATTTCCGGCTGTGTGATGGTGGTCACATTATAAGGCATGGTGAGAATCCTTTCTTATTGTAAGGGCTTGGCCCACCCCGCTAATCTTCGAGCCCTGTTTGTTGAGTGTTTCGTGAGGTCGGCAGGGGGCGCTTGCCGACGGGCTTAGGTTTTGAGGGTGCGTAAACTATTACGGTTGCTGACAAATGTCAACAGGAAAGTTTTGTCGCAACTAATAATCGTCTTGAGATGAAAACTGACCACCTTTGCTTTACAATGACCGAATATTGTTTACAGACTACAGACCACTGGCTGCTAATAGATAATGGACATCCCGAAAACATACGAACCGAAAGAAGCCGAAGGAAGGCACTATGCGCGCTGGGAGGAGGCAGGCTGCTTCGCTCCTGAAATCAATCGTGACCCGCATGCTCCTGTCTATTCGATTGCGATTCCGCCGCCGAACGTGACCGGCTCGCTGCACATGGGCCACGCGCTGCAACACACAATCATGGACGTGCTCGTGCGTTACAAGCGCATGAGCGGCTATCGCACGCTCTGGCTGCCGGGCATGGATCATGCTGGCATCTCTACGCAGTTGATGGTCGAGCGGCAATTAAAGAAAGAGGGCCTCACGCGCCATGACCTCGGACGCGAGAAATTCGAGGAGCGCGTGTGGCTCTGGAAAGAGCAGTACGGCGGGCAGATTTTAAATCAGATGCGCCGCGAGGGTGCGTCTGTTGATTGGTCGCGCGAACGCTTTACGATGGACGAGCATTTGTCGCGCGCCGTGCGCGAATTTTTCGTCACCTGTTATGAAGAGGGCTTAATCTATCACGGCGAAGGCTTGATTAACTGGTGCCCGAAAGACCAGACCGCTCTTTCGGATTTAGAAGTTGATAAAGAATCGCAGGCCGGGAAGCTTTACTACCTGCAATATCCTGTAGTGGGCAGCGAGAGGCGCGTGACCGTTGCGACGACGCGGCCTGAGACGATGCTCGGCGACACGGCTGTCGCAGTCAATCCCGAAGACGAACGCTACAAGGATTTGATTGGCGCGACATTGGAACTGCCGCTCACGGGCCGCAGGATTCCTGTTGTCGCGGACGAGTTTGTGGACGCAGAATTCGGCACGGGCGCGGTCAAGGTCACGCCCGCGCACGACCCGAACGATTACGCTCTGGGCCAGCGTCACAATCTCCCGCAGGTGCGCGTGATAGACCAGCACGCGCGCATGACTACTGACGCGGGCGCAGAGTTCGCAGGCTTAGACCGCTACGAAGCGCGCGAAAAAGTTGTAGAGAAATTTGAAGAGCTTGGCCTGCTTGAGAAGGTTGTTGATTACGAGTTTTCCATCACGAAATGCGGTCGCTGCCGCACTGTGATTGAGCCTCTGATTTCGACGCAATGGTTTGCGAAGCAGGCAGAGTTGGGCCGCGCGCCGCTCGGCTTGATAAGAGAGAAGCACGAGCCGCGCTTTGTCCCGCGCGTGCCGTATGAAAAAGTCTATACGGACTGGCTCGAAAATCTGCACGACTGGACGCTCTCGCGCCAACTCTGGTGGGGGCATCGCATCCCCGCCTGGTACGACGAGGAAGGCAATGTGTTTGTCGCGCGCACGGAAGCAGAGGCGCGCGAGAAAGCCGGGACAGATAAATTGACGCAAGACCCGGATGTGTTAGACACATGGTTTTCGTCCGCGCTCTGGCCCATTTCGACTCTGGGCTGGCCGGATGAAACGGAAGATTTAAAAACTTTCTATCCGACATCAGTGCTTGTCACTGCGCGCGACATAATTTTCCTCTGGGTCTCGCGGATGATGATGACGGGCCTGAAATTTATGGGAGAGAAAGCCTTTGATGATGTGTACATCACAGGCACGATTTTCGATAAGCACGGACAGCGCATGTCCAAGACAAAGGCCAACGGCGTTGACCCGCTCGACGTGTTCGACAAGTACGGCGTGGATGCGACGCGACTCGTGCTCGCCTCCATCGGCTCGACAGACACGCGCTGGAACGACACGCAGGTCGAATCGTACAGAAACTTCGCCAACAAAATCTGGAACGCGACGCGCTTCTGCCTGATGAACTCCGAAGGCGGAAGCGTCAGCGGCGAAGCATTCAGCGGAGATTTAAAACAGCTTGCCTTGCATGATCGCTGGATTCTCTCGCGCTTGAACCGCACGGCGCGCGACGTGAATACGTATTTGGGAAAATATGCTTTTCATGAAGCAGTGCAGACGCTGTATCACTTTTTCTGGGATGACTTTTGCGATTGGTATATAGAACTAACGAAGGCTGAGATTTCCGCAGAAGAGGCAAGCCCCGCGCGCGATGCCGCGCGCAGCCGAATCTTGTCTGTGCTCGAACAGGCACTCAGACTGCTTCATCCGTTCATGCCGTACATCACGGAAGAGTTGTGGCAGAGACTTCCGGGCGTTGATGGGCATCTCCTGCATGATGCTTACAAGGGCGCGATGGCGACCATCATGTTGACGGGTTATCCGCAGGGCGAAGCGGCTCTGATTGACGAGCGCGCGGAAGATGAGATGCAAGCTGTCATTGATTTGATTTCGCGCGTGCGCAACATACGCTCTGAGATGAACATCAAGCCGGGCGAACGTGTGCCGTTGTTGATTAGCGCGCCTGCCGAATCTTTGCGCGAAGTTTTCGCCGCGAGCACAGACCAGATTGCGAGGCTTGCACGCGCGCCTGAAATCAGAATCGGAGAAAAGCTTGATGCTCCGCGTGCTTCTGCGCGCGCGGTGCTGGCAGGTGGAGCGGAGGTCGCAATCCCGCTTGAAGGCTTGATTGATTTCGCACAGGAGCGCGAGCGGCTTCTTAAAGAGCAAGCTAAATTGAAGGCTGAATCTGAGAAGCTGGAAAAGCAACTCGGCAATCAGCAGTTCGTCGAGCGCGCGCCTGCGGAAAAAGTTGAAGAGCTCAGGCAGCGTGTCGCGGACATCAATCAGCGTCTGAGTGCATTGGACCAGAATCTGGAGGCTTTCGCATAAATGAACTGGCTTGACGATGGCGCGCTCTATTCGCAAATCGGAGCGTTTCTGGCTGAAGATTTGGGGCGCGGCGATATTACTACGCAGGCCACAGTCGCGCGCAATGCGCGTGCGCGCGGACGCTTTCTTGCGAAGGAGCCGATGGTTGTCGCGGGGCTTGAAGCTGCGGAAGCTGTCTTTAGCACGCTCGATACGCAGCAACAACTGGAAGCTTTTGTCTCGGACGGCGAAGAGGTCGAGGCCGGAAAAGTGATTGCGCGCACGAGCGGCTTTGCGGATGTACTGCTGGCCGGAGAGCGCGTCGCGCTTAATCTCTTGCAGCGTTTGTCTGGGATTGCGACGGAGACGCGCCGCTATGTGCGCGCTATCGAAGGCACTCGCGCGCAGATTGTGGATACGCGCAAGACTACGCCGGGACTGCGTATGCTTGAAAAGTATGCTGTGCAGTCCGGCGGCGCGCGCAATCATCGCTTCGGGCTGGATGATGGAGTGCTCATTAAAGACAATCACATCGCGCTCGCTGGCGGAGTCGGCGCGGCAGTTGAACAGGCGCGCACGCAGGTTGGACACTTGCACAAAATCGAGGTTGAAGTCTCTACTGAAAGAGATTTGCGCGAAGCCATTGCGAAGGGCGCAGATATAATCTTACTGGATAATCTGACGCCGGAAGAGACTGCTGGAATGGTCTTGATTGCGCGTGGGCTTGCGCCGCAGGTGACGCTCGAATCATCGGGCGGCATCACGCTCGAAAATGTACGAGCTTACGCGGAAGCGGGCGTCGATCTCATCAGCATCGGCGCGCTGACGCATTCGGCGCGTGCGATGGATATTAGTTTTAAGATTCAGGCAGGATAAGAAGTTAAGAGTTTAGGGAGTTCATAGAGTTTAGAGAGTGCGGAAAGAATCGTATTTGTTTTTAACTCTCAACACTCTTTACTTCTTATAGTAAGTTGCAGTCAAAAAGAGGAAGCAGACGAACCACGAACAGACACGAAAGGGGACGAAAGAGCTAAACTTTTCGTTTTAGTTTCGTGTGTCTTCGTGGACAGTTTGACCTCTTTTTCTTTTGCTACTTAGTATTATTTGCACCTTTGCCTGTGTGTGGAACAAAAGCCTGTGCGGCGCGTGAAAGAGAGTTGGGCAACCGTCAGGATGCGCCGAACGTCTCTCTCATGTTAAAGTTAATGCACACGGGAAATCGGAGGTTTTATCATGCATTTCAGGTTGAGCCGTCAGGCTGCATGTGTTTTAGGAGTTTTGCTGCTTGTCTTTTTCTGCTTTGCAGAGGCCAGCGCGCAGAAGACGCGCACAAAGAGGTCGCGGCGCGTCACAAATCCTGTGAGGACGACTGCCACCGTCACGCCGACTCCGTCCGCGCCAACCAATGAGCCGCGCATCATCAGCACGGCTGACGAAAATTCTGCGGATGTTCCGGCGACAACGAACGGGCGCAGGACTAATTCGCGTCGCACAGTGACAACGGAATCCGAAGCAGATTCGACGCGCAAGCAGGTGGACAAACTCTCCGCACAGGTCAGCGCGCTCAATGAAAAACTTTCGCTCATGGAGCAGCAGCAGCGCACGCTCGTTGACCTTGAGCGATTGACGCGCGCAGAAGCTCGCGCCGAAACCCTGCGCGCACAACTTCGGGATGTGCAGACGAAAGAATCGGACATGCAGCAGCGTCTTGAGCAGCTTGATTATGAATTGCAGCCGAGCGTGATTGAACGCACGCTGGCCGTCACAGGCTCTACGCGCCCGGAAGAGTTGCGCGAGTTGCGCCGCCGCCAGCTTGAGAGCGAGAAGGGCCGCGTGCAGGCACAGCTTAACCAGTTGACGACGAGCCGCACACGATTGGAGACTGCCATCGCCAACGCGGATGCCGAAGCAGACCGCATACGCGCGCGTGTGGATGCAGCGACTGCGCCGCCTGCTACAGAGGCCGCGACGACCAGCACGGATGTTGGCGCGCCGCTCAATAACACACAGCCGCCGGATGACACCGGCACAGGCGAACCTTGATTGAGAGTTATCTCAAAAGGCTTGAAGATGGGTACGATTGCGCAGGGCGAGCTTTATCAATTAATCAGCGAAGCCAACGAGCGCGGCGAGCGCGTAGTGGTCGCAACCGTCGCGCACACGCGCGGCTCCACTCCGCAAAGGCGCGGCGCGAAGATGTTATTTTTCCAGAACGGTGAAGTGGCAGGCACTGTCGGCGGCGGTTGCATAGAGGCGGAAGTCTGGGCCGAAGCGCGCGAAGCCCTGCGGCACGGCGTCTCACAACTTCATCACTTCAAACTCACGGCTGACGAGGCCAGCGAAGAAGGCATGGTCTGCGGCGGCACGATGGAGATTTTTATAGATGTGTGGAAAAGCAAGGATGAAGGCGGAAGGATGAAGGATGAAGAGCATGCTGTTCAAGCATGAATCATTCAATTTCAAATAGCACTCCTTTCATCCTTCCGCCTTCCGCCTTCATCCTTGCACTCGGAGGTGAGTCATGCCAGCATCTTTCTCGGAAAATTACAAAGCGAAGCATCAGCATCCTTTGAATCGTCTGACGCACTCCATCGGCATTCCGATGATTGTCGTCTCGTTGCCGCTCTTTTTCTTTAACTGGCGTTGGGCTCTCGCGCTCTTTGTCGTCGGCTGGATTTTGCAGTTCGTAGGGCATGCCATAGAAGGCAATCAGCCGGCCTTTTTTCGCAATCCGGTTTACTTGCTGATTGGCCCACTGTGGCTCTTGAAACGCGCGGCGAGTCTCGTCGGACTTGGCGGAAAATCGCACGCGGCAAAGCAAGAGAGCGCGAACCGTTGAAGTCTTCTTTTGCGAAGATGCCTGAAGCAAGCGAGTTATCATCAGCCGCCGCTCTCACCGAAGCCATCAGGCGAGTTCTACATCAAAGCTCCATCGCAGCCCTCGCAACTCTCATCGAAGCTCAGCACAGCGTCGGAGCCAAAATGCTTATCGCAGAAGACGGCACGCGCATCTGCGGCCACATAGAGAGCGCGCTCGATAAAGCCGTTGCACAACACGCTCGAATCTTTCTCGCCTCACGCGCCGAAACTACTGCTTATACAATCGCAGAGCTTGCGCCCGCGCTTGAGGCGGAGTGGCCCGGCGCGCGCCTCCTCTTTGAGCGGATAGAGCCAGAGCCGCGACTTGTCATTTGCGGCGCGGGGCATGTCGGCGCGGCACTCGCAAAGCTTGCACGCTTGATTGGCTACAGCACAACTCTCATAGACGACCGCGCGGATTTTGTCACGCGCGAGCGTTTTCAGGATGAGGGAATTGAACTCGTCGCGGCAGAGGATTGGACGAGCGCTGTGAGGCAAGCTATTGGAGCAGGGCGCGGCGTGTCCGTCGCAGTCGTCACGCGCGGGCATAATGAGGATGAAGAATGTTTGCGCGCAGTCGTCTCTGCGCGGCCAGATTATATTGGCTTGATTGGCAGCCGCCGCCGGACGAACATCGTTCTTGACAGGCTTCGTCAAACTGGCGCGGATGAAGATTTATTGCGAGAGGTCAGAGCGCCCATCGGCTTAGACATCGGCGCGGTCTCGCCCGAAGAGGTCGCGCTCGCCATTCTCGCAGAGATTGTCGCGGAGAGACGCGGCGGCACAGGCGCGCAGCTTTCTGAGTGGAGAAGAACAAGGAAAGGATGAAGGCGGAAGGATGAAGGATGAAGTAGGAACTCAGAGTCAAGTGGAAGAGTCAAAGGCAGATGAAGAATATGCCGAAAAAACTTCCTCTTCCGCCTCCCGCCTTCCGCCTTCATCCCTTCAAAGTGGCGGAATGTTTCGCGCGCTGTCGCATCGCAATTTTCGTCTCTTCTGGGGCGGCGCATTTCTCTCGAACATAGGGACATGGATGCAAGCGGTCGCGCAGGGCTGGCTTGTCTTGCAGTTGACTAACTCTCCGTTCTGGCTTGGCGTGGATGGTTTTATGGCGACTGCGCCGGGCCTGCTCTTGACACTCGCCGGAGGAGTTTTCGCAGACTTAGTTGACCGCCGACGCTTGCTGCTCTTCACGCAGGTTGGCGCGATGTTGTGCGCGTTTGTTCTGGCAATTCTGATTGTCATGGATGTGGTTCATGTGTGGATGGTGCTTGCCATCTCGTTTGCCACCGGATGCAGCTTTGCGCTGGCCGGGCCGTCGTATCAGGCCATCACGATTGATTTGGTCGGGCGCGCAGACCTTGCCAATGCCATCTCGCTCAACTCCGCGCAGTTTCAACTCTCGCGCCTCGTTGGCCCAGTGTGCGCTGGACTCGCGCTCAGCGCGTTTGGCTTGGCCGGATGTTTCTTTCTCAACGGCACGTCTTATTTCGCAGTCATCGCCGCGCTCTCAATGGTGCGACTTGACGGAGCCAATCATGCTGCGACGCATGCTGTGACGGACAGGCACGCACTCTGGCAAGACATGACAAACGGTTTTCGTTATGTGCTCAAACGCCCGCGCGTCTCTATGCTGCTGCTCATCTGCTTTGTGACGAACCTTTTCGGCGCGCCGTATCTTTCGCTGATGCCATATTTCGCGCGCGACATTCTGCACATGGGAGAAAAGGGTCTGGCGTTGATGATGGGCGTTTCGGGCGGCGGAGCTTTCTGCGGGGCTGTTGCGCTCACGTACTTAGGAGACTTCAAGCATAAGGGCTGGTCTGTGTTGTGCGGGGCATTCTTTTTTTCGCTGTGCCTGATTGGCTTTGCGCTTTCAACGAGCGTGACGGTCTCGCTCATCTTCACTTTCGGGATGGGATTCGCCATCGTGTTCGCAGTCGCCGTGACGAATACTTTGTTGCAAAAACTCGTGACGGACGAGATGCGCGGGCGTGTGATGAGCATGTTCATTCTCTCTTTCATCGGCGCGATGCCTATCGGCAATCTCATCGCCGGAGCAGCCTCGACACGCTACGGCGCGCCGCACACGCTCGCCGCAGGCGGAATCATCATCGCCATTTTTGTGAGCGTGGTGGCGATGAGGAACAAACGACTGCGTGAGCTTCATTAGAGCGGAGTTCAGTTGAGAAAAACTTATAGCCATTTGTAATTGAGTGTCATCCGGTACGCCCTCGCTGACGGTCGGGCTACTGCCCCGTAGTTACAATAGAGGGGCAGTAGCCCGACCCTCAGCGAGGGCGTTCTCAATTACAAACAGCTATAAAATCCTCCGTGTCCTCTGTGATGAATCTTTCCGGGACTTGACAGTAAAAAGTCTTACGGAATGTATGCAGAGGCTACGGGCGTGTCGCTGCCGAGTCCGAATTGGAATGTGACAGACTGATTCCCGTTGCTGCGAAGCACATAAAACGTGCCGTCGCGCCAGACAGCTAAATCCGTCCTCCCGTCGCCATCATAATCGCCCGGCACAAGACTGTCGCCCGCCGTTCCCCAATTCTGGAAAGACTGCTGGCTGTTTGATGACTGCAAGATGGCCCACAGGCCATTGCGGAAGACTGCTAAATCCGTCTTGCCGTCGCCATCGTAATCCCCTGTGACTCTCTCGTCCGAGGCCATGCCCCAACTCTCATAGCGCGGTTGGTTGTTGGAACTCTGGCGTATATACCAGACCGCATCAGACGGACGAAAGACTGTTGCATCCATCCTGCCATCTCCGTCGAAATCTCCGCGCACGGCTTCGTCGCCGCCGGTTCCCCAAAGTATCGGGACGAAATCAACTCCCGATTGTGATGAGGGGCGATAGAAGAAAAAGCTCTGTCCGCCGCCTGTGCCGTTGCGATAGACCGCGACATCATCACGACCATCGCCGTCCCAGTCTCCGACAACGCGCGGGTCATCACCCGTGCGCCCGAACTGCTCTGCGCGAAGCGTGCCGCTCGCGCTTTGCAAGATATAGAAGTAGGCGCGGTCTGGATCGCCTGTGTTTTCGCGCCACACGGCGATGTCGGTTTTTCCGTCGCCATCGTAATCCGCAGGCGTCAAACGGTCTGTCGAAAGCCCGAACTGCACGCCGAGAAAGCCTGCCGTCGAACGCTGTATAAACCAGGCTCCGTCCGTCGGGCGAAAGACTGCGTAATCTGTGCGGCCATCGTCGTCAAAATCTAAGAGCGCAGAAGCTGCTCTAAAGAGGAAAGAGGATTCAAATGCGCCGATGTCCACAGCCGCTCCAACTTGACGCGGAAAGCCTGTGCCGCGCTGGTCTGTGGTCAAAGCCGCAGGCGGGTTGCCAGCCCCGCAGCTTGCAGTCACGACGCAGTTATTTCCGGCGTTGATGGCAGGCGAAGTGGGCCGCAGCGCGTGCGTGCGCGTCGGGCCGCCGTTGTTGGCAAGCGGTGCGAGAAAGGCTGCGCGGTTCAACAAATCAGAAGTGACCCAGCCAGTGCTTGTGCCGACGAGGCCGATGAGATTGTTGCCCTGCGAGCTAATCGCGCCGGCGACATCCCGCGTGGCTGCCGCTCCACGATTGCCCGCGATGATTGTGTTGCGCACATTCGCGTTGAGCGTCGCGGTGGCTTTATGCAGCCCGCCCGCGCCGTTCAATGAACTGTTATCGGTAATCGTCACATTGTTCATCGTCAGGCTTGAGCCGTTGTAGTAGATTGCGCCGCCTGTGCCGCCGGGAGTGTTGTTGCCGGAAAAGGTCGAGTTCGAGATGACAACAGTTCCATTGGCCTGAAACGCGCCGCCGATGCCCGTCGAGTTACATGTATTGCCGGAGACGAGTGAGTTCACAAGCGTCAGCGTGGAGGTGGAAAAATTCTGCATCGCGCCGCCGGAACTGCTTGAAATGTTGCTTGAGATTTCACAGTTGATAAAAGTCAGGTTGCCGTTAAACCCGCCCGTTGCTGCGGCATTGTTCGTCCCGCCGCCGTTGGCCCCTGTGTTTCCGGTGATGATGACGTTCATCAGCGTGAGAGTCCCGCCGTGATTGTAAACGCCACCGCCGCGACCTGTTTGCACGCTGCTGACGGCATTGCCGCCCGTCACGCGCAGGTTATTAATATTCGTCACTGCGCTCACATTATTCGTAAAGACGCGGCTCGCGCCGTTGCCGCTCACGGTCAGGAGGTTTGCGCCGGGGCCGTTGATGATGAGCGTGCCGTTGTTGGTAATTATCAGGTCTGTGCCTGAGAGCGTGATGGTCTGCGCCGTGCTGAAAAGTGTTGAGAACGCGATATCGTCATTATCAACTGTGGCGTTTGCCGCCGCGATGGCTTCGCGCAGAGAGCAGTCGCCATCGCACATGCCGTCGTTCGTGTCAGCAATCTTCGTCACGGTGTAAGTGACAGCGAAGGCTGCTTGCGAGAGGCAGCACAGAAAACAGAGAGCGAAAAACATTCTTAGAAATTTAGCCATCTTTCATCCTCCAGAAGTGTTATGCTTGCGGGCCGAGAAAGAGAAGAGAGAGAACTTAAACCCTGCGCTTTGGGCTTTGAAACTGTTAAAGATTTAAGAAGCTTGAGAACCCGTGAATAAATCTGAGGCTTAAAATCAAGTATGTATGGCTGCTCATCCTAGCCGCACTCATCCGATTTATGCAAGAAAAATTAAGACCGGCGTTCTAAAGAGCGAACCCCGCCGTAGCAATGAAGCAGGCGGCTATTGCTTTGAAGGAGAGAGACATGCGATTGAAAAATGCTGCTTTATTCCTGATGTCTGTATTATTTCTGCTGGCGGGATTTGCCGCCACTGCACAGGCGCAGGGCGTGATTGTTCCCGGTAGATGCGAACGCTGCCCGCAGCCTTCGCGCCCAGTCACCCTGCCGCGCTCGCTGCCAATCAAATCCATTAACATCACAACGAAAATCAACGGTCAGGTCGCGACCACACACCTCGAACAAATCTTCCGCAATGACACAGGAGCGACACTCGAAGGAACTTACCTGTTCCCGATTCCAGAGTCCGCTTCTATCGTCGAGTTTGCCATCTGGGACGGCAACAATCGTCTCGTCGGCGAAGTGCGTTCACGCGAGGAAGCGCGACAGATTTACGATGAGATAGTCAGGCGGCAGCGCGACCCCGGCCTGCTCGAATATGCAGGCAAAGATTTATTTCAAGCCAGCATCTTTCCCATCCCTCCGCACTCGGACAAAAAGCTGGAACTGACTTACACGCAGGTCTTGCAAGCAGAATCCGGCACGGTCGCTTATCGCTACCCGCTCGGCACTGGCCGCAATATTGTCTCTATCGGCACAGTCTCCGGTCGCGTCGAGATTGATAGCAAAGAACCGATTCGCAATGTCTATTCGCCGAGCCACGACATCGCACTCGCGCATCACGGCGCACGCAACGCGCGACTCTCTTTCGAGGTCAAAGGCGGGCGCGAGCCGCAGGATTTCCAACTCTTCTATTCGCTCTCAAGAGATGATTTCGGCCTCTCGCTTCTGACACATCGCGAGGCTGGCAAGGATGGCTATTTTCTCTTGATGCTCTCGCCCAAAGATGGATTGACAGAGCAGGAGTACGCGGCGAAAGACATCGTGTTTGTCTTTGACACTTCGGGCTCGATGGCCGAGGCGAACAAGATGGAGAAAGCGCGCGCAGCCTTGCTCTTCGGCATACGCAGCCTGCGGCCCGAAGACCGCTTCAATGTTATCTCGTTTGCTGGCGAAGAGCGTTTGATGGAGCCTGACTTGATTGCTGCGGATGAACGCGGACTGGCGCGCGGCGAGGCTTTCGCTAAAAGCCTGCGCGCCACTGGCGGGACGAACATCAACGATTCTCTGCGCGCCGCGCTCAGGCAGCTTCAACCGACCGGGCGTCCGCAGATGATTGTCTTTATGACGGATGGACTGCCGACTGTCAGCGAGACAAATGTTGACCGGATTGTAGAGAACGTGCGCAAGGAACGCCCGACGGGCGTGCGTATCTTTACCTTCGGTGTCGGCTATGATGTCAACACCGCTTTGCTTGATAGAATCGCTGCTGAAAATAATGGACGCGCAGATTATGTCGAGCCGAAGGAAGACATCGAAATCAAAGTCTCCAACTTTTTCATGAAAGTAAATTATCCTGTCCTGACAGACCTCAGGCTCGACATGGGCGAAGTCTCGACAGACTTAGTGTACCCGCGCGACCTGCCAGACTTGTTCAAGGGCGCGCAGATTACTTTGATTGGCCGCTATACGAACGAGCGCGAGTTGGAAAATATTCGTCTCCGTTTGACAGGCAAGACGGGCAAAGAGGCGCGCACTTTCAATTACACACAGCTACGCTTTCCCTTGCGCGAAGAGGATAACGATTTTCTGCCGCGCCTGTGGGCCACGCGGCGCGTCGGCTGGCTGATGGAACAGATTCGCTCCAACGGCGAGCAGAAAGAGTTGCGCGATGAGATAGTTGACCTCGGCACGCGCTATGGCATCGTCACGCCATACACTTCATATCTCGCGCTTGAGCAGAATGCCGACCCAAGACAGGTGACGGGCGGGAATGCCAATCGTGCAGTCTCCAACAACATGCAGATTGACGGACAGGATGCGAGCGGGGCCACTGACAGCAGGCTGGCATCTCGTGCCGCGCCCGCTGCGGCGAAGGCCACGACGGGCGAAGTCGCAGTCAGAGAGAGCAAGCGCGCGCGCGCACAGCAAGAGAGCCTGAGCATCAAGGATGAAGAGGCTTCATCTGCGGCTGTGCGACGTGTCGGCGGCAAGACCTTCTACCTGCGCGACAGCGTATGGACGGATGCAGAGTTCAAGGGCGACCGCTCCATGACCGAAACGCCTGTCACTTTCGGCAGCGAGGAATACTTCGCGCTGCTCAAACGCGAGCCGCGTCTGGCGGAATACTTCGCCCTCGGCGAACAGGTCGTAGTCGTCTTCAATGGTCGCGTCTATCGCGTCAAGCCTGCCGCGCCATAAAGCAGATGACCCGGTACTTTCCTCTTAACAGCCACGCGCCACGACCAAACGTAGCGCGTGGCTTTTTCTTGAACTTTGAGGCTGTGTTCGTGTAAAACGATTTTGAGGATTAAGGCTCGAATCAAATGAAAAGAAGAACCGGAAAGCTTTTGAAGCGATGTGCGGGAGCATGGCTTTTGAGTTGTCTCATCACAGGCGCGGCTCTGGCGCAGGATGGCTGGGTAGCTTTGCAGCGCGGGCTTGCTGAAAGAGATTTGAACACAATCTTTTTCGCGGACTCAAAGCACGGCTGGCTCGCTGGCGATGAAGGATTCGTGAGCTACACAGGCGACGGCGGGCGGACTTGGGTGCAGCAGGCTCTTGATACAAAGGATGCTGTCAACGACATCTACTTTTTGAACAAAGAGGATGGCTACCTGCTGGCTGGAAATCGCATCTTCAAGACGGATGATAGCGGGCGCGCGTGGCGCGAATCGCGCCGTTTTCTTCCCAGAGATTTCGACGGCGCGATGCCTGAGTTTTACAGCGTTCGCTTCTCAAGCAAGAAGCGCGGATGGGTCATTGGCTCTGTCAGCCGCAAAGATGAAGTCGTGGACAGCCTCTTGATTTACACAAACGATGGCGGAGCCTCTTGGCTGCGCAAGACCGTGCCGACGCGCGAAGAGTTGATTCATCTTGATTTTGTCAACGACGAGCGCGGTTGGATAGTCGGGGCCGAAGGAACGATTCTTTACACTTCGGATGCAGGCGAGACTTGGACGATACAGCGTTCGGGCGTCAATGCGACTCTCTATCACGTTGACTTTCGCAACAGCACGACGGGCTGGATCGTCGGCGAGCGCGGTCTCATCCTGCGCACGACGGATGGCGGCGGCACCTGGTCAAAGATGACTTCGCCCGTGCGCAATACACTGCTCAGCGTGCAATTCGTTGACGAGGAAAGAGGCTGGATTGTCGGGCGCGGCGGCGTCATCCTGCGCTCGGACGACGGCGGGCAAACGTGGGTACAGCAGGAGAGCAATACCAAGCAGAACATCTATGCCCTGTTTATAGGCAAGGAAAAAGGCTGGGCCGTCGGCGGCGATGGCATGGTCTTGCAGTATGAGCGGTAAGCAGAGGTCAATTTCAAAATCATTCAACCCTTATCATTCAACCCCTTGCGAGCTTGAGTTTTTCTTTGTTTGCGCCACCAGCGTGAACCGTTCGTTGTAGTTTCGCGCTGGTGGCGCAAAGTAAAGAAAGACATAAGCCCGCGAAGGGTTGAAGGAAGAATAAATTTCTGATGTGCTGGTTTGGTGTCAGGCAACTTGAGTAGAGATGCAGACATCGGAGAGTTTAGGCTAGAGTACCTCCTTGAAGAGCCGCGTCGGGGAACGCGGTTCAGGGAACATTCGATTCCTCCTTAAGCTAAACCGCCCGGCATGTGGGGACATGCCGGGCGGCTTTTTTGTCTGGTCCAAAAAAGTTTCGGCTATTTCTTTTCAGTCGGCGGCTCGGCCAGGCTGAGCAGGTCGCGCAATGCCTGCTGCTGCTCCTTCTTGAGCTTCAACTCATACGTGCCGACCTGCATATCAACGCTTTTGCCGTTGGCAAGCTTGCTCAAGACCTCCGGCGTCAGGATATAAATTAGTTGCTCTATGACGTAAGAGTTTCCGCTGCCCAGCCCACCCATCAATCCGCCGACCCGCGTGCCAACCTTCCCAACGTGTTCCGTCGTGCCGAGCGCGAGGCGTTCGCCGTCTATCAGCGCAGACAAATTTCTGTTTTCGAGAAACCGCCAACTGTTGCTTGAAGAGACGAACCGTATATAGAACCGCTCCGCGCCGTCCTTCATCACCTGACCCTTGAACTCGAAACCCGCAATGAAGCTCATCCCTGTGCCTGCCAGAAAAGCTTCGCCTTTAGTGCTCACTGCGAAAGGGCCGACAGCTATTCCTGTATAGTCCTTAGCCTTGTCATACTTGATGATGAAAAGCTCGCTGTTCTTGAACTTCTTTATCCTCTGCTTGAAAACACTTTCCTGCGCCGTAACAGTCGCGGCAAGCGAAAGGAGCAGAAACGCGCGTGCGATGTGTCTGAGTTTCATAAAGCTTCGTCAAGCAGAAAAGATAAAAGGCAAAAGTGAAGATAGCATGTTTCGCATCTTCGCTTTTGCCTTTGACCTTTTGCTTTTTATTTATTTCTCGTGCCGGTGAAGGGAAGCGCCGGATAAGCCGGGAGAGTAATAGTCCCCTTCATCTGGTCGCCTTCGATTGTGCCTGCGACTTGCGCGTCAATCGTCTGCCCGCCCATGTTGAGCGTGAGCGTAGCGTCGAAGCTGTTGCCGTTGATGGTCGTCGGCTTTAGTTCCGATTCGCCGAGTTGCGATTGGACTGTGCCGCTAATCTTGTTGCCGTCCTGTTTGATAGTGAGCGTGGCGGGGAGTGTGTTGCCGCCCGGCCCAGTGATTTCCAGAGCCCACGAGCCAGCCGCATTCGCAGGCGCGCCCGTGTTTGTGTTTGTATTAGCAGTCGTCGCCGTCAACTCTTTGCGTTTGCCCCTCGCGTCGTAAATCTCTACGGTCTGAGCATAAGGCTTAATCTGGTCCATAATCGCTGCGGCGTCGCCGACGATGATGATTGCAACCTTGTCCGTCGTCACATACTTTTGCGCGACGCGCTGCACATCCGCAGCCGTCACAGCATTGACACGATCCCTGTAGGTTTGCAGGTAATTGTCCGGCAGGTCGAGCATCTTGATTTGCACAAGCTGGTCTGTTAATCCTTCCTGCGTCTCTATCCGAATCGGCAGCAGGCCCGTGAGAAAAGCTTTGTTGTCTTTTAGCTCCTGCTCTGGAATAGGTTCGGTGCGGATGCGGTCAAGCTCAAAGAAAAATTCCTTCAAGGATGCGCCCGTCACAGCCGTGCGGACTTCCGCCGTCGCGCGGAATGTGCCAGCCGTGCGCCGCGTGTCAAAGACCGTTGACGCGCCGTATGTATAACCTTTGTTCTCGCGCAGGTTCTGGTCCACGCGCGGGCTGAAACTGCCGCCGAGCATCGTGTGCAGGAGCAGCATCGGAAAGTAATCAGGGTTTGAGCGATTGATGGCGAGGTTGGCAATCACAATAGTTGATTGCGCAGAGCCGGGACGGTCAACCAGATAGATAGCTCGCTCCGTGCGCACGGGCGGCTGCGGAAAATTCTCCGCCGCAGGCTGTCCCTTTTCCCATTTGCCGAAGAGGTCGTTGATGCGTTTGAGCTCGCTCGCTCTATCAACATTGCCGATGACAAAAAGGACTGCGTTGTTGGGGATGAACATCTGGCGATGAAAGCTCTGGAGCTTTTCGCGCGTGACAGCATCAACTGATTCAGGAGTCGCAGTCACAACGGAATACGGATGTGTGCCAAAGAGCGTGCGCGCAAGTCTCTCGCCCGCGAGGAAAGAGGGCTGCGCGCGTTGCTGTATCAATCCCTGCTTGGTGTTCTGCTTGGCAATGTCAATCTCGTTCTGCGGAAACGATGGATGCAGCGTCACGTCCGCCATCAAATCCAAAATCTGATTGCTATACATGGAGAGCGCAGAGGCCGCGACGGTCGTGTAATCCGAACTTGACCCGGCTGAGAGCGTCGCGCCCATGCGCGCAATCTCGTCCGCAATCTGCTTGCTCGTGCGCGTCTCTGTGCCTTCGTTCAAAAGCCCGGAAACCATGCTCATCAAACCGGGCATGTCCGCAGGGTTGTGCGCGCCGCCCGTGCGAAAAGCTAGGCGATAGCTGACGAGCGGCAGACGCTTTTCTTCAAGGATGACGACGCGCAGGCCGTTGGGCAGCACCGTCTCAAATGGCTTGGGAATGCTGAGCGGCTTTGACGCGAGAGGCGCGGGCGATTGTTTGCGAAAGTCTTCTGTTTGTTGTGTGGTGCTCATCTTTTGTTCTGCCCTTGCTGGCTGCTGTGCGAATGCTTCAAGCGTCCATCCGCCGCTCGTAGCGAGGGCGACGAGCAATAAGAGTCTGACTTTAAACATTTGAATGCTTCTCTCCTGGTGTCACGGACGTTTGGGCTTTTCGCCGGGTTCGGTCTGTTTGGGCGCGTCTGTCGGTTGCTGCGGCTGCGCCGGGTTCTGCTCGGCAGGTTTCCCCGGCGTCTCAGTCTTCGGCGGTTGCGCGGTTTCAGGCTTCGGCTTCGGTTCGACTTGAGGCGGCGGCGCGCCCGGCTGTTTCGGCTCGCCCGTCGCGGCAGGCGAAGCAGGCGGAGCTTTCTTTGCCGGAATGATTTCCATCAGCACGCGATTGTCCGTCACCAAGAGGCGCGAGACAGCATCCTTAATCTGCGCGGGAGTGATGCTCAAGTAGCGTTCAAGTTCTGTGTTAAAGAGTTTCGGGTCGCCATCGTAGAGCGCATACTCCGAGAGGCTCTGCGCGCGGAAGAGCGATGACTGGCGGCTGCGCACAGCATCGTTGCGTATGCTGTTGTGCAACTTCTCCATCTCCTCAGCCGTCGGCCCATCCGTCGCCAGACGCTTAATCTCGCTCATTACCGTCTCGCGTATCTTCTTCGTATCATTTCCCGGCTTCGGAATGGTTAAGATATAAAGTGCGGACGGGCCGCGCCGCTCGTCCGTGCCGCCCTGTATCTGCACGACTGACTCTTCGCCCTTGACCAGCTTTTGATAGAGCCTTGAGCTATCGCCGTCATACAAAAGTGAGCCGCCGAGTGACAGCGCGTAATAATCCGGCGTACGCCGCGCAGGAATTTTCCATGCGAGAATAAACGCCGGGACGGGCGCGAAACGGTCTTCAAAGACTTCTTCGCGCACAGTCACCTCAGCAGGCTCCGTGACATCAATCGGCGGCGGCGTTGGCTGGCGCGGAATCGTCTTGAAATATTTTTCGACGAGCGCGCGTGCTTCTTTAACATCGAAATCGCCGACAATCGTCAGCACAGCATTGTTCGGCGCATAGTAGATGCGGAAAAATTCTTTGACATCTTCCAGGTTGGCCGCGTCGAGGTCTTCCATCGAGCCGATGCTCGAATGCGCGTTGGCGAAGTTTTGAAAAACGAGTTCCGTAAAGCGCAGGTAAGCAGGAATGTAAGGTTGATTGTCTATGCGAAAGCGTTTCTCTTCCTTGACGACTTCGCGCTGGTTGTCCAGATTCTCCTGCGTCACTTTCAGCGAGCGCATTCTATCGCTTTCGAGCCAGAGCGCGAGCGGCAGTTGATTCGACGGCAGCGTGACGAAATAGTTTGTCCGCTCTGTCGAAGTCGTCCCGTTCAGAGTGCCGCCAGCGTTCTGCACGGCCTTCATGTAATCGCCTTTGCCGACATTCTCAGAGCCTTGATACATCATGTGCTCAAAGAGATGCGCGAAACCCGTGCGGCCCTTGCGCTCGTTGCGCGAGCCGACGTTGTAATAGACCGCGACCGAGACGACTGGCACAGCCGGGTCGCGGCTCAGGATAACTCGCAGGCCGTTGTCGAGCTTGAATTCCTCAATCGGCACGCGCGGAAGTTGAAAAGTGTCTGACACGTTTGACCTCGCTTGAGTGTTAGCGCCGGTATTTTTTCTGGACGCAGATTTGCCGCTCTCTTGTGAGAAGCCTGAGACGGCAAGCACGAAAATCAACAAAGCGGCCTTCGCCGCAGGGCAAGAAAAGACTTTCATTTAAATAATCCTCGTTACAAGATGGAGCATAAGAATTAGCCACAGCGACGCAGAGCCAGAGAGGAATTTAAAAAGGAAGTCATCTTAAATTTCTATTTGTTCTGCGTCTGCGGTGTCTCTGTGGCAATCCATTTGATTCCTTGCTTCCAATACTTCACTCTGCGGGCTTGTCCGCGCCGACCATGCCGCGCAGTTCCGCGCGGAGTCGCTCGATTTCAGACAGCTTCTGCTGGACGCGTTCAAAGAGCGCGGCCTGCGTCTTGATGCCTTCGTCTATCAGAAAGGCTGCGGCTTCGGCGCGGCTGCGAAAGACTCCGGCCTGCACTAATTGTTCGAGCTTCTCCTGCGCGTCGTGCGAAACTTTGACTGCGACCACGTAATCATCCTTTGCAGAAATGGCGCGCTCGATTGTGCGGCTGATGTCACGACCAATCGCGCTCAGGGATTCAGGAATCCGCGAAGCCATCTCGCGCACAGAAGACGAGACGCGAGTTTTCTCTTCATGCTCCTCGTCGTCCTCGCGGATCATCAAATCGTCAATCACTTCCGCCTTGTCGGATTCGCGCTGGGGGTTGTCATATGGGCTGCTCATTCTTTTAACTCCTTTGAGATAAGAGCGAACACGTAAAACTTGAGCCGCTGCCGGTGCAGCTAACGAAATACATTTTGCTTGCTGGGAACTGTAGAGCATTCTACGGACGCGCTGAAAGACTCGTCAAGCGAGTAGGGATAAGCGGAAAGAAGAAGTCTCCCGCAAAGGCGCAAAGACGCAAAGAAAGACTTTATATTTTCTTTGCGCCTTTGCGGGAAATAAATTTAAATCCTTTTGGCCCGCTTCGTGCGGATTCGTGGATAGCTCTTTTTTCTGCCGAATGATTTCCTGTATATTGGCGCACGCACTCCGGTAAAGAAATCTCGGCGGGCATGATTTTCTGAAACTTTCAGCCGGACTGAAAGCGTAAGCTTTTGAACATTCTCTTTAAAAATCTTCCGGGAGCAACCTGATGACTATCAACAAACTTGAGTTGGTCGAGCGTGAGATGCCTGGCGCAGTTGTCATAGACATCGTAGGCGAGTTGACGGTCGGAAGCGGCACAGACAAACTGCTTGAGACAGTGCGCAAACATGTCTCTGCTGGCCGCACGATGATTCTCGTCAACATGGGCCAATGCCGTCGCGTGGACAGCAGCGGACTCGGCGAACTGGTCACATGCTTAGTGACAGCCACACGGCATGATGCGACTTTGCGGCTGACAAATGTGCCGCAGCAGATTCGCGGCGTCATGACATTGACCAACGTCCTCAAAGCCTTCGAGGTCTTCGAGACTGACGAAGAGGCCGCGCAACAATCTCCGGCGGGATAAAGCCATGATAGGCTGGTCTTCATCGCAGAGACACAGAGACGCAGAGAGAGAAAGACTGTAGGCAGTATGCACAGACAGCTTGCTTCTTATCTATTATCTTTCCTCTGCGTCTCCGCGTCTCTGCGGTAAAATTCAATCAGGGAGTAACAAATAAAGAGATGGAAGCAACGGAAACTTCGCCGCAGGCGAGCGTGACTGCACATCTTCAGCGCGGGCGCGAATTGCAGCGCGCAGGCGATTTGCCAGCCGCCACGACAGAGCTTGAAGCCGCAATGACTGCGGCGCGCGCCACGCCGTATGAGATTGAATTTCAAACGCGCGTTGAACTGGCTCTGGCTCTCGGCGAGATTTATGTGCGGGCGGATGATTTGGAAACTGCGCGGCGCGTGCTGAAAGAAGAGGCGGAATTTACCGAAAAGATTTTTCAGATTATGCAGGCGACAGGCACGCCCGCACAGAAACGCGCCGCAGCCGGAGGCCGCATTCAGGTGCGTGACCGAGCGCGTCAGGTCGCGCTGATAGGCCAGCCTGCTCCCGAAATCGCTATCAAAGATTGGCTCACGGGCGAGGCTGCGACGCTTGCGTCTTTGCGCGGGCGGGTTGTGCTGCTGGAATTCTGGGCCACTTGGTGCAAGCCCTGTCAGGAAATGTTTCCGAAGCTCAAAGAGCTTGACGAGAAATATCGTGAGCAGGGATTGGATGTTATAGCCCTCACGCGCCACTATTTCGCGCGCCGCGACACTGCGTCGTCCGAAGCGGAAGAACTGGAATTGATGCGCAGCATCTTGCAGCAGCATGAGCTTGCTTTCCGCGTCGGCGTCGCGGAGGACGAGCGCACACAAGACCTCTATGGAGCGACAGGCATGCCGACCATCGCCTTGATAGACCGCGCAGGCATTGTCCGCTACGCGCATTTTGGCGGCGGCGAGGATGATAAATTCCAGGTTGTTTTGGCAGAATGTCTGAGCGAACATGCTTAGTATGATAGCAATATGCTGTGGCACGCGACCTATGAGATGAGCAAAGAAAGTTTCCCGCAAAGGCGCAAAGGCGCAAAGAAAAGCAACCTGTCTTTCCTTTGCGCCTTTGCGCCTTTGCGGGAAATTAAACGCAGCGGAAAGTTCTTGCGCGTTTGGCGGAAGGCTGTTAGGATGTCGCCCGCTTTAACCAAGAACTGGCTGTTTCATCCGTCCTCAGTGGCATCGCATGCCCTGATATCTACAGAGTTGGGTGTTGGCGTGTCTTTCATCTGCGCCATCCCGGCGTCTCGACAGCTAGGAATCGCCTGCGGGCAATTCTCTCGCCAGTTCGTCGCTCCTTTTAGAATTCCGTTTGGCAATCTTTCGGAAAAACGTGCGGTGCGGTCGCTCGCAAAAACTTTTATTGCGCCCGTCAATCGTTCGTATGTTGAACAGAAGAAAGCACAAGATAAGGAGAGAAGATAAGTTTCTTCCTTCTTCTCGAAGGTTCAACAGACTGCTGGTTCAGATTCGGTAACACAGCAGAATTCAATTAAGGCGATTCGGCTGCAAGAGCTCTTAGTCGTCCGAAGTCGCCGGCAAACTTAAAACCAGAGGAACATGAAATCCTCTTAAAAACCCTACGAAGGAGAAAGAAAAAAGCCATGGCTATTGTTAGCAAACCAGATGGACAAAATGTAACCTTGTACGATATTCCCGAAGATCAACTGGAGCAGTATAAGCTCTCGCCGGAGCAGGCCGGACAGATGTTCCCGAAGAAGGACGACAGAACGCGCGAAGACGCGACGGCGGTGGCAAAGGCCGGTTCGACGGGCGGCGACGTGCAGGCTTACAGCAACCAGGACATTTGCTATGCCTGGGAATGCGATGGCTACGGAAACTGCGTGTATGTTTGGTGGTACTGCTAATCACGCAGGATTTCAAAAGGTGGGAAAGCGGCCCAAAAGCTTCTTTCCCACTTTTCATTTTTTACAGCAGATGTCAGATGCTGGATGTCGGATGTCAGTTAAAAACTAACATCTCACGTCTGACATCTGACATCTGTTTTACCATTCCTTCCAGAAACAAAAAGGACAACCAGCGATGTCTAGTCCGCCGCCGACTCCGCCTCCGGGTATGACTGCCGGGATGCCTCCCGGCCCGCCTCTCGCACAGGGCAAAGGGCCAGCCGCAGGAGGGCCGCCGCCGGGCATGCCGATGGGCAAACCCGGCATGTCCATGAAGAAGATGAGCGCGCGGCCATACATCGGTCGTGCACTAAAGCTGCTGGGCCAACACAAGCTGCTGACCGCGGGCGTCATGTTTCTGTCCTTGCTGGTGACGCTCTTTCCCTTCGTCGTCAGCGTCGCCTTCTCTGGCATCTTTCAGATTCTTGGCCCACAGTCCGGGCCAAAACCGCCGGGTATGTCCGGCACAAGCGCGCCTACCGGCAGCCTCTGGGATTTGGCCGCGCCCTTGTTCGGCAAGACGGACACAAGCTGGCTCGCGGATTACGGTCTGGGATGGATTGCGACGCCGCTCAGTTTAAAGACTGTGCTGATTATCTGGGCCAGCGCGCTTGTCCTCTCGCAGGTGCTCGGCTTTGTGCGCGCGTATGTCGTCGCGCATTTGGAAGAAAGATTGCTGACGGGCTTGCGCCAAAATATTTACGACCACTTGCAATCGCTCTCGCTCGATTTTTTCACGGGCGGGCAGACGGGCGCGCTGATGCAGCGAGTGCTGTCTGAGGCCGCAGGCGTGCAGAGGCTCTTAACGCAGGCTCTGATTTATCCGGCGGTGGATTTTATAGTGCTCGTTATCGTGCTGATATATCTCTTCGCTCTCAGTTGGCAGATGACGCTTGTTTCGTTCGCACTCGCGCCCGCAGTGATTTTGATGTTCAAGTGGACGAGCGGCAAGATGCAGCAGGCCGCGAAGGGAATGGCGATGAGCGGGCGCGAGCTTGGCGCGGAACTCGAAGAGACCATTAGCGGCATGGCCGATATTCAAATCTTCAATGCGCAGGCAAAGCGCAGCGAGCGATTCCGCGAAGCCTCGAAGACTGCGGCCAAACACAGCGTCGGCATGATGGCCTGGATGGGCTTTAGCAATAGCGGCGCACAAATCTTCATCGCCCTCAGCACGGCTCTCGTACTCGTCGTCGGCATTATCTATCACCCGCAATTCGGTTTGACCTTAGCCGCCGTCATCGCCTTCGTGCAGATGACGCCGCAGATGTTCGGCGTCGTGCAGAGATTTATCGCCACCTATACGATGTATAACTCGCTCGTGCCGAACGTGGTTTCGACCTATGAGTTGATGGACACAAAGCCGACTGTCAAAGAGAAGCCGGGCGCGAAAGACATCGGCGAAGTTCACGGCCACATCGGTTTTGAAAATGTGGTCTTCGGCTACTCGCCCGCGCAGAAAGTTTTGAATGACTTAACTTTCAATATCAAAGAGGGCGAGACAGTCTCGTTCGTTGGGCCAATCGGTTGCGGCAAGTCCACGATTATGAATCTGCTCCTGCGTTTCTTAGACCCGGAAGCAGGGCGCATCACGCTTGAAGGGCAAGACATCTCGGATGCGACGCTCAACTCGCTGCGCACGCAGGTCTCAAAGCTTTCGCAGTTTCCTTTCTTTCTGAAAACAACTATTCGGGAAAATATTCGTCTCGGCAAAGCCGACGCCACGGACGCAGAGATTGAGGAAGCATGCAAGCTGGCACACATACACGACATCATCGTTGACCCGAAGCGGATGCCAAAAGGCTATGACACAGTGGTTGATACACAAGTCCCATCTGGCGGGCAGAAGCGTTTGATTGCGCTCGCGCGTTGCCTGCTGCGCAAACCGGAAGTTCTGCTTCTCGACGAGCCGACAGAAAACCTTGATGCAGACCAGCGCAATCGCCTGATTCAAGTCATACGCGAATACGCGCAGGGCGACAATCGCCGCACCTGCATCGTCATCAGCCACGATTTGAATTTTGTCGCAGCCGTCTCAGACCGCATCATCGTCCTCAATCAAGGCCGCGTCGCAGACGAAGGCACGCATGACGAACTGGTCAAGAAGGAAGGTCTCTACAAGACGCTCTACGAATTGAAGAATGTTGACCCGGCCCTGCTGCGCACGCGCACGGGCAACGGCGGCGCGAGCGGCCCGCCCGCCGGAGCAAAGATGCGCGGCATGCCTCCGCCGGGAATGGCGATGCCTAGATAAGAGGAGTAGGGAAAAAGTTTAAAGGAGAAAGGGGAAGGCCGCGAGGTTATTTGTTGGCAGACAAATCAACCTTGTCATAAATTTCTACGAGCGGAAGAGTGCAGTCGATGGAAGATAGCTCAATGCTGTCTTCCATTTTGTTTGTCTCCCTGAGAAGCCAGCGATTGTCAGCCTGCCGCACAAAATGCTCAACATGCGGCTTGTCCTGAGAGATAAGCAGATACTCTTTGAAAGATTCGAGCGTGCGATACTGCTCAAACTTTCCGCCCCGGTCATAGCCCTGCGTTGAATCCGAAAGCACTTCAACAATCACGTTCGGATTTATCAAAGTATCTTTCTGTTTATCGCTGAACTGAGGCTCTCCACAAACGACGATGACATCAGGATAAGCGTAAGCCCCTGTCGCGCTTATCTTCAGGCGTAAGTCTGTCGAATAGACTTTGCAGGGACGCTTCTTTAATTGAACACGAAGCTCTCCCACGATATTGGTCACAATCAGAACGTGCTGCGGACTTGCGCCGCCCATCGCAAAAATCTCGCCGTCGTAATATTCGCTCTTGTAAGCAGACGCGCGCTCAAGAGCTAAATATTCTTCGGGCGTGTAACGTGTCTTAGGTTGTGTGGACATAAATTTCAACGGCTATCTTAAACAGCAACATTATAATCTTGAAACTCACTTCTGCGCATCCTGATTGCGGGCTGCGATGGCATAGAGAATCGTCTTCACCTGAAAGGGCGTCAGGTTTGGATAGGCTTCCATCAAGAGGGCGATGATGCCTGCGACGTGCGGGCAGGCGAAGCTGTTGCCGGTCAGTTGGCGATAGCCGCCGCCGGGCCATGTAGTGCGGACGTTGACGCCGGGCGCAATCAACTCTATGACCTCACCGTAGCGATAGCCGAAGTTGAATGGGTCGCCGCCTTCGCGTTTGATGACGGAGACGAGCGAGGAGGAGAAGATTGAAGGATAGCTCGGCTGCGGCAGATTATTGGCGGCGGCAACGACGATGCAGCCTGTGTGATAGGCGCGGTCTAAGAGTTCGTGCAGTGGGCCAAAGTATTGCGGCTTGGTCGTCCCCAGAGAGAGATTGATGACCTGCATTTTATTCTTGATGGCCCAATCGAGTCCCGCCAGAAACATATCGCCGGAGCCGGAAGCGTTCGCGCCCAAGACCTTGATGCTGTAGAGGTCAACTTCCGGCGCAACCGTCGTGATGATTCCGGCGCAGGCCGTGCCGTGTCCGGCAGCATCGCCGGATGTCGAAGGCTGAAAAGAGACACGTCCGCCTTCGACCACAGCTTCGACGGATTCTTTGACCTTGCCTGTGAGCGCAGCATGGTTTGCGTCTATGCCGCTATCCACGACAGCGACGCGCACGCCTTTGCCTGTGCGTCCCTGCCATGTCGTGTCGGGCGTAATCGCTCCCCATAAATCGGGAGGCATGCCTGACTTTTTGCGCGTCGTTTGAGACTGCGCCATAGTGTAAATCTCCTGATGACTTTTTATGGACGATTAGAATCCGAGAAAGCTCAAGCCTGATGAAGAACTCTTCTCAGTGTAACGCGCAAGCGCATCGAGCACATCGCGGCACAACTCGCGCTCTGCGTCGCCGCGAGCCGCGATGTCGCGCAAAGAGACTGCCATCAGCATCAGGTCTCTATGCTCCGGCGCGGAGCGCACTTTCTTAAGCCAGCGGCGCAACTCTGCGCCGTCTGCCGCCTGTCCCTGCTTCGCTCCACGGCCTCCGCCAATCATCCGCTCGAACAGAATCTCAACCAAGCCCGCAGCCTCATGCGCATCAACGAGCGTCGCAATCGCGTCCGCATAGTGCGCAGCCTTGTCCATCTCATCCGGCGAGAAAGGCTCGTAGGGCGGGTCGCCCAAACGGTTGACGAATTCGAGCACTCCGACCATCTCTCCGCCCGCGCGCAAAGGCGTGGCGAGAATCGTCTGCGTCGAATAACCCGTCGCCCTGTCCACCTCCGCATAAAAAGTCTCCTCCTGCGCGACATCCGTGACGGCCATCGGCTGGCCGGAAGAGAAGACAAAACCCGCTATGCCTTTGCCCGGCGGAATCCTGACTTTCATAATCTTATCCGCGACCTCACCGATAGCGACTAAAAACTTCAAGCCGCCCTTGTTGCCGTCGCGCACGAGCACAGAAGCTTCGTCCGAGTTGACTGAGGCCGCCGCCAGCCGGAGCAGGTTTTCAATCGAGCGTTTGAGCGGAGCGGACAAAGCATCCGCGACATCTACCGCGCCGATGACTGCTTGCAACAGAGCCGCCGGAGCACTGCTGCTGTCGCCGCGCTTCTTTTGCTGTTTCTTCGAGCCGGTAGGGGCCGACTTCGTCTTAGTTTTGTTAGCCATAACTTTTCCAAATGTTGTATTTGACAAGGAGCATATTCCGCGAGAGCTTTGGCCGCGCCATTGTAAAGGCAAAAGGAAAAAGGAAAAAGGAAAAAGTGAAGACAGCATTTCTTTCATCTTAACTTTTGCCTTTTAGCCTTTACCTTTTTACTTTACTTGCTCAGGCCGCACGCCTGCGTGTAGTATGCAACGAGGGCAATGCGTGCATGAGTTGTCCAAAATCCTGCGGGTCGCCGGTGGCGCGCTCAATCATTTCAGACAGAATTTTCCAAGAGGCTTATCCTAAGTGAAGAATAGATTCTCCTTCGCGCTGGTTGCGCTCATTCTCATCTCACTCGTAACTCCGTCTTTTGTTCTGGGCCAGAATCAGGGAACCAGCAGCAGTAGCAGCAATGGCGGCAGCACAAGCCCCGCGCGCCCCTCTACCGCTTCAAACGGCCTGCGCCGCACAAGCTCGCGCGGCGGACGCGGGCTGGGTGAAGCCGCGCTCGCCGTCGAACAGGATTTCGCGGAAGCTCTCGCGGTGATACAGGAAAATTATGTTGACGGCAACAAGCTCGACTATAACGCCGTCTTCAAATCTTCCATCATTGGCATGCTGCGCTCGCTTGACCCGCACTCGAACTTTTACGACCGCGCGGAGTTTGAAGAATTAAAGACAGACCAGCGTTCGGAGTATTACGGCATCGGCGCGACCATCGGGAATCAGCGCATCAAAGAGCGTACGGACACATACATCATCGCCACTTTTGAAAACTCGCCAGCCGCGCGCGCAGGGCTTCGTTTCGGCGACCGCATCATCAAGGTGGATGGCGTAGAGACTGTGGACCAGACATCTCTGGAAGTGCGCGACAAGATACGCGGCCCGCGCGGCTCAACCGTCAAGCTGATGATTGAGCGAGCGGCGAACAAGCAGGTTGAAGTCATAGAGATTAAGCGCGACGCAGTGGCCCAGCCTTCCGTGCCGGATGCCTACATGCTCAGTCCCGGCGTCGGCTACATAGACATGACGCATGGCTTTAATTACACGACGGCTGACGAATTGCAGTACGCTCTTGAATTCCTGCAAGAGCGCGGCATGACTTCCTTAGTGCTCGATTTGCGAAACAATCCGGGCGGGCTCCTTGAGCAGGCGATTCGCGTCTCGGAAAAATTCTTGCCGAGCGGGCAGGTGATTCTCACACAAAAAGGGCGCAACGGTCGCGGCGATAATGTCTATCGTGCGAGCAACAATTCGCCAGTCCAGATGCCGCTTGTGGTTCTGATTAACGGCAACAGCGCATCTGCTTCTGAGATTGTCGCAGGCGCGATGCAGGATCACGACCGCGCGCTGCTGGTTGGCGAAAACAGTTTCGGCAAGGGATTGGTCCAGAGCATCAATAACCTAGAATACGGCGCGGGCCTGACCCTGACGACAGCCAAGTATTACACGCCTTCCGGTCGCCTGATTCAAAGAGACTATGCGAACCATAGCCTCTATGATTACATGCGCGGCAGCGCGCGCGAGGGCGAGGAGCATAAACCGACCGGGCCGGAGAGCCGCACGGACATGGGCCGCAAAGTCTATGGCGGAGACGGCATCGCGCCCGATGAAGCAGTCAAGCCGCGCACAATCAATGCTGCGCAGGCGCGGCTCTTGAGTCCTATCTTTGCTTTCACGCGCGAGCTGGTCAATGGCCGCATCAACGGCTTTGACGCATACAAGGTGCAGCGCAACGTGGATTTCAATCACAGGCTTCAAGCGGAAGATTTTCCGATGACGGATGCAGTCTTTCAGGCTTTCAAAAATTTCGTCCTCAAGGATGCGTCTGTCAAGACAACTGCGGCTCAGCTTGAACGCAACCGCTCATTCATCGAACTGCAAATACGCTACTACATCATCACGGCAGCCTATGGCCGCGTGACAGCAGACCAGGCGCTCATACAGGACGACCCGCAGTTGGCAAAAGCGATTGAAGCTTTGCCACGCGCACGCCAACTCGCCCTCTCAGCCATGCGCGCACGCAATCAAAAGTAGAAGGCAAAAAGAAAAAGGTAAAAGGCAAAAGTGAAGAAGGATTGCATGCTTTCCTTACTTTTGCCTTTTACCTTTTGACTTTTTAGAGATGGAGAAAGGGAGTTAAGGAGTCCACCGACGCGGCATCAGAGTGACCGTTCTTGACCTTCCAATCTCTTCCCGCGTATCCTTCCGCGCATGACAGACGAAGAACGCCAGAATACCATTGACTTCATCCTACAGCAGCAGGCCAATTTCTCCGTCAACATACAAAAGCTCGAAGAGCGTCAAGCAGAGTTTGCCATTGGCTTAGAATCCTTACGCGAGACAGTTTCTGCTCTTACAGGTCAGGTGCAACTCATCGCGCGTCAACAGTCGCATATCAATGAAGTGGTGGCTGTAATAGCCGAAGCGCAGCAGCATACGGATGAGAGATTGAATGCGCTGATTGATATTGTGCAGGGCGAGAAATCCTGACCATTTTACATACATCCGCTTATTCGGATTAGCGGGCCAACAAAGGCAAAAGTGAAAACAGCATTTCTCGTATCTTCACTTTTGCCTTTTTACTTTTTTACTTTTTATTCGCTTCCGGTCTGGTCGTGCGGCGCGTCAACAGGTTTGGATTCGGGCGAGCCTTTCTGTCTGAGCCACACAGAGAGCAAGACCATCGAGCCGATGGCGAGAAACTCGCTCTGCCAGTTTTGCAGCGATTCAAACCAGAACCGCGAAGTCTCCATGTAGCCAATGAGCGAAACCTGCTCACCTCCGTGCAGCAGTTGGTCTTGATTGTATTCGCCTTTGCCTCCGACTGCGTGCAGGAAGAAAGAGAGCAGAAAGGCTATTAGAAAGACCAGCGACAAAGAGTTCTCATAGAGCTTTAAGACCAGCCCGCCCTTGCGCACGGGCCACGGAGCATCCTTCTTATTTTTAGATTGTCGCGGGTCGCGGTCAACAGCTTCCTCTTTATCCGGGTCTTTCGATTCCGAAGAACCTTTCTGATACAGAAAGATTGTCAGCACGATGTAGATGAACATCTGCAAAAACTCTGACTCCCAATTCTCCATCGTGGCTTCGAGAAAATGCGTGCTGCCGAGATATTCCACGTAACCGACGGACGGTTGCCCGTGCTCCTGCTGGTCGTTGTTATGTTCACGATGCCCGACAAGGCTCTGGCCCACAAGGAAAGTCAAAAAGAAGAGGCAGAAGAGCACGATTGACAAACCGTTTTCGCGAAAAAAACGTCGCATGTGATTCTCCTTTGTTGTTTAGTATGACTAATCTTTCTTTGCGAACTGCGGCGTTGGGGGCTGTTCGCTCGCAGGGTCACTTTCTCTGGCCGATGCTTTCAGTAAAGATTCAAAATCAATTTTATCGGAAGGTGTCGTATCTGCTTTAAGCACGCGGCGCATGATTTCCAGCGCGTGCTCGTTGTCTTCATTTGTGTTTGAGGCGACGCAGTCTTCCGGGATGATGAGTTGAAAGTCGCGCATGTAGGCATCGTTTGCTGTGAAGAGTACGCAGATGTTGCCAGCGATGCCTGTGAGAATCAAAGTCTTGGCTTGCAGGTAATCGAGCAGCGTGTCGAGTGTGGTGGAGAAAAATCCTGAGTGCTTTGGTTTTAAAACAAAATAATCATCATCTTCATCGGGCCTTAAAATTTCCGCGATGGGTTTGCCCGTCACATCATCTTTGAGACAGTGATTGAGGAGCTTGCTGAAATCCGACTGCCACTTTCCGAAGTTGTCGTTGACATAGATGATTGGAATATTTGCCTTGCGCGCGCGCTGTTTGAGCGCGGCAATCTTGCGGGCCATCGGCAGGGCATGCTTTAAAAGTTTTTCGCCGCTCTCAAACTCAAGGTCGTTGATGACATCTATCAAGAGCAATGCCACATCCGATTTGTCCGGGACATTGCCATGCAGGTCTTCATTCCTCGCCGGATCGCCCATCTGTCTCTCCCTTGCTCGATAATTTATGGCGACAATATACAATAGAACTCAACACAAAAACACAAAGGCTCTAAGAAAACTCTGTCTCTCTTAGAGCCTTTCGTGTCTTTAAAGACGGCTTGAGCCACCTGCTGTGCGGAAAGTCTCTGACTTTCCGTTGGCTGCTCCTCCTGACCAGATGCGAGGCTCAGCCTCGCACATGGTTGGAGCCAAAGCTATCGGAAAAGCAAAGCTGTTCCGCACAGCATTGCGGCCAAGCCGCCATCGCTCTCTTAACTTACTACTTGAGTTACTTGCTCGCAGGATTCATGGATTCGTGACCGTGTACGACGCGCCACGTGTTGCCCTGTTTGACATAGACGCTCGTCATCTTGCCTGTGTAGTTCACGGGCTGGCCTGCGAAATTTGCCATCACGTTGCTGTTGTAAGTGAGCACAGCAGTGTCTCCATAAACCTGCACGCGCGGATTGTACATCTGAAAATCTGTGTACTTAATCATATCCGCATACTGCTCGAACTTTGGCAGAAAGTTTGTCTTCGGCTCTGTTTCCAGATACGGGCTGTTTGGGCCAAAGTAGGTCGCGTCTTCTGCCAGAAAGTCTGCAAAGAATGCTTTGTCCTTGCGTTGCCATGCTTCGACGGAGGCTTTTTCGCGGGCGATGATTTGGTTGGCGATTGAGGCTTGCGCGGGGTCTGCGGATGCTTTGCGCGTGGCAAAGATTCCGAGTGTGATAGCAGTCATGGCAAAGACTACGACAAAGAAACTGAGATTCTTTTTCATAAGTTTGACCTCTCATCTGTGTGCGCTCACAAGCGGCTTTCGTCGCCGCCTGTGAGCCTGACAAAAATTTGCGCGAGGGTTTTTTCGGAAAAACTCAAAAGCGTGTCGCCACAAGATTGGGACGGGAGACACCAAACCTATGCGAGATTTTTTTGTGCGAGGGATTTTCGGATGCAAAGCAGAGTCTCTGCTTTGCATCATGAAGAGAATGCTATTCAAACTCCTGCGAGACTGTAGTAGTTAGCTGGCAGGGTTGTGCCGACTTTCGTAGAGCGAAATGGTCGCCCCCGTCGGGTCGTTGATGACGCAGAAGCGTCCCACATTAGGAATGTCCATCGGCGGAACGCAGACCTTGCCTCCGAGTTCTTCGACGCGCTTGGCCGAAGCCTCCACATCTGCAACGGCAACATAAGACATCCAGTGGGACGGAGCATCGCCGCCACACTCTGCGGTCATCTGCATCATGCCGCCGATGTGCTGGTCACCTGCGACAATCTCCGTATAGGTCATGCCCGCGACATTGCTTTCGGTGAGCTTCCATCCAAAAAGCTCTGAATAAAATTTCTTGGCCGTCGCAATGTCCTTAGTCATAAGCTCAGTCCAACAGACTGTGCCGAGTGCGGGCGGTGTGTATTGCTGTGTGCCTTCTTCCGTAGCTGTAGCGGTTTGTTCTGACATCTGTTTTTCTCCTTCTAAGCGGTCTGTTTAAGTTTAGGAAAACTGCTTCGCTCAAGGCTTCGGAAACTTCCTTGAGCGCGTATGAAAAAGAAAAGGTGAGTTTCACTGCTATTAAGGAAACTCACCTTGTCAAACCACCCCTTGCTCGTTCTTTGTATGTGAGGATGCTCAGGCGAGGACAGTTTTTGTGTTCACTTCTGATTGACTGTTCGGCTCTTAGTGTGCTGCGAGCCATTCACTGAAAACTTCCGACTCTTCCTGCTTGCCGCTCCAGCGCGCGCGGTTCTTGCCCGTCAAGGCCAAGACCATGGCCTGATGCTGGCCTGCGCGGTCTCCGAGTCGTTCAAAATAGTTGTAGAGACGGTCAATCTTTTTCACGCTCTCGCGCGAGGCTTCCACAGTTTTGAAGGCCAGCACGTTGCGGAAAAAGCGCGAATAGATATTCTGCTCGCGCGCCGTCGTGGTGTAGAGATCGAAGTAGCCTGTAATCAAGCCTTCTCTCTGAAGAACCTGCGCGACATAAGAGGGACGCGCAGCAATGCGGCGCACAATCTGCGCGATGTCTGTCACGCCGCTCTCATAAAGCGCAAGTATCTGGTCTTTCTTCGAGCGCGCCTCGGCTTCGCTTTGGGCTGTTTCATCATCCTGCGTGATAAAGCTCAACTGCGCCTCGTCCGCGTATTCCAGTTCCAATGCAAGCGGCTTGCTCTCTTCTCGAATCAATTCTTCTGTCATCATTGCCTTTACCTCCCTTAAAAACAGTTTTGAGTTTTGAGTTTTCAGTTAGAGTGATGACTATTAACTGAAAACTCAAAACTGTTTACTGCAAACTGTCTTTTAGCTTGCACGGCGCATTGGGCCAGCAGCCTCTTGACCGAGCCCTTTGAGGTGGTCAATGAAGCTGGACGCGGCGCGCTTGGACAGTTCCTCTGTCTTACAGCGCAGGACAGATTGACACTCTTCCTCGACATCAATCCCTGCCTCGCGTGCCAGCGCGCGAATCATGCCAAGCTGTTTCGGCGTCACAAGGTCTGCCATAGATTTGGCGAGCGGGTCGCGCGGGAATGCGCTCGGCTCCGGCGCAGTGCCTTCCTTCTCTATGACATCAGACTCGCGCTGGTAAAGCTCGCGTGCGATGCCGAACTTGACTGCGGCGCGCTTCAAGGCATCGTGCTCTGCCTTCTTGATGCCCATCTCGCTCTCAGCCGTGCCAGTGCCGACGCCTTCGCGTGTCACGCCGTCAACGGTAATCGCGGCGGTCACTGCAACCATGTCGCCAATCTGCGTGATTGAGCGAACGGCGTGCGACCATGTCGGGGTGACGCGGTCAAGTATGTCTGCGACTGTGTGCCATTCAATGTACTCGACCATGTGCGTGTTGCCCTGACGGTCGCGCCAGCCTTCGCGCGATTTGACGAGGTTCGGATCAACCTGATGCTTCAAAGCACGCAGTGTGTTTGTGAAAGCGAGCGGCACGACGGGTGCGCCCGTCTCTTCGATTGCTTCGCTCGTCTCAGAAATCAATTCATTCTCCGCAGCATACGCGGCGGCGTTCTGTTTCTTATTCATGTCTTGCTCCTTTTCGTTTGTGTGTTGCGCGAGCGAGCGAATGTTTGCTGAAACAGCTTCCTCTTCAAGAGCGTCTGTCTCAAGAACTTTCGCTTGCTCCCGTTCGGAGCGCGCTTCTTCTGTAACAATGTCTGCAACAGGCTTTGCAGCCTTGCGTGTCTCGCGCTCCTCGGATGCGTTTGTGTTTGTGTTGAGTGTGGCCGCCACGCTTTCCGCCCCGTTGACGGAAGGCGCGTGTGCCGTTTGTTGCTTCGTTACAGCTTCAGTATTTTTAGCCAGCAGCGAATGCTTGACCGCAAGAATGTGCTCGCAGCGAAAAGCGGCGTCCTCTGTCGCCTGCTCCTCGAATTCCAGACAAGAGCAGCGGACGCGCCCCGCGTCGTCGCGCCAGACTTCATAGCTGGACTTGCGCCCGCGCAAGGTCGGCGTCATCACACGAAAGCGGTCGCCCTCGCGCGTCACTAATCCCATCGCCGCAATCCCCTGCGCGCGCTTGTCGCGCAAAGTAGCTTTCCTGTCAGTCGTCGTTGCTGCCACTGTTGCGTTTGCCATTGCTCCCGTCCTCCAAAAAACTTTAGGCCGCGCGCTCTGCGGGCATCTCGTTAACAGAGCCCAAGGGCTGCTGTTTTGTTTGTGGTCGCTCGGTGATGCTTGTCACGTCCGTCAAGCGTCGCTCCAAGTCCGCGATGCGTGCTTCGAGTTCTTCGACGCGACGGCCCTGGCGGCCCACCGTCTTGAATAAGCTATCGAATGTTTCCCAAATAAATTCTTGACTCACGTTAGCTTTCCTCTGCTTGTCACCACAGCCGCCGATGCGGCTTGTTTCATCTGTGAAACAGTGTACCACGAGAAATGTTCTGTTGCAAGTATAAAACAAAGTCTTGCATCTAAAATTTTACTGTGATATGTTTTGCTCAGCGTAGAGGCTGCGCAGGGGCATAGAAGCGTCCGCGCGGCTCTCGGAAGGAGGCCGTAAATTATGGCAGATAAAGGTTTAGTCAACACAATCGAGCTTGGGCGGGCGATTCGCCGCAAGCGTGAGGGAGAGGGTTTGAGCCTCAGAGATGTCGCGGACAAGACAGGCGTTTCGGCGTCCACGCTGTCTCGCATCGAAAACGGCACGGGAAAACCGGACGCGGATAACATCGCGCGGCTGACTTCGTGGCTGGATGTGCCAATGGAGCGCATCATGGGCGGCGCGCGGCAGGTGGACGGCGAAGATGTCCAGCCGGTCGTCTTTTACCCGCACGAATCCATGCCGGAAATCATAGAGGCGCACCTCAGAGCAGACCGTAATCTGACGCCGGAGACGGCGAAAGCTTTGTCGGAGATGTTCCGCGTCGCTTACCAGCAGTTCAGCCATCCGGGCGAGGATGCGCGCAAGCGTCGCCGGTAAAGTTTTAACGCGCGAATCAAGAACAGAATTCTCAAACGGTCTTCAGAGAATGGCCGCGTTGTCATAGTGCAGCGCGGCCATTTTGGTGAAATGAGGAGACTGTATGCGGCAGAAAAGTGAAACGACGCGCGCGGCAGGTTATAATCAACTCGTGGATGAAATAGAGCTGCCGCCGTCTTACAAAGGAAGACAATACGAACTGCGCGCGATGGGTTTGAGGGACTTCGCCGGATTGCGCTCGCCTGAGGAGCCGCTTGATCCTTTCTCGCTGGCGGATTTCGCGCGCCTGATGGTCATAGACTTTGAGAAGATTCAGGGACTTTCGCAGGAGACGCGCGAACATCTTTTGGGCCAGGGAGCGGATGCCTGGTCTGGCGGCACATGCTCGCGCCCGCTGCCGAACGGCTGGCGGCTCGTCATTCTAAATCCCAAACACGGAGCGCAGCGCAACAACGCCACCTTGATGGAAGAGGTGTGTCATGTCTTTCTGGGCCACAGGGCCAATCGGCTTGCAATCGTCGCGGAGAACAAGCAGGGCAAGACAGTCGCGCGCGATTACAACGAGGATGATGAAGAGGCTGCTTACGCAGTCGGCGCAGCCGCGCTTGTGCCATATGCAGGGCTTCGTCGCTTTGTCCAACAGAACAAGACTTCGAGAGAGATTGCCACGCACTTCAACGTGAGCCGCGTGCTCGTCGAATATCGCATGAAGGTCTCGCGCCTCTGGGCCGAATACAAAGCGCGTCACCCGGACGAGATGGAAAGACGTTATAGAGAAATAAGAAGGTAAAAGAGAGAAAAGAAAAGTTTCCCGCAAAGGCGCAAAGAAAAGCAGGCAAAGAATGAGTGGCATTCAATCCTTTGCGGTCTTTCTTTGCGCCTTTGCGCGAGATTCTTTCTTCGCTTTTCCCTTTTTCCTTTTATACTCTGGCTCAATGGGCCAGAGCGATTATTACAAAGGCAGTTTGCGCGAGTTGTGCGAGGAGATAAAGCGGCGTATAGATTATCGCTCCTTCTTCTTGCGCTACTGCGGCGCGGCTGATGTGCGCGTCTCCGGCTCAAGCGTTCACACGCGCTGCCCGATTCCTTCACACCAGCATAGCGGGCAGGGAAGCAATAGCCTCTCGCTCGATTTCCGGCGCGGTCTCTTTCACTGTTTTTCGCGTGAAGAAGGCGGCGATTGCATACGTTTTTATGAATTGATGCGCGAGATGCCTTTCGCGCAAGCCGTGCGCGAGTTGGCGCGCGAGCTTGGCATCGGTGCAAGCGGCGAAGGGCAATCGGCTTTAGCCTTTCGCGCTGCGCCGGATAGAGAAATTCCTGATGAAAAGGAAGCTGAAGAGACTCTCCGGCCTGAACGTCTCTCGGCCATCTGCGAGAGTTTCCTGAAAACCTGTCGCCGCGAAGAGCAGATGGAAGGCATCAACTATCTCTCGCGGCGCGGCATCTCTGCTGAGACAATCAAGCGTGCAGGCGTCTGCTATTTCCCGCGTCGCGCATATCATCGCGTGATGCGTTTCATGCTCGATAACTTCAAGCTCGAAGAGTTGCAGCAGAGCGGACTTTTTAACGCGCAATCTCATCTCACATTTTACAAGCACAGGCTGCTTTTCCCGTTTTACATAGAAGGCCGCGCAGTCTATTTTCAGGCGCGCACAACGGCCTCAGGCGTCGAGCCGCGATGGCACAATATGCGCGGCGTCGTGCCATCGCTCTACAATTCGGACGCGCTCACTGCTCTCTCAAGCGGAGAGATAATCTATCTTGTCGAGGGATTTACGGATACGCTGACGCTCTTGACGCATGGCTTTACGGCGGTCGGCCTTGTCGGCGCGGGCGGATTGAAAGAGGAATGGCTCGCGCCACTCGCGCGTTTTCGTGTTGTGGCTGCGCTTGATGGAGACCGTGCGGGGATGAGTGCGACGGCGCGTTACAGGGAACTGTTTGCCGCGCGCGGGATGCGGCTTGCGCATGTCAATCTCTCTTCGGATGTCAACGATTTCTTTCGTCATCATCCGTCCGCGCCGCTTGAGTTCAGCTTGATGACAGAAGCTGCGCTGGAAAAGATTTAGTCAACAATTCCTTGGCGCTCTTTGCGAAAAGTCTTTGCGTGCTTTGCGTTAAAAAACTACTTAACCGCAAAGAGCGCAAAGAAGAGCAGACGCAAAGAGACGCAAAGGTTGTAAATGAATCAATGAATAAATCTTTTCCATCGTTTATAATCAAATCCGACTTATGAGTGAGCATCTCAAAGAAGCAGTTGCGCCGCGTGTGGGTTTGACCACGACGGACAAGCTGCGCCTGCTGCTGGACATCACAAAGAAAATCAGTCGCTCGCTAGACCTTGAAGAAGTTTTGCGGATGGTGATGGACACGCTTGATTCCTTGATTCCATACGATGCTGCGGGCATCTATGTGATTGAGCGCGCGCGCGACGGTTCGCCTGATGCGCATCATGTCTTTCGCACGGAGATTGTGCGCGGCTACGATGTGGACGAGTTGCTTGACCTGCGCATCAAGATGGGCGAAGGCATTATCGGATATGTGGCGCAGAGTGGCGAGCCTGCCATTTCGCCGGATGTGCGGCGCGATTCGCGCTATGTCAATGCGCGGCCTGAGACGCAGAGCGAGATGGTCGCGCCGATTATCGCTAACGATGAAGTAATCGGTGTTTTTGATTTAGAGAGCGATGAGTTGAATGCTTATACGAACGACGACTTGCAGATCTTGCTCCTGCTTGCCTCGCAGGTGGCAATCATCATCGAGAAGGTCATGCTCCACGAGCAGTTGATAGAGAAGAAGCGGCTCGAAGGTCAACTGGAAGTCGCGCGGCAGGTGCAACTCGAACTGCTTCCGGCTGCCGACCCGCAGATAGAAGGCTTTGACATCAGCGCGTATAACTTTCCGACCGAAGAAGTGTCTGGCGATTACTACGACTGGGTGCGGATTTACGATGACCAGATTGGACTCGTCGTGGCGGATGTTTCGGGCAAAGGCGTGCCTGCGGCTCTGTTGATGGCTTTCTTGCGCGCCTCTCTGCGCGCGGCCATACACATAGGTTACGCGCCGCACATTTCTATGGCGAAGGTCAACTATCTTTTGTGGGAATCCATAGAGCGGCATCAGTTCGTGACAACCTTCTATGGTGTGCTCAATGCATCGAACCGGACGCTGGCTTATTCAAACGCCGGACACAATCCGCCGCTCCTGATGTCTGCGGACGGGTCTGCGCATTTTATCGAACGCGGCGGGCTACCGCTTGGGATGTTTCGCGATACGCGCTACTATGAATACTATCTCGCGCTTGAGCCGGGACAGATTCTGGCGCTTTACACGGACGGAGTGACAGAGGCTTCAAATGCCAGCGGCGAAGAGTACGGGCTTGAGCGTCTGGAAGCGCGCGTGCGCGAGGGGCGACATCTGGGCGCGCGCGAGTTGATTGATTTTATACACAAGGATGTTGTTGATTACACCGGCGGGCATGGGACTGACGACGACATCACGCTGTTTATCATCAAGACTATTGAAAAGAGCGAGACGGAGATGAATCAAGTGTCAAGTTAAAAGTAAAAAGGCAAAAGGAAGGAAGCAATTAACTGCTCTTCGCTTTTGCCTTTTACCTTTTTACTTTGGTCTTGCTTTAGTGCGCCGTTAAAGAACAATGAACGTGGTCGCCGCCCGGCGCAAGCGGCGCGCGATAATCTCCAAAATGAAACTCGCTCTCTGTGGCGGAGAAAGCGTAAACATCAAAACCGTAGGCGTCCATGTAGGACACCAGATCATCTGGAGTAATCAGGAAAACTGCTTCCGCATAGCCTGCTTCAGCTCGAATTTCCAGCAGGCGCTCGATTACTTCTAACGGTGCGAAGCATCGTACAGGGTCTCTGTAGGTTGCCATGTTTGTCCAGCGCCTCTCTTTCTTTGAGTAGTTGCGAGATGCCATAAACTTTGCATCTCATGTCTGACATCCATTGGATGTACGCGCATTGTATCGCAGTTGTTCGCGTCCATCCGTTTATTTTCAGTCACGAAGAGTTGCTGAAACTTTACCAGCGTTTGTTACGAATAAAATACGCACGAGGTCACACATATGGATCGCAGAAAATTCATCCAACATTCGCTCGTCACTGCCACGACCACCGCCGCGTTTGCCGGAATGGGCCAAAACCTAAAGATTCTGGCATCAACGGCCTCTGTCAAACGACCTTTGAACGGCGTCGCAGGCTTTACTTTTGCGCGCCTGCGCTATGCTTCCGGCAACTGGGACGCAGACCCGCGCATGCCCTCGAACCTCTTGAACTCGCTTGTCGAATACACTTCGATTCGCGTCGATCCGAACGAGCGGATTGTGGACGCAGGCTCGGAAATGCTCTTTAACTACCCGTTCATCTATCTGACTGGTAACAAGATGCTACGGTTTTCGGAAAAAGAGCGTGTCAATTTACGACGCTACCTGCGCAACGGCGGCTTTATGTTCGTGGACGACTGCAACCACGACATAGACGGCACATTCGCCAAGACTTTTGAGAGCGAAATCAAGACGATTCTCGACCGTCCCTCGGAAGCCATGCATAAAATTCAGAAAGAGCATCCTCTCTATCGCTCTTTCTTCGAGTTTAAGGACGGCCCGCCAGCCACTTCGCATGAATTGAACGGCTGGGGCGACGACATCGTGCATGATTACTTGCAAGCCATAGAGATTGACGGGCGCATCGCAGTCCTCTACTCCAACAAAGACTACGGCTGCGAGTGGAACTACGATTGGACCAATAAGCGTTTTGCATCCAAAGACAACACACGCTTCGGCGTCAACATCATCGTCTATGCATTAACACACTGAAGAATGCATAATTAACTCAAGTTGCCAGTTAAGAGAGCGATGGCGGCTTGGCCGCAATGCGGTGCGGAAAAGCTCTGCTTTTCCAGCAGGTGTAGCCCCGACCATGTGCGAGGCTCAGCCTCGCATTAGTTCAGCAGGAGCGGCCAACGGAAAGTCAGAGACTTTCCGCACAGCAGGCGGCTAAAGCTATCATCGCTCTCATCATTAGCAACTTGGGGTAATTAGAAATGTCACATGCAAAATTAAGAATCAGATTTCATTGCATTCTTACTTTCACATTTCACATTTTGCATTTTTAATTTTGCTGCACCATGCTCAAATTATCCTCGACCGTAATTTGCCCTTGCTCTGCGCTTCCGGCTGGCATCCCCTGCTCATTAAACAGTATGACCGAACTCAGCCCGCGCTCCTTACCGTAACGCGCCAGCGATTCTAGCTCTTGTCGCTTGGCTTCTTCCGGCAGGTGCTTCCACATCCCGCGCACGATACAGACTAAAGTGTCGCGTCGTATGCGCGCGCTGGCAATCATTTCTGAGCCGGGCAATTCTGACGGATTCAGCACGCGCACCTCAGGGTCAAGCCCTTCATTGCCACCTGTGCGACGGACAAGCAGGGCCGCGAGGCTTGCCAGGGCAATGATAATGACGGCGGCTGCGAGCAGCCTGCGCATGCGTTTGGGCGAAGAGCCTGTGGTCTTGTGCCTGGACGGCTGCGCGGTTGCCGTGGCGAGTTGTGCGGCTGCTTCTGCACGCGCTACTTCTCGACGCGCCAACTCGCTTGCGCTGCGCCGCACGATGGCCGACTGCAAGCGCAAACGCGCTCCGAGCAAGTGGTTCGAGACATACAGCAACGCATCCCTGCGCGCGCTGTGTCCGGTCGCCGCGCTCATTATCTCGCGCAGCTCTCCTTCGCTGGCCTGCATCTCTCCAAACAGTTTTGCCAGACGCGATTCGAGATGCGACGGGAGCGCGTCTCCCTGCGCGGTCAACTCAAAGCGCAGCATGTCGTCGGCGGCCATAATCAGACCGAGCGCATTGCGACGCGGGTCATGCCGTATGGCCTGCGCGCTCGCGCCGTCTTCTTCAGGCACAGGCGCGAGAAATATTTTGAGGTCGAGCGCGCGAACTTCTGGCGACCGGCCATGCTTCAGATAGCTCTCGATGAGCGTTTTGTTGTCGGCCTGTGCGGACAACTCTTGCAGCGTCTCAGGCGAAGTGAGCCTCTCTTCTTCGCTCGCGTCTGCAAGCTCTGATTCCGTGACAGCCTGTTCGGAATGCTCCTCGCCGCTCATCGTTTCATCCGGCTCGCACGCGATATTGAGCAGCCGCACGATGCGCTCTAAACGCTTTCTGGTGACTTCATCTTCATTGCGATCATCCGCCTGCAACTCGTCAAGCACCTGTGCCATACGGCTCAGCGCGCCGTGCGAAGTATCGCCAAAGATTTCCGGCAACCCGCCATCAACCAACGGCTCGTCACTTATCTGGTCGCTTTCCTCTTCGAGCAGCATTGAGAATTTATTTCCTGAAATGACGTTGCACTCAATGGCGGCTGCCGTCACTTCCGGGTGAAAGAAGAGCTCGCCCAGCCCGCTCTTAAAAGCGCGTACGCGATTGAAGATGTCGCGTGCGATGAGGTCTTCAAAGTGTGTGACGGCATTGACTTCATCAATGAAATCACCAAACTCCTGCACGGCCTGAGCGACCAGGTGATCAGACTGCGAATCCATCTGCTCCGGCACGCTCTCGTCCCACATGGCGCACATCTGCGTGAGGCGCGCGGCCATGTCTTTGCGGTTCGTGCGCAGGGCGCGGCAATTATGGTCTGCGACCACTGTGAAGAGGCGCGTGACCGCCAGATCGTATTTACACTGGACTAAGCCGACGTGCGGGCAGCGGCGATAGAAGCGCGCCAACGCAGCGAAGGCATGGATGTCAAGAGTGCCGTCCGTGCGCTCGCAGAAGCGGCGCAGGCTGTGGGCCATGAGCTTCTCATCGCGCTTGAAGATGTTCATGCGCCACGCGTACAACTCTTCCATGAGATGCGCTTGCGCTTCGCCGATGAGCATCGCGTCCGAATCGTGTATCGCCTGATTGAGCGCACGCATCGCTGCGTTAATGCTCGTCGTATTGTACGACTCAGGCGCGTCGCCCAGCAGGGAATGCTCGACGCCGATTAAGACGCGCTCGGTCGTCTGCATCGCTTTGACTTCTTCAACTGCCCAGCGGAGTCGCTGCGTGGCTTCGCGTACAGCGCGTTGTTCTGTGGTCTCGACCTCTGTTGACATGACTTCTTCTCCTGACTTGGTTGGCACTCTTAATCTTGAGAGCGTGTAACGATGAGATTGATATGACGACGTGTGACTGGTTCCGAATCGAGTTCGATAGTGAGCGGCGAGCTTTCAACGCCCGAAGAGGTTGCGGGGCGAATCTCTAATTTTCCGGCAGGCAGATTGCGCAGCATGTATGAGCCGCCGCGCCCCGTCACTGCTTCCGCGCGTCCGGCTACCACGCGCGCTCCTTCGACAGCCTCGTCCTTCTGCGGATCGAATTGCCCGTCACCGTCCTTGTCCATGAAGACGATGCCGGAGACTGCTCGCTGGGCCACGAGCGCGGCATCCACATATGCGCCTCGCAGTGGAATCACAGTCAAAGTCCAGGAGGTTTGCGAGGGCGGTTGATAGTCTGGAGGCAAGCTGTCCAAATCCAGTTCAAGCGTGTAATCGCCGGGCGGCAGATTGCGAAACTCATATTCGCCATCGGCCCTGACGGCCTGCGTTCTGGCAGCATCCGGTGCAGCTCCTGCCGGGCGCAGGCGCATGCGAACGCCTGCCACGCCCGGCGCGTTTGTCATCTCAGGCTTGTCTGCCAGTGACAGGTTGTTAAAGACACGCCCGCCGATAAAGCCGAAGTTCGACACGCCAAAGCTCACTTGAACCATCTCGCGCGGCGAGACCGAGACGTGTTGTTCGGTAGAGGTGCTGGCGCGTATCTGCACTCCCAACTCATCCGCGTTCAACGAGACCGTATGCGCGCCCTGACGTACGGACGAGAAGCGGAATCGCCCTTCTTCATCTGTCGTGGTCGAGTGCTCGCTGTCGAGTTGTATCTTCGCGTTGGCGAGGCCGGGCTCCTCCGGGTCATCAATCCCGTTGCTGTTGAGGTCGTAAAAGACGCGGCCCTTGAGACGGCCACGATCTAGGCCCAGCAGTTTTGTAAACTGAAAGCCTCCGCCGGACGCCGCGCCAAAACGATGTGTGTAAGAGACCGTGACCATGCTCGTCCCGCCTGTCGCGGATGTAGTCCCGGCTGGATTCATGTCGAACCTGCGAGATGCGCTGAGACTAATCGAGTTGGCTGCGTCGAGCCGCGCCGTCATGCTGAGCGTCGTCAGAAAGTTGCGTTCCTGGCGTGCGGCAATCTCTGCGCTGCTGTAACGCACTTCGCTGACCAGTGAATAGCGCGAAAACGCTCCCTGAAGTCGCAGGCCAGCATCTGCGCTGCGTGTTTGCGGCAACTCGACGCCGCTCAAGAATTGCGAGAGCACATCACGATACATGGTCAGGAAACGCACTGGGTCTGCTTCAAAAGCCTGGCGCAACACAGGCGGCAGGAGCGAAGGATTTTCCAGCACGAGGCTCGCAAGCGATGGAGTGTTATGCGTGTAGTTGAGAAAAGCCATCGCCGTCCAACGCTCCCACGAGCGGTTCAACTCGTTACGCACCTCGAAGCCGCGCTCCATCTCATCCTTCGCGTTCTCTTCGCGGCTCAGCGAATATCGCGCTTCGAAATTATTGCTCCAGCGATTCGCAAAGCGCGTGCTGTATGAAGCAGTGAAGCTGCGCGTGTGAAGTTTGAGATTGAGCTTGAGCTTTGAGCTGCCCTGTGTCTCCAATCGCTGGTCTGCGTAGCGAAAGCCGAGGCTCGAATCTTTGTTGAGGCGAAAGCTTGCGCCGGCCAGCAGGGTCGAGCTATTCAGCGTAGATGCGCGGTCGCTTGAGTCTACCGGCGCAGGCTTTGTGCGACTGTAGCTGGCAGAGCCGGAAAAGCGCGTGGACGGTTGCCATTGCAGCGCGGCGGCAAAGCTCGTGCGCCCGCTCGGCTGCGCGCCGACGCCGATGAGCGGCGAGTGGCGGTTCAGGTACGAAGCTTCACCCGTAAAGTTGAACGCGCCGCGACGGAGCGCGAGACCCGTGCGCCATGAAATTGCGCCGTTGGCAAAGTTCATCTCGGCCTCTGCCTTAGTATCTTCATCCGGGTTATAAAGCGCGTCTGCCTGCCAGACCATTCCGCTCCTGCCAGCCGTTTGCGCGCCTCGCGGCGTGGCGAGGATGAAGCCTGCGCGCACGCGCCATCCGTTTTCCTCTGACAGCAACGGCATCATCGCTCCCATGATGCGCCCGCTCTCTCCGCCGAAAAGCGTCAGCGGCGGACGCGCCAGACCCGCGAAAACTTCCAGCCCGCGCAGGCGCGATTTTTCGGTCGAAGCCAGATGCAGACCGCGCAGAGCGTAGCCGTTCAAACTGAGCGGCGAGATATTGAGATTGCTGTCGAGCACGTCAAGCTCGCCATCCGGCGTGCTCATGCCCAGCGAGAGTTGATTGAGACCAAAGCTGGCGGCTTCGACCGGAAAAGCTAACTCGCCGCCACGCCCGAAAAAATTATAAATATCGCTGCTGACGCGCAGTGTGCGTTCCTGCGAAAGCCTCTGTCTATACTCTATATGCTGGCTCAGAAACGCTGGCACGCCGCCGAATGAAGGCGAGAACGAAAGCATGTAAGAGCCTGTGATAGGCCCGTTCGCTTCGGCAAGTTCGGCTGCGGCTGCACGGTTGGTCGCCAGCGGATTAGTCAGCGGATGCCCGATAACTTCTATCATGAGAGTGCGGCGTCCGCGCGGAGTCATCACGATAACGAGCGTTTCACCGAAATCAACTCCCTTCAGGCGAAGAGTGCGCCCGCCGATAATCTCCGCCGCCACTATCTCTTCATCAACGACAGTCGCCGCGCTGATGGTTTCATCAAACGGCACATTGCGCACATCATTCATCAAGAGAGTGATGCGCGGGGCAAGGGAGCGCGCGCCGATTGTGCCTGTCGGAATTTCGGTCTTCGGAATTTCGGTCTCAGAATCTAAAGATGTTTGAGCGAGCACGGAGACAGCTATGCTCACGCTGAAGATGGCGAGCATGCATAGCTGGCTAATAAATTTTGGCGGCTTTGTTCTCACTCACTCGCTACTGATTCTTAATCTCAAAAGGGAGTTCATAGATGAGCGTGGCAGGTTCGAGCCCCGCGCGGTCGTAGGTGAAAGTGATGACCGCCACATAGCTGCCGGGCGGCAACTCGCCAGACCACGGAGCTTTCAAATTCTCACGCTGTCCCGGCAGATAACGCTTCTCTTCGATGCGCCCGCGACCAACCATCTTCCCGGTCGCATTGAGGATGGCGAACATGCCGCGCAAACGCGCATGAGCATTGCTGCGATTGCGTATATCAAGCTCCATCTCAAGCTCGGACGACGCGGTCGGCGGAGAGACTTTCCCGCTCATCACTTCCACGTTGTATTCCGAAGTTTCTTCGACGGCGAGCATCAGCAGCCCGCCGAGACGCACAGCGAAAGTGGCAGAGGTAGTTTGCTTCGCCTCATCCGTCGAAATATCAACCGGCTCGCCCTCGAAGAGAGGCACTGTGTAATAGCCTCCGGCTGCGCCCTGCGGAACGCTGATGACTGCTTTGACGATGGCCGAACTGTTCGGCTCGATGACAATCTCTGCGGGCGTAAACTGCACCCATGTCGAAGCAGAGCGCGGCAGCGTTCCGGGACGGCCCAGCAAGCGACCATTCTGTTCGTCGTACCAGTAATCCGACACCGAGCAGCGAAAGCGCAAACGTGTCGTGGTTTGATTAGCGATAGTAAAATTCTGAGCATAGGTCGCGCCGTGCTTCACATTGGCGTCAACAAAAGCGGGCGTCAGTCCCAGAGATTGTTTCTGCTGCGGCTGTTGTGCGCTCGCCTGAGCAGAGCTAAATGTCAGAGCAGCACAGACGCACAGGCAAAGAACTAAAATTTTAACCGGATGCATTTCGCAGTTTCTCCTGAATGGAAGGCTTGAGATGAAGTGTCTGGGCCAAAGAGCGAGAGCTTGTCTGTATGCGATACGCTTCACTGAACGTAAACGCGGTATATCAGTCGCGCATTTAACAAGCCGCTGACAGAGCCTGCGCCGTTCGCGTTGCTGACGAAAATTCCCACATGGCGCGTGATAGGCGCGTTGTTCGTGGCGTTTGTCGCAAGGATTAAAGGAGTGATTGTGCTTGGCGCAATGAGTGTGGCCGCCGTCGCGCCTTCGCGCGCAGCCGTGCGTCCAGTCGCGTTGCCTGCTATCGGATCAAGCATCACAGAGATGAACAACGGTCTCGGAGTGCGGTTATTCCAATCAACTTTTGGTGTGATAGTGATAGGCGTCCTGTAAAGCGCGCCGTTGGGAAATATCTGGACGGTGACGCCGGGCTGTGGTGCGCCAAGACCAAGACCATTGACGTTGCCGAAACTGAGAGTGAAAACACCTGTCGAGTTTGAGCCTGTATTGCCGTTGACGGTCGCGCCGCCCGCAGCCGTCGAAATATCAATCTGTATATCTTTCGGTCTCTGGTTTCCCTGTCCCTGTCCCTGCGCTGTGCTCGCAAGCAGCAGAACAGAAACACATGCTGAGATAATAAAAAGTTTGCGTGACAGCATGACGGGCAAGCTCTGGCTCAGATGGTTGAGTGAAAACCGGAATGCTCTTCTGCTGAGATTCAAGAAACTATGTTCTGAAAAAAGCAGAAGAGCAACCGGAACATTGAGGCGTCGAAGCAGCCTTAAGGTACTGTGATCTGGTAAATCAGACGCGAGGACAGTGAGCCGTTGACCGCACTCCCGCCGTTAGCGTTACTGACGAACACGCCGACGTAACGCGTGATGGCTGTTCCGTTGCTCGCCGACGAAGTGAAAATATTCGGCACCGTAGTGCTCGGAGCCACAACCGTGCCAGCCGCTGCGCCTTCGCGTGTCGCAGAGCGGCCCGCAGCGTTGCCAGCTGTTCCATCCAACAGGACAGAGACGCTCGCGCTGCTGGTGCTGAAGCCGGAGTAACGTGGCGTCAGGCTGATGGGCGAAGTGTAAACCGCGCCGCCTGCCTGAACGTTGACCGACACGCCTGTCGAGGGCGTGCCGAGACCCAAACCGTTAACGTCACCGAAGTCGAGACTGAAAACGCCGGTCGAGCTGTTGCCGGTCGCGCCGGTCACAGTCGCGCCGCCGGATGCTGTCGAAATATCAAGCTGCAACGCCGTCTGAGCATTAGCAGTCAGGTTTAACTGCGAACTGCTAGAGGTGGCGTTTCTCTGCGGGCCAAGGTCGGCCTGTGCAGAAACGCTACCGGCAAAGACCAGCAGCGCAGCCAGAATTAAAATTGAACGAAGAGAAGTGTTGAAGGACATTTGAGTTAGATTCTCCTATTTTCGGGAAGGTTGAAGTGAATGCGAATGACCAGCAGTGAAGATGGATTCATGCGCACGATTGTTAAGGCGAGACCTGACTGATGACGCCAGCCTGATCAGTCATGAAAATGTATGAAGTCGTGCCGTCCGGGCCGCTTCCTGTGGCTGCAATCCTAAATCCGTTCGCCAGTTGAGCAGGTGTCGGGGCAGTGGGAACCATCTGAAAGACGTAACCCTGACGCGGAAGCGTCCTCCCAACCATGGTGCCTAGATTGTTGTTCTGAAATTGATTGAGCTCGTTTAAATCCGCGTACCGACCACGAGAGACTTGAAATTGGTGCTCAATGCTGACCATCAATCGTAAAGTCGAAACGGCAGAAGCCTGTTGGGCTGCCGCGCGCGCGCCCATTAAAGATGGAACAGCAAGCGCCGACAGGATGCCGATTACGGCGAGTACGATGAGAAGCTCAATCAGTGAAAAGCCATGCTCATCTGCACAAGTGGACATGGAAGTCTCCAAAAGAATAGTTAAGATTTAATTATTGCCAGCCGGGCTGAAACCTCTTGTGAAAATGGGACGTGAAGCTAATCCGTGTGGGCGGAACTTGCATTCCTGCTTGAAGGAGCGGCACATGTCACGCCGCAAGTTGTCACAACAGTATCACAATGTTTAGTCATGTTGCAACATATTTTGCACAATTCTCCCGCCAGCCTGTCGAAATTATTTGGCTTTCGGTGATATGATGCAGTAGATCTTGTGGGAGAAGATTTTCGATTTCTGTCTAAGTATTTGATAAACCTCTAGTTATGAGCACACAGCAAAACCAGACGCCGATGGATGCGCCAACCTCAAGCGCATCTCCTCCGAATTTCATGAACGTGTTACAGCGTATGCTGGGCGTCAACAGCAAGGTCAGCGACCTGCTTTTCTCGCCGGGCCGCCCGCCGCAGATTGAGTTGGTGGGGAAATTGCAGGGAGTGCCGATTCCAGGTCTTGAGAAACTGACGCCCGCGCACACCGCCGGAATCGCCAAACTGATTATCGGCAACCATCAGCAGGCCGCAGAGACTTTGGAGAAAAACGGCTCCGCAGACCTCTCTTTCAGCGCGCCGGGCCTCGCGCGTTTTCGCGTCAATATCTTTATGCAGCGCGGCACGCACGCCATAGTCATGCGCGTCATTCCTTCGCGCCCGCCGAACTGGACGGACTTTGACCTGCCGCCGGAACTCAAGAAGATTGCCGAGATTAAAAACGGCATCGTCCTCGTCACAGGCCCGACAGGCTCCGGCAAGAGCACCACGCTCGCAGCCGTCATAGACCTGATTAACGATACGAAGTATTACCACATCGTGACCATCGAAGACCCCATAGAGTTTTTGCACCCGCACAAAAATTCTACGATTCACCAGCGAGAGCTTCATTCGGACACGCCGAACTTTGCGCTGGCCCTGCGCGCGGCTTTGCGTCAGGCTCCGAAGGTGATTCTCGTCGGAGAGATGCGCGACCGCGAAACTATAGAAGTCGCGATGGAGGCTGCGGAGACAGGCCACCTTGTGCTCTCGACTCTGCACACGATTGATGCTTCCAAGACTGTTGACCGCATCATCGGCGTCTTTCCCAAAAACGAAGAGCATGTCATACGCCTGCGCATCGCACAGTCTTTCCGCTACATCATCTCTCAGAGATTGATTCCGCGCGCGGACAAACAGGGCCGCGTCGCCGCGATAGAGATTTTAAAGTCAACCTCGCGCACCAAAGAGTACATCGAAAGAGGAGAGCAGGAAGGCAAGTCTCTGATTGACGCGATGGAGCAGGGCGATTTAGAAGGCATGCAGACCTTTGACGGCGTCATCGAAAACCTGATTCGCACAGGCGTCGTGGCGCAGGAAGACGCGCTGCCTTACGCCTCGAATCAGAATAACTTGCTCTTGCGGCTGGCGGATTTCGGCGGCGGCAGCGTCCGCTCGCAGCAAACGCCTGAGCCGCCGAAAAGCGACGGCGATTCGATATTGGATATGATTGAGAGATAAGAGCTACTCTTCTTTGCGCACTTTCGGTCTTTCTTTTCTTTGCGCCACCAGCGAGAAACAGCAACGAACGGTTCTCGCTGGTGGCGCAAAGAAAAACATAAGTGCGCAAAGAGTTGAATGATTCAGTATCCTGAGTTTGTAATCTCATGCAGTTGATGGATGAAAACAAAAAGGCTGCGACGCTGGATGCTTTGCCGGAGCGTGTCGCGCAGCTTGAAGCAGAGATTGCCAAAGTCATCATCGGCCAGCGAGAGGTTGTGCGGCAGAGCCTGATTGCAGTCGCCTGTGGCGGGCATTGCATCCTGCGCGGCGTGCCTGGTCTTGCCAAAACTCTCTTAGTCAAAACTCTGGCCCAATCGCTTCACTTGCGTTTCAACCGCATACAGTTTACGCCTGACCTGATGCCTTCGGATATCACAGGCACAGACATCATCGAAGAAGACCGCGCGACGGGACATCGTGAAGCGCGTTTTATTCCCGGCCCTGTCTTCGCTAACATAGTCCTCGCGGATGAAATCAATCGCGCTCCTCCCAAAACACAGGCCGCGCTTCTGGAAGCGATGCAGGAACGTCAGGTCACTGTCGGCGGCGTGCGCTATGCGCTCGAAGCTCCCTTCTTCGTGCTCGCGACAGAGAATCCGATTGAGCAGGAAGGCACTTATCATTTGCCGGAAGCGCAACTCGACCGCTTTCTCTTCGAGATAGTGATGGACTACCCAAACGCGGATGACGAGCGGCGCATCATCGCTGAGACGACGAGCAACAAAGACGCTGAAGTGCAAACCGTGCTCGACGGAGAAGCGATGCTGCGGATACAGGAGATTGTGCGAGACGTGCCAGTCGCGTCGAACATAGTTGATTTCGCGGCTCGACTCGTGCGCTCCACGCGGCCTCAAAGAGCCGAAGCCATTCCTTTCGTTAACGAGAACGTGCGCTGGGGCGCAGGGCCAAGAGCCGGACAGGCTTTGATTCTTGGAGCGAAGGCGCGCGCACTTCTCGATGGGAGATTTGCCGTCGGGTTTGATGATGTGCGCGCAATGGCGTACCCTGTCTTGCGTCACCGTATTCTCCCCAACTTTCGCGCCGAAGCCGAAGGCATCTCGTCCGAAGCGATTATCGCGGAACTGCTCAAAGCGACGACTGAATAAGTAAGAAGGCAGAAGTGGAGAAAGCAAAAGCAGATGAAGTATCCGGCACGAGCTATGTTTGACCAGCCAGCGGGCCGAAGACTGCGGCCCGCATGGTTTCTATTCTTCTCCTTTTTCCTTCTCCCTTTTTCTATTTGCCTTGCACAGGACGTGCGCGCAGACCTGCCCGCCAACAATCTTTTGCGCGTCGAGAATCGGCGCGGCAGTGTGAATGTAGAAGTGTGGGACGAGCAGCATATTTCCATCACTGCTCTCTTTGAAGGCGAGACGCCGAAAAGCTCGCCTGTCATCATTCGCCGGACAGAGCAACTCCTGAATGTCTTGGTCGCAAGCGGCGCAACCAGCGCGGCTTCATCCATCCGCGTCAATCTGCTCTTACGCATCCCTGCGCGCTCGCGTGTCGAAGTCATCACCAATAGCGGAGAGGTCGAAGTGCGCGGCCTGCCCGCGACGCTTTCTGTGCAGACAGGCTCAGGCAACATTCGCGCGTCGTTGCCGCTTAAAAGCGATGCAGATATTTCTGCGGAGGCTGTGAAAGTTGATTCCGAGTTTGCGTTGAAGACTGCTGCAACGAAAAGCGGAAAAGTCTCGCGCGCACGGCTCGGCAAAGGCAATGTGCCTGTGCGTTTGCGTTCATTGAGCGGGCAGATTGCGCTTGCTTCTCTGAGCGCGACAAATCAAACATCAAACGTGGAGACGGCGCGAGTAGATGTCGCGCAGCCGGAGACGCGCCAGCCGCCGGAAGCGCGCAGGCCGCCCACGCTCGTCGGCGGCACGACTAACAATTCTCCTGCCGGAACTCCCGCGACGCCCGAAACAGGAGAGCCTATAGAAGTTGATGAAGGCGATGTCGTGCGCGTTGATACGGAAGTGGTCACGCTCAACGTCAGCGTCATTGATCGCGGCACGAATCGCGGCCTTGTTGGATTGACGCAGAGCGATTTTAAAATCTATGAGGACGGCGTAGAGCAACGTCTGAATCACTTTGACTCTTCTTCTGCGCCTTTCAATCTTGTGTTGTTGATAGACCTCTCAGGCTCTACGCGCGACAAGGTGAAGCTGATACGCGCCGCCGCGCAACGTTTCGTTGACGCCGCCAGGCCCGATGACAGCATCGCTGTCATCACTTTCGCCAGCGCGCCGATTCTTGTCTCTCGTCTGACAAATGACCGCACAGCCTTGCGCCACCGCATCAGCGCGATAGAGACGCAGGCGGGCGACACAAAGCTTTACGACTCGCTCGGCTTTGCCATGACAGAAGCCTTGAAGGATTCAGGGCCATCTCGCCGCACGGCGATTGTCGTTATGAGCGACGGGCTTGATGGCACGCTGCCGAGCGTGCATGGCGACGGTTCTGCTGTCAGCTATGCGGAAATTCTGGGCCAGATACGCGAGTTCGACGGCGTGCTCTACACGCTCTGGGTCAACACGGAATACGAATCATTGAGCGACAAGGACACGCAGCCGGAAGACTTTGACGCGGGGCATGACCGCATGGAAGAGATGGCGGAAGCCGGAGGCGGGCTGTTTTATGAAGTGGATAAGCTCGAAGACCTTGCCGGTTCATACGAGCGCGTGGTCGCAGACATCGGCACAGTCTATAGCCTTTCATATCATCCGACGAACAACGTGCGCGATGGCAAGTGGCGCGCGATTCTCATCAAGGTCGCGCAGCCCAATGCCGTCGCGCGCAGCAGGCGCGGCTACTATGCGAAGTAAAGATGATGACGAAGAAAGTCTCCCGCAAAGGCGCAAAGACGCAAAGAAAAGCGCGCGAAGATTTTGAAGGGCTCTTTAACTTGAAAGCTTTCTTCGCGTCTTTCTTTGCGCCTTTGCGCCTTTGCGCGATCTGTTTTTTGCTTTTGTCATACACAACCGCACACGCGCAGGATGCTGCTCCATCTCCGCAGGACAACACGCAAACCTTTGAAGCGGTTGACACGATTCGCGTCGAAGCAGACCTCGTTGATTTGAATGTGACTGTCCTCGGCAGCGACCCGAAGCGCGCGTTCGGGCAATTAGAGCAGAAGAATTTCAATGTCCTCGAAGACGGGACGCCGCAGGAGATTTCTTTTTTCTCTTCCGCTGACACGCCTTTTGATTTAGTGCTCCTGCTAGACCTCTCAGGCTCGACGGCAGACAAGCTAAAACTGATTCGTAAATCCGCAAACAGCTTTGTCGAAGCCGCGCGGCCCACAGACCGCATCGCCATCGCTACTTTTACGGACACGCTGGAAATCATCTCGCCGATGACATTTGACCGCGAAGATTTGAAGGCGCGCATCAAGAAGATGCAGAAGCCAAAGGGCGGGACAAATTTTTGGGATGCTTTGCGTTATGTCTTGGAGACGATGCTCAATCCCGAACGGAATGTCCGGCGGAGCGCGGTCGTTGTGATGACGGATGGAGTTGATAACGCGCTGCCGGATGTGAATGGGCCGGGCTCTGTCACAAGCTTTGAAGAGTTGCGCGCGATGGTCTCTCGTTCCGACTCGATTGTGATTCCGATTTACCTGGATACGGAGCGCGAGATGATTAAAAATCGCTACAACTATTCCGCCGACGCTTTTCAGATGGCGCGGCAGCAACTCGTCGCGCTGGCCGACGAGAGCGGCAGCCGCGCTTATCTTGCGCGCAAGGTAGAAGATTTGAAGGACGTTTACCAGCAGGTGATACGCGACCTCAGCACCGTTTATAGCATCGGCTATCTGCCCGCCAACAAGACGCGCGACGGCGCGTGGCGCAACATCAAAGTCGAACTCGTCGGACGACCAGACCTCGCCGCGCGCACCAAGCGCGGATACTTTGCGAAATAAGTCTGGAGTCTAGGAGTCTGAAGTCAAGGACTTTCTGTTTTTGGCTTGAGACTCCTAGACTCCAGACTCCTAGACTCCAGACTTTCATGAGCGAGCAGTTATTAAATCCAACGGTGCTGGCGGCCATCGGGCGGCTTGATTTGATTGCGCGCACGGTGGTCGAAGGCTTTCTGATTGGCTTGCATCGCAGCCCTTTTCACGGGCTCTCGCAGGAGTTTGCAGAGCATCGCCCGTACATCGCTGGCGACGAGATGCGGCGCGTTGACTGGCGCATCTATGGACGCACAGACCGTCTCTATGTCAAAGAATTTGAGGAAGAGACGAATGTCTCCGTGCGTTTGCTGTTTGATGTGAGCGGCTCATTAGCCTATGCGCCGCGCGAGGTGAGCAAGCTTGTGTATGCGCGTTATCTTTTAGCCGCGCTCGCTTACCTTGCGACGAGACAGAATGACCGCACGGGCCTTGTCTGCTTTGATGAGGAAGTGCGCGAACGTCTCGCGACGCGCGGCAGCCAGCGTCACCTGCATGCTATCCTTGCCGCGCTCGAACGCACAGAGGCTGGCGGGCGCACGCGGCTTGGGCCAATCCTGCTCAGCGAAGCTGCGCAATGGAAACGTCGCGGCCTGACGATTCTCGTCTCAGACCTTTATGACGAGCGTGAAGAGATTGTGGATGCCGTCTCGCGCATACGCCGCGTCGGTCATGATGTCATAGTCTTTCATCTGCTCGACCGCGCCGAAAAACTTCTGGACCAGCGCGGAATGTACGAGTTCCGCGACCTCGAAACGGGCGACACCTTGATTGCCGATACAGACCGCATACGCAAAGTTTACGTCAAACAACTCGCGGAACAGCGCGCGTATTTTCAAAGCGAGTTTGAACGCACAGGCGCGGAATATGCAGAGCTTGATACGGCAGAGCCGCTCGATAAAGCTCTGGCAATTTATTTGAGGAAGAGATTGGGAAAAAGAGGAAAGGGGTAAGAGGGGAAAGAGAAAATGCGCTTCTTGTCTCCGCTTGCACTCTTCGGGCTGGCTCTGGTCACGTTGCCTGTCGTGATTCACTTGCTGGTACGCAGGCGCGCGGGCCGGCTCGATTTTCCTTCGCTCAAATTTCTGCGCGAGACACCGAGCTTTCGTCTGCGCCCGCGCCGCATACAGCAACCGCTCCTTCTAGCACTGCGCGCAGCCGCACTCATCCTGCTCGTCATCGGATTCGCGCGCCCGTTCATCTCTTTTAACTCGCAGACAAAGCCTTTGCGAATTATTTTAATAGATGCTTCGCTGAGCATGTCCGCGCAGGGCCGCGCGCAGGCCGCGTTGGAACAGGCGCAAAGCATCATTAACAATCTCGCATCAGGCGAGCGAGCAGCCATCATAACTTTTTCATCCGAAGCGACCGTTTTGTCCGAAACGACTTCGGACAAACGCAAACTGGCAGAAGCCATTGGGCTTTATCAACCGACTGCGGGCGGAGCGAGTTATGCGCAAGCTTTTCACGCCGCAAACGCGTTGCTCGAACGCGAGCCGCCCGGCACAGTCTCTCTTGAACTCATCTCGGATTTTCAACAGAGCGGACTTACATCAGATAATCTTCCGCAGCTTACCGGAAACTCGATTGCGAGCGCGCAGGTCATCGCGCATCCAATCGGCGCGAGTTTTACGCGGAATGCATTTCTGTTGAACGAGACTTCTGGCGCGGGCGAGCAGGGAAGCGAAATTTCTGCGCATGAAATCATTGCTGCCGAAGACGGGCGAAGCGGCGCACGCAAAATCTGGCAACTGGATTCCCGCGCAGCCACGCGCGCAGACATAGAATGGCGCACGGAAGACAACGGACAAATTTCGGCGCGCATACGCACGCACGCTCCAGATGAGTTCGATGCGGATGACGAAAGATTTCTAGCGCTTGGCCCAACGCGCCAGCCGCGCGCGCTGCTGCTTGAGCAGGACGGAGATGATGCTGCGACTTATCTGCGAGCCGCGCTTGAAGCGACTGCGAGCGAATTGGGCCAGAAGAGCTTTATGCTCGAACGCAAAAACGAGCTTCCGCAATCGGCAAGTGAACTCAACTCCTATTCGCTGATAGTTTTGATGCTTCGCAAGCAGCCTAGCGCGGAAGAGATGCGCGCGCTTGTCTCGTTTGCAAATGAGGGCGGAACTGTCTGGTTGTGTCTGGGGCGCGAAGTGGACACGGTTGCATGGAATGAGTTTGCGCGGAGCGCGGACGGGCGCGCGTGGCCTTTTGCGAGCTTGTCGCGCAAGAATGCAGAGACACAGGCTTTGAGTTTTGGCGCGATGGATAGAGATGCGCCTGTCCTGCGTTTTGTCGAGCAACAGGTTTTGGAAGCTTTGCAGGCAGTGCGCATGCGCGAAGGCTATGCTGTCGAGCCGCGCGAAGATGCCGCGACGATTATGCGTTGGAATGATGGCACGCCTGCTCTGGTCCAATCGCAGGCCGGGAGCGGAAGGCTTGTCGTGCTGGCAACTTCGCCTGCGCGCGCGGCGGGAGAGCTTGGCATCTCTACAGCATTCCCTGCGCTTGCATCATCCATCGCGCGCTCAAGCCTCGCGCCGCGCGAGCCACTCGCAAAGGCTATCGGCGAGCCTCTCAATCTAAGGCTTTCGCCCGCAGCCTCTGTCAAGATATTTGACGCGCAAGGAAAAATTCAGACCGTTCAGGCGCGTGATTTGATGCTTCATCCTGCAAAATATTTCGGCGCGCCGGGCATCTATCGTGTGGAGGCAGAAGGTCTGACGCGCTATCTGGCCTTCAATGCGCCCGCAACAGAATCAGAGGGCGCACTGGCGAGCGCGCTTGAGATTAAAAAACTCTTTGGCCCACAAACGAGCGAGAGCGAAAGACAGCCGCGCGCGCGGCATGAATCATTTGAACAACAGGGAAGCCTCTGGCGATATTTTCTCTTAGCGGCCTTCCTGCTTCTCATCGCAGAACTTTTTGTAGCGATGAAGAGCAAGGCGGAAGGATGAAGAGAGTGCAGTTTGAGATGAAGACTTCAAGTTTGAAGAGCATGCTTTTCATCATTCATCATTCATCATTCATCCTTGCTTTTCAATGAGCGCGACATCACCGGCCATACAACTGGAAAATCGCGGCGCGGGCCGCGCGGCGGATGTGCGCGCACAGGTGCGGCAACTCTTTTTTTATCGCGCACTGTGGCGTGCATGCGCGCGTGTCGCTTTCGTCATCGCGTGCGCGCTTCTTTTGTTGTTGGTCTTAGGCGTGCTGGATTATCTGTGGCCCATGAGGCGTGTGTTGCGGGCTGTGCTGGTTGTGCCGACGATGTTGGCTGCGGCGTTGAGCATTGGTCAGGCTGTGTGGCTACTGTTGTTGCGGCGGCGCAGGTTGAGCGAGATGGCGCGTGAGGTAGAGCGCGCGGCTGGACTCAATGAGAACGCGCTGGTGACTTTTGCAGAGAGCGTAGAGCGTGGGCCAGAGATGACGGCAGGGCAGCCTTATATGCTGACACGTTTGGAAGCACAGGCGCGCAGGGTTTTGGAGAAGATAGAGCGGCGCGTGATTGCTCCGCGCCGCAATGCCGCACGCGCCGCGAGCCTGCTTTTGTTGAGCTTGCTTCTCATGCTCGTGCCGTGCGTGATTGGGCCAAAAGCTTTTGCGCGTGAAGTGCGGCGCATCATCTTGCTAGAGCGTGATGAGACTTTGTTACAGAGAAACGGCTCGCAGTCGGCGGCAGCGAATCCTGAGAGCAATGCTATTGCGATTGAAGATTTTCGCGTGCGAGTTGTGCCTCCGGCTTATTCGGGTCTGAGTGCGGAAGAGGCTGTGGGAGATGCTCCTGTGCGCGCTCTGGCAGGCTCACAGGTCGAAGTCTTGTTGAAGATTCAGGGCGCGTTTGAAAGCGCGGCGCTCAGTTTCGGAGGCGCGGCATATCAGATGCGCGCTCTTGGCGATGGAGCTTATCAAGGCTCTTTCACAGCGCAAACGAGCGGCGCGTTTGAGGCTCGTATCATCGCGGATGAAAGTAAAGCTGTTCCTGCTCCGATTGTGCGCGCAGTCGAAGTTTACCCGGACGCGACGCCTGAGGCGCGCATTGTTGAGCCGACTGGCGATCAGTTGTTGCGCGCAGTTCCTGCTGCGCCTGTCGGTGTGCGTTGGAGTGCGAGCGATGATTTGGGACTCGCGGATGTCGTTTTGAAATACATACGCAGTCGCGGAGAGGGAGACGCGGCGCAGTTTGTTAACGGCAGCATCCCGCTCGGCAATGTCGAGCGCGGCAACGCGCGCGAATGGCAGGGCGCGGCAAGCCTTGACCTCGCGCGTCTGGGTTTGCAGGCGGGCGATACGCTCGTCTATTGGATTGAAGCGCGCGACAGAAATCCTGCGGCGAACAACACAGGGCGTTCCGCTTCTCTAGCCATCGCCATCGCCGCGCCTGAGCCGGTCAAGCTCAATCTTGGAGACCTTGGGCCAAACGAGATAGGGCGTTTCCTGCTCAGCCAGCGCATGATTATCATCAAGACTGAGAAGCTTCATCGTGAGAGAGCGCGTCTGCCGCGTGCAGAGCTACAGAGCCGCGCGCAGGACATAGCGGCAGAGCAGCGCGATTTTAAGAACTCTTTCAACGATTACATCACAACAGAGGGCGCGCAGGGCGAAGCGCACGACGAGCACGATTCAGGAGAAAAGGGCGACGAGAAAAAGGAAGCCGCGGAGATTGAAGAGCGCGTGCGCGAAGCAGACGAAGAGCGCACTGGCCCACACATGCATGGCATCCCTGAGCCGCCGTCGGGCGCGCCGTCGAATGTGCGCGATATGGTCTATGCGATTCGCGCGATGTGGGACGCGGAGGAAGCTTTGTCTTTAGCAGACACGGCCAAAGCTCTGCCGCATGAACGCGAAGCCCTCGCGCGTTTGAAGCGAGCGCAGAGCGCAATTCGTTATGTGCCGCCAGTCTTTGCGCGCTCAAAGCCTGTAGACCTCAAGCGCAGATACGCGGGCGAGTTAAATGAAATCAAGACGCGGCTGGAAAAATTGTCCAGGCGCGCGGCCTCAAAAGATGCAACGCCATTGCGCAACGCACTGGCGGATGCGTATGCCGCGCTCGGAGATTTGCAGGCGACTTTGGATGTGCCTGTGACGGCGCGTGCGAGTGCATTGGCGCGTGCGCGTGAGCGTGCGCGCAAGGCAGCCGATAGCCTCTCGGCAGTCGGCGGCGATCATGCGGCGACGGTTGCAGAGGCGACAGGACAACTGCGTATTGTCGAAACGGAATTGAACAGGCTTGAGCCGGGCGGCACGTCCGAAGAATATGCTGCGAAGTTATCTAAACCTTTGTCGCTGCTCTCGCAGGCCGCAGCCAATCTCTTCGCCATCGCGGAAGCGAACACACGCGCCACATCAGGCGATGCAAACACTTTTCTTCCGGCTGACGACGCACGCGCGTCAGAATATTTTCGAATCTTAGGCAGATGAGCAAGAGCTTTATCTTCATTGTTAGCTTCGGCATCGGCGGCGGCGCAGTCTGGCGCGCGGTCTTCGTCGCCGCTCTGGCCCTCATCGCGTTTGCACTAACGCGCTACTGGCAAAGTCTCGCGGGTCATTCACGCGGCACACGCTTGTCGCTTGTCAGCCTGCGAGCCACTTCGCTCCTGCTACTGGCCTGCGCACTCGCGGGCGTGCGCGTTGAATATGAAGCAGTCACACAGCCGCGTGTGCTGATTTATCGCGCGGGCTCAGAAGGCGCGAAAGTTGATGCGAGAGAAAGTGTCATTGATGAAGTCGCAGGACAATTACAGGCTGCATTGCGTGCGAGAAATTTTGAGGTCGTAGAGCAGCAGGCAGAAGATTTTGAATCAGAGGCGAATGAGACTGCGCCGTATCTGGCGAGCATCGTGTTGACGGATGGAGCGATGCAAACGATGGATGCGCGGCGAGAGATAGAGCGCGCGAGTGCGGTGACGGGCGGTGCGCCTGTTTATGTCCTGACGGATTTCCAAACGCAGGAAAGCCCGCGCGTGGCTCTTGAAAGCATCACTGTCATGAATCGTCCTGTGCGCGGAGTGCCGCTCAGTGTGCGTTGTCTGGTTCACGCGCGCGGGATGCAGGGGCGCGCCAGTCTTGTCACCATACAGGACGGCGCGCAGGTGCGTTCATCTGTGGAAGCGCGTTGGGCCAGCGATGACGAAAGACAAGTGTTGACGCTCGAAGTCGTGCCGAAGGCTGCGGGCTGGGCCAATTACACTGCGCGAATTGAAGCGGCGGGAACGGATGAAGATGACGCGATGCGCGCGCGCGGGTTCACAATCTATGTGGAGGAGCGTCGCCCGCGCGTGCTCTTTTTTGAAGGCGAGCCGACATGGGAAGCAAAGTTTATACGCCGCGCGCTGGAAGAGGCAGAGCTTTTCGAGGTTGACTATTTTGCGCAGGTGAGCCGCGCAGCCGTCATCGGCCTCAAAGAACAACCGCCGGAAGAGAGCGCGGGGCAGACGGGAAACACTCAACAACCTGAATCAAACGGCAAGACAAATAATGAAGCTGGCGGGCCGGACGCAAAGCTGCGCGCAGTCCTGGCGAATGCATCGAGGCTCAATCAGTACGATTGCATTATCATCGGCGCGACGCCGGACGCGATGCTGTCAAACGCCGAAGCTGCGCGCCTGCGTGATTGGGTCGAGAAGCGCGGCGGCGGTCTCGTTGTTCTGGGCGGCAACGGTTTCGCGGGTTCGCTTGCCGCGCCAAACGCAAAGCTCTATGCATTGCTGCCCGCCCTGATTGATGCGAGCAGCTTTCGCGCGGACGCGCAGACGCAGGCGGGCAACGCGCCCATTGAGGCTGAGAAGTCGCGCGTCGGCACGCCTCTGACGCCGACGCAAGTTGGAGCGGGCGGGCCTCTGCGCGGTTTTTTGAGTGCGAGTGAAGGAACACAAAAAGCTGCTGTGTTGACCGGACAGGGTTTGCGACTTGGAGCTTTGCGCGCGGGCGCAAGCGTGCTTGCAGTTTCTGGCCCAGCGAGCGCGGACGGCACAAGCGAAGCGGGCATGCCTCTCATGGCCGCGCGCAGGTTTGGAGCCGGGCGCACGATTCTTTTTGGCCCAGCGGATTCGTGGCGCATACGCGCCAGCGCGAGTGGCGAAGAATCGGAAAAGGGCGGGCCATTCGCTGCGCTCTGGCAGGGCATAGCATTGTGGGCTTCAAACACTTCGCGCCCGCCAGTAGAGATTGCCTTGAGCGATGAATCGCCCGCCGCCGGAAATATTTTTACAGCAGAACTGCGCGTGCGCGACGAGACTGCTTTTGGCCCACTCAAAATCGAGAAGCTCAATGCGCGCCTGCATTCCTTAAACGAAGATTCAGCAGAGCCTTCATCCACCGAGACTGTCTCAATGGAAATTGCCTTTGCCCCAGACCTCACGGACGCAAGCATCTGGCGCGCGCGATTTGCTCTGCCCGCGCCCGGCAAATTTAATCTGGACATAGAATATACCGCTCAGGGCAAGACGGGCGCGGCTGAAAAATATTTCGCCATCGTCCCAAAAACATCAACGGCAGCAGGCGCAAGCCGCGACACGCTCCGGCGCACTGCGCGCGAGACAGGAGGCGAGCTATACGCAGCCTCCGCGCTCAACTCCTTGACGGAAACAATCTCTGCCCTCCCGCAAAGCCGCGAACGTGTGCGCCGCACCTGGGAACTGCGCACCTTCTGGCCCCTCGCGCTGCTCATCCCGCTTCTCTTATCAGGCGAATGGCTAAGAGCAAGGATGAAGGCGGAAGGATGAATGATGAAGGACATGCTATTTAACCCAAGTTGCTAGTTATGATAGCAATGATGGCTTTAGCCAACTGCTGTGCGGAAAGTCTCTGACTTTCCGTTGGCTGCTCCTCCTGACCAGATGCGAGGCTGAGCCTCGCATCTAGTTGGGGCCACACCTGCCGGAAAAGCAAAGCTTTTCCGCACAGCATTGCGGCAAGCCGCCATCGCTCTGTTAACTGGCAACTTGAGTTATTTAAGATTGAACGCTTGAAGCTTGAACAGCAAGCCTTTCATCATTCATCATTTCATCATTCATCCTTGCTTTTCTTCCGGCATCGCAATCGTGGATTCCAGCGTCTAAGAGGTCGTTATGCGTTTGAAGAGCAAGGGTACAATCATATTCGGCGCGATTGCCATCATCGTTATCACTTCTTTTCTGGCAGCTTCGTGTGGAGAAAAGCGCACGGCGAGCAGGAGCGCGAACAGGTCTGACGAGACGCAGGTGACGCGCACGCTGCCGCCGCTTCCTGTGCGCCCGCTTTCCGAAAAGTTGAAAGCCATGCGCGCGGGAGCTATGCGTCAGGCTTCGGAGTTGCGCGAGTTGTCTTGGAAGAGCGAAGTCGGGATGGCGGAATTGTCCGGCTGGGAATATGGCTCGCGCACGAGCGAGATGGCCCAGTCGCTCGGCGGCGAAGAGTTGCGCGCTCTGAGTCGCCTTGCAATCGCGGGCGGTGTCCTGCCGGAAGGAACAGACCTCGGCTCTCTCGCTGCAAGCTTCACGGCTGTCTCTGCGGGCGCAGTTTATTCTCCGCTAGACAAACAGATTCTGCTGGTTGATAGACAGAGCGGAAGCTCTCTCCTGACGCATGAGTTTGTGCATGCCTTACAGGATCAGCATTTCGATTTGCTCAAGCTGCTGGTGGTGCGTCCGTATAATTATGATAGGACGGAAGCTGTCTTCGCTTTGATTGAAGGCGACGCGATGAATGTGCAGCGACGCGCGGAAGAGGGCGAAGCTTACGCGCGCCGCACGCTCGAAGATATTACCAAACAGGAGAACGAGCGTTTCAGCTTGTATCGCAGAGAGTACGGCGCGCTCTTTCCGCCGCTCTTGACGGAGACTTTTATCTTCCGCTATCGCGACGGCGCGCGCTTTGTCGAAACTGTCCGGCGCAAGAGCGGCGAGCGCGGCGTGGATGAAATTTTCCAAAAACCGCCCTCAACGAGCGAGCAACTACTGCATCCCGAAAAATATTTTCAAGGCGAAGCCGCGCGTGAAGTAGGGCTTAATGAAGCATCCTTCGCGCAAACTAACTGGCAGGTTGCGACTTCGACTACGATGGGCGAGATAGGCATGCGCGGCATTCTGTTGGCGGGCGTACAGGAGCGCGAGGCCGTGCGCGCGGCGGCAGGCTGGGGCGGCGACCGCGCTTATCTCTTCGAGCGCGCGGGCGCGTCGTCGCTCTTTATCTGGAAATCCGCGTGGGACAAACCTGTTGACGCGGAAGAGTTTTACAAGGCTTACAATGCGCTCCAACAAAAGCGGCGCGGCGTGCAATCCGGCAGCGAATCAAAGAATCAAAACTCGCAGCAGACAACCTGGCGCGAAGGCAATCTCACGACGCTTGTTTATCTCATGGGCGACAATGTGATTGTCCTGCGCGGCGCAGAGGCAGAGGTCAATGCCGCCCTCGAACTGGCGAGAAGCTGAACTTAAAAATCTCAAATCTCAAATTTCAAAAAAAATCTCAAATCTGAAATTTCAAATCTGAAATCTTTCTATCGTCTGCCGCCCGGAACGCCCTTCTGTAATTTGAATTGCAGCCAATCGCCGATGGCTTTAATCACATCATCACCGATGACGCTCACCTCAAGCGAAGTGTATTCGCTCTCTTCTCCGGTTTTCGCGGGCAGAAAAAAGTGATTGAGATTGGGAAAGACACGCACCATGACATCCCTGTTGCCGCCCTCGCGCGCGGCCTTTGCCAGTAGCTCAGCCTGATCGGCTGTGACCTGACGGTCAATCTCGCCCTGCACGATAAGGATTGGCTGCCGCACTTTTCGTATCGTCGGCAAAGGGTCGTAGGCTGCAAAAGTTTTGGTCCAGAGAAAGCGGAAGAGCGGAGGCATCCTGGATGTGTCACCGCCTTCCAACATCGTCTGCACCATCTGCTGATGCTCCGCACGCTTTTTGGCTTTCTCTTCTTCAGGCATCGCCGCATTGAGTTCTAATGCACGGTTCATCTGATAGAGGATGATTTCATCGCCGCGTTTTCCGCTTCCGGCCATGAGCACGATGGCTGCAAGCTGCGGGTCGCTCGCCGCGACGAGCGGAGCAATGACGCCGCCTTCGCTGTGGCCCACGATGGCTATGCGTTTGGGGTCAATCTCTGCGCGCGTTCGCAGGTATGCGACCTGTGCGCGCACGTCGTCTGCAAAGTCAAAGGTCGTGGCCTTCTCCAAAGTCTCAAGGCCGGTCGAATCGCCGACGCCTCTGTCATCCACACGGAGGACAGCTATGCCGCGACTCGCAAGATGCTCTGCCAACTGGCGAAACAGCTTGTAGTCTTTCAGGTTCGGAAAGGGAAGCGGCTCGTCGCGCGTCTGCTGGCCTGAGCCTGTGCTCGTGACGACCGCCGGAAACGGGCGCGCGCCGCTCTTCGGCAGCAGCAATGTTCCGGCGAGCTGGTAATCTTTGACTTTAATCTTCACCTCTTCAGCAGTGAACGGGGCATCCGGCGGCGCGCTGTAATCCGGCTTCAGACTCTTCATCATTGAGGCGAGCGTGGCATGCAGCGGCTCCGCAAACTTTGCATACTCTTCGCGCACGGAGATGTACTGCTGCTCTGGCAGCGAGATGACTGCGATGCGCCCCTGCATGTCTGCCCAGAGGACGAATGTGAACTGCATAAACTTGAGAGTGTAGCGGTCAAAGAGAGTTGGTTTCAGAGCTTCAATCGCACCCGACGCTTTTACTTCATCACGCGCGACGTGCTCCATCTTCGCAGAGATGTTTGGGAAGACAGTGATGTTCTGTTCGCCTCCGCGCGCTGTGTCATAGCGTGCGGCCATGAAGATGAACAGGTAAGGCACATTTGACATCGTCATCGAAGCTCCTTTTAGCATAGGAACTTCCTGCGACCCGTTCCTGGTTGTGACTGTCGCCGTGCTCTCTTTAAAAATAATTGTCTGGTCCACAGGGATGAGCGCCATCACGCCTTCGGAAGTAAACTTCTGTGGGACAGCATCCTTGTCAAGCTCAATCCAAGTCTTCACATCCACGGTCGCGCCGGGCAGCTTGATGTCTGTGTGCGAACTGCCCGCAAAGCCTCCGCCCTCCACGCATTTCACCTCAAAGCTTTCGCGCCCGATATCCGTTCCCGAAAGTCTCACAAGAAAAACTCCTTTGCCACAGAGCGCGGGCGAGAGAATCGGCGCGGGCGCAGGCAACTTTGCTTTATCCTGCCCGCAGAGTGTGACGGGCATCAAGAGAAGTATGAGAAGAGTGCAGAAAAATAATCGCATTGGATTCTCCTAACTGAAAAAGAAGTTTCCCGCAAAGGCGCAAAGGCGCAAAGAAGGCGCGAAGGAAAGCTAAGAGGCATGCTGTCTTTCTTTTTCTTCTTTGCGTCTTTTTCTTTGCGCCTTTGCGCCTTTGCGCGAGCTTCTTTCGTCTTCATAAAAATCACATATCAAGCAAAGCCCATAAGACCAGCAAAGGCACGCCTGCCAGAAAAGCCAGTCGCAGGCGTATGCCTTGCCCTGCGAAGTTGTATGTATAGCCGAGCCCGTCTTTCTTCTCGACCATCAGAGCAGGGTCATCCGGGTTGTAATAAAAAAGCCCGCCGCCGCTCCACTTTTCCTCTTCCGATTCGCGCCGCACATCCGCGTTGCCCGTCGCTTCTTCCAGGGCATTATTTATCGTCATCAAGCGATACAGGAAAAAGAACAGCCCCGGCAACAAGAGGCCCAGAGTGGCCCAGACCATGATGTTGGCGACCTTCATCCATGGGCGCAGTTCCTCAATCGTCGTCAACAGAATGAACAAAGAGATGACAGCCAGCAGGACTGCTATCAGGCCGCGCGCCCAGTCAATCATTCTCAAACTGGCGACCATCAATCTTTCTTTGTAATGCTGATAAACCTCTGCCTGTTCTGCCGGGAGCGTCATCTTCGCGTGGGCCAAATCATACTTGAGCAGCAGAAACCAGCTTTGCAGATAAGCCGCGAGCACTGGCAAGAAGAAGACTGTCGAAAAACTCTTGCGCGCCCACCCGTCCGGTTGGCCGTTCACGCCCCAATGCACAGGCACGCGCTCCGGCAGCGCAGGATAGTAATAAACCAGCATGATGACAGGCGCGATGGCGAGAATGACGATTAAGACTTCGAGCGCAAAGAATGTGTATTCAGACAGTCGCCGTGTATGCAGAGAGGAAGCAAACTTCGTTGCCTCGCTCGGCAAACGAAACGGGCGTACCTCGCGCGCGAAAGCTGTGTAGAGGATAAAAGCTATCGGCACGGAGACGGCATAAGCTGCTACGGCATAGAGAAAATTATTTCGATAGTAAGCCGTCAACATTCCGGCTGCTTCGAGCGCGATAAATATCGCCAGCACCGAGAGCCAGTAGCGACGCACGATACGTCGGCCTTCGCCTGCGTAAATCTCTCGGCTCACACGCACGCCGAAAAAAGCTTTCTCGCCGCGCATGACAGGCATCCACATCAAAACTCCCAAGACCAGCACATCTGCTATGAGCAAAGGAATAAGGACAGAAAGCGTTACGTTTTTCATTTTGCTCCTTTCAACAACCCGCGCAGCTCTTCGGCCACGATGCTCATAATCTCTGCGCGCGCGAGTCCGGCCAGAGCCATCTGCGTCAGGGCCGCGCGCAGTGGCTTGCGCAATTCGTCGTCCGTCTTCTCGCCTGTCGTGCGCGAAGCTATCACCGCGCCTGAGCCGTGCCGTATATTAATCAAGCCCTCGCTCTGCAACTCTCTGTAGGCCGTCGCAATCGTGTTCAGGTTGACGCCCAAGTCAGCCGCGACCTGCCGCACAGGAGGCAAAGCCGCGCCCTCGCGCAACTCGCCGCGCGCAATCAGAGCCTTAATCTCATCCACCACCTGCTGGTAGATAGGGCGACGGTCATTCTCATCCACAACAATAAACATCCGGCTCTCTTTTCAGTGCAGAGATTGTATAGTGTTTCTATACACTATACAATTCAGTTCTGTCAAGAGAAATTTATGGACGAGAAAAGAACTCCCGCAAAGGCGCAAAGAAGACACGAAGAAAGCTTTCAAGCTAAAGAGCCATTCAACTCTTTGCGAGCTTTCTTTGCGTCTTTGCGCCTTTGCGGGAAACTTGTTTTATCTTCCGGTAATTTCGTTAGCGACGACTAGCCCGGAGTGTGTGACGGCGGCGACGCCGTTGCCGGGAAAAGTGGAGTCGCCGACCATGTAGAGATTTGGCAGGATTGTGCGATGTGGAATGGAGTTTGGCCCAAAGACATCTAGCGATTGTCCGACGCCTCCGACCATGCCGAGCTTGCGGCGCGTGTCTTCATAGAAAGTGCGCGGCGTGGCTGTCTCTATCACTTCGATGCCGTCTGCGAGTTCGGGCATAGCTTGATGAAGACGCTGCCAGTGTGCTTCAAGCGTGGATTGGTCTTGCGCTTCGTGACCGGATTCGTCTTCGTGAAAGCCAAACCATTCTGCGGCTTCTGTGAAGGCGGAGACTGTGACGGCGCGTTTGCCTGCGGGAGCGCGCGTGTCAAATGCGGGCGCGGCTGAAAACATGAATTGCGCGCTTTCGGGTTCATAAGCCTGCGCTTCTTCCTGCCATTCATTGAGGGCCAGAAGATTTTGCGAGGGAAGCTTCTGCGCCGTCTCTTCGTCCATCCCCAGATAGAGCAGGTACGCGCCCCAGCCGCGCAAGGTTTTGAGGCGATTGCGTATCTCTGCGGGCGTGCGATTGAGACCGACGAGCTTTCCGTAAGTGTCCCAGACGGTCAGGTTGCTGATGATGGCGCGCGTGGCTTCGATTCTTTCGCCCGTCAACAAATCAAGACCTTGCGCGCGCCCGCTCGAATCATAAGCGAGGCGCAAAGCGGTCGTGTCAAAGCGCACTTCGCCGCCGCAACGTTTGATTGATTGGACCAGAGCGTCTGCCAGCGCGGCGGCTCCGCCCTTGATGCCATACATGCCTTGACGCGGCAGGCTCAAGGCCACAGCGGCGTAGAGATAAGCGCAGTCGCGGCTCTCTCTCTGGCCGAAGATTTGGAGTTGCGCGTCTATGAAGCGGCGAAAGCGCGTGGAAGTTTTTTCGAGATGCTGTGCCGCAGTGTGTGTGACTGCGGAAAAGATTTTGGGAGCGATGCGCGATTCTTGTGCGGCGGCGCGCAGGCGTCGGAGCCTCAATGCTGTCAGAAGGTCAGGCACGCGCGTGAGTGTGCGCAGCACTGCAACGCTAATCGACGCAAGCTCGCGGTAAAAGTTGATGGCGGCTTCGCTGCATTCTGGGAAGCAATCGCGCAGGCTTTGCTCAAACTCTGCGGCATCGCTTGTGATGGCGATGTCTGTTTTGTCAGGCAGGCGAACTGTGTAAGACGGCTTGATAGGATAGATTTCAGGAGGAGCAACCGGAAGTTCTTGAAAGATGCGCTCGTGAATTTCTCCCGGCCCAAATCCGGCATAGAGGCCCGCGCCGCTTTCAAAGCTGTAGCCGAACTTTTCAAAGCCAGCCGCGCATCCGCCCGCGTGCGATTGCTTTTCCAAGAGGCACACACTGAGGCCGCGCGCGGCCAGCAGCGCAGCCGCAGTCAGTCCGCCAAAGCCTCCGCCGACAACAACGACTTCATAAGCCATGCCAGAAGAAAGAGAGCGCGTGCTGGCACATCAAAACGAGGCCGAGCTTTTGCTCCATAAACTTTTCATACTGCTCTATGTACGGATGAAAAATTATGAGGACTGATTGCACTCCGTTAAAGACCATGTGAATGATAAAGCACGGCAGCAGTTTTCCGGTCAGCGCGCGCACAAGGGTGAGCGAGACGCTGAGGATGCCGACGACGAGAATGACGCCGACGTTATTCCGATATTGAAAAACGTGCACGAGCGTGAAGAGAAAAGAGACAACGATGACTGCGCCAGTCATGCCGATGGGTTTTCCCATCCTCGAAGCAGATGAGGCAGGCAAAAAGAGCGCAAGGATGGATGTGCCGACCATGCCGAAGGTTTTTTCCATCGCCGTGTAAATCACGCCGCGATAAACTATCTCCTCGACCAAAGGGCCGGTGAAGGTCGCCAGCAACGCGAGCGTAATGCGCGTTGCCATAGAGCTATTGCGTATCAGAGTCTCTATGTCCGTCGTCGCGCCTTTGCCAACTTTCCATGCAATCACAGCCCCTGACAGATAGAGCGCAATCGCGAGGCCCGCGCAGGCCCAGAAACCGAACCTCTTGCTAAAGTTCCAACCGAGCGAACGCCAGAAGGGACGCCTGCCACGCTGTGTGACAAGAACCCACGCGGCTGCGAGAGTCAAAAAGTGCGCGGGGATGACGCCGAAGACTGAGAGGAAAATAGCCGTCTGGTCTGCGGCCATCAGTTGCATGATGTTCGCTGCGCCCCAATACCTGTAGAATATATAAGGCAGGACAAAGAGACTCGGCACAATGGCTAACGCGACGACGCTCAAAAACCAGAGTCCGATAGCCGCCAGCAAATCCAACCACTTCGTTGCTTCTGAAGGAGTCTCAAGCGGCGCAGGCAAAGCCTCAGGCGTCTCTGCAAAGCCTGACGGCTGGCCCGCTCTTTCTTCTTCAGGCGTTGCTACGGGAATGTGATTATTAGTTGTGCTCACGATAACTCGGAAGTGTAAGAGACTCCTGCGGAGGGGTCAACCACAAGCAAGGATGAAGGCGGAAGGATGAAGGGAAAGCTATTTAAACCTGAATGATTCAAATTTAAATAGCACACTTTTCATCATTCATCATTCATCATTCCGCATTCATCCTTAAAGCGTTGGGCCATTGTGTTCCAGACCTGTTGCATGAGTGCTTCCGTGTCTTCTTCTGTGAGGTTTGCTGTGGGAATCGGAGCGTCCACGTACATGTCTATCGGGCCGGGGCGAAAGATGATTGAGTCGGGCGGCAACACGCTGCGCGTGCCGATGATGGTCACGGGGATGATGGGAGTCTGGCCTGCAAAGCCAGCTTGAAGCCGCCTTTTTTGAATTGATGTAAATAGCCATCACGCGAGCGCGTGCCTTCCGGGAAGACAAAAGCGCAGATGCCTTTGTCGAGATAGCTTGCTGCCCTTTGCATGCTGGCGACGGCATTGTGCGTCGAACTGCGGTCAATAGGGATGTGGCCCGCGCGCGTCAGATGCCAGCCCATGAAAGGAATGCGAAAGAGACTTTTCTTAGCGGCGATGCGCAGTTGCGCAGGCAGATAGCCGAGCATCGCAGGGATGTCCATATAGCTCTGATGCGAAGAGAGAAAGACATAAGACACGCCCGGCTGTATATGCTCTGCGCCGTGAACGCGCACGCGCGCTCCGACTGTGCGCGCAATCATCCGGCACCACATCTGCGCGCACCAGTGCTGCTTTCTCCCCGCAGGGTCATGCAGCGAAAGCGTCAGCGAGATGCTCGCCATGACGAACGTGTAAAAGTATATGAGCGGAATGGCGACGGCGGAGTGCAAGTAATTAAGCAGCGTCGGGCGGCGCGGCGGCAACGTGCGCGGAGCATCTTGGATAGCTTCGCTCTCAAGAATTTTTTCGGATGACTTATGTGTGACTGCGCTTTTCAATCTGCTTTAAAAATTCAAATGCTTACAGCGACTCGAAAAAAATCTCATCCACATAACACCAGCCCCACTCTTCGCCCGGCTCAAAGGATTTGATAATCGCGTGGCCTGTCGCGTGAAAATGTTTGGTCGCGTGCTTGTTTTTGGAAGAATCGCAGCAGCCCACATGGCCGCACGATTCGCAGAGACGCAGGTGCATCCAGCTATCTCCAATCCGCAGGCAATCTTCGCAGCCGCGTGCGCTCGGCTTCACTTCGTCTTGTATCTGGGCCAGATGTGTGCAGGTCGTGTCCATGATTTTCAACTCGATGACAAAGCTGCTGTTTCAGGGCAGGTCAATGAGTATGATTTCCGAAGCCTCTTCCGCTTTGAGCTTCAACGTCTGCTCGTCAGTGATTCTGGCCTGATCGCCGCCCGCGAGCTCGTGGTCGTTGACCGACATCTTTCCGTTAATGACAAAGAGATACGCGCGCCTCTTTGCTTCAAGCTCATGCGTGATTTCATCTTCAGGTCGCAGAGCGGAGACATAAAAGGTCGTGTCCTGATGTACCTTGACTGTATCAGGCATGTCCTGACCGGAAGCTACGGCGAGCAGTTTTCCTGTGCGCTGTTCTTTGGTAAAGCGCAGTTGCTCGTAAGACGGCGGAAGATTGCTGACGGCTGGAATAATCCACATCTGCAAGAGATGCACGGGATGCTCTGCCGAAGGATTGTACTCGGAATGGCGTATGCCTGTTCCCGCGCTCATGCGCTGGACTTCGCCCGGCCTGATGCTGTCAGACGCGCCAGTGCTGTCCTTGTGCTCAAGCTCTCCTTCAAGGACATACGTGATGATTTCCATCTCGCTGTGCGCGTGCGTCGGAAAGCCTGATGACGGCTGCACGACATCATCATTAAAGACGCGCAAAGGGCCAAAGCTCATGTTCTGCGGGTCGTAGTAATGGTCAAAGCTAAAGTGCCAGTAAGTCGAAAGCCAGTCAGACTCGAAATGGTATCGCTCTTCGTTCTTAATTATTTGAATCATGGTTCTACATTAAACTGAAAGATGTTTGGATAAGCAAACAGGCATGAGAGTAATGCCATCAAACTTATCTCAGAATCGTAAGCAATTCTTTGTTTGCGGTCTTGAGTTTTTCTTTGCGCCTTTGCGTGAACCGTTCGTTGAGGTTTCGCGCTGGTGGCGCAAAGATTAAACCTAAGGCGCAGAGAGTTGAGTTGTGCTAAGTCTCAACCACTGAGCCAAAGCCTAAGTGTTGCGCGGCCAGCATGAGGCCGATGATTGTTTTGGCGTCCTCAATCTCGCCGTCGGAAATCATCTCTATCGCGCGCTGGAAAGAGAGACGGACGACGTTTAGATATTCATCGTCATCAAGGCTCTGCTGCGTCTCCGTCAATTCCGTAGCCAGGTAAACCCACATCTTCTCTTCCAGAAAACCGGGCGAGACATAAAACTCCGTGAGCTTTTCCAGACGGCCCGCGCGCACGCCAATCTCTTCTTCCAACTCGCGCGCCGCTCCAACCTCCGGCCTCTCCGGCGGCGTGAGCGTTCCGGCGGGAGCTTCCAGGAGATAACGCACAGCCGGATGCCTGTACTGCCTGACGAGCGCGACAGTCCCGTCGGCAAACACTGGAATGATAACCGCGCTGCCCGGATGATGAACTATCTCGCGCTTGTATGTTTGCCCGCCTTCACGAATCGTGGCGACGGAAACGTCAAAGACGCGCCCGTGATAAATCTCTTCCGTAGAGATAACTTCCGGCGCGTCCGTCTCAGGTGTTGCCATAAATAAAATTTCCCCTGCTCTGGCTCTCTTGATTATCTAAGCGATTCATCTGAGCATATCACAGCCGTTGGCTTATAATTCAAGAAGAGACAGGACAAGAAGACAGTCTCGCGCAAAGGCGCAAAGGCGCAAAGAAGACGCAAAGAGGCTGAGCTTATCTCTCTTGAATGCTTTCTTTGCGTCTTTGCGTCTTTGCGGGAAACCATCGTTTTCAATTTAATGCTGCTATAATTTAAACCTGTATGGCAGCGAAGAGCACAGAGCGGATAGAGGTTTACACGGACGGCGAGTGTCCTTTGTGCAAGTGGATGCGCGCGCGCGTTGAGCCGTTTGACCGCGACGGTCGGATTGAATGGCTCAACTTCCGCGACCCTGAGGTGCAAAAGCGCGCCGCGCCTCATACCATCGCAGAATTAAATGAAGAGATGCATGTGCGCGACGCAAAGGGCGTCTGGTCGAGCGGCTATGCTGGCTGGATAGAAGTCCTGCGCGTCTTGCGCGGCTGGCGCGTGCTTGCGCCAATTATGTCCCTCTGGCCTTTGACCAAGCTTGGCCCAATCTTTTATCGCTGGCTTGCGCGCCGCCGTTACACACTCTTTGGCGTCCCTCCGCCCTGCGATGCAGACGGCGTTTGTTCTCTGCATGCGCCGAAATAGCCACAGAGTCACAGAGACACAAAGAAATTTTAAGAAAGAGAGGGAATCCAATTACCTTTTGATTTGCTCTGTGACTCTGTGACTCTGTGGCTATTCTTCTGCCTTCTCTCAAGCCACCTTCAAGCCTTTTCAAGCATCTTAGAGATGCGCAAAAAGCCTGTTGGAAGTTGATCCTGAAACAGTGCTGATTTGCGCCGGATGCAATTATTTTATTGGAGCTTTGTCTCCGTTTATTTTCAGACAGGGAAGAAGGAAAAGATGTTGAAGACAAGAAAATTTTTGACCGCCGTGATGGTTCTCGCACTGGCTCTCGCCGCCGTGCTGGTAGTGCCGAAGAAGACTAGCGCGGTCACGGACAATAAGAAAAAAGTTGCTGTGCAGGAAGCCTTGAATCTGGCGGTGTTGATTCAGGACGACCTTACTTCGCAGGTCGGAAATGAGCTCAAGGTGACGGGCGAATTTATACGCTCATTGCCAGCAGGCTCGCGCGTGATGGTTGGTTATATCACGAACGGTTCGCTACAGGTGCGCCAGCAGTTTACGGATGATTTGGATAAGGCCGCCAAAGCTTTGCGCCTCCCGCGCTCAAGCGATGCCGCGTCGCCTTTCAATCCTTACATCGAAGTCATAGAGGCTCTGCGCCGCTTTGATTCGGACAATAAGAATCGCAATGCAGTGCTTTTAATCTCTGACGGGCTGGACACATCGCGCGGCTTTGATTCGACGGCTGCGGGCCAGACGCTCGATTTGGAAAGAGCTATCCGCGAAGCCAATCGTCGTCAGGTTGCAGTCTATTCTTTCTATGCTCCGTCAGTCGGTTTGACGAGTTGGAACAAGACTGCTGCCAGCTACGGCCAGAGCTCACTCAATCGTCTCTCGGACGAGACGGGCGGCAAGGCTTTCTTTCAGGGAACGACTGGCTTTGTGACCTTCGATTCCTACTTTGACCGCCTGCGCCAGACGCTTAATGACCAGTATGCCAGAGCTTACTAAGCTCGCGGCTGAGGCCGTAAATAAGGCGTGACAAAAAAGCGCGCTCTCGGATAAAGTTAAACTCCGTCGAATGGCAAAAGCCTTCGGCGGAGTTTTATTTTGCATGGCTCGCAAAAAATATTTTGCCCACCGTTGCCGTGCAGTGATAAAGTGACGAACGTTCACAGGGCTTTCGTCCCGGTTCAAACGACAACTAAAAGATTCGTCGCAGGCTTTGACAGTCTGCTCGCACCATGAAGGCCAATACCGGACGCGAATATTGTCTCATCGTCGAGGGCGCATACCTCTCTGAATCAGAAGCCGAGCATGCCCTGCGCGACCCTTTCATCGAAGACTGGGTCGAGCAGACGGGCCACTTTCGCATACACAACATGGGCGACATAGAGGTCACGCCGGGAGTCGCGCTCGGCATCCTCGGCGTCGTCATGCTCGACGACAGATTGTTTGAAATCGCCAGCACAGACCCGGAGCACCCGCTGACCGAACATAAAGCGAAGGGCGTCGCTGAAGCCATTAGGCGGCAGGACATGTTCGACGACGTAAAGGTCGAGCCGCGCGAAGAATGGGACGAAGCTGAATGACTCTTCTCTTTGTGGCGGGCGCGGCGGTTGCAGACTTTCTCGGACAGGCTGTAGCAATCCTCGGCGCGTGTCTTGTCCTGCTCGCTTACGCGCTGCAACGCTTTAATCGCATCTCTGCCGAGAGCGCGCTGTATCTCACTTTCAACTTCATAGGCGGCGCGCTGCTCTGCTGGGCTGCCATCAGCACCGGACAAATCGGCTTTATCCTGCTCGAAGGAGCGTGGGCTTTGATTAGCTTGCTTGGCCTCTGGCGCGTCTGGCGCAAAGAGCAAGGTTGAGCTCAAAAAATATTTCAGTCTTTTATGACTTCCAATCTTGATGCGCAAAGTTTTTTGAATGGCCGCGTGGTTGTCGTGACAGGAGACATCACGCGGCAGGATGTGGATGCGGTTGTCAACGCTGCTAACTCAACCTTGATGGGCGGGGCCGGTGTGGACGGCGCGATTCATCACGTCGGCGGCGCGCAGATTTTGGAAGAGTGTCGTGAGATTCGACGCACAAAATATACAGATGGCTTGCCGACTGGCGAGGCGGTCATCACGACTGGCGGCAATTTGCCTGCGCGTCATGTGATTCACACTGTCGGGCCAATCTACTGGCGCGAGGGCGGGCGCGAGGCTGAACTGCTCGCGGCCTGTTATCACAATTCGCTCGCGCTCGCGGTTGAACATAATCTGGCGACGATAGCTTTTCCTTCAATCTCGACGGGAGCTTACGGTTATCCGCGTGATGAAGCGGCGGCTGTTTCTTCCAGGGCGATTGCGGAATTTCTGTCCCACGATTCTCAATTAAAGGAAGTCAGGCTCGTCTTCTTCCAGCAGTCGGACGCCGACGCATTTCTCAAAAATCACAGGTTCGATTAAGCTAGGACATATGACTGAACAACAAACGCGCTCTTTGCCAGAGCCTTTGCGCGCATTGGAGCGTCTGGCGTGGAATTACTGGTGGAGTTGGGGGACGGACGGCGCGAGCCTGTTCCGCGACCTAGACCCTGTGGTGTGGGAAGTGTGCGAGCATAATCCGCGACGGCTGCTGGCGGAAATCTCAGAGTTTCACCTGATGCAGAAAGCCACAGACCCTGTCTATATAGAGCGCGTGCGCGCTGTGGCCCAGAGATTTGACAGTTATATGGCAGAGCCTGTCAAAAGCTTCGGCAAAGAATCCGGCGGGATGATTACAGAGGAAAATCCTGTCGCCTATTTCTGCGCAGAGTATGGCGTGCATAATTCTTTGCCGCTCTATTCTGGCGGTCTTGGGATTCTCGCTGGCGACCATCTCAAATCCGCGAGTGATATTGGCCTGCCGCTCGTCGCCATCGGGCTGCTCTATCGCTATGGCTACTTTCGCCAGCGTCTGACGCGCGAGGGTTGGCAGGAAGAACACTACGGCGAATCGCATCCGGCGGAGATGCCCATACATCAAGTCATGGATGAAAAGGGCGGGCCGCTTTTCATAGAAGTCTTGATGCGCGAGAGGATTGTGCGCGCGCATGTCTGGAGCGTGGATGTCGGGCGCGTGCGGCTTTATCTTCTGGATACGAACATCGAAGAGAACGAAGAGACGGACAGGTGGGTGACGGGCCATCTTTACGGCGGCGACCGCGAGACAAGAGTCGTGCAGGAAATGCTCTTGGGCATCGGCGGCGTGCGGCTCTTGAGAAAGTTAAAGATTGAACCGCATGTCCATCATCTGAACGAAGGCCACTCAGCTTTTCTCACGCTGGAACTGGCGCGCGAGTTGACGGAAGGGCCGGAGCATTTGAGTTTCACTGAGGCGGCAAAGATTGTGCGCGAGCGTTGCGTGTTTACGACGCACACGCCGATTGCTGCCGGAAACGATGCCTTTCCCGCTTCGCTCATCGAGAAATGTTTTGGCTCCTCTTACGAAAACGCGCTTGGTCTTTCGCACGACAAGTTTCTTGATTTAGGACGCGTGGACACAGAGGACGATATGGAGTGGTATGGCTTGTCGCCCTTAGCAATCAAGATGTCTCGCACGACAAACGGCGTCAGCCGCAAGCATGGCGAAGTCTCGCGCGAATTGTGGCTCAGCCTCTGGCCCAAAGGAACGAAGGTCGAAGATGTTCCGATTACTTATGTCACCAACGGCGTGCACGCGCAGACGTGGGTTGCGCCTTTGATGCGCGCGCTGTTTCAGAAATACATTGGCGAAGATTGGGCCAATCTGGCCCACAGCCGGGAAGAGTGGGCGCGCGATGTCGAGCGGATTCCAGATGCAGAGCTGTGGGCTGCTCATTGCCTGCTCAAACAGAGGCTCATAGCCTTCATACGCCATCGCTCGTTTCACGCGCGGCTGCATCGCAAAGAGAGCGCGGACTACACGGAGGCCGCGCGCAGGATGTTTGACCCGGAGGCATTGACGATAGGCTTTGCGCGTCGCGTGGCGGGATACAAACGCTGGAAGCTCTTGCTGGCCGAGCCTGAGCGTTTGATGAGCTTGATTGATAACGCTGAGCGGCCAGTGCAATTTGTTTTTGCAGGGAAAGCGCACCCGCAGGATCAGGGAGCGAAGCTGACTTTGCAACAGCTTGCCGTCTGGAAATATGACCCGCGCGTCATGCGCCGCGCAGTTTTTCTGCAAGATTACGATCAAGAAATCGCGCGTCACCTCGTTCAATCTGTGGACGTGTGGCTCAATGTCCCGCGTCGCCCGCTCGAAGCCTCCGGCACAAGCGGGCAGAAGGTCGGCATGAACGGCGGTTTGAATCTCTCAATCCTTGATGGCTGGTGGGTCGAAGGTTATGACGGGACAAACGGCTGGGCCATAGGCGATGTGAGCGTCAGTAAAGACGAAGCTTTGATGGATGCGAAGGATGCCGAATCGCTCTATCGCGTGCTGGAAGAAGAGGTCGTGCCGCAGTTTTATGAGAGGGATGCTGATGGGCTTCCGCGCCGTTGGATTGCGATGATGAAGCGTTCCATTGAAACTTTGCTTCCGGTCTTTAACAGCGACCGCATGGTTGCAGAGTATGCGAGCAAAATTTACTTGTAGAGTTTGAGAAGGATGATGAAGATAAAGCTATCAATTATTTGTCTGCTACTGTTGGCTGTCACAGGATGGATGGAAGGGACTGCGTTTGCGCGGAAAGCAAAAGCCGAGCGCGAGGTGAGTCTGAAAGCTGGCAGAGAAGCTTTTGTCAAAGAGCTTGGCCTCAGAATCCGCTTTGTTAAGTTAGTCGAAGACTCTCGTTGCCCAGAAGGAGTTGATTGCGTGTGGGCCGGGAACGGGAAAATCAGCATCACTGTCAGGAAGGGCAAACGCAAGGCAGCTTCGTTTGAGTTGAATACGATGACTGAGCCGACGAGCATTACTTTTCAGGGTTATGAAATCAAGCTGGTCAAGCTCGACCCGTATCCGAAGAAGGATGTCCAGCACAAAAAGGGAGAGTATGTGGCGACGCTGATGGTTAAGAGAAAATAGGTCACAGGGAAAGAGGGAAAGAGGGGAAAGGGGAAAGAATGATAGACTACATTTAGTTTTCCTTTCCCCTTTTCAACATTTCCCCTGCTTCTTATGAAGACGTGTCAGAAATGCGGGACGACTTACGAAGACGTGCAAAGCTTTTGCTCGCGCGATGGCGAAGTCCTCCGCGATGACCACGCGGAGATGATAGGCCATGTGCTCGACAATCAATACGAGATAGAAGCTTTTATCGCGGAAGGCGGGATGGGCGCGGTCTATCGCGCGCGGCACACACTGTTGGGAGATTTTGTCGCCATCAAAATCCTCCCGCCGGAGATGCGTCGCAATGCCGAATGGCTCAAGCGTTTTCAAAGAGAAGGACGCGCCGCGCGTCGCTTTCGTCATCCGAACGCGGTGATTGTCCACGACCTGCGCACATCTAGCGAGGGCTGGAATTATCTGGTCATGGAATATGTCGCGGGCCGCACGCTGGATGAAGAAGTAGAGCAGCGCGGAGGTCGCCTCGCTCCCGCCGAGAGCTTGAAAATCATAGAGACGATTGCGAGCGTGCTTGATGCTGCACATGCGGCGGGCATAGTCCATCGCGACCTCAAGCCGTCGAACATCATGCTCACGAAGGATGGCGGCACAATCAAGCTGCTTGATATGGGGATTGCCAAAATCCACGACTTGCAGGCGGGCGAGACAGCGCTGACGACCGCGGGGCAACTGCTCGGCACGCCCTATTACATGTCGCCAGAACAGTGGGGCGAGATTCCGCGCGACGGCGGCATAGAGATAGACGGGCGCGCAGACCTCTATTCGCTCGGCATCGTCGTCTATCAGATTACGACGGGCGCGCTGCCCTTCAAGGCAGACACGGCGATTGAACTGAGGCGCGCGCATTGCCGTGAGCAGCCGCGCCCGTTGGAAGAGTTTGATGCGAGCATTCCGGCGGGCTGGTCGCGCGCTGTGCTGCGTGCGATGGCGAAGGACAGGAGCGAGAGACAGGCGACGACCGGCGAGTTTGCGCGAGAGTTGAAACAGTCTCTGAGCGGCGCGGAAGAGTTGCCGAAAAGTTCGAGAGCGGATGCGCCGACATTGGCAGGCACGCTCAATGAGACAAATGTTTCCGCGCGCGTTGCGACGCCGCAGAATCTTGCCGCGCCGACAGTGTTAGATAACAGCGCATCCGTCATTGCTCATCAAGCGGTATCTGAAAACATGGCTGTTTCTGCTCCTACCGCGCCGACGCTTGATGCAGCCCCTTCTGGTCCAAAGCGTTCGTGGACGCTCGGCCTGATGAGTTCGCGCGGCTGTCAGGTCTCTTTGACTGTGGCGGCGATGGTTGTGCTGGCCGTGATGGTCGGCGGCTATGCTTTGATGAGCAAGCTCGGAAGCGGCTCCGACAAGAATCTTGCTCCGAGCACGACGAGTGGTTCATCTGAGAATGCGAATGCCAATACGGCTGCGCCGCCTTCGGTGACTACTGCCAACAGCAATACGAGCGCGACGCAAAAAGCGTTTATGAGTTATTATCTATTGCTCAGCCCGTCTGCGTTGGATGAACAGCAGCGCGCGCTCGGCAACGAGCCTGTACAGGCAGGGCAGAGTTTACAGATTTCCTTTAACGCAAGCGAGGACGGTTTCCTGCACATGCTCGGAGAGGATGGCAAGGGCAATCCGGTTGTCTTGCCGCTCGGCACTTTCGTCGCGCCCGCAGCCGTCAAGGCAGGACAGGAAACGGAATTGCCTGTGCTGGCGCGCATTAAATTGAACGGCGCGCCGGGGACAGAAAATTTCACAGTTATCTTTACAGACGCGGCGATTGATTTGCCGTTTGCCAGCGAGCCATTGCCGCTTGACGGTTCATTTCGTAAACTAACGGCTGAAGAGCAACGCAAGGTCAGGGAACTCAGGGAGCGCAGTGCGCCCGCGCGCGTCACTTTTTACGGCGGGCTTGACAGAGGGATCGCTAATGTCATGCTTGATGGCGAGCGAGATGGCAGGCCCGTCGTCTTTGACATCAAGCTTGAACTCAAGCGTTGAGAGACATGCTACATTAAATTAAATCTGCTGATAGCGAGTTGGAAAATCCTCCATGAAATATTGCCCGGTCTGTAACACCAAATATGAAGACAGCATCAGCTTCTGCGCCCTGGACGGCGAAGTGTTGGAAGACGACCCGACTACTATCGTCAACACGACGCTCGACGGGCAGTATCATATTGAATCCATGCTCGGCAAAGGCGGGATGGGCGCGGTCTATCGCGCGCGTCACATCCTCCTGGGCGACCGCGTGGCAATCAAGGTGCTGCCGCCGCAGATGCGCAACAACGCTGAATGGCTGCGCCGCTTTCGCCGCGAGGGACAGGCCGCGCGCCGCTTTCGTCATCCGAATGCAGTGACGGTCTATGACCTGCGCACGACGAGCGATGGCCTTATCTACATGGTGATGGAATATGTGGAAGGCTTCACGCTCGATGCGGATTTGAAGACGCGCGGAAGATTTACGCCCGAAGAAGCTCTCTCGGTGCTTGAGCCTGTGATGAGCGTCTTGAATGCCGCGCACGCGCAAGGCGTCGTGCACCGCGACCTCAAGCCGGAAAATATCATGATTGGCAAATCCTCTACGGGCGGCGAGCCGGCTGTGAAGCTGCTCGATTTGGGGATTGCGAAGATTAGCGAATTGGCCGGAGCGGATTCCGGCGGCTCAACGGCCCTGACCGTCGCCGGACAGATTCTTGGAACTCCGTATTACATGTCGCCCGAACAATGGGGCGAGCCTGCGCGCGACAACAGCCCCGAAGTGGATGGACGCGCAGACATCTATTCGCTCGGCACAGTCTTTTATGAACTGGTCGCTGGCCGCAGACCTTTCTGCGGCCTGACGCTTCAGGAACTCAGGCGCGAGCATGTGACAGTCACGCCAAAACCTTTGCATGAAGTCGCGCCGGATGTGCCGGAAGATTTCAGTCAAGCTGTGGCGAAGGCCATGTCAAAGGATAGAGCAGACAGGCAGGCTACGGCGGGCGAGTTGGCAAATGATTTACGAAATGCTCTGGGCATGCCGACGCTGAACATGTCTTCGCCGTCGCTTGCTGCCTCGACGCCGAATCTTCCTGCCACGCCGACAAATCTGGGAACGCAAAACGCCGCGACCAATATAGAGTCTGACCCGTCTTTCGCGACAGGCATCGAAGAGAAAAGACAGACCAGCTCTGACATCACCGCGCCGACGGTCATGACTGTGGATTCGCCCAGACCGAAGCCGGGCGCGCCGCCACTTGATGCGACATCTCTGGCCCAGCCGCCGCCTGTGCAACATATGCCCTCGCGTCCGTCCGCGCAGCCGCCAACGCCATACAATCTTGCGGGAGACAGTGAGTCTAGTCCGCCTATGGCGACGATTGCGACCAGCCCGAATGCCGGAGCGACGGGCGGCTTTGCTTCGTCTGCTCCTTCATCTGCGCCAACACCGCCTTCGTATGCGCCGACGCCTTCATACGCTCCGAGTCCAGCCGCAGCCGCGCCCGCGCGTCGCTCGCCTGTGATTCCGATTGTGATTGTCGTCGTGCTGCTTCTGGCTGTGATAGGCATCGGCGGCGGCATCTTTCTCTGGAGCCGCATGGGTTCGACGGAGACTGTCAATACGAACAACGGCAACGCGAACACGAACACAAACGAGAACACAAATGACACTGGCGGAGGCGACGCGCCCGCGCCGGTTGAAGCCATGCGTTACTGGCTTGAGCTTGATGGCAAGGTGCAGCCCGCGCGTGTCGCGGCAGTAGTTCCGCTTGCTTCGGGCCAGAAGTTTAAGTTTCATTTTACGCCAACGGAAGATGGCTATCTGTATGTAGTTGGGCCGGGCGAGAACAATGTGCCAACGACTTTTCTGACCTCAAAGCCTGCCGCAGTTTCTGGCGTCAAAACTAATAGCGTCGGAGCAAATGAGAATTACAGTTTTCCGAATGGCCCTATCAACTGGATTGAGCTTGATAACAAACCCGGCACGGAGTTCTATACCATCGTCTTCTCGAAGAAGCCGCTTGACTCGCTCTCTTTCTTAAATGAGACCGCCGGGGAGCCGCTCACGGAAGAAGAACAGGACGAGTGGAATGAATTCCTCTCGCAGCATAAGGCAAACGCGCCTGAGACTGCCGTCATGGACGAGAATGGTAATGAGCCATACGTGTCTGTCAAGCAGCGTCAGGCCAAGAATGAGGACGAGCCGCTCGTCTTCGATGTGCGTGTCGAGCATAAATAAAATTGAGAGTTGAATGGGCCACTACGGTCTTCTCCCGACGGGCTGCCTCATTCTGGAAAGTTCAAAAAAATAAGAGGAGTAAATTTGATGCGAGCTAAAATATTTGTTCCCCTGCTGGGGGTTGCGCTCATCGCAGGCTCGGCCCTGACGCCGCGCGCTCAGCAAGACCCTAATGAAGAAGAGGTGCGCGGCTCTTTTATGACCAGCCGCGCGCCAGCTTCCGGCGGCATCGGCTCTGTCGGCGCAACCGCTTCGAGCGGGGGCAGCAAGTCCACCGGCAGTTCCAGCAGAAATACTGGCCGCAACACTGGCCGCAACACTGGCAAGAGCACTGGCAAGACGACTGGCAAAAGCACTGGCAAGGGCGCGGGCGTCAGCACGACTTCGGGCGCGGGAGTGAAGAGCTATTCGCATGCTCCCATCGGGCTCGGCTACACGATGTACATGCGCAATGCGGCGGGCGACCCGATGCGCGTTGACCCTGAGCGCACTTTCTACGCGGGCGACCGCATACGCCTTTCGATGGAGCCGAACACGGACGGCTATCTCTATGTCTTCCATACGGAGAATGACGGCGCGCCGACGCTCATCTATCCTGACGCGCGTATTAATGATGGCGACAATTCCATCGAAGCGCATGTGCCATACGAAGTGCCTTCGCCTTATGAAACCAACCCGAACTGGCGCTGGTTCACCTTTAATGAGCAGCCTGCTCTTGAGCGTCTTTACATTGTGATTACGCGCGAGCCAATACCGGGCATTCCCATCGGGGATGATCTGACCAAATTTTGTCGGGAAAATAAGGAAAGCTGCCCCTTGCGCATGTCGCCCGGAAACTGGGCCAAGATAAAGGACAAGCTCAATGCGCGCGTCAAGGTGAGCAAGAGCACGAAGACCTACGGACAGACGCAGACCACAGGCGAGCGCGAAGCCACGACGCGCGGTCTTGGATTGGACCAGAGCGCGCCAGAGCCTTCAGTCGTGAGGATGAATGTTTCTTCGACCGAAGGCTTTCTCGTGACAGCGATTGACCTTGTTCACAGATAAGTTCATTGAGCGCGGAGAGTTTGAGAGTAAAGCAAACTCATCACACTCCGCACTCTCTGAACTCTTCAGACTCATTTTTGGGTTACAAGAAATATCGCATCAATCGTTCATTGTCTGTTCGTTGCTGTGATAGACTCCGCGCCGATTCTTTTCGGCCCGACAGATTGGCCCAAACTTAAATGCCCCGAAGCGCCTCGCTTCTTTTTGAATTTTCAAGTTATACCGGAGGAACATGATGAAATCTTTTGCAAAACCCCTCGTTTATTTCATCTCCTGCGCGACTATCGCCGCCGGATTGCAAGCACCCGCTGCACGGCTTCACGCGCAAACACTTAACAACCCGACTACACTTAATGCCGTGCTGCCGCAGGGAGACGGGAAAGCAGCTCTTGCACAGGGAAAGACGCTCCTAAGGCGCGGCAACGCGGAACAGGCTCTCATCTCTTTGGAACAGGCTCTTAAACTTTTTACTGCGGCCAATGATGTGAAAGGCATTGCCGAAACGCGTGACTTTCTCGGCGATTTGTACAGCCGTCAGGGCCAGTACAATGTCGCGCTCGCGCATTTCCAGAAAGCGAGCGAGTCTTACGCCTCCGCCAACGATACATACAATGCCAATCTGATGCTCGCCAAGACTGGCGACATGTTCTTCCGCGCAGGGATGGTCAACGAGTCGCGCGATGCTTACTCGAAGATGAACGTGACCAAGATTGACACGAGCGCGGCAGGCACTGCCAAAGATGTGCAGAACAAAGCCAGCAAAGGCACAAGCCTCTTCGGCAAAGCGCGCGGCATCGCTTCCGGCGGGCCAAGCCTTTCGACGGCAAGTGATGCAGCCTCGCTCGGTGCGGATGTCAAGAACACCATCGAGCAGGAGCAAGAGAAGTATCGCCAGTACATCATCTATTCCATCTACGAACTCGGCATGGGCCGTCTCGATTTCGCAAACAACAATCACGAAAGCGCGAAGACGCATTTCAGCAACGCGCTCGCCGCCGCAGACAATCCGCTCTACGGAAAAATCAAACACGCGCGTCGCTGGCGCATCGCCTCGCGCACTTCTCTCGGCGACATAGCTCTCTTGCAGGGACGCTTTCCAGACGCCGTCAAGCTTTACACTGCTGCGACCGATGGAGCACGCAAAGACAATCGCGCAGACCTGCGCTGGCCCGCGCAACGCGGCATAGGCAAGGCCAAGTGGATGCAGGCCAACGGAGAGAAAGACCAGAAGAAGGCCGTGAAGGGAAGAGAAGAAGCGATTGCTGCTTACCGCGATGCGCTTGTCACCATCGAAGGCTTGCGCGAGGGAAGCCTCAGCGCAGACGAATCTCGCTCGACGTTTCTGGCGACAACCAAAGATGTGTTCGATGAAGCAGCAGGAGCTTTGGCCGAAAGAGCTTTGATGGCTGCCACTCCGGGTGCTCCGCTCGCTGGCGCGGCTCTCACAGATGCCGCCGAAGCATTTAAGATTGTCGAGCAAAGCAGAGCGCGTTCTCTCTTGGACATGCTCGGAGAATCGAATGTCAACATCACGGAAGGCGTTCCCGCAGACCTCTTGAAGCGCAAGCAGGACAACTTGAATCGCCAGCAGGAGATTGCGCAGGAGATGGCAGGCGTGGGTGGGACGGAAGAAGGCAAGAAAAAATCCAACGCCGATCTGGAAAACGAGTCTGACACAGCTTCAGACGGAATACGATAGCATTGAGAATCAGATTCGTGCAGCCAGCCCGAAGTATGCTTCGCTCACTTTGCCGCAGCCTTTGACGCTCGCGGAAGTTCAACAGCAAGTGCTTGACGATAAGACCGCGCTCCTTGAATACAATCTCGGCGCGAAAGATTCTTACATGTGGGCAGTGACGCAGAGCGGCGTCTCGCTTTATAAGCTGCCCGCGCGCGCAAGCGTTGACCAGCAGGCTCTGGAGCTTCGCGCGCAACTGATTCCCGAAAAATTCAGGACGCCGATTGCGGGAATCAACACTGCTCCGACGCGCGGCCTCGGTCTCGCTTCCGGCCCGCCGCCAGCCAACGCGAGCGCGTTTGCCACTGCCTCGAACAATCTCTACAAGACTGTCATCGAGCCAGCCTCCGCAATCATTGGCGACAAGCGCATGCTCATCGTCGCGGACGGCGCGCTCAACTACATTCCGTTCGAGGCGTTGATCAAAACGACTGGCACAGATTACTCTGCGCTTCCATATCTCATAACGACCAATGAGATTGTCTATGCTCCTTCGGCTTCGGTCGTCGGAGTTATCAGAAAACAATCTGCTGCCAAGCCGACCGGCAAAAGTGTGTTGCTCGTCGCGGATCCTGTTTTTAACTCGAATGACCCGCGCGCTAAAGGCGCAGCCGGATCAACGACTGCGGGCGGCGCAGACACGCGCGGGCTGGGACTCTCAAGCGCGTTGACAGATGTGGCCGGCACTCCTGCTGCTCAGGCAACAGGCGCGCCCGCTCAAGGCCTCATGCTCTCGCGCCTCAACGGCACGCGCACAGAGGCAGAGAAGATTGCTCTCTTAACCAAGCAGAGCGGCGGCACCGCTGATGTCTGGCTCGACCTCAATGCCAACGAAGCCAATATCCAGTCCAAGGATTTAAGAAACTATCGTGTGGTGCATGTGGCAACTCATGGCCTCTTGAATGCCGAACGTCCACAGTTCACAGGCCTTGTGCTCTCTCTGGTCGGCAACAAATCCGGCGACGGCTTCCTCCGAACGGATGAGATTTTCAATCTCAAGCTGGGCTCACCGCTGGTCATGCTCTCGGCCTGCGAGACAGGCTTAGGCAAGGAGAAGAGAGGAGAAGGCGTGATTGGCCTGACGCGTGCATTTATGTATGCAGGCGCGCCGACAGTGGGAGTGAGTTTGTGGTCAGTGTCTGACAATTCGACGGCGGAGTTGATGACAGACTTTTACAAGCGGATGTTGACGGGACAGGGGATGGCGCCATCGGCAGCGATGAGAGCGGCGCAACAGCAGATGATCGCGGGCAAGAAGTACTCTGCGCCGTATTACTGGGCTCCGTTTGTCCTCGTCGGTGAATGGCGTTAAGCGCGAAGCGCTCTAAAAAGAGTTTCCCGCAAAGGCGCAAAGGCGCAAAGAAAGACGCGAAGAGAGCTTTCAAGATAATCGATAGTTCTCTTTGCGTCTTCATCTTTGCGCCTTTGCGCCTTTGCGGGAGATTTTCTTTGTCAGAACTTTATCAGAATTATGACAGGACTTTTGGCCCAGCTTTATCGGATGATGCTGCGCGTAGTCGTTAATATTAATTTTAAGGAAGGAAACAGAAGATGCGTCATAAGCTAAATTCACTTTTCGGTCTGGCAGTCATCCTGTTGGCTGCGCTGGCCTGCAACTATAGTTTCACGACGGCGAACATCAGCAGCGTGAAAGTGAGCAAGGAAAAGAGCGCGGCGACGGAGACCAGCACCTTCGAGCCGAGGGCTACCGTGTACGTGGTCGCGCAAATCTCTAACACGAGCGACAAGCACAAGGTCACGAGCCGCGTGCTCTATGAAGATGTGCAGGGACAAAGCTCCGGCAAGCTTGTGCCGGGCGCGGACACGACGATTGATGTGCCGGGCGCGGCGGCTGCGACCTTCACGCTCACGCCGCCGGGTTCTGGATGGGAGCCGGGCAGATATAAAGTCGAAGTCACGATGAAGAATGAAGACGGCAAGCAGATAGACCAGAAGACCACAGGCTTTACTGTCGAAGGCGAGAGCGCAAGCCGGGAGGCTACAGAAACATCTAGCGCAAACAGCAGCAACTCTGCTTCAAATTCTACAGACTCAGCACGCCTCACGGATGTCAAACTGACTGCGGACAACAGCAGCGAGCCGGAGCGTTCGCAGGACACCTTTGGGCCAAACGATTTTATTTATGTCATGTACACGATGGAGAATGTGCCGCGTCGTGCCACAGTCTATTGCAATATGTACATGGACAATGGAGATAAAACTCCGCTCCGCTCGCTTTCTTACATGAACCCGCCTGAGCCGAAGTTCGCAGAAAGGTTCGACCTTGACCCGGAGGTCGGCTGGGCGGACGGCACGCATCTGATAGAGCTTTCATACAGGGCCAACCCGGATGCGGAGCCGGCTGTCTTGAAAACCTTGAAAGTAAATATCAGGTAGAGAAATGCAAAATTAAAAATGTAAAATGCAAAATGAAAACAGATTCATATTTTTGCATTTTACATTTTGCATTTTGCATTTCCCTACGCGCTTGCCGCTCGTCGCGTTTGTAAGCTACTGTAAATGAGACAAGCGGCAGTTAAGTGATTTATGACAGCGATGCTCATCGCGGCTTCGGCTGTTTGTCATGAGATAAAGAAACGCTCTTGGGAGGTTTGTCTTCGATGATGTCAGAACGCGCCGGACAGAAAGCTCCGTTCGAGTCTCTGGAAAACACACAATCGCTGGAAGAACTTTTTCGGCTTTCGCATAACCATCCGGTTATCCTTTTCAAACACAGCCTGACGTGTCCCATCAGCAGCGCGGCTTACAATGAGATGTCGCGCCTGACGACGGATGTCGCGCTCGTCGTTGTGCAGCGTGCGCGCGAGGTGTCGAATGAAGTGGAGATGCGCACGGGCATCAGGCACGAATCGCCGCAGGCCATTATTCTGCGCAACGGCGAGGCCGTGTGGAATGCTTCGCACTGGCGCATCACTTCGGATGCAGTCGAGCAGGCCGTGCGCGAGCATCAATAGCATCAGACTTTGCGCTTGAGAAACTTTTGATGAGTGAAGTCAGCGAAAGACGCGGCCCTGCGATTGAGCCGCGCGAGATTATGCAGGAAGGCGATAGCGGCCTTCGCATCACCTGGGCTGATGAGCATGTCTGCCATTATGTTGCTGCGGAACTGCGCCGCGCGTGTCCCTGCGCGCAGTGCGTCAATGAATGGACGGGCCAGCGCATGCTCAAGCCCGAAGCCGTTTCGGATGAACTGACAATCAAAGACATCGCTATCGTTGGTCGCTATGCGCTGAATTTTGTCTGGAGCGACGGGCATGAGACAGGCATCTATAGCTTTCGTTACCTGCGCGAGTTTTGCGAGCAGCAAGAGTCTGCCGTCGCTCAATAGCTTTGCCGTGCTCTCTTTGAAACCCTGATGACTGAGGCCAAGAAAATCTTAGTGGTCGAAGACGACGATGTTGCGCGTGAGTTGATGTGCCGCGCGCTTGAGAGACGCGGTTATCAGGTCTTTGCTGCGGAGGACGGCGTGCGCGGTTATGAAGAGGCCGTGAGCTCTCGCCCGGATTTAGTCATCACGGACATCAACATGCCCGGAGCGGACGGTGTGCATCTGGTGCGCCGCATACGCGACACGACGGACATTTCTCAAGTCCCTATTCTGGTGACGACCGGATTTGGCACAGGCAACGCGAGCTTCTCGCTTGCGCAGGGAGCGACGGCCTACGAGCCAAAGCCGCTCGACCCGCAGAGTTTTATGGCGACGGTGGAAAGATTGTTAGGAGACATTTGAACTGCTTCAATCCCTTTGCGCGCTTATGTTTTTCTCTTTGCGCCACCAGCGTGAAACAACAACGAACGGTTCGCGCAAAGGCGCAAAGAAAAGAAAGACCCAAGCGCGCTAAGGGTTGAAGCATTTTCTTTCTTGAGTTTTGATATAGTCTCTTTAACAATTTAGAACAAGGGGAAGCGAATGACGGAAGTAATTGGCTGGGTCAGTTCTCTGATACTGGTGCTGACCATCGGCAAGCAGATTTACAAACAATGGCATGAGGATTCAAGCGAAGGCGTCTCCAAGTGGCTCTTCGTCGGGCAGATTTCCGCCTCGCTCGGCTTTACGATTTATAGCTGGCTGGTCAATAACTGGGTCTTCGTCGTCACCAATTCGCTGATGCTCTTAAACGGCCTGCTCGGTCTGGGCATCGTGATTCATCATCGCCGCAGACGCGCACAGAAGGCTTGACGATACGGATTGCTTATGAGTTTGTGGAGCGTCATTGCGCAGAGGATTCTTGGCAGGGCTGCTGTCTCGCGTTTGAGTGAAGCTGAGATGGCACAGCTCACAAGCATCGCGCTCACGAAAGATGAAGCGGAATTGACGGAAGCTCTTTCAACGCTCGCGCCTGTAGAGTTAAGAGAGGTTGCGCGCGAAGTGTTGCGTGTGCGCTCCGATGAAGCTCTTAAAGTTTTGCAGGATTGCGCGCCCTGCTATGAATTGCTGGCGAGTGGCGGGTATAACCCTGTGGCGTTACTTGGAAAATTGCGGGACAATATCGGACGGCCTTTTGGGCAGATGGACATAGACGAGAGCGGTGGCGGCGGCTCGCAACGCGGGCAGGGCTTTGAGACGCACATACGCTTTGGCCCAAGAGAATTTTTGACAGGCACTTCGCTCGACGGCATGAGCGTGCGCGAGAGCCAGCTACAGGTTATCCTGCATGAGTTGGCGCACGCCGCCGGAGACGTGATTCCGCCAGACGGCGGCAATCCCGCAGAGAGCGTGCGCAACCAGCAGCGCATCACACGCGCCTGCTTGCCAGAGACATACGAAAGGATTAAAAGAAGTGAGCAGTAGGCAGTGAGCAGCGGGCAGTAGAAAAGCTTGTGTCTTTCTACTGCCCACTGCTCACTGCCCACTGCTCACTGTTCCACCATGCTTCAAGAAAAAGATTTTTTCGACGAGAGACAGGAGACAAAGCGCGCGACTTTCAGTTGCCCGCATTGCCGCGAGCGCGCAGAATATGATGTGCGCTGGATGACGCGCAGGAAAAAGAGTCAGCTGCCGCGCGGGGCCAATGAGCAGGATCGCGCGCGCTTTGCCAAGTCGCGCGATTACATGGTGCGTATAGACGACATGCTCGCCTGCAAGAATATGCGCTGCCGCAGACGCTTTGAGATTCCCAATTCGCAATCGGTAGTCTTTATTTGACGACAAAAACTTTGAGGAGAGAAAACTGAGATGGACGAACTCATCAAAAAAGTTTCAGAGCGCACTGGGCTCGGAGAAGATAAAGCACGGACTGCTGTGGATACTGTGGTCGGATTTTTGAAAGACAAGCTGCCGGGGCCAATCGGCGGGCAGATTGATAATGTCTTGAACAGCAGCGGCGGCATGATTGCCGACAAGGCCGGAGACCTCATCGGCGGCATCGGCGGTATGTTCGGTAAGAAAGACTAAGAGAGTTTCCCGCAAAGGCGCAAAGACGCAAAGAAAGCACTCAAAGGTGTTGAGTTATGACTTCGCTTGGATGCTTTCTTCGCGTCTTCTTTGCGCCTTTGCGCCTTTGCGGGAAAATTTTTAATTTATTTATGGCTTGCGATAGCCGTATCGTTCGAGCAGAGTTTGTCCTTCCTCGCTTAAAACAAATTCGACAAAGCGGCGCGCGGCCTCCTGCTTCTGTGAATTTTTGAGGACGGCGATGGCTTGGTTGATGGGCTTGTGCAATTTCTCGTCAACTTCTATTGCTTGGCCTTCGCCTGCGCGGACGAGAGCCATCGGGATAAAGGCTGCATCAACATTGCCTGTCGCTGCATACTGCCTGACCTGCGAGACGTTTTGCCCGTAAACAACTTTGCTTTCAAGCTGCGGCCAGAGATTGAGCGCGCGCAGGGCTTCGACCGACGCGCGCCCGTATGGAGCTATATCAGGCTTGGCAATTCCTATCCGCTCAATCTCCGCGCGCGATAAATCTTCTATCTTCGTGAGCGTCAGGCGCGCGCCCGGTGGCGTCCAGATAACAAGCCTCCCGCGCGCGTAGAGCTTCAGCCCGCCGGACGCGAGCAGACCTTTGCCTTCAAGCCTCTCAACATTCTCGACATCAGCCGAAGCAAAGACATCAAACGGCGCATCCTGCTCTATCTGCCGCGCGAGGTCTGCCGTCGCGCCGTAGCTATAGACGACGCGCACGCCCGTACGCTTTGTAAATTCTTTGCCGAGTTCCGTAAAAGCGTCCGTCAAATTGGCTGCCGCCGCGACGTTAATCTCTTGCGGCTGCGCTTGCGTTTCCACGCTTGTCTTGCATGAGCAGCAGAGCGCAAGAGTTATCAAAGCAAGCGACAGCAAGAGTCTTTTCCTGAGATGGACGGACGGCTTGCGATTTATCATCAGATTCATATAATACATCTTGTCACAGCTTGAGCGTTTGAAGTTCACTGCTATAACTTTGCGCCGCAGACCGCAGATAAAAGCTCCGACTCAAAACACTCTCACGCAAGGATTGCTTGCACTTTATACCGGATAAACCCGGCTCACCAAAATAGTTTTCGAACAATAGGAGGTTCTCCCAGAATGAAAATGCGCACCAAAGCTATGTTCGCTTTGCTCGCTCTCTGCTCCATCTCTCTCTTTACATGGTTTAGCAGTCGCGCCGAAAACCAGCTTGCAGCCGCGCCGGCTGACGGCGGCGGCGAATACAAATTCCAGAACACTGTCTGCCTGACAGACGAGCAGCGCACGGAAATCAAGCGCGAGAATAAGCGGAGTATAGAGACGCTGCGCGCTCAGGGCAAACTCCCGGAGGCAGACCGCGCGGCAGTCGTCGCCCTCAACTGGCCCACGCGCCCCGCCGCTTCCATCAGCGATTTTGATATTTACGGCATCTCAAACTTTGTGGACCAGAACCCGAATTTTCCAAATCAACTGCTTGATTGGAATTGCGGCGCGCGTACATACGATACGTCCGGGGGCTACAACCATGCAGGGATAGACATCTTCACATGGCCCTTCGGCTGGTACAAGATGGACAACAATCAGGCAGAGATTGTCGCAGCCGCGCCCGGCGTTATCATCAACAAATTTGACGGCAACAATGACCGCAGTTGTGCCACAGCAGGCGGGATGTGGAACGCAGTCTATGTCAGGCATGCGGATAATTCTGTCGCGTGGTACGGCCACATGAAGAAAAATTCGCTGACGACCAAAGCGGTCGGCGACACAGTTGTGGCCGGCGAATACTTAGGCATCATCGGCAGCTCTGGAAATTCGACCGGGCCGCATCTCCACTTCGAGCTTTACAATGCTGCCGGAGCGTTGCAAGACCCTTATCAAGGGACATGCAACTCTATGAACAACTTTACGTGGTGGGCCGCACAGCGTCCTTACTATGACACGAAAATCAATGCGCTGATGACACACTCTGCTGCGCCGCAGTTCCCGGCCTGCCCGACGCAGGAAGTGACGAATATCAAAAATATTTTCCTGCCCGGCAACAGTCTCACGACAGTCATGTACCTGCGCGACCAGAGAGTCGGGCAGCAGGGACAACTCTCCCTGATTCAGCCTGACGGCACGGCCTGGCAAAATTTCTCGTTTAATTCCAACAACAACTATGCGGCTTCTTACTGGTTCTGGAATTGGACGCTGCCTGCCAATCCTCAACTCGGCACATGGAAGTTCAGAGCCACCTACAACGGCGAGACGCGCGAGCATTCTTTTCAGGTTCGCACGAGCCTGACTGGCGCGCCCTTTGATTTTGACGGCGACGGCAAGACTGAGGTTGGAGTCTTTCGCCCGTCAAACGGTGGTTGGTATAACCTTTTAAGCTCGAACGGCAATGCCAGTTCGCAAGCCTTCGGCCTTTCGACAGACCAGCTTGCTCCGGCAGATTATGACGGCGACGGCAGAACTGACCTCGGCGTCTATCGCGGCTCGGCTGGCTCATGGTATCTGCAACGCTCGCAACTAGGCTTTACAGGCATAGCCTTTGGCTCTAACGGCGACATCCCTGTTCCCGCAGATTATGACGGAGACGGCAAAGCAGACATCGCTGTCTTTCGTCCTTCGACCGGCATCTGGTATATGCAACGCAGCACGCTTGGCTTCTTAGCCATGCAGTTTGGAACGAGCGGCGATTGGCCTGTTCCGGCAGACTATGACGGCGATGGCAAAGCTGATATTGCGGTCTATCGCGACTCGGCTGGCGCGTGGTACATGCAACGCAGCACTGCTGGCTTTGCAGGCATCGCGTTCGGCGCGAGCGGCGACAAGCCTGTGCATGGCGACTATGACGGAGACGGCAAAGCCGATGTCGCGGTCTTTCGTCCGAGCACAAATGTCTGGTATGCCTTGCGAAGCACGGCGGGCTTTAGCGGCGTGTTGTTCGGCGCAAATGGCGATAGACCTGCGCCGGGCGATTATGATGGAGATGGCAAATGGGATCAGGCAGTCTTTCGTCCTGCGGGCGGCAACTGGTACTTGATGAGAAGCACTGCCGGCTTCACAGGCGTCCAGTTCGGAGCCAACGGCGACACGCCGATTCCCTCATCCTTCATCCCGTAGAAAAGCAAGGATGAATGATGAATGATGAATGATGAAGGGCATGCTATTTGAATTTGAATGCTTCAAGCTTAAACAGCATGCCTTTTGTCTTTACTTCATCCTTCCGCCTTCATCATTCATCCTTGCTCTTATATCCCCGCGCCGTCCATGAACTCGTCAACCGTGTAGTGTCCAATCTCTGAACTGCCGACGCGATATGTATTGAGCACGCCGAGCGGCGGCGCGTAGAGATGCAGCGTCACAAGGTCTAGCCCGCTGACATCAGGGTTGCCAATCTGATGTATGTCCGGCACATCCGCGCCTGTCACATCCGCCGGATGCCACTCGCGCACTGTCTCATAGCGCAGCCTGTCTTCATCATCGAGCGAAAAGATTGTTTCCCACATCACGCCTTCGCACACCCGCACCGCGCCAAACGAGCCGTTATGGTCATGTATCGGCGTGCGCTGTCCCGGTCGCCAGCACAACAGAAGGACTTCCGCATAATCATTACGAAAGACTCTATGCCGCGCATAGGTCGCGCTCTTAAAACCGCGATGAGGCTGCACATCCGTCGCGCTAATCTCAACCTCGCGCATCCATTCGTTAATCTCTTCAAAAGTCGGCGCACGATTGAGCGCGCTGAGCTTCTCGATAAAATCCGTGAAAGAGCAGGCACGCGCTTCCGCGCTGTTTTCAATAGTCTGATAGCGCGTGGTCTGTGTAATATCGGTTGACATGATTAAAGGAAGCTCCTTAGTTGAACGGGCGAACGCCTCAACGACTTTTATACTACAGACAAGAACCTCCCGCAAAGGCGCAAAGGCGCAAAGAAAAGACGCGAAGAAAGCTTTCAAGATAAATAAAGCTTCAACACCTTTGCGAGCTTCCTTTGCGTCTTTGCGCCTTTGCGGGAAACTTCTTAATTCTGAGCCAGCATGATTCTCAAATCCCTCACATTAGTTCCCGTCGGCCCAGTGATGACAGCATCGCCCAGTGAATTGAAGAAACTAAAAGCATCGCTCCGCTTGAGAAAGTCGCGCGCCTCAATCTTCAACTTACGCGCGCGTGCGATAGTCGTTTCGTCAGCGATTGCGCCAGCCGCAGGACTGTTGCCGTCAATCCCATCCGTGCCAGCCGAAAGGATTGCAAACCGCGCTGAGCTTTCTTCTTGTTTAAGCATCGCGCAACGCAGCACAGTCTCAGCATTGCGCCCGCCGATGCCATCTCCGTTGACTGGACACGCGAACTCGCCGCCGGAGATAAGACAGGCGATGCGGTTTTCCTGAGCCGCCTGCTGCCTGAGAGCTTCAAGCCTTGATAGCATCAGATTGCAGCCTTCCGTAATTTCCTGCTCCGAGATGTCTCGCGCAATCTCTACCACGAAGCCAAGACGCCGCGCCTCGTCTGCCGCAGCTTTCAAAGCGGTCTCATTATCAAGCAGGACAAAATGCTCTCTTAATTTCCGAGAAAAAATATTTTTCATTTCATCTTCCTGCCGACTCGCAACTCGCAGAATAGATGAAGGGAGATGCTTAGTCAGATTGTAACGCTTGATGACGGTTGCGGCGTCCGGCGCATCCTCTGGCGGATGGCAGGTCGGCCCGGAGGCGACGATTGCTTCCAGGCCTTTGCCCGTATCGGAAATAATCAGGCTGACCTGCTCTGCGAACTGCGCGCTGTCCGCGAGTCTTCCGCCTTTGACCGCAGAGAAACTTCGGCGCACTGCGTTAATCTCGTTGATGCTCGCGCCGCAAGAGACCAGCACGCGATTGGCTTCTCTTAATTCGCCGAGTGTTATCTGCTCGTCACGCGGCCATTCAATCATCGCAGAGCCGCCGCCAGAGATGAGAAAGATAACCAGCGCGCGTTCTTCATTCGCCAGATGAAGCAGAGCAAAAGCTGCCTCTGCCGCTTTGAGGCTCGCTTCATCCGGCAAAGGATGACTGCCTTCGATGATGTGCCACGCGGGAGAAAATTTTTGCAGAGCTTGTGCGGTGTTTGAGCCGACGATTAATCCCCTAAAAATCTGTGGGCCAAGAATGCTCTCAAGCGCGAGAGCCATCGGAACAGCCGCCTTGCCAAACGCCAGCGCGTAGATTTTCTTCTGCGTATGCAAACTCAAATCAAACTTCGTCTCACGAATCGAGAGGCACGAGCCTTCCAGACGCACAGCATCTCGGACAGCTTGCAACGCATCCACACTGGCTAAAGCCGCGCCGAAAATTTCCAGGGCCGCGCGCCTGAGATGTGCCAAGTCCGTCACGCTTCGCTTCACTCCACTGCAATCTGTGAACGCAGTTCGCGGAATCTACGGTCGCTTAAGCCTCTGACCATCATCAAATGTTCCGGGCGGCGAAATCGTCCATATCGCTCACGGTGTTCGATGATTCTGATGGCGAGCGCGGGGCCGATGCCGGGCAGCTTCTCAAGCTCTTCGCGTCGGGCTGTGTTGATATTGATGGTGTATGAAGAGGATGCTGTTGAAAGTGTTTCCGGCGGAGTTTTGATTGAGAGTTGGCGGCGTGTCTGTTTGACGCAGGCTGTGAGGGATGCAGCGAGGATGCAAGAGCCAAAAATGCACAGGCCGTTGCGCGCAAAGGCTTGAAAGAGACACGGTCGCATCAATCAAAAAGCCTCTTGGCAAAGAGTTTTAGGGGTTTGCCACGAAAGTGTGCAAAATGCTAGAAGTCTAAAAAATTCAGGAACTTGTAACTTTAAAATCGCGCTTTTCCACAGGCTTTTCCACAGAGCCTGTGGAAAAGTTTTGCCAGCCGTTTTTACTCCTGCGAATTCATCTGATCCCAGTCATTTAAAGTTTCGTAGGCGCGCTCAAGAATCGGTCGCGGTCGCGCGCCATCTGCCTGTCCTATGAATCCTTCGCGCTCCATCATGTCGAGAATGGCTGCGGCGCGGCCATAGCCTATGCGCAGGCGTCTTTGCAGCACGGAGGTCGAGGCGCGTTTCATCTCGACGCAGATTCTCAGGGCGTCTTCAAAAAGCTCATCACGCTCGCCGCCAGCTTCGTCTAAGCCCATAGCCTCTTCTTCGGATTGCGTAATGCTCTCGTCATAAAGCGGGTCGCCCTGTTGCTTCACATGCGCGACAATCTTGCCGATTTCCGTTTCGTCAACATAAGCTCCGTGCACGCGCACGAGGCGCGATGTGCCGGGCGGGAGAAAGAGCATATCGCCGCGACCCAAGAGTTGTTCCGCGCCGTTGGCATCAATGATTGTGCGCGAGTCAACTTTGCTTGAGACTCTGTAAGAGATGCGCGATGGGAAGTTGGCTTTAATCAAACCTGTGATGACATCCACGCTGGGACGCTGTGTCGCCAGCACCAGATGTATGCCGACGGCGCGCGCCATCTGCGCGAGGCGTGTGATGGCTTCTTCGACATCGTGGCCTGAGACCATCATCAAATCCGCCAGCTCGTCTATGATGATGACGATGTATGGCAAGGTCTTCCAGGGCTCGCCTGTCGTCTCGTCATACTCTTTGGCAAAGTTGCGCCGCTCGACCTCTACGTTGTAGCCGTCAATGTTACGCACGCCCCACCCGGCCAATTCTTTGTAGCGTCGCTCCATCTCAGACACGGCCCACTTTAAAGAGATGGCCGCGCGTTTCGGGTCTGTGATAATCGGCGTCGCAAGATGCGGGATGTCTGCATAGAGACCAAGCTCAAGACGCTTCGGGTCAACCATGATGAATTTCACTTCATCAGGCCGCGCTTTATAAAGCACAGAGACAATCAGCGAATTGACGCCGACGCTTTTGCCCGCGCCAGTCGCGCCTGCAATCAAGAGGTGCGGCATCTTCGCAAGGTCTGCGACATAGTTGAGGCCGTCAATCGTCTTGCCGAGTGCGATGGTCAGTTTCGATTGCGACTCGCGGAACTGGCGCGACTCTATCACTTCGCGCAGGAAGATTGTTTCGCGTTGCGGGTTCGGAACTTCGATGCCGACATGCGGCTTGCCGGGCATGCGGTCAATGCGTATCGACTCTGCCTTGAGCGCAAGGCAGAGGTCATCCACAAGTCCTGTGACGCGAGAGTATTTGACGCCCGGATCAGGTTTGAACTCATAAGTCGTCACAACCGGGCCGGGACAGATATGTTTGATTTGTCCTGTGACATTAAACTCCCTGCACTTTTCCGCGAGGCGCGTGGCGAGTTGAAGAAGCTCTTCATCCTCCTGCTCGCTGTGCGGCGGCGCGGCGTTGAGGAATTCCATGTAAGGAAGTTTGTATTCCGTAATCGAAGGCGCGATGAGATTGCGCCTGGCTCTTTCTGGTTTCGCGGCTTTGTCTTCCTGCGCGGAGACATCCGTGCGGACGACGGAAGCAGTCTTAACCATCTCTTCAATCTCGTCTGCCTCGTCGTCAACTTTGCCGGAAGCTGCGCCAGCGCGTTTTGCTCCCGCAGTCGAAATGTCTGTGGCGACTGTGCGCGGCTCTATCAGCGCGGATTCAGAAACGGAAGCCAAGACAGCAGCCTCTTCAAGACTCTCAGATGCAACTGTTGAAGCGGCAGCTTGAGATACGCGGGCCGAACGCTTGATGGCAGAGGCTGCAAAGCCAACGTCTTCCGCGCCCGTCAAATCTTCGCGCATAAATTCTGCGACGCGCTCCGCTCCGGTCTTTTCCTGCAAGCTTCTTTCGGTTTCGCGCAAAGCAGCGCGCTCTGCACGCGCAGCCTGTCGCGCCTCCATGCGCTGGCGCGCAAGCTCTCTGCGCTCTTCACGCCACGCGCGGAATCTTTCGGGTATCGTGCGCGTGAAGGTAAAGCGATTGCCGAATTCGCTCATCAACCATTCGTATGCGCGCACGAAAGAGAAGTTGGTGGCGAGAAGTAGTCCTGTGGCCGCGAGTGCGACGAGCAGGACGCTTGCACCGACAGTACTGAGGCCGCTCTCAAAGACGCGCGCAATCAGAGTTCCGACTACGCCGCCCGGTTGAAAGCTGGCATCAAAGAGCGGGCGCAAGCCTGAGAGCGCGAGTAGAGCAGAGGCAGACAGCGTGAGCGTCAACAGCCCTACGATGCGCGAGAGAGGCGCGCGTATATGCCTTGTGCGAAAACGTCTCCAAGCGGCGGCAAGCAAAAGGAGCGGCAAAAGGTAGGCCGCGAGGCCGACGAATTGAAAGAGCGTGACGGCGATGTTCGACCCGATGGCCCCGACCAGATTGCGCGTCCCTTCCTGCCCGGCTGTATTCCAGGACGAGTCGTTCGGGTTATAGGAAATCAGACACAACGCCAGCAGCACGCTCACGGCAAAGAGAGCGATGGCAATAATCTCATTCCGCCGTGTGTTCTTCGGCGCGACGGGCTTTGCACGCACTTCTGTTTGTGTTGTTGCCATTGAGCCTCCGTTTAAGAAGTCTGGAGTCTGTAGTCAAGAGTCAAAAGCAATTTTAAATACGGACTCATGACTCATGACTCATGACTACAGACTGTTCAAGCTGCACGACGCGACAGTAAATACTGCTTGATAAAATCGTCTATGTCTCCGGCGAGCACCGCGTCCACATCTCCGCGCTCAAGCTTTGTGCGCGCATCTTTGACCAGACGATAAGGCGCGAGGACGTAGTTGCGTATCTGCGAGCCGAAAGAGATGTCCTGCTTGTTGGCTTCCAACTCCGCAGTTTCAGCACGACGCTTCTCAAGTTCCAACTCGTAAAGCCTTGAGCGCAAGACCTGCATGGCGACCGCGCGATTCTGATGCTGTGAACGCTGGTTCTGACAGGCAACGACGATGTTCGTCGGCAAGTGCGTGATACGCACAGCCGAATCCGTCGTGTTGATATGTTGCCCGCCCGCGCCTGTCGAGCGATAAGTGTCCACACGCAAATCCTTCTCGTTAATCTCGACCTCTATGTTCTCGTCAATCTCTGGATAGACGAAGAGAGAAGCAAAGGAAGTGTGACGACGCGCCGCCTGGTCAAACGGCGAGATGCGAACGAGGCGATGCACGCCTGCTTCTGCGGCCAGAAGGCCATAGGCATATTCGCCTTCGACACGAAAAGTCACGCTCTTAATCCCGGCTTCTTCGCCCGGTTGATAATCGAGTATCTCCGTCTTAAAGCCGCGCTGCTCGGCCCACTTCAGATACATGCGCAGGAGCATCTCTGCCCAATCCTGCGACTCCGTGCCGCCCGCGCCCGGATGAATCGTGCAGATAGCATTGCGCACATCATTCTCGCCCGACAACAGCATCTCCGTCTCAGCCTGTCCGATGTCGTGCTCAAGCTTTGCTAAAAGCTCGCGCAACTCTGAGAGCGATGCTTCATCCTCTTCCGCAAATTCAAAGAGCACGGAGGCGTCTGCAATCGAAGATTCAAACTGCTCCTGCCGCGTAATCACGCGCTCTAGGCGGCTGCGTTGCTGCAAGAGAGTTTGCGCGGATTCCTGATCATTCCAGAAACCTTCTGCTGATGCCTGCGTTTCTATGCTTTGCAATTCTGCGCGCTTCGCAGCTACATCAAAGAAACCTCCCAAGCTGTTCGACGCGCGTCTTCAAATCGTCGTAGGAATTTCTTAAATCCTGTATGGAAAGTGTCTCAATCATTTTTCAAGTCTCATTCTTCAAGTCTCAGAATCTCAAGCCAACAATCCTATCTCGGAATTGGAGCTTGAGATTTGAGACTGATGATTATCAAAAGCAAGCTGATGGCGGCGCAGATGCCGACGAACAGGTCGCCGTAACGTGTGTAAAAAGTCTGGCTGCTCGACGTGCGTGTGACAGTCCACGCGCGCGTCGCAGTTTCAAATCCGCCCGTTGCATCCGACACCTCTCCGCGCGGATTGATGTAGGCAGTGATGCCCGTGTTGGTCACGCGCACAACCGGGCGATTGTTTTCGACGGCGCGAAAGATTGTGTTCGCCAAGTGCTGTCGCATGATAGGCGTTGGCCCAAGATAGCCGTCGTTGGAAATATTTATCAACACATCCGCTCCGTCCTTTGCGAACCTGCGCGCGATGGATGGAAACGCAGACTCGAAACAGATAAAGATGCCCGCGCGCGTCTGGCCCAGAGGCAAGAGCGGGTACTGCGCGCCCGGCGTGAAATCTCCGACCATCACCGGAACCAGATTGGCTCCCGGCAGCCAGCGCGGAAGCGGAATATATTCGCCAAACGGCAGCAGGCGAATCTTATCATACTGGACGACGAGTCGGCCCTCTTCATTAACCAACACGGCGGAGTTATATGAACCGTTGGCCGGAGCAGGCTCAAGCGCATTGAAGATGACAGAGGTGCGATTCTTATTTGTAAACTCCGCGAGCATCTCTCTGAACTGCGAGTCGCGCGCGTACATAAAATTCATAGGCGACTCAGGCCAGATGACGACGCGCGGCGAGCGGCTATCTTTGAACTTCTCAAGCGCGCTCTCGCTCAAAGAGAGATGGCGCGCGATGAGAGCTTCGGTCTCGGCGACAGAAGCCTGTTGCTCCATAGGCACATTCGGCTGCACGGCGATGATGTGCGTTCTCTCATCCGCAGTGATGTGCGGCCTTTCTTCAATGCGCTCGTTGCGAAAGCGAGTTTGCCATACGATGATGAAAGCAATGCTGACAATGATTGCCGCGAAGATGGCAAACGCGCTCTTCGTTCTTCTCAAGAGCAGAAATGCAAGCGCGGCATTAGTCATCAAAATCAAAAATCCGACAGCATAAACTCCGCCCCAACTCGCGGGCTGAATCAGCGCGGGCCTGTAAGCCTGCGAATATCCAATGGCGTTCCACAGTTGACCCGTCACGCCGAGCCGCGTCCATTCGAGCGCGATCCACAAAAGCGGCGCGGCGAATAGTGCGCGCAACCCGAAGCGCGCGAGCAGGCGCGCGAGCAAGAGTCCGAACGTAGCCGGGAACAGCCCCATCACCAACGCGCCCGGCACAAGCAAGAGGTAAGAGATGACCGCAGGAATGTGGCCGTAGCGAATCATCGAATACGTAAGCCAGTAGCAGGTGCCGTAGAAAAAGATTGTCCCCGTTATCCAGCCCAAGAGAAAAGCGCGCACCTGCATCTGCGGCGCGCGCGCGACCGCCAGCATGAGCGGGACAACGCCTATCCATGCGAGCAGCCAGAGATTGAAGTTTGGGAAGGCTAAGATGAGCAGCAGAGAAGACAGCACGGCCATCGCGCTTTCGGCGCGCAGAGGAGCCTGCGAGCGCACGTTGGCCCAAAGATTTGAGAGGCGGCCCGTGAGCCTTCGACCTCTTCCCGGAGGCGCGAGTGAAACCGCGTCACGCATAGCAGGGAGTTTAACAAAGATGCCGCGCCGCGTCGAAATGAAAGCAACGTGAGGTCAGATTGAGAGACGAAAAAAAGCATGCCTTTTATCTTTTTCGATTTTCGGCTTCACGATTTTTGAACTAAATGGTCTGCCGAATAACGTGAATCGACAGAAAACGTCACACGCGCAGTGACAAATTTCGTCGCCCGCGCGGCTCAATCTTAAATTTTCGTCAACAGGTCGGAGAGTCTTATCTGTTCAGGAATGAAACACGAAGGCGGTTAATTGCTTCAAAATGCTTTAAAAGCGGGAGAACCCGGCTTGTGACCGGGTCCGCGTTTCGGAGAGTTTGCTGAAGGATCGCTCGGAAGGTGGCTGGCGCAGCGGCAGGCGGCGCTCAGAGAAGTGTTGGCGGCGGGGACACGTTACGTTGCGTGCTTGCCGACAAAAGATAGAGCACGTCGCGTGCCACAAAAAATATTTTTCTGGAAACGAGTTGGCATTAGTCGTAAAGGGTCTGGACGAGAGCGCGGCAGAGCGTTTGGAAAGAAGAAAAGAAGTTTCCCGCAAAGGCGCAGAGGAAGACCGCAAAGAGTTGAAGCTAAATTTATCTTGAATGCTTTCCTGGCGTCTTTGCGCCTTTGCGCGAGATTCTTTTGTCGCTATCGATTGCGCGAGGGCTGAGTTGTCGGCTGTCTCGACGGTGAAGGAGATGGCGAAGGAGACGGCGTGGGTGTTGAAACGGGAGAGGCTGTATTGACAGTGGGCTGTGTCTGTCGCTGTTGATTGGTTGGCGGCGGAGACTGTCGCGAGTCTGCTCTCTGAGTTGTCCAGCGACCGACCATGATGCCGAGCGCGAAGAAGAGCGCGGCGATGACAAGCGCGGAGAGAAGCAGGACGGCTGGCCTGCGCTCGTCACGGCTGAATTCTTCAAAAGCCGAATGATGTGGCTCTCTCTCTATCATCTGCTTTTGCGTGTCTGTTGACATGGCCGCGTTGGGTGGGCCTTGGCGAGGCCTATGGAATTTTCACTTCATCATCAAAGTTTACTCGGTCGGCTCGACCTCTAGAAGATGACCACTGGCCCCTGTGATGCGTACAGCCTGCCCGCGCTTGACGGGCGGCCCGGCCAACCTGAGACGCGCGCGCCATAACTCTCCGCGCACGATGACCGCGCCCTCCGGCTCAAGCTCTGTCTCTGCGCGAGCAATGGCTCCGACGAGGCGTGTCTCAAACGCGCCCGCCTTGCGATGGCGCGAGAGCAGTGCGAGATAGAGAGCTATGGCAATCAGCCCCGCGCTCAATAAAAGAACTGCGACAAATACTGACGAAGCAAACATGTTCGATGAAGACGGGCCGCCGGGACGAAAGAAGCGTATATTAACACAAACCGTTCAAGAAGAAGGAAAAAGTAAAAAGGAAAAAAGGTAAAAGTGTAGATGCAAGGGATGCTATCTTTACTTTTACCTTTGGCCTTTTATCTTTTTTACTTTCCGCCGGTTTCGACCAGACGCTGGAGGGCTATTGCTTCTGCGTTGTTCGGGTCAATCTGGATGGCGCTCTTGGCGTGCGACATAGCTTGCGCTCTATCGCCGCGCTCGATAAAGATGCGGCCCAGGAGGATGTGCGCGTCAATCAGCTTGGCATCCCAGAAGATTGCCGTGCGCAGTGCGCTGATGGAGGCTTCGAGGTCGCCGCGACGCTGGTTGATGCGGCCAATCAAGAGATAGGCTTCTGCGCTCATCGGCTCAATCGTCAGGACGCGCCTCAGTTCCGGCAAAGCTTCTTCATCGCGTCCGGCAGCGTAAAGCTCGCGCGCTTTGGCAAGCAAGTCCTGCGTGCTTCCGACATTCGCAGTCTCAGCACCTTGCTGGTCGCGTATGATGTCGTAGTAGTTGCCCCTGTTAAAATCAAGCCGCATGCGCAAAGCGACATTCGTAGTCGTCTGCGATTTCTGCCACTCTGTCTGCCAGCGCGCATAGACCTGCAAATAGCGACGCGCCTGATTGTCTGCGTTGGCCGCGTCGTCCGTGCGGCCTGTGCGCTCTAAAGATTTAGCGAAGAGAAAATATGCCTCGCCGTCTCCAGGCCCGGCTGCGATGACTGGCCGCAGTTGGTCTGCCGCCTCCGCATACTTGCCCGAAAGAAAAAGCGCATAGCCATAATTAAAGCGCACCGTCGGATCATCCGGCGACGAATCGGCTGCGCGCGAGAGCAATGTCACTGCCTGATTCAAAAGTCGTGTGCGCTCTTCCGGTTTCTTCTCTGCGCGCGCGGCCTGCACGGAGATGGCTCCGGCGTTGTTATAAATTCCGGTCAAAGGCATATCCGCTGCGAGCGGAACGAGCGCGGCCAGAGCGCGGCTGTAATCATTCTGTCGCCAGTAAGCTAGGCCGGCATAAAAAGCTGCCTCTGCATAATGCGGGTCTTTCTTCTGAAGCTTGGAAAAATATTCTGCGGCCTCTTTCCAATCCTGCTGCTTGAGATAGAAATGGCCCAACTCAAACGCAGCCTGCGGATAGGTCGCGCCCGCATTGGCGTCTGCATAAAAGCGCATCGCGTTCTTTAAATAAATCGCGCGCGTCGGGTCACTCTCGCTAACTTGCGCGCCTTTGACATAAGCCTCAAAGGCTAGAGGCGGAATTTTAGTTGCGCGCTGTACGACTTCGTTCTGCGAAAAGGGAAGAGCCTTATCGCGCTGGTAAAGAATGTAATAAGCTAAGCGGCCCTGCATGGTTTGCAGCGTCGTGAGCGCGCCGCCGAAATCATAGACAGGAGTGGCCCAGCGACCATCCGCCATCGGCTCGCCCATCAATCTTCCTTCGTTGACACGTATGACGTTGGCGCGGCCCTGCAAAGATGCAGGGGTCTCGCCCTGCGCTGGGATGACGCTGTAAGTTCCGATGACGACCATCGTGGCTTTCGCTTCACGCGCCAGCTTGATGGCTGTGGCGCGCGAGGGCAGAGTTGTGAGCGGCAGTCGCAGACGCTGGTAAGCCAACTCGCGCTCATCAGTCGAGACGACGCGCAGGCCCGGCACATTGAGCAGTTCCGCCAGTGTGTCCGCAAAGCTCTCGCCGACCCAGTTATACTCCGACCTGTTTGAAGTATTCTCAAACGGCAGCACCATCACGACTTCGCTATTCGCGCTCTGCGCAGAGACGCGCGCGGGCGCGCACAAGCCAAACGCCATGAGCGCAAGCGCGAAAGTCGCTCCATACAGCATCAACCTTCTTCTCAACATGAAACTTTCCTTAGCTCTTAAAAAAGCGAATGGCCGTCGGCGCTTGTCTTAACTAGAAGAACGGCAACGACGGCCCACAACCGACAAACGATACCCTAGTCTCCAAGACCTCTCTTGTCAAACGACAATGATCATCAAACAGGCCGGTAAAGTCTGGCTAACCCATTATTACCGAAGAATATGGATGCCCTCGCGCACTCTCTCGTTGCTTGTCTTTAACCCGCTCGCCGGGTTCTGGAAATGAGAAGGGCAGCCCCTTTGTCAGGGCTGCCCTTTGGTGTTGTCTGAGAGTCACTAACGCATGCGCTTAGCGACGGCGATAATTCCTGCGATTATTACGGTCACGCAGCTTGTATGTGTAGAGCGCGGAGCCGCCTGCTCCGAGCAGCGCGCCGATGATTGCGCCCTTCTTGCCGCCCGCCACTCCGCCTATGACCGCGCCCGCGCCCGTGCCAGCCGCGACCGTCAGCTTGTCTCTGTGCCTGCTCCAGAAAGACCGCTCACGCCTGTAGCGTCCGTTATAGTCGCCGCGCCGCGAACTGTCATATCTTCTGTCATATCGCCCGCGCTCGGCATAGCGGCCACGATAGGTCTGCGCCGCTGCCGGAAGCGCAGCCCCTGCCAGCAGGACGAGACACATAATTGCTCCAACCAATCTTTTCATGCTTCCACCCCTCTCCAGAATAAAAAATCTAATGATGATTCGCCCGCCGTTCATCTAAGAACGTAGACGCATGGGGAGAGTTACTAAGCCCGTTAATAACCAAGACGAGCAACGGCAGATGCCGGTTACACTTTATTATGCAGATGCCTTGAAGCTTTGGAGGAGAGTCGGATTTAAGCGCTAAAAAATATAGCTGGCGTCCCGTACGGGAATCGAACCCGTGTCGCCGCCGTGAAAGGGCGGTGTCCTAGGCCGCTAGACGAACGGGACGCGAAAGTGTTTCACTCACAAGCGGGAGACAGGGCGACGGCTTTGCTTCATGTTGTTGACTGAAGTTCTGCTCTGTCCTGGCTCTCTTGTTGATGTTTGGACAAGTTATCGTACATCATAATGGCTGTCAACCGCGCACGCTTTAAGTGGTGCGCTCCTTTGTGTCGGAGATGAATTGATGTTGAAAAAATCCTGTCTGGTCTCACTCGCTACTCTTGCGCTGATAACTTCATTCTTGTTATCGGCAGTTGAATCCTCTGCACAAGACTGGGACAGGGGCATGCATGAGGGCGCAGGCACAGAGGCAAAGGATTTGAGCGGCGTTGGGCAGGGAGCGTCCAGGCGTGCAAGTGTCAAGCGGCCTGTTGCGAGGCGTGCAAATAGAACTTCGGCGCAGGGCGGGGCAAGAAAAGGCGCGGGCCAGTCGCGTCCGTCCGCAGAAGTTTATGTGTATCAGGGAGACGAACTCGCGCAGGCTGGAAAATTCACAGAGGCGGTTGCGGCTTACAACGAAGCTCTGCGTCTTAATCCGAATGATGATGATGCATACTTCGGTCTGGGCAATGCTCATCGCTCGCTGAAACAATATGCAGAAGCAGTCGCGGCTTTGAGACAGGCCGTGCGCATCAATCCTGCTTACACGGATGCCTATTACCAGCTCGGATGGATTTATAACGAGACGGGGAAATTTTCTGAGGCCATTGCCGCGCTCAAACAGTCTCTGCGTCTCAAAGCAGATGCGGCGGAATCTCACGCGGAGCTTGGCTATGCATATCAAAAGCTCGGTCGCAATTCGGAAGCGATTGCGTCATACACGGAGGCTGTGCGATTGAAGCCTGACAATGCTACGGCATTGTTCGCGCTCGGTGACATTTACTACTCGAACACGCGGCAATATGCGCAGGCCATCGAAGCGTACAGGCAGGGACTTTTGCTGGATCAGGAGAATGTGACTGCGCTCTATAATCTCGGTTGGTCTTTGAATGAACTGGGCAGATATACTGAATCCGTCAGTTGGCTTACTAAAGCCGTGCATCTGAATGCTAATTACGTGGCTGCATATAACGAACTGGGCTATGCGTATCACAAACTCGGGCGCACGCAGGAGGCTATCGAAACTTACAATCACGCGATACGTCTGAATAGCGGCAACGGGCCGGGCTATGCTGCTCTCGGAGATATTTATTTCAACACAAAACAGTATGCGCAGGCTTTAGAGCCGTACAAGCGTGCCTTGCAGATTAGTCCGAACGACATCAGAGTTCTTTATAACATCGGCTTTATATATAACGACCTGAACCGTTATGCGGAAGCATTAGCCCCACTCGAACAGGCCGTGCGGCTCAAGCCTGAGCTTGCCAAAGCGCACAGCGAGTTGGGCTATACCCTGCATCACCTGCAAAGATTTCGAGAGGCTGTCGCAGCATACAAACAGGCTCTCAGTCTCGCGCCGGATTTTGAATTGGCACACTACTATCTAGGATTAACTTATCTGGAACTCAATGACCGAGACGGCGCGATAGCAGAGTATAAAATTCTGCAAAACCTCAAATCGCAACACGCTGCGACTCTCTACAACGCGATTAATAAATAAGAAAGCATTACTCACCACAGAGCACACAGAGAATCTGAAATCTGAAATCTGAAATCTCAAACTTGAAATTCTTCCGGGCCACCTGAACCGACAAAGCCGCATCCCACCGACGATACAGAAGTTCACAATGAGCTGTTTACCTGCGTCCTGCGGGTAAGAGAAACCTTTGTCCAATTTTATTGATGGCGCAAACAAGAGAGATGAGTGCGTTCTCTCTCTGCAACGCTTCAGCGAATCTTGTTGCCGGAAATTTTTTTTCGCGCACGGCATATCTTTTTCCATCCTGCGGGTAATAACTAACAGTAGATGACAACCTTCATCTACGTGCAAAGGCTGGCCCAAAACGAATGACCGACGAGGAACTGCTGACACAGGCGAGTCGCGGAGATGAAGCGGCGTTTCTGGAATTGTACGAGCGTCATAGGGATGCTGTGTTTCGCTTCGCCTATCGCATGCTCGGCTCGGCAGAGTTGTCTGAGGATGTGGCCCACGATTGTTTTTTGAGTTTGATTGAAGCTCCGCAGCGATTCGACGGCGCGCGCGCTTCATTGCGCACATATCTTTTTGGCGCGGCGCGCAATCTGGCGATGAAACATTTGCGCCGCACAGGTCAGGATGTCTCTGTGGACGAACTTTTGGCAGAGCCCGCGATATTTGAAGCACAACCGCTCCGTCAGTTGCTTGATGAAGAGGTCTCGCAGATGGTGCAAAGGGCCGTGAATCTGTTGCCGCCTTTGCAGCGAGAGGCACTGGTCTTGTTCGAGTATGAAGAGTTGTCTCTGGCGGAGATTGCAAAGGTCGTCGGCGCGGATGTGGGAACAGTCAAAGCGCGTTTGTATCGCGCGCGTCAGGCATTGAAGCGAACACTCGCTCCATATTTCAAACGCGACCGCGCCGAGACATTAGCTTTGGAAGAGGCATGCAAATGAAGGAAGAGAGTTTTGTTGAAGAGCAGGAACTAAAGAGGCTGCTTGCGCTCTGGCTCTCGCCGGATGTCCCAAGCTCTCTGGACCAGAAAGTGCTGACGGCTTTCCGCCGTCAGGCGAATGAAAGTTTGTCCGAAGATAGTTTACTCAAGTCGAGTCTCCCTGAGCATTCAACGCTATCAAGCCCGGAGGAAAAGATTATGAAACAATGCCAGACATGCCAGGAAGAGTTTGCGGAGAAGTTCAGCTTCTGCCCGGTTGACGGCACACCGCTCCAACAATCGCCGGAAGTAGAGCCGACATTCCTGCTCTCTGAAGAGACAGCCGAGTTTCCTTTGGCCCACAACGCATATCATCTGACGATTATAGAAGACGCAGGGCTCACGCGCCGTCTGCTCAATGAGCTCGGCGCAGCCGCGCGCGCATCGCAACTCACCTGGCCCGAATTTAAACGCGACCCCTTCGGCTTTACGCGCCGCTCAATCACTGCTTACGGCACGATGACGTGGCGTTTCTTCTCCGGGCCAAACGTCGCGATTGCGACTCTTGCTGCCATTCTCTTTATGATGACGGCCGTCATAGGACTTGTGTGGGTTGACCGTCAACGCGCAGAGTCTCTGGCGAAGGCTGACAGGGAACGCACAGACATCGTTTTCACAGGGATGGTTGATATACCGGATGAGTCGGAGAAGCGTAGAGAGGGCGCGGCAGGGATGAACAAGGGCGACGGCGGCGGCTCAAAGCCGAAGCAGGAGAAACCCGGCGGCGGCGGCGGCGGTGGCCGCGAAGACCAAAACCCCGTCTCCAAAGGCAAACTGCCACAGGCTGACCCTAATGTCCCGCAAGTGCGCGGCCCTGACATCAAACTGCCTCCTATCCCCAATGCATCACTGCCTATTCCACCCAGCCTCGACCTTGATAAGATGCTGGCAAAGACAGACGATAGACCCATCCCCTATGGGATGCCCAACTCTATCTCCACCACACCGTCGAACGGGCCGGGCCGAGGCGGCGGGATGGGCGAGGGAGATGGACTGGGAGCGGGTTCAGGAGAAGACGGGGGATTGGGGCCGGGCCGAGGCGGTAACACAGGAAGCGGAGACCGCAACATGGGAGGCGGCGGCCCCGGCGGCGGAGGCGGCGGAGGCCCAGACCCAAACAAGATTTATAAGCCGGGCGAGGTGACAACGAAGGCGAGGATTACATCCAAGCCGACACCTGAGTACACAGAAGAAGCCAGAAAGAATCAAGTCACCGGGACAGTCGTGTTGCAGATGGTCTTGAGTTCATCAGGTGGAGTGACCAACATTCGCACCGTCAGTGGCTTGCCTTTTGGATTGACAGAGAAGGCGATAGCAGCGGCACGTAGAATCCAGTTCACGCCCGCGACGAAAGAGGGAAGGCCTGTGTCGCAGTACATCAGGGTGGAGTACAACTTTAATATTTACTAAGAACATTTCGCGCTGGTGACGCAAAGGCGCAAAGAAGAGCTTGCATGCTTTCCTTTGCGCCTTTGCGCCTTTGCGGGAGATTTTCTTTGTCCTGCTTGCAAGCTCTTTACCCTCGCGCGTTCAATCAGCGTAGTAAACGTGGAACAGATAGCGATTTCGGATGTCTAAGAGATTGATGCCTGTCATCCGATTCGCGGGAAGCTTTTCTTTTAGAAAAAAGAATTTCTGATGAGGAGATTGTTATGCGCCGAAAATTTTTTCTGTTGACTGCACTCCTGCTGGCGACCTGCACGGTCAGCCTGCTGGCCCTCGCACGTACAAATGAGCCGCAAGCAACGCAGGCGGAAACGAACAATGTGACGCCGGGAGCTTTGGAGATTGTGGACTCAAGCGGCAAGGTGTTGGGCCTGTGTCCTTTGAAGCACACGGATGTCAAAGCTGAGATTAGTGGCTTCCTCTCGCGCGTTCGCGTGACGCAGGAGTTTGAGAATCCTTTCAAAGACAAGATTGAAGCTGTCTATACTTTTCCTTTGCCGCAAGCAGCAGCAGTTGATGACATGACCATGCGCGTCGGCGAGAGAGTTGTGCGCGGGCGCATCCTGCGCAGAGAAGAGGCGCAAAGTGTCTATCAAGCCGCGCGTGCTTCCGGTCAAGTCGCAAGTCTTCTGGACCAGGAGAGGCCGAACATCTTCACACAGTCCGTCGCCAATATCATGCCGGGCGAAAAGGTCACGATTGAAATTAGCTATGTCGAAACATTGAAGTATGAAGACGGAGCTTACGAGTTTGTCTTCCCGACTGTCGTTGGCCCGCGCTACAACCCCGGCGCGCCCACAGGCAAGCAGGGCGGCGGATTTTCCGACGATACAACGCAAGTGCCGGATGCTTCGCGCATCACGCCGCAGGTCGCTGCCGCAGGCACGCGCGCGGGGCATGACATCTCTATCGAAGTCGCTCTTGATGCGGGCGTGCCGCTTGATGAAATCAAAACCGGGACGCATGAAGTGGATGTTGAGAGGCAAGGTGACAGGCGTGCGCGTGTCTCTTTGCGCAGGCGCAACACGATTCCGAACAAAGATTTTGTGCTCAAGTATGAAGTCGCTGGCAAAAAAGTTGAAGATGCTTTGCTCACGCATCGCGCGGGCAAGGGAGGCTTTTTCACTTTCATACTTCAACCGCCTGAGCGCGTGACGGCAGAGGATGTGATGCCCAAAGAGCTTGTCTTTGTGATTGACACTTCCGGCTCGATGTCCGGCTTTCCGATTGAGAAGGCGAAAGAGACTATGAAGCTGGCGATGGACAATCTCTATCCGCAGGACACTTTCAATCTCATCACGTTTGCCGGAGACACGCACATACTTTTCCCGCAACCCGTCAAAGCGACGAAAGAAAATTTAGAGAAGGCGCAGAAATTTCTCGAAACGAGAGAGGGCGGCGGCGGAACTGAAATGATGAAAGCCATCAAAGCCGCGCTAGACCCTTCGGACGCGCAAGACCATGTGCGCATCGTGTGCTTTATGACCGACGGCTATGTCGGCAATGACATGGCAATCATCGGCGAAGTGCAGAAGCATCCGAACGCGCGCGTCTTTTCCTTCGGCATCGGAAGCTCTGTCAATCGTTTCCTCCTGGACAAGATGGCCGAAGAGGGACGCGGCGAAGTCGAATATGTGGCTTTGAATGATGACGGCTCGGCGGCTGCGCGTCGCTTTCACGAGCGCGTGCGCAATCCTTTGTTGACGGATGTGTCGATTGATTGGTCTGGCCTTCCGGTCGCAGACGTTTATCCTGCGAAACGAATTCCAGACCTCTTTAGCGCAAAGCCTGTGATTCTCACAGGTCGTTACACAGGCAGCGGCAAAGGCACAATCAAGCTCAAAGGAAAGATGAGCGGGCGCGATTTTGTGCGCGAGATTCCGGTCGAATTTCCAGAGACTGAAAGCAGGCATGATGTGCTGGCGACTTTGTGGGCCAGAACGCGGATAGATGATTTGATGAGTCAGGACTGGAATGGAATACAGCAGGGCAATGCCAAGCCTGAGGTCAAAGAGACCATCACGCAGTTAGGGCTTGAGTACAGGTTGATGACGCAGTTCACATCCTTTGTCGCAGTCGAAGAGATGATTGTGACGGATGGCGGCGCGCCGCGTCGTATCGAAGTGCCTGTCGAATTGCCGGAAGGCGTGAGCCGCGAGGGCGTCTTCGGTGAAGAGGATGAGAGGCAAGTAATAGTTTCTCGCGGCGTCCTCAATTCTGCTCTGACTCCGGGACTCGCAGGCACTTCATCTGCAAGCGGCTCAGGCACGGGTTATGGCGGCGCAGATAAGAGGAAGGTTGCGCGTCGTGCCAGAACGCAGAAGGATAGTGCGCCGGTGTCAAAATCCGTGTCTTCGACAGTCGGGCCGAAGCCTGTCAACCAGCCTGCCAGAACGGAAGCGGTTGTTGATGAGGATGTTGTCGGGACGGGCGACAAGCCTCTCACGGCGAAGGAAATGAAGGAGCGCGAGATGCTGGCGAAACAGCATCCGACCATCGCAGCTTTAATCGAACGGCTCAAGCAGAAGAACGCGCAGCCGGGCGCGGAGGAAATAAAATTTGTCCGCGACGGCAAGGCAGAGATTCAAATCTGGCTCACAGATAAATCGCCGCAAGTCATCGCGGAATTGAAGAAGCTCGGATTTGAAATCGTGCTCGACCCGCAGTCTGCGAAGATGGTCATTGGCCGCATCTCTGTCGAAAAACTTGCGGCTCTCCTTGAAGTGAAAGCCGTGCGATATATTTCGCCGCAGATTGCGAATAACTAAAAGTTAAGTTTCCCGCAAAGGCGCAAAGGCGCAAAGAGAGCAAGAGATAAAGGAAGTATTCTTCTCTTGCTTTCTTTGCGCCTTCTTCTTTGCGCCACCATCGCCTTTGCGGGAAACTTCTTTTCTGCAAGGTGTCTGTCTGGATGACGTTCTACAAGTGCGCCGCTTCTGGCCCAATAACTCCTGGAGGTCATTCTCGACATGACACGCTTAACTGCTTTCACTTTGTCTCTCGTCTGCTCTTTGCTGCTCGCCACTAATGTGGCGGCGCAGATTTCAACCGTGACGACGACGGCGCGTGACCGTCGCTCTGTCAATATCACTGTCTATAATTCCAACATCGGGCTGGTGCGAGAGACGCGCACGCTCTCTTTGCCAGCGGGTCGCGTCGCGCTGAACTTTGCGGATGTGGCCGCGCAGATTCGCCCCGAAACTGTTCACTTAGCTTCGCTGACATCTGCCGATGCGCTGCGGATTCTCGAACAGAATTATCAATACGATCTTTTGAATCCGGGCAAGCTGTTGGACAAGTATGTCGGGCGCGAAGTCACGCTCGTCCTGCGTCGTTACGAGAACAGCACGGAGATATTGACGCCTGTGCAGGCTACGCTCCTGTCAAACAACAACGGGCAGGTCTGGCGCATAGGCGGTCAGATTGTCATCAATCCTACGAACATTGCCGAGACGCGATTTCCAGATGTGCCGCAGAATCTTGTAGCCTCGCCGACTCTCGTGTGGGATTTGGAGAATGATAAAAACGGAGCGCAGACAGTCGAGGCGAATTACCTGACAGCCGGGATGAACTGGCGCGCGGATTACGTGCTGGTCGTGAATGACAGTGATACTAAAGGCGATGTGCAGGGCTGGGTGACGCTGACCAATACGAGCGGCGTAGGCTTTGAGAATGCGCGTTTGCAACTCGTGGCGGGAGATGTCAATCGCGTTCAGAATGAGATGGATTATAGCGCGCGTGATGACATGGCCGCGCGGGCCGGCGCGCGTGACATGAGCACATCGCAGTTTCAAGAAAAAGCTTTCTTTGAATATCATCTCTACACGCTCGCGCGCCCCGCGACGATTCGTGAGCAGGAGACCAAACAGGTTTCCTTACTCGAAGCTTTCAATTTCAATGTCAGCAAAGAGTTCATCGTCAATGGACAGGCTCATTACTATTACAACTACAACAATCCGGGCGCGGCGATAAAAGAGAAGGTCGGAGTCTATATGCAGTTTCGCAACAGCCAGCAGAACAAGCTCGGCATGCCGCTTCCGGCAGGCACTGTGCGGCTCTACAAAAAAGACACGGACGGCGGCCAGCAGTTCATAGGCGAAGACCGCATAGACCACACGCCGAAGGATGAAGACGTGCGCGTCAAGGTCGGCGACGCCTTTGATATCGTCGCCGAGAGAAAGCAGACTGATTACAAAGTCATCTCGCCATACGTTTACGAGTACGCCTATGAAGTCAAGATTCGCAATCACAAAGAGACAGCGATTACAGTGATTGTCAACGAACCGATAGGCGGCGACTGGCACATGCTTTTCTCAAGTCACAAGCATGAAAAGACCGCGGCCTTTGCAGCACAGTTTCGCGTCCCCGTCCAGAAGGACGGCGAAGCCAAGCTGACTTATCGCGTGCGCGTGAGATACTAAAGAAGCGTCGGTTCAACAGTCCCGGAATGCAGCTTGGTCGCGCGCGCGTGCCGTGCGCAAAGTCAAGGCGGCTTTTGCCGCTCTTGCTGTGCGGAAAGCCTTGGGCTTTCCGTCACGCTTCTGGAATTTTATAGCAAGGCTGTGCCTTGCCACATGAGGCTTAGCCTCATAGATAAAAAAGAGAGGTGAACGGAAAGTCAGAGACTTTCCGCACAGCAAGAGCGGCAAGAGCCGCCTATCTCGCATCTCACGTTAAAGAAAGCAAAAGGGAAGAAGGTTTGCTTGCCCTTCTTCCCTTTGTCTTTTTACTTTTATCTTCCGTCTTAATGCTCTAAAACTTCATAGCTCTGAGGCGCGACAATTAGGAGCAAAGCTCCGTTGATGGTCGTGATTGGATGATGAATGCTGCCTTCCATCGCGCAGGTGTAGTCGCCCGTTTTGAGATTTTGATTGTTGGTGCGGACATCGCCTTCTATGACATAGCATTCCTCTATCCCGCGATGGCGGTGCATGGGCATGCGCGCGCCCGGATTGAGTTTGAGCAGCGTGGTCACAGTGTTGCGCGTCGGGTCAACGAAGAGTTGTTTGCAAAGCACGCCTTCGCCCATCTCATACCAACGGCCTTCGTCCGCGCGAACGACGAGCGGCGTTTGAGTCTCATCTTCTTCATCGGTTGGAGCGGAAGTCGCGTGCGGCTGCGGCTCTGCGCTGAGACGCGCCAGCAATTTCTCGCGCGTCCCTGCGGGCGGCGCGGCTTCGGGCGCGGCGTGTCCGAGCGCTTCGACCACAGATGCAAATTGTTTCAACTCAGCCGCGCAGACTTCGCAGCCTTCAGCCAGATGCTGGTCCAGAGAGAGAGCCTCGTGCTGGCTGAGTGCGCCGAGCGCGTACAGGGCCGCGTTCTCTTCCAACTCTTCTTCTATAATGGCGTGTTTCATAAACTCCCCTCATCCCAGACGCTCTTGAGCGTCTCTCGTAACTTTATCATACCAAGTCGGGTGCGCGTTTTCACAGTGCCGAGCGGCTGGCCCAATTTTGCGGCAATCTCGCTGTGGCTCATGCCGCCGTAGTAAGCCATCTCAATGACTTCGCGCTGCTCAGGTGAGAGCTGTGCGAGCGCGGCCTGCACTCTCTGGCGAAGCTCTGAGGCAGCTACCTCTTCTTCAATGCCTGCGGGCGCGGAATGGTTGCTTGTCTCGTCGAGCGGTTCTTCTCTTTGTTGTCTTTGCTTGCCTGAGCGGAGGCGGTCAATCGCGCGGCTGCGCGCCATCGTCGTCAGCCATGCGAGCGGCCCGCCGCGTCTCTCGTCATAAGACGCAGCCTGCCGCCAGACCTGCATATAGACATCCATCAAGACCTCTTCAGCCTGCCCCGCGTCGCCGAGGATGCGCAAAGCCAGACCATACACCAAACGATTCGTCGCGTCATACAACGCACTCATCGCGTGCTGATCTCCCTGGGCCAGACTATGTATGAGATTTGTCAGACACACATTGCGTGCGCCGCTTTCGCTTAAACTCTGTGGCAACTGCTCCACAGAACCCCTCTCCTGATTGAGATTACGAGATGACATGCTCTTTTGGATTACACGAAAGCGATTGTGGGCGAAAAAAACTGCCGGGCTAAATCCGAGATTTCGGAATCAAGCCTACTATAAATCTAACTGTGGGCGTAATCAAAGAAAATCAGTAGCGATTTAGGCCATAGTCTTGCTGCTTAATCCGATGCGAGACATGTTTTTAGAGCGTCGGGTCGCTCGACGAAGCAGGCTGTTGCGGGTTGACGTGAACGCTGTTGTCTGTCGAGTCCAGATAAAAATGGCGGCTGCCTGTCGAGCCTGCTGCGACTGCTTGCTGCGGGTCTGCGTTGACCGAATAGGTCTGACCGCTGGCTTTCATCTTCAAGACATAGCCGCCGATGACCGGCTGCTCACCCTTGAAACGCGAATCAAGATTGCCGCCGCTCACAAGCTGCTCAAACGTGCCATACTCGCCATTGTGCGTGACCGCATAGAGGCTCTGTGCGGAGGCTATGCTGCGCAATGCGCCGATGGCTGCGGTCTCGTTGGCTGCGGATTTGCTGTTCGTTATCTGCTGTGTGTGCTGCTGGCACGCTGTTGTCGCGAGAAGGAGCAAGACCAAAGAAGCGTGCCAGAAGAGCGTGCGCGTGGATTCGATTCTTCGAGCCTTCATCTATTTAAACTCCGACTGATAGACAGAGAATTACTGAACCGTCGCGGGCAGCAGCGAGCCTCTGCTGTCAGAGGCTATGGCCCAGCCGTCTGCCAGTTGTCCAATCATGCCGTGAAAGTGTATGTCCGTCCCTGAAAGAACGACGAGCATATCGCCTGCATGATAACGCGGGTCTGTCAGCTCAAAACGTATGACAGTGGCTTGCCCGTTCTGTTGCTCAATGGTCTCAAACTTGAAATCATCTACATCGTAAACAACCGTCTGCGAATTGCCCCCAAAATTTTGTGAATCAGGCATTAGTTTCTCCTCAAAAAAAATATTAAAAGTTTGTCTCAGGCACAAAGCTCAGCACAATCGCGTCGTGATCCGAGAGCGGGCCTTCTGCGTCATCCAGTTGGCCTACGACTCCGAGCGGCTCTTCTTTAACAGGTGAAATATCTTTCCCCGCAAACCAATCCAGTTTAAGTGAAGCGCGGCCTCCGTGTTCCCTGAGCGACCAGTGCAGAAAACGGAAGCACCACGCGGGAACCCAATCGGCTAAGTTCTCATGCACTTCTATATTCTTCACATCGTAATGCAGAGTGCCTGCGCCCATCTCATTAAAATCTTTGTAATTGTAGCCGCGTTGTTCCAACTCATTAAAGAGCTTGCGCTCAAACCATCTCTCAGGCTTCAGATAGTGATTCTTTAGAACGTGGCCCACGCCCATCATCACGCGCCGCCAGAAGCCTGCGATAGTATAGACCGCGCGTTTTGAATTATAGCCCGAAGTGTTCCAGTCGCCGCCGATTAAAACCGGAAGCTGCGGCTTTAAGTTTTCCAAGTGATTGAGTACAAGTTGCATCTGTTGATGCCTGTGCTTCTGTGTCGAGTGTGCGTCCAGATGCAAGCTGACCGCGCGAAACATGCCGAGCGGGTGCTCTACGTCTGCGATGACGACGCGCTGGCAGCCGAGCCGCTTCTCTTTGCCGCGCATCTTATCTTTGCCGTTCGGCAGAGCGAGCGAGTGCGCGCGGTGTAGCGGATAACGCGCAAAGAGTGCGTTGCCATGCAGAGCCTGTGTGTTCTCGCCTTCGACACGCACCTCGGCTCCGCTCCCTTTGACCAGCGAGAGATAGCAGGGCGCGAAGGCATAGTTCATCTCCAGAGCCTCTGCAATCTCGCGCGCCACAAAACGATTCTGCGTGCGCGCCATTCCATAATCCAACTCTGTCAGGAGCAACAACTCGCTCTCGCGTATGTGCGGATGCTCTTTGAGCACGCGAATGATGCTCTCAAGACGTTTGCCGCGCTCAATGTTCCAGGCCGTTGACTTGATTGAGCGGCGGGCGCGCGCATGATTTATTGCCGGAGCAAAGTTTTCGATGACGATGCCGTTGAGCGCTCTCTCAATCTCAGGCCGCAGCCTGTGATAGAGCGCGCTGGCTTCTAATTCTTTGGTGGATGAAAGCTGTGCCAGTTCCGGCAGATATGGCTGGAGGTGGTGATCCAGTGGGTTTGCGGTTTCCCTGTCGGGCAATTCAATCGTCGCGTTCATCAAAACGCTGTGAATCTTACAGGCTCACGCGCGCTCTTTCAACTCATGAAGCAGCGCGGCGAAGAAAGTTTCGCGCAAAGGCGCAAAGACGCAAAGAAAGCTCGCAAAGAGTTGAATGCTTATTTATCTTGAAAGCTTTCTTCGCATCTTCTTTGCGCCTTTGCGCCTTTGCGGGAGATTTCTTCGTTCACTCAGCTTTTTCGAGCGGAGGCGCGACGGCAACAAATTCATCTGCAAAACGGCGCGCGTAATTTTCCAATAGCTCCTTGATGCGTGTTAACTCCTGCGAACGCACGACGAGGCCGACGTGATGTCGCTTCTTGACGCGATAGACGATTTCGGGATCTGCGTAAGTGGACGTGTCCGGGTATTCCTGCCGCGCGAGTGAGAGGACTATGCCGCCATATTCCTCGCGCGCGGGCGGCAACTCGTATGCTCTTTCATCTGCGGCCAATTCGATTCCGGCCCACTCGCGCCAGATATTAATGCCACTCGCGGCTTCCAAAACTTCCGCGATATAAGCTCCGCCGACGCGCGCTGCAATTTCTAAAAAGTAGAAAAGCCCGTCCTCGCGCCCCTTGATAAATTCTGCGTGAGCCGCGCCGCGCCTGAGGCCGAGAGCCGTCACCAATCTTTGATTCAATTCTAAGAGAGCCTGCTGGTCTTCAGAGCCATGCTCAAGCGTGTGCGAGATAAAGACGCCGCCGCCGTGCGCGACATCCATCGGCGGTCGCCCGTAACCATTCGCTCCCGCGAAAATTACTTCGCCGTTTTCGACCAGCGAATCCACATGAAAAACATCTCCCGGCACATAGCGTTCGAGCAGATAATATGAAGAACGCTCGCGCAGGAGTTCGCGCCTGTCAAGCTCGTCAATCGTTCGCCAGACCTGTTCCGAGTGCTCCATCTTCTTGATGCCGACGGCTGAGACATCCGCGCGCGGCTTCATCACCCAGGGAGGCGGAACGCGCGTCATGTAATCACGCAGCTCTTCATAGTTGAGCACATGCACAAAGTCAGGCACGGGCAGGCCAGCCTTTCGTGCCACGTCGCGCATCGCCAGCTTGTCGCGGAAGATGCGCGCCTCTGCGCTCGTCATTCCGGGCATCCGCAAATGTTCGCGTATCAATCCAGTTGTGATGACATCAAACTCTTCGAGCGCGATGAGGCGGTCAATCTTTCGCTGGCGCGCAAGCTGTGTGACGGTGTGAATAAAGATTTCCGGGCCAGCTTCGTTCGGGACGGTGATGATGTCATCGAGGCTTTCGCGCGGCCAATCTTCGTAGAGAAATTTTTCCTTCGTCAACAGCAGAACGCGATGGCCCTGCCGCTTGCACTCGCGCATAAACTCGCCGCCCTTGAAATAGCTGGCGAGACAGACGACGTTCAAAGCCCGCGCTTGTGATTCAGCCATCTTGTTTGTTCCTCAGACAGCCAATACTGCCTGCGCTCAAAAGTGTATCGCCTCTCAAAGCTGTGACGACTATTTCTTATTAACTTTCTGCATCCCTTCATAATTACGCAGGCGTCGCTTTGCCACTTTAAAGCTGATGCCGAGTCGGTCTGCGACCTGCTGTAGCCGCTCGCGCCGCTCGCCGCTGCATTCCTGAAAAAGCTTGTGTACCTCAATCCATGTCTGTATCACTTCGGGTGTAGCCTGACTTCCGACAGCTTTCACTTGTGACCGCCTCTCCAGCCTCGCGCTTTGTGGTTTGTCTTCATCGTCAATGTAACAAAAAAGAAGCGTGGGAAGAAAGGCGCAATTCTACTTTAGGAGTTCCTGCTGCACGGTTTTGGCTTCTCGAAACTCGAAACCTTTTCGGCAATGTGGTATAGCATTAGGCTTATATGGAGAAGCAATTCGTGGGCGCGCCTGTGCCGCGCAAAGAGGGGCGCGATAAGGTCACAGGGCAGGCGCGATATATAGACGACCTCGTTTTTCCGCAGATGCTTTACGGCGTGACTGTGCGCAGCCCTGCTCCGCGCGGGCGCATTGCGCGCATAGCTTTTGAGAATGATGCTCTGCCGTGGGACGAGTTCACAGTCGTCACTGCCAAAGACATTCCGGGCCAGAACGCAGTCGCGCTCATTCTTCTGGACCAGCCGTATCTCGCAGAAGAGTTTGTCAATCACCCGGAAGAAGCTGTTGTCCTGCTCGCTCACGAAGACAAGTATCTTCTTGAAGAAGCCCGCCGCCACGTGCGTCTTGAGATAGAGCCTCTGCCAGCAATCTTTTCCATCAAAGATTCTCTCAACAAGAAAGAAATTATCTGGGGCGAAGACAATATCTTCAAAACCTTTCATGTCGAGAAAGGAAACGTGGACGAAGTTTGGCAGAGCGCGGATTTCATAGTCGAGGGCGAGTACACGACCGGCGCGCAGGAGCAGCTTTATATAGAGAACAACGGCGTGATTGCCATCGCCAATCCTGAAGCGGGAGTGACGGTCTGGGGCTCTATGCAATGCCCTTATTATGTCCACAAAGCTCTCTTAAAACTTTTCCCTTTGCCGGAAGAAAAGATTCGTGTCGTGCAGGTCGAGACGGGCGGAGGTTTCGGCGGCAAGGAAGAATATCCTTCGATGATTGCGGGCCACGCAGCCTTGCTCGCATGGAAATCCGGCAGGCCCGTCAAGATGGTTTACGACCGCGCGGAAGACATGGCCGCGACGACCAAGCGGCATCCATCGCAGACCTTGCATCGCACGGCAGTCTCGCGCGACGGAAAACTTTTGGCGATGGAGATTGAGTTCAATGTGGACGGCGGAGCTTATGCGACGCTCTCATCCGTAGTCCTTTCGCGCGGGACGATTCACGCCGCAGGCCCGTACAGTTGTCCGAACGTGCGGATAACGAGCCGCGCACTCGCGACCAACGCGCCGCCGCACGGAGCCTTTCGCGGCTTCGGCGCGCCGCAGAGCATCTTTGCTCTCGAAAGACATCTCAACAAAGTGGCCCACACTATCGGCCTCTCGCCCGAAGAGTTTCGCCGCCGCAACTTTATCCAACAGGGAGAGACAACCGCGACCGGGCAAGTGATACGCGAGCCGGTTGACCTCAACGGTTTGATGGAGCGCGCCTTTGAGTTGACGGATTACAAGCGGAAGCTGGAACAGTTCGCCCATAAAAATAAAAACTCGTTGAAGAAGAAGGGAATTGGCTTTGCTTCCTTCATGCACGGCGCGGGCTTCACAGGCTCCGGCGAACAGTTTCTGCAATCCGTCGTCGGCGTCGAAGCCACGCCTGCGGGCCGCGTCCGCGTCCTCGCCGCAAGCACGGAGATAGGGCAAGGCACAAATACCATCTTTGCGCAGATTGCCGCAGAAGCTTTGAAACTCGATTACGATTCGATAGAAGTTGCGAGACCCGACACCGGCAATGTGCCGAACAGTGGGCCAACAGTCGCGTCGCGCACAGTGATGATTGTCGGCAAGCTTGTCGAATCCGCCGCCATAGGCTTAAAGCAGTCTCTGGTCCAGAGCGGATTTCTCGCGGAAGATTACACGCCGGAAGATTTTCAGAAAGCCTGCGCCGCATACATAGAGCAGCACGGCGCGCTCAAATCCTTCAGCCAATATAAACAGCCGGACAACATTCGCTGGGATGATGAAAAGTATCAGGGCGACGCTTACGGCGCATATGCGTGGGCCATTTATGTCGCGGAAGTGACGATAGACCCTGTGACATACGAAGCACACGTGGATGATTTCGTAGCCGTGCAGGAAGTCGGGCGCGTCATTCATCCAGTGCTCGCTGCTGGACAGATAGAAGGCGGCGTGGCACAGGCCATAGGCTTCGCGCTTTATGAAAACGTGGTCTGGCGCGAGGGCCGCATGGCGAATAATCAGATGACCAATTACATCATGCCGACGGCTGCGGACATTCCGCCGATACGTGTCTTCTTCGCAGAGACGCCTTACGAGCTTGGGCCTTCCGGCGCGAAGGGAATTGGCGAACTGCCGATGGATGGCCCGGCTCCGGCAATCCTGAATGCAATCGAAAACGCAACGGGGCTGAGCTTCAATCGTGTGCCGTTGATGCCCGAATCGCTGATGCAGGCGATGGAGGAAGAGTATGCCTGACGACGCACGCGGAAAAATTTCTGTCGAGTGCACAGTGAATGGCAAAGCTGAACAGCTTGAAGTCTATCCGATGGCGCGTCTCTTAGATGTGCTGCGCGAAGAGCTCAGACTGACAGGCACGAAAGAAGGCTGCGGCGAAGGCGAGTGCGGCGCGTGCTCTGTCATGATTGACGGCGTGCTCGTCAATAGCTGTCTCGTCCCTGCTTTGCAGGTCGCGGGCGCACAGATTAAAACCATCGAAGGCGTCGCAAGCGATGAACAACTGCATGCCGTGCAAGCAGCATTCATCGAATGCGGCGGCGCGCAATGCGGCATCTGCACGCCCGGCATGGTAATGGCCGCCATCAATCTTCTGGCCCAGAATCCAAATCCAGATGAAGCAGCGATACGCAATGGCTTGGCTGGCAATCTCTGTCGCTGCACCGGCTATATGAAGATTTTCGATTCCGTGTTAAAGGCTTGTCAGGGAGGTATTGCCACAGAGACACAGAGACACGGAGAATGAAAGAAATTAGTTAAGACAGCTTTTGCAGATGTTCTTTACTTTTGCGAGTGCTCTTTAGGAGCTACGGAGTAGCGGTATATCAGTAGCCCACAGCGCAAGCTGTGGGTTAGGACGCAGGTAAAACATCAAAGCCCTCGATAGAGGGCGACATAAATTCAAGTTTGATTCATTAGGCAAGAGATATTATGCCGCTATCTAAAGATAGCTCAAACAGGTTGCCTTTCTTTAACCCATAGCTGACGCTATGGGCTACTGATATGTCGTCACTGCCGTGACTGAAAAAGCAATTTCTTTGTTAATCCTGTCTCTGTGGCTAAATAATTATGAGAGCTTATCTGCCGCAATACGAGATGAAAGCTCCGCGAGATTTGGCGGACGCGCTTGAGCTATTGTCTAACGAGCCGGGCGTGTGGCGGCCTTTCGCTGGCGGGACGGATTTGATGGTGCTCTTTGAGGCGGGACTACTCGCGCATAAAAAATTTGTCAACCTGTGGAACTTAAAGGATCTCAAGGGGATTGTTGAAACGCCCGAAGAAATTACGCTCGGCGGATTGACGACTTATACGGAGGTGCAGCAGAGCCCGGTTTTGCAGGAAGAGTTTCCGCTTCTCTGTCATGCGGCGCGCGAGACGGGCGGGATTGCGATTCAGAATCGCGGCACACTCGCGGGCAACATAGCCAACGCTTCACCGGCTGGCGATTCGCCTCCGGCCCTGCTGGTTTACGATGCTCAACTGGAACTCGTCTCTGTGCAGGGCGCGCGCTGGATTTCTTACGCGGATTTTCACACGGGCTATAAGCAGACGATTCTGAGAGCGGAAGAGATTATCAGCCGAATCAGATTGCCGCGCGAGACAAGCGGGTGGCGGCAGTATTATCGCAAGGTCGGGACGCGCAAGGCTCAGGCCATCTCGAAAGTTTGTTTCGCGGGGATGCTGCGCATGGAAGGCATGCTGATTGGAGATGTGCGTGTTGCGCTCGGCAGCGTCGCGCCGGTTCCGTTGCGTTGTCGTCAGACCGAAAATATTTTAAGAGGCAAAGAGATTGATGGAGCGTCTGTCAGTGCGGCTCAATCGGAATTGATGAAAGAGATTGTGCCGATAGATGACATACGCTCCACCGCTAGTTATCGTTTGCAAGTCGCAGCAAATCTGCTCAAAGAATTTTTGCTCAGAGCTTAAAGCCTTCCGTCTTTCAGTTGATTCCCCAACATCTCGACTGCTTTCAGCACGCGCAAAGTGTTGCGTGTGTGATGCGTGCCGAGCGCGACGAGGCCGAAAGCGAGGATGGTATAGATTGTGATGGTGGCGATGAGCAGCAGCAGGTGCGTCCTGTTGGAAAAGTCTGCGAGCAGCAGAAAGCCTGCCATGAATGCAGCCTCGACAACGGCGGCTCCGAAAAAAGCCAGACGGTAATTCCGCCCGCTCCTGTCAATCCTATCGAGCGCGGATGCGCGCACGGTGTCAATATTATTTACTTGAGACATAAAGACCTCCTTCTTCTCAGCGCAAGATTAGATAAAGCGTGACGGGCAAGAGTATGAGCGCCTCTATGATGGCAAAGATGATGATTGCCTTTTTGAGAGTGCTTTGACCTTCATCCAACGCGGTGTCGTTTGTGTGATTCACTTTCTTGTCAGACATGACTTTCTCCTTTCAGTTTCATATCTCTGTCGCCAGCGTTGGCCTGTTCGCGTATCGCGCGTCGCAGGCTTTGAAGACCATAGGCGAGACGCGATTTGACTGTGCCTTGAGCGATGCCGAGCACATCTGCAATCTCGCCGAGCGATAGCTCTTCAAAGTAATGCAAGAGCAGCACGGCACGGCTGGCCGGCGAGAGGCGCGCGATAAGCTGCGGGAGATGCTGTGCCAACTCCGGCTCAAATTCTTCTTCTGTTTCAAGAGCAGGGATGGCTTCCAAAACTGCTTCGTCTCTGACCTGTGCAGACCAACGCTGCTCGCGCTTCAAACGTTTAAAAGATTCTCTCGAAGCGATGCGATAGGCCCAGGGGCGAAACAACTCCGGCTCGCGCAGCCAGCGCAACTTGCGATAGATGGTGATAAAAACTTCCTGCAAGATGTCTTCGGCCAGCGCGCGGTCGCCAACAAGTTTCGAGATATAGCCAAAGAGCGTTTCCTGTATGGATTCAAGCAAGCTGTCCAGCGCGTCTCTGTCGCCGGATTGTGCGCGCAGCACCCACCATGTCTCCTGCTTTGCATCCATAAATCTAAGCCATCCACTGATAAAGAGGCTGCTGTTTGAAAAAGTGTTCGGATGAAGGCGGAAATATTTTAACTTGGAAAGAAGGGAATTTCCCGCAAAGGCGCAAAGACGCAAAGAAGGCGCGAAGAAAGCTTTCAAGCTAAGTAAAGCTTCAACACCTTTGCGAGCTTTCTTTGCGTCTTTGCGCCTTTGCGGGAAACTTATTTTTCTTCTTTCGGTGCGCGGTAGCCGGGGCGTGCGCGGACAATCACATCTTTGCGCGTCGTGCGGACTTTGAGCTTGCGGAATTTTCCATCGCGCGCGGTGTTGGTCGGATAATAGCCCAGAGAGTATTGTGTCCGAAGCTCTGCGGCGATGTTGGCAAAGGCTGCCGGGAGCGAGCCGAGCGTGTCCGCGCGATGAAGCTTGCCGCCTGTGATGAGAGCCAAATCGCGCAGGTATCCATCCGCAGTCGCATAGGCCATGTCGAGCATCGCGTCTATGTTCGGATCAATCCCGCCTGAGCCTGTCCCTGTGGTCGTCGGGTCGTTTCTGGGAACTGGGAACGGGTCGTTCGACGGCACGCGGTTCGGGTCGTTGGGATTGTTCGGGTCATCGCGGCGCGGAATCAGGATTGGAGGAATCGGCACTGGGCCAATCTTGGGCGTGCCTCCGCCGCCTGCGCCGGGAGGCAGTGGAATGCTGCCGCCGGGAAAAGTGGTCGGAGTCGTCGTCGAGCCTCCGCCTCCGCCGAGAATCGTTGCGAGGTCAACCGAGCGGCCTTCGCGCTGCTGCTGTCGCACCATGCGCTCGACTTCATCGCGCGTGTCATAGCGAATCGGATAAACGATGATGCCAGCCTCTTCCAACTCGCGTCGGTTGTCGTCAATCGACTTGTGGTCGCTGTACCAATCAACGCCGTCCGTGAAAATGACTATCGCCTTGCGTCCCTCTATGCGCCGCAGCGAATCAATCGCCAGAGCCATCGCATCATAAAGCTTAGTGCCTTTGCCGGGACGCATGCGATTGATGGATGAGCGCAAAGCCTCGCGGTCATTTGTGAATTTGCCGTAATCAATTATCTGGTCGTCAAAGGAAATGAGCTTCACACGATCTGCCGGTTGCAGTTCGTTGACAAAGGCTGTCGCGGCGCGTTGAATTTGGCCCAGCTTGTCCTGCGTACTCGCGCTCGTGTCGAGCATCAGTACGACATGAAATGGTTGCGTTGTCGAGGCAAAGAAAACTACTTCCTGCTTCACTCCGTCCTCTTCGATTGTAAAGTCTTCCTGCCTCATATCAGGCACATAGATGTTGTTGCGGTCGCTGGCAATGACAGGCACTGCGACGAGATTGGTATCAACTTTGACAGACTCTACATCCTGCTGCAAATCTTCTGCGGGTGTGGGCGCGGGCGTGGCGGTAGAGCTGGCGGGCGGTTGATTTTTTTTGACATCACTCGTGCGCTGCTTGCCGCGACCGGATTGTGCAAGCGCGGCGGATGTCATTATCAAGGCGAGAATGGCAAGACAGATGCCCTTGAAAATAGTTCGCATGGAATTATAGTTTCCCTTCGACTACGGACGGCAGACTCTTCAGAATGGATGTTACTCTATTGCTTCTACGATGTTATAGGGAAAAATAAAGTTTGCCCGGCGGCGTGATAATTTCCATTTCGGAATATGGGGAAAAGAAAGACAGTTTCCCGCAAAGGCGCAAAGGCGCAAAGAAAAGCACGCAAAGAGCCAGTGGCATTCAATCCTCTGCGGACTTCTTTGCGCCTTTGCGCCTTTGCGGGAAAATTCTTTCCTGATATAAGTCTCTTGCAAATGGCTGTGCCGGATAAAATCATACGCGGCCCGCGAGTCGTTTTAGCAGAAGAGACTGGCCCGGCGGCGATTCATATCAAAGATGGCATCATTCAGGCCATCACTGCTTTCGATGAAATCCCGAACGGCTGTCAGGTCTTTGAAGTCGGGCAGGACTCTGTCCTGATGCAGGGACTCGTGGACACGCATGTGCACATCAACGAGCCGGGTCGCACGGATTGGGAAGGATTCGAGACGGCGACGCGCGCGGCTGCTGCGGGCGGCGTGACGACGATTGTGGACATGCCGCTCAACAACATTCCGGCGACGACGACGCTTGCGGCTTTTGAGAAAAAACTGGCAGCGACGAAAGGCAAGCTGTCTGTGGACACGGGCTTCTGGGGCGGCGTTGTGCCGGGCAATGTGCCTGAGCTTGGGCCAATGTTCGCGGCGGGAGTGGTCGGCTTCAAATGCTTTCTGATTCATTCGGGCGTGGATGATTTTCCGAATGTAACTGAAAAAGATTTGCGCGTGGCGATGCTTGAGCTATCGAGATTGAACTCGCTTCTGATAGTTCATGCAGAGATGCCCGCGCCTGTGGAAGAGGCTTCTGCGGCGCAAGCTTCAAGCGGCGCGAGACCGCAAGAGTACAAAACTTTTCTTGAGACGCGGCCCAAAGAGGCTGAGGATGAAGCGGTCGCGCTCGTTCTGCGCCTCAGCCGCGAGACTAGAGCGCGTGTGCACATTGTTCATCATTCATCTTCGACGGCTCTTGAAATGCTGCGCGAGGCTAAAAGGGAAGGCTTGCCTGTCACGCTTGAGACATGCCCGCATTATCTCTCTTTCGTCGCGGAAGAGATTCCAGACGGCGCGACGCAGTTTAAGTGTTGCCCGCCCGTGCGCGAGCGCGAGAACTCTGAAAAATTGTGGAGCGCGCTCGATGAAGGATTGATAGAGATGGTCGTCTCTGACCATTCGCCTTGTCCGCCGGAGATGAAATGTCTCGACACCGGAAATTTTTTGGAAGCATGGGGCGGCATCTCTTCCTTGCAACTGCGTTTGCCTGTGATGTGGACTGAGGCGCAAAGGCGCGGCTATTCTATAAATCGATTAGCAGAGTGGCTGGCGCGTGCGCCCGCGCGCCTCGCGGGTTTGGAGAAGCGAAAGGGAAGACTTGCGGTTGGAAGCGATGCAGACCTTGTGGTCTGGAATCCTGATGCGTCGTTTCGTGTTGAGCCTCAGAAACTTTCGCACAGGCACAAGCTCACGCCTTATGCCGGAAGAAGTTTGAGCGGGGCGGTTAGTAAAACTTTCCTGCGCGGGCAGTTGATTTATGATGATGGAGAGTTTGTCACAGAACCTTTGGGCATGATGCTTAAAAGAGGAAGCTTCTGATGGATTTCACGGAGTTAGTTGACCTTGCCTCTGAAAGACTCGGCGGCGCAGTGCTCTATGCCAACGACGAGTTCTTTGCGGAGAAAGAGAATCTTTTAAAACCGTCTGCGCCAATTTTTATCGAAGGCAAATACACGGACAGGGGCAAGTGGATGGACGGCTGGGAATCGCGCCGCAAACGTGTCCCCGGTTTCGATTGGTGCATCGTGCGTCTCGGCGTGCCGGGCATTATTCGCGGCGTGGATGTGGACACGAGTTTCTTTCGCGGCAACTTTCCAGAGCAATGCTCTCTGGAAGCCTGCGCCGTGAGCGGGAATGCGAGTGTCGAAGAGTTGATTGGCGAAGAGATTGAATGGACAGAGATTTTGCCGCAAGCAAAGCTGGAAGGCGATTCGCACAATCAGTTTGCTATCAATCACGAAGGTCGTTTCACGCACTTGCGCTTTAAGATTTTTCCTGACGGCGGCGTCGCGCGTTTGAGAATTTACGGCGAAGTTGTCCCTGACTGGCAAAGGCTTGCGCGGCAGAGCGCGAGTGAGATTGACCTTGCGGCAGTCGAGCACGGAGGTTTGGTTCTCGCGTGCAGCGATATGTTCTTCGGTCATCGCCATAACCTGATTATGCCCGGACGCGCAGCGAACATGAGCGACGGCTGGGAGACAAAACGCAGGCGCGGCCCAGGCTTTGATTGGAGCATTATCCAATTCGGTGCGCGGGGTATCATTCATCGCGTAGAGGTGGACACAGCGCACTTTAAAGGAAACTTTCCCGAAAGCTGTTCGCTCGAAGCGATTGATGCTCAGGGGCGGAGCGTGGAAGAAATCGGCGCGGCAGATTGGACAGAAATTCTCTCGCGCACAAAATTGCAGGCGCACACGCGGCATCTCTTTGAGGATGAAATCAAAGTCATTGGGCCAGTCTCGCATGTGCGCTTTAACATTTACCCTGACGGCGGCGTGAGTCGCCTGCGTGTCTTTGGGACAGTGCATCAAGCGTGAGCGTGGAAGTTGCAAAACTGAATGAGCTTGAGAGAGAGGATGCATACGCGGCATTGCTGCAATGCTGCGGCTCTCAGAAGTGGGCGCGCGGGATGGAGCGCGAGCGGCCTTTTGAGGATATGCATGAACTGCTCCTGACGGCTGACCACGTGTGGTGGTCGCTGGATGCTGCCGACTGGCTCGAAGCTTTTGCCGCGCATCCGAAGATTGGCGAGAAGAAGGAAGTTGCGTCGGCCACGACATCAAGCCGCTGGTCTGAAGAAGAACAGGCGGGCGCAAGCAGCGCAACGGAAGCGACGCAGGCCGCGCTCTTAAAAGCCAATCATGATTACGAGAGAAGATTCGGCTATATCTATATCGTCTGCGCGACGGGCAAGAGCGCGGAAGAGATGCTCAAGCTTCTCTATCAGCGTTTGCAGAACGAGCCGGACACGGAGCTTCGCCTCGCTGCCGAAGAGCAAAGACGCATCACACACCTGAGATTGAAAAAGTTTCTGGACCAATGAGCGCAATCACAACACACATCCTTGATACTTCAAAAGGCAAGCCCGCGAGCGGAGTCTATGTGAGGCTGGAATATTTTTCGGATAATAAAAAATGGACTGAGCTTGGGCATGGCGAGACGGATGCGGATGGCCGTCTCAAAAATCTTTTGCCGGATGAAAGAGAGATTGCGCCGGGCGCGTACAGGCTGACATTTGAAGTCGGAGCATATTTCGCTTCGCAGAGCTTGGAGAGTTTTTACGAGCAAGTGACCGTCAGCTTTGTCATACGCGACACATCAGAGCATTATCATGTCCCGCTTTTACTAAACCCGTTCGGCTATTCCACCTATCGCGGAAGCTAAAACATGAGAATCAACCCTTACGTCAGTGAATGGATAAACCTGTTCGCGCGCTGGATACACATCTTCGTCGGCATCCTCTGGATCGGGCAGACATATTTTTTTACATGGCTCGACGGGCGATTGGGAGAGGAAGAAGCGTCGCTCAAGTCCGGCGAGAAGGCGCAGCTCTGGATGGTGCATAGCGGCGGATTTTATGTCGTCGAAAAGCAGAAGGTGGCAGAGCTTGCGCGTAAGCTGCACTGGTTTCGCTGGGAAGCCGCGCTGACATGGCTGAGCGGCTTTGTCCTGCTCGTGCTGGTCTATTACATGGGCGGCGCGCTGGTTGACCCGGATGTGCTGGACATCAGCGTCGGCAAGGCGACAGCGTTAAGCTTGGGCTTCATCATTATCGGGTATCTGTTTTATGAGTTTATGTGGTGGGGCATACGTGACTTCATGCGAGAAGAGCGGTTTGGTAAATTAGAGATGGAATTTGCTGTCATTGCTTTTCTCGTCGTAGTTGTCTTTGCCTTTACGCTTACTCGATTGCTGAGCGGGCGTGCTGCTTATATTCAAATAGGCGCGATGTTCGGGACAATCATGGCAGCCAACGTGTGGATGAGAATTCTTCCGGCGCAGCGCAAGATGATTGCGGCCATGCGTGATGGCAAAGAAGCCGACGCGGCTCTCGCAACACGCGCCAAGCTGCGCTCCAAACACAACACCTTCATGGTCGTGCCTGTCGTCTTCACGATGATTAGCAATCACTTTCCGACGGCGACCTACGGCAGCGAGTATAACTGGATAATTCTCTCAGCCCTCGTGCTGGCCGGATGGATCGCCGCGAAGTTCATTAGAAGAGCATAAAAAGCATACGAAAGAATCTCGCGCAAAGGCGCAAAGGCGCAAAGAAAAGCATGCAAGATAAATTAAGCTTCAACACCTTTGCGAGCTTTCTTTGCGCCACCATCGCCTTTGCGGGAAACTGCTTTTCTTCTTTCTCTCTCTAACTGAACCGCTCCTGTGCTTTTAACTGCTTGACGAAAAATCGAGTTTGGGATACAAAGCGGCTTGCCGGACGCCCGATTTGTGTTGATGAAACCCCTTTCCAACAGACAGGAGAATTGAAACCCCCATGAGCCCCCGAAAGAGAAATTTTACAGTCGCCGCTATCTCCCTTCTCTCATTCCTTCTTGCAATCAGCTTTCAGCCCACTGCCGGAAGTCGCGCCGCAAGCGGCTCTGACATTGACACTGCTGACTATATTTCCACGCTGGAAAAAGATTTGATACGCGAGATTAATCTGCTGCGCGCAGACCCTGTGAAGTATGCTGCGAATCTTGAGCAGATGAAAAAATATTACAAAGGCAAAGACTATAAAGCGCCGGGCGCAACAATCTGGCTCACAACCAACGAAGGCACGAGCGCGGTTGACGAAGCCATCAGCTTCCTGCGCGCAGCAAAGCCTCTGCCGCCCTACACACTTTCCAAAGGCATGACTCTGGCCGCCAAAGATCATGTCAAGGACTTGAGCAAGACTGGCAACACGGGCCACAAGGGGACGGACGGCAGCACAACCGAATCGCGCGTCAATCGCTACGGCAACTTTTCAAACGGCATCGGCGAAAACATAGTCTATCAGTCGGACAGCGCGCGCGAGATTGTCCTCGGCTGGCTGGTTGACGACGGCGTCTCCACGCGCGGTCACAGAAGAAATCTGCTCAGCACAAACTATCGCCACATCGGAGTCGCCATCGGCGAACGCACCAACTACGGCTCGATGTGCGTGCTCACCTTCGCAGGAACTTACGCGGAATCAAACGGCGCACCGGCCAGTAATTCCAACACCGCCGTCCAACCAAAAGGCACAGCCCAGCCCAAGAGCGGCGCGCGGAAAATGTAAGCCTATCTAAAGCGTGATCAAGATAAAAGCGGCTCCGCCGTCTGCTGTGCGGAAAGTCTCTGACTTTCCGCACAACTCTCATTCTTCCCGGCGAGGCTGAGCCTCGCCTCAAGTTAAGGAACGCGAGCCGAAAAGCCAAAGGCTTTCCGCACAGCTTAGGCGGCAGAGCCGCTTGTCTTTTTTATGCTTTTGCGGCGAGCAATGTTTCCAGATGATGCTCGCGGATGCCGTAGAAGTTTTTCAGTTCCGCTATCTGCCGCGCGATGGATAGATTTTCCGTTGCCTGTTCCTGCCTGATGCCGACAATCATCGTGTTCTTCTGCGTGTGCTCGGTTGAAATAAACTCGAAAACTTTGGTCGCGTAGCCTTGCTGCTCAAGCAGGAGTGCGCGCAAGCCGTCTGTCGCAATCTCCGCTTCGCGCTCAAGCAGGATGCCGTGCCGGAGGACGCCTTGCAGCATTTCGGGCGCGACCATCTGCGGCCTGATTTGCTGATGGCAGCAAGGCGCGCAGATGATAATCGAAGCGCGTGCCGCGATGCCTTTGTAGATGGCTTCGTCAGTCGCAGTATTGCATGCGTGGAGCGCAATCAGTATGTCAACTTCGCGCAAGTCGTAATCACGTATCAAGCCGCGCTCGAAATGCAATTCATCAAAATCTGCTGCGCGTGCGATGTCGCTGCACAGGCCTACGAGTTCCTCGCGTGCGTCAACTCCGACGACGCGCGCACGCTTGTCGCGCACGTTGTTAAAATAATCGTAGGTCGCAAATGTCAGATAACCTTTGCCCGCGCCCATGTCCACAATCGAGAGTTCTTTTTCCTGTGCGAGTGCGGAGGTGTCAAACAGCTTGCCGATAATTTCGATAAATTTATTAATCTGTTTCCACTTGTCTCCCATGCGCTCTTTGATTTCGCCCTTGTCATCCGTCACGCCGAGAGCTTTGAGATAAAAATTGTCTCGCGGCTCAATCTGCCAACGCTTCTCGCGGTTATGTCTGGCAGAGGGCGGAGCCTTAAACGTAGGCTTGCTCGCGTGCAATCTGGATTTGGATTTCTTGCTGAACTCAATCTGCAAATCCTGCTGCAAGGTAAAGAGATGGCCGCTCATAAAGGTTTCGCCTAACAACTCGCGCACCATCTCCGCGCCTTCCGCGAAGGAATAGTTCTTCACCATGTCTCGCGTGTTATAGCGATAGAGAAAGAAAAGCCGCGTGCCTTTCTTGACCTGAATCAGGCGCACCAGAATCTTTTGCAGGTTCTGATCCGCGCCCCTGTATTTTCCCAGAGATAGTTTGACGAAAGAGTTTTCTTCAAGACTCTTTGACAAAGCTTCAATGAATTGTTCTTTGTGATTGCTTGTCATCTTAGAATTCAGAACTGATTTAGCCACAGAGGCACAGAGACACAGAGGAAATTAAAATAAACTTTATTTTTCCAATCGATGCTCTTCTCTGTGTCTCTGTGCCTCTGTGGCTGATTAAATCTTTCTGCAAGGTTATAATTAACCCTGCCGACCTTTCAAGATTTTGACGAAAGAGCCTGTCCTCAGTTCCGCGAGAGTGAGGCTGGTCAAGCGTGTCGCTTCCTCTTCCGTCAACGCGCCGCAGTTGATGGCGCGCAGGAAGTAGTTCAATAAGCCTTGACCTGTCGCCGCATCATCAAACACGTCTCCAACTAAAGTTGCTTTAGCAGCCTTCTCAACAAAATTTCTGAGCCGCTCGCTGGCCGCATCCAGACTCTGCAAGAAGAACGAATAGACTGCCGCATAGCGCGTCGGCAGTTGCGCGGGATGCAAGTCCCATCCCTGATAGTAAGCGTTTTCGAGCGAGTGCTGTATGTGGTCGTAATGCAGCCGCCACGCGCGGTGCACTGTCTGCGTGTTCTCTGCGATTTGTTCAGGCGTAAGTTCCTGACCTTCGCCGGCGCGGTGTTGCGCGACGGGCATGATGTTTGTCGCGCCATCCGAGAGCCAGATGCCTGTTCCGCCGAATGCGACCTGCATCATGTGACGCGCGAAATCGCAGGCCGGGTGCATCATGTGCTGGTGCGCGGCTGTGATGTTGCAACTCGCAGTGTAGTCGTATGTCCCGAAGTGCGCGGCGATGAGTCGGCCACGCGCGGCGTCGTGCATGAGCGGCAAGTTCGAGTTGCCGTGCTCGTTAATAATTGACTGTGTCGTCTCGACCATCAATTCAAATTTGAGCGTGCCAGTCTCAAGCTGTAGCTGCTCTTCAAAAATGTCGTACAAATCCGCGAGGGCCGAGACCTGTTCGGGCATCACGACTTTTGGCAGTGTGACGACGAAATTGTCAGGCAGACGGCCACCGGATTTTTCGAGCATGGTAGAGATAAAGATGTCTAATGTGCGCATGCTGCGCTCGCGCAACTCTTCCGTAAAAGGTTTGATGCGTATGCCTATGAAGGGCGAGAGCGTGCCTGCTTCCATGCCCGCCGCGACTTCGCTCGCAGCCGCAGCCGCATGCCCGTCCTCTTCCGCGTCCGGGCGATTGCCATAGCCGTCCTCAAAATCTATACGGAAATCTTCGACCGGCTCGCGCTGCAATTTCTCAACAACGCGCGTGTAAATAGTCTGGGCCAATTCATCTGTGCCGGGCAGGTTGATGGCCCTGGCAAAGCTCTTAAAGTCCGGCGCGTATTGCTCAAGCGCGCGGCGCGCGAGTAAGCCGAGCCTGTTTGCGGAGTCGGCTTTGAAGAGATGCGCGCCGCCATAGACAGTGTGAACAGGCTGGCGGCGTCCGGTTTCGCCGGGATACCTGTTGGCGAAAGCAACATTGGCCTGCTGCAATGTTTGTGTCACCGCGCGCGTGGATTCTTGAGACAGGGATGTTTTCATGTGATTGCTCCGAAGATTTGTTTGGATTCAAAGTGAAGGATAATCCGGCTGGAGGTTTCGCGCAAAGGCGCAAAGGCGCAAAGAAAGCTCGCAAAGAAAAACAAAAGATTAAGTTGAAGCTCTCTTTGTTCTTCTGCGCGCCTTCTTTGCGCCTTTGCGGGAGATTTTAGTTTTGTAAGAGACGACGCCAGACTTCCGCTTCGCCTTCGGCGCGAATCAGCGCGGTGACTTCGCGATAGGCTGCGGCATAAAGCTCGTGCATCTCTTCTGCGGAAGCTGGCTGGGCCAGTCGCTTCTCAAGCTCTTCGACGGAGAGTTGCTCTTTCGATTGCTTGTAGGCGAGCAGCGCGCCTTCACCTGCGACGTGCGCCGCGAGTCCTTCGGACAGCCAGCGCGGAGCATTTCCGCCGCTCAAATTTTCAATCACAGTATGCGCGTACTCGTGTCGCAAAGTCTGTTCAAGGACGCCGCGACTTCGCAGAATCTCAAGCGGTTGAAGTTCAATCAGGTTGTCATGCGTGACGGCTGCGGCCCACCAGGGCTGGCCTGTCGCGGCGACGAAATCTCCGGTCGTGTCGTGAATCACCACATCGAGCGGCGCGGAATTTCTTTCAGGCAGGGATGCGGCAGCCGTGCGCCGTGCTACATCGCGTCGCACTTTTTCGAGTGTGCGCAGAACCGATTCGACCTCGCGCCGTTCGACACGCGCAGAGAATCGCGCGCGGAATTTTTCGCTCGACAGAGAGCGCGCAGAGGAAGCTGACAGGGAAGGAGTGAGGACGCGCGTGATTGGGGGCGTAGCGCGGGCAGGGCTTTGTTGAAGAGCTTGATTGTTTGCTGCGCGCAAGATGTCTCCCTCCGGCTTGACCTTGCTGTGCTGGCGTGTGACGAGCCACAGAGAAACTGAGATACAGAGCACGCAGGGGAAAATTAAGTGCCATGCGGAAAATTTATATCTGCTCCGACGCCGCTGTGTCTCTGCGTTTGATTTCATCTTTCTCTCTTCAGAGCGAAGTCTGTCGCTCCTGTCTGACGTTTGTGCCGGGAAAATATCGCGCGAGAATCTGGCGATAGTTCATTCCGCCTTCGGCCATCACATGCGCGCCTTCCTGACAAAGTCCAAGCCCGTGACCGAATCCTGTGCCGCGAAAAATAAAATTTGGGCCAGCGCGCCTGACCTCGAAGCGAGAGCTTTTCAAAAGATTCCAACCAAGCGCGCGTCCGACTATGATTTTGAAATCCCATCCGCGCAAAGTTCGCCTGCGCCGCTCGCCCTTGATGTCAATCAACTCTGCGCGGCCTGTTGCGTCTCTTTTGGAAATCCTGACTTCATCAATCATCCCGACTCGGCTTCGCTCGTCGCTCTCCAAAGCCTCTGTCAATTTCTCAGCCGGAATGACATCCTCCCAATGGCTGTGCGGCATCTCCTTGCAATATTCATCGCGCACACCGCGCAGGTAACTTTTCGGTTGCGCGCCCCAAAGTGTATGTATGTCTGCGGTCATCCCGCCGCACGATGCGCTGAAGTAGGCTTCGACAATTCTGTCATCTATGTCGCGCAGGATTTCGCCCTCTGTTTCCGTCGCCGCGCGCGCGATAGCCTCACGCACTCCATCATGCTCGACGTGCGTGAATCGCTGGCAATGCGTCGTCGTGCAAAAGTCGTAACCCTCGCTTTCATGGCGTCGAAGGTTTTTGAGCGCGTAGGTGCGACTCGCAACGGCCAGAGCCTTGAGAGCATCCGGCTCTTCTTCGATACTTCCTTCCGCAGCGACAACGCCAAGCACGTAATCTTCAAAAGAGATTGTCTTAGTCACATTCTCGCGCACGAGATGAACGCGGACGGGCATCTTGGTGAGACGAGCTGACGCGGCGACCTGCTCTTTATCGCCGCGCCCGCTCGCCTCTGCTTCGCCTCGGCTCCCCATCCGGGCGAATTCTTCAAACACAAACCTCGAAGCCTCTGCACTGTCCGCTCCATGCGCGCGCCGCAGAAAGACCAGCACGGCCAGCTTGATTGAATCCGCGCGCTCTTCTTCCGGCTGATTTCCAACGGCAGCCAATCCTATAAACCATCCCTGCGTGCGGCCTCCGTCATCGCTGGCGGTCGAAGTCCCTGTCTTGCCGAAAATTTTCATTGGTAAAGAAGCCAGACCTGATTTGTCCGCCGTCCCATACTCGACTGCGCCGCGCATTCCTTCGAGCAAAATTTTTCGATGCTCTGCGGCAATCTCCAACTGCGCACGTTCGCGCGCGTTAAAGTCTGCATGAGAGGCATGCTGTGGGAAATAGAGATGGCCGCCGTTCAAGAGCGCAGAGTAAGCCGTGATGAGTTGCATGGGCGTGGCTCTCATCTCGCCGCCTTCGCCGAGCGTGTTGCTCATCTGGCGTGTGCCGCGCGGCAATTTCCCTACAGCCTCTTGTGGGCCAAAACCCGTGCGCGAGCCGAAGCCGAATGATTCGAGCGTGCGATTAAATTTCTCTTCGCTCAATCTTTCGCCAAGCTCTCCGAAATAGTAGTTGCACGAAAAGGCTAACGCCTGCGCAGGGCCAAACGGTGGTTGCTCTTTCGGATGCGAGCAGTTGATTTCAAAATCGCCGCGACGATAACGCTCACGGCAGAGCAGGCGCGAGTCTTCGCTAATCAAACCTGCGCGCAAAGCCGCGAGGGCTGCGAAAGGCTTGACGGTCGAGCCGGGCGCAAACGTCTCTTCGGTCGCCATGCGCTGATTGACGAGCGCACGCACGCGCCCAGTCTGCGCGTCCATGACAATCACCGCGCCTTCGCGCCCGTCCAGAGCAATCGTGGCCGCACGCTGCAAGACAGCATCCTCTTCATCAAAGCTTCGCCCACTCGCTTCATCGCGCGTCAAACCTCTGGGCCAACCGCCCGGCAGAGAGCCGAGCAGCAGGAGCAAGACTGCGCACAGCATCGTCAATGGATGACGCGCGAAACGTGCCGGATGAAATTTGAGAACAAAGCTCTGCACCGCTTATCCCTCCGCGCTCAAATCTTTTTTCATCGCGCCGACGGTAATCACCCAACCGAAAAGTATCAGGCTGAAAGCCACAACGAGCCGCGTGCCGAGCAGAGTCAGCTCAATCCATGCGCGCTCAAACGGCGTCCGCGAGTTAATCAGCAGATACGGCAAGATGCCGAAGAGAATCACGCCGCAGACATAAATTTTTACAGAGCGCGGCGCAAAAGCCCGGCTTACGAGCGGCCTCAAACGGCGCAGCACATTGCCTGTCGTCTCGCGCATCAACGCAATCCAGAGATGTATGCACACGAGCGGCAAAGCGAAGCCGAACAGCAGCACGCGGAGTGTGGAAAAGATTATGCGCGGCCATTCAGCGCGCGGCGTTTGCTGCGGCCCTGCGATAGCAGATTCGATTTTTCCAAGCAGCAGGTAGAGCGCGAGTGCAAAGAGGATGACAGGAATGCTGGCGAGCATCAGTTTCCAGAAATTTTTCACGGAACGCCTGAGCACTTCTCCCAGAGCATTCGTCTCCGTATAGGTCACGCACATCGCCTGCAAGAGAAAAAAGAGCGCGGGCGCGGTCAGCAGCGCGGCGAAGGTGACGAGCACTTGATTGATGGTCGCTTCGCGCGTCGTGATAAAGAGCGTGGTCGCCGCCAGCATCGCTACGTAAGTCGCAAAGAAGAGCAACATCGTTCGCGGCTCATGCAGGAGCTTGCGTGCCGTTTCGCGTATATCTTTCAGGGCTTCTTTCATCATCGAATCATCCTCACGTTGCCTGTCGTCAACCTAGAAAGTTGACGACAGGCAAGCTCTTATTTCTTGTCCAGAATTTGCAGGCTTGTGCTTGCAGTGTTGGCTTGCACAGATGGGCGATACATCAATTCCGTGCGCGCGGGATTGACGCGAAACTCGCCGGGAATCTGCACGCGCATGGCATACTGAAAGGTCGCTTCGCCATTGAAGTAGCTGAGGAAGAAGACCGTCCTATCGTCTCTGAACTCGCGCGAGCTGTACCAACTGCTCCACCTGTTTTCCGTGTAGTCGAGATTGATGCCGCCGACGCGCTGAACCTGTTCGCAGCCCGCCGGAATCGGGTCTTCAATCATCAAGTGCTGCGCCTGTTTGCCCTTGATGGTGAGCCGCGAAACGATTGTGTCGCCGGAGCGCAACTCGCCTGTCAGCGGTTCAAGCGTCCATTCAGACTTGCCATTCGTTTCGATGAGCTTGAGGCGGAAATACTCGCGCGTCAGTTGCAGTTCTTCAGAGCCTTGCGCCGAAGTCTCTTGATTGCCTGTGAAGTAGTCTAGGGCTGCGGAGAAGTAGAGCATTCCGCTCCCGCGCTTGACGACGCGCACGCGATTGATTGGCCCAACCTCGCGAGCCTTGCGCTTGACAACAAATGTCTGCGCCGTCGTCGCATCGGCAGCCGTCACGCGACGATTCATTATCTGCTCGCCGTTGAGATAGACTTCTACTGCGTAGTCTGGCGAGAGTTCCTGGCTGACCTTGAGATAATCTGTCAGGCCGAAGATGACGAAGGCTGTCTGCTTGGTCGAATCCCACCAGTAACCGTTGCGACGGTTGGAGACGAGCCAGCGCGCGGCCTTCGGCAGCAATGTGCTCTGCGGCTTGATGCGCGCCAGAGCTTTGATAGAGAAGGCTGTCGCTTCTATATCGTTTGTCTCAGAAAAGTCGAGCATCGGTCTTCTCTGCGAAGTCCAGGCCGCGTCGAATTCATTGACGGTCGCGGTGCGTTCGATTTCATCCGCGACGATGCGTGCGCGCTCTTCGTCTTTCCAGAGATTGAGCGTCAGCGCGAGAAGTGCGCGCCCGTAAGGTTGCAACTCTGCGCGCCGCGCAAAGAGGTCGTCCACGTACTTGCGGTCTGTCTCGCCGCTTTCGGTCAGCGAGTAGAGCATGTAAGAGCGCGATTCGAGGTCAATCTCCTTATCGCCCGCAGCCTTGTTTGACTCAAGCATCTGCTTGAGTTTTTCGCGCCCGCGTGTGATGCGATATTCTTCGACCTCATAGCCAGCTTGCTTTGCGAGTATCAATCCATCAACCACGTAAGCGGTCATAAACGGATCGCTCTCGTCGTCCTTCCACCAGCCCCAGCCGCCGTCCGAGTGCTGGAAGTTATAGAGACGGTCAAGGCCGCGCTGCACCTTAGCGTTGATGTTGTTCGTGTTGCTGATGGAAGCTGTCTTCACATCCTTCAAGGTGTGGGCCACGATGACTGTCGGCAGAAAGCGCGACATAGTTTGTTCTGTACATCCGTATGGATAGCCCGTCAGGTAATCGAGCGCGCCAAAGAGCGTGCTCGCCACAGACGGCGAAGCCTCTAGGCGAAACTCGCGCGCGTTCTGGTCTGCGTTGGCCGGAATATCAAAAGAATATTCCTGCGCAGCCTCTTCCTGCGAGAGGGTCGCAGACAGAGCTTTCGTCTGCTTCAAACCGCGCGGCAGAACATTGATGACTATCTCGACTGCGTCAGATTCTTTGTCCGTCAGAGCTTTTGCCAAGAGACGCATCTGGCCCGTTTGCGGGGCCGCCACGCGCCAGTCAACGCGGTGCTTGCCCTGACTCGAAATCTTGACAACCTCTTTGGCCCTGTCGAGCATTTGCCCATGAACGACTTCAAGAGAAATGTGTGTCTGCTTCTCGGATTTGAGATAGTTATGCGCGACGCCTGAGATGGTCACTGTGTCGCCAGCCGTGACGAAGCGCGGCGTCTCAAGCCGCAGGATTAAATCTTTACGCGCAATAACCTTTTCAATCGTCGAGCCGACGCGCGTGTCCGCAGTGACGGCTCGCGCAGTTGCACGCCAAGTGGTCAGGTTGTCCGGCAGTTTTACTTTGACAGTGGCTTTGCCGTCCGCTCCGGTCATGACATCCGGTTGCCAGAAGGCCGTGTCTTTGAAATCTTTTCTGACAGTCGGGTCAACAAGTGCGCTGTCGTTCTTGAAATCCGCGAGTTGATAATTCGGTTTCTTGCTGCGCTGTGCGATGCTGATTGGCTCTTCGCCAGACCAGCCGGTGAAGCGATAAGAGAGCGAGAGGCTCGTCTGCACCTGATGATAGCGACGGCCATAAAACTCTCTGCGAATATTACCGGCGTTGTCGGACGCGAGGCTGTAGATGGATTCATCCACGATGCCGAGACTAATCTCCGCTCCGGAAGCGGGCGTGCCGTCGGAGTTGCGCGCCATGATTGTGTAAGAGGCTGTGTCGCGCGGCTTGTACTCTTTCTTGTTCGGAATGATTGACAGGTCTAAAAGCTTTTCGCGTGCAGGCACGACGAGCATCAAGTCCTCTGAATACATCTCGTTGTTCTCGACATACGAGACGCTCAGATAGACATTCGGCGCATAGCGCGATTCAATCGGCACATCTATGACGACGGCGCGACCTTTTGTCTCTATGTGTCGCGCGGACATCACGCTCATCAACTCTGTCGTGACGAGCAGGTGCGCCTTGTCCGTCTTGAGCATGGCGAGCACGTGCGCCGTCTCGCCCGGACGATAAGATTTTTTGTCAGGGATGAGCTTGATTGAGCCATAGTCTGCATAAGAATAATTGGCCCATTCGTTTGAGCGGTCTGCGACCCACAGGTAGCCGCCGGGAGAGATGACATCCTTGCCGCCTTCGTGAACGATGGTCTTGATATAGATGCTGCCGGGATTGGTGACTGCGTAATCGTAAGTCGCTTCGCCCGCGCCGTTCGTCTGGAGGTCAACTTTGGAAAGCTCTTTTTCTCTTGCTACCCAATCGTCGTATTCATAGCCGGAATCGCTCTTCTTTTTAATCTTCTCCCATGTACGCTCAATGAAATGCAGAGTCAGACGCGCCGTGACAGGATGGCCTTCATAATCCGCAGCCTTGACGTTTATCTTCGCCGTGTCGCCTGTGAAATAGACATAGTTGGTCGGGTTGGCGCGTGCGACGATATTGCCGCGCGTGCCGACAAAAGTGCCTGAGCCGTCAATCGTGCGCCGCGCGCTGTCCGTCACCTGCGCTTCGAGCCTGTATTCATAATCCCATGCATCATTATTTTCCGTTTGCGGAACTTCAAACTCGACGGAGAGCCGTCCCTGCTTATCGAGCTGGCCCTCTTTCTCTAAAAGAACATCGCCGCCATAGCCGTAATACTCGTCCGAGTCTTCGCCCTCTTCCGCATCTATCCCAAGCTCGTCGCCCTCTTCATCGTTCCACCAGTACGGGTAATAGCGCGAGCGATAGATGTAATACTTGACCTCTGCGTCTGCGACTGGCGAGCCGAAAAAGTAGCGGGCTTCGATGTCAAACTTCATCTTCTCGCCCGACTGGAAAAATTTCTTGGGCGTCGAAACCTTTACTTTGTATTCGGGCTTTTTGTATTCCTCAATCTGGAAATAGTAAGTAGTCGTCGCCTCTCCGACCTTCGCCGTCAGATGATAATCGCCGAGCGGCGCGCCTTCCGCGACATCCACTTCGCCATTGAATGTGCCGCGACGCGAGAGCGGGAAATCACGCTCAAGAAGTTTGCCGCCGTTCGGGTCTTCGAGCGTGACGTTGACAGTGTTGCTATTGATAAGGCTGTAGCCGTTTGAGTCGAACTTGCGAAGGATGCCTTTGAAATATACTTTTTGACCGGGACGATAAATCGGGCGGTCTGTGTAGAGATAGCCCGTCAGGCTCTGGTCATTTATCTCTTCATCGTAATATTCGCTGAAGTAGAAAGAGTCTAAATCGGAGATGGCAAAGTTATCTTTGTCGCTCGCCATCACGATATAAGAATTGCTCGACTCTTCAACCTCGCCTTCTTCGTTCGGCGCGTCCTCCGGCTTCTTATCTTTCGCCACCTTCGTTTTCAAGATGCCGCCGCCATCCGTCGTGCCTGTGGCGAGAGTCTTCTTGCTTCTGACAATCTCGATATTCGCGCCCGGCAACGGCGCGCCGGTTTTACGATTGACGGCATAGACCAGCACTTCGCCTTCGGGCGTGGTCTTATTGACCATCAAGAGGTCTGTCACAATCGCTACGGAATAGGCGCGCTGGTCGCCGCCGCCGACGGCCTCTACGAGATAGACTCCCGGCTCGCGCTTGCCGAGCGGGATTAAGCGGCGGTCATGCTGTTCGAGCGGCGGCAGCTTTTCGCGCCAGCTACTGACAAGCTGATCCGGATTGAGAAGCGGCACGCGCGCGTAGTCCGCGACATTGAGCGGGCGACGGCCATCATCCGCGTGTGCGCGCTGAACTTTTTCATTAAGAGTCTTGCGCGTCAGATAGCGAACCTGCGCGCGCACGTAATCGCGCAGAGAGTTGTAGAGATGGTCTTTGACAGAGCGCAGTGTTTCGAGCGCGGTCGGCGGGCGATAAAGCGCGGCCTCAGCCTTTTCGCGGTCGCCCATCTGATGCGGGTCGTCAAGTTGCCTGAAAAACTTGGCAGGGTCTTTGATGCGATAGACGCGAAAATCTATCTGGTCCAATCCCTTGTAGTTGAGCCACACGCGCGCGCGGTCTGTCGTTGCATAAGTGCGGCTCGACGTGAGCGAGAAGACAGCCTGCTCCGCTTCATCGCTTGCGGGCGGCGTGACGACGGGCGCGCTCTTTGGCTTCTGATTCTCGGCGCGCATGCGAAAGGCTGCGAACGAAAGAGCCGCGAGAATAATTGCGATGTAGATAGCAAGCTTTGAGGAGAGCTTCTTCAATCCGCCGGCGGGCATGGGCCACAGTGGCACAGAGACACCGTAGAGCACTTCAGAGGGCAGCGCGCCATCTGCGGCCTGCGGGCAGCGAATCGCAAGCGCGCGTGGTTTGGCCTGCGGCTGCACGTCTGTTTGTTTGTGCTTTACTTCCGAGTGTCTCTGCGCGTCTGTGGCATCTTGATGCATGATGTTTTGAGCCTCACATTTAGTTGAGAATCTTGAGCCTGTAGAATCCTAGAAAATTTTTGTTGCTTTCGATGGGACGCCAGCGCGGGTCTGGATGCTGGTCCAGAACTGCGAGGCGCACTTTCTTGACCGTGCCTTCGTCAACGGGCGAAGCTCCCGTGTGATAGACCACCCAATCGCCCGCGCCCTCTCCGGCCTCGCGCGCCTGGCCCAGAAAAATCATCACGTGATAGGGATACTTCTGCACCCAGGGTTGATAGTAGAAAAGCAGATCGCCCGCTTCGGCTTCGCGGCGGTCGCGGCTGACAAAGCTGCTATTGAAACTCTTGAGCGTGCGCGCGTCTGCGAACTCTGCAAAGCTGCCGTCAAGGATGTCTGCTTCTTTGAACACGCCCGCGTCTGTCCTGAAAAGCTTTTCTCCCAACATCCCGCGTGCGAGTTCATAGGCGGAAACGTCCGGCGCAAAGGCTTCGTAATTCGTTCCCATCTTCTGAAACCATTCGCGGTCATGCTTTCTCAAAGCTTCGCGCCACGCGAAGCGCACGAGGCCGGAGCAATCTCTCTGCTCGGCGTTCCATGTCGCGCTCAGTTCGTAAAACTGCATCTCGGCAATGCCTGTGAACCAGTGGCGAAAGTTTTCGCGGTCGTTGAAGGAAGCGAGTTCTGCGCCGTTGGGCAGCCCGTCGCGGTCTGCGTCATTCCACTTTGCTTCGACACGCGGCTGCGCCTTTTTAGGCTCTGCTCCCTCGGAGACGCGCCCGCATCCGGCAGTCAAAGACAGGGCCGCGACAATCAGGCAGAGCGCAAGCAGCGAGAGGCGCAAACTCTTTTTCTCAACATGTTCAGCCGCCATAAAACATCCATCCGAAAGTTATTAAGAGAGCTAAGAACAGCCCCGGCGCGACTGCGTTTGAAATCAGCGAGAAGACAACAAGACCGCTCAGGATGAGCATGATTCTCATCGCGACGCGACTTGGTTTTGATAAGCGTGCAATCTTCATGAGCCGGGATTATGGCCGGAAGCGGAGTAGCGCGCGAGGCGGAAGCGAACAGCGCGCGGACAGGCTAACCCTTGCAGGCTTTGCGGTTGTCCCGCCCCGCCGGAGTGTGGGAAGCCACATTGACCATTCAGAATGCGAAGCGTAAGAAAAGAAAGGGGGTTAAAATTTCTGGAGGGAAAATGGTCATAGAACAAAGGGCTGTGAGGGTTCTCGCTTTTGTTTTCTGCCTGTCGCTGGGAACTTCAGTCGCACTCATCAAGCTTCCGAATCCGTTTAAAGAAAGAATCCTGAAGGCTGCCGCGACTCCGCAATCAGGGCTCAACTTTCCTGAATTGTATGAGCCTCAAATAGCTGTTCCAGATTCTGCTATTCGCCAGATTGATTTTGCAAACTTTACCTATCCTTCAAAACCCATTTACAGTGACGGGGCCAAGACCTTCACGCTCAAGGATGGAGAGTTCAAGGGGCGCAACCGGAATCCAGGCCTGCCCGCTCCCTTCGGAGTTCCTTATCCTTTGACCTTAGTGGCAGTAGTTTACGGCGACGTGACAGGGGATGAAGAAGAGGACGCTGTCGTCATTATCAATGAAAAAACTGCCGGAACAGACTGTCCTGATTATGGCTATGTCTATCGCATAGAGGATAATCACGCGCGGCTTATCTGGTCTTTCGCAATGGGCGCGCGCGCTGATGGCGGCTTGCGAAAAATATTTGCCGAAGATGGCGAACTCGTCATCGAACTGTATGGCAAAGGCGCGAGGGTTGAAGAACAGCTGTACGGGACAGATGACAGCGGCGCATGCTGCCCGCGCTTTATCACGCGCACACGTTATCAATGGCGAAACGGCAAATTCAGACGCAACGGAGAAAGCGAGATTCTTCCTAATCCGTACGAGTACAGCAGCTTCGACTTGCCAGTGGAAGACTTACGCTGGTGAATCCTGTCCGATAGCAAGCTATAATCATTTTTATGTCCATCCTGATTGCAGAAGACAACGTGGCGCAGCGACATTACCTGCGCGAGATTCTGGAAAAAGAGTTTACAGAGCACGCGCCAGTGATTGAGGCAGCGGACGGCGAAGAGACCGTCAGCCTCGCTCTGGCGAACAGGCCTGCGCTGTGCGTGCTCAATATACAGATGCCGAAGCTCTCAGGCGTCAAGGCCGCGCGTGCTATCTGGCGCGAGTATCCTGCGGCGCGAATTATTTTCTGGACGCAGTTTCCACATGAAATTTATATCAACGAGATACGCAAGATTGTGAAGTCGGTTGAGCCTCCGCCCGCTTACGGTTTCATACATAAGAACAATCCTGAATCGCGCTTTCTGCGTTTTGTCGCAGCCGTCCTCGAAGACGGCGCGGACATGATTGACCCTGCATTTAAAGATTCTTTCAAGCGGCCTCTGTTGACGGAGTTTGAAGCGGAAGCTCTTTACTATCTCGCGCTAGGGCTTTCCAACTGGGCCATCGCGCGCAAGTGCAGTCTCTCGCTTCGCGGAGTGGAAAGCCGCTTGGCGACGCTCTATGAAAAGCTCTTCGCTTCGATTGCCGAAGGGACTGCGAACGAGGCTTATGACAAGTTGGCTTACAACATACGCACGCGCGCTTTCTTTGAAGCGCTCAGGCGCGGCCTCCTCAATAGCGACGAATTAGAGAATGCCGCGCATGACCTGGAAGCGTGGATCGAGCGCGACCGCAAACGCTTTCAGGAAGAGCAGAAGCCGCGTGGAGGCAAGTAGTAGTGAAAGGTTGGAGTCAGAAGTCAGAACTCAGGACTCTGTTCAGAGTTCGCGGTTCGCATCCTCTCGGCTATGCACTTCTGTTTGCTCTCTGCTGTCTGCTGATTCTCATTTCTCATATCGCGCGCTCGCAATCCGTTAATCAAAACAAAAGCTCCGGTGTCCGGCCAGTGAGTCTGCATCAGTGGGGAGCGGTCACACTTTTTCATGGCTTGCCTTCTGACCGCGTGCGCGCCATCGCGCAGGACAAGGACGGCGTGATGTGGTTCGGGACGGATGCGGGCCTTGCCAGATACGACGGGCGGCGCACGCAGACCATCACTTCCGAAGGCTTGCCGCAGGGCCGCATTCTCGCACTTAAGATTGATGCTGTCGGCGCGCTCTGGGTCGGAACGGAAGGCGGCGCGACGCGCTTTGCCGGTAACCAGTTTCAGGTGATTAAAGAGACTGGAGGCAAAGCCATCACGGCCATCATCACGCGCGAAGGCGGCGGCGCATTTCTGGCGAGTGAAGAGGGTTTGATTTTCGACTGCGCGCAAGGGACGGACGGGACGCTCTCGACGCGCACGATTCCTGATGCGCCATTGAATAACGCAGATGCAGAGCGTCCGGGCTTGCTGCAAATCACGAGCCTGGCCCAATCTGGCGAGACGCTTTACGCTGGCACGCGCAGTCGCGGCCTGCTCGCAGTCGAAGAGGGCATCGTCAGGGAAGTCCAGAGCCGCCCGCACCCGTTCTTCATAGAAGCTCTTGAAGCGGATGCTGAAGGCCATTTGTGGCTCGGCGCGAAGATGAAAGGCGAGGAAGGCGCGCTCTATGAAGCGCGTGATGTTTTGCGTCCCGCTCTGGTGGATGCTGCGACGGGAAGTGTGACGGCTTTGCGCGCAGACAGGCGCAATGATTTGTGGGTCGCGACGGAAGGGCGCGGCGTCTTTCAATATCGCGGCACGGAGCGCATAGCCCATTTCACCTTTGCTGGCACGGCTGGCGGCCTGAGGTCGGATAGCGTCTTCTCCATCTTTATTGACCGCGAAGATGTCGTGTGGTTTGGCACGGATAGGGGCGTCTGCCGCTATGACCCGTATGCGCTGCGCGTCGAAACTATTTCGGAAAATCCTGAGAGCAATTTTGTGCGCGTGCTTTTGCAAACGCCGGATGGCCGACTGTGGTGCGGCACGAATCGCGGGCTGTTTGTGCGTCAGGCCGGAAGCCGCGCGTGGCAATCCGTGCCGGAGCTATCGCAGAAGACAGTCTATGCGATTGTCGCAAACGAGAGCGGGCGACTGCTCATAGGCTCTGCGAGCGGGCTTTACTTGAGCGACAGCGCGGCGGATGGAAAAAATAAAGAACTGCGATTTACGCGTCAGGAATCTTCGAGCGGCGGCTCAAATGCCGGCGACAGCGTGCGCGCCGTCGCGCAGCTTAAAGGGCAAACTTATGTGGCTACGTTCGGGCGTGGACTTGAGCGGCTTGACGAATCGCGCCGCACGCTCGTCTGGCCCACAGACCCGCAGGATGCGCGCGCGCGTGAAGTAGTCTCGCTCTACGCGGATGCGAGCAACAGGTTGTGGATAGGGACTGCGACCTCAGGAGTTTATGTCTTTGACGGCAAGAATGTGAGAAGCGACCCCGCGCTTTCAGAGTTAACGGGAAGCGCGGTCTGGTCTGTTGACGGGACGGGCGACGGTTGGCTCTGGTTTGCGACTTCGCGCGGGCTGTATCTTTACGCGGAAGGCAAGCTGGCAAAAATTTTGCCGGATGTGGATGCGCGCCGCGTGGTAGTTGGCGGCGAGCGCGCTGCTTCAAGACAGGCTTGGTGCGCGACGGCTGGCAGTGGGCTCGTCAAAGTTTCTCTGGACCAGAGATTCGGCGCGATGACTGCGCGGCTGGATGCAGAGCAGGGCTTGCCTTCACAGAGCGCGTTTGCTCTCTTGCCAGACAGGCCGGGCGAAGAGTCATTGTTGATTGGCACGAGTCACGGGCTGGCCCGCTACAATCCCGGTCGCGCGACACCGATTCTGACCATCACGCGCCTCATAGGCCAGCGCATACACACGCTCGAAGAATTGCAGGGCGGGCTCAATCTCGAATACCCGCAGAACAGTCTTGTGCTCGATGTCGCAGCGACGAGCAGCCGCACTTTTCCAGAGCAGTTTCAGTATGCCTTTCTGCTTTTCAACGACAAGGGCGAGTTGGTCAAGCAGAAGCTCGCGCATGACGCGCAGCTTTCGATGGAAGATTTGCGTCCCGGCAAATATCGCGTAGAGGTGCGCGCCTACACAGCCGATTTGATTCCGTCAGAACCGCTCGCATTTGAGTTCAGCGTCGCCAAAGCTCCTTTCCCGTGGACAACAGCCGCGCTCTCGGCTTTATTACTACTCGCGCTCCTCGCTTTGATTTGGGCCATCATCGAGCATAGAAGAATCGCGCACGCCAGCGCCGCGCTTGCGCTTGCCAATCACGAGCTGGCTGATGCGCGCCTGCGGCTTGCCAACGAAGCGGAGACAGAGCGCAGGCGCATCGCGCGCGACCTGCATGACCAGACCCTGGCGGATTTGCGCCGCCTGTTGCTTTTGACAGACCAGCTACCGGCAGAAGGAAAGGGCAATGGCAAGCATGCTGTCTTAGACCCAGCGATTTTCCGACAGGAGATAGAATCGGTCTCAACCGAGATTCGACGCATCTGCGAAGATTTGAGTCCATCAGTGCTGGAAAATGTCGGCCTCTCAGCCGCGCTCGAATGGGCTCTCGCGGATGCTGTGGCCCACATGCCTGAGTCTTGCAAGTTTGAGTACGAGTTTCAGTGCGAAGAAGATTTGGAAGAAAAGATAGAGCTTGCGCCGGGCGTGCGGATGCAGATTTATCGCATCACGCAGGAAGCCGTCAGTAACATCTGCCGCCACGCGGGCGCGCACAAGGTTCGTTTGACAGTCTCTTTGAAGGAAGATGAATTGACATTGAGGCTTGAGGATGATGGAAACGGATTTGACCCGCGCGATAAGAAAGCCGGAATGGGGCGCGGCCTCGCAAACATACGCGCGCGCGCGAGCCTCATCGAAGCGGATGTCTCCTGGACCAGAAATCCGAACGGCGGAACTGTCTTCAACCTGCGCAAAGAGAACGTCGCCCTGCGGCCAGACCCGACGGCGTAAAACTTTTTCAGGGCTGCTGCGCCTTCTTCTTTTTGAGAGTGAAGATTAATCCTATCACCGCGAGGATGAGCGAGAGGAAGAGAAGTATAAAGCCTGGAATGATGCCGAGCATGGCCTCTTCCCAACTGGTGCGCCCGTTCGTCAATGGCGGAAGCATCACCGAGACCAAAAAGACTGCGCCGCCAATCACGACGCCGATAATTCCCAGAATCAAAGCTACTTTCCCCATCTCTTTTTCTCCTCAAAGATGTGCCAAAAAAGCCTGACAAGAGAATAAATAACTCAAGTTGCCAGCTAAGAGAGCGATGGCGGCTTGGCCGCAATGCTGTGCGGAAAAGCTTTGCTTTTCCAGTAGATTTGGCCCCAACCATGTGCGAGGCTCAGCCTCGCAGAAGATCAGGAGAAAGCAGCATCAGGAAAGTCAGAGACTTTCCGCACAGCAAGGCGGCAGGAGCCGCAGTCGTTTTAATAACTAGCAACTTGGGTTAAACACTTTCTTGCTCTAAGCAGAGATAATCGCCGCGCGTGCGCCAATCAATTCGGAAAAATCTTTTGAGTAGATAGTGTCAACCTTGCGCACGCGGTTGATGGTTTCAACTAATTCTGCTGTGGAGATGAAGCCGTCTTCGACATAGGCTATGGCCCACTTTGGCAGGTGTGATGCGGTCTGTAGCAAGTCCTGCAAGAAACGCAGGTACTGCTGTTTCGTCTCGACATGCGTGCCGAGACGACCGGCGCGCGCAGCCTCCATGTCATCCCAGAAACCATCGCTGCCATGCACCCAGTCTTCGCGCCAGGCGGAGAGTCCCATGCGGTCTCTGTCGCGTTGATTCTTCGCGCGCGGCAGACGCAGGAACATTAGCTCTGTATGTTGCTCTGCGAGAAACTCTCGCGCCTCGCGGTTTGAGCTTGAGTTGCGTTGAGAGTTATTGACGGGCAGGCCTTGCATCTCCCAGAGGCGGCGATAGACACGCGATAAGGGTTGGCGCAACTCTCGCGTCTCTTCATCAAACGAGAGCGCATAGTCACCAACGCGCATGCCTATGGTCAGGGCCAGAGCGCACTTGATGGTTGTGCTCAGCTTCTCAGTATTCTCGCGCACGTTGTCAAACCACCATGCATCCGTCTCGTTGAACCAGAGACGCAGCGAAGGATTGGCTAGCTTGTGGCCCGGCACATATGCGTCTTCGAGTATCGTCTCAATATCGCTTTCGGTCAGCAGTTCGTCGTTGTTCTCAATCACCGCTGTCGCTTTTGTGTAAGCCCAGCGCGCTAGGTCATTGGCCGCGACACGCACTCCCCAGTGCTTGAGGTAAAGGCCCAAATCCGGTTCGCCAGCAAAGGGCAGGGCGATGGATTTAAATTTGAAACGACGCAGCACGCCAAGCTCGAAAGCCAGCCAGCCTTTCGGAATCGTGTCTGTGGTCAAAGTCATATGAAGATTAAAATTTAAGCTCCTCTGCCAGTTGGCGAATCATCTCATCCGTCTCCCAAATCTTGTCCGCAGGCTTCTGCGTCTCCGCGTAAGAGTTGAGTTCGGGAAGCGATTCGAGCGAGAGAAAGACGCGCACGACGCGCGGGTCGAATTCCAGACCGGCCCATTCCGCCAGATGCTTGCGCGCTTCCTCCTGCGTGCGCGCCGGACGATATGGCCGCGCATCGGTCAAGGCTGCGTAACTGTCTGCCACGCGAAGGATGCGCGCGCCGAGCGGAATCTGCTCGCGGCGCAGAGCGTCAGGGTAGCCAGAGCCGTTCCACCATTCCTGATGCCAGCGCACCAGAAGCTGCGCGCCGCGATCCGCTCCGTAATGCGCTGCCTCCTGTTCGCCGATGACAGGATGGCGCATCAGGTCTAGCCGCTCTTCTTCATTAAGCGCGCCCGCGCGTTTGATATAGTCGCGCTTCATCGCCGCTTCGCCCAAATCATGTGCAAGCGCGGCAACGCGCAGAGAGAGCCTGTCACGCCGCGCGAGATTGAAAAGCTTAGCCATCTCATCTGCGAGGCGTGCGATGCGCGCGGCATGCGGATGAGCATAGCCTTCAAACTCGTCCGCCGCAGTCGCTAACTGCATGAAGGCTTCGCTGGTGACAAGTTCGTTGTCCATCGTTTTCGTCGTCGTCGTGAAGTCAGTAGTCATCAGCCTTTGGGAAAGCTTTTAAGTTTTTTCGTGCCGCTTGCTGCATGCTATTTCTATCTCAATTCATTGAGCAGCCGCAACGCCTCTGCGTTCTGCGGGTCAATCGAGACGGCGCGTTGAGCTTCGCCCTGCGCGCGTCTTTTCATTCCCAAATCAAAATAGAGCCGGGCCAGCATAACGCGATAAGAAGCATTGTTGGCATCAAGATTGATGGCCGCCTGCATCTCCGCCTCTGCCTGATGACGCGTCTGCCTGTTGCTTGCCAGCGAGCGTCCATAAAAAGCCCTGTAACGCGCCTGACCCGGCGCACGCCGCGCGGCCTCTCCGAGCAAAGACATGGCGAGCGCACTGTTCCCCATCTTGAGCGCGACCAAGCCTCTCTGAAAACTCTCTTCTGCATCCTGCGGCTCACTCGCGCCCGCACCCGTCTGGCCCACATTTGTGCGCGCAGTTTTATCATCTACACGGCCCTGCTGTCTGCTGCTGCTTTGCGAAACCGTTCCGGCATTCTGGAAAGAACCCGCGCGTCTCATCTTCCTCTGCGCTTCTAATTTCAAGTTGTAAGACGAGCGCGTCTGCGAATCCTTGAGCGTCTCGTAAGCCTGCGCGACGCGCGCAAAGGCTGCTTGCAACTGCGTGTGCAAAGGCGTCCCGGCCTCTTGATGAAAGCGGTCTGGATGATAGCGGCGCGCGAGTGCATGATAAGCACGCTTGATAGCATTTGCCTCAGTCGCACGCGTCACGCCGAGCACTTCATAATGATCTTCCGCCTGGCCCAGACGCAATAGAAACTGTTCCAACTCTTGTCGCTCGTCCAACTCCGGCGGCGCGGCCTCTGTGACGGGCGGCGGCGCGGCGGCGACGACAACAACCTCTTCGCGCACGGGCTGCTCTGCTTCGGCAGTTGTCGCGGCGGCCTCTTCTTCCTGCGCGGCCTTCTTCGCCGCAGCCGCGTTGGCGGCTTTGAATCTAGCCACACGCTCATCTGTAAAGGCGCGCGGCCACATGTCTCTCTCGACAAATCCGCCGAGTGCGAGCGCATACAAAGAGCGCAAAGTGTCTGCTTCCGAAAGCCCGCTCACGGCTGTCAAATCGTGCAAGCGCATGCCACCTGCATCAATGCGCGAGAGCACAAAGGCTTCGATGGGTTGCATCTCAACTTCGTTCGGCGGCCCGGCAGCAATCGTCACCTTCTCGTTCGTATTGCCAAACCTGCTTGCAATAAACTCCGGCGGCAAACGCCGCGCGCTCTCTATCAATAACTCGCGGACAGGAATCGAAGCATTGACATCCTGTGCCAGACGCACGCGCGGGTCAAAGCTCCACGCGCCGTCAATCCACAAAAGAGCGGGCCGCAGAACATCCGTCGCCTGAAGCGAGAGAAGCTCTGCCAGCTTCTCTTTCGTCAACGCGCCGGACGCGACGAGGGCCTTTGCCATCTCCGTATCGGATGCCGTCTGGCCCACATCCTGCAACTGCTGCGCGGTCACGAAATTCCAACGCCGCGCGCACTCTGCCAGACGATGCAGGCGCAGGTTCGAGACTGCAAAGACGAGCGCGCCCGCCTCAAAATAGATAACTGTTTTGACACGCTCGCGCGCCAGCCGGAATGCGCCGGACAAACCGCTGGCAGAAGTCTCTCGAATTAGTTCTGCAAGCGGATGCAAATCAAGCTGGCCGCTTTGCTCAATGCCTTGTTGCGTCATAACGACAGAAAAGGAGCAGAAGCGCGGGGTCTTTCCCCACGCTCGCGCCAAACATCATAGCGCACGAATGTGGAAATACGAAAAAGCAGGACTCAAGACTTATAACTCAGAATGAAAGGCAAGCTGTTTTTATTCTCTGTCCGCGCTCTTTGACACTTTCAAGGCGCGCACACTATATTGTCAATCAACGTAGGTTCAAAGAAAAAGATTGCAGGCTTTGATGACGGCTCAAGCTTTTGTGCTTGAAGCCGCAGATTCCGTGCCGTTATGAGCAGGCAGGCCCAAGACAAACAGGTTCCGACCTCTTTTGAAGTCGAAAAAAGCGCGCTCGTCGCTCGCCTCAGCGAGATTCATTCGCTGACCGCAGAAATCGTTGACCTCTTCTACACACAGACCTTTTCGCCGCGCGCCATCAGCACGCCGCCAGATGTGTGCGCAGAGTTTTCGAGCATCCTGCGCAGACACTGGGAACTGTGCTGCATCGTCACATACCTGCGCGATGAAGATGAGCAGCTGCGCGAAATGGCTATCCACATAGACGAGAATGTGGACGAAGAGAAAGCGCGCGAGATGAGCCGCCTCTTCTCAAGCGTGGTCGAAGAAGAGAAGCGCGAGTTGCAGGTCTGGCTCGATGATGAGCACAATCATTCTGAAAACGAATCGCGCTTGCGCGAAGCTTTGCAGGAAGTCGGAGCGGGCGCGTGCATAGCCATTCCGATTCATGCTCAGGCGCGGCTCATCGGCGTGCTCGTCGCCGCGACAGTCAAGCCGGAACAACTGCGCGAAGCTTTAAATGGGATTCGTTTTGTCGCCGCGCCGATTGTCATCGCCATCGGCAACGCGAGTCGCGACGCGGCCATGCGCGAACAGCACCGTCGTATTGAGCAACTGGTCAAAGAGCTACAACAGCGCAGCCATGATTTGGAAGAAGCCAATCGAGAGTTGCGGCGCGTGGCGCATTATCGCTCTCTCTTTCTGGCGCGCATGTCGCACGAATTGCGCACGCCGCTCACTTCCATGCTCGGCTTTGCGGAGATACTTCTGGACCAGGAAACGCTGACCGATGCGCAGCGTCGCTTCTGCAACAAGATTCAGTCTTCCGGGATGCAGCTTCAAACGAGCCTCAACCAGCTTGTGGATTTATCAAGAATCGAAGCGGGGCAGATGGAGCTTTTCCTTCATGAATTTTCTCTGCGCGAAACGATGCGCGAATCGTGCGCGGCTGTGGCCCGTCTGGCCCAGAAGCAGGGCGTCAAGATTGATTGCGTCTCCGCCCCGGATCTCTCTTCCATAGTCTCTGACGAAGGCAAACTCCGGCAGGTGCTCTACAACTTTCTCGCGCATGCCATCAATCGCAGCCCCGAAGAATCTTCCGTCATCGTCCGCGCCGAAAAGAGAGTTCCGTGCCGCTTCTATATCACGATTGAAGATTCGGGCGAGCGCATCGAAGATGTCTCGCACATCTTTGACCCTGTGAACATAGAAGCTCCGAGCGAGACCGCGACGAGCATGAATGAGTTGGGACTCGTCATCGCGCATCGCCTGACGGATGTGCTCGGCGGAGCAATCAGCCTGGAAACTCCAGAGCCGCACGGCCTCAAAGTGACAATCGAATTGCCCGCGCGTCCGACAGAGAATAAATAGAGAGAAGAAAAAGACGGGTTCCCGCAAAGGCGCAAAGGCGCAAAGAAAGCACGCAAGATAAATTGCCATTCAACTCTTTGCGTCTTCTCTTCTTTGCGCCTGTGCGCGAGATTCTTTCGTCAGCCGTTGTTCACTGAAATTTCGGTAGTGGGTCAGTTTGAAGTTTTAGAAAATGAAAAGTTCATATCTGCTTCTTTTGCTTTTTCTTAGCTTGGTCTTGAGCGTAGAGTTCTTGGAGTCTAGGGTTAGATGCGGCCTCTCGTATCATCTGACGTGCTTTCTCGTCGGCCTCATCGCCTAGTTGCCGCATTCTTGCCATTACCTGTTCTCGCTGTTCTACGGACAGACCAGCAAGAGCCTGAATACGTTCGCTTCTCGTGCCTTTTACTATTTTCTGAATAACAGCGTCCATTTCTTCGTTAGTCATTTCTTTATCTCCATAAAAGCGTTGGGGAATAATATACTTACACAACTTCGGGTACACTTACTTCTTCCGGCGCGGACGAGTCTTAGCAGGATTTCTCTCATGCAGCAAGTCTCTGTGACGGTTTTGCAGCGCGTTGGATAGCGTTTGATAGTTGATGCCGAGCAGTCGTGCGGCCTGTGTGATGCTTCCCTCTGATTGTCGAAGTGCTTGCCTGATTATCTCTCTTTCATAGTTGAGCATCATTTCTTTGAGCGTGCCTTGCCTGCTTGTTTCCGGTTTCTCGCTTTCCGTCTGGTTACTACTGGCTGCGGTCAGCACTTGATTAGCGGCTTTGAGCAGGCGTTGCAAGGTCTGTGAGTGTTGAGAAGTGGAAAGCCAGTGATATGCACGTTGATAGACAGCCTGCATTTCTTCGATGGTCAGATGTTCGCTCAACTCTTCGATAAGAGTTAAAGCCGCTAGTCCTGCATTATTGACCGCGCCGGAATGATGAGCCACTTCGATAGCGCGATAGAGATTAAGGCGTGAGTTTGCTTGATAGCCGAGACGCGCCAGAGCAACGCCGTGTGTGGTCAAGGCATCAGCTAACAAAGATTGCCTATCGCCTTCATCTAGCGCGCGGACTGCCGAGCGTGCCGCTTTCTCAGCTTCGCTGTATTCTCCCTGTGCGATAAAGACCCGCGCTCTTGTTTCGTCAACCTGTGCAACCGTTTCTTTGTCTTTCAGGTTAAGAAGGATGCGACGGGCGCGAGACAGATGCTCCTGTGCTTCTTTATGCTTGCCTACTTTGTAATAGAGAAAGCCGAGATTGTTTTCCACATTGGCGCGATAGCGCGTGTGTCCGACCTGTTCAAAGTGATAAGCGGCTGCCGCATACTCGACAAAGGCGCGGTCTGTGTAATCTTCTCTCTGCTCTGATGCTCCTAAGTTGACCAGCACACCCGCTAGTGCGTCATGGTAGCTGCCTTTAAGGGTGTGGTTGTTTATCTTCTCAAACAGTGGCGCGGCCTTAGTCAAGATGCATAGTGAGTCGCTATAGCGAAGTGCCGACCATTCTACAATCGCGCTTCTCAGCACAGCCTTAGCTTTGAGTTCGCTATCTTTAGTAAGTCGCTCAATTACTTCTTCAAGGATGTCTCGCGCTTCTTCGTATCCGCCTTCTCGCCAGTAGCAATATGCTAGTTCTGTCCGCCCTTCCGACACCTTTTTTGCATATGAGAGTGACCGAAAGATGCGGATGCTTTCAGTGATGAGATTCTTTGCCTGCTCTTGTGCCTCTGTGGTCTGGTTACGACTGCCGAGCCAACCTGTGATTGTGCCTGCTCTTAAAAGAACTTCGGCGGCTGTGCTTCGCTCTAGCTCTTCAACCTGTGGCCGCTCTGTAGTTTCTCGCCAGAACTCACTTAATGCTTCACGCGCGCCTTCATAGTCGCCTACATTCTCTAACTCTTGAGCCACTTGGCAGCATAGCTCTGCCCGCGCGTCGCGGCTTAAAGATGGATTCTCAAGCTGCCGCATGAGTGAGGCAAGCATGGTCATTGTGAGATGGCCTTTCGGGTGTGGAGTCAGTAAAGCCGCTCGCTATCTTATGCGCCGCTCAAAAGCCTTGCAAGAACTTTAGCAAGGTGTTCTATTCAACCCTGCATACAACTTTTGTTGTATGCCACTTCACCACAAAGGAGATAGACAGATGAAACAGCTTTTCCGATTATGCACCGGAGTCGTTTTGACGCTGGTGCTTAGTGTTTCCACGTTCGCAGGGCAAATACCCTGTGGTGGAATCGTTGAACCTCCGCCGCCGCCAGAGGGAAGAACGGCAGCGACCACAGAGCGCGTTATCACAGAAACAGCGATTACGCTCTTGCAACGGATAATGATAGGGTTCTAAACGAAAGGGCTAGGCTGCCACTGTGCGGAAGTGGCAGCCTAGTTACTATGCAACTTCACGCTGACCATAAGCCGGATTATCAATCAGAGCAACAATATCTTCAATTTCCCAAACCGTTTTAGATATTCCGGCTTCCATCGCTGGCGTGCATCTCAAGCTTTGATGGATTCTCACAAAGTTATAATACATATAATGCAACGCTATCGCATGCATGTGATTCTCTAGCTTCTTGCTAAAGCCGTTTGTTAGGCGAGTGAAGCGACGCATTGACATTCGCATGGTCAAGTTTTGACGCTCAACATAGGATGTTGAAATCATCGGCGGGAACGGGTCGCCAGAGATAACTTCGGAGCGAGTGCCGACGATGTTTGAAGGGCTGTATCTGACTTCTTCCTGTGAGTCTCCATAGAGCTTAATGAGCATTGCATAATCAATCTCACATCCGAACGCGCCCTCGACAGCTTCCAAGTAAGGACGAAAGCCATCAGTGGTTAGCATCACGCGATTCTTCAAACGTGATGCCAAGTCAGCGATGAACTCATTCGCGGCGTGAGCATCGCGGCGGCCTACATGCCAGCAGGGAACTAACTTTGTATCCGCGTCAATCGCAACCCAAGTCCAAACGTCGCCATAACCCAAGATGCCTTGATGCTCTGGCGAAACATTCTTTTTCTTAGAATGGCAAAAGCTCCATATCTCATCACACTCTAAGCGACGGCAAGGCAAGTTACGCATAACTTCATCCTGATAGTTAGCGCATGCTTCGCCAACTTCTTCCAGCAGCTTAACAATCGTGTTCTTCGCAACGCCTGTCATGCGGACGGTTGCGCGAATGGAATTGCCTTCAACTAGAGCGGCGATAACTTGCGTGCGGCGTTCATTTGTTAGCTTGTTCATACTGACCATTATGCTTGCGCGGGCAAGAAAAGTCAAGATAAAAATGCGTTAGGTAGCAGAAAAAAGTTGTGGTATAAAGACACGTAGAGATACCGCGCGAGGTGCGCGTGTCTTTAAAATTGACAACTAAGACAGATATGGTGGAGCGGACGGGAATCGAACCCGCCGTCGAGGGTCTCAAATCGCCGACGCCACGCCAGTGGCCGCCCCATCATCAAGCAACGGCCAGAGGGATGTTCGCCAAAACACCTCCCCTCTGGCCGTTTCGCTTTTACTCTTTGCTTGCCTCTCTTTCCATTCCGCCTTTCGCCGTTAGCACCTCTGCGATGCCGTGAAAGAAAGCCGCAATGCGTTCTGGCTGCCAGCCTGAGAACTCGTTCATGTCAACCTTCACGGTCACGTTGAATTGAACCGCGCCGCCAGCCATTTGTGAATACGCCGTGTTGACACTGCTCCGTGCTGGCTGTACGTCACGATGCTGAGCGTCACGATGCTCTGGCTCGCTTGGCGGCGGCGGCGGGCCAGTCGGAGTAGAAGGCTGTCGCTCTCTGTTTGTAGTAGAGGCCGCGCTCCCTTTTTTCAATTCGTCTCCATCTCGCTGTACGATGCCCGACGCCTCTAAGTAATCAATCAGAACTTTTACTTGAGGCTTGCAGTCCGATGGAGCAGAGGCATATTGCGCCAGTGAAGTTAAAGCTTCACTTTCTTTCATTCTCCCGCCGCCGAAGCTAAGTTTCTTTAGAACTTCCTGAGCGAACCACGTTCCGGCAATGAGCGGCGCGAGTTTGTGGCTAGCTGTGGTATCGGTAGAGTCCCACTCATAGGCATGAGCGAAGGCCAGCACTTCTGCTGACGGGACAAAACCGCCTTCTATTCTTTGTATCAGCCCTGTGGCTTGAAAAAACGGGTTCGCTGTCGAGATTGTGTTAGCCGTTGTCTTGGCGACATCGGCCACTTCGATTGTCTTAGCTGGTTTGGCATTTTGCCCGCTTACTGCGGCGTATGCCCGTAACACTGCTAGTTGCTTGGCTAGTGTGATTTTACCGGATGGTAGAACCTGTGTTGGCTTGGGTTTTGCTACCTTCGTCGTTGCCGCCTCTGGCGGTGTCGGCGGTGGTGCTATTGGATGGACAGTCGCTTTTTCCTGAGACATTTATACACCTCCTCAGTAATAGATATGTTCGCCGAGCAAAATATAGCGCACTCGGCAATATCGGTCAAGAGGGATGTTGCCGCTCGCAAGGCTAATCTTGCTTAAACCTTGCTTTAAAATCGCCTTGCTCACCTCACCTCACCTCACTAAGACCGATATGGTAAATTAAAGGTGTCCGCAAATAGCAGAAATCAAACAAGATAAGGGGTGTTATTTTTAAACTTTCCGCGTCGGTTTTAGTGAGGTGAGATGAGGTGAGTTTTTCAGGGTCAAAAATCAGTGGTGAAAATAAATTATTCAGAGGGCGACTTTTTTGACCAACGCGCTTCTGCGGCCTTCTTTGCAATGGCCTTGCGCTTTGTAGCAGAGAGTTTTTCCGCTCTAGCTTTGCCGCCTTTACTTGCGCCTAATCTTCCGAGCGCGACGGCTGCGGCGTTCTTTTCCGGCTGAGGCTCTAGGGTGCGCTCGCCTGTGGTAAGGTCGGCAATCATCTTGGCGCGTTCGTTTGGGTCGCGTGGTAAGCTTGTTGGTCGCTTCATGCATGCAAGTATGCGCGGCTCAATTCTGATAGTCAAGATATGAAGTTTTCATTTAAATTCAAACTGACCCACTACCGAAATTTCAAACTAAACCACTCCCTTTATCCTTTATGTTATGATGCAAGACGGGTGAAGCTATGCCCAAACTTTCGCGGAGTCCTCTCTTAATCTATGGCTTCAACTAAAAATAAAGAGGGTCGGGAGACGACGGACGTGGCGACAAACGTGCCGGGCGATGAGACGAAAAATGTGCGTCGTGCGCGAAGTGGAAAAGCACGCACGGATGGCAATGGCACGCGGCCCGGTGTGTTGGAGCGCGCGGCTTCGGCCCTTGCGAGCGGCGACCTGACAGCATCTTTGCCGGGCGACGCGGATGTGCAAAAAATCAGCACGAGTGAACGGCGCGCTTTGCGCGAATTGGAAGCGATGGCGCGCAGTATGCGCCGCACCGTGAGCCGTTTGCGGCGAGCCGCAGATGCTGTCGAAGGAGTCGCTGGCCGCGTGCTCGAAGGCGGGCGCGCGCTGGCCCATTCCGTGAGCGACGAGGCCAATTCGGTCGATGCGACTGTGAGTTCGATTTCCGAAATCAGCGCGTCTGCGCGCGCGGTGTCGGATGCTGTCAGCGCGCTCTCGCATCTGGCCCAGACGACTTCCACTTCATCTCTTGAGATGGCTGCTTCGATTGATGAAGTCTCTGCTAACGCGGACACTCTGACGGCTTTTGTCGAAGAGACCGCTTCGTCAATCGAAGAGATGGCGGCGTCTGTGCTGACCGTCGCCGCTTCGACAGAATCTCTGGCCCAGGCGACAAATGAGACGGAACGCTCCATGCGCGCGATAGATGCTTCGACACAGCGCGTCGGCGTCTCTGCGGGCGAGACGGCTGCACTCGCGGACGAGGTGCAACAGTCTGCGGAACAGGGCGCGCAGATTGTGCGCGAGACTGCTGAATCAATGCGCGCCACAAGGCTCGGCATCGAAGAGGCTGCGGAGACGATTACCGCGCTCGGCCAACGCTCCGAACGCATAGGCGACATCACGCGCGTCATCAACGAGATTGCAGATAGAACGAACCTGCTCTCTTTGAACGCGCGCATACTCGCCGCGCAAGCTGGCCCACAGGGGCGCGGCTTCGCCGTCGTCGCAGAAGAGATTAAAGAACTCTCTGAGAGAACCGCGCGCTCGACAGATGAGATTGCGGAACTCATCAAGGGCGTGCGCGAATCGGTCGGAGCTTCAATCACACAGGTCTCAAACAATCGCCAGATGGCGGTCGAGGCGACGGAGTTGGCAGAGCGCGCAGCCGTCTCGCTCGATGACATACATCACAAGACAGGTTTGTCTGCGACGGCTGTGCGCCAGATTGCGGACGATGCCGCAACGCAGTCGCTTGAGTCGCATCAGGTGACGGAGTTGATGGCCGAAGTCCGCAGGCGCGCGCAGGAGATTGAGCGCGCCACATCCGAACAGGCCAAGACCTCGCAACAGATTGGCGAGCGCGCAGTCCGTATGGCTGAGTTGACAGAGCAGGTGCGCCGCGCCATGCAGGAGCAGGCTCTTGTCTCAAAGCACATTGCTTCCGACATGGAGCAGTTGACAACGGTAGTTGAGCAGATAGGAAATGCCGTCGGCGAACAGTATCGCGGCGCGGAAGAGGTTCTGCGCGCAGTAGAAATTATACGCGACTCTGTGACGCGCAATCAGGCTTCCATCGTGCAGATAAATTACACGACAGGGCTGCTCGAATACGAAGCCGCATCGCTGCGCGAATCCGTCAGTCCTTTTCAACTGCCGCAGCCTGTGCGCGGAGGCCAGCTTTCATGCGGCGTGCCTGCGAGTCTCCCGACGCTGGATGTCCTGGAATCTTCAACTCTTTCGAGCCATGATTTGTTGAGCATGATTTGCGAATGCCTTGTCGGAGCGGGCGAGGGAGCGGAAGTCGAGCCTGTGCTCGCGACCGGCTGGGATGTTTCTGCGGATGGCCGGGCATACACTTTTCATCTGCGGCGCGGCGCGCGTTTTCATAACGGGCGGATGCTTGTGGCGGATGATGTTATCTATTCTGTCCGGCGCACGCTGCGACAATCGAAGACTGGCGCGTGGGTTTTTAAGAGCCTTGTTGGAGCGGAAGCCTTTGCGCGCGGCGAGACGGAAGAGCTTGCAGGCGCGCGTGTCGTTAACGAGCAGACTGTAGAGCTTGAGCTATCTGAGCCTCTGGCATTTTTCCTGCCGATGCTCTGCCTGCGCTTCGCAGCCATCGTGCCGCGCGAAGAGATTGAGCAGGACGGCGGCGCGCGCTTTGTCCAGAATCCCATCGGCACAGGGCCGTTCCGTCTCGTCTCATGCGATAAGGAAGCTGGCCGCGTCGAGCTTGCGCGCTTTGATGATTACTGGAACAGCGAAGAGCCGTATGTGGACGGCATAACGGTTGAGTATGACGAGCATGGCGAACATCTTTTCGAGCGTCTGCGTCAGGGCGAGTTGAGCTTCCTGCGCGAAGGCTCGCCGCAGCGCATCAGTCAGATAGCATCAGACCCTGACTGGCGTTCCTGCATCGTTTCCGCGACTCAGCTTCACACGCAATGCCTGGTCTTTGATGCAGAGCAAGCTCCGTTTAATGATGTGCGTATGCGCCGCGCCGTCGCGCATGCGATAGACAAAGAGCGGCTCATACGCGAAGCCTATGCTGGAATGGCTGTCGCTGCCTCCGGGCCAATCCCGCCCGGCCTGATGGGTTACGACCCTGAGTATCGCGGCCTTGAATATGACCCGGACCGCGCGCGGCGTCTCTTGTCCGAAGCTGGCTACAGACGCGGCTTGAGTCTCAAGCTCTGGCGTTCTTTCCCCGAACAATCCGCGAGCGAGCTTGCGGGTCACTTGATGTGCGAGATGCTTGCGGAGATTGGCATCAAGTGCCAGATATATGTGACGGACACTGCTGACCTGATGGCTGCGGCGCATGACGGGCGCGCGCCTCTGGCAGAGCTGAGCTGGTATGCGGATTATGCAGACCCTGATAATTTCACTTATGTGCTCTTTAACTCAGAGCATAAAGAGAGCGGCGTCGGGCGCACGGCTCAGGTCGCTTCAATAGACCAGATGTCTGCCAGAGCGCGCGCTCTCTTTAACCGTTCAGAGCGCGCACAACTCTACGGCGAGTTGCAACAGATGATTGCCGAAGAAGCCCTCTGCGCTTTTCTCACACACCGCAGCGCGGCAGTCATACATCGCCCAGATGTCGAAGGCTTGCACGTGCACCTGGTTTCCCCAATCGTCCGCCCGCAGGAAATCTGGCTTTCAGGCAGGGATGAGTGATTAAGAAAGAATTTTCCCGCAAAGGCGCAAAGAAAGCACGCAAAGAGTTGAAGGGTTATTTATCTTGAAAGCTTTCTTCGCGTCTTTCTTTGCGCCTTTGCGCCTTTGCGGGAGTCAATCACTTTCCTTTGAAACCTATTTCCCTGAAATTTGAGAAAGACATAAAACCTACAAATTTTTTTCTTATACCATTCAAGGAAAGAATGTTTGGTGATGTCTGCATCAATGGACATAGAAGTGCGCGAGTGCATTTCGATTGAAGATTTTGAGCAATGCGTCGCTTTGCAGCGCGAAGTCTTCGGCTTCCCGGATGTGGAAGTCTCGCCGCGCCGTCACTTCATAGTCTCGCGTCGCGCTGGCGGCTGGGCTCTCGGAGCTTTCGTTGGCACAGAGTTAATCGGCTTCGTGCATAATTTGCCAGCCGTAGATGGCGCGGAAGTTTATGGCTATTCGCACATGCTGGCGGTCAAGAGCGGGTTTCAGAACAAAGGCGTCGGCGCGCGGCTCAAGTGGGCGCAGCGCGAACGCTCTCTCGCGGAAGGCCGCAAGCTGATTCGCTGGACCTGGGATCCTTTGCAGGCGCGCAACGCGCATTTCAATCTCAATCGTCTGGGAGTCGTCGTGCGCCGTTATGAAGTAAATTTCTACGGCACGGATTACAGCGTGCCTGCCAGCGAAAGCGCGCCGGGTATTGATAGCGACCGCTTGTTTGGCGAATGGGAACTTGATTCCGCGCGCGTGCGCTTGCGCGCAAGCGGCGCACAGCACGATGCGCCGTCCGAGCCTGCGCTGGCAATAGAGATTACGCCCGCGTGGTCTGCGCTTATCAAACAGGATGCAGCAGCCGCGCGACGCGAGCAACTCAGAGTGCGCACAGAATTTACAGAAGCCTTTGCCGCCGGACTCGTCTGCGCAGGCTTTGCACCCGACCCGTCGCATCCGCGATACTTGCTTTATAAAAATTTTGAGTGATGATTTTCGCACGCTTCGACAAATACATTGACCGCCATGCGAACGCTTTTACGGAGCGGCTTCAGGCGATGTGCCGTATGCCGTCTGTGGCGGCGCGCGGCACAGGGATGCGCGCGATGGCTGAGACTGTGGCCCAGTTGATGCAGCGCGCAGGGGCTGGCACGCGCTCTTTCACGATGGGCAGCGGCTATCCAGTCATCTACGGCGAATGCGGCGCGGGCAATCACAAGTATCTGGTCTATGGTCATTACGATGTCGCGCCCGTAGGACATTTGACGGACTGGTCTTACGGGCCATTCGCTTCGACGATTGTGGACGGCAAGCTCTATGCGCGCGGGGCTTCAAACAGCAAAGGCGATTTAATCGCAAGGCTCGCGGCCATCGAAGCTTATCAAAAGACTTTCGGCAAGCTGCCCATCTGCCTGCGCTTTGTGATTGAAGGTGAAGACGGACTCGGCAGCCCTTCTCTGCGCCGCTTCGCTGTCGAGCATAGCGAGATGCTTACTGCCGAAGGCTGCATCTGGGACGAAGGCTACAAGGACACAAAAGAGCGTCCCGTCATCAGCTTAGGTTTCAAGGGCATCACCTTCATAGAGCTTCGCGTGCACGGCGCGCGCACAGACCTGCATTCCAAGTGGGGCGCGATTGTGCCTAATCCCGCGTGGCGTCTGGTCCAGGCTCTCTCGACCATCATGTCGCCAAAGGGAGTGATTACGATTGACGGCTTTTCGTCGCACCTCGCTCCCATTTCGCCGGAAGACGCGGAAGCTTTGAAGACCGTCGAGCTTGACGAGGCCGGACTCAAACGCGAGTTTCGCATAGGCCACTGGCTGCGCGGTCTCAAAGGACATGCTCTTGCGAAGGAACATATCTTCGGCGCGACCTGCACTATCTGCGGCATACAGACGGGCCACACGGAGGCTGGCCCAAAGACTGTGCTGCCGAGCACAGCTATGGCGCGGCTCGACCTGCGGCTCGTGCCTGACCTGACTTCTGAAACAGTCCTCAATCTACTGCGCGAACATCTGGACGTGCGTGGCTTTCAGGACGTAGAAATTATTGAACTCGCCAGTTCGCCCTACGCGAAATCGTCCGTCACTTCGACAGTCGCGCGCGCCGCCATCGAATCTGCGGAAGAGGTTTACAACACGACGCCTGTCGTCTATCCGATGGATCCTTCGAGCGGCCCTGTCGGAGCGGTCTGCGGCGCGAGTTCGCCGCCCACACCCGTCGTCTCTTTCGGCACGAGCTATGCCGCCTCAAATCCGCACGGCCCTGACGAAAACATTCGCCTCGATGATTTTCTCCAAAGCATTAAATTTTTCGGGCGCATCATTCATCACCTGGGCCATCCGGTGAAGCACAAAAACAGTCGCGACACGCAATCTCTTGCTCTCGCCAAAAAGTGAACTTGCAAATCATGCCGACTAAAGCTCAAACAATCAATCGAGAGATAGAAACGTTGCGCGAAGAGTTGCGTCATCACGAAGAGCTTTACTACGTTCACGCGAACCCTGAGATTTCCGATGCCGAATATGATGCCTTGCTCGCGCGCTTGCAGGAATTGGAAGCAATGCATCCAGAGCTTGTCACACCCGATAGCCCGACGCAGCGAGTCGGCGGTCGCCCCGCAGAAGGCTTTGCGGAGTTCGTTTATCGCAGGCCGATGCTCTCGCTCGATAACAGCTACAACATAGACGACCTGCGCGCCTTTGATGAACGCTGTCGGCGGCTCGCAGACGGGCGCGAGTTTGAGTATGTCGCGGAACTAAAGATTGATGGACTTTCCATCGCGTTGCATTACGAAAACGGTGTGCTCGCCCGCGGCGTGACACGCGGCGACGGTCGGCGCGGCGAGGATGTGACGCAGAACGTGCGCACGATTCGCAGCGTCCCGCTTCGTCTCAAACAGAATGGCTTGCAAATTCCAACGGAGATAGAAGTGCGCGGCGAAGCATATCTGCCGCGCCACGTCTTTGAAGAGATTAATCAGGAGCGCGAAGAGGAAGGCGCGGCGCGCTTTGCCAATCCGCGCAATGCTGCCGCAGGCACGATTCGCCAGCTTGACCCGAAGATTGTCGCCGCGCGCCGGCTCGAACTGTTTCCGTATGAAATTCTCGCGGGCGAGCGCAGGCCATTCGCCACGCACTGGGAATCATTTGAATGGCTTGAGCGCGCAGGCTTTCGCGTCAACCCGAATCGCGCTTTATGTGAGACGATTGACGAAGTCATCACCTTCTGCAACCAGATGGAACTTGAGCGTGACCGCCTTAATTACGAGATTGACGGCGTGGTTGTCAAAGTCAATTCGACAGCCTTGCAGGAAGAATTTGGCGCGACGACGAAAGCTCCGCGCTGGGCCATAGCCTACAAGTATCCTGCGCGTCAGGCGACCACGCAGGTCGTCTCAATCGTTGTGCAAGTGGGCCGCACGGGCGCGCTCACGCCCGTCGCAAATCTACAGCCGGTCTTGCTTGCAGGCACGACCGTCGCGCGCGCGACCCTGCATAACGCGGACGAAATCGAGCGGCTTGGCGTGCGGCTTGGCGATTGGGTTTTGATTGAAAAGAGCGGCGAGATTATTCCGAAAGTTCTGAAAGTGATTGAATCGCGCCGCACAGGCGAAGAGCAGCCGTACAGTTTTCCGAAAACCTGCCCGGAATGCGGCGGCATCATCTCGCGCCCCGAAGGCGAAGTCGTCGCGCGCTGTGTCGCGGCGGATTGTCCCGCGCAAAGAAAAGCCCGCATACTTCATTTCGCTTCGCGCAGGGCCATGCGCATAGAGGGACTCGGAGAAGCTCTGGTCGAACAGCTTGTTTCTGGAGATTTAGTGCGCGACGTAGGCGACCTTTATCATTTAAAACTCGAAGATGTTTCCGCGCTTGAGCGTATGGCGGAAAAGTCCGCTTCAAATCTTCTGGGCCAGATTGAAGCGAGCAAGACGCGCGACCTGCCGCAACTTGTCTATGCGCTCGGCATACGTCACGTAGGCGAGCGCACAGCCGGAATCCTCGCGCGCCATTTCCGCACGCTTGAGCGTCTCGGCAATGCAAGTGTTGAAGAGATAGACGCCTTGCATGAGATTGGTCTGACTGTGGCCCAGAGCGTGCGCGACTGGTTCGATGACAAAGGAAACTTTGAGTTGTGCGAACGTCTGCGCGCCGTCGGTGTGCAGACAGAGATGGCGGGCGGGGCAGAGCTCGCGTTCGATGAGAATTTCGCGGGCAAGCAATTTGTCCTGACCGGCAAGCTTGAGACTTTAACACGCGACGAAGCGCGCGCGCTGATTGAATCGCGCGGCGGGCGCGTCACTTCAACCGTCAGCAAGAAGACGGATTATGTCGTCGCCGGCGAAGATGCAGGGTCAAAACTTGAGAAGGCACAGGCTCTCGGCCTGCGTGTGATTGACGAAGTTGAGTTGAAAAAGATGCTAAACTAACATCTATTAAATCCGTCGGATAAAAATTGGAGTTCAAATGGAAGCAGCAGAAGTAAAAGGAAATCTCGAACTGGTCTATACGCTTTTTTGCGACGACGTGCGGCTCGAAGTCGGCAACAAGCTTTCCCTGATGGGAGTCTTTCAAAATATCATGGTGCAGCAGTTGCCCGTCTCGCTGATAAAGTTTGCGATTGTCAGTCACTGGCGCGGCGAGGGTACGCATCTCTCTGAAGTGCGCGTGTTGACGCCTGACAAAATGCAGCCCATCGTCGTCTCACAACCCACGCCTTTTGAGATTGCGCCCGGCGGCTTTGCAGACAACATCAGCTTCTTTGTCAACGTCACGTTTCCCACATCAGGACAATACTGGGTGCAGATACTTGTTGACTCGCAACTCTTCGCAGAGCAGCCGCTCGTCGTCACAGATGGACGCGCGATGCCACAGGCGGCAGAAGCTTCGGAAGCAGTAAACTAAAGAAGGCAAAATTAAAAAGGCAAAAGGAAAGACAGCATCCCTGTCATCTTTCCTTTTGCCTTTTTCATTTAAAATTGTGGTGCGGATGAGTGGATTTGAACCACCACGGTATCGCTACCACGGGCTTCTGAGACCCGCGCGTCTGCCAATTTCGCCACATCCGCAAAAGTTGTGCGGCAATCAATATACGAACAGCGACGCGCGGGTGTCAAGCGAGCCTAAATTCGCTCTACTGGCCGCCGAGAATGCTTCCCAGGATGCCGCCGAGAATGCTGCCGCCGTCAACTCCGTCGGAATTGCGATAGTAGCTATCGTCGCGCTGGTAAGATCTGCTGTTGCGATAGAGACTGTTATCGCGTCGCACGCGATTACGATTGCGATAACGGTTGCGATAGCTGTGATTATCGCGGTCATGCCTGTCATAGCGGTTGCGTCGCGGCCCGCGACCGTCCCAACGACCATCACGCGCGTCGTGTCCGTTTCTAAATTTGGCTTTCCGTCTGTCTCTTCTCTCGAAACGCCCGTCGTCGATACGTCTCTCATAACGCCTGTCTTGCCCGCGCCCGCGCCCGCGTCCCTGTGCAGAGACAACTGTCGGCAATCCGATTGCCAGCAGCAAGGCCAGGATAGTGGCAGAGACGAACGTGCGTCTTGCTCTCAAATTCAACATGTCTTCCTCCCCGTGCGCTTATCACGCCGATTCGATTTAGTATTCTGACCTGCAAGAGTGCAACAATCACTGTGCCAGTTAGTTTTTCAGAGCTAAGTCGTTGAAGCTTCAATTCTGCCGCAAGAGTTTGGCAACCATAGCTATACGATAACGTTACGCCGCAGAACCGTATCGTGTATCGCGATTTAACTCTGTGCAGACTTGGTTTCATGTCATGTTGCGGCAAGGCGTGCGTGATTGTTATAGTGAAATGACATTTTGATGACGAAAAATGCAGCCGAAGACAGTAGTGAATTTTGAATTGCGCGAACGTCTGGATGCGGTCAACGCACGCATAGAGGCAGCGGCGCGTGCGGCTGGTCGCGCTGCAACGGATGTGCGTTTGATTGCCGTGAGCAAGACGCATCCGCCGGATGTCTTGAGAGAGGCAATCGAGGCTGGCGTCGTTGACCTCGGAGAGAATCGCGTGCAGGAGGCCGCAGATAAGATTGAAGAGCTTGGCCGCGAGAGCGTGCGCTGGCATTTGATTGGACACTTGCAGACCAACAAAGCGCGTCGCGCCGTACAGCTTTTTGACCTCATTCATGCAGTGGATTCCTCAGCACTCGCGCGCCGCCTCGAACGACTTTCTGTGGAAGAAGGACGCGCTGAATTGCCTGTGCTTATTCAGCTAGACCTTGCGGGCGAGGCTTCCAAATCCGGCGCGCGCGAAGCAGAGCTAAAGGAATTGGCCCAGACCTTAAAAGCTTGCGAGCATTTGCGCCTCTTGGGATTGATGACGCTCCCGCCTTTCTTCGAGGATGCAGAGCGGGTTCGTCCCTTCTTTCGCCGCCTGCGCGAGTTGCGTGACGAGCTGCAAGCAAGCGGAGCTTTTGCGGAAGGACGCGGCGAGCTTTCGATGGGCATGAGCCATGATTACGAAATAGCTATTCAAGAAGGCGCGACGATGGTGCGCGTCGGCACGGCCATCTTCGGTGAAAGAGGTGCGCCACATTAATCAGGTCGTTGAAAAACTCAAGGCTTGATTCACTCAACTCTTTGCGAGCTTATCTTTTCTCTTTGCGCCTTTGCGTGAACCGTTCGTTGGTGTTTCTCGCTGGTGGCGCAAAGAAAAGAAAGACCGAAAGCGCGCTAAGAAATGCGAATGAATTGAAATGCGATTGATGTGCGCGCCGGAATTTAACTTTTATGTTTAATGTTATCGCTTCCATTTATCTTTTTGTCTGGTACTTGATAGTCATTGCTATCACCTTCACCATCAGTTTGATGTTGGTGCGCCTGCTGATGAATTGGATGGATGTCAATCCGTTCACGTGGGCCGCGATTACTGTGCGTCGGTTGAGCGACCCGCTCATCAATCCCGTGCGGCGCGGGCTCGTGAACTTCGGCGTGCAGGCCAAGTATGCTTCGCTCGTCACAATCCTGCTGGTGATTCTGGTCGGATACTTCATCATCATGCTGACGACGAGCGTGTTGGATACTGTGACGGGCGTATTGTTCGCAGCAACGGCGGGCAGGGCAGGCGCGATTGTAGCCATTATCGGTTACGTGATTTACGGGCTGCTCGCGCTCTACTCGCTTATGATTTTTATACGCATCATTTTCTCCTGGGGGATGGTCGGCCTGCGAAATCGCGTGATGCGTTTTCTGGTGAAGGTGACAGACCCTCTGCTCGTGCCTTTGCGCCGCATGGTTCCGACGGTAGGAATGTTTGACATCTCGCCCATCGTCGCTTTCATTATCATCTGGCTGTTTCAAGCTGCCGTCGCCAGAACGCTGCTGCGCGGCTACCCGCTGGGATTTTTCGGCTGAGCCTGGAGGTTTGCTGCTGAAGTGCTCGAATGCACGGAACGCGTTGATGGATTGATGTTTGCCGTAAAAGTCGTTCCGCGCGCTTCGCGGAGCAGAGTTGTCGGAGAACATGACGGAGCTTTGCGCGTGCGCGTGGCTGCGCCTCCGGTTGACGGGGCGGCTAACGAAGAGCTTGTGCGAACTCTGGCCCATGCTTTAAAAATTCCCGTGCGCCATATCGAAATCACAAGCGGCCACACCTCAAAACTCAAACAGGTGCGCGTGCAGGGAGTGACGCGCGAAGCTTTAGAAACTCTTGCGCGTGCAAAGTGAGTGCGGGTTGCGGGGCGCAAAATGTGCGTGATATAGTCCATGCCCGCTCAAAAAAATTAAGTCTCATCTCGAAGGAATCTATCTCTGATGTCTGGACACTCGAAGTGGCATACCATCAAGCATAAAAAGGGCGCGCTCGATGCCAAGCGCGGCAAGATGTTTACGAAGCTGATTAAAGAAATTACTGTCGCGGCGCGCACGGGCGGCGGCGATGCTGCGGCCAACGCGCGCCTGCGCAAAGCCGTCTCGGACGCGAAGGCCGCCAACATGCCGAACGATACGATTGACCGCGCCATCAAACGCGGCACAGGCGAACTGGAAGGCGTCAGCTACGACGAGATAACTTACGAAGGTTACGGGCCGGGCGGCGTCGCTATCATGATTGATTCGATGACAGACAACCGCAATCGCACAGTCGCGGAGATACGTCATATCTTCTCAAAAAACGGCGGCAACATGGGCGCGTCCGGTTCCGTCAGTTACCTCTTTGATAAGAAGGGCTACATCGTCGTCGAGAAAGCTGCCAAGTCAGAAGACGAATTGTTCGAGATAGTGACGGACGCAGGCGCGGAGGATTTAAGAGACGACGAAGACAATTTCGAGATTATCACCGCGCCCGAAAATTTCGACGCAGTCCTCAACGCCGTCAAAGGCGCAGGCATCGAGCCGCAACTCGCAGAAGTTGAAATGATTCCGCAGAACTACGTCAAACTCGCTGGCAACGAAGCCAGGCAGATGCTCAAGCTTATGGAATCCCTCGAAGACCACGACGACGTGCAGAAAGTCTCCGCCAATTTTGATATAGACGAAGCGGATATGGAAGGGGCTTGATTGGGTTAAGATAAGCTTATGCATCTTCAGCAGACGAAAAGAGAGAGTCGTAGCTCAGGTGGCCCACAATATTATTTTCATGATCTGACAGACCCTATCAAGACATATTTGAGAACTAAGGGTGCGGTTCGGGTTGCACTTGTGACGCCCTATGGGGCAACGAAATCTGACTATTTCGCTCTCAGTAAAGATCATAAGTTTGACAAGAACCGAAAGGTAGTTGAGGGTAAAGTGGGCCATGATAGAATCCAGCAGGGACAAGCAAGCGAGAGCATCGGGGAGTCAATTAGAAACTGGTACAATCTTGCCAACAGTGATTTCCAGCGGATTGATGTTGAAATAGAAATTATCGAAGATATTTTTTATCTTGCGCCGCTCAGATATAAATTTGCTAACTCCGCAAAAGAGTCTGAGCTTGCAAGGATTGAACGGCCCCTCACTTTCATCAAAGAATATCAAAGTCCTTTCTGGAAAAAGCAAATTGCAAAATTGGAAAGCACGCTCGTCGCCTGGTCGCTTGCTGAAATCTGTCGAATCGTCAAAGATCATCGGACACTAACCAAAGTGCCTCATATTCAGGAAACCGATATTCTTCGCGCATCAGGGCCACTCAAACATCTTGGTATGGCATTAGGCGCATATGTTGGAAGAGGATATGATTGCGTCACAGAGTTCACTTTCCTGGATTACCCCCACTTATTCTGTGCCGGTAGAAATCAAAAAACACAGTAAGGGTTTCGTCTATCAGCAGAAGAAATATGGTAAAGATGAACTGTCACGCGCTCTCATTCTGTGTGCCGTACATGATTTGAAAAATGTGCCAAGGAATATAGATGTGATTGAGCTTGAAGCTCTCTGCGATCATTTAGAGCATGTATGAAGTCGTATTTGGATATAGCTCCTATCGAGTCTCCAATTCCTGCTGACAGGCAAGGGGCGAAACGTCATTATGGCGTCCACCCTTATTTCACGCGCAGACCTTATAATGTTGTGCGTGATTATATTCTGCATTTTTCAAAAGAGCGCGATTGCGTTTTAGACCCCTTCGGAGGCTCAGGAGTCACTGCTATTGAAGCCTTTCTGGAGAATCGGATAGGCATTCAGAACGATATCAATCCGTTGGCAAATTTTATTGCACAAGGAGTGGCGGAGCTAAGCAAAGGTGACTTGATTGATTATGAGTCTGCCTTTGTTTTTCTTCGTGACACATGCCGCCGAAGAATTCATGGGCTATGCGACCTGAGCGAATTGGAATTAAAATCACTGCTTAACCAGCTTAAGTTGCCGGAAAATAATTTGCTGCCCCGTAACTCAGATGTTAGTCACTACTACGAACTGTTTTCGTTGAAACAGCTTATCTCTCTTGCAATTTTAAGAGAGGCGATTGATTCAATAGCTAGTGAACATGCGAAGAAGGGAATGTTACTCGCTTGGTCTGCGACCTTGAGCAAGTTAAATAAGACCTTCCTTTCTGCCGAAGGCCGTGCTGAATCCAGAGGGGGCTCAAGTATTTTCAGCATCTATAGATATAAGATTGCCAAAGAGCCTGTTGAATTGCCTCCTTGGGAAACATTCTCTGAACGCGCTAAGAATGTTCTTAAAGCTAAAGTGGAAATCAGCCAAGCCATAGAATTGAAAAAGCGCACCGGCGGCTGGTTTGGTCAGTTCAATATTTATCATAAGGATATTGAAACCCTGGCGGACGAGTTTCGTGGCCGGATTGATTATATTTTTACTGACCCCCCTTATGGCGGTCATATCTCATACTTAGATTTATCCACGCTTTGGAATTCCTGGCTGGGCCTTTTGCCTGATATAGAGAGCAGAGAAAAAGAGTTGATTGTCGGCGGAGAACTTAATTTTAGCGAGACTCATTACATAGAAAAATTAAGTCACAGCATACAGGCTTGTGTTCAGATGCTTAAGCAGGGAAGGTGGCTTTCCGTTGTTTTCCAGCATTGGAACACTTCTTATTTTGAAGCTATCCTAACTTCTGCCACAGAAGCTGGCGCAGAGTTAAAAGCAGCCGTGTCGCAGGTTGGCGATCCAATCTGGTCTATGCATAAAAAGAAGAATAACTCGGTATTGGCAGGGGAGTTAATCCTAACCTTCTTTAAAACCGGCAGAGCCAAGAAGATTAAGAAAAATAAGAGTTTTAATGTAGGTGATGTTTTGGGCAGGATATTGGAAAATGTGCAGGAAGAAAAAATATATGGAGAATATCTCTTTAATAGAGTAATTATTGAGGCTTGGAAAAATTCTGCCATCCAGTCTTTGAATATTTCCAGAGATGAATTTATGGTTTTACTCGAACAATATGGTTGGCATTATGATAAAAAGAACCATTACTGGATAAAGTACAAGCCAGAATTACTGTTCAGTATGGCTGATTGATTTCTTATATCAAACTAATCGAACTTAGGATAAGAGTTGCGAGTTTTAGGCATTGATCCGGGAAGCGAGACGACCGGCTGGGGCGTGGTGGAGGGCGATGGTCGTCGTTATCGCCTTGTCGAGTACGGGACGATAAAGTCTGTGCCGCGTGAGAGATTTTCGGCGCGGCTCTTGAAAATCAGCAATGGCATTGAAAGCCTTCTCGCCAATTTCAAGCCGGATGCTTTTTCGATTGAAGAGGCTTTCTATGCGACGAATGTCAAGGTCGCGCTCAAGCTCGGACAGGTGCGCGGCGTGGCTCTGCTGGCTGCGGAGCGTGCCAAAGTAGAGATTTATGAATACAGTCCCCGCCTGATAAAGCAGACGGTCGTAGGCTATGGCAATGCAGAGAAACATCAGGTGCAGGAGATGGTGCGCGTGCTGCTCTCTCTGAGCAAAGTTCCAGAGCCGCATGATGCTGCGGACGCGCTTGCCATAGCCATCTGCCATTTTCATCACGCTGGCGCGCAACAGCGCATCCTCGCAGCGGACGCGCGCATTAAACTTTCAACCTCGCAGACTGCGACTCGCCGCCGCGCCTCTCGCTAAGCTTCCTCTCTCTCTGAGAGGAAACTCACACGGCTCAAACAGGCGAGCATGTCGCTGCCTCTTAAAAACTCCCTTCGCAGAAAGCATATTCATGTCTCTTTCGTTTGCACAAGGGCAGAGACGGATTAACTCTGCCAGATTGAAGCATGTCTCTCTGATGCTGTTCTTCATCTCACTCGTTTTGGCTTTACCTTTCAACGCACGCGGGCAGGGAAGGCGCGCGCAGGGCTACGGGCAGCGAGCGGTTGTTGTGGATGAGCGGCTGGCTGCTTTGCGCGACGGGCCGGGACTTTCGGCGCGACTGCTCAGAAGATTGAGTCGCGGGCGCATGGTGTCTGTGCTGGAGACGAAGCGCGCGCCCGACGGCGTGACTTTTCACAGAGTCGCCGTCACGCGGCGCACGCGCGGCTGGTTGCAGATGGAGTCCATCATCTCGGCTGCGCGGCGCGGCGATGACAGCCGCTTCTTCAAACTCATAAGAGCCTCGAAAGATTTTGACCTTATCTCGCGCGCAAGCATTTTTCTCGAAATATTCCCGCGCTCGCAATTTCGCCCTGCGGTCTTGCTGCTCTTGGGAGATGCTGCGGAAGAGTCTGCGCAAAAACTTTCGCGCGAAGCCGCGAGGCGTCTGGATGAAGATGAGATGATGGCGACGGGCGCGCCGCTTTTTAGTTACTTCATGAGCTATAACGGGCTTGACCGTTATCAAAGGCAGGGAGTCGGTTTTGTTTTTGATACGAAGACGAAGCAGTATCACTACGACGGCGCGTGCTGGCGCGAGATTGTGCGCAGGTATCCGCAGAGCTTGGAAGCGCGTGCGGCACGCCAGCGTTTGAGCTTGCTGGCGACTGCGCAGAAGTAAATTCAAATATTGGTAGTGGTTCAGTTTCATAAACTGAAAGAAGGAGTCTCGCGCAAAGGCGCAAAGAAAAGCACGCAAAGAGTTGAAGTATTAATTAACTTGAAAGCTTTCTTCGCGTCTTTCTTTGCGCCTTTGCGCCTTTGCGGGAAATTCTTTCGTGCTCATTGTTATTCAACGGAATTTCAAACTGAACCGCTACTCAAATATTCATGCGCCTGTATTCGCGCGGCGTGGTTCCTGTCCAGCGACGGAAGGCGCGATGAAATGCGCTCGGCTCTGAGAAGCCAAGAAGGTAAGCGACTTCGCAGATTGCCATCTCAGGCTCGCGCAGGAAACTGACTGAAAGATCGCGGCGCATCTCGTCGAGCAAGTCTTGATGAGAGGTATGCTCCTCTTTGAGTTTTCTTTGCAGCGTGCGCGGGCTGAGATTGAGCTTTTGTGCTATGGCTTCGAGGCCGGGGTCGCCGCCGTTGATGGCCTGACGCAGAAGGCTTCGCACTTCGTCCGTCAATCCGCCGCGTCTCGGCAATCGCGCCAGCAGTTCTTCAGCATGACGGTCAAGCACAGCGCACAAAGCCGGGTCAGCAGCGATTAAAGGCAATTCAAGAATAGCTTTCTCAAAAATCATTTCTGCAACGGACATCTGAAAGCGCACGGGCGCGCGGAAGATGCGCTCGTGTTCTGTTGTGTCTTGCGGCGCGATGTGTTGAAAGCGAAGCTCGCGCGGTGTCCAGTCCACGCCCGTCACGTCGCGCGCAAACTTTATCAGGAGCGACATCGTCATCTCTGAATCGTGACGACATTCCGCTCCGTTCAAATCCACATAGCGATATGAGAGATGCGCCAAATCGCCTTCAAGCTCAAGCCGGAAGGCTGCGCCGTCAGTCCAGATTGCGTGATAACGCACGGCGCGTCTCAAGGCATCTCCGAGCGTCGGGCTATTGGCGACGGCATAGCCGACGATGTCGAACATCTTGACATTCGTGCGCTCGCCAACATGCAGGCCGAAGGCGTCATCGCCGGTCAGTCGCGCGCCTTCTTCGTAAAGCGCGACAAGCTGGCGGAAGGGAAAGCGATTGTCCGGGTCTGCCAGAATCGCAGGGTCTAGGCCGACTGCGCGATAGAGTTCTTCCGGCTCAATCCCTTTGAGCGACGCAGCATTGGCTATCTTCGCAACAGCCTTGACAGAAATGGTCGAGACATCCGGCATTAACAAATCATCATAAAATTGTCGTCAGAGGTCAATGGCCTGACGCCGCAGGTCACTGCTGTTTTAAGATTTGATGCGTTAAAGTACAAGGAGTCTGCTACAGTTTTGTCTCTCCCGCAGAACTTCATATCTTAAATAGGCAAGGAGAAATTATGAACCGCCGTCTGCTCACATTCATCCTGACAACGATTCTGGTTTGCGCCTCTCCCGGTCTGCAAGCTTTAGCACAGACGCCGCCCGCTAATCCTCCGTCACAAACCGCCGCGCTTCCGACATATCCGGGCTATACGGAGCCGCAATATAAAGATGCCAGCTTAGAGTCGCTTTACGTGACGATGCGCGACGGCGTGAAGATTGCGATTGATGTCGCGCTGCCAAAAGATTTACCCGCGAATGCGAAGATTCCGACAGTGATGAAACTCACGCGCTATCATCGCTCGAATGAGGGGAACGGACTCGACGGCATACAGAAATTTTTTACTTCATATGGCTATGCAGTTATCTCTGTGGACGCGCGCGGCACAGGAGCGTCTTTCGGCCTCTGGCCCATTCCCTGGTCCAGAGATGAGATTGCGGACGGCGGCGAAGTCGTGGCGTGGATTGTGGCCCAGAAATGGTCTAACGGCAAAGTCGGCGCAGTCGGCAACTCTTATGACGGAACATCTGCGCAGATGCTCGCCGTCCCGAATCATCCGGCGGTCAAAGCCGTTATCCCTAGACATTACGAGTTTGATGTTTATACGGACGTAGCCTTTCCCGGCGGCATCTTCAACGAGTGGATGATTAAGAATTGGAATCAGGCGAACCACGAGCTTGACCTCAAACCCGGCGTCAAGCCTGTGGATGCGGACAAAGACAAAAGCATGCTCGGCGAAGCTCTCAAATCGCACGCGGGCAATATCAATATCTATGACGCCGCAACCAAATTAACCTTTCGTGATGACACGCCATTCAACAGTTTTTCGATTGACGACTTCAGCGTCCACAGCTTCCGCCAGCAGATAGAGAAATCCGGCGCGGCCATCAACAACTGGGGAAGCTGGCTCGACGCTGGCACAGCCGATGCAGTCTTGCGCAGTTTTATGACTTTCAAAAATCCGCAGCGCACAATGATTGGCGCATGGAATCACGGCGCATCACAAAACGCCAGCCCCTATCTGAATCCGGCCTCGCAGAGCATGCGCCAGCGTTTCGAATGGCTCAGATTTTTCGATCACTATCTCAAAGGTTTAGAGACAGCAGGCATGCCCGATAGAACTCTTTACTACTACACGATGGGCGAAGAGAAATGGAAGACTACGAAAAGCTGGCCGCCCGCCGGAAGCGAGACCGTGCGCGGATATTTTAACGCAGACAACACGCTCACGCTCAACGCTCCAACCGCAGATGCAGGCGCAGACAAATACACAGTTGATTTTGAAGCCACGACAGGCATGAAGAATCGCTGGACAACACAACTCGGCGGGCCAGTCACTTATCCAGACCGCGCGCAGGAAGACAAACGCCTCCTGACTTACACCAGCGCGCCCCTGTCTGAAGATACAGAGATAACTGGCTATCCAGTGATTACTCTGCAAGTGGCCTCGACTATTAGCGACAGCGCATTCTTCATCTACCTCGAAGACATTGACGAGACAGGCAAGGTCACTTATCTGACCGAAGGACAACTGCGCGCCATCCATCGCAAGGTCTCAAAAGACAAGCCGCCCTACTGGCTCGGCGTGCCGTATCATTCTTTCAAAAAGAAGGATGCCATGCCGCTCGTCGTGGGCCAGGTGACGGAAATAAAGTTCGGGCTCCTGCCCGTTTCAGTTCTGATTAGAAAGGGCCATCGCATACGCGTCGCCATCGCAGGGCATGACAAGAGCGTCTTCGCGCGCACTCCCGCGACAGGCACGCCCGTTTTTACTGTGGAGAGAAATAAACTTCATGCTTCCTTCATAGAGCTTCCGATTATCAAAAGCTCTCAGGCGAAACAAGAGCCGGTCAATCTTTTAATCGTGCCTGTTGGCACTACCGCGCCGCGTTGATGATGGCTTAAGAAAATTACTCAACCTCTTCTTTGCGGTCTTCTGTTTTTCTCTTTGCGTCTTTGCGAGAAACCTCAACGAACGGTTCTCGCTGGTGGCGCGAAGATAAAACTCAAGCTCGCAAAGCGTTGAGTGAATCATTTTCTTGAATTTTGAAGTCGCCTCTTAGTCTTCTATACGCACGCGCCGGATGCCGAAGGCGATGAGGCGTGCGGGAATCCTGCGCAAAAGTGGCAGGCGTAGAAAGAAGGGAAGCTTAAAAGGTTTGCTTGTGTCCAGAGCGTTGCCGAGGATGCGTTTCTGTATGAGCGCCTGAAAAGCCTGTATGAATCTTGTGGGCCAATTTCGTTTGCTTTGCACGCGCGCCAGATGGCTCGTCTGCAAGCTTTCCGCTTTCAACGGTTTTGTGAGCACGTTGGCCGCGATCACTGCGTCCTGAATCGCATAGTTGATGCCGACGCCGCCGACGGGCGTCATGACATGAGCCGCATCGCCTATGAGCAGCAGGCCCGGTTGATACCACTTTTCAACTCTGCTCGATTCGACAGAGAGCATGGCGACCTGTTTCCAGTCTTTCAGATGCTCCACGCGGTCGCTCAGGGTCGGGTCTGTCTCGACGATAAGATTTTTGAGATGTTCTAAACCCGCTTCGCGCAGAGCGTGATAGCTGCCTTTGAGAATAACAAAAGCCACCTGCCATTCTTCCAGACGGTCAAGCATGACGAGTATGTGACCATTGCGTATGCGCCCCGCGAGGCCCTGCGGGTCGCCCTCCTTGCGCGGCAAGCGAAACCAGAGCACATCCATTGGCGGCGAAGTCTTGACCGGCTGCATCAACGCGAGGCGTCGCATGCGAGATGAGCGGCCATCCGCGCCGACAGTCAAAGTCGCGCGCACTTCATGCCATTCGTCCTCCTCTTTCTCTTTGTAACGCACGCCGCGCACAACTCCATCCTCGCGTATCAACTCCTGCACGTTCGCGCCCATGACGAGCCGGAAAGAAGGAAACAGCTTCGCCTCTTCCGTCATGAAGTTCAGGAAATCCACTTGCGGCAGCATCATGATGTACGGAAATTTTGTCTTGAGAAAGCCGAGGTCAATCGTCACGCCTTCGTCATCTCCGGCCTGTATGTTGAAGCTGCGTATCTTTGTATGACGCAGCTCATGCAGGCGCGATGCAAGACCAAGCTGGTCCATGATTTCGAGCACGGACGGGTGAATCGTGTCGCCGCGAAAGTCTCTGTCAAAATCCGTGTGCAATTCAAGCAATGTAACGTTGATGCCTTTGCGCGCGAGCAGGTATGCGAGGACGACTCCGGCTGGCCCGCCGCCGACGATGCAACAGGTTGTCTGCTGAACACCGGAAATCTGTTGGAGGTCTTTGTCTGTCTGCGGAGTCGAGCGCGTTTCAATCGCCATCGGGGGAAACTCCTTTATGAGAATTTATGTTGATGAAGACAATGCTATTGCTATTTGGATAATGGGTCAGTGTGAAATTCAGGTGGATATCCATTAGCACGAAAGAATCTCCCGCAAAGGTGCTGGTGGCGCAAAGGTGTTGAGTAGTTATTTTTCTTGCATGCTTTCTTTGCGTCTTTGCGCCTTTGCGGCAAACCGCTTTTTCTTACTCCCTTTAAAACTGACCTACTACCGCTATTTGCGAGGCGACGCGGGCATTGTTTTCAAGCAGCGAGATGTTAGCGCGCAAAGTTGCGCCGTCGCTCTGCGACGCCATGCGCGAGAGCAGAAAGGGCGTCAGATCGCGCCCGGAAATCTGTTGGCGCACAGCTTCTTGCAAAGCTTCATCAAGAGTTTGCTGTAAAAGTTTTTGTGGAACTTCTGCTGCCTCAGGCACAGGAACAGTGATAAGGATTGCGCCTTCCATCTCTAAAGATTGATGGGCCAGAGCGAGTTGCGCTACTTCATCCGGCGTCTCCGCGCGCATGTCCACAGGCAGACCGCTCCTGCGCGAATAGAAGGCTGGCAACTCGTCGCAGCCATAGCCGACGACCGTCACGCCATTTGTTTCGAGCCATTCGCGCGTCGCCGGAAGGTCTAGCACAATCTTTGCGCCGGAGCAGACGACAATCATCCGTGTGCGCGCAAGCTCTGGCAAATCCGCAGACACATCTGGCAGCGAGCCGCGATGCACGCCGCCGATGCCGCCCGTCGCAAAGACTTTGATGCCAGCCCTGTGCGCAATCCACATCGTTGTCGCAACGGTTGTCGCGCCGTCCCACTTGCGCGCGACTGCGACGGGCAAGTCGCGGCGGCTGAGTTTATGAATCCCATCCGTCTCTGCTAGATATTGAAGTTGCTTTGAGTCAAGACCGACGCACAACTTGCCTTGCATGACGGCGATGGTCGCGGGCGTCGCTCCCGTTTCTCTGACAAGCTCTTCGAGACGACGCGCCGTCGCAAGATTCTGCGGGCGCGGCAAGCCATGCGCGATGACAGTGGATTCCAGAGCCACCACCGCGCGCTTTTCATCAAGCGCGGTCTTGACTTCTTCACTCAAATTAAAAAGATTGGAATCAAGCATATAAAAAGTCAGGAGTCGAGAGTCTTAAGAAAAAAGCTTTTGACTCCAGACTCTGGACTCTAGACTCTCGACTCATTTCTTTCATTTTCATCAGGAGCTTTTTCGCCGCGCTCTTTGGCGTCGGGCGCACCGGCTTCTGCGGCGGCGTTCTCGATTTCGGAATTAATCTCGCCGCCGATGAGAATCGCCGCGCCTGTCAGATAGAACCAGAGCATCATGATGATGACCGCGCCAAGCCCACCATAGGTCGCGCTGTAGGAGTCGAAGTATTTCAGATAAGCGCGAAAGCCGAAGGAGACGAGCAGCCACAAGATGAGGCCGATGATAGAGCCGGGTGTGACCCACTTCCAATCCTGATCGTGCAGGTCTGGCGCGAAGTAGTAAATCAGGCTAAAGGCAAAGAGGATGAAGGCGAGTACAATGGGCCACTGCAAAATTTTCCAGACGATTGTAAAGACCTGTCCGAGACCAAAGCTGGCAGCAACACTCTCTGCAATCTCGCCGCCGTAGAGCAGCAAAGCCAGCGCAGAGATAATCAGGACGGCAAGCCCAATCGTCAGGATGATGGAGACCAGCCGCACCTTCCACCACGAGCGCGTCTCCTTGACGTTATAAGCCACGTTGAGCGATTCGCTAATCGCGCCCATGCCGTTTGAAGCGGCCCACAAGGTTGCCAGCACACCGAACGAGAGCTTGCCGCCGCTCGCGGATTTGCTAATCTCGTCAACTGTCGTGTGTACGAGTTCCGTAGCAGAGGCAGGCATCACTGCGCCGAGGTATGTGAGCAGGTTGTTGCGTAGCTCCGTGCCTGCGTCTGCGAAATAACCGAGGACAGTAGTCAGGAAAAGCAGGAGCGGAAAGAGGGCCAGCAAAAAATAGTAAGACAACTGTGCGGCGCGTCCAAAGATTTCATCCTCATTCATCTCAGACCAGACGCGCTTTGCAAGCTCTTTCCAACTCAACCCGCCTAGTGACCACATCTTCATTGGTGAAGCCTCCTGACCGATTATGCAACACTCAAGCAGAGCAGCCAAGAGATAGGCAACTGTCAAGCCATGTAGGATTTGAAATCTGAGATTGGAGAATAGTGTTTCAGTTAGAAATTCAGGTGAATAACAATGAGCAGGAAAGAATCTCCCGCAAAGGCGCAAAGGCGCAAAGAAGACACGAAGAAAGCATTCAGGATAAAGAGCCATCAACTCTTTGCGTGCTTTCCTTTGCGCCTTTGCGCCTTTGCGGGAGACGTTTCCCGCTTATAACTGAACCGCTATCGATTTAAGATTTCTCAACGAACGGAGGTGAGATTCTGTTTGTCGAGCGTGAAGAACTTGCGTATGCGGTTGAGAAAATCGCTCTGCGTATAGCGCATGCGCTGGCGCATGGCTTCTTCGTTGAGTCCTTCGCGCACGCCTTCGAGTTCGACGCGGCGGCGCGCGAGAATGTGTGAGATGTCTTCTGCGATTTCGGGCCGGCGGCGCAGGATGTCATGAAAGGCTTCTTTGTCCAGACGATAGCATTCGACATCCGTGCGTGCGATGACGGTCGCAGTGCGCGGCTCGCCCGTCATCAATCCCATCTCCCCAAAAAAATTGCCCGCGCGCAAAGTCGCCACATGCTCGCTCAACTGGCTGCCTTCAGCAGCGACGCGCACCTCTGCTTCGCCCTCGTTGATGATATAGAGCCAGTGCGCCTTTGCGCCCTGCCGCGTCATCGCCTCGCCGCGCACGAAAGGAGTTTCAATCAAACGCTCTGCTATCTCGTGCCGCTCTTCATGCGTCAGCGAATTGAAAAGCTCTACATTCTTTAAGGCTTCGACGCGCTGCTCTATCTCCTGATGATGCTTGCGCTCGCGGCGCGATTCGTCGTCCTCCGTGATAAAGAGCGAGTGCGCGGGGATGGAGAGCGGAATGTTTGCGCGGCGCAGCGCAAAGTAGATGCGCTGGCGAACAACGGAATTGGTCGGGTCATCCACAGCCATGTCCGTCAGCCAGTAACGCACGGCATAGCTTCCAAAGCTCTCTTTAAAATCCATAAAGACGCAGTTGGGCGCGGGCTCGCGCGCGACATTCGGAATCGGCTCGGCGCGCAAAGCGGCTTCGACAGTATCAATCACATCCGACGGCGGATAACGAAAGTCCACATTAAAATGCACCCACATGCGATGCTGTCGCGCCTCGCCCGCGCGACGGCCCAGGATAGTCACCTGTCCCTTCATCAAGACGCTATTGGGAATCACAATCGTGTCCCAGTTGCGCGTCTCGATGGAGGTCTGCCGCCAGCGTATCTCTTTCACGCGGCCTTCGTACTGATCTATCTTCACCCAATCACCGACGCCAATCGTGCGTTCCATCTGCAAGGCCATGCCGCCCATGATATTGCCGAGCGTGTCCTGCAACGAAAAACCTATGACGGCTGTAATGACTGCGGAAGTGGCGACGATGCCAGTCAAATCAACTCCGCTTTGCGAGAGCAGGCTGAGCGCGATGACGATATAGGTGAAGGCGAGTAGAAGATCGCGCATGATGCGCGGCGGCTTAAGCCTGGCGGCTTCGAGCGCGACATCAAAGACGAGCACGCTCGCCAAATTGACGACGGCAATGCCGCAGATAAAGACCGAAGCCCAACGCGTCCAGCGATAGGACGCACTGCTCTGTCCTGTGCCGTAAGTCGCCAGCGCGGCGGCGGCCAGCAGTCCCACGAGAGCGACTGCGAAAAGCAGCACGGCATTTCGTATCCGCGTGCGCTCAATAGGAACGAGCGCGAACAGGATGGCCGCGCCCAGCAGAAACAGGAGCGCGACCCAGTGGAAAACTCCGCCCATCCCGGCAGCAGTTTGTAAGTTGGCCCAGAGATTCACAGTGCGGGCAATCTTAACATGACCTGAAGTTTGTGTTGCGAGAATCTTTCGGGCTTAAAAAAAATCCCGCAAAGACGCAAAGGCGCAAAGAAAAGACAGATTGCTTTTCTTTGCGCCTTTGCGTCTTTGCGGGAAACTTGTTTTTTATTTAATCAGCGTGCCGGTTCTATCCCATCGCGTGTTGCGGAAAAAGTCCATCAGGAAATTTCCGCTCGAAGGCGCGCTTTCGTCGTAAGACCAATAGACGAACATCGCGCGGCCCACGACCAGATTGCGCGGCACAAAGCCCCAGACGCGGCTGTCAAGGCTGTTGTTGCGATTGTCGCCCATCACGAAATACGATTCCTGCGGGACATAGAATTTTTTGCCGGGGTCTTCGAGGCCGCGATTGACGCTGTAGAAGACGCCGTACGGCTCGTCTCTTTTCGGCGGTTGGTTTTCTGTCAGAGCGAGCGGCTTATTGCTTTCAATGCGGTCTCGCGTCATCAGGTCGTCGTCGTGGTCTTCCGCGCTAAAGCGATATTCGGGCAACTCTTTATCATTGATATAAACCTTCTCGCCGCGAATCTCTATCAACTCGCCGGGCAGACCTATGACGCGCTTGACGTAGTTGGTCTTGAAAGGAGTGTTATCAGGTCTTCTGTCACCCTCTGGATTGTTCGGGTCGCCGGGATATTTGAAGACGATGATGTCGCCGCGTCGTATCTCGCGCTGTGGCAGGAAGGGAAGCGACGGGCCGGGCGCAAAGATGAATTTGTTGACCAGCAGGTGATCGCCGATGGTAATCGTGTTCTGCATTGAGCCGGTCGGGACTTTGACAGCCTGCACGATAAAGGTCATGCCAAAGAGAGCCATGATGATTGTCACCACGCCCGATTCGAAATACTCGCGGACAAAACTTTTCGGCGGCCCCGGATGCGCGCGCGGAGTGGTTTTCTCTGACGGCTTGTTGCCATTAGAGCTTGTCTCCTGCGCGCGGATGCCTGTCGCGGTCTCCTTTGTCTCAGTCCGCGCGGGCGGCTCGGCAAGACCTGTGTTCGTAAAATCTTCGCTCATGAAAAATATCCTAGAGAAGGTCTGCGGATAAGTAAAGTGGGCAGTAGGCAGTGGGCAGTGGGCAGTAAAAGCATCTGTCATTTTACTGCCCACTGCCTACTGCTCACTGCTCACTGTTTCTTCTTCCATTTGTTCGAGCGCATTGCGTGCGGCGCAAGCTTCTGCGGTCTTGATGGTGCGTCCCTCGCCGCGTACGTTGCCGCCTTGCCAGCGCACCTCTACCGTAAAGACTCTGCGATGCGGCGGCCCTGTCGTTTCTATCACTTCATACTGCGGCGGGTCGCCCTGCTGCGCCTGCAAGCGTTCCTGCAAGAGCGTCTTGAAATCTGCTGCCGCCGCGCCTTCCGGGTCAACGCCTGCCAGTTCGTCTGCGAGCGCGTGATTGACAAAATCCTGCGCCGCGCTGAATCCGCCGTCGAAAAAGATTGCCGCCAGCACTGCTTCAAAAGCATCTGCCAGAAGCGCGGACTTGCGACGGCCACCTGTCTTTTCTTCGCCGCGCCCGACGCGCAGGAATTGGCCCAGAGATAATTTCTGCGCAGCCCTTGCGAGCGTCGGCGCGCTCACCAGCCTGTGCTTCATGCGCGACATCTCGCCTTCCGTGCCGTTCGGATAAGACTGGAAAAGATAGTCTGCGACGACGAGGCCGAGCACAGAGTCGCCGACAAACTCGAAGACTTCATTATGCAGGCGGCGGGCCTCTTCTTCCTGACCGGGCTGGACGCTCTCATGCGCCCACGAGCGATGCGTGAGAGCGCGTTCGAGCAATGCGCGGTCGGTGAAATGATACGCGAGACTCTGTTCGAGAGTTTCCAGGTCAGGACTTGCTTTGCCGATTTTTTTCACAGTGCCGTTGATTGTAACAAACGCCGGATACATCTTTGGAAGAAAAGATGCATCCGGCGTCTGCGCTGCTCAAGTGGAGCGTGACACGACCAGAAGAGAACTGTTTATCTCTTCGGCGGCTTGCTGCCGGTTGTCGGCGTTGTTGGCGTCGTTGTCGTCGGTTTCTTCTCCGTCGGCGTCGTCGTTGCCGGAGTCGTAGTCGTCGGCGTTGGAGTTGTCGTCGTCGGCGTTGTAGTCGCAGGCGTGGTCGCGCCCGTCTGTGTGCCGCTCGCAGTGTTCGCGGGCGTCGTCGTCGAAGTCGTCGCGGGCGCGGTCGTCGGCGCAGGAGCCGAAGTCGGCGGCGGCGGCAAAGGCTTGGTCTTGATGCCTGCAATCATCGCATCCAGCCCGTCGGCTGAGCCGTTGCGAAATTCGTAGTAACCCTTCAATCCTTCTTTGAGGTCATTACTCTTCTGCTGGTTCTTGGGGTCTGTTCCAAGATAGGCGATGGCGCGCGCCATTGCATCCATCAAAGGGTTTAGATGCAGCTTGACGTTTTCGAGCGCGGCAGTGCTTTCGGGCGTCACGTCTTTGCCCTGAAAGCGCGTCGTGTAATCCTGACGCAATCTCTCAAACTCCGCTTCATAAAGCGCGGCCAGCAGCAGGTAGTTTTCCGGGTTGTTCTTGAGTGTGTTCTCGTACTGCAAGGCTTTAATCAGATAGTTGGCAGCCTCTGTACGCTTGTTGTTCTTCAGGTTGTAGAGGTAGAGCGAATAGTTGAGCCAGCCCAAGTCTTCGTTCTTGTCCTTGTCGGCATATGGCTTGTTAGCGTCTATCGTCTTGCCGGACTCGATTAACCCAATCGTCTTCATGGTGTAGTTAGTCGCGTCCATATTGTTGGCGTTGTTGCCGCTCAAGGCCATCTGGAAACCTGCCCATGCGGTTTGTAGATTGGTCTTCAAGTCATCCGGCTTGCGCGCGGCAATCTGTTTGCCGAGCGGGTAGGCTTCGGCCCACTTCTTCTCTGTCAGGAGCTTTTGAAAATTCTGATTCTGAGTCCCTTCTTCATACTTGGTGATGAAGTTTTTCAGGTAATCAACAATCTTCGGGTCGTCGTTGGGCCACTTGGTCACATACTCTTTAGCCGCTTCGTAAGCTATATGCTGTGTGGCAGCATTCTTGTAGTTCTTGATATATCTGCCGTACACAGCAGCCTTAGCTTCGGAATCATCCTGAGCTGCTGCGGCGGCGGGCGAGGCGGCAGGATCCTGTGCGAAAGCAGGAACTGCCATAAACGTCAACGCCAACACGCTCAGGGTCAGTATTTGAATTAACTTCTTCATGGGTCGCATCTCCTCCAGACAATTTTCTCTAAACCTTATTCTTGAGCAGTTCTTCCAAAGGGGTTTTTTTACGTGCAGGTTTTCCGGCATCGCGCACATTCAGATGCAGATGCGTTAGCTGACGGTTGCCGATTCCAAACGGCCCTCGTCAATAGGGGAGAAAGCCGCAACCTGCCTGCAATATTCAGGTGAAACCTAATAGTGCGCTTGGGCGCATAATCCTGCAACCATCGCCCCGGTGTCAAGGCCAGAACCCGTTCCGAAGAATCATATTTTTCTCACATTCAAATAAAAAATCCGCGCCGGACTTTCTCTTCGTCTAATTTACGAAAGTCCGGCGCGGATTGGTTTGCAACGCGCGCTGATAAAGAGCGCGACGCGCTATGGCTTGCTGGTCATGACGCGGCGCGGCCTCTGCGCGTCCTGCGGGGCAGGAGTTGCTGTCGGAGCAGGCGTCGCTGTCTTTGCTTCGTTCTGTTTCGACGGGACGGGCATCAGAACGCTCTTCACGTTTCCGCGTGTCGCGCCAGTCGTCGTCGCGTCAGTGTTTGTCTCGTCCGTCGGGTCAACGCCCGCGCGCTGTGCTTCGTCTGCCTCAAGCTCGTCGCTCACGACAGCAGTCTTCGCATCAACCTTCGGGCGCGGCGTTTCGGGCGCGTTGGCATAACGCATGTTGGTCGGCGTGCCAAAGCGTGTGTTCAATCCGCGATAAATTTTTCCGGCGATGGCTGCGGCTGTGCGCCCGCGTGCGCCTGAGCCGCGAGTCACGACTACGACCGCCAGCTTCGGGTCATTGACAGGAGCATAAGAAGTAAAGAGCCCTAGCCATCCGCCCTGACCGATGCATGTGCCTGTCTTGCCCGCGACTGTTTGCAGCGGGTCGTAAGCCATCTTGCCAGTCCCGTAATTGACCGCGCCAATCATGCCCGGAACAAGGCGGCGCAAGGTTTCTTCCGGCACATTCACTTTGCGGCGCACCTCTTTTTTGAACTTGACGGTTTCCTGCGGCGTGCGCGGAACATGCGGCATCAGCAAATCGCCGCCGTTGGCAATCGCGGAGACCATCGTCGCAAGCTGTACCGGAGTCACTTCAAAATCGTCTCCGTGCGAGCACATGTGATTGACCGCATAGCCTGATTTAAAGAGCGGCACGCGGCCCGGCGATTCGTTCGCATAGTTGATGCCAGTGCGCTCTCCCAATCCAAGGTCGCGCGCGTAAGTCATGATGCGCTCAAAGCCGACTTTGCCGCCGACGTTCTGAAAGAAAGGATTGTCTGAATAGGCGAGTGAGTCCGTCAGGTCTATGCCGCGACCCGCGACCTGCGTCAGTGGGTCAATCACATTTTCACAGAGACCCGCCACGCCCGTCACAAGCTTGATGGTCGAGCAAGGCTTGTAGCCGCGCCTCAAGGCCCATTCCTGATTGACGACCGTGTAGATTTGTCCTGTCTTCGGATCCATCACGACGACTGTCCCGGCCTGATTGCCGAGCGCGGCGACGGCTATGCGGCGGACTTCCAAATCCTCGCCAGTCGTTTCATCACGCGCGATATTGGCAGCCGTTTCATCTCTCAAGCCCTGATCTATCGCGCGCTGGCGCGCAATCGCCGCCTGACGCGCTGCCTCTGCACGGCGCGCAGCCTCTATCGCTTCACGCCTGCGCTGTGCTGCGGCGCGGCGCGATTCGGCCCGACTCTCGCGGCGCGAAAGGGGTCGCTCATTTCTTTTGCTGGCCGTCTCTTTTCTTGAAGCGCGCGTGTCGCGGCTGTTGGCGCGCCTGTCCGGTGTGCGCGTATTTTTGGCTGTCGCGCCGCGACGATTATTTGTCGCGCGCGTCTCTCTAGCCGTTTTGCCTGTAGTCTTTTTCGCCTGTGGTCTTGCCGGGGCTTTGCTTTTAGCTGCCCGGCGTTGTGCACTGGCGTTGGATGAATTGCCAATCAGGAAGAGCGTGATGAAAAGGAAGAAACTGAGCGCAATGCGCGCGCGCGTCGGGGTATAAATCATTTGGGTCATCGGCAAAGCCTCGCTGAAGAATGTCTGTGAACATAAAAGGCAAGCTCGCGGGGGGCGATGCGGGCAGCCAGCCCTTGTTTGCGGCAGGACGAAGTTTTTCGTTGCAGGCTAAAGCGCGGCGCAAAGCGTCGGCGGTTCTCTTTAAAACTAAAAGCGAAGGGTTCAAAGCCTGCATCAAAAATACTCTCTCGGCATTAACCTGTTTTCTTCGACCTGCGGTCTGTAACATTGAGTTGGGAGAGTTCCCGTTAGGCGGCCTCTGGGGAGTTTGCTTTGAGACCGCAGCAAATATAACATCTCAATGAACGAACGGCAACGAAAAAGAGTTTAGAGTCAAGAGTCTGAAGTCATAAGTCAGGAACATGCTTTTGACTCCAGACTCCAGACTCTTGACTCCAGACTCCAGACTTATCTTAAATGGGCGCACTCAAAATCTTTTATAGCTTTCGCGCGCGACTTCTGCTGGTGCTGGCCGCGTTGTTGATTACTACGCTCAGCGTGCAGTACTACCTGAACCTGCTGTCCGAGCGGAACAATGCGCGCATACGCGAGCGGCAGGAACAGGCATTGATTGCCGGAGTCGCGCTCGGCGTCAAGAGCATTTCTTCCGAAGAGCGGCTCAAAGAGTTGCGCGAGAACGAAAACGAGCCGCTTCTGGATGAGCAGACGGGGCGCGTGGCAGACATCGTTATCATAGATGATAAGTGGCAGGTGGTTGATACCTTGAGCGGCCAGTATCTGCCGAAGAGAGGGGACGACGGCACATATAAATATCGTTACCTGTGGGAGATGACGACCCTGCCGCCTTTGATGAAAGCCGGACGCCTCAAAGATGAGCAACTTCCTTTTCCCGACACAGGCGGGCAAACGGCAGTGCCGGGCGAAACTCACGGGTTTCCTCTGGAGACTGAAGTTGGCCGGGTTTACGTTTTCGTCGTCCTTAAATCCGACCGCGAGGCCGAAGGCATCTGGAATCGTCAGGCCGCGCGCCCGCTCATCTACACGCTCGCCGTCCTGCTCTTTGCCACACTCATCACAGGATTTCTCGTCTGGCGATTCACGCGCCCCATCAGCGTCATCTCGGATTCTGCGCGACGCGTGGCGGCTGGCAATTTAGATTTTCAGGTCTATGGCTCAGACCGCCGCGACGAGATGGGCCAGCTTGCCGCGCGCTTTAACGAGATGATTGCCGGACTGAGGCGCACGCGCGAGCTTGAGGCGCAACTCTATCAGGCGCAGCAGTCAGCCGTCATCGGACGACTCGCTTCGGCCATCGCGCATGAAATCCGAAACCCGCTCAACTATATCAATCTCACTTTAGACCACCTGCGCACGGCCTTCGCTCCCGAAAAGGCTGAACAGCGCGAAACCTTCGAGCGACTCGCAGTCCAACTCAAGGCCGAAGTCGCGCGCATCAACACGCGCATCTCAGAGTTCCTTAACTACACGCGCCCCGCAAAGCTCGACCTCGTTCCGCTCGATTTGCGCGCGGCTGCGGAAGACGCTATGCGTCTGGTCGAAGTGCAGGCGACTGAGAACGGAGTTGCCACAAACATCGAACAAGCTGGCGATGTGCCGAAGGTCTTGGCAGATGCGGAATCTTTGCGCTCTGTGCTGACAAATCTCTACATCAATTCGCTGCAAGCGATAGACGGCCAGCGCGGCAGCCTGACCGTCCGTCTCTCCGCCATTGATGAAGGACGGCGCGCACAGATAGAGATTACGGACACGGGGCAGGGCATCGCTCCAGAAAATCTGTCGCATCTCTTCGAGCCATATTTTTCGACCAAAGAGACAGGCACTGGGCTCGGCCTCGCGATTGTCAAAAAAGCTGTGGACGATCACGGCGGCACGATTGATGTACAATCAGGGTTAGGCAAAGGCACGACATTTACGATTACTCTACCAACGGAAAGGAAGGATGAATGATGAATGATGAATGATGAAATAAAAGCTTTTGGTTTTTACTTCATCATTCATCATTCATCATTCATCCTTAACAGAACATGGCTCGTAAAAGCATACTCGTAGTTGATGATGAAAAATCGCAGCGCGAAATCCTTGAGATGATTCTGTCGAGCGAGGGCTATGATGTGACGACGGCCTCTTCTGGCGAAGCCGCTTTGAAGTTTGCCGCAGACCGTCGCTTTGATCTCGCGCTCACGGATTTGAAGATGACTGGGATGGACGGCATAGAGCTCTTGCAGCACTTGCTGGTCCAGGATTCCTCTATCATCGTCATCCTGCTGACGGCGCACGGCTCGATTGAATCTGCGAAGGAAGCCTTGAGGCGCGGCGCGTTCGATTACCTGCAAAAGCCTTACGACCGCGACACTTTGCTCGACACGATTCGCCGCGCGCTCAATAAGCTCGACGCGCTCGACACGGAAATCATCTCGGCTTCTTCGGAGATGGAAGCCGTCAAGAAGATGATTCTCAAGGTCGCGCGCTCAAACTCTACGGTCTTGATTCGCGGCGAGAGCGGCACGGGCAAGGAACTCATCGCGCGCGCGATTCACAATCAAAGCCCGCGCGTGACAGAGATGTTTCAGGCCGTCAACTGCGCAGCGATTAACGAGAACCTGCTGGAATCTGAACTCTTCGGCCACGAGAAAGGCTCTTTCACGGGCGCGCATGCCGAGAAGAAAGGCTTGTTTGAAGTCGCGGATCGCGGCACGCTTTTCTTAGACGAAATCGGAGAGCTTGATGTCTCTATGCAGGCCAAGCTCCTGCGCGCTTTGCAGGAGCGTGAGATTCGCCGCGTCGGCGGCACGCGCGCTATCAAGATTGATGTGCGCGTTGTGGCCGCGACCAATCGCGACCTGCGCGCGATGGTGGCCGACGGCAGATTCCGCGACGACCTGTACTATCGCATCAACGTTCTCTCGATTGACGTGCCGCCACTTCGCGAGCGGCGCGACGACATTCCTGTGCTGATAGATTTCTTTCTCAAGAAGCACACGCGCAACACTTCGCGGCTCGTGCGTGGCTTTACGCCGGACACGCGGCGCATGATGCAGGACTACAGTTGGCCCGGCAACGTGCGCCAGCTTGAGTCTGCCATCGAGCGCGCGATTCTTTTGTGCGAGGGCGATTTGATTACGGTCGAGGATTTGCCGCTCGAAGTCCGGCAGGAATCGCGTCCGGTCTCCGAGTCCGCCTTCAAGCTTCCGGCGGGCGGCATAGCCTTCGAGGAAGTAGAGCGCAGCCTGATTATGCAGGCGATGGAGCAGACCGATTACAACATCACAAAGGCAGCCAAACTGCTCGGCCTGACTTTCCGCACGCTGCAATATCGTCTGGAAAAGTTTGGCATCAAACGACCTGACAAAGAAGGCATGAGCGAAGAAGAGGAAGAGTAATAGAATTGCCACAGAGACACAGAGATAAAGAAGGGAAAAAGTAAAAGTCAGAACAGCATTCCTTTCATCTTCCATTTTACTTTCTCCGTGTCTCTGTGTCTCTGTGGCTAATCTTTAAGTTTGCGCAATGAATATTATTTCAATCATCGGCATCGCTCTCGGCGCGGCGTGGACTTCGGGCATCAACTTGTATGCGACTGTTGCGCTGCTCGGACTTTTGCAGAAGTACGGGCTGGCGCATCTGCCGGGCGGGCTTGAAGTCCTTGATAACTGGATTATCATCTCCGTCGCGCTCTTTCTTTATGTGGTCGAGTTCGTCGCAGACAAAGTTCCGCTAGTGGATTCCGTGTGGGACGCCGTGCACACTTTTATACGTGTGCCTGCGGGCGCGGCGATTGCGCTGGCGGCGACGACGGATTTGCATCCGACTGTGCAGATTGTCGCGTTGCTTTTGGGAGGCGGGCTTGCGCTCTCAACGCACGGCACGAAGGCGACTGTTCGCGCGGCTGCGAACACGAGTCCCGAACCTGTCTCAAACTGGGTGCTCTCGATTGTCGAAGATATCTTTGCCATCGGCGCAATCGTTTTCACAGTCTTTCATCCAGTAGTGATTCTCGCAGTCATCTTTATCTTCCTGCTGATTCTCGCGTGGATTTTGCCAAAGGTCTTGCGCCGCATACGCCGTATGATTCAAGCCGCGCGCGCTTTTTTCGGCGGCAAGCCCGTCTCAGAATCCTGATGTGCGAAAGCCGAAACGCAAGCTGCATTTATTAAAATCGTTCAATGACCGGCTCAAAAAATTTGCACGACATGTGAGGTGGTTTATGCGATTAGTTGCAACTCTCTTTTTCACACTCGCGCTGCTGACGCTCGCCGGATGCAATAGAAGCAAAAATGCTGACTACGATTCCGGCACGACTCAGGCTCCGAATGCTCGAAAGTCAGAGGTTGAGTATCAAGGACTGAGTAATGCGAATGCAAACACCATTACGCCAAAAACGCAGACAGTCTCGCTCACGGATGCGGACAAATCGCAGACTGCGACGGCGGCTGTCGAGCGCAAGATTATTCGCAATGCGGATTTGCAGATAGAAGTCTCAGACCCTGCGGAGAACTTGCGGCGCATCGCAAAGGTTGCGGAAGCGCGCGGCGGTTTTGTCGTCACCTCCGACGCAACGCAGCGTCAGGATAACAATCAGACTCGACCTGAGCTTGAAATCAAAATCGTCGTGCGCGTGCCTTCCGCGCAGTTTGACGCGGCGATGGATGAGATTAGAAACGGCGCGAGCCGCATCCTCAATGAGAAGCGCACGGGGCAGGATGTGACAGAAGAGTTCATAGACCTTGAGGCGCGCATACGCACACAGAAAGCTCTGGAAGCGCAGTTTATGGAAATCATGAAGCAGGCCAGGACGGTTGAGGATGCCTTGCAGGTGCAGAGCCAGTTGGCAGGCGTGCGAACGGAGATAGAGCGACTTGAAGGCCGTCGCCGTTTTCTGGAAAATCAAGCGAGCCTTTCGACTATCACAGTGACCTTGCAATCACCGACGCCGATTGTCTCGACCTCCGGTTTCTTCTACAGCGTCAAGCAGGCATTCAGAGACGGCGTTGACTTTGCGGCGGCCATCACGCTCTTTCTGATACGCGCGTTCATTACCATGCTGCCTGTCGCGGTCTTTATCTTTTTGCCTCTGGGCTTGCTCGTGCGATATTTGATTCGCCGTTGGCGTCGCGCGCAACTGGCGCGTGAACTCGTCAGGGAAGAGCCGCTCGCGGCTGCGAAATCTCAGTGAGAGGGAAACTTTTTTGCATGTCTAAGTCTGGAAAAATTTTCAGTTTGCTTGCTTTCGGCGCGCTCAGCCTTTTATTCATGAGTTGCTCAAGCGCGGCAGACAAGACGACGGATAATCCTTTATCTGCGTCCAGTCCTTCAACGACTCCTGCGAATGTGCCGGATGACACAGGCCCGCCGCCGGATGTTGTGCAGGCGAGCGCAGACGAGTTGGAGTTGCGCGCGGGAAGCACTGCGGATGCGACTATCAAGCTAAAGATTGCGAACGGCTATCACATCAACGGCAACCCTGCGTCAAAGTTTCAGATTGCGACCGCGCTGGATGTCTCGCCGGGCGCGGGCATCACAGCCGTCAAGACAATCTATCCGCCCTCAATCACAAAAAAATTCTCTTTCGCAGACGAGCCGATTACAGTTTATGAAGGCGAAGCTGTCATCAAGCAGACCTTGCGCGCAGAAGCCGGTGCACAGAAGGGAACTCAAAACCTGCGCGGCAAACTCAAAGTGCAACCCTGCGATGACCATGTCTGTTATCCTCCACGCACGCTCGAAGTTTCTCTGCCTGTCAATGTGAAGTAAAGAAGGGGGCAGGGGTTAGGGGGCGGGGGTCGGTAAAGACCAAATGTTTTTCTCGGACCCCGCCCCCTAACCCCTTTTTAAGTTATGGAAGACTTCTGGATAATTGTCTCGGTCTTGTGCGCTCAGGTAGCTCTGGTCTTTTTGATAGACGGCAGAATTGACGGAGCTTTTGTCGCGGGCGTGCTTGGCCTCGTGGCATGGTTTCTAAGTTTGCGAACTCGGATAGCCAGAGCGAACGCTGCGCGAGAGATGGCATCTAAGCTTGAGAGAGATGAGATTGGAGAAGAGGATGAAAATTAAATTATATACAGCATTCTTCGCTACGCTTTTTATTTTGGGCGCAGGCTTGACGACGGCGCGTGCGGCGGCGGCGGATGAGAGGGAAGTGCGCGGCGTGGTCGAGAGGGTTTTCCAGCAACTCAAGAGCGGAGATTACGGCGCGCTTTATGATGCGCTGCCTTCAAACTCGCAACGCAGGCTCACGCGCGAGCGTTTCAAAGGGATGCTTGAGCGCACGCGAGATATGTATGAGCTTGACCGTTTGGAGATTGGCTCTGTGCAAACTGCCGGAGACATCGCGGTCGTGGACACAGTCATGTACGGGCGCGTTCACAGGCCCATTGAGAGCGAAGGCAAGATTGTCGCACAGCAATACTTAGTGCGCGAGAACGGACGCTGGCGCGTGGCGACGGGCGACCGCGCGACCATCAAACAATTTTTAGATGCGAACCCAAACTTTGCGAAAAAGTTTCCGGTGCGTCAGCCGCGCGTCTATGTCAAACGCGACGGACGCTGGGTGGATGTCAGCTCGCTGGCAAAAGCCGCCGCGCGTCGTCGTGCGTAGTAAAGTAAAAAGATAAAAGAAAGACACGTCTCCCGCAAACGCGCAAAGGCGCGAAGAAGACGCTAAGAGTTGAAGAGCTTTTTATCTTGAAAGCTTTCTTCGCGTCTTATCTTTGCGCTTTTGCGGGAGATTCTTTCGCAAGCCTTTGTTCAACTGAATCTCAAGCTGATTTATTGACAGAGCAGACGCTGTGTGATAAATCCCCGCTATCAAAATCAGCCGAAAAGCTTTAGCTTGCGCCATTTTCACGCCTGAGAAGTAAAGTTCTTTAGAGCAGGTCTGTAAACGAGAGTTGCGCGTCGTTGGTTGTGGCTTCGTCCGGCTGGCGGCGCGTGCGTTTCGCGTTTGCTCCGTCGAGCGCTTCGCGCACGGCTGGCAAGTAGAAGCGCAGGAGGCGCGAGGTCAAACGAATCGAAGGGATGCGCCCGGTCTGGGCCAGACGGCGGATTGTTGATTCGCTCACTTGCAGGATGGCTGCAAGCTGTCGCGCCGTCAGAAACTCTTCGCGCGTCTCGGCTGAAGATTGCTGTGAATCTTTGTTTCCCAATGCAAGAATCCGTTTGAAAGTGGGGCTGCTTCCTCTTTGCGTGTCTTTGCGTCTTCACACTTTGCGGTCTTTGCGGTTAAGTTGTTTTTTAACGCAAAGCATGCAAAGGTTTTTCGCAAAGAGCGCAAAGAGATTTTCTACTCTTGATGCGCATATAATATCACGGTTCGGGCGCGCAGCATTCTGGTTTTCATCGGTTCTTCAAAGGTTTCGGTTAACTGTTTTAGATCAACAGGAGGTTCTTTATGTGTCAGCGAATTCGAGTTTTCTTCACGTCCATCTTCGCGCTCTGCGCAATGCTTTTAGTTTGCGGCCAACTCGCTTCGGCGCAGAACGGTTTGCCGCCGCTCATTGACCGCGAGATTTTCTTTGGCAACCCGGAAATCGCCGGGGCGCAAATCTCGCCCGACGGCAAATACATAGCCTTTCGCAAGCCTTACAAAGACACCATGAACATCTGGGTCAAGCGCGCAGACGAGCCTTTTGAGAAAGCGCGCCTGATTACAAGCGAAACGCAGCGTCCGATTCGCAACTATTTCTGGTCGCGCGACGGCAAATATATTTTATTCGTCAACGATTTCGGCGGCGACGAGAATTACAATGTCTATGCTGTTGACCCTGCGGCTGCTCCTGCTGCCGGAGCGGAAGTCGCTGCGGCGCGAAATTTATCCGATATGAAAAAAGTGCGCGCAGTCATCTATGAAGTGCCGCGCAACGAGCCGGATACGATTTACGTCGGCCTCAATAACCGCGACCCGCGCTGGCACGACCTCTACAAAGTACGCATCTCTTCCGGCGAGCGCGAGTTAATCAAGCAGAACACAGACCGCTTTGACAACTATGTCTTCGACAACGCGGGCAAGCTGCGTCTCGCGACGCGCATTCCCGAAAACGGCGACACAGAGCTTTTGAGACTCGACTCGGACGGCAAGGCTGCGAAAATTTATTCGTGCAATGTTTTCGAGACCTGTTACCCGGCGCGCTTTCACAAAGACAACAAGCGCATCTATATGGTCACGAACAAAGGCGACGTTGATTTGATTCGCCTTGTCCTGCTCGACCCGGAAACAGGCAAAGAAGAACTGGTCGAATCAGACCCTATGAACCGCGTGGACTTTGGCAGTGTCTATTTCTCAGACTTGACGGACGAACTCATCCTCACGTCTTACGAAGATGACAAGCCGCGCGTCTATTTCAAAGACAAAGCCTTTGAGGCCGATTACAATTTTGTGAAAAAGCAGTTGCCCAATAAAGAAATCTCTTTCGGCTCGTCAACGAAAGACGAAATGATGTGGATGCTTTCGGCCTGGAGCGACACGGAGCCGGGCGAAAGTTATCTCTTCGACCGCAAGACGAAGAAGTTGACGAAGCAATACACTGTTCGTCAGCGAATCCCGCGCGAGGCTCTGGCGGAAATGCGCGTCGTTCGTTACAAGTCTTCTGACGGGATGGAGATTCCTGCTTACCTGACTTTGCCGAAAGGCGTCCCGGCGAAAAATCTGCCGACGATTATCATGCCGCACGGCGGCCCATGGGGGCGCGATGGCTGGGGCTACGATTCTTACGCACAGTTTGCAGCCAATCGCGGCTATGCAGTCCTGCAACCAAACTTCCGCGCCTCGACAGGCTTTGGCAAAAAGTTTCTCGACGCGGGAAACAATCAGTGGGGCGAAAAGATGCAGGATGATTTGACGTATGGCGTCAAGTATCTGGTCGAGCAAGGCATCGCAGACCCGAAGCGTGTAGGCATCTGGGGCGGAAGTTACGGCGGCTATGCGGCCCTCGCGGGCATCACCTTCACGCCTGATTTATACGCGGCGGCAGTCGCAGAAGTCGCGCCGTCGAACCTGATAACTTTGCTCGAAACAATTCCGCCTTACTGGGAAAGTTTTCGCGTCGTCTTTTACAAACGCATGGGCGACCCGAACACTGCGGAAGGCAAAGCGCAACTGATGCGGCAATCGCCTTTGACGCATACTGCGAAGATAAAAACTCCGCTCCTGATTACACAGGGCGCAAACGACCCGCGCGTCAACAAACGCGAATCCGACCAGATTGTCATAGCCTTGCGCGAGCGAAACTATCCGGTCGAATACATCGTCGCGCCTGACGAGGGACACGGCTATGCGCGTCCGGTCAACAACATGGCAGTGCTTGCCGCCGCCGAAAAATTTCTGGCGAAACATCTCGGCGGGCGTTATCAGGAATCAATGACGCCGGAAGTCGCCAGCCGCTTGAAGGAAATCACTGTTGACGTAAAGACCGTTACCATGCCGACGCCAACGACGACGGCGAAACCGTCTCGCTGATTTCACTTCTTGATGAAACCGTTGATGGTCTAAAAGAAGAGCATGGCGGCGAGTGCAATCACAATTAAGCGACGCGAGCGTCTGTTCTATACGGGCATGGCGCTCGCGTTCGTCATCACAGTCTTCGCAGGCTTTGCGCGGACATATTACCTGCGACCTTATTTTGGAACGCAGTCCCTCACGCCGCTGCTTCACCTGCATGGCATTGTCTTCACCTCATGGCTCGTACTTCTCATAGCACAAACCGCGCTCGTCGCGACTAACAGGACACGCATTCATCGCCGCTTGGGAATAGTCGGCGCAGTCCTCGCCGCGCTCATGATTTTGGTCGGCTGCGCGACGGCCATCATCCGTGCAAAGATTGTAGAAGTCCCGCCGGGCGCGCCTTCACCGCTCGCGTTTCTGACAATTCCGCTCGGAGACATGCTGGTGTTTGCGATACTTGTCTCGGCTGGCTTTTATTTCCGCCGTCAAGCGGATGTGCATAAGAGGCTGATGATTCTGGCGACGATTGCGATTCTGCCTGCGGCCACGGCGCGTCTGCCCTTTGCTTTTATTCAAGAGGTTGGCCCACTGGCCTTCTTTGGTCTGGCAGACATTTTTATTTTAGTTTGTCTCTGCTATGACCTCATCACGCTGAGGCGTTTTCATCGCGCCACAGTCTTAGGCGGCCTGCTAATTATCGTCTCGCATCCGTTGCGATTGATAATCGGGAACACGCATGCATGGCTCACATTCGCAAACTGGTTGACTGGTTGGGTTGGTGAAAAAGGAAATTTCACATGGAAGACATTAAGAAACATCTTGCTGACGGACGCATGCGGCTTTGCCGCCCTGATGTGCGGAAAGTCTGAGACTTTCCGCACATCGCTGTTTTATCTGGCGAGGCTGAGCCTCGCCAAAAGTTTAAGGAATGCGAGCGGAAAGCCAAAGGGTTTCCGCACAGCTTAAGCGGCAGAGCCGCAAAACTGCTTTCATTTTCCGGCAGGCTTTAAGGAAAGCGCGATGCGATAGACAGCCGCGCCGTCTATCTCTACATCTTTCGAGGTTGTCTCCGCGCCGGCAATCTTGACAGTCACGCGATATGTAGCTTGCTCAGGCGTCAGGCGAAAGACGAACTGGCCGCTCTCGTTCGTCAGCCGCCCGTCAATCTTTTTCGCAGTTCCATCGGCAGCCACGCGCGCAAGCTCTACACGCGCGCCGCGCACGCTGCGGCCCACAGGGTCAAAGACGCTGCCGCGCAGGAAGGCCAGCGAGCCTTCGTCAATCGTGAGCGCCATCCTGTTGTTCAGGTCGCGCACTTTTCCCGCGCGCACTTCAACCTTGCTCAAAGTGCCGGAGCTCAGGCCCGTCTTGCTGAAGGTTAAATCATAAAGTCCCGGCGCAAGGCCCATGATTTGGAACGAGCCATTACTGTTTGTGGTCGTGCGCGTCACTTCGCGCTCGTCCTGTTCCACAAGGATGTTGATGCCGGAAGCCGGGCCGCTTTCAACACTCACTTTGCCTTTGAGGCCACCGGTCTTTTTGTCCTGTGCCAACGCGGACGCCGCCGTTAGAATCAGAAGAAGAGAGATGCAGATGTATTTTTGGAAACTCATAGCCTGTAATCTCGTAATAAGAGCCAGAGAGCCGCGAAAGCACGCCTGGAAACTGAGAAAAATATTGTAACATGAGCGGGAGAGCATAACGCCAAGCCTTGTTGATGCCGTAAGCTGCAAAGTATGTTGCCTCGAAAGCCAAAATCTCTAAGCGCGTGGAAGAAAAAATATACGCTTGCGCTCTGCACTTGCGCTCTGCTCTTCCTACTGCTCGTCTCCCTCTCAAGCTCTTCCGCGCAACAGAAGCTCGAACAGCATCGCTCTCAAAAATCTCAGCCGCAGGACGAAGAGGAAGTCCTGCGTGTTGACACAGACCTGATTCCGATTGATGTCACTGTGACAAACGCAGAGGGCGAGCCTGTGCGCAATCTCAAGCAGGAAGATTTTAAGCTCTACGAAGACGGCGTGGAGCGGCCCATCTCTTTTTTCAATGTCGAGCGCAAGGGCGGAGAACTGCGGCCCGTCGCAGTCGTCTTTGCGCTGGATATTTCGGGGAGCATGACGCCCGAAGAGATTGAGCGGCTGCGCGTGGCCGTGCGCACTTTTACAGCGCGCCTGGGCGATAGAGCATCGCTCTTTGCAGTCATGACCTTTGGCATGCAAGTCAAGACAATGCAGGGTTTTACTAATGAGAAACAGAAACTCGAACGCGCCTTTGACCGCATCGCGCGCGACCCGAACGGACTTTCGACGCATGCTTACGATGCTGTGGATGATGCGATTCGGATGCTGGTGCGAAAGGCTCCGCGCACGCGCGAGCGGCGTTTGATGAAGCGCGCGGTGGTCGTCATCTCGGACGGCTTTCCGGTCGGAGATACAGTCGCGCCCGCAACCGTTATCGAGCGCGCCAATGCTGCGGGCGTGAGCGTCTATACTGTGACGCTGCCTTCGTTCTCGCGCGTAGTGGCTTCGACGGGGCGCGCGCCTTTGCCTACGCCTTTGGATGTTAGTGGATTGGCAGAGAAGACTGGCGGGATAAATGTCTATGCGACGGATAAGGATTTCGATCCGCTCTTTCGCGCGCTGGCAGAAGAGGTCGTTTCCTCTTACGTGCTGGCCTTCTATCCGCCGGAAGAAAAGCGGCGCGATGGTCGTTTTCACACTCTGCGCATCGAAGGGCCGCGCGGCCTGACCGTGCGCCAGAGCCGTCCGGGTTATAAAAGCGAATCAAAGTGAAGAGAACAGTTTTGAGTTTTCAGTGAAAACAGCTTGCACTTTTTCTGAAAACTGAAAACTCAAAACTGTTCTTATCATCGCTGCTTTTCAGTATTCGTCTTCCTCTTCATCGTCGTCGAAATCAGTCTCTTCGACGATGTCCAACTCGACTGGGTCAAGACCAACAATCTCTAGTTCGGCCCCGCATTCTTCGCACGAGACCACATCGCTTTTGTCCGCGTCGGTGTCAACGTGGACATCTGCATCGCATTCGGGACATGTTCCGGTCGGCACTGTTCTCTCCCTCCAAAGTTCCTTAATGAAAGGTGAGGCGCACCCAGAGAAAACTTGTGGGGAGAGCCTCCGCCTGTTTGGTGTAGATGACGCCGACAATCTAACCGCGCGCGGCGGATTTTGCAATACTGTTTTTGAAAGAAAGAGAAGTTATCAGCCAATGGCGGGATTGTGTCTCACGCTCTCGGCCAGACGCTTGGCTTCGGGAATGGCTTCGATGGCGCGCAGGACTTGCGGGTCGCTGTCGAGCAGTACGCGATTTCCAGCATCACCTGCAAAGGCTGCCGTGATGATTTCATTGCGCAGTCGCAGCCTGGCGAAATCCAGTTCCTCTTCTATCTGCGAAGGATTCAAACCCTGCTGCGGGTCGCGCGCGATGAAGTTGCGGAAGGCTTCGAGCAAGCGGTCTGTCACAGGATAATCTGTCGGGCGCGGCATGCGTCCAAACTCGGTCTTCTCGATGCGATATTCTTCGAGCCCTGCAATCTGCCCTGCGGTCAACTGGCGCGTGAAATAGAACGCGGCTTCTGCGATGCGCGTGCGCAATGTGGTCGCTTCCAGAGGCTTGGCGATAATGTCCGGCGTGATGCCGCCGCCGCCATAGAAGACGCGCCCGGCAGCAGTCTTGACGGCAGGGCCGGAAGGCGCAGGCGTCGGCGTCGGCGTGGCCGTCGGAGACTGGCGCGGCTGGCCGCTCGGTTGCGGCTTAGCTTCCGGCGCGGCCTCGTCCTCTTGATGACGCACGTAATAATCATAGAGCGAGCCGCTCGAATAATCGCGTTGCAGCGAGCGGCCATAAGGCGTGTAATACTTGGCCGTCGTCAGTGTGAGACCGGAGCCGAAAGGCAGGTTGAAAACTTTCTGGACCAGACCTTTGCCAAAGCTTGTCTGCCCGACGATGAGACCGCGCCCGTGATCCTGTATCGCGCCCGCGACAATCTCTGAAGCGGAAGCGGAATTGTTATTGATAAGCACGACGAGCGAGAGATTTTCCGTGTCGTCACCGATTGAGCGATAGACATCAGGCTTGGAATAATCCGTGCGCCCGCGCACGCTGGTAATAACTTCGCCGCGCGGAATAAAGCGGCTCGAAACTTTTATCGCCTGGTCCAGAAGCCCGCCCGGATTGCCGCGCAGGTCTAAGACCATCTGGCGCATCCCCTGCGCCTTGAGCCTCGTCATCGCGTCGTTCAGTTCTTCATCCGTCGTATCTTGAAAACCACCGGTCAGCCCTACGTATCCGACGCCGGGCTTAATCATGTAAGAGTTGCGTATGGAGGGCAGGGGAACTGCGTCACGCTTGATTGTAAATTCCATCGGAGCAGAGACGCCCGCGCGCTCGACCTTGACGCGGACGGGAACGCCGCGCTCGCCACGCACATTCTTAGACACTTCCGCGCTCGTCCACTCTCTGGCGTCCTTGTCGTCAACCTCTATGATGCGGTCGCCATAGCGCAGGCCACTGCGCGCGGCTGGCGTGTTTTCGACGAGCGCCTGTATATAGACGCCGTCGCGGTGCTGCAAGATTGAGACCCCTATGCCATAGAAGCGTGAGTGCTGGTCTTCTTTGAGTTTTTGAAACTCAGTGCGCGTGAAATAGTTCGAGTGCGGGTCGAGCGTCCAGAGCATGCCCTGTATGGCTGCCTGCGTCGCTTTTTCGTAATCAATCTCGCCAGCGTAGTTTGAATCTATGAGGTTGAGCGCGGCGCGATAATCGCTCTCGATGTTTTCGGCTGTGCTGGCCGCAGGGGCTGCCGTGGAAGAGGTTCTGCCGATGCTGCGGCGCGAGAGTCCGCCGACGATAGCCGCCACGATGATGACCGCGATGGCAACAAAGCCAAACTTTCTATTCATCAAACGCTCCATCTCAAAGCTCCGTGCGCAGACCCGAACATGGGTTCCTGACCCGCAAATATAATACAGCTTGCAGCACGCATGCGAAAGCGCGCAAGGCCGCAGAGACGTATGATATATTCGCTCACGCGATAAGCGGCGGGTGGCCCACGTCTCGCGGAAAACGAGTTCGGACACTTCGCTTTATCACGCGACCAAGCATAAAAGGTGAAATCAGATGCCTCCGTCTCTCTCTATCATTATCCCCGCATACAATGAAGCTGCGCGACTGGGCCAGTCGCTGCACACGATTTTTGATTACCTGAAAACGCAGGCCATAGAAAGCGAAGTGATTGTCGTTGACGACGGCTCGAAAGATGAAACAGTGCTGGTCGCAGAGCAAGCTATCAAGACACAGAGCGAAGGCATCAGCGCGAGAGTCATTCCGGTCAATCCGAATCGGGGCAAAGGCCACGCAGTCTATACAGGATTGCTCGCAGCCACTGCGCCCGTCGCGCTCTTTACGGACGCAGACCTTTCGACGCCGATAACAGAAACGCCCAAGCTCATCTTGCCGATTGAAAGAGGCGAAGCAGATTTAACTTTCGGCTCGCGCGCGCTCGACCGCAGCCTGATAGGAGTCCATCAGCCCTGGCGCAGAGAGCAGGGAGGCCGCGTCTTTAACCTGATTGTACGACTGGCGACGGGCCTTCCGTTCTGGGATACGCAGTGCGGCTTTAAAGCTTTTCGCCTGAGCGTCTGCCGCCCGATTATCGAAGCCGCGACGATTGAACGCTTCGGCTTTGATGTAGAGCTGCTCTATGTCGCATACAAAGCCGGCTTGCGCTTGCAGGAAATCCCTGTGCGCTGGAATCACTACGATGGCAGCAAGGTGGAGGTCATGCGCGACAGCCTGCGCATGTTCGACGAAGTTCGCACCATCCGCTCACAGGCGCGGCGCGGCCTCTATGACGAAGCCATCAAAGCCGCGCAGGCCGCGCAGGAAAAGCTGCCGCGCGAGATTGAGACAGCATCGGATGAGAACGAAGGCACGCGCGAGATGGACTCTCTGGCGGATGCCGCGCCGTAGAGTTTGAGCTATTCGGATGAGCATCATTATCGAGACACCGCGTTTAGCCATCCGCGCATGGATGCTTGATGATGCAGAGAGGCTGTTTGAGATTTGCCGCCACGCGGATGTGATGCTCCACATCGGCACGCGCGAGCCGCACAAGAGCATTGACGATGCCCTGCGATTTATCAACTGGGTGACAAGCTATCAGCAAGAGCATGGCTTTAGTCGTTGGGCAGTTCTGGAAAAATCAACTGGGAAGATAATCGGCAGTTGCGGCTTTGCGCGACTGGTTGAGACGGGCGAGATTGATCTCGGCTATCTGTTTGCGCGCGAGGTTTGGGGACGAGGTTTCGCCACCGAAGCTGCGGGAGCAATCTTACGTTACGGTTTCGAGGATTTGAAATTTGACGAAGTGATAGCTTTAACAGACCCAGAGCACACGGCCTCGCAACGTGTGCTCGAAAAAATCGGCTTCACATGCAGAGGCATCCAGCGATATGACGAAGATGACGATCAGGTTTACGTCGCTGTGAATCCGCATCAGCTTTGACTACATCTTCAAAAGTAGCGATGAAAAGAAAGTTTCGCGCAAAGGCGCAAAGGCGCAAAGAAGAGCCGCAAAGAATTGAAGCTCTACTTAGCTTGAAAGATTCTTCGCGTCTTTCTTTGCGCCTTTGCGCCTTTGCGCGAGATTCTTTCGTAACTATACTTCACTAGATTTTCAAACTGAACCACTAACTTGAGGTAAGAGATGAGCGCGAGATTGAATGTCAACATAGACCACGTTGCGACAGTCAGGCAGGCGCGTCGCGCGCCGGAGCCGAGCGTCGTCGCGGCGGCGATGATGTGTGAACAGGCCGGAGCAGACGGCATCACAGTGCACCTGCGCGGCGACCGTCGCCACATCTTGGATAACGACCTTTACGCGCTCAGGCAGACAGTGACCACTTACTTGAATGTCGAGATGGCTGCGGTTGAAGAGATGATAAAGATTGCGCTCGATGTCTTGCCCGACGCAGTGACTTTAGTTGCGGAAAATCCAAACGAGATTACGACCGAAGGCGGTCTGAATGTGCATAGCAATCTAAATTCAGTCCGCGCCTCTATCAGCAGCCTGCGCGAGGCAAACATCATCACCAGCGTCTTCATAGACCCGGAGCCGCAGCAGATTGAAGCCGCGCATGAAGCTGGCGCGCATCAGGTTGAATTATGTACTGCGGAATACGCAGACGCCACGCTCGGCGCGCGTGCGAGTCACATCGAAGGAGCCATGCGCGCGGCACAGGAATTAAGGCGACTGCGCGAAGCCGCGACGCTCGCCAAACAGTATGGCCTTCATGTCGCAGCCGGTCACGGCCTGACCTATCGCAATGTCGGCGCAGTCGCAGCCATCGAAGAGATTACGGAATTCAACATCGGCCACAACATTGTCTCTCGCTCAATCTTCACAGGACTCGACCGCGCCGTGCGCGAGATGCGCGAAGCGATTGAAAAGCAAGGATGAAGGATGAAGGCGGAAGGATGAAGTAAAAACAAAAAACATTTATTTCATCCTTCATCCTTCCGCCTTCATCCTTGCTTTTCAAAACTAAGAGCGACCCCGGCGATTGCGGCTCCCGATCCGCTCCTGCCAGTGTCGCTCTCAGTCGTTTCCGGCCAACTTCAAAAAGCGACCGAAACTCAAGAGATAAATTTCAAGCTCAGCTTGCTATCGCATCGCGTTCTGCATTGGGCATCGCAAAGCCCATGTGCTTGTAAGCCGCGCGCGTCACGACGCGCCCGCGTGGCGTGCGATTGAGCAGGCCAATTTGAATCAGATAAGGCTCTATAATCTCTTCTATGGATTCGCGCTCTTCGCTGATTGAAGCCGCGATGGTTCCGACTCCGACCGGGCCGCCGTCAAACTTTTCTATAATCGCGCTCAAAAGTTTGCGGTCAACTTCGTCAAGCCCGAAGCGGTCAACTTCCATCTCGTCCAACGCACGGCGCGAAACGGGCTGCGTAATTCGCCCGTCGCTCAAGACTTCCGCGTAATCCCGCACGCGGCGCAAGAGGCGATTGGCAATGCGCGGTGTCCCGCGCGCACGCCGCGCAATCTCACGCGCGCCTGTCGCTTCAATCTCGACGCCTAAGATTTCCGCCGAGCGATGAATGATAATTTCCAAGTCCTTCTGCGAATAAAAATCCAAGTGCTGCACGATGCCGAAGCGACCGCGAAGAGGAGCAGTGATTAATCCTGCGCGCGTGGTTGCTCCGACGAGTGTGAACTTCGGCAACTCTAATTTGATAGAGCGCGCGGCAGTCCCCTGACCAATCATCACGTCGAGCTGGTAATCCTCCATCGCAGGATAGAGCACCTCTTCAATCTGTGGGCGCAGGCGATGTATCTCGTCTATGAAAAGCACCTCGCCTTCCTGCAAATTTGTGAGAATCGCTGCGAGGTCGCCGCCGCGCTCAATGGCTGGCGCGCTGACGCTTTTTAAGGGCGCATCCATCTCTGCTGCAATGATATTGGCGAGTGTCGTCTTGCCCAAGCCCGGCGGGCCGAAGAAGAGCACATGGTCGAGCGCCTCGCGGCGCGCACGCGCAGCCTTGAGAAAAATCTTGAGATTGCTCGTGACCTTTGTCTGGCCTATGTATTCTTCCAGACGGCGCGGGCGAAGACTCGGCTCTGCCTGCACGTCTTCGGGCGTTGCCTCGCCTGCGATAGCGCGCGGCGCGTCCGTAATTTCAGGTTCGGTTATCATCTGTGACATCAAAAAACCTCTGTTCGAAAGAAGCAAACAGTGAACTTCAAAGAGGTTCGCATTATACCGTCTTTGGGCGATTGTTTCAAGCATGAAACAAGGATTTTAAAGCGGAATTTACAAGAAAAGTTTCCCGCAAAGGCGCAAAGACGCAAAGGAAAACATTTAAGTTCTTCTTTGCGCCTTTGCAGGAAATGTCTTTGCTTATCTATCTGCGCTTGATGGAGAACCCGGCGCGACGAGTTGGAGGCGGACGATGGAGCGTTCAAGGCGTGCGCGTGCGACCTCGAAATCTTCTTCCGTGCCGCTCCATGCGCTGAGAGTTTTCTCCGCGTGCTCGCGCGCGAGGCGTGCGCGTGCGGCGTCAATCTCTTCGGGATGTTCTGCGACTTCGGCGAGGACGGTCACGCGGTCTTGATTGACTTCGACGAAGCCGCCGGAGACATGTAGTTTAGTCGTCGCGCCGCCCTTTGTGTAAGAGAGCACGCCTGTCTGCAACTGCGAGATAAGCGGCGTGTGGCCGGGCAGGATGCCAAGCTCGCCGCTCTGGCTGGGGATGTAAACCGCGTCAACATTTTCCGCCAGCACACGACGCTCAGGCGTGACGACTTCGAGTTTGATTTGCTCAGCCATACTTTTATGTCTTAGCCCTGTGCGGCAATCTGCTTGCCCTTCTCGACGGCTTCTTCGATTGTGCCGACCATGTAGAAAGCCTGTTCGGGAAGGTCGTCGTGCTGGCCGTCAACAATCTCACGAAAACCTTTGATGGTGTCTTCGAGCTTGACGTACTTGCCCTTGAGACTTGTGAACTGCTCCGCGACGTGGAAGGGCTGCGAGAAGAATCTCTGCACCTTGCGCGCGCGCGCCACGACGAGCTTGTCTTCGTCAGACAATTCATCAATTCCAAGAATGGCTATGATGTCCTGCAAATCTTTATAGCGTTGCAGAATGCGCTTCACATCCTGCGCCGTGTTGTAGTGCTCATCGCCAATGATGCGCGGGTCAAGAATGCGCGAGGAAGAGCCGAGCGGGTCAACCGCCGGATAGATTCCGAGTTCGACAATCTGGCGCGAGAGAGCTGTGACAGCGTCCAGGTGCGCGAAGGTCGTCGCGGGCGCGGGGTCTGTGTAATCGTCCGCAGGAACATAGACGGCTTGAATCGAAGTAATCGAGCCGGTCTTGGTCGAAGTGATGCGCTCCTGCATCTCGCCCATTTCCGTCGCGAGGTTCGGTTGATAACCGACAGCAGACGGCATGCGTCCCAAGAGCGCGGAGACTTCCGAACCAGCCTGCGTAAAGCGGAAGATGTTATCCACAAAGAGCAGCACGTCGAGCCCCTGGTCGCGGAAATATTCTGCGACCGTCAGACCTGAGAGAGCGACCCTGAGACGCGCTCCGGGCGGCTCTGTCATCTGACCGTAGATGAGCGCGACCTTCGATTTGCCGATAGCATTCATGTCAACTTTGGTGAGGTCAAACTCACCCGTGTCATGCAGGTGCTTATTGAAGACTTCGCCAAACTGTATAACTTCGGACTCGACCATCTCGCGCAAGAGGTCATTGCCCTCGCGCGTTCTCTCGCCGACGCCAGCAAAGACAGAGAAGCCAGAGCGCGCCTTGGCGATGTTGTTAATCAACTCCATGACGATGACTGTCTTGCCGACGCCCGCGCCGCCGAAGAGTCCGATTTTGCCGCCGCGCACGAAGGGCTGAATCAGGTCAATGACCTTGATGCCCGTCTCGAACATTTCGAGTTCGGTTGACTGCTCGTCAAAGTCCGGCGCGTGTCTGTGAATCGGATAGCGCGTCTCAGCCTTCACTGGCCCAAGGCTATCCACAGGCTCGCCGATGACATTCATCACACGGCCCAGTGTGCCTTCGCCGACTGGCACAGTAATCGGGCCGCCCGTGTCAATCGCGCGCATGCCGCGCACCATGCCGTCCGTCGGCAGCATGGAGACTGCGCGGACGCGGCCTTCGCCAAGATGCTGCTGAACTTCGCAGACCACATCAATCGGCTCTGGCACATCAAAGCCCTCCGAAGTGATACGCAACGCCTGATAAATCGGCGGCAAATAATTCTCTTCAAACTCCACGTCCACGACCGGGCCGATAATCTGCACGACGCGACCTGGATGTCCGTTTCCGGCGCTCAAGTTTCCATTTGGCGTAGCCATACTTAAACTTTTAAACTCCTCTTAAAGTGTGCCTGTGAAGGCGAAAAAAATGGTGTGTGAAAAGCTGGACAAGATAACACAGCGCGCCTGTCTCTTGCAAAAGCAGGGGCTTATTCTTTAGTCGCGTCAGCGACGATATATCAGTAGCCCATAGCGTCAGCTATGGGTTAAAGAAGAGCAACCTGTTTTGAGCTATCTTTAGATAGCGGCATAATATCTCTTGCTTAATAAATCAAACTTGAATTTATGCCGCCCTCTATCGAGGGCTTTGATGTTTTACCTGCATCTGTCCCACAGCTTGCGCTGTGGGCTACTGATATATCGCTACTCCGTAGCTTCAATAATTAAATCTCTTCTTCATCTATCCGTATCTTCATACGTCGCAGAGTTCTGAGGTCTTCGTCCGTCAATTCGAGCTCAGCGTCTGCGCCGTCCTCATCGCCGTCTTCGCCCTCATGCGGGCGCAAGCCTATCTCTAAGCGCAGCGTTAACTCCATCTCATAGCCAGCCTCGCGCAGCCGCTCGATGGCGTTGGCGACCTGCGAAGAGTTTTCGACGGCAGAGTTGATAGCCGCGCCAATCTCCTGCACAATCTCTTTAGCTTCGTCGTCAATCTCCAAAATGTTCTACTCTGGCAAGCCTTTGTTTCGGGTTACGGCGACAGGGGCGTTTGATAAGATGGATGCTACGCGACGCACACGCTTGCGGTCAACTCGCCTTTTTACTTTTGCCTTCTTCATCCATATGCTAGGCTTCGATAACTTTTTTCCGAATAAAGAGACGAGCCATGTCAACTAAAACAAGCTCTGAACGGCGCGAACATTTCGAGACCACTTCGGGCATTGAGTTGCCGAACGATTTCAATGCCTCGAACACAGAGCCGCTCGATTACGAACGCGATTTGGGCGCGCCCGGCGAATATCCTTACACGCGCGGCGTGCGGCATAACATGTATCGCGGTCGTTTCTGGACCATGCGGCAGTATGCCGGCTATGCGTCGGCAGAGGAATCCAATGCGCGTTACAAGTATTTGTTGGAGCACGGGACGACTGGCCTCTCAGTCGCCTTTGATTTGCCGACGCAGATTGGCCTTGATTCGGATGACACGCTCTCGGCAGGCGAAGTCGGGAAAGTCGGCGTGGCGATAGATTCTCTGGAAGACATGCTGCGACTGTTTGACGGCATCCCGCTCGATACAGTCTCGACTTCGATGACGATTAACGCGACGGCTTCGACGCTTCTCTGTCTCTATCTAGCGGTCGCGCGCAAACAGGGAATCTCATTCGATAAAGTCAAAGGCACAATTCAGAACGACATTTTGAAAGAGTACATAGCTCGCGGCACATACATTTATCCGCCGCGTCCTTCATTGAGACTTATCACTGACACCTTCGCTTTCTGCGCACGCGAAGTTACGAACTGGAACACGATTTCGATTAGCGGTTATCACATACGCGAAGCGGGCTCGACAGCCGCGCAGGAGATTGCCTTTACGCTGGCAGACGCCATCGCGTATGTTGAGGCTGCGATAGAGGCAGGGCTCAAGGTTGACGAATTTGCGCCGCGTCTCTCTTTCTTTTTCAACTCGCACAATAACCTGCTGGAAGAGATTGCCAAGTTTCGCGCCGCGCGTAGGTTGTGGGCGCGCACGATGCGCGAAAGATTCAATGCACGCGACCCGCGCTCGCTGATGCTGCGCTTTCATACGCAGACCGCAGGCTCTTCCTTGCAGGCGCAACAGCCGGAAGTCAACATTGTGCGGACAACGATTCAAGCACTTGCGGCAGTCCTCGGCGGCACACAGTCTTTGCACACAAACTCTATGGACGAAGCCCTGGCCCTGCCGACGGAAGATGCCGCGCGCATAGCCCTGCGCACGCAGCAGGTCATCGCACACGAATCCGGCGTCGCAGACACTGTTGACCCACTCGCGGGCTCTTTCGCGATAGAGCAACTGACCACAGAGCTTGAACGCAGGGCCGCAGACTATATCGAAAAGATAGACGCGATGGGCGGCATGCTGCGCGCGATTGAAACAGGCTATGTCCAGCGCGAGATACAGGAAGCCGCTTACAAGTACCAGCGAGCCATAGAGACAAACGACCAGATAGTCGTCGGCGTCAACCGTTTTCAGATTACAGAGGAAACCAACATTCCAATCCTGCGTGTCAATCCTGAGATAGAACAGGCACAGGTCGAGCGTGTCCGCGCGTTGCGCTCAAGACGCGATAGCGTTGCAGCAGAAACAGCCCTCGTCAAACTTGAAGAAGCAGCGCGCGGCACAGAAAACACTTTGCCGCGCATACTCGATTGCGTCGAAGCTTATGTCACCGTCGGCGAAATCAGCCACCGCCTACGCCGCGTCTGGGGCGAGTATCGCGAGGCCGTCACGGTTTGATAAAGGAGAGAAAGACCATGCGCTTCTTCACCTCATACTTTCTAATTGCTGTTTTAGCTTGCTGCGCCGCGCTGGCTCTTTTCGGCGCGCAGAGTTCACACGCGCACGCGTCTGCCTCTCTTCGTAATCAGGAAGAGGCGGCGGTGTGGGAAAGATACAGGGCGAAAGGAGAAGAGTTCTCAGTGATGTTGCCGGAATTGCCGGGAGTCGTTTCCAGAACCCGTTGTCTGGAAATAGATTGCAAGAGCAAACGGCAGGAGTTCGTCTATGCAGCCTATGCTGATGGAGGCGTCTATCTCATCACTTCATATCAAAATTCAAATCGTCGCCTGTCGCTCGAAGAGATTATTGCTGAGAGCTTAACTCCGCTTCAGGAAAATGATGTGCTCGTCTCTCGCAGCGATGTCAAGCTTGAAGCATTTAGCGGCAAAAAGTTTGTCATCGGCTCAAAGAATAGCGACTATAGCAGAGTGGTCATTTACTATCAGGCACGCGAGCATGTCTATGAGTTAAAGGCCGTCAATGAAAACCTGAGTGACCCCGCGATACAAAAGTTTTTTGATTCGTTCAGACTGGGAGAGAAGACCGGAAAAGAGATTGGCGACGGAGCGAGAATAGGCCCGGCCACAATGCCTGCCGCGCCTGCTGCCTCTAAGACTGCGGAGAGTGCTAAGGACAGCTCTGCGCCTGCTATCTTTCGGCCAGTCGAAGTGACGCGCAAAGCGAGAATCGTCTATAAGGCTGTCCCGGAATATACGGAAGAGGCGCGCCAGAATGAGCTCACCGGCACGGTCGTTTTGCAAATGGTGTTGGCTTCATCCGGTAAAGTCGTCAATATACGCACCGTCAGCGGCTTGCCCTTCGGCTTGACCGAGAAGGCCATTGCCGCCGCGCGCAAAATCTACTTCATCCCGGCCAACAAGGACGGCAAGCGCGTCTCGCAGTACATACGTGTCGAGTATAATTTCAATCTCTATTAAGGCGTCGCGTCATGCATGTGAAAGGATAACCGAAGTTGGCAAAGACATTTAAATATCGCGTGTGTCAGACGCAGATGGCGCGTGTGACATATGTCAATGGACAGTGGCAGGGATTGCAGGTCGGGGAGGTGCCGGGCGCGGAGACTCTCTTTAACTCTTGCCCGATGGTCTGGGAATATCTTGAGTCTGTCGGACGCGACGGCTGGGAATTGGTGACTGCTGCGGAGCATGCTATGAGTCATGGCGAAGAAGTCTCGAACGCTGTGAGTCTGCTGTTTTTGAAGAAGGAAGTTTCAACGGATAACGGGGAGTCAGGAGCTTTATAAAGCAGTTATGTCTCATCTGCTCGAAGTCAAAATTTTGCAGACACATTTTCCGACGCGCGCGGGGCTGGTGCGCGCTGTGGATGGCGTGAGTTTTTATGTTGAGAAGGGCGAGTTGCTGGGGCTGGTCGGTGAATCTGGTTGCGGGAAATCCATTACGGCTTTGTCTATCATGCGTCTGATTTCGCCGCCGGGAAAAATTGTCGGCGGTGAGATTGTCTTTGACGGAGAGGATTTGCTGGCGGCTTCGGATGAACGCATGCGCGAGATACGCGGCGACGACATCGCGATGATTTTTCAAGACCCTATGACCTCGCTCAATCCTGTCTTTACGGTCGGAGAGCAGATTGCGGAAGCCCTGCGCCTGCATCGTAAATTGTCGCGCGCGGATGCACGGCGGGCTGCGATTGATGCTATGCAGGAGGTTGCGATTCCAGACCCCTCAAGGCGCGCGGATGATTATCCGCATCAACTTTCGGGCGGCATGCGTCAGCGCGTGATGATTGCAATGGCTCTGGCCTGTGACCCGAAACTTTTAATCGCGGACGAGCCGACGACGGCTCTTGATGTGACGATACAGGCGCAGATACTTGAGCTCTTGAATGAGCTCAGGCGGACGCGCGATTTGGGAGTGCTGCTGATTACGCATGACCTCGGCGTGGTCGCAGAGGTCGCGGATAGAGTTGCAGTGATGTACACGGGGCGCATTGTCGAAGAGTCTCCGGTCGAAGAGCTTTTCGCGCGGCCCAAGCATCCGTACACGGAAGGCTTGCTGCGCTCTGTTCCCAAACTTGCGGCGGATGAAGTGGGGCGTGCAAAGCGGCTTGAGACCATCGAAGGCGTTGTGCCGAGCCCGACTGCTTTGCCAGATGGTTGCCACTTCGCGCCGCGCTGCTCGCACAGGATGCCGCGCTGCACTGTCGGAGAGATTCCGCTTTACGAGCTTGAAAGGGAAGTGAGCGTGCGCTGTGTGCTCTACGATCTTGCGGCAGCAGTCGCGGCAGACCATCAGATAGCCACAGAGACACAGAGGCACGGAGAAAGTTAAAAGTAAAAAGGCAAAAGTTAAGACAAACAAGCTTGCTCTTTAACCTGCTTCGTTTTTAATCTCTGTGCCTCTGTGTCTCTGTGGCAAAATTTTATGAGTCAAGAGCGAACACAAATTAATCAAAGCGTGCCGCAGATAGAAGCGACGGCTGCGCGAGTGCATGACGCGATGGAAGATAAGAGCGTGCAGGAGCTTGTGCGCGTGCGCGCTCTCGTCAAGCATTTTCCAGTCGCAGGTAGTGATGAGGTTGTGCGCGCTGTGGACGGCGTGACGTTTGAGATTCTGCAAGGCGAGACACTTGGATTGGTCGGGGAATCGGGTTGCGGAAAGTCCACTGTCGGGCGTTGCCTGTTGCGCCTTATTGAGCCGACTGCGGGCGAGGTGTCGTTTGATGGACGCGATGTGCTAGGGCTTGGGCGCGCAGGCTTGCGCGGATTGCGGCGCGAGATGCAGATTATTTTTCAAGACCCGTATGCGAGTCTGAATCCGCGCATGACCGTGCTTGCAATCGTGTCCGAGCCGCTCAAGATTCACGGGCTGGGAGGTAAGAGTGAAAGGCGTGAGCGCGTCGCGGAGCTTTTGCGCAAAGTCGGCCTCGACCCTGATTACATGAATCGCTATCCGCACGAGTTTTCCGGCGGCCAGCGGCAGCGCATAGGCATCGCGCGTGCGCTGGCTTTGAATCCGAAGCTGATTGTCGCGGACGAACCTGTCTCGGCTCTGGATGTCTCTGTACAGGCGCAGGTCGTCAATCTCTTGCAGGACTTGCAGCAGGAATTTGGACTGACATATCTCTTTATCTCGCACGGCCTCGCCGTCGTCGAACACATTTCCACGCGGGTCGCTGTCATGTACTTGGGCCGTATTGTCGAAGTCGCAAGCTCCGTAGAGCTTTACGCGCAGCCGCTTCATCCGTACACGCAGGCTTTGCTCTCTGCGATTCCGATTCCAGACCCGCAGCGCAAGCGCGAGCGCATCATTCTTTCGGGCGATGTGCCGACGCCTATCAATCCGCCGTCGGGTTGTCGCTTTCGCACGCGGTGTCCGATGGCAATCGAAGATTGTGCAAGGATTGACCCTGAATTGAGAGAAATCACGCCCGGCCATACGGTCGCCTGCATACGTGTGCCGGGCTGGGAGAGTGCGCCGCCCGCCGCTTAAAAGTTTTCGCCTTCGCGTTCTTCTGAAACCTCGCTCGCCGCAAAGGCGTATAAGCATGCATCAAGCGGTTGGCATTCGCCGGTCACTTCAAAATTCATGTAAGCAATTCAATTAATGCTAAATGTTCGGCGATGATTCAAAGGGTTAAGCTGAACGCTTTTCGCTGAGCGTTTTTAAAAGAAAGGACTCCCCATATGCGTCGCATGGTTGGTGTAGTATTTGCAGTTGTCGGTGTGCTGTTGATTGTCGCGCGCTTCGTCGTGCCTGGCGGCAAGCCGCTTCTCGGAACAGGCATCTTTGCCATTTTTGTCGGAGCCATCGTCTTCGGCCTGAGCTTTATACGCAGGCCGGAGCCGGGGCCGGATGCGCCTCCGCCGCTCTCGCCCGCAGACAGAATCACTGGCGTCTTCTACGACCCCGCGCGTGTCTTTCAAAACCTGCGCTATCACCCGCGCTGGCTCGCGGCCTTCCTCGTCATAGTCATCTGTAGCGCAATCTATCAGGTCGCTTTTACGCAGAGACTCGGAGCAGAGAAGATTGCCACTGCGACTGCCGAGAAAGTTATCGAAGGCGGATGGATTCCACCTGAGATGCAGCCTGAGTTTAGACAGCAGGCGATTGATGAAGCCAAATCGCCTGTCGGGCGCGTTGTCGCTCCTTTGAGCGCGGCGGGCGGCATCTTTATCTTCATGCTGTTGCTGGCCGGAATCTACCTGCTGCTGGTGATGATTTTCGGCGGGCGCATGAACTTCTGGCAGGCTCTATCGGTGGCGACTTACGCGGCTATGCCGCCGCTCGTCATTCAAAACCTGCTCGGCATAGTGCTGCTCTACATCAAGTCGCCGGATGATATTGATCCGATAAAGGGGCAGCGCGGCATGGTTCACGCAGACCTCGGCATACTGTTCACGCCGGCAGAGCACCCATATCTCTATACGCTCGCCAGCGCGCTCGGACTGCTGACGCTCTATGGCCTCTGGCTGCTGGCGACAGGACTGCGCAACACTGGCGAGAAAGTGAGCGGAGGAACCGCCTGGGCCATAGCACTGCTCGTCTGGCTGCTCGGCGTCATCCTCGCACTCGGAGCCGCAGCATTGTTCCCAAGCTTCGTGGCTTAGCAAGAAAAACAATTTCCCGCAAAGGCGCAAAGACGCAAAGGAAAGATTCAAGCTCTTCTTTGCGTCTTTGCGCCTTTGCGGGAAACTTTTTTATTCGTACCTTAAAGACTCAATCGGGTCTAGGCGCGCGGCCTTCCATGCGGGCCACAATCCAAAGATAAGACCAATCCCCACACTCGCGATAAAACCGCCGATGGGAGCCCAGATAGGAACATAAGACGGCACGAACATTTTAATCAGCAGCGTCGTCAGCCATCCAACAGCAAGACCGATGAGACCACCGACGCCGGTTAAAGTCATGGCCTCAATCAGAAACTGCCACAAGATATCTTTCTTTCTTGCTCCGATAGCTTTCCTCACACCAATCTCGCGCGTCCGTTCAGTGACAGAGACGAGCATGATATTCATCACGCCGATGCCTCCGACCATCAATCCGACAGAAGAGATGACGACCATCGCGATTGCTACTCCGGCGGTGATGGCGCGGAACTGCTCAAGGATTGATTCGGATGTTGCCATCCCGAAATTGTTAGGCTTGCTGAAAGGAACTTGCCGACGCACGCGCAGCATGTCTGTTATCTGGTCTTTGGCCTCTTCCATTCTTCCGGCCTTGGCGACGGCTAAAATAAAAATATCATCCGCGTTCGGCTTGAGCTTGCGCGCGACATTGAATGGCAGGTAGATGACATTGTTCTGGTCGCTGTCGCCGCCGAGAAATGTCTCGCGCTTTTCCAGCACCCCGACCACGCGAAACTCGCGCCCGCCAATCTCCAAAGTCTTGTCCACAGGCGAGCCGAAGGGAAAGAAATTGTCCGCGACCATCGAGCCGATGAGGCACACTTCCGAGTTCGAGTCGTTTTCAAACTGCGAGAAATAGCGTCCCTCTTGAATAATCTCCGTCCCGGCTTTTTCAAACTCAGGCAGCGTGCCTTGCAACTGCACTGCCGAAGATGTCTTGCCGTTCGGCCCAGTCACCAGAATCTTTGTGCCGAAGAAATTGTTTGTAATATCCAGAAAGGGAACAGCCGTCTCAACCGCAGGCAATGTCTGCAAAGCCATCGCGTCGTCGTAAGTCAACTCCTTACGCATTCTCTCTTCGCGCGAGAGACGGCCAATGCGTATGCCGGGGTCAAACTTGGCGATGAAGATAGAGCGCGTGCCGAAGGATTCGACCTCCTTTTTGACAGCCTCGTCAATGCCGCTGATGATGGACGCAATCGCCATCACAGTCCACACGCCGATGACCACGCCAATCACTGTCAGAAACGAGCGCAGCTTATTCGAGCGCAAGGTGGCAAGCGCCATCTTCAGATTTTCATAAATGTCACTGCGAATTAATTTCATGTTATTTGCGATTTTTGATTTTTGATTTACGATTGAAAGAGAGAATCATTCAACTCCTTTGCGAGCTTATGTCTTTCTTTTCTTTGCGCCACCAGCGAGAAACACCAACGAACGGTTCACGCTGGTGGCGCAAAGATAAAAGATAAGGCCGCAAAGGGTTGAATCTTTATTCAATCGCAAATCAAAAATCAAAAATCAAAAATTCCTTAGTCTGCTCTCAAGGCTTCAATCGGGTCCAGGCGCGCGGCTTTCCATGCGGGGAAAATTCCGGCCAGAATGCCTATGCCGCCAGAGACTGTGACGGCCACGATAATCGCCACGATAGAAAGGAATGTCGGGAAGAAGACAGCCGTCAGCACCTTTCCGATAATCCACGCCAGAAATACTCCGGTCGCGCCGCCGATGGCCGAGAGCGTGACTGCTTCGACCAGAAACTGTTTGAGAATATCCGTGCGCCGCGCTCCCAAAGATTTCCTGATGCCAATCTCTTTCGTTCTCTCTGTGACGGAGACGAGCATGATATTCATAATGACTATGCCGCCGACGACGAGCGCGATGGCAGGGACGGCTATGGCGACGATAAAGACCGTGCCGAAGATGCGGTCGCGCAAACCTGTAATCGCGTCCGGCGTGACGATGCCGAAGTTGTCCTTCTCGCCCGTCTCAAGCCTGCGGCGCACGCGCATCAGAAACCGCGCTTCTTCCACAGCGTCGTTAAAAACTTCATCCGTCTTTGAAGTCACGACAAAGTAGAGCGAGCGATTGCGTATCAGGCCGCCGAAGTTGTTGGCATAAGTTTTCAAAGGCAGAGTGATGAACATGTCCTGCGGGATACCGAAGACAGTGCCTTTGGCCGTCGCCACGCCTATGACTTTGTAAGGCATGCCCTGAATCGAAATCTCCTGGCCCAGAGCATTGCCCGAAGGGAAAAGCTTGTTGGCGACATCCGCGCCGATGTATGCGACGCGCGTCGCCGCATCGTTCTCAGCCTCTACAAAATAACGTCCATCCGCGATGTCTAAGTTTTCGATGTCCGCGATAATCGGAGTCGCGCCGTCAATCTGCACATCTTGCAATATCTCCGTGCCGCGCTTGACTTCCGCGCGCGAGGGCCGCGCTTTGGCCCCGATTTTTCCAATCAACGTCGCGCGCGATTTCAGATACTCGAAATCCTCCATCGTCAAATCCTTGTTGCGACGCTGCGCTGCGGCGATGGTGTCCAGGTCTTTGAAATCCTCGAAGGGATTGAATCTTTGAACGGTGAAAGACTTCGCGCCGATGCCTGCAATCTTTTCGTCTATGTAAACATTAAAGCCTTCGATGAGAGAGACGACGACGACGACCGCCGTGACGCCGATAATCATTCCGAGAAGCGTCAGGGCCGAGCGCAGTTTGTGCGCCCAGATGGCTGCGAGCGCAAGTTTTAGGGTTTCGATTAATTTCACGATAGAACTACTACGGAAAAACCGCAGGTTTGTTTCAGCAGGGGAATTTGGGGCATCTGTGGTTAGATGCTATAGGTTGGAATAGGTTTCTTCAAGTCTGTGCAGATATATTTACAGCAAATTGCAAATACCTGCGCCCTCCCTGACAGTCGGGCTACTGCCCCTCAATGGTAACTACGGGGCAGTAGCCCGACCGTCAGGGAGGGCGCATTTTATTCATATCGCAAGGCTTCAATCGGGTCTAATCGCGCAGCCTTCCATGCGGGCCACAATCCGAAGATAAGACCAATCCCCACACTCGCGATAAAACCGCCGATGGGAGCCCAGATAGGAACATAAGACGGCACGAACATTTTTATCAGCAGCGTCGTCAGCCATCCAACAGCAAGACCGATGAGACCACCGACGCCGGTTAAAGTCATGGCCTCAATCAGAAACTGCCACAAGATATCTTTCTTTCTTGCTCCGATAGCTTTCCTCACACCAATCTCGCGCGTCCGTTCAGTGACGGAGACGAGCATGATATTCATGACGCCGATGCCTCCGACCATCAATCCGACAGAAGAGATGACGACCATCGCGATTGCTACTCCGGCGGTGATGTCACGAAAGCTAGAGATGGCGGATTCGGCTGTGGCGATGCCGAAGTTGTTCTTCTCGCCAAACTTGACCTGACGGCGCACGCGCAGGAGGTCAACAATCTGGTCTTTGGCATGGTCGAACATACCGGCCCGCGCGACTGCGAAGAGCGAGACTCCATCGGCATTCGGCTTAAGCTTGTGCGCGACGTTGTAGGGCATGAAGATGATGTTATCCGCATCATCCGTCCCACTGCCGCCGCCGCCAAATTGCTCGCGCTTCTGTATCACGCCGACGATGCGAAACTCGCGCCCGCCGATGTCAATCTTTCTATCAACCGCAGACATGTATGGAAAGAAATTATCAGCCACGCTATTGCCGATGATGCAGACCTGCTGGTTCGTGTCGTTTTCAAAATGCGTGAACCAACGTCCCTCTGCGATGATGCGCGTGCCAGCGCGCTCGTAGTCCGGCACAGTGCCTTCCATACGCACAGCCGAAGAGGTTCTTCCGTTGGCCGTGACCATCGTCTTCTGGCCGAAGAAGTCGTTGGTTATATCAAGAAAGGGAACGCATAGCTCTACGCTCGGCAGTTTTGAAATCGCCATCGCATCATCGTATGTCAACTCCTTGCGCATGCGCTCTTCGCGCGACCTGCGCCCGATGTGAAAGCCCGGATCAAACTTGAAAACCTGTATCGTGCGCGTACCCCATGATTCAATCTCGCGTTTGACGGCTTCATCAATGCCGCTGATGATTGAGGCAATCGCCATCACAGTCCACACACCTATGACTACGCCGATGGTCGTCAAAAACGAGCGCAGCTTATTGGCCCTTAAGGTGGCAAAAGCCATCTTCAGGTTTTCGAGTATGTCACTGCGCAGGAGCTTCATAGATTTTTGATTTGCGATTTTAGATTTTTGATTGGATAAGGACTAAGAAATTTTGCTTTGCTTTCAATCGCAAATCGCAAATCAAAAATCGCAAATTCCTTCATTCCCATCTGAGGGATTCAATCGGGTCCAGGCGCGCGGCTTTCCATGCGGGCCACAATCCGAAGACGAGGCCGACGGCGGCAGAGATGCCGATGCCCATCGCAATGGCCCAGAGCGGCACATATGCCGGAAGCGGCGAATAGCTGTTCATCAAGAGGCTCGCAATCTCTCCGATGATTAATCCTGCGATGCCGCCGATGGCCGTTAAGACAACTGCTTCAATCAAAAACTGGGACAGGATATTGCCGCGCGTCGCTCCCACGGCTTTACGAATCCCAATCTCTTTTGTTCGCTCCGTGACGGAGACGAGCATGATATTCATCACGCCGATGCCGCCAATCATCAGGGCGACGAAAGAGACTGCCGTTAAGACGAGCGCGGTTGCGCCGGTCAGTTGATTATAAATGTCCAGGAGTGAATCCTGCGAAGAGATGCCGAAATTATCTTTCTCGCCAACAGGCACGCGCCTGCGCCGTCGCAGGATGTCGCGTATCTCTTCCATAGCGGATTTGACTTCGGCCCTGGACTTCGGGCGCACGATGATAAAGAAGACGACTTCCGGCAACGGGATGTCTTTGTAGTATTTCTGAAAAGTTGTAATCGGAACAAAGATGGAATTGTCGCGCGATTGCCCGAAGAAGTTGCCGAGCGGCTCCATCACGCCGATGATTTTATAAGGGTTGCCGCCAATCTTCATCTCTTTGCCAAGCGGGTCTTCAAACGGAAACAGAGCACGCACGACATCCACGCCGAGCACGCAGACATTCGAGCGTTCATGCAAATCTATGTCTGCGATAAAACGCCCGCGCCCGATATACTGCGAATGTACAAACTCGTATTCGGGCATCACTCCCAGCAGAATCGGCGTGTCCGATTGCTTATCGGAATAGCGCACGGTCTCAGAGACTTTGCGATGAATCGGCGAGACGCCGACGATGGATGGAGCTTCACGCCTCAAAGCTTCTGCATCATCCAATGTCAAATCCTTGCGCTGACGCTCCTCCGCGCCCGGCTGGCGGCCAAAGCTAGGGTCAAACTTCGAGACAAAAATCGTGTTTGAACCCAGAGACTCAATCTGGTCTGCGAAAGCTTTATTGAGTCCCTGTATGATTGAGACCATGAAGATGACCGTCACGACGCCAACCGTCACGCCCAGGATAGTCAGAGACGAACGAAGCTTATTCGTCCGCACGGTCTCAAAGGCCATCGCCGCAGCTTCTTTGACATCATCGAAAGTCATTTTCAGTTTTCAGTTTTCAGTTTTCAGTTTTTAGTTTCCGGCTGAAAACTAAAAACTGAAAACTGAAAACTACTCCGCTCGCAAAGCTTCAATCGGGTCGAGCCGCGCCGCGCGCCACGCGGGCCAGAGGCCGCTGATAATGCCGACGACAGACGAGACGCCGACGCCAAGCACGGCTGAGCTAATACTTAAAAGCAACGGAAAGCCCATCAGGAACGAGAGCAAGTAAGCGAGGCCAAAGCCCGTCACTACTCCGATGGCTCCGCCGAGAGCCGTGACCGTCACGGCTTCAATCAGAAATTGCCTTAAAATATCTATGCGCCGCGCGCCGACTGCTTTGCGTATGCCAATCTCTTTCGTTCTCTCAGTGACAGAGACGAGCATGATATTCATCACAACAATGCCGCCGACCACCAGAGAGATAGCAGCCACGCCGATAGTCACGATGTAGATATTGGAAGTCGCATTGCCGTACAGATTGAGAAAGACATCCTGCGATTCGAGCGCAAAGCCGTCGTCTTCATCCTTGAAAGATTTGCCGCGACGATTGCGCATGATGGCGCGCACCTGATCCTGCGCGGCCTCAAGTCGCGCGGCCTCCGGCACCTGTATGTGAATCGTGACGGAATCGCGCGCGCCGAAAATCTTTTGATAGGTCGGGTAAGGGATAAAGACGAAGTTGTCGCGCGAGAAGCCGAAAATCTTGCCCTGCTTTTCGGCTACGCCGACGATGTGAAAGGGACGGCCCGCGAGTCTTATCTCTTTGCCGACTACATTCTCAGGCGGCGCGCCGCCAAAGAGATTTTCCAGGATGTCTGCGCCGACGACGCAGACTTCGCTGCCCGCTTCGCCTTCGCTGTCAGACCACGCGCGGCCAGCCTCGATGCTCACGTCTTCAATTTCAAACATCGAAAGCGTGACGCCGCGCACAGGCACGTCTTCTGATTTCTGGTCGCCGTGTTTGATGAGCTCGCGCGCGTTGGCAGCAATGCCAGTGCGCCAGCAGGAAGTGCAGAGACGCGCGATGGCTTCTCCGTCTTCATGCGTCACATCTTTGCGCCGGTTGAATTTAACGAAGTCTTCGCGCGAGGTGATGATGAGCGGGCGTTTGGCGACTGTGAAGACCGTAGAGCCTTGCGAAGAAAAAGTGGAAGCGACTGTCTGGTCCAGACCCTTGATAATCGTTACGACGGCAATCACAGCCGAGACGCCAACGACAATGCCAACAAGCGTCAGAGCCGTCCGCAGCTTATTCGAGCGCAGGCTGCCAAGCGCGACGCGGAAAGATTCCCAGAGTGATGATAGATGCAGCCGCATAAAAGAGTCTGGAGTCTGGAGTCAAGAGTCCGGTGTCAGAAAACCAGCTTTTGACTCCAGACTCCAGACTCTTGACTCCAGACTTAGCGAATGCGTTCGTCCTTCTCAATCAAGCCATCGCGGATAGAGATGACGCGGTGCGCGCGCGCGGCAATGTCCTGCTCGTGCGTGACGACGATAATCGTGTTGCCTTCCGAATGCAGCTTCTCGAAGAGATTCATAATCTCGTGGCTGGTGTGCGTGTCGAGCGCGCCCGTCGGTTCGTCCGCGAGCAGGATAGAAGGATGATTGACCAGTGCGCGTGCGATGGCGACGCGCTGGCGTTGTCCTCCCGAAAGCTCGTTCGGCCTGTGCATCATGCGGTCTGTGAGGTCAACTGCGGCGAGTGAAGCTTTAGCCTTCTCATGCCTCTCGCTGGAACTCATGCCCGCGTAAATCAAAGGCAACTCGACATTATGCAAAGAGGTCGCGCGGGCCAGCAGGTTGAAGGTTTGAAAAACAAAGCCGACTTCCTTGTTGCGTATGCGCGCCAACTCGTCGTCGTCCATCGCGGAGACGAGCTTGCCGTTAATCCAGTATTGACCCTGGCTCGGCGTGTCGAGGCAGCCGATGAGGTTCATCAAAGTGGATTTGCCGGAACCCGACGGGCCGATGATTGCCAGATACTCGCCCTTCTGCACATCGAAAGAGACGCCGTGCAGGGCATGCACCTCTTCCGAACCCATCTGGTAAGTCTTCCAGATTTCGCGCATTGAGATGAGTGAAGCCGGGACGGCATCACGCGCGAGAATCTCGCCGTTGGTCAGCGGGGCAGTTTCCGCCAGAGTCTGATCGATGGTTGCTGATGCTTCGCTCATATTTTAGTTCTCGACTAACTACCTGAGTTGGCGTTACCTGCGCCGCCGGGTTTGTTCGTTTGTCTCTTGACGGTCGAGCCTTCCTTCAAAGTTTTAAGAATGCGGCTCGGCCCTGTGATGACTTCCATGCCCGCGTTGATGCCGCTCGTAATCTCTATGTCGGATTCGCCCGTGATGCCCGTCGTGATTTCGACAAACTTCACTGTCTTGCCATCAAGAATATAGACGCCCTTGATGTCTTTGGGCTTGTTGTCGCCAGCGGGCGAAGGCTGCGGCGTGCCGCCTGCGGGAGTCGCGGCGGGCGAGCCTTCCGGCGTCGGAGATTTTTCGACGATGGCTTGCAAGGGAACTGCGACGACATTGTTCTTCACCTTGGTAGTGATAGTCGCCGTCGCGCTCATGCCGGGACGCAGGCCGTTACGAACTTCGTCGGGCGTGTCTTTTATCTGTATGACGACGCGAAACTCTTTGGCTTCCTGCACGTTGATTTGATTGGAGAGCCCGCCCTGTGTCGCGGATTTGCCGACGGCCAGAGGCGTCTTCTGCGTCACGACGCCCTCTATCTCTCGCTCGTTAAAAGCATCCACTTTAATCTTCGCGGGCTGGCCCACTTCGACATTTGAGATTTCCGTTTCGTCAACCTTGACTTCGACGTTGATGGTTGACATGTCCGCAATCGTCAGCAGCGGCGTCGAAGAGAGACTGGCGACGGCGAATGTTCCGACCTTCGAGGGAATGTCTGCGATGACGCCGCTCAAAGGAGAAAGCTGTGTGGCCTTGTTGCGCTGGCTGGACTCTCCGCGCAGAAGAGCCTGCTGCTGGTTGGCGCGCGATTCGCTTGAGCGGACGCTGATGCGTGCAGACTCAACAGACCGCTTTGCATCGCGCACGCGAATACGCTCCTGATTGGCGCTGGAAATGGCTTCCTGCACGGCTATCTTCTGCGAGTCGTGGCGGGCCAGCGCGGAATCATAACGGTCTTTGGCCGCGTCGTATTCAGAGCGCGAGGCGACGCCGGATTCGACCAGTTCGGTCGTGCGCTTTAATTCACGCTGCGCCGTGTTGAGGTCAATCTGTGTGTTGACAAGCTGCTGTCTTTGCTGTGCGACGCGCGCCTCTGCCGTCGTCACGCCGGATTGCGCCTGCGCGACGGAATTTTCGGCAGCGATAATCTGCGTGCGCGCATTCTGCACATCATTGATGGCCGTTTGCGTGGCTGCGAGTTGCGCTTCCTGGCTCGATTGAAGCTGCGTCGGGTCGAGGCGGACGAGCGGCTGGCCCTTTGTCACCATGTCGCCTTCCTTGACGTAAATCTCTTCGATGCGGCCCGCGACCTCGCTCGTCAGGTTGATAAATTGAATGGGGCGAATCTCGCCCGAAGCCGTGACGGTCGAGCGCAGCTCAGGCCGGACTTCGACTTTTACGGTCGTCACTTCCGGCTCGTCTTTGCGGCTGGCGAAAACGCTGATAATCACAATCAGTCCGAGCAGGGCGACTGCCGAGACTGCAATAATAATTTTCTTTCTGCGGCTCAATGCCATATCGTTGCTAGTCCTTTTAATGTTAAAGAAGAGATTGGATAATCCAGACTGCGGCGCGCTGTCGCACAGTCCTCATGCGAGGAATGCCATCGGGGACGCCCGCGCTAGAAAAGCTTCTACGTTAAAAACGCGCGAACAGTTTCATTATAAACAAGTAACAGTCTGGAGTCTAAAGTCCAGAGTCTGGAGTCCAGAGTCCTCGTGCAGGTTTTTCGACTTTAGACTCTGGCCTTCAGACTTTAGACTCCAGACCGTAGCTTGTTGTTGTCCTGACTTTTCGTTTCGCGCTACAATGCAGAAGTTTTCTCGCGTGATCCCCGACGCTGCGGGGTGCGCCCGAAGTTTTCTCACGTACAACGAATCGCACGAGGATTTTAAAGTTTATGACGACCTGTGACAGGTGCGGTACGGAAAACCTTGACGGCGCGCAGTATTGCGACGAATGTGGAGCGTTTTTGCAGACTTCTGCCCCGCAGAAAAAGCCTGTGCAGACGGGCGACACGGGCGGAGGGACGGGTGATAAGCTTATGGATGAATCTCCTCTCGCGGACAAGCCGAACGGCGGCGACGACAAACAACCATCACGCTCATATGCCATCTCTCAAGGGTCTATCTCTTTGATGGAAGGCGCGCACGCCAAGCTCGTCATAGAACGCGGGCGCAGCGCGGGCAAACAGTTTCCCTTGAGCGAAGATGAATCGCAAATCGGGCGTTGGGATGCAGACGGCGGCATCTTTCCAGATGTTGACCTGGATGCGGACGACCCGGAGGCCAAAGTCTCCAGACGCCACGCGCGCATCATGCGGCGCAACGGTCAATATCTGATTGAAGATTTAGGCTCGACGAACGGCACTTTTATCAATCGCGGGCGACGCCTCTTGCCGGGCGACCGTCAGCCGCTTCGCGACGGCGACGAGATTATTGTCGGGAAAACTTTTTTGCGCTTCCATGTGGTGAAGTAGCTTTCAAGAACAGGCGGCGACACTTGTGCGTAAAGCAGTCGTGCGCCTTTGAAGGAGCGCGCGGGATTTAGTTGAATTCCAATCTGACCGGATTTCCTCTGGATAGAGATGCCTTTCTGTTATGAATGCGGCGCGCCAGTCGCGCCGGAAGACCCATTTTGCGGCAACTGCGGGATTGCACAAAAACCAATCGCCGCAGTCCCTCCGCTCATCAGTGGCGGTCTGGCGGAGACTGTCAACGCGCCTCCGCCTGCGCCGACTCCGACAGAACTGCCCCCGCTAACGGAAAACGCGAGCCAGCCGCAAGCAGAAGAAGCGACAGAAGCTCCTGCTCCAATTTTGCCTGAGCCGCAAACAGTCGCGCCGCAAGAGCCTGCACAGAACATCGCCAAAGATGCGCCATCGAGTCCGCCCGCAGCCGTTTCGCCCAGAGAGCTTGCGCCGGAATTGCAAGAGACTTTGACAGGAACTTTCAGCTCTCTCATTCCTGATGAAGAAGCGGAAGAGACGCCCGCCAGCGAGACAAGCGCAGTTGAAATGGAAGCACAAGAAACTTCTCCTGCTTCATCAGCTTCTCCTGCTTCATCTGCTCCATCTGTTTCTTCAGCTTCTCCTGCTTTGGCTGTGACGAATGCGCCATCGTCTGAAACCGGTTCCGAAGCTGAACCCGCGTTTGCTTCAACGGCAGAAGACTCTCAACCGCAAGCAGAAGACGCTCAGCCGCAAACGGCCAGCCCTGCCGCGCAGACCGTTGGGCCAATCGCTCCGCCGGCTGAGATGTCAAACGCTCCTGCTGCGGAAATGTCCGGCGCGGCGGCAGGCTTGGAGATGAGCCGCGATGAGAAGTCCATCGAACCGGAAGTTTCAAGCGCACAGACTGATGAAGTTGAAACTCCTGCGGCGGCAAGTGAAGTTGTTTTGAATGACACACTCGCGCCCGAAGGCCAGAGCAGGTCAACGGGCCAACTTGTCAGCGCAGGCAGCGACCCTGCGATGGAAGCCACTGTCCCGCCCGGCGCGACAGCAGGCCGCAAGCAGACTAGCAAGACACTCGAACCGGGAACTCTGCTCAACGGTCGTTATGAGATTGTGCGTCGCATCGGCGGCGGCGGAATGGGCGCGGTCTATCTGGCAAAGGACAGGCACCTGGGGGACGCGCCGCGCGCTGTCAAGGAGATGATTGAGACTCATCTCGACGAGTCGCAGCACGAAAAGGCCGTAGGGGATTTCAAACGCGAATCATTGCTCCTGACATCGCTTGAGCATTCTTCGATTCCGACTATCTACGATTATTTTTACGACGAGGCTGCTGGCCGATTCTATCTCGTGATGAAATATATTTCGGGCGGCGACTTTGCCTCGCGCCTGAGGAATGCGCCCGGCGGCAGGATTGACGAAAAGACCGTCACGATTTGGAGCATGGAGGTTGCGGATGTGCTCGACTATCTGCACAACCGTCGCCCGCGCCCGATTATCTACAGAGATTTGAAGCCCGCCAATTTGATGATTGACGGCAACTCCGGTCGCGTAATGTTGATTGATTTCGGCATCGCGCGCTGGGTCAATAAGCAGGAAGAGAAAGGCGTCACGGCTGTCGGCACGATGGGTTACGCGCCGCCTGAGCTTTTTAGCGGCAAGGTCGAGCCGCGCTCTGATATTTATTCTTTGGGCGCGACGATGTTTCATCTCTTGACAGGCTCAGACCCGCAGGACAACCCGCTGCTGATTTTTGACTTTACAAAAAATCCGCGCCCGCGCCAGATAAATCCTGCCATCTCTGTCGAGATGGAGCGCATACTGATGCGCGCAGTAGAGTATAAGCCGGAAGGACGTTTTCGTTCGGCTGCGGAGATGCGCGAAGCTTTGGCCGCGCATCTTGAAAAGCTGCGTGTCGGTGATGTCTCTTACGGGACTGTGACCGCGGCGCAAGGGGCTGGCGAGACCTTGCAGGTCGAGATGGTCTTCTGCGGATTCTGCGGAGGACGCATCGCCGCGGACGACCTCTTCTGCGCGCACTGCGGAGCCAAGCAACCACTCGCGGGCCTCTCTCCGAGCGCGGCTTTGCAATCTGCGCGCGCGACTGCCAAGCTGGTGGTCGCTGGCACGACAGAGCTTGACGCTTCGTTCCTTTTACAGAAGGACAGCAACCTGGTCGGGCGTTCCGACCCGCACTCAAATATTTTTCCAGAGGTTGACCTCTCGCGCTTTGACCCGGAAACAAAAGTCTCGCGCAGGCACGCGCGCATCTGGCGCAAGGGCGAGACGTTTCTGGTCGAAGACCTCGGCTCGGTCAACGGCACTGTGGTCTTGGGACGCGATAATGATACTGTGCGCCTGGCTCCGCACCAGCCGCGCGTGCTGGAAAACGGAGACAAGCTGCGCCTCGGAGAAACGATGCTCCATTTTTTAGTCGGATGAAGGAACAGTGAGCAGTGTGCAGTAGGCAGTGGGCAGTAAAGACAGATTGCATTTCTTTGCTTTTATCTGCCAACTGCACACTGCCTACTGCCAACTATTAATCGCTTATGGTTGAAACAAGAGCTTTGCCGCAAACGGATGCAGAGATGAGCGGGCGCGCCGCAGAGAGTTATGCGGAGCGATACCGCGCGCCGTTCTCTCTGCGTTGCGGAGCTTTATTGATTGATTACATAGTCGTGGCATGCATCATCGTCTTTAGCACACTTGTCGCGCGCCTCTTCGGCGGTGGGACGCGGCTTGCGGGCGGGACTGCGGAAACTTTTGGGTGGATAATAGCGATTGGCGTCACGCTCTTAAACTTTGGCGTGCTGGCGAGTCTTCGCGGGCAGACGCTCGGCAAGTGGGCGACGGGCCTGCGCATTGTCAGGCAGGACGGCAAGCCTCTGACGCTGCTCTCCGCGCTCCTGCGTCACGTAGTCGGGTATCCTTTGTCGCTCCTCACACTCGGACTCGGCTTTCTCCTCGCTGTCTTTAACACACAGGGGCGCGCCCTGCATGACATCATCGCAGGCACAGTCGTCGTGCTGGACAAAGCGCGCCCGATACAGACGCCGTAAACAGGCGCGGGCCAGCAAGGAAGCAAAGTCATGGTTAAGTCATGTCCGATTTGCGGGGCGACACCGATGCCGGGAGCGCGTTTTTGCCGCGCCTGCGGCTCGCCTCTCAAAGCTGCTTCTACCTCTGACGGAAGCGGCGAGGTTGTCTCTCCACTCGCGCAGACGATTCCACTCGCAGGCGAAGGCCGACCGACCGACGGCATCGCGCCGGGAGATGCAAGCTATGCCAATCCTGACACGGCCAGAGTCAGGCACGAAGAGATGGAGCGACTGCTCAGGCAGAATCCAGAGCATGACAACGGCAAACGAAATGACGTTGTCTCTCAAGACCTCTCATCGCTTCCTGTATCCGAAAAACTTTCAGAGACTGAGCCGGGCGCGGAACAAGCGGCCACAACAGCATCCTCTTCAAGCACAGAGAAAAAATCGGTCGTCACTCCTTCGCGCCGCAAGTGGCAACTGGCCGCAGCCCTCTTGCTCGTCATAGCGCTGACGGCAGGCGTGCTCGCCATCTACTATTCGCGCAGGCCGACCTCGATTGACGCAGGCGGCACAAGCCCCATAGCCCTTAGCGACCAGAAGAAGCTTGTGGACGAGCAACTCAAGGAAGCTGAGAATCTGCTGGCGGCGGGCGACACGGATGGAGCGATTGCCAAGCTGCGTTATGCGGTCAAGATTGACCCGTCAAATGCCGAAGCTCATTTGAGACTCGCTCGCGCGCTTGAGAAAAAGGGAGAGCGGCGCGAAGCGATTGCAGAATATCGCGCGGTAACCGAGAGCGACCCTTCAAATATTGCCGCATGGCGTGCTCTGGCCTCCGCGCAATTTTCCGAAGGACTTTATCAGGATGCTACAGAGAGTTATGCGCGCATCATCTCGCAGATAGACGACGCGGAGATAGACGACAACCTGCGCCTGGATTATGCAGACGCGCTGCGCCTTGCCGGACGCACGGAAGAAGCGCGCACGCTCTATCAGAAAGTTTCCGCTTCGGAATCCAGAGATTTGGCCCACAGGGCGAACCAGCAACTGGCACAACTTCCGCAGCCGCAAGCTGGCGGCGAGAATGAAACGGAATCGCGCGAGCAGCGTTCATCCGCCAATCAGTCTCGTCCAGCCGAAGAAGGCGGCGCGAACAACACGTTGGCTGTTAACAATCAACAGAGCGCGCCCGTTGTTCCCGCGCCGCAGCCCGCAAACAATCGCCCGGCAAAGAAGAGTTCAGACGATTTCTATCGCGAGGCATTGAACATTGTGCAGGGCCGCGACGTTAAGTCACTACAGCGCGCAGAGCTGCTTCGCGCCATGCAGCTTTTCCAGAATGTACGCGACGGCGCGCACAGCAACGACGCCAGACGATACGCCGAACGGCTCGGCAAAGAATACGACCGTCGCAGAAAAAATGATTGAAATGCAGTGTGCAGTGTGCAGTTGGCAGTTGGCAGTAAAAGCAAAAACTAGAATGTGCGTACAGCTTTGCTCTTAACTGCCCACTGCCCACTGCCCACTGCCTGCTACTCACTAGCTTATGCCTGATTTAATCGTCAAATATCCAGACCGTTCACCGGACACTTATCCTTTGGGCCGCTTGCGCATCACGATTGGCCGCTCGGCGCGCAATGATTTATGTATCCCAGACCCGTTTGCTTCGCGCGTGCATGCGGAAGTGCGGCGCGAGGGCGACGGTTATGTCTTGCAGGATTTAGGCTCTGCCAACGGGACGCTCTTTAACGGCGCGCCCGCGGGCGGCAGCATTCCGCTCGCGCCGGGCGACCGCATTCAAATCGGAGAAACGGAAATCATCTTCGACGACGGCTCGTTTAATTCGACGCGCGGCGCAAAGATGATAACGGATGCGACCGCCTCGCCTGAGCCGGAAGCGACCATCGCGCTGCACTCGGCAGACCGCACGACCTCCGGCCTTTTGGAAGCCATCGAAGGCGCGCGCACGGAGCCTGACTTCAATGTCCCGCAGGGAGAACAGAAACAGAGCGACCTGCTCGCGCTGATTAGCAAAGTGGGAGTCACGCTGCTTGCTTCCGCAACGCTTGACGAAACTTTAAATCAAATCGCCCTGCTAGTCTTTGAAGCAGTCCCGGCTGACCGTTGCCTGATTATGATGAGGGACGAAGGAGGCGAAGAATTAAAGGTTGCTGCCGCGCGACTGCGCGACCGCGAAGGCGAAGTCGGAGAGATACGCATCAGTCGTCATGTGCTCGAAGAAGTTGTGGGCCAGGGCAAGGCCGTGCTCACTTCCGACGCGCAACACGACCCGCGCTTTGCCAGCAGCACGATGACCATACAGGGCATACGCTCCGTACTCGCAGTCCCTCTGGGCGTTGGCGAAAATGTCTTCGGCATCGTCTATGCAGACAGCCCTATTGCCGAAGGCAGATTTACCGAAGACCATTTAAAAGTCTTGACGACGCTGGCCTCCGTCGCATCCATCCGCGTCGAGAACACGCGCCTGCTGGAACAGCAGATGGAGCGCGAGCGGCTTGAGCATGAACTGCAACTGGCGATGGAGATACAGCAGCGTTTTCAACCAACTGCGCCGCCCATCGTGCAGGGTTACGAATTGCAGGGCATCAGCTTTTCCTGCTACGAGATTGGCGGTGACTATTACGATTTCATAGAGCGTGCGGATGGACGCCTAGTGGTCGCGCTTGGAGATGTGTCGGGCAAGGGAACTGCCGCCGCGCTCTTGATGTCATCGTTGCATGCAGCCGTGCATGCACAGGCGGCTTCGCATTCCACGCTCGTCGAAACCATCACTGCCGTCAATAAATATCTGGCGGAAAATATTCCGTCGAATCGTTTCGTGACTCTTTTTTACGCGGAGCTTGACCCAAAATCCGGCTCGCTCTCCTTCGTCAACGCCGGACACAATCCGCCGCTCATCGTGCATGAATCAGGCACGGTCGAGCACTTAGCTGCGGGCGGCCTGCCGCTCGGCATCATCCCGCACGCGGAATACCGCGAAGGCCGCACACAACTTCAACACGGCGATGTGCTGGTGATTTATTCGGACGGCGTTTCAGAGGCAGTCAGCCCTAGCGGGGAAGAGTTTGGCCCGGAACGTCTTTATGATGTTGTGGCCCAGAATCTGAAAGCCTCAGCCTCAGGCATACGCGACCGCATCGAATCCGCGCTCACGAAATTCGCGCAAGGCACGCCCGCCAACGACGACATCACGCTTGTCATCGTCAAGCGACAGGCAAAGGGCATGAGCGTTTCTGCCGTCGGGATAAAATAGATAAGCTCGATATAGTATTAGCTCCGTAGGAGCGATGTAACAGTAGCCCACGACGCCAGTCGTGGGAAGACAATTCGATTCCAAGACCGAGCCCCGTAGGGGCGACATAGATTATGCCGCCCCTACGGGGCTCGATTGTGATGTCTCTCTGTTGTCCCGGCACTGACGTGCCGGGCTACTGCTATATCGCTCTTACGGAGCTAAGAAAATTATCAATCTCTAACCTCGAACTCACGTACTTTACTCAATCACATACGGAGCCGTGACGGGAATGTCGCCGCTCGTGCCTAAGACGAGCGAATGAGAATTATTGAAGCCTCCGAAAAAGCCGCTCGCAGGACGCCAGACGTTGAGTCCCATAAACTCGTGATTAGACAGAGGCGCGGGCATGTCTGCTGCTGAACGTATCCCGAAGTAGTTGGCATCAGGGATACCAATCTGCGAATTGTCCCAGCTCCGCAGATAGTAGAGGCCGACGCCAGTGCGATAGACCGCGAGGTCTCCCTTACCATCGCCGTCATAGTCGCCAGGCACAGGTCTGTCGCCAGCCTGCCCGAAATGCTTTGCAGTATAATCGCCATCCGAACTTCTGAGGACATACCAAAATCCATTCGACGGGCGAAAGACAGCGACATCCGTTTTATCGTCGCTATCAAAATCGAACTGCACGGGCATGTCTCCATTCGTGCCGAAAGCATAAGAGGCCATTGTGCCTGTCGAACTCTTCAAGATGTACCAGCCACCGTCGGATGGACGGAAGACTGCGAAGTCTGTCTTGCCGTCTGCGTCAAAGTCGCCCGGCGCAGGCTTGTCTCCATCCGCTCCCCAGTGAATACCAAAGCCGCTGCCATCTGAACTGCGAAGCACGTACCAGCCGCCAGTCGGTTTGCGAAAGACCGCGATGTCGCTCTTGCCGTCGCCGTCATAGTCGCCAGGCACTGGCACATCGCCGAGACTGCCCAAGCCCCACTGCATAGTGCTGTAAGAGCCTGGAGCTACCTGGATAGCCCAGACGCCGCTCGACGGTCGCCAGACGGCAAAATCTCCGAGCCCGTCGCCTGTGTAATCAATGCGCTTGGTGTTGTTGTTCTGGTTACATGTTCTGTTCCAGATGCGGAAACCCATCTGCGGCTGCGCCCCGGAAGCCCAGCCCGGAACCACTATGTCTGCCATGTTATCGCCGTTAAAGTCTGCCGCGTCGCCTGAGTAAGTCCATCCGAGCGGGACGCTTGAAAGGAAATCATTCCGCGTGAAACCACCAAGCCCGTCGCCAAGCAGAAGCGAAGCGTTCACGTTTGGATTAGGAGTTTGGTACATGCTTGCCATCACATCCATCTTGCCATCACCGTTAAAGTCTGCGACCTCTATGTCGTTAATAGTCGGAAAGATTGGATAGTTAATTCTCGTAAATCCGCCGCTTCCGTTATTCAGCAGAATCGAAACGCCACTGGATTGCGAGGTGGCGAGAATGTCATCCTTGCCATCGCCATTAAAATCTCTGGCCTGCTTAAGCTCTATATGCGTGTCCAGATTGATAGGCGTGCCGGGCGTGAATACGCCCGTGCCATCGTTGAGATAGATAGTCAGCCCGTGCGGCGGAGCGTTATTGACTATCAGTGCGACATCTTTTTTTCCGTCACCGTTAAAGTCGCCCGCCACATAAGTCTGTAGGTTATTAGCTGGATAGTTGATTGGAGTCGTAAAATTACTCGCGCCGTCGCCAAAGCGAATCTGAAAAACCAGTGACTGGTTTATCGCATAGTGATTCAGCATGTCGGACTTTCCGTCACCATTAAAGTCTATGAACTGCGGCTCCCCAAACCACGAGTGGCTGTAGTTACCGAGATAGCTGAATCCGCCCGACCCGTTGTTGACCCATGTCGAAAACCCTCCCACGCCGATTCCCAGAATCAGGTCAGGTTTGCCATCGCCATTGATATCGCCGGAAAAGATTTTGAGAAGGCCCGATGGCGCCACATAAACAGTCTGCGAAGTGAAACCTCCAAGGCCATTGCCCAGAGAGACAATCATCCTGCCGCTATAGCTGAGGGACGCAATGTCTGCTTTGCCATCCCCATTGAAATCGCGCGCGATGATGTTGTCCGCAGCACCGTTGAATTGTCCAAAAGCCAGTTTGAAGCCCGGCCTCGGACACTGTGCATAAATGTTCTGCGTCGCTCCGAATTGAGCCGCCACAAACATCAGCAAGAGTCCAGAGACAAAGGAAGCGATTGATTTTGATTTGTTGACGAGTGGCATTGAAGTCTCCTGATAAGTTTGCTTTGCGCAAACTAATATAAGTCATAACTGCCAATTAAAAAGTATCGTGCGGATTCGCAAAATTTTGAATACGCCGGATACTTTTTTAAGCACATTCGTTTACCTGAAGCTCAACTTGAAAGAGCTTCTTATTCAATAAAGTATGGAGCGGTCACAGGAATATCGCCGTTCGCTCCGGCGATTTCTTCGTTGAAGGAAGAGAGCACATAGAGCACAAAGCCGCCTGTGGCCGGACGCCAGAGTGCGGGAATCGTAACGTCAAGGAGTCCGTAGCCGTAGGGCGCGGGCAGGTCTTGCGGCGAAGGCGTGCCATGAAAGTGGTAAATCGAGAGTGTCTGCAAAGAGTTGTTCCAACTGCGCAGGATGTAGAAGCCTTCGCCTGAACGAAAGACAGCGATGTCCGTTTTGCCGTCGCCGTCATAATCTCCCGGCACAGGTTTATCCGAAGAGATGCCGAAGTTCATCCCGACAAAAGAGTTGTCCGAGCTTCTGAGAATGTACCAACTGCCTGACGAAGGACGATAGACAGCGACATCCGTCTTGTCATCATTGTCATAGTCTGCCTGCACAGGCTTGTCTCCATTCGTGCCAAAAGCATAAGAAGCCATCGTGCCGTCAGAACTCTTCAGGATATACCAGCCGCCGTCCGAAGGACGAAAGACCGCAAAGTCTGTCTTGCCGTCTGCGTCATAGTCGCCCGGCACAGGCTTGTCTCCATCCGCGCCCCAGTGAATGCCGAAGGAACTTTCATCGGAACTGCGAAGCACGTACCATCCGCCTGTGGGTTTGCGAAAGACTGCGATGTCGCTCTTGCCGTCGCCGTCATAGTCGCCGGGTACGGGAACGTCTCCAAGACTGCCCAAGCCCCACTGCACAGTTCTGGAAGTGTTGGAGGTTGTCTTGATAGTCCAGACGCCATTGCTTGGACGCCAGAGTGCAAAGCCGCCGCGCCCGTCGCCGTTGTAATCTATGCGTTTCGTGTTGCTGTTCAGGTTGCAGGTTGCTTGCCAGATGCGGAAACCCTTCTGCGGTTGCAGCCCGTAAGTCTGGCCCGGCACAACTATGTCCGCCATGTTATCGCCATTGAAATCCGCTACATCGCCAAAGGAAGACCAGCTGAGATTAACCCCTGACTTGTAATCGCGGCGCGTAAAACCGCCAAGCCCGTCGCCAAGCAGAAGCGAAGCGTTGATGGTCGGATCAGGAGTCTGGTAGTGGCTCGTCATGACATCGAGATTGCCGTCGCCATTAAAGTCGGCGGCGTGCACATCAGCGAGGGTTGGAAAGAGCGCGTAATCTGTCCTTGTGAATCCGCCGCTTCCGTTGTTCAGCAGAATCGAAACTTTAACTGGATTGAATTCCGACACGGCGAGGATGTCATCCTTGCCGTCGCCGTTAAAATCTCTGGCTTGATGAAGCTGTGCATGAGTGGCGAGATTGATGGGCGCGCCGGGCGTGAGCGCGCCCGTGCCATCGTTGAGATAGATAGTCAGCCCGTGCGGCGGAGCGTTATTGACCAGCACGGCAAGATCTTTTTTTCCGTCACCGTTAAAGTCGCCGGGTACATAACTCTGCAAATTATTAATAGGATAGTTGACGGGAGCCGCAAAGTTGCCCGCGCCGTCGCCAAAGCGAAGTTGCAGCACGGGCATCCCGCTAATCGAATGGCGGTTCAGGAAGTCGCTCTTTCCATCATTGTTAAAATCTATGGCGTAAAAGGGTTCATAAAAGTTTGTAACGTAATTGGGTCTGGCGAGAAAGCTGAACGCGCCTGCGCCGTTATTGAGCCATATTGAATAGCCCCACAGGTTGGGGCCGCTTAGAATGAGGTCAATTTTGCCATCGCCATTGATGTCGCCGGAATAGAGTTTGAACCAGGGCAAATCCACCGGATAAACAGTCGGTGAAGAAAAACCGCCGAGGCCGTCGCCCAGAGAGACTTTCAGTCCGTTATCGTAGACGGATGCGATGTCCATCTTATTATCCGCATTGAAATCGCGCGCGATGATTGTGTACGCCGCATTGGAGAAGTTTCCAGAGGCGAGTTTGAGCCCCGGCCTCGAACACTGCGCAGAGATGGTCGAAGCCGTCAGGAACGCTGTCAGCAAGAGGAGAGATATAAAAAGCGTTTTTGATTTTTTACTACGGAGCATACGAGGTTGCCTTTGGGTCAGAAATACAGCTTTCGGTTTCGTCTCGGATTAAGATTGCGGGTTTGGATGCTGCCAGCGCGACCAATGGCTTAGTCTGCAAAGAATTGTAGGCTAAAGCCTAAGATACTACAAGCAGCCTCATAAATAGCAGATAACGGTTTCCGGCAGCGTATCAATTTGAGAAATTCTCAATCCTCTCGCGCCTCAAAAAGCTCAGAAGCGTTTGAGGCTTTCCGTGATTCTTTCGATGCTTTTCTCGCCCATGCCGTCAACCATCTCAAGGCCGCCGCCCGCGACGAATTTTTTGAGGTCGTCGAGCGAGGCAATCTTGAATTGCTGGTGCAGGGCCGCAGCCGTCTTGATGCCGATGCCGCTCACGCGCATGAGGTCGAGGACGGATTCGGGCGTCTCTTCCTTGAGCTTTTCCCACGCCGCGAAAGTTCCTGTTTCCAGTAGCTCAAGAATTTTTGCGCTAATGGCCTTGCCCACGCCGGGCAGAGTCTGCAAACCTTTGATGCCTTCTTCGGCTGCAATCTTTGAAAGCTCTGTGGGCCAGGTCTCTATGGTGTCTGCTGCGTTGCGGTAAGAGCGCGTGCGGAACCTGTCATCGCCGCGTATCTCCATCAGGTTAGCGAGCCTGTAGAATCTTCGGGCAATCTCTTCGTTGTCCATGCGCTTTGTCCCCTGTGCTCCGCGCAGCCGACCGAGCAGCTTGAAAACTTTTCCCACTTTAATCCTTAAACGGGCCTTCGCCCAAAAGCTTCTGCCCGCCGAGCGAAGTATGGAAACTGTAAACCGCCAGCGCGACCGTGACAATCAGGCCCAGCACAAAAACACTCGCATACCAGGCAGAGAATTCCGCAGTCACCGGATAGAAAATCATCAGATGAAAAACGAAGTTCGCAGTAATCAAAGCCAGCAGTCCATAGCGCAGCAACACGAAGATAAACAGCACAGCATAGAGACCTACAAACAGGATGCCTGTCAGCGGCATGCCTTCCGAAACTGCGCCGAGACTGATTGCGCTCGTGACTATTAACCAACCGATGAAGGCCATCAGCCATTGCTTGCGCACGATGATTAAAACCAGTAGCAAGAGAAACAGGATGATGAATGACATTAAGATGCAGGCGAAAATCTGATAGCCGAGCGCAGAGACAAACGAGCGCAGACCGAAAAGCTCAACGCTGTCATCCATGAAAGGGATGCCCGGAGTTTGTCCAATCCATTTCGGGAAAGCGAAGGACAATTCCTCAAGCAGCATGAGACCGACACCGCAGGCTGCGCCGATGAGCATGTCTTTGCCAACCAGCGGGTCGCGAAAGCCTCCGGCCAGCAGGCGATTCCACCCGATAATCCGCCCCGGCCAACGCCGCCTGACAAACGGCTCAAACGCTATATACATCAGCCAGACAAAGACAGCCCAGAACAACATCCATTGCAGGTTCGCAATAAAAGAGAAAATCTCTTCCGCAGTCTGAATGTGATGCGCGTTGATGACCCAGTTGACGAGGAAGACTGTGAACATAAAAACGGCTACGCGGAAAGCTCCCCTGCGGTCTCCTCTTCCGAGTTGCAGATTTTTGAGCGCAATCAGCACGCTCCCCACCAGCACAACGACAAAGACGGAGATTAGAAAAATAAGCTGCACTCTCGAAGTGTCGCTCTCGCGCAAGCCGGTTTGCCGGACAGGTCTGTCCCACTCGTCAACAAGCTCAAAATAGACAGGCTTGCCGGCAAAGCTCGCGGCCTCTATGTGCAACTTCAACTGCGGCTGTTCCGGGTAAACTCCATCCCAAGCGATGCGCGTGTCATATGCGTGTGGCGGAACCCATGTGGATGCTGCTTGCTGGAAAAGAGATTGATTGAGCCCTGCCTCTGCAAAGAGGATTGACCAGTCGGGTGTTTGTGGGCCACTGGTCGGCGCATCTCTTTGCGGCGGCACGCCTGTGAAAGAGCGCAGCCGCCCGCGCATGTCCAGCGTGATGCCTGTCATCCCTGAAATATTCTCTGTCGGAAAATCCTGCGTGATGTCACGCGCGTCGCCCGTCTGAAGATATTGAGGACTCTGGCGATACCAGAAATAGATTGCCGCGGGCTGACCGCTCCTGAGCTTCTCCCATCTCTTGGGCGAAGCATCATTGTCCTTGATGTATTGCAGATAGCTTCTATCAGTGCCGATGCCATACGCGCTATCAGTCGGAGGCTCTGTATAGCCGAGCCTCTTGGTGATTTCGCTCGCGCGCTCCTGCAAAACATCTGCTGACTTTTCCATGGGCGTCTGCCTGTAGAGGAAGACATCTTTGGAAAGGAAGCAGACAAGGCCGAGCAGAGCCAGCACGGAAGCGAGTAGGCCGAGGGCCACAGCCGGACGCATGACTCCTTCCATCGGCGCGGCGGCGACCATCTCCGGCGAAGGCGTCTCGCCAGCCGCGAGTGCAGCCGCAAGTGGGTCGCCTCCCGGCAGCAGCGCGGCCACTTGCAGCGCGGAAGCCGGACGCTCCTTCGGCTCGTTTTCCAGACAACGAAGAATGGCGCGCTCGACCAGCGGGTCTATATCTTTGACCAGATGCGTAGGATTCGTCGGCGTGCCTTCCTTCCGCATCCGTATCAAATCGCCGAGCGTCTTGGCATCATAAGCACGCTTGCCAGTAAAGACTTCATAGAGCACAAGGCCGAGCGCGTAGATGTCGCTCTGCTTTGAGACTTCCTGACCGGCAAGCTGTTCGGGAGCCATATAGGCCGGAGTCCCTGCATGAAGCTCGTCATCTCTGAACTCTTCCGACAGCCCTGCGAGACCGAAATCAAGAATCCTCACATTGCCTTCGCCGTCAATCATCACATTGGCCGGCTTGAGGTCTCTATGGAGAACGCCGTTGTCATGCGCCGCCGCTACCCCTGCGCAAAGCTGGCGCGAAATCTCAAGCGCCTTGTCATGCGGCAGGCGGCCTATGCGTTTAAGGAGCGATGACAGTTCTTCTCCCTTGATGTACTCCATTGAGAGAAAGCTCAATCCATCAATCTCGCCTATGTCATACACGCGGCAGACATTGCGATGAGAGATTTGACGCGCGACACGCACTTCTCTGTGAAAGCGCGTGAGTGCAACTCCATCTGTCGCCAAAGCTTCTGGCAGAAATTTGAGCGCGACCGTTTGGCCCAATTTGAGGTCGTCCGCGCGATAGACTTCGCCCATCCCGCCGCGGCCCAGAAGGCCGACGATGCGATAACGGCCAGCGAGCATTGTGCCAGGCACAAAGCTTGCGCCGTCCAGCGATTCATGCGAAGAGAAGGTGCTCTTTCCCGTCGAAGCTCTTGGTCTGACGCTGGGTTGTTGCGGAGTATCAAAGCGGCGCGTCGCGGATTCCAGCACGGTCGGGTCGCTGCTCCGGCTGCCGCTCGATAACTGCGCCCCGCAACCAGGGCAGGAGTCTCTATGACCCTCGATGTTGGTTGAGCATGTCGGGCAGGTCAACATGGCGGCGCATTGTATCACCAACCAATTTATGAGAAAGAGAAAACATTAAGCCGTTCGTCACCAAAACAATTCCATTCGTCCCACTAGCCTTGACATAGACTGCCGCAAACGTTACTAATCAGGCATCCATTTTGGAGAGCAAAGTGATCTAAATCCCTCTCTCTACTGAGAAACAATTTCCCCATTTGAGGATTGAAAATGAGATTAAGAAGATTCTTCTGCGCGCTGCTGCTGACGGCATTCGCGCTTCCGGCTCTGAACCTCTCGACGGTGCGCGCGGACGAAGGCATGTGGCCTTTCAACAACGTGCCACGCGCAGAGATTAAACGCAAGTACAACTTTGAAATCACGGACGCATGGCTCAAGAAAGTGCAGCTGGCTTCCGTGCGTTTTAACAACGGCGGCTCTGGCTCTTTCGTCTCGCCGGACGGCCTTGTGCTCACCAACTATCACATCGTCGAAGACATCGTCGGCGAACTCTCGACAGCCGAAAAGGATTACAGCAAGGAAGGCTTTATGGCGCGCACGCGCGCAGAGGAGCAGAAAGCTCCGAGCCTTGAATTGAATGTCCTGATGAGTATCGAAGATGTGACGGAGCGTGTGAGCAACTCTGTCAAAGCAGGAGCTTCGTCGGCAGAGGCTGCGGATGCGCGCCGCGCGGAGATTATCGCGATTGAGGCTGAATCGCTGAAAGCGACGGGCCTGCGCTCGGATGTCGTCACGCTCTATCAGGGCGGGCGTTACAATCTTTATCGCTACAAAAAATACACGGACGTGCGCCTCGTCTTCGCGCCTGAATTTCAGGCTGCATTCTTTGGCGGCGACCCGGACAATTTCACCTACCCGCGCTTCAACATAGACATGGCCCTGGTTCGCGTCTATGAAAATGACAAGCCCTTGAAGGTCGAAAATTATTTCAAGTGGTCGAAGAGCGGGCCGAAAGAAAATGAGCTTGTTTTTGTCACAGGGCATCCCGGCTCGACTGCGCGCCTGAATACTGTGGGCCATTTGGAATACCTGCGCGACACGGGCGTGCCGCTCATCCTGCGCTGGCTCGAAAGCAGAGAAGCCATGCTCAAGAAATATATGGAGCTGGGCGAAGAGCAGACTCGCCGCGCACAGAACGAACTGAACAGCGTGCAGAACTCCATCAAAGTTTACAGGGGACAATATGCCGGACTGCGCGACAAATCACTGATGGATAGAAAGCACAAGTCCGAAGACGCTCTTCGCAAATCCGTCAATGCCGATGCCAGAAAGATGAAGGAATACGGAGATGCGTGGGATGCTATCTCGCAGGGACGCAAAGGCCAGCCAGCTTACGAGCCCATACGCAGGCTCTTTGACGCCGCCGCCGCATTCGATACGAAGTATTTCTCGCTGGCCCGCAATCTAGTGCGGATGGCGATGGAGAATGAGAAGCCGAACGCGGAACGGCTGCCGGAATTTACGGACGCGCGCCGCGCCTCGCTCGAACTCGGTCTCTATTCGCCCGCGCCAATCTATGACGATTACGAGAAGATAAAGCTGGCGTCGTCACTCGCCTTTATGACGGAAGTGCTCGGCGCAGACAACGAGTTGGCAAAGCGTGTCCTCAATGGCAAGACTCCAGAAGCACGCGCGCAGGAGTTGATTGACGGCACGAAGCTCAAGGACGTAGAGTTTCGCAAATCTCTGGCGGCTGGCGGCATCAAAGCCATCGAATCTTCAACCGACCCGATGATTATGCTCGCGCGCAGCATAGACAAAGAGGCGCGCGAGGTGCGCAAGCGTTATGATGAAGAAGTCATCAGCGTCGAGCGCACAAATTATGCCAAGATTGCACGCGCAATCTTTGAGACCGAAGGCGATAAGGTGTACCCGGATGCGACCTTCACACTGCGCCTCTCTTACGGAGCAGTGAAAGGCTACATGGAGAACGGCAAGAAGGTTGCGCCCTTCACCACGCTCGGCGGTCTGTATGAACGCGCCGATAGTTTTAAGCACAAGTTCCCGCATGTCTTGCCCGCGCGTTGGATGGAAAAGAAATCTGCGCTTGACCTCAAGACGCCGTTCAATTTCGTTTCGACCAACGACATCACGGGCGGCAACTCCGGCTCGCCGACCATCAACAAGAACATGGAACTCGTCGGCCTGATTTTCGACGGCAACATTCAATCCATCGTCGGCGATTTCAGCTACGATGAATCTGTCAATCGCGCCATCTCGGTTGATTCGCGCGGGATGATTGAAATCCTGCGCAAAGTCTTCGAGATGAACGAGCTGGCAGATGAGCTGACGAAGTAAATAAAAAGTCAGCAGGTCAAACTAAAAAGGCAAAAGTGAGGACAAATGGTTTATCCTTACTTTTGCCTTTTTATCTTTTTAACTTTTGACGGGTGCTTGTGATGAGCGAAACATTTGCAGAACACGAGGGCGGGGATGCGCTCTCTGCCGCATTGAGCGTGACCAATACTGTGAAGAACGCAGACGGCTTTGATGAGTTGAGCGCGGCCATCGCCTTGAGATATGCCGAGCGCGAAGAGTTTGAGCGCGCAGTCGAGATTGCAGACACGATTAACGACCCGTACACGCTTGAGAAAACGCTGGCGGACATCGCTGTCAAATGCGCCTCGACAGGAGACGAAGCTTATGCCTTCGAGTTGATTGAATCGCTCGAAGACCTTTCGCATCAGGCGACGGCCATGACGCGCATCTCCATCGCACACGCCGCGCGCGGAGAATTCGACCGCGCCACAGAAATCGCTTCCGGCATGGAAGACAACTCAAACCTGCTCGCGGAGATTGCCGCGCTCTCTGCTTCGCAGGGAGATTTTGAACGCGCTCTGAATATCGCGGAGACGATAGACTTTCCGCTCTCACGCGCTCTGGCGTTTGCGCGAATTGCCGAAGGCTATCTCAAAGCCGGAGATGCGGCTGAGGCTGCGCAGCTTCTCTCGCAGGCTCTCGAAGAAACTCTTGGTATAGAGATGGATGATGAGCGTGATGCGGTGCGCACGGAGATAGCTTTGCAACTCGCGGAGACAGTCGATGCAGATCAGTCTGCGTCAATTTTAGCGCAGGCTCTTGAAGACGCAGAGATTGCCGAAGAGCCTTACAGGGACACAGCCCTCGCGCAGATTGCCGCGAGTCATGCGCGCTTGAAGCAATACGATGTTGCGCTTGAAGTGACAGAGAAGATAACGGACGTTTATGTGGCCGCAGAAACGCTTGTCAATTTGGCCGTCATCGAACGCGAGGCCGGAGACAGGGAAGCAGACGCGCTCCAACTGCTCAATGATGCGCACGAGTTGTTGAGAGATGACGAGCCATCGGATCAGAAGGAAGAAGCGCATCGCTGGAATGTTTTTACGCTCGTTGCCGTCCGATATGCGGAGTTTGGCGCGGAGGCTCAAGCCTTGAAGGCGGCAGAGAGCATTGGCCCGACGGAAGAGAAGACGCGCGCCCTTTTGGGCATCGCCCAACGCGTAGTCGAAGCAGGAAACACAGAGGCTGCTCTCCGTGCGGCAAGCGCGATTGAGGGCGTCAACTACAGGATTAATGCGCTGTTCAGAATCAGCCGCCATCTGCTGACGGCAGACGCCGCAAACGAACACGGACTGAAAACACTTGCGGATGCCATGCGGCTCATCGAACAGGTCGAACGCCCTGCCGAAAGATCTGTGGAACTGGCGGAAGCAGCGGCCTTGTATTCGCTGGCCGGGAGAAAGGGGCAGAGCACGAAGCTTCTGCATCAGGCATTGACTGAGAGCCGTTCGGTTTCAAGCGAATATGAAAAGGCTTCCGCGCTGATTATGATTTCGGACGCTTACGCCAAATCAGGACACGAGTTGGATGAAGAAGCGCGAGAGATGCTGTGGCAAATCACAGCCGTCTGAAGGAGTGATTCAGTAAAAGGAAAGACAGTTTCCCGCAAAGGCGCAAAGGCGCAAAGGAAAGCACGCAAAGAGTTGAATGGCTCTTTATCTTGAAAGCTTTCTTCGCGTCTTCAGCCTGAAAGCTTTCTTCGCGTCTTCTTTGCGCCTTTGCGCCTTTGCGGGAGTTTCTTTATTACTTCCATCTTTCTTCGACATCTTCCGGGAACTTGGCGAAAATTGCGTTTGCCAGTTTGATAAACTGCGGGCCGAGCTTGGAGATTTTTCCGTACCAACTGATATAACGATAAATCTGTCTGCGCGTCGAATAGACTGCGAAGGCGTCGCGGCCAGCGAGGTCAAGCAAAGAGTCTGCGTGTTCCAGCGCGAGACGCTCCGCCTCCTTTGGCGACGGGCGATTCTTACTCGTCGGCATAATCAACGAGAGCATGTACAGGCTCTAACAGATTTCCGTGCGCCCAGATAACCCTGTATCTATCGTCGCTCGACAATTCATAAGTCGAAAGCAGGCGTGCGAGCGACCACAGGGCATTGAGATTTTTTTCAGGCCGCTCATACTCTGATTCATTAGTCGTGGGTTCTGACATCTCATCATCAAAATGGTCGCTCTTCGCCATCACCAGCGTCAGCGATAAATACTGCACGACGGCCCAACTCTCCGCCTTGTCCATCACAAACGCATCCCAGTAATAGTCGCGCGACTTGCGCAGCCTTTCCATGGACGCATCACAGTCGCGTTGCTGCTTTTCTTCCGCTTCATGCTTCCTGCCCGCCTCGGCTGACTTCAAGATTTGATGACTGCCCGAATAGAGCACCTCTGCATGTCGCTTCTCGGTGCTGGCAAGAAAGCCCGTGATGCGCGCTCTTTCAGCCGGAAGACATTGCAAAAGTCTTTCAAGTTTTTTCTTCGAGTCCACGATTTTCTGTCGCGCGCTCTTAAAGACCTCTTCGTCCGTTGTCTGCCGGCGCACAGGCTTCTTGCTCTTACTGCTGGTTCTCAGATTAAAATATCTGCTCGTCGCTTCATCCGCGTGATTCATCGCCGCGTTGATGCTGCGCATAGCCTGCCCTATCTGCACGCTCGCAAGCTGTTGTTCAAAATCCGAAGGCAGCGAGACATAGGCCGTCAGGCTGGCCCAATCGTGCGTGTGCCGGAATTGAGTGTAGAGCCTGCGCCGCAGGTCATAGAGAAGCGGGCGCGGGTCTGTACCCCAGAGCAAGCCTTCAAAGAGACATTCGAGCAGGCGCACGGAGCCTTCAAACGAGAGCGGAAACTGACCGGCCACGACCATCGGCACGCCCGATTCATGTAGCGCGTGTGCGATGCTTGCGCCCGCGCCCGCGACTGAGCCGATATTGCCGCTATCGCAACTGGCGAGTGACACGACCGCCGGACGCGCAAGCCCTCGACTGTCCGGCCTTTGCGAAGCGCGCAGGGCCGTCGCCAGTCTTGAGCCGCTGATGTAATCCGCTTCGTTCGGGTCGAGCGAGTTGTGCAGCGCGAGATAAAATCGCGTGTCGTAATTTTCCTTAATCTCAATCCCGTGCGCGAGGATGTGTACATGCGTGTATTTGCCAGAAGCGCAGGCATGCTCAATCGCTTCGATGGAAGCTTCGGGGAGAAAGTGCAGGTGCTCTTCGACGCGCTTGCGACGCATCTCTACATCGCCTTCATCAAAATATTTGACCCACGGAGCAATCACACGGCGCAGTGCCAGAAGATGTGATTCAACCGGAATCGCACCGACGCGCGGCGGCGCGGCGGCGATGAAAAGAATGCGCGGCTCTTTGGGCCACTGTAGCTGCTCGTCTGAGACGCGGCGTATCTCGCGCGTCAGGCAGAGCGGCATCTGCGGCTGCAAGAGCAGATGTTGGCCCGCGCCCGGCAAACCGTTTGGAGAGAGGGCTAGCTCGAAAGGCAAGAGCGCCAGTTCAGAAGAGGAGATAATCAGTCGCAGGTGCGTGAGCGGTTCCGTCTCGTGTTGGTCTTCCTTGTTTGACTCAGCCGTCAGGCCCGGAATTTCTCCGAGAAAATCGCCCAGGACTTTCGCCGTGTCGTTTAACTGGAAGATGCGCGATTCCTCGCTCAGCCTGTAGCCGAGCGCGCTCAAGCGATGCAGGAACTGGTTGTGCTCAAACGGGACATGCAAGGTGACTGCCGCGTGGTTTTCGCAGAGCGCGAGATACGGAGTCAGCGGGGAGAGCAGTTGGTTATGCGCCGGGCCATGACGCAGCAGTTCGAGTGTGATGGTTCGCATCTTTTTAAAATTTCCTTTTTAGCTTCTGGGGAAACGATATGCAGCCGCTTGCGGAAAGACCTTCTCGCCGGGCTTCTGGCTGGCGTGTCGCAACTCGCCGTAAGTTTTCTCGCCGTCGGCAATGACGGTCACAACCGTCAGCTTGCGCATGACCAGTTCCGGCAGCGCGTCGAGCGCCTCCATCGTGCCTTGCTTGAAGACCTCAAAGACCTGTCTGAACTTTTCCCTGTCTTCCAGCACATTCTTTTCCAGCTTAATGAGCCGCGCCCATGTGCCGCTATTGAAATACCAGCCGCGTCCCTTCTTGCGTTCCAGCGCGCGTTCCAGATGCGTGTGGCCTGCAATCAAAAAATCCGCGCTGTCGCCTATCACATCATCAAAGGTTTGAAACCAAGTGTCCTTCTCGTCGTCGGCATTGAAGCTACTATCCTCGCTCAACTCTTCGAGCGCGGCGCGCAAGACCTCGACTTTATCCTCTCCGCTAAATAACGAACGCGCAGCGGATGTGATGCGCGAAGCCCATCCGAGAAACTCTTTGCGCTGGTCGCCTGGAACGAGCGACATCGGAGTCAGCCCGCGATTGAAATTCTCTTCGGCCTTATCAAGCAGAGCCTGCGCCTGCTTTTGCCTGTCCGCATCCGGCGTGCCGTTGTTCGACACATCGCGAAAGCCCGGACGCAGTGCGGTAGCGATGCCTGCTACTTCAAGAGTCCTTCCGGCCAACACTCCCTGCGCTTGCTCTTCCTCTTCCTGTGCTCCGAGAAATCCTGTACGCAGTTTGACTTTGTCCCAGACAAGACGGCTCACAAATCCGCCGATGGCGCTCAGCTTATTGCTCTGATCCGGCTCAAGCGCAACGAGCGTCGGAAGCACTGCTTCCACTTCCGGCTTGAGCAGGTCAACGAACGGGTAGCGGCTTTTCAAATCGTTCATCACATCCACGACAAGCTTTGACCCGGCGTTGGGAATCCAACTCTCGACCGGGCGGCCCTGCACGACCTCGCGCCCGAATCGCCGTATGCTTTCATAGTCCGCGACGTTCCAATCGTCCACCTCGTTGCCATGTATGCAGAGCACCTTTGATTTCCCGACGCGGCACAGATAGCCTGTCCCGTCGAAAGCTAAGGTGATACGCCCGCGCGCCGTGACATCATCGCCTGAGAGTATCCTCATCAGGTGGTCGCGCACCCACGGCAGAGCCAGTTCAAGGTCGTGATTGCCGAGCGTGATAATCAACGAGCGGTTTGCTGTCGCGGCAAATTTTTTCAACGCCTTGAAGACTGGAATAAAGGCTTGATCTTTGGTGGCGATGCGATCCAGCTTTTCGATTGCGCCCGCCGGGTCGAAGTGTATGGACGGTCGCTCGGCCAGAAAATCAACGAAGTCGCCGTTGATTAAGAGCGCGACCTGTAGGTCTGCCGGACGCCCGCTCAAATAATTAATCAAGCGTTCAAGCTCTGCGCCGGAATTGAAAATCTGAAAGCCCGGCGGCCCGCCCAAGTGCAGGTCTGAGATGACATACAACTCATCGAACTGTGGAATGCTGCCGTCGGGGATAGTTATGTTTGGCATAAGTTCAAAGTTTCAAAAGTGGAGTGGGAAGACATCTAAATTTCGAGTGAGACTAAGAGGTTTACGATGCCTCTTGAGCAGTCAGTGAACAGGGCGGACAATGTAAGCTCTTCGGCAAGTGATGTCAATCTTTTTCCGAAGCTGGTAAAAGACAAGTTTCCCGCAAAGGCGCAAAGACGCAAAGAAAACATTCAAGATAGATTGCCACTCAATCTCTTTGCGTCTTCTTTGCGCCTTTGCGCCTTTGCGGGAAATTCTTCCGACCTCGCTATAAATTAAGCTTTCTCAAGGCCAGCATATTTTTCAATCAGCTTCTTTTGTCCGAAGCCGGGAAAGCTGACGGTCAGCTTGGCGGAATCGCCCGCGCCTTCGCGCCTGAGGACTAGACCGCGCCCGTATTTCGGATGGCGAACATGTGTGCCGGGCGTAAAGTCGCTGCCGGAATTTTTTGAAGAGGATGCTGTGCCGGATGAATTGCCTGAGGCTTGTTGTCTTTTAATAGTTGGCGCGGATTGTTGAGCCCGGCCCGGCGGGTTGACCTGTTGGCCGCGCTTGCGGAAAAACTCTGCGATGGAATCCACGCTGTCGTAAGTCTTGCCTGTATAGCTTGTGCGCTCGCGCGTCTCGCCGCGCAATGCGCTCGCGGCATGTCTGTTTTCCAAAGTCGAAGAGCTGCGCGCAAACGAGAGCCATGACGGGCCGCGCGAGAGGTCTTCCATCAAATCGAGCGGCATCTCATTTAAAAACTGCGAAGGCTCTGCGGCCATCTCTTCGCCATAGACGCGACGCTTCATAGCATGTGTGACATACAAAAATCTTTCGGCGCGTGTGATGCCGACATAGCAAAGCCTGCGCTCTTCTTCCAGTTCGGCAGGGTCTGTCGCGGCGCGCGCGTGCGGGAACAATCCATCTTCGAGGCCGACGATAAAGACCAACGGAAACTCTAAACCTTTAGCCGCGTGCATAGTCATCAAAGTCACTTGAGCATCGCGTTTATACTGGTCTGTGTCCGAGACGAGCGCGGCGTGGTCTATAAAATCCCTCAAGCCTTCCTGCTCCTGCTTGTCATAATCAACCGCCGCGTTGACCAACTCTTGCAGGTTTTCGATACGCGCTTCCGCTTCGTCCGTGTTCTCCGCTTTCAAGGCGTTCGAGTATCCTGTGTCCAAGATAGCAGCCTTCACAACATCCGAGACAGGAGATTCAGAGTTAGCAGCATTGCTCGCCGCGCTGACGAGATTAGTAATAATCTCGCGAAAATTTTTGAGCGCGGAGATGGCGCGCGGGCTCAGGCCCGCGCCCTGCTCAACTAAAATCGAAATCGTCTCCCAGTGTGAGACGCCGTAATCTTTGGCGCGGCGGTCAATCTCATCTAGGGTCTGTTTGCCAAGCCCGCGCGGCGGCGTGTTGATGACGCGCATGAGAGCTATGCTGTCGTGCGGGTTGAGCGCGAGTTTGAGGTAAGAGATGATGTCGCGCACTTCCATGCGCTCGTAAAACGAAAAGCCGCCGACGATGTTGTAATCAATGCGCGCGCGCCTCAAGGCTTCTTCAAAGACGCGCGACTGCGCGTTGGTGCGATAGAGAACTGCCGCGCGTATCTCGCGGTCTTGGCGCAAGTGGTCTTCTATCTTGGCGGCGACGAAACGCGCCTCTGCATCGGAGTCATAAGCCTGATAATAACGTATCCGCTCGCCGGCCTGATTCGCAGTCCAGAGCGTCTTGCCCTTGCGCTCAGTGTTGTGCTTCACGACCGCGCCCGCGACATCCAAAATATTCTGCGTCGAGCGATAGTTCTGCTCAAGACGAATCACTTTCGCATTCGGATAGTGTTGCTCGAAGTTGAGTATGTTCGTGATGTCTGCTCCGCGCCAGCGATAGACGCTCTGGTCTTCGTCGCCGACGACGCAGATGTTCTGCTGCTTCTCTGTCAGAAAACGTATCAGCGCGAATTGCAGCGAGTTGGTGTCCTGATACTCGTCAACGAGGATGTAACGAAACTTGTTGTTATAAATCTCGCGCACTTCCTGAGAGCGGCGCAGGAGTTGGACGGTTTTTATCAGCAGGTCGTCAAAGTCCAGAGCGTTGTTATTACGCAAGCGTTCCTCATACAAGCGAAAGACGCGCGCGATGGCCGCGCGTTTTTCATCGCTGTATTCGACACGCGCGGCGTAAGTCTCTGCATCCTCGCCGCGATTCTTGGCCGCGCTGATGGCGGCCTGCACCGCGCGCTGGCCCAGTTGCTTGTCGTCGTAACCCAAATCCTTGACGCAAGCCTTGACCAGGCGCACGGAATCGTCCTGATCGTAAATGGTAAACGAGCGCGTGTAGCCTTCCTGCAAGACTTCTATGTGCTGGCGCAGGAGACGCACGCAGAGGCTGTGAAAAGTGGAGATGAGCGGCGCGCTTTGCAGCTTTGAACCGCTCAATAATTTCTCGACCCTCTCGCGCATCTCGCCCGCAGCCTTGTTGGTAAAAGTGACTGCGAGAATGTTGTACGGCGCGATGCCGCGCTCGGCTATCAGGTAAGCGATGCGATATGTGATGACGCGCGTCTTGCCTGAGCCTGCGCCAGCGAGGATGAGCAGCGGGCCATCCGTCTCGACGACGGCCTCGCGTTGTTGGGGATTAAGAGTTGATAGAAAATCCATTGTCACTTGATTAATTTCTGTATCGCCTTGAATTGTTCATGCCGCGCATCGCGCAGGAGTTCAAAAAGAGCCATCTCGATGGAAGAGGGCAGCGCGCCGCTCAGTTGCATCTTGGCAAGAGCCAGACTCTTTATTCTGCAACGCGCGCGCAGTGATGCACTCCGTCAGTAGATGAACCTGAAAGCCGCGCGCCAGCAGGTCATGCGCAGTCTGATTGACGCAGATGTGCGCCTCTATGCCGCAGATGAGCACATGCTTTGCGCCAAAGCTTTCCAGTCTCGCAGTGAACTCGCGCGCGCCGCAGGAACTGAAAGCAGTCTTCTCAATCACTTCCAGAGTCTCAGGCAGGACAGCTTTGATTTCATCAGCCGTGTGGCCCAATCCGCGCGGGTACTGCTCCGTCACAATCAATGGCACCTTGAGAAGCTGCGCGGCGTGTGCGACGAGCGCGATGCGCGCCGCCGTCTCCGCAAAATCCGAAATCTGCGGGCGAAAAGCCTCCTGCATGTCTATGATGACAAGCGCCGTCTGCGCCCCGTCGAGCGTATTCCGATGTCGCATGAAAAATTCTCCGCTAAAAGACATTTAAGCATACGCACTCAAGCGACGTAAAACATCATTCACAAAAAAATTGAAAGCGGGAGCGTTTTACTATCAACACTCCCGCTTTCAATTTTGGTGCACCCGGAAAGACTCGAACTTTCGGCCTTTTGATTCGAAGTCAAACGCTCTATCCAACTGAGCTACGGGTGCATGGTGTTTGAGAGACAACGTAACGCGCGGCGGCGTGCGTGTCAAGACGCTTAATGTGCAGGCGATTGGGCGGGCAGCGGCCTGCCTGTCGGGGCGTTGGCGTTAGCGTTAGCTGCTCCGGCCTGAAACTGTTTGCGTATGTAGCGCACCATAGTATTAATCTCTTCGGGCGACATCTTCTCTTTGTAGGCGGGCATGCCGTCGCCGCCGTTGGCAATCTGCTTGGCAAACTCTTCGTCCGTGTGCGAGAGGGCGTGGCCTTTGGAGAAGGGCGGAACTTTCAGACGCTTGTTGTCTATCTTGACATTGCCGCCTTCGCCATTCTCCTGGTGACAGGTCGCGCAGTTGTCCATGTAGAATTCGCGCGTCGCTGCAAATTCGTCAGGCTTGGGAGTGACTGTGGTTGCGGGTGTGGCTGCGGGCGACGGCTGCGTTCCTGTGTTGGCTGTGTTGGTGTTTGTATTTGTACAGGCGATGGCGAAAAGTGCAAAGGCGTTGATGACAAGGACGAGCTTGAACAGCTTCATGCGTGCTTCTCCGTACGGTCTGAAATGATAAAGCGAAGATGTCTCGAACGTGCGCGAGTATAAATCATTCCAATATCGCTTTGAAAGGATAAAGGAATGGGAGTAGAGGGTCAGTTTGAAATTCAAGCTAATAACAGTGACGAAAGAATCTCGCGCAAAGGCGCAAAGAAGAGAAGACGCAAAGAGTTGAAGAGTTTTTTATCTTGAAAGATTTCCTGGCGTTTGCCTTTGCGCCTTTGCGCCTTTGCGGGAAAATGTCTTTCTCTTCGCCATCATCCATGTCTGTCCGCGTTTATCAGTGGCTTATTTCTTCTTTAGTATCACGACCCATTCCGCAATCTCGCGCTTCTCTTCATCAGTCAGCTTGGTGGCAAATGATTTCATGGGCGGCTCTATGCCGTAAGCCAGCGGGTCGTTGAGCAGGCCGATGATGTCTTCGACTGTGCGGCGCGGCTTGGTCGAGATGCCGAGCAGTTTCGGAAAAGGCTTGACGCCCTGCCCCTGCGCGCCGTGACAGTTGGCGCATTGCTTCATGTACGCGGCGGGCGGATTGTCCGGCGAGGGTGGCCCCTTTTCTTTAGCCGTCGCGTTTGTTGGCGAAGGGCTGGCTGCGGGCGTGGGAGGTTTTTGGGGCTCAAAAGGCTCTGCGCGAAAGGCCGCCTCTTCCTGCGCCTGTCGCGCGAGTTGCTCGCGCACGCGCGGGTCGCGTGCGTCGCCTATGTAAGCCAGCGCGGTGAGCAGCGCGAAGAGCGTTAATCCGAGAGCCACGAGCGCAAAGCTCAGCCTGCGCCGGGTTTGAGCTTGAGACTTGCGCCGTCGTCTTGCATCCAGAAAAGGCAAGAGCGCGAGACCTGCAAAAATCAATCCGGGCAGCAGTGCTGCAACCGTAGAGGCTGCGCGGCCCGGCAGATATTTGAGCATCTGGAAGAGCCACAAAAATTGCGCACCCGGTCGCGGCAGATATCCGCTCGTCGCTTCACTCGCCTCCGGCCCAATCGGCGCAGGATATTTCAGCGCGTAAAGCGCGAGCGCGAGAAAGACCACTCCGGCTGCGAGCGCATGACGCGCAAGCTGTTCGAGCTTCCACTTCTCCTGCGAGTTCCCGGAATGTTGCTCTTCAACTGCTGCGCTCTGCTTCACATCGCCTTCACGAAAAATGAAAAGCCGCGCGGCGATGACGAGCAGGATAAAGAGCGGCGTGATGAGCACATGGAGCGCGAAGAATCTCGAAACGGTGAGAGTCGAAATCTCTGTCCCGCCGAGCAGCCACTTGCGCGCAGTCTCGCCAATCAAGGGCAGTCCGCCCGTGATGCCTTCGGCCACGCGTGTCCCGAAAAATGCGCGCGCATCCCAGGGAAGCGAATAACCGGTCGCGCCGCCCGCGAGCACGAGCGCGAGTAGAAAGACACACGCAATCCATCCGACAGGTTTGCGCCTGTAACTCGCGCGCCAGAACATTTGCACCAGATGGAGAACCAGAAAAAGCGTCAGCCACTGCAAGCCGTAATGATGCAGCGCACGTATCCATGAACCTGCGGGCAAAACTTTTTCGATATAAGCGACGGTCGTGTGCGCGCTCTCTGCGGACGGCACATAGTAGAAGGCCAGCAGCACGCCCGTCACGACTTGCAGCAGGAGGAGCATGAAGACTATGCCCGCAGTCGTTCTGGCCCATGCGTTCAAGCCCTGTGCAGGCTCGTCAAAAAGCGCGTCTGCTATCTCCGCCAGTCTGGTGTGGCGTTGGAGCCATCCGCGCCAGCCTTTTGTCTTGTGGCTTTCGTTGTGAAAGATCATGCGCGCGGCAAACGCTCCTCTGTGTTGTTGGCAAACATTTGGTGTTGCACCTGAAGCATCCCGTCCTTTTCGCGCGAGGGCAGCGGGTCTAAGCCGCGACGCGAGGGGCCGCTCACGCGCGCTCCGTCCGGTGCAAAAAAGCTGTCATGGCACGGGCAGAAAAAATCGTTCGTCTCATCACGCCAGACCACCTGACAGCCTTCGTGCGGGCAGACGCTCGACAACGCCTGATGATTTTTCGCGGGCAGGATAAAGACGTTCTGTTCTTCAAGCGTCGTGGACCAGCCCGCGTTCCGCTCTGCCATGACTGCGCGCATGATTGGCTTCTCGCCCTTGAGCTCTGCGACGGGAGCTACGTCCAGCCACTTTGCTTCCTGCGCGGCGTTGGCCGTCACCGGACGCAGGAAACGCCATGCGGCTGCGGCCACAACTCCGGCCATGCTGGCAAAGATGCCCAAGGGGAGCAGGAGCAGAAATTTTCTGCGGCTCTTGTCTGTGTTGTCAGTTGATGAAGTTGACTCGGCTTTATCGTTCATAGAAGTTTCTTTAGAAATCAATTTAACCGCAGAGACGCGGAGACGCAGAGAAAGTAAAAGTGTAAAAGTCGGAATTGCATTGCTTTCATCTTACCTTTTGCCTTTTACCTTATGAACTTTTTCTATTTTGCTTTTTCATCTCTGCGTCTCCGCGTCTCTGCGGTGAAAGTCATAAAACCTCTTCGTGCGAAGTTGCATTCCGTAGAGTATCGCAGCAGAATAGCGAAACCCGGTGGTGGGATACAATATTATTTTAACAAGGGGGACAAAAGCCCGTCCGTGGCAACTCTGGACCAGAAGAGGTTGAAGTCATCATGAGCGTCAATAAAACTCCGAATGCAGACCGCGCAACCTTACGTCTCGCTTCAAATGCGGATGAGCGCACGCAGCAGCACCAGCACTTGCCTATGCCGCGCCAGTTCGTCAACTTCACTTTCTATCGCGCGCGACCGGAATGGCGCATGCTCAAAGACTTTGAGAAAGAGCGCGGCAGGCGCGAGTTCACGGAAGCGATTGAAGAATTTCGCGGCGAGCTTTTGATTCACACCTATTCGCTCGTCGGCCTGCGCACCAACGCGGAGATGATGATCTGGCGCATAGGCTACGCGCTCGACCCGATACAGGAGATGACTGCGCGCCTCAACAGCACGGGTCTGGGCCATTACTTGGAAGCGACGCAATCCTTTCTCTCCATGACCAAGCGTTCGATGTACATAGACAAGGACAATCCTGAGCACGTTGAAGACCGCCTGCACATCATTCCCGGCCAATCGAAATACCTGTTTGTCTATCCGTTCGTCAAGACGCGCGAGTGGTATTCGAGAAGCGGCGAGCAGCGGCAGGAGATGATGGACGAGCACATACGCATCGGCTCGAAATATCGCTCGGTCAAGCTTCACACGACATACTCTTTCGGGCTCGACGATCAGGAGTTTGTCGTCGCCTTTGAGACGGACGAGCCTTCGGACTTTTTAGACCTCGTGCAGGAATTGCGCGAGACAAAGGCGAGCATGTTTACCTTGCGCGACACGCCTATGTACACCTGTCGGCAGCGTCCTCTGGAAGAATGTTTGGAGGCTCTCGGCTGATGTTCGAGCTTGTCTTGGGAGTGCTGCTGGCGACGATTTTCGTCACAGCCTACCTGCTCATTACAAAACTCTTGAGACAAGACGCGCGCGAGCTTCGAGGCACGCCACCGTCCGTCACACTCAATCCGCTTGAGACTGCCAGAAACATTGGCCCACAGAAATCTCCACGCGCTCTGACGACGGGCGAGATGAGCGAGCATCATGCGGGCGGCGAGAAAAATTCCGAAACATAGAACAAAGGGTTGCAGATGAAAGTCGCGCGAAAGTTTTTAATCAGCGGGGAAGTGCAGGGCGTGGGCTATCGCTTTTTCGCGCAGCGCGCAGCCGCGCGACATCAGGTGACAGGCTACGTGCGCAACCTGCCGGACGGCAGAGTCGAAGCCCTCGCAGAAGGTTTTCTGGCAGATGTCGAAGCCTTCATGCATGACCTTGCGACCGGCCCTGCCTACTCAAACGTCGCTAACGTCGAAGAGATAAGTCTTGAGCCCTCCGGCTCGTATTCTTCATTTCGCATAGAAAGGTGAGAACAGTTGGCAGTTAGCAGTTGGCAGTAATCAGCATCAAGACAAGAATGCTTTTCTATTGCCAACTGCCCACTGTCCACTGCCCACTGACTGCTAACACATGAACGAACTCAAAAGCTTAATCCGCGAAGTGCCGGATTTCCCCAAGCCCGGTATCAATTTTTATGACATCACAACCTTGCTCAAGCATCCCGAAGGATTGCGCAAGACCGTTGATGCGCTCTCAGCACAGTTTGCAGGCGAGAAGGTTGATGCTGTCATCGGCATAGAAGCGCGCGGTTTTATCTTCGCGCCCGCGCTGGCCTATCACATGGGCGCGGGCTTTGTCCCCGTACGCAAGCCGCGCAAGCTGCCAGCCGAATGCGCCTCTATCTCTTACGACCTTGAATATGGACAGGACACGCTTGAGATACACCGCGACGCCATCGGCGACGGCCATCGAGTCCTCATCGCAGACGACCTCTTAGCAACGGGCGGCACAGCCCGCGCAGTGATTAATCTGGTCGAAGGACTTGGCGGCGTGGTTGCCGGTCTCGTCTTCGTCGTCGAACTAGAATTCCTGCCCGGTCGCCAGAAGTTAGAAGGTTACGACGTGCGCTCGCTAATTAAATATCAGTCATAAGAGCGTACTGGACTGTGCAGCGTTCCATCTGCTAATTTCTTTGTGCCGTGCTCCCGTAGCTCAGTGGATAGAGCACCTGCCTCCTAAGCAGGGGGCCGCAGGTTCAAGTCCTGCCGGGGGCACCATTTTTTTATCTCACGATTCTCCGTCGCTCTTTCTTTCTTTCAAAAATTCGGGTACATAATAAATATCAATCAACTGCTAATCATTTGAGCGGGAACGTGTATGGAACTGGCGGTCTTCATTATTGCGCTGACGCTGGCCTGCATCGCTGGCTTTGAGTTCTTCTATCTGATGTATCTCGAAGCCATCAATCGTCAGCAGAAGCGGCGCATCCGGCAGCTTGAAAGAAAATTGAGAGAGGTCGCGGATGAGCTTGAGAGCGCGCAGTCCGTGCTCGAAGAGATGCAGGCGGAGCAGGAGGAAGCGTGGCCGGAGTTGATTGACGACGACCCTGCGCGGTAATTTGATAAATAGCTTTTATTCACAGAGGAGACAGATGCATGAGTGACGAAAAAGATGTGGAGAAGTCATACTCGAACAAAGAAGTCATAGCCAAGCTCAGACGTTTGGCGGATGCCTTAGAAGAAGAGAAGACCTTTGAGATACAGATCGCTGGCGAGCGCATTTACGTTCCGCCCTATGCGACAATCGAATTTGAATATCAACGCGAAGGTGAAGAGGAAGAAGTTGAAATCGAGTTGAAATGGAAACGGAAGGAAAAGTAAAAAGGTAAAAAGGAAAAGTTAAGACAGCATCTTTCTCATCTTCCTTTTGCCTTCTACTTTTTACTGTCCCAAGCCGGTAGTTAAAGCTATGCACCTTTGGTGCAAGACTTTCAGTTGCTACACACTTCTGGACATGCTAGAAGTGCGAGAGCATGAAAGAGAACCGATACGGCAGTCATACTGTCAGCAGATTAACCGTCCATCTGATTTGGGCCACCAAGTACCGCTATCATGTGCTGACAGGTGACATTAAGGTTCGCTGTCGTGACCTGTTGATTCAAATCTGTGATGCCGAAGATGTCAAGATCCTCAAAGGCGTGGTGAGCAAAGACCATGTCCACATGCACATTGAGTATCCGCCATCGAAAGCACTCTCGGATTTGGTTAAACGGTTCAAGGGGCGAACTTCACGGATGCTGCAACAAGAATATCCAGAGCTACGGAAAAGATATTGGGGCAGACACTTCTGGGCTATCGGGTACGGCGCATGGAGCACAGGCAACATTACCGAAGAGATGGTGCAGGAGTATCTGGAGCATCATCGAGAAGCCTCCAACGAAGAGACTGAAACATTCATCTTGGAATAGCTGGACTTTCAGTCATCGGTCAAATCTCTGCACTTTCAGTGCAGAGTGGTTTAGTTGAAAGATGCGCGATGGTCGCGCCCCAGCCACCGGCTTCGGGCGGGGCATCTGTGAAGTGTTCTATGAAGGATGTGCGCGCGAGGATGCTGCGCACCATTTCGCGCTGCACGCCGATGCCTTTGCCGTGTATGATGCGGACGCTGCGATAGCCTCTCTGTCTTGCTTCTTCGAGATATGCTTCGACTACCTGCACACCATCGCGCGGCGCGATGGTGTGCAGGTCAAAGACATCTGTTATCTCAATCTCAATCGGGTTTGGAAAAGGATTGAAAGGGTCAATGTCGGATTCTTCTTGAGAGGCATGCTGTTGTGGCTCGTCGCGTGTGGCTTCATCGCTTGAGATGCCAAGCCAGCTTTTGAGCTTATCTCTGAATCTCATTTTTCTTCTCAGTTGCCTTCCTTGACACTCGCGCGCGCGCGCCTGTAAACTCACGCTCTTTCAAGTCCCGTAAGTTATCCGAAGATGTTAAAGCTTGCAGCGCGGTAAAGCCGTACTTTTGTGTCCGCCTGAAGCTCACACTTTAAATTGATTAGCTGAAGCGAGAAAGGATTTATCGAGATGGGCAGGCGAAACAAGATTACGGTTGTCGGCGCGGGCAACGTCGGCGCGACAGCCGCGCACTGGCTGGCGAGCAAAGAGTTGGGCGATGTCGTGCTGGTGGACATAGTGGAGGGCGTGCCGCAGGGCAAGGCTCTGGATTTGGCAGAGACTGCGCCGATTGAAGGCTTTGATGTGCGTCTGACGGGCGCGAACACTTATGAAGAGACTGCCGGTTCGGATGTAGTGATTATCACAGCGGGTCTGCCGCGCAAGCCCGGTATGAGCCGCGACGATTTGTTGAAGACCAACGCGGACATCGTTTCAAAAGTGGTTGACGAAGTAGCGCAGCGTTCGCCGGATTCGATTTTGATTATCGTCTCTAATCCGCTCGACGCGATGTGTCAGGTCGCGCTCAAGCGTTCGGGCTTTCCGAAGCATCGCGTGATAGGCATGGCTGGCGTACTTGATTCCGCGCGCATGCGCTGCTTTCTGGCAGAGGCTTTGAATGTCTCTGTCGAGAATGTGACGGCGTTCGTGCTCGGCGGGCATGGCGACACGATGGTGCCACTCCCGCGTTATTCAACTTGCGCTGGCATTCCTGTGACGGAGCTTTTGACCGCGGAACAGATCGAAGCCATCGTCAAGCGCACGGCCAACGGCGGCGCGGAGATAGTCGCACTCTTGAAGACTGGCTCTGCTTATTATGCGCCGTCCGCTGCGGCAGTCGAGATGACGGAAGCCATCTTGAAGGACAAGAAAAAGATTCTGCCATGCGCGGCTTATCTTGAAGGCGAGTACGGAGTCAACGGACTCTATGTGGGCGTGCCTTGCAAACTCGGCGCGCGCGGGCTTGAGCAGATTATAGAGATTAACCTGACGGCGGAAGAACGCATCGCGCTGCAAAAGAGCGCGGCCTCCGTGCAGGAACTCGTGGACGTGCTTGGAATTTAAAAAGCAATTCGGGTAAAAGGAAAAAGGGGAAGAGGTTAAAGGGGAAGCGCGACGGCGTTCTCTCTTTTAGCCTCTTTCCCTTTTTCCTTTTTAACCTTTTCTCCTAACAGTTCGTTAATCGCGTGTTGCAGCGCGTCGCGTTTGACGGGCTTGACGAGAAAGCAATCACAGCCAGCCTGCGATGCTTCGCCACGCTCCATGTCTGTGTCGTGGCCTGTGAGCACGACGGTGGGAATGTCTTGCCAGCGCGTTTCCTGTTTGAGCAGGGCAATCAACTCGCCGCCGTTCATCCCCGGCATGGCCCAATCTGTGATGAGCAGATTAATCTCTTTCTGGTCCAGAACTTCCAAAGCATCCGCAGCACACGAAGCCATCTCTACCTGATAGCCCATACGCTCAACCAGCTTGCCGAGCAAGAGCATGATGTCCGGCACATCATCTACGACCAGCACGCGCCGCTTCTCCGTGTAAATCTCCAACTGACTCGCGGGCAGGACTATCGAATAGATTGTGCCGACGCCTGACTGGCTGCGGACTGTGACGTTGCCGCCATGCGCTGCGGCGATGCGTCGCGCGATAGCCAGGCCGACGCCTTGCAGACCCGAATGGCGTGTGCCGGGAGCTTGCCAGAAAGCGTCAAAGACAAACGGCACTTCTTCGGCTGGCAGGCCCGCGCCTGAATCAGCTATGTTGATGACGACGAGCCGCCTGCCTTCATCACCGACGCGCGTGCCAGTGATGGTCTGAGCTTCGATAGTGACTGTCCCGCCGTCGTGAGTCGCGGCCAGAGCCGCCATCAACAAATGGCAGAGAGCGCGGCGAGTTTGCTTTGCATCCACATGCAGCGCGAGCTTAGGGTCTCGCACTCTCACATTCAACTCCACGCCGCGCAGTGCGGCTTCGCCCCTCAAAGGCTCTACGATGCCTTCCAATAGCGGCGCGGCTTTAATATCTTCCGTGTGAAGTGTGAGCGGCTGTTCCTGCTGGCGCGCTACTTCCAAATGGTCGTCAAGAAGGCGGCGCATGCGGTCGCCGTTCTCTATAGCAGAATTGAGCAGTTGTCTATCTTCCAAATCAAAAGGCTCGCGCGCCTGCACCTTGCTCTCAAACAAATCCAAGACTCCGAGCACGCTCGTCAAAGGCAAGCGTATGTCTCGCACGAGCGTGTTGATAAAGCCGCTCTTGAGACGGTCAATCTCGCGCTGCGCGTCCGTCAGACTCTCCATCTGCGCGCGATGCAGGATGGCCTGCGCAGCCGCCGCGACATGATTCGCCAGCCACATCAACTGCTCCGTCTCAACATTTGTGTAAGCATCCGCCTGCTCTGTCGAAAAGCAGATGAGGCCGAGCGTCTGCCCGCCGAAAGAGAGCGGCAGCGCGAGAGCGGCCTTGGCCTCATGCCCGAAGTGATTCATGTAATCACAGCGCAGCTCGCTCTCCGCAAACACTTTTGAAGAGCCTTTCGCCAGCACTCCCGCCAACAGATGATGCGCCTCTGCGAAAGCTTCAGCCGCAGCAGCCAGCCGCGTTGTCGCAGACGCGCGCATCGCACGCCAACTGCGCAAACCCATGCCGCTTGCTTGCGGCAGGACAAGCGTGCAGCAATCAAATTCGAGCAGACGCGAGACATTTTCTGAGACGAGCGCGTTCACAATGGCCTGCGGATTTCGTGCTTGATTGATTGCCGATGTGATTTGAGACAGAGAGATATGTGACAAAAGGGGGCCTGTTTCGTCCATTTAGACAGCCTTAGCTCCTGTGGTGTGCGTCGGGAAGAGCTTTTTGAAGTGGTGACGGCAGCGACAAATCTGCCTTTAACGGAGTTTATACAGGTTGGCTCTTGATGGCAAGAAAAAAAGCTTGTGCGGAGTCAGCCTCTGAAAATAAGTTTCCACTGTGGGATGCGTGAAGCTAAACTTTAGCGAACACTTGTCAAAAAAATTACTGCAACTGCCGGCCCTCTATGGTTCTTAAAATCCTTGTCCTCCAGGTTGTTTGAAGTTAAAGTTTCTACCGTTTAAAACTGCTATCCAGGTTGGAGACTCCCACAATGCAGGAACTCACCATCCATCACATTCCCGCAAACGAACAGTTCGGCGCACGTGTCCGGGTCAGCTACCGCTCGCCGGACGGAGCGCAGGCGCAGGAACAGGAAACTGATTTTGGCTTTACAGTGACCGAGCAGCAGCGCAGCGAGATACAGTGGTATCTTGAAGAGTATCTGATATATCCGTGGGGCGAATTTGAAAAGCGAGCTCAAGGCGTAGAGAAGTTAATGGTCCAACTCGGCACAGAGCTTTTTGATACCGTGTTCAGCACAGGTGGAACTCGGAAGCTCTACGCGCGCGTCGAAGATAATCTTCCGAACACGCGCATCATCATTCATGCCAACGACCCTGAAGGCATAGCCTTGCCCTGGGAGTTGATGCGTGATTCAGCGCACGAAGAATATGGCGACCTCGCGCGCCTTGCATATGCTTTCGCGCGCAGCCAGCCCAACCTGCTTTTTCAACCGCCGTCCACGCCGACTGATGTTGAAAAGTTTAATATCCTGATGATTATCTGTCGCCCCGGCGGGCCGGAGGGCGACGTGCCGTTTCAATCAGTCGCGCGTCCACTGCTCGAACTTTTCCGTGACCATCGTGACCGCATACGCCTGGACATCCTGCGTCCTCCGACATTCGAACAGCTTGCGCGTGTCTTGAATGACAAACCCAACTTTTATCACGTCCTGCACTTTGACGGGCATGGAGCTTTTCCGCAGGGCGCAGGCACGCACGGACTGCTGTTGTTTGAAGGCGAGAATGACGAGCCGCGAAGAGTGACCGGCGCGGAACTGGGCAGCCTGCTGGCGGGCAAAGGCTTGCCCGTAGTATTGCTCAATGCCTGTCAATCGGGTATGACGCATCCTGAAGCCATCTATCCATCCGTCGGCAACGAACTGCTCAAAGCCGGGACGCGCGGCGTGGTGGCGATGGCGTATTCGGTTTACGTGCAGTCCGCCGTGCGCTTTATGGCGCGGCTTTACGAGAGCCTTGTGAGAGGCGAAGAGCTTGCGCGCGCCGTCGCTGTGGCGCGCGATGATTTGCGCTCACACCCGCAACGCCATTCGCCCATCGGTGAGATTGAACTGCAAGACTGGATTGTCCCAGTGCTGTTTGAAGCCGCGCCTGTCAAAGCCACTTCAAAACCGCTCGGCGAACTGCGCCTCAATCCTAATATTCTGAAAGACAAGCAGGCGGAAGCAGGCGCGTTGGTTGACCTGCCTGAGCCTCCGGCATTTGGCTTTGTCGGGCGCGACGGCGTGACGCTCGATTTAGAGAGAGCCTTTCGCACGGAAACCATCGTGCTCTTAGAAGGCATGGCTGGCGTCGGCAAGACAGAGATGGCCGCAGGCTTTGCTCGCTGGTGGGCAGAGACGGGCGCGCTCGACGGCCCAAGCTTCTTTTTCCGCTTCGAGCATTACCTGCCACTGGCGCAGGTCTGCGACCGCGTGGGCCAAATCTTTGGCGAGATAATCCGCCAGCAGTTGAATCGCGAATGGCATTTGCTCAATCCAGACCAGAAACGAGAGATTGCGCTCTCTGTCTTAAAGCAAGTTCCCTGCATGCTTATCTGGGACAACTTTGAACCCGTCGCAGGCTTTCCGGCAGGAACACAATCAGCTTGGAAACCCGAAGAGCAAAAGGAACTCCGCGACTTCCTCAGCGACCTGCGAGGCGGACGCACAAGAGTCCTCATCACCAGCCGCCGCGACGAACAATGGCTCGGCAACATCTATCGCTGCGTGCCTCTCGGCGGACTCAAGCTGACAGAGGCGCAAGAGCTCGCCGTGCGTATCTTAAAACGCGCAGGCTTGAACCCGCAGCAAATCAAATCTCTGCCGCAATACAACGAACTGCTGAAATACCTGCGCGGCAATCCACTGGCGATTCAAGCCATCCTCCCCGAACTGAAACGAACCCGGCCCGACACACTGCTCCAATCACTGCGAAGCGGCGAAGTGAAACTGAGCGCAGACGACCCCGCACAGGGCCGCGAACGCTCGCTCTCAGCCTCATTAAACTATCGCCTCGACGCCCTAGACCCTCAACTCCGCCAACACCTCGGCGTGTTGGCCCTGTTTCAGGGGTTTGTAAATGCAGATGTGCTGGCAGGCATTTGTCAACATATTGACGGCGCGCCTGATGCGATGAAAGACATAGGACGAGATGAATGGGTACAAATCCTGAACACTGCGGCAGAGGTAGGACTATTACGACGTTTGGCTAAAGGCTATTACACAGTTCATCCCGCGTTGCCATGGTTCTTTTATGACCTCCTGCATGAATCATTTCCCGACTACCTTGAGTGGTTGGAGCAAGCTTTCTCGACAATTTATGGCTCGTATGGGTGGCATCTAGCTGAAATGTTCAAAACCAATACAGAGACCGTCATATCGCTCCTTCGCGCTGAGGAGGGTAATCTGACTTATGCCTTGCATCTTTCACGACGGCATGAGCTTTGGAGTAATGTGGAGGGGATACTTTACGGATTGCGAACTTTATTTGTTACCCAAGGGCGTTGGGTTGAGTGGAAACGACTGATAGCTGAGATCGAAGATGAGCTTACAGATGAGGGCGGTGAACCTTTGGAGGGAAGATCTGAGCTATGGCTAGCACTATTAGGGCATAAATCAGAAATTGCAAATTACCGTCGCGATTTCAGCACTGAGCAATCTATACATCTTCGTCTCAAAGAGCATTATGAACTTATAGGTGACAACCGAAACGTAGCTGTTGCTCTTCACCAGTTGGGCATACTTGCAGAGGAGCAAAGACGCTTTGATGAGGCGGAGAAGTGGTATCAGCAGAGTCTTGAAATTAGTGGACGTATTGGTAACGAGTACGGGCAATCTATTACGCTTCACCAGTTAGGCGTGATTGCATATTTTCGGAGACAATTTGATGAAGCAGAGAATTGGTACAGGCAGAGTCTTGAAATTACTGAGCGTATCGGTGATGAGCAGGGGCAGTCTATTACCCTGCACCAGCTTGGAATAATTGCACACGCACGACGACAATTTGATAAGGCGGAGCAGTGCTATCAAGAGAGTCTTGAGATTAAAAAACGTATTAGTAATGAACAGGGGCAGGCTATTACCCTTCACCAATTAGGAAGGCTTGCAGAGGAGCAAAAACACTTTGATGAGGCAGAGCGATGGTATAGGCAAACTCTTATTATAGATACGCGCATCGGCGATGAGCACGGACAGGCTATTACCCTTCACCAGTTAGGAAGGCTTGCAGAGGAGCAGGGTAATACGTCAGAGGCGATTCGTTTTTTCGAGCATGCAGAAGCACTCTTTGCTCGCCTCAATGATGAATATAATTTAGGGATAGTGCGTTCTTCACTTGAACGGGTTCAGGATAATGAGCAGGGAAGCGTTTAGAAGCTGAGTGTAAACAGGTTCGCTTTCAGTCTTTCTTCTGTCCTACCGTTTCAGCCAGCCGAAGAGGCCGTGGATGATGGTTTCGCGGTTCTCTTCGTAGATGGCTTTGGTTAGGGGAATGGACATCGGGCAGACGCGGACGCAGTTCTGGGAGTTGCCGCAGTTGGTGATGCCGTCGTCGCCCATGATGCCTTCCAGTCTTTCGTCGCGTGTCATCTTGCCTGTCGGATGCATATTGAAAAGTCTGACTTGCGCGATGGCTTGCGGGCCGATGTAGTTGTCGCCCTCGTATTGCGGGCAGGCTTCGAGACAGCAGCCGCAGGTCATGCAGCGCGAGTAGGCATAACGCTCTGCGACATCCTCCTGCGCCATCTTCGGGCCGGGGCCGAGGTCGTGTGTGCCGTCTATCTCAATCCATGCATGCACGCGCTTGAGGTGGTCGAACATCTGCGAGCGGTCAACTATCAGGTCGCGCACGTTTGGAAACTTGGACATCGGCTCTAAGGTAATCGGCTGCTCAAGCTGGTCAACGAGCGCGGAGCACGACTGGCGGACTTTGCCATTAATAACCATCGTGCAGATGCCGCAGACCTGTTCGAGACAGTTCATGTTCCAGACAGGAGGCGTCGTCTGCTTGCCCTCTTTGGTGACAGGATTTTTCTGTATCTCCATCAGGCAGGAGATGATGTTGAGATTCGGGCGATAGGGAATCTCAAACGTCTCCCAGTATTGCGGCGCGTCCGTGTTCTCGCGCCGGCGTATGCGTATCTCGACTATGGCCGGCGGCGTGCGATTCAGTTTTGTAGTAGCGTGCGTTTGTGCGCTCATAATCTTAATCTGTCTTGTCGTAAACTGTACCAAGCGAAAGCGTGCAGGCGATGGAAGACAATGTCACAATACTTTCCAGCCCGACTGTCGCAGTGTAAATCCAACTCCCTGTGCTCTGCCGGACATACTGCTCGATAAAATGTTTGTCCTGCGAAATCAGAATGTACTCCTGCAAAGATTCTATCAACTGGTAGGCCTGAAATTTCTCTCCACGATCAAAAGCTGCCGTGCTCTCCGAAAGAACTTCGATAACCAGAATCGGATTGAGCAGGACATCCGTGCGCTCATCATGAAATTGCGGCTCACCGCAAACCACAGAGACATCCGGGTAAAAGAACTTGCGCGAATCCGGCAGCCGCACTTTCATATCACTCGGCAAGGCACGACACTGACGATCTTTAATCTGTGTGCCTATCTCAATGATGAGATTTGAGACAATCGTGTTATGACGAAGACTTGCGCCGGACATAGCATAAATTACCCCGTCAATATATTCGCTCTTATCTTCCGCCTGACGCTCAAACGTCAGATACTCTTCGGGCGTGACGTAGGTGTGTTGCTGTAAAGACATCTCTCGGAATCCTAAATATTAAAGCTTGTCGGATTTCCCCCCGGCATCTTCGATTGACTTGTCCTGCTCGCGGCGCGTCTCGACCTGTCCCTGATTCACGTCGCGCACTTCCTCTTTGTTCTGATTCCAGATGGTCGGGCCTGTCAGGTCTTTCGGCTTCTGCTCTGTGTCCTGGCTGAGGACTTGCGGCGCGCCGTCTTTCTGCGGAAGCGCAGAGCCTTTCGCGCCCGCAGCAGCTTTCGCCGTAGTCTCCTGCTTGCCCTTACTATAATCACGCTTGCGCGGTTTGATAAGCGAGATGTCAACGGCTTCATACGAGAGCACTGGGCCTTCGCCGGAATACTCTGCAATCGTCGTCTTGAGGAAATTCTCGTCGTCGCGGTCTGGAAAGTCCGGCTTGTAATGCGCGCCGCGCGACTCGTTGCGATTCAATGCGCCGAGCGTGATGACGCGCGCCAGTTCCAGCATGTTCTTTAAATGACGCGCGTGCGGCAGGGCCATTGTGGCCCAGAGATTAGAATCGTTGATTGAGATGCGCGTGTAACGCTCCATCAATTCGAGCAGCTTGTCGTCTGTCTCCTTGAGCTTGTCGTTATAACGAACGACGGTCACGTTGTCCGTCATCCACTTGCCCATCTCTTCATGCAGCTTGTACTGATTCTCGTTGCCGCTCTGCTTGATAAGCCCGTCGTTTATCTCTTCCTGCCGCTTGAGCTCCTGCTCATAAATTCCATTTCCATCCGCGCCGCCGTTGCGCTCTACGTTCTGTGCAAACTCTATGGCCGCAGGCGCGGCGACGAAACCGCCGAAGACACAACTGACAAGCGAGTTCGCGCCCAAACGGTTCGCGCCGTGAATCGAGTAATCACACTCGCCAGCCGCAAGGAGTCCGGGAATATTTGTGCGCTGCTCAAAATCCACCCACAGGCCGCCCATAGAATAATGCACGCCCGGAAAGATTCGCATAGGCACATGGCGCGGGTCGTCGCCGACAAACATCTCGTAGATTTCAAGAATCGCGCCGAGCTTGCGGTCTAAAGTCTCTGCCGGAATGTGCGACAAATCCAAATAGACCTGATTCTCGCCGCCGATGCCCATGCCATCCAGACAGACCTGAAAAATTTCTCTGGTCGCAATATCGCGCGGCACCAAGTTGCCGTAGGCAGGATATTTCTCTTCGAGAAAATACCAGCGTTCGCGTTCTGGAATCGAAGACGGAGACCGCGTATCTTTCTCCGCGCGCGGAACCCAGACGCGCCCGCCCTCGCCGCGCGCAGACTCGGACATCAAACGCAGCTTGTCTTCGCCCGGAATCGAAGTCGGATGCACCTGTATAAATTCGCCGTTAGCATACTTTGCGCCCTGCTGGTAACAGGCTGAAACAGCAGAGCCTGTGCAGACCATAGAGTTGGTTGATTTCCCGAAAATCAATCCCGGCCCGCCCGTCGCCATAATCACAGCGTCGGCTTTAAAAGCTTTCAATTCCAAAGTCTTCAAATTCATCGCCACAAGGCCGCGACAAACCTGATGGTCGTCAAGGATGAGAGACATCATCTCCCAGCCTTCATACTTCTGCACCTTGCCTTCGACTTCATGACGACGAACCTGTTCATCAAGCGCATAGAGAAGCTGTTGCCCTGTCGAAGCTCCAGCGAAAGCTGTGCGGTGATGCTTTGTTCCGCCGAAGCGACGAAAGTCTAACAAGCCTTCCGTCGTGCGCGAGAATGGCACGCCCATCCTGTCGAAGAGATAGATAATCGCCGGAGCCATTTCGCACATCACTTTGGCTGGCGGCTGATTGGCTAAAAAGTCTCCGCCATAAACCGTGTCGTCAAAGTGCTCCCACGTCGAATCGCCTTCGCCTTTCGTGTTGACCGCGCCGTTGATGCCGCCCTGCGCGCAGACAGAATGCGAGCGTTTGACAGGCACTACAGAGAAGAGGTCAACGCTGTGGCCTTTCTCAGCAATCTTCATCGCCGCCGCGAGCCCCGCCAGTCCGCCGCCGACCACAGCTATCTTGATACCGTTTTTTCCAACAGTTGCCATCAGCTAAAAATACCTCCCAGCAAGCCTCCCGGACGAACGAAAGCGACCATCGCGTTGATGCCGACGAGCAGCAAGACCGCGCCGAATCCTATGCACGCATAACCCGTCAGACGCTGCGCCTGCGCGCCGATGGCGATGCCCCAGTCAACCATAAAAAGCCAGATGCCGTTGGCAAAGTGCCAGACGGTCGAAGTGATGCCGACGAGATAGATGATGAATATCGGAACCATCTTGAACTCGCGCGAGACAATCTGAAAAGCCTGATCCGGCGCGTGCGCGACAGATGTTGTGTTGAGTCCGGGAATGAGACCGAAACGGAAGTTCAGCACGTGAAAGAGTATGAAGAAGAAGAGTATCACGCCCGTCACACGCTGAATCGTATAGAACCAGTTGCGCGGGTACGGATAGTTAAGATTGTTCGGGCGCGCTTCGACCGTAATCACCAGACCATAGAGCGCGTGATAGAGAAGCGGGATGAAGATAAAAGTCGTCTCCACGAGCAGGATAAACGGAATGGCCTGCAAGTCTGCGACAGCTTCATTGAAATGCTCCAAGCCCTTCGTCGGATGCGCCGCCTTAGAGTTGGTATAAAAATGCTCCAACAGAAAAGCTCCTAAAGGCACGATGCCTGAGAGCTGGTGCAGCTTTCTCAAGATAAAAGTTTTGCTTAAACGAATAGCCATACGTCCTCAGCTCACTCCTTCGCCTTGAAGGCTGTCCTCAGTCTTCTTCGTCTGTGGTCTGGTAAAGATTGTTTCGCATGGAATTATATGTAGATGCGCCGCAAAAGCAACAGCGCGCCGCACATCTCACCTCAAAATCAACCACAGCAAACCAATCAACGGCAGCAAAATCAACAACCCCGTCAGCAGATATGCACAGCAACTGAAGAGCGACCAGAAGACAAATCTGAGATTGTCGCTCAAAGTCGCCTCTCTCTTCGCCCCATCCAGATGCAACTCACGACGCATGCTGCCCACCCTGCGCGAGAGCAAAGCTTCATCAAAAACTCTGCGATACAAATTCGTGCTGTAACAGCCGCGTATGAAAGCCCTGTAAGTTGTCAAAGGGCTGATGACAAGTCCGATAGCAAAGGCGTAAGAATTCAAAATCCACCCCGGATAGTGGTCTGCGCATCCGGTCGAAATTTCCCACGCGCCAATCTCCGCCTCGCCTCGCCATGTCGTAGGATATTCAGTCAAGACATGATGCAGGTCATGCAATTTCACAGACCGTATGCGCGCCTTCGTATTCGGGAAAGCAATCGGAATCGGCCCGGCCTTCATCTTCACCCAGGCGTCGTCGTAACCGCCATTCTTGAAATTGTTAATCTCGAAATAGCGTTCACGCGCCTCGCGCAAAGTCAGGTCTGGATCATACAAATGCATCGCAAGTCCCGGCCTCAAATCATATCCATCCGAGATTTATCATACTCGCCGCCGGTTATAAGGTAAAATGAAAAATATTTTCCTTCTTAACAAGAAATACTTATAATTCACGATAACAGTCAGGAGTCAGGAGTCTGGAGTCAAAAGCAACTTGTCTTTGACTCCAGACTCCAGACTCCCGACTTCTGGATGATGCAGATAGAAACTCTCAAAATCTTTTGCGACCTTGCAGAGACGCGCAGCTTTTCGCTCGCGGCAGAGCGAAACTTTGTCACGCAGTCTGCGGTCAGCCAGCAGGTGCGCGGCCTCGAAGAGTCTTTCAAGCATCGCCTCTTAGAGCGCGTGCGCGGGCGGCGCGAAGTTCGCCTGACAAATGCCGGAGAGATTTTTTATCAGGAGAGCCGCAACGTTCTCGAAGCTTATCATCGCTTGCAGGAGAAAGTGCGCGGGCTGGACGGAACCATTAGCGGGACTGCGCGCGTGGCGACGGTCTATAGCATCGGCCTGCATGAATTGCCGCCCGCCGTGCGCCGCTTCATGGCGCTTTATCCGGCGGCGAAGATTGACCTCGAATATAGCCGCACGACGCGCATCGTGCGAGATGTCCTGAGCGGCGCAGTCGAACTGGGCGTGATTGCTTATCCCGAAAAGCGTCGCGGCCTGACAGTCATTCCATTGCCGGGCGACCGTCTCGTGCTCATCTGCCCGCCAGAGCATCCGTTGGCCGCACGAAAAAAAGTTAAAGCAGCAGATTTGAACGGACAGGACTTCGTGCAATTCGAGCGCGACATTCCTACACGACGAGCGATTGACCGCATCCTGAAATCGCACGGCGTCACGGTTCATCGCGTCGCGGAGTTCGATAACATAGAAACCATCAAGCGCGCTGTAGAAGTCGGCTTCGGCTTGGCGATTGTCCCGCGTCCAAGCGTCGTTGACGAACAGCGCAGCGGCCAACTCGGAGTCGTCACTTTAGCAGAGCCGGAATGGACACGCGCCGTCGGAGCCATACACCGCAGCGACCGCATTCTTTCAACTGCCGCACAAAAGTTTATCGAGTTGTTGAAGAATAGTTAAAATCACTCAAGCTCTTCTTTGCGGTCTTGAGATTTTCTTTTCTTTGCGCCACCAGCGCGAAATAGCAGCGAACGGTTCTCGCTGGTGGCGCAAAGAGAAAAACATAAGCCCGCAAAGAGTTGTGTGGTTTACTTGCTTGAGTTTTAAAATCACTTCTTATGATTGAACTGACGAGACAATCGCTCGCGCAGCTTGCGTTGTTAATACGCAAGCGAGAGGTTTCGCCTGTTCAAGTCGTCGAAGCTCATCTGCGGCAGATTGAGCAACTGAATCCGCAACTCAATGCCATTGTCACTCTCGCGCCGGATGCTTTGGAGAAGGCGCGCGAGGCTGAAAACGCTTTGATGCGCGGAGATGATATTGGACTTCTGCACGGCTTGCCTTTGACTGTGAAGGATACTATCGAGACACGCGGCCTGCGCACGACAAGCGGTTCCAGAAGGCTTGCCTCTCATGTTCCGTCAAAAGATGCTGCGGCTGTAGCGAGGCTGCGCGCGGCGGGCGCAATCATCATCGGCAAGACCAATGTCGCGGAGATGGCTGCGGCTTACGATACGGAAAATCCTGTCTTTGGCCCGGCGAATAATCCGTATGACTATAAACGCACGCCGGGCGGTTCATCCGGCGGCGAAGCGGCTGCGATTGCAGCGTACATGTCGCCGGGCGGAATTGGCAGCGACCTGATGGGCTCGATTCGCGTGCCAGCGCATTTCTGCGGCATTGCCGGACTCAAGCCGACTGCGGGGCGCGTGCATGGCGATGGACACATTCCAGATTCGTCCGGGCCAGCCTCGCTCGGCGCGGTGATTGGGCCAATGGCCCGAAACGTCGCAGACCTCTCAACGCTCTTTCGCGTGCTTGCGGGATTTGATGAAAGGGAAGCTGTCTCTGCTTCTTCGCCTTTTGTCTCAAACGAAGTTGAACTCAAGCGCGGTCTGCGAGCCGCGTGGCATGTGTTTGATGGTTTGACGACAGTGACGGAAGAGACGCGTGGCGCGGTTGAGAGGGCCGCGCATGCGCTCGAAGAAGCGGGGCTTGATGTTTTGGAAGAGAGACCGCCCGGCGTAGAGTTTGGACAGGATTTGTGGGCCAGATTGTTTGCGCGCGCCGCGCTCATAGAGATGCGTGAAGTTTATCAGGGACACCTGGAAGAAGCAGGAGCATTCGTGCGTTATCTTTTAGACTCTTCGGCTGACGCTGCGCCGCCGTCGTTTGATGTTTATGCGCGCGCGTGGAAGGAGCGCGACCGTTTGCGCGGCGCGCTCGTTGAGTGGATGAGAGAGACGCCATTTATCATTGCTCCCGTCGGCGCGATGCCTGCTTACGAGCACGGCGCACGCAAGGTTGAAGTTGAAGGACAAGCTCTGAGTATCTTTCGCGCGTTCAGTTATTCGCAGACTTACAATGTTTTCGGGCTGCCTGCGGTGACAGTTCGTGCGGGCTCCACGCGCGAAGGCTTGCCTGTCGGCGTGCAGATTATCGGCAGACCTTTTGGCGAAGAATCAATTCTTGCAGCCGCGCGCGTCATTGAAGAAAGATGCGGCGGATGGCAGCCGCCACCGCTTGCTCTTCCGCAAGAAGGCGAAAGTCCGCTATAGTGCCGTAACAGTCGTGAGTCAAGAGTCTGGAGTCTGGAGTCAAAAGCCATTAAGCGTTTGACTCCAGACTCTTGACTCCAGACTCCAGACTTCTAAATTAGGAGGCGCGTATGTTTGAAGGATTGTCTATTCTGTTCCTCTTTTTAATGTTCTTTCTAGCCATCGCAATCCTGATTGTCTCTGCCAAGACCATCAAGATTGTGCCGCAGGCGACCGTCATGCTGATTGAGCGGCTGGGCCGTTTCAGTCGCGAGGCAACGAGCGGTCTGAATATCATCGTGCCTTTTCTTGATAGGCCGCGCGCCGTCTATTGGACCAACACGCGGCCCGGTATCACTTCCATAGACCTGCGCGAATCTTTTATAGACCTGCCGCCGCAGCCTGTGATTACGCGAGACAACGTGACGATACATGTGGACTCGATTGTCTACTGGCAAATCACAGACGCGAAAAAAGCTGTCTATGAAGTCGCAGACCTCGTGGGCAGTATTGTGCAGTTGACGATTACGGGCATGCGCGCGGTGATGGGCGATATGGATTTGGATCACACGCTCTCGCAGAGAGACCAAATCAGCGCGAGGCTCAGAATCATTCTTGATGAAGCGACGGACAAGTGGGGCGTCAAGGTGACGCGCGTTGACGTGAAGAACATCAACCCGCCGGAAGATGTGCGCGTCACAATGGAAAAGCAGATGACTGCGGAACGCACGCGCCGCGCGCTCGTCTTACAGGCAGAGGGCGAGAGGCAGGCTTCGATTACACGCGCAGAGGGCGAGAAGCAGGCCGCAGTGACGCGCGCCGAAGGCGAAAAAGAATCTGCTATCCTGCAAGCGGAAGGCGCGGCGCAGGCGCGGCTGAGAAATGCTACTGCCGAAGCCGAAGCCATCAACCGCATCTCGCAGGCCATGCTCGGCGTCGGCAATCCTGCGCAATATCTGATTACTAAAAGCTACATCGAATCTCTGCGCGACATGACGCGCACGAATAACTCCAAGATAATCTTCATGCCGGTTGAAACATTGAGCATGCTGTCGAGCGTCGGCGCGATTAAAGAGATGCTGAGCGCGACGGGAGATAGTGGCTCGGAGCAGGATAAAAATCCGCCGCCGCCGCGCCCGCGCGAGTTGCCGAGATAGAAAAGCAAGTTTCGCGCAAAGGCGCAAAGAAAGCTCGCAAAGAGGTTGAGCAGTTATCTTTCTTGAAAGCTTTCTTTGCGTCTTCTTTGCGCCTTTGCGCCTTTGCGGGAAAAGTTTTCTTTGCTTTCTCAAAAGACATGCCTTGAGATTTCTGTGTAGCGCGAGCCGCCCGGCCCTAGTTCACTGCGCATCACTAAAAGCTCATTCACATTAAAAGCCGCGCGCTCGAATCCCATCTCTTGATGCATGGCTGCCAGCCTTTGCGAGTTAGCGGGAGCGCGCAGGCGTGCGATAGTAAGATGTGGATGAAAAGCCCTTGTCTCGCGCGCGAAGCCTACGGCGGCGCATTCTTCTTCGAGACGTTGTTGGAGCGTCGCGAGTTTACCGGAATCATCTTTGACGCCGAGCCAGAGAACTCGCGGCATGCCGCGAGGCGGAAACGCGCCTGCTCCTTCGATGGCAAGCTCGAATGTTTGAAAACCTTCTGCCGCACGCGCAGCCGCTTGTGATAGAGAACCGATGCGCGCCGTCTCAAGCTCGCCCAAAAATTTCAGAGTGATATGGAGCGATTCGGCTCTGGGCCATGAAGCGCGTACTTTAGGAGCAGCCTCGCGCAGAGTTTTAGTATGAGCGGCGGCGCGGTTGCGCACTTCTTCCGGCAGAGCGACAGCGCAGAAGACTCGCCAACGCTCTGCCTGAACTTTTTCCAGAGGCTCTTGTGCTTCAAAGCTCATTTCGCGGGCATGAGAACCATTGTTTCCTGAGCAGCCTTTTCAACAGCATCTTTGCTAAAAGGAAATGCGCGCGGCTTACTTGCGCGCCAGTCTTCAAGCTGGTCTTTAAAATGCTTACTCGCAGGATTGCCGCTCACGCCGAGCGCGATGCCGTGCCTGCTTTCATCCCAGTTGCCGGGCGTGGCGATAAAGCGCATGGAAACAAATTGTCCAACATTGGGGCTCGACAAACTGCCTTGTTGTGGAAAAGGATTTATCGCGAATTGCTGTCCGATGAGCGGCACGCCCGCGAGCGGATGTGCGAAGCGCACAGGCTGGTAACGTCCCCATGTCCAAAGCGTTTCATCCGCGCCGAGTTTTTGTGCAATCATCTCACGCGCATCGCGCTCGCAGGCGCGCACAAGCTCAAGATAATCTTTGAACTCTTTCGGAAGCCATGCCTGTGGTCGCTCAGTGATGATTTTGTCTATGAAGGAATTGGCATTAGACCACCTGTAAATTTTCGCGCGTTCTGGCCCAAGTGCTGCGGCCACTATGCGCTGGCGGAATCTGTCGCGCATGAGGACTGCCAGGAGCGCGCCACGCGAATCTGCATTCGTGTATCCATCCCACTGTGCGAAGAGTTTTAAAGTCTCGCGCCATTTCTCATCAACGGGCGCGGGCGTCGCGTTTAAATCTCCGGCCAGCTTGATGACTTCGCGTACAAAGGTGATGGCAGGGATGCTGTATGTGTCTGCCTGTATGTTTTGAAAATCGTTCGGCGTGAGCTTCGTATTGGATTGCAGCAAATCATATATGCGGCGCGCGCGATAAGGCGCGGGCCATTCGTTCGTCAGGTGATGTGGATAACTGCGACCCGCGAGGCGTTGATTCGCGGTCACGATAAATCCTTCTGGCGGGTCGTAAACATGCGGCAGTTGGTCGAAGGGAATAAAGCCTTTCCATTCTCCCGCATCGGTTGCGCCGTCATAAGGCAGAGAGCCGTCGCCGCTCTGCCTGATAGGGATGCGGCCCGCGCTGTAATAACCTATGTGGCCCTCTCTGTCTGCATAAACAAAATTCTGCGTCGGGCCTTCATAGCGGCTGAGCGCGATGCGAAACTCGTTCCAGTTGCGCGCCCGATTGAGATTATAAAAGGCTGCAAACTCGCTGGCCTTCGCATCAAGCGCAGTCCATTGCAGAGCATAACGCGCGCCGTCTTTCTCAAAAATAATTGGCCCATGCCGCGTCACTGTGACCTCTAAAATTTCTATCTCCGGCTGCGTGTCCGTAAAACCTTTTCGGACTTTTATCTCTTCGCGGCGAATTTCGGCATCGCGCAAGCCTCCGGGCGTCTGATACTTTCGCGGATTCGCTTTATCGAATTTTTCCAGATAGAGGTCTTGCACATCCGGCCCTAAGTTGGTCGCGCCCCACGCCATGTGTTCGTTGTGGCCCAGGATGATGCCGGGCGCGCCGGGAGTTGTGACGCCAGCGATGCGCAAGCCCGGCAAGGAGAGATGCGCCATGTGCCAGATTGAAGGGACGAGCGGAGGCAGGTGCGGGTCGTTGGCGAGCATGGGTTTGCCGTCGCGCGTGCGCGAGCCTGCGACGACCCAATTATTGCTCACCGCGCGGTCTTCCATATAAAGGCCGACGCGACTGAGCGAGTTTTCCATCGTCTCTCGAATCAACGAAAGCTCACGCAAGACGCCGATGCTGCCTTTCATGTCATAAGGCACAAGCGGCTTGCCCTGTGTTGAATCAGCTTTCCTTTCAACATTATCTTTCCCGACCACGAGCACATCGAGCGGCGATGTTTCAATAAAAAGCATCTCGCGCTTTTCCGCTGGAAGGTCTGCGAGCGCGGCGCGCATCACATCCGTGTCCCAAGTGGTTGAAAGCGTCTCTGCGAAAAGCTTGCCGATGACGAGCGAATCGGCAGGCGTCCACGCGCGCGGCCTGTATTGCAGAATCTGAAATTCCGGCGGCAACTGCTTTGTCTCGTGCGAATCAATGAAGGCATTGACGCCGCGCGCATAAGCTTCGAGCGCATCGCGCACAGGCCCTTTGGTGTGGGCCAGCATTGCCTCTGATAACTGCGTAAAGCCATAAGGCCGCAGCCTCTTATCTTCCGGCAGCGCAAGCTTGCCAAGTATCTCCGACAACTCGCCGCGCATACGGCGGCGCAGCAAGTCCATTTGCCACAAACGGTCGCTCGCCGTCACATATCCTTGCGCGAAATAAAGGTCGGCTTCATTCGCAGCCTCTATGTACGGAATCCCGCGCTCGTCGCGCTTGACAGTGACGCGCTCGCGCAAGCCCGCGAGATTGAGTGGCGCAGCTTGTCTCTCAGTCGCAGAAGGATTCTGGGCCACTGCGTTTGGAAAAGAATGCGGGATGAGTTGTAGTGAAAGAATGATTAAGAGAACGTAGATAGTTAGCAGTCTTTTCACAGGCATCGCCTCACTGTTCAGAGTTGAAGTATTAAAGAACATCTCGCGCAAAGGCGCAAAGAAGAGAAGACGCAAAGAGTTGAAGAGCTCTTTATCCTGAATGCTTTCTTGGCGTCTTTTCTTTGCGCCTTTGCGCCTTTGCGGGAAACTTTCTCTTCATTCTTAATGATTCGGGTCAAAGACAATCATGCGCGGCTCTGTCATCTCTTCCATCGCGTAGCGCACGCCCTCGCGGCCCGCGCCCGAATCCTTCACGCCGCCGTAAGGCATATTGTCCACGCGAAAGGCTGGCGCGTCATTAATCATCACGCCGCCGAACTCAAGCTCCTGCGCGGCCCTGTGCGCACGCTTGAGGTCGCGCGTAAAGACTCCGGCCTGTAGGCCATAGCGCGTGTGATTCGCGTCCGCTAAAGCTTGTGAGAAATCCTTGAACGTCTGCACGGTTGCGACAGGCGCAAAGACTTCTTCAGAGCAGACGCGCATCTCGCTATGCACATCCGTCAAGACAGTTGCTTCCAGCAGAGAGCCGCGCCGCGCGCCGCCGCAGAGCAGACGCGCGCCAGCCTGTGTGGCTTCATTCACCCACTCTTCCGCACGCCGCGCAGCCTCTTCCGTAATCATCACCGAAAGCTCCGTCGCTTCATCCATCGGGTCGCCCGTGCGCAAATTTTTCGCGCGCGCTGTAAAGAGATTAGTCCAATTTTCAGCAATGCTTTCGTGTATGAAAAAACGCTGCGCGGAGATGCAGACTTGCCCAGCATAATTGAAAGCGGCCATCGCAGAGCGTTCAACCGAATAATCTACATCAGCCGTCTCGTCAACAATCACAGGGGCATTGCCGCCAAGCTCAAGCGTCACCTGTTTACGCGGCGCGCGCTCGCGCAATTTCCATCCGACCTCCGCGCTGCCCGTAAATGAAATCATCGCTATCCGCTCGTCAGCAAAAACTATGTCGAGAAGTGGAATGTCCATCGGCACAATTTGCAGCGCGCTCTCTGGCAAACCTGATGCAAGAAAAGCTTCGCCAAGCATGAGCGCAGTGAGCGGCGTGCGCGGGCTTGGCTTGATGATAATCGAATTGCGCGCGGCGAGTGCGGGCGCGACTTTGTGGGCCACTAGATTGAGCGGAAAATTAAACGGCGTGATGCCGAAAATAATTCCGCGCGGAATCCTCTCAGTCCAGCCGAAGCGACCGCGCCCCAGAGTTTGTGTGTCAACCGGCACAGCCTCGCCTGTAAAACGACGCGCTTCTTCCGAGGCAAAAGTGAAAGTCGAAATGGCGCGGTCAGTCTCGCCGCGCGCAGCCGTGATGGGCTTTGCGCTCTCAAGCGAAATCGTGCGCGCAAAATCTTCTCTGTGCTCTTTGAGATAATCCGCGAGGCGGCGCAATGCTTCCGCGATTTCATAGCGCGGCAGCGCGCGTATCTCTGCGGCGGCTGCGGCAGCGAGAGCGATAGCTTCTTCCACTTCTTCGCGCGCGGCGTAAGAAACTTCTGCCAGCATCTCGCCTGAGAAGGGCGCGCGCACTTCCTGCAAGTCCTCAGTCACGCGCCATTGACCGCCAATGAGAAATGGTTTCGGATTCATAGTTAATTTAAAACCATCTTATAACAAGTTGAGAGACAAAGTAAGAATAGAAGAAGTCTCCCGCAAAGGCGCAAAGGCGCAAAGAAGGCGCGAAGAAAAGCAAAGAGTGTGGCTTCTTAATCTCTTGTTCTTCTTTGCGTCTTTGCGCCTTTGCGGGAAACTGTTTGGCGTTGACGCTTTCGGTGTCGAGCCGTTACAATCCGCTTGTCTTAGAAGCTTGCCAAAAGAACGGCCCTTAGAATTTCATGTTGCTTCGCAAATATTTCTCAATCGTCTTCTGTCTCCTGTTCTGCGCCATTGGCGCACAGGCGCAGCAGCGTCCTTTGATTACAGAGGACGTGGACATCATTCCGCCCGGAACTCTGCGCATTGAGGCGGGCATTGATTTCATGCAGGATGCGAAGTTTCCGCTCTCAGGCGTGACGGGCGATTTGACGCGCGTGGGCGTCATCGGCATCAACATCGGTCTTGCGCCGAACGTCGAGCTACAGATTGACGGCGTGGCCCAGAATGTCTTGAGCATCAATTCGCAGACCGTGCCGTCGCCGATTCAACTCGGATTTACGCCCGGCACAAATTCTACGAACGACACGGGCGATTTTACGCTCTCGACAAAAATCAAGCTGCGCGCGGAGACGCGGCGCGGCCCTTCGCTCGGCTTTCGTCTGGGCGTGCAACTGCCTAACTCGAATCAGGCGCGCGGCATCGGCGTCAATCAGACAAATGCTTTTGGCACTATCCTGTTCGGGAAAAAATTCGGGCGCGACGGGCGCGTCAATCTCTTCGGCAATCTGGGCATAGGAATTCTGACCGCGCCTCTGGAAGATTTTACGCAGAACGATGTGCTGCTTTATGGCTTTGCGGGAATCTTTCGCGTGCACAAGCAGTTCAACATCGCCGCCGAAATCAATGGCCGCGCAAACACGCGCGGCACACGCGCGCCGCTCGGCACAGAGTCGCAATCGGAAGCGCGGCTCGGCATGCAGATAAAGGCTTCTGGCCTGCGCTTTGATTTCGCGGGCATCGCTGGCCTGACAGAATTCAGCCCCCGCTCCGGCGTCACCTTCGGCGTCACCTACGACACGCCGAGCATTTTCACTCCGGCGAAATAAGGCAGTGATGCGTGATGAGTGATAATTGATGAGAAGCAAGCCATTTCTCATCAATTATCACTCATCACTTTTATTATGTTCAGTTGGCTCACGGACGCATATCGCTGGGTTCAGGAATCCTTTGCACATCTCGTAACCTGGCTTGAGCAGTTCATCATCGGCGTGCCGATGTATGTCGCTGCGCCCTCTATGATTGTCATCGGCGCGCTGGATTCTTCGCTCCTCTCGCTTCCCGAAATCAACGATTACCTGGTTGTCATGCGCTGCGCCAGAGACCCGAAAGCAGTCTTCTACTTTCCGCTCTTTGCAGCCGCAGGCTCTGTCATCGGCTGCATGCTGCTTTACTCAATCCTGCGGCGCGGCGGTCAGGCAGTCTTGCGAAAGCGTTTTCGCGCAGACCACATAGAGAGAGTTGAAAGAGCTTATGCGCGTTTCGGTTTTCTCGCGCTGGCGATTCCGGCTCTCTTGCCGCCGCCGATGCCATTTAAAATTTTCGTGGCGACGGCAGGCACGCTCGAATATCCGCGCTGGCGTTTTATGATGACCATCATGATTGCGCGCAGCCTGCGTTATTACATAGAAGGCACGCTGGCCGTCTTTTACGGCGAGCAGGTGATACAGTTTACTAAAGACTACGGCGCGGCGATTTTGGGTACGGTGGTGTTGCTGGCTATCATCGGCCTGACTATCTATTTCATCAAGCATCGCAAGAGACCTGAGCCTGAGCCTGCTTCGACCGATGAGCCAGCCGCGCAAGAGGAATAAATTTTTGAAAAGGATTAATCGTTAATTTTGAAATGGCTCCTGCGTAAAATCACTAATGGCCTGAATTCCATCTCGCAGTATTTAATCGCTTACGGGCCGTTCGGTTTGTTTGCCATCGCGCTCCTTGATTCGGCTTTGATACCGATGGCTGGCGGGCCGGATGCAGTGATGATGTTGCTCTCTGCCGCGCGTCCTTCGTGGATGATTTTTTATGCGGCGTCGGCCACGCTCGGCTCTGTCATAGGGTGCGTCATTCTGTATTACATCAGCGCGAAGGCAGGCAGGCGCGCCCTCGCGCGTTTCTCGGAAGCGAAGCAGGCGCGCGTCAAAGATTTGATAGACCGCTACGATGTGCTTTCGGTGCTGGTCGCATCTCTTTTGCCGCCGCCGTTTCCTTTCAAGCTCTTTGTCGTCACAGCGGGAGTCTTTCGTCTGAACGTGTGGCGATTCGCGGCGGCCATCGCCGTCGGGCGCGCGTTTCGTTACCTGCTCGAAGGCTATTTCGCGGCGCATTACGGCGAGCATGCGAAAGATATTCTGGCAAAATATTATCCGGCCATCGGGATTGGTCTAGCAGTATTGGTAATTCTGATTTTTGTCGGGCGCAGTCTTTTTAAAAGCAAGACTGTTGAAAGCGATGATGCGGAGACGCAGAGAATGAATTGATGAAGCGAACGAAAGTTTCGCGCAAAGGCGCAAAGACGCAAAGAAAGCTCGCAAAGGTGTTGAGTGGTTATTTACCTTGAATGCTTTTCTTCGCGCCTTCTTTGCGCCTTTGCGCCTTTGCGGGAGATTCTTTTCTTAACTTGCAACTTTGAATTTTCGCGCGGAGGCGAGGTCGCGGACGCCGTGTTCGTTCATGCGCGCGAGCATGTGTAGGAAAATTTCTGCGGTGGCTAAGGCATCGCTGGCCGCGCGGTGGCGATTGATAATCTGAATCTGAAAATGTTCAGCGACGGTTTGCAGCCTGTAGTTCAGTAGGCCCGGAAAGATGCGGCGCGAGAGGACGACTGTGCAGAGATTTGAGTTTGCCATCCGCCGACCGGGAAAGACGCGCGCCAGTTCGTGATTCAAAAAGCGCACATCAAACTGCGCATTGTGCGCGACGAGCACAGCATCGCCTGCAAAGTCGAGCCACAGTGGAGCGACATCCTCAAAGCGCGGCGCGTTCTTGACCATCTGGTTTGTGATGCCCGTGAGGTTGACGATGAAAGGCGGAATCAGCGTCTCAGGGTTGACGAGCGTCTGGAACTCGGCGACGATGCGTCCCTGACTGACGCGGTAAGCTCCGATTTCCGTAATCCGGCAGGGAGGCGTTTTCGCCCCCGTCGTCTCCACGTCAACGACTACGAAATCCGATTCATGCAGCAGCCGTGCTTCGGCGTCTTCGCACAGCAGCTCGACCATCGCTCCGTCGCGCACGCACAAACGATGATCGTCCTTTATCAAATCTGCGACAATCATCGCGGCCAGTTCTGCATCAAGGTCTGAAAGTTTTAAAACGATGTCGGCAATGTCCGATGCCGTAGCCTTGCCACCGGACACACGTAATATCTCGATAGTCTCTTGGACGAGGGGAGAATCGGAAACGAGGTTACGACGCACTGCCATTTGGCGGCATTGTATAGCAGACAGGCTAAAATTAAAAAGCACAGACGGCGATGCTCTTGCGAGAGAACCGATTCGGCCCAACTTAGCGTAAGAGAAAGAGAGTTCTGACAGGTTACTATTTCATTGATTGGAGAAAAGCGATGGAGAACCCGAATATCAAAATTGTCGAAAGCTATCTCTACGCGCTCAGAGACAAAGATTTGAGCAAAGCCCCGCTTGCGCCCGATGTGATTTTTGAAGAACCCTTGACGCCGACCCTCACAGGCGCGGAAGCCGTGCTCGCATATCTTCCAAACGTGCTGCCCTTGATAAACGACGTGCGCATCAAGCGGCACATCGCTGATGGCGAATATGTCGCGGTCATGTGGGAAGCAGATACTCCCGTTGGCATCATTCCCGTCTGCGAATGTTTCCGCGTCGTTGACGGGCAAATCAAAGAAGTCAGCGCATACTTTGACCCGCGACCCGTGACGAACCCAACGCAGTAAAAAGATATGATGTCAAAATTCATTCAACTCTTTGCGAGCTTATCTTTTATCTTCGCGCCACCAGCGTGAACTGCTCGTTTTAGTTTCGCGCAAAGGCGCAAACAAAGAAAGACTCAAGACCGCAAAGGGTTGAATAAGACATAAGCGGACTAGAAATTTTTTCAGGAGGCTATTGTTTGCAAGCCGAAGAGGTCATCGAAAGATTCAAACGGACGGGCGCGCTGCTTGAAGGCCATTTCATCTTATCGAGCGGTCTGCACAGTCCTGTCTATTTACAATGCGCGCTGGTCTTGCAACATCCTGCGGAGGCGGAAGCCTTTGGCCGCGCTCTGGCCCAGAAATTTCTGGGCCAGAGCATTGAGACCGTCGCTTCGCCAGCCATCGGCGGACTCATCATCGGCTATGAAGTGGCGCGCGCGCTCGGCGCAAGATTTATCTGGACTGAGCGGGACGCGGCAGGACAGATGACGCTCAGGCGCGGCTTCACAATCCGGCCCGGCGAGAGCGTGCTAGTGATAGAAGATGTCATCACGACGGGCGGCTCGACGCGCGAGACGATAGAGGCTCTTGTGCACGCGGGCGCGCGCATTGTCGGCGCGGCTTCCATCATTGACCGCTCAGCCGGGCGCGCAGACGTAGGGCTTGCGCGGCATGCTCTTGCCACACTCGAAGTCCCTTCGGTTGCTCCAACGGCGTGCGAAGCCTGCGCGCGCGGTGAAGAGGCTGTGAAACCCGGAAGCAGAAAAACAGTGGGCAGTTAGCAATGGGCAGTGGGCAGTTAAAAGCATTAGTAACTATCATGTTCTTACTGCGCACTGCCTACTGCCCACTGCTCACTTTCTTATGAATTACAAGCTGACGCTGCAATACGACGGGACGGATTTTCATGGCTGGCAGATGCAAGGCGAGTTGCGTACGGTGCAGGGCGAGTTGATGCGCGTGCTCTCACTGCTGGACGGGCGCGAGGTTTCTGTGCATGGCTCAGGTCGGACGGATGCGGGCGTGCATGCCGAAGGACAAGTGGCGAGCGTGCATTTAGAGCACGAGTTTGCTCCTGAAAAATTGCTGGCGGCAATCAATGGAAATCTTGAACGTGATGTGCGCGTGATGGAAGTCGAAATCGTTCCAGAAAATTTTCATGCGCGTTATTCTGCGCGCGGTAAAACTTATCTCTATCGCATTATCAATTCACGCATTATGTCGCCGTTCTGGCTGCGCTGCGCGCACGCGGAAGCACGCACGCTTGACTTAGAGCAGATGCAGCATGCCGCGCAGGCTTTTTTAGGCGAGCATGATTGGACTGCTTTTTCTTCTGCGCAAACGGAGGCAGAGTCGCGCGTGCGCAAAGTGTCGGAGCTTGAAATTAATTCTCATTGGGATGAGCGCGGGCGCGCGCCGTTGATTGAGATAAAGGTGAGCGCGAACGGATTTTTGCGTTACATGGTGCGCTCGATTGTGGGCGCGCTGCTGGCCGTTGGGCGCGGCGAGATGGAGAGGGGATTGATTGAGCGCGCGATTGAAACGGGCGTGCGGCCACATGCTATCGTGACTGCTCCTGCGCGCGGCCTGACGCTCTGGCGCGTCCATTATGATTGACAGGGAATAATTAAAAATTAAAAATGCAAACTTAGTTTTTAATTTCTTATCGGGAGTCTTGATGCTCGCTGATTTCGCAGAGGTAGTTCAGCAGGGGACGCGCGACGAAGCATTGCTGGCCGCGCTTGAATGGAAAAGCCTGCCGCGTCACATCGCAATCATCATGGATGGCAACGGGCGTTGGGCGGCACAGCGCGGGCAGCCGCGCATCGCAGGCCATCGCGCAGGTGTCGAAGCCGTGCGCGCCTCTGTTGATACCGGCGCGCGGCTCGGCCTCGGCGCGCTCACGCTCTATGCTTTCTCGACGGAGAACTGGAAACGCCCGCGTCTCGAAGTCGATGCCTTGATGCGTATGCTCAGGCGTTACCTGCGGCTTGAGTTGGATGAGATTGACCGGCAGAACATACGCTTTCAGGCTATCGGGCGTCTGGAAGGTTTGGCGGAAACTGTGCGGCGTGAAATCACAAAAGCCACCGAGAGGACAGCCGCGAACACCGGCATGGTCTTGAGCGTGGCTTTGAACTACGGCGGGCGCGCAGAGATTGTTGATGCCTGCCGTAAGGCCGTCGCGCGTCTCATAGCGGAAGGCAAGCCGCCGGAAGATTTATCAGAAGACGACATCACTCGTGAGCTTTACACACAGGGCTTGCCGGAGCTAGACCTGCTCGTGCGCACGAGCGGCGAGATGCGTATCTCAAATTTTCTGCTGTGGCAAAATGCCTACAGCGAGATTTACGTGACCGAAACCTTGTGGCCCGATTTTCGTCGCGTGCACCTGCTCGAAGCCATCATTGATTTTCAACGCCGCGACCGTCGCTTCGGTGGCTTGAAGTTAGTTGCAAATGCAAAGTAAGGGAGGCAGGGGTTAGGGGTCGGGATAGTCTTGACTATCCCGACCCCCAGCCCCCGACCCCCGACCCCCTAACTAAATGTCTCGTATCATCACCGCCCTGATTGTCCTGCCTGTCCTGATTGCTTCCATCTATTTTTCGTGGCTCTGGCCTCTGTTTATTGTGATGGCTGTGGCGGCGATGGTGCTGGGCCTCTATGAATTCTGGCTACTGGCAAAGCGGCGCGGGATGAAGCCGGATGAGGTCGTAGGGTTTTTGGGTGCGGCTGCATTATTTGCGGGATTCTTTTTTGATGTGCCGGGCGAAGCGTTGCTGCTGACGCTGATTATCTTTGTGATTGCCGCGCTCTCGGTTGAGATGTTGAAGGGCGCGCCGTTTGACAAGATGATTGCATCTGTCGGCGCAACTGTTTTGGGCGTGCTTTATGTAGTGATGCTCGGCGGGCATCTGGTGGCCGTGCGTATGTTGCCGGAGCAAAAGCTGGCGGCGCATCTGCTCTTCTTTTTCTTTCTTATCATTATGGGTTCGGACACGGGGGCTTATTACACTGGCCGCGCGTTCGGGCGGCATAAACTTGCGCCGAAGATTAGTCCGGGCAAGACTTGGGAGGGAGCCATAGGAGGCATGCTGGCGAGCCTGCTGATGGCGGTTGTGGCCCATTACTGGTTTTTCCCCGAATTAAAGTTGAAAGCAGCTTTGCCACTTGCGGCGGCGATGAATGTTTTGGGAGTGATAGGGGATTTGACTGAGAGCGCGCTCAAGCGCGGGGCGGACGCGAAAGACGCCGCGAAGATTTTGCCCGGCCATGGAGGGCTGCTGGATCGTCTTGATAGCTTGCTCTTCAACGCGCCGCTCATCTACTATTTCGCACGCGCTTACTTTTATTAAAATGCCACAGAGACACAGAGACACGGAGATAAAGAAAAAGGTAAAAGGAAAATGAAATCTCTTAATTTTGCTTTTTACCCATTTCCTTCCTCCGTGTCTCTGTGTCTCTGTGGCAAACTATTTTAAAGTGACAACGAAAAAGCTTTTTATCGTCATCGGCGGCATCGTGGCCGGAGCAGTCTTGCTGATTGCAATCTTTGTCGGCTTGATTGTCGGCCTCGCTTTTTATTCGGTAAGCCAGAGTCAGGCGGCTGAGACGGCGCGGAATTTTTTGCGCGGCAATGAAAAGCTCAAGCAGGACATCGGGACAGTCAACGATTTTGGGACATTCGTCACAGGCAGCGTCAATTCACAGGGCGCAGAGGGCGAAGCGACGCTCTATCTGAAAGTCATCGGTGAGAAAAAGACTGTCAATGCGAAGGTGGATTTGATGTATCAGAGCGGTCGCGCATGGCGCGTGACGGATGCGTCTTATGAAAATGAAGCCGGGCAGAATGTTGACTTGCTGGAACAATACGAACCAACTCCGCCGGATGTGAAGTAGCGATGTAGAAGAAAATGGAAACTAAAGGCATAGCTATTCTCGGCTCGACCGGGTCAATCGGACGCAACACTCTGCGCGTAATAGAAACTTTGGGCGCGCAAAATTTTCGCGTCGTCGCCTTGAGCGCGGGCCGTAATGTCGCGCTCCTCGCAGAACAGGTTGAGCGGCATCGTCCTGAAATCGTCTCGGTCGAGACGGAAGAGTGCGCAGAAGAATTGCGCGCCGCTCTGGGCCAGAAAAATATCGCGCCGCCGCGCATCCTGACAGGCGAGGCTGGGCTGGTTGAAGCCGCGACACATTCTCACGCCGAGATAGTTGTCAGTGGAACTGTCGGCGCGGTCGGGTTTGTGCCGACCTTGCGCGCGCTCGAAGCTGGCAAGAATGTCGCACTCGCCAACAAAGAGACGCTCGTCATGGCCGGAGAGTTGATGACACGCGCGGCTGAAAAATCGGGCGCGCAACTCTTGCCGGTTGATTCGGAACACAATGCGCTGCATCAATGTTTAAGAGGCGAAAAGCGCGCGGAAGTTCGCAGGCTTATCCTGACAGCTTCGGGCGGCCCATTTCGCACACGCAGTTTAGAAGAGATGCAGCAGGCGAGTGTTGCGGAAGCCCTCAATCATCCGACATGGAACATGGGCGATAAGATTACGATTGATTGCGCGACCCTCATGAACAAAGGTTTAGAAGTCATAGAGGCGCGCTGGCTCTTCGGGTTTGATGCAGACCGGATTGACATCCTCGTGCATCCTCAATCCGTAGTCCATTCAATGATTGAACTGGTGGACGGCTCTGTCATAGCGCAGATGGGCGTCACGGACATGCGCCATGCGATTCAGTATGCATTGACATATCCCGAAAGACATCCGTCAGAGTTGCCCTCTTTGGATTTGACGAAACTTTCCGCGCTTCATTTTGAAGCCCCGGACATGGAGCGTTTCCCTTGCATCAAACTCGCTTACAGAGCCTTGCGCGAAGGCGGCACGCTCGCGGCGGCGATGAATGCTGCTAACGAGGAAGCTGTGCAGGCTTTCATAGAAGAACGCATCTCTCTGACAGACATCCCGCAGGTTATAGAAGAAGTGATGGACGAGCACGCGATTGAAAAGGTAGAGAGTCTTGACACAGTGCTTGCGGCAGACCGCGCGGCGCGTGTGTTGGCGAGAGAGAAGGTGGAGAGCAGAAGTCGGAAAGCTGTGACGATTGATGCAGCTCTTTAATTAACTCAAGTAGTAAGTTAACAGAGTGATGGCGGCTTGCCGCAATGCTGTGCGGAAAAGCAAAGCTTTTCCGGCCAGTGTCAGCTCAACCTTGCAGCGAGGCTGAGCCTCGCTGCAAGTCAAGACGGACAAGCAACGGAAAGTCAGAGACTTTCCGCACCGCAGGCGGCTCAAGCCGCAGTCGTTTCGATAACTAACAACTTGGGTTAATTAAGAATAAGCGAACAGTTCGTGCAAAGGCGCAAAGCGAAAAACTCAAGCACGCAAAGATAAACTTCTTCTTTGCGTGCTTGAGTTTTTTTCTTTGCGCCTTTGCGTGAACCGTTCGCAGCTTCTTTTGCCTTTTACCTTTTGCGCTTTGACCTGTAAACTGATGTGCAACCCGGCGGATGGTCTTGGGAGTCTAAACCGCGTTGCGAAAAGGTTTCGCGGGATTTTTTATAAGAGATCGAGAGAGAGTTACGGATGAGTTCTTATTTAATTGGCGGCCTTGCTTTTATTTTCATTCTCGGCGCGGCAGTAGTCTTGCACGAGTTCGGCCATTTCATCGTCGCGAAGCTTTTAAAAATTCGCGTCGAGACTTTTTCCGTAGGCTTTGGCCCACGCATCTTTGGCAAGAAATGGGGTACGACGGATTATCGCCTCTCGGCCATTCCGCTCGGCGGTTATGTCAAGCTCGGCGGCGATGAATCCAACGCGCCGATTGAAGGCGAAGGCGCGTCTGACATTCCGCCCGAAGAGCAATTTAGTTTGCGCCCGCGCTGGCAGAAATTTCTGGTCGCCGTCGCCGGGCCAGTGATGAATATTCTGACCGCGCTCTCGATTCCATTTTTCGGAGCGATGATACAGGGCGTGCCTGTTACGCCTTCGCCGATTGTGATGACCGTCAAACAGGACGGAGCCGCAGCTAAAGCAGGAATCCAACCCGGCGACCGCATCGTCTCGTTTGACGGCAAGGAGAATCCGACTTGGGATCGCATCGTCAACGACACGCTCATCTCGCCCGAACAACCGCTTCCCGTCATCGTCGAGAGAAACGGCCAGCGTCTCTCTCTGACAATCAAGCCGACACGCGAGACAGACAAGCGCGGCAACGTGATGGGCAGCCTCGACCTTGAGCCGGACATGGGCGCGAGTGCCATCATCGTCGGCAGAGTCGAGCCAAACACTCCGGCAGCAGAGGCCGGGCTGCAACAGGGCGACCGCATCGTCAAAGTCAATGACCAAATCGCGCGCAATAAAGAAGATGTCTTGCAGTTCATCACAGACCACAAGAGTGAACCGATTCGTCTGACGGTTGAGCGCGGCAATGGCGAGCGCAAAGAGATAACTGCGACTGCACGTTCATTGCCGCCGGATGGCAGAGAGCGTTTAGGCTTTGGCTTTGGCCCACCGCCGAGAGAGCGCGTCAACATCGCATCTGCTGCAAGCCATGCTGTCAACACGAACATAGAGATTATACGATTGACGGGCAAAGCTCTGGGCCAGGTCTTTAGCGGGCAGCGCAGCGTTCGCGACACACTCTCTGGCCCAATCGGCATCGCGCAGGAATCCTCGCGCGTCGCCAACGATTTTGGTTGGGAAGGCGTCTTCTTCATGCTCATGTTTATGAGCCTGAACCTCGGAGTCTTTAACCTGCTACCGATTCCAGTGCTCGACGGCGGCGCAATCTTTATCCTGCTCATCGAAGCCGTACTCTCAGTCGTCGGCCTGAAACTTTCCATGACCGTGCGCGAGCGCATACAGCAGGTGGGCTTTGTCATGCTCCTCTTGCTGATGGGCTTTGTCATCACCAACGACCTTTTGAAAGTGGCATCGAGTTGGCGCAAGAGCGAACCGCCAGCCGCCACCGCACCACAGAAATGAGTCTGGAGTCTGGAGTCTGGAGTCAAAAACGCTATTAGACTCCAGACTCCAGACTCCAGACTTCAGACTCCAGACTTTTTATGAGAAAAACCAGAGCAGTCAAAGTTAAAGATGTGCAGATTGGCGGCGGCGCGCCCGTCGCTATCCAGTCCATGACGAAGACGGATACTGTGGATGTGGATGCCACCGTCGCGCAGATTGAAGAGATGATGCGCGCGGGCTGCGAGATAGTGCGCCTCGCAGTTCCTGACAAGGATGCTGCTCTGGCTCTGAAAGAGATTCGCAAGCGCGTGCCGTCTGTGCCGCTCGTCGCAGATATACACTTTCATTACAAGCTGGCCCTGCTTGCCTTAGAAGCGGGCATTGATAAGCTGAGACTGAATCCCGGTAACATCGGAGCGCATGAACGTGTGCGCGAAGTCGTGCGCGCGGCGCAGGCGCAGAAGGTTCCGATTCGCATCGGCGTCAACGGCGGCTCGCTCGAAAAAGATTTGTTGAAGAGATACGGCACGGCGACGCCGGAAGCGATGGTCGAATCCGCACAGCGTCACATACGTATTCTCGAAGACCTAGACTTTCAAGACATCATCATCTCGCTCAAAGCCTCTGACGTGCGCCGCACGGTTGCCGCTTATCGCTTGCTCTCCGAGCAGGTTGATTATCCGCTTCATCTAGGAGTGACAGAGGCTGGCACAGCATTTAGCGGCTCTCTCAAATCCGCGATAGGTCTTGGCATACTCCTGCACGAAGGCATCGGCGACACGATTCGCGTCTCACTTGCGGCAGAGCCGCAGGAAGAGGTGCGCGTCGCGTGGGAAATCTTGAAATCGCTTGAGCTGAGACAGCGCGGAGTGACAGTGGTTGCATGCCCTACGTGCGGGCGGCTCGATGTGGATGATTTCGTAGGCATCGTGACGGAGATTGAACGCCGCCTCGCGCACATCGAAGAGCCTTTGCATCTCTCAATCATGGGCTGCGCTGTGAACGGGCCGGGCGAGGCGCATGATTCACAACTCGGCGTCACCTTCGGGCGCAACGTCGGGATGATTTACAAGAACGGCATCCCCATGCGCAAGGTCGCGGGCGCAGACATCGTCGAGGCATTCGTCAAAGAGGCCGAAAAGCTTGTCGCAGAAGGCGCGTCCGCCAAAGCCGAATCAGCAGAGCCACAACTCGTCTCAATCACATAGGCAAGTTTGGCAAAAGACAATTTCCCGCAAAGACGCAAAGACGCAAAGAAAGACTTAACAGCTTTTCTTTGCGTCTTTGCGTCTTTGCGGGAGATGCTTTTCTTGTAATTATCTTTTATAAGGAGTCTCTAATTTCAATGCTCATCGTCAATCGCCAACAAGCCGCTATCATCAACACGCCGCATGGTTCAGAGATTCGCCCGCTCGTTGACCGCACAACTTCCGCCATCAAGCAGTGCAGCCTCGCCGAAGAAATCCTACCTGTCGGCGCGGCTGTCGGTCGGCATCATCATCTTGTGACGGAAGAGATTTATTACATCCTGCAAGGCGCAGGCAGAATGACTGTCGGAGAAGAGGCGCGCGATGTCTCGGCGGGAGATGCAATCTTTATCCCGCGCGGAATGGCCCACACGATTGAGAACACTGGGCAGACGCCGATGACAATTCTACTCGTCTGCGGCCCTGCACATAGCTTTGAAGACCACCATGAAGAGCAAGGATGAAGGCGGAAGGATGAAGGATGAAAGAAATGCTATTCAAAGATGAAGCATTCAAATTCAAATAGCACACCTTTCATCCTTCATCCTTCCGCCTTCATCCTTTGTCAAGTGAGTTGATAAATAAATTTGATAATCAGAAATGAGAGCGCGGCAATGGCGGCTGAGATAGGGATGGTCAGAATCCATGCCCAGACGATGCGGCCAGCGACGCCCCACTTGACTGCGGAGAGGCGGCGTGTTGAGCCGACGCCGACGATTGCGCCCGTGATGGTATGCGTCGTCGAAACTGGAATGCCCGCCGCCGTCGCGCCGAACAATGTCAAAGCTCCTGCCGTCTCTGCGCAGAATCCGCCGACGGGTTTTAGTTTCGTAATCTTCGACCCCATCGTATGCACAATGCGCCAGCCGCCTGAAAGTGTTCCGGCGGCAATCGCTGCGTGAGCCGTGAGCACGACCCAGAGCGGAATCTCCGGCAGCGCGCCTCCCGGCCCGGAAGCTACGAGCCCGCCCGCGACGAGCACAGCAGTAATAATGCCCATAGTCTTCTGCGCATCGTTGCCGCCGTGTCCGAGCGAGTAGGCTGCGGCGGAGAGAAGCTGCCCGCGCCTGAACAGCTTGTCCACGCGCGATGCAGACGAGCGATGAAAGAGCCAATAGACGAGCACCATCAGGAAGAAGCCCATGAACATTCCGATGAGCGGCGAGGCGACGATAAAGGCCAGCGTCTTAATCCATCCGGCAGGCTTCAACAATCCGCTAAAGCCTCCATAGGCAGCGATGGCCGCGCCGCCGTAACCGCCAATCAAGGCGTGCGAGCTTGAAGTCGGCAGGCCCAGATACCAAGTAATCAGATTCCAGATAATCGCGCCGAGCAAGCCAGCGAGCAAGACATACAGACGCAAATCTGCCGCGATTAAATCTATCTGCACAAGGTCGCCGCCGATGGTCTTGGCGACGCGAGTGCCGAAGACCGCAAAGGCTATAAAGTTGAAGAACGCGGCCCAGACCACTGCGAGTCCCGGCGACAGCACGCGCGTGGACACAACCGTCGCAATCGAATTGGCTGCATCATGAAAGCCGTTGATGTAATCGAAGACAAGCGCGACGAAGATAATCAGGATGATGAAAGCCAATGTAACAGTCATGAGTCGAGAGTCAGGAGTCAGGAGTCAAGAATCTGAAGTCAAGAGCGTGAAGTCAAGAGTCAAGAGTCTGGAGTCGAGACTCTTAAAGTCTTTAAGCTTTTGACTCCAGACTCCAGACTCTCGACTCCAGACTATTTTTTACGTGTGCTTGATAATCACGCTCTCTATGATATTGGAAACATTCTCGCAACGGTCAACCGCCGATTCCAGCTTTTCGTAGATGGCTTTCCATTTAATGACCGTCAGCGCATCCGTCTCGTTCTTGAAAAGCTCTGCGATGGCCGCATGATAGATGTCGTCGCCTTCGTTCTCCAGCCGGTGAAGCTCTACGAGCCGCGCTGTCAAACCGCTTGGCCGCGAGAGCATGGAGACTATCTCGTGCAGTTGCACGGCCATGCTCTGTATGACATTTGCAAAGCTGCGCGCGTAATTTGTGCTCTCATGCACGTCGTACATCACGAGCGCGCGCGCCGCAGAGTCAATCAAATCCACTATGTCATTGAGCGCGCCCGACAACATGTAAATGTCTTCGCGGTCAAAGGGCGTGATGAAAGATTTGTTAAGGCGCGTTGCAATCGAATGCGTTAACTCGTCGCACGTATGCTCAATGACCTTGATGCGTTTCGAGTGCTCTGCGAAGTTGCCTTCCTTATCGTTAAGCATCTCGACGAGCGCGCTGGCGGCATCGTAAATGTGCGAAGTCATTTGTGAGAAGAGCGAAAAATATTGCTCCTCTTTCGGCAGAAAGTTAAAGAGAGCCATGAAACGTCGCTATCTCCGCTCTGGTGGAATGCAAGAAAATTAGAGGGTCAATATAGTCGAGCGGGCAAGAGTTGTTTAGACGCGGGCTGAACTGTGGCTGAACCAGACAACGGACAATCTCCCGCAAAGGCGCAAAGGCGCAAAGAAAAGATTTAACTTTTTTCTTTGCGCCTTTGCGCCTTTGCGGGAGACTTTTTTGCATCTCTTCATGCACGCTCGTAAAAACTTAAGGAAGAGTCGCCCTGTTTGACGACGCGCCAGCGACGCAGCGCGCCGACTTCATCCGGCAGATTGTTTTTGTGATGATGCTCTGCGATGAGGATGCCGCCCGCGTTCAGAAGCTTTGAATCCTGCGCGCCGATGGCCGCGAGCGCGCGCGTGTATTCTGTCGCATAGGGCGGGTCGAAAAATATTATGTCCCAACCGGCCACCACGCCGCGCGAATCCGGGCGGCGCAAAAATTCCGCAGCCTCGCTCGACACGACCTCTGTTTGCTCCTCAGGCACGCCGCACAAGTCCAGATTCGACTCAATCAAACCGCACATCTTGCGCGAGCGGTCAACGAAGGTCACAAACGATGCGCCGCGCGAGAGAGCTTCGATGCCGACCGCGCCAGAGCCTGCGCACAAATCCAGAAAGCGCACATCTTCAATGCGCGGCGCGAGGATATTAAAAAGCGTCTCGCGCAAGCGGTCGGAAGTGGGCCGCACCTGCATCGAAGGCGGGCTGCGCAACACGCGACCGCGATATTGTCCGGCGATGATTCGCATAAGGCGATAATTCTTAACAGATGTAGATGAGAAGCGGCTTATGCCGCTCGGCTGTGCGGAAAGTCTGAGACTTTCCTCACAGCCAGCATTCTTCCCTGCGAGGCTGAGCCTCGCCTAAAGTTAAGCAGCGCGAGCCGGAAAGCCAAAGGCTTTCCGCACAGCAGGAGCGGCCAAGCCGCACTCTATTCCTATCTTGACTTGTCGGTTTCTTACATTGAACTAATCTATTTCTTACGCTCGTAAAAACTCAGGCACGACTCGCCCTGTCGAATGACGCGCCAGCGATTGAGCGTCTGTAGCTTGCCGGGCAATTCATTGTCACAGTGATGTTCTACGACGAGCACAGAGCCTTTGCGCCTGAGCAGCTTGCCTGCGGCAATCAACTCCATGACAGGCAAGTAATCAGTCGCATACGGCGGGTCGAAAAATATTATGTCCCAGCGAAGCTCTGTCTCTTTCTGCGCGAGGCGCAGAAAGTGTAAAGCTTCATCCGCTTTGACTTCTCCTTGCTCTTCCGTTACGCCACACAATTCCAGATTCGCGTTGACGAAGCTGCACATCTTGCGCGAGCGGTCAACGAAAGTGACAAACGATGCGCCGCGCGAGAGAGCTTCGATGCCGACTGCGCCTGAGCCTGCGCACAAGTCCAGAAAGCTTGCCTCTTGAATTCGCAGGCCGAGCAATTCAAAGAGGCTCTCGCGCAGGCGGCGAGCCGTTGGCCGCACCTTTGGCGTGGGCGCGCTCTGCAATCGCCGCCCTTTATATTTTCCCGCGAGTATCTGCATCCGGCTTTTTAGGAATGGATAAACTTATAGCGATTTTAAGATGGATGCAATCTTTGTTGCGGCAAACTTTTCGTAAGACTTTCACCACAAGCCTCTGCCAATCCCGTCGGACAATCTCTGGCCCACTTTATAGTTAGCGCATTCTTCATAAAAGAACTGTAGCAGGTCGTCGTCGTTGAGCCAGGGCGTGTTTTCGGGTTTGATGCGCAACTCCGCAGCCGCGCGCTTGTGCCATGTTTCGAGGTCTGTAGCTTCGCCGCTAATCTCTTCCAGAAGTTTTAAGCGAGTCGGAAGCTTGGCTTCTTCATTCTCTTTGAGATTCGCTTCGGCTGATGCGCGCCACTCGCTGCCGCCGCTGCGACGCAGCCAGCGCACGACCTCAGGCCAACGCATAGAGAGCACAGTCCAGCGACGCAACTGGTCAAGGGTCGGCACCTCCAAACCTTGCGCCCTCTGCGCCCACCAGAGGAAATATTGAAAACGAAAAGCATTGATAAAGCGTTTGAGCTCGCGCGGGTTGCCACGAAAATAGTTGGTCGCGGCGGCGATGACTCTCCTGATTTCTGGATTCTGGTCATTAAACTTTTCGATGCCTTCGTCCAGCTTGCGCTCGATGACGCGTGCTTCCAACTGGTCTTTCATGCGCGCGGCCTGCGTGTCATTAAGTTGATACTCTGTGCGCAATCTCTCCGTCTCCTCCGGCACGGCTGCGCGGGACACGATGCTCGCGGCTGCATCCTGCGCCAGCTTGTCCACCTGCGGGTCTGGCGTCTGGGCCAGACTATTGCCAAAGAGCGAAGCCGTGTAGCGCGTCAGGTTGCCTTTCTCCGTCGGCGGAATGAGAAAGGGAAGCTGTACGAACTTGTCCATAAAACGCCAGCCGACAGGGATGCCCGCGTCCGCAGGCAACTGGGAAATCATATCCTTGTGCGCGGCTTGCAGAGCGGCTGCGACCATCTCCGTGTCCATGCCCATGACAAACATGCAGTTCGGAAAATCTCCCGCGAGAAAGAGATTGACGGCTTCGACTACCTGGCCCACTTTCGCAGGCGAGCAGCGATCCAGGTCATCCACGAAAATGACAATCGGATAATATTGCTGCGGCACACTGGCGAGCACGCGCCTGAGGTCAGCTTCGACGCGATGTATAAAACCCATCTCCGTGCTGTAGTTCGGAATGTCCAAATATTCTCCGAGGCTCACAGCCGCAGGCTCTTTCTCCACTTCGGTTTTAGCTTTGACATATTTCCAGACGGCTGTAACCAGACTGCCGATGATGGTCGCGCCCGCGCCAAATGAGCCGACCTGCAAGAAAGGAGTTTTGACGTAGAGCCAGCCGAGAACTATCAAGAGTAAAAAGATAAAGAGAGGAATGCCCGCAGCGATGAGCAGGATGCGCAGCCCGCGTCGCCAGTATCGTATGATGCGTTCGTGTATGCGCTGGCGCAGCTTGTCCGCATCCACGCGCTTGAGATTGAGACGCAGCCAGAACATTTCGCGCTCGATTAAAGGCAGCCGCGCAGCCACCTGTTGCATGATGGAATCAACCAATCCGGCCCAGACCTGATTGACGCTCTCGTACTTCCATGCGTTGAACCAGACCGTGAGAAGTTTGCGCTCTGCATCCTGCGGAACTTCCGGCAGGGCTTCCTGCGTCTTGGCCGAAATCCAGTTCTCAATCTCATTGAGCGCGGCCCCGATGGTCAACTCGCCGCGCGGCTGCTTCGCATCTCGTTTAACTTCCCTCAGCGCGTCCGGGTCGAGCGCGTGCTGAATCATACGCATCAAGGATGTCTTACCGCCGCCCCACGGGGCTTGTATGCTGATGGTCAGAGGCGGCCTTGTCTGCTTGTGTGTCATGAAACGATAGATGGCATGCGCGTAAGCGCGATAGCCGAGCGTGTCATTCAATGTCCACATGTCGGAAGCGATATGCGTGGACGGCCCTTCAATCTCTTCGACGGGAATTGGCTCTGTCTTGAATGTTGTGCGGTGAATCTCTTTCCAAAACTCAAGCTCATCAGGGTTGAGCTTCTGTATCTGGCCCAGAAAAGCGTTCGACCACGCCGCGCGATTGAAACGCAAGCCTTCCAAATCCTTCTCATGTCCTGCCGGATGATAAATGTATGCGCCCATCAGGTGACGCACATCCAACATTAAGACTGGCAATTCTCCTATTTGTAATGAACGATTCCGGTCTAATCTTAGCGACTCCGCTTTATCAAAAAGGTTTTGCGATGAAGCCGTCCAACGGCGCGCAACATTGAGGCTCGATTGCTCTGTCTCTGTCAAAGGCTGCGCGGCAATCTCATCGAGCGCGGCGCGTTCGAGCTTGCGCTGCTGCAAGAGCTCGTTAATAGCAATGCCAGCATCTTTGACATAACGATTGAACCAGCGCGAGAGCGGGTCGCCGGCTGTGACAAACGCGAGCAGCATGGAACTGAAGCTCAAATCAAACTCTTTCTCATAAGCCTGATTGATGCGCGTCGCCTTCGCCATCAGATGAGCCAGCGCAGGCGTAGCGAAAAAGTATGTGAGTGTCGTGCTTGAAGGCAAGTGCATGCCGATGCGCACGACATCGCCTGCGGGCTGAGACGCGGGCTGAGCGGCGTCGTACTCCGGCGCAGTAGAGGCTTCAGGCTGGCTTTGACTTGCTTGGTCAAGAGCCAGAATCAGTTCTTTAAGAGCCTCGTCAAATCTTGCTTCGCTGAAATCTTTGAAGTGAGCCGAGAAATCTATGAAGTGAGCCGAGTTGAGTTCTCTGGGCAGAATTGTCAGAGGAACTGGGTGGGGCGCGAAGATAGGCTTGCCGAGTCCGCGCGCAAAGAGCAGTTCCTGCCTGCAAAGGGATGAAGCAAGCGAGTCCGGGCTGAGGACGAAGATAAAGCTGTTCGCTCTTTCAATAACAGCCCCCTCTATCTTAGGAAAACGATTTGGGTCGGCAAGCATTGATGATAAATTCGTAAAGACTCTTTTGCCGTTAGCTTCCAATGCTTCACGAAGCCTGCGCACGAAGTTTATGTCTTGAGGGGCATAAGACATGAAAGCGTCAATCTTAAAATCGGGATCAGCGGATTGGGTTTCAAGAGGGGGTGACGATGACATGTTGGCCTCCTAATGAGAGAGTTTGTGAGAGCGATGCTTAACCGATGGCAGCCAAACCAAACCGGACATCTGCCCGAACACGCTCAATCAGTTCCGATGTCTCGCGCGTGCGGCGGCGTGTGGTCAGATAAAAATCTGCTTCGCGGCGTGCGGTCTCAAGGATTTCGATGTCGCGGACGAGGTTGCCGACGCGGAAGGTGGGCATGCCGGATTGGCGTGTGCCTAAGACTTCGCCGGGGCCGCGTATCTCCAAATCTTTTTCGGCGATGCGAAAGCCGTCGGAAGTCTCTTCCATAATTCCCAGACGCTCGCGCGCAACGCTCGTCTGCTTATCCGAAGCAAGCAGGACGCAGTAGCTTTTTTCCGCGCCGCGCCCGACGCGCCCGCGCAGTTGATGTAATTGCGAGAGTCCAAAACGCTCTGCATGCTCAATGACCATGAGCGAAGCATTCGGCACGTCCACGCCGACTTCGACGACGGTTGTGGCGACGAGTATCTGTATTTCGCCGTTAACGAAGCGGCGCATCGCTTCCTCTTTATCAGCAGATTTCATCTTGCCGTGCACGAGGCCGATGGAGAAGTTTGGAAAAACTCTGTCGCGCAGTTGCTCATACATTCTCGTAGCGTCTTTCAAATCCATCTTCTCTGATTCTTCGACGAGCGGATAAACAACATAGACCTGTCGGCCCGCGCGCACCTCTCTTTCGACGCCTTTATAGACTCCTGTGCGCTGGTCTTCGCCGACCACGACGGTCTTGATGGGCGTGCGGCCCGGCGGCAGTTCGTCAATCACAGAGACATCAAGGTCGCCGTAAGCAGTCATGGCAAGAGAGCGTGGAATCGGAGTCGCTGTCATCACTAGAACATCTGGATGAAAGCCACGCGCGCGAAGCTCTGCGCGTTGCAGGACGCCGAAGCGGTGCTGCTCGTCTATCACTATGAGGCCGAGTTTTGAGAAGGCTACGGATTCCTGTATCAAGGCGTGCGTGCCGATGATGGCTTGAACATCTCCCGCAGCGACATCCTTGCGCAGCCTACGCTTTTCTGTCGCGCGAAGGCTGCCCATCAGAAGCTCTACGCGATAGGGAGTTTTCGCAAGCAGGCGTTTGATGTTGCGCGCGTGCTGCTCTGCAAGGATTTCAGTCGGGGCCATGAGCGCGGCCTGATAGCCGTTCTCCATCGCGGCCAGCATAGCCTCTAAAGCAACGATGGTCTTGCCGCTCCCGACATCGCCTTGCAAGAGGCGATTCATAGGCGCGTCAGATTGCATGTCATCAAAGATGCGCGCAATCACGCGCTCCTGCGCGCCCGTCAGTTGGAATGGAAGAATTGATGCGAGCGCATCTCTGATGCGGTCTGTGATTTCGATGACCGCGCCCTTTGGCTCTTTGATTCTCTCGCCGCGACGAAGGCCGAGAGAGAGCGCGACCCAGAAAAATTCTTCAAAGATAAGACGCAGGTGCGCGGGGCTGCGCGCACGCTCATAAAGCTCTATCGAATCTTCTTCCGACGGAAAATGTATCCGGCGCAGAGCCTCCGCGCGGCCTATCAACTGATGTTTCGAGCGCAAATCTGCGGGCAGCGTTTCCGTTATCGAAGCGTCATCCATTTGACTGAGGACTGCGTGAACGATTTCCCTGAGACGTTTGGAGCGAAACTCTCCGAGCTTGCGATAGACAGGCACGCGCCGCCCGACATGAATCGCAGCCATGCCCGGATCGCTCGCCTCAACATCCTCTACAACATCCTCTTCATCAATCAATCCCTCATCATCGCGCGCCGCGCCGCTCTCTTCCTCTTCAATACGTCCCGCGTCCCCAGTCCCCAGTCCACCGTTCTCTTCTGCCAGCCTGAGAAGTCCAATCTCCGGCGGCGTCCAGGTGCCGGGCAGCATCTCCAACTCGTCCGGCTTATTCAGGCGCAGTGCGAAGGTGTTGCGCCGCGTGTCCCATTCCCATTTGCCGTAGGCTATGAAGCGCGAGCCTTTGCTGAAACGCTGTTTGTTGTAAGCGATGATGCGCTGTGCCACACGACCTGAGACGAACCACCAGACGACTACGGGTTTGCCTGTGCGCTCCGGGTCGCTGGCTGTGATTTCAAAGATGAAGAGCTTGGGCTGCTTTGGCCCGCGATTCTTGCCGACCTGAAAGCCGCCAGCGACCCTCACGTACAATTCCAGAGAGGCTTCCAATCCATCGTAAAGATTCGTGATGCGCGCCAGATTCGAGCGGTCTTCATAGCGCATCGGCAGGTAATTCAAGAGGTCTTCGACGTTTGCTTCGCTGGCGTCTGTTTTCCCCGCGAGCGTCGCTAAGGCGAGCGCGAGCTTGCGCGCCGTCGGCTGGCCCAGACGCGGGATGCCGTGCTGGTGTAGTGAGATGACGGGTGTTTCGATTGAGATGGGGGAACTGGAAGCCATCGCGCCGGATGATAACATATTGTCAGAACCGCCTGCGGTAGCGGGCGGCGTGATAGATAACTCAAGTTGCCAGTCATGCGGCTCCTGGCGCACGACAGCACAAGCGGCTCTTGGCGCATGACAGCGCAAGCGCACGACAGTGCAAGCGGCTCTGCCGCCCTGCTGTGCGGTAAGTCTGAGACTTACCGCCACCTGCTCCATCCATTCACTCTGAGGCTGCGCCTCAGGTGCGGCGTAGCCGCAATAAGTTGAGAGGTGCGGCGACGGAAAGGCAAAGCCTTTCCGCACAGCAGGGCGGCAGAGCCGCTCCGTGCAACAAGCCAACAGAGCCGCACCGCGCAACAGGGCAGCAGAGCCGCTCAGCACAGCAGGGCGGTAGAGCCGCTCCGCACAGAGCCGCGCCGCACAGCGAGTCGGCAAGAGCCGCATAGTGTTTGCTGTCTGGCAACCTGGGTTAGATAAGATATGAGGCACGCTTTAGGCACTCTTTAATTGCGCGGATTTGAGATATGATTGAGGCCATGAACTCACTCTATTACGGCGACAATCTGAAAATCCTGCGCTAGCACATCGGGAGCGAGACGGTTGACCTCATCTACCTTGCCCAGCCGTTTAATTCCAACGCGAGCTATAACGTCTCCCGGCCTTCAACGCGCCCGCCACATCAGTCCAAACGCGCCTGCCCGGTAAAGATTTCTCAAACGGGCCATTGTTGGACAAGCTTAGCGAGGAAGAAAATTTTTAGTTATGGCCGCTACAGGATGTACACGAGATGCGATTTTGATGCTCATATATGAGAATTCCTTTTCGCTTCTGAACACCTTAGCGTAGGATAATGTCATGAGCAATTCTACCAATCCGCCCTTCAAGGAACGTCGCAGATATTCACGTATGGAAATCTCCATCGACGTTGATTGGGGCGAGACGCCCGCCTGTATCCACGATGGCCGTGTGACAAACTTGGGCGTCGGAGGTTGCTTCATCCAGACACCACTGGATGTTCCCACAGGGAAGCCTATCTTCATACGCCTTTTGCTCGCGCCCGGCAGCGAGCGCGTCATTGAGGGGATAGTCTGGGGGAGGGTTGTATATCATTTGCCGGATGTCGGGATAGGGGTCGAGTTTAAGAAGTTACCGCCGGGCTATGAAAAGCACATTGAGGACTTAGTAGAGTTTTATCTGGGGGAGCAGCCGCCTGAAGACAGTGCGAAGGAAGAGCCTTAAATGCTGGCGTGCGGCATCGCAACTCATTGAAACGGAGCGCGAGTTAGCTTACCTTTCGTCTGGAACTTGAATCTCCCGGCGGTTCGTCGCGCCCGGTTAATTCGGGCGTTAGGCGACCGTTCTTTCGCATCGGAATACTATTCCTAAACAAAAGTTCTTTAATCCGACGCGACGGATTCTTATTCCGACGCCTCAGAATCTTAATCCGACGCGTCAGATTAAGATAACTTGACGACGTAATAAAGAAACTTCACGGCGTAATAAAGAAACCTCGTGACGTAATAAAGAAACCTCGCGACAGAATAAAGAAACCTCGTGAGGTAATAAAGGAACCTCACGATGGAATAAAGAAACCTCGCGGGCGGTCAAACTGATGCTTGCATAGAATGCCCGTCTTACATAATATTTGCTGCGGCCTCGCGCGATTCTTCACTCTTTCACGCACACAGAAAGGAGAATTTCCTCATGGCTAAAAACCAATCTATCCGACTCAAACCTCAAATCTTACAGGGAGACAGGGACGCCCTTGCAGCCTTGCAAGCCACACAGAATTACGCGCCCGCCAATAGCGCATACACTGTGGCCGCCATCAACACTTCGCGCACCGCTATGGAACAGGCGCAGGCCGCAGAAGCGCAGGCACTGGCAGCCTTCAACGCTGCGCGGGACAACGCCGTCGCCAAAGAATGGGATTTTCATAACCTGCTGCTCGGCGCAAAGAATCAGGTCGTCGCGCAGTTTGGCGATGATTCCAACGAAGTGCAGGCTCTCGGCCTGAAAAAGAAGTCAGAGTACAAATCTCCGGGCAAACGCACGAGCGCAGATAAAACAGGCTCGAAAGGTTAGGGATAACGAGTAGCGGCGCGCGTAGAAAAAGCAGGTTTCGCGCAAAGGCGTAAAGACGCAAAGAAAGCTCGCCAAGAGTTGAATGTCTTTTCAACTTGAAAGCTTTCTTCGCGTCTTCTTTGCGCCTTTGCGCCTTTGCGCGAAACTCTTTCGTCGCCTTTGTTCACACGTCATTCTTAAACTGACACGCCGCTACGAGCCATTTACCTTTTTACTGTGTTATGTGGGATAATTCTGCGCATCATTGTCGCAAAGGCTGCGCGCCTTCGCCGTCGGCGCAAGGACTTTAGCCTGTAGAATAATCCCCGAAAAATACTTTCCTGCCATCAGCAGTTTTTAATTAGAAAGATAATCTCAATGCCAAGTTTCAGAAATATTGTTCCCAGCAATTCTTTAAAAGCTCTCTTTATATGTGTAGTGCTCTTGCTGCTGCTCTCTATGCAAGGGGGCGTGGCTGCTGCGGCAGATTTAGACCCTGCGTTCGGCTCCGGCGGGAAGGTCTTGACGAGTCTCACCCCCGGACTCTCAGAGAGCGCAATGAAAGTGCTCGTTCAGCCGGACGGCAAGATTGTCGTCGCGGGCCACGCGAGGATTTATGCCCCCTTCCCGAATCCAAATAGCTCAGACCCTTTCATCGCGCGCTTCAACGCGGACGGCAGCCCCGATCTGCTTTTCGGTCTCAACGGGAGCAACATCATTAATCTTGGAACGACGGATTGCTTTATCAACGATGCCGCGCTCCAAGCAGACGGCAAGATTATCATCGTCGGCTCATACGGCTTTCATGCCAACTTACTCAACAGCGATTATCTGATACTGCGCTTTAACGCGGACGGCACACTCGACACTTCTTTCGATGGCGACGGCCTTATCATCAGGGGCTTTGGGGCAACCAATAGCGACGGAGCTTATGGCGTAGTCATCCAGCCGGACAACAAGATTGTCGTCGGCGGGACTTCCAAAAATTCGCAGACGACTGTCTCCGCGCTCCTGCGCTACAACCCTGACGGAAGCATTGACACTTCTTTCGGAGTCAACGGCGACGGGCTCTCTGTGGTTTATAACGATGGAATAAAGAGGATGCGCATGCTGCCCGACGGCAAACTCGTCACCCTGCCTTTTGAACCCTTCGGAGGAAATTCCGGCGGGAGAATCTCAAGGCTCAATCAGAATGGCACGTTGGATTTCAGCTTCGGCTCAGGCGGCGTGGCTCTCATTAACTTCAACAGCGGCCAGCCGAATCCCGCCAATGACATCGCGCTCCAACCCGACGGCAAGATAATCATAACGGGCTCGACGAATGTAGGCCCGTCGAATAACGATTTCAAGATGACGCGCTATAACAGCGACGGCTCGCCAGACATACCGTTCGGCACAGGCGGCAGCGTCGTCACAGGCATCACCGCGACCAGCAGTGACGGAGCTACTACAGTCCTCGTCCAACCCGACGGCAAAATTATTTTAGGCGGAAGCTCCGTCACTACTTCGCGGCAAAGAACAAACTTCGCGCTCGCGCGCTACAACCCGAACGGCTCTTTGATTGGCAAGGCGACGACGGATTTCTCCATGCGCGTTGACTTCATCACTTCGATGGCCCTGCAACCGGACGGGAAAATCCTCGCCATCGGCATCAGCCATAACACCACCACTCCGACAGGTACTGTCGCAACCGAGCTTGACCTCGCAATGGCGCGCTATGTGGACATCACGACCTTGAGCGTGCACGGCATCCCGTTCGATTTCGACGGCGATTTCAAAGCCAACATCGGAGTCTATCGTCCCGGCGCAACGCCCACAGCCAACAGCCACTGGTATGTCTTGCAGGGCGACTTCAACACTTTCCAGACAATTCAATTCGGCATCGGAGAGGACAAGATTGTCCCTGCGGATTGGAACGGCGACACAGTCACGGACATAGCCGTCTGGCGGCCTTCAACCGGAACCTGGTACACCTCTCTGAATCCGTCTGCGAACTACGGCGCGTTTCAGTGGGGAACAACGGGAGACATCCCCGCGCCTGGAGATTACGACGGCGACGCTAAAGCAGACCATGCCGTTTATCGTCCCTCGACCGGCTACTTCTATGTCCGCAGAAGCACTGACGGCGGCTTTACCTTCCAGCAGTTCGGCACAAGCACGGACAAGCCACTGGTGGCGGATTTCGACGGCGACTTCAAAACGGATTTTGCGACCGTGCGCGCGAGCGGCAACGACCTCGTCTGGAATATCCTGCGAAGCTCCGATGGCATGCCGCTCATGTACACTTTCGGTCTCGCGACAGACAAGGCTGTGCCTGCCGACTATGACGGCGACGGAGATGCGGATGTCGCAGTCTTTCGTCCCTCGACTGGTCGCTGGTACACTTCGCTCGATCCATCCACAAACTATGGCGAGCAACTATGGGGTACGACCAACGACGTGCCTGTCCCTGCGGATTACGACGCGGACGGCAAAGCAGACCTCACGGTCTTTCGCCGCACAAACACCTTCTGGTACATACGGCAGAGCATCAACGGCACGCTCTTCGAGAAACAATGGGGCATCACGACAGACACTCCGGTCGGGACAGCTTTTATCCCATAAAACCTTTTCGAAGAGCTTGAGCCGGATGAGAAAGAATGTGAACAAGCCCAAGCAGAGTCCATTCATTGCAAAGGGCCGGGAGATTAAGTTCAGAAGCATCGCTTAAAGCCTCTGAGCTAATCTTTCGGCCCTTTCATCTGCTTCACCCTTCTTGCCTCAAACTCAAGCGGCAATAATAATTCCTCATAAAGATATGTCATACCCGCACATGGATTCGCTATATCCGCCTGTGCGTCCTTTATCTCCACGCTGGATTCCTTTATACTCCCGCTTCGCTTTCAGGGTTCTGTAAATTTCTGGCCGCGTCTCGCCGACAGATTTTTCCATCCTGTGATGTCCCCTTGTGCCGCTCGCGCGCGCTTAACTTCAATCGAGAAAGGTTCTTATTTTGGCTCTTGTAAATCGTACCGGATGGAAGAGCGTCTCTGTTTCTTTGTCTCTCATCGCCCTTATTGCTGCTCTCTGTTTTATCTCACTCTCTACCTTTGAAAACTCTGTCAGGATTGCGCGCGCGGACGGTGTGGCGCAGGTTCTGCCTTTCGCGCAGAACTGGTCGAACATTGCTCTGATTACTGCCAATGACAACTGGAGCGGTGTGCCGGGCATTATCGGCTATCGCGGCGACAGCCTGACCTCTGCGACCGGCACAGACCCGCAGACTATCTTGGCGGACGGCTCTGCCACTCCGGTCAACGTCAATGCCAACCTGGACAACCCGGACACTTTTATCAGTGGCGGCGTTTCAGAGTTTGAGATAGCCAATCCTGTCGTAGCCCTGCAAGGTTCCGGCACAGCAGATGCCCCGCATCTAGTGCTCCACCTGAACACGACAGGCCAGACCACAATCAATGTCGCTTACAATCTTCGTGATATTGATAACTCTACGGACAATGCTGTGCAGCCGGTCGCCTTGCAATATCGCGTCGGCGGCACAGGCAATTACATTAATCTCCCGACAGGATTTGTCGCGGACGCCACAACAGGCCCAAGTCAGGCGACACAGGTGACGCCCGTGAATGTGACTCTGCCTGCGGCATGCGACAACCAGTCTCTTGTGCAACTGCGCATCATGACGACCAACGCAGTGGGCAACGACGAGTGGGTCGGCATAGATGACATAAATATCACTGCGGGCAGCGGCGGCGGCTCGCTCTCCGGCTCAGGCTTAGCCGCGCCTTCTACAGTCCAGCCCGGCAACCCAACCTTGCTGACAGTGACAGTCAATCCTGCCACAGACCCTCCGAGCACAGGCATCAGTGTGACAGGCAATCTGACGCAGATTGGCGGCTCTGCCACACAGCTTTTCTATAACGACGGCACGAACGGTGATGTCACGCCGGGAGATTTCATCTTCTCTTATCTGGCGACTGTCGGGCAGGCTGTGCCGAACGGGCCAAAGACGCTTCCGGCCAGCATCACGGATGCGCAAGACCGCATGGCAAGCGCGCTGATTACGCTCACGGTCAGCGTGCCTTTTGCGCCGGACGACCATCTTGTGATGGGCAATCCGAGCGGTGCGACAACGGATGTCAACAATCCTTTAAACTATCTGATGATAAAGCCGCAGTACGCGCTCTCGTATCATCGTGACAGAGGGATTGCCAACTGGGTGAGCTGGCATTTGGATTCGACATGGATTGGGACTGCGCCGCGTCAGGATGATTTTCGTCCAGACCCAGCGTTGCCGGCAGGTTGGTATCAGGTGCTCGGCACAGACTATCAAAGCTCTGGCTTTGATCGCGGTCATCACACGCCTTCGGCAGACCGCACGCGCTCTATTCCAGACAACTCCGCGACCTTTCTGATGACAAACATGATGCCGCAGGCTCCTGACAACAATCAAGGCCCATGGGAGCAGCTTGAGAGTTATTGCCGCACGCTGGTCAATGCCGGCAACGAGCTTTACATCATCATGGGCGGGGCTGGCACAGGAGGCACTGGCTCAAACGGCGGCATCACGACGACGATTGCCGCAGGGCATGTGACGGTTCCGGCTTATACATGGAAAGTCATCATCGTCTTGCCTGTCGGAGACAACGACGCGGCGCGTGTCAATAAGAGCACGCGCACGATTGCTGTCATCATGCCGAACACGCAGGGCATCAGGACTATCCCTTGGCGAAACTTTCGCGTCAACGTGGACAGGGTCGAAGCCCTGACAGGCTTTAACTTCTTCTCCAATGTGTCATTGCTCAATCAGCAATTTATCGAAAGACGCATTGACACTTTATAAATAGCCGTAGATGCAGTATGGCACAGAGGCTCAAGAAGATTTCAAATCTCAGATGTGAGATTTGAAATCTTCTTGAGCTTTTGTGTGATAAAAGTTAGCAGATGAAAAGCGACGAGCAGATTGTGAGCGAACTCAGAGAAGCTTCGGCGGGCTTGCTCTTCATGAGCGAATCGGATTATCCGTTTGAGGTTGTGTTGTGGAAGGGCGAGGCTGAGATAAGTCCTGAGTTTCTACGTCAACTGACGGGTGAAGCCTTTGATGCGATGGTTCAGACGCAGACCGTTGAAGAGTTCTTTCGCGTCGCGGCTTCCGAAGCGGAATGGCGGAGCGCGCAGGAGCTCGTTGAGGCGAAAAGGTATCAGGCTCTTATTAGATTGCTGAAAGAAAATCTGTCTGAGCTAATAGTCTATCGCATCGGTAAGACAAACATGCCCGTCTATATTATCGGAAAAAGTTTGAGCGGAAACTGGCTCGGTCTTGCGACGCGCGTGGTCGAGACCTGAGGGCTGCACAAAAAGTTCTCTACAAAAAAACTCTTGCCTGCCGGACGCGGCCTCGCATAAGATGCCGCGCAAGCCTCGCCGACCCTTTCTCTTTCACTCACAATAAGGAGCATTCAAAGATGGCCCGGAATCAAACCAGGCGCTTGAAGCCTGCGATTTTCCAAGCCGATGAAAACGGGTTCGCATCTCTACAGGCCATGACGAATTATTCTCCGGCCAATTCTGCATATGCGATGAAGGCGATTCGCGCGGCGCGTGATGAGGTTGATAATTTAAGACGCGCGGAAGCGCAGGCGTTGGCGGCGGCTGGTGTTGCACGCAGTAAGGCTGTTGCTAAAGAATGGGAGTTTCACAATTTGATGCTCGGCGCGAAGGAGCAGGTCATCGCGCAATTCGGGATTGATTCGGACGAGTTGGAATCGCTCGGTCGCAAGAAGAAGTCAGCCTACAAACCGCCGGGAAGGAAAGTAAAAAGATAAAATGAAAAAAGCAAAAGTGAAGATGACAGGGATGCTGTCTTCACTTTTGCCTTTTTATCTTTTTATCTTTTGCCTTCTTTAATTTGTCGCTGCGGTCGTGCTCTGGCAATGCTGCTCGAAGGCTTGTTTGAGTTCGTCTGCAATCTGTTGTGCGTCTTTGCCTTCTATCTGGTGGCGTTCCATCATATAGACGAGTTGACCGTCTTTGAGAATGCCTATGGAAGGCGAAGAAGGTCTGTAGCCTGTAAAATAGCTGCGCGCTCTTTCCGTCGCTTCGATGTCGGCTCCGGCAAAGACTGTCGCAACCTTGTCTGGCTTGACTGCATGTTGGAGTGCGAGTGCGATGCCGGGCCGCGCCTTGCCAGCCGCACAGCCGCAGACAGAGTTGACAACCATCATGACAGTGCCTTCCGTCTTCTGAATCACTTGGTCAACATCTGCGGGCGTGCGCGTCTCTTCGACGCCGAGCCTCGTCAAATCTTCGCGCATTGGTCGAATCATCAATTCCGGGTATGGCATAAAAAGTCTCCTTTTTGATAACTGTGATTTAAGAGTTGCAATCATAGCATAAAGATGAAAGCCACGCAGTTTGTGGGGCGCAGTCACGGAGTTTATTCTTAAAGTGATACGCTGCCTGACGGCATTTCAGGCTATTAATAAGGCTGATTTTGGTGAACGTCCTGAACGGCTCACTCATTGACGGCGCGAGTGCTTGTGAAGTGTTCGCGAAGGGTGCTAAATTATGCTGTATCAACATCTTCGCAACTCGTTTGCCGGAAGATTTCGCCCCGGATTTTCGGCTCCGATGCTTCCCCAGCCGACCCAACCACAAAGCCTGTAGAGATTTGGAGTTTCAACATGAAAGACCTCGACGAAATGTCAGCCCGGACATCAACGGCTCGATTTAGCAAAGCATGCTCGCGCAGCTTGCGTCCTCTGCTGCATGCGCGGCTTGTGCGCTTTGTCTGCACCATCTTCTCAACCCTGCTCTTGATTGGCTCTCTCTCGCAGGAGACGTTTGCACAGCCGGGTCTGGACCAGACTTTCGGCACAGGCGGCAAGGTGCGGACGAATACCAATCCCAGTCCGTCCACTTCGGATTACGTCTCAAAGGTCTTGTTGCAAACGGACGGCAAGCTCGTCGTCGTCGGCTCCAGCAGCCTGTACATCTCTACGCAGACTCCGTACTTTCCCACTCCGGCGCTCGCGCGCTACAACAGCGACGGCACGCTCGACAGCACTTTTGACAACGACGGAATTGTCCTGACGACCTCGCTTAACTACAGCGCATTAAATGACGCAGTGCTGCAACCGGACGGCAAGATTGTCGCCGTCGGCACTTACGGCGCGAGTGCTCCAATGGGGGTGAGGGATTATCTGGTTGTGCGCTATAACACGGATGGCAGCCTCGATACGAGTTTTGATGGAGACGGCTATGCCACGCTCAGCTTTGGCGTGAATCGCGAAGACGCTCTCGGCGTAGCTTTGCAGAGCGACGGCAAGATTGTCGTTGTCGGCAACTCTGCGCCGAGCGGCGGCAACGCGGTCACAGTCCTCGTGCGTTACAACACGAACGGAACTCAAGACCTCAATTTCGGAAATGAGGATGGAGGGTTAGCGATTCATAGCCCTCCGAGCGGCACTGCGATTGTCATTCTGCCGGATGACAGAATCATCATCGGCGGCAGTAATACCATTGCGCGCCTCAACAGCAACGGCACGATTGATACAAGTTTTGGCACATCGGGGCGCATTACTTTGAATTTCTTTACAAACGCACTTGCCCTGCAAGCGGACGGCAAGATTGTGGCTGCCGGTGAAACAAATTTCACTGCTCCCCAGATAGATTTCGAGCTGGCGCGCCTCAACAGCAACGGCACCATGGATGCCAGTTTTGGCACAAATGGCCGCGTCACGACCCCCTTCAATGCGACGAGCAGTGATCGTGCAGCTGATGTCGCGGTGCAACCCGACGGCAGGATAATCGCGTTTGGCACGGGCTTCACTCCGTTGCCGGAGCAGCGTTCCAATTTCGCTCTCGCACGTTACACGTCGAGCGGCGTTTTGCAGGCCAAGACCACTCTGGACTTTAACCTCAGAGTAGACATCGGCGCTTCGGCACTGATTCAGCCTGACGGCAAGATTGTGGTCGCGGGTTATTCATATAGCACGCAAACAGGCTTCGGCGTTCCGATTGATGGCGAGTTCGCTTTGGCGCGCTATGTGGACATTATCAATCAGGTCATCCCCGGCGTCCCTTTCGACTTTGACGGAGACCGGAAGAGTGACATCTCTGTGTACAGACCTCTGATTGATGCGCCGAGCAAGTGGTATGTGTTCTTCAACAGTAATTCGTTTCAGAGTGTAGACTTCGGCATCACCGGAGACATCATCGTCCCGGCAGATTATGACGGCGATGCACGCACGGACTTTGGAGTCTTTCGCCCCTCGACAGGCGTCTGGTACACCTCGCTTAACCCGGCCACGAATTACGGCGCGGTTAATTGGGGAACGAACGGCGATGTGCCTGTGCCGGGCGACTATGACAGAGACGGCAAGGCAGACCGCGCCGTCTATCGTCCGTCAGACGGCACATGGTACATCCTCAACAGCAGTGACGGCTCTTTCACCTTCACGCAGTTTGGCGGCGGAAGCTCTATTCTGCTCGTGCCTGCAGACTATGATGGAGACGGCAAGACAGACCTCGCGTATATCAGTCTAAGCGGCAACGACCTTGACTGGAACATACGGCGCAGCTCTGACAACCAGACCGTCACAGTCCGCTATGGAATCGGTGGCGATAGAGCAACTCCGGCGGACTATGACGGCGATGGTGATGCAGACATAGCAGTCTTTCGTCCATCAACGGGACGCTGGTACACCTCGCTCGACCCCGTTATGAATTACGGCGAGATTGCATGGGGACAGAACGGCGACATCCCCGCGCCTGCGGATTACGACGGCGACGGCAAGACGGATGTTACAGTCTTCCGCCCGTCCAACGGCTCTTTCTACATACGGCAGAGCACCAACGGCGCGCTGCGTGCGCAGAGATGGGGACAGATGGGCGACGTGCCTGTCGCCTCTGCTTACGTCCGCTAAAAAATTATTTCCCGCAAAGGCGCAAAGACGCAAAGAAAGTTTCTATAGCTTTCTTTGCGTCTTTGCGCCACCAGCGGGAAATCTTCTTTTTCCTTATGAAACACTCCCGGCGCACAGTTGATACGCGCTGAAACATCTCTCTTCTTGAACTTCCGCATATCCTCAAAAACAGGCGATTTTTAAGCAAAGCACACGCGGCACGTTCATTGCTAATAGGGATGCTGAACGAAAGAGATGTGTTTTTAACTCTTTCGTTCACTGACCCGAAACGGCTAGCGTGTGGCACTTGTTTGTCGGCTGGCTCAAAGAATTGAAACCCAAATTTTTTTTTGTAGAGGATAAAGAAGAAAATGAAAAAGTTAGCCATGCTTGCATTCATGTTGGGCGCGCTGGTGGCCCTGCCTTTGATGGCGCGCGCAGATGTTGAAGATCGTCTGTTTGATTTTACAGATTCATACTATCGCCAAAATGGCGTCGAGCCTTCGCGTATTGTTGGCCGTCGCAACGGAGCCGATAATCTCTCGGTCTTTGATACACCGTTTTTCTCTCATCAACGCAACGTCAGAACGATTCTGACTCTGCCCGCTTATGACCATAGCGGCAACATAGTTTATTGGACTGTGATGGGCGAGCTTTTCGTGGACGGCTTTACGAACAACCGCGCAGGGGTTCGCGCACGCCAGATTGGAGACGCTTATCTCGAATACGTTTTCCCGACGGCGGGCAGCAATCCTGTCGGCCTCGGCAGCATGCGTCAATCCGTCATACTGGACATGCGCAACGGCTATTTCAGCAACGACAAGCTCGGCCTGTGGACGCACGTTTGGATTAGCTATACAGAGAAAGCTTTCAATACCAGAGACGGCATCAGGACGCTGGCCGACCTTGCAAGAAGAAACGGCAACTCTCTGGACGGCACGCCGATTATCAAGAACTTGAGCGAGTTGGACAATCTTTACAGCAAAGGCTATGTCGCCAAACGCTTTCGCAAGATGGACGGCTCGGAAGGCGCAGTCTATAGCATCTGCCCTGTCATCAAAGACCCGACAGACGGCGGCATCGCGCCGGATGCGTTCCTCGGCTACACGCGCAACCCTGACGGCACACCGCTTGAGCCGGAGTTCCTGAACAACTTCAACAGCCTGAAATTCACAGGCGACTGGGCCGACTAAGAAAGTAAAAAGGTAAAAGTTAAAAAGGCAAAAGTGTTGATGGCAAGGATGCTGTCTTCACTTTTGCCTTTTTGCGATTGGCACATGAGCGCGCCCTCCCTGAAGGTCGGGCTACTGCCCCTCTATTGTCACTCACGGGGCAGTAGCCCGACCTTCAGGGAGGGCGTATCAGATGACACTCACTTTTCTCTCATCTCGCTTCTCATCTCACGCGCATCGTCGCCGTCGCCCGCTATCTCAATGTGCCACACAGGCGGAGGCAATCTGTAATTCCCAAGTCGCTCGGCCCATTCGATGACGATGACGGCGCGCTCGTCCGCGAGCAGGTCATCTAGGTCAACTGCATGCGCGGCGATTGAGCCTTCGGGCAGGCGATAGAGGTCTAGATGATAAAGCGTCAGCCGCCCGCGATAGAGATTGACGAGCGTGAAGGACGGGCTCGTCACTTCATCCGTGTCGAAATCGAGCGCGGCGGCCAGACCTTTGACAAAGAGAGTCTTGCCCGCGCCGAGCGGCCCGCTCAAGAGAATTATCTCTCCGCCTTTGAGATGACTGCCGAAATCTTTGCCAAGCTCAAATGTCTCTTCTGGACTGCGGCTGGTCCAGACGCCTGCCGGCAGGGAATCGCGCGTGCTCGTCATGGCCGCTCTCCCTGCGGGTCAAGTTTTGTGATAGCCGCGTGCAACTGCTCGCGTATGTCCGAAGCGACGAGAGCGCGCATGCCCTTCTCTGCGGCGGCGATGTCTCCCGCCAGTCCTCCGACATAAACAGCCGCGACCGTAGCCTCCACAGCATCCGCTTCATCTTTCAAAGCGGCGCGGCTCTGGGCCAAAAATCCAGTGATGATTCCTGTCAGCGTATCGCCCGCGCCAGCCGTCCCAAGACCCGCGTTGCCCGTCGGGTTGATGAAGACGCTGCCATCAGGCGCAGCCGTCAGTGTGCGCGTTCCCTTTAAGACGAGAATCACTTGATGCGCCGTCGCAAACTCGCGCGCAAGCGCAACTCTATCCAGTAAAGCATCCTTCTCATGCGAGCCAAGCAATCGCTGCATCTCGCCCGCGTGCGGCGTCAGAATCAAAGGCAACTCATCAGACCCGCGCAACTCTTTGGGCCAGGGCGCGAGTGCGTTTAAGCCGTCTGCGTCAATCAAGACAGGCGTGCTCCGCCGCTCAATAACTTCGCGCACGAAGCGGCGCGTGCGTTCGTCGTCGGAAGTGAGGCCCGGCCCGATGGCGACGATGCTGGCTTTCTCTGCGAGTTGCAAAACATTTTCGAGAGCTTCAATGCTGGCCGCGCCGCGATCCGTCTCGGCCAGCGCAGCCGTCATCACTTCGGGCATAGTGCGCGCGGCGACGGCTGCCTGCGCGGAAGCGGGCGCGGCAACCGTCACGAGTCCCGCGCCGGCGCGCATCGCTGCATTGCCAGCGAGCGCAGCCGCGCCGGTCATCCCGCGCGAGCCTGCTATGACGAGCGCGTGGCCGTGCGTGTTCTTATAAGAGTCTGGCGCATAGCGAGTCTTGACGAGCCACCTGCGCGCGTCCTCTTCTTCTACGAGGAAGAATTTTGACGAAACTGCTTCGAGCAGCGCGGGCGGCGAGCCGATGTCTGCGATGACGAGTTGGCCCTGATAATGAGACGCGGGCGGCAGCACGTTCGCGGGTTTGGGCGCGGTGAAGGTGATGGTTAAATCTGCGCGGATGGCTTCGCCGGGAGGCTGCGCCGAATCTGCATCGAGGCCGGACGGAATATCCAGAGAAACTATGAGCGGCAACTTTGCGTTGGAGCGCATACGCGCTTCGCGCAGCAGGGCCAGATGTTCTGCGATGTGAAGCGGGATGCCTTCCAATGGACGCGAGAGACCTGTGCCGAAAAGTGCGTCCACGCGTATGTCATATTTGCCGAGCGGCGCGGTCAACTGTTCCCACGCCGTGACGGTCTCGCATTCTATAAAATTGAGCGGCGAGGGCTGAGTCTTTGAGCCTGCCTCGAAGCTTGCGAGGCTGCGCAGCATCTCGAAGTTGATGCGCGCATCGCCTTTTGTCTCTTCGACGCGACCGACGAGCAGCACATCCACATGCGCTCCCATCTGCCAGAGAGCGCGTGCGAGCGCAGCCCCGTCGCCGCCGTTATTGCCGCGCCCGCAAAAGATACGCACATTTTTGCCCGCGAGACTTTCTGGAAAACGCGCGGCAATCGCTCTGGCCGAAGCGTTGGCCGCAGCTTCCATCAGGAGCAGGGAAGGAGTTGCGAAACGCTCCGTCGTCAGGCGGTCAATCTCGCGCATCTCTTTTGCTGATATGATTTTTCGCACAAAAGGCATGATAACAGAGAGAGCCGCGCGCGGGTCAAACGCTTCCCGTCGCGCGGCTCTCTTGTCCGGGCAAGTGCCAATTATTTCACAAAAAGAAAGCGACAGTGGCGTGGAGCGTCCCCGCCTGCCTGCCGCTGCTTCAACCTGTTTCTCTTCCGTGTTTGAAATAAATGATTAATGGATTCGCTCTTTCAGAAAATATTTATTGACTTGCCCAAAAGGCGCAGTTGTGCCAAAGTCTTGCTGTTATCAAACCACAATACAATCCGGGAGCATGAATCATGCCGAAGATCGAAGCAGAAACTGCGACTGGCCCGGTCGCTTTTGAAGCTGCGCAGGGGCGCAAGCTCGTACTGGCTCTTGAAGACGCAGGGATAGACATTCTTCATCGTTGCGGCGGCAACGCGAAATGCACTACATGCCGCGTAGAGATTTTGGCCGGAGACCCCGGAGAGATTGGCGATGCCGAGCGCAACCGTCTGGCAATGGAAACGGGACTGGCGGAAAACGTGCGCCTCTCCTGTCAGGTGCATGTGATAGACGAGCTCAAACTGCGCGTCATCAATCAGGCGAGCGTGCGCGGAATGGACGCAGGCCCGCGCCCTGTGGATGAGTAAAACTCTGATGGCTGTTAAGAGAGTTTCAGGGAAGTTATTGATTCTCAACTCTCTCTGGTGTAATCTCGCGCGCGTATTACTGACAGAGCATACTGACTAGAGACAGCATTTTTTACCTGCGGCTCAAAGGGCGAAGGGGGCAGCCTTCTTGCGCGAGCCTGAAAGGGAAGCTGTCTTGAGGCATACCTAAACGGAAGCGTCCCGCTCTGCCTTCGCCTCTCGCGAAGGGGCGCGCTTGCGGTCACGACAAAACAAAGTTTCGGAGGACGTATGTTACTAGAGTCAATCGCTCATCTCCCCGTCAGTCTGGCGACGATGTTGCAGGATGGAATTTTTCATGCGCCGGATGGAGCCTCGCTCGTTAGAATCTTTTTGCGTTGGAGCCACTTCGTCGCGGGCATCGCCTGGATTGGAATTTTGTATTTTTTCAATCTGGTGAACGTCAATTTTATGAAAGCTCTGGATGCGCCGACCAAAGGCAAAGTGATTCCAGAGTTGATGCCGCGCGCTCTCTGGTTCTTTCGCTGGGGCGCAGTCATCACGGTCTTCGCCGGCTTGATGTACTACGCCATGTACATCCTCAAGACAGATGTCTTCAATACCAATTCCGACCGCATATCATTTGCCAGCAATCCGGCCAACGCTGCGACCATAAATATCTGGGTTGTGCTCCTCGTCTGGCTGATAATGCCCATCATCACTTTTGCGATAGAGTTTTTGATTATTCAGAAAGCTCTCATCAAAGACGGGCGCGTGCTGGCGGTCATCGTCGCGGTGCTGGTCATCTTGATGGCAATCGGCATCGTGTGCTGGTTTGAGTATCAACTAGTGGGCGCAGGCCCGAATCCTAACAGCTATGCCAGCAACAGGACATATTCTATAGGCATTGGCGGCGCGATTGGCATCATCATGATGTTAAATGTGTGGGGCATTATCTGGCCCGCGCAGAAGAGGATTATCGCGTGGACGAAGGATAACGCGGAGAACGGGACGGCGATTCCGGCTGAGTCTGCGATTCTTGCGCGCAAAGCTTTTCTGGCTTCGCGGACAAACGCATGGCTCTCGCTTCCGATGCTCTTCTTCATGGCAACTTCGCACGGCGGTGATTACGTGATTCTCGGCAAGTAAAAACAGTTTCCCGCACAGGCGCAAAGGCGCAAAGAAAGTTTCTACAGCTTTCTTTGCGCCTTTGCGCCTGTGCGGGAAACTTTCGTCACCTGGATTCCATCTATTCGTCATACTTGCGGGCAATAGTAAGCGGTTGCAACTTTTATCAGTTGCGGATTTATCAAAGGAGAAATGAAATGACTTTGAAAAGTTACACGCCCAGAGAATTTAATCTGAGCGGGCTGAACGGAATTTCGGATCAAACGCTTGAGATGCATTTCAAGTTGTATGAAGGTTATGTCAAGGAGACGAATAACCTGACCGAAAGGATTGGAAAATTTTTGGCGGACGGGAAGGTTGATCAGGAAGAGATGCCAGCCTATTCGGAACTGACGCGCCGTCTTGGGTTCGAGTACAACGGCATGGTCTTGCATGAATACTACTTCGAGAATATGAAGCAGGGCGGAAATGTTGACCCGGAAAATAATTCGGCATTTACGAAAGCTGCGGAAGAGAGTTTTGGCAGCTATGATATCTGGAAAGCGGATTTCGTCGGCATCGGCAAGATGCGCGGCGTCGGCTGGGCCATCTGTTATCAAGACCCCACGAACGGGCGACTGTCGAATCACTGGATTACATTGCATCAAATCGGAAACGTCGCGGGCTTTACGCCGATACTCGTGATGGATGTCTGGGAGCATGCCTTCCTGCTCGACTACAAACCTGCCGAGCGTCCGAAGTACATCGAAGCCTTCTTCTCAAACATAGACTGGCAGGCCGTCGAAAAAAGACTCAAGAGCGAAGAAGCTGCAAAGACTACGAAAGCGTGAAAGACAGTAAGTCAGAACCGCTTGCGGTAGCGAGCGGTTCTTCAATGTTTTAAAGCGAGTCTCTGATGCTAACTCAAACCCGCACGCTACCGCTGGCGGTTCTGACTTACTGCCTTCTTAGACAATAAATTTCGGAGGACACATGAAGTTGAAACGCATCTTGCTGTTTTGCATCGTTCTATCTTTAGCCGCTCTTGTGCTCGCAGGCTGCACGCAGACGGATAACGCTAACTCCAATACGACTGCGACAACCAGCGCATCGCCGCCTGTCGCTGCGTCTCCTTCGCCGCAGAATCTGACGGTCGTCGGACGCCCGCAGAAAATCTCAGACCAGATGACTGCGCGCGGAGAGCAGGATAAAGCAGAGCCCGCTCTGAGCTTTGTCTCGCCGCGCAATGGCGAGACAGTCAAGAGCTCGACCGTCGCGGTCAAGCTAAATCTCGGCGGCGACCTCAAAGGCTACAAGCCTATGAAAGACCCTGCGACGGGGATGGGCAATCACATACACATTATCCTCGACAACCAGCCTTACGAGGCTTACTACGATTTGAGCCAGCCGTTTGAGTTGCGCAATGTCACGGAAGGCAAGCACACTCTGCGCGTCTTTGCTTCGCGCCCGTGGCACGAGAGCTATAAAAACGCGGAAGCGTTTCAGATGGTCATCTTCACTGTCAAAGGCGGCGGGGCGGATGCTTCAAAGCCTACGACGACCGGTAGCGGGCAGGTGATGGCTGATAACAAAAATGCTGCGAACGCCAATGCCAGCCCGGCTGCGCCGCGCGAAGGCAAAGACATGCAGATGAGCGTGGCGGGCGATGTTGATCCTGCGAAACCTCTGCTCACCTATAGTCGTCCGAAAGGCGAGTATAAGGGCGCGGATGCAGAGGCGATTATGATTGACTTCTGGCTCAAGAACGCAAAGTTGCAGAGCGAGGGCGGAGAATATCGCGTGCGTTATTCCGTTGATGGCGGCGAGGCGAGATATATAGACACGTGGGGGCCAATCTGGCTCAAGGGCTGGACGACAGGCAAGCACATGGTCAAACTCGAACTGGTTGATAAAGCCGGAAATCCTATTGAGAATGGCTTTAATACAACTATGCGCGAGATTATGGTGACGCCCTAAAACTAAATTGACCACTAAGACGCGAAGGCGCGAAGAATAAATCCGATTCTTCTTTGTGCCTTCGTGTTTTTGTGGTTAAACTCTATGCTATGCCGTTCAGCTTGATGCGCGCGAGGAGCATTGAGTATATTGCAGGTCTCACGCCAGCAGAGCGCGTCCCCTTGAAAGAGAGCGCACAACTTTTTTTTGAAGAGAGGTTTTGAAGATGAATAGAATAAAGAAGCCCGCCGGAATGTTTACGGCCATCGCCTTGATGCTCGCAGCCTTGCCTGCGTTTATGAGTTTCAGCGCGCTTGCCAATGATAAAGAGAAAGCCCCAGCCGCTCCCAAAGTCGGCGAGGCCGCGCCGGATTTTCGTCTCCCCTATGCCACACAGGAGAAAATGTTTTTCAAGCCGGAAGAGCAGATGACGCTCGCGTCCCTGCGCGGCAAGAATATCATCCTGGCTTTTTATCCTGCCGATTGGTCTGGCGGTTGCACTAAAGAAGTTTGCACACTGCGCGATACCTTCGCGGAGTTGGGCAAGCTGAACGCAACCGTGCTCGGCATCAGTGGCGATTACGTCTTCTCGCATCACGAGTGGGCCAAATTCCACAAGCTGCAATTTCCATTGCTCTCTGACCACGACCACAAGGTCGCGCGTCTCTATGACAGTTACATGGAAGACGTTGGATACAACAAGCGCACGATTTACCTGATAGATAAAGACGGCGTCGTGCGTTATGTCAACATGGCTTTCAAGGCCGGAGACAAGGCCGATTATGACAAGCTGCGCGCAGAACTCGAAAAGCTCAATCCGCCGCAGAAGATGGAAGAGAAGCAGAAGACTGAATAAAGCAGACAGCGGACAGTTGCGTTTTTAGTCACGGCAGTGACGACATAACAGTAGCCCACAGCGCAAGCTGTGGGTGGAAGGCAAACAATCAATTTGAGCTATCGAAGATAGCGACATAAATTCAAGTTATTGCAAGCTATGTTTATGTCGCTATCTTCGATAGCTCAAAATCATTGCCCGCTCATGTCCCACAGCTTGCGCTGTGGGCTACTGTTATATCGCTACTCCGTAGCTCATAAAATTTTGGTAAGTTATGTCTGAAGTTCAAGAAGAGTTGGAAGTCAAAAAAATCGCGTCGGATGTGGCGAGCGAGTATGCTGCTGTGCGCGAGGGCGGGGCGGGTTTGATTGATTTGTCGTCGCGTGCGCGAGTGATTGTCAGTGGCTCTGAAGCTGTGCCTTTTCTCAATGGGTTGGTGACGAATGATGTCAAGGCTCTGGAAGAGGGAAGGTGGATGCACGCGGCTTTTCCGAATGTGCAGGGGCGTCTGCTGGCTTTGGTGCGCGTGCTTCATCGCGCGGGAGGTTTTCTCTTAGACATGGAAGCGTCCGCGCGTGAGGCAGTCGTCAAGACGCTCTCGCGTTTTACACTCGCGGGCGATTTTCACCTGACGGAGATGACAGACGAGTTGGCTGCATACACAGTGCAGGGCGCGCGCTCTGTTGAAATTGTCGGAGAGGTTTTGGGCCAGAATGCTGCGCAGGTTGAGCGCGGGCAGATTGTGGAAGCTGTTTGGAAAGATGAATCCGTGAGTGTGATTCGCGCGACGCATACGGCGGAAGATGGTTTTGATATTTTCGTCAATGCTGCGGAGGCAGAAGCTTTGCGGGATGCGCTCAGGCTTGCGGGCGCGCGGCCCGTTGGCTCTGAGGCTCTGGAAGTCCTGCGCGTAGAGGCCGGAGTGCCGCGCTTCGGCGTGGATGTGACGGAGAACAATGTCGTCCTTGAAGCGGGGCTTGATGAGGCCGTGAGCTTTACGAAGGGCTGTTATCTGGGCCAGGAAATTATTGCGCGGATACACTGGCGCGGCCACGTCGCCAAGCGGCTCGCGGGTTTGAGTCTTGATGAAGAGAACGCTATTGAAAATGGCGCGCAGGTTCGCTCGGCGGAGGGCAAAGAGATTGGGCGCGTCACTTCAACAGTTTTCTCTATAAAACTTCAAAAGCATATCGCGCTGGCAATCATTAAGTATGATTATCTGGCGGCTGGCACAACGGTAGTCGTTGTCTCAGGCGAAAGGGAATTGGCAGGGCAGGTCGTGGAACTTCCTTTCGTGCGCGGAAGCTGGTACGAAGCAAGCCCCGCATCAGATTCAGTTTAAGAGAGCATGAGCGAGCAAGAAGCGACAACAGCAACCGGTGGCGTAGCGCAGGAGCGCGACCTGAATGAATCGCAGGCGCGGCTTGCCTATGCGATTATCCAGTCGCTCTTGGAGCACACGGCTGTCGTCAGCGATTTGGTTGCGTTGATGGCCCAGGTGCTTGATGAAGAGACGACTAAAGCTCTGACCAATACGCCGCAATGGCAGGCTTATCTGGACAGCCGCCGCGCGTTGGAGCGAACGCGCGCCAACGTGGAAAAGTTTACGGAAGTGATGACCCGGCTCGCGACGGATGAAACAACCTGATTGGCACATTTTGGCCCAGAGAAATTTCTTCAATTTTGGCCCACAAAAATCTCTTTCATTTTAACCTCGATTTTGCCGACTTAGTCTTGACTCAGGGCCGTTAATCATCATAGGATGTGCGCGCTTCAAAGAGGGCCGCTAATCTTTCTAGCATCTTCGTAAGGGTTGCCACGTGGAATGGGCTTGTTACCCCGTCAGGCTCCAAAGCTCAAGCCAAAAGTTATTCCAAAATAGAATCACCTTAAAATAAGGAGAGCAGCGTTATGCATTCTCGCCGGATTACCACCCCCCCGGTTCCTTCGGAAACGAAAAATCTCTTATTGCCAATCAGAAATCTTTACAGACCTTTCAGACATCTTCCCATCAAATTGATGGCTTGCAGCATCTTGATTGTGATGGCCTTCTCGGTCATCTCGTTTTCGGTTTCCTCCGCACAGTCGCGGAATTTCCCCTCCATGCTGAACGCAGGCTCTGTCTTTTCTCCACTGTTTGTTCCGCAGGCGTCTCTGGCCGAAACGGTCGAGACATTTGAGAGCGACTGTACGACGGGAGAGAATGTTTACATTCTCGGCGAGACTGTTTGCGCTGTGGCGACGAATGTGCCGACACCTTTCCTGGGTGTCAAGCAGAGACGCTTTCAATGGATCTCTCCCAACGGACAAGTCGTGCGGCACACGGATATTACGACCAATCCGCAGAGCGATTCATTCACGGTTCCAACCACTGGCCCACTGGCACAGGTCGGAACATGGACAGTGAGGCTCATCAAAAACAACGGCAGCACTGTTGCCCTGACGAGATTTACAGTCAGAGACCCGAACAACCTGAGAGTTGATCTCTCGGTCAGCAAGTTTGGCCCACTTGAAGTCAAATCTGGAAACAACGCCAGCTATTCCGTCACTGTCATCAATCGCGGCCCGGACGATGCACAGGGCGTGACGTTGACTGACCCTGCGCCGAGTGATCTGACTTTCGTCAGCGCGACGCAGAACTCAGGCCCGACTTTCACCTGCACAGACCCTGCGGCTGGCTGCACGATTGCCAGCATGCCGCGCAACTCGGCAGCCACCTTCACTTTTGTCTATCAGGTGAACTCTGCCGCAGCCGTCGGGACAACTATCAACAATACTGTGGATGTTACGAGCACGACGGTTGAGATGAATCCGGCAGACAATACATACACGGCCCCGTCCACTGTGACGGGTTCTGCCGAGGGCGGAACCGAATGCGTTATCTCCTGCCCGTCAGACATCACAGTCGTGGCCGGCGCGGGTGAGTCCGGCAAGATTGTTACTTATCCAGACCCAACTACTACGGGCAGCAACTGCGGCGCTATCAGTTGCAGTCAAGGCTCCGGCACATTCTTCGCGGTCGGCACAACCATCGTCGTCTGCGCAGCAGAAACCGGCGACCCGTGCAGCTTTAGGGTCACGGTCGAGGACAACGAAGACCCGACGATTGATTGCCCTGACAATATCGTCACAGCCGAAACCACACCCGGCTCAGGCTCTGCGATAGTCAATTACTCTGTTGACGCGCAGGACAATAGCGGCTTTGTCGAAGTGGCTTGCACGAAAGCCTCCGGCACAAGCTTCCCGGTCGGCACAACCACAGTCACTTGCACTGCGACAGACGAAGCAGGCAACGACGCAAGCTGCTCCTTCACCGTGCAGGTCACGGGAGACGGCTGCGGGCTTACTTGCCCGGAGAACATCACGGTCGTTGCTCCTGACGGTGAGTGTTCTGCGGTGGTGAATTATCCTGCGCCGACGGGCGAGACGGAATGCGGCGTGATTACTTCGACTCCGGCTTCCGGCTCGACCTTCCCGCTTGGAACAACTACCGTCACAGTCAACGCCGCTTCCGGTTCAACCTGTAGCTTTACCGTCACGGTTGTTGACCAACAGGCTCCGACCTTCACTTCATGTCCCAACAGCATCACTGTTGACGCTGCTTCGGGCGCATGCGCGGCCACTGTGAATCCGGGCGCGGCAACGGCGACAGACTCTTGTTCCACAGTGACTGTCACAGGCACGCGCAACGACGGCGAGCCAATAAGCAGTCAGCAGTATCGTGTAGGCACGACGATTATCACGTGGACTGCAACCGACGCGGCGGGCAATAGCACAACCTGCGAACAGTCCATCACAGTAAGGGATGCTATCGCGCCGACAGTTTCTGTCAGCGTGCCTGGTAATGTCGCAAACGCGAATGTGGACGAGAATTGTCAGGCTCTGGTTCCAGACCTGCGTCCATATCTTCTCATTTCAGATAACTGCACACCTGTAGGCAATCTGATTATCACTCAAAGCCCTGCGGCTGAATCTCCAGTCGGAGTGGGCGTGCATACCATCACGGTCACAGTGATTGAAGGCGACCCGGAAGGCGTCAATAACACTGTCACAGTGACCACGCCGTTCACAGTCCACGACGTGACGCCGCCAGTGCTCACAGTGGTCGGAGACAACCCGCTCGTGGTTGAATGCCATACCACCTTCACAGATCCGGGCGCGACAGCGACGGATAACTGCGGAGCCACAGTCACGTCCACCAACAATGTGAACATGAACGTGCCGGGTAATTACACAATCACATACACGGCTACGGACGGCACGAACTCTGTGACGGCGACGCGCGCCGTGACGGTTGTGGATACGATAGCTCCCGTCATCACAGTCAATGGCCCGAATCCGATGACTGTGGAATGTCATACCAGCTTCACAGACCCCGGAGCGACCGCGACGGATTCCTGCGCGGGCAATTTGACGGTGAATACTTCAGGCACAGTTGATGTCAATGTGCCAGGCGTTTACACCATCACTTACACTGCGACAGACGGCTCTAATCACACAACGACCGAGACCAGAACGGTCAATGTCGTTGACACGACTGCTCCGGTCATCACACTGACTGGGGCGACGATTAACCTCTGGCCGCCCAATCACCAGTACAAGACCATCAATCTCACGCAACTTGTCGCCGGCGCGTCTGACGGCTGCGACGGAGGCGTGGACATCAATGATGTGGTCATCACTAAGGTCACGAGTGATGAGGCGGAAAATAGCGGCGGCGATGGCAATACTTTGAATGACATCGTGATTGCCGCTAACTGCAAGTCCGTGCAACTCAGGGCTGAGCGTAACGGAAGCGGTAACGGCAGAGTCTATACGATTCACTTCCGCGTGACAGATGCTTCTGGTAATGTCGGCACAAAGACCGCCAAGGTCAGCGTGCCGAAGAATCAGGGCAACGGCGGCGCGGCGGTAGATGACGGGCCGCAATACACTGTCAACAGCAGTTGCCAGTAAGACCGTCCGAATCACTTGGACAAACAAAAGGGCCGGGAATCTATCTACAGATTCCCGGCCCTTTCAATTTTATTTCTTCGTTTATAGCCCCGATAGGGGCAGTAGATATTAGCCCACGACGTGAGTCGTGGGTTAAGCATCAAGGATAAATAACAAGCCCCTTGAGGGGCGACATAGATGGTGTCGCCCCTCAAGGGGCTTGGTTCATGTTTGGTGCGTGTGTCCCCGCGCTGACGCGCGGGGCTACTATCTGCCGCCCCTCACGGGGCTGTTATGCTGCATCACCTTTTGCTTATACCGAACTCACGTTTGCTTGGCTGCTATGGCTTGAGATATTGATTGACCCAGCCGAGGACTGTGTTGTACCAGAGCTCGGAGTTCTGCGGTTTCAGCACCCAGTGTCCCTCGTCTGGAAAATAGAGAAGTTTCGACGGCACGTTTTGCAACTGAAGCGCAGTGAAGAGTTGTAGCCCTTCGCCCACAGGCACGCGATAATCCAGTTCGCCGTGTATGACCAGCATTGGCGTCTTGAAGTTTTTCACGAACTTGTGCGGCGACCAACGCTCGTACATCTCTGGATTGGTCCAGGGCGTGCCTTTGAACTCCCAGTCCGTAAACCACAACTCTTCCGTCGCGCCGTACATGCTCGCCAGATTAAAAACTCCGTCATGCGAGACAAGGACTTTGAACTTAAAGCGCGGGTCGTCATTGTGGCCTTCAATCCAGTTAATCATGTAACCGCCATAGCTTGCGCCAGCCGCGCCGATGCGCTCGCGGTCAACAAAGGGCATCGCGGCGACGTGCGCCACGCCGTTCATAATGTCCACGAAAGCTTTGCCGCCCCAGTCGCCAGAGATGTCGTTGACAAACTTTTGCCCGAAGCCGATTGAGCCGCGCGGGTTTGGCATGAGCACGACATAGCCTGCGTTGGCAAAGACCTGCGAGTTCCAGCGATTGCTCCATGCATCTCCGAAAACGCTCTGCGGCCCGCCGTGTATCAAGACCAGCAAAGGATATTTTTTATCCGGCGAAAAGTTCGCGGGCTTGACGAGCCATCCCTGAATCCGCGCGCCCTCTGCGCCTTCCCACTCAATGTCTTCCGCCGGGCGCAGTTTGAATGATGAAAGAAAAGCTTCATTGGTCTTAGTCAACTGCGTCACACTGCTGCCGTCCGAGTTGGCGCGAAAAACTTCCGGCCCCATTGTCATGCTCGCGCGCGTAAAAACCAGAGTCTTGCCATCCGGCGTGACCTTGATGTCGCCGTTCGAGCCTTCACCGACAATCTTCTTCACCGCGCCGCCCGCGACAGGCACAACGTAAATCGGACTTCTGCCGCGTTCGCCCGCGCCGAAGTAAATCATCTTGCTATCGGGCGAGAAGGCGAACTCGTCAACCTGTAAGTCAAAGCCTGTGGTCAACTCGCGCGTCTGATTCGATTGACGGTCATGAATCATCAGACGCCAGCGGTCTGCCTCGAAGCCTGCTGTGGCCTGCGAGCGAAACGCCAAGAAGCGTCCATCCGGCGAATACTGCGGCGAGAGGTCATAGCCTTTATTGTCGCCAGTGATGCGGCGCGGCTCTGCGGTTGCGGCATGTGCGGCATTCAAATCACTCGCTATCGCCGCGACGAAGATGTCGCTATTGGTCGAAGTCGCTTCGACCTTATCCGTGTTGCGCGCAAAGGCAAGCTCTTTCGAGTCTGGCGAGAAGGCGTAATCTGTCGGCCCGCCCAGACTGAAAGGCGGCGCATCGTAATCGCCGGGCGACATATCGCGCGCCGCGCCGCCTTCGCTTGAGACGACAAAGACGTGCGTGCGCTTTCCATCCTTCCATGCATTCCAGTGACGAAAGAGCAAGCGGTCAATCACTTTGGCCTTGACCTTACTCGCCTCTGCCTGCTCGTCGCGCTTGCGATTGCATTCATCATCCGCACAGTCTGGATAAATGTCTGAGACGAAGGCCAGCATTCTTCCATCAGGCGACCAGACAGGATCGCCTGCGCCCGTAGAGATGTTTGTCACCTGCTTGCGTTCGCCGCCCTGCGTGTCCATCGTCCAGATTTGACCGCCTGTGACAAAGGCTATGCGCTTGCCGTCGGGAGACCAACGCGGAGTCGAGTTGGAACGCTCTCCGGTAGTTATCTGCTTCGGCTCGCCGCCCGTGACAGGCAGCAGGTAAATCTGCGTGATAGTCCTGTTCGCATCCTTGTTGACATCGCCGATGGTATAGGCAATCCATTTTCCATCGGGCGAGACCTGCGGGTCTCCGAGGCGGCGGACTTTCAATAAATCGTTAATCGTGAACGGCTGCGCTGCCTGCTGTGCTACTACAGCCGTCAGAGCAAGGAGCGTGAAGGCAAAGAGCAGGGAGAATCGTTTCATATCAAAATCCTCTTTCGCTTCTGGATATTGTCATTTTTGGAAAGCGGGTTCATTATCTCACTAAGCGTTTTTGACGGCAAAGCAGTCCGTCCTCCTCCTCGCTCTTGATGTGAAACCTGCACATCTTTTTACAAAAACTTTACTGCCTGCTAACTGGCGTTTCTCAAACTGAAATCTTATGATACCGGCACACAGAGCAGATTCCCCGACAGTCAAAAAAGGGAGCAATGAGTAAATATAATTTAACTTCGTCGCGCCAGAGGGCCGTGCGCGTGTGTGCGGCTTTGATGATTCTCCTGACTTTCTCTGGCTACTTGCCGACGGCTTCTGCACAGCGTCGCACGCGCACGCGCCGCACACAGCCGCGCGCGCAGCAACCCGCTCCGCAAGCTTCACCGACTCCGACGCCGCAAGCACAGGCCACGCCCGCGCCATCTCCAAGTCCTTCGCCGACTCCGACGCTCTATACGGACAAGACCATTGCGGAGATGAAGCGTCTGCATCGCGCATCTTTGGAGAGCGATTACGCATACAGGCAGACGGCGTACATGTGCAACAACATCGGGCCGCGCCTGAGCGGGTCTGCACAGGCCGCGCGCGCCGTAGAGTATGTCGCGGAAGAGATGCGGCGGCTCGGCCTGCGCGTCGAGCTTGAAGAATTGAAAGTGCCGCACTGGGTTCGCGGCGCGGAGACAGGCGCGCTCGTACAATTTCCCGGCATGGCTCTTGGCACAACGCAGAAGATTGTTTTGACTGCGCTTGGCGGCAGCATCGCCACGCCCGCCACAGGCTTGACCGCAGAAGTAATCGTCGTCAACAACTTTGATGAACTGACTGCCTTAGGCCGCGTCCGCGTGCAGGGCAAGATTGTGCTCTTTAATAATAAGTTCGACCAGCAGATGGCAGACATCGGATTTGGCGGCAATGCTTACGGGGAGGCCGTTGCATATCGCGGGCGGGGCGCAATCGCTGCTGCACGGCTCGGAGCGGTTGCAGCCTTAGTGCGTTCTGTTGGCGGCTCGCAGAATCGTCTGGCCCACACGGGCGCGATGCGCTACGCGCAGGACGTGCCGAGGATTCCCGCCGCCGCAGTCTCTAATGAAGATGCAGACCTCATCGCAAACTTGACCGCGCAGGGAACAGTCCGCATGCGTCTCGTGCTCACGCCGCAGCAGTTGCCGGAGGCCATCAGCCACAACGTCATCGCGGACATCAAAGGCACAGAACACCCTGAGCAGATTGTTATCGTCTCAGGCCATCTGGACTCTTGGGATTTGGGAACGGGAGCGATTGATGATGCATCGGGCGTGGCGATGGCGATGGCGACCATGCAGTTGATTAAGCGGCTCGGTCTGCGACCCAAACGTACGATACGCTTTATCGCCTGGATGAATGAAGAGAACGGGCTGGTCGGAGGCAGCACCTACGCGCGCAATCAGAAGCCGAATATCGCTAACCACTTTGCGGCGATTGAAAGCGATAGAGGAGCAGGCCACCCGCTCGGCTTTTACTTTTCCGGCAAACAAGAGATAGCTTCGTTTCTTGGGCCAATCTCGACAGTCCTGCGCGAGTCCGGCGCAGGACTCTCACAATGGTCTGAAGATTCGCCGGAAGCGGACATCTCTCCGCTCGCAGCCGAAGGCGTTCCGGCCTTCGGTCTCTGGCAGGACACGCGCACCTATTTCAACTATCACCACACGGAAGCGGACACGTTAGACAAGATAGACCCGCATGATCTATCTCTCAACACAGCCGTGATGGCTGTGCTGGCTTACGGGCTGGCGAATTTAGAAGAGCCTCTGCCGCGTTAAAGCGAGAAAAGAGAATCTCCCGCAAAGGCGCAAAGGCGCAAAGAAAGACATTAATCTTTTCTTTGCGCCTTTGCGGGAAACTTTTTTTGTTTGCTTACTCGATAATCACTCTATCAGTCTGCCCGCGTCCGAAGGTTTCGGGGTGATACATCTCCTCTGCTTTCGTGGGCGGGACGACGAACGCGCCGGGCGTGGTCGCGCGCGCCACGTAGGAATAGTTATAGACTCCTTCCCAGAGCAGCGAAGTGAAAGCCTCCACGCGCTCGTCGCGCATGTTCTGATGCTCGAACCATTGCCACCACCACCACCAGCCGCGCCTCCCGCTCGTGTCTTTCTCATCACGCGGAATGCTGCCCGTGACCGCGAGCGCGGGATTCATAGCTTCCAGGCCTGCCGGCAACGGGTCAACCAGCGCGACATGATAACGCCGCGTCGGCGCAACCATCGTGAGCCGCACACGCACCTTTGCCCCGGCCTTGATGCGCCACGTTCCATCCGCATCGCGCCGCACATCTTCGGCCCTGTCCACAGCCTCATAGACACGCTCGACCGTAAAGCCGAAATCGGCGGGCGCGAGCTTGAGACTCGTCGGCGCATATTGCATCCCCATGCGATAGTAAAGCCTGCCCTCGCCTTCCTTGCTGAGCACGACATTCTGCGCGCCCTGCTTTTCAGAGAGATAACGCATCGGCACGTTGATGTTATAACGCTCCGTCGTGCGCCCTTTGAACTGATGCTCTCCGGCAAATTGTTCGCCGAGCCACGCGCGCGCGATAAAGTTTGGCGTCACCTTCTCGTAAGTATTGAAATACCTGTCGAGCGCAAGCAGGATAAAGACGTTCTCCTGCGTGTTCTCCCAACGCCCTTTGGTTCTGTGGGCCAGAAGCCCGCGCACGATTTTCGGAATCAAATCGCTCTGCGGCTGGTCGCCGATTAAAGCTTCGAGGATGATGCCGTCCGCGCGTCTGGCGGAATGCAGCAGGACATGCGCGCCGTCGCTGTAGGAAGTTACGAAGTGTGCTGTCCCTGCTTCTTCTGTCGCGCGATTGTTGAGATGACGGCGTATGGCTTCGACCTCCGTTCTCGAACCAGCGTCGCCCGAAAGAATCGGCAAGAGCCAACCGACTGCTTCAAGCGAGAGCTTTTCCAATCCCGCTTCCGCAATCAACTTGCGCGCGCGCGAAGCATCGCTGTCCTTCATCTTATGACGCACATTGAGCGCGTAAGCGATGATGGCTCGCCTCGATTCAATGCTGTAATAACCTGGAATGTGCTCCTCTATATTTCGCAGATACGTGCGGGCTTTCTCAAGCATCGCGTCCGGCACATCAAAGCCTTTCGCCTTCGCTCTGATGAGCGCATGCGCGGCATGTATGCTGACGTAGGGCCAGGACTCTTCGCCGCGACGCCAGAAGCCAAAGCCTCCGTTGTCGTTCTGCAATCCTTGCAGCCGCTTGATGTCTCGCGCCACAGCCGCCTTCATCTCATCGGGCGGCGGCAAGCCTTTGGCCTTGAAGGCCGCCAGCACATCTTTCAAAGCGGCGATGGCGAGCACGCGCGACGCCAGTTGCTCAGAGCATTCATACGGATAAGCCGTCAGATACAGCACAGCGTCCGTTAATTCCTGCAACTGCGTTGACGAAGTGGAAATCTCAAGACCGCCAAACTGTGTAAAGACATCGGGCGGAGCTTTGACTGGTTGCGCAATCGCTCCCTTGTCAATCTCGCCGTAAGTCGCAAAGGCTTCGGTCGTCGCAGGTGTCCAAACCGGCAGAGAAATTTCCGCAGCGTCCGCCCACTTGCCAGAGACCGCTGCAATCTGAAAACGCGCCGTCCCTGCTTTGTTCGCGCTTGTCGGAAAGCGCACTTCAACGCGGTCGTTTGCAGGAACATTAACGCGACGGCCAGAGCCTGCCGTCAATTCCGCATTCGTCGCGCGCACGGCCACATCAACAGTCATCGGCGCGTCCGTCTGATTCTGCAAAACGACAGGCAACTCAAACTTGTCGCCAAAGTTTAAGAAGCGCGGCGCGGAAGGTCTTGCCATCAAAGGCATCCGCGCGGTGATTGCAGACTCGCCTGAGCCGAACTGTTTTCCGCCAGCGACCGAGACGGCCATCACGCGATAGCGCGTCAGGTTGTCAGGCAATTTAACTTTAACTTCTGCGCGCCCGTTCGCATCGGTCGGGACTGCGGCGGCAAAGATCGCGAGCGCGTTAAAGTTTTCGCGCAGATTAATCGGCGCGTTGTCATTATTGTCCTGACCGTCAATCTTAAAATTCTGGACCATCTCTCTTCTAGCTGCGGGCGTCCCGGCGACCATCGGAGCAGGCATCGCCTCCGCCGCCATCATGCTTCTCCCCGATTGCATAGTGCTTTCGATTTTCAAATCTCCAATGTTGCCGAGCATCAGATTCGCGCGCAGGTGATAGTCAGTTGTCTCCGGCCCACGCATCGAATAGAAGACCGCGAGCGGGTCTGCGAGCCTGTAGCCTGTCAGCGCGAGCACGGATTCATCAACCACTACGACTGCCACTTCGCTTCCGCCGACGGGCTTGCTTCCAGAATCTTTGACTTCGACATTGACAACGGTTTCGCCGCCCGGCTCAAGAGCTTTGTCACGCGGCGTGGCAGAGACGTTGAGCTTGCGCGTCGCTGGCGGAATCGAGAGATTTAAACTGCCTGTCGCAAACGCCGGACGCTTTGGCAGCTTTTCATCCACATCTCCTTTATCATCCGTGCGCGCGGATGCGCCGTTCAAATCCACCTGCACATAGATGTTCGGCAAGTAGCTTTCCTCAATCGGAATTTTCAAAGTATGCGACGGGCCTTCCATACGAAAATGCTCGGTCTTGACAAGCCCGCTGCGCCTGAGCGTGAGCACGCCTTCGGCAGGAGAGAAGGGAGCTTGCAAGAGAATCTCGGCCACATCGCCCGGCTGGTATTCCTTGCGGTCTGGAATCATCTCGACCTTTTCCTGTTCGACATCGCGTTTCGGCGGCTGCTTGCCCCCTGCGACCCACAATGTCAACTCGCTCTCGTTGCGCCTCTCGCGGTCGTCCATGATTGAAGCCGTCACGCGATACTGCCCGCCCTCGCTTGTCGTGAAAGTACACTTCACAGCATCCAACGCAGATTTGACAACGCAATCCTGCGCGTTCAATTCTTCCTGTTTCCATTCGCCGTCTTTATAGACCCAGTCGAGCAAGACCGCGCGCATGCGTATGTCGCGTCCCGCAATCGCTTTGCCGTCAAGGTCAACGACGATGGATTCGACTACGAGCGGCTCGCCCTTCTGCACGAAGGTGCGCGGGCTGCGCAGTCCGACATATAAATCTGCCGGATGCACGAGCATGCTTGTGGATGCAGTCCATGTCTGGCGATTGACATCCGTGACGCTTGCCTGTGCCGTCACGTTCGACGCGCGCGGCGGGTTGACCGCATCGAAATCAATTCGCAGGTGATGCTTGCCTGCTGCATCCGTGCGCGAAGTGAAAGTCTGTGTGACGCTCTCGTTCTCTCTTTCGTTATATGAAAACCACCACGGAATCCATTTGCCGAAAGTGTAGTCGGAGCGGTTGGGCGGCGTGAACTGTCCGGGCGTTGAGGTCACGCGCCAGTTGACTTCGGCGTTGGGCAAAGCTCCGCCCGCGAAGTAGCTTGCGCTGACATTGGCTGTCGCAAATCCTCCGACAAAGTGCGGGCCTTCCGTCGCCTGCGCGTTGACTTCAAATTCTGGACGACGAAATTCCTGCACTTGAAAGGCATGCTGAAAATCGCTTCCGAGCGTGATGCTGCCATGAGCTTTGAAGGCAAGCTGCGCGTAACCCAGATTCATTGTGCCGGGCAGTTTGAAAGAAGTATCAAAGCCGCCGAGCGCGTTGACAGACAGCGTGCCTTTCGTTATCTCATTGCCGCGCGAGTCTCTGAGAATATAACTGACGTTTGAGACCGCGCCGTCGAGCGTAGAGACATCGCCCGTCGTTCCGCCGCCGATGCGACGAATCCAGCCCTTGATGTGAACCTCTTCGCCGGGCCTGTACATCTTGCGGTCGTCAAAGACATACCAGCGAAGCTGATCCTCAGTGCTCCTCTTGACCCAGCCGCCTTCCTGATACCACCAGCTAACATGCTCCGGCAGGATTGCCAAATCGCGCCCCGCGCGTGCGACAAGCACATTCAGACTTTTGGCCGCGCGCGAAGGAAGAGCCAGACGCGCTAAGCCATCCGCGCCCGTCTGTCCTTTGACTTCGCCTGGATGAATCGTCAGCTCGACATCCTTGAGCGGCTTTCCATCCTTGAGCGAAGTGGCCCAGCCGATTAAATCGTTCTGGTCCACAAAAGCGTCCAGACCGATGTTCGTCGCCTGCACCCACGTCTCGACCATCTGGCGGTCATACCTGTTACGATTGTTGACAGGAGTTGTCGGCTCGACGATGACGATGACTTGGCCCAGGCCTTGATTGAGCGCGGGGCCAAGATCAATGCGCGTCTCAATCATCTCGTCTGGTTTGGCCGCGACGGCGACAGTCTTGTTAGAGACAAGCTTGCCCGGAGGCGTCGGCGGCTTGCGCGCGTCGCCGCCATAGCCGCGCGAGATGCGCATGTACGCGGCATAGGCTTCCCAGTCTGCGGGCGTGACGGAATAGAGACGGACTTTGAGGCTGTTGTGATTGATGCTATAGACAGAAAATCGCGCGGAGGCCGCAGGGTCCAGGACGACCATCTCGCCGCCGTTGGCAGTCAGCACAGGCGGCGCGCTGCCGACCTTGAAAACTACAGTCTGAGATTTGCCGAGCGTCTGCCCGAACTGGTCGCGCAGCGAGCCGTCTATCGTGACTTTATAATCCGTGCGTCCCGGCTTGATGCCTTCGATTTGTATTATGTGACCGATAGCCTGCACACGCAATCCCGGCACTTCCGGCTCAACGCGAACCTGCGATTTCTCGAAAGCCTTTGCATCAAGCGGATTGTTGAAATTGATAATCCATGTATCGAAAGGCGAGCAGTTTGCCTCGTAGCCGCAGCGATGCTCCGTGATAACGAGCGGCCCGTAGGTTTGAAAAGAGAAGGACTGCGCTTGTTGAGTCGTGCGCGGGCCTTCGCTCGAAGGCGTGCCTGGCCCAATGTTAATAGTGATGGTTGCATTTGGCGAAAGCGCGTTTTCCGTTCTCCCGTTGGCATCGAGCGCACGAAAGGCAAGCCATCGTCCCTGCTCCGCGCGCTTGCTCATCTCGCGCACAGTCGCATCGGCGGCAATCTCTTCCGCAGTCGCCAGCCTCGTTCTGAAAATATTTCTTCCGTCCTGAACCTTGATTGTTCGCAGCACGCTCTCCGGGTCAATCCTCTGGTCAAACTCTACGAACATCAATGTGTCGCGGCGTTGCGGGACAGAGGGCGGATACATGCTTTTGACTGTCGGCGCGGGCGTGGCGAATTTCCATGTGCGCTCATTGGCGAGAGCCGCGCCGCTCGCAGACCTTGTTCCGGCTGGAACTGTGACAGTGTATTCCGTAGCCATCGGCAAGCGGCCATCCGCAGCCTCGAAAAAGAGCGTCCTCGTTCCGACCCAACGCCAACGGCCTTTCGGCTGCGGCGTGACGCGCACAGGCACATCCTGCGCTGAGAGTTCTGCCTGCGAAGAGAGCGCGATCATCGGCTGCGAAAACGTGACGCTCAGTTGCGGCGCGAGAGGGACTTCGCCTTCGGGCGAGAAGCGCAGAACTTCGAGCGGGCCGGACGTTGATTGATCCGGCAGCGATGTTGGAACCGGCGGCGGAAACGAAGCCTTGATGGTTTCGCCTGTGCGCGGCGGCGGAAGCGAACGCTCGCGCAGTGCGAAGTCCTGCTCGTCTGTTGCTTCGGACTTAATCGGCGGCACACGCCGCAAGATATTCTGCGCTTCGGCCTCAGACAACGGAGTAGCCTGTCCGACGTTGCCTGTCGCTGGACGCTCAGACTGCTCCGCGCCCTCGCTCAAGCGAAACTGCAATCCTCTTTTTTCATCCTTCATCGAATCCTCATCCGTTTGGCGTGCGCCCGCTTCGGCCAGCAGCAAAGTCTGACGTGGCACGACTGCTCCCAGGTAAGTGGCGCAAATGAGCAATAAGCAGGTAAATGTTTTGAGACGCATCATAGCTTTGTTTCCAACAATTTTTTCAGAATCTTTCGGGAGAGTCATTCGATAGAACGCAAAATCACATTCGGACTTGCGCCGCAACTGCCAGTTAAGTGTAGAGACGAGTTTAATTTACCATATATGGAATTAAGAGCGTGACGTTTCCCGCAAAGGCGTAAAGGCGCAAAGAAGACAAGACGCAAAGAGAGCATGCGAGATAAATAAACACTTAATATCTTTGCATCTTCCTTTGCGCCTTTGCGGGAGACTTACTTTTAATAGCTCAGACTTCAACTTCAATCTTCCACACTCCTTCCGCCACTTGCAAAGTTGCAATCTTCACATCCAAGAATTGTTTGATGACTTCGATGTTCGTCTTCGTATGCAAAGAGAGTGGGCCAGTGATGTACGAGCCGCCGCGCGCGAGTGCAAGCGGGATGAGCAACTGGTCTGCAAGATGCTCTCCGACAGGCGCGTCAACAGAGAGATATTGCATGGCTTCCCTGACAGCCGTTTGGGCCACATCCTCTGCGCGCACGCCGCGCTGACCTATGCCAGTGAAAATCTCCGTCACCTGCTCGGACGCAATCTCAATGGTCAAGACATTGCCGGGACTGATGGCATTCTGAGAAGTTTCAATCTCAAGCTGCCCGCCGCTCAAACCCAATTCCTCTTCGACTACTGCAAGCTCGCGCTCCGCTATGTGCGGCGGAAGATTGACGACGAGCGCGCGTGCTTTTTGAGAAAGAATCTCGCCGCGCGCTTCTATCTCCAAACGCTCGCGCATGCCCGTCGGCTCAATCAAGACATTGAGGCGGCCTCCGCCCGGCGGATAAAAGCCATAGCGTTCAAGCTCCAGAGAAACCTTTGGCCCTGTGCGGTTGACGAGCGGCAGAAAAGTTTTCTGTAGAAATTCAAACGGCGGCGCGTGCACGTTGTGCGTCCCGCCCGCTATCGTCAGGACGCTTGGGCCAGAAGCTATCAGAAGCGGCGGCAGCACGGCTTGCATGACGAGTGTAGTGCTCCCGGCAGTCCCTATGCTGAAAGTATAATCGCCCGGCACAACCTCGCCCGGCACAAATGAAAACTGGCTTGTCCCGACATGCGCGCCTTCGACCAGAGCATTGCCGATTTTGGCGGCAGACAGCACCGCCGTCAGGTGCTGGCGTTGGAGTCCGGGCCTGTCGCGTTTGGCCCTCACGCGCTCGACGCGGAAGGATTTTCCTGTCACGAGCGAGAGGGCCAGAGACGTGCGTATAATCTGCCCGCCGCCTTCTCCGTATGAGCCGTCGATAATTAACATCTAATTAATTCAAAAATTGAGAGAAAACCCGAAAACCGTGGGCCACGATTCGTCCCGACAAATCGGTGTTCCGCCCCATGCTTGTCCCTTTTAATCACATAACTCTAGCTTTTTCACACAAAATGCAACTATATTTAACTGCTTGGCGTAAAATGGCGCGATGTGTAGCGCACTCGTCCCAATAATTCTTTGCCATCAATTCGATTAGCAACAGTCCGGTTTTTAACCCAGATGCGGAGCAGTCGCCTGTTCCCCTTACGTAGAGGAGAAGCGCATGAAAAGACGTGAATTTATGCTGAAAGGCTCGCTCGCAATGGCTGCCGTTGCGACCAGCGACCTTTGGCTCAGCAAGATTATCGCGGGCGAAAATCCCGCTAAAAATCTTCCCATCCTCGATACCTATTTTCAGGTCAGCAAGCAGGACATGGACAAACTCCTGGCCGCCTGTCTCTCGCGCGGAGCGGATTTCGCAGACCTGTTTTTTGAATACACAATCACCTCTATCCTCTCGTTTGAAGAGGACATGGTCAAGTCCGCGCGGCGCGGCATCGTGCAGGGCGTCGGCATACGCGCCATCAAGGGCGACCAGGTCGGCTTTGCCTTCTCGGAAAACCTGACGATGGAAAGCATGATGGAGGCTGCAAACGCCGCCGCAGCCATCGCCAATGACAAGAACGCACGCATCAAGGCCAAAGCCATCGGCGAGATTCGCCCAAGGAATCTCTATCCCATAGGCGAGCTTTCCACGACCTCCGAACTCACTAAAAAACTCTCCTTCATCAACGAAGCCAACAGCGCAGCCAAAGCTTTCAGCCCCAAAATCATCCGCGTGCAAATAGGCTTCAACGATGAAGTGAAATACTTAGCTTATGCCAACTCGGACGGCGTGAGCTGGCAGGACATGCAGCCGCTCTTCCTCTTCCAGACCACCTGCATCGCGGAAGAAGGCGCGCAGCGTCAGAATGGATACGAGGCTGGCGGCGGGCGCATCGGCCTCGAATACTTTGCCAAGAAACGCAGCCCTGCGGCGATTGCCAAAGAGGCCGCGCGTCTCGCAGTCCTGAGCCTCAGCGCGCAGGATGCCGAAGCAGGCCCGCAGACAGTCGTGCTCGGCAACGCAGACAGCGGCATCCTCCTGCACGAAGCCGTCGGTCACGGACTCGAAGCAGATTTCAACTATAAGAAGCTTGCCAACTATTCCGGTCGCGTGGGCCAGAAGGTTGCTTCAGAGCTTTGCACAGTCGTTGATGAAGGCACATTTGAAAACATGCGCGGCACAATCAATGTTGACGACGAAGGCAACCCGCCCGCGGCGACGACCTTGATTGAGAAGGGCATCCTGCGCGGCTACATGAACGACCGCATCAGCGCGAAGCAGATGGGCGTGCCGAACACAGGCAACGGTCGTCGCGAATCTTACAACTACGCTCCGATGCCGCGCATGACCAACACGTACATGCTGCCCGGCAAGTCTGACCCCGAAGAGATTATCAAGTCCGTGCAGAAAGGCGTCTATGCGAAACGCTTCGCGGGCGGCTCTGTTGACATCACGAAGGGCGATTTCAACTTCGCGGTGACAGAGAGCTACCTGATTGAGAACGGCAAGATTACTGCGCCGCTCAAAGGCGTGACTCTCATCGGCAACGGGCCGGACGTGATGACGAAGGTCACGATGGTTGGCAACGACCTGAAATTTACGGACGGCGGCTGGACATGCGGCAAGAGCGGCCAGAGCGTACCCGTCGGGATGGGCATTCCGACCGTCAAGGTGTCTGAGATTACAGTCGGCGGCACCAAAACCAGGAAAGCTTAAAGGAGGAGCCACCGATGCAAGACTACAAAAACTTAGCCACCGAAATCGTCGCTGAATTCAAAAAACAGGGAGCCGATGCATGTGATGTTTATATCGTCAACGGCTCGCAGTTCAACACAACCATCCGTCTGGGGCAGATTGAAAAGCTACAGCAATCAATCAGCAAAGGGCTCGGCATGCGTATCTTCAAAAACAACGCGACGGCCCTGACCTACACGACGGATTTCACGGACAAGTCTGTCAAAAGTCTTGTCAAAGAGACTCTGGAAATCGTCAAGGTTTCGGGCGCGGACGAGTACAACGGTCTCGCGCCGAAAGAGTTTCTCGGAACTTACAACGGCAATCTGATGCTCTTTGACGAATCGCTCGCAAAGCTTTCGCCGGAGAAGAAAATCGAGATGGCGAAAGAGGCAGAGGCCGCCGGACGAAGCTTTGACAAACGCATTACCAACACGCGCGGCACAAATTGGTTTGATGGAACTTTCCAGTCAACACTCGCCAACTCTGACGGATTCGTGGGCCAGTACAGGTCAACGTCTTCGAGCCTCAGCGTCAACCTGATGGCCGAAGAGAACGGCGTCAAGCAGACGGATGGATGGTTTACCTTCAATCGTTTCCTGAGCAAGCTTGATTCACCGAAGTCTGTTGGCGAAGAGGCAGCGCGCCGCACGATTGCCAAGCTCGGAGGCAAAAAGGTCAAGTCGCAGACCGCGCCGGTTGTGATAGATCGCCTCGTCGCGGGCCAGCTTGTCGGCTGGGTCTTCGGCGCGGCATCGGGACGCAGCATCTATCGCAAGTCCTCTTTCCTGGTGGACAAGATTGGGACGGAAATCGCTTCGCCGCTCATCTCCATCATGGATGACGCGACGATGGCGGACGGCCCTGCCTCAAGACCTTTCGATGCCGAAGGCGTGCGCTCTTCGCAAGTCTCCGTCGTGGAAAACGGCGTGCTCAAGAATTACGTTTGCGATTCTTACTCGGCGCGTCGTCTGGGTCTCAAACCATCCGGCAATGCCGCGCGCAGTTACCAGTCGAATCCGGGCGTTGGCTCGACCAATCTTTACATCAAAGCCGGAGCGACAGACCCGAAGGACATTATCAAGAGCATCAAGAGCGGTCTGTATGTGACTTCACTTTTCGGCTTCGGCTTTAACGGCGTGAACGGCGATGTCTCGCAGGGAGCCAACGGCTTCTGGATTGAGAACGGCGAGATAACATATCCCGTGCAGGAGATTACGGTTGCCGGAAATCTGACCCAGCTTTTGAAGAACGTCAAGATGGTCGGCAACGATTTGAGCTTCAAGTTCGGAGGCACTGCCGCGCCGACACTGCTTATCTCCGAAGCCATGATTGGCGGAGCATAAGGCAACGATAAAAGAAACCAATCGCACAACTGCGGCACGTATGTGATGGCAAGCATGCGTGCCGCTTTTTGCTGAGATTACATTTAAATCTCAAATCTCAAATTTGAAATTTGAAATTTGAAATTTCTTTACCTCGAACATCAAATGAAAAAATACTTGATAAGAGCAATGCTGTTTCTGATGTGCAGCTTGCTTGCGACTTCCACTCTGGCCCAGGAGGCGCGCGATATGAGCGTGCTCGAAAAAGTCATACAGGAAGAGTTGAAGGCGACACGAACTCCCGGCGCGGCCATCGCTCTCGTTAGTGGCGAGCGCGTGATTTATGCAAAGGGCTTCGGTGTCGCCAATGTCGAAACGGGCGCGCAGGTAACGCCGGAGATGCTCTTTCGCTTGGGCTCTACGACGAAGATGTTCACAGCCGCAGCACTTGTCTCTCTGGCCGCGCAGGGCAAAATCAAATTGGATGCGCCGATTGGGAGTTACGCCAAAGGTCTTCATCCGAATCTGGCGCGCATCAAAGTGCATCAACTCATCAGCAACAGTGGCGGGATGGCTGACATACAGGCTCCTATCTCGCAGGATGACGAAGCTCTGGCGCGCATGGTGCGCGGCTGGAAAGATGAAGTCAGGTTCACAGAGCCCGGACAGATTTATTCATATTCGAGCGCGGGATTCTGGCTGGCCGGATATGTCATCGAAGAGGTGACAAAGAACCCTTACGCAGATGCGATGAGCGAGCTTGTCTTTCAACCGCTAGGTATGAAGAGCACGACTTTGCGCCCGCTTATGGCAATGACCTATCCGCTCTCAATGGGCCACAGCACGAGCGGCAAAGAGCCGCCGGCAATCATTCGCCCGGCCTACAACAACGTGGCCCAATGGCCCGCAGGCTCTATCTATTCGAGCGCGAATGAGCTATCGCGTTTTGTGATTGCGATGCTCAACGGCGGGCGCATAGAAGGCAAACAATTATTGCCATCGGAAGTTTTCACTAAACTTCAGGGCCAGTACATCAACATGCCCGGAGAGCCGGGCGTGCATTACGGTTATGGCCTGCTGAATTTTGAGCAGCGAGGCGTGCGCGTTGTGATGCACGGAGGCTTTAGCAGAGGCTATGGCTCTATGATTCAGATGATGCCGGAGCAACGCTTTGCCATCATCGTCGTGACCAACAGAAGCGGCGAGACTTTATCGCGGACGAGAAACAAAGTAATGGAGATGTTCCTGCCGCTCAAGCCTGAGGCGGCTGCACAACCCAAGACGGCACAGCCTTTCAGCGCAGCAGAGATGGCAAATTTTAGCGGCACATATCACAACGGGCCGCAAACGTGGGAGATATTTGTCAAAGACGGCAAGCTCTTTTACAAACAATCTGAGAACAATATTGAGTTGTCAAAGACCGCGCCCAATCGTCTCTCCTTTGGGCCAGAGCTGGAAAACAATCTTATCTTCGTGCCAGACGCGAGCGGGAAGATGGAATACGTCTTTGATGGATTGTATTCAGCTAGAAGAGCGAAATAAGAAAATTATCAGCATTCCTTTGCGAGCTTTCGGTCTTTCTTTTCTTTGCGCCACCAGCGTGAAACCTCAACGAGCGGTTCACGCTGGTGGCGCAAAGAGAAAAGATAAGTTCGCAAAGGGTTGAGTGATTTAGTCTCTTGATTGTTGAAGGCGACTATCTCAACAACAAACACATCTCCGCGTAAGGCTCTGCGACAATCTGATGCTCGTCTTCATAGACGATGTAGCCGGGCGTGATTGTTTTAATCAAACGAACAGTCACGTCGTTGTTTTCCAGGATAGCGACCATCTCCCAGATTTTGCTGATGTGGTCTGTGGCTGTTGATTTAAACCATGAGATGGCTACAGGCTGGCGCGGGCGCATGGTGCGCGAAAATCTGTAGGGTCTCTTGAGATAAAACTCAAACCAGCGCAAGGCTTCCGTCAGAGCCTCTTGGTCATAAAAAGGCAGCCTGCCGCTGTCTCGCAACTCATAGGCAGCGACAAAGATGCCCGCCGCGACACGCGAGCAATCGTGTATCTCCGTTGTGATAAAACGGATGAGCATGGCTGCATCTCATTCCTGTAAAATTCTCCGCTATTGTTTGCGGCATCAATTCAACTCTCTCAAATCAGGCTCAATCCAATTCACGCGCGCTTCAAATGACATCAGACGTTCGCGCGTGTAGTAAGTGAGCGGCAGGCTCTTGTCGCCACAACGCTCGTATAAATCGTTTGCGAGAACTGCGAGCGTGCAATCAATCGTCGAAACTTCTTTCAGGTAACGCCGCACGAGGCGCATCCAGAAGAGCGTCAAAGTCTCGTGATAACCGCTCTCGCGCGTAGTGATGATGCCGTGCGCGTGGTTATATCGCTTGATGCCTTCACGAATCAGCCGGACGGATTCAGTCTCTGAATAGCGCAGGCAGTACCAGAGCGCGACGGTCAGGTGCGCGCGATGCGTCCACTCTGCGCGCGGCAGTGTGCCGAACTCAAATCCGCGCACAAGCTCTAAGACCTCTGCCGACGAGCGGAAGATTTTTAACTCAACTTCACAAACAGACACGACTGCACCTCCACTTAAAAATACAATTCAATACAAACTCAAAATCGAAGCGCCTTGTTGATGAGAGGGAACAGGCAAGAGTTAATCGGGGCAGCAGGACTCGAACCTGCAACCTTGCGGTAATCTGCCGCTAACACCGGATATCAACCGGCTGCTCTACCATTGAGCTATGCCCCGCGAAAAATTTCTTTAGGCCGGGTCGGATTCGAACCGACGAGTCCTCCGCTTAAAAGGCGGATGCCTTGGGCCACTTGGCTACCGGCCTGCAAGCAAACTGTGGCGGAAGGATTCGAACCTTCGATATTCGCATTAACAATGCGATGCCTTGCCGCTTGGCTACGCCACATCAAAAACAAAGACCACTCGACCAGCGAGGCGGGAAGACACGAGAGCAAAGTGGAAGAATCTACTCACTGAATAAATTCTCTATCACATTGCTCTCATGTCTCTGCTTTGTGGCGAGTCGGGGGATGAGGTGTTTTTCGGAAATTGGTTGCGGGAACAGGAATCGAACTGTATATGGAATAAATTTCGACTCTATCTCACATTTGGTAAAATAAGAACATGACTCTTAAACACAATGCCGACCGTAGGAGATTAGCTCTTGAGAATTATTATCAGAATCCAAATCGTTGTAAGAACTGCCATGAAGTAATTAATGTTCCAGATTGCGTTAAAGTCAAAGAGGTGCGGCTAAAAGTATTTTGTAGTCGCTCATGTAGTGCAGCTTTTAATAATCACTTGTATCCCAAGAGAAAGCGAACTTGGGCGGCTCGTCCTTTAAGGGTGCTTACCTGTGAGCATTGCGGCAATGAATTTTATTCACGTAATGTACGTCGCAAAAATTGCGACCCATGTATTCCTGTGGCTCGGTATATTAATCGCACAAGCAGTCTTATGCTTAAAACAAAAGGTATGCTCTTTTCCGCTAATGCCAATTGGCAATCTGCACGAAGTTCTATTCGGGCGCACGCATATAAAGTTTTTAAGCGAAGCGGCGCTCAATATGAGTGCTATATCTGTGGTTATAATCATCATATTGAGATAGCGCACTTGCGGCCTGTAAGTGACTTTCCGAATGAGGCTTTAATAAGTGAAATCAATGCCCTTTCAAATTTGATTGCCTTATGCCCAAATCATCATTGGGAATTAGATCATGGGCTTCTGAAATTAGATTCAAACTGAAACTCTCTATTCCGAACGTGATGGGCAAGAGCAAATCCTGTTACACTCAACTCCTCGAATTGACTAAACTTCATCGTATGTTCGCGGATATGAGCAAGACCTAGCCAATTAACGTTGTGATTGTTGTCGGTGATCTCTCAAGATCACCGCCAGTTTTTATTGGCTGCGGCGATGGGAGTCGAACCCACATCTTCTCGTTTACAAGACGAACGCTCTGTTAGCCGGTTGAGCTACGCCGCAAGAGAAATGTTTTTGGACCAGAAGAGATTTGAACTCTTATCTAACAGTTTGCAGGACTGTCGCTTTGCCTGTTTAAGCTACTGGCCCACAGAAAAAACTTTTGGAAGCCCGCGAGGGAGTCGAACCCCTTTTGCCTCTCCGCCCGACGCTTTTCTGGAGGAACGGTTTAGAAGACCGATGTCGGGAACGCGGGCCGTTTGTGTGAAGATTTAAGTTACAAAGCCTGCCAAAAAACTGGCCGGGGCGCGAGGCCGCATGCGCCTCTTGCACTCCACAATCCAACACAGTCACATTCTGCGCCGGACGAGCCACGCCCCGGAAAAGCAAGGCGGAAGGCGGAAGGCGGAAGGATGAAAGGCATGCTGTTTAAGCTTGAAGCACTCATCTCAGAGAGCCACACTTTCATCCTTCATCCTTCCGCCTTCATCCTTCGACTTGGCGGTCGGAGTTGGAATTGAGCCAACCTCTCTTGCTTTTCAAGCAAGCGCTAATCCGTCTCAGCTATCCGACCTGACGGAGAGAGAAAAGTTTTTTGGAATGTGTTTGAGAGATTATCTGGAGCGGGAGGAGAGCCGCTCCATTTGAGAGTCACGCGATGTGGACTTGTTCGTGTGAGACTGCATCGTCGTGATGATCAAGAAAGAGGTACTTGCGCCACTCAGGTCTGGCTTCTGCATAGTGGCACAGGACAACTCTTTCGAGCTTTACGCGCAGGGCCGTCTGTGAGGTCAGCAGTGGCATGCGCGCTTCATCAGGCGTGCGGCTGCCCTTGCGGTTATTGCATGCGACGCATGCTGTGACGATGTTGACAGGGGAGTTATCTCCGCCACGCGAGCGCGGCAGGATGTGGTCGAGCGTCAGTTCGGTTGAAGTTTTCTTGTCGCCGCAATACTGGCAGCGAAACTTGTCGCGCATATAAATCCTGAGCCGCTTCATCCCGGAAGCTTCACGACGCCTGCGCACGTTGATATAGGAGCGCAGGCGTATCACGCTCGGCACGCGGAAGGTCGCGCTCGGAGAATGCAGCACGCGCTCGCCGTCGTGCTCTTCGATAAACACAGTGCCTTTCAGCGAGAGGCACATCGCGCGCGCGACTCCAACCGTGCCAAGCGGCTCGTAAGAAAAATTTAGTAAAAGCACACGGCCATGCAATGCCATACAAGGGGGCCTCCTTTCTTAAATAAATACCACATCTTGCGTTAAGACGGGAAAATTAGTTTAGAGAATGTTGAGAGTTAAGAATCCTGTAGCTCTCGACGCTCTCTAAATTATCAAATGAGCAGGCAGCCGGATTTGAACCGGCGATGCTGGATTTGCAATCCAGTGCCTTGGACCAACTTGGCGATGCCTGCATGCGAAAAAAAATCTGTCACGCGAGAAAGAAATTGTATTTGTCAGATTGTCGCATTGGTGAGCCGTGAGGGATTCCAACCCCCAGCCTCGTGGTTCGAAGCCACGCGCTCTGATGCAGTTGAGCTAACGGCCCTTTGGAAAAATTGTGCGGGGCATCTGAGAAAATTGTGTGGAGCATCGTACCGGATTCGAACCGGTGTCTCGGCGCTGGCAACGCCGCGTCTTAGAGCCGGGCTGGACCAACGATGCAAATTTTCCGATGCAAAACTTTAAATGGTCAGGGCAGTCAGAATCGAACTGACGCCACGAGTTTCCAAAACTCGGATGCGAGAAGCCACTACACCATGCCCTGTCAGAAAAAAATGGTGCGCCAGGTGAGACTCGAACTCACAACTCTCCTGCTTATAAGACAGGTGCTGTTACCGATTTAGCTACTGGCGCGCGCGTGTGAGTTGGCGGAACCGGACGGACTCGAACCGTCATCGTTTTCGTTGACAACGAAATGCCTCACCTCTCGGCCACGGTTCCGAAAAAAAGTTTTGGGTGGGCCGACGAGATTCGAACTCGCAACGTCTGCATTCACAGCGCAGCGCTCTGCCGTTTGAGCTACGGCCCACACATCAGAAAAAAGCTTGGCAGGGATGACGAGACTCGAACTCGCAAATCAGTTAATCGAAAGTTAACCCGCTTTCCATTTCGCGTTCATCCCCGCAAAGAAAAATGTTGGTCCCGATGGAGAGATTCGAACTCTCATCCTACTGTTTCTAAGACAGTCGCCTCTGCCGTTTGGGCCACATCGGGAGTTAAGAAAAAAATCTGGCTCCGGGAGAAGGGCTCGAACCTTCATCGCCTGATTCAAAGTCAGGCATCCTGCCTGTTAGACGATCCCGGAAAAGTTTTGTGACGCGCACATGCACAAATAAAATTCCTGTGTTAAAAAATAGATGAAGGCAGAAGAGTAAGCGCACGAAGACACACTTCGAGGCACACTTCGACAGAGGATGGCGACCTGTGGGACTCTCGCAAAGCACTCAGGTCAGCTATCCGTTTAGAAGGCTCTCCTGCCTTCACCTCTCAAACAAAAAGGTACTTCGATTTTCAAACAACATGAAAAGAGCGGGACAAAAGTTTCTCAGAGAAACTGCCCGCTCCATCTAAATCCCTTAAATTTTGCTATGAGATTTGGGAGCGGGAGCCGCTCCCGCAGGGTTACATCAAGACTTGGCTGCGATCCGTAAAGCCGAGGCTTTCGGGGGCCTGTCTATGCATGGACTGTCCGCCGCGATTCGTAATCAGGAATAACGAATTCAGACCATAGACAGACCACGCCGCGCCCGGCAAACCTATGCACGGCTGCCGGAGGGCTGTCTGTTTGGTGTTGGTCAGATTCGTTAACATTGAAAATTTTTCCTCATGCTCGCTCTCATCTTTGCTGAAAGCGAACGCGCATGTATAAGGCATGACCAGCTTGCGTGTCAAGAACTTTTTTCGTTGACCGTAGAGATTGATGAAGAAAAAGCTGTATCGAGTTGCTTGAGAGATGCGATTAAAAAAAGAGTGCTCGCATAAGCAAGAAAGTTTCCCGCAAAGACGCAAAGAAAGCACGCAAAGGTCTTGAGTGATTATTTAACTTGAAAGCTTTCTTCGCGCCTTCTTTGCCCACCAGCGCCTTTGCGGGAGACTCTTTCGTCTTGGGCTATGCAGGTAGTGATTCCATAAAAGACGCGCAGCGATTGCTCGAAATGGTTGCCATTGCTTGCTGAGTTCTTCAAGCTCAAGCGGGCCGGGCCTGTGAGGCAGTCGCTTTAATTCCTGCACGGCGATAGCCAGAGCCAAATCGCCGCCGGGCCACGCGTCCGGCCTCAGCAACGCCATCAGCAGATAAATTTCAGCAGTCCAAAGCCCTATGCCTTTGACCTTCTGCAACTCGCTCCTGACCTCTTCGTCGCTCTTCGAGCGCAAAGCCTCTAGGTCAAGCGAGCCGCAGACAATAGCTTCTGCCAGGTGTCTTCCGTAAATAATTTTTTGCCGGCTGAATCCTGCGGCCTTGAGAGTGACTTCATCAAGCTCTAAGAATCGCGCGGGCGTGAGCGGCGAAGCGATTGCGAGCAGCTTTTTAAAAGCAGCTTCGGCAGAGGCGAGAGAGACCTGTTGCTCTAAAATAATTTTGACGAGAGTGGGAAATCCTTCTTCGCGCTGCCAGAGTGGCGGCGTCCCGTGCCGCTCTAAAATCTGCGCGAGGTCTGCATCGCTTTCAGCGAGGAGCTTGAGCCCGCGCGCGTAGGAACGGTTTGTGAGCATCGAAAGCTTATTCACGATTGGATGCTTTCCATCTGAATCAAACGCTTCCGCTCTCATTAACGAATCACGCTCAGCAGACGCGCCGCGACATCCGGGTTGAGGTTTTGGAGAATATGATATTGCTGCATCGCGCCGGTCTTGTTTCCGGTGGCGATGTAAGCCATGCCGAGCGCGTGATTGGCGAAGACATCCGTCGGCTCTAGCTGCAAGACTTTTCTGTAGCACTCAATCGCTTCCTCAAATCGTCCCTGATCCGCGTAAAGCCTTCCCAACTCGTAAAGCCCAAACGTGAAGGTCGGTTTTATCTCAAGAGACTTTTGCAGGGCCGCTATCGCTTCATCAATCCGGCCAAGCTTCTGATAAGAGTGGCTCAGGCTTAGATACAAAACATGATGCGGCTTGAGCGCGGCGGCGCGCTTGTATGGCTCTATGGCTTTTTCGTGTTTCCCCCACTCGGAATAATTGATAGCCATCCCGTTATAAATCTCGGAATTATTCTCGTCCAGTTTGACAGCCGCCAGATACTCTTCCTCCGCCTCCTGATACCTTCCCAAATTATTCAAGATACTCGCCAGACGCCCGCGCGCCTCTGCGCTTCTAGGATTCCTCGCGGCCTCTTGCTTGTAACTATCCAACTTCGAGGCCAGGTGCTTGCGCGCAGTAGAGACCTGCAAGCGTTGCTGCGCCATCTCGTGATTAGGCTTGAGCCGGAGAGCTTCGCGCAAACTCTCTATAGCTTTGTCATACTGGAGAGCCATCATGTATGTGTTGCCTAAGATGAAATGCGATTCAGGATCATTTGGCAGTATGCGCACGACCTCCCTGAGCGGCTCAAGAGCTTCTTCATATCTATTGGCAGCACGATAAGCATCGGCCAGTTCGGACAAGGGCGAGAGCTCGCCGGGCTTGTAGCGCACGGCCAGCTTGAGCGCGTTGATAGCTTTTTCATGCTCGCCTTTGAGCTTATATTCCTGGCCCAATGTGAAATGGGCTTCACCGAAATCCGGTTTGAGTTGGACGGCCTGTTTCAAAGCCTCTATCGCTTCGTCGTGCTTGCCTGTTTTCTGATGTGAGACTCCCAGATTGTAATGAGAGAAAGCATCTTTCGGATCAAGCTTGATGGCTTCTCTGAAAGCTGCTGCGGCTTCTGCTGTGCGGCCCAATCGCGCGTAGGCGACGCCCAGGAGTTGATATGCGATAGGGAAGTCAGGTTGCAGAGAGACGACGCGGTTCAAGGCATTGATAGCCTCTTCCATCCACCCGGCCTGCATGTGTATCTGTGCCAGCGCGAAGTGCAGCGAGATATCCTGCTCGCGCAAAGCAATGGCCTGCAACATCACGCGCACGGCCTCTTCATGGCGACCCAGAAGACCATAAGCCGCGCCGAGCAGCCTGTGCGCTTCGGTCAACTCTGGATTCAAACGGAGAGCTTCTTTCAGAGCCTCAACAGCTTCAAGCTTGCGCCCCGCGTTCAGATAAGCCTGGCCCAGCGCAAGATGAACCCGCGCCTCTTTGGGCCGCAGGCTAACAGCTTCCTTGAATTCACTGACAGCCTCTTCATACTTTTCCAAAAACATATACATCTCGCCCAGACTGAAACGCGCGCCAAAGTGCTTGGCATCCAGTTTCAAAGCCGCGCGATATGCCTCGACAGCCTTCTCAGATTCGCCAGCCTCATCCAGCCTGACACCTTCCGCAAAGTAATCATCCGCCGTCTTCGCCTGCGGCACGCTCTGGCCCATGATAATCATTGGCCCACAAGAGAACACTAGCATGAGGGCCATAAACTTTATTGCCAGCCCCTTCTTTTTCTTAGACACGGCGGTCTTTCCTTTCTGTCAAAACTTCCTCTGTCTTACCTGATTTGACCTCTGACTTTCAAACTCCAAAACCTGTTAAGAGGGATGAAGATGACAACAGCTGTGGGCCAGTGAAGAAGATAAGGAGCTTGATCCTGAAGTGATCAGCGATATGGGAAATGGTTAGAGTTTTAGCCGGAGATGCATTGATAGATTTAGCTCCTTTATCTTTAGGTTTTGGCCCATTAATCATCTCGTTTTCGTTTTCTTTTAAATCATCAAGGTATAGAACAATATCTTCTGACATAATTTGATAAAACTGTTTTATAGAAACCGTTTCATAATATTGAGGGGTTATTGAAATTCGGAATTGTAATGCCTGCTTTTCCAAGCAGGATACTGGCACAAGGGCATGACCAAGGAAATCGCCTTCGCTTCCAGGAAGAACTTCTGCATTGGAGTTTAAATCTTTATCTAAGATGTCTAAAACGCGAGAAGCTAACATTTTACATGAATCAGTCTCATTTAAAAGCCGTACCTTGACCTCAGCTTGCTCTACCTTTGCTGTTGATTTGCCGATATTCTTTATCTTGACAATCAAGGTTATAACTTTAGTATCTGCTTGAATATGGATTCCACCCATTGTCCCTTTAATATTAACTATCGAAAGGACAGGTCTATTTATCTCTTCATTAATCATTCTTCCTTGATGACTTTCTTTCCAACTCCAGTAGCTTATAATTAAAGCAAGGCTACTAATAAGTATGGGGGCCATCTTAAACACCATAGGCCATAGTTCTGTTGCCTCACGGTTGTTATCACTACGATAGGCAGGCCTTCGTATTAGTCTATTAGCACGGCCTAGAGTCTTAATTTTGCGAGAACGTTCCTGTGCCATGAGGTAATAAGATAATGTATGAGCCTTACATTGAACACATTTAATTAGCTAAATAAACCAACAGGAATTTTATAAACAAGTAGTTAAAGATTTTGAACGGCAGATTTGGGATATTGAATTAAAACAGGCTTTCAATCGCAAGAAAATGGAAGAACTAGAGCATGATATTGGCAAACCAACAATCCTCACTTCCGGCGATAAACAGGCCCTCTATAAGGACTCATCATGGTTACTCACCCTCCAATAGGTCAATTTAACCTCTAGCTAAATTAAGGAATTAGATAAGTCCTCTAAGTAAATGAGATATGAGCCGAGCAGGACTCGAACCTGCGACCCACTGGTTAAAAGTCTTAGCAAGGCAGTTTAATTGAATTTGATTCTATTTGAAAGTCATTAGTTTAGTTGTCTTTACGATATTGGTTTGTGTGGCTGAGTTTGAGTGAAAACGATGATTTTTGAAGAGTTGGCACACATTTGGCACACAGATATAGTTGGGCAAGGGCTTCGACTCTATAATCGTTTTATAAAAATCTGGCTATGCCTATAAAAGTAGTCATCTTGAAAATAAAGGACTTAGCTATGCTTGATACTTTTGGCACATTCCTCTTTAAGTCTTTTGTTTCTTGATAATACTGCGCAATCGCCTCTGTGCGGGTTTCCTCTTATGCAATAGGCTTTTGTGCCTGTTATTGAGCAGTTTGACCAGCGATGAATGACTTATCCCCAATAGTTTAGCTGCACGGCTAACGCTCCCGCCCTCTTCTTCTAATGCTTGCTCAATAAACTTTGCTTCCATCTCTTGAAGCGCACCGTAAAGTGAAAAGTTTTTATCGTGTATGCGCAAGCCTGAAACGCGACGATAGACATTATAAAGTTCTGTCGGATTCAGTCGCCTTGCTCCGTGCTCTTCAATCAGCGTGAGAGCAGCTAGTCCACCGTTAGAGAGAGCACCAGCATCTTCGGCTACGTCTATCGCACGGCGAAGGATGCTCATTGACTTGTCATAGACTCCGACACGCGACCACACAATGCCTTGAATGGTCAAAGCATCCGCCAGCATTGCACACTCGCTGCCCTTCTCAAATGTTTGAATGACGCCAGAGATTATCCCGTTAGCCTCTCTATATTTCTGCTCTGCAACAAACACTCGCGCTCTTGTTTCGTTCACTTGTGCAAGATTGCCTGTGTCTCAATGTCGCTCAAAAATGGCCCGTGCGCGATCTAGGTTTTCGTGTGCTTCACTGTAGCGACCTAACTTATAGAGTAGAAAGGCAAGGTTATTTAAGTTATTGCCGCAATACCTTTCGTGTCCAGCTTGTTGGTAATGATAGATGGCTGCTGTATATTCAATGATTGCTCTGTCCATATAGGCGGGTTGTTGTTCTGAGGTAGCTAACCTTCGCAGGACTAAGCCCTTTTGACCGTGCCACCTACCTTTGAGAGCATCATTACTTGCTTCAAAAAACTCTCTAGCTTTTTCCAGAATATTCCAGGCATCATGATAGCGACCGTCCACACTTCAACGAGCGTGTGTCGGATTAAGATTTTCGCTCTCAAGTCGCTATCTTTTTCTTCAAGACCGTTCAGAGCTTCGTCTAAAGTATCTCGCGATTCATCGTAAGCACCGAGCCGGAAGTAGCACATGCCTAGTTCATAGTGCGCCTCTGAGACTTTAGAGTGTTGATTCTCTGCCTTGAACATGCGGAGAGCTTCAAAAATTAAATCCTTTGCTTTCTCCTGTATGCCTGAGAGATGTTTAATCCTACCAAGCCAACCGGATAGCACTCCGCATTGCAATAGAACTTCTGCGGCAGTGAGAGGCTTTAGCTTCTCTATTTCAGGGCGATGGCCTACACCCTGCCACAGTTCACTTAGTGCCTCGCGTGCGATTTCATATTGCCCCGCATGAATAAATTGAGATGCCAGACGGCAGCGCAGCAAAATCCGCTCATTGTGAGTCAGCGAAGGGTTTTCTAGTTCCTTGAGGCGATTGTCTGTTAAATTCATGTGAGGATTGCCTTTCTATATCCTTGTCACAAAGTGACAAAGACACTCAAGCCGCCATATCTGGTAAAGATACGGCGGCAAAGTTGGTCAAATCTCATTAACAGCGAAAGGGAAAAGTAATGAAAGTTATTAGAGCCTTATTGCTCGTTTTGGCCTTATCCATCTGCGCCTTTGCCGGAGAAATGGACAATGGCCGGGCCGGAGAAATGCCTAATGGCAAGACCGGAGTCATGGACAACGGCAGAACAAGCACTCTTGACCCGATGACAGAGACAGCTTTGTATCTCCTGCAAAGCATACTACCTCTGTTCTAACAGGCGCGTTTAAACCTTAATATCTCACGCTGCCGTGCTTTCTCACGGGCGGCTCAGTATTAGTGTGCTTAGGTGAGAGTGTCGGAAATCCGGCAAGGTGGCACTCACGGGGCAAAGAGTAATGCCTTGCAAGATTTATTGGAACAGATTTTAGAGAATGACACGATGAAAGGCGCAGTATCGGGTGTGCGAATGCTAGATCTCCTCAAGCTCTACTGGCTCTGGAACATAGATACGCTTTAAAGGCAACAGTCCCTTATAGCTCGAATCGAATTGCTCGTAATGCTGGAGGATGAGATTCACCAATTCATCACCATCAATTAAACGCAAATTACTCTTATTTCGCGCAAAGCTCTTGGCCGGTGGTGTGAAGGAGCCAAGAGTAACCACCAAACCTTTTTCATCACGTTCGACTTTGCCGTAGAGGGCTGAGACTACAGGATCGCCAACGCTGCTTTCACTGCTCTTGACCTGAACTTTGATAATTGGCGGCTCAAATCCCAGCTCATCTTTATGGGCGATAATGTCAACACCGCCATCTGTTCCTTCCGGCGAAATGCGTGTGCGATAACCCATAGTTTGCAGCAGATGCCCGACAAAGTTGGCGAAAGGATGCCCCTTGAGTTCCTGTGCCAGACGCTTGATAATAAAATCTCGTGTGTTCTCTTCGATGTTCTCTGCGACTGCGATGACCGTCTCATCTTTAGCAATAGGCATCGCAACCTGTTTGCCTTCGAGGGCCGCTCGAAATTCGTCGGCGTAGTTCCTTACCTGAAAGAGCGACATGGCCGCTCCTATTTCATAAAGCGCGCCCTGTGTGAACTGTGTGCGGGGCAGGGAACGCAGCCATTTGACCTGACGCCTTTGCGGGTAGGTATCGTCAAGACTCGGATCGTGCTTGTAATCTCCTATGACTTCACCGATATGAATTTGCCTAGCCCGCCTTGAAGGATAAACGATCATGTCTCCGCGCTTCATTTCGTGGACAAAGCGATAAAGTTGACCGGCGCTTGTCGGAATAGCTCCGAGCTTTGCGTTAGGATACGTCTCAGCAAATTTCTGTTTGAAAGCCTCACGATCAGGCTTGATACGGCTCAGATCGCCCATCTCAACCCAGCCAATGGCAATGAGGTTATGCTTTAGGAAAAGCGTGTCGGCGTCGCCGGTTTTACCGGCATGGATTCCCCAGATAGTGACGGTCTCTTTGCTCATTGGTTTATCTCTGGAAATCAATTCAGACGATCTTGCTCCTCTGGCTCAACGTCGGACACATTGTTCAGTGCCTTTTGGAATTTCTGCCGCCTGCCTTGAGCGGCTCGCTTTTCAAGATATTCAATAGTCATCCACGCGGCGGCCTTCTCCGCCATTGCGGAAGAGATAAACTGTTCAAGCGTGACGCCCTCTTTCTCAGCCAACTCGCGCACTTGCTTGAGTAGAGATTCAGGCACGGCGACGTTTTCCATAGTGCTCATGGTATTTCTCCCAACTTCTGTAAGAACTCTCGCGGAGTGACAACGCTGATACCGAACTGTCCCGCTCCGGCAAAGTCTTTGATATTAAAAGTGACGACATAATCCGACTCGCTCTCAACCGCTAATTCCAAGATAAAGTCATCTTTCGGATCGGGCAAGACGGGACGCCACAGATAGAAAATCTCACGGCGGTTGGCTTCGGCGCAGAGGTAGTTGAGGATGTCATCAATTTCCTGAGCGATTAAGGTCAAATTCGCGTCGGGCCTCTTTAGCACATCCTCGTATTCCAAGAACAGCGGCACGGAGAGATTCATCTGCCAACGCTCATCGCCAACGAGTGAGAGTAAACGATAAGACGCGCCCCGCTTGGATCGCAACGCCGAAAGCAGCACATTTGTATCAAGCACAACTTGAAACTTTCGCGTCATGGCTTCACTCTGTGGATCAGTTGGCCGTCGTATTCTAACACCCTTCGCCGGATTGCGCCGTTGATGGCGGATTTGAATGCTTGAGTGATGCGGCGTCCGGTGCGCGCGTAGCCGAGACGACGCGCAGCAGCACGGATGGCATCTTCGCGCGCCCACCATTTGCGTCCCATCGCTGTGAGCAAATGCGTTATCAACTCTTCGCGCGTATAGTCTGTAATGGGCGCGGGGGCCTCGGCGGGTACAGCTTTGCTGCTTTGCTTGCCCTCGCTCGTTACGCCGTGTGGAGTCTCTTCGGCTGCGTCGTCGGCGTTCGGCGCAGCCTCTAGGCGAAAGGGAGCGCGTCTGTTGCTCCTTTGGTTGGCGTTGCGTCCTGACTGCCGACAAGAGGGAAGCCGCCGTGCGCTTCTATCGTCTCGTCTATGAGGCGCATGTGTTCGATGGTCGAGGCGAGGGCGTGGCAGGTGCGCGTGTAGTGTTGAATGTCGTCTGGCGAGAGCGCGCGTTCGCGGCGATCTTTGAGCCACTTACGCGCGACCTGGTAGCCGCCGACATGGAAGTTCCAGACATCTTCGGTCACGCCGTCAAAGTAAGAGGCAGAATTGATGTGAACTTTGCCGCCGTCGTATTTGGGAAAACCTTTAGCAACAAGGCTACTGCCCGCGTCGTGAAAGCGCACGACCTCAGAGGCAAGCGGGTTGGTAGCAGTAAACTGTATTTCTTCATCCCTCATCTCTCTGTCCTCAGCCCTATTCCATGTCGCGGCGGCGTAATCGTCTTCGAGTAGGTGGAGCGCGACGAGATTTGCGCCGAGTTGACAGAGGTTGCGAAAGAGTGTGCGGTCTGTGGTCAGGGGTACGCGTGGGAAATCAATCTTGAGAAACTCGCTGTAGCGTGTGCGGTAAGCTGGCGAGTGAAAGACGGCGTAGATGTAGCGAAAGACATCTTCGGGCGCGAACGTCTCGCTGAGGTCGCCGCATCCGTCGGGAAGGAAACGCAAGTTAAGCCGCGCGGCGAAATCAGCGATGAACTGCGGTGCAAGGTTGGCACGGCGATTGCAAGGGGGGGGGGGGGGCAGGAGTTTTTAGAAGAGTGCTTTTATCGTTGTCACTAAGGTAAAGCGGAAACAAGAATCCGTTGTTTGATGTTTTGGGGGACATACAAATAACTTCGATTATGTTTCTGGTGATTTGTACGTGGTGAAATGACTCTCCTTTAGTCATGCGTGACGTAATCAAACCATGATTTTTAGTGTCGGTCATGTGGCGCATAAATTCAGGGCGGGACCAATCAACCATCCATGTAACGTTGTAAATATTCCTTACATCAAACGGTCTGTAATGAAGCGGCATAACTCGCTCACGCCAGCGCGAATCCGATTGCACTTTCACTCTCGCAGCAGGTAATTTCCAACCGCGTGAGTCACCTGCTTCATATTTTGCTGCGCCTTTACCTGCGAAATACTTTTTGCGAATGGAGTCATCACTAATATTTTTGTTTCTAAATTCAGAGATGCGAGCCAATAAAGTCTCTTTGTCGAAATCAATTACGAAAGCATCGCGCGCTGTAACAATACCGCTGTTCCTTGTTGGCATTGCCTCTGTTATTTTCCATCCTTTTTCATATTCCTCTCTGTTGGCTTCATCACGAGGTACTAGAAAGTAGAAAGGCGAATTAGGCTCTAATGTGCGATGTGCGAGAGCACCTATTTCCGATTCAAGAAGACTCTTGTACTTTGCATTTCTGTCCCCCCACACGTCGCCTTGTTTTGCCTGATAGCGATTTGTATATTCTTCACCTCGACGAAAAATTCCGACAGCAACCCCTTGTTCAATCTCAAAGACATTCTTGTCAAACTCGCCTTTTGGTGATTTTTCTTTTTTCTTCGCACTACCATGTAAATCTAAAACTGAAATCTTCGGGAATGTTTGCCACAACTGTTGACGCATACCGCGAAAAGTTGGATTGTCCAGATAGCTATGGTTCGAGATGTATCCAAGTACGCCAACACCCGTTAAATCAATTCTGTACTGTTCATAGCGAATGAACTTAACGTAATCATCTTGCAGCCATAGTTTCTTTTCGCCAAGCGGTTTGCCGTCAATTTCATAGTAACTACGAACCTTCGTTCCGTCAGGCAGCTTGCCTTTCAGCAATCCGTCAATCCAAGCGTTCATGTTGTTTGAAATGCCGGAGTAAGGCGGGTTGCCGATGACGACGGTAATCGGTATGTGGCGTTTGATGGTGTTTGCCTCTGCCGCTTCGTGGGCGAGTGCTGGAGCCATCTGCGCGAAGTAGCCGGAAAAGTCTTTCGGCTCTTCGAGCGTGTTCGTCAGGTAAACCCGCGCCCGCTCCGACGAGAGAAAGCTGTAATGCGTTTCGCGCAACTTCAAGCCGATTTTCATGTGCGCGATGGAGTATGGAGCCATCATCAACTCGAACCCGTACAGGCGCGGCAACAGATGTTTTGGCACGTAGTCGTTCCACAACTCTCTGATTTCTCTGTCGTTCTTGCGCTCACCGCGCCACTTCTCCACGAGCGTGCGATAAATCACGTCAATCGTTTCGACGAGAAACGTGCCTGTGCCTGTCGCCGGGTCGAGTATCTGCACGAATGGCGAGTCAGGCGAGACGCCTTCGGGAATGCGGATTTCAGATTGCGGGTTATGAGATTTCTGAAGCTTGACGAACTCAGCCCACGTCGTCGTATCAGCAAGACCATCTGCTAAACCGAACTCATTCCGCAGGATTTCGTGGACGCTGCGAACAATGAACGAGACGACGGGGCGCGGCGTGTAGAAAACACCCCGCTTCATGCGCTTCACGGGGTCGTACTCTTTCAAAAACAACTCGTAAAAATGAATCACTGGGTCTTCCGTCGGGTTGCGGTTGCCGAAATCCCTCAAGACCGCTTCCATGTTCGCTTGCCTGAGAAGCTCGACCACCTCATTGATGCCGAGTTCGTCAAAGTCAATCCGGTTCGCCCCATTGTTTGCCCGCGTCGTGTCGCGCCCGCCGATTTTGAGAAACGTGCCAAGCAGTTCTTTCAAGAACGGGTTTGTCGAAGGAACCATGTCCACGAGGTTGTCAGCAATTAACCCTGCGGGACGCGAGACGCGCGCCGAAAGCAGACCGTAAGCGATGGTCTGCGCATACATGTCCGCGAAATCGTCTGCACTCAAATCGTGAATCAACGCTTCCTTGAAAGCTTCATGCAAACGCCGGAACGCACCCTTCTCCGATTCAATCGCTAGCACGCGGTTGGCACGCTCACGAATCAACATCGCAATTGCAGCGAGGCGTTTGGCGAGTTCAATGGAGGTCGTGACAACTTCACGATGACGGAGCGTAAAGGCAGAAGCCCACTGTTCGCGCCATGCCTCAACGTCCAACGTATCATCTGGAAAACGCAACTTCTCTTTCAATGTCCGGTGCGTGTATTCAAGACTAAGCTGCGTGTCCTGTGCATCCCAACCGAGAACCTTGAGCGTCGGCAAATCTCCCAAACCGGAGTTGTCGGAGAAGTGCGCGAAGGTCATCTCACGCTCCTCGTGCTCGCCATAGGAAGAGATGAACAGCAGATCATTCGGCTGCCATGCTTGCCGGTCTGCTCTGTTTGCAGATGTGCGCTTCCTGACTACTAGCTTGCTGAGGATGCGGCGCAAAGCGACAACCGGCAAACGCTTCGGCTCGAAGTTGATGTAGAAGATGCCCCAAGGTTGATTATCAGCTAGAGGGCGAAGCTGCTTAATCTCTTTAATCTTGACGGCGGTCTGTTTATCAAGCCCAAGTTCGTCCGGCTCATACTCGAAAGTGAGGTCTTCCACATCATCCGAGTCAATCGGCCAATCAAGCTCGTCGCGCAAATACTTGACGAGTGAAGGGAAGCTCTTAATGGATTTAAGTTGTTCGAGGCCAGTGGTCATTTCTGATTTTCCTTATGAGGCAATCTCCATCCAAGCCTTGAGAGTTGGCTTGACTCCAACGGGTGCTTGTACTTTTCTGAGGTAACTGTTCTTGATGTGCTTCTCGACCTTAGCGCGAATCTCCGCGAGAGTCTCATCAGGAATTGCTCGCTGGCGCGGGGTATCGGGCGTGCTGCGAATGAGGCTCACGATCTCAGTCGGCTCTTCATCAATTCGTTCGGTTTGCAGGTCATAGAGATACCAAGCCGTGCGTCCTGCTTCCTCCGACCACACGGCAGCCTCTTCTTGTCCCTGCGTCTCAATATCAGCGCGTGGTGCTGGCAGCGCGTAGCAAAAGAAAACCGCTTGCGCACCCGGTGATGGATTTTGTTTGCCGCTGAAGACACGCTTGGGAAGTTTCTCAATTAGTGCAGCAATGTCTGGATGATCCTGCAAGATTTTTTGATATTCAAGATGCATGCCTTCCGTCGGTGTGGTTATGCCTTCATAAGCATGCGTGAAATCTCGTAACGCTTCGTAATCATCTTCGGGTTTTAAGAGTTTCTTGCCCTCAATGCCGAACGTCCGCGAGATGCGCAGCGTCTTATGGCTCACGCGCTGGTAGAGCTTAAGCAGATCATCAAGTTCATCCGGCGGAATGAAGTTCCAGTAAGCGACCGTGCCACGTATCTCTTCCTGTTCAGGATGATCTGCCAGCAATCGCGCTTCGATGTCTGGATTCATGCGACGATCAACGCGGCCAATGCGCTGCATCAAACGCACAGGATTCCAATGCAAATCGTAGTTAATCAGTCTCGTTGCATCCTGCAAGTTCAAGCCCTCGCTCAATACATCTGTTGAAATCAGGATGCGTATTTCCTGGCCTCCTTTGCCGATTATCTCATCGCTTGACGATTCGTTATAATATGGCGCGAACCGTTGAATCATCTTGCCGCGATCTTCCTTCGTCCCGCTATCAATTTCCTCGACTCCTGCAATGTCATTGGCTTGCAACTGTTCCAGCAGATAACGCGCCGTGTCGCTGAATTCCGTGAAGATGAGTGCTTTGTGCTTTTTAAGAATGTCGTCAGACTTTAGCAGTTTTACCAGTGCTTTCAACTTATCATCATTTGATGGCTTGAATTTCTTTAACTCATCCAAAAAGTCAACGATTTGATCTAGGTCAAGAAATGTCTCATTGATTATCTCTTCGACCTTGAATTCATCTCTCGACAGTTTATCCATATCTTCCAATAACTCTTCTGAAACAAGGTCATCAAAACTTTCCTGATCGGGCTGTTCGCCTAAATCAAGCTGAGTGACAAAGAGATCAGGCTGGTCTAGCCGAATGAAGCCTAATCGTTCCGACTTCTGCGCCTTCCAACGTTCGAGTCTCGATAGTTCGACGGGAGTGCCATTCTTGAGGACAAAGGCCAATAACTTTGCCAGTAACATCTCGCAAGATTTTTGAAACGCATGCGCTGAACTTTCAAAGCGTTTGAGGAACATAGTGCGAATCAATGCGACAACCTGTTTCTGCCGCCCTTTGACGAGTGCATCAATCTCTTCCTCGCCTTTGTAGTAAGAGAATGGATCGTAGATTGCCAGAGAGAAGAGCGGAGTCTTTTTGGAGAATGCCGTATCAACCATTGAAAGCAATCGTCCATACGTTTTCTTGACAGAGTATTCTGCAAGATGCGGAGCTTGTTTCTCCGGGAAAAGTGTCAACGGCACTCCCTGTTGCAGTTGACTCTGTGTGACATAGGCGCGGCTGCGCTGGACGACCAGTTCATTGAAGAGTGTGTCATGAGCTAGTATCTGCTCTGCCTCTACCTGATTGGTTTCTATGCCGTCCTCTTCGGATACTTGAACGGCCACAGAGCGTTCCAACTCCTTCTCCATTTTGCGGAAATGACCGGGCAGCGAATGAATGCCGAGCGGCGCGGCTTTGAAGTAATCGGCCTCACGTCGTGAAAAGAGTTCGATCATGTGTTGCAAGTCTGCGAGACGATTATTGATTGGCGTGGCCGTGAGCATGAACAGCGTTTTGTCTTCCGCTATCTCGAACATACGGCGGTAACGCGATGGCCGCTTACGCCCTTCGCCCTTGATGCCGGGATTGCGAAAATGATGCGCCTCGTCTATGACGATGACATCGGCCATCTCTTTGACCCGCTCAAGCTCTTTGGCTTTCTTATCGCTGTTGAGGTCTGTGTGGCTGAAGATAACCAGATTGGAAAAGACTCCGTGCAGGTGTGGCAGGTAGCGATCAATCGTCCTCTCCCAGACGGGCTTCCGCGCAGACTTCGGTACGAATAGTGCAACGCGCTTGCGCTCCTTTTCTACAAGCCGCTCAATGACCATCATGCCAATAAAGGTCTTGCCTAAGCCAACGCCGTCGCAAAGGAACGCGCCGTTATACTGCCGTGAAATCTTCATCAATGCCTGATAGCCTTCTTGTTGATACCTATCAAGTTGTTTGAAGATATGAGAGCCACCTTTACTTATAGGAGCTGTTTCCCACTCATCAACAGACATCTCATGCCCGCGAAAGTATTCGTGCAGGGCTTTTACGTAAACCTCAAACGGCGTGTACTCGCGTGTATGTCGTTCAATGACTTTAAGAATTGCAGGCGTAATGTCTTCCGCTTCGTCCCAATGCCTTTCATACCACTTTTGCAACAATTCAACTTCACGGCGTAGTTGGATATTGAGTTCAACATTGTCCGTCAGTCCGGGATACGTGAAGTTACTGGAACCGACCAGCGCGGACGAGCCAACGACGGCGAGCTTGGAATGCGTGATGTATGCTTTAGCGTGAAACTTCTTCTTAGCGTAGATGCGACATTCAATCTGGCGACGTTGCATCGCATCAACTATTGCTGGAACACCAGACAGGAAATCATTCTTTTCCTTCTCGCGTTCAATGCTGTCATCCAGCGTGCGCTCAACGGATTCAATGCCTGCGACTAATGCCCTTTGAGTGCGCTTAGTCACTTCGTCGCCCATCAGGATGCGTAACTTGTCGAGCTTCTGCCATTGCCCTTCCATTGCTAGCAGCGCGCCTATCTCAAAATAACCAGTAGCAATATCGAAAGTGTGAGCGATGTCAGTCCATTCGCGCAGGTATTCTTTGACCTTCCAATCTTGGTCGCTATTATCAACAATGAAGAGGTCAGCCCCTTGTTTCTTCGTTTCAGCAGCCATTGTTTATAAAAGCCAAAGCATTTGAGAAATAAATTAGGTTTTTTTAGCTTCAGAGTGAAGATAGTAAGGCTAAGAATTGAGCATCACTTAGACAAATTCACTTACGAATTCTTGCTCGCTTTGCGAGCCTTTCGCCCTGACTCTTTCTCAGCCTTGTCTGCCTTCGGCGGACGCCCGACTTTTCGATCTTTCACTAATTTTAAGTCGGATGCCTTGATAAAGTTATCGCGTCCAAGTTTGACGGCTGGCAATTGTCCGTCAACAATCATCTGACGAACACGCCCCGCCGTCACTCCTAATCTTTCGGCTACCTGTAGGGTTGTGAGCATTTCATCCATCTGTGTTTATCTACCATAAATCCTAGCGCACATGCAAATATATCTTGACTAATCCTAGCGCATGCGCTAGGGCTAGTTTGTTCGTGGTCTGCACAAAATGAAAGGGACTGAAGAGTATGATGAACATAAATCAAGACAGAATCCAACAACTAGCACAAGAAGCTTTTGACAAGGTTTCTGGTAATCGCAGATGGGAAACTGCAATAGTCAAAGCCAAAGTACAATTGGAATCAAATCCATATATGCACTTTGATGGTCAATCCCTTTTGATCCTTTCGCCGTCTGGTGAAATCTACAAAGCCGATGGTAAATGCCAGTGCAAGTGGTAAATGCCAGTGCAAGGCTTATCTGAGCGGCCAACCTTGCTGGCATCGAGCGGCGGCGCGATTGGTCGAGCAATACAATGAAACTTCGCATTAAGCGAAATGGGCTAGGTAAGCATTTAACACTTGCCTAGCCTACATCTTTCCCTTTCTGAAAAGAGAGGCAATGATAGAAGTTAATTTAATGAAAGCAAATCTCGATCAGCAACAACATTTGTGCCTTTGTCTGCAAAAGGCTGTTCTAGGGATTGAGTTACCTATAGAGGGAATTACTGATTCGCAGTTACAAAGCAAAAGTATTAGAGGGAAAATTAGAGGAATGAAGCAGTACGGGAGGCTTGTGGCCTCCCGTAACTTGTTGATTTTGGGTATGAGCCGAGCAGGACTCGAACCTGCGACCCACTGGTTAAAAGCCAGTTGCTCTACCGACTGAGCTATCGGCCCACTTGGGTTTGGTTGAAGGCATTTTACATACGAGTTGCCGGAGTCGCAAGCGCGCTTCTCTAGCTTCTGACGGGCCACAGGCTTTTAAACAGTTGCTCTAGTCGTAGAGCCAGTGGCCGAGTGCGGAATTGCGGCAGATGATTGTCTGGTCGCGTTCGGGGCCGGTGGAGACCATGCCGATTTCGACTCCTATCTCGCTTGAGAGAAATTCGATGTAGTTGCGCGCAGCTTCCGGCAATGCATCCATCTCTGTGATGCCTTCCGTAGAGGTCTGCCAGCCGGGCAGTTTGGCGTAGATGGGTTCGATGCGCCTTAAATCCTGCGAGACGGCGGGGAAGGAAGCAAGCTCGCGTCCGTCCAGTTTATAGCCTGTGCAGACTTTGATTTCATCTAAAGCATCAAGGACATCCAGCTTGGTCAGTGCGACGGAAGAGAAGCCGTTGATGTCAGCCGCATAGCGTGTGGCAAAGGCATCGAACCAGCCGCAACGACGCGGGCGGCCCGTGACCGCGCCATACTCGCGCCCGCGCTCGCGTATCAACTGGCTCATCTCGGCTTCGCCTTCAAGCATCTCTGTTGGAAACGGCCCTTCGCCGACACGTGTTGTGTAAGTGCGTACGATGCCAAGCACGCCTGTGATGCGATGCGGCGCGAGGCCAGTGCCGATGGCTGCGCCTCCGGCAGTCGTGCTTGATGAAGTGACGAAAGGATATGTGCCGTGATCTACGTCGAGCAGAGTGGCCTGTGCGCCTTCTATCAAAATCGTGCGCCCGTCGCGCGCGGCCTTGTTGAGAAAATGTGTGGTGTCTGTAATGAACGGCGCGAGGCGTTCGGCGAGGCGCGAGATTTCGTCAAAAATCTCATCGGCGTCGAGCGGCTTACCGCCGTAGGCTTCGATGATGCGATTGGCGTCTTCGAGGTTGCGCTCAATGCGTGAGCGCAGGACTTCAGGGACAAGTGCATCCGCGACACGTATGCCGCGTCGTCCGGCTTTGTCTTCATAGGCCGGGCCGATGCCGCGCAGGGTTGTGCCGACGCGCTCGTTGCCAAGCCGCTCTTCGCTTGTGTGGTCCAGAGCGCGATGGTATGGAAGAATGAGATGAGCGCGCGAACTGACGCGTATGCGTTCGGGCGTAATTGCCACGCCCTTTTCGGCCAACTGGTCTGCTTCTTCAAAAAAGGCTTTCGGGTCAATCACCATCCCGTTGCCGAGCACGCATGTCTTATCGGGATGAATCACGCCCGAAGGCAAGAGGCGCAGGACGAAAGCTTTGTCTCCGACATAGACGGAATGGCCCGCGTTGTGGCCGCCCTGATAGCGCGCCACAATATCAAAGCGGTCGGCCAACAGGTCAACAATCTTGCCCTTTCCTTCATCGCCCCACTGGGCTCCGATGACAACTATAATCATAATTCAGTTTTCAGTTTTCAGTTTTCAGTTTTTAGTAACAGCCAAATGCTGAAAACTAAAAACTAAAAACTAAAAACTGCTTTTCAGCTTGCTTTCTCTAATTTGACAGGCTTCTCTATGAAATAGAAGCTACAGCTGCCGCGCACTTCTTCAAGGTCGCGCTTTTCAATAGGAAAGAGGCGGCATTGATTGGGACGGTCTTCGTAGATGCCGCAGGTGGTCGTTCCATCATCATGCTTTTTGAGGAACGGACATTTGAACAGAATCTCGCAACAGGCTCCGCAGCGATTACAGTCGCCGCGCCGCAAACTCAAAGACGCGATGACTTCATCCTTGCGAAAGTTTGCGCTGACAAAGCGGCGCAGCTTGCCGTGCGCCTGACGCGCGCGAAAGGTTGCATCCTGAACAGCGCGTGAACGCTTCGCCGCCGCCAGTCTTTCTTCGAGCGAGCGTTGTTGTAGAGCGCGCCGGTTCCGCGTTGGTTTCATCGTTCGGGAGAGTTCGTAGCCGGAAGCTTCAAACGAAAGACTGCTTGGCTTCCGGCTGAGCTATTTTAAAGAACCGCTCAACACTTCTGGCCTGAGATGCTTTACGCGCTTGCTACGCCAACGTGCTTGTCAATCATGCGCGAGATAGCTTCCTTGCTCGTCGCTCCAACCACACGCTCTTCTTCTTTGCCGCCCTTGAAGAGAATCAAAGTCGGGATGCCTTTGATGCCGTATCTTTGCGAGACAGACGGATTGTCGTCCACGTTGAGCTTGACGACACGCGCGCTGCCCGCATATTTTTCCGCCACAGCATCAACCGTCGGCGCGAGCATGCGGCAGGGCGCGCACCAGGCGGCCCAGAAATCCACCAGCACAGGCTGGTCTGATTGCAAGACATCCTGTTCAAAACTGCTATCGCTGACTTCCTTCACATTGTCACTCATGTGCTCTTTATCTCCTTGAACTAAAGCTAAAATCAGACATTAGAAAAACTCACATCCGGCATCTGCTCTTACATATTCATCACGGCGCGATACACGTTCATATAGTTTCCGGCGGCGGCGCGCCACGAGTTGTCCACGCGCATGCCGTTCAGCTGAATCTTGCGCCACGTCTCCGTGTCTGCGTAATTGTAGAGCGACTCAAGAATCTTTTCCATCATTGGGCCAGCCGCGTATCGCTCAAACTTAAAGCCGTTGCCGTTGCCCGTCATCCTGTCAAAATCCTGCACAGTGTCATCGAGCCCGCCAGTCGCGCGCACAACCGGAACTGTCCCGTAGCGCGTGCTGTACATCTGATTCAAACCGCAAGGCTCATAGAGCGACGGCATCAGAAAGATGTCCGCTCCGGCTTCTATCTGATGCGCGAGCGGGTCGTTGAATCCGATGAAGACGCCGACCTGACGCGGAGCAGCCGCGCGCATCGCCTGCAAAAAATCTTCGTACTCTTTCGCCCCTGAGCCGAGCGCGATAAAGAATGCGCCCGTTTCAAGTATCGCTCCCGCAGCCTCTTTAATCAGGTCGTAACCCTTCTGCGAAGTCAGGCGCGAGACCGTTGCGATGATTGGCCGCTCCAAATTTTCAGGCAATCCAAAACGGCGCAGCAAATCAAGTTTACAAATCCGCTTGCCGGATAAATCATCCGCGCTGTAATGAGCCGCGAGATGCTTGTCGGTCGCAGGATTCCAGACATCGTAATCAACGCCGTTGGTGATGCCTATGAGTCTGTCGCTCCGCGCGCGCAAAATCCATTCAAGGCCATGCCCGTGCTCAGGCGTTTGAATCTCAAGCGCATAGCGGCGGCTGACGGTTGAAAGAGCATCGCTCGTAAGCAGCCCTGCCTTCAGGGCATTAGCCGCGCCGTCCGCCATAAAAGGCTCTCGTCGCTCCGGCGAGCCGAAGCCCATCCAATCCAATTCCTTCGGGTCAAACATGCCTTGATAAGCAAGGTTGTGAATCGAAAAGAGCGTGCGCGTGCGCGCGTAATATGAATCAACAGAGCGGCGCGTGCGAAGTTCGACGGCGGCAAACCCGCTATGCCAGTCGTTCAAGTGAACTATGTCCGGCGGCGCGCCCAGATGCTTGAACAGAGCCAGAGCCGCGCGACAGAAAAAGGCGAAACGCTCGTGGTCGTCGCGAAAACCGTAGATAGAATCTCTTTGAAAATATTTTGGCGCGTCTATCAGAAACACGGGCGCGCCCGCGGCATCGCTGTGCCAGATACGTGCGCGAGTCTTGCCCTGCCACTCGACTTCCAGATTATCAATGACCAATTCGCGCAGATGCTTGCGGTCAATCTGCTCATAGAGCGGGATGACAAGGCTCGCATCCGCGCCGTGCTCAAGCAGAGCCTTTGGCAGCGCGCCAGCCACATCCGCCAGCCCGCCCGTCTTGGCAAAAGGCACAGCTTCGGATGAAAGTATGGCGACGCGCAAACTTTTCTCACTCGCGCCCTCCGCCGCACGGAGGACGATTCGCTGAAAGATAAATTATTAGAGCTTGAAGTCCCTACTATGCGAAGCGAGGCGCGATTTGTCAAGAAAGCCGTTAGGATTTGCGATTTTAGATTTACGATTTGCGATTGAAAAAGGATTTAACTTTTCCATCCTCTTCCAATCGCAAATCGTAAATCGCAAATCTAAAATTCTAAAAGCTAGCTTTGCATCGAAGCGAGAAACTCGGCGTTGGACTTGGTCTTTTCCAGACGTTCCAGGACGACTTCCATCTGCTCGACGGGCGAGAGCGGATTGAGGACGCGGCGCATGACCCAGATGCGATTGAGGTCTTCCTTGCTGATAAGAAGTTCCTCTTTGCGCGTGCCGGAGCGTTGCAGGTCTATGGCCGGGAAGAGTCGCTTGTCGCTCAAGCGGCGGTCGAGGTGGATTTCGGAGTTACCCGTACCCTTGAACTCTTCAAAGATAACATCGTCCATGCGCGAGCCTGTGTCAATCAGTGCGGTGGCGATAATCGTCAGGCTGCCGCCTTCTTCGATATTACGCGCCGCGCCGAAGAAACGCTTCGGGCGTTGCAAGGCGTTGGAATCAATACCGCCGGAAAGAATCTTGCCAGAAGGCGGAACGACTGCGTTGTGCGCACGCGCAAGTCGCGTGATTGAATCAAGCAGGATGACGACATCGCGTTTGTGCTCGACCAGACGCTTGGCTTTTTCGATGACCATATCCGCGACCTGCACGTGGCGTGTCGGCGGCTCATCGAAAGTCGAAGAGATGACTTCGCCGTTGACGCTGCGCTGCATGTCCGTCACTTCTTCCGGTCGCTCGTCAATCAGAAGCACAATCAGCGTCACTTCCGGGTGATTCTGAGTGATGGAATTGGCGATGGTCTGCAAGAGCATCGTCTTACCTGTGCGCGGCGGAGCGACAATCAAGGCGCGCTGTCCCTTGCCGATGGGCGTCACTAAATCAATAACGCGGGCTGAAAGATTTTCCTTCTCGGTCTCCATCAGAAGCTGTTCGGTCGGATAGAGCGGCGTCAGGTTGTCAAAGAAAACCTTGTCGCGCGATTCGCCCGGAGCTTCAAAGTTGATGGCCTCGACCTTGATGAGCGCGAAATATCGCTCGCCCTCTTTGGGCGGACGAATCTGTCCCGAAACAGTGTCGCCCGTGCGCAAGTCAAATTTGCGTATCTGCGAGGGCGAGACATAGATGTCGTCAGGGCCGGGCAGATAGTTGTATTCGGGCGCGCGCAGGAAACCAAAGCCGTCGGGCAAAGTTTCCAGAACGCCTTCGGAAAAGATGAGACCGCTCTTCTCGGTCTGTGCGGCAAGGACTTTGAAGATGAGTTCCTGCTTGCGCATGCCTGTCGCGCCGGGAACATCCATGCCTTTGGCAATCCCTGTGAGCTTGGAAATAGACATCTCCTTGAGTTCTGCCAGATTCAAAAGCTCTTCTGGCCTGCCGTCAGTTTTGCCATCGGTCTTGCCGTCAGTCCTGCCTTCAGCTTTACTCTCAGTGCCTCTCTCTTCGGCGGCGGCTGCTTTATCAACCTTCTCCGGCGGGGCATCTGCTGTGGCGACAGCAGAGCTGTCTCCGTTGGCAGCTTCGCTACTGCGGCTGCTACTTGTGCGTGTGCGTGGTGTACGTTGTGACATTTCAGTTCTTCTCAGTTGCGGCGCTAACTTTTCGGGCCGCCAATTTTTCTGCATTCTTCGCTATGCGGCCAAAAGCCGCGCCATAGTTTAAGATAATGAAAGCTACTCGTTGATTATTCTAATTGGGAATGAACCTTCTGGCGCGCAAACCCTCGGAGCAGGCGCGTGTGAGTCGCAATCCTTTACCTGTGATACGCGAGGCTGCAATCGCCCCTGTGGCCGATTGATGTGTGCAAAATTGTTAACCTACACGCTGGGATTTTTCCGACTCTGTAAGATGCCGGGCAAGGCCCGCGCGTGGCTTTCGTGACCAATTTATGAGAAATCCAATGGGGCAAAGGGGCTTTTCAGATCTTAACTTTCCGTTGTTTGAGAAAATTTATTCTACCTGACTTAATCAGGAATGCAAAATCGAAAAGTTAAAATCCGGCATCAAGCGCTGCATTAATCACTTGCCAAATCTCATCACGCCCGCGCCCAGTGACGGCGGAATAGGCCACCACTCTTTCAGCCTGAAGCGTCTTCTTGATACGCTCCATATTCTTGCGCAACTCATTGTTTGAGAGCTTGTCGGATTTCGTGGCAACTATAAGTCTTGGCCTCTCATGGTGCTGAAGCCATTCGTTGAGCTGCGCATCCTGTGCTGTGGGTTCGTGACGCGAATCTACGATTTGAATTGATAGCACAAGCCCACTGCGCTTGGCAAGGTAATGAAGAGCCTTTGACAGTATTTACTTGCTAAATCGTTTTCTTAAATTAAGCGAAGCCCCTAAATATGAGCCGAAACAGGCTGCTATTGTGGCAACACAGAGCGGGACTATATTCTTGAGAATATCCAAACCATAAAAATCAGAAAAAAGCAGGCTTGCGACCAGAAGCCCCCATAAACAAGCAACCAACCACAAACCCCAACGCCATGATTCCCCGGCCCAGATGGAGGCAATAACGAAACCGGATAAACCATAGCAAAAAAAATAAATATTGAGCATGGCTATCCATTCGGGATTGAAAAATCTAAGAACGGTAACAGTCACAAAGAGCAGAAAACTAATTACCAAAACAATCACGCGACGAAGGATTTTATCCAATGGCATCTTGATTAAACCTCAGAGTGAGAGTGCGGAGTTTCAGATTTAACGAAACTCCGCACTCTAGCCAATGTTTAATGCTGGACATGTTGCTCAAATTTGCATCCGGTACAGCATAAAAGGTCAAACTCCTCACGTGCATAAGGGGCAAACTGTCTGCTGATGAAAGGAGTGTAGCGCGGCTACTAATAATGCCAGACACCGCGGGTCCCAATATCCATACTGAGCAACGCAATTATCGTGTACATGACAAGCAGGCGTATAGATGCCTGTGCAGCCCCAACATCCAGAACCACAGCATCCATGACAAGGCCCTCGCGGTGTAACTTTCAATGCGCTGCGGCCTCTTCCCTTGACATTCGCCGCCACTGTCTGTTGCTTGCACTTTCGAAGCAACTCGGCTTTGCGGGGACTGTTTTCAAACGCATGCGCAAGCTTAACCTTTATGAGTTGACTCAAAGGTTCTTTGTTGACCGGGCGGTTGGGAGTGCTGCGCGGTACGTTGCGGGCTTCCAAGCTCTCGTCGCCCAAAAGCATGCCGAGCACTATAAATCCGAATTGAGACAGATTCGACAAATTCTCTTCACTCGAAACTATTTGTCTGATGACCTCTCTGGCAATCGCCGCATCGGCTCCGGTGCTGAAGGCTCTCAAACTCGCAAGCTCTGCTTCGGATAAAGGACTCATGGTTTGGTCGCTCATATTGAACTCAATGGCGACGCCGCCTAATGTGATGGTTAGTCTATCTTTGTAGAGAACACAGGAAGCTATATTTCGTCTGTGACTCTTTTGAATATAGCTTTCATGCAACTGTTGCTGCCGATTAGTGTTGTAGAGATACTCTACACCTCCGACAGCGTAAGTGCCGTAAAAGCCGCTCTCCGTACGCTGTAGAGTGAACGAAGTATCTTGCGCGCTGATGCGTGCAAAAGTTGGGAGATTTAGTTGGACCAAAAGGGTTAGTGTCAGAAAAGAGACGAGCAGTCGTTTAGCGGTTGACCGGGTGATAGACATTGGAGGCACCCTTTCATTTTGTGAAGAATGGTAGAACTGCTGCGAGGAGTATATAGATTATACCGCTTGAAGCTTCTCTTCAATCACTTGCCAAATCTCGTCGCGCCCGCGCCCGGTGACGGCGGAGTAGGCGATGACTCTTTCGTCCTTGAGAGTCTTCTTGATACGCTCCAGATTCTTGCGTAACTCATTGTTTGAGAGCTTGTCGGATTTCGTGGCAATTACGACTGTTGGTCTCTGATAATGATTGAGCCATTCGTTAAGCTGCGCATCCTGTGCTGTGGGTTCGTGACGCGAATCTACGATTTGAATTGATAGCACAAGCTCCCTGCGTTTGGCAAGATAATCGGATGCCATTTCTCCCCACGATGCTTTGATGGCTTTCGGCACGCGCGCAAATCCGTAGCCCGGCAGGTCAACGAAATAGAAACGATTATTTATCAGAAAGTAGTTGAGCGATTGTGTGCGTCCGGGCGTGCGCGAGGTGCGGGCCAGACCGCGCACGCCCAAGAGGGAATTGATGAGACTCGATTTGCCTACATTCGAGCGGCCCAAGAAAGATATCTCCGGCCTCCCGTCGCGCGGCCAGTGCTCTTCCGTAAACGCGCTCTTGATAAATTCCGTGCTACTTATTTTCATAAGTGATAATGAGCGATAATCTATATTTATTAGTTTACTCTATCACTCATTACCGCACTAAATAATCCAAGTTGCCAGTTAAGAGAGCGATGGCGGCTCCTGCCGCAAGGCTGTGCGGAAAAGCTCTGCTTTTCCGGCAGGTGTGGCCCCAATTAGATGCGAGTCTCAGCCTCGCATCAGGTTAGGAGGAAGCAGGCAACGGAAAGTCAGAGACTTTCCGCACAGCAGGCAGCTAAAGCCTTCCATTTCTAGCCACTTGGTTTAAACAGAGAATGAGCAAGCTGTTAGACGCCTCGACTGTCAGCAATTTCCTTAAATGTTTCCCTCTCAGCGTCAGTGACTTTGACCCCGCCGGTTGCACGCGACGCAGCCATCTGCTTGAGCATCTCGCGGACTTTCGTCAAACGCTCTGCCGCGTTCGGCACATTCATGACGACTTTTTCGAGGTGCTGCATGTAGGTCGGCATCTGTGAGAGCTCGCGTATTTGCGCGATAAAGGGTTCCATCTTAGCGTAGACGGCGACGTGCTCGCCGTTGGCGTCATTGAACATCTGTTCATCAATCGCGCCGTTAGTCACAAACGAGCAGGCCATGTCCCAGTAGGTCGTGACCATGCGATAGTACGGACTCGTTTCGCCCATTGCAGCCGCGCGCACATCCTCTACGCTCGCAGGATGAAACTCGCCGACAAACCAAGCACGCGCCTTGCGCATGACTTCTTCGCGCCTCAGGTCATAGAGCTTCAAAATCAAATTTGCATCTTCATATTTTCCACTCATTTTTTTTTGCGTCTCCGAATTTTTAAGGATAAGCGAGGAATTTTAACAGGGATGGACAGGAGAGACGGGATAAAGAAAAGCGATGAAGGATGAAAGCGATGCTGTTAAGAGCATCGCTTTCATCTCTCATCCTTATTCCTAATCCTGTCTACTGTCTATCTCTGTTTGAATCTTACTCTGCGGAAGTCTGCATGCCATGCGAAGGCGGCTCTGTCGTCCAGAGCGGCGGCGTCTTTGTCTCGTCCGTCGCGGCATCTGTCGGGCATGCATCTTCGAGCGCAAGCAGGAGCACTTCGTCAATCGTCTCGACCAGATGCACCTGCATCGCATTGCGCACTTCTTCCGGCACTTCCGTTAAATCCTTTTCGTTTTCCTTTGGCAAGAGAATGGTCGTGATGCCAAAGCGATGCGCGGCGAGCATCTTTTCCTTGACGCCGCCGATGGGCAGCACGCGACCACGCAATGTAATCTCGCCCGTCATCGCTATCTCTTTGCGAATCGGCACGCGCATCAAGGCCGAAGCCATAGCGGTGGCGAGCGTGATGCCAGCCGACGGGCCGTCCTTTGGAATCGCGCCTTCGGGAATGTGTATGTGCAGGTCGCGCTTGCGTATAAAGTCCAGGCTCATGCCCAATCTTTCACTGCGCGCCTTGATGCAAGTCAATGCGGCCTGCGCCGATTCCTGCATCACATCACCGAGCTTGCCTGTCAGAGTCACGCCGCCGCGACCCTGCGTGAGCGTGGCTTCAATCTGCAAGACTTCGCCGCCAACTTCAGTCCATGCGAGTCCAGTCGCAAGGCCAATCTCGCTTTCGGCTGCGACACCCTGCTGGCGGAATTTAATTGGCCCAAGCATGTCGCGCACGCGCTCTGCCGTGATGACATCTTTAAAATCCTCTACGGCATTTTCCGAGACAAGCTTTCTCGCTACCTTGCGCATGCAGGAACCTATCTCGCGTTCCATGTTGCGCACGCCAGCCTCGCGCGTGTAGTGGCGTATGATTTCCAAAAGACCCTCGTCCGTAAACTCTACCTGCTCGGACTTGAGACCGTTGGCCTCTGCCTGTTTCGGGACAAGATGCTGTTTGGCAATCTCTAGCTTCTCGCGCTCCGTGTAACCGGAGAGACGCAAAATCTCAAGCCTGTCCTGCAACGGCGGCGGAATCGTGTGCAACACGTTGGCCGTCGCAATGAAGAAGACTTTCGAGAGGTCGTATTCGACATCCAGATAGTGGTCTTGAAAAGTATTGTTCTGCTCAGGGTCTAAGACTTCCAAGAGAGCGGATGACGGGTCGCCCCTGAAATCCGCGCCGAGCTTATCAACTTCATCGAGCAGGATAAGCGGATTGACCGTGCCAGCCTTTTTCATCATCTGAATAATCTGACCCGGCAGCGCGCCGATGTAAGTTCTGCGATGTCCGCGTATCTCAGCCTCATCGCGCACGCCGCCCAGAGAGAGGCGCACAAACTTTCTTCCGGTCGCGCGGGCAATGGATTTGCCCAGAGAAGTCTTGCCGACTCCCGGCGGGCCGACGAAGCAGAGAATAGAGCCTTTCGGATTTTTCACAAGCTGGCGAACGGCCAGATATTCAAGAATCCTGTCTTTGATTTTTTCCAGACCGTAGTGGTCTTCGTTCAAAACCTCTTCGGCTTTGGTCAGGTCTCGAATCTCTTTCGATTTCTGTTTCCATGGCACATTGACGAGCCAGTCAATGTATGTGCGCGAGACTGTGCCTTCGGCGGACATCGGCGGCATGGCTTCGAGGCGATGCAATTCCTGCATGGCTTTCTCTTTGGCCTCGTCCGACATGCCAGCCTCTTCAATCTTCTTCTTTAATTCTTCAAGCTCCGCCTTCTCGTCCTTGCGGCCAAGCTCTTTGTGAATCGCCTTAATCTGCTCGTTGAGGTAATACTCTTTCTGCGCCTTCTCCATCTGCCGTTTGACGCGCGTCTGAATCGTGCGGTCTAGCTGGCGTTTCTCAAGTTCGCCTTCCAGCAATTCGATAAGCCTCTGCAATCTTGCCTGCGTCGAAAAGATTTCAAGCAAGCCCTGTTTGTCTTCGACAGAGATGCGGAGCTGAGATGCAAGCGCGTCCGCGAGATGCGAAGGGTCTTGATTGCGAAGCGCGGTTTGCAGCGCGTCTGTCTGCGCGTCCGGCGCAAGACGCATGTGCTGCTCAACGAGCGTGTTGATGCGTTGGAGTTGTGCATCCACGCGCGCGCCTGTTTCGTTGACGACGGGAGCGCGGCGCACAAGAGCCGTGAAAGCTCCGTTGTTATTCTCGACGCGAACAGTTGTAGCGCGCTCGCGGCCTTCGACGACAACCTTTATCTGGCCGTTGTCCTGCTTTTGCGATTGCAGGATGCGGCCCAGAGTTCCGATGCCGTAAATCTGTTCGGGCGTCGGCTCGTCCACACTCGCGTCATGCTGCGTCGCGAGGAAGATTGTGCGGTCTGAGGCCATAGCCTCTTCGAGTGCGCGCACAGAGCCGGGCCGTCCGATTTTGAAGGCGACTTTGGTGAAGGGAAAGATGACGACATCGCGTATGGGAACCATCGGGTAACGCGCGATGTCTGAGGGAGTGCGGTCTGAATATTCTTCCATTGCTTTATTATGCTCTTTCGCCGAAGACTGCTTGCCTGCGAAAAGGGGCGAGCCGCTACAAAATGCCGTCTCGCCCTTCGGTCCGCGAACCGTCTTAATTGTAGAACATTTCGCGCGCCCGCGCTACTATAAGGAGTTAAAATTAAGTGTTGGAAGGCTTTTCAAGAAAGAGTTGGCTTCGTGAGCCCCGACAGGGGCGGCATGAAATAGCCCACGACGTAAGTCGTGGGTTCAGCAGCACGAGATAAATAATGAGCCCCGTAGGGGCGGCACAATTTCTGTCGCTCCTACGGGGCTCGGTTTGTATATGATGCGCGTAACCCCGCGCTGACGCGCGGGGCTATTTCATGCCGCCCCTCGCGGGGCTGTCATATTGCATCAACGATGCTTATCTCGCGCCTCATGCTAAATAAAAACCATGCTTTTTAACAATCGCCACAGGCTCGAACTGCTTGAGTCTGCGGCGGTTACGCTTTTGTCCACACGCACTGCGGCTTGAAGTAAATAAGCCTTCTCCGGTCAATCAGAATCCTGTCATAAATAATTCAGATTTCATGAAGGACTTTCCGCGCGCCTCTGAACGATTATGACCCTGCCCGCTCGAACAGTGAGCGGGCAGATGTTTGATTCTGAAATTTATCCGGTCGGATGCGACTTAAAAATTATGCCATCCGGTCTCAAGATTCTTGTCCCCTAAAGGAGGCTTTTTATATATGCATCGCTCACAAAAAAAAGTTCGGCAGAACGCCGGATTTTCTCTCCCCCGGCTGCTTCTTCTCCCGACGCTCTTTCTGGCTCTGGCCGGAGGAATTTTTCTCACCCCTTCTCTGCTTGCGCCAGCAGGCGCGCAAGAGTCCGCGTCATTAGATAGCGCAAGACAAATCAGCGACAACGCTCTGGCCCAGATTGCAGCCTTTTATGAAGAGAAAGCTTCGCGCACTTCTACGCAGCGTAAGATTGATTCGCAACTCCTGGCAGAGGTGCGTATGAATCATGGCGAGATGGTCGCCAGAGGCGTGCAGACCATAGAGACTGGCATCGAGCTTGATTCACAAGGAAAGACGCTGGTTGATATTGATGCGACCGTGACGGACAAACTGCTTGAGCGAATCCGGCAGATGGACGGCGAAGTCGTTAACAGCTTCCCGCAATTTCGCGCCATACGCGCGCGCCTGCCGCTCAATCAAATGGAATCGCTCGCCGCTTTGCCGGAGATAAAATTTATCAACCGTGCTGTTGGAGCGACGACCAGCAGCAGCGCGACGCGCAGGGTCGAGAAGAGCGCGGCAACGCTATTTAATCATCAAGCAGATTTCTCATCCCGCGCCGCAAACGTCCGCGCACAGTTGCCGGAAGCTTTAAACAATCTCTCTCCCGCAAGCCAGCCTGCGTCGCAGGAAGATTCGCGCATTGCCACAGGCAATGTGACCTCGCAGGGAGATGTCACGCACCGCGCGGCGGCTGCGCGCACAGCTTTTAATGTGACGGGCGCGGGCGTCAAAATCGGAGTTATGTCAGATAGCGTTGATGGTCTGGCTAACGCGCAGGCGACGGGCAATCTCGGCACAGTGACTGTGCTGCCCGGACAGAGCGGTGTGCCGGCTTCCGGCGAAGGAACGGCGATGCTTGAAATCGTCCATGACCTTGCGCCCGGCGCGCAGCTTTATTACGCGACAGGCTTTTCAGGCGCAGCCAGTATGGCCCAGAACATCTTGAACCTGCGCGCAGCAGGCTGCGACATCATTATTGATGATGTCGGCTATTTTAACGAGTCTCCGTTTCAGGATGGCATCATTGCTCAAGCCGTCAACACTGTGACGGCACAGGGCGCGCTGTTCTTCTCTTCGGCTTCCAACTCCGGCAATCTCAACGACGGACAATCCGGCGTGTGGGAAGGCGACTTTGTGGACGGAGGCCCATTCTCTTTTCCGCAGGGAAATCCGTTAGGCAATATTCATATCTTCCCCGGCGGCAACAATAATAACTTGGCAGTTACGGGCGGCAGTTCCTATGACGTTAATCTCTTCTGGGCTGATCCTCTCGGAGCTTCGGCCAATGACTACGACGTGTTTGTTTTTAATAACGCAGGCACAGCCGTCACAGCCTCTTCCACGAACACGCAGAGCGGAACGCAAGACCCGTACGAATTTGTCAGCGCACTAAATGTAGGCGACCGCATCGTCGTCATCAAATATAGCGGCGCGGCACGCTTCATACATTTAGACACCGGGCGCGGCAGATTAGCCATTGCGACCTCCGGGCAGACCAGAGGACACTCCGCAGCCGTTAACGCTTTGTCCGTCGCAGCAGTAAGTATCGCGACCTCTTTCCCGAATGCCTTTGTCGGCGGCGCGACAAATCCTGTGGAGAATTTCAGTTCCGATGGCCCGCGCAGAGTTTTCTTCAACGCCAACGGGACAGCCATTACGCCGGGCAATTTTTCTTCGACCGGCGGGACAGTCAGACAGAAGCCGGACATTGCTGCGGCTGATGGAGTAGTGACTTCGCTTCCGGCGGGCGGCGGCTTGAATCCTTTCTTCGGCACTTCTGCTGCTGCGCCGCACGCTGGCGCAATCGCAGGACTTATCAAATCCTACAACCCGACGCTCACCGCCCCGCAGATTCGCGCATTGTTGATTAGCACTGCGCTCGACATAGAAGCTGCTGGCGTGGATCGTGATTCAGGAGCGGGAATCGTGATGGCTTATCAAGCTCTGCAAGCACTGGCGAAGAAAACTCCATTCGATTATGACGGCGATGGTAAAACGGATGTCTCTGTCTTTCGTCCCAACGGCGGCGGCTGGTATATCCTCAGAAGCTCGACCAATACTTTCACGGGCCAGCAGTTCGGCATCAGCACGGACAAAATCGTTCCCGGCGATTACGATGGAGATAGCAAGACTGACTTGGCCGTCTATCGAAACGGACAGTGGTACATGCAGCGCAGCACGGCTGGCTTTACTGGAGTCTCTTTCGGACAGGCGGGCGATGTGCCAGTGCCTGGAGATTACGATGGCGACCGCAAGACGGATGTGGCTGTCTTTCGTCCGACAGGCGCAATCTGGTACATCCTGCAAAGCTCAAACGGAACTTTGCGCGCACAGCAGTTTGGCATCAGCACGGACAAAGTCGCGCCGGGCGACTATGACGGCGACAGCAAGACAGACCTCGGCGTGTTTCGTAACGGCCAGTGGTATTTGCAACGCAGCACGCTTGGCTTCACCGGCATAGCTTTCGGTCAGGCGGGCGATAGACCTGTGCCGGGCGACTACGACGGCGATGGCAAGACAGACTGCGCGGTCTTCCGCAACGGAGCATGGTACTTGCTACGCTCGCAGCTTGGATTTACAGGAGTCGCGTTTGGTCAGGCGGGCGATGTGCCTGTCGCGGGCGATTACGATGGCGACGGTAAGTTTGATGTCGCAGTCTTTCGCGGCGCGGGGCAATGGTATATGCAACGCTCACAGCTTGGATTTACCGGAACGCAGTTTGGCACAACTGGCGACGTGCCTACGCCTTCGGCTTTCGTGCCGTAAGTTGTAAATCTTGCTTTGACGAAAAAGCGGAAGGAACTTGAATCAGTTCCTTCCGCTTTTCTGTTTGACTACGGATGCCATGCGGCTCCGCCGCCCATGCTGTGCGGAAAGTCTCAGACTTTCCGTTCATTTGCCTTTTTATCTAAGAGGCTGCGCCTCGCAGAAGGCAAGGCGCAGCCTTGTCAAATTCCAGAAGCGTAACGGAAAGCCAGAGGCTTTCCGCACAGCATAAGCGGCCAAGCCGCATTCCAATGCTTATATCGAACTGACGTTGAGCTATTAGGCGGCTGCGCCGTCAACGCCTGACAATCCTTCGCCGGGAATCGCGCGGCGACGCTCGACCATCTCGCTGTTGATGATAAATTCTTTGACGCGCTTCTGCGACGGCAATGTGTACATCGCATCCAGCAGCAGTTCTTCCAGAATCATCATCAAGCCGCGCGCTCCGACCTTTCTTTCAACAGCCTGTCGCGCAACAGCCTTCAAAGCATCATCCGTAAATTTAAGTTTGACGTTATCGAAATCAAACTTCTTCTGATACTGCTTGACAAGCGCGTTCTTCGGCTCTGTCAGAATGCGTATGAGCGCGGCTTCATCCAGTTCATGCAAGACGCCGCAGACTGGCAGGCGTCCGACGAACTCAGGTATCAAACCGTACTTGACCAAATCTTCCGGCTGCACCTGCGCGAATGCATCAGCATAGCGGCTCGAAGTGGATTTAATCTCCGCATGAAATCCCAGAGACTTACTGCGCACACGACGCTCGATAACTTTTTCGAGACCGACGAACGCGCCACCGCAGATAAAGAGTATGTTGGTCGTATCAACCGGGAAAAATTCCTGATGCGGATGCTTGCGGCCTCCCTGCGGCGGGACGTTGGCAACAGTGCCTTCCAGGATTTTCAACAAAGCCTGTTGCACGCCTTCGCCTGACACGTCGCGCGTAATCGAAGGGTTCTCATCCTTGCGGCAGATTTTGTCAACTTCATCTATGTAGATGATGCCCTGCTGCGCGCGTTCGACATCGCCGTTTGCGGCCTGCAAGAGTTTCAAGATGATGTTCTCGACATCTTCGCCGACGTAGCCAGCCTCTGTGAGCGTGGTTGCGTCAACGATGGTGAAGGGAACAGAGAGCATGCGCGCGAGCGTCTGGGCCAGAAGAGTTTTGCCCGTGCCTGTTGGCCCAATCAAAAGGATGTTTGATTTTTGAATCTCGACATCGGAGCGGCGGCGCGCAATCTCTATCCGCTTATAGTGCTGATAGACCGCGACGGCCAGACGCTTTTTGGTCTCTTCCTGACCGATGACATATTCGTCGAGAAAGTTTTTTATCTCGTTCGGCTTCGGCAGAGGCGGGCGCGTCGCGACGCTCTCGGCCTGCTGGTCGTCGGTGATAATCTCGTTGCAGATGTCTATACACTCGTTGCAGATATAGACAGTGGGGCCGGCAATGAGCTTCTTCACCTCGTTCTGCGATTTGCCGCAGAACGAACAGCGCAACGTGTCATCAGTTCGTCGTACCATAAGAGTTTCGGGAATTTGCGATTTTTGATTTTAGATTTGCGATTGAAGGATGATGATTTGCGATTCCGATTCTGTAAATCAAAAATCGCAAATCAAAAATCGCAAATCCGCCTATTCTCTGTGTGCGATCACTTCGTCAATCAAGCCATACTCTTTGGCTTGCATCGCCGACATAATCTTATCACGTTCGACATCGCGTTCAACCGTATCGTAATCCTGTCCGGTATGTTTGGCGATAATCTGTGAGGTCAACTCGCGCATGCGAATGATTTCTTCCGCTTGAATGCGAATATCAGTCGCCTGTCCCTGCGAGCCGCCCGAAGGTTGGTGAATCAGTATGCGCGAATTGGGGAGCGCAAACCTCTTGCCCTTTGTGCCAGCCGTCAACAGGAGCGCGGCCATCGAAGCGCATTGGCCCACGCAGATTGTCGTCACATCCGGGCGAATGAATTGCATCGTGTCATAGACAGCCATCCCGGCGGTGATTGAGCCGCCCGGAGAGTTGATATAGATGCTGATGTCTTTCTCCGGGTCTTCAGCTTCGAGAAAGAGAAGCTGTGCGACAATCAGATTAGCAATCTGATCGTCAATCGGCGTCCCCAAAAAGATGATGTTGTCTTTCAAGAGTCGCGAGTAAATATCGAACGCGCGCTCGCCACGCGACGTTTGCTCGACGACCATCGGAACTAAAGCCATACTGCCCTTCAACCTTTCTTTTAAGAAAAGAACCAGAGGACACAGGACTCAGGACTCGGCAGCAGACGAAGAGTTTTCCTGTTCGGTTTCCTGTGCTTCTTGTTCTTCATGCTGCTCTTCATCTTTCCACTCTTCATCGCTGACGCGCGCATTTTCAACCAGCAGGTCAAGCGCCTTGCGATTGCGCAACCTATCGGCGATGCTACGTTCGCCTCCCTGCTTTGTCAAGGCATCGCGCACTTGATCTGTCGTGCGCCGCGAACTCTCCGCGAGAGCTTTGATCTCAGCTTCGATCTCTTCATCGCTGACCGAAATATTTTCTTTGTCCGCGATTGATTCCAGCAGCATCGAGCCGCGCAGGTCGCGCTCGGCCTGCGGCCTTAATTGTTCGCGCGCAGCCTGCCACCACTCTGCCTTCTGCCCGCGCGGGTCAACGCCCCGCATCATCATATCGCGCGCGACGGATTCAAGCAGTTGGTTCGACTGATACTCGACGAGCGACGGCGGCACTTCGAACGGATGAGCATCCACGAGCTTGTTCATCACTTCGCCCCTCAAACGCTGCTCGGATTCATGCTGCGAGCGATTCTGCAAATCCTCCAAGACCTTGCCGCGCAGGATTTCCAGCGACTCGTATTCATCGCCCAAACTTCTGGCCCACTCGTCGTCAAGCTCCGGCAACTCCTTGACTCTCACGGCAGTCACCTTCGCGGTATATTCGACAGACTTTCCGGCCAAACCTTTCGACGTAAAATCTTCCGGGTAATTGACCGTAAATTTTTTCTCATCATCAACGGAAACGCCCGCCAGGTTTTCCGTAAACTCTGCTTGCACGCCCTCGCCGCCGAGCGCTACGTCAACTTCCGTGACATTGATTGGCTCTGCTTCCGGCTCGTCAACAAAAATGCCATGCACGTCAACTGTCACTGTGTCGCCCAACTGCGAGGTGCGATCTTCGACAGGCTGAAGCGCGGCTGAAGCTTCGCGCAAGCCTTCTATCACGCGCTCTACGTCTTCATCTTTGACTGGGCGCACGCGCCGCGCGGCTTCAAGATTTTTGTATTCGCCAAGCTCTACCTCCGGCAGGATTTCGACATGAGCGTGCAGCTTTATCGGCTCCGTGCCGTTGAGCTTCAAGCCTTCGGAATTTTCCAGATGCACATCCGGCTCGCCAATCACATTCAGGCCATGCTCTTGAATGGCATCCTGTATGGCCTGCGGCGCAAGCTCCTGCAAGACTTCGCCGCGAATCTCATCACGAAAGCGCGTGCGAATAACGGAAGTCGGCGCGTGTCCGCGACGAAAGCCGGACACGTTCGCCAGCTTCGCATAGCGGTCTGTGATGCGGTCGTAAGAGGCGCGCACTTCGTCGCCTTCAATCTCAATCTTAATCTCCTTCTGCGTCGGAGAAACGTCAATCAGCTCTGTCTTCATCAAACATAAAGCCCGCCGCAGCGCGTCCGGTCAAATCATTCAAACGCCGCGCGGGCATCCTTCCTTTAATAGAAAATCACTTGTTGAATCTTCTCGTGTGATAAAAATTTTGGTGCGAAAGGGGGGACTCGAACCCCCACCCCTCTCAGGACTAGGGCCTAAACCTAGCGCGTCTGCCAATTCCGCCACTTTCGCATTTTTAACTAGTCCTTATCTGCCATTAGTACCATGAAAGTTTTTAACGGAACCTCTGCCAGCATGGTTATCGGTTAAAGCATGACAGTTAGGACATAGTAATTGCAGATTCTCAATTCTATTATCAAAGCGGTTTCCGTTGACGTGATGCAATTCTATAGGTATTGGCTCGCTCAACCACTTCGCCCTACCGCATCGCTCACAACGTCGTTCTTTCACTTTATCTTCTAGCAGTTTCAACCGTAACTTGTGACTGCTAATCAAGCTTCCTTTTTTCAGAAAATCATAGGCCATCTTTCGTTTCGGACAATGTTTGTGACCCTTGCCGCCCATGTTCCCCACATAACTAATGCCCATCTTATCCAAATAGCTGTTAAGCGTAACTGGCTTGCAACGAAGCTCACGACACATAAATGCTTTTGGACGATTTTCAGCAATCCATTTTTCGATACATGAACGCCGCTCTAATATATCGTTTCTCATCGATGAGAATCCATTAAACTATTAGAGTAAAATCCATCTCCTCAGAGAGCAATGAGATTATAAGGATTGAGCCGCGAAAGTCTAGCGAGCACTCTATAGAAGTGGCGAGAACTTCTGCTTGAATGATAATCTTTATTGCAAGATGATTGATGAAAAACAGGTCACGCTCGGCGAAGTGGCGCGGGCAGTGGATGGCAGGCTCTCAGGTGATGAAGCGGCTGCTGCTGTCTCAGATGTGACGCACGATTCGAGACAGGTTCAAGAGGGCAGCCTCTTTGTCGCCGTGCGCGGTTTGAAGATTGAAGGCACACAGTTTGTCGGGCAGGCTCTGGAGCGCGGAGCCGTCGGAGTTATTTCAGAACAAGAGAGGCCGGAAGATTTCCCCGCAAGCTGGATTAAGGTTGAGGACGCGCGACGCGCGCTGGCACTGGCCGCAGCAGAGGCGCACAGGCATCCTTCGCGCGAGTTGCAACTCGTAGGCATCACAGGCACGAACGGTAAGACGACGACGGCTTATCTCATCTCTGCTATCGCAGAGGCCGCGGGAGAGACCGGCGCGATGCTGACGACGGTTGAGAGTCAGATTGGCAATCAAAGACAGAAGGCCGAGCGGACAACGCCGGAAGCGAGCGACACACAGAGATTCCTGCGCCGCGCAGTCAATGCTGGATGCCGTATGGCTGTCATGGAATGCTCTTCGCAGGCACTTGACCTCAGGCGTTGCGACGGTTTGCATGTCAGCCATGCTGTCTTTACCAACCTCACGCGCGACCACCTGGATTACCATCACACGATGGAAAATTATTTTGCAGCGAAGATGTGCCTCTTCGATGGCAGTCTCGGCAGTGAGCCGCGCGTGAACATCATTAATGTGGATGATGCTTACGGCGTGAAGCTCATGCGGGATTTGGAAACGAAAGGGAAGCGCGTTGTCAGTTATGCGCTTGAAGCTGATGCAGAGGTGCGCGCAAGTGAGATTGAAATCACGCTCGAAGGCATGCGTTTCAATGTCCAGACTCCAGCCGGACAGCAAGCTTTCCAATCGCCGCTCGTCGGACGCCCGCACATCTATAATATTTTGGCGGCCATCGCGTGCGGATTGGAGCTTGGTTATGATTGGGAATCAATCGCGCGCGGCTTAGAGAATTGCGCGGGCGCGCCGGGACGTTTTGAGCGCGTCGCGCATGAAGGAGATTTCGCAGTTATAGTTGATTACGCGCACACGGATGACGCGCTCTTGAATGTCTTGCGCACGGCGCAGGATGTAAAGCGCGGTCGCATCATCACAGTCTTCGGTTGCGGCGGAGACAGAGACCGCTCCAAGCGCGCACCTATGGGCGAGGCCGCAGCCTCTCTGAGCGACATGGTGATTCTCACTTCGGACAATCCGCGCACGGAAGACCCGCACGCGATTCTGGCGGATGCAGAAGTCGGCCTGCGCGCAGTCGGTCAGCCTTATGAAAAAATCGCAGACCGCCGCGAAGCCATTCACCGCGCGATTCTGGAAGCGCGCACAGGCGATGTCGTAGTCATTGCAGGCAAGGGCCATGAAGATTATCAGATTATCGGAAATGAAGTGTTCCACTTTGATGATAGAGAAGTGGCGCGCGAGGCTCTGGAAAAAAAGTGAGGACGATATGAGCATTAAAAATATCTTGTCTCTTAAAAACTTGTCTTTCAAAAAGACGCGGCTGCTTGTTTGCGCTCTGATGCTCTTGCTGGCAAGCGTTAGTTCAGCCGTGTGCGCGGATAAAACTAAAATTTCAGGCATCGCGGAAGTCAACGGGACAAAGCTCTATTACGAGATGATGGGTAAGGGAAAGCAAACCATCGTGCTCATACATGGCGGGCTTGTGGACAGCCGCATGTGGGATGACCAGTTCGCGGAGTTCGCCAAAAAATATAGAGTCATGCGCTATGACATGCGCGGCTTTGGCAAGTCGGATTTTTCTATGGGGCCGCTCTCGCACATAGATGATTTGTACGCGCTCTTAAAATTTTTGAAAATCGAGAAGGCTTCGTTGATGGGACTCTCGCTCGGCGGGATGGTGGCGATTGATTTTACGCTTGAGCATCCGTTGATGGTCGAGAAGTTGATTCTTCCGGCGTCTTCGTTGCGCGGCTATCAATCTCCGCGAAACGAAAAGACCATCGCCATCTATCGCGCGGCGGAAGAGCAGGGGATGGAGAAGGCCATAGAGATGTGGCTTGACCATCAACTGTTTGCGACGGGCAAAAACAATCCAGAGTATCAGCGTCGGACACGGCAGATGCTGGCGGACAATTTCAGGACGTGGGGGCCGACGCCCGCGCCGATTGTCTGGAACTGGCCGCAGCCGCCTTCCATCGAAAGATTGGCGGAGATAAAAAAGCCGACCATGATTATCATCGGTGACATGGATGTCTCAAACATCATAGCCATCGCGGATGTCTTGCAATCAAAAATTGCCGGCGCGACAAAAGTAGTCATGACAGGCGTTAGCCATCATCTCAATATGGAGAAGGCGAAAGAGTTTAATCGCGTCGTGATGAATTTTATGAAAGAGAAATGAAAAGAGTTCAGCTTAAAACGGTCATCGCCATCCTTGCGACAGCATACTTTCTATGGTGCGCCTGGGATCCTTATCAATGGCACTTGATAGATGGCGTCAATCTGCTGATACACGAAGCAGGGCATATTATCTTTATGCCCTTCGGCGAATTCATGATGATTGCGGGCGGCTCGCTCTTTCAACTTATCATGCCTGCGGCTTTTGTCATCTATTTTTACCTCAATGATAAACCGTACTCAGCCGCGCTGGTTCTCTTCTGGGTGGGAGAAAGTTTGCTCAACGTCTCTGTTTACGCAGGGGATTCGATTGCGCTACAGCTTCCATTGCTCGGAGGGCAAGACACCATACACGATTGGAATTATCTGCTGGGGCGGCTCGGATGGCTGAATCAGACTCAGGCCATCGCAGGGCTGCTGCGTTTGCTGGCAACGCTGGTCATTCTGGCCGCAGCCTTCTTCTCGTTCAGCTCTTCCGTTTCTGAACAGAGCAGTGACGCGACGGGCAGTGGTTCAGTTTGAAATTATGGCAGGCAAGGATTGACGAAAGAAATTTCCCGCAAAGGCGCAAAGGCGCAAAGAAAAGCTTAACTGTTTTCTTTGCGCCTTTGCGTCTTTGCGCGAGATTCTCTCGTCGCCTTTATTCAACCGAATCTCAAACTGACCCACTACCCAACTTGCCGAACAGTTGCTTAAAGAACTCGGCGTCAAGTGAGTTTTATGTCTGAGTTTCTTTGCGGGGCATGCGTGTAAGGCACGCAGTTGAAGCGGGCGGGTGGAGACACTGGGAGGGACACGCCGCGCGTTTGGGTGGCGTGTGGTGTGTGTAGTGCTGGATGGTGGCGGGCGTTACTTGCTGGTGGCGGTGTCGCCGCCGCCGGGTTTCTTCTTGCGTGTCAGGCCGGTTTTGCGTTCGCTCTTGCGCGTGTAGCCGAAGGACTCATAGAGGTCGCTGTCGGGGCCTTCTTCGGGGTCGCCGATGACGCCGTTGATGACACGTTGAATGAGCCGTAAGCTCTCGGCGTCGGCGTTGTCGCGCTCGGACTGCTTTGATTGAACCTGATTTTCGAGCGCGCGCAATTCGTCGCGCGTGTCGAAGGAGGGTTTTAAAGCGGCCTTGAGTTGCGCCAGCGTCATTCCACCGAACGACTTGTCGGGCGCAAGCGTCTCCCACCCGCTGACGACGCGGTTGATTTTTTCCAGTATGCTTTTAGGTTGTGGCATGAGGTATTTGCTCCTGAGTTGAGTCTGCGAGGCGCGGATATTTTACTTGGGCAAGCGAAATTCGCAACGGAAATCTTCGCACACGCCTTACTTTGCGAGAACTTTCCGCAAATTTGAGGAGAACACGACTCCGGCGATGCGGAATCAGGCTTTAAGTGCGTGCAACAAAGCTTTAATTGCGTGTAACAAAGCTTTAATTGTGCGCAACAAGGCTTTAATTCTTCAAATCAAGCCTTTAATTGTACGCACTTAAGCTTTAACTCTCGACAATTAAAGTTTAATTGCGCAGCATTAAGCTTTAATTTCACACGATTAAGCTTCAATTCCGCGCAATTAAACTTCAATCTTGGGCAGTGGGCCAGTTTGAAAGAGAAAGAAAAGACTGTTTCCCGCAAAGGCGCAAAGGCGCAAAGAAAAGACGCGAAGAAGAACAAGAGATAAAAACTCTTCCTTGTTTTCCTTTGCGTGCTTTCTTTGCGCCTTTGCGGGAACTTCTTTCGTCGCTGTTGCTCACCTGAATCTCAAACTGACCCACTACCTCCGAACTTTGTTTCAAAAGTGAAAGACTTACACGAGTTTTGAAACGAGCAAGGTTTTTGTTCCAACCAAAGGACTTAAATGTGCTTGCTACTTTTGATACAACGGTATGGAGGATTAAAAACAAAGGACTTAAGCAGGCTGGATACTTATAGAAGCGAGGCCGCCGAGTACGTGGGAATGTCACGGCGGCCCCTCCGCAGCAGCCCGCCCACCGACGGACGCGCGGCAGTGAGCGCATCCATCCCCCAACGCTCACTGTTCGAGCTTTATTGATGTCAAGAAAGTGCGCGCTCTGGTAAGATGGCGCGCGTTCTGTTTGATAATTAACCCAAGTTGTTAGTTATCGAAACGACTGCGGCTTGAGCCGCCAGCTGTGCGGAAAGTCTGAGACTTTCCGCTTCATCTCTGCTCTTAGTTTTAGCGAGGCTCAGCCTCGCACATGCTTGAGACTACAGTGGCCGGAAAGCAGAGCTTTTCCGCACAGCATTGCGGCATAGCCGCCATCGCTCTCATAAGCTGCCATCACTCTCATAAGCTGCCATCGCTCTTATGAGCCGCCATCACTCCGTTAACTAGCAACTTGAGTTATATAGCTGATGACGGCCTCAAGCAGCGTATCAATTCCTGAATTTGTCAGCCTGTGCGGGAAACTTTTTTAATGGAGTGAGTTCACTCATCGAGACGGTTACTGGTAAACATTTGAAGGATTTTTTTGCTGGCTCCATTCTATGCTGTCTATGTTGTCGTGGTCAGTGGAAAGAATTTCGGCGCTCAATTCGTCCGTGCTGATAAGCGGGCTGACTTCGACAAAGAAAACAATGCACGCGAAGGGTTCTTTCTCGTCCTCGCGGTTCAGCACTCTGAGTTCCGAGTCGAACTTATATTTATTAAAGATTGTCCTGATAACTTTATGCGTCTCTGTCAGGCTGCGCGTCTTAATCTTTAACTCCATCAGGCGAAACGTCATCTCCGGCTCACGGTATTCCAGCACCCAGAGCAGCCCAAGCACGAACAGGCTGAGAATGACGCCCAACTCCCAACGGCCAACTCCAGTTGCCAGCCCTACTGCAAGACTGACCAGCAATACTGTAATCTCCTTTGGGTCGCGTATGTTCGTCCGAAAACGCACCAGTGAAACGGCTGCAAAAATCCCGAAGGCGCGCGCCGCGCTGTTGCCCACAATCATCATGAGCGCAGAGCCGACGACGGCGAGCAGTATTTGTGTCTGTGCGACAAACAGGTTGCGCTTGAAAAGGAATGCAAATTTGCGCGGACGAAAAGCCAGAATAGCTGTCAGGAGCGCGGCCAGCGTCAATCTCATAGTGACTCTGGCAAACACTGTCGTCCAATGCTCATTCCGCGCAGGCTCCTGTGCGTCGTCATCTGCGCCGAAGATGTTAGCAAAGAAATCGTCATCGCCAGTGTTGGCGGGCGACGGCTGGCTCTGAACCACAGGCTGCGTGCTTTGTACTGTCGGCCCGGCAGTAGGCGTTGATGCAGGAGGCGGCTCAGAGGTCGTTGGGCTGGACGGTCTGTTGAAAATGAAACGGGCCGCCAGCGCGCTTGCGACAAAGATAATGATAACGATGGCTGCTGTCCGAACGAGTCTGTCTATTCATCCCTGCTATCCTCATCTCTGCTTGTCAGAGAAGCGAGGCGCGGGTCTGGCAGTGTGAGCAACTCGTTGATTCTACGCCGGACAGCTTGCGTCATCATTCTAATTTCGGCTTGATTATAATTGGCCGCGCGGAATGCGTCGCCAATCTGCTGGTCGCTCAGGCGCGAGAGCAAGGCTCCAATCCACTTGGCATCCTCAAGCGAGATGTTCTTGAATAACCCTCGATTCTTTCCGCCGTAACGAAAGGCGACTCTCTCTCCTTTAACTTTATCGACAAACCCGGCGCGCGCGTAATCCTTCGGATTGTTGCGGCTGCGCGTCAGTCGCCAAAAGAGCGGTAAGCGTCCAGTCTTGCCGAAGGTTGCGCCGAGGTCGCTGATGACATAGCGCGATTCGCCTCTTGCGCCGCCTGCGTCCGCCACATAAAAAATGACGTTATTCGCATCCTTCGTGTCCCAGTTATTGAGCAACGCCATCATCACTATCAAGCCCTGCAACTCGCGCTTGCCGACGAAAGGATTTCGTTTCCACTTCCACTCGCCCGCGCGCTTGACATTGTCTGGCCGGGCTTCAAATCTGACATTGGCGTATCCCTGCCCCGCGCATCTCTCAACTTTTTTCTTGGTCTTCTTCGGCGCGCCTTTGATATGGACGCAAGGGACTAGATAGTTAATCTCTGTCGGATAACCTACGGCCCATAACAATCGAACGGCGGCAGTTTCGCTTTGCGCCTCTTTGCCGAGCTTGGCTACCCACTCGCGCCCGCGCCCGTCGCGCACGCGGAACTTTGGCGAATAGCCGCCCTTCTCTTCTTTAATAAAAGTGAGCTCGCTCGTCTCCGGTTGCATCTGCGCGCCGCCCGGCCCTAAGAAGAGATCGCGCGAGCGTATGTCGCCGGGACTGCGCCAGAGAACGGGCGTGCCTTGCGGTACTTCCTTCTTTTTCTTTTTGTCCTGCGCGATGACGAATGAAGATGAAAAGCCGATGAGCAGGCTAAGCGTTAATGCCAGTCCTCTGCGAATATTGTTTGAAGTCAACATCGTCTGTGCCTTTGCTGTTAACGATTATTGGTTGGTCGCTGTTGCTCCCGTAAGCTGTGCGAGTTGGTTGATTCTTTCTCGAACGGCCTGGGCCAGCACTTGAATCTCTTCAGGCGAGAAGTTGGCTGCGCGAAAGGCATCCTGTATCTGCTGGTCTGTCAGCTTTGAAAGAAGAGAGCCAATCCACTTTGCGTCCTCAACGGTGAGGCCGCGCATCAAATCCTTGTTCTTGCCGTCATAGCCGAAGATGACATTGCTGCCTTCCACACGCTCTATGAACTTGCTCCTCGCATAATCTTTCGGGGAGTTGCGATTATGCGTAATAAAGTTGCCGGTCTTGCCGAAGGTTGCGCCGAGGTCGCTGATGATGTAATGAAGCTCGTCCTGCCCGCCTTCGCCTCCGGGAACGGAAAGAATTTTATTGTTTGTGTCCTTCAAGTCCCAGTTGTTGATGAGAGCCATGAGGATGATTAAGCCCTTGAACTCTCTCGTGTCTCTGAAAGGATTTTCATTCCAGCCCCACTCGCTGAGCCGCTTTACGTCTTCCGGTCGAGCCTCGAACCTGACATTGGCGAAACCCTGTCCCTCGCACCTGTCAACTTTTTTCTTAGGCTCAGGCGCGCCCTTGATTTGGACGCACGGGATTAGATAGTGAATCTCCGAGACATAGCCCACAGCCCAGATGAGCCGCGCGGAAGCAGTCTCCGGTTGCGACTCCTTGCCGAGCTTCGCCACCCAAACTTTCCCGCCGCCGTCACGCACACGGAATTTCGGAGAATAACCACCCGTCTCTTCTTTGATAAAGGTGATGCTGCTTGTGTCCGGCTTCATCTCTTCGCCGCCTGCTCCTAAGAGAAGATTGCGCGAAGCGATGTCCGACGGCTCGCGCCACAGGACTGGCGCGCCCGATGGTGGCAACTTGTCAGTCTGCTTCTCCGTCTGCTTCGATTGCTCCTGCGCGACAGCCGTGTATGAAAGACCGGACGCGAGAACGATAACCAGCACGAGCAATGCACAGGCTCTATTTTTAGCGTACATAACTTTTACTCCAAAGAGATATCTCAATCTCTCAAAATCCATTGCCTCAAGCATCAGAGAAAATATTCCTGACTGTTAAGCTTTGCTTCTCCTGCGTCAGCGCGTGCTCGCTCATACGTCCCATCCGGCAAAAGCCGCCGCGCCTTCGTTGTATCGTTCAGATATGTTTCCAACACTTCATCTTTCAGATACCTCTTCATCTCCGTGTCATGAATTGGCGTAACGACTTCGACGCGGTGATCGAAGTTACGCGGCATCCAATCCGCGCTGCCGACATAGACATCTTCATCGCCGCCGTTGGCGAAGTAGAAGATGCGGCTATGTTCCAGAAAACGCCCGACGATTGAGACAACGCGGATGTTTTCCGAAAGACCGGGAACGCCGGGACGCAGCATGCAGATGCCGCGCACGATGAGGTCTATGTTGATTCCGGCCTGCGCCGCTTCATAGAGAGCGCGGATGCTTTCTTTGTCAGCCAGCCGGTTAATCTTGGCGATGATGTGCGCCGGACGCCCTGCACGCGCATGAGCCGTCTCGCGCTCGATAAGCGCGAGAAGACGCTCGCGCATATTGACGGGCGCGACCAGCAGCCGACGATAATCTTTCTGCCGCGAGAATCCCGTCAGGTAGTTAAAAAAGTCTGTCGCATCCTCGCCAATCTGCTCGTGTGCCGTGAGAAGTCCGAGGTCTGTGTAGAAGCCGGAAGTAACAGGATTGTAATTGCCCGTTGCGATATGAACGTAGCGACGTAAAATGTCTCCTTCGCTTCGCACGACAAGCGTCAATTTCGAATGTGTCTTGAGTCCGACGAGGCCATAGACCACATGCACGCCTGACTCTTCAAGCCGCTTGGCCCATTCAATATTATTCTCTTCATCAAAGCGCGCCTTGAGTTCGACGAGCGCAGTTACCTGTTTGCCGCGCCCGCTCGCTTCAATCAAAGTCTGCGGGATTGGAGAATTTCGCCCCGTGCGATAAAGGCACATCTTGATGGCTACGACATCCGGGTCGGCGGCAGCTTCCTTGATGAAGTCTGTGATGACCGAGTAAGAGTTGTAAGGATGATGAAGCAGAATATCCTGCTGCTGTATGGCATCGAAGATGGACTGTTGTTTCCTGAGCCTTGCGGGAAAGGTCGGCGTGAGCGGTCTGTCTTTCAACTCCGGTCTTTCTAAATCGTAAAGCGACATGAGGCCGGTCAGGTCAAGCGGCTCATCTATCTTATAGACATCATCATCCGTCAGCCGCAGAGCATCCGTCAGATAGCTGACCATCTCTTCCGGCATCTTCGAGGAGACTTCGAGGCGCACTGGCGAACCGAAGCGTCGCTCGCGCAGGGTCTGTTCCATCATCTGCAACAGATCAACCGCTTCCTCTTCTCGCACTTCTATATCGGCGTCGCGCGTGACGCGAAACGCATAACACTTTCCGGCATGCATGCGCGGAAAGAGCGCGCCCACATTGGCCGCTATCAACTCTTCCATCAGGACGAACTTTGCTTCCGCACCCTCGACCCGAACGAGTCTGGGCAAAAGCGGCGGAATCTTGAGACGCACAAATCTAGGCTCCGCACTGCCTGTCAGCGATTGTGTGATTCCATGAGCGCGCACAGGCTCAACCATGAGGCCCAGATTCAGGCTCAGCCCGGAGATGTAAGGGAAGGGATGCCCTGAGTCCACGCCCTGCGGCGTGAGCATCGGAAGCACTCTTCGTGTGAAGAACTTCTCCATGCTCTCGCGCTCCGCCTGCGTGAGCGTCTCGTAAGGCGCGATAATAATTCCCGTAGCTTCTAGCTGCGGCAGAATCATCTCTCGCAGACAGAGCATCTGCTCGACCAGCATCGGGAGAAGCCGCTTTCTAATCTCCTTTAATTGCTCGCCGGTCGTCATCCCGTCCGGCGAGAGCTTCTTTACTTCTCCCTCTAAAGCCTCCTTGAGACTCGAAACACGAATCATGAAGAACTCATCCAGATTGCTTGAGAAGATAGAAAGAAATTTGAGCCGCTCAAGCAGTGGCTGCTCTTCATCAAAAGCCTCTTCAAGCACGCGGCGAAAAAATTCCAGCAGGCTTAACTCACGATTGAACAGATAAGGGCTCAAGTCCTTCAGCTTGTTCGGCAGAGCAACCGCCGCATCGCCTGGCCTGTCTATCTGTGCGTTGATGACTTGCATATTATTCATGAAACATTAATCCGATAGCTGTTGCCTTACCTATTTCCGTAACCATCCGCGACCGGTTAATTGAACAATCAGAGGAGAGAAAATCTATTGGGACAAAATCTACACAAAGGCTGATAGCAAGTCTCATTCCTGTGCCGCTACTCGCCATAAATCATAGAAAACAGGCCGGATTTGCACGATTTGTAGAAATTGAAAATGCAAAGTGATGGGATTTAATGAGCCTCTGTAAGACTTTCGTACAGGGGCTTTGAAGGCAGTTAACGTTAGTTGAGATAAGAAAGGACGAGGTATACGTTCCACTAAATGACACGAAACAAAACGAAAGAAGTTTGTGCCTGCTCTGTTTTCGTGTCATTTAGTGGATAGCTTTTCTCCTCATTATTCAGAGAGCACATTTGCGTCGAACTCGTGTTAGTTAGAATCCTGAATCGGCCTCAAAGCGTTATTTCAGAGCCGCCGAATTTTTCTTTCGCTGGTTTATCAGCACGCCCGCATCAACAGTCTCTCCGGTGCGCGAGATAACCTGAAAGTGCAACTGTTCATCAACCACTTCGAGCAGCATAAAGGACATATCTTTGTCGAACGCCTTCTCCGTGAGCGGCGAGTCATCGCGCACATCGCCTTTCCTCAACTTGCCTCCCGCGCCGGAGATAAAATAATAAATGCCCTTCTGCGGTTTGAGCCGCTCGTAAAAATGTTCATGCCCGGCCAGCACCACATTCACTCCATACTTCAAGAAGATAGGCTCGACGACTTCGCGCAGGTCTGTGGATGAGCCGTGCTTTCCGCCGGATGAATACGGCGGATGATGAAAGTAAACCATCTTCCATTCGGAAGTATCTTTTGACAGCTTGTCTTCCAGCCACTTGATTTGCTTCTTTTCCATGTAGTTGCTGTTCAGGGAATAGAAGCTGACATTGCCCTTCTTAAAGTTGTAGTACTCCTCGCCGTTCATATTAAATTTTTCATAGAAGCGTTGGTTCGACTCGTCGTGATTGCCGAGCGTCGCATAAAATTTCACCTTCGCATCTAACAAAGGCTTGTAAACATCCTCGAATTTCCTCTTATAGTCTTCGGCCTTCTCGCTGCCGTACATGTTGTCGCCCATCAGCAGGACAAACTCGTAGGGAAAGCTCTGATGGTAACGCACCATCACATCGGCCAACTCTTTTTGCTGTTTGCTGCCCGTGCCGGTGTCGCCTATGACGACGAAACGGACTGAGCCGTCTTTGACAGGCAGGCGGAGTGTGTATGTCCCTCTCTCCTGCGTCGCCTGTTTGTCATTGCTTGAAGAAAAAGATTGACTGTAACTATCACCAGCGAGGATGGCGAGCAACAGCAGGACAGTGGTAATGGCTGATGCATTAAGCCGTTTCATGAATACTCTCCTCTTAAGTTCACAACTATGGAATCGCGTTGGTCATGTAATCAACAATCAGACCGTTCTCTCTATCTACCAGGAGCATGTTGCGTCCGACGAATCTGTATCTCAACTGCTTAGGTAATTGCGGAAGCCTCAGCAACAGCGTGGGCGGCATCTCGACTAACTCTTTGGTTTCAGGATATGGATAGTTAACTCGAAGTGGAACGCCCTGCGTCTCTGCTTCAAAAACCGTTTCGCGCAGTTCCACTCTCTCGCCGCCCTTGAATTCGTCCTTGATGATTGCGCGGATTAAATTAGCAATGTCGGGCGTAAACATCTGGCCGGGCTTGCTTCCGGCGCGCCTTGCTCTGACTCTCTCTTGCAGAGTCGTCTTATGCGCTTCAATCTGTTCCGGCGTGGCATCCTTTGAGAGCTTAGGCATCTTCTGCTCCACTCCCTCGCGCAACTTCACATATGTCTTCACGCGCTTCTCAAACGTGGCGACAGTCTGCTTATCTTTAGCTGAGATGCTGGCTTGAGAGTCCTGCTTCTGCGCGGTTGCGCGCGGCATCGGCGCAAGCATGAAACAGAATATGAGAGAGATGCTGTAGATGGTAAATCTTTGTCTTGCATTTTTCATTTGCCAATGAAAAACGCAAATCCGATACCACTAGCTAGAAGTTCTGAGTGATAGCTTTTATTTGGAAAGGGTTGGAATGTGAGAAGATGTTTTTGTATTAAGTTAATACGTCCAGTGAACTCTTATCAGTATCTGCGCCGGATTGTAGAACAGTTAAATATCAAAAGCGTTGGATAAGGCTGGACAGGAGACGGCTGAGTTTCGGCTTCGCTGTATCATAAGCGCGCCGCGCGCCGACGCTGACAAATTCATCCGTCTCGATAATGTAAGCCGTGAGCCTTGAGCCATAGACGCAGCCTGTGTCAAGGCCGATGGCGCGCGGCCCGCGTCTAGGCTGCGGCGAGGGCCAGTGGCCGAAGAGGATTATCTTTTCTCCGTCATAGACCTCATACCATGGAGTTCCGACGCGGCTCTTCCGATCTTTTCCGAGCGTGCGAAGCTCCGTCAAATCATTTGGACGTTGCTCCTCAAAAGCCACGCCCGGTCGCACGCCCGCATGCACTACTGCATGCGAGCCCAGATTAATCATGAATGGCAGGGAATCCAGATACGTACAGTAAAGGTCACCTTCGGGTTCAAGTTCGGCAATGACGTTTTTCTGCTTTCGCTTCAGAGACTTCTTCTCTTTTTTCCAATAGCGTAAAATCGCGCGGTCGTGATTTCCTATGACTGACTGAAACCGCTTATCAGTGCGGAAGAGATCGAGCACCTCTTTGTTCTTCTCGCCCTTGACAATCAAATCTCCGACGGCAACGACTCTATCATCCGTGCCGAAAGCAACGCGATCCAGAAGGTCTGTGAGTTCATCAAAACAACCATGAATATCACCGATAACAATCGTACGCCGCGACATGAAAACCTCCAAGCCCCAAGCTTGCACAAAAAATAATTGAATCCGAAGTTTTAAAAACGAACCCGACAGCCATGCTGCCGAAAACTTTTCATGGCCCAAATTTTTTGCTGCCCGCGCGGTCAATCAACTTTTTAAGAATCTCCGGCAGGCTCTTGATAAGAAGTGCGACTATTGAGGCGCGACCAGTACCAATAGACCGGCAGGCCGATGGCAATCAGAGCCAGACCAATCAAAGCCTCTACAGGATTGGACCATAAAGTAGTAACCAGCAGCGCGCCCGTGACCAGCAGAAAGAGCACAGGCACGACCGGATAACCCCACGCGCGATAAGGCCGCAACGCATCCGGCATCCGCTTGCGGAAGACAAAGACCGAAGCCGTCGTCAGTCCATAAAAAATCCACGAGCCGAAAATCACATAGTTCGTCAAAGTATCGAACGAGCCGGAGAGGGCTAAGATACTGGCCCAGATACCTTGCAGGATAAGCGCGCCGACGGGAACATGCGTGCGCTTTGAAAGCCTTGAGAGGTTTTGGAAAAAGAGTCTGTCGCGCGCCATCACATAAGGCACGCGCGCTCCTGTGAGCACAGATGTGTGCAAGGTTCCTGCCGAAGAGGCGAGCAGCGCGGCTGCGACAAGGCTGATGGCGACTGGGCCTAAGAATGTCATGGCGACTTCTCTGGCGACGGATGAGCTTGTAGGGATGCCCGCGATGGTTGTCGGATCGAGCGCGTAAAAGTATGCGATGTTGACAAAGACATAGAGCGTGATGATGACCAGCATCCCGCCTATCAGCGCGAGCGGAATATTGCGCTGCGGGTTTTTGACTTCGCCCGCCACCAGCGTCAGGTTGTTCCATCCATCATATCCCCACAAAGCTCCGAGCATCGCCGCGCCAAATCCCGCGATGCCGAAACGCGCAGCATCTCCGACCCCGAAACACGCGCCGCCCACATTGCTCAGAGAGAAATGCGCCCAATCGCCTCCACGCGCGAAGAAAAATGCGCCGAAGCCTAAGCCGAGCACGAGCGCGATTTTAATCACAGTCAAAAAAGCCGCGACACCACCGCTCACAGCAACGGTCGCAAAGTTAATCAGCGTCGCAATCGCAATCGCGGAAATCGCCACGACCTGCAAGTAGCCGAAAGGAATCGTGTAGCCGAAGACAGGCACACTGAAAAAAGTTTGATTGAGCGCGCCGCCCATCAAGTCGTTCAGAAAGATTGCCAGCGCAACCGCGACAGATGCCTGCGAGCCAGTCTTGGCGATAAAGACCTGCATCCAGCCATACAGAAATCCCCATCGCGGCCCGTAAGCTTCTCTGATAAAAACATACTCGCCGCCAGCGCGCGGCATCATCGCGGCTAGTTCTGCATAAGTCAGCGCGCCAGCCAGCGAAAGTATTCCGGCAGCAACCCACACCAAAATAACTTTACCGGGAGAGCCGACATTACAAATCATCACACGCGTCTTCAAGAAAACGCCCGTGCCGATGACATTGCCAATGACTATGGAAATTGCGCCGATGAGGCCAAGCCCGCGAATGAGTGTGATGTTTGATGGAGCGAGTTTACTCATAACTGTACGAAAGAACTTCCCGCAAAGGCGCAAAGGCGCAAAGAAGGCCGCAAAGATGTTGAGCAGGTATTCATCTTGAAAGCTTTCTTGGCTTCTTCCTTTGCGCCTTTGCGCCTTTGCGCGAGATTTGTTTTTCTCTTCATCAACTTTGAAATTATCTTCCCTGATTCTGAAGCTCAATCATCCATCGCGGATAGATAGCGGCGGGCGCGGTCGCTGCTGAAAGTTTCTCAACTTCTTCGGCTGACAATTCGACCTCAACCGCTTTGAGATTGTCTTCAAGCTGCGACATCTTATTTGCGCCGATGATGATGGAAGTGATGCCCGGTTGCGCCAGCAGCCACGCGAGCGCGACCTGCGCGATGCTTGAATTATGTTGCTTTGCAACTTCATCGAGCACATCAACAGCATCGAATCCGCGCGCTTCGTCAATCGGCGGGAAAGTAAATTCAGTGCGTCTTGCGCCTTCCGGCTGCGGATTATCGCGGCGATATTTTCCGGTCAGAAATCCGCCGGACAGCGGCGACCAGACGAGCACGCCCAAGCCTTCTTCACGACAGAGCGGCAACAACTCGTGCTCTAGGTCGCGCCCGACCAGCGAGTAGTATGCCTGCAATGAAACGAACCGCTCCCAATCGTGCATGGCAGAGACGCCAACGGATTTCATCAAGTGCCGCACAGACCAGTTGGAACATCCTATGTAACGCACCTTGCCCTGCCGCACAAGATCGTCAAGCGCGCGCATCGTCTCTTCCAAAGGCGTCCGTATGTCCCAGCCGTGAACCTGATAGAGGTCTATGTAATCCGTGCCGAGCCTCTTCAAACTGTCCTCGCACGCGGCCATGATGTGATGACGCGAAAGCCCTGTGTTGTTCAGATCGCCAGTGCCTGCGCCCGCCTCCTCGCTCATCGAAGAGCGCACCTTTGTCGCAATGATTGCCGCCTCGCGCTTGATGCCGCACTCTTTCACGGCGCGTCCGAGCAACTCTTCCGACTCGCCGTAAGAATAGACATCCGCAGTGTCAAAGAAGTTGATGCCAGCCTCCCACGCGCGCGCAACCATCTGGTTCGCAGTCGTCTGGTCCACAGCCGCTATATTGTAAAACTTTGTGCCGAACGTCATCGTGCCGAGACATAGCTCCGACACCTTCAAACCTGTATGGCCCAACAGTTGATATTTCATCAGGAATCGCCCCGCTCCCTCTTGCAAGATATTGCGGCGCATCTTAACACGAGAGCCAGCCGCCAGACATTATTGTGTTACCATCCGCGCAAATCATGATGCGTGAGATAGAACTCAAGCCGGACGAGCTTGTGCGCCGTCTGCTCTCGCTCGAAGCTGACAGGAGATTGAGCCTCCTGGATAGCTGCGGCACAAAGGGCGCGCGACTGCTCATCGCCGGCTTTGACCCTTTTGAAGTTATAGAAGTGCAAGATGCAGATGCCCTCAGCCTGCTCGACGAGAGATTGAAGAAGCATGCTTCTCAAACTTCAAATCACAACCTGCCTGCGGGCGCGTGCATCGCCACCTTCTCTTACGATTTAGTCCAACAGCTTGAGCGACTACGAACGACTTCACAAAAAAATCTCATGCGGACAGAGCCAGATGCTGTCTTCGCTTTTTATGACACGCTGGTCGTGCATGATTACGTAGAGCGCAAGACTTTTATTGTCACTAACGGCGAGAGTCGCCGGATAGATGAAGCAGAAGAAGCTCTGCTTCAAGCTCATCCGAAGGATGAGCTTGAAGTGAGCACAACATCCGTCGCTTCATCCAACATGACGCGCGACGAATATCTACAGTCAGTCTTGCGTATCAAAGAGCACATCGCGGCGGGCGATATCTATCAGGCAAATCTCACACAGCAATTCAGTTGCGCTCTGCCTGAAGAGCTTGGGCCGGAAGAGATTTTTCAGAGACTGCGCCGCAATCATCCGAGCCCCTTCGCGGCCTTCATACGTCGCGCCGAAGACACTGTGGTTAGCATCTCTCCCGAAAGATTTTTGCGCGTGGCTGTTGAAGAGCACGAACGTTTTGTAGAAGCCTGGCCCATTAAGGGAACGCGCCAGCGCGGTTCGACGCCTGTTGAAGATGCGCGGCTGCGCGAAGAACTTCTTGAGAGCGAGAAGGACAGGGCAGAGAATGTGATGATTGTTGACCTCTTGCGAAATGATTTGGGTCGCGTCTGTGATTACGGCTCTGTCAAGGTCGCAGAGCTGTGCGCGATTGAAGAGCACCCGACGCTCTTTCATCTTGTCTCAAAAGTGCGCGGGCATCTGCGAGACAAAGTGACTGCGGGCCAACTTTTGCGGGCATGCTTTCCATGCGGCTCGATTACCGGCGCGCCGAAGATTCGCGCGATGGAGATAATTGAAGAAATCGAAACCGCGCGGCGCGGCCTTTCGATGGGAGCCATCGGCTACTTTGCCTTTGACGGCTCGCTAGACCTCAGCGTCGCCATTCGCACGATGACGATTCGTGACAGCGTGGCGCGCTTCAATGTCGGCGGCGGCATCGTTGCCGATAGCGACCCTGCGCTCGAATACGAAGAGTCTTTAATCAAAGCGCGCGCCCTCTTCCGCGCGCTCGGAGCGGGCCTCTCGCCAGACAAGAATCAGCCACAGAGACACAGAGACACAGAGCAGGAAAAGTAGATGAAGGAAATGCTAACTCAACTTTTCAGTTTTATCTCTGTGCCTCTGTGTCTCTGTGGCTAATCTTCATCATCGCTCGCGGCTTCGGGCGCAGGCACTTCCGTCATGCTGCTCATCTGCTCGCGCAGGACTCTGGCGCGTTCGAGCATCACTGCATCCATCAGGTTGTCTCCCGGCGCGGCAATCCATTGCATCATGGAGGAAAGGAAAAGCTCTTTCAGATACGCAAACGAGAAGCCTGCTGTCTGTAAGACCACTTGCGGAATGGCTTCATCCGACAGACGCAGTTCCGGCTGTAGATTCTCATTCCATGCAACCAGATATGCAGCGCGCTCTGTCTCTGCTGGCAAGTCGAAATAGTACTTGCGGTCAAAACGGCTTGGCCTGTCCAGAATCGCGGGGTCTAGTTTCTCCGGGTGATTCGTCGTCGCTAAAATCACGACGCCTGTGTTGGCCGCGAAACCGTCCAGCTCGTTGAGAAAGAATGAACGGTTCTTGCCCTCTATCAAAGAATCCAAATCTTCCAAGACCATTAGGCACGGAGTCGTGCGGCGCGCACGCGCGAAGACGTGGCGTATGTTGTCGTGCTCGGTCGAGTGCTGATGCTTAAAGCTCTTAATGTAGAGGCACGGCTGGCGAAGCTGGTTAATCAGAGCCTTGACCGTGTGCGTCTTGCCGTTGCCCGGTGGGCCAATGAAGAGGATGCCGCGTTTCCACGGGATGCGGTATCTTTCATAGACTTCGCGCGAGGCAAAGAATTGCTTGAGGTCGTTCTGGATTTCGTGTTTGAGCTGAGCGGGCAAAATCAGATTCTCGAAAGTCGCCGCGCGAATCGCTGCAAACAACTCCTTGCTCTTGTGCCAGTAGCCGCCGTCATAAACCAGCACCTGACCGCGCACCTCTTCGCACCACTCGCACACCTCGCGGAAAAAATCTTCCGCCAACTTGCGCGTGTCCGCGATAATCCAGTAATGACGCGACTCGCAACCGCCGTCTGTCCATGTGAGCATCACTACGTCCAGCAGTTGGCCGCGCCATGAGACATCAAAGCAGGCATTTTTGATTTTGGACTCCAGAGCTTTGCCGACACCCTGCCAGACAGTATCAATCTGCTCGTGTATGGAAGACTCGCTGATGATAGAGCACTGCTTGTCGCGCACGTATTCATCCAGGTCGAACGAATACGACTCGCCTTCGACAATCTCTTTGTCCGGGTATAGCTCCGCCAATCTGCGGCTGACAAAGTAAGAGATATAGTCAGTCGGATTTGAGAGAGCTTCGCTAACAAAATTTTTTAGATTCATAAATCAATAACTTCAATCGCATGCGGCTTCACGCGCGCGCACGCGTCAATGCAACCCGTAAGAATCAACGGGCTGCGGCTTCATCAAGTCACACGGACTCGACGAATCAATGCTTGGACACCTTCAGTAAAAATGTTTGAGAGACACTTACAGGCTGCGACCAAAGTTTACTGGCCGCCGAAGGAGTTTCATAAGCAGGTAAAAAGCGTGTTCAGAAGCATAGCTGTCGTCCACCATCTTGCAATGTGCAGCCAACTTAACGCGAATTGCAAAGCGAGTCAATGAAAATTTGTGAGAAGAAAGCCAAGCTGACCTTGCATCTCTCAAGCTGAAATGCGACTCAACCCTTTGCGGTCTTCGGTTTTAACTTTGCGCCTTTGCGAGAAACACGAACGGTTCACGCAAAGGCGCAAAGAAATAAAAACTCAAGCTCGCAAAGAAGAGTTTTAAAATATTCTCACTTAATCAATAACCCGCAGCCGTGCCTTCGCTCCTGCGCGGGTCTGTCGCGCCGAGCCGTGCGCCCGTCCCGTCTTCAATCATCAAGCCTTCCACGTCGCCCATAAAACCATTGAGCGTGTAGCCGGTGTATGCTGTGCGCAAACTCAGCTTGTGGCCGCGACCTTCGAGTGCGCGCATGGTGTCCGAAGAGAGACCGAATGGCTCATAGTAAAGCTCGTCGGGCAGCCATTGATGATGTATGCGCGGCGCGTCTATGGCCTGCTGTAGATTCATCTCAAAGTCTATGATGTTGACAATGGTTTGCAGGACTGCGTTGATGATGCGCGGGCCGCCGGGCGAACCAGCGGTGAACCAGAGCGTGCCATCCTTTTTCAGCACGATGGTCGGCGTCATCGCCGAGAGTGGCCGCTTGTGCGGCGCAATCGCATTGCGTTCGCTCTGTATCAACCCATAAATATTTGGCACGCCCGGCTTGGAAGTGAAATCATCCATCTCGTTATTCAAGAGAATGCCTGTGCCGCGCGCTGCAACGCCGGAGCCATAGTCGCCGTTGAGCGTGTATGTGTTGGCGACTGCGTTGCCGTCTTTGTCAACGACTGTGAAATGCGTTGTCTCGGAAGATTCTGCTCCTGCGGGAACACCTGCGCGCACGTCCGTGCTCTTTGAAGCGCGCTCAAGATTGATGGTCGAGCGAAGGCGCGCCGCGTAAGATTTGTCTATCAAGCCTGCGATGGGGACGCGCACGAAATCCGTGTCGCCCATATATTCCGCGCGGTCTGCGAAAGCGCGCCGCATGGCTTCCGTCAGTAGGTGCAGACTCGCAGACGAGTTCCAGCCCATGCTTTTCAAATCGTAGCCTTCCAGAATATTAAGCATCTCAATCAACACTACGCCACCGGACGAAGGCGGCGGCATGGAGATAATCTTGTGGCCGCGATATGTGCCGCGCAACGGGACGCGCTCCTTAACCTTGTAGCCACGCAGGTCTGCGAGCGTAATCAGCCCGCCATGCGCTTTCATATCAGAGGCGATGAGCCGCGCCGTGCGGCCTTCATAAAACTCGCGCGGCCCATTTCTCTGCAAGCGCGCGAGCGTCTGGGCCAATTCGTTTTGACTGAGCACATCTCCTTCAACATAAAACTTTCCATCATGCAGAAAGATGCGGCGGCTGTCTTCATAAAGGCCGAGCTTATCGGATGTGCGCAGTGAATGGGCCAGAGCATGGTTGACTATAAAACCTTTTTGGGCCAGACGGCGCGCGGGCTCTATCAGTTGCGCCCAAGTGAGTTTGCCTGAGCCGTACTTTTTCAAGGCCAGTTCCATCCCCGCAATAGTTCCCGGCACGCCAACCGCGCGATAACCGACAGTCGAAGAGCCTTCGCCTTTGATGAGAGAGCCGTCTGGGGCCAGATACATCTCGCGCGACGCGGCTGCGGGCGCAGTCTCGCGGTAATCAATGGCCGTCGTGCGCCCGTCCGCGAGGCGTATCAACATAAAACCGCCGCCGCCAAGATTGCCCGCCACCGGATGCAGAACCGCGAGCGCAAACGCCACAGCAATCGCAGCATCCACAGCATTCCCGCCGCGCTTCATGACGCCGACGCCAATCTCTGAGGCAAGCTGTTTGGTCGAAGCGACCATGCCGTGCTTTGCGCGCACAGGCTCTCGCGTATTTGCAAGAGTGTGCGGAATGGCAGACGAAAATATCAGGAAGGGTAGGAGGCAGAGGCGTGCCGTTGATTGCTTCATGATTTATGAAATATCACGCAGAGGCGCAGGGGCGCAAAGAGAAGTTGCGAAGATATAAGAGGGAACTTTCCGCGCTGTGCGGTGTCAAAGTGTGTGAAGGCAATTTGAGTCTCATCAATCAAAGGGCGAGGTAAAGATAGATGAAAGATTTTTCCAAAGAAGAGAACCGCGTGCAGCCCTACATCAACGTGACGCCGTTGATAGATGTGTTGCTTGTCCTGCTCATCATCTTTATGGTCGTGACGCCGCTCAAGCCGAGCCGCTTCAAGGCTCTGATTCCAGAAGAGCCGCAGGACGAGCAGAAGGATGTAATTCCGAACCCGCACACACTCGTCGTGACGATTGAGCATGACGGAAATTTGAAGCTCAATCAGTTAAAGGCTTCGATGGGTTCGGTCAACGATACTGGGAGATTGAGCGCGGAACTCGTAAAACTCTTTGACGAGCGGAGAGCGAATCGAGCCTATGCGACGGGCATGGAAAGCCGCACGGATTTGCCTGAAGAGGAACGCATACAGAAGACCGTCTTCATCAAAGCTCCGCGCGCGATTCGCTATGGCGAAGTCGCCAAAGTAATTGACAGCATCAAAGTCGCCGGCGCAAGCCCCATCGGTTTGCAGATAGACGATTTGAATTAAGAGAAAAGTAAAAAGGTCAAAGGCAAAAGCGAAGATGCAAAGGATGCTGTCTTCACTTTTGCCTTTTTACTTTTCTTATCCTTCCGGCGTGTCAGCCGCATCCGGCTCGAATATCTCTTCGATATTCTTGCCGCAGAGTTTCGCAATCTTGAAGGCCAGTGGCAGGCTCGGATCATACTTGCCTGTCTCTATCGAGTTGATAGTTTGCCGCGAGACTCCGAGCCGACTTGCCAGGTCTTCCTGCGTCCAATTATTTTCGGCGCGCATTACCTTGAGTCGGTTCTTCACTGGTAACGCCTCCTTGCCATTATCAATCCAACCAGATAGAAAACGAACATGAAGGGCCAGAGATGTCTGTAACTCCAATCCTGCGGATTCAACTTGATTGCGAGTTCGAGCAGGCCGAGCGTCATCAGCAACAGAAAGGTTAAGGGAAAGGCGACGGCTAATGCCTCCAACTGAATGCGCCGCTCAAGCTCGTCCATCTCGCGCACGCCGCGAATAATCATCCACAGCACAATGGCGAAAGGAACAATCGGGATGAGCGCGACAAGCACGCGCAGCGATGTTCCCATCGCATAGCTTTTCAAGAGCACACGCGCGCCAAAGTAAGTCAGAACCCATAGGCTGACCATGCTTATCGCCAGAATATTTTCGCGCCGATCACTGGTTTCAGTCTTTTTCATCTTCAATCCTCCGCTAAAAATCGAACCGTGAGTAGAGTACACCTTCCTTTCCAATATGTCAAGCATATTTGACATCATATCAAGCATGCTTGCCATAATTGAGCTAATTAACTCAAGTTGCTAGTTAACAGAGCGATGGCGGCTTGGCCGCAATGCTGTGCGGAAAAGCTTTGCTTTCCGGCAGGTATGCTCCCAACCATGTGCGAGGCTCAGCCTCGCATTAGTTCAGCAGGAGCGGTAAACGGAAAGTCAGAGACTTTCCGCACAGCAGGCGGCTCAAGCCGTCATCGCTCTGTTAACTAGCAACTTGGATTAATTTCTTGAAATCAAAGCCATTTGGATTAATTGTTTTAGGTCGGAGGAAACGGGCCGGAGCTAATCTATCATCCCGAAATAATCAACGGTTTCGTCTCGCTTGTGGATGATGCTGTAGATTTCTTTAACCAGAGCTTCGGCGTTTTTGTATTGGGCGTCTTCCCTGACTTCCGTGTTTCGCGGGTTGCCGTAGAGATTGATTGAAGACTCTTTGTCATTCAACCTGATGCTCATTGAGATGTCGAAATAAGTGTAGCCGCCTGTGGCCGGAAATTCTTTTTTAGAGGAATTGAGCAAGTCCATTTGCTTGATAATCTCGCGTAGCTTTTCAATCTCGCTGTCATTAATTTGAAAGACTTTATGGACTGGCTCTTTTCTGCCGGACATGCGCCCGTGATAGGTCACATCGTAGTTAAGCTGGCGGCCCTTGAGAGTGATGCTGCGCTTTGTCGAATGGCTGTCCTTGCTGCGTTCGCCCTTTATTAAGATGATGAAAATATCCAAGTCTGCAATAGAGCTTCCGGCAGTGCACAGCGTCGGCGCATAGATGAGCAGCAGAAGCAGGGCGACGATTTTTTTCATATCAAGTCCTGAGAGAGATTTTGTCTTCCGCGAGATTGATGCGCGCGAGGAGATTAGCGAATCTTGTGTCTCTGCGTAAAGGGTCTAGCTTCGGGTCAACCTTCAGATGGAGCAGCCACTCATCGCGCTCTTCGTAAGCTTTCTCTAACCACGCGAATGCTTCGTCAAACTTTTCGAGGCCGACAAAAATGACAGCCGTGTAATACGGCGTGACAAATCTGGTGCGTGATTGTTCCTGTAAATCATCAAGCACTTTTTGCGCTTTGGCCCTCTGGCCCGCGATGGCGTAAGCATAGCCGAGCATGGCTAAGACTTCCGGCGCATCATTAATCGCGCAAGCCTTCTGTAACTGCTCGATGGCTGCGGAATATTGGCCCAACTGTTCTTCGGCCCAGCCGAGCAGGCAGAGCGCGCCGACAAAGTTCGGGTCAATCATCAAGGTCTTGCGGCATTGCTCTATGGCGCGTTCATACTGTCGCGCGAAGAAATAGGATGCTCCCAGGTTGACATTTATCTTGAGGGTCAAAGGGTCTAGCTCCTGCGCGCGCGCAAGTTCCAGGATAGATTCATCGAGCCTGCCCATCATCGCCAGATAGACTCCGTATCGCTGATGAGCAGACGCAGAGCCGGGTTTGAATTTGATTGCTTGCCGGTAAGACTTTTCCGCGCTGGCCCAATCCCATTCGTACCAGCAGGAGACAAGAGCCAGAGAGACATGCGCCTCCGCAACCGTTTCGTCAAGCTCAAGAGCTTTCAAAGCCGCAGCCTTGACCTTCGGCATGGCCTCTCGCGGCGGCAGAGACATGTTAGACAACCTGTAGTAACAATCCGCAAGGCCCGCATAGGCCAGCGCATAATTCGGGTCTATGTCGCTCGCTTGCTGGAAAAATTCTATCCCGCGCTTTAAGCCTTCGGCGGTAAATTTGTTGAGACAGTAACGGCCTTTGAGATAAGCCTGATAGGCTGCGGAATTTTCCGTGTGACGTTTGGCGAGTCGCTTTTTATCCGCGCCTGTGAGGCGCAGGTGCAGGCTGGAAACAATTTCTCTGGAAATATCTTCCTGCACTTCAAAGAGGTCTGTCAGCCTGCGGTTGTACTGTTCGCTCCAGATAAGCGCGCCGTCCGTTGCATCCACCAACTCGGTCTTAATCACGAGCCGTTCTTCCGGCATCTGCACGACGCGCCCGACGAGGACTGCGCGCACGCCTAACTCGCGCCCGACTGTGCGCGGGTCTGCTTCGCTGCCCTTGTAACTAAAGACTGTGCTGCGCGCCATGACGCGCAGGCGCGGCAGACGCGAGAGGCTGTTGATGATGCTCTCCGTGATGCCGTCCGAGAGATATTCCGCGTTTGGGTCTGAGGTGACATTGACGAGCGGCAGAACGGCCAGAGAATCTATCGCAGCCTTGCGCCTCGTGCGGCGACCTGTCGAAGCCTGTGTGAGACTTTCAGTTCCGGTCGTCTCTTTCGTTCCGGCAGCAGCAGTGGGAGTTGTGCGTGCGCGCTCAATTTCGTTCAGGACATCCAGACGCTGCTTTAACTGTCGCAGGTCAATCTCGAAATCCTTGATGGTTTGATAACGTTCATCACGATTCTTTGCCAGAGCTTTCATCACAATGCGCTCAAGCTCTGCGGGCGAGTCGGAAAAGTTTGCGAGCGGCGCGGGCGGCTTTTGTAAGATAGAAGCGATGATGTCACTCTGCGTCGGCCCTTCAAACGGAGCGCGGCCCGCGAGCATTTCATACAGCACGCCTCCCAAACTCCAGATGTCCGTGCGCGCATCCACTTCCAATCCTCTTGTCTGCTCCGGCGACATGTAGCGCAAAGTCCCCAATACCATTCCTTCTTCGGTCGTGAACAAAGGTCTGGTCGGGGCTTCCGGGTGGGCCAGGTCTTGCCCGGTTGTCTTTTCTTCTAACTTGGCGATGCCAAAGTCTAAGACTTTCACATAACCGTCGTGGCGGAGCATGATATTTTCGGGCTTGATGTCGCGGTGGACAATGCCTGCTGCATGAGCCGCCGCGAGCGCAGAGGCAATCTGCGTCCCGACCTCAATCGCTTCATCAGGACGCATGCGCCCTTTCTTCATGTGCTGGCGCAAGGTCTCGCCGTCTATAAATTCCGTGGCGATAAAGTATGCTCCGGCGGATTCGCCAATCTCGTAGATGGTCAGGATGTATGGATGATTGAGCGCGGAGACGGCGCGCGCTTCCTGCATGAAACGGCGCATGCGTTGATGGTCTGCGACGACATCGGCGCGCAGGATTTTTAAAGCGACTGTGCGCTCAAGCTCTATGTCGCGGCCTAGATAAACTTCTCCCATTCCGCCGACGGCGATAGGCTGTAAGATTTCATAGCGGCCAAGACGAGTGCCGGGAGCGATTGCCATAGCGGCGATGCTTGAGAGATAAAGTTGCGAACAACAGAAGGTCAATTCTTGTGCACGATGCTGGGCTTGCATTGTATGCGACAAATATCAGGATTCAAATTTGCCACAGAGACACAGAGACACGGAGTAAAGAAATCAGCAAAGAGAGAAAGATGATTGCTTTATGAACAGCTTTCTCTCTTTCAAACTTTTTCTCTGTGCCTCTGTGTCTCTGCGGCATTTATTAATTCAGCGCCTGTCGAATCTTTGGGACATCATAGATTCGCAGGCCGTCGCTGTCTGTCTCGATGGCACTGAGCAGGGCGTTTGTCATCTGCGCGAGTGTGACCAGACCGAGACGTTGTGCGCTCTCGCGTGTGGAGGGGAGAAGTTCCATAGCTTTGTAGATGGGCAGCAAGAGATAGGGCCAGCGATGTCCCGGCCCAAGCACGTACCAGGGACGCAGGATTGTCGCTGGCAGACCGCTCTCGCGTATCAGATGCTCGCCTTCGCGTCTGACTTCCTGATAGGCTTTCATAATCGGCGCGGGCTGTGCGACGCTGAGATAGACAAAGTGTTTGATGCCAGCTTCAACCGCCGCCGGAACGGAGGCGCGAATCGAAACCAGGTCAATCTCGCGGAACTGCTTGGCCTTTGCAGGCGACGGGCGCGGCACTCCTACGAGCTGTACAAAAGTTTCTGCGGGCGCGATTTTTGTGGAAAAGTTTTCTTTGTCGAGAGCGTCGCCGTTGACGGCTTCACAACCCGCAGGCAGCTTCGACTCTGAACCTTCGCGCACCAGAGCGCGCACTTCATGGCCGCGCTTGAGAAGCTGTGGAATCAACTCGCGCCCCAGGTAGCCTGTCCCGCCTGTGATAAAAATTCTCCGTCCGGTCATAAGCACACGCACGCTCCTGCTCAGATATTACGCTGGATTGTGCCGGAGCGGATTTCTTACTTTTTATCAAAATGAGCAGGAAGTTGAAGTATGAAAGCAGGGCGTTTGATGTCTTTGACGCATGAATCATCAAGCCCCTGCGCGTTGCCTTTGGAGAGAAATTCCGCAACCAGACGGTCAATGCAGTCTGAGGCTGTCAGGTGTGTGCCGTCGCGTATGATTATCTGGCGGCTGTTGGGAAGCGTCCGCGCGGCAGCGGCTGCAAAGGCAGGGGGCGTCACAGGGTCAACATCGCCGCTCACGGTCAGGACAGGCACATCGGATTTGACCGGCTCAAGAAAACTTTGTGGAGCTTTGACTGCGGGCCACTCGCTGCACGCGCTTTTGTAAGCCTTGATGCGAACATTGCCATAGTAAGTCCCGCTCGTCTCGCGCGCGATGTCCGCATCAGTGATGAACGGCACATGCTCCGAACAAATCACTGAGAGTTGCATGCCTCTAGCAATCTGCGCGTCAATCTGGCGCACAAGAATAAATGCATAAGTTGCAAACGGCGCAAAGTCTTTCTCGTATGCCCTGTGAATTATCACAGGCAGCATGCTCGTCAAATCCGGCACATAGAGCATCACGCGCAGGTTATCAACAAAGGCTGCGCGCGTCATGGTTACTTGCTGCTCGACGCCTGTGACAGGATTGATGACAGCAAACGTGGCTGGCGTTTTATCCAGCCGGTTGACCACCGCCGTCAATTCTTCCTTGAGCTTCGGAAAAGCTTTGTGGCAAGTCACATTCTGCGCGCAATCTTCCACTAAGCGGTCTAAGGCATGCTGCACGCCCTTGCTGAAATGGAGCGGCATCTTGTAATCAGTCGGCGCGACGCCTTTGAGCACAACCGAGCGCACACGCGCGGGATGCTGTCTGAGATAGACGAGCGCGGCATTCGTTCCGTACGAGCCGCCGTACAAATTGATGCGCTCGTAGCCCATCGCCGCGCGCACTTCTTCCAAATCATCCATCGCCAGTGGCGTCGTATAGAGAGCGAGGTTAGCAACCTTCTCAAGCTCTGCGCGACAAGAGCGCAGGATGTTTAGCGGAAAAGGCTCGCGGAAATATCCGCGCATGTCATTCCTGTCGCCGAAGAAATTGCATTGCAGAGGATTCGACTCGCCAGTCCCGCGCTGGTCCACAAAAACTATCTCGCGCTCACGCCGAATCGAGGGCAAAAAATCTCCCGCCTCTACGGCCACCTGCGCAGAGCCTTGCCCCGGCCCGCCCGCGATAAAGAAGACAGGATCGGCGGCTGGCTTCTCTCCCGTCGCGGGCATCACCAAAATATTAAGAGCAATCTTTCTGCCGCGCCCCGCCGCGCGGTCTTCATAAACTTCATACTTGCCGCACCTCACTTCCTGCGGCAACTGCGGAAGATTGCAAGGCTCTAGCTTCACGCGCCCGCGCATCAAAGCTTGCCCGCCTGATGAAGCTTTGCCTTCACGCCGGAATATCAAAACAACATCAAGCGGGCCTTGCTTCCAACGCCCGACAATCTCCGCTCCGTCGCGGCTCACAACTCCCTCGTATGTTGCACCTATGTCGCGCATCTCAAAACGCAGAGAGTTGTTCGCATAAGCGACTGAATCAATCTTCAAACCGGACGCGCCCTGATCCGGGCTGTCCAACGCGCCCGCATAACTGCTATCCGCGCTCTTCTTCAAATGCAACACGAGCCGCAGCTTTGTCCCGCCGACACTGAGAACTCCCTCCCATTTCCCATCCAAACTCTGCGCTTCCTGCGACTGAAAGGCTGCGCACGATTTTGAGAAAGCGAGTTGCGCAAAGTTGCTTGCCAGAATAGAGAGTATGAGAAGCGGAAAGATGTAGGCTCTGCGTGTCAGGTTCAAAATGTTTCTCCGTCGAGATAGAAATTGCAAAGGCTGTGAGCGATGCTATTACGCACACCGGCGTGCGAAAGGTTTCGCCTGTCCGCTAACTGAAAACAAGAGTGTCAGCTATTGTAAACAGCTTGTTGTCATTTGTGGACAATTCATTCTGGTCCAAAAGTAGTTTACTGGGTTTCACTTCGATTTCTCCTGCGCTTCCGTTCTGGTATAGCTCTTGCTGCTGCTTTAACTTTGCAACACCTGCAAGGGCGCTTTCCTTTTGCTCTTGCTAAAGAGCCTCGCGAAGGCTGGCTATTCATTTCATTTTTGGGCCAGCCGTTCCGGCAACCTCTCTGGCTCGCCAGCAGGCGCGTCAAGAGCCGGAAAATTTCCACTCATAAACTAATCGGAGGATTCTCACATGGCAGAAGTTACCAGTTATCACATTCTTTTCTATGGCGGCCCTGATGGTTATCAAACCAACCGCGCACAGATTCAACTGAGCGGCGCGAACAATCAGACCCTCGCGTGGGTCAGGTTCAATGATCCGGGCATGTTTTATGAAGCCGACTACGAGAGCGGCGGCATCATCAGGATGCACATGCCTTCCACAATGTTCCAGAGCGTGCTCAATGTGCTGCGCAACGAGAAACCCATCAACATCTACTTTGCACAGAATCGCGGCTTCCTCGGAACCTCCGGCTCGGAGCCCGTCGGCGAAGGCGAATAAGTACGAAACATTCTCACCCCAGTAACAAAGGCGCAAAGAAGAGTTCCAATTCTTCTTTGCGCCTTTGCACATTTGCATGAAAATATTTTCGCTGTCTCTTGAAAAAATCTCAGACTAGATGTAGGCTACGCGGCAGATAGGTGGTAAGTCACATGAACAAACTGCATTAACTTTCTAAGCCGGCGAGAAGAGTCGAAGCATTCGCGCGCGAGCCAGAGCAATGGCTCAGCGTGCGGCTGCCGGAATGTCGCAACCCATACGCGGCAGGACTCTCAGACGCCTGCTTAGAGCCCATCCCTTTTTCAAACATCAAGCAAGTTTATTTTCCTTGTCGGCAATCCTGCCGCGCAAAACCCATTGGAGGGTTCACATGCTGTATCCGGCTATTTTGGTGCGCAACCTGCGAAAGAATTTCAGGAAGCGCGGAGGCTTTTTTAAATCTCCAAAAACGCAAGAGTGGGCGCTCGATGACGTGTCTTTCGAGGTCGCGAGAGGCGAGACCTATGGACTGCTTGGGCCAAACGGTTCGGGCAAATCCACATTGATACGCATTCTCTCGACACTGCTGATTGCAGACGGAGGCGAGGCGCGCATCCTGGGCCACAAGTTGCCGGAAGAGCACAGGGCCGTGCGGCTGCTCGTCGGGCGCGTGAGCGTGGATGCAGCTTTTTATAAAAAGCTTTCGGCGCGCGAGAACCTGCTCTATACCGCGCTCTTGTATGGACTGCAACCTGCACAGGCAGAGCGGCGCGCGATGGAAGTTTTGGAAAAGCTCGGCCTTGAGACGCGCAAGTTCACAGTGCCGCTCGAAGAGATGAGCAGAGGCATGCAGCAGAAAATTTCTATCGCGCGCGCGTTGATGATTAATCCGCCGCTTCTGCTCCTTGATGAGCCGACGACCGGACTCGACCCGAAGAGCCGCAGAGATGTGCAGACGTTTCTGGAAAACCTGCGGCGCGAAGAAGGCACGACCATTCTGCTCACGACGCACGACATGGCCGAAGCCGAAAGGCTTTGTGCGCGCATAGGATTTCTGGCAAAGGGCCAACTCGTCGCCGAAGGGACTGCCGCTGAGTTGAAGCGCAAAGCGTGCGCGGGCAATCTTGATGACGCTTTTATCAGCCTCACGGGCGAGGAGCTTTTGGACGAAGAAGAGAAAGAGGAAGTATTGGAGGTCAAAGCATAATGGAGAGAGCTTTACGCCAGACATGGGCATTTGTCTTTCGCGGCTTTCATCTCTCGCGCAGATATTTCTCGTGGGAGATTGTGTTTGTCTTTTACGCTGTGGTCACTTCTGCGACGATTGCGCTGATAGGTGTGGCCGCGCAGGATTATCAACTGACGCTGACGCTTGTCGTAGGCGCGCTGCTCTGGAACTTTCTCTCAAAGCTCTATCAGGAAATCGCCATCTCGATTGCGTATGAACGTTGGGAGGGAACTCTGGAATATACTTTCATGGCTCCGGTCTCGCGCATCATACATTTGCTCGGCGTCAGTCTCTCGGCCTTGATTTACAGCATCCTGCAAACAACAATCGTGCTTGTGGGATTGCTGCTCTTTACGGATTTGAGTCTCGCGGGCGCGAATCTTCCGGCGGTGATGCTGGTCTTGCTTGTGAGCACGCTGGCCTTTGTCGGCTTAGGATTGATGGCAGCCATTCTGCCTTTGATGAGTCCTGAGCGCGGGGCCGAGGCGACAAATATTTTTCAGGGCTTGCTGCTTCTGGTCTCAGGCATCTACTATCCTGTGGAGATTCTGCCGAAGTGGCTGCAACCATTTTCTGCGTTGTCGCCTGCGACCTACACGCTCAATGCCTGTCGCAAATTGATAGGCATCGGCCATAGCCAGTCAACGCCTGAGCGTCTGGTCGGAGCATCCGTCACGGAAGTCTTGCCGGAATTGGCGATGCTCACCTTGATGGGTGTAATCTTGATTCCGCTCGGCCTCTGGGTCTTTGGCCGCGTCGAGACTTGGGCCAAGCACACTGGGAAGTTGAAGAGAACCGGATGACCAACAATTTTCCGGGGAATTGCATCCCAGACTTAAAGCTAATCTAAAGGGAGATAAAAATGAAGTCACTTCGCTTCGCACTTCTGGCAGTGAGTTTGCTGTCAACCATCGTGCTTGTCTCTGCCGCTTCCGTTTTCGGGCAACAGTCTGCGTGCGCGCTCAAAGAGTCGCCGGAGTTGAGAGGCTTTCGGCTTGGGATGTCTGTGATTGAAGTGCGGCGCAATCTGGAAGACATGACGCAGTTTGATTTAAAAATGTCCGGCAACGGCGCAAAGTCTTTTACGATTCGCATCCCTGCTGCCGAATTGAAAGAGGCTCTGGCCGAAGGAATAGACGAAATAAATCTCTCTTTCATTGACGGCAAGCTGGCTGTTATTAAAGCTACTTACAATAGCGGTATGACTTGGGACGGCGCGGAAGATTTTCTGACAAAGGAATCTGAGAGTCTGGGCCTGCCAAAGCCGTCCGCCGCAAACTCTTCGGGCAGTCGCGGGAATGAAAAATACAAAGTCGTGTGCAATGGGTTCGCAGTCACACTCGCCTATTCCTTCGGCGTCTCGCCAAACGTGACGATTAATGACATGGCCGCGCAGAAGATTGCAGACCAGCGCAAAGAGAAAGAGGGAGAAGTTCGCAAAGTTATCATTGGCCCAAACACCACAGGCGTGCCGGGCCGCAGACCATAAAATTTTTAAGCTCTTACCCTTTGCGAACTTATCTTTTCTCTTTGCGCCTTTGCGTGAACCGTTCGTTGAGATTTCTCGCAAAGGCGCAAACAAAGAAAGACTCAAGACCGCAAAGGGTCGAGTGGATTTTGAAGTTGAATCAAATCAGCTACAGAGACAGATTATGAAAAGCCTTCTAACTTTAATCATACTGTTAGCCGTCTTCTCATCGAACTTTGCACAAACATCACGCCGCATGAAGCCACAAGCGAGTTTGCCCGCCGGTTACTGGTCTTTGGAGAAAAGCCAGCCGCTGATAGACAAGATGGGGACTGTGCGACTCGCGCCGGAATTCGCGCACCTGAGCGCGGGCGAGCAGCAGGCCGTCGCCAAACTGCTTGAAGTGGGCCAAATTTTTCAGGAGATTTACGAGCAGCAGCGACATTCGCAGGCGCTCTCTGCACGCAGAGAGCTTGAGCGATTAGACAAGCGGCAGGGTTCGCCGGCCGCGACGCAAAATCTGCTCATGCTCTATCGCCTGTTTCAAGGGCCGATTGCGAGCACGCTGGAAAATAAGCGCGAGCCGTTTCTCCCGGTCGAGCCTGTAAGGCCCGGCAAAAATCTTTATCCTGCGGGCGCGACCAAAGAAGAGATGGAAGCTTTTCTGGCCCAGCACCCCGACAAACGCGATTCGTTTTTAGACCTGCGAACAATCGTGCGCCGCGCAACGGCAGAGAGCTTGCAGCGAGACCTCGCGAAGCTCAGACAGTATCCCGCGCTCGACACTTTGCATCCGAATCTCAAAGCGGAGCTGCAACGACTGCGGCCTAATGCGAAAGCGTTTTACGCTGTGCCTTATGCAGTCGCCTACGCGGATGAACTCATACGCGCGCATGCTCTGCTCAATGAAGCTGCGGACGCTTTGCAGAAGGATGATGAAGAGTTTGCGCGCTTCCTGCGTAATCGCAGCCGCGATTTGTTGACGAATGATTACGAATCCGGCGACGCCGCGTGGGTCACTGGCCGCTTCAAACATCTGAACGCGCAGATAGGTTCATACGAGGTTTACGATGACGAGCTTTTCGGCGTCAAGAGCATGTTTGGCCTGAGCCTGTTGAGCACGCGCGTCGCAGAGACAGATGCGCTGCGCAAAGCCATGAAGGGTTTGCAGGATTTGGAAAATTCTCTGCCTTACAAAGCGCACAAGCGGATTCGAGAAGACATTCCCGTCGGCGTCTATGATGTGATAGCGGATTTCGGTGACGCGCGCGGCGGCAACACAGCCAGCATCCTGCCCAACGAAAGCTATCTCACGCGCCGTTATGGTCGGACGATTCTGCTGCGCGCAAACATCATGCGCAATCCAGACCTCTTTGAAGGCGCGTTGCGCGTCTGGGAAGCTGCCGTTGTCCCACAGCACAAGAACGAACTGACTTCGGATGCAAATTTTTATAGAACTCTCTGGCACGAGGTAGGACATTATCTGGGCGTTGACCGCACCAAAGACGGGCAGGATTTGGACACAGCCTTGCAGGAAAATTCCAGCCTCCTCGAAGAGATGAAAGCAGACCTCGTCTCTCTCTTCGTCGCCGAAGCCCTCAACAAGCAGGGCTATTACACAGACGCGCAACTGCGCTCCGTTTATGCCGGAGGCATCTATCGCGTTCTGCAAAATAACAAGCCGCGACGCGACCAGCCTTACAACACAATGCAGCTCATGCAGTGGAACTTCTTCCTCGAAAACGGCGTCCTGAGCTTTGACAAACAATCGCAGAAGCTCAAGATTAACTACGACAAATATCACGACGCAGTCGGCAAGCTGCTGGAAAAAGTTTTAGAAGTGCAGTATCAGGGAGACCGCGCGGCCTCGGATAAATTTATAGACCAGTACACAAACTGGGACGACAATCTGCACGGCGCGATTGCCGCAGGCATACGCGGCCAGCAGCGTTACAGGTTTCGTCTGTTCAAGTATGCAGCGTTGAAAGAGTAGTCTTTAGCGTTTCGCATTCACTATAGCTGTTTGCAATTTCATGCGCCCTCCCTGACGGTCGGGCTACTGCCCCGTGAGCGACAATAGAGAGGCAGTAGCCCGACCGTCAGGGAGGGCGTACCGGACGACCCTCAATTTCAAACAAGTCGCAACCGCCAGTCTCTCTGCCTTTATCGCAAAGGAGAAGGGAAATGGGCTTCAAATCCAACATCTCATTTCGCTTTCGACTGCTCTTCAAAGCTTGCCTTGTGTTGCTCTGTCTGTCTTGCACAACGACTCTTGCCCAAAAACCTGAACTTATTGTTCAGACAGGCCATTCAGAGAATGTTGCCGCCGTCGCTTTCAGCCCGGACGGAAGAGTGTTGGCGAGCGCGAGTGCGGACGGCGCGATTAAGCTGTGGAACGTCTCGACAGGTCTTGAGTTGCGCACACTCGCCGCGCAATCGGCGAGTGTTTTTTGTCTGGCATTTAGTCCTGATGGAAAGCTGCTGGCTGCCGGGATTGGTTTTCAGGTCAAGCTCTTTGATGTCACAACCGGAGCGGAAATACGCGCTCTCAAAGGACACGTGCGGTCTGTCAACTCTATCGCATTTAGCACGGATGGCCGGATGATTGTGAGCGGGAGCGGCGATGCCTTCTATGGCAAAGGCGAGAGCACAATCAAGCTTTGGGAAGCGAGCACGGGCGCGTTGCGGCTCACCTTGCCGGGACACGCAGAGCCAATCAGCGTGGTCGCTTTCAGTCCCGATGGAAAGTTAATCGCCAGTGGTAGCAAAGATGAAAAAATCAAACTCTGGGATTCAGCGACGGGGCGCATGCTTCGCACGCTCGAAGGAGATTCCGGCGTTATCCTGTCACTGGCTTTTTCAGTTGACGGCAGCCGCTTGATAAGCAGTGGCAGTGAGCGGACAACTACTTTCTGGGACACAGGCACTGGACGCCGTTTAGAAACTATCCGGGGACATCCAGATTTAGTGACAGCAGATGCTCAGAGCCCTGACGGTAAAATCTTAGCGAGTGCTGGGTCTGACCGGACAATTCATTTGTGGGAGATGACGACAGGCAACCTGTCGCAGAGACTCACGGGACATCTGGGTGCGGTTTATGCATTAGCCTTTAGTCCTGATGGAAAGACCTTAGCGAGCGGCGGCGCAGAGCAGATGTTGAAGCTGTGGGATGTCGCATCAGGAAGAGAGTTGCGCACGCTCGGCAGGCGCGGCATTCTCGATGGCACTGTGGCATTCAGTCCTGACGGAAAGATATTAGCAAGCGGCGGCATCGGGCCGACACTCAAGCTCTGGGATTTAACGACGGGCCAGGAGCCGCGCTCTCTCAAGGGCGCAGCCATTCCTCGTCCGCAGCATCTTAATCGCGTGAGCATGACAGATGCTGTTTCCTCTCTGGCCTACAGCCCGGACGGCAAAATCTTAGCGAGCGGAAATCTCAACGATACAATCGAGCTGTGGGATGCAGTCACAGGGCAAAGACTGCGCGCGCTCGTGGGCCACACGCACATGGTCGGCTCGATAGCCTTTAGCCCTGACGGTAAAATCTTAGCGAGCGCGAGTAATGATGCGAGCATACGTTTGTGGGATGTGAATCTTGGGCAGGAACTTTTGAAGTTGACGGGACACGACAATGCCGTCTGGGGAATTGCTTTCAGCCCGGACGGCAAACGGTTAGCAAGCGCGGGTTCTGACAAGACGCTCAGGCTGTGGGATGTGCAGACGGGAAAGATTGTAAATGTGCTCAAGGGCCACACAGACCAGGTCAACGCAGTGGCATTTAGTCCTGATGGAAAATCGCTTGCCAGCGCGAGCATTGATAACACCATCCGTTTGTGGGACGCCTTAACGGGCCGCGAGCTTCGCCAGCTTAATGGCTATAGCTTGTTTCTCAACTACAGCCCTGACGGAAAACTACTCGTGAGCGGAGAAGAGCCTAATCAGATAAAACTCTGGGATGTGGCGACGGGACAACTTGTGCAGACACTTAAAGGCCATGCTAATCAGGCGCGCAGCGCGGCCTTTAGCCCGGATGGAAAGTGGCTTGCCAGCGCGGGCAGCGATGCAACCATACGCTTGTGGGAAGTCGAAACGGGAAGAGAGCTTTTGAGCCTGCTCGCGCTCAATGAGCAGGACTGGCTCGTCGCCACGCCCGACGGATTATTTGACGGTTCGGCAGCGGCGTGGAATCAAATCCTCTGGCGTTTCTCTCAAAACCTCTTTGATGTTTCTCCGGTCGAGATTTTCTTCAATGAGTTTTACTATCCCGGACTGCTGGCGGACGTGATTGCCGGAAGGCAACCGCGCGCGCTCAAGGATATTTCACAAAAAGACCGCCGCCAGCCGCAGGTCGCAATCGAGTTGGCGGAAGGACAAACGACATCCGGCGAAAGTATTAGCTCAAGAAATGTCCGTGTGAAAATAAAAGTTTCCGAGTCGCCTGCAAGCAAGGAGCACGCGCGCGGAAGTGGCGCACAGGATTTAAGACTCTTTCGCAATGGCTTGCTTGTCAAAGTCTGGCGCGGGAATTTGCCCCGCGAAAATGAGACTGACGGATGCGCTGCTGTTGCGACGGGCGGCATTGTGTGTGAAGTGAGCTTGCCTCTCATCGCGGGCAAGAACGCGCTGGTCGCTTACGCCTTTAATCAGGACAACATCAAAAGCGCGGACGCTTCCTTGTCTCTCACGGGAGCGGAAAGCTTGAAGCGTCTGGGCATCGCTTACATTCTGACGGTCGGAATTAACAGCTATGCCAACGCGCAGTACAATCTCAAATATGCTGTCGCAGACGCGACGGAGTTTGGCGAAGAGATTAAGCGTCAACAGGAAAAGCTCGGCCAGTTTCAGCGTGTTGAAATCCTTTCGCTCTTCGATAAGGACGCAACCAAATCGAAGATCATCGAGAGCATCAATCAACTCGCCGCCAAAGTTCAGCCCGAAGATGCTGTCATACTTTATTTCGCGGGGCATGGCACGGCGGCCAAAGACCGTTTCTATCTCATCCCGCACGATCTTGGTTATGCGGGGCCGCGCAAACAATTAGACCGGACGGCTCTAGCCACCATTCTGGCCCACAGCATTTCGGACAGGGAATTGGAACAGGTCTTTGAAGGATTAGACGCGGGGCAAATCCTGTTCGTCATAGATGCCTGCAACTCCGGTCAGGCATTGGAAGCCGAAGAGAAAAGGCGCGGCCCGATGAACTCGAAAGGCTTGGCCCAATTAGCTTACGAGAAAGGGATGTATATCCTGACTGCCGCACAGAGTTATCAGGCGGCGATGGAAGCCTCTCGCCTGGGACATGGTTATCTGACTTACGCGCTCGTCGAAGAAGGTTTGAAGAAGGGCGCGGCTGACCACGAGCCGCAGGATAAACAGATTGTCTTGCGCGAGTGGCTCAACTATGCCTCGCGCCGCGTCCCTGAGATGCAGCTTGAGACAATGAACGCCGCGCCGTCAGGGCAGACAAGAATACTGGAACAGGAAGAGATTACTTTTGTCGAAGGCGAAGAAAAAATTCGCGACCCGAAGCGGCGGAGCATTCAGCGACCACGCGCCTTCTTCCGCCGCGAGTTAGAAACTCAGCCCTTCATTGTCGCCAGACAATGAAGGGCTGAGTTTCGATTCCAAACGTGATGACTGCTTAGCGGCTGGCCTTGATGTCGTAGGCCCACAATGTTCCGAGGTCGCGAATGTAAAGCCTCCCGTTAGCAATCACAGGATACGCAAACGCTCCCTCAGGATACGGCCCAACCTTTTTCTTCGTCGGCTGATTCGCCGGAGTGAAGCGGCCCTTTTCGCGATAGCCTTCAGGAGTCGCCTCCACCAGAGCTAAATCTCCATTGATGCCGTGAAGGTATAAATGCCCGTCGGCGTAAGCGACGGACGCCCAGCCAATAGTCTCTGCCTGCCACTTCACTTTCCCCGTCATGAACTCGGCAGCGACCATCTTCTGCCCCGCTTCCGTGCCGTAAAGATATTCACCAACCAACACTGCTCCGCCGATGCCGTTCGGAAGTCCGCGCTCGAAGTAAACCTGCTCTGCTGTGACTCCGCCGCCGTCAGACTTTAAGCGTACGAGTCCGCCTCCGACGCCAAGCGCGCCGCCGAACACATAACCATCACGCGCAATCGGTGTAATATATTGCGCTGGCCCTTTGGCCGCTTCCTTGTATCGCCAGAGGAACTGGCCCGTCTTCGCATCAACTCCGACGATGCCCTTGGGCAATAACTGCACATATTGTTTGCGGCCTCCGCCTTGCACAGCAATCGCAGACGCATAACCCGCAGGGTCGCCGCCCGGAACAGCAGATTTCCAGATGAGCGCGCCGGTCTTTTTGTTAAGCGCAACCAGTGTGGCCTGCTCGCCGCCGGGAGTGACGACGACAACGTCGCCGTCAACTAAAGGAGACTCTGCATAGGCCCATGTGCCGGGCTGTCCGCCAAACTCTTTACGTATATTTTTCTGCCAACGAATCTTGCCGCTCTTGGTTTCGAGGCAGGCGAGGTCGCCGTCCGAGCCGAGCGCGTAGATGAAATTTCCGTCAACCGTCGGAGTCGAGCGTGCCTTCGCGTAAGGCGGGACTTGATCCGGGTTGCCTACGTTGCCGACGCGCGTTGTCCAGATAGGTTTTCCATCCTGCGTTGAGAGAGCCTGAACAAATTCATTATCCATGCCACGATTGCTCATCAGGTAGATGCGCGTTCCGACTACCACAGGCGTTGAATAGCCGTCTCCAATGTCATTTAATTGCCAGAGAATTTTTGGGCCACCCGCAGGCCATTGTTTAAGGAGACCGCGCTCCTGCGATAGCCCGTCGCGCGCCGGGCCGCGCCACTGAGGCCAATCGGCAGCCGAAGCAGACCGCGTAACGAATATAGTTGAGAAGCACAAACAAACCGCTGCAATGGTAGTTAGCAATCGTGACTTCACTATCTTCTCCTTCTGACTAATTGGACTGGCCTTGGGAACTTGTTGCTCTTCGTTGATACGTTCAGTTTCACAAGATGTTCCGTCACACTCTGCTTGAGCCCTTCGGTTTCGGGTCAAAAGATTCATAAAGTGATACGCTGCTTGAGCTCGCTTGCAGTTATGATAATCAAGTTAACTTTTGATTTACGGTAGTTGTGATAAAGTTCTTTCCTGAGGCTCAGAAGATGAAAATCAAATATTTGCTCACGACTCTGATTTGTTTATTTCTATTTTCGATTTCGGTTTGTGCTCAACGGTTGAATTACGATTCTTCGTTTACACCGACCATCAACGGCGATGTAAATTTGGTCGAACTCCTAAGCGATGGGAAAATTTTAATTGCCGGGGTATTTACTACCGTTAATGGCGTGGCACGCAAAAAGATTGCACGGCTCAACCCGGACGGCAGCCTCAATGCATCATTTGACGTAAATTGGGCGGCTATTGTGAATGCCGCTCAAACCCCCTCCATCCGTTCGATGGAAGTTCTGCCTGACGGCAAAATTCTATTAGGCGGGTACTTTGGAAGCGGGCAGCCGTTGGAATATAGCAAATCCGTCGTCAGATTAAATGCCGATGGAACTTTTGACAGCGCCTTGACTTCATTCCCGCAAATACACAGTGGATCGAGCGCATTCGTCGAAAAAGCCGAGCAGTTGCCGAACGGAAAGATTTTGATTTGCGGTAATTTTACGCTGGCGAACGGCAATCCGCAGCCAAAGCTCGCCCGTTATAATTCCAACGGCACTTATGATTCGACTTTCACGACCGCAATTAACAATGATTGTCGTGACATCGAAGCCTTGCCGGACGGTAAATATTTCGTTGCCGGGAATTACACCACCGTTAACGGCAGCAGCCATAACGGACTCACGCGCTTCAATGCCGACGACACCATTGATACAACCTTTAATGCCACGCTCACAAATTATTGGAGAATCGAACTGGAGAGCGACGGAAAGTTAGTAGTTTTTCACGCATACTCTTCCCTTCAGTTAGCATCGCGGTTGAATGCCGACGGAAGCGCTCTGGTAAATTATCCTGGCTGGGGATATCGAGGAACTGATGTAGCTTTTCAGCCAGACGGAAAGCTCTTTATTGTCGGAGAATTTGGTAATGAACATGGGCAGTCGAATACTTTTAATAGGTTCAATACTGACGGCACGCACGATCCGTCACTCAACCGGGTAAGTTTTTATGGTCCTAATTATCCGTATCTAGCGACAGCCGTGGCGGTCGCGGCGGACGGAAAAGTCATTATCGGCGGTAATTTCATAGCATTTTCCGTTGGTGACGGCCTTATTAGCCGAACGTATCTTGCCAGATTTGTGCCTGAGGCGATTCCCATCAAACCGAAATTCGACTTTGACGGCGACGGCAAAGACGACATCGCGGTTTATCGTCCGAGCGATACATATTGGTATCTCAATCGTAGCGCCGCCGGATTTTTCGCCGCACAGTTCGGCCTCGCGCAGGACAAACCGATAGTTGCAGACTATGACGGCGACGGGAAAGCCGATATTGCCATCTTTCGTGACGGCGTCTGGATGTGGCTCCGAAGCTCAGATTCCACCTTCGCCACCCGTGTCTGCGGGCAAGCCGGAGACATTCCGCAGACCGATTACAGCGGCTTCGGCAACTACGGCAACAACGGCAACGCCGGTTTTCTCGTTTTTCGCCCGTCAGACGGAAAGTTTTATGTGCAAGCTCTATTTAACAATGCCAGCCTCGCAGACATGCGTAATTTGAATCCCTTGCCAACCGATAAACCTGTCGTCGCTGATTACGACGGCGACGGGAGAGGCGATCTGGCGGTTTATCGCAACGGTCAATGGCGAATCCTGACGAGCGGCAATCTTGCCTTGAGGCTCTATCAGTTCGGTTTAGCGGGAGATAAGCCTGTGCCTGCGGATTATGACGGCGACGGTCGAACGGATTATGCGGTTTATCGCCCGTCAGACGGTTACTGGTATATTCAAAAATCGACGGAAGGTTTTTATGCCGTGCAATGGGGAGTGGCAGAGGATTTGCCCGTTCCGGCAGATTATGACGGGGACGGCAAAACAGATATTGCTGTCTATCGCAACGGAGTTTGGTATCAACTGCGAAGCACGAATTCAATTCACTCCGAACAGTTCGGCTTAGCAAATGATATTCCGGCACAGTCGCGATAAAGTGTTTTGAAAAGCAGGAGACAAAAAAGAGGGAAGATAAAACTTCCCTCTTTTTTATTTTATGTGAGTTACAAATATTTCAACCCTCTTCTTACGGCACGAAAAGATTCGGCAGCGGTTGGTCGCCTGCCGCGCCGAAGTTTCTCCTAAAGTATCCGCCCTCCGCAAACTGAACGTGCCAGAAATTCTCTGATGGACGATAAACAGCAAAGTCAAATCTGGTGTCACCGCCGTAATTGCCCGGCACAGGCACATCGCCGTTCAGCCCGAAAGTAAACCCGAAATATCCCCCGCCTTCACTGCGAAGAACGAACCACTCGCCGGTTGACGGGCGGAAAATTGCCGCATCCGTCTTGTTGTCTCCGGTGTAGTCGCCCTGCACGGGGCTGTCCGAAGATGTCCCGAATTGAAAGCCGTAAGTGCTTCCGTCACTACTTCTGTTTATCCACCACTCACCTGTGGACGGTCGATAAATCGCAATGTCGGTTTTGAAGTCGCCGTCGTAATCGGACGGAACAGGTTTGTCGCCCGATGCGCCGAAAGTCGTGGCAATTAATCCGCCCGTCGATTTCTCGATATACCATTCGTTGGTCGAAGGACGAAACACGCCGTAATCGGCTTTGTCGTCACCATCGAAATCGGCGGCAATCGGAATATCGCCCGATGTTCCGAACTGGAAAGAGTAAAACGTACCGTCCTCGCTTCTTAAAACAAACCATTCGCCGGAGGAAGGTCTAAAAACGGCAACATCCGTTCTGCCGTCGCCGGTAAAATCAGCCGGAATGGGGCGGTCGGTTGACAGTCCCCACACCGCGACCCTGGGAGCGAAGTTCGCACTGTTGAGATACCACCATTGGCCGTTTGAAGGGCGAAAGATGGAAATGTCTGTCAATCCATCGCCCTCGAAATCCAGAAAACGTTTCGTGCGCGTTTCCTGAAATCGAACAACGGTAAAGTTCGAAACGCTCCCACTGCATTGCCCCCCAATCAATAACTTTCCGTCGGTCTGGATGTCAATCGCGCTTGAGAAGCAGGTAAGGTTTGTCCCCATGTGGCGGAAGCCGCCGTTATTAAAGTGAGTATCCAGCACTCCGTTTGCCGTGAAGCGGTAAGCTCCCCTCGAAGAGACCAGAATTTTGTCCCCGGCTGTAACCCGAATGAAGTTTGTTTCGTAAAACGATGGCACCCTCGTCTTACCGCCTGTGCCGAACGAGGTGTCGAGTATGCCGTCTGCCGAGTAGCGGGCAATATAATTCGAGCCTACCACAACAATCTTTCCGTCCGATTGCCTGTCAGTCGAAGATATGTAGTTGGCGTCCGAACTGACCGAAGTGGTTGTCGAGCCGCCCGTGCCGAAGGATGTGTCAAACGTGCCGTCCGAATTTAAGCGCATCAGCAGGAAATTAGGTTTGACGCCATCGTTTCGATAACCGGTAACGAGCAGCTTGCCATCCGGCAGGATAATGATCTGACCCGCCGAGCCGCCCGCAGGGGTTGTGATAAGGAGAACACCATCGCCGTCAAACGTCGTGTCGAGCGTTCCGTTAGCGTTAAAGCGCATTATCAATATGTCGCCCGCCATGCCGAAGCCGGCGCCGCCGTCTCCGACCAGGACGATCTTGCCGTCCGGCTGCAAGGCAATGTCGACGGCGTAGTCGTAGGACTCGCCGCTGATGTTATGAGTTACGTACCCGATCGAGTTGAACGTCGTGTCGAGCGTCCCGTTCGAATTATAGCGAACGAGCATAATGTTATAAGCAGTACCGTTCGACCACGATTGACCGGCAAGAAGGATTTTACCGTCAGGTTGGATTCGCACCTTGTTGATGCTGTCGCTGCTGCTTCCCAGCATAGCGATCACGACGCCGTTGGTGCCGAACGAAGTATTGAGCGTACCGTCCGTATTGATCCGCACCAACCCGAATTCATCTTGCTGCATGTTGCGCACGATGTCTCCGGCAACGACGATCTTCCCGTCGGACTGGATTGCGAAACTGTTGCCCAGCGAATAGTTAGGATGCGGCACTATTGTCTGGATACTATAGCCCGTGCCGTTAAAAGAAGTATCGTGCGTGACCGTGTTGCCGAATGCGCCCGTTACGAACAAAGCCGATACCACAAGAAGTCCGATGATTCTGAATTGTAGTTGTTTCATAGGTTTATTCTATTCCTGCGTTCACCGTAACACCTCTCCAGTTGACTGCATAAAAAACGGGAAATTTTGGTAAAAGAACTGCCTCATAATACCAATTGATGCTCGCAAGGCAGCGTATTATATTAAGAATATGCCAACCCGATGCATCGTTGGGGATATTTATGGGGGGCTTGTAGCTTTGTAAAGTTGGCCCACTAGCGGCACACAAAATAGAAAGGGCATCCATGACCGATGCCCTTTCTTATAGAAACTAAAAGTGAGCCGAGCTGGGCTCGAACCAGCGACCCGCAGATTAAGAGTCTGCTGCTCTACCAACTGAGCTATCGGCCCACATGCAGGAAGGAATTATACGTGGCTCAAGGCGTGTGTCAAGCAAGCATCGAATTTGCGCGATGCAATTTTCCGTGCGGGATAAATGCGCGTGGATTAGAGCCCTTGCAATAGAGCCTGACGCATGGCTTCGGCTGTGGGCCAGCGATGCGCAGGGTCTTTGGCGAGCGCGCGTTCGACTGCGCTGGCGATGACGGGCGGCACGTCCGGCACTCTTCTGTGGATTGGGATGACGGGTTTGTCGAAGATGGCTTTGACAGTCTCTGCGACGTTGGCTTTGGGCGAGAGGTCAAGCGCGACGGCTCCTGTCAAAAGGCTGTAGGCAGTCATGCCCATCGCGTAAATATCGGAAGCTGGCCGCACGTTCTTAAAATCTCTAATCTGTTCGGGCGGCATGTAAGCAAACGTGCCTGCGACATCGCCAGCCATTGTGACGCCGCTCATGCCCGTCTGCGTAAAACTCTTGGCGAGACCGAAATCCGTGAGCTTGGAAGTATAAGTGGGCCACGCGCCGCTGACGAGGATATTCTGGTCTTTGATGTCGCGGTGTATGTAGCCCCTGTTGTGCGCGAACGAAAGAGCGTCGAGCGATTGGGCCAGAATCTGCACGGCCTCTTGATAGGGCAAGCGGCCTCCGCGCGAATCCGCGAGGCGCGCCGCGTCAGTGCCTTCGACAAACTCTGTGATGAGATAGACGACGCCATTGTGTGTGCCGCGATCTATAAAGCTGACGATGTGCGGGTGTTGCAAAGCGGCTGCGACATCTATCTCGCGCATAAAGCGGCGCAGGGCTTGATCGCTGACGGCGACTTCGGGCAAGAGGGTTTTGATGGCGACGGCGCGTCCAGTCTGCTGGTCGCGCGCGAGCATCACGCAGCCCATCCCGCCGCGCCCCAAAATCTTGACCATGTCATAACCTGGCACTGGCTGCGGGTTGCGCCTCAGTTCTTCGCGGCAATCTTCGCACAAGTATGTCATCTGCTCGTCGGGCGAAGAGGCTTCGGCCTGATCGCGCCGCCCGCAGTTGAGGCATTCGACAATGATGACGGAAGGCTGTGTGACAGAGATGCCTGCTGCGCTCGTCAGGCTCTGTTGATTATAAAGAGCAGTCGGCGCGGTGTCTGCTGTGACTTCGACTGCAAGGACAGTCTGGCCGCCCTGTATCTGGTCGCCGTTTTTAAGATATGTCTCCTGCACCTTCACACCGTTGACAAAGGTTCCGTTTGTCGAACCCAAGTCGCGCAGAAAGCAGCGCGGCGGCGCGATTTCGAGCAGGCAATGATGGCGTGAGAAAAAGCGGTCTTCAGGCAGATAGAGATGCGCCGTCTCGCTGCGCCCGATGAGAAAAGTATCGTGCTGGTCGAAGATGAACTGCCGCCCGACATGCGGCCCGGACAGCACTCTTAAAGTAACTCTCATCGCGGAATCTCTAAAGACAAACTCAGAAGTTATTTGTAAATTTCTAAATCGTCGAAAGCCACAGGCGCGGTGTCGCTTGTATAAAAGCCTACATAGCCGCGTTTGTATCCGGCGCTATCGCTCACGCTCGTCGCATACTGGCCGTTGATGTAAAAAGAGAGTTGGTCGTCATTGACGCGCACCTCTAATTGATTAGGAGTCGAGCCTGTGCGAATCAATGAAGAGCGAGTCCATGTGACGAGCGTTGTCTCTTTGCCGCCCTGATGAAGCGCGACGCGAAACGCAGGGTTCTCATCCGTGCGTATGAGAAAAGCATAGTCCTCAAGATTGCCGTTTTTCATTTCGCCGTACACGGCCAGTCCATATCCCAACGACGGCGAGATGCCGCTCACGCTCCGCGCCGTGACACGCGCGGTCACGTACTCCGTCAGATAGTCATCACTCTTTGGCCCATAGACTACCACATAGCCTTCAAATACTGTGGACGCTAATCTGTATTCGTCGTTGACATACTCCGCCTGACCGAAAGCATTTGCTCCAACCCACCACTTCTTTGCCGAAAAGTCGTCGCGCAACTGATAGTCTTTGCCGGAAGCGCTGCCGGAGTTTTTATTCAGAGCACCTTGATTGGCATTATTCGCGTTGCCTGAATTCCGGTTGTTGCTCAGATTGGAATTGTTCGAGTTGTTGGTATTGGTTTCGCCAAAGCTTGCGAGCACGATGATAAGGACTGCGCCTATGACGACGAGTAAGGCCAGAGCCAGGACGCTGCCGACTATCCAATAGAGAGCTTTGTATGTTTGCGGCTTCGCATGTCCTATCGCTCCGGCTGGCGGGGCAGGCGACCACGATGGAGTTTGTACTGGAGTGTAGGGTTGGCCCGCGCCGTAAACCTCTGTCGGTGGCGGATTGGTCTCGCGCGCCTGATTGTATTGCAGCGTCGCCTGCGGGTCATAAGAAGGGGACTGGCCCGCCGCTCCTCCTGCTCCTCCTGCGCCGACGCTCAAAAGCGGCGAGCCGTCGTCCAGACAGAAGCTGAGAGAGTCGTCCGCATAGCTGCGGCTGCAAGAGGGACATTTTTTCATATCCGGGGGAACCTCAAAAAAAGTCTGGAGTCTGAAGTCTGGAGTCTGGAGTCAAAAGCTTTATGACTTGAGACTCCAGACTCCAGACTCCAGACTTCTTCAAAGCATTATACGGGAAGCAAGGCAGGACTCAAGAGTAGAAAAAAATCTTTGCGCTCTTTGCGGAAACACTTTGCGGTCTTTGCGTTGAAAAAAACTTTAACCGCAAAGACCGCAAAGTGTGAAGACGCAAAGAATCGCAAAGAGAAAGCTAGAGAGTGTCATTCGTCAGATGATTGTCCCGCAACGCCCGCAGAATTTTGTGCCGGGCGGATAGCTGGTGGTGCATTGACGACACACGACCTGCGCGGGGCGCGGCATGTTGTAATGAGACTGGCCGCCGCCTGAGATAGTCGTGCCGCAACGCCCGCAGAATTTTGTTGAGGCTGGAAGTTTTGTTGAGCAAGTGGGACACGTTATCTGCGGCAGAGCGGGAGTCGTGTACTGGCCTGCCCCTTGACCTGATACAGGATTGGAAGGCATGCCGCTCATGCTGCGGCCTCCGAATCCGCCGCCCGCGCTTCCGGCTCCGCCCTGACTTCCCGATGCTGCTCCGCCGCTTTGACCATCAGTCACAGGATGAAGCACAGTGCTGCCGCAGCGTCCGCAGAATCTTGCTCCGGCGGCAAAGCGTGCGCCGCATTGCGCGCACATGACGACGCCGGGAATGCTGCTGTGTGGGCCAGAGCCGATGCCGCTCGCGGGGCCGCCGCGCGAAGGAGAAATCTGGCTCGGAGATGGAGCCTGTCGAAGCTGTGCCTGTATGACCTGCTCGTTTGCGCCGGGGCGAATCTCTATCACGCGCTCGTCGTCCATCTCGCCTGAACGCGCGACGCGCAGGACATGCCTGCCCGGCGGAATCGAATTTAAAATCACACGACCTGAGCGTCCGATGCTGCCGTATCTTTCGTCATCAACATAAACTTCCGCGCCCGCAGGAGCGAGAATCACGACGCGCGAATCGCCCTGCTCGTCTTCCTCGTCTTCTTCGCCGACGGCTGCTTCAAACTCTTCGAGCCAGTCCGCGACATTCAAAGAGCGGTGCTCGATGTCTCTTTCGAGAGCATGCATGACTGCGCGCTCGACCTCAGGCGGAATGTCCGTCCGCAGTGTGCCAAGAGCAGGAGGCGAGGTCATCATCTTCTGCATGATGAGCTGCGGCAAGTCGCCTGTGAAGGGCGGACGCCCGCCAAGCATGTGATAAGCGATAGTCCCAATCGCATAGACATCCGCGCGCGCATCAAGGTTTGCGCCCGGCTGCATCTGTTCGGGCGACATGTATTCGGGCGTGCCTATGATGCCGCGCGAGGCTGGCCCACTCGCGGAGATAGCTTCCGCGACAGCATCGTTGACAATCTTCGCTAAACCGAAATCTCCGACCTTGACGAATCCGTCATCCGCAGGAGCCGCCGCGCTCTTTCTTTTCTTCTGCATGATAAAGATGTTGGCGGGCTTCAAGTCTCTGTGCAGGATGCCTGCGTCGTGCGCGGCCTCTACGCCTTCGGCTACTTGTCTGAGCAGAGTGAGCGTGCGCTTCGGGCTGAGTGTGCCTTCGCGGCGCAGTAGGTGATGCAGCGTTTCTCCCTCTACATATTCCATCACGAGAAAGAAGACGCCTTCGGGAGTCTTGCCGAAATCCGTCACGTCAACGACATTCGGATGGCGTATCGAAGCGGCTGTGCGCGCCTCACGCTCGAAACGCGCGATGGCTTCGCCTTCCTGCATGTCTTCATCTGTGAGTATGTCTGGCCGTACGGTCTTGACGGCGACGCGGCGCGTGACAAGATTTTCGTCGCGCGCGAGATAGACCTGGCCCATTGCTCCGCGCCCCAAGCGTTTTTCCAAGAGGTAACGATTGGCGAGTAGCGGGCCGCCGGGCAAAGACCTGCGCGTCTCTTTGCTGTCTTCAGGGCAGACGAGGACTTCATCCGCAAAGCAGCGTTCGCAACGGGGGCATTCGCGCATAAATAAACTTTCTCCGCTCGCGCCTGAAGAAATTCCGACAAGAAGATTTGCCGCAGAAAAGAATAAGGCGTCACATGCGGGCGCGTCAAACTTTGACGCGCGAGACCACACATGACGCCTCTTGATTGTATGAAAGTAAAGCTGTCTTTAACTTGCTGCGGCTCTGGACTTGAGCTGTTGCTTGGCCTGTTCCATGCGCGTGCCAAGCTCTTCAATCTGCTCGGAGCTTAAAACCTTTTTCGCTTTCGGGAACATCTCGCCTTCTTCTTCCTCTACGTGATGCTCTACGTTTTCTTTGAGCACGGTGAGCTTTGCGCCCCACTCTTCTGTCTCTTTCGATTCCGCGTCAAGCTCTGCGAGAAGATGTTTGACGACAGCATGCTCTTCAAAAGCTTCGAGCGTAATGTCGTGCGTCTCGTCCGCATCCTTGATGGCCGGATAGAAGATTTGCTCCTCAATCTCCGCATGCACATCGAGTTCCTGCTTGAGCTGTGTGAACAACTCTTCGCGCGTCTTGACGGCACGTTCGGTTGTCGGCTCAAGCTTCTCAAAGATGCCGGAGACCTTTTCGTGATCCTGCTTCAATAATTCAAAAGCGTCCATAACCCTCTCCTCCTTGATACGTTAAATGACCTGAGATGCACGCAATCAATACGTACACGGCGTGCTGTGAATCAAGGAGCAACTACAATGCCGGAGAAGAGCAAGGATGAAGGATGAATGATGAATGATGAAAGATGAAAGATGAATGCAGCATCGCAGCCCCGATAGGGGCGACATGCAATAGCCCACGACGTAAGTCGTGGGTTAAGCAGCACAGATAAATAATAAGCCCCGAAGGGGCGACATAAATTATGCCGCCCCTTCGGGGCTCTGTGTGTGTGATGCGAGTGACCCCGCGCTGACGCGCGGGGCTACTACATGCCGCCCCTGTCGGGGCTATCATCACTCATCCTTGCAGTTCTATGCAGCACTGCGAGCAGCGCGTGGCTTTGAGGGGAATCGTGGAGAGGCAGTAGGGACAGTCTTTAGTTGTCGGCCCTTCTTCGGTCTCCTGTTTGCTCTTGAGTCTGTTGACCGCACGGACGATGAGGAAGACTACGAAAGCGATGATGAGAAAGCTGATGACATCGTTGATGAACGAGCCATAGGCGATGACAGGCAAGCCTTTAGTCTTGGCATCTGCAAGCGAGGCCGGATGCTGCCCGGACAAATCAATAAAGAGATTTGCGAAATCCACTTTGCCGAGCAGCATTCCGAGAGGCGGCATCAGTATGCCGTCAACCAGCGAGGTCACAATCTTGCCGAATGCCGCGCCGATGATGACTGCCACCGCCAGGTCAATCACATTCCCGCGCGCAATAAATTCTCTGAACTCTTTGAGCATCTCTCCTCTCCTTTTTAGTTCAACGTACATTGCGCCCGCGAGGAAGGTCTTACATGGTCTTGCAAGGTCTTACAAGATTTTTACGGAGTGGTGTAGGTTGACATCTCTGATGCGCTCATAGCCGAACCGGCCCCGATAAGCGCGCCGCCGATGAGTGCGAAAACAATCCATCCAATCAAGAGCTTCATCAGATTGAGCCTGGAGGCATTCATAAAGCCCCAGATTAAAAGATACAGGTTACAAATCAGACCCAGGATGCCTTTGCCGGCTCCTTCGGTCTGAAACAATTTAACGAGCACCATAATCTGGCAGATGATTGCCACCAGAACAAAGATGGCGCCAAGCACAATCAATATCATTCCCATTTCTTTAAGTCTCCATTCGAGTAGTTTGTAGTTAGAACTTTTTTATCTGCCGACAAGCAGGGCAGATGTTTCTGGAAACAGCAGCAGACGGATGAGCCAGTAGAGCATCAGGCCGAGGAGCAGTATAAAAGTCATCCCCGTGCGCTGCTCTACGGTTTGCACTGTCGCAATCAAAGAGCGGCGCGGTCTTTCTGGAAGCAAACTGGCGAGGGCTATCAACGCGAGCGTCAGCAAAAAGAGCGGCGCGAAAGCATGAAAAGCGAAAGACGTGTTCCAGTCGCCGTGCAAGAGAGCCGTAGAGGCGCGCGTCAGCCCGCAGCCGGGACAGGGAATCCCCAGCAGATGCTTCACAGGGCAGGGCCAGCCCGGCAGCCCCGCCAGCACCAGCGCGCCCTGCATGAAGATAAAGCCTGTGATGGCTAACGCCTCCGCACGGTTCTGCATGACAGACGCGATAATCGGAGAACGCAGTTGACCTTTGAGCATCTCGTTTGTCGACGACGGATGAGCCTTGAATCTGAAACAGGACGGGAACAGGAAACTCCCGCCGAGGTAGAACGGGCGCACATTACACTAAGCCGTTCGGCATGACAAGATATTTCGTCCGCCGCATCACGAAAGAAACTCCCGCAAAGACGCAAAGGCACAAAGAAGAAACCAAGAAAGCATTCGAGATAAATAAAGCTTCAACACCTTTGCGAGCTTTCTTTGCGTCTTTGCGCCACCAGCGCGAAACTCTCTTTTTTTCGTGCGAGCTATTTAATACCGAGCAGTTCTATTTCGAAGATGAGAGTCGAGTTGCCCGGAATCTCCGGCGGTCGCCCATGCGTGCCATAGCCCAGTTGCGGCGGGATGATGAGCTTTCTTTTGCCGCCGACCTTCATCGTCATCAAGCCTTCGTCCCAACCCTTGATGACCTGACCGCGCCCGATGATGAAATCCGCAGGCTTGCCTTTGTCAAGAGAGCTATCAAACTTAAACCCGTTCTCAAGCGTCCCTGTGTAATGCACCGTCACGGTTTTGCCGGGCTGCGGGCTTGGGCCAGTGCCTTCAACCAGGTCAATCATTTTGAGCCCTGAAGCTGTAGTGACTTCGGTTCCGCTCTTGCCGCGTGCGAAAAAGTAGATGAGGCCGGTCACGACCAGCGCGACGATGATAATTCCGACAGCAACTTTTGTTGTATTGCTAGAACCTTTCGGAGTGGCCGTGTGCCTTGGCGTAAACGAACCCTTATAAGTTCTTTTGCTTTTACTCGTGTGCCTTTTACGACTTTGAGGCAAGGTTTGATACTCCTCTTTAGAAAAGAATTTTAAATCCCCCGACGCGCAAGAATTTCTCACAGGTCTCTCACTTCAAGCAAGCTGCGAAGGCTTTGAGCGAACGGGAAGAAGTTTGACGCGCCAGCCGCCGGAGATGATATGTTAATTGCCATGACGCATTATCTCGAACACAGCAATGATTTCAACCATCCCGACTTAGCTTCTGCGGTTGACGAACTCTCCCTCTGGTCTTCCAGATTCGGCCACTTGCTCTTAGATAATCTGGAAATACGCAAAGGCATCAGCCTGCTCGACATAGGTTGCGCCAACGGCTTTCCGCTCTTTGAACTGGCGCATGTTTTCGGAAACTCATCTCGTCTGACAGGCATAGATGTCTGGCGCGCGGCCCTCAAAAGAGCCGGATTCAAGCTCGGCTTTTACGCTCTCGCAAACGTGAGCCTCGTTGAAGCAGACGCCGCACAGCAACCCTTTCATGATGCAGCCTTCGACCTCATCGTCTCAAACTTAGGAATCAACAACTGGGCCAGCCCGCAGGCAGTCCTCACAGAATGCTTTCGCGTTGCAAAGCCCGGCGCAAGCCTTGTCCTGACAACAAACCTTGTGGGCCACTACGAGGAATTTTATGAAGTCTTTCGCGAGACTCTCTTAGAGATGAAACTGTCCGCACATCTCACTAAACTCGAAACTCAAAACGCACATCGCGGCACACGCGAATCTCTCTCCGGCTTGATTGAGCAAGCCGGATGGAATCTCATCAAACTCATCGAAGACACTTTCCAGATGCGCTTCGCAGACGGCAGCGCGCTCCTCAATCACTCGCTGACCAAAATCGGATTCCTCGGCGGCTGGCGAAGCGTCGTTGAGCCTGATGAAGAAAGAGAAGTTTTCGGGACGATAGAGCGCAAGCTAAACGAGACAGACTCGGCTCAAAGGCGAACTGCGAATGACTGTCCCGATGCTTTATCTGGAAGCAAGGAAACCGTAAGAGGATTGAACTTTTATTTTCACCAACGGATTTTGCGCGCTCGACTGACCTGTGCGACAATCCGTCCCAACGCGCCTGTAGCTCAGCGGATAGAGCATCTGCCTCCGGAGCAGAGGGCCGCAAGTTCGATTCTTGCCAGGCGCATTATTTATTCTTCTTCTGTTGCAGCTTCTACCGCTTCTACACTGCCATCTAAATATTTAATGAGCACGACTTCGTTGTGCCGCTCGTTGTAAATCATCTCGTCAACCATCTCGCGCGCGATGAGGATGCCGAAGCCGCCGGGGCGCATGCCCTGCGCTTCGCGGTAACGCTCGTGCTGCATCGGGTCGTCTTCCGGGTTGAGAATCGCCGCGTGATAGAGCGATTCAATCTTGAAACCTTCGCCGGGGTCTTTGATGCGATAGAGAATGACGCGCGGCGTGTGCAGAAATCCGACTTCGACAAACTGTGACGGGTCGTTTTTCCCGCCATGCTCGATGGCATTGCGCAGCATCTCTCTGAAAGCATAAGACACATTCTCGCGCGTCGTCTGCGGCAAGTCTGTTTTCAGTTGGGCCATCAATCTTTCCAGTGGGTCAATCGCCGCCGAGTCGCAAGGCACGCGCAGCTCTATCCACTCTGGCCGCGCGGAGAGGACTTCGATTTTGATTTCCTGCGGAATCAACTCGAAGACAGCTTTGACGGCTGAGAGAAGCTGGCTGACATCAAAAGGTTTGGCTAGAAAATCGCAAGCCTGATCGCGCAGCGCGCTGACGGCTGTTTCGGGCGTGGTCAGCGCGGTCATGACGATGACACGTAAATCCTTGTCCTTCTCGCGCAACTTCGAGAGCATCATCAGCCCGTCCATCTTCGGCATCATGACATCGAGCAGCACAAGGTCAACCACCTCGCTCTTGATGATTTCAAGTCCCTCAAAAGCATCATGAGCCTCCAGCACATCATAGCCCTCGCGCCTGAGCGCATAGCCAATCAGGGCATGCAACTCCGGGTCATCATCTACAACCAGAATCTTCTTAGCCATGCTCGTCCCCCTGAAAAGCAAGGATGAAGGCGGAAGGATGAATGATGAAGTGTGTGCTATTAGAAATGAGTGCTACATGTTTGAAGAGCATGCCTTTCATCCTTCCGCCTTCCGCCTTCATCCTTGCTCTTCCGCCATTGCCAGAAACAGCGCGTCTGTGGCGACCTTGCGATTGATATTAACTTCGAGGCGGCGACGATGCTCTTCTATCTCTGAGAGCCAGCGCGCGGCGCGTCTGCTTTCAAGCTTTGCGCCGATGCGTGAGAGCTTCTCGCGCAAATCCTGATTGGCAATCGCTTCATCACGCGCGCCGAGCGAGAGCGTCCACACATCGTGGACCAGAGTTTCGAGCACGCCCAGACGCGGCTCGTACTCCTCCTTGCGCTTCGCGTCGCACAACTCTTCCGCCGCACGCAGAAGCCGCGCCTTATCTTTCGTCACGGCGAGCGCGTCCAAGACATCCAGCATAGCCTTGCGCTGTTCCAGATAAGAAGGCAAGTCTGTCGAGAGTGCGCGCCCGATGCTGCCGCGCGCTAAGTGTGCAGCGAGCCGCGCGTCTGTCTGTGAAAGCTTTTTGTTGCGCTCAAGAAGTTGCTTTTCAATCTCTGCGACGGCAAGCGGAGCAAAGCGTATCATCTGGCAGCGCGAGCGTATGGTTGGAAGCAGCGAGGCCGGGCGCGAGGTGATGAGAATCAAGTGCGTGGTTGCGGGCGGCTCTTCCAGTGTTTTCAAGAGCGCGTTTGAGGATGATTCGTTCAAACGGTCTGCATCTTCTATCAGAAAGATGCGCGCCTTGCCTTCGTATGGACGAAAGTTAGCTTCCCTCTCAAGCTCACGCATCTGTGCGACACGGATGAGCCTGTTAAAGGGTCGGACAATTCCGACATCCGTGTGTGCGCTCCAGATAATCCGCTCTTTGTTCTCCGTGTCGTTTGAATAGTCCGGGAACTTTGATTGCTCAAGCCGCACGCACGACGCGCACTTGTCGCAGGCTTCCACGCCTTCGACTGGCGTGCGGCAATTCAAAGCCTTTGCCAACTCAAGCGCGAACAGCTTTTTGCCCACACCCTCTTCGCCAGCGAAGAGCAATCCGCCCGGCACGCGCCCCGCCGACTGCATACGCCGCAAGCTCTCTTTGACACGTTGATTTCCTGCAAGCCTTGAAAACATAAAAAGCAGAACAGTAAGACTCAGAACTCAGAAGCATGAAAGGCAAGCTGTTTTTATTCTGCGTCCTGTGTGTTGTGAGCAGAGTTCTTTTCTAAAAGTTCTAAAACCAGTTCCATAACGCGCGTGTGTGTTTCGTCAACAGAGCCTGTGGCATCTACGATGCGAACGCGCTCAGGCTCTCTCGCAGCCAGCTCAAGATAGGCGCGGCGGACGCGCGTGTGAAAGGCTGCATCCTCTGCTTCCAGGCGGTCGCTGCTGTTGCCGTCATTCGTGCGCCGCTGTGTGCGTGCGAGGCACTCTGCGACCGAGAGGTCGAAGATGAGCGTCAGGTCTGGCTTGAGCCCGCCTGTCGCAATCTCTACGACCTGCCCGATAAGCTCTGGCGTAAAACCGCGCCCCGCGCCTTGATAAGCAACGGTCGCATCGGCATAACGGTCAGAGAGCACAATCTGGCCGGATTCGAGCGCGGGCTTGACGATGGTGCGCACGTGCTGCGCGCGGTCTGCCGCGAAAATCAGAAGCTCTGCCAGCGGGTCAACATTCTCTTCGGCATCAAGCAGGGCTGCGCGCAGGCGATTGCCCAGAGCAGTGCCGCCGGGTTCGCGCGTCGTCACAACTTCGAGCCCGCGCATACGCAACTGACTGGCGAGCAGGCGCAACTGCGTGGACTTGCCACAGCCGTCAATGCCTTCAAAGGTCACAAAAGCTCCGGTCACTTCTAAGTCTCTCTTAAAATGTTTCTCAGGAAAAAATCGTCAGGAGCCAGAATGTTCCGTCGTCTCCGCAGGAACATCCGCGTGCGGCGCAGAAGCTTGAGGCGGCTGGCGCAGTTCGCCGGACGCGCGCCGCGCGTGCGAGATGGTCGAGATGGCATGCTTGAAGATTAACTGTTCCTGCGAGCCTGTTTCCAGCAGGATTGAAAATTTATCAAAGCTCTTAATCCGACCGGAGAGCTTTGCGCCATGCAGCAGGTAGATTGTCACAATGCTCCGCTCACGACGCGCAGTATTCAAAAACGCATCCTGTATATTCTGAAGTGAAGGCTTGCTGTCCACCACCGTTGCCTCCGAATCAGCCCTAAACATTCTCACAAAATGAAAGTGCTGCCAGCTTACATCATGCGGAAGAGCAGGACAAGTAACATATGACGAGCGACAAGAAAAAGCAGTTCTTAACGTGAGTTTGACATAAGCAGAAAGTGATGCAGCATGAAAGCCCCGACAGGGGCGGCATATATTAGCCCACGACTTGAGTCGTGGGTTAAAGAGCATAGATAAATAACGAGCCCCTTGAGGGGCGACACAATTTCTGTCGCCTCTCAAGGGGCTCGGATTGTGTGTGGTGCGCGAGTCCCCGCGCAGACGCGCGGGGCTAATATCTGCCGCCCCTGTCGGGGCTTGCCGTCACTGCTTTCAAAACTTGCTGTTGGATGTCCACGTCTTCGCCAAAGCCTGCAATCCATTCCACGCCCGGCTCGCGGCGAAACCATGTGAGCTGTCGTTTGGCGTAGTGCCGCACATCGAGCTTGGTCTGTTCGATTGCGCTCGCAAGGTCGCGCTCGCTTCTCAAATATTCAACGACGCGACGATAGCCATGCGCGCCGAGCGCGTTTGAATCCGCAGGAACTCCTGCTTCGAGCAGACGGCGCACTTCTCCAATAAGCCCTGCGGCAAAATGTTTCTCCGTGCGCTCGTTAATCCGTTTGTACAATTCTGCGCGCGGCGGGTTAAGTGCAAAGACCCTGATACGTGCAGCACATTCATGCGCCTCCATGCGCGCCTCTTTTTGCGCGGACAAAGGCAAGCCTGTTTGCAAACGGACTTCAATCGCGCGCTGCACACGCGGCCAGTCTCTCTCAAAGAGCGTCGCGGCTGTCTCCGCGTCAATCCTCTTCAAGAGCTTGTGCATGTAAATCGCGCCGCGCCGATTTCTGATTTCAGTTAAGCGACGGCGCAGAGCTTCGTCCGTCGGCGGGCTTGGGAAGAACGGCTGGCGCAGAGCGCGCAGGTAAAATCCTGTTCCGCCGACAAGCAGAGCATTACGACCGCGCGCCTCTATCTCTTCAATTTTTAAAGCCGCCGCACGCGCCCACTCGCCAGCCGTGTAGTTAACTTCGGGCGGCACGAAATCTATCAAGTGATGCGGCACGCCTTGCCTTTCAGATAAAGGAACTTTAGCCGTCGCAATCTCTATCTCGCGATAAACCTGCACAGAATCGCAGTTGATAATCTCGCCGCCGGTGGCGAGTGCGAGCGCAATTCCCAAATCGCTCTTGCCCGAAGCAGTCGGGCCGACGATGGCTATAATCTTCTGTTGTGTTGGATTGGAAGAACTCAAGCGTGTGAGTAGATGAGACGGAAAAGGATTGTGAGCCAGATGAGCAGCAACAAAGCTATCGCTCCCAAAATCTGTTTTCGGGAAAATTGCATCATGACAACAGAAGCTCTGCTAACTCTTCATCGCCGGGGCGAACCAGCGCGCGTCCCTTCGCTTCAAAAACAGGCACAAGGTTCTGTCTAGTCAATTTATACATCGCGCGCAACGCGCCGAAATCATTCGCCACATCGCGCTCAAGATATTCAACAGCATGCCGCTCAAGCCACACGCGCGCATCTGCGCACAAAGGACAATGCGGAACAACGTAAAGCGTGACATCCTTCATCTTCAAAAAAATCCTGTCAATACATTTTCGTCAATTCGATGCCGGTGTAATAAGCTTTCAAAATCTTTTCGTAACTCAAACCCTGTTTGGCTAAACCGTAAGCTCCGACCTGACAGAGGCCGACGCCGTGTCCCCAGCCGCGCCCTATGAAAGTAAATCCGACGACGCGCCCCGCAGAATCGTAACGGCGGTCTATCACAAAAAGCTGTTCGCGCAATCCTAAAGCAGAGCGTATGCGCCCGCCGCGCACATGCCCTGTGCCGTTTGTGCCTATCAACTCAAGGTCTGTCACGCGGCGCGAAGAGCCTTGCGCGGCGATGCGTAAATCCGTCAATGAGCCGATGCCTCTGGCCCAGCGCGCAAGCCGCGATTGTGTTTGCGAGAGCGAGAGTTCCGATGTCCAGTTTGTAAACGGCGACATGCGCTCAGCCGCCGCGCCGTTCGGAGCAGGCGAGGCTTCAAGATAATCAACCTGCCCGCTTGCGTTGAGATGAAAAATGACTGGCTCGCCGCCTACGAGAGAGAGTGAGCGCATCTGATGCTGTATGTTGTCTCCAAAAGCGCGGAAGAGATAGGCGTCGCTGCTGACGGCTATGCTCTGGTCGCGGTTCTTGCTCGAACGAAGAATGAGCGCGCCGCTCGCAGTGGGCCGCGTCGTGGCCTTCTGAAGCTGTAACATATTTCGCGCTTCAAGAAGACGCGCGATGGCGCGAATCATACGCCCGCGCGGCATCTGTTCGCGCGGCCTCAAGGTCGCATCCGTGTAGAGCGACAAAGAGCCATCGCGCAAAAGCATTGCGACATCCGCGCGGTTCTGCGTCGGAATCTCGCCCGCATCACGAAACGCGAGCAGGTATTCCACATCTGCATTGTCCATCAAAGTATCCGCGCGGCTTGGGCCATAAAAGCTTGCTGCCAGAGCAGCGCTGAAACCGGGCGGGCGCAAAGCTCCATCAGTCAGAACCGGAATGGATTGACGCGCGAATCTGGCAACCGTCGAGAGCCAGCCGCGCAACTCTGAGATGGACGCGGGCGAAGAGAGCCATGCATCCGTCAGTCTCGAAGAAGTTAATTGAAAACCGTTGACCGCGAGTACGGCAGCATCACGCGCGAGAGCAAGATTGGCTTCGTCATGTAACTCTGCCGGCTCGCGCGAAGTCTTGACGATGAAGGAAGCGAAGTGCGCTTTGCCTTCGAGCGCGCACTCGCGCCCGCGCAGGTACGGCGTCGGCTCGTTGAAAATATTTTCGACATCCTCTGTGCGCCCGCCGCAGGTCGAAGTATAGAGCGCGTTGATGGCTTCGCCCTGATAAGTGGCGACGATGCCGCGCGTCTCTTCGACGGCGCGCGTCGAGAGCGGATGCTCCGTGCCGAGCCCGCCATAGACCTGCGAGCGCGTCGTCGGCAGCAGGTCGAAGCCTTGCGAGGCAAACTGTTTTAGATTTTTGACAGCATAAGTGCGCGCCGCAATCGCCTGCGCCTTCAAAGCTTCTATCGCCGGATAGCCGCCCGGCGACAACTCGTTCGGCACGACGCCGCGCACGTAGTCTTCAAGTCCAAGAACATTCACGACCGTCAAAGAGCCGCGCGCGTTCGGAAAAACTTCTATCCGCCCGCGATAGGATTTTTCATTAAAGCGAACGGGCGCATTTCTCTCATCGCTCGAAGCAAAAGTAACGGGCGAGAGCGAACTGAAAAGAGCCGCAGAGCTTGCAGCATAGACTGCCAACTCGCGCAAAGGCATGCGTGTCAAAGCTGCCGGGCGAACGCTGCTTCTGTTTGAAGAGGACGCTGTCGGAGATGTGTTTGCCGTGCTGCTTTTCGTTGCAGTCGTGCCTGCGCGCGTGTTGCTTTGAGTCCCTTGCGAGCTAACAATAGTGGCGGATGCAAAGCCTGCTTCTTCGATTCGCGTGCGTAAGTCTTCTGCCTCATCGCGCGACAAGTTTTCGCCGACGAGAAGACGAAAGGTTTTCGTCGCGGCGTCGAAAGAGACTTCGGCTGTCTCTCTTGTCTGAGTGCGAATCTCTGCTGCCGCGCGGTCAGCGTCAACTCGTGTGGCTGCTCCCGCAATCTCTACGCGGAAAGTTGATGCGGCTGGCGCGGCGAGAGGCGTGAGCGCGCGCGATTCTACGCGGACGCGCGCGACATTAAGCGGCGACGGCGGCTCGTTGAGACTCGTCGTGCTCAAGAGTTGCCCGCTGGTCGAAATCGTTACCGCGCGCGCCTCAGTGCTGAGGCCGATGCGAATGGTCGGCTCGCCTGTCATCCGCTCGACTTCAACAATCGGCACGCTTGATTCAACGCGCGCGGGCTGATTTGTTTCAGGCGCGCGGCGCGGGCGCGTCTGCTGGGTTGAATCCTGCGCGAAAGTTAAAGTGGATGTGATGAAGACTAAGGCGAGAAGCAAAGAGATGAGCGCGCGTCTCTGAAAAAAGAATGATTCATGTTTGGATAGCTTTCTTTTCATCCCTCATCCTTCCGCCTTGCTCTTCATCTTACTACATTTTTATTCACTCGCCGTTGATGGCATTGAAGAGAAAAGGAAAAGTGGCCCAAGACTGCGCGCGATGCTGTGGCCGGAAGCCGAAGAGTATGACGCGGCCATCTTTGAGTTTGACTTCCGCGAGCGCGATGCGACCGTTGATGTGCTTTTCCCCCAATAACCAGCCGGAGCGCAAGAGCCTCTCTTTAGCATAACGCGCAACGACGCGCACGCGCTTCGCGTCCGTCGCTTCAAACGCAGAGTCGTTGATAAAGTATGCATCAGTTTGTTGTTCAAGCCCGCGCGCGATTGGCTCTTCCGTGTTGACTTCTAAACTGAGAATCGAGCCGGGACAATAAAAATCTTTTCGCGTGACTCCTTCCAGCACATTTTTCAAAGGCAGATTAAAACGCTTGATGGCTAATTCCGTAGCCGCGTCAAAGCAGATGAGCGTGCCGCCCTCTTCGACAAATCGCCGCAAGTTTTCGACGCCCTCGTCCGTTATCCCGCCGGTAAATTCCTGCGGATAGCTGCCCGCAGCATTGCCTGTTGTAATATCTTTCGCGCTCTGCGAAGGCAAGACTATGACATCGAAACGCGCGCGCAGGTTGCCGCGCCGCACATCCGCATCGCGCAGCGATTCGTAAGGCACATTGAAATTATCAAAGACCCAGCGCGTCCATCCTTCGTCCATCAAACCCATTGAGCTTTTGTAGAGCGCAAGACGACGGCCATGCTTAATCGGATTTGGAATCGGTGAAGCTGTGCCGGTTTGCGGAGCAAGAGCCAGAGCGCGCCTTGCTTCCGTCGCATCCGTGAGAAGTTTTAAATGTCTTGCCTCGTAAGATTCTTCGATAGCAGAGACGGCTTCAACTTTGATGCCCATCTGCATCGGCAGCGTCCAGCCAGCGACATCATAAGGCGGCTCTGCTTCGCCGCTCGCGGTCAGGCGATGCGGATAGACCTGCGCTTCAAAGAGCGTCTGGATATTCCAACGCTGCGGCTGGGCCAGATAAATCAGATAGCTGCCGAGCGGGACTTCCATATAAATCCTTCTGCCCTCATGCAGCATGTGCAACTCGCGCGTCATGCGATGCACCTCTATGCCCTGCGCCGTGAGAATCTCTATCAGCCGCGCGACGGCTTCATCGCGGCCCTGACCTGCCGGAATCAAGTAAGCCATCGGATGATGGTGCGCAGCATTTTCGCTCGCGGCATTGCGGCCAAGCTCGTAAAAGTTTCTGAGATAACTCGCGCGAAACTTTGCGGCGAGAGAAAGCAGTGAGCGCGCCGCAATCAACTCCATCGCTACAATTTTCTCCGGCTCCCAACTGCCGCCAAGCCACGGGCTCGGATGATTCGTCGCCGCTTCAATCGCGGAAGGCATGCCGCGACTTCTGGCTTTGGAAAGCTGGTCGAGAGTGATGCTCGCGGGCGTCATCAGCTTTGCACTCGCGGCTTCAGAGAGAATGCCTATTGAATTGTGAAAGTATGGAACTGTGCGAAAGCCGCCATGCCACCATGTGTCATACTGCGCGTTTGTAATCACGCCCTGAAAGTTTGCCGCCTGTAAATCCGCAGCCATCTTCGAGCCGATGACTCCGACTTCTCTTAAAATCAACGGGTGTATGTTCGGGTTCGACGGGTCGTAAAAAGGCGGGATGGTAAAGCGCGAACCCGTCTGGCCCTGTTGATGCACATCATAGACAATCTGCGGAAACCATTCTTTCCAAAAAAACTTTGTCACGAGCCGCGTCTCTTTCAGGTTGAGCATAAACCAGTCGCGGTTGTTATCATGCCCTGCGTAATGATGATAAAGCTCCGGCGGATTTGTGCCTTCGTAAACTGTGCCGAGCGTCTTGCGATACCAGTTGGCAACGATGTCTATGCCGTCCGGGTTGGCCGAAGGAATCAGGAGCAGGATTGTGTTCTGCAAAATCTCGCGCGTCGCTTCATCCTGCGCCGTCGCCAATTCATAAGCCAGTTGCATGGACATCTGCGAGGCTACGATTTCGGTCGAATGAATCGAGCATGAGATGGCTACGACAGCTTTGCCTTCATGTATCAGACGCTCGCGCTCCGCTTCATCTTTGACAAGACGCGGGTCTGACAATTTGCGCTGAATCTCTTTGAATCTGGCGAGGCGGCGTATATTCTCAGGCGCGCTGATGTAGGCGACGATGAACGGACGCTTGAGAGTCGTTTCTCCAAGAGTCTCGACAGAGACGCGCGCACTCGCCTGGTCCAGACGCGCGAAGTAGCCTGTTATCTGTCGCCAGTCTGCAATCGTGCGCGATGCGCCGGGAGCAAAGCCAAGCACTGTGCGCGGGCTTGGCGCGGCGGCTTCCGGTCTTTTGGCCTTGACGCTTTGCGCCCGCGCCGCAGAATATGAGAAGGCTGCTATCGAAAAGAGCGTGACGGCGAAAGAGACTATGAGCGCAAACTTATGACGAGGCATCCTGAAAATCCTTCGAGTGAATTGATGGAAAAGGACGCGATGACAGACTCGCGTAGCGCGCAGTCTAACATACGTCAGCCCGCGAGCATTACCGGACGGCTCTTTTACTGGTGGTCGCTCTTTGTCGCGGCGATTCTGCTGCTCATCTTTGGCCCACCGGCCATCATCGTCTCCTGGACTGCGCGCAGGCGCGAATGGGTTTATCCGTGGGCCTTGTGGGGCGGGCGTATGTGGCTGCGCCTGAGCGGGATGAAGGTGCGCGTGCGCGGCAAAGAGCATCTGGACCAGAAGCAGATTTATGTCTTTATCTCAAATCACAGATCGTATCTGGATACGGCGACGATTTTTTGTTATGTCGGAAGGCGCATCGGTCTGCTGGCGAAAAAAGAGCTTTTGAAAGTGCCGATTCTTGGCTATGGCATGACCTATGTGAATATCATGGCGATTGACCGCTCGAACCGAGAGCGTGCAATAGAGACCGTGCAGGCTGCGACGGCGCGCATACACTCCGGCGTCTCCTTCGGCGTCTTTGCGGAAGGCACACGCGCGCGTCCGGGCCAACTTCTGCCATTCAAGAAGGGCGCGTTCTACATGGCAATCGAAGCGGGCGTCCCGATTGTTCCGGTAGCGATGAAATACACAGACGTGCTCATGGGCAAGGGAACTGGAACAGCGCAACCCGGCACAATCGAGATGGTCTTGCTTGAGCCGATTCAGACCGCAGGACTCACAACGGATGAAGATGTCGAGCATCTCATCGAGCGAGTCCACGCGCTTATTGAAAAAGAGTTAATGAAGGAAGATTAAAAACAAAGGAATCTCAAATCTGAAATTTCAGATTTGAGAGCCCTTTGTATTCTCTATGTTGAAAACTAGGGTTTGGTCGGCGTTGGCGATGGCGATGGCGATGGCTTCGGTTTGGGAGCCATTTCCGAATCGTCAATGATGTCGCCTTCGATAATCCTCACATCGCTGCGCGCCATCTTGTATTCCGTATAAGTGATTTTCGCGCGCACATGCAGGGGAAGCGAATTAGGCTCGTCGAAGATTAACTCTTCGTCTGCATAAGCATATGTGGGAAACCAGTAGCGACCGTCAATGTGCTCTCTGTAAGTCTCAAAGATTGGATACTTATTCCGCTTTGTCTCAGGCACGCCTTTGCCCTTTGTCTTGACGATTTGCAAGTCCTTCTGGTCAACCCAGATGCGGCCCAGAAAGAGACGCTCTTTGACCTTCTTCGGGTCGGGCATCACTTTCGGCGCGACATCGAAGACATAGAGGTCAAGCTCGTCTATCCGCTCTGTGCCGACATATGCAAAGTTGTAGAGGTGAATCTTTGAAGCTTCGAGAGCGAACTGGTTGACGCCGCCCAAATCTTCCAAATCTTCCTGCGTCACGTTTGGAAACGAAGGCATCGGAAAGAAAGTTATCTTCTCGAAACGATTGCCGCGGTCATCAAAAGTGAAATTCGAGACGCGGTGATACTCGCCAATAATCTGACCGCCCATCCCGATGCTTTGCATCACTGCATCGCGCTTGAATGCGTAATTATTCAGAGCCGTGCGAAACTGCGTCTCCTTGGCCGTGAAGGCGCGTATGATGCGCTCTACATCCACGGGCTTGCCGGAATCTGTGACGCGCTGCCGCGTCTCTGTGACTGTCGCTGGCTGTTTCTGCTGCGCTTCGGTTTGATGGAAAGACGGAATAAAGAGGGACGACAGCATCCCCAAAGCGAGTGCCAAGATAACTAAGCGTCTCATATTCATTCGATTTCAGGTTTGATAAATTTCTGTTTGAGTTTGCTCTTGCAGTCAGAGCGTCATGCCTGCCTGTCTGCGTGAATCTTTCAGATGCTCTAAAGCCGCAACATGTTGCCAGAGAAAGGCTGAAAGGCATGCCATGAGAAGTCTGAGCGGCCTTCTGTCAAAAGCAGTTTCATCTAAAATATAGCTTTTCTTTCATCCTTCCTCTTTGCCTTTCTGTGATATACTCCCTTCGGTTTGCCTGTCGTGCCGTCCAACGCGCCTAACTCGCAATACTCAAATTTCCGGCCCCATAAATCGATGACACGCATTTCAACCAGCCCGATTGTCCCTGACGATACGCTCATTCGCGCACAGAAGCAGAGCGAGCGCGGCGACCTGACAGGCGCGTATAAACTCCTGCTTGAGCTAATTAACGAAGATTCGAGCCCCTTTGACAGCGATCGCGGCGTGCAGGCGCGCGTCACTCTCGCGGAAATCTGCGAAGGGCTTGGCCGTTCGGAAGATGCCCTGCAAGCTCTCGCTCCATACGATGTTCATAACCTGGACGCACTGCCAGCGCACCAGCGCGGCCTGCTCCTGCTGGCCTTCGGTTCTTATGCCTTCTGGGAAAATGATTTTCCGCGCTCTGTGACAATGCTCAATCGCGCCCGCGAGATTCTTGAGCCGATTGGAGATGCTTCCAATCTGGCGCGCACATATCTCTGTCTGGGCCGCGCCTACTGGGCTCTGACCGAGCAGCCACTGGCCCGCGAGCATTACGAGATTGCCATCGAGTGGGGACGCCGCGCGCACAAGGAACGCTCACTTGCCATCACCTATATGAATCTCGGCCTCGTCGCGCGGCATGAAGGCGATTTGGACGAGGCTGGCATGTGTTATCGCCGCGCCCTGCGCCTGCTGCGAAACTCTACGGACGAAGCCACGCGCGCACGCCTGCAAAATAATCTGGGCGTGATGCTCATCTATCAGGGCAACTACTACGAAGCCGGCAACAGCTTGAATCGCGCGCTCGAACATCTAGCGGGCAGCCAGAGCAATTCTCTCGTCGGCAATGTCTATAACAATCTCTCTGTCAATTCCATTTTTACGGGCGAATGGGCCGCTGCGGAAAGTCATGTCCAACAGGCTCTAGGCATACATCGCTCGCTCGGCAACCGTCTCTGGGAAGGTCGCTGCATGGAGACGCTCGGCACTCTGCGCGCGCATCAGGGCAGAGTGCAGGAAGCAAATGAACTGCTGCGCGCCGCGCTCATGCTTGCCAAAGAGGTCAATAGCAAAGACGACGAAGCGCAGGCTTATCTCTCGCTCTCAAGGCTCTGGCTCTCTGCGCGAAACACGCATCTCTCTTTGACCTACGCGCGCAATGCGCGGGACATGGCGCGCGAGATGAACGATGACAGACTCGCCAGCGAAGCTGCGCTCCTGATGGTCGAAGGCTACAGGCTTAGCGACAAGTGGATGCCCGCAGAAGACTGGATAGAGATTGTGCGCGCAGAGCTTGAAGGCTTGCCCTATCCTTTCTTAGACGCCACCCTCCAGCGCAATCTCGCGAACTTCTTTTCGCGTCGCCACGACCCCTCGCGCGGCGAGCGACTTTTCCAGCAGGCCGAAGAAGCTTTCCGCTCAATGAACGCGGCCTATCAGGTCGCCGTCACGGTCTTTGAGCACGCAGAGAGCCTGATGCGGCGCGGCGAATATCCGCTGGCCCACCAGCGTTTCCTGGAAGCTCTTGAACAGTTCCGCACTCTCGGCGCAGGACTCGATGTAGAACGCGCTGAACGCGCAGCCCTGCGCGCGACAGAGCGCATGGCTCCATGGCAGATTGCTCCGCCGCCTGCCATCAATCTGATTCCGCCGGACATCGCTCCGCTTATCATGCAACTCTTGAACGCAGCCTCAGGGCGCGAGCGTTTATTACGCGAGTTGATGTTTGCAGCCAAGAACGCGCTCAGCGCGGATGGCGCGGCGGTCTTTATCGCAGATGATGACGGGCAGCTTTATGTTCAGGCGAGCATTGATCTGGGCGTGCAAGAGCGCGAACGCGCGATGAACACCGTGGGCCAGTATCTGGCGAAGAAAGAGAAGAATTATCAGGAGCGTGAATCCGTCGGGGCAGGCATGCAGGCGGCAGGGCTGGATGAGCATTGCCGCGTCCTCGCGCCGAGACGCAACGGCGGAGCTTTCGTCCTTTACCTGCGCGCGCCCTCTCCGCTTTCCGAGCGGCGTGCGGAAATCCTTGATGCTCTGGTCGGCTGCGCACACCTGGCTTTGCAGATGATTGACCTCAAGACGGACAGGCGACGCGCGCGTCCCTTCAATGCGGCGGCGTTGCCAACTTCCTCCGGCCTCTTTCCGAATCTCATCGCTAACAGCTTTGCCATGCGAGATGTCCTGGCACGCATGGATCGCTTAAAAGATTCTGATGCGACCATTTTAGTCGTCGGCGAATCAGGCACGGGCAAAGAAGTCGTCGCGCGTTCTCTTCATGAAGAGAGCGTGAGGCGCGATAAAATTTTCTTGCCTTTCAACTGCACAGCCGCGCCGCGAGATTTAGTTGAAAGCCAGCTCTTCGGCCATCGTCGCGGAGCTTTCACAGGAGCCGTCTCAGACCAGCGCGGCATCATACGCGCAGCCGAAGGCGGAACTCTCTTCTTAGATGAGATTGGCGACCTTGCGCTCGAAGTGCAGCCGAAGCTGCTCAGGTTTCTACAGGAAAAAGAGATCATGCCGCTTGGCGAAGGGCCGCGCAAGGTCAACGTGCGAACCGTCGCTGCCACCAACTGCGACCTTGAGCAGGCCGTGCGCGAAGGGCGTTTCCGCGAAGACCTCTTTTACCGTTTGAGCACCTTTATCATCAAAGTGCCGCCCTTGCGCGAGCGCGCGGAAGACATCCCGCTTCTGGCCTCATACTTTTTTGAAGAGACCTGTCGGCGTAACAAACGCCAACTCGCTGGCATCACGCCCGAAGCGATGGGCTACCTGACGCGCTACTCTTGGCCGGGCAACGTGCGCCAGCTTCGCAGTGAGATTGAACGCATAGTAGTCTTTGCAGAAGACGGGCAATCGGTCGGGGCCGAATCGCTCTCGCCGGACATCCTGCGCGATGCCGTGACCAGTTCGCCGGTGCAGTTCAGGCTCGATTTCTCCAAGCCGATTAACTTCAAAGAGATTATGTTGCATGTTGAAAGGCAACTTATCTCGGAAGCTATCGCGCGTCAGAGCGGCAATGCGACGCGCGCGGCAGAGCTTTTGGGGCTGCGTCGCCAGACCTTTAATTACAAGCTACAGAAATTCAACATCGCTCACCCGGAGCTTGACCCGCCTGTTGATGAATGATTTTCGCACATCTCTCCAACTGCCAAATTTTTGGCAGTTATTGGATACTTCCGCCATTTCTTCATAAATCCAAATATTACAGCATTTAGCCTTCCTCCATGCCTCCCTTTGAGGCAAGTGGGCCGCAAAAAATCTGTCACCCGGTTTTTCCGGGACTAAATCGTGTAAGCCTCTCAAGCTCCTCATAACATTAAAGTTGCATCTATAGTTGGGCAGCTTCGTGTGTCTGGCACGGGCATTGTTATATATCTTGTCGAAGGCGAGTGGGAATAGGAGCCTGTTTGCCCTTCGCGCGACCCGAATTTACCCAAACCAAAAATCATGAGGGGAAACTAGAGAATGTTGAGATTGAGAAAAGTTTTTGCAACCATTTTGTTAGCAGGAGTATTGAGCCTCAGCGGCTCGCTCGCCTTTGCCGACGGGCCAGGTGAAACCCCCGGTAAGGATGGCAGATGCACGTCCCCCGACGTGACGTTATGCACCGATGATGACGCGCCCAAAGACGAAGAGGGCCCAGGCGAGACACCTGGCCGAGTCATGTTTGAGATTTATCAACTCCTCGCTACTTTTGTAGCTTAATGAGAAAGAATCTTCAAGCAGTAGATATCTGGAAGTCCCGAGAGGAAAAGCTTAATTCCTCATATCGGCGGCTGGCGGTTTCCCGACTCCCCGTCAATCTCTACAGCGCGCAAGCGCGTATGCAACGTCGAGCGGCCACGTTGCTGCACGGGATCGAGAGCGGGACAGGCCAGTGGGAGGAGCTTGATTGCTGCCAGCTTGCCGATGACCTGCGCGGCGACCGCACGTCACTTCATCTGGGCGGAGTGGCGGGCGGCGTCGCGCTTTTCAACGAAGAGAGGAATGGGTTGATTGCTGCGGCTGGAACAGGCACGCTTTTCATTACACACCTCGAAAAGCTTCCGCCGACAGCACAGAGAGTTCTATATCGAATTATAGAGACCGGGCGTTACACACCGGTGGGCGACCCCTACCCGCGTCCCGTGAGCTGTCGCTTCATAGTGGCCTCAAGGCGTCCTTTGATAGAACTCGCGCACAGTTTTGCAATGGGCAGGGAATTAACAGACTTGCTCGGAAGAATCCCGCTCAAGGCGGAGGATGTGATACACGCCTTCGAAGCGGAAGCGATTTACTCAGCTCACCCCGGCAATCTAGCGGCAGCCAGTTAAACGGCCCGCTCAGTTGCGACAAAATCGGTGACGCCTGTCCCCACCAATAAGGCAGGCGTCTTCCGATTTATATTGCTGTCTGTTAATCAATAAACTCTACTTCGACGAGATTCGGAATGATGCCGCGCTCGTAGCCTTCTTTGAGCAGGAGGCGGACTGCCTCGCGCCCGCGCTCTGTGTAATCCAGTGTCAAATCGTTGACCCACATCGACACGAAACGGTCAGCCAGTTCCGGCTTCATGTCGCGCGCAAACTGCATCGCGTAGGAGAGCGCATCCTCACGATGCTCAAGCGAATATTTGATGCTCTCGTGCAGGTAGCCGGAAACCTTTCGCATCACTTCCGGCCCAAGCTCTCTGCGTATGGCATTGCCGCCCATAGGCAAAGGCAAGCCTGTGCGCTCGTGCCACCACTCGCCCAAATCCAAGACCTTGTGCAGGCCCATTGACTGATAAAAAAGTTGGCCCTCGTGAATCAAGAGGCCAGCGTCTGCGCGGCCTTCCTGCACGGCTTCTATGATGCGGTCAAACGGCACGACCTCGTATGCAAACTCAGGGTTGAAAATCCGCAGGGCCAGAAACGCGCTCGTCAGCTTTCCCGGCACAGCGACTTTGACCTTTGATAAATCCTTCGCGTCAATCGGCTCGCGCGAGACGACGATTGGCCCATAGTTATCTCCGATGGATGCGCCGTGCGGCAGGAGCGCGTACTTGTCCGCGATGTAAGCGTAAGCATGAAAGCTAATCGCGGTTACGTCATAGACGCCGCGCATGGCTTTCTCATTCAGAGTTTGAATATCTTCGAGCACATGCTCGAAGCGCAAATCGCCCGTGTCAATCTTCTCGTTGGCGAGCGCGTAGAACATAAACGCATCATCCGAATCCGGCGAATGCGCGACAGTGATAGTTCGTGTTTCGATTGCAGTAGTCATAACAGATGATGGAAAGCAAAGAAGCAATTAAAAAGTTTGCTATCTTTAGACAGTCGTGGTCTCTCTTTCTATTCGATTATAAACAGTATCCCTCTCAACAGCTTCAAAGCCCGCGTCTTCGATGAGCGCGATTATCTCCTGCTTGGTCATCTTGACTTCGTTATTGGATTCGACCGAATAACTCTCCGACAACTCGCCGCCTTCTGTAATCGTGCCGTCGAGGTCGTTCGCGCCGTAATGGAGCGCGACCTGCGCGAGACGTTTCCCCAACATCACCCAGTAGGCTTTGATGTGCGCAAAGTTATCAAGCATCAGTCGCGAGACGGCTATGGTCTTCAAAGAATCCACTCCCGATGGCCCAGGCAGATGCGAGAGCTGCGTGCCTTCCGGGTAAAAAGCGAGTGGAATAAAACATTGAAAGCCGCCGGATTTGTCCTGCTGTTCACGCAGTTGCACAAAGTGGTCAACTCTATCTTCGATGGATTCTATGTGACCGTAGAGCATCGTCGCATTGGTCTTCAATCCCGCCGCGTGAACTTTGCCAGAAAGTGAGAGCCATCTTTCAGCATCACACTTATGCGCGCAGAGCATTGAGCGCGTCGGCTCGCGGAAAATCTCCGCGCCGCCGCCCGGACATGAATCCATGCCCGCGCGCATGAGTTGCTCAATCACATCATCATCACTCATCTTATAAAAGCGCGCGAAGTGGTCAAGCTCGACCATCGTAAAAGCTTTGAGATGAAGCCGCGGATATTCGCGTTTGAGCGAAGAGAGCAAATCCGTGTAGTAAGAGAAAGGCAGTTTTGTGTTCAAGCCGCCGACGATATGCAATTCGGTCGCGCCGTCTTTAACCGCTTCGCCAGCAATCCGCAAACTCTCTTCGATATTGTGCGTGTAAGCATCCACTGCGCGCGGCGTGCGAAAGAAGCCGCAGAATTTACAATCAACGTAACAGACATTCGTCGGATTGAAATGGCGATTGACGTTGAAGTAAGTCGTGCGTCCATGAAGCCTGCGACGCACGGTGTCGGCCAGCTTTGCCAGCGCAGACAGGTCGTCCGTCGCATAGAGCTTCAATCCCTCATCGAAAGTAAGACGCTCGCCGCGCTCGACTTTCGACGCAATTTCAAACAGGTTCGGGTCGTGTGAAAAGTTCATAAATAAGTCCAGAGTCTGGAGTCCAGAGTCTGGAGTCCAGAGCTTTGAAGTTTTTTTGACTCCAGACTCCGAGACTCCAGACTTTCAGACTCATTTGAACATCGCCGCGCTGCCGAACGTGGCGAAGAGTATCAGGCTCACAAAAGCGTTCGTCGTAAAGAAGGCCGCGTTCAGTCGCGAAAGGTCGTTGGCCTTCACAAGCGTGTGCTGATAGACAAGCAGCGCGCCGGTGGCTATGACGCCGACGAGCGCAAGCGCGCCGAGGTGCGTCACCAAGTATAGCGCAACGAGCGTCGCAAACGCCTGCGCATGAAAGAGCCTCGCAATCCACAGCGCACGCGTGATGCCAAACTTGCGCGGCACTGAATGAAGACCAGCACGCCTGTCAAATTCAAAATCCTGACAGGCATAGAGCACATCGAACCCTGCCGTCCACAACATCACTACGAGCGAGAGCAGCAACGGAATCGGGCTATCAATCGCGCCGCGCACGGCAATCCACGCGCCCGTCGGAGCAATCGCCAGACACCATCCCAACACCAGATGCGACAGCATCGTCCAACGCTTCGTGTAAGAGTAAAGCACTAAGCTTGCAGAGCGCGACCGGAGCGAGTATGAGCGTCAGCTTGTTCAGCATCGCCGCCGCGACGAAAAAGATTGCCGCAGAGACAAACGTAAAGGCCCAGACAAATCCGACTGAAAGCTGACCAGCCGGAAGCGCGCGACCTTTTGTGCGCGGGTTGCGCGCGTCTATCTCGCGATCTGCGAGACGATTGAAAGCCATCGCGGTTGAGCGCGCTCCGAACATTGCGAGCGTAATCCAGAGCATCTGCCAAGCGGTCGGCAATCCGCCTGCTGCCAGCACTGCTCCCAAAAATGCGAAGGGCAGCGCGAACAGCGTGTGCTCGATCTTAATCATTTCGAGCGTGATGCGTGCGTTCTTGAAGGTGGCGGTCAACATTTTCTTTTAGATTCAAGGGAGCCGTGCTTGCCTCATCTGTCTCGCGCAGCCCCCGCCTGAATCCCTCCTCTCGCCCTTATCCGATAGCAAAGGCGGGGCCACACATTTGCTGAATAAAAGTAATGCTATCTCTCATCACTTCCTTTGCAAACTGCGAAAACAAAGTGAGCCGTTGGCAGTGTGCAGTTGGCAGTAAAGACAAAATGCCAGTTCTGCTTTTTCTGTCCACTACCTACTGCCCACTGCCAACTTCTTCTTCCCCTTTCCATCGCGTAGCCTGCGTGTGCGGAATCCCGAATTGGTCCAGAATGCGAAAGACCAGATGGTCAACTAACTCTTCGATGGTCTTCGGGCGATGATAAAAGCCCGGACTCGCCGGAAGGATTCGCGCGCCAGCATGCGCGAGGCGCAGCATGTTTTCCAGATGAATCGCATTATAAGGAGATTCGCGCGGGACTATCACAAGCTTGCGGCCTTCTTTTAAAGTGACATCCGCCGCGCGATGAATCAGATTCGTGCCTGCGCCCGAAGCAATCGCGCCCAGAGTTCCCATAGAGCAAGGCACTATGACCATCCCTGCCTGCATGTGCGAGCCGGAGGCTGGCGTCGCCGCCATATTGTCTAAGCGATGCAGGCGAATCAGTTTTGAATCGAGCGGCAATCCCACCCATTCATTGATAGCTTTGCTGTCAGCTTCGCGCAAATCTGCGCCAAGCTCTACGCGGGCCACTGTCTGCGCGGATTCCGACATCACCAGATTGACGCGCTCGACCGCGCGACTCGCGGCCATGTAAATCAATGTGCGATGCGCGTAAATCGCGCCCGAAGCTCCGGTGATGGCAAGAGTCAGTTCCATAAAAAGCTGTGGCGTGTGATAAGCAAAAAAGGATTTTAACTTGTCACTCGCCACTTGTCACTTGGCACAGCTTTACAGTCGCTTGTCACTTGTCACTGCGGCAATGCTAGAATGCCGCGCACAATGGATTTGTCTGAACTCGAAAAGTTATTGCGCGCGTACAAGGAAGGCGAAGTCGGCATAGAGCAGGCCGCGCGGCTTATCAATGAACTGCATTTTGAAGACATAGGCTATGCGCGTGTGGATCATGCGAGGGCTACCCGGCAAGGTTTTCCCGAAGTCGTCTTCGGCGCGGGCAAGACACGCGCGCAGGTCGTCGGCATCGTCGAGAGGCTCGCCAGCCGCGCGCCAAACGTTCTCGTCACGCATACTGATGAAGGAACTTTTGGCGAAGTGCGTAATGTAGCGACCGATGCCGAGTGGCACGAGAGCGCGCGCTTGATACGGATTCACAGGGACAAGACTGTGCTCGGCACAGGCGAGATTGTGATTGTCACAGCCGGGACAAGCGACATTCCCGTGGCGGAAGAGGCCGCGCTCACAGCAGAGACGATGGGCAATCGCGTCGTGCGCGTCTGGGATGCAGGCGTCGCAGGCATCCACAGGATTCTTGCGGAACGCGCTCTGCTGCAAAGAGCGCGTGTGATTATCGTGGTCGCCGGAATGGAAGGCGCGCTGCCGTCAGTTGTTGGCGGCCTGGTGAGCGTGCCTGTCGTTGCTGTCCCGACCAGCATCGGCTATGGAGCTTCGTTCGGAGGCGTGGCCGCGCTTCTGGGGATGCTCAACTCTTGCTCTTCAAATGTCACAGTCGTCAACATAGACAACGGTTTCGGCGCGGGCTTTGTGGCAAGTCTCATTAACCGGCGGTGGCAGGAGCCTTCAGAATAATTTCATCTTGCGCACTCACATCCACAGAAAAATTTATTTCACGAAGACTGCACAAAAAAGTTTGGTGTGGCTGCTTGCGCTTTTGATGTGCCTGTCCGTCATGCAGGGCTGCGGCGCGCGCCGGACGCCGAACCTCGAACGCATCTTTGCGGAAGCAAAGGTGCGAAAAGGCAAGAGGCCAATCATTGTGATTCCGGGAATCTTAGGCTCGCAGCTTGTCAATCAGGAAACGGGAGTCGTCGTGTGGCCCTCTGCTTTTCGGATTTCGGATAACGACCTGCGGTTGCCAATCTCGCCGGATTTAGAAGCCAATCGTGACAAGCTCGTCGCCAGCAAAATCTTAGACACCATCAAACTCGCGCGGCTCGTGCCGGAGGTTTACATTTATCATCACCTGCTCGTCGCGCTCACAAAGTATGGAGGCTATACGGAAGGCGATTGGGATAATCCGAAGCCGGATGGCGACAGGGATACTTTTTATGTCTTCCCGTATGACTGGCGGCGCGACAATGTGGAGACTGCGCGCGAGTTTATACAGCGTGTCGAAAGTTTGAAGAGCAAGCTGAACCAGCCTGATTTGAAATTTAATATCGTGGCTCATTCGATGGGCGGGCTCATCGCGCGTTATGCTGCGATGTATGGCAAGAGCGATTTGCCGAATGATGACATGCAACCTGTCCCGACATGGGCCGGCGCAGTTCACATCAGCAAGATTTTTATGTTCGGCACTCCGAACGAAGGCTCGGCAGATGCTTTCCAAACTCTTCTGGAAGGATACTCAGTAACTGAAGGCTTGCGGCGCAGGATTCGTCTCTTGAACAAACTCTCGCGCGAGGATGCCTTGACGGCTCCGTCCATCTTTCAACTTATGCCGCACGGCGCGTCGGCGCGCTTTCTTGATGAAAATTTGCAGCCCATGCAAGTTGACCTTTATGACCCTGCCGTGTGGCGTCAATATGGATGGTCTGCTGCTCACGATGAGAAATTTCGCAGGCGTTTCGCGGACGGCCTGGAAGGAATTGCGAGTGCGGAGAAGGGCGCGCAGAGGCTTGAGCAACTCGATGCATATTTTGTTTCTGCGCTCCGTCGTGCAAAGCGTTTTCAGGATGCTTTGGATGCGCCGGTCGAAGGAGATGCGCCCGTCGCGCTGTTCGCCTTTGGCGGCGACTGTGAAGAGACTCTGGCCGCGCCTGTGATTTTGAAAGACAGGAAGCGTGAGGGTTGGATTACGCTCACGGGGCCGCAGGCGTTTCGCCAGTCTTCCGGGCGAAAGGTGTCCGGCAAAGAAGCCACGCTTGCCATGTATGCGCCGGGCGATGGCCGCGTCACGCGCCGCTCGCTGCTCGCGGAAACGCTGGCAGAGAAACGCCGCATCAGTCCGCTCTTCAATACTTCATTGCCCATCGTCTATGCGGTCTTTGCCTGCGACCTGCACGGCGAGTTACAGAATAACAAGACCCTGCAAGACAATGCTCTGACCGCGCTTGTGAGCGAAGCGATGAAATGATTTTAAATATTCACCCTCAAACACAGTCAGCTCATCACAAAAAACTTCTTCCGCACTGACGTTTGTTCGATAATCCATCTCTCGCTCTAAACATTCTTTCCGAAGTAGCGGAGCTTCAAATGATTCCACAAATTTTAAGATTGGAATTTTTGGAAAAGTATAAAGAGTACGGCCCGATGTTTATACGCCTGCTGGTCGGCCCGTTTATCATCTGGGGCGTGCTGGACAACATCCTGAGCCATGCGCAGATGGAAGAGTTTGCAAATTTTTTAGCCGCGAGAAGCGTGCCTTCCCCAATGTTTGCGGCTTATCTTTCCGTCTATGCACAGTTGGTCTGCGGGCTATCCATCCTGCTCGGAGCTTTTGTGCGCCTGACATCCATCGTGATGATTATCAACTTCATAGCGGCCATCGTCATCGCTCATCGCGGCGACACTTTTCGCGGAATGTTCGCCGCGCTGATGATGATTGCGGTCGCGCTCTTTTTTCTCTTTCACGGCGCGGGCAGATTATCTGTGGACGAGCATCTGGAAAAGCGCGATGTAAAGTGATGTAAAAAGTTGCTCACACGCAGGCATCTCGCGCTGGGATTTGAGCACTAAGAAAGCATCTCGCTTGCGCTTTTAATGCGAATTTCTCTCAAAGGAAAATTTTGAAGATGAAAAGGATGCTTCTTCTGCTTCTTCTGTTTGGACTTGCCGTGAGCGGATTGGCCCAGAAGAGTTCGAGCCTTGCCACAGACTTGCAAGCAGTTGTTGAGACCGAGCGTGCTTTCGCGCGCACAGCGACAGAGAAAGGCGTGCGCGATTCGTTTCTAGCCTTCATCGCCGAAGACGGAATCCTCTACAGGCCCGGCCCAATCAAAGGCAAGGAATGGCTCGCGGCGCGGCCCGCGCGGCCCGGCCTGCTGACATGGCAGCCGACCTACGCGGACATCTCTGCGGCGGGCGACATGGGAATCACGACTGGCCCGTGGGAGTTCAGACCCAAAGGGCCGGAGGATGAGCCTGTCGGTTACGGGCAGTTTGTTACGGTCTGGAGAAAGCAGCCGGACGGCACTTGGAAATTTGCGATAGACATCGGCATAGAGCATCAGAAGCCCGGCGATGCTCCAATCGCTTGGACGCTTCCACAAAATTTTAATCGAAGCAAGACGGAAGCAAAGGTTGACGTGGCTGCTGCACAAGCTGCCTTGCTGGCTGTGGAGCAGAAATTCTCAAAGGCTTCGGAGAAGAAAGGCATGGCCTATGCTCTGGCGGATTATGCCGCGCCGGATATTAGATGGCTGCGCAACGGCTCGCTTCCGGCCATAGGCTTCAAGGAGGCGACGGCCTTTCAGGCTCTCAGAAACGGCTCGCGCCCTGTCACATTTCAAAATGTGCGCGCGGAAGTGGCAAACTCCGGCGACATGGGTTTTACATACGGCGGTTATGAAATGAAAGGCGAGGCGAAGGGACAGGAAACAGAGATTGGGAGTTACATGAGAATCTGGAAGAAGCAAGCAAATGGCAAATGGAAAATCGTGCTCGATATTTTTAACGAGCATCCGAAGCCTGCTGCGAGTTAAGACAGCATCGGAAAGACAAGTTTCCCGCAAAGGCGCAAAGAAAGCACGCAAAGAGTTGAATGGCTCTTTGTATTGAAAGCTTTCTTCGTATCTGCTTTGCGCCTTTGCGCCTTTGCGGGAGATGTTTTTGTGCTCCTTAAAGACCTGCTAAAGCAAGACTCTGCACGCGCGCGACAACTTCACTGAGACTGACATCCTCCATCTGCTTGCTTCTTCGGTCAAACAATTCAACAACTCCATCGGAAATCTTTTTCCCGATAGTGATGCGATACGGAATGCCAATCAGGTCTGCGTCCTTGAACTTGACGCCCGCGCGCTCGTCCCTGTCATCGAGCAGCACTTCAAGTCCTGCGCGTTTCAGGTCTGTGTAAAGCTGCTCGCCCGCAGACTTCAATTCGTCCTGCTTCATGTTTGTAATCGTGACGACGCAATCAAATGGCGCAATCGCTCTGGGCCAGATGATGCCGTCGGCGTCGTGGTTCTGCTCAATCGCTGCCGTCATGATGCGGTCAACGCCGATGCCGTAGCTGCCCATCACAATCGGCGTCTCCTTGCCGTTCTGGTCCAGAACATTCGCGCCCATCGTCTCGGAATATTTTGTGCCGAGCTTGAAGATATGCCCGACCTCCATAGCCTTATAAACATCCAGCACGCCCGTTTCACAACGCGGGCAGGCTTCGCCGGCGAGAGCCGTGCGCAGGTCTCTCCACGTATCGGGCTTGATGTCGCGCTCTATTTCCACGCCGCGCAAGTGATGCTCATCCTTGTTTGCGCCCGTCGTCATATTGCGCCGACCTTTTAAAGCTTCATCAGCGACGATAATCAATTCAACTTTAGCCGCACGCGCTTTATCTTTCGCGCCGACTCCGCCGAGACTGCCCGCGCTTGCGCCGAGCAGTTCGCGTATCTCTTCTGGATGAGCAGGGCGCACTGCTGTCGCTCCGAGTCCGTCCGCGAGTTTCGTCTCATGCAACTGATGGTCGCCGCGCAGGAGCGCGAGTACTGGGCGCGGTTCGTTATCAATCGTCGCCATGTAAACAAGCGATTTGATTTGTCTATCTGCGGCAGCCCCGCCCGCGAAGGTCGTCAAGTCTTCAATCGTGCGAACGCCGGGCGTCGGAAATTCTTCTGGCGCAGACGGCCCTGTTTCGTCTTCGATGACAGGCAAACGCGAAGTCGCCTTCTCGACATTCGCGGCATAGCCGCAAGTCTCGCAGGTCGCAATTAAATCTTCGCCAGCAGGAGTGCGCGCGACAAACTCATTTGATTCCGAGCCGCCCATCGCGCCGGAAGATGCTTCGACGATGGCGAACTTGATGCCGCAGCGCGTGAAGATGCGTTTATATGCTTCACGTTGGTCTTCAAATGAGCGGTCAAGTCCGGCCATGTCCACGTCAAACGTGTAAGCGTCTTTCATGATAAAGGTGCGCAGTCGCATGAGGCCGGACTTGGGACGCTGCTCGTCGCGAAACTTGACCTGTATCTGATACCAGACCTGCGGCAGTTGTTTATAAGAGCGCACTTCGTTGCGCGCAATCGAAGTGAAAATTTCTTCGTGCGTCATGCCGAGACACATCTCCGTGCCTTTGCGATCCTTGAGACGAAACATGTCTTCGCCAATCGCATTCCAGCGACCAGACTCTTTCCAGATTTCCGCCGGATGCAAGGCTGGCAGAAAAAATTCCTGTCCGCCGATGCTGTTCATCTCTTCGCGCAGGACGTTCATCACTTTGAGCGCGACGCGCTGAGCGAGCGGCAGGTAAGAGTAGATGCCAGCAGAGAGTTGGCGCACCATGCCTGCTCGAAGCAGCAAACGATGCGACACGACCTCTGCATCAGCAGGGTCTTCACGAAGCGTGGGAATAAAAAATTGTGACCAGCGCATAAAATTATGCTCTTATCTCCTCTTGAAAATTCGTCTCTGAACAAAGGCTCATTCTCGCCTAGTCTGATGGTCTAAAGCAAACGTGGCTATTTGGTTGCGCCCCGCAAAGAGCGTGATGTACCATCGCTTTCTTATTCACATCACACACTTTTGCCGTTGAGAGGTTTCGTCAGAAATGAAAATCGCGCTTGCCAGCGACCACGCGGGTTATGCTGAAAAGGAACGCCTCAAGCCTCTGCTCGATGAGCTTGGTTTGGAGGTCGAAGACTTCGGCACAGTCTCAGAGGATTCAGTTGATTACCCTGACTATGCGCGCAAGGTCGCAGAGGCCGTCGCGCGCGGCGAAGCTGAGCAGGGCATGCTCGTCTGCGGCTCAGGCACAGGCATGGCAATCACTGCCAACAAAGTGCCGGGCGTGCGAGCCGCCGTCGTTTGGTCGGAAGAGACCGCGCGGCTCGCACGCCAACACAACGACGCCAATGTGCTGACCATCGGCGCGCGTGTCACGCCTCAGGAAGAGATTCCAAAAATCGTGCGCGCGTGGTTCGCTGCAAACTTTGACGGCGGGCGTCACGCCGCGCGTATCGAGAAGATAAAAGAGCTTGAAGCATCTTGTCTGACAAAAGAGGAAAAATAATGAGTGAACTTTTTAATGCGCCGCTCAAGCAGGTTGATTCGGTCATCAGCGACGCGATTGACAATGAAGTGAGGCGACAGGCAGACGGGCTTGAGTTGATTGCTTCGGAAAATTTTGTCAGCGAAGCTGTGCTCGAAGCGATGGGTTCGGTTTTTACGAACAAGTATGCAGAGGGCTATCCGAAAAAGCGTTACTACGGCGGATGCGAATGGACGGATGTGGTAGAGCAGACGGCGATTGACCGCGCCAAAGAAATTTTTGGAGCAGAGCACGCAAACGTGCAGCCGCATAGCGGCTCGCAGGCGAACATGGCCGTCTATCTGGCGGCACTCGAATACGGCGATCAAATCTTAGGCATGAACCTCTCGCACGGAGGCCACCTGACACACGGCCACCCGCTCAATTTTTCCGGCTTTAGCTACAAGGTCGCGGACTACGGCGTCTCGCGCGAGACGGAGCAGATTGATTACGACGAGTTGCAGCGCATAGCCGAAGAGCACAAACCGAAACTCATAGTCTGCGGCGCATCCGCCTATCCGCGCACAATCAACTTTGAGCGCATAGGCGAGATTGCACGCTCCATCGGCGCGCGCATGTTCGCGGACATAGCGCACATCGCTGGCCCAATCGCCGCAGGGCTTCATCCAACGCCTGTGCCGCATGCGGATTATGTGACGACGACTACGCACAAAACCCTGCGCGGCCCGCGCGGAGGATTGATACTCTGCAAAGAAGAGCACGCAACGGAAATCAATCGCAAGCTCTTTCCGGGAATACAGGGCGGCCCGCTCGTGCATATCATCGCAGCCAAAGCAGTCGCCTTTGGCGAAGCCCTGCGCGATGATTTCAAAGAGTATCAGCGACAGACCTTAGCGAACGCGAAGGCTCTTGCAAGCGAGTTGCAGGAGCAGGGATTGAGAATTGTTTCAGGTGGCACGGACAATCATCTGCTGCTCGTGGATGTCTTTCTAGGCGGCAAGGGCATCACTGGCAAGGATGCCGAAAAAGCTCTCGAAGCCGCGCACATCACCGTCAATAAAAACACGATTCCCTTTGACACCAACAAGCCCTTTGTCACCTCAGGCATACGCCTCGGCACGCCCGCACTGACCACACGCGGGATGCTTGAAGCGGATATGCGAGAGGTCGGACGCCTGATAGCTGAAATCCTGCATGCCCCGCAATCCGAAGAGGTGCGCGACAAAGTTCGGCAAGGCGTTCTGGAACTTGCATCGCGCTTTCCGCTCTATGCGAAACGCGCGCGGCAAAGGCCGGAGCAGGAAGCAATGGGCGCGGACTGAATTTTTAAAGCAACTGCCGGAGCAAGGCATCGTGTCAGAACCGCCAGCGGTAGCGGGCGGGTTTTAATTATCATCAGAGACTAGCTTTAAAACATCGAAGACCCGCACGCTACCGCAGGCGGTTCTGACGCGGGCTTCATGCATTTGCTATTCGCTGTAACGGAAGGGATTTGATTAATGAAGATAAAAGTGATTTTAGTCGGACTCGTGACATGCCTGTGCCTCTTGGCGGCTTCTTCAAACTCGCAGGCGCAGGACGCTCCTCCCAAACCGAAGGCGACTCCGCAACCGACGCCGGCGACAGTCGTTGTGGTTGTGCCGCCTGCTCCGGCGGGCTGGAAAACTTATGAGTTCAGATATGGCGACGGCGAAGTTCTCTCGCTCATCCTGCCGCGCGAGCCTCAAATCGAAGTCGAAAAAAGTAACGTCGAGAAGGGAATTGATGTCGTCACACACATCATCACTTCCGAGTCGCCCACGTCGGTTTTTGTCGCGGGTTACATAGAGCTCGTGGCGAAAGACCCCAGCATCAGGATTACTCCCGAAATCAGAAAAGAACTTTCCAAATTGTTCTGGGGATTCCTCGCGCAAGGCATGCAGGAAGCTATGAAGGAGATGGGCATCGAAGCCAAGCTCACTCCTTACGAGATGAAGACTGTGATGGTCTATGGTCGCGAGGGACAGGAACAGGACTTTCTGCTTGGCAAGATGCCCGGACGTTATCGCGCCGTCATCGGCGACCGGCATGTCTATATGATATTGTCGTTTTCAATGTCGAACGAGAACCTGAGCGAACGCGATGCCGTCATCCAGTCTTTCAAAATTTCGCCCGTAAAATAGCATGGAAGAAATCTTTGGGCCGGGCGGCCTCATTGCCCACGCACATCCTGATTACGAATATCGCCCCGGCCAGATTCAGATGGCAGAGGCAGTCCTGCGCGCCTTTACAGAAAAGCGGCATTTGATTGTCGAGGCAGGCACAGGCACGGGCAAGACTCTGGCTTATCTTGTCCCTGCGATTGCGGCTGCGGTCGCGCGCGGCGGGCGGACAATCATCTCTACTGGCACAAAGAATCTGCAAGAGCAGTTGATGGAAAAGGACGTGCCTTTCCTCCAACAAGTCTTGCCGCGAAAGTTTACAGCCGCCTACATGAAGGGGCGCGGCAACTACGCCTGCCTGCAAAAAATCAAGCGCGCGGAGACGATGCCAATCCTGGACGGCCTTGACGAGATGGACTACTTCGACGAGGTGCGCCAGTGGGCCAGAGAATCACAAACGGGCGACCGCGCGGAGTTGACAGAGCTTCCCGAATATCTCTCTTTCTGGCGGCACATAGACGCGCGCTCCGAGACATGTCTGGGCCAGAAGTGTCCTGAGTATGATGCGTGCTTTATCACGCGCATGCGCCAGCGCGCGATGGATGCAGACATAGTTATCGTCAATCATCATCTCTTCTTCGCAGACCTCGCGCTGCGCGGCGGTCAGTACGGGCAAGTCTTGCCGGACTATTCGGCTGTCGTCTTTGACGAAGCGCATCAGATAGAGGATGTGGCGGCGGAATATTTCGGCGCGCAGGTTTCGAGTTATCAGTTGGAAGACATCGTGCGCGACCTTGCTAATCTGGCAATCACGAATGTGGATGCGAATCGAGAGTTGACGAAGATTGCTGGGCGCGTGACCAGATTTTCCGATAACTTCTGGATGGGATTTCGCGACGGGCGCGGCGAAGAGGGAAGACTTCCAATCCTGCCGGGGACGTTTGCACGTAAGCGAACCGACGGCGAGATTCAGGCGACGCCGCTCGGCGAAGCTTACCTGGGATTGGACGGCGCGCTCGACAGAATGGAGACGACGCTTGATGCTTTGAAGGAGCAATCAGCCGAAGTCGAAAATCTCATCCGTCGCGTGCGGCAGATGCGTTTTGACTTGCAGTTTATCGTCGCGGGCGATGACAAGCATTTTGTCTACTGGTTAGAGCGACGCGGGCGCGGAATGTTTCTCAGGGCTTCGCCGATAGATGTCTCTGGGCTCTTGCAGGACAAGCTGTTTGAGAAGGTCGAAACAGTCGTCATGACATCCGCGACTTTAGCGAGCGCGGGCAACTTCTCTTTCATACGCGAGCGGCTCGGCCTCGATGATGAGACTGACGATTTGATTGCGGCCTCTTCGTATGATTATGAGAATCAAGCTGTCTTATATTTGCCGCCGCGCATGCCTGACCCGCGCGCTCCGCAGTGGGCAGAGGCTGCGGCAGCCGAAGTCATCAAGCTCTTGCAGGCGACGGAGGGCCGCGCCTTTGTGCTCTCGACAAGTTTCGCGGGGATGAATGCGCTCTATGAACGTGTCGCGCGCGAGATTGATTATCCGTGCTTTCTGCAAGGCTCTGCATCGAAGGCCGGACTGCTTGAAAAATTCCGCGAGACGCCGAACGCCGTGCTCTTTGCGACTTCGAGCTTCTGGCAGGGAGTTGATGTGCGCGGGCGGCAGTTGTCGTGCGTGATTATAGACAAGCTGCCGTTCGCTGTGCCGTCCGACCCCGTGGTGGCGGCGCGGCAAAGATACATAGACGATCAGGGCGGCTCAAGCTTTTACGAATACAGCGTGCCGCAGGCTATCATCAGTTTGAAGCAGGGCTTAGGCCGTCTCATCAGAAGCGCGACGGACAAAGGCGTGCTCGCAGTGCTTGACCCGCGCCTCAGAACCAAAGCTTACGGAAGAATGTTTTTAGAGAGTTTGCCGCCATGCCGCATCACGTCAGATATTGTTGATGTCTCAAACGTGTTTGAGTCCGGCGATGTGCTGGTGCGATAATTCTGTCAAACGAAAGAGGCTGAGAGCGATGGATATAGATGAGAGAATTGAGAATGCTATCTACAAGGTAGTTGTGAATCAGGAAGAGCAATATTCTATCTGGCCTGCCGACAGGGAGAACCCGCTCGGCTGGACGGATGTCGGCAAGCAGGGAACGAAAGAGGAATGCCTCGCTTATATCAAGGAAGTCTGGAAGGACATGCCGGATGCCCATCGCCATCTGATGGAAGACGAGAAGAGCAATTTAAAAGAGATGTAGTGAGTGAGTTAAAGACGAAATGGCCGGACAATTTGAAGTGATGATTGAGCGCAACTTTTCCAGCGCGCACCAGTTGCGCGGCTACAAGGGAAAGTGCGAAAACCTGCACGGGCATAACTACAAGATTGAAATCTACGCGCGCGGGCGCGAGTTGGACAACATTGGCCTGCTCGTGGATTTCGGAGAATTGAAGGAAGCCGCAGACGAGATTGTGCAATATCTGGACCATCGCAACATCAACGAGCTGCCGCCCTTTGATGAAGAATTAAATCCCTCCGCCGAAAATCTCGCGCGATATATCTTAGAGCAGGTCAGCTCTCGCGTCGGCGACGACCGCGTGCGTGTTTACAAAGTGCGCTGCTTCGAGACGCCGACGAGTGTGGCTACTTATCAGGTAGATTAACCGCTCAATTTAATATCAGTAAGACAGTATCGAATGCGGCTCTTACCTCTCATGCTGCGCGGAAAGTCAAGGCGGCTGTGCCGCCCGCGCTGTGCGGAAAATAATGGCGGCTTGGCCGCCCATGCTGTGCGGAAAGTCTCTGACTTTCCGTTAACCGGCTTTTTTATCCATGAGGCTGCGCCTCACAGGGCAAGGCACAGCCTTGATATTAAATTCAAGAGCGGGACGGAAAGCCAAAGGCTTTCCGCACAGCATGGGCGGCAAGCCGCTTATCTCGAAATAAGCGGCTCTTGCCGCTTATTTCCAACTCACGTTAATCTAAGCCGATGCCGTATCCTGCGCAGGCGTGATGTTGCTTGAGGCGAATTTTGTTTTCGCTGGCGCAGGCTTCATGTAGGGCCGCTCGCAGAACCAGAAGAAGAACCACGCGAAGGCTATGGAGAGGGGCGCGACGACGAAGAGGTTGTTCATCATCGGAGACCAGCCGCCGACGACGTATCGCCACGATGCCATGATGACGAGTTGATGCGTCAGGTAGAGCGAGTATGAGAAGACGCCTATGTAAGCCAGACGAGTAATCATATCAGGCACGCTTTGCGTCTCGCGCCAGCGCGCTTCGGCCTTCACAATCCAGTTGACCAAAACAAAGAAGGCAACGCCCCATAAAGGATGCAGCACAAGCCAGCCAAGCCGATGCACAACTCCTTCTTGATTCAGAGTCGGCAGCAGATGACTCAATCCGATGGCGCACAAGAGTGCTGCTGTGCCGACCCACAGGTTGCGACACCACGCCGGAAGTTTTATCAATCCGAATGCAGCCTCGACGCTGATTGCGCCTAAGGCCCACGTGAACCAATACGACGCGGCTGCCTCCGGCACAGGGATGCCGACCTTAAATGCTCTGTACGCAAAGTAGCTCAACAGATACCAGCCGAACCTCGCGGCGATGCAGACGAAGAGCGCGCTCGCCCAGCCCCAGCGTATGCGTATGAAGAGGAGCAGAAAATAGGCTAAGTAAAGTTGCTCTTCAATCGCCAGCGTCCAGAACACGCCGTTGATGCTGTAGCAAGTATGCGGGTCAAGGTTATGCAGCATCAGCAGATGCATCACCAGGTCATAGAAGAAGAAGTGCGTAAAATCTATTTCAGAAGTGTAAAGCGCGATGCCCAGATAGAGCGCGAGCGCGAAGAGATATGGCGGATAGAGCCTGCGCAGTCGCCTCTTCCAGAAGGCGCGGAAGTTAATCTCGTAGTCCACTCCGGCGGCTCGCGCTCTGGCCCATTGCAGGTGTATGCAGAAGCCTGAGATGACGAAGAAGAGAAAGACGCCCGCGTAGCCGTAAGAGAAGACGAGTTGCAGTGGGAGCGCGAAGAGATTAAAGAAGCCATCAGCCGGAGTCGCGAAATGTCCGACGCCGTGATAGAGCACGACGAAGAGCGCGGCTATCCCGCGCAGCGCGTCAATGCTGATGAGCCGCCCGCCACTCTTTTCAGTTAGCATAGATTTCATCAGGCGCACGCCGCAAAGCAGCCTTCACTTCTCCAATTAAATTCAGCGAGCCTGTCACACAGATTATTCCTTCCGGCGGAGTCTGCTTCATTGCCAAATCAATCGCTGCACACACATCGCCTGCGAGTGTGACTTGCATCTCTTCTGTTTGCTGCGAGGCAAGCTGTGCGAGCGTGTCGCGCGTGGCAGAGCGCGCGTTGTCCATTTCCGTCAGAATCAGACGCTCTGCCGCGGGAAAGAGTTGCGCGGCCATTTCTGACAAATCCTTATCGCGCATCGCGCCGAAGATGAGCGTCACAGGCGCGCGGGCAAATTCGTCCAGATACTCTCGCAAAGCACGCGCGCCCGCAACATTGTGCGCGCCGTCAAAGAGAAACGATGGCGCGCCATCCTGCCACTCAAGCCGTCCCGGATGCTCTGCGCTTTCAAGCCCCTCTATGACAGCCTCGCGGGAAATACGCAATCCGCGTTCGTCGTTCAGAGCTTCAGAGATTGCTATGGCAACGGAGGCGTTGACTATCTGATGGCGACCCGGCAGATTGAGCCGCACAGCTTCATAAACATTCTGGCATGTGCGGAAAGTTGCGCGCAAGCGGCCTCTCTCATCCGCGCCGAGAATCAACGTCTCACACTTCGCCATGCGCGGCGTGATTGAAAATTTCGCACACTCGTTGAGCATCACAGACATTGCTTCGTGCGGTTGTGGCGCGAGGATGACGGTTGCATTTGGATGAATGATGGCAGCCTTCTCTGCTGCTATCAACGCGAGCGTGTGGCCCAGATATTCCTGATGGTCAAGCGCGACGGGCGTGATGGCTGTAACCTCCGCACGCGCGGCTGTGGTCGCGTCCAATCTTCCGCCCAATCCTGTCTCAAGAATCGCTAGCTCACTCCGCTCTCCCGCGCACGCGCAGAGAAACATCACAGTCAGATGCTCGAAGATGGTCGGAAGCTTTGAGAGCACGCCTGTCTGAAGCAGACGCGCGGCTGCCTCGCGGACTCTGGTTGTCATGAGCGCAAAATTTTCGCGCGAGATTTCGCGCCCGTTAAAGTGCATGCGCTCTGTGATGTTGACTAGATGCGGGGAAGTGTAGAGAGCCGTCTTAATGCCAGATGCGCGCGTGATGGCGTCAAGCATGTTTGCAGTAGAGCCTTTGCCGTTCGTCCCTGCGATTTGAACTTTGAGAAAATTTTGCTGCGGCTGGCCCAGAGCTTCAAGCAGGCGCACTGTATGATTCAGGTCGAAGTTAATCGCCAGCGTCTCGTGTCCCAGACTATGAAGGTATGCAAGGGATTCGTCGAAATTCATTCCTGTGACAAGTGAAGAGAAAGAGCATTTCTCCTGTCGTTACTTTTCAGACGACGCTGGCGCGTTGTCTCTCTTCCGCCTCGACATCTGCCGGACGTATCTCTGGATTGACCATGAAGCCGAGCATCTTGATGATGTAGGCGCGTATCTCGCGGCGGTCAACGATGGCATTGAGCATGCCATGCTCAAGCAGAAATTCCGAACGTTGAAAATCCTTTGGCAGCTTTTGCCGTATGGTCTGCTCAATGACGCGCGGGCCTGCGAAACCGATTAAGGCTTTCGGCTCGGCGATAATCACATCGCCGAGCATCGCAAAGCTGGCAGTCACGCCGCCCGTCGTCGGGTCTGTGAGGATTGAGATAAACGGCAGGCGCGCTTCATCAAGTTGGGCCAGAGCCGCAGAGACTTTCGCCATCTGCATCAAGGAGAGCGTGCCTTCCTGCATACGCGCGCCGCCCGATGCGGAGAAGATGACAACCGCCGCTCGATGTTCGAGCGCGTGCTCAATCAGGCGCGTCGCTTTTTCGCCGACGGCTGAACCCATAGAGCCGCCGATGAACATCATGTCCATCGCGCCGGCAAAAACCAGATGCCCGCCGACATGCCCGCGCCCGCTCAGGATTGCTTCCGCGAGGCCGGAATTTTTCTTCGCCTGTTCCAAGCGTTCCGGGTATGGTTTGCTGTCCACGAAATCGAGCGGGTCAATCGAAATTACTTCGGCATCCAACTCTTCAAACTCGCCATCGTCAAAGAGCATCGCGAGACGCGAGCGCGCGTCGAGCCGGAAATGATAGCCGCAGTGATGACAGACTTGCAGGTTCTCGTCCAACTCGCGCTTGTAGAGCGCAGTGTCACATTCCTCGCATTTGACAAAGATGCCTTCGGTCTTAACGCGCCGCTCTTCTGCCGGCACGTTCTCAATCTTCCCTGACTTTTTACGGAACCAGGACATAAGTATTAGGAATGAGGGCGAATGAAGGACGGCTCGAAACGTACAAGCCATTCCTCTCGGTTCGCGCTCATTATTTAATCACGCTCGGCATTCCTTTTAATAATGGAGTCGAAGGAGAACGAACGAAAGAGTAGCATAAGAAGGGATGAAGGATGAAACGAATTTGATTGACGAGAGTGGTTTGAAATTCTTGCGAACCCGTTCCAACCGGCAGGCTGCGGCGTGCATCAGAGGGTTATTCATCCGTTGGCCTGCGCTTGAGGCGAATATTTTTTTGCTTGACAGAGTTATATCTCTATTACTAAGATGCGCGGCACCTCGTTTCACTGTTCTTTAAATTGAGTCTGCCATCCGCCCTCGCCTGAAAGAGCTCTGGTGCAGATTCGCTTTTCAAATCTTAATCTTAAGGCGCGAACTCATGCGGCTCCCACACCACGCTTCGATGCCCGGCACACAAGACTTCAGTTGGTCGCCAGATTTCCACACGGGCAAGAGTTGAGCCGCCGTTGCACTTCGATTTAGGAAAACTCAGAGCCTCTGCGCGTGCAGTCGCAGCTTAGTCCGCTTCTAAGCTGAGCGCGTTGATGGAGTCTCATCTTGTAAGGAGTTGCCGGTGCGTCTCACGCATTCCATTCCAATCCTCTCTCAAGAGGACAACTCTGTCTCCGTTCAAAATTCGGTGTTCCTCAAACTCTGACACTGAAGGATAAAAACTGATGCCAAAGAAAGCACAACGCCGGTTGGCGAAGCCTGCGCCGCAAAGTCGAAAACACTCTCCGCTCTTTAAGCAACAGAAGTCACTTATCTTTCTCACAATAATTTTGTGTCTCAGCATCGGAGTCGGAGCCTTTGCCAGATGGCGAAGTCAAGGGACTGCGAGCACGAGCGCAGCATCTTCGCCGATGCCAATTCCAATCCAGACGCCCGCGCTGGCGAAAGAATATGTCTATGGGGGCGAGCGTCTGATTGCCACAGAAGAAGCCGGGGCGACTGCTCCGACAGGCACGGATTTGGCCGTCTGGCGCAAGGGCAATGGAACCTGGTACATCTTGAACGGCACGACTAACGCGCAATCTACACAACAGTGGGGCATGAACGGCGACGTGCCTGCCTTCGGAGATTACGACGGCGACAGCAAGACAGATTTTGCTATCTTCCGTCCGTCAGATTCCGCGTGGTACATACTCAAATCCACAAATGGCGTCTTGCTGTCGCAGACTCTGGGGCGCGAGCGGCGACAAGATTGCGCCAGCCGATTATGACGGCGACGGCAAGACAGATATTGCTAATTTCCGCCCTTCAAACTCTACCTGGTATGTCTTGAATAGCTCTCACGGAGCAACCACTTCAATGGCTTTCGGCGCAAGCGGAGATGTGCCGGTCTCTGCGGATTATGACGGAGACGGGCGCGCAGACATAGCCGTGTGGCGCGCCTCTACGAGCAGTTTTTATATCTGGCAGAGCACAACCAACTCGCTCAGAAATCAGACATGGGGAACGAACTCTGACCTGCCTGTCCCCGGCGATTATGACGGCGACGGGCGTGCCGACATTGCCACCTGGCGCGGCTCCGACAACATCTGGCGCATACAGCAGAGCTCGACAGGAGCCCTTGCCTCACAGCAATGGGGAAATCAGTCAACCGATATTGCAGTCCAGGGCGACTATGACGCGGATGGCAAGAGCGACATCGCAATCTGGCGCAGCAGCGGGCCGGAGGTCGGCGCCTGGTACATCCTCAAAAGTTCTAACGGACAAATGCGCGCCGAAGTGTGGGGGACAACCAATGACATTCCGGTTCCCGCTCCCTACAGACGTTAGAGAGATTCCGAGCAAAGCCTTCGCGGAACTCTGAAAGCAGTCATGTTGATGCTCAAAGCAATTCTTATCCCAGAGGATTGAAGAGAATGAACACTCACCATCAAACACAGACAAGACTTACGAGTCGCACTTGGCGCGCCAAGTTGGCAGCCGCTATCTACGCCGTCCTGATAATCATATCGCTGCAAGCAGATGTCGTCTTTGCACAGCAATCAACGGGCGGAGCCTCGCCTCTTGGGCTCTCTCCGGGCGCGCCTGCCGGCTCCTATGCTTTGAGCGATTTCGATAATGTTAATCTCTTTAACGGTCATCTAAATTTTCACCTGCCGCTGCTTACTCTTGGAGGCCGCGGCTCAGCCGGGTACACAATCAATCTCAAGATCGAGCGGCAATGGACGACCAAAAAACAGGCTACCGCGAATCCCAATATCTTTACCTGGAATCCAGAAGAATATTTGCGTGACAACATAGATCCCGGATACGGGCCGGGCGTGCTCTATGGTTATCATAGCGGGTTTCACCAGCAGACCTGCGCGCCGATGCCCGACTGGGTGACTGCTCTGGAAACTATGACCAAGCTCATCTTTGTCACATCCGATGGCACTGAATACGAGTTGGTCAGTAAGAATGGCAACGGCGGAGTCGCGAACACCTACTCGTATAAATGCGATGTCGCTCATCCCGGATTCAATCGCGGCAAAGTCTTCGTCACAATAGACGGGACGGCTGCGACCTTCATCGCCGATGCGGATATTTATGATGAGCGGCGGATGGAAGTCCTCAACGGCATCATGCCTTTTTATCCATCCGGTTATCTGCTGCTGCGTGACGGCACGCGCTATCGCATACAGGATGGCCTGGTGAAGTGGGTGCGCGACCGGAACAGCAATCAGGTAGTCTTTGAATATAACGGCACCAAAATCCGAAAGGTTATTGATTCGCTTGGGCGAGAAGTGCACATCGAAGTCTCAACCGATCCGCAATGCAGTGGCTGTGATGAGATTACGTACAAGGGTTTTGGCGGAGCCGAGCGCAAAATCCGTGTCGGGCATAGCTATCTGGGCAACGCGCTGCGTATGACTCGCGCGGGCGACCCGCAAACGCCGACCGCCTGGACTTACGGACAACTCTTCCCCACCGGCAGCCTCTATCCCAATCAGCCTTTTAATCCGCTCGTCGTCTCTTTTGTCGAGTTGCCGGATCAAAACAGGCGATACCGTTTCTACTACAATCCATACGGAGAGCTGGCGCGTGTGGAACTGCCAACTGGCGGAGCCCTTGAATACAATCATGGCGCGGGCCTTGAGTATGCGCCGCATGCGAGCGGCATCTTTGAAGGCGCGTCAACGGGCGACGGCAATGCCTGGCACATCTATCGCCGGATGGAGGAACGGCGCGTCTATCTCAAGAAAGAGGATACCACTCCTGAAAGCAGGACAACTTTCAGTAAGCCAGAAGGCTACGCCCAACAGGGCAACGGATATGTCGAAGTCAAGCAGTTCGCCGGAAACAGCACGGCTTCCATCTCACAGCAGCGGCATTATTTTATGGGTACGGCAATGCCGACCTTCTATCAAACTCCCACCTATATGCCGACAGACCTGCTCGCAGGCAAAGAAGAGAAGACGGAGACTCTGAATAATAACGGCGCGCTCTTGCGCCGCGTCGTGCGTGATTGGGAACTCGGCGCAGTCTTTGGCAAGGGGCCGTATCTCGCAGAGACCGTCACGACCTTGATGGACATCAGCCCGCATCAAGTCTCCAGGCAAAGCTTTGCTTATGACGATTTTAATAATTTGACCGATACATATGATTACGATTACGGTCAAAATGCGCCCGGCCCTCTGCTTAGACGCACGCACACGGAATACCTAACAACTAATTCGGCCCAAAACGGAGCCAATTATGTTTCAGGCACAAGCTACTCCAGCATACATCTTCGCGGCCTGCCCAGAGAGCAGTGGGTCTCTTCTGATAGCGCAGGGAATAACAAGCTGTCTCGTACCGTTTATGAGTATGACAACTATGCTGGCGATGCGACACATGCGGCCCTCCTGCCTCGCAGCAATATCAGTGGACTATGCACGGTCTTTAGTTTGACCGGGCAATGTACGAACTACGACCCGCAGTCGTACCAGACGCGCGGTAATGTGACGAGCGTGACCAGTTTCACCGACGCACAGACTTCTGCGGGGCCTGTGACAATGGCGACGCAGTTTGATGTGGCGGGTAATACCGTTAAACTCCTGGACGCGCGCAGCATCGCCAGCAACCAGTTCTATGCGACGACGATAGATTACACAGATCGCTTCGGCGCGCCGGACAATGAAGCGCAGTCAAATGCCGCAGCGCCGGAGTTAGGCGGCAAGAGCAGTTATGCTTTTCCCACCAGCATGACTAACGCGCTCGGCCACACCTCTTATACGCAATACGATTTCTATCTGGGCAAGCCAATCAACACTCAGGACGCGAACGGCGTCGTCAACAGTAGCTCTTACAATGATGCGCTTGACCGCACGACGCGGATAGTGCGCGCGGAAAACATTCCGGCGCTGCGCCAGCAAACTATTTTGGCTTATGATGACCTGAGCCGCATTGTCACGCAGACGGGCGACCTGCGCGCCTTTAACGATAATCTGCTCAAGAGCCAAACTATTTATGACGGGCTCGGTCGCACCGTCGAGACCCATACCTTTGAAAGCGCGAACGATTATGTCACGAGCAGGCGGGAGTACGACGCGCTCGGCAGAATCAAGAGGACTGTTAATCCCTACCGCACGACGAGCGACCCGACTTACGGGTGGAGCGAGACAACTTTTGATGCTCTGGGCCGCGCCATTCTAGTGGCGAATTTTAGTAATTCTCAGCCGATGGGCGAAGTCAGTACTTCGTATCTCGGCACGGCTGTGACGGTCACTGATCAAGCCGGAAGGGTGCGCCGCAGCTTGACAGATGCCCTGGGGCGGCTCGTCAGGGTGGACGAGCCGAACGACCAGAATAGCCTCGGCGCTATTGACAATCCGACACAGCCGACCTCATATTTGTACGACGCGCTGGGGAATCTGAGGCGCGTAGAGCAAGGTCAGCAGCGACGGTACTTTTTGTATGACTCACTGTCGCGGCTCATTCGCGTCAGACATCCTGAGCAGAACACTCACCCCTCGCTTGAGCTTAGTAGCGATCAGTTCTGTGACAACAATAATCAATGGTCTCTCCGTTTCACCTATGATGAGAGCGGTAACCTTCTCACTCGAACAGACGCGCGAGGTACTGTCGTCACCTCAGTTTATGATGTGCTCGACCGCGTCACCAGCAGAAGCTATGCCGGAGGAACTGCGGCCACGACGCCGACTGTTACATACGCCTACGATGATGTGGCTGTAGCATACTCCATTGGCTATCTGACGAGAGTTAGCAGTAGCGTGTCTGTTTACAAGTACACGGGCTTTGATGCCCTGGGCAGAGTCATCAGCAGCCAGCAGTTGACTGACGGACAAGCCTACAATATGAGCTATGCCTATAATCTGTCGGGCGGGATGGCCTCGCAAACTTATCCCTCTGGCAGAGTCGTCAAACAACATTTCGATAACGCCGGTCGTCTGAGCAGCGTTGACGGGCAACAGAACGGCGCAGCGCAGAAGACTTACGCCAACTCATTCGGCTACGCGCCACACGGCGCGGTGGAGAGAGTGCGTCTTGGCAACGGTCGTTGGGAGCACACTTCTTTCAACAGCCGTTTGCAGCAGCAGGAGATAGGCATCGGAGCATCAGCCGCAGATTCCGGCCTGCTCAAACTCACTTACGATTACGGCACGACCGACAACAACGGCAACCTGCTCTCGCAGACCATACACGTTCCAACCTTGAACGGCGTCAACGGATTCACTGCCACTCAAACTTACGCATACGACGACTTGAATCGTTTGGAGATGGCACAGGAACAGGGCGGCGCAAGCTGGCGGCAAAGCTATCTCTTTGACCGTTTCGGCAATCGCCGCTTTGACGCCGCGCAGACCACGCCCGCCATGCTCTCTGCAAATCCGACCATCAACCAGGAGAACAATCGCTTGCAGGGCTATGTCTATGACGCTTCGGGCAACGTCACGCAGGATACCATCGGGCAAACTTTTGCCTACGATGGCGAAAGCCGCCAGACGAGCTACAACAATGGACAGGCCAACTATTTTTATGACGGCGATGGCCGCAGAGTCAAAAAGGTGTCGGGCGCGGTGACGACCCTCTTCGTCTACAACACGTTCGGGCAGCTGATTGCAGAGTACTCCATCAACGGCCAACAGAGCACACAGGGCATAAGTTATCTCAGCGCAGACGCCTTAGGCACGCCGCGCGTAATTACAGATAGCGCGGGAGCGGTCAGAGCGCGTCATGACTATCTGCCATTCGGGGAAGAAGTTGGAGCGGGCGTCGGCGGTCGCGCGCCAGCGCAGGGCTATTCGCAGTTCGATGGTATGAGAAATCGCTTTACGGGTAAGGAGCGCGATGACGAGACGGGCTTAGATTACTTCCTCGCGCGCTACTACTCATCGTCATTGGGGCGATTCACCAGCCCCGATCCAATCTTCATTTCTGACAAGCAAACCTTCAACGCGCAGCTCTGGAACTTGTACAGTTATGTTGGCAACAATCCACTGGTTTGCACTGACCCGACGGGGATGGAGTTAGTGCGTCTGGGGCAGCACACCGACGCGCAGATTGATGCGCGGCGCAAAGCGATAGATGAAGAAAAGAAGGCGATAAGGAAAGACTCTAGCCTGAGTAAAGCGGAGCAGGATGCAAAGAGGGCGGAGCTTGAAGCCGAGAAGACGACGCTCGGTTTAGAGAAGGAAGGCAATAGAGTCATGGGCGAACAGCTTGCGACACTGGATGCGCGAGGCGAGCTTAACGGCATGAAGCTTAGCGACTTCACCCTCTCCACAGAATCGCAGACTGATTTTGATAGCGATCCCGGCATGCCGGATGACCCCGGCGCAGGAAGCACCATGTTTTTTATTGATGGATACAGCACGCAGATATACATCAATACAAAATCAGCCGAATATACGGGGGCGAAGAACGGAGACCCCGATTACATCCTTTACGGGGGAACTGCCGCAAGGCATGAACAGGTTCACCGTGACGGAGATGCCAGCGGCAAGAAAACTGAGAGCGCAGCATATACGGTGCAGTTGCGTATCTTGCAAAGTTACGGCTCCGCCGCGTTTAAGCGCAAAGAGTTCTACGACACTGCCATTGAACACGTAACGGCAGGGACTAAGAGGAAGGACTAATCTATGGGTATCTCAGTCAGAATCATCGCACGCCTGTTCATCATGGGCATTTGCTTATTTGCTGGCTCACGTGCCGCGCTTGCTTGCACGTGCGAACTGCCTCAACCCGGTAAGACTCTGAGCCAACAGGTTGCCGAAGCGCGCGTCAAATCCAAAGCCGTGTTCTCTGGCGTGGTGCTTGAGGTGATTGAGAATCCGCAACTCTTTTATGTTGAGGTGAAGTTCAGAGTGCAGAGCTCGTGGAAACTCGTCAACACGGATGCAATAACCATCCGCACAGGTCGCGGTCGCGGCGATTGCGGCTACCGCTTTGAAATAGGCGAAAGCTATCTTGTGTATGCCTATGGCCCGGACGAAAGCCATCTGGAAACAAATATCTGCCAGCGAACAACAAGGCAGGCAGACGCCGTAGAAGAATTAGGACTTCTTGGCAAGGGGAACACTCCGGGCAGAAACTCCGACCTCCAACAAGCCTCTGCACAAGGTATCTGCGTCCCGAAAGGACTGGAAGTCTCTCAGGTCTCCGGCAGGGTTATCATGCTGATGGAAAGGGGCGAGACCCCTCTTCCTCAGGCAGCAGTAGCTTTGCTTGAGCCGGGCGGCTCCGAGCGCGTGATTACAGAAACCACAGCCAACAAGGATGGGAGTTTCGGCCTGACTGACATTAAACCGGGCCAATATGTTTTAAGGGTCACTGACACAGGCTTGGCTGCCTATTATGGTAGAGTTCACCTGACGCGGCCCGCAAAGACAGCCGAAAGCCCGCAGCAGGAAATCGTCGTCACCCTCGGCGCGGATTTTCTGAAGCCCTGCGGCGGCAGCTCCGCCGAGTTAAGAGAAAAGCCCGGCGGCGGCAGTTCTGCCAAGTTAAGAGAAAAGTCTGGCTCGGACGAGAGTTTGCGAGCCGCGCCTCTGGTCTCCGTTACGCTATCCGCGAAAGACAGCCCCTCTGTCTCAGGTGAAAACAATCTGGAAACAAATATTTGTCAGAGAACAAGAAAGCAGACAGAGGACAGAGAGCAGTCAAAGCTTCTTAGCAATAGAAAACCCCCAGTCAAGAAACCATGAACTTGGAAGTAGAAAGTAGGTTTTCGATGGAAGGGTTTGGATGGATTATTATTTTACTGTTCTTCGGTGGAATGCTCCACAAGCTAATCAATGGGATTCTGCTTAAGCTCGGCGACGTGAGAGAGATTCATATTGTTTTTGGGAAGAGCGAGCAAAGGGAAGAGTGGCTCGCGCAACATTGCCAAAACCAGCTTCACGATTGAGAGCGTCAATAGCTCTTATCCTTCTCTTAAAACTCTATGCCCTGCTGCGCGCGTATGCCTGCGTTGTAAGGATGTTTGACTTCTCGCATCTCCGTCACGAGGTCTGCGGCTTCTATCAAAGCTGCGGGAGCATCGCGGCCAGTGACGACTATGTGCAGGGCCGGCTGCGCGGCGCGTATCGCGCCAATCTCTTCCAAGACCTCTTCGGTTGGCAGCATCCCGTAGCTCAAGACATAGACCAGCTCATCAAACACGAGCATGTCATATTCGCCGCTCCGTAATTTCTCAACACACAAGGCCCAGGTCTCTCTGGCAGTCTGCCGATCCTGCTCAGGATTTTTTGTGTCCCAAGTAAACCCGTCGCCCATCGTGTGAACTTCGATGCCGAGCTTCTCAGCCGCCTCGTGCTCGCCATAGCGGTCATGACGCGATTTCATAAACTGTATCATGCAGCACTTCAAGCCGCGCCCTGCGGCACGCATCATCAAACCGAGCGCACACGTCGTCTTCCCCTTGCCGTTGCCCGTATGCACCATCAACAGCCCGCGCGTCTGCTCGCGATAATCCTCGCGCCGCCACTTATATTTTTTCTCTTTGGTGGACATAAAAAAAGTTGGCAGCAGGCAGTGTGCAGTGTGCAGATAAAAGCGATGCTATCTGTCTTTACTGCACACTGCACACTGCCTACTGCCTACTGCTTTTAAGCTGCCGCGTCTTCCGTGACATCGCGCTCGCCGTTGTGTCGCTCGACGGCTTCGATGAGCAGGCTGACGATAGTGCGCTCCGCTTCGTCCCAGTTGCCACGCAAAGTGCAACCGGCTGCATTGCGATGGCCGCCGCCGCCAAATTTTTCGGCGATGCGCGCGACATTTATCTCGCCCTTTGAGCGCAAACTCGTGCGATAGATTCCGGGCGCAGTCTCTTTCAAAAGCGCGACTGCTTCGACCTCTGAGACCGTTAAAGGATAGTTGACGAAACCATCGCTGTCCTCTTCGGTCGCTCCTGCAAGCTCCTGCATCTCAAGCGAGTGACGCATCCATGCGACGCGGCCAGATGCATCTCTGTGCGCAGTCGCAAGCACCTGACTCAAGAGACTGAGCTTGCTCCAGGCATAACTGCTAAAAACATTCTGCGAGACCTTTGCGGGTTTGACTCCGGCTTTAACAAGTTCGGATGCAACTTTAAAAGTGCGCTCGGTCGTGTTGGAGTAATGGAAAGAGCCTGTGTCCGTCACGAGCGCGGTATAGACGCATTCGGCAATCTCTTTGGTGACGCGCACGCCGATAGCCTTGCAGAGATTGTAAATCATCTCGCCGACGGCGGAGGCTGTGGCGTCAATCCAGTTGATGTCGCCAAAGAGCGCGCTGGTCGAATGATGGTCTATGTTGACGACGAACTGTTTTTCGAGATCAATCAATCCGGGGCGCGAGATGTCAGAGCATTCTATGACAAAGACTGCATCGTATGTGCGATCAATCTTGGGCGTCGTGCGTATGTCTTTCGCGCCGGGCAGATTTCGATAAGCCTGTGGAACACAATCGCGCGTAATGATTTCAACTTCTTTGCCGAGCGCACGCAGGAGCCAGTAAAGACCAAGCGAGGAACCGAGTCCATCGCCGTCCGGGCGGATGTGCGAGGTGATTGCAAAGCTGTCTTTCGACTCAATCAACTCGACTACTTGACTTAACATTTCAACAATACAGAGATAAAAGATGAAGGATGAAGGATGAGTAACAGCATGTCTCTCATCCTTCATCCCTCATCCCTTATCCCTCATCCTTTCTTACGGGGGAATCCTCTATTGTTCCCTGTGTTTTCCATTCCTGTTCAATCTCGTGCAGCAACTTATCCACACGCGCGCCCTGTTCTTCAACCGTGTCGCGCACGAAATGAATCTCCGGGGCGTGGCGCAGGTTGAGCGCAAAGCCTACTTGCTTGCGCACATAAGGGGCCGCATGTCTGAGCGCAGTCAAAGCAGAAAGTATCTCCGCTTCCTCGCCTTCGACGAGCACATAGACGCGCGCGTCGCGCAGATTGTCGGACAGCCGCACATCCGTCACAGTCACAGCCTGCACGCGCGGGTCTTCCAATTCGTAACCGACAATCTCCGAGATTTCTTCCTTGAGCATCTCGGCCACTCTTTCCGGCCTTCGCATAAAAGCAAGTCTGAAGGATGAAGGCGGAAGGATGAAAACATGATTGATAAAAGCTACTCTTTAACTTTCATCCTTCATCCTTGCGGCCTTCATCCTTGCTCTTAGAGTTCTGTTGCTGCCACCTTCTCGATAATAAAAGCTTCTATCTGGTCGCCGGTCTTGAGGTCGTTGAAGTTTTCCAGCGCGATACCGCACTCGAAACCTTCGCGGACTTCCGATGCGTCTTCCTTGAAGCGACGAAGCGATGCGATGCCGCCTTCCCAGGAGACTACGCCATCGCGTATCAGGCGCGCGCGCGCATTGCGGCGAATCGTGCCGTCAATGACCATGCAGCCTGCGACCGTTCCGGCCTTCGGCACGCGGAAGACTTCGCGGACTTCCGCCTTGCCGAGAATTTTCTCCTTCTCGACAGCTTCGAGCATGCCAATCATCGCCGCGCGAATCTCTTCCTCGACCTTGTAGATAATCGAGTGCAGGCGTATGTCAACGGCCTCCTGCTTGGCTAACTCTGCCGCGCGTATTTCGGGCCGCACGTTAAAGCCGATAATGACAACCGCTGTATCAGCCGAACCCGCCTGCGTCGCGGAAGCCAAGAGCACATCGGATTCCGTAATCGCGCCGACGCCTGAGCGAACCACTTTGACCTTGACCTGTTCGGTCGAAAGTTTCTGCAAAGTGCTCTTCAAGACTTCGACGGAACCCTGCACGTCTGCCTTGATGACGACGAGCAATTCCTTGACTTCCGTCTGGCCCAGAGCTTCTATGCCGCGCTTTGTGGTTTGAAGCAGTGTGTTCTGGCGCGTCAACATCTGGCGATGATGCGAGATTTGCTGTGCGCGTGTGACATCTGCAACAACCTGAAAACTTTCGCCCGCCTGCGGCACGCCTTGCAGACCGAGCACTTCGACAGGAGTCGCCGGGCCGACTTCCGTGACAGCTTCACCTCTATCATTAAACATGGCGCGCACTTTTCCGAAAATCTGTCCGACGATGAAAGGGTCGCCAATCTTCAAAGTTCCTTGCTGGACCAGAACGGTGGCGACTGCGCCGCGTCCTCTATCCAGTTTGGCTTCGAGCACGACGCCCGATGCAAGCCGCGTCGGGCTCGCCTTGAGGTCGAGTATGTCTGCCGTGAGCAGAATTGTTTCGAGCAGGGTTTCCAAATTCTCGCGCCGCTTGGCAGAGACCGGAACCATTTCCGTTTCGCCGCCCCACTCGACAGGCTGCAAGCCCTGCACCGCTAGCTCCTGCTTAACGCGGTCTGGATTTGCATCCGGCTTGTCAATCTTGTTAATGGCGACGACGATTGGCACGCCCGCCGCGCGCGAGTGCTCAATGGCTTCAATCGTCTGCGGCATCACGCCATCATCAGCCGCGACGACGAGCACGACCACATCCGTCGCCTTCGCGCCGCGCGCGCGCATCATCGTAAAGGCTTCGTGGCCCGGCGTGTCTAAGAAGACCACGCGCCGCTTCTCCTGCGGATTGTCCGGGCTTTGAACCTGCACGCTGTATGCGCCTATGTGCTGCGTGATGCCACCGGCTTCGCCAGCCGCGACATCTGTTGTGCGTATGCCGTCCAGGAGGGAAGTCTTGCCGTGATCAACGTGGCCCATGACTGTGACGACAGGAGCGCGCGGCAGTTCCACGTCATCCGAATCTGTCGCAATCAATTCTTCAAACTCTTCTTCGGCCACCATCTCTTCAAACGGCACGAACGATACGTCGTAACCGAAGCGATGCCCAAGGTCAACCGCTACATCATCGTTTAAAGGTTGATTGATGGTCGCAAAGACTCCGCGTTGCAAGAGCAGCGTCACAACATCCTTCGGCTTGATGCCGAGCTTTTCCGCAAACTCCTTGACGGTTGAGCCTTCAACAAGTCGAACGGGTTTGTGCTCGTCGCCTGCGGTCGGCATTTCCATGCGGCCCGCGATGCGGTCTTCGAGCGAGAGAGCCTTCGGCGGCGGAATAAAATCACGGTCTCCAAAGCGACCGCCCTTGCCGCCTTCGGCAACTTTGCGCCCGCCGCGCGTAGTCGTGCGCGTCGAGCGGCCACGACGCCGCGCATCCGGCGGAGGCGTATAGAGAGTCTGCGGCGTGGCTGTCTCGCCGGGCGTGCCGCCGCGTTCCGTGCGTTGAAGCGCGGGACGAGCGGATGTGCGCTCTGATGAGCGATCGTGTCTTTCGCGACGGTCGCGTTCGCGTGTCGCGGGTGGCGGTACTGGCGGCGGTGGCGGAGTCGGCATCGGAGCGCGATCGCCCAGACGCACGCCTGCATTGAGCGCAGCCGCCGTCGGCCTCAGCGCGCGGATTTGTCTTGAAGGCGCGGGCGGCGGAGTCGTCACGCGCGGCGCTTGCGCCGGAGTCGTTTCCGAAGCTGCCAGAGGCAACACATCATTCTCAAGCTGCGGCTCTGCAATCTGCGGCTCAGTTGATTCAGTCAATACAGGCGTCTCTGTCTCGGCAGTCTCTGCGAGTTCGATTGAATCCTCAATCGCAGGCTCAGGCGCAATCTGTGTGGCCGTCGCTCCATCCAAATCAGGATGCTCTGCGCGTGCGGCAGGCGAAAGCTTTTTGACGAGCCGCGCCGTGACGGGCTTGGCTGCCTGACCTTGCTGCTGCGGTTGAGGAGCAACCGTCGCAGGCGGAGCAGTCGTCGTTGACTCGACAGGCGAAGTCTCTGCTGCTGCCGTTTCGATTGCGGACGCAGTTGCTTCTTCATCTGCGGCCTCGACCGGCGCAGCCTCTACAGGTCGCACGGCCTTCTTGACGACGCGCACGGCGCGCGGAGCCGATGCCTCTTTTTTTGGAAAATATTTATTACGAATCTTGTCCGCCAGCTCTTTTGAGATAGAGTTGGAAGGCACACTGACATCCACGCCCTCGCGGCGCACCTCTTCGATGAGACGCTTGGTGTCGAGCTTCAGTTCTTTAGCCAGATCGTAAAGCCTTACTTTGGAAGTTACGGTCATGCACTCCTTACTTCGACGCTTTGATAAAACGGCGTCGCGCGCTTCAAAAGGGACTACAAGGGAGACTCTCCGAGTTCGCCTTTGTCTTTCCCTTCTGCGACGCGCTTGTTTGAAGAAGCCGCAGTTCGGGCAAGACTCAGGGAGGAGAGATGCTATGCGCGCAAGTCCCGTGTGCACGCATGCCTTGATTCGCGTTACTGCGCCGCATCGTCTTGAGTAGCGTCTGCCGATTCTTCGGCATCTGCTGATGCGCTTTTGTCAGTCGCAGCCTCTTCGCTGTATTGCGGAGCGGGAGCGGACGTGACTTGAATTTCGGGCGCGGAAGCTTCCGAAGCAAAATCCGCTTCGGGAGAAAATCCGCTTTCCTCTTCGACGGGCGGCTCGCCTTCGCCAACCTGTCCCGCGGCTTCTATATAAGCCGCGCCGGAAGATGTGATGTCAGGCGCAGGCGTAATCGTGTCAGGACGAAGGTCGCGCCCAGGCTCCTGCAATAAAAGCTCTTCGTGCGAGGTCGGCTCGGCTTCCGTGAGCGCGACAGGGTCCATAGAGTACTGCGCGAGTATCTCCGGCTCGGCGCTGAAAGGTATGCCATTGCGCACAGCTTCGTCATAGCCTTCTGCCGTCATCTCGTCGGAAGGCTCAACCTCTCCGGCCTCCACCGTTTCATCGAGCTCAGCAGAGACGGCATGCTGCTCGACAGGCAACGCAATCTCTTCCTCTTGTTCGTTCATCTCAGCCTCTTTTGCTGCTGCGGATGTTTCCAGAGTCTCTGCTTCATCCACGCTTTCAGAACTTTCGGCAGCCACAGCTTCATCCGTCGTCGCGTCCGCCGCTTCGCCTTCCTCTGCGGTCGCCTCTGTTTCTTCTTCGCCCTGCTTGGTGGCATCGCGCGCGGCGATGACAGCCTGCGCGGCGGTCAGAATGCCTTCGGCTTCATCAAGACTAAGGTCAAGATGTTCGACAAGATCGTCAACCGAAGTGGCGGCCAGAGCGTCTATGTCATGGATGCCATGTTCGGCCAAAGCGTCTGCCTGTCCTGCCGTGATGCCTTCGATGACTGAGAGCGGCACGGGCTCGCCGGAAGCAATGAGCGCGCCCATCTGCTGCGCGACCTCTTTCTTAATCTCTTCCTCGCTGCGGATGTCTATGTTCCAGCCGACGAGCTTTGTCGCCAGCCGCACATTCTGCCCGCGCTTGCCGATGGCGAGAGAAAGTTGGTCTTCATTGACAATCACTTCCATCTGACGATTCTCGATGTCAGTGATGCGAACCTGATTGACCTTCGCGGGCGACAGAGCGTTGGCTGCAAAGACAGAAGGCTCGTCAGACCATTCGATGATGTCAATCTTCTCGCCGCGCAACTCGCGTATGATTGCCTGCACGCGCGAACCCTTCATGCCGACGCACGCGCCAACTGGGTCTACGTCGCGCTCGTTTGAAGTGACGGCAATCTTGGCCCGCTCGCCGGGTTCGCGGACGCAGGATTTGATAACTACTGTCTCGTCGTAAATCTCCGGCACTTCCATCTCAAAGAGTCTCAAGAGAAGGTCAGGGCTGGTGCGCGAGACTTCGACCTGCGGCCCTTTGGATTCTTTGGAGACATTACTGATGACGACGCGGATTCTTTCGCCCTGATTCCACTGCTCGCCGCGCGATTGCTGAGAGCGAGGCAGAATGGCTTCCATGTTTCCCAAGTCAACGATGATGTTGCCGCGCTCAAAACGCTTGACGAAGCCGTTAACCAGATCGCCAATCTTATCTATGTACTGCTCGTAAATATTCGAGCGTTCGGCGTCGCGCACTTTTTGAAAGAGAATCTGTTTGGCCGTCTGCGCGGCAATGCGGCCAAGCTCTTCCATCGGCAGAGGCAACAGAAGCGCGTCGCCAATCTCAACCTCGTCGCCGGCCATCTCCTTGGCCTCTTCGAGCGACAACTCTGTGGCAGGATTGGTGACTTCGTCCACGACAACTTTGGTCGCGGAGAGCTCTATGCCAAGCTCCGGGTTCCAGTCAACCTGTATGTCCTCGCCGGACTTGAACTGCTTTTTGGCAGCCGCGCGCACGGCCTCCTTCATGGCCTCTATGACCAGCTCGCGGTCTATGCCTTTTTCCTGGCAGAGTGTGTCAATGTTCTGCGCGATGGATGTGCTCATGAACTTCTTTTCTTCCTTTGGTCTCGTGCGCTTGAAATTTATGGCGCGCAGAGGAAACCTATTCAGTTGTTAAAGGCGCAAACGTCGCGCCCGGTGTTGACTAACCTTCTGTGGCCTTCGAAGCCAACTCGCGCTCACGCGCGCGGCGAAACTCTTCTTCGACATCTATCTCAAGATTGGCTTTGACAATCGCTTCGAGCGGCACAGTGACGCGCCCGCTCGTCACGTCTTCAAAAACTACGCTCTCGTCCTTCACGCCGACGATGCGCCCGCGAAAGTTGCGCTGGCCGTTGATGGCCTGACGCGATTTGAGCTTTGCAGGATGCCCTGCAAACTTCTCATAGTCTGCGCGCTTATAGAGCCCGCGCTCCAGACCCGGCGACGATACCTCAAGCGTGTAAGGCGTGTGGATAAAATCTTCCACATCCAGAATCGTGCCGAAGTGCAGGCTGACGGCGGAACAATCTTCGTGCGTCACGCCTTCCGGCTTGTCAATAAAGATGCGCAGGATGGGTTTGCCTTCCGGCCCGGCGACTTCAGCGTGATAAAGCTCCAAGCCATTTTCGATGCAAACGCGCGACGCAATCTCTTCTACCCGCTTTGCAATCGCACCGTTGCCCATCTGGCCCACCCCTCCCGCTTAAAAAATCGCTCTCGCGCACAAAAGAAAAAGTGGGCGCGAACCCACCGGATGATACCGCCGCGCTCCGAGCAAGCGAAGAATTATACGGGAAGAAGTGTCGAAAAGCTAGTTGGCAGTAGGCATCGGAACAGTAGGCAGTGGGCAGTGGGCAGTGGGCAGTAAAAGCAAGAAGGCGAACGTGCGGAGTGCTTCGCCTTTTCTGCCGACTGCTCACGGCCCACTGCCCACTGCCAACTTGTTTTTGACAATTTCGCTGACTGTGCGTCCGTCCGCGCTGCGACCTGCGAGGCGTGCCTGCGTAGCCTTCATCACCGCGCCCATATCGCGCATGGAACTCGCGCCTGTCTCCGTGATGGCTTCTGCGACAGCCGCCTCTATCTCTTCACGCGAAGCGGCCTGCGGAAGATAAGCTTCGATGACTTCAATCTCTGCGCGTTCTTTAGCTGCAAGCTCCTCACGGCCCGCCTTCTCATACTGCTCTATCGAATCGCGCCTCTGCTTGACGAGCGATTGCAAAGCTTTCTGCATCTCTTCATCAGTCAACGCGCCGCCCTTTTCAATCTCGCGGTTCATCACATTCGCCTTCACCATCCTCAAAGCAGAGAGCCGCGCCGCATCCTTTGCTTTCATCGCTGCGGTCAGGTCGCTGATGATGCGTTCTTTTAAGCTCATAAAGTTTCCTCTGAGAGCCTGTCAAACAGGCTGCTTATTATCAAATGCTCTTTATTATCTTACTCTAGCGCACTCACCGAAATTTCGCTAAGATGATTGCGTCCAGAATTGTCTCGCGCTATCGGAAACGCCAAAGTATAACGCTCACCAACGGTCTTTGGGTAAAGAGACTCCTGCAATGGCCCACAAAGTATTTATCAGCTATGCCGAAGAAGACAAATCTGTGGCCGACGCGGTTTGTCAGGCGTTGGAAGACAGTGGCGTCCGGTGCTGGTATGCGCCGCGCAATGTGCCTTATGCAGTGGATTATGAAGAAGCCATTGTTGATGCCATCTCAGAGAGCAGGCTGATGCTGCTCATCTTGTCCGCGCATTCCAACAAATCCTCGCACGTCAAGCGCGAAGTGCAGAACGCTTGCAGGGAAGAGACTTACATCCCGGTGCTTCCGTTTCAAATCGCAGACCTTCAACTCAACAAATCCCTGCGTTATTACATAGGCTCCGTGCAGTGGTTGAAAGCCTTGACGCCGCCTCTGGAGAAACACCTCAAAGAACTTGTCGAGTATGTGCAACAGCTTCTGGCCCAGCAGGATGTCCAAAGCAGTGGAGAGGAGCAAAACCCGGAGCCGAAAGCCCTGTGGTCTCGCATAGGGTACGGTCTGCGAGGACTTGAGGCGGAAGAGGAGCAGCGACGGAAGGAAGCGGAAGAGGAAACGGAAGAGGCTGTGCGCCGCGCGCAGGAGGAAAAACGAAAACGCGAAGCCGCAGAGCTTAGACAGCGACAGGAAGAAGAGCAGCGCAGTGTGTCAGAGACGCGCTTTAGTGAATTAAATCGCGCCGCAGAGGAAAAGCGGCTGGATACTTCTGCGACGCAACTCCCGCCACGCGCAATGATGACAAAGAGATGGCGCACAGCCTTGATTACTGTGGGCGTTCTGATTGCATTTGTCTATGCGGTGGCGGAAGTAATCAAAATAGGGAGCGGCCCCGATTCATCCGTTAATGAAAACCGGAATCTCACAGCCGGGTCGCCTCCGGCCACGCAGCCTTCTCCGGCAATACAGTCCTCGCCAACTCAAACCAGCTCGACGCAGAACGGCATCATGCGGAATCAACTCGGAATGGAATTTGTCTATATTCCTGCGGGCAGTTTTATCATGGGGGCGGATGAGGGCGCGCCTGATGAAAGGCCAGCGCATTGAGCGAGAATCAAGAACGGTTTTTACATGGGCATCAGCGAGGTGACGCAGGAGCAATGGCAGAATGTGATGGGCTCTGTTCCAGGCAAGTTCACAGGCAACAATCTGCCGGTCTCAGATATGACATGGAATGATGCGCAAGTCTTTGTGAGCAAGCTGAACGCGATGAATGACGGCTATACTTACAGGTTGCCGACAGAGGCCGAATGGGAATATGCCTGTCGCGCCGGGACGAAGGAAAACTTTGTGAGCGACCTTGATGCTGTGGCATGGCATACCGGAAATGCCAACTCAATGCCGCATCCTGTCAAGAGCAAGAAGCCGAATGCCTTTGGCTTATATGACATGCACGGCAACGTGTTAGAGGTCTGTCAGGATGGTCTTCATCAAAGCTACGTGGGCGCGCCTGCTGATGGTCGTGAGTGGGAGAAGGGAGCAGAAAAAGCTTATCGCATAATACGTGGCGGCTCGTTTTATAGCGATGAAGTACAAACTCGTTGCTCCCGCCGCGCAGTCATGAGCCCGGACAAAAGCTTCACAGACACAGGCATTCGTCTTGTCGCAGTGAAACGGCCTTGAGAGCTTTTATTATCCGGCCACTTTGTTTGTGTGACCATTTGAATGCGCCAGATGCTCGCGCAGAAATCTTCCGGTGTGAGATTCCTTGACCTTCATAATCTGTTCGGGCGTGCCTGTCGCAACGACGTGGCCGCCAGCGTCGCCGCCTTCCGGGCCTAAGTCAATTATGTAATCTGCTGTCTTGATGACATCGAGGTTGTGTTCGATGACAAGGAGGCTTCCTCCGGCTTCTATCAGCGCGCGAAAGGCTGAGAGCAGTTTGTTGATGTCGTCGAAGTGCAATCCGGTCGTCGGCTCGTCAAAGATGTAGAGCGTCTTTGCGCCGGTTCGCTTTGACAAATGCGCTGCGAGTTTGACGCGCTGTGCTTCGCCGCCTGAAAGCGTTGTGGCCGATTGGCCCAGACGCAAATATCCTAAGCCCACATCATCAAGGACGCGCAGGCGATTGGCTATCTTCGTGACATCGCGGAAGAAGAGCATGGCCTCGCGGACGGTCATGCTAAGCACATCGTTGATGTTCTTGCCGCGATAGCGCACTTCCAGAATCTGCGGCTTAAAGCGCGTGCCTTTGCACTCTTCGCAGACCAGTTCGACATCTGCGAGGAATTGCATCTCGACCGTGACAGTGCCGTCGCCCTGACAAACTTCGCAGCGTCCGCCCGGCACATTGAAAGAGAAGAAGGACGGGTCAAAGCCGTGCGCCTGCGCCTCTCTGGTCTGCGAGAAGGCTTCGCGGATGGCATCATAGACCTTGATGTATGTCACAGGATTCGAGCGCGGCGTGCGTCCGATTGGAGATTGGTCAACGAGAATCACATCGTCTATCAGTTGCGTTCCATCTAATTTTTGAAACGCGCCGACATGTCCCTGCCAATCGCCGCGCTGCTTCTTCAAGCCGGCATAGATGACATCATGTATCAAGGTTGACTTGCCTGAGCCGCTCACGCCTGTGACGCAGGTGAGCATGTCGAGCGGCACATCCACATCAATATTTTTCAGATTGTGTTCGCGCGCACCGCGTATCGCCAACCTTCTTTTCTTCGGCTCGCGTCGCTGCTTAGGCTCTTTTATCTCCGTCTCGCCGCGCAGGTAGCGCGCGGTGAGAGATGTTTTGCTACTTAAAAGCGCATCGTAGTCGCCCTCGAAAATCACTTGCCCGCCAAGCTCGCCCGCCGCCGGGCCGATGTCGAGTATATGGTCAGCCGCGCGCATCATCTCTGCATCATGTTCTACGACGAGCACAGTGTTGCCTATGTCGCGCAGGTTGTGCAGCAGTTTTACCAGACGGAGACTGTCGCGCGGGTGCAGGCCGATGGAAGGCTCGTCCAAAACATAGAGCGCGCCGACGAGGGAAGAGCCAAGATTTGTTGCAAGTTGTATGCGCTGCGCCTCGCCGCCGGAGAGAGTTGAAGCAAGACGATTGAGTGTCAGGTAATCTAATCCGACATCCACCAGAAAACGCAGGCGACGACGAATCTCGTGGAGCACGCGGTCTGCGATGGCCGCTTGCTCTGTCGGCAAGTCGAGCGCGTCAAAAAATTGCGCGGCGTCTTTGATAGAGAGCAGGCAGACTTCCGGCAGGGTCTTGCCGCCGACACGAACGTCGCGCGCCTCCATGCGCAGTCTTCCGCCGTTGCATTCGGGACACAAAGTATAGCCGCGATACTTGGAGAGGAAGACGCGTATGTGAAGCTTGTATTTCTTGGTTTCCAGCCACGCGAAAAATCCGCGCACGCCGCCCCACTTGCCTTTGCCTTCGATGATGGCCTTCTGCTCTGCGCGCGAGAGGTCGCTGAAAGGCGCGTCCATCGGGATGCCTTCAGATTTGCAGAAGCGGCGCAGTTCCGTTCTGGCCCAATCAAACTGTGGCTTAGTCCATGGCTCAACCACGCCTTCGTTCAAACTCAAGGCGGGATTGGGAATCACGAGGTCTAAATCGAGACCGATGATATTGCCGAAACCCTGACACGCAGGGCATGCGCCGTATGGATTGTTGAAGCTGAAGAGTCGCGGCTCTGGCTGCGCATAGATTGTGCCGTCGTACTTGCATTCAAATCTTTCGGAGAAGCGAAAGCGTTTCGGCTCGTCTTCGGAAGTCTCTATGATGGCCGTCCCGTGTCCTTCCTGAAAGCAGGTTTCAAGAGAATCCACCAGACGCTCGCGCACATCCGCGCGTGCGACGAGACGGTCTATCAAGACGAAAATATTTTCAAAGTCTGCGCGCGTGTAATCATCAGGCGAGCGAAGCTCTATCGTCTCGCGTCGCGCGGCATCGTAGAGCCTTGTAAAGCCGCGCTGCATGAGGCTCATGATATGAGCCGTCACGGTCTGCGTGCCGGATGATGAAACAGCGGTGCGGCTTTTTTTCTTGCCGCTCTTTTCCGCAGAACCGTTTCTCCCGGTCTCTTCCAATCCTGCGGCGGCTGGAAAGAGCACAAAGAAGCGCGTGCCTTCTGTTAACTGCGCGAGCGTCTCTTCGGCTGCGGATTCGGGCGAGTCGCGTTGGACTTCGCGCCCGCAGACGCGGCAATAGGTCGTGCCGATGCGCGCGTAGAGCAGGCGCAGGTAATCATAGACTTCCGTTTGCGTGCCGACGGTCGAGCGCGGGTTGCGCGTAGAGTTTTTTTGCCGGATGGCTATGGCCGGGGCGATGCCGCGCACTTCGTCCACATCCGGCTTGTCCATTCTTTCCAGAAACTGTCGCGCATAAGCCGAGAGCGATTCGACATAACGACGCTGGCCTTCGGCATAAATCGTGTCAAAAGCGAGAGAGCTTTTGCCGGAGCCGCTCACGCCCGTCACCACCGTCATCCGTCCGATAGGCACGGAGAACGAAATATTCTTGAGATTATTAACGCGCGCCCCGCGCACTTCGATTGCTTCTTGAGTCATGATAAAACCTTTGCCGCGCTTCACAGTCAGGCATTTGATAGATGCGGCAAACCAACATCATAACGCGATTTCTCCGTCAGACGAAATGCAGAAAGGGCAGAGAATTTTTTTGTGGTCAGCAGGGGCGAAAAGTGATAAACATGACCGTGCTAACTTGTCATCAAAGCGGACTCACTTTCCCCTTTCAGAATTGAGAAACCGCCACACAAATTAAATCCAGAGGCCGGAATCCATGACGGCCAACTCCTCAAAAAGCCGCAGAGTCGCAAGGGAGAAATGAGATGAGAGAAAAGCTACTGGTCGGGATTGCGTTGCTGGCGATGATGTCTCTGGCTCTTCCGGTGAACGTTGTGCTGGCCCAACAGAACAACGCGGCGAGCCTGTCAGGCGTCGTGCGAGATCAGGCCGGAGCAGTGATTAGCGAAGCCAGAGTCTTGCTTGTTCATACGCAGCAAGCTGTCTTGAGCCGGACAACGACAGATGCCAATGGCCGCTTTAGTTTCGACAACATCTCGCCCGGCTCGTATGAAATCAGAATCAGCCATGCAAGCTTTAGCACACAGCGCGTGCCTGTGCAGGTCAACAACGGCAGCAATCCAGAGGTCAGCGTCGAGCTAGAGATTGCTGCGCTCTCGGATTATGTGACGGTCACGGCAGAGGCCGGACAGGTGCAGGACAAAGACAAGGTCGCGCAGCAGGTCAACGTGGTTTCAGAGGATGCACTGCGCATGCGCACGACGGATGTGCTGGCACAGGTGGCAGATGAAGAAGTGGGCATCGCTTTGCAGCGCACCAGCCCGACCATCGGCGCAGTCGCCGTGCGCGGCCTGACCGGAAAAAATGTCGCCACTTATGTTGACGGCGTGCGGTACACGACAGCCGCAGGCCGCGGCGGCATCAACACTTTCTTTAATTTGAACGAGCCGAGCAACCTGCGCGCAGTCGAAGTCCTGCGTGGGCCAAACAGCGCGCAGTATGGCTCAGACTCTTTAGGCGGCACAGTCAGCCTTGTCTCGCGCACGCCGGTCTTTGGCGGCGACACGCCGGAGTCGCATGGCGAACTCAACACCTTCTTCAACAGCGCGAATCTGGGTTTCGGCGGCAACACCTATTTCAGCTACGGCACGCGCCGCGTGGGCTTTTATGTCAACGCCGCCACGCGCCGCGTCAATAACCTGCGACCCGCAAACGGGATTGACAGCCATTCGTCCATCACACGCTTTCTCGGTCTGCCTTCAAATATTTTGGGCGAGCGTTTGACGGACACTGCGTTTACGCAATACGGTGGCACGTTCCATCTCAACTATGCGCCGCGAGACGACCAGCAGCTAATCTTTCATTATCAGCGCAGCCATCAGGACGGCGGCAAGCGTTACGACCAGACGCTCGGCGGCGACGGCAATCTACAGTCAGACCTGCGCAATCTGATGCTGGATTTTTTCTACGCGCGCTATCTCAAACAGAAGGTCGGATTTTTTGACAACGGCTCGTTCACTTTCTCTTATAACAGCCAACGTGAAGAGCGCGTCAATCAGGGCGGGCAGGGAAATCCTTTCGGCGGCATCACGCACCAGTACGAGCGCACAAGCGTGGTCGGCTTCAGCTTCTTCTTAGACAAGCGTTTGAATGAGAGAAACACTTTTCTCTTCGGCGGAGATGCATACAAAGAGCGTGTCAAAGCTCCGGCCTACACTTTCTCTCCGACAAGCGGACTGTCCATAGCTTCGCGGCCACGTGTGCCAGACCGCGCGCGGTATCTTTCTCTGGGGCTTTATGTGCAGGACGTGTTCGAGATTATTCCTGAAAGATGGCGTGTGAGCGGCGCGCTTCGTTACAACGTCGCATCGTATCGCTCGCGTGCGGAGAACGCTGCTGTGGTTGGCGGCGTGCCGCTCTTCCCTGATGATAGCCTGCGCGTCTCCGACTTTTCGGGACGCATCGGCACAGTCTTTTCGCCGACACGCGATTTTCATATTACTTTCAACTACAGTCGCGGTTTTCGCGCGCCGAATATCACAGATCTCGGCACGCTCGGCCTCACTGGAGACGGCTTTGAAACTGACTTCGCCACCTCAAGCGCGCTCGGCGGAACTATCGGCACGACGGCTGCCGCCAATGCAACCTCGACAGGCATTCCCGTCGCGCAGCAACGCTCTGAGATTAGCAATAACTTTGACTTGGGCTTTCGCTTTCGACGCGGACGCTTTGACACAGACCTCACGGCCTTCCTGATTGACATCAACGATTCGATTGTCAAACAGGCTCTCATTCTGCCAGCGGGCGCGGTGGGCCAATTCATTGGCGACCAGCAGATTATCAGTCAGAACTCCGGCGGCGCGGTCTTCGTCGCGCTTGCGCCGACAACTCCTGTGCTCGTCCGCGCAAACTTTACAGACGCCAGAATCTGGGGACTCGAATACACGCTCAACGCGCGGCTGAATAAAGATTGGTCGTTTGGCGGCAACTTCACACTGCTGCGCTCCGAAGACAAAGAGACGGGCGCGCCGCCGAATATAGAAGGAGGCACGCCGCCTTCCGCAGCTTTCCTCCGATTGCGCTATGAGCCGCTCGGACGGCGTTACTGGATAGAAGGCTATTCGACTCTTGCGACGAGACAGAACAGGCTTTCGACATTAGACCTTAGCGACAGGCGAACGGGCGCGCCGCGCTCGCGCAATAACATACGCGACTTCTTTAGACGTGGCGCATGCATGCGCGGCCTCGTCGCGCCGGGGCCGGATGGAGTCTGTGGGACAAACGATGAAACAATTCTGCTCCTGACTGGCGAGACGCTCTTGCAGGTGCAGAATCGTCTGTTGCCTATCGGCTCTGTGATTAACGGAGTGCTGGTGGTGGACAATACGACATCTGTGCCGCTCTTCCGCTACCTGCCGGGCTATGGAATATTTAATGTGCGCGGCGGCTATCGCTTCAATGAAAGCTCTGAGTTCAGCGTGGATTTCGAGAACATAGGCGATAAGTCTTACCGCAATCCAAGCTGGGGCATAGATGGGCCGGGCCGCAGCTTAACCGTGCGCTATCGTTACCGGTTCTGAAAAGAAAGTTTCCCGCAAAGGCGCAAAGGCGCAAAGGAAAGACGCGAAGAAGAACAAGAGATTAAGATGAAAAACTCTCTTTGCTTTCCTTCGCGCCTTCTTTGCGTCTTTGCGCCTTTGCGGGAAAACCTTTTTTCGCTCTTCTTACCAACGCTTATCATAACGCGCCAGCCCTGCGCGCCAGCAGCCTTCGCCGATGATTGGAATCGAGCCATCGAATGAGAGCGGCGCATCGGGCGGGCGGCGCACGCGATAGGTATGGCCCGAAGGCGAAGCGACAGAGAGTGTGATTTTGTCCAGCGTGATAGCGCACACAGTCGCCGTTCGCCAGTCTTTGCGACAACGCAGGATGAGACGCGCGCCGAGCGGCAATGAGATAAGCGTCAAAGCTTTTTCTTCAACATTTAAAATATCAAGGCCGCCGTCGGGAGCAGTCAAAGCTCCCACATCCGGCGGCCTTTCGAGATTCGCGCTCACGTCTCTTCTCTAATTCTTCTCTGATTAAACTTCCATCGGGTCTTCAAACGGCAAGTCCTGTTGCGCCGCGCTCTTGCGCTGGCTGACTGCGTAAAAACGCATCGCCATTGAGAGAATCAGAAACGACATGCCAATCCACAGCACAGCCCAGAACATCGCCGGAATGCCCGTCGCATTCGCCATGTTGGCTGCATCCGTGTGGACTTCCGGCCCGAAGGGCGACGAGAGAAAGAAGACAGTCTTCAAATCGAGCAGAGCATTGAGCACACATTGCACCGCGAGGAAGCTCAGGAAAAAAGTGGCAACACGCGGGCTGGCATACTTCGCAATCGCCACGAGGCCGAGCGTGATGATAATTCCCGCGACTAATGTGAATGGAATGCCTGTCAGATGAATCCCAGGCTCAAGCGTGTTGACCAGCGGCTTCCAGATGCCGAAGACGATTGTCAGGAAGGAGATAAAAACGGCTGAGCCGACGAGGACTGCGCGTGCCGCTACAGCTCTGCGAATCAGGAAGAGCAGCAGCGCGCCGTAAATCATCGCTCCGACATAACCCGCGCTGGAAATCATCGCTTGCGAGACAAGCCCGCCCTGCGTCGTCTGCGTCAGCCCGCTCGTGTCTGGCGAAACGCTGAGGCTCGCAACAGAGTTGCCTGTCAACACTGCGGCAAGCGCGTGTCCGCCTTCGTGTATGAAGGTGACGAAGATGCGAAACGGGTAAGTCAGAATTTCTGCGAAGGGGATAAACCACAGCGCGATGGTAATGACGGCGGCGACGAGCAGCGTGCGTACCTGCGGGCGCGCATCTGCCGATATATTTATCTTCATCTCAAAAAAATCTCCGCTCTCTCTAAAACTTCATATCTACTATGACCTGCTGCGCTTCATTGTACTTCAAACGCAAGAGAAGGCAAAAGGGTTTACGCGGGGAAGCCGGGACAAGTTCTAACTTTTACCTTTTGCCTTTTGCCTTTCATACACGCCGGACTTGCCGCCCGTCTTGCGCTCTAAGCTGACATCCGTAATTGTCATAGCCTTATCGACGGCCTTGCACATATCGTAGATAGTCAGCGCAGCGACACTCACGGCTGTCAATGCTTCCATCTCTACGCCCGTCTGCGCTTCTGTCGAAACGGTTGCGACAAGATAGACGCCAGACTCTTCGAGCTTTGCGCGCACGTCTATGTGCGTGAGCGGGAGCGGGTGGCAGAGCGGAATCAAATCCGCAGTCCGTTTGGCAGCCATGATGCCGGCCAGCCGCGCAGTCTCCAAAGGATCGCCCTTCGGCGTCGTCTCCTCGCGCACAGCCCTCACAGTTTCAGGCGACATCAACACGCGCGCAGAAGCGACAGCCTCGCGCTTTGTGCTTTTCTTGCCGCTCGTATCAACCATCGCCACGCGGCCCTGCCGGTCTATATGAGAAAGTTTTTTCATAGAACTTCAAGCAGGCAGTCTCACGATTTTAACTACCGTTCCTGCCTCCAACATTTTCACTCCCTGCGGAACATTGATTAATGCCGTCGCTCTTGTGAAAGCGACAAAATCTGATGAGCCGCCCCATTTAAGCGGCTCTGCGAGAAGCTGTCCCGCTTCGTTTGTGTCGAGCCGCGCCGGAAGATAACTCTCACGCTCGATGGCTCCTTTGACAGAGCGCGCAAGCATTGCATGCTCTTCGACCAGAGCGGCCTCGCGCGCTCCCTGCATCGCGCGCAAGGCTGTGCGCGAAAAAAGATTGAAGGTCACGGAGACAGAGACAGGATTTCCCGGCAGGCCGAAGATTAGAGTTTCTCCGAGACGCGCAAAGACAGTCGGCTTGCCGGGCCTGAGGCTCACGCGCTCAAAAAATATCTCCGCATCAAGAGCGCGCAAAGCAGCCTTCGTAAAATCATAAACTCCCATCGAGACGCCGCCCGAAAGGATGAGAACGTCTGAACGTGTCGCTGCTTCAGCAATCTCTCGCTGCAACAACTCCTGCTCGTCGCCCGCGAGCGGAAGCCGTTCGACATGCGCGCAAGCCTGCGCGGCATAAGCTCCCAATGAATAACTGTTTGAATCGCGTATCTGGTCCAATCCGGGCTGCTCGTCAACCGCGACAAGCTCTGTGCCAGTCGCCAGCACAGCGACGCGCGGGCGTTGGCCCACCAAAACTTTCCCGTAGCCGAATGATGCAAGCGCGGCCATCATCGCGGCGTTGATTTCTTCTCCGGCCTCTAAGACTATCGCGCCTGCTCTGACCTCGCTCGACTGCGGCACGATAAACTGTCCGATGGTCGTCGCTCTTTCAATCAAGACAGACATGCCATCATCCGTCTCTTTTGTGACTTCGACCTGCTGCACGCTGTCGGCTCCGTCTGGCACGGGCGCGCCGGTCATAATTCTGACGGCCTCGCCCTCTTTCAGTTCGTGATGCCAGCCCTGTCCTGCGGCGGCTTCGCCGACAATGCGAAGACGCGCAGGCACGCTCGCCACATCCTTTGAACGCAGAGCGAATCCATCCATCTGTGCTCGATTGAACGGAGGCAAATCCGTATCCGCGAAAACATCTTCCGCAAGGATGCGGCCCAGCGCATCTGGCAGCGAGACGCGCTCAGGCTCAAGCATGTGCGTCTCACGTTTGATAATCGCGATGGCTTCGGCGACGGAAATCATTAGACAATTAAAAGCTGTGTGCAATCCAGCAAGTTGATATGCAGCGGCGCGTGGGCTACTCTTATCTATCGGAGGAGCATAAACATGAAGAACCTGTTGCGCAAGATGATAATCGCGTGCCTGGCGGCCTCGGCACTTTTAATAGGCGAGACTGCTCTGGCCCAATCCTCCCCCGAAACAGAGCTTCCCAAAATCGAGGAGGCTAAAAACATTGGCATCTCTTTCAACCTCAAAGGCGCGGGCCAAATCCTCGCCGCAGATAGAGAAGGCAAAGTTCATCAGTATCTGGAAATCTGGGAAGACGATAAAAAGTCTCCAAACGTCGTGACCTATATACTGGTCGGCGGCGGCAAAACTTTTACAGCGACCTGGGGACGCGGGCCGGTCAATAGTTCCGCCTTTCGCTGCAAGGCCGAGACAGTTCCGCAGTTTGGCGAAAAGGCTGTGTGGGTCGCGACCTCTTCGGGCGGCGTCCTGAGTTTTACGGAGATAGATGACAAAGACATCAAAGGATTATTCACCAACGTGATACAGGCCCGGCGAGACTTTGACCGCGAAGTCGGCGGCTGGAATCAACGCCGCATGGCTAACACGCCGGAGCAAAACATTCTGACTTTCTTAAAAGAGAAGAACCGCAAGAAGTGGCTCGAACTCGGCTGGCTGCGGTCTGCGACAACCTGCGTTCGGCATTTCTCTTAAAGGACAGAGAGTTAAGCTTTGCCCTTATTTCCTCTTTCAAAATATCTCTCATTGCTTGTTGTGTCTTTAAAAGTGTACTATCCGAAGTGTCGAACGAAAGCTCCCCTCGACAATCAATCGTTAGAAAATCAACTAAACAGGAGAACCCCGTTTTGCGTTATCTGAAAAATTTCAAGACCGTTACACTGCTGACCTTCGCGCTCGTCTGCATGAGCTTTGCCGTCAACTACGCACAGGCTCACAAGGCAACCACAGTCGAGTACACATACAAGGTGCACAACAAAAGCAAGAGCACAATCACCGCGCTGATGGCTTCCGAAGACGGCAAGACCTACGGCACATTTGATATTGGCAAGGGTATCGCTCCCGGCCAAATCGTCACGCTCGTCTGGGACAAATCAACCGACGAAGGCAACTGTGAACAATGGATTAAAGCGAAGTTTGCAGACGGCGGAGTCTCGCCCGCAGCAAAGTTCGATTTCTGTGAAGAAGACCTCGTGCTGGAATTTCAGTAATCATCCGTCCCATTGAGGACGCCAAACAAAAATGGGTGCAGAGCTAAACTATAGCTTCTGCACCCATTCTTTTTTTACCACCAAAAGCGGCGGAGCCAGCTTGGGAAATTCTCACGCCCGGAAACGGACGCATAACAACTCATCCAACTCGACCGCCCTTAGCTTGCCTTTCATGATTGTTTTCTGGTTTCATCCGACTTGTCGCTATTGTCACACATGAGGTGGTCTGAGTGAATTTTATCAAAGTTTCCATCATTCGCTCCGCACAATTAACTCTCGCGTATGCTCTTCTCTGCTGTAGCAGCTTCGCTCAAATCAGCGTGCCGGATAAGGTTGTTGCCCTCAAGGCTGAAGAATATCTTGACGCTCTCACGCGGGATGAACAGTTCAGCGGCGCGATACTGTTAGCGCGCAATGGCAAGGTGCTGTTGAGTAAGGGTTATGGTATGGCTAATCGGGAGCACTTGATACCAAACACTCCGCAGACCAGGTATCGCATCGCCTCTATCACCAAAGAGTTTACGGCGACAGCCATCATGATGCTGCAAGAGAGAGGCAAGCTGGATGTTCACGACTCGATTTGCAAGTACGTGCCGGAATGCCTTCCGAGCTGGCGTCCAATCACACTCCATCATCTCTTGAATCACACCTCAGGCATTCCAGAGTTCTATCAATCTTTCAAGGACATTGATTCCATTAGAAGGACTCCGACAACTATTGCCAAGACCGTTGAGCGCGCCAGAGCGGTCTCTCCGGCATTCACACCGGGCGAGAAGGTCAGCTATAGCTCACAAGGCTATATGCTGTTGGGCTATGTGATTGAAAGGACATCCGGCGACACTTATGAGAACTTCCTGAGGAAGAATATTTTCGAGCCGCTGAAAATGACCGACACGGGCTTAGAGAGTCAGAAGGCGATTTTAAAGCGACGCGCCTCCGGTTACACACGCGACAAAGACAAAAGCATAATCAACGCTCCTTTTTACGATCTCAGTTATATCTCTGCGGGCGGCGGTCTTTACTCCACCGTCTGGAACCTGTACCTGTGGGAACAGGCTCTTTATACAGAGAGGCTTTTGAAGCAAGGCTCGCTGACCGCGATGTTCACGCCGGGGTTGGAAAACTACGGCTACGCATGGGAAATATCGCGCAGGCATAATCGCCAAATCATCCGTGCTGACGGCAGATCATTCGGTTTCTCCACCTCTCTCGCACGCTACCCGGATGAGAAGGTGACTATCATCGTCTTGAGTAATATAGAGACCGCTGGAGCAGACAAAATCGCAGATGTCTTGGCCGCAATTATCTTCGGAGAGCGGCGCGAAGACCTTGACCACAAGGAATGAGAAACAGTCTTAACGCTTCTCAAGCAAAGTTGACAGAGGTGTGAGGCTGAAGGAGGTCAGCATGAAGTTTAAGGCCAGTGGATTAGTGACCGTGGTTCTGGCGATGGCTATTGCCGGACAAGGATTATTTGTTCAGGCTACAGGCGACCGCAACACTGCGCGTGTGGCCCAGCTATCCGACGCCGAACGAATTGCACGGTTGGAAACGCTCCTTGAGAATCTGCGACAGGAGCTAAAGATACCGGCTTACTCAGCCGCTATTGTGAAAGATCAAAAGGTGCTTTGGGCAAAGGGATTCGGCTACGCAGACGTGGAGAATAAGATACCTGCGACCGCACATACTCCATATCATCTCGCTTCGCTGACCAAGACGTTCGCTTCCACCATTCTGATGCAGCTTGTACAGGAGGGAAAGGTCAAGCTGGACGATCCCGTTTCCAAGTACGGCATTAACTTGGAGAGCGAGGGTGTCATTAGAGTGCGGCACTTGCTGTCGCACACCTCCGAGGGAAAACCCGGCGAGCAATACCGTTATAACGGCAACCGCTTTGCTGAATTGGACAAGGTGGTTCAGAGGGCCACCGGCAAGTCGTTCGGCGAACTTTTAATAGCCAACATCCTAGACCCCCTCGGCATGAATGAGACAGCCCCGAACGTGCCAAGGATTGTCAACACAAAATCGCCGGGAGCCGCGGGCGGGGCAGCAGAAGGTGAAGTGAAAGCCGCCGTGATGGATATCATAGCGGGCTTCAATTCCGGCAACGTGGATCAAATCGAGCGGCGTCTCGCGCCTCAGCACAATGGCTTTCAAGGTGAGGGAGGATTCTTAACTTCTTTTATTAATGAGGACGAGTTGCGGGGCGCATTCAAAGCTGGTTTCAAGTTGAAGTTTGAAGTCCACAACCTTGAGACGGCTGTTTACGGCGACAGCGCCATCGCAACTTTCTTCATGAGCGGAACTATCACGCCCCCGAACGGGGCGCAGCGCACTGAAGGCCCCTGGCGAAGTTCATTCGTCTTGAACAAACAAGACGGGGCCTGGAAACTGGTTCACTCTCACCAGTCGGCCATGAACAGAGCGTTGATTACGGAAAAGCACCAGCAAAGATTCGATACGGTTGTGAAGACGCTGGCTCAGCCATATGCGCTTGACCGCGAATTTAAGACCACAAAGATTAGTTACCCGCAGGGGTTCAGCACTTCAGCCGGATTGATGTCCACAGTTCTTGATATGGCGAAGTATGACATTGCGATTGATCAGAATAAGTTTCTCACGAAGGAAACCCAGCAACTTGCTTTCACACCCACTCTGTCAACGAAGGGCGAAGGGCTTCCTTACGGTCTTGGATGGTTCACGCAGAACTACAAAGGCACGAAGCTGCTCTGGCATTACGGTTACTGGACTGGCAACTCGTCGTTTATTTTGAAAGTGCCAGAGCGAAACATGACATTCATCATCATGGCTAACTCGGACAATCTCAGCCGCCCGACAGACCTTGGTTCGGGTGATGGGCTAAGCTCTCCAGTGGGCATGGCTTTCTTAAAGACCTTCATCTTCCCGGAGAAGTTTGGCGAGGCCTTGCCGGAGATTAGTTGGAACGCTCCCGCTTCGGAACTGAAAAATCGGCTCAAGCTGATAGAGGGGAAACCCTATGCTGATCTGTACAGCAAAGACCTTGTGACAAAGTTTCGGATTCATCAGAGTGTGGGACGCGCAAGCGAAGCCGCACAGCTAATGGGCATGTATGGAGAACTGTTTTCCAGGCCGATGCCTGAAGAGCTAGCGAAGCTGCCGGTCATTGCGCAACTCGTGCAGGTGCTGGACAACGAAGATAAGAGTATGGCGTTTAGTCTGGCGAGCACTCAGGAGGTGCGTATCTTCGCCATCGGCGAAGGCCAGGCCGGAGAGATGTTTGACTACGGATGGATTGAAAACGCCGACAAGGGGCTTCCCGTCTGGGAGATGCAAGAGCCCAAGACCACACACGCAGGCGGTGCGGGTAAGAACCGGAAAATAGATTTAGTGCTCACCCTGTCAGCAGGGAACTACAGATTGCGTTACAAATCTGATGATTCACACGCTTTCAACCACTGGAATAGTCTGCCGCCGGATATTAACTTTTGGGGAATTGCAATCTATAAGAAATAATTGGCCTACTCGGCTTGGAAGAGCGACGGGGCGGAAAAGCACTTCTGCCCCGTCGCTCGTAAGTTGCGTAAGAGACTGAACAAACCAGGAAGCAATAATCTACATTCCCATGACGCGCTTGAGCCTGTGCCGCATCAAGCGCGTCATGAATTTTAAAACAGCTTCTTAGCTCACGGCTTCACATCATTCTATTGAGCGAACCTCTTACGGTACTCAATAGATTCGATAAAGGCGCGGATGATGCCGTGATAGCAGCCGTAATCGCCGCCGCTATTCGTGCAGCCGTTCAAGTTTCCGAGCCAGAAGTTGTAGCCGTCGAAATTATTGTCCGGCGGATCGTTCGGAGCGCGTTGCAGATAGACGCGATACGAGAGGTCTATGAATTGACCGTTGTTATACTCCGGCGGCGGAAATGGATTGAGCATGTTAGCGGTTCTGGCCTGCTGGCGAAACTCGCCCGATTGCCAGAAGGCTCTGGACACGTCAACCCGCTTATTGCCAATGCATGTCTGGTTTGTGCCGCACTGCGTAATCTGTCCTGCCCAGAAGCCAAGCCCGCCCATGTCCGGCTCGCGCAGGAGGAAATCAAGATACTGTTGCCGGACGAAGAAGCGCGCATCGTCAATCGGATTTCCACGGTACTGCAAGAACATAGAATCCGAACGCGTTGATTGCCCGTTGGTAAAGCGGAACATGCAAGAGTCGTCCGAGTAATCCATGAAATTTTCTATAGGGTCTAAGCCCGGAGCCGGGCAGGTGTTGCGACCCGACGGGCAACCAAAAGCCGGAGATGCTTCGGCTGGCGTGTCGCTCACTTCATCGTTTGTCGTTGAGCAGCCACCTTGAAAAGTGTGAAAGAGTCCGAGCCAATGCCCTATCTCATGCGTGCCTGTATCGCCCAGATTGTAGGGAGCAGCCGAGCCGCCCGGCAGACTTGCATTGAGGCAGACGACGCCATCCATAGTCGGGTCGAACGAATAATCCCACGGGAAAGTCGCCCAACCTAACAGACCGTCGCTTGGATTGTTTGTATAGAAATTCAGCGAGTACGGGCCGCCGCGCCGCAACGCTGTTTTCATCTGACGCTCTTCAAATGAGCCGAAACTGGCAAAGTGCCATGCCGTGTTATTCGTGCGCGTGGTCTCTACCTTAACGAATCTGAAGGGCGTGTTCGCTCCGCCCGTCTGTCCGCTGAACGAAGCGTTGAGCACATTAATCTGTGCATCCAGCCTCGAATCGGAAACATCGCCGTTGCCGGAACTGTCCCTGATGACGTGAAAGTAAACAGGAATCGTAACGGAGCCGGGAGCGCGTAAAAACTCTCCTGTCCCGGATTCTCTGGCGCGGCGAGATTCAAACTCTTCGAGCGATTTTTGAATCTCCTGTTGTTTCCCCTCATCGACCGGTGGGGTGGCGCAACGCGCGCCGCTCTCAATGAAAACCTTCTTGCTCGCCCATGTGCGCCCGTTGATAGTGAAGGGGCCATCATCATCCTGCCCCTTATTTTGGCTGAGCGGAGTTGAAGATATCGTGCTCGCATTGTTTGCGGCGGTGGTTGAGAACTCCCGCGTGGTGAGCGTCAGCACGAGGCTCGCAGCGCAGAGGAGCAGCATTAGCCTGGATATCATCTTTTTCATTTCTACCTTCCTTTCGTGAGTCATAGGTTTTGCCGGAGGGATATTGGGCCATGTTGACAGAAGGCTCGAACGCTACCGCGCAGGTGCGTTCAAAGCCTGTGTTATCTATTCCGGTGAAGTTGTTACGCATCTTCTCCAACGGCTTAGAAAGATTCTCCAGATGGCAGCAGGACTGGCCTCTGCTGCCAATTAAATTTTTGACATTTGTGCAACTAGACGTGGAGGTGTGAGATTTATTTGTGTCCGCTCTAAATTTCTTATCACGCGCTTGATTTACTGAATTAAGAGACAGATGTTCAGTTATGAAACAACAGTTTGCGGAGCTTGAGATTTAAAGCGATTAGTTTTGTCACAGATTATCCGCCCGTGGTGTTCTATAGTTGAAAACAATTCTGGAGGTTATTTTATGGTCAAAAGATTATTTTTAGTTTTTCAGATTTTTTCATTGATTGCACTGGCTTCTGCCATCGCGCTTGCCCAACCTGCGGCGGATCATCACCAGCACTTGTTCAGTCAAGCTCGCGTTGATTTTCAACCCTCAGGTTTAAGAACGATTGTGGCTCAAGATGTCATCGGATTGCTGGACAAAGCCGGAATCAGGCGCGCCGTGCTTTTATCAACAGCATATGGTTATGGAAGACCCGGCTCGGAACCGCCGGATGAGTATGCAAAGGTCAAAGCGGAAAATGATTGGAATGCTGCACAGGCCGCTCTCTTTCCAAAAAGGCTGATTGCATTTTGCAGCTTCAACCCGCTCAAAGAATATGCTCTCGATGAGCTTGCGCGTTGTGCTAAAGACGCGAATCTACGCCGCGGAATCAAACTGCATTTTGGCAGTTCGGATGTGCAGACGGAACTTCCAGAGCATTTCGAAAAATTGAAGAAAGTTTTTCAGGCGGCAAATTCTCATCGGATGGCAATCATCGTGCATATGAGAGCGTCTATCTCCAAAAAACGACCTTACGGGCCTGAACAAGCACGCGCGTTTCTGGAATTGCTTTCTTTCGCTCCAGACATTCCGGTGCAGATTGCTCATCTTGCCAGTTCGGGGCCGGGTTATGATGACCCTCCGGCGCACACGGTTATTGAAGTGTTGGCTGATGCGGTTGCGAAGAAAGATTCTCGAACACGAAAGCTCTGGTTTGATGTGGCAACAAACGCACATCAGACAAATTCTGCGGAAGTCTCCGAACTTTTAGTCAAATTGATTCGCCGAATCGGTGTCAAACGGATACTCTACGGCTCAGATTCGGCGCTCGGAAACAATCTTCTGCCGCGCGAATCCTGGGAAGCGTTTCGCCAACTGAAGCTTTCGCAAAAAGAGATAAAAACTATCGCCGGAAATGTAGCTCCGTATTTTCGTTAAACCGCTCGAACTACCTGCGGCTAACTATTCCTTCAATGTTGACGAAGAAGTGGCACAATCAAATTGCTTTGCGATGATAAGGGAGAATTGGAATCACTTCCTAAAGGTCTTAATCATCCAGAATTTATCATTCAATGTTTGATAAGCGATTAACCACGCTTCTTATCCGGCCTCGGCGTAAAACCGCGACTCTCCGGCAATTTCCTTGAAGGAGATGGTGAACCTTGTGGCTGACGCTTATCTGCTCGTTCGGCAATCTCTTTCTTGATTGCTTCCTTGACTCGTTTTTTAGCACGTTTATTCATAGCAGAGATTATACAATAGGAAATAAGCTGCTATCATCTCATCAATGAACAACGAGAATGGCAAGTTCGCAGTTAAGCGCACCGCTTCGGGATTAGGCTTATTGGCACTCAAACCGATTCCCGCCAACAAAAAGATTGTCGAGTACATTGGTCCAATCATCAGTCTTGAAGAAGCAAATAAGAGCCGTAGCAAGTACCTGTTTGAACTTGACGACGAGCGCGTCATTGACGGCCACGCGCGCAGTAATATCGCCCGCTACATTAACCACTCGTGTGAGCCGAACGCGCAAGGGTTTACGACGGGCAAGCGTGTCTGGATTTGGTCATTAAGAGAGATTAAAGCCGGGGAAGAAATCACCATCGACTATGGTGAACAATACATAAAGACTCACATCAAAAGATGTAAATGCGAAAGCTGCGCTCCGAGATAAATGTACTCTCTTCGGAGACTAATTGATGACGAGCCATGAGACCTGTGCATCATCTGAGAGGTCGGAAGATAAAATCGTGAAGGATGCGCCTTCGGCAATCTCCGTATAAGAGTAAGTAACAACATCTCTCGTGGCCGACCGACGTGTGACGAGAATGGCCGAGGTCTTTCGCACACAGGTCGAAGAAATATTCGCTTTCCCCCTCTCTATTTGCGCCACGCCGCGACACTGATTGCTCAGCTTTAATTGTCCATCCACCTGCACTTCGCCCTGAAAATAATTCTTACTGTTCGTTCCGACCGAATAGACGTTGTAGCGCATATATTCGCCGATGGTCGAATGGTCAGCCACGAAGAGACCGATGTTGTTATAGACCTTTGTCCCGTATGCGCTCGAAGGCTGGTTGATTTTGATTCCGTACATATTCGGAATAATGCCAGTCCCCTGACCGCCCAGATTTTTCAGATTGATAACGGCCTGTTCCGTGACATCCGCATTGCCGTTATTCGTGACGCTCGTGGAAATGCCGAACATGTAAGGATTAGCTTCGGGCGCGTTCTCCGTCGAATTGTTGACCAGATTAATGGCCGCTCCCACCGAGCCATATTTCGGGATGATGCCTTCGATGTATGCGCCGATTTCCGCTCCCACAACTCCCCACGTCGAGCCTGTGTTGCGATTATCTATGGCTTCGATTCGCCCGCCGAAGGTGCGCCCGTTAAACTCGCCTGTGCCGGAATTGCGCGCCGCAGAATATGAGCCGTAAATCTCGCTTGGCCCGGTGGTGTTAATCATGACTCCTGCGGGAATACTGACGCGGTTGTAAGAACCGAAAGTCAGATACTTGCCCGTTATGAAAAGAGGGTTGTCCGGGTTGAGCGTGAGATCGTTGAAGAGGCCGACGCGATAGTCTTTGATGGTTTGCGGGAATGTCTTTTGAAATGTTGCCAGAGTTTCCACAGTGCCTGCGCCTCCGAGGTAAGGCGCGAAAGCAAATTCATTATTGCGATTCTCTCCGACCTGAAGATTGTCGCCTCCGACATCCTGAGAGGATGCCTCGGAGGGTGAGAGCAGACAGAGAATCAGGCAGATGAAAGTAGAGAGGATGATTGAGGTCTTGCGTGGCATAGAGTTTTTCAGTCTCCCTTTAATTTTAGAAATACGTGAGTCTTAACCGTCACGAACAAATTTCTGTTCGTGACGGTTCAAAATGGAATCTCGAATTATTGACCGACCAGCGAGGTTGAGACGGGCGACGCATTTTGACTGCCCATCGGTTCGGAGAGCAGATGGCCGTCACGGCTGGCGAACACATGAACTTCAAGCATCAATCGATTAAAAACCGCAAGATCTGCTCTGCCATCGCCGTCGTAATCACCGGGCATCGGCAGGTCTGGGTATTTCGAGCCCGCCGAGTCATTGATCTGCCCCGGCTCGTAATAGCCCTGACCGAATCGTGAGTAGCGATAGTTTTGAGAAGAACTCTCGAAGATTATCCACTCGCCTGTAGCAGTGGCATAAGTTGCGAAGTCGTCTATTCTGTCTCCGTCATAATCGGCTGGCACGATGAGATCGCCGTCTCTGAACTCGCCTGCCCAGTGCATGCTTAACGCCCTCACTGAGTCTGTGTTCAGCCAGTACAGCATGGATTTTTCCTGACGAAAGACAGCAATGTCGGTTGTGCCGTTGCCGTCGTAGTCTGCGGGCGCGGGCCTGTCATTGACGAGGCCGAACCGTCGAATTACGATTTTCTGGTCAGAACTACGGAGGATATACCAGATGCTCTCGGATGGACGGAACACCGCAAAGTCCGTGCGACCGTCGCCGTCATAATCGCCCTGCACAGGCACATCGCCAGTTCTTCCCCAGTGAAAATCCTTTTTGGCCTCAGTCGAGCTGGCAATGATGAACCAGATTTTGTCTCCGTTTTTCTCGTCAGCGCAGACGGCAAAATCTGTTTTGCCATCGCCGTCGTAATCGCCCGGCACAGTCTGCCTGCCCTGTCCGAACCAAACTTCATTCAATTTCTCCGTGGCAAAGTTGTAAGTGAACCAGAGGTTGATTTCCGGGTCGTACAAAGTGGCTTCGGCTCTGCCGTCACCATCGAAGTCCGTAGATTTCGGTGCGGATGATGGCGCGAATTGTGCCGAGGCGATTGTGACTTGCAACACCGTGAGCATCGCTATCAAGGCCACGGTCATAGCAGAGGAACGGAGCGTGAGATTCATACGTCTTAACATTGTGGTGAAGTCTCCTTTTTCTTGTTGTTCAAAAATGTCGTCGGATTTTTTGAGAGTCGGGCGGCGCGAGTTGAGGCTGGATATTTTCACGGCTTGCGTCGGATTATTGACACCTGCTTGTCGTAAAGCTGACATGAGTGAAGATAAACGTAACTTTCAGCTTCAGCTTTTCGCTGACTTTCCGGTAAATCGTGATTGAGAAAGACGCAAGCCGAAACTTCCCGGCTTCTTCCATCATGATGATTGCGATTCGTATGCCACAGAGGGCAGGGTCAGGCGGGGTTTGAGAAGGGCTTCATTTTACAGAATGTTGCCCGTGTAAATAACCAAGCAGGAGCACGCGGTCTCTGCCGCCCATGTTTGTGAATTGCGCGCCGGTGAGACATCCCTTCTCCGGCGCGAGACTTTGATAGCGGACTACAGTAGCTTCTACGTCCAATGAGGTTCCCGGCAGTTCCAACACTAAATGAAATTTTGCGCCGACAATTCTGCGCTCGTCCACGCTGCTCTCAGGAATAATAATCCCGACTCCTGTTTCGCTGATGTCATGTGTATATCCGGCGACCATCAACATGCCTTCTTCGCGCTCATCATCAAAAATCAAGATGCCGCTCATTTGCACCTCGACCTGTGCCATATAGCGCCGCGCATACTGATGCTCCTCTCCAATCATAGACTGAAGCCTGCGACTCTCAATGGCTCGCTCAACCATCGCCTCGACTTCATCAAGACGAAAAGGCTTTCCTAAATAACCGAAGGCCCCCATCTCTATTAGTCCGCGCGCGTGTTCTGAATCATGAATGCCTGAGATGATGATGACCGGCGTGTCCGGCTGGCGCAGGCGTATCAGCCCTAGCAACTCCATTCCGCTCTTGCCGGGAAGCGAGATGTCTGTCAGGACAACATCAAATGATATCTTCTCTAATAAAGCAACCGCCTCATTGACTGTCGAAGCCTGATAGCAAAGATGATTTGCAAGAACTTCGTAGAGCAGATCGCGCATCTTCTTTTCATCATCAACTATCAGAATGAAACTCATAATTTCGGTCTCCGGCTTGAAGCCAATGCTATTCATTGACTCCGGCTGCAATCTCTAATCGCTTGAGCTTTTCGACGAAGGTCGTGCGCTTCATGTTGAGCAGCTTGGCGGCGCGCAGCTTGTTGCCGCCTGCTTTGTCCAGAGCTTTGAGCAGTAGTTCTCTTTCGACTTTGTTGACGACTTCATCGAAGCTCACACCTTCGTCCGGTAGCGTCGCTGGCGATGAGACGGCAGGGCTGTTTGTGAGAGATATTGTGCGGCTGGAAGAGACTCCGCCATTGACTTCTTCCGGCAGGTCGTTGAGGCGGATGATTGTGGATGCGCCGGAGAGGGCTGCGGCGCGCTCCATCGCGTTTTGTAACTGGCGGACGTTGCCCGGCCAGTGATACGACATTAAGACTTCCAACACTTCATCGGCAATCGTCTTTGCGGGAAGCCCTGCGTTGGCACAAAAGCGCGTCAGCAGATGTTCTGCCAGTGGCCGTATGTCCTCAGTGCGCTCGCGCAAGAGAGGCAGCCGCAGATGCACGACGTTGAGGCGATAGTAGAGGTCTGAGCGAAAGCTGCCGTTTGCAATGTGACGCTCAAGGTCTGTGCTTGTCGCGGCGATGATGCGCACGTCAACCTTGACCGTGCTTGACGAGCCGAGCTTTTCAAATTCGCGCTCCTGCAACACGCGCAGCAGCTTTGATTGCAAAGGCAGGCTCATGTCCCCGATTTCGTCCAGAAACAGTGTGCCTTCGTCAGCCTGCTCGAAACGCCCCTTGCGCGTGGTCTGCGCTCCGGTAAACGCGCCTTTCACATGACCGAAGAGTTCATCTTCCAATAACTGCTCAGGCACGGCGGCGCAATTCAGCGCGACGAGCGGGCGAGCGCGTCGCGGACTTTGCCCGTGAATCAAACGCGTGATGATTTCTTTGCCCGTGCCGGTCTCGCCTGTGACGAGGACTGTAGTATTGAAGGGCGCGATGGTTGCCACCTGAGCGAGCAGTTTTTTCATTGCCGGAGACTCTGCTATCAGGCCGATGCCGGAGAGTCCTTTGCCTGAATTGGAGAGAGCGTTTCGTGAGACACGCTCGGCAGCGACACGCACGATGCTCAAGAGAGCATCAAGCTCGAAAGGCTTGGTGAGAAAATCCGTCGCGCCGCGCTTCATCGCTTCGACGGCAAGATCAATCGTCCCATGCCCGGTGATGACGATGGCGATGATGCCGGGGCTCAAACGCTGGCAGTGCTGCAACAACTCAAGGCCGGACATGCGCGGCAGGGTCACATCCGTGACAAGGATGTCATATGAGTTTAGCGAGAGAAGCTCAAGAGCGGCTTCTGCGCTGGCGACGCCTTCCACCTGATAGCCTTCCAACGCCGCCGTTTCAAGCAACAACTCCCTGATGCGCTCGTCGTCTTCGACAAAAAGAATTCTAATGCTCATATACGGGGGAGGGAAGAGGCCACCTTGTGAGAGAGTCCCCTGTAAAAGAGAAAGCAGGAAAGCCTCCCACAAAGCTTCGCCGCTTAGCTCCCAAGCTGTCTGGGAACGTTCGGCACACACACGTTCCCAGACAGTTTGCAGTCAGGATATTTGGGGACGAATAACAGATAAGTTGCCTTATGAATCAGCCCTCTACTCTGTATGATGTCTAAGATAAAATATATTACAGAAGGCTACAATGCAACCTCTTCCATAATTGTGTTGACAGAGCTGAGCACGCGCGTTTACTCTCTCTTCCCGACATCAAATATAAAGCAATAGGCTTTCGCTCTATATTGCTTTTCATCAACTGACGGACGGCGGCAGGCTCTTCATTCTTCACTCTGCCGGCATCGCGTCGCAAAGCCCACACCATGACTGTAGAGACTTCTCTTGAGAACGGTCGGCTTTTGCGACGAACAGCCCGACTTGTCTTTAACTTTACAGGACGACAGGTTCGCTCAGGTTGCGTAGCTTAGATGAACAAACAGTGGACACTCACACAAGCGGATTTTGACCAACTTCTGAACTGGCTCCATCAGGATCGCAACCTGGCCGGTCAGAAATATGAGGAGATTCGCTGCCGCCTGATTGAAATCTTCGCCTGTCGCGGCTGCAAGGAAGCCGAAGAGATGGCGGATGAAACAATCAACCGCGTGACTTCAAGAGTAGCAAGCATTTCCGGCGGCTATGTCGGCAATCCCGCGCATTATTTTTACGGAGTGGCGCAAAAAATTCACCTTGAGTACCTGCGCAGAAAGCCTACGCCTGCCATCATTCCGCAGGTCGAGGAACTGTATGAGGTGGAAGAGGAATATGAATGCCTTAGACATTGCATGCAGAAATTCACTCCTGAGAGCCGTGAATTAATCCTGCAATACTACGAAGCGGGCAAGCGTGAAAAGATACATCATCGTAAAACCTTGGCCCGTGAAATGGGAATCGAGCCGAATGCTCTGAGGGTTCGGGCATATCGAATTAAGGCCGCGCTTCAGCAGTGCATTAAAGACTGTCTTCAGGGGAAATTTTAGCTTTGAAATAAATTCGCTGTTTTCAGGCATTCATAAATAGAGAAGTTGTTTCAGAAGGGAAAGGAGGTTAAGGCATGCTAAATCTTGAAGAGGATGCCATCTTAAAGCAATACCTGCTCGGAGAATTTTCGACACAAGAGTATCAGCAGCAACAGATTGAGAAGCGCATGCTGTCCGATGGAAAGTTTTTTACGCGATTGCAGATGGCGAAGGACGAGTTGATTGATGAATATTTGGATGACCAGCTGACGGGCGAAGAGCGAAAAAGATTTGAAGATTATTTCCTGATAACCGACGGGCGACGAAAGGAATTAAGATTGGCGCGCTCGCTGCGCAGATATGTCGCAGAAGAAGCCTCAGATAAAGCGATTGTGCAAACAGGCAATAAACAGTCTTTGAGAAATAGACAATCTTTGAAACGAACCTTCTTCACCTCATCATCAATAAAAGCGGCTGTGTCTCTTCTCCTCATCATCGGAGTCGTGTTTGGAATATGGCGCATCTTTTTCTATCAATCTCAACTGAGCAAAGGGCTCGTCGCGCTCGCCACTGCTTATCAGGACAAACGCCCTCTGGAAGCAAGAATCTCAGGATTCAGCTATGCCCCTTTATCTACGACGCGCGGCGAAGACCCCAAAGAGATTGATTACGCGGCGCGTGATCGTGCGGAGCGCATCTTGCTCGATGCCATTCACGACGAGCCGAGCTCGGCCTCTCATCACGCGCTCGGCAAGCTTTACCTTGCCGAGCGCAAGCTTGTGCAGGCGATAGACCAATTTGAAAAATCGCTCAAACTCGATGACGACAATGCGCAGGCGCATAGCGATTTGGGAGCCGCGCTCCTGGAACAAGCGCAGGCTGATTTATCCGATGAGAGCTCCGGTCAAAAGCTCGTCAAGCTCTCTCAAAGTTTTGAACACCTGACACGCGCGCTTGAGCTAAACGGCTCTCTGCTTGAAGCTCTCTTTAACCGCGCGCTCTGCTACCAGAGCATGATGCTCCTTCAACAAGCGCGGGACGATTGGCAAAAATATCTTGAGAAAGACCCCGACTCTCAGTGGGCCGACGAGGCGCGGCAACACCTGAAATCTCTTGCAGTCCGGCAAGCCGCGACGGCAAGAGATAAAGAGCAAATCCTGCAAGACTTCCTGCTCGCTTATCAATCGAGCGATGATGAAAGAGCATGGCAGATTATGAGCCGGAGCAGGGAAGCCATCACCGGGAAACTCATCTTTGAACAACTGGCCCAACGCTATGTGATTCAATCAGTGGAAGGAAATACGAACGCCGCTCGCATGATGCATCAAGCGTTAGCTTATGCCGGCGAGATAGAACTGCGAAAATCCGGCGACCCTTATATCTCCGAACTGGCACAGTTCTACGGTCTCTCTCCTCCGCAGCAACTTCCCGTTCTGGCCGAGGCACATCAGCATCTACAGAAGGGTTTTGAACTTTGCGGGGAATCGAAATTCAGCGAGGCCGGAGAGTTTTTCGCGAAAGCAAACCGACTCTTCGACGAGACACATAACATACCGGAAGCAATTTTTGCGGAACATTGGGTGAGCTACTGCTATTACCAGACGGCGCAAGCCGGGCAGAGCCTTAAAATCAGCGAACGATTGGCGCGCGACTGCGAAGAGAAGAGCTATAAATGGCTTCTCTCACTCTCCTACAATCTCTTAGGGAATGCTCAGGCGGATTTTAACGAATACTCAAAAGCGGTCGAATACGCACAACGCTCACTACGTTTATCCGAGCAACTCTCTGACACCTACGGCACGCAGAAGAATCTGGTCCAACTCGCAAACGAGTACAGAAGTTTAGGCAATCATCATCAATCGCTGCTCTACCTTCAGCGTTGCCTTGATTTTGCAGATAAGTTTTGGCCGGGTCAGCGGCAGATGTGGAGAAACTATGTGGGGACGGCCATGTCTCTTTATGCGAGCGGGCTTTATGTCTCCGCCGCAGAGTTCGCTAAAGAGGCTTTGAAACTCGGACTTGATGGGACGAAAGACCCTTCGCAAACTTACCTCCCGTACATTTACCTCGGTTTGATTTACGGGAAACTTAACAGATACGATGAAGCTTTCAGACACATCCGGCTCGGCTACGACATCGGGCAAGCTCTGCAAGACGATAAGGTCGGGCAGGGCATTATGGCCTACTCCGCTTTACAGCGCGCTCACTTGCAGCGACAGGCTGGAGCTTTCGAGGATGCGAGAGCCAGCTATGACGAATCCATACGGCTCTATGATGGCCTTCATCTGGCGATTGAAAGTTACAATGCGCACAAGGGGCGTTTGCTCTGCTTTATCGCGCAGGGAGATGATTTCTCTGCGGAACAAGAGCTCAATCTCGTCTTGGATTTATTCGAGAAGTATCGCGCAAAGATTCTGGAAGAGAGAAACAAGAACATCTTTTTTGATGCCGAACAAGACACTTATGATGTGGCGATAGACTTCCAGTATAAAAGACTCAACAACGGGCAAAAGGCTTTCGAGTATTCTGAAACTTCGAGAGCGAGATCGCTGCTGGAGCTATTGCGCGGCAAGAGCCAGCACGCGATGAAGAGCACTGCGCCGCAAGCAATCCTTTCAACAGTTTCTCAACCGCTTACACTTTCGGAAATTCAAGAGCACACGCCCGAACAGGTTCAGATAATCCAGTATGCCGCGCTCAAGCAGAGGCTGCTCATCTGGGTCGTCTCGAAATCACGCTTCTCGACAACGGAAGTCTCAATTCCTCTCGCTGAATTTGAGATGCGCCTTCATAGTTATCTCAAACTAATATCAACCTCGTCTCCCGAAAAAGAGACAAAGCTGCGCCATGAAGCCGAGAGCCTCTATGCTCTATTGATTGGCCCAATCGAACATTTGTTAGAGCGGGATAAACTAATCTGTATTGTGCCGGATAAAACCCTTAATCATCTTCCGTTCGCGTCGCTCATTTCACCCGCCAACGGCAAATACTTTATCAATGACTATCCGGTGGTGTACGCCCCAAGCTCAAACGTCTTTGCTCTTTCCTCAAAATACGGGCGTGGCAAAACAGATGCTAAGGTCGAGAGATTATTAAGCGTCGGCAATCCGACATTCGACCAGACGAGCTATCCTTCTCTGGCGAAGCTTCCGACTGCCGAAAGAGAAGCCAGAGAGATTGCAGGTTTTTATAAGTCGCAGCTTTTGCTGACCGGAATCAATGTGCAGAAGGACATCGTGATGAGCGAAATGAAAAGGTCAGAGATAATTCATTTTGCTTCGCACTACATCGTGGATGAGCAAAATCCTATGCTCTCAAAATTATTACTGGCGAAGAAATATTCGGAGTCTGGCCGGAAAACCGTTGATGATGCTTTGCAACCACTTGACATGTATCAGATGAGATTGCCGCGCACGCGCCTTGTCGTGCTCTCTGCATGTCGCACCGGCGGAGAGAAATATTATGGCGGCGAGGGGGCGGTCGGCATGTCACGAACCTTCCTCGCCGCGGGCGTGCCGCTCGTCATGGCAAGCCAGTGGGAGGTCAATTCCGGCTCCACTTCGGAACTGATGATCAACTTTCATAAATACAGAAAGCAGCAAGGACTATCAACCGTTGATGCCCTCCGGCGTGCGCAAGTGGATATGTTCAGCAGCCCTGAGCCGCGCTACCGCCACCCGTACTACTGGGCCTCTTTCATCGTCATCGGCGGTTTTTCCAGTTTTTGAAACTCTCACGCCTGACCCTTCAAACGCGCCAGAAATTCGTGCGTGTAATAATTCCGACTCCTCGCATGTAATATTTTTGAAAGTTTCGGACATATAGAGATAAGGACAGTAGCGAAAGGGTGAAAAGCTCAAATGTGCCTTGATCACTCGGAGGCGACCGCCAGAATCATTTTCGCAGGACTTTTAATTTTTTGCTTTAACGAGGCTGAACAATGCGAAGTCGGGATTCTCAATCACGAAAATCACCACCCGCAACTCATCATCTCGGAGATAGGCCCTGACAACATTCCAAGAGCAAGAGAACATAACTTCAATTTGAATAACGATCTCACGATAGAAGCCATCCATCCTCTCAAAGGCGGCGCTAAACCTTACTTCCAACCGGGGTTTGATAGACCGAAGAATGATGGCGATCCAGAGGATTTCAAATGGCTGACCGATCTCGAAGGAGAAGAATTCCATAATCGCCGCCTGAACATAAATTTTCAACGGGCGGGTGAAAAGCCAGAGGCGCTCAAGTCCCTGCTGTACATTAATCATGGCGACTTTTACTCTTATCTAAAATCCACAGAGATGTATGTGCGCGTGCCATACCAAAAGCCTTCGCCTGAAGTTTTTCTAGGCAAGACATCTCATATAGTTGGCGTGGACATCAGTTGCAATGATGAGGGGAAAAGCGGAGTTCTGCTGAAAGATAAAACGACTGGAGACGAACTATTTTTAAGCAAGTTTAGAGATGAAGATGATGAGATTTTAAGATACGAAATAATCTTTAATAATCTCTGTCTGGCGCAGGCGGGTGACCCTCAGAGCGATTTTGTTCTTTACTATAAATTGCTCAGTGACCCCGATGACATAATGTTCGATTTAAGAAAAGCAGTAAAACAATCTGAACGCCATCCGAGTGGGAAATTTATCGTGGGAACAAGCTTGATACTTGACGGGCGTCCAATCGTGTGCGACCCGATTTATCTCAGCAAAACGCAGAGCCTTTCAACATCCGTTTAAGAAAGGATTATAGCCGCTGCTGCCTTTTGAGACTGATTTGGATAGCGACGATTTAAAGCAACAAATTGATATTGAATCCCTCGCCCCATCCCGAAGATCACAGAGGAGTCATTTAGAGCAGAAGTCTAAATTCCTCCACCTCCTCTGTGTTACCACCACAGAAAGCCTCTTCACAGAGCGGACTGCTCGATAGCAAAGCGAACAGGCGCGGCAGCCATGGTGGCCTCGCGCCTGCTCAGTTCCGGTCAATGTCCTCACCCCATCAACCGGGTGAACGGAAAGATTCACCTTCCGTCCGATGGTGTACATTCTATGCATCTCTGTGATTCTGTCAATCCAAGATTTCTTGCAAGAAGTTGAGTTCTCGACATCGAGAAGTCAAATTTAGATGTAGTCCTTAAATGATATGTGGAAAAAGCTACAATGATTATCGTCTCCATGACCGTCTTTGTGAGGGACACATGGTCAAATCTTTAGTTGACAACAAACTGCTTGTAGTGGTCGTAGCGTTCAAGTATTAACCGGACATAGTTGACAGGTTCGAGTCCTCTACAGAAACCGAACTTGACGACCGGGTCAGTGGAGTATTGCTGCGTTGTCTTTTGCAGCAGCCAGTAGGAGACATCTTCTCATACCTCATGGTTTCCTTTGTACTTCTCCGTCAGTCGTTGCGCATCTTCGACATGTCCCGCACCGCAGTTGTAGGAAGCCAGGATGAATTTCAGCCGTTCGCCTTCGTCAGGGATGCACTTGCTCCATTGGGGGATGTAAAATAAGAGAGCTTTTATGCTAAAAGGCTGCGGCAAGTCAACCTTCGTTATATATCCCGGTCAATCGTAGTCTTGCCCTTGAGATTCAAAATATATCTGAAAAAACTGTGAAGCATACAGCTATGAGATGAGAATAGGATGACGCCTCTCTTTTCCATCATTCTGCCGACATACAATCGTGCATACGTGCTCTGGCGTGCTATCCAGAGCGTGCTTGCTCAAACAGAATCTCGTTGGGAATTAATTGTCGTTGATGACGGCTCAACCGATGACACGTTCCGCCTTCTCGAAGAATTTCAAGACAGCCGCATCCGTTCAGTCAAGACCGAGAATCGAGGGCCATCTGCCGCACGCAATCTTGGCGGACGACTGAGCCACGCGCCCTATTTGACTTACCTTGATTCCGATAACACCTGGCATCCTGAGTTTCTGGCAACGATGCTGGAAGCAATTCAGCAACAACCTACCAAAGTCCTCTGGTACTGCGGGCAACATACGACCATGTGGCAGAGAGCGGCAGACGGCGTCTGGACGGTTGAACGAGAGCAGGATGATTTGCGTGCGCAGTATTCAGTTAATGAGGCGCTTCAGCTTAAGGGAGCAGACACCAACTGTATCGTGCATGCTAAAGGCTTGCTGGATGAGATTGGCGGATGGGATGAAGAGTGTCGCTGGCTTGAAGATTGGGATTTTTTCACACGATGTCTGATTCGCTACCCGGAGGGCGTCCACTGGGTTCCGCAGGTGCTGGTCGAATACAGACAGGTTCATGGGCCAGATGCGGATGGTATGTGCGCCACGACCGTGCAAGACCCTGTGCGCAACCGTGAGGGGTGGCGGTATATCATCAAGAAGTGGCAACACCATCCCGGTTTTGCAGCGACCGCTGAGCGAGTTATGGCAAAGTATCTGACTTAAAAACTTTCACCGAAGATCATGTGGCGGGGAGGGCGTTATTCCTGCCCTCACTTTTCTTCATAGCAGCCTATCTGCTCTGCTGCGAGAATCCGAGGACGGCAAGTGCAGCCGAAGCAATGGACAGCGGAGAAGGACTTTATGTTTTACGCAGGCACCATGTTGACATCGAACGCATATTCTGCACGACTACTGTTTTCAGCGGCTCAAGCCATTCTCCATTAAGAGAATTTGAGGTTGCCAGTAACATCTCCTCATCGACGAGGAAACGGTCGCTGCCATCAGGAAGATGATAGCGTCTGCCTTGCAGGTGCTCTATTTTCTCTTCGATGCCGATACTTGAAGCTAAGCGTGCGAAGAAGATTCCACCCGGTTTCAGCACACGCCACATCTCACTCACCATGCTGTGCCACTGCTCTTCATCCTTTGCAAAGTGCAGGACGGCGCTACTGATGACAACATCAAAACTCTCATCAAAGAAAGACAACTTTTCTACAGACTCTACGCGGAAATTATCTACCGGAAGATGCGGGGCGAGCGTGGAAGCCAACGCGCGAACTTGAGCAATAGCTTCTCTTGATTGATCGACAGCGCAGACATCGTACCCGCTCTGCAAGAAGTAGACGAGATTGCGCCCACCACCGCAGCCGGCGTCGAGCACACGCATCTGCGGAGTGAAGCGGCCCTTCAAGAGTTGGTCGAACAGGTAGATGTCTATGCCGTCGAACCACTCTTGTAAATTTAGATGTGAAGTCATGCCGAATCCGTTAGCCCCTCTCTACCATAGCAGTCATCTCATCCCTTCATTCACGCCCGGCTTCGCAGAACGCCGCGACTTGCTCAAGCATCTGCGGCTCCGATTATGAATATTTGGCTGCAATCTTTTTGACCGTCGTTGAGTTTCGTAAAGTCATCTCTGCTCCGAGTGCCTTCGCCAGTTTGGCCCCAGAAACTTCCGACTCGCCGATCTTCTTACGGCAGAGCCAGTAGAGTTCTCGTCCGTAGATATGAAAGTCATCAGCGTCCGTCGTCAATGACAGGACTTTCCGTTTCGCCTCATCAGACGATTCATCCGCAAGGAAACCGATATACAGGACGTTCCCTTCGGCTTTCAGTTCCGCATCTGGAAAGGGCTTGTACTCACTGATCGCTGCCAGTTCGGATGTTGATCTGATAAACGTCGCCACTTCGTAACCGAGTGTCTCAAGCAAGTGACGCTCAATCTTCTTTTCGAGAGTTTTTGTGTTTCTGGAAGGCGAGTCAAAGATAACGTTGCCGCTGGCGATAAATGTCTCCACAGTGGCGAGTCCGAGGGCTTCGAAGAGATGGCGTAGATGATCCATCTTGACAGTGTGGCCCCCAACATTGATGGCGCGCAGGAATGCGACGTATTTCGGCATGGTAGTGATTGTAACCTCTGCGAGAGCCGCCGAGCGTCGCTTCAATTCTTTCAACCGCCTCAGTACCCCGGTCGGAGTGCCTCAAAGTTCAAGGTTGCGGCGAAGCTGAGCGATGTCACGTTGCGGCGGCGCGCCGAAGAGTTTTTTGTAATCGCGGCTAAAGTACGACGGGTCTTCATAGCCGACACGGAACCCTGCGCTCGCCGCGTCCAGGTCTTCACCGAGCATCAAGCGGCGTGCTTCCTGAAGTCGTATCTGTTTCTGAAACTGCAAAGGGCTCATTGCCGTGACGGACTTGAAGTGATGGTGAAAGCCCGAAACGCTCATCCCTAGTTCACGCGCGGTCTCTTCAATTTTAAGCGGCTCGTTATAATGTTCGCGCAGACGCCCGATTGCCCTGGAGATGCGGCGTGTGTCGCCTCCTGAAGAAGCCAGGAGGTGACCTAATCGCGCGCCCTCTCCTCCCGCCAAAAGCCGGTAAACAATCTCTCTCATGATGAGCGGCGCGAGGATCATTCGCTCGCCGGGAGTGTCAAGAAGCCGCGTCAGTCTGACGACTGCATCAAGCAGATCGGCATCAACGGGGCTGACGCTTATCGCCTTGACGCTCGCGTCGCCTTTTTTAGTCTCGAAGCCAGCTTCCATCATGACCGAAGCGACGAGGGACGGATCGAGATCCAGCCGGAGGCCGAGGTAAGGCAGTTCTTCCGAAGCCTCTTCGACCTGGAAGACGACAGGCAAATCGACTGTGAAGATTAAGTAATGGCCGGGGTCGTACCAGAATACTTCTTCACCCAATAACACACGCTTGCCGCCCTGAACAACAAAGCAGAAGGCCGGTTGGTACAGGGACTGCACCGACTCAATCGGTTTAGATGAACGAGCGAGGAAAAAGCCGTCGAACGCCTCAAATGATCCGTCTTCGGGAAGGAGCCGCGCCATCCGCTCGACCAGTTCATCTCTGTTGCCTTGCATCCTTTGCTTCTTACGTTTTTCTTCTCAATGATTCATAAATTTATATTAGCCTCTTTGTTTCTTCTCGGCACATCACACGAAGAGGTTTTGCAGGATTGTACAATAATTTGCGAGTATCGTCTTACCGCCCTATATTCCTGAGCCTTTAGAATCACACTAAAATAGCAGGATACAAAAAATGGCTATTAACGAAACTAAATCTTCAAGATATTTGGAGAGAGTTGAGGTGAGCCTATTGATGACACCTCGAAGGAGAAACAGTGCAGGAACGCAAACTTGGAAATAGCAACCTTGAAGTGTCAGCCCTTGGGCTCGGCTGCATGGGATTGAGCTTCGGCTATGGTCCGGCAACAGACAAGCAGCAGGCAATTTCACTAATTCGGGCTGCCGTCGAACGCGGTGTCACGTTTTTCGACACCGCTGAAATTTATGGGCCGCTGACAAACGAAGAACTCGTGGGCGAAGCCCTCGCCCCATTCCGCGGGCAGGTGGTGATCGCAACCAAATTCGGTTTCAAACCAGCCTCGGAAGGTGAAACACACTGGAGCGCGTTGGACAGCAAGCCGGAGCACATTAAGGAAGTTGCCGAAGACTCGCTCAAGCGACTCAAGGTCGAGACAATCGACCTGCTCTACCAACACCGCGTTGACCCGGACGTACCGATTGAAGATGTAGCCGGAGCGGTGAAAGACTTGATTCAGGAAGGCAAGGTCAAGCACTTCGGCCTTTCCGAAGCGGGCGTGCAAACGATTCGTCGTGCACATGCTGTCCAGCCCGTTACCGCGCTCCAGAGCGAATACTCGCTGTGGTGGAGAAAGCCTGAAGAGGAAGTGCTGCCGACTTGTGAGGAACTCGGAATCGGGTTCGTCCCGTTCAGCCCTCTCGGTAAAGGCTTCCTCACGGGGAAGATTGACGAGAACACCACGTTCGACAGTTCCGACTTCCGCAACATCGTCCCTCGCTTTACGCCGGAGGCTCGAAAAGCGAATCAAGCTTTGGTTGATTTGCTTGGCAGAGTCGCAGAGCAAAAGAAGGCAACGCCTGCTCAGATAGCGTTGGCGTGGCTGCTCGCACAGAAGTCCTGGATCGTGCCGATTCCTGGCACGACGAAGATGCATCGTCTGGAGGAGAACCTCGGAGCGGCTGAAATCGAGTTGACGCCCGACGACCTCCGCGAGATTGACAGCGCCGCCTCGGAGATCACCGTGCAGGGGGCTCGTTATCCCGAACACCTGGAGCGAAGGGTGGGCCGCTGAGCAAAGAAAGTTGTCATGACCAATAACCGCATAGCCGTGCTCGCGATCATCCTTGTGAGCTACACGATGATCGTGCTGGACATCTCGATCGTCATCAACGCGCTCCCGAAGATTTGCTGGAAGGCTCCAACCGGTATTCACTGAATCGAAAGGACGAAAATGAAAAGAAGGAAAATGAAGCTGTTCGCCGCGACGGTCATATCGCTTTCTCTACTCGCCTCGGCGTCTGCCCAGATAAATCAATCTGACGCTGCCCCGGCCACGTCAGTCCAGGATTCGCAGCAAATCAGAATCACGCGGAGCGGCTCACAGCCGTCCCGGCAGGGGCCAGCCGAAAACTTCACCGGGTCAGTACGCGTCGAAACTCCGTTCCAGGCGAACGCTCCGGCGCGCACGTCCGGCGCACTCGTCACATTCGAGCCCGGCGCACGCTCTGCTTGGCATTCCCACCCGCTGGGCCAGACCTTGATCGTGACATCGGGCGTCGGACGGGTACAGCGTTGGGGAGACCCCGTCGATGAAATCAGGCAAGGGGATGTGGTCTGGATTCCGCCGGGTCAAAAACACTGGCACGGAGCCGCGCCAACCACCGCCATGTCGCACATCGCCATCGTGGAACAACTCGACGGCAAGACCACCGATTGGATGGAAAAAGTCAGCGACGCGCAGTACGGCGCGCCGCTCCGCGCTCAAGGGCTGACGACGCCCGCGCCCGTTGCGCAGCCTCGGCCATCTCAAAGAGCGATTGGCGACTTTGCCCCCAAGTTAGCCGAGCTGACGGACGACGTGCTCTACGGCGATGTCTGGGAACGTCCGCAGCTATCAAAGCGTGACCGAAGCTTGGTGACGGTGGCCGCGCTGATTGCCTTAAACCGTCCAGACCAACTCCGGTCTCACCTTGTCAGGGCGCGCGAAAACGGCGTGACGCAGGAGGAGATAATCGAGACCATTACTCACCTGGCTTTTTACGCTGGCTGGCCCAACGCTGTAACGGCCATCGCCGTCGCCAGGGAAGTCTTCGAGAAGAAATGAGTTACGAAGGGCATATCGCAGGAGAAATCATGCAAAAGCAGGAATCTGGAAAGAGCCACCTGAAATTCTCGGACTTCAGGGTCACCGGGGCAAATTCTATGAGCAGGAAGCATCGGAAATCTTTCATCGCGCTCTGGCTGATCGCAGCTATCCTTTTTACTTCAGCAAGCGCACAAGAAACCAAAAAGCGCAAGCAAGAGCCGCTAATGATCCAGGAGCAAGGCAGCTTCGCTGTCGGCGGTTCGGTCACTACCGCTCCCGGCACTTTCGACCCCATCAAGCAGGGCGCGTTCAACCCCGCCGGAACTGATCCCATGGGGCAGACGTTGCACGGCGACCACGCCTATGTCTTCTATCAGGTCCCAGTGAACGCCAGAAAACTTCCGCTCATCTTCTGGCACGGTCACGGGCAGTCCGGCAAGACCTGGGAGACGACACCGGACGGGCGCGAAGGGTTCCAGAACATCTTCCTGCGCCGTCGCTTCCCGGTCTACTTAATCGACCAGCCGCGGCGCGGCCGTGCGGCGCGCAGCACGCAGCCGATAAATATCACGGCCACGCCCGACGAGCAGCTTTGGTTCGGCATCTTCCGGCTCGGCACTTGGCCGAACTTCTACCCCGGCGTGCAATTCTCGCGCGACCCGGAGGCCTTGAACCAGTTCTTCCGGCAGATGGTCCCCAACACCGGCCCGTACGACGCGCAGGTGAATATAGAGGCCGTCTCGGCATTATTCGACAAGGTAGGGCAGGGGATTCTTGTCACTCATTCACAGAGTGGCGGGCCGGGCTGGCGCACGGCAATCAGGAACAGAAACGTACGCGCCGTCGTCTCCTTCGAGCCGGGTGGAGACTTTCCTTTTCCTGAGGGGGAAACGCCGCCACCAATTACCCTCGGCGGCAGAGAGGTTAGGCCCCCGGCCATGCCCCTCTCGGAGTTCATGCAGCTCACGAAGATACCGATTGTCATCTACTACGGCGACAACATCCCCGCGAAGCCGAGCGCGAACCCAGGACAAGAGCAGTGGCGCGTCTTTCTAGAAGATGGCTAGGAGGTGGCGAGATGCAGTGAACAAGCGGGGCGGCAACGTCACCCTCGTGCATCTGCCCGAGATAGGAATCCGCGGCAACACCCACTTCCCGATGTCTGATATGAACAACCTCGAAATCGCAAACCTCATGTCCAAATTTCTTAAGGAGAAAGTTTTGGATTGACAGGTCTCCCCCTTCTTGAACAAGCGTACAGGTCCTTTGAGGCCCTGACTGGATTTCAACATCGGAAGGCGAGTGGTATTATCCAGAGCACACGACAGCAACTATCTGTAAACGTCCAGATGATGCCGGGCGAGCTGAAGGGGATGCGAGTGTGATCAAAACCGGGCGCGGCAGCGATTACATCTGCCATCCCACGGTTTTCTTTAGGCTGCCCCGTGCACGGGGCGGTTCGTCATAGGTCACGTTGGCAGATAAATGGACACGCTCTGCGATCTGGCCCACGCGCGGTCAGAAGCGCGAGGGGTCTTAAAGGCCGCCACTGCTCTATGAAGTGGGGTGGCGATACAGGCTACAGGTATTTGTTAACGCAGGCTTCGGCGGCGCGATTTCGTGCCGTCAGTCTCCGCAGCCGGGAAACCGGTTTGGACAAATCAGGGGGAATACTTAAATGAACGACGACTTCGACGAGACCTCAGGGCCAGAGTTGACGGCCGACGAGGAGGCGCTGTTACAGGAGATGCCGACGTTGACTGACGTGGGGCAGGCGCGACGCACATTCCTGGGGCAGACAATAGCGGGCAGCCTCGGCGCGTTCGCGCTGATGCTGCTGGAAAAGGAGAGGGCGCTCGCCGCGCTCGCCAATTCGCCAGATGCTGTGTTCGCGCAGGCCGCGGCAGTGGAGAACCCCATCAGGGTCATGCTGAAAGTCAACGGCGCGACGAAAACTCTGGAACTCGATTCACGCATGGTCTTGCTCGACGCCCTGCGCGAAAGGCTCGAACTGACCGGCACGAAGAAGGGCTGCGACCAGGGCCAGTGCGGAGCCTGCACAGTCATTGTCGATGGCCGTCGCGTGCTGTCGTGCCTGACTCTCGCAGCCACCTTAGAAGGCCGTGAGGTCACGACCATCGAAGGACTGGCGAAGGGCGATCAGCTTCACCCCGTACAAGCGGCCTTTATCAAGTACGACGGCTTCCAGTGCGGCTACTGCACGCCGGGTCAGATTTGCTCTGCCGTCGGGTTACTCGAAGAGGCACGACGAGGCGAGGTCAGCCACGTTACGGAAGACGTGACTGCGCCGGTTAGGCAGCTTACGGACGACGAGATTCGAGAGCGTATGAGCGGCAACATCTGTCGTTGCGGAGCTTACCCTAAGATAGTCGCGGCCATACAGGAGGCGCACTCCGGCAAAGAAACGGCGCGGACCTGGCGCTTCGTCGAAGAGGATGAATTGGCGCGAGTCAGAAAGGAGATGAGCGATGAGACCGTTTAAGTACGTGCGCGCAAGCGATGCTACTGATGCCGTGCGTGCGGTCGCGGCCAACCCGCAGGCGAAGTTCCTGGCGGGCGGAACCAACATCCTCGATTTGATGAAAGAGGATGTTGAGCGACCGACCGAACTCGTTGACTTGACGCGCCTGAAGCTCGCCGAGATTAAGGCCGTGGGCGGAGGCCTCTCCATCGGCGCGCTGGCGAAGAACACGGACACAGCCAACCACCCGCTCATACGTCGTAACTATCCGCTGCTGACGCAAGCCATCGTCGCGGGCGCGTCCGGCCAACTCCGCAACATGGCAACCAACGGCGGAAACCTGATGCAGCGCACGCGCTGCCAGTATTTCTACGACACGGCGATGCCGTGCAACAAGCGTGAGCCGGGCAGCGGGTGCGGCGCGCTCGAAGGTCTTAACAGGATTCACGCCATCTTCGGATGGAGCGAGAAGTGCGTGGCTACCTATCCGGGCGACATGGCGAACGCGCTCTACGCGCTCGAAGCAACAGTGCGTGTGAGGGGCGCGCAGGGGCGCGAGCGCACCATCCCCGTCGGGGAGTTTCACCGCCTTCCGGGTGACACGCCAGAGCGCGACAACAATCTTGAGCACGGCGAGCTGATTACGGCCATTGAGCTGCCAAAATCCAACTTCGCAAAAAACTCTTACTACCTGAAAGTGCGCGACCGCGCCTCTTATGCCTTCGCGCTCGTCGCGGTCGCCGCAGCACTTGAACTGGATGGCGGCACAATCAGGCAGGCGCGCCTCGTGCTCGGCGGTGTGGCCCACAAGCCCTGGCGGAGCGTCGAGGCCGAGAGGGAACTGGCGGGCAGGCCCGTGTCGGAAGAGAGCTTCCGGCGGGCGGCCAGGGCGGCGCTCAAAGACGCGAAACCGCTCGCGCATAACGCCTACAAAGTTGAGCTGGGGGAACGCGCGATAATCCGCGCACTGATGCGTGCGAGCAGACTCGCCTGACACGAGGGAGGTGACAAGATGACAAGGTACATAGGGAAAGAGGTGAGCCGCGTGGACGGCGTGGCGAAAGTGACGGGCAAGGCGAAGTACGCGGCGGAGTTCCATGTGCCGAACCTCGCCTATGGCTTCATCGTGCTCGGCACAGTGGCAAAAGGCACGATCAAAGCCATCGACACGCGCGAGGCGGAGAGCGCGCCCGGCGTCGTCCGCGTCTTCACGCACCTGAACACGCCGAAGTTCGGGTCGAAGACCGCCACGGAGGATGCACCGCCGCGTGGCGCACAGAATGAGCGTGACAAGTCTTTCCGCGCGCTCCAGTCAGATAGAATCTATTTCAACGCGCAGCCTGTGGCGCTCGTCGTCGCAGAGACGTATGAGCAGGCGCGCTACGCCTCGCGCCTCGTCAAAGTCTCTTACAACGCGGAGAAGCACTCGACCGACACGGAGGCCGTGCGCGCGAGTGCGCGTGTCCCACCGCGTGCGGCAGCGAAGCCGCGCGGCAATCCCGAAGAAGCGATGAAGAGCGCGCCCGTCAAGGTCGAGGCCGAGTACCGCATTCCCATCGAGCATCACAACCCGATGGAGCCGCACGCGGCCATCGCCGTCTGGCAGGGCGACAAGCTGACCATCTTCGATAAGACGCAAGAGGTCTACGGCGTGCGCGCGCACCTCGCATCGGCCTTCGGCCTCCCGGAGGAGAACGTCTCGGTCATCTCCCCTTATGTCGGCGGGGCCTTCGGTTCTTCGCTCAGGCCGAACTACTATCCCGCGTTGACATCGATGGCGGCGCGCGAGCTAAAGCGACCCGTCAAGGTCGTCTATACGCGCACGCAGATGTTCACGGGCCATGGCTATCGCCCCTACACGATTCAGAAGATTGCGCTCGGCGCAGAGCGGTCTGGGAAACTCACCGCGATGATTCACGAGGCCGTGCACAACACCTCCTCCTTTGAGGATTTCAACGACAATACAACCGGGTTCACGCGCCAGGTCTATGCCTGCCCGAATCTCTTTGCGCCGACGAAGATTACAGACACAGACCTTAACACTCCGACATGGATGCGCGCGCCGGGGGCTGTGAGCGGAATGTTCGCGCTCGAATGCGCGATGGATGAGCTGGCCTACGCGCTCAAGATCGACCCGCTGGAACTCAGGCTCATCAACTATGCTGAGACAGACCCCGAAAGCGGCAAGCCGTTTTCGAGCAAGGCGCTGCGCGAGTGTTACAAACTCGGCGCGGAAAAGTTCGGCTGGAAGGATCGTAAGTTCGAGCCGCGCTCAATGCGCGACGGGCGATGGCTGGTCGGTTGGGGGACGGCCACCGGTGTCTGGGGCGCTTTCCAGAGGCCCGCCATTGCCAGAATCACGTTCAGGGCAGACGGTTCGGCGCACGTCACCAGCGCGACGAGCGACATCGGCCCCGGCACATACACGGTGATGACCATGATCGCCGCCGAATACCTGGGGCTGCCTATTGAGCGCGTGAAGTTCGAACTCGGCGACACGAAGTTCCCGCGTGCGCCGTCGCAGGGTGGCTCTCAGACTACTTCGAGCGTCGGCTCAGCCGTGCACGGCGCGGCCCTGGCCGTCACGGCTAAGCTTCTTGAGCTCGCGAACCGGGATGCGAACTCGCCGCTCAAGGCAGCGACCGCAGCGGACGTAGAGATGCTCGACGGACGGCTGCGACTCAAAAGCGACCCGTCGCGTTTCGTTACCATCTCCGATGTGATGCGGCGGAACAATCTCACAGAGGTCACGGAGACCTTCGAATCAAAGCCCTCGCCGGAGCGGCAGAAGTACGCGACGATGGCGCACGGCGCGCAGTTCGTCGAGGTGAAGGTTGACCCAGACCTCGGCGTCATTCGCGTCACGCGCGCCATAGAGGTCACAGCCTGCGGAAAGATTATCAACCCGAAGGCTTCGCACAGTCAGGAGATTGGCGGAGTCGTCTGGGGCATCGGCATGGCCTTGCAGGAGGCGACTGAGATAGACCATCGTTTCGGTCGCATCATGAACCCGAACCTACAGCACTACCACGTACCCGTCAACGCCGACGTACACGAAGTCGAGACGATGTTCGTCGAGGAGGAAGACACAGTGGTCAACCCGCTCGGCGTCAAGGGCATGGGCGAGCTTGGGATGGTCGGCATCCCTGCGGCCATCGCCAACGCCGTCTTCCACGCCACAGGCCGTCGCGTCAGGGAACTGCCGATTACGCCGGACAAGTTGCTGTAGAGAGGGGTGAGCTTATGAACGAAGTGCAGGCATTAGTCGAAGCGTTTGACGGGGCGAACAAGAGAGGCGAGCGATGCGCACTGGCGACGGTTGTGAGCGTCGAAGGCTCTTCGTACAGGAGGCCAGGCGCGAGGATGCTGGTCTGTGAGGGCGGGGCGACGACGGGTGCGATTAGCGCGGGCTGTCTCGAAGCCGATGTCATAGAGCACGCGAAGCGAGTCATTCGGACGGGTGCGGCAAAACTCGTTGAGTACGACACCGCTTCGACGAGCGACGAGATGGCCTGGGGACTCGGTCTCGGCTGCAACGGCATCGTGCGTGTGCTGGTCGAGCCGCTCGCCTACGGGTCACTCTACGTCGAGGCGTTGAGACGTTCGTGCGAGGCGAACGCGTGCGCCGTGTCAGTCGCCACCGTGTATCAGCACACTCCTTCGTGCTCAGTCCCCGCAGCCGCACGCATCGCAATCGGCGCGCGGCTCTTCATTGACGAAGGCGGTGAGACCATCCGCGAGAACTTGAGTGACGAGGCGGCGTCGCTCATCGAGGACGAGGTGCGCATGACGCCGCGCGCGGAGTCGGCCTGCGCCAGAGTCTACGAGGGCGCGTGCGGCTCCTTGAAAATCTTTGTGGAGACGCTCTTGCCGCCCGTTCAACTCGTCGTCTTCGGCGCGGGCCACGACGCGCTACCTGTCGTCGAGCTCGCGCGCGGATTAGGCTGGCAGACGGAGGTCTTTGACCCGCAGGCCAGACCCGTCAGCCTCTCACGGTTCGCGCTGGCGGACAGGGTCACGCTCGCGCGCCCGGAAGAAGTCGGCTCGCGTGTGATGCTCACTCCGCGAACCCTAACGCTTCTGATGTCGCACAACTACTCGCACGACCTCGAACTGCTCAAGTTCCTCCTCGCGTCACCCGCACGCTACATCGGTGTCATGGGGCCACGCAAACGGACTGAACGGATGCTGAGTGAGATGGCAGCGACCGACGAAGCGTTCCGGCTCTGGGAAGAGGACAGAGAACGCCTTCACTTTCCGGCAGGCCTCGACATCGGGGCGAACGCTCCCGCAGAGATTGCTCTGTCAATCATCGCAGAGATGCGCGCCGTGCTGGACGGGCGACGCGGCGGAATGTTGCGCGACCGCCGTGGCTCCATTCACGGCAGTTCTGTTGACAGCGAGCGCGTTCAAGCAGTGGAAGAACTTACTCAGTCGATGGCGGTGGCTTGAGGACTGAAGGCTGACCGGTGAGGGCATTTCCAGAGTGGTCGAAAGCAATTCAGCGAGCGTCGGTGCGGTGATTCTGGCTGCGGGTTCGTCCTCTCGCATGGGCAGCCCGAAGCAGACTCTTCAATTTCGTGGCAAGAGTCTGCTTAGTCGCGCGGTGCTGGCCGCGCTGGACGCAAGGTGCAGACCTGTAATCGTAGTGACAGGCGCGAACGCAGAGTTGTCGAGAGGCGAACTTGACGGCCTCGAAGTGCGGGAAGTGTTGAATCCCGGTTGGGAGACCGGGATGGCTTCATCAATCCGTGCGGGCGTTGAAGGTCTCATCAGTGCGTACCCCGATGCGAATGCAGCCGTCTTTATGTTGTGCGACCAACCTCACGTCACCGCCGATGTCATCTCCGGCCTCGTCGCGGCGCACCGCGCCACCGGAAGGCCCGTCGTCGCCTCAACCTATGGCGGAAGCTTCGGCGTGCCAGCTTTATTCAGCAGAATGCTCTTTGCCGAGCTAACGCAACTCAAGGGCAAGTCGGGCGCGAAAGAAATTATCAAGAGACACGCTTCGGAGGCTCACTTCTTACCTTTCCAGAATGGTGAAGTGGATGTGGACACCCCGGATGATTTCTCGCGCTTGGTGGCAAAGGATGTCGAACAGGAACAGCCTTGACGCCGCTTCGAACGACGAAGCGTTTGTAGGAGCTTGAGGCGTCTGCGGGAGATAGACGACGAGCTGTCAAAAATCAACGTGCAGGGTGCAAGGCTTGATAAGGCGTTGCTTTGTATGTCAGAAGATTAGGAAATCGGTGTCTATCAGATAACGGATGCCGAGGAATGTGAGAGAAGCGTCTATGAAGCAATACGCACTTGCTATCGTTTGATTGATACTACGGGTCTCCCGCGATTTTGATGCTCAGGGTCGCTACTAATAGAATGTCATGGCAGATGAACCGTTGGAAACAGGTCTGATCGGAGGCGTCGAAAAACGCGAGATCCGAATCCTTGACTACGACCCGGATTGGCCGAAGCAGTTTGAGACGCACGCCAAGATTATCGCAGACGCGCTTGGCAACTCCGCCCTGCGAATCGAGCACATCGGGTCAACCTCCGTCCCCGGTCTGGCCGCCAAGCCCATCATAGACATTCTTGTCGCAGTACAGGATTCCGCGGATGAGTCCGCCTATCTGCCCCGATTGGAAGCAGCAGGATACGTCCTGCGTGTGCGGGAGCCGGATTGGAACGAGCACCGAATGTTCAGGACTCGTGAAAAGGATGTGCACATCCACATCTACTCGACAGGCTGCCCGGAGATTCAGCGAAACCTGACCTTCCGTGACCGCCTGCGCCGAAACACAGATGACAGACACCGCTACGAGCAGACGAAGCGCGAACTGGCCGCGAAAGATTGGCCTGACATGAACGCATACGCGCAGGCCAAGACTGAAGTGATCGAAAGCATCTGCACAATCACAGATGAGGATAGCGAATTATAGAGAATGAAAAACGTATTGTGCTGTGATGTTAAGTTTTGAGGATTCAGCGGGAAATTAAGTTAAAGCCCTACGCGCCGCAACAGGTCTTGAAAGCGCGTGTCTGCGTGAAGCGGACTTAAACGCGAGTCAACTTTCAGTAAGACCAATAGTGTGTCGCGTTCGGCGTAGGCTTTTTCCAACCACGAAAGGGCTTCTGCGTTGTTGCCCAGCCCCACATAAACGGTCGCTATCAAGAAAGGCGAGATGTAACGCCGGGCCGATAGCTGATGTAACTGTCGCAACGTCGCTTCCGCCTCGCGCTTGCGGCCCGCGACGGCGTAAGCGTGGCCCAATCCGGCCAGCATCAATGCGCTGCCGCCGGATGTTTTGACGGCTAACTGATAATTCGCAATCGCATCATCAAACTGTTTTAAGTCCACCTGACAGCGTGCCGTGTAATAAATAGCCATCGGAAAGTTTGCATCCATTTCACGCGCCTTGCGGAAATGTTCCAGTGCTTCGTCACACCTTCCGGCATGCAGCAGCGGGAAACCTAGTCCGGCATTAATTATCAGCGAGTTCAGTTCCAATTTATGCGCCAATCTAATATGCGTGAGGCTTTCTTCTGTGCGTCCGAGAAAGGCAAGGTATTCGCTGTACCACTGGTGCGCTGTGGCGTAGTTTGGATTCAGTTCGATGGCGCGTTTGAACTCTCTTTCTGCGCCGGGCCAATCCCATTCGTATTGCTCTCTGATGAGGGCCAACGCCGTGTGCGCTTCGACCAGCGTTTCGTCTAAGGCCAGAGCCTTCTCTGCGGCGGCGCGTGCTTTGGGAAATGCATCCTTCGTTTGTGTCGCGCTATACACATTCAACAACGAATATGCCTGGGCCAATCCCGCGTAAGCCTGCGCGTAATTCGGGTCAAGGTTAATCGCTTGCTCAAACAACTCTATACTCTTCTGCAAACCCTCTTCCGTGCGTTTGTTCCAGAAGAAACGTCCCTTTGAATATAACTCGTATGCCTGACCGTTCTCTGTGTTGCGACGCGCCAGTGTTTGCTCTTCCGTTTGGCTTAGCCTGCCTCTGAGTTCTGTCACCACACGGCGCGCAATGTCATCCTGCAAAGCAAAGATGTCGCGCATGAATTGTTCGTAACCTTCAGACCACATCACGCTGCCATCTCTGGCGTTGACCAGCCGCACATCCACACGCACAAGCTCACCGCTAAAACGAACGCTGCCTAACAACACTGCTTCGACATCAAGTTGCTGGCCCAAGACTTTGGGGTCTGTTTCTTTGTTCCTGAAAGTTCGAGACTGGCCCGCCGAGATGACTTTCAAATCTTTTATTTGATAGAGCTTTGTCAGCAAACTTTCCGTGATGCCATCTACAAAATAATCCTGCTCCGCATCACCCGTCAGATTTGTGAGCGGCAACACGGCCACCGAACGAGCAGGCGAAGACGAAGCTTTAGTTCGCGTTTGATATTGCCAGTAGAAGAACAACGCGCCAGCCGTCAGGACAAGACAAGAGCAAACGAGAATCAATCTGCGCTGTGCGCGTTTTGCTTTCTCCGAAGAGATGACAGCAGGCGCGAGAGCCTGTGTTTGAGTTTCAGTTGACGGCTGTGCGCTGAGAGTTTCCTCCGGTGCTTCAAGAACTTTGGCCGCGACTGGCTGTTTTACTTCTTGCGTCGGCAACTCAGGCTGCGAAGCTTCCGTTTCCAGAGGCCCGATATAGCGATAACCTTCCGCCCATCGCGTTTCTATAAAGCGCGGGCTGTCCAGTTGATCCGCAAGCGCTTTGCGAATTGTTCCGACACACTTTGACAGAGCCTCTTCATAAACATCATGCCCATCCCAGAATCTTTCCAACAACTCCCCGCGCAAAACAACTCGCTCACGGTTTTCTATCAAATAGAGCAACACCTGAAATGGTTTGTTCGCCAGCCGAACCGTTTCGCCGCCGGTGCGTGTGAGACGGCGTTTTTCCGGTTCTATCTCAAAATCTCCGAGCCGGAGCTTTTCTTGCGACTGAGTTTTCATTGAATTTTCTCGCAAAGCATATTTTCGTCGAAAAAAAATCCATTTTTGTTCAGGACTTTCCGGCGCGTGAAGAGTATCTCTGCTGCGTTTTCAATGGACACGATGGCCGCGCAAGTTTTGCGCAGCGCGGATTAGTCAGAGTGTGCAATGAGGGCCGAAATATTCGGCAACTTCGCATCAAGGAGAATGGCACAACTGCAAATCGAAAACAACATTCTCGCCGTAGAGATTGCAGTGGCCCATTCATCCGTCACCGCTCTAAGCAAAGGAGATTGATTATGAAGGCTACGACAATGATTCGAACTACTTTATGCGTCATCCTGATTCTGGCTTTAGGTTTCAGCCTCTCGACTGTCCTGAACCGGCGGGCAAGTGAACTTCGACAGAAAGATTCGGCCTCGCATCAGCTTGAGCAGAATCAAACACATGATGGAGCATTTGAAGACGAGAAACTCAAACGCGCGAAAGTGAGTGAGACTTACGGTCAACTGCCCTTGAGCTTTGAGGTCAATCAGGGCCAGGCCGACGCCCGCGTAAAATTTCAGTCTCGCGGGAGCGGCTACTCTTTATTCCTCACTGACACGGAGGCTGTATTGAGTTTGTCCAAACCTGAGCCGGACAAGAATAAAGATGAAGCGGCTCGCAGTCGCGCCGTCCTGCGAATGCGGCCCGTCGGCGCAAACCCGCAGCCTCAAATCAAAGGCTTGAAAGAACTGCCTGGCAAAACGAACTACTTCATCGGCAACGACCCGGCGCAGTGGCGCACGGCAATCAAGACCTACGAGCGTGTCGAATACGAGAACGTTTACAACGGCGTGGACATGGCCTATTACGGCAATCAGCGACAGCTTGAGTACGACTTCATTGTCGCACCGGGCGCGAAGCCTTCAATCGTCGAGCTTGATTTTGACGGCGCGGACGGGCTTGAAATAAATGACAAAGGCGATCTCATCATCGCTGTCGGAGATGCAGAAGTAGTGCAAAGCGCGCCGGTTATTTATCAGTTGATAGGCACAGAGAAGCGCACCGTCGCGGGGCGATATACTTTGCGCGCGAAAGGCCGCGTCGGTTTTGAGATTGATGCTTATGACAGCAGCAAGACGCTGGTGATAGACCCGACGATTAATTATGCAACCTACATTGGCGGGAACACCTTCGACTGGGCGTGGGGGATGGCGATTGACTCACAGGGCGCAATTTTTGTGACCGGCGAGACAGGGGGTAATTTCCCGACAGCGGGCAATGGCGACACCTCACATAATATGATGGCGGATGCCTTTGTCAGCAAGCTGAGTCCGAGTGCGATGCAACAGCTTGTTTATTCGACCTACATCGGCGGTAACAATAACGACCGGGGCGTGGATATTGCGCTGGACAGCACACAGACTTTGGCCTACCTGATTGGCTACACCTCGTCAGGTAACTTCCCGACGCCGAGCAACAATGTTTTTGACAACGCGCACAATGGCGGACAGGATGCGTTTGTCGCGAAGCTGACTTCGACTGGCGGACTCACATGGTCAACTTTTCTCGGCGGCAGCGGCAGCGACACCGGCGCGAGCATCGCCGTTGACAGTCAGGGACTATCATTTGTGACGGGCTACACCGCCGCTGCCGTAACCAACTATTCGCAGACTATGGGAGCCTTTGATACTTCTCATAATGGCGGGCTGGATGTCTTTGTCACCAAGCTGAATTCGAATGGCGGGCGCACATGGTCAACTTTCATCGGCGGCGGCGGCGATGATTACGTCACCGATATTGCTCTTGAAGGCGGCACTATCGCTTACATTACGGGTTGGACATATGACCATGCGATGAACGATTACCCGACTACCGCCGGAGCTTATGATACTACTCATGCTGGCTCCTCCGATGCATTCGTGAGCAAGCTAAGTGCGAATGGCAGTCAGCTTTCTTACTCCACTTACATCGGCGCAGGCGACAGGGAAGAAAGCAATGCGATGTTCCTCAGCACCGGCGGCGTCGTGACCTTCACAGGCTTTACGATGTCAAACAACTTTCCCACGACGAACAATACCTATGACAATATGTCCAACGGCGGCACGTATGGCGATGTCTTCGTGGCGCAGTTGAACACGTCTAATCCGGCTAATAGCGCGCTGACCTTCTCGACGTATCTGGGCGGCAACGGCAGCGAAACAAGTCAGGACATCGCGGTGGATAGCGCGGGTGTCATATATGTCGCAGGGGGAACGGAATCAACTAACTTTCCCATAGCGAGTGCCATCCAAAGCATGCACGGCGGCGGGTTTGATATGTTCCTCGCCAAGCTCAATCCTGCTTTACAAGGCAACAACATTCTCGTCTTCTCCACATACCTCGGCGGCTCAAGCCATGATGTCAGCACAGGGATGGCTCTCGATAGTGTGGCGCAGATTTACCTGTGCGGCTTTAGCTGGGGCGGCATGGGTACGAACAGCATGGGCAACAACCACATCACGATGGGAGCGCACGACACATCATTCAACCAGAACCCGATTGGCGGCCCTTCGGATGCTGTCGTCATCAAGCTGACGCCTTGAGACTCGCGTGTGGCGAATCATCTACTCAGGATGCGTGAGACTGAGAAGGCGTGAGCCGCCAAGTTGTCTGACAACTTGGCGGCTCACGCTTTGTCAATCTCGCCTGATAGTCTGTTCATCATGAGATTCTTCCATGTGGTCACAAAAATATTTTCCGCCTGTAGGTTGTCATCTAGGATGCTTGATGCCTCCCCGATGATGATAGTGCGACAGGAAACCTCTGGAGGAATTTATGTTGAAAATAATGTTGTCGCTCGCTTTGATTCTTGTGCTCTTATCGAGTTCGATAATGACATCTAAAGTATCCGGCACTTCGGATATTTCCACTTCATCGGATATTTCCGTTAACCTTGCGGCTGCTCCGATAACGCTCAACCTGACGACTGCGCCAACCAGTCCGATCACGATTGATTCAACCAGACACTACTTCAGCTATGGCGGGCAAACAGTGGCCTTGATAGGTATTTCAGGAGAATATCTGCCGCACATCGAACAGCCTCATGCCAGCAGATACGATCAGTATTGCACCTACAAAGCTCCCTCTACCAATTACCCAAACACTTACATCAAGTGCCTGGATTTTCTAAAGGCCAGAGGCTTGAACAAAATACAGATGTGGCTGGCTCTCAATCAGAGTCCCAAGCTCGAAGACAAAGACCTACAGAATGAAGCAGACCCGTTTCCGCATGAGCAACCGTTTGATTACGCGGGAAGCCGCAAGTGGACTGTCGGCGCGGATATGGACGCAAACAAGTGGGATGAAGAGTTTTTCAATCGCGTGCAAACGGTCGTGCAACAAGCACAGAATCGGGGCATCATCGTCGAAGTGGTTTTATTCGACCCGTGGACTGGAAGAGGCTGGAGCAATCCTGCGAATATCAGAAGCCCCTGGTATAGAGGCAACAATGTGGAGAACATTGGGTTCACGGATGAAAAATATTTCGTCAGCTTTGAAGGCGGGACAAAGGCTGCGGAAGATGCTGCGAACACGCAGAACGCGCGTATGCGCAAGATACAGGTTAGTTTTATGAAAAAAGTTGCTGACAAGTTGAACATCGCCAACCTGCACAACTTTTACTGGCAGCTTGCCAACGAGCCGGACGTGGAAGGCGTCGCATCTGAAGCGGCAATCATCAACTGGCATAATTACATGGCACAGGAACTACGCACGCATGAGGATAACAACTATGGCCGTCATCATCTCATCTCTGTGAATTACTCGAAGCGAAATCCGCTCAGCAACATCCCGCCGGAAGCAGAGCTGGTCAACGGTCACTACGTTCAGATACACACCAACGCGCAGCCGGATATTGCAAAGTTCGGCGCAATTAAGTTGGTGCGTTCACCGCTCGGCACTTCGCTGAATCGCATCATCGGTTTTAATGAAACCAAGATTACAGGCATCATTGGCTCGGCCAGCGGGACGGCGACCAGCACTCGTGCCGAAGCCTGGGAGTTTATGCTCAACAACGGCGGAGTCTATGACCACCTCAGCTACAACTGGTTTTCACACAACGAGTCGAAAGACATACGCAGGCAACTCGGCCTTCTCTCGCAACTCTTCGATAAGTTTCCCATCGCCAACATGACGAGAATGGCGAGCAATACAAGTGGGTGGGTGCAAGGCTTGCCTCCCTGGTCAAACCCTACGACGACGGCTGGCGTGACGAGCAATTATTACTGGGCTGCGATGTCGAGGCCGGATTTCTATTACGTGCTCCATATACATCACAGCGTGCTCAGCCCGGAGAATCAATTTGTGAGGTACGAGCCGAAGCCGACTAACAATGCCTACAATGATAGTAATCTGCGTGTGAATCTCGGCAACACGTCGGGCTGCTTTGAAGTCACTTGGCACGACCCCTCGGCTCCGCTTCCGCCGGGCGTTACGAACCGCGATACGCTCCCGACAGTAAATCCGATAAGTAACGGGACGACGAACATCTTTTATATTAACTGGACGGCATCGTCCACAAACTACGTCCCCTTACCTTTCTATCCAAACTACTCCTACGATATTTTCCTGCGCGTCAGGAGAATTTCAACGACTCCTTGTACCTGAGTTAAGAAAGGTAATCATCTGCTTGATGCAAGATTGATAGTTTACCGACACACATTGGTCAAAGCTGAAATATCCTGAAGCTGGCGACTAACGTCCTGCGTCAAGTAGATGATTACCAAATTTAAAAATTCCCTGAGACAACATTTGTGGTAAGCTATGTCTCGTCCAAGAGAGTTACAAGGCCAGCTCAAAACCTTATTACGAGCGGGTGAAGCAAAACAAGAAACACTGCGCCTTATGTGTTTACCTCATAGACCAGCACGAACCTCGCGCAATGCAATCCAGTATGATGGCTCTATGAATTCTAATAGCTGGCATCGTTAATTCGCCGCTCTGCCCAATGATGGCGGGCAGAGAAACCCAAAAGATTTCAGCGCGCCTGAGGCTGACCGCAGGTTCTACTCAAACCTGCCTGAGTACCTGCTAACATCTCGCTTTACCAACGCGTGTCCTCAGTCGCGCATAACCAAAACTTCTAACATGCATTTTTTCATAGACCATTTGCAAATCGGAGAACAAGCGCCGGGAGATGGTTATGGCCCGGATAGCGCAAATCCGTCAACCTTATACAACGTGACCTCAAGATTTCAGTTGACTAATCAAGCAAAGGCTTTCGCTTGTCAGGAAAGCATGATGATTGTGCAGCAGTCGGCAGCGGATAATTCTTTAGTCAATCTCATTTTAAAACCAAACGAAGTATTAAATATCCCTCTGGCGGTGAAGTATTATATCTATCGCGGGATATTGAAAAGCAGTTTGATTAACGGCAACAACATAGCCGCAGAGGCTCCGACAAACAATGAATTAATCGCGCGAATTTGGAAGCACCCCCCGACAGATATCCATGCCGGAACCTTCGGCTACGAGGTCAATCCATTTTCGGGTCATGATGATGTGGAGAACATTTTTGATAATTTGAGAACAGGTTTGCATTCGATTCTTGTCAAGGAAGGAGAGTGGATAGGGACGTTTGCCAGTGGCCGTAAGATTGGTTTTGAAGTCGTTCTTGCAACTGACAGGCTGAGAATCAATCTCCATCATGTGAGACAGGAAAGGCATCAGGTCGATGCCAGTCAGCTAGCCGGATTCGAACAGCGTGCTAAACGTGAAGAGATTCTATATTTTATCGACCCGGCAGCTTTTTTCGGAATGCATTTTCCCAGGGGAGTCAAGTATTCGACCTATAGCGGCACAACGAAGACCACTAAATCGACGATAGAGAGAGTCAATAATGTTCGCGTGAATAACACCTACACGCTGTTGGTGAACCCGTTTTCTACAAAAAATAGAATTTATCTTGATGTCAGAAGTGAAAAAGGATACTCGTATAATTTTTATCAAAACTATGGCAGCGCAATTAACAACCATAATATAGAACTCGGCTACGGCATCAATGCTGATGCGGAGCAGGAGTATAAAACTGATGAATGGCCCATCATCTTCATTGAGACTGCACAAGCCTCCGGTACTCCTGCCCAGAACAAACTGCGGCTTAAATTAAGAATTGACGATAATCGCAAGCCGATTATTTATATTGAAAATAAAGATTTAAAAGAGACTGAACGAACCTCGAATTATATTAAAGACCTCGCGCTAGAGCCGGAGGAGGCGACAGGCTGGACCAATCAGCTAAAATTTGTTTTTCCCCTGACGGACGCGGGCGCGGTTGCCAGCTACATTAAGTTTTATTACTTCAGACGCAAACCTGACGCTGATCCTCCGAATACAGTTCTAAAAAATCTGAAATATTATGACTCGGCATTCTGCTCTGTCGATTTGCCGAAGTTAGGGGAGTTTGCTACCGGGAACCTGCATGTCGAAAGTACGAACCACAATTTTGTGAGAGAGCCTTTAGTTCAACTAGACGGCACGGGTAATTTTGAATACGCCGCGATTAATGGAGCTTACTGGGACACGCAAAGAATATTATTTTATTCCACTTTGAAAACTAAAGTTGACGATAGTGGCTCCGAGAAGTTTTATATCAACACTTATAATCGTAAGTTAAATATTGCTAACAAGAGATTCAGAAATTCATTAAGGCAAAATATAGACATCCTTTGCAGGGAGTATCCGACGGCTGACGGAAATTTAAAAATTCCGGCTATCAACTCTTATCGAACGGGCGGCAATCTTATCCTCCGCGGCACTCTGAATGAAAAAGAGAATGCCTTGCTTTTAGGACTCAGTATTCCTGAAATCAGTGCGATAAAAAATACCACCGGTCTGAGTGATAAGCACCATCGTTTTATTTTTCTGCAAGACGCCGGCAATAATCCGCGGATTGATAATCATGGGATTCGGTATCGCGCATATACTGTTCGATTGCAGGGCTTAGATGTAGATGGCAGACGCGCTCTCGTCACACCTATCTTCGGCCTCGGCCCGATTATTGTTTATAGCCGCGACAATTCATTTTTCAGTTCGGCTAATTTTTCAGCCGGTGAGACTGTCTCACCGGGATTAAATCGGATTGAGTTTCATATTCGCCCGGATGGGTGCGTCAAGATAAATGACAATATAGATTTGAGTTTAGTGCATGACGTGCAGGATATTTATTATTTCTATACCCCTCCGCCACCCCGTGTGCAAAGCGAAATCTGCCATTTGAATGTTATTCAAATTGATAAGATGGAGAACGGAGATAACGAAGATGAAAACAATCAGGTGTTTACTTCTATCCCCCCCGGCTGGCTCCATGAAATTCCTTATCCCACAGGAGTTAATGTAAGGTTTTCTTATATATATCCCGATGGAACTATTTTTTCGATAGGAAGAGAGGGTGAAGGTAATAATGACAACTATATATTAAGATTTAAAAAATCGAGCAAGAAATCTTTTTTAGTTTATTTTGACCAGGAGCGCATAAATAATACTAACCCCGGAACACTTATTAATTTTTCATTTTCGGCCACAGTGAGGCGGTATTTCAGACCTCAGGTGGCCGCCGCATTTATTGGCGCATTGATAGAGATAGGCGAGATGGGGGTTATCTCTTTAGGATGCTGTTTTGACAATGGAACCTGTTTTCCAAGCAAATCACATACGAATGGCAAAGCAGTAGATACGGCCTACAAGAATTTAGCAGCTCCGGGAATGGCAGACCAAAAAGTTATCAATGCCATGCATAAATTTGGATTTGCACCAATATGGAAGGGCCAATTAGCAAAATTCGCCGGGTTGACTATCGCTGTTCCATTCAAAGGACATAACAAGCATTTGCATAGTAACGAGCGAACATTAATCGATTGTGACCGAAACGAGTGAGCCGCTCAATGGCGTCCGACCTCCGATTCAATTCTCAGGTGTCATTGGGGGTTAGATGCGAATGTGGAGCAGGCATTCGAGACTAAACTCTTGTTTCAAAAGTTCCGGCATCGTTTGCCGGTGAGCGAACGTCAGGCAGCTTTCGGCTTTGTTGCCGCACGTGCCACGGCCATTCGCCCTACTTGTTGCGGCCTCTACCCTCGCTGCCGCAGATACTTTCAAGTACCGATAAATCGTCACTGGACAGTCCACCAGGTTCCTGTTGTCTTTACTCACTTAGCTCAGCCATTGCATTGCCGAGTTGAATCCGCGAACACTTATTATGCCAAAATATCTGCCTCCGCTCTCGACGCTCATTGCTGTTGAAAATATCCCCGGCAGCCTCGGTTTTATACAGGGCGGAATTAACAGCATATTTTCTCATCTGTACTTTAAGGATTTACAGGTTGACAGAAGCGCGAGTGGCGACGAGGTGTTTTATAGTCTCACCCTCGTCAGTTTTAAGAAACTCGGCATAGACATACCCGGCACAGATGGCATGGCGCTGGTGCTCAATCCGGGTTTTACTGATGGAGGCACGTCTGAATTTCCCATTTTCGCCGGCTATCAATGGCAGATATTAAAATATCTTCATGGATTTGATCTTTCGAGTTTTGATTTTTCGCCCAGAGCTATTTATGAGCTTTTGCTGTACATCAGCGGGGCCGGGAATGCAGCCATTTTGAAGAGCCTGCTTAATATCTTTTACGGCAGCGAGGACGACGAGGATGTTGATGAACAAGACCCGATACAAAGATTCGTAGAGGATTTTAATGCCACGCACAATCCCGCGACTCCTTTAGTGAAATCTTCTGACCCGAATGAAGCGGTGGTTATTGAAGACCTTCTGTTACAACTTGTCAGTAATGGAAACAGTTTTGATTTCATTGAAATCGTCTTTCAGGACTATTTGGATTTAGCGGATGGTTTCGGAGATATCATTGATAAAATTCAACAACTGTTCTCGAATTTTTTGGGCCAATTTACGCTCGATAATATCAAGGCTCTTCTCATCCCGCAGGCATTTGCTTCCTTAACCGATTTAAGGCTTGCCATCGAATTTCCGCGCTCCATTTTTCAACCCTTGTTGCCCGATGGAACAATCGACCAGGATGAAAAGAGGAAATCGCTCTTGAGCTTTGACGTTGGGAGTGTTTCGTATTCGACTGAAACAGGATTTGAATTTGAGAATGAATCCAGCTTTGATTTTCCGAAATCAGCCATCCTAAATTCCGACTTCACTTTGGAGCTTCATACCATGAAGCTCGACTTAAGCCGCACAAAGAATATCCCAGAAGCCATTGCAGATGGCAGGCCGGAAGATTTTATCGGTGTCTATGTGAAGGACGCGACCATCGGTTTTCCCGCGTTCTGGAATCATGATGACGACAACTCGACAGGCGTTATCAAAGCCAAAAACCTGCTCGTCGGAACAGGCGGCTTTTCCGGCACGCTCGCGCTTGAAGCAAAGGACAGCTTCGGCACGGAACCGCTTATCTCTTGCAAGTTCGGCAAAGACTTCAGGGTCAGCCTTAAAGCATTCAGCATCACGCTCAAGCAGAACGCGATTACCGGTTCGACCATCGAAGGCACTCTGGTCATTCCGGGATTCAAGGATGCAAACGGGCATCCGGCGGAAATCCGTATCAAGGTTGCTATCCGGCAGGATGGTGATTTTGACATCACGGCGCATGAGGACGACGGCTTCAGAGAGTTCGGGTTCGGGGACATCTTCAAGCTCAAACTGGAATCTGTCTTTTTCGGCAAGCGCGACGATGACTTTTATCTGGGCGTCTCAGGCAGCATCAAGTTCACGCACGAACTCTTATCGGAGATGGATGACGTTGCGATTGAGAAATTGCTTATCTGGAGCGACGGACGGTTCGAGGTTGAAGGAGGCACGATTCCTCTGCCTAAGAACTTGCGTTTCCCAATCGGCCCGGCGGCCTTGTCCATCTCGGCCATCCATCTAGGCTCGCATCAGAGAATCAATGCCGACGGCTCGACGCGCAACTTTCGCTACTTCGGTTTCGATGGAGGTCTGGATGTCAATCCCGGCGGCGTAGATGTGCGCGGCAAGGGGATTAAGTTTTATTTCCCGGAAGACTTAGTGCTGGCTGATTGTTATCTCGAAATCAAAAGCATTGCCATTGACCTTGTAATTCCGGGCAATGCAAGCAAGGAAGCGGCCACTCTGCTTCTCTCAGGATTTCTGAGCGTCGGCGGTTCTGCCGATGACCCGGAATACGCCGGGGGCGTAAGTTTCTCGCTGCCCAAGATGAAGGTTGCGGGCGGCGCGGCCATAAAATACAGGCCCAAAGTGCCTGCCTTTCTTGTCGATGCCTTTGTGGAGCTTTCGACTCCCATTCCGCTTGGCGCGACGGGCCTCGGCATCTACGGCTTTAATGGTCTGTTCGGTCTGCGCTATCTGGCTACGAAACAGGCGGCGGGTCTCGATGAGAGCAACACATGGTTCGACTACTATAAAGTGAAAGCCGGGAATCCCCCGCGCGAAGGCGTCAATGTTGACAAGCTTGAAGTACCGGAACTGACCGGAGACTACGACAACGCCTTCTCGATTGGCGCAGGCGTCTCGGTGGCAACCACGCAGGATAGCGGCAAGGCGTTTTCCTGCAAGCTCTTTCTCCTGCTCTCGCTGCCAGACCTGATTTACCTCGAAGGCAAAGCTAATGTGCTCGGCCCGCGCGTCGGCCTCGACACCACCCAGGACCCTCCATTCTTCGCCTTTCTCGCCATTAGCTCGCAATCTGTCGAGACGGGGTTCGGCGTTGATTACAAGCTGCCGCGAGAGGGCGACAACGCGGGGCGGATTCTGGATTTGCACGCGGAGATGCGCGCCGCTTTCTTCTTCAAAAATTCGTCTGCCTGGTATGTCAACTTCGGCACGATGGAGAAGCCAGCGACGGCGCGCGTCATCAGCCTCTTCGATGCCACAGCTTACCTGATGCTCTCTGCCTCAGGGATTCGCGCGGGCGCGGGCGTCACCTTCGGATTCGAGAAGAGTTACGCGGGCGGCCTTGTGCGCGCTTCCGTCGGCGTCTATATCAAGGTTGGAGGCTTCATCAGTTTCGAGCGTCCGCAGATTGGCGGCTTTGCCATGCTCGGCGGCCATGTGGACATTTCTTTGATGTGGTTCAGTTTCTATCTGGGCATAGACACCTCGCTCTCTGTCGAAGCGCCAAAGCCTTTCTACGTTCAAGGCAGCGTGCACTTGTGCGTCGGCGTGACTATCGGATTTTGGAAGTTCAAAAAAGAGATCCACAAATGCTTCGATGTCGAATTCAAATGGGTGAAGAATGAAGAAGTTGATACCTCAAAAGTCCTGCCGTTCAGGGATGTGGCGGCTAATCCGGCAGAAGAGTTGCCGCCGCGCAAGGCTACCAAGTTCATGGCAACCAACATGTTGTCGGGAGAGTCGTTCGACATCATCTATTTCGGGACACAGACGCCTTCGGCCAATCATCCTTCGTTCAAGCAGGCGGTCGTGCCGCTTGATTCATGGATTGACCTGGAATTTTTGAAAGGACTATTTCCGAGCCAGGCTGTTGATGACCGCATTGGCCGCTTGTCCGGGCAAGCTCCTGCAAATTGGATTGACGAAGTTCCGCCCGTAGATGTGGCGCACAAAGTAAAGCACAAATACTCTCTCAAGAGTGTCGAGATAAAAGCATGGAACGGAAGCGAATGGAAAGAATATCGCCCGTATCAGGCCATGAGCCCGCCGGGCGCGCTCGCCGCGTTGGAGGCGAACCCGACACAGTACAAAGACGGCTTCTGGCAGAACACAGGCGAAGGCTTCAACAAGCTGCGGCTGCTGGCAGAGACTTCGTTCTCTTACATGCAGCAGGGAGAGCCTGAATGGTATATCCCCGAACAATTCGGCATCACCAGCGCAACTCTGTTCTGCCCCGCAACGCTGCGCGAAGAATTATGTCTGCGCTTTGTCGAGACTGCGCCCGGAACCGTTTGGCCTGACGGCGCATGGCGGCAAATCAATACTGTCTTGAGCCGCGTCTCCGGCGGGCAGGGAACGATAATTAATTGGAACAGCCCTTTCGGCATTCCGCGCTCGCTTGTCTTTCCAAACGAAGCTCAGGCGCAACTCGTCTTCAATAAGCCGTGCGTGAAAGTAAGTCTGAAGCTCACAACCTTCTCGACAGGAGTTGTCTTGCGCTTCTACAAGCGCGAGACGGTGGGCGCGAGGTTCACTTACACACTGACGGAAACGCGCACGCTGACGCAACTGCAACTCCTCGCACATGTCGCATACCATAACCCGGCGGCCCCTGTAGCGAAGGTGGAAATTAATCCGCTCAACGCAGACCCGGCGGCAGTTCGTGACTTGCAGGTGCGAATTGATTCGCTGTATCGCCAGCTTTACGAAAGCCATCCGCTCCCTTCGCAGGAAGCGGAATTGATGGAGCGGATTCGTAGATTCGAAGCGCAGTTAGCTCTGCTCGCCGCCACCGGATGTACGCCGGGAGGCATTGAGAGCGAGACTTTGGAGCAGACCTTACCTGTTCTTCAAGAGCAGGTAATACAATGTCAGGAGCAGCTTGCAGACTTGTTAGCAGAGCAGGGAATCGCATGCAGTGAAGCTGCGGATTTTCGCGCGCTGTTTTCGCGCTGCTTTCCGCAAACGCCTTCGCTGCTCAGCTATGAACTGTTTCGTGCGGACGATAGCACTTATCGTTTTGGTTTATACGACGATTATAACAATCGCATTCTACTCAACGGCGCGCAGCAACATCTTGAAAGCGAGGCGGCGCTTGAAGCTCTCAACGGCACGCTCGACCTCACGCTCCGGCCCGAAGCTTACCAGACGGCGACGACAAACGACGGGAAATATTTCTTTCGGATAGTGGATGCCTCAAACGCAGTGATGGCTATCAGCCCCTTGCTTTTCAACACCGAGCCGGAGCTGGCCGCTTTTGTGGCCCAGACGCGAGCCATGTTTCTCGCCGCGCACGCGAGCGGCGCGTTTGCTCTGGTCATTCGTGTGGGCAGGCAGTTGCCGTGCGAAGTCTGCCTCGACCTAGCCTGCTGGACAGAGTTGCCGGTCCTGGGCGGCGTAGAGGAGGGAAGATGCAGGGAAATTATAGAAGGCATCCTGACCGCACGTGATGAGTTTTGCAGCGAATATAACGTGCTCTACAGACGGCTCTATGCCTGCAATAAACAGCTGCTCGACGAGTTGACGAATCGCTGCGACGAGTTGACGCGCGCCGTCGAAATCAAGCGTTCCGAGTGCGTCTCGCTGACTAATCAAGTGACGGCTATCGAGCAAGTCATCATCTTCATAGCAGAGCATGGCACAGTGATGCCGCCGGACGGCTTTCCCTGTTCGACGCTGCTGCATGAAGCCTGTTGCCTCTCAGTCGAAGATTACGAGTATAACCAGACTGTGCCGGGGCAGGAGACAATCGAAGCGGATTATGGCAAGGCAGTCGAGGCCATTGAAACAAGGCTCACTCCCGTTTGGCGACCGGACACGAAATATTACGTGAGCCTGCAAGTGTCTGACACAGTGATTGACCACCTGGGCCATACGACAGAGCACAATAGCGACCCTTACTTTTTCGCTTTCCGCACGGCAGGCCCGCTTGGCTATTTCCATCTTGATACGGATGCGGGGTATGTCGAGGAGGGTAGGACGCCCGACCAGTACATGCTGACCGGACTCAAAGGCTATATTGATTACCGTCGTTCATACCCGAATGCCGACGGCCAGTTAATCGGGGCCAAGCCTTTGTTCTACGAAGACGCGCGCCTGCTGCTCTTCTTTACCAAACGCTATGTCTATCATTTCTTCGGTGACTGGCCCGCCTACATGGGATTGCCCGCCATCCCCGGCGGCGCGTTGGAGATTGTCATCAAAGACCCGTTAGCCAACACCTCTTTGTCATCTTCCGAACTGCTGCCGACAATCATTCAGAGTCCGCGTGTGAGACCCGAATGGACAACGGATGATAAGCCGCGCATTCCCGCAGACATAAGTACGCTGCTAAATCTACGCAACCCTGAACTGCTCAACGAGGATTATGAAGGCGAAGGCTGCTGGACTTCCGGCGGCGAGATGATTACGCCCGCAAGCGTTTACATGGAAGTGCCGCCGGAAGTTTTGCGACAACATTTGAAACCGCTCAAGCTCTACACGGCTGTGGTCAATAACCTGTACAACAGACAAGTGCAGGAAGTGCATCGTTACGGTTTTCAAACGTCGCGCTTCGCAGACTTCGCCGCGCAAGTGAACAGTTATCATCTCGACGACGGTGAAGGAAATCGGCGTGACGCCATCTTCCAAATTGATGCGACGCTTTCTATAGCCGACATCAACCTCATGTTCGATGTCGTGACGGGCAACATGTCCGGCCCGAACGCTGCGCTGGCAGGCATTTGGGCCGACCCGTTTGATCGTCTGATTGAAGGAGTGATGCGGCTTGCGCCGCTCGACGCGCCCATCAGCACGGAGTTCAACATCATCCGCAATAGCACGACCAATGGAGTGGTTGCGGTCTGGATTCGCAGCCCTGAGCCGTTCAACGATCCGAAGCTTCCTGATAACGAACTGGCGCGCAGTCTCCGCGTGATGCAAGGGCTCGGTATCAATCAAGCGTACAGGATATTGTTTTCCAGGGATCGCGCGGAGGCTTTTGTGATGCATCCGGCAAGGGGAATTCCTGAGACACAACTCAGATTCCGCTTCGCCTATATTCAGTGGGATGGATTCAAATACGCGGAGCGGTCAGTGGTTATGTCCGGCCACATCCCGATGAACATTTAAAATTTCTCACGCCCCGAATTGGTGTCGCTTATGGACGAGAGTAAAAACGACGAGCAGCAACTCCTGTTTCCTCCCTTTGAATACAAGGTGCAGTCGCCCTTTCTCTATCTACAGAGCGTCGGCTCGACAGGCGACGACGGCAGCGTCTACGGGGCGCATCTGCGCTGGCTGCTGCTGCGCAATCTGGGGGAGTCGCATCTGCCGAAAGCAGATTATGCACGGACAACTCTCAACTTCAACCGCGAGGACGACTATGTGAAGTTGTTCCGCTCGCGGTATGAAGAACGGTTTCCTCTGGTCGTTGATTTTTCCATCGTGCCTGATGTCATCAACGATGAAATCGCATTCTGGATATACAAAGACGCAAGCACAGACACAGTGGTTTACATACGCTTTCGTGACGGCGCGAGATACGCAGCCGTACGTGCTGTTGTCAATCCGTCCGCTCGCCCGCTCGAATTCGTGCGCCAGTATTGCCCCGGATTGATAGAAGCCGAAGTCAAAGACAAACTCTGCTTCGCCGTCGAGTTCGATATCAAACGCGATCCTCTGACGGTGATGCGGGCCGAGCTCTTGAGCGTCGAATCGAACGAGCCGCTCTCAGCGTTATCCGTGTCATGCCGGAAAACTTTCACCGACGAAAATTGGTGTCCACAAGAAGAAGAACTGGTTGTGCCTTCGTGTTGTGGTGGGCCAAACATGCTGAGCAACGGAGACTTTGAGAATGAGCCCGGCGAGTTTGGCTTTGAAACGGATTACCAGTTTCAGGGAGCTTCTGTGCCGGGCGTCATCAATGTCACATCGAATGCGCAGCTGCTCAACGGTCATTGGCGGGGCTTGCCACACTCTGGAACAAAATTTCTCGCGGCGGACGGCATCACCACTCCCAACAAAGCTGTGATTCGTTTCCGGCAAGATGTTGAGCCTGAAACCGAATATTGTTTTACGGGTTGGTTAGCCTTGCTCAATATTTCGGATATTGCGCGAAACATGCAATTCCGATTTACCTCAAACGATGGCCGCGTGCAATCTTTTGAACAGTTGACGCCCGGAGGAGTGAATATCTGGGAACAGTTCACATTTTTCTGGGACTCAGGCGCGGCTACCGCCGTGACTGTCGAAATCATCTCTTTATCTATCGCATCCGGCGGCAACGACTTTGGTATTGACGACCTCTGCTTTTGCAAGAGAAAGGAAGAGGAGACCGAATGCCATGCGCGCATGATGTCGGAAAACATTCGCGTCGTGCGTCTCGACGTGACGGGCGGTTATCCGCGCAAGCTCGAATTCGAAACTTACGATCAATACCTTGCGGGCGCAATCTGGGAGAGTCTCGGCAGCATGGCCCTGACGACGGATGAGGAGACTGCTTTCAATCGTCTCGAACCTGTGCCTGATTCTATCAACGGGCAATGGCGGAAATATAACGACGACGCACGGCTCAGAGTGTGGAACTATCAGGATCGCTGGCAGCGCGAGGGCGGGTTGAGTCGCGGCGTGCAGCGATACATTGAATTGAGCGACGACGACCCGTTGGCGCTCGACCTTTTGGAGAGCGAGCGCACGGAGGATGGCTCTATTGAGGTCAGCATGCTCGATATGTTGCGCATGCTCTCGCTCGATTTCCATATCGCGCGGATGCTTGGGCTAGGCTATCTGGATCGCAACATCATGAGCGCGACAGACGAGTACATCTATCTCTGCATGTACGACACGGAAGGCGCGCTCGATGATACGCACAGCGCACGACCTGTGCGCCATTACTATATGGGAATCCCTACAAGACCGCTCGACCATCGCCTGCCGGATGCGCCCCGCCTCAAGGATGTGACTTACGGCCTGACTGTTGATAACGGAGAGGAACAACTCACGCACCTCACGGATGAGCGAGGCTACACGCTGGACGGTCTGTCGCGCTATATCAATCTTTTTGTCGAACCAGAAGAGACGGACGAGACTGCGCCCGGTCAGTTTTTCGTTCCTCCGGTAGAGTTTTGCGCGGTCGAAAAAACAGCCAGCGTGTTCTACGGCATCGAGTACAGAATGCAGGGCGAAGCCGATTGGCGCAGGCAGGAAATCGCGCATGACCTCTTTTATCAAGACCTCGACGACCCGCCGAATTTTGAAACGCTGCCACTGCCGAACAACGCCGATCCCGAAAAACCCAACGCCGAAAACCCTATCCTGCGGCATAAAGAAAGTGAATCCGGCATTCATGAATATGGCTGCTATGCCATTAACTGGTTCTCGCGCGTTTCACCCGTCGGTAACATTGTCTCGACGGATGACACTCTCATCACAAAGGCCAACCGCCTGCTGCCGCCTTCAAACTTTGCCGTGCAACTCATTCAAAAAGAGTCGCCGCTCATGTTGACCACCTCCGCCGAACAAAGCTTATTGATGAAATTGATCGAAGAGGATAGGGATAGAACGCTGGTGCGCGTCACTTTTGAATATAACCACGCGCAGGATTTGAGCTACGATTTCGCAGATACAGTAGAGTTGTTCTTTCGCTCCGAGATGCCGCGCAACGTGGTGGGCGCACTCAAATCTGTGAGCGACGATCCGGCGGATGCTCACAAAAGCATCATCCGCACAACGGGCTTCACCATGAACAGTCAAGGCGTGACGATTCATCCGACGCTCGACCCGGAGCTGTTCCAAAACTTCGTGGGCGGCGTGTTCAGTTGTAAACAGGAGAACTACATCATCACGGATATTTCACCTTCGAGTGTATCTGGCGAAGGGCCTGTCTTCACCGTGCAGAAGAACGCGAAGGGAACACCTAACGCCACTAGCCCAAAAGGGGCTTATGTGACCGTGCAGGAATACATCGCGCCGTCGCTCGACCCAAACTCGCAGGTGATGTTTATGGCCGTAGAGAACATGGCGGATGATGCTTCATGGGGCATGCCAAATCCGCTCTCAAAAACTATTACGATAGGAGATAGCACCTGGACGACGCATACTGAAACTTACGAGCAGGACGGGGAGAATATCACTATCAAGCTGCGCGGCGTTGTCTCGCAGGCTACCATAAATGTGCCGGAGGAAGACGTTCCTCCCGGAGTTTACAGGATAGATTTCACAGCCTATATGCTGCCGCATCATCCTCAATTCACAGAGGCGGATCCGTCCGACTGGTATAAAGGCGTGGTGCGCGCTCCCACGCTCGGCAACAGAGATGTCTTAAGGAAATCTCTTGAAGTATTCCGCATAGAGAATTTGGGCGATGAGGTCGAGCCGCTTGTGCTGTATGTCATAGACAACGCATATAACGAGCAAGACCCGAATGAGAATGTCATCACGGACGAGCGGGTCACTGTGAACTATTATCCGGGTTATAAGTTCTACCTGTTTGCTGAGCCGGAGCATGATTTTACGGAAGCGACCATTCAGGCTTCGGAGGGCGAGGGAAATCGCAGGACATGGCTTGGGGCCAGAGCGTGTGATAATAGACAGGCTTATTACTCGGATGTCGGAATCCCTGCGCCTATCGTCGCGCTCGAATTCGTAGAGCCTTTTCCACCAGGGAAGCCCGCCGGAGGCGAGTTTGCCACGCGGCCAGACTACTATTACAAGTCGTCTTATACCTTCCGGCTAGACTTTGAACACAAGCCTTATGCTGTGGTGATGTATCGCGCGGACGACGAGGCCGTATTGCGAGCTTTGTACAGCAATGTGACCTACGATGCCATCATCCAGCAACTTGAAATGTTAGGCGACGATGACCCGTACCGTTGGGATCGCTGGCGCAATCTGCTCAGCTTCGATTATGTCTATGACGATCCTCAACGTCCTTATTATGACCCGACCGGCTCGAACCCCAATGGCACGTTCAGGAAATTTCCGGCAGAAGACGGCTATGCGTTTCCCAATCCAGATAAAGAGGACGTGTTTGACGGCTCAACGCCCGGCAGTGTGATAGCGGAATTGAAGCAAGCCGTTTGGGGCGCGTTTACCTCGCTCACTGAATTGCCATTGATTTACTCATTTATCAAAGGGCCATCTTACGTTCCAGTGCCGAAGCCGCAGAACATACGCAACGCGCAGGGGAGACTGCTCGACCCAGGTGATCCTGCGTTCGACATCGCGCCGATGGCGAAGAGAACCGGAAATGGACTTGAGATACAGTTCACTGACTTTACGCTTGATGGAACGAGCACCAATATCTTTTTCTACTACGGGCGCGAGATTGGAAATCGTGGTCGTCTGGGCCAGCCGGGGCCGATTGCCGGGCCGGTTCGATTAATCAACACACGTCCTCCCGATTCTCCCGGCGTGAAGAAGATGTATATACGGGAACGCAACCTTGTGACAAACACAGAGCCAGTCGTCAACTTTGAAGTCAATGCTTATCCGGTTGTGCAGAAAGTAGGGCGGATGCTCGTCTATCGTGCCAGCAATGCCGCAGACGCGCTCTCCGTGCGTACAATGCAACTGGTAAAGACAGTAGATTTTGCCGAGTCGAATCAAATCGGAGAGCAGACTATCTTGTTGTCTGATGATTTTGAGAGCGGGTTCGTGCCTTATGGAGACCCGTTGTTCTATCGCATAGTTGCGCTCCGCAAGGTGGAAAATCCAGAGGGCGAAATCGAATGGTCTCCCTCACAATCGTCGAAGCTGCTGCTGACCACGATGATAGATGCCGTTAATCCTGAGGCTCCAGAGATAACATACACTTCGGATGGTCTTTCCGAAAATCCTGCGAGATTAACAGGAGTCATTCTTTCATGGCCCGCGACTGTTTATAATGGCATCTATTATCTGGACAAGATGAATGTCGCAGGCAACTGGGTCATGCTTTACAGTGTCAAGACGAATGAAGATGTGACAGTGAATCTGGCCGCCACCGATCTTGGCACGAACGTGCTTCTCAAAGAGAATGAAGAAAACGACCTGCCGGTGTATCACCGCTTCCGCGTGCGCGTGGAGAATTCTTCGGGCCTCTTCAGCCTGACGGACAAAGTGCTCACAATTTGATAAGCGGAGCGGATTTCAGTAAATGCGTGAACGAATCGCTCCGTTATGGAATGTAAGCGGCAGGCACAGGCATATCGGTTGAGATGCCGAACTGCTGTGCGCTGAAAACGCCGTTCGAGCTATTCAGGATGTACCATTTGCTATCCGATGGGCGAAAAACTGCGCAGTCGGTTTTACCATCGCCGTCATAATCGCCAGGCACCGGGCGGTCTGTGCTCGCGCCGAGTTGTCTTGAGCCTGAGATGCCATCGCTGCTGCGCAGGAAATACCAGACTGCGGTCTCCGGTCTATAGACTGCAATATCTGTTTTCCCGTCTCCATCAAAGTCTGCGACTATCGGCTTGTCTGTGCTCGCGCCGAACTGTGTCCCAATCACTGAGTCATCAGAGCTTCGCAATGTGTACCAGCCGCCGTTTGCAAAACGATAGACGGTGAAGTCTGCTTTCCCGTCACCGTCATAATCTCCGGCTAAAGGAAAATCTGTCGCCGTGCCGAAGGATTGTGAAACGAACGCGCCATCGGAACTGCGCAAGAGATACCATGCGCCGTTCGAGGGACGAAAGACTGCCATATCTGCTTTACCATCGCCGTCATAATCAGCAGGCACAGGATGATCCGTGTTGAGGCCAAACATCAGCCCGTGGAATGTGCCATCAGAACTACGCAAGATGTACCATGAGCCGTTGCGAAAAACTGCAATGTCAGTCCGGCCATCGCCGTCATAATCAGCAGGCACGATTCGGTCTCCGCTGATTCCGAATTGCTGCGCGCGGAGCGTGCCGTTGGAACTGAGCAAGATGTACCAGTCGCCCGTTGAGGGCCGGAAGACGGAGATGTCCGTTCGACCATCGCCGTCAAAATCAAAAGGCGCTTTCCTCCCCTTGCAGGCATTGAGCATGACTGTCGCAGAATTGTTTGGGCCAGAGAAAGCCAGGTCTAATTTGTTATCGCCATTTAATTCTACGGCGACGATAGAGAACGGACGACCTCCGGCACTGAAATGAGTGGGCGTCCCAAATCCGCCCGACCCATTTCCTAAAAGAATGGAAACCCCCAGATTGGTTGTGGCTGCCAGGTCAGTTTTGAAGTCGCCGTTGAAGTCGCCAAGCGTAATGTAGTTTTGTCCTGCCCCGATACTAAAATTCGTCACCGGCCCAAAACTTCCTGTCCCTGTGCCGAGCAGAATTGAAACAACATTCAAACCTTCATTGGTCGCTGCGATGTCGGATTTTCCATCTTGATTAAAATCTCCTACCGCCAGAGTGTGTGTGCCGCCAGGAATTCCGAACGGAGTCGGACTGCTGAATCCGCCCGTGCCATTGCCTAGCATAATTGAGACGGAGTTGGGGCTGGCGACGGCTAAGTCAAGATTGCCGTCAGCATTAAAGTTTCCGGCAGCGATGAATTGCGGGGTGGGAGCGAAAAACTGAAGCAGCGTGCCAAAGTTACCTGCTCCATCGCCCAACAGAATTGAGACAAGGCTGCTGTTTGGAGTATGCGCTATCGCCAGATCGCTATTGCCGTCATTATTAAAATCACCAACGCTGATTGCTGCGGGAAATAGCGTCAAGGGGAAATTATTCGGCGCGGAAAAACTGCCTGTCCCGGTTCCAAGAAAGACCGAGACCTCTCCTGCTTGCAAACTTCTTGACACCACAAGGTCGAGCTTGCCGTCATTATTAAACTCACCGACGGCGATGAAACGAGGGAAAGCCCCTGCGTTAAAGGTTGTCGGCGCGCTGAAATTACCATTCCCGATTCCGAGTAAAATCGAAACGATGTTCTGCGTATTGCTTATCACGGCCAAGTCGTTTCTCTTGTCACCGTTGAAATCTCCGGCAGCCATAGATATGGGATTCGAGCCGACAGGATAGCTGCTCCCGGCCCTGAAAGCCCCTGTGCCGTCTCCCAATAAAAGCGAGAGATTATCCGAGAAGTTAGCCGTGATGAGGTCTAACTTGCCATCGCTGTTATAGTCTCCGGTCACGATATATGCGGGACTATTGGCCCCGACAGCATAAGCTGCGGGAGCGGAAAAGCTCCCATTGCTATTGGCTTTCAATACGGAAACAGTATTTCCACTGTTAGCTGTAGCAATATCCCTCAAGCCATCATTGTTGAAATCTCCGACGACGAGAGCCTTCGGAGAATCACCGACAGAGAGAAGAACGGGCGATGCGAAACCGCCCATTCCGTTACCTAAAAGTATTGAGACGTTGTTGACCGTATTGGCAGTCGCTAAGTCCAGCCGTCCGTCATTGTTAATATCTACTGCGGCAACGAAGCTGGAAATTGCGCCGGAACTAAATAGAGTTGGCGAACTAAGCCCACCCAGTCCATTGCCTAAGAACACTGATACGTGCAAACCATTATTGGCAGTCGCCACATCGGGTTTGCCATCACCGTTGAAATCTCCTGCGACTATGTGCTCAGGCGTTCCGCCCGCCGCAAAGTTGTTTGGAGGGCCAAAGCCTCCGGCTCCATCGCCGAGAAGAACAGACACCATGCTAGGCGGAGAAGTTCCCAAGCCAACCACCAGGTCAAGTTTTCCATCACCATTAAAATCACCCTGAGCTATTGACGAGGCAAGTTTTCCAACCAGAAAATTTGTTCCAGACGGAGTGAAGCCGCCCGCGCCATTGCCGAGCAAGATTGAAACAGAACTGGGGATACAACAACCGGGAGTGTTGTAGAATAGCGCCGCCAAGTCGAGCTTGCCATCATTATTAAAATCACCCGCGACAATGGAGCGCGGGTTGCGCCCGATAACAAAATTGACGGGAGCGGAAAATCCGCCTGTTCCGTTACCCAAGACAACTGAGATACTGCCGTCAACAGCTCCATATTCAGAGCCGTAGTTTGCAGTAGCCAGATCAGGCCGACCATCATTATTAAAATCGCCTTGAGCTATCGAACGTGGATTGCGGCCTGTCTGAGCGGCGATGGTGGCATTGGTGAATCGCGGAGTGTCACAAAAGGCTGCGGATACTGGCCCTGTCGGGGTGACTCTAAGGTTGGATGCGGTCACAGTCCCTTCATCACCCTGCGCGGCATCACGTATCGTCAGCGTCCACGTTCCATTCGCCTGCGCTGGCGTTAATCCGCCGAAGGTCGCCTGCAAACTCGTCACGGGCGCGGGATTAGTCTGTCCCGCCGCGCCTGCTGCCGTCGTTCTGTACTGCACCGGCGCAATGATGCAATGGTCATCGCAGGCGGCGTTTGTTGCGACTGTCCAAATGTTTGTGCCTCCCACCCCATCTTTGAATGAGTAGGTTCCAGAGTAATCGGATGAATCGCCAAAGCTCGTCGCCGTCGTCACACCAATGCGGCTGACAATCACCAGACTCCGTGAGCCGCCGGGAGCACGCAAGATCATCTCAAGGTCGCCGGCCCATGTGTGCGTCAAAGTGATGTCCAACGAGACATTCGTGACATTGTTCGATACTCCATTAACGTTGTAGCTAATCACCAACGGCATGCCGAACTGCGGAGGCGTGCCGCCCAATCCATCAGGAATTGCCCCCACGCCCGTGCCGGGAAATATTCCCTCCGCACCGGAGTTGTCTTGCACTGCGATTTGCGCTCTCTGTATCGTCAGGCCAAAGCTGAGACTTAACAGGGTCAATGCGATGAGGAGTGACAGAGAGTTGAACACCTGTTTCATCGGCCAGCGAGTGTGAGTATTTCGCAAAGCTCGCATCTGTTTTTCCTTTCAATTAAAACCGCGCGCGAGTTTGACTCTTTAACATTCGACCATGTCATAAAGGAGGCTATAGACTTTCTGCGCTTGATTGCGAGGAACACGTGAGACTCCTTTTCAACAGCAACGCGCTCTTTCGAGAGTGGCCTGTTTTAGAAGGCGGACGTTGAGAGAGAGGAACACAAGTAGGCTTGTGTCTGAGGTGTCAAGCGAAGATGCGGCGCGAGGATTTGAGCTTCATTTCTTTATCTTGACACGGACGGAAGCGTACACCTATTGGTTTCGTTAATCAATAAAATTTCAAGTTGGGCGCGGCGGTCTCATCTGCATGGCCGACAGGGGAGTATGACCTGGATGCGATGTTGTTCTCCCGCGCGCGTGATGTTTTCTTTATGGTGATGACAACAGAGCGTTCCGGTCGTTCGCGCCGGGATACTTACCGCTGCAAATCCAGCAGCCAGATGTCGCTCTCCGATTCGTAAATCGAAAAGTAAAGCAGCCGGTCGTCGTTAGAAATTCCGATGCCGCGTATCTCGTCCTGCCCCGCGTCGAAAATATCCCGCAGGCGTTTTGTCACGATGTCAGCGATGTACGCCTTAGCTCCGGCGGAGAAGACAAAGCGTCGGCTGTCTGATAGCCACATCGGGTCCGACAGCCACATCGGGTAGCCTTCGACTTTCGCCACCTTTTCGTATTTACGGCCCGCGAATGAATAATAGCCGACCGCCGACTGTGGGCCGTCGAATGTTCCAGCCAGCTTCTCGCCATCCGGCGACCAGTCCCACGCCAAAAAGTGTGTCTCGCCCTCAGGCACAGGAAGGGGCTCTGGAGTCTGATGCGTCCAGTCCTTATCGGCGTCTATGATCGCGTTAAGGAAGTTGCTCTGAAAGAGTATCCGTTTGCCGTCGGGCGACCAGAGCGGAAACGACGCGCTGCGCTCACTGCCGAAGGTATGTTGGCGCAGGTTCGTGCCTTCCATGTCGAGAGTCCAGATTTCGTAGTTCCCGCTGCGGTCAGACGCAAACACAATCCTCCTGCCGTCAGGCGACCAGCGCGGGTAGCGGTCGAAGAACTTGTCGTTAGTCAGGTCGCGCCAGTTTGTGCCGTCGCGGTTGACGACGGCGAGGTCGTCCTGAGACCGCCGCGGCACGCGCATGACAAACTGTTTGCCATCGGGCGAAAGCTCTGGGCGCACGACCCGCCGGTCGCCGCGTGTCACCCAGAAGGGTTGGCCGACAATTTTCTCGCTCTCCGAGTTAAACTCAACGGCCCGGATGTTCGATTGCTCGCTTGTCTGCACGTAGAGCAGGCGTTTGCCGTCGCGCGAGAAACTCAAATGCCGGTTGAAAGCCGAAGGCGTCGCCACGGCTTCCGGCTCGCCCAAGACCCTGCCTGTCTCCTCCTCGACGGCGACCCGCCAGAAACTCATGTTGCCACTCCGATCTGACGCGAAGTAAAGAAACCTGCCGTCGGGCGACCAGACCGGATTCCAGTTCGTGGAGGCGTCTTTCGTCACCACCACCGGCGGGCCTCCGCCGCTCGCGACGGTCGCGATGTCGCTGCGCCCGACTTTCGGCGGCATGAACCAGTAAGCGACCCGGTGGCCGTTCGGCGACCATGACGGTTGCATGGCGTCGGCTTCGGTGAGCAGTCTTTTGCCGCCCGTCTCCAAAGTGACGACCCAGATTGCGCTGGTCAAGGTCGTGCGCGTGCTGGGAACGTCGCGCCCGTCTGTGCTGTAAGCAATCTCTTTCCCGTCCGGTGACCATGAAGGGTGATGACCACCGGCAACGACGAGGCGTGTGTTCTCGCCCGTGGCCTCCATGACGTAGATGCCCGCAGGCTCTCTGGTCGAGCGAAACGCTATCCGCTCGCCGCCCGGAGAAAACGCAGGCTGGCTCTCGTCCGAAGGTGTGTCAGGCGTGAGCGGCGTCGCGTTCTTGCCGCCGACGCGTTGCAGGAAGAGATCCCAGCTCCCCTTGTCCCGGCTCGCGTAAACGAAACTCTTTCCGTCCGGGGCGAGAGTCGGGAAGTGTTCTGTCCCCGGCTGATCCGTGAGTTGAACATGAGTGGCACGCCCCCAGTCGGGCGGTGCTGTTTGCGATTGCGAGAAAAGCCAGACGGCGACACACACCGCCGTCAGCACGACCACCACCGCCGCGACCGAGAAGACCAGCCGGGTTCGTGGCGTCTTGAGTTTGGCAGATTTTACGATTGTTCTTCCGCGCGAGCCGCCTGTGCCGGATTCGATTGAACGCAGCAGCCGGCGTAGGTCGGCGCGAAAGTCGGCAGCGGTCTGGTAACGAAGATCGCGGTCTTTCTCAAGAGCCTTATCAAGTATCAAATCCAACTCGGCGGGGAGCGTTGGGTCGAAGGAACTGGCGGAATCCGGCTCACTCGACAGGATGGCGTTAATTGTCACACGCCTGTCCCCGCCATCGAAAGGTTTGCGTCCCGTGACCATCTCGTAGAGGACGACGCCGAGTCCCCAGATGTCTGTGCGCGGGTCGGTCAGGTCGCCCGCCGCCTGCTCTGGCGACATGTAGGCGAGCGTCCCCATCGCCGCGCCCGACCGCGTCTGTGCTTCATCAATCTCACGAGGCGCGTGAGCTTCTGTCAGTTTCGCCAGGCCAAAGTCCAGGAGTTTCACATAGCCGTCGGGCCGCACCATGATGTTGTCCGGTTTGATGTCGCGGTGAATGATTCCCTGGCGGTGGGCGGCGGCGAGTGCCTCTGCGACCTGCCCCGCGATTGACAAACTGTTTTTGAGCTTCAGCCCGTTTCGCATCATCGAACGGAGCGTCTGCCCCTCGACGAATTCCATCGCGATGAAATTGAGTCCGCCGGATTCGCCCACTTCGTGAATGGTGACGAGATTCGGGTGGTTCAACGCCGACAGCGCCAGAGCTTCGCGCTTGAAGCGTGTGACTCGTTCCACGTCGGCGACGAAGTGGCGCGGGAGGGTTTTGAGCGCGACCCTGCGGTTGAGCTTCATCTCGCGCGCGAGGTAAACCTCGCCCATCCCGCCCGAACCTAACAGGCTCTCAATGGTGTAGTCCCCGATCTCTTTGCCGACGAGTGATTGATGAATGGTGAGATGCGAATCCTGCGCGAGGGCCTGTGCGGCCACCTTCATCGCGGAGCGTTCCATGAATCGGGACGCCTGTGACTGCGCCCTGAGCAGGCTCAATACTTCACCCTGCAAGACTGGGTTCCCGGCTGTCGCCTCCGCCACAAATTGTTCGCGCTCACGCTCCGGCAGATCGAGAGCCGCGTCGAGCAAGGCGTCAACTTGTTTCCACAGTTCCGCATCCATCCGCTTAAGCTCTACTCAGTTCTCAATACAACCATGCCTTAGCTTTGTTCCATTCGCGCATCACTGTAATCGAGGCGATTCCCATCACCTCGGCGGTCTCTTCGACCGACAGCCCACCGAAGAAACGCAACTCCACGATCCGGCTCTTACGCGGGTCGATCCGCGCCAGGTCCTTCAGCGCCTCATCAAGCGCGAGCAGGTCAGAATCTTTTTCGTCGGTCACGGTCATCGCCTGCTCAAACGAGATGTGACGCGCCTCCACGTCTTTCGCGACGCGCGGACGCTGGCGCGCGAAGTCAACCAGAATGCGGCGCATGAGTTGGGCCGCGACACCGAAGAAGTGCGCGCGGTTCTGCCAGCGGACGGCCTTCCAGTCGATAAGGCGTAAATAGGCTTCGTTTATTAGCGCGGAGGTTTGCATCAGGTGGTCGCCGCGCTCCCGCCTCATGTAGTGGCCGGCGAGGCGGTGCAGTTCAGAGTGTACGAGCGGGGCCAACCGGTCGAGCGCGGCCTCGTCGCCGTCGCTCCACGCCACCAGGAGTTCAGTCAGTTCGTGGGACTCAAGCGCGTCCATTCGGGGGAGTCCTTATAGCCGAAGTGCGAGAGAGATTAAGCCCTAAATTTACCATATTGAGCAAGCTATGTGTTACGGGCAGATGTTGGACTGCCGGTCGCGTGATGGAGCCGAAGGGGGCTCAATCTCACACATGAAAATTTATTTTCCTCGATGATAGTTTTCGCGCGAGGTTTACGCCTTAGTGATTGTAAGAGCAATGTCGGCTTCGGATTGTTATTTCGCAATCGCGAGGAACACGGCAGAGAATAAACAAAGTCATAAATTATGCACCCCCAAAGGAGACCTAAAGGAATGAAAACCAAACTCACAGTAATGCTTCTCACCCTCACAGGGCTAATGATACTCGTCGGCCAAGTTCGCGGAGGAAGTTCGGCAGCCCACGGGAACAGGTACGTCAATCCCGATTACAAAGGTGGCTCAACCTTCAATCTGGTAAGCGCCGGGCCGAATGTCGCTCGGTGCGGGGCATTTCCAGAAAACATCGAGCTAAGTTTCGAGGGCTCTGGAATTGACACGGAGGGCGGCTATAACACAGCAGTTTTCTCTGCATGCACCAATACCACAACCAATCTCGTCTTCGACCTGAAAGCGACCGATACGTATGTCCAAACCGGTGATCAGGTCTTTATCGAAGGGGATTCCTTCGTGCTCGCGCCTAACCCTGACATCTGCGCCGCGGCGAACGCTCACGGCGTACCTTTCCGCGTCACTGGTGGCACGGGAGGACGCGCGGGAGCGACGGGCCACGGACGTTTCCACATCGCCAGTAACCTGACCCCGTGTAACGGGCAAGTGCTACCAGCGCAGGTTTGGTTTGATGGAGTGTTCAAGCTGCCGAATTAAGCACGCCAGTTTTATGATCTGGCTTAGCCTGTAGCGCGAAGCCCGCTCCCAAGTAATGGGAGCGGGCTTCTTCGTCTGATCTCAGATTCAAGACCTCATGGACACTCTGCTGTTGATCTCCTCAATCGAAGTAAGCAAGCGAGCCGCGCAGCATCGACAACTCCAGCTAGTAAAAAATAACATGCCAGCGAGAGCGAATTGGGTTAACATGGAAGCTTACGGAGCGCAGAAACAAGCGGCCTTTGCACACGCTTGGTGACACTCATATCTCTTTCACGTAACGACCGGAACTCAACGCCTCGCATCACTTCCGGCAATTTTAGTTTCGCTTCTCAGAATTGCCGGCCTGACTACGAACCAAAGGCGCTCTTTTGTGACCGCGCGCTGAGATTGATTTCGCAGGACTCACGATAATGGATTTCCATTCCTCAACCTGCTTCAAGGAGAAATTCTCATGAACTACAAACTTATCTCACTGACGTTTCTGATGTTTACACTGGGAGTCATGTCTTTAGCAGGCATCCTCAGTGTCATCGCCGGTAATGCTCAGGGTCAGCCTGACGCAGACCGCTCTCAGAGCAAAGACGGCGCACCACCGGCACAGGAAAAAGCCGGAGCCGAGGCCGCCCGAAGTTGGCTCGCGGCCAATGCCGTACGCTTGAAAACAGTCGAAGCCGGTCACGGTTTCTCCGACATGAAGCCGCTGAAGAAGCTCATTGGCAAGGCGCGCATCGTCTCGCTCGGAGAAGCCACGCACGGCTCGCGCGAGTTCTTCCAGCTCAAGCATCGCATGCTGGAGTTCCTTGCTACAGAGATGGGCTTCACCATCTTTTCCATCGAAGCCAACATGCCGGAAGCCTACCGCCTCAATGACTACGTGCTCAACGGCAAGGGCGACCCCGCGCAGCTTATTCGTGGCATGTATTTCTGGACCTGGGATACAGAGGAAGTTTTGGACATGGCGCTCTGGATGCGCGAGTTCAACAAATCAGGAAAAGGGCGCGTCCAATTCACAGGGTTCGATATGCAAACCCCGGATGTGGCGGCAGAGATTGTCAGAGATTTCGTCGCCAGCCGCGAGCCCGATTACAGCGCGGACGTGCAGGCAGCGATGGCCGAGATGAAGAGCGTCTCCTCCGGGCCGAGCTTCGGCGTGGCGACGGCGACGCTGCCTGTCAAAGAGGCGGCAGGTAAGCGCATCAGCTTCAGCGGCCATATCAAAACAGATGGCGTCAAGGATGGATACGCCGGGTTTTGGTGTCGCGTGGATGGCGCAACGGGAGTAGCAGCCTTCGATAACATGCAGGATCGCGGCGTCACCGGGACGACCGACTGGAAGCGTTACGTCATTGAGCTTCCCGTTGCCGCCGACGCCAAAAACATCTATTTCGGCGCAATCTTTCCGGGCAGCGGCACGGCCTGGTTCGATGGGCTGTCAATCGAGTTGGACGGAGTGCCGTACCAGAACAAAGCCACCCTCGATCTGGACTTTGAGTCCACGTCACTGGTCGGCTTTTATACGGGCGGTAGCGACTATCTTGTGGAGTTGGACTCCGAGGTCTTCCATGACGGAAAGCAGAGCCTGCGCATGAGACGCACGGCCCCGGTGAGTGAGGCGAAAGCCGACAATCCGAAGATTATCTCCCAATGGAAAGAGATAGTCAGGCATCTGGAATCTTCGCGCGCCGCGTACGCGAAAAAAGGCGCGTCCGCCGGCGACATCGAATGGGCCATCCAGAACGCGAGAGTCGTCCTTCAAAGCATCCAGATGCGAGCGGGGGAAGTCGCGCGCGACCGCAGCATGGCCGACAACGTGAAGTGGATTCTGGAGCAGAACCCGGAGGCCAAGATCGTGCTCTGGGCGCATAATGGACATGTCGCCACCGAGAGTGAAGGCGGATATGAACCGATGGGGGCGGAGCTAAGAAAGATGTTTGGCGGGCAGATGGTGGTCTTCGGGTTCGCTTTCAACGAGGGTTCGTTTCAGGCCGTGGAGATGCCTTTCTCTACAGGCAAAGGCTTGCGCGATTTCACCGTTGGCCCGGCTCCAGAGGGAAGTCTGGATGCCACGCTTGCTGCCGCGGGCTTGCGCATCGCGGCGATTGACTTGCGCAGATTGCCCAAGCGTGGCGAAGTGGCAAAGTGGTTCGGAGAGCCGAGAGCCACGAGGAGCATCGGGGCCGGTTACGGTGAGCAACTCGCCGCCAACTTCCTTGACCGGCAGGTGGCGCAGAAGAATTACGATGCCCTCCTGTTTGTGGAGAAGACCACGGCGGCCAGAGGATTGCCCCGCGCGCCTGCGAAGTAGATTATTCATGCATGCTTCAACCAGGCGAAGCGCGCGGCTCGACCGGGCGTATAGCGGTTCCGGGAAATTTTTGAGAAATGTTATGCCATACGACTTTGGAAAGTTACTCCTCGCACTCACGGAGGGTAACTTTCCAGGGTCGAAAACTGGACTGCTTTGCGCGACGATTGCCGCATGTTCAGTCCTGTAATTGCGCCAGAAAATACTCCAGATCAAAGAACTCTCTCTCCGTTTGAATTTTCCCCTCCTGGTTGAACTTGAAGAAGCCGATGCCTTCGAGGAAGAAGACATTCCCGGTATGAGTCTTAAAACGTAACCTCCATTTGACGGCGGCTTCCTGACCGCGCACCTTGATGTCCAGAGAGTAGAGTTTCATATGACTGAAGAGAGTGGGGAACGTTTGCAAATAAGCAGTGATGGCTTGTGTCCCTTGAATCGGCGGAGTGCCGACCGGGTCTTCAAGCACGGCGTCAGCGGCGAAATGGTTTACGACTCCCTGTGCGTCGAACGCAGCTAATTTGGTGAATACTTCTTCAAGCGCCGTCTCAATCTGCTCCGGGGTCATCTCTTGAGTTGGAGCAGCCTCAATGCGCGTGACGCTCGAAGCGAACAAAAACATGAACGCCAACGCCATCGCCGTCATCTTTTTCAAAAACAGAATTTGGTTTCTCATTCTCTTTTCCTTTTAGAATATTAGGTTAATCCGAGGCGAACATCGCTGTACCATCGCATTCGATTGGCGGCAATGATTCGCAAACGTTTTTCGCTTTTGTCATGTTGAGATGAGCGGCTTTAGCGAGGAGAGCAAGGAGTCTCCTCGCTAAAGCTGCTCGTCATTGTTGTCAGTGACTCGCGCGATAGAAGTAATACTCCGCGGCATAAGGCACCTCTGCCACCGCGCCGATAGATAAGCCGGGTGCAGTGGGAGCTAAACCGCCCGCTGTGTTCACACGCTGGATGTAGGTCACAGAGTTGAAAACGCCCGGCCCTTCGGTCGAGGTCGCCTGAAGCAGTAACCAAGGAATGGCGGTCGGCTCTGGAGAGCAGCCTGCCAGACGCGCGGCGACCACCTTGCTGCCATTGTTGTGCTCCCAAGTGGGGCCGAGATAGTGAATGCCGACTTTCTTGTGATAGTCAGCATCTGAGAACAACGTCGCCACCGGTTCCACAAACGTCCAACTTGTGCCGTTCCATCTGTAGACCTGCACGCCAAGCGCGTAGGCATGGAAGCTCACACGATTTCCCTGCGGTACTTCAACACTGTCGCAGAGAGGGGACGGCAGTTCCGGCGAATTGTTGTTGTCGCCCGCCCGTGCGGCTGCGATGGACGGCAGCGCGAAAGCGACGACGGCGAACAGAACGATAAGTGCGATGAAGCGTTTGACTTTAATATGAGACATGAATTTCTCCTTTAATTTTGTAGTGACCGACATCCAGAACTTCTGGATATAGTCCTTGCTTTTTTAGTGAGATGGATTAAACTCCGGCCCAGATAGCAGTTCGTAGACGGGAAGTTACTCACATCACTTTTCGCATACCGGATGAGAAAGTTGCTGAACTTCGGGCCATATTACTGTCGGCCTGAAATTTTTTTTGACGGCAGGCTTTCGGCCCTCTACGACTCTGAAAGGGAAGCGTGTTTTATGTCCTTCACATTTCGCGTAGCTCTCTGGTTCCTGATTTTGAGCTTGAGCCTCAACCTCATCAATCCTGGTCTGGTCCAATCGCAATCAGTTCCTAATCCGCCTGCTGCTTCGTCGGAAGTAAATGAACTTGCATCTGCACTCGTGGGCGCGCGGTCTGAAGAAGAGCAGGAGCAGTTGTTGGCGCGGAAGAAAGAGCTGATGAATGGCTCGCTCCTGAGCGCGTTGAGGTCGCTTGCCAGCCCCTTCACTCAGAAAGGCGATTACGCGGAGGCAGTGAGAATCTCACAGCTCGAAGTCCGAATTGCGGAAAGGATTGGAGACCGTGTGGAACTGGGCAACGCGTTGTGTGATTTAGGCTCTGTCTATGACCGTCAGAACCGCTCGGCGCAAGCTCTGGATTGCTTTCAAAAGGGCCTCGCTATTTTTGAAGAGGCTGGCGACAAGAAGGGAAAGGCGCGCGCTCTACACTCGATTGGCCTGGCCTACGTCACACAAAGACGCTTCACTCAAGCATTGGAGTGGTACGACAAAAGCCTGCTGGTCAGCCAGGAGGCCGGGGAGAGAAACCTGACGGCGAGGATTCTCAACAGCATGGGCTTCGCTCAAGGCGCAGTGGGGCGTTATGAACTCGGCCTTGAGTTGTACCAGAAGAGCCGCGCGCTCTGTGAAGAACTGAATGACAGGGAACTGCTGGCCTCAGTCTTGAATAACATCGCCACACATTACATTGACAATGGCCGCTACGCGGACGCGCTGGAGTATCTACAGAAGAGCGTCAAAATTAAAGAAGAGTTGGGAAGCACAGGCGATAAGCGGGGCATGGCCCTCCGCATGCAAAACATCGGACTGATTTACAGACGCCAGGGCCGTATGGAGCAGGCTCTAGCGTATTCCAGTAAAAGCCTGAAGCTACTGGAAGAGGTTGACGACAAATTCGGAGTCGCTAATTTACAGAACAATATCGGAGTCATCTACAAATCGCAGGGACTTTATGACGAGGCGCTGGAGTGGTTTCAGAGAAGCCTGCGGGGCTATGAAGCACTGAAAATCAAGGCGGGCATCGCCCGGAGCATGAATAATATTGGCGACGTTTATCGTTTGCAGGGACGCTATGACGAGGCGTTGGAACAGCTACAAAAGAGCCTTCGGTTGCGCGAGGAGATTAAAGACAGGGGAGGGATTAGCCTGACGCTCAATAACCTCGGCAGGCTGTATCAGAATCAGGGCAAGTACGCGTTGATGCTTGAAGTCAGCCGTCGCGCCGCCAGTCAGGCGGAAGAGCTCAATGACCCGGAAGAAGTCTGGAAGGCCAGGGAGAGCATGGGCAGAGCCTTGCGCGCTTTGGGCCAGCCCACCGAAGCCCGCCAGAATTTTCTAGCCTCCATTGCCAGCGTCGAATCTCTGCGCCACGCGGTTGCCGGGGGCGGACAACAGCAGCAAAGCTTCCTTGAAAGCAGGCTCTCTCCGTGGCGCGGCATGATTGCGCTGCTCGTCTCACAACAAGAATATGCAGAGGCGTTGACCTTTGCCGAACAGTCGAAAGCGCGCGTGCTGCTCGACGCGCTTTCTGCCGGTCGCTCCAGCCTCCGACAGTCGCTCTCAACGCAGGAGCGGCAGGCAGAGGAGGAGCATCGTCTGCGCCTGGTTTCGCTCAACTCGCAGCACAACAGCGAACTGCGTCGTGACAAGCCCGACCCGGCGCGCGTGGCCGGGCTGAAGGCCGACATCGAGAAGGCGCGGCTGGAGTATGAAGCTCTTGAGACCAACCTCTACGCCGCACATCCAGAGTTGAGAGTCCAACGCGGCGAAGCTCCCATCATCAAGACTCAGGAACTCTCTGCCTTGCTCCCAGATGCTTCTACCGCTCTGCTTGAATTCGTCGTTACAGATAATGAGACTTATCTATTTGCCGTCACGAAGGCGGCAGGTAAAGCAGAAGCCGATGTTCGCGTCTATACGCTGCCAATCAAGCGAGATGAGCTTGCGCAGAAGACAGAAGCCTTTCGTCAGCAACTCGCCACGCGTAACCTCGGCTTTCGTACTCCCGCACTCAAACTTTATGAGCTACTTCTCAAACCGGCAGAGGCTCAACTGCGGGGCAAGACCAATCTCGTCATCGTCCCTGATGATACCTTATGGGACTTGCCCTTTCAGGCATTATTAACGGGCGCGAATCGCTTCCTCATCGAAGAGGCAGCCGTCTCTTATGCACCATCGCTCACAGCGCTGCGCGAGATGACTAAGCGACACCGGAACAGGAGCACAGCTTCCGCTTCCACCACACTGCTCGCGCTGGGCAATCCGCTGTTGGGTCGGCAGACCATGAGCCGCGCTGCGCTGGCCTTGCGAGATGAGAAGCTCGATGCGCTGCCGGAGGCCGAACAGGAAGTCAGAGCCTTGAGGCGTTTATATGGCCTGTCGCAGAGCAAGGTCTATACGGGAGCAGAGGCGCGCGAAGAACGCTTCAAAAGTGAAGCCAGTCAGGCCAGAGTGCTGCACTTCGCGACACACGGGATGCTCAATAACGCGTCGCCGATGTATTCGTACCTCGCGCTGGCGGAGGGCGGAGCGGGAGAAGATGGATTGCTTGAAGCATGGGAGCTGATGCAACTGGAGTTGAGCGCAGAGCTGGCGGTGCTGTCTGCGTGCGAGACGGCGCGTGGACGAATCGGAGCGGGCGAAGGGATGATCGGGCTCTCGTGGGCTATGTTCATCGCAGGAGTGCCGACGATAGTGGTCAGCCAGTGGAAGGTGGAGGCGGCGGGGACGCGTGACCTGATGGTGAATTTCCATCGGGGGATGATGACGGGTGTTGAATCGGGGCAGGGCAAAGCGAGGAAGGCGAGTTTGACGAAGGCGGAGGCGTTGCGAGAAGCCTCGCTGAAAGTGATGAGGAAGAGTGAGACGAGTCATCCGTTTTACTGGGCGGGATTCGTACTCGTCGGCAACGGCAGGTGAAAGAATTGAACCCCACCACCCTAAGATGGTGGGGCTCAACGCCGCCGCTGCACGGTAGGCCGGAAAGAAACGGCCTACCGGCTGCCCCTACCGGCGAGCGGCATGATAGAGACTTCATTCAGCTTTCAGAATCGTCATGGGACACTCAAACGTCTTGGAGCAGCCCTTCGAGTCACTAATCACCAGCCTGAAATAGAAACTACCATCCTCCCTCGGCGTGCCGCTCAAGTAACCCTCCGGGGACAAACTCAGCCCGGTGGGTAAAGTGCCTTGCACAGTGAATGTGTAAGGCTCTCTGCCGCCCGTCGGTGTCAGTTGCAAGAAGTACTCCTTGCCCTCTATACCATCCGGCAAAGGCGACGGTTCGAGCATGATTGCGGAGCACGGGTCGCTCTCCGATCTGATAATCGTGAGGCGGGACTCCCACACAGTCGAGCACCCATTGGCGTCCGTAATCTGTATCCTGAATTCGGAAGTGCCATCTGTCGTGGGCGTGCCGCTCAAGACGCCCTGCGGGCTCAAGCTCAGCCCTGCGGGTAACGCGCCCTGCAAGACGAATTTATAAGGCGCGGTGCCGCCCGTCGCCGTCAGCGTCACGTTGTACGGCGTGCCTATCGTGCCGTCGGGTAGAGACTGCTGTTCGAGCACGAGCGTCGGGCATGATTCGATAGTGAGGGTGTAAGAACGGCTGGCGGAACAGCCTGTGCTTGTGTTGGTCGCAATGACTCTGAATGGATAAGTGCCAGCCGTCGTCGGCGTGCCTGACAGCAAGCCGTTGGTTGAGAGCGATATGCCGGGTGGCAACGTGGTGCCGCCGAGGCTGAATGTATATGTCCCTGTGCCGCCGCTGACTGTCAATGCTTGCTGATACGCATTACCAACTGCGCCATTGGGCAGACTGGCCGGGGAGAACGTGAGAGTCGGGCAGGGCGGCGGAGTGGAGAAGACATAGGCTGAACCCTGAGATTGGTTCGCGCCGATTTCGTCGCCCAGCGCGCCTGCCACTATCGTGTCACTGCTCATCGCGACCCCGACGGCGAAGAAATCATTCCATGCGCCGTCGCTGGCGAAGAGTTTCTGTTGCTGCGTCCACGTCGAGCCGTTGCGCGTGAAGACGTAGAGAGAACCTTGCGTCTCCTGCCCGTTAATAGTATCCCCGTACGCGCCCACTACCAGCGTGTTGCCGCTGATAGCGACCGCGCCGCCGAAGTAATCATACTCTCCTGCGTCGTTGGCTATGAGCTTCTGTTGTTGCGTCCAGACCGTGCCATTGCGCGTGAAGACATAGGCCACGCCTTGAGAGAACTGTGTGACACCGGATGTATACGCGCCGACCACCACTGTGTTGCCGCTGATTGCAACCGACTGGCCGAAGTGGTCAAGAAAATAACCGACACTGGAAGTTAGCTTCTGTTGCTGAATCCAAGACACGCCATTGCGCGTGAAGACGTAGGCCGAGCCTTGATTGGTGTTCGAGCCAATGTCGTCCCCGGTTGCCCCGACCACCACCGTGTCGCCGTTGATGGCAACCGCGCCGCCGAAGATATCATACGAGGCCGCGTCACTGGCGGCGAGTTTATCTTCCATCGCCCACATAGTGCCATAGCGTTTGAAGACGTAAGCTGAGCCTGCGCTCGTGTAATAGATGCGGTCGTCTCCGGGCGAGCCTACTACCACGGTGTCGCCGCTGATAGCGACCGCATCGCCGAAGTAATCATAATAGTCCCCGTAGGTGATGTAGAGTTTCTGTTGCTGTGTCCAGACCCCGTTGCTGCGCGTGAAGATGTAAGCAGAGCCTTGATCGGTATTCCCTGCGATGTCATCTTGCATCGCACCGGCAACCAGCGTGTCGCCGTCCAAGCCAACAGACCAGCCGAAGTAATCACCATCGGCGGCATCATTGGCTGTGAGTTTCTGTTGCTGCGTCCAGACCGTGCCGTTGCGTGTGAAGACGTAAACTGCGCCTTGATTCGCATCCACGCCGGGGCCTTCTCCGCGTGCGCCCACCGCAACCGTGTTGCCGCTCAACGCGACCGACTGGCCGAGCATGTCACGGGTTCCACCATCCGCCGCCACTAGCTTCTGTTGCAGGCTAAAAACCGGATCGATGGTGAGCGGATACGTGGCCTCGCTGTCCTCCACCTCGATGACGACCTGTCCTTCATTGACCGTCAAGCGCGCAGGAATGTTATGCCCCATCTGGTCGCGCACGATAAGTTTGCTGTAGTGAACCTCTTGACCGTCTGTGCCGCGTAACATGACTCGCTGGCCGTCTTCACTCGCCACTGCGTGCCAGCCTTCGCTGACCTGCAAAGCAAGTCGCAACGGCACGCCTGCCTGCCGTGCGCCCGGTGCTTGTGTCAACGTGAAGCCCTGTTCCAAACCGTCGGGGCCGTTGACGTACCATTCGCTCACTCCGCCGTCGCGCGTGAGGTTGATAGTCTGTTTGTCTCCGCTGACTTGGCCCGGCGCGACAGCTTGCAAGGCAGAGCCATAACCGAGACTGTGCAGGCTGAGACTGACATAAGAATTGTCGTTGACGGCGATGCTTACGCCCGCTTCGGTGATGTAAGCGTCATAGCCAGCCGTCGGATTAGGCGCGTGCCATGCGGCGCGTCCGAGCGGCGTATTGTCTGCGCGGCTGACGTTGAAGCGCGCTTGATTCATCGCCGTTTGCAAGGCATCGTATTGGCCCTCCTGTTTCAATTTCTCGATGGCAGCCGGGCCGCGTAAGGTAACTGGCTTGGCTTCCTGTCCGATTACCGATTGCGCCGGGAACAATCCCGCTCCGGCGACTGATATGATGATGACTGCCGCGCACACCGCGACCCGTATGAGATGTTGTAAGCTCAAAACCTTCTCCTTCTCTTGCTGCGCCCGCGTCCGCGCGTGAGCATGTTTATTATTCAAACTGCCGGCTGGCGGACGCCCTGTGAGGCGCAGCAGCAGTCAGTAAGCATTCATCTTTTGAACACCGAAACAGGAAGTTGCTGAACTTGTCGGCATATTACTGCCGTCTCAAAAATTTTTGGCGAGGGTGGTATGGTCAGGGTTAAATGAAAGGTAGTTAACGTCAGTTCAATGTAGGAAGGGTGCTGCATTGTAGCCCCGTAAGGGGCGGCATGACAGTAGCCCACGACGCCAGTCGTGGGAACAGCAGCCCAATCAAAGTAAAGCCCCGTAGGGGCGACATAAACTGTGTCGCCCCTACGGGGCTTGATTCATGTGTGGTACAAGAGTCCCAGTGCTGACGCACTGGGCTACTGATATGTCGCCCCTACGGGGCTGACCATTCTCCTGCCTCTTACATCGAACTCAGGTTAATTGTCTCGAAAGCCTTGATGCTAACATTTCATTTGCGTCAGCGTCGCAATGCTTGAATCTGTTTGAGCAGGCTGCGGGCAATCTCTGATTGTGGGTTTGCTTTTTGCAGCAGACGCAGTTCACGCTCGGCCTCATTCAGCAACCCGGCCTCTGCGTACAGCAGTCCTAATGTGAGGTGAGACGAAGGATAAGCGCGCCTGGCCTTCGCCAGTTCATTCGCTTTGGCTTGATCAAGAATGCGGAACTTCGCCTGCGGCGCGGGCGGACGCGGTGACTCGAACTCCTGCCCGTCCTTAATGGCCTTCACCTGCCATGCATAGAGCTTGCCGCGCGAGAGCGATTGCGGCGTCGCCCAAGAGTTGTCTGTCGACTGCGGGCTGGTGGTCACAAGGTTGAACTTGTCGTCGTAAACCTCAACGACGTAAGCGTTCGCGCCTTCCATCCGCGACCAGCGAAAAGCCGGGCGATTAGTCAACAGCACTTTTCCGACTGGCTCAATTACGGAAAACTCGCTTTTCTGGTCGCCTGCACCCATGAGCGGGCTTGTCTGACGGGAGAGTCCATTGAGTTGTGCAGACCGTTCGATACGCCGTGTGCGGAGCGCTTCTTTCAGCCTGCTCTGGTAAGCGGGCGGCAGGTCGTCCGCGCCCGCAAGCTTGCCTTCCTGGTCCAGAGTCAACTGACCTCCTGCGCCGTCATTGAGTTGCGCGACGACGGCTATCTGTGCGGGCTGCGACGTGGGAGCAGGTTGAGGCGAAAGAGCGGGTTGCGGAGTGGGAGAGGGTAAAGCTACAACCTCCTGCTTCGGCTCCGCTTCTCGTTGCGCACGCCAGACCAACCAGACGGTCATCGCCAGCAAAAGAATCGCCAGTGTTGCGCCGAAAGCCGGTACGGGAGACCTGTGGAACAGGACGGGTAGAGAAGCAAACGTTCGCTGCCACCAGCTTTCAGTTGGAGAGGCAGCGGACGTTGGAGAGGCAACGGACGCCGGATGATATTCGCGCGCAAGTGTGGGCGCAATCTCATCTTTGAAAGCGTTGAGGTCATCAACCGCCAGAGCGCACTGCTCGCAAATGCTCAAATGATCGGCGGCCATTTGAAGTTCCTCGCCCGACAGGGTTCGATCAACATACGCGGCTATCTGTTCCGAGGGCAGATGCGCGCGTGCCGTTTGCAGTGAAGAATCTATGGCCGCCGCGCCGAAGACTTCCGCGCACAGGGCGAAGAATGCCATGTCGCCGTTCGTCGCAGATTCAATACGCTGGCGGCACGCTTCACACTCGCCCAGATGATCGGACACAGACAACAGTTCTGCCGCGCGTAGCTGTTGACGACAGTAATCTTCTATCTGTTTTTGTGTCAGATGTTCGACCAAGACTCTTTAATCCTCACGGCCTCAGACAATGAGGCCGTCTCCCCATCTGAATAAGTTGACGAAAGCCGCAGCTTATTAGCATCAGCAGTTCAAATTATTAGCACCGGCAGTTCAAATAAATCCCTTCAACCGTCGCGACAATCGTTCACGCCCGGATTTGCGCGCGTTAATCACCTGCTGCCGCGTCAACTCCAGCAACTCTGCTATTCTCGCGTCCTCCAGCGGCAACTCGTTCCACAACTGGGCCAGACTGTCCGCACTCATCTCCAGCGCGTCCGCCAGTTGGCGCACAGTTGCGATTCCCGTTGCTGGAAAGAGCGCGATACAACCGCATCCATCCGCGCCTTTCAGGTTGAGCAACAACGCCGCGCGCTGATTGAGCGGAAGCTGTTGAAGCTCTTCCCACAGCCTTTGTAAAAAGATACGTTTTTCGACCTGCCATGCCGTATCCGGCTCGCCTGAAGCAATGTTCGACGCGACAGATTCTTCGTTCTCAGTGATTGATTCGATCGGCTGATCCCCGATGAGCAACAGCTTGCCGAGCGCGCTCACCAGTTCATCGAATTCGACCGGGCCGCCGAGGTGATTGAAGATAGCGGCCAGAGCGTCGCCCAACTCTTGCTGTTTGCCGCTCTTGAGCCTGCGGATGTGGGCCAGCAGTTTCTCGTCATCTGACAAGTGTTCGAGCCGCGCCGCCGGCACAACTCTCTTCTGTCCTTGCCACGCCGCGAAGCCAGCCACAAATTTCCTGTCCTCGTCCTGCCAGAGGGCAAAACCACGCTGGCGCGTCAGCAGATATTGAAGCCGGTTTTTGAGCGCGTGCCGCTGCGGAAATTGACGCCGCATCCAGCGGGAACAAGAGCGATGCGCAATGACCGCTGCCATCCCGCGCACGTCTGTAATCGGGTGCTCGTCGGGCTGTGTGCGAAGCTGCCGCAATTCCCCCAATAATTGCACCAGCACTTCCTGATAAATGTCATCCGCCTCGGCTCGCCCGTCCGCGTGGTGAGAGCTGAGACGGAGCTTGTAGCGAATGATGCCTTTAATCACAGGCTCGGCATGAACCGTGATAAGCCGCAAGAGGATTTCGTCAGCCCGTTCGTCGCTGGCCTCCAGCAAGAGAGGTTCGAGCAGGGTGTCGATTTTGGCCGAAGACTTTTCCATCATTCACTTGGCCGACGACTTTTCAAGATTGGTTGCCGCCTTGTCCGAAGAATGTGCGCGCGCACAGGCCACAGCCGTATACGCCAATTTGCGAGCGGAGGAACGACGGCGGGGAAAACTTCAATCCAGCCACGCCTACTGCAAACGTAAATCGCAGACGGCGGCAACAATCTAAACCAGGGCCACAAAATCCGCAATCCGAAATCGCTTGAAGCAGAATTTCTGCACTACAAGTAGGTTCATCTTTGGTCTGGCATGAGTTCGAGTTCAGCAGCTTTGCAGAGTTTCCTGACAGACTCAGCCTTCTTAGTTCTGTGACACTTGAGAAACTGCCACATTCCTTCAGACTCCCGCTCTCGTCCGACACTTAAAATTGTTTTCACGCTTGCCTCTCGCGCGGCGAGGAAATTTGCCTCGCAACGAGAGTTTGATTGGAGGTTTTTAATGGACTTGTTTGAGACTAAGTACACGGATACGCTCCTACCTTCTCCTCGGTCGAGTCAGCGAGAGGCAATGTCGCTGGCCGCCGAAGAAGCGATACCGCTCTGCCTGAATGACATTCACTCGCAGATGAATCCGACGCGTTGCCGCCGGTTGATAGTCCCGTGCAGCATCACGCAATTACAGCAGGCCATCAGAGACGCTCGCGCTTCCGGTCAAAATATTTCTGTCTTCGGCGGCAGGCACGCGATGGGAGGCCAGCAGTTCGGCGATGATGCCGTTCAGATTGATATGTCTGCGCTCAATCGTGTGATTAGCTTTAACCCGGAGCATGGCTTGATAGAGGTTGAGGCTGGCATCCAGTGGCCGGAGTTGATCGCTTTTACGACGAGCACGCAAAGAGGCGCAATCAGTCAGGTGGGAATCGCGCAGAAACAGACCGGGGCCGACCGCTTGAGTCTGGGCGGCGCGCTCGCGGCCAACATTCACGGGCGCGGCTTGCAGATGCGTCCAATCATCAGCGACGTGGAATCGTTTGACCTGATAGATGCCGAAGGGCAGAGGCAACATTGCAGCCGCAGCCAAAACTCTGATCTCTTTCGGCTGTGCATCGGCGGCTACGGCCTGCTGGGGATTATCGCCAGCGTCAGGCTCCGTCTCGTGCCGCGCCGGAAGCTGGAACGCGTCGTCGAGATTATCGAGATTGGCGACCTGCCACAACTTTTCGCGCGACGCATACGGGAAGGCTATCTGTATGGTGATTGTCAGTACGTGACCGACCTCTCTTCCGAGGAAGGCCTGCGACGCGGCATCTTCTCCTGCTACCGGCCAATCTCTGTTGATACTCCTATTCTGGAAGAGCAGCGGGAGTTATCACTTGCTGACTGGGGCGAGCTTTTATTTCTGGCCCACACAGACCGCGCACGCGCTTTCGCACTGTACGCTCAACACTATCTTTCGACCAACGGCCAGGTGTATTGGTCGGATGAGCATCAACTGAGTGTCTATCTGGACGATTATCACCGCGCGCTGGATGAGCGTTGCGACGCGCGCTTTCGCGGCAGCGAGATGATAACGGAATGTTATGTGCCGCGCGCAACGCTTGCGCCCTTCATGGAAACAGTGCGCGGGGATTTTTTGCGCTTCAAGGCAGATTTGATCTACGGCACTATTCGGCTAATCGAAAAGGATGAAGAAAGCTTTCTCGCCTGGGCCAAAGATGATTACGCGTGTGTCATCTTCAATCTTCACGTCGAACATAGCGACGCCGGAATAGCGAAAGCACAGGCGGATTTCCGGCGGCTGATTGACCGTGCAGTCGAGTTTGGCGGCAGCTACTATCTGACCTATCACCGCTGGGCCGAACGTCGTCAGGTCGAAGCCTGCTATCCGCAACTGCCTGAGTTCTTGCGTCGTAAAATAGAGTATGACCCGGCTGAACTTTTTCAGAGCGATTGGTACAGACACTATAAACAGATGTTTGCGAACAGGCTTTGACAGGCGCGGCAGATCTTTATTTCATTAATCCGTGGCCGGCTGTGTTCCGAGAAAGCTTCGCACGTAGAGGCGCAACTCGTCGAGGGAAGAGTCGGCAATGATGTTGAAGATGCGCGCTCTGCAACCCGGCGGCAGGCTTCGCGCCGTGAGCGCATCCGTGATGACAAAGGTGCTGGACCTTAAACCTTTCTCCCAGTGTCGCTGGCGCGCATCACGAAAGCTCAACGCATGCGCGTTAACTCCTGCTGCGACGAGAATCGCCCGCGACCACTTCAAAAACTCCGGCCAGCGCGACGCGACCGTGATAAGCGCATCGGGCGGGGGCGACTTTTCACCCTTGAGCGATTCCGGGACGGAATGATATTTGAGGACGAGCAGAGCCGTGTCCGGCGGCAGTGCGGCGCGCGCTTGCTTCACCTGTCCGACCATCGTGAGCGGAATCGAACCGGTCAGGATGCCGGGCTGGGCGCAACCTTCGAGGTCAGTTTCGGCAACCCGGAAGCCTGTCGCCTCACGGACTTCGACGGCGAGAATGGCGCGCAGTTCTTTATCCTGCGCGATGACCAGAAACTGATCCGGCGGCTGCAACTCCATCCATTGCCGGACGCGTTTCTGCACCTCTGCGAGGGAAAAGCCGCGACTGCGCGCGACCTGCAAAAACGAAGAGATTAGCTGGTCGAGTTCGAGTCTGGTTTCCAGCGGCGCTCGTTCGCCTGTGCTGCTCACGTAAACGCCGCTGCCCTTACGAAACTCAACCCAGCCGCGCCCGGCCAGTTCACGATAGACGGCGCTCACCGTGTTCGAATGAATACCGAAACGACGCGCGAGATCGCGCGTGCTGGGCAGACGCTCTTCCGTTGCAAGATCGCCGCTGACGATTCCCATGATGATTTGCGTTGCGAGCTGTTCGCGCAAAGGGACTTCACTGCTTTTCGCCAGCCAGAATTTCAAGAACTCTACCTTTCTCTCGGATTAGCGAGAGGTTAGCAGATGAAAGGTCGTGAGCGGAAGAAATAAAAGCGTTGAAGCAAACCCCTATCTGGGCGTTAGTACCGAGGTCTAAATACTGGAGCTGTGCTCAAGCTACTGATTCAGTACCATCAGCTTTGGTTTGATAGACAGTATATGTGAGTCCTTTTTCATCATGTACACCTCTTAGGAAATTTCTACTAACACCCCCGGTGTGAGAGCATTGCGTTAAGAACTGCAGAAGAGCTGCTCGTCAGGCCATTATTCACGGTGGGCTCCCAGCCATCTCATCAAACGCGCTCTCATCAGCAGCAAGATGCTAGTCTGAAATATTCATGAAGCTGGCGAAAGCCTTTTGAGCTTATTTACGTCTTAAGATTTCGTGTAGCATCTTGCTGATGTAGATGTTTCTATTAGGCTGAGTAAATAAAACATGCCTAGATTCGAAGTCGGCTAATGTCATACCGCCGTCCCACCAATTTACCTGTTGATAAGACGTGTTCGAGAGTATGAAGGAATCCAAGACAACATTGGTGTCGCCAAGCCGTGCCTCAATATCTTTGATTGTGCGATAAAAGCGGATCTTAGGATCATCCGGTCCTTGCAGGTTACGTATGCCCTTTGGATCAACGAAAGTGATGTGCTGGCGCTTACCGTCAACAAGCCAGAGAATGAAATCGGGATAGAAGTTGCCCGCCTCGAAAAATCCAATGCCGCGCCCGCGGCTCATATTACGTAGTAAGTACAATTCTTCGTCATGGAAGGACTCTTGATTACCCTGATAGAAGGAGCGTAGATCGACAATGAAATCCCTCTCGCCCTCATTCAGATGAACGGGCCGCACCTCGATCAAATTGCTATTCAGGTAAATCAATGGCTCGTATAAATGCTGATCGAAGAAGATGGCTTGAAGATTTGAGATGTCAATATCCTGCAACTCCTTACGCTCAATCGCCTCTTTGAGTTGTTGGAGCGTCTCAATTATGTCCTCACGCGATTCGTCAATGAGGAATCTATATTCATCAAAGAAATTCGGATCATCTGCGCTTAAATCTCGGTACTCAAGGTGCGGCATTTCATATTCGTTCTTACGGTGCTTATAGTATCTGTCGCAATACTTCTTGAGCAGGGTCGTTGCGATTTCCTGCCACAAACGCACCTTGCCAAAATTTGTAAAAGCTAACTCCTCTTTGGGAATCAGCAGGCGATACCAATCTGGTGCTAACAAAAGCTCGCGGATGCTCTCGCGCGGCAGATTCAGGTTATACCAGGAGCGTTCGTTCTTGAAGCGTTCCAGCTCAAAGAAGATTGCTTCTATATCTAAGAAAGTCAGATGATGGCTGCTGAATGTGCAAACGTCCTTGACCGCCACATCCGTGGCCGCCCGGATGCCCTTGCTACGCTCGATCTGTATCTTTGGATACCAATCCACCGTGACAAGGTATTGAGACAGTTGGTCGTTGGGGAGCGCGAGCGTCGGCTTCGGGCCTTTGCGCTTGAAACTAATGCCCTCCTTCAGGCGAATCATCCGCAGCTTCTTTGTACCGAGATTGTTAATGACTGGCAGATTGAATTCGATGCGCTCCTTGTTGGCGGGCAACCCTTCGTCGGCGAGGTATTCTTTGAACTGCCTCATGTAGTCGGCGCGGATACCGAAGATGTTGAGAGTTTCGAGCGTCTCGATATATTTAGGCGGGCGAATACCTTCAAGACGTTGGCTGCGCTTGAGAGAGAATTCGTAGCCCTTGAGGCGCACCCCGCGACCAAAAAGCTGGATAATCTCGGAGCCTTCGGAGCGCCCGATGTTCATCAAGCCCATCGTCGAGACGCGCCAGCTATTCCAGCCTTCAGTGAATTTCTTCGAGCCGATCAGAATGTTGACTGTCGTGTCCGTCTCATTGATGCTGCGAAAGAGAGAGCCGGAGAATTCGCGCTCGGTGACAACCAATTCATTGTGCTCTTCACAGAGCTTACAGAGTGTGTTGGCGTCGCCGACATTGATGACGCCGAACGGCGGGTTGTCACCGAGGCACAGGGCGATCTCCCCATCAGTGCCTCTTAAATTCTTGACGTGGAGCGCGGCCTGAGCGGGAGCATTAAGAACGACCTGTAAGATGTCGCTATAGACTTCTTCAGACGAGCGCGATTGTCCGGACAGGTAATTGAACGCGCCCGCGAATATCTCGTGATTACGAGAATCCAGCAGCCCGGCGTGACCTGTGCGGAGGCGTTCGATGCGGCGGACTGTCTCCGCGCGGTTTCGCACGAAGCCTGCGAGGAAGAGCAGGATGCTGAGAACGTCCGAGACCTTGCGACCGTTCTGCGTCCGCACGGCGTTGACGCTCCCGCCGACGAAGACCCAGAGAGGGTGCGCTATCAGGTAAGGTCGGAAGGCGTCGCTCTGATCCAGAAAAAGTCGTAGTTGTTGATAGAAGACGAGGAAGCAGGCAGTCAGGTAAAGCTCTCGAATTTCTTCCTGCGGGTCGCCTTCCAGATTGAGAATCTGGTAGTCCTTGCCATAGCCGTCCCGGTAGAAATATTTGTAGGAATAATCGAAGAGGATACACTTAGCATACTCCTGCGTGAGCTTCACATTCCTTGCGGCTTTGATGGCCTGACCGAACGTGGCCGAATATTCAAAAGAGAATCCGTTTTCGCAGAGGCGATTTCGCTTGTCCATCCACTCGACACCGCCAGCCCCGCGATGGCCTTCGTCAACGAGGACGAGGTTGTTGCCCTCGAAGGCGTCAACGGCCACCGTCTTATCGCCCATCTCGTCCTTGAGCTTGTGGATGTCTATGATCTCGATGGAGTGACCAGCGAAGAGGCTGCGCCCTTCCTTGACGAATAATTCAGCGGGAATGCCTGATTTCGTAAACTCTCCGAGGTGCTGGCGCGAAAGCCCCTCATTGGGCGTGAGCAGAATGATGCGGTTCATCTCGCGTTCTTGACCGTGCAGAGCTTGGTAGTGCTGGTACTGCCGAATATTGATGTGCATGAGGAGCGTCTTGCCTGAGCCGGTCGCGTTCCAGAAGGCGAGCTTGTTGAGTTGCCCCTCTTCGTATGGATCGATCTGATCTAACTGCGGCTTGTCGGCGTTAAATTCCGCGATGTGTACGTTGAGATCGGCGAGCATCCGCGCAGGGTTATGGAAATAGCGGTCGAGGTAAATCTCCGTGAAGAGCAGTGAGAGATACTGAAAGTATTTGGGGTAGAGCGGGTGGCTGATCAGGTTGCGCTTCTCTGTAATTGCTTGCCAGTGACGGACAATGTTCTGGTCATATTCGAGTAACTGCTGCGCAGAGAGTTTGTGGCGCTCGAAGAGTCGCGTGGTGAGCCGATGGTGAAAGAGCGAGATGTTGTTCTCATCGAAACCCTCGAAACTCGAATCTTTGAGCATATCGGCCAGTTGGTCGGAGTTATCAACCTCAAAGAGCGATAGTATCCACTGGTTAAGGACAAGGTGCTGGTCGAATTTGAGCGGCACCGATGTGTTTACACGCCGGGCGCGCGGGTAGCGAGCGGTCGTCGTAGCTTGCGACATGGCGGCCTTCTCCTTAAACGTCCTGCACGTCGAACATCAAGCGCTGAAACTCTTCTTCGATAAGGCGCACTTTCCACGTTTCATCAGCGCGCTTGAGGTTTTCCAGATTATTGTCGCCATTCGTGTAGATGATGTCGAACTTCCTATCACGCGTGTTGTATCTCTGCTTCTTGAAGAATTGATCCAGGTCGTCATTAGACTTCTCTCGTGTGTTGCGCCAAATAATGACCGCCTTTTCGCCTTCGGGGTTTGTGCCTTCAACAACGCGGAAGCCGCGAATCGCATCCACCTGCTTGACACGAAGGCCAAGCAGGTAGTTGAAGGTCTCGACGAGATCGACGGTGACGGGACGCGTCTCGCCCACGCTCACACTGGTGGCGACATTGAGTTGGTAGTTGAATGGATCTGCGAAGTTTTCTATGTTGAGGAGGCTGGCTGAGCCGCTCGCCTCGACATCGAGCATGTAGTGGAGCATGTAATCCTCACGGAACTCGTCGTGCGCTTCGAGCAGGGAAGCCTGTTCTTCAGTGCGCTTCAATTCGAGATTGTTGAGCGCATCTTCGTAGGATTCGAGACGGACGTATTTGAACAGATGGCTTGAACCTTCCCGTGAGATGGGCTTGCCGTCCTTCCAATCTTTCGAGTAGATAATTTTCTGAACGCGCGCCTTGAGGAGAGTGTCAAAATACTTGCCTGTCTCGGCTACAACGTACTTGCGTTTCGTATCACCTTCACGATTCAAACTGACTACGGCATGAGCGGTCGTGCCTGAGCCTGCAAAGAAATCCATTATTGCATGGGAGTTATCTGTACAGGACGAGATTAAAGTTTTCAGTAATTTTGTGGGCTTCACAGTATCGAAGCCATGCGTGTTGCCGAGCAAGTTATTCAACTCGGTCTTACCAATCTCTGATGTTCCCGACCATTCCGTTTCCATGAAACAGTAGAAAGGATCGTGTTCTGCGCCCTCTTCATCCTCGAAGTAACGCCGGAAAGGAGTTCCATCACGAAATTCGATGTAGCCATCTTGAAAGAGTTGGCGAATTACGTCCTCGCCAGCCTGCCATCGCTGACCTTCTGGCGGCTCATAACCATCAATCTCGAATGTCATTGTGCTTCGATAATTCACTCCGCGATTTGATTTCAATATTGTCGCAAGTCTGTAAGCGCGCTCTCTTAGGCGATGAGGATAAACACGAACAGAACCCGTAAGAAGCGGGCGGAAGCGTGCCTTTCCTTGTTCTACTTCATAAGCTAAAACATACTCAGTTTCATTCTGCGGTCGATACTTTGCTTCACCAATGTTGACTGGCTTTACTCTAGCCTTCCAAACAATCGTGCCGAGTGTGTTTATCTCTCCGAAGCAAGAATCTAAAAGTCTCTTCAAAGAAGCTTGTTCATCTTCTCCTATTGAAACAAACATAATTCCTTCGCTAGGTAGGAACAGGCGGCTAATTATCAACCGATTTTGCATCATGCTGAGCCAACTAGAGTGCTGGTACTTATCTTTGTATGGGAAGTCGTCGTGGCCTGTATTGTACGGTGGGTCAATGTAAATGCACTTGATCTGTTCACGATATCGTTCCTGTATCAGATTAAGCGCATGAAAATTCTCACTATCAATTAATAACCCGTCTATCTGCTCATCCAGATTCTCAAAGCTCGCTAGCAGCTTGTCCTTGAACTCCTGCCCGAAAAACTTCGTGTCGAGTATCAGAAATGGATTGGCTTTTAAGAACTTAATCGTGAGTGGAACGCAGAATGCAGGGGGGGGGGGGGAAGTCCTTTAGAATCAAATGGTTGCCTGTTGTTTCGTTTATTGCAAATAGCCGCACCCATTCCTCGCGCTGCGCGTCATTGTCGACAATTTCGACATACAAATCTTCCGGCACGCGGTCGAGCGTCACGCAGTAATTCGTTTCAACGACGAACTTCTTTTTGAGCCAGAGCTTCTTCTCGAAATTCTCCAACTGCTCAAGGAAAGCGATAATCTTGTGAGCGATACGCCGTATCGCTTTGACTTTGCAGAGATACTGCTCAACGCGCGGGGCCGCCTCCGATTCGATGTCGTCCAGATGCATGACCTCGTTCTTGATGTAGAAATCAAGCTCGCGGCGCAGGAAGCCGCCAAGGTCTTTGTGGATGAAATAGTCGAACGTGTTGCGGCTAGTGTAATCGGTCAGATGCTTTTCCAGCAATGTGCGATTTGGGTTCTTCTCTGTCGGAGATTTCGCCAGGAGTGCCTCTGCCCAAGCACCGAAGCGTTCGGTACTCAGAATCCGCCGCACCGCCTCTGTGTTCAAATCTGCTTGCTTACGCTTCTCCGCATCGGTGCGGTACTCGAAGCGAATAAGCAGGTCGCCGTTCTCCTCAACGAGTGCCTCCCTCTCGCTCAGGATAAAACGTCGCTCCTGCCCTTCGGCAGCTTTATTGTTGTTCTGCTCTGTGTCAGCGGCGACGAGTTTGAAATGGACGCGCCTTTCGTCAGAAAGCTTAAAGATGTAGTCGCGGAAATTCTCGCTCGTCTTGATGTAATACTGGTCTGCGTTAGACCAGTAAAGCTTGACCTCCTCGCCCTCGTAGGGAATCGCGTACACGCCCTCCTTATAGCGGCGTAACGAGAGAAAATCCCCGTCGCTGTAGTAACGCCTGAAGAAGTTGAAGAGGTGTGAGAAGACCTCAGACTCCATCATCGTCACGTCAACCGATGCCTCCATCTTCATCCGAGCCTCAATAACGGGCGGGGCATTCTCTGGGCCAGCGACGCCAAAGCGCTTAGCCTGCTCCAGAGTCTCTCTATATTCCTGTTCAAGCTGCGCCCGGTCACCTGTACCGAGCGTCTCTAACTCGCCTTTCACCTGCGGTAGCAGGTCGTTATCGAGAAAGCGCGTAATCTCCCCACGCTTCGCGTTCATGATTCGGTAGATGCCAAAATCAAGATCAGCCTGATCGAGCATGAATAACTCAGACAACAGCTTTTTAAACTTGGCGAGGTTCGTTTCAGCCATGCGAAATTTCACTAAACCCTTTCAGATAACAGTTGAGTAAACGATAAACAGCTTTTCGCTCGACTCACGATGGCTCAGATGGTGCTTCACCTTCTCGCTCAACTCATTGCATTTCTCTTTCATCTTATCCGCAACATCGTAGCTGCACTAGCGCCTTTGCCGTGATTATAGCTCACGCAGTCGCAGTTGCATCGCGTGCTGTTCCTCGGTTGCTCTCGCTAGCCGCGATTAGCTGTTCAGCAATTTGATCCGTGACTTCGTGTTTGCTGACTCCTTATCCGCTGCGACCAAGATATCATCAGCAATGAGCTTTCGAGTCTTTCATGCTCCTGTTGGAAATACTTGTTGTTGGTTTCGAACGAGCGTGTGATGGCCGCTAGAGCATGCCGTCTGGATTCCGTGTGAGACGAGATTTAATCCCCGCCGGGAGCATAATCCACTTGCCTTCTACCTGCGCAGTGAAAGAGTTTCTCATAAATCTCTTGATCGGGCTAGCGGCCATTCAAATCGAGAGTAACTAAACGCGAATAGGTATCGAATCAATTGGATGTGCTGGATATTTGCGGCGAGCGCGCTTGCGTATTTGTCGCTCATTGTAGAAGTGGACAAACAACTCTACGGTACGCCGCAAGGCATGGATACAACGGGAAAAGCAGCGCGAGGAACGTGCCAAGCGTGCTAGATAATGACGCAGGTCAGCATTAGTTCCTTCCACTGAATAAGTTTCTGATTTGCCCGGCGCGAAGGCTCATGATCATTATCTGCATGTGCTCAACGCCTTTCGGCATCATTGGAATCTTCACTTCTTTTTGTTCTTGTTCTTCATCACTCACCTTTGTGCTCAACGCCTTTCGGCATCATTGGAATCTTCACTGGCAGTTCGAGTTCATCGAATCTGTCAATCGCTTGTGCTCAACGCCTTTCGGCATCATTGGAATCTTCACAAGAAAAGCGGGCTTGTCCCCCTTGCCTTTTTGCTTGGGTGCTCAACGCCTTTCGGCATCATTGGAATCTTCACATCAAGGCGGAAACCTCTCACGAAAGGTAAGACGAGTGCTCAACGCCTTTCGGCATCATTGGAATCTTCACAACTATCGGATACGGAGCATACGGCCAGAATGATGGGTGCTCAACGCCTTTCGGCATCATTGGAATCTTCACTTCTACAAAGACATCCGCAATCGCACGGGCCTCAAGTGCTCAACGCCTTTCGGCATCATTGGAATCTTCACCGCTTTACTGATGCCGTGCCGGATGAATCAACTCTGTGCTCAACGCCTTTCGGCATCATTGGAATCTTCACTTGTCTAATTTGCCTGTGAAGATGACATAAGAATGTGCTCAACGCCTTTCGGCATCATTGGAATCTTCACCTCTTTATCGCTGTTCTCATTCCACAGCTTTTGTAGTGCTCAACGCCTTTCGGCATCATTGGAATCTTCACTTTCAACTGCTAGTGATAGGAATAAATTAGAAATAAGTGCTCAACGCCTTTCGGCATCATTGGAATCTTCACAGAGCAGTTGGATTGATATTAGAAGCAGGGGAGAAGTGCTCAACGCCTTTCGGCATCATTGGAATCTTCACCAAAGAGTTTATTAGAACTTCTTTCTCTCCATGTTCGTGCTCAACGCCTTTCGGCATCATTGGAATCTTCACTTTCTTACTTTCCTTTTCTTTAGTTCTCTTCATAGGTGCTCAACGCCTTTCGGCATCATTGGAATCTTCACCACCCATATAAGGTTTGTCTAAAATTAATTCTAAATGTGCTCAACGCCTTTCGGCATCATTGGAATCTTCACCCTCTATCCCCCAAAAATACATAAACCCGATGGCCTGTGCTCAACGCCTTTCGGCATCATTGGAATCTTCACTCCAGAGCGCGCCCCAGCAGAGCGCAGCATTAACGCTGTGCTCAACGCCTTTCGGCATCATTGGAATCTTCACCAGACGAGACAGTATGGCGCTTGATGACAGCATCTGAGTGCTCAACGCCTTTCGGCATCATTGGAATCTTCACCGCTGGGGGGTTCGTTTAGTCGCGTGGCACGAAAAGTGCTCAACGCCTTTCGGCATCATTGGAATCTTCACTGGCAAAGTCCAGGACTTCCTTCATCACGCCTTCGATGTGCTCAACGCCTTTCGGCATCATTGGAATCTTCACGCGGAACAGGTGGAAAAGTGCGTCCGGTAAAGGATAGGTGCTCAACGCCTTTCGGCATCATTGGAATCTTCACGCATCAATCAGCGTGACCAGTGTCTTCCGGCCTATGTGCTCAACGCCTTTCGGCATCATTGGAATCTTCACACGCAACGCTGGTACATCTGCGCCCGCGTCATGTTCTGTGCTCAACGCCTTTCGGCATCATTGGAATCTTCACCACCCGTCATAGTTGGGCGCGAGCTACAGGAAACGCGGTGCTCAACGCCTTTCGGCATCATTGGAATCTTCACGCGCAAGATGGAGAACGAAGGAACGTACTGCTATGTGCTCAACGCCTTTCGGCATCATTGGAATCTTCACTTTTGCGCCGCGTCTGGGGGAGCTTGAAACTCCGGGTGCTCAACGCCTTTCGGCATCATTGGAATCTTCACGTTCGTGAGATAGGTTGATTGGTTGTCGTTGAAGGAAGGGTGCTCAACGCCTTTCGGCATCATTGGAATCTTCACACCATTCCGCGTTCGTGTTGCAGACGAACCTGATGCGTGCTCAACGCCTTTCGGCATCATTGGAATCTTCACATACGAAACAGGAATCGCAACGGGCGCAGTTGACGGTGCTCAACGCCTTTCGGCATCATTGGAATCTTCACGCCTTTTTTGGCGTCGTACTTCGTGCTGATGTCTGCGTGCTCAACGCCTTTCGGCATCATTGGAATCTTCACCCGCGCTGCTATGGCGCGCACAGTGGAACTGCTGGCGGTGCTCAACGCCTTTCGGCATCATTGGAATCTTCACCTCAGGATCGCGCGCCTGAACGATGCCACGCTCGTGTGCTCAACGCCTTTCGGCATCATTGGAATCTTCACCCGCCTGTCGTCGGGGCTGTCCCAGGCTGTTCCGAGTGCTCAACGCCTTTCGGCATCATTGGAATCTTCACAACTTTAGCCTTCACTATTTGCTGGTTCTTCTGTATTATGTGCTCAACGCCTTTCGGCATCATTGGAATCTTCACATAAAGATTTTAAAAGATTAGCAAGCACACCTAGAGTGCTCAACGCCTTTCGGCATCATTGGAATCTTCACAACATTATCTACAAAATAAGTATTACCTTTAGATAGGTGCTCAACGCCTTTCGGCATCATTGGAATCTTCACGTCTATCCTCAACACAAGCTACTTCACTTAAACCCTGGTGCTCAACGCCTTTCGGCATCATTGGAATCTTCACGCTCTAACCTTAACAGTACTAGATGGAATATCTTTTCGTGCTCAACGCCTTTCGGCATCATTGGAATCTTCACACTCTGTATTTCATTGACTACAGCAATTTTCTTTCGTGCTCAACGCCTTTCGGCATCATTGGAATCTTCACTACTAAAAACATGACAAGTGACGTAGAGTTGATTGCGTGCTCAACGCCTTTCGGCATCATTGGAATCTTCACTTACAAAAGGCGTAGAATTAGGTGAATGGAAAAAATGGTGCTCAACGCCTTTCGGCATCATTGGAATCTTCACTCGCTTTAACGAAGTTATGGAAATGGTTTATTGTTCGTGCTCAACGCCTTTCGGCATCATTGGAATCTTCACTGCCGCGCGAATGGAGGCCGTCCGTTGAACGCTCATGTGCTCAACGCCTTTCGGCATCATTGGAATCTTCACAAATATAGAGAGGCTCATTCATGATGCAACCTCCTGTGCTCAACGCCTTTCGGCATCATTGGAATCTTCACTTTATCTGCACGTTGTCGTCGATGCCCGTTTCCGGTGCTCAACGCCTTTCGGCATCATTGGAATCTTCACCTTGAGCAGCCAGCGATTTATGAAAGTCTTGATTCGTGCTCAACGCCTTTCGGCATCATTGGAATCTTCACATGTAGTCGCCATGCACGCTATCTGCTTGGCTATGTGCTCAACGCCTTTCGGCATCATTGGAATCTTCACTCGCCTCTTTCCATTTTTATACACACTATTTTATTCGGTGCTCAACGCCTTTCGGCATCATTGGAATCTTCACGTGTCCTGCAATTTTGAACCCAAATGTGAATATAGGTGCTCAACGCCTTTCGGCATCATTGGAATCTTCACCAGTGAGCGACCCACCACGATTCGACGTCTTCGCGTGCTCAACGCCTTTCGGCATCATTGGAATCTTCACATCCAGGTTTGTGCTGTTTATAAGCTAAATCGAAAGTGCTCAACGCCTTTCGGCATCATTGGAATCTTCACGAGCTTGAAGCTGGTGGTGGAGAACTCACAGCAGGCTGTGCTCAACGCCTTTCGGCATCATTGGAATCTTCACCGCATAGTTGTGACATCTTCCCAACTCAAATTTCCCAGTGCTCAACGCCTTTCGGCATCATTGGAATCTTCACGGTTGGGCATGCTGAGGGTATTTTCCAAGCCCGTTGGTGCTCAACGCCTTTCGGCATCATTGGAATCTTCACCGCGTGGGTCCCAAACCATGTGGGTTGTGTGCTTTAGGAACTGTCTTTCGGGGATCAAGCGTGTTTGCGAAATTTGCAATGGTATTTACCTTGAATCAGTAATTAATTGAACCTTAACCTGCTTCAAATAAAGCACATGCTCACTTACAGGGATCTCAATTGCCACGCGACAACGGTAAGTCTATACATCACTTCTGTTTTCTCCTCAATCTTAATTATCAGTGGCCCAACAAGCGTAGGTGCTTGCGAGTGGCAAATGTGGCTGGAAAGCCCCGCCGCGGCGGGGTATTTGATGCGCCTCTCTAGGCTATTTCAAAGCTCTTTGATTCATCAAGCCACGATTCTGGCCGATTATGTGCTGCTACTCTTCGTTCGCATGGTTCGCATAAGCTGAGGATGAGTAGCCTATCGTCTTCGGTCAATATCTTTTCCAACTCCCATCGCAGACGCTCCATTTGTCGCACGGTCAAACGGCACCTGAAGATGGAATATTGTAGCCTACGGCCATAGCCATGCATGATCTTATAGATGCGCCGCCAGCGTTTCGGCTCGGTCACATCGTAACAGACAACGTACCACTGCTTTGTCTCCACTTTGCTTCTCTCCCTAATGCTTAACGCAAGCGCATGCGCGCAAACAATCCGCCCTCGCCCATCCATTCTTTTTCCAAAAGCCTTACTTCAAGTTCCATCAAACGCGAGTAGGAAAGCGAATGGCCGATGACAGGATGTTTCCACTGGTCTGCCTTGCGCCTCTCGTAGATGCCAATAAACTTCTTGCGCCCAGCGTCTGACAACCAGACCTGCTGCCCTGCGATCTGAAAATCCTCATCTTCGTTCCACTGGCGGCGATTAATCGAGGCAATGACAGGCAAGTCAATCACCGGTACGCGAAACAACTCCATCAGATCAAGCGCCAGAGGGTGCGCCTGCGAGCGCGGCTGATGATAGAAGCCCAGACAGGGATCAAGGCCGACAGTCAGAATCGCGTTCGTCACGTCCTTTAACAACAGCGCATAGCCGAATGAGAGCAAGGCATTGCAACGGTCTCGCGGCGGCCTTCTGTTGCGTCCCTGCGGTCGCATCGCTTCGCCCGCTTCGGACAGGACCAGAGAGGGCAGGGCGCTGAAATATTGCGCTCCGATACTGCCTTCGTACCCGCGCAGAGAATCTATACTCGTCGCGCGCGATAAGGGCGAAAGCAGCTTGCGCATGCTGCCGATAGCAGCACGCACTTCCACAACATCGCGCCCAGCTTCACGGCTCGCGCGCAGGAGAAAACTCAATTGCCCGCGCGCACGCGCCTCCGCCAGCCTGCGCGCCAAACTTACACATAGCTCTGCATCAGTCAACGCTTGATACTGCCTGATGCGACGCTGCACAGAGCCAATCCCCGAAGCCCACGCCCCCATATACCGCCCGCCCGCCGTCAACCAATGCACGCCGATCTCAGCTTCTGCACACAAACGCAGAGCCTGCGTCGTGATCTGCGCAAAGCCATGCAACACGACCTGTCCGATCTCATGCACTGGATGCAACTGTGGCGACTCTTCAGGCGCTTTAATCTCAAAGCGGTCGCCTTTGCGCCCGACGCGCGCCCCTGGCGTCATCACGTGCAGCGTGCGTCTGTCATCATCCGCCGGAAACAGTCTGAGTGGCTGGTGTGCCTGCCCTACCTCAGGCACAACTGCCGTTGCCAACTGCTTTGCCAGCCGCGCCTCCTCCGGCAAACAGACCGGCGCAAGCGAACACTTTACGCACAATCTTTCGTTCTCCGTGACCGGCGGACGCTCCACAATCTGCTGCAACTCCCGCGCACGCGCCACCGCACGCGCCAGATCGCTCCGCGCCTCCTCGTCAATCGGCACACGCACCATCACATTATCCGCGTGATACTTGACGCGCCCCTCCGGCACTTCTCGCCCCGTCTGCTCCTCCACCAGCATCGCATACGCGATGACCTGCAACCTGTCGCTCGCCCAAGTCTCAGCCACCCCATCCCGCGAACGCGCAGACCTCCCGCGCTTATGCTCATACGGCACAATCATCCCATCCCGCCGCCGCACACAATCAATTCTCCCGGTCAACCCCCACTGCTCGCTTTCGAGATTAAACGTCAACCACTCCTCCTCATCCTCCTCCCGCTCCAACTCCACATGCAGCCGCCGCCCCGCATACACACGTTCATCCGCGACACGCATGTTCTCCACCTCTTCGAGATAGAAAAGACGTTCGCAGTAAGCCAGCGCGTGCAGCGCATGAACTTTTAATGCCGTCATCTTGATGCTCCTTTCAGACTTTTCATCGCCTGACGGCATCATGGGAACTGGTTTGATTATTGTCAGCAGTATGAGAAATCGTCTTAGCTTGCTCAGCACCGGATAGCGACCGACTTTCTGACGAGTCAACAATAAAAGCGCGGACTACTACGGCATGATGATCTGCGTCCAGTAATTGTCTGGTATAGGCATACCAACGCGTTGCCCTTCCATTTCTAACTCATAACGTTGCCATTGAGTCCTCGCCGCGCCGACGTGATCTACCCAGACAGGTAATTCAATCGCGCCGGTGTCGCTTGGCAACAAGTGATGCCACCTGCCTTCAATGTTCTTGCATAAACTCACATCATTAACAGCGTCATCGCTCAAGCCAAGACAGAGCACCCCGTAACGAGAAACATTTGCTGGTGAGTTGAGGGCTTCGACGATTCGTTCCTCAAGAACTCGCTTTTTGCCTCCTTGCGTCTCGACGTCGCCAGATATCTCCTCCGACGAGTCCACCCAGCAGAGGAACTCAATATCGCAAAGAGTCTCGACAAAGTCGGGGGCGTTGCCGAGTTCTGACTGTTTGGTTGCCACGCCGTATTTGTATCGGCTCAACTTTCGCAGCGTTGTCGCAATCTGCGGCACGCGCTTGTAAGCAAATGCGAGCCGAACGCCGACGTGCCGCCACCTGAATCGTTCGCCTACGAGAGATAACAGCATCCCGTAAACGGTGGCTGGCGGCGGCAGCGGATATGTCTCCGCGAATGAGCGTGCGTAGGATTTTCGGAAACTCGCGTAAGGCACTTCAACATGCAACGTAATCACAGTTTCACCCTCCGTTGCTTAAGAGACTAGCGAAATCTGCGCTACGCCTAGCGATTCGTTGACGCGCTTCGTCTGCCGCTGCCTTCACGCCTTTGTGAACGGAGACACCTAGTTGCTCTAACTTCGCACCTTCTTCCGTCGAAGCTACCTCCCCACCCACGATCAACTCATCCGCCGCGATGTCCTTACTCTCAATGCGTTGAATCAATCGCTCAATTGTATAGGTGCGATGCGCTTCATCATGCTCAAAACAGTTTTGGATTTTTGACGAGTGTGCGCCCGTTACACGCAGCACGATTGAAGCCGGAGAAAAGTCGTAAGCGAAACGCGCGTGATTGCCTGCGACCTGCGTCGGGTCAACGATGGCATCAATCAAATGATTGATGTTCTCCTTCTTAACAACATCGCCGAGATTTAAGCCGAAGCTGTATTGATACTCTGTCGTGTGCATCTCCGCGTTATAAAGCGAGAGTTTGCCCTTAGCCTTTTCTCCGCTCACAGCGTTGAATGAAATCTCGCCGCGATACGGGCGCAAGCTGACAGCGCGGCCAATGGCGAGCGGGCTGGGACGTTTTGTCGTCTTGCCTTTGGCTTTCGGTTTCCTAGCTCCCTTTGCGGGAGCAGGATTTGGTTCTACTGCTTCGCTGGTTTCCGCCATTGCTTCTTCTTCGCTTTCCTGTTGTGCTGCGGCAGCATCCATAAATCCCATCAGATCATCGTCAATGAAAACGTCGCCATTGGGATTCCATTGCGTGCGTTTCTCGTCTTCGTAATCAAGCTTACCCGCCTCTGCGTCGTATGAGCGATTAACGTCTAAGCCTTCGAGTTGGAAACGGTAACGAATCGCAAAGCGGATGGATTCCGCAGAGACGCTGGTGTGCAAATCATCCTGATGGAAAACTTTTTGCAGCGTCGTCGTATTGCCGATGTTGTCGCCGCGATTGTTAGCGGCAACGGCTTCGCCAGTGAGAATTGTTCCATAAAGATAATGTGTCGGCATGATTATTTATTTCCTCCAGTTGTAGTCTTGGCCTCATCGCTTGCGTAGCTGACGAGCGCGAACAAGCACAGATTTTGAAAACGGTCAAAGTTGCGCGGGTTGAAAATAAACTCGCGGATTCTGTTTGCGTCGGTACGCAGTGCGCCTAGTGAGCCGCCTTTCGTTGCGTCAGCGCAGAAACGTAGAAACCAACTGGCGAGGGCATCAGCCGTCTTTGTCCGCAAGATCGCGTTACGCATCCGTTCCCGCTCGACTTCGAGAAGACGCCCGAAGTCCAGACCCTCGCGGCGGGCGCGTTCGCCAAGCGCACCCATTGTTAATCTCCATGCTTCATGAAATGCGCGGATGATAGCCTGATCGTCCACGTCCTTGATAGCCTCTTTCATAGCTTTCAGTCCTCCCTGCGCGAAGCGCATTCTTTCAAAATCTTTCTTGTCACTAATGAGTGCCTTGAAGTGCGAGCACCAATGGCATTCGGCTGCGAGGTTTGCCGCGACGAGTTCGGGAATTGCACTTGTCGGAATGGCATATCCATCACCCTTTTTCAACTTAATGATTTTGCTGTGGCCTAGAAAAGTGTTCGCAGCGCGAAAGACATCCATCTCTTGATAGTCCCCTTTGAGCTTGACAATAACGCTGCGGTTAATCTGGTTAGCGTCCCACGCCACCTTGCCCATCGCGACGGCAATGCAACCTTTGACACTTCGCTCGCTGGCGACATCTTCAGCCTGCAAGTCAATGAGAAAGCGCAAGGCTGCTTCCTCCGCACCGCCGACTACGCGACCTAGATAGCTGTTGCTAAATCGCTTGATGCCTTGCCCTGCCGAAGTGATGCGTTGCAAAGCGCGGGCGAACAATTCGAGGTCAAGAACATCAGGAACGATAACGCAATATTGCGCCTTCTCTTGATACGTGCGTGGTCGCAAGAGGAAGATTGAACAACCGACCACCAGGAAAAGCAGGAGGATGACTTCATCCGATGTGCCTTGAATATCATCTGCGCCGCTTGTCGCGCCGGGTACAGCAGATTGAGGAATTGAGGCAAGAGCCGGAAACTGACCTTTTAGTTTTTCCTCAAGCAACCCCGTGCCTTGCGCCTTCTGATGAGCATAGCTGTCGATGGCTTTATAGGTCAGTAACTCGCCTATTCCATCATCGTCAGCAGTCTTTAACTCGAAACGGCGCGGCGCTTTCTCTCCCGGACGCATTTTGTTGTGCTGGAGAAATGTCCCGGTAATTCCATTATGGATAGCAAGACGTAGATCATCCTGTCCGGCGCGGATTCCCTGACCGGGCAGGTCAATCAGTTTATCTTCCGTCAGTTTGAAAGATGCGGCGAGGATGCGGCGCAATGCTTCCTGATCGGTGATGTCATCACCCCATGCTAGCCGAACGTAGTCGCGCATAACTTCGGCTTCAATGCCTTCCGGCTTGTTAGCTCCCCAGGCACGAATTGTCGCGGCAAGTCCGCCCAATGCCGCGCGGTGGTAGATGGTGAAGTTAGGATCGCTCAGTCTGTAAGTTAATTCGTGCGCCATCTCGCTCCTGTTCCTTCGTGTGTTTGATCGTTGTAATCGTAAGTGACCATTGCGTTCGGCGCGATCCGCATCGTTCCTGTTCGCTCCCACTTCATCACGGCTTCTTTAAACGGAATAGATACTTCGTGTCTCCGCAACCAATCACGTGTCGGCTCACCCTGCGCCTTGCGCTCATTGCAGTTTTCTAAATCTTTTTCAAGAATCACGCTTATCGTATAGCCTTCGCCGCGCGTCATGCCGGGCCTCGTACGCCAGAGGCCGGAAAAGAACACGGCGCGTTCTTCGGCAGTTGCGATGTCATACTCTTTCGCTTCGCTGAACTCAGCGAACGCCTCTGATAAGTCGCGTTGGCTTAATGCCCGCCCGTATTCGACTAGTTTGCGAAGCCAAGCATCAGCCTTCACTAGATCAGCTTTTTCGTATGGTAGCTCAACATTCGATTCGCCGTGCAGTAAGGCCCGAATCAAGGCGAGCTTTGCTGGTTGCGGAGCGTTGGGCATGGAGCGTCTGTTGAGTCTTCCGAGTCGTTGAATCAGTGACGGAATGGGCGCGATATCCGTGATGAGCAGATCAGCGGAAAGGTCTAAAGACATCTCTGCGACTTGCGTGGCGACGAGAATCGCGGCTCGGTTTTTATCCGGCTTGAAATTATCAATCACGCGACGGTGCCGTACGCTACGATCTTTGTAGCGAAATCGCGAGTGATAGACATCAACAGGCGCACTTGCGAAGCGTGCGCGGCATTCCTTATAAGCTTCGTTAGCCCACTCGACGCGATTCCGAACCCACAAGACTTTCCCGTTTTGCGCGAGACAGTCATCAATTGCCTGCCAGACCTGTTCATCTGTTGCTGCGTTATCGAATAAATATCGCTCCAGCGTTTCAAACTCTTGAGGTCCGCAAACGCCCTTCAGGTCTGGGCGCACGCCTGCGATTGCGCGACGACGTTCCTCTGGCAAAGATGCCGTCATCATTAGCACTGGTAGGCGCGGAAAGTTTTTGAGAAAGACGAGCAGGTGTCCGAACATCTGATCGTCAAAGGCATGAATTTCGTCGAAAACAATTGCACCGCTCATAATCGCGGGCAAACTGTAAATGGCACGGCGCGAGTTGGACATCAACCCCAATACCGTATCTGCGGTTGAGACTACAAGCGGTGTACTCCACAGTGCGAGCGATTCGATTTTGTCGCGTTCGGCACTCAAAGCGGCGCGGGCTGCCTGTGCCATATCTGCGACATCTTCGCGCGCTTCTTCCTGTGGGACAGTTTCAGCGATCGCCTTCAGGTCAACGCTAGAGCGCGAGTGCGTCAGGCTTGTATCAATCCCTGACTCAAGCGCGTAGTCCTTGAAGTGTTCCGTCGTCGTGCCAGTAGTCGGCAAACAAAAATAGAGGCGAAAGTTTTGGCGAGCGTCTTGCTCAAATTTTTGACACCACTCACGCGCCCACATGTACGCAGCGAGACTCTTGCCGGAGCCACAGCCAGCCTGTGCCAGAGTCAGAAACGAAGTTGATTCCGCAACCTCATTTTGAAAGTCACGAACGATGAAGTCAGATGGGAGCAAATTTTCATCGCGACTCGCGCCCTCACAATTCGAGCGATCCCACGCCCATTTGTTGATAAGCCGCGAGAGGTCATCAGGTCTCAATCCAATCATCATGCTCTCAGCGACATAATCAGCGAGTGAATAATCACTAGCCCACTGGCCTTTCGCGGCAACGGCACTAGCCGCTACATCGGCGGCGATGCCGAACGCTTTAACGAGCGCAAGCATGCGGCATTCATGCTCATCGGCAAACTCCGCTTCTCGATCAATGAAATCATCCTGCAAATCTCGAATCGCTTCACGCGCCTGTAGATCACAAATTTCTCTGCCATCTCGCGCAATCACTAAATCACGCTCGAATTGCGGTGGAGCAGAAAGCCCTAAGCTTGTAGCCATGTCAGCGAGAATTTGACGGAAATCTTCATGCGCGATGTGAACCGTTAAAGCCGCTCTTTGTTCAGGTGAGGTGCTTTCATCGAACTTGCGATGATGTCCCATCGCTCCCCACACAGAGGCAAGAATCGTTTCTGAAAGGGGCGACAGCCATTTGCGAAAACGATCATCAAGCAACATCAACATGCCTGAAATGGTTTCGTGCCGAATAAGTTGCCTGATTTGCTGGTCGCCGCGCACCATCCGCTGAAAGTGGCTGTTCGCCTTTCCTAAATCCTGAATCCAACCATTGGCGCGCAAAGTCAGTTGGAATCTCTCGAATTCAGCCGGATCAAGGCCGGCGTTATACAACGCGGCATGACCAGCAGTGCTTGCCAATGCATCGCAAGCATCTGCCACGTCGCGGCTGTGCTGTGTCAAGAGCGCGTAATCAGGTGGCGAATCCTCATGCTTCCCGCGGTCGTAAGATTTAGCAAGCATTCGTTTCACTACTTCATCTCCTTACAAAGTCCTGTTGCTTGCAATTGGATTGAAAAGTCCACAACCCATCGCGCGGCGTCCGCCGATGCCGGAGGTTTGGAGGCGGAGTGAATCTTCGTCGTTGAGGTTGTGTGCGGCGAGGGAGAAGCCGACGACGTGTTTGCCTTGAATGGTGATGATGCGGCGGCGTGGGCGACCTTGTTCGTCGAGGGGGAGTTCGAGCGTGGCGTTGAGGTTGAGCGCGTCGAGTTGGCGGCGTGCGGCGTCGAGGAAGGGTTCGGGTTCGGTGAACTTTTTGATGGTCACAATGCGCGCGTAGAGCGAAGAAGCTGGTTGTAGCGGACGCGCGATGGGGATGCCGAGGCGGATGGTGTGGCCGCCTATGTCGAGGCGGCGTCCTGCGAGCGGGATGACTTGGCCGTAGCGGTCTGCGGGGATGCGCAGGCGAAGGCTCGCGCCGCGTGTGGGCAGGACGATGATGCCTTCACGCCAAGGGATGCCTCTCAAGAGTTCCAGCCCCAGCCACGGCTGGCCGTGAAGCGCGGGCATCTGCCGCGTGATCGCGGAGTAAAGCAAATAGCCATGGTCGGCTGCGAGTTGTCGCCCCTCTACAGAGAAGTGAACGATTACAGCGGGGGCTATATCGGCCTTAATCGCGGCTGCTAATGTGTCTCGTGAAGTCATCTTGATTCTCCATATCGTTTCCAAGAGTATCCCTGTCGCGCAGCTTAGGACAGACATCGGACAAGCAGGGGGCTTCGGGGAAAACTTTTTCGCTCGTGCTTAAGTTTTCTCGTCATCGGCGTAGTGCCTGAGCGCGCTGCTGTAAGCCTCTGCAACTTCGTGGCGGAGGGCGGACGGGGCTAAGACCTCTACGTCAGGCCCCCAACTGAGGATGAAGCGGACGAGGCCGCGCCCGGATGCTACGCGCATCTCAATGGTGATGGTCTCCGTCTGACGGGCCGTGCGCGGAGTGTGAGCGACCGTAAGTTGCGAGTCGTGAAAAATGCGCTCGGCGAAGACGCGCGCCGTGACGCCGTGGGCGCGCAGGCGAACTGTGAACGGCTCGCCATGAATGCCGTTAAAACAATTGGCGGCGAGATATTTTTGCAAGTCGAAATCAGCCGGACGTTGGAACGTCTCATCCGTCTCGCGCAACGCGCGGATGTGGTCAATGGCGAAGGGCAGGATTTTCCCGCGATAATGATCGTAGCCGATGAGCTTGAGGGTCGCGCCGTCGGGATCGAAATAGACTGCATATGGCTCGACGGTGCGCTCCCTCACGGTGTCTGTGGCGAGCGTGTAATAGCGCAGCCGGACGCGGCGGCTTTCGACGGCGGCCTGCGCCAAACGGTCTATGAGCGCGGCATGCGGGGCAAAGTTTTTCGCCGGTACGGAAGATGTGCCAAAGATGGCGGCCAGCGCATCCAGTTTGTCGCGTAACGATGGGTGAAGGGAAGACTTGACCTTCGCCAGCAGCGAACGACCGTAGCGGGCGAAGGGTGAGCCGAGAGCTGTAAAGCCCGTCGCGGCGATGGACTCCTGCGCCAGCATCAGCGTCGCTAACTCGGCGGGGGTGAACGGAGGCGCGACATATTTATAGCCATCGCTGAAGCTATACATGACCTCACGCCCGTCTCGCTCGTCCACGATAGGATAGCGACGTGACAGAATGTCTATGTCGCGCCGGATGGTCTTGCTGTTCACATTGAAGATACGCGCCAGTTCCTGCTGTGAGTGCGGACGCTCGGAGAGCAACAGCGGGAGGCTCAGCATGCGTTCGGATAGTTCGCCACGGTGAGACATGAGTGATTCTCCACAAAGCGTTCATGGTGTGAGATTCACTAAGAATCAAAATCGCCTTTCGGCATCCTCGGAATTTGAATCAAGTTCTTGACTCCTCTACCCATTAGCTGTCTTAGTGCTCAACGCCTTTCGGCATCAGAGGAAGAATTTATTTGGAAATGAGTGCAATGACGTATTATTCTCCAGCGCACTTGGAAGGTTTGTCTGGAAGGCTTGGTCAGTGCCTTAATTTAATACGCCATCGGTAAGTTTACCCTTTGACCCACTAGGTCTCTTACATAGACTTAATCAAGTCGATGCTAAAAGTAGCAGAAAAAATCAGGATGTCAATAATTTTTTCTTGATGGCTATTAAATTTCGGGAATTTAGTGACGAAAGCCTAACAACATAGGCCCTGATGCTGTTATTAGCGATTGTCTGCAAGCGGGATCAACTGTGATAGGATGCCCCAACGTTTGACTCGCCCCGCGCCCGACCTCGCGGGAACCAAAAGGAATCCTTATGACAGCAACCTCGCGCCCAGCTCAAAAATTCAGGCTCACAGCCTCGAATATCGCCAAGTATTTCGCCAATCGTTGCGACCGTAACTTTCGCTGGAACACTGTGGCAAGCCCTTTGCGCGGAAAGTCGGGCATCGGCTGGAATGTGCCGCGAAAGGTGCGCGCACACAGCCGCCCCGGCATCGCGCTGTTGATGGAGGCGGGCAACTTCTTTGAAGGCGATCAGGTGCAGGCTCTTATAGACCAATACGGCGAGCAGGCTATCCTGACCGCAGGCATTGAGCGCGGCGAAGACGGCTGCAAGGTCAAAGAACTGCCGTTCTCAGATTTCATCGCAGCATTTCAGGCAGAGCCTTTTCCGCATTTTGTCACACAGCTTGAGGTGGCGCTGGACGAAGCGCAGGAAGCGCGCCTTCTCAGCCAGTTCGGGCTAGATGCGGCGCGCGTCACGCTCAGCCCGGCACGGCCTGACCTGCTGGAAGTGTTGCCGCCCGTGAGCGAAGAGGGAAAAGTGCGACTTCGCATCTGGGATTTCAAGGCGAGCCAGAAGGCGCGTCACGACCATTACATTCAGGTTGCATATTATTCATTCATCCTCGACCATGCTATCCGGGAAGCAGGATTGACGAACGTCGAAGTTGATCTTGAGTTCGCCGTCATACGCTCGCGCGATGAAAATGATCCGCCGTTCGAGTTGCGCCCTTATCGCCTTGCCGTGGACGATTTTCTGCGCAATCGCGCTCATCTGCTCTTTCAAACCCCGGCGGCCGACGCGCATTACCACGTCACAGACCACTGCCCGATGTGCGAGTACATGGACCAGTGCCGGGCAGAGGCCAACGCACACTTTGACCTCTCGCGCATCGCCTACATCAGCTCGGAATCCAAACGACGGCTGCGCCAGTCTGGCATCAACACACACCGTGAGTTGGCGGGTTTGGAAGGTGAAGAACGGCTCGCCAATCTACAGTCGATAAGCCACGACCTGTCGCTCAATCTTCCGCGCTACATCGCCGCCGCGCAGGCTCTCGAAGACGGCGTACCGCGCTCGTTGCATGCTACTACGCTGCTCATGCCGCGCTACGAAGACGTTCGCGTCACGTTATGCGCAGAGCAGGATTCGGTGACGGGAACATGCTTCGCGCTCGGTTTTAAGACTTACGAGGGATGGGACGAAGCGAGCGGTAAGGTCAAAGGCGGCGAACAGGTCTTTATCGCGCGTGAGCCTGATAGCGAAGCGCAAATCCTGCTGGAATTTCTGCGCGCTTTGAACGAGTTGCTGCGTCGGGTTGATGCTGAAAACCGCGAGATTGCGGGCCAATCAATTGATGATGTGCCTACCGTGCAACAAGCCTCAAGCGAGGTGGTGAAAACTGAAGGGGCTCTCGCAGAGTTCAAGCATAGATGCCCCGTGTTGCGCAAAACCAACCCGCAGCATGAAGCTCTCCTAGTGGAAAGAACGACTTTGCAGGAGCGTCTCAAAGAGGCGCAAGCCGCGGTCAAGCAGGCGCGTAAGGATGCCGCATGGGAGCTTAGGAAGCAGCAACGCTCGCTCCATTTTTATGTTTATGATACGTTCGATCTCTTCGTCCTGCGCAGCCTCATCGAGCGGCATCTCTTTATCGAAGAGCCTGCGGAACTGCTCGCGGAGGTCACGCACTTGCTCAGGCTCTTTCCGCCTTCATCAGTGATGCAGGACGCAGACACGTTTCGCACCATGCCCGGCACAGTTCTCACACAAGTCTTGCGCACGATGGTCGCTCTGCCGACACCTTACGTGTTCGACCTTAAAACCGTCTCGGAGATGTACCAGCCGCGAAATACGGAGGGTGAAGAGAAGGGCTACGTGTTTCGCCCGCGCTATGGTTTCGGCTGGGACTTTTCCAGTCAGGTCGCGTATGAGCGCATACATGATGTCTGGGGCGGCGAAACATTTACACCTGATGCGCGGCAGCCGGAGCGAAAGCTGTCACCGGATGATGTCTTTGAGAAGATTGGCGACACGGTGAAGAACAAACTGCGCGCGACGGATTCGGTGATTCGCCGTTTGAAGCAGGATTTTCGCGAGCAGCTTCTACTGCGTAAAGAGCCTTTCATGCTCTACAGCGAATTCGACCCGCTCAACTTCCGCACGCTCGAAGCCCTGCGCGCTTTCTCCATTTTGGAAACCTCGCTCGCGGAGCTGGCCGTCAAACATCAACATGCTTTGCCTGTCGAAGAACGCGCCAAAAAGTTCGTTTGCATACGTAATCTTCAATTCGTGCCGGAGAGCGAACAATCCGATGGCTCGTTGTGGTTCACTTTCGACCCGGAATCCAAAGACGTAAAGTTTGAAGCGGGCGATTTCAATCTGGTCGTCACGCCGGAAGAACAACCGGAAATTTTGCTCGGCGATGTTGACGGGAAGCTCTTTGAGGGCAACTGGGGACGCGCCGCGCCTTTCAAGGTGACGCTCGAAGAATATGATATGCAAGCGATGCCGCCCCGCGTGCGCCTGTTGCCGGAAAACCCGGATAAGTTTAAAGAACATATTGACCTGACAAAGCCGTGCGCGCTCGATCAGTTATACACGGATTTTACGTCACGCCGCATCCTGACCGTCCTGCGCGAGTTGCAGGCGAATCCGCAGAACGCGCTCCATATTCACAGTCTGTTGCGCGACAGCGAGATGGTTGGCTGGCAGCCTGTTGTGGGCGGGGGCATCGGCCTCGAGCAGCTTTTTAGAGACAGCCTTACACGCTCAGGCAAAGACCCGGATGCAATTTTGAATGAGGGGCAGCGGCGTGCATGGCGCGGCGTGTTTAACGAGCCGCTCACTTTAATCTGGGGGCCGCCCGGCACGGGCAAGACTCACACTGTCGCGCACATCCTCGCAGCTTACGCTTTGGCCGCTAAAGAAACTAAGAAGCCCCTGCGTATTCTGGTCACAGCCTTTACCCATCACGCTATCATCAACGTGCTCCGCAAACTGGCCGAACTTGCGCGCGAGTATAATCTTGCGCCGGAAGCACTCTCAATCGTTAAACTTCTTGGCAGCGGCAGCGCAGCACATGATGAACTGCCTTCCAGCGTCGAACTGATCGCAGATGAGGATTTAGAACTCTCTTTACAGCGCGAGAGTCTTTGCGTCGTTGCCGGAGCAACCGTCTGGGGCGCATATAAAGGAATGAAAAAGGCTGGAGGTATCATCCGTCCGTGGTTCGATGTCGTGCTGGTTGACGAGGCTTCCCAGATGCGTCTGCCGGATGCGCTCGTCGCTTTCGGTTCAAGTAAGCCACATTCAAATATTATTCTCGCCGGCGATGACCAGCAGTTGCCACCCATCATTCATGGCACTTACCCGGAAGAGCATGAACACATGCTCAGTTCCGTCTTCGCCTTCATGCGCAGGCAGATTGAACAGGCGAAGGTTGACGATCCTGAGATTGAAGCGCGTAAAATCTTCCAACTTGAAGAGAACTTTCGGATGAACGAGCCTCTGACGGCTTACCCGCGCCGTGTGCTTTATCGTGGACAATTCAGGTCAACGCGGCCCGACATCAGAATCCAGACCATGCCTCCCATTGACGAGACGAGTGAAGAGATAATTGATACTATCCTGCATCCAGAACGGCCCGTAGTGCTTTGCTGGTACACGCCGCCGCGCAGTTTTACAGCGCGCAACCCTATCGAAGCGGAACTGGTCGCCGTGCTGACAGACAGGCTCAGTCAAGTTCTATTGCAGGAGGCGAAGGACAAGTCTCTTCAGCCTTACTCGCCAAAAGATTTTGTAAGATATGGATTGGCGGTACTCGCGCCGCACCGTGCGCAGAACAGCGCCATCCGGCAGGCTCTGGCCCGGCGTGGCTTCGACGTTCATGACCGTCCGATGCCGCTGGTGGATACGGTCGAGAAGATGCAGGGCAAAGAGCGCGAAGTGATACTGGTCTCTTACGGCGTGGCCGACGAGGAGTATGCTACGGCAGAAGCGCAGTTTCTCTTGAGCCGCAATCGCTTCAACGTCGCAGCAACGCGCGCCGAACGGAAGCTAATCGTCTTGTGCTCAGATACGGTGCTTGACGCTGTGCCGACAGATCGTAGAACATTGCTTGAAGCCATGATGCTCAAAGAGTTTCGACACTATTGCAGTGACGGCCACCTGCAAAGACCCTGGATAACTTCCGAAGGCGACCAAGTGATGCTCAACATCCAGTGGAAAGGCTTTTGATAAAATTACTCGTCATCTTCCTTGCTTGAGAGAAAAGCGTGCCCCCAACGATCCGCTCAAAAGGAAAATCGAATCGAACACGCAAAGCCTTCACGCGAGGCCTGGCGTCAATCCTTTCGCCTTTACGTTATCCGGGCGGCAAAAGACGACTAGCCGGATACATCGCCGCGACTATCCGCCTGAATGGCCTTCGCCCGAAACTCTTTGTCGAACCTTTTGCAGGAGGCGCGAGCGTCGCGCTGCAACTGCTCAATGACGGGTTGGTCGAAAGAGTCGCGCTGGGCGAGAAAGACCCTCTGCTGGCAAGCTTCTGGAAGATCGTTTTTACAGATCACGAGTGGCTCGTCGAAAAGTTGCGCGAGACGGAGCCGACCTTAGTTAACTGGGATCGATTTAAGAAAGAAAGGCACAAAACCGACCGGCAACGCGCACTTGCCTGCATATTTCTCAATCGGACGAGTTTTTCAGGCATCATCGCGCCGGGCGGCGGTCCTCTCGGCGGGCGCGCGCAAGCCTCCGCCTATCCTATAGGATGCCGCTACGCCGTCGAACTCATTGCCAAACGGATCGCACAAGTTGCGCAGCTATCGGAGCGCGTACTGTTCGTCAATCAAGGCGACTGGCAGCACACAATCCGGCGAGTCAAAGCGCGTAAGCTACAAGCTAATGAAGTCCTCTACTATTTCGATCCGCCTTTTTATTACAAGGCCGATAGTCTCTATCGCTTCTTCTTCGATGAAACGAATCATCAAAGGCTGCACGACGCGCTCGGCTCGCTCGGTCAGCCGTGGCTCCTGAGTTACGATGCGGCTGAGCCAATCATAGAGCTGTATCAACACAACGGCATCGGCCCGAAGCGGGTCGAACTGCTTTATTCGGCAGCTAATTCCGGCAGACTTACAGAAATACAGGAGTTAATCGTCACCAACCTGCCAAAGCTCCCCAGAGCCAGCCGCCTGTGGAGAACTGCTGACGAATGGAAGGTTAAATAACGTGAGTTCGGGATAAGAATGCGAAGAGAGAGCCAGATTTCGTAAGATGGAGTTCGCCAAAACAACCATGCTTGCGAAAGAGAGGCTCTCCCGATGGACATTCTGCCCGTTCTTTATGACATAAGCGATTTCTGTTAGTTCTTTGAACCACTTTGGAAACAACGGCTACTCTCATCGGGCGAGCACAAGAGCCACCGTGCTGCGCGCCACTGTCTCTCGGAAGTGATGACGATTATTGTCCTATTCCATGCTTCAAGTTATCGCAACTTCAAGGCTTACTACATCGAGCAGATGATGAAGCATTACGCCGGGGCGTTCCCTCGGCTCGTCAGCTATCACCGCTTCGTCGAGTTGATGCTTTCTGCGCTCGTGCCACAGTGTGGCTATTGGCAGACGAGGAAAGGCCAGTGCTCCAGCATCTCCTTTGTGGATTCGACTTCCTTGAAGGTCTGCCATAATCGCCGCATTCACGCGCACAAGGTCTTCTCGGGACGCGCCAGACGGGGCAAGACCAGTGTTGACTGTTTCTTCGGCTTTAGCTCCACCTCGTCATCAACGACTAATGAGCGAGTTAGAGGGGGAATACCATGAGGCCCATGCTTGGATGGACGATGCTATCGCAGGAAGAAATACGGCAGGTAGGGCGCTCACTTGCAAGCAGCGACCAAGATACGCGCGACGAGATTGGCTTTCTCCTCATCCATCAAGGATTCGCTGACCGCTTTTTCCCCGGCACCTCAGTGCTGCATACGCGTGTTCGCTACGCGCTGTTCATCCCGTGGTTGTACCAGCGGGCAGCTTTCAACCGACAGCGCGGCAGCGACCTCAATGCGAGGATTCGTCATCTGCTCATTGAACTGGCGATTCGTCTGAAACAACTCGGCGGGGAGCCGCAGGGTGTAATTGGAGGGGACAAACTCGGTCAGCTTACTTCGCAGCCGCCAGATCGTGTGTATTGGAGCGCGATGCGCACTTGGGGGCTTCTGCTTCCCGCCGTGGATTCTCGCTCGGAAGCCCTGCGGCGCTTGCAATCAGCCGCGCGCTTGTCGACATTGGACGACGACGGCGGGCGACTCGACGAGGAAGCTACGGAAGTCTTCGCCGGTTTGCCGCAGCAGCCGCATGGTTGGGACAACCCACAGACTCCCCTCTGTTTCAAAATGCCTCGTCAGGAACGCGAATTCCTACGCAATAAGTTGAGCCTGCTCACTCGTCCAGGAGACAATGCGCCATCGCTGCTCGCCCGACTCGTGGAAGCGGGAGACTCTTTTCAAGGAATCTCGTTGCGGCTTCCCAAGGAACTTGACGCTCACGCTGATGCTGCCGACAAGCTGGCGCTCGAAGTCGCACGCGATGCCGCCGCCCTCGCGGCGATAGGGCGGGCCGTCTATGGTGCACTCGTGGAACAACTCCTCGCCCGCGATGGCGGGCTGGATGACCGCATGTTTCGCGACCAACTCCACACACACTTCGAGCAATATGGTGAGGACGCAGGACAATGTGACCTCAATGTCGCAGAGAAGTTGCTCCCAGAACTTCCGGTATACGTGAAGACAGTGCTCCGCGAAACGCAAGCATATGTGCGTGGTGAAAAGCCTGAGAAATTTTCAAGTCTGCACGTCTGCTACCAAACCGCCGAAGTGCGACGTAAATCCAGCCGGCGCGCCCGCCTTCTCGATACCGAACGCGCAGCCCAACGGCGGGCCGAATGGGAGCCGCAACGGCACAATACCACGCCGCTGCACTATCGTTGGAGAATCGTCCGCGACATGCTCGCAGACTTGAGCAGCGAGGCATGAAGAACGACGGCTGGCCCACATTTTCTTTCACCGACGTACTACGGCCGCCTGACGGATGGAGGACCGAGCACGCCATCCTAACCACATATTCCGCAGATTTGGTGGTTGTCGTCACAGCGTTACTAGCGCTTACCGGCTGCGACCTTGATCACCGCCGCACGGGGAGTCGCGTCGAATTGGTGAAGGCCATCGAGGCACTTCGCGAGCGCGTCTGCGTGCTCGCGCAGGGCGGACGCGTGACGATTCCGAACACCCCACGACCGATTCTCAAGCTGCTCGATAAATTCCTGCGAACCGTCGAGACTGATGAGAACGAAAGTTCATGGCATCCGAAAGTGGCGCTGGTTCGCTATCATCGCGTTGAGGATCCGACTGACCGGCAGTGGCGAGTATGGTTAGGCAGCCGCAATCTCACGAGCGCGATGAACTGGGAGGCTGGGCTAATATTGACAAGTCGAGCCGACCGGCGCGGCAGGCAGGTTGCCGGGCTGACCAGCCTCGGGGCCGAACTTGCGACTCGCGCAATGATCGCAACGCTTTCCGCCAACGAGGTCGCTGACGAACTCGCCGCGCTCACATGGGAGTGCCCGCCGGGCAGCGAAGTGCGAACTGTGAACCTGTTCGGCCCGGAGCTAAGCAAGGGATTTCCAAAGCCGCTTTCTGATGTTGAGCGCGTATTTGTCGTCAGTCCATTTCTCAATGCGAAGATCGTCCGTGCGATAGCGGGATGGGGCAACGCCAAAACTCACCGTACGCTTGTCTCGACGACCCTGGAACTTCAACGCTTATTGCGGAAAGACAACGAGGTCTTCAGGGGCTTTGAGCACGTCCTTGTTCAACCTCTCCCTGACCTACCTGCTGAAGATGTCGAACTTCTCGTTGAAGCAATACCAACAACCGTAAAGGCAGCAGAAAGCGAAGAAGTGCCGCCCGCCGGACTTCATGCGAAGTTATTCTTCGCCGCCAAAGGAGCACGCCGACAGCTTTGGCTCGGCAGCGCGAACGCGACTGGACGTGGATGGGAAGGCCGTAACTTCGAGGTAGTCGCCGAACTGTCTATTGCGCGCAACGTAGCCGACGCCATCGAAGGATTCGTCGCCACTTGCGAACGATTCACTCCGAACACTACCTCTCCTGACACTAACGAAGATGAGAAAGCTGTAGAACAAGCGCGGAAATTCCTCTGCGGGCAATGGACACTCCGGCAGCGAGTCGGTGAGAACGAACTGGAGGTGATCGCATCATCTCCGCCACCGCTCGCAGATCCCGCAGTCCAACTTGAAGTAGCGGTGCTCGGCGGAACCTGGAGCGTCTGGCCACATAGTGCGGATTCTGTCGTGCTTTCTGGTCTGCGCCTATGGCAGCGGTCAGATTTCCTGCAAGTCCGTCTGTCGCGTGGAGAAAAAATGTGTGCATGGCTGCAAGTCGCACCCTGTGACCCGCCGCCCGATGAAGAGCGGGATCGCGCGCTCATCGCGCAGTATCTCGATCCGCGAACATTCCTCTTATGGTTGCGCAGTGTGCTCGCCGACGAGCCAGCACGCGCCGCTGGCGGTGATTGGGATTCAGAAGCAACCGAGCCAGCTAGCGGTGTAATTAATAACCGCAATATTCCCGAGGTAGGTTTAGTGCCAACCGTCGAAGAAATTCTACGAGCTTGGGCTCGAGATTCATCCGCTTTTGCCGCCGCAGATGAGAAAGTTAAATCATACCTTCATGAACTCGAGCGCCAAGCAAAGGAAGATGGTGCCGCCGCAGACGTAGAGTTGCTACAGAATTTCCAGCGAATCTGGAACACATTAGCTTCAGAGTTACGATGAGCCAACGGCAAATTAGCAAACCAAAGGGATTCCAGCGCGCCACAGCCGAAGCTGCACTTGCGACACTAACCCGCTGGGATGGTCCACGACGTTTTCTCGTCGCCGATGAAGTCGGACTAGGTAAGACCGTGGTTGCTCGGACTATTATTGATGAGATGATGAAGCATCGTCGTCGACCTCTAGTGGTCTTTTATGTTTCGAGTAATCTTAACATCGCTCACCAGAATCGAACGAAACTGCTCGAATTGCTGCCAAACGAGGCGGAGCAAAAGCAAGCAGCGGCACCAGTAGATCGTCTCACGCTCGCTGCCAACCCCCAGAAGCGTCCGAAGCACCACCGTCTTCACCTCTACACTTTGACTCCTGATACCTCTGTACCATTGAATCGGTCCCGTGGAAGTTTCGGTCGTTTGGAGGAACGTGCGCTCATTTTCCGGCTACTTTCAGGACGGTTCCCCTCGCTCTATACCTACAAGTTTTCTCAGTTCTGCCGGGGTTCCCATGCACGTGAGACCAGTTGGAATAGGGTACTTCAACAGTACGAACAAATCGAGGGAATACGTGAGCTGCAGGACGCTTTTCTCGAAGCCCTTGCACGTGATGAGTACCTGAAGCTTCCGGTCGTTGATGCTGAATCCATCATCTCAGCCGCCGGACGTGAACGGCCCATGCGGTTGATGAGTAGTCTGCGCACAGCTCTCGCGATGGCTGCGTTGCATGCCATCCGTCCGGACCTCATCATCTTCGATGAATTCCAAAAATTCCGCTCACTGTTAATCGACCCACCGAAAGCATCACCTGACCCTCTGACCCGCGCTTTGCGTGGCAGTGGTCGCCGCGACGACCCCGCGTTGCTGTTGCTCTCGGCAACACCCTATCGGCCATATTCGTCACGTCAAGATGAAGCCGCAGGCTTCTCACATCACCAAGATTTTTTTGAGCTTATCCACTTTCTCTTCGGGGCGGAGACCAGGGGTCTAAAGGACCTTGAAATAGCTCTACGTGAATTTGGAAAGCAGATGCTCTTGAAAGAGCCTGATTATGAGCATTTGCGCGTCTTGCGAGATTCTATTCAGAAGCGTCTCACTCCGGTATTGAGTAGAACCGAGCGGCGTCACGAGATAGCAGTGTCTTCAAGCGTGGATACCATGCATCCTCGTTCTGAAATCCTCCCGGAGGATTTACGAGTCTATAAACACTGGGTAGCTCGGTTACAGGAAGCGGTAAAGCGGCAGGGAGGTCGAGGAAAAGTAGATTTAATGAGTTGCGCTGTCCCTTACTGGTTATCGATTCCGTTGCCGATCCAGATGATGGGACGTGGCTATGTGGCTTGGAGATACGCCGAAAATAAGCATCGGCGGCGCGAGGAGCCAACACTGCGGCGTTCACAGCGGGACAGATTAAGCGCGCCGAAAGTTTGGCCGCATCCGCAGTTCCGCGTGCTAAGCAACATTGCCGCCAGATCACGTCTGGCATTGCCATGGATTGCACCTTCATTACCTTGGTGGGACTTACACGGGCCGTGGTCAGAGCCAGGAGCGAACGAAGGAAAACTGCTTATCTTCAGTCGATTCAAGGCTGTCCCGCCAGCACTCGCGAGTCTTTTGAGCTTTGATCTTGAAGCCTCATTCGCCCACCGGCTTAGGCACAATAATCGCCGCGCTGGCGAGGCTTATCGCCGCGCCGGCGAGGCCCAGCCACTTCAACTCAAGGCAAATCGACCGACGCTTCCCGCGCTTTTTTTCCCATCCCCTATGCTTATTGCGTTCACCGATCCGCGCCGGGGCAATCCCTCCAGCTTGACGAAAGTCCGGACATCAATGCGCCGGCAGGTAACTCAATTATTATGGGAGCAATTTGGTGTCCCGGTGCGGAAAAGCGGCAAGCACCGTCCACTTTGGAAACTCCTAGCCGCCCTTGAATACAGCGGCGCGGAAATTAATCGTGACGATAGCTTGCCATCGTGGGCAGAACTTAGTGATCACTGGCGTCATGCCGCTGCGGGACAACACGAAGTAATGAGGGAAGTCCTCGTCAAATGGCAGCGGGCCGCGGAGCGGGGGCTCGACTCGGTAACGCAAACTGAGGTCGCCACACTGGCTAATTTCGCGCTTTCCGGCCCTGGTGTTGTTCTTGGGCGTGCGCTTTACCGGTTCGACCCAAATTGCTTAAAGAATGAGCAGTTCGGCCATCTCCTGGAAGCCAGTTGGAATGGATTGCGCCCTTATTTGAACAGGGCCTTGTTTCACGCCTCCCTCACACGTCGCAGTCAGACTTACATGGACGCGATCCCCGAGGCTGTCGTAGCAGGCAATCTCGAATCCGCTCTTGATGAACACTTATGGATAGCCAGCCAACTCGACGCCGATGCAATCACGCGATTTCCTCGTGATCTCCGCAAGATGCTCAGTCTTCGTGAAGGTCGCCACCGGGTCCATGAACCTGGAGTAGGTGGTGAAGGCTTCCCCCTGCGCTGTCATGCGGCGATGCCATTTGCGGATGCCAAAGTCGAAAATACCGTGACGGGCGGTGAGGATCGCCTTCGCACTGACGACCTGCGCCGATCATTTAACTCGCCGTTCTGGCCTCATGTGCTCGCGACGACCTCGCTCGGACAAGAAGGATTGGATTTCCACGTCTGGTGCCGACAACTACTGCATTGGGATTTGTGCCCCACCCCGCTAGATCTTGAGCAACGCGAGGGGCGAATTCAGCGTTTCGGTGGGCTTTCCGTGCGACGCGCACTGGCGAAGAGGTTGAGAGAGCCGACGTTCCGCGAAGCCGGAGAGAGCACGAGCCCATGGACAATACTTGCCGCTCATGCCGAGTACGAATTCAGCCAAGATGCTTCTGGCCGAAGCCCCTGGTGGTCGTGTCCCGGTGAAAAGATTGATCGGCTATTTATCGTCCTCCCTCAATCCCGGCAGACTGATCGCTTTGACCAACTCAGTCGTCAGCGATGGCTGTACCGGCTCGCGCTCGGCCAACCGCACCAACAGGACTTCATTGAGAACGTGGCACAGTTCCCGGACGATGGGAGGCAGCAATTCGCTTTGTGCCTTTCTGCATGGAAAGGTGAGAATAGCTGAATCTTTTACTGCTGCGCCTTTCATGGAAGTCGAATAATGGTCAGTAAACGAGTGCGTGCTAGAGCTACAAGCTATATCGAACTATGCGTGAGATCTTTTTCGTGTTGAAAAATTTTGCAAGCTTGAGCGCACTCAGTGGATTTGTAAAATACACCCTCCACCGTGGACATTGTCACAGTGATTTAAGGGAAGCGTAGCGATTACGGTTTCTCCGCAAGAATCTAAAAAAATCAAAAGGGGGAGGTGGATTATCTCTTAAGGTCAAAGCGGAAAGGATATGTCCTCCTACATAGGGGCGGGAATTTTGACGTGACTCAAGGGAGTAGAGAGGGCGAAATAGCTTCAGTCAGGCGCACAGGGCCAAATATTCTACCCTTCGAGAATGGCTGCAAACATGCGGTAAAAGTAGAAAAGCGCGCCCTAGACGATACAGGCGCGCTTTCCAAAATGGCGGAGCCGACGGGACTCGAACCCGCGACCTCCGACGTGACAGGCCGGCGTTCTAACCAACTGAACTACGACTCCGGGTAAAACTCTAAATTTTCAAAACCTGCAATCTCAAATCTTAAATCTGAGATTTCAAATCCAGCTTGGTAGGCACGGAGGGATTCGAACCCCCAACCTCTTCCTTGTAAGGGAAGCCGTCTACCATTGACGTACGTGCCTTCGATGACTTCAAGGCTCGTCAATTTTTAAGACTTTGGCATTCTACCGAATTTCGCTGCTCTGTCAAATTGCCAGAAGAATTCAGCCGCGCGAAGGTTTATAAAAGCCAGACGGGCAGGTCTTCTTTTTCGAGCCGTCGGTCTGGATTTTCTTGCCCGTCAGGAGCGGCGTTCGTTTCTGCGTCTGAATGTTGATTGACTTCTCTCTGTCGCTCTTTCAATGCGGCTGCGCCCTGCGTGTTTTGCTTGCGCGGGTTAATCAACACGTCTTCGACCTGCTTGTCTAATCTTCCGATGACGGACATACGCGGCTTGCTCCTTTCAAACGGCGACCATTTGCAGCTATTATTGTGTTATCGAAAATCTACACGCTCAAAGTTTATGACAGAGCGGCTGACAAATCAAAAAAGATGCGAAGAGCTTTACATACAAAATTCCTTTCGTTGATTCTCATCACGCTCTGCGGCGGCCTCGCCGTCATCAGCGCGCAGCAGTCGCAGCAGGATGCCGGCAAGCAGCAGAGGCCGCGCAAGGTCGCAACTCCGCCAACCACACAAAAGCCTGCGCCCGCGGCGACGCCGAATACATCGAAGCCATCCGCGCAGGATGGCGAAGAGATTGATGACGGCGATGTCGTGCGCGTGGACACGCAGCTTGTGAGCGTTCCGGCTGTTGTCACCAATCGCGCGGGGCGTCCTGTCGCAAACCTGCGCGCAGAGAATTTCGTCATCTATGAAAATGGAAGCAAGCAGCAGATAGTCAATTTCGGGACGACGGATGCGCCGTTTGAAATAGCTTTGCTCTTGGACACCTCCGGCTCGACGCGCGCGGAAGTCGCTTTGATACGCCGCGCCGCAAACGCTTTTATAGATGCTCTGCGCACAGGCGACCGCGTATCCATCATCGCTTTCAAGACCTCGCGCGAAGAGGGAACGAGCCTTGCGACCGTTGATGTGACGACTGCTTTGACGAGCGACCGTGATGCGCTCAGAAAAGCTGTCGAGAGGGTGAGCACAAGCAACGGGACGCCTTATTATGACGCGCTTGAGCGCATCGCTGATGAAGTCTTTCGCGAGCCGCCCGATGAAGAAGTGCGCGGTCGTCGCGCCGTCGTCGCTTTGACGGACGGAGTTGATTCGGCGAGCCTCGCAGAGTTTGAAGAAGTGCGCGACAAGCTTTTAAAAGCAGGCATCGCGAGCTATTTCATACAGGTCAACACGGAAGATTATGTCGAAAATCGTTTGATGAGCGATTGCCGCTATGACGGCGCGCTGCGCCTCTCGCGCACGCAGCTTCAACGCTATCGCAGAATCTTTGTGCCGAATGGCGACGCGGAAGACTATGCAAACTTCTGCCAGCTTGGCCCGTTTGAGCGGATGCAGATTAGCCGCAATCTCTACAGCCTCGCGCGCAAAGAGATGAACGAATTGGCGCGCGCCTCAGGCGGCAAAACTTTTCCGGCAGCAGACCTGGTGGATGCCCGAAAGGCCTTCGCGCAGGTCGCGCAGGAAATCGGCACGCAGTATTCTTTGGGCTACTATCCAAGCAACACTTCGCGCGACGGCAGCTTTCGCCAGATTCGCGTCGAAGTAAAAGGCGTCGAAGCCGGAACACAGGTGCGCGCGCGCGAAGGCTATACAGCTCCGAAGGGATGAAGAGCAAGGATGAATGATGAATGATGAATGATGAAAAGAGCACTATTTAAAGTTGAAGCATTCAAATTTGAAGAGCATCCCATTCATCCTTCATCATTCATCCTTTTTATAGAAAGGTCTTAATGAAGAAAAACTTCAATCGCATTACTCTGATAGTTCTTGACAGTTTAGGGATGGGCGAGATGCCGGACGCGGCTTTGTGGGGCGATGCCGGCTCGGACACTCTGGGCCACATCCTTGAATCGCGCAAAGTGTCTCTGCCAAATTTGCAGCGGCTCGGACTTGGCAACATACGCGCGCTCGAAAATGTAGAGCCTGCGGAAAATCCGCTTGGCTCGTATGGTCGCTGCGCCCTGCGCTCGAATGGAAAAGACACTACGACAGGCCATTGGGAGATGGCAGGGATTATTTTAGAGCGCGCCTTCCCGACTTATCCAAATGGTTTTCCCGAAAGAATTATCAATCGTTTTATCAGTGAGACTGGCGTGCCGGGCGTGCTCGGCAATGTGCCTGCTTCGGGGACGGAAATCATCAAAGAGCTTGGCGCAGAGCATGTCACGACAGGCAAGCCGATTGTCTATACTTCTGCCGATTCTGTCTTTCAAATTGCGGCGCATGAATCCGTCATTCCTGTGCCGAAGCTGTATGAGATTTGCGAGACGGCGCGCAGGATTTTGCAGGGCGAAGACCAAGTGGGCCGCGTCATCGCGCGCCCTTTCGAGGGCGAGGCTGGCGCATTCAAGCGCACGGAGAATCGTCACGATTACGCTGTCCCGCCGCCGCGCGAAAATCTATTGCTCACACTTTCGGATGCAGGGCTTGATGTTGTTTGCATCGGCAAGGTCGCTTCGATTTACGATGCTGTCGGTGTGACGCGTGATTTGCCAGCCAAGAATAACGACCAGTCCATAGACCAGACCATCAACGCTCTCAAGGAAGATTCGCGCGGACTGATTTTCTCGAACCTAGTGGACTTCGATATGCTCTACGGACACAGGCGCGACACGGAAGGCTACGCGCGCGCGCTTGAGCATTTCGATGCGCGCTTGCCAGAGATTCAAGCCGCGATGAACGAGGATGACATCTTTATCATCACAGCGGATCACGGCAACGACCCGACACGGCCCGGCTCAGACCACACGCGCGAATATGCGCCGCTCCTTGTCTATGGCAAGAGCGCACGCGCGGGTGTGAATTTGGGCGACCGCGAATCCCTCTCAGACATCGGCCAGACCATCGCCGAAAACTTCGGCTTGAAACTGACAGCAGGCGAAAGTTTTTTAAATGAGTTGATGAGTGATGAATGATTGGTGACAGGCAAGAGCTAATGAGTATGAATTTTAAGCTCGAAGGCTTTTGTCTTTAACCCGTCACTCGTCACTTGTCACTCGTCACTATTCTTTCGAGTCTCCCCCAATGAAGAAACGCTATCTTTATTACATTCCGCTCCTCCTTCTTTTCACTATCGCAGCCGTCTATCAGGCACGCTTCACGCAGGGGCGTCTTCGTTATCTGCTGGGCATGAACGAGCGCGCGCGCCCGCCGCTCGGCACGGAATATGTCGGGCCGACAATTACCTTTGTCAATCCAGAAGCGACGGAAGCGGGCATACATAAAAGAGACACGCAGAACAATCGTAAGGGCGACCGCCTTCTGGCGATTGATGGCGAGCCGTATGTCGGGCGCGGTCTGCTGTTCGATAAGATTTATGATGCGAAAGTTGGCGATACTCTAACCTTTCGCATACAACACGACGCGAGCGAAGGGCTGCCGGATGAAGATAAAAAAATCACTGTTCGCGCGGCGTCTGCGAATGCTCCGCCGTCTATCTGGGACTGGTTGTTTGTCATCGTGCTCAGCATCGCCACGCCGACTTTCTGTTTGCTGCTCGGATTCTTTGTCGTCGCTTTGCGTCCGAAAGACCCGCTCGCGTGGCTGCTGCTCGGACTGATGCTGAGCTTCGGCCAGGTCATACTCGGTTCTGATGCGCTCGAATGGAAAGGCTCTGTGCGCGCGTTGATGGTCGGGTATCAGACTTTCTTTCAATCCGCCTGGGGCATCTGGATGCTGCTCTTCGGGATTTACTTTCCCGAAAGATGGAATGTGGACAGGCGTCTCCCGTGGCTCAAATGGCTCTTTATCGTGCCGCTTCTTTTTTTCATTTTGAGAGACACGATTATTACCGTCGTCAGCTTGAAAAATTTTGCGCTCGTCGAGCCGCTTTACAGGACGTTTCTCCCCTTTGAAAAATTCGAGAGCATACTGGTGATGGTATCCATCGGAATTTTCTTTGCAGCCATCGGCTGGAAGATGGGAACTGCGACCAACCCGGATGCCAAACGCCGTTTGAAGCTTCTGCTCTACGGCACACAACTTAGTCTCGGCCCTTCTTTCTTTCTCGTTATCTACAGCCTCGTGATAGGCAAACAGCCGCATCTAGCCGCGCCCCCGTGGATGACGATTCCGTTGGTCTTGTTGTTCCTGTTGTTCCCTTTGACCTTCGCTTATGTGATTGTCGTGCATCGCGCGATGGATGTGCGCGTCGTGTTACGGCAGGGCGTGCAGTATGCTCTGGCTAGAGGCGGCGCGCGTGCGTTGCAGGTGATTCTAATTGCCTCGACTATCATCGCCTCGATTCTGCTGGCCGAAAGCCCGCGCACGAACAGGCCGCAAAAAATTATCGTCATTAGCCTCAGCGTGCTCTTCATCTTTTTAATCCGAAGGGTGGCAGAGCGTCTGCGCGTGTGGATTGACCGCCGCTTCTTTCGCGAGGCTTATAACACCGAGCAAATCTTAAATGATTTGAGCGAGAACGTGCGGACGATGGTTGAGACAGGGCCGCTGATGGAAACTGTGGCCCAACGCATCTCGGAATCTTTGCATGTCCCGCGCGTCGCGCTGCTCTTGAAAGAAAATGGTTCGTATCGTCCAGCGCACGCGCTCGGCTATGAAGAGGGCGAGCCGCCCGTTGCTTTTCCCGAAAAAGCCGCGACCGTCGAACGCCTGCGCAAACAGAACGAGCCGCTCGTGGTCTATGCGGATGACCCTGATTCGTGGATTCACAGTGAGCCGGAGATGGATGGCGAGCGTGCGATGCTGGAAAAGCTTGAGACGCAACTGCTGCTCCCGCTCAATGTGAAAGAGAAGTTGCCAGGCTTTATCAGTCTTGGTCCAAAGCAATCCGAAGAGCCTTACTCGAACACAGACCTGCGCCTCCTGCAAGCAGTGGCGACGCAGACGGGCCTCGCTCTTGAGAATAGCCGACTGACCGCGCGCATCGCTTCCGAAGTTGCACAGCGCGAGCGACTGAATCGCGAAGTAGAGATTGCAAGAGAAGTGCAGGAGCGTCTGTTTCCGCAAGACAATCCAACCATCACGGGCCTTGATTATTGCGGCGCGTGTCGTCCCGCGCTCGGCGTCGGCGGCGACTATTATGATTTTCTGCTCTTGCCAAATAATCGTTTCGGCGTCGCCATCGGAGACGTGTCCGGCAAGGGAATCTCTGCCGCGCTCTTGATGGCAAGCTTGCAGGCTTCACTGCGCGGGCAGGCGATTACGGGGACAAACGAGTTGGCGGAATTGATGGGCTACGTTAATCGCCTTGTCTATGACGCTTCGGCTTCAAATCGTTATGCGACATTTTTTTATGGTCAATACGAGCCGCAGTCGCGCGTCCTTTCTTATGTCAACGCGGGCCACAATCCGCCTATGATTTTCCGGCAGAAGGAAGGCGTGTGGGAAGTTTTGCGGCTCGAAGAGGGCGGGTGCGTTGTCGGGCTGCTGCCGAATTTTCCATACACGCAGGCCAGCGTCACGCTCCAACCGGGCGACCTTTTTATAGGCTTTACGGACGGCATCAGCGAAGCCATGAATCCTGCGGAAGAAGAATGGGGCGAAGAGCAGATGATGGAAGCTGCAAAATCTTTTTACGGCATGCCAGCCGCAGACATCCTCGCCAGCCTCGTCAAAGCCGCAGACGAATTTGCGAACGGAGCAAAGCAACACGACGATATGACGCTCATCGTGCTGCGCGTGATTTAATCAAGCAGATAGGACTGGAAAATTTTTAAATGAAGAGATTCTTACAAACGGTTTTCTTATTTATCATCCCCGCAATTCTGCTGGCCTGTGGTCAAAAGGATGCAACGCCGACGCCGCAGCCCGCCACGCCGCAGCCTGCCGCGAATCAAACTCAACCGAGCCCCGCGCCGTCTGTTGCAGCAAAGCCTGCCGAAGCGATTGACCCGTGCATCTTAATCACGAAGGCAGAGGCGGAGGAACTTTTTAAGGTCGAGATGGCAAACTACAGCGACCCTCCCGCAAAATCCGACAGAGGCACAGAGAGCAAATGCACCTATGCGACTCCGACCGGATACCTGCAAATCATCACTTTCGCTCCGGCCACATCGGCGCAATTTGAAAGTCTCATTGGTCAAGCGAAAGCTGACCAAAAAGTTAAGGTCGAGACCTTATCCGGCATTGGCGAGCAGGCTTTTATCATCGGGAAAGACGGGCGTGGAATTCTCTACCTGCTCAAAGCAGGCACAGGCGTCAGGCTCAGCTTGCAGGACAAAAGGAGGCTGCCAGCCGAAGCAAGCGCAGACAAGAGCCTGCAAACCTTTTCGGAAGACTTAAAGACGCTGGCGATAAAAGTCGCAAGCCGCGTGCAATAGCATGCCTTAGAACGTCTAACAAAAATCAGCCACAGAGACACAGAGACACAGAGACACGGAGATTAGACAGAAAAGTTGATTTAGCATTTCCTTCATCTACTTTCCTGCTCTGTGTCTCTGTGTCTCTGTGGCTAATCTGTTGATTTTACGCCGCAGGGTCTTTGAGGATTGCTATGTATGGCAGGTTGCGATAACGCTCTGCGAAGTCCAAGCCATAGCCGACGACAAATTCATCTGGAATCTGAAAGCCAAGATAATTAATCTCGACTTCTCGCTCACGGCGTTCGTGTTTGTCCAAGAGAGCCGCGAGCTTGACACTCGCCGCGCCGCGCGCGCGCAGGTTCGCCATCAGGTATGAGAGCGTCAGCCCTGTGTCCACAATGTCTTCGACGACGAGTATGTCGCGTCCTTCAATCGGCACATCCAAATCCTTGACGATGCGCACCTCGCCGGATGTGCGCGTGCTTGAGCCGTAACTGGAAATCGCCATGAACTCTATGCCGAGCTTGAGGTCTATGGCGCGCAACAGGTCGCTGGCAAAGATGCACGCGCCTTTGAGAACGACAATCAGCAATGGATTCTTGTCTTTGTAATCCAGAGCAATCTGCGCGCCCATCTGGCTGATGCGCGACTGTATCTCTTCTGCCGGAAAGAGCGGCTGTAGATTCGGGTTTGAAAACTCTGATGTCATCATCGGTGCGGAAGAAGTGGACAAGATTTGCCTCCATAAATGAAAATTGCTTTTCTTGGTGCGACATACTATAAAGCTCTTTCGCCTGAGGTCAATGTTTCAAGCAGATTTTAATGAAAGTCGGAAAAGATTTCACCACAGAGGACACAGAGGAATTTGAAATCTCAAATCTCAAATTTGAAATTTTGAATCTGAAAGCTCTGTTCCCTCTGTGGTGAATTAAATTTTTGCTTATGAGCGACGAACAACAAACACGCGACCGCGTACGCGCCCTTGTGCGCGAAGTCTTGGACAAAGCTCTGCCCACAGAAGATGAAGCAACAACAGCATCCGCTTCATCAAGCACACAGCGCGAAACTCCCGCCGCAACTTCCGCGCCTGCCACGCGCTTTATCAACACAGTGCCTGAGACTCCGGCTGCGACCGGCGAGCCGAAAATCGCGCGCGATGAATCTTCAAAAATGGTGATTACGGAAACGGATGTGCACGGGCTTGAAGAGGGAGCGCGGCTGCGTATTGCAGAGGGAGCGCGCCTCACGCCGCTTGCGGCAGACATCGTGCGCGAGCGCGGGATAGAGCTTGTGCGCCGCGTCTCTCGTCGCGGCCCGCGCGAGAGCAAACTGGTCGCCGTCGGCGCGGATCACGGCGGCTTCAAGATGAAAGAAGAGTTGAAAACTTTTCTTGAAGAACTGGGCCACCGCGTCCGCGATTACGGGACAAACTCGGAAGATGCTGTGGATTACCCGGACATCGCACATGCAGTGGCCCAATCGGTTGCAAACTCGCAGGCGGAGGTCGGCATCATAGTGGACGGCGCGGGAGTCGGCTCTGCCATGACGGCCAACAAAGTGCCGGGCGTGCGCGCCGCAGCCTGCTACTCCGTCGCCGTCGCCATCAATTCGCGTGAACATAATGATGCCAACGTCCTCACGCTCGGCAGCAAAACCATCAACAGCGCACAGATGCGAGAGATTGTCGCAGCATGGCTCGCAACTGAAATCAGCGAAGACAGACATCGCAAACGTGTGGCGAAAATTATCGCCGTCGAAAAGCAGTACCAGTGTTAAGAGCGCGGCTCAAACACACTCTGATTAAATTAAGGAAGAGGAATTTTTTTGCAATGCTCAGATTTTTGACTTTAGCTTTAACGATTACAATTTCATTAAGCTCCCTCAACATCACTTCTACGAACGCACAGGACACAAGGCCAGCCGTTGCCGCGCAGGATAAATTGCCCGTCACGCTGAAAGCCAGGCTGACGAATTACAAAGGCCCTTCTAACTTTCTGGTACGCAGAGCCTTGATGACCTTTAGCCCTGACGGTCAACTGCTCGTCATCAGTGGCAAGGAACGCACAGTGACCATCTGGGATGCAAAGACCGGCGCGCTCAAGGCTACGCTCAAGGGCGGCAAGGAAGGCATCAACGGTTTTGCTTTTAGTCCCGACGGAAAACTTGCAGCGACGCGCGACCTGCTTGATAAGACCGTGCGGCTCTGGGATGTAGAGACCTGGGAAGTGAAGGCCACGCTCACGGGACGCAAGCGCGACTTTGAGACAAAGATGAAGGCGAATCTGCCGCACGTCTTGGAAGAAGGCTACGCGCCAATCAACTTTAGCCCGGACGGGCGCACAGTGCTCTCTGAGCGCGAAGATGATTTGGTGGACATCTGGGATGTCGCAACGGGCCAGAGCAACATCACGCTCAACCATGATTCAAAAGGCAGCGCGACCAAAGAATTTGTCAAAGGAATCTTTTTTCCCTCCACGCAACATTACCTTGTAATGCAAACGGACTACAGCCCTGATGGTCGCTATATAGTGACGGTCAACGGAGACAAGTCGCCCAAAATCTGGGACGCTGAGACAGGCAATTTGAAAACCACGCTCGCAGTCACAGAGCGCATCTACCGCGCCAGCTTCAGCCCTGATGGTCGCACGCTTGCGACGATGGAATTGCAGGGAGTGATTACGCTCTGGGATGTGGCGACGGGACAGCCTCAAGGCACTCTCACAAAGAAGCGAGAGGAATACGAATTTCCCGGCTTTGCTTTCAGCCCCGACGGGCAGACAGCCGTCACGTTTGAGTTTGAAGAGACAAAGCTCTGGGATGTAGAGTCAGGCCAACTCAGGTTCGCTCTGCCAAAAAGCAAAGCCAACGACGCGGCCTTCAGCCCCGACGGACGCTGGCTTGCGACAGCATCAGATGACAGCCGCTCCACAGCGATAATCTGGGATGTCGAAACCGGCAAAGTCAAAGTCACCATGCCGCCCCTCAAAGACCGCGCGCAGAGAATCCTTTTCAGCCCCGACGGAAAAATCCTTGTCACGACCAACGACAAGGGCGTCAAACTGTGGGACACAGCGACAGGCGAACTCCTAGCCACGCTCGACGAAGCACGCTACCCGGTCGCCTTCAGCCCCGACAGCAAAACCTTAGCGACTGGCGGGCGCAAAGATACAGCTATGTTGTGGGAGATTCCTGCGCGATAATGACATGACCTGCTTATCAGAGTTATGATAGGCACAATCATTTCTGGAGCAGCTAAATTTCATGTCATATGCCAACAACGGAGACCTCGAACATTTAGTCGAGCAGATAACGGATGTCATTGTCGCGCGCTTGAATGGTGATGCCGAGGAGCAGTCGAAGCTGTGCGGGTGCACGAACGAGTGTTTTAATCGTTGCCCGGAGCGTATGCACAGGATTGTGGATGCGGGCGCGTCGCGCATCGGGCTTGTGCTCGGTGAGACTGCTTCGGCGCGTGATTGGGCCAGTCTGATTGACCACACGCTGCTCAAACCAGAAGCCACAGAAGATGACATACGCCGTCTGTGCGAAGAGGCCGCGAGGTTTCGTTTCGCTTCGGTCTGCGTGAATCCGACCTGGGTGCGCGCGGCTGCCTGTCACCTGCACGGGAGCGGAGTCCCTGTCTGCACGGTCATAGGCTTCCCTTTAGGCGCGACGCTCGCGGATGTGAAGGCTTATGAAGCGCGGCGCGCGATTTTTGATGGCGCGCGGGAAGTGGATATGGTTATTAACATCGGCGCGCTCAAGAGCGGAGATGATTGTGCGGTTGAGCATGACATCAATGCTGTAGCGCAGGTCGCGCATGAATCCAATGTCATCTGCAAGGTGATTATCGAGACGGCTCTGTTGACGGATGAAGAGAAAGTTCGCGCGTGTCTCGCGGCCAAAAGAGCGGGCGCGGATTTCGTCAAGACTTCGACAGGATTTTCCAAAAGCGGGGCGACGGTGGCGGACATCGCGCTGATGCGTCAGGCAGTCGGCTCAGAGCTTGGCGTCAAAGCTTCCGGCGGCGTAAAAGGTTTGGAGGATGCGCGCAAGCTTGTTGAGGCGGGTGCGACACGCATCGGTGCGAGCGTCGGAGTGAAGATTGCGCAGGAAGCTTCGGGAGCGCAGCCGACATCTGTGGCAGCAGCTTATTAGACAAAGAAAGAATTTCCCGCAAAGGCGCAAAGACGCAAAGGAAAACATTTAAGTTCTTCTTTGCGTCTTTGCGCCTTTGCGGGAAATTCTTTCTTGTAATGACTATTCTTCTCCTGTCGCAATAACTACTCCTCCGGCGTGCTCTGTTTCATTCTTCTCAACGAGCACTGACTGCGCGATGAGGATGCGGGCCATGAGGCGCGCTTCGTCTCTTTGGAGTCTATCGGCGAGGGCGCGTGTGCGCGCGAAGTCTGCGCGGGCGAGCATGCCAATCTCTTTTTGATACTGTGAAGCGATAGAGTAGGTGAAGCTCACGTTGATTTGTATTCTAAACTCGCCGTTCTTGAAGAAGCCTCTGTCGGCTCCGAATTTTTCCAGCAGCGCGGCGGCGGCAATCAGCGAGTTGGCCTGGTCCAGCACTGGCTCGATGATTGAGAAGGCGCGTGCGGGTTCTATCAGAGCATAGGCGCGCGCGACCTGTAGCATGGCATTTATCTCCTGCTGACTTTCGGGCGGGCGATTGACCAACGATTGTGTTTCATCAAGCAGCACGAGCGCCATCTTGCGGTCGCCTTTGGAAAACATGCTCGAAGCCATCTGCGCGAGTCGCGCGAGCCGCGCTTCCTTCGGAGTGATGCGCTCAATCAGTCCGCGCGCCTCTTCCATCTTGCCGTCCTTGAGAGCCCTGGCGATTAACTGCTGGTCTATCTGCGCCAGCCAGCGGTCTCGCTCATCGCCGCTCATATTGTCCGCAACAATTCTACGCGCCTGCTCAAGGTCGCCATTCTGTATGAGCTTCGACACAGCAGAGTTGTACAGGTAGCCGCGCATGTCCGGCGGAGCTTTCTGCGCCGCTTCAATCATAGCCTCAGGCTTGCCCTCTTCCATCAACATCTGATACTGCACCATTGACTTCATAAAAGGGTCTAATTTCTCATTCTGTTCGGCCAGCTTGCGGCGCAGTTGCGCGACGCGCTCCGGCGCGCGTTTCTCCAACTCCGGCAGCAGCGTTTGGAGCATGAGAAATTCCGAATGCTCAGACGAAGAGTTCAATGCCGCCGACATCACGAGGTTCGTTAAATCGCGCGTGGCTTGCTCGTCAACCTTCAACGGTTTGATTTTCGGCGCGCTCTGATTGCCTGTGCCGGTTGCTGCGCCGGCATTGCGTTCGGGCTTGATTAACATCCGCAGCAATTCCTGCGCGACATAGGCAGCCTCGCGCTCTTTTGAGAAATCCGTCGAGCCGAGTTTTTTGATAAGGTCGCCGACAAAACTACTCGCGGCCTCGCTGTCTTTCGCCTGAAGCTTTCTGAGCAGATTCATCGTCTGGTATGAGACGCCTTTTTCAAGACTCTCCTGCGCCATTTGCAAAGCCTTCTTCGGGTCGTTGGCCGCGACCTCTGTGGCGATGCTCTGTTCGAGCATCAATTCCTGATCCATCATGCGCAAATATGAAGGCAGGTTGTCCGTGAAAGCCTGTCGCGTTGACTGCAAGAGGTCTAGGGCGAGTTGCGGGTCGCGGCGCGCGATGCTGGTCAGAATTTGCCTGCGTTGGCCTATGAAGGTGAAGAGCATTGCGCCGTTCCGAAAATCTTCCGGGCCAGTGCTTTTGATGGCGGTGGCTAATTCGTTCAAAGCCTCTGCGAAGAAGATACGCGAGCGTTTCTCGTCGTGCTTCCAGAGCATGTCTGCCGCCGCAGCAAAGATGTATGAGCGATTCTCTGCGAGCTTGAGAAGCTGCGCGCCGTCTAAAGTTTCGTTGAGCAGAACCAGAGCTTTGCGCTCAAGCTCCTGCTGGGCTTTCTGTTCTTCCTCTTTCGATTTTTCCGCAGGAGTCGAATCAGTTTGCGCCGCGGCGTTTGCGAGCAAGAGCAGGATGATGAAAAGGGAGCAGAAGAATTGTCTGGATTTCATAGCGGCCTCCGAGGTGAAGTTGTCGCGCTAACACAAAAGAAGTCGAGGTCGTTTGACTCCGCAGAGTTTAGCACATGCCGGAGGCAAGCCGTGTACAAATTCCATTTGAAAGTCGGGTAAACAAAATACGAAAGAATCTCCCGCAAAGGCGCAAAGGCGCAAAGAAGACAAAACGCAAAGAAGTTGAGCTATGACTTATCTTGAATGTTTTCTTTGCGCCTTTGCGCCTTTGCGGGAACTGTCTTTCCTTACCTATCTTTCGCTTGCGGTCTTGAAACAATGGCCGCTTGCGTCTATCCTGCTTGCTGTTCAAACAAAAATTTACGGTCAGGTAGCTAAAACTAATGGCAGACAGGCGCAAGGTGTTGGCTGTGATTCTGGGCGGCGGTGCGGGTTCGCGGCTTTTTCCGTTGACCGAGCAGCGTTCAAAACCGGCTGTCCCACTGGCGGGCAAGTATCGCCTTGTGGATGTGCCGATTTCCAACTGCATCAACTCGGACGTGATTCAAATCTTTGTTCTCACGCAGTACAACTCCGCCTCTTTGAATCGTCACATCGCGCGCACTTATCGCTTCTCGCAATTCTCCGACGGCTTTGTCGAGATACTCGCAGCAGAGCAGACGCCCGAAAGCCCACAGTGGTTTCAGGGAACGGCAGATGCCGTGCGGCAAGTCTTGCCGCACATCGAAGGTTGGGGCGTGGACACGCTCTTGATTCTGTCTGGCGACCATCTATACCGCATGGACTATCGCAAGTTTCTCGCGCGCCATTTCGAGACCAATGCGGATGTCACAATCTCAGTCATTCCTTGCGGCAGAAAAGATGCGGAAGGCTTCGGCCTGCTCAAGACGGATAGCACTGGGCGCATCATAGAGTTTAGCGAAAAGCCGAAAGGCGATGCGCTGGAAGCAATGAAAGTGGACACGACTGAGCTTGGCTTAAATGCGGAGGAAGCGGGGAAGCGACCTTTCCTGGCTTCGATGGGCATCTATGTTTTCAAGTATGACCGTCTGGTAGAGCTACTAAAAGAAGATTCTTCATGGCTCGACTTCGGGCGCGAGATAATTCCGGGCGCGATTAAGAATTTGAATGTGCAGGGATTTTTGTTCGACGGCTACTGGGAAGACATCGGAACGATTCATGCTTTTTATCTGGCTAACTTAGACCTCACATCGCCGATTCCGCAGTTCGACTTCTTTGATGCGGACGCGCCGATTTACACGCGCACGCGCTACTTGCCACCATCGAAGGTGCACGATTGCAACATCAGCGAAACTCTTGTCGGCGACGGCTGCATCATACACGGCGCGACCCTCACGCGCTCCATCATCGGGCTACGCAGCCGCATTGGGCATGGCTCTCATATAGAAGCTTCGATTCTGATGGGCGCGGATTATTACCAGAGCATTGAAGAGATGCGCGACGACATACGCGCAGGCACGCCGCGCATAGGCATCGGCGAAGGCTCAATCATCCGCCGCGCCATCATAGACAAGAACGCGCGCATCGGCTCAAACGTCCGCCTCGTCAACGAGAGCGGCACAGATAACGCAGACGGCGAAGGCGGCAGCTACTACATACGCGACCGCATTATCATCGTCCCCAAAAACGCCGTCGTGAAGGATGGAACGGTTGTCTGATTCCTGAGAGATGACGAGATGGCTAGAGGTTGGGAAAGCAAGGCTGTTGCGGATCAGATAGAAGAGGCTGACGAACGCGCGCGTGCGGAAGAAACAGAGCGCGCACAATTTCTTGATTCGCCTGAGATGCGCGCACGCCACGAGCGGCTGGAATCTCTAAAACTTTCACGCACGCGCACGCTTGAACAATTAGAGCGCGCCACCAATCATGCTTATCGAGAGATGCTCAGGCGCACCCTTCGCGCACTCGAAGCAGAGATTGAAGAACTGGGTTGAGAAAGTCTCGAATCACTCTTCACTTGCATCCTCTTGCACGCCGAGTATCGGTTCCGCGCTGAGAATAGTGCTCATGCCTTCATTCTCTTCTTCTGCTGTAGGCGCGTCCGGCTCATCCGCTTCGCCCTGTTCCGCCACACGCGCATTGTCTTTCTCAACATCTTGCGCCGATTGATTTTCCATCGAAAGAGACTCCATTAAAAAAACTCAACTCCTTTGCGCGCTTTCGGTCTTTCTTTTCTTTGCGCCTTTGCGAGAAATAGCAACGAGCAGTTCACGCAAAGGCGCGAAGAGAAAAGATAAGGCGCAAAGAGTTGAAGCATTCTTGCTCTTGAGTTTTGAACTCGCTTGTTAAGAGCTTTATTCAGCGCGCGGCCACGAATGGTCGCCTGCGTATTTCGGGCGGAGAAGTTTGTTGCTGGCCGCTCTGCGCTGTGCTGTTTGCGGCAGTCGAAGTGTAGCTGTCGCGTGCGCGCACCACTAAGTCCGGGCGATTGACGCGGACTTTGATTTGTCGTCTCTGTCCGGCCTGCGCCACATTGCGCGGGTAATAGCCGATGCTGTACTGCCTGCGCAACTCTTCTGCGACGAGCGCGAATGATTGCTCAAGGCGTGCGTTCTCTGCGCGGTAACGCCGCGCGCCTGTCTTCTGGGCCAAGTCGCCGAGGTATCTGTCAGCACGTTCATAGTCTGCGCGGCTGCTGCCCCTGCCGCCTCCGCCGCCACGACCACCACCGCCGCCCATGCCGCCATAGACTCTGCCGCCTCCGAGTATGCCTATCAGAATCCCTGCCACGGTTTCCGTTTTAGAACGGCCCCTGCCACCCATTGGGCCACCAGACGAACCACCACCACTCATCTCTGCGGAAGTGTCGTACTGCACTGGATATATCAGCGCGTCCAGTTCCTCCGCGTCCGTCACATTGCTCTGATAGGTTGCGCGCTTGCTCGTCGTGTCCACGCCGTCCGTGAAGAGGACTATGGCCTTGCGTCCCTGTATGCGATTGAATCTTTGGTTGATAACAAAATCCACAGTGTCATAAAGGCTCGTGCCGCCGCCAGTGTTCGTGCGGCGAATGGCATTGCGCAAAGCGCGGCGGTCATTCGTCGGCTCGGACAAGACCTGCACGCTCTCTGCGAAGGCGACGACCATCACGCGGTCTTCCTGGCGCAGTTGGTCCACAAAAGCTATCGCAGCATCCTGTATCTCGTCTAAGCGAAACTGCGTCGAGCCGCTCGTGTCTATGACCAGAGCCACTGTGAAAGGTTTTTCGACAGAAGCGAAGTAAGCCACTTCATGCTCAACCCCGTCCTCGTAGATGCGAAAATCTTCTTGCCGCAAATCTGGAATATATCTGCCGCTGCGATCCATGACGCTGACAGGGATTGTGACGAGCGCGGTCTCGACGCGCACGACATCTCCCTCGCCGACCTCAACCGTTCCGTCATCAGTCTCGGCAGGCACAGTCGTCTGCTGAGTATTCTGCTGACCATTGTTGACATTGCCTTTGAGTGTCGGCGGGCGTCTGGATTCATGCTGCGCGGGCGCAGCATCATCATCTGCTTGCGTCTGCGGCGCGCTGACGGGTCGCTCGACCCTGCGCGGGCGCGATTGCGCGTTCAAGGATTGTGTGGCTGTCAAACAAAGGGAGAGGAGCAGGGCAACGGCGACTGATTTTCTCATGAGATTCATGCTCCGGCGAAACAGTGTGCGCGCAGGCTCGTACGCCAGCGCACCACTCAGATGCAGTTAAAACGAAATCGGATGCGTCCTGCGAGAGATAATGACAAAAGGGAGAGTTTTGACAGAACTAAAGATAATACGATAATCGTTAAAGCGCAAGATTCCGACTTAGAAAGCATCAGAAAATTCAGCCACAGAGACACAGAGCAGACGAAGCAGATGAAGCAAATGCTAAATCAAATTACATTCTTGCCTTTATCGAATTAAGACAGTATTGTTCTTTTATGATTGATTGGTCTTCATGTCCAGTAGTCGAGCGAGACCCGGAAAAAGCTAGCGGCTCATGGGTCTTCCGCAACACTCGCGTCCCTGTCGTTGCGCTCTTTGAGAACCTTGAAGGCGGAGCCTCTATTGATGACTTTTTATTGTGGTTTCCCGGAGTCACTAAAGAACAGGTAGAGGCTGTGCTCGAATATACAATTCAAAGTCTCAAAGCCGATCTTCAGGCAGCATAGTTATAAAGAGATAGGTTTTCCTTGACTCCTAAGAACTGCACCTAACAACTCATTTAACCCGACCGCGAGTTAGTATGCTTCTCATCCTCAACTTGGATAATTTCAGCGTTATCTTCGCGGTGGATTAATTCGGGCGTCACGTGCTCTTAACTTGCGTAACGCTCTTCGACCGTCAACGCAAAGACGAGTAGTCCGACCATGCCAATCGCGGCGGCCAGTAGAAATGGCGTCTGTGGTGCAAGCTTCCAGAGAAGGCCGCCGAGTGCAGCCGCCGGAGTAATCGTTAAGCTTCGCACGAGATAGTAAAGGCCAACAGTTCGCGCGCGCAGAGACGGTTCTGCAAAGTCCACAATCATGGCCTTGCGCGAAGGCTCGCCAATCTCTCTTAAACCTCCGATGACGAACGCGAAGATGAGCGAGAGAAAGCCGGTTGAGAGAGCGACCGTGAGCGGGAAGAGCGCGAAGCAGGCGAAGGTCGCCATCACGAAAGGCTTGCGCCCGATGCGGTCTGCAATCTTTGCCGCAGGCAGATAGACAAGAATGGCTGTCATCATCTGTATCGCGACAAGCATGCCGTACTGCGCGATGCTGATGCCAATCACATTCGTCACGTAGATGATAATCAACACTTCCGTCAAGCCTTCGCAGGTTCTGATGATGATGTCGGAAATCAGCAGTCTCTTGAGCGCGTGATGAAAAGATTGCCATACGCCTTTGAGTCGCGTCGGCTCGCCAAAGACCTGCGGGATGTTGATGGTCATCACGAGCAGCGCGCTGATGAGTGCGAGGATGATTGTGAAGAGAAGTCCGCGCCGGACGCCCATGCGAATGCCTGCGGCGGCAATCATCGCTCCGCCTAGAAGCGGCGCGAGCATTAATGGCACGCGCTTTAAGATGGATTGCAGCGTAAATCCCATCGCGCGCTTTTCTCTTGGCAACGCATCGCCTATGACAGCGAACACGGCAGGGCTTGCCATGCTGTGCCATGACATCGAAAGCGCAAGGCCGACAAAGACGTAAGGCCAAGTCGGGCTAATCATGTAAATGAGATAGCCTACGGAGGCGAGTGCGATGAAAACCAGAAAGGCTCGTCGTCGTCCCAAATGGTCTGCGAGCCAGCCGCCCGGATACTGGTAAATCGCATCAAAGAAATCTTTCGCGGTTCCGAAAAGCCCAATGGCGAGCGTGCCTGCGCCGAGCGATTCGAGATACTTGGGCAGAAATTTTTTCCATAACTCCTCGCCCATCCCCAGCAGCAGGACAATCGCAGAGACAATCAGGACATTGCGCTCAAACCCGAAAAAGCTTGCCACACGCGCGCGTCTCGTCTGCACATCTGCCGTTGTCTTTGCCTGCTCCGCTTTCACAAATTTTCTTTAACCAAAGAATAAGACTTTCATCAATCCAAGAACGCCGCCCGCAATGACGACCCAGAGCACATCTGCTTTGAAGCGATAGAGCACAATGAATGCCACGATGCTGAGCGCGGCCTGGAACCACTCTGTTCCTCCAAACAATCCGCGCGGCCAGATGACAGCCCCGCCGAAGATGAGCGCGAGATTAAGTATCACTCCGACGATTGCCGCCGTGACGCCTGTCAGCGCGCCCGTCAAATTTTTATTGCCGCGCAAGACTTCTATATACGGCGCGCCGATGAAGATAAAAATGAATGACGGCAGAAAGGTCACATAAGTAGTCACGAGCGCGCCCACCACTGCGCTTGTCGTCTGGCCCAATCCCTGCGGATTATTCCATCCGGCCATGAAGCCGACAAACTGCAAGACCATAATGAGCGGGCCGGGAGTCGTTTCCGCCAGAGCAAGTCCGTCAACGGCCTGACCGGGCATGAGCCAGCCATATGAATTGGCTGCCTGCGTGACATAAGCTAGAACTGCATAAGCTCCGCCAAAGGTGACGAGCGCGGCCTGCGTGAAGAAGCGATATTCCTGCGCGTGAAGGCTGGACCAGCCGCGCCACGCGACAAGCGCGACGAGCGGCAAAAGCCAGAGCAGCATGCCTGTCAAAAGTATTTTCAGAACGCGCTTGCGTGATGGCCGCGTGTGCGCGGGCGGCGGCGCGTGGTCGTCTATGACAAGCGGAAGCGCGTTTGCGTCTTCTGCTTTGCGCAAGGTTTGCGCCTCAGCCTTTTGCTGCTCGGAAGCTGTAAAGACTTTGGGCCACAAATGTGTGCCTGCTAATCCGACGGCTGCCGCCGCGAGCACAATTAATGGAAAGGGGAGGCGAAAGAAATAGATTGCGACGAAAGCCGCAGCCGCAATCAGATAGTGCACGCGCTTTTTAAGAGCGCGCCCGCCAATCTTGATGACCGCCTCGACGACTATGGCGACGACGACAGGCTTGAATCCATAGAGCGCGCCCGCGACAACTCGCACATTTCCATGAGCGGCATAGATGTAAGAAAGCGCGAGCAGGACAAAGATGGATGGGATGACAAAAAAAGCTCCGGCAACAATGCCGCCCAACGTGCGATGCATCAACCATCCGATGTAGATAGCGAGTTGTTGCGCCTCCGGGCCGGGCAGCAACATGCAGTAGTTCAGAGCATGCAGGAATCTTTCCTCGCTCAACCAACGCCTGCGTTCGACAAGTTCGCGGTGCATGATTGCAATCTGACCCGCAGGGCCGCCGAATGAGATAAAGCCGAGCTTGACCCAGAAGCGGAAAGCCTCTGCGAACGAGACGCGATGTCGCACATCTTCAGTTTGTGCCATCAAGTTTTGTTTCGAGTGCGGCAGCGGCAAGCGTGTGAAACTCGCGGCGAACGCTGTTGAGATTGGCAAAGGGAAGCGCACGATTATGCGTGCGATTGGTGAGCAGGATAAAGACGCGCTCACGCTGCGGGTCAATCCAGCAACTCGTGCCTGTAAAGCCTAGATGCCCGAAGCTGTCTGGCCCAAGGAGTTTTCCAGCCGTCGAATCCTTTGTCGCGGCCAGTTGCCACGCGAACGAACGCGCCTCTTCCAAACCTTCCGTCATGTTCGTGCGAAAGAGCTCGCAGGTTTGAGGAGCAAGCAATTCAGTATGTCTTTCAAGAAACTGCGAAGCCAGATGAAAACTCTCGCGCGCAGTCGAAAAAAGACCCGCATGTCCAGCCGCGCCTCCAAGAAAATGTGCATTCCCGTCATGCACTTCGCCCCAGATAAGATTCTCGCGCCAGCTTTTGTAATCCCCGGAAAACTTTTCCGCGCGGCACATCTCGCGCTCGTAAAGATTGCCAGTCTCACATGCAGCAATCTCTGTCTGCAATGCTGCTTCAGGATTAAAAAAAGTGTTTGAGAGTTTAAGAGGCTCAAAAATTTCCTCACGCGCAATCTCTGCAAGCGCGACTCCTTCAATTCTTTCAAGCAAGAGTCCGAGTGTGATAAATCCCAAATCGCTATAAACCACATGCATCCCCGGCGCGTTTGTCAAAGGCGTTTCCGCAATCACATCAAGCACGCGCGACTTCTCTCCGCCAGCCAGAAGATAGAGCGGCTTCCATGCCGCGAGCCCGGACGTGTGAGTCAGCAAATGCCTGATTGTGATAGCTTGCTTTTCATCCTTCTCAAACTCAGGCAGGAATTTTCCGACACTTTCATCCAATCCAATCTCGCCGCGCTCGACGCGACGCGCCATGAGCATGCCTGTTATGAGCGGCTTAGTTAAAGATGCAAGGTCATAAATTGTTTCCAGCGAAGCTGCGCGCAGATGCGGCTCACCGACGGCCACGCCGAGCGCGTCTGCAAAGACTGCTTCGCCCTTCGCGCCGACGAGATAGACGGCAGAGGGAAAATCGCCCGCCGCGATGCGCTCTGCGAGCATGGATGAGATTTGTTCTTGGCTTTCGATTCGCAAGGCTTGAAAATTATTTGAGGCTTAAAGAATCTAATCCGGCGAGTCGCGCGTGCTCATAAATTCTGTCCAGCACGCGCAGTGCGAGCGCGAGCGCGCGGCGTCCTTCGAGACCTGTGACGGGAGAAGGCTCTCCGGCCTGCGCCGCTTGAAGAAAGGCTTCTATCTCTGCGCGCAAGGGTTCTATGTCGGGCGTGTCGAAAACTTTGATGTTGACGCCGGGCCAGATGCTCTCGCCTTTGGGCGGCGAGAGATTGCTGATGGAGGCATAGCGCGTGACGTAATCCACAGCGACATAATCATGCGGCTGAAAGAAACGCATCTTGCGAATCTTCTCCATGCCGATGCGCGAGGCAGTGATGTTGGCGACCGCGCCCGTTGCAAACTCTAGCCGCGCATTCGCAGCATCCACGCGCTCTGTCAAAACAGGAATGCCGACGGCATGCACGCCCGTCACTTCCACTTCTTCACCGACGAGCCATTGCACTATATCTAAATCGTGAATCATCAAATCGAGCACGACATCTATGTCGAGCGAGCGGGCTGTGAAAGAGCCTACGCGATGAATCTCGAAATAGAGCGGCCCGCGCACATGCGGGCGCAGTGCGACGAGCGCGGGATTGAATCTCTCAAGATGTCCGACCTGAAAAAGCGCGCCGCTTTTTTCGGCAGCCTCAATCATCCTGTCAGCTTCGTCGAGGGAACGCGCAATAGGCTTTTCGACCAGCACATGCACGCCCGCTTCTAAAAGCTCACACGCAATCTCGCAATGCGCTTCGGTCGGCGTAGCAAGGCTCACAGCATCAACTTGGCCCAGAAGCGTGCGCCAGTCCGCAGTCCATTCAGTCTCGCGCTCTGCTGCGATGGCGCGTGCAGTCGCTTCATCCAAATCGCAGACGGCGACAAATTCCGAAAAACCTTCGGTGGCGAGCGCGGCGTGTATGCGCGCGTGTTGGCGGCCAAGATGGCCGACTCCTATGACGGCTGTGCGTAAGGTCACGGTTTACAGTTTCCTGTTTTCAGTTTAGGGTAGCGAAGTCCTGAATTCTGCTTTGCGTTTTCTCAATTTCGGTTTACCGGAGTGACTATACTTGCAAGGTTCTGCGCTTGCCAAGCGTCTCTGGCTCGTCTTTTTTCTCGCCATCGTGGCTTGCTACTTTTACGGTCTGGGCCAGCCGCCGCTCTTGGGGCCGGACGAGCCGCGCTATGCACAGGTCGCGCGCGAAATGTTTCTGCGCGGAGACTTCTTCACGCCCACGCTCGGCGGCCATACGTGGTTTGAAAAACCGTCGCTGCTCTACTGGATGATGATGGCCGGCTACGGCGTGTTCGGCGTGACGGAATTCGCGGCGCGCTTTGGGCCAGCGTGCGCGGGCCTGATTACTATCTTGACGATTTTCTGGATGGGGCGACGCATTGAGCGCGCGACTGTTGAAGAAAGAGAGACGCCGAAGGGATTGGGCCAGTGGAGCAGTCTGGCATTGGCGACGAGCGCGGGCCTGATTATCTTTTCGCGCGGGGCAAGCTTTGACATCATCGTCACGATGACTCTCACACTCGCACTCGCCTGCTTCTTCGTCTCTGAGATAGAGCGTGATGCACGGAAACGAAACTGGCTGCTCGTTGGATTTTATATCTCTGTTGGACTCTCGCTGCTGGCTAAGGGTCTGGTTGGCATAGTCATTCCGGCAGGCGTTATCGGGACATACTTTCTCCTGCGTCGCAGGTGGCCCGACCGCAAAGTTTTAATAAGTCTCTTGTGGGGCGTGCCACTCGCATTGATTGTCGCCGCGCTCTGGTACGGGCCTGTGATACGTCGGCATGGCTGGCTCTTTATAGACGACTTTTTTATACAGCATCACTTTGCGCGCTATGTCTCGAACAAGTATCTGCACCCGCAGCCGTTCTGGTTTTACTTGCCAATCATGCTGTTGCTCATCTTTCCGTGGTCGGCAGTGTGTCTCGCCGCGCTCGGCAATCTACGTCGCTGGACTTGGAGCAAGAACGACGCTCTCAGTAGGTTTCGCATCTTTGCACTCGCGTGGCTCGTAGTCCCTGTGGCTTTCTTCTCGCTATCAGGTTCAAAACTGCCGGGCTATGTGTTGCCCGCTCTGCCGGGCGCGATGCTGCTGGCGGGTGAATATCTGGTCCAATTTCTGCGCGGCGAGAAGAGCCGTGCGGCGATGCGTGCGACGGGCGCGCTCCTCATCTGTCTGGTCATCGCGGGCGTGGTCTACACATGGCTCAAGCCGCAGGGAGTTTCACAGGCATGCCTGCTATTGATTGCCGCGCCTTTGGCTCTGGCCGGAATTTTTCTTCTGCTCTGGACACACCTGCGCAGGCACTCTGTGATGGTGTTGATTGGCGCGATGCTGGTCTCGACAACTTTTGCCGCAGCGTGTCTTGCAGACTTGATAGGCGAGCGCGAATCAGTGCGCGGCTTGATGCAGAAGGCAGCCGCGCGTGGTTATGCCGCCGCGCCTGTGTACGGACTGCACACGATTGAGCAGACGGCGGAATTTTATGCGGCGGGCCGCGTGGCGCGCGAGCCGAACGGCAAGGCCGTGAGATTTGAAGGCCCGCAACAAGTCCTCTGGGCCGCGCAGCAGCAAGGCAGTCCGGTGCTGGTCATCGTGCCTGTCGAGTTCTTAATGCAGTTGACGAATTACACTCCGCTTGAAACAGAACTCATCGGCGACAACGGCTCAGTCGCCCTCATCGCGGCGCGTGCTCGTTAATTTCAAACTTAACGTCAGTTCGAGGTAAGCATTGGAATGCGGCTTCAGTTCGGGGTAAGCATTGGAATGCGGCTTCGCCGCCCATGCTGTGCGGAAAGTCTCTGACTTTCCGTTCATCTGTCTTTTTTATTTATGAGGCTGCGCCTCACGGCAAGGCGTAGCCTTGATATTAAATTCGAGGAGCGGGACGGAAAGCCAAAGGCTTTCCGCACAGCATGGGCGGCAGAGCCGCTTACGTTTTGCTTACGTTTACGACAAAGGTTCTAAATGCCCTACCGCTTGCGGTGGGGTACTTTTACTTAGGGTTTAAGGCGCAGGGATTTGTCAAAAAATTCTATCACGCGGCGGTCGTAGGCTTCGCTCTGCTGTCCTGTCGCCGAAGGCAGATTAAAGCCTGTGATTGGCAGATTGATGTTGAGTTCGACGGCGGTTGAATTCGGAAAACATTGCGAGATGGCTGAGGTTGAATCGCGCAGGCTCGGATGGTCGCTGCCACCCAGCAGCAGCGCCTGACGATTGGAAAGATTAGAGGCTATCTGACAGGAGGGCGCGTTCTGATAGTGGCCCAGCAGATACAGCCGCGCGCCCATGCGTGCCAAGTGATATGGCAAACCACTTTCAAATCCTGTGCGCTCTCTGACCACTGTGCGCAGCAGGTCGTCTGGCGAAGCAGGCGCGGAATCGAGCACGAGCGCCTGCACCTTTTCATTCTGGCTACTCGCCATCAAGCCTGCATAGCCGCCAAGCTCCACGCCGTAAATGCCTAACCTCTGGCCCACAAGCGGCATGCCCTTCGCAGTCTTGAGCGTGCCAAGATAATCAAGCGCGGCGGCTACGTCTTCGGCCTCGCGTGTGCCGAAGGATGTCCATTTCACTGTCAGAGTTTCGCCATGCCCGCGCAGGTCAGGCCAGAGGACTGTGAAGTTCGTCGTCTCGTTAAGCTTGACGCCGAGATTCAAGAGCCACGAGCGGTCTGCTCCATAGCGATGCAGAAAAATTATAGCGGGCGCGCCTTCCGCCCCGCGCAGGAGCCAGCCGTGCGCTTCCGTCCCATCACGATTGGCCCACTTCTCGTCCGTCACCTTCACGCCGCGTGCGCTGAGATGCGAAAAATTTTCCGGCCTCACCAAGTAAGGATGGCGCGGCGGCTGTGACAAAGTGTGCGCCAGCCACACGGAGATGCCGACCCCCGCCAGGGCCAGCACCAAAATCACTGGCAGCAGCATCTTCAACAGTCTTAGCAGTCTGATTCCGATTCGTGGCCTACGCATCTCAAGTACAGTGATGAGTGATGAGTGACGAGAGACAAGATAAAAATGCTTTTGTCTTTAACTCGTCACCGGTCACACGTCACTTGTCATTGCCTTTCTCGCTTGCGAGTAATCTTCCGGCGTGTTGATGTTCATAAAAAAATGCGCAGAGCCTTGCAGGTCTGAGAGTTCGTGTGCGGCGACCCGGCGCGTCTTTACTTTTTGGAGCAGGGCGCGAGGACGCCGTTCTCCGCTTTCAATCAATGCCTGTGAAACTTTGGCGCACGGCTCCCGGCGATAGAGCGCGCAGAGCGGTTGCTGCCGCCCGTCCGGCTGGACTGGAATGACTGCCTCGAAATCCTCGCTGAGTGAAGCGAGCCGCACGAAAAGTTCTCCGGTGACAAATGGAAGATCGCAGGCGACTATAGTCGCCCATTCCGTTCGGCACGCATTGAGCGCGGCGTGAAGTCCGCCGAGCGCGCCCCAATGCGGATAGACATCCGGCACATGCTGCCAGAGCTTTAAATCATTTGCGCCCCTCGCGCCCACCAGTCTCACGCTCCGGCAGACCTGCGCGAGTTTTTCCGCAATTCTTTCAATAAAAAGTTTCCCGCCCAAATCGAGCAGGGCTTTGTCGCTGCCCATCCGGCTCGAAAGCCCGCCGACGAGGATAAAACCTTCGCTCTCAAGCATCTGCCACACATTCTTTATTGTGCCACATCGGACGCCGGATGCGGAGAAAAGATACGATTACGCTTCTTAATAGCTGTGAAGACTTTTTCCGGTGGCTCTGATGCATCCGTCTTCTCGCGGTCTTCATCAAAGCCGCAACTTATCATGCGCGAGTGAGTGCGGCAAGCGCGTGCCGCCTGCCATCGTGTGATAAGTGTTGAAGTGTAGAAAAGCATACAGGCTTGTCACACGTTCAGCATCACTGTAGAATTCATGCGCGTCGGCATCCGACCCGGCTCCCCTTTCCAAGCCGCTCGAAAGCTTTACGAGGAGCGCGCACCGTTTTTATGATGTGGGCCAGAAAAATTGGCCCACAAAAATTTCCAGAGGTAGCTTGATGAAGAGATTTTTTGTGACGGCGATTGTCTTAACTCTCGCGTTGGCGACGGGCGGCAATGCCGCGCTGGCACAGCAGAAACCCGTCCCGGCAAAGGCTTCGACTGACGCGCGTTTCTTTCCCCTCGAAGATGTCAAACCCGGTCTGAAAGGCATCGCCCGCACAGTCTTTGCGGGCAGCAAGCCCGAAGAGTTTGGCATAGAAATCCTCGGCGTGCTGCCCGGATTTCCCGGCCCCAGACAAACAGCCATCATCGCTCGCCTGAGCGGCGCAAACGCAGAGCGCACGGGCGTCTTTGGCGGCATGTCCGGCTCGCCAGTCTATATTGACGGCAAACTGGTCGGAGCCATCGCCTTTAGCTTTCCTTTCTCCAAAGAGCCGATTGCGGGCATCACTCCCATCCAGCAGATGATAGATATTTTCGAGAGCGCGCAGGGCGAACAGGGCGGCTCGCGTCGTCCGCAAGAGCCGCGCCCGGTCTCTTTCACACAGCTTGCCTCTACGGAATTTAAACTCACTCTGCCGCGCCCAGCAGTGACAGGCGTGCCACTGATTGCGCCCGTCGCGCCCGGTTCATCTCTCGCCGCGCTGATGGGACAGGAGATGACGCCGATTGCCACGCCCGTCGTCTTTGGTGGCATCAGCCGCGAATCTCTCGCGCTCTTTGCGCCGCAGTTGCAAGCCAACGGCCTGCTTCCTGTCTCAGGCGCGGGCGGAGCGGCAGCCATCACGCCACTCGCAAAGACTAACGCCGAGACCTTAACGCCCGGCACGAGCGTGAGCGTGCAACTCGTGCGCGGCGACTATTCGATTGCGGCTTCCGGCACAGTCACTTTCCGCGACGGCGAGCGCATCTATGCCTTCGGCCATCCATTCCTGAGCCTCGGCGCGGCTGAGATGCCTATGACGGAATCATCAGTCGTGACAGTGATTCCCAACGCCAACAATTCGTTCAAGCTAGCCGTTCCGGGCCAGATGGTCGGCAGCATCACGCAGGATAGAGCGACAGGCGTCTATGGCAAATTGGGCCAGGCTCCGAAGATGATTCCCGTCAAGGTCAACCTGCACACCAGCCGCGAGCGCACGCAGACTTATACTTATGAAGTAGCGAACGATTCTTTTCTCACGCCGCTTCTGCTGAACATGACTATCTTCAACACGATTACTGCCAGCGAGCGCGGACTTGGCGAATCCACCATCAGCATACGCGGGCAGATTAATGTCACGGGCCAACCCGCTATCAAAGTTGACCAGAGATTTTCCGCCTCCAACGCGCCCGCGCTTGCAGCAGGCTCTGTCGCAGTTCCCGTCAGCGCGCTTCTCACAAGCGGTTTCGAGAATGTGCAGATTGGCGGCATCACGCTCGACATCACTTCGACGGATATGAAGTACGCAGGCGCGCTTGAGCGCATCGCGCTTGATAGAACAGAAGCGGGACGCGGCGACGAGATAGAGATACAGGCTTACGTTCGCACTGTTTCGGGCAAGCAATTTGTGCAGAGAATCCCAGTCAAGATTCCGCAGGATGTGCCGCTCGGACAACTGTTGGTTTTCGTTGGAGACGGCGGAGCATTGCAGGAAGGCTCTGCTGCCAAGTCTTTCGTCCCGACAGAACTGGGCCAGCTTGTGGACGCGATTAATAAAGTTAAGAAGAGCGACAGGCTCTACGTCAAACTATTTCGCATCACACCCGGCGCGGTTATCGGGACGAGCGAGATGCCGAACCTGCCGCCCTCTTTTGTCGCCACCCTGAGCAGCGACCGCACTTCCGGCGGCTACACGCCGACCGTGCTCTCGCCGATTTATGAACAGGAACTGCCGCCCGCAGAGTTCGTCATCACAGGGCAGCAACTCATCGGCATAGATGTCGTTCGATAGTTGGAGCTAATCTTTATAAGTTACAAGCGCGAACGCGCTGGAAGCTCAGGCGGCAAGTGTTCACACTTGCCGCCTGAGCTATTTTAAATTTCCGTTTATCTTTCGATGATGAAAAGAAATCGCTGCTCTGATTCTGGAATCTGTATGGCTTTGTAAGAGAGCCGCGCTTTTTCGATTTCCGTTTGCAGCGACGGGCCGCCGAAAAAGAGGAGCGTCGAAGCGTGCGGCGACCAGTCGAGGATTTTTGAGAAGGATGCTGTAAAGCGGTCGAGCGCGCGGCAGGTGATAAGGTCTGCTGCGGGTGCTGGAATCTGCTCGAATCTCTCGGATAAAACCTGCGCTCTATCGCTCGCCGCAATCGCTCGCAATGCTTCACGCAGAAAGATTGCTTTCTTCTGCGAAGCCTCTATCAGCGTGGCCCGTATGTCCTTGCGCGCTATCAAACAGGGAATGATTGGCAAGCCCGCGCCGGAGCCTATGTCCGTGACGCGCGCGTTTTCTTTAAGATGCTCAACTGCTATCAACGATTCGAGCACATGCCGCGTCGCAAACTCTGCGGCAGAGCAGGGCGCGACCAGATGCAGGCGCGCGTTCCAGACCTGCACAAGCTTGTAATAATTTTCGAGCGTAGCGACCATGCCCGCTTCAAGTTGCAAGCCAAAACGCGGCGCATACTTCTCTAGTACACTGGAAAATTCTTCGGGCATAAATTTCAAAATACAATAAAACACTCCCGCAAAGGCGCAAAGGCGCAAAGGAAGGCGCGAAGAAAGCTTTCAAGCTAAGCAATAGCTCAACACCTTTGCGAGCTTTCTTTGCGCCTTTGCGCCTTTGCGGGAAACTTATCTTTCTCATGTATTATTATCCCATGAGCGATTCCATTAGCGCAGAGCATGAGCGGCTGGGCCGTGCCGTGACGGAAATCATCGTCCGTTATACGCAAGAACTCGACGGCGCGCGTGTCACTTCCAAAGCCACTCCTACTGACCTCGTAAAACTTTTTGATGAGCCGCTTCCGCTGGGCGGCATCGGCGCGGACGCAATCCTGCAAAAATTTACGGAAGACATTGTGCCGCACGCGATGCAGATTCCGAGCCCGCGTTATTACGGCCTCTTTAATCCTACGCCTTTGCCGATTGGCGTGTGGGCGGATGCCTTAGCTTCTGCCATCAATCAGAACGGCGCGGCGTGGCGCAATTCTCCTTCGGCCAGCATCATAGAGGCGCGCGTCTTGCGCTGGCTCTGCACTTTGATAGGCTACGGGCCGGAGAGCTTTGGCACTTTGACGAGCGGCGGCTCGGAAGCGAATCTGGTCGCCTTGAAATGTGCGCGCGATAGAGCGCACGAGCTTGTGCGTGACAGGGGCGTGCGCGCGGCTGCGGGCGACCTTGTAGTCTATGCATCTGAACAGTGTCACTATTCTTTTGAAAAGAGCGTGGACATCTTAGGGCTTGGCCGCGAGAATTTGAGAAAGGTTGCGACGGACGATTCTTTCCATCTCAGCATTCCACACTTGCGCGCAGAGATTGAGCGCGATTTGAGAGAGGGCCGCGTGCCGTGTTGCATCGCGGGCGCGGCGGGCGCGACCTCGACAGGCATTGTTGACCCGCTCGAACAGCTTGCGTCTGTGGCGCAGGAATTTAATCTCTGGTTTCATGTTGATGCGGCTTACGGCGGCGGGCTGGCGTTTTCTGAAAAGCATAAAAATCTCCTGCGCGGCATCGAGCGCGCGGATTCGGTCACGATTGATCCGCATAAATGGATGTTCGTTCCGTTCGCCTGCGGCGCGACTCTGGTTAAAGGAGGCGGGCGCATTCTGCGAGATGCTTTTGACATCACGCCCGAATATTTGAGCGAGGATAGAGGCGGAGCGGATGTCGAGTATGATTTCTTTCGCTATGGACAACTCGGCACGCGCCGCTTTAATGCTCTCAAAGTCTGGATGGCCTTAAAACTTTTGGGCGTGCGCGGCTATGCAAAGCTTATTGAGCGGCAGATTGAGTTGACAAATTATCTAGCCGCGCGGATTGACGAGCTACAAGATTTCACGCGCGTCGGTCAGGTGGAAACAGCCGTCTGCTGCTTTAGATTTACGCCGGAAGCTGCGTATGAGATGAGCGAAGCAGAGCGCGATAGCTTGCAGCGCAATCTACAACAGCGCGTCGAGCAGAGCGGCGAAGCATGGATTTCAACCACTGTGCTCAAGGGTCGCCGCGCGCTGCGCGTCAACGTCAATAGCTTTCTGACAGAGCAGCGTCACATAGACAATCTGGTAGAATTGCTCAAGCGCGAAAGCGCAAGCTTGAATGTCTCTCCCTGAAAACTTAGAACGACAAACAACATTCAGCCACAGAGACACAGAGACACGCAGCAATAAAAGTAGATGAAGAAAATGCTAAATAAAGTGTCTAATACTTTCTCCATGTCTCTGTGTCTCTGTGGCTAATTTTTAGTTGCTCTTAGGCTCTGCGCCTTTGCGCCTTTGCGGGAACTGCTCTTATGCTATGCCTTGAAAGATTGGGAGAAATCAAAATGAGACTCAAGCGAGCTTTGCCTTTATCAGCCTTGATGGCAGCCATGCTTTTAATAGCGGCTGCCATTGGCCCGGACATTTCCGCGCAAACATCAAGCAAGCGTTCCTTGCCCGCTATCACTTCGCGCGCAGAGTTTGACACACTCGCGCGCATCTATCATTCGGGGACGCCGTATGTTTTGCCGCACATGATGTTCGTCATAGACCGCCGTGACAAGAACAAGATTTATTACGTCAACTCGAAGCGTTACACTTTTCATAAAGATTTCGTCAATGGGACTTATCTCTCTTTAGAACGCGGCGATGAGTTTTTCCAGAACAACTACATTAACGCCAATCGTCGCTTCATCATGGGAACGATTGCATTTCAGACAACCGTTAAGCGTTGGACATTCGAGTTCTGGGAAGGCGACCTGATTCCGACAGAGCAGATTAAGCTGGCCCACAACATCATCAACAAAACTTTCTTTGAGCCCGTCGCATATAAACCGAATTCTCTGAGACAGGAAGAAGCTTCCGCGAATATAGAAGGCATGCCTCGCATCATGCAAAGCGAGATTGCAAAGGAGCAGGAATACCAGCCTTTGAACGTGGCGAAAGGTATCGGAAGAATTCACATCATCGAAAAGCTGGACGAGCACGTCGAGATAGGTTCAAATGAAATCCTGATTCTCAATGAAGTGCCTGTCACGCTCCCGCCTGTTGCGGGCATCATCACGACCAAACCTTCCACGCCGCTTTCGCATATCAACCTGCTGGCGAAAGGCTGGGGCGTGCCGAATGCTTATATCAAAAACGCGCAGGAACTTTTTCGCGAATACGATGGGCGATGGATTGTGCTTGAGACAAAAGGCGAGACATATACCATCAAGCCTGCGGACAACAGCGCGCTCGATGAATATCAGAAACGCTTGAGAGCGCGCCGCGATTTGATGACGCCGCGCTCTGATTTGAAAGTCAAGCGGCTTGCCACTTTGCGCGCACAGCGCAAGCGAGACATCATCGCTTACGGCGGCAAGTCTGCGAATCTTGGCGAAGTGATGAACGCTCATCTGCCCGGCATCACTGTGCCGAACGGTTTTACGGTTCCTTTTTATTACTACGACAAGTTTATCAAAGAGAATAATCTGGAAGAGCCGATTTACGAGATGATGAACGACCAGCGTTTCGTTCACGACCCGCCATACAGGCGCGAGCGTTTAGCGGCGATGCGCGAGCGTATTCAGCAGGGCAAGGTCAATGAAGATTTGCGCGCGGAAGTCTTGCGTCGTTTGAAAGCAGAGTACGCGGGCAAAGGAGTTTTTGTGCGCAGCTCTTCCAACTCGGAAGACTTGCCGAACTTTAACGGCGCGGGCATCTATAGCTCTGTGCCGAATGTGCGCGAGCCGGAAAAGGTGATAGAGGCCATCAAAACTGTCTGGGCTTCGCTCTGGAATTTTGAAGCTTACGAAGCCAGAGAGCGCGCAGGCATCGAGCACTCGAAAGTTTATATGGGCGTCTTGATACAGGAAGGCATCAACTCCGAAAGCTCCGGCGTGATGATTACGACAGACCCTTATGACAAGGAGAACAGGGACGCGATTTATATCAGCGCGAAACGCGGACTCGGCATCAAGGTCGTCGAAGGCGTCAAGATTGCCGAGCAGATTCTCTTTCGGCCAAGAAGCAATTCCGTCAAAATCCTGACACGCTCGGATGAAGACAGCCTGCTGACTTTTGACGAGAAAGGCGGCGTCAAAGAAATTCCGATTACAGGAGACCGCGCGGTCTTGACGGACGAAGTTGTGCGCAGACTTGTGCGCGCCGCTACAAGAATCAAAGGCGTCTTCGGCGGCAAACATCAGGACATCGAATGGGCCTACATGCGCGGCCAGATTTACATAGTCCAGTCGCGCCCCTTTATTTCTGGAAGCTGAAAAAGCAGTGATGACTTATGAGTGATAAGTGATGAGAAAAAACTTTGAGGTGACAAGTGTGAGAATGAATCGCCGGTTGGCTTTGCTGTTATGCAGCTTGATGAGCTTCGCTCTCATCGGTTGCTCGGATGCGCCTGTAGTTTCCAAATCGCCTGCGGCCAACGCGAACACGCAGAGCGCGACAAGCAAGCCAACGCCCGCCACGACGGAGACTCGTCCCGCAACTCCCGCGCAAGGCGGAGGAGGCGACCCGATAGACACCACGAAGCTTGACGAAGAGGTGACGCGGGCCGAGAAGGATTTGAAGAAAAAGCCTGCGGATAAAGCTGCGCGTGCGTCGCTGGCCCACGCATATCTGGCGCGCGCGGGCGCGCTCACAAAAGCTCGCCAGTATCGTTCCGCGCTCGGAGATTACAGGCGCACGCTCCAGTATGACCCGCAGAACGAAGAGGCGCTCGACATGTCCGAGAGAATCATCAGCATCATGAAGAGCATGGGCCGCGAAGTTCCCGCAGAAGGCGAAGAGCCTCCGCCGCTGCCATACAAAAAAGAGAATCAAGCGGCGGAAGGCAGTCCGAAGAAATCTTACTGAGTTGAATTTAAAGTTCATTCCTGAAAACCATGACTGAAAAAATTTTCGCAGAAGGCATACTGTCAAATCGCGTGGCGTTTGTGACGGGCGGCGGGACTGGCATCACCGGCGGTGTGGCTCGCGCGCTGGCCGAAAGCGGTGCGCGTGTCGCGCTCGTGAGCCGCAAGCTGGAACACTTAGAACCCGCAGCAGAGAAGATAAATTCGGCGGGCGGAGAAGCGATAGCCATCGCGGCGGATGTGCGGCAACCGGAAGAGGTCGAGCGCGCTATAGCTCAGACCGTCGAACGCTTCGGGCAGTTGGATATTGTTGTCAACGGAGCGGCAGGGAATTTTCTCTGCGCGGCGGAAGAGTTATCACCGAACGGCTTTGGCACAGTCGTGGACATAGATTTGAAAGGCACGTTCAATGTCTGTCGCGCGGCCTTTGCCGAGTTGAAAAAAGGCGGCGGCTCGATTCTCAATATCAGCGCGACGCTGCATTACCTTGGCACGCCTTATCAATTACATGTCTCGGCAGCGAAGGCTGGCGTGGATGCCTTGACGCGCAATCTGGCGGTTGAGTGGGGGCGGCATGGAATACGTGTCAACGCCGTCGCGCCCGGCCCAATCGAAGAGACGGAAGGCATGTCGCGGCTCGTGCCTGAGCAGGTCAAGGAAAAGCTCAAGCGGAAAATTCCACTGGGCCGCTTTGGCAGGATACGTGATGTGGAGCAGGCGTCTGTCTTTCTCTGTTCGGATGCCGCGAGCTTTATCAACGGCACGGTGCTGGTCGTGGACGGCGGGCAATGGCTGTCTAATACACTCGTCGGTTAATCTCACGCAAAGGCGCAAAGAAAAGCAATTAAGTTTTTCTTTGCGCCTTTGCGTGAGACTTTTTTCTTTAACCCAAGTTGCCAGTTATCAAAACGACTGCGGCTCTGCCGCCTGCTGTGAGGAAAAGCTCTGACTTTCCTGATGCTGCTTGCTCTTGACCTGTGCGAGGCTCAGCCTCGCACGACACTGAGGAAGCACTTGCCGGAAAAGCAGAGCTTTTCCGCACAGCAGGCGGCTGAAGCCGTCTTTGTCTAGCAACTTAAGTTAATTGCTTGCCGTCGCAGGCGGCGGAGATGTTTTGTTGTCTTCTTCGGGCTTGGGCGAATCTTTTTTGGCGAGCACGCTCTGGGCCACAAGCAGGCGCGCGAGGAGACGCACTTCGGGGCGTTGGAATTTTTCTGCGGCGTCTCTGGTGCGCGTGAAGTCTGCGCGCGCGAGGAGCGCGAGGTCGCTGCCATACTGCTGCTGGAAAGACTCTACCATCTGGACAAAAGGCTGAACCATCACTTCGTCATCCCTGACAAATTCTTCTTCACCGAAGAATTCACCGAGCAGGATTGCTGCGCTAATCAGTTCATTCAACTGCTCTATCGAAGGCTCAAGAATGGCAAAGCTCTGCGCGGCGTCAACCGTCGCATAGGCGCGTGCGAGTTGCAGTTGGGCCATCATCTGCCGCGAATACTTGGCCCGCGCTGGATTCAGACTGCGCGCTTCATCGAGCAGTTGCAGCGCGGTCTTTTTGTCCTTCTCCGCAATCGCCATCGCCAGTTGCGAGAGGACGTTGATGCGCTCTTCGTTTGTGCGCACACGAGAGAGAAGCTGTCTGGTCTCTGCCAGTTTGCCTTTCTCTGCCGCGCTCGACATCATCTGCTTGTCGAGGTCTGAAAGCATCTGCTGGCGTTGATGCGGCTCTTTAATCTGCTGGTTGATAATCTGCCGCGCTTTCTCGGTCTCGCCTTCATTGGCTAACTTGAAAGCGGCCTGCCTGTAATAAGCTTCGCGCAGGCCGGTGTCAGCTTTCTCTGCGGCAGCGATGAGTTCATTCGGCGTGCCGGACTCGGATAGCTGCTGATACTCTTGCCAGGAGCTCGAATTGTCTTCTGTCATTTCGCCCTGCGCGTCAATCTTGCGACGGAAGGCTTGAGCGCGCGCGGGCGCATACTTTTCCAGCAGCGGCATCACAGAGCGCGTGTCCAGGTGGCGCGTGACAAACTCCTGCGAGCCGTTCACAGCCGCAGAGATAATAAGCTCTGCCAACTCGCGCATGCTCTGCTCCGTGAGGAGCGGCTGAGCTTTCTTTTCATCCTTCTTCGCTTTGGCCTGCTGCAACGCATCCGCCAGATAGAGAATCCGCAGAGCGACGTTGACCGCTTCAGGATTTGAACTCAGATTCGTCGCCTTGAGTTTTGAAAGGATGTCGCCCGTCAGTTTCGCAGCAGCTTCTGCATCATGCTTTCGAATCTCTGTGACGAGATTCGGAAGGCTGTAGGAAAATCCTTTGGCGAGACTCTTCTGGGCCATCTCAAGCGCCTGCGCAGGGTCATGCATAGAGATGATGGCAGCCATGCTCATCTCCAATTCGTCTTCATCCATCGCCGGGCCGTAGTCGGACTTCGGCGATTCGGTTGGCCGCGTCTCATTCATAAAAGTGCGCGCCAGCTTTCCGTCAAACGCGGCGAGAGCAAAGAGAAGACGCTGGCGCAGTTGGCCGCGTTCCATCTTCTGCCTGTAGGCGCGCGGCATCTCTTCGTCAACCGGATTGCTCAGAATCACACGCAAATCTGCCATCGCGTTCTTAAAGATGCCGCGTGCGCCCTCTTCGTCATGCGGCCAGAGCAGCGAGGCTGTGTTGACGGAAACATAGATACGATTTTCGGGCAGCGTCAATCGCCCTATATCTTTAATCACGGCATCGAGCAACTCAACCGCCTGCGCTTTGAGCTTCTTCTGTGCCTCTTCTTCCTTCGCCTTCGGGGATTTAGTCTCCGCTTCGGGCGCGGCCGGCGTCTGGGCCAGAGCGGGCAGGGCAATTAAGAGGGCGATAATAAAAAGGGAAATAAATCGCTTGCAGAACATACACATCTCCGTCAAAAGGGGCGCAAGGGCGGCGCAAGGTTTTTTGCTGAATTAACTCTGTACTAAATATCTGGAACCGTCACGGGGAAATTTATTTGGCCGGGACACGAACGATTGCAGGAAGGCCAGAGCAGTGGCAGCAATCATCCAGACGACCCGCAGCATTGTAATTGACTTCCGCCGTATGCGCCAGCGCAGGAAACGAGGAAAAAGACAATCTCACGCAAAGGCGCAAAGGCGCAAAGAAGACGCCAAGAGTTGAATGGCCTTAACTCTTGAATGCTTTCTTTGCGCCTTTGCGCCTTTGCGTGAGATTCTTTGGTTGTTCTTTATTTTGAGCGCGCACAGCGTCTGCATATATACTGAGATGGGCCAAGGCCCGCAAGCGATTCTTAATCAGTCAGGACTTATCCGGCGTGTTTGATCTCCAACCCGCAACTTTTGAAGACTTTCTGCGCGAGGCAGGACGCGGCAATGTAGTGCCTGTCGTGCGCAGCGTGCTGGCCGATTTGCAAACGCCTGTCGGCGCGTTTCTGCGTATCGCGGGCGATGCGCGCTATGCCTTCCTGCTCGAATCCGTAGAAGGCGGCGAGCGTGTCGCGCGCTACTCTTTTCTTGGCGCGAACCCGCAGATGATTGTGCGCGGGCGCGGGGCGGATACGATTGTAGAAAAATTCGGAGAGCCGGAAACCTTGCGCGGCGTGCGCGTGATGGATTACGTGCGCGAGTATTTCAGCGAGCGCGAGCTGGCGCGGCGCAGTGGCCTCGCTCCGCTGATTGGCGGGGCTGTGGGCTACTTAGCTTATGATGCCGCGCGCTGGTTCGAGCCGTCGCTGGAAGTTGATGGGCAGAACGACGACGAGGCCATGCCGGATGATGCTGTCTGGATGTTCTATCGCACGGTGCTGGCTTTTGACAGAGTGCAGCAGCGCATGGAGATTACTTCGATTGTCCTGACGGAAGAGGCCGAAGGCAGCCACACGCGCTTGAAAGAGCTTTACGAGCACGCAGTGAGAGAGACCGCGCGGCTGGAAAAAGTATTATTTCGTGATGCGCCGCCAACGCACGCGCATGATTTGGGCCAGAGCGTTTCATCAAAGATTGATGAAGAGGCCGCTGTCTTTCAATCGAACTGGGCGCGTGCGGATTTTGAGCAGGGCGTGCGCCGCATCAAGGAATATATCGCGGCTGGCGATTGCTATCAGGCAGTCCTCTCGCAGCGTTTCACAAAAAGAGTCGCCGCCGATCCAATCTCAATCTATCGCGCACTGCGCACGACGAATCCGTCGCCTTACATGTACTTTCTGCGGCTCGGCGATGAGACGATTGTCGGAGCTTCGCCAGAGTTGCTTGTGCGTTGTCGCGGGCAGCGTCTGGATTACAGGCCGATTGCAGGGACGCGCAAGCGCGGCGCGACCGAAGCCGAAGATTGGATGTTCGGTGAAGACATGCGAACGGATGAAAAGGAAGTGGCAGAGCATATGATGCTCGTTGATTTGGGCCGGAATGATTTGGGAAGAGTCGCAGAGTATGGCTCTGTCGAAATCGGAGAGCTAATGGAGATTGAGCGTTACTCTCATGTGCAGCATTTAGTGACAAGCCTGCGCGCGCGCCTGCGCGACGGGCTTGATAGATTCGATGCGCTGGCGGCCTGCTTTCCGGCAGGGACTGTGACGGGCGCGCCCAAGCTGCGCGCGATGGAAATCGTGCGCGAGCTTGAGCCGGACAGGCGCGGCGTCTATGCTGGCGCAGTGGTCTATATGGATTACGCGGACAATCTCGATTCGTGCATTGCGATTCGCACGATACACATGCGCGACGGGCTGGCCTCCGTGCAGGCCGGAGCAGGGATTGTGGCCGATTCAATTCCTGAGCGCGAATATGAAGAGACTGTCAACAAGGCGCGCGCGCTCGTGAGCGCGATAGAAATGGCTGAAGGAGGATTGTGAGCCGTGCTACTCAAAGGGAAATTAACCGCAGAGACGCGGAGGCGCAGAGAGAATAAAGCAGGTAGTGAGCAGTTTTCTTTCCTTCTGCCATCTCTGCGTCTCTGCGTCTCTGCGGTTCTGTTTCTATGCTTCACTTGCACAATCGCATCAGGGCAAGAGGCGGCTCCGAAAAAGAGCAACGCGCGTCCGGCAGATTCGACTGCTCAGACTCAAGAGCCTTTTGACGGCGCGACGATTGAAAAGATGAGCGGGCAATGCGTCAGGCTGGAGACAGAGGCAGGCGTGATTGAGTTAGAAATGCTTGCGGAGTCTGCTCCTGAAACTGTACGCAACTTTCTCAATCTGGTCGCGACAAAGGCTTATGACACGACCTCTTTCAGCCGCGTCGTGAAAGACTTTGTGATACAGGGCGGCAATCTGGGAACGAGTCAGATGTTGACGCCCGCTCTGGCCCAGAGGTCGCGGCGGACGATTTCGGATGAGCCGAACCCAATCAAGCACGAGCGCGGGATTGTTTCGATGGCGCGTCCCGAAACGCCTAACGGCGCGACAACCAACTTCTTTATACTCGTCGGAGATGCGCCGCATCTGGACGGCAAGTTCGCTGCCTTCGCGCGCGTCACACGCGGCATAGAGATTGTTGACGCCATCAACAAAGCTCCCGTCGAAGGCGAGAAACCGGAAAAACCTGTACGCATCACTCGCGCAATGCTGATTCCTTGCACAAAGTAAGAATGGAGCAAGAGCTAAAATGAAGCACAGATTCGATGATAAAAAGACGAAGCAAAGCTTCTCTCTTCATTGCATCCTGACACGCATGCAATTTCGCGTGGCTCTGCTTTTTCTACTCTCTCTCTTCATTCTCGCCGGATGCATTGACCGCTCGAAGATTAAGCCGAGCCCTGAGACTGCGCGGCGCGAGTTGGCATTGAAGGGCATTACTTACGATGAGAAAACTTTTATCGAGCGCGCGGGCAATGATGAAGTAGTGAATGTGAAACTGTTTCTCGCCGCAGGCATGAACCCGAACGCGAAAGCCGCGAACGGCGACACGGCCCTCATCACAGCCGCGCGCAAGGGCCACGTCAATGTCGTCAAAGCATTGTTGGACGGCAATGCTGAGATGAGCATGACGGATTCAAAGGGGCTGACGCCGCTCATGCACGCGGCCCAGCATGGAAAAACAGAGACTATAAAATTGTTACTCGCACGCGGCGCGGATGTGAATTCTATGGGAACGGTTGGCGCGACGGCCCTCATGTATTCCGCTTTGAGCAATGATGAAGGCGTGTCAAAAGTTTTGCTCGACGCGGGCGCAGATGTGAATGCGCGAGACACAGAGGTCGGGACGGCCCTTGCATGGGCAGCCTTTTATCATCGTTATGAAATGATACGCACGCTGCTCGCGCGCGGCGCAGACCCGAATATTAAAAATGATACGGGCGGCACGCCCCTGATGATTGCAGCCTACAACGGCAACCAGTATATAGCACGCGCGCTCCTGGAAAAGGGCGCAGACGTGAAGGCGAAGGACAAAGATGGTTTGACGGCAGAGCAGTGGGCCATCAAAGGCAGGCGTTATGAGATAGCCGAATTGTTGAGGAGGAAGCAGGCATAAGAATTTCCCTTTGCGCTTCTTTGCGTCTTCACACTTTGCGTGCTTTGCGGTTAAGTTGTTTTCTAAACGCAAAGACCGCAAAGATTTTCGCAAAGACCGCAAAGATTTTTTCTACGTTTGATGCTTATATAAAATTAAAAGGGCAGGAGCGGGAACGTGTTGTTCCTTCTCCTGCCCTTTTAATTTTGTTGTCGGCTATTTTGTTTTAGTAACCGGCGTAGCCGTCCTTGTAGCCGTTCTCGAACGCCTCACGGAAGTAACGACGATAGAGCTCACGATCACCAAGCTTTGAGCTATAGTCTATTGTCGCGTCACGATAAGCATCCTCGTCGCGCCATTCCTGACGCTCGCCACGACTGCGATCTCTGCGGCCTTCTTTAAGTCCTTCGTTAAAGCCTTCGTTCAAAGCCGTCTGGCGAAGCTGGTAAGAACCGCCCAAGTTGCTGTAGCCATCAGAGGCCGTGCCGTAACCGTAACCATTATTACCGTAACCATCGTTACGATAGTCGCGATTCTGGCGTCTCTGATTGCGTCTCTGGTCACGCTCGCGCTGCCTGCGCTCGCGCTCATACTGGCGTTGACGCTCGCGCTCGTAACGATCCTGATCTCGCCACTGCGCCTGCGTCGTCGTGCTCGAAACAAATCCAATGCCGAGCACCATGGAAAGCATTAAGATAGCTCCCCCGATTTTGTTCTTTAAGAAATTTGATGTCATATCTAGTTCCTAGCCTCCCTGCGAAAATTAGGTGGCAACTAACGTGCCGCTTTGATTTTTTACAAGAAAAGCTGGACTTTCCGGGCCAATTCCAAGAGAGAGCTATAAATCGCTCATACCATATCGTGTCAACTTATCCGACATCCGTACATTTATAGTGAGTTGATAACATGCATGCTATTTGACACACGACTTAATCAACTAAGTTTTGATGTGAAACTCTATAAACATTTTCGCTCTGGGCCAAACTCGCAGGCATCATAAAATTGCTGCAAAGATACAACACAGGTTTCGTCGCCGGGCTCGACTTAAGTTAAACTATTTCGCGATGCATATTCTTGTCATAGATAATTACGATTCGTTCACATACAACCTCGTGCAATATCTTGGCGAGTTGGGAGAAGAGATTGAAGTGCGGCGCAACGATGCCGTGACGGTCGAAGAGGTCGAAGCGAATTGTTGTCCCGATAAGATTCTAATTTCGCCGGGGCCGGGGCGGCCCGACGATGCGGGCGTCTCTATGCAGATGATAGACCATTTCGCCGGACGCATTCCTATTCTCGGAGTCTGTCTGGGCCATCAATCAATCGCGCAGGTCTTTGGCGGGCGCGTAGTGCGCGCGCCGACGCTCGTGCATGGCAAGGCTTCGGAAATCTGTCATGACGGCAAGACTATTTTTGAAGGGCTCGAATACAGATTTCAGGCCGCGCGTTATCACTCGCTGGCGGTCGAGCGCGAATCGCTGCCGGATTGCTTGGAAGTCTCGGCCACCACGCCCGACGGCGTCATCATGGGCCTGCGCCACCGCGAGATGAAAATCGAAGGCGTGCAATTTCACCCCGAATCAATTCTGACAACCGAAGGCAAACGCCTGCTCGCAAATTTTTTGAAACTTTGAAGGAAGTAGCCAGTAGTCAGTAGTCAGTAGTCAGTAGCCAGCATAAAAACAGAATGCTTTTTCTACTGACTGCTGACTACTGGCTACTGACTACTGCTTTATGCCAAGACCAAGTTGGTTACTGCTGACACCCGCGCGCAGAGATGAAGGGGATGCTAAGAGAGGCTTGCGCGCGCTCTTGCTGCGTTTGATGCGTGGCGAGGATTTGCTGCGCGAAGAGGCGTGTGAGTTGCTGGATGCTTTGCTTGAAGGCGAAGCGACGGATGCACAGATTGCCGCCGCGCTCGTCGCGTTGGCCGTCAAGGGCGAGACTGTGGAAGAGCTTGCAGGGATGGCTGCGGCGATGCGCGCGCGCGCAGTTCACATCAACTCTCGCCACGCATGCTTCATAGACACAGCCGGAACAGGGTCGAGCCATGCCAAGACTTTTAATGTTTCCACAGCCGCCGCGTTTGTCATAGCAGGCGTGGGGCTGCCTGTCGCAAAGCACGGCAGCCGCGCCGCTACAAGTCGCTCAGGCAGCGCGGATGTCTTGACCGCGCTCGGCGTCAACGTGTCTGTCTCGCCCGAAATCTCCGAAGCCTGTCTCAACAATATCGGCATCTGCTTTATGTTCGCGCCGCTTTATCATGGAGCGACGGCGCGCGTGGCAGGAGTTCGCAGACAGCTTGGCGTGCATACGACCTTCAATCTGCTTGGCCCGCTCACCAATCCCGCGCATGCTCCGCGACAGATTATAGGAGTCTGGCATGCTTCGCTGATTGAGCCACTGGCAAATGTTCTGGTCCAACTCGGAACTGAGCACGCATGGGTCGTTCACGGCGCAGACGGACTTGATGAAGTGACGCTCGCGGATAAGACTCTGGTGGCCGAAGCGAAAGAGGGAAGCGTCAGGACTTTTGAGATTGAGCCGCGTGATTTCGGATTTGAAAGAGCAGAGCTTGCGCACCTGCGCGGCGGCGGCGCGGAAGAGAATGCAAGCATCATTCGTGCAATCCTGAGCGGCGAACTGCGTGATGCCGCGCGCGCACTGGTTGCGGCCAATGCTGCCGCAGCCCTTTTTGTTGGCGGCATGGCGGACAATCTTTCCGACGCCGCGCGACTCGCGGAGCAGAGCATAGACACCGGCGCGGCGCAGGAGAAATTGGAATTGTTGAAAGCAGAGACAAACAAATAAAGCTCGCCTTTCAAGATGGATTTTTTATCTGACATCATTGCGCGAAAACGTGTGCGGCTTGAAGAGGCGCGGCAGGTTTGCGGATTGGAAGAGATTCGCGCACAGGCTCTTGAAGTGCGAAGTGCCGCGCAAGCTCACGCTCTGCGCTCTGCGCTTGAAGGCGTCGGGATAAATATCATCGCCGAAGTAAAACGCGCGTCGCCCTCGCGCGGAGTGATTCGCGCGGATGTCAATCCTGCTGAACTGGCTCGTCTTTATGAAACGGGCGGAGCGGCGGCTATCTCTGTGCTCACTGAAGAAGATCGTTTTCAAGGCTCACTCGCAGACTTGCGCGAAGTGCGCGCGGCTGTCTCGCTGCCGTTGCTCAGAAAAGATTTTATCTTTGATGAGTACCAGCTTTACGAAGCGGCTGCGGCGGGCGCGGATGCTTTGCTGCTCATCGTCGCCGCGCTTGATGATGAAACTCTGACTCGCTTACGCATGTTGACGGAAGCAGAACTTAGGATGGATGCGCTCGTAGAGGTGCATACAAAAGATGAATTGCAAAGAGCGTTTGCGTGCGGCGCGGGATTAATCGGCGTTAATAATCGTGACCTGCGCACTTTTGAAGTCTCGCTTGATGTCTCTCTTAAATTGGCCCAGGACATGCCGCGCAATGTTTTGTCCATCAGCGAGAGCGGGCTGCGCACAGGCTTTGACATTAAAAGACTGCATGACGTTGGCTATCGCGGATTTCTCATCGGCGAAAGCCTGATGCGCGCAGAGCAGCCGGATAAAGCTCTGCGTGAGCTTCTTTCTTAATCTCTCAGATGCTAATCAAGATTTGCGGCATTACGAATCTGTTGGACGCGCGGGTTGCGATTGAGGCGGGGGCGGACGCGCTCGGCTTCAATTTTTACAGGCGCAGCCAGCGTTACATTGAGCCGCAGTCTGCGCGCAGTATTATCGAGCAGTTGCCCGCGCAGGTCTTGAGCGTCGGCGTGTTTGTGAATGAAGCTGTGCCGGAGGATGTAGCAGCGATTGCATCAGAGGCGGGAGTCGGCGCGGTGCAACTGCATGGCGAGGAGTCGGCGGATTATTGCAGGGCTTTGAAAAAATTTTATGTCATCAAAGCTTTGCGCGTGAGCTCTGATTTTTCGCCGGAGCAAGTTTTGGAATATGAGTGTGATGCTATTTTGCTGGATGCTTTTTCCTCAAAAACACATGGCGGGACGGGAGAGGTTTTTGATTGGCGCGTGGCGCGGCGTGCGCGGCGTTTGGTCCAGAAGCTTTTTCTCGCGGGCGGTCTTTCCGCGGAAAATATCGGAGCGGCGATTGCGGCTGTTGAGCCTTATGCGGTTGATGCTTGCAGTTGCTTGGAAATTTCGCCGGGACGTAAAAGCGCGTCGCTTGTGCGTGAGTTTATCTCTGCGGCACGCGCTGCTTGTTAAACCTTGACGCTCGCGCCTGAATTGCAGTTAGATGTTAATGTTCGCAAGTCCGGCCTTCGGGAGTTCATGTTCGGCATCTCCTTTTTATGAATGAGACAACCCGTGCGGGAAAAACAGATCGCAGCGGCACACGCGATCAGGGACGCATTCTGCTGGTCACAGACGACCCGTCCATCGCCGCTTACGGCGCGGCACTGGAAGCGGCTGGCTTTGTAGTCGCAGGCGTCACGGGCGGCGCGGCGGCTCTGGTCTCGCTCAGACGCACGCGGCCACATCTAGTCATCGCGGATGTGAATCTGAAAGGCATCGCCGCAGAAGCCCTGGCGCGCAATCTGGCACAGGCGCAGGACAGCGTGCCTCTCTTGCTGGTCGGTCTGGTCCAATCCAACATCTTGCGCAGGGGCGCGGCGATGACTGCCGGAGCGTTTGACTATTTCTCTCTGCCCGAAGAAGAGTCGCTACTGATTTCGCGTGCGGCGCAGCTTGTCGCGCTCAAGCAGATGATGAATCTCCTGCGCGCAGAAGCAGACCGCGATTACCTGACAGGATTGATGAACCGCCGCCGCTTTCGCACTGCGCTTGGTCAGGAAGTTGAAAGATGGCGGCGTTACAATATTCCTTGCGCCTTGTTGCTCGTTGACATAGACCATTTAAAACGTGTCAATGACACGCACGGTCATTCGGCTGGCGACCGCGTGATTCGCCACACGGCAAACGCGCTCGTAGAACTCTCGCGCGACAATGATACCTCCGCGCGTTTGGGCGGCGAAGAGTTCGCGCTCCTGCTCGCAGGAACAGATGACGCCAAAGCTTATGCCGCCGCCGAACGCCTGCGTCATGTAGTCTCCGCCACTCCGGTCGAAGGCGTCGGCACAGTCACCATCAGCCTCGGCGTCGCGGCCTGTCCCGCGCACGCCACCAACGAACGCGCACTCTACGCAGCCACAGACGCCGCGCTCTATCGCGCCAAAGATGAAGGACGCGACCGCACTTCCATCGCTCCCTTAATCGGTGAAGCGAAGACGGCAGTAGTATAATATCGAGTCAAGTTTCAGCGACTTTTCTTTTAGAGAGGATAGTCTTAAATATGAGAAAAAATTTATTGGCAATTTTGTTGTTGATTATCTGCGCTTCCGTCGGCGTCTCGCAATCTGCGGAGAAGGCGAGCGGCGAGAAGCAAGTGGCCCAAAGCTCAACTGCGCCGCAGAAGGGTCTTTCGTTTAGTTTCGGAAAAATTATCATCAACATCCCTGCGCCGGATGGCTTTGCCGAAGCTGCTTCAGAAGTGGAAAATGTGAGACGCACTTTTGAAGCTACCGAATCTCCGTTACTGGATTTTCTCGCCTCCCATGTGCCAACGGAAAACTTTGCGAGACTCAAAAAGGGCGAGCTTGTCGAAGTGACCTTTTATACGAAAGTGTCCACTCTGAAGAGTTATCGAGAAGTAAATCTTTCAGCCAGGGAGTTCTCGGACATTGTTGCTTATCTGGAGGCAAATAACACCAACCTGTTCGATGTAGATGGCCCGGCGATGAAGGCTGCCATGAAGGACAGCAGTAAGGGCTTGTCCGAACTGCTGGAAACCAATGCGAAGCTGGATTTATCACAGCCCGTTTATCTGGGAGTCATCCAAAAGACAGAAAATTCGTATGGCACTTTGATGATGACGAAATTAAAGCTTCAGGTCGGGGATGCGCAAAAAGAGGCACTCATGCTATTCAGTTCCAGTCTCATCAGAGTAAAGCAGAGAATGATCTATCTCTACGTTTACCACCGGTTCGATTCGGAAGCTGACATCGCCGCCACCAGAAACCTCACCAAGCAATGGATGAATAAAATTTTAAGCGCGAATCCAGATTGAAAGAGGGCTTGAGTTTTTGGCATTAATGACGAAATCCATTGACGCTTTGTGAGGCATACAATCAAGACACAACCGGACGAGCGCGGCCACTTTGGGCCATATGGCGGACGCTTCGTGCCGGAGACCTTGATGGCTCCGCTCGAAGAGTTGACGGAAGCTTACGATGCCGCGCGTGAGGATGAAGATTTTCAAAAAGAGTTTTCCGCGCTTCTGAAAGATTATTCGGGACGACCAACTCCGCTCTTTTATGCAAAGCGTTTGACGGAAAGCGCGAACGGCGCGCGTATCTATCTCAAGCGCGAAGACCTCTCGCATACAGGCTCGCATAAAATCAACAATGCGCTCGGACAGGTCTTGCTCGCGCGTCGTATGGGCAAGCGGCGCATTATCGCTGAGACGGGCGCAGGGCAGCATGGCGTTGCGACGGCGACTGTCTGCGCGCTCTTCGGTCTGGAATGCATCGTGTATATGGGCGCGGAAGACATGGTGCGGCAGGAGTTGAATGTCTTTCGCATGCGGTTGCTCGGCGCAGAGGTGCGCGCTGTGGATGCAGGCTCGCGCACGCTCAAGGATGCTATCAACGAAGCCTTGCGCGATTGGGTGACGAATGTCGCGGAGACTTATTACCTGCTCGGCAGCGCGCTCGGCCCTGCTCCGTATCCGCAGATGGTCAGAGATTTTCAGAGCGTCATAGGCCGCGAGGCGCGCGCGCAGATTCTTGAAAAAAAAGGCAGGCTGCCGGATGTTTTAATTGCCTGCGTCGGCGGCGGTTCAAATTCCATAGGGCTCTTTCATCCGTTCCTCGCGGACGAAAGCGTGCGCATGATTGGTGTCGAAGCGGGCGGGAAGGGAAATGCTCTGGGCCAGCACGCCGCGCGTTTCAACAGCGAGGGCGGCGGCCATCCAGGTGTCTTGCAGGGGACGATGAGCTATGTCTTGCAGGACGAGCGCGGGCAGATTGCCGCGACGCATTCAATTTCCGCAGGGCTCGATTATCCCTCGATTGGGCCAGAGCATGCTTTCCTGCATGACGCTGGCCGCGTCGAATATGTCTCTGCTTCTGATACGCAAGCTCTCAATGCATTTCAAACTCTCTCGCAACTCGAAGGCATCATTCCCGCGCTTGAATCTTCTCATGCCGTCGCGCACGCGCTCGAAGTCGCCCAAAAAATCAAGCAGGAACAGCTCATCATCGTCAATCTCTCAGGGCGCGGCGACAAGGATGTGAACATGGCTGCGGCGGCCATCAGTGGAGAGCAGGCATGAGCCGCATTGCGGAAGCCTTCGCGCGGCTCAAAAGAGAAGGGCGCAGAGGTTTTGTTCCATTCATCACGGCGGGCGACCCGGACTTGCAAACTACAGGCGAGTTATTGATTGAGCTACAGAGCGCGGGCGCGACTGTCATTGAACTCGGCGTGCCTTTCAGCGACCCTATGGCCGACGGGCCTGTGATTCAAAGAGCATCCGAGCGTGCCTTGAAGCATGGATTCGGTGTGCGGGAGATTTTAGATGTCGTGGCTGACGCGAAGCTTGAAGTCCCTGTTGTGCTCTTTAGTTATTTTAATCCGTTGCTGCGCTATGGCATCGAACGCCTGAGCCGCGAGGCGCGTGCGGTTGGAGTTGACGGCGTGCTCATCACAGACCTCTCGCCGGAAGAAGCAGGCGAAGTGTCTGCTACGCTGCGCGCGAATGATTTGGAGATGATATTTCTGGTTGCGCCGACCTCTACGGATGCGCGGCTCTCTATGGTCGCTGAAAGCGCGAGCGGTTTTATCTACGCAGTCTCGCGCGCGGGCGTGACGGGTGCGCAGAGTGAGATGAGCAGCGATGCCGCACAGCTTGTCTCGCGTGTGCGACGGGTCTCGGATTTACCCGTCGCAGTCGGCTTTGGCATCTCAAGCGCAGCGCAGGTCGCAGAGGTCTGTCGTTATGCGGATGCAGCCGTCGTCGGCTCTGCGATTGTCGCGTTGATTGAAAAATTTTCAGGAGAGAAAGATATTGTCGAGCGTGTCGGCGCGTTTGCCCGAAAACTTATTTCAGACGCAGATTGAAGGTGAGATAAGAGCCTTATGAGTTCCAGTGAAAAGCAAGCCGGAAGAATTCAAGCAGGCGCGGCAGTCCTGATAGTTCTTCACAGCCCGCGCGAAAAGTGTTGGGGCGTGCTGGATGAAATCAATGCTGCCGGAATCTTTATGCGCGGGCTTGACCTCAATGCCTTTGATGATTGGACGCGCGCCGTTGCGCATGGCGAGCCTTTTATCGGTCTGACAGATATGTTCCTGCCTATGTGGCGCGTCGAGCGTCTGACCAGAGATGAGAGCGCGGGCGGCGTGCCTTCGATGGCCGAGCAGTTTGAGCAGCGAACGGGAAAGAAGATTTCGGATTTTTGATTTTCGATGTTAGAGATAAAGAAATAGTCATCACCGCTTACGCCTTTGACGCCGGACGCCTTCACTTTTCGTCCGGCTTGGCAATTTGACGGGCAAGTCCAACTCATCATCTGCCAATACTTCTAAAGCAACATTCGCCGCTCTTGCATATTGTAAGAGAATCATTAATGTCGGCTCTCTGTTTCCTAATTCATAATCTGATATGCGCTTAAACGGAATGCTATCTCCAACATCTAAACGACTGTGCATCTCACTCTGAGATAAACCCAAAGCATCTCTAATCTGTCTCAGCTTTTCAGCCAAACGCTCTGGCTTTAGACGCGCCGCTCCCATCAGGACTGACCTCCCGATGGGGCGATCCGCGCACGGCATAACTTGCTCTTATCCCCAACATGGGGTAGTATCTGCTCGCTCAAACTTTTCGCCGTGAGAATGAACCTTTCATTCCGAACGGCGATGCTCATACTTTCAGTTTGAGGCGTGAGCGACGCATGTACCGTTGCTTTAAGTTTTCAAACAGAACGCGCTCAATATAGCAGAGAGCGCACTTTCTTGACATCAAGAAAGCTTGAACAGTGGGCGTTGGGGGATGGGTACGCTCACTGCCGCGCGTCCGTCCGGTGGGGCGGGCTGCTGCGGAGGGGCCGTCGTGACATTCCCACGAACTCGGCGGCCTCGCTATTTCTTCTTTTCCGCTAGGTCGAGTGTCTCAATATAGTCTCGCTATTCCAGTGTGTCGAGACTCTTCATGCAAATTTTCCGCAACTGTGGTATTTTCTTCGCCCATATCTCTTTGCCACTCCTGAAGGGATAATTACGGAAAAAAAGTTTGTTGCATATATGAAACAGTGTTCCATTCTCGCGTCGAGTGTGTTATACTCCCGTTTCGTGAGCGAAAGATAAATCGCTTCGAAAGCTTTCTAAAACCACGAAACGTGAGAAAAGGAACAAGAAAGAGATGTACGTAATGGCTGAGGATAGAATCAACGCGGATCGCGGCAAAGCTGTCGAGGCGGCGCTGCTTAATATTGAAAAGAAATTTGGCAAAGGCTCCATCATGCGTATGGGCGAGCGTGAGGTGGTTCAAATCGGTTCGATTTCGACCACTTCGCTGAGCATTGACGCGGCCATCGGAATTGGCGGCGTCCCGCGCGGGCGCATTGTGGAAATCTATGGGCCGGAGAGTTCCGGCAAGACGACTCTCGCGCTGCACATTGTCGCGGAAGCGCAAAAACTCGGCGGCGTGGCCGCATACATTGATGCAGAGCATGCTATGGATGCAGAGTATGCAGGCAAGCTCGGCGTCAACGTGGACGAGCTTTTAATCTCGCAGCCGGATTCTGGAGAGCAGGCTCTGGAGATTGCGGAAGCTTTAGTGCGCTCGCAGGGAATTGATGTGATTGTCGTTGACTCTGTGGCCGCGCTCGTCCCGCGCGCAGAGCTTGACGGAGAGATGGGAGACAGCCTTCCGGGCTTGCAGGCGCGTCTTATGTCGCAGGCTCTTCGGAAGCTGACGGCGATTGTGGCCCAATCGAACACCTGCTTTATTTTCATCAACCAGATACGCGAGAAGATTGGCGTTATGTTCGGCTCGCCGGAAACGACTACGGGCGGGCGCGCTCTGAAGTTTTATTCATCTTTGCGCTTAGACATACGACGCATCGGAGCTATCAAGGATGGCGACCGCGTGGTCGGCAATCGCACCAAAGTCAAAGTCGTCAAGAACAAGGTCGCGCCGCCTTTCCGCGATTGCGAGTTTGACATTATGTACGGCGAAGGCATCTCGCGCGAAGGCGATTTGATTGACCTCGGCGTTGCCAACAAGGTGATTGAGAAGAGCGGCGCGTGGTTCTCTTACAAGGGCGAGCGTCTGGGCCAGGGCCGCGAGAACTCCAAGCAGACCTTGAAGGATAACCCGGAGCTTTTCACGCGCATCCAGCATGATGTGAAGGTCGCGCTCGGCCTTGTGGTGAGCGACGGCGTTGTCGAAGCGGAAGCAGTTTCTACGGAGGAAGCGGCTCCGGCTCGCAAAGCTGCGAAGTAAGAAAAAGAATTTCCCGCAAAGGCGCAAAGAAGGCGCGAAGAAAAACAAGGAAGAGTTCTTACTCTTAATCTCTTGTTCTTCTTTGCGTCTTTTCTTTGCGTCTTTGCGCCTTTGCGGGAAACTTTCTTTGCCGTCGTCAGCTTTTAATAAAAGACTGCTATACTTTATATTCACTTGCGCATTTTATGGACAGGATTCTGATAAAAAACGGCACGCTTGTCACGATGGATGAAACGGATGCTGTCGTGGATGGCAACCTGTTGATTAGCGATGGGCGCATCGCTGGCGTCGGCGTGTCTGACACGGAAGCAGACACAGTGATAGATGCCGCGGGTTGCGCAGTCCTGCCGGGTTTTATACAGACACACATACACTTGTGTCAGACTTTGTTTCGCGGTTCGGCGGACGACCTGTCTTTGATTGACTGGCTCAAAAAACGTGTCTGGCCGATGGAGGCCGCGCACACGCCTGAGTCCATACGCGCGTCTGCGCGGCTCGGCATCGCGGAGATGATTAAAGGCGGCACGACCTGCGCGTTGACGATGGAGACGGTCAATCACACAGAGGAAGTATTTCGCGTTGTCGAAGAGACAGGCTTTCGCGCGACGGTTGGCAAGTGCATGATGGACAAGGGCGAAGAAGTTCCCGCCGCCTTGCGCGAAGAGTCGGAAAATTCCATACGCGAATCGCTGTCACTTTTAGAGCGTTGGCATAATCGTGCGGATGGTCGCATACGCTATTGCTTCGCGCCGCGATTTGCAATCAGTTGCACGCGCGAGTTGCTGGAAAAAGTCTCGCGCCTTGCGCGCGAGCGCGGCGTGATGGTTCACACGCATGCTTCGGAAAATCTGACGGAGATTGAGATAGTTGAAAGCGAGACGGGCCAGCGCAATGTGACGTACTTAAATTCGCTAGGGTTGACCGGGCCGGATGTTCTCTTGGCCCATTGTGTTCATCTGGACGATGCGGAGCTTGAGACGATTCTCAGCACGGGGACGCATATCTCACATTGTCCTTCGTCGAATCTCAAGCTTGGCTCAGGACTCGCGCGCATCAAGGAGATGCTTGAGATGGGCATCTCTGTCTCGCTCGGAGCGGACGGCGCGCCGTGCAATAATCGCCTCGATGCTTTTACGGAGATGCGCACAGCCGCGCTGCTGCAAAAGGTTTTGCATGGAGCGGATGTTTTATCTGCGCGGCAAGCTTTGAGGCTTGTGACTACGAGCGGCGCGCGTGCGCTCGGATTGGAAAGTGAGATTGGAAGTCTCGAAGCAGGCAAGCGCGCGGATGTCATCATCGTTGACCTCAATCGTTTGCATTCCGCGCCGCGCCCGAAAGACATCGTTTCTGTGCTCGTCTATTCGGCGCAGTCGTCCGATGTCACGACGACGATTGTTGACGGTCGCGTCTTGATGAGTGAGCGTAAACTCTTATCGCTCGATGAAGAGCAGGTGATTGAAGAAGCAAACCGCGAGGCGCAACTTTTACTTGCGCGCATTGAAGAAAGTCAGCCATAAAACTTTTCCATCTAAAACCTTCTTGACAGCTTTTCCCGCCGACCTTAATCTAGCGAAAGTTGTTCACGCTATAAAAGAAAATCTATTTACCGGCTCCAAATCTTTGCCCGAAAGAAAGAGCCTCACAGGGCCAGTCTTTACCTCAGAGAGACTTGCTCATGTAGTTAAAAGTATGTACGGCAAAGTTGCCGGGAGCCGATTCAAATGAGCACAATTTTAGTTGTTGATGATGAAGAGACGATACGCGACCTGCTGCGCGAAGTGTTGTCTCCGTCGCACGTGTGTCATGTGGCAAAGACTGTCGGAGAAGCTATAGATTTTTTGCAGGAGATGCCTTTTGACGTAGTCCTCACAGACATTTCTCTGCCGGATAAGAGCGGCTTAGAACTTCTCGGTCTGGTGCGACAATTCCAGCCGCAGACGCCTGTGATAGTTATTTCTGGAATCAACGATGTCGAATATTCGCGCGGGCTGCTTGAGATGGGAGCCTTCGGTTATCTGGCGAAACCGTTTCATCTGGAAGAGGTCACCGGAACTGTCGAGCGTGCGATTGAGAGCAGGCGATTTGAAGCAGGCTCTCAATTCCCGGATGAGCGTCGCCGCGCACCGCGTTACGATTCGCAGGTCGAAGCGCGCGTGAGCGGCGTGCTGGTTTTTGAACATCAAGAGGGCGCAGAAGATGATGACGAGATGTTGATGGTCGTCGGCTATACGCACGACCTGAGCGAGAATGGTCTGGCCCTCGTCGTCCCTGAAGGCAGTCTTGGCGAACATCGCGTCATCGGTGAGACCTTTCACATCGTGCTCAACCTGCCCGCCGGAGCAGTTTCTATCGAAGCAAAGGCGATTCGTTATGAACTGCTTGAGGCGGACAAAGGCTGCCTTATAGGAATTAATATCACCAATATGAGCGGCAGAGATCGCGTCCTCTTCCTGCAATATTTATATCTGCTGGACGCGCCGGAAAGTTAAATATCAAGTTCGGCAAGAAGCGGAAAATGATCCGAAGCCTGGGCCGCAGACGGATGGTCTTTAATCACCTGACAATCTTTGAGGCTGGCGGAGAACGCTTCTGGCGTGAAGATATAGTCTAGTCGCAGATGCGGGTCCCAAGTTGGAAACGTATAACCTTTCACCTCTGGATATAGTCGCCTGTAGCCATCCACGTAACCGGCATCGAGCATGATTTGAATTGTCTCGCGTTGAATGTCGCGCCCGCTTATCCAGATTAAAGCTCGAATCCATTGCGGCATGCGTCGCACATCCAGCAACTCTCCCGGCGCGAGAGTATTAAAGTCTCCGACCAGTACATGAAATCCCTGCTGATGTTGCTCAATGCCTTTGAGGAGGGCGCGTATTTCAAACGCGCGCCGTCGCTCGCTCCACTTTGAAAATCGCGCCTTGAGATGCAAACCAAAGATGCGCGCCTCGCTCCCGCCGAGAACAAGCTCCATAAAAGGATGCCTTGCGCCTTCTGGATAATGCCACTCGTGTCTGGCGATTGCGACGCGGCTGATATAAGCGATGGAATGATTGGGCAGCGCGGCCCATGTTGGATAGTCTGCTGCGGCTGCTAATTCCTTAATGACGCGCGGGTCGGTCGCTTCTTGAAAGACTACTATGTCTGGAGAGACGGCGCGAATCACTTCGCTCAAGTGTTGCTCTCGCCCGCGCCCGCCAAAACGTATGTTGTAGCTGAGCAGCTTGAGAGTCATGAACCTTCCTGCGCCTCGAACAGCATGAAGTATGGCTGATTGAACAGGACATCACGGACGTAGAGAATGAGATTCGATGTGGCCTGCATGTTGACGGGTCGTCCGACTAATTGCTGTAGCTCGACGCGCAAGGGATTAATCGCGCGTGCAATGTCCGGGTCTTTGTCTCCGAGAGGTTTAGTGTGCAGGCCGGGGATGTAATATTCATCTTCCTTCCAGCATTCCATCACCTTGCTGCCGACGAGCGTGACATCTATATCGCTGGTGCGCGGGCCGTCTGCGTCGAACGGTTCTCCATCGGCCCAGCGTTCGGCTGTCAGCACACTGCCGCGCAGCGCGACTCCTGTTCCTTCTGGCAATCCTGCGCGCAGTTTTTCGCAAAATGTCTCGAATCGCTGCCTGTCTCCGTCGAAACCGAGCCGGATAATGCGCGAAAGGATTTCCTGCTCGGTCATTTCTTTAGGGTCTTTGTCCACCATCAATTTTCAACCTTGTCTGTTTTTATTCAAAGTCTATTTATCGCACACCTCTGACCTGATTCAATGATATTTATCTTGAGAAGTTTTTTTGTTTGAAAGGCAAGCGTGGAATGATGAGTTGATTTTAAAAAAGCTGTGCCAGCTCAAATGTAGCGTTTGCGGGGGGCGCGAACGGCGTTTGAGCTGGCACGGGCGGGTACTATCGAAGTTCGGGCCTTGGATGATTGTCTTGCGACCCGGCTGATCCTTTGGATGACCAACCCCATCCTCAACGCGAGAGATTATACACTCCTTGTCGAAACTGTCAACGATTTTTTGTGACTAATTCGACAAAAAATCTGCAAAGGCAATTCTGCACTCTCTCCCGGTTGACACTCCCGCCAGACACTACTTATACTCAGGCACTTTCCACCTGCGAGATGAAAATTCGGCCAGGTAGCTCAGTCGGTAGAGCGCGGCCCTGAAAAGGCCGGCGTCGGCGGTTCGATTCCGTCCCTGGCCACCAATTTTTTCGATAACTTAAAAGCACGCGGCGGGTGATGAGTACCGGATGATGACACGTTGCCCGCTTTTTGTCACTTCGCCATATCAGGTTTTCAAGTAAATGAGCCGCCTCCGCGTTAAAGCATTAGCGGCTTGCCATACGCCTATTTTCGTTTAATACTCTTCGGGCATCAAGATTGTAGTAGCTGAACGGTCAGCTTCCGTCGCAATCCAAATTCTCTCGTCTTTCGCGGTCTTAAATGCGCTGAAAATTCGCAAAGGCTTATTCAGGCTGAACATGTTTACTTTGTGGTCTGCTTCGCATAATTCCCCTTGCTCTAAACGAGCATGACGGCTTTGTCTTAGATTAAAGCACATTCTCTTTCGTCCGATTTTCAAAATTTGAGGAATCAAAACATATGAACGCAGATTTTTCCTTTCCCAATAAAAATTATCGTTGGCTCGGCATCGCTCTTGTTTTTGGCATCACGCTGATTTTGGCGTTGTACCAAACGGAGCGAGTCGGCGCGGGGGCTGTGACGACCGATTACGCCTTTGGCACAAACGGAGTCGTGCAAACCGATATTGCCTCTTACGAAACGACGCCTCAGGACATGACGATACAAGCGGACGGGAAAATCGTCGTCGTCGGCTATGCCTACGTTTCTTCGAGTCCGGCGAATTTTACGGTTACCCGGTACAACCCGGACGGCTCGCTCGATTCTTTATTTGACGGTGACGGAATAGTTACCGGGCAGTTTAGAACCGGCGGTTCTTATACTTCAAGTTACGGCAGGGGGGTGGCGATTCAACCGGACGGCAAAATTATTGTTGTTGGAGACTGTTATACTTTTGATAACAATCAACCCTTAACGGACTTTGGTGTCGCCCGACTCAACGCTGACGGCTCATTTGATAATTCGTTCGACGGCGACGGCAGAGTAAATTTTTCAGCTGCGACGACACAGCACGACCAGGCGTATCAGGTTGCCATTCAGCCAAGCGGAAAAATCGTCGTCAGCGGCAACGTCGGAAACGGAGTGAATACGTTTGCTGCCGCCGTGGCGCGGCTTAATCCGAACGGCTCGCTCAATACGACTTTTTTTGAGGACGGCGTTGTTGACTATGTGAACGACATCTACGGTTATCCGTCCGCTTTGTATATTCAGCCGGACGGCAAAATTAATGTCGTTAATGATATTGTCAGTCCGGCATCTTCCGATGTGCTGACGATTTTTCTGCGCTATAACGAAGACGGTTCGCCTGACACGACTTTCGGTGGCGGCGGCAGACGTTCGACCGGAGCATTGGGCAGAGTAAACGCCGTCGGATTTCAGCCGGACGGGAAAATTATTTTGGGTTCCCAGTATTTCTCAATAGTTCGACTTAACACGGATTATTCACTCGACACCTCATTCGGCAATAACGGAGGCGCGACGGTTTCGTTCGGGTCATACTTTAATTGGATGAGTGACTTGGCGGTTCAGCCGGACGGCAAAATTGTCGTCGCCGGATATACGAATACCGAAGCCGGATTTAATGTCGCCTGCGATTTCACGCTTGCCAGATTTAATGCCGACGGTTCGCTCGACACGACTTTCGACCTCGACGGTAAAATTGTCGCTTCGGTCGGAAGCCGCATCGAAAGAGCCGAAGCCGTCCGCGTTTTGCCTAACGGAAAGATTTTAATGGTCGGTAAAGCCGGGCAAACTAGTGTTGTCGGCAAAGCGACGCTGCTGCGTTTTATGGGCGACATCAACACGGCTGATTTTGACGGCGACACGAAAACCGACGTGACCGTTTTCCGACCCGCAAACGGCGCGTGGTATTTGTCGCAAACGGCGAACGGCTTTGGCGCGGTCAGTTGGGGTTTGGATTCGGACAAACTCGTGCCGGGCGATTATACCGGCGACGGTCGTACTGACATCGCCGTTTTTCGACCTTCGACCGGCGATTGGTTCATTCTCCGCAGCGAAAATTCTTCGTTTTATTCCATCCGCTTCGGCACGGCGGAAGACCAGCCGACGCAAGGCGATTTTGACGGCGACGGCAAAACCGACGTTGCCGTTTTCCGTCCGTCAACTGGCGTGTGGTATCGCATCAACAGTTTCGGCGGCAGTGTTTCGCAAATACAATTCGGCACGGCGGAAGACAAGCCGGTGGTAGGCGATTTTGACGGCGATGGGCGTTCGGATATAAATGTTTTCCGACCGTCAAACAGCACTTTTTACCGCCTTAACAGTTCCAACGGAGAATTTTCCGCGATTCAATTCGGCACGGGCGGCGACGTTCCGGTGTCAGCCGACTTTGACGGCGATTCCAAAACCGACATCGCCGTTTTTCGTCCTTCAAACGGAGTTTGGTATTGGCTGAGAAGCTCCGACGGCGGCTTTCAAGCAATCCAATGGGGACAAAACGGAGACGTTCCGACGGCGGCGGATTTTGATGGCGACGGTAAATCAGATGTTGCCGTTTTCCGACCCGCAAGCGGCACATGGTATTTGAATCGTTCGCAGCTCGGCTTTGCCGGAATTCAATTCGGACAAAACGGCGACCAACCGATTCCAAACGTCGCTGTTCCTTAGTCGGCGGTTTTTATTTAACCGTCCGCTTTGCGACACAGAGGTTTTAGGCGGTGCAGAATGCGCCGACTAAGTAGGAGCGTCCTGAAAAGGCCGGCGTCACCAATTTAAGGAAAAAGCTAAAAGGCAAAAGTATGGAAGGCATGCAATCCTTCTTCACTTTTGCCTTTTTGCTTTCTCTATCTTTGCCAGTAGTTTTTGATTTTTTGTGCGAGAAGCGGGAAGGGAACGTATTCCGCAGGGCGTCCGGCGCGGCGCAGTTCTTCGACCATGCGCATGGCTCCGTCTGCGTTGCGCGTGTGGACGAGGATGGTTGAGGCGCGTTGCACTTCCGGCGAAGTGGCGAGCCAGAGGGCTATGGCATAACCCGTGCGCTCGTCGTCTTTGACCTGCGAGTGATAGTGTTCGGGCAGCAGGTCGTGGTCCAGAAAAATCGCGTCGTAATAGTTCTCGCTCAATAACTCGCGCGCCTGCGCGACATTCTCCGCGATGTCCAGATAGTCGCCATTGAAACGGCGTGCGAACCAATCGTGCCGCCGCGTATCGTCGTCAAGCAGAAAGACATTAATCGGACTGCGCTCGGCAGAAATTTTCTCAAAGCCCAGCTTGCGCATCAGTCCACGCCAGATACTCATCCGTTATTGAATTAACTCCCGATGTGTTGTTTAGCTCAGAACGCAGTACAGCCTCAACTATAACACGAGCCCGCAAGAGACAGGTATTCCAGCACAGCAAAGCATTCCAAATCAAAGCGACTCGCAGAGCGCGCCTTTTGCCCTTTGCACGGGCGGTGTGCTAAAAACGAAGACGAGCATAATCTCGATTAAATAGCATCACTTTTAAATTCACACATGAAGCAAATTTTACAGAATCTTAAAACAGGCCAACTCTCAGTCGCGGATGTCCCGCCGCCGGTAGTCCAGCGTGGGCGCGTGCTTGTGCGCACAGCCGCTTCGCTCATCAGCGCAGGCACGGAGCGCATGACTGTCGAGATGGCCCAGAAAAGTCTGCTCGGCAAAGCGCGCGAGCGGCCAGACCTTGTCAAGCAAGTCATTCAGAAAGCCAAGAACGAAGGATTGATGAACACCTTTAACGCCGTGCGCTCCAAGCTAGGCTCTTCGACTGCGCTCGGCTACAGCGCGGCGGGCATTGTCGCAGGCGTCGGCGAAGACGTGACAGAGTTTCGCATAGGCGACCGCGTGTCATGCGCAGGGGCTGGTTATGCTTCGCATGCAGAAGTCTTATCCGTGCCAAAGAATCTGTGCGTGCGTCTGCCGGAAGGCGCGATGTTTGAGGCCGGAGCCTTCGGCACGCTCGGAGCGATAGCCTTGCAGGGCGTGCGGCTTGCTGAGCCGACTTTGGGCGAAGCGGTTGTCGTCATCGGCTTAGGGCTTCTGGGCCAACTCACCGTGCAGCTTTTGAAGGCGAACGGATGTCGCGTCTTCGGTTTAGACCTTGACCCGCAGAAAATAGAATTGGCGAAAGAGCTTGGCGCGGATGGCGGAGCGTTGAGTGATGCTGATGCAAAGAATGCTGTCATGGAATGGTCGCGCGGGCGCGGGGCTGATGCAGTGTTGATTACAGCAGCCACTTCATCCAATCAGCCCGTAGAACTTGCCGGCGAAATTTCGCGCATGCGTGGGCGCGTCGTAGCAGTCGGGCTTGTCGGCACAAACGTGCCGCGCAATCTATATTATTTCCGCGAGCTGACTTTTAAGATTTCGATGTCATACGGGCCGGGCCGCTATGACCCTGAATACGAAGAGCGCGGGCATGATTATCCCTTCGCCTTTGTGCGCTGGACAGAGGGACGCAACATAGAAGCCTTTCTTGATTTGGTAGCGGAAGGCCGCGTCAATATCGAACGGCTTGTCACGCATCGCTTTTCGATTGACGAAGGCGAGCGCGCTTATCAATTAATTTCGGGTGAAGCGAAAGAGCCTTACCTCGGCGTGCTTTTGAATTACGACACGGAGCGCGAGCTGGAAAGACGTGTGACGATTTCCAAAGCACCTGCGGCGCATAAGTCTGGCCCGGAGAAATCCGTCAGGCTCGGATTGATTGGCGCGGGCGGTTATGCGAAGGGAATGCTCTTGCCGAATTTCAAATCGGCGGGCGCGGAGTTCAGGGCGATTGCGACTGCTTCTGGAGTTTCCGCGCGCGATACAGGCGAGAGATATGGATTCGCTTATGCCGCTTCGGGCGCAGATGAAATTCTTAATGACGAGGAAATAAATCTGATTGTGATTGCCACGCGGCATGATTCTCATGCCAGCTTAGCGAGACGCGCGCTTGAGCTTGGTCGTCATGTCTTTGTCGAAAAACCTTTGGCGATGAATGATGAAGAGTTGGATGCGCTTGTTGAGGCTGCTGAAAATTCTTCCGGCAAACTGATGGTCGGATTCAATCGCCGCTTCTCGCCGCACGCGCGTGCCGCCAAAGAGTTTTATGCACGGCGCGAGTCGCCGCTTTCAACCAGCTATCGCGTCAATGCGGGGCGCATTCCGCCGGAGCACTGGATACAGGATGCGCGCGAAGGCGGCGGGCGCATCATTGGCGAAGTCTGTCACTTCATAGACCTCATGCAATTTCTGACGGGCGCACACACCACGCGCGTCTATGCTGAATCCATCACGAGTCGCAATAGTCAGGTTGTTGACGAAGATTCAGTCTTTATCACTTTGCGATTCTCGGATGGCTCAAACGGCTCTATCGCTTACTTGGCGGAAGGCGACAAGAGCGTGCCGAAAGAGCGCGTGGAGATTTACGGCGAAGGCAAGACTTTTGTGTTGGATGATTTTCGCAGCATGACCGCGTATCGCAACGGGCGCGAAGAGACACAGAGGCTGCGCAATCAGGATAAGGGGCAGGCTGATGAAGTGCGTGCTGTCTGCAAGGTTGTGTTGGAAGGCATGCCCGCTCCGATTGCGCTTGACGATTTGGCTGCGACGACGCGCGCCACTTTTCGCATACGCGAGTCATTAAGGGCCGGATTGCCATTTGAAGTTTAAATTTTTTTCGCGAAATTCGCGGCTCTTTGAGACTCTTGACGAATCGCTCTTGCAATCTCAGTTGTGAGTGCTATAATCCGCCAGCTTCTTGTAAGCAACGCGAGGGAGAGCAGAGGGGCGTCAGAAAATTTCGCAAGCGCCAGCAGCATCCTTATCCGGCGCATCCTTTAATCGAAGTTCGCAAAAGTTTCAAAGCATCTCGCATCCGATGTCGTCTGACAACGCCAAAATTTTCTCGCTCTTCCCAGTGCCGGATGCCCAGCCAGAAGAATCTCCAGAGAAAGATAAGCTCGCGCCCTCTCGACAGCCGGAGGTTTGCGCGTTCTGCTACGGCTCAGGGATGGAGGTTGTGCCGGGCAAAGGCGCGCGTCGTTGCCGTTGTCGCAAGGAAGGGCAGCAGGCCAAGTGGCTTGAGACTGCACGCATCCCGCGTCGCTATGAGAAATGCTCTTTCCAGAATTTCTATCCCGCGCAAGGGAAGTTCTACTCCATACAACTCAACGCCTTTAAGTATGCCTTCACACTCGCGCGCGAATATCCTGCGGTAGATCGCGGCCTCTTGTTCATGGGGCCGGTCGGTGTCGGCAAGACGCATCTCTCCGTCGCTATCCTCCGTGAGTTGATAGAGAAGAAGGGACTGACCTGTCTTTTTTATGAATTCGGCTCGCTCTTGAAAGAGATTCAAAACTCTTACAATCCCATCTCGCAGACATCGGAACTAAAAGTCTTAGAGCCTGTCTTCAATGCGGAAGTTCTGGTGCTGGATGAACTGGGAGCCTCGAAGCCCACGGATTGGGTGCGCGACACGATGATGCAAATTATCAATACGCGCTACAACGATAGGAAGCTGACAATCTTCACGACCAACTACCTGGATACGCGCCGCGCCGAACGTGACGAGACGCTGGAAGACCGCGTCGGCGTGCGCCTTCGTTCACGCCTCTTCGAGATGTGCAAGACCGTGCACATTGAAGGCGAAGACTATCGCAAGAAGTTCGATAACCCGCAGCCCTGATATTGTAAAATCATAATTTAGCAGAGCCTCGCCTGTAATTCTTTAATCCTTAGAAAAATTGACTTCATAGTATTGAAGGTTCCGGCCATCCAATTTCGACCCAAAGCGTCGAAACACAGCTTCGGCCTCTGCCTGCATCCCAAACTACCTGCAACACTGTAAAAACCTGAACATAGGCGGCTGTGAATACCTGCCAAAACGATAACCGGGCTGCGAGATAAATTCCTCAAAACGCCGCGCACACTTCTCCCTCTCCCCCATACGCCTCCAAATAGCCAACAACTCCGACATCGCATGCTCATTCAAAGGCTCAATCCTCAAAGCCTCCTCAGCCCTCTTCTCCGCCTCCTCCAACTTACCCTGTCGCTGGTAAATCTTCGACAACTCCGTGCGCGCCTGTAGATTATTGGTATTTAACTCAAGTTGCTAGTTAACAGATTAATGGCGGCTTGGCCGCAATGCTGTGCGGAACAGCTTTGCTTTTCCGCCTGGTGTGGTATTAATCCAGAGCGAGGCTCAGCCTCGCCAGTGGCGAAAAACAAGAGATGAACCGGAAAGTCAGAGACTTTCCGCACCGCAGGCGGCTCAAGCCGTCATCGCTCTCATAACTAGCAACTTGGATTAATTAGTTCTAAAATCTTCAACAACACGACTTCGGCTTTATCAAGCCTATTCTGCCGCTGATAAATCTTCGCTAATTCCGTTCGGCAGTGTAAATTCTCAGGCGTGGTTTCAAGGAATGATTCTAAGAGAGCGATTGCTTCATCCGCTTTGTCCTGAAAAAGCAGAAGCCAGAATTTCGCAAGATGGAGCACCGCATACAGTTTTGGAGAGTGCGCAACTTGCTTATGGAGGTATCCATGCAAGAGGAAATCTATGAGACGCTGGAAATCTATGTGCGGGTTTTCGGTTGAGTAATTCTTTTTCGCTCCAAAGATATTGATTAAAGCCTGAGATTCTATGGCATTGGCAAAGTCTGTGTTTTCACACCAGCGCATCAATAGCTCGCTCTTATTTAATTCGGAATGTTCGCGGAAAAAAATCTCGGAGACGATTTCATGCCTGGTGCGCATTCATCATGTGGGAGAGGCAATTTATATGACATTGATATCTTCCTGTTCTGGCTGAGAATCCAGAGCAGAAATCTATGATATAGCGTCCGTGAGGGATATACGGTATGTGACGAAGAAATTTCCCGCAAAGGCGCAAAGACGCAAAGAAAAGATTCAAGCTCTTCTTTGCGTCTTTGCGCCTTTGCGGGAGATTTTTCTGTCAAGGAATATTAGCGGACGGCACGGGTGTGTCGCCGCCTGTGCCGAATTGTTGTGCGCTGACGGTGTTGGTGTAGCTGCGCAGTATATACCAGACGCCGTCGGTTGGACGAAAGACTGCGATGTCGTGTCGGAAGTCGCCGTCGTAGTCTCCCGGCACTGGCTTGTCTGTCGAAAGACCGAATTGATGTGTGCGGAGCGTGCCTGTCAGACTTTGAAAGACATACCATTCGCCGCTTGCCGTGCGATAGACTGCGATGTCTGTCTTGCCATCTGCATCATAGTCGCCCGCGACAGGCGTGTCGCCGTTTGTGCCGAACTGCTGGCTGCGAAGCATGCTGTTTGAGCTTTGCATGATGTACCAAGCTCCGCCGCTTGCTCTAAAGACTGTTATCTCTGTCTTGCCGTCGCCGTCGAAATCTCCGATGACAGGCTTGTCCGTCTGTAGGCCGAAGAGATGTGTGCGCAGAGAGTTGTTGGAACTCTGCCGTATGTACCATTGGCCCAGACGAAAGACTGCGATGTCTGTCTTGCCGTCGCCATCGTAATCCGCAGCGGCTGGCACATCGCCGCTTGTGCCAAACTGCTCTGCGCGAAGTGTGCCGTCAGAACTGTTTGAGATAAACCAGGCTCCATCACGAAAGACTGCGATGTCCGCGAGGCCGTCGCCGTCAAAGTCTCCTGTTACCGGTTTGTCTGTTGAGAGTCCGAACTGCTGGCCGCGAAGCGCGCCGTTTGAGCTTGATTGGATAAACCAACTGCCTGCGTTTGCGCGGAACACTGAAAGGTCTGTGCGGCCATCTCCGTCGAAATCGCACGCGGGCGTGTGCAGGTGTCCGGGCGTTTGCACGACCTCGAAATCAGAACCCCTGAGCAAGCCAATCGTGTGCAGTTCGTCATCATTCCAACGCGAATCGGGCGCGCCGCTCACATACCAGTTCGAGCCGTTGTCCGCGAGAATCATTCCATACTTCTTCAAAGCTGTGAGCACGACCTGCATCGCTGGCGAGAAGGTGTTGATATTAAAAGAAGCTTTGAGTCGCACGCGCATGCCCATCGGCGGCAGGCTGGGGCTTGTGTTACTGCTTGCGAAATGACGTGCCGGATAGACGTAAGCTCTGCGCGTGTTCTGCGCAGTGAAGCGCAGTGCGTGTCTGATTTCACGTTGCTCAAAAACTTCGTCATAGCGCACGAGGCCAGGAAAAATCGGCAGCCCCGCAGCATCCGCAGAAGTCCATCCTTCCTGTCGCACGGCATTGGAATTTAAATTAAAGATTGCGCCGCTGGCTGCGTTCCAACTCGCGCCGCCGCTCTGTGGAAATGAGTAGAACATCTCGTAGAGCTTCCAGTTGTCGCGGTCAATCACAAGCACATGACGGTCGCCAGTGCCGTTTGGCCCACCTTCGATGGGCGCGTTCGTCGGCACAGGATACGGGCCGGGGTCGCTCTGGTTGCCGTAGGCCGTGAACGTGATAGGCACGCGCGTCTGCGTGCCTGAGACGACGATGTAAGGGATGCCATTCGGCGCGCCTGCCCAAACTGTCCCGAAGTCTGGATGCAGTGTGACGTTGTTCCCTATGCTGCCGATAAGCGTATTGGAATTCGGGTCAACAGGCGCGCGAGAGATGTCTTGATTCCACGGATTATTCGCGGGAAAAGGCCGCTTCCCGCGCAGGCTCGCGCCGATGCCGAGGTCAGGCAACTCAAGTCCACTTTCAATCGCATTGTTGCCTGTCGAATTATTTTTTGAAGCATCAACCGATTGATTGTTACTGCTCAGGATAAGCGCAAAGAGAAAAAGCGGAAGCGTCAGCGCGACTGCGCGGCGCAGCGAGATGCTGCTCAAATTGTTTTTCATAATGCCCTACAACTTTTCGAAGGGATTTAACTTACTTGTGAGATGGTAGGGCAAGCGAGAAACTCGACGCCAATTACCTTAGAATTTCTTAACATCCCAAGTCAAGAAAATTGTTGCAAGCGTGTGGTGATTCGCAGCTAACCGAATGGCTGTTTGTGATTATCCATTCGTGCTCCGTCAGAGGGTTATGTATAATGTTTCGACTTCATAAAAGTCTGTTCAGCATCTTTCTTAAAATTTTAGAAAACTTATTTCCCAATGCCCAAACGCACTGATATTCACAAAATTCTGATTATCGGCTCTGGCCCAATCGTCATCGGGCAGGCTTGCGAGTTCGACTATTCCGGCACGCAGGCTTGTCGCGCTCTGAGGCAGGAGGGTTACGAGGTTGTGCTCGTCAACTCGAACCCGGCGACGATTATGACCGACCCTGAGACGGCGGACAAAACTTACATCGAGCCATTAACGGTCGAATCCGTCGCCGCCATTATTCGCAAAGAGCGGCCCGACGCGCTCTTGCCGACAGTGGGCGGGCAGACCGCGCTCAATCTTGCCATCGCTCTTGACGAGGCGGGCGTGCTTGCAGAGTTCGGCGTCGAGATGATTGGAGCCAAGCGCGAAGCCATACGCATCGCGGAAGACCGCAGCCTCTTTAAGCAGGCGATGGACGAAGAGGGTTTGCAGATGCCGCAGGGAGGCTTTGCGCGCTCTTGGGCCGAAGCCGAGGAGATTGTCGAGGTGACGGGTTATCCGGCGATTATCCGTCCGAGTTTCACGCTCGGCGGGACGGGCGGCGGGACTGCTTTTAACCCGGAAGAGTTTGAAGAGATTGTGCGCGGCGGTCTCGCTGCTTCGCCGACTCATGAAGTGCTCATCGAAGAATCAATTTTAGGGTGGAAAGAGTATGAGCTTGAAGTGATGCGCGATTTGAAAGACAACGTGGTCATCATCTGCTCGATTGAAAATTTTGACCCGATGGGCGTGCACACAGGCGATTCGATTACAGTCGCTCCGGCGCAGACTCTTTCCGATGTCGAGTATCAAAACTTGCGCGACATGGCGATTCGCTGCATACGCAAGGTCGGGGTTGAGACTGGCGGCTCGAACATACAGTTTGCAGTCAATCCTGAGAACGGCGAAGTGCGTGTGATTGAGATGAACCCGCGCGTCTCGCGTTCTTCTGCGTTGGCATCGAAGGCGACAGGATTTCCGATTGCCAAGATTGCAGCCAAGCTTGCAGTCGGCTACACGCTCGACGAGATTCCAAACGACATCACGAAAAAGACGCCCGCTTCATTCGAGCCGACGATTGATTACGTGGTTGCCAAAATTCCCAAGTGGGCCTTTGAAAAGTTTCGCGCGGCGGAAGATGTTTTGGGAACTCAGATGAAGAGCGTCGGAGAGGTGATGGCGATTGGGAGAACTTTTAAAGAAGCTCTCTTCAAGGGACTGCGCTCGCTCGAATCGGTCAAGCCTCTGCGCCTGCGCGGCGTCTCCGATGACGAGTTGCAGCGCAAGCTCGCGCGTCCAAACTCGCAGAGATTCTCTTACATTACTTACGCCTTGCAGCATGGCTGGACGATTAATGAGATACATCGTCTCTCGCGTATAGACCCCTGGTTTCTGGAACAGTTGCAGGACGTGATGCGGATTCAGGCCCGCATGGAAGACAGGAAATTGGAAGACATTCCTGAAGAAGTCCTGCGCACGGCGAAAGAGTATGCGCTCTCTGACCGTCGCATAGCATATCTCACGCACCGCACGGAGGATGAAGTGCGCGCGCATCGCAAAGAGCTTGGCATCGTGCCTGTCTATAAACGTGTGGACACTTGCGGAGCAGAGTTTGAATCCTTCACGCCGTATCTTTATTCGACTTACGAGGAAGAGGATGAAGCTGAGCCGACGCGGCGGCGGAAGATTATGATTTTAGGCTCCGGGCCAAACCGCATCGGACAGGGAATTGAGTTTGATTACTGCTGCTGTCATGCCTCCTTCGCTCTGCGCGACGCGGGCTTTGAGACCATCATGGTCAACTGCAATCCCGAAACAGTCTCGACCGATTACGACACTTCTGACCGTCTCTACTTCGAGCCGCTGACGTTTGAAGATGTGATGAACATCATTGATGTCGAAAAGCCCGAAGGCGTGATTGTGCAATTCGGGGGGCAGACGCCTTTGAATCTGGCGATGCGCCTGCACGGAGCGGGCGTGCCGATTATCGGAACGTCGCCCGATTCGATTGACCTCGCGGAAGACCGCAAACGTTTTGGCGCGCTCTTGAATGAGCTTGGCATTCCGCAACCGGAAAACGGGACGGCTGTTTCGGAAAAAGAGGCGTGCGAGATTGCCGAGAGGATTGGCTATCCGGTTTTGGTGCGTCCCTCTTATGTGCTTGGCGGGCGGGCGATGGCGATTGTGTATGACGAGCAGAGTCTTGATGAATACATGCGAACTGCCGTTGATGCTTCGCCCGAAAGACCTGTCCTGATTGATAAGTTTCTTGAAAGAGCCGCAGAGTTTGATGTTGATGCTTTAGCGGATGAGACGGCATGCGTCATCGCAGGCATACAGGAACACATAGAAGAAGCAGGCATACATTCAGGCGATTCCTCGTGCGTGTTGCCGCCCGTGCGTATTTTGCCGGAGCATCTGGAAACGATGCAGCATTACACGCGCGAGTTGGCGCGTGCGCTCAGTGTGAGCGGTTTGATGAATATACAGTTTGCGATTAAAGACGACCGCGTGTATGTGCTCGAAGTCAATCCGCGCGCGTCGCGCACTGTGCCGTTCGTCTCCAAAGCGACGGGCGTTCCGCTTGCGAGAGTCGCCGCGCTCGTGATGGCAGGCAAGCCTCTTGCGGAGTTTGATTTGCCCGCAGAGCTTTCAGTCAATCGCTTCTTTATCAAGTCGCCTGTCTTTCCCTTTGTAAAATTTCCGGGAGTTGATCCGATTCTGAGCCCGGAGATGCATTCGACGGGCGAGGTGATGGGCGTGGGCGATAGCTTTGGCGAAGCATACGGCAAGGCCATGATGGGCGCGGGCCTTGAGCTTCCGCCGAGCGGGACGGCTTTTATCAGCGTCAACGATGCGGATAAGGGCCAGGCCGTTGTGCTCGCGCGCAGGCTTGCGCGACTAGGCTTTAATCTCTGCGCGACCTATAGCACGGGTGCGCGGCTGCGCGAAGTCGGACTCAAAGTCGAGACTGTTTTCAAAGTCAACGAAGGCCGCCCGAATATCGTTGACCACATTAAGCGCGGCGAGATTGCTCTGGTTATCAACACGCCTCTGGGCCGCATCTCGCACTTTGACGAGCAGGCGATTCGCCGCGCCGCACTGCAATACAGCGTGCCTTGCGTGACGACGATGACAGGCGCACAGGCAATCGTCGAAGCCATCAGCGCGCGCAAAGAAGACGGGCGCATCAACGTGCATTCTTTGCAGGAGATGCATGCCTTGAGCTCGGCACATTAAGAAACTTGAAGCAGTTACTTTTTAAATGCAAAATTTTTACCCGACCAGCCGCAGTTTGGAGGGAGGTTATATTTCGATGAAGAAAATTTTAACGATTGTTATTTTGCTCGCCTTTGCAATGACGGCTGCGGCGCAGGACAGCGCTGCAAGTTATGATGAAGCGCATCGCCTTTTCAAAGCGGGCAGCGAGGCTTTAGTTAACAGGCAATATGATGAAGCGATACGGCTCTTTGACCGCGTGATAGCCATTTTGCCGTATCAACAACCAGCCGCCTGGGTAAATAAATCTGCGGCTTTAATGGAGCGGGCCGCAGCCACACACAATGCAGCCCTCATCAGCAAGGACGAGGCAGAGAAAAAGGCTCGAAATGAGTCTGCGCGAAATGACATACGCGAGGCCGTGAAAGCAGCTAGGAGGGCTGTCGAAATAATCAATGCGATACCCGACCCGCAGCTTGAGCCGGGCCTCATGACCTTAGAGCAATTTAAGTTGCCTGCTTTGCGCGGACGCGCTCAGGCGCTTTATATGATGGTCTTGAAGGTTGACCATTCTTATCTTGAAGAAGCTCTGGCAGCTTTTCATGAATATTTCAAATCTGAAAGCGACACGACTTTTGAGATACAGTTTCGCATGCGCGCGGGAGAGATGGCGCTCGCGGCCAGACGCCCGGACTTAGCTCTTGCGGAATACAAAGAACTGCTGGCCCTTGAGCCTGAGAACGCGGATGGACATCTGGGCGCGGGAGTTTCGTTGATTGATAGCAGTCATTATCTCAACGATGTCGCACAGCTTTGGGAAGGGCTTACCTTTCTGGAAAAATTTATTGCGCTTGCGCCGGACATGCATCGCCAGAAAGGTTCTGTTGAAGAAGTCCTTGAGCATCTGAAAAAGAATTATCCCGCCGGAAAAAATCCGACGACGAAATTGCAAACCGTCAAGCCTCAAGTTGTAGAGGAAGAAAAGAAGAAAGCCGTTGAGGCCGGAATCATCAACGGCAAGGCTGTCAGCAAACCTGTACCGCCTTATCCGGCCATCGCCAAAATGGCTCGCGCCACCGGAACCGTAGTCATTGCGATAACTGTGGACGAAGAAGGCAACGTCCTTGAGTCGCATATTGTTTCGGGGCATCCGTTGTTGCAGGCGGCAGCCCTCTCTGCGGCCCGGCGCGCGAAATTTACCCCGACAACCCTCAGCGGCAAGCCTGTTAAAGTAGCTGGCAAAATTACTTATAACTTTACGCTGGTCGAATAACGGCTGGCGAGCCGCTCCTGATTTTGATTGATGACTAAACAGATAAGCGCAGTTGTAATCACTGTCAGCGACCGCTCTGCGCGCGGCGAGCAGGATGATGTGTCGGGCGCAGTGTTAGTCGAATTGCTCAGAGAGATTGGCGCAGAGATTATCGCAAAGGAAATCCTGTCGGACGATTTAGCATCGCTGGCGGAAAAGCTTTGCCTCTATGCAGACCGACCCGACGTGAATCTGATTATCACAACCGGCGGAACAGGTTTCAGCCCGCGCGACAATACGCCTGAGGCTACGCGCTCGGTGATTCAGAAGGAAGCGCAGGGACTCGCGGAAGCCATGCGGCTTGAAACTGCAAAGCAAACGCCGCTGGCGATTGTCTCGCGCGGCGTGTGCGGCATCCGCTCAGAGGCTTTGATTATCAATCTTCCCGGCTCGCCAAAAGGCGTGCGCGAAAGCTTCGCAGTGATTAGAGGTGTCCTGCCTCATGCCGTCTCCATTCTGGCGGGCAGCCCTCATGAAGAAGCATAAGTCGTCACTACTTTAGATAATGCAGAAGCCCGGAAAGCTTCTGGGCTATTTCTTTTGACCTGCTTTGATTGTTTCAGCTTTCGCGCAGGCTTCCTTGTTGTCACGCGCGCACTCGCGGTTGCAGGCTTGCAGGTCATTGTTTTCCGTGCACGCCTTGTAATCCGCGCTCCCGCCGCAAGATGCAATTAAAGTGAAAGCAATCAAGAGCAAAAGGATTAGAAAATTTCTTTGCGCGTGGCGTGGTTTGTGGGACATGTTTGAGCCTCCGAAAATCAGTTTGACGAAAACTTGTTTGACATCTACTTGACTGCTCCATAGAATCTTTCCAAAGCTCTTAAGCGTCTTCGGAAATGGCGCGCATCTCTTCTAAAAAAGTGCTCCGGCCTTGAGGTAGGATGATGCTGAACGCAATTCTAATACAGGCGATACCGAAAACGGAACAAGTTATTGGCAGCCCCATCACGGCCTACTGGCCCGTGATGATCTTTTTCGTCTTCGCACTTATCTTTCCGGTGCTACCGATTGTCTTAGGTCGCTTTCTGCGGCCAATGATGTACACCAAAGCCAAGATGCGCCCCTACGAGTGCGGCATAGACCCGACGACAGAGGCGCACGACCGTTTTACTGTGCGCTATTACATCGTCGCCATGCTCTTTCTGATTTTCGATGTCGAGACGATTTTCCTGCTGCCCTGGGCCATCATTTTTATGGGCGACGATTTCTCTTTCACCAAGTTCGCGCTGATAGAGATGTTCGTCTTCATAGGCATACTCATCGTCGGCTACTATTACGCTTGGCGCAAAGGCGCATTAGAGTGGGCATGAAGCAAGTTTTCAGTTTTGAGTTTTCAGTTTTCAGAGAAAACTCGGAACAGAAGCTGAAAACTAAAAACTGAAAACTGAAAACTCAAAACTGTTTATGGCTGAACATCAAGAAGGATTTGTTCTAACGACGGTTGATTCGATAATCAACTCTGTGCGGCGCAGTGTCGGCGCGAAGGCGATGGATGTGGGCGCGCCTGTCGTGAACTGGGCGCGCAAGTCTGCGCTGTGGCCGATGACGTTTGGCCTTGCCTGCTGCGCGATTGAGATGATTGCGACGGGCGCGGGCCGCTTTGACATAGACCGCTTCGGCGCGGGAGTCTTTCGCCCGTCTCCGCGACAGAGCGATTTGATTATCATCGCAGGCACAGTGACCTTGAAGATGGGGCCTGTCGTGAGGCGCGTCTATGAGCAGATGCCTGAGCCGAAGTGGGCGATGGCAATGGGCGCGTGCGCTTCGACGGGTGGGCCATTCGATTCCTATTCGACGATGCAGGGCGTGGATAGATGCATCCCGGTAGATGTCTATATTCCGGGTTGCCCGCCGAGACCGGAAGCATTGCTCTATGGTCTGATGCGTTTGCAAGACATCATCATGCGCGAAGCTCCTTCGGCCTATATCTTCGAGTCGGACGGCACTGTGCGTCGCCGTCGCCAACTCGAAGGCGATGAAGAGTTGCAGGATGTTTCGCCCGCCGATAGAGAAGCAATGGAAGTAGTCAATTCCGCTATGCGTTAAAAGCACTATAAATTTCCGCAAAGGCGCAAAGACGCAAAGAAAGTTCATACAGCTTTCTTTGCGTCTTTGCGCCTTTGCAGGAAACTTTTTTCATCTCTCAAAAAAAATTGGAAGAAAACTCAACTTTGCTACGTCTAATCGTTCGGTAAGTAGCTCTCCCGGAGGCAATGGATGGAGCAACGCGCTGTAATGATGAGCAGCCAGATTGACGTGCGCGTAGTCGAAGCCTGTCAGCAGGGAGACAGGGACGCCTTTCGCCTGCTCTTTGAAGCTTACAAAGACAAGGTCTATTCCATCTCGCTCTATTACTTCAAAGGCGACGAAGCCACAGCCGGAGATGTCACGCAGCAGGTCTTTCTCAAACTCATGACCAAGATAGAGCAGTTTCGCAGCGATGCGGAATTTACGACATGGCTCTATCGCCTTGTGGTCAATGCCTGCATGGACGAGCAGCGCGGGCGGCGACGCTGGCTTCCTTTCATGGATGGAGCAATGCGTCACACTGTTGAGCGGCGCGGGCAGGAGGCGAGCTTTGCGCGTTTAGAGATTTCGGATGCTATTAAAGATGCCATAGCGGAGTTGAAGCCGAAGCTGCGCCTGCCGATTCTGCTCAGGTATATCGAAGAGCTTTCGTATGAAGAGATGGCAGAGGTTTTGAATTGCTCGAAAGGCACAGTGGCCTCGCGTCTCAATCGCGGCCATAAAATTTTAGCGCGTCGCCTGTCACACCTGCGCGGCGCGCTCGTCACGGGGGATTAGAGATGTTCGGTCAGCATGTCTCTCAAAAACTTTCCGCTTATTGCCAGAGCGCGCTTTCGGATGAAGAGTCGCGGCGCGTAGCGGAGCATTTGATTGGCTGCCAGCGTTGCCGCCGCGAACTGGAAGAGGTCAAGCTCGGCATCAGTCTGGCCCATCAACTAACGCCAGCGCACGCTCCCGCAAACTTGTGGAACGAGATAGAAGCCGCGCTTCAAACGGAACATGACGGACACGTTGCCTCGCATCCTAAACTAGCGAGCCTCAATGCTGCTTTTAACTGGCGCGTGCTTGCAACAGCCTGCGCCGCGCTACTCTTGATTGCCGTGATTGGCCTCGCATTGCTCTACAAGCGGCAGCCGCAAACCGGAGAACGACTGGTCGCGATTGAAAAAGCGCAGCAAATCAATAGTACGGACTTTAATCAACTACAGACAAAGAACAGTGCGCCGGAACAGGTCGCGGTAAACATTCCGCCGGTGCTTGTCTCTCCAAATAACAAAAACTCTGGCGAGATAAAAACGATTGATAATGCTAATCCCTCGAAGATAAAAACAAGCTCGTCAAATGAAAAGCCTGCGTGGGACGTTGCGCGTTTGGAAGGCAAGCCAAAGGTCGGAGCTTCTTTGATAGAAGGCAACGGGCAACTGGCCGTTGGGGAATGGTTAGAAACGGATGCATCATCGCGCGCGTTGATTAATGTTGCTGACATCGGAGAGGTGAACATTGGGCCAAACTCGCGCGTGCAGTTGTTGGAGACACGCGCGACGGGACACAGGCTCGCGCTCCAGCGTGGCCGCATGCAGGCCGTGATAGATGCTCCGCCGCGTCTCTTCATCGTCGAGACGCCATCGGCCATCGCAGTTGACCTCGGTTGCGCTTACACACTGGAAGTTGACGACGCGGGCCGCAGTCGCCTGCATGTCACATCCGGTTGGGTCGCGCTCGAAACAAAGGGGCGCGAATCAATCGTGCCTGCCGGAGCTATGTGCCTGACAGAGCCGGGCAAGGGGCCGGGTACGCCTTTCTTTGATGATGCCTCCGCGAAATTCCGCGACGCGCTTGCAAGGCTAGATTTTGAAAACGGCGGCGTAGAGGCTCTCGAACAAGTTCTTGGGGAAGCGCGCGAATACGACACGTTGACGCTGTGGCATCTGCTCTCGCGCATGCGGGCAAGAGAGCGTGGCCGCGTCTATGACCGCATGGCCGAATTGATTGCGCCGCCCGTTGGCGTGACGCGCGCGGGCGTGATGAGGCTGGACAAAAAAATGCTCTCGCTCTGGAAGAGCGAGATGGCGTGGGCATGGTTTGAAGACAACGGTGGAAAAGCCGGGAAAGCCGGGAAAGCTGGAATTAAAGGAGTAAAGCGAAATGACTAAGCGTCTTGCAATCAGATTCATCACGGGCTTGCTATTAGCCTTTGCTGGCATAGCCTTCATCGGAATCAAACTCTCTGCGCAGAATGCTCCCGCTGCGAATCAGAGCTTACAAACATCTCCCGTTGCTGAAAATCGTCTGGTCGTACACGAGTGGGGTACGTTCACTTCCATCGCGGGCAAGGACGGCATCGCGCTCGAATGGCGACCGCTGAGTGGCCCAAGCGATTTGCCAAAGTTTGTGCACACTATGCAGGAAGGCGTTGAAGGTCTGCGCCACGCACCACAACCTCCCGGCAAAGGTAATATCACTGCGTCCGTGCGTATGGAGACGCCTGTGCTCTATTTTTATTCCGCCAGAGAAATGGAAGTCTCCATCAAAGTGGATTTCCCGAAAGGCAAGATTACGGAGTGGTATCCGCAGGCGCGCTCAGCGAGCAACGGAATTGATTGGGGACGCATAAAAGTTTTGCCCGGCGCGAAGTTTGATTTTCCGGTTGAGAGCGCGGAGAGCCACTATTACCCTGCGCGCGAGACCGATGCCGCGCCCGTGCAGGTTTGCAACACCGTTGACAAGCCCGCGCAGCATGAAAAGTTTCTTTTCTATCGCGGCGTCGGAAACTTCGACTTGCCGCTTTCGGTCAAACTCGAAGCAGGCAATGTCTTGCTCACCAATCTTGGCAAAGATGAGATTTCGCATCTTGTTATCTTTGAGAATCAAGGCGGAAAAATCGGCTATCGTCTGTGCGACACTTTCACTGGCGAGATGACGCATGAGCGGCCCGCTCTGGACCAGAACATGGATGCGCTCCTGCAAGATTTAAAACGCATTCTTGTCGCTTCCGGTCTTTATGAAAGGGAAGCTGAGGCGATGATTAAGACATGGCGCGACAGTTGGTTTGAAGAAGGCTTGCGCGTCTTCTATATCCTGCCGCGCACGACGACGGATGCGGTGCTTCCGGTCAAGATAGAACCCGCTCCGGCAGAACTCGTGCGTGTCCTAGTGGGCCGCGCCGAAGTCATCACGCCGGAGATGGAACGCTCCGTGCAGCAACAACTCAAGCTGCTGAATGATTCTTCGCCGCAAGTTCGCGCCACTGCAATCGAAACAATCCGCAAGCACGGACGTTTCTCCGAACCGATTCTCAAACGCATTCTCGCAAGCGAGCGCAACCGCGCCACACGCAAACGCATCAGGCAGTTAATAGCTGCTACGGACGTATCAAGTTAGGAATTAAAGACGAGAAGTTCCCGCAAAGGCGCAAAGGCGCAAAGAAAAGCACGCAAAGAGCAAATGGCACTCAATCCTTTGCAGTCTTCCTCTGCGCCTTTGCGCCTTTGCGGGAAATTTATATTCCCGTTAGATGCCGCGTGTCGTTAACAGAGAGGACGCGTATAAAGCCGTCTGCGCGCAGGTCTATGCGCGTGATGCCGCAGTTGTTGGTGGCAAGCCAGACGGGCTTTAGTTCCGGCGCATCGAGCGCGCCCATGATGTGCAGGGTGAGAATGCAGATTGTGCCTGTGTGTGTGTAGATGGCTATGCGACCGCCTTTGTGTAGCTGGAGAATGTGGTCGAGTTTGCGCGCGGCGCGGTCGAGCATCTGGCGATAGCTCTCGCCGCCTAAGATGATATGCTCGAAATCTCTGCGCAGGAGCGCAGAGTATTGCTCAGGATGTTGCGCGGCTGCTTCTTCAAAAGTTAAGCCTTCGAGGACGCCTACGCCGCGCTCACGAAAAGCTTCTGTTCCTTCTACTTCAAGATTCGTCAGGCGCGCGAGCGGCATCGCCGTCTCGATAGCGCGCGGCAGGTCTGAGGAATAAATCGCGCTTAACTTTTCTGACGCGAGAGTGCGGGCCGCGGCCTCTGCCTCACGATGCCCGCGCTCGGAAAGCGGCGTCGCCGTGTGGCCGCCAAAGCGACCCTCTGCATTGCCCTGCGATTGGCCGTGCCGTATGAGCAGCACTCTTGTGGTATCGGACATAACGAATAAGTGATAAGTGATGAGTGATAAGTGATAAGAAAGAAGCTGTCTTCTCTTATCACTTATCACTCATCACTTATCACTAGCTTTTAAGCTGCGACTGCTTCGGCTTTCAACTTCTCTGCCTGATAGTGTGTGACGAGCGCGCCGATGATTTCGTCGAGCGCGCCTTCCATGACAAGGTCTAGTTGGTGAATCGTCAGGCCGATGCGATGGTCTGAGACGCGGTTCTCTTTAAAATTGTAGGTGCGAATTTTTTCGGAGCGGTCGCCGCTGCCGACCATCGAGCGGCGTTCGGAGGCTAAAGCTTCATGCTGTTTCTGTTCTTCGAGTTCCTGCAAGCGTGCGCGCAAGACTCGCATGGCCTTCTCACGATTCTTAATCTGCGATTTTTCGTCCTGCATGGAGACGACGGTGTTGGTGGGCAAGTGCGTGATGCGAACAGCGGAGTAGGTCGTGTTGACGCTTTGACCGCCGGGGCCGGACGAGCAGAAGGTGTCTATGCGTAAATCTTTCTGGTCAATCTTGACATCCACCTCTTCCGCTTCCGGCAGGACTGCGACGGTGATGGCAGAGGTGTGTATGCGCCCGCTCGTTTCCGTCTGCGGCACGCGCTGTACGCGATGAACTCCAGATTCATGTTTGAGCTTGGAATAAACCTTCTCGCCTTCAATCAAAGCGATGGCTTCCTTGATGCCGCCGATGCCCGATTCCGAAGCATCCATAATCTCCATCCGCCAACCCTGACGCTCTGCATACCGCGCGTACATCCTGAGCATCTCCGCTGCGAAGAGCGTCGCCTCATCGCCGCCCGTGCCTGCGCGAATTTCAAGGATGACATTCTTCTCATCATTCGGGTCTGTGGGAATCAAGAGCAGCTTGAGGTCTTCCTCGCATTGCTCAAGCCGCGCCTGCAAAGTCTCGACTTCGACGCGCGCCAATTCGCGCATCTCTTCATCGTCAACAGTGTCCAGCAACTCACGCGCGCCCGTCAGACTCTTCATTCAGAGATTTCCATTCACGATGTCTCTCAACAATCTCTCCGAGACTGCGAAGCTGTCTGGTCGCCTTCGTATAAGCAGCCTGATCCGAAAGCAACTCAGGCGCAGAGAGTTGTTCGGTCAACTCTTCATAACGCGCAACGATTTGTTCTAATTTATCCAGCATAAATTTCAGGCGAGCGGAGTGGCCTCCGCCTCTCTCGGTTGTGGCTCAAGCTTGAGCGATTCTTTCAAAGCTTCGATGGCAACTTCAAGCTGCTGGTCATCGGGTTCTTTGGTCGTGATGTTTTGCAGCCAGACGCCGGGCAGCGTAATCAACTTGAAAATGAAACCGCCCTCTTTCCTTGCGGAGAGCCGTATGATTTCGTAGGACAGCCCTGCGACGAGCGGAATCAGGGCGATGCGTACGAGCATGTTATAGATGAGCGAGTCGAACTTGATAATCGAAAAGAGCACGATGGAGACGAGCATCACGACCATCAGAAAACTCGTCCCGCAACGCGGGTGCTGGCGCGGCTGTATGCGCGCATTCTCGACGGTCAAAGGCAATCCGGCTTCCCATGTGAACACGGTCTTGTGCTCCGCGCCGTGATACTCAAAGACGCGGCGTATGTCCTTCAAGAGCGAGAAGGTGAAAATCATTATTAAGAAAAACGCCATCCGAATCATGCCGTCAATCAGGTTGAAAGAGACGGACGGGCGCACAGGATGCAGGTAAGTGCGCACGCTCTGCCACGCGCGCGTGTACCATGCGGCGTCTGTCGCCGTTGGAGTCTGCGCGGCGTTTCCATCAGTTGAAGTGGCTGTGCCGGATTGTGTTTGCTGTGCGCGCGCAGCTTCGATGGCGGGCGAAGTGGCCCAGCCTGCCGCGATGAAGATGGCATTCGTCAGCAGTAGCGGCGCGACGATAAAGAGCATCACATTAAAGAAGAGCGCGAAGACGATAGAGCCTGCGGCAGCTGCCGTCCCGCCTTTCTTTAGTTCGTCCTTTGAACGTTTTTCTGTCGGAATCGGAATCAGTCCGGGCATGGCTCCAGTGATGCCCGCGAAATCGCCTTCGCCTTCGATGACGGCTGGCGTCAAAGCTATCTCGACCTCTTTCTCTTCCGCCTTCTCAGCATCTGCGAAAGCTTCGTTGGCGGAAAAGTTGAGAGCCTTGATGCCGAGCCCCATTGATTGAATCAAGACCGCGCCGCCGCGCAGGACTGGCAGTTTTAAGAGCGGATACTTGTCGCTCCACTTGGGCAGCGCGGCAGAGGTATTGACAATCGAGCCGTCCGCCTTGCGCACAGCGATGGCATAAGCATTCGGCGTGCGCATCATCACGCCTTCAATCACTGCCTGCCCGCCGACGATTAAATCTCTTTCGTTTGTGCTCACTTGGTTCGATTCCTTTTCCCGATGAAATGGCTGCTGAATAGAACAACGCCGACCTCTTTCGTTTTCGGCTCGCTCTCTCGCGTACATGATACACGAAGAGCGACCGGACGTGAGCGTCGGCGTGCGGGTTGTGTGTTGGCTAATGTTGCTGCGCGTGCAAATACATGCTGAGCGTTAGAGTGCTCCTCAAGAGATTACTGCGCGGCGGCAGTCTCTGCGGGCTGCTCTTCCGTTTGTGCTTCCGGCTGCTTTTTGCCGTAGCGTTTATTGAAACGATCAACGCGCCCGGCTGTGTCCACAAGCTTCTGCTTGCCTGTGAAGAACGGATGGCACGCCGAACAGATTTCCACATGCAGTTCTTCCTTGCGCGTCGAGCGCGTGGTAAAGCTCTCGCCGCAGGCGCACTGCACTTTGATTTCGTGATATTCAGGATGGATTCCTTCTTTCATCTTCCTTTTGCTTCCTTCTCTATAGACAACAATCAGTGCCTTATTTGAAACAATCCATGATACGGTTGATGTAGTTTAAGGTCAAGTTTGCAGAGCCTCTTTCTAGCTCTATCAAGCAGACAGACGAACCACAAAGCAACACTAAACCTACAACAAAATCACGCGAAAGAATATTAGCTTCGTGTGGCTTTAATTCGTTTAGCCTCTTTGTGTGATTTTGTGTTTCATCTCTTTTTTTTCGAGCGGGAAGAAACCACTCTTTAGCGAGTATTTGCAAGGCCGAGGCAAAAAACCGAACTTGTTGACAATGGCGCAAAACGCATGTTACAACGCACGTGACCGTCCTTTCGTACTTTTGCATTAAGACACAACCGGCAATTTTTCTCTGCGTTCGAGCTTTAAAGCTCAAGCGCACTTGAAGTCAGGGTGTAGGCGCAAGACGAGATGGGAGACGAAACCAAAAAGACGCTGCCGCGCACGGACGACACCAGTCCCAGTCCCGGCTTTGAGAGCAAGGATGCGGGCGAATTGCCCGCGCCTGAAACTGCTACGCGCCCGACGCCTGAAAGTCAGGCAGCCCTCACGGGCAAAGCTCCTTCAGGAAGTTCTACAAGCGGCACAACCGTTCCCGCTTCATCCGGCGACCCTTCCGCCAGCACAACTTCTGCAACCGAAACAACAGAATCACAACCGCCCGGCGGCGCATCGCCTGCCATTGGCGACCCTCTAAAAAATCCTTCGCAGTCTGATGCAGAGAAGGCCGCGAAGATTGCAGAAGCAAAGGCGCGCACCGCCGCAGCCAAACAGGCAGCAGGCGACAAGCCCGCTCCGGCGCAACCGGGCGCAACAGCCGCCGCGCCGAAAGCTCCCGTCAAGAAAAAAGATGAAGGCCCGAAGCCTACGGACGCAGCAGGTCATGCGTTAGTGAAAAAGCTACGCAAACATTTTGGCGATGCCGTCAGCGAAGCCACAGAATTTATCGGCCAGCTTTCCGTGCGCGTCGCGCCGCACTCAATCGTCACAGTCTGCGACTTTCTCAAACGCGATGGCGCGTCAAAGTTTAACTACTTGACTGATGTTACCTGCGTACATTTTCCAGACCGCGCGGATGCTCCGTTTGAGATGGTCTATAATCTCTATTCGATTGAGAATAACGAGCGCGTGCGTTTGAAGGTCGCGGTCAATGAAGACGAAGGCGTCGAGAGTGTGACGAGCGTCTGGCCCGCAGCCAACTGGATGGAGCGCGAGGTCTTTGATCTCTTCGGCGTGCAGTTTCGCAATCACCCGGACTTGCGCCGCATCCTCTTGCCGCCGGATTGGGAGGGCTATCCTTTGCGGAAAGAGTATCCGCTTGAGTTCATCGAAAATAACTGGACGACACGGCACTTGCCGGAGTTTACGGAAGTGCAGAAGGAACAGCTCGAACAGCGTCGCGCCTATGGCTTAGAGATTCTCTCCATGCCCGAAGAACGCCGCGTGCGCGAAATCTTCCGCGCGGGCAAGGAAGTGATGCCGAAAGACAAATGAACCCGAAGGAATTGGCCCAGCATTACGAAGCGAAAGTTTTTGAGACGAAGGAAGCGGCGGAAGCCGCAGGCTTTGTGCTGACCGAAACCCAATCGCCGCGCAACACCTGGAACAAAGCGAGCGCGGCGCAAGCCATCATGTATAAACTTTTGGCGAAGAAGAGAAGCGGCGAAGCTCAGGAAATCGGATTGGTGTTAGAGAATTACAGCGTCAGTGGTTGTTACAAGAGCGAGGATGAAGGCGGAAGGATGAAGGATGAAGGAGGTGAAAGCACGGAAGAAAGATAAGGAATAAAAGATGAAATAGTCATGGAGCCTCTTAAATTACCCATGCTTTCATCCTTCATCCTTCATCCTTCATCCTTGCATTTCTTGTGCATCAAGTAGAAATCGCCACCACACGCGAGACCTTGCTCGACAGTCCTGAGATGGTCTTGAACATGGGGCCGCAGCACCCCTCGACGCATGGCGTCCTGCGCGTCATCCTGCGGCTCGATGGCGAGACTGTCATAGACCTCGATTGCGACATCGGATTCCTGCATCGCGGGATGGAGAAGATTGCGGAAAATCGCCAGTACCCGATGATTGCGCCTTACTGGGACAGGCTCGATTACATCGCAGCCGTCTCGAACGGTCTTGTCTGGGTTGAAACCGTCGAGCAGATGATGGGCCTCGATGTCCCGCCGCGCGCGCATTACATACGCACAATCCTGACTGAGCTTAATCGCATTGCCTCGCACCTGCTCTGGCTGGCGACACATGGATTGGACATAGGCTCTTTCACAGTCCTGCTCTGGGCCTTGCGCGAGCGCGAAGAGATTTTAAAGATTTTCGAGCGACAGTTTGGCGCGCGCCTGACCTGTCACGCTTGGCGCATCGGCGGAATGCCGAATGATGCTTACGATGGCTTTGAGAAGGATGTGCAGCAGTTCGTCAACAACTTTCCGCATCGCATAGACGAGTATGAAACGCTCCTTTCCGAGAATCGCATCTGGCTCGGAAGAACCGTCGGCATCGGCGTCATCTCAGCCGAAGAAGCGATTGCCATAGGGCTTTCCGGCCCGGCCCTGCGCGGCTCAGGCGTCGCGTGGGATATAAGAAAGTCGCGCCCGTATGCGGCATATGCAGACATGGACTTTGATATACCCGTCGGTGAGAATGGCGATACCTACGACCGCTATCTCGTACGCCTTGAAGAGATGAGGCAATCGCGTCGCATCGTCCAGCAGGCGATAGACAAGCTGCCGGACGGGCCTGTGAATGCGAAAGTGCCGAAGATAGTCAAGCCGCCCGCGGGCGATTACTATCATTCCATCGAAGGGCCAAAGGGCGAGATTGGTTGTTATCTAGTGTCGGACGGCACGGCCAGCCCTGCGCGCGTGCGTGTGCGCCCGCCCTGCTTTATCAACTTGCAGGCTTTGAGACAGATGTGCATCGGCCATCTGGTCGCGGATGTCGTCGCGATTATAGGCACTCTGGATATTGTGCTCGGAGAGATTGATAGATAAAAGTCTAGAGTCTGGAGTCTGGAGTCAAGAGTCAAAAGCGGACTCCAGACTGGAGACTCCAGACTCCAGACTTATGAAAGTCGTTCGTCTCAAAGTTCAGCCGATGACGCGCGAGAGTTTCGCGCCGTACGGAGTTTTGATAGATAGTCGCGGCTCTGTCGAGATTGATTTGGGCGAGGGCGCGCCGAGTTTGACGGGAGCGACTGCGGAGCACAGGCCGTTCAGCTTTGAATTCATGGCGCGGCACAGGCGCACGATGCAGGTCTTTTCGCCGCTTGCATCTTCGGAATCAATCATCGCGGTTGCTCCGCCGAATAGTTTTGACAAGCCTGAGGTTGAGAGAATCGCCGCGTTTCATGTCAGCGGGCGATTGCCTTACGCTTATCATAAGGGAACGTGGCACACGCCGCCGTTTCCGATTCAGGAGTGGTCGTCGTATCTCGTCGTTGACCGCGCGAGAACGCTGGATGAGGATTGGGAACTGGTTGATTTAAGGGTTACGCATCAGATGACATTCGAGATTGAGTTTTAAACAAAGATGACAGAGATGCTCGCTTATTTCGCGCCAAACTTTATAGACAGCCTGCTGCTGCGTTGGTTCAGCCAGGAGACAATCAACTATGTCATCTGGCCTTTCATACAAATCGGCGCAGTGGTGACAGGCGTCGCGCTGTGGGCCTTGTATGCGACCTATGCCGAGCGGAAGATTTCGGCTTTTATGCAGGCGCGGCTTGGGCCAATGCGCGTTGGCAAGTGGGGACTTTTGCAACCGATTGCCGACGCCATCAAGCTTTTGACGAAAGAGGATATTCTGCCTGACAAGGCGGATAACTATATCTTCAAATTTGCGCCGTTCATCTCCGTCGCCGCAGCTTTCATCGTCTTCGCTGTGATTCCGTTTGCGCCGAGTTGGGGCGTGATTACGGACATCAATATCGGGTTGCTCTTTGTGCTCTCTGTCTCAAGTGTCGGCGTGCTGGCATTGATTCTTGCTGGCTGGTCTTCTAACTCGAAATATTCTCTGATGGGAGGCTTGCGCTCTTCCGCGCAGATGGTTTCGTATGAAGTGGCGATGGGATTGTCGCTCATCGGCGCGTTGATGTTTGCGCGCACGCTTTCTCTGTCGGGCATCGTCAACGCGCAGGCTCTGGATGGGCCGCTGCCTTATATCTTTTATCAACCGCTCGGCTTTATCACTTTTTTGATTAGCGGGATTGCAGAGAACAATCGCGCGCCGTTCGATTTGCCGGAAGCGGAATCGGAATTGGTCGCGGGCTTTCATACGGAATACTCCGGGATGCGCTGGTCGCTCTTTTTCATGGCGGAGTATGCGGCGATGGTTGTTGTCTCTGCCATCGCGACGGCAGTCTATCTGGGCGGCTGGTATTTGCCCGGCGTCTTTCGCTTCACGGAGGCTTATCATCAGGCGGCTCTTGCAAGCGGCAACCCGGATGGAGCGCAGCTTTATCATGGCCTGTATGTCATCATCGGCGTGATGGTCTTTATGATAAAGATGGGAGTGCTGCTGTACATCTATTTCTGGTTGCGCTGGACGTTCCCGCGTTATCGTTACGACCAGTTGATGGACCTGGGTTGGAAGTGGCTGATTCCAGCCGCGCTGACAAATATCATCTGGACTGCGTTAGCGATTTTCACTGTGCAGGCTCTCAATGGCTGGAAAGGGATGAAGACTATCGAATCCGTCTCGCAGGGACTTAACCTGACGCCGAGCGGCAAGGCTGTGATGGTCGGGTTCGGAATCACAGGATTGCTCGTCACGGCAGGAGTGCTCTCGACTATTAACTGGCGTTCGCGCGATTTCAACTTGAAGGGCCAGCGAAGAAATATTCGCGTCCTGAAAAACGTGCCGCAAGGAAAGCCTGCGGTCGCGCCTGCGGCCAGCGCGTCGCCCACAGCGCAGGAAACTTAATACGATTTTAGATTTTTGATTTGCGATTTTTGATTTTGTTTTCAAATCTAAAATCAAAAATCTAAAATCGCAAATTCTCAGAGGTGTTTATGCCAGTAGTAAATGTTCCGCAGCCCACTTTTATGGAGAAGGTCAAACGCTTTTTTATGTTTGATCTATTGAAAGGTTTGGGGCTGACCTTTAAGTACAACATCGGCGCGATTACGGATAAGGATTCGGTGGCGGGCAAGGGGATTTACACGGAGCAATATCCGAAGCACCGGCCCGAAGTTGCGCCGCGTTTTCATGGCGCGCCGCGTCTGAACATGGACCCGGAGACGCATGAGACGCTCTGCATCGCGTGTAATCTGTGCGCGCTCGCCTGCCCGGAAGATTGCATAGATGTTTTGGCGATGGACATTGAAATCACAGTCGCGGGCAAGGCGCGCAAGAAAAAAGTTTTGGATGAATTTATCTTCGACACTTCGCGTTGCATGTTCTGCGCGCTCTGTCAGGAGGCATGCCCGACAAGCTGTCTTGAGTTAACGCAGGATTTTGAGTTAGCAACTTATTCGCGCGCGGGCTTTGTCTGGAACCGCGAGATGCTTGAGCAGGGACGCGAGACTGTGAAGTACGAATCTTAAAATAGTTTTCAGTTTTTAGTTTTGAGTTTTCAGAAAATCCTGAAACCCATGAACTGAAAACTGAAAACTGAAAACTGAAAACCATGACTCTATCAGGTTGGGAAGCAGTCTTCTTCTGGATATTCGCCATCGCCGCGCTGGTGGCGGGGTTGCTGACCGTGCTGGCGCGCAATGCCGTGCACAGCGCGTTGTTTCTCATCTCTTCACTGATTTCTGTGGCCGCGCTCTTTATCCTGCTCGGCGCAGAGTTTATCGCGGGCGTGCAGATACTTGTTTATGTCGGCGGCGTGATGGTCTTGTTTTTGTTCGTCATCATGCTGGTCAATGTCGGGGCGGAAGAGCGCGGGCGCGAAGAAATTTTTAATCGCAAGCCGCAGGTCACGGCGAGCGTCATCTTCTGCTTACTGCTTGCCTTCGGTCTGGTCTATGCCATCAATCAGGGCCTGGAAGGTTTGCGCGAGCACGATAGCGAAAAGATTGAGCAGGTCGCGAGACGCCGCGCGGAGCAGCAGCAAACTTTGCAGACTTCTTCGACCGGCACGATGAAGATTACGAAAGACACGGAAGCCGTCGGCGCGAGCCTCTATCGCTATGCCTCGCTGCCGTTCGAGATTGCGAGCGTCCTTTTGCTCGTGGCAATCATCGGCTCAGTAATGCTTGCGCGCACCGTCAAGCAGGAAGCCGCAGCGGATGATGTTGACGCGGAAGACTTAAAAAAGTATGACTGAACTTTACTTTCCAGCTTTGACCTTCCTGCTGCAACAGGCGAGCAGATGGGAGACCATCAAGCAGGGCATGCAGCAGCCTGACCTGTCTAAGTTTCTGGTCATCGGCGCGCTTTTGTTTATCATCGGCGTGGCGGGCGTGCTCACGCGCCGCAACATCATCGTCATCTTCATGTCCATCGAGTTGATTCTGAACGCGGCGAATCTAAATTTCATAGCCTTCTCGCGCTACTTGCAGGACACAGGCGATGTGGATGCCGTCGCCGGACAGGTCTTTACAGTTTTCATCATCGTCGTCGCGGCGGCTGAAGCCGCCATCGGCTTAGGAATAGTTATCGCGCTTTACCGCAATCGTGAAACGATCTGGATTGACGAGATTGATTTACTCAAATGGTGAAGACAGTTTTCAGTTTTCAGTTTTTAGTTTAAGAGTTCAGCCCGAACTGAAAACTAAAAACTGAAAACTGAAAACTGAAAACTGCTTATGCACAGATACATCTGGCTCGTTCCGCTTCTGCCGCTCCTCGGTGCAGCCATCAATGGATTGCTGGGTCGGCGGTTTCGCTTCTCCGAAAAATTAATCGGAGCCATCGCCGTTGGCTCTGTCGCACTCGCGTTTCTGATAAGCGTGCTCGCCGTCTATTCATACGGATTCAGCAGCCATGCCATGTGGCCCAAACCGTATGTCACGAGCGAGGACGGCGCGTTCAAGTACACATGGATTTCGGGCGGGGCTGTGGAGATTACGCAGGGCGCGCCGGAACGCGCACGCGGCGCGAAAGGCGGCAACGAATTTGTTGTAGAGGCTGGCAGGAATCCGGTAAATCAGGGGCCGAGCGTTACGACTCCGCCGCATGACCCGCCAATGGTGGGCCAACGCGCAGAGCGCGATGGTCTGCCAAATGAATCAACAGGACGCGGCGCGAATCTGGATATTGAATGGAGCTATCAGCTTGACCCGCTCTCGGCCATCTTCATGCTGATAGTAACGGGCGTGGGGCTGTGCATCTTCGTCTTTGCGACAGGCTACATGCATGGCGACCCCGGCTTTTATCGTTTCTTCGCTTATCTCGGCCTCTTCATGTTCTCGATGCTGATACTCGTCATGGGTTCAAACTTCATGATGATGTTTGTCGGCTGGGAGGGCGTCGGGCTCTGCTCTTATCTCTTAATCGGTTACTACTTTGACCGCAAGGAAGCGGGCGATGCTTCGCGCAAAGCTTTTATCACGAATCGCATCGGCGACTTCGGATTCGCACTCGCGGTCTTTGCAGTGATTGCTACCTTCGGGACGACTCAATACACGGATGTGATGACGCAGGCGAGCGGTTATCCGATTGAGACTCTGGGCCACTGGGGAATCATGTCTTGGATTGCGCTCGGCCTCTTTGTCGGGGCGTGCGGTAAGTCTGCACAGATTCCCTTGTATGTCTGGCTGCCGGATGCGATGGCCGGGCCGACTCCTGTTTCCGCGCTCATTCATGCGGCGACGATGGTCACGGCTGGCCTGTATATGCTGACGCGCACCAATGTGATTTTTCAGCACTCGCAAACAATGCTATTGGTCGTCGCAATAGTCGGCGCGGCAACTGCGCTCTTTGCAGCGACCATCGGCATCACGCAGAACGACATCAAGAAGGTCTTGGCCTACTCGACCGTCTCGCAGCTTGGATTTATGTTCATGGCGTGCGGCGTCGGCGCGTTTGCCATCGGCATCTTTCATGTGATGACGCACGCCTTCTTCAAGGCTCTGATGTTTCTAGGCGCGGGCTCGGTGATTCATGGCATGCATCATGAGCAGGACATGCGGCGTATGGGCGGCTTGAAGAAGTACATGCCCTATACCTACTGGACTTTCCTGGCGGGCTGGCTTGCCATCTGCGGCATCATTCCGTTTAGCGGTTTCTGGTCCAAAGATGAAATCCTGTGGAACGCAGCCTCGACCACACACATTCCGTATGGCTGGGTTATCTGGCTGGTCGGCACAATCGCCGCGACCTGCACGGCGTTTTACATGACGCGGCTGGTGGCGATGACCTTCTGGGGCAAGGAGAAATTTCTGGAAGTTCACGCGGGCGGCGAGGCTGACGAAGCGCACGCGCACGGCTATGACGAGTTTGGCAAGCCGCATGATGCGGCGATTGAATCCGTTGCAGACCGCCCGCATCACGACCCGCATGAGCATGTCGGACTCGCGCATGAAGTCCATGCCGCGCACAGTGGGAAACATGTGCATGACGAGCATGAGCATGGCGAGTTTGTGCCGCATGAATCGCCGCCTTCGATGTGGGTTCCGTTGGCTGTGCTGGCTGTGCTGGCTATCATCGGAGGCTTTGTCGGCATCGGCCCGGCCTTCAAAGCCGTCACAGGCTCGGATCATCCGGGCGGGCGCATGAATATTGTGACGTGGCTTGAGCCTGTTATCTGGAATCCGCAGACGCGGGAATTTAATAAACCGCACGGCGCGGAAACAGGCGGCGAGCATGGTCAGATAAAAGACAACACATCTCAACTTCTTGCTTCAACCGCACCGACTGCGCCGGGCGAAGCAGGCAAGCCTCAAGCAGCTTCGCCGTATGGCGACACGGGCTTTAACTTGGCCCACGCCGTCGAAGAAAAGTTTCATAGTCATACTGTCGCAGAGTGGGTCTTTATTATTATCTCGCTCCTGGTCGCGGGCTTCGGCATCTTCTTGGGCTGGCTCTTTTATGTGAAGAACCCGCGCCTGCCGGACATCTGGGCCGCGCGGCTTGGGCCACTCTATCGCGCGAGCTTTAATAAATATTGGATTGACGAACTGTATGGCGCGGTCTTTACGCGGCGGACGATGGATGCTGCGGGCGGCGTCTATGAAGTTGACACGGACATTATTGATGGCGCGGTCAACGGCGCGGCAAAGCTGACGCGCGGCGCGAGCATTGTGACGGGCAACGTGGACAAGTATGTCGTGGACGGCCTCGTCAATACCATCGCAGGATTTATCAGCCGCTTAATGTCACCATTGATTCGCGCGGCGCAGACGGGACTCACGGCCAACTATGCTTTCGTCATGGTGCTCGGCCTCGTCGCCGCCGTCGCAATCTTTTTCGGCAAAGACATCTGGACGGCTGTGCGCTCTGTGTTCGCATTAGTAATTTAGCAATTCATCTTTCTCTGATAAGCAAAGAAGATTTTCTGAACTGCGAGGAGCAAAGTGGAAATCAAGTACATTCTGTCCATCGTGACATGGCTGCCTGCGCTGGGCGCGATAATTATTCTCGCGCTCTTTAAGAAAGAGCAGTCAAAACTTATCAAGCAATTTACGACCGCGTGGTTCGGCCTCACGTTTCTGGCCTCGCTTTTGTTGATGAGCTACGACCGCAACAAGGCCGGGATGCAGTTTCTCGAAGACTATCAGTGGATTCCGATTATCGGCGCGCGTTACCAGATGGGCGTGGACGGCGTGGCTGTGCTCCTGATTGTGTTGACAACTTTGCTCGGCGTCATCGCCGCGCTCTCCTCTTGGAAATATATAGAGAAGCGCGAGAAGGAATATTATGTCCTCTTGCTGCTCCTGCAAACGGCTGTCGTCGGCGTCTTCGCTTCGATGGACTTGTTTCTCTTCTATCTCTTCTTTGAAGTCTCGCTCGTGCCGATGTACTTCCTGATTGGCATCTGGGGCGGCGAGCGTCGTTTGTATGCGGCGATAAAATTTTTCCTCTATACGCTGGTCGGCTCGGTCATCATGCTGCTGGGAGTTTTAAAGTTGTACTTCCTGACGCAGGATGCAGGACTCGCAGGACAGATAACGGAAGCCACGCTCGCCAACATCGCTCCGAATACGGAGGCGCGATTGCTGCTTAATAATGCTCTGGCTGCGGCCAAGAGCGGCGCAGGCACTTTCAATATTATGTATATGCAGTCGATGGGTTCAGTGCTCTCGCCCCTCGGCAGCGTGACGACGACTGAGATACTTCTGTTCTTCGCTTTCGCAATCGGCTTTGCGATTAAAGTTCCGATGTTTCCGTTTCACACGTGGCTGCCGGACGCGCACGTCGAAGCTCCGACCGCAGGCTCTGTCATTCTCGCGGGCATCCTGCTCAAACTCGGAACCTATGGCTTCTTCCGCTTTAACCTGCCGATGTTTCCGAAGGCTTCGATGGATGAAGCAAGCTGGCAGACGGGCTTTGGCATGTTTGGCGTGAGGAGCGTGATGGTCTTTCTGGCCCTTGTCGGTATTATCTACGGCGCGCTGGCGGCCATGTACTTTGTCGTCAAGAAGGATGGCGATGTCAAAAAGCTTGTCGCCTATTCATCCGTCTCTTCGATGGGCATAGTGATGCTCGGCCTCTTCGCTGTGAATCCGAACGGAGTCAACGGCGCGGTGCTGCACATGATTAATCACGGCATCTATTCCGCCGCGCTCTTCCTGCTGGTCGGCATCATTTATGAGCGCAGGCATACGCGCAACATTGCGGAGTTCGGCGGCCTCTCGCATGTCATGCCCGGATACGCGACCGTCTTTCTGGTGATGGCGATGACGGCCATAGGCTTGCCACTGCTGTGTGTTTTTATCTCCGAGTTTTTAGCGATGCGCGGCGCGTTTGAAGCCAAGCCATTGTGGGCCGCGTGGGCCGCGCTCGGAATTATTCTCAACGCAGGTTACATGCTCTGGCTGTACCAGCGAATGTTTTTCGGCAACATAGATAATCCGAAGAATGAAAAGCTGATAGACATGAGCGGGCGCGAGTGGGCCTACATGCTGCCGCTTGTCGTCCTCTCGGTCTGGATTGGCGTCTATCCGAAGACGTTTACGGACTACATACAGAAGCCCGTCAATGCGGTCGTCCGGCAGGTGCGCCCGGATTATCCGATACCGGGCATGCCGCCCGTGCAGCAACAGCAGACAACTGAAACGGCGGCTAAGTGATTTCAGATTTGCGATTTTTGATTTTTGATTGGCGTGCTGCTCAATCCTGAATCAAAAATCCTAAATCAAAAATCGCAAATCTAAAATCAAAAATTTAAAATGTTTCTTCTCCAAGCCAACTCGACGAACCTTTTTAATCTGGGCGAACTGCAACTCATCGCGCCGGAGATTATCCTGACGGTGTGCGCGTGCGTCGCGCTCGTGATGGAAGTCGTCCTGCCGTACAAGAAGAGCAAGATGATTGCTTATCTCGCGCTGGCAGGCATCGGTCTGGCTTTCATTTCGCTCTTTATCCAACTGGGCCAGATGGGAGGCACTTACAAGGTTTGGAACATTGCGAGTCTTGAGCCAATCAAAGGCTTTTACGGCATGGTGCGGATTGACGGCTTTGCCATTCTCTTCAAGGCTATCTTTCTTCTCGCCGCCGCGCTCTCGGTTGCCATCTCGACGCGCTATCTGGATATAGAAGGCGAGCAGCACGGCGAGTATTACGCGCTGATTCTGTTTGCGACTACAGGGATGATGTTTCTGGGTTGCGGCTACGACCTCATCTCGCTCTACATCAGCCTTGAGTTGATGGCCCTGACCTTCTATGTGCTTGTCGCTTTCACCAAGCGAGAGAAACGCTCGAACGAAGCGGCGATGAAATATTTTCTGCTCGGCGCGTTTTCGTCTGGAGTGTTGCTGTATGGCATGTCGCTCATCTATGGCATCGCTGGCTCGACCAACCTGGGCGAAATCGCTATCAGCCTCAAGCAGATGATAAATGTCGCGCCGGATGAGACTGGAAAAATTGCAGCCTCTTTAAGACCGCTCATGCTGCTCGGCATGATTGGCCTTGCCGCCGGACTCTTCTTCAAAATCAGCGCGGTTCCGTTTCACATGTGGGCTCCCGATGTTTACGAAGGCGCGCCGACATCCGTGACAGCATTTCTCTCAACCGGCTCGAAAGCCGCGAGCTTCGCACTCTTCTTTCGCCTCTTCAGCGAAACACTTGCGGACATGCGCGGCGATTGGGTTCCGCTGCTTGGACTCGTCGCGGCCATCACAATCATGGTCGGCAACTGGGCCGCAGTCACACAGGAAAACTCTAAACGACTTCTCGCCTATTCTTCTATCTCTAACGCTGGCTATCTGCTACTCGGTTTGATTGCTGGCAATGAGTATGGCTACACGGGCTTGATAATTTACCTGCTCGTTTACACCTTGATGAACATGGGCGCGTTCGGCGTCATCATTAGCTTGCGGCGGCGCGGCATCATCGGAGACAACGTAGAAGATTTGACGGGCCTCGCGCAGAAAGCTCCCGGCATGGCTTTTATGATGACGGTGTTTATGCTGAGCCTCGGCGGTCTTCCGATTACGGGCGGGTTCATGGGCAAGTGGTTTCTCTTCGGCGGACTGCTTGAGCGCGGCAAGACTGACGGCAAGGCCTGGTACTACTGGCTCGCTGGCTGGGCCATACTCAACACTGTCGTCTCTTTTTATTACTACATACGCTTCATACGTGTGATGTACATAGGCGAGCGCGTTGCGGACGAACGCCCGCTCTCGCTCTCGCCCGCGCTACAGGCCGCGCTCGTCGCAGCCCTCATCGGCATCATCTTCATAGGCATCTACCCGCAGCCGGTCATCAATCTGGCCCAACACCTGATTAAATGATAGGGTGTGCCACTACGCCCGATGCTTGTCTTCTATTTTTTCGCAGCCATAGTTATCTGGCAGGGCTTCATGTCGCTTTGGGGCGGCATAAAATTTCTGTCATACGTGCGCAGCGAGATGGCAAAGCCTCCTTCTGATTTCACTCCCTTTGTTTCGCTCCTTGCTCCCTGTCGCGGTCTCGATCAAGGTTTGAGAGAGAATCTATTCGCGCTCTTCATGCAGAGCTATCCGGCTTATGAAATAATTTTCGTCACAGATAGAGCAGACGACCCTGCGCTTGCGGTCATTGAAGAAGTTCGTCAAGAGTTTAAGTCGAGAAGCTCTGTCACATCGCGCATCGTGATTGCGGGAGAATCATTGGAGAGCGGGCAGAAGGTTCATAACCTGCGTGCTGCTGTCATAAAAGCTGATGCGCGATGCAAGGCGTTTGTGTTTGCAGACACGGATGCGCGTCCCGGCGCGGATTGGATGCGCGCACTGGTTGCGCCACTCGCGCAGGAAGGCGTCGGCGCGGCGACGGGTTATCGCTGGTTCATTCCTGAGCGCGGCGGTTTTAGCTCACACCTGCGTGCCGTGTGGAATGCTTCGATTGCTTCCGCGCTTGGCGAGAGAGGCGAGAAAAACTTTTGCTGGGGAGGCGCAACAGCCATCTTGCGCGAGACATTTGACAGGCTCGACATCAGAGAGCACTGGCGCGGCACGCTCTCGGATGATTTTACAATCATGCGCATCCTGCGCCGCGCAGGGCTTCCAATTTACTTTGTGCCTGCATGCCTGACGGCATCTATTGAAGATTGCAGCTTTCGAGAGCTTCTGGAATTTACCACGCGCCAACTCAAAATCACGCGCGTCTATGCCACGCATTTCTGGCAGGCAGTGCTGCTGGGAAGCATGCTCTTTGTCTCTGTCTTTTTCGGCGGCCTTGCGCTCACAATCACGCGCGCCCTGCTCGGCCACACATACGCGCTCCCGCTCATTCTACTGAGCATCATCTTCATACTCGGAGCAGGCAAAGCATACCTGCGCCTGCGCGCCGTCAGGATTCCATTAAAGAAATATGAAAAACAACTGGGCAAGGGAACTCTGCCGCATCTGCTGCTCTGGCCTGTGACATCCGCGCTCTATCTCTACAACGCGCTCTGCGCGGCCCTTTCGCGGCGCATCAGCTGGCGCGGCATCACCTATGAATTGAAATCGCCAACGGAAACTGTCATCATGCGTCATACTCGCGCAACTGAGACGGCATTGCCATCTCGCTCACGACCTCGGGAGAACTGAAAATGAGCGCAGACAGAGACGCGGAAATTCTCAGGTATCTTTCAGCCATTAGCCGTGAGGTAGGCGATATTAAGAATGAGTTAAAGAACTTTCGTGCTGAGTTCACTGAGTTTCGTCAAGAAACAAACGAGCGGTTGGATAGATTGGAAAAGCGTGCCGATGAGACTAACGAGCGATTGGATAAGCTGGAAAAGCGTGCCGGTGAGACTGAAAAGTGGGCGAAGGAGGTTGCGTATCAGTTGAAAATTATCGCGCGCGACATCTTGAGCATGCGCTCTGAACTTGACGAACACGATGACCGGCTGCGCAAGCTAGAAGGCAGCACTGCCTAAAACGCTTTCGCACAAATACATTCTTGGAAAATAAAATTTCTCAACTTGTGCAGCTCCTGCGCTCGACCGGACGCGAGAAGCGGCTCGGCACTGTGATTCTGTTTGTCACGTCGAGGTGCAATGCCTTCTGTCAGACATGCTTTTATCATGCGGAATTGAATCAGCCGGGCGATTTGACTTTCGAGCAGCTTGAAAAAATCTCTCTGACGATGCCGCGCATTACAGACCTCTGGCTCTCCGGCGGCGAGCCGATGCTGCGGCGCGACCTGACACAAGTCATTGACACCTTCATTCTCAACAACGGCGTGAGCCGCCTGATAATTCCGACCAATGGACTCGTCAAATCTCGCACATACGAAGTCGTAGAGCACGCGCTTGAAAAGCATCCTGAGATTGATTTGTATTTGAACATCGCGCTCGACGGATACGGCGAGACTCACGACCGTATTCGCGGCGTGCCGGGCAACTGGGAAAAGACTCTGGATTGCATACGGTCGCTTTATCCGTTGAAAGAGAAGTACGCGGATCGCTTTCGCCTCAATGTGAACACGGTTGTCTGCGCGGAGAATTATACGGAGATAGAAAAGCTGTCTGAGTTTCTCTGGCGGCAGTTTAAGCTCGACGGGCAATACTTTAATATCGTGCGCGGCGAGACAAAGGTTGGAGAAGAGATTAAACAGATTCCTCTGGAAATTTTGCCGACGATGTACAGCCGCGTCTCTGCGCTCACGAAACGCTATGGCGACCGCATGTTTGCCAACGATGAAGCGAGTAAGCGTTTTATCAAAAACATCGCCTACGTCGGCGCAATCACGACGCACTATCGCACGCAGCACGCCAACTTTGCAGGGCCGAGCGAGTGGCCTTTCCCATGCACTGCGGGCGAGACGACTGCCGTGATTGATTACAACGGCGATGTGCGCGCCTGCGAGTTGCGCGAAAAGTTTGCGACTCTTAAGGATTACGATTACGATTTCACAAAACTCTGGTCGTCGCATGAGAGGCAACGTGAATTGAATTTGATTGACGGCGGACGAGCCTGTTGGTGCACGCATGTCTGCTTCATACACGACTCTTTGCGCCACTCGCGCCGCGCGCTGCTTTACGAGTTGCCGAAAAATTACGCGATGCGAAATTCCTGGTAAGAGTAATTAACCTGAGTTGCTAGATAGCAAACACGGTGCGGCTCTTGCCGCCCTGCTGTGCGGAAAGGCTTGCCTTTCCGTGACATCGTCTCTCAACTTCTAGCGGCTATGCCGCACCTGAGGCGCAGCCTCAGGGAGATAAAAAGAGGGCTAACGGTAAGTCGGAGACTTACCGCACAGCAGGGCGGCAAGAGCCGCATGACTGGCAACTTGGGTTAATTAATTTAATTTAAATGTCTGAGAGAGAAGAGCAGGAAACGAATCGGAAGAGCGGGCTGGCTTATGCTGCGGCGGGGGCTCTATTTTTTACGGTCGCAATTTTTCTGGGCGTGGGATGGCTGCTGGATAGATGGCTTGGGACAAGCCCGTGGCTGCTGGTCGGCGGCGTGGTCTTGGGCTCCGGTCTTGGGCTTTACGAGTTTGTGCGGATTACTTCTAAGCTTTCCTGAAATTTAAACAAGCTGTCTGTAACTCGACAGGGCGCGTGTGCGTCGTGTAGAATTTCCTGCTTTGCTATGAGTGAAATCGTGGACAGTGTGGGACAGGGTCGCGGTGCGTTTGCAGACGACGAAGAGGGCTTGGCCTTAGAGCGTCGTCTGTTGCGCAGCATGTATGTCTTGCTCCCTTTGGCCCTGCTGGTGAGCCTTTTGTTTGCGCCGTGGCGCGTGACGACGGGGTTGCTGTTGGGCGGGATTTTGTCTTTCTTCAATCATCACTGGCTGCGCACTTCGCTGCGCGCGGTCTTTGGCGGAAACATTGAAGGAGTTAGGCCGCGACTGAATGCCGCGCGTTATGTTCTCAGATATTTTGTGATTGCTTCGGTTATCGCAGCCGCTTATATGTTCGGGCTGATTTCGATTCCGGCGACGCTCGCGGGCCTGTGCCTGTTCGTCGCGGCAGTGATGGTCGAAGCCTCTGTGCAATTATATTTCGCAATCGTTTATTGAGAGGAAAATTAAACGATGTTCCTGTTGCTCGCATCCGAAGGCGCGGCTGCGCACCATACGCCGGTTGTAGTCGAGTTCGTCAACAACTTAATCGGCAAGCCTTTGCATGAACTACAGATGAAGACCACGTATCCGATGTGGAAGACTTTCTTCGCCAAGTTCGGGACGACGCCGGAGGCTGTCTTCGGCGGGCCATATACGCCGGAGAATGCCGTGCCGTGGTACACGGTGATGTTTGTCATCGCGTGTATTTTGAGTGTCACGCTCATCTGGATTTTCAAAGGCAAGCTGTCTGAGGACGAGCCGGGCGGCGGACAGCAGACGCTCGAAGCATCTGTGCTGGCTATCAGGGGCATGCTGGTGGATGTCGTCGGGCCGCATGGAATTAAATATTTTCCGGTGGTGATGACTTTCGCAGTGCTGATTATGGTCTCGAACCTGATGGCCTTCTTCCCGCTCTTCATGTCGCCGACAGCCGCGACGAGCGTGACGTTTGCGCTCGGCATTTCATCCTTCGTTTATTACAACTACATCGGCGTTAAAGAGAATGGAATCCTGGGCCACTTGAAACACTGGGCCGGGCCGCTGTGGTGGATTGCGCCGCTTATCTTTGTGATTGAGTTGGTCGGAAATTTTGTGCGCCCGTTATCGCTTGGGCTGCGTCTCTTCGGCAACATGTTTGCAGACGAAGCTGTGGCGGCGAATATCGCAGGGCTTGCTCCGCCTTACACGCAGTGGGTTGTGCCTGTGTTCCTGATGCCACTTGGATTGTTCGTGGCTTTCATACAGACTTTTGTTTTCGTGCTTCTGTCAATGGTTTATCTCAGCGAAGTTTCGCATCCGCCGCATGATGACCACGAGCATCACGGCGTGGCCGCGCACGCTGATGACAACGTAGTTGTGCCAGCTTAACTTTTATTTTTTATCCGGCTGACACTGAAATGCCGCGCTCTTGAGCGATGCCGTGCACGCGCGCACGCACACGTTAAGGCGCACATCAATTAAAGCAAGCATCAAGAGAGGCCACAGCAAGAGAGCAGCAGATTCGGACGCGCGTTATAAGCTGGACGAAGTTTTGCAGAAAACGAAAACTTCGGCAGGCTTGCAAGGCAGGAGCGTCGTTGTAAGAGGGGCGGCGAATACCGTTTGTGAGCGAAATCATCATCAAGTCGTCCGAACAGTTGTGAAGTCTTGCAAAGCCTCCTTCAGAGCTTTCCAAAAAAACCTTCAGGGAGAATGAAGATGCGTAAACTCAGATTTCTTTTTTTCAGCTTAGTGGGCTTGCTGGCGACTGCCGCGCCCGCACTGGCGCAGGCCACACAGGCCGTCGCCGCAGATAATGAATCGAGCGTTAACAAGTATCGCGCGATTGCCATCGGCTTTGGCTTTGCCATCGCCGCAGGTCTCGGCGCTCTGGGCCAATCGCGGATTGCCGCTTCGGCAGTCGAAGGCGCGGCGCGCAATCCGGGTGCAGCCGGTCGTATTCAGACGATGATGATTCTCGGCCTCGCGCTGATTGAATCGCTCGTGCTCTTCGCACTGCTCGTCGTGTTCGCGAGAGTTTAAGTATAAGCGGGAGAAGTTTCCCGCAAAGGCGCAAAGACGCAAAGAAAAGATTCAAGCTCTTCTTTGCGCCTTTGCGGGAGATTTTATGTACGCTTTCTTGTGCTTTAGCGTATCACGGTGATACGCGGAAAGCTGTCATAACTTCAATAAATCCGCCAAATTGCAGCAATCAGGTTTTGTTTTAACTGGCATACACCTTGCGAATAATTCAAAAAGTAAAATCTCTCTGACATCCCCTTATGCAATGCTCCCTCGAAGTGAGAATAAAAAATCAAATGAGAGGAACAAAGAGATGAAGAAAATAATTGATGTGAAGAAAATAATTTTAGCGATTTTGTTGACACTGCTACTGGCCGGAGTGGCTGTCGGAGATACTGTTTACTTGCGCGACGGGCGTTCCGTGCGCGGGACTGTCTTAGGCTTTATCGGCGGCAGATTCGCCGTCCGACTTGAGCAGAGATTTGAATCAACCGATAGAAGACAGGTAAGTCAAAACGGCGAGATAGTCTTTTTTCGTCCGCGCGAAATCGAGCGCATAGAGATTGATGGTCGCTCACTTGAAGAAGCACGGTATCGCACGCGGCGTGTGAGCGTAGAGCTTGGGCCAAACTGGATTGATAGCGGCGTGGATGTCAGGCGCGGCGACCGCGTGCAGGTCACTGCGTCAGGCACAATCATCGCCGGGCGCACGCGCATCACTCCCGATGGACTGCGTACGACAGACCCGTATGCTCCTTCGCCGCGTTCTGCCGAAGGCACTTTGATTGGAGCTATCAGCAATGACCCGAACGCCCCGATTATAGAATTGGGACTGAGCCGCGAGTTTGTCGCAGACCGCGACGGGCGTTTGTATCTGACTCCGAATCGCAGCTCTTACACGGACGCGCGCGGCGCGTTTGATGTGCAGATTCGCACAGAGCTTGATTTAAGATCGCGCAACACGGGCTCGACTGCGAGCCGCACGGATGATGAAGCGGACGAGTTTGATCCGTTCGGCACACAGGAGAGCGCAACACCTGCGCCTGCGCGTCGTCGTCGCACTGCGGGAGGCAATCCAAATAATCCAACGAATACTTCCGGCATCAACCCGACGCTGGAAAAGTCCATCAGCATTCTCGGCACATCTCGCGGCACGGACACAGGGATTGATTTGGTTGCTGGAGACCGCGTGCAGATAACTGCGAGCGGGACGGTCATCGCGGGACAGCGCGCAGGCTCTGTCGGGCCGGACGGCGGGCGCGTCGGTGTGATTAGCGCGTATCCTGTGCCGAGCGTCGGCGTCGGTGCGTTAATCGGCTACATACGTCTTCCAAATGGTCAGGCCGGCACGCCTTTCGTCATCGGCAGCCAGAACACTCTGACGGCTGAGACGGACGGGCGACTGTTCCTGCTCGTCAACGACGATAACTACCGCGACAATAGCGGCAGCTTCACAGTCAGGTTGGTCTATCCGAACAAGGACTTATAAAGAAGTCTCCCGCAAAGGCGCAAAGACGCAAAGAAAACTATGTAAGCTTTCCTTTGCGTCTTTGCGCCTTTGCGGGAAATTGTCTTCTAAGTTAAATATCGCCTTCGCAGGCAGGATGCCCGCAGTCGCAGTCAATCGTTGCTGTGCCGCCTGCGCCCTGACAACTCGCGCTGCAATAATCGTTATCTTTATCCACAGCGCAACTGCACGCCGGATGTTTACAAGTCTTTTGTTCGTCAGCCACTACTATGACCCCCGTTTTGGAAATTGAAAGAGAGAACAGTTTTTATGCCAACTCGGTTGACGAGTCAAGCGGATTTAAACTTTTGTCCTGCCCTTCGCGGAAAAGAGATGTCATTGAGCTTGTCCTTCATCATATACCTTTTACCTTTTGACTTTGTCTGTGATACGCTCAGGCATACTCTACGATAACTGTTCGAGGCGAATGCGTGCCGATGAAGAAATGTCCGAGGTGTGGCAAGGAATATAAAGACGCGAACACGTTGTGTCCGGCTGACGGCGCGGTGTTGGAAAAGACTGTGGACGAACTGGTCGGCAAGACGCTCGCCGGAAAATATCGCATCGAAGATTTTTTGAGCGAAGGCGGGATGGGTACTGTCTATCGCGCGACGCACATTTTGATGGACAAGACAGTCGCCATCAAAGTCCTGCATCCATCGCTCGCAGCAGACGACAAAATCGTCGCGCGCTTTTCCAGAGAGGCCAGAGCCGCCTCGCGCATCTCACACCCGCACGCACTGAACGTCACAGACTTTGGCGAAGACGAGGACGGAGTCGTCTTTCTCGTCATGGAATTCTTGAACGGCCCGACGCTCAAAGAGGTGATACGCAGCGTTGGCCCTATGCCTTTGCCGCGCGTGGTCGAGATTATGCGACAGGTGTGCGGCGCGCTCGAAGCGGCTCACGCGGAAAACGTCGTCCACAGAGATTTGAAGAGCGACAACATCATGTTGTTAGATGTCGGCGGCGGCGACTGGTTGAAGGTGCTCGACTTTGGCATCGCCAAGATTCAGGAGACGGATGGGAAAGACCCAGAACTGACCGCGCCGAATCTGATTATCGGGACGCCGCAATACATGTCGCCCGAACAATGCTCGCAGGCTTCGGAGATAGATTCGCGCTCGGACATCTATTCGCTCGGCGTGATTCTCTATGAAATGCTCGCGGGCCATGTGCCGTTCTCTGCCGAGTCTCCGACCGCAGTAATGATGAAGCACTTGCAGGAAGAGCCGCCAAACCTGCTCGAAGAGCGCAGCGATTTGCCGCAGCAGGTCGCAGAAGTTGTCACGCGCGCACTCGCCAAACGTCCCGAAGATCGTTTTCAGACGGTGGCTGATTTGAGCGAAGGTCTGGCACACGCCGCCGAAGCGGAAGTGACCGGTGAAGTTTCGACTGGAACCGGGACAGAGCAGATAGAGCGCAACACGCATCGCATAGTCGTCCCGACCGGAAACAATGAAGCTCCGCGCACGACCATCGAAGATGATTATGATGAAGAGACGGTTGTGCGTCCGAGTCCGGCGATTGCGGCTGCGCCTGTGGAGTATGAAACGGTCGCGCCGCCGCCTGCTCCTGCCGCAAATTCCAATTCATGGAAGATGGCGCTCATCGCTCTCGTTGGCTTGCTTGTCATCGGCGCAGTTGTATATGGCTTCATAGCCAGCAGGCAAAACACAAACGAGCAGCAGACGCCGCCCCTGACGCCTGACCCGAACAGCCAGCCTGTGCAAACAACCGCGCCGCCGACAGGACAGAGCGAGCAGGGCATCGCGCCCAACGTGCCTTCGACAAACGCGAACGCAAACGCAAACGCGAATACCAATCCTTCAAACACGAATCAGAACACGAACACGGAGCCTCCGCCACCGCCGGGCGAAGGCAACGCGAACGGCAACGACAACTCGCAGCAGAACAATAATTCGGACGTGCCGCCACCGCCTCCGTCAAATTCCAATACCAACACAAATCCGAGCGGCACGCCGACGCCGCAGGCGACTCCGCCAAAAGTGGATGTGGACGAGCCGCCGCCGCTTCCTTCGCCCACGACGCGAATGCAAAAGCGTCCGCAAAGAGCCGCGCCCGCATCATCTCCCACAACAGAGAGCGGAGGCGGTGCGCCGCAGCAGTCCGGCGGCAATCTCCCAAACCAGTAAATCTGCCACAGAGACACAGAGGCACAGAGACGAAAAGGTAAAAGTGAAGAAGCGGTAATCGCTTTGTCCTCACTTTTACCTTTTTCCTTTCTCTGTGTCTCTCTTCCTCTGTGGCTATTTGTTCGTAGTCACTTTTAGCATCTGCACGATTTTTTCTTCATCGTCAAAGGCGACATCAATCTCAACTACATAACAGGGAAGCTCAAAGCGCAGGCCGCGAAGCTTGACAGCATCCTTCGCGGTTGTCACAAGCGACTGCGCGCCGTGACTTTTCGCCTCAGCAATCAACTCGTCTATCTCGCTCTGCGTGTAGATGTGATGGTCTGGAAAACTTTTTGTGTGGGCCAGAGTTTGTCCGTCAACTCTGAGGTGCGCGAAAAAAGCCTGCGGATTGCCGAGCGCGCAGAAGGCCATGACGGGTTGCGGAAGAGATTCGGAGACAGCATTTCTTTCATCAAGCAAATTGTCGGAGAGCCTGCGCACGCGAACTGTGCGCGCCTCAGAGAGCAGCACGGGCCGCCCGCCGCTCAAACGTTCAAGCTCTGCGCGCAGGCTCTCAATGTCCGATGCCAGATTAGCGCGTGTGATAATCACTGCGTCTGCGCGCGTGAGTCCACGAAGCGGTTCGCGCAGACGCCCGCGCGGCAACAGATGCCCGCCGCCAAAAGGATTCGTAGCATCAATCACTACCAGATTCAGGTCGCGCGCGATTGAGAGATGCTGGAAACCGTCGTCGAGGATAAAGACGCTGCTCTTAAAATTTTCTCTGGCCCAACGCGCGGCTGAAACGCGATTAGCATTGCTGATGATGACAGCCTGGCCCTCAAGCATCTCTGCCAGCAGGCGCGGCTCGTCGCCTCCTTCTCTCGCACTGGCGAGCACACTCGCGCCATCAGAAACCAAAACCTGTGCAGAAGGATTGTCGCGCCCGTAACCTCTGGTGAGGATACAAACCTTCTGGCCCGTCTCTGCGAGATGGCGCGCGAGCCACGCGACGAGCGGCGTTTTTCCAGTCCCGCCCGTCGTGAGGTTGCCGACGCTGATGACCGGCGCATCAACACGCTCTGTGGCGAGCGTACCCGTGCGATAGAGCATCAGCCGCGCACGCGTCGCCGCGCCATAAAGCGCGCTGAACGGCGCGAGAAGGATATTTTCGTGGCCCTTATTTTTCATCCAGTATCAAGCGGAGCATTTCGATTGTGCGCTCAGTCGCGCCGCGATTCTGCTCTAATAGATGAAGCGCGCGTTTCGCCAGAGAGGTTTTGTGCTCTTCGTTAGCCAGCAAGGTTTTGAAAGCGGAAGCCAGCAGGGTCGCAGCCTCTTCCGCCGCGACAGGAGGAAGTTGAACGAGGGCTTCTGCCTGAGTGAAAGCGCGCATGATGGCCGCGAAGTTTTCCGTGTGCGCGCCCGTCACGATGCACGCGCCAGCCGCCGCAGGCTCAAGGACATTATGACCACCAGTCGGCACGATGCTGCCGCCGACAAAGACAATCTCTGCGAGTGGATAGACGGCGCGCAACTCTCCGATGCTATCGAGCAGGATTGCATCGCTGACAGCATCGCTCTTATCAGGCACAGCAGAGCTTCTGGCCCACGCAAGGCCGGAAGCCTCAAGCAATGTGGCTGTCTCCGCGAAACGCTCCGGGTGGCGCGGCGCGATGAGCAGCCTGTGCTTCTGTGTTTGAGAGCCATCGTGAAGCTGCTTTAATGCCTCAAGCACGATTCGCTCTTCGGGTGCATGTGTGCTCGCGGCGACTATCAGAGGCCGCCCGCTGCCAAAGTCAAATCGCTCACGGAACTTAGCTGTCAGAGCATTCTCGCTTGCGTTAATGCTCGCATCGAATTTGATATTGCCGGTGATTTTGACGCGCTCTTTTTGAAGACCGAGAGCGCGTATGCGTGCGGCATCAGCTTCCGTTTGCATGAGGGCCAGAGAGAGTCCACCGACGACGCGCTCGATGAAGCGGCGTATGAGGCGATAGCGGCGAAAAGATTTTTCCGAGAGCCTGCCGTTGACAATCGCTGTCTTGATATTGCGCCGCCTGCACTCGCGCAGGAATGTAGGCCACAGTTCCGTCTCCATGATGAGAACGGCTGCGGGATTGATGGCGCGCAAGGTGCGCCGCACAGTCCAGCCCCAATCGAAAGGGAAATAGAAGACGAGCGCAGCTTCATCACGAAAGACTTCGCGCGCGACGCGCTGGCCCGTCAGGGTGGTTGTTGAGACGACGAGTGTGTAAGCGGGAAAGCTGTTGCGAAGCTCACGCGCGAGAGGGCGCGCGGCCTGCGTCTCTCCGACCGAAACGCAGTGCAGCCAGATGACTTTTTGGTTCTTCCCTAAAAACGGCACGCGCCCCATGCGCTGGCCCAGACCCGCCACGTATTTTCCATGACGCAAGGCGTCGTAAACAAAACGCGGCAAGAGCGCGATGACGCCGATGGTCAGAAGGATGCTGTAGAGAAGATACATAAGTGACAAGTGACTTGTGACAAGTGACAAGCAAGAAGCTGTTTTATCTTGTCACTTGTCACTCGTCACTCGTCACTTTATTTCGCGCGTTCGATATAGCGTCCTTCGGAAGGAGAGACGCGGATGCGGTCGCCTTCGTTGATGAATGGCGGAACCTGTATGGTGACTCCGTTTTCGAGGGTCGCGGGTTTGTTGACGTTGGAGACGGTCGCGCCCTTCATGGTCGGCTCGGTGCTGGTCACGGTCAACTCCATCGAAGCCGGAAGCTCTACGCCAAGCGGCGTGCCTTCATAAAACTCGACCTGAATCCTGAGGCCCGGCGTGAGCCATTGCGTCGCGTCGCCCAAGTCTTCTTCGCTCAGACCAATCTGCTCGTAGTTCTCCGTGTTCATAAAATGGTGCTGTGCGCCGTCGGAGTAGAGATATTCCATATCATGCTGCTCAAGCGAGGCGCGCTCGACTGTGTCTGCCGAACGAAAGCGATGCTCGAAGGAAGAGCCAGTGCGTATGTCTCTGAGCTTGGTCTGCACCATCGCGCGCAGGTTGCCGGGCGTGTGGTGACGAAACTCTACGACCTTGCACAGCTTGCCTTCAAAGAGGATGACCATGCCGCGTCGTATCTGTGTTGCGGGTATTGCCATAAAAGTTTTGTAATCTCCGTCGTTAAATAAAAGTTTGCCTGTTGAAAGACGCTCTTGGGCAGATAGCATTGCACACAACCCCTTCAACAAACCGCGTAGTCTAGCGGGCAGGAGCACAATTTGTCCAGCCACATCCGAAGACTTTAGGAGACATCGCTTGCTTCAGTTGTGTTCCACTGTTCCGGCGGAGGCGGAGGCGGCGTCTCTGCCTGTGCGCCAGCCAGTTTCATAATCATGAAAGTGATGACACACAACATCAGGACACAGAGAATTTCAAAAACTCTTTCGACGATGGTAAATGGTTCTATGTCCCCTAAAACTGAAATCAGCCTGTAGAGATGGAAAACGAGAAAACAGACTAAGAGAGTGAACCATCCGTGCAAGGCCCATCTTCCGTTTTTAAAGAGACCATAACTGATAATCAAACCGAAGATAAAGAAGAGGAAAAAAACGATGCCCGCTAAGATGTATGGTTCAAGATATTCCGCCTGTATATCTTTAGCGATGCCATAAGGTCTAAATGCATCTGCCACACGGTCATACTGGTAAACAGTGAAGAGAGTGGCTAGCAGATAGATAACGGATGTCGGCAGCGTCAGGTATGAAAGAGGCTTCAGAGTTTTCATGCTTCATCAGCATCATCTTCGAGCTTGAAATAAACCTCAAGCGTGACCTGATATTCGAGCCGTCCCTGTTGCAAGCCGCCGCGCTGTTCCTTGACGACGAACCAGGAAAGATTGCGCAGGGTCTTACGCGCACGCGCGACCGCGACTTCAATCGCGTGGCTGAAACTCTCGTCAGAAGTGCCTACGATTTCCGCTCCCTTAAAAACACTTTCGCCCATAACCTGTTCTCCTTTTCCGCCGTGTGATGTTGAATGAAGTGGAAGCTAACACGCAGGCTTTAAGAGCGTCAAGGAGAAGACAAGTGCGCGGCTGCGGCGCAAAAAAAGGAGCGAATGTTTGAAGCTCAAGCGCGGACGTGTCAACGCTCGGCCTCAAACATTCGCTCTCTTTCGCAGGAGCCCACCTACCTGTACGTCAACACGCGCAAGGCTATGTGAAGTTCCAAAAAAACTAACTCAGGCGGCACGCGCGCGCGAGGTTCTGTTCTGACGCGCCACATGGTCAAGCCATTCCTGCGCTTCCTTATAATAAGGAAAACGCTGTTCTTCCGTGCGGAAGGCGTTGGTGTGGTAATAGCGTCTGCCGTTTATCACGCGCGCCGGATGCTTGATGTGCAGCATCTCGTGATAGAGGATGTATTCGACAAATTTTTCAGGGACATCGCGCCCGTCCAGAGTCTTGCTGATGACGATGGTCTCATGCACAGGGTCGTGATGGCCCAGGATTCTGCGCGTGCGTCGCTGCGACCATGTGAGAGTAGGCTTCTCAAGTCGCCCGCCGAAGTATGCGCGATTGAGTTTCGTAAACATCTTGTCCAAATCATAGACGCGTCCGCGCGCAGAAGAAATTATCTTGCGCCCTCGACGCCGCCGCGCAATCTCCGAGGCGCGCAGGATTTGCGGCGAATATGCGTAATCACGATAGGCGCGCTCGTGCACATCCGGCGTGCGACGCGAGAGCAACTTGGCGACAAGGATAAAGGCCAGAGCGCGATGCACGTCCATCGGCGCGCTCTTGAAAATATCGGAGATGCGCACATAGACGCGCCCGGAACGAATGCGAATCGTGTGATTCAATCCGGCGTAAGGATAGAACTTGACCTCTATTTCCGGCGCGGCGCGCTTCGGTTCCAGTTGTCGAAAGGCATCCGTGAAAAGCTTGCTCAAGTGGCTCTGCGTTTGCGACATAAGATAAATACCTTGAGATATAAACAGTTAACCCGATAGGAACGAGAGAAAAATTTCCCCGTCTCCGCAAGAAAGCCCTGAGGCACGAAACCTTTGGAAAACCGCTTCCGCGAACACGAGGCTGGAAAGCTTTGACTCTGCCGAGTGATATTACGAGGCCGGAAGGGAGGCGTCAAACACTTCTGCACAGCCCGCCCCTAAGCCATTGAGAGGACTCAAAATCTAGTTCCGGGCCAAAACTATGAATCCGGCGAGGCGTTTAACGGCATCCGATAAACCTTGCTTTAACAGCAGTTTAAGGCATGCAAGCGGAAGTTTTGGGCCAGTTATCTCAGGTAACTATAAGCAGGAGGCCGGAATAAGCGCAGAGCGGCTGCCGGATTTCGAGCGATTCCGGCCAGCCAGCCGCAGACAATTTGCGAGTCTGCCGTCACATCCCTTATACTTTCATGGGGCTTGCCATTCATCTGATAAGCATGTTCACACAATCATGTAATGAGTTGTTGACAGGCTGTAAGTCAGAGTGTTATTCAATTTAATGACCCCTGCGCGCGCATTTGCGGGAAACGGATGCGCGCCCGTCAGGCCCAAAAGTCCCGAACCCGATGACCACTCGCAACTCAAGTTCACAAACACTTACAAATCTGCCGGATGTGCGCGGGCAGGCCATCCTGTCTGCGATTATCAAGGAGCACTTGGTGACGGGCGAGCCTGTCGGGTTTAGAACTCTGTCGGATCGTTTTGCGCACGCTTCGGGCTGGAGCCCTGCGACGATTCGCAATGTCATGGGCGAACTGGAAGAAGCAGGATTGGTCGAGCAGCCGCACACCTCTGCCGGACGCATCCCGACAGACAAGGGCTATCGTTTTTATGTTGACCACATGCTTTCGGACACGCGACTCTCGAAGGCAGACCTGACGGCCATCAATTCCTTGCTCGGACTAACGAGCGGCGAGATTTTGGATGCGCCAGACCGCTTGTTGGAAAAGACTTCGCGGCTGCTCTCAGAGCTTTCGGAAAATGTAGGCATCGTCGTTTCTCCATCTCTGGCCGGAGACAGATTGCAGCACATACAGTTTGTCCAACTGGCAGACAATCGCATCCTCGTCGTGCTCGTTTCCGCACCGAACATTATTCATAACAAGATTATCCGCATGGACGAGAAGCTGTCGCAAGATGAGCTTGAGCGTACGGCGCGTTATCTGAATGCGGAGTTCGGCGGCAAGAGCCTCCTCGCCATACGCGCGGAGATTCTTGAATTGATGCGCGCAGAGAAGGCTCTTTATGACAAGCTCCTGCGCAATGCTATACTTTTGTGCGAGAGCAGTCTGGAAGGCGAAGAGGCAAGTGCAGGCGAGGTTTATGTTGAAGGCGCATCGAACATTTTGACCAAGCCGGAGTTTGCAGATGCAGAGAGGATGCGCGAACTGTTCCGCACGTTTGAAGAAAAATCAAGGCTCCTCAAAATCCTGAACGAGTGTGTCGGGCGCGACCAGGTTGTGCCTGGCGATGTCAGCATTACCATCGGCAGCGAAAACGCATTTCCCTCTATGCAGCATTGCACGTTGATTACGGCTCCATATCGCCTCGGCACCGGAGAGACCATCGGAACCTTAAGCGTCGTCGGGCCGATGCGAATTGAGTATGCACGGATGATAAGTGTAGTAAACTATATGGCGCGGCTGATTGAACGCCTGCTGCGCGAGGAGACTGTTTCCAGTCAAAGCTGAATCCTTAATGGCGCGTGACCCCGCGCGGCTTGAAAATTTTTCCAAACCATCCCCGTGAATTTCAGAGTAGATCAATGATTCTCAACAAGAAAGAACAGAAGGCCAATCGCATTCCGGTGCGCTTTGTAGATGAAGAGCATGCTGAGCCGGACGAGCAGCAGGGGCAGGAGGACGGCGAAGCCGAGACGGATGCTCTTTCTTCCGAAGAACTTGGTCGTGCTTCCAGTTATGAAGGCGAGACGGAGATGCAGAGTCGCATAGACAGAGGCGCGGAGGACGAGACTGAAGCCGGAAGCGCAGAGGCTAATGACAAGGATGCTGCCGGTGGGCCGCCCGTGTCCGAGACGCCTGAGCGACGCGAGGATCAGGATACTAGAGGAGCGCAGAACGCATCCGCTCCGTCGCAGACAGATGATGAGAGCAATGCTTCCGCGCCTGAGAATGCAGCTCAGGCTTCCGGGCCGATGCTGGCCGAACTCATCGCTACGCGCTCCGAACTTAAAAGGCTTGAGAGTGAAAGACAGGATTTAGTTGATAAGCTTTCGCGCAGGCAGGCAGACTTTGAAAACTATCGCAAGCGCACGGAGCGCGAGCGCGGCGAGACTTATCACAGAATGGTCGGAGATGTGGTCAGCAAGCTCTTGCCAGTCATGGATAACATGCGGCGCGCGCTCGAAGCCGAAAGCCTTTTGGAGAAAACAGAGTCAAAGGAGTTCAGCCATTTCCTGCACGGCGTCGAGTTGATTTACAAGCAACTCAACGATGTTTTGGAAGAGCTTGGCGTTCAGCCCGTCTCTTCGGTCGGGCAGCCCTTCGATCCACATCTGCATGAAGCGGTCGCGACGGAACGCAGCGACGATTACGAGCCTGATACAGTGATTCAGGAACTCTTGCGTGGCTATCTGCTCGGCGGAAAACTCCTCCGCCCGGCGATGGTCAAAGTCTCAACAAGGTAGTTTTCAGTTTTCAGTTTTTAGTTTTCAGCTTAGGAATACTGGCTGGAACTGAAAACTGAAAACTGAAAACTGAAACGCTTATGGGAAAAGTAATTGGCATTGATTTAGGAACGACTAACTGCTGCGTCTCCGTGATGGAAGGCGGCGCGGTGCAGATCGTGCCTAACAAAGAGGGCGGGCGCACGACTCCCACAGTCGTCGGCTTCACGGATAAGGGCGAGCGGCTTGTGGGCCAGATTGCCAAGCGGCAGGCCGTCACCAACGCGACCAATACGGTCTATGCCGTCAAGCGTCTGATTGGCCGCAAGTTTAATTCGCCGGAAGTCCAGCGCATGCGCGACACCGCGCCGTTTGAGATTGTGGACACGCCGAACGGCGACGCGCACATACGCGTGCAGGGCCGCATCTACAGCCCGCAAGAGATTTCCGGCATCGTCCTGCAACGCCTCAAAGCCGCCGCCGAAGATTTTTTGGGCGAAGCCGTCACAGAAGCTATCGTCACTGTGCCAGCTTATTTTGACGACACGCAGCGACAGGCCACAAAAGACGCGAGCAAGATTGCAGGTCTCAAGGTCGAGCGCATTATCAACGAGCCAACAGCCGCCGCGCTTGCTTACGGACTCGGCAAATCTGAGTCTGAGCGGATAGTCGTTTACGATCTCGGCGGCGGAACTTTTGACGTTTCTATTTTGGAGATGAACGAAGGCGTCTTTGAAGTCCTCTCGACTTCGGGCAACACCTTTCTCGGCGGCGAGGATTTCGACGAGCGCATCATCACCTGGATGACAGACCAGTTCCGCGAGGAAACAGGAATTGATTTAAGACAAGACCGCCTTGCCTTGCAACGCTTGAAAGAGGCAGCCGAACGCGCCAAGTGCGAATTGTCTTCCGCGACTGAGACGAACATTAACTTGCCTTTCATCGCGGCAGATGCCTCCGGCCCGAAACATTTCAACAAGATGCTGGGCCGCGATGAGTTTGAAAAATTGGTCGCAGACCTTGTCGAGCAAACTATCGAGCCGTGCCAGAAAGCTCTCTGGGATGCAAAGCTGCAACCGACTGATATTGAGAAAGTGATTCTCGTCGGCGGCCAGACGCGCTCGCCCATCATCGCTCGCACAGTCAAAGAAATTTTCGGCAAAGAAGCTTCTGTCGAGATTAACCCGGATGAAGTAGTAGCGATGGGCGCGGCCATACAGGGCGGCGTGCTGACTGGCGAAGTCAAAGATATAGTCTTGCTTGATGTCTTGCCCTTGAGTCTGGGGCTTGAGACGCGCGGCGGACTCTTTACCAAACTGATTGAGCGCAACTCAACCATCCCGCTTCGCAATAGCATGATTTTCACGACCGTCGTGGATAATCAATCTTCTGTCGAGATACATATCCTGCAAGGCGAACGCGAAGTCGCGCAGGGCAATCGCTCGCTCGGCAAGTTTGAACTTGTCGGCATTCCGCCGAGCCCGCGCGGCGTTCCGCAAATCGAAGTCGGATTTGAAGTAGATGCCAATGGCATCGTCTCCGTCTCCGCACAGGACAAGGCCACCGGGCGCGAACAGCAAATGCGTATCACGCCTACTTCCGGTCTTTCGCCGGATGAGATTAATCGCCTCATCGCTGAAGCGGAGACTTCAATCGAGTATGACCGTCAACTAAAAGAGATTATAGGCTTGCGCAACAAGCTTGACTCGCTGGTCAAGAACACGCAGCGCGCGATGGCAGAGTTTGGCGAATCCTTGAGCGCAGAGGACAGGCGCGCGGGACAGCGCACCCTGACCGAAGGGCAATCGGCCACTCTCTCAGACGACGCAGACGAGATTCGCCGCGCGCTCGAAGCCGTAGAGATGCTCGGTCTTCAACTCACCAACGCGATGATGAACTCTCCCGTTGGCGGCGCTTCCCAGATTGAGGAAGCATAGGTACAATAAAGTAGTCAGTAGCCAGTAGCCAGTAGTCAGCATGAAAGGCGCGAGTCGTTTTTCTACTGAGTACTGGCTACTGACTACTGACTACTTAATTATTATGAGCAAACGTGATTATTACGAAGTCTTAGGCGTTAGCCGGACGGCGACGGAGCAAGAGATTAAGAGCGCGTATCGTCGTCTCGCAGTGCGTTTTCACCCGGACAAAAATCCTGGCGACGCGGAAGCCGAAGAGAAATTCAAAGAGGCTGCCGAAGCCTATTCCGTGCTTTCCGATGCAGAGCAGCGCAGGCGTTATGACCGCTTTGGTCATGCGGGCGTATCGAGCAGCGCGGGCGCAGGCTGGGGCGCGCCGGGCTTTGGCGGCATCGAAGATATTTTAGGCGACCTCTTTGGCTTCGGTGATGTCTTTGGCGGCGGGCGCGGCGGCAGCAGAGGCCGCACAGCCGCGCAGCGTGGCTCAGACCTGCGCTATGACCTTGAGATTTCTCTCGAAGAAGCTGCGAAGGGCATGACTGCCAGTTTGCGTATCCCGCGACTTGAGACATGTGAGATATGCAAAGGCTCCGGCGCAGCCGAAGGCACACAGCCCGAAACCTGTGCGACCTGTAGCGGGAGCGGTCAGGTGCGTTACCAGCAGGGCTTCTTCTCCGTCGCGCGCACCTGCGGCAGTTGTCGCGGCACAGGCCGCATCATCAAGTCTCCTTGCGAGACATGTCAGGGCGCAGGCCGCGTCGAGCGCGAGCGTTCGATGGAGGTCAAGATTCCAGCGGGCGTCGAGACCGGCTCACGCTTGCGTATTGGCGGCGAAGGCGAAGCCGGCACACAGGGCGGCGCGCACGGCGACCTCTACGTCGTGATACACGTCGGCGAGCATGAAGAGTTTGAGCGGCAGGGAAGTAATCTCTATTCCTCCGTGCCGATTACATTCGCGCAGGCCGCGCTCGGCGCGGAAATTTCTGTCCAGACTCTGGAATCAAATCAGCAACTCAAGATTCCTGCGGGGACACAGACCGGTACGGTCTTTCGCATGAAGGGGCAGGGCATGCCCGTGCTCGGCGGGCGCGGACGCGGAGACCTTTTTGTCGCTGTCTCGGTCGTCACACCGACCACCCTCACACGCGAACAGCGAAAACTGCTTGAGCAACTTGCAGAGATAGAAACCACAGACCTCGAAGACAAAGGACTGATGGACAAAGTCCGCGACATCTTCGGGTAAAGATAGAAGTAGAACAAAACATTTCCAGCAAAGGCGCAAAGACGCAAAGGAAGACATTAATTCTTCTTTGCGTCTTTGCGCCTTTGCGGGAAACTTGCTTTGTCTTCCGCACACCGTTTCGCAATCATACAAATCGTCACTACATCATACGAGTGCGCTGAACTGTTCTTGTTCACAGCATGCCTCACAACCATCTCGCAATAATCCTAAAACCCTTTATTTCGGGAATAAATGAGCATCTTTAGCTTTCCCACTGTTGCGGCATATCGGTTGCTCAGCAAAAGGCTGGACGGAAACGTGCACTCTCCCTTGAATCCTTTTATCGAGACGGGAGCTTTTGAAGATGAAGCGAAAATTGCAATTTCTATTTGGCGCGCTGGCAGTAATGATTTTGACTTCTCTCTCGGCCTCTGCGCAGGCCATCGCAGACCCTGCGAATGAAGATACTGAGACGAAGATGATTGACGCGAAAGTGGTCGAGGTAACAGACACGCGCATCTCCGTCTTTGCGCGAAGCGGCGTCGAGCATGTGATTGCGATTGACCGCGAAGGCACTCGCGTGACGATTGACGGACGCGCCGTCTCTCTCAAGGATGTACGCGAAGGCGACCTGATTAGCATCGAGCTTGACGAAGAGAATCCCGTCAAGTTTGCGAAAAATATCTCTCTCTCCACATCATCCGAACAAGTTGCACGCGTTCGCCACTAGGTTACGACTGCCTTAAAGGCATCGCCTCGATAGCCTACTGGCAACAAAGAGCCGCTCTACCCTCGCAGTAGAGCGGCTCTGAAGCAGTTTCCAAGAAGAGTAATGAAGTATATTCTAGGGGATAGCTAGAACTTGCCCCGCCCTTATCAGATTGGAATCTGTAATCTCATTGGCCTGGCAGATTGCAGTTACTGTGGTGCCGTACCGATTGGCAATGGAGTCCAACGTATCGCCGGATTGCACCGTATAGGTCTGTGTCTGAGAAGTCGCAGGCGGATTGTTGGGAGGGCAGTTGATTGCCGTTGCGCTCGCTGGTGAGTTAATAAACGCTTCCAGGTCGTCGGATGAACCGTTGAAATAATCTAAATCTATGTTGCCTGCTATCCCGGCGACGGTGCCTGTTGAGGAGTATTGCCAGAACGTCCAGTTGTCCCACCCGTTCACTTGCGACGGCGCTGAAACCTCATACTCTGAAATCCACAAAGGGTAACTCCCGAACCCGCCTGTCATATACTCGTTCCAGAAAGACGGCCCCGTATAGATTATCGGCTGACGCCCTAATCCTTGCTCTACCAGACCGAGCCACGTTTGGACGCCACTGATGAGGTTGCTGCCTGTGCCGCTTTCTAATTCTACGTCGAGAACAGGTGGAAGGTCACTGTCATCCAAACTCCCGACGGTTTTAAGAAAAAGGTTTGCTTGTTGCGTGGGGTCATCTGCCGTCACGAAGAAGTGATATGTTCCGCGGACAATCCCGGCAGCGCGCATCCCCTGCCAGTTAGTGGTGAATTGTTTGTCTATCAATGTTGCGCCGTAGGTCGCTCTGGCGAACGCGAACGCGATGCCAGCCTGTTTCACGGTTTGCCAATCTACGTTCCCCTGCCATTCAGAAACGTCTATACCTGTGAGCCGCGCTTGTGACATAAAGACCTCCTGCTTGAAGTTTCTGAATCCCAGTCCTATCAGTCCTCACTCTTCATCAGTTCAAAGAGGGCTGTGACCACCGGCCTGGAACTGGCTATCGCCAAGCCGATGGTCATTTTGATTTCAGTACGAACCTGTGACCGCCTTCGCCCGCGCACACGGAATTTGCGGACTTATGACTAAGCAATAGCGAAGTTGATTTCAGCCGTCGCCGCCGTCATGTCTGCCGTAGTCATGCTCACGGTGAGCGTGACACCCGGAATCGTAGTGCTATCTGTGTATATGCCACTATTCGCTGAGATCTGAGTCGATTTCTTCACTATCTCATAAGCATCCTGTTGCGCCGGAAGCCAATCCCACGCCATCACCTGAAACTGATTCGTTGCGTTTGGTCTCGTGGCAAATCCAAATGCCCATGCACAGCTGGGTGCGACGACAGAGACCAGTACGTAGCATCCGTTTCCGGTAGCGTCGAAACCTATACTGTACATGGAGGCATCAACCGTCCCGCCGCCACTTGGAATAGTTACGGCAGGCATGATGGGCTCCCCCTGTTGGTTGGCGTAGTTGCCACAATGAGGAACCACGTTGAAGTCAACCGTCAGTTGCCAAGTGAGTCCGTTTTGAATGACAATGGCGAGGTCGTTGCGCCCTTCGTGATTATTGAGAACCGATTCGACAATGCTGGTGAGATCGGTACTGAAACTGATATCGGCCATTGCTTTTCTCCTTTGATATTGAGGTTGAGAACTGGCCCGACTTTATCCATTTTTAGACGGCAAACCACGACGGCGTTCAAAAAGTCTTTCCAGTCAACAGCTAACTCTTTTATCCACGTCGCTTGTTTCCAAATAGATAAAACGCAGGCTAAGAAGCTGGTTTTCACCAGCCGTGAGTGTGTGCGATTTGCTGCTGAAACTCCGGCGATGCACACCATAGCCGTAACGACACATTGCTCTTTGAATTGACCGTATAGAGCGACTTGGCTATGATGCGAAACACCTCAGGTTTCTGAACTGACCACTACTGCGCCAGTTTGTTGCATACTCTAATCCAAAGCCGATTGACGAGTCCTGACGCTGTGCGGACAAAGTTCGGACATAATGCGGACAAAGAGTGACACTTTGGCATGAGCAAGCAACCGAACCACTTTTATGCCTTCGGTCTTTTCCTCCTTGATGCATCGGAACGTCGCTTGTCTCGCGGCGGACAGGTCATCCAACTGACGCCAAGACAATTCGAGCTTCTCTGGCTGTTCGTGCAAAACAGCGGGCATATCCTCACCAAGCATGAATTGATCGAAACAATCTGGCCCGATACTTTTGTAGAGGAAGGCACGCTCACCCGCAGCATCTCAAGGCTTCGCGAACTTCTGGCACAAGATGCTGAAAACCGGTACATTGAAACTATCCCCAGGCAGGGCTATCGCTTCGTTGCGGATGTGACCGAAGTCCGCGCCAAAGAAAAATCTCTCACCCCGTCACATGTAGAGATAGAACAACCAGAGATTGCGGCCCGGCAAGATTCACTGGCAAGTATTTTAGACCCTTACGTTCTGAGGTCTATAGACTGGTATCTTCGAGCACTTAAGCAATGTCAGTTATCTAGAGAGAGGCTACTGCTCAAGATAGATAAAAGTGAACAAAGAGTTGAACTCGTAGCGGCGTATGATGATTACATTGCGTCCGTAGACCAGGCGCGCCGTTTTGGCGATGATCTTCTTAAAGACCTTGATAGGTTTTACAGTCAATAAATATTAGCCATCAGAGTGCGACTAACGCCCGAATTAACCCGCCCACGCGCGCGCAGCCTTCAACATCATCGGAGCATGAAAGGAATGCGCTCGCGGGGGCAGGTTCAATGAGTTGTTAGGTCTATAATCTTATGCGACGGAAAGAAAAGACAGGTTACTCCAAATACGGCCTAACAACTCATTGAACCGGAGCGCGGGACAACACTTTTTTAATCATCTACGAACATAAGCTTGTGTGCCAGATGTGTGCCAACTCAGCCAAACCTTACAATCTCAACCAGACTTAGCCATAAAAGCAAGATGCGGAAGAGCAATGAATTATTACTCTTCCGCACTCAGCAAAACTTAATACCACAGCTTGAATTAGCCCTCGCAGTAGAGCGGCTCTCTTTATTTGCTAACCGAAACTATCAATAACTAAAAAGGACTTTCGGAGATTAAGGGACAATCTCAAATGTTATTGTATTGGAGTGAATTTCATTGTCGTAGAACTGACGTTTTATCTTCAACTCATAATGTCCTGCTTCGAGAGGCGGATACCAGCTTTTTAAATAAATAAATCCTACTTGCTTGGATTCATTTGGTTGAAGCTCAATGGATTTTACGCTGTCGCCCGCAGGACCATATTTCTCTATCTTTGCTATCTGTTTTGAGACTTCAGGGAGATATGCCACTTCTTGACCATCTTTTCGCAGCTTCAAGCGATTTTGTAACAAAGGGTTGCTCCATCCAATGACTGTTCGTCGGTTCATCTTGTTTGTCATTATGAGGGCGATGTCAACATTTTCTCCTACCTTGTAGCTGGTTTTAGTTACATAATCACTCACGTGGTCATCGTACTCCACCGGAGCGATTGTCAATTCAATGTTGCGCTCCGGCATGGACTGTTCTGTGCGCTCTTGATCTTCAAGCTTTCGTTCCTGAGCCTGTCTGACCTGATTGCTGCTGATAACGAGTGCCACTAGCAATGTAAGCACAAGCATAAATGATACTTTTCTCATGGTTTCTCCTTTACGCTGCTGTTCATAGATACTAATAAGCATCTTCAAGGATATCAAGGCCATCCCCATCCTTCACCCTCAACATAGATATTTGTATCCGGTGGAGGAGCCTGACCACTGGGCGGGCATGTGTCCCAATTAACCTGAATATAATTATGGTTATACATTCGGATATAGTTTGTGGCTGTTCCTGTATGAGTTATTTCATTAACGGGGAAACGAGTGTATGTTCCTGTCATACCCGTAGAAGTGAAAAACACTTCGCCTCCCCAGCTCCAAGGAATTTTTGCAATCGGCTTACTAAAGCGCGGCTGTTTTTCACTCCCGGCAGCATAAACTAGATACATTTCATAGAAGCGTTCATTGTAGAGATAGTTCAAGTCACGAATTGCGATATAAGGGCCATCTGTGGCCCAGAGCGTTGCCGTTCCGTCTGGATTGAAAATTGTGTAGTTGTAAGTGCCTTCTCCGTCCTTAAACCAGCCGGAATCAAAATTTCCGGCGGGATTTCGGATGGTCGCACACAGATAGCCTTTATCAGTAAAATGTCCGATTGCATAGGGGTTAGCCAATTGTATAAATATTATTTTGGCATCTTGCATTGACGAGATAAAATTCGTGATACCTTGAACAGATAGACTTGCATTAAATGTTATTCCGGGCTGTTCCTCACCGCATCCGTCGCCAAAAAGCATCCCTCTATACTCTTGTAAAGAACAGGCCGTCACTCGCGGCGGTATTTGCGAAGCCGTAAAGGTAAATTGGTTTGGAGTAATAACCCTGACTCTTACACTGGCGGATAGCTGACACGCGCCATTGCTGGAAACGTAGTTGACACGTACTTCGTAGGGTTGCGCTCCACTTTCTGTCATCCAATAGAAGTCTCTGAGGTAGTCAACAATAGGACGTAAGGTTCTACCGCCACCTGTGACTGACCACGTATATGTTCCACCTTCAACTTCCTGTCCAGTTGATGTCGTGACCTGCGCTTGAAGTCCAACCAACGCGCCCGTCAGCGCATTCTGATTCGTATTGTTGAGATTAGTCTGCACCTGAGAGGTTGTTGAGTACAAAGCTAAATTAAGATTGCATGGCGTTGGGGACGGACTGGGGGATGGAGAGGGCGATGGCGACGGCGTCGGGTTGGGGTTCGGGGTAAAATTAAAATCGTCCCAACCCAGTCCATGAGGATCAACTATAGTATGAAAACGGACAGTAGTGATTTTCGTTCCATACTGACTCAAATCAAAGAAACCCGGATAGTATGAAGGTTGCCCAATCAAATTTAATGTCCTGGCAAACGCTCCGTTTTCGTAAATATCTACCTTAGCCACCGTGCCGAAACTATCGCAGCCAGCCATCCAAAACGTAAAATTTTTCATTGGCCGATTGAAGTTTAAGATAACTTCTCCGAAATTATTAGACCCGCCTGTGACAGCATGTGGAGCAGAAGAGAAAATACAGAATCCGCAATTATTGATGACGCGAACATTTGAATTAAACTGCGAGGAAAAGCTGACACCTGAGGTGAGATATTGGTTAGTGACAATCGTTCCAGATGGGAGATTATCAAAATTTATAAGTGTATCTGCCTGTGCATGAGCTTTCATTCCGCCGATAATAAAACCCGCTAGACCAATACCAATTAAGCAGCTAGTAACAAGTCGTCTAATAGTGATGAAAGGTGATATAAAAGAGTGAGGGAACTTCATACTATAATTCCTAGATTGAGGGTTGATGGAAGCAGGACTTCCAAGGAACACTGAGCGGGGGAAATTTATTCCTGTTGCGCTAGGGTGTCAAGAAAATAGTTTCCGTGGATAACTGCTATAGAAAAGGCCATTGACGAACTGATTTTGTGTGCCAAATGTGTGCCAACTCAGCCAAACCTATCAATCTCAGCCATACTCAGCCACAAAAGCAAAGTGCGGAAGAGCAATAAATCATTACTCTTCCGCACTCAGCAAAACTTAATACCACAGCTTGAATTAGCCCTCGCAGTAGAAGCGGCTCTCTTTTTCTGCTGACCGCAACCTTTCCTTAATTATCCGTACCTTAACAATCTGATATGAGGAATAAGTGAAAAACTTATTGCTCTCGGAGCCATACATCCCAAGCCCAACGACCAACCTGCGCCCCTTGTGTATCTTTGACTTTAGCCCGATACCTGAACCAATTACCATGTTCATCTATTCTTTGAGATTCATGGTATTTAAGCTCTATCTTCATCACGCCTAATGATGAGAGCGTATGCAATTCACTTGCCTCTGAAACTCCGTTATGGTTTGTGTCCCGCCAGAGCCGTAAAGAAGTGAAGATAGAATCTTGGGAACTAATCTCCTTATCGTTGTTTCCACCATGACTTGGCTTGTCATATTCTTTGAGAGCGAGGAATCCATTGGGAGCGGTTGAAGTGGGTTGAGCCGTATAGTTGCCAAACAGTTCCGAACCGTTATCAATAGCCCCGTTGCCGTTTCTGTCTAAAGAAAGCCAAGCGTCATCTGAATTGGCTGAAGTCCACGCCAAGTGTTCTGCTGCACCGTTATTATTCAGGTCAAAATTCACTCCGCCAGCGGCATCAGTTAGATTGAATCCATTGCCTAAAGTATCAATGACTATTGGTGAAGACGATTCCGAAGTATCACAACAGCAGTCATTAACGCGAACTAAATCAGGAGGGCATCCGGTCGGCGGGAACGCACACTCGTTGGCAGATTGCGTACAGATTTCATTATTAGGTTGTACTTCATGGAGACAATTTTCTTCGCAGCTTTGTGGGCAATATATGCTGGCAACAGTGTTGATGTCACAGGATGTTATAAATGAATATTCACCGGAGCAACGTACATTACTGTACCCGCAGGATTAGGACATGTAAGATGATTATCAAGAGAGTAGCAATGTCCTATTTCATGTCTCATTATTCCTCTGAGGAAATTGAGGTGGTTTTGCGACCAGTTTGCTCTAAAATTTTTATATACCACAGTGTCGGCTACTTGAGTAATACCTCCCGTGTCTGCCTGGGTCGTGATAGCCGATGCCCAATCGTTTTTCCTATCTTGATAATTAACCCAGTGTACGTTAATACTTCCAATGGGCGGCGGGGTTGAACTCCATGTAAATCCAATGAAGGTTACATGAGTACAGGCGATGACTCCTAACGCGTTCCACTCTTGAAAAGCTTCTACTATTTTGTCCCGTTCAACTTGAGTAAATTCGGTGTCTATTGTAACTGTTACTTGTGCATAATGCGCCCATCTTGGGAGAGAAAGGCTTATTGGCGGGTTACAACAACCGCTTTGGGCGCTCGTACTGGGAGTTAAAAGCGTCCATCCTAACCATGTGATTACTGCCAACACTACGATGGGGGAGAGGCGTAGTTTTTTCATGGAGTTTATTTTTTAGGAGACCGTGAGGATTTTGCAGTTGCGGCTCGCAACTCATTAAGGAAAGTTGACTCGTCTGCGCCTTTTTGAGCAGCAATAGGGTGTGTGACAGGATTGTCCAGTAGCGCAATTTTGCCCGCTTTAAGTTCATACCCGGTCAGGATATTAAAGTTTATTTGTTTATCGTCGCGCGTTAAAAATAGGACATAGCGTTGTCCAACGACAGGCATACCTTGCGCGCTAATGAACGATAGAGTGATATGTCCTGAAGGAAAGCGCACACGGCCCCCCGGTCGTTCCGCAATCAGTGAATCACCCCGACTTAATGAAAGACCGCTTTCATCTTTCAGTATTTCATCAATCCTAATTTTGAACTCGGAATAGACTCCTGTTTTGTCAGTGGATAAGTGCGCCTGAGCATCAAGCACTTCGCCAATTATCACAGCCTTACTTTTATCTACAGGAAAAGCTGTAAGTCCGACCATCCAATGAGCACTTGAGGTAATGGCTTCTACATACTCACTTACCGGAATTTGTGCTTCATTGTACTTATCACCTATCGCGCGCCTTCTTGCCCGTTCTTCACTATTTGTTGGTTCTGGGGCCGTAAACTCAACAATTGGAAATTGGCTTTGATATTCATCAAGTGGTTGTTTTTGTGAAGGCTCACTCTTTTTGTTTTGAGCGCGCAAGACAACAAGCGCACTTATAACTGTAAGGGACAAAAGTATAAGTATGGTTCTGATTTTGATTGACATATTTATGCTCAGATTGAGAGGTGATGGGAGGCTACTTGTTATAAACATCACTTGATGACGACAAAGTAGCTGAGAGCGGCGGCAGTATGTCACACTCAATTGCAAATAGCTATAATAGAAGCAACTACAAAAAAATCGCCTGTCCGTAGCGCTCCACAGACAGGCGATTCGGGAAATCGAGAAAACGGAAATTGTTATTTTATTTTCTTGGCCTTAGCAGAGCGCGAGCCTTGCGATAACAGTAACCCGACAACCTTTCCGGCAGCATCTTTCTCGAATGAAATACTCGCCTTGACCTGAGGCATTGTAAACTGTGTATCGGAGACAGCTTCGACTTCCATTTTGGCCTGTCCAGTTCCTTGCCCGAATAATTTATCGCCGTCTCTGGAAATCGTGAGAGTAAAACTCGGAGTGACTTCATAGTCACCGACATACGCATCGAAGCCGGAAGTGTCAACCTTTGTTTCTTTGCCTTCAAGCCGTTTGACGATATGCAAAGCGTTTGCATTCGTCGGGTCAAGCTCGACCGCTTTTTTGTAATTGGCGAGCGCCAAATCTTTTTGCTCGTCTGCCAGATACGTTTCGGCGAGGCTGTCATAAGGATTTGCAGATTTGGGAAACATCTCAACGTTAAGCTTGAAAATCTCAATCGCGTCTTTCGTGCGCTTCTTGCCCAAGAGCTGATAGCCGAGTGTGTTGAGTTCACGTTCCGAGAAATCAAACGCCGGAGAATTTTCTGCTTTCAGTTTTCGATATTCGGCGACGGCTGAGGCGACATTTTTTTCCATCGCTATTTTGTAAAGCGTTTCGGCGATAGATTTTTTCGGCAGCTCAGCGGGCTGTCCGTTAAGGATGCTGATGATTGAATTTGTGATTCTCCCATGAAATTGTCCGAGATTGACATTATCGAGAATAATCACAGTTTGCTGTTTCTCAACCGCTCGCGCCATGAAAGAGTTGAAACCGTGGATGGCTCCGCCGTGTCCGATGATTTTAATTTTCTGGTCTGTTTTTCCAATCGGCTGGTCGGCGATGCGGATTCCGTAACCGTAATTTCCAAGTCCGGGCGTGAACATCAGTCTCTTGCTTTCCGCTGAAAGAATCTTGTCTTCATAAAGCGACTGATCCCATTTAAAGAGGTCTTCGACGGTGGAATAAATCGAACCTGCCGCGTATGGAATAGACATGTCCAGATAGGCTGCGTTAACAAAGCCGTCCGGCGTTTTCTGATAACCGCTGGCACGCTTTTCGATGAGCGGTGAATGATTATCGTAGCCCGAATTTGTCATTCCGAGCGGTTTGAAAATGCGTTCGGCCAAAACTGTTTCGTAAGACTTGCCTGTAACTTTTTCGATGATTGCGCCAAGAAGTGTATAACCCGAATTGCTGTAACTGAATTTCACTCCCGGCTCGAATTCGAGGTCGCCGCCCGCAAATTTTTTGACGAACTCCGCAACGCTATACGGATTGCGGCTGATGTCAGCTATAAAATTGGGACGACGCGTATAGTCTGGAATCCCGGAAGTATGATTAAGAAGTTGATGAATGGTAATTTTTTCGCCGGTATCTTTTCGATAATCGGTCAGATAATCGCTAATCTTTCCGTCGAGCTTGATTTTGCCTTCCTCTGCAAGTTGTAAAACAAGAGCGGCGGTAAATTGCTTGGTGACGGAACCGATGCGGAATTTTGTGTCCGGCTGATTCGGAATGGCCCATTCCATATTCGCCATTCCAAAACCCTTCTCGTAAATTATCTTGCCCTTTTCAGCGACTAAAATTGAGCCGTTAAATTGCCCGTAGTCGTAATACTGCTTCAACAATCCATCAATTTTCTGCACGTTTTGTTGTGCGAATGCGTTTGTTGCGGTGATGAATGCAACGATAAATAAAGCAAACAGTCTTGCGGTTTTCATTGTGGTTTTCTCCGATGAAATTAGGAATGATATCGCGGAATTCTCAATTATGATTTTGCGCCAGTGCGGTTGTTAGGTCTCAAAGGCTTGTGTGAGTATCCCAAACATAAACGTATGGAAGAGGAAATTATTACGAGCAGGCTCGAAAAAAAATTTCGTTAAGGGAGTTGAGGCAGGAATTGTCAGGCGGGAAATACGAAGGGGTCAAGACCCTCCATGTTTTCAAAAGAGGGTCTCTGATGAGTGTGGCGTATGGATTGTTCCTGTATTCGCAGCTCAGGTTTCCAAAGTTAAAAACCTTGAGCCGGGATTGGAATATCACCGGGCAGCCCCCATGCATCGGCCTTGAACGTACTGTTGCTGCTCAGGAATTGATACCATGCGCCGTTGCGGAAAACAGCGATGTCGGTTTTGCCGTCGCCATCGTAATCGGCGGTAGTGGGTCAGTTTGAAAAAAGAGAGAAAAGAAATTTCCCGCAAAGGCGCAAAGAAGACAGGTTGTTTTTCTTTGCGCCTTTGCACCACCAGCGCGAGATTCTTTCGTCGCTGTTACTCACCTGAATTTCAAACTGAACCACGACTGAACTCTTCACTCTCTATTGCAATTTGTGGCGGTGGTAATATACTGCTCCGCAGCGTGCTTCACATCTCGCAATTTCCATCTCGTAGGCGCTGCCACTTGAAAGCAGATGACTGCTGCTTCATTCCGTAGAGAGGCAAATCAGATGACAAAGCAACCCCGGCTTGAATTGAAAACTCCACAGCTTATCTTCGAGGGCTTTATCCTTCAGATGGTGCAGGCAGGTCAGGAGCGGCAAGCCAGAGCCGCCGTCACGCGCGTTCTCGGTGCGGGCTGGAAAGTTAAAGCGTACGGTGACAGCGGGATTGATTTTGAGGTGACGCCGCGAAAGGCAAAGCGAAGAAGCAAGGCTCTTGTCGGTTGGGCCTGGGAGAAAACTTATCGCCTGCGCGCACAGCCCGCAGTCGTCTATGCAGAACCGATGTTGACATTGCCTGTCTCTGCTCCGCCTGAGTTTCGGCATGAGGCCAGCGAGCTTCACGCAGACTTGAGTGCTTTGCAACCAGAAAAGAAGCTTGCTACTGAAATAAGGTCGGAGGTCTTTGGAACTAATCCGTTGCCTGAGAGCGACGACCCGGCGTGGAGCATCAAGCAGATAAAAGTATTAGAAGCATGGCAACGCTTTCCGGCAAACAAAGTACCCGGCCAACAGGTTGTCATCGGCCATCCTGATACAGGATACAGCGAGCACCCCGAAATCTTCACCAGATTGTTGCCAGCAAAAGGCTTCGACTATGTCAGGAATGATGCAGACGCGAAAGACGACCTAGACAGCGGAGCTTTACTTTTTCCGGGACATGGAACAAGTACATCCAGCGTCATTGTCAGTCCTCAAGGCGCGCAGGCCAACTACGGGAGCAGCAATGGCGCGCCCATAGCTGTCTGGGGCGTCGCGCCCGGAGCCACATTGATACCGTTGCGAATTTCGCGCTCCGTCGTGCTCGACACGTTCTGGGCCGGAAGCGGAGTTCTCAATCTTTCCAAAGCAATCGAGTTTGCAGCCGATCAAGGAGCGCATGTTATCTCGATGAGCGTGGGAACAGGCTTCGCCAATTCGCGTTTGCTCAAAGCAGTGCAGTATGCACAGAGACGCGGCGTTATCGTTTGCGCCGCCGCCGGAAACTATGTGCCGTTCGTCGTGTGGCCTGCTGCTTACAGTGAAGTGATTGCTGTCGCGGCGAGCAATGCGCGGCGTCAGACATGGAGGTTCTCTTCAGCTGGAAGCGCGGTCGATGTCACGGCTCCGGGCGAGTCTGTGTGGTGCGCGGGCGTGAGTAAGCCTGCAAACTTTTCCGTTGGACGCGGCTCTGGAACTTCATACGCGGTTGCGACCGTCGCTGGCATAGCAGCCCTGTGGCTCTCTCATCACGGGCGGGATAAGTTGGTTGCGCGTTACGGTGTGGAAAAAATTCCAATCATCTTTAATCAGATTCTGCGCGATAACTGTGAAGCAATGCCGAATTGGAAATCTGGTTTCGGGCGCGGTCTGGTGAATGCGGATAAAGTGCTGGCGGCAGCTTTGCCAAGCGCAGCCGCTCCGATTCCTCTCATGGCATCTGCGCTGCGCGAGCATCCTGCGATTGACGGAGGCGGGCTTGCCACCTTCACACACCTTTTTGAATCGGCATTGCCGAAGAGTGCGCGCACACGCGGCTTCACCGCCGCGAGCATTGCCGAAACCGAATTATGGTCTAGGCTGGCAGAGTTGCTGAATGTGACTGAGGAAGAGTTGACGGCCCGTTTGAAAGAGGTCGGGCAGGAACTCGCTTTTCATCTGGCCGCAGACCCTGTGCTCTATCAACAGTTCGCAAATGCCCTGTCACGGAAAAAGAGAAGACCTGCCGATTCCGAATCCGGCTTTGCTGCTCTAGCATCTGTCGGAGATGTCGCGGCAGTGCGCGCCAGACTGTTAGCGAAACCCACTTCAAAAGCTCTGAAAGGAAAGCTGAGCTAAAGCTCATTCTAATTCCATCGCAGAGCTACAAGGAGGCGACGCATGGAAGGCTCTATTATTGAAGGTCGGCTTGTTGTGGAGAACAAAACGCTGACGCCGGACTTTTGCATCATCGGCTCAGGCGCGGCGGGCGGCGTGTGCGCTCTGAAGTTGGCCGAAGCAGGTTTTGATGTGCTTGTGCTTGAAGAGGGCGCGAACATTCCGCGCGAGCAGGGTCATGGCGGGCCGAGTCATGTCCGTCCGACTTTTACCGAACGAGAGTTTGACATGTACAAGACGCTCTATCAGGAGGGCGCGGGGCGTCTGACAAGCGATGGCGGCGTGAAGGTCTTGCAGGGTCGTTGTCTGGGCGGCGGGACGACCGTCAACTGGTCTGCGTGTCTGCCGCCGCGCATTGAGACTCTGGATGCATGGCGCACGCGCTTCGGCCTTCCTTTCACGCGCCAGAATCTACAACGCTTTCTGATAGAGGTCGTCAACTTTCTTCACATCAACAACAACGACCGCTACAACACTTCTGCGGAAGCTTTAAAGAGAGGCTGCACCGCGCTTGGTTACGATTGGCGGAATCTGCCGAACAATACGCACGACTGTCGCGAGTGCGGAAGCTGCGGAGTCGGCTGCCCTTATGACCGCAAGCAGAGCGGCATCGTCACATGGCTGCCCGCCGCCGTTAGTAAAGGCGCAAACATTTATACGGATGTGAAGGTCAACAAGCTTGTGCGAAATGGACGACCTGTGCCGGAGGTCGAGGCCGCATTTCTTGACGCGAGGGCGCAACCCAACGGGCGCAAGCTGACAGTCAAGCCAAAGTTAGGAATCCTTCTCGCTGCGGGTGCAATCGGCACGCCCGCTATCTTGCTTCGCTCAAACATCAACCCGAACGGATTGGTAGGCCGCTTCACACATATTCATCCGGTCACAATTTGCATCGGTCGCTATCAACAAAAAACTTTTCCGGCCTACGGCGTGCCGGATAACATGATGAGCGCGCAATTCGAGAAAGGGCCGACAGGCTATTTGATTGAGACTGGTTCTTTCTTTCCAGTCCTGAGCGCGTCCGCGACCTTAGACTTTGGCGAACGCCTGCACAGAATCATGCGCGAGTATTACCCGTTCGGCGCAATCATGTACGCGCATCACATGACAGGGATGGATGCCAATCAGAAATACGGCACGGTCAAGCTTGATCGCAACAAAGACCCAGAGTTGGAATATAAACTCGCGCCGGATAACGTGCGGTCAATGAAGCAAAGCCTGATTGAGATGTCGAAGATTCATCTGGCTGCTGGAGCAAACTCTGTCTATCACTTCACCAATCCGTCGCTCGAAATAAAATCAAAGGATGAACTCAAACTCCTCGACAACGTTTCCTTCGAGCCGCAGCGTGCGACCATCTTTACAGTGCATGTGATGGGCGGATGCCGCATGGGAGCAAGCGAAACGGAATCTGTCGTCGCGACGGATTTCAGCCTGCGGCAAGTGCCGAAGGTTTGGGTCGTGGACGCTTCGATTTTTCCGACAGGCTTAGGCGCAAACCCGCAGGTCACAATCTACTCGCTGGCCCTCTGGGCGGCAGAGAAGATTTGCCAGCAGCACGGAAAGCCATTCACGCTGCACCAGCAGCAAGGAGCGTTGCCATGGAAAGGCTACTGATGCCGATTCTAAATTTCTTCGTCAATCCGAAGCGCGTGCTTAACATAGACGAGGCTGCGCTGAAGTTTCTCGACATCAAAACCGCGCATATTCTTTTCGCTGTCGCAGAAGCTGTCATCGGTGAAGATTTTAAAGTCAAAGTGCCAAACTTCATCCTGCTGATAGATGATTATCTGGGCTACCAGCGCAAGACGCAGCGCGAAGCATTGGCCCAGGGAATGTTGCTCATGGAGAGCACGATAGTCAGCCTCTTCTTCGGCGGGCGGCTGCGCGGCTTCTCCTACTTATCAATACCGGACAGGCAGCGTGTGCTTGAGAATCTCAGCCAGAGCAACGTACAGCAATTTCGTAATCTCTACGCCGCAAGCGTCAACATCGCAGCCTCCGCCTACTATTCCAGCGAGGCAACATGGAGCAGTATTCAATACGACGGCGTCAGCGTTGACCATCCAGAAATCCTGACAAATCCCAAACCGCCCTGGCGTCCCAATGACCCAAGACCAATCGAACCATAATCAACAAAAGGAGCGGCCTGACGATATTAGGAGACACTTATGCAAAAACAGAAGTCAGAAGGAATCAACCGCCGCGAGTTTGTGAGCGCTGCTATTGCGGGGACAGTTTTTGCAGCCGCGCCCGGAATCGCGCTTTCGGATTCGCGTCGTCCGAATGTGTTGTTCATTCTGGCTGATGACCTTGGGTATGGCGATTTGAGTTGCTTTGGCCGACCTGATTATGCGACTCCCAATTTGGATCGCCTCGCGCGGCAGGGTATCCGCTTCACAAACGCCTACTCGGCCTCTCCTGTTTGCACGCCGTCGCGGTGCGCTTTTATCACCGGGCAATATCCGGCAAGAACTCCGGTCGGGCTTGAGGAACCGCTCGCGTGGAAAAAGAATTTAGGCGACAGGGTAAACATTGCAGGTCTTTCACCGGAGCACCCGACGATTGCCTCGCTCCTGAAGAAGAACGGTTATGAGACAACACTGGTCGGCAAGTGGCACCTGGGCTATCTCCCCAACTTCGGCCCGATTCAAAGCGGGTTTGATGAGTTCTTTGGCATCATGAGCGGCGGCGTTGATTATTTCACCTACAAAGATGCCTTCGGAGAATCAGACCTTTTTGAAGATAAGGTGCCGGTAGAGCGTATAGGCTATCTGACAGACCTTCTCACGGAACGCGCTCTCAAGGTCATCTCGCGGCGTCACACACGCCCCTTCTATCTGAGCTTGCATTACACTGCACCTCATTGGCCCTGGGAGGGGCCAGCGGACGTAGAGACCAGTCGCAAGTTGAATGGAGGATACGAAGGTCTTACTGCCGGAGGGTCACTGAAAACTTATGCCGCGATGATGAAGAGTTTGGATGACGGCATCGGCCAGGTCATGAGGGCATTGTGGAAGGCCAAACTGGATCGAGAGACTCTGGTTATCTTTACCAGTGACAATGGAGGCGAACGCTTCTCTTACAACTGGCCCTTCTCCGGGAAAAAATTTGAATTGCTGGAAGGCGGCATCCGTGTGCCTGCGATTGTTCGTTGGCCGGGCGTCATCCCCGCTGGCCGCTCTACTGAGCAAGTAGCGATTACGATGGATTGGACAGCAACCATTCTCGCTGCTACGCAAACAAAGACTGACCCTCTTTACCCGCTCGATGGTCACAACCTATTGCCCGTAAGCAAAGGCGAACGCGCCATCTATCAGCGAACGCTTTTCTGGCGACACGCCAAGCAGGAGGCCGTTCGTAGCGGGCAATGGAAATATTTAACTGATGCAGGGAAGGAATATCTCTTTGACCTTTCACTTGATCAGAGAGAGCAAGCAGACTTCAAGAAAAAGAATCCAGAGATGCTTGGACAACTGCGAAGTGAGTTCCAGAAGTGGCAGGAGCAAGTTTTACCAAGACCTAAACCTACAAACTGACAGTCGTTTTATCTCATTTATTGTCCCGAACTCTCGTTAATTTAAGCTCTGCGGCTTATGCTTTTCGCGTGCTTGATTATATAATGCAGCGCCGCCCTGGAAATTCATCTCGCGGCGGACGCCTTCCAGAATTTTTCGAGCCCGTTTTCAGAAAATTAATTCACAGGGAAATATTTTGTCAGGGAATGTTAATTGAATGCTGCGATTAAAACGTTTCGTTACATTATTCTTTATCTCGATTGCATTTGTCTTTTACGCACAGCAGTGGTTGACAACATCTTCGGCCAGCAGAAATCTTGCAGGCGGCGCAACGCTTTCCGCCCCGACGGGAGTTTCGGCTTCGGACGGAGATTATATTGATAAAGTCTCTGTCATGTGGAACGCCGTGCGCGGCGCGGCGCGTTACAGGATTTTCCGCAGCGCAGGCAACGAGCCGTCATCAGCAACGGAGGTTGGAACGACCGCCGCCAATTATTTTTTCGACACGACGGCTCAAGCCAGCCAAAATTATTTTTACTGGGTGCGCGCTGAAAGCAACGCCGCTAATAGCAGTTTGAGCAATTCCGATTATGGCTTGCGCGCCGTTGGAAGTTTTAATAACGAAATTTTTTCTCCTTTATCTCCGCCGCCCGCGCCCGCCGGAAATCCTGTCACGGCAGCCAAAGCTTATTTAGGCAAAGCTCTTTTCTGGGACGAACAACTTTCTTCGACTCTGACGGTTTCCTGCGGAACCTGTCACAGACCGTCTGAAGGCGGTTCCGACCCGCGAACTATTGTTAATAACACGCGCTCAAGAAATCCGGGTTTCGATAACATTTTTAATACTGCCGATGATGTCTTTGGCTCGCCCGGCGTTCCGCTCAACAATCTGGACGGAACTTATTCGCCGTCGAACAATTTCGGATTTAATGAACAGGTCACGCGGAGAAAAGCTCCGTCATATTTAAATGCCGGTTTAGCTTTTAACGGCTCATTCTGGGATGGCCGCGCGTCAAATATTTTTCGAGACCCGCTGACCAACTCTGTTCTGTTGACGGAATGGGCGTCATACGAAAGTCAGGCTTTAGGGCCGCCGGTTTCCGATGCTGAAATGGGACATGGCAATCGAAACTGGACGCAGGTGGCAAATCAAATTTCTGTGGCGAAACCGCTCGCGCTCGCGACGAACATTCCGCCGTCGCTCGCAGAGTGGATTAACGGGCGGACTTATCCAGAACTGTTTGAGGATGCTTTCGGCTCGCCCGAAGTCACTCCCGCGCGGATTGCTATGGCAATCGCTACGCATGAGCGAACTTTGTTTACTGACCGCGCGCCTCTGGACAGATATGCTTCAGCGATTGAAACACTCACGGCGCAGGAAGACAGAGGCCGCGAGATTTACATCGAGATGGATTGCCTCTTTTGTCACGGCGGCCCGCTTCTTTCAAATCAAAACTTTCATAACATTGGCGTTCGACCACAGGCGGAAGATATTGGACGCGAAATCGTGACCGGAAGCGCGAACGACCGCGCGAGATTTAAAACTCCTTCTTTAAGAAACGTAGAGCTTCGCGCGCCTTACATGCATAACGGCAGATTTGCGACGCTCGAAGATGTAGTCGAATTTTATAATCGCGGTGGAGATTTCAACGCGCCGAACAAAGACCCGCGCGTGCGCCCGCTTAATTTGACCAGCGAGCAAAAAGCAGACCTCGTAGCTTTTTTAAAACGTCCGATGACTGACCCGCGCGTCAGAGACGAACTCCCGCCGTTTGACCGTCCACATCTTTATACAGAATCAAATCGCGTGCCTGTCATGACTGGCGACGGGCGAGCGGGTTCGGGCGGCATCGTTCCGCAAGTGACTGCAATAGAGCCGCCGCTTTTGGGCAATCAGAGTTTTACTGTTGCTGTTTCCAGAACTTTGGGCAGCGCGCAGGCAGTTCTGGTGATTGATGCAAACGATCCGGGAGTTGGCTCGTCAATTCCTGCGAGCGGCTCGTTCGCGCACGTTGCGGTCAATCTTGCAGGCAGCGGCAACGGCAACGGCTTCGGTTCAGTGAGCTTGCCGATTCCGAACAATCCGGCTTTAGTGGGCCAAACTTTTTATGGTCGCTGGTACATAACGGATGCAGGCGCGGTAAACGAATTTTCTGTCACTCAGGCATTTCGTTTTACGGTTTTCGGCGAGACATCAACTCTATCAAATAAAGCCCCTGCCGATTTCGACGGCGATGGCAAAACGGATGTCTCTGTTTACAGACCTGCAAACGGAACCTGGTACACGCTTCACAGTTCGAATGGCAATCTCGGCGTAATTAATTTCGGACTCGCTGCGGACGTTTTAGCTCCGGCTGATTTTGACGGCGACGGCAAAACAGATGTCGCAGTCTTCCGTGATGGAAACTGGTATTGGCTTAATAGCTCAAACAGCAATTTTAATGCTCATCAATTCGGGCAAGCAGGCGATAAACCTGTGCCGTCGGATTACACAGGCGACGGAAGAGCAGAGATTGCCGTGTTTCGCAACGGCAGTTGGTACATGCTTAACTTAGCCAGCAATCAATTTCAATCCGTGCAGTTTGGTATTTCAAGCGATAAACCTGTGCCGGCAGATTATGACGGCGACGGTAAAACAGATGTCGCAGTCTTTCGTGATGGAAACTGGTATTACATGCAAAGCTCCGACAATGCATTCCGCGCAGTGCAGTTCGGCATTGCTGCGGATAAACCTGTCGTCGGAGACTATGACGGTGATGGACGAGCCGACACGGCTGTTTATCGTTCGGGCGTCTGGTACATTCTAGGAAGTACGAGAGGTTTTTACGCCACACAATTCGGCATCCCAAGCGACATCCCTGTTCCAGCCGATTATGACGGTGACGAAAAAACAGACATCGCAGTTTACCGCGATGGCAACTGGTACATGCTTCGTTCGCAACTGGGCTTTGGCGCAGTACAGTTTGGAACGACAACTGACAAACCAGTACCTGCGGCCTTTATTCCGTAAAAGCCGCAGGCAAATTAAAAATTTACGCCGCCTCATTATCATTTTTTGTTGCTATATTAACGCTCATCCATCTGTTACAGATTCGCAAACAACTTGCGATGTCTAACAACTCATTCAATCCGTCACGCGATAGCATCGCTCTCATCATCAAAGGTAAGACATAGGATGCGTGTGGCGGCTATCCAACTTGAGACTGTCATCGGTGACGTTGAAGCGAACCTTGCAGCCTGTCAACGACTCGCCGATGCAGCCGCTCAAGAAGGCGCGGAGTGGATTATCCTTCCTGAGTTCTTTACGACAGGCATGGGATTCTTACCGGAGTTAGCGCAACACTCTTTGCCGCCTGATGGGCCTGCCACAAACTTGTTGTCCTCTCTTGCCAGACGACACGGCGCAGTCGTCGGCGGATCGTTTCTTTGTCATGACGATGACGGGCATGTCCGCAACGCATTCTTTCTTGCAACTCCCGAAGGAATTGCTGGCAGGCATAACAAGGACATTCCGACGATGTGGGAGAACTGCTTTTACATTGGCGGCACGGATGACGGTTTGATTAAAGTAGGAAGTCTGACGGCAGGCGTCGCGCTGTGTCAGGAGTTCAATCGCACGAGAACGGTAGAGCGTTTGCGCGGAAAGGCCGAGCTTGTTGTGGGAGGCTCGTTTACCTGGGGCGCGCCGAAGGGAATCCCTTTTTATCAGTATCTCCAAACTTCTATCGAACGATACACAGACTGGGCTTCGCCGTTTGCGAAGCTTGTCGGTTGTCCGGTCATTGAAGCGACGCATTGTGGAAGCCTTCGTTGCCAGACACCCATGCTGCCTATGGAATACGTGACAGACCTCAGCGGAGGCGCGATTATCTGCGACGCATCGGGTAATGTACTCGCCCGTCGCGCTAAAGGTGACGGAGCAGGCATTGTCGTGGCTGACATAGATGTCGGGCGGGTCATCAGCGCGGAGCACATCCCCGCAGGCTTTTGGATTCAGGAACTTGATCCAATATCAAAGTTCGGTTGGCATGTGCAGGGTTGGCACGGTCGCAGATGGTACAGGCGACACGTTGCGCCGTAAGGATTGGTCAAGCCGTTATGAAAAAGGTTCTGGTAATTGGCCCGGGTGGCGCAGGGAAATCAACTCTGGCTAGACGGTTAGGCGCATTGCTTAATATTGAAGTCCTCCATCTGGATAAATTCTACTGGCATGCGGGATGGATTGAAATGCCAAAAGGCGAATGGCTAAAGACTGTCGAAGAGTTATTGAGGCGTGACGCGTGGATCATGGACGGGAATTATTCAGGGACTCTGGACATCAGATTTGAGGCATGCGACACGGTGATATTTCTGGACATGGCTCGCACGCTCTGTCTCTGGCGTATCTTGAAGAGAGCCGTCATGTATCGGAATAAGAGCAGATCGGATATGGCAGAGGGCTGTCACGAACGGCTCACACTGGAATTCATCCTCTGGATATGGAATTACCCAAACAGGTCGAGACCAAAAATCATAAAAATGCTTGAATCTAATCTCGAAGGAAAAAAGATAGTCTGGCTGCGCACTCAGTCAGATGTCAAAAGATTTCTCGCCGCACAATGAATGCCTAACAACCTATCGAACCGGAGCGCGGATTGAATCATTTTCATTTTCCTGAATCTGACGCAAATTGCTTCGCTTCGTCGCGTCCATTTAATTCGAGCGTTAGATAGCTCCCTGAATAATTCTCGAAAGAAACTACAAAGCTATTGAGGAGATTGGAAATGAAAAAAGCATTCTTGTTGTTTGCCTTCTTGTCCCTTACGAGTGCGGTTTTGGCCCAGGAAAGTGGGAATCGGGTTTACGGTAATCGCGGTTATTACAACCAGCAACGCAGACAGCCGACGACCGGCACAGGCACTCTGACTGCCAATCGCGTGGGCGCATATTCAATCGAAGCGAGTGTTTTAATTAACCTCAAGCCGGACGCTTTTGTAGCAGTCTTCGGCATCAACGATGAAGCGATTGCCGCCGCCGCAAGCAATGAAAAAGTGAATGCTAAAATCACTGAATTCACAAACGCGCTCAGCGTCCTTGGCATTAACCAGAGCGATGTCTTCGTTGATTTCATTACGCAGAATCGCGTCTATGACTACACGGTGCAGGGCAGTCAGGCAACCGAAAAATTCTCAGGCTTTGAAACAAAAAAGACGATTGCCGTGCGTTACAAGAGGCGAGACCTGTTTGAGAAAATTCTTGGCGCGGCGGCAAAGGTGCAGATTTTTGATTTGATAAAAGTTGACTACATCGTCAGCGATTTCGATGCCGTTCGCTCGCGTCTCTTTGAAGAGGCGGTCAAGATTGTCAAAGCTAAAGAAGCTAAATACACAAAATCATTCGGCGTCAAACTCGCGCCCGTTGGATTGGCGAATGAAAAATACGATGCCTTTTATCCATCGGAGAGTTACGAGCGTTATCAAGCCTATGAAACGGGCGACGCTTATACGAATTACAATAATTCGAGCAAGGTTATTCAGCGCAAGAGCTTCACCTTTTTCTATGAACCGTTTAATGCGAGTCGTTTTGATGTGGAGATAAATCAACTCGGCATTGATCCGGTCGTGCAAATCACGCTCTATCTGCGCATGGATTACGATTCAGAAAAACGCAAAGAAATGTAGTTTTTCTGAATCTCTCAATGTTGCTGCGCGCCCGGTTAATTCGGGCGCAAGGCTTTGTTCATCCTCACGCTTTGACAGATAATCAAGTTATGCCGGAGTACAAGTACACTGCTTATTTTGAGAATGAAGTCTTGCGTAAGCGTCCGTACATCGAGCGTGAGTGGTGCATTAAAGTTATTGAGAACCCAATCCATGTCGAAGTTCAAGGTGATAGCAGAGTCCGCTTCTGGGGAGAGGTCGCAGAATTTGGCAATCGTATTTTCAGGGTTGTAACTTTGGCGGATAGGGTTACAATACATAACGCGTTTCCTGATAGTGGATTTAAATTATGAGAATAAATTATTACGCTGAGACAGATTCGCTCTACATAGACCTCTCATCGAAACCGAGCGTGGATAGTCGTGAAGTTTCGGATGGAATTGTTTTGGATTATGACGCAGATGGTAATCTGGTAGGCATTGATATAGATCAGGCAAGCACTAAGCTTGAAATTAAAGAGCTAATCTTGAACAAATTGCCAGCCGAAGTAAAGCAAGTTGCGTAATCTCACTAAAGCCTAACAACTCGTTGAACCCAACACCTCGTTAGCATTCCTTACGTATAGAAGAGGAGAAAAATCATGGCAGACTTCAATACCAGCAGAGTGACCTTAGACTTTAAGGATGCCTACCGGAAACCGATTAAAGACAGCGTCAGGGTGACGTTCGACAACTTCCATATCAAGAGCTTGAATTTCCGCGTTACCTTGGACAAGTTTCCCGTCACGCTCGAAGACGTTCCGGCTTTCCCGACAGGCATGTGGACAGTCTTTGTTCAGCCGGAACATTACCGCCCGAAAACATTTTTCCTTCCAGTCCCTGCGGGAGCAACAGTGCCTTGTGAGCATTTCTTCTTTCTGCATTCCAACAGGGCGCGGCCTGTCTTTCGTTCAACTAACACAATTTTCTCGGACGCTAAATTTAAAGCGTTGGCTGACCTGTTAAAGAAATCCAAGATTGGTGAATTGAGCGGCCCTGAGCTTTACACAGACCTCATTAAAAAGAAGAATCATCTGCTCGCCGCCGGACTGCTCAATCTTTATGGCCGCACAGAGGCCGTGACATTGCAATCGGGCAAAACTGTTTTCTCTCAATTCGAGAGCCTGGCCTTGCTTCTGCAAGACCGTATCTATGCGACGGCTGCGACAGATTTGCACGGCGACGTTTTGAAGTCTGTGAAGAAGAAAATAATAGATCCTGCTGACGGGAGTTTGCATGAGTTCCCGATACCGGGCAATTTTGTGATGCTCAACAAGGATGCCAGTTTTAAGACGCCTGAGCAGGCCGGAAATCTTCAACTCACGTTTGCCAAAAATGACAAAGGCAAGATGGCTGTGGACGCGGATGTGGACGAGGCAACGGGAATCAGGCATGCCTTTGAAGTCATCGGCCACGTTTTCACAGGCGGGCGAACACACCCGTATGACATACATCAAATACTGACCTTCTTCTATGAGAACATCAGTCTGGCCTATGACATCGAGCCTGATTAAACCTGTTCGAGAGGCGAAGTGAGGACGCTCTTTCAGCAACAGTAAAAAGGAAATGAGGAATGTTTTCAGACCCGCTGGTGATAAAGCTCGCGGACTTTGTTCGCTCAATCGGCATAGAGGTTCACGCCTGCACTATTGATTGGAAGTCGCGCTTTCCCGGCCTGGACATACGCGAGGGCGCAGTGCTGGTGGACGAAAGCCGTCTTATTCATCAGGGAAATATTCTTCACGAAGCGGGCCACATCGCCGTGCATGATCCTGCGCGTCGTTCGCATCCGAAGTTCTCGCCCACAAAGGGTGAAGAGATGGGCGCGCTCGCATGGTCATATGCGGCGGTGGTGCATCTGGGCCTCGGCGCAGAGTTGGTCTTTTATCCTGGGAGCTATACGGGTTGGGCCACAGCCCTCATAGAAAATTTCAGCGAAGGACGTTACATCGGCGTTCCACTCTTGCAGCGTTACGGCATGGCCTTTGAGCCGCGCGTGGCTGCGGAGCGCGGAGTCGAGCCATACCCGCATATGCTACGATGGCTGAGATGATATTTGACTCGACTACGAATACAGTGGAAGAAGCATGCGCTCTGTCTTGATTGTCTCGTTTATTTGTCCGGTCTTCAGTTTTTGTGTTGCTCAAGAGAGTTAAAAAAATAGATTCCATCTTGCACACGCTGAATCAGGAAGAGTGTTTTAGCGGCAGTGTTTTAATCTCTGAGATATGAAAAAAGCATCATGAGATTTGAAGTCATTACTGCATTTGCTATCGGAATCCTTCTTCCTCTGCTGGAAACTTGCCGTCGCGGTATGAGCCATTGGAGCGTCAGCCTCACGACTATGTTCGAGGATTATATTGCGGGCGCATTGCTGCTCATCGGCGCGTGGGCTGCGCATCGGGCAAGCCGTTGGGGCGCGCTCTTTCTCGTTCTGGCCTGGGCCTATGTGACCGGCATGATGGGCAGCAGTTTCTGGGGCCAGCTTGAAGAAACCTTCCGCGATGACACCACAGAGCCAAACAACCTCCTGGTGGTCGTTGTCAAATTTCTACTCTGGGCCACCTGTGTCGTCTCTCTGGCCCTTTCCTTCAAAAGAGCATCACATTCACACACAGCTTAACAACTTCAGCCAGACGCGGAGATAGCATTTCTTTCATCACGGCGCGCCGGATTGGAAATAATCTCAAAATAACACGCTGCTTGTGCGCGTATGCGAGTATTTATAAGAGCGCCGTGGTCCAAAAAGGCATCTAATTGCGGCATCGGTTGCAGTCGAAACCGCGAAACCCTATAGTATAGTCTGACCCAGGACACGAGCCTTTGGCTCACTACAACAAGGAATACTCCACAATGAAGTCCAGAATTTTTAACCAACTGTTTAGCTTATTTCATTCAACACGCCAGCCAAAAATATTTGTGCTGGCTCTTCTAACAATCACATTACTTTTCACTGGTAACGCAAGGGCTGCAAGCCCCGGCGCGCTCGATTTGTCGTTCGCAGACCGCGGCACGGCGGCTTTCGCGCAGGGTTCTCAATTCCAGAAGAGCTATGCCGTCGCCATTCAACCGGATGGCAAAGTTGTCGTCGCCGGTTACTTTCAAACCTGCTCTGGACCAACATGCACTTTCGACTTTTTAGTCGTTCGCTACAATACAAACGGCACACTCGACACTTCTTTTGACACGGACGGCGTACTGATTACAGATAACGCCGGTCAGGACGAGACGGCATATGCCGTAGCCATTCAAGCAGACGGCAAAATCGTAGTTGCCGGAGGCTCGCTCGGCGGAACGCCGTCGCAGACGAATGTAGTCGGATTCAAGATCTTCCGCTATATGCCGGACGGAATGCTCGATACAAACTTCGGCACGGGCGGCAAGGTTTATGAAAGTTTTGATGACCAGGGCGGCACTCCGCAAACGATGCTCATCCAGCCGGACGGTAAGATAGTCGTCGCCGGATCTTCACAGCAGAATACGATGCTGTATGTCGCGCGCTTCAACACCAACGGCGGGTTAGATACCAATTTCGGCACGAGCGGCAAAATCGTCTCAAGCTCTTTCACTGTCCAGGATGCACGGCTGGCGCGGCAATCGGACGGCAAGCTCATCATTGCTGCGCGAAGCTTGCCGCACGGCACTGTCAAGCTCATACGGTATGATGCCAACGGAACGCTTGACGGAACTTTCGGCGGAGGCACGGGTGTGGTGACTTCCACTTTCTCTGTCGCCACGATTCCGGCGGTCGCTGTTCAGGCGGACGATAAAATACTCTTGAGCGGCCAACCTCTCGGTTTCAACGATCACCAGGTTCCGCCCCTCAAACGCTTTAACGCGGATGGCACTGTTGACAATACTCTTGTTCCTGATCACGGCCCCACATCTGGAAGCTCTTGCGCCAGATGCACTCAAAGAGTAGCGAAAATTCTGGTCTTGCCGGATGGCCGATTTTATCTTGCAGGGTCTTATGTGGGTGGCCGACGAGAAATAGCAGTTTCACGTTATTTGAGCAACGGCGCGCTCGATTATAGTTACGGTTTTCACGGAACGAGTTTGCTCAGGCCCGCAAACACGCTTTCCTCTTACCTGTTATTTTCGATAGACGATGCGGCGCTTCAAGCTGACGGCAAGGTTGTGGTTACGGCAAACGATAACTCCGGTCGGAAGTTTTATACGACCAGAGCCACTGCCGCAGTGACGCCTCCGAGCATGCGCGGCGATTTTGACGGCGACCGTAAAACTGATTTCGCAGTCTTTCGTCCTTCCAGCCGATTCTGGTATGTGCTCAGAAGCTCTGACAGTTCGTTTTACGGTGAACGCTACGGGGCGGACGGCGACGTGATTCTGCCGGGAGATTATAACTACGACTTGAAGACAGACCTGTCGGTATTTCGTCCGAGCGAAAACGTCTGGTACATCTCGCCGAGTCTTCCGAGCGGCGGCGGCAACGGCGGCGGCTCGTTCGGACAAACGGGCGACATCCGTGTGCAGGAGGATTACGACGGCGATGGCTTTACGGATTTAGCCGTCTTCCGCCCGTCGAATGGAAATTGGACCATTCGCTACTCCAATCAGCCATTGAATCCTATATTCCCGCCCGTTGATGTTAGTTTTACCTGGGGACTCGGCACGGACAGACCCGTTCCGGCAGATTACGATGGCGACGGACGCGCTGACCTCGCAGTCTTCCGTCCCACAACAGGCGACTGGCACATCCTGCGTTCGTCCGATGGTCTTGTGACATCCGTCAACTTCGGACTCGGCACGGATAAAACTGCGCAGGCCGATTATGATGGAGACTTGAAGACAGACATCGCAGTTTACCGCGACGGCAACTGGTATATCCTGCGAAGCTCGGATAACGCCTTTGTCGGCATCGGCTGGGGACTTGCGACAGACAAGCCTGCGCCGGGAGATTACGACGGCGATGGGAAATACGATGTCGCAGTGTTCCGTCCATCTGAGGGAGCATGGTATGTCTTGAAGAGTTCGGATTCCGGTGTTATCGGTCAGCAGTGGGGAATCACCGAAGACATTCCGATTCCTTTCACTTTTGTCAGATAAATAGTTTGGCGTAAGCTACAACTCAACCAACGCAAATCCTGAGCGGCACACTTTCCACAGTGTGCCGCTTCTTCTTTGAATCTGCCTCTCTTACTGAAATCACTTGAACTCATCAAATCTCATCTGTTATAGACATGCTGACCCGCAAACGAATGGAGACATCATGGAGACATCTATGAAAAGAATCACAGTGGCAATCATCTTAACCGCCACGCTCCTGCTTACTTTGGCCCAACACACGCCGGCGCAGCAGAGCGCAGAAGCTTCTATAGACGAGACGCTTCAACTGCTTGGAGATAAATTGGAGCAATATGGTGAGGTGCGAATTTCCTACGGCATACAGTCAACGGGTCGGCAGACCTTCCAGCGTTTTGAATATTTAGGCAGCGAAGGATGCCTGTTCCGCTATCGCCTCCGACATCAGGAGATAAATTCGACAATCGGCTTCGACAAGACTTCGGCCTCATTCGGAAATTCTGAATGGAGTGTGAATCTGGCAACGATTGACCCGGAGCGCATTGAGATAAAGATGGAAAAGGATTGGACGGGCGGGTTCGTAAATTTCCATATCGCTGACGGCTCGCGCAGCGTCAAGTGCCACAACTGCGACGGGCCGAATCCCAATAAATTTTCTACCGGAGGTTTTGCCATCGGTGACAAAAATGCTTTAGAAGCGATTGCCACGGCCCTCAAGCAAGCGGTCTGCTTGTGTAGAAAGTAGCCTCGCTAAAGAGTAGAATCAGAAATTAATAATGAAATAGTGGGAGTAAAGTTTGATGGCTGAGAAATCCGATACATTGAAGCAAGATGTCAGAGAGCAGAATGAAAATCTGAAACGCGAAGAGGCTCTCAACGCGCTCCGCCGTTTGCGGGAGATTGGAGAAAATCTGCCTGCCGTTGATGCTGTGGCTGTGATTCGTGAGGGTCGTGATCTGGCAGAGTGGGATTCTCGCAGATGATTGTCGTTGATGCGAATCTGCTTGTCGCTTTAGTCAGTGGTGATCCGCGCAGCAGTAAAGTTCTTCAACATTTCACCGATTGGCTCAAACACAATATTGAAATTCATGCTCCATTGTTAGCTGCATACGAAACGGTCAATGCCTTACAGCGTCTTATCGTTGTTGGAGCCTTCCCAAAAGACAAAGTTGAAGATGCCTGGAACAACATCTCTCTTCTGCCAATCAGGTATCATGAGATATCAAACGTAAAGCGTGTCGTAGAGATTGCGCTTGCGTTAAATCGGCAGAGTGCGTATGACGCTGCTTACGTTGCCTTAACCGAAGAGCTAGGCGCAGAGTTGTGGACTTTGGATGGGCCGCTTTATCGCAATGCACATGGGCTTGGTTTCCCTGTGAATCTAATATCGTAAAGGAGTTGGGCTATGATTCAGACGGATACAAGTACGCTTTGGTATCAACCCAATTTGGATGTCTTTCTTAACCGCTGGTTCTCAAATTATGCAGAGGCGCGGCAGTCGCTTGAAAGTGATGGCGGATTTCTTCTGCCGTACAAGAAGCATTTCTTTGTGTGTGAAGCTGAGGGGATTCGCGCTCTGGGCTTAGAGCCTGATGACCCTGATTGGGAGAAGATTGGATGGGATTGTGGGAAGCCTTCGGATGAGGAAGCATATCAACGCTTGTCTGAAAAACGGGAGAAGGTTGCGGGCGAGAATAGCTAAGTAAGGAGATGAGCATGAGTGCGACGAATCCTGAGATGGAAGCTTTGAAAACTCGGCTCAAAGCGATAAAGCTCACTAACATTACTTGGGCCAGCCCCAATAAATAATTCCAACCGCCCGATAGCATTTCTCTCAAGCTGCTTCATTGCGGTGTGGGGCTGGCTATTGACACTCACAACGGTTTCACATATCTTCCCGTCCGAAATTAGCGGCTGAATCCTCCGGGCTGTTGTTCCTCGCAACTCTTCCGTTCAGCCTTCCGGTTTATCAACTCAAGTTGACCATTGCTTAGTTGCCATAACGAGTTGAAGTCAACTTCTTCCAGTAAGGAGATTTTAAAGTGAATCGAATATTCTCCCCTTTATGTATCCTCATCCTGTTGTTCTGCGCGGGCGTCACACGCGCGCAGACCTACCAGATTGTCGGCACGCAAACATCGACCGTGGAGAACAATCTGACCAAGACCGTGACGACCGTGCAGGTCGGGAGCAATCCCCTCAATCGCTTTTTGATGACGCGCGTGCGCAAGAACATTCCCGACCATGCCTTGAAAGGTACGATTCTGTTATTGCCGCCGCTCGGCAGCGGATTTCAGAATTATGAAGTCGGAGATGACGGCGACTATGACAAATCGTTTGCGGGATTTTTTGCCGCGCGCAACTATGATGTCTGGGGCTACTCGCAGCGCGTGCAGGGACTCGTGGCGGGAAGTTGCGAGAGCAATGCTATTGATTGCTCTGCGATGGCCGATTGGGGGATGCAGACTATCTTGAATGATGTCGCTTTTATACGCCAGCAGATTGAGGCGACGCATCCCGGCGAAAAGCCTGTGGTCGGCGGGCTCTCTCTCGGCAGCATTGCTTCGATTGCGACCATCAATGCTCATCCAGCAGATTACGCCGGAGCAATCCTGATTGAAGGCACGCTCTATGATGCAGACCCGACTGTCCGCGCGATTAACACAAACTTTTGCGCGGTCTTTGAAGACCTGCTCGCGAACGGCGTCTTTTATGACGGGCAGGGAACGCCGGGTTTCAAGTTGATTAGCCATCTGGCGGACGTTGACCCGACAGGGCTGACGCCATTGCCGGGCTTTCCTCCGGGGTTCACAAACCATCAGGCATTCGTCGCAGCGATGACCGCGCCGCCGCTCTCGCCGACGACGCCTCGCCCCGGCTACAACTTTCTGGCTGGCAGCGTTGCCGAAGACAGATTCTTTTTCGCGAATGAACCTCTGGTCCATGCAAACATAGCTCAATTCGTTGACTATGTAGCGACGCGAACCATACGTGATGTGAGTTGCGGCTTAGCAGGCGAGACAACCTTCTCAAACAACCTGCACAGCTTCGAGGGCAAAGTCATCATGTTTGCCGGAGGCACAGGTTTTGGCACGGGCATGACAGACACTGCAAACCTGATGACCTCGGCCACAGTGACGATGAACTTCAACCCGGCATATGGTCACGTCGATCATGTCTTCTCACAGAATCATCTCCAAGAGGTCGAGCACCCAGTGTTGAAATGGCTCAAAAAAGTTTTATGAAACAACGTAGCTGCTTTAATTAACTAATCCAAGCTAACAAGCGGAGGCGGCTTGCCGCCTGCTGTGCGGAAAGTCTCTGACTTTCCGTTGCCTGCTCATAGAACTTCAGCGAGGCTCAGCCTCGCTGAAGTTTATTAACCACAGTTGCCGGAAAAGCAAAGCTTTTCCGCACAGCAAGGCAGCTGAAGCCGTTCCTCAATCGCACATTGAAAAAAACGGACTTACTTCCACACGCGAAAGCATCTTAAATCATTGACTTCAAACTCTCCTGGTCGCTAATATGCGCCGACGCGAAAGGAGATGAAGCTGTTATGATGTCCCCCGGATCAACTCGTTATTTAACGCTCTTTGTGTTCTCGATTTGCTGCTTGATGTTATTTGTCTCTGCGGCTCAGGCTCAATACAAAATTGAGTTGCAAGCGTGCGAAGACTTGAAGATTGTCGAGACGAAATATGGAGGCTCGGTAGTTGAGACCGCGACCTGCGTTAATCCCTCCAAGACTTTTCAGCCGAAAGGCACTTTGCGAAACATCCATCTCGTAGCCACATTCCCGGCTGTGCCAACGGGCGCGGGCATCACCTTCATGGTCACGAAGAATGACGCAGACGGCGAGCATGTGCTGAATGTGGATTACGCAGTCTCGCCGCGTCACACGACGGCTTACGCGAGATTGACTATCAACACGCCCGGAAAATATTTTGTGCGTCTGGCGAACTATTACGATAAGTCGCAGGTGTGGGCCACTGCCGATTTCAATGTTGGAGAGGATACTATCGGAGCGCGTGCGGCTGGCAACACTGCGGCGGGGCAGGGAAAGGTGAGCATCTGCAAAGAGATTGATGACAACTGGAAATGCGTCGGGCAGTCGAATCAATGGGCCGCAAACTCTTTCTTCAATGTCCTGTTTGAAAACCCTGCGCCGGTCGGAGTTGACTTCATCGGCATAGTCTTTTACAGGCAGGGCGCGGATGGCAAAGATGTGGAGTTCATTAATGAGTATCAGCAGAACATTGGCGAGACGAATCGCAAGTACGCGACCGTTGGCAACGAGCTTAAGCTGCCCGCGGGAACTTACAGCGTTTATATCATCGCGTGGGGAAAGCGCGAGTTGATGATGAAGAATGGCAACCTGACAGAGTATTTCGCAAAGACTTTGTTGACGGTGAAGTAAGCAAAACAATCGTAGGCGATTGTCATATATACAACTGCGCCGCGCGGATTGCTTGCTGATGTGCCACATCAGCCGACAGGAGGAAATGCCATGAAACGAGTATTTGTTAGTTACAGCCGGAACAATCTTGATGCAGTCACGCAACTCATAGAAGACCTGCAAGCAATCGGCATAGATACCTGGCATGACCAGACCCTCACGGGCGGGCAGCGTTGGTGGGACAATATTCTCTCCAATATTCGAGAATGCGACATCTTCATCTTTGCGCTTTCGCCGGAGTCCTGGGACTCGGAAGCCTGCAAGAGCGAGTTGGGTTATGTAGTGCAACTTGGGAAGACGATTCTTCCGGTGCTGGTTTCCGATGGCATCAATATTAATTTGCTCTCTCCGCCGCTCAGCGAAATTCAAGTTATGGATTACAGGCAGCGTGACAAGGAAGCTGCCTTTGCTTTAGTCAAGTGCATCAATACTGCGCCCGCGACTGCGCCTTTGCCTGACCCGCTTCCCAAACATCCGCCCGTCCCTGTTTCATATCTGAGCACATTGAAGGAACGTATTGATGCCCCAGAGCCTTTAAGCTCTCAAGCTCAGATTACGTTGCTCTTTGAGTTAGAAGAGGAGTTGCGTGAAGGCCGCTCTCCGACTGAGATACGCGACCTGCTGTTGAGACTGAAACGGCGCGATGAGTTGCTGGCTAAGGTCGCTACAAAGATTGATACCGCGCTCAAAAGCCTCGAAGACAGAACGGTCACTCAGCCGCGAAGAAACGCCGCGGACGAATCCAACGACCACGCGATTGCGCCTCAACAGAACAGGGGAGGCGCAGACTATAGACCATTAACCGGCCCAAGACATTGCCCGCAGTGTCGCGCGCAGGTCGAGGCCAGCCTGAAATTTTGCGGGACTTGCGGCAATAAGCTCGGAGAATCAGGCGGCGCGAAAACGCCTGCGCCGAATGCTGTTCCGCCTCCGGCATCTAATCCTCCGACAGTTGAGGGAGCGAAAAGTCGCAGATACATCTGCACGTCGGACGACAGCGCGCGTCTTATCGCGGACGTGAAGAGTTGGCTTGACTCACAAGGGTTTGATTCTCAACAGATGAGCGCGGAAGGCCAGAGCCTGCTCCTGCAAATCAAGAAGCGCGGCGGATGGCGCGATTTCGTAGGCATGTCCACATCTCTCAACATAGTCTTTCGCCAGGCAGACGACACGATGACGGTAGAGATTGGCGCGGGAAAGTGGATTGATAAAGCAGCAGTCGGAACCGTGAGCATGTTTATCCTGTGGCCCCTTGCTTTAACTGCTGGCTACGGCGCATGGGAACAGATGAAGATGCCCGAAAAGATTTTCGACTTTATCGGGACTCGATTAATCTACAAGTAAGAATGCCGTGACTTCAACCAGTCCATTCTTCAATTCCTTTGCGCCCTTCTGTTTTATCTTTGCGCCTTTGCGAGAAATACAAACGGTTCACGCTGGTGGCGCAAACAAAGAAAGACTCAAGACCGCAAAGGGTTGCGTCTTTCCTTTCTTGGACAAGGCTACACAGAAACGAAAACGGGCAGCTAGAATGCTGCCCGTAGCTGTTCATCTGAACAAACAAAAAGATAAAATATAAGATATGAGCGGGACAAAATAAATGTATTGTCCCGCTCATCCGCTTAATCACATGCAAGGAGAAAGAATGGAACGTAAAGTAGCATCCGATTATCCGCAGGAGTTGTTAGACCTCTTTCACGAATACCAGCACGGCGACATAGACCGCCGCACTTTCCTCGACCGCGCTGTCAAGTTTGCTGTCGGCGGCCTGACCGTCGCGGCAATCTTCGAGAGCCTGAGACCCAACTACGTCTGGGCGCAGCAGGTCGCGCCGGATGACAAGCGCATCAAAGTGGGCTACGAAGTCGTGCAATCCCCGGCAGGGAACGGCTCAATCAAAGGTTATCTGGCTCGCCCTGCGCAAGGGAAAAAGCATCCCGTCGTGCTCGTCATTCACGAAAACCGCGGACTCAATCCCTACATCGAAGACGTGGCGCGTCGCCTCGCGCTCGACAAGTTCATAGCCTTTGCGCCAGATGGATTGACTTCGGTCGGCGGCTATCCGGGCAACGACGAGGAAGGCGCAGCCGCATTCCGCAAGGTGGACGGAAAGAAGATGACCGAAGATTTCGTCGCGACGGCCAAGTGGCTCAAAGCGCGTCCAGACTCCACTGGCAAACTTGGCGCGGTCGGTTTTTGTTTCGGCGGCGGGATGGTGAATCAGTTGGCCGTGCGGCTGGGCGCAGATCTGAATGCCGGAGTCGCGTTCTATGGCCGCCAGGCGGGCGCAGACGATGTGCCAAAGATTTCCGCGCCACTGTTGCTGCATTACGCGGGCAATGACGAGCGGGTCAACGAGGGCATCGCGGCTTACGAAGCGGCTCTCAAGGCCAACAAGAAGGTGTATAAGCTTTACATGTACGAGAGCAAACAGCACGGCTTCCACAACGACACGACGCCGCGCTATGACGAAGCAGCCGCCAAACTGTCATGGAAGCGCACTCTCGAATGGTTCAACAAATACCTGCGGTGATGCTTGATGATGCTTTAGAGTAAGGCGAGTAAAAGCAGCGATTCAATAGACAGCGGGCAGCCAAGTGGCTGCCCGCAAACTTTTAATTCTATGGAGGCGGCAATCGGAATCGAACTGATGAATAATACAGTCTTCTCAAGAATCAAGGCACGTAGGCTGATGGCGCGGGGACATCGCCATTGATGCCGAACTGCTCTGCTCTGAAACTATTTGTTCCACTTTGCAGGACATAGAAAACTCCGCTGGATGGCCGGAATACGGCTACATCACACTTGATGTCTCCGTCATAATCTCCCGGAGCGGGAATGTCACCGGTTGTCCCCCACTGTAGTCCCATGAATCCACCGTCGCTGCTTTTGATTGCATACCATCCGCCGGTTGAAGGACGATAGACAGCAATATCGGTTTTGTCGTCACCATCAAAATCCCCTGCGATTGGCTTGTCTCCAATGGCCCCCCACTGAAACCCTTGAACCGCGCCGTCCGAGCTATGCAAATAATAAAAAGTGCTGGTCGAGCTGCGATATATGGCATAGTCGTTTTTGCCATCGCTATCGTAATCTCCCATCAACGGCAGATCGCCATTTACTCCCCATTGCTGGAAGCGGAACGAACCGTCAGAGCTATTCAAGTGATAGAAATAATTATTTGATGGCCGATAGACAGCCACGTCCATCTTCCCGTCGCCGTCATAATCCGCAGGCGTCGGAACATCTCCGTTCTGTCCAAAAGCGGCAAATCGAAACGTGCTGGTTGAACTGTCTATGCGATACCAGTATCCGGCAGACGGACGCCACACTGCGACATCGGCTTTGCCATCACCGTCATAATCTCCGGGCGTTATCCGGTCGCTTGCGAGGCCGAAGGCTTCGGCGCGAAAAGTGTTATTGAAGCTGTTTGAGATATACCAGTAACCGGACGAAGCGCGAAAGACCGAGACATCCGTTCTGCCATCGCCATCGAAGTCGGCAGAGGCTCTATTTGTGACTGTTGGAACATCACCGAAAACCGTAAAACGAAATGCCTGACTGACCGAAAATCCGTTTGCCGCTGCGGCATCAGTGATGTACCAGCGTCCGTAAAATGTTTGCCCGATGAAGGCCGGATTGTTTGGAATAGGCACGCTATATGAACCGAAGCCGTTGCCATTGCCACTGCCCGCAAGATTGACCTGAACTCGCACCAACGAGCCACTTGATGGAATTGATGTGCCGACTCCCGGATCGTTTGAGTCAATTACCAAAACAGCTTGAGCGCCGCCCAATGCTCTCGAAACGGCGACTGTAAAGCTCGGATTTCCGACAAGCGGCGGTTCAATGGCAATCGCTTGCGGAAGAATGTCGCCCGAACCAGCGCGCCCTGTGCCAGCTATTACAGGAACACGATTTGATTCTGTATAAAGCTGCGGGCGGTCAAAGGGCGGCAGTTCATCTCTCACGCGCGGGTCAGTCAGCGGGCGTTTCATGAACGCTGTGAGATCGGCCTTTTGCTGAATGGTTAGAAAAAGCGGACGAATAAGATCCGGCTTATTCGGCGCGTTAAAATCTCCACCGCGATCATAAAATTCGACTACCTCTTCGAGCGTCGCGAACTGACCGTTGTGCATATATGGCGCACGCAGTTCGACGTTTCTGAGAGGTGTGGACTTGAACCCTCCTCGGTCAACTGAATTTCCGGTCACAGCTTCTCGCCCGATATCTTCCGCTGGCGGACGAACGCCGATGAAAAAAAACTTCTGAGTCGAAAGGTTCGGACCGGCATGACAGAAGTGGCATTGCGTCCCTAGATAAACCTCTCGCCCTCTGTCTTCCTGAGCCGTGAGCGGTTCAATGGCCGCAGCAAATCTGTCCAAAGGCGCGCGGTCGGAAAACACAGAACGTTCGTGAGTCGCAATCGCCATCGCAATCCGCGCCGGAGTAACTTCCGGCGAACCGAAAGCCTCTTCAAAGAGCTCTGGATAAGTCCGACCATTAATCCAATCTGCAAGCGAGCGTGGAACGTTACCCGCTAGTGCGAGTGGTTTTACGCTGGCGATTTGATTTGCCACCTGCGTCCAGTTTCGACCGCCGTGAGCCATTTCGCCGGAACTAACGGGAGGAAATAAAATCTGGCTCTCGTAAGTTGCCCCCTCCGGCAGCAGAACCACATTTGTCAGAGGATCGCGAAAAGCGCCTGATGCACGTCCATCCCAGAATATGCCTTGAAATATGCCATCAAAAGGAAAACCGTTATTCAGGTACGACGGAGCTTTTCGATTGGTGACCTGCTCACTAAATCCGAATTGATTTGAAGGTGTGTATGTTCCGTCCAGATTGTTCAGCGGAACACCGGGCGAGCCAAAGACATCATCGGCAGTATTAAAAATGTTATCAAAACCCGGATTTCTTGAGCGCGTGTTATTGACAATAGTTCGCGGGTCAGAACCTCCATGACTTGGGCGATGACAAGTCCCGCACGAAACCGTCAAAGTCGAAGAAAGCTGTTCGTCCCAGAAAAGAGTTTTACCGAGAGATTGTTTAACTGCCGTGACTGGATTTCCGGCAGGCGCGGGCGGAGGAGCTAAGGGAAAAAATATTTCGTATTGAGTGGAGCCTACGGCCCTAGTCCCTTGATCGCCGTTGCTCAGACTGCTGTTCGACCCGCTGTTTTCCGCGCGCACCCAGTAAAAATAGTTTTGACTCGCAAGCGCAGTAGTGTCGAAAAAATAATTTGCCGCAGTCGTTCCGACATCAGTTGCGAGGGACGGATCGCTGCTGGCGCCGCGGAAAATTCGGTACAGGGTTGCGCCGCGCACGGTGTCCCACATAACGCCGACTTTATCCGCGTAATCTCGATCCGAAGCCGAGACTGCGGTCGGAGCAGAAAGCGTTCCGCCACCAACCAGAACTCTGCCAGCCGACTTTGTCGTAAACCATCGCTGACCGGCAAGGCTGAACGCAATCAAGATAAAGACTAATAATACAAAACGTTTCAATCGCTGCATTCGATCAACTCTTACTGACTTAGTTTTTCTACTTAGATTGGTATTCTGACAAGACGCTTGACAACACCCAAACTGAGAGTGTTATGGATAGAGAATAGGGAGAAGAAGTATGGCTCTCGGCAAAATAAAGGCACGGCTAACAAATCATTCGAGCCCAACATTTAATAATCTTCGAGCCTAAGCTAGATTCTGTGTAAGTGAATTGGCGTTGAGGCCACTCATCAGCACTATTTGCTGCTACTGAATACTTAACTTGATCTTTGGCATTCGATGCTTTTGATTAAGTCCATTACCTCATTACCAGTCAATTTACTGTGGCTGTTTATCAAATCGATTCTATAACTTCGGTCTCGATTCACTTCCCTTGTTTCACAATCTATCACATTAACAATAAGCATGATCCTGAATCCACTGCTCTCTCCTACTTCCTGAAGCGTTCGCAAGCTAGGACCCGTAATCACCGGCGTTGATTTTTCCCAATATTGGGGTGAGTATACACTACTAAACATGAATAAGTAACCGGCTATATTTAGAGCTACTGATACATGATTGAAGTAAATTCCCTCCGCCCTCTTCCCCGTATATTTATTAAAATACCAGGTCGACAGCGCAGAATGGAATGCATCTAATCTATCTTGAAATTCTTTAAAGCGATCAACTATCGGAAGCGGATTTGCCAGAATGCCTTGCTGTGCTGCTGCAAAATCATTCCACTCAGGGAGTTGTCTGATATCGACAATATCAGTCACGGTGAGATCACTTAATCTAGGAAGAATTATCGCCCTCTGACTATCTGCAAAGGTTGGAGTAGTCTCTTTGAACATCTTAAACAAGCTCTCTATGAAAGCGTCCACTTCTTCAGATATTACTTTGCTTTGCCAAATTGTAAATTCTTGTAAGACAGATCGGCTAGGCAGCCCAACTGAGGAAAAAGCGCATAGACCGAGGAAGTCAGGCAGTAAGGTGTTATAACGAAGGTCTACTAATTTCTTTATCTCGAACAAGAATGGACTGTCCGCGCTCGGCTTGCGAAAGCGTCCTCTCAACATGCTCTCTAGTTTGTCAGCTTTATTTGGCCCTTCTACAAAAAAATCTCTATAAATATCAGACCTCGTTAATGGGGCATCCATTTTGCGAACTGCATAGTTAGATAGCTTATGAATTTGTCGCTTAAAAGTCCGAAAATCTTTTTGCGATATGCCTCCTCTTGTCTCGATCAACTCTGAAGCCATCTTATGGAGATGGACATCTCGTAGTGCTCTTAAAGAAATAAGATAATTGTGGAAATTGTGCAGAATTAACTGTGTTAACCTCTCATTTCTTTCATCGTCCAGAGCGAGCCGGACGACTGTTACCTCCTCACCAATCGCTTCTAAAAGACATGTCAATGCTTGATGTCTTTCTGGAGATAAATGGGCAGGGAATGAATCGCTGAAAGAGCGTTCATTAAAAAGGTAGGGAACAATTACTTGTTTACCATTAACGCCCTTAATCAGTTGAGCGAAAGATGCAAGGTATTCTTTATTTTTAGGCAACAAGTTCTTAAATAGGAATGGGTTGTTGAAAAAATGGGTCCTGTTAATCACCACTTGGGTCGAGTAAAGCAGCGAACGGATAAACTCAGATTGAGTATCTCGCTCTCTGAGAGCATCAACCCTTGGATCTGAGTAATCAAGTCCATGATTAACCATGTAGTAATACAATTCCTTTGAGACAATCAAATGACTATCAAGACATTGAGGCACTGTAGCGTCCGGTTCTAATAAATTAGGGGTAATAATATTCGTTTGGGTAGATAAAAATTTAGAAGTTCGTTTTTCCTCGTGTTGTGGAGTTGAAATTAGTAAATTTTCTGTCTGTTTAGGTTTAACTGTAGCCCGCGGGCTGTCCTTTGTGGGTCTTGTTATTGATGGAAGTGCCGCTTGAATGGTCTCAGCTATTCGATCCCAAAGTGCCTCGCGCTCTCCCGTGCGCATATTAACTACAGGTTTGAAATTGGGGTTTATTGCTTGAAAGTCTGAGAGTTCTTTTGTGCGAGCGAAACCACACGGGCTTACTATGACAGGTACGATTAATAATCCCTTTTGCTTCGCCGCCGAAAGTAGGGGGGGCAACTCGTCTGTAGTAATAAACTCAGAAGCCAGAAAATCCGCACTAATAAGAAGTATTGCGGCAAAAGAAAATTCAATCGCATCTTTTATTTGATCTTTCCATTTTCCACCGGGATCTATTCTCGTATCATCCCATCGCTCAACAAGCCCTGCTCGTTCGAGAGGTTTCAAAAAAACCTGAAGCCTTTCAAGCCACTTTTTGTCCCTGTGGCTGTAGCTTATAAAAACCTGTGGAAGTCTAGTTCTTGTCATAGCAATCTACAGAATATGCTTTACCTTATATCGCAAAGATGTGAAGACGCCTAACACCAGAATTGAACCGTAGTGCATCTTACCTTTATACAATTTAAGATCTAAGTAAAAGATATATTCTTGCTGGCTTCAAGCTGAGTTTTAAGTGCTATGGCTCTTCATTTTGGCGAGTGCCGCAATAAGGTAGGCACAGTTTTGGTCACACTCTATATTTGTAGACTCTATCTTTTATCTGTAAATTATTGAAAAGATTGGAGGCGGCGATCGGAATCGAACCGATGAATAAAGGTTTTGCAATTCATAAAGTGCATGTGTCAAGGAATAGCATAGAGCATCATAGCCTTATAAAATAAGGGTTTTATCGAAACCGTTGCTAGCCCATAATACTCCATAGATGCACATAGCTACTACATTTCCTACTACATTGCCAGATAGCTTTTCCGCTTCTGAGATGTCTGGTTCATGCTATTTATTGTTCCCCTTTTGATACCCTTTCGTACCCCTTTTATGTCGCCCTTTCGTCGCCCTTTTGACGCCCTTTTTCGTAGCCCACTTATATCCCACTTGTTGCCCTTTGTGTCGGATTGAATCTGCTATCAGATAGACGCCCGCGCTGTTACTTGCCGCGCATGATTCAACTTTGCGCGCGTCGGCGTTTTGTTTTACGCCACTTTTTTTCTGTAGGTTGCATTGATGAGTCGGAATACTCTAAGGATTCGCTGCCGCAACATGGACAGTATTTTAGTTTCTTCGGCGCATTCTGTTGAGCGATATTACAATTTATTTTCGCCTCGCACTTCCGGCATATTGCGTCTAATCTTACGGATGGATTTAGCTTGATGTCTTTTGACCATTTTATACAAACGCCGTCGCCTCGCATTTTTGCGTTTTGACAAGCTGCTTCCGCTCGTTCAAGTAAGTCACTGAAACTTGTTTTTCTATCGCTAACGGCGTAACCGAGACTCATTGCTGTTCTCAATTCTGCCTCATTATAAGAGAAAAAGATATTGCCGAAGGAAGAAGTGATTGATAAAAATCTTTTGACTGTACCCCGTTTGAGCAGGATTACGAATTCGTCTCCGCTTGGCCGGAATGCTTTGGCGTTCAACCCCTCAACGACGATCTGATTTATGGTTTCTCCAACTTTACTGATAGCAACATCTCCGGCAGCATGTGTATAGGCATCATTGATTTTTTTGAAACCATTGAGGTCACCAAACACTACAACATGAAACTCACTCTTGCCTTCGCTTATCAACTGGCCTTCTCGATCTAACGCTAGTTTATTACCTAGCGTAGTTAGATTATCGGCAAGTGTTGCCTGTCTAACTTCTGCGGTGATCTTTTCTAACTGCTTGATTGATTCGTCGAGATTCATTTAGCTGGCGCGCTTTATCCTACGTAGAACTTTAGGTAGCTCCACTTTTATGAGGTTGCCGTAAAGCCAGTCGGCGTTATCTTCCTGCGAGGGAAGTTTTAGGTGGTCGGGCATGACGCTTTCTACTGTCCAGTAAGCATTCGGATTCAGGTTATACCGAAAGGTAACTTTAATAGCTCTGGGGGCAGGATAGTAGAAGATGACTTCTAAGCCCCTTTTGGTGAAATAATCACGAATCGCCATTTCCAGCGGTTGCCTCTGATTGGCGAAAGCAGTTCCGGCTAGTCCCCCCAGAATTGCGCCCCCCAGACCTACGGTAAGAATCCCGCCAGCGATGGCTGCGAGAATGGCAGCGGCGGAAGCATCTGCTACGCGCGGTCGGCGTGGCAATCCGCGAATTGTATCTCCCGTATTAGAACTCATGATTTAATTATATCAGCAAGGAAATCATTTTACGATTTCCTTTTTCGTTTAACACAGCGCGTCTCTTTTCCGCGATTTATGTAAGCGGGTTAGCCGTAGTGGAATTAACGGATTCATCAACGGCGCGGGAAACGTCGGACAACTCGTTTGCGTCCGTCTGGGATGTGCTGTCATATTCACGCCACGCGGCACGTTCGGGTTCATCTTCGGAAAGTGTGCTTTGCTCCGTTTTCGTTTCTAGGTTTCTAGGTTTCTCGGTTCTTCATATATAGAAAACCGAGAAACCGAGTTTCGTGCATATCGGTAAGGATCGCCGCGCTTGCCCGCTCCGGTGCGTTGCACATCGCTGCTTTCACATAACAGGCGCAACGCTTTTGCGATAAGAGATTGATTGCCGCCCGCCCGTTCCCGAATTTCGCTTTCAGTTAAAGCCTCATTGCCTAGTGCTTCTAAAACTTTCGTTTTGTATTCTTCGATTTGTAGCGCGCTCAGGTCGCCGCCAGCCGCCACAAGTCCGGTTTCCGCATCCATGTGAACAACCGTTTCCGGCATATCTTCGCCGTAGCGTTGCAGGGTTTCGAGTGTTCGCACGCGCTCACGCCGCTTCATCGTAAGCAAAGCGTCAACCGCCCCGAAAAAACCTGTAGAGCCTAGCAGCGCATCCCCGCCGTCTCGCTCGCCTTTTCCATTGTGATGAAGTGCGTGGATATGACAACCGCTTGTGCGTGCCAGATCAATCAAAGGCTCAAGACCGCGTGTTACTTCCGCGTAAGAGTTAAAATCAGAGACGCGCACAAAGCGCGAAAGCGGGTCAATGATAACAAGCGCGGGCGCATGTTCTTCAATCGCTACTTCTAAAGCATCTAAAGCCCCGTCTGGCGTGCGCCCTGTATGGATGAGAATATCTTTGCTTGATGCTTTCATCCGGCGAAAATGCGCGCCAACTTCGGCGCGCTTTTCTTCAAGACAAAGGTAAAGGACTTTTCCTTGTGCAGTCGCACGTCCGAAGAAATCCGCGCCGCGCGAGATAGCAACGGCAAGGTTTCGGGCGAATGTTGATTTACCTACTTTCGGTTTCGCTGCACAGATAGAGAATCCGCCGCGCGGCAACGTGCGATCCCAGATGAAAGCGGTCTGTTCTTCCGTTTCGGAAAGCAGATCGTCAAGCGTCGTGAAGTTAAAGCGCGTCATTTTGCTTTTGGCTTTATTCTGGCTTGTGTCTGGCATCCATTCCGGCGCGGCTGTCACAATCTCTTTTAGGGTTTCGACTGTTCCGCCTATGTTTAAGTAATCAGAAACGTCCCCCTTCGGCGGCAAGTCCGGCAACGAAACAATCTTTACACTTCCCGCTATACCGTGAAGGGATTGCGCCACAAGCGCGGCGTGTTGTGCGCCGGAATCGTCATTATCCGGCAAGATGCAGATATGACGCCCGCGTAATGAGTCGTTATATTCAGCGCGCCATTTTCCCGCCCCGTTGCCGTTTGTTGTGGCTATCAATCCGAGCGAAGCAAGACGGTCAGCATCCTTTTCGCCCTCGACTATGAAAACAATTTCTTGCTTATCACTTTGCCTTAATTCCGGTAAGCGATACAGGACACGCCGCGCGCCCTCTAAGTTCCAAACATATCCGCCCGCGCCGTCCGGCCTGCGCTGTCGAAAGCCTTTCGGTTCATAGCGCACGACCTGATAAAGCAATTCGCCGCTTTCGTCGGAGTAGTTATAAATAGCGACGATCCGCCCCGCGCCGTTCGCGCCTGTCGTCAGTGAAAACGTGGCGAGTATTCCTTGATATGAGCATCCGGCGTGACACTTAAAAAGTATCTTGCCGTCGTTTCCCTCAGAAATGCTCAAGCTGTTTCTGTTGTCATCATGCGCCGGACAGCGCGCCGACCAGCCCGAACTATTCTTTCTCACGCCGCAAAGCTTTGCCAGAACGTCTTGAACTTTCATTGCTCTTTGCGTTCGCTGCCGCGTGCAAGGTAGGCGCGCAAGTCACCGTCCAGCACTAGAACACGACGCCCGAATTTCCGAACAGGTAAGCGCGCCGCTCTTACTTCATTTCGTAGAAAGCCAAGCGATAAGCCCGTTTGCTTCGCAATTTCCGCCAGACTCCATGCAATACGCTCCGATTGTGTGACGTTTGCTTTCATGCTATTCAATCTCCTTTCAGCACATCTCTTGCGCTCAAGTGTAGGTGAATGCTATTGTATGTCAATAGAAGGCATTCAGAGCATGGAGCGCAAAAAGCCAAACCAAGCGTCACGTTTCCTCAATCCGCCGCCGGAAAAGCTTGGGCAGATTATTGAAATAGTGAATTTGATACCGCCGGATTACGACTTGCCGGATTTGAGTAAAGAAATGACCGCGCCCTTCGTGGAAGCGATGAAGCGTGAGGACATCGAAAGTGCAAAGCGAGTTTTCAATGATGAGATTCAGAAGCGTTTGAAGGATGTGCCAGAAGCGTTTGTTAATTGGCTGAATACAATTACCCGAAGTGGATTTGTCGGCGTTGATTATGTATTGACCGATTACTCTCCAACGGAAGGCTATCGTAACGTAAAACAGTGGCGCGAGAATCTACGAATCATCGCCAGATACGCGAAACAATTACAGGAATTAAAATCTCAAGCCGCGCAAGACTCGCCGGAATCCTTAAAGGGAGATTGGACAATGTATCTTCCGCTACAAGCTCCCAGCGCATGTTTAATAGATAACGACGGCAAATTACAAACTTGGTCTGACGGATTCATTGAAGCAATCAAGGGCGTAGAGGCTTGGCGAATCCGTGAATGCGCGCGGTGTAATCGTATCTTCTGGGCGGGTCGCTCCGATATGTGGTCTTGCTCAACGGCGTGCGCGCACGCAATCCGCTCGAAACGATGGCGGGAAAATTATCAATCGAAATACAAACTACAACGCAACGGTCAACCGCCGCTTTCCAGCGAAGAAAAGAAGCGGATTGAAGAAAAGAAAACTTTAGTTGTGCGACGGACTACAAAATCCGGCGCGAAGAAAGGGAAGTGATGATATGGCAATTTACAAGCGCGGCGGCGTGTGGTGGATGAATTTCTGGATTGACGATTATCATGTCCAGAAATCAACGAAGTGCAAAAACAAACGGGATGCGGAAGCCGTCGAGCGCGCCTATCGCACACAGTTAGCAAAGGATGAAGTCGGACTTGAAGCAAAGCAACGCGCGCCCCTATTCAGCGCGGCGATGAAAGCTTTTCTCGCATGGTCAGAACACGAACACGCGGCGCATCCGAATACGCATAAAAGATATGAGACTTCAAGTAAAGCTTTGCTCCGATTCTTTGGCGACACTCCCCTTGATAGAATCACGAAAGAGGAAATCGAAAAGTTCAAAACATGGCGCATCAAGCAAAGGAAAAGTCCGCCCGCAAAGAAGCTTTTGAAAAATCCGGCGGCAACTTCAAAGTCAACGGCCATATTAAAACCCGCGACTGTAAACCGCGAACTCGCTTGCTTAAAGATTCTTTTCAATCATTACATCAAATCGGACATACTGACTAAAAGTAATCCGGTTTCCCGCGTCAAGTTCTTCGCAGAAAATAATGAACACATGCGCGTCTTATCTCACGATGAAGAACGGCTTTATCTATTGGCCGCAAGTCAGCCATTGCAAGACGTGGCAATTCTCATGTTAGAGACGGGCGCACGCCCCGAAGAAATCTGTCGCCTGATGCGCGAGAATATCAATCTTGAGCAGGGTTATTTGTCTGTTCCCTTTGGTAAGACTAGAGCAGCGAAGCGGAAAATCCCGTTGACTGAGCGGGCAAGTGTAGTGCTGGAAAAGCGCGTTAAGGAAGCCGAAGGCGATTATATATTTTCAGGCGGGCGAAGGGGGGCGGATTCCGGCAAGCCGATTGTCAAACTGAATAACGCACACAACGGCGCGGTGACGCGCGCTGAATTAAAACCTTTCCGGCTTTACGATCTGCGGCATACATTCGCAACGCGGGCGGCGGAAGCTGGCGTTGATCTTGTCACGCTGGCGGCGATCTTAGGCCACAGTCGCGTGCAAATGGTCATGCGATATGCACACTCAACGGAAGAACATCAATTCAACGCGATGAAGAAAATGGAAGCCTACCGAATTGCAAAGGGTTAATGTGTAAAAGCTAGAGCTTAACTTTACAGAATCTACTGTTCTATAATTCACAGCTTAGAAGTTATTTTGTGGAATCTGTTTTAGCCCTAGAATATCTTGCATTGGAACTTCTGAATCGGACGATTATATAGAAAAGGACGGAAAGAACTTTGAAGGTCTTTTTTATATGTATTGGCATAGGTCTCTTGTTACTTGCTATTTGGTTAATCCCGTCTTGGCAAGCTAAGTCCTTTAGAGAAAGAATTGACAGCGAAGCAATCACCAAATTAGATCCTAAAGATCGTGTCCAACTTGATAAAGATCTGTTAGCAGAAGAAAATAAATCACGTTTTAACTTAGCACAAATTATTGGCGGCCTTGTTTTAATTTCAGGGCTTTATTTAACTTGGAGAAATATCAAAGTGAATGAAGAAGGAAAACTCACCGATAGATTTAGCAAAGCAGTCGAGTTACTTGGCAGTGAGTATTTAGACGGGCGGCTCGGAGGCATTTATGCTTTGGAAAGAATTGCAAAAGATTCTCAAAAAGACCATTGGACTGTGATGGAAGTGCTAACCGCTTTTGTTAGAGAGCAAAGTCAAAAGTCATCTGAAAGAATAGAGTCAAATAAAATAAAACCAGACATTCAGGCAGCTTTAACAGTAATAGCAAGACGTAAATGGAATAGTAAAGAAAATAAAGATCAGCAAATAGATTTAAGCGGTGCTTATCTTCCTCATGCCAATCTCAAATATGCCAAGCTAAGAAATGCGAATCTTAAAAAGGCTGTCCTCAATAATGTAGATTTCAGTGGTGCAGATCTAATTGATGCAAATCTAATTGATGCAGATCTCGATGAAGCCGATTTACGGTCATCTCATCTTAGTGATGAGAATATCGTTATAGCTCATCGCAATGGGGCGAAATTTGAAAATGCTGATTTGAAACGTGCAATCCTCCGAAGTATGAAAGGGATATATTCCCCAGATTTGAGACCTTATGGACGTAAAAGTGAAGAGATTATAGAAAGCCCAATCGACACACCTTTTGGTGCTTTCATCTGCTACAGCAATGGAACTTTTCTTGATGTTACGAATAATTTAATGTGGATCCAAGCGTTCTGGGGGATGAAATATGATGGTAAGTGCTTTAAGTGTCAGCCTGTAAACTTAGACTGGTTTGAGGCTACGCATCAATTTGGTTGTGGCGGAATAATATCCAAACCTGCTGCACTTCGTATGGAAGATATTAAGGGAAAAGATAATAATAAATATAAACATGGAAGGTGTAGCGTTGATTTTGCTGGACATATAGATTGGAGACTTCCGACTGCAAAAGAATTACTTACTCTCAGTTTTTGCGAAACCGATGATTATAGAGGTAGTAGTAAATATGAAGGTTATCGTCACTTTGGAGATGAAAAATCCGAAGCGCTACGTAAAAAATTGTTTCCTGATTGTCCGTACATATATGCTGTTTGGAGTGCCAATGAAAATGGTGCATATGGTTGGTGTCTTGACGGTCATGACAATCTAGGAGATTACAAGAAAAATGAAGATAAGCCTATATTGTTGGTTCGCACACATAAAGTAAGTAAGAATCGGAATTAACCTCAACACAAATTGTAAGGTCAAATTCAGACATAATTTAATGCGCTCATTATCTCTCGTATTTCGACTTTAGCTTTTTCACCGGATAATCTTGCCGGATACAGTTTTGCGCCGCTTCTTAGAGGGCGTTCTCAAACTGAGCAGGTCTTTATGTATTGTCTTGAGAGCATTAATTAGAGTTTGATGCCCGACGCCTAGCCTCTTAACTACGCGCAGTCTAACAAGATGGTCATGCGATATGCACACCCAACAGAAGAATATCAATTTAATGCAATGAAGAAAATTGAAGCTTACAGAATCGCAAAGGGTTAATAAGCTTAAAGAATTGTCGAACGTGAGAAATAAAGGACTTAGCTATACTTGTTACTTTAGGCACATAGCCCTTTAAGTCCTTTGTTTACGGCAAAGCTGCGATGTGCCAAAAGTTACAGTGGCATCTAAGTCTTTTGTTTCTTTGGTTTCTTGACAATGCTCCGCAAGCGTCTCTGCGCGGGCGTTCTCTTATGCAATAGGCTTTTGTGTCGGCTATTGAGTAGATTAGTAAGCGATTGATGAGTAATGCCGAGCAGCCTAGACGCGCGGGTGACGCTCCCGCTTTCTTCATCCAAAGCCTGCTCTATAAACTTTGCCTCAAGCTCTTGGAGCGCACCGTAAAGAGAAAAATTCCTATCGTGTAGTTGCATCCCTGAAAGTCGGCGCATAACAATTCGGGCGCACGCTCTGAGTCTCGCTATTTCTTCCGCATCCTGTGTGCCTTTCAGCAATCTATCAGCGCGACGATATGCTTTATAAAGGTCTGTCGGATTCAGCCGCCGTGCGCCATGCTCTTCAATCAAAGTAAGAGCCGCGCGTCCGGCATTGGTTAAAGCACCAGCATCTTCGGCTAAATCCATTGAGCGGCGTAAGATGCTTATTGACTTGTCATAGACCTTAACCCTTGACCACACGACGCCCTGAATCGTTAAAGCGTCTGTTAATCTGCCGTACTCGTTGCCCTTCTCAAATGTCTGAATGACGCCAGCAATCACACCGTTAGCTTCTCTATATTTCTGTTCCGCGATAAAGACGCGCGCTCTTGTTTCCTTCACTTGTGCAAGACTGCCTGTGTCTTGAAGCTTCTCGAAAATCACTTGAGCATGGTTTAAGCGTTCGTGTGCTTCGGAGTATCGCCCCATTTGATATAAGAGCATGGCAAGATTGTTGAGATTGCTGCCACAGTATCTTTCATGTCCGGCCTGTTCAAAATGGAAGATGGCAGCCGTAAACTCTATGATTGCTCTATCCGCATAGTCTGGCCGATGCTCTGCGGTGGCAAGCCTACGTAGCACTAGCCCTTTTTGACTATGCCACTTGCCTTTTAAGGCATCCCCGCTTGATTCAAAAAACTCTCTGGCCTTTTCCAGTACGTCCAGAGCGTCACGATAACGGCCTGTCCATATTTCAAAGACGGCTTGACGAATGTAGATTTTAGCTTTGAGGTCATTATCCTTTTCATCAAGTCCTTTAATAGCCTGTTCTAAAACCGCCCTTGCATCGTCATACGCGCCAAGCCTGAAATAACATTTGCTCAATTCATACTTTGCTTCCGAGACTTTTGCATGTTGGTCTTGAGCCTTGAACATGCGGAGTGCTTCAAAGATGAGGTCTTTGGCTTTCTCCTGTGCGCCCGCTATATGCTGCACGCCGCCAAGCCAGCCGGATAATACGCCACATTGCAATATCACTTCGGCAGCAATCAGAGGCTTTAGCTTGTCTATTTCAGGACGTTTGCCTACGCCCTGCCACAATTCGCCTAAAGCCTCGCGTGCAGTTTCATATTGCCCGACATGGATAAACTCAGAAGCTAGGCGACTACGCAGCAAAATCCGCTCGTTGCGAGTCAGCGCAGGATTATCTAGTTCTTTCAGACGGCTATCTGTTAAATTCATGTGAGGTAAGCCTTTCTGTATGCTTGCTAAATTTTAGCAAGCACACCAAAGCCGCCGAATCCGTGTAAGATGCGGCGGCGAAGTTGTTCAAATCCCACTAAAAACGAAAGGGAAAACGTGATGAAAGTTGTGAGAGCGTTAATGCTTGTTTTGGCAATTTCCGTCTCTGCCTACGCCGGAGACATGGAATGCGACAGAAGCGGATATATGCCTAACGGCAAAGCCGGAATTATGGAAACCGACAAAACGAGTGCTATTGATCCAGTTACAGAGATAGCCTTGCAAGTCCTGCAAAGCTTGATTCCTCTGTTCTAACAGACATGTTTCAGCCTTAATTTCTCACGCTGCCGTGCTTTCTCACGGGCGGCTCAGTATTAGTGTGCTTAGGTGAGAGTGTCGGAAATCCGGCAAGGTGGCACTCACGGCGCAAAGAGTAATGCTTAGCAGGATTTATTGCAATAGATTTTTAAGGGATGTTCCAAAAGTAGCAAGCATGGATAAGTCCTTTATTATTATCAGCCCTTTAAGACAGGCGATTTGAGTTTGAGGCGCATAATTAAGGACTGCGAAAGCCTACTACATTTCCTACTACAGTGGGGATTTCAGGCAGATTCTAAATTGTTGCTAAGTTGTTGAAAAGATTGGAGGCGGCGATCGGAATCGAACCGATGAATAAAGGTTTTGCAGTCTCAAAGCACCTCTTTCTTTAAGTTTAGTTGAGTTGTTCGGTGAGCGTTTTGTTAGACAATTATAGTTTTCGATTATAGTTGAGTTGTGATGATTTTGGTTGGTTTGGGCCAGTTGGCAGACCATTGGCAGACCAAAAAGCTATAGCAGATTGCATACACGCGCTAGTAGTTGGCGCAGGAAATGCCCAAATATTTTACTCGTGCGGGGACAGGCAAAAGCTTGACATGCAAAGGGCATCCGCGTAGATTCAGCATACCTCAAAGCAGTTGCCGCCTTGAGTTTTATTAACATCTGCCTCCCGTCAAATTTACTGGAGTGTTAATGTTCAGCTCCAATTCATCTTCGCGCAGATTGATTCAACTAAGCATAGTTCTGCTCGTGTACCTCTCCTCGCTGATTGCGCAAGCCGCGCCGCCAGTAAACCGCGCCGCCGTTTTAGATTTCGATGGCGATGGGAAGACTGATTATGTCGTCGTCAGAAGTGAGATTCCGACGGCCAACAGCTTCAAGCTGGTGTGGTACATACTGGGCAGTCAGATGGGAGGGCGCGGCGTGCAGTGGGGATTAGATCAGATGACGCTCGTGCCCGCAGATTATGATGGCGATGGGAAGTGGGATATTGCCGTCTGGGGCATCACAGGGCTGGAAGGCAGTCCTGCATATTTTCACATCTGGCGCAGTTCTGATAACACTTATCAGAGAATCCACTGGGGCATCACCGATGATGACCCGCGACAGACACAAGACTTCGATGGCGATGGGCGTGCTGACCCGACTGTCGTGCGCTGCGCTGTGCCATCAGGAGAGTCGCACTGGTACACATGGCTGAGCAGCACGGGAGAAGTGAGAGTCACGCATTTCGGGTATTGTGGCGACAGGCAGTTGCGTGGAGACTTTGACGGAGATGGGAAGGCGGATGTGGCGGTGTACCGACGCCAATTTAACTCACCGCCGAGCACCTTCATCATTGAGCGCAGTTCAGATAAGAGGATAGAGTTTTATCGCTTCGGCAATGCTGAGACAGACCGTGTGCTGCCTGCGGACTTTGATGGCGATGGCAGGACCGATTATACCATCGTGCGGATGATAGACAGCAAACGCTGGTGGTTCTGGGTCGAGAGTTCCACCGGTGAAGTCCGCTCGCAGCAGTTCGGGCATACCGAAGAAGGCGTCTCCTCTGACAACTCAGTGCCGGGAGATTACGACGGTGATGGCAAGACGGACTGCGCCGTGTGGCGCAGGCCGGAGTCCGGCATCCGGCAAGCATATTTTTATGTTAATCGGAGCCGTGATGGGATGATTGTCATGCCGTGGGGATTTGGGATTACGGAAAATGTTCCGGCTTCGGTCTTACAGTTTCGCTAAAGAGATTTACAAGTATAGATAAACCTCGCACCCTTTGGCCTCGCTGCCTCGCAGGTGACCACCTCTCTCCTGCTCTAACCTCAGCCCTCGCTCTGTCCTCATGCAGATGGAGCGATAAAGGAGACCATCATGTCACTAATCAACTCACGCACTCTTGTGCTCTCTTTGTGTCTTTCTCTGACTCTCACTCTTGTCGCTCAAGGACAGACGGCCACGCATAAGACGCCATTTGATTTCGATGGCGACCACAAAACAGATTTGACAGTCTATCGTCCCTCTACGAGCGCGTGGTACATCTTCCAATCTCAATCTCAATCCTCGCGCTCGGAACTGTTCGGCGTCTCGACAGACCGCATTGTGCCCGGAGACTATGACGGCGACGGCAAAGACGACCTCGCCGTGTTTCGCCCGACCGACCAGACATGGTACATCCAGCAATCGCGTGACGGCTTCCGCTTCCAGCAATGGGGCTTGAGCGGAGATTTACCATTCGCCGCAGACTATGACGGTGACGGGCGGACAGACCTTGTAGTCATTCGCACTGGCCCCGACAATCTTTTGACGTGGCACATCCTGCGCAGCCAGTTAGGATATATCGCCTATAACTTCGGCGAAGTCGGAGACATCCCCGTGCGCGGAGACTTCGACGGTAAAGCATCATGAGACAGAATGTTGACGCTGTACGAAGTGCGAGCGTATGATGCGGCTGTCTCTGCCTCTCGCAAGGAGTTCCGGCTCATGAAATTCAATTATCGAAATCATCTCATCCTGCCCTTCGTCATGCTCCTGTGCTGGACAGTGGCGCGTGCGGGGAATCCGGCGGCGGTCTTGGACTTTGATGGTGATGGGAAGACCGATTATGTCATCGGGCGTTCAGAGATTCTTGTCGGCAGTAATTTCAAGAGAGTGTGGTACATACGCGGCAGCAAAGGCCGGGATTATGCACAGCAGTGGGGCATGAATTGGATGCAGATGGTTCCGGCGGATTATGATGGCGATGGGAAGTGGGATATTGCCGTCTGGGGCATCACAGGGCTGGAAGGCAGTCCTGCATATTTTCACATCTGGCGCAGTTCCGATAACACTTATCAGAGAATCCACTGGGGCATCACCGATGATGACCCGCGACAGACACAAGACTTCGATGGCGATGGGCGTGCTGACCCGACTGTCGTGCGCTGCGCTGTGCCATCAGGAGAGTCGCACTGGTACACATGGCTGAGCAGCACGGGAGAAGTGAGAGTCACGCATTTCGGGTATTGTGGCGACAGGCAGTTGCGTGGAGACTTTGACGGAGATGGGAAGGCTGATGTAGCGGTGTACCGACGCCAATTTAACTCACCGCCGAGCACCTTTATCATCGAGCGCAGTTCGGACAAGCAGGTAGAATTCTATCGCTTCGGCAATGCTGAGACGGATAATATTCTTCCGGCGGATTTTGACGGCGATGGCAAGACTGATTTCACCGTCGTGCGCGGGGATGAAAAGAATAGGAAATGGTGGTACTGGGTGGAAAGCTCAACGGGAGAGATACGCTCTCAGCAGTTCGGTCATTCAGTGTTTAATGTCTCAGCTGATGGGCCAGCGCCCGGCGACTACGACGGCGACGGCAAGACGGACATGGCGGTCTGGCGGGTCTCGGATTTCGGAGTTTTTCAAACCCATTTCTATGTCGCACGCAGCCGCGACGGGATGACGGTTATGCCTTGGGGCTTGAGTTCGTGGGACATCGCTCCGGCTTTTTATTTACAGCTTCGCTAGGAGATATTCAGATTTAGCCAGACCTCGACCCTTTTGGCCTCGCCGCCGCGCAGGTGACCACCTCTTTCCTGCCTCCACGCTACTCACGACTGCCCTCACCTGCGGCAGTGGAAAGGGACTCTCTCATGTCACGCAAACTCTCAGCCAATCTTTATCTACTCATCATCACCTTTTTGCTCTGCGCTGTCTCCACGCAGGCACAAACCGCGACACACAAGACTCCTTTCGATTTCGATGGCGACAACAAGACGGATTTGACAGTCTATCGTCCCTCTACGAGCGCATGGTACATCTTCCAATCACAGACACAGACCTCTCGCTCAGAGATATTTGGTGTGAGCACAGACCGCATCGTCCCCGGAGATTACGACGGCGATGGCAAAGACGACCTGGCGGTGTTTCGCCCGACAGACATGACCTGGTACATACAGCAGTCGCGTGACGGCTTTCGTTATCAGCAGTGGGGCTTGAGCGGAGATTTACCATTCGCCGCAGACTATGACGGTGACGGGCGGACAGACCTTGTAGTCATTCGCACTGGCCCCGACAATCTTTTGACGTGGCACATCCTGCGCAGCACGGCTGGCTACACATATCTTACATATGGCAACGTCGGAGACATCCCCGTGCGCGGAGACTTCGACGGCGACAACAAAGCCGAAGTCGCCCTCTGGCGACCCACCAACGGCGGCTGGTATTACAGGCGCAGCACAAACAATCAGGACATCGCGCACATCTGGGGCATGGGCAGTCTGGGCGACATGGTCGGCGCAGGCGACTATGACGGCGACAACAAGACAGACCTCGCCGTCTGGCGTTCGGGCACAGGCGTTTGGTATGTCCTCCAAAGCTCAAACGGCGCGACCGTTTCTTACCAGTTCGGCGGAGCAACTTACGGCGACGTGCCTGTGCCGGGCGACTATGATGGCGACGGCAAATACGATTACGCCGTCTGGCGCGTCTCAAGCGGCACATGGTATGTCCAGAGAAGTCAGGCCGGATTCTTAGCGCAGCAGTGGGGCAGCACGGCCTATGGAGACAAGCTCGCGCCCTTCGCCTTTGTCCCCACCGGCACAGTCGTCGGCACGGTCAAATCTGATGCCGACGCTCCGGTTGCGGGCGCGTTAATCGAAGTCACAGAGCAGGGCGTCATCAAAGCTGTGACCACGACGAACAGCACCGGCTACTTTTTCCTGCCGGGCGTCCGCACAGGACAATATGAGATTAAAGTCAGCTACAAGAGCGCAAACGCTTCCGCAAATTGCAGCACGGATGCATATCAGGACGCGCGACTGACGGGCATCGGCCTGCTGGCTGGCGGCACAACGAACGTCAATGTCACGCTCGCCCGGCAAAAGATTTGTCTGGAAGACAATTTCGACGCCGCCGCTCTCGGCTCTTTGTGGCAGAAAGGCTTGATTGGTCAGAGCAATCTCAATGACGCCAATGTGAATGCCGCCAATCAACGCTTAGAGGTCAATGTGCCACCCGCATCCGGCCCGCCTGAGAAATTCAACGGCCTCCGCACCGTGAGCGGCAGCTACAACCTGAGAGATGCTTATGTGGCGGCGCGCATCATTAAAGTTCCAATAGAGAATATCACTAACCATGTTTACGAGTCGGAAGCGCGTCTTGAAGTCGGACTCAACAGTAATCAACTCTTGCGGATTACTGTTGGCGACAGGCTCATTCTTTGGAAAAAGATTAACACTAATCCTCCTATAGAACTCGTCAACATTGCCTTCAGTCGAATCACGAAGGGTTATGTCAGAATCAGATTCAAGCATGAGCCACTGCCGAATGAACCTGACAGAGGGCGTTTGTTTCTGGAAACGAGCCAGAGCGGAACGGACGGAAGCTGGATTAATGAAAACCCTGCCGGAGTTCTCTTCAACGACTTTGACCTGAGCGCAGTCTATGCCAGCCTCAGCGCAGGCAGTTGGAGACAAGTGACGGCTCCGACCAAAGCCATTCTCGACGATTTCAAGTTTGGCAAGTACAACGCCCTCGTCGCCAGAGCGGGCGAAGACCAAACGCTCGCGCACAACAACTCCAGCCCAAACCTGCAAGGCAGCTATGAGTGCGTTGGGTGCGCCAACATCTCAAATCTGACCTATAAATGGACGCTCGCCTCTAAGCCCGTCGGCGCACCTGACCCGATTATCAACGCTCCCACCAGTGCCTCAACTGGCTTGAGCAGCATCAATTTTCCCGGCTCTTATAATTTTCAATTCACAGTCAGAGCCACATACACTTTCAACGGACAAAGCTACACTTCTGCAAGCACGGATACCGTCCATCTCTACATCGCAGAAGCTCCCGTTGCTCGCATTAGTGCTCCCGATTCCATCATCGAAGACGAACCAATCGTCTTTGACGGCAATCTCTCATCTGGCGCGTATGAGTATGAATGGAGCTTCGGCGACGGGCGCAAAGCGGAGTTAGCGCGCTCCACGCATTTGTACATGATGCCCGGTACTTACACTGCATCCCTGACGGTCAAAAATGAATTCTGTAACGGTCTTAGCTTGTCACAGTGCGCGCAGCTTGGAGGTTCCCATACGGTCAGCAAGTTAGTTACAGTTGCCCCGCTCTCCACCGCCGGAGTGACTACAGTGTTTCCCACCAATAACTCACAACTGCGAGCCGAAATCGCCCTGGCGAGCGCGCGTCAGGGGCGCACGGACATTATCCTTCAGCCCGGCACAGACTATAGCTCAATCACATTGCCACCCAGAGCAGACGGCAATACAGGTTACATTGTCCTCAAGAGCGCCTGCCTGACAAACAATCCGCCAGCAGGCTGCTCGCTTCCGCCGAAAGGGACGCGCATCTCGGAATCCAATATCGCCAACATGCCGACGATTAGCACGTTTAGCACAGACGCTGCGCTGAGGGTCGCCGCAGACTCTTCGATGCCCAACGATACCGCTCATCACTATCGCTTCCTCGGTATCCTCTTCCGTCGCTCCGGCTATTACGGTGAAGTCGGCACGCTGGTTGAAATTTCAGACCCGAATACCAGTCTCACAACGCTTGATAACCAGCCTCATCATTTCCTCTTTGATCGCTGTATCTTCAGCAATGTCGAGCTGGGGGGCATGAACCCAACGACCGATGTCAGGATGAGGCGGGGCATCGCCATCAACTCCGGGACGACATCCGTGATCAACTCTTACTTTAAAGAGATCAAATCGGGTCTATCTGATTCACAGGCCATCGGATGCTGGGCCGGAGTGGGGCCGCATGCCATCATCAACAACCATCTGGAAGGAGCGGGACAGGGCATCCTGTATGGCGGGGCTTACATGAATATCCCTTATGCATCGCCCTCAGACATCACCGTGCGAGGCAACTACTTCTTCAAACCTTTGAGATGGAATACTGAGCCAAATTTATTCGCCAAGAATATCTTTGAACTCAAGCACGCACGAAATGTCATCGTTGACGGAAACGCGATGCAGAACTCTTTCGCGCGTGGGCAAGCGGGAGAGGCTTTTGTCCTGACCACTGGAGATGATTCGCTTTCTAATCCGTGGACAACTATTCAGAACGTGCAAATCACCAATAACAGGGTTGATTATGTTGGGTGGGCCATTGACATCTCAGGCATTGACTATAATAGCCCCACCATCCCGGCCAGCCACTTCATTATCCGTAACAACCTGTGGACGAGAGTGGGCGACGTTCCCGGAACGGCTGGCAGATTCTTAGAAGTTAGGGAACTGCCCGACAGGCTCTGGATTATCCATAACACTGTCTTTCAAACAGGCAGCGTCTTGTATGGAGTTGCCCCGCGCTTTACCGCTAATAGCGGCTTCCGCTTCGACAATAACATTCTCAAGCACAATACAAACGGGTTTGATGGGGATGATAGTGCGCCCTCCAATGGCTTTGACTTTCTCAACACCTATGCTCCCGGCTGGTTGATGCGGCGCAATCTGCTGTTCTTTCCGCCGGACAAAGACGATAATCGGGCTTATTATCCGAACAATCCGTTGAACATGAATCAATATGTGCTGGATACGAATGGCTATCCGCTCTTCAACAGCCAGTTTATTAACGTCGCACAGGGAAATTACAGGCTGACAGCGAGCAGCCCCGGTCATCTGTGGGCCACAGACGGGAGCGACGTGGGCTGCAACATAGACCAACTTGATGCTGCTATAGCCGGAGCGCAAGCTGGTAATTGGCTCTTGCCATGAAAGACTTTTCAAATCGTATGTAATAAACCTAGAGGCTCATCTTATGAGGATGAGCCTCTAGGTAAGGGCCTTTCTGGAAATTATTTTTCAAAAGGTATCGCTTTGGTCACTAAAACACCCTTTCAGCCCCCTAGATGACCACCGGTTTTCTCAGCTTTTTATATCCTCTCCGGGCCATTTTTGACGCAAATTTTTCTCTTAATTCTTCTCTAAAGGGAATAAATATTGACTTTAGTATGACTTGCAAACTGCTTAGCTTTATAGGCTTAGAGGCGTGAGCGAGGTTATTATGGGTCTATTATGTTCATAATGAAAAAGGCTCTGTGAGGGACTTAACTATACTTGTCACTTTTGGCACATCGCTCTTTAAGTCTTTTGTTTCTTGATAATACTGCGTAAACGTCTCTGTGCAGGTATCCTCTTATGAAGAAGTCTCTTGTGTCTCCCTTTGAGCAGATTGGCGAGCGACTGATGAGTGATGCCGAGTAGTTTAGCTGCATGGGTAACGCTACCGCCTGCTTCTTCTAAAGCCTGTTCAATAAACTTCGCCTCAAACTCCTGAATAGCACCGTACAGCGAGAATTTCCTGTCATGTAACTGCAATCCTGAGAGCCGTCGCATGACTATGCGGGCGCAGGCTCTCAAGCGTGCTATCTCTTCAGCATCCTGTGTGCCTTTGAGCAATCTGTCAGCACGACGATACATGTTATACAGGTCTGTTGGGTTTAATCGCTTTGCTCCATGTTCCTCAATGAGAGTTAGAGTAGCTATGCCTGCATTGGACAAAGAGCCAGCATCTTCTGCAACATCTATCGCACGGCGCATGATGCTCATGGATTTGTCATGGACACCAACACGCGCCCAGACAATACCTTGAGCGGTAAGAGCATCGGCGAGTAATGGCGAGTTTCCGCCTTTCTCTAAGCTTTGAATCACGGCAGCTATGACACCATTAGCTTCTCGATACTTCTGCTCTGCGATGAAGACTCTCGCTCTGGTTTCATCCACTTGCGCTAAGAGGCCAGCATCCTTGAGTCTTGCCAGCGCGCGGCGAGCACAGTCTAAGTGTTCGTGCGCTTGTTGGTAGCGACCTAACTTGTAGAGTAGGAAAGCGAGATTATTTTCATTGATTGCGCTGTTGCGTTCGTGATGTGCTTGTTCACAATGATAGATAGCTGCGGTGTATTCAAGGATAGCTCTGTCAAAGTAATCCACGCGATTTTCTATTGTCCCTAGTTTTCTGAGGACAATAGCAAGCTCGTTGTGGAATTTGCCTTTCAGAGCGTGGTTCGTACTTTTTTCAAAGAGTGGGGCCGATTCCTTTAGCAGATTTAGCGTGTCAATATTTTTGCCAGCACAACTCTCGACTACAGCTTGGCGCAAGACTATCTTTGCTTTTAACTCATCATCACTGACGAGTGAAGCGGCTTCCTCTAAAATCAAGAGCGCAGTGTCATACGCGCCCTCGCGCCAGTAGCAGATTGCTAAATCACTACGGGCGGCGGCGACGCGGTTCATCTCGCCAAGTCTCTCAAATATGGCCGCGCCCTCGCTGATAAGGTCTTTCGCAGCTTCCTGTGAATCCGCAACCTGTCGGCTTGCGCCTATCCAGCCAGAGAGCGTACCGCATTGCAACAGCACTTCGGCTGTGATTACATCTTTTAACCCTTCGACGTTCGGACGCTTGCCAATGCCACACCATAAATCCCCTAAAGCCTCGCGTGCGTCCTCATACTGTCCAATCTGAATTAGCTCATCAGCAAGGCTCAGGCGCAGCAGGATACGTTCATTTGTAGTAAGTGAGGGATTGTCTAGTTCCTTCCGGCGTTCATCTGCTAAATTCATATGAGGAAAGCCTTTCTGTATGCTTGCAATTTTTTGGCAAGCATCAAAAAACCGCCGCTTCTCTATCGGAAAGCGGCAGTCAATTCAGTCAGTAGCTTCATAGGCCAACGAGGAAAAGAGCAATGAGAAAAACCTTTAGAGCATCCCTGTTAGTGATAGCACTAAGTTGCCCCACACTAGCGGGGGAGATTCATACCCCCGTACAGCAACCACCGCCAGATAGCAGACAAGAGCAAGCAGTCGAGGGAGAGATTCATAATCCCCAAAAGGTTGCAGAGACAACGACAGAGATTGTAATGCAATTGCTACAAAGCATGTTGCTAGTATTCTAACGGATTCTGCACAAGCTTTAGTCGTGCCTATGCTGCCGTGCTTTCTTACTGGCGGCTCAGTCTTAGTGTGCTTAGGTGAGAGCGTCGGAACGCCGAGTCGTCTGGCAAGGTGACGCTCACGGCGCAAAGAGTAATGCCTTGCAAAGTTTATTGCAACAGGTTTTTATTGCTGAGAGGGATGTCGTTTGGTTTCAACATGCAGGTCTAATTTACATCTTCTGATGAATCAGCATCCATGTCGAGCAGACGTGGATCAGAAAAATATTTTTTCATGTGCCGGACAGATAACCCGGATGCTTTGTCTGCCTGTTTCACTTTGACTTTTACATTCACTCCACTGCCTTCAACCCTAATGAGAGAGAGAGAATGTGGCGAAGATAGAGCGACCTTGATTTCTAAGGAGTGCCATTTTCCATCAGCAACGGAGCGGCTCGGATTGAATACGATGGAATAGGAGTGCTTGAGTTCGATGGCAATGAGTCCGAAGGCTTCAATAAATTCAGTCCGGTGAGTTGGAGCGAAAGTCTTCCCGCCACTATTGCGAGACAACTTGTCAAATAATTCAGCCGCCATGCTGAATCCTTGTGTCTCCACCATCCCGCCGCTAGTTGATACGGCTGGCCTTCTGCCAAGTGGGTCAATTCCACCCGCCACAGGCTGATTAGAGATTGAGTTAGACATCTTAAAGATGGAATAGATTGGAACATTTGATTCTTCCATCAACTTGAATATCCCTTTAGAAGTCCTGACCCCGATGCTGTCCCGGTTACTTATTACTAATATCGCATGCTTGCTGTTTATATCCGCTTCCAGTTGTCTAATCGCAAGTTGACAGGCTTTGAAAAGATCGGTCTTTTTAGTCTGCTTTGATGCCAACTCTTTCAGCCGACTTAATTGTAATTTAATCCCTTGCTTACTAACTCCTGTAAAAACTTGAGCTTGATCACTAAAGCCTAGAACAGAATATTTATCTGAGTCATTGCCTAGCTCGATAAAGCGAGACAATGCCTCAATTGACCAATTCAAAGTTTCCGGCGGGGGAGGAGAGGAAAGATCAAAGATGACAACGATATTTAGAGGATTATCCTCGCCCTTAAAAGAGACTATTTCCTGTCGCTTGCTATCTTCATAAACAGAGAAATCTTCCTTGTTTAGTCCCACGACATATTGTCCGCTAAAGTCTGTGACAGTCGCATGGACGCTAACAGGAATATGATTGGAAGGGGTTGGCGGCAAAGTCTCCTGAACATTCTCTTTTGTATCTTGTCCAGAAGTGATGCCGGACAATATGAGAATGATAGATAGCAAGCTCGATAAAAAACGGATTTTCATCCAATCCCTCTTTCAAATAAAATATTGAGAAGGCAGTGCGTTCTTGAAAAGTCCGCCTTCATTGCTTTTGCAATTCTCAATGGAATACTAATTTTCCATTCCCTATGATTTCGAAGTGATCTTCCAATGTTTGATAGCCCTGTTTTTTGAGCCGTATCCGATGAATGCCCGGAGTACAAAACGCGGAGGTTTGAGTTGCCCTTGGCAGTTGCCTCTCATCAATTGTGACTTCAACTCCATCCGGCGTAGAGGTGATGACTACTTTACCCAGCGTCGCTACAAAGTTCATGAATTTCACATTCTTTAGATGTTCGGTGGGCCTTAAATGTTGAACTCGTAAATGCCGCCAGCCAGCTATGACTGCCAGTTCTACATCATAATAACTGAAGCCCTCCTTATCGAAGTTCTTTTGAATATCAGGTACTGAGTTGATAATTACTTGCTGGTCGGCACCCAGAATGCTTTCAGGAATCTCAGGCCGCTCAGTTTTAATCTCTTCCGCAGTCTTTCTTAATGTTCGTCTGAAGTAGGATAACCGTGATGACTCGCGGTTTCCCCCTGTGCGCGCAGCAGGTCTTTGGGGCAATGACTTTATACGCTTACCACGAGTCCTAGGGCGTCCATCACCACCTTGACCGAAACATACAGTCATCAAAATAATGATAGTCGCAAACACAAAAAGAATTCTCATTTTCCCTTGCCTCCTTTGACAATGTGAGCACTGAGAAAGGTCATGACTGTGAGAAGAACGCCGGAGATTAAATAGCGGAATTGATAATCGAGCAGAAAACTGATGTTTTCATCCGTCACATCGGGAACATCGGGACTGGCCGCATCATAAAACTTGCTTGCCAGATGACAGATATAAGAGATTTCTCCAAGATAAAAGTAGTGAAAGACCAGTGAGGAGAGCACAAGCAAAATCGCGCACGTAAACATGATGATTTCAGGGTATTCTGAGAGCACGAAATTGACTTCTCCGCCTCTAGCGACATCTTTTGTGATAAGCAATCCGCCCAAGCCTGCTGCGACCAGCAATCCCACCTGAAACAAGTTAGTAGAGAGATTCACTCTGGTTTGAATACTCGCATTTGTCAGGTCGTTGAACGGAGTTGCCTGAATAACAATCGAAGGATTGAAATATTGAGATGTGGTGGCATAGCGATAAACTGTGTAAGGCGCAATAAGGAGAAAGACTACTATAGAGATCAAAGCCAGAATCCTTCGCAAAGATGGACGTGAAGGCTTGAAGATGTGCAGGATAATAGCTTTGAAGGCTCTGCCAAGCGATTTAAGCAGTGAATAAAGGGAAGCTGAACGCTTGGATTTAGAGGGCATGCTGGGCTTCTTTCTGCGAGTGGGCGAACAGAAAAGGCAAGGAAATTATCTACACATGAACTTAAATGACACTCAACACAATCTTGATTTCAAGTTAGCTCCTTTTAAGTTAGGCTTCTGAGTCATTACCCGTCGGAAACTGGAAGAAGAGGTTATATTGAGCTGCGCTGTTGACTTTTATCATATTCATAATCTCTCTGTCCAAGAATAAATCAACGCCTCTTCGAGAACTGTGCAGTATAAAGGTCAGCTTGAGTACATGCTTGGTTGTGGTGTTTTCAAGTCTTAATCTTGATATGCTCACTGCTGGAAAATTATTTTTCAAAAGGTATCGCTTTGGGCACTAAAACACCCTTTCAGCCCTACAAATAATCATCAGTTTTTTCAGCTTTTAATAGCCCGTCCAGGCCGCTTTTGACGCAAATCCTTCTCTTAATGCTTATCAAAAGGGAATAAATGTTGGCTCCGGTAAGACTTGCAAACTACTTAGATTGATAGGCTTAAAGACGCGAGCGAGGTTATTATGTACCTGTTATGGTCATAATGAAAAATGCCCTGTGGGAAGCATCTTCATTATAAGTATATTAGGAGCATAATAGGTACATAATAGACGTTTCATCACTCTGAAAAAGAGCGCGCACTAAATCGTGTAAATCTACGGTGATGTCATCCTCTGATTATTATCATAATAGTAGTATAATCGCACGCTTCACATGCTCGGTGCGCCCGCAACATCTACTTAATCCTATACTTATGAGTAGTGCCAATCGTTATAACTCAAAATAAGTTGATTTAACTCAGCCTGATGAGTTCTCCATTGCGGCATAAACTTATCCATCAACGCGATGAATCGGTCGTTGTGATGGCGTTCCAGTAAATGCACAAGCTCATGGGCAATGATGTATTCCAAACTGGACGAAGGTTTCTTTGCTAATTCAAGATTGAGCCAGATTTGCTTTAACTCAAACTTGCAGGTTCCCCACTTGGTCTTCATCTTCTTGACCTTCCAATCGGCAATCTGAACGCCAATAATCTTTTGCCATTTTTCTATGAGCGACGGGATTTTGTCCTTTAATCTCCGGCGATACCATTCCGTTATTACGCGCTCGCGCTGCTCTGTCGAACTGTTCGGGCGCACGTATAAATCAATATATGTTTTGTTTCTGATTTCGACTTTCGGGGCGTCATCGTGAGAGATGACATTTAATAGATAGCGTCGGCCTTCAAAGTAATGGCTTTCGCCCGACACATACTCTCGTTTTGTCTCGCGTCTTTGGCTGGCAAAGCTACGGCGATGCCTTTTGATCCAGCCTAACTTTGAGACGGCGAAAAGGCGTACAGCTTCATCATCAACATTAAGCGGCGTGGCGATGCGAACGCGCCCGGTCGGAGGGTAAACAGCAAGGTGCAGATTCTTGATGTCTTTTCTCACGACATCAATTGTGATGTTGCTGACGGTAATCTGTCGCATCAGTATTCTTTCTGCGCCTCAACAATTTTATAGATGCGCTCGACTTCTCCTATATCGTCAATGCCGAACTCGCGTAGTGATTCGTAAATCGCCCGTTTGACATCATTAGTCTTTCCCGGATGGTGACGAAAATCATGCTGTTTTTCCGAATTGATTTTATCGTGCATCAATACAACGAGGTCTGCGTTTTCGCCTAGATTGTGATAAAGGGCTACCTTCGCGGCAGAGCCTCTGATGTTATCGGGAACTGCCTGCACATTTCCCTTATCAATCATATTGGTTAATTCAACGATTCTGTTCAAATACCTCTCATATTCCAGTTGAGCGCGCTTACGGTCTTTAATCAACTCATCGAGAATCTGCGACATCTTCGCATAGTAGGCAGGGTCGAGCGTTTCCTTTTTGACAAGCAGTTTTCTTAAATTGTTTTCGATAGTTTCGGCAACGGCTTCCTTGCTTCTCTTGATGCTATCCGGCAGATAATTGATTGCCTCCTCACCGCGCTCAACTATGAGTTGCACTAAGGTCATATCATTGAATTTTGAGATGACTTCACTTTCTCCCGCGCTGATATACATATCAATCAACTGGCGCATAGCGGGTTCGTAAGCCTTCAAGTCAATATAGTCGCCACTAGAAAGCTTTATTTCATCTCTGACTTTCGTGGAATGGTCAACGTCCTGTTTGATGGCACAGGCTTCATCGGCGGAATAGCCTGCCTCCTGCATCTCGCCCGCGATGTTGGCATAGGCGCGGATTAAAGACGCTGTATATTTATACAAATCGAGTCGCTTCGCTTCGTGCTTTTTAAGGTCGTCTTTGTCTTCGGTGTTGCCGCAGAAGTATTTGATGTAATCCCTCTGTTCTTTCGACGCGACGGGTTCGCATAAGGCTTTGACCAATTCGAGTGTTTCCGTCAATCGCTCTTTGGCCTTGTTTAGACGGTCACTTAACAAACCTTCAATGTCTTCCTTGTCGAAGTCCTCAAACGCTTCGGAGGTGTAATCCTTGACTGAATTCTCAAGGCTCTTGAACAGGTCTTTGTAGTCAATGATGTAGCCGTATTCCTTGTCTTCGCCATCAAGACGATTGACGCGGCAGATGGCTTGGAACAGTCCATGATCGCGCATTGACTTATCAATGTAGAGATAGGTTGCAGAAGGCGCGTCGAATCCCGTGAGCAACTTGTCAATGACGATGAGCAGCTTCATCTGAGCAGGGTCTTTGACAAACTTACGCTTGGCTTCCTTCTCGAAGTCTTCGACCGATAGCTGGCCGAGCATCTTCTGATAAACCTCAAACTTTTTAAGGTTATCAGTCGGCGCATATTCGCCCGTCGTTTCGCCTTTGGCCTTGTCTATCGTCGGATTGTAGGAAGTGACAACGGCGCATTTCTTGAAACCTTTGCTTTGAAAGATTTCCCAGAACTTACATGCCTCGTAGATGCTTCCGGCGACGAGCATGGCATTGCCTTTGCTGCTTTGAAGGCGGTCTTTAACTTCCATATCGAACAGAATATCGGCGGCTATCTTTTCCAGACGCTCCTGCGAGCTAAGCAGGTTTTGCATCGTCCCCCATTTCTGTCGAAGTTCGCCTTTAGCATGATCGGTTAAGCCTTTGGTCTTGGCTTCAAACCACTGGTCAATCTTGTCTTGCGAAGTGATGCTCTGCTCAATTTTGCGTGCCTCGTACCGCAAATCAAGGACGACATTATCCTTGACTGCCTGATCATATTTGTATGTGTGTATATAGCTGCCGAAGACCTCAATGGTCTTCTGCTTATCAGCTTTAAGCAATGGAGTTCCGGTGAAGCCAATGAGGATAGCATTCGGCAAGATGGTTTTCAGAGCTTTGTGAAGTTTGCCGGATTGTGTGCGGTGGCATTCGTCAACGAAGACGTAGAGTTCACCCTTCGGGGAAAATCCATCAGGCAAACTGTTCCTGACTTGTTCCATCTCTTCGATAAAGGTGTCAACATCTGATGTATCGCTTCTGCCGAATTTATGTATGAGCGAGCAGAGGAGCGATTCTTTTTTGGTATTTAATTGGTTGATTAAATCTTCGCCACTCTTAGTGCGGTAGATGTTTTCGCCGACGCCCATGAAGACGCCTTCAATCTGTTCGTCGAGTTCGGTGCGGTCTGTGATGATAAGCACGCGCGCGTCAGTGAGATTTTCCTTAATCCACTTCGCCAGCCAAACCATTGTAAGGGATTTGCCAGAGCCTTGCGTGTGCCAGATGATGCCGCCTTCGCGCCGTTTCAGATACTTCTGCGCTTCACGCACGCCGAAGTATTGATTGTGGCGACAGATTTTCTTAGTGCCGCCGTCGAAGACTATGAAATCGTGCAAGAGTTCAAGGAATCTGTCTTTGCGGCAGAGTTTCAAGAGATGGCGGTCAAGCAGGTTTTCTTCCGCGTCGGCTTCCGTCTCATTCTCTTCCTTCCAGTTCAGATAATACTTTTCGGGTGTTTCAATGATGCCGTAGCGCAAGCCCTGCGTGTCGTTGCCCGCCATAACAAGCTGCACGGTCGAGAAGAAGGGCTTGATGAAGAGGTCTTGCTGGTTATCTAAATTCTGGCGTATGCCTTCGGAGACGGAGACGATGCTGCGCTTGAGTTCGAGCACGCCGAGCGCGATGCCGTTGACATAGAGCACAATGTCCGGGCGTTTATCGTTTTCTCCTTTGATGGTTACTTCTTCGGCGATGGCGAAATCGTTTTTTAAGGGTTCTTTCCAGTTAATCAGATTAACGGTTTCATCGTTGAAGCCGATACCGCGCGACACTTTCGCGCCGTAGCGCAAGGTGGAATAAACTTCTTTGTTAACATCGTACAGGCTCTTGCTCTGGTCGCCAGCCTCATTGGACAGTTTTCTGATGGCTGCTGTGATAAGCGCGTTGTTTACCTTTTGACCGCGCAGATAATCACGCAAGTAGGTCTCTTCTATGTAGCTGTTGTTCTCGCGGTCTTGCCAGTTGCCTATATAGTCGTAGCCTAAACTGTCAACAAACAATCTGACAATACGATTTTGGGTGAGTCTTTCTTTCTCGCCAACATTAGTCATAGATTTACATTTGTTGGAAAATTATTTTATAGGGGAGTTGTTTTTTGAAAGTCTCTGCCTTGTTTCAGCAGCCTTTCAATCTCTCGTATCTGACGTTGAAACTCCGATTTCTGATTTTGAGTGATGTCGTCAGACCCAAGAGCAAGACGTAGCATTCGCGGGAGATTTCCTGCGCAACGATAGATAAACTCTCTATCTTCTAGATAAGGCTTGACTAACTTGGCTATGGCGGCTGCCTCTGGTGCCGAATTTAAGTTGAATAAGGCATCGGAGATGCCTTTGTAATCTCGTAACTCAAGTGATGCTTTGATTAGTGCGTTTAAAGCATTCAATGGCAACTTCGCGTGTTCAGAAGCTAGTTTTAGGATGCGCAATCCTTCTTTGGTTGTTTTAGCAGTGCCGTATTCAATCAACGCAAGCGAGAGATGTATTCGTTCATCTAAGAGTGTCGGATTATCTTCGTTTCCTGAAACAACGAACTGCATCAAATTCAATCCTTCACGTTTACGCCCGCTCTCGTATAAAACGCTGCCTCTCGAAAAAAGAAGCATTGAGTTTTGGGGATCCAAACTTAGAGCAATCTTTATCTGTTGTAGAGCTTCTTTGAAATTACCCGATTTCTTCAGTTCTTGAACGCGCTCCCGCACATGGGCAAATCTTTCTTCAACTGTGTGGTTCAAGTTAATGCCTTTGAGTTTCATCCTTGCTAAAACTCTTTCCCGAAAATCCTTATTCTCATTCCATTTGTTTGCTAGGAAATCCTCTGTCAATGGTAGAAATGATAATGCCTTTCTTTCATCTGAAAAATTATCCAAAATAATTCCCTTAGCTTTTAGCTCTCTAAATGCTCCTTCTATTTCTTCCTCTGATTTATCAAGAACTACGGAGAGGGTAGCTGTGTTGCATTTGTTTTCAAGATAAACGCCCAAAACTGCTACGTCTCGTGCAAGTGGCGGAATTACATCAAACATGGTAGCGAAACAAAAACTCAAAAATTCCTTCTTCGTTGCATCCAACTTTCGTAGCCGATGTGAAGCGTCTTTCAAAGATTGATTACTTGCTGCTAATAGGGCTGCCCATTTTAATGCTAGTGGTATCTTTCCGGTTGCTTTTATGATTTCATTTAGGCTCTCGGTATCTGAATAGACATCCTTAAAGCCAACCCGCTTGAGTTCTTCATAAAGTAATTCTCTTGCCTCTGGCTCATCCATTTGTGGGATAGAGATTGTCAATGCACCTAAGCCCTTATCTACTCTGCTTGTGACTAGAACTTTAACTGGGTCTGGAACGTCATAAACTAAAAAATTGAAAACACCACTGTCCGAAATATCTTCAATATTATCAACAAGTAATAAGCCTTCAAGCCCCGACATTGCTTCAATTACTGATGCCTTGAGACTTTCTAGTTCTTTTTCTTTTGGGAGAGCGAAGACATCCGCAATCCCATGAAGAAACTCAGTCAAACCGGAGAAACCAGCCTTGCGAGTTGCCATGTGTTCATGCCACACCTTGCTCTTGGCAGATTGTGAGACGATGAACATATATTTTTGGGCTTCATACAAGTTACGAACGATTTCAATAGCAATGGCGGATTTGCCTACGCCTCCAACGCCATCAAGGGCAATAATCGGATGCCTAGATTTAAATAACGCATCACGTACCTTGTTAAGTTGATGTTGTCGTCCAACGAATCGTTCGCAGTGAGGAGTTAAAAGACGAAAGTATGGCTCATCTACGTCGTATAGATACGCCTCAATGTGGGAAAGGGAAACATTACCAAGTAGCCTGTAAATTTCGTTCGGCTCGGCGCAAAGCTTAACGGTATCGTTTACTCTAACATAGAACTCACCCTTTCTTATTTCATTACGGTTTTTTTCATTTAGCGGGCCATTGTTGGCAACAGCCACTGGTATATTTTCTTTGGGAGGCACAAAGACAAGCCAAAGCACCTTGTTGTTGGGGATTGCTATTGTATCTTGAAATACCGAAAAACTTGAGCCAATATAATGACGCAGTTTTTGATTAAGTTTATTGGCATCGAGAGTCTTTCCGGGAGCAATACCCAAAACATCGTAATTATCTCTAACGCCATAAATTATTACACCACCTCTACTGTTATGAAATGCTAGGACGCGCTTTGCTAATCTGGCGATTTCGAGGGGATTTTCCAGATCAATAGTTTCTTTATAATCCCAGTATTCGGTTTCATCACGCCTAAGAATTTCTGTTCGGTTTTTGCTTAACAATACTGACGCAAGTTCGGCTGTCATCTCTCGCTCTTTTAGAGATTTGACGATACAACTTGATAGACTGGTGGGGTTCATTCAGGCACCTCTAATTTTCAAAGTTGAGAATCGAATAGATTCCCCTGTTGGAGCTGGTTGAGGATTTGGTTTTACAACTTTTCAGCCTCGTTTATGAATATAGGCTGCTGATTCATGGCACAGCAATTGGATTTACCCATGAAATAGTTCATACAGCATGCCTTGTTTATAGTAACGTGTCGCGTTACTCCAAAAATTAAAATCCCCAAATTAGTTTTATCATCTCGAAAGTTACTTTTTGTCGCGCATCAACTTCTTCAAGGGGGAATGTTCCAGCTTCGTCCGGTTCAACTTCGCTTGATTTAATCTCGGCAGGTAAATTCTTAGTATCAACTGAGTCTATGTGACCTACCAGCAACTCATTCCAAATCAAGTTGCTGGTAGCATAGTCGCCCACCTTCTTTTCATAGTAATCATTGTTACTGCTGATATTCTGCTTGTCCTTGAGAAGCAAAATCATGCCGAGTTTGTTTCGTGTAGTGCTAAATCTTGCTTCATCAAACATATTATTACCGTCACTAAATAGCTTTTTGTTTTTATCATTGTAGGCGTAAATATGTTCAAGATGCATACCATATCTCTTGAGATTGTTTTTATTGAATCGGTCTTCAAGAAGCTGCAATGACTCATTGCAGTAAGAAGGCTTATCTAATTGCTGAGCCAAATATCTATCTATCCTCATCAGGACATATTTTGAAAAGTTCGTCCATTTATTTCGCATGTTCTGAAACAGTTCCCACTTATACAAATCTGCAATCCTTGTGTAAGTTGCTTTGTCAATCACATCGTTAGATTCAAGGTATTCAATCAAGACATCATCGAAGACTGTATTCAGCTCCGCGATAGTTTTATTGCGTACTCTTGGAACAAGTTTATAAACAAAATCCTGAAATACATTGCTATCGTACTCGTCGAGCAAGCGGAGGGTTGTGTGTAATTGGTCGAATTTCTTAGCAACGAAAGTTATTTTTTCAGACTCTTCGTGGTCATTTAATTGGATGGAAGAAATGATTAACAGATATTGCTGGTTTTGGTCTAAAAGCTTGTTGAAAATCAGAAAATCATTGTCATAAGTCGTCCTGATCTTAAGATGTAATTCGCCGAAATATTTAAAGTCATTGATGACCCAATCATATAGTCTCTGGTTATCTTCAAATCTCTTGAAAAATTCGAGAATTTTTTCATTCTGATAAATTTCATAGTGATACTTATCTTCAAATTTCTTGTATTCGTTCTCGGAATCGGCAAATTTTCCCCTCAGGTAAATTTTGAAAAAGGTGTCTAGGTCAATGTCGTTCTCGGTACTGTTTTTTATTTGACTGTTGTAATAATCATTTTGCAGTTTGACCCATACCTCGTTTGCCTTTTCTTTTTGTTGCTGAGGTAAGTTGCCGATAAACTTACCCTTCAGAATTTCATAGGGGCTTAACCCCAGACCTCTATCATTCACCACCTCGAAGATGGTAGCGACATTTTCCTGGTTCTCAATTTTTATCTCGACGATGCTCAGCTTTTCTAGGATGTAATAGATGTAGTAAGTCAGCTTGTTAACATCTATTGCCAAATCGCCCGAAGCAGGCTTGAAGAATTGATTAAGGTATTTAGAGATGATGATGTAATTTTCGAGAATCTTTTTTTGAGTCTCGTCTTTAGCATCGAAGTCGGTTTTATTCGCTAAGATTGAATCAAAAACTGCCTGGCGATTGGGATTGTAAATTTTATAGTATTCTGGATTGTCGAAATCATCCGCCTCAAAGATTAGCTTTTCAATCGTGTTAACGCTGACAGTCTTAGTTACGTAATTGGCATTCCGATGAACTTCATCTACAAGTTGGCGCAGTTTGATAAGAATAATCAAGAAAGTGGTGAGACGCTGTTGACCATCAACTATCGAAATATAATTTGCCGTTTTGCTGGTTAGGTATGTATTGAGAAAGTAAGGCTTGACGCGACTAACCACATCGGCTTTTATTTCTTTCGGCTCTGAAACTTCTCGCTTTGTTAAATTGAAACGCAACTCAATATCTTTGAGCAGTGTTTCTACTTGGATTTCTTTCCACTTGTAATCACGCTGATAAATATCAATAAAATAGCGTTCCTTCTTCTGAAACACATCGCTGATTGTTTTGGCGTTGGGAGTTATCAGGCTCTTAACTATTTCTATTTCTTGCATAACTGTTCGAGTGCCTCCGGCTAGAGCAATCTTGTTTTCCCTGTGAGTAGTTCCTGCATCATGCCCTGCTTGATGGCTTTGTACTTGTCGCGTCTCTTTTCCAAAGCTTCGATTTCCGCATCTATGTCGCTCAAGATTTGGGCGATGGCTTTTTGTTCATCAAATGATTTGGGGAAACTTATTTCTATTTCATCTAATTTCTTTCTTTGAATACCTTGTGCGGTCGAACCACTTGAATTTATAAACAGTTGGTCTTGGAATTCACTATGGCTTAATAAATAGAAAAGAAAATCCTTAGAGAGCTGGGCTATTGGTTTTATTAAGATTACTCTTTGACTGAGAATATATCTTTTATCATCTGGAATCTGAGCGACATTTCCTAAAGGTGCTTCCATCGTCAAAAGTACATCGCCTTTTTCACACCCTCCTTGTTCCATCCATCTTTTATATAGTTTTTCACTTGCCAGATAACATTCCTTTGAAAAATCAATATATCCCTGCTGGACATTATTGGCAGATAGTGCCGGAATCTCACCATCACCCCATTCCATGCCTAACTTTTTAGGCGTTCGTCCTCGATAGTCAATGTACTTTGAAACGGCATTAATAAATTTCTTGGTTTCCCACTCGCCGCTAAAACTCGCCAAGCGTTTTTTGCCCGTCAATAAAAGCTGCATCGCACCTTGTTTGATGTTGCGCTTTTTGGCGATGAGTCGATCTAAGGAAGTAATCAGCGCGTCCACATCGCTCAAGATTTCGGCGATGGATTGCTGTTCGGAAAGTGGCGGAAGCGGAATTAAAGTTTCCCCAAAAGCTGTTTTGTTTATTATTGGAACAGCTTGCTCTGAGGCAGATGATTTTATTTTTTTTGCGAGAAGATTGAGGATATAGAAAACAAAATCAGTTGAATATTTTGAATTAGGAAATAAGGCATTAATTTGTTGATTTGAAGTTAAATCTGTAGGTGCAATCGCTGATTTACCTATCGTTGAACCAATACAAGTGAATAGGATGCTTCCTTGCGGAAAACGTCTTGATATCTTGAAACCTTTACGTGAGAGTTTTTTCTCAGTATCAAATACATATTTGCCTTCTCCTAAATCAATTGGACTTACAAATAAGTATTCATCTCCATAATTACTCGAATCTTTTGTTGGCGGTGTATTGCCCGTTGCTATTTCAGCCGTTGTTGCCAATTTTTTCACTTCCCAATCTTCGGGAATAATACCGACATCGGTTTGCTTGTAGCCGTCTGGAATTATGGGTTGTGAGTCTTGCATCTTCGATTCGTTTCCGTGATTCGCTATTCAACCTCTGCTGCGATGCTTTCCAACTCAAATACAAAGCCCATTCTATCGAGATGCGCCTCAACCTTAGCGGTCAACTCTTCGGCTGTGTCGGTAAGCTGCGGCAAAGGTGTCTCGTAACGCTCGGCCAGTGTCCTGATGCGCCCCGTCAAATTCTGTGCGATGCGTTCGAGTTCAGACCTCACGCTCGCATCGAGCGTCTGCATCCATTTATCGCCAATCACAAGCTGCTTCACTTCCGTCTCAGACAGCACGCCGTACTTCTCCGACACCTTGCGCTCAAGCGCGGCCACAGCCTCGCGCACTTTCTTGCTCGCCTTCGCCTCGCGGTCAACCAGCACCAGATATTGCTCAAGCGCGAGCCTTTCCGCGCGGCTCTCTTCATCCTCGCCGCTCAGATTCCACTCACGCTCTAACTCCTTGATGCGATGCGCGACGCTCGCCTTGTTTAGCTTGTCGTTCTCATTCCGCGCGTTAGCGAACAAGCCTTCCTCGCCGCCGTGCTCCTCTTCCAACTCTTCGCGCTCGCGCGTGATGCTCTCCTTTTCAGCTTCGAGTCTTTCAATCGCTGCCTGTTCCTCTGGAAAATAGCGATTGATGATGAGCAGCGGTGGAATCAAATCTCTATTCGCCTGCCAGCCATCTAAGACAATCATATAAACGTCGTCCTGCATCGTGTCCGTCCAGTAAGACATCAACTGCTGGTAAATGTCGTACTTATCAATCAGGCGCACGCGCTCGAACAATTTAAGCAAGTCTTCGGAGATGTCTCTGATTAAAGTCTTCGGATGCGTGTCGCTGCCGATGGTACGCAATGCAGGCGTATGTCGTTCGCGCCAACTCTGAAATATTGCCTTGACCTCTTCCGCAAAGCTTGTAAATTCCGTGTGGTTGTAAATCGTCTCCTTGATGGCGGACGGCTCGACCTTTAAGCTGCTGTAACTCTCCCTGTCGCTCGCACGGAACAACTCGCCCTTGATGGCCGGAAAGACTTTCCAGTAATTTTCCAGCGCGTCAATGTCCCGGTTTGGAATGCCGCCCAGTAGATGTGCTTCGATGTCCTGCGTGTCTTCCGGTTCCTGACTGTCAATGTAGCGCGGGATGTTCAGATTAAACTCGTTGCGCTCTATCTCTGCGTGCGAAACCATGCGAGAGTATTTCGGCAGCTTTATCTGATTATTAAAAACGTCAACAATCTTGTGTATGTCTTGATGTCGCAGGCGATTCTTATTGCCGTCTTTGACGAAGCCGCGCCCCGCGTCAATCATAAAGATACCGCGTCGGCTGTCCGCATTCTCTTTGTCTATAACTATGATACAGGCGGGGATGCCAGTCCCGTAAAAGAGATTCGGCGGCAGAGCTATGATGCCTTTGATAAAGCCGCGACGAATCAGCGTCTCGCGGATTACTGCTTCGGCGTGTCCGCGAAACAGAACGCCGTGCGGCAGGATTATCGCGCCCTTGCCTTTGCTCTTGAGCGACTTGATAAGGTGCAGCAGAAAAGCATAGTCGCCATTCTTGGCGGGCGGAATACCATATTCAAAACGCCCAAAATCATCTTTCTCAGGGTTAAAGCCAGTACTCCAAGCCTTTGTCGAAAATGGCGGATTGGAGACAGCGAAATCGAAAGTCTGCAATTTGTTCTGGTCGTATTGATTCTTGAAATATGGAATAGCCAGTGTGTTGTCTTGATGAATGATAGCGTTTGGATGTCCGTGCAGAATCATATTCATCTTGGCGAGCGCGGCGGTCGAGTTATCCATCTCCTGCCCGTAGATGCTGATCTTGAACGGCGTCTCATCTGCGGCTTTGAGCAGAAGCGAACCACTTCCGCATGTCGGGTCATAAATGGTCTGCGTCTGGCTCGTGGCCTTGTCCACACCAACGACCTTAGCCATTACGCGAGAGACTTCCGCCGGAGTATAAAATTGCCCCTTACTCTTGCCCGACTCGGTCGCAAAGTTACGCATCAAATACTCGTAAGCGTCGCCTAAAATGTCGTCATGCTCTGCACGGTTGCGGCTGAAATCAAACTTGTCCTCGAAGATAGCAATGAGCTTGGACACGCGGTCAACAAGAGCTTTGCCTTTGCCAAGCTTCTCCTCATTATTAAAATCCGTGATGGTAATCACGCCCTTTAAGCCATTCGCTTCGGCAAGTTTTTCAATAATCTTATTAACCTTGTCGCCGATGTCATCTTTGTTCTTTAAGGCCACCATATCCCGAAAGCTTCCGCCTTCTGGAATCTTGAACGAAGCGAACGGTGTGTTGGAGTATTTATCTGAAACGTACTTCACAAACAGAAGCACAAGAATGTAATCCTTGTATTGCGAAGCATCCATCCCGCCACGCAACTCGTCGCAGCTTTTCCAGAGGGAACTGTATAATTCGGTTTTCTTAATTGCCATAAATTCTCGCCATGATCTGAGATGCTTTGCTTCCGTGTGGTTATTCAGGCAGCAGAGAGGTTTTTCATCTTGTCAATAGCCGTCGATTGTAGGCGAACATCTGCAATAGACTCAACTCTCTTCTCTTTGTTTCAAGTATAGCAAAATGTTGCAAGTTTGGTTTATTATGTGGGAGTTTGTGAGGGTAAAGCTGAAATGGAAGAACAAAGTCCTGCGGAGTTGAACGAAAAGCAAGCTGAGGGTCAGGAAGGCAACAACGAGGGAGAATCCGAATCTCATCCCTTAGATGTTGAGAAATGGGAGCTTGCCCTGTCTGTGCTGAAAGAAGCTGTCAAAAACGCGGGAATCAAAGATATTTCCGAGTACAACGGAGAACCTCTTAATCTCCGTTGGCATGTGTTCTCTCAGGAAATGGATAATGACGTTATTCTCAAGATGTTGGTCAAGGGGTTGTTCGGCTGGCTCAACGCGGATGTTTCGCTCATCATGACGGCAAAGTGGATTGTTGATGAAGTCGAACTCATCTTAAACGGGCCAGATGCTACGCGGATACTCGATTTCACAGATGAGGAACGTCCCGAAATGTTACGCGATAATGCACGGATGATTCTCACTGGCTATGTAAATCAAATACCTGTTGTCACTTTTCAGATTCTAAGTCAGGCTTTGAGGGACGCTGCTCAAGCGCATATCAAGACTTATGTCGAGCCTCTTCTAAAAGATCATTGGAAATCGCTAGGCTTGCCCAAAGATTTCACTATCTCGCCTAGCGAAACCTTTAATAATGAACTTCAAAATATTGATGAGCAATTCAGAATTGTAAGGGAAAGCTTTTTAGGAAACAAAAGAGTAAGGCTGACATCTGAAAGACGCGCTAACTTGGATGTAGAGCATGAGCAACTTCGATCCGAGTATCAAGTTGCAAAAGACTATTATCTTCAAAGCCGTAAGGCGTTCTTTGCAGGTAAACGTAACAGAACCGAAGATGACTGGGCAGACGAGTGGAACACACAAAGTCATCGAATGTTTCCCACCTTACACTATCGCTGCCTGGCTGAAATAAATAGTTACCAGCCTTATGAATTAGCCTATATCCATTTGGCTGATTATTATGGTTATAGTGACGAATATATCAGAAAGCTCATCACACAAGCCTCAAGCTTGAAAGCCTCAAAATCTTAACTGGACATTTTTCTAAAATTTGTCCAGTTCAAGCCACAAGTCAACCGGACATTTCACAGGCAACATATCCAAGTTTGAGCCACACAAACTTGGACAAAATAATTTTTTATATCCGTTCACAGCGTTAGCACGAATCTAGTTTAATCCATGCTGTCAGAGGTTCTCTGGCAGCATTTCTGTTTTGGAGAAAAGAGAAGTGCAAGCCTGAGTTATCTGAGATTACTTACGACCTAAAGAAATGGTGAAGTGAGAAAGGGACTGTGATGGAAAGACAAATTCTAATTGCTGATGAAGTGGCAGAGATGCTGAGAGTTGACCGCCAGCGTGTTTATGAACTTGCTCGGAGAAACGCAATTCCCGTGATTCGTCTTGGCGAGCGTCAATATCGCTTTAATGCGGAAGCAATCAGGCAATGGATGGAGCGTGGTGGAAGCTCGGCGGCATTGGCAGACGATGCAGTATCTAGCAACGGGAGTGAGGGAGATGTCTAATCATCCGGCACCGCTTGAAGCTGCGCGCTCCTATCTAAAGCGTGGGTGGATACCGTTGCCTGTGCCGTTTCGCTCAAAGAATCCGGGCTTTATCGGTTGGCAGAAGTTCAGGGTGACTGAAGATGAACTGCCGAAGCATTTCAATGAGCGGCAGCAAAATATCGGCGTGCTGTTGGGCGAGGTGTCAGGCGATTTAGTTGATGTTGACCTTGATTGCGCCGAGGCTGGCGCGCTGGCTCCGCAGTTCCTTCCATCAACTGGCGCAATCTTCGGACGCCAGACACGCCCAAGTTCACATTGGCTTTACGTTGCACAAATCTCTAGCAAAGTCACTTTCACAGACCCGGCAACTGGCAAACGCCTTGTCGAAATACTGACCAACGGCCAGCAATCAATCTTTCCGGGCAGCACTCACAAAGACACTGGCGAGCTTGTCCAGTGGTATGAAGAAAGAGAACCGGCACCCGTATCCGCAACCGCTCTAGTCCAAGCAGCAAATTGTTTAGCGGCAGCAACGCTGCTTTCGCTTCACTGGCCGCAGGAGGGTAGCCGTCAGGATGCCGCGCTTGCGCTTGCAGGTGGATTGTTGCGCGCGGGATGGTCAGAGGATAAAGCAGCACACTTCATCGAAGCGATTTGCTGCACATCACAAGACGAAGAGACGCGCGCTCGCGTGAGAACGGTTATTGACTCAGCTACGAAGCTGAAACAGGGCGCACATATCACAGGATGGCCGACGCTCGCCAAACTCATAGACAAGCGCATCGTTGAACGTGCGTGCGAGTGGTTGAGCATCAAGGCTGATTCACATTCGAGTGAGGCTGAATGTGCGCCGCCCGTCGCGTGGCCGGAGTTACCAGAGCATGCACTTTATGGCCTCGCAGGTGAGTTCGTCCGCGCCATAGACCCACATACTGAGGCAGACCGCGCGGCTGTGCTTGTCCAGATACTAGCTGCTTTCGGCAACTGCTTAGGACGCACAGCCTATTTCGTGGCCGAAGCAGACCGTCATTATTTGAACATCTTTGCCGTGCTTGTCGGCGCAACCAGCAAAGGGCGCAAAGGCACAAGCTGGGGACAGGTGCGCCGCGCGTATGAAAGGATTGACGAGCAGTGGCTAACAAGATGCGTCGGGGGAGGGCTCTCTTCCGGCGAAGGGCTGATTTGGAGTGTGCGCGATGCAGTAGAGAAAAAAGAGCCAATCAAAGAGAAGGGGCGAATCGTTGATTACCAGACAGTGATTGCTGATGAAGGCGTGGAGGATAAACGAGCCTTTGTCTTAGAGGCAGAGTTTGCTTCCGTGTTGCGGGTGATGGCACGGGAAGGTAACACGCTCTCGGCTATCATCCGTCAAGCGTGGGATACTGGAAATCTTCAAGTTAAGACGCGCAATAACCCGAATCAAGCGACAGGCGCGCATATCTCCATCATCGGGCATATCACAAAGGAAGAGTTGAAACGTAATCTGGATGAAACAGAGACGGCCAACGGCTTCGCCAATCGTTTCCTGTGGGTCTGTGTTCGTCGCAATCGAATCTTGCCCGAAGGTGGCGCGCTTTCAGACTCCCAGCTTAATCCTCTCGTTAACCGTTTATGGTCAGCACTTCAATTCGCGCAAGGCGTAGGCGAGATGCGCCGCGATGCCGAAGCTCGCACACTCTGGCATCAAGTCTATGCAGGACTATCTGAGGGACACGCTGGCTTATTTGGTGCCGTCACATCGCGCGCCGAAGCTCAGGTTATGCGTCTGGCGGGCCTCTACGCTCTGCTTGACTGCAAAGATGTAGTCGAGCACATCCATCTGGAAGCTGCGCTTGCGCTATGGCGTTACTGCGAAGAATCAGCGCGCTACATCTTTGGCAATGCTACAGGCGACCGTATTGCAGATGAATTGATGCTAGCCTTGCAGGAAGCAGAGGGCGATGGCTTAACGCGGACTCAGATACGCGACCTGTTCAATCGGAAAAATGCAGGAGCAATAGACGCCGCTCTGACTGTGCTCGCAGAAACGGGCCGGACACGCTTCAAGGTGGAGCAGACGGGCGGGCGTCCTGTCACTCGCTGGTACGCTATTACTCAGGGCGACCAAAGCGACAAAAGCGACAAAAGTACAGCACAAGGCGACAGTGAACAGCCTTTTGTCTCTAATGTCGCTTTGGTCGCAAGCGGGAGAGACGAGCCGGAATGGTTACGCGAGCATACTGATGAAATCTTAGAGCGCGCGGCGATCATGGAATTTGATGGTGGCCTCGCCCGTGAAGAGGCTGAACGGTTAGCACACGATTGGTATGCACCTGTTCCTTTCTAGGTGTTTTCCGACTGAAATGCTGAACGGGCGGAAGCTGTAGCACAACGCTAAAAGGGGCTAAAACAGGGGAAGGAGAGAGGCACGTTAGAGGATAAATAAATCTGTAAAGCAGGAGATTTTCAGAATTACTGAGAAAAATGAAATGTGGGACACAGAAAAGAGTGCAGAACAAATCGAATTCTATCCACTTTTGAATATGAAAGAGGCTCGCAAGGCTTTTATTTATCCAGAAATGAAGTGAAAGGCGGTAGAAAATGAGCAAGCGTTCAATGAAAAAGAAAGATAAAGCAATTGTTCCTGAAATAGTGGAGCCGGTGCTCTCGCGCAGGCATGAAGGCGTGATTGTGGCCTTGCTATCCAATCCAACTATTAAAGAGGCTGCGACGGCTGCCAACGTCAGCGAGTCCACCGTCTGGCGTCTGATGCAGCGTGAGGACTTTCAAAAGCGGTATAAAGAAGCTCAGGACAAGGCGGTTGACGGCGCGCTCGGAGCTTTGCAGGGCGCGGCGACACAGGCGATTGAATCATTGAGAAAAAACTTGTCATGCGGCACTCCGTCGGCGGAAGTTCAGGCGGCAAAGGCAATCCTTGATTTTACTTTCAAGGCGCGCGAGCAGTTTGACCATGCAGAACGGCTCAAACAGTTGGAGGCCGCGCTCAAAGCGCGAGAAGAAGCAGACCGCTTACGCGGAGAGAAAGAGGAAGAAGATGAGAATTGATAGTCGCCTCTCAAAATTAGAACAGCAAGCTAAGGTGACGCTCAGGTGCGATTGGTGTCGCTATATTCTGCATGACACATCGCCGTCCGCACAGAAGAAATATAAGGCTGAGCCAGCATCGGTACTAAATCTCTGCTGCCGCTTTTGCGGGACGGTGTTCGTTGCTACTGTTTCGGGTGACGAATACAACCGCGAAGCTGCGCTTCTTTTTCAAAACGCTGAATGGGGCGCGCAATATCGTAATGAGCGTGTGTTCGCTGCTACCTATTGGCTCGTCTATCAGCGCACGCTGAAGAAGTGGCGGGCTGGCTATTGGGCAATAGAAAAGGTCGAGGCGCGCAATAGAGTAAAGGAACAGCAATGCCAGCAACAACGCTATGAGAAGAAAAAGCAAAGCCGCTATGCGCGGGAACGTGAGGAATTGAAAGAAAAGGCTTTTAGCTTCCTAGACAAGATGCGCGAAAAGGAAGAGAAAGGGTTTGCCCCGCATACTTTCCCACTCGCGGCTGAGATTGAAGCAATAGAAAAGCCTGACACTTTAGGTTTTATTCCCGGAACATATCAAAGGATGGAGCATAAGGAAGTCATTGCACGAAAGGTGCTCTATGCCGTGCAGGTGGTGAGAGTGTGCGAGCGTGTTTTGTGGAGCAAGGTCTTGCCAGAAACACAAACAGCAATCGAGGAGCTTTCTTCAATAATACATAGCTACGAGGATGATCGCGCACGGAAGGCACGCGAAGAAGAAGAAGAAACAGCCCGGCAAGAAGCTGAACGCGAGCAGCAAAGATTGGAGCGGGAAGCTGCGGTGCGTCCGCCAGTTGTGGAACGCCCTGCGTATCAAAGCAATTGGAATGAAGTGGTAAGAATGCCAGAACCGTCTTATTTTATTGATAATAACACTCTCGCACGCACATCGTCGCCACAACGCGACGGCCAGCACAAAGAACTACATCCATACTTCGAGCAAGACCATAAGATTAGATGAAGGCTTTTGCAAGGTTTTGAAAGTCTCTGGGCAAATTTATCGCTTCCGGCGGCTCTTTGAAGCGGCTTGTTCTGTCTGACCTGATTTCGACGGTCTGCCAGCTTTGCCATAGGTCTTAACTTCCGCGAGCGCGCTTTCTTCTATAGCGTAATCCCGGCCTAAGTTGTGCGCTGCGATTTTTCCTTCGGCTATAAGCTGGCGCACACGCCGCACGCTGACTCCAAGTTTTTCAGCCGCCTCTGTTGTATTCAGGAGTTTCATGGAGAGCATTATCTACTAATAAGAAATCTACCGCAAGGGGAAATAAATATTGACGAAAACTGCCGTACGCGGTAGAATATATATGATATTGAAACTACCTGAAACGGAGACTTGACCATGTTCAGACTCGGAGACGCAAACCTGAGCAAAGCAATCAAGCGGGCGCGCTCGCTCCATCCGAAAGTGCGATGCATCATGTTCGGCCTGTATGAAGTGACTGGTAGCAAAGGCAATATATACATGGTGCGTTGCTGGAAAGAGCGCACAGGGAAGTTTGTTGATTGCTCTTGCCAGACGAAAGACGGCGTGGCTTGCAAGCATGGCGTAGCTGCGATTCCGCTTCATTCATTCATGGCGCAAGCTCAGCCTGATATTCGCTAAAAGGTGATAGATAGCCGCCGAATCGACAATGAATTACTGCAACGTCTTTGGCGGCATTGGGAGAAGATATGGAAGAGAAAAAAACGCGGCCCCGAAGAAGCGGTTACATCAAAGAGAAGCGCGCTGGCTTATATCTCGTTAGCATCTTCTTAGGTCGAGACGCGAACGGCAAACGTCGCTATGTTGCAAAGCAAATCAAAGGCTCAAGAAGTGATGCGCAGAAATACCTCAATAAAGCATTAAGTGAGAAGGATCAGGGCATCTTTGTTACGCCTACAGCACTCACGGTTGATGGCTATCTAAAAAAGTGGCTTGAATCGGCAGCCCGCCCGCGCGTCTCACGGCGAACGGCTGACGGCTATGCAGGTTTGATTGAGAGATACATAAACGTCCCGCTTGGGCATAAGCGTTTAGACAAGTTGCAACCTTTAGACATTCAAAAGGTCTATGGCGAGATGCAGATGCGCGGACTAAGCGCGCGAGTAGTCCGACACACCCATTCAGTCCTTCACAATGCACTCAAGCAAGCCTGTAAGTGGGGCTTGCTTCCGCGTAACCCTTCTGACCTTGTAGAGCTTCCGAAGGTAGCGCACAAAGAGCGGCGCGTCTTATCGCCAGATGAGGCGCAAGATTTTCTCAAGGCCGCAGCCATCATGCCGCACGGATTGATTTTCGAGTTCGCACTATTTACGGGCATGAGGCCAGAAGAGTATTTAGCCCTGCAATGGTCAGATATGGATTTCGAGCACGGCAGAGCACAAGTCAGACGTGCGCTCGTTCGTCACAAGAAGAACTGGAGCTTTGAAGAACCGAAGACGGCACGCTCGCGCCGCACGGTCTTTCTTTCGTCACAATTGCTACACAAGCTGACTATTCACAAGCGCAAGCAGGCGGAGGTTAGATTGAAGCTTGGCGCATTGTGGCAAGCCTTCGATCTGATTTTTTGTGGCGAACAGGGAACACCCTTATCAATCCCTAATATTACCTATCGCTACTTTCGTCCGATACTCGAAAAGGCAAATCTGCCGCGCATCCGTCTTTACGATCTGCGCCATACCTGCGCTACATTATTATTAGCAGCGAATGAGCATCCAAAAGTTGTAAGTGAGCGATTAGGCCATGCCAGCATAACCTTGACGCTGGATACTTACTCTCATGTATTGCCATCTATGCAACAGGCAGCAACAGAAAAACTGGAGAGGATTCTGTTTGATAGAAAAAGGTAATAAAGGTAGTTAGCTGTTGCAGATGTAAAGAAGGTATAGGTGTTTCAGTTGTCAGCCCCCGTGTTTTCAGAGGTTATATGAATAGCTTTCTGAGAAAGCAGAATCTGTTCAGGCTTCCATTCTTTATATGCAACCCAAGTAGAGAGAAACCAAGAGCTAATTGTTGATTTCTCAATATTCCATCCCAGAACAGCTAAAATCATACGCTCAACCGTCCATTGCAAATGGAGCTTTGCAAATATTAAAGCCTTCAGATGCTCATGGTTGAAATGTTCTCCGTGAACCAGCTTATTTCTCAACTCGGAAAGTGAAACTCCACTTTTGTTGTTAGTGACTTGCCATAAGTCTTGCAAGCTAACAGCATAGTGATTACAAAACTGCTCAAAGGCCGTAGCAAAGGAAATTCTATTTAACTCCGATAGTTTATCTTTCATATGCCGTTTTTTATCATAGTCATTTTCTGGCAAATCAATCTGGTCTATATACATCTTTAGAGCTTTACGAATTTTATTCCACTGCTTTTTTTGCTCAGTATCGTTTTGCTGAAAAACGTATTCCAAGCCTTTCTTCCTACGAAAATATAATACAAGCATTTCGAGCGCAGTGTAGAGAGTGACAAATTCGCTTTCAAGTATACTGTTCTTTATAGGGATAGTGAGGCTAATAGCACGGCGCAGGGGATCATTCGGAGTAAAGGAGAGAAATGATGAATATGCGACTTTCATGAAATCTGCAAAGTCAGATTTCTCTATTAGATTTTCCCTTAACGACCTTTGAGGATTAGGCTTATCAGGAATGGTTCGATTTCTGATATAGTGTTTCACATACATGTGTGAGTCTGACCCACTCCATCCTAGACAAACACACCATTGCCTTGCGGCAAAGGAAGCAAGTAGTAATACATCATTCAATTTATGGAGCGTTTCAGGGATTTGGGGGCTATCGGCTGTCGCACCTTCTATTTTGAAACCTGCAACAAGTTCATCAAATGATACGGTATCTCCTTCATCATTTTCGTAATAACGATAATGTTTCTCAAAAGTTATATGTATCTGATTTATATCAAATTCAAATTTCCAAGCGGTTTCGACTTCTGCGTTTCCAGTATAAGAACGACTGATAATGCCGGCAGGCTCCAGTAAAGGATTACCAGTAACCCAAAAACTACCATTAACTGTGCCAAGGTTATGCTCACTCTTCACACCATTAAAAAATTGAGTAAGAGTTAAATCTTCGGGACTTCCGACCATTAGATATTCGCGAATATCTTTACCATGAAAGTTTGTTTGCACACCTTTGTCTGCGAACACTTTATTAGCCGAAATCAGCATAAAGATTTCGCCATTAAAGTTCTTGACCTCCCCACTAACAGAGTATTGCCAAATAGGGAGTCTGGTTAATCGTTTAGCTTGCTCTTCGGTAGGGAACAGACGTAATTCAAGTGAATCAGTCATCTTAACGGGGAGATAGACACGACATAGGACATCTTTCCCTACTTCAACGCTATTAAAGGTAATATTTGCTTTGAAAACAAAATCTTCTTTCCTGTTCTGAACCATGTTTTATAATTTAGCAGACCATTGGCTGCCCGATGGAATTGAAGGTGAAAAGGGCCTCAAATATCTGTTATACCAAGACATCATGCTTATGAAAACTAGAACAAGTGCTTGTACATCCACAAATTTCAGACTGTCTTTATCTTACTGCTCGTGATTTACATTTAGACTGTTTATTTTCTATCTATTCATCGCTATAGTGGCCCATCATACCTTCACACCACATACACCCTGTTAAATAAGTGTTCTCATAACTGCCAGCTACAAAAGTATTGCACCAAGCGCATTCTATTGCTTGGGAATGTATGTATTGGCAGTGCAAACAAAGCCACTGGTCATTGAAGGGTACAACTGTAGGCTTCTCAGCGTATTCACATTCACTGCAATAAGCATGTACCTCTCCTGCGTCCAAAGCTTCTTTAGGATCAAGATTCTCATCTTGCGCGCCGAGATTATCTATCAAATAGTCTAAATCAATATCAGTCTCGCAGTTCTCGCACGTACCCCAACCATCTTTTACTTCAACCTCTTGGCTGCAATTCGGGCAAGATACAATAAGCCTGCTAGTATGCCAGCCACAAACTTTACATTTAAGTTGTGTAAGAGGAGCTTGGGAATCGTCAACTCTAGCTGCACGGAAACCACAGCTTGAGCAAACATAACAACGTCTGCCTCTGTTTATTTCTTTTTCTATTTCGGGAAGTAGAACTTCATACTTAGCCTTTAAGAATTGTTTCAGTCTATTCATCTCTGAAACCAATTCATCAAAGCTCTCTTCATATTCTTGAAAATGAATATTCCACTTTCCCGTAAGTAAGCGATACAAAAAGAGCCACGCTTTACTTAACTCAGCTACTGTATTTTGTAGAGTTTCTTCATCGGGTTCTTCAGCCTATTGGGAATGAAAGAAATGAACAAGCTTATTTCTATGTTTTCGGAGATCATTGAATGAGTTCATTTCTTCATCTGTAATGTTCTCACTAGAAATATTTTTCAACCGCTTCGTAGCTTGTTCAAGAGTAACAGATTGGAAGTCTCCATCCCTGAATTTAGTAATGCTTGCATCTTCCGGCTTGGCAATAATCAATGACCAGTGCTCTCTCATCAACCGTGCCTTAAAGAATAGCTCTACGGCAGAAAAAAAGTTGATAATTGAGTATTTGGGCCTGTCTTCTATCTCGGCTGTAGCACGCTCTAAGAAATCAATCGCGTTCTTAACCAACAGGTCAAACATGCCTTCTGTAAATTTTGATATTTCTTCATTTGTAAGTCGCATAAACAATTAAGTTTGGCAGACCATTGGCAGACTAAATGGCTACGGGCAGCTTGTTAGCTGCCCGTAACTTGTTGATTCTATGGAGGCGGCGATCGGAATCGAACCGATGAATAAAGGTTTTGCAGACCTCTGCCTTACCACTTGGCTACGCCGCCGTCTTGAAAATAAAGAACTTACAGGGCCTTGTTACTTTTGTATCTGACCTCTAAATGCCTGAATCCCTCAAAGGTCACTACAGTTTTCACTACATCTAAAAGTTGACTTATCAACTCTCAAAGCCCTTCAAATAGCAGGGAAGTAACTTACTATAAGCATTACGTTTCGTCAATTTTGCTTGAATTGAAATAGAGAAGTGCAATCGGAGCATTGACTTTAGACAATTATGGGCTTATGAAATAATTGTCTCCCTGAATAGTGCGCCTTTACCAAAAGGTTTGCCATGTACGAACGCCCACGCAAAAAACCGCGATTGAGCAGGGGTACGTATTTTGTCCTCGCCATAGCTAGCGTCTTTGTCTTCGGAAACATTTCATACCTGTTTTACAAGCTTGCTAAAAAAGAGCCAGAGGTAGTGCATGTCGTTCCCAGTCCTACGCCTGCTCCTCGTCCAATTCCGGTTTATACACCTACACCAAAACCAACACCGGAACCTACATCTGAACTGACACCAGAGCCGACCCCGGAATCTACTCCAAAGCCTACTCCTACGCCATTAAAACCTTCTTCTGTAAAACGTGTTGGTGAAGATGAATGGCGAGTTTATCTGACTAATAAACATGAATGGTTTGATACTCAAATCCCTATTATTGCTGGTCAGAACTTCTCTTACGATTTTAATTCTAAAGGTGAATTTTTGGTAAAACTCAATAACCATGTGTTCTTTAATAAAGATTTTTATGTGCTGGAATTTCGTGAAAATGCAGATGGTTATGAACGAGTTGATTATGATTTTAGGGATACAATCAAATTACGAATTAATGAGGATGTTTCCGCAGATGAAATATGGCTTGTTGTTAAAGTGACAAGCTATATGTGGGGGACTCATGCTATGAATGTTTTCTGTCCCTTTTACGGAGACACACCTAAACATCATGAACCAGCAATTAGATGGGCAAAGGCGATGAGAGCAAAACTTTCTCGTCCATGAGGAGGCACTGATGTCAACATTGTATTGGGAACTAGCTATCTTAACGGCATTTGCGGGACTTGTTTTATTTGGGATATTTCTGTGGAAAGCTATGTTTAGTTATAAGGAAGAAAGTTCCGACCTTGATGAGAACATAGCAGAACTTCATGCAATGGATTCTATTTATCATACTACGTTGTCTGCTAATCATGCCGCAGCTCCGCTTGATGCCCAGATTAATCTGTCTGACAAATTGCTTCAACGCATTATCCAGAAAATAGGTGTGGAGCCAACTATATTGGAAGCGATGGCTTTAGCCCGAACGCGACTTCTTGCTATCCCCACATCTATTGATTTGGCGAAAAAGGCAGACAAGCGCAGGCTAACGGAACAGGAACACCAACACGTTTTAGATGATGCTTCGTTCGCTAATACTAAGATGGTTTTAGATAAAGCGACAGCAATGGGGTTAGACCCTGTAACTTATCCCGAGGTACAGAAGCGAATGCTGCTTGACAAGCAAGAATTGGTAAAGCGATGGGAAGAGTTTATGCAGGATTTAGATTCTTCTTTTATGTATGAAGAAGTAGAGTATCAAAAGCTCTATATACAACTTCGGCATATTGCTGCGCTTCATCGTAAATCAGAAACTCTTCCAGAGGGAAGAACAAAGATTCTCTTGGAAAAACACATAACCTTTATGGAGAATAATTTCCATGAGCGACAACAAGTTCTTCAAAGCAAGACACAAAAAGAGTCCCAAGGAAGCTTTGAGGATACCGACTTTGGAGGAGACGAGGAAGAAGATACATAAAGGTCTTCATACCAATTATGAACTTCATTCTCTTGGAACTTCTACAGAAGAAGGCGCTCTCTGGATTTCAGAAGAAGAACGTGAGTCCCACATGCACATCATCGGGACGACCGGAGAGGGTAAGTCTCGCTTCATTGAATACCTGATTAGGAACGATATTAAAAATGGCAACGGGGTTTGTTTTTTAGACCCTTCAGAGAACGGTGACACCATGCGCCGGATTCTGAAATATTGCGCCAAGATAAGTCATAAGAAAGTATGCCTCATAGATTATAGAACTCTCCACACCCATAATCGTGTTTCCTGCCTTCAGCCCTTTCATTACGAGAAGTCATACAAAACCGCTTCGGTCGCTTATATTGACGATACGATACGCACCGTTTTTCAACAGAAAGATCAATCTGAAACGGCTCGTATAAATCGCTATCTTCCCGCTCTCCTGCATTGCCTCTGGAACGCAGAAATGACACTACATGAGGCGATATACTTTACCGAGTACAAGCACTCGGCTCCGAGAAGAAAAGCCATCCTGAGCCATTCTGTTGCGTTAGATAGACACAGACTAATACTGGATGAAGTGTTTGACACCTACTACCGTTTTAATACTGAATTTTCCTCTACAGTAAGACGATTAGAACCCTTTTTTGATTCAACTCTTGATCTAATGTTCGGAGCTGATAAGGGAGTGGATTTTGTAAAAATGATTGCCGAGGGATGGGTAATCCTAGTTAATTTATACAGCGGTTTTGGGTTTGAACCTCTCCATACTCGGTTGCTGGGAACCACAATAATCAACGAAATTATTTTTGCGTTAGATAGGCTTCGTGGCAGGGGATGGAAAGGGGTTTATTATCTGTATATTGATGAAGCAGGAAGATATTCTAACCGAAATCTTGCTGACATACTTTCTTTTAAGCGTAAAAGTGGTTTGAGAGTCACAATCGCGCATCAATACTTTAAGCAGTTTGAAGACCCCTATATTTTAGACGCTCTCAAAAATGGCCCTAAGTTAAAGGTGATGTTCAATACTCCCAATCCTCACGACCGCTTAGAAATGATGAAGCTCCTCGGTTACGGAGGAGAGATACCGCCTTCAATAGCTCAATACACTAATCAAGATTTGCCTAAACAGTACGCCATTATCAAGAAGGTAAAAGACTCGCCGCTTAGGGTGCGGATACCGGATGTAAAAGATATTGAGTTAGATAAGAGGAAGCTTGATGAATATGTATTTCAGTGCTTAACCCATCCTTGGAACTTCACGCCGGATCAAATTCGGGAGCAGATGGAAAGACGATTTGATTCTGTTCCTGTTGAGCCACCAAAGAAGCCGGGAAGAAAACCTAAGTCCACACAAAAGACTGTCTTTGATTAATGACCCTCAAACGAACGGAGACAATTAAACATTTAGAGCGCGAGAAATGGCTGACTGCTATGCAGCTATCCAAGCTCTTTAAGAGTGGCTATTCAGGTACGACAAGGCTTCTCAATCGGATGGTAGATGACAAGCTGATAGGGGTTCATAAGGTAGGCCAGAACGACCCTCTTTATTTCTTCCTTCCCCAGACTAAAGCGCCCACCGTTTTCAAGCACACCCACGAAAGAAGCTGTGCGGATATTTACGTTGCGTATGAAAACACCGACCTCGTACAGAGATGGACTGTCCCCGAAAACCTAGATGACTATCAAGAGTATGTAAAAGTGGGTTTACTTCCCGACCGGGTATCAGTTATCGCAGGAAAGATAGTGTTTTGGGAGATAGACCTGGGTACGGAGAGCTACAAGACTATATCCGACAAAATACCTCTTTACATAAGTCTGGGGAAAAGACACCCCGAGCATAGGTTCCATGTGGTTTTTACCACCAAGGATTACTACCGATTCAAGAACGGAAGGAAAGTCCTCCGGCAGAGTGCCAAAGCGAGGGCCAAAAGAATCCTCCTTGACCTGATGGAATACAAACGTGGGAATCAGTTTATAGTCGGACAGCATGATTCTATCGTCAACGACCCATTAGGTGCTGTTTTTGCCTCACCTTTGACACCTGATAGGCTCATTTCCCTGAATGATTTAATGTAAAAACCGGATTGATATTAACTCCACCATAACTAAACTTTAATCAATCATTTAGAGTTAAGTATAAAATCCGACTAGACCCACAAAAACATTTCCAAACAGTGCCGCCTCGCTCCACTCGGCGCAAGTACAATAGGCAACTCTGCTCCGCTTGTACGGAGCTTTATAAAGCACACAACAGGGGCTTTCTAAAGTCTGGTTGATTGCCATGAAGGACGTTTATTTTTTTTTGAATAAACAGAGTTCTCCCGATTGTGGTGTTTGGTGTAGTGCTTTGATCCGTTGGGTTGTTGTGTAGAACTCTTAGGCTCCGCCTGTCCTAGTGATTGCTTTTCGCTCCGCTCAAGCCGGGGTTTGTTGTTGGGTTTTGAAATTATGAGATTTGGGGGCTGATTTTTGGTTATGGTAGAGGTCGTCTGATTTAGTTTTTTCTATTTGTAGTTTTTTCTGTTTGGAGAGAGTTAAGAGAGTTTGCAGCCATTTAAGGGGGAGGAGATATGAGAGTTTTTATAGAGTTTGATTGTTTTATTTAGAGGACGAGTTTACCTGGATTAGTTCAGCATTAATTTTCATTATCCGTACATTGCCCCAGCCTACAAAACCCTATTTGATTAGTCGTTCAAGCGCACATCACTAAGGAGCCAGCAGAGCCGTAAGAGCGGTTTGCTATAATGATATAAGCAAAGCAACCCTGCCGGATGTTTAAGCAAAGCACCGTTCCAAATCCACAGCTAGGAAGTGCCTATGTGTGAAGAGTCTGTTTATTCAGATTCGCAGAGCAGAATGTAATGGGGGAAAGATTCTGTAAAACTCTTTGATGATACCCTAATTAGAGAGCTGGTTGCTTGCTCTTTGAATACTAGGGGTAAGAAAGAAGCTACTCGTTTTGAGTAGCCTTTTCTTTTATTGATGCCAGCCGTCTATGACTGATGTGTTACAGATTGGACAGGGTTTAGTTTCCATAGAATTAGAAGTTAATAATCAGATTAATTAACGAGTTCTGGATTCTCGTAGATATTGCCGATGACTTCTTTTTCGTTATAGTTCATCGGTAAGTCCGTAAATTGGTATCTTTCTAGCTCCAACGGTCTTCTCCCAGGATTCTTAAAGTCAGTGGTTTGTCTAAATGCTCCTTCGGTTGAATCAAAATAAACTAGAAGGAACTTTCGGTCAGCGTTTTGAACTATATCTCCCTCCCATATCTCTTTTCCATTTTTATCAAGCTTGCCGGTGAATTGCATTAGTTCTAGTTGTTCGTTGGAATAGAATTGTGGATGTCCTGTATCTTTAGTGATAGTTGCACCGCAGAACGACTTATCGGGACGTACTTCTCGTCTAAAGAATGCAAGGCTTTCAACATCATTCCACATTCGCTTGTTTTCCTTATCCCAAGCTCTAAATTTTATTGTTCTCATTTGTTTAGAAATTAATATTTAATAATGCGTCTTTCTTTAAGGCTTCATACTGCAAACTTGTAAGTATAATGGCCTCTGATTTATTTAAGGCTCCGGTGTTCTTCTTCCATTTCTCCAAGTGCTGATTGGCTTGCTTTGAAACTCTGATATTGATGTCTTGTTTAGGCATGAGTGTTTATTAATTCTTTCCAAAACTTTTCTTCGCTATCGCCCATAGGTTGAATGTGAACTTTCCACCAACTATTTGCCAAATACAACCAATCTATATCTAACGCCTTACCAAGTGCTTGCCAGAATAGAGGGTCCAATACACGCTTGTCGCTAGCTTTTAACATTCGTTCATCAGCGTATTCTTTGCCGTCCTTAGTGGATAAGTATTTTTGATATACCAGAATTACACCATCAGCTTTCTTCTTAATTTCTGTATGTATTAACTTACAGTCAGTCCATTCTTTTGAAAGACCAACATAGTCATACCCACCTTTTTTGATTGCTAATTCAATTGCTTCGTTCATTGTTGTGAGGTTAATAATAGGGGGGTATTGATTGGTTTCTTAGAAACCTTTAAAATATGAATAGGAGATAAATTTTTAATGATTGCTAGCCACGTTGCGCGATGATACTAGCTCTCTCCTAATTCCTCTACGGTGATATGTTCACCTAAAGACCAGCCTATTAGCGTCTTTTCCATATTCCTATAGTTAGCTGAAAACAGCTTGTCTTTGTCCATAAATGGGTCAATTATCATATAGTTGTTTTTAAGATTCTTTATACTTACATTTAGGATTAGAACACTCAGCCCACCAGAACATTTCGTCTCTAATCTCGGTACAGTGCGCCCAGAAGTTCGGCCCTCCGCACTGAGGACAATCTGTTACTAGATGAGACGGTCTTGGATTCTTTAATAGTTCCATATAGCTCCTTAAAATGCGCCAGTCATGGCCCCTGCAAACACCACACACACGACTATGAGGCCAATAATGGCGAACTCCTTAATTGACGACCTTTTATGTTTCTTGAAACAGACATAAGAGGGGTGAACGTGTCCGGTGTGAGGATATGATTTTATATAGTTCATAGGTTTATTGATTAATGCGAGGAGCTATCCATTTAAGCCAGCTATAGCAGGCAAAGAATCCAAAGAGGAAGCCAACAAAATATTCGTAGTTCATTTGATTGATTTATTTCTGCCCGAAGGCATTAATTATATTTCTGCTATCGCACACTTAGAGCAAAGGTCTCTGCCGTGAGTATGGCAGATAGCCCTAGCTCCGCATTCTTCGCACTTCATATATTTGATTGTTAATTGATTAGTACCTTAATTATAAATCATGCACGCAAGGGGTCAATTCCAGTTATCCACAATCGGCTTAAATAAGCCAAAGAAAATAGTAATTTAGCCCGCATGGATAGAATAAATTGTGCTCGGTGCAATAAGAGATTCACGCCCGACCATAAAACAACTAAGTACTGCGGTTCAAGTATTCATAAATTTGGTTGTGTTTATGAGGTTCGTAAAGAAAAAGCTAGGCAGTATTACAAACAGCACTACAAAGACCATCCTAACCTAAATCCCACACTTCGGCTCCGATTCAAAATACTCCACCGCGACCATTTTACTTGTCAATATTGTGGTAGAAATCCTAAAGAAGACAACGTAAAACTAGAAGTAGACCATGTTATGCCAGTCAGTAAAGGTGGCATAGATTCAATGGATAATCTGATAACTGCTTGTAGAGAATGTAATGCCGGAAAGAGTGATTTAATCCTCACACTTCATAACCTCTTAAAAGAAGCTAAAAGCTCCTCATGAAGCGTAAACCCACCACTACCCAAAAGGAATTAGAGCGCCTTTATAAGAATGGCGAGAGGGATTTATCCAAGCTCCACAAGACCAAGATTTTCTATACCAGTGAGGAGATACAGAGAATGGCGTACTGCGTTTCGTGCGATAGGTTGAAGAAGAATTGCGAGTGCGAATTAGACCCGTCAATAGTCAATGAAGATACCCTCACAGCTTAAAATCGGAGGCCATCTAGTCAAGGTACGACTGACTGAGGATATAAAGGATAGCGGTGAAAGTGACAGGGACAATAACGAAATACTGCTCAGAAAGCAGCTCCCTCACTCCCAGCAGTGGAGTACGCTAATTCATGAGATACTTCATTTCTCCAACAGCTCACTAGAAGATACTCATCATGGACTATTGGACTCATTAGCAGAGCAGCTTTATCAAGTCTTACACGATAATAATTTACTTCGTTAAGACATGATAAGAGTGTTGTATTAACAAGATTAGGATAAGCAGAGCAACAATCAATTCTTTAGACTCCCAAGCCAGTTCCTTACTCCGCTTTACAACGTGAATAGCCGCGTCAAAATAATAATCTATTGACGGATGTGCTCTCCTCTCGGCCTGACGAAACGGAGTTACACCCAAACTTACGTGTGAATCCTTAGGCGTAGACATTTTCTCATCCTCTTTGGCAAGTCAGAAAAATGCGGCAAATGGCTGAAAAGCCAATGGTGAGAATCCGCCTGGTAAGCAACCAATCAGTTCAGTTGGAGGGTAACTGATTAGAGGTTAATGAACAGGTATAGAATAAATCCACATATTTTGATAGTCAAGCTTTAAATAAGCGAAAAGATGATTTAAATCTCGTCATGGATGAATACCCTTGAATAGTTGTACCGCGCTCCAGATGAAGAACAGAATCATTACTAAAACAAAGGCTACCTCTTTCAGTTCCAGTAGGACTTTCCGTAGTAGGCCGAGACAGACTTCTAGCTCAACAAGATATTGTTGTGTACGGGAAAGAGGTTTAGATGGTTGAAAGTCAAGAGACTTCTGGGACGGAATCTGAACAGACATATACACTCCTCGGGTCTGCCAACTTTTTCTAACGCGGGTGTATATGTTGTGGAGTCTTTAGGTCTTAAAAGTTCAACTCGCAGCAGACCCTATTGCGTTAGAAACTATAAAACGTGTGGGGACTACTCTAGCAAGTTTGTAATAAATTCCAGTAATGGAACCGTGTAACTTCACTTGCTACGCAAAAGATAAACCTCACTTTTTTAATAGTCAAGCAAATTATATAGTTAAAATCATCCATATAACTCACTTTTAGTTTTGATTAGACCGTTCTTCAAGTAAACGTCCCTTTCATCGCTAAAATCGCCATTAATTCTTAAATAGAGTCACTATCATGAATGGTAGGCAGGAGAAAAAACTACGTCAGTTACACAGGAGAGATTTTAATAAGAAACTAAAACCCTTAATTGTAGATATACATAAGCAAATGAGTCTGATCCACAAGCCAGCTCCAAGATACTTTCCTAAAAGGCTATGGAGACGCTTAGGAAGAATATTTTTGAATATTTGACATGTATAAACTCAATCTCAAACAGGAAAAGTTTTGTCAGCTATACGCTACTGATATGGAGTTTTTTGGCAATGGCACTCAGTCTTACATTGAGGCTTACGAACCAGACCAAAGCAAACCCAACTGGTACAGAACCGCCAGATCACGCGCAAGCGAGCTATTAACAAGTCCTAACGTTTTAGCCCGTATTAATGAACTGCTAGACCTCACTCTCAATGACCAGCACGTTGATAAACAACTCGCTTTAGTCATTACTCAAAATGCTGACCTGTCTTCTAAGGTCGCTGCTATTCGTGAATACAACAAGCTCAAGCAACGCATTGTAGAAAAGATAGACCATACTTCAGGAGGCAAGCCTATTCCAATATTAGCTCCGCTTAATGTTCCAACTCACAACGGCAACCAAGAAAATAGCTCAGCTTCAGAAGCGGATTAGAGCAGTCCAAGGCGGGACATCAGCCAGTAAGACAGTTTCAATTCTCCTTCTCCTCATTCACGCCGCTCAGAGCGATAAGACACCAACCCTTACCAGCGGAGTTTCAGAATCCTTCCCGCACCTGAAACGCGGAGCAATGCGCGACTTCCTCTCCATCATGGAGCAGCACAGGTATTTCAAGGATAAGAATTGGAACAAGTCAGATTTTATTTACACGTTTGAAACCGGAAGCAAGATTGAGTTCTTTTCAGCAGACCAGCCTAGTAAGACTCGCGGCCCGAGACGTGACCGACTATTCCTCAATGAGTGCAACAACATTCCCTATGAAGCTTTTGACCAGCTAGAAGTAAGAACTAAGGAGTATGTCTATCTTGATTGGAACCCTACTACTGAATTTTGGTTTTACGACAAAGTACAGCCGAGGAATGACGTAGACCATTTAATTATCACTTACCGGGATAACGAAGCTTTAGATGAATCAATCGTCCGTTCCATTGAACAAAGAAAGAGCAATAAAGCATGGTGGCAAGTTTATGGGGAAGGCCAACTAGGAGAGATTGAAACAAGGATTTATAAGGGCTGGCGAATCATTGATGATGTTCCACATGAGGCACGATTAGAACGCTATGGTTTAGACTTCGGTTACTCCAATGACCCTACCGCGATAGTCGCAATCTACTACCTTAACGGCGAATACATTTGGGATGAGATAGCCTATCAAAAAGGGCTGTCCAACAAGATGATAGCCGACATCCTGTTACAGCAGCCCAAGGCCAGAGTGATAGCTGATAGTGCTGAACCAAAATCTATTGATGAACTCAAGTCTTACAAGCTCTCGGTTGCACCAGCCAATAAAGGCCCTGGCTCAGTCCTACAGGGTATTCAGAATGTACAGCAGCAGTGGATTTCAGTAACCAAGCGTTCAGTAAACATTATCAAAGAGTATCGGAATTATGTTTGGCTTACTGATAAAGATGGCAGGATATTAAACGAACCAGTGGATATTTATAACCACGCTATGGACGCAGGCAGATATGCGATGGAAAGTTTAAGACCTAATAAACCAGTAGTTATAGCAACAGCCGTACAAGGGGGCATAAAACCTTATTACCCCTCACTAGGAATTTAATGCAGACAGTAAATTACGAATCCCTTAAAACTCAATTAGACACCAACGAACAGGCTGATTATAACTTTCAGGAACGCCGTCATTCTGAGTGGACTGAGAACTACCAACTGTATCGGGATAAAGTCATAGTCAACCGTCTTACTCAGAGGCAGAGTATTAACGTCCCTTTGATTAAAGGCATTGTTAAGACTGTCGCGGCTAATACGGATGAGTTTTAGATATTGAGTTTGATGAACTCGGAAATGACAAAGACAAAGAGATTGTTACCAATGAACTATGGAAAGACTTTGTTATCACTGACAAGCTGGAAATCAAAGACGTAGTTGATAAAAAGCAGGATTTTCTATACGGCAAGACCTGGCAGAAATTCAACATCGTAAGAGGGAGAATAGTTACTGAAATTAAAGAGCCGTTTGATATGCTCATTGACCGCTACGCTGATCCTTCAGACATAGAAACAGCAGACCACATCTCAGAACATGGCATCTTCCGTACTCTTTCCCAATTAGAAGCCAACCCAAGCTTTGATAAGGCCGCTGTAAATCGCCTCAAAATCTTCTACGGCACTCAGCAGGGACTCATACAGGCCGAGCACGTTACACAGCTCATGGAGGCCAAAAATGAGCGTCTAGCGACAATGGGAGTGCCGGACATAGATAACCCTCAGTTGGGCCAAACAGTAGTTCAGTTAAAAACCCATTATCAGAAGATTTGGGATGACAAAGACCAGGAGGAACATATTCACGTTATCGTGACGGCTGATAGTGAAATCCTGATGGCTAAACCCCTCAAGGAAATCATGGGCATAGACTTCTATCCGTTCGTTACTTGGTCTGACGACCCTGAGAGAAATGACCACTACCCTGATGGAGTAGCAGACATCGCCAGGACTCCTAACAAACTCCTGAATTCAATGATTTCCGCTATCGCAGAGAATCGTATACTTAGGAACATGGGCATGAATTTCTTTGACGCTACAATGGAAGGATTCACGCCCCAGACTTTTGAGCCTATTCCTTTCGGCTGGTATCCAATCCCTGTTCCTGAAGGCAAGACTTTGAAAGACGTATTCCAACCCGTACAGATTCCAGATATGTCAGAGTCTCTTGATGAGATGGAGTATGTCAAGAAGCTGGTAGAGACTGCTGTAGCCGCTAACTCCACCGTACAAGGCGAAGTAGAGCAGAAGAAAGTTACGTTAGGTGAAGTTGAATTAGCGATGGCCGCAGCCAAAGAGCGCATCACTTCAATAGCAAAGTTCTACATGCTTGCCATGAAAGAGAAAGGCGACAAGTGGGCCAGAATAATGAACGCCAATGCCGACAAGCTTGACTCCGTGAAGCTCTACAAGAAATCCCATAAGGGTAATTACTTCTCTAAGACCGTTTCAGGCAAGGATTGGAAATCAGAGAAGGGCTATAACTGCCGCGCTGTCTCAAGTGCCGAGCGCGAGAAAGAGAGCTTAGAGACCATCCAGAAACTCAATGCCGTAAAAGCTCAGTTCCCAGACAATCCCCCGATGGCAAAGATTTACGGAAAGAAGATTCTTGAGTTCGCCAATCTAAATTCTGACGAAATAAAAGAAGTCTTAGAGTTTGAAGAACAGAAGATGACGGCAGGGATGATGATACCTGAAGTAACTGGCGCACCTGTCCAGCAACCACAACTACCACCACCCCAAGCCTCTCTTCAGCCCGTTTAATGAGTAAAGGAAGACACCTCAAACACAAGGAGCTTGATGCATGAGATGACTAACAGGAGAATAAGCAACACCCGGACGATTTTGTGTTCTAAATTATTGAAGGGATCTTTTAGTTTCATGTCAGACATTTCAGCACCTCTCCTTTCATTTGTTTAAGCACTGTGACCAATTCATCAATGCTATGTCCTCCTACTTACAACCAACGTGCCAAGCATAAAAGACTCCCGATATGACCGAAATGGAAGGTGGAAAAGTTTAACAAGATTGGGCATGAAAGATAAAAACAAATGGATGTAAGGATTAAAAACAAACAGCAATAGTAAAACACTGTAAAACACTCATATATAAGAGGTTAAACGTACAGATTTTGTCAGTCAGCTCCTACCAAATTCTGTCATCATGAAAAATAACTTACACCAAAATGTTCTCTAATCTGCTTGATAAATTCAACGTCAAATACGAAGACCTCAATACTGCTGAAAGAGAAACCCTAAGCCAGTGGTACAAGCTCCTCGCTGAGAAGGTTCTGACAGTCGGTAACGTCAAAGAATATGTTGAGCAACTGATTCACGCAGTAGAGCAGGAACTAGCCGACATCAAAGAATCAACTTCACTGTGGTCATTCCTCTTTCGCAGAAAGCAAGACATCTACCTGAAAGCTCGTCTGAAAAACTATCTCATACTCCACGATTTCCTTACTGGCCCTGATAAAGCGAAAAAGTACATTGAACAATCAATACAAAACCTAAAATAAAAACAAGCCCTCGTAGTAATGGCGTCAATTAATAAATAAGAAAGGAACAAAATGAATACAGAAGCAAGAACTCGGTTAGATGAATTACTCAAAACCGACCCCAACGCTTTAACCGGAGCCGACATTGAATTTTTGAAGGCTCGCAGCAGCTACCTCACCGAGGAGCAAAGAGCAGTGTTAGATAAGCTTCCTAAGCAATTGGAAGAAGCCAATGAAGCCAGGAATCAAGAGGATGCAGAAGCAGTCAACACCTCAGCAAGCGCAGCAGAAGTAACAGGCGCGGAAGTTGAAGGCGCAGAAGATTATGAATCAATGAAAAAGTCTGACCTGCAAGACCTTTTGCGTTCCCGCAAGATTGAGTTTGATGAGAGCGCGAAGAAAGAAGACTTGATTAGTTTGCTAAACAAGTAACTTAAAACTAATGAACAAAGAAGAAATTAAGGAAGAAAACTTAGAAGGGGTATCAGTCAATAACGACTATCCAGACCAAAGCACCAAACATGGCGAGTTAGAACCTGAGCTTGATCCGATTCAGCCTACTCTCTCCGATAAAGTAGCTCCTGAAGTCAGCGAGCACGACAAGCAATCAGGAGCAGTGGTTAATGACCTGCCGCTTGTTCAGCCTGGGGAAATTCCTCATCTCTATCAGCAGTACGAACCAACTAAACCAGCCGACCCGATAGAGCTTTCAATGCCCCTTGAAGCTTTTGGGAGAAACGGCGAGATTGTAGAAGAATACAAACCCAAACTTCCTGAGAATGCGGCTGAAACAGTGATTGAACCAGTCAATCCAGAGAACCCCTTGCAGCCTCACGAAGAAGCCATCACAACCAGCAAATAGGTCTAGTACAGTAAGGTGGATTCATAACAATACCTTTATAAAGTCAATAAGATGCTTGACTGTAAAGGCAATGAATCCTATTGCGCCGAGAAGCAGGATAATAAACAAAGTGAATCGGACTATCTTATATTCCCAGTCATGGAAGGGATCTGTGGATTTTAGCTCAGACATTTCAGAACTCCTCAACAAGCTGTTCCATTTTTGGAATCCGTTTGCATTACCGTTCTGATGTCCAAGAGCTTTGCCAGAAATGGCTAGAACTTTAGGAGGGTATGCCGAGATGGATCCCAGCTACGAATTATAAGGAAACAATGTGGCACGAATAACAACTGTAGGGAGAAATAATACTTCTTACCATACATTTGAGTCAATAAATTAATTGCCAAACTCCGCTAATAACGGAACGGCACCAACAAATGTCAGAACTCCAAACCACCGATGAGGTGACGGAACAAACTGAGCCGGTAACTCAGCCAGAAAATACCGAGGAGACAGTAGCTCCTGAAGTTACTACTGAAGATGTAACGCCAGAACTCCCGACAGGGGAACCCGAGGACGTTACACCTGAACCGCAGACTCCTCCCGGTTACGTTCCAAAAGGAAAATTCGTAGCCTCAGCACAAGAATCTATTCTCAATGCTGAAAGAGTAAGAGTTGCAAACTCTCGGATTGAACAATTAACAAAACAAGATACTCCCACAGATGAGGCGATGCGCCAGGTCTATCCCGAATGGGACGACCTGAATGATGTGACCCGAAAAGCTCTCGTCAAGCAGGAAGCCCAGGAGATGCGACAGCGCAGGATTGAAGCAAGACAGCAAGAATTGGATGACCGTCTAACGATGGAAGAACAGCTTGAATCTGTCGTTGATGATCCTAAATTCTCAAAGCTCAAAGGGAGAGAAGCAGAGTTCAAACGCTTTGCCATGAAGCCAGCTAACAGAGGCATTAACGCCGAAGTCTTAGCTCAAGCTTTTCTCTTTGACGCTGAAGAAACAACCCAACCCACTCCTATGAGAACTGAAGCATTGCCCACCGGCTCAGGTGGCCCACGCGGAGACCTGAAGCCAAAGAAAATCTCTTCTGAAGAAGCGCGAGCTATCCGGCAAACCGATTACAAGCGGTACATGGAACTCGTAAAGTCCAACCAGATTGAAGACGACATCTAAAAAGTATCTAAAGAAACTTACAATTAAATGGCTAGTGCATACGCAACTAAGCTCGCTGAAGGGTTTTCAAGAAAGCTAATCACGCACCTCTACGAAAACGCTCCGATTGATGAAATAGTCAATCGGGATTATGAAGGCGAGATCAACGCAGTCGGCTCAAAATTGAATATTTTGTCGCTGGCCCGCCTGTCAGAAAAGACCTACAACGGCTCTAACCTGACTCCCGACGACCTCACGGAAGTCAACACCCAGCTAACGATTGACCAATACAAATCGTTCTACTGGCGTGAAAAAACTATTGATAAATGGAAGTCCTACATCAAGAACCCGAAAGGCACTGTTGTTACTCAAATCGCTAACGAGCGCAAGAAGAACATCATGTCTTATATCTTGGGCTTCTACGCAGATGTAGCCGCAGGTAATCATTACGGAACCGACTACACCACTGGTACAGTCACCGTAGATGTTACTACTGGTGCTGTCACAGGAAGCGGTACTACCTTTACCGCCGCTATGGTTGGTAAAGGATTTAAGGCTACCGGACATACAAAGTGGTATCGGGTAAAAACCTACTCCTCTGCTACTGCTATTGTCATTGAAAATGATAGCGATGATGAAACCTCTGCCTATGATGGCGGTGCTATCTCTGCCGGTGCTACTTACGCAGTTCAAGCAAACACTGTTAAGACCATAGACAACAGTTCTATCAAATTCCTTGATATGGTCTTGGATTTGAAACAGAAGCTTGATGAAGCAGAAGTCCCTGATGAAGACCGCTTCATTGTTCTCCCGCCAGCCGCTTTCACCTCTATGGCGAAAGACACCAGCATTAAGTTGTCTGTTGAAAGTGCCTACAGGGAATTGGTAACTAAAGGCTACAAGGGCGAGTTGGAAGGATTCAAAATCTTTACCAGCAGCCGTGTTCCTGGTGATAACACCAATGGTTATCACATTCTGGCTGCACACTCAAGTTTCCTGACCTTTGCTGATAAAGCATTGGAAGTAGGAATGGAAGAAGACCTGATTGGTAACTTCGGTTCTGCTTACAAGGATCTGTTTGTGTACGGTGCGAAAGTCGCTGATGAACGCCGCAAATTCGGCGCTCACGCTTTCGTGAAGTTCAGCTAGTTTTCAAACTCTGAGCCTCTTTATGGGGCTTGGGGCTTTGAGAATTAACAAAATATGAAATGGCAACATTCACTAAGTTTCAGCCCTTCGTTGAGAAGCTGGCTGAAAAAGCACACAACCTCGGCTCTGATCAGCTAAAGGTTGCACTCACTAACTCCGCGCCTTCAGCGGCAAACGGTGTCCTAGCAGACATCACCGAAATCACCTACACCAACCTTTCAAGCAGGAACATCACAACATCGGCTTCTGTACAAACCGGAGGCACTTACAAGCTGACTTTGGCTGACCTTGTGCTTACTGCGGCAGGCGGTTCCGTTGGCCCCTTCAGATATGTCGTTATTTACAACGATACTGCAACAAATGATGAGCTAATCGGCTACTACGATTACGGCTCAGCTATCACCCTCGGAGACGGAGATACCTTCACCGTTGACTTTGACGGCACAAACGGCGTTTTTCAATTCGCTTAATTAACCCAAAATGGCATTAGCCTTTGATGCTTCAAGCGAATCTACAGGAACAGATGCACTGTCCTGGACTCATACTCCTTCTGGAACACCAAAAGGAATTGTGGTCTTTGTGCAGGTCGCGGGGAGCAACAGTTTTACGAATGTAACCGGAGTTACTTATGGCGGGGTTGCCATGACTCTGATAGGCCAAGCTGAGGAACCATCCGGCGAAGCGGCATCTTGCCAAGCGTTCTTTTTGGGTTCTGGAATCCCCACAGGCGCTCAAACCGTTGCCGTCAGTGTGAGTGGCTCACAAGTTAAGCATGGAGTGGCGATTTCAGTAACCGCCTCCACTAATACGGAAGTTACGGGAACTGGCAATGCAGGAAATTGGGCAAAGATAGAAGGGGATACTGCCGACCCGTCTTTGACTATCTCAAGCATCCCTGGCGCTTCTTATGGTTTTGCGGGAATGTTCTCAGGAGTCGGAACAGAAGGTAGTGTTACAGCCGGAAGTGGAATGACCATCAGACAGTCACATGACTTCGGAGCAAACATCTCTGTTGTAGAAAGCAGTACCAGCCAAAATGCCAGTGGAAACCTTACTATGGCATTTAATACCGGAGCAGTTTCTGATGATGTTGCGATGATAGCCTTCGCTATTAAAGAAAGCTCCACTAATTATCCAATAACCGCAGCACAAGGCAGCTATAGCCTCACTGGTCAAGCAGCAGTTTTGCGTGTAGGACATTTCTTAATCGCCGCATTTGGTTCGTTTACCCTTATCGGCCAATCAATAACATTTATCCTTGGGAAGCTGCTTAATGCAGCGGTTGGGACGTTCACTCTAACCGGACAGAACGCAGCCATTACTTCTGTCAGGCAGATGGTTCTGGCATCGGGAAGTTATATGCTTAGTGGATACTCTGCGCTCCTGAGCGTTGGACATACCATTGCCGCGAGCTTAGGCGCATTTGTTTTAACCGGACAATCGGCCATCCTCTCTTTTGGAAGAAAGTTAGTAGCCGGATTTGGTTCTTTTTCCTTAAGCGGACAAAGCATAAATCTGCGAGTCGCCCGATTGTTAAGGGCAGTTTATGGCTCGTTCACTATCACTGGGCAAACCATACGATTTTTCCTCAACGGACTGCTTGCTATCTTCTCAGATAAGTACACCAGCCGGGGAAGCTCATATAGCAATAAATATACGAACCGTAATACAAGTTATTCCGACAAATACACTCACCTTAACTAGATGCTTCAGATTGAAACCATTGAAAACCTAGCCGGATTCGGAAGCGGTAACTTACCCGGCGAATACTATCACTCGGAAAATTTGATTTCTGGTCAGTTCGGTTTGGAAGCGAACATTTCTATCGTAGAGGATTCCGTCACCAATTCTCCTGCAAGGTTTAATTGGTTCGCAGAGATAGATAGCTTCCTCAATCCCGGTGTTTATGCCGTAGATACATCTGGAAAGATATTCTACAAAACGGGTGGAGTCTGGGGGCAAGTAAGGAATCCCGGATCAAGTCATGGCAACGGCCTGATAATGGCTGAGGGCCACCAAATTTTATACGCAAGGGATGAATTTCTTGGTCTCTTTAACGGCGGCACATCATGGTTTGATAGTTACAAAGATTTCGGAAAGGTTTCTACAGAACCGAGACCGATGGAGTTATATGAAGATTGGGTATTAATCGGCAACGAAGAAGACATTGCACTTTACAACACCCTTGATAGCAGCTTCACAGCAGACGCTTTTACCTTGCCCTCACGATTCATCGTAAGAGCGATTAAGTCCAATCAGACAGGCGTACTCATCGGCGCAAACTATCAAGGCCGTTCCATAGTCTTCTTATGGGATGTGCGTTCTACTCGTTCTATCTCAGAGTGGATTTGGTTTGATCAGCCGATTCAGTCTATCTGCAAATACGGCTCACGCTGGATTGTTACGACCACAAAAGAACAGATCATTACCGATGGTTATTCCACCGCTAAGCTTCCTTCCCCGCCAGATGTCTTGCACCAGGAAGCAGTATTTAATGTCCTTCCTGCCGGAACTTTGGTCATTGATAACAAGCTGTACACAGCCAACACATCAGACAAGTACAACCGGCTAAAGTCAGGATTATACATTCAGGATTTGACTAGCGGATTATTTCAGTTCGTCCCGGTTGCTAACGGATGCAGAAGCGGAGTGACTATGGGCGCAATGTTCCAAGACTCAGACCTTAATCATTACATCTCTTACGCAACAAGCTTACCCTCTGGAAATTTTGTAGCCCAGATTGATGAAACCAGCCCTGTTACTGCAACCTTAATCAGTCCGAAGCTTGGCGCGGGGCCGAATAACAAAGTTGCCGAAGGCTTGCAATTAGACATCTCAGCCAACCCTAAAACATCCACCTTAAACAGCGCAGGAAGTTTTGACGTATCGGTAAAGATTTACAACTTCAAACGCCAATTGTGGGGATACGGAGTTACTAACGGAATATCTGCCGACGAAGACGAGCTTAGAGTAGACGGAACACTGTCTGGAAAAAATAACGCTAAGGTTGGAGATGAGATAACAATTCTATCAGGCGCGAACGCAGGCCAAGTAAGGCACATTACAGCGATTGCTAATGCAGGAACCAACACCGAAACCTGGACGCTTAATTCTGAACTACCCAACCTCACTGAAAGCGGAGCCTATCTTAATGTCCAGCCGTTCCAGCTAGTAAAAACCAAAACCGTTTCCATCAGCGATTTATCCGAACTTCAAAGCATCTATTTTGATATTAGAAACCGCATTAAAGGCAGAAAGTTCCTCGCCAAAATAGTCATCAGCAATATCAGCACGATTGCTCTCGCCACTCCATCATTATCTTTCATCTACGATGACTTGGGAGTTATATGAAATTAGAAGAAGTACAGAAAGCAATTAAAGAAGGAAACGCGGAGTTCATAAAACAGCCGGAACAGCCAGAAACTAAGCAGCCGGAATTTGACGACTTTGCGAAGTTCGTAGCCGTTTTGGACTTATTACGCCGACCTAAATATCATATCACAGCAGCCCCAAGCTTTACTCCCAAAAGTTTCCTTGAACAAATCCAGTTCTATGAGAACGGAGCTACCCGCAGAATATATTTCTACATTAACGGCAGTTGGCGTTACGCAACATTAACTTAAACAAATGACCCTACAAGAGGCCAAACAACATCTCTCACGAAAGTTAGACATTGATTATTCAGACATCGCTAACAACGACCTTTTTAATGATACTGATTTAGCTGTCTTCATCCAGCAGGCAGTCATTAAAGCATGGGACTACAAGCCCTGGGATTTCACTGAAGGTTCTAAAACCGGAACTACTCTTGATACTGAATACTATGATTACCCACAGGACATGCAAACCGGAAGCATTTATCTGCTTAGAGTGAACAGCGAGGAGTACAAGAAGATACTCTTTCAGGATTACTTGAAATTCTCAGAAGACTACCCTACAGCGACGAACAGGATTTGGAGCGAGCAGAAGCGGTTTATCTTCATCAATCAGAACGCCTACACCGTAGGGGAAAGCTTTGATTTGTTTGGAAAGCTGATGCCGCCAGTCTTAAGCGGAGCAAGCGACCTCTTACCTTTCTCTCCCGACTCGGATAATTACGAACACTCCGGTAATGAGGCGATTGTCTTGCTTGCTTATGGCGAAGCTCTGGACTCCGAGAAGAAAAAGAACCCCCAGCAAGCAGAGATTGAGCGAGGCAAGGCGTATCAGATTTTAGACCTTCTATGGAAGCCCTTTGCAGACGCGAGAGCCAGCCTGCAATCTAAAAACCGCCCGTTCTTCAACGTGCCTAATTTCTTCGGGGATAGTAGGAGCGATTCAAATAACATCGGCAATTTTAATTATCTTAACTAATGGCAATCAAACTCTTCGGAGACCCTTTCAATCTCCAAGGCAACAACCAGAACTTGCAGGGAGGATATAACCCCCAACTGGCAGCGAACCCGCAGCAACCGAGTCCTGTTCCTAGACCAGTTCCTCTAGCCGCCCCAAGAACTGTTATCCCCACCGTAGCAGCCCCCAGAGCATCAGCACCTAGAGCCGCGCAACCCTCTGTCTATTTTTATAAACCAGACCCAAATAGCCAGCAGGTTTATAACGCCCAAGGACAGCCGCTTAGTTATGAGCAATACATAGCTCAGGGAGGCATGTCTAATTTCAGGAATGTCTTAAACCAAGCTCCCCCAGGACAGCAGGTTCAAGCATCGCAATCATTCAGCACTGGAAACCCAAACATTGAACTCTATCAAAACCCGAACCAGCAGCTTGCGAGTAGCGCAGGACAGGCAGGGCTTGGATTTGATGACTACATGAAAATCGTTTCAGGCCAGAGCGGGCTTTCTGTAGATGAACAGTACCGGATCAAAGAAGCCCTTGGAATTCCCGCATTAGAGAACGCTGTTTTTACTCCCTCTAAAGGTACTGAACAAATTTATAAAGACGCATATAAATCTTCAGGCTTGGGAAACTTAAAAACAAAAATTGAAGCCAAACTAAAAGAGATTAGTATTATTCAATCAAAGTACATAGATGCGGAGGGAAAGGTTAATGAGAATCCGTTCCTATCGGAGGCTTCACGAATTGGCAGGCTGAGTAGGCTGGAAGATAAACGACAAGCTCAGATTGGGAACATGGAGAATGAAGTAAATAGCCTTAATGACCTTTACAATAGCGGCATCAATGAAGTGAATTCGCTTGTCACCAGAGTCTCTACTGACCTCGGCAACCAGCGCAACCTTGATAGCTTAAAATTACAGTACCTCTTATCAACAGCAGAAGAACAAATCAAGACTAAACAGGCTGAAAAAACCAACGAGGCTTATCAATATTTACCTGACTACTTAAAGGCGAAAGCCAGTGCTCAAAAACCGGATACCATTGGCTCTAATGAAACAGGTTTCTATCGCTGGAATCCTAATACCCAAACCTTTGAACAGGTCATTGCTCCAAGTGTTACGCCTAACTTCCAAGCCAATCCTTTAACGGGAGAACTCTTTAATACAAAAACAGGATTAGGCGCAGGTGGAGGTGTGGGCGCAGGTTTGAGTTTCAATGCCGGAGCGCAAGGCATGAGAACTGACAGGCACAACAACCCAACAGCCTTTACTACCGACATCGCGCGCCAAGCAGGACTTAAAGAGGGAGTTGATTATGTTGTGGGTGATCCGTTCCCCAATAACCCGAATCTTAAAACCGCTAAACTATTAGGCGACCCGATTGCTACTACGATTAAAGTGATTGATAGCATCGGATTCTACACGCAATCAGGACAGCCCAGGTGGACTTATGTTAACCAAATTCCTGATGCAAAGAATTGGGCCAATCTAAGCCCCGGCCAGAAAGCAAATGTAATAGCCCAGATGTACCAGAGAGAAGGCGGTAACGGTTCGTTAGTGCAAGGAGGAGGACAGGTAGGAACTGATGTTATCGGTCAGCTCGCCCAGCAAGTATTGAGAGATCCGCAACTGCTCTACAACCTGCCTTCAGCGCAGCAGACAGCCGTAACTGCCCGCCTCGCTCAAATGGGTGCTTCTATTCCGGGCAAACCGCTTTCAGCCGAAGCCTCTAAACTTTCCGGTATCGTCCAAACCCTTCCGAATGAAATTGAGCAGCTTAAAGCAGCTTTCCGCAAGGACTACAAAGGCTCGCTTACTGGCATTGTTACTGGCACGAACCGCCAGCTCTCAAAACTATTAGACCAAGTGGCTGATAAGGTAGGACGCCTGCGCTCCGGTGGAGCCATTAACAGAGATGAAGAAGCGCGGTTTAAGAGACAGATAGCAAGCTTTATGGATATTCCTTTCGGTAATATGAACAACGCTATCGCCGCTCTTGATGGTGTACTGGCTGAAGCCCGTACAGTGGCCCAAGGTATTCAGCCGGGTTCACAAAGCTCTTACCAATCGGGTAACGCAGGGAACGTAAATCTAAGCGACCTTAACTTTAATTTCTAATGGCACTCCAAGTCTTCTCGGCTCCTCAAAACCAGCCGACACTAAACCCAAGAGTACAAAGCGCACCCGTTCAGCCGACGCTCGCGCCACGAATTGTAACGACTCCTAGACAATCTACACTTTCTCCTAGAGTAGTTACCCAACCTGTACAGCCAAGATTGAATCCGCAAGTGCAAACACAACCTGCAAATGGGCAGGCGTCTTTGCCTATTCAGTACACGCCCATTATCACTTCCATCATGGCAGCGCAGAGACGAGGAGCAACGCCTGATCTGATTGTCCAGAAAATCATTGAAGGCAATCCCGAAAAAGGTATGGTCTTTCAGGAAGCATTAAGCAGAGGCGCAAGCCCGCAGGACATTCTTGCTGAAGTAATCAGGCAGAACTACACCCCCTCTAATGACCAGTCACAGCCGGGGATAGGCGGTATAGGTGGTTTATTTGTCGGAGCCGCTAAAGGCGCGGCAAGCACCTTGAATAACCTTTCTGGATTGGGACAAAAAGCCCTTCAGAAAATCACTGGAATGGATACTCCGGTATCTAGTCTTGACCCACGACTTACCACGCCAAACAGCACTACTCAGAAAATAGGATTCGGAGCAGAACAAATAGCGGAGTTCTTTATTCCCGCAGGAGCTATATCCAAAGGAGCTAAACTGGTTGAAGGAGCCAGTGCAATTTCCAAACTCCCCAAAGCCGCACAAGGCATTTCTAAGCTTGCAGGCAAGGCCGTGTTAGAAGGCGCGGGAGCTGCGGGAGTAACAGCCGCTCAAGGAGGCAATAAGTCCGATGTAAAGACAGCAGTGGTCTTAGGCGGCGCATTCTCTGTAGCCGCTAAGGGTCTCCAAAAGATTATCCAGAAAATTCCTGAAACCTCTTGGTCTGCTATCTTGAAACGAACTCCAACCGAAGCCGCGAAGAAACCAAATCTCCCAGGTCAAGCAGTAAAAACCGGACTCACCGGACTGACAAGGCAATCAATAGCTAACAAAGCGGGAACAGCAATCCAGAGTATAGAGGTCACTTTAGATGACCTTTTAAGCGCGTCAAAAAAGACCATCAATCCTATTAAGGTAGCTGGCTACTTGGAAGATTTGCGAGACGCATACAAAGCAATTCCCGGTGAAGATGGGGCAGTAGAGTTGATTGAAGGCATCCAAAGGAAAATCGCTTTTAGTAAGAACCTTACGCCACTAGAAGCTAACAAAATGAAGCGGGATATTTATGGGTTGATTTCTAAAAGCTACGGCAGAGGAATGTTGGAAGTCCCGGCTAAAACAGAAGCTCAGAAACTGGTAGCCGCAGGACTGAAGCGCGAGATTGAAAAGATCATACCTGAAGCTAAAACTCTTAACGAGAAACAGGCGGTCTATATCCAAATTAAAAAAGCCCTGGATAAGACTATCGCAAGGACAGAAGGCAAAGGCATCGCCGGTACTGGTATTGGATTGACTGACGTACTTATCGGAGGACTTGGAACCGGAGCCGGTGCGCTGGCGGGAAGCCCGCTCGTGGGGCTTGGATTAGTAGCCGCTAAGAAAACGGCTGAGTCTCCAATAGTATTAAGCGCCACAGCAAAGCTACTGAATTACTTCAATCAGTTATCTCCTACTAAGAAGCTTTTGTTCTATGAAGCCTTAAAAGGACTCACCGTAAAGGGAGGAACAGAACTTAATAGCTTCGGTTCGTCAAAGACCGAATAGCCTGCTGTTCTTTCCGGTAATCGTAGTACACAGAACACGCTCCCCAAAATATTCCTACAATAATTGTTATTACCCAAATCATACCCAAACACTAGCACTCATAATTAATCTGTCAAATAAGTTATCCACACATGAGAGAAGAAAGACGACAAGGTGATTTAGCCATTTTAGATAAGCTCGCAGAGATTCATACCAATCTTGCCTTAAACACTCAAGAAACCGCTCGCATAGCGAAGGCTCAAGAAAGCACTAATGGGAAAGTAGCTGGACATGAAGTAAGACAACAAGCCCTAGAAGCCAACCAAGCTGTAATGGCTACTACTCTTGCTCAGTTAACCTCAGCCAATAACAATAAAGCTAATGAAGCTAGAGGATGGAGAGATTGGGCTATTAAAGGCGTAATCGCCATCGTCGTGATGCTCTTTTATTACCTTCTGATTAATAACGGTTTCCCAAAGTTTCTTAATTAACACTCACAGTTAATGAAACATTCTAAATGGGTGGTCTTACCAGACCTCCAGTGGCCGTACCATGATTACATGTCGGTCAATGCAGTCCTCCAATATGTCTCAGAGAATTACTGGGATGGACTCTTGCAGCTTGGCGATTTCATGGATTGGGATTTCATATCACGCTGGACAAAAGACAACGCCCGTAGGATAGAAGGCCAAAGGTTCCTAAAAGAATATGAGGGAGCCAACAAGTTCTTAGACAGTCTTCAGTCAGCCGCGAGGAACAAAAACAAAGACGCTCAGATAGTCATCATTGAAGGCAACCACGATAACCGAGTAGAGCAGGTTATAGACAAGTCCCCGAACTTAGAGGGGATGATAGAGATGGAAAAGAACCTGCACTTTGATGAGCGGAAGATTACTTATTGGAAATACTGGACACATAGAAAACCTTATAAGATAGGCAAAGCGTTATTCATTCACGGCCAATACACTAACGACGCCCACGCCAAGAAACACGCCCTCAACTACAATCACAATCTTTTCTACGGCCACACTCACGACCACCAGCTTTACTCAAAAACCATAATGGGCAAGACCATCCAAGCCGAGAGCTTAGGAACACTCTCCCGTTATGATCTCTCCTACATGGGACACAAGCCCTCTAACTGGTCACAGTGCTTTGCTACTTTCTACTTCCATCCAAACGGCACGTTCAATCATTACGTCACCAACATAATTAATCATGTATTCACCGCTCCTAACGGAGTGGAATACAAGGGGTAATATGAAATTAATTTGGCCTATAAAAAGCATAGGGAAGAATGGAATTTACATCTCCCAGAAGTTTGCAAACGTCCTCATCTTAGACAGACCTTACACCTTTAACGGTGTCACCTATCCCGCCGGAACGAATTTTTATAAAGCAGCTTTTGGGATGGATGGACACAACGGCATTGATATAGCCTGTCCTATCGGCACTCCCATTTACGCTCCGCACGATGGAACAGTAACAGCTACATATAACGCCGGAGGATACGGAAATTACATCAGATTGAAGTTTGAAGAAGACGGTTTTGGATGGGAAGTAACTTTAGGACACCTTAATAAAATCCTAAAAACAGGAACAGTCAAAAGAGGTGAATTGATTGCTCAGTCCGGTAACTCAGGAACCTCTACCAATCCTCATCTTCACTATGGATTAGGACAATTTAAAAACGGAGTCTTATTAAATAAGAACAATGGCTACAAGGGTTCTATTGATCCTGCGCCATTCACGAAAGGAGAAGCAATGAACCAAGCTAAGGTAGTAGTGTCTAAAAACTCACCGACTGTTTATGTCTGCTATCCGATTCCTTCAATGGAATACCTGAAGGATAAATCAGGACTGGAAGGCTTTAGTGTCCCTGATCCAATTCCTAATACAGATTCACTCTAATGACACCCGACCGCGAAGAACATCTAAAAGAGATGCAGGACGAGTTCATTAGAATGTCCCGTATCAAATACGAAAACGGGCAACGTGAACACGGAGGCAAGATGTGGGAAAAGCCTGGGATGCTCGCCTACGCGAAAGAAGAAGTAATAGACCTCTGGCATTATCTGATGACTCAAGAGCGCCAAATTAAAGAACTCAAAGCCAGATTAGAGATTGTGGATAACTCGTCTTTACAGAATCAGCAGGAGGAGTAAGCTGAAAGTAATCATTAAATAATACACTTATGAATTTAGAATCAGTCCTCACAGTCTTGTTCCTTTTAACAGGAACCATATTCTTTATCCGTTCAATCATTAGGTAAAAGTCGCCAACAACCGCTGGAAAACGCCTTGGAGGGCGCAGAGGAATTGTGTAGGCACTACAAGCGGCCATAGGCCCCACATTGAAATTAAAAAGAATTGCCGTTTTACTACTGGCGGTAATCGTAGCGTGGATATTTATTCCTCTACCAAAAACAGCAGCAAGCAAAACACAAACTCAAACTCAAACTGAAGAAATCATTGTAGAAGATACCTTCACTATCAAAAACAATGCTCTCACAAGCACTCAAACCGTACCTGAAATACCTAAAGCCGGAGGAACAAAAAAAGCTAAAACTTCTGCTCAAGTTAGCCCTGCTCCGAGCCAAGACGTTAGACGCTATTCAAAAGAAGAAGTCCAACAATTAATCATCTCTTATGCAAACCAATACGGGATCAATCCCGAAGTTCCGCTTTGTATCGCTAGATGGGAATCCGGTTATAACCAGTTCAGTAAAAATAAAAACTCCTCAGCAAGTGGCGTGTTCCAGTACTTGTTATCTACTTGGAAAGCCACTGATGAAGGGAAGGCCGGATTGTCCGTGTTCAATGCAGAAGCTAACGTGAAAGCAGCGATTAAATATATGGCCTCAAGGAGAAATACAAAGCCTTGGGTCGTAGGCAACAAATGCCCCAGCCTAAAATAAAAATCACAGAGACCATCATAGACGGTAGATTCTACCGGGATATGAAAGTTGAATATCCTGCACGAACTGTTTACTCAACATGGTCAATCCCTTACATCATCATTAATAAAAACACCAATGAAAGACCTTTTAGCTCGGCTGACAAGCCGTAAATTCTTACTCACCATAATTGCATCTGCAACAGCTTTCGGAGTTGCAATCCAAGACAACACAATTACTCAACCGGAAGTCTGGTCAATCCTTACTCCTATCCTCGCCTTTATCGGAGTAGAAGGAGCAGCCGATACAGTAACCCGCTACACTAACATCCCGAAGGTTGAAGAAGAATCGCCTATCTCTACAGAAAGCTAAACGCAGAGCGCGAAGGATAGCAGACCAAAACTACGCACCTAAGAAACCTACCTGTAAAAAGTGCGGTGGTCTCCTAACAACTCAATACGACCACTGGTACAAATGTGCGTAATTCCTTTTTAACAACTGAATAAGTTTCCTCACTCTGATTGCGTGGCTCAATTGGCTAACACAATCAGGGCTGGGGCCTGCTGATGTAAACGAGACTCGCTGAGTTTCGTTGGCTACGGCTTTATCGCTCGTCAGCAGGCTTCAGTCTCCCCGAACACACAACAACATAAGGAGGAACAACGTGGCTAATTTTTCTCTATGGCGACGTTTCAGGAGAAAACTGCGCTCTCGCAAGAGGAGGTGGTTTTTCAGGAGGATGAAATGATTATTGACTGCAACGGCAAGTGTGGAAAGCGGATCATTATCCCTAACACACCAGACGGCAAATCCTACCTTTGCAAAGCCTGCTACGCCTCACTCATGAACCTTCTCTTAGACATCATCCGGCCAGCACAAGAACCCCATCTCGCGCTCGTTAAAGAGTCTGAACCAATAGAAACGGAGTCAGTCGCATGATTTACAACCGACTCAGGACTAAGAACCCCAACTGTACATTTTGCGGGATGCCGATACTTCGCAACAGCGAAGTAAAGACACCCAACGGTCAATTCCATCCCGGCTGTATGTCAGCCATCACAAAGGAGAAACCCATTGCAAGTTCTAGGCAGATTACTCGGTAGAGGAAACGGAGAGGCTGAACAAGCCATCCCCGTAAACGCAACGCTGATGTCCCATGCGGGAACATCCAAAGTCACCCGCGCTGATCTCGCGCTTCTTCCTGTCCCTGAAGAAACAGACACCTTCAAGCCCATTGCTCACTCCTACCTGATTAACCAGCTTGAAGAAGCCCTTGCCTTCCGTCACATTCAAATCACCCGAGATGAATACGCTGTCTCACCGGACGGCATGAAGATGTTCGGGCTTCTGGAACTCAACTCCACTCACGAGGGATTGACGTTCGCTATCGGCCTCAGAACGGCCAACGACAAGAGCATGAGGCTCGGCATGGTCGCAGGTTACAGAGTCTTCGTGTGTGACAACATGAGCCTTTCAGGAGACTTCAAACCTCTCCTGGCGAAGCACTCTAAGAACTTCAACTTGAACGAGGCTCTGACTATGGGCGTTGACAGGATTCAAAGGAACTGGCAACCCTTAAGAGAAGCGATTGACTTCAAACGTCAATACCAACTCTCGGATGGGGACGCGCAGGCTCTTATCTACAGGGCGTTCATGACCCAGAAGTTTCCGGTCAAGCTCATGAAGACCGTTCACCGCGAGTTCTTCGTTTCACCTTCTCATGCCGAGTTCCAGCAAAGAACGGTTTGGAGTTTGGAGAACAGCTTTACGACTGCCTTCAAAGCTCTCAAGCCTGTCACTCAATACGCGATGACGGCCAAGCTCGGCAAGTTCCTGACTCCCTACACACAGGCGTTCTAAAGCCATGACCTACATTCACCAGACCTGTGAAGGGTTAATAGAAACTTTTCCTGATGAAGGTGATGAGAGTTATGGACTCTGTACAAATTGCGGCGAAGAAGGCGAACTAACGATTGTTGACACTGATCCTATGGAGGAGCTTGTATTCGTCACAATCCACATCACCTGTATTCGGGAATAACCACGTTCTATCTTCAAGCATCCCGCCTAGAAACCTCTATGGCCCCTGCTTGCCAGCAATAAAGAAGTTGACCATGTTTGAGCCAGCTTCTTTTTGTTTACTTTTTACCAAGATTAGAAATAAGATGGAGCTACCAAACGGCCTATGGGAGTCGGTAGCTCCACCCGCCCATCACACGCCCCACCCCGGCGTGTGATGGTTTTGCGGCACAACCTATCCACACCCAAATAGGTGTGCCAGCATCAGATGCGTTCCCCCTTCACGCATCCTGTCTTATCCCTTGCGACGATAAATCGGAGAGCGTTCTTTCAATAAATCTTTGTGTCTGGATTCAATAGCAGAAGCAAGCCCTTGATATGTCATCCCTAAAAGCGGAGCGGCGTGAGTAACGCTGCCGTTTACTTTTGCCAGAGCTTGCCTGATTAATTTTCTTTCATACTTTAAAACCTCTTTTTGTAGGTCGCACGGTTCATTAAAAAGGATGTCAGTCTTTTCTTCATCCGTCATCAGTCTTAATTTAGAGATGACTTTCTGGCCCGCCTTATGAAGCCTAAGCAGAATATCAGGAGTTTGTATCTGTGAAAGCCAATGACTTGCTCGGTCATATGCTGCAAATAAAGTATCCGGCGCAGCGTCCAATTCTTCAATTAATGTCAACGCCGCAAGACCGGCCTGATTGTAAGCTCCGACATGGTGGGCTGCTTCAATCGCTCTTTGTAAAGTGAATTGAGCTTGCTCTGTATAACCCAACCGTGACAAGGCAATTCCATGAGTTATCAATGCTTCATTGAGGAAGCATTGTTGACCGCTCTTTTCTAAAACCGACACAGCACCGCGAGCTAAACTTTCTGCCCGTACAAAATTTCCCTCTGCAATAAAAACCTGCGCTCTTGTTTCGTCTATTTGGGCAGTTCTTACTTTTTCTTTAATACTAACTGTCAGTCGTCGGGCTTGCTCTAGGTATTGATGAGCTTGTTGGAAACGCCCCAACTTACCCAACAGTAAACCAAGATTATTTTTTACATCAGCACGGTAAACAGGATTATGAGCGAGTTTGAAATGATGATCCGCTTCCCCGTATTCAGTGATTGCGCGTTCAATGTAATCAGGTCGCTTTTCTGACGTTCCGAGTACCTGCAACGCTAGTGCAAGCTGACTGTGATAAGCACCTTTGATGGCGTGGTTCGTGATCCTATTAAAGAGTGATGTGTTCTCGGTCAGAATTTGTAGGGAATGATTGTACTTTGAAGCTGACCATTCAACGATAGCCAGTCTTAACAACGCTCTTGCTCTCGTATTCCCTTGCGTTGTTAATTTTTGTAGAGCCTCCTCAAGAAAGATGCGAGCCTCATTTAATTCACCGTTGCGCCAGTAGCAGTAAGCAAGTTCAACCCTTGCTTCGGCAACTTTTTTAACGTCGCCAATAGATTCATAAAAAGCCATAGCTCGGCTGATAAGATTCTTAGCTTTTTCCTGGTAACCCTCAAAAGTATTTCTTCCGCCTAACCAGCGTGTAATGATCCCTATACACAATATGACTTCGGCGGCGACTCCCTCATTCAGCCCCGCAGTATCCGGCTCACCATTCTTTTGTAGGGAATTGATTAACTCTTGTGCGCCTTCATAGTCACCCCTATCCCGCAATTCCAGAGCCGTCTGACACTTCAGCACCGCCCTTTCTGTCGCACTCAGATTCTTAAAATCTGGTGAGGCTGTCTTCATGTGAGATGAACCTTTCAATGATGGTGAAGCCGAGAACTCAGCAGGATATTAGACACTTGCCCAATCCCTTGCAAGAAGTTCATAAGGGTGCTGTATTGTTAAAGATGCAAGAGATGTTGCATCTCTCAAAAAGGAGATTCGTATGAAATATCTATTAGCCTTAGCTCTAACATGCGTCCTTTCAGTTTCAACTCTAGCGGGTGAGATTCCTTCTGGGGGCGTAACAGGTGGGATTCCTTCTGACGGTGTAACAGGCGGAATTCCTTCTGGCGGCAGAACCGCAGCAGGAGAGATTCCCTCTGACGGCAAAGCCGCATCAACGCAGACAGAAATATCCGGCACGACGCTTACCGTGCTACTAACAATTATTAGATTGTTGCCTGTCTAGTTGAGGTTACAACCCAAACTAAAAAGCTGCCGTGCGGCAGCTAAGTAGTAGTGTGTCTTTTAGTAGTTTTAGAAGGGTATTGATTCTGGATCTACCGGACTTGGTTCATCGTAACTTTCAATCGGTGGTTCTTCTGGGGTGATTACTCTAGGAGCATGTCTCTCTACTGACTGTCTAAGAGGAGAGAATCTTTTTTCACCTTCAGCTTTGATAGCTTGAAATAATTCCCAGAAATATCCCTCCTTAATTTGTTCAAGCATGTCCAATTTTCCGTTTTGAATTAAAGCGGCAGACCAAAGAGATAAGCATTTCTCATAAGCCTGTTTCTCCCAGAAAGCATCATCCTTAGATTGGCTCCCAGACGCTTGAAATTGACCACCGTTGGACGTTTTTCCTTGAGCCGAGGTATTAGCCATCCCTTGAGCTATATCCTCGTTAAAAGCCCGTATAGTGCGAGCCTCATACGGCTTGCCTTGGTAATCCTTCATTTCTGAGGAGTAAGCTATCTGGACAAGGGAGCCGATTTTTAAGGTTTGCATTTGCTCCCAGGCGGCAGAAGTTGAACCGTCTTTTTTCTGTTCATATACGGTATAAGTTCTTCCTTCTTCATCTTTAATTTTTGCCATCTGTCCATACTGGCCGGGTTTCATCTCCATAGAGGAGATAGTAATGACTTTGTTGATTAATTTGTTGTCCATATATTTACCGAGGGCAGAAGACAGGCACAGGGTCTACCTTCCGCTCCTCGCCTGTGTTAATTATTCTTGCGTTGATTTCAGGATATAGACCACATTTACTGTTCCATCCTGATTATCAAAGAACTCTGCTTTGACGCAGTTGTAGATGACAGTGTGATTAGTGATAGTCACCGGAATGTCATCACCGATATTAATGTCAAACGGTACAGCTATCCTTTGCGAGCCACCAGTCTTAGACCCTGCAAACTGGATGTATCGCTCATTAATTGTTTGCTCCATTGATTGTGAGGTTGATTGATAAAACGACCTTTGGAGGGCTGGTATCATGCGTGTCCTTCTACTCGCATATGATGTAAGTGACAAAGCCATCTAACAACTAATGGCTTACTATAGTCATCATGGTGAGCTTCTGTCTTAGGATCACCACAAACTTCGCACGCCTTCCTTACTAGCTCACCTATTTTAATTGCATACTTAACTTTCCAGCGTGCCTGATTTTTAAATAAGTTAGCCTTTTGATAGTTCTCCCAGTAAGAACTACGGGTCTTGTCGTACCGGTCTTGCCACACCTTCTTACAAGACTTACATCGTGAAGCAACACCTGAAGTCTTGGTCTTATCTTTATGGAATTCGCTGATTGGTTTGTTCTGTTGGCATAATGTACACCATGCCATATTTGGAGTGATTAATGCTTGCAGCCCTTACTTAATTCTTGCACATTCACACAAACTGTCTAGTGATATAATCTGGCTTAAATAAGCGGGATAATGAAAAGTTATCCACACCATGAGGAGTTGAAATGAGTTCAACCGATAAACTTGTCAGAGACCTTCTAAGAAACGAATACGGTCAGCTAAATGCAACCCAACGTCTAAAAGAACAAGTGATGGAGTTGTACAGCAACAAGTCTGTTTTAGAATCAATTGGCAAAGCTGCACTAGGCGTACAGACCAATTGGATAAAAGAAATGGGGCAACTGGCCGCCGCCGCTCAATATAGCTTTATCAACAATTACAAAGCCTCATCTGGTATAGCTGAAGCAATAAAAGCTTTAACTCAACCCCCTGCTTTTTATTTATCGGCAAGCGTAGCTAATTTAGTTAATTTGAATTCTTATAACGATATATCTGCTGTAATAGCTAATTCACTAGCAAAAAATGCGGACTTAGGAAGAATAGCTGGAAACAGCATCAGTGCTGTCGTAGCCACTTTGCAGGCAGAACAGTTTAAAGGGCTTGCCTCCATTCAACAGTCATTTGCTGGTATTGCGGCGGGAATGCTGCGGGAAGCTTTTGAGCATATAGATGAAAGAGATGAAGAAGCTTTAGCTCGGTTTGAGCAATTGATTGACGAGAAGATTGCTACTCTTCCTCACAATCAAGTAACAGCCGAGAGCCTTCGGACGCTTATATTCTCGCTGCTTACATTACTTGTCGCACTTGGAAGTTTGGGATCAGATTTGTTTCAGGTTAATAATTCAATAGAGTCATCAAAGACCCAAGCCGAAAATCATGCTCAAGTAATGAGCGCCCTTCTAAGAATCGCAAGCAGTACCGAAAGGCTACTTCCTGAGCAAGATAAGAATATTTACTATGTCGTAGAAAGGAAAGTTGACTTAAAGCTTAAGCCACATAACTCCTCAACTACAGTGACTACGCTTTTCCCTAATCAAAAAACCCGTCTAGTTCAAACGAATCACAAGTGGATTTACATTGAATATTTTGATTATTTGGAAGGTGTTCCGAAATATGGATGGGCTAATAAGAAGTATCTAAAGAAAGCAGATAAGTAAATACACTGCCGCTTATCTAAATGGGTATTAGAAAGTTATCAACAGGAGAAATAGCGTGAAATTCGGGGTCGTCTGTGACGTTGAAGGAAATACTTATTTAGAACGCGGCGGTACTCTAAGAGGAGATACTATAGATTATATTTTTTATGTGGAGGGGATTGATGAACCTCGCTTAAAACAGATTAGATTGATTTCAGACGTGGATGATCCTGAGCAATATTCGTTTCTTGGATTCCAACAGGAACGCTTTGAACAACATATTTACGAGAAATTAATACAAGAACTACAAACCCTAGAATCAGTCCTCGCGCTTGCTGGAAGTATCAAGAGGGTTTACTGGAATAAAGCGATATTTGAATATTACCCAGAGACGGAAGCAGAACTTTCACGAATCAAAGTAAGACCGGCGTTCTTTTTTATTCATGAAATCCCTGTAAATCCGAAGACCGATTTGTCAGTAGGCCAACTCGCCCAAGTAGTAGCACATACAAGTGTTCTAAGGCCACTTAATGTTCCGATGTCTTTTATGCGAGAAGCCAAGAACGAGTATGCTTCTGGGAGATACATCAATGCTTTTTATAACTCATATTTCATACTGGAAGGATTATTTGGGGACGGTAAATCTCGTGAGCGAGAGATTGTTCCGAAGTTTTTGCAGTCACCTGTTTTTACAAAATCTGCTCAAGAGCTAATAGATGAGATAGCACAGAATAATGATCCCGGTGAAGGGTTGACAAAAGACCAGCTTCTTAACGAATTCAAGATTTACAATCAACCGCTCACGGTTGAGGGCTTAACAACATTCTTAGTGCGGACTAGGGGGAGGCTTCATCATTTTTCAATCAAAAATACTCAAACCCAAGGAACACCTTTTAATCATTTTCAATTCAAACGAATTGCACTAATTGGTTTCAAGTTAGCTTCTGATTCCCTTATGTACTTCATACAAGAAGAACTAAACAAGGCTAGGGATAATTCCCAAAACTCCAATAAATAATCGTTGACTTTGCTTTGTTTTAAATGGACAATTTCACTCATGGACTGGGAAGCAGTAAAACTTGTGGGCATTGTTGTCAGCTTGGTCGGTGGAGCTTTAACCATTGGCGAAAAGGTATGCAAGTGGGGTAAGTCTGCCTATCAGCATTTAAAAAAAGTGAGTGAAGCGACCACTTTGGGAAAAAGCTTTCCAACGCGGGACAGGACTTTTTTGAAAAAAATAGCTTCGGCGCGGCCAGCTTCATTTACGACAAGTGGGTCAGGAAGACCTATACTCAGTAAACCTGATTTTGTAACCTTCGGTGGGTATGACCTTTTTAAAAAAATCTAAATCATCTTAAAGTAAATCTTGAATAATAAGTCCCAAGTACCTCTAACAATTAGAGTTTTAGCCACTTTTTGTTAAAATGACGCCCTAGGTACATAATTATCCACAGCCCCCCTCTTGATTGGTTTTCTTCTTTCTGCTTTACTGTATATAAGCCCTGTCTGGGAACTGCACTTCTACTCCTAAATACTAAAAGCCTGCGAAGACTAAGAACACAGTTCGTTGTATCTGTGGGCGTAAGCCCGTCTTACCTTCGCAGGTGCAGATACAGCGGATTGTGTTTTTTGTTTATGTGGGAGGCTCAGTAGCTACCGCCAGTAGCGACGGTTATTGGCAGGGCTTCCCGCATAAGTGAGAAATGGCGACAGCAGTTTAAATGTGAGAAATGCCGCCCGACAGATAAGCTCACAGCCTCGGTAAACCGCATCCCAACAACTCAACCGTAGGTAATAAATTCGTCTGACAGTTGCGAATCAAAGAGTGCCACGTCCTCCAGCGTAATGCGTATGATGAAGCACCGGCCATTGGTTTAAGTTCTGTCTGCACCTTCTCCGAGAGAAAACGGATCAAGAAGCTAAGTTAATAAGTCTGCTTTCCCGCAGTACCTTGTTCCCGTCATACCCACAATCTAACCGTAAATAAAAAGCATATTTATAAGAAACTACCTTTATGATAGGGTAAATATCGCTACTCTATTGTCTGAGGTGAACTGATGCATTTTATCGTAGCGTGGGAAATCAACGCAGCAGCACAAAGACGCATACCTGAAATTGAAAAGCAGTTGGAAAGTTGCTTTATTAAATATCGCTGGGTATGTCCACTTGATAACTTTTATATAATTCAAGCTCGTAATTCTCAGGACTATCTTAGTGTTCGTCAAAGCTTGGCACGAACGATTAGAAAGTTCCCGAATGACGAGGTTTTTTTCATTATGGGACCAATGATGAGAGGTGGTAGATATGACGGTTTACTTCCAGAAGAGGTTTGGGAAGAAGTTAATGACATAACTGGCGGATGAGGTGTTCCGTTTATGGAAGACTCGGAGAAAGAATCAAGTCACCACCCGATACTTGCCGCAAAGGGTAAAGGAAGGTCGGTTGAGAATCCACTTGCTGGAGGACTAAATGTATCTGTTTCTATACCCGAAACGATTGAAATACGAATGGTAGATGCTTCGGCTTTGGCTGATTACGAAATGTGGTTTTTCATTTCTTCAATTCTGGCTAATGCAGTTGTTGGTTTTGGCGTTGCTTATTTCCAAGATACGACAAAACAATTTTTGTTTTATAACACCCTAGTATTTCTTGTATTGTTCCTAGCATCGGCGTTTTTTGCTTTCTTTAAGAGATATAAACTTAGAGAGGGATCTAAAGCTATTAAGTTGAAAGCTGTGGCTGAGATTGAAGAGGTTGAGGAATAATGAAAAGACCCCCGCACCCACAACGGAAGTCTAATCCACCCTCATGATTATATGTAAGCAAGCCTGTCAAAATCGCTTGTACGCCCGAACCTTAACAAGTTGATATGAGAATCAGATGAAGGATTTAAAAACCGAAAGGCCAGCGTGGAGCCAGCCTCTCAAAGTTGGCGTGAGACATTTAGCCTCGGTAGTTACTGTCCTCACCCCAGCAACCACAACGCCGAGTGCCGCGCATTTTAGTTCAAATTAAATTCCTGTCAATGCAAATTATGTTGCAAGCTTTTAAGAATCTTGGGGAAGATGTATTTAATCTTTTGCGGATAACTCTCCGATAAATTATTGACACAAAGCTAGTCCGGGCGGAGAATATTAGCCATGAAACGAGCAGAGTTCTTGCTCAGCATTCTCGCATCATTACTAGCGGCGGTTATCTATGACTGTCTTAAGAAAATCCATTGGTGCTGCCTCCGTGAGCAATTTTTTGATAAGGCCAAGCGAGTGGTTTGCCATGCAGCCCTTCTTAGTGTCATATCAATCTATTCCTTCAAAAATCGCAGCTACACATTAAAGCCCACTTTAGCCTCGCTAATGACTGCGTTCATCCTACTGTCAGTTGTCTGGTTCCAAGCTATTGATTCTGCTGAAACTGGAAACGTTTCAGTAGCTACATTTCTTCCCACGGAACAACTTGTCTCCAAGCTTCCTTCCCAAGATGTTCCTTTAACTGTCACAGTCACTACCTCTAATAGTCCCCCAGTCCGTATGGGGCGTATTACTAAGAGAACAAAGACGTATCAGAGAATCAATGGCAAAACTTATGTTATGGAGTGTATTGAATCTGAACCAGCCCGATAGTCTAATTTCCTTGTGGATAACTCAGTTGACCATTCTAATAGGCTTGCTACAATTAAATCAGACACCAAATAACAATCTCACATTGACTCAGGAAGAACGTGACGCTTCTAAATATTTCCATGATGAAATCAAATGCTTCTTGAAATTGGAGAAGCGAGAGAAGCGGATCAGGTACGGAATAAATTTTCAGATTATCAGAACAGCCTACTGTAAGACTCACGACATCCTTACCTGCCATTGTGGTTTTGAATGGGGCTATCACGGAGGCGAAGACTCTAAAGCCCTCAATCCTCCACCGCCTGTTTATGACTCACCTTTATGTCCATGACCTATGAACTAGCAAAACAAATTAAAGACGCGGGATTCCCTCAAGGTGGAGGGTCTTACATTGAAGAAGATGGAGCCGAAGTTTGGCTTGATGAAGAATCTTTTGATTACGATTCATATTGTTTTGAACCAACCCTAGAGGAGCTTATAGAAGCGTGCTCTAAGGAATTAATAAGCGAAAATCTTAATACTAGAATTACTGGTTTTGATAGAGATTCCAAGAAAGATACTGAGCATTTATTTGAAATAGGTTGGAGCGGTGAAGCTTGGTACGCAGATTATAGTTTCTATGATTCTGTTGCAATGGATATTAATGGAAAAGTTTTGGAAGGTTGGGGCAAAACCCCTGAAGTAGCCGTAGCAAAGCTATGGTTAGCATTAAATAAAAAGGAATGACAGAGCAATTTGTCTTAGACCGTAGGAGAGGACGTGAAGGCCAAGATTATGTAGCCGGAATGTTTGAAAGCTGGGGCTTACGAGTTGAAAACGTCCCTGATGGATTTTTCCAAGACTATGATCTTCTTGTTTACGGCAAAGATGGCAGACCTCACACCGTAGAAGTTAAATATGACATTCGTTCAAGAGGGACAGGCCGGTTTTGTTTAGAACTAGATGCGCTCTGGCACTCCCGCGCTGAACTCCTCGCTATCGTTACTGACAATCCTAAAACTGTTTATCTCACTCCTCTACAAGAGGCTCTTAGACTGGCTCAGGGATGGCCTATAAAGAAGGCTGTAGGCGAGCGTAATGAAGTGGCCGCCTTAGTCCCCATCAAGCAGTTTATTTCAAAACTGAGTCCTCAAATATTAACGACAAATTAATGAAAACTAGATTTAAGGGAAGTTTTGTTTTAGACGGTAAGATTTATAAATGTGAGGTCATTAATGGGATAAGGTACGTTGAAGGTAAAACGGTAAGGCAGTTTTTTGAAACGCTGACCGATGAACAAAAACGCCGCTTTGCGGTTGTAGGTAAATTGGCATTAAAGGATGAACGGCTAGGTGTTAAGCCACCAAAAAACAAATACCAGTATTACTTGAATCCTTAATCTCAGCCCTCCTGAAGAAGTACGTCAAACCTAAACTGAATTGGAAGCCCGCTAAGCGTAAAAGGAAAGAACGCTCTCCTCGTCAAATCCTCATTGATGCTCTTGATGATGTTGTTTCTCTGATTATCCGAGCGCGAGATAAGAAGTGCATCCAGTGCGGATCAAAAGACCGCCCAACCAACGGCCACCTGTTCCCCGGCAGATACCATTCCCTTAGATGGGACATCCGACCAGACGGAAACTGTCATCAGCAATGCTGGCCTCACAATTACAAGCACGTTAACCATCAAGCAGATTATTATCAATGGTACATAGACAAGTTCGGGTATGAGCGATTCAAGGAACTCAAGCGCGAGTATTACACCCAGCGGACATTCTCAGATAAAGAACTAAGAGAGCTATTAGAAAACCTTAAAGGCGTCTACGCTAACATGACTTCAAATGATTAAAGGAAATCTATGGACGAACTTTATGAACAAGCAGTAGAAATAGTAAGGGTAGAAGGCAAGGCGCAAGCAAGCTTACTACAGCGCAAGCTTAAGATAGGTTACGCGAGGGCTGCTTTGCTTCTAAACCTGATGGAGGAGAATGGGATTATCGGCCCCTATAACTTTGCTAAGCCCAGAGAAGTATTGATAAATGGAAATAGTTGACACCACCTGCCCGAACTGCGGCTTTGTAATTGTATTAATAAGCTGTGGGCCAGATGCCCGTTGCGGGAATTGTAACTTTAAGCAGTCTTGCGGAGGCCCAGATGAATAAATATGCACGAACTCAAATTACCAATCACATACGATTCACAGACTAAGACAGTAACCATCAAGCTAGCTGCTTTGATTGAACTTGCTAATAAACCTATTCCTTTAAGGGAAGGAAGTCTAGTCAAGTTTTAGATGTCTAATCAATAGTACACTGTGCTATACTTGATACTTTGGAGGTAAGGTATGGCACTGTGCAAACGAGGAGATGTTTACTGGTTCAACTTCCGGTTCAATGGTCGGAAGATACAGATGTCTACCAAGACCTGTAACCGTCAAGCAGCCAAAGAAATTGAAGCCGCCTACCGCGTGAAGCTCGCCAAAGGTGAAGTCGGTATTGAAGAAAAGATAAAGGCTCCAAACTTCAAGCAGGCCATGAAAGATTTCCTTGCATGGTCAAAGTCTGAACACTCTGCACACCCGAATACCTACATCCGCTATCAGATAGCAAGCAAGCCTCTACTCAGATATTTCAATGACATCCCACTGGATAAGATAACGTCCGATAATGTAGAGAAGTACAAGACCACACGTTCAAAACAAAAAGGCATCAGGACAGAACGGAAACTAAAACCCGCCACAGTGAACAGGGAACTAGCTTGCCTCAAAGCTCTGTTCAATCGGCATAAGTATCTTGTGAATCCTGTTCGTGAAGTGAAGTATCTGAATGAAGAATCTGACCAACTGACAGTGCTTACTGTAGATGAGCAGGAGCAATATCTATTAGCGGCTTCACAGCCTCTTAGAGACATTGCAACCCTGATGCTTGAGACTGGCATGAGGCCCGAGGAAGTTTACCGGATCAGGAAAGAGAATGTTCATTTAGACCAAGGCTATTTATACAACCCCTATGGAAAAACGAAAGCAGCAAAAAGGAAAGTCCCGCTGTCAGAAAGAGCAATACAAATTCTTGAACAAAGATGGAGAGCCTGTAACGGTCAATTTATATTTTCTGGACGGAAGAACAAAAGAGGCGAGAAGGATAAAGCAATCCTCAAAGTCAACAACGCTCACTACTCAGCTTTAGAGAGAAGCAAGGTAAGAGACTTTCGCCTGTATGATCTGCGGCATACCTGGGCTTCTAGGATGGCTATGGCCGGTGTGGATTTGGTAACTCTGGCTGCGTTGTTAGGACACTCCAAGCTGGCTATGGTAACTCGGTATGCTCACCCTACAGAGGCGCACCAATTTGAGGCTTTGAAGAAGCTACAAGCGTTTATGAGTAAGGCGGCTTAATTTGTGTCGGAGGGGGGAGATTCCTCAGGCATCTCTTGTTCCCAAGCAGTCTTACAGAATTTCCACACACCAGTTAGACTCGCCAAGAACAATACTAGACCTGCTAAAGAGATGTATTTTTCATATCCCCTAAGCTTGGTGGTTGAAAGGGTGGGGTCATCAAGAAAGACGTAGAAGCACAAGAATAGGGCGGGAGGTAGATTAGTACCAGAGAAGAACGCACCAACAAAATTACCTAAATCAGACACATCAAAGCGTCTTTGTCTAAAGATAGTAATAATCAGGATGATGGCCGTACAAACAACCCCAGCCACTACAGATGCTTTGGTCACATCTATATTCGGCATGTGATTATCTGACCTTCCTTACAAGTTTCTTTTTCTTCTTCTTTTTCTTCTTCTTATATAAGAAATTTAAGTGTAATGAAGAGGAGGCTAGTGTAGATACTAATAAGCTTGCAAGTAGTACGGATATGATTTTTATTAACCAAGCCGCATTTCCCAATTTCTCAAAAAAGCCTGTAATAACCTTCCAATCTAAAAAATTAGACAAAGAGATAAATGCACCGATAACAGTAACCAGAACTGCGATAATAGCGGTAATCTTTTCTACATGGATACGTTGATTATTGTCTTGTTCCATAGTTGTTAATCATATCCACTTATTACTGAAACCTCACTACACTTTTCACTACACGCAGAAATATGCACGAGAGAAAATTTCCCGTAAACCATAGCACAGATTGTTGTTATTTTAAGAGAGCCGATTGAATTTAAAGGTTTTGCAGACCTCTGCCTTACCACTTGGCTACGCCGCCTGAAATGCGTGAGATGAAGGATGAAGGCGGAAGGATGAAGTGGGGATTTGTTATCCTTCATCCTTCCGCCTGCGTCCTTGAAAGTTTTGGAGCGGGAGACGAGATTTGAACTCGCGACTTCGACCTTGGCAAGGTCGCACTCTACCACTGAGTTACTCCCGCTTCGAGTGAAATCAAATTCTACAGATTCATGCTTGCTTGTCAAGTGGGCTTTAAATCAAAGCGCGTGTCGGCCCAGTGTCGCTTGCGAAACTTTTCTTCTGTCCAGAAATTTTTAAGCAGTTCGATGCGCGGCGCATGTCTGGTCTCGCCTGTTGCAACAGGCGTGAGTGTGATGCTGACGACATCGAAGCGGTAGGGCGTTTTGGTTATGCCGAAGAGCTTGCGGTAGGCGCGCGCGGCGCGTGAGACCTGTCGTTGCTTGCGCAGGTCAACGTTTGCTTCCGGCGTTGCATACCAGTCTGAGGCGCGTGTCTTGACTTCGATGAAGCAGAGCGTGTGGCCTTCGTAGGCTACTAGGTCAAGCTCTGCGTGCACGAGCGCGCCGTTGAGTGCGCGTCCGACGGGCGTTGTGAAGTTGGCCGCGACGAGGCGATAGCCGAGTGCTTCCAAATATTCTGCGGCCATGCTTTCGCCGCGCTGGCCGAGCGCGAGATGTTGTGCAAAGTCTGTTTTGTTTGTCTCTGCGGCTTGTGTCATCCGTCTGAATTATACGCTGCTCAGAGTTTTCTGTGGAAACTTATCCTTGCGGCTGTCTGCCCGTCGCGTTACACTTCGCGGATGGGAGGGAGCCGGAAGCTCTGCTCGCCAGTAAAGCCTCACCAGTCTTGCTAAACAAGGGATTTCAGAAAAGATGCCGGGCGCAGATCATTCCGAACACATCGCAGGTGAAGAGAGCTTGGAGACGGATTCGCGCGTCGCTGTGGCGGCAGAGCCGCGCCGCGCGCTTCCGCTTGTAGCCATCGTCGGTCGTCCGAACGTGGGCAAGTCAACTCTCTTTAATCGCCTAGCGGGAGAACGACGCTCGATTGTCGGCGACGAGCCGGGCATCACGCGCGACCGCATCTATGGCGAGGCAGAGTGGAACGGGCGCAGGTTTTCAATCGTGGACACGGGCGGCATCGTGCCGGATGATGATGCAATCATTCCCGCAAATATTTTGAAGCAGGCATCGGCAGCTATCTTTGAAGCGCAGGCTATCTTGTGGGTGGTTGATGCGCGAAAGGGGACGACGCCGCTTGATGAAGAGTTAGCAAGACTCTTGCGCTCGACTGGCAAGCGCGTGTTGGTGGCTGCGAACAAGGCTGACTCGGCAAAGCTTGAGGCTGACGCGGGAGAGTTTTTTAGTTTCGGTTTTGAGGATGTGTTTCCTGTTTCGGCAGAGCATGGCAACGGCCTTGGCGAATTGCTCGATGCGCTTGTAGGGGATTTTGCAGAGCCTGCGGAAGAGACCGAGGAGAGTTTGCCGCGCGAGTTGCGCCTCGCGATTGTCGGGCGTCCGAATGTCGGCAAGTCTTCTTTGCTCAATCGGCTGCTTGGTGAAGAGCGCGTTATTGTCTCGCCTGTCGCAGGCACGACGCGCGATGCCGTTGACACTTTGCTCGAAGCCGAAGGACAGGCTTTTCGTGTCATAGACACGGCTGGCATACGTCGCAAAGGGAAGACGGATGAGATGGCTGAAAAGCTTTCGGTCATCATGGCGAAGAAGAGTCTTGAGCGTGCGGATGTCGCCATCGTCGTGATTGATGCTGCGGATGGAGTGGCCGCGCTTGATGCGAATATCGCTGGCTATGCGCACGAGGCTGGATGCTCGATTATCATCGCTGTTAATAAATGGGATGCTGTGCCTAATAAAGAGACCGGCACGCCCGCAGAGTTTGAGCGCAACCTGCGCGACAAGATGAAGTTTCTGGAGTGGGCTCCGGTCTTGACTATGTCCGCACTGACAGGACAGCGCGTGGAAAAGATTCTGCCGCTTGTCCTGCGCGCCAACGAAGCGCGCAATCGTCGTATTCCGACTTCGCAACTCAACGACTTCTTTGAGCGCAATGTCTCGCAGCCGCGCGGAGGCGGCGCGCCCGCTCCTGTCAAGGGCGGCGTCTCGCGCCTGCATGTGCAGTACATGACGCAGATAGCCGTGCGCCCGCCGCGCTTCGTCGTCTTTACAGCCGGAGGCAAGCCCGGATTGCATTTCTCCTACGAGCGTTACCTGATGAACCGCCTGCGCGAAGAGTTTGATTTCTTTGCGACTCCGATTCGTCTCATCGAGAGACATAAGAAGAAGAAGAGATAGTTTTCAGTTTTTAGTTTTCAGTAAGAGACTAAAAACTGAAAACTAAAAACTGAAAACTGCTTTTATGCCTGACACGGATTTTGAAAAGCTGTTTGCGCGAATCAGCGACCCGGCTCTGGTGACTGACGAGGCTGGCGCGTATGTGCTGGCGTGCAACGAGGCTTTTGACAGGATGCTTGGTTGCGAGACGGCTGCGCTGGTCGGCTCAGAGGTTTCTACTCTGCTGCGTTTCGATGAGAAGAATGGCGCGCACACGGAAGCCATGCATCGCGCGACGCTCTGGCGCGAAGATGAACAGCTTCGCACAGTGCAGGTCGAGAATTTGGAATGCAGTTGGGATGGACGCGCGGCAAAGCTTCTGCTTGTGACGCCTCTGGGCGAGGAAGCAGAGCCGGAATCTGTGACGAGCGCGGAGATGAGCGCGCTCTTTGATTACCTGCGCGAAGCGACAGACCAACTGGAAGTCGTCAATCGCATCATCGCCGCAGTCAACGCCGGACGCAACATCGAACAGATGTTCCGCCTCGCCAGCGAACAGATACGCGCGCTCGTTCCTTTCGACCGCGCCTCGATTGCGATTAAGCATGACGACGGGATGCGCCTGCGCGTCTTTGCTATTTCGGGAGAGCATGTGGGTTCGCTCAATGTCGGCGCGTCCGCCGCGCTCAAAGGCTCTGTCACACAGTATGCGCTTGAGCGGCGCGAGATGATTGTCATTCCAGAGTTGAGCGAGGAGAAGCGTTTCAATGTTTATGCAGACTTGCAGCGCGAAGGTTTTCGCTCGGCTGTTTGCTGCCCGCTCTTTTCCGCGCATCAAGCCATAGGCAGTTTGAATTTGACTTCGCGTGAGCCGGATGCGTACCAGCGCAAACACCTTCTCGCGCTCGAACGTCTAGGCCCGCCGCTCGCCATAGCGATTGAGAAAGTCTTATTGCTCGAACAGGCCGAAGAGCGTTCGCGCGAGATGGAATCCGCAGCGAGACGCGAAGAGCTTGCGGGGCGCATCGGTCGTCAACTTTCCGGCTCGCTCGATCCGTCTCTGGTTTTGCAGGAAACAGTTGACGCTCTGGGCCAGGCGCTCGGCGCGGATAGGTGTCATGTCTCTTTGTTTGACGGCAGCGAAGATTACGCGCTCGTGGATTATGAATATCTTGCGCGGCGAGATGTAGCCTCAATGCGCGGGCATCGCATTCCTCTGCGTTCGAGCGCGTATGCGCAGGATGCTTTGAAAGCTGATGCTCCGATTGCTCTGACTGACATCTGCGCGTCGGAGCAGAGCGAGTTGACGGAGTTATATAGTCGCCTGTGTGTGCGCTCGCTTCTGGCCGCGCCTGTGATTGTCGGCGGCGCGCACGAAGGATTGCTTGAGCTTCATGATGGAAGTCAAGAGCGCGTCTGGACGGATGATGAAAGAAAACTTGTCGGCGCGGTCGCGGCTCAAGTCTCTGTCGCGCTGACGAATGCGCGGCTGTATGAAGCCAGCCGCCGACGCAGCGAAGAGCTTGAAGGTCTCTATAATATCTCTCGCGCTTTCTCGACGCTCAACGACACTTCGGATATTTACGGCAAGCTGACGAGAGCGATTTCAGAATTGGTCGGCGGCGAGAAATGTTTGCTGGCGACTTATGACAGGCGGCATTGTATCGTGCGCGCGGAGGCTCCCGGCTATAACACGCCGCCGGAGATGATACGCGATTTTCAGTTCTCGCTGGAGCATGAGGGCGTTGGCTCTTATCTCTATCGCATCGGCGAGAATAAATTTCAGTATCACATCGGCGAAGCTTTTTTCTCAAACTCTCCTGCGGGCGACGAGCGTTTCAATCAGGACTTTCTGGCCCAGCATCAAGTGCGCTCGGCCTTGATTGTCCCGATGATGATTAAGCGCGAGTTGATAGGCTTTATCTATGTGGCGAATCGTCCGGGCGGGTTTCGCGCGCGCGATATGCGGTTGCTGGAAATCTTTGCCGCGCAGGCCGCAGAGACTATCGCCAACGCGCGGCTCTTTGCCACGATTCAGGCGCAGGCCGAACGCGAAGCCATCGTCAATCGCTTGCTACTTACTTTGCAACAGGCTTCAGACCCGAAACGCGGCGTCGAAGTCATCGTCGAGCGCGTTGGCGAAATCTTAGACCTTGACCGCTGCGTCGTCACGATGCAGGTGGAAAGTGAAAGAACAAATCTTTATAGCGAATGGTGCGCGGATGGCGTGGCGGGTTTGACGAGCGATGTGGAGATGCAGGAACGCTCGCCTGTGAGCCACTGGATACAGGCTCATCGCCAACCGCTGGTCGTGGCGGATGTGCGCGCACACAGTCTCGCAGCAGGAGTCGAAGACCTGATTGAACGCGCGAAGTTGCAGAGTCTCGCCGTCGTGCCGATTATTCATCAGGGCCGCGTGATAGGAACTCTGAGCGGGCATCAGACGCGCGCGTGCCGTCGCTGGGCAGAGGATGACATAGACCTTTTGACAGCCGTTGCGATGCAGATTGGCGGGACGCTGGAAAACGCGAGATTGATTGCGGAGTTGCGCGAAGCCAATCGCCTCAAGGATGAATTTCTCGCCACCATCTCGCACGAGTTGCGCACGCCGCTCACGGCCATCAGAGGTTGGGTTGACCTCTTGAGCGAAAACCCTGCGCTTGAGCATGATGAAGAATTGCAGGACGGCATCAACGTCATACAAAACTCTGCCACCTCTTTGTCGCAACTCATCTCAGACCTTTTGGATTTGTCGCGCATCCAGCGCAAAGTCCTGCGGCTCGATTGCAAGCCGATACAGGTGAACGAGCCTGTGATGGATGCCGTGCAGGGTGTGCGACAATCTGCCTTAGCGCGGCGGCTTGAGTTAAAGCCTGAGCTTGACGTTCATCTTCCGATTATCAACGCCGACGCGCATCGCCTGCAACAGGTGCTCTGGAATCTCTTGCACAATGCCATCAAGTTCACGCCCGAAGGTGGACAGATAATTGTTCGCTCTCGTCTGCTCGACTCGTCAGAGTATTTAATTAAAGACGAAGGCGATGACATCTCGCGCTGGGTTGTCATCGAAGTCTCTGACACAGGCGAAGGCATCCCGCAGGATTTTCTGCCTTACGTCTGGGATAGATTTCGTCAGGCCGACGGCTCTTCAACTAGAAGGCACGGCGGGCTTGGCATTGGTCTTGCGCTCGTCAAAGAACTGGTCGAGGCGCACGGCGGACAGGTCGAGGCCAGAAGCGAGGAACGCGGCGCGACCTTTATTGTCAGATTGCCCGTGACAGAGGTGGAGCGACAAACGAATATGCCGGAGATAATGGCGACAAATTGAAAGCGCAGAGTTTTCGCTTTATGGCACAACTTCAAATGTTATTGTATTGGAGTGAATTGGTTTTTCTTCTCTGGACAATATATGGTTAATTTTGAGTTGATATTGTCCTACTTCAAGGGGTGGATACCATTCTTTCAAATAGAGAAGCCCTACTATGCTTGGATTCGTTGGGCTGAAGCTCAATGGATTTTACGCTGCCCATATACCCATGTCTCTCTATGTCGGATAACTTGTCCGAGATTTCTGGAAGATATGCCACTTCTTGACCATCCTTTTGCAGCTTTAAGTGATTTTCGAACAAAACGCTACTCCATACAATGATTGTTCGTCCTTGCATATTGTTAGTCATTGTCAGAGCTATCTTTATCTGTTCCCCGACTGTGTAGCTGGTTTTAGTTACATAATCACCTGCGCGCTCATCGTACTCCACGGGAGCGATTGTCAATTCAATGTTGCGCTCCGGCACGGACTGCTCTGTGCGCTCTTGATTCTCAGCCTTTCGTTCCTGAGCTTGTCTGACTTGATTGCTGCTGATAACGAGTGCCACTAGAAACGTCAGCACAAGCATAAATGATACTTTTCGCATGGTTTCTCTTTATGGCACAACTTCAAATGTTACTTTATTAGAATGAATTTCATTACCGAAGAACCGACGTTTTATCCTTAACTCATAACGTCCTGCTTCAAGGGGTGGATACCACTCTTTCAAAAAGAGCAAACCTACCCGATTGGGGACATTCGGCAGCAGTTCAATGGGTCTTACACTGCCACTTGCATAACCATATCTATCCATCTTGGAAAGCTTGTCAGGAAGTTCAGGAAGATATGCCACTTCCTGCCCATCCTTTTGCAATTTCAAGCGATTCTGGAACAAAGGGTCAGACCACGAAATAACTGTTCGTTGTCCCATCCGGTTGGTCATCGTCAGAGCTATTATGACCTCTTCTCCGACAGTGTAGCGGGTTTCAGGCACATGATCAGCCGCAGGATCATCGTATTCCACCGAGGCGATTGTTAATTCAATGTCGCGCTCTGTTATGGATTGCTCTGCGCGCTCTTGAGTTCCAGCTTTTTGTTCTTGGGTCTCAGTCTGTCCAGCATTGTTGCTGCTTATAACAAGTGTTCCTAGAAACGTAAGCACAATCACAAGTGATGCTTTGCTCATGGTTTCTCCCTTCCTCCACTGTTTACAGATAACAATAAACATATCCAAAGGTATCAGGGCCAGCCCCATCCTACACCTTCAACATAAATGTTTGTATCTTCCGGTGGGTTATTATCATTGGGCAGGCATGTATCCCAAATAACTTGAGTGGGGCCACCCTGATAGGGTCGTATGGAATTTGTCGCTATCCCCGTATGATTTATTTCATTGACGGGGAAACGGGTATATGTCCCTGTCGTACCCGTAGAAGTAAAAAATACTTCGCCTCCCCAGTTCCACGAAATTTTTGCAATCGGCTTACTGAAGCGCGGCTGTTTTTCATTTCCGGCGACATAAACAAGATACATTTCATAGAAGCGTTCATTGTAGAGATAGTTTAAGTCACGAATCCCTATATAAGGACTGTCTATGGCGGCGAGCGTTGCCGTTCCATTTGGATTGAAAAGATTATAATTATACGGCCCGGTTCCATCCTTAAGCCAGCCGGAGTCGAAATTTCCTGCGGGATTTCGGATGGTATTACATAAATATCCTTTACCCTGAAAATGTGCGATGGCGTAAGGATTGAACCACTGGATGAACATTATTTTGGCATCGCTCGCTAACGAGATAAAGTTCGTGATGCCCTGAACAGACAAACTTGCATTGAAAGTTATTCCAGCAGGATCAGTATAGCACCCGTCACCGAAAATGATTCCTCTATACTCTGGTGAAGAACATGCCATGACTTGCGGCGGTATCTGCGAAGCCGTGAAGGTAAATTGATTTGGCGTAACAACCTTGACTCGCACATTGGCGGATAGCTGGCAAATGCCGCCATCTGAAATATAGTTAACTCGTATTTCATAAGGTTGCGCGCCGCTCTCCGACATCCAATAGAAATCTCTGAGATAAGGAAAAATGACGCGAGGTAACGACCTGCCGCCACCGTTGATTGACCAAGAGTATGTGCCACCTTCAACTGACTGCCGGTTGATGTCGTGACCTGCGCTTTAAGTCCGACTAAAGCACCAGTGAGAGCATTTTGATTTGTATTGTTAAGATTGCTTTGTATTTGAGAGGTTGTTGAGTACAAAGCCAAATTAAGATTGCATGGCGTTGGGGACGGACTAGGGGATGGAGAGGGCGACGGTGATGGCGTGGGATTGGGATTAGGAACGTAATAGAAGTCATCCCATCCGAGTCCATCAGGATCAACGATGCCATAAAAGCGTACCTTCGTAATCTTCGTGCCGTACTGTGCCAGATTAAAGTAGCCGGGATAATACGACGGCTGACCCAGCAGGTTAAGGGTTCTGGCAAAGCTGCCATTCTCATATATATCTACTTTGGCAACAGTGCCATAACTTTGACTGCCGACCATCCAGAAAGAGAAGTCTTTGATAGGCACAGCAAAATTGACGCTAAATTCATTGTTGCAGCCAGCCGTGCAAATAAATTTCGGGCGTGATGAAGTGACACAGCTACAAGTCGCGTCATCCCGCACAGAAGGATTTCCCGTAAAGGTGATTCCGCCGTACTGACCATAAAGTATTGTGTTGGTTGGAAGGTTATCAAAATTTACGACTGAACCTTCCTGCGCCTTCACTTGTCTGACGCAGATTATCACAGCAGCCAAGCTCAATCCCACAAAGCAACTCAACAAGTAAGACCTGCTCCTGAACAGAAGTTTTGTTATGCTATGTAAAAGAAAAGTATAGCTGAGCGGAGGAAGCATAATTTTTGCCCTCATATTAAAGAGGTCGCAAAATTAGTGTGAGTGCGAGAGGAGTAGGACTTGTGAGTGACTCTCTTCTTTGCAGGAAACTTTAATGTCAAACGATGATGCGCGAAATCTACTCTCGTTAATCGAGGGATGTCAATGAATATCTTTTTAACTAACTCGGAAGTTAATTTAGCAAAATGATTCGGCAGCCTATTAACTATCAACTAATCGCGCGCGAGGGAGAAGCGCGCACAGGAATTTTGCGCACGCGGCGCGGCGTGATTGAAACGCCTGTCTTTATGCCCGTCGGCACGCTCGGCACTGTCAAGGGGACTCGGTTCGAGGCTCTTGAAGACGAGCTTGATGCGCGCATCATCTTGGGTAACACGTATCACCTGTGGCTGCGTCCGGGCGCGGAAATTATATGCGCGTGCGGCGGCCTGCATCGCTTCATCGGTTGGGAGCGCGCACTCTTGACAGATTCGGGCGGGTTTCAGGTTTGGAGTTTGGGCGCGCTCAGAAAGATTACGGAAGAGGGAACTGAGTTTCGCTCGCATGTTGACGGCAGCCTCAGGTTTCTCTCGCCGGAGGTTTCGATGGAGGTGCAGAGCGCGCTCGGCTCTGACATCGTGATGGCGTTTGATGAATGCGCGCCGGGCAAGGCTTCGCATGAAGTGGCGCGTGTGAGTATGGAATTGACTGCGCGTTGGGCCAGACGCTCGCGTGCGCGCTTCGACGCTCTGCAAGCGGAAGGCATGGACGCCGGGCGCGTAGAGCCGCGCGATGGATTGAATGGATTAAGCGGCTTGAGCGGCGCGCAGGCTCTCTTTGGCATAGTGCAGGGCGCGTCGCACACAGACCTCAGGCGCGAGAGTCTTCAGCGCACAGTCGAGATAGGATTTGACGGCTATGCTATCGGCGGTCTCAGCGTCGGTGAAGAAAAGAGTGTGATGTACGGCATCATCGAAGAGCTTGCGCCGTTGATGCCTGCGGACAAGCCGCGTTATTTGATGGGCGTCGGGACGCCTGAGGATTTAATAGAAGCTGTGGCGCGCGGCGTGGATATGTTTGATTGCGTCTTGCCGACGCGCAATGGAAGAACAGGACAGGCTTTTACTTCGCGCGGAAAAGTTAATGTGAAGAATGCTAAATATGCCAGAGACGCGCGACCGTTGGATGAAGACTGCGCGTGCTCTGTCTGCCGCAGGCACTCGCGCGCATACCTGCGTCATCTATATATGACTGGCGAAATGCTTGGCGGAGTGCTCTTAACGCACCACAATCTCGCGTTCTTCCTTGACACTATGCGGCGCGTAAGGCAATCTATCCGGTCTGGCGATTTCACAAGATTTCGACAAGAGTTTCTAGAGAGGAGTTCGGAGTCTGGAATCTGAAGAGTGCGGGAGCTTTTTCCCCAAAAGATTGCAAAGGACTTCCGAACTCAGACGGCCTCAGACTTTTAAAATGCCCATACTATTCATCTTGCAAAACACAGGCGGCGGAGGCAGCTTTATCGTTGCCATCCTGCCCTGGGTCTTAATCATTGGCGTCTTTTATGTCCTGATTGTCATGCCGCAACGCAAACGGCAGCGCGAGTTGCAGGACTTAATCTCGAATCTCAAAGCGGGCGACCGCGTTGTCACGACCGGCGGCATCATCGGCACGGTCACGCAGGTGCGCGAGACGAGCCTCTTGATTCGCAGCGCGGATAAATCAATTCTCGAAGTTGCACGCACGGCTGTCGCCGGAATTCAGGGAGAAGAAGCGGAAAAGAAGTGATGAGAAAGCAGTTTTCAGTTTTTAGTTTTTAGTTTTCAGAAAAAGCGTGAACTGTTTTTACTGAAAACTAAAAACTAAAAACTGAAAACTGAAAACTATCCTCATCACTTACCACTGTTTTTGAGTTATGAAGAAAAAGAATCTTTTACAGCGCGTCATCATCATTGCCATCGTCACGCTCGGCTCGCTTTATGTTGTGATAGGGCCGCGTCATCGCCCGACGCGACAGGATTTCACATGGAGCGGCATCAAGAAGAATCTGGCTAACAACATACACCTCGGCCTTGACCTCAAGGGTGGCTCGCATCTGGTGATGCGCGTCAAGACAGAGGAATTTCTCAAGCGTCTGACGACGGACAATGCCATCACCGGAGCCAATGCTGCTAAAGAGCAAGGGCTGCCCATCAAAGAGGGCCGCGCAGACCTCTCCGGCGGAAATTATCGGGCGATTGTCGAAGCCACAGACGCTTCCAAACTCGACGAGATACAGAAAGCTGTCGAGCAGAAGACAGACCTCGGAGACACTTCCATCTGGTCTGCTTCAAAGAGCGGCAACTCGATTGTGTGGAGCATGAGCACGACCTCGCAGCGTTATCTCAGCCAGCAGGCAGTCGATCAGGCTTTGAAGATTATTGATAGCCGCCTCAACGCGGTCGGCGTCGTTGAGCCGCTTCTGCAAACACACGGCGCGACGGGCTCGAATCAGATTCTCTTGCAGATGCCCGGCATCCAAGACCCTGAGCGCGTCAAGCAACTGCTGGTCGGTGAATCAAGGCTTGAGCTTGTGCATGTCGTCAGCCCGCCGAGTCCTGCGAACGTGCAGAAATACGCGACCGAACAGGAAGCTATTCAATCTCTCGGCGGCACAGTCCCGTCGAACCGTCTGGTGCTTCCATACATGGAACGCGAAGAGCCGACTGCTGCCGGACAAGCTTCTACAGACCCGAATGCGAAGAAGCCTTCGAGCTATGTTGTCGTAGAGACTCCGGCAGTCGTGGATGGCAGCGAACTCAGAAATGCTTCCGCCGTTTCTCAAACAGGTAGCCCGGACGACTATCAGATTCAGTTTTCGCTGAAACCTTCGGGCGCGCAGAAATTCGGCGCGTGGACAGGCTCAAACATCAACGAGTACATGGGCGTTGTCTTGAACGGACAGGTCAAGTCCATCGCTTATATCAAATCGCAGATTAGCGATTCGGGCGAAATCAGTGGCCGCTTTACCAAGCAGTCTGCGGATGATTTGGCCCTGACCCTTCGCTCAGGTGCATTGCCCGCGCCGATTGAATATCAGGAAGAGCGCACAGTTGGCCCAAGTCTCGGAGCGGACTCGATACGCTCCGGCGTCAGGGCTTCTGTGGTCGGTCTCATTCTGGTCGTGCTCTTCATGGTCGTCTATTACAAAGGCTCCGGCCTGAACGCGATGATCGCGCTGCTCTTGAATATGATTATCACTGTGGCGGCGATGGTCATCTTCGGCGCGACGATGACCCTGCCCGGCATCGCCGGTCTGATTCTGACCATAGGCATGACTGTGGACACGAACGTTTTGATTTTCGAGCGCATACGGGAAGAACTGCAAACAGGCAAGACTGTGGCTTCCGCCGTTGACCAGGGTTTTGACAGAGCCTTTGTGACGGTTATAGACACGCACGTCACAACCATTGTCTCGTCGTTGTTCCTGTTTGTCTTCGGCACCGGCCCGATTCGCGGTTTCGCGGTCACGCTGGTCCTGGGCCTGCTGGCGAATCTCTTCTCGGCGGTTTATGTCTCGCGCACAATCTTTATGTGGCTTCTCAGTCGCAAGGGCGGAAAGGTCGAGACCATTAGTATTTAACGGCGGTGATGAGTGATAAGTGATGAGTGATGAGATAAAGAAATCTTTTCACTCATCACTCATCACTCATCACTCATCACTTTCTTAAGGGCTATGCTTCAAATATTCCATAAAGTTAATTTCGATTGGTTGGGCAAGCGGCGGATTTTTTTGACGATCTCGGTCATCTTTCTTTTAGCCGGACTGGCTTCTGCGATGGTGCGGCAGTTTTCGCCGGGCGGCACGGAAGCCTTCAATCTGGGCGTGGACTTTAAGGGCGGCACGGTCGTCACCGTCCGCTTCAAGAATCGTCCGACGGATGACGCCATTCGCGCGACTCTGGTCCAGAAGGGCATCGGTGAGTCAGTCGTCCAGCCGACAGACAAGCCAAACGAAGTGCTCATCAAAGTGCCGCAGCAGGGTTCATCGTCCGAAGGAGCAGAGCAAGCTCAAGTGGACATCGGGCGCACGAAAGCTGTCGAGGCTTTAAATACTTTCGGAGCAGACTCGTACGAGATTGTGCAGACAGAAGCCGTCGGGCCAGTCGCCGGACGACAACTGCGCAATCAAGCCATCGCCGTCACACTGCTCGCGCTCTTGGGCATGCTGCTCTATATAGGCTTCCGCTTTGAGTGGACATACGGCGCGGCGGCTGTGATTACGGTCTTTCACGATGTGCTTGTGACGCTCGGATTTTTCTCTTTCTTTCAGTGGGAAATCAGCCTGACGGTGATTGCCGCGCTGCTCACGCTCGTAGGCTTTTCTGTCAACGATACCATCGTCACCTTTGACCGCGTGCGCGAGAACCTGCGCCTCAGACGCCGCGACACGCTCTACAATATTACCAACGAAGCTATCAATCAGACGCTTTCGCGAACGATTATCACAGGCGGATTGGTGTTCCTCTCCGTCCTCGCGATGGTGCTCTTCGGCGGAGAAGTGCTGCGCGGTTTTTCACTCGCGCTCTTTATCGGCGTCATCGTCGGAACCTATTCGACCATCGCCATCGCCAGCCCGATTATGGTCTGGTGGCAGCAGAGAGTTGAAGCCGCGAGACTGCGCACGCCTCCTTCGACGAGGCCGACCGGAGCGACCGGAAATCGCGGCCCTGCTGCGCGGACGCGCGGGCGCAAGACAGGCACGACCCCAACGGGCGAGCCGCAAGGCGCAGCGCGCTCCTGATTTGTAAAAAGATAATCTTTTGCGCTTGACTTTCCAAGCGGTTGCGGCATAGACTGCCCGCGTTGCTGGCCAATTAAATATCCAAGAAATCGCGCCCGCGTTTCATGTGTGTTAACGGAGCGGAGGCGCGGTGGTCTATGTTGATGTGGCCGGCACTTTTGTGTCATTTCTCGCTTGAGCGGCTGGCCCACAAAGCATCTAAGACATCTTCAGATATGTCGGGCCGCCGCAGCCTTCCCCCTTTATTTATCTCTGGTAGTTTTGGCGACAACGGGCGGCAGGTTTTTTATTTGATAAGCAATCTTAGATTGTAAAGGTTTCGCACCCCTGATCCTTTTGGCACCGGAAGTAGGGAGGACACACAATGTTCGATAATCTTGTTGAGTCCACCTCGCACAAGGACGATATAGCGAGGAAAGGCTCATTTATCTTAGGCACGATTGTCATCTATTCAGTCGTGCTCTTAGGTCTTTTCGTAGCCGGTATCTACTGGTATGACGCACAGCTCGACAACCAGAGTCTGGAACTGACCACGCTGGTTGCGCCTGTTCCGGTGCCGCCGCAAGCGGCAGAGCAGAAACCAGCCGACGCAGCCAAGCCGCAGAAAGTTACCACAGACCAGGAAGTGGACGTGCGGCGTCAACTCGTCGCGGATGTTTCCGATACCAGAGTCCCGCCCAAGGAAGTCTCTGCAAAGGCCAGTGATATTCCGCCGATGCGTAAAGGCGTGACGACTGTGCTCGGCGGCAGCGATTCCAACGCGCAGTTCACAGGCGGCCCCGTCGGTGCAGGCACCGGCGGAGTTCCGGGTGGGACCGGCACAGGTGGCGGCCCTGTGGTTGATCCGGGCGAACCGCCGCCGCCAATGCCGACGCCGAAGCCAAAGCCACCGGCCATCGTTTCGGGCGGCGTGCTCAATGGTAAAGCGATCAGCAAGCCTGTTCCGCCTTATCCGGCGATTGCCAAACAGGCGCGCGCGCAAGGCACAGTGACCGTACAGATCACTGTGGACGAAGGAGGAAGGGTAATTTCAGCCAACGCCGTGAGCGGCCATCCGCTCCTGCGTGCGGCTGCCGTCGCAGCAGCCCGTCAGGCGAGATTTTCGCCGACGCTGCTCTCGGGCCAGGCCGTCAAAGTCTCTGGCGTAATTACCTATAACTTTACGCTTCAGTAACCGGAAGTTCGCGCGCCCGTTGCGTCAAGCAGGGCGTCTGGTCGAAAAGCCCGGACGCCCGCCAGCTTTCAGCGCGCTCACCACAGCTTTGTGCAATAAAACCTTTGGAGGGGTTTACCGTGACCATTTTAATCAGCTTTCTCGCTTTCCTGTGGCAGGAAGCAGCCGCTAGTCCTGCCGCCAGCCCTGCCGCCGGTGATGCAGGCGGTCAATTCACCATCACAGAAATGCTCAAGCACCTGGGCGGCGTCGCCCTCGCGGTTGTGATTATTCTGTTGATTATGTCCGTCTATTCAATCGCGATTATGGTTGAGCGGTTTCTGACCTACAGAGCCGCCAAGCAGCAGTCGCGTCAATTTGCGCCGCGCGTCGCGCAGGCTTTGAAGAATGACCGCATCGAAGAGGCCATCAACATCAGCGACAAGCATCGCAAGTCGCATCTGGCGATGGTGGTCGTCTCCGGTCTTCAAGAGTTCAGAGCGCATGAACAATCCTCTGAGATTTCCGGCGATGAGATCGAAGCCTCTAAGCGCGCACTGCAACGTGCCATCGCGATTAAGACGGCTGAGTTCAAACGCGGATTGTCCGGCCTTGCGACCATCGGCTCGACCGCTCCGTTCGTCGGTCTCTTCGGCACAGTGTTCGGCATCATCAACGCCTTCCAGGGCATGAAGAACGCCGAGTCGGCAGGTATCGCGGCGGTCGCGGGAGGTATTTCCGAGGCGCTCTTTACCACTGCGCTTGGCATCGGCGTGGCGATTCCGGCTGTGTGGCTCTTCAACTACTATACAAGTAAAGTTCAGGGCTTCGTCGTCGAGATGGATAACTCGGCTTCGGAACTGATTGACTACTTCCTGAAGAACCGCACCAAACAGTTGAGACCCTAGTCGGCTCTCAAGTGTCGTAAATAGCAGGGACGCAGGCGCGCGCTTGACATGGCATGGCAGTGCCAGCAGGCCGCGCGCCGCGTATCCTTCTTTATTGAGAGACCGCGAAGGTAAGACAGGAGATTTATTATGGGAATGTCAGCAGGCGGCGGAGGCGAAGATTTCAACTCCGAGATCAATGTGACGCCGATGGTGGACATCATGCTGGTGCTCTTGATCATCTTCATGGTGGTTACGCCCTTCCTGCAACAGGGTGTGACGGTCGCCATCCCACGCGATATGAACAGCCCGGATGTTGATCCTGCGATTATCAAGGAATCGTCCGTGGTGATTTCAATTCCGAACGATGGCGAGTACTATATCGGCAAAGACAAGAAGGACAAGGCTGACCTCGGCCCGCTCATCGAAAAGATGATGAAGAACAAGTCTGATGCGGAGCGCATCGTCTATGTTAAGAGCGGTGTCGGTGTTCAGTATGGCAGCGTCGTCGAGGTTATCAATATCATCCGGCAACAGGGGATTGATAAAATCGGTCTCGTCGCTGACAAGAAGAAGAAGGGCGGCGCTGCTCCAGCCGCTTCTTAATAACGCAGAGAGTTGAAGGCAAAGCTGCGGACGCTTCTCGCAGATAAAATCTCGCGCGAGCGTCCGGCAGCAGAATTGAAGAGGAGTTTTCCTATGGCAATGGGTCCCGCAACCGGCGACGATGCCGTGCCTTATATTAATGTGACGCCACTGATTGACGTGTTGCTGGTGCTCTTGATTATCTTCATGGTGGTCACGCCGCTCAAGCCGAGCCGCTTTGAAGCCAAGATTCCGTCCGAGCCGGATCCGAATCAGGATTTGAGTCAGGTCAAGCCTAATCCTCTGACGCTCGTCGTCACAATTAGCAACGACTTGAAGCTCAAGCTGAATCAGGATGAGATGGGTTCGGTCAATGACACGGCCCCTATCAGCACGCGGCTCTCTGGTCTGTTTGAGCAGCGTAAACGCGAAAGAGCTTTCCGTCCCGGAACGGAAGATGTTGAAAAAACCGTCTTCGTCAAAGCTCCGCGTTCGCTCAAATACGGCGAAGTCGTAAAAGTCATTGATGCGATTAAGGGGGCCGGCGCAAATCCCGTCGGCCTGCAAGTTGACGATCTGGCGCAATAAATAAAAGCAGTGATGAGTGAGGCGGATAGTTTTCAGTTTTCAGTTTTCAGAAAAAGCGCGAACTGTTTTTACTGAAAACTGAAAACTGAAAACTGCTTCCTCTCATCACTTAAAAATTGGAGTGAAGAACAGATGAAACTCTCTCAAGCCAGGCTGCCGCTCTTAATCCTGGTGGTTGTTTTCTCTACCTCCGGCTGCGGTGTCATCAATCGCATCCGTGCCAAGAACGAGCTCAACGAAGCCGCGCGCGCTTACAAGGCCGGAAAGTTTGCTGAGGCGGAACAGCATTCCAAGCGTGCTCTGGAACTCGATCCAGAACAGAAGACTGCTCCTTCCTTTATTGCTCGCTCAATCCATGCGCAATATCGTCCGGGCGTTGATACGCCGGACAATAAGCTGAAAGCCACCCAAGCCGTCGAAGCCTACAAAATAATCTTAGCGAAAGACCCGACCAACGAAGAGGCTTATAAAGCCATCGCCGCTTTGTATGGCGCAGTGGACGAGAATCAGCAACGGCAATGGATTCTGCAAAGAGCCAGCAACGGTTCTATACCAGAAGTCAAACGCGCAGAGGCATACACCATTCTCGCCAGCAAAGACTGGAACTGCTCTTATACAATCACAGAGCAGACTGCCAATAAGAAGACAGAGCAGAAGGATGGCAAGACTGTCATCGTCTTTCAAAAGCCGAAAGATGCGAAAGACTTTGAGACAGCCCAACAGTGCGTCGCGCGCGGCATGGAAGAGGCCGAAAAGGCTATCAGCCTCGACGGCAACAATGACGCCGCTTGGTCTTTCAAGACCAACCTGCTCCTTGAATCCGCCAAGCTCGCGGAGATGGACGGCAACGCGGATAAGAAGGCTGAATATACAAAGCTGGCCGAAGAGGCGCAGAAGCGCACGACAGAGTTGAGCGAACAGAACCAGAAGCGCAAAGAGGAAGAAGAGAAGAATAAGCCCAAGCCGCCGCAAGCGCCCGCAGGCTAAGGCGCGACTACTGGCGCAGCCGCCGTCACACAAAAAGCGGGCGGGCATACATCGTCCCCGCCACGCATTTCATCTCAGGTGATGCTCGACTTACAGGTCAGGCATCACCTATTCTATTAGGGCCGAAGGGATGAATGAATAGCTTTTATTTCATCCTTCATTCCTCATCCCTTTGCCCTTGTTGTTATGATTCGCATCGAAGACATCATCGAAAAGGTCAGTAGCAATCATGAGCAGGCTGACCTAGACCTCTTGCGCCGCGCCTATATCTTTTCCGCGCGCGAGCACAAGGGGCAGACGCGCGCCTCCGGCGAGCCGTATCTCGTACACCCGCTCGAAGTCGCCAACATCCTCGCGGATATGCGTCTCGATGCCGTCTCCGTTGCGACAGGACTGCTGCATGATGTAGTCGAAGACACGCTGGTTGATCCGGAAACGATTCGGCGATATTTTGGCGACGATGTAACGCGCCTCGTTGATGGCCTGACCAAGATTGCGCAGATTAGCAACGTCTCGAAAGAAGAGCAGCAGGCGGAGAATGTGCGCAAGATGGTCTTGGCGATGGTCAACGACGTGCGCGTCGTGCTCATCAAACTCGCAGACCGCCTGCATAACATGCGCACGCTTCATTATCTCAAGCCGGAAAAACGCCAGCGTATCGCGCAGGAGACAATGGACATCTATGCTCCGATTGCGCATCGCCTCGGCATGGGTAAAATTCGCGGCGAGTTGGAAGACCTTTCATTCCGTCATCTTCATCCTGATGATTACCGCGAGTTGACCGCGCAACTGGAAAAGCGTCGTCCTGAGAATGAAGCCTTCCTTAATAAAGTGACTGCGGAAATCGAAGAGAAGATGAAGGAGGCGGAAGTCCCGCTCGTACGCATCGAAGGCCGCGTCAAACGTCTCTATTCCATCTGGAAAAAACTCGACCGTCAAAAAATCAGTCTCGATCAGGTTTACGACCTTGTTGCCGCGCGCGTCATCACGCCGAATGAAGTGCGCCATTGCTATGCCGCGCTCGGCGTCATACACAACAACTGGCGACCCGTTCCCGGTCGCATCAAAGACTGGATTGCCACGCCGCGCGACAATCTATATCAATCCCTGCACACCTCCGTCATCAGCACAAAGGGCCAGCCCTTCGAGGTGCAGATTCGCACGGAAGAGATGCATCAGATAGCCGAAGAAGGCGTCGCCGCGCACTGGAAATATAAAGAAGACAGTCGCGGCGCGCACGATGAGGATGAAGCTTTTCAATGGCTTCGTTCTCTGGTTGAATCCACGCAGGAAGTTAAAGACTCGCGCGATTTTCTGGATTCATTAAAGCTCGACCTGTATCCGAAAGACGTTTACGCCTTCACGCCGATGGGCAAGGTCATACAACTGCCGCGCGGCGCAACTCCTGTTGATTTCGCTTACGCGATTCACTCCGAGGTCGGCAATACCTGCACCGGCGCGCGCATCAACAATCGCATAGTTCCGCTTCGCTCGCAGATTCAAAACGGCGATGTCGTGGAAATCCTCACGACCGCAAACTCGCATCCGTCGCGCGATTGGCTGAACTTCATCGTCACTTCGCGCGCGCGCAACCGCGTCCGCCACTGGGTCGCAGAACAGCAGCGCGCAGAATCCGTAGAGATTGGCCGCAAGCTTTTTGAGAAGGACGCCGCGCGCTTTCAGCTTTCCATCAAGAAGATGTCAGCCGACGGCGAGTTGACACGGATTGCAAATGAATATGGTCTCGGACGCGCGGAAGACCTCCTGGCAGCCATCGGCTACGGCAAGATTGTGCCGCGCAATGTGATTGCCAAGTATCTTGGGCCAGAAAAATTCGCAGAGCTTGATACACAGAAAGAGTCCAAGCTCCGCAGCGGCATGCGCGCCATCCAGCGACTCATCAGGCTCGGCGATGATTCCATAGTCGTGCGCGGCGTGGATGACTTGATGGTCACGCGCGCGCGCTGCTGCAATCCATTGCGCGGCGAAGATATTGTCGGTTACGTCACGCTCGGCAAAGGCGTTGTAGTCCACAGCACGCGCTGCAAAAATGTGCGGCAGTTGATGGTCAATCCTGAGCGCATCGTCGAAGTCGAATGGGCCAGCCGCGCGGACAAGGAATCCTACGCGGTCAAGCTTCTCGCCATCACTGAAAATCGCACGGGCATGATTGCAGGCATCACCGGAGCCATCTCTGACATGAAGACAGGCATACGCGACGCACGCGCCTCAGTCGCAGACGACGAGCGCGGGCGCATCGAAGTCACAGTCGAAGTCTTCGATGTCAAGCACTTGGATAAAGTCATCAGCTCCATCAAAAGCGTCCCCGGCGTGCTTGATGTCGAACGCTTGCAGGGAGTAGCTTAAAGAGCATGCTCTTTGGTAATATCCTGATTTGACCACCCCTCGCCCATCGAGTTGAAATATTCTTAAAGCAATACGTTGCTTGAGAACCCTATCTGTTATTTATAAGATAGCTTCTATTATTTTTGACACTCCTACCTTATGTAGCCCTGGGCAACCGTCGGAGGAGATTCGTGATGAGAAACTTGCTTTGGTGCCTTCTGCTCATTGGCTTTGTTCTCAACGCCGATGTCTTAGCTCAATCTGAACTGGATACCACCTTTAATTCAACAGGCATACAGACTATCTCTTTTGGGATGTCAGCCGGTGCGAGCGATCTGGCTGTTCAGGCCGATAATAAGATTGTCATGGCCGGGGGGTGCAGGTCTCAAAATATAAATAAATTATGTCTTGCCCGCTACAACGAAAACGGCTCTCTTGACACGACTTTCGGAGGACAGGGGTTTGTCTTGACGGATGCTTACGCTGCCGTCGGAGTCGCCGTCCAGAGTGATGGCAAGATTGTTGCGGTGGGCTTCGTTATTTCTTCGTTTTTTAGCGAGTCGATTGTTATCGTTCGCTATAACGCGGATGGGACTCTGGATTCCTCGTTCGGATCGGGTGGGACGATTATCGCCAACATCGGCCTATACGGACTAAACAGGGGCAAGGACGTTGCAATCCAGCCCGATGGCAAGGTCGTGATAGTTGGAACATCCGCACAGTCTCAGACTATCCCTCCTGGGCCGCTGGAATCTCAAGGGGTCGTTGCCCGCTATCTTGCGAATGGGACGCTGGACAGCACATTCGGAAACGGCGGAGTTTTTCGCATGACGATGTCGAATGTGACGAAGGGCGAGTGCGTTGCCATCAAAGCTGATGGCAAGATACTAATCGGCGGCCACAGGTTTTCTACAAACGGTTCGGTATCGCCGGCAGGCTTGCTGGTAAGGCTGAATCCAGATGGTTCTCTTGACGCGACGTGGGATGAAGACGGGTATCTGACTGTTGGTTCATCGCCGAGCAGCCCTACCTTTCAATCTATAACAGTACAACCGGACGCACGCGTCGTTGGGGTTGATGACATAAATACTATTTATCGTTTCAATGGCGACGGCTCGCTTGATACTAGCTTTGACGGTGACGGGATTCGTCAATTCGCGTTAGAGTCAGCCATTCCACACGACGTAATAGTCTCAGCCGGCGGCAGAATTACGGTAGTCGGTTCTGATCAGCCAGACGGTTTTGCCATTTCCCGATTCAAACAGGATGGATCCTTCGATACCAGCTTCAGCAGCGATGGACGACTTACACTTAGTCAAGTCGATGGATCTGGTTTCGGCGGTGCATGGGCCTGTGCAGCCGATTCGCTCGGTCGAATACTGGTCGGGGGGTATGTAGGGAATGGACAGACGAATCGGTTTGCGGTTCTTCGCTTAGACGCACCTGTCATCTCAGGAATGCTAACCGATTTCGACGGTGATGGCCGAACAGATCTCTCGGTATTTCGCCCTAGCGAAGGTAACTGGTACATCAGGAACAGTTCAAACAACGCTTTCCGCGCTGAACACTTTGGCACAACCGGAGACGTCATCGCACCCGGTGATTATGACGGCGACGGTAAAACGGACGATGCCGTATTCAGACCTTCAAACGGTTACTGGTACATACTGAACAGCTCTGACAACTCCGTAATCTCGACCCAACTCGGACAAGCCGGTGACATCCCGGCCACGGGTGATTTTGACGGTGACGGAAAATCCGACATCGTTGTGTTCCGTCCATCTGCCGGGACATTCTATCTGATACACAGTTCAGACGGCTCTTTCCATTTCAAACAATGGGGCGCCGATGGTGATATTCCGGTAATGGGAGATTACGACGGCGACTTGAAGACTGACTTCGCCATCTTCCGTCCATCCGAGAGCGTTTTCTACATCCTGCGTAGTTCTGATGGAGTCAGCCTCGGACAGCAATGGGGAACGAATGGAGATAAACCCATCACCGCAGACTTTGATGGAGACAGAAAGACAGACATCTGTATCTACAGACCATCCGCGGGAGCATGGTATTACCTGCAAAGCTCGGATAATGGATTCAGAGGCATCGGATGGGGGACGATTGGAGATTTGCCTGTGCCGGGAGATTATGATGGAGATGGCAAAGCGGACGTGGCTATCTTCCGGCCCTCGGCGGGAGTGTTCTATATCTTGCTGAGCACGAACAGTTCGGTGAGGGCCGAGCAGTTCGGCGCGAATGGCGACGTGCCTGTGGCAGGAGCCTTTGTGCATTGATGGCGGGCGATTCGCGTTAACGACGTGACGCATTTTCTGTAGGGGCGCGGGCTGCGGTGCGCGCCCCGGACTTTAGCCGCTTTCCCTGAACGTGAGTTCGGCATAAGAAAGAGTCGGTTTCGTTAGCCCCGATAGGGGCGGCAGATATTAGCCCCGCGCGTCAGCGCGGGGACAATCACGCCACACACAAATCGAGCCCCTTGAGGGGCGACACAATTTCTGTCGCCCCTACGGGGCTCGGTATTTATATCCTGCTTAACCCACGACTCACGTCGCGGGCTAATATATGCCGCCCCTGACGGGGCTGCAATTCGGCATTCGCTTCTGCTTATCTCGAACTGACGTTCCCTTAAATTCAAATTAGGACACTGCCGTTCTTTATCTGCCTTTGGCCTTCCTAAAAGTTTCTGTTAGAATCAAAGTTTGTTTTAGCCTTGAAGAAATGAGGTTATTTGTCTAGTGAAGCAGATTATCGAGACGAAGGACGCGCCGCAGGCGATTGGGCCATATTCGCAGGCCGTGTGTGCTGCCGGTTTTGTCTTTGCTTCGGGGCAGATTCCCATTGACCCGCAGACAGGCGAGTTTGTCGCAGGAGGCGTGGCAGAGCAGACCGAACAGGTCTTGAAAAATCTTTCGGCGTTGCTGGCGGCAGCCGGGACGGGGCTTGACCGCGTCGTCAAGACTACAGTTTTTCTTGCGGATATGAATGATTTTGCGGCGATGAATGAGGTTTACGGAAAATTCTTCGCGGAAAATCCTCCGGCGCGTGCGACTGTTGAAGCGGCGCGATTGCCGCGTGATGCGCGCGTAGAGATTGAAGCCATTGCTCTCGCGGGAAATGAATAGCTCTCATAAGAGTGCTGCCATTGGGCATCACTCTTATGAGAGCTATTCGTGATTTTGAAAATTTAAGTTTAAAAGCTCGGCTCAGGCAGCTTTCGCCACTTTGCCTGCTTTGATGCAACTGGTGCAAACCTTCATGCGCTCGACTCCGCCCTGTGGACGCTGGACGCGGATGGATTGCAGGTTAGGATCAAAGCGACGGCGCGTGCGATTGTTCGCATGAGAGACATTGTTGCCGAATTGCGGCCCTTTGCCGCAGACTTCGCATCGTTTAGCCATAATTGTTTAAAGACCTCCGAACGGATGAAAACCTTGAAACAGTCTGATTGTTTAGTGCATCTAAAACTTTAAGACAGTTTCAAAACGAGAATTTATAACAAACGGATTGCCACGCGGTCAAGCGAGGAGTGAGCATTGACCTGCGCGCACGAGCCATTATCGTTTAGCTTGAAGGAGCGTAAAACCCACTGTGCATAAAGTCGCCAAACAAACTCTTATCGTCGCCCTCATAGGGCTGTTCACATTCGCTTTCGCCGCGTGCTCGAATACAAGCGGCGGCGGCACTGGCACGACCGCCGATGCTTCAGTCGCTGCTACAGTCAACGGCAAGAACATCATGCTGGCCGAAGTTGATAAGTTAATCAACCAGCAGTATCAGGGCCAGCAGTCAAAGCTCTCGCCGCTTGAGCTGGCGCAGGTACGCTTGCAGGTGCTTGATGGCTTGATTCAGAAGGAAGTGCTTTTCCAGCGTGCTGAGCGCGAGAAGCTACTGCCGACCGAAGACGAAATCACACAGGCTATCAACACGCAGATGCAGCAGGCCCAGATGACTCAGGAGAAATTTCAGGAGCGGCTCAAGGAGACAGGGCAGACGATGGAATCACTGCGCGAGATTGCGCGCAAGGAGCTTGCGATACAGAAATTGCAGGATCGCACGAACAGCAAGATTACCGTCAGCGACAAAGAGGTCGAAGAAGCTTATAACAACAACCGTGACCAAGTCGTCAACAAACGCGGCGTTGATCTGGCCGCAATAGTTGTTGACCCTGCGGACAACGGCATGCAGAACGACGCGAAAAGCGAACTTGAAGCCAAGCAAAAAATTGATCTCATCTTTCAGCAGTTAAAGAGCAACGCTGACTTTGCAGATGTCGCACGCGCCAAAAGCGAAGATGCTAACTCCAATGCGAGCGGCGGCGACATCGGGTTCTTTGGCGAGGCTGAGTTGAAACAGGCCAATTTCCCAGCGACGCTGATTTCCGACTTTTTCGATAAGATGGACGTCGGAAGCTATACCTCGCCCATCAACTTGAACAATCGCTGGTTCATCTTCAAATTGAAGAGAAAGCAGTTGCAGGACGAGAATCTCAACCTTGAAAGCCCCGGCGTCAGGCAGCGCATCACGGATGTCCTCGTCAACCAGCGCAAGCAGATTCTCAATCAGGCATTGCTTGAAGTCTCTTTGAACGATGCGAAGATTACAAACAATCTGGCGAGCAAGATGCTGGAAAGCCCGAACAACCTGAGCGGCCCGCGCCCTGTGCAGCCGCAAGGCGCGCCATCGGCTTCTCCCGCCGCCAGTCCTGCTGCCAGCCCTGCCGCTTCGGCTACGCCACAGCCTTCGGCCAGCCCTGCGGCCAGTGCCACTCCGAAAAAATAGTGATAAGTGACGAGTGACAAGTGACAAGCAAGAAATTGTTTTAACTTGTCACTCGTCACTCACACGCTCATCACTTGTCATGCTATTTCGTCTTTCAGATGTACATAAGTCTTACGGCTCGCAGGATGTCTTGCGCGGCGCGTCTTTGCAGATTAATCCGGGCGAGCATGTCGGATTGGTCGGACGCAACGGCGCGGGCAAGACGACTATCTTCCGTTTGATTAGCGGCGAAGAGACGCCGGATCGCGGCGATGTCGTGCGTGCGCGCGGCCTGCGCCTGGGGCTTCTGGCCCAGCACGTACATTTCGACGTAGGCTCAACCGTGCATGAATCCGCGCTCGCGGCCTTCGGTCATCTGCAACAGATAGAGCACGAGATGCACGAGCTAGAGCATCGCATGGCCGAAGCCACAGACGACCTCGAAGCTGTGCTTGAGCGTTACAGCGACCTACAGCATGAGTTTGAGCGCGAAGGCGGGTTCGAGTATGCGGCGCGTGCCGAAGCAATCTTGCAGGGACTCGGCTTCGACCGCGAGATGTGGCAGATGGAGACGGAAAAACTTTCCGGCGGTCAACAGAATCGTTTGGGACTTGCTCGCCTACTCCTGGCGGAACCTGATGTGCTCCTGCTCGATGAGCCGACCAACCATCTGGACATAGCATCCGTTGAATGGCTCGAAGAATTTTTGCAGACCTACGGCTCTGCTTACGTGATTGTCAGCCATGACCGCTATTTCTTAGACCGCACTTCGAAACGCATTGTCGAAGTAGAGTTGGGAAAGGCCACGAGTTACACTGGCAACTATTCTGCGTTTCTGGTCGAGCGCGAAGTGCGCCGCGAAGCGCAACAGCGCGCCTACGATAATCAACAACACCTGATTGCCAAGACAGAAGAGTTTATCCGCCGCAACCTCGCGGGCCAAAAAACCAAACAAGCCAAAGCGCGCCGCAACATGCTCGAAAGAATGGAGCGCGTCGAAGCCGTTTCGACAGAGCAATCGTCCGGCGACTTTCGCCTGCAAGCGGTCGAACGCGCTGGCACACAGGTTTTGATTGTCAACGAAACAATCGTCGGCTATCCCGGAAAAGTTCTGGCAAGTGACATCACTTTCACGCTCAAGCGCGGCGAGTGCCTCGGCATCATTGGGCCAAACGGTTCGGGCAAGACGACTTTCATCAAAACGGTTTTGGGGAAATTGCCGCCGCTCGCGGGCGAGATTCGCTGGGGAACAAAAACAGAGGTCGGCTACTACGCGCAGCAGCTTGATGACCTTGATGATCGCAACGAAATCATCATGGAGCTAAGGCGCGTCGCGCCAACATCTGCGACGGCTGGCGAGTTGCGCTCCTTCCTCGCCAAATTCCTCTTCACGGGCGACGATGTCTATAAACATGTGCGCGATCTTTCGGGCGGCGAAAAGGGAAGGCTGGCCCTCGCCAAACTGATTTACTCGCGCGTCAATGTGCTGGTGCTCGATGAGCCGACAAACCACTTGGACATTCCTTCGCGCGAAGCTCTTGAAGCCGCGCTCGATGCTTATCCCGGCACGATTCTAACAATCAGCCACGACCGCTTCTTTCTGGATCGCGTCGCCACGCAGATTCTCTCGCTCGACGGCGAGGGAAATGCTGAGCACTACAACGGCGACTACACCGAATACCACGACTGGAAGGCCGAGCAAAAGCTGGCCGCAGCAAATGCGGCGGCAGAAGCGCAGAGTGCAGAGAAGAAAAACAGCATGCCTGCCGCGCCAACGGCTGCGACCGGAAACAGGAACACTTCTAAACAAAAACAGAAATCGCAGCCCGCGAAAAAGCAGCCCGCGCGCGACCCGCAAGCGATTGAAGCTGAAATCGGAGAGGCTGAAAAAAATCTCGCGCGGTTAAGCGAGCAGTTGAGCCTGCCCGAAGTGGCGCGCGACCCTGAGCGTCTGAAGTCAATCAGCGCAGAGTATCAACAGACGGATGCAGACCTGCGAAGGCTTTATGATGAGTGGGAACGTGTGGCTCGTGAGACCACGAGCGCGTGAGTGCAAGACATCTTTCGTGAGTGCAAGACATCTTTCATAGCCTGCTATCCGCTTTTAAACTTTGCTGTTGACATACTGGTCCAGAAAGTTTAATCTGCGCCGCGTCCTGACGGGAACGCTAAAGAATTTTCTTCGTTCCTTATTAAATCAATGACAAATGAAAAGGTTGTTTGATTGCACACTTATTGTGTGCTTTCTCTTACCTCAATGAAAAAAACTGAACGAGCGTTTTCCATTTAAAGCCGCCCCCCTACCTGTTATCTCAAACAACTCTAACCTTAATTAATTTCTGAGAAGAGAAGACTCAACCAACGGAAAAGCCTTGCGGCGTAAGCCTACTCTAAAGACCTTCCCGAAGTCTGCTGTAGAAAATGCGCTTAACCTGAAACCTGAACAGCGCTCTAAGTGTGCTGTGCTACAGAAAAACTAAAGGAATAATTAATGTTTCCCAAAACGCAAACTGCTGACATTTACGAATCAGAAGCTTTCACTAAACATCTTGGGATGTTCTCGCATCCGAAGGGCGCGCATTTGATTGATCGCACGAAGGCGCTCGGCGATTGGCTCAGACAGCGCATAGACTCTGGAACATGGCCTTACAGCCGCTCGCTTGAGACATCGCCCGCGACCACTGCGCGTGTCAAAAGCTCGAACGGCCTTCTGGTGGAAGGCATCAACTTCGGCTCGCAGGATTATCTTGGACTCTCGACGCATCCGGCGATTCACGATGCGGCGATTAGAGCCTTGAGCGATTACGGCCCGCACAGCGCGGCCTCTGCCATCCTGCAAGGCAACACAGGCATCTCGCGCGAACTTGAACAATCCATCGCAGAGTTTGTGCAGATGGAGCATGTGCTCCTGTTCCCGACAGGCTGGGCAGCAGGCTTTGGCGCAATCGTCGGACTCGTTCGCCCGAATGATTACATTGTTCTGGACCAGAACTCGCACGCCTGTCTGATGCAGGGCGCGCGCGCAGCGACGGACAAGCACACTTTTTACAGGCATAACGACATAGAGGATGCGCGGCGCAAGCTCAGGAAGATTAGAGCCAAAGATACTGAGAATGCCATCCTTGTCGTTTCCGAAGGACTCTTCTCAATGGATTCCGACAGCCCGGATATTTTAAAGCTGCAAGAAGTTTGTCATGAATACAACGCAGTCCTCTTGGTGGATGTGGCTCATGATTTGGGCGCGAGTGGGCCGGGCGGCACTGGACAGATTGGCTTACAGAACATGCTTGGCAAGGTTGATTTGGTGGTGGGCGCGTTCTCCAAGACCTTCTCCAGCAACGGCGGCTTCCTTGCCACGCATCATGCTTCAGTCAAACAGTTCATCAGCATCTACGGCGGCTCGCACACCTTCTCCAACGCGCTCTCGCCGATTCAAGCAGGAGTGGTCAACGCAGCCCTGCGCATTGTCCGTTCGGAAGAGGGAGACATCTTGCGCCGGAAATCTCTGGCAAATATCAATCACCTTCGCTCTTCTTTTACAGCAAGCGGCCTTGAATGCTTGGGCGAGCCTTCTCCGATTGTTCCGGTCAGCGTCGGTGATGAGAAGCTTGCAAAACTGACTGGCCGCGCGCTTGAGCAAAACGGTTTGATAGCCAACCTCGTAGAATTTCCGGCAGTCTCGCGCGGTCGCGCACGCTTCCGCTTTCAAGTAATGGCGACGCACACAGAAGAGCAAATCAACGCCGCCCTGCAAATCTTCCAGCACTCGCTGGCCGAAGCCCGCGCGCAACTCCACTGTGAACCACAGAAAATCTGCATCGCTGCTTAAAGTGGATTTCAGATTAACGTAACCCGCAAGAGAGGATACAGAGGCGAGAAATAAAATTCTTCATGCTCCTCTGTATCCTCTCCGGTTAATCTGCTTTCTCGCCACAGTCGCCTGCTTGACACACGCGCGACCGCTTTGCTACTTTACGACCTCGCTTTAACAGAGAAGTTTTGAAGCGAACAAAACCCACTTGTAGGCGCGTAGCTCAGGGGTAGAGCACTACCTTGACACGGTAGGGGTCCGCGGTTCAAATCCGCGCGCGCCTAAGCTATTTATACTCAAGTTTATTAACACTTAACCCGCTTGGAGGCTCATTTTTCGAGCCTCTTTTTCTTTCTCTTTGTTTGAGATTTGCCTGATTGCGTTTGAAAAACCGTCAATTCAAGCACTGGATAGGCATTGCCTGACATTAATCCAAGTTTCGAATTAAAGGACGGCTTCAGCCACCTGCTGTGCGGAAGGTCTCTGACTTTCCGCTGCTTGTCCGTCTTGACTTGCGGCGAGGCTGAGCCTCGCCGCAAGGTTGAGCTGACACTGACGGAAAAGCGAAGCTTTTCCGCACAGCAGGGCGGCAAGCCGCTATAACTTTGACTAACTGGCAACTTGAGTTAACAATACCTTCTTGCCCAACAATTATTTATGGGGATGTTTCGACTTCGCAGGCAGCTTCGCGGGCAAGTCTAGCTCATCATCAATCAACACATCAGTAGAGATACCAACACAACGCGCATACTCCAACAAAACTGTTAAGGAAGGTTCGCGGTTTCCAAGCTCATAAGCAGAGATTCGACTCCGAAAGAAATCTTCGGACAAACCTAAACGCTCTAGCATTCCGTCTTGAGACAGCCCTAAAGCAAGACGTATCTGTCTAAGCTTTTCGGCAAGGCGTTCCGGCTTTTGACGCGGTGCTCCCATCAGGAAAGACCTCCTGATGAAACACTGGCACTTAGACAAGCCTTGCCTTTAGACACAACTGTGTCTAAAATATGCCTGCGCATTTGTTTCGCCGTGAGTATGAACCTTTCATGCTCAACGGCGATGCTCATTACTCTTCTTTGAGGTTGAGGCGTGAGCTACGCATAAGCCGTTGTTAAGTTTTCAAACAGAACAGGCGCATCTTACCAGAGACGCGCAGACCTCATAAAGCTTTGCAGGGAAATTGAAAAAGGGAGCGCACGCAGGGTGGGCTTGCGCTCCCTTCCGCTCGCCTCTCTAACCTGGCCGTTCGGAGATGGCTGATGCGGAGAGGCCGCCGCGACTGCACTCCCACGCCGGGGCGGCGGCCTCGCTTTAAAGTTTTATGGCCCACACACGCCGCTGTGCTTTTCTGCTATCATTCATTCTTCGCCGCCTAGTTTATTATCGCATCATGTTCGACCATCAAAAAGCCGGAGATGATTTATGGAGCATACTGAGCTAAAGACCGTCCCGACTGAACCGTTTGCAGACCAGCGTCCCGGCACTTCCGGGCTGCGTAAGAAGACGCGCGTTTTTATGCAGCCGAATTATTTGGAGAACTTTGTGCAGGCTGTCTTTAATACTGTGCGCGCAGAGGCCGTTGCGGGATTCAGGGAAGAGACTCTGGTTGTCGGAGGCGACGGGCGTTATCACAATCGCGCTGCCACACAGACTATCTTGCGTATGGCTGCCGCGAATGGATTCGGGCGCGTGCTGGTCGGGCGTGGCGGCATCCTCTCGACTCCGGCTGTCTCTGCGACTATCCGTCGCCGCTCGGCCTTAGGCGGACTCGTGCTCTCGGCCAGTCATAACCCCGCAGGGGTTGATGCGGATTTTGGCATCAAGTACAACATACGCAATGGTGGGCCAGCGCCGGAAACAATCACACAGCGTATCTATGAAGAGACGCTCAAGATTGCAGAATACCGGACGATAGAGCACGCAGACATAGACCTTGAACACGAAGGCAGCCTGCGACTCTTTGAGACAGAGATTGTCATCATTGATCCTCTCGAAGATTATGGAGCAGTGATGGAAGAGCTTTTTGACTTCGATGCTTTGCGCAAACTCTTCGAGAGCGGTTTTCGGATGCAGTTTGATGCGATGAGCGCGGTCACAGGCCCGTATGCGAAAGACATTCTGGAACAAAAGCTCTGCGCGCCCGCAGGCACAGTCATTAACGGCACACCGCTCGAAGATTTTGGCGGGCATCATCCAGACCCGAATCTGGTTCATGCAGCAGAACTTGTTGCACACATGTCTGCGGAAGACGCGCCCGATTTCGGCGCGGCCTGCGATGGCGATGGAGATAGAAATCTGATACTGGGCCAAAAGTTTTTTGTCACTCCCGGCGATTCGCTGGCGATTATCTCCGAACACGCCGCAAACTTTATCCCCGGTTACAAAGCTGGCCTTGCGGGCGTGGCTCGCTCTATGCCTACGAGCACAGCCGTTGACCGCGTGGCCCAGGAGCTTGGCATCAACTGCTATGAGACTCCGACGGGTTGGAAGTTTTTCGGCAACCTGATGGATGCAGGCTTGTGTACCATCTGCGGCGAAGAGAGCTTCGGGACAGGCTCGAATCATGTGCGCGAAAAGGATGGATTGTGGGCAGTGCTCTGCTGGCTCTCAATTCTTGCAGCGACTCGCAAATCCGTTTCCGGCGTCGTGCATGAACACTGGCAGCGTTTCGGGCGCAGCTATTATCAGAGACACGACTACGAAGGATTGGACGTGACTGCTGCGACAGAGATGATTGATAACTTGCGCGACAAACTCGCAAGCCTGACAGGAGTCGAGATAGCAGGCATCCGCGTCGCGCACGCAGACGATTTTAGTTACACGGATTCTGTGGACAGCAGCGTGAGCGCGCGGCAGGGTCTTCGCATTCTTCTGGAAGACGGCTCGCGTCTTATTTTTCGTCTCTCCGGCACAGGCACGGAAGGCGCGACCCTGCGGCTCTATGTGGAGCGTTATCGCATGGACGGCGGCGATGCTGACATTGATGAAGTTCTCGCGCCACTCGTAGAGGCTGCTAAAGAACTGCTTGAGTTACAAGGGAGATGCGGGCGCGATGAGGCGACCATCGTTACTTGATTTCTTTTTTTTAAGACAGAGGAACGAATGGTCATAGTCTTGATGGGAGTTGCGGGCGCAGGCAAAACTACTATCGGACATAAACTCTCCGCAGAGCTTGGCTGGAAGTTTTATGACGCAGACGACTATCACACTCGCGCCAACATAGAGAAGATGAAACGCGGCTTGCCGCTCAACGATGCAGACCGCGCGCCTTGGTTGGAAAGCTTGCGTACAATTATTCGTTCCTGTCTTGAGCATGAAGAGAATGCTGTCCTCGCTTGCTCCGCGCTCAAGAAAAGTTACAGGAATTTTTTGTTGATTGATGAAAGGGTCAAGCTTATTTATTTGAAGGGAAGTTATGACCTTATTCAAGAGCGTTTGCTGAATCGTGAAGAGCATTTTATGAAGCCTTCGATGCTCGACAGCCAGTTCGCTGCGCTTGAAGAGCCTGAGCCGTCAATGCATTTGGACGCCTCGCAGTCGCCGGAGGAAATCATCAAAGAGATTAGAAGTCGTTTAGCGATATAAAAGAATAAAGACAGTTTCCCGCAAAGGCGCAAAGACGCAAAGAAGAAGTTAAATCTTTCCTTTGCGCCTTTGCGTCTTTGCGGGAGATTCTTTCGTCGCTGAAGTTGACTTCTCCGGCGGGTTTGGTTAAATTCTTTAACTTCAAGAGCGTTATTCGTTCTTTGTTGTTCTTGGCCGTGTAGGGCTTGCGGGAGATTTTGCCGCATGTGCCTGCCGATTTCTAATTTTTGATAGGATGCTCCAGAAGACCTTCGTCATGAATCGAACGTACACGTTTACGCGGTTCTGAATTTAATAGCTGGGCTGCTTCTTTAAGCGGTCTCGCGGCGAAGGCGCTCCTATCGAATCCGATCTAACTAGTAGTTGCCGTTTTACATCACCGGCACACAAAAATTTAGGTTGACGCTTTCTCGAAAAAACGCGAGACCGCACTTGCGGTTCGTCGTTGTGCGCGGCAATCCGTCGCGCGCGCGAGATAAGCGGAGACTAAAGAGATGAGCGAAATCAACGTCCAGATTAAAGATGGAGCGCAGGCCCAACTGGCTGCGCCTGTCACCGTTGCGGAAGCTTTAAAGCGGCTTGACCGCGAAGGAGCGAAACAGGCTCTTGCCGCGCGCGTCAATGGCCGCGAGGTTGACCTAGCCTACACGCTCGAAGCGCAGGAGAACGGCGAGCCTGTCAGGATTGAGCCGGTCTTGCCGCAGACGCTCGAAGGCTTGGATGTCTTGCGCCATTCGACCGCGCATCTGCTGGCCGCAGCCGTGCTAGACCTTTTCCCCGGCACAAAGCTTGGCATCGGCCCGGCTCTTTTGGACGACCCGCGCTATGGATTTTTCTATGATGTGATTGCGCCGCGCCCTTTGACCGATAGCGATCTGCCGGTCATCGAAAAGCGCATGCGCGAGATAGCCAAACGCAATCTCCCGTATCGTCGTGAAGAGATTGCGAAAGCGGAAGCTCTGCGAATTTTCCAAGAGCGCGATGAGCCTCTAAAGTGCCAGTTGGTTGAAGAGAAGGGCAGCGAGACAGTCAGTCTTTATTACATTGACAACTCGCCGTTCATAGATTTTTGTCTCGGCCCGCATGTGCCGAACACAAATAAGTTGAAGGCTTTCAAGTTGCTCTCACTCGCTGGCGCATACTGGATGGGCGACGCCAACAATCCGCAGATGCAACGCATCTACGGCACAGCCTTCTTCTCGCAGGAAGAGCTTGATGCATGGCTCAAGCAGAGAGAGGAAGCGGAGCGGCGCGACCATCGTCGTATTGGCAAAGAGCTTGACCTCTTTTCGATTCAGGAACAGTACGGGCAGGGTCTTGTCTTCTGGCATCCGAAGGGCGCGATGATTCGCAAGATGATGGAAGACTACCTGCATGAAGAGTTGGTTAAAAATAATTACAGCTTTGTCTATACGCCGCACATCGCAAAGCGTGAGCTGTGGCAGGTGAGTGGACACGAGCAGAATTACGGCGATTCGATGTTTGCGCCGACCAAGATAGAAGAGACGGAGTTCCGGTTAAAACCCATGAACTGCCCGTTTCACATAGGCATCTATAAATCGCAGCAACGCTCTTACAGAGATTTGCCGCAGCGTTACGCAGAGATGGGTACAGTCTATCGCGCAGAGCTTTCCGGCACATTGCATGGCTTGATGCGCGTGCGCGGTTTCACAGTGGATGACGCGCATCTGTTCTGCACACCGGAACAGGTGCGGCGCGAGATTAGCGATTGCCTGGATTTCGTCAACAAGGTGTTTCGCACTTTCGGATTTGAGAAAGTTAAGTTTGAGCTTTCGGTCAAAGGCAGCGACACCAGCAAGCATTACCTGGGAGCCGATGAAGACTGGGCCAAAGCCGAAGCCGCACTCGCGGATTCATTGAACGAGCGCGGCATGCCTTATGAGCGTATAGAAGGCGAGGCAGCTTTCTATGGGCCAAAGATTGATTTGAAGATTGAGGATGCCATCGGTCGCCTGTGGCAACTCGGCACAGTCCAGTGGGATTTTAATCTGCCCGAAAGATTCGAGCTTGAATACATTGGCGAAGACAACAGGCCGCATCGCCCTGTGATGGTGCACCGCGCTCTGTTCGGCTCAATCGAACGCTTCTTCGGCATCCTGATTGAACAATACGCAGGAGCGTTTCCTCTGTGGCTCGCGCCTGTGCAGGTCGCTGTGCTGCCGATTACTGACCGCATCAACGAATATGCGGAAAAGGTCGCGGGCGAACTGCGTGAGGCAGGCTTGCGTGTCGAGACAAATCTGCGCGGCGAAAAAATCGGAGCGAAGATTCGTGACGCGCAGTTACAAAAAGTTCCTTTTATGCTCGTGCTTGGCGACCGCGAGATGGAAGAAGGCAAAGTCGCCGTCCGCGAGCGCGTCAAAGGCGACATCGGCGCTATGACGGTTGCGGAATTTAAAGAGAAGGCGCGCGGTCTCGTCGCATCGCGTGCAATTAGTAACCAATAGTCTGGAGTCTGGAGCCTGGAGTCTGGAGTCAAAAGAAAAATTTGTTTTCTGACTCCAGACTCCAGACTCCAGACTCCTAGACTCAAAGTCGGAGGTGCAGCAATAGCTACAGGTTTTCGAGGTCGGGGCCATCGCCCGGACAACCGTCGCGCTCCCGTCGCGCGCATCAATGAAAGAATTCGCGTCCCGGAAGTTCGCGTCATCGGTGAAGACGGCGAACAGCTTGGCGTGATGGAGACGCGCGATGCCATACGCAGAGCGCGCGAGCAGGGTCTTGACCTTGTCGAAGTCGCGGCCACAGCCGATCCGCCTGTGTGTCGCATTATTGACTTCGGCAAGTTTCAATACGAGGCCAAGAAGAAAGCCAACGAGGCCAAGAAGAAGCAGGTCGTCATCACCGTCAAAGAGGTCAAGTTTCGGCCCGGCACGGATGACCACGATTACGACTATCGCATGAAGCACGCGCGCGAGTGGCTGACGGACGGCGATAAGGTCAAAGCTACAATCTGGTTTCGCGGGCGCGAGATGACGCACAGGGAACTGGGCGCGCGCATTCTCGAACGGCTCGAAAAAGATTTACAGGATGTTGGCGAAGTCGAGGCAAGGCCGCGCATGGAAGGCAATCAGATGTTTATCATCCTCGCGCCGAAGCGTCATAAGGGAAGCGCGAAGACGGAACAGCCTGCGCCGCCGCAGCCACCGCCAGCGCCGCAGACTGGAACATAGGAATTTTTGATTTTAGATTTTTGATTTTGGATTAAGCTCGCGGACGAAACTCTTGCCATTCAAAATCAGGCTTCCGAAATGAAGTAACAAATAAATCTAAAATCGCAAATCGCGAATCTAAAATCGAAATGGGGAGCAGTTATGCCTAAACTGAAAACACATAAGGGAGCGGCCAAGCGTTTCCGTTTGACCGCCACTGGAAAGATCAAACGCGGGCATTCGCATGCGCGCCACATTCTGACCAAAAAGACAACCAAGCGTAAGCGTCAGCTGGACATTGACTCCATCGTCTCCGAAGGAGATCAGAAGCGTGTCGAAGCAATGCTGCCGTATGGAAGAAGTTAAAGAAAAAGTGTGCAGTAGGCAGTGGGCAGTGGGCAGTAAGAACAGATTTTAACTGCCCACTGCCAACTGCACACTGCCTACTGTAATAAAGGGAGGTGACGAGCTATGCCTCGTGCAAAACGTGGAAATAAGCGTCTCGAAAGACGCAAGAAGATTTTAAAATTAGCTAAGGGTTATCGCGGAACAAAATCGAAACTCTATCGCTCTGCGAAAGAGTCTGTCGAGCGCGGTTTGAATTTCGCTTACACTGGCCGCAAGCTCAAGAAGCGTGATTTCCGCTCGCTCTGGATTGTGCGTATCGGAGCCGCAGCGCGCTTGAACGGTCTCAACTATTCGCAGTTTATGCACGGCCTCAAGGTCGCGGGCATCGAGCTGGATAGAAAAGTTTTGGCCGATTTGGCCGCCAACTCGCCCGATGCTTTTACGGCTCTGTCTGGACAAGTCAAGAGCGCTTTGGAGAATGAACAGCAGCAAAGAGCAGCTTAAATTTGAATCACATCCAAAGACGCTGGTGACGCAGGTTTGATTGTCTGCGAAACTGCGTCTTTGTTATTTCATCAGGATTGAAATGGATAAAGAGAGAGAACAAATAGAGTTGGTGTGGAACGAGTTTGAAACTGAGTTCCGGCCTTATGACCTTTATCGCGGTCTCGATTCTAATGAAACGCTGAACTTCGAGCGCGCACAGGTGATGCTACGCGATTTGCTACAGTTGCGCACGAAGCTCACGGGCAAGAAGAGCAAGCTGGCAGAAGCAAAAAAACTTGTCGGCAAAGTTGCTCCTGAAGAGCGCGCAGAGATTGGCAAGCTGATAAAAAAGCACGGTGACGAGATAGAGATGCGTCTCTCGCAGGCCGAAGAGACTTTGAAGAATTTCATTGCCATCTCAAAAATTCAGCGCGAGCGGATTGATGTAACCTTGCCGGGGCGTCGTCCGCGCAGAGGCCACTTGCATCCGATTACTCTCTTGCGCCAGAGAATCGAAGACATCTTTGTCTCTCTGGGTTACGCGATTGAAGACGACCGCGAAATTGAGACGGACTATTACAATTTCGACGCGCTCAATATTCCAGAGGGCCATCCGGCGCGCGCTTCGCAGGACACTTTTTATACGACGGATGAATTTGCTTTGCGTTCGCAGACTTCGACTGTGCAGATTCATGCGATGGAGCGCAGGACTGCTCCCCTGCGTATGATTGCGCCGGGCAGAGTCTTTCGCCGCGACACGCCGGATGCGACGCACAATCCAATGTTCTTTCAGGTCGAAGGGTTGTGTGTGGACAAGGGCATCACGATGGCGCACTTGAAGGGAACGCTGTCCGAATTTGTGCACAGGCTCTTTGGGCCAGAGATACGGACGCGCTTTCGCCCTTCATACTTTCCTTTTACGGAGCCGAGCGCGGAGGTTGACTATAGTTGCTTCAAATGCGGCGGCAAGGGTTGTCGCATCTGCAAAGGCTCTGGCTGGATTGAGCTTGGCGGCTCAGGCATGGTGCATCCGAATGTCTTGCGCGCAGTCAATATTGACCCGGAAATATATTCCGGCTTCGCATTCGGTTTCGGTCTGGATAGGATGTCAGCCTTGATGTATAAGCTCGACGACATACGTTTGCTTTTCGAGAACGACGTGCGCTTTCTTGAACAGTTCAGATGACAAAGATGAAGAGCTTGCTTGCTTTCATAGTCTGCGCAATCTTGTTGCCTGTCGCGGCTGGCGGGCAGGGGCGCGGCAAGCAAGGTGGCGAGTTGTATCCGATTCGCAAGGACGGCAAGGTCGGATACATTGACCGCAAGGGAGCGGTTGTGATTGCTCCGCAGTTTGATGATGGTTGGGATTTTTCAGAGGGATTGGCTTATGTGCGGGCTGGCAGCAAGCGCGGCGTGATTGACCGCACGGGAAAGTTTGTCATCGAATTGCAGCAGGTGGATTTTGCGAGTCCCTTTGCAGAAGGCTTTGCTTCCGTGCAAACAAGCGGGCAGCAACCGAAACGCGGTTTTATAGATAAGACCGGCAAGCTCGTCATCGCTCCGCAGTTCGATGCCGTCGAGAGCTTTGACGATGGCATGGCTGTCATCGTCGTTGATAGGAAGTATGGCTTCATAGACAAGACCGGAAAAATTGTTATCAAGCCGCAGTTCGACAAGGCTTTCACTTTTTCCGAAGGGCTCGCGCTCGTGGTCGTCAATAACAAGCACGGCTTCATTGATAAAAAAGGAAAGATTGTCATCAAGCCTGAGTATTACAACGCCTTTCGTTTTTCGGAAGGCTTGGCGAATGTGAAGATTGGCAATCAGTTTGGCTTTATCAACAAGGCCGGGAAGGTTTTGATTGCGCCGCGTTTTTATTACGCTGGAACTTTTGCAGACGGACTCGCGCCTGTGATTCAGGACAACAAGTTCGGCTTTATCAACAAGGCCGGAGAGATTGTCATCAAGCCTGAGTTTGAATGGACCAGAGGCTTTGCGGAAGAACTCGCGCTCGTCAAAATCGGCGGCAAGTATGGCTTTATAGACAAGAGCGGCGCGGTGATCATCAAGCCGCAATGGGACAACGCGCTCAACTTTTCGGATGGACTCGCAAGAGTCTGGGTCGGCAACATGCAGGGCTACATAGACAAGACGGGCAAGTATGTGTGGGAGCCGACGCGGTAACAATACATCTCCCGCAAAGGCGCAAAGGCGCAAAGGAAGAAGTCAAGAAAGCTTTCAAGTTAAGTAATAATTCAACACCTTTGCGTGCTTTTCTTTGCGCCTTTGCGGGAAACTTTCTTAGTCTTTATTATTAATATGAACATCAGCTACAACTGGCTTCGTGAATTAACAAAGACAAAGCTCAAGCCGCGCGAGTTGGCGGAGCGTTTGACGATGATTGGCCTCGCGGTCGAAGGCGTGCATGAGGCGGGCGATGATTTTGTGCTCGATATTGACCTGACCTCGAATCGCCCGGACTGCCTCTCGCATGTCGGAGTCGCGCGCGAAATCGCGGCGATGGAAAACGCGCGCGTGCGCTTGCCTGATTCAAAGCCGCAGCATGTTGCGCGGCTGGCAGAAGAATTTACTTCCGTAGAGATTCTGGACAAAGACCTCTGCCCGCGTTACGCGGCGCGCGTCGTGCGCGGCGTGAAGATAAAGACTTCGCCCGATTGGTTGGTCCAAAGATTGGAAGCCATCGGCCAGCGACCTATCAACAATGTCGCGGACATCACAAACTACGTGCTGCATGAAATGGGCCAGCCGCTTCATGCTTTTGATTTGGCGAAGCTGGCAAAGCAGAAGATTATTGTCAGGCGCGCGCACAAGGAAGAGAAGCTCAGGACATTGGACGGCGTTGAGCGCGTGCTTGATGCAGAGATGCTGGTCATCGCGGATGCAGAGCGCGCGGTTGCCTTAGCGGGCGTGATGGGCGGCGAAGATTCCGAAATCAACGAAGCTACAGAAGATGTGTTGATTGAGAGCGCGTATTTTGACCCGTCCTCTGTGCGCCGCACTGCGCGCCTCCTGGGGATGCACACGGAAGCTTCGCATCGCTTTGAGCGCGGGACGGATTACGCGAATGTCCTGCGCGCGCAGGAACGCTCTGTCGCTCTTATCTGCGAGCTGGCGGGCGGAGTTGCGACTGAGAATGCGATTGACGTTTACCCGCGTCCACTGAAAAGGCCAGTCGTTACTTTGCGGCCAGAGCGCGTGGAGGCTCTGACGGGACTGCGTGTTTCTCCAACGGAGATGGAAAACATCCTGACGAGACTTGGCTTCTCAGAATGCGCGCGGATTTCAAGCACTGAATCCGAATGGAGCTTTCGTGATGGCATCGTCGAAGAGATGCCTGTGCATCTGCATTCAGCGATGAGCTTTGTTCCGCCGACCTGGCGCGTGGATGTCTCGATTGAAGAGGATTTGGTAGAGGAAATTGCGCGGCTCACAGGCTATGAAAAGATTGCTACGGAATTGCCTGCTTCGAGCATCGCTGGCGAGTATCAGCCTGCGGAGCGGCAGAAGCGCGCACTGCGTTCAGCCTTGAACGATTGCGGTTTTGACGAAGCCGTGAGCTTCAGCTTCATTGATGCGAAACACGATGGAGAGTTTGAGCTTGTGCCGGCATTTGCAGATGCTGAGAAAGCGGAAGACGGTTTCGTCACTTTGAGCAATTCGATTATCGAAGGCGCGACACGCATGCGCCCGTCTCTGCTTGCAGGATTGCTCGAAGCCGTGAGGCATAATTTCAATCACGGGACGCGCGATGTGCGTCTGTTTGAGACGGGACGAATTTTCGCTGCGGCAGGAGCAGGAGAGTTGCCGCGCGAGCGCGAGGCACTGTCTCTGGTGGCGACGGGCGGCCTGACGGAAGAGGGGCGCGCGGGAGCTTTGCGCGAGCTTGATTTCTATGATTTGAAGGGCGCGCTCGAAGCAGCAGCAGATGCCATGAATCTCTTGCCACTGAAATTCGAGGCGGCGAGCGTGCGTCACTTGCATGAAGGACAAGCTGCTGTCATCTCTCTGAGCGATGGAAAAAGAATCGGCACGCTCGGCAGACTCGCGGAATCTGTGGCTGCGGCTTATAAATTCCGGCAGCCTGTCTATGTCGCCGAAGTTGATTTCACAGACCTGCTTGGAGCGGCGGAAGCGACTGTGATATACACGCCCCTGTCGCGTTATCCTTCTGTCACGCGCGATGTCTCGCTGCTGGTCGCGCGCCGCATCGCCTACGCAGACTTGCTACGTGTCGTGCATGATGTGAATGCGGAATATTGCCGCGATGCGAAACTCGTCGGCACTTATGAAGGCGAGAATCTGCCGGAAGGAAAACGCTCCGTCACTTTGCGTCTGGAATACAGAGCCGACGAGCGCACGCTGCGTGATGAAGAAGTTGACGAGATACATGCGCGCATCGTCGGCGCGCTCGAAGAAGAATTTGACGCTCAACAGAGAGTTTAGATTTTAAATGTCGGATGTTATCTGACATTTGCAATTTGAGTCTTGCGCTCGTGCACGCCGCAGGAGCATAATCAGTCAGCTCGTCTAATGTGCCGCCGCTGGCGGTTCCCCGGAGAAAAATGATGGTCGGATTATCGGGATTGGAAAAATTCTCACACCTTGAAGACAAAATTTACCGCACCATCGAATTAACGAAGACGCTGCGTCAGGAGAAGGAAGGCTTGGAGCGCGAGGTCGCCTCCGTGCGTCGTGAGTTGGGCAGTCTCTTGAGCGAGAAAGAGCGGCTCGAAGGACAGGTCGAGCGGCTGCTCTCAGAGCGCGATATTATTCGCATGAAGGTCGAAGCGATGCTCGATGCCATTGCCGCGCTTGATCCTGAGATGGCGGAGGCAATGCGCAAATGAAGAACGGAGATGGCCGCATCGGCCTGGGCAAAGGCAATATGGATACAGCAATGACGCCGACAATCCGTGTCGAGATTTACAATCAGACTTACAACATACGCTCTGACGGCGACAGCGAATACATCACTGAACTCGCAGAGTTTGTGGACAATCGCATGCGCGAGATTTCTTCCGGCACGCTGACGGTTGACTCTCTGAAAGTCGCTATCCTTGCGGCCTTGCATATAGCAGACGAACTGCATCGTCTCAAGCGTCTGCACGAACAGGCAGACTCGCAGCTTGCCTCGCGCAGCGCAGAGTGCGCAGAGATGCTCGACCGCTTGCTCAAAGCGCGCACCACTGTCGAACAGCAAAACAGTCCGGCAGGCACGATTGCTTTTACCTGAAACGAGTCCTGCCTCGGCATCCCTTTTGCTTTGATTTAACTGAAATATAACTCAAGTTGCTAGGTTCTGTTTACATTCTCAGCGTAACCAAACAAGTGCGCTAACAAAGCTCAAGAACCCCATGTAGTTCTTTGATAGTTTTTCAAATCGTGAGAAGACTCTGCGATATTGCTTGATCTTATTGATGAAGCATTCAATCAAATGTCGCTCACGATACAAGTGCCGGTCGTACTCGCGCTGCACCAGCCGATTCTTTTTCGGCGGGATCACGGCCACGATGCCTTTGGCCGTGACCGCCTCTATCAAAGCGTCTGCGTAGTAGCCTTTGTCGGCAATCAACACAAGAGGTTCATAGCCTTCAAGCAAGTGAGCTGCCTGTGGAGAGTCATGGCACTGTCCGGCAGTTAAGAGCAAACGCAGCGGATTGCCGAGTGCATCCACGGCAATATGAATCTTGGTGGAAAAGCCGCCGCGACTGCGACCTAACGCTTGAGTCTCTTGGCCGCCACTTTTTTTCGCGCGCCGGCCGCCGAAGGGTGAGCGCGAATGATGGTTGAGTCAATCAGTAAGCGCTCCAGATCTGCATCACCGGCAAAGGCTTGGTGCAGTTCATGGAAGACGCCTTGTTCAGTCCAGCGCGCAAAGCGGCGATAAATGGCGTTCCAGTAGCCGTATTCTTGAGGCAGCAGTCGCCATTGCGCTCCACTGCGAGCGAGCCACAGGACAGCAGAAAGAAAGCGTCGGCATTCAAGCTCTTGTCCGACATAAACATTCGGATGAGCTAGCAAAATGGGCAGTATCTTCTGCCACTGTTCATCAGATAAAGTAACGGGCAACATTCAAAGAGCTTAACCTGAAATGTAAACAGAACCTAGTTAACAGAGAGATGGCGGCTTGGCCGCAAGGCTGTGCGGAACAGCTTTGCTTTTCCGGCTGGTGTGGTATTAATCCAGGGCGAGGCTCAGCCTCGCCAGTGGCGAAAAACAAGAGATGAACCGGAAGGTCAGAGACTTTCCGCACCGCAGGCGGCTCAAGCCGTCATCGCTCTCATAACTAGCAACTTGGATTACCTTAAACACACAAGGAGATAACATGTTTACAAAATTACTGAGAATCATTTTTATATTAGCTTTCATGGGTTGCGGCTTTGCGGCCATCACGGCGCAGGCGCAGGAAGAGATTGCCCCGCAGAAGCGCGAGTTAATCCGCGAGATGCTTCAGATTATGAATGCCCAGATAAATCCCGATCAATTCCTGAACTCTCTGCTTTTGCAGGAAGAGCTGGCGATACCCGAACATGTCGCGCGGGAAGTCGAAAAGCAGAAATCGCTTTCGCCGGAAGAGCGCGAGAAGATGCGCGTCGAGATGACTGAAAGGCATGTTCGCATCTTTTCCAGAATCAGAGAAGTTCTGCCGCAGAAAATCAATTTCGCGCAGGAGATGGACAAAATTTCTTATCCGATTTACGACAAATATTTCACAGAGAGCGAGCTCCGCGATTTGGTTGCGTTTTATAAATCTCCGGCTGGCAAAAAGAGTCTGGAAGTGATGCCGAAAATGATGCTCAATGTGATGAAGCGGGCGCAGGAAGTCTTTATGCCGAAAATCAAAAAAACTGTTGACGAAGTGATGGCCGAAGAAGAGAAGCGTGTCGAAGCGGGTGCGAAGCCCGCCGCCAAGCCTGAATAATTGGCCCACACTTTCTACATGGTTGACGGCTGTGTTAGTATCAGCAGTGGCGGAGGGAATTATTTCTGCGGGGTTCGTCACCGAGTTACGATGATTGAGCCAACGTCGTAAAAAAGGGAGACTGATGCCGCAATTAAGCCGGTGCATTCCTTCATCGTTAAGGAAATGCCAGAGGCTGCGGCTCTTGAAGGTCACCCACCTGTTCACGCAGGTTCAATTACGGCTGCGGAACGGCCAACGCGGTTATCCCTCCAGCCATCAAGATAAGTGATAGGCGATGAGTGATAAGTGATAAGAGGAAACAGCTTCTTTCTTATCACTTATTCCTCATCACTTATCACTATATTTTTTTTCAAAGGTAGAGCATGAAAGTTTTAATGATCGGCGATGTGGTGGCGCGGCCCGGACGCCTTGCCGTGCTTGAGCGAATACAGGACTTGCGCGAACAGCACGCGGTTGATTTAGTCGTCATGAATGCGGAAAACGTGGCCGGAGGTTTTTCCATTACGCCGCGACTGGCCGACGAGCTTTTCGCCAACGGCATAGATGTCATGACTTCCGGCAATCACATCTTCGACAAGCGCGAGGTCATTCCTTACATAGAGAAACAGCCGCGCCTCCTGCGCCCGGCAAATTATCCGCCCGGCACACCGGGCAAAGGCATGTGGACGGGCGAAGTGCGCGGCGTGCAGGTCGCAGTCCTGTCCCTGATGGGCCGGGTCTTTATGCCGCCTGCGGATGATCCTTTTCGCACGGCTGATGAGTTGATTAACTCGCTCGCGCCCGAAGTCAAAGTCCGTCTCGTGGATATGCACTGCGAAGCGACTTCGGAAAAGAGCGCGATGGGTTGGTTTCTGGACGGCAGAGCTTCCGCAGTCGTCGGCACGCACACTCACGTTCAGACGGCAGACGAGAGAATCCTCCCGAACGGCACAGCTTATCTGACAGACATCGGCATGACCGGAAGCTATTCAGGCGTCATCGGCATGGATAGACAAGACGTGATTGCACGCTTCACAACCGTCACCACACGCCGCGCCGAACACTCCACAGGCGACGTGAGAATCTGCGCCGCCCTCATAGATATTGACGAAGCGACAGGTCGCGCACGCGAAATCTCTCGCCTCTCACTCAGACACGAACAGTAATAATTTAAACGGGGATAGACAGAACAGACAAGATTAGAAATCAACAGCTTCTATCTTGTCTGTTCTGTCTATCGTCTGTTTAAATCTTGCCTTTAATCTGGAGCGACATCTTCGGGGACGCGCTCAGCCGGAGGCTCTGTCATGTGTATGGCATCCGAAGGCACGGAGGAGAGGAGTTGATTGTAGCCCGGCGGGAAAGAGCGCACGCGGCCTGATTTGTCCGTCACGACATGGCCCGTTTCTCCTTCAGCGATAATCTGCCCGTCGGAGATGCGCACAATCTGATAGCCGAAGCGGAGCGAGCGGCGGCGCAGTTCTGTGATATGCGTCCGCACGAGCAGTTCGTCGTCATAGTAGGCTGGCGATTTATAGCGGCAATAGCTTTCGACCACCACGAGAAAAGAATCGTCATTCTCTTCCATGTCGCGGTAAGAGAATCCGCGCGCGCGGCAAAATTCCGTGCGGCCTATCTCGAACCAGACGAGATAGTTTGCGTGATAGACGACGCCCATCTTATCCGTCTCTGAATAGCGCACGCGCACTAAAGTCTCATGCCATTCTAATTCTTCCGGCAATTCATGTTGCGGAGTTGGATAGACCATTCTAAAAAAACGCCTCCCACGCTTTTCAGGTTGTGCAGCCGAGCCGTGAGTCAGTTACAATAAGTTTTCTGTCATTATTGTAGCGGACTATAAGAGCGAAAGGATTCAGATGTCAAAGAAAAACAGGCTTCGTTTGACGGCTTGGCTGGCGGCGATTTCGATTCTGGCGACAATCACGACGGGCGCGCACGTTGTCGCCCAACAGACTGCTCCGGCAGTCACTCCGGTCAATGCCAAGAGCGCGGCTGTCGCGGCTGCTACGGCGGAGGTCTTGGAGGAGACGAGCGAGATTAGGCAACTACCTGTCTTGCGTCCTGTCAAAAGCGGCGCGCAGTCTCGCGCAGACATCGAGCGCATGATTATCAAAAATCTGAATGAAGATACGACGCCCGAAGAGATGCGCGCGACCGAATTGACGCTCAAAAAGCTCGGCCTTGTGCCAAACGATTTTCAATATCGCCCCTTTATCATCGGCCTCCTGACAGAGCAGGTCGCTGGCTATTACGACCCGAAGGCGCAGCAATTTTATCTGGCGGATTGGATTGAGCTTGAAGGCCAGCAGCCGGTCATGTCGCACGAGTTAACGCACTCGCTACAGGATCAGCATTTCAATCTCCGCCGTTTTGAGAAATGGCCCAAAGGAGATTCGGATGCAGAGCTTGCCGCGCACGCATTGATTGAGGGAGACGCGACCTTGACCATGATGCAGTACATCATGCGCGAGCCGGAGCGCGCGAAAACTTTTCTCAAATCCATGAGCGAGAACAGTAGCTCTGCCAACGAGAAGATAGAGAGCGCGCCGCGCGCCCTGCGCGAATCCTTAATCTTCCCTTACGAGAAGGGCATGCAGTTTGTCACCAAAGTCTATGCGCGCGGCGGCTGGAAAATGGTCTCGCAGGCTTACACGGATTTGCCGCAATCCACCGAACAGGTCTTGCACCCGGACAAATATTTCGCGCGCGAAGCTCCATTGAAAGTCGAGTTGCCTGACATCAGTTCTGTGTTAGGAAAGGGATGGAAGCGCGTCGAGTATGATGTCAACGGCGAATGGAGTTATTTCCTGATACTGGATGAATTTCTGAAATCCGCCGAAACTTCCGAGCGCGCATCTGCCGGTTGGGCTGGCGACCGCTATGCTGTTTATGAAGGGCCGAAGGGCGAAGTGCTGTTGGCGCAGTTGGCCGTGTGGGATACGGAAAAAGATGCCAACGAGTTTTACGCAAGCTATGTCGAGCGCAGCAAGCGACGGTATCCTTCCGCCACTCTGGTGGAAAATGCCGCCTCAATACAGACGCCTGTGAGACAGACAAAGATGGAGACCAAAGAAGGTCGCGTGCTCATCGAACAAACAGGAGCGCGCGTGCTCGTCATTGAAGGAGCGACGAGTCAGATGGACATCAACAAGCTACGCGATAGGATTCGTCAGTCAGTCAAATAGGAGAGCTTGCGATGTCTGAAATTTCAGGAGAGCTAAATGAGATTCGTCCTGCAAAGTTGAGCGAGGCCGACTTGCTGACTGAACTCGCGCTGCGTTCCAAAGGTCACTGGGGATATGATTCGCAGTTCATTGAAGACTGCCGAATTGATTTAACCATCACTCGCGAATACGTTGCTTCTCGTCCTGTCTTTGTCATCGAAGAGCAGGGAAGAGTTGTGGGCTTTTACAGTCTTGAGAGACAAGCCAACAATGATGTCGAGTTGATGCACTTGTTTGTAGAGCCTGCGGCGATTGGCGGCGGTTACGGCAAACGTCTCTGGCGACATGCGGTCGAGACGGCGCGACAGCTTGGCTTTCAAGAGATGGTTATCGGCAGCGACCCGTCCGCCGAAGCTTTCTACAAGGCTATGGGCGCGCGGCGCGTCGGTGAAGTCGCTTCCATAGTCCGTTCGGGACGGATGCTGCCCTTGCTGCGCTTCACGCTTCCTTTGTCTTCCGCCTCAGTCATGTGATATTTTGACTTGCATCTCGTGAAGCTTTAACAATTCAAATTAAACGGCTTGCCAGTGGAGAAAGCCTTGAGGGCAAGGCGCGTTTTCAGCCGCAGATAATCATGCCGAGTGTGGAGCAAATTCCGATTAACAGAGAGACACGCACGCGCCTGCGCCAGTTGACAGAAGACCTGCGCCGCCTTGAATCCAAACTCAAGCGCGGCGGCGGGCCGGATAAAATCGAGAAGCAGCACCAGCAGGGCAAGCTCACGGCGCGCGAGCGCATAGAGCTTCTCTTAGACCCTTCTGCATACGTGCAGGAAATCGGTCTGCTCGTCGCTTACGATGAATACAAGGGCGCGGCTCCGGCTGCTGGTGTAGTGACTGTTGTGGGCAGCGTCGGCGGGCGCGAAGTCGTCGTCATCGCAAACGATGCGACCGTCAAGGCTGGCTCGTGGTGGCCTGAGACGATTAAGAAAATTCTGCGCGCGCAGGAGATAGCCATGCGCTCGCATGTGCCGATTATTTATCTGGTGGATTCTGCTGGAGTCAATCTTCCTTATCAAGGCGGCGTCTTTCCCGGCCAGTACGGAGCATCGCGCATCTTTTATTACAACTCAATCATGCGCCGCTATTTGAAGATTCCGCAAATCTCCGCAGTGATGGGGCCATGCATCGCCGGCGGAGCATACTTGCCCGCACTCTCTGACATCATCGTGATGGTCGAAGGGACTTCGTTCATGGGACTCGGCGGCGCGAATCTGGTGAAGGGAGCGACGGGACAGACGATTGATAACGAGACTTTGGGTGGGGCGCGCACGCACAACGCCATTTCAGGTGTCGCGCATTACCGTGTCGCGGACGACGAGTCATGTCTGGCTAAGATCAGGGAGTTCGTTTCGGAACTTCCGGTCAAGCCGCAGTGCGTCGTCTCGATTACGGAAAGCGTGGAAGCGGCGCGCCCCGCATCAGACCTCTACGACATTTTCCCAGAAGACCATCGCCAGCCTTACGAGATGCGCGATGTGCTCGATTGTCTTTTGGACGAAGGCCACCTCGATGAGTTTCAAGCGGACTATGCGAAAGAGATGATTACAGGCCATGCTCGCATACGCGGCATACAGGTCGGCATCATTGCCAACGCGCGCGGCATGATACGACAGCCCACAGGCCCGCCGCGCTTTGGCGGCATCATCTATGCAGACTCGGCAGAAAAAGTCGCTTACTTCATAGAGACCTGTAATCGCCATCAAATGCCGCTTGTCTTTATACAAGACGTGTCGGGCTTCATGGTCGGAGCAGAGGCAGAGCATTCGGGCATCATTCGCGCCGGGGCGCGTTTCGTCGAAGCAATGGCGACGGCCATCGTCCCGAAAATCGTTTTGACGCTCAATCATGCTTCGGGCGCGGGCTATTACGCGATGGCAGGGCAAGGCTTTGACCCGGATTTTATTTTCAGTTGGCCCACAGGCCGCATGGGCGTGATGGAAGGCGATTCGGCTGTGCAGGCGATGTTGGGAACGCAGCTTGATAAATTGAAGAAGGAAGGCAAGGAGCCTGACGAGCAATTAAAGGCTGAGATGGAGCGCGTGCGCGAGACTTACGAGCAGCAGTTGGATGCTAAGTATGCTGCGGCGCGCGGCTTTGTGGATGCAGTCATCGCGCCGGAAGAGACGCGCGATGCTTTGGAACTGGCCCTGCGCACGGGGCTTAATTACGGCGGCCCGCATCTAGGCCAGTTCGTCTTGCCGCCTTCGCTGGTTTGATTGCCACAGAGACACAGAGACACAGAGGTGAAAAGAAAATAGATTCCTTCTTGTCATTATCTTTAATGCTTTCTCCGTGTCTCAGTGTCTCTGTGGCTAATTGTAAAAATTTTAGTGCAAATAAACGGCTTGTTGTGCGAAACTATGTACCCGTTTGGTTAATTCATTCTGAAATTCGACTTCCAAAGGTAGCCGCCGGAATACTGTGAGCGGTTGACACGATTTTACTTGAGTACCGCGCTCTGAAGCATGTGCGCGATACAACACAAAAGGAGAAACAAACGTGAGCAAGAGCAGCAACATGAGAAGAAGCCTCAGCTTGTTGTTTGTGTTTGCCGCCTGCGTGGCTCTAGCCTGCGCTGACCTGGTTGTATCGTCAGCAAGCGGTTTGCCGCAGAACACAAACTCAAGCACCACTGACGAAACTACGCGCGGCGGCCAGATGACCACCAATTCTCAGAGCGAAAACACGAACGCAAACACGGGTCGTCGTCGCCGCCGTCGCACACGCCGTCGCGCCGCAAACACCAACGCTAATATGGACGCGAATATGAATATGTCCGGCGACATGAGTGGACAAGATGCGAACGCGAACATGAGCGGCGATACGTCTGGCAACGCTAATATGTCCGGCGACATGAGCGGTAACATGAACATGGGTGGTCGCCGTCGTCGTCGCGGTCGCCGCAATCGCGCGACTGCCGCAACAGACACAAGCATGCAGGATGCGAACGCTAATATGTCCACAAGCGGCGCAGGCATGGAGCGTACAGATGGCGGCGCGCAAGCCGACCTCTCAGGCACTTACACAGGCACTGTCAATTATCCAGAAGGCGGAATGACAGGCGCTGCGACCATGACCATCACCGGAACTCAATTCTCCATCACGCCCGAAGGCGGAGGCGCGGCTGTCAACGGCACAATCACAGCCGTCACGACTCGCGGCTACACCGGCGCGACGATGATGTTCGGTGACAGAGGATCTGTGCCTCCGACACAGGCTCCGCCGCCGCTTCCCGCCGTCTCTGTGCGCGCGAAGAAGACAGGCGACAACCTCTGGTTGATGAGCGTGAAGGGCGAGAAGCGTGAGTTCTCGTTCAACTCCGGCGGCGGTTCTGGCAGACGCAGGGGACGACGCTCGCGCGCCATGACTCACTAGATGCCGGAAACGAATCGCGGCGGCGCGGACGAAGCTGGCATCAAGCCGCCGACTCCTTGAGCCGGAGTTAAAATTGATTCAAAATCTCAAGTCCCAAGCCTCAAGTCAAGATTGTGACTTGAAACTTGGGACTTGAGATTTAAGAACGTAAAATCTTTTTATGAAGCAAATGATTCGCATTGCAAGCGGGCAAGGATTCTGGGGCGACATGCTCGACGCGCCCGTCCGTCAGGTTGAAGAAGGCCCGATAGACTACTTGATGCTCGACTACTTGGCCGAAGTCACGATGTCTATCATGCAGAAGCAGCGCGCGCGCGACCCGAACGCCGGATACGCGCGCGACTTTGTGCCTCTGATGAAGCAGATTCTTCCCCAATGTGTCGAGCGGAATATCAAAGTCACAGCCAATGCCGGAGGCGTCAACGTCGAAGGCTGCGCCGAAGCCGTGCGCGAGGTCGCGCGCGAGCTAGGGCTCAATGGAAAATTTCGCATCGGCATCGTCACGGGCGACGACATCATGGAGCGGCTTGATGAAATGCTCTCGCGCGGCATAGAACTGCGCAACATGGATACAGATGAGCCGCTTTCAACCGTCAGAGATAAAATCCAGAGCGCGAATGTCTATCTCGGAGCATGGCCGATGGTCGAAGCTCTCAATCAGGGCGCGCAGGTCGTTATCACAGGCCGCGCGACTGACACCGGACTTACGCTCGCTCCGATAATTCATGAGTACGGTTGGAAAGAAGATGACTGGGACTTGCTCTCTGCCGGAACCATCGCGGGACATATCATCGAATGCGGCGCGCAAAGCTCCGGTGGCAACTGCCAGTATGACTGGCGCGGCATTCCTGATTTGACGAACGTAGGTTTCCCGATTGTCGAAGCTGCGCCGGACGGAACTTTTATCGTCACTAAACATGAAGGCACTGGCGGGCGCGTCAACGTGCCGGGCATCAAGGAGCAACTTCTCTATGAGATGGGCGACCCGCACGAGTACATCACGCCGGATTGCGTAGCGGATTTTACGACCATCCAACTCGAAGACGCAGGGCCGGATAGAGTCCGCGTCCACGGCATACGCGGGCGCGCGGCGACAGAATTTCTCAAAGTCTCTATCAGTTATTCCGCAGGATACAAAGCCGTCGGCACGCTCGTTTATTCGTGGCCCGATGCTTACGAAAAGGCGCAGGCCGCAGACAAAATTCTGCGCGGGCGGCTTGACCGCCTCGGCCTCAAGTTCGAGCGCATCTTAACAGAATATGTCGGGGTCAACGCGACTCATGGGCCACTCGCTGGCGACCCGCCGCCTGACATCGCAGAGGTGCAACTGCGCGTCGGCGTGCGCGGCTCAGACCGCAAAGCCGTCGAGAGATTTACAAAAGAGATTGCGCCGTTGATTCTGACAGGCCCGCCCGGTGTGACGGGTTTTGCCGGCGGTCGTCCGAAGGTCGAAGAGATTGTGGCCTACTGGCCCGCGCTGATTCCGAAATCCGAAATCACGCCGCGCGTGGAGGTCAGAGAAGCTTGAGCCTTGAAGCGGAAAAGATTGCTGCTGTCATGCAGGAAGCTGATTGCAGACGGCACAATCAACCACTCGCTCGTCGTCGTCGGCTTTCACTGGCTGGAATTGTATAAAAACGGGCGCGTAGAATAGAGTTCGGGTTAAAGGTTAAAGGATTCTTGCGGGAAAGATTAAAAATCCGGGCTTCGGGAACTCGATTCTGATGGCCGGAGATAAGAAAACGACGTGTCGTAATAAGATAACCGCATGAAGTATTAAGAAAACGGCGCATCGTAATAAGGAAACCACGCGTCAGATTAAGGAAACGCCGCGACGGAATAAAGAAACGGTGCGTCGGATTAAGAAAACGATGCGTGGTAATAAGGAAACGAGCCGTCGGATTAAGAAAACGATGTGTGGTAATCGAGTTCTAAGCCGAAGGAAGAGAGTTGCAACCCGTCCGTTTTGCTTGCGGAAACGCGGGAAAACTCAACTTTATTGAAGAAAATCATGGAAATTCAGCTAACACGGCTTGCGCACGCGCGCTCCGGCGATAAGGGCGACACGGCGAACGTCGGCCTCATCGCGCTTCGTGAAGAATTTTATCCGCTGCTCGTGCGCGAAGTCACAGCCGCGCGCGTCAAACAGCATTTTGGCCCACTCTGCAAAGGAGATGTTTCTCGTTTCGAGTTGCCGAATCTTTCCGCGCTAAATTTTCTGCTGCACGAAAGCTTGGACGGCGGCGGCACGCTCTCGCTGATGACAGATGCACAGGGCAAGACTTTTTCCACCGCGCTGCTGAGAATGAAGATTGACGTGCCGAATGAAGAAGCGCAATCGCTCGGCCTTGAAAACTCTTAGATAACTCAAGATGCTAGTACGAGACGGCTTTCAAGCCGCCTGCTGTGCGGAAAAGCTCTGCTTTTCCGGCAGGTGTGGCCCCACTCATGTGCGAGGCTAAGCCTCGCATTAAGTCAGGAGAATCAGCAAACGGAAAAGCAGAGCTTTTCCGCACAGCAGGCGGCAAGCCGCCATCGTTCTGTTAATTGGCAATTTGAGTTATATAGATGAAAGAAGTTTTGACAGCTTGCTTTCATCACACACTGTTCTTATGAGCGAATCCTTAATTGACATCGGTTCCATACAGCACGGCTACGCGCAGATTGGCGGCGTGCGTCTGCACTATGCGCAGCAGGGAAGCGGCGAGCGGCTTGTTATCCTGCTGCACGGTTTTCCAGAGTGCTGGTATTCGTGGCGGCATCAAATGGCCGCGCTCAGCGAGCATTACACGGTCGTCGCGCCGGACATGCGCGGCTACAACTTGAGCGACAAGCCATCGCGCGTTGCGGATTACAACATAGACGCGCTGGTTGATGATGTGACTGGCTTGATACGCCATTTCGGCAGGAGCGAGGCTGCGGTTGTGGGCCACGATTGGGGCGCGGGCGTGGCCTGGGCCGTTGCTCTTAAACATCCTGAATATGTCTGGCGACTGGCCGCGCTGCAAGTCCCGCCACTCGCCGTGTGGCTCAAAAACATGACGTTCAAACAGGCGCTCAAAAGCTGGTACATGCTCTTCTTTCAAATCCCGCGCCTGCCCGAATGGTTCATCTCTCGTAATGACTTTGCCGCGATTGATAAGATGTTCGCAGACACGGTCATGCGACCCGGCACGATTACTCAAACAGACATCGCCGTCTATAAAAAAGCTCTGCGCGAACCGGGCGCGCTCACAGCCGGACTAAATTATTATCGCGCAAACTTTTTCTCGCGATTTTTCCCGCGCCGCGACAAACAGAAAAGCGCGGATGAAGCTCCAATCAAAACTCCGACTCTGTTTATCTTCGCAGAGCGCGATCACGCCATCGTGCCGGAAACTGTGCGCGGCGTGGGCCACTATATTGATGGGCCATACCGCGAAGTGCGGCTGGCAAACGTGGGTCACTGGGTGCAGCAGGAAGCGCACGCGGAAGTCACAGCCGCGCTCAGTAGTTTTCTCGGCGCATCCTGACGAGCAAATTTTCTATGAGCGAAACTGTTCAAGAAGTTATCTACGAAACGGATGGAGCGATTGCGCGCATCACGCTCAACCGTCCTGAAAAACGTAATGCTCTGAATGATGCTTTAATCGGCGGACTCAAACAGGCTCTCAATCAGGCAGATGAAAATGAAGCTGTGCGCGCCATCGTCATCACAGGCGCGGGCGCGGATTTTTGTTCGGGCGCAGACCTCTCAGCCTTGCAGAAAATCTCTGAAAGCTCTATCACGGAAAATCTGGAAGACGCTTCATCCCTGATGAATCTCTTCACACTGATTCGCCGCGTGAAGATGCCAGTCATCGCAGCCGTGCGCGGGCGCGCACTCGCAGGAGGCTGCGGTCTCGCAACTGCGTGCGATATGGCGCTTGCCGAAACTTCCGCGCGCTTTGGTTATCCCGAAGTCAAAATCGGATTCGTGCCAGCGATGGTGATGGCAATCCTCAGGCGCAATGTCTCGGAGAAACAAGCCTTCGAGCTTATCACGCGCGGCGGCGAAATCAGTGCGGAAGAAGCTTTGCGAGTCGGCCTCGTCAATCACGTTTATGCGGATGAAGAGTTTGAAACGGAAGTGGAAAATTTTGTACGCGGATTTGAAAAGGTCAGCCGCTCCGCCGTCATGCTCTCAAAGCGTCTGCTCTATCACATGGACGGCATGACCTTTGATGCCGCGCTCCAATCCGGCGTGGATGTCAACGCCATCGCGCGCATGACTGAAGATTGCCAGCAGGGAATCGCGCGGTTTCTCAAAAAATAACTCCCTCAATTCTACAACTTTACTAAAGGCCAGATGTCCACTTTTAGTTCTTCTGCATAATGAAGCAGAGGCTCGCCCGCAGGTGTCTGCAATCCTTGAGCTTCTATCATCGCCGAAGAAAAATCCGACAGCGTTGCTTTCCTCAAAGGCCAGACGGGATGAAAAATTCTGAGGCGGTAGAGGTTTTCTCTGCGTGCGGCGTAGAGACAATATCGCTCCGTCAGAAAAAAGTTCAGAGAGTCGGGCGCGGAGGGCTCTAATCTTTCTCCGATGTGCCATGTCGCTTTGAAGTCGGCGGGCGGGGCGTCCTTGTGCGTGCGTGTAGAAGAATAAATGATGGTTTCGTTCTGCTGCTCCAGGCTCATGCGCGCGTTGAAGTATGGGAGATTAAAAAAGTTTCGCGCAGTCCAGACAGCAGTCGCGTGATTGGCATCGAGAGAGAAGAACCAGACGCCGGGAACGCCGTCATAGTGTACATAGGTTCGCACATTGAGTTCGTGAAGCGAGCTGAAGCCGGGAATGGGCGGCGTGAAGCTTGGCCGCACGCCCCACATCGTAAACGGCACGAGGCCGATCCATGCTTTGCCATCAAAAGTGTCAATGTGAAGACGGCCTGGGATGAGAGGTCGAAGCAGCGACGCCTCTATGGGCCAGTGCATGAAAAGCAATTTGCCCCACCATTGTCGCATGAGCGGAAAGCCTGCGGGTCGCTTGCGGATTGACAGGCGTTCAATGTTTGGTGTCAAAGCCTCTTTCCCTCTGTCTCACAAATTCAACAGCGCAATCCAGTACAGGGTCGCAGATGCGATTGATTAAACCAATCTCGTAAGCCTCGCTGCTCGACAGGCGGCGAGCGGTCGTGAGCATCTCAAGCGCACGCGCTGGGCCAACGAGTCGCGGCAGTCGCTGTGTGCCTCCCCATCCGGTGATGATTCCGAGCCGCGCGCCCGGATGCGCGAAGATAGCTGCGGATGAGGCAAAGCGAAGACGACATGCGAGCGCGAAATCTAAACCTCCGCCCATGCAGTAGCCATTGATGGCAGCCAATGTGAGTTGCCGTGCATTCGCAATTTTGTGAAAAAGATTCTGGCCCAGATGCGCAAAGGCTCTGGCCGTTTCAGGATTGAGGGCCGCAAGCTCGCGTATGTTCGCGCCGGAGGCGAAGACATCATCCGTGCCTGTGAAGATAAGAGCGGTCGTGTCTCTGCTTTCAAGCAGTGTGGAGACGGTCTGGTCCAATGCTTTTAAGGTTGAAAGAGAAAGAGAGTTTCGTTCGGTTGGGCGTGTGAGATGAATGATGGCGAGCGAGCCGCGTTGCTCTGTGATAACCGCGCTTGAGTCAGCTTGACCAGCTTCAAACATTATTCGCGTGGCTTAACGTTCTCGCGCAGGAATTTGATGATGTCTTCTGTTGATGTGCCTGGCAGAAAGACTTCGGCCACGCCCTGCTGCTTTAGTCGCTCAATGTCATCCTGCGGCACGATGCCGCCGACGAGCACGAGGCAATCGTCCATGCCTTCTTCACGTAAAAGAGAAATGATGCGCGGGCAGAGCGTGTTGTGCGCGCCGCTCAGGATTGAGACGCCGACGGCGTCAACATCTTCCTGCAAAGCTGCGGCGGCAATCATCTCAGGCGTTTGCCTGAGCCCTGTGTAGATGACTTCCATGCCCGCGTCTCGCAGGGCGCGTGCAATCACTTTTGCGCCCCTGTCATGACCATCCAGACCGGGCTTGGCGACGAGGACACGAATTTTTCTTTCGCTCATAATTGCAATCGCTTACTGAATAAATCTTCCCAGCAGTCCCTCTTGCTTGATGTGTGAACCGAGTTCCGCGTAACTAAAAAAATATTCGCCAACAGGCTCAAGAGCTTGGACGACGTGCGGGAAACCTGCATCGTAAAGAAAGGTGACGCCTTTATCGTTGATGGAAAATTCGTCCAGATTCTCAACGCCGAATTTCAGGTTGGAGTACATCTCCTTCATACTCTCGCGCTCATCCTGATTCATATCATTAGCATTCTCAGCCTGAGTCTTACGAATCTCATCCTGTAGCTTTTGGTCCACCATCTCGGCCAGCGTTTTTAGAGAAGCCGGTTTGAAAACATCTCTGGCTTTTATCAGGTTGCCTGTCTTGAGATTGATGGCGAGATGTTTGGTGTGCGTGTCTGGATAAGCAGCAGTTCCGGTCTGCGTGAAGGTGATGTCGAGGATGTAGTTCTTGTTGTAGTTGACTTCGTAGTCAAACTCTTCCAGCCAAGAGTCTGACCTGTATTCCTCTAAAGAAGTGTCGAAGATATTTTTGACCTGCAAAAGCGCGCGGACTTTTCTTAAAACAGCAGGATTCAATCCGCCTGTAATCACAGGATAGCTGACGGTCGCTCTTTTACGTTCAGGAAAATTTTTGGCTATTTCTCCAGTACGAACCAGCACAACCTTCTTCTTTGCAATGACCACACTATCGCCGCTCGGAGCAGGCGGCACGGCTGCAAGCTTTGCAGGATTGACTGAAAAGACAAAAAGCAACGAAAGAAATAATGTCAGATAACGCATGCTTTCCTTTTTTTAACTACAAAATTAAGCGGAACAAGAGAGTCTAAAAAGCAGGCTCTTCATAGAGACCATACACATCGCGCAAAGCGTCGCAGATTTCACCGAGCGTAGCATAAGCCGCGACAGCCTCAATGGTAGCAGGCATTGTGTTCTCATTTTTACTCGCGGCCTGCTTCAATTTTTCGAGCGCGTTGGCAACTGCTCCCTTGTCGCGCCGCGTGCGTGTTTGATTGAGCCTCTCAACCTGTCTGTCACGCACTCCTTCATCAATGATGAGAAGCGGAATTTCCGAAAGCTCATCTGCCATCTGATATTTGTTGACGCCAACTATCGTCTGCTCTCTGCGCTCGACCGCTTTCTGATATTGATATGCAGACTCCTGTATCTCGCGTTGCGGAAATCCTTTTTCGATGGCTTCGACCATGCCGCCCATCGCGTCAATCTTCTCGAAGTAGTCAAGCGCGCCGTCTTCCATCTTCTTCGTCAGAGATTCGATGAAGTAAGAGCCGCCGAGCGGGTCAACTGTGTGAGCCACGCCAGTCTCTTCCGCGATAATCTGCTGCGTGCGGAGCGCAATCAAAGCCGCGCGGTCTGTCGGCAAAGCCAGAGCTTCGTCATAAGCATCCGTGTGCAAAGACTGTGTGCCGCCGAGCACGCCCGCCAGAGCTTGAATCGCTACGCGGACAATATTGTTGAGTGGTTGCTGCACGGTCAGAGAGACGCCAGCCGTTTGCGTGTGGAAGCGTAGCTGCAATGTGCGCTCGTTCTTCGCGCCAAAACGCTCGCGCATCACACGCGACCAGATGCGTCGGGCCGCGCGATACTTGGCTATCTCTTCAAAGAAATCATTGTGCGCATTAAAGAAGAAAGAGATGCGCGGGACAAACTCGTCAACATCAAGACCGGCGCGCACTCCCCAATCAACATACTCTATGCCGTCGCGCAGGGTGAAGGCGAGTTCCTGCACCGCCGTCGCTCCGGCCTCGCGTATGTGATAGCCGCTCACGGAAATCGGATTGTAGCGCGGGACATGTTTTGTGCAGAACTCAAAAGTGTCCGTCACCAGCTTCATTCCCGGACGAATCGGATAAATCCATTCTTTCTGCGCGATGTATTCTTTTAAAATATCATTTTGCAGCGTGCCGGAAATCTTCTTCCAATCCGCGCCCTGCTTTTCTGCGACTACTAAATACATCGCCAGAAAGATAGAAGCAGGAGCGTTGATAGTCTGCGAGACAGTGACCTCTTCAAGCGGGATGCCGTCAAAGAGAATCTCCATATCCGCAAGGCTTGAAACGGCGACACCGCATTTGCCGACCTCTCCCTCCGAAAGCGGTGAGTCGGAATCGTAGCCCATCAAGGCTGGCAGATCGTAAGCCACAGAAAGCCCCGTCTGTCCCTGATTCATCAGATACTTAAAGCGCGCGTTGGTCTCTTCCGGTGTTCCAAAGCCTGCGAACTGTCGCATCGTCCACAACTTGCCGCGATAACCCGTCGGATGTATCCCGCGCGTGTAAGGAAAGTCGCCCGGAAAAGAGATGTCGCGCTCGAAATCCACGTCGGCCATGTCGGCAGGCGTGTAGAGACGATTGACCTCTTCGAGCGAGACATTCTCGAAACGAGCTTTTCTCTCTGGACGCTTCTTCAAGACCGGAGCGAGAGTTTCCTCTTCCCACCGTTCAACTGCTGCTTGTTCGGGCGATGTAATCTCTTTAGTTTCAGGCATAGCTTCTCTTTATGTTTTGAGCGCGCTGACACGCTGTCTAGTTCACAAAAATATTAAGAGAGTTCGATATTAGTTGACGGTTATGCAGGTGTCAACCAGATGCCAGTTTAGATTTAGTAGCACCTTTAGAAAGAAGGACGCGACCCGGAGTGGCAGCTCCGGGTCGCGCGCGAACGGAAGGAATCCATGGCAGAGAGCAGAGCAGGCAAACCAGCGGCAGGCACAGGCAGGGCAAATATCCCGATAGCCTACAGGCCGAAAGAGCCTCCCACAGCTTCATTCGACAGGCACAATAATCTCGTTGGCGCGCACCATGTTGAGCCGCGTGCGTGCAGCAGCCTCAATGGCATGCGAATCTGTGCGCAGGCGTTTGACTTCCTGAGCCAGCGCGGCGTTACCAGTGCGCAGAGCCTCTACCTCCGCAGTCATCTTTTCATGCTGCTGTGAAGCGGAGTTCATCTCTGCACGCGTACGCATGGTCACGGATACACACAAAGCGAAGGTCGCCAGAATGATGGTCGTGAAAATGACCCACGATGGAATAAGACCGCCGCGCCTGCGAATCTCTGTGCGCGTTCCGATTAACTCACGCGAGATTTCCCGCGCCGGAACCAAAGATGGAAGTGCGCGTGTGGCAACACGCTGCGCACGCAGGCGATTGTCAGTCCAGTATGTGTTTGCGGCCTTATTCAAGAGGCACCTCCAAATCTATGTTTCCGCGATTGACCTGAATTTCAGATGAATACTGCTTGTGTCTTTTTAGCTACAAAAGCCCAAGATAATGTGCCGATGAAAGGCGAACGCCCCAAAGTAGTGTGTTGGAACCCTTTCAATCCTTTGCGCTACAAGGGTTTAGCGGCAAAGTGACGGGAATGTAACATCTGAGAAGTATGCTGTAAAGACTTTTCTTTACAACAAGTTCTGACGCTAAGTTCAATATTTACTTGAAGTAACGCCGGATAAGTGATTGATGCGGCGAACAGTGGGCGAACGGAAATCCGCGAAGTGGGCAACGTCCCGTCATGTCTTGATAATAGAGTAGATAGGATGTCGGGATGTGGCAGCACAGGTGTGGAAAAAGGTATCTAAGATAGTTCGTTCGTGGAGAAATATTGTTACAGAGCAATTTTTGACCACGCACCTGCTTCTGAGTGTCACAATGCTACAGATTTCTGCTAATATCAAGTTGTGAGTAAGGATGATACAGGACTGTTGCCTTAAAAGTGATAATGAAAAGTTCGCTAAAGAAGCTAAGTGCTGAATTTGCTGGATTTACGGGAAACCAGGCCGAAAGAGGCACAATCATTGCTAATAAAAATTGCCGATTTGCGTTCGTGCCTCCGAAAGAGTTGGATGGTTCAATCAATCTGCGAATGGGTCGGCATCTTAAATAGCCAAAAAGGAAAAATATGAGACCTATCAAACATGTCGAAAAAGGCTTGACCATCGTTGCTGGCGGTTTATTTAACACAATTCAGTCCGTCAATAAGTACAAGCCAAATCCCTCTTTTACCCCCAAATGGTCTGAAAAGCCGCTTCTCAAATCATGGCAGAAGTCAAAGCCTACCTTAGGCTTTCCGCGCACCACAGATTCGCTCTGCCCGCAGTGTGTGATTGAAGCGCGCGAGGCCATCATTAGTGGCAAAAGAGATGTCAGTGAGCTTATTAATGAGAAGGTCGGCGAGATTAAAGCGCAGATTATTGAGCGCGACGGCCAGATTTGGATGGTCAAGGATTGCCCGACGCACGGACATTTCGAGGACATCATGGCGATTGACTCGAAGTTTCTCAAGCACATCGAAAAGATGTTTCCGGGCCGAGACATTCAAGCGCACAACGACGAGAAGCTGCATAATCACGGTTCGAGCACAATCAAGTACGGGCGCGGCTCTGTGCTCACAGTGGATTTGACCAATCGCTGTAACATGATGTGCGACCCTTGCTTTATGGATGCCAATCAGGTTGGCTTTGTGCATGAGTTGAGCTTTGACGACATCAAAGAAATTCTGGACAACGCTATCTCTATCAAGCCGCGTCGCCAGATGTCCGTGCAGTTCTCCGGCGGTGAGCCGACGATTTCGCCGCACTTCATCGAAGCCATCAAGTATTCGCGCAAGGTCGGATACAATTCCGTGCAGTGCGCGACCAACGGTATTGAGTTCGCCAAGAGCAAAGAGTTCTGCCGCGAAGCAGCCGAAGCTGGCCTGCGTTACGCTTACCTGCAATTCGATGGCATCGGCAACGACGCCAACAGTCACAGACAGGTAGGCAACTTGTTTGATGTGAAGCTGCGCGCTATCAATAACCTGCATGAAGCGGGAGTTGAAATTGTGCTGGTCACGACATTGGTCAACGGCATCAACAATGATCAGGTAGGCTCTATCATCCGTTTCGCGCTCGACAATCCAAAGAAGATTGCGTTCCTTTCGTTTCAGCCGGTCTCTTTCACCGGACGCGACGAAGAGATTACGCCTGAGCGTCGCATGCAGCAGCGTTACACGCTCTCGCACTTAGCGAATGATGTGAAGAGTCAGGTGGGCATCACAGAGCCGACACGCGATTGGTTCCCGCTCTCATTGATGGGAGCGTTTGCGGACTTCGCAGACTTGGTGCACGGGCCTGAGGCCGAGTGGGGACAAGTCTCCTGCGGTTGCCATCCGAATTGCGGCGTGGGTACGGCTGTGATGATTGATAAAGAGACCAAAGAGATGAACCCTGTGCCGGAGTTTCTGAACATTCCGGGACTCGTCAGCGACATGCAGAAGATTACGGATGCCGCGCGCGGCAAGTGGATGTCGAACCTGATGATGGGTCTCACTCTCTTGAAGCATTACAATCCGTACAAGTCGCCGACGAACTTCACACTGTACGAGCTTTTCAAGAAGTTCGACAAATCCTTTGGCCTGACCGGAAAAGATTACGGTAAAGTTGACGGGCAGCGTACAAAGACTGACATCGAGAAGCGTCGTGCAGACCGTTGGAACTTCCTCTTTATCGCAGGCATGTGGTTTCAGGATTTATTCAACTACGACTTCCGCCGCACAGAGATGTGCATTATTCCTTACGGCACACAGGAAGGCGAAATCTCTTTCTGCGCTTACAACACTGGCATCGGCTGGAGAAATATCATCGAGCACATGCACCAGAATGCGACTGTCGCAAAGTGGTATCAGGAGCATGGTCGTCATGAAATCTTTGCTAGAGGCAAGGAAGTCGAACTTTCTGACAAGGCGCATGGAATGGTGCTCAACGAGATTGACTTGCAGCGTCCGCACAAGCCTTTGATGGATGGGCCGAAGACGGCTGCGGAAGAGGCTGCGATGATGCGTAAGCTCTATCAGCAGATGGTCTTGGACAAGCAGCAAATCAAGGGCGACAAGCCCGTTCAGATTCAGGGCTTGAGCCGCAGCAAGAAGGCGACAGTGGCTTCTGCTTAATTGAGCTCCTGTTTCTTTGCAGATGAACCCTGCGAACGCGCATGAAGCATTCGCGGGGTTCATCTCTGAATGTGGGTTTTGAAAGAGACGCTGTGGCATGTTACATTGTCTTGCGAAGGCATGGCCTGAATTTGTTTGAAGTTTTATTTAAGGAGATTGGTAAAGTAAGTTATGGCGATAGTGACAGTTAATCAGGGCGAATCCATTGAGAGCGCGTTGCGTCGTTTCAAGCGTCGCGTGATGACCGAAGAGATTATCAAGGATGCGAAGAAGCATGCGTTCTTCATGCCGCCGGGACAGAAGGCGAAACTCAAATCGGCTCTCGCGCGCAAGCGCAACAAGAAGAAGGGCCGCCCACGCATCTCGCGCGACTAGGCAGACCCGTTAAGCACCTTGCAGCTTCTCCGTAAAGAGAGAAGCTGTTCCGTTAGGTTCACGCCCAAGCGTCAGGTCAACCGTCTGAGCGTAGTGTAGCAGTCAATAGCACATCCGCTTGGCCGGTTTATTTTTGTGATGACACGCATTCTGCTGACGAACGACGACGGCATACACTCGGACGGCCTCATCAAATTAGAAGAGGCTCTGCGCGAGGTGGGAGATGTCTATACTGTCGCGCCCGCGTCCGAGATGAGCGGCGCGTCGCATAGTTTGACCTTAGCGCGTCCACTTCGGATACGACAGATAGACGAGCGGCATTGGACTGTGGACGGCACGCCGACGGATTGCGTGACGCTGGCTTTAAATAAAATCATCCCAGAAGATGAGCGACCGGACATCTGCGCTTCTGGCATCAATCACGGCGGCAATCTTGGCGACGACGCGACATATTCCGGCACGGTCGCGGGCGCGCTCGAAGCGACTATCTTAGGAGTGCCGGGACTTGCTTTCAGCCTAGTCGCGCGCGAGAATTTTGATTTCACAGAAGCCGCGCGCTTTGCCGTCACGGCCATGCGCAAAGTTTTGACGGAAGGTTTGCCCGAAGGCACTCTGCTCAACATCAACATCCCGCGCAAGCAAATCAGGGGCGTGCGTGTGACGCGGCAGGGAATCAAAAATGCGCGGCCTGTCATCAGCGAACACATAGACCCGCGCGGCAAACCGTATTTCTGGATTGGCGAAGAGTATTTCAGTTCTAACGCAGCGGTTGACGGCACGGATTATCAGGCCATAGAGCAGGGCTACATTTCAGTGACGCCGCTCAAGAGCGATATGACGGATCATAGAGCCTTGACGGCGATTGACGACTGGAATCAACTGGACGCGAGCCAGACCTTACAGAGCATTTAGCACATCAACCAGAACGGGCAAGACGTTTGAGCTCAGCACCATTACGTCCTCTTTCATCTCAATCGGAATATCGCATCCCGCGCGAGCGGATGGTCGAGCGTCTGCGCGACCATTACCGCATACAGGATGTGCGTGTGCTCGAAGCCATGCGCGCAGTGCCGCGCCATCTCTTTGTGCCGGAGGCTTTGCAGGGCCGCGCCTATGGCGACCACGCGCTGCCGATTGCCGCCAACCAAACTATCTCGCAGCCTTTCATCGTCGCGCGGATGACAGAACTATTAGAGCTTGATGAACGCAGTCGCGTGCTTGAGATTGGAGCAGGTTCAGGTTATCAAACTTCTGTGCTTGCCAGATTAGCCGCGCAGGTCTTTGCGTTGGAGCGGATACCGGAGCTTGCGCGCGAGGCGCAGGCGCGCATTCGTCAGCTTGGGATTTATAATGCGACGGTCAAATGTTTCGACGGCACTTTGGGTTGGAGCGCGCATGCCCCGTATGATTGCATCCTTGTGGCTGCGGGTGGGCCACATGTGCCAGAGCCGCTTATGGCCCAATTAAAGATGGGCGGGCGATTGGTTCTTCCGGTGGGCGAGAGACGCGAGGCGCAAACCTTAGTGCGCGTCATCAAAACTGAGAAGGGTTTTGAGCATGAAGATCATGGAGCCTGCGCCTTTGTCCCCTTGATAGGTCATTACGGTTGGTCAACTCAGTAGCAGCGTTCGCAAAATTCAAGAGAGAAAATCCTTCAACGCTTTGCGATCTTGAGTTTTATCTTTGCGCCTTTGCGAGAAACACTGGCGAACGGTTCTCGCAAAGGCGCAAAGAAAAGAAAAACAGAAGCTCGCAAAGAAGAGGTTGAAGGGATTTAAGTTTGAGTAGCAGAAGTTTATGGATTTTATTTATCAACTCTTCGATCAGATTAAGCACTACCTCAATCCGAATACGATTGTGGCGGCGGGCTATCTGGTTTTAATTTTTGTCGTCTTTGCAGAGACGGGACTCGCGGCTGGATTTTTTCTGCCGGGTGATTCGCTGCTTGTCGTCGCGGGGCTGTTTGCCGCGAAGGGCGACCTGAATGTCTTTATACTTTTGAGCACACTGTTTGTCGCGGCTGTTGTCGGTGATGCTGTCGGATATTACACGGGGTCAAAGATGGGGCCGCGTTTGTTCAAGCGTCCGAAGTCGCTGGTCTTTAAGCCGAGCCACTTGCAGAAGGCGAATGAGTTTTATGAAAAGTATGGCGGGAAGACAATTATCATCGCGCGGTTTGTGCCAATCATACGAACCTTCGCGCCGATTGTCGCGGGGGCCGCGCAGATGCCTTATCGCCGCTTCCTGATGTTCAATGTCGTCGGCGGTTTTCTCTGGGTTTTCTCGATGATTCTCGGCGGCTACTTTCTGGGCAATCTGGTTGAAAAAGCTTTTGGCATTAAACTGGACGAGCATATAGAGAAAGTGGTCATCGTGGTCGTGCTGCTCTCTTTGATGCCTCCGTTGATTGAGTATCTCAAATCCAGACGCGAGAAGGCTCGCGCTGAGCGCGCAGGCAGCGCAGAGGTTTGAGTAACTTCTATTGCTTGATGCAGTCTTTCCAGTTTGACTTGCACACGATGGTCACTTAGAATCCATCAGCTTTAATCTTTTGTCGGGGCGTGGCTCAGCCTGGTAGAGCGCACGGTTCGGGACCGTGAGGTCGGAGGTTCAAATCCTCTCGCCCCGAAAATTAAATAATGGCAGCCGTTTAGTGATGGACGGCTGCCGTTTTTATGTCTCACGTCCGGTCTGGAAATCTTTCAGACCAAATCAAAGTGCGGGGCGTCTAATCCGATGACTGACAAGTGCGCCGTTTAATCCTTTCAGTGAGAAAACAGCAAGCAGGGCCTGAGAAATTCGTTGTCTTTTTGAGAAATGTGATGTATAGAAGGATATCCGGTTTTTTGAGAGCTCGGATTGCCCTTCCTCTGAAAGCAATCAACCTACACAAATGTTTTTTAGTAACGCATACATGACAGCCATGCCATCAAGAGAGAGCTTTGTGATTGAGCGCAGGGCTTTATAGTCTTTGATGTTTGGCCTGTGTGCGTCAGGCAAGTGAGTTAACCCCTCGCAAGCGAATCGTGACGACGCGGCGTCCCGCGACCGAAAGAGAGTGATCCTATGTGCAAAAACTTTCCCGATTGCTTCCGCCTGCGCTTTTTCAGTGCCATATGCGCAGGGCTGCTGGTCTTGATGTCGAGCGCGCTCAGCTTTGCGCAGACTCCTGTAGAAGCTCCGGTGCTGATTAGTGAAGACGGTTCGACACGCGCGCTGGCTGTCAATTCGTACAGGTGGCGCGGAAATTTTCCGGTTGCCACGCAAAGAGTCTTAGGCTTAAAACCCGGCGAACAGACGCGCGTGACTTTGTTTGTCACGAATCTTGATTTGCTGCAAGGCGAGGGCGCGAATGCTTTTCGCGCTGACGCAGCGGTGGCGAGTGGCCGCCAGTTTCCACTGGTTGTCGAATCTATTACGCCGGTCGAAAAATACGCTTGGATTCACGCCGTCGTTGTCAGGATAGACAACCAGATTGCAGACGCAGGCGACGTGCTGGTGCGTCTGACATGGCGCGGCATGGCGAGCAATCGCGTGCGGCTGGCTCTGGGCCACACGGGCGGCGGAATAGCTGATGACCCCGGCGCGGTTCCGACGGGCGCGCCACTCTCCGGGCCAATACCGCGCGATAATCCGAGTGTGAATGAGCGCATTGGGCCAGTGTTTTCCGGCGACCGCATACGCTTTATGGAGCAGGCGACCTTTGGCCCAACCGCAGAGCTTGATATGCGTCTCCGCCGCATAGGCATCAATCCTTATCTTGCAGAGCAGTTGGACTATCCTTATCCGGGCATCCCCTATCCGAATCTTCCGCTCGTGCCTGTTAATCCTCAACCCGGCTGCGAAGCTGGCACGGATTGCTTTAGAAACAATTACACGATGTATCCCTTGCAGCGTTGGTTCTATCAGGATGCGCTGTATGGCAAAGCACAGGTGAGAAGGCGCGTCTCGTGGGCTTTGAGCCAGATTTTCGTAGTCTCAGGGCTAGACATCAACATCCCCAGCTACATGCTGCCGTACATCAAGACGCTCGACAACCATGCCTTCGGCAACTTCCGTAACCTGCTCACGGACATCACGCTCAATCCGGCGATGGGCCAATACCTGGACATGGCGATTAGCACGCAGAATAATCCGAATGAGAATTACGCGCGCGAGATTTTGCAGCTCTTCTCTGTCGGGCTCTACAAGCTGAATCTGGACGGCACGCTGATGCTGGACCAGAACAACAATCCGATTCCGACTTATGACCAGAATGTCGTCAACGGTTTCACGCAGGTCTTTACAGGTTGGCGGCTCTGCGGCGCGGGCTGTCCAAATTCTGTACCGGGCATACCCAACTTCGTTGACCCGATGATTTTGTCTCAACTGAACCATGACACTTTCCCGAAGCTCTTGCTGAATGGAACGGTGCTGCCAGCAGGCCAGACGGGCGCGCAGGATTTGCAGCAGGCGCTCGACAACATCTTCAATCATCCGAACGTCGGGCCGTTCATCGGCAAGCAGTTGATTCAGCATCTGGTGACGAGCGACCCGACTCCTGCTTATGTGGCGCGCGTGGCGACGGTCTTTAACAATAACGGGTACGGCGTGCGCGGCGATTTGAAAGCCGTCGTGTGGGCCATCCTGACAGACCCGGAAGCGCGCGGCGATGTCAAGAACGACCCGAACTATGGTTATTTGAGAGAGCCCGTGCTGCATGTCACAAACATCCTGAGACAGTTTAACGCACGCGCGGCCAACGGCGTCGTCGGCAGCCAGAGCGACGGTTATCTGAATCCGCAGACACAGATTCTGGGCCAGGACGTTTATCGCGCGCCTTCCGTATTCAACTATTACCCGCCGGACTACATTGTGCCTGTGAGCGGGATACGCGGGCCGGAGTTTTATATTTTGACAACTTCAACTGCGCTGAGGCGCACGAACTTCGTCAATACGATTGTCTTTGGCACAATCCCTGTCAATGGCACGCTCGCGCCGAACGGCACTTCGATTGATATGTCCGAGATGCAGGCGTTGGCGGCTGCCGATACAAGCGGCGGGCAACTGATGGATGCTCTCAATCGAAAGTTGATGCACGGCACGATGTCCACAGAGATGCGTAACATCATCACGACCGCAGTGTTGGCCGTTTCGAGCGCGAACCCGCTTCAGCGTGCGCGCACGGCTGTCTATCTAGTGGCGAGTTCGTCACAGTATCAGGTGCAGAGGTAAAAGTTATGTCACAATCAAGAAGAGACTTTTTACGCAAGACTGGATGTGCCTTGAGCATGGCGGCCCTCGCAACTCAAGTCGAACACTTCGGCCTGGTCAACGCTCTGGCGCGTGGTGACGATGCGGGCGGAGACTACAAAGCTCTGGTCTGCATCTTTCTCAACGGCGGCAACGATGGCAACAATACCGTCGTGCCAAACCATAACAGCGGCTCTATCAGCAACTATACCAACTACAGCAATGTGCGCGGCGCATCCGGGCTGGCGATACCGCAAGCCAGCTTGCTGCCCATCACAGTCCCGCGCATGGGCGGGCTCACTTACGGCTTGCATCCGAATCTCGTAGAGCTGCAAACGCTCTGGAACGCACAGAAGCTCGCCGTCGTCTGCAACGTCGGCACGCTCGTGCAGCCTATGACGCGCACGACTTATCAGAACAACACAGTCCCGAAGCCATACCAGTTGTTCTCGCATTCGGATCAGGTGCAGCAGGCGCAGGCTTCAAACTCCGCAACGCCGACCAGCTATGGCTGGGGCGGGCGCACCTCCGATTTGACAGCCGGGCAGAATCCGGGCGCGCCGATTCCGATGATTACTTCAGTCGCGGGGTCGCAGCTTTTCACAGCCGGACAGCTGACAAAGGCTCTGGCCGTCAATCCCGCGCCGACTGCGCTTAACCAGTTGCTGACGCTGAGCGGATACAACACTTCGGCTGAATCAATCGCGCGGCGCACTGCCTATGACCAGTTGCGGACGGTGGATTTAAGCTCGAACGTAGTGCGCGCGGCGCGCGACATCACGCAGGAAGCGATTAATGCCAGCGTGGCTCTCAACCTACCAGACCCTACGATAACGACGCCGTTTCCCAACACGACGCTCGGCAATCAATTAAGACAGGTCGCCAAGTTCTTAGCCATTCGCAACACCCTCGGCATCAACCGCCAGATTTTCTTCTGCTCGCTCGGCGGCTTCGACACGCACACAGGCGAACTCGCCGCGCACGTCAACCTCCTGTCGCAAGTGAGTCAGGCGATGAAAGCTTTTTATGACCTGACGGTTGAGCTAGGCATCGCGGACAAGGTGACAACTTTTACGCTCTCAGACTTCGGGCGCACTTTCCTGCCGTCCGGCACAGGTCTGAGTGTCGGTTCAGACCATGCGTGGGCCAATCACATGTTCGTCATGGGCGGCTCTGTCTTGGGCGGTGATTTCTACGGGATGAACACTTCGAACGGCACGCCGTATCCGACCCTGCAACTGAGCGGGCCGGACGATACGGATAATCGCGGACGCTTTATCCCGACGACTGCGGTTGACCAGTATGCTGCAACCTTGGCTTCCTGGTACGGGCTGGCTGCGGCAGACCTGCCGACAGTTTTTCCGTTCCTGAGCAACTTCGGCTCGAACAATCTGGGGTTTTTGATGTAGAATCCGAACCATTGACAAAAAGGGGCGGGTTAAATCTTTGAGACTGAAGACAAGCTGCGAGACTGTGTCCGGTCTCGCAGCTTCTTTTTGTTTCTTAACAGGCAAGCTGTTTTCAGGTTGCCTTGCATCAACACACACAGCTTTCGATTAAAATTCAGGGGAAATATTTTATGCCCAGTCTCACGCTTTCTAAACAGAGAGCCAAGCTCTCGATTATCTGTCTTGCGCTCATCATTGGCGCGTACGGCTTTATCAACCGCAAAGCACACGCTTCCGCTTCCGGGCCGTCACCGACGTTCACGGGCGCGCCGGGCGAAGGCAACTGCACGGCCTGCCACACAGACTTTCCGGTCAATAGCGGCGGCGGCAATGTGATGATTACAGGCTTGCCGACAAACTATCTGCCCAATCAGGTGATACCGGTGACAGTCACCGTCAATCACTTCGATGCAACGATTTACGGATTCGAGTTGACGGCGGTTGATGAGCAGGGCAGGAATGCGGGAACGCTGCTTAATAACACAGGGCAATCATCGCAGATGCAGATTATGGAAGGCTTCGTTGACATACACGTTCGCAATTACATAATGCATACTTCGAGCGGCGTTCTGCCGACGCAGTTTCACACTAAGTCCTGGACGTTTAACTGGCGCGCGCCTGCGACCAGAGTCGGGCGCATCTCGCTCTACGCGGCGGGCAACGGCGCAAACAGCGATAGCTCGCCCAACGGCGATTACGTCTACACAAACTCGGCCAGCACTCATTCAAATTCGGCTCCCTCCAATTTCGACGGCGACGGCAAGACAGACCTCGCGGTCTTTCGTCCTTCGACAAGCAGCTGGTACATCACGCGCAGTTCAAACGGCGCATTCAGTGGACAGCAGTTCGGAGCCACTGGCGATAAACCTGTCCCCGGAGATTTCGACGGCGACGGCAAACACGATGTCGCAGTCTTTCGTCCTTCGAGCGGAGCCTGGTACATCATGCAAAGCTCCAATAACGCATTTCGCGCCGAAGCCTTTGGCACAAACGGCGACGTGCCTGTCATCGGAGATTTTGACGGCGACGGCAAATCCGACCTGACTGTCTTTCGTCCTTCGACCGGCACTTGGTACATCAAGCGTAGCACGAATGGTTCATTCTTTGCCGTGCCGTTTGGCGCAAACGGCGACAAGCCTGTGGCGGGCGATTACGATGCTGATGCGAAGAGCGATGTTGCTGTCTTTCGTCCGAGCGACGGCAGTTGGTACATCACGCTCAGCTCAAACGGAGCTTTCTTCGCGCAACAATTTGGTATCTCTACAGACCGTCCAGTGCCTGCCGATTACGACGGCGACGGCAAGACAGACATAGCGGTCTTCCGTCCTTCAGCAGCAACATGGTACATACAGCGCAGCACGGCTGGCTTTACCGGACAGCAGTTCGGCATCTCTACAGACCAACCAGTGCCGGGCGACTATGATGGCGACGGCAGCGCGGACATAGCTGTCTTCCGCGACGGCGCATGGTATTACCTGCGCAGCACGAACGGCACACTCGGCACAAGCCAGTTCGGCACAACGGGCGACATTCCCGCGCCTGCTGCTTATATACCTGAGTAAGTTAGAAAAGAAGTTTCCCGCAAAGACGCGAAGGCGCAAAGAAGAGTTTCAATTCTTCTTTGCGCCTTTGCGCTTTTGTGGGAGATGTTCCTTGTTACGGATTGCCGTCCCAGTCGCCCACGACCGGAAGGTCGCCGTTGATGCCGAAGGGAATAGTTAAATCAACTGCGGCGTTGTTGTTGCTCAGGAAGAAGGTCGCCACGCTTGGCCGCCAGACGCCGATGGTGTCTTTGCCGTCGCCGTTGTAATCACCCACGACAGGCAAATCTTCCGCGACGCCGAAGGTGGACGTAATATCAACTGTAGGATTGAGCGCATCCTGATTGGTCAGGAAGAACGTGGCCGCCGACGGGCGAAAGACGCCGACGGTGTCTCTGCCGTCGCTGTTAAAGTCGCCCGCCACCGGAAGGTCGCCCGCAATTCCGAAGATGGGCGAATGATCTACATTCGGATTAGCTACGTTGTCATCCGTCAGGAAAAACTGTCCCGCCGATGGACGAAAGACGCCCACAGATTCGACGCCGTTGTTGTCCCAATCTCCGGCGACCGGCAAATCTCCATTCTGTCCGAAGTTAATCGTCAACGTCTGGCTCACTCCTCCTACTGGAAAATTGATGGTCAGTCTTTTAATGATGAACTGTCCCGTGCTTGGGCGGAACACGCCGGGGTCTCTGATGCCGTCGCCGTTCCAATCGCCTACGACCGGAATGTCGCCGGGCTGTCCAAAGTTTGCTGTCTGGTCAATCGGGCCGGGGGCATTGGAGTTGCGGAAACGAAACTGGTTCGCTGGCGGATTGTAAACGCCAATCGTGTCGGCGAAGGTTGATTCGACCTTTGCCACGAAGGCATCAAGGTTGAACTGCGAGACGTTTGGCGAAGATGTCTTGACGACGCCCGTTGTTGTCGGGAAAGTTGTCGAAGCGGTTTTGCCTGCGACATACACATTGCCTTTCCTGTCAACAGCGATGCCATTGCCGACATCCTTGCCCGCGCCTCCGCCGCCTCCGCCGCCTAAGAAACTCGAATACAGAAGCTTCGGCGTCGTGGCGGTTGTGACCGCGCTAATCTTAGTCACAAATGCATCGCCGTCCGAGCTTGCGCGCGCGGCTTGAAAAGCATTTGTGTTAGGGAAATTCGTCGAGAGCGTTTCGCCCGTCACATATACATTATTCAGAGCATCGAGAGCGATGGCGCGCCCGTCGTCCTGACTGCTGCCGCCGAGGAAAGTCGAATAGAACTGTGCAGTGCCGTCTGCATTCACCATAGCGACGAAAGCTTCATTCAAAACCACATTACTATCAAAGGCATTGAGAAGCGGAAAGCCTGTCGCGCTATCCGTGCGGCCAATGATGTGTGCGCGCTGCGTGGCTGCCTCAACGGTGACTGCGTTGACAGTGTCTCTGCCGATGCCGCCGTAGTAGCTGAGATAGACCAAAGAGTTTGCGCCGCTCGCATTCGTCACATCAACCTTTGCGATAAAGCCATCTTCCGCTCCGCCGTTGAAGAATCTCTGCAAGGGCTGCAAGGGTTGGCCCGAAGGAGCGCGCGTTGCAAGATTGCTCGAAGATGTGCGGCCCACTACATAAGCATTGCCTGCGGCATCAGTCGCCACGCCGTTTGCGATGTCCTCGCCCGCGCCGCCCAGGTAGCTGCCGTAGAGAAAAGAATCGTTGCCTGTTTCCGCAGGGTCAAACTTGGCGACGAAAGCGTCATTGGGCTCGCCGTCGTTGGCGCGCTCATCTTGAAAGGCATTCTTGTCTGGTAGGTTGTTAGAGTTTGTCTCGCCCGCGATGTAAGCTCTGCCGCTTGCGTCAATCGCAATCGAGTTGCCGATGTCCTCATCGCCGCCGCCATAGTAAGTCGAGTAAACCAGATCGTCGCCTGCGGCAGTAAGCACAGTGAAGAATGCATCCGAATCTGCGCGCGCGCCATAGCAGGGCTTGTTCTGATACGGATTGAACGTTGTGGGCCAGAGATACGGATTGATGCAGAAGTTTGCTGCATTGAAAGGGTCTGTGCCGCCAGTGATGTAAGCGCGGCCAGTCGCGTCAACCGCAATCGCGCGTCCTTCATCGCTGTTGTGTCCGCCGATGTAAGTTGAATAAAGAATCTGCGTGCCTGACGAGTTAAGTTTGAGGACAAAAGCATCGCCGCACTTGAGCGGGCCGGCAATCAAACAGGCATCGTCGCCGCGCAACTCCAACTCTCCCTGAAACGCGCCGCTCGTCACCGGAAAATCTGTCGAGTCCGTGTTGCCGGTGATGTAGATATTGTTGCTGCTATCTACAGCCACGCCTGCTGCGAAATCGCCGACGCCTTCCACGATGTCTATGAACTCTGTGTTGCCGCCGACATAAGTGGCAAAGAGAAGCTTTGGATCGATGACGAGCGGCAGGCTCTTGTCATAAGCTTCAACTGCAAAACCGACTTCGGAAGAGTTTTGATTTTTTTCTATCACGAAGCGTCCGGCAATCTGTTTGCGCTCGCCGTTTATTTCCTGATAGATGTACGGGGCTGGCTGAACAAGTTCGCTGTCCTTGAGCTGTAATCTCAAATTGCCTTCCGCGTCAAGAGAGATTTGGCTCGCGCCTTTGAAGGCAAGCTTGATGGTTTGCGGGTCGGCCTGCGGCGAGACGATAAAGTCATACTCAAGCTCGCGCTGCTGTCCGTAATAAACCATGTCAATGCCGGGATAAATGCTTTTGTAGAACACGCTCGCAAAGCTGCTCACATTGCTGTGCCAGTTCTCACGATTGTCGCCGATGAAATAGTTGCTCTTGCTAATCATCTCATCGCGTCCTTCAACCTGCGTCTGCGGGTTTGCGCCGACGACCTGCATGCGCAAGACCTGACGCCTGACCTTGTTGCCCTCTTCAAACTTTCTTAAGGTGAAAACTGCTTCGTTGTCTGTCAAAAACATTGTGTAGCGCGGATTGCGCGCCATGAATTTAACGGCCTTGTTTGTCTGGCCCATGTTCTGCTCAAAGCGAAGCGGCATCTTGCCAAAATCTTCTGCGAGTTTGGTTCTCGTGGGCTGGTCGAGAACGGGTGTTGATACGATTGAATTATCGGTTCGGGTCAAAATGGAAAGTTCGCCTGTCGCCGCCACGCGCGGGACGCAGGCGATTAATATACTGAACAGAGCCAGCGCGGCTCCGGCTATGCGCAGTGTGTGTAGCGATTTTTGCATCTGGGTCATGCTCCTTCTCTTTTTTGAAATTCAGCTTCGGGTGATTGGATTGGCTGTCATCAGCCTTGCGGGTAAGTAAATACACCCGGAGCGCGCGCGGAATCTTTAGAGAATCCTGAGAGTTGGCTGAGGTTTTTCTGAAGAAGTTTTGAAAGGATGAGAAGGGGAAGGTAAATGGCGTAAAGTAAAAGAGATAAAAGACAATTTCCCGCAAAGGCGCAAAGACGCAAAGAAGAGCTTATTTGCTTTCCTTTGCGTCTTTGCGCCTTTGCGGGAAATTCTTCTTCTAACTCGCGGATTGCGTCGCGGCCTGCGATTCTGTTTGCGCGGCTTCCGCTTCGTTGATGATATGCGTAGTCTGCAAGACCGTGTCAGGGTTGAGCGAGATTGAGGTGATGCCGCGCTCGACCAAGAAGCGCGCGAACTCTGGATAGTCCGAAGGAGCCTGGCCGCAGATGCCTATCTTCTTTCCGGCGCGATGCGCGGCCTCAATCGCCATCGCCACCATCTTCTCGACCGCGCCGTTGCGCTCGTCAAACAAGTGGGCCACCATCTCCGAGTCGCGGTCAAGACCAAGCGCGAGTTGCGTCAAATCGTTCGAGCCGATTGAGTAGCCGTCAAAGACGCGCAAAAACTCGTCCGCGAAAACTACATTCGCAGGCAACTCGCACATCGCGTAAATCTCAAGCTCGCGCTCGCCCTGCTTGCATCCGAACTGGGCCATCAAAGCTACGACACGCTCTGCCTCTTCCACTGTGCGGCAGAAGGGAATCATAGCCTTGACGTTGACGAGCCCCATATCTTCGCGCACACGTTGCAACGCGGCGCATTCGAGCCTGAATCCTTCCTGATATCTTTCGTCGTAATAACGCGACGCGCCGCGAAAGCCAAGCATCGGATTCTCTTCAACCGGCTCAAACTCCAGACCGCCGATGAGACGCGCATACTCGTTCGACTTAAAATCGCTCATGCGAACGATGACCGGCTTCGGATAGAAAGCGGCAGCGATGCGCCCGACGCCTTCTGACAGGCAACGTACAAAAAATTCGCGCGGGTCTTCTTCGCCAATGCGCTTCTGAATCTCCCTAATATCCTCTTCACGTTTCAGATTCGGATAACGAACCAGAGCCATAGGGTGTATGCCTATGTGATTGTTGATAATAAATTCGAGTCGAGCGAGACCCACTCCATCATTCGGCAGCGAGGCGAGAGCGAAAGCATGGTCGGGGTCTCCGACATTCATCATCACCTGCGTGCGCGGTCTCTCTTCGGCCTCCATCGTGCGACGCTCGACGATGAACTCGACCTTGCCTTCATACACATTGCCCTGCGCTCCTTCCGCGCAAGAGACTGTGGCCTCGATGCCTGACATCAAACGCTCTGTGGCGTTGCCAGTGCCGACGATGCAGGGCAAGCCAAGCTCGCGGCTGATAATCGCGCTGTGGCAGGTGCGCCCGCCCCTGTCTGTGACGATGGCTGCGGCGCGTTTCATAATCGGCTCCCACGCAGGGTCTGTCATGGAAGTGACGAGCACATCGCCTTCGTTGAAATCCGCTAAATTGTCCGGGTCAAGCATGACATGCACTATGCCCTGACCAATCTTCTCTCCGACAGCCATGCCCGTTGCGAGTGGCGCGTCATGCTCGCCCGTCAGCTTGTAATTCTCGATAAAGTTTTCGCGGCGCGTGGCGTGAACAGTCTCCGGTCTGGCTTGTAAGATAAATAACTCGCCCGTGCGCCCATCTTTGGCCCACTCGATGTCCATCGGTTGCAGGTGTCCTACGCGCTCGGAGTAGTGCTCCTCTATCATGCAAGCCCACTGCGCGAGTTGCAGGACATCGTAATCGCTGAGCGAGAAACGGTGGCGTTGCGCTTCGACCACGCTGACCTCGCGTGTGCCGCGATCATCAAGACCGTAAATCATCTTGATCTCTTTGCTGCCCAGACGGCGACTGACAATCGGACGCGCGCCCATCCTCAGAGTCGGCTTGAAGACAACCCATTCATCCGGCGTGGCTTTGCCCGCGACGATGGCCTCGCCCAATCCCCATGAGCCGTTAATCACCACTGCATCACGGAAACCCGATTCGGTGTCGAGCGTGAACATTACTCCAGAGCAAGCAAGGTCTGAACGCACCATTGGCTGCACGCCGATGGCGAGTGCGACCTCGAAATGGTCAAAGCCGCGCGCGGCGCGATAAGAGATGGCGCGGTCAGTCCAGAGCGAAGCAAAGCAGCGATGACAGGATTCTATCAAGCGGTCTTCGCCGCGCACATTGAGGATTGTGTCCTGCTGTCCTGCGAAAGAGGCGTCCGGCAAATCTTCCGCCGTCGCGGAAGAGCGCACTGCAACTTCGCATGAACGATGCGTGCGCTCGCACAAGCGTTTATAAGCAGAGAGGATTGCATCGTTGACTTCAGCCGGAAGCGGCGTGTCAAGCATCAACGCGCGTGCCTCGCGTCCCGCTGTATTCAAAGCCTTGATGTCTTCGTGATTCAATCCCTCCATCAACTCGCGCAGGCGCGTCCCCAATCCATCCGTATTTAAAAGCATCCTGTATGCTTCGCTGGTCGTCGCGAAGCCGTCAACGCAACGCACGCCGCGCGGCCTCAAGGCTCTGAACAACTCGCCGAGGCTCGCACACTTGCCGCCGACCAGCGCGACATCATCCGCGCTCACTTCGCTTAAATCCAGCACCAGGGGATTAGTTGATTTCATCCTCACTCCTTTGGAAAAGACGCCGACCCGAATGGAAAACTTTTGAAAAGTGATGAAGTGAAATTGCAAGGGGCGAGCGGAGAGCAATTAACTCGAATGCTCGTCCGCCAGAGCCGATACTACATCAACTCGTCACTCATCGGAAAGATTTCTCTGTGGCTCTTGCTTGACTGTCAATTCTTTGAGCACAAAATCGTCCGGGTCAATCTTCAACGAGCTTGGCTCAAGAGCAGTTTGAATGCGTGTCACATAATCTCTGCCGGATGGCTTGACGGTTGTTCGCCGCCTTCCATTGCGCGTGACAATCTCAACAGTCAAAGGAGTTAGAAAAGGTTCATCGTCCTGCACCTGTCGAATCCGCAACTCGACGTAGCCCGCAATGTTCGCGCGAAATCCTCTCTGCCATCGCCAAGTCACTTCATAGCGCGGATGCCCGCTCTGATAAACCCAGCGCGTGAAGAAATCTTTGAGATTCAGGCCCGAAGATTTTTCCAGCGCGGCGCGCAAATCTTCCGTCGTCGCAGTCGCGTTCCGATGCTGTCTGTAATAATCTCGCAGCCCCACGAAAAAAGCTTTGTCGCCCAAAAGCCCGCGCAGCATGTGCAAGACCCAGGAGCCTTTCTCGTAGCAATTCGCATTGAGCAGCTTGTTCAAATCTTCCGTCTCGCGGTCATGAAGCGGAAGCTTTTTTTCTTTCTCGAAATTGAAAACTTTTTCCGCGTTGGCCTTCATCTCTTCACGGAACGCGCTCCGGCTCTCAAATTTTTCGATGAAGAGACATTCAAAATAGGTTGCGAAACCTTCGCTCAGCCAGAGGTCAGCCCATGTGGCTTCTGTGACGGAATCGCCGAACCATTGATGCGCGACTTCGTGGGCCACTACATTGCGGACGCTGCCCGGAATATGATAGCGGCGACTGCGCGGTTCTTTAGTCTCAAAATCTTTGAAGAGGTTACTGCTAAAGACAATCGCGCTCGCGTTCTCCATCCCGCCAAAGCGCGTCGCGCCGACAATCATTGCCAGCTTTTCATAAGGATATGGCCCAACCGTCTCGCTGAAATATTTGAGCGAAGGCTGTGCGGGAGCAAAGCCCTGCATGGCATATTTGCGCTCGGATTGCGGGACATAGTAAGAGAGCGGCGTGATGGTTTGCACACGCGGCTCGATGCGCGCGAAATCGCCGACGGCGATAATCATGCAATAGGGCGAGATAGGCACACGCTCATCCCAAATCCATGTGCGCGTCTTGTTTGTGGTTGAGGTCGTTGACAGCAAACGTCCGTTGGCGACAACGAGATTTTGCTGCGGGGCTGTGACAGTGAAACGCACAGTGGCTTTCGCAGAAGGATGGTCCAGACATGGAATCCAGTGATGCACGCGGTCGGGCCAGTTGTCTCCCGTCGCGGATGGCTTGCCGTCCTTATCCGTCCCCAGAATCAGACCGTCTTTCGGTTGGCCGTGATAAGCGACTGCAACTCTGACGCGCTCGTTCACGCGCGCGGGCCGCGCAAGCGTGACGAGTAATTTGCCATTGCTCTGCACAAATTTTGCGGGACTGCCTTCGACCTGTACGGAATCCACTGGCATCTCGCCGAAATTCAAATCGAGAGTAGCAACGGAATCTTTGAGCACAAGGACGAAAATTTCTGTGCGCGCAGAAGAAATCTCAGTCAGGTTGTCGTTTAAGCTGAGAGAGATTTCATAGTGCGTGGGTCGCCAGTTATCTATCAGTCTCTCGCGCCGCTCTGCCTGTGTGGGCGCGCATGTCGCCAGCAGGAAGATTGCCAGCAGCATCTTTCCCAAAAATTTGCGGATGAAAGGCATGCTGTTTGTCGTTGGAAGTTTGGTCATGGAAAGTAGTCGTCGTCAATCAACGCAGGCCGAGCATCAGGAGTGCGGAGCGGTCAGAGACAACGCCGACGCTTTTCTGCCATTCGCGGTAAGCAGTCAACTCTTCATCAGTCACCGGACGATTGCCCAAGAAAGCCGCCGGAGTTCTCTCAAAAGCTCTCTCGGTCAAAGCCATGTGCCGCACGCGCGCGTGCAAACTCTCAGGCGCGGCCAGCGCACTTTCTGCTGATTCAACATCCGGGAACAACTCTTCATAAGCGAGCAGATGCCAGACACGCGCGCCAGCATCGTCTTCATCAACAGCCAAGACGCGCAGCAACCCGTAGCCGCTCTCTAACTGGAAAACCAGATCGTCGCCCGGATTGAATGATTGCGCCACAGCCGCTCCACGATTTGAACTCGGACACGAAAGCTTTGGGGATTCGCTTGTAAGCTTATCATAAACTCTTTCCGCTCGAAGAATTGCAATTCTCAATCCTCAAAACTACAATCTTGCGCAGGATGAGCCAGCCGCAGCAGAGCAAAGATTACTATGCCATCTTAGGCGCGGAAGAGGACGCAACGCGCAGCGAGATTGACCGTCTCTATCGTCGCAAGGCTGTGCTGCATCACCCGGATCGCGGCGGCAGCGAGGAAGAGATGAAGTCGCTCAACGAAGCATACGGCGTGCTCAAGGACGAGGACGCGCGCCGCGTTTATGATTCAGGCAGACAGCAAGCGCAGCCGAGACATTATTCAGAGATGAACTACAACGCGCCGCCGCAATCTCCCGGCCCAGTGCAACTCGATGCCATTACACATCAAGTCGGAGCGGCACTCATGTTTTTAGTGCTGGGCTTAGTGCTCCTCTTTATCGTGCGATTTCAATATGTGATGTTTCTGTGGCCTCTGGCTTTGCTGGCGCTCTTTATGATTGTCGTCGGGATTGTGCAGGCGCATGCGGTGATGGGCGCGGCGCGTAACATGCTGCGACAATCGCATCCGGCGCGCAAGCTTGTGTGGATACAGGAGACAGCCTTCTGGTCTGTCATCTGCGGCGGTGGCTACGGCGTGTATCTGCTTTTGACTGCGATTTAAAGTTGAGGGACGAAACAGGGAATCGAATGGCATTCACGGGACTCGATCTGCTCTTTCTGGAAGTCAATAGCCTGGAGGAATCCGTCAAGTTCTATCACGAACAGCTTGGCTTTCAGATAGAGACGAACAATACAGAGGCCGAGCCGCCGATGGCAACCCTGCGCGCAGGACGTTTAAAGCTCACGCTCGTACAGCAGCTTGAGACGATGCTCAGGCGCGGGCGCGGCGTGCATTTTTTTCTCGGCGTGACGGACGTGGATGCTTATTACGCAGAATTGCGCGAGCGCAGTCTGGTCGTGCAAGCTCCTGTTGACGAAGGCTGGGGCGGACGCTTTATCACGCTCGAAGACCCTGACAAGTACAGGTTCTTTTTCGTCGAATGGGCCAGAGCATAAATTTGCAATGTTCCGAAATGTGTGTGAAAGTTGACTTGCCGACCTGATTCGTCTTATTGTCGCCAGACACTCCCAATTCCCCATGTCGCAGTCTTAGATTGGCAGCCAATCGTTTGTGAGAAAATGCGATGTTGTTGCCGGGGTAAAAATTTTTAGCAAGTATCGCTCGAAGGAGATGCACATGATGAAAAAGCTGATTAGCCGTTTGACCTTGAGCCTGATGGCAGCGACCCTTCTGTTGTCTGTTCCTGCACAGGGCGCGGCCACGCATGCTTTGATGAACGCACAGGATAACAGCAAGGACGCTAAGGCGAAGGCAGAGCTGTTTGAAAAGTTTCGCGCCAACTCGACAGGCGACCTTAATAAGCAGAAGTCAGCCTACGAAGCCGGAAAAGAATATTTGCAGAAATATCCGAGCGAGACCGATCCGAATAACAAGCAGATTAAGGAATGGATCGCGCTCTATGAATCGGAACTGCGCGGCGTAGATGTCTTGAATAAGGTTTACAAGGACAAAAAGTATGTCGAAGCTCTACAGCTTGGCAAACCTGTTCTGACAATCGACCCGAACAATATCAAAGTCCTGACCGCGCTCGGCTACGCAGGTCTCTACACAGCCGCAGAGGGAGCGACAGACAGTACAGAACCTATCGGCTATGCCAAAAAAGCCGTCCAGCTAATTGAAGCCGGAGGCGCGCCAACAGATTGGAAGCCTTTCAAGAGCAAAGATGAAACGCTCGGCTGGCTTAACTACGCGCTCGGTTTGATGACTGCGCGAACCACGCCCGCAGAGTCCATAGGCTATTTCACCAAAGCCGCGATGTACGAGGGCGCGCCGAAAAACGACCCGTCCGTCTATTACTATCTGGCAGCCCTGCATGAGCAGGAGTATCAAGATATGAGCGACAACTATGCCAAGACATACGCCGGCAAGGCTGAGACGAATGACAGCAGGGCCGCGATGGAGAAGATCCTCTCAAGGATGGATCTCATCATAGATGCCTATGCACGCGCGATTGCTTACACCGACGCCACGCCTGAGAACACGCAGAGATTTCAGGGACAAAAACCTGCCTGGATGGAAAAGCTGACGACCTATTACAAGTTTCGCAACAACAAATCGGATGCAGGCTTGAAGGAAATGATTTCCGGCATACGCACCAAGCCTTTGCCCGGTCAACCTGCGCCATCCAGCAATGTTCCTCTAACGCCGCAGACGCCTTGAAACAGGTAGAACTTCTGGTGAAGATGAAGAAAGAATTTCCCGCAAAGGCGCAAAGAAGAGAAGACGCAGAGGAGTTATGGCTCTTTAACTTGAATGCTTTCTTTGCGCCTTTGCGCCTTTGCGGGAACTGTTTTTCTTCTCCCTGTTTCGACTTCTAAAATTTAATTGGCTAAGAGCAGGTCAAACTCATTATAATGTTGGCCCGCAGGCACACTTATCACACAGGAGGGTTAATCCTAAAATGATGACAATCAGTGATGTGATACGCGACCGCGAGCCTTATTCTGTGCGTGTCACTGAGACTGTCCTCGAAGCCGCAGAGTTTATGGCGACTCGCAAGATTGGCGGAGTCTGTGTCCTCGATGAAGACGGACGCCTCGCAGGCATCCTGACCGAGCGCGACCTGCTCAATCGTATCGTGCTTCACAGGCGCGACCCCGCAGGCATTCCTATCAAAGAAGTGATGAGCGAAGTGCGTGCCGTGATTGAAACTAAAGACACGCCGCATGAAGCTCTGGAAAGAATGGAGCGCATAGGCCGTCGCCACTTGCCTGTCGTGGATGGCGAACGCTGGGTCGGGATGCTCTCAATGCGCGACCTGATGAGAGTCGAACTGAGCGAGCAGGGCGACGAGATTAAATTGCTCCACGAATATATCTCACATTAAAGCGAGCGCATGATCTGGCATAAAATGTCTCAACCATGCTGAGCGATGTTCAGGTCAGGCAGTTTGAAGTGTCCGAACAGGATGCTTTGCTACGCTTCCTACGCAAAGCCTATCCAGACGAGCCGCTCAAAAGCGACACGGCTTTCTGGAAATGGCATTTCCTCCAAAATCCTTACGTCAGCACGGATAATGTTCCCACATGGATTGCTTTAGATGACAAAGAGATTGTCGGTCAACTCGCTGCCATTCCGATGGAGTTGAAACTTGGCGCAGAAGAAGTGGCAGCCATCTGGGTTGTCAATATCGTCGTGCTGCCGGAATATCGCAGGCGCGGTCTGGGCCACAAATTGTTTCAAGTGGCCCACGAGACTTTTTGCCAGAGGATGATTGCGCTCGGCTATAACGAGCAATCCGGCTCTATCCTGCGCCGCCGCAAGTGGACACAGATGGGGCGCATCAATCGTTACCACAGGCTTTTATTTCCCGGCGATGCGGCGAAAGAAATCTCAAGGCTTGGCCCACTGCGTGGCTTTGCCAATCTCATCTACGCGCCATTTCGCCCGCGCATGTCAAAGCTCTTGCCGACAACTGGCGAAGTGCGCGCCATCGAGCATTTCGATTCTTCCTTTGACGAACTCTGGAAAGATGCGCGCAGCCAGTGGCCCTGTGCAGTAGTTCGCAGCGCACGTTTTCTCGAATGGCAATTCATGCGTCAGCCCGCAAAGAAGTTTGACATCTTAGGCTATTATGAAAACGGGCGACTGTTGGGATACATTGTGCTCTTCTTCAGAAAGGCGTTGCGCGGCGGCATTTCGCACAAAGCTTCCATCAGCGATTTGTGCTACACCGCTGAGAATCCTGTTGAAGTGATTGACAATCTCTTGAAGGCCGCGCTTCATCTGTCATTACAGAAGCGCGTCGGCAGCCTTGTGACGGATGTTTTGGATGAGCGCGTCGAGCAGAGGCTGCGCCATTTCGGATTCCGTTACATCAAAAACTCGCCGGGCTTCATGGTTGGCCCGGACGGGCCGCAGGACTTAATGACAGAGAGAAGCAACTGGTTTCTCACGCGCGGCGATTCCGATGTCAGCATTTTTGAAGAACCGAATATCTAAACTGCATCAAAAAATTTTATGACGACTGGCCCATTTATTTTCTATCACAAGATTGACACGCCGCCGCCCGATGCGCGCATACGCGGCGGATATACTCCGCTCAAAAGATTCACCAAGCAGATGGCTTTTCTCAAAAAGCAGGGAACAGAATTTTATACGGCCTCAGAAATGATTGAGCATTATCTTGAGCACAATTCATTTCCGCCGCGCGGGCTTGCCATCACGTTTGACGATGGTTGGAAAGACAATTACGAAAATGCTTTTCCAGTCCTGCGCGAGTTTGGAATCAAGGCGACAATCTTTCTTATCTCATCATGCGTCGGGCAAGTTTCTGACAAAGCTCAGTCCGAAGGCGAAAGCAGCCGCGCGCATCTCTCGCGGGAAAATATCTTGGAGATGTCAAAGCACGGCATAGAGTTTGGCTCGCATACTCTGAATCATAAACTTTTGCATCAAGTCTCTCAGAACGAAGTGAAGGAAGAGGTCGAAGAATCAAAAAGAGGAATCGAACAGACTCCTTGATAAACCCTGCAAAGTGTTTGCCTATCCCGGCGGACATTTCAACACGGAAGCGCGGCAAGCCGTCGCAGATGCAGGCTATCTTGCGGCCTTTACAACCACTTACGGCGAGAATGAGCGACTCGACCTGTATGCTCTCAACCGCACGGAAATACTTCGCCGCGACCGCTTCCTCTACCAGTTCGCGCGCAAAGTAAAGCCGCTCATACACCGCGACGCCGCTTGAATCTCTGCCACACAAAACTTACACTTCTCATACGCCGCCGGAAAACTTAGAGAGATAAAACTCAAGCTGAGTCATATCTCAACCCTTTGCGAGCTTATGTCTTTCTTTTCTTTGCGCCACCAGCGTGAACCGCTCGTTGAGGTTTCGCGCAAAGGCGCAAACAAATAAAGACTCAAGCTCTGCAAAGGGTTGAGTGGTTTTCTAAAGCGAGTGAGGAAGCAGATGAGAAATATTCTATTCAGCATTCTTATCAACAGCATTTTATTAATCACGGCCTGCGGCCAGCCGCCGAAGGGAACTGGCACGGGCGAGATTAGCAATACGCAGGCAGACAAAGTGAGCTTTCGCGTGGAGACGGTCGTGGGCGGCCTCACGGTTCCCTGGTCTATTGTCTTCACGCCGGACGGGCGCATGATTTTTACAGAGCGGCCCGGTCGCGTGCGCGTCTTTGAGAAGGGAAGTTTGCGGCCAGAGCCGCTCATCATGCTTTCGGATGTCGAGGCGAAAAGCGAAAGCGGCTTGATGGGCCTCGCGCTGCACCCGGACTTTGCGCAGAATGGTCTGCTCTATCTGGCTTATGCTTATGACAGCGGGAAAGAAACCCAGGTGCGCGTCGTGCGCTTTCGTGAATCTGGAAAGGAACTGACCGAACGCAAGCTCATCATAGAGAATATCCCTGCGGCGCAGTATCACGCGGGAACTCGTTTGCATTTCGGGCCAGACAAAAAGCTTTACATCACCACGGGCGATGCTGGCAAAAGAGAATTGGCCCAGAGACTTGATTCTCTCGCGGGAAAAACTTTGCGGCTCAACGATGATGGCACAGTGCCTTCCGACAATCCTTTCGTGGGCCAGCAGAACGCGCGCCCGGAAATCTTTTCTTACGGGCATCGCAACGCACAGGGGATGGACTGGCAACCGGATTCTAATTTGATGTTTCAGACAGAGCATGGCCCGTCAACTTTTGACGGCCCGCCCGGTGGCGATGAAGTCAATATTGTCGAGCGCGGAAAAAATTATGGCTGGCCCACGATTCATCATACGGAGACGCGCGCGGGCTTGGAATCGCCATTGCTGGAATACACGCCCGCCGTCGCTCCCGCGAGCGGCATGTTTTATCGCGGCACGAGCTTTCCACAGTTCAAAGGAAATTTTTTCTTTGGTTGCCTGAAAGGCGAGACGATTATCCGCGTCGAGCTTGACGGCAGGCGTGTCTTGAGACAGGAAAAACTTCTGCACAAACAGTACGGACGCATACGCGACATCGCGGAAGGGCCGGACGGCGCAATCTACTTCTCGACCTCAAATCGAGACGGGCGCGGCACGCCTGCGAAAGACGACGACCGCATCCTGCGTCTCACGCCTGTGAAGTAAGGATAAAAAATAAGAAGAAAAGACAGTTCCCGCAAAGACGCAAAGGCGCAAAGAAAGCTTTTAAATCTTTTCTTTGCGCCTTTGCGCGAGATTCTTTCGTTGCTGTGGCTCACCTAAATTTCAAACTGACCCACTACCGAATATCTTGAATGATTGATTTGTCTCTAAACCTTCTGTGCCAAGATAGCTGTCTTGGACCAGCCGATTGGGTCTAGGGGCGGAAAGCGATAATGCTTAACGATGCGGAAGTAGCGATTGGTGTTTTCCGCAACAGCCTGCGGCGGATGAGTCTTGAAGCGGAACATGACTTCCAGGAGTTTGCTGACGGGTGACGGTCTGACCGGAAGATGCAGCATGTAGCCGCCGGGCGCAAGCACGCGCGCCAGTTCGCTCAAACCATCCTGCAAGGAAACGTATTCGAGCGCGCCGCTCGTCACAATCATCTCGAACGAATCATCGGCAAAGGGCAGTGACAAAACATTTGCCTGCGTATAGTTAATCCGGGCTTCGCTCCCAAATTTTTCCGCGACAGCTTTTCTGGCAGTGTTGATTGACGAAGCGGAAAGGTCAACCGCAGTGATACGCACAGTCCGACGCGCAGCCTTGAGCAGCGAGAGAGTCAAGAGGCCCGTGCCGCAGCCCGCGTCCAGAATCCTCGCGCCATGCGAAAGATTCGGCATGTGCTTGCGCAGGTATGTCTCCAATGAGCGTCCGTAGCCGTTGAACTTGAACGTCACATCATAAAGCCCCGCGATACGGTCGTAAAACGTGCCTGCGCCGTTCTCAGTTGTCATCTCTTTCAACACTATTCGCCTCACCTGCCTGACTTTTGTAAGCTTTGAATCAGAGGGGCCAGAGGGGATTTCTTCCTATCAAGCTAACAATACTTTGTCTCTAAATTCTCACATTCGGTTCAACATAATAATTTACTGCCCGCTAAAATCCAACTCTCCATCGCTATCCGGGTGCGGCCCGTCACATTTAAGTTCCTGATTTGGCTTGCTTTCCATACAATTCAAGCTGTCACGCGCACGCACGCTTGCGGTTTCCTAAGAACTGGCGATTGCGTTACTATATCGCCATTGCAGACTTCAAAAAGGATTTGAGAAAAGTGCTGAACAGACTTTGCCTCTTGTTGGTTATCGCGCTTCTTTGTTCACCCGCAATCTTCGCGCAGTCGAAGACTAATTCGAGCGATAAGTTCAAACAGCTTGGCGAACTTTTGCCGACGCCGAACGATTACCGCTCGGCATCGGGCGCGCCCGGCGCGCGTTACTGGCAGCAGCGCGCAGACTACTCGATTGATGTCGAGCTTGATGATGCCAACCAGCGCATCATAGGCAAAGAGACTATCACCTATCGCAATCTCTCGCCGGATACTCTGACTTACCTGTGGCTCCAACTGGACCAGAACATCTGGTCCAAAGATTCCGATACCTACAAGACACAGACCGCGCCGAGCTTTGACGAGATTCCGTTTCGCACAGTCGAAAATCTGGTGAAGCGAAATTTTGACGGCGGTTACAAAATCACTGCCGTGCGTGATGCGCGCAATACTGCTCTGCCGTACACCATCGTCAAGACGATGATGCGTATAGACCTGCGCGCACCGCTCTCTCCGGGCGAGGCGGTTGTCTTTTCAGTTGACTGGAATTACAACATCAACGACCAGCGCAAAATCGGCGGGCGCACGGGCTACGAATTTTTCAAAGCAGACGGCAATTACATTTACGAAATCGCGCACTGGTTTCCGCGCATGGCTGCCTACAATGACGTGAGCGGTTGGCAGCACAAGCAGTTCTTAGGCTCAGGCGAATTTACTCTTGAGTTCGGCAACTACAGAGTTCGCATCACAGTGCCTGACGACCACATTGTCGCCTCGACAGGCGTGCTGCAAAATCCTCTGGAAGTTTTGACACGCGCGCAACGCGATAGGCTTGAGCAGGCGAAGACCGCCAAAGAGCCAGTCCTGATTGTCACGCAGGAAGAGGCAAAGGCAAACGAATCAAGCAAGCCGCGCGGCAAAAAGACCTGGACATTTCATGCAGACAATGTGCGCGATTTTGCTTTCGCTTCATCAAGAAAATTTATCTGGGACGCGCAACTTCATGATGTGAACGGCAATCGCGTGATGGCTATGTCCTTCTATCCGAAGGAGGGCAATCCGCTCTGGGGACAGTACTCGACGCATGCCATCATGCACACTTTGAATGTCTATTCGCGTTACACTTTTACTTATCCTTATCCCGTCGCAATCTCTGTCAACGGCCCTGTCGGCGGCATGGAATATCCAATGATCTGCTTTAACGGGCCGCGCCCTGAACCGGACGGCACGTATTCTGCTGGCACGAAGCATGGCCTCATCTCAGTCGTGATACATGAAGTGGGCCACAACTTTTTCCCGATGATAGTCAATTCAGACGAGCGCGATTGGACATGGATGGACGAGGGCTTGAATACTTTTCTGCAATACCTGTCGGAGCAGGAATGGCAAGAGAATTATCCATCGCGGCGCGGCGAGCCGAGGAATATTACCGAGTACATGGCGAGTGATAATCAGGTGCCGATTATGACGCAATCTGATTCCGTCTTGCAGTTTGGCAACAATGCCTACGGCAAGCCTGCGACGGCTCTCAATATTTTGCGCGAGACGGTTTTGGGCAGAGAGCTTTTCGACTATGCCTTCAAAGAGTATGCGCGGCGTTGGAAGTTTAAGCGTCCGATGCCTGCCGATTTTTTCCGCACGATGGAGGATGCTTCGGGAGTTGACCTTGATTGGTTCTGGCGCGGATGGTTCTACACGACAGACCACACAGACATCTCGATTGAGCGCGTGCGCCTCTACACGACGGACACGCGCAATCCAGAGATTGAGAGGGAAGCCGCGCGGCGTGAAGATGCCGCACAACCCGAAACACTCTCAGAGCAACGCAACAAGTCTCTGCCAAAGCGCATTGACCAGTTCCCCTCGCTCAGAGATTTTTATAACACCTATGATGAGTTCAAAGTGACTGCGCGCCAGCGCGAAGAGTTTCAAGAATATCTTCAGACGCTGACCGAAGAAGAGCGAGCCTTGCTCACGAACGGCATCAACTTTTATGTCGTTGAGCTAAAGAACATCGGCGGACTTGTCATGCCTGTCATCCTGCTCATCGAATATGCGGACGGCACAAAGGAAGAGATGCGCATCCCCGCTGAAATCTGGCGTTATGATAATTTCAATGTCTCGAAGGTGATTGCGACCAATAAAGAGATAAAGTCAATCGCGCTTGACCCGCATCTTGAGACGGCGGATGTGGATATGGAGAACAACTTCTTCCCGCGTCGCCCTGTGAAATCTAAGTTTCAGATTTTCAAGGAACAGAAAGAGCGCAATCCGATGCAGGAGCTTGAGCAGAAGCCCTTGCCACCGGCTGCGAATCAGCCATGAGAAACAGGCTCTACATTTTGACAGGCATGCTTTTGCTCGTCCTTGGGATGTGCTTTACGGCGCAGGCCGCTCCGCCTCATACTTTTCACACGAGCTTGATGCAGGCAGAGTATAACGAGCAGGAAAAGTCTGTAGAAATTTCGATACAGGTTTTCGCGCATGACCTTGAACACATTTTGAGCAAGAGAAGCGGCAAACGCATCCGGCTCGATAAGACGCCGGATGCGGACAAGCTGACGCTGGCATATCTTGGCGAGGCCGTGAATCTCAAAAACCGCGAGGGACAGCTCAAGACCTTTTCATGGGTCGGGATGGAATCGCAGGCCGACGCAGTCTGGCTCTATATCGAAACGAAAATGCCGGAAGGATTGGAAGGCGCGCAGCTGCGCAATCGCATCTTCTTTGACTTGCTCGATGATCAAGTTAATCTCGTGCACATCAAGTATGAGGGAAAGAAAGCAGACTTAGTCTTCAAGCCCGGTGAAGATTTTAAAGTTATCAATGAAACCAAGCGCGCTAAATAATTTCCGATAGAGAAGTTCTCCCCACTTGTTTGCTCTTCAATCCCCGCAAGAAATCTAAGCTCTCTCCGTTCAAGAAGCGATCTAGCGGAAGCCTTTGCTCGCCGCGAAAGGAGATGCGAAACATGAAAAAAGCTTTGATTCCATTGGTCTTAGCCAGCATGAGCTTGCTTGGCGTGACCATCTTTGTGTCATTCAGCGAAAAGGCTCTGGCACATGTCGGCGCGCCCGCCGCGATGTCTCTGCCGCCTGAGCGGAATGTTATACCCGCGCAGGGATTTGAGATAGAAGTCCTTGTGAATGGCATATCGTTGCCTGAGTATTACGCGCGCGGGCGGCGATATGTCGAAGCTCTGGAAAATGCGGAGTATGAGTTAAGAATCAGAAATCCTTTGAGCAGGCGCGTGGCTGTAGCTCTTTCGGTTGATGGACTGAACACGATTGATGCGCGCCGCACCTCTGCCGCGAATGCCAGCAAGTGGGTGATAGAGCCTTACGGCGCGATTACCATTAGCGGTTGGCAGATGAGTTCCGCGCGCGCGCGCCGTTTCTATTTCACAAACGAGCGCAACTCTTACGGCGCGAAGCTGGGCCAGACATCTAACTTAGGAGTTATCTCCGCAGTCTTTTTCCGCGAACGTAATCCGGTAGCGGTCGTGACGCCTCCGCGTAGGCCGCGACCTCTGGGAGGTGAAGACAGCAGCAGCACTGAACGCAGTGAAGCTCCAACGTCCGGCGCGGGTCGAGACGGAAATGAAAACAGAGCGAGCGCGAGACAGAAAAGCGCGGAGGCTTATCCTGCGCCTGATGATGACTATGCAGCGACGGGCATCGGGCGCAACATGCGACATGATGTGCGATGGGTGAATCTGGATTTGGAAGACCGCCCGTCAGCCGAAGTCACTCTGCGTTATGAATATCGCGCGGCTCTCGTCAGGCTCGGCATCAGCCCGCGACCTTATCCGTATCAGAATGCAGATACATTGAGACGGCGCGAGCGTGCGAGAGGTTTTGAAGACAGGCGTTACAGTCCTGAGCCTTAAAAAGCAAGTTTCCCGCAAAGGCGCAAAGACGCAAAGAAAAGACAGGTTGCTTTCCTTTGCGTCTTTGCGCCTTTGCGGGAAATTTTTCTTCTTACTTCCTTCTCAAATCCGCAGTGTAAAGCTGCTGGTAGGCGCGATAGTTTGCCATCACGACGAACACATAGCCTTTGGTTTCGGAAAAGCCGACTTCTGCTGCGAGCAGTCCGCCATCACGATGGCCTGAGCGTTTGAGCCAGCGCGCGACATTGTCTTCGCCGCCGTTATAAGAAGCAATCACGGCTTCGGGCAAATTTGGAAAGAGGTTTGACAACTCCGAGAGATATTCGCTGCCGATGCGAATCGAGACAGCAGGTTGATAAAGGTCTTCATCCTGCAAGTTATTGATGCCTGCGCGCCGCGCGTATTTCGATGCTGTATCCACGACAAGCTGTAAAAGTCCGCGTGCTGCGGCGGGCGATTTCGCGCGCTCACGAAAGTTGCTTTCCTGTCGCATGATGGCGAGCAAGAGGCGCGGGTCAATTTTGCGCTTCATGGCCTCGCGCACAATCACTTCACGATAGGGCGCGGGATAAAGACTGGCCGAGCGCGAAATATCTGTCTGCGCTTTTGTGACGCGGGCCAAAACTTCGGGGCGGTTCGCAGACTCTTTGATGGCAAGCAATCTCTGTGTCGCCAGCCAGCCGTGATAGGAATCAGCCCTGTCCGTCATCATCAGATAAGCATTGATGGCTTCCTGCGCCCGCCCGGCCCGCTCAAGGCTATATGCCTTGAGATATGCAAGCTCCTCTGTCGTGGTCATCGAATCCTTCTGCAATATCCTGCGGCGCAATTCATCAATCGTTTGAAGAGCATGTGTCCAATCGCTGGCGGCGATGTCGAGCCGGAGGCGCGCAAAGAGCGCGTTGGTGTCCGTAGCCGTGCCGGGAAATCTCTCTCTGGTGCGTGTAATCCAGATGATAGCTTCATCCGGCTTTCCGGCTTCGCGCAAAGTGTCTATGACATTCAGATATGCGCCTTCGATTCTCTCGCCCTGCGGATAGAGTTCGGTGTAAGCGCGATAACGCGTAGCAGCATCCGCCGCGCGGCCCATACGCAGGAGCGCAGTGGCGAGCATGAAAAGTCCTTCGCGTCCTTCCTTCCACTGCGCAAACTCTCGCGTCAGCCGCTCGTAATATGGAAGCGACTGTTCATAGCCGCGCTCCTGTGCATGCGAGCGGCCCATGCCATACAAAGCCGCCGGAACATTTGCGTCTGTCGGATAGCGTTCCAAAATCATTTGCCAGTGGACGCGTGCTTCCGCAAACGCGCGGTTCGTCATATAGACATTGGCGCGTCTGAGATGTTCTGCCGCGCTCAGTTGAAGGAGCTTGCCATCTGCGCCGCGGCCTTCGCGGTCAAGCCTGCGCACATGTGCCAGTTCGTTATCACGTAGCTGCGCGCTCGCCGCAGGCATCTGCACGGCCAGAGCGTTGGCGGAGTTGAAAAGGAGAAACAGGGAAATAAAAAAGTTCATAATCTACACTCGATGATTTGCAAAAGCTCACGCAGCCTTCAGATGTTGTTTGATGAAGATGGTGTTGTATCTTCTTCGTCAATGATTTCATAGGAAGAGACAATTTCCGCCGTCGGTCTGAGCGTGGCGGCGACGCTGCAATACTTTGTCTCCGATAACTCGATGGCCTGGGCCACAGCTTTTTCAGACAACTTGCGCCCGCGCAGGATGTGCTTGACTTCCATCCTTGTGAAACTGCGCGGGTGCTCTGCGCGTCTCTCGCCTCTGACTTCGACGCGATAATCCGTCACCTGCTCGCGCTTCTTGCGCAGGATTGAGACAACATCCACAGCCGTGCAACTGCCGAGCGCAATCAGCAGCAACTCCACAGGCGTCGCAGCACTCGCGCGCTCATGGTTTGTGTCAAGAACTTGCGCATGCCCGCCCGGACTGATGCCGATAAATAAATCGTCGCCCGCAAAATGGATAGTGGCTTTGCTGTCTTCCATCTCGAAAAACCTCCTATTTCTTTAACAGCATATCATTTGAGCACAGGAAGGTCATTCGTTTGAAACATCTCTTGCGTACACTTTCTCCATACATTCTCTTCGGTTTTGTTAATCAACACAAAAACAGTATGTGAAAAAATGGCAACCAAACCGAAGAGTTGCAGAATCGGAGTATCAGCTACTTGAAGGCATGCCGCGAAAGGCATGCGAGCGAGCTTGAGAGCTGAGTAGAAATCGTTACTTTTGAAAGACTTACAAGCTAAGTCGAGTTACAGCGTAATTGCTCTCCCAATCGCTGAGAAAAGAAATAACTCCCCCCTCAAAAGTTGCACGGCGTCTGAAACAGGAAGCGCATGCGCAAATGTTTTAGGGTTAATGAAGCAGTTAGTTCTTCATCACTGGAGGGAAGAGAAGATGAATAGGTTTAGACAGTTAGTTTCCGTGGCGTTGGTTTTTGCGCTCGCGGGCATGAGTTTGATGGTGCAGGCACAGAGGCCGTACCGCGTTAATGACAGGCAAGTCAGACAGGTTCTCACTCGCATCGAAAATCGTTCTGTTAACTTTAGACAGAACTTAGATAACGCGCTCCGCAACGGTCGTTACGGGGCCAATCGAGAAACCAACATCAGTCAAATGGTCAGCGACTTCGATAGCTCAGTCGCACGCCTGCGAACCAACTTTAACAGTCGCCGCGAGACCAGGCAGGAAGTTGAAGAGGTGCTCAATCTCTCGTTGCCGATTAATAACTTTTTGCGTCGCACGACGCTCAATACGCGCACGCAGCAGAACTGGGCCAACATCCGCACAGACCTGACTGAGTTGGCGCGTCTCTACAATATCAACTGGAATTGGTCTGGGCCATATAATTCGAATGATTCGAACACAGGCGTGGGCGTCGGCGTCGGCACGGCGCGCAATCGCCTGACTGGAACATTTCGTATAGATACTTCGCGCAGCGAAGACCCGCGCGAGGCCGCAGAGAGGGCCACACGCAGTTTGCCAGTTCGTGACAGGCAGCGCGCTCTTGATGCTTTGACGGCGCGGCTTGAATCGCCTGAGAGCATTGCTATTGACCGTCGCGGGCGCAATGTGACCATCGCTTCTTCGCGTGCTCAGCAGATTTCGTTTGACGCTGACGGGCGCGAGCGCGTTGAGCAGTTGGAGAACGGCAGACAGGTGCGCGTGCGTGCTTCGTTTACTGGAGACCAGTTGAACATCAGCCAGACGGGTGATCGCGGCAATGATTACAGCGTCTCCTTTGATCCGATTGATAACGGAGACCGCCTGCGCATCACGCGCCGCATCAGCTCTGACAGGCTCACACAGCCAGTTGTTGTCGAGAGCGTTTACAACAGAACTTCGGATGTCGCGCAGCTTGATTTATACAACGGCTATCCGAACTATCCGACGACCGGAACCGGAACCGGAACTGTGAACGGCGATTTCACTGTGCCGAATGGAACGCAGCTTGTCGCTGTGCTCAATGACAATCTGACGACGAAAGATTCGCGCGAGAATGATCGCTTCACGATGACTGTCAACAGCCCTTCGCAGTATGAGGGCGCGACCATCGAAGGCTATGTCACGGGCGTGAATCGTTCGGGTCGCGTCACTGGCCGCTCGGAGATGACGCTCAACTTTGAGCGCATACGTTTCCGCAATGGCGACACATATCGCTTCGCAGGATTTGTCGAGAGCGTACGCACGCCCGGCGGCGAGACTGTGCGCGTGGACAACGAAGGCAACGTGCAGGAGAGCGATAGTCGCGGCTCTACAACAGCCAAACGCGCTGCCATCGGCACTGCGGTCGGCGCAATCATCGGAGCCATCGCCGGAGGCGGCAAGGGCGCAGCCATCGGCGCAGCTATCGGTGCAGGCGCGGGCGCAGGCTCTGTCTATGTGCAAGGCCGTGATGACCTGGAACTCGTGAGCGGCACGGAAGTCGTCGTGCGCTCAAGCGGCCCCAGATAAGACAACGGCGATTTAGTCAAACAAAAAAGCGGGAAGGGATTTTATGGAAATCCTTTCCCGCTTTTTTATTCTCAAAAGACTTGCGCCGGACTACATCCAAAATGTTAGGATTTCTCGGAAAGAATTTTGTAAGTGGGAAGAGAGAGCATTTCTTGCTTCGCGCACTTTGCATCTTCCTCTTTGCGTTCTTTGCGGTTAAAGGCTTTTCAAACGCAAAGAACGCAAAGTAAATCACGCAAAGGACGCAAAGAGTTGAATACTTATCTTCTTTATTTTTTCAAAGGAGTTAGCAACCAAGGTGTCCAACGTAACGGTGGCCCTCAAAAATTTACCGGATGATGTGCGTCTCTTGAGGCTTGAAGCTTTAGTTGAGGCCAGCGAAGCTCTGAACCGCGCTTCGGGTCTGGACGACATCCTGTGCGTTATTCTCAGTTTAGTCTCGACGCAGCTTGATTGCGAACGCGGGACTGCTTTCCTGCGCGACCGCCGGACAGACAAGCTGCACGCGAGGCAGATGATTGGCTCTGAGCGGATAGAGATTGTGCTTGAGCGCGGCGTCGGCATCGCTGGCTTTGTCGCAGAGACAGGCGAGAGCGTGCTGCTGAATGATGTGCGGGCCGACCCGCGTTTCGATTCTTCGACGGATGTGCGAACGGGCTTTATGACGAAGACGATGCTGTGCGTGCCTCTCAAGAAACCGGAAGGGACGCTGGTCGGTTCTTTGCAAGCCCTCAACGCACGCGCGGGCCGCTTCTCCGAAGCAGACCTTGCATATCTTGAATCCTTCGCGGCTCTCGCGGCCATCGCAGTCGAGCGCGAACAACTCGCGCAGGAAGCCGTGCGCGTGCAGATGCTCTCAAACGAACTCAAACTCGCGCACAAAATTCAGCAAAGACTTCTGCCGCCAGCAGGAAGCATCAGCCTTCCGCCGCCGCTCACTGCATGGGGGACAAGCCAGTCTTGCTATGATGTCGGCGGCGATGCATATGATGTAGTCATGTTGCCGACAGGCGAATGCGCTTTCTGGGTCGCGGATGTGAGCGGCAAAGGCATCGGCGCGGCATTGTTGATGAGCACTTTGCAAACGGAGTTGCGCGCTTTCGTGCGCGCGGAATCAGACCTCGCGCGACTCGCCACCGAACTCAATGCGAGAGTCACGGACGTGGCTCCGCTCGGAACTTACGCGACGCTCTTTCTCGGAGTCCTCAATACAGAGACGGGCCATCTGCGTTATGTCAACGCGGGACACTTGCCGCCCGTCTGGATGAATCGTCGGCTTGAGGACGAGAGAAAGTTTGAAGCGAATGGGATGCCTATAGGACTCTTGCCCGGCAGCGAGTATGAAGCGGGTGTGACGATGTTTGCCGGTGGCGAGCGTTTGGCGATTTTCAGCGACGGTGTGACCGAGGCGGAGAACACAGACGGAGTGCAGTATGAACAGGACGGACTCGCAGACAGCTTTTCTCGCATCAACGCACGCGATGTCGAGCAGATAGCCAAAGAGTTCTTCACAGACCTAGACCGCTTTCGCATCGGCGCACCCGCCAAAGACGACACGACCTTTCTCGTCATCGGCCTTGAATAAAAAAATTCAAACAGGAATGAATGACTCGTTGCCGGAAGAGATAGAGGCTTATCGTGACCGCATGTGGCGGCGTGAGCCTGAGTTGCGTGTGGAGAATGCCTTCGATGCTGAGAGGCTGGTCGAGAGCGTTGGATTTTGTTCAGCCTTGACGGATGCGAGGCGTCCCGGCCCGTCGCTCTACATAGCCGTCTGTGGACGCCGCGACGCGCACACGCCGCGCCATATGCAGAAAGACCCTGAGGCCAGTCTCGCATGGACAATCAAGGATGAAGTGATGCGAGGCGGGCGCGTCTATTACGCCAAGCTGGCAAAGGGACGCGCCACTTTCGTCGCGCCGCGTCTTGTGCCGTACTTCAACGCGCTCTGGGGCGCGCCGCGCCGCTCGGAGCGCGAGAGGCTTTCATCGCATGCGCGCGCAGTGCTCAAGGTCTTGCGCAAGGAATGGGAGATGGCGACCGCAGACCTGCGTAAAGAGTCTGGCATAGAGGATCGCAAACAATTCCTGCGCGCGATGGACGAGTTGCAAATGGCTTTAAAAGTCGTGCCTGGAGAAGTCTTATACGAGCCGTGGTTCACATACATCTGGACACTCGCGGAAGGTCGTTTCCCGAAAGAGCTTTCCATCCGCGTCAAACGCGAAACGGCCCTGCGCGAAGTGGCGCGAGCGTTTCTTAATGGAGCGGGCATGACTCTGCGCGGAGAGTTGGCGAAAGTCGCTGGACTCAGCAGACCGGAAGCGGGCATCGGCAATCGCGCGCTGGTTGATGAAGGCTATGCTGAAAGAATTTCGGTTGGAGTTTATCGTTTGAAAAAAATGCTGGCAGGCGAGTCTCAACCAGTCTGAGTTTTAGAGGTTGATGCGCTGTCTCCGCCGCGCAACTCTTTTTCAATATCTTCACGAACTTCTTGATCTATACGCGCGCTTTCAAGTGCGAGTGGGAGATGCTGTTGTGTCGCGCTGAGGCGTTGGAGTGCGGCGTTTGTTTCCGTCCAACTCTGGCCGCGACTGGCTGCGGCTTCTATCATTTGCAGGCGCGCCTCTGCTTCAGAGCGGCGTTCCGTTGCCTCTTGCCGCACGCGCTCAAGGCGAGCTTTGTCGGCTTTGAGTTCTTCCTGCAAAGTCGCGTTGGTCTGGCCTTGATTGTATGTGGTGCGATTGAGCCTTCGCTCGACGAGCAAGAGGTCGCGCCGCGCGCTGTTGACGACGCGAGAGGCCGTGAGACGCGCGGCCAGTGTCTCGCGGTAGGCATCTGCGAGTAGCAGATTTTGTGCTTCTATTTGTGAGAGCGATTGCCGTTCGGCAGTCGTCATCTCGGATGTGAACCATGCCACTTCGTCTGCGGTGATGCCGTCCGTCGCCAGCTTCTCTCTTAATTTTTTCATCCAACTGCGACGATAAAAGACAAGGAAGAGTGCGACTATCAGGCCCGCGATGGCTCCGACTCCGAGCGAGGCGAGAGACAGAAAGATATAAAGTGCAGCCGCTTCCGTCGTCGCCGCCGCCAGATAGAGAATCATGAACAGCACAGGGCCGGGCAAGGCAAATAAGATTGGCGCAAGCCATGGCGCATATTTGAGTATGCGGGCCATCGCGCGCTCGCTTGCGGTCAGTTTATTGTCGGTCTCTGTTTTGCTCATTCGTGAAAACGTAAATCGCTAAACATGCATCTAATCAAAACATCCGGCGGTTTGCAAATGCACTGTTAAGACGACGTGGCGCACCGGTTTGATAAAGCTCTCGCGTTCTTGATAGTTAAAATATAACCCGCCACAGAGCATGTTAGCCAGCCTTGCCTTCGACTTTTTAAGGGCGTTCAATTTTGCTCTACGCGCCCTGTGTATTATGATTCTTGAATCCAACGCCGAAATTTCCGAGGAGAAGCGATGCGCTATACGTTAAAAAGAGTTGCTGCCACGCTCATCATCGTGATGATGGCTTATGTCGTTCCCGCTTCCTCTGTCATGGGCCAGAGCGGCTCGCGGAGCAAAAAGGATCACGGGCAGGTGCGGCCCGTGACGATTCCGATTACGCCGCGCCTCAAGGGATTGAAGCAGCTACATGACGAGGAATTTATCGCGCTCGGTGATGTCATCGTGAAGGAGGATGGCGAAGAGCGCAAAGTTCTCTCGACGCGCGGCATAGGCACTTCGCCGCTCGCGCTCGCAGTCTTGATACAGGATGATGTCGTGTCTTCCATCAGCAATGAGATTAAAGGCATCGGAGATTTTATACGCACCCTGCCAAGGGGGTCGCGCGTGATGGTCGGTTATATCAAGAGCGGCTCGCTGCAAGTCAGGCAAAAATTCACGACAGATTTGGAGAAGGCCGTGCGCGCCCTCCGCATCCCGATTAGCTCTGCGACCGCAGCCCCTTTTAATCCTTATATCGAAATCATAGAAGGCTTGAAACGCTTTGAGTCTTTGCCGTCAGGCAGGCGCGCGATGCTGGTTGTGACGGACGGGCTCGATACTTCGCGCGGCTTGAGCAGTTCGTCCGCAGGTTTGAGTGTGGACTTGCAGCGCGCCATACGCGAGGCGCAGCGCAGGAGCGTTGCCGTCTATTCTTTTTATGCTCCGACAGTGACGGCCACAGGCGGGCGCAATCAGTTCTTGGTCAGCAACGCGCAGAGTTCTCTGGAAAGACTTTCGGACGAGAGCGGTGGCCGCGCCTTCTTTCAAGGAACGGGCGTGCCAGTGAGCTTTGATCCATTCCTGCGCGAACTTGGCGAATCTCTGTTCTCACAGCTTGCAGTGACTTTTCTCTCGACCAGTTCCGAAAAAGGATTCCACAAGCTAGAGGTCGTGCTTGAAGGAACGGATGTCAAGATTGACTATCCGGCAGGATATACGCGATAGAGAAAAGTAAAGAGTAAGAACGTGAGGCGCGAGACAAGAAAAGTTTTTCTCAGCCCCGCGAGGGGCGGCATGAAATAGTCCACGACGTGAGTCGTGGGTTCAGTAGCGCAAGATAAATAATGAGCCCCGTAGGGGCGGCATAAATTGTGCCGCCCCTACGGGGCTCGGATTGTTTTTGGTGCGATTGTCCCCGCGCTAACGCGCGGGGCTACTTCATGCAGCCCCTCGCTGGGCTGTTGTGCTGTCTTTTATCTTTTCCTTTTTATGCGATTCGTTCGGGTGTGATATTGCGTCGTCGTTTGACTTCTTTCATCTGGGCTTCCAGGAGCTTTAAGTGTAGCTCAAGAAAAAATTTTCCTTCGCTGTTGAGCTTGACGCATTCTGCGAAATCTTTTTCGGCTGATGCTTCATCGCCCTGCAAGAGACGCGCGAACCCGCGCCCGGCGTAAGCCAGTGAAGCCGCGTACTGGTTTGGATTGAGGTCGAGGCTGTTATCGAAATCTGCAATCGCCCTTTTGAAATCTCCGAGAATCAAGTGCGCTTCACCACGCTTGATGAAAGAGTCCACATGGCGCGGGTTAAATCGTATGGCCTGATCAAAGTCTGCTAAGGCTTCATAAATCTCAAGGCCGTTCGTTCTGATAAAGCCTCTGTTGTAATACGCGCTGGCGATGTCTCGATTGTTTTCCGCGAGTCGCGGGTCAAGCTCAATCGAAGTTTCATAATCGGCTATCGCGCCGTTTAAATCTCCTTTGGCCCTGCGCGCTTTGCCGCGATGAAAGAAGGCGTCTGCGAATCGCGGATTGACCTCGATGGCCTTATCGTAATTAGCAATCGCTCCTTCAAGGTCGCCCTGACTGAAACGCGCGATGCCGCGCTTGACGTATTCCTTCGCCGGGCGCGTGTTCTGCGCTTGAAGATTTGTGGCGAGTAGCAGAATGAAGAGCAGCAGAAAGGAGATTCGTCTCATAGAAGCCTCTTCACAGATGGTTCGACGATGAAGACCGAGCGTGCGCATTCATCTACTGTTTCGAGCTAACCGAATTTCGTGCCGCAGGTGGCGCATATACGATACTCCTCTTTCATCAAGAGGCCAATCCAGAAAAACGGCGGGCAGAAAAAAAGCAACAGCGCAAAAGTCAGCCAGCCGTCCGCAGAAATCTTTTTAGCAACCAGAGGGACAAAGGCCGCGCCGCAATGCGGGCATCTGTATCCGGCAGGAGCAGGGAATTGACTCGCATACGGTTGCACCTGCGCGACCGGCGCGGCAGAAGGGTCGCTGGCCCAGAGATGCGGCTGCGGCGGCACATAGTCTTTGGGCTGCGTCGTCGTTTGCGAGCCAAGAGAACTGAATGCTGTCCCGCAGTAGCGGCAAATCAGCGTCCCTTCTGCATTCGACTGCCCGCAGTTGTAACAAGTGACCATTCACGCGCTCTCTCTCTGCGATAAAAAATTTGAAAAGGATGCTGGCAATCTCTTCAAAGCCATGCCGCCCGGCGCGGGTAGAATATAGCAAAGAAAATAAAAAGCACAGAGGAAAGATGCTTCCTCTGTGCTTTTCATTTGAAGGGGTAAAAGAAGCTCGCGCCGTCAGGCTGTTGCTTCCGTATGAGTCTGGCCCATTAGTGCGTGTCGAACGCTGCGACCGGAAAGTCTCCGGTGCTGCCCCAGGGCTGAGAGAGCAGCGAAAGGTCTGTGGACTTGCGCACATAGAATGTGCCTGAGCCGCCCGCTTCGCGCCAGACTGCGATGTCGCACTTGCCGTCGCCATCGTAATCGTTCTGCACAGTCAGGTCTGAGGTGCTGATGCCCCATGTGACTGAGAGCAGAGTTCCGGTCAGGCTCTGGCGAACGTACCAGGTGAATGCGCTGGCAGAATCACGCACGACTGCGATGTCCGTCTTGGCGTCGCCGTCGTAATCGCCGGGAACGACGAAATCATTTGCTAAGCCCCAGCTAATCGCTGCGAATCCAGCCGTGCTCTGCTGCAAATAGAAAACGCCGGTGCTGCCGACCTGACGCTGGACGCCGAGATCGAATTTGCCATCGCCGTCATAATCGCCGGGAGCCGTGAAGTCTTCGCTGATACCGAAATTCTCTGCGCGCAGAGTTCCGGTCTGGCTCTGGAAGATGTACCAGGTCATTGCGCCGCCGACTGCGCCACTGCGACGAACGACTGCAAAGTCCGTCTTGTTGTCGCCATCGTAATCGCGAGGCACTGGCTCGTCGCCGGGCTGGCCCCAGGGATGCGCGGAAAAGGCGCCTGTCGAGCTGTTGATGACGTAGAACACGCCTTCGGTCTCTCTCCACACACAAATATCAGCTTTGTTGTCGCCGTCAAAGTCGCCGGGAGTCTGGAAATCAATCGGGCTCGTGCCGAAGGCGGTGCCTGTAAAGCCGCCTGTGCTCCTCAGAATCCACCAGACATTGGTCGAATTCCTGTAAACAACAAAATCAGCTTTGTTATCCATATCAAAGTCCATCTGCTTACGGAGCCTGGGCTGGGCATTCGCGGCAGGTGCAACTAACAAAGCGATGGTCAGTGACAGGCAGAGCGCAGCCCACAGGCCGCGCCGGGTCAAGATCGTTTTCATCATTTATCTTCCTTTTCGAACATCAAGAATGGGTTTACCCCTTCAAAGCCGAGCTACCGCGAGCTGCCATCCGGGATTGCAAGTAAGTGCGTAAGATCCATCAACGTCGAACACAGAACACGAGATGCGCTGTGGCTCTGACAAACATGAAGGCTAGAGCTTTCTGGGCTCTCAGGTATTATCAATCAAAGTAATCGTAGCTTCTCTGTCTCTCTTGCCTGTTAATCCGGTTTTGAGATGGATTGAAATGAAAGACAAGCTTCGGGGCTGATAATCGAAAGCTTGGATAAAATCATTTGCACAGGGCGAAAGCAAAACTCCAGATTAACAGTTGTGGCTCGCAGAGAGGCTGTCCCTCAGTATCTGTTTGGAAGCAGAGATGCAAAACTACTAAACACGGGTCTCCGCAGGCAGAATTCCTGAGGCAACGGGCGCACATTAAGCCTCTTGCCGTCAAATGTCAATAGCAAAACAGCCCTTTTCCACTCTTGCCTGACTCTTTAGACGCGGCAACTTCTACTTCTTCCTTTTTAAATTTACATCCCTGTGTGATGAACAGCAGAAACGTGAGCCGTCAGAACCAAAAGCCATCCTGCTCGCGGCCCTCTATCAGAGACGAGCGAATATAGCATAGCCTTTCGCAAAAGTCCTATGAGAGTCACTTATAAAATATTCTTAATATAATACGCTGCTTGAAACCAGCATCGGGTATTTAGAAGACTCCTTCAGCCTGAACGGTGCCTCATGCACGTCACCTTTAAGGAGCTAGTAATGATAGTTAGAAAAAATTCGCCCAAAACTAAATACTTAACACGTTCGCTGTGGATGACAATCGCGCTGACTCTTATTTTGAGTCTCTTGGCGTCTGCCCCGCTGCACAACTCGTCACGCGCCGCCAGCGCGCCGCCGCAGCAGGAGCAGGCGACGCCTTCGACGCTTGTGACCTTTACCAACTCTACTCCCATTACCATTAACACGATAGGCACGGCTTCGCTGTATCCCTCGTCTATCACCGTCTCAGGGCTGACAGGCAATATCTCCACTATCCCCGGCAGTTTCAGAGTTACCATCAGAGGTTTGAGCCATGCACACATGGATAATGTCGGCATGGTGCTGGTCGGGCCAACAGGAGCGGCCTTCGCCTTCCAAAATGGAGGTTCCTTTGGCGTGAATATGAGTATGGTTAATCTGACATACACGATCTCAGATCATGGCTTGATACGGCTGCCCTCGAACAACGCTTGGGGGAATGGCACTTACAAGCCGACTAACCTTTACGATGGCGACAATTTCCCGTCGCCCGGCCCCGGTACTAACTATGCGAATCCCGGCCCGGACAACGGCGGGACAGCAACCTTCGCCTCAGTCTATGGCGGCACGGACCCGAACGGCGTCTGGAATCTCTTTATCTATGATTTCGTCAACGGGTCAAGCGGCCAGATTTCCGGCGGCTGGTCGCTGACGATTGATACGAACCCGCCGCCTGTCTATCGTCGAGTAGTTCTGGATTTCGATGGCGACGGGAAGACGGACTATCCTGTGACGCGCGATACGGGCGGCTTGCGCTCATGGTACACAGAGCAGAGCACGGCAGGTTTTTCCGCAGCTTCCTGGGGAAGCGCGGGCGACTTGAACGTCCCCGGCGATTATGACGGCGACGGCAAGTGGGACATAGCTATCTGGCGAGCCGGAATCTTTTACATTCTACGGAGTCTGGACGGGACGGTGAAGACGGTCAGGCTTGGGAATGCAGGAGACAATCCGCTCGTTTCACAGGACTTTGATGGAGACGGCACAACCGATCCGATTGTGACGTTCAACGCCGTCGGCGGGTTACTCGGATGGCTTATCCAGCGCAGCACATTCGGTTGGACGGCAGTCCATTTTGGCACCGCAGCCACAGATGTCGGGATTCGCGGTGATTTTGATGGCGACGGCTTTGCCGATTTGGCCGTCTATCGCAACGGCTCAGGCACACCCGCCAACACCTTCATTATCCGCAGCACCAGCGATGGCTCAATCCAGTATGTCACCTTCGGCGATAGCTCTTTGGACAAGATTGTTCCGGCTGACTTCGATGGCGACGGCAAGACCGACTGCGCGGTCTGGCGCGAATCAACTGGCACGTGGTACTGGCTCAATAGCTCTAACGGCGCATTCAACGCATATAACTTCGGCATCGGCAATCTTGATTTACCAACTCCCGGAGACTTTGACGGCGACGGCAAAACAGACCACGCGGTCTGGCGTCCAACGGACGGCACTTTCTACGTCAACAGAAGCACCAACGGCTTCCACGCTTTTCAATTCGGCGCAACGGGCGACAGCCCCGTCGGCCATTTTCTACAGGTCAGATAAAACGACTTGTCATCAGCACACAAAAAGCAAAACAGGCATCCATGCGATGCCCGTTTTGCTTTTTGAATTTTATTCATTACTTCAAAGCGGCGTTCTCGATAAGAACGACATCACTCGTTTCGACGCCGCGGACGAAGGCGAGTGAGCGTCCGTCGCGCGACCAGTCGAAGGCTATGATTTGTTCGGCCTTGAAGTCTGTCAGTCGCCTCGGCTGGCTCCCGTCGAGCGGCTGGAGCCAGATGTCGAAGAGGCCGTCTGTGCTGTTGGCGTAGGCGATTGATTGCTGGTCGGGCGACCAGCGTACGAACCTCCACGTCAACGTCGGCGGAAAGTCGAACTGCTTCAAGCGCGACCCTCCTTCGGACGAAACGACGCCGATTCTCCAACGCGACTTGTCCACGTCTGGGTAGATAGTGATAGGCGACAAGCGAGCCGTCTGGCGAGACTGCCGGACGCATCGCGCGCGTCTCAGTCAACTGCACTGATTCTCCGCCGTCCACTGCTACTTTCCACAGTCTAGGCTCCATCACCCCGCGCTGGTAAACGACCCACGCGCCATCGGGCGTCGCATGCGGATGGAATTCGTCATCCCCTGCGGTCAACTGCTTGAGGTTCGAGCCGTCTGCATCCACGCGCCAGATATTGAAACGCCCCGCGCGGTCGGAGGCGAAGAAGATGTAACGACCGTCAGGCGAGACGGCGAGGCCGCGACTCGCGCGCGCATCCGCCGTCAGTTGCTTCGGGTTCGAGCCGTCCGCGTTCATCACCCAGATTTCCGCGCTGCCGCCAGCGTTCGAGCGGTAAACAATTCGCCCGTCTGGAGCCCACGCTATCTCTTGAATCCATCCTGCGTCGGAGGCAATCTGCTTCACACGATTCGCGTCACCTTCGGGAGCGGCCTCGACATAGTTCCCGTTGTCCGCTTCCTCTTTGGTGACGATGTGTGTGCGGCTGTGCTTTTCCAGAATCAATTCCGCGTCAATGCCTGGCAGTTGTAGCTCTCGTACAGGAGCCGTAAACCTGTAACCGCGTTTAGGCACGGTCTCAATGTAGCTTTGGCCGTCCTGCCTCTCGCCGAGCGTTTTCCGCAGCATCCAGACATTGTTGGTCAGGTTGGCTTCCTCTACAAACTTGTCATCCGGCCAGAGCCTTTTTATCAATTCGTCCTTCCCGACCAGATGCCCGCCCCTCTCGACCAGCAGACAGAGCGTCTCAAAAACTTTCGGCGTCAACTGAACGGGCTCGCCTTCGCGCAGAAGCTGCCGCTCCGCCGTGTCCAGATGAAACGGGCCGAACTCATATAAATGCTGCGGATTCTCGCTCATCAACGCTTGAGAGAATTTTCAGAGATTTTTTAGAGGGAATTCTTAGGACTTTTCTGGCTGCCTCCGATTTTTCTTTATGACGCGGGGCGAGGGCAAAGAGCATCACGGAAAATTGGAAAATCACCCGGAAGTATTTGCTTTCGCGCCGGAGTTGGCCGGAGAGCTTTTCGTCTCTCTGGTGAGCGACCAGTTCAGGGGTTAAAGAAGGAGATATGGCAATGGATAGTAAAACTTTTGGCCCAACAATTTTATTAATGCTGCTCTTTATCTTGACAGGCAATGCACACCGGGTCGCAGCCGCGCCCGGCGACCTGGATTTGAGTTTTAATGCGGGCGCACTCACGCGCACAGACGGCAGCCCGCCGGATGTCTTTGCAGTCGCCGTGCAAGCGGACGGGAAAATCATCGCGGCGATGCCCGTTACTTTTTGATTTAACTGGGGCGGCTAGAGGGGCTCGAACCCTCGGCCTCAAGAGCCACAATCGGCCCTGTATTGGGCGTGCCGTTGACATAAACAAGCCGCACTTCGAGAAGCAGCGAAAACACAAAGCAAAAGGGACGGCTCAGTTGAGAGCCGTCCCTTTTCCCATCTCTAACCTGACGGCAGGTAATTATCGGGTAGCTTTCGTCTCCGCTTCTTCGGCAACCTTGAAGCCGGTGCCGTTGATAACTTCGCGCAGCTTGGCTTCGGTCACTTTCTCATCGTCATACGTAATGACGGCTTCGCCCTTTTCGTGGCTGACCTGTACGTCTTGCACGCCAGCAGTGGCTTTGAGCGCTTCGGTAACTGAAGACGAGCATTTCCCGCACTTCATGCCCTTGATGTGAATGGTCGTGGTCTTGATAGCGGCAAATGCCGTTGCCAGTCCGAGTGCCAGCACCATCGCGCAAGCGACCGCAAAGCCAGTTACTCTTCTGTACATGATGTGTCTCTCCTCTTAATGCTCGCTGTCGTAACAGCGGTTTGATCTGTTCGTTGAACTCTTTGGGGAGAAGGATTCCTGTGATAGCTCCGCGAATCTTTCCTTCGCGGTCAATTCAAGCGAATCTGCATTTTAGAATTTAGTGTTTTATCTAAAATTCCAAAACATCCTCGCTACCAACAGGCAGCTCGCCTTGCGGTTCTGCAATTCTTTGGTCAAACGTTTGCCCGAAATCAACGGTGCGTCCCGTTTGCGTCGAGCTTTGGAAGATGAACCAGCGATACACTCCGCTGACTGATCGCCGGGCGACAAAATCGGTTTTGCCGTCGCCGTCATAATCACCGAACAGAGGCATGTATCCCGGCGCGCCCCACGTCAAATAATATTGCTGTCCGTCGGAACTTCGGCGCACAAAAAACACGCGTTGTCCGCTGATGATGCGGTTGACCATAAGGTCTTGTTTACCGTCGCCGTCAACATCAATCGGGAAGAAAAAGAATATAGCGTCGGTACTTGATGCGCCCCACTGAAATATCTGCGTTTGTCCGTTAGAGCTGTTGCGAATATACCAGATAAGCACTCCGCCCTCATTGCGAATAACGCATAAATCAGCTTTGCCGTCGCCGTCATAATCGCCGATTACCGGAAGATCCCCGGCTGTTCCCCATATTTCGGCGCGGGTATTGCCGGTTGAACTTTCGATGATATACCAAACACCGGTTGAGCGGCGGAAAACGGCGACATCCAGTTTGCCGTCGCCGTCATAATCGGCAGCCGTGATCGCATCTGTGCCGAAGGGCGCAAACTGTCCCCATTGTTCGGTGCGTAAAGTGTTAGTTCCGCTTTGCAGGATAAGCCACGTGACGACGTTGGTATCATCGAGTTTAAGAAGCACCTGGTCGGCTCTGCCGTCGCCGTCGAAATCGCCTATATTATTGACAATAATGTCGCCCGTTCCCGTGCCGAACAGATTGCCGGTGATGTTGTTTTCTAAACTGTTTAAGGTAAAGAACGTGTTGGCTGATTGGCGGAAAACCATGATGTCCGTGCGCCCGTCGCCGTCGTAGTCGTAAGGCACAGTGGCTCGTTTGACCTGCCCGCGAATCTCGCCGCCGGGAAAATTCGAGGTGTGAATGTTGACATACCATCTATTTGCGCGCAGATCGGCAACTTGCGCGGGGGTCGGGTTAAATGTCAGCGGGCCGATGGCGCCGGTTGTGCCGCCGGTAAAAGAAAAGTCGAACCGAATCGGACCGTTAACACCGACAGGGCCGTTATCGTGAATGTGCGCCCCCACCACATTTGAAGTTAAATTCTGGTAATTGCACGTGACCGTCAACTGCGTTTCGGTCGCGTTAAGCGTAACCATACAACTGCCGTTACCGGACGAATTGTTCGCCGGAACTTCTTGTCTGCCATTTAAGCTGACGGAAAACTTTTGCTGCGCCGCCGCCGTTATCGAAAACATCATTGCCGACAAAATGATTGTCAGCGTTAAGAAAAACTTTCTTCGCATTTCACCTACACTCCTTGTGTTTTGAACTATTGCCTAATGTTAGGTTTCGAGAAGGGGAGAGAGTGTCGCAGGCATTTGAGTTGTGTCATCCTTCGCAGGAGGGAGTGAACAGCTTGATGTGACCTGCTCACTCCCCCTCGGAATACCCTGCTTCAGATGATTAGGAGCTTTCGAGTTAGCTTGTCGCAAGCTAACTCGAAATCGCCCGTGGGCCATCTGAGCAGTTGATGAGACAATCATCAGTAGCCGCAGATTGTAGGAACTTGGTAAGGAGGCCCATAGCTGCCACCACCACAGATTTCAGCGCAGTTATAGTTGAGGGACGGATCGTCAGGAGCACAATCCTCGTCGTCATACCACCCGTCGCCATCGCTGTCCGTCCGATCCCTGCCCCATGCAGTCATAGTTGCAGAGCCAACAGTGTGCGCGTAATAGCCCTGATATGTCTTATTGGTGACTCTTACCTGATAGGTGCCTGAGTAAGCGTTGGACAAGTCAGGCACGTTTGCCTGCAAGGACGTGCTACCCGACACGGAAGTAGCGTAAACAGAGCCGACCAAATAGCCGTTGCCGTCGAAATACTCGACCCTTGGCATGCCGTAAGTAGGATCGAAGCTCTGGCCGGTAATGGTCGCCGTCGCGGGCGGGCTCGGCAGATATATCGATGACGGGCTTGCTGAGAGAGCTAAATTGGAGTTGGTAGCAAGAACAGCATACACATTGCTACAGTTCGCAGTCGTCTGAACTATAATGGCTCCATTGGAGTTTGCGACACGGGTTAACGTGATGGCTATGCCACTGGAGCCAGTGATAAAGACCAGGTAAGTTGCGCCGGGGGTGAGTCCGTATAAAGTACAGTTGTTGTTGCCGCCACCGCCGCAGCCGGGAAGGATAAACACGATGGAGAGCAATAAGACTGTGACTAGCTTTTTCATTACTTTCCACCTCCTTCGCTGAGATTCAGGAGTCTGTCGATGCCGGTCTTGTTAAAGAAGAGGTACGGGGCGGAAGGATGTAACAATCCATGCGGGCCGTAAGGTCTGCCGGAGATATGCCTCTGCGCCCTTCTCTGCGCTCTGGTCTGCCCTGCATCCATTCTCTTCTGAAGGAGCGTCTGCTCAATGTCGCTCCGCGAATCAGTCAAAGGGTCGTCAGTCGCCACAGAGTAAGCGATGAGCAGAGCTTGCATCGGTGTAAAGCCCTGCGCGCGTGCTTGCCCGAACTGTTCAGGCAGTGCCGCGCTGAGCGTGCTCACGCGGTCATTCACTTCTTCTTCAATCATCGAACGCAGCGCGGGACGCAGAGCAACATCGCCACGCTGGCTCCATTGCCGGCCTGACTTCGCCTGCTGAATAAATTCCCTCTCAGTCAACGCGCCCCACTTGCCATTGGCTCGCGACAAGATTTGGCCGTGCTCGTCGGACGAGACTTGAGCCGCCTGCCCAATCTCTACATCCGTGAGAGTTGCCAGCCGATCCACGACTGTCGCTGTCAGGTTGTCGGTCAACTCCTCAATAGTGAAGCGTCCGGCCTTGCCTTGCAGCACATTGCTTTCGGCCTCGACCAGTTTCTGCTTCGTCTCATCAGACATCCTGAGGCCGGAACGCCAGTAGATGAAATCGGCTGTTGACCTGACTGCCTCGGCTATCTGCTCAGGCTTGGCGGAGGCTGTCGCGAATCGAACTTCGCTCCCGACACCGTTATGCAAACGCTCCTGCAAGCGCGCTTGCTCTTGCAAGCGTTGTTTACCTTCAACAGAGGCTTCAGCCGGAAGCTTGGACGCGCGCCAGAAGGCTATGCTCCCGACCGCGACGCAGGCAATCACCAGCGCGATAACCATCCATGGCCTTCGTTGTAAACCCTTAATCAATCTCATGGAAAATCTCCTTTTAGACAGGGTTAAAGTAGTTAAGCACTTTCGACAGGGTGCTAAGCTACCGAGAAGATGTCCTCGGAGTGAAGACGCTTCTTCATCTCGCAGGCTCATCCTGAGGATTTAATCTTGATTACTCGGTTTGAATTACCAATTTTTGCGTTCAACTTGCTCACCTTGTTTTAGTTGCAACGCTATAATTGCAATTACCGCTTCACTGTAGATTTGGATTAGTAAGGCGCGCTGAAATAGCTCTTTGCTTAATCCCAACTTTGAATTAGTGTTAATCAATATCTCCCAATAGAAGCCTTGGTTTTGACATCCTTTGGCGTTCGTCAAGCATCTAGCTATAAAATTTAGTTTTCATCTCGCTGGCGTAGAGTCTAGTTCTAAAGATGGCTGAAAATCTTGAAATTCAGATTTGAAACGGCATCAAATTTTCTTGAAAGCTTTTATTAAAGGATTTATTAAAGGGTGAATAACGAAAACAAAGCGCAGTGTTTCAATTTTGGAAACTTCACTTTGGATTTGGAGAAACGGCATTTGCTGCGCGATGGCGAACCTGTGCCTTTGACTCCGAAGGCTTTCGATACCTTGGCGTTGCTGGTGCGGCGCAGCGGTCATGTCGTCGGCAAAGATGAATTGCTGGACGAGATTTGGGCTGATGCTTTCGTTGAGGAATCCACGATTGCGCAAAATGTTTTTACGTTGCGGAAAGCTTTAGGACAGAATCACACCGAAAATCAATTCATTGAAACCGTGCCAAAGCACGGTTATCGTTTTATCGCCGACGTGAAAACGATTGACGGCGCGACAAATGGCAAGCCGGAAATCGGACAACAAAGAGCCGCACACAACATCATCGTCAGCGAGAAAATTAGCGGCGCGGAAATTAGTGATGCAGAAACTAACAATGCAGAAAGCGATTTACATACGGCAAAACAGACTCACGCGTTTTAATTTTCAAACCAGATTGCTTGCACTGATAATGCTTCTGCTTGCCGTTGCAGTTGCGGTAGGGCTTTTTCGTTTTACGCAAATAAACGAAGCCGCAGCCAATTTTGCGGCACTGTCGCCGCTCAAGCGCACGACGCAGCTAACTAACACCGGACAAGTTTTGCGTGCCGCTGTTTCCCCTGACGGCAAATATGTTGCTTACATACAAAGCGAGCGCGGACAGGAAAGTTTGTGGTTAAGGCAGGTAGAAATCGCTGGCGGAATCGAAATCGTTCCGCCAAGCGGCAGCCATTTTGTAGGGATTACTTTCTCTCCTGATAGCAACTCGATTTTCTATGTCAATTACGATAAAGATTGGGCTATCGGCGGTTTGTATCAGGTTCCGGTACTGGGCGGGGCGGCGCGCAAGATTCTGACGGACGTTGACAGCCAAATCAGTTTCGCGCCGGATAAGAAACGTTTCGCGTTTGTGCGAAATTATTTAAGCCGCAATGAAACGCATTTGATAATCGCCAATCTTGACGACGCAAATCAACAGCAGCATCTTGCCTTTCATGAAGGCGTTCACTGGATGACAGACGGCGCGCCTGCCTGGTCGCCTGACGGTAAAATCATTATCCGCCAAGCGAGAAGCGCAACCTCAAACCCGGCGAACACGAAAACTTATCTGGTTGAAGTGAATGTAGCGGACGGCAAGCAAAAAATCTTCAACACACATCAGTGGGAAGCAATTGATGCGATTGAGTGGTTGGCAGATGGAACAGGGTTAATCGTTGCCGCACGCGATAATGCTTCGTTGCTCGCTTATCAATTATGGCAAATAGATTATCCCGGCGGCGAAGCGCGCGCGATTACCAAAGATTCCAATAGTTATTCAAGCGCCAGCGTCACTGCCGATATGAAGTCGCTCGTAACAATCCTACATCGCCGCATAGCGAATCTGTGGATTGCGCCGAGCGATAGAACAAGCGAAGCCGTCAAGATTCTTTCCGGTAACAGCAAAGAGTTGGGCTGGATGTTAGGCGTTGAATGGCTGAAGGACGGCAAAATTATTTACGGTTCGACGGCAAGCGGCAAAGAAGATATCTGGTTGATGAATGCCGACGGAAGTAATCAGAGACAATTAACGACCACTGCCGGAGCGAACTTCGAGCCGACGGTTTCAGCCGACGGGCGCACTATGGTTTATGTCTCAAAGGCTGCCGATGCCGCGCCGCACTTGTGGAAAATGAATCTTGATACAGGCGAGTGCGCGCAATTAACCAACGGCGTTTCCGAACTTCGCCCGGACATTTCGCCTGATGGACGCTGGGTTGTGTATATGTCATTGGATAAAGACTCGCCCAGAGTGTGGAAGACTTCGATTGACGGCGGCCAAGCGGCGATTCAACTTTCGGATAAAATAACATCAGTTCCGCGCGTCTCACCGGACGGACGCTTTGTTGCTTGCTTCTATCGCGCGGATGTCGATACATTTTCCAAACTCGCCGTTATCCCGTTTGACGGCGGCGAACCCGTTAAAGTGTTTGATAAACCTCCGACAACTATCGTTGAATCGGGTATTCAATGGACACCGGACGGACGCGCCTTGACCTTTATTGCTAACCGCGACGGCGTATCAAACATTTGGCTGCAACCTTTGGACGGAAGCCCGGCAAAGCAATTAACGAATTTTACCTCCGAGACGATTTTTCGTTTCGCCTGGTCGCCCGACGGCAAGATGTTTGTCGCTGAACGCGGAACTGAAATCGGCGACATTGTACTGATTAACAAATAGAGATGCGAAAGCAAAGATGAGAGACGAGAAATCTATATCAGAATTTCTCGTCTCTCATCTTTATTTAGCAAACGCGTACTAAGGATTTTTGGCACACTATAGGCACACAAAATGAAAACGGGCATCCATGCGATGCCCGTTACTTTTTGATTTAACTGGGGCGGCTAGAGGGGCTCGAACCCTCGGCCTCAAGAGCCACAATCTTGCGCTCTAACCAACTGAGCTATAGCCGCCGTAAAGAGAAAAGCGCTGCCAATAATCCGCAGGAAATTTGCAGAAATCATTCGCGCAATTTTAAAGCCTGCAACCGCTCGCGCGCTCAAAGTTTGTACACCACTCACAGGATTTCTTCAAGTTGCAGCACAACCTGAGCGACAAAAATGAAAGTGCCCCCGGCACGACTCGAACGTGCGACCCTCTGCTTAGAAGGCAGATGCTCTATCCACTGAGCTACGGGAGCAAACTGTTTTGTAGCGCGTGAATGTTAGCATGCGGGGCGCGGGCGGCGTCAACCGCGCACTGGCATTTCTTTTATCCTGCGCATGCTTCAGGCAAAAGGAAAACTTAAAACCTTGTGAGTATGTTAAAGTTGCCATCCTTTGCGAAAGGAGAATGAAGGATGAAAGAACGCAGGAATCAGGCTCGTTGGGTTGCGTTGATGGCAGCCACTGCGATAGCGATTTACCTGTGCTGGTTGATGCTCAAGCCTCTGATTGCTGTGCTGGCGTGGGCGGCTGTGCTGGTCATAGTCTTTTATCCTGTGCACAAACGCCTGTTGGCGAAGACAAGTCGCCCGTCCGTCAGCGCGGCGTTGTCGAGCCTGCTGGTTATCAGCACTATTCTAGCCCCGCTCATCCTTGTGACGCTGGCAGTCTTTAACGAGCTGTCGGGTGTCGCGCAGAATTTGCAGGGACAAATTTCGGGTCTGCTTGATCCAAACTCTCCGACCGGGCGCGCGACCGCCTGGCTTGGGCGTTATGTCAACTTAGAACAACTGCGCTCGCCTGAGTTCATCAAGTCGCAGCTGGAAGGCATGGGCGGAGCCATAGCACAGCGCACGTTTGATGTCGTCGGCGGAGTGGTCGGGGCAATCATCAAAGTCTTTTTTATTATCTTCACAATGTACTATCTCTTCCGTGATGGCGATAGGATTGTGCACGCCTTGCCGGATGTCATCCCGCTCGACAGACAGCAGAGCGAAGCCATACTGGAACGCACGCGCAATGTGATTGGCGCGAGCCTCTATGGAGTGCTTGTCATCGCAGTCATTCAAGGCGCGCTGGGCGGACTCGCGTTCTGGGCGCTCGGCTTGCCCTCTGCGATTGTGTGGGCCGTCGTGATGGCCTTTCTCTCTATGATTCCGATGGCGGGTTCGTTTGTCGTCTGGGTTCCGGCGGCAATCTATCTGGGCGTGACAGGACACTGGCCCAAAGCCATCATCCTCACGCTCTGGGGCGCGATTGTGATTGGCACTATAGACAACTTCCTGCGCCCGAAGCTGGTTGGAGAAAGAGTCAAGCTACACGAGCTTCTGATTTTCTTCTCTGTGCTCGGAGGCTTACAGGTCTTCGGCGTGCTCGGCATAGTCATTGGCCCGGTCGTGCTTGCCGTGACGCTCGCCCTGCTCAATATTTTCAGACAGGCAGAGAAGCCTACGGAGCAGACCTTGCAAGAGCCTTCACTGGCCGAAGAGACAGCAGCCCTAGAGGCAAGGGAATCATAAAGGAAGGATGCTCTTTTGGTGGCATCCCTCTTATCGAACCTGAATACGGCCAGACACAAAAAGACTGCCGCCTTTAGGGGGCGACAGTCTCATAAGATTTTTTAAATTACCAATAAAAACTTAAGCAGCCACGCGGTCATTGCCTGTTTCGGCATACACCCGACGCCCGTTGAGCGCATCGTCTATAATCTCGCGGACAGCAGATGCGTCCGGGTTGACATCCATGCGGTCACAGGCACGCAGGTGGCGAATAATCCCCTGTGTAGCAATATCCAGAGCCGGGCCGCCTAATTTGGAAAAGCGACGGGCCTGAATATGGTCGATTCTCTGAATCCGCTCACCGAGCGGTAAATGTCTGTCAAAAATCACTTCTTTTGCTCCTCCAATGCACGAAAGCTCTTGAATTTTCCTCTTTTCTCAATCGTAGCTTCCGCTCAATTAATTTAAGATAACTTTAGATGAATTGCTTTTCGCTTAGGATGCAAAAGTATTGCATTTCCTAAGCGATTTTGTCTGAAAAGGCACACGAAAAACTAACCCCTCACAAATAGAACCGTCTGGCCTGTCCAACAAAACCGGAAATTATAACGGCGAAATCCAAAAAAAGCCAGAACTATTTTTGGACTCCGGCAAAACGCACAAAGAACCGCTTTCGCTTGTCAAAATCAAGGCTTTAAGAGCTTCTCTTGAAGCCGATTCAGACCTTTGTTTGCAGTGATTTAACGCGCCAGGCAGGGGTGCAGTTCCATTTTCAGTGTGCAGGGAATGAGCGTTGAGTGGAAAATCCTGTTAAATATAAAGAAAAGCAAGCGCCGTCTGAATCTCACACAGGACTAGAAGCCTGCGTAAATAGGCAGACGGCGCAAATGATTTCCGTAGAGCGGCAAAAGCAGTTGGACTAGCGGCTACTTTTTGGGCACGACAGAATCTTTCATCGCTTTTCCCAAGCGAAACTTGAGCGTAGTTTTCGCTGGAATCTGTATGGTTTCGCCTGTCGCGGGGTTACGACCTTCGCGTGCTTTGCGCTCTGATAAGACGAGCTTGCCAAAGCCCGGCAGCGCAAATTCGCTATTGGTCTTGACTTCGTTTCCGGCCAGACTAGCCAGTTCCTCGAATATCTCCTTGACCTGCGCGCGTTTAAGGCCGAACTTCTCGGCGAAATGGTTGATGACTTCCGACTGGGTCATGCGTTTCTTGGTTCCTGCGGCATTACTCGACATGGCGTGATCTAGTTACCTCCAGTGAATTGCGGGAATGGAAAAGCTTGTGAGGCAACATATATCACACACAACGGCCTCAAGTCTCCACAATTTCTTATTTTTCGGCGGATTTTAGAAGGTTTTTTTGTGAATTCGAGAGCCGAAGCATGGATTGGAGGGAAAGTTTGTGCGATATCTCATGCATCTCAGGCGGCATAAACTTCTGCGGGGCAAGAGGATTTAAAGCCCAGACCCCTCGCCCCGCGCCCGAAGAGCTATCTTATAGAACATCAATACGCGCCCTGTTTGAGCGCTTCCAGGGAGCCGCCGATTCTGACGCTGCCGCCGCCATTGATGCCTTGAAAATCCTTCATCCCGTCGGCCACGCCCAACTCTCCCCAGACCACAGACCCGACCGAAGGAGGCAAGACAGGATTATTTGGCGAAGTCCTCATCCAATCCTCTATGCCGAGCGTGAAATAGATTTGCTTCTTCAACGCATAGCCAATAGGAGCTGCCATCACCAACGGGTCGCCCGTCGTCGCGGTCAGAAACCGCGCATACATGTAATGCTCTGCGGCTGCTAAATTGACATCCGTCGCGTGTGCGCCGTCGCGGCGTCTCGCCTGCAAAGCACGAAAGGCTTTGCCCACCTGTTCTGTGACCTTCGGCCCTTTGCTCAATAACAACTCCTGCTCAATGATGCGCCAGACCTCTTGATGGTCTATCGCCGGAAGATTGTCAGTATCGCTCATAATAGTTTACCTCAGTCCCTCTCAACTCAAATGATGACGAATTGCCTTCACTCAATAACGCGAAGTTGACAGGCAAAAGGGTTCACTCGCCGCTAAATAATTTTTGAGATTAGAGGAAGGATGAAAGAGACGCTTTCATATGAACATTCAACCGCATCCGGTAAGGCAAGCCTTACAGCACTGCTCAGCGACAAAGCCGCTATTGAAAGCATAATTACGATAAGGAAACTTTTTGCGGCGAAATGATTGTTTTCATGAGAAACTTCCGCCTATATAAATATGCCAGCCAGATTGGGCTGCCGTCTTAAATCAAATAAGGAGAGCTCATGAAGACCACACGTACACTCTTTGGCTTGATGGCTGTAGTCCTATCTATCGCTGTCCCGTCTGTAAACGCACAGTTTGTTTGTCAGCGCGCTCCGGTGACTGTCACAATCAATGGCTCGATAACTGGCGGAGATGTCCAGCAGGGGGGCCGAATTTCGCGAGATGGAAGTCCGTCGAGTTGCAGCGGTGACTTCGGTGAACTGGAGAATGGGATGGCGGTTCGCCGCGACACGCACAACCTTATTAATCCCTTTAATGAAACGGTGTGCGTAAGAGTGGAGCAGAATTTTAGTAACTGCGCAAATAATCAAATGATGTCTGTCGCGTATTCCCTCTATAATCCCGCCTTCCCAGCCTTGAGCGTGATAGGCGATCCCGGATTTAGTACCATTAATAGGGGCTCATACTCTTTTAGCGTCGGGCCAAATGCTAATTTTGCAATCGTGGTTCACGAAGTTGAGCCTAACACCGGTTGCCCCTTGTACAGTTTGAGAGTTACGTATTTGCGAAACTGTCGTCAGGCGGGTTTTGACCGGACTAACGATGGCAGAGCGGATCCGACGCTGTACCGCGTCAGCGTTTCTTCACAATGGCATACATTAGACTCCGAGACCAATCAACTGGTCAGTCGTACTTTTGGCACCGTTGGCGACCTAGTCACAGGCGGCAGCGACTACACCGGCGACGGTCAAACCGATCTCAGCGTTTATCGCCCTAGTTCAAGCACCTGGTATTACGGCCTGGACCAGAATTCTCCCGGCAGTTCATTTCAAGCGACCCCGTGGGGTACGACTGGAGATCGCGCAGTGCCGGGCGACTATGATGGCGACGGTCTCAACGACATTGCGATATGGCGGCCATCAGATGGAACCTATTACTTACTAAGAAGCAGTGACGCCACTCTGATGGCATTTCAATGGGGAGCGACGAACGACATTCCCGTCTTCGGCGATTTTGACGGCGATACCCTTACCGATTTCAGTGTCGTACGCCAGACAAGCGAAGGCTCTATATGGTATCTCCAAAAAAGTAACTACAGTTATGGATTTGACGACGGAATCTTTTGGGGACTGCCCACGGACAAATTGGTTCCAGGGGACTACGACGGAGATTCCATCACGGATCTGGCCGTCTTCCGTCCGTCCGACGGAACTTTTTATGTTCGACGAAGTACTGATCAATCCCTGCTGAGCGTCAAGTGGGGCGTATCAGGTGACACGCCACAGCCAGCAGATTACGACGGCGATAAAAAGATGGACTTCGCTGTTTATCGTTCCTCAGCACAGGCTTGGTATATCTTGAACAGTGCAACTTCTACGTTTACCGCAATCCAACTGGGGCTGCCGGGCGACGTACCGATTACCTCCCCCTACCGAATACAGTAGCGGGCTTTTGATGACAAAGAATAAGGGGCTGCCGCGGGGCGCCCCTTTTTACTTGCGATACAATTACGTAGGCTCGTGGCCGTAAGTGATTGATAATGATTTTCGGGGCGAGAGGATTCGAACCTCCGACCTCTCGGTCCCAAACCGAGCGCACTACCAGGCTGTGCTACGCCCCGACATTAAAGCTGTTCATTAACGAACAGGTGGGAATGCACATCTTAGCGGTCGCCGTTGAACGTGGTCAAGCGGGGTTCTGAAAATGTTGAAGGAGGAAAGCCTGTGCGGCTTTGAGTGCGCGTGCGCGGTGACTGAGATGTTGCTTGATGTTTGATGCAAGCTCTCCGAAAGTTTCGTTGTAGCCGTCAGGCACAAAGACTGGGTCGTAACCGAATCCATTGCTCCCGCGCGGCTCAAGTGTAATCCGCCCCACGCATGTGCCTGTAAAAGTTCCAACCACTCCGGCTTTTTCATCTGCGATGGCGATGACGCAGACAAATCGTGCGCGCCGCTTTGTGTCAGTTGTCTGTGAAAGCTGGTCCAGAAGTTTTGTCACTCTCTCGGCATCTGTCGCGCCATCTCCGCCGTAGCGTGCGGAAAAAATGCCGGGCGCGCCGCCGAGCGCATCTACCTCCAGACCGGAATCGTCTGCCAGCGTCCAGAGACCTGTTTGCACAGCATAGGCTGTGGCTTTTAAAACAGCATTCTCTGTAAAAGTTTGGCCCGTCTCTTCGACTTCGGAAGTAAAGGGGAAATCATTTAAGCAACGCAACTCGAAAGGCAAGCCATTGAGCAGTTCCTGAAGCTCAAGAAGCTTTCCAGTGTTGCGCGTCGCAATCAGAATTTCCAGTGGCTTCTTCAACATCTCTTTCCAGTGAATTTCACATAGAATATATGTCACCTGCAAGATTATTTTGCACGGAGAGCGATTTAGTGTTTACAATCTCTCAAGGCTTGAACTCAATCCTTTGAGACTTGCCATCAACGATTCGTGAGGAATCCCGACATTGGATACAAATCTTTCTCTGACAGAAGATTTCCAGCGCGATGAAGGCTTGCAGGTGCTTGAGACCTCTTCGATGCGTGGGAAGCAGGGAGCTTATGAAGCCAGCGAGCCGGGGCAGGAGCTTGGGATGTGGCTCCAGGCTCTGCGCAGTTTTTTTCGCGCGCGCAATCATCCCTTTGCGGAAGCCGAACAGTCTGCGGTGCTGACGCGCGACTGGGCCAATGAGTTGACAATCGCGCGCCAAACTTTGCTGCGCGTCTCGCAACTCGCGCTCCGCATGGTTCACCTCGAAGATGAGCAGGGAACAGCCGCCGGAAAGAAAGACGAGACCAACCTGCTGGAAGATTTCGAGCTGGCGGACATCTCGCAGAGAGAAATTGTTGGCCCATCGTCTGCGCTGCCTCTCGTCGGATTGGCCGAAGCCGTTTGTGACATCTGCGTTGTTTCGGAAAATCTGCTTGCAGCACGCCCGCTCAATTTCTATGCATGGGCGACTGTCGGAAAAATCCTCGCGCGCGAGTTGGAAAGATCAGAAGCTGCGCGAGCTTTAGAGCGTGCGGCGCATCATGAAGCGGCAGCTAAGTTGCCCGCGCCTCTGCTCGTGCTGGCACGCTCTATCAATCCGTCTGAATCACTCGGCACGGACATCTCGATTATCTTTTCCGATCTGGCGCGACTGCTGGACAGGTTGCGACTCGTAGAGGTTTCGCTGCGGCGCGATCTTCCGCTCAAGCAGACGTTGCCGATTTTTTGTCTGGTGTATGAAGAGGCGCGCTCGCTGCTTGATTTTATAGAGACACGCGCGTTGCGCACGGAAGGTTTGGAGGGCGTTGTCTTTGATGCGCTTGACGGGACAAACTATGCGCTGGCGATGGAATTGCGCAAAGTGTTTTCGCGTGAGCTTGTGGGCCTCAGCTCATTCCGGCAATCGCCGCCGATTTATGCCAAAGTCGAAAACGCGCACGGACTGTTGCGCGATTGTTTCCAGCAATCCATAGTCGCGCTGGCGCAGGTCTTTGACCCGACGCTCGACGGCGCGCGGCTCTTCAGTAGTTTTCAGACCAAGCTCGAACAGTCTTTGATGTTGCGCAGCGATTTATGGACGCTCCTGCAACTCGTGCGGCGCGCAGAAAAAGAGCGTGAGCATCAACCCATCTCAAGAGTCATCGAGCGGCTGATTGCTTTTCGTGACGGCAGCCTGCGCTATTTGATGTACAAGGATTGGGAAGCGTGCGAGCGTTTTATGGAAGAGGTCGCAGCCGCGCGCGGCGCAGTCGAAGTGACGCCTGTGTTGCATAGGTTCGGAGCTTATCTTGAGACGCTGCACGGACAGGTGAGCATGCGCGCGGTGCTGGCAGACCATCCCTTTGATTACCCGGAGTTGGAAATTTAAAAGCCAAGCTGTCGCAAACTGCGTTCGCTTTATCTAGTGGCGAACTGCGTGGCGAGCACGCCGAGTTGTCCAAACGAAGAGCGCGTCGTCCGCTCAATTCCTCCCTCAATCATCTGCGTCTCTGTCACAGCAAAGGGCAGTTGGCCCAGAGCCTGTGAAAGCTCCTGCTCATTTGCCGCGCGAGCGCGCACGCCTCTCTGGTTTGAGATGAAAGAGATAAAGTTGAGCGAGGCAGCAAAGTCATCCGTCAAAGTAATGACTTGAGTTGGGCCAATCGCGTTGGCTCTTTGCAGAGCTTGACGGAAATCCTGTGCCGCGCCGAGCGTGCGTCCCTCCTGCCGCGCTGTCAGGCATCTGCGTAAATTATCCTTTGGGCCAAGCAAGAGATGCCCTGAAACAAAACTGGCCGCGCCGCGACTTTCATCCGTAGATGAAAGCAATTCCATATCTCCTATGCGCTCAGTTTGCGGTTTGCTTGTGCCGAGTCTCTTAAAAACGAAGTCGCGCAAAGTCTTCTCATCAAGAGCCTCGACGATAATGACAGTGCCTTCGCCTCTGTCATTCAATCGAGCAGTGTTAATCTCTGGCCCAATGGCTTGCATGAAACTTTCCGGCTCTTCGATGCCATACGGCTTGAGCGCGGCCTTGAGCAGTGGAGCGACCATCACAGACAGTATCGGGTCAAGCTGCGAAGAGATGGAAAAGTTTAATCCGCGCCATGCAGACAAAGGATCGCGCGTCGTGTAGCGCGTCAGCGAATAAGTATCGCCTGGCAACATCTCTCCCGCGCGCAAGGTCAAGACGGGAGCCGCAGACAGCGTGTCTCTCAAACGCTTCGTCGCATCATTTTTGACGGACATGAAATAACGGTCTTCGACCGCTCCGCCAGCGATGCGCGTGCTCCATCCAACACTGCCCAGAATCTTATTTGCCATCTGCGGCAAAATATTCGCGGCCAGACTTTGTGTCTGCTGGTCTTGAGAAACCTGCCCGACATAGATTGCCGCGAGGACTTCAAAAATCTTTGCCGCGCCCTGCGGCGAGATGAATCCGAAAGCAAGACGATTGTTATCGCTGAGACGCCTGCGCATCTCCTCCATCTCGATATTGCCGACAAGGCTTGGACGCTCTCCGCGTCTCACAGCCAGACACGCGCGCACAGCCGCTTCATCATTACCGAGCACGGCCAGGCTCTCCGTCATCGCGGCAATGATGCGCCTGTCGCTCGTCGTCGCGCTCCAAGTTATCCAATGAACACCGTCTGCATCTTTCTCTTCGGTGCGTGGATTGTCGTAAGCGCGGTTGGCGAAATCCCCAACGCGCTTTTCGATGGCCGAGCGCGTGCGACTTGCGCCTGTATGAGTCTCTATCACGAGAGCCATGCGCGGCTTGATGCGCAACGTGTCGCCGCCGTCAGCCGCTTCGAGTCCCATGACCGTGGCCGCGAGTTGCGCGCGCGAGAAGACAACAGCATCGGCTGGGCCAATGCCTGTCCAGGAGGCTATGCGGCTGAGCCATCCGACCTGCCCTATGCCGGACTTGATGCCAGCAGGGTCAGCCAGAGCTTGCCAAGCATCCGTCTGTGTCAGACCGCTTGCGATGTCCGGCAGATTGTTGGCTTCAAGATAGACAAGCGAATCCGCCGGAACATAGGCGGCCATGTCCGCCATCCGCGGGCGATTCCACCAGACCCATGCCCCTGCCAGTACAAGAAATGCTAAGACGTATGGAAGAAGACGACGAACAAGCTTCATGAAAAGCGAGACCTTTGCCAATCAGCAATCTTATATTTGCGTGCTCGAATCTTACAGCACCTTTGAGGTTAGTGTACAATTCAGCTAACAAAGTTAAGCCGCGATTGAATGTAGGTTTGGAGAAGTCACATGATTGTCGTAATGAATCGCATTCCGGTTGCCGAAGGACGTGAACAGGAATTTGAGAGCAGCTTTATGGGCGGGAAAAGCGCTGTCAATCAGATGCCCGGCTTTATAGAGATGCAGGTCTTGAGGCCGAGCGAAGGCCGCACCTATCTCGTCGTCACGCGCTGGACATCGCGCGAAGATTTCCAGAACTGGATTCAATCCGAAGCCTTTGTCGCAGCCCACCAGCAGCAATCTCCCGGCCTCGTGGATGGCCGCCCCGCGCTTGAGATTTACGAAGTCTTCGCGAATTAAAATCACAAAGTCTAACTAAATAATTCCGGTCAAATAAGATGGTAGGTCAATCTGACCGAGCCATTGCTGCCGCTATGCTATTATTTATCTATAAGTTAAACAAAGAAAAAATACGGTTGACAAGGTTAAAGTAGTGTTGTACTCTCAATTTGACGGTAGCCAGTGAGACTTCCGTCTGATAGGTACGCATCCTTTGAAAGCGTGACAAACGCGATTGTAGCAGCCAACAGTTTAGGCAAAAGAGTTGCGCTGCTTTCTTTGAAACTCAACCGACAAAGGCACACCTCGCGTGAGCGGGGGTCGCAAAGCCAACGGAAGTCAGCTTCTTGCGGATAGCAGTTTTGACTTGGCCGGGTTGCCGAAGTGAGATGGTCGAACGTGCCGCGAACGATTGTTTCAAACCCACGTTTGTCCCTCCCGCTTTCCCATTCGTCTTACAGCTTGCGCTCGGTCGGCATGCGCTCGAATCAGCAGTGTTCAAAGCACTGCCAACCCACACGAACAGCAACGCCAACCCAGTTGTCAGGCCATCTCGAAAAGACGCGTGCAGAACACCGTACACAACTTGAAATCGGAAATTAAGCCCAACCACAAACCGATGCGCGCGCGGATGCGGCGAGCGCGCAAAGCTCGCATTCGTCTCCGACGGTTGCACAAGCTGCGACCTGCCAAGCAGGTTGCGAGGAATCAATAAGCCATGTTGAAACGAGGTCTCGGCAAAAAAAATCTGGTCGGTCTGGACATCGGCTCAAGCTCGGTCAAGGCCGTTGAGCTGGATGGCAAGCGCGGCAGTCTTCAACTCGTCAGTCTCGGTTACGAGAACCTGCAACCGGACTCGATTGTTGACGGTCAGATTATGGAACTTAACAACGTCTCTAACGTCATCGCCAATATCTTTCGCGAGCATCAGATTAAAACTGACAGAGTCGCGGCGGGCGTGAGCGGCCATTCGGTGATTGTCAAAAACATCGTCGTGCCGCAGATGAGCGAAGAGGAGTTGGATGAATCCATAGACTGGCACGCGGAAGAGCACATCCCCTTCGACATCTCTGATGTCAGTCTTGATTATCAGATAACGGGCAAGACGCAGGAAGCTTTGCAGGTCTTGATGGCCGCATGCAAGCGCGACAAGATTGCCAATCTCAAGCAGGCCGTCCAACTCGCAGGCAAGCAGCCAGCGATTATAGATGTGGACGCCTTCGCTTTGCAGAACTGCTACGAAGTGAACTACCAGCCGCAGCCGGGACAGATTGTTGCGCTCTTGAACATCGGCGCTTCGACGATGAACATCAACATCCTGAACGGCACCAAGTCTGTCTTCACGCGCGACGTGACGGTGGGCGGCAACCAGTTCACGGCAGTCTTGCAGAAAGAGCTTGGCTTAACGCACGCGCAGGCCGAAGCGGTCAAGCGCGGCATGCCGCTTCCGGCTGAAGTCGAAGCGCGTCCCATCGAGCCGATTTTGGAAACCGTCTCGGACATTCTCGCTTTAGAGATTCAGAAGACGATGGACTTCTATCGCGCGACGGCTGAAGACGGAGAGTCTGCTGTGCAGCGCATCTTGATTTCGGGCGGCGGCTCAAAGCTGCCGAACCTTGCCGCTTATCTTTCGAATCGTTTTGAGATTCCGGTCGAAGTCCTCGATCCGTTTCGCCAGATCAAAGTGGATGCCAGACGTTTCGATCCTGATTACATGCGCGAAGTCGTGCCGGAAATGGCAGTGGCTGTCGGGCTCGCTTTGAGAGGAGTGGACGCGCGATGATTAACATCAACCTTTTAGAATCCGTCACAGACAGACCGCGCGGTGTCGCCGTCGTCGAGAAGAAAGTTGTGAGTCAAGGCTCGCAAACCCTGCTGCTCGCAGGAGTCGTCTTCGGTCTGCTCTTCGTCACCATCATCGGTCATTATTTTCTGACCATGCGTGCGAAGAACAATGCCAAGCGCGAGCTTGAGAACCAGCAGCAGATTGCGGCGCAGATGGCAGCCATCATCAAAGAGCAGGACGAGCTCAAGAGAAAGACGAAAGACATCGTGGCTCGCATTGACGCCATCAAGGCTCTGCGCTCTTCGCAGCAAGGGCCGGGCGCAGTCCTCAGAGCTTTGAAAGAGAGAATTGACAGCGCGCCGGGTCTTTACTTGGAAAGCGTCGAGCAGAAGGGCGAACAGCTTGTCATTCGTGGCAACTCGCCGAACGAAGGAACCGTCACGCAGTTTGGCCGCAGCCTCGAATTCTCTTCCGGCCTGTTCTCCAACCTGAACATCGAGACTGTGCGCAAAGAGATGCCGCTTGCGATTCCGAGCGGAATCCAGCAGAGCACTGACCCGAACGCGCCCAAGCCCGAAACTGTGGACTTCACAATCAAGTGCGCATACACGCCGGGCAATGTGACGCAGCCGTCAGTTCCAAACACCCCTGCAAGTCCTGCCAGCGCAAACCCGCCTGCCAATCAGGTTGCGCAAAAGTAGTTGCTTAACGGCACCGTCCGCAAGCGAGAAGGGAAACGATTTATGTTAAAGAAATTGCAATCACTGGCCTGGTATTTCCAACTGGCAATCTTCGGCGGCGTCGCGCTGCTAATCTTCGGACTCTTCTGGAATTTCGTGACGAGCAGCATGCGCACAGAAACTCAGGAGATTGAAGATCAGGTCGCGGTGCTCAAGCAGCAGAACGAAGCGGCGCGCATCGCTTCGCAGCGCATCAACGAATTCCGCGCTGATTACGCGCGCAAGCAGGAAGAGTATGAAGAGTTGAAAGCTCTGCTTCCCGAACAGCGCGAGATTACAAACGTGCTTCAGAACTTGCAGGATCGCGCGCGTTCGACCCGTTTGACCTTGCGCCGCTTTTCGCCGAAGGATGATTTCACAAAAGATTTCTATAGCGGCAAGCCTGTCGAGGTCGAAGTCACGAGCAGCTTTGCCAACCTGCGCCAGTTCTATGAAGAGTTAGCCAAGATGCAGCGCATCGTTTCAATCACGGACTTTAATATCAAGCAGACGCCCGTGCAGTCTGCCAACCGGACGATTGATGCGCAGTTCTTGCTGACGGCTTATTACGTTTCAGCCGAAAAACTGCAACAGCAGAAACCGGCAGCCGCCCCGCAGCAGCCAGCGCCCGGCTCACAGCCAGCCGCAGAGCCTGCTAAATAAAGTTCATCTTCCACCTCTGACCGCAAGGGAAACTTTTGCGGCAGACTGACGAGAGCAAACTATGAAGCACTACACAAATATCATTCGTTACGCAATGGTTGGTCTGGCATTGGCGAGCGCGTTTGTGATTAGCGGCGCGTCCTTGAGCGCGCACGCGCAAGAGCGCGACCCGTTTTTGAAAGCGCCTCTGCCGAAGAAGCCGAAGTATAACAAAGCGGCTCCGGTTCCTTTGACGCCGCCGACGATACAGGAGCGCGTTGATCGCTATAAAGCGCAGAAGATGGCCGCGATGAACTCGCAGCGTCCCGCGCCCAAGCCGACCATCGCTCTGCTCTTGAGCGAGATGCAGGTCACAGGCATCTTCCGCACGCCGCGCGGGTACGCGGCGATGGTCGAAGCCACGCCCATCAAGCTCTCTTATGTCATCTATCCGGGCGAGAATTTCTATGACGGCCAACTCGTCGCCATCGAAGAGAACCGTCTGGTCTTTCGCCGCGAGACGCGCTGGAGCGACGGGCGACGCGAGATGGCTGTCGAGACCAAACCGCTCAGACAGGCCAACGCTGTCGTGGATTCGATGACGGCGCAGAAGCCTGTCAAAGCTTCTCCGGTCGCAGAGACCGTGAAGTCTGACGACGAGAAGGCGAAAGCCACTGAGAAGCCTTAAAAAGTTTTCCCGTGTCTCGCGCCCACGTGGGAGCCTGAGCCCGCAAAGCGTGAGACCGTTCCTGTGCAGACGCGGCAGCGAAGTGTGCCTCAGCCTGCACCGTTAACCCAAAGCCGGGCGTTTCCGCATTGTGCGGCGCGCGCTTAAGGGATTCGCAAAAAAAGCAAACCCGACGAGCGCAGCGCGTGGCGGAAGTCGAACGGTACTTCCCCTAAGGAGGGAAACATGCCAGTTTTGCATCATCTTTATGCGACCACACGCAGAGGCGCGCTCGTCCTCTTCTTTGTGTGCTCATTCTCCATGCTCGCTCTGGCGGTTAGTGCCGCTGCGCCGGTTGTGACCGGCGTTCGCGCTACCATCAACGGAGCGCAAACGCTGATTACCATCTCCGGCACTGCGCCGATGGCTTACAGTGTCAAGCGGCCCGATGCGCGCACAATCTTCGTAGAGCTTCCCGGCGTGGATGCTTCGCGTCTTTCGCCCGCTTACGATGTCACTTCGCCGCTCGTCGAAAAAGTGACTGTCGAGCGTGATTCAAAATTGACTGGCGAATCTGGCCCACGCCTGCGCGTTGTCTTGAGAGCCAACGTGCGTGACCGTTCGCAGATGTCCGACAACAATCTGGTGTTGGAGCTTTCTCCAGAAACTCCTGCGGCAGCCGCAGAGGTCAAGGAAGCTAAAGCTGCCGAGCCTGTGCCGACGCCGACGCCCGGCGTGCGCGGCATCTCTGCTTCTTCCGGCTCGAATCCGCAGAGCGCGCAGGGGCAGCAGTATGGCTCGCCCGGATTTGTCGGAGAGCCGATTAATCTTAATGTCGTCAACGCTGATATCAGAGACATTCTCAATTACATCACAGAGCAGTACGGCGTGAATTTTGTGATTGATAGCTCTGTGGGCGCAGTGCCTGTGACGGTCAATGTCACGGACGTGCCGTGGAATGTCGCGCTCGATGCAATCCTGCGCGCCAATCGTCTCGGCATTGATGTCAACGGAAATATCCTGCGCGTCGCGACGATTGAAGTGCTGGCGACAGAAGCCGCCGCGCAGCAGCGGATTCGTGAAGCGCAGCTTGATAACTCGCCGCTCTACACGGAGTTCATACGCCTCAACTATGCGCGGGGAGCTGGATCGCTGGCGGATGCTGCCGGTTCAACCGGCGGTTTTGCAGGCGGCAATTTATCCGGTGCAACATCTCAAACAACCTCTGTCGCCGGACTCTCTTCTGAAGGCGCTCCGGTGGTTCTCAGTCAATCGACCAGTTCTGCCGGGAGCGGTGAGGCAGGCATCATCCCGATTATCCGTCGCCGCCTTTCCAGACGTGGAAGCGTCGAAGGCGATGCGCGCAGCAACACGCTCATCATCACGGACGTGAGGGAAAACATAGATGCCATTCGCCAACTCGTCTTGCTGCTGGATCAGCCCGAACCGCAGGTCGAGATTGAGGCGCGCATAGTTTTAGCCAGCCGCAGCTTCAGCCGCGACCTCGGCGTGCAGTTGAAAGCGGTGGTCTTTAATCCGAGTCGTGGCGGCGGCATCTCCATTGGAACGCTGCCGGGAAGCACTGGGCCGGGTCTCCAGCCGGGCGGTATTCCGGGCGGCATTGGCGGAACGCCACAACCGAACAACGATCTCGGAGCAGCTAACGCCAGCACGGTTATCGGCCTGACAACCGGCATTTTCGGGACGGCTCAAATCACTGCTGCGATTACTGCTGCCGAAAGCAAAGGTCAGGCGAAGGTCATCGCCAGCCCGCGCGTGACTGCGCTCAATAATCGCCCGGCGCAGATTGAGAGCGGCCAGCAAATTCCGGTCGTGACTACGCAAGGCGGCGGCGGCCTCGGTAACGGCGGCGTGGCAGTCTTCACGACCACGTTTGTCTCCGTGCCATTGCGCCTCTCGGTCACGCCTCAGATTACTGATGCAGGCACGGTCGTGTTGCGCATCGTCGCTGAGAATAATACCGTTAACACAACGCTCACGACTTTTGGCGGCACGCCGGGCATCGATACGCAACGCATGCAGACAGAAGTGCTCGTTCCAGATGGCGGAACGACGGTGGTTGGCGGAGTGCTCGCGGATACGGAGAGCGAAACGCAAAACCGCACACCCGGTATCTCAAGCATTCCAATCTTGGGCAACCTCTTCAAGCGCAAGACCACCAATCGTCAGACGAACGAGATTCTGTTCTTCATCACACCGCGCATCTATCGCCCGGACTTTTCGGGCAACCCGACAGGTGGCACGGTTGGCACAGGCACGCGCTCGACGACGATTTTGCAGCCCGTGCCGCTCGGCAACCCTGCGAGCAATACGCTGACGCCGGTAGACCTTCAACAGCAACAGGGATTGCCGCCCATGCAGACAGCTCCTGCCACGACTGCACCGGCGACCGGAACGCGTCCCTAGTTAGATGGCACAAACACAAGGCTGGTATGGAATATGTATCTCGGCGAGATTGTTTACCGATTTGCATAAGCTGTACCAGCCTTGTATGCTGTGCAGCCTCATTTCTAAAGTCTCACCTTTGAGGCATTATCTTCAACCATCTACAATAGGAGAAAATATGACGCACAGTTCCTTCGCGCAGCGCAGGTCTTCAACTGCCTATGCTGCTCGCGCTCACACAAAGTGTGCTGCAACCTCTAACCTCAAAGCCATGTCCTTGAGCATGCCTGCCGAAAAGCAGTCCCCCATCCAGAGTGGATTAGCAGCGCGAGTTATTCTCTCATCCCTGCTGTTCGCTCTTTGCCTGTTAGGTCTCTCTGCAACAACTTATGCCTCGTATCCCCCTTTGCGCAATGTGACCTTGACCGCCCAACAGAACGGCAATCTGGTCAATTATCAGTACAGCGTTTTTGACCCTATCAGACAGATTACTGTGACGGGCAATTCTGGTTTCGGCTCGAACAACGGAGGGACAAGCGCGGATGGAGTAGTCGTCTGGGCCACGACCGCCATCAATGGCATGGGACAGCAATCCATCAGATTTAACGCGCGTGTTTACGATCCGAAAAGCGGTCAATGGATATTTTTTGATACGGGCTTCGATAGCGGCAACCATAGCTTGATAACCAGCAAAGGGCTTGTGACCTGGGCCACGACGACCATCACCGGGCCGCCCGTGAGCCAGGCAACGGTAGTGCATTTTGCTCTCTATGATCCGGGTCGCGAAAGCTGGTACATGTCACAATCTTTGCCGGATAGCGGCATAGTCACAATGGAAAATGCTGATGGCATTGCCGCCTGGCGTGTCGTAACTGGCACATCTATTAAATTTCATTTCTGGACTTATGACCCACAAACGGGAGGCTGGTACGGAGGCTCTTCTCCGGTCTTCCCGGCCAGCACTGCGACAATGAGTATCGTCAATGGCTCGGTCAATTATACAGGCAGCGGCCAAAGCTATACGCAAGGTTACATGCACAGTAACACTCTCTGGAATTTTGGCCCCACACAGCCGTTCTCTTATTTTGTGCCTTCGAGCGCTTCCGGCAATGCGCCTCTGAAAGTATTGTTCTGGGATATGTCTCTGGGCGGCACAAGCTGGGCCTGGAATTTCGGCGATGGTGGAACGAGCACTGACCGCAGTCCGCTTTATACCTTTAATACTCCTGTCGGCTCGCCTTTTACTGTGTCACAAACCGTGACCGGCCCCGGCGGAAGCAATGTCGGCACGAGGACTGTCAGTGTCACTACACAAAACTCCATCTCCGGTAAGGTGACGAATAGAAACGGCTTCAACATCAGTGGCGTCACCATGACGCTAAGCGGTTCAGCTTCAGCAACCACGCAGACCGATGCCAACGGCAACTATGCTTTTACCAATCTGCCGAACGGTGGAAGCTACGTCGTCACGCCTTCCAAGGCCAGAACTACATTCAGTCCGGCCAGTCGTTCCTATACGAATCTATCCGGGAATGCGGGCGGCAACTTTACCAGCACGTTGAACGATGCTCGATCTGACTTTGATGGTGACAGCCACTCTGATGTAGCGGTCTTCCGTCCGAGCAATAACACCTGGTATATCTTACAAAGCTCAAACAGCACTTTATCAACGATGCAGTTTGGAGCAAGCGGCGATAAGCTTGTGCCGGGAGATTTTGACGGCGATGGCAAGACGGACATTGCAGTCTTTCGTCCAAGCACTGGCGTCTGGTATATCTGGCAAAGCTCAAACAGCACGCTCAGGTCTGAATCCTTCGGTCTGTCCGGCGATGTGCCTGTTACCGGAGATTATGATGGCGACGAAAAAACCGATCTCGCAGTCTTTCGTCCGAGTAACAACACCTGGTACATCCTCACAAGCTCAAACATTATGTTGCAAGCTGTGAATTGGGGAGCTACGGGCGATGTAGCTGTGCCGGGAGATTATGACGGCGATGCCCGGTCTGATATAGCAGTCTGGCGTCCGAGCGACGGTTACTGGCACATCCTCAAGAGTTCTGATGGAGCAACTATCTCTCTGGCTTTCGGAGACGTTAACGATAAAGCAGTACAGTCAGACTTTGACGGAGACAACAAGACGGACATCGCAGTCTTCCGTCCAAGCAATAACACCTGGTACATCCTGCAAAGCTCGAACAGCACGTTAGCGACAATGCAATTTGGAGCGAGCGGCGACAAGCTTGCGCCGGGAGATTTTGACGGAGACAACAAGACGGACATCGCAGTCTTTCGTCCAAGCACTGGCGTCTGGTATATCTGGCAAAGCTCGAACAGCACTTTGAGAGTTGAGTCGTTCGGGACAAGTGGAGATGCTCCTGTCCCTGCGGCCTACATTCCTGAATAGGATTCCACACGCAGGCGGAGCGTCTCGCGGATAACTTCGAGCCCGGAACTGCTCCGCCTGCTTTAACCATATATCCGGGAAACTGGATATATGCTGATGGGGATTAACTTATGTTCAAGGAACCGCTTGAAAAGATGATAGAGCGCACGGATGGATGCATCGGTGCGCTCATCATGGGTACGGACGGCATCGCTGTCGAGAAGGTTTTGACCGAAGATGGACGCGATGCCAATCTCGATGTCGCCGCCGCAGAATTTACTTCTCTGGTTCGCAACGCACAGCGAACAGGCGGCGATACAGGACTTGGAAACCTGCGCGAGTTGGTCGTGGCCTGCGATGAAACAGTGATTGTGATGCGTCTGGTCAGTCGTGAATACTTTATCGTGCTCGCGCTCAAACCGGACGGCAATCTCGGTCGCGGTCGCTTTGAACTGCGCAAAGCCGAACTGGAACTGGCGCGCGAGTTTGCGCTCTAAGTAACATGAATTCGGAATAAGAAAGAGCTTTGTCAGCCCCGACAGGGGCGGCATGAAATAGCCCACGACGTAAGTCGTGGGTTAAGGAGCAAGAGATAAATAATCAAGTCCCGTAGGGGCGGCACAAATGGTGTCGCCCCTACGGGGCTCGGTTTGTGTGCGATGCGCGCGGCCCCGCGCTGACGCGCGGAGCTACAACATTTCATCTCCTGCTGCTTATCTCGAATTATTTATCCCCGCACACTCTGAAATCGGTTTCACATGGATGTAGCCGTTGGTAACAATAGCTCATCATTCCAGCCTCCGTGCAATTCCGAAAATCGTAAATTTCCTCGCATTATCGCTGATTCTTCTTACAGGAATAGCAGTTGCAGTAAGACTGCCGCCGGGTTGCTCTAACTCTGAGCAACTTGTTGAGGAAGGAACAAGACAGATGACAATGTTAGCCAAATCTGAAAAAGCTGCCCGAAGCAATCAACGGGTTGCAGTCAACAGCCAATCGGGATTCAGCCTCATCGAAGTGCTCATCGTCGTTGCCCTTATGATGATCCTGCTGGTCTTCGCAGTCTTTTCGCTGACGGGTCATAAGAGTCTTTACAAGTCAGACGACGAAACGCTGCGGATTGTGAACGTGCTGCGCGAAGCGAGCCAGCTTGCGCTCACGCAGCGTCAGCCGATGCGCGTCGAACTGGATGCGACAAACAAGACGATTCGCATTGTGGACGAAAATCTTTCGACTTCGACTGATGATAAAGAAATCCGCAAAGTTTTTCTTGAGAAGGCCGGAGTCCTTCGTGTGGATGCCGCTCCGACGGGAGTCTCAAAACCCAATCCGCCCAACTATCCGAATGCAACCTTTACCGGAACTTCTCCGAAGGTCTGGAAGGTCTGGTTCCGTAGAGACGGCACAGTGACCGACAATGCTTCCACTCCCGTCATCACCAGACTCGACTATCTATATCTGGGAGCCAAGCCCGACGGACAACGCGCAGGCGAAGGATAAGAAGCTTGTGCGCTGTATCACCATCTTCGGCACGACCGGCGGCATACGGCTCTGGAAACACAACGGCACAACCTTTGTTGCGAACTAAAGATTATGAGCAGACATAAAAATCAAGAAGGCTTCTCTTACATAGATGTGCTGATTGCCATCACCATCTTGATGGTCGGCGTGCTCGCGCTCGTCGCGGCAGTGACGGCCTCTGTCATCAACTCCAGATCTGCCGAGCAGCAACTGCTTGCCAAACAGCATGCCGCCTCGACTCTTGAAGCTATCTTCTCAGCGCGCGACATCGGAAATCTAGGTTGGGAAGCCATCGGCAACGAAGGCAGCGGCGCAGGAGTTTTCTGGACAGGTCGCCAACGCATTATGCCTGATGACGGCAACGACAATGTTCCCGCCACGGATGATGATGGAGGCACTGCCGTCCCCGGCTTTGACCGTCAGATTGTCATCACGGACATTTGCGACCCTGAGCGACCGAGCGCGAATTGCAGCCCGTCCGGCACTTATCCGGTGATGATGCGCAAGGTGGACATCACCATCTGGTATCAGGTCAACGGCGGCTGGCGAGACGAGAAAACCTCGACCATCATCACCAACTCTCTGCTCGATAATAACTAGGAAGGCTTTTGTGGAGGACTACTTTATGCAGCAGAACAAATCCGCAATATCGCGCAGAGCTTTTGATGGCAAGCCCCGGCAGGCCGGATTCACCATCATCGAAGTGCTCATCAGCCTCACGCTCTTCCTGATTGTCTCAGCCGCCATCTATGGCCTGCTCGAAGTCACGCGCGCCGACCGCAAGACATCTTCCTTGCGCGTAGAGACGATGCAGACCGTGCGTAATGCTCTGAACTCTGTCGGGCGCGATACGCTCAACACGGGTTACAAATATCGCAATCTGGGCTCGTTCTTCCCGGATAATATACACAACACAGTATTTGGTTTGGCGGCTGACACCGGCTCCGCGCCGGATCGCATGATGCAGCTTCTCTCCGGCAATAATGTCAATGCCAACTCGCTCAACGGCACAGATAAAACAGACCAGATTACTTTTATCTACGGCGACGAAGCTTTTAATAGCGGGCGCACGATGATGGTCAACTGGATTGATTGCGACGGCGAGCAGCTTGTTGTCTCATGGGCTCCGGCCACAACCCCGACACCCGTGCCTCCCGTCACCAATGATCTGGTGATTATCACAGGCCAGAACTCATCTGCCATCGGAATGGTGACTAACGTGGCGAGCGGCGATCCTGCGTCGGGCAGTGTCACTTCGCCCTGCACTTACACTTCGCCGGGCAACACGCGCAGAGTCATCAGCTTTGCTAACACTGACCCGCTGCTCATCAATAAAACCGGAACCAATAACATCATCAGAAACGTGACGGCTCCGGCCACTCTGTCGCGCGTCAAGCTGGCGACCTATCGCGTGCTCAATGACGGCACGCTGGTACGCACAGAGTACGGCAACGTGACGGGCGGCAAGCAGGATATGCCACTGGCTTATAACGTTCAGGACATGCAGATTAAGTATGTCTTGCAGGACGGAACTTTGTCTGACGACCCGGCGGCTGGCCCGGACGGAAACCTTGGCACAAATGATGACACGCCGACAAACATGCAGAATGTTCGTCAGGTGCGAATCACTATCAAGGCGCGCAGCGCGGAAAGCGATAAGCGTAACGGCAACCAGCCATACACCGTGACGCTGACCTCAACCTTCAATACGCGCAATCTGGGCTACGACGCGCAATAGCCAATTCGTGTGACATCTTTGTCGAATCCTGAGAAGAGGACTAGAGAGTATGAAAACCGCAAGAGTTGTTAAGCAGAAACATCAGCAGCACGCAAACGATGCGCGACGTAATGAGCGCGGGTCTGCGACTGTGCTGGCCCTGTTGATTATGGGACTGCTGACCATCTTTGTTTCGCTGGCGCTTTCGAGAACGACGACCGAAGCCTTGATTATGGGCAACGATGCCGCCGAATCACGCAGTTTCTATGCGGCGCAGGCCAGCATCGAAACCATGTCACGCAACTTCAATAAGATTTACGATACGCGCCTCTCGCCCATCTCTTCTGACATCACGAATGTCCAGAACAAAAAACCGGGCGGCTTTACGGGCTTCACTTTCACACAGACACTGGTGCGCACAGGCATTGACGAGCCGGTCGTGCTCGCGGGCGGCCCGTATGAAGGACTGACAGCGATTCGTGACCCCTGGACGGTGCAGACTGTTGCGACAGGGCCGACGGGCGTGCAGGTGGAAATGAAGCGCACGTTCTTCAGCAATCGTATCCCGATTTTTCAGTTCGGTCTTTTCTACGAAGACGACATGGAGCTTTCGCCCGGCGCGGCTTTTTCGTTTGGCGGGCGCGTTCATACCAACGGCAACTTCTTCATACGCGGCGGCGGAACCGTGAGCTTTAACTCGCGCGTCACGTCATCGAAAGAGATAGTGGTTGACGTAGCGCGCAATGGCCGCGCCAACGTCACGACGGCGAGCCTTGCTCCCGCAGGCTTTGGCGAGAACATTTACATTAAGAATGCGACGGGAACTTTTCAGCAATTAAGAATTGGCGGCGGCAGCGTTATCGGCGGGCCGGATGTCGCAGGCACGGATGACGATATGCCGAACGGCAGCTATAACTCGAACTGGTCTTGCAAGGCCACGACGCCTGAGAGATATGCTTGCAGACCGAGCACGGACATCTTCGACGGCAACCTGATAGCCAATGTGAAGCGGCTTGAGTTGCCGCTCAAGCTCGGCGGAGCCAAAGAGATTGACCTCATCAAACGCGGCGTTGCGACAGATAACGACGTTCTCAAAATCTCGCGTTATTACAACAAGCCCGGCATCCGCGTCACTTTGGCAGATAGCCAGTCGCGTCTGCCCGGCGGCGCGGGCGGCATACAGCTTGATGGCGATTATAATAGCCTCGGCATTAAGGACGGCCTGGGCGCGAAACTCGGCTACAAGTCAAAGCCGATGATTGGACTCGGTCTCAACTATAAAACCACGAGGCTCAATGCTTATCGTCTGTTCTCTAAGAACAGCCCGTATTTTGCCAGCGACCCGATTGCGCTCAACGATGACGGCTCAGATCGTCAAATCTGGATTAAAGTAGAGAATGTTAAAGTTGACGCGACGACGCTGGCCGTGACGACCACAGACATCACGGAAGACATCCTGAGTCTCGGTTTTACGGAAAGACCTCCGCAGGATAGCGTCTTGACGATTACCGATAGCAACTACGATTGCACGCTTACTCCTTCGACCTGCGCAGACACGCGCGCGATTCTCAAGCTGCAACGCTGGCACATTCCCGGCCCGCCGCTCAAGCGCACCGCTTATGCCGATAGCACTAGAATCACGACCATTAGCAGCAAGCCTGTCTATGAATATGCAGGCACGGCTCCAGACGGATATAGCGTCGTGTCAAAAGACTGCTACTACGTCAATGGTAACGAAAGGGATAATCTCCGCGTGAACGCTACCTTCAACGGCGACACAACCGAGAAGGTTCTTCCTATTCCTATCAAGATGTTTGATGCACGCGAAGGCATTGCACAGGAAACGGATGTCACACTGGCTGACCTGTCTATTGATAACATCTCATCTAATGGTGTGATGAGCGTGATTGATATTGATGTGGCAAACCTGCGCAGATTTTTGCGCGGAGATTTTGACCTGCAATTTCCGAACGGCCTGCTCAGCACGCAGATAGACCGCGACCGTGGCTGGATTGTCTATGTTTCTGACCGTCGCGGCGACCGCGACAACGACGGCGAATATGATATGGAAGATGTCTATGGCCCGAACGATGGAGTCCTGCAAGGCCCTTCCAATCTCAATCTCAATCACCCGGAAGATGTCAACGGCAACAAAGTGCTCGACGTGGATTACGACGAAGGCGCAAGATATTCCGACACCGTCCTGGCAGATTTTGCGGCCCTCTTCGACCACAAGTATTACCGCCGCGCCGTGCGCCTTATCAATGGCACACAGCTTCCCGGCGATAGAAATAACGGCTTCACGCTCGCCTCTGAGAATGGCGTCTATATCTTTGGCAACTATAACGCGACAGGAGTCGCCTCTGTCGGAACGCCGACGCCCGCGAGCGATTATGAACCCGGCGCAGTCACAGCCGCAGGCGCGCCATGGATTGCAAATAACACGCAAGTCCCTTCGTCTGTTGTCGCAGATGCCGTGACGATTCTGTCGAACAGATGGGACGGCGATGCAGGCTGGTCTGACGGCGCGAGCTTCGGCTGTCCTGTCTATACGCGCACGGTCGGTGTGACTCCACTTTATGTCGGTCGTCCGGCACGGGAAACGACAATCCGCACGGCTATCATGATGGGCGACACTATCAGACTCGATTATGGAAGACCCGCATCAGGGCGGCGCTTATTCAGAAAGACTCAACGGCAGCGTCAATAACTTCAAGCGTTTTCTGGAAGACTGGCGCGCGACATCCAGCCCGAATCTCAATTACTCCGGCTCGTTGATTAATCTCTTCAACAGCCGCAACTTCAACGGGCCATTCAAGTATGGCGAAACCCGCGTCTACAACGCGCCCAACCGCAACTGGGTCTTTGACGATTCGTTCCTCGACGCCACGCGCCTCCCGCCCGGAACTCCATTCTTCCAGTACATACAGGTGACTGGATTCCAGAGAATTAACAATTAATTCTTGCAGCAACAAAAGGCCGAAAGGAGGAAGGGAAACCTTCCTCCTTTTTTTACGGCAGCTTCACATGCGGCATGCCGCGCAGGATGATGCGCTGGCGGCGCGCGACGCGGCGCGGATTTTTCTGCGGATTAAAGACCGTGTTCGGATTGGGAATGATGGCCGAGAGAAAAGCCGCCTCTCGCTGTGTCAATTCGGAAGCAGGCTTTTTGAAATAGTATTGTGCGGCGGCCTCTGCGCCGTAGATGCCGTCGCCCCATTCTATGACATTGAGATAGATTTCGAGGATGCGTCGCTTTGAGAGATTGCGTTCGAGAAAATATGTGATGGCCGCCTCGCGTCCCTTGCGCATAAAAGATTTTTCGGAAGAGAGGAAAAGATTTTTGGCGAGTTGTTGAGAGACGGTTGATGCGCCGCGCTTAAAGCTAGGCATCGCGGGAATCCAACTCGATTGGTCGTCGCCCTCTTCTTTAGCTTCCTTTGCAGCCTCGCGCTGAGCCTCGTCCCACGCGCGTTGAATGGCTTCATAATCAAAGCCGTTGTGCGTGGTAAAGTTTGAATCTTCGCCAGCCAGCACTGCGCGTTGCAGGTTGGCGGAAATCTTCTCAAGCGGAACCCATGTCTGTATGCGCTTCGACTGCTCGCCGCGCGCACGCGCCTCACGAATCCGCGTCTCAATCATCGAGGTCGTCTCAGGATTCTGGTCACGCAACTTCGACGTGTTCGGAAAAGTGATGAACTCGAAGATAATCCAGCCGAGGAAGAGCCCGACGAGTGTTAAGAACGTGTACTTGAAAATGCGGCGTATCATCTATCGTTAAAAAGATACAGGAATCTCCCGCAAAGGCGCAAAGACGACGCGAAGAAAGTTAAGAGACATACTGTCTTTCAATCTCTGCTCTTCTTTGCGTGCTTTCCTTTGCGTCTTTGCGCCTTTGCGCGAAACCTGCTTTTATCTTTGAACAGCCACACTCTCAAAAACATTCCGCGCCGCGCGAATCGTATTGCAATGAATCTCAACAGTGTCCTGTATATTCTCAGCATACCCGCCTGACATAACCGTCACGACAGGCACACCGCGCGCACGACATTCTTCAAGCACAAGAGCATCGCGCTCATACAGGCCCGCGATGGAAAGCGAGAGCCGTCCGAGCTTGTCTCCCGCAAACGGGTCTGCTCCGCCAAGATAAAAGATTATATCCGGCCTGTGTGCAAAGATTTGGGGAAGATGCTTCGCAAGCGTCTCAAGATATTCCGCATCCTTCATCCCGTCAGGCAACTCTACATCAAGCATCGAACGCGCATGAAAGCTAAGTTTAGAGAGTCTGGAGTCTGGAGACTAGAGTCAAAAATAAAGCCACAGACTCCAGACTCCAGACTCTTGACTTGAATCAGTATTGAATCAGGCTGCCTTCGCGTTTGGCGCGGCGCACCGCGCGGCCAAAGACCCAGAGCGAGAAGGGAAGCAGGACTACGAGAAAAATGCAGAGCGTCGTGAGCGGCTCGCGCACTTCATTAAAACCCTGACCTAGAATCAGAACACGACGAATGCCGTCGAGGCCGTATGTCGGTGGCAGCAGCCGCGAGACTTTGCCGAAGCCGCTATCGAGCAGTTGCGTCGGAAAGAAGACACCGGAAAAGAGCGCAGAGCCCGCGCCGAGCAGCATCCCGAACGGGTCGCCGCGCTTAAAGACCATCGCAAAGCTCGCCGAAAGAATGCCCAGACACGCCAGCACGAGCGTCGTCAAAATCAGAAAGAGCAGGGCCAGCAAAAAGTTTCCGCGATACTCGACATCGAAAAAAATAGAACCGAAAAAGAGATAGAGAAAACTATAAAACGTCGCCTGCACATAATCCCATGCGGAGCTTGAGATAATCACTGTCGGCACACTGATGGGCGTCAGCAACACGCTTTCGAGAGTCCCTTGCATCTGTTCCTGACGAATGGCTGTCGCAAGACTGGAAAATCCCGTCATGAAATAGTTGAGCATCGCCAATCCCGTCAGCCATGCGGCCAGAGGATTCTGCCACTGCTCAAACCGCGTGTCATGAAAGCCCTCGAAGATGCGTGAGATGAAGTAGAGCGTTGTGACGACAATCAGGATTGACAGCACGCGCATAAAAAATTCCATGCGATAACTGACGGCCAACTGAAAGTCGCGCACCACGAATGCGCGCATACGCCGGAGCAGGAGCAGAAAGGCTTTTATCATTTCTCGTCCCCTGCCTTCTCAGTCTCATAGCTTTCAAGCACATCGAGCAGCGTCGCGCGGTCCGTCTCAACAGAGAGAACTATTGCATCGTTGTCATGCAAAATCCTGAGAGCGCGGTCAAGTCTGTCATCGCCGCTCTCGCGCGTGAATGAAATGACAAGAGCCTCTGAATGTTCCGCGACTTCAAACTCGCTGAACTGTGAAGAGAAAAGTTTTGTCGCCTGTCCTTTCATCAGCCCGCGCACATTGAGTCGCACGCGCTCGGTCTGCTTGTGCCGCGCGCGCAGATTTTGCGGCGTGTCTAGGGCGCGAATCTGACCTTTGCTGATAATCGCCACGCGCTCGCATAGCTCTTCGACTTCGGCCAGATTGTGCGAGGTCAGCAGAACTGAGACTGGCGGATTGCCTCCTGCGAGTGAGCTGATTAACGCGCGCATGCTTGACGCGGCCAAAGGGTCGAGCGAGCGCGTAGGCTCATCCAACAAAAGCACAGGCGGCTTTGCCAGCATCGCGCGGGCCAGAGCCAGCCGCTGCTTGTTGCCTGTCGAAAGCTCTCCGAAACGCCGCGTCGCCAGGTCAATCAACTCAAGCCGATTTAAAGTTTCGATGATGCGTCGTCGCGCTTCATCGTCGCTCAGACCGTAGAGCCGCGCAAAGAACATCAGGTTCTGTTCCGCAGTCAGTCGCCAGTAAAAGCTGCGCTCTTCGGCGGTCGAAAGTCCGACCTGTGCGCGCACCCTTTCATCATCCGAAACGCTATCAAAGCCTCTCACGGTGACGCTGCCGCTTGTCGGCTGCACAAGCGTGGCGACGATTTTGGTGAGCGTGGTTTTGCCCGCGCCGTTGCGCCCTATGAGCCCGAAAATTTCTCCTTCATGGACATCAAAGGAGACATCGCGCAGGGCTTCGACAGCAGGCTTGATTGGACGACGCAGCAGTTGCTTGAGGCGCGTCAAGGGCGTCGGATAGGTTTTTGAAAGATGATTGAGAGAGACTGCGACGGCACGATTCATCAGTTTGAGAATATAGTAAATAAAGAATCTCCCGCAAAGGCGCAAAGAAGACGCGAAGAAAGCTTTCAATACAAAGAGCCATTCAACTCCTTGCGAGCTTTCTTTGCGCCTTTGCGCCTTTGCGGGAAACTTTTCTTTCCGCTTAATTACAGATTAATGGTCATGCCCGCTCGAACGGCGAACTCTGCGGCGTACGGCTTTGCGGCGCACGTGTCTGCGCACATGCCTGCGCACATGCCTGCGCTGCCAGCCGCGACGGCGACGCACTTGTCTGCGGCGACTGCGAATCCGACCGACGCCGCTCGATTGGTTGTATTCAAGCGCAGAACCGTTAAGCGAAGTCGGCTCGCTCGTCGCGCGTGCTTCGCTGAAGAGAGGCATGCTCAGGAAAAATGTAGCAAGCACAAATCCAATCAGTGTTTTCTTTATCATTCAGTAATCTCCTTTGGGTTCTTTTACCGTTTACGCTGGCGCGGGTCAAGGTATTCGCGCAACCCGTCGCCGATAAAGTTAAATGCCAGCACCGTGAGAACAATCGCGATGCCCGGAAAAATCAGTATGTGTGGCGCGGCCTGCAAGGTGTCTAGCCCGCGCGCTTCTTCAATCATCACGCCCCACGAAGGCGCGGGCGGCGGAACTCCCAAACCCAGAAAAGAGAGCGCGGCTTCCGATAAAACTGCGCCCGCCATGCCCAGGCTCGATTGCACAATCAAAGGCTGAATAGCATTGGGCAAGATATGCACAAAGAGGATTCGCATATCGCCTGCGCCAAGTGCGCGCGCAGCCTGCACGAAATCATATTCGCGTACCTTCAAAACTTGCCCGCGAATCAAACGCGCATAGCCCACCCACCCGATAACACAGAGCGCGAGAATCAGCTTATTCAATCCCGCGCCGAGAAATGCGACGAGCGCGATTGCCAGCAGCAGTCCGGGAAAAGCCAGAAACACATTGAAGACATAACCGGACAGAATGCGATCAATCCACCCGCCGAAGTAGCCCGCGAGCGCGCCGAAGAAAGTGCCGACGATAGAGGACACCAGCACCACTACAATGCCGACCCTGAGCGAAATGCGTGCTCCATGAGCAACCCTCGCAAGCACGTCTCGCCCAAGGCTATCCGTCCCGAACCAATGTCCGGCAGACGGCGGCTGAAGACGCGCTGTTCTTTCTATATGCGGGTCTTCTACAGCCTCCTTCGTCGCAATCCAGGGCGCAAAGACGGCGACGATAACAAGGATGCCGACAATGATGAAACCAAAGATGGTTAAGCGATTCATGTGAATTTTTGATTTCAGATTTTTGATTTTTGATTTGAAGACTGAAGCAAAGCATCGCTATCATTAAATGCTTTCTCAATCGCAAATCAAAAATCAAAAATCAAAAATTTCAAGAGACTCTGATTCGCGGGTCGAGCCAGCGATAGATCATGTCTGTGAGCGTGTTGGCTAAAATATATGTGACACTGATGACCAGCACGCAGCCCTGCACTAAGCGATAGTCGCGTTTGCCTATTCCGTCGTCAATCAAGAGCAGTCCGAGTCCCTGCCATCCGAAAATTTTCTCAGTGATAATCGCGCCCGCAAGCAAGACTCCGAGTTGCAAACCGAGAATCGTCACCACCGGAATCAAACCGTTTTTTAAGACATGCTTGTAAACAACTGTTCTCTCGCTCAATCCTTTCGCTCTCGCCGTTCGCACATAGTCTTCGCCCAACTCTTCAATGACGGATGAGCGCACCATGCGCGTCAGGATGGCCGAGAGCGCGCCGCCAAGTGTGACGGCAGGCAAGACAATATCGCTCCACTCTTCGCTTCCGGTCGGAGCGAACCAGCCGAGCTTGACTGCAAAGATGTAAACCAGCATTGGGCCAATGACAAAGCTTGGCAGGCTAATGCCGATGAGCGCGACGACCGATGAGACATTATCTATCCACGTCCCGCGATTGCTCCCGGCGATGACTCCGAGCGGAATGGCTATGCCAACCGCGATGATGAGCGAAGCGATAGCAAGTTGAATTGTCGCTGGATAACGCAGGCGTATTAAATCTATGACAGGTTGGTCTGTACGAAACGAGCGGCCCATGTCGCCTTTTAAGAGCGCGCTCCAATAATCCGTATAGCGATTGTCCGAGCCATGCCAGACAAGATGTCTCTCGCCTGTTACGTCCTCTGGGAAAGAGAAGAAGAAGGGCGGGCGGTCAAGCCCGTGCCGTTTCTGAAACTGTTCTATCTGCTCAGGCGTCGCCTGGTCGCCGAGAATCGCCACCGCGGGGTCGCCCGGCACAAGCTCTATCAGCAAAGTCACCAGCGAGACAACCGTCCAGACCACCAGCAACAGGATACCTGCACGGCGTAGGAAGTCGAGAATTTTATATTTCAACGAACCCAAGCCGTCGAATTCTCATTGATTGAAAAGTGGGATAGAGCGAAACGGATGATAGCATAAGATGAGCCCGGAAAATTAGTAGTCCGCAGGATTCGTCGTTTTCCTGCGCGACGGCCCCGACTACCGTCTTGCAAGTTTTAAGAGACGAATCCTGCGGACTACATCTGTGGTCGCAGGGCCAATCCCTGCAACCGATAAAGGCTTTATAGCTTCCGACTATTTAGCTGAGAGCGGGCCGCGTCCCTAAGTGAAGGGCTGCGATGCCGCCAGTCAAATTCTTGTACTCGACCTCTTCAAAGCCCGCGCTCTGCATCACGCTTACGAGCCGTTTCTGGTCTGGAAAACGAGAAACGGAATCCGGTAGATATTCATATGCGCTGCGCGAACCGCTGAGCATACCGCCGATGTGCGGAAGGACACGTGTAAAATAGAACTTGAACAATCCGCGAAAACCTGGCACGACCGGACTGGAAAATTCCAGTATTGCCGCTCTCCCGCCCGGCTTAAGAACTCTGAAAAGCTCTTTCAAACCTCCTTCGACGCTTGATAGGTTACGCAGGCCAAAAGCGATGGTCACAGCGTCAAATGATTCATCCGCGAAGGGAAGACTTAGCGCATCGCCCTCTATAAACGGAATGCTTGCGCCGCTGGAAGCAGACTTTCGCGCCGCTATCTCAAGCATCGGGCGACAAAAGTCTGTGCCGATGATTTGCGCCTTCGTGCCTTGGGCCAGAGCCAGCGACAAATCGCCAGTGCCGCATGCAATATCAAGAGCGCACGCTCCCTCTTTTTCGAGAGAGCTTTCAAGCTTTCGTGCTACGAGCCTGCGCCAACGCTTGTCTATGTTGGCGGACAGTAGATGATTCAAAAAATCATACCGTCCGGCGATTCCTGAAAACATGGCGCGCACCCGCGCGCTATGCTCACTCTCCGACGCTTTGCTTTGTTGAGACACTATTAAATCAGTTTGTGTTGATATGTGGTTGCGAATGGCTTGCGATAAGTTTGCAAATCGGCTACGGGGTTTTGGTGGAAGAGGCCGGACTTGAAGGTTTTGGCAAGGCGACTTCGCCCAAAACCTCGACCTTGAACGCGCGCTCTAAGTCCGACTTGAACTGCGAGGAACTTCCGACAGCGATGCTCGCAAACTCTGTCTCACGAAACAGCCTCGCGGCAACTTTTTGGAGGTCTGCCGGTGTCAGCTTGCTCAAGGCGCGCACCTGATCCGCGTTCGCGTCCAGCTTGTAAGTCTCTGCGTCGAGCAACATCTCTGCAACGGCGTTCGGGTCGCTTGCGTTTTTGTTGAGAATCGCTGTCGCCTCGCTTCTCACGCGGTCAAGCTCTGCTGCTGTGACGGGCGTCTGGACCAGAGCGCGCAGGACATTTCGCGCGGCTTCGAGAGATTGTGAAGTCTCGCTTGTGCGAACGGATGCGCCCATCACAAACATGCCTGAGAGCAGATTAGATTTATGACGGACAAAGAACGCGCTCTTGTTAAGCTCTGGCAGAGCGGCCTGCCATCTGTCGCGCGCCAGAAGCGTGAGCAGCATCATCGCAGCATAATCGCGGTCAGCGCGCGGCAGCGTGCGCGCTGCAAGTCTGACCTCTACATTCTCTGCGCCCGGCATGTCTATAATCAGAGTTCTAGCATCCGTCGCTTCGGGCTGGCGGAAAGTTGAAGGGACGAGCTTATCGCTCTTGCGCCAAGTGCCTAAGAGTTGACGCAGGGCGCGAACCGCGCGGCGATGTTCGACTCCGCCTGTGACAACCAGCGTCGCATTGTCCGGCGTGAGAAAACGGTCGCGCGCCAGCAGGATGTCTGCACGCTCGACGCGGGCTAAGGTCTCAGTCGCGCCGGCAGACGGGCGGCCATACGGATAATCGCCAAAGAGCCTGCGGGCAATCGCCTGGTCTGCGACAAAGCCTGGAGAGACGCTCATCTCGCGCACCATCTTGATGCGTGCATCGCGCAGGCGTATGACATTCTCGTTGGTAATCGGCGTGCTGACCAGAGCCGTGCGCAGGAGTTCAAGCATGCGCTCAAATTCGTTTGCGCGCCCTGTCATCTTGATATTGATGGCATCATAGTCCGTCGTGACTTCGAGGCTTCCGCCAAGCTCTTCCGTAAAAAAATCTCTCGTCTCAGGGTCTGGAAAGAGCATGTCTGCCAGGAGGGCCATCGTGCCGGAACGTCCTTGCAGGTCAAAGGCCGAGCCGCTATGAATACGCAGCTTGACCAACACATTCGGACTCGCAGGTTGTGTCAGGACGAGAACGCGCAGGCCGTTCAAGAGTTCTTCGCGGCGCGGCTCAGGCGCGCTTTGCGGCGCGCGCGCAAATGTGGATGCGGCGAGCGCGAAGGCCAGAAAAATTGCGGGAATCGCTGAAATTATTGAGTTAAATGAACGATTTCGAGCTATCATAAGAAAGGTCTGGATTGGCCTCTTCGGGCGCATTTGGCGGAACAAGAATGTTTGATGCACAATAGGCCCGCAAGGTCACGCAAGTGTCTTGAGAGCCGTACGGGGAGCTTACAGCGAAAGAGTTTAGATGCCGTGAGACAACCCGTCAACCGTTTGGCTTATTATTGCATCCTAATACTTTGCAAGCAGGGTTTTTGACACGGAAAGACTCTGCCCCGCTTCACACTTCAACAAAGAGTTGTATAATGCGCAGGCAGAGAGGGCCAGTACCGGAGGGGTTAGAGAGTTACAGAGCCTAAAGAGAGAGTAAGGCTGTAAGAGATTTAAGTTTCTGATACTGGTCTTGAGCAAAGCTTTTCACCCGCTTCATCCTTCAGCGGTTTTAAGAGGAAATATATGAAACAGTGTTCTACTTGCCAGGAAGAGTTTGCCGACAAATTCAGCTTTTGTCCGGTTGACGGCACTCCGCTCAACGGCTTTGTCGCACGACAGGCAGATACCCCTTCTGCCGTGCCTGCTGACTCCGATGCGGAAGAGACAGTCCCTTCGACCCCTGCTGTTCAAGAAGGCTATCGCTTCAATGCTTCTGACAATGAAGATGAAGTTGAGGCAGAGATTCCTGAGTCCGTTGGGGCAGCGGCAGCAGATGATGGCGAATATCATTTGACCATCATGGACGACGCGGGGCTTGTCTCGCGTCTGACTACGGAACTGCGCGAAGTCGCGCACGAGTCACAACTGACCTGGCCCGAATTTAAGCGCGACCCCCTTGGCTTTACCAAACGTTCATTTAAAGCTTACGGCAAGATGGCCGGGGGCTTCTTCTCGCGGCCCAACGTCGCCATCGCTTTGATGACCGCGCTGGTCTCTATGATTGTGCTGGCGGTCGGCGTCGCGTGGATTGAGAAGTCTCAATCGGCTGGCGTTTCAAAGTTTGGCATCGGCCTCTTTGCAGCACTCGCGCTCGGCCTGCTGGTCGCACTCTTCGTCGGTTGGTTTACGCGCGGACGCGCGGCGAGCCTCAAGGCGCAGAGTTCCGGCTCAGGCGAGTATTCGAGCGAGACAGACATGCCGACGGTCATGACGGCGATGGCTGCCGCACTGGTCTTTGCGCTCTTCCTGGCAGGCATGTTCGTCTGGCTCGACGCGCGCAGCAAGAATCAGAGACTGCTGGCAGACAAGCAGCGCGAAGATTTGGAATATCAGGGAATGGTGGACATTCCAGCCGAGCAGGAAGAGCCTGAGAAAGGCACTGCCGGAGCCAACAAAGGCACTGGCGGCGGCTCAAAGCCGAAGCAGGAGAAACCCGGCGGCGGCGGCGGCGGTGGCCGCGAAGACCAAAACCCCGTCTCCAAAGGCAAACTGCCACAGGCTGACCCTAATGTCCCGCAAGTGCGCGGCCCTGACATCAAACTGCCTCCTATCCCCAATGCATCACTGCCTATTCCACCCAGCCTCGACCTTGATAAGATGCTGGCAAAGACAGACGATAGACCCATCCCCTATGGGATGCCCAACTCTATCTCCACCACACCGTCGAACGGGCCGGGCCGAGGCGGCGGGATGGGCGAGGGAGATGGACTGGGAGCGGGTTCAGGAGAAGACGGGGGATTGGGGCCGGGCCGAGGCGGTAACACAGGAAGCGGAGACCGCAACATGGGAGGCGGCGGCCCCGGCGGCGGAGGCGGCGGAGGCCCAGACCCGAACAAGATTTATAAGCCGGGCGAGGTGACAACGAAGGCGAGGATTACATCCAAGCCGACACCTGAGTACACAGAGGAAGCCAGAAAGAATCAAGTCACCGGGACAGTCGTGTTGCAGATGGTCTTGAGTTCATCAGGTGGAGTGACCAACATCCGCACCGTCAGTGGCTTGCCTTTTGGATTGACAGAGAAGGCGATAGCAGCGGCACGTAGAATCCAGTTCACGCCCGCGACGAAAGAGGGAAGGCCTGTGTCGCAGTACATCAGGGTGGAGTACAACTTTAATATTTACTAAGAACATTTCGCGCTGGTGACGCAAAGGCGCAAAGAAGAGCTTGCATGCTTTCCTTTGCGCCTTTTCGTCTTTGCGGGAGATTCTTTCGTTAGCTCTCCAGAGTCTAAAGCGGAATCCGTTGCGGATTAGTCTTTTTATATCTGCTCGAAAATAAAGTTTGCGGAATTGGGCGATTGAATTTCTTCTTGACAATTTTGTAACAATCTATATAGTGGCCGCGAATTTTTAGAATTAGGGATTCAAGGTTTACCCGCGTAAGGCTAGCTGTACACGTTTCTGACAATCGTCACAAACTGAAAGTATAGGTGTGGTGTCCCCCGCGCGACACGCTTTTGACTCAAGCGCAAGCCCCTGCTGACCCAGGTCAAGAAGTGTTTCTGCTGTTAAAGTTCGGGATTCCATCCGTTAGGCCGTCCATCAAGAGAGACAACTGAATGAGGCAAGCCCCTGGTCGGGACTTAGTTTGCGTTGAGAAGCGTCAAATTCGCCTTTTCACCGGAAACATAACGTCGCCGTCCTCTTCAAAAGTAAGAGGACGAGGCCGAGCTGTGCCTGCTATTCGCTAATCCGAAGGAGTCCAGACATGAGATCGTCATCTGCCCACCTCAACCATGCAACCTGTTCGTCAGCTACAAACAAGAGAGGATTCATGAAGAAATATAGTTTACGCACGCGCTCAGGCGTGATTGCCATTTTTATTATCAGCTTAATTGCTTTTGCAGGATTTTCTACAGTGATTATCCAGCGAACACAGGCTTCTAAAACAAACGCGCCAGCCGCTAAAACAAGCGAGCCCGCCGCGCAGCCGCTTGTCATAGGGACTTGCGATGTGGCGACCGCCGGAAATCCGGTTGAGGTTGAAGCTACTGCTGGCACGATGGGGCCGACGGCATATGCCTCGGTCGGCGCGGCCTTCGCGGCTATCAACGCCGGAACGCATCAGGGAGATATTAACGTCGAGATTTGTTTCAACTCGAACGAAGGCACCACGCCCGCGACCTTGAACAGCGGCGATGCCACTCCCGCCGCCTATACTTCAGTCAGCATTCGTCCTCTCGCAGACGGTCTTACTGTCAGCGGCAATCCCGTGACGGGCTTCGGCGTGATTCAGCTTAACGGCGCGGACAATGTCACACTTGATGGTGACAGTCCGACGACGGGAACCAATCGGAATCTGACCATCAGCAATACGACGACCACTACAGTGATAGCAAACTCTGCTGTCCGTATTGCAACCTCCGCCGCCGTCACGAGCGCGAATAACAACATCATCAGGAATTGCAACTTGCTCGGCAACGTGACCGGAGGCAATTCGAGCCTTATCACTTCGACCACAGGCTCTTCCAATTCCAGCTTCGGTATCTACATCGGCGGCAACGGCGGCGCGACAGCGACAGGCGCACCGACGGCTATTACTTCTGTGACAACGAATGTCGCGCCGAACGGAACGACTATCAATAACCTGTTGATTGATAACAACAGCGTGAGTCAGGCCGCGAGAGCCATCGTTTTCAACGGCGCGACGGCCACCGTCTCCAATGGCGTCACGATTTCCAATAACACCATCGGCGCGCCGGGCGCACCGACGCCTGCCAACCCGCCTTTCACTTCACCCGCAACAACAGTCTATACAAAAGGCATCTGGGTCGCAGGCACGACCGCGGTTTCCGTCACTGGCAATACGATTAACAACATCATGTCGTTTGTTGCCACGACCATCACGGCTGTCGAAATGGTCAGCCCCGTAGTCAACCCCACGATTAGCAATAACAACATCAGCAGCATCTCCAACAACGGCCCGACCAGTATTACGAAAGCCGTCCTGGTGAGCAATGCAACCGGGGTTTACAATATCAGTGGCAACTCTGTCTCGAATGTTCAAACCCTGGCGAACACCTCCGGCACAGCCGGTATCGAATGTACCTCAGCCACCACCAACGGTATCATCGAAAAGAACAAGGTGACTAGAGTTCACAGTAGAAATATTGGAACTTTCGGCGCGTGGGGAATTAACGTCACTGCCGGAACTGGCATCACCCTTAGAAACAACTTCGTCAGCGACATTAACATGGACATGTCTGGCGGCGCGGCATTCTCAACAACGTTCGGCGTGTTGGGCATCCGTCTCGCTGGCGGAACAGGGCATAGGGTTTATCACAACTCCGTCAACCTGTTCGGCCCACTGTTCGGCGCACCCGCCTCGTCTATTCTGACTGCGGCTTTTGCTCCGACGGCGACGACCATCACCGGCATGGATGTCAGAAACAACATCTTTGCGAACACGATGACGGGCGGCACAACCAGCATCGCGCACGTCTCCATGTTCCTGCCTTCGAGCGCAACCGTCGCGATGAATCTGACGATTAACAATAACGATTACTTTGCGAACGCCACAGCAGGCTCCGCTGGTATCGCGCATGTCGGCACGACTTACACAGCAGTTCCGGCAGGCTCACCGACCTTTGCTGGTCTCTACACGGCTGCGAACTTCGATCCGACGATGACGACGCCCGCGGCCAACTTGCGTGCTTACACCAGCACACTGAGCGCGGCAGGCACAAACGATAACGCCAGCAAGGTTGTTGACCCGCTCTTCAGTTCTCCGACAGACCTGCATCTGATTGGCACTTCGCCGATGATTGAAATGGGTGTCAATGTGATGGTGACAGACGACATTGACATGCAGGTGCGCCCGAACGGGCCGTTGCCTGACATCGGCGCGGACGAGTTTTATCCTGCGCCGGGCGTCTTGCAGTTCAGTTCTGCGACCTATGCAGGCAATGAAGGCGCGACCGTTCCTGTCACAGTCACTCGCGTGAGCGGTTCAAGCGGAACTGTGACGGTTGATGTCACAGTCTCAAACGGCACTGCGACAGGCGGTGCGATGTGCGGGCCGGGCATTGATTACGTCGCGCCCGGAACTCAGACTTTGACCTTCGGTGACACAGTCACTTCGCAGTCCATTAACATCCAGCTCTGTTCGGATGCGGCCTTCGACGTGAATGAGACAATCAACTTCACGCTCTCGAATGCGACGGGCGGAGCCACTATCGGGACTCCCAGTTCGGCAGTCCTGACCATCACGGATGTTCCGCCGCCCTTCACAGGAAACGTGAGCGTCGGTACTGGTCAAAACTATACTTCGCTGACCAATCCGGGCGGTCTCTTCGAGGCTCTCAATCTGGCCGGAGCGACGGGCAATGTCGTCATTGACATCACTTCCGACCTCACAGGAGAGAGCGGCACAGTGCCTTTGAATCAGTTGGCAGGCGGCTTTAGCGTGACCATCAAGCCGAGCGGCGCGGCGCGCTCCATCACGAGCACAGGCACTGCTGTTGCCGTCATCAAGCTCAACGATGCAGACAACGTGACGATTGATGGTTCATTGAGCGGCGGCACAGACCGCAGCCTGTCTCTCATCAACACCAACACCGCAGCCAGCACGACTTGCATCTGGCTTGGCAGCGCGACCAACGGCGCGCAGAACAACACCATCAAGAACCTGAACCTTGAAGGCGGTGTCAATCAGAGCGTGACCAACGTCTTCAACTTCGGCATCATCTCGTCCACCAGCGCGTCCATCCTGACGGGCGGCACGGACAACGACAACAATACCTACAGCAACAACTTCATCAAGAAGGTGAGCGTCGGTATTATTTCCATCGGCGGTCTGGCGTCGAACATGAACCAGAACACGACCATCTCCAATAACCTGATTGGCCCGGCGGCGTTTGGTATCAATGAAGTCTCGACGCTCGGCGTTCTTATCTTTAACGAGAATGCGCCAAGCATTGTCGGCAACGAATTAAGATTTATCGGCGATGCGGCGACAGCCGGCGGCAGCAGTGGTAGAGACCACGTCGGAATCTCCCTCTGTACCGGAAGCGCATCATGGTCAGGCGGCACTGCGCCGACGGTTGTCGGAACGGTGACGAACGGCAACATCTCACGCAACACGATTCATGACATCGTTGAACGCGCCACGTTCTCGGCTGTCGGAATTGTTAACAACTGCGCGAACGGCGTGAACCCGACGAACAACACCATCGCCAATAACATGATTTACAACATACAGGCGAACGGTACATCGGGCGACCAGACGGTCGGCATTGCCATCTCGAACGGCAACGGCGACAAGGTAGTGCATAACAGCATCTACCTGACCGGAGACATCGATCCGGGCGCAGCCACTTCGGCTTCGACCAGTGCGTTCGGTATCAACGTGTCCGTTGCAACTCCGACCAATCTGACCTTGAAGGACAACATCTCTGTGATGGATTTAACCTCCAACACTGCGACGCTTCTTCATGCCTCCATCAACATCATCTCCACGACTTACAACTGGGGAACTGGCGGCTCGGATTACAACGATTGGTTCGCAGGGCCGAGCGCGCAGGCGCGTGTCGGCGCAACGGCAGGCAGTGGCGGCGTGTTCTACGCAACGCTCGCCGCATGGCAGACTGCGACCTCGCAGGATGCCAACTCGCTGTCGGTTGATCCGCTCTTCGTCTCTCCGACAAACCTGCACTTGCAGGGGACGAGCCCGATGATTAACGCAGGCACGGCCATTCCGGGAGTCACTACAGACTTCGACAACCAGACGCGCGACGCGATGCCTGACATCGGCGCGGATGAAATCGTTCCGGGCGTATTGGAACTCAGCGCTGCGACCTACTCTGTTGGCGAATCGGCTGGCACAGTCACCATCACAGTCAACCGCACGGGCGGCACGGATGGAGCAGTCGCAGTCAACTACAGCCTGAGCGACGGCACGGCCACAGGCGGTGCGGCTTGCGGCGCGGGCGTGGACTACGTCAATACCGGCGGCACTGTGAATTTCGCTAACGGTCAGACCAGCCAGACCTTCACCGTGACTATCTGTCCCGATGCCTCTCCTGAAGCCAATGAAACCTTCAACGTCACGCTTTCGGGCGCGACGGGCGGAGCAACCATCGGAACACAGTCTTCCGCAGTAGTGACTATCACTGACGACGACGTGGCTGTTCCCGGCACACTGCAATTCAGTGCGGCGACATACACCACCGGGGAAGGCGCAGTCATGGCGTCTATCGGTGTCACGCGCACGGGCGGCTCTGACGGCGCAGTCTCCGTTGACTACGCAACCGTCATGGGCGGCACGGCCACAGGCGGCGCATCTTGCACCGCGGGTGTGGACTACGTCACCACCAGCGGCACGCTCAACTGGGCCAATGGAGATAGCAGTGGTCAGTCGTTCAACATCACTATCTGTAATGACGCTCTTGACGAGCCGGATGAGACAGTCAATCTGGCACTCACCAACGCTACGGGCGGCGCGACCATCGGGATGCAGAGCACTGCTGTCCTGACCATCACAGATGACGATGCGACACCGAGCATCTCCATCGATAATGTTTCGCTCAATGAAGGCAATGCTGGCACAACCAACTTTACCTTCACCGTGAGCCTCTCGGCGGCGAGCGGCCAGACCGTGACCGTGCATTATCAAACAGCAGACGGCTCTGCGACGACTGCCAACAATGACTACGTCGCAATTCCTGATACGACGTTGACCTTTGATCCGGGCCAGACTTCCAAGCAGGTCACAGTCACAGTCAACGGCGATGTCAGCGTTGAGATTAACGAGAACTTCTTCGTTAATCTCAGCACTGCGACGAACGCGACCATCAGTGATAATCAGGGCGAGGGAACGATTCAGAACGATGACTTCATCTTGCCTGTGATTACCATTAGTGACGCGAGAGTCTTGGAAGGCAATTCGGGAACGACCACTGCTCAATTCACTGTCACGTTGACAGGCGCAACGCAAGGGCCAGCTTCCGTGCATTATTCAACCTCGAATGGCACGGCTGTGGCTTCGCCCTCGCCGCAGCCGGGCGATGACTATGTCGCAATCCCCGACACAGTCCTTAACTTCATGCCGTTGGAGCCAAACGACGGCGCAGCGCCCGACGGCAATGGGCCGCCGACTCTGACAGCTACTATCAACGTCACCGTCAATGGTGACACACTCAAGGAAGCCAACGAGACGTTCTACGTCAACCTGTCCGTGCCGACCAACGCGGTGATTGCCGACAACCAGGGCGTCGGCATCATCATCGATGATGATCGCGCATACACGGCAGATGTTGACCATGACCGTAAGAGCGACTACAGCGTGTTCCGTCCGTCCGAGGGCATCTGGTACACCTTGCAGTCCACGAACGGCTTCACCAACTACAGGTACTTCGGAGCCAACGGAGACCGTCCGGTTCCGGGCGACTACGATGGTGACGGAACGATGGACTTGGCTGTCTTCCGTGATTCGACAGCCACGTGGTACATCGAGCAAAGCTCGAACTTCGGCTTCGTGCAACTGCAATGGGGCCTCAGCGGTGACAAGCCTGTACAGGGCGACTACGATGGCGACGGCAAGACAGACATCGGAGTCTTCCGCAACGGCGCGTGGTACATCGTGAAGAGTTCGGGCGGCATCCTGACCACGACCTTCGGCACGACGGGCGACAAGGCTGTTCCGGGCGACTATGACGGCGACGCGAAGACAGACTTCGCGGTCTTCCGTAACGGCGACTGGTACATCCTACGCAGCTCTGACAGCATGGTCGCGGCACAGACATGGGGGCTCGGTTCAGACCAGCCAGTCCCTGCGGACTATGACGGCGACGGCTCCTATGATGTCGCGGTCTTCCGCAACGGCGCGTGGTACATCAACCAGACGCTCGGCGGCCCGCGCGCAGTGTCATGGGGAACTACCGGCGACATCCCTGTGATGGCTGACTACGACGGCGACGGCACGGCAGACATAGCCATCTATCGTGACGGCGACTGGTACATCATCAGGAGCTCGAACGGCTCAGTGCAGACGCAGACCTGGGGTCTCGACGGCGACATCCCGGCAGCCTCTGCCTACCTGCCGCAATAGCTCTCCTGAGCAACAATCAACGGCAATCTAACTGATTGCCATTAACAAGAGAGGAGTGGTGATTGTTTCAATCACCACTCCTCTTTTGTTAACGCGAGCATGCGGCTCTGCCGCTTGAGCTGTGCGGAAAGCCTCTGGCTTTCCAGAGCGCGCTGCTTAACTTTAGACGAGGCTCAGCCTCGCCGGATAAAAAATAGCTGTGCGGAAAGTCTCAGACTTTCCGCACAGCATGGGCGGCAGAGCCGCTTTCATCCTTACATCGGTGAGGTTATTTCGCCAGACGTTCCGCGACGCGGCGTATGCGCTCGACGCCCTCTTCCAAACGTTCCAGCGAGGTCGCGTAAGAGATGCGTATAAAACCTTCTGCTCCGAAGCCCGCGCCGTCTGTGACGACCGTGTGCTCTTCATTTAATAATATATCAACCAACTCTGCCGAAGTATTTATCTCGCCGCGCAAACAGCCGCGCACATCCGGGAAAGCATAGAACGCGCCTTCGGGACTCACGCAATGAAAGCCCGGAATTTTGCAGAGCGCGGGAATCAGCCAATCGCGCCGCTTGCCATATTCCGCCAACATCTCGGAGACGGATTCCTGTGGCCCATTAAAAGCTTCTATGGCTGCGCGCTGCGCGATAGAGTTTGGATTGCTCGTCGAATGGCCCTGCACTTTGAGCATCGCTTTTGTCCATTCGGGCGCGGCCAGTGAATAGCCCATGCGCCAGCCTGTCATGGCATAAGTTTTGGAAAAAGAACCTGCGATGCAAATACGCGAACGCAACTCTGGCGGCAAGGTTGCCGCGCTGTAAACCTCTGCGGGCGGATAGACGAATCTCAAATAACATTCATCCGAAATAGCATAGACGCCATGCTCGTGCAGGACTTCAAAGATGCGTCTGAACTCTGCTGGCGGGATGACGCGGCCCGAAGGATTGCTTGGCGAATTGAGTATGATGAGCTTTGTGCGCGGCGTGATGGCTCGCTCAACCTGTTCGGCCTTGAGCACGAATGATGTTTCCTCCGTGTCTATGAAGACCGGAGTGGCGCGCGCAAAGGTTACGATTTCAGGAAACGTGACCCAGTAAGGCTTGACGATTAAAACCTCGTCGCCGGGATTGCAGAGCGAGACGACTGCATTAAAGATGGCTTGCTTGCCGCCGTTGGTCGCCATCACCTGTGACTTTTCATAACGCACGTCAAACTTCTGTTCGTAAAAATTGATGATGGCTTCCTGTAGTTGGGGCGTCCCGGCTGTCGGCGTGTATTTAGTCTGACCCGCGCGCATGGCTTCATTCGCGGCGCGCTTGATATTCTCAGGCGTGTCGAAATCAGGTTCGCCCGCGCCCAAGTCAACCACGTCAACGCCTGCTGCGCGCATGGCTTCCGCCGCCTGCATTGCGGCCAGCGTCGAAGAAGCTTGCATCCGCGCCACGTTATCTGAAACAGGGAAAGAATCGCTCACAGGTTTGCTCATTCGATATTATTCACAAGCTTTGCAGAAATTCGACGCGATTGCCGAACGGGTCGCGGAACTCAAAACGGTCGTAACCGGGAATCGGAATGCCTTCCAAAATCTCTATGCCGCGCGCCTGCAATTTTGCGCGCCAGCTTTGCAGGTCTTCCACTTCGTAAGCCAGATGAGCTTTGCTCGCCGCACGGCCTTCGCCGCTTTCCGTCCCGACGTGAATCTGCATCTCTCCAAGCTCAAGCCAGAAGCCGCCGCGTCCCTGCAAAGATTCCGGCTTGGCTATCTCGCTGAGGCCCAGCAGGTCGCAGTAAAACTTTCGGCACTCGTCCTCCGCGCCGTGCGGAATCGTAATCTGTGCATGATGCAGGCGGACAATCATGAAAAAAATGTTTTCGGAAAATGACTACACAGAGAACGAGTATAACACGTTTGGAAAAGAGCCATTTCCCCGGAAACTTACTTGAGCTTGCGCCGCATGCGCGCTTCGACCGCAGGCGGAACGAGGCCGTCTATCGTTGCGCCGAGTTGAAAGACTTCTTTGACGAGACGCGAAGAGACGTAAGAGTAAGCTTCTGCTGGCATCATAAAAACCGTCTCGATGCGCGGCTCAAGACGACGATTCATGAGAGCCATCTGCAACTCGTACTCATAATCGGAGATGGCGCGAATGCCGCGCACAATCGCATCCGCCTCGCGCTCGACTGCATATTGGACCAGAAGACCTTGAAAGTCTTCGACCAGCAGGCGGCAGCTTCCATTGTCTAATTGGGCCAGAACTTCTTCTAACATCTCGCGCCGCTCTTCAATCGTGAACATCGGTTGCTTGTTCGGGTTGACGAGTATGGCAATGATAATCTCGTCAAACAGCTTACAGCCGCGCTCTATGATGTCCAGATGACCGTTCGTCACAGGATCAAAAGAGCCCGGATAGATTGCGCGTCGCATAAGGAATCTTAAAATGGAACTGGAATGTTAAAGCTGGAATGAAAGTAACACAAAACACTGGCAGTTGATAAAGAAATAGCTGGCCGAACTCGCGACCCACGAGACTGTGCAGCCAGTATTCAGTCATCTTCTACGATTAACTTTTAACCGCGAGTAGTAATTCCGATGATGGTCAGGGTCAGCCCGATTGCCACCAGCACGGCGGCGGGAGCCCACATCAACAACGCAATATTCTTATTTAATTTCGCTCGTTTGAAGTCCACATCAGTGGTTTGAATCGTGCCAAATCTGGCTTGCCAGAAGATAATGGCTATCGGCACGAAAAAGAAGGCAAACAGAAATCCAATCAAGCCCGCCAAACCGAAACATGGGAGGAAGCGGGCAAGAAAGAATATCCACATCGCTCCGGCGGCATTCCGAATGCTACTGGCATAATTACACGCGCGGTTGATTCGTTCCTGAACATCCGCCGCGTGTTGCGCGATGCCTGGGTCAACCGGCGTGGAACAGTAGCGGCAGACCTGCATACTGTCGTTGATAAACTCTTTGCAGTTCGGGCAGGGGAAAGTGCGAAGTGGGAACACGGCCTCTCCTTATTTGCGTATCAGATGAGATGATTCACTTGCTCGAATAACATGCGGCCCGCATGTTATTCCAGAAATAGCAGCGGCGCAAGATTATTGCTCTCTTGACATGGCCCGCACTGAATGTTTCAATAACCGCCAGAGACAAACGTGGTGAGTTAAGGCGACTTGCGGCCACGTAAAATAATCCGCTAAACAGCTCGGTGAGTCTTTCCCGCAAGATTATTTCTGGCAGATATGGTTGGAAAGCCCCGCGTTGTTAAAGCGCGGGGCTTCAACTTTGTAAAGATATGAATAATTTTCTCGAAACATTAAAAGAGCGCATCATTATTTTTGACGGTGCGATGGGTACGAATCTACAGGTGCAGAATCTGACGCTGGAAGATTACGGCGGGCCACAGTTTGAAGGCTGCCCGGAATACTTGCTCATCAGCAAGCCCGAAGCTATCGAAAAAGTCCATACAGGATTCTTGGATGTCGGCTGCGATGTGATTGAGACAAACTCTTTCGGCGGCACGCCCGTCGTTCTGGCCGAATATCAAATCGCACATCTGGCTTACGAATTAAACTTCAAAGCCGCTGAGCTTGCCAAAAGAATTGCGCACGACTATTCGACCAAAGACAAGCCGCGTTGGGTCGCTGGCTCGATGGGGCCGGGAACAAAGCTGCCGACTCTGGGGCATATCACTTACGGCGAACTCAAAACGGCTTATGCCGAACAGGTGCGCGGGCTTTTCGACGGCGGCGCAGACCTCTTCATCGTCGAAACCTGTCAAGACCTTTTGCAAACAAAGGCCGCACTCGCAGCCATCTTCGAGCATTTTGAAAAAGTCGGAGAACGTCGCCCGGTCATCGCACAGGTGACAATAGAAATTTTTGGCACGATGCTCAACGGCACGGAAACCAGCGCGGCCCTCACAGCCTTAGAGCCTTTCCCGATTGATGTCATCGGCATGAATTGCGGCACTGGCCCAAAGAACATGACGGAGCACGTGCGCTATCTCTGCGAGAACGCGCCACTGCCTGTCTCCGTTCTGCCAAACGCGGGCTTGCCATCTGTCAAAGATGGCGAGATGCATTACGACGAGACTCCAGAAAGTTTTACGGCGCAGATTGTTCACTTCGCGCAGGATTTCGGAGTCAACATCGTCGGCGGTTGCTGCGGCACAACGCCGGAGCACTTGAAGATGGTTGTCGAAGCCATGCAGCGCGTCACTCCGAAAGAGCGTCACCCGCAGATTATCCCTGCTGCTGCTTCAATCTTTATGCAGCAACCTTACAAACAGGATGCCTCTTTTCTGATAGTCGGTGAGCGCGTCAACGCAAGCGGCTCAAAGAAAATGCGCGACCTCTTGAACGCGGAGGATTGGGACGGCCTCGTCTCACTCGCCAAGTCGCAGGTCAGGGAAGGCGCGCACATACTCGATGTGAACGTGGATTTCGTCGGGCGCGACGGCGAGCGCGATATGCACGAACTGGCATCGCGCCTTGTGACAAACGTGACGATTCCATTGATGCTCGATTCGACAGAGTGGCAGAAGATGGAAGCCGGTCTGCAACACGCTGGCGGCAAGTGCATCCTGAATTCCACCAACTACGAAGACGGCGAGCCGCGCTTTGCGAAAGTGCTTGAGCTGGCGAAGCGTTACGGCGCGAGTGTCGTCATCGGCACGATTGACGAAGAAGGCATGGCGCGCACAGCCGAAGGAAAATTTAAAATCGCAAAGCGCGCATACGAACAGGCGACAGAAAAATACGGCATCCCCGCGCACGATATTTTCTTTGACCCGCTTGCGCTGCCGATTTCGACGGGCATCGAAGAAGACCGCCGCAATGCGCTCGAAACGATTGAAGGCATCAAGCTCATCAAGCGCGAATTGCCCGGCTGCTTTACCATCTTAGGCGTTTCCAATATTTCATTCGGGCTCAATCCGGCGGCGCGTATCGCGCTCAACTCCGTCTTCCTGCATGACGCTGTGGAAGCAGGGCTTGATGCCGCGATTGTCAACGCGAGCAAGATTCTGCCACTCAATCGTATTGGCGAACGCGAGCGCGATGTGGCCCACGAGTTGATTTACGACGAGCGAAAATTTGACGGCGACATCTGCACATATGACCCGCTCGGAGAATTCACGACGCTCTTTGAAGGCGTCTCCGCGAAAAGCACGAAAGAGGATTTGAGCAAACTGCCCGTCGAAGAACGCCTCAAGCATCACATTATTGACGGCGAAAAAATCGGGCTCGAAGACAACTTAAAACTCGCGCTCGAAAACTATTCCGCCTTAGACATCATTAACACCATCCTGCTCGACGGCATGAAGGTCGTCGGCGACCTCTTCGGCAGTGGGCAGATGCAGCTTCCTTTCGTCTTGCAATCCGCAGAGGTGATGAAGGCCGCAGTCAAATTCCTTGAGCCGTTCATGGAGAAGAAGGGCGGCGCGAGTGAGAAAGGAACTATGGTACTCGCCACTGTCAAAGGCGATGTGCATGACATTGGCAAGAATCTTGTTGACATTATTCTGACCAATAACGGCTACAAGGTCATCAATCTCGGCATCAAGCAGACCATCGAAAGCATCCTCGGCGCGTTTGAAGAACATAAAGCGGATGCTATCGGCATGAGCGGCCTGCTGGTCAAATCAACTTTGATTATGAGAGAGAATCTTGAGTTGATGAACGAACGCAATATCACTGTGCCGGTTGTGCTCGGCGGCGCGGCTCTCACGCGGCGTTATGTCGAAGATGATTTGAAATCCATCTACAACGGCACGCTCTTTTATGCGAAAGATGCTTTCGCTGGATTGCACACGATGGATGCTCTGACGGGCGGAGCAGTCGAGACGTTAGAAAAAGTTGAAGTCAAAGCTGCGGCTGCGCAGGCCGGAGCAAACGGCAACGGACAGGCGGATGATGCGGAAGACCTCGTCGGCGAAGACGCCAAGCTCGGACGCCAGGCCGCGCGCACGCGTGCTGTCAAAATTTCAGGCGATACGACGCACACAGTTCGCTCCGCAGTCCGCACGGATGTGCCGATTCCGCGCGCTCCTTTCTACGGCTCGCGAGTTGTCGAAGACATCCCGCTTGATGAAGTCTTTGCTTTCGTCAACGAGACGGCTCTCTTCAAAGGTCAGTGGCAATTCAAGCAGGGCAAGAAATCCACAGAGGAATACAGCAAGCTTGTCAAAGAGCATGTGCGGCCAGTCTATGAGGAATTGAAAGAACGCTCGAAGCGCGAAGCGTTGCTCACGCCGCGCGTGGTCTATGGTTATTTTCCGTGTCAATCTTCCGGCAACGACCTGATTATTTATCAGGATGACGAGCGGACAGAGCGCATGCGCTTTACCTTTCCGCGCCAGCCAGCCGGAAAGCATTTGTGTCTCGCGGATTATTTTGCTCCGCAAGATTCGGGACGGATGGATGTCGTGCCTTTTCACTTAGTCACGATGGGTCGCCGCGCGAGTCTCTATTCGCAGGAGCTTTTCAAGGCCGATAATTATTCCGAATATCTTTACTTTCATGGCCTGAGCGTGGAATCGGCGGAAGCTCTCGCGGAATTGTGGCACAAGCGTATTAGAACTGAATTGGGCATCGCGGACAAAGATGCGAAAGAATTGTCGAAGCTCTTTCATCAGGGTTATCAAGGCTCGCGCTACAGCTTCGGCTATCCCGCTTGCCCGAACCTTGAAGACCAGACAAAGTTCTTCGAGTTGCTTGACCCCGCGCGGATTGATGTCGAGTTGACGGATGAATACATGCTCGACCCGGAGCAATCAACCTCTGCGATAATTGTGCATCACGAAGAGGCGAAATATTTTTCGATAGACTGACTTGGACTTAGAGATTGACCCGACGCCGGAAGAAATCGCCGTGCTCAATTCTTTGGAGCGCGTTGCCTTTCGCGTCTCGCACAGGATGAATCAGGGGCGTTGGAAGCTCTTCTGGACGTGGTGTCAGAAGCACATCGGCTCGCGCTGGATTCAGCTTGCGACTTACAACCTGCTGCGCGTTGACGGCCTTGAGCACATTGAGGCCGTCTCGCACGAACGCCCGCTCCTGCTCGTCGCCAATCATCGCTCATTCTTCGACATGTACGCAGTCTCGTCCGTCCTCTTTCGCCGGACGCGCTGGCCCAAAATTCTTTTCTTCCCTGTGCGCGGTCGCTTTTTTTACGAATCGCCACTGGGCATGCTCGTTAACATGCTGATGGGTTGGTGGTCTATGTACCCGCCGATTTTTGCGGAGAATGAAAAGCGACTTTTTGACAAATACTCCGTGCGCCGCCTGGCACAGCTTTGCCGCGAGGGACGCGGCCACGTGATAGGCTTTCACCCGGAAGGCACGCGCAATCGAAGCTCAGACCCGTATTCTTTCCTGCGCGCGCAACCGGGCGTCGGCAAACTCATCAAGGACGCCGCGCCGCAGGTCATTCCGGTTTTTATAGCAGGGCTTGGCAACAGCCTTCCGCGACAGGTTGTAGGCAACTGGACTGGCGGCGAACCGATTCGCATACGCTTCGGCCATCCGCTCGACTTAACAACGTTTCTTGAAAAGAAAGATCACGTTCGCACATACAAAGAGATTGCGGAGTTCGTCATGCAGAAGATAATCGAGCTTGGAGAAGAAGACCGCGCCGTCTTCGCTCTCAAAGGCATGACGGGTGACAAGCTGCAATTAACCAGATAACAGCTTTCTCTTTATCACGCACACATCAAAGATATGTTGCCTCTCATCATCGTCAATCCCACTTCCGCAGGCGGCGCGACCGGCGACGCATGGCCCGGAATGGCAAGCGAGATTGCGACGCACTTTGGCCCATTCAACTGTGCGTTTACCAGCGCAAGCGGAGATGCCGTAAAACTTGCCGCGCAGGGCGCGCTCGAAGGCAGAGGCTTGATTGTCGCTTGCGGCGGCGACGGGACAATCTTGGAAGTAGCAAACGGGATTTTAGAATCAGGCACGGATGCAACGCTTGGCATCTTGCCGAGCGGGACGGGCGGAGATTTTCAAAAAACTCTCAAAATCCCCGCGCGCATTCAAGACGCCGCGCGACTCTTGCGCAATGGACGCACGCGGCGCATGGATGTGGGCCGCGCTACATACCTCAATCGTTTTGGAGAAGAAGAGACGCGATACTTTCTCGGCGTCGCATCTTTCGGAATGAGCGGCGAAGTGATTCGCCGCGTCAAAGAAAATAATTCGAGCAACTTGAGCGGCAAAGCCGCTTTCGCCCTCGCAATGCTTCAGACGACGCTTGCCAACGAGAGCACGACGGCGATGGTCAAGCTTGATGACAAACGGGAAAGACGACTCACTGTCGCCAATCTCTGCATCGCCAACGCGCGCTACTTCGGCGGCGGGATGAAGATTGCGCCCGAAGCAAAGTTGAATGACGGGCGATTTGACATCATCACTATCGGAGACCTCGGCGCGGTTAAGATTCTGACAAACGCACACCAACTTTATCTAGGCACGCATCTGGGGATGCAGCAAGTCAATCACGCACATGCCACAACCCTCTCTGTGCGTCCTTCGCGGAAAGATGAAAAGATTGCTCTTGAGATTGACGGCGAGTTGCCGGGGCATCTGCCCGCGAAGTTTGAAATCCTGCCGCGCGCTTTAAATGTCAGAGCAGCGTGAAAAGACAGAAAAAGTTTCCCGCAAAGGCGCAAAGGCGCAAAGAAGACGCAAAGAGTTGAATAGCTTTTTAGCTTGAATGCTTTCTTGGCGTCTTTTCTTTGCGCCTTTGCGCCTTTGCGGGAAATTGTCTTTCTCTTCTTTATCTTAGAAAGCTCCGTTGCCGAGAAAATTCTCGCGCACGTAAGCGACAGTCTCCTGCAAGGTCTCGCCCGGATCGCGCGCGTTGAAATCGAGTTCGCGTTCGGCTTTTGAGGAATCCAGATACCAGAAATATTCCGCCATCTCGACGGCTGCGGGCTGTATGGGCGGCGCAAGCTTCCAGTGTTTATAGAAGGCATGCACGACCTGCGCGCCCGTGACTGCAAGCTTTGAGGGAAGGGAAAAGCGAGGCGCGGAAATTTTTGTGAGACGTTCGAGGCGGCCAAAGAATTTATCGAATGTCCAGTTAGCTGCACCGAGCAGGTATCGCTCGCCGTGCGCGCCCTTCTCCATCGCACTGCGAAAGGCTGCGGCGGCATCGCGCGCATCCACAAAGCTCAAGCCGCCAGTCGGCGTCGCGTTTATCTTGCGCGCCATGAAATCAAGAATCACTTTCGTAGAACTGAGACGCTCATCGCCCGGCCCCAATAGCAAGCTCGGATTCATAATCACAAGTCGCTCGCGCGGGCCGCTAAAATTTTCGAGCGCGACACGCTCCTGATAAAACTTGCTGGCGTAGTAAGGCCAGCGCGCAATGATGTCGAGCGGCGTGGGCCAATCTTCGTCCGGCAAAATCTCTTTATCATCCGTCACGGCAATCGTCCCGCTCGTCGAAGCCATGACAATCGTGCTAACGCCAGCCTCGCGCGCGGCCTCGCACAAGAGTCGCGTTCCGTCCACATGCACCTTGTACATCTCGCGCGCATCGTCATCTTCGCGCGAGACGCGGCCCGCTAAGTGATAAATCTCCGCAACTCCTTCGACAGCGCGCTTCACATCTTCCGCGTTAGTGATAGAGCCTTCGACAGCTTCAACTCCCAACTCAGCAAGCCACGCGGGCGCGTATGTCGCCATCACGCGCAGATTTTTTGCGCCATCGGCGACAAGCTGTCTGACTAGATGCGCGCCGAGAAAGCCTGTGCCGCCTGTGATAAGCGTCTTTGGCTGTGGCCGCGTGGCGAGCGCAGAGCTTTTCTTAACAGTAGCTTTCGCCGCGGCCTTCTTGCTTGTGGCTTTGGTCTTTCGAGTCGTCGTCTGTTTAGTTTTCGTCACCATAATAACTAAATGATGAATGATGAATGATGAATAAAAAGCAATAGCATTTACTTCATCATTCATCATTCATCATTCATCATTGCTCTTCAATCTCCGACTGCCGAGAGATGGTCAGTAGTTTGTTTCTCGCGCTCTGCCGTAGCTGCGCGCCGCTCGCTTTTCCAGCGTTTGCGCAGGGCTTTGGCGTCGAAAGCGTGGCGCGTGCCGTCGCGCAGGTTTTCGACTTCATGACGCGCGAGGGCTGCAATCAGCCTGTAAGCTTCCGCGCGAGCCATGCCTTTGGTCATCTCTTCCAACTGTTCGTATGAAAGATAGCGACCGATGCGCGCGCCTATGTCGCGGCTCTTGATAAGGTTCGAGCCTTTCGGCATCGCTTCGTAAGTTCCATAAAGATAGACCGGCAAAATTCCTACGCGGCAAGAGAGCGCGAGATAGCCGATGATAGGTTTGAATTCCGCAAGCACGCCGTCGAGCGTGCGCCCGCCCTCTGGAAAGATGAGCGCGTTATAGCCGCGTTCAAGAAACGAGCGCGCATGACGAAGCGATTGGCGCAAAGAGCCGCTCCGCTCAATCGGCACAGTGTTCGTGAAGTTGTCCATGTAGGCGCGCTTGTATTTATTGTCGAAGAAATAATCTGCGGCGGCCAGCGCAACCATATCGCGGCCAGCTTCTCCGAGCGCCATCTTCGTCAGGCCCATGTCCAGATGCGAAGTGTGATTCGGCGCGACGATGAAGTTTGTGTGAACAGGAATATTTCGCCGCCCTTCATACTTCGTATGAAGAAATTTTTCATAGAAGACACGCTGTAAAGCATCCAAGCCTTTGTTGCCGACCGTCTTGACGAAAGAAGGAATGTAAATCTCTTCCGTCTCCTCGCGCCGTTTCTCCGCTTGCGGTCGCTCGGTCTCCTTGCGCTGCTGCCGCGTGACTGCGTTCGATAACTCGCGCACATCCTGCACTTCATTGAGTGTGTCCGGCGAGATAAGCATGCCTCCAGCGTTCTCAATCGCCGTCGCCAGCTCGACATACATCAGACTGTCAAAGCCCAAATCGTTGAAGCGCGTATCAAGACTGATTTCAGCGCGCGGCCTGTTTGAGACAGTCGCCACGACTTCGAGCAGCCATCCCTGCTTGTCATCTTTTGAGGCTTCAGACTTGACGCGATTGGCCGTTCGCATGCTCTGCTCAAGAACCTGCATGGCTGAGATGACTTCGCGCCGCTTGACCTTGCGCGTCGCCGTGCGCGGCAATTCGCCATCCCAGAAATGCAAGACCTTGACGCGCTTGTAAAAGGGAAGCGCGGAAGAGACATCGCGGAAATGCTCTTCGACTTTTTTGTGCGTCTCCGCGCGCGAGAGCGCGATGTCATAATCAAAATCCGGCACAACCAGACACGCAATCTTCTCGCCGCCGTTTTCATCCGGCAGCCCGACGATGCTTAGTTCCTTGATGAAAGGCGAGCTGTTATAGACTTCTTCCAACTCGTCCGGGTAAACATTCTTGCCGTTTGAATCTACGATAATATCTTTCGAGCGACCGACGAGATAGAGATTGCCGTCCTCGTCAAAACGTCCGAGGTCGCCCGTGTAAAGCCAACGCTCTATCAAAGTCTCGCGCGTAGCCTCTTCGTTCTCATAATAACCGACCATCACATTTGGCCCACGCGCAATCACTTCGCCGATGCCGCTTGCATCCGCATCCGCAATCTTGATTTCAACGCCGGGCAGAGGTTTGCCGACGCTTCCCGCGAGCATGCTATTGCGCGGGCGCGTGACTGTGAGCACGGGCGAGGCTTCCGTTAGTCCATAGCCTTCGAGAATCGTAAAGCCGAGACCGTGAAAATCCTTCTGCACCTTCTCGCTTAGAGCAGAGCCGCCGCTGATGAGATAGCGTATGCGACCGCCGAGCCCTTTGTGAATCGGATAGAAAACAAAGTGGCCCAAGTTGAGCGGCGTGTTATCGCGCAGCCATGCGTTGGCGCGAATCAAGAGGTCTGCCGTGCCGCCTATCCACTCACTGCGCTCGTTGAATTTGGTTTTGATGCGGCGATGCAGGAGTTCCCACAACGCTGGCACGCCGACCATGCCTGTGACGTGGCCGTTCTTGATAGCACGCGCGAGTGCTTCGCCCGAAAGTTCTTCGAGATAAGTTATCTGCGCGCCGCGACTAAGGGGCGTGAGAAAACCTGTCGAGAACTCGAACGTGTGATGAAGCGGAAGCACGGACAGGACGCCGTCGCTCGTGGTCATATCGAAGACGGAAGAGAGCATGCTTGTCATGCTCGTCAAATTCCTGTGCGAGAGCATCACGCCCTTCGGTCTTCCGGTCGTGCCGGAAGTAAAGATGAGAGAGGCTACGGATTGCGGATGCACGCGCGTTGGAAGCAAAGCCATTCTTTCATCTTCCGTCTGCTCGTCCGGCATGGCAAAGACTTCATCGAATCGCCAGAGCTTTGTCTCTTCAAGTCCCGCTTCAAGAAGTTTCGCGGCAAGCAACGGATGCTCTCTGTCCATCTCTTCGCTGACGACGATTCCAGCCGCGCCGCCCGCGCGCGCGAAAGTCACAACCTCTTCAGTAGAGCTTGTCGGGTCAACAGGGATGCAGGACGCGCCAGCCTTCATCACTCCGAAGTAAGTCATGCCCCATTCGGGCGCGTTGTGGCTGAGCAGCATGACGCGGTCTGCGGGCTTGACGCCCTGACTCGCCAGAAAAGCTCCGGCGCGCGTCGCCAGTTCGCGCAGGTCTGCATAAGTATATTGCTCGTGCCGCCCGTCGCGCTCTATGCGCATCGCCACGCGCGTCGCATGTCGCTTGGTCGTCGTCTCGAAAAGCTCCAACAGGTCGCGGTAGGTATAGACGCGCTTCGGCTTCTCGCGCATCTCGTCTTCGAGCGTCGGGAAGACCCATTTTTTGAGACCCGGAAAATGCGTGTGCATCCAGTAGTCGTACCAGTCAAGCTGTTCCGGGTTCCACTGCAAGAGAGCGCGCTCGTCTTTGCGTATGCGCGCAAAGAGCGAGCGAATATTATCCGCGCGGAAGGTGTAAGCGTTCTCGACCATGAAGGGCTTGAACATCTCGAACGCTTCCTGCGTCTCGTGTGTTAATTCTTCGAGACGGTCAACGCGCTCTTTGACTCTCTCAATGACATCCGTGACGCGGCCTCCGCCCCAGCGCGGGCGCACACGGTCAAGCAAACTCGAAACTTTTTTCGCAGCCGCATTGACCATCGGCGTCGAGGTCGAATCAAAACGCGAAGGCGTCACGGGCTTGGTTTCCATGCGCCCTGCGATTTCGTTGATGAGCTTAAAGCCTGTCTCTTTCTCTTGAAAATGCTGCCGCTTGTAGAGTCCCAAAAGTCCGACGATGCGGCGCATGTCATTCGGATTTGAATCTCCTGTAGCAGCCTGATGAACCAGACGCGGCTCTTCGACACACGCCTGCGCAGAAACTGCGAGCATGACAGAGGCGATATAATCAACGGGCGTGATGTCGAGCACAAGCTTTTCGTTGACGGGAATCTGCGTCTGCCCTTTGAGCGTGATAAAGATTAAGGGCGCAGTCGTCGTGAACCCTTCGTTCCAGCCGGGGAAGGGATAAGAGACTGCCGATTCAACTATGCTCGGACGAACAATGCTGCGCACGATAGAAGCTTCGGCTGCGACAAGCTGTTCGCCCAGACTTTTCGTGTAAGTGTAAATATTGGGCCAGCCCCAATATGCCGCGCGCTCTATGCCGAGGTCTGTCAGGCGCGTGCGCGTCCAGACCTTTCGCTCGCGCGCAACCGCAAGGCCCATCGCATCCATATCGTCAGGGTCGCGCCCCTCTTCAATCAGACGTTGCCGCGCTAATTCTCTGAAACGCGCAGCCATCATTGAATCTCTGGCTTCGTCCTTCACGCGCTCGGCCAACTTCGCGCAATCGCGTATCTCCTGCTCGACGGAAAAGTCCACATCCGGCAATTCCTCGCGGCGCGGGAAATAGCCTATGACAGGATCGCTCTCCCACACCGCGCCCGAACGATTGCCTGCCACAAAGCAGGTCGAGACATGCACGAGCGCGGGCCGCTTCATTCTTTTCGTAAACGAGATGACATTCTGCGTGCCGACAACATTTGTGCGGAGCGCGCTCTCAAGCGTCGGATTGAAAGTGACATTGCCCGCGCTGTTAATCACTATGTCAAGGTCATCCGCAATCCTCTGCGCCTCTTCATCCGTGTAGCCGAGATTCGTATCGCCTATGTCGCCGCCGACCACCGCGACCTTGTCTTTGATAAAACCTTCAAACGCGCTCCCGTATCTTTCCCTCAAAGGGTCAAACGGCGGGGCCGTAATCACGTTGTTCCAAAAGCGCGTCTGCGACTCTTCATGCGAACGCGCGCGCACGGTGACATACACCTTCCCTATATTCGGAAAGCGATGCAACAGCATGCTCAGCGTCACCTTGCCGAGAAAGCCCGTCGAGCCAATGAGAAAAATATTCCGGCCCTGATAAATTTCTGTGGGTGATAATTTCATTTTCTAATCATGAAACCTTTATCGCAGAAAGAAGCCATTAAGGAATGACCAAAACGTTTTTGCTACGAATCTGATTCCTTCATCAAGCCCGATTCCAAGTGCTGTGGTTGCAATTAACACGCCCATCAGCGGCAGCTATTGAGCAATTACAACTTTCTGTCTATCGCTTTTTCTCGTTTGTTCTAAATCCTATTTGCCTGCGCGTAGGAGATGGAGTTGCCAAGAGTTGACGAAGAGTCTGTAAAGACGGTTTTGAACTGTTCGTCATGTTCTTCATATTTTCTCTCAAGAGTTTCAAGCTTTTGTGCGAGTTCTTGATGAATGGCAAGGATTGTTCGTAACCGGACAAATGCCTTGACTACTCGAATGCTGGCCTCAATCGCAATTGGACTGTTGAGGACACTAGCAAGCATAACCGCGCCATGCTCAGTAAAAGCATATGGAAGAAATCGTGGATCACGATGCTTCTGCGAACCGGTCGCAATTTGCGACCGGTTCAGATTGTCCATTTCTTCCACCGTCAGTTGAAACATAAAATCTTCAGGAAAGCGATGTCGGTTGCGCTTGACCTGCTCGTTAAGCCGTTTGGTTGTCACGCTGTAAATCTTAGCAAGGTCAGCATCCAGCATTACCCTTTGCTCACGAACAACATAGATTTGTTGCTCGACCATCTCAGGTATCATCAATGCGGAGGCTTTATCTTTTTGCGGTTTCCTCGCGAATTGTTATCCATGCTTCAATGTCGCAATTTGCGGTCTTGAAGCTATCTTTTACTCCATATCTGCAATGCCAATCATCGGTTGATGGAGCATCGTGATTTCTGCGGAGCGGCCCATGTGGCTGCGGGCCATTGCAATCGCTTCGGTCAGGTTGTCGGCCCTGTCCCAGCCGAGCATGGCAGGGACGTGTGCGTTTTCGGCTCCGGCGGCGATGACTTTGCCGACGTGCTGGCGTCCGTTCTCGCCCCAGTACCACATGAAGAAAGGATGCGCGCCGTGATAGGCGTTGCCGCGTCTGTACATCTCTACGTAAGAAGGATTGTTGGCAAACTCTCTTTCATATTTATCACGCAGGACATCCGCGTCGCGCGTCTCCGGCAAGAGGCGATTGAAAAATTCTATGTAGCTCGGATGAAAATTATGGTCAAACTCGTCGTAGCAAGGATGATGCAGGATAAGCACGCCGCCTTTTTTAAGTAGAGGCTTGCCGCGATAAAAGTTGAAGTGATAGCCGAGCGCCATCACCTGCACGAGCAGTGGATTCAGAATCGAATAGACGTTGTATGGCGAGATGTCTGGAATGCCTGTGATTAAAATGTCGCACTGGCCCTTGACTGGAATTGCATACTGGTCAAAACCCTTCTCGATAATCTTTTTATGGACAGGCTCTGTGCGGCCCGCATGACACGCAATCATCTCATACTGCGCGGGGACTGAATGCAGCATCTTGCGGCGCGCGGCGCGCGGCATCTTGCCCATCATCAAACGCATGCCTTCATACTTCATACGGTCAAAGGCGGAAAAATCGTCCTCGTTCTTTAAGAGGAAATCCATGTTGCCTTTGTACATGCGATTGTTGATGGCCGTCTCAATGTGAAAGACGTTCATGTGCTCGTCAACCAGCTTGCCTAAACGCTCGACCTTGTGGTTAAGCTGAGAGCGCGCAGGATCCATGTAGCTGTCAGACTCGCGTATCGTCTGCGGCTCGTGATGCGCGCGCAAGGATTCGTAATCGCAGAGTCCGACGGCGACGGACTTGTGGCCGCCGTCCATCGGGACGAGATTGATGTTGACGTAAATAACAAGGTCGCTTTCGGCGCAGCGACGATTGATTCTAAGGGGTTCTTTGTGGCGCGTCTCGCCGAGCATGACGAGACCCTCTTCCCATTCGGCATCGTGGTTGTAGTAGCGGTCTGGATAGAACTCTTCAAAAATCTCAGAGCCGACCATGCGCTTCATTTCCCACTCGGTCATCTTCCGGTGCAGGGAATTGGCGATGATGATATGCACATCGTCCACGCCGTGACCCGCGAGCATGTCTAACACAATTTCAAGCACGGTCTGGCGAATGTCTGGCGTCGCCATCGGCGGCAGTGGCAGGCTGATGTCGTCAACAGCAATCGTGACGCGCATGCCCGGCTCAAGCTGCGCGAAGAGCGGGTCGCAATCGTGCGGATGATTCAAGGCATAGCGAATCGCTGCCTCACGATTGGGCAAGCCTTTGATAGGCGGGTTCGGATAGAGCACGCGCGTGCCGATGGGCAAGTCTTCGAGGATAAAATCTTCGCCCGATGGAATGATGCGCGGCGCGCTGTCGCGGTCAATGTAGATGACCGATTCATGTGTTTTTCGTCTTAGCTGTAAGCTCATAAACAGTTTTTAGTTTTCAGTTTTCAGTTTTCAGTTTTGGCTTGACTGAAAACTGAAAACTGAAAACTGTTTACTTTAAATTCAAAATGGGCCAATCGTGATGCAAGGCTGTCTGTTTCAATCTCATATCCGGGTTGACCGCCGCCGGGTGGCCGACGACGGAGAGCATTGGCAAATCTGACATGCTATCTGAGTAAGCATAGGAGTCGCTGAGGCTGATGCCTTCACGCTCTGCGAAGACGCGAATCCATGAAGCCTTCGTCGCGGCGGCAAGCACCGGCGGCAGCAGTCGGCCAGTCGCAATGCCGTTGACGAATTCAAGGTGGTTCGCTACATAATCCTTGATTCCGAAATGCTTCATCAAAGGGTTGACGGAAATATCGAGCGCGCCTGTGACGACGACTTGCCTGAGACCGAGGCTGCGCGATTTCTCAATCAGTTCATACGCGCCGGGAAAAATCGCTGGCTTTAAGACTTCCTCGAAAAGTTGGTCTGCGAAGAAGCGCAGGCGGTCTTCCGATTCGCCTTTGTAGCGTTTGAAAAAGAGGTCGTTGAAAACTTTGCGGCTGTACTGGTCTGTGGCCGCAAACAGCGGAATGCTCAAAAGCGTCGAGGCGCTTTTGGTCACAGTGCGGAACAATCCCTGCTGGTTCTTGGAGTAGAATCCGAGGGTGTGTACAAGATTAGTGCTGACTAGAGTTCCCTCTAGGTCGTAGAATGCAGCGGCTGCCACATCATCCTCCAAAGCTACCATGCGCGCCAGATTTTTTCTCAGCTCGCGCACGGGACGTTTACGGACATGAATGCAGTGGGTGGAATATACCTTATTCCGCAGGATTTGGGTAATCTGTAATGTAACATTATTGTCACCGCCAGTTGATGGAAGTGTCCGGCTACGAATAGCAACACTATGAAAAATAAAAACTTAACTCTTATGCGCGCGCTGTGCTTAATAGCTCTGGCAATTTTTTCTCTTTTGATTTCAGCGTGCGGCACGGACTCGTCTGCGCCTGTGGCCGCGCCGACGGAGACAGTGCCTGTCGCGGAATTAATCAAGCAGGCCGATGCGCTTTATGAGCAGCGAGCGGATTTGGCGCGCGTGCGCGAAGGGCTGTCTTTGCTCAGGCGTGCGCGCACGGCTGAGTTTCAGAATTACGAGGTCGCATGGCGGCTGGCAAAATTCGATTACTACCTGGGCGCGCACACGAAGGATGAGAATGAACGTGATAAAGCTTTTCGTGAAGGCGTGGAGTCAGGCGAGAATGCCGTGCGTTTGCAGGAAGGAAGGCCCGAAGGCCATTTCTGGCTCGGCGCGAATATGGGAGGCCGCGCACAGACAAGCTCTTTGAGCGGCCTCGCAGATGCGGAAGATATACGTCGCCAGATGGAAGCTGTCATTAAGCTTGATGAGAAATATGAATGGGGCAGCGCGTACATGGTGCTCGGACAGGTTGATTTGGAATTGCCGCGTTTGATGGGCGGCGACCCGCAAGAGGCCGTCAAGAATTTAGAAAAGGGTTTGCAGTTCGGCGATGACAACTCGCTCCTGCGCCTGCGTCTGGCCGAAGCTTATCTGGCGACCGGACGCCAGGATGATGCGCGCAAGCAGATTGATTTCCTGATGAAGATGAAGCCCAATCCGAAGTATGTGCCGGAACACACGGAGGCGACGGAAGAGGCGCGCAAGCTGCTTGATACTAAACTCAAATAACATTTAGCCACAGAGACACAGAGACACGGAGAAAGGAAAAAGTTAAAAGTTAGAAAAGCATTCCTTTCATCTTCCCTTTGCCTTCTTCATCTCTGTGCTTCTGTGTCTCTGTGGCAATTCATCTTTAATGAGTCAACCAAAATGTTCATGCGAAAAATTTGAAAGGCTGGAAGGCGCGAGCGTTCCTGCTTACATAGCCGCTTTCTTGGATAAGACTGACGAGGCAGGCAAAAATTTTTATCGTTGCCGCGTGTGCAAACACTTGTGGGAGAAGCGCGCGCCGGAAGTTAAAAGTGAAGGTATCAGGCCGTCACTCGTCCGCGCCGGTTGACAGGGAAGGCTTTTGTCATTTATAAAGCTTGACGGCCATTGTCTATCAAAAATAACAGTGACCACTTGCTCTCAGGAGTCGCCTTGAAATACCCCCACAATCAAGGCCGTTCCTGCCTCCGATAAACTTTATAATTTAAGAGATTCGTCGAACGTTGCCATTTATCTGTCGGCATCATATTCGTTGATGTGTTCGTGTGGGAGAAGAAGTTTTCCTCTCTCAGTGGATAAGTTTGCTCACACCATCCCTGATTTCAGGTACGTTTCTTAGGAGGACGAATGAAACAAAAGCTTATGATTATGCTGGCGCTCGTGGCGCTGGCCCTCACAGTGGTTCTGACCCGCTCCGGTAAAATTGCGAGCGCGCAGGAAGGCGGTCTTAATAGCCGCACGGCGCAGCAAAGTGACAATGCCTCTTCACAGATAGATGAGTACGCACCATTTGAACTTAACGGCCATACATGGCGAAACAAAAAAGCTTTTATCGAAAGCGGCGGTCGTTGCAATACACGTCCCGTTGATGAAATGGAAGCTTTAGAAGTGGATAACGCCCTCGCACGTTTCCAATCAGAGCAGCGCGGCGGCGCAGACGAAAGAGCAGCTGGCTCTGTCACAGTCAGCGTCTATTTTCACGTTATCAGAAGAGGCACAGGAATCTCCAACGGCGACATCCCTGATTCCTGGATTACTGCGCAGATTAACGTGCTCAACAATTCCTACAGCAGCGCAACCGGTGGCTTTAACACCCCCTTCAGGTTTGTGCTGGCGGGCGTGACGCGCACGACTAATACTACGTGGTTCAATATGCTGCCCGGCTCGGCTGCGGAAACGCAGGCCAAGAACGCACTGCGCGTCGGCGGCGCAAATGTCTTGAACTTCTATACGGCGAACCCGACGGACGGCACGCTCGGTTGGGCGACCTTCCCGTGGTGGTATGCAGGCGACCCGATGGATGACGGCGTGGTTTGTCTCTACTCTTCGCTTCCGGGCGGCTCGGCTGCTCCCTACAACCAGGGCGACACAGGCACACACGAAGTCGGCCACTGGCTCGGCCTCTATCACACCTTCCAGGGCGGTTGCTCTGCGAATAACGATTACGTGAGCGACACACCGGCAGAGCGTTCCCCGGCCTTCGGTTGCCCGACCGGTCGCAACACCTGCTCTTCAACTGGCGTTGACCCGATCACAAACTTTATGGATTACACAGACGACTCCTGCATGTTCAAATTCACGGCAGGCCAGTCTGCACGCATGGACTCTCTCTCGCTTCAGTATCGCGGGCTGTAAAAAGCTCTCGCTGGAAAAGAAGAGTTAACAAAAGAGGAACGCATTCTGATATGCGTTCCTCTTTTTTATATCTGCTATATTGTGGTTTACTTCTCAACCTCTGTAACCCAAGCCCCAAGCACGCAATAGAGCAATACAGCCATCATCAAAACTGTGCGTGAAATCAATGAGCTGGAAATCGGACAAAGTCCAAGAAAGTCGCTCAAAGTCACATGGCTGATAAAGTAGCGGAATAATCCTTGTCTCAAAAGAACTCCGCCTCAAGGCGTAAAGTAATTCGCGCTTTACCCATATGGATTCTACGGAACGTGGAGAAAGTATGAGGGCGAACCAATCACATCTTTGAAGGGCTTTGCCGATTTCATCATGCCATTGCTGAGCCCCAATAATATTTGTTGTGCTATACCAGACAGGAACTCCATGACGCCGGATAACTTCTGCCAGTGAAGTAGCAAACTCCCTATCTAGACTTGAGTGTGATAAGAAAACTTCATGTGGGATAGTTGAAGACAAAGCGGGTTCTAATTTCACGCAACTTCTTTGAGGGCTTGCGTGATTTGTTTGAGATGTTCCTCATTCGTGCCATGCTCCGGAAGACTTATGGTATTCAATCGCTTCAGAATCCAAGGCATTTTATCTTCCAGATTACCAATTAGCACCGGAATCAAACGCTTATTATATTTTTTCTCGCTCAAAGCATAGTCTATATCAAAGCGCACAAAATCGGATTCAAGCGCATCGGGACTAAGCAGGACGACCATTGCGTCGGAATCCTTAAGCTCTTGTCCGATTCTTTCAGCCCAATTTTCTCCGGGCATTACCTCATCGTGATACCAAACATTAAAACCAGCCTTCTCAATAGCATCTGCTACTTCTTTAGCTAATGCTTTGTCCTTTTGCGAATAGCTGATAAAAATTCTCATAATAGTTTTCTCTCACCGGATTCTGACTTCTGATTATATTCTCTTCGTTGATAGCTAACAAGACGTTAATAGGAGAATTAAGGCGAAATCGTGCCGTCGTTCTTAGTTTAGCGACATTTAGAATCTCAATCCGGCTTGCATATAAGGAAAGGGAACGTGCTCTGCGTCGCGGCCAGCCTCGCGCAGGGCTGTGAGCATGCGGTCTGCGCCTGTGTAGTTGAGCGAGTGTATGAGGATGGTTGCATCACGTTGGCTGTCAGGGTGTGCTGCGAGCCATGCGGCGATAGCATAGCCTGTGCGCTCGTCATCCGGCTCAGTAGCAAAATAATGTTCTTCCGTCAGATCGTGGTCGAGCAGTATCAAACCGTAATCGCGTTCCGCGAGCCAGCGCGCGGCCTCCTGCACATCACAGGTCACATCCAACTCTGCGTCCGCAAACTTTTGCCGGAACCATCCGCAACGTGTCTCGTCGTCTTCGACAATCAGAATCCGCATGACTTTGTTATAAAACTATTTTTGCCCCTGCGCTTTTCTCAATTCCTCAAGCGTGCGCTTGAGAGCTTCGAGCTTTTGCCCGGCCTCGCCGAACTTGCCCTCTTTTGAAAGCCGCTCGTAGTCTGCAAACTCTGTCGCGGCGCGGTCTATCAGGCCACGCACATTTTGCGGGAGCGCAGAAGTTTCCGTCGGCGAAGATTGAGACGGCTGAGCGGCTTTCTTCTCAGCTTCCTGCTTTTCGGTTTCCTGCGGCTTTGCCTCTGCGGACTTTTTGTCTGCTTGCAGCGCAGTCTCGCCAAAGAGATTGGTCATCGCTTCGCTAAAGCTTGAGCCATAGGCCAGTTTCTCCTGCGTCGCCAGCACGACGATTCGTAGTTCAGGCATCGGACTGCTGACGGCTTGCAGATAAATCGGCTGGACATAGAGCAAGCCGCGCCCGATTGGAATCACCAACAGGTTGCCGCGCAAGACTTTTGAGCCTTGCTGATTCCAGAGCGTCAGTTGCGAAGAGAGTTGTGCATTCTGGTCTATACGCGCGCCTATCTGAAGCGGGCCGTCAACAATTCTCGAAGTCGGAAAATTATAGACGAGCAAAGAGCCATAAGCCTCTGCGTCGCTGCGCCCGGCCATCCATCCAATCATGTTATTACGGCTCACGGGTGTGAAGAGCACAATCTCTACGAACTCGTTGACGACCTGCTCGCCCGGTAGTTGCATGAGAACGAAATAAGGTTCGAGAGCTTCTGCTTCAGCAGGCTTGTCTTTGCCCTGTGCGCTCTGCGCGCTCTGCCGCGCGACGCTCCAAACGTCCTCGCGCTGAAAAAAGACTTTCGCGTTCTGCGTGTGATAAAGGCTATAGACTTCGCCCTGCGTGCGTATGAAAGTCTCAGGGTAACGCACATGCGCGCGCAGGTCTGCGGGCATGTCTCCTGAATTGCGAAAGAGCGCGGGAAATGCCGCGCGCCATGCGTTAATCAAAGGGTCTTGTTCATCGAAGACATAAAAATTGACTGTTCCATCATAAGCATCAATCGTGGCCTTGACGCTGTTGCGCATGTAGTTGACGCGCTGGCCCGCCGCGACATGATGGCGCGAGTAAGGATAGGTTGCGGATTCCGTGTAGGCATCAATCATCCAGACGAGACGGCCATCCGAGGTGACGACGATGTAAGGGTCGCTGTCGTAGATGAGAAATGGAGCAAGCTCACGCACACGCTCGTTGATATTGCGGCGCATGAGGATGCGGCTCTCTTCCGTGATGTCGTCAGAGAAGGGAAGCTTTGACAAATCTCCGAGCGACCATGCGAGCAGCATACGGCGCAAGCCGCCGCCGACTGTGATGCCGCCCGCTCCCTGATACACAGTTGTCTGATTGGCTTCGCCCTGCGGGTAATCAAACTCCTTCTGCCGCGTCTTGACATACACATGCAAGTCCGTCTTCTGGCCGAAATAGATTTCCGGGCGCGTCACTTTTATCTCCGGCACGCTCGATTCAACAGGCATGTTCGAGAGCAGGAAGCGAGGCATGCCTTCGGGCGTAAAACCGTTGGCCGTGTTCATCGTCACGCCATAGCCGTGCGTGTAGATGAGCCGCTCGTTAATCCAGTTGCGCGATTGTTCCGGCAGCGCGTTCGCATCCAACTCGCGCGCGGCAATCATCACCTGTTGCATCTGCCCGCCGATGCGATAGCGGTCAACATCCACATCCGGGAAAGCATAATAGGTTCGTATCTGTTGTATCTGCGCGAGCGTGGATTGAAGCGCGCGCCAATCCCAGAGACGTATGTTTTCAAGAGTCGCGCGATTGCTCTCAATGCTGAGTGAGGCGGTTGTGGGTTCAGCTTCAAAGCTGCGCGCTTCGACGCGCTCAAGCCCGAAGGCGCGGCGCGTCCATTCAATATTATGCTCTATGTATGGAGCTTCGCGTCCCTGCTCATTCGGCTTGACGATAAAGCTCGTGACATAGCCCGGTATCAGAATGCCCGCGATGATGTAAGCGACAACGGGCAGCGCGAGAGCTATCAGCAGAAGTCGCAAACGTCTTTGTGTGAAAGCATTGATGACGGCCAGCACGGCTGAGACAATCAGTGTTACGGCTACGACTATCAGTCCGGGCAAAAGATAATTGGCTTCCGTGTAAGTGACGCCGGAAAAGATTTCGTGGTCATCAAGAAGATAACTGAAACGCGATAAGTAAACCTGCCACGCCAGCACGAGTAGAAACGCCGCGAGTGCGAAAGAGAGCGCGGCATATCCGGCCCCGCGCGGAGCGTCAGAGGGAACAAACGTCTGTCGCTTATTCTGCGGCGCGGCCAGCAGCGCATAAATCACTGTCGCACAGAGCAGGACAAGGGCCAGCATCGTCAGCCACGAGGCGGCCATCTGATAAACAGGCAGCGAGAAAAGATAAAAGCCAGTCGCTTTGCCAAATATCGGATCGCTGCCAGCCGTCTGTCGCTGATTAAGATAGAGCGCAAAGCTTTGCCAACGCTCGCTCATGCTCATTCCGTAAATCAGACCGAAGATGCCTGAGACAATCCATGCCAGCGGGCGCAGGAACCTGGCAGGCTCTATCGTCACGATTTGATTGTTAATCGTCAGCGTGCGGCGTTCGAGCGCAGTCGCCGCAAAGGCTTTTTCGAGCAGCCGGAAACCTGCGCGCAGGATTAGGATTGTGAGGAGCGTAAAAACAATGAAGAGCAGCAGCTTGAGACGGAACGTGTACCAATAGACGGAAGAGTAGCCGAGCGAGCCGAACCAGAGAGCTTCGATGTAAATCGAGATGGAGTTAAAGAGGACAATGGCGAGCACGATTGCCGCCAGAATAATCCAACGCTTCCAACGCCTGCGCTTTCGCGGCGGCTCGACCTCTATAATTGGCTCGTCGGAATCTACTGCGGCTGGCCTGTTCGTCATGCCGCCTAGCATACGCCGAAGAAGGTAAAAGTAAAAAGGTAAAAGGCAAAAGTGAAGATGCGTTGGATGCTGTCTTCACTTTTGCCTTTTGGCTTTTAGCTCTGGCCTTGATTAGTTTTCCTTGAAACTCTGGATAACGTCTTGCAGCGTATCCTTCTTCGCGTCGTACGTGGTTTGGAGCGTCCACGCGACAATCTGATGGAAGCTCTTCGCGGTCTGAACAGTCGTATGCAGATAGACCACATTGAGATTCTTAATCTCGCCGCGCACTTCATACTGCACGGCAGGATTGCCGTTGACAGTCAGCCTTGTCGGGCCAATCTTATTTGAAGTGGTCATCGAACGGGTCAAAGCTCCGAGCGTCTCTTCCGCGTGGTCTTCGACCGTCATGCTGCGGCTGTAGTTTGCCCTGTTGTCTGTCAGCACAATCAGGTACATCTGATTGCTTGAATCAACCGCCTGCAACTCCGCCTTGTCATTCAAATCAGTGGTGGCCTTCCATGTGCTCGGCGCAGTAATCTGTATCTTGCCATCCGAACTGACGATGGGAACGCCGGAGCTGACACGCGTATTGGTGTTCGACCTGTTGGAGTTGGAATTAGAGTTCGAGTTCGAGTTTGAACGCGAATTGGAGTTCGAGTTATTGGAGTTATTGCTGTTCGAAGAGCTTGAAGCGAGCAGGATGATAGCCACTATCAACCCGATACCACCTATGATAAGCACCGCCACGCCGCCTAGAATCCACGGCAGTATGCTCTTCTTCTTCGCAGGGGCTGCGGCGTTATACGCCGGAGGCGTCGGCGTCCACGAAGGCGTCTGCTGTTGCTGTTGGCCCGCGCCAGAGCCATAGGAGCTTTGTCCTGCGCCAGAGCCATAAGAGCCTGGGCCAGAAGAGCCGTAAGAGCCTTGACCACCGCCTGCGCCTGCGCCATAAGAGCCCTGGCCTGCGCCTGAGCCGTAAGGGTTTGAAGGGGGCGTCGTCGGCTGCCCTCCCGGCATGGCGATGGTGGCCTGCGGGTCAAAGGAAGCGGGCGCGTCCTCTATCAAGGTCGCGCCGTCTTCGAGACAAAATTTTTGCGAGTCGTCCGTGTAGCTACGGTTACAAGTAGGGCAGCGTCTCATGTGTATCTCCGTTTGTTAAAATTGACTATGTGAAACCGAACAGAAAATCTCACGGCTGTGTGCAAAGTTGCAAGAGCAAAAAAGCGTCTGGCCGATTTCTTCTCTTGCCGGGATCGTTTGCCATTCAAATGTTTGCAAATCAAAATGAGCGGGCTGGCCGAAAGCATTCCTGATTCCTGTAAGGTATTATATGGTTTCCGGCGATGAGCGCAAAACTTTCTTTCGTCAATTCGATGAGCAATACAAATTTATCTCTATTACAGCCCGCCGCGCAAGGCCATCCGATTAAATGAACATGACACGCATCCGCGCCCTGCTCTTAATCACAATCGTTCTCATTACTTCATCTCTCGGTTTCCTACTCTACAGGAAATTGCGAAGCCCTGAGCCTCTTGCTCCGCTCAGCCTGATTCACACCATCGCGGGCGCAGGCGGCAATGAGCAATCCGCGCGCTTCGCAGACCCTTTCGGCATCGCGCTTGGCGCAGACGGAACTATTTTTGTGACGGACGGCGAGACCGGAAAGCTCTGGCAGATTGGCCCAAACGGAAACACAAAAGTTTTAATTGAAAATCTGGACACGCCCTCTGCCATCGCCCTCGCGCCTGACGGCTCCCTTGTCATCGCAGAGACAGGCGCGCATGTCATACGCCGTCTTTATCCTGCAAGCGGGCAGACGGAAATTGTCGCGGGCGTAACGGGCCGCGCAGGATTCGCTGACGGTGAAGGCCGCCAGGCTTTGTTCAGTGGCCCAATCGGCGTGGCTGTCGGAAGCGACGGCCAAGTCTTTGTCGCAGATACTTACAACGACCGTATCCGTGCCATTGATAAAAACGGAATTGTGAGCACGCTTGCGGGCAACGGCGAGCCGGGCTTTGCAGATGCGGCCACAGGCACGGAGGCAAGCTTCAATACGCCCTGCGGCATTGCCGTCGCTCCCGATGGCTCTTTGATTGTCGCGGACACTGGCAATCATCGCCTGCGTCGTGTGGGCCAGAATGGAAGCGTGCGGACAATCGCCGGAACAGGCGAGCCGTCTGTGAAAGACGGGCTGTTGTTCACAGCTTCATTTAATGAGCCTGTCGGAGTCGCAGTCGATACGGACGGGACGATTTATGTCGCGGACGCGAGGGGCGCGGCCTTGCGCCTGTGCGGGTGGGGTATCTTTCCGCAGGTCTTGACGTTGGCGGGAAGCAATGGCGCAGGTTTTCAGGACGGGGCAATAGAGTGGGCGCAGATGAATCGCCCGACAGGAATTGCTCTGGCTTCGGATGGCACGATTCTTTTCACGGACAACGGCAACAAGCTCTTGCGCGCCCTCGTCGGACAGGGAAGAGAACGCGGCGCGCAACTCTCTGCCGATGCTTTGTCAGCGCAGACTGCGACCGCCGCAGTGATGCGCGAGGAAGCCAAAGGCCGCTGGCCTTACGCGCCGCCTGAGCGACCGCGCGAGATTGCCGCGACCTTCGGTGAGATACGCGGCGAGTTATACGAAGATGACAAGGAAGCCTGGTTTCATAACGGCCTTGATATTCCCGGAGCTTATGGCGAGACTGTGCGCGCAGTCAGACAGGAGCGCATCCTGAATCCGCTCTCTGTAGAAGATGTCGGCACGACGCGCGAAAGGATTCGCTTTCCGACGCTCGGTTACATACACGTACGCATCGGCAGAGATTCTAATGACAAGATTCTCGATGAAGAAAAATTTCTTCCCGTGCGCGATAACAGGGGACGCATCAAGAGCCTGCGCGTGCGGCGCGGCGCGCGCTTTGAAGCGGGCGAGGCCATCGGCACGCTCAATAATCAGAACCACGTACATCTGATTGCAGGGCCGTTGAGAGCGGAATTTAACGCGCTCGCCGCGCTCGACCTGCCGGGCGTGAAAGACACCGTTGCGCCCGTGATTGAAAAGAACAGCGTCAAATTTTTTGATGAAGCATGGCGCGAGATTGCGGCAGATGAGAAGAGCGGGCGCGTGTCTGTCGAAGGCAAAGTGCGCGTCGTTGTCAGAGCTTATGACCGGATGGACGGCAACGCCGCGCGTCGTCGTCTTGGCCTCTATCGACTCGGCTATCAGATACTTACAACGGAAGGGAAGCCTGCCGACGATTTCTCCGAGCCGCGCATCAGCATCTCTTTCGAGACTCTGCCGCTTGATGCGGATGCAGCCCAGACGGCTTATGCTGCGGGCAGTCGTTCTGGGGCCACAGGCGAAACAATCTTTGCTTACATCGTGACAAACTTAGTGCGCGACCGCGCATCGCGCGAAGATTTTTGGGATAGCTCAAAACTCGCGGCAGGTGATTACACAGTCCGCGTCATCGCGGAAGATTTTTTCGGCAATCGCACAACGCATGACACGCCCGTGCGCGTTGTCTCAGCGCAAAGATGAAAGAGCGTCTGTCAGGTATTTCTTGAAATGAAGAAAAAGGTTTATATTTAACGTCAGTTCGACGTAAGTATCGGAATGCGGCTGTGCCGCCTCTGCTGTGCGGAAAGTCTGAGACTTTCCGTTCATCTGCTCTTTTATCTTCTGAGGCTACGCCTCGTAAGACAGAGCCTTAGTAAATTTAAGAGGCGGGACGGAAAGCCAGAGGCATGCCGCACAGCATGAGCGGCACAGCCGCCTGACATCGAACTCACGTTATATTTAAGAGAGCACGGACAGGATTCTCCCAAAAAATTTCAAAGGGCATGTTTGACATCATTCGTCGTCGGCGAGGAGATGATTTTATGAGCGTCAGGAAAACTTACAGTCACTTAGCAGCCTCCATCACACTTGTTGCAATGTTAGCCGCTCTGCCAATTTTTGCGGAGACAGACGCGAGCAAGTCTGATAAGACTTCTGCGTCCGTCATACGTGTCGCGCCGCCCGCGCCTGTCTTTAACGACGAAGCGCGTCTCGCGGAACTGGCCGCGCGTCGCTCTCGCGTCGCAGAGAAGATTGGCCCAAACGCTATCCTCTTGCTCTACAGCGCAGAGCCGCGCGTTTATACGAATGATGTTGATTACGAGTATCGGCAGGAGAACAATCTTTATTACCTGACCAATCTCAAGCAGAAGGGCGCGACGCTCGTCCTGATGCCCGGCAATCGTCAGACGCCGGAAATTCTTTTCCTGCCAAAGCGCGACCCTGCGGCAGAGACATGGACAGGACACATGTACAGCCCCGAAGAAGCACGCGCGCTGTCCGGTGTTTCGGAAATCTGGGAAGCCACAGAGTTTGAGCCATTCATGCGCGCTATGCGAACGCGCCAGCCCTATCGCCCGCAAGGGGCTGCGCGCTTGATGTCCAATGAAAGTGCCGGAAGCAATCGGCCAGTCACGCCGCCCGTGCCGCAAGCCGCGCAGCCGACAAACGCCGCCAGCGCAGCCACTACGAAAAATCCTGTGACGACTCAGTCAACAGCAACTCTGACAACGGCCAACACAACCGCGACGCAAGCCACTGCGAATCAAACAGCTTCGCAGACGCCGCAGGCAACGGCTGTCAGCAATCCTGTGACAGCATCCTCTTCAACAACTTCTACAACAGGCTATGAAACACTCTTTGCTGCTGCGGCGCAGGATGAAGCAGAGCTTTACTTGCTGATGCCGCGCGAGGCTGAGAGCCGAGAGTTTAAGCAGGAGCAGACTTACGCCGCACAGTGGGCCAGAACTTCGAGCGGCTTTAGCCTGCGCGACGCCTGGCCCATTTTCACGGAGATGCGCCTGCGCAAATCTCCAATGGAGCTGCAACTCTTGCAGCATGCGATAGACATCACTGGCGAGGCTCTGGGCCGTTCGATGGCCGTCGCGGGTCGCGTCGGTTGGGAATACGAGGTTGAAGCCGAAGTCGAATACACATTCAAACGGCGCAATGCTGATTTCTGGGGCTATCCGTCAATCGTCGGCTGTGGGCCAAACGCGACGACGCTGCATTACAACGATTCGCAGGGACGCATCGTGCCGGGCAGCCTGCTCCTGATGGATGTCGGAGCGGAATACGGTCATTACACTGCGGATGTAACGCGAACATTTCCAGTGAGCGGCAAGTTCACGCGCGAGCAGGCGGAGATTTATAACATAGTCTTTGCCGCGCAGGAGGCAGCCGCACGCGCCACACGTCCCGGCGCAACTCTCAACGATGTGCACAACGCCGCCGCCGAAGTCATCAAGGACGGCCTGCTCAAACTGGGGCTCATTACTGATAAAAGCTCAAACCAGTATCGCATCTGGTTCATGCACGGCAACTCGCATTTCTTAGGAATGAATGTTCACGATGTCGGCACGCGCGCGACGAAGCTGGATGTGGGCATGACTTTTACAAACGAGCCGGGCATCTACATACGCGAAGACGCGCTCGACTATCTGCCGAAAAATGCGGAGAACGAAAAATTTATCGCAGCCGTGCGTCCGGCGTTTGAGAAGTACAAGAGCATTGGCGTTCGCATAGAGGATGACATGCTTGTGACGACTGACGGCGTCAAGTGGATGACAGCCGCCATCCCGCGCACCATCCCAGACATCGAAGCCTTCATTGCCAAAGCTTCACGCGAGTTGAAAATCAGCGCGTTGACTGGCCCAAAGATGATGCAGGAGTTCTTTGGCGTGTTTGAAGAAAGGCACAGACAGTCTGATGCTCACGCAGGGCATCACGCGATTGGGCAAAGTTTAAATCTCCGCTGAGAGGCAACTCAAAACTGCTCTAGGCGTGTGAGAAGACGATAAAGAATCTGAAAGACTCATAGAGCGAGCCGGAGCCTACTTCTGATCCTTCAACTGTGCCGTCGTTTCTGCGAAGCTCCCACTTGCCGATGCGGAAATGATCGTTGCCCGGATAGCCCGGATGCTCATACTTAAACGGCCTGTATTTCTTATTAGTTCTCCGATACTTGTCTTTAACTTTTTTGTCCGTCTCAATCAGGGGAGGGAGGGCTCCCGCCGCCGCTTTCCCGATAATCTTTAGATTAGGTTGAGTGGTAAATGCCGAGTAGTTTCCGGCGGCGGTATTATCCTGCAACTGCGTCCAGAGCGAGAGGGACGCTCCCGGCTCCATGCCTTCTTCCGTGAATATATCTACCACGCCATTCCGCCCGTTGCCATAGACTGTCAGGCTGTAAATTTCTCTCAAGGCAGTTGCCAGGTGAAGTCTAAAAGGACGGTCAGCTCCTCCTGCCGAATCGTCGTTTGAGATGTTTTGCGGCATCTCTATTTTTATAGAACCATCGTCAATGATAATCGGCGGGCCGTGTGTGACACGCGGGGGATTTATTGCCGCCTCTGCTTCTGTTGCTTCTATAGAAAGTTGTGGGCCAGAGGCGACGAGCGGCGCGGCGACGAGGGCTGTGGCGACAGTTTGCACAAAGCTGCGGCGCGAGGACTTTTGCGGAGTGTCTTTCTCTTTTGTCATTGTGGATTTCCTTTCAGGGGTCAAGGTTGAGAAAACACATTTATTGAACTGCGTGGCGAGCCTGTTCAAGCTTTTGTTGATAGTCCTTTATGTCGGGCCTGCTGAGATAGGTTTGAAAATATTCCGCTCCCCATTTCTGTTGGAGACTGCCTAGAAGTTCACTTGCTCGTGATAAATTTTCGCGCGCACTATCAAGATTATTTAACTGCTGATTCGCCAGCCCCGTGAAAAGCAGTGCGCGCCATGCTGAATCAATCTGGTCTGCGCCGGCGAATCGCTCGTATGCCTCGCGTGCTGAGTTAAGAGCTTCGGCTGCTTTGTTGTTGGCAAGCTGAGCTTCGGCCAGCGCGAGCAGCGCAAGGGAAAGGTCTTGCGGGTCGCTGCTCTGTTTCGCCATCTCCAAAGCTTCCTGACAGGCATGCTCTCCATCAACCTTGCTGCCGGAAGAGAGTTGGGCCAGACCGATGATCAGCTTTGCTTTCACAGCATGATGGTTGTCGTGACCGCCTTCCAGATTCAGGACACGTTTGCTCTGGGCAATGGCCTCTGGAAACTTGCGCAGGCTTAAAGCAAGCAAGGCTTCTGATTGAAAAATATCACACATCAACTGAATGTTTTTTTCGCCGGGCCGGTCCGCAATGCCTAGAGCTTCTGTGAGCAGTGGCCGCGCCTCGTCCTGCCGCCCCAGACGCCAGAGCATGTTGCCGCGATTCAAGAGATTGAAAACCTTGTTCAGCTTATTCTTCGATGAAGCGATGCTTTCGGAGTTTTGAGTAAAATGGTCCAGAGCTTCCGGGTATCGCTCAAGCCTTGAGAGATAAAGACCAAGCTCGCCGTGCAGTTGGCTTATCTGCGGCTGGTCGTTAACCTCTTCGGACAACTTGAGAGCCTCTTTGAGAGCCGTCAGCGAGGCATTGTAATTTCCCGAAATCTGGTGAGCGCGGCTGATAAGCTGCAAAGATTGTGAAGCCTCTCTGCGATAGCTGCCTTGCTGATAGTAACGCGCAGCCTCTTCGGCAAAAGTGATAGCCTGTTGAGGTTGATGATGCTGTACAAACATGCTGCCGAGAGAATGTTTGGCGCGTGCTTCATTGCGCAAGCCGCCATGCCTCTGCGCGGATTCCAGAGCCTGCCGGAAATATTTTTCGGCCTCCGCAAACTCTTCGCGCGCAAGGCACACATTGCCCAAATCATTCAGGCACTGCGCCGTGAGCGTCTCAAGGCCATTGGCGCGTGCCAACTCTAAAGCCTCCATCGCAAGCTCTTTGGCTTTCATGTTCTCGCCCTGTTTGCGAGAGAAGATGCCCAGTTGCAAGAGCACTCTGACCTGCTGATAGAGATTGCGCGTGAGGCGAGAATTTTCGAGAGCCTTCTGTAATTGCGCGTTGGCTTCGGATGGCTTCTCAAGCTTGTTGTAAAGCACGCCGCGATGAAAACAGACTTCCGTCACTCCTTCATAATTGCTCGACGCGCTATAAAGATTTTCGGCTATCTCAAAGACTGCAAGCCCTCTGTCTCCTTCCATCTTGCGCCCGTAAAGCGCGCCGAGTCGCAGGTAGGCTAGCGCGTATTGACCGTCGCGCTGCGTGGCTACGAGATAATTCTCAATAGCTTTGTCCGTCTCGTCGTTCTTCTCATAAGCACGTCCGAGGTCGAGATAAACATATGCCTGCTCAGGCGTGAGTCTGGCAATCTCTGCATAAGATTTGATGGCGAGCGGTAAATTACGCGAAGCTAAAGCCGAGACGGCCTGTAGATAAAGAGCGTCCAGATGCGAGAGCGCAGAGCGGTCTTGGCCCAGATTGTTGATGCGCAGCAACTCCTCTTTCGCTTTGCCGGAATAATCCAACTCGTACCATGCTTCCGCGAGTCGCGCATGAGCCAACACATGCAAGTCATCTATCTCAATCGCGCGCTGGAAAGCTTTGGCCGCTTTGTCATACGCGCCCTCGCGCATAGCATTAGTTCCGGTGTCATACCAATCCTGCGCCGCTTTGGGCGGAACATGAACTTGCGGGCGAAGAAATATGGCCCACATTAAATAAGCGATAATCCCGACGCTCAGCCCGACCAATAGCAGCCTGCCGATTGATAGAGAAAGACGCGGCTGTTGCAGTATGTCTGAGAAATTTTTGAGCGCGCTGTTGTGCGCAGTCGAGTGTGCGCGGGCAATCCTTTTTGTGTGCTGCGAAGTCTTTTCTTCAAAGAGTGCACGCACCTGCCTTAAATCGCCGAGCATCTCTTCGGCAGACTGGTAACGCGCTTCAGGTTTTTTGGCTAACGCCTTGAGCGCAATCTCATCCAACTCTGGCGGCACGCTCGGATTGATGGTCGAGGGCGCGGGCGGGTCAATATGTATAATCTGCGCCGTCAACTCAATGACGCCTTTCCCTGCGAAAGCACACTTGCCAGTGATGCATTCGTAGAGCAGCGCGCCGAGCGCGAAGATGTCGCTGCGCGCATCCACAGGCTCGCTCGTGGCCTGCTCCGGTGAAAGATAAAGCGGAGTGCCGATCACCATGCCGCTCTGCGTGCGCGTCGAAAGCAGAGTTTGTGCATCAGGGTTGACGACGCCGACGGGTTCTTCGTGAAGTTGTTTCGCCAATCCGAAGTCCAGCACTTTGACATCGCCGCGCTCGTTAATCATCACATTCGAGGGCTTGATGTCACGATGAATAACGCCCATCCGGTGCGCTTCGTGCAGAGCTTCCGTAATAGCGATGACGATATTCAACGCGCGCTTGAGCGTGAGCGAGCCTTCATGCATGAGGTCGCTCAAGGATTGTCCTTCAACCAGTTCCATCACAAGATAAGGCTGGCCGTCAGGCGTCTGCCCGTAGTCGTAGATGGTTGCGATATGGCTATGGCTGAGGACGGAAACGGCGCGCGCTTCGCGCAAGAATCGCGCATGTGCATGATGCTCGTCGGATTTGACTGTCGGAAATTTGATGGCGACGCGGCGGCCCAGCTGCGTGTCCTGCGCCAGATAGACTTCTCCCATTCCGCCTGCGCCGAGAGGGGAGATGATGTGATAGCGGCCAAGAAGAGTACCGGGGGCTACGGCCATGATCTGTACGCGGTACCGATAAGACGCCGTTCGGACGCCTGTGAGCTACGGACGAGGTTCTGGGGTTAAGTAATTGAGGCTTAACCGAATTTTCAAACTGTGCGACCGGAGCATTCTAGCCGAGTCCGGTCTGATGCGCTAGGTATTTTATGGAAGCAGGGCGAAGAAGTTTTTTGCGGAACATGCCGGGCCGGGAGATAAGCCATTGGATTTTTTCTTTACGAGCGAGTTGATAAAAATTGGCGGCAGAATCGATTCCGCCGCCAGTTTAGCGTCAGGTCTTGATAGTGTTTGCGCTGGAATGGCTAGAAGACGAAGAAATTCGCCAGAGGTATGTCATTGGGATCGCCCCATTGCTGTCTGTCATATATCAAGGGCGCCGTGCTCGGAATCCAGTAAAAATCAGCGGTGCTCGGACGAAATACTGCTATGTCTGCGATGTTGTCGCCATCGTAGTCGCCGCGCAACGCAAGGTCATTGAGCGTAAAGTCGGGGTCGGGAATTCCGAAAACCACAGGCGGCACAGTTGCGCCGGTGGCTGTATCTCGAATCCACCAAGAGGCATCTGCGCCGCCGCGCCAGACCACTATGTCGGCGATTCCGTCGCCTGTGTAATCGTCCGGTTGAACGATGAAGTCTGTGCCGAAGTTGCCCCAGAAAATCGTGTTGAGCACCTCGCCTGTGATGCTATCGCCAATCTGCCATGTCATATCAAAAGTCGTGGTACTCATACGAGCGATAATAAACTCTTCTCTGGCATCGCCTGTAAAATCGGCTCCCTGAAAGCGGAAGATGGACTGACCGGACTGTGGGCCGCCAAACCGGACGTTTCTGCTGGTTCCATTGCCATACAGTATGAACCAGTTATAGACGCCGCCGGTGGTGCGGATAACTACGTAGTCATCTTTGCCATCTCCGTCATAATCGCCATCGCAATCAAAAGTATCGGTCGTCTGTCCCCAGTTGACGATGGTCGGATTGACGATTGGGCCAGGGCCTTCGGGGAATGGTGAAGTGTAGAAGTTGCCTGTGCGCCAGACACCTAATTCAAATTTGCCATCGCCAAAGCGGTCTGCTGGCACAATCCTATCGCCGCTCAAACCGTAATCGAAAATGCGTATAAACGCATTATTGGGGCCATGGATTCCCGGATTGCGCAACACTTTCCAACGGAGCGGAGTGTTCACGCCGGGTGGTGCGAACAAAGTTACGAAATCCGTCCGGTTGTCGCCAGTGAAATCATAGACTGTGCGGCGCACTGCGTGAGCGGTCGAAAAATTACAGATGATGGCGCAGATGACTGCCAGCGTTGTTAAGCTTAGCAAGCGATGTGAAGTGCAAAGTCTTCTCATGTTGTCCCTTTCCTTCGGAAAAAATCACCTTGTGAGGTTCAGTTTGAAACCCTGTTTCAAAGAAGAGAGTGAAGTTGAATTGGAGAGACGTTATACCCGCAGCAATGGCCTGTCAATAAAGATTTCGGCCCGGTAGTGGTTTAGTTTGAAACTCCGATGAATAACAACTAGCACGAAAGAATCTCCCGCTAGTGGCGCAAAGGCGCAAAGAAAAACAGCTTGTCTTCTTTGCGTCTTTGCGCCTTTGCGGGAGACTTCTTCTTTCAGCTTATGAAACTGAACCACTACCTTCGGCCCGGCTAGATGAGACTTTTGCGGCGTCTTATTTTCAGAGAAATTTATTCGTAACTCAGAGCTTCAACAGCATCCTGACGCGCGGCGCGCAGGGCAGGGTAGAGCGCGCCGATAGTTCCGCCGACGAGCCCGACGCCGAGCGCAATCAGAATCCAGCGCGGCTCAATCTCCACGGTCAGAGAGGTCGAGCGCATGATGGCAAACCGCAGGGCGAGTGTGAGAAGCACTCCAACAATCACGCCCAACACGCTGACGAGTAGAGCCTCCTGCTCAATGACCCACGCGATAGAAGCGTTTGACATGCCGAGGGCTTTTAAAATTCCTATCTGCCTCGTGCGTTCCGTGACGGTCGTGTACATGGCAAGCAGTATGACAAGCATGCTGATGGCTGCGGCAATGGCGACGACAACATTGATAAAGATATTCAGCGCAGGCACGCCCGAAGCATAAATCTCAGGCAAGTCGCGCGTGAAGATAATCTGGTCGTCAGGGAATTTTTCTCTGAGACGCGCGGCCACAGTCTCTTGCTGGTTCGGGTCTGTGCAGGCGACTAGAATGGCAGTCGTGCGGCCTTCGCCGCCGAGTTGTTCCTGCATGGCTGCTAACGGAATCTTGATGCGGCCACCGCCGGGCGGTTCATAAATACCGACGATGCGAAAAGGTCTTTCATAAAGCACGACCGTATCGCCGACCTTCGCGTTTCTATCTTTCTGCCAGACTGTGTCCACAATCGCTTCGTCGCCGCTACCAGTGAACTTCGTCCCTTCCTTGATAGTCAAACCCGTCAGGGCCGCATACTGCTCAAAAGGGATGCCATCAACCAGACGGCTGCCAAAGCCTTTGTCGCTGCTCACCAGGTTTTGCCCGATAGGGACTGCGGCGCGCACGCCTTCGATGCGCGCAATTTCATCCGCATGCGCGACAGGCACTGCGAAGGGCTGTGAGCCCGTGAAGCCGATTGTGCCTGAGGCGCGCACCATAATCTCTGCGCCGATATTTGATTCGCGTCGCCCGCGCTCGCGCAGGACTCCGTGCGCGAGGCCGACTGTGAAAACTATCAGCAGCACGCCAATCGCAATTCCCATCACGCTCACGGCTGTGCGCGCGGGCCTGTGCATGATATTCGAGAAAACGAGGCTGTCCATAATCTTCCTCAGTCGAGGGCTTCTATCCGTTAAATGTCTTGCGCCGTGCGGCACTGTGCGCCAGGCTAAAATCACAAGTCCAATCAGTGTCCAGAACAGAATCGCAGCCTTGCGCACAAAGGCCAGCGTCACGCCGGTCGCGGCTGCATAACCAAGAGTCTGGAGAACGATTTCCGTTCCGCCTTCATAGACGCCGATGGTTCCCGGCACAAAACCGAAGACGAAATTAATAACCTTGGTCAGCGATTCGATGACATACGAAGCTCGCGTATCCGCCGCGAGGTCTAGCATGCGGAGCGTGATATAGACTTCAAAGACGCTCGACGCATGGGCCAGAAAATTCAAACACAGCATGGCGAAGAACGCGCCGCGCCTGTGCGTGTAAAAATCATAGACCTTTGATTCGAGAGCATAGACTTCATCGCGCCGCGTGGTCAGTGCTTTCGGATGAATCCCAAAACGCGCGAGCGAATCAATCATCCACGAGAGCAGCATCACGCGGCGACTCGCTGCAAAGACGGCTGCGGCCAGCCCGACAAACGCGGAGACTGCTATCGCCAGCAGTACATAGCTCACAAGAGTCGGCAGGTCATAAGCCCAGAGCATGACGCACGCGCCGCTCAGGATAAAAACGCCGACGGATAAATTATAAAGCAGGTTATCAACAACGAGTGCGGGGACGCCGTGCGCGAGCGGAACTTTGCGACGAAGGAGAGCGACCTTTGCCGCTTCGCCCAGGAGTGGGCCAGTGAAAGTCAGGAAGCTGATTGCTTCGCCGCCGAGCCTCACGGCAAAGGCATGACGAAAGCTAAAGTCCCTGTGCTCCGGCGCGACAGCCATGCTCATGGACATCGTGCGAAAGACGTGGCGCAGACCGTTGATGCCTAGAATCAGAAAAAAGCCGAGACCGATGCGGCCTAAGGCATCGAAGATAGGTTGGAGTCCGACGCGATTGATGACATAGATAAGCAGCGCGAGGCCGAGCACGAAAGCGATTGCCTGAAGCCAGATGATAGTGCGTTTTGACTTGCCGCCAGTCTCTAACGAACTCACTTCATCAGAGATAGCATCCGCCTCATCCGCGTCTATCGCAGTCTCTTTCGCCAAACGCTCTTCCGTAGTCATCAAGGCGCGCCCCCGGCTCCTCTAGCGATAGGCGCGGGGGAATTGTCAGGCGCGCTCAGCACCTCTTTTATCAACCTGCCGGGGAAGGGGCGGAAGCCGCGTTTCCACAACACTGGGGCGGGATTGCGCTCGTCTTCAATCTGTCCGGTCAGGGCCAGAATGGTCGGCATAAAACTGAGGCTGTCATAAGGCTCTTCGACAACTGCCGCGCGCGGAATGCCCGTGCGCGCGCCGCCGGCCATCATCAACGTCGAGTGCGTCGAGACGCGAAAGAACGAGCCATGATTGCCGCCCGGATTAAAGCCCCTGACATCAAAATTCCAGTGGTTGTTAGCCAGCACAAGAAGGTCTGCTTCGGCCAGCACGCGTTGTCGCACGCGATAGCGGCGCAACAAACGCTCGTCGGCAGAGATGCCCGAAGCATCAAGCTCAAGACCCTCTGCCGGATGCCTGCTTAATTGTTCATGCACTCCAATCAAACCATTAGAGTATTCTGTTTTATGCAGCGCGCGCAACCACTCAACGTCCGTGTGCCAGTCGCTCAGCCATGACTCGCGCGCAGAGTTGACAGGCAAACTTAAATTCGCGTCTTCCCAAATCTTCAAAGGCAGACCCGCGCGCCACTCGACCATCTCAAAAGTGAATTTGCCTTCGGCGTCCTGCTTCAAGTTCGAGACGGGAAGATAGCGCAGGCTGATGCGGCCCGCTCTGTCTCTGCGAGAGAGAATCAGAGCCTGTTGCTGTGTCCCGCCGGAAAGCCAGATTGGGTCGCCTTCCGATTGCAAATCAGAAGTTAAAAGCGATGCTATCTCACGACGCGGAATCCGCACGGCGACGAAATCAATCGGGCGATTGCTCACCAACTCCTGCACGTTGTTGCGCACAGTGACATCATGAAGCAGAGAAAAATAATCCACACGCTTAAAGCTCTTCTGCATATTGAGCGCGCCGCCCTGCGTTATCTGCAATCCTTCGGGCGCGATGCCGACTACATAATTTTGTAGCTCGTAAAGTGAATTGCGATTGCCCATTCCTTTTTTCGCAATGACATCCTCAATCTTCAGTCGCGCAGGTTCAAAGCTTTCTCGCTTAAGCGCAAGCAGGTTTGAGAGAGTTCGCAGATATTCGACATAATCGCGCTCGTCCGAGATAGACGAACTCATGTGCGCGGAGATGCGACGCGCATCCAAATCGCGCCCGGCGTCGGAATCCTCTTTGGTCCATTTCTTAGGTTGTTTAGCGATAACGGCTTGCTGCTCTGCAATCAGGCGACGAAGCGCGCCGAGTTCTTCATTAAGCTCCGCGATGTCGTTTGTCCATTCATCTCTGCGCTTATCAATCGTCTTGAAGAAAGCATCCGTCACTGCGCGGCGCACAGGTTCGGCAAGGTCTTTGCGCTGTAGCTGCTGCAAAAGTATATGCAGCAGATTGAGGTCGCTGTCGCGCAGGTGAATCGAGGCGCGCTCGTTGCCGTCAAAGTCCAAGAGCGCGGTCGGGTAAGATGTGCTCTGGCCTTTCAGATAATATGAATCCTCTGTCGTCGTCGTAATCAGAGGCACGAGCGGATAAAAACCTTTGATGGAATAATCGAGCAACAGCCGCCGCTTGGTGATGACATGATGACCGCCGCCCGCAGGACTGCCAAGCAGTTTCACAAGATTGTAGCCCTGACTATAGACGCGCTCGTCCGTGTTCGTGCCGTGATCCGAAACCATCACCATTGCAGTCTCGTCTGCCTGCTGCGTCTTTTGAATCGCAGTCCAGATGCGTCCGACGATAGCATCAAGCTCCTGCAAGGCAAGAAGCTGCGATGCCAGGTCGCGGTTGTGATGCGTGCGATGGTCAAACTCCGTCGTGTAGTAATCCAGATAGCGTATCCGCGGATTGTTCAGCTTCTCAATCAACTCGCGCTCTAATTGGTCCAGAACGATATTGCGGCCTTCAATCCCTATCGTCCATTCGTCAACAAGTTCGCGCGGCGAGCGCGTCAGGAATCTGTTTTTCAATCCACGCTCCAGCGTCGTCCAACGCGAGCCGCGCTGGTAAAGCTGAAAGCTCATATAGCGTTCGTCGTATGGATAAGCATCGAGCAGGAGCGGTGTCTCCATCTCGTCCATCACTTCTGTGCCGGGCATGTCCACGCGATACAATCCGGCGTAGGCTATCCAGTATGGAATAAAATTCAGATAGTCGTAGGTATGCAGCGTGTAGCGGTCAAACTCTACATTGCCCTTAATCTGCGCGTGCTGGCCTGTGTCGAGTATGGCCCACGACGGCCCGGAAAGACTCACGCCGCGCGTGTAGAAATTTTCCAGCCGCGCGCCGCGTTGATAAAAGACATGCTCCATCCACGGAAGCTGGCTCTTGCCTGTGCGCGGGTTGCGCTCGTGCACAAACTTTTCAATCATGCGATGCGGCAAGCCGTCCACCTTGAGCACAACGATGCGCCTTGTCTGCGCGCCTGCGCTTGAGTGAAGACCAAACAACAGGGCCAGCGCGAAGGCTGCCGGAAGGAGCGAGTTCAGGCACAGCTTTGACTTAACCGCAGAGACGCGGAGACGCAGAGCAAAAGGTGAAAAATGATAAAAAACTTGATTCATGTTTGATTTCGCGTTTGTCGTTTCTCTCTGCGTCTCCGCGTCTCTGCGGTTCATATTTAGTTGGAGATGGAGTTTCATAGACCAACCACGCCCGTGATAACTTTGGCATCAGCAGGAGCAATGCGCTGTTCTTCGCGCACGGCGTCGCGCAGGTATTGTGCAATCAGTGCGCGCCATTCGCCGGATAATTTCTCGTTCTGATAAAGCGTGAGTAATTCTTTCTTGGCCTTCTCGTTATTGATGCGATAAAGACCGCTCAAACAAAGCTTGCGGGCTTCTTCATCCTCTGTGCGGCGAAATATTTCGGCGACTGCCTTGGCGGTTTTTCCGCCAGCTTGAGAGCCATGCTCAGAGATAAAGCGCAGAGAGTTTCGCACCTCTTCCATGTCCTGAACAACTTCGATGACAGGGCTTGACCTTGCCACTTCGCGCAGGAAGCGGTCGTGATATTCGAGGCGTCGCGCAAGCTCCATCTTCTGCTGCAACTCAGGCGTGGCCTTCTCACGATGCTCGTAGAGACCAAGAGTCAAAAGATTGCCGAGACGAAAGAAAATCTGTCCGGTCTTTCCATGATTGAGCGGAACCATCTCCGCTCTGCGGTCGCGGTCAAGCTGCGCCGGCAAACCATCCGCGCGGCGCGCGTAAGCTATCAACGCTGCATACTGCTCGCGCGCCAGACGCGCCTCCGCCTTCATGTCATTCTCCAAAGGATTGAGCGAGACATACTCCAGACGCTTGCTAATCTCGTCACGAAATTCCGGGTCGAGCGATGCGCTTAAAGAGAGCAGCAGCTTGAGCTGCGAGTAAGCGCGCAGGCGTGAAGGCTGGTGTATGTCCATGGCTCTGCGCCCCGTCACAAAGTCATAGACCTGACGGCTCAGAAAATATGGAATGTCAAACTTGGAGAGCGAGAGCACATTGCGCGCGACATCTTCGAGCACTCGTCGCGTCGTCTCGCGCCCCTTCGCGTTGTACTTGCTGCGAAAGTCCACGAGCAGGATAGGAATCTTCGGATGATCCAAGCCATACAGGGCAAGCGGAATCATCTGGACGGGCCGCGCCCCTTGCGCATCATGCGCGACCGGGCGATTCTCGTTATCGAAGTAACGCGTCTCTGTATAACCGTCCCAGTATCGCAGGCGGTCATCGCGCCAGGGGTTTGCGATATTCAGAAAGCGCGATTTAAATTTTCGGTCACGAAACTTTGCGAGGTCTGGACGCGCGACCCAGAGCATGGCGTGTGTCGCGCTGCCGTCTGGCAATTCCAGAGGCTCAAAGTAAAGCATCTGCGCTTCCGCATGCTGGCGCAAGAGTTCCCAGTTATGCCCGCGCACGTCTAGCGCAGAGGTTGATTGCTTTTCATAGACGCGTTGCAGGTAGATGTCGTCAATCAGGCTGCCCAAAAGTTTATCGTTGAGCATCAGTCGCGCCTGTATGTCATGCATCTCGGAAGGAGAAAAGATTGGCGAGCCTCCGGCTGTGGATTCATAAAGAGAGAGAATCGCCAGCGCGCGTGCGACATGCGCCTTCTTATAGTCGCCAGCATTGCGCGTGTATGTGCGCGTCGGAGCTTTGACGGGGAAGCCGTAAGTGTCTAAGACAAAACTCTGGACGGCCATCCAGAAAATTTTTCTCCACGCGCCGCCGCCGTTTGAATTGAGGTCTATCAGATGCGGAGGTCTTGCAGTCTTTGAAGAGCCGTCTTTGCTGCCGACGCGCGTGTAGAGAAAGGGAACTGCGCTTGCCATGCGCTGCCAGAAAGTAGGCTTCGTATAAGTCAGCATCCAGAGATAACGCAGGCGATCGTTCTCAGGATTATTGTCTCCGAGCGTGTCACGCAAGAGACTCACGAGCGGCACATCCGAAGCTTGCCTGTCATCATGATGCAAGCCGTCGAGGCTGCCGAAAATCGTCAATAGCTCCGCGCCTCCGGCAACAGGCTCACGCTCAAGGCGGAAGGCAGGCTCTTGCGTCGCAGCTTGCGGCGCCGCTTTCGAGTCGGCTGTCTGTGCCAGAAGAAGATGATTGTGCGCGGCGGACGAAAGCGTTAAAAGGAGAGAGAAAAAGACACACAGCGTACGTCGCGCGAAGAGAAACTGGGGGACGGTCTTCATGCTATCAATCCGATAATATTTCCCCTCCAGGTGAAACAAAAATACTGCGCCTTATGCCCTTAAAACGCAGCAGCTATTAGAGTTTAGAGCCCGCGCGGGCTCTCAGGAAATCTACTCGCAAGCCTTATGCCCGATAATACAATCTCAAAGCCATCTTGCGAAAGAGGATTGTACCAGAGCCGTTGCTGATTAAAAACGCGCCGTCCAAATTTTTCGGATTACCTGCTGGCGGCGTCGCGAAATATTTTAGCCGATGATTCGTCCAATTCGTAAATGCCAATCGAAGGAACCCTGCCGAGCGATAAATCAATATCAGGTGTGTCTGCCTGTTGCAAGCTTTTCACTATCTCGTCGTTGCTGAAATAACGACGCCCGCGCGCAACAATAACGAAATCCTTTGCGGCAAATTGCTGCATAGCCTCATGGTCTGTCAGCGAGAGCGAAATCAAATCGCTTCGACCCGCAAGCCGCGCGTAATGTTCGACCAGTCCGGGAGTCTCACTCGCAATGCGCGCACCGTTTCCGGCTCGCGCGGCAATCTCCTGCGCAGCCTGCCGTATGCTCGCATCATAAAATTCATCGTGCGGGAAATAGCTCCCTGCACGCTCCCATCCTCCGCCGAGCACATTTGTGTAAAGCCTGTAATGCGGCATCACGCTCGCCGCAGCGATGGCTGGAAAAACGAGTGCGAGAATGATGACCAGCGCACGCGCATACGCGCCGAGCCTTTGATTCTCGAATTTTCGGGAGACAAAGCGCGAGAGCGTTTGCGCGATGAAGTGTATGCCAATCGCGGCTGTCATCAACACGACGGGCAAAGCTATCGTGAAATAGCGCGTAAACTTTCCGCCCATCACAGTGAAGGGCATGAACCAGAAAAAGAGCCAGAAGAGAAGCAGAAATCGCCCATCGCCCAGACGCTTGCGAAACAGGAGCGGCAAGCCCACCAGAAATGCCGCGACCACCGGCAAAGACAGCTTCACTCCCATGAAGACATAGTAAAAATACCACGGCGAGCCTTTGAACCAGAGCGTCACCTGATTGCGATAGAGCGTCCCCATAAACTCGTAGCCGTCATGCCCGATACGCTTTTCGCCCGCGAAGACGCGCATCTCATGCCATGTGCCGGGCAAGAGTATGGTCGGGTTTAAGATGAGAAAAGTCGCTCCCATGATGGCGAAAAAGATGAGCCACTTGCGCTTGCCCATACGCCAGCGCGTCGCCGGAATGCCTTGAAAGATATAGTAATAACTGACGCTGATAGCCAAAAAGTACACCAGGTATTTCGACGCTATCATCGCGCCGAAAGCCGCAGCAGTGGCCCAGTAATAAGGCTCTGCTTTTCCGATACTGCTCTCCGCAATGCGCTGGCCGCGCACCCAGAAGACATTCGCCAGCAGAAAAAAGAAGAGGAAAAACGTATCTTCTTTGGCAATCCGATTAAAGCTGATGCCCGACGGATCTATGGCCCAGAGCGCGGCTGCAATCAAGCCAATCTCCGTGCCGAAGAGTTCTGACATGACTAGAAAAATGAGGAGCGAAGTGAGCGCGCCGAAGAGCGCGCCGGGCAGGCGCAAAGCCATCTCCGTAGAGATATTCAGCGACGGATGCGTCTGGACCAGAGAGAGTTGATTCCACTGTTCCGCAACCACGATGCTGAAAGTGAGCATCGCTTTCATCAACATCGGATGCTCGCCATTGGCCGCCGTCAAGCCGTTCGCCCGATAGTCCTCGACCGCGCGCAACTTGTTAAGCTCATCTTCGCTTAAACCTTCTGCGCCGAGTTGAGTCGCGCGAAAGCCAAAGCCGACGAGAATCAGCAGGGTCAGCATCGCAATCGTAATCGTGCGGCTCGCGGAACGCGCGCCACGCTCCACGAACAGCTCAGGCGTCAGGCGCGCAGTCGTAATGGTTTCGGCTGAAGCAGACAAACTCTCTCAAATGCTCCTGAAAAAGATTAGACCCGTCGGCTAAAAATTATTGCCAGCGACAACGAAAGGGTGCGCTGCCGTTGGCAACAAAAGACAAGAAGGTTATCGTGATTCAAAGCATCCTGTCAAAAGTCAGGAGGCATACAAAGTTGATAAATGAACAGGAATTTTCCCGCAAAGGCGTAAAGGCGCAAAGAAAACCATTGAGTTCTTCTTTGCGCCTTTACGCCTTTGCGGGAAAATTCCTTCGCTATCCTTACGGAATAAACGACGAGGGCGCGGGCCTATCGCTCGGCGCGCCCCATTGCCGGCTGATGACTCCTCCATTCGTGCTGCGCAGGATGTACCAGACGGTGCTGCCCGGACGAAAGACCGCAAAGTCAGCTTTGCCATCCTGATCGTAATCCGCAGGAGCAGGAATGTCGCCCTCTGCGCCCCACTGAAATGCGCCGTAGTTAATAGCAGGATTGGTCGAGGTGTACCAGACATTTGTGCTCGGCCTGAAGACCGCGAAGTTCGTCACTCCATTGCCATCATAATCGGCAGGCACGGGCTTATCTTCGCCTCTGCCAAACTGTGCAGAGAGGAATGCGCCGTTCGAGCTTTGAATCACATTCCAGAAACTATTTGCCAGAGCCGTCGCGCCCGGACGATAAAAAGCTATGTCGGTCTTGCTGTCGCCGTCAAAGTCTCCGAGCACTGGCTTGTCAGTTGATGTTCCGAATTGCTGTTGCTGGAATGCTCCATTAGAGCTTTTGAGGATATACCAGATGCCGCCGTTCGGACGATAGACCGCATAATCCGCTTTGCTGTCGCCATCAAAATCACCGGGGATTGGAACGTCTCCATTCTGTCCCCAGTGAAACGCTCCGTAGTTTGTATTTGGATTGGTCGAGGTGTACCAGGTTCCCGTTGCGGGACGCCAGACAGCGACATCGGTTGTCCCGTCGCCGTTCCAATCTGCCGGAACAGGTTTGTCTCCGTTCGCGCCGTGCTGGATGCCCAAGTAAGTGTTGTTTGAACTGCGTAGAATGTGCCAGTAGCTAGGGGCATTGGGCGTGTTGCCTTCGCGATAGACCGCTATGTCCGCTTTGACATCTCCGTCGAAATCAAACTGCGTGCGCGGCGGCGGCGTGGGCGTGTTTGTGTCTAAGATGATGGTCAAGCTGTTTGAATCGTAATTCGTCACCGCGAGGTCAAGGCTGCTGTCGCCGTTGAAATTATTGATGGTGAACGAATGCGGATTTATTCCTGTTCCGAAACTTCTGGAAGAATTGAAGTTTCCAGTGCCATCGCCATAGATAATCAGAATCAGGTTCGCGTTGTAACTGATGAGCGCGATGTCCAGCTTGCCGTCGTTATTAAAATCTGCGGCTTGCGGTTTGGTAGCAATCCCTCCGAGACTTTTCGTCGGGCCTGCGACGAAATCGCCCGCGCCTGTTCCAAACAAAACCTGTACAGAACTTGAACCCAGCATCATAAAGAGGTCAAGCTTGCCGTCGAGATTGAAATCATGAGCCAGTAGACTGTGGCCTGAAAAAGCTGTTAGCTCATTTCTGGTCGGTAAATTTCCAAAGCCGTCTCCGAAAAGAATCGTGAGGATTGGCCCATTGGGAGGCGCACATGTCGGGTCGCCGCCCGAAGAGATTGCTATATCGCGCTTTCCGTCATTGTTAAAGTCGCCGTGCGCGATAGAGTTTGCCCCGGCTCTGACAAGGACGGACGGGCTCTGGGACAAGTTGCCGCTTCCATTATTGAGATAGATAGCCCCGCCGCTCGCGTGACAGAATGGCCCACCGCCGACGAACGTAAATGCGATAGCAATGTCCGGCTTGTTATCGTTATTAAAATCCGCAACAGTGATTGGCCCGCGCGCAGCCTGATTCTCAATCGGCGTCGCAAAATTTCCCGCGCCGTCACCCAATCGCACCTGAAGCGAGTCCGCTGTCATCATGAGAGAGGTACGCAGATAAGTCACTATGTCTTGCTTGCCATCCGTGTTGAAGTCGGCGGCTTTAACATCCACTAAAGTGCCTGTGCCGCCCGGATAGCTGATGTGAAATGAAAAATTACCAGACCCGTTGTTGAGAAAGATAGAAACATCCGTGCCTTCGTTTGCGCCTGCGCCCGTCAGGACAGCTAAATCGGGCTTGCCATCCGAATTAAAATCCGCGCTCGCGATGGCCGTCGGTTTTGGATTTGTCGGAACAGTGATTGCCGCACTGCTTTCTGCTTCCGCGATGATGACAGCCATGAAAATGAAAGCTAGAGCTTGCAGATTTTTTAGCCTGAATTTATTGAACATAACTATCTCTGAAAAGTAACTGCGACATCCTCGCTGACGGCCTCTGTTTCTGCCATCAGCGAATGTTAAAGGCAGAAACAGAGGCCGTCAGGGAGGGTGTTGCTTAAGGAATGAACGAAGACGGAAGAGGCTTGTCGCTCGGCACGCCCCACTTCGTGTTCGTCACCGTCCCGTCGGAAGTGCGCAGGATATACCATGTGCTGCTGCCCGGACGAAAGACTGCGACATCCGCTCTGCCGTCTCTGTCATAGTCAGCAGGCGCAGGCACATCTCCCTCTGTCCCCCACACAATCGCATCATAATTAGTCGCAGCGTTAAGCGACCTGTACCAGGTGAAATTGCTTGGCCTATAAACAGCAAAGTTCGTCACTCCATTGCCATCGTAATCAGCAGGCACGGGCTTATCTTCGCCTCTGCCAAACTGTGCAGAGAGGAATGCGCCGTTCGAGCTTTGAATCACATTCCAGAAACTATTTGCCAGAGCCGTCGCGCCCGGACGATAAAACGCATAGTCAGTTTTTCCGTCGCCGTCGAAATCTCCCAGAACAGGTTTGTCAGTGCTTACACCGAACTGCTGCATCTGGAACCCGCCGTTGGAACTTCTGTAGACATACCATGTGCCGTTTGATGGACGCCAGACGACATGGTCTGCTTTACCATCGCCATCAAAGTCGCCGGGCATCGGCACATCTCCATTCTGTCCCCAGTGAAACGCTCCGTAGTTTGTATTTGGATTGGTCGAGGTGTACCAGGTTCCCGTTGCGGGACGCCAGACGGCGACATCGGTTGTCCCATCGCCGTTCCAATCTGCCGGGACAGGTTTGTCTCCGTTCGCGCCGTGCTGGATGCCCAAGTAAGTGTTGTTTGAACTGCGTAGAATGTGCCAGTAGCTAGGGGCATTGGGTGTATTGCCATCTCGATAGACTGCGACATCTGCGCGCAGGTCGCCGTCAAAATCGAACTGTGTCTTGGGCGGCGGCGTCGGAGCGTTGGGGTCGAGTATCACAGTCAGGTAATTGGATTCAGCATTGGAAACCGCGATGTCAGGCGTGCCGTTGCGGTTGAAGTCTGCGAGGTCAAAGAGGCTTGGAATGACACCCGTTCCCAGACTGATGAAGCCTGAGAAACCGCCGAGGCCATCGCCAAAGAGAATGTATGCCAGATTATTATTGGTGCTTGTAAAAACTGCATCAAGCTTTCCATCATTATTGAAGTGTGCGAGTCTGACTTCGCTGGGGCTGATAGTTCCGGGACTGATGCTGCCTCCGAGCACGAAATCTCCGGCTCCTGTGCCGAGCAATGTCCCGATTGTGTTGAGCACGTTGAAGCGTTTGCCAACCAAATCAGGCTTGCCGTCATTGTTCATATCCCCGACAGTGAAACCTATGAGAAGGTAATCAGGCTGCGTGCGAACATTAGAGGTGGGGAAATTGCCTGTCCCGTCGTTAAAAAGAAACTGCATCGCAGGCTCGCCGCCCATGATACCCGCGCCCTGGCTCAAGGCTGCAAAGTCCTGTTTGCCGTCCAGATTGAAATCTCCTGCGGCGACGCTGCTGCCGCGCGGGCGCAAGCCGATAAAGGGATTCGAGGTAAAACCGCCCATGCCGTTTCCGAGCGCGACGAGTGCGCCGCCGCCGGGAACAGAAACTCCTGGGCCATACATCCCGACGACAAAATCCAAACGGGTATCATTGTTGAAATCTACGAAGTCTATATCAACTATGCCGGGCGGGTTGTTAAAGATGGTGGAAGTGACAGGCGCACTAAAGCCGCCCATGCCATCTCCCAGTTGCACTTCCGAAGTCCAAGTCCCAAAGAACGATGGAGCGATGAGATAAAAGAGGTCTAACTTTCCATCGTTGTTGAAATCTTTGAGCGTCAGGAAAATTGAAGTAGAAACAATCGGACGCACCGTCACCGGAAGAAACCCGCCCAGACCGTTATTCAGGATGAGATAATATTCACCAGTCGTGCGGCTTTTGACCACAATATCTGGATACGTGTCCGAGTTCACGTCGCCTGTCGTAATGTAAGAGGCCGGCGCAGGCAACGGGACGGAAAGCGTCGTCGTGGCATACGCAGTCAGCGAGCCTCCGAAGATGGCGAATGAGAGACAGAAAAGAGAAGCGGCGTATCCAAATATTTTAGCGAGAGTTTTCATGATTTCCCCTGTTGAAAATAAAACTGTTGACAGCTAATTGAAACACCGTCTGTGAATCCAATAATAATTATAACAATGCGCAGCGTGTCATATTTGACGTGACCGTGCGCGGCTATTTCCGGGAAATTGTGTCGGGAAAAAAGGAAAGGGAAACAGCTTTGATTTCATCAACGCGAAGGATTCGCGCCACTCGCGGGCGGGCGCGTGCCTGATTGATTCGCGTTGGCATTGTCATTCGACTCTGCGCTGTCCGGCTCAGGCGACTTCCATCCGGCGCGCTCAAGTAAGGTCAGTGCATAGCGTATAGGGACGGCAAAGTTTGAAGCAGTGTTCTCCGTAAAGATTGCAAAGTTGACACCGATGACACGGCCCGATTGCCCGAAGAGCGGCGCGCCAGAACCGCCTTCAGCAGTTTGCGCGCTGTGAACAATTCTGCGGTCAGCCAAATCCGTTATCGCGCCTTTAGTCGTCTGCGGTCGAATGCGTTTTGACTCCGAGAGATATTTAATCAGCGATTCGAGCGACGAGCCATAGCGAGCATTGATGTCACGCGCCTCTGATTCTTCCGCGAGTGCGAGAATCCTATCTGGGCCATTCGGATAACCCATCATGGCTACTTCTTTTCCAATAGCGACGGCATCGGAATCTTTATCGAGCGGCAAGACAGGAATCTTTTCCGGCACATCTTTCAACTCAATCGTGCAGACGGCCAAGTCGTCGCGCGATGATGCGGATTTGAATCTCAAGGCCAAAGGCTGCGCGTGGTCTGGAAAGTAGGCCACGAGTTTCTTGATGCGCGGCTTGCCTCTGATGCCTGTCACGCTCAGGCTTTGCGCGCGTTCGTCCGCGAGCCACGGCTGCGCGACGTGTTTGTTGGTCAACACATAACCGTCGCCGACATAAAATCCTGTGCCGACAAATTCAAACTCAGCGACTGCGCCTGAGCCGTCCGGCGTCAACTCCACAGGCTCTTCGCCGTTCTGTATGACAACGCCGTCATCGCTCATCTGCGATTCTGGATAGCGTAGCTGGCGACCGCTGCCGGATTCGACAAAGACGAAAGAGCCGGAGATGAGACACACGCCGCGAGAATATTCCGCGACAATCTTGGGGACGAAAGACAAGCTATCGCGTATGCCTTCATTCGTCTCGTTGACCTTGTTAATCTCCGCGCTCGTCTTGTTCATATCGCGCGTCAACTGTTCCTGCCTGGCATTCAGTTGTTCGTTGATGCGGCGCGTTTGTTGTATCTCTTTGTATGCGGCAAAGCCTAAGTAGAGAACGCCGCCGACGAGCGCGACCGTGATGGCGAGTATACTCAGCTTGGTGCTCGTCTTTATCTCGCGCACAAGCTCGCGCGTAAACTCTCGCAGAAAAACTTTGGCATCATCGCGCCGCGCAGTGGCGGCAGACTCTATGGCTGCGTTTTCGATAAACGGCGCGACCTGCGACTCGCGCCTCTGGCCGATGACCATCGGAAGCGAGCGCACAGGAAAGAATTGCAGCGCGAGATTAGTCTCCTCGACGCGCACTTCATCTCCATCGGTAATCTTTGCTCCGGTTGTGAGCGGCTCTCCGTTGTGCGTGATGTCAATCGTCGGGTCGAATTTGGAGACGCGGTAATGACCGTTGGTGCGGGAAAGTTCGAGCAGCGTTCCGTCGGCTGAGACAGGCAGAGTCGAGACGCGCAGCCGCAGGTCGCAGTTCTCGCCCGCGCCGATGCGTATGCGCTCGTGCGACAGCACCTCCGTGTGCTTATCTTCACCCGCCGCGATGTGTATAACTAATCCGCTTGCCATAAAACGTCCGGGCTGCAAAACAAAGCTGCTAACAGCAAATCAGGCGACAGCCTCGACCCGCCTACTCTTTCCACGCGCGGTCTGATGAGCAGTCGCCTTAGTGACGCAATATTACAATAATCTTTATAGAGCAAGCAAAGAAGCATTGCACATTCGCTTCATCCGGCACGCCGTGTTAGCATCATTTTCATCATCAAAGAATCCGAGAGAATTAGAAAGTTATGTCTAAAGAAATATCATTCATCGAAGACCGCGATAAAGTTTGCGCGCTTGCGCCTGTCGCTTATGCGCCGATTCGTCATCATGTGTTTGTGTGCAACGGAAAATCTTGCACATCTGTCGGCGGCGAGGAAGTCAAAAAAACTTTTGAAAAGGAACTGCTCGCGCGCGGCGTTCTCTTCGGCAAAGAGAAGAAGGGGAAGAATCCGAAGGGCAGTGTGGTCTTAACAGAATGCAGTTCCGTCGGCTTCTGCGCCGTCGGCGCGGCGGTCATGGTTTATCCAGACGGCATCTGGTACGCGCAGGTGCGAGCGCGTGATGTGAAGGAAATTGTTGAAGAACATTTGATGAACGGGCGCGTCGTCGAAAGGCTCGCGCTCCTACGCATTCCGTCTGAAGGTCTTTGACTTTTAGACAGTCAAAAATGATTGTTAATTCTGCTGTTGAGGTTTAAGATACGGGGCATATCTGGAACGTTCTCGCTCCTCTCAACTTGGAGAAATAACAATGTCCCCCTCAAAGTTGCGGCTTCCGCTTTTACTGACGCTTCAAATCTTAGTGAGTAGCTGCGTTAATTTTCTTTACGCACAAGACCTCAGCGGCGGAGCAGGATTTTCCGGCGATATTGTCGGCGGCGCAGGCTTGATTGCGCCTCGCCCGGAAAATCCTGTGGTTAAGAACTTCTCAGCCAGTCAGCCGGGCAGCAAACGCCGCAACAGCCCTCAGGTTCAGAAAGAAAAGATAATCGAGCAAGCCAATCACGCGCGCAATGCCGGAGGCAATAAACGCGCGGAAGCAGAAGAGAAGTACAGGCAAGCTCTCAAGCTAGACCCGAACGAAGCGCGTGCTTATGCAGGCCTGGGCAATATCTTTCTTGACCAGTCGCGTTATGCAGAGGCCGAAGCAGCCTACAGGCAGGCCGTAGTCATTGACCCGTATTATGCGGATGCCTATATGCCGCTCGGCTATGTTTATTTCATGCAGGGTAAATACGCAGAGTCGCTTGAAGCATACAAGCATTTGACACAGATTAAACGGAACATGGCAGAGGCTTATACCAATCTGGGAATTATCTATAATCGTTTGGAACGTTTTCAGGAATCGGTAGAAGCGAGCAAGCAGGCTCTGCTGCTGACAACGGGCGAGGGGAAATCTTACGAAATTTTATCTCAGAGCAAAAATGTGATTGCCGCGCAGGCGTATAAAAATCTCGGCGTTGCATATAGCGGCTTAGGCCGCTCTGCGGAAGCGGTCGAAGCGCTCAAGCAAGCGACTCTCCTTGACCCGGCCAGCGCGTCCGCGCAGTTCCATCTCGGTTTGGCTTATTACGATTTCAATAAATATTCTGAAGCGATAGATGCTTTCAGGATAGTCGTCAAGCTGATGCCTAATTCAGCCGTCGCTCATTATAATCTCGGCCTTGCTTATCTGGCGGCTGGCGATAAGTCCAGCGCGCTCGAAGAACTTCGCCTCCTCGAATTACTCAAGCCGGATTTAGCAGAAGACCTGCGCCGTTTGATTAAATAACTCAAGTTGCCAGATAAGAGAGCGATGGCGGCTCTGCGCTTGAGGTGAGCGGCTGTGCCGCCTGGCGGTGCGGAAAAGCTTTGCTTTTCCGGCAGCTATGCCCCAAGCAGAGGAGAGGCTGAGCCTCGCCTCTGAGCAGCAGGAGCAGGAGTCGGAAAGTCAGAGACTTTGCGCACCGCAGGCGGCTCAATCCGCAGTCGTTTTGATAACTGGCAACCTGGGTTAAATAATCAAGACAGAAACTCTTGATTAAAAGACTCTCGCTTTTAAAAATTCCCGCCGAAGCGAAATAACTGTTGCCTGATGGCTACACACATCTCACAGATTGTCTTGCTCTGTATACACTTTTCATTCCCGAAACGAATCTGAAATAGATTTTTCAAAGCTGAATGTAAGCTGCGCTCTTCGCGTCGCAAGTGGCATGTGCGTTGCTCTCTCCATTCTGTTATTCGATTATTAGAGAAGGAGTATGGAATGATGGCTACTAAAACGAAGAAGAGCAGTAAGAGTAAAGCGAAACCGAAATCAGCGACGGCGGCAACGCCGATGGGATTGAGCAGTTCTCCGATGGGTCTCAGCAACGCTCCGTGCACGCATCCGTGCACGAATGTCGTGAGGTTCTTTGAGGACAGGGATGTGCCGGCAAACACTGGCATCGGCAGTGTGCTGACGAATATTGATGGCTACAGCTACATCAACATCTACGTCAAATTCAATCAGAAGACAGCCAACGAAGCGCCTGTCAATCTTGGAGTGATGTTTTCACTTGATGCCGCCGGTACGATGAAGGCGCGGCGTTACGTCAATCTGGAAGCGAATCTTCCCGCGCAACAGAACACAAACTTCATACAGGTTTCAGGCGCGGGGGCATGGCATGGCAGCCCGCATAACATCAGCGCCTATATCGTCAGGCTGCCCGTGATGGGGCCGTTCGTGCAGGTCTTTGCAGAGAACTTTACGCCACTCGCACGTAAGGTCAGCATCTGGGCCTATCTGGTCGCCTAAAAAAAGCAAAAGTAAAAAGGCAAAAGGTAAAAGTACGGAAGGCATGCAATCCTTCTTCACTTTTACCTTTTGCTTTTTTACTTTTTTACTTTTTTATTTTTATGCCGCTCCCGCTTTGGCCTGCGGCTTCCATCTCAAGATAGGTTTGCGCGCAGCCGCAGCTTCATCAAGACGGCCAATGCGTGTTGTGTGCGGCGCGTTGAGGACAAGCTCAGGGTCTTCCGTCGCTTCGCGCGCAATCGAGCGCATGGCTTCGATGAATTGGTCTAACTCTTGTCGCCCGACTGATTCCGTCGGCTCAATCAGCATCGCGCCCTGCACAATCAAAGGAAAGTAAATCGTCATCGGATGAAAGCCGTAATCAATCAGCCGCTTGGCGATGTCCAGAGTGTGCACGCCCTTGCGCGATTGCCGCTTGTCCGTGAAAACTACTTCATGCATCGGCGGCGCATCAAAAGGCTTGTCGTAATCCGAAGCTAAGCCATGCGCGATATAACGTGCGTTGATGACTGCGGCCTCTGTCGCTTCACGCAATCCCTCGTAGCCGTGCGTCTGTATGTATGCAAGCGCGCGCACCATCATGCCGAAGTTGCCAAAGAAAGCTTTGACGCGCCCGATGGATTGCGGGCGATTGAAATCGAGTGTGTAATTCTCGCCATCTTTGACAATACGCGGCGTCGGAAGAAACGGCTCTAATTCAGCAGAGCAGCAGCATGGCCCGCAACCGGGGCCGCCTCCGCCGTGTGGCGTCGAGAAAGTCTTGTGCAGATTCAGGTGAATCACATCCACGCCCATATCGCCGGGCCGCGCCACTCCAACCAGCGCATTCATGTTCGCGCCGTCCATGTAAACAAGGCCGCCAGCTTCATGCACAATGCTGCAAATCTCTTCGATGTTTTTTTCAAACAGTCCGAGCGTGTTCGGATTCGTCAACATCAAGCCCGCGACATCCCCATGCGCGCAAAGCTCTCGCAAGTGGTCTAGGTCTGTAAAACCTTCGGAAGTTGAGCGAATCGTCTTGACGTTGAAGCCCGATAGATTAGCCGAGGCAGGATTTGTTCCGTGAGCCGAATCCGGTATTAGCATCGTGCGCCGTTTGGCAGATGCGCCCTCGCCGTCGCGCGCGTCTATGAAAGCGCGTATCAGCATCACTCCCGTCATCTCTCCATGCGCGCCCGCAGCCGGTTGCAAAGAGATGCCCGGCAATCCCGTTATCTCTGAAAGATTTTCCTGTAGCTCGTAAATCAATTCCAGCGCGCCCTGCGCGTCCTCTTCCGCCGCGAGCGGATGCAGATTCGCATAGCCCGCGATGCGCGCAACCTTTTCGTTCAAGCGCGAGTTATATTTCATCGTGCAAGAGCCGAGCGGATAAAGACCCAGATCAATCGAAAAATTCCATGTGGAGATGCGCGTGAAGTGACGCACGACATCAACCTCGCTCACCTCCGGCACGCCTTCCAGATCATCGTCGCGCCTCATCGCTTGCGGGATGATTTCGTCCAGCGATGTTTCATCCACATCGAGCGCGGGCAGGGCATAACCGACGCGGCCATGCTGCGAACGCTCGAAGATGAGCTGTTCGTTCTGCGAGGGATGCTGTGTGACTTTGGTGATATTTGTTGATTGACTCATGCGATTCAAAATCTATTCTGTCAATGATGCAAAGCCTTCAACCAGTGCATCAATCTCTGCACGCGAGTTGGTTTCCGTCACGCAGACTAGAAAATCATTTGGCCTGTCCGTGTAGTAGCGCGAGAGCGCGAGGCCGCCAGTGATGTTCTTCTCACTCGCCATTCGTTTCAGCAATCCATCTGCTTCGACAGGCGCGCGGACGATGAACTCATTAAAGCGCGGCGCGTTGAAGGGAAGTGAAAAGCCTTTTAATTGCGAGATGCTGCGAGCAGCGTATGCGGCTTTCTGCGCGCATTGCTCCGCGACTTCCTGCAAGCCGCGTCGCCCCATCGTCTCCAGATAGATAGTCGCCGCTAAGGCAATCAATCCTTCGTTAGTACAAATATTTGAAGTGGCTTTCTCGCGGCGTATGTGCTGCTCGCGCGTGGCGAGTGTGAGGACAAAACCGCGCCGTCCCTCTTTATCGAAAGCTTCACCGACGAGTCGGCCCGGTATCTGCCGCGCATACTTTTCGCGCGTCGCAAACAAACCTAAATACGGGCCGCCGAAAGAGAGCGGGATGCCGAAGGATTGTCCTTCTGCAACGACGATGTCCGCGCCGCACGCGCCCGGCGAGCGCAGCAAGCCAAACGAGATGGCTTCAGTCACGGTCACGATAAGCAGCGCGCCGATGCCGTGTGCGCGCTCTGCGAGAGCTTGTAAGTCTTCCACACAGCCGAAGAAGTTTGGCGACTGAACGACAATGGCTGCTGTCTGATCGTCGAGCGCGTCCAGAGCCTCGCTGCTTATCTGTCCGCTCTGATTGTTATAACCGAGATGCTGTAGCTCAATGCCATAGTGCTGGACGTAAGTGTTTGCGACTTCCAGATATTCTGGATGCACACTCGAAGCGACTGCGACCTTCTTGCGCCGCGTGATGCGCTCGGCCATGAGGACTGCTTCCGCCATCGCTGTCGAGCCGTCGTACATCGAAGCGTTTGCGACATCCATGCCCGTCAGCTGGCAGACAAGCGTTTGAAACTCAAAGATGGCTTGCAGTGTGCCTTGCGAGATTTCCGGTTGATATGGAGTATAGGCCGTGAAAAATTCAGAGCGTTGAATGAGATGGTCAACGATGGTCGGAGAGTAGTGCGAGTATGCGCCCGCGCCCAGAAAGCTCGGACGACGTGCAGCGGTGTTGCGCGCCGCGCGCTCGTCGAAACCTTTGAGCAGTTCCATCTCGGAGATGGCGGCAGGGATTTCGAGATGACCGCGCAGGCGTAAGTTTTCGGGAATCGAACTGAAAAGGTCTTCAGCCTTTTCGAGGCCGACAGTGCGCAGCATCTCCGCGCGCTCGTCCGGCGAATTGGGAATATAACGCACGAGCTTATTCTGTCTCCGCTTTCGTAAAATCTTCGTATTCGGCGGCGTTCAACATGCTGTCAACTTCGCCGGGGTTGGACATGCGAACGCGAATCATCCAACCATCGCCATAAGGGTCTTCGTTGACCTTCTCCGGCTCGTCCTGTAGCGATTCGTTGACCTCTATCACCTCGCCGGAGACGGGCGTGAAAATCTCTGAGACAGCCTTGACCGATTCGACAGAGCCGAAGGATTCATGCGGGCTGAAAGTCTCACCAACTTTGGGCAACTCGACATAGACCACATCGCCCAAAGAGTTCTGCGCGTGATCCGTGATGCCGATAGTGCCTGTGTCGCCTTCCACGCGAATCCATTCGTGATCCTTGCTGTACTGCAAATCCTCTGGAACATTTGCCATGAGTTTCTCTCCAATAGTCAGTTTTCAGTTTTTAGTTTTCAGTCGTTGGCTGAAAACTAGAAACTGAAAACTGACTACTTCTTCTCTCGTTTATAAAAAGGAGCGGGAACGACCTGCGCGCCGACTGCGCGGCCACGCACGTCTATCTGAATTTCCTGTCCGACGTTTGCATTCTCGACAGGCACATAAGCCATGCCGATATTTTTTTTCAGGAAAGGAGCCGGGCTGCCGGATGTGACGCGGCCCACGCGCTCACCATTGATTAAGACATCCTGCAAGTCGCGCGCAATCCCGCGCTCTGTCATCTCAAAGCCGACGAGCTTTTGCCTGATGCCTTCCTCTTTCTGCTTTGCCAGACGCGCGCGCCCGATAAAGTCTCCTTTGCCGAGCTTGCAAATCCAACCTAAGTTCGCTTCCAAAAGCGTCGTCGTCTCGTCAATCTCGTGGCCGTAAAGAGCCATGCCAGCTTCGAGCCTCAAGGTATTGCGCGCCGCAAGGCCGCACGGCAACACGCCTTCATCCGTGCCGTGCTTTCCTGCTTCTAAAATCTTGTTCCACAACTGCTCCGCCTTGTCCGGCGCAGCATAGATTTCAAAACCATCTTCGCCAGTGTAGCCCGTGCGCGAGATGATTGCAGGAACATTGTCAACCACTCCTTCGCGGAAGTGGTAATACTTGATTTCGTCGAGCGGAGTCTCTGTCAGCGTCTGCATGATGCTCAGGGCATCCGGGCCTTGAAGGGCAAGCTGGCAAAAGTTTGCGCTCACGTTTTCAAGCTCGACAGCTTCGCCCTCGTGATGAGATTGAATCCACTCCCAATCCTTCTCAGTCGTTCCGGCGTTGACGACCAAAAGCAGATGGTCTTCCGCGAAACGATAGACAAGCAAGTCGTCAATCACAGTTCCTTCGGGCGTCGTCAGTGCAGAGTATTGAGCTTGCCCGTCAACAAGCTTTGCTGCGTCGTTTGAGCAGAGGCGATTGACGAAGGCTATGGCATCCTTGCCGCGCACATCTATCTCGCCCATGTGCGAGACATCGAAGAGGCCCGCGTGTGTTCGCGTGCGCAGGTGTTCCTCGACAGTGCCAGCAGGATATTGCACAGGCATGTCCCAGCCGCCGAAATCAACCATCCTCCCGCCCATCGCGCGATGCGCGGCGTTAAGTGGTGTTTGTTTCAATGTAAGCGCCGTCAAACGTCTCTCCTGCACACCTCTCTGGTGCGTTTAAGTGGCGTTGAAAATAGTTACTTAAAGCGGAGCAGGAAAGCTAACATGCTGTGCGCGCGAGCGTCAAGTTAGTGTTGCACAGAGTTGATTCGAGGCATTGGATTTGAGGTTTCCAGGCACTCTGAAGCTATGACTACGGAATAGTTTTTCGGGAATGACGCACGCATTATTTGTTTGACTCTGTTGCTGACACATGCTTAAAATCTCGCCTGTTTCTACAGTTGAGAAGCTTCGCAGCCATTTTGGACTGCAAGGCTGCCACAGCCTTTGGGCCAAAGCAACCACGCTAACAAAACATTTCACCGACAGCATCGCTTGTAAGAGTAGTCAGAAGAGTCTCACTTGCAAGATCACTCAGGGAGAAATTTTTCATGCCTCGTAAACTCCAACGCAGCCGCAGCCCCTTGTCTATCCTGAGACAGATTTTCACAGTCATCGCCTTGATTGGCCTGTGCAACTTCAACATCCACGCACGCGCCGCCGCGACGCCGAGCTTTAATCGCATCAGCACTGCGTCTTACGAGGTGAGCGTAGAGCCGGGCTTTATCGCCGTCAGCGATTTCAACATGGACGGCAAGCCCGACATGGCCGTCTTTCATCAAACCTTCACTTTCGATAAAGACATCTCCATCCTGCTCAATACCGGAGACGGCACTTTTGGCGAGGCCATCAGTGTGCGCGTTAAGGGAACTTCCTCGTCTTTAGTGGTCGGTGATTTCAATAATGATGGAAAGTCCGATCTGGCAGTGGGTCATAATCCGGCTGGCTCTGCCTATAGCATCTCTATCTTTTTAGGCACAGGGACGGGCAATTTTCAACAGCCGCTGATTAATCCAACAGTTAATCCGCATGACCTTAAATCTGCTGCGGATATAAACGGCGATGGCAATCTTGATTTGGTCAGCAGACAGGCTGTTGTCTTTTTAGGAAATGGCGCGGGCGGTTTCTCTCCGCCGCTTTTCCCTAATATCGGCACTGGGAGAACTATCAATGATACTGTTGTCGGAGATTTTAATAACGACGGCAAGCCGGATTTGGCAGTAAGCGCCAGTGCTCCAAGCAACAGCCCCGGCCCGCTTTTTGGCAGAGTTTTTGTCTTGCTCGGCACAGGCACAGGCACTTTCACTCATTCAGGAGTTGAAATCACGATCGAGGGATTTGGGGTCGATAATCTGGCAGCAGACGATTTCAACGGCGACGGCAAACTTGATTTAGCTTTAGAAAACCCCGGCTATGGTTTCCTGAATATCCCCGGCGGAATCGAAATCCTGACCGGACTGGGCAACGGCAGGTTTGCGCGCCTCACAAATGTATTGCCCAATATATTTCCCACTTCTATCAAGACCGCGGACGTTAACAATGACGGCAAGCGCGACCTTGTGCTCGGCTATCGCGGGCGCAATACTGTCTCAATCATGCTCGGCAATGGTTTCGGAGATTTTGGCCCAATCAAGAGCTTTGCTGCCGGAGATTATCCGGGCTATGTCGCCGTCAGCGATTTCAACATGGACGGCAATCAGGACATCGCTGTCACCAATCGCGGCTTTAGCCAGACGCCCGGAAAAATCACTGTCCTGCGCGGCACAGGCGATGGAAGATTCGGCGTGGAAAATAATTTCATGGTTGGCAAAAACCCGTTCGGCATTATTCAGGTAGATGTCAACAGCGACGGCAAAGCAGACCTCGTCACAGCCAATCGCAGTTCCAATGATGTCTCTGTGCTATTGGGAACAGGCGCGGGCAATTTTGTAGAGCTTGGAAAATTCGCAGTCGGGCCGGGGCCGACCTCTCTCGCCGCAGGCCATTTCAACGAAGACCGCGTGCTTGATTTAGCTGTCACCAACGGCGCATCGAATACCATCTCGATTCTTTTGGGAACAGGCGGCGGCGCATTCGGCCTGCCGACAAATCTGACAGTCGGTCTTGGGCCAGCCTCTATCGGTGTCAGCGATTTCAATCATGACGACAGAGACGACTTGGCTGTCGTCAGTTTCGATGACAACAAACTGACAGTCCTGCTCGGCACAGGCGTCGGCAGCTTTGCTAATACTTCGTCAGGGGACAGCGGTGCTGTCCGTCCTTTCGAGTTGGCAGTCTCGGACTTTAACGGCGACGGCAAAAGTGATTTGGCTATCACTAGCTCAACTAGACAGACGATTACCGTCAAACTCGGCAACGGGGCGGGCGGCTTCTTCTCCAGTGAGGAAGTCACAGTCGGCACTTTCCCCTATGCCATCATCGCCAGCGATTTTAATCAGGATGGAAAAAGCGATTTGGCCGTCAGCAATCAACAGACGCAGGACGTGTCAATTCTTTTGGGAAACGGGGCGGGAGACTTTCTGCCGCAGATGCGATTTCATGCAGGCTCTACGCCGCGCTCTCTGGTCGCTGCGGATTTCAATCATGACAACAAACTTGATTTGGCAGTCGGCCATTTCGATACGCACGATGTCTCTATTCTCTTAGGCAACGGGCTCGGCGCGTTTGGGCCGCCAAACTATTTCTCAGTCGGCGCAAGGCCCGCTTCGATGGCGAAGGGCGATTTTAATCTTGATGGAAAGATTGATTTGGCGGTCGTCAACTTTGGCGATAGCGGAGTCTCAATCCTGCGTAACACTGCGCGAAACAGAATTGCAAGCGGCGACTTTGACGGCGACGGCACAAGCGACATTTCTGTCTTTCGTCCGTCAGACAATGTCTGGTATAGCATCAGCTCTCAAAGCGGTCTCTCAACGGCGCAGGAGTTTGGCGCAAGCGGCGATAGGATTGCGCCGGAAGATTATGACGGCGATGGCAAGATAGACCTCGCGGTCTTTCGTCCATCAAACGGCTACTGGTACATCATGCAGAGCGGCAGCGGAATTTTGAGAGCGCAGCAGTTCGGCGTGTCAGGCGATTTGCCAGTCTCCGGCGACTATGACGGCGACGGCAGAGCAGACCTCGCATTCTTTCGTCCGGGCGATAACACCTGGCAGATTATCAATAGCTCGAACGGAGCTTTCGTTTCGCACACTTTCGGCGCGAGCGGAGACAAGACAGTCGCAGGAGATTTCGACGGCGATGGCCGGGCAGACCTCGCGGTCTTTCGACCAGCAGACAGCGCATGGTACATACGCCGCAGTTCAGACGGCACACTGATGTCCCAACAGTTCGGCCTCGGCTCAGACGTGCCTGCGCCGGGAGACTTTGACGGCGACGGCAAGACTGACCTCGCGGTCTTTCGCAGTGGCGTCTGGTACATACAGTTGAGCGCGAACGGACAGCTTAGAACGCAGCCCTGGGGAACGGGCGGAGATGTGCCTGTCGTCGGAGACTACGACAGCGATGGCAAGGATGATGTAGCAGTCTTTCGTCCCTCAGACGGCGGGTGGTACATCCTGCAAAGCTCAAACAATAGTTCTGTCAGCAGACAGTTCGGCACAAGCGGAGACATTCCTGTACCTGCGGCTTATTTGAGATAAGAAAGAGTTTTGTCAGCCCCGACAGGGGCGACATGCAATAGCCCCGCGCGTTAGCGCGGGGACAATCACGCCACACACAAACCAAGCCCCTTGAGGGGCGACAGAAATGGATGTCAATCAAGATTAGAATCAGAGAGAAAGAAAAGAGCTTTCTCTTTGCGATTCTTTGCGTCTTCCTTCTTTGCGGTCTTTGCGGTTAAGTAGGTTTTTAACGCAAAGACCGCAAAGATTTTCTCTACTCTTGATTCGCATAATTTGTGTCGCCCCTCAAGGGGCTTGTTATTTATCTTGATTGCTTAACCCACGACTCACGTCGTGGGCTAATATATATCGCCCCTGTCGGGGCTGCGATGCTGCATCCCTTTCTGCTTATATTCAATCAAGCTAGTCTTTCTTGAAGAGATGGAAGGTCAGGCCCAGCGTCACGCCGCGCGAAAATCCGGGCGTGCCGTGAATGCGCGCGATGACCGGATCGGTGGGTCGCACTCTTGACTCAAAGAAATTCTGCGTCTCGTAGTAACGCTTGTTCGTCAGATTATCTACTGAGAAATTAAAGTCAATCCAACTGCGTATGCGCTGCCTCATGCTGAAGTCGAGCACGTCGAGTCCGGCTGCGCGAATTGTGGTATCTGCGCCATCCAGACGATAGCTGCTCGTGTGCCTGTAGCCGAGGTATCCGAAGAAACCTCTGTAACCTGAGAACGTCACGCCGCCGTTGCCGACCAGATGCGGCGAGCTATCAACATAGAGGCGCGGGTTTGTGCCGCGAAAGAAGGCATTAGTGACTTGCGTCAGTCCGCCGTTGATGGTCAGGTAGCGTGTTAACTCCACAGAAGCCTTCGCCTCATAACCAGTGACGCGGCTTGGGCCTTTGAACTCGAACGTGCCGTCATCAGGAATGTAAACCTGCTCGTTGGAGTGGTCTATCAGAAAATAGTCCGCGCTCACAGAGAAGCGTCGCGCGTTATAGGCCACACTCGCTTGATAGAAATCTGTCGTCGCAATCTTGGGACTATCCGGCTGTTGAATTACGCCGCGCGCGTCCTGACTGTTGATGCCGCGCCCGTAGTTGAAATAGAAAGTGAGCGGAATCCTGTCTGAGACTGTATAAGCGATAGCAGCTTTCGGCTGGAAGCGTGCTGCGCCTGCGACGCCGGAGAAGGATGTGCTATCGGCAGGAGTTTCGTTCACGCCGTCCCTCACATTGAAACGAAAATAGTCGTAACGCAGCCCGCCTTCCACGTGCAAGCGACCATTCAAGAAATCAATCCCTTGCTGCACATAGCCCGAAACGTTAGTCACATTCGCATGAGCAGTAGTCCGCAGTACGCCCGGATTATCTATTCCGAGCGAGCGGTTTAGTTGCAGGCGATTGGGCGCACGCTCTGTTGATGGAAACAAGCCGACGTTAATCTGGTTGGCGTGAAAATGCCCGCCTGCCGTAAACAAAGCCTGTCGCCCGAAGAGCCTGTACGGGCGCAGGTATTGCACGTTGACAGCTTCCTGCAAGCGCGAGTCGTGCTGCTGAATCTCATCACCGAAAACCGGGTCGTTGAGAAAAAAAGTAAAGTTCGAGAAGAGGTCAAACAAAGAGCGACCAAGATAGCCGTCAATTTTGAAGATGCCACCGGACTTTAGTTCCTTCTTGTAATAAGAGCTAAAGGTAGCAGTTCTCGCGCGCCCGCCGTTGAAAGGATCTATAAAGCCAAAGCGGTCGAGCCTGCCAGCCGCCACTTCATCCAGCGGAATCTGTCCCGAAGAAAAAAAGTTGTTGCGTCCAATATTAAGCTTGAAACCGATTGACTGATGCTCGTCAATTCGCCATGTGAAGTTGCCTGTCAGATTATCGCGGCGATAGCGACCCGGATTGATGAATGGCCCGTCCGTGTAAGCTCCTTCATAAGCGATAAACGAGCTTGCGTTCTTAAAGCTCGGACTGTATGCGAGGAAGATGCGTTTTGAGTTGAAGCTGCCGCCTTGAAGCCTGATGGTCAGCCCGTCTGAAAGAGATTCTTTCAAACGTATCTGCACTACGCCGAGGCCGGAGAAGTCGCCATACTGCGCGCTGAACGGGCCGTTCAAAATAGCCACATCATCAATCAACTCCGGCGAGAGGCTTTTCAACTGGCCCAGATAACCCTGCCCGTGTCCCTGCGTGCCTTGATTCTGCTGTACATCGTCAACCAAAATCTTGAGCCCGCCGTTGACGCCGCCGTGATCAAGGTTATAGCCGAAGCGGCGAATCTCAAGCGACTTGCCGCCGCCCTCATGCTGTCCGGCGTTGATGCCTGCGTTCAGTGTTTCGACCAACTGGTCATCGCGCTCGAAGAGCGTGTTTCTGTAAACAGTATCATTGCGCTGGTCTATGGTCGGATTGAGCGCAGTGTCCTGAATGACAACCGATTCCTGTATGGGCTGGATGACGAGGTTGAGCTTGATTTGAAGATTCTCAGTCGCCTCGTTTGGGCCAATGACTCGCTCGACCGTGTTGATATTGTTGCTTTCAAATCGCAATGTTAGTGACTCATGCGGAACGTTGAGGCGAAAACGTCCTTCGGCATCGCTCACGGTTCGCGCTTCGCCGGAAGCGAAACGCGCGATGACGTTGACGCCCGGCAGCAGTTCGTATTGTTGGGTCACAATGTAGCCGGACAAAATGCGCTCGCCCGCCTGCTCTGACCGAGAGGTCAAAGTGTCTGGAGTCTTAATTGACGAGATATTAACCGGAGACTGCGCCTGTGCGTTTGCAGCAATGAAAATCAAAAGGGCGACGATGGGGAAAGATATTTTGTTCATATAGTTTTTGAGGCTAAAGCTTTATGCAATAGAGACTCAATTAGCTATACGTGAGCGAAAACAAAATTGGTTTTCCCGCAAAGGCGCAAAGACGCAAAGGAAAGCCAGCAAGCTCTTCTTTGCGTCTTTGCGGGAAACTTGCTTTCTTAAAACTGTCGCTCTCTTACATCAACTTTCTGAATGACGAAGACGACGCGCATAGTCTGCGGGCGGCGGTCATAAGAGGCCGGGACAAAGGCCGGATTTTTGCGCAGGGCATCCTGAAATTGGTCCAGCATGCGCGGGTCACGCGGGGCTTGCATGACTTCCGCGAGCGATGCGCTGCCGTTGCTGAAAACATCCGTGACGACAACCATGTCGTCATCGTCCTCTTGACTATGCAGCGCAGACTTCGTAAAGGCTGCGAGTGCGCCGCGCGGATTGAGGCTTGGCGAGTCAACGGAGAAAGGCGCGCGGCGTGCGGCATATATCTCAGGCGTGATGGGGCGAGTAATATCGTATCCGGTAGAAGACTGGAAGGCAGCGGCGTCCTGTGCCTGCCGCGTCGCTACGTCCCAATCACGAAAAGCCATCAGCGAAGTGCGCAGGGCCGCGAACATCACCATGAAGAAGATGATTGAGGCGAACGCGCCAACCGTATAAGGCATCAGGCGCGGCTGAAGCCAGCGCATCACTTCTTCCGTGAAAGTGAATTTGGGTTGTCGCCGCGAAGCTGCGGCTTCGATTCTGATGGCGCTGGTGATTGAAGCCGCGAGGTCTGGCGGCGTTGTTGGCCGCGAGAGTTGGCCCAGACCGTTGACGAGCGAGCGCAACTCTGCAAGCTGTGCGCGACAGAGCGGACACTGCTGCAAGTGCTGATCGAAGTCGGCGCGTGCGAGGGTCGCCAAACGGTCGTCAACATAGAGCGAAAACTCTTGCTGTGTTTCCTCACATGTCATCATAAAGCAGATGTCAGATGCCTTGGATTAGTTATCAGCATCTATTTCCGGCGAATAGCTGGCCGACCCCGGCTGCTCCCTTGTTTTAAGAAGGAAGCAACTGTTCGGTTCGGGAATGGCACAATAACAGTTTCAATGCGAGCGAGCCTCTCTAACGGGTGTTGCTGGCCGCGTTTTCAAAATCGCTCACACTGTTTGCCACCTGCGTTTGATGCCGCACCCGAAACCGCTTTCGTCACTTCGACCCATTTGGCACCGAGTTCTTGGTGAAGCCGGGGCGGGGCAGCCATTCGCCTTTTTTAGTTTCGAGTTTTCAGAAAAGTTTACGTCGCTTGCTGAAAACCGAAAACAATTTTTACAAAGAACTTCCGAGTCTGCGTCGCAATTCATCGCGCCCGCGCGCTAATCTTGATTTGACAGTCCCGATGCTAATCTCAAGCGTCGCTGCAATCTCTTCGTAGCTCATCCCTTCTATGTCGCGCAGGATGACCGTCTCTCTATAAGACTGGCTGAGCGAGCGCAACGCCACGCCCAGAGCTTTTTCGCGTTCGCGCGCCAGAGTTTCCTGCTCAGGATTCGCGCTCACTTTATCACGCAGGCGCGAACTGAGCGGCTCGTCGTTGTCTCTCTCAACGGCATCGAGCGAAACCGTCACATCCTTGCGCCGCCTGCGCCACCAACGCCAGCGATTGCGCGCCTGATTGAGTGCGATGCGGTAAATCCAGGTCTTCAAATCCGCCTCGCCGCGAAAGCGTTTGATGTGCTGGAAAGCGCGCAGAAAAGTTTCCTGTGTCAAATCCTTTGCCTCTTCCGCGTCTTCCGTCAGGCGATAGAGCAGCGCGTAAACATCTCCCGAACGCTCCTCGACCAGACGGTCGAAGGCCGCAGCCTCGCCTGCCTTTAATCTCTCAATGAACTGTGCTTCGGCTATTGCACGCGCGTCGCCGTTGGTTGCCGTAGCAGCCTGCTCCAATTCGACTTGCCCGCGGAGGGCGATTGGCTCTCCGAAGCTCACTCGTGTCCCCCAACGGCGAAAAGCTTGTCAGGCAACTGCCCGTGCCTTACGAGCAGTTGACCCTTTAGACACCGCCCAAACGCCGTTTGTTCCCGAAAAAATTTCATTCGTTAAGATGTTCCACGCAAATCAAATGGCTGCCTGCTTGACAACCTTTGATAGCGACCGTTAGAGTGACAATTTCGCTTGTCATACCGCTTAAAGAATGCGCCAGACCGTGTGTTCTTGCAAGAAGAAAAGAGAGTAAGAGAGTGGCTCGATATAAAAAGAAACGCGCGCGAGAGCTTCAACACGATGCCTTTCGTGATAAGACCATGAATGCGCTCGATAGCGTCGGCAATAAGCTCGAAGGCAAGGGGCGCATAATCCTTTATTCTTTGGCGGCTCTGGTCGCCCTCGGCCTTATCTTCGGGATTTGGTCCTGGTATAGCAACCGCAAGAAGCAGGAAGCCTATCGCGCGCTGGGGCGTGCGATAGAGATTTCTTCCGCCACAGTCTCTGCATCGCCCGCGCCTGCAACCGGCGCAACCGGCCTGACCTATACAACGGACAAAGAGCGCGCCGAAAATGCTATCAGAGAATTTCAGGCAGTCGCGGCCAAGTATGATAATCCATACCGCGATAAGGCGAAATATTTCATAGCCACCAACAAGCTCTCGCTCCCGGACAAGCGCGGCGAAGGCATGAACGAGCTTGACGCGCTCGGCAAGAGCGGCGACGAGGAAATTTCGACGATGGCGAAATTTGCTCTGGCCCAGGCGAAGGAAGAGGACGGCCAGTTTGATGCCGCCGCAGCTCTCTATAATGAGCTGGCGCAGAAGAACAGCGCGCTCCTCGCTTCCGATACAGTCAACCTGCGTCTGGCCGGCGTCTATGAAAAGCAGGGCAAGAAAAAAGAGGCCGCAGACATTCTCTTCAAGATTGTCGAAACGGCGCGCAAGGCCAAAGACGCGGAAGGCAAGCCAATGATGCAATCGGCAGCCGCGCGAGATGCCGCGACAAAGCTTGAGAAACTGGATTCCGCGCGCTTCGCACAACTCCCACCGGAAGAACCACCGGCAAATTTCCCGACATAACAAGTTTAAGTCTGGAGTCTGAAGTCAAGAGTCAAAGACAAAATCGAGACGCGAAACTCAGGCTCCAGACTCTTGACTTCAGACTCCAGACTCTCTTTTCCAATGGACAATCTAACGCATTCGCTCGTCGGTCTGGCTGCCTCTAAAGCCGGACTCGAACGCCTGTCTCCGGCTGCCACTTCGATGTGCATCATTGCAGCCAATGCGCCCGATGCAGACATTGTGACTCTCGTTGCGGGACGTTGGACTTACCTGCATCATCATCGCGGCATTACACATTCCATCGTCGGCACGCTCGCGCTCGCGCTGCTGATTCCGGCTCTCTTCTGGCTCGGCGACTATCTCATCGCGCGGCTGAGAGGCAGGCCGCCGAAAGTGAAATTTAAAGGGTTGCTGCTGGCTTCGCTGATTGTCAGCGCGACGCATCCTTTGTTGGATTGGACGAATAACTACGGAGTGCGGCCACTGCTTCCGTGGAGCGCGGAGTGGTATTACGGCGACCTTGTTTTTATCATTGACCCGTTCCTGTGGCTGGGACTCGGCGGAGCTTCGTTTCTGTTGACGGCGAAGAACAGGTGGCGGCTTGCAGGATGGGCTATCTTAGGAAGTGTGCTGACGGGAGCCATCGTGTTTGCGCCTTCGCTGAGACCGGGTTCGATGTTGCCGCTTGCGGCGCGCGTCTTGTGGATGTCAGGCGTGATAGCTTTTGTGCTCGCGCATCGCGCGCGACTGGCTGAGCGTTGGGGACGCTCGATTGCCATTGCCGCGCTCGCTCTAATGGTCGCCTACTGGGGCGGGTTGTCCATCATGCATGAGCGTGCGTTTCGGAAGGCGCAAGGCATTTCCGCGCAGCTTGCTTCTGTTAATGGCGAGACGGCGCAGCGTCTGGCAGTGATGCCGACGCTTGCCAACCCTGCGCGCTGGCAATGCGTGCTGGAAACAGATAAGTCGAATTATCGCTTTGACCTCTTGCTCGGCGAAGATGGAGCAATCGGTGAAACAGTCCGTTATGAAAAGCCGAAGGGGCCGGAGGCGGAAGTCTTCGCACAGGCCGCGCAGGATTATCGTGCGAAAGTTTTTCTGGGCTTCGCGCGTTTTCCGGTTGCGCGCGTGCAGGGCGATTGTGTGAGCGAAACCCTCGTACAAATGGCGGACTTACGTTACACTGAACCGGGGAGTGGTCGGCGCGGAACTTTCTCTCTGGAAGTGCCTGTGGAATGCGCGCCGTTGGTCGGAGCAAGAGAGCAGAAGTGAACGACACAGCACGCATGCAGCCATCAGAAGCCGTAGCACGCGCCGCAGCAGAGCGTGTGCTTCCGCCTACGCGGCGACAGCGACTCGCAAGCGTGCGCGTCTCGCCCGGCGGCTATCTGGCAGTCCTTTGCACTCTAACCTTCGGAGCTTCTTTGCTGCTCCGCTCAGAGCTTGATTTAGCCGCGCTCATCCTGCTGGCTTTCGCGTGGCTCGTTATCCCTGCGCTCGCCTATACAGACCGCGTTGTCTTCGATGGTCAATCGCTTTCACGTCGCGGATTAGTGCCTGTGCTGATGCGTCTCTGCGGAGGCCGCGCGCTTGAGCTTTATGTGGATGACATCGAACGTGTCGAGACGATTGCCGTGCGCACGCTCAGGCGCGGCGGTCGCGTGCGTTATCGCTATCGCAGTGAGCTTGCGGGCAGAGGCATTACTTTCATCTTTACGACAGGCGGGCAGAGCTATCGCAATATGGTGAGGACTCTGTTCCCGCTGATTGCGGCAGACAAGCTGGATGCGCGTTCCGGTGAACTGCGTGATTACCTGATTGAGCCGCGCGCTCTTAATCTCAAAGTGAAATTGCTGAAGGTGGCTTCGACGGATGTGCTTGAAGGAGCGACTTCCGATTTTGACACGAGCGCGAAAAAGAATGTTCGCCAGCATCGCGCAGTCGAGCAGACCGAAACCGATCTGGAACGCGCGCAGCTTTTGCGTCGGATGGCTAACGAACTGAGGGCTGCGGGCCGTTTGCGACAGGCCGCAGAAGCTTTTCGCCGCGCGCTGCTTGTCACGCCGCAGGATAGCTGGCTGCTCTACGAGTTTGCGCGCTTTCTTCGTTCGCAGGCGAGTGCGATGGGTGATGCGCGGCTCTTGTCTCGCGCACGCGCGGGATTGCGCCTTGCCCTCTGGCGCGGGAAGACGGATGCCGCGCTGCTTTCGCGCATCGGCGAAAGTTTTTTCGAGTATGGCGACTTACAGCAGTCCGCGCGCTCATTCCGCCGCGCGCTGGAAGCCGACCCGCGAGCCTTTCGCGCAGAGATGGGTTTGGCCGAAATCGCTCTCCGCAATGGCAAGCTGGCTCATGTCATACATCACTACAACGGCGCGGCGCGGATTGCGACAGATGCATCTCTCGCCAGATTCGCGCGTCGTGAAGCGGACTATTATTCGCGGCTCAATGATGATGATAACTATCTGGCGTCGGAGTTGAGGCGTTTTGGTTGGCTGCAACAAACACAGCGCGCGCGGCGCGTGAGTGCGCGCATCACTTTTGCGAGTTTGTTGCTGGTTCTCATCGGGGTCAACTTTGATGATTCGCTGGCAACGCTCGGCTGGTCGCTGGCTTCGACTTCAATCGTCGCTTGGATTCTGGTCGCCTTCGCCGGAAAACTTCTGGCCCAGAGACGCAGAGTGAGGCAAGGCTGAACGGCGCGGAGAAGATAAAAGCCAAGCTGTCTTTGATTAGTCTCGCAAGCTTATTCGTGAGAGGGCTTTCGATTTATCTTTTCCATCAGCGCGCGATGTTTCGTTAAGCCTGCGCGAAGGCTCTCGATGTATCTGCTGTTCGGATACTCTGTCTCAATCTTCCGCAGCAGAGTTTCTATCTCTGCTGCTTTCATCCCGTCCGCGCGGCCACTCACTTCGCCCGTCTGCATAAAAAGCGCGATGTCGGCTTTGTCCTTCAACTGTTTCCACACCTCAAGGTCATCTCCCTGAGGCGATTCGATATTGATTCTCAGCGGCGCGGACTCAATCGAATTGTAGCGCTGGACATCATTGAGGACTGCCTTCAGATAAAACGTTCCCGATTGAGGCAGAGCGTAGCTGGTCATGACGTAACTCTTCGCGATCTGTTCCGCATAGAGCGGATTCAAATGCGCTGTGCTAATCACGTGATTGTGTAAGACTGTGGCCTTTGCTTCCATCGTCGCGCCCGGAGCAATCTTCACGCCGCCGCCCATTCCATCCAACAGTCCCCAGCGCGGCCCTTTGTACTCTTTGTAAGCTCCGCTTTCATCCGTGATGAAAACCCTCAGATTGCCGATTCCGACATCCATGCTCTTTCGCAGCGCGACTGTCTCAGTGGAGTTGTTGCGCAACTTGAAATTGAGCGTGATGACTTCGCCCGGCAGATAACTCTCTTTGTCTGCTTGCAACTCAAGCTGTAACTGCTTGAGCTGCTGGCCGGATGAATCTCTTGCCATCAAGAGAGAGAAGACTGCGCCGATTGTAAGGAGCACGACGCACAGATAAGTAGCGGCTCTGCTTTTCATGTTTAATCCTCCGAGACCTTTCCTTCGACTACGCCTGAAACTATGGATGATTGATGCTCCTGATTCTGTTAATCGAGATATCCGAGAATGAATTTGTTCTGTCCGGCGAAGAAATATCGGCCATCAGTCCGCCATCCATGTGATCTCCGTTAAAGAGATGACCCATTTCATGAGCCGCAGTATTCGCCGGATTAAAAAGAACGCTCAGCTCAAACTCGCTGAATATTTCCAGAAAGATGGTAGAGCCTTGACCGTTAATCGCATCTGAGACAGCCGATGCGACAAAATTCGTCGAACTTTCAGTGTAGGGATCCAAATCTCCTTCATTGACACACTGGTAAGAATTGAGCAGATAGACCGTCCAGAATTCAACGTCCGCTTCTGTCCCGATAGCATCGAAGTCGAATGTTGACCTGATGCCCGCGCCTGTTTCGCTCTGAGTATTGAGCACGAAAGGAACATTATTGTTATTGTCGCCCACGTCATAAATCGGACGAACATAGGCGGGCGCGAAAGCATTTGCGGTTTCGATGTCGCTCTGATTGAGCCGCCCGATGTCCGGGGCAGGAAGGTCTTCGCCGTGATCTCCGTTTAAAGGCCCGCTCCCTCCGTCAAAATTATCATCGTCATACAAGGTGAAAGCAAATTGAGCGAAAGGACGTAAATTCACTGTCGCATTCCTCAGAGTCAGAGTGGATACAGTATTACTGTCAACTGTAAAATCTCCGACGCCGTCAATGACCACCCTTCCGCCTCTGAACCTGTCAATCTCCATCGGCTGATTAGGATAAAGGATTGCCGTCGGCCCGACTCTGTGGCTGGCTATCTGTCCGGCGAGTTCATTGCCCGTCACTCTGCCCATCGAGTCGCGTTCGATGTGCAGATTCCTCCAGACGGTAAGCATCTGCGTCCTCTTGGCTGTCGCAGGTCGTCGCGGCAGAGAGCCTGTAATCACATTGCCGCTCGCATCCACCAACTCGATTCCGTTGCTGGTTATCCCATTTAAGTATGTAGGATTCATGCTGGCGGCGATGACAAAGTTGTCGCCGGGCTGCATTGTCGTTGTAAAGTCCACTCGCGCCACTCCGCTAAAATCCGTCAACGCAGATGCGCTGCTGAGTGTGCCTGCAAGAGGCATTCCGCGATTGTCGTTTCCGGCATTTCCATTCGGATCAATCGGAGTAATATTGGACGAAGGGTCATCCACATCAAAAGCTCTGAAATATATCCTGATGTTTGGGCGTTCTTCGGGCAGCTCCGCGCTGACGCGCACGAGACGGCGGTTCACTGTATCGGTCGGAGATTGTTTGTCCGGGAAAATTCTTTGTCCGCCACTGGCATTTGGATTGGCATCAAGCGCGCTCTGTAGAGGCTCTATCGCCACGGACAGAATTGGCGAATAGAGCGTAAAGCTTCTCGGCGCGTCGGTCAGCAATCCATTGGCATCGCCCGTCGCATCAACTCCATAAGCGTAAAGCGTGTGTGGCTGTCCATCTCTCCATGTATCAGGAATCGAGAAAGTGAATCCATGATTGCCTTGATAATTTGTTCCGGCACGCGGCAGGTCGGCTGTCGCCGTGCCTATGAATGAACCTGTCCCCACCGGGCCATCTATGTAAAAGTTGACATTAATAGCCTGTGCACTGGCATCAGGATCAACGGCCCAGCCTCCCACGTTTCCATCCGCGTCAACATTATCCAACGCGCCGACAGGCGAGCGCGCACTCGCAGGCACATAGACAATCGCCGCCACGACTGAGAGCGCGTCCTCTGTGCCGCCCGGAAAGCTTGTCGTGAGAGACAAGTTGTTAATGCCCGGCGTGAGATTTAAACCGAAATTCCTGATGTCCCACAGGTTGCCGTTATTCAGTGGCCCATTGTTGGCCGAAGGCACTGTATTACCTTGAAAAATCCCGCCCGCTGGCACATACAGATTGCCGTTCATAAACATCGCCGGGTCAGGATAAGTTTGGCCGTCCGCGATATGTAGTTGCAGGATGGGCGTGCCGTTTCGATAACGGATGCCCGGCATTGAAACATTCCATCCGTTGGCATCATAAATATTCTGTGTATTTGAATCGTTGCCGTTGAAGAGCCAGATGTCGCGATTATTTTCGGGATTGGGATCGTTGTAGAAAATAACCAGCGAGGCTCCGTCAGGGTCGAAAATGTTTGTGTGTAAGAACTGTATGGTGTGAGTCCGGTTCGGATTGGGCGCGACCAGAGCCGTCACATCTGCCCTGTAACTTCTGCTCTGTAGAAATCCCCAACCGTTATCGAATGAAGGGCCGAGATTGAGTCCGGCCATCGTCACATCATTAAAGACAAACTGGCTGCCGAAAGTGCCGTCCGTATTATTGGATTGACCATTCCAGTAAAGATAGGCCGCCGTCACAGGGCCAACGAGCCCGCCGACAGTGATTGTCCCTCTGCCGCCTGCGGCTGAATGCATTCCTCCTCCGCCCGCCACATATGCATCTGTGTTATAGACGGTTCTGAATAAAGTCACATTGTTGGCGGCGACTTTTTGCGGCGCGAAAAGATAGAGGACGAGTAATAAGCAGACGGAGGCTGTGGCTTTGCCTGAGGCAATGTGTTGGGGCAACTGCATGCTTTCTTATCCTTTTGAGATTGAGAGGGAAGTGAACGGGAATGAGGCTTTCTGGGCGCGAGATTCCCATTAACCGATGCAGCTAGAACGCAGGCAATCTAACTTCGCAATCGAACAGTGTCAAGAAAATTCTATTTTGAGCAACAGAAAGAACCGCGCTTTATAAAAAATCTCATGCCAAGACGACGATGGCCCAAAGAAAAGACAAGCTGCTCTTCTTTGGGCCACCGTTGTTTTTGCGGGAGATTTGATTTCAGTTCTTAAGCTGAAGTCTTCTTCGAGCGCGTCGAAGGTTTCTTGGCCGCAGTCTTACGCGCGCCGGTCTTGGCGGGCTTTGTCTTCTCTTCGCCAGACTCGATGACTGAGCCGATAAGCTCTGAGACGGCATTGGCCGCGCCGCTCACCATCTCGCTCACGCCGGAGACGATGTCCGAGCCGACTTCGCGCACAGGCTCAGGCACGATTGTTCGCGCGGCCTGCTCCGTCGCGGAAGCCACTGCCGACATGACCTGCACAGGCTCAGGGTTGAGGAAATAGTCCCAGCGATAACGCGGTCTGTCCTGCGGCTGGGCCAGACGTTTGAAGACCAAATCCGTCACGGCGTTTGTCACCCAGTTATGATAAAACTCTCCGACTGAATGCAGGTCTGCATCCGGCGCGGGATTCATAAAGTCAATCGCGTAAGGCACGCCATCCTTGATGGCAAACTCGACCGTGTTGATGTCATAGCCGAGCGCGCTGCAAAGCGTCTGCACATCCTTGACGACGCGCTCCGTCAACTCAGGCGAAAGATAGTTCGGGTCATTGATGTACTGCTCGCCGGAGAGATAAGCCTTCGTCGGGTCGTAGGGCATAATCATCACTTCTTCCTGCCCGATGCAGTAGCAGCGCACAAACTGGTCGAAGTTGATGCCCTCCTGCAAAGTCATGCAGAGCGTGCCTGACTTGTTGTATTCCTGCCACAACTCTTCAAGCGAGTTGACCTTGGAAACATTCTTCCAACCGCCACCGTCAAAGGGTTTGAGGAACGCAGGCATCCCAACGTATTCGACTATGCCTTCCCAATCGAGCGGAAATTCCAGATTGCGCAGGCTCTCGCTGACGATGCCTTCAATGTAATCCTGTTGCGGCAGCAGGACTGTCTTCGGGACTGCGACGCCGAGCTTGGCCGCCAGCGAGTAGTTGAAAAATTTGTCGTCCGCAGACCACCAGAACGGATTGTTGATGATAATCGTTCCTTCGAGCGCGCAGCGTTTGACGAACGCGCGATAAAAGGGAACTTCGTGCGAGATGCGGTCAATAATCAGGTCATAGCGGCGCGATTCGACTGCGCGCACGCCGCCCACAGTGACAAACTCCGCCATCACTTCGCCTTCGCCACGCTCGTTAATTCTCTGAATAAGTGCCTGTGGAAATGATTTTTCACGGCCAACCAGTAAACCAACCTTTTTCATATCAGTATTGTCCTTTCAAATTTTGAGCTTCAAAGTTTTTGACAGATTGAAGCGGCGCAAAAGATAGCGAAAGCTCTCAGATTGCCATAGTTCACTTTCTACTGTCTGATGAAAACTTTGCACTCTACATGCCCCGGCGCGGCCTTGTCAATCAGCGGCGGGCATCCACGCCTATGCCCGCAAGCATCAATAAGAATTGCCTCCGTTCGGTTGGCATGGGAGCAGTTTTAATCCCTCTATGTTACAATTTAATAACCGGATGGCCCGACTTTCCCCGATCCGTTGTTCACAGTCAATTTTCAAGCTTGAAGGAGAAGCCGAATTCGTGTTTCGACGCATTATAAATCTTGCCCTCTGGCTCGCGCTGCTGCCCTGCGCTGCGGCCTACACAAGCGCGCCTGCAACCCTCGCTCAGGACAAGCCGCAGAATGACAAGCCTGCTGCCAAGCCTAGCCCGGATAAGCCACAGAACGATAAACAGCTGCAACCGACAGGCGAGCAGGTCGCGGAGACTGTGATTTACCTGAACGGGACTCGTGAAGGACTCTCGCAGGTGCGCCGCACAGGAATCGAGCGCGGGCGCATCACGCGCACCAACGGCGAAGGCAAAACGGAAGAAGTAACCTATGACCGCCGTTTCATGCGCGGCGAGAATATGGAGAAAGACCGCATACGCCTTGAGCAGAAGATGCCGACCGCTGAATACACGCTTGTCTTTTCGAGCGGTAACACTTGGGGCATCATCAACGAAACTATCTTTACGCCGCGACAGGAAATGGCAGAAGACCTTCTGGCCCAACACTGGCATGGAATTGACGCCCTGCTTCGTTATAAAGAGAACGGCTCGACACTCAATTACATCGGCAAGGAAAAGCAGATGGGCGTCGAGATGGTTGTTCTTGAAGTGACGGACAAAGAGAAGCGGCGGACGCGCTATTACATCAGCGCGCGCACTGGCCGCGTCCTCTGGCTCGAATATGAAGAGGCTTTCGGCGGCTCTCAGGTCAAATACCAGCGTCGCTTTTATGATTATCGCCTCGCGCAAGGCACTTTTGTGCCTTATCGTTCAGTGCTTTACAGGGACGGCAAGCAGGTCGAAGAAACTCGCATCAACACCGTGACCTACGGGGCAAAGGTGGATGAGACGCTCTTCCGAAATCCTGACGCGCCTGCGACGACCAACACGACCTCGACTTCGACTAATCCCTGAAACGGAAGCCTGGTCTCGCATAAATTGTTCGCAACAGAGCGTCGCCTCCTCAAAATAATTTTGGAGGCGACGCTTTATAGTATTGATGTCATAAGCCTTTTGGAACTTGGGGGCGACCCATGCGTGTATCAACTGCGGGTGGTCGTCACTTGAAAGTGTATAATTACTGAAACGGAGAGGCCGCCCGGCGCAAGGAAGACTGTAATTTTTAGAGTTTTCTCGGTGAGCTAAAGCGTATGCGCCCGATGAGCCTGCCTGCCCTGATGAATACGCTGACCTCCATCGAAGAGCTGCGTTTCAGCGACAGCAGTGGCGTTGAAGAGACTGCCGACGCGCAGGAACGCCGCTCGGATCATGCTCTGCTCGAAGCCACACGTGTGGGCGATGAGGCTGCGTTTGCAGAGTTGGTGGGGCGTTATCGTAATCAGATAACAAACTATATCTACCGCATGACGAGCGATTACGACGGGGCGGTTGATCTGGCGCAGGAGACTTTTGTGCGTGTCTATAAGGCCGCGGATAGATACCAGACGAGCCATGCTTTTTCGACCTATATCTACAGGATTGCGACCAATCTCGCCATCAGCGAGTTGCGCAAGCGCAAGCGTCGCAAGCTGGTTTCTTTGACAGGATTTTTTCAGGGCAAAGATGGCGCAGAGCCAGTCGAGTTTAATCCGCCGGACACACGTCCCTTGCAGGACGTGGAGATGGTCGAGGCCGAAAGGCGAGCCGCAGTCGCGCGCGCCATCAGCACCTTGCCTGAAAAATATCGCGCGCCGCTTGTCCTCAGAGATGTCGAGGGCAAGAGCTATGAAGAGATTTCGCGCATCCTTGAAACGAGCGAAGGCACAGTCAAATCGCGCATCAGTCGCGCGCGCGGTCTTCTGCGAGATAAGCTGCGGGCCTATTTTTAAAGTTGGAGTAAGAAAGAGATGAGCTGCAAAGATTGCCGGGTTGAGATAGAAGAGATAGAGCAGGGCCAGAGCCTGAGCGCGGACACAGGCGCGCACCTCGCGGCCTGCGCTGAGTGTCGCGCCTTTCGCGAAGAGCGGCTTGCGCTGCGGCAGATGATTGCCAGCCTCGAAGTCGTGACTGCGCCTGCGGATTTTGATTTCCGCCTGCGCGCGCGCCTCGTGGCAGCCAGGAGCGTCGGCGACAACCGCTTTGCCTTGTCTCGCTTTACGCCCGGAGCCTGGTCAATGGCTCTTGCGGCTTCATTTGTCCTGCTCGTAGCTCTCGGCTTAGTCGTCAATCAAACATGGTTTTCAACACGCACAGACAACAAGTCTCTGGCCGTCGTCGGCAACGCGTCTCCCGTGAATATTTCCGCACCAACTTTTGCCCCGGCGCTTACTAGTGCGCCGAAGATTGAAACGCCATCCGTCGTCGAAGTGAATCAAGGCGCGCAGGCATTTGAGAACCGCAGAGTGGAGACTGCGCGCAGGAATGGTGAAACACGCGGAGCCGTTGCGACCAACGGGTCGGGCAGCGAAGTGGTTGACAATGATTTCATAGTGCGTCGCCCGCCTCCAATCTATACGCCGCTCGGCATTCCAGACCCTTCCGCGCAGCCGACAACTTTGTCTATTCCCGTGCAGGCGTCTATGAAGCCGACGACGATTATGCTCAATGACAGGCAAGCCAAACCGCACAATGTTTCGCTGCGCTCCGTGACCTTCGGCGGACAGGATGTGTTTGAGCAGGACGACGCGCAGAAAATGTTTGTCAAAACTGCGCAGGGCATCTGGTAAGGAATTTTTTTTGAAAAAAAATTTGAGCAAGAATTCGATGTACGCAAGCTCGCGCAAATTATTAATCGCTCTGGCAGGTCTCGCAATAGCATGCCTTCCAGCGCACGCGCAACAGAGTGGGCCAACAACCACGCCCGCCGCGCCTCCTGCTGATACAAAGCAAGTGGCTGCGCCCTTGCGCCCGGATGCGCCGCAGGTCAACACAGTCCTTCATCGTTTGAATGGCATCAAGATGCTTGACCTCCTGCGCCGCAAGGGAGCAAAGGTGGCTCCGCTTGATGACGAATCGCTGATGGCGGATGACATGCACACGAACATCACGGCAGGGCTCTCGCTCGAAGACGGCACAATCGTCGCGCGTCTGCCGCAAGCAGAGTTGGAAGTCCCCACGCTGTTGTCCACAATGTATTCAAACGCCGCTGCTCCGCAAGCTTCGCCGCAGTCGAATCTATTAATCATACAGAGCAACGGCCAGCAGCTTCCGGCCACATTTATCGGGCTTGACGGCGGGACAGGACTTTCGCTGCTGCGTATCTATGGACTGACTTTCGCGCCCGCGCAGGATGCAAAGGAAGAGAATCTGACTGTGGGCCAGCGCGTGCGCCTGCTCTCTCCCGCGCGTGCGCCGCAGGTTGAAGGCTTAGCCCCTGACCAGTTCTTTTTGAACATCAGCGAGCTTGAAGGAAAATTGACGGAGATTGCACGCGCTACATCGGGCCATGTGACACGTCTGACGGTGAGCTCAGACAAGCTTTCGCAAGTCATGGTCGGAGGCATCGCGCTCAACGAGGCCGGGGAAACCATCGGGATGGTCGAATCGAGTAATGGAAACGAAGCTTACTTGATTCCGGTCGCGGCTGTGCATCGCGCTGTCAATCGCATACGCCTGCGGCTTGAGAGCAAACCGCAGCCCTGGCTCGGAGCGCGCGGCTCGTCTCTCTTTGCGACTTCGCTTGAGCAGATGATGACTGTCGGCTGGGATCGCAATAACGCTTCCCGTCTGATGAATCTGAGGGCCGGAGTTGTCTTGACCTCTGTGCCGCCGCAGACGCCCGCGTGGTTTGCAAACCTGCGCGTGGGCGATGTGGTGACGCGCGTCAATACAGGCGAAGTCAAAAGCGCGGAAGATTTTTCATCCTTGCTCAAGGAAGCAGGCGGGCGCACGCCCGTTAGCTTCACAGTCGTGAGGCCGGATCGCCCGACGCCGCAGGTGGTCAAGGTCAAGCTGCGTGAATCTCTCAATCCGGTGCTTGAGATGGAGGCTGCGGAAGCACGCGCCGCGCGTTTACAGAGCCGTGACCCATTTGTCGCACGCGGGCTTGAGACGCTCTTTATCAAACCTAAAGTGGCCCATCGTCTCTACGCGCGTGGCGGATTGCTCATCACCTTCGTGCATCCAGAGAGCGCGGCCTCGCGCGCAGGACTTCTCGCAGGTGATGTCATTGAATCCGTTGATGGCAAGTTGCTTTCGGAGACGACACTGCCCGCCGCGCTGCCCGCGAAAATCTCGCTCGGCGTGATTCGTCAGGCGCAGAAGATAGAAGTCAAGCTCGTTGCAGATAATGTGAAGCAGCGGTAAGCAAAACAAGAATTTCCCGCAAAGGCGCAAAGACGCAAAGAAGGCGGCAAAGGAGTTGAAGCATTCTTTATCTTGAATGTTTTCTTTTGCCTCTTCCTTTGCGTCTTTGCGCCTTTGCGGGAAACTTGCTTTATCCACGCGCAAACTTAGCCGATGGGCCACATTCTGTGCTAAGCTAAGCGCATCTCGATGCTCGTTCAGCTCAATTCGCTCGAAAGATTTTTCGTCTGATTTTATGCTGCATACTGCTGTCTCGCGTTATCACGAACTGCTGACGGAAGCTGACCTTGCAGAGTCTTCAAGAGCCATGCTTGATGAAGGCTTAGAGCGTGCGCGCCTGATTTTCGGTGGCCGCAGGCTCTCGCCATACCTGCGCCCGCACTTTGTCACAGAGAGCGACTGGGCGCGCGTGACGCGCATCTGCGAGACTGTGTGGAGCGCGATTCAAAAGGTTAAAGACGCTGCTGTTGAGAATGATGCTCTGCTGGATGAGCTTGGCGTGACGGAGCGCGAGCGCGAGTTGGTGGCGATTGATCCGGGCTATCGTGAAGTCTCGCCAACAGCGCGCCTCGATTCGTTTCTGACGGACGAGGCTTACAGCTTTGTCGAACTCAATGGCGAGAGCCCTGCTGGCATAGCTTATGCGGATGCTGCTTATGAAATCTTTTCCGCGTTGCCTGTGATGCGTAGCTTTGCGGAAGAGTATGAAGTGCGCGCGCTCTTTGGCCGACAGCAGATGCTTGATGTGCTCTTGCGCGCGCACGCGGAATATCTTGGCCGCCAGCCGGAACGCGCGCCGCAGATTGCCATAGTTGATTTGAAGGACGTGCCGACCACGCAGGAGTTCGAGCTGTTCAAGGAATTCTTTGACAGGCAAGGCCATCCCGCAGTCATCTGTTCGCCTGAAGATTTAGAGTTTAAGGATGGACGGCTGCGCACTGGCGATTTCGAGATTGATATTGTTTATAAAAGATTGCTGGTCAACGAATATCTGCCTGTGATAGAGGAAGCTCCCGCGCTGCTCGACGCTTATCGCGCCGGGGCCATCTGTCTTGTCAACAGCTTCCGCTCCAAGCTCGTACACAAAAAAGCTATCTTCGCAGTGCTCACAGATGAGCGACACGCGCAACTCTTTACAGGCGAAGAGCGCGAAGCCATACGCGCGCATGTTCCCTGGACCAGAAAAGTCCGCGCAGAGAAGACAGACCATTTTGGCGAAGAAGTGGATTTGCTTGAATTTATCATGAGCAATCGTGACAGCCTCGTGCTCAAGCCGAATGATGATTACGGCGGGCATGGCATTCACATCGGCTGGAACACGGACGAGATTGCATGGAGCGAAGCGATGCGCGGCGCGCTCTCAAATGGAGACTATCTGGTGCAGGAGCGCGTGCCGACGGCGCGAGAAGTTTTCCCGGCTTTACAGGAAGACGGCTCAGTCGAATTTGCAGAGCAGCTTGTTGACCTCGACCCGCTACTCTTTTTCGGCAAAGTCGGCTCGGCCTTCACGCGGCTCTCGTTCACGGAACTCGCCAATGTCTCATCCGGCGGCGGCATGGTTCCGACTTATATTATTGACAAGAAGTGATGTGCTGAAGAGGTGGAAAGTGGTTGACGATTTAGACTCGCTACCGCGCAAGCCGGAGGAAGAGGAGCGGCGTTTCTTTGACCGCTCGCGTCTGATTGTGGATGTCTTTTTTGACGGCGCGGACGCGACGGGCGTCGCCAGCACAAAGGACATCAGCATCGGCGGCCTCTACATGAACACGCAGGCAGAGCTGCCGGAAGGCGCGCTGCTCACTTTGCGTATTCCTCTGGGCCAGGAGCAACAGGTCATCGTCAATGCGGAAGTCGTCTATAGCAATCCGGGGCGCGGCGTCGGAGTCAGGTTTCATGGATTGACTGAAAAAGACCGCGAGTTGATGGAAAAAGAGCTTCCCTCGCTCTGACATTTATGAGATGGCAGGAGTTGACAGAGCTTGAGCGCACATTGCTTGAGCGCAAACTCGAAGGCTTGTTCGGACATGACCGCGACGAGTCTGCTTTTAACTCGCTCGCGCAGGATAAGCAGCAGGCGCTCTTGTTGCTCATGCATCGTTTCCGCGAGTTAAAGCTTTGGGACGCTGTGCGGCGCATTGAAAATGTCTATGGCGAGGGCGGAGTCGGCATGAGTTTTCAAGCATGGCCTGTTCTGCTGTCAACGCTCAGGCGAAGTGGCAACTTTACGGCTTTGTTCGCCAACCATAAAGACAACACCGGAGGCTTCCTCGAACGCGGGAAGAAGAAAGCCTCGCTACATTTTTTATATATAGACGAGACCGCGGCGAGGCGTTGGGCAGTCCATTTTGATCTTTACAATCCCTGGGCTTCGCCGCTCAATGCCTGGCGACATCTGCTGCATGAAAAGATTCGCGGCGAGACGCCGGATTGGAAAGCCATCGTCGCGGCGTTGTGAAATGGGCCTGAGAGGAGTGAGAGAATATGTTTGAACAATACACGCTCGGCATCGAAGAAGAATTTCAAATCGTGGACCCGAAATCGAGAGAGCTGCGCTCGCACGTCTCGGAATTTCTGGAAGAAGGCAAGATGATTCTGGGCGAGAAGATTAAGCCTGAGATGATTCAGTCCATGATTGAAGTCGGCACGGGCATCTGCGCCAACATACATGAAGCGCGCTCGGACATCTCGCGGCTGCGCTGCATTATCTCAAGCCTCGCGCGCGACAAGGGTTTGGAGATTGTCGCGGCCTCGACGCATCCTTTCTCTCACTGGCAAGACCAGAAAATTTTCGATGACGAACGCTATAGATTTCTTGTCGAAGAAATTCAGATGGTCGCGCGCTCGCTGCTCATCTTCGGGCTGCATGTGCATGTCGGCATTCCAGACCCTGAGCGCGCGATTCATATTATGAATGCGGCCAGATATTTTCTGCCGCACGTGCTCGCGCTTTCAACCTCTTCGCCTTTCTGGCTCGGCCACAACACAGGACTTAAATCTTATCGCTCGGAAGTTTTTAAAAAGTTTCCGCGCACGGACATTCCAGACCATTTCGATTCGCACGCTTCGTTCCAGAGATATGTTGACTTGCTGGTCAAGACCGGTTGCATAGACAATGGCAAGAAAATCTGGTGGGATGTGCGCCCGCATCCGTTTTTCCCGACGCTTGAGTTTCGCATCTGCGACATCCCGACAAGGGTTGACGATACCATTGCTATCGCAGGACTCTTTCAAGCCATTGTGTGTAAGCTGAACCGGTTGATTGAAAAAAATCTTGGCTTCCGTCTCTATCGCCGCATGCTTGTGCAGGAGAACAAGTGGCGCGCGGTGCGTTATGGACTCGATGGCAAGATGATTGATTTCGGCAAGCAAAAGGAAGTCCCTGTGCGCGACCTGATTCTGGAGTTGCTTGAATTTGTGGACGACGTGCTTGATGATTTGGATTCGCGCAAAGAGGTCGAGCACATACATACAATTCTCCAAAGAGGCACTTCCGCAGATGCACAGCTCAGGGTTTATGAAGAGACTAAAGACCTCAAGACGGTCGTGGATTTATTGATTGCGCGGACGATGGAAAACGTGCCACAGGAAGCTAAACTTGGCGATTGGCATCCGGCCTGAGTTTCGAGATTAAGAAAGAAAGTTTCCCGCTGGTGGCGCAAAGACGCAAAGAAAAGATTCAATTCTTTCTTTGCGTCTTTGCGCCACCAGCGGGAAATTGTTTTTAACTCGCGTGCTTGAGAGATTCGTGTAGAAAATTCTCGAAGATGATACGCCCGTCGCGTGATTCGTTCGGATGTTCCCAGCGCGTGGCGCGTGTCCTGTCCCAGTCCTCGAAAGATTTTTCGAGATGAAACTGGACTGTGTAGATAAGTTGTCCGCCGTCGCGCTTGACCATCATCTGATTGCGGCAGAGATAGGCGGTCGCCAGCAGTTTGAATCCATCAGGCACGCTGTCAAGCTGTAGCCCGTGATTCTGCCAGACGCGCAGGATTCGCGCCTCGCGCGTGTAGTCCTGCCAGACACCGGAGTCCTCATCGTTGATGCCGTGAAAGATTGGGTCTGTCGGTTCGATAATGCGTATGAAGCGATATTGATATTCAAAAGAACGATTGGCGCGATTCGTGTGCTGCTCCTGATTGTCGAGCGTCAGGACGCGCGCGCCGAAGCTCAGGCCAATCAGTTGATGACCGCCGCAGATGCCGAGCACAGGGATGCGCGTCTCTTGTATGAAGCTTTGAAAATTTTCTAAGTGTTGAGGATTGTAGTAATCAAAGTCGCTCAAAGTCCCGCTCAACACGATTGCCTGCGGGCGTAGCTCTTTGACCACTTCACTAACTTTTGAAAGATGCGCGACATGTATGTCGTGATTCTTAACGAGCCGCTCAATGTTGTGCCGTATGTTATCTACGGCCAGCAGGGAAATCTGTCGTTCGCGTTTAATCTGCCGCGTGACGTTTGGGCCAAGCTCTTTGACCGCCACTTCAGACACGTCCGCTTCATCCTGCAAGAGATTATTGACGACAAGCACACGCGCGCTTTCAATCCGCTTTTCAATCGGCTCATAGCGGCAATAGGTTCGCTGGTTAAAAGGGAATGGGAGCGGTTCCGGTGCGTCTGCGGGTAAGTTTTCGTTAAGCAATATCTCTTCCATCTTCCATTAAATTTCAGCGCGCGGCTTCGTGCTCAAAATCAAACGCGACGCTGTTTCGTATTCTGATTAAACTGCGGGATGGCAGCGCCCGCGCCGGCCTCTGTTATCTCGCGCCTGATGTCCGCGATTAAGGCGGAACGCACGCGCGATAAGAATGAACGGCTGCGAGCCTCTGCGGCCTGCTCGACTAATAATAGCATGCGATGCCATGAAGATTCGAGTTCGTCTGCGAGCAGAGAAATCTTTGTAATATCGTAAGGCACAGCTACATCATTGCAACCCGCGCGCGCAAAGACCGCAAGGTAACGCGCCGTCGCCAAATCCGGCGAAAGAATTCTGCGGCGGCCAGCCTTTATCTCGACTCCTAAAAGCGTGTGCTGAATTTCGACTCGATTCTCTTTGGCTGGCACAGGCAGATTGTGCGAGCGCGTGCGCAGTTTCAAGATACGTTCTCTGTAAAGACGCGGCAGCCACGTCTCGCCCAGAGCATCCTTGACCTCTTCGGCGCTATGAATCATCGAAGAGGGTTTCAGGATTTTCGCTTGCTTGGGCATCGCAAAGTTTGCGTGAGCAATGCTGGCCGAGATAGCTGTGTTCATCTGTGACTCATTTAACGCGCCGCACGCGCCGCGACGGCTGGCGGCTTGCGAAATACTTCGAGCACGCGGCCCGGAAACAGTCCGAGGTAAAAAGTTCCGAGCACAGTGATAATCAACGCGACAGTGATGCTCGCAGGAATTGCGGGCGCGCTCCATTCCGTCGTCCTCTCGCGGAAGAACATCACGATGATAAGTCGCAGGTAATAATAAGCGGAGATGGCTGTGTTAATCACACCGATGACGACGAGATAGTAAAAGCCTTCGTCGAGCGCGGCGCGAAAGACCATAATCTTGCCCATAAACCCTGCGGTCAGTGGCAGCCCCAGCATGCTCAACAAAAAGAGCGAGAGCGCGAAGGCAAGCACGGGCGCGCGAAAGCCTATGCCGTTGTAATCTTCGACCTCTGTGCGAGTATCGCCGCCGCGCGAAATCAAAGTCACGACAGCGAAGGCTCCCAAGTTCATCACGGCATAAGTCAGCATGTAGAAAGCGACTGCGGCCAGAGCCTCACTTCGTTTGGCAGCATCAGATGCCGCGCCTGCCGCGACAAAACCAACCAGAGCATATCCCGCATGTGCAATCGAAGAATATGCAAGCATGCGCTTCACGTTGTTCTGCACGATGGCGACGATGTTGCCGATAATCATCGTCAGAGCCGCCAGCACAGTCAGAGCAGTAATCCAGGCCTTGTGAATCATCGCATCCGGCGACAAAACTCCGGCAGTGGCGACGACAAAAGGGAAGCCGAAAATAAAAACTCTCAGGAATGAAGCAAAGCCTGCGGCCTTTGGCCCCGCGGCCATAAAAGCCGTAACAGGCGTCGGCGCGCCTTCATACACATCCGGCGTCCAGACATGAAACGGCGCAGTCGCTATCTTGAAACCGAAACCGACGAGCATCAAAGCCGCGCCCGCGAAAAGCAGAGCCGGATACTGCGAGTCATTGAGCCGCGCAGCAATCTGCGTAATGTTAGTTGTGCCGGGCAAGCCGTTGGTCGTCGCCGTCGCCCCGTAGATGAGAGCGATGCCATAGAGCAGAAAGGCGGAGGAGAAAGAGCCGAGTATAAAATATTTGAGCGACGATTCGTTTGACCTCAAATCCGTGCGCCGGAATCCGGCCATCACATAAGTCGCGATGGAAAGAATCTCAAGTCCCAGAAAGATGATGACCAAATCATTGCCCGAAGCCATCAACATCATCCCGCTTGTGGCAAACATCAGGAGCGAATGAAACTCTCCCGCAGGAAGATTCTCGCCCTCGACCCAGACAACGGAAATCAGAATCGTCAACGCCGAGACAAAAAGGAAAATCAAAGTGAAGGCGAGCCGCAACTCGTCAATCACAATCATCCCGTTAAAATCAGTTTCAGGCGAAGCGACTCCGCCTTGCCACATCCAGACGCAGGCAATAGCCGCCGCTACTAATCCGACGAGCGAGATGATGCCTGTTATCCAACGCTGCTTTTCGCGCGTAAAGGCGTCAACCATCATCAAGATGACGGCCACCACGCCGACAATCAACTCCGGCAGGATGATGAGAAAATTTACGTCCGGCAGGACAGTTTGTAAGGCCAGAAAATTCTTCATGTGTTCAAATCAAAATCCGTTCATTCGTTGCCAGCCGATTCCGCCTCTTGCGCTTCTGCGAAAAGCTTCTGCAATCTGTTGCGCAGATTGATTCTGAAAACTCCCGGCTGCGAAGACGCGCCAAATTGTTTCGGCATCACGACGCGGCCTTCTTTATCAAAAATGACGACCAGCGGCAGCCGCGTGCGTTCGGAAAACTGCCTGTAGGCGCGCTTGTCCGGGTCGCGCAAAACCGGGAACGTGAATTTCAAATCTTTCGCAAAGCGGCGCAGGAAATCGTCCGACGCCTCTTCCTTGTCTTCAACTGTAATCCACAAAAACTTTATCGGCCTGTCCTTAAATTCCTGATGCAGGATTTCAAGATCGCGCAGCTCTTCATGGCATGGCCCACACCAAGTCGCGCCGAAGGAGACAAGCAGGAAGTTGCCGCGCATCTTCGAGATGTCATACTTCTTGCCGTCAACTCCTTTGAGGTTGATGCTGATGTCGTCGTCGTCTGCTTTGACAGGCGGCTGCGCTTTCGGGGGAAAGACAAAAGCGACAGACATAACAAAGAGCAAAAGCAAAAGGGGAATTTTCTTCATAAGCAATCGGGATGAACGGTCAACAGTCTTTTGGAAGCGATTCTATTTCTTGTCCTGCGCTTCAACTCTCTCGTTCTGCTTTGCAAACGAGCCGCCAGCAGGTCTCTCGCCCACGCGCCTCTGCACGGCTTGAATACTTTCACGCGAACGACTCAGGAACGGGCGCGGATAGACACCCATGTACAGCATCAGCGCGAGCAAGGGCAGGAGAAGACCTATCTCGCGCCAGTTGAGATCAGCGAGCGCAGCGTTCTTCGGATTCGTGATGCGCCCGAAGACGACGCGCTGCAACATCCATAGCATATAGACTGCGGCCCAGATAACGCCAGTCCCCGCGAGCATCGTCGCAATCCATGAATACTTCACCGCGCTCAATGTCCACATGCCGAGCATGATTAAAAACTCGCCCACGAAGCCATTCAAAAACGGCAGCCCGATGGATGACAGCGAAGTGATAACAAAGAAGGCTGAGAACCAAGGCATCGAGTGGGCCAGTCCGCCAAAGTCTGAGATTTGCCGCGTGTGCCTGCGTTCGTAAATCATTCCGACCAGCAGGAAGAGCGCGCCCGTCGAAACTCCGTGATTGAGCATCTGATACAGCGCGCCCTGCATGCCCTGCTCTGTGAAAGAGAAGAGTCCGAGCACCACGAATCCCATGTGGCTCACAGAAGAATACGCGACGAGCCTTTTGACATCCGGCTGCACCATCGCGACCAGCGCGCCATAGATGATGCCGATAATCGCCAGTGTGATAATAACTGGCGCAAACCATCTTGACGCAGCAGGAAAGAATGCCAGATTAAATCTTAAAAGCCCGTACGTTCCCATCTTCAACAGCACGCCTGCCAGAATCACAGAGCCAGCCGTAGGAGCCTCAGTGTGCGCGTCCGGCAGCCATGTGTGAAAAGGGAAGAGCGGGACTTTGATACAGAATGCGAACGCAAAAGCCAGAAAGAGCCAGAACTCCGTGCGCTCCGCAAGCTGCGTCCGGCTCAAGGCGTTTAAGACCGTCACGTAATCAAACGAGCCGACGAGATAATAGATGGCAATGATGCCAACCAGCATCAAGAGGCTTCCCAAAGCCGTGTAGATAAAAAACTTTGTCGCCGCGTAAATCCTGCGCTCGCCGCCCCAGATGCCAATCAGGAAGAACATCGGAACAAGCGAAGCCTCGAAGAAAAGATAAAAGACGAGCAGGTCTAATGAGACAAACACGCCTATCATCGCTGACTCAAGAAGCAGCAGAAAGACATAAAAAGAGAGTTGCCTTTTCTCAACCGATGTCCAACTCGACAGAATGGAAATCGGCATCAAGAGCGTCGTCAATATCACGAGCCAGAGGCTGATGCCATCCACGCCTAAGTGATAGCGCGCGCCGATGCTGTCAATCCACGGGACGTTATAGACAAAACGAAAACCATCCGCGCCGTATCCGCCGTCGTGGCCCAGAAGCAGGAGCGAGAGGCCGAAAGTCAGAACGGAAAACAGCAATGCAATCCAGCGATAGTCAGTCTCTTTGCTGCTGTGCCTGCGGAAAAGTCTGTGCGCGATTGTCAGCAGCGCGCCGACGACCGGCAGAAGTATCAAAGCTGTGAGCAGGTGTTGCTGCATCTTTTTTTAAAATCCCTAACGGCTCAAAACGTCCCTGAACGTGTAAGCGAAATAGGCTATGACGAGAATCGCGCCAAAGAGAATGATGGCGGCATAGCTGCGCGCGAAACCGATTTGCAGATAGCGCACCACCGCGCCCAACTGCGTGACGCTCCTTCCAAGCCCGTTGACGATGCCGTCAATCACTCCGACATCAAGAATCTTCCACAAGCCCTCGCGCGACCCTGCCTTAATCGGATTGATAATCGCCGCATTATAAATCTCATCAACATAGTATTTCTCTTCAAGCAGCCGCGGCATCTTGAGAAGCGGTCGCTTCTTGAAAACAGTCCAACCGATTCCGATGCCTATGAGCGCGATGCCGACGGAGATGGCCGTGAAGATTCGCTCCATCCTGACTTCTTCGGGCGAATGAGCTGTCTCGGTAGCAGTCGCATGCGTCGGGCTTTCAAGAGAAGTGACGGGCGGCGCACTGTCCGTCGCTTGCGGCGGCGGCGAGAGATAACGCGGCTCTTCGTGTCCGGCTCCACCGGGAGCGATAGCTTTCTTCTCAGGAACTTTAGTAATCACAGGCTCAAGCGTGTGCTCGAAATAGTTTGGAATCTTGCCGCCGCTCATAGCATACGGCACGCCTATGAGTCCGCCCAATGTCGAAAGGATTGCGAGCACGACGAGCGGCACAGTCATCGTCCAGGGCGATTCATGCGGCTCAACCGGGCCATGATGATTATGCGGGGCATGCTCATCTTCCATCTCATCTTCGGGAGCATGATGCGGGCGGTCTCCCGCGGAAGCAGCATGCGCGTCGTGCGGTTTCAGGTCTTCGTCATAAGCATGTGCATGCGCTTCATCCGCCTGACCTCCCGCATCGGTCTCGCGGAAACGCTCTGTCCCCCAGAAGGTCATGACCATCAGCCGCGTCATGTAGATGGCTGTTAAGAGAGCAGTGATTGCGCCGATGCCCCACAGGATATAGTTGGCGTTGTGCGGAATGCTCGGAGAATGCGTGCTCCAAGTCTTCCACAAAATCTCGTCTTTGGAAAAGAATCCGGCCCAGATGGGAATGCCGCAGATGGCAAGCCAGCCCATCATCATCGTCGCAAACGTAATCGGCATGTACTTCTTGAGGCCGCCCATACGCCGCATGTCCTGCTCATGATGCATGCCATGAATCACTGAACCGGAACCGAGGAAGAGCAGAGCCTTGAAGAAGGCATGCGTCATCACATGAAAAATCGCCGCGACGAATGCTCCGACGCCGCAGGCCAGAAACATGTAGCCGAGTTGTGAGACAGTCGAATAAGCAAGAACTTTTTTAATATCGTTCTGGGCCAATCCGATGGTCGCTGCAAAGATGGCTGTCGCCGCGCCTATGATGGCGACGATAAACATCGCCGTCGGCGCGCTCTGAAAAATCGCATTGCAACGCACGACCATATAGACGCCAGCCGTGACCATCGTCGCCGCGTGAATCAGCGCGGAAACAGGAGTCGGCCCGGCCATCGCATCCGGCAGCCAGACATAAAGCGGAATCTGTGCAGACTTGCCCGTCGCGCCGATGAATAACAGAATCGCAATCGAAGTCACGCCGCCCGCAACGAGCGCGCCCCATGTGAAAGGGTCTGCGCCAAAGCTGCCGATGGTCGTGAGCGCGCTCGTGATGCCGAACTGCGGCTTGTCAAAAAAGCTGATGGAAGCTTTGCCCGCCTGCGCCGTCAGAAAGAAGACAAGCATGATGCCGAGCACGACTCCCCAGTCGCCCACACGGTTGGCTATAAAAGCTTTCTTCGCAGCATCGCCAGCCTCTTTGCGGTCAACGTAGTAGCCAATCAACAGATAAGAACAAAGCCCCACGCCCTCCCATCCGACAAACATCAGCAGAAAATTGTCTGCCAGAACGAGCGTCAGCATAGAGAACATGAACAGGTTGAGATATGCAAAGAAGCGATAAAAACCTTTATCGCCATGCATGTATCCGGTGGCGAAAAGATGTATCAGAAATCCGACGAAGGTAATGAACAGAGTATAAATGCCGCTCAACCTGTCCATCGCCAGCCCGAAATCCGCGCGAAAGCTCCCGACCTCAATCCATGTCCAGAGGTGATCCATCACCGGCACAGTCGCATGCAACGCGCCGTCATGCTTGAACGCAACGTAAAACGCAATCGCCGTCGAGATGCCGACAGACGCGCACGCCACCGCGCCGATAAATCGCTCACTACGCACGCGCCTGCCTACGAGCCAGTTAACCAGCGCGCCGAGCAATGGAGCAAAGATGATGTAACGAAGCATTGTTCAGTTTTCAGTCTTCAGTTTTTAGTTTTCAGTCGCCGGCTTAAAACTGAAAACTAAAAACTGAAAACTATAATTTCAAAATATTCGCCTCATCCACATCCAGCGATTCGCGGTTGCGGAAGATGGCGATGATGATGCCGAGCCCGACGGCGGCTTCGGCTGCGGCGACGGTCATCACGATAAATACGAAAAGCTGCCCGGAGACATCGCGGAAGTAACTCGAAAATGCGACGAATGTTAGGTTCACGGCATTGAGCATCAACTCTATGCACATGAACATCGAAATCACATTGCGCTTGACGATGACGCCCACGACGCCAATCGTGAACAGCACTGCCGAGAGCGCAAGATACCAGGAAAGTTGCGGTGTCAGTTCCATCTTTTTGATTTGCGATTTTTGATTTTTGATTTTTGATTGAAAAACAATTTTTGGGTTTTATTCAATCGCAAATCGCCAATCAAAAATCAAAAAATTTCAATCTACATCTTTCGCTTGCGGCGCGTTGTCCAGGCCGAGCAGCCGTTCTGCTTCAATCGTCGAATCCGTCTCCACAGGCGTCGCGTCTCCAACGGCGTTCGGGTCAACAGTCTGTCGTGTCAAAACCTGCGCGCCCGGAACAATCCTCACATTCGGTGACAGGAATGCAGCGCGGCGCGCGAGCGTCATTGCGCCGACAATCGCCATCAACAAAAGCAGCGATGTGATTTCAAATGGCAAGAGGTATTGCGTAAAAAGTCCCCTGCCGATTGAAGCTGTCAATCCGACTTCCGAAGGATTCGCAGACGCGGACGGATGCGCTTGCTGGTAAGGCGAAGTCTGCACTGTGAAAATCACAAAAGAGGCTTCGGCGACGAGCAGCGCGGCAAACAGAATCGCCGTCGGCACTAAGTAGCGAAGCCTGAACGCAGGCCGCTCTTCCTCTTCGACATTCAAGAGCATGATGACGAAGACGACCAGCACCATAATCGCTCCGGCATAGACGATGATCTGCACCGCCGCGATAAACGGCGCGGCGAGCGTTACGTAAATGCAGGCCAGCGAGATAAAGACGCCAATCAGCGAAATCGCGCTGTAGAGCGGATTGCGCTGCACGATCATCGAGACCGCACAGCCGATAGCAAGGCCCGCAAAAAGTATGAAGAGAAGCGCGCTCATCAAAAAATTCTATAGCCAGCCAAAGAGCGCCAGCGTCGCCGTCAGAATAATATTCAGAATGGCGACGGGCAGCAGAAACTTCCAGCCGAAATTCATCAACTGGTCAAAGCGGAAGCGCGGCAACGTACCGCGAATCCAGATATACAGGAACAGGAAAAAGATTATCTTGCCGAGAAAATAGAATGGCCCAAGCCACGGCAGTTGTTGTATGAAAGGGCCGCTCCAACCGCCTAAGAAAAGCGTCGTCGCCAGCATCGAGACCGTGAACATGTTGACGTACTCGGCCATAAAGAAGAGCGCGAATTTGAGCGCGCTGTATTCCGTGTGAAAGCCAGCGACGAGTTCCGTCTCTGCTTCCGGCAAATCAAATGGCACGCGATTCGTCTCTGCAATCGCTGAAATCAGGTAGATGATAAAACCAACCGGCTGGAAGATAATGTTCCAGCGCATCCCGTACCATGCCGATTGCTGCTCGACGATGCTCGATAAATCGAGCGTGCCGCTCATCAAAACTACGCCGATTAAAGATAAGCCCAATGACAACTCATACGAGATAAGCTGAGCCGAAGCCCGCAGTCCGCCCATCAAACTGTACTTGTTATTTGAAGACCAGCCCGCGAGCGCGATGCCATAAACGCCGACAGATGTGATGCCCAGCACATAGAGCAGCCCGACATCAAAACGCGCGATGACGAGCGAAATGTCGCCAAGAAAGGGAAGCCTGACGGTTGGGCCAAATGGATAGACGATGAGCGGCATCAATGCCGTCGTGATAGCGAGAATCGGCGCGAGAAAATAGACGAACTTGGTTGATTTGTCGGGAACAATCTCTTCTTTGAGGATGAATTTTAAAAGGTCTGCGAAGGGTTGCAGCAGTCCGCCGTAGCCGACGCGGTTTGGCCCAAGCCGCCCCTGTATAAAGGCCAGCACGCGCCGCTCTGCCAGCACAGTGTAGGCGACAATCATCAGGACGACGGTGAAGGCCACCGTAATCGCCGTGAACTGCAAAATGATGCTCAGAACAAAATTCCAATCCATGATTTTGATTTTTGATTTTTGATTTTTGATTTGCGATTGAAAGAAATTTCAAGCTTGCTTTTCTTCAAATCGAAAATCAAAAATCAAAAATCGCAAATTCCCCTAGTCTCCTGCCGCCGTAGCCTTTTCGCGTTTGAGTCCGGCGTCCACAGTAATTTGATAAAGCGGCGAGATAAAGACAGACTGCGGCTCAGGGTTTCCGGCTTCGAGCAGGTGAAACTGCGGGACTTTTCCAGTCAGCGTGCCTGTCTTGAATAGCTCGTGGCCCACAGGAGGAGTCTCAGACAGCTTGGCTCCCGTCTCGCTCAAACTCTCCACGCCCAGACGCACGCCTTCCAACTCTTTCGCCATCTCGCGCTTTGCAGATAGAACATGCTTGGCCTGCAACGGATTCGTCTCATCCTTCAAGAGCGGGTATCGCATGCCGTTGTAAGCCGGAACATTCTCTGCCAGTTCCTTGAAGACTGCTGTTGCAGACATCTGAAAATTGAAATCAACTCCGAGAGCTTTAGCCAGCAGAGAAGTTATCATCCAGTCGGGCCTTGATTGATGAACGGGCGGAATGCTCTGCCGCACGCGCTGCACAAAACCGTCGTTGTTCGTATATGTCCCGTCAATTTCGGCAAACGAAGCGGCTGGCAGAACTACATCCGCGTGGCGCGTCGTCTCCGTCTCAAACAATTCCTGTACGACTATGAAATCCAACTTTGATAGAGCGTCTTCCTGCCCGTTCAAATGTTCCGGCAGAAAGCTGCCCGCGATGTACAACGCGCGCACCGAATCGCCTGCGGCTTGCAGCATTGCGGACGCGCTCAAAGCTCCATCCATCAGGCCGAGGTCATGCACTCCGATGCTGTTGTTGTAAATCGGCAAAGGATGCAGCAACACTCTTCTTCCTTCCGCTCCGAGCGTGTGCGGCGTCTGGGCCAGAATGCCTTGCGCGGCCTCGCTCAATTCGGAGCCAAACATGATGACGACATCGCCCGCAGTCTCGTTAATCGCGGCGCGCAAAGCTTCAAGCTCGCTTGCCTCGACACCCATCTTTCGCGCGGCAAGCCCGTCATTGTCTTTACCTGAGAGCGCGAGAACTGCCGCATCTTCTGCGCCGGGCAGTATGTGTATGAACTGCGCGGCCTGTTGCTTGAGGCGAATCGGGACGCTATTGACGATGATGAGCTTCGCGCCGCCATTACGCACGGCCTGTCGAATCTGCCTGCCCGTCAATGGCTGCAACTCTTCCGGCTCGCCGCCGATGAGCAGGATGGTCTTTGCAAATCTGATGTCACGATGCGTCGCGAGTGGCGCGCCTAAATTTTGAAAGAAAGGTTTTAGAGAGAAGGCATCGGTCGCTGTGAATTTGTCCGTCCCTACGACCTCGCGCGCGAATTTCAGAAGAGCATAGTTTGCTTCGTTGGTCAGACGCGGGCTGCCGACGATGCCTATGGACTGTGGCCCATGCGCTTCGTCCACTTGCAGCAACTTTTCAGCAGTAAAGCGTATGGCTTCATCCCACGTCGCGGGAATCAGCTTGCCGCCTTTCTTATAACGTATGAGCGGCGTGCGCAATCTCTCTTCGTGATTGACAAAGGGATGTCCGAATCTGCCCTTGATGCAGAGAAACTCTCCGTTGTGACCATTGACATAACGGTCGCGCGCGACGGCGCGCATCAAAACTCCTGAGCGTGAGCCGAGCGACATCTGGCAGCCGTCCGAACAAAATGTGCAGGTCGAAACCGTCTGGGCCAATTCCCACGGGCGCGCCTGATGCCTGTATGTCGCGTCGAGCAGAGTCCCTGTCGGGCAAACCTCTATGCAGTTGCCGCACTGCGAGCAGTTGAGCCAGCCGCCGTAAGTCCCTATGACAGTGTTTGCGCCGCGCCCACCGGCTTCAATCGCATCCTCTCCCATCCACTCGTCGCAGACGCGCGTGCAACGCTTGCAGAGAATGCAACGCTGCTGGTCATTGGCGACAATCGGCGAGAGATATTTTTCGGGAAAAGCATTCTTCGGTTCTTGAAATCTCTCTTCGAGCCCGCCCCAATCAAAAGCCATCTCCTGCAACTCGCACTCGCCGCCCCTGTCGCACACAGGACAATCGAGCGGGTGATTGGCGAGCAGAAACTCGACCATAGCCCTTTGCGCTTTTTCAATCTCTTCGCTCTGCGTCGTGACGACCATGCCATCCGTGCAGGTAATCGTGCAGGAAGTTTGCAGCTTCGGCATCTTCTCGATGCGCACCAAGCACATGCGACACGAAGCCTGTAGCGCGAGGTCTGCGTAATAGCAGAAAGAGGGAATCGAAAATCCCTTGTCGCGGCAGACATCAATCAGGCGCGCGCCCTTCGCCACCTGAAAATCCTGATTGTTGATAGTAACTTTGATAAGTTCTTGTGACATTAGATTTAATTTTAGATTTTAGATTTTTGATTTGCGATTGAAAGAATTTCAAGATTGCTTTTTCTTCAAATCGCAAATCAAAAATCTAAAATCGCAAATCCCTAGACCGTCGCCATTTCCGTTTGTGCGAGCGGCAATAAATGCTTCTTAAAATCTTCCGGGAACTTTTTAATCGCAGACTGAATCGGCCAAGCCGCGGCATCGCCCAGAGGACAAAAAGATTTGCCTTCGATGTTGTCGCACAAATCAAGAATCAGTTGCGCGTCTTCCGGCCTGCCTTCGCCGCGTGCGATGCGTTTGAAAATCTTGACGAGCCAGTCAGTCCCTTCGCGGCACGGCGTACACCAGCCGCAGGATTCATGCTTGTAAAATTCAATCAGGTTTTTAGTTGACTCAAAGACATCAACCGTATCGTCCATCACGATAAACCCGCCGGAGCCAACCATAGAGCCAGCCGCCACGAGTCCCTCATAATCCATCTTCACATCTTTGCCGAGGATGTCATGCGCGGGCATGATATAGACGCTTGAGCCGCCCGGTATGACGGCTTTCAGTTGCCGCCCGTTCTGGATGCCCTGACAATCTTCCATGATGAACTTTTCCATATCGTCATAGCCCATCGGAAGCTCATACACGCCCGGACGATTGACGTGGCCCGACACAGACCAGACCTTTGTGCCGCCGCTCTTTTCCGTCCCCAATTTTTGATAAGCCTCGCCGCCCATCTTGATAATGTCCGGCACAGCCGTCAGCGTCTCCACGTTATTGACAACGGTCGGGCATTGATAGAGACCTGCGACGGCAGGGAAGGGAGGCTTCATGCGCGGATGGCCTCTTAAACCTTCGAGCGAATTTAGAAGCGCGGTCTCTTCGCCGCAGATGTACGCGCCCGCGCCAGTGTGCGTATAGACTTCGCACGAAAAATCCGTACCCATGATTTTCTCGCCGACGAGACCAGCCTCGCGCGCTTCCGCAATCGCTCTGTCCATAATCTCTATGAGATAGCGATACTCGCCGCGCGTGTAGATGTATGTGGCTTTCGAGCCGAGCGCGTAAGCCGCAATCAGCATGCCTTCTATCAGCATGTGCGGGTCGCGCTCCATCAGGTATCTGTCTTTAAAAGTGCCGGGCTCGGATTCGTCAGCATTGCAGACAACGTACTTTGGCTTCGGCGAATCTTTCGGGACAAAACTCCACTTCATGCCTGTCGGAAAACCCGCGCCGCCGCGCCCGCGCAGGGCGGATTTCTTGACCTCGCCAATCACGTCGTCAGGAGACATGCCATCAAGCACTTTTTTCAATGCTTCATAGCCGCCATTTTTCCGATAGACTTCAAGTGTGTGCGAGTTTTCCAACCCGACACGCGCGAGTTGAAGCGGTTCGCATCCGATGACTCCGATGAACATAGTTTCTAAAGTAACTGGCTAAAAATTCTAAAACTTAAATCGCAAACGTCTGGCCCAAAAAGTTTTCACGCAGAAGTCTTCATCCCGACCTTAAAGACATACTCGCCGCGCTCGCACTGGCCCAGAACTTCGTCAACCTTTTCCGGCGTCAGATTCTCGTGAAAGTCAAAACCGAGTTGCAGCATCGGCGCAGTCCCGCAAGAGCCAAGACATTCGACGAGCGAGATGGTAAAGCGTCCGTCTTCGGTCGTCTCTCCGGCCTTGATGCCGAGCCGCTTTGAGCACTGCTCCGTAATCTTATCCGCGCCGAGAATCTTGCATGAAAGCGTCTTGCAAATCTGTATGTGATACTTTCCAACCGGCTTCGTATTAATCATCGAATAGAAAGTAGCGACTTCCCAGATGTCCGTGATACGCACGCCAAGTCGGTCTGCAAGATAGGCCACGCTCGGCGGGTCGAGCCATCCGCGCTCTCTCTGCATGATGAACATCAAAGGCAGAATGGCCGAACGCTTGACTGGATACTTTGCCAGGTGCCTGTCTATCTCAGCCTCTATCTCAGGCGAAAAGACAGCTATCTCTTCAGGGACTTTCGCCTCCTGCGGCAAAGGGTTGTTTGGCGTAAATTGCTGGCTCATATCCTGCATTAAGTTGAGCAATAAAATCGGTCGCTCATTCGAGTATAAAGTTATAGGTAATCACGCCTGCGACTCTCACAGGCTGTCCTCCCAGCAGGGTCGGCGAAAATCTTGCCTGACGCGCAGCAGATACTGCCGAAGCGCGCAGCAACGGATGGCCGCTCACTGCTGAGGCCGCGATGACTTTGCCTTCTTCGTCAACAGTGATTTGCACTGTGACCGTGCCTGATGCTTTAGCCGCGCGTGCGATAGCCGGATAAGGCGGAGCAGGTTTGCTAATGGCCTTACCGTTGAGCACGCCGCCGGAGACAATTTTCGGCTGCGATGCAGACTTATCACCGGTCGAATCCTTTTCCGCGTCCGGGCGCGGGAATCCGGTAGTTTTATCTCCATCATCTGCACTACCGATGATGATGCCGGTTTTAACAGTTATCTTTTCATTAACAACTGTCTGCGCGGAACTGCCGCCCCACAGCCTGACATAAATCACGCCATCCTGATTGGGCGTATAGCAGATAAAATTTACAGGCTGGATGGCTCGCTTAAAACCCTGCTTGGTGATGGTGATTCTGTATTCGCCTTCAGCCAACCTTGTGAATTGCTGCTCTCCATCACTCGTGATAGCCGGAATCTTTCGACGGCTGCCCACTTTCGCCGCGACAATGCGCGCATCCATGATTGGCTTTATAGCATCGGTCTCAAACTCGTTCGCCTCGGTCACATAGATGCGTAAGCCGCAGGTGCTGCGCTGTGCGAAGACAGAAGACGTGTGAGCCGTCGCAAACGCAAACAGCGCGAGCATCAATGTTGTCTTTAAGAAGTTTCGCATACGAAGCTCCTGAATAAACTGCAACTGCCTGCTTCTCTCTTACGCCTTACCGGTCAATCTCTCCGAGCACGATGTCGAGTGAGCCGATGATGGCGACGACATCCGCGATCATCTCTCCTTCGGCCATGTGCGGCAGTGCAGAGAGATTGACAAAGCTTGGCCCACGAAAATGTACGCGGTCGGGCTTTGGCCCGCCGTTCGATTTCATATAGACGCCCAACTCGCCCTTCGAGCCTTCAATCGGATGATAGACTTCGCCCTTCGGCACATTGAACCCTTCGGCCACAATCAGGAAGTGATGAATCAAGGCATCCATGTGCTGCTTCATAGCCTCGCGCTCAGGCAGCACGACCTTCGGCGCGTCCGCTTTAATCGGGCCGGGCCGCAAGCGCGAAAGTGCCTGCACGACAATCTTGTGCGACTCTTTCAACTCGCGCATACGCACCATGTATCTGGCCCAGACATCGCAGTCCTGTTCGACAGGCACTTCAAAATCGTATGTCTCGTAACCCGTGTAGGGATTCGCGCGGCGAATGTCCAAATCTATGCCGCTCCCGCGCAGGCACGGGCCTGAGAGTCCCCAGTCAATCGCATCTTCGGCAGAGATGTAGCCGACGCCTTGCGTGCGTTTCTGAAAAATCTTGTTGCCTGTCAGGAGCGTGTGCCACTCGCTGACGGCTTGCGGAAAATCATCTACGAACTGTTTGACGCGCCGCTCGAATCCGGCAGGAAGATCCATCATCAATCCGCCGATGCGAAAGTATGAAGGAGTCATGCGCCCGCCCGACGCAGCCTCTATCAGATTCAAAATCTTCTCGCGCTCGCGGAAGCAATAGAAGAAGACAGTCATCGCGCCGATGTCGAGCGCATGCGTCCCAAGCCAAACCATGTGCGAAGCAATCCTTTGCAACTCGCACATCAGGACGCGAATCACTTTCGCGCGTTCGGGAATCTCAAGGCCGAGCAGTTTTTCCGCAGCCATCACATAAGCCAGATTGTTGCCGAGCGGATTCAAGTAATCCATGCGGTCTGTGATGACTATGCCCTGCTGATATTTTTTGTACTCGAAAAGCTTCTCCATCCCCGTGTGTAGATAGCCTATGTCCGGCGTAGTCTTGACCACCATCTCGCCGTCTAGGACAAGCTCAAGCCGCAGAACGCCGTGCGTCGAAGGATGCTGCGGCCCCATAGAGATAGTCATCTGCGTATCGAGCGGCTGGTCAACAACCTCGAATTGCGGCGGCAGATTTATAGTCGAAGCGCTCATAAAATTTTAGATTTTAGATTTTAGATTTGCGATTTTAGATTGAAAGACAAAATCGCAAATCTAAAATCTAAAATTACGTCAGGCTGTACGGCTCATAGCCGCGCAACGGAAAATCTTTACGCAGGGCATGCCCCTCCCAGTCGTCCGGCAAAAGTATGCGGCGCAGGTCTGGATGCCCGTCAAAAATCACGCCGAAGAGGTCAAAGGTCTCGCGCTCGTGCCAGTTGGCAGTGCGCCACACGCCCGTCACTGTCGGCACATGCGGGTCGTCTTCCGCAAGCAGGACTTTGAGCCGCAGGCGATGATGCTTTGTCGTCGAGAACAAATGATAGTTGACTTCAAAGCGCGGCTCTTCTTCCGGCCCGCGATCCGCGCCGCAGATGTCCGCCAGAAAATTGAACTCAAGACCGGGCGCAGATTTTAAGTATGAACAGATGACCTCTAGCTGCTCGCGCGGGACGACGACAGTGATTTCGCCAAAGGCTTCTATCACTTCGCCAACCCAATCGGAGTTCTGTTGCTGCAACGCCGTCACCAGTGGCGACGGCGTGACAGCACTGCTCGGTGTCGGCACAGTCTGCGTCTCCGAACCCTGTTGTTGATTAGAATTTTCCGACATATCGAATTTTAGATTTTAGATTTTAGATTTGCGATTTAATGTTTTATTTCAATCAAAAATCGCAAATCTAAAATCTAAAATTTCAGGAAGACCGTCTGCGCTCATGCCTTGAAGCGATGGTATAAGGTCTCGATTCCTGCGCTCTGGCTTCGTTCAGAGCAGAGACGCCGGAGGCCGGAAGCGTTCCCGGCGGCACGGCTTCACGCGCTTCTTCAGCCGGAATATCTTTCCTATCACGCACGGATTCCTTCATCACTTTGTCTTGCAGCATCATCACTGCGTGAATCAACATCTCAGGTCGCGGCGGGCAGCCCGGAATGTAAACATCCACAGGCACAACCTTGTCCACGCCCTGCACGATGGCATAGTTGTCAAACACTCCGCCCGATGTCGCGCACGCACCCATAGAGATAACCCACTTCGGCTCAGGCATCTGGTCATAGATGCGTCTTAAGACCGGAGCCATCTTGCGCGAGACGCGGCCAGAGACAATCATCACATCGGCCTGTCGCGGGCTGGCGCGAAAAACTTCCGAGCCGAAGCGCGCAAGGTCGTTTCGCGAACTGGTCGCGTTCATCATCTCGATGGCGCAGCAGGCAAGTCCAAAGGTCGCGGGCCAGAGACTGGACTTGCGCGCCCAGTTAATCAAAGAGTCCAGCCGCGTCGTGATGACTTCCGGCAAAGCTTCGGCAATAATATTTTCGAGTCCCATAACAAAAAATCTCCGACCCGTTTCAGGCAGCGCGTTTGGTTACGGCGCGCTTGCGCTCCTGCATATCATTAAGCGCACGCGCCTCCGCTTCGGCCTCGCGCCGCGCGCGGTCGCCCCAATCAAACGCGCCCTTCTTCCAAACGTAAATGTACCCGACCAGAAGAAGCGCGACGAACAACATCATCTCGACGTAAACAAGCGTGCTGAATCCGTTGTCTCTCAGCGATTTGAAAACAACGGCCCAGGGAATCAGGAAGATGACTTCGATGTCGAAGAGGATAAAGATCATCGCAATCATATAAAACTTGACGGAGAATCTTTCGCGCGCAGAGCCGACAGGGTCTTTGCCGCACTCGTAAGGCATGAGCTTTGTGCGCGTCTGCTTGCGCTGGCCGACGAGTTGCGAGAGCAGTATATTGCCGCCCGCAAAGCCTATCGCGACGATGAACATCAACAGGATTGGCAAGTACTGGCTCAGTTGAAAATCTTGCATAAGCCTCCCGTCAAGTTACACTCCCGGCCTTTCAGAATCCTCTTCTAACGAATCCTGATAAGCACCCTTCCAGAGCTTGAGAATCATGGCACAATGTCATCCTAGTCCATGCCACAACCTGTGTCAAGCGACCTTCTTTCAATGAAAAGAGGGCGCGCATGAAGAAGATTGACCGTCAGAAAATGCTTGTGCTACTGTCAGAAAGCGCACCTCGATGAAGAGCAATTTGAGTCTTTTATCCCGACCGCCAGAGACGCATAAAGAACAGTGATCACCGGATTCAATACGGATGTCGAGCACGAAGGCGTTGTCTATCACGTGCAGACCGAAGACAAAGGATTGGAAACGCCGCTCATACTCTCTCTCGTCTATACGGGCGGCGCGATTCTCGCCAGCAAGCGCGCACGCTATGACGATTTGATTGATGCAGGGTTCGACGAAAAACTGCTCGCCGACAGACTCCAACGCCAGCACAAACTGATTTGCGCAGCCATCCGCGCGGGTCGTATAGAAGATTTAAAAAGATGAGCGGTCGCGAAAATCCTTCGCGCGCCGCGAAAAAAGTTAAAGCTGAAAAAGTTGAAGCTGATGAAGAGCCTCTGCAAGTGTTAGAAGAGCCACTGGAAGTGCTGCCTCCTGCCGAAGTGTCGCCGCAGACTGCCGAAGTATCGCTGGAGATTGAACTGACATCGCCATACGAACCGATACCGCCGCCTCCGATTCCTGCGCCTCCGGTTGATTCGCCTCCGACTCCTCCTGCGCCGCGCAGGAAAGGGGACTCGACGCGCAAACTCATGAGGCCGGTTGAAAAGCCTGCGTTGCCGGTTGAGAAATCTGCGCCGACTGCGGAGAAGCATCTGCCACCGCCGCGCAGGATTGCGCCGCGCACAACGCGTGCTCCCGCGCAGAAACGTGTAGCGGATTTTGTGCCGCACGGAGCCGCCATCAATGAATTGCATCTTGGTCTGATTGACGAGAAAAATTATCGCGGCGGCGACCGCATCAACCTGCGCGTGCATGTCGCAGGAGGGCTTGAGCGCAGAATGCCTGTCAGCGATGCCGAAGTCATCGTCAAGGTTTTAGGCTCGACCTTTCGGCCCTTGATTCTGCAAAGCAAGACAGGGCCGGACGGCATCGCCACCTTCATCATCCAACTGCCGCATTTCAGAAGCGGTCGCGCAGCCATCCTTGTGCGCGCAACTTCCGACAGCCACGAGGCGGAGTTGCGGCGCATCATCCAGCAGGGCTGAAGAAAGCGAAGCAAAAGTTTTGCAACTCACAATCAACGGCGACCGTCGCGAAGTGCCGGACAATCTCACCATCGAAAGCTTAATCCGCCATCTCTCACTCGCGCCTGAGCGTCTCGCGGTCGAGCGCAATCGCGAAGTCGTACGCCGCACAGACTGGCCGCACACACAGCTAGAAGAAAACGACCAGCTAGAGATAATCCATTTCGTCGGCGGCGGATGAGAAAAAACGAATAGCATTTCTCTCATCACTCGTCACGAGCTTTTCATTAGTGGTAAATTTACTCATCTCAAAATATCAGGAAAGAAGAGTTTTATAATCATGACTACTTTGGCAGAGTCTATTGGGGAAACATCGACGGATAAATTTGAGCTTGCGGGCCGCACCTTTACTTCGCGCTTAATTGTCGGTACTGGAAAATATCGCAGCTTTGAAGAGATGAAGGCGGCGCATTGAGCTTCGGGAGCGGAGATGGTGACGGTCGCCGTGCGCCGCGTGCCGCTCGACCGCAGTGAAGAATCTTTTCTGGACCACCTCGACCCCGCGCTCACAATCCTGCCGAACACTGCTGGCTGCTACGACGCGGAGACCGCGATTCGCACAGCGCGTCTCGCACGCGAAGCCTTGCAGACAGACCTCATCAAACTCGAAGTCATAGGAGACCAGACAACACTCTTTCCAGACAACGAGCAGACACTCGAAGCCGCACGCGTTTTGGTGAAAGAAGGTTTTACAGTTCTTCCTTATTTCACAGACGACCTGATTATGGCTAAAAAGCTACTTGATGCCGGATGCCCTGCGGTGATGCCACTGGCCGCGCCTATCGGCTCAGGTCTCGGCGTTCAGAATCCTGCGAACCTGCGCATCATGCGCGAGCAGTTACCGGATGCGACCATCATCGTTGACGCGGGCGTCGGCACGGCCAGCGACGCGGCGATTGCGATGGAGCTTGGAGCCGACGCGATTCTGATGAACACTGCCATCGCAGAAGCGCAGGATGCAGCGCAGATGGCAAGGGCCATGCGACTCGCCATCGAAGCCGGACGCCTCGCATATCGCGCAGGCAGAATGCCCAAGCGTCTCTACGCCAGCGCGTCAAGTCCATTGAGCGGCGTCGTGAAGTAAAAAACAGAAATTTCCCGCAAAGGCGCAAAGGAAAGCATTCAAGCTCTTCTTTGCGTCTTTGCGCCTTTGCGGGAAAATTTTCTATGGCAGCGTCGGGTTCGCTGCCTTCGGCGAGACCGTTGTATGGGAATTGTTCCTCCTAAAATCCGTCGCATTGTTGTTCGTGTCCATAGCATTCGGGCTGCGCACAAGGTCGTTGGGTGTGCCGCCCGCGAAGGTGAAGAGCATGCCTTCTCCGAAATTATCGAAAGCTACGGGCGGGACTGCGCTGCCGTTCTGCTGGTATCTGAGCCCGTCAAGTTTTATAGCATTGACTTCAATCATCACTGCGCCTGATGAGTTGTTGATGTCGAATCCGTTTGCACTGGCGTCGAAGTCTGCGAGCACGCCGAAGGTTGTTGGGCCATTGGCGATGAGAAAATAGTTTTGTGGAGAAACGAGTGTCGTGCCGCTTCCGACGCTGCCGGGAAGTGTGACCGTGCTGATTGTGCTCGTGTTGCCGGAGGCGCGGAAAGAGATAATCAAACCGCTGATGTCGAGCGTCTGATTGGTCGTGTTATAAAGCTCAAGAAAATCTGTGCGTGTGGGTATGCCTGTTGTGAATGAGACGAGGGCTTCGTTGATGATGACCTGTCCGGCTGTAGGGACTTGCGGGACTGTGACACTTAAAAAAGCAGGAGGGCTTGTGACCTGTGCGGACGAGGCTGTGATTTGTGTTGTGCCTGCGGCGATGCCTGTGGCGAGTCCGTTCTGATTGATAGTCGCCGCGCTCTCGTTGCTTGATGCCCAGTTAAAGACGAGGCCGGAGATTTCCATATCGTTCTGGTCAAAGCCGCGCGCGTTGAACTGTCTTGTCCCGCCAACGATGATGGCCGCGCTCTGCGGCGAAACTTCTATGCGCGTTAAGACCTGCGGCGGCGGATTGATTGTCAGCGTAGCCGTAGCCTCTTGATTGCCAGCGCGTGCGCGCAAAGTGACTGTTCCGGCTGCGATGCCAGTCGCAGTCGTGGACGCTCCGGTTTGAGGAGCGAGCACAGCTTTGCTTGCATCACTCGAATCCCAGATAAAGCAGACGTTCGACAACTCAAACTCACTTCCACCATGATTGACAAAGGCGCGGGCAGAGAATGTTTGCATCTCTCCGATGTTGATAGAAGCTGTCGCAGGCGCAATCTTTAGACGGACAATCGGCGCGGAGCCGAAAGGCGTTCCGTCGGCGCGCGTGCCGGGAGAGAAGACACGCCCGGCTGCATCCGTCGCATTGAGATGAGCTATAAAGTTGCCGCCCGCCTGATTGATTTCGGCATCTGGCGAGCGCGTCAGAGATTGATTTGAAGGCGCGGGAATCGGGCCACTCGCGCCAAAGGTCACTGTCGCAAGAGAAATCTCTGTGCCTGCGACTGGAAGTTTTAAATGCACAGTGTCGCCCGTGTCATTCAAGCCGAGTGAGCTTGCCGTCATGACAAACGAACCACCGAAGGCAGCATCATTGAAGGGCGGTGAGCCGCCGCCAAAGACTATCACCGAGCGGCCTGCTGGCAGGATTGTGTTGGATGGAAAAGTGTAACGATTGCTCGTCGCGTCAGCGATGATAACGCCTGAGATGTCAACGGGCTGTGCAGAGTTATTGATAAGCTCTATAAATTCATCATCGGCGGCATCGCGCACGCCATCACGATTGGCATCGCCTTCAACAGCAGTTGTCCCAACAATGTCTGGCGGCACGTCCGCGAGAATCTCATTGATGATGAGAGGCACGCTGACATTAATGTTGGCCTGACCGTTGATGCTGCCGCCCGTCCCGTTTGGCGCAGTCGCGCTGATATTGGCGTTGCCTGTGCCTGTGCCTCTCACAAGTCCGTTGCCGTCAACCGTCGCAATCGCCGGGAAACTTGAAGTCCAGTTGAAAGGCACGCCTGTGATGATTTGATTGTTTGCATCGAAGGCTGTAGCAGTGAGTTGCTGTGTGCCGCCGCGATTTATTATTGAAGAAGATGGCGAGACTTCGACGCGCACGATGACGGGCGGCGCGGGTTTTACATTGAGCGTTGAAGCAGAGGTCGTGAGAGAAGTGTGGCCGTCTGTGGCTGTGGCGCGAATCTGTGTCGCTCCTTCATGGCGGCAGAGCAGAGTTGCAGTTACTTTCCCAGTCAGTCTATCAATACGAAGGGATTCAACAGTCGCTACATTTTGGTTGCTGGAAGAAAAGCTAAACTGCAAAAAACGCATCGGGCGATTGAACTGGTCAAAGCCTCTGGCTGTGAACTGCACGCGCTGGCCCACAAAAGCGTTGCTTGAAGCAGGCATGAGATTGACGCTCGTGAGATGTCCCTGATGATGTACGAAGAATGTGTTGTCTGTCATCGTGCCGGGCGAGTAGAGATGGCCCTGCGCGCCTGATGCCTGTGTGTGAAGCATGTACGCGCCCGAAATATCCGGCGAGCGCGTGAGCGATTGATTAGCATTGCCGTCAAGCCCTGTTGTTGGGCCATAAGCAAATTCTGTGATGAGATGTCCCGCAGCATCGCGCACAAGGATAGTCATCCCGGTGTTGGTTAAAGAGAGTCCGCCCGTTGAAGCAGCGAGAACCTGCGAGCCGCCGAAGCTCGGATGTGTAGAATTGAAATTGCCGCCGCCAAAAATCACCAGAGCATCACGCGCTTGAAGGATTGTGCCTGCTGCAAAGATGTGCCGCGTGATTTCATTTGTGCTGCCGGTGGCGCGTGTGCGCAGAGTCCAGCCAGAGATGTTCACAGCTTCCGTTTGCGCGTTGACGAGTTCGATAAATTCATCATCCGCGCCGCTGCGCACTCCGTCGTGATTGGCATCGCCCGCGAGTCCGTCAGGCGGGTCGGCCAGAGTTTCGTTGATAAAAACTTCGCGATTAAAATCTCCTGCAATCGTGAGCGTGACGGGATTGCTTTCACGCCGCGCGATGCGCAGGCTCATCATGACAGTTCCCGCGCCGCGCAGGTCGCGCGGAAGCTCAAAGCGAATTTCGTCAAGGCCGGGAGTTTGTGTATTCGCGTTGATTGATTGAAAAGGCAGTTGCCGCCCGGCGATGGTCAGGAAAGTTTGCGAGCCAAGCTGTCTTGCGCCCGTTGCATAGACGACAAGGTGGCGCGGCGCGCTCGTAGGGTCAAAAGGGCCGGGCTGTCCGGTCAAGGCATCAAGGATAACGCCTTCTCCAAGTCCGTCGGCAGTCGAAGTAAAGATGCCGGGCGCGGCTGGCAGAATGCGTATTGTGCCGCGCGTCTCGAAGCCTTCGGAGTTGGTGACTGTAACTTGCGCGAAACTGTGCGCGGTGTTTTCAGGCACATGAAATGAGACGCGCGTCGGAGAGATGCTCAGAATCTGTGCAAGGTGGTCGTTGACTTTGACGGTCGTTCCGGCAAGTGTGGTCGGGAATGTTTCGTCTGGAAGAGTCTGGCCTTGAGCGGTTGTGAAGGCTAAGACCTCGCCGAAGGCAACGGCGATGCTGTCTGGCGCGACGGCTTTCAATGAATGCGGCTCGTGGCCGAAGGTCGCGCCGTTCTGAATAATCAGGTCTGCGTTGAATGGCGGCCTGGCTTCGGTTGTCGCAAAATAAATCTCTGAGTTGTTCGCTAAGTTCGGAGACGAGACTGTGCCTGAGAGCACGCGCGGAAAGTTAAAAGCGACGACAGTGCCTTCGTCGTTAAGCGAAGAGACGACTTCGGCAGTCGCGCTTGATGGAGCGTTTGTGACGCGCGCAAATTTTAAGGTTGGTAAATCGAAAGTATAAAGCTCTGCGCTGTTGTCTGAATTGCCGCCGATGACATTGCGTCGCGTGGCAAAGGCTATGCGTTTGCCGTCGCCGCTGATGGTTGCATTCAGCGGCACATCATCGGCTCTTGCGCCAAGCGAAGTAATCTGTCGTGGGAGATTGTTTCGTCCATCATAAAGAAAAATCTGTGTGGTGTTTGCAGCCGTTTCGGAAGAATAGACTACGCGCAGGCCGTCGTCGCTGATGGCACGCCCGTATGCGAGGCTGAGCTTGTTGATGTTATCAGCGACGACGCGCGTGTCTCCGCTCTGTAAATCCCTGACAATCAAATCTCGCACATTTGTTGGAGCCGCGCTTTCATCTTTTATATAAGCGATGCGTGAGCCGTCGCCGCAGATTTTTGCATCGGTTGCGCCGTTCATCCCGATAGTGTTTGTCAGTTGCTCAAAACTTTCTGTTGCTGTGTGGAAGAGAAATATTTCCAGATTTTCATCTGCGTTCTGTCCAGTCAGTTGGCGGTTGGAAGAGAAGGCGATGATGCTTCCGTTGTCTGTCAGAGAGGGCTGAAAATTGCCGTTGACGTGGCGCAGTTCGATATCGCCGGGCAAGGTGTTTGTGATTTGTCTGAGTTGTCCGAAAGAGTATAGAAAAATCTCCGAGTTGCCATCAGGGTTTGTGCCGAGCGGATTCTCTTTGGAGGCGTAGGCGATGATTGAGCCGTCCTGTGAAATCGCCGGAGAGATGGCGCGCGTTGGGCCAAGTTGTGTGAATGTTGGAGGCTCTGTCGCGAGCGCGGCGCGAAAGGCGCGAAAGCTGTTTGTCCCGCCTGTGGCCGCGAGGTCTGCGCTCGATTCAAAGGCAACATGCAGACCGTCGCCGCTTAAAGATGGATTGAGATTTATTTTTTCTTCCGCAGTATTTGTCACACGGCGCATGGCTTCTGCCGGCACGGATGCTTCGCTGCCTGAGAGCAGGTTGAGCGCAGAGAGAATGAGAGCGATGCTGAGAAAGCTCAAGAGGATTTTGGGCCAAAGCATTTTTAGAGAGCCTCGTAAAATTTAGAAACCTGTCGGAAGGTTTTTAGGGAAATAGCAGCGAGGCTTCTATGGTCTGGGTGGTGGATTTCGAGCGCGCGGTGTGAGTCGAGGCAACTAGCGCGCTGTGGCTCTCGTTTGACGCGCGCATTCTACAACTTTCGAGTTGAAAAGCAAGCTGGTTTTATTGCGATTGCAAATGCCTTGCGCCCTCGCTGACGGTCGGGCTACTGCCCCTCTACTGTCGCTCTACGGGGCAGTAGCCCGACCGTCAGCGAGGGCGTACCGGATGACACTCAATCGCAAATGACTATAGTTACGGAGCTTTATTTCCCAACCGGGCTGATAGTATTGCTTTGGAAAGAGCGCGTAAAGGTAGTAGAAGGGAATTTTAAAACGCTCTTTTGATGTTGCAGGGCTGCGAGAAAAAAAGCTCTTTGAGGGCGGCTTGATAAATCTTGTCTTGTCCAAAATCCTGTGCTATTCTCCCGCGCGTCGCAGCCCTTTCGGGAAATATTTCGGCTCCCACAAGCGGAATGTTTTCCGGTCAAAACCGAACCTTTAGTGAGGCGCGCCCAGTCTTCTTGCTCTTGTCTTGAGACGCCTTAGGTTCACTCCACGAATTCTAGTCAGCCGCTGATTCATCTAAACGCAATCAGCAATTTCATACGGAAGAAATTCGATGGCCTCTCCCGGCGCAAACACTTGTTCCCCAAAGGTGTGTAGCTTGTCCCAGCGTGGCCGCAACGGACTCTGTCGCCCACAGCCTTTTGCCCAGACCCCAACAAAAGTACATAGGAGATAATCATGCGAAACAGACGCTTAGTTTATACGAGCTTGTTTACCTTCATCTGCCTGGCTGTCATGCTGTTCTCAATCGGCGTCGCCTCTATGAACAGCGGAACTCCCGGCGGAAACAAGCCCGCTCCCCCGGCTAATCAGGATGGAGAACTGAAAAAAATCCCAGAGATGATTCGCAACGTCAAATCTGCCGGAGCAGAGTTTGAACGCCGGGAATTATTTCAATCCTCAAACAGGTCTATCCCGAATGACGGTCAACTGCGTGAGATTTTAAAGGACGGAATTATTCTTGATTTGGACAGGCCCGCTATTCAAAGAGCATTGCGTGACGGAGTCGAACATCTGACACTGCCTTTGCCGGATGGAAGAGGCGGCGTCATCGAATTGGAATTGGAGAGAGTGGATATTTTCGCAGAAGGCTTTTCGGTCAAGACTGCAAAGCCGACTTCAGAGAACCTGCAAGAGAGCTACGGGATTCATTACAGAGGCATCGTCAAAGGCAATGACCGCTCGCTCGCAGCCATCAGCATTTTCAGAAATGAGATTGCAGGCTTTTACAGCACAGAGGACGAAGGCAATTATGTGCTCGGCAGATTGGGCGGCAATAATCCGAACGACACGCATATCCTCTATGCCGAAAGAGACATGAAAGTCCATCCAGATTTTTCCTGTCACACGGAAGACCCGCAGGGAGCGTTGCCCGCATCCGCTCCGCAAAGTGCGGATGCGACGGATGAAGCACTCGCGAGATGCGTGAAAATTTATATAGAGGCCAATTACGACCTCTTCCAGAACAAGGGCAGCGTGGCGAATGTCACGAGCTACGTGACAGCATTCTTCAACCAGTCGAAGACGCTTTATGCTAACGACGGGATTGCGATTGCTATCTCAGAAATTTTTGTGTGGAATACTCCGAGCAGTTATAGCGGAACTTCTTCCCTGCAACAGCTTCAACAGTTCAAAGCCACGCGCACGACTTTCAATGGCGACCTGGCTCACCTCTTAACCTTGCAGAGCAGTTTCGGCGGCATCGCATATCTCGACGTGCTCTGTGTCAACCGTCCCTTCTCTTATGCCTTTAGCGGTATTGACCCGACCTTTAATAATGTCCCGACCTTTTCGTGGACGGTCATGGTCTTCACGCATGAGACCGGACACAACTTAGGCTCGCCGCACACACATGCCTGCCAGTGGAATGGTAACAACACAGCGATTGACGGATGCTTCACGACCGAAGGCGGGTGCGCGAATCCCGGCATCCCCGGCGGCGGCGGCACGATTATGAGCTACTGCCATTTGCAATCTGTGGGCATCAATCTCTCGCTCGGCTTCGGCACGCAGCCGCGCACACTGATTACCAATAAATTCAATGCCGCGACCTGCCTTGTGGATTGCGGAACAGTTGACCCCTGCGGCCAGAGCACGCCGATTTCATCGGGCCAGACATTGAACGGCACATTGGCTAACACGGATTGTCTTGTGCTGAGCAACTACTACACGGACAACTACACGTTTAGTGGAACTGCCGGACAGCAAATTTCCATCAACATGAACTCCGCAGCCGTCGATGCTTATCTAGTGCTACGCGGGCCAGCCGGCACAATCCTGATGGAAGACAATAACGGCGGCGGCGGAACCAATGCACGCATCCCCGCCACGAGCGGCACATTCACCTTGCCTTCGACGGGCAGTTATAAATTCGAGGCAAGCACGAATGTTGCGCTGCAACAAGGCGCATACTCTGTGACGCTGAACGGAGGCGGGCCGCCTGCTGGTCGCGCTGTCGCAGACTTTGACGGCGACGGCAGGACAGACGTAGGCGTCTGGCGCGGCACGGCTGGCGCGTGGTATCTACAGCAGAGCACAGCCGGATTTTCCGGCGTAGCCTTTGGCACGAATGGCGACAAGTCTGTGCCTGCTGATTTTGACGGCGATGGCAGGGCTGACATAGCAGTCTTCCGTCCAGCGTCAGGAACATGGTACTTGTTACGCAGCCAGCTTGGATTTACGGGCGTGAACTTCGGAACCAACGGCGATACGCCTGCGCCGGGAGACTTTGACGGCGATGGCATAGCTGATGTAGCAGTCTTCCGTCCCTCGACGGGAGCATGGTACGTGCAGCGCAGCTCGCTTGGCTTCTTTGCCATGAGCTTCGGAGCCAATGGCGATGTGCCTGTCGTCGCAGATTATGACGGCGACAACAAGGCTGACATAGCGGTCTATCGTCCCTCAACCGGAGCCTGGTACTTACAGCGCAGCCAGTTAGGTTTCGCCTCTTACAGCTTCGGCGCAGTGGGCGACAAGCCCGCGCCGGGAGATTTCGACCACGACCTCAAGGCGGACATCACAGTCTTCCGTCCGAGCACAGGCACCTGGTATGTCCAACGCAGTGCGGCAGGCTTCTTAGGCTTCGGTTTCGGGGCCAACGGCGACAAGCCGGCCACAGGCGACTATGACGGAGACGGTTTCGCAGACTTCGCAGTCTTCCGTCCCGCAACAGGCGTCTGGTACTTACAACGCTCAACGCTAGGTTTCACCGGAGTGGGCTTCGGCACGAACGGCGACGTACCCGTCGCAGGAGCTTACGTTCCTTAAAGAAGACAACCAGCCCCCACCTCGCACAAAAGAGGCGCGCAAACTTGTCGGAAAGTTTGTGCGCCTCTTTCTATATGCATGAAGACATGCGCAGATAAAGTTGTTCTGCTATTGTGAGTCGCCGGACACATAAGGGCGCACACGCCACGCTCGCCCGATTCAGCAGAAGGAGAGTTTGTAAATGAGAATACTCGTGACAGGGTCAACGGGGCTGGTCGGCTCTGCGCTCGTCGCCGCGCTGAGGAACAAAGGGCATCAGGTGGTTCGCGCAGTTCGCAGAGAGCCCATCAACACTGATGAAGTTTTATGGAATCCAGAGCAGGGAAAACTCAATGCAGCGCAACTGTCGGGCGTGGACGCCGTTGTGCATCTGGCCGGAGAGAACATAGCGGACGGCAGATGGACGGAAGAGAAGAAAAAACGCATCCTCGACAGCCGCGTTAAAGGAACAAGGCTCTTGAGCGAAACGCTCGCCAATCTTAATCCGAAACCGCGCGTGCTGGTCTCTGCTTCGGCCATAGGCTTTTATGGCAATCGCGGAGCGGAAGTTTTAACGGAAGAGAGTTCAGCCGGAAAAGATTTCTTAGCAGAGGTCTGCCGCGAGTGGGAAGATGCCACAGCATCCGCAAAGGAGAGCGGCATACGCACGGTCAATCTGCGCATCGGCATTGTCCTCAGCAAGAAGGGCGGCGCGCTCGGCAAGATGTTAACGCCTTTCAAGCTCGGCATCGGAGGACGTGTCGGAAGCGGCGAGCAGTTTATGAGTTGGATTGCGCTTGATGATGTCCTCGGCATCATCGAACATGCCCTGACGAACAAGACTTTAAGTGGCCCTGTCAACACAGTCGCGCCGAATCCTGTGACCAATGAGGAGTTCACCAAAAAACTCGGCGCAGCCATCTCGCGCCCGACAATCTTTCCCATTCCGGCCTTCGCCCTGCGCTTGGCCTTCGGCGGAGAGATGGCAGACTCCACACTGCTCTCAAGCGCGCGCGTCGAGCCGCAAAAGCTCAAACCGTCTGGATATAAATTTCTTTATCCAACGCTTGACGAAGCTTTAAGGCATGTGTTGAAAGATTAGAAACTAATTAACAGCAAAGCTTTAAGGCATGTGCTGAAAGGATAGGATAAAGTCAAGGCGGCTCTGCCGCATCTGCTGTGCGGAAAGTCTTTGACTTTCCGTTCATCAGCTTTTTTATCTATGAGGCTGCGCCTCAAGGCAAGGCACAGCCTTGCCATCAAATTTTAGGAGCGAGACGGAAAGCCAGAGACTTTCCGCACAGCAGATGCGGCAGAGCCGCTTTTCTTGAATTCGCGTTAATTACTCGCGTCAATTAACAGCCACTGTCGCTTCTTTGCGCGCGGCGAACTCTGCCAGCACATCAAAGACTTCGAGCGCGTAGCGTACATTGTTGAAGGGCGCGGAGACCTGCACGCCCTGAATCAAATCGCGTACTTCGAGAAGCGACTCGCGCGCAATCTTCAAGCCTTCATCGCGCGCGGCCTCTTTGCCGATTTCCGACGCCACGCGCATCCGCTCCATGATTGAAGGAGTGACGCGCACGCCCGGCACTTCGTTGTGCAGAAACTCCGCATTGCGATATGAGACGAGCGGCCAGATGCCCGCGACAATAGGAATGCGCACGTGCTCTATCAGCTTGAGAAAGTCGCGCAGTTGTTCCGTGTCAAAGACCGGCTGCGTGATGGCATACTGCGCTCCGGCTTCGACCTTGTATTCAAATCTCTTTAGCTCTTCCTCAAGATTTATCGCGCCCGGATTGACGCCGACGCCGATGCAGAAAGCAGTCGGCTGTCCAATCGGATTGTTGCCAAGGTCAAGCCCGTGATTGAGCTTGTTGACCATGTTAGTCAAGCCTATGGAATCAATATCGAAGACCGCAGTTGCATCTGGATACGGCCCCATCTTCGGCGGGTCGCCTGTGATAAGCAAGAGATTGCGCAGGCCCAATGCAGCCGCGCCCAAAAGGTCTGACATCATCCCCAACAGATTTCTATCGCGGCAGCAGTAATGCAAGACAGCTTCGATGCCAATCTCTTTTTCAACTAAGAGAGCCGTAGCCTGCGCGCTCATGCGCGTCTGCGCGCGCGGCCCGTCAGGGATATTGACGCCGTCCACGCCCGCAGCTTTTAAGAGTCGAATCGAATCCAAAGTCTTCTTCGGGTCGCAACCTTTTGGCGGGAGGACTTCGACGGAAGTGACAAATTCGCCATTCGTAATCTTGCGCGACCAGGTGGAGCGTTCCTCTGGCGGGATGACCTGTATGTCTGCTGGCATCAACTCATCCACGCGCGCGGCGACGGCCTCTTTGACCACCACGTGCTGCTTGCGCGGAGAGACTGCGCGCACGGCATCCGAGATAAGCTTGATGTGCGCGGGCGTCGTGCCGCAGCAGCCGCCTATGAGTTTGACTCCGGCCTGTATCAAACGCTTCGCATACTTCGCCATGTACTCAGGCGAGCACATATAAAATTGTCTGCCCTGCACATCGCGCGGCAAGCCCGCGTTCGGTTGCGCGGACAATTTCTTGTTCGTCACACTGCGCATCTTCTCAATCGCAGTGAGCACGATGGCTGGCCCAACGCCGCAGTTCAAACCGATGACATCCGCGCCCCATTCATCAAGCCGCGCGGTGAAAACTTCCGGCGTCGTGCCGAAAGAGGTATTGCCGTCTGGCAGGATGGTCATCTGCGCGACAATCGGCAGGTCGCCTAACTCGCGTATGGCGCGTATGGCTTGCCGTATCTCTGAAATGTCCGAGAAGGTTTCGAGCACGAAGAGGTCAACTCCGCCTTCGAGCAAAGCCGCAGCCTGTTCTTTGAACATCTCCTTCGCTTCCGCGAAAGAGGTCGGCCCGTAAGGTTCTATACGCAAACCCAACGAGCCGATTGCGCCAGCCACATAGCATCTCTCGCATGAAGCTTCGCGCGCGATTCTGGCCGCCGCGATGTTGATGTCGCGCAGGCTTCCTTCCAATCCATACTGCTGCAACTTTGGCGCGGACGCGCCGTAAGTATTGGTCTCGATAATATCCGCGCCGGCGCGCACATACTCTTCCAAAACTTCGCGCACGAGGTCTGGATTCGTCAGGTTCAATTCGTCGTACGAGCGATTGATATAGACGCCTTTGGCATAGAGCATCGTCCCCATCGCGCCGTCAAAGACATGTATCTGGTCACTCTCAAGAGAGTTTCTAAAATTTTCCATAATCAGCAATCCAAAACAAAAAAGTCTCGCGCTCTAGCTCGCGCGGGACTTCATTCTAAAACCTTGAAGTTTGCGGGGCGTCCCTTTTCCTAAGACTCGCCGAGCTGTTTAGCGGATTATTTTGCGTGGCCGCAAGTCGCCTTAACTCACCACGTTTGTCTGACGCTGCTTATACGCCTGCGCGGGCTTGGCTGTCAAGGATGAAATCCATCGTGTTATTCATCTGCGCTGGCAACGCGGGCAGAAATATGTCGAGCGTCCGGCCTGTGTGATTCTTTGAATGACTGCGCGACAAGCCGGACATGCCTCGCCTTCGCGGTCATAGACGCGCCAGTGTCCCTCGTAGCTTCCGCCGTAATAACTGCCATCAATATTCTCAGGGTCAACATTCATCGTCGAGCCGTGCGCGATGGATTCCTCAAGAACTTCACGAATCGCTTGATGCAAACGAGGCGCGCGTCTCACTGAAAATTCGCAAGCTTTTAAAAAAGGATTGACGCGCGCAATAAACAGAGCTTCCGCAGCATAGATGTTGCCCAGGCCCGTCACCTTTCTCTGGTCCAAAAGCGTTTCTTTCAAAGTGCGACGCGAGCGACTCAGCGCGTGATGAAGATAGGCTGGCGAAAACTCTTCCGAGAAAGGCTCCGGCGCAAGAGCGCGCAATTCTTTTGCTTCAAATAACAATTCTTCCGGCACAAGCTTCATCATCCCGAAATGCCTCTGGTCTGTGAAAACCAGTCGCCGCTCTCCATCAAGCTCAAAGACCGCGTGCGTGTGTTTCGGCAACGGCGCGTTTATGGGCAGATACAGAAATCTTCCGGTCATACGCAGATGCGTGATAAGCACAAATCCTTTATCAAGCATAAAGAGCAAGTGCTTGCCGCGCCGTCCGACGGATTCAAGACGCGCGCCGCGCAAAGCTCTGGAAAATTGTGCAGGCGAAGTTTCAGGCGCAAGTGCTGGCCGCAGCAATTTCGCGCGCATGATTGTGCGGCCCGCTATGAGATTGTGCAGGGCGCGCGCGACAAGTTCTACTTCTGGAAGCTCAGGCATGAGAGGCACGCTGTCAGAACGTGCTGACGTTTGAATTTACTTTTTCGGTTGAGCAACATTTGAGAGGTGAGATGCGACGACCTGCCAGCGTCCCTGTCGTTTGATGTAAGTGTCTGTGTAGCGATTTTGCGCGCGCACGGTTTTGCCTTCGCGCTGCCATTCCGTAATCACGCGCCCGATAAGTATCACCGTGTCGCCGTAAACTTTTGCCTGCACATCTTCCGTAAAAAATTTGTTTGATGGACTATTCGCGCCGCGCGGCTTTTTTAGCTGTTCGATAATCTGCGCTTTGGTCTGCATAGAGCCTTCGGGAAACGTGATGACAAAATCGTCCGCCACAATCCTGTTCATCGCTTCGACATCAAACTTTTCATAAGCATCCAGCCATTCGCGCTCTAACTTTCGCACTTCCTGCTCAGCCGTGCCTGTCTCCGAACTTTTCGTTTGTCCGTAAGCGGTCAAGGTCAGAGTTAAAATCATCAGTAAGAAAATGTATTTCATGTCAGACCTCCATTGTTGAGTCTCTCATGTTGTGCAGGAATCGTTTTTCAGTCACGGCAGTGACGATATATCAGTAGCCCATAGCGTCAGCTATGGGTTCACAGGTACAACCCGTTTTGAGCTATCGAAGATAGCGACATAGTAGAATTATGTCGCCCTCTAACGAGGGCTTTATTACTATCCCCGCATCATTCCCACAGCTTGCGCTGTGGGCTACTGTTATATCGCTACTCCGTAGCTGATGCCTGTTAATATTAATTTACTTCGCAAGACGTTCGCCTTCATCAAGCAAGGAGTTCATCCTGGCGATGGATGTCGCCTCAGAGTAGATACGCAGCACTGGCTCTGTCCCCGACTGACGAAAGAGCAGCCACGATTCGTCTTCAAAGAGAAGCTTTGTGCCGTCGAGCGTCTCAACGGAAGCGACTGTGAAGCTTGCGATACCTGCGGGCGGAGTCTCTGCAAGTTTCTGGACCAATTCCTGCCCGCGCGCGACAGGCATGTGCAGGTCTCTGCGTCCAAAATAGAATTCGCCAAACTCCCTGTGCATCTCTTTGACCAGCGCAGAAGGCGCGCGGCCAGCCACGACGACTGCTTCGAGAAGAAGAAGAGAATTGAGTATTCCATCGCGTTCAGGAATGTGGCCTTTGACGCCGATGCCGCCGGATTCTTCCGCACCGATGAGTATGTCATCGCGCAGCATCAGGTCTGCTATATATTTAAAGCCGATTGGAGTTTCATACAGCTTCAGATTGTGCGCGGCGGCAATGCGCTTGGTCAGGACGGATTGCGAGAAGGTACGCACCACGCCGCCGCTCATCCCGCGCGTGCGCGCCAGATGCAAGAGGAGCAGAGGAACTACCTCGTGCATGGTCATCGTCTCGCCAAGCTCGTTGACTGCGCCGACGCGGTCTGCGTCTCCGTCCGTCGCTAAGCCCAGAATCGCGCCCGTTTCTCTAACGCGACTTTTGAGTGGGCCAAGATTGCGGTCAATCGGCTCAGGATTGACTCCGCCAAAGAGCGTGTCACGCAAGGCTCGTATGGTTTCAACTTCGAGCGCGCCGCCCTGCAAAAAGCTCTCGACCCAACTCCCGCCTGAGCCATGCATCGGGTCAACTATGATTCGCAGTTGTTCCTTGCAAATGCGCTCGACATCCACATAAGAGGCAACCTGTCTGCGATAGCTTTCGATGCTATTGGAAAGTCTCTCTTCTTCAACTCCGATTGTTTCAAATGCGGCTCTTTGCGGCGCAGTCTTGTCAACTAATGCTTCGACCTGCGAAGTGGTTTCAGGGGCCGCGCTGCCGCCCCAGGGAGCTTTTATCTTAAAGCCGTTGAACTCCGGCGGATTGTGCGAGGCCGTGATGACGACGCCGCCCAGAGCCCCTTGCTCGCGCACGGCCCAAGAGACGAGCGGCGTTGGCACAGCTTCCGTAAAGAGTGAGATTTGAAAATTATTTCCGGCTAAAACTTCTGCCGCACGCGCTGCGAATTTTTCAGAGAGGAAGCGGCGGTCAAAGCCTATGATGACAAGCTTCTGACCGGCATCACTTGCAGCTTGAGACGCATCCTGTTTGAGATAATCTGCATAGGCTTGAGCGACGCGCTCAAGATTGGCGAAGGTGAATTCGTTGGCAATGACAGCGCGCCAGCCGTCCGTGCCAAAACGTATCTGCGGCAAAGACCTTTGACCGCTCACTGCGCAGAGTCTCCGGTTTGCGTGTAGTCCGTGAGAGAAGATTTGTCGCCTAAGACTGTGCCTGCGCTTACTTGCGCAGAGCGTCCGATGTGACAGCCGCGCCCGACAATCGCTCCCCACACTTGCGCGCCCGCGCCGATGCGCGTGTGCGGCCAGATGACAGAGTTGACCACCTGAGCTTTCTCTTCCACATAGCAGCCCTGGCCCAGAACGGAATTGATAATCTGCGCGCCCGGCTTAATCACACAGTCGTCGCCAATCATGGAGAGGTCGTCAATCTCGGAAACTGTCGCGGCATCAAAATCGCCCTGACGATTTTTGAGATGAATGCGCGTGACGCGATTGTTCAAGAGGTCGTCGTGTGCTTGCAGGTAACGCTGCGGCGTGCCTATGTCGAGCCAGTAAGTTTTATTCGGGACATGCGCGAAAAACTTTTCACTGCGCTCAAGCAGTTTTGGAAAAAGCCCGTACTCGAATGAATGATTCTCGCCCGCAGGAATGTAATCGAGCACGCGCGGGTCGAGCACGTATGTCCCTGCGTTGATATTGTTGGTTGTAATCTCTTCGGCCTTTGGCTTTTCGAGAAAGCGGCGCACGCGCCCGTCCGGCTCTGTTTCGACGAGGCCATACGCGCTCGGATTCTCCACAGGCGTCAGGACGATGGTCGCCATAGCTTGCCTCTCATCATGCTCGCGTATGACTGCTTTCAAGTCCAAGTCTGTCAGGATGTCGCCATTGAAAACCACTGTCGGCTCGCGTATCAAATCCTCAGCGTACTTGTAAGCTCCGGCTGTACCCATCGGCTGCGGCTCGGTCGTGTAGCGCAAGTGCACGCCGTAGTCTGAGCCGTCGCCGAGTTGCTGCTCAATCTTGTGCGGCTGGTAAGAGAGCGAGAGCGTGATGTCTGTGATGCCTGCGCGACGCAGGGTATCAATCTGGTAGAGCAGAAAGGGGCGATTACAAATCGGCACAATCGGCTTCGGCGTATAGACCGTGAGCGGCCTCAGCCGCGTGCCTTTGCCTCCCGCGAGAATTAAAGCTTGCATCTATGAATGACCGTCTAAATTGAAATCTGGAAAAGCGCGGCAGAGTCTAGCACCGCGACGTGCGCGATGACAAACGGCTATCAGGATTAAAGGAAGAAGTTGGTGGTGTGCTTCTGATGAGGGATGGATGGAATCAAAATCTTGAGAACGAATCTATGCCTGACCATTGCGCCCTTCGTTCGCAAGTCTGGTCAGTATCACTAAAGCTTCCTCGATGCCATCAATGCGTGACAGATGATTTTCGTGCCACTCCTGATGTCTTTGCACTAACTGTGTGAGGACAGTAAATGATTCTTCCAATCTTCCAATCCGCACCTCATCAGCTTTGCGCTCAAGTTCTGATTTCTCTTGAATCTCTGCCACACTATCAAGTTTGTCGCCCACACTATCAAGTCTGGCACTGACCCTCGCGAGATTGTTGAGAATAAATTCCTTCTGTCTTTCAAATTCTTCGTTAGTCATTCCAAATAACCTCCCGTCGGCTGAATGTAGCAGAAAAGAGAGATGAAGCAAAGATTTCTATATTACTTCTGGCTTTTACCTTCCTTGACACCCCTTTGCGCCAACGTATAATCGCAGCAAGTGAAAAAGTAATCTGTGAACAAAATTTTTCTCGTCACTTTTTACTCATCACTCATTACTGTTTTTTACAGAGGTGTCATCATGTCAGACATACGTGAAGCAGTCATCATCAGCGCGGTCAGAACACCGACGGGAAAATTTCAGGGAGCTTTGAAGAATTTCTCCGCAACTGATTTGGGCGCGATGGTCGTGCGCGAGAGCATCAAGCGCGCGGGCGTGAAGCCGGAAAATGTTGACGAAGTGATTATGGGCAATGTGATTCAGGCGGGCGTGGGCCAGAATCCTGCGCGGCAAGCGGCCCTCAAGGGCGGCATCCCGTTTGGCGTCTCTGCCGTGACGGTCAACAAGGTCTGCGGCTCCGGTCTCAAGGCTGTGATGATGGCTGCACAAGCTGTGCAACTCGGTGACGCGGAAATTGTCGTCGCGGGCGGCATGGAGTCTATGACAAACGCGCCGTATCTTTTGCCGAAAGCGCGCGAAGGTTATCGTCTGGGCAACGGCGAGATTGTTGATGCGATGATACACGATGGCCTGTGGTGCGCTTTTGAAAATTATCACATGGGCAACACCGGCGAGGTCGTCGCGGAGCGTTATCAAGTCAACAGAGGCGAGCAGGACGAATACGCCTTGAACTCTCATCGCAAGGCTGCGGCGGCAATCAAGGCCGGAAAGTTTAAAGACGAAATTCTAGCGATAGAGATTCCGCAGAAGAAGGGCGACCCGATTGTCTTTGACACGGACGAGCCTGTGCGCGAAGACACTTCAATCGAAGTCCTGGGCAAGCTCAAGCCTGCGTTTAAGAAAGAGGGCGGGACTGTCACGGCTGGCAATGCTCCGGGCGTCAATGACGGCGCGTCTGCCGTCGTCGTCACATCGCTTGAGCGTGCGCGCGCGATGGGCGTTGAGCCGCTTGCGCGCATCGCCGCGCAGGCAACTTCGGGCATACAGCCTGAGCTTGTGATGATGGCTCCAGTCGAAGCCATGCAGAAGGTTTTAAAGAAAGCCGGGTGGACTTTTGATGAAGTTGATTTGATTGAGCTCAACGAAGCATTCTCTGTGCAGGCCGTCGCGATTATTAAAGAACTGAATCTTGACCCGAAGAAGGTCAATGTCAATGGCGGCGCAGTCGCGCTCGGACACGCAATCGGGCAATCGGGCTCGCGCCTGTTGACAACCATCCTGTATGAGATGAAGCGGCGTGATGCACATCGCGGTCTGGTCGCGCTCTGTCTAGGCGGCGGGAATGCTGTGGCGATGGCCGTCGAAAGATAATTTGGGATTGGGCCAGAGAGATTTATGACCACAGAAGAAAATAATAAGACGCTAGGCATCCTGCATCTGGTCTATGGCGGAATACATTCGCTGACCCTGCTGTTGATGCTCTTTTTCTTTTTCCCGTTTTTTCTGGGCAGGGGCTTCAATGATGAAGCCGCGCCGGTCTTCTTTATCTTCATGACGGTCTTCGGTCTCTTCTGGCTCGCCTTTACGATTCCATCGCTCGTCGCGGGATATGGTCTGCTGAAAAGAAAGTCGTGGGTAAAAATTTGGTTGATGATTGCGGGCGGATTGGCCGGGATGAGCTTTCCGCTCGGCGTGGCGCTGTGCGCATATACTTTCTGGTTCTGGTTTAGCGGCGGCGGCAAGCAGTTGTACGAAGAACCCGCACAGCCTTATGGCAGGCAGCGGCCCGGAGAATTATACGGCGCGCCGCAGCCCTCCGGTTGGGGAGAGCGAAAGCGTGAGCGCGAGCGCGAATATACATACGTGCCGCCCTCTGAGCCGCCGAACTGGCGTGGCGAATAAATGCTAGATTAAATTTCACCGCAGAGACGCGGAGACGCAGAGAAAAGCAAGTAAGAATCAAACGAGAAAGCTGAAGATGAATAACTTACTTCTTATCTTAATTTTCCTCTGCGTCTCCGCGTCTCTGCGGTGAAATATTAGTGAGGACTTGAGTGTGAGCGAAACGATTGGCGTGGTCGGCGCGGGGACGATGGGCAATGGCATTGCGCAGGTGGCTGCGCGCGCTGGCTACAATGTGTTGATGTGCGATGTGCAGGAAGATTTTTTGCAGCGCGGGATGAGCGCGATTGATAAGAGTCTGCAAAGAGATGTTGATAAAGAGCGTCTCGGCGCGGATGAAAAGCAAGCTATCATTGAGCGCATACGCACGACGACAGAGATGGGAGACTTGCGCTCTGCCGCTCTGGTAGTCGAAGCAGTGACAGAGAGTGTCGAAGTCAAGTCAAAAGTCTTTCGCACGCTCGACGAATTGTGCGGGCCGGAAACTATCTTAGCTTCCAACACTTCTTCTATCTCGATTACAAAGCTCGGCGCGTTTACTAAAAGACCGGAGAAGGTCATTGGCATGCATTTCATGAATCCCGTGCCGGTGATGAAGCTGGTCGAGATTATACGCGGCATCGCCACTTCGGATGAGACTTACACGCGCGTGCGCGAGTTGTCCGAGAAGATGGGCAAGACGCCGCTCGAATGCAATGACATGCCCGGCTTTGTTTCCAATCGCATCCTGATGCCGATGATTAACGAAGCCATCTATGTTTTGCAGGAAGGCGTCGCCACGCGCGAGAGCATTGACGGCATTATGAAGTTGGGGATGAATCATCCGATGGGGCCGCTCACTCTGGCGGATTTCATCGGCCTCAATGTTTGTCTGGCGATTATGAATGTCTTGCATGACGGATTGGGTGATTCAAAGTACAGGGCTTGCCCGCTTCTCAAAAAATATGTGGACGCGGGCTGGCTCGGCAGAAAAAGCGGGCGCGGGTTTTATGAATACTAACTTAAGTCCAGAGTCTGGAGTCTGGAGTCAAGAGTCAAAAGCCTCTGACTTCAGACTCCAGACTCCAGACTCCAGACTCTAAAGTGGATAAATTTTATTGCCAGAAATGTTTGGCGGCGAACAGTTTCGGAGAGGAACTGTGCGTGCGCTGCGGGACGCGCTTGATGCTGATGGTCGAGCCTGCCGCGGTGCGCTATGACCCTGTAGAGCCGCCCGCGCTCCATGAAGAGCATTTGTTGGAGCGCGTCTCCGCACTTGAGTACAGGCTCCTGCGCACAGCCGAACAGCTTGAGCGATGTCTGGATTTTCTCTTGCGACAGGCGCGCAATTCTTACTTTGACCATTCCTTGATAGAGACTTTAATCGGCATCCTCAGCGATGGCGGCGTGATTGAAGCAGAGCAGTTGGATGCTATCTGGCGTGAGCGTTGTAAGCGCGAAGCGGAAGAGCAGGACGAGATGCAGCGTCGCGACGAAACGCGCGCGCGCATCATCGCGCGTTATCAGGGAACAGAGGCCGCGACCTTCAAAAGCTATATTGACGAGGGCATGAACTCTCTGGCCGAAGGCAACTCTTCGCGCGGCATACGCGCGCTCGAAAGGGCTGCTGCACTGGCTGCGGATAATGCGCCTTTAAATTCTTTTCTCGGCGAATACTTTTTCCGCGCGGGCAAGATGGCTCTGGCGCGTGATTATCTGGAACGCGCGCGCAAGGCTGCGCCCGAAGATGAGCGCATCTGTTTGCTGTTGGGACTCGCGTGCGGTGATGAAGGAGAGGCCGAGCGCGCCAAAAAACTTTTGCGTCAGGTAGTAGAGCGCGGCACAGCTTCCTTCGCAGCGCATTATGCTCTGGGTCGCCTTCTGGCGGCGGAAGAGAGATGGGCAGATGCCTTAGCGGAATTTAAACAGGCTCTGGCCGCGCATCCCGCGCCTGAGACTCATTACGTAGTGGGATGTGTCTATTATCGTCTCAATCGCAATCGCATGGCCGAGCGACACCTGCGCAAAGCTGTCGAGATGAACGAAGGATATTCGGCTGCGCTTTACATGCTCGGCTTGCTCTATTTAAGAAACGGCGATGAGACGCGCGCGGATGAATCTTTTCGCGCGGCGCGTGTGGCGGGCCAGGACGAATCGCGTTATCGCACGGCGCGCAAAAAAGGTTTGCCGCCGGATGAGATTCCTGCTTTGCCGCCATTGTTCAGCGCGGCGCGTCACGCGCGCAAACGTCTCGTGACAAGCGGCGATAAGCGACTCGCGGAAGCCATGCGCGAAGATGCCTTAAAGATTGGGCAACAAAGCTCTGAGGCGAGAAGCTAAGAAATACCGACTGGCCCTGACGCGTTGACACTGGCGTTGAGGCAGTTATAATAACTCCTTTTGTGCGCCTGATGCTGCGGCGCGCTGTTTCAGACAAAGGGGTGCGCGGATGCGTTTAGAGCTTGATAAACTGGAAGAGAATGGCGGCGCATTTGCACACGCTTACGAGCTTGAAGAATTAAAGCTCGTAGAAGAGAACCTGCGTCTGACAGAAGCTCCAGAGGTGAGCGGGCGCGCGACGCGCGACGGTCAAAGGATACGACTGCGAGGCAAAATCAAGGCCCGCGCAGAAATTGATTGCGACCGTTGCCTTGCAGCCATAGACGCGCCTGTGGATACAGAGTTCGATGTCACTTATGTTCCGGCGAGCGAATATGCTGCGGAAGAAGAGACCGCAGAATTGCAGGAAGAAGATTTGAGCCTCTCCGTTTTTGAGGGAGAAGCGATTGATGTTGATGATTTAGTGCGCGAGCAGGTCTTACTGGCACTGCCTACGCGCGCTCTGTGTCGTGAAGATTGCGCGGGCCTTTGTCCCGTTTGCGGTATTAACAAAAATACGAATGCCTGTCATTGTGAATCAAAGGAAGTTGATCCGCGCTGGCAAGCTTTGAAAGATTTGCGATTTTAGATTTGCGATTTGAAGAAAAAGCAAAAATGAAATTTTCTTTCAATCGCAAATCAAAAATCTAAAATCCAAAATGTTTTTAAGGAGTTATTATGCCTAATCCAAAACGAAGACACTCAAAAGCGCGCACGCGCAAACGTCGCGCACATGATGCTTTGCGCGCGCCGCAAACAAGCATCTGCCCGAACTGCCAGGAGCCGCGCCTCCCGCATCGCGTATGCCCGAAGTGCGGTTTTTATAAAAATCGTGAAGTCATACAGGTTGAACAGGAATCATAACTTTTCGTTATGACACTGACCGGGAAAGTCGTCGTTGATGCGATGGGTTCGGACAATGCTCCGCACGCTGAGATAGACGGCGCGCTGGCGGCCACGCGCGACCTCGGCGTGCAGGTCATACTTGTCGGGCAGCCCGAACGCATCGAGCCTGAGCTCAAGCGTTGCGGCTGGCGCGGGCAGGGAGATCGCGGCATTGAGTTGGTCGAAGCGGCAGAAGTGATTGGCATGGATGAGCCTGTCGCTACAGCCGTCCGGCGCAAGAAGAAAAGCTCTTTGAGAATCGGCTCGAAGCTGGTCAATGAAGGACGCGCTGATGGTATCGTCTCTGCCGGAAACACCGGCGCGGCGATGGCTACGGCGAAGATGGTCATAGGCATGCTGCCCGGTGTGGATCGTCCCGCGCTGGCGGCGATGATTCCGACAAAGGGAGCGAAGCCGACGCTCTTGCTCGACGTGGGCGCAAACGCCGAATGCAAGGCAATTCATCTGGCCCAGTTCGCAATCATGGGCGACGCTTATGTCAGAGCAGTGCTCGGCACAGTCAAGCCTTCCGTCGGATTGATGAGCATCGGTGAAGAGGAAGCTAAAGGAAACGACTTAACAAAGGAAGCGTTTCCGCTCATGCGAAATCTCGAAAGCTTGAATTTTGTCGGCAACGTAGAAGGCCGCGACGTTTTCACAGGTCAAGTGGATGTCATCGTCACAGACGGTTTTACGGGCAATGTGATGCTCAAGTTGAGCGAAGGCTTGACGGATGCGATGCTCTCTATGATTAAGCGCGAGTTGAAGGCGACGGCGATGACCAAGGCCGGAGCGATGCTTGCCAAGCCTGCGTTTCGCAATATCAAAAAGCGGCTCGATTATTCTGAATACGGCGGCGCGCCTCTGCTCGGCGTGAGAAAGATTGTGATGATCGGTCATGGATCATCGAATGCGCGTGCGATACGCAATGCGATTCGCAGTGTCAAAGAGTTTTCCGAGCATCGCGCCAGCGAACGCATAGAGCGCGGCATCGCCGAAACCAATGCGCGCGAGTTTGCAGAAGCGGTTGGCGGTAATTAGTGAATAGCAAATTGCGAATGGTAAATAGATAAAACCAATTTTTCTATTTACCATTTATCATTTACTATTTACGAAAGGAAAGTAATGGCACAAGTAAATGCTGGCATCCTTGGCACGGGCCACGCTTATCCGAAAGGCATTCTGACGAACGCCGATTTGGAAAAGCTGGTGGACACTTCTGACGAGTGGATTACCTCGCGCACGGGCATCAAGCAACGTCGCAAGGCTGCGCCGGAAGAGTACACTTCGCTCTTTGCCGTCAAGGCTGCGCGGCAGGCGATTGAGCGCGCGCGTATTGACCCGTCAGAGATTGATGTGCTCGTCTGCGCGACAGTCACGCCAGACCAGCTGCTGCCTTCGACAGGTTGCCTTGTACAGGCAGAGCTTGGCGCGAATAAAGCCGCAGCCTTTGACATCGCAGCAGCTTGTTCTGGATTTCTTTATGGCTTGACGCTCGTCAATTCGATGATTCGCACGGGGCAATGTCGCTATGCTCTGGTCATCGGCGCGGAAGTTTTGACCAAGTATGTTGATTACACAGACCGCTCTACGTGCGTCATCTTTGGCGATGGAGCAGGAGCAGCGGTGCTTGGGCCAGTCGAAGAAGAGCGCGGCATTCTTGCGGCGCGGATTCGCTCGGATGGTCGCTTTGCGGAACAGCTTTATGCGCCCGGCGGCGGGACACGTCATGGCTCGACTGCCGAGACGATTGCTTCCGGCCAGCACTTTTATAAGATGAAAGGCAACGAGCTTTTCAAAGTCGCCGTGCGTTCGATGACGGACATCTCGCGCGAAGTGTTGGAAGAGGCAGGGCAAAAGGCCGACGACATCAATCTCTTTATTCCACATCAAGCCAACCAGCGCATCACGGATGCGGTCGCAAGCAAGCTTGGCGTGGATGAAGCAAGAATTTATTCAAACATCTCTATGCACGGCAACACGTCTTCAGCTTCGATTCCGATTGCGCTGGATGAATGTGTTGAGGCTGGCCGCGTGAAAACGGGCGACCTTGTGGTCTTAGCTTCTTTCGGCGGCGGTGTGACTTGGGGCGGAGTCGTCTTGCGTTGGTAGGAGAGGCATGTTGCGAGTCATAAGATTGATAACAGTGATGCTGTGCCTGATGTCTTGCGGCGCAGTTGTGTCTGCTCTGGGCCAGAACAGGGAAGAGTCTTTGACTGTCGAGGTGACAGATACTTCGGGCGTGCCAATTAAAAATGCTTGCGTCACTTTCGTTCCCAAGTCTGGAGAGATTGTCTTTCGCAAAGCGGACGGGCGCGGGCGCGTGCGTGTGAAAAAATTGCAGCCGGGAAGTTATCGCGTGGTCGTCAAGGTTGACGGGTACGAGGCGCAGAAGCGAGAGGTCGCGGTGACAGCCGCGCGGCCTGAGACGATTGCTTTTTCGATGCAGACGCGAAAGGATAGATGAGCGACTCTCTCGCATACATTTTCCCTGGGCAGGGTTCGCAGTATGCCGGGATGGGACGCGATTTGTCGGAAAACTTTCCGGCGGCTCGTTTGGTCTTTGAAGAAGCAGACGAAGCTCTTGGATTTTCCATCTCCGAGATGTGCTTTGCAGGCACGGCGGAAGACTTGCAGTTGACTGAGAACACGCAGCCTGCGATTCTGACCACATCAGTTGCAGCTTTTCGCGCGATGGAAGCAGAAGGATTTCCTGCACCGAACTTTGTCGCGGGCCACAGCCTCGGAGAATATTCCGCGCTGGTCGCGGCAGGAGCTTTGTCTTTAACGGATGCCGTGCGAACCGTGCGCGCGCGCGGGCGTTACATGCAGGAGGCCGCGCCAGTCGGCTCAGGCGCAATGGCTGCGATTCTGGGCGCGGATTTAAGCGACATTATGAATGCCTGCGGCGAGGCTCAGGAGGGCGAAGTTTGCAGCCCTGCTAATATCAATTCGCCGGGACAGGTGGTGATTGCCGGAGACGTTGCGGCAGTCGAACGCGCGATGGCTTTGTTGAAAGAGCGCGGCGCGAAACGGACTATCAAGTTGAATGTCAGCGCGCCGTTTCATTGCGCGCTGATGATGCCGGCGCAGGAGCGTCTGGCCGCAGATTTTGAAAAGACTTCTTTTGCAGACTTGCGCGTGCCGCTTGTCACGAATGTGGACGCGGCTGCGATTACGGGCGGAGCAGAGGCGCGCGATGCGCTTGTCAGGCAAGTCTCCGCGCCTGTGCGCTGGCGCGAGTCCGTAGAGTTTCTCATTCAGGAAGGCGTCGGAAAGTTTGTCGAAGTCGGGCCGGGAAAAGTTTTGTCCGGGCTTGTGAGGCAGATTAACCGCGAGACGGTTTGCCTGAATGTCGAAGATGCCGCGAGCCTTCGCGCGACGCGCGAGGCTCTCTCATAAGTTTTTGTAATTTGCAGGGATAGGTTTTTCAACCTTTCATAGAGGAGCAAAAAAATGGCCGATCAAGAGATCGAGAATAAAGTTAAACAGATAATCGTTGACGAGCTTGGTGTTGACGAAAACGAAGTGACTCCCAATGCGCGTTTCATTGACGACCTCGGCGCGGATTCGCTCGACACGGTTGAGCTTGTGATGCGTTTTGAGGAAGAGTTCGGGATAGAGATTCCCGACGAAGACGCCGAAAAAATTCAGAGCGTCCGCGACGCCTATAGCTACATTGACCAACACAAGAAATAAGTCTGGAGTGCGGAGTCGAGAGTCGAGAGTCAAAAACTTTTCTGTCTTTGACTCCAGACTCCAGACTTCAGACTCTTGAAGAAGGAGTATTTAACTTGAAACGTCGCGTCGTAGTGACAGGTCTTGGTCTGGTGACGCCGGTCGGCAATAAGGTCGAGGCGACTTGGTCTGCGCTGATGAGCGGGCAGAGCGGCGTAGACATGATTAAGAAATTTGACACCGAAAAGTTCTCTGTCAAATTCGGAGCCGAAGTTAAAGACTTTGACCCGCTCAACTTCATCGAAAAGAAAGAGGCGCGCAAGATGGGCGCCTTTATCCATTACTCCATCGCCGCCGCAGACGAGGCCATGAAAGACAGCGGCCTTGTCATCACGGATGAAAACTCCGAACAGGTCGGCACATACATCTCCAGCGGCATAGGCGATTTCTGGGCCATTGAGCGCGAGCACTCAAAGCTCCTCGACGATGGCCCGCATCGCGTCTCGCCTTTCTTTATTCCTTCGGCCATCGTCAACCTTGCAGCCGGACAGGTCTCCATTCGTCATAAAGCGAAAGGGCCAAACTCTGCGACGGCGACGGCCTGCTCCGCAGGAGCGCATGCCATCGGCGACAGCTTCCGTCTCATACAGCACGGCTATGCGGATGTCATGATTTGCGGCGGCGCGGAATCCGCCATCACGCCTATGAGCGTCGCGGGCTTTGCGGCGATGCGCGCTCTTTCGACACGCAACGACGACCCGGTCAGAGCTTCGCGTCCATTTGAGCGCGACCGCGACGGCTTTGTCATAGGCGAAGGCGCGGGGCTGATGATTCTGGAAGAGTTGGAATTGGCCCAGAAACGCGGCGCACGCATCTATGCAGAGATTGTCGGCTATGGCATGACCGCAGACGCTTTTCATATCACGATGCCGGACGAAACTGGCTCAGGCGCGATTCGCGTGATGCAGAAAGCTTTGCAGGATGCAGGAGTTCAGCCGGAGCAGGTCGGCTATATCAACGCACACGGCACGTCCACGCCATACAACGATAAGTTTGAAACGATGGCTATCAAGAAAGCTTTTGGGGAACATGCCTATAAGCTGGCCGTGAGTTCTACAAAATCCATGACGGGCCACCTGCTCGGCGCGGCTGGCGGCATCGAAGGCGTCTTCTCCGTGCTCGCAATCCATCGCGGGATGCTGCCGCCGACAATCAACTACGTGAACCCTGACCCGGATTGCGATTTGGACTACGTGCCGAACGAGCCGCGCGAGGCAACGGTTGATTACACGCTCTCCAACAGCTTCGGCTTCGGCGGCACGAACGCGAGTTTGATTTTTAAGAGATACAAGGAATAAGTTTTCAGTTTTTAGTTTTCAGTTTTGAGCAAGAGCCTAACTGAAAACTGAAAACTGAAAACTGAAAACTGAAAACTGAAATGAAAATTATCGTCTTGATGAAGCAGGTCGCTAACAAGGATGCGATCTTGCGTATTAACAAAGAGGGGACTTGGATTGAAGAGGGCGATTTGTCCTTTGAGGTCAACGAGTCTGACGGCTATGCCTTAGAGGAATCTTTGCGCTTGAAAGAGAAGCACGGCGGCGAAGTCATCATCTGCTCTATGGGGCCGCAACGTGTCAAGTCTGTCATTAAGGATGCACTCGCGCGTGGCGCAGACCGTGCGATTCATGTCGTCGGTGATAACCTGCAACATCTCTCGCCGTATGCCGCAGCGAATATCTTGGCCGAAGCAATTCGCGAAGAAGGCCCGGATTTGGTCATGACAGGATTGCAGTCGGACGATTATGGCTACGCGCAGACGGGCGTCATCATGGCGGAGATTTTGGGGATTCCGCACGCCACGATTGTCATAGAGGTTGATGCTTCGGGCGAGCAGCTTCGCGTCAAGCGCGAATTGGAGAGCGGCTGGTATCAGTGGTACTCGATGACAAAGCCAGCCCTCTTGACGATTCAATCCGGCATCAGCCAGATTCGCTACGCGACCTTAAAAGGCATCATGGCTGCGAAGAAGAAAGAGATAAAGGAAGTCACGCCCGCAAACGACGCCGCGCCCGCTTCGCACCAGCGCATAGAAAAAATTTATCTGCCGGAAAAAACAAAGCAGACGCAGTTCTTAGGCAACGGCGACGCGAAAGCAGGAGCCGTCGCGCTCGCCGAAAAGCTGCGCAATGAAGCGCGTGTAATTTAAAACAGTCAGGAGTCAGGAGTCTGGAGTCATGAGTCAAAGACAAAAAGCTTTTGACTCCAGACTCCTGACTCCTGACTTATTGATAGAGGTTGATTAATGAGCAACGGTATTTTAGTTTTCGCAGAGCATCGTGACGGAGTTCTGAATAAAACTTCTTTCGAGGCGATTGCGGCGGCGCAGAGCCTCGGCGCGGAATTGGGCCAGGAAGTTTCGGCTGTCCTGCTTGGCTCAGGCGCGCAGAACTTAGCAGATGAAGTGGCTGTCTTTGCGCTCTCAAAAGTCGTCTATGCAGAGAATGAGAAGCTGAAAGAATATACGCCGGACGGTTACACGGATGCTATGGAGCGCGTCATACGCGCGCAAGACCCGCAGTATGTCATCATGTCGCACACCTATCTGGTGCGCGATTACGCGCCGAAGCTGGCCGCGCGTTTCGGCAAAGGATTAATCAGCGATTGCATCCGCGCCAAAGTGTCGGAAGGCAAAGTGACTTTCACGCGCCGCATCTTTCTGGGCAAGATGGACGCGGATGTAGTTTCGGATGGCGAGCCGCCCGTCTTCGCAACTTTTCAATCCGGCGCATATCGTGGAGATCAAGCGCAGAAGGGAACTGCTGCGGCGACTGTTGAGACGATGCAGGTCGAGGTCGGCGCGATTCGCATGCAGCCTGAGCCTCCGTTTCAGGAAGTCAAACAGGCTGTTGACCTCTCGAAGGCGGAAACAATCGTCGCCATCGGGCGCGGCATCAAGAGCAAAGAGAATATTGAACTCGCGGAAAAACTCGCAGCCGCTCTCGGCGGCGACATAGCAGCCTCGCGTCCCATCTGCGACGCCGAATGGTTGCCGATTGACCGTCAGATTGGTTCATCGGGCCAAACGGTTGCGCCCAAGCTCTACATCGCGCTCGGCATCTCCGGCGCGATACAGCATCTCGTCGGAATGAAAAACTCCGGCACTATCGTCGCGATTAACAAAGACCCGGAAGCTCCAATCTTCGACATCGCGGACTACGGCATCGTCGGCGACCTTTTTGATGCTGTTCCCGTGCTGACAGAAGAAATCTTGAAGCTGAAGCAATAAACGAAATGCCAGCCCCGCGAGGGGCGACATATATTAGCCCACGACGTGAGTCGTGGGTTCGAGCAGTAGAGATAAATAACAAGCCCCGTAGGGGCGACATAATGTATGCGAATCAAGAGTAGAGAAAATCTTTGCGCTCTTTGCGAAAAATCTTTGCGTCCTTTGCGTTAAAAAACAACTTAACCGCAAAGACCGCAAAGATGGAAGACGCAAAGAGGTGCAAAGAGAAAGCTCTTTTCTTTCTCTCTGTTTCTACTCTTGATTCGCATAGTTTATGTCGCCCCTACGGGGCTCAGTCTTGAAATTGAATTGTGTTCCCACGACTGGCGTCGTGGGCTACTGATATGTCGCTCCTCCCGGAGCTAAGAAAGTTACCTGTCTCTTACGTCGAACTTACTTATGAGATAAGAGCCATGCTTTTTCTCATCGCTTCTTTTTTATTTCCGAAATAATTTCCGTCCCGCCTTTGGCTTCGACTGTGAAATCAACTTTATCGCCGACCTTGATGTTTTTGAGGAGCGATCTTTCTTTGACGTAAAACTCCATAATCATCGGCGGCATCAGTCCGGCAATCTCTTCATGATTCAATTCGACTGAGGCGAGAGTTTTATCATAAGGATTTTCCAGCACGACTTTTGTGACGACGCCGACGCCTTCATAGGTTTTAAGTTCCTGTGAAGGAGGTTTGACTGTGACAGGTTGTGAGGCGACCTGTTGATTCGTTGTCGTCGTTTGCTTTGTCTTTGCAGACTGCTGTTGCTGGCACGAAGAAGTGAGCAGCAATGTGCCGAGAGCGAAGGCCAACACTCGTCCGGCAGTCATGGCGCACAGGTTGTCTTTCAAATTCATCTGCTCCTTCACCTCAAAATTTACCTGCACGTCCGAGCCAGATGCTACGCTGCTTGTTCATCGTCATAATGTAGGCTGCGAAAATCTGTGAGTTGGCGGCGGCGGCTGCCGGCAAATCGCCACCGTTCTTCAAATCCGTCTCGCCGTTAATCGTTCCATCCGAAGTTATCTCAGCACGCATCATGTTCGTACTAGTTCCATCGCCTCCTTGCCAGATGGCGGCAGTTTTATGTCCTCTTGCATCGCTGACAAGCAAAGGGTTGCCGCGCACGTGGCCTCTTGCGATGAGTTGGCGGCGCGAGAATGTTTGCCCTGCGTCGCGCGAGATTGTGAGATAGAGTCCCTGCGCGCCCGCTTCGCCCTCCGTGTACCAAAGGACTCTGACCGCGCCGTCTTCTCCAACCGAAAGCGATGGCCCGGAGACAGGGCATGCGGCAATCATCCACTGGTCGTCGCTGACGATGATTGGAGACGAATACGTGCGGCCCTTGTCGGAAGAAGAGCTGACAGCGATGTGGCGATAGTCGCCTTTCAAGACCTGTCGAAAGCCTACATAAATTTTTCCATCCGGCGCAGTCGTGATTGCAGTCTTGCAACACGGGCAGGCTTCGCGCCCGATCATCTGATTCTTTGAGAAAGTTCGCCCGCCGTCTTCCGAATGGGCCACAAAAACTTCGCTGTTGCTCTCTTTCTCTGCCATCTCTCCGCGATGCATTCCCATCGGCGCAGCAGGCTTCACATTGCGCTCGTCAAGCCATGCGAGATAGACGCGGCCCTCTTTATCAAGAGCGAGCGAATGCATTCCGTGCCGTGCAGGTTTCGCATCATCATTGACTTTGACAGGCGACTCGAAACTTTTTCCGCCATCGCGCGAAGCAGAGAGATAAAGATTTGTTTCGTGGCCCTTCGTCGCCGCACGCGCAGACCATGCGACATACACTGTTCCTTCGGCAGACACAGCGACCGTCGGCGGGTCGCCGCGCCAGGCCTTTGCCGCGCCCTTCTCAGGATTGACGCGCACAGCCTCATTGCGCGACTCGTCCGGGTTGATTTTTCTCAGCCAGACATCCGCGCCTTCTGCATAATGCTCGACCCAAGCGACATACACTGTGCCATCCGTCGCGGCTGCCATAGCAGGCTCAGCCGCATCCGTCTTTTCCGATGAGACTTGAACCGGCGGCGCAGCCGCTATCTCTCGCGTGCTCTCTTCGGCCTTGCTCGAAGTCTGCTGCGTGCATCCTGCGGAAGTTACGAGCATGAGAGCCATGCTGGCGATGATGATTTTAAAAAGCTTTTCTTTCATCAACATTATCCTTCGTTAACGAACTATACTTTACCATTCAATAGCTGAGCCGCAAGCCGAATTGAATCTGCCGTGAATCGCCAGCCGCGGTCGGCTGCCCGAAGGTCGTGAGCGGAATTGTTCCGCTGCCGAAAACGTTGTTCGGGATTTGCAGATTCGCGCGGTTGAAAAGATTAAAACCTTCGACAAGTGTTTCGAGTCTCAATCGCTCCGTGAAATTAAAATGACGACTGAGGCGCAAGTCAAGAGACGCGAAATCAAAACCGCGCCCGGTATTGCGCCCGACGCCGGGCGGCCTGTCGTTAAAATTTGTGTCCAGATTTCTATCCGTGCCGAGCAGGATATTAAACGGCAGGCGCGAAGCATAGGCGAAAATGTAGCTCAGTTGAAATCCTTCCAATGAGCGACGGAAATTATTCGCGCCCGGCTTGCGTGGGACTTCGAGCGAGCCGCTCACAGTCAGGCGATGTCGCTGGTCGTTGTCTGAAAGGCCGCGATCATCTCTGCGGTCAAAGTTATTCTGCGGCGAGCTGAAAAAGAAGTTGCCCGCGTCGTCAATCGCTTTCGAGAAAGTATAAGAGACGCGCACGCTGGCCCAATCTGACGCGCGCTTATTGAAAGTCACAATCAGCCCGTTGTAATCGGATTCGCCCGTGCCTTCAAAGCGCGAGATGTTTCCCCAACGAGAATCCGGGCGACATAAATTTGGATTTGTTGGAGAGAAAGCGCACCGCGGCACATTGACGTTGCGAGACATAATCAGATGCAACCCGCGCAGGGAAAGAAAGCCGACTGAGACGGAAGACCTCCAGGGCAGTTCGCGCTCAACCTGAAAATTTATCTGCTGGCTATAGCTGCTCTCAATCAACGTATCAATCGTGGTGATGTTGGGCCGCGTCTGCAAGTTGGTCGGAAAGCTTGTAAGCACGTTTGGAAAGACAGGCGCGCCCGGCACAGTCGGTGAAAGTTGCGCGACAAGATATTTTGAGCCGTCGCGCTGCAAAGCGTTCGAGGTCGCGCGGAGCGGCACGCGGTCAAAAAAGATTCCATAGCTCGCGCGAAAGACAGTCTTGCGGTCGCCGGGCGCGTAAGCGATGCCTAGACGCGGCGCAAAGTTATTCGCGTCTGTCTCGATTGGCTCAGGCAAAAATTGCGCGTCATAGCGCAGGCCCACGTTGATGGTCAAATCCGTGCGCGGCTTCCATTCGTCCTGCACGAAGAAGCCTATGTTCGGATTTGACTGCAACTGCGTGGGCGCGCCGAATGCCTGTTGAAATTGCGAGTAGTTGCCCGCGAGAAAATTCGCCAGCGAAGTGAAGTTATAGACACCTTGTAGCGCGCCGGGGAAATTGATGTTGATGCGATTGTAGAGAAAGTCTGCGCCAACTTTTAAAGTGTGCGCGCCGCGCTCTGTCGTCACATTGTCTACGACTTCAAAGAGGTCTATGTCGCGCGCGAGCGGCGAGAAGGTAGCCGTGCCGAAGCTCGCCACGCCAGTGATGTTCACGGCTGGCCCAATCTCATCATTGACAGGAGCCTTGAGCCTGCTACGCGTGTATTGCGCGCGCGCTTCGTTGATAGTGCGCGTCGAAATATTTGTGACGTTGCTGAGCGTGACTGTCTGGTCCAGAGTGTCCAGATTCGTGCCGCGACTGACGGAGTTGAGCCCGCCCACATTGCGCGAGTTAAGAGCCGAGAGTTCGTAAAGACCATATCTCGCGGAAAACAGATTTGATTGATTAAGCCAGTGGTCAACGCGCGCGAAAAAGTTGGTCGCATCAAACCCACCCGGCACAAGCCCTGTTTCAATGCGTGGGCCGGGAAAGTTGACTTGATTCAGACGAGCATTGATTGTGGCTACGCGGTCTGGACGAATCGTGATGACGGCTGCATCATTGCGGCGCGTCTGCTCGAAATTGGTAAAGAGAAAAGTCCTGTCTCTCTTAAGCGGCCCGCCGATGCTGATGCCATACTGCGCTTGCGTCAAAGGGTCTTTGGCAGGCGCGAGCGGATTTCGCGCATCGAATCTTTGATTGCGAAAGAAGCCATAAGCGCGCCCGCGCCAGTTGTTCGTCCCCGATTGCGTGATGATATTGACGACGCCGCCCGAAGTCCTGCCGAACTCGGCTATGCCGCCGGAAGTCACGACCTGAAATTCGCGTATCACTTCCTGACTATAAAAAGTCCCAGCCAAATCTGCTGCATCATCATTGGCCGAGAGTCCGTCAACGATAAAACTATTGTTCAGATTTCTCTGGCCCGCGATGGAGATGCCTGTGCCGGGAACGGCAGAGGTTTCCGCGAAGCGTTGTATGCTGCCTGTGTTCGTGCGCGAGACGCCGGGAACGAGCAGCGCGAGGTCAATGTAGTTGCGCCCGTTGAGCGGCAGCGCATCAATCTCTCGCGGCAGAATGGTTTCAGTAACCTGCGTGCGCGTTGTCTCGACAAGCGGAATCACAAGCGAGTTGACAGCAATCTCCGCGCTGACCCCTGCGACAGGCAATTTGATTAGAATATCCAGAGCCTGTCCGACAGTCAGAGTCAGTTGCTGGCTCACGGTTGCAAAGCCCTGCTGCTCGACCTTGAGCGTGTATGTGCCTGCGTTCAGATGCAGAAAGCGAAAACGTCCTTCGCCGTCGCTCATGGTCGAAGTGTTAATGTTTCTCTCGGCATCCGTGACGGTGACGATTGCGCCGCCGACGACAGCTCCGCCCGCGTCTTCAATGCGACCGCTCAACGTAGCCGAAGTGACTGCTTGCTGAGCAAGGCAAAGCTGTGCGCTGCAACTCAGCGCGAGTGCAGCGAGCAGCAAGAATCTGAGACATCCAAACGAGGATGCAGCATTATTTCTGAGGTTCAACATCGCTCCTCCTCTCAAGCTCTTTTCGACTAGGGATGGCAAGGCGGCTCTGCCGCCCACGCTGTGCGGAAAGCCTTCGGCTTTCCGTTACGTGTTCCTTAACTTCTGTCGAGGCTCAGCCTCGCCGGGACGAAGAATGACTGTACGGAAAGTCAGAGACTTTCCGCACAGCTCAAGCGGCAGAGCCGCATGCCACCACTTATGTCCAACCCTGGTTTTTAAAATTCAGTCTATGAAAGAGACTGTGAAGGAGGAGCGCGAGGCTTTGATTGCCTGCGCCAACGTGCGTTGAGAAATATCGGATGAGCTTCGCTTTTAAGAAGCGAGAGATATGTCGGAGGCCGTGCCTTGTGCGCGTGGCCCAGAATTGCTAACTCTCCTGCGCGGCGAAACTGTGAAGTTGTCCCCGCGCCGCAATCCGGCGGGCAGGGCTGCGAGAAAGAGTTTGGCTGCAAGCTGTTTTGCTTGACAGTCTCTTTGCGCATGAGCCGCGTGACGGAAATCTTTACAGAAATCTTTAAAAGATTTTCCGCGCCGCAAAGCTCCTCTGCCGCTTTATGCGTAGATGCATGCGAATGCTTTTGGGAATCTGCCTCGAACGAAAAATCGCACGCGCCTGTCTCACATGCTCCACTCGCGCAGCAGGGCATCGAGCAACTGTGTGCTGATTCTGATGAAAAGCTGAAGGGAGCAATCGTCGCCAACAGCGAGAGGGCCAGCACCGCCGCAGAGAATTTCCTCAGAGCGTAAGCGGGCCGGAGCCGTCTTGTGAGTTGACGAAGAGACAACATGAATCACTCGTCCGCGATACAGTTTGGAGCTTTAGCTGAGCCGGATTCTGTCACAAACCAGAGCCGCGTGGCAATAGCTTGCCTTTCATCTGACTTTCAAATTTAACTGCCGCCAGTGCCGAGCAAGCTCTCTACATCTTTAATTACTTCCGATGGCTTCCATTGATTGTCCGAATAAATTTTATAGACTTTGCCGTCGGGCGCGATGATGGCCGTGCGCAGGGAATGTGTAATCTGGTCTTTCTCTTCAAAATATGAAAGACCGAAAAATTCCGCGACGCGCTTAATTTCATCTGGCTTGCCTGTGACAAATTCCCAACGCTCGAATTTTTCCTGACCGTAATTGCCAGTGTGCGATGCTCCATAGCTGCGCATGACTTTCGGCGTGTCATAGACCGGGTCAATCGTGATGCTCAAGAGATGCGTGCGCTCCTGCAAAGCCGGATTCTGCTGCAAGGTTTTATTAATCTCGTTGAAGTTGGTGCTCATCAAAGTGCAGTACTCAGGAATCGGGCAGCGCGTGTAGATGAATGTGAGCAGCAGAGCTTTGCCGCGATATTGATTGAAGCTGATATTTTTGCCGTCCTGATTGACGAGCTTGAAATCGGGAGCCGTCTGGCCCACGCGCGGTTCTTTGCGTTCTTCGGACGGCGAGATTGTATCGTTCGCGCCCGCGCTGATGACAATGCTTTCGAGCCAGTAAGAGTTGGCATCAACGACCAGCTTGGCTCCGACTTTATTTCCGGGCGCGAGGACATCAAAAGCCCATTCGTCTTTGAGCGGAAACGGCATCGTCATCGCGGGCATGTAACCCTCTATGGCTTCATGCGCGATGGTCACTTCCTTTTTCGCTTTATCAACCGACACAACCTTGCCGGACAAATCGTAATGCTTCGCCTGCGTCGTTTGACTCTGCTGCTTTGCAGAAGGCTGGCAAGCTGCAAAGGGAATTAACAAGAGAAGACACAACGGAAAAAAAAGCTTCCATCCATCTCTCCCTTGAAAGCTTTCTTTGCGTCTTTCCTTTGCGCCTTTGCGCCTTTGCGGGAAACTTCTTTCGTTCATCTCAAAAAGATTGCCTTTCATCCTAAATAAAACTTTTAAAGCTTATCTGCTCCGAAGCTGTTCATCATAAAGCTGTTGATAGACGCGAAAGTTGGACATGATTTTATAGACATAATCCTTCGATTGCGCAAAGCCAATCTCAGGCACATAGCGGTCAGCATCATTTGAACGCGCACGCGCGACCCAGCGCGCGACATTATCTTCGCCGCCGTTGTATGAAGCGGCGACGGCCTGCGGCATGTTCGGAAAGAGCTTGAAGAGATTGCCCAGATATTGCGAGCCGAAAAGAATCGCCGTGCGCGGCAGATAAAGATCGTCCTGTCGAAATTCCTGTTTGCCGAGCTGTTGGGCAATCGTGTTGGCAGTCGCAGGAATAAATTGCATCAATCCGCGCGCGGCAGAGACGGACTTGGCATCGGCCCTGAATCTGGATTCCTGCCGCATGATGGAAAGGATAAATCTTGAATCAACTCCGCGCGCGGGCGCGCTCTCGTTGATGGCTTTGCTGAACGGAGCAGGATAGAGCAACTCGACCATCTCGCGCGGGGCAAGCTCAAGCAGGAAATCGCGCGGCACATTTTTCCAGAGCGGCTCGGCATAGAGAATCGCGTGGTCTGCCATCTCGCCGCGTTTATAGAAAACTGCGAGCGTGTATGCCGCATCGCTTGCCGTCTTATCATTTGAAAAATTTTCCGCCGCCGCGAGAGCAGGCGCGGCTTCATCATAGAGACCAAGAAACAGAAGCTCGTCGGCCAGCGCGCGCAGCGTTGGCGACTGAGTTTCTGTGGATTTCTCCGTATAAACTTTCTGCCTTCCGGCGGGAACGAGCTTTGCCGCAGGCAGATTGTGATATGCGGGCAGCGCAGCATAAGCTTTGCGCGCAACTTCGAGCAGTTCGCGTGTGATGCTTGCATCCGTTGTCAAACGAAGCCCGCTCTGTGCTGCAAGGCGTGCCTTATCTGCTTGTCCGGCGGACATTGCCTGCTGCGCTTCTTTGCGCAAACTATCCAGACGCGACGTGATTGCCGCGCGCGCTTTTTCATCTGCCGAAAGAGCGCGCAGTCTCTCGGTCGCGTGGCCTCCGTAATATTCATTGCGCCCGTCTGGAATTTCCAGATAAGCTTTGACGGCATCATCGCTCCGGCCCATCTGCTCAAGCGCATAGGCGCGCAGGTATGAAACTTCCGTCGAACTCGTGCCGCCGGGAACGCGCGTGCCGCCGAGTTCCGTCTCCGTGCGCAAAGCTTCAAGGTCTGCGAGGGCGCGCGGCCATGCGCCATGTGTGAGATAAAGCCGCGCGCGCGAAAAGAGCGCGAGTGTGGACGGAAGTTGGCCCTTGAACCGATTGCGCGTCTGCTCAATCCAATCCAACGCCTCTGTGTCGCGCCCGCCGTCGCGCAGCGCATCTATGATATTCAGAAAAGGTCTTTCAGGATTCGGAGCATCGGCGTATCTTTCGATAAAGCGACGATAACTCGCCACAGCCTCGTCCGTGCGTTTGAGGCGCGTGTAAGCAGAGCCAAGAAAGCTCAAAGCCTCGCGCGCGCTTGCGCTATCAGGATGTTTTTCGATGACCTTCTGGAAAAAAGTAATCGAGTCTTCGTAGTGTCCGTCTTGATGAAAGCTACGCCCGATTTGAAAAGTGGCTTCGGGGACGCCAGCGCTTTGCGGATACCTCTCAGCGATGGCCGTGTAATGAAGTCGCGCGCGCGCAAACTCTCTGTTGAAATGATAAATCAGCGCGCGGCGCAGGTGCTCGCCTTCCGCGAGTTGCGGCGCACTTTTCTGTGCGGCCTCGACGCTTCCGCTATCAATCTCGTCCAGCCCGCGCACGCCTGCGAGTGCGAAATCATCCGGGCGCGCAGGGTCTGGAAGCTGCGAGACAAGGCTCTGAAAAATTTCGCGCGCTTCCTGCGGTTGTTTGTTGAGCAGGAAAGCCTGAGCCATCAAGGCCAGAGCCTCGCGCGCAGTCGGGCCGACCTTTGATTGGCTGCGCTGTCTCAATTCATAAATCGCTTCGACGTAATCTCCGCTCTCAAACAGGCTTTCACCGAGCCTTGCCTGTGCGGCATCTCGCAGCAGACTCTCAGGCGCAGTCGCAAGCAGTTGCCTTAACTGCTCACGCTCCAGTGTCAGGTTGCCTGTCATGCGTGCGAACTGGGCCAGATGCCAGAGCGCGTATTGTCTGAGAATGGATTGGCGCGCGACGACTCGCTGGTAATTGACTGCGGCAGATGCGCGGTCGCCGCTCTTTTCCGAGACACGCGCCAGCAGATAGTCGTAGTTGTTCGCAGTAAAAAGTTCAGGCGAAGTGCGGCGAAAATTTTGAAGCTGATTAATAGCCGAGCCGTAGTCGCCCTTCTCAAGAGTCGCGCGCAAAGCTTCATGCTGAGCCTGCGGCGTTTGCGCCTGCGTGTGGGAAAGGAAAAAGAACAGGGCCAGACAGGCGGCTGTCAAACGTTGAAAACTGATGCTGCTGTGCATGAGAGAAAGTTAGCATTCATCGCGCGGCTTCTACAAGTGAGCAAGAATCTCGCGCTGGTGGCGCAAAGAAGAGAAGACGCTAAGAGTTGAATGGCAATTTATCTGGCGTACTTTCTTTGCGCCTTTGCGGGAACTGTCTTTTTTCTTCTCTCTAATTCTTGACCATCTAACAGTCGAGCGCGTATGCTCGGTCGCAGTAAAAGACCTCGCTGATGACTCAATCTTAAACTCTCAACACCTTACTCAAAAGGAGACATTAACATGCGAAAGACTCTACTCATCATCGCTCTCTGCATCATGTCGTTTGCGGCTGGGACTTTTCTCACCGGAACAAAGGCTGCGCCGGTCAGAGACGACCCGGATTTTGTAGCCAACGTCACGGCAGGCTACGTGACCATAGACTCGCAGACCGGAACGAATTACCTGACAGTGGATAACGGCAGCGAATCGCCCGAAGTATCAGTCGTTCTCTCGCTGTCCACAATCACCGGGTCATTTCAGGATATTGAAAACGGGCAAGAGTATCAGCTCCTGTTAATCCCAATAGATGAAAGATAGGAGATGTTTCTGGAAAAACTCTGGCTCAAACTCAACCCTTTGCGGACTTGAGTTTTTCTTTGCGCCACCAGCGTGAACCGTTCGTTGTTGTTTCGCGCAAAGGCGCAAAGATAAAAACATAAGCTCGCAAAGGGTTGAGTTTTAAAGCCAGAGTTTTTGACTAAACTTGCTTTTCCATTCCAGAGGAAACAGCGTGCCTGCCTTCTACGGGTCGAGTGTTAATCCTGCGAGTTCCGCAGCGTGCGCGAGAACCGGGTCGCGTTTGATTCTTTGCGGGAAGACCTTGTCGAGTTATATTCATTACTGCGAGCTTAAAAGATTCTGCATCAATGAGGAGCTACCAGTGCGGGATGATTTAGCATAATTGAAAAGGCTAAACTAATCGCGCGGCCAAATTTTTGAAGCCTGAAATCAAACTCTTGAATCAAAGGAGACCGTGCGTCATCTGACGCAAAATCAGCATGTCATCCGAAGCCACACAACATCCTGCGGAAACCCTGCACGAAGCGCAAAGCCTTGACGGCGCGAGCGTCGCCGGGCAAATCAAAAAAGAGGTGGCCGCAGAGGTAGAAAGATTGCGACAGGAGTTTGATGTGCAGCCGTGCCTCGCAGCCGTGCGCGTGGGCGAAGATGCAGCCTCCGCAGTCTATGTGCGCAACAAGGTTCGCACCTCTGTTGAGCTTGGCCTTCGTTCGGAGCATCACGCCCTCGCGGCTGAGACGACGGAAGCAGAGCTTCTGGAACTCGTCGCTTCTCTCAACGCGCGAGAAGAAGTGGACGGCATACTGGTTCAGCTTCCATTGCCCGCCGCGATTGACGAGGCGCGTGTCATAGAAGCTATCAATCCTGCGAAAGATGTTGACGGCTTTCATCCGGTCAATGTCGGGCGGCTCTCTCTGGGCCAAGAGGTGTTTGCGCCATGCACTCCGGCAGGCATCATAGAGCTTCTGGAAAGAAACGGAATTGAGATAAGCGGCGCACGCGCCTGTATCGTCGGGCGCAGTCACATCGTCGGGCGTCCATTGTTCCAACTACTTTTGCAGCGAGACGCGACCGTCACCATCTGCCATTCGCGCACGCGCAATCTGGCAAGCGTCACGCGCGAGGCTGATATACTGATTGCAGCCATCGGTCGCGCGGGCTTTATCAGAGCCGAACACATCAAGCCCGGCGCGACGGTTGTGGATGTCGGCATCAATCGCGTGACGGATGAAGCGGAAGTCAAAGCTTTGTTTGGCGATGAAGCAGAGAAACGTCTGGCCGGAATAGCGAGTCGCGGCTACACGCTGGTCGGGGACGTGCATCCGGCAGAGGCGCGCAGGGTCGCAGGCAAACTGACGCCCGTTCCCGGCGGCGTCGGCCCGCTGACCGTCGCCATGCTGATGCGCAACACAGTCGTGGCGGCCAAACGCAGAAGACAAATAAAGTGATAAGTGATGAGATAAGAGACAAGCTATTTCTTATCACTTATCATTCATCACTTATCACTAAAAAATGTTGCGAGTCGGCTTAACGGGTTCGATTGCTGTCGGAAAATCTTTTGTCTCTGCGACGCTGGCGGAGCTTGGTTGTCATGTGCTCGATGCCGACCGGACTGCGCGGGATGTCGTCGCCAAAGGGACTGCGGGCTTGGCGAAGGTCGTTGAAATTTTTGGCCCAGAAGTTCTCGGCGCAGACGGAGAGCTTGACCGCGCAAAGCTCGGCTCCATCGTCTTTGCGAATCAAAAGCAGCGAGAGATTTTGAATTCAATCCTGCATCCTTTTATCATAGCCGCGCAGGATGAGCAGTTAAAAAACTGGGAAGCAGAAGACCCGCGTGGCATCGGAGTTGTGGACGCTGCGCTGATGATTGAATCGGGCGGCTACAAAAGATTTGATAAACTGATTGTCGTGCATTGTCGCCCGGAGATTCAGCTTGCACGTTTGATGGCGCGCAATCATCTAACGCGCGAGGAGGCCGAAAGAAGAGTCGCCGCGCAGATGCCGCAGGAAGAAAAGATTCACTACGCGGACTTTTTGATAGATAATTCGGGCGACCTGCCGGAGACACGCAGGCAGATAGAGGAAGTTTATAGCAAACTACGCGCACAGGCAGATGAAGAGAAAGCCAGCTAAACATTCTGGGTTGGAGAAAAGGGAATTGCAAAGGCAAAGATGGTTTGCCTCTCTTCCTTTTCGCATGTCCGTAGCATTGCTGCTGTGCCTGTCTCTGACATTCACAGGATGTTTTTTGACTAATGAGGCAGAGCCTTACTACGGGCGCGTCGCTGTGCCGGGCGCGCAGGAATTTCGCTGGAGCGACGGCGGGTTGCCGCAGACCTTTGACCCGGCTCTGGCAGCCGCGCCGCCTGATACGGATGCTGTGCGCGCACTCTTTGAAGGCTTGACGGATTACGACCCGCAGACGCTCGCGCCTGTGCCGGGCGTCGCGGCGCGCTGGGAATCATCTGAAGACAAACGTGTCTGGACTTTTTATTTGCGGAGCGATGCGCGCTGGTCAAACGGCGACACAGTGACGGCGAAAGATTTCGTGCGCTCATGGCAACGCACAGTCAGCCTCGGCAGTCGCGCCCCGCACGCGCGCCTGATGGAAAATATCGTCGGCGCAGTCCAACCTTTTGTCACAGTCATAGCGGACGACCCTCTGGCGGAATCCACGCCCGCGCCGTCACCGGCAGCGAGCGAGAAGAAAGAAACGCCGCCAGCACAAAAAGATGTTCAGGCAAAATCGCCGTCTGCTGAATTTGGAGTTGAAGCTATCGGAGATTACACATTGCGCGTGCAGCTTGAGCGGCCTGATGAAAGTTTTCCATCGCTCGTCGCGCATCCGATTTTCCGCCCCGTCCATAATGTGCGCGATGAAGGAGAGAGCACTTCACTGGCCGAGCCTGTTGTCTCGAATGGGCCATTCAAGCTGACGCAGGTCGCTGGCGACGGTGTGATACTTGAGCGTGCCAGCAGCTATTGGGACGCCCAGACAGTCAATCTCAATCGCGTGCGCTTTGTCCCTGCGACGAATGCGGAAGAGGCTCTGGAAAGATATCGCGCGGGCGAAGTGGATGCTGTCACCAATGCAGGATTTCAACCACTCGCTTTAAAGCTTCTTGCTCCCTACAAAGATTTTCGTCGCGCGACCTTCGGCGCGCTCACCTTTTACAAGTTCAATACGGAACGCGCGCCATTTAATGATGTGCGTGTGCGCGAGGCTCTGACGATTGCGATTGACCGCGAGCGCATCAGCGAGGACAGCATGGATGGCGCAAGCGAGCCTGCGAAAACTTTTCTTCCGACGCCAAAGACTGCTTCGCAAAGTTCGAATGAAAATCAAGCCGGTTCCGTCTCGCATGATATTGCGCGCGCGCAGAGTTTGTTGGCCGAAGCAGGCTTTTCGCAGGGCAAAGGTTTTCCGCGCGTGCGACTGCTCGTCAATCGCAATGAGCAGCAGAGACAGGTTGCGCAGGTGGTCGCTTCTATGTGGCGCAAGTCGCTCGGCATCGAGACCGAAGTGATTCTCAAAAGCTGGGAAGAGTATGAAGCGGCTGTGCTCATCGGAGATTATGATGTCGTGCGCAGGGGGCATGTCATGCAGACGATGGACGAGGCGGCCAACATGCGCGCCATGTTCGGGCCGCACGCGGAGCCTGAAAGCGTCGAAGACAAATCTTTGATGACGAAGGATGAGAACTCTCAGACGGCGAACGGCGCGAAGGAGAATGATGGAGAGGATGCTATTCAAAATGCGAATGGCGCAGTCCCTTTGCGCCAGCCGATTCTGAAGGAATCGCAGGCTCTTAAAGAACTGCCGGCGATGCCGATTTACTTTGCCTCTTCTTATGCGCTGGTCAAGCCATACGTGGTTGGTTTTGATGCCAACCTGCTCGATGCGCCGTCGCTCAAGCATGTGCGCGTGGACACTTCATGGCAGCCACCGCAGAAGAAGACCGCCGTGTGGCTCAGAGTCGGCAAGTAGTCTTGCTTTCCGAGAATTTGGAAAAGGCAACACTCTGCCTAACTCGTGGCATCAGTTAAATTATCGGTGATGAACAGGATGCATCTTGATTAGAGATGCATGGCGTGATACAACAGGGGCAAGAAAAAGTTCCCCAAGCTGTCGCAACTGTGAATAAAAGTTAGATTGTCCTCCATTCGGTCTCAAGAAAAGGGAGTTTAGCCATGCGAATATTCCGTTCCAGCCAACTTCGTTTGGGCGCGGGGCTGCTGGCCCTTGCACTGCTGATTGCAGGTTGTTCAGCTTCGGCCAAGAATCAGGTCTATTTCGGCAAGGTCGTGCCGCCGAGCGATAATACGCTGCACTATGTTTCCGGTTCCGAGCCGGAATCGCTCGACCCACAAATCGGCACAGGCCAGCCGGAAGCGCGAATCTACATGTCCATCTTTGAAGGGTTGACGGAATATCACCCGAAGACTATGGAAGCGATTCCGGCCATCGCCGAACGCTGGGACATCAACAAAGACTCTTCGGAATTTACTTTCCACTTGAGAAAGAATGCGCGCTGGTCAAACGGCGAACCAATCACGGCGCGAGATTTCGTCTATACCTTCCGTCGCGGCTTCTCGCCAAAGCTCGCTTCTCGCAATGCTTATCTGGGCTACTACATCAAGTATGCGCAGGCTTATAACGAAGGCGGCGTGTTCGTGCGCGATGCGAAGACAGGCGAGTTTTTACTGGCAAAGGATTTTAAAGAGGAAGCAGCGAAGGCTGAGGCTCCGGCAGCCGCGCCCGCCGCAGCTACTACAGCGACCGCTTCAACTTCTCAGCCTGCCGCACAAAGCTCTGCTGTGGCTGAGACGGAATTTAATAAATTCATCAAATCGCCTGAGCGCGTCGTCCTGCCCAGTGACGAGAAGTTGCGCAACAAAGAGCTTGAAGCCAATGCCAAGCTCAAAGCGGCTGTCGCTGGAAAAGAATTTGTCGAAGTCAGAGCCGAAGATGTTGGAGTCGAAGCTGTTGACGATTACACTGTGCGCGTCACCTTGACGCAATCCGCGCCTTTCTTTCTGGGCGTGATGGCGCACCAATTCTTCCGCGCCGTTCCGCAGAAAGCCATCGAACAACATCACGAAGCATGGACACAGCCGCAGCACATTATCACCTGCGGCCCGTTCAAGGTCGAGACATGGAAGCCTTATGACAAGCTGGTTGTCGTGCGCGACCCGATGTACTGGGACGCAGCCCGCGTCAAGCTTGACCGGATTGCTTTTTATCCTTCGGACGACAATCCGACGACGATGAACATGTACAAGGCCGGGCAGGTTGATGCCGTCCTGAATCACACAGTCCCTGCGGCGTGGCTGGACATGGTGCGCCCCTTGAAGGATTACATGGACGCGCCGGAAGTGGCGATTGATTACTATCAAATCAATACCAAGAAAGTCCCTATGAACGACAAGCGCGTGCGTAAGGCTTTCAATATGGCGATTGATAAAGACGCGCTCGCCAAGTGGCGTCGCATCGTCAAGCCTTTGACGGCCTTCACGCCCGAAGGAATCTTTCCGGGCTATCCGCAGCCGAAGGGCGATGCTTTCAATCCGCAGAAAGCCAAGCAGCTTTTGGCCGAAGCCGGATACAAGGATGCGAGCGGCAACTTTGACCCGAAAAAGTTTCCCATAGATCAGGTCGAGATTACTTACAACACGCAGGAATCGAACAGGATTGTCGCGGAGTTTATACAGGCCCAGTGGAAACAGAATTTGGGCCTCACGGTTCCGCTCAAGAACATGGAGTGGAAGACCTTCCTCAACATGCGCTCGAAGGTCGAGTACACAGGCTTTGCGCGTTCGGGTTGGGTCGGCGATTACATGGATCCGTTCACGTTCCTTAATCTCTTCTACACGCCCGCGGGCGACAACGGCACAGGCTGGTGGGATCCGAAATACGTGCAGATGCTGGATGACGCCAACTCTGAATTGGACCAGGCGAAGCGTTATGAAAAGCTGGCGAAGGCCGAAGCTTACCTGATTGAAGAGCAGCCTGTGATTCCGCTTCTGACAGCCGCGACCAACTGGGTCAAGAAGCCTTATGTCAAAGGCATGTATCCCAACCCGCAGACTTTGCATGCATGGAAGTTTGTCTATATTGAGCATGATTCGTCCAAGTGGGACAACGGCGTGCCGGATATGAAGAAGATACCGGGCGAGTTTGGGCAGGACTACTGATGATGAGTTAAAATCTCGGACTCATCAACAGCAACTTCGTTCGTCCAACATTTTCAGAAGAGGGTCGAAGTCATGTTCCGATTCGTTCTACGCCGTTTGATTATCACTATCCCGATGGTGATTATCGTCGTCAGCCTGACATGGGGACTGGTCAGGCTCGCGCCGGGAAATTTTTATACGGGCGAGAAAAGGATTCCGCCCGCGATTGAAAAGAACCTGCGCGAAAAGTATGGCCTGGACAAGCCCTGGTATGTGCAGTATGGCAAGATGTTGAAAAACATCCTGATGCTGGATTTCGGCACCTCTCTGAAATATGAAGGCCAGTCTGTCAATTCTATCCTCGCGCGCTCGCTGCCGGTCTCCGCGACTTTGGGATTGCTCGCTTACCTGCTCGCGCTTGTCGTAGGCGTGACGGCTGGAACGATTGCCGCGCTCAAACAAAATTCGCGGCTCGATTACGCTTCGATGGCTCTGGCGATGCTTGGCATCTCGCTGCCAAACTTTGTGCTTGGGCCAATCTTAGTGCTCATCTTTTCGCTCACGCTCTTTATACTCCCGCCGACACGGTGGGGAGGCTTTCCTTCCGTCAACTTAATCCTGCCGGTGATTACGCTCTCTGCGCTTTACATGGCATACATTGCGCGACTGACGCGCTCAGGCATGCTTGAGGTTTTGAGGGCCGATTACATTCGCACGGCGCGGGCCAAAGGATTGAGCGAAAAGGATGTAGTCTTTCGTCACGCCCTGCGCGGCGGATTGATGCCTGTTGTTTCTTACACAGGCCCGGCCTTAGCTTTTCTGATTGCCGGAACGGTGGTTGTCGAGCGCATCTTTGTCTATCCGGGGCTCGGCACATATTTTCTCAACGCCTGCTTGAATCGTGACGAGCCGCTCATCATCGGCATCGTGGCCTTTATCTCAATCTCTGTCTTGCTCTTTAATTTGCTCGTTGACATTGCATACGGATTCATAGATCCGCGCATCCGGTACTAAAAGCTATGAATGACGATAAACCAGACAACATAAACGAGCCAGCGAAGACGGAACCCGCGTTCGACAATCTGGGTAATCCGTATACCTCTCCAATCCACTCGCGCGACGGAGACATCACGAGGCCGACGCATGAATTAGCCGTCGGTGAAGGCGATGTGCGAACGGCTGAGCGCGGCGAGGGAGAAGTGATTGCCGGAACTTCGCTCTGGAAAGACGCATGGAAGCGGCTCTTGAAAAACAAGCTGGCCGTCTTCGGCATGATTGTAGTGACAATCATCATCGTGGTCTGTATCATCGGCCCGCCCATCGTCAAGGCCATCACGGGTTACGATTACGCCTATATCCCGTCTGATTCAACGCAGACGAAATCCTTTCCGCCATTCACTGCGCCCGACGGCTCTTTTTCGTGGACGCATCCGATGGGAACGGATAATGCGGGCAGAGATATTCTGGCGCGCGTCATGCTCGGCGGGCGCATCTCTTTGATGGTCGGAATTATCTCGACCTTCGTGTCGCTGATTATCGGCGTCTCTTACGGAGCAATAGCAGGTTTCTTAGGCGGCAAGGTTGACGATGTGATGATGCGTATCGTGGACGTGCTCTACTCGTTGCCTTACATCATCGTGGTCGTGGTGCTTCTGGCCTTCTTCGGCGGACACTCGCCGCTCAGCCAGTTGATACTGCTCTTCATAGCTCTCGGCGCAGTCTCTTGGCTGACGATGGCGCGCATCGTGCGCGGGCAGGTCATCTCGCTCAAGAATCAGGAGTTCGTGCTGGCCGCGCGTGCGACGGGCGTTTCGACAGGGAGAATTATTTTCCGGCATCTGGTGCCGAATACGCTCGGCCCTGTGATTGTGTATGCGACGCTGACCATTCCGCAGGTAATGTTGACGGAATCGTTTCTCTCGTTTCTGGGTTTCGGCGTGCAGGCTCCGCTTGCATCGTGGGGCAGCCTTGCAAACGATGGTGTGCAGAACATAGCAATCTTTCCCTGGCAACTGATTTTTCCGGGCGTGACAATGGCGCTCGCGCTTTTCTCTCTCAACTTTCTCGGCGACGGCTTGCGCGACGCCCTCGACCCGCAAATGCGAAAGGTATAGGAATTTTTGATTTTTGATTTGCGATTTTGGATTGAGTAAGTGATGAAGAACAAGCTGTCCAAAATCGGTTTTAAGATTTAGCAACTAAATCAAAAATCAGGAATCAAAAATCAAAAATATGAGTGGTCGCAACGGAAATATTCTTGAAGTCAGAGATTTGCGCACATATTTTCAGACGGAAGACGGGACGGTCAAAGCCGTTGACGGCATTGATTTTGAATTGAAGCGCGGCGAGACTTTGGGCATTGTCGGCGAATCAGGCTCCGGCAAATCCGTCACCAATCTTTCCATCATTCGCCTTATTCCAGACCCGCCGGGAAAAATCGTTTCGGGCGAAATCGTCTTCGACGGTCAGGACATACTGCTCCTGCCGACGGAAGAAGTGCGGCGGATTCGCGGCAAGCGCATCGCGATGATTTTTCAAGACCCGATGACCTCGCTCAATCCTTTCATGCGTATCTCGAAGCAGTTGATGGAACTGACGGAACTGCATCTCGGATACACGCGTGACCAAGCTTACGAGCATGCCATCAAGATGCTGGACACTGTCGGCATTCCAGACGCGCGCGCGCGTGTGGATTCTTACCCGCACGAATTTTCCGGCGGCATGCGCCAGCGCGTGATGATTGCGATGGCTCTCTCCTGCGAGCCGGAGCTTTTGATTGCGGACGAGCCGACCACCGCGCTCGATGTCACAATTCAGGCGCAGATACTTGAGCTCATCAAAAGCCTCAAAGAGAAGACAGGCACGAGCGTCATTCTCATCACGCACGACCTCGGCGTGGTCGCGGGGATGACAGACCACATCATCGTGATGTATGCCGGAAAAGTTTTTGAGCAGGCGCGTACGCGCGAGCTTTTCGCGACGCCCGGCAATCCTTACACGAAAGGCTTGCTGCGCTCTGTCCCGGACCCGACATCAGAGCAGGGCGACCTCTATCAGATTCCGGGCTTGCCGCCGGATGTCGCGCATCTGCCGCCGGGCTGCCCGTTTGCCCCGCGCTGCGAACGCGCCGAAGAAATCTGTCGCAGAGAGTTTCCTCCATTTGTCGCTTTGACCCCGGATCATCACTCGCTCTGCCATTTTGCAGAAGAAGTCTATGCGATTTCTAAACAGGAACGCGCAGCGCGTAAAGAAGACGTTCTCGATCTTGAATAGCTAAAACAGAGAAGCAACAGATGAGCACTCGACCAGCAGACAACGCCGCAGAAGCCAACATGCCGCCGCCGCTTCAGCCCTCCGAAGGGACTGAGTCTGATAGCGATTCGTGACCTCAAAGTCCATTTCAATTTAGGCGGCGGGACATTCTTTGACAAGCTCGTCGGCGGCAGCCCCGTGCCGCGCGTGGTCAAGGCTGTGGACGGCGTGACGATTGATATTTATCCGGGCGAGACTCTGGGATTGGTCGGAGAATCCGGCTGCGGCAAATCTACACTTGGCCGCGCCCTCTTGCGCCTGACTGAGCCGACGGGCGGGCAGGTCTTTTATAAGGGCAAAGACCTCGCGCATCTCTCGCGCAACGCGATGCGCGAACAGCGCAAGTATCTACAGATGATTTTTCAAGACCCTTATGCTTCTTTGAATCCGCGCATGACTGTGGGCCAGATTATAGGCGAGCCTGTCGAGACCTTCCGACTCGCGAGCGGCAAAGATGTTGACCGCCGCGTGCAGGAATTGATGGAGACGGTCGGACTCAGCAAGCGTTTCATCAAGCGTTACCCGCACGAATTTTCCGGCGGTCAGCGTCAGCGCATAGGCATCGCACGCGCTCTCGCAGTTGACCCGGACTTTATCGTCTGCGACGAACCAATCTCCGCCTTAGATGTTTCCATTCAGGCGCAGATTATGAATCTGATGGAACGTCTTCAACGCGAAAAAAATCTGACTTATCTTTTTATCTCGCATGACCTCAGAGCCATACGCCATGTCTCAGACCGCGTGGCTGTGATGTATCTGGGCAAGCTTGTGGAAATCGCGGATGCCAAGACGATTTACTACGAGCCTTTGATGCCGTACACAAAAGCATTAATTTCCGCAGTGCCTGTCCCAGACCCTGAGATAGAAGCCACGCGCCAGCGCGTGGTGCTCGAAGGCGATGTGCCGTCGCCGATTAATCCTCCGCCGGGTTGTCGCTTTCACACGCGCTGCCCGTATGCTATTCCTGCTTGCAAGGAAGTTGTACCCCCTTTGGCCGAAATCAAGCCGAACCATTTCGCGGCCTGTATTCGCATCAGCCCGGAAGAGCCTGATATTGAAAAGGTTGCGCCGGGCGAAGCGCCGGGCCTGCGCGACGCGCAACGCGTCATCGGTTCGTGAAATTTCTTAAACATTAGTTGTATTAACTAAGAGTGAGCTGGTGAAAAGCATGGCATTCAGCTCCTTTCGCCCTGTGTTCTTGCATACACGCTTGTCTGGAAGCGTGCAAGACACTTATACTGTAGCGTCAGGGCGGTGGCCGCGAAACCCCCACCCGATAACGCTGTTTTTGATGCGAGTGCGGCGCATCGCAAATCTCAGGACGCGGAACCAGCCTTCCAACCGCACTTCGGCTAACTTACAGACGTGACCTTTCTGACGATGGACGAGCCGCGCGAGCGCGATATAGAGCAAGTGCAGCCAGTATCTGCGCCCGCGAATTGGGCCGATGCACAGAATTCTCTGGCGGCGGCTGCGGGTCTCTCTCTGCTTCTTGTCGAAGGAGAGCAACCGCCCGCGCTCGTCATCTCAAACAACAATTCCATCTGTCAGGCTTTCCAATCTTCCCAGACACACGCGCATCTCTGCGAGCCTTATTGCGGCGTAGCCTTCGAGCGCGCTTTGGAATCAAGCGAAGCTGTACATTATCGCTGTCATGCCGGACTGCATTGCGTGGCAATGACGGTTGAGCTTGATAAAAAGAGAAAGCTGGCAATCATCGGCGGGCGCGCGTTTCTGACGACAGCCGATTATCGCGCGCTGGCCGAGCGTTTCCGCGTCGGCGATTTGCAGGAGCTTTTAAGCAGCGACCTCTTTCGCAACGTAGTCTTTGCCGCGCGGCAGGATTTAACTGACCTGACGCGCCGCATCAAAGCCTCCGTCGCAGAGTATCGCCAGCATGCATCCGAAAAAACTTTGCCGCCGCCGCATGTGCCGCACACTCCGGTCGAGCCTGCTCAAACAATCGCAGAGAAAGAGCCGCCCGTCCTCTTTCCGAAAGAGAAACTCGCGGCAGCCGGGCCAATGGATGAAGCTTGCCGCGCATCTGTTCGCGCTCTCGCGGAAAAATTCGGGCTGGCTTCGCTCGCGCTCTTTCTGCGCACCAAAGGCGGTTTTGGGCCAGCGCTCGTCACCGGAAGATTCTCGGCCCAGAAACTTAATCTCAATATCGAAGGACACGAGGCGCGTCTGCTCGAAGCTGCGCGTCGCGGCGCATCCCTGTTGATGGCAGAGACGCCAGAAGGCGTCAGCGCGGCCCTCAGCACAAACGGCATCAAGCGTCCTGCAAGTCGGAAACACTTAGAGCTTTTCCCGCTTGCCATCGAAGATGACATCAAAGCTGTTTTGCTCGTCGCGGATTCAAATCTTGATACGGAGAAGCGTCGCGCGATTTTAGGTTTCTGTAGCGAGCTTGTCTTGCCGCTCGAAGTCCTGCGCCTGCGCGACGAGTTAAATCAGCGCGCTCTCTTTGCCGATTCGCTGCAAAGCTTTACACGCCGGATAGAGATTAGCGACCCCTCTGAAACTTATCTTTCTATCCTGCGCCACTCTGCCGAACTCCTGCGCGCAGAGCGCAGCTCGCTCTTGCTTTACGACGAAGCTTCCAATGAATTGTCTGTCAAAGCTGCCTTTGGGCCACGCGCGGCTGTGGCAAGCGCGGCGCGTATGCGGCTCGGAGACGGTGTTTCGGGAACTGTGCTTTTGAATGGCCGCCCGCTCGTCGTGAATGATGTTGAAGCAGCGGGGCGCGAGCCTGCTCCAGCCGAGCGGCTCTATAAAACCAACTCTTTTATCAGCTATCCAATCAGCATCGGCGGGCGCAAGGTCGGCGTGCTGAACATGACAGACAAGACGGATGGCAGCGCGTATGACGAAATTGACCTGGGACTTTTAGAAACCATCGCGCCGCAGATGGCTCTCGCACTCGACCGCGCCGAATGGCAGGAGAAAGCCACGCAGTTTCAGTTGATGTCCATCACAGACCCGCTGACAGGTCTGCTCAATCGTCGTTATCTTGAAGAGCGTCTGGCGGAAGAGTTGAAGCGTTCCGAGCGTCAGCAGTTTGCGATGAGCTTTATGATGATTGATATTGACGACTTCAAATTTTATAACGACCAGAACGGACATCAGGCTGGCGACTTAGCTTTAGAGATGACTGCGCAATGTTTGAAGTCAGTCCTGCGCGCGGCGGACGTGGCCTCGCGTTACGGCGGCGAAGAGTTCTGTATCTTGTTGCCGCAAACGAAACTTGATGAAGCGACAGCCATTGCAGAGCGCATACGCCGTCGCGTCGAGCGCACGCGTTTCCCGCACGGCAAGACGCAGCCGCTCGGCATGGTCACAGTGAGCATCGGCGTCTCTGCTCTGGACGAAACTGTCAACACGCCGACGGCCATCATAGGGGCCGCAGACCGCGCCCTGTATCGCGCCAAGCGGCTTGGGAAAAACAGAGTTCAGGTTTTGGACAACGACCCGACCGATTCGACAATACCTGATGCCAACGATAGCGCCACATCAAAATAGAAGCAGGCGACGCATCCTCGGACGCGTCATGCCCGCAGAATTTTTCGGACGCGACAACGCGCTCGAAGAGATAGTCGAGCATGGCTTGCGCGGCGCAACGTCGCGCGGCCTGCTCGTGCTGGCCGCTCCGTCTGTCGGCGCGACAGAGCTTTTGCGTCAGGCTTATGACGAACTGTTTGAACTGCACGAAGAAGTTATTCCAATCTACTTTGCACTGAGTCGCAACGACCAGACGACTCTCGGCGCGGCGCGCCATTTCCTACACACATTTCTGCTCCAATTAATTGCCTTTCGTCGTCATGATGCCGCGCTTGTCAATGCTGCGCTCACGATGAGCGACCTTGTTGAGTTGGCTGCGCCGCAGGATGCCGAATGGATTGAGCGATTGACAGAGGCTTGCGAGCGCGAAAGACAACGCGGCGATGAAAGAGCTTTCATACGTCTCTGCCTGAGCGCGCCCGACCGCGCAGCCGCGCGCGGCGCACGCACGTTGGTGATGTTTGACGGCCTGCATGTCGCGGAGCAGTTGAAGGGCGAAGTCGCGCTCGGCGCAGAGATAGCGCAGGTCTTGATGCACTCTGAATCAACGTTTGTGTTGGCTGGCCTGCGTCGTCGCTTGCTGGATTTAGTCCACAGCGCGCGCGGGAGTTTTGAAAATGCTGCCACGCTTCATCTCGAAAGCTTGAGCGACGCGGACACGCGCGCGATGATTGAAAGCCTTGCGGAGCGCAAAGGCGTGGTCATGAACGAGCAGACACGCGATTTGATAGCGCAACAGTGCGACGGAAATCCAACGCTAGTCAACTCTTTGATTATAGCCGCGCAGGAAAAGCGTCTCTCGCTCGATAGCTTTCGCAACTGCCAGCAGCTTTACGTGGATGAATTGATGGGCGGGCGCATCAATCGTCACTATTCATCCGTGCTCGAAGGCATCGCGCCGCAGGCTTCTATAAGACGCGCTCTGGTGCGTGTGCTCTATGAAGCGATGCTGAGCGACGGCGGCAAGTCTTCTCTGGAAGGCTGGCGCAAAAAAATCGAGGTGGACGGCGAGCAGTTTCAGCAAATCATGCATTGTCTTCATGTGCATGAGCTAATCAGTCTCAATGCCAGCATGGTGCAGAGCGCGCGCGTCTCCGCAGTGTGGCAGGATTATTTAAAAGTTCGTTACAGGCTTGAGATTCTAGCCGAAGCGCGCGCGCTGGTTTTGGCAGACATGCTGCTTGAGACTTTGAAGCGTGCGCCGCAGACGATGGCCCGGCATTACAGGCGCGCAACCGCTCTTGGCCTGCGCGAACTGCTCGCGCTCTTTAATTGCCAGCGCGTGCCTGCGAGTCTCTTGCACTATGAACGCTTTAGTCGCTCTTACAAAGGCGGGACGGCGGAAGAGATTGAGACGGGACTCGATAACGAGACGGAGCTTATCTTGCTGCCGCAGATTGTTCATGCAGCGAGTTGCGCGGCTTTTCATCCGCCCTTGCAGCAGTTGATTGATGAAGAGCGTTGCGCTGTGGCGCATGGCTTCGATGCCGGAAATTATACTGATTCGAGCGAGGTCGTGTGGATTGCCGCCGAGATTGAATCAAAATTGGAAGCCGGGCGCGGCATCACAGAGATGTGGTGCGATAGATTGGAAGCGGTCGCGCGTGCCTACGGTTGGACGCGCGTGCGCGTGTGGCTGGTCGCGCCCGAAGGATTTTCCGCAGAAGCGTCAGAGCTTTTGGCCGCGCGCGAGGCTTACGGTTCAAGTCGCCAGCAGTTAGAGCTTTTGACTTCGCGGCTTGGCACAGATGCTTCGCCTCTCGGCAAAGAAGAATTAGCGCCGGACGAGTTTGAGATGGTGATTCCGATGGGCGATGAGACGGAGTTGATTGCCGCCTCTACTATCGAGCAGATTGCGCGTCGCAGCGACTTTCGGCCCGAAGCAATTAACCAGATTAAGACCGCGCTCGTCGAAGCCTGCATCAACGCGATGGAGCACAGTCTGAGCCCCGACCAAAAAATTTATCAACGCTTTCGCGTAGAAAGTGATAAATTAGTAGTCACCATTTCGAGCAGAGGGGTCGTACCCCCGGAAGTCAAAGCTGAACGCGGTAAGAACGGACACTCTCCCGATAACGAGCAAGCGACGAAAGACCCGACAGAAAGGCGTGGCTGGGGACTCAAACTGATTCGTACTTTGATGGACGAAGTCGAGTTTGAAAGAGTTGATGACGGCACGCGCCTGCGCATGACAAAGTATCTTCGTAAATAATGAAGAGAAGAACCAGGTTGTCTATTCATTATTTACTATTCAAAATTTCATAATCCCGATTCACCATTCAGAGTTTAAGAGGGGAGCTTATCTGAGATGGCTGATTTACCGGCAAACTCTGCCGTGCGCTCGCGCTGTATCGGAGCGACGGCTGTGATTTATGCAACCGACTATCTGAACAAGCTGAGCGGCGAACGCATTGAGCGTGAATGTCGCAGGCAATTAGAAGCCGGATGCCGCGCACTCGTCATCAACTTTAGAGACACCGAGCTGGTTAACAGCATCGGCGTCTCTATTCTTTTAGGCGTCATAGATGCCGCCGAAACGGCTGGCGCACAACTGGTCTTCTCGGATGTCAACAATCAGACAATAGAATTGTTTGAGATGCTCGGCCTCACGCGCCACGTCGCGCTGGCCGCGTGCGAGCAGGAAGCCTTTGACACCTTGACGGATTTTGTCGCGACTGCGACGAATCAGGTGGGGCATTGATTGCGTGATTATTATGCCTGAGCAGATGCAAAAACTTGTGCATACCTTTGCGGCTCTCGCTGATTTGGGGCAGGAGATTGCCGACACGGGCGATTTTCAGGAGATGATTCGCACTTCGCTTCATCTGCTCTTAGGCTCACTCGCCATACGGCGCGGCGCGGTCACAGAGTATGACAGGGAAGCTCATTCTTTAAGATTCCTCGCGGCGCGCGGGCTTGGAGATGAAGAGCTTGAATATCTAACGCTCTCGCCTGAGGATGTCGAAGACCTTTTGGATTTGGGTCTCTGCGCCTGCACGCTGGAAGATGAGAACGAACGTGTCAGGAGATTTGTCAATCATCATCGCGAATTTTTGACAGGGCATCGCATACAGCTTTTGATTCCATTCGTCGTGCGCGGCAAACTTGTCGGGCTGATTTTTCTCGGAGAGAAAGCAAGCGGCGAAGCTTACACGATAGACGACCGCGAAGTTTTGTGCGCGATGGCGCGGCACATAGGCGTCGGCATACAGGAGCGTCGCCTGCTCGAAGAGCTTGAGCATCGCGCGATTGAGAACAGGGAATTGTACGAAGGCTTGCGCGCCATCTACAAAGATACCGTCAAAGCTTTCGCCGCCGCGATTGATTGCAAAGACAAATACACGCAAGGCCATTCAGAGCGCGTCGGCAAGTACAGCGAGATTATCGCGCGCGAGTTGGGTTGGAGCGATGAAGAGGTCGAAGGCATAGCCGTTGCGGGATACCTGCACGACATCGGCAAGCTCGTCGTCGAGCGAGACATTTTAAATGCGCCCTATCGCATAGACGCCAAGCAGTCGAGCGAGTTGAATCGTCACCCGGCGGCAGGCTATGAAATCCTCTCTCCGATTCGTCATCCTTACGCGGACATCTCATTGATGGCCCGTTATCATCATGAGCGATTGGACGGGCGCGGCTATCCTGACGGCTTGACCGGAGACCAGATTCCGCCCGGAGCAAAAATCGTCACACTCGCGGATTCCTTCGATGCCATGACGACGGACAGGCCATACAAGCGTCGCCGTTACTTTGAAGAAGTGATTGAAGATTTTCGTAAGAACACGGGCAAGCAGTTTGCGCCGGACGTGGTGCTTGCCTTGTGCCGCGCGCTGCTCAAGGAAGTTTCGGGCGAGACTAGAGACAGGCGCATGATGAAGATGCTCGGCAAAGGTTATCTGGAAGCAGAGCAGGTCATCCCGCTCTTAAAAGAATTTATCGCGGAGCTGGAGGCCAACGCAGTCACTATCGCAGTCGGCAGCGTTTGAAGAACAACAGAATTTAGTTACAATTTGTCGGGACGGGAATTTCTCCTGTCCCGACAAAACTTTTTCATGAAGGGATATTTAAGCATCATGTATGAAGACATCACAGGATTGATGCCGGACTCGAATTTTACGCGGAGACAATTTCTCGTCACCACGCTGGCCGCAGGATTCGCGCTCGCAGTCCAACCCATCGCGGCGCAGACGCAGATTACAACAGACTCTGCGGGCCTCATTGCCGGAGAGGTCAAGATTCCTGTCAAAGATGGCGAGATTCCTGCCTATCGCGCGATGCCTGAGAAGGGCAAGAATTTTCCAGTCGTGCTTGTCGTGCAAGAAATTTTCGGAGTCCACGAACATATCAAAGACATCTGCCGTCGCTTTGCCAAACTCGGACACATGGCGATTGCGCCGGAGCTTTACGCGCGGCAGGGCGATGTCTCGAAGCTCGAAAGCATCGCGGAGATTCGGAAGATTGTCGTGCAAGTGCCGGACGCGCAGGTGATGTCAGACCTTGATGCGACGGTTGATTATGCGAAGAAGAGCGGCAAGGGAAATACAGGCAAGCTCGGCATCACAGGCTTTTGCTGGGGCGGTCGCATCGTCTGGCTCTACGCCGCGCACAATCCGAAGCTCAAAGCAGGAGTCGCATGGTACGGCAGCCTCGTGCCGCGTCCGAATCAACCGAAATCGGAATTGCAGCCGTTGCAGCCGATTGATGTCGCTGCAAATTTGAAAGCTCCTGTGCTTGGTCTCTATGGCGGAGCGGACGAAGGCATCCCGAACAACACAGTCGAGCAGATGCAGGCGAGGCTCAAAGAATTGAAATCCAAGTCTGAGATTATCCTTTACCCGGACACGCCGCACGGATTTCACGCGGACTATCGCGCAAGCTATCGCAAAGACAAGGCCGAAGACGGCTGGAAGCGACTGCTCGCGTGGTTCAAAAAACACGGGGCAGCATAGAGGAATTTGAGATTTCAGATTTGAGATTTCAAATTCCTTTAAGGAGCGATTGGATGAGCAACAAACAGGAAGACGCGAATCTTATCTTGCGTCTCTATGAAATCAGGCGCGATGAGGCCATGCGAAAGGCGCGCGAGTGGTTTACGACAGAGTTCAATCCAGAAAGCGTTGAGGATATTTTAAGCACGCTGTTTGGCCCACACAGCGCGGATTTTCGGATGGTGGCTTCCTACTGGGACATGGTCGCAGCCTTTGTCAATCACGGAACGATTGATGAAGAATTGTTCAATGACATCAACACAGAGCACGTGGCCGTCTATGCCAAGCTTAAACCTTTCCTCGCGGAGTTGAAAGCGATGCCGGGCATGCCTCCATATTTGTATTGCAAAAACCTAGAGCCTTTGGTGCAGCGTCTGCCAGACGCACAGGCGCGCATCGCAGTCATGCAGAGATTTATGAAACGCAGCAGAGAAGCACGCGCCCAAGCTTCTTGAAACAGCTAAATAACTCAAGTAGCCAGTTAACAGAGCGATGGCGGCTCCTGCCGCAATGCTGTGCGGAAAAGCTTTGCTTTTCCGGTAGATGCCGTCCCAATCAAGTGCGAGGCTCAGCCTCGCATCTGGTCTGGAGCAAGAGGCGACGGAAAGTCAGAGACTTTCCGCACCGCAGGCGGCTCAAGCCGTCATCGCTCTCATAACTAGCAACTTGGTTTAATTACCGCGCCGTGGTTTTTTAGTCGTGGTCTGCGGCTTAGTTGTCGTTGTTTTCTCAACCGGCGCGGCTGGCGAAGTTGACTGACCTTCCACCTTTTTCTTTGGCGCAAAGATGTCACCGATAAACTTGGCCGCCATCGCCTGCGGAATGATGGCCTCAATCATAACTTCGCTGCCTTCCGCGAACATCTTCAACTGCTCAAAGATTGTTTGCGCGTTCTTGTCCGGCACAGAGCCTTTGGTCTGCTGCAAGAGTCCTGAGAGCATGCCTTTCATCATGTTGGCGGTATCAGGATTGTCCGCATTCATCGCTCCCGCGAACTTAAAATTCTGCTCGTCCATATTGAGGGCGGCGTAAAAATCTCCGAACTGAGTCATGCAGTTAGGATCACGATTCTCTGCCATACGCAGTCCGAAGCTTTTGGCGAAGGCTGTGAAGGGAGAGCCTGTCATGCTAATCAATGCATTCGGTTCGCGCAGGAGCGAAGCGAGTCTTTCAGGCTTGATGCGTGCGCCGCGCCCCTCCGCAGCCTCAAGCGCGGCCTTGATGTAGCTCATGTTTCCGACAGCAATCGTATTGGCATCGAGCGTCGTGATGCCAATCTCCGAGAAAGATGCGCCGAATGGGCTTTTGGCCGCGTTGCTTGAGATGTCTTCGAGCTTGAGCAGATAAATCGTATGGTCGCCAAACATCTGTTCCGAAAGTTTCTTGTCCGACATCGCGTTGGCAGATGCCAGAAAAGCTTTCGCATCAAAGTCGCCGCGCGCTGCAAACATTGCTTCGGGCAGGGGAAACATCTTGCCCGCCGTCGGCTTGCTAAAGCGCATGGCAATCACCATGTACTCCATATTTCGGAGGTCAATGTTCATGAAAGTTTTAAGGCTCTCAATGCCTGAGCGAATGTTCTGCATCTCTTTCTCCGGCACGAGTCGCGGCATCGCATCGTTGATGATGCGCGAAGGATTGATATAGACGACTATCTCGGAGTCTGGCAGGGTTGATAAAGAGCCAGACAGTTGTTGCGCATTGGCCGAAGCAGTTTGCGCGTGTGCGTTGAGTGTAAAGAGCGTGACGAAGAATGCGAGGAGTAAGAGGCTGGGACGAATTTTTGTTTTCATAGTGGGTCGAATCCTTTGAAAAGCAGTCGCTCACTTTGGCTGGATGCGCAAAGTGTAGCTGCATATTTCTATCTTTTCGTCTGGCGCGACGGGCGCGCGCTGCTCGCGCGGAACTTCGCGGCCACTGACGAGCGTCGCGTTTCTTCCTTTTGACGTTATCCAGTAGCTGCCCCGATCATCCAATGTCAGCAGGGCATGAATGCGGCTCACTTCCGGGTCGCCTTTGATTGGCACATCAACCGTCACAGACCTGGAGCCGCGACCGATGGTTATCTCAGGCTTGGTGACGGGCATGACAAGCTGCCGTACGCCGTCCTTCCAAACCTCTATCGAGTAAAGCTCTGTCACGCGCGGGCGCACAACCGTCTGCTCGCTCTCAGGAGTCTCAAGCACATCGTTGCCGTTCGCGCCTTCGATGTCGAGCACATCTTCTGCGACAGACATGCTGGCAGTTGGTTGCGCGATGCTGCGCGTTTGCGGGCGCGCGGTGACGCTCGTTTTTCCGGTCTCTGTTTCATCCCAGAGCGGCTGGACGCGAAACTCTCCCTTGTTGAGCGTGCCGTCCACGCGCAATTCGACGGCGAAAGATTTGGTGGCAAGCTGCGTCGTGCCGCTTAGTTCGCGCGCACGTTCAGAGAGCACGTGAAAGAGTCCCTGTTCGAGACCGCGCCGCTTGTCGCCCTGCCATTCCTTGTCGTCATCGTTGCTCAAGTAAACAATGTACTCACGCGGAATGTAGGTCGGGCCGCCGGGAGGCGTGAACATCTCGCGCTGCATGACGGCTTCGACTTCGCGCGCAACCTTGACCAGAAATTCTTCCCAGACGCGACGCGGGCGTGCCTGCTCATCCGCCGCTTCGAGCGGGTCGTTTGCGCCCTCGCCGTCAATCCATCTGCGTATGGATTCAATTAATCCCACTTTTGTCCATCTCTCCTCGCCGGGAAATTTTTCAGGAGCCCAAATTCAGATAACGCTTATTGACCCAGCCGCGTTCGGCATTCCTGTCATCATTATTATCCGGTGTGCGTCCATGCTCAAGGATTTGCACTTCATACCAGTTATTATTTGTGCTGAGCACGCGGACGCGCGAGCCTGATTCGGCAAGGCCGATAGCAGGATTGTCCGTGCTAGGGCCGGGCCTGAGTTTCACATCCGTTGTCGTATAGCCTTCACGCCCGATGTCTGTCGGAGCCTTTGGCGGCGGACTCGCAGGGCTTGTCCCCCACAAGGGAATGCGCCCGCGAAAATAGTTGTGCGTCGCCAGCAGCATTCCTGCAAACGCTAAGATAAGCAGCAAGGCCACTAGAAATCTCATCCCGCGTCCGGCGGCCCAATCTTTTTTCGGAGCTTGCCGTCGCGCCTTCTGCACGGATGCATCCGGCATGGCAGCGATAATCTCATGCGCGTGCTGGGTTGGCGCAAGCGGCGCGGGCGGTCTTGCGTGTTCACGGCTCGCAAGCTGGACGACGATGCGCGGGTGCGCGTTGCCGTTTGTTTCAAGCTGCCGCAAGCCGCGCGTCGAATTGAATTTCGGTCTTGGCGGAGCCGCCGGGACAGACTTTTCTCTGACGCTGGTTAACTGGTCGCTCACAGGGCGCGTGCGCGATTCCATCTCGCCGGGAGTTTGTAGCAACTGAGTCGGCGGCAGCATCGCATCCGCGAGTTCGTCCCAGAATTCCTGCACGGTCTGGTAACGCTCGGCAGGATTGTTGCGCGTCGCGCGTTCGAGAACGCGCAGCACAGAACTGGCCCAACTCCTATTTCTGATTGATTCCGGCAACTCCGTAATCGGGTGATGCGAAAAACGGCGCGGAGCTTCTGCGGCCAAAAGCGTATAGGTAGTTTTGGCGAGCGAGTAGATGTCTGCCGCGGGCGTCAGATGCGTCTGCTGTGTTAAGGATGAAGTGATAGAGTCGAGTTGCCCTGTGTGGAGCAAAGGATTGTGTTCGGGCGGAGCATACACGTTTGTGCCGACGCGCGTGATAGCTCCTTCCGTTGCTTCGATTTTAGCGACGCCGAAGTCTGCAATCTTGACTGTCTGCGCGTCTGCTGTGAGCAGCAGGTTCTGCGGCTTGATGTCGCGGTGTATGACATGGCACTCGTGCGCGTGGCTCAGACCGGCGCAGACCTGTTCGAGATAAAAGAGCGCGGCTTCAATCGAGAGCGGCTCTTTGCGACAATGCGCCGCGAGGTCGCCGCCCGAAAGATATTCGACTACCAGATAATGAAAAGTCGTTCCGGCCAGATCAATCGCCGTCCCGTGTCCGAGGCGATTGATGATATTCGGATGGCGCACGCGGTCAAGCGCAATCGCTTCGTTCTGAAAATTCTGAATCAGTGTTCGCTCAAGGTCATCATCGAGCGCGCCCTGCAACATGACATTAAGAGCTTTGATAACAACCTTAGAGTGCGGGTGTGTATCTTCGACGGCTGTATCTCGCGCGATGTAAATTTCGGCATAGCTGCCGCGCCCCAGACATTCTTCAATGTCGTAGCGATTATCGAGCCTGCACTGTTGAAGCTTTAATTCCGTCATTCATCCGCGCTTTCAGATGTCACATGCCACGCTTTTGGATGCTCTCTTAAATTTTTCGCCATCAACGCGGCAACTGGACGGGCGAAGAGACCGCATCATTAGTTCCAGAGGTTGCCGGTTTACTGCTGTCCGTAGCCGGAGCGATTTGAAGCGATTTGCCATCCGGGTCAATCACTTCGTTGACCGCCGCCGCCGCCGCTCCCTGCTCGCCAGGGTTGCCGGACTTCATCGCCGCCACAGCCGCCGCCAAACTGTTTTCAATCTTGAGCGGGTCGCGCGCCGTGCGGTCTTTCATCAACTCCGAAGCCTTCTTGAAGGCCGCGCTTGCTTCTGGATACTTGCCTGACAAGAGCAGCGCGCGACCGTAGAGATAAAGAAACTCCGCGTCGTTCGAGCCCAAAGGATTGTTGCCCTGCTCCGTCATCATACGGCTCGCCATACGCGCCGGAGCCGAATCCACTTCATGCCGCTTTCTATCAAACTCAGCAGCAGGATTGACAGGAGTCGGAGCAGGCGTGGCCGCGGCAGCATCATCCGCCTGCGCCTGCGTGTCTCGCTTCTGTTTATAAATCCCGCCGAAGAATGCAGCGATGCCCACGCCAATCATCAGCACTAGAAAGAAGAAAGTCAGAGCCAGCGTCGCCAGCTTGCTGCGCGGCGCAGGCGCAGGAGCAGAAGCAGCCATCGCCGCAGGAGTCGAAACCACATCCGGCGCAGGCTTAAAAGCCGGACTCGCTTGTGCTTGAGCCGGCGCGGGTGCGGAAGTTTTTAAGCTACTTGGAAGCGGGCTATTCGCATCAACTGTCTCATGCAGCGAAGGGTCTGATGCATCTATGTGATAGTCGCCGCTGATGGTTCGCGCGAGAGAATCATGGGCTGTGATAATCGTCCGCTCGTCATCATCAGAGCCGTCAGCAACTCTGCTCGCAGGCTCTCCGACACGCACAATCACCGCCGTCAAATTATCTTCCGCGCCGCGCTCATAACAACGCCGCTTCATCTCGGCACAGATGGCATCCAAATCCATATTGCTGTCGAGCAGCTTTCCAATTTCATCATCCGGCAGGTGGCGCGTGATGCCGTCAGAGCAGAGCAGGAAGGATGTGCCGTCTGCAATCTCTATGGTCTTCATGTCAACTTCGACGCCGTCTTCTGCGCCGAGCGCGCGGCTAATCACATTGCGGCTCGGATGATGCGCGGCCTGCGCGGGAGTCATGCGGCCTGCGCGCACTTCCTCTTCGACAACGGAATGGTCGCGCGTCTCGCGTTGCAGTTTGCCGTCGGGCGTCAGGCGATAGAGGCGTGAGTCTCCGACGTGTCCGATGGTCGCAATGTGTCCGTCAAGGTGAAGCGCGACGATGGTGGTTGCCATCATCTGCAATTTAGGATGCTCGCGCGCCATGCGATGAATAGAGGAATTGGCGCGCTGAATGGCTATCTCCATCAGGTCTTCGACATCGACATCTTTTTCCTGATGACGGAAGGCTTCATCAAGGACTTCCATCGCGGTTTGCGAAGCAACTTCACCGGCCTGTGCGCCGCCGACGCCGTCCGCGACGGCAAAGATGCGACGCTCTGCATCCGCTAAAAACGAGTCTTCGTTAATCGGGCGTTTCTGGCTCAAACCGCGATCTGAAACCGCCGCCGAAGCAATCTTGACGGTTTGATTCTTCATTGTACAGCCTCCGGGACGGGGGGATCGTCGCTGTGGCGTTCTGCGCGCGCGATGGTCGCGCTGGCTTTCGCTTCTATCGCGTTGCGATGCGAGAAGGCCATCAGCATTCCGAGCATGGCAAAACTCGTAATCAAGCTAAAACCTCCGTGACTGACAAAAGGCAAAGTGATGCCTGTCATCGGCAGTGCGCGCGTGATGCCGCCAATATTGACCAGAGCCTGAAAGCCTATAAAAGCCGTCAAGCCTGCGGCGCACAGCTTCGTAAACATATCACGCGCCTCAAGCGAAGTGCGAACGCCTGCGCTGACAAACACAATCAAAGCGAGAATCACAATCGCGCCGCCCGCCAGTCCCATCTCTTCTCCGATGGCAGCGTAAATGTAATCCGAATCCGCTACGGGAATCACTTCCGCATAACCGAGGCCCAGCCCGCGACCCGTCATGCCTCCCGCCGCGACACCAAAGATTGCCTGCGCGGGTTGAAAAGCTACGCGGTCAAACCACACATCCACGTTGACAGTGTTCTGCATCGTCGCGCTCTGCTCGGCCAGTTCTTTCATCTTCGGGTCTTTCGCCAGAGCCTCTTCATAGTCCTTCTTCCACCAGGAGACGTTCGGCGAAGGCGGGTCAAAGCCGTCGAGCCAGAGATGAAAACGCTGCTGGATGCGCGAAGGCAGAGCGGCCTGCACTGGCTTTGCCATCGTCGGCAGCAGCGGCACTTTCTCCTGCACGTCCTGCGGGAGCGCGCCGACGACAAGGATGCCAACCACCAGCATCACAGAGCCGACGAATAGTAGAAGCTGCGGCCAGCGACGCACGGCGACCAGATAGAGTGTCGCGTAAGCTCCGCTAAAGACGAGCATCTGTCCGAAATCCTTGAGCGCGAAGAAAGGAATGAACGGCATCAAAGCCATCGCCACAAGCGGCACGACATCTCTTGCGCTCGGCAATCCCCAGTAGGTGCGCGCGAGGTCTTTGTATCGCGCAGTCAACAAAGCCGCAAAGCCGAGCAGGAAGGGAATCTTTGAAGGCTCCCATGGCGTCATGTTGCCTATAGCCTTGCCCGCGCTCGAAGTGATGACCGCCAGCGTGAGCGGCAAGAGCGTAATCAGAACGATAACAAATCCGTGCCGCTGTATGAAGAGCAGAAAATTATCACGCAGGCACAGGATATATGCGACGGCAAACATCACCAATGAGAAGAGCGGAATCCACGTCGACCCTGAGGTGAGCGCATTGCCGATTGAGTACTTGGATTTGATGACAGGCTCTTTATCAAGGTCTGCGGGTTGCGGCGGCGTTGCTGGCAACCCCATCATGCGTTTCTTTTCTACATCATAATTCTCGTTGATGTAGCGCATGCGCTGCGTATCCGCTTTCTGCTCGCGCGCCTCCGCCTTGTTACGCGCGTTGTATTCCGGGTCGCTGTAGAGACGATACTGAACCAGCATCCCGACGGAGAAGAGAAGAATGGCAGTCGTGTACAGAGTCCAGTTGCCCGCGAAACGCGTGGCGCGCGTCAGAAAGAGGACGAGAAAAATTATCGGCACATAGAGTAGCAGGTCGCGCGTCGCGCTGACCCACGATGTCTCGTAACCGCGAATCAGCGCGGCGCGATGAATGGCATAGTAGCCGACTATCTCGAAGCCGACGATTAAGAGCAGTGCGATGAGATGTGACGAGGCGCGATTTTTCATAAAAGCGAAACTATTAAGGCTCAGGGCTCAGACATCAAAAAGATTTTTCTTTGCGAACTTTCGTCTTTCTTTTCTTTGCGCCACCAGCGTGAACCGTTCGTTGGTTGTTTCGCGCAAAGGCGCAAAGAAAAGAAAAACTCAAGAGCGCAAAGATAATTTCTCTCCATCATTGATTTATATCGCCAAAGCGTTGCGGTCTGTTCTGTTGTTGATTCCTGTTGCCTTGATTTCTTGGAGCTTGATTTCGATTCCCTTGATTGCCGGTGTTTGCAGGTTGCGGCGCGTTGCCTAAGAGTCCAAGCTCTCTGGCTTTTAAGACGAGCGCAGCCGCGACGGGCGCGGCAGACTTCGAGCCGTAGCCGCCGCCTTCGATGATGACTGCGATGGCAAGCTGCGGATTATTCAGTGGCGCGATGGAGAGATACCAGCTATCTATGCGCGGGTTGTCATAGTCCATCACGACTTCCGTATATTGCCGCACGATGTTGCCCTTCGGGTCGCGCTCGACCTTCAGACGCGTCTTCGGCTCGCCCGTTTTAGCATCATAGACAGGCACGACTTTTTGCGCCGTTCCGGTCTTGCCGCCAGTCTCTATGCCAGCAGCTTTGACTGGCCCAAAGACTCCGCGCGCAGTCCCGCTCGTCGTCACCAAACCCATGATGCGTCGAAGCTCTTGCGCGGCTTGCGGGGAAAGTACGGACTTATAAACTTCCGGCGGGCGGTCAAATTCCAGCTTGGGCTTCATCAGCCTGCCTTCCGTGTTGCCGATGACGGCTGCGAGCAAAGCCATTTGAAACGGCGTCATCTGTCCAGCGTATCCTTGCCCGTAGCCTTCGAGCGCGAGGTCAAACTTTGACAAATCTTTTCCGACTTGACCCGTCACCATCCATGCCTGACGCGGAGCCAGAGCTTTGCGCACGGCCTCTGTGCTGGCGTTCCAGATTTCAGGTTGCCGCCGCCCCTGCGTTGGGTCGGACGGAGTATCATAAGCTCCGATGCCAACCAAATCTGCGGTGCGTCTGATTCTCTCTGAGCCAAGATGCACGGCCATCTGCGCGAAGTACTGATTGCAGGAAACTTCGTAAGCAGTGTCCATGCCAATCATGCCATGCACTTCGCCCGGCCCTGCGTCATCGTAGATAGGTTTCGCGCCGGGCTGTGCGATATAGCCGCCGCCGCTACACAAGAACTGTTTGTTCTGCTCGCCCGCGACCATCGCGGAAATCATCATCATCGTTTTGAAGGTCGAGCCGGGAATGTAGTAAGTGCCGAGCACGCGATTGACGAGCGGGCTGTCGCGCTTGTCCGCGTCGAGCCGAATCCATGTCGCTTCGTCCTGCACTTCCTTGAGGCTGTAGGAAGGATTGCTGTACATCGCCAGCACTTCGCCCGTCTGCGGATTCAAGACCATGACCGCGCCGTGCCTGCCCTTTAACTGTTCGACCACAGCCTTCTGCAAGTTGCTGTCAATCGTCAGACGAACATCAAGATTAGCCTGTTGACGGATGCTGTGGCCCTGCACAATCTCCAGAGCTTCCGGCACGGCCCCGCTTTGCAGACCGAAGAGAGAACGCTCTAACCCTGGGTCGCCCCTATCCGAGCCGAAGAGATGCGCCATCGCCTGATCCATCGGATACTCGCGCGTGATATTTCCCTGACCGTCGCGCTTGTAGAGAGCCAGCGCGCTATCCAGCTTTCCAGTCCTGTCCAGAATCCAGCCGCGCAAAGTTGATTCCGAGAGACGACGATTGCGCAGGTCTTTATAGTTGAGCTGCTGAAAACGCTCGTTGGATTCGGGCGCATACTTGACCCAGTAAACATGAAAGCCGAAGACCGCGAGCGCGAGTACGACATAGAACCAGCGCAAAAATCGCAAGCCCCTGTTCGTCGCCGTCGAGCCGAGACGCTGCACAACCTCTTCCGGCAAATCAGAAGCCGCGACAGCCGTCAGCGGAGAACGCTTGCTGCGATTCCTTATGAGTGAGACGAAGAGCAGCAAGACCATCAAGGCCAGCCCGCCCATGTAAACCAGACTCAGCAGCGCGGGCTGTTTCTCAAGCGGCTCGGCAGTCGCCGTCGGATTTGCAGCAGCTTGTAAGATGAAAAGTAAAAGCATAGTAAATTTTTAACCGCAGAGACGCGGAGACGCAGAGATAGGAAAAAGTAAAAAGATAATTTGCATTTTTAATTTTTCATTCTGCATTTCTCTCTGCGTCTCCGCGTCTCTGCGGTGAATCTCAAATGACTTTACGAAAACGAACTTCGATGTCGCCAAAGGCGACGACATCGCCTTCCTCTATCTGCCGCGCTTCGCCATAGGCTATGCGGCGGCCATTGATAAATGTGCCGTTGGTCGAGCCGGTGTCTGCGACCAGCAATGTTCCTTCACGATTGACCAGCAACGCGGCGTGAACTTTTGAGACACTCCCGTCATTCAACATCAGCTCGCTGTCTTTGCCGCGCCCGACGCTCAAACGCCTGCCGCCCGGTTTGAAGACAAGCTGCGTATTGCGCGCGCCATCCGGCAGCATGATGTGCACGTTAAAGCTGACATCCGGCATCGTCGGAGCAGTCTTGGGAATATTCGGCGTGCCTAATTCTTCGGCCCTGCGCTTGTCCTCATCCTGCTTTTTCAGTTCTTCCTCAAACTCTCCAAAGGTCGGAGAGACGCTCACGCCCGTTGTAAAAATATCCACTTCGGTTTCGACGCGGATAGGAGCGAGCGTGCGATAGCGATGGTCGTTAACATGATCAATCGCTGCGGCCAGCACTTCATGCTCAAGCTCTTTTAAAATTTCCGGCGGAGCTTCTGAATGTGTTCCCCACTCGACCTTGAGCTTTAAGAGATGCGGCGCGATGCGTCCCTTTCTTCCTTCATCTCGAACACGTTCATCTATCAAACGCTTCATGTGCTCGATGAGCCGCGTGGTTGTAAACTCCGCCTGCGAGTTAGACTTGCGGCCCAGTCCTCTATCCACAGCCTCGCCGACGCCTTCGAGCACGCGGCGCAAGAGCCTTTCCGGCAAGGCTTCTTCACGTTTCTTATCAGGTTTTTGTTCAGCCATGTTTCGACATACGCCGCGCGGCGCGGCTGTGTTCGCCCATCCTCAATTTACAGGCACGCGCAAATCAACCGAAAACCGGGGGAGGGAGAGAAATTCTGATGCATTCATGGACGCGCGAGCTATTCTAGCCGAAACGTGCCGCCAGAGAGAAGTAATAAGTGTTAAGATATTGTCACTACTTATACGAATCAAGCATTAAACTAAGTAACATGGAATTGACTCTCCTCTTTGCGCCCTTTGCGGGTTTCAACTTTGCGACCTTTGCGTTAAAAAACAACTTAACCGCAAAGACCGCAAAGTGTGAAGACGCAAAGAAGCGCAAAGTGTCGTTCTATTACTTAATCCAAGTTGCTAGTTAAGAGAGCGATGACGGCTTTGTTGCTAGTTAAGAGAGCGATGACGGCTTGAGCCGCCTGCGGTGCGGAAAGTCTCTGACTTTCCGTTGCCTTGCCACTCTTGACTTGCGGCGAGGCTGAGCCTCGCCGCAAGCTTGAGCTGACACTGGCCGGAAAAGCGAAGCTGTTCCGCACAGCATTGCGGCCAAGCCGCCATCGCTCCGTTAACTAGGTTCTGTTTACATTCTCAGCGTAACCAAACAAGTGCGCTAACAAAGCTCAAGAACCCCATGTAGTTCTTTGATAGTTTTTCAAATCGTGAGAAGACTCTGCGATATTGCTTGATCTTATTGATGAAGCATTCAATCAAATGTCGCTCACGATACAAGTGCCGGTCGTACTCGCGCTGCACCAGCCGATTCTTTTTCGGCGGGATCACGGCCACGATGCCTTTGGCCGTGACCGCCTCTATCAAAGCGTCTGCGTAGTAGCCTTTGTCGGCAATCAACACAAGAGGTTCATAGCCTTCAAGCAAGTGAGCTGCCTGTGGAGAGTCATGGCACTGTCCGGCAGTTAAGAGCAAACGCAGCGGATTGCCGAGTGCATCCACGGCAATATGAATCTTGGTGGAAAAGCCGCCGCGACTGCGACCTAACGCTTGAGTCTCTTGGCCGCCACTTTTTTTCGCGCGCCGGCCGCCGAAGGGTGAGCGCGAATGATGGTTGAGTCAATCAGTAAGTGCTCCAGATCTGCATCACCGGCAAAGGCTTGGTGCAGTTCATGGAAGACGCCTTGTTCAGTCCAGCGCGCAAAGCGGCGATAAATGGCGTTCCAGTAGCCGTATTCTTGAGGCAGCAGTCGCCATTGCGCTCCACTGCGAGCGAGCCACAGGACAGCAGAAAGAAAGCGTCGGCATTCAAGCTCTTGTCCGACATAAACATTCGGATGAGCTAGCAAAATGGGCAGTATCTTCTGCCACTGTTCATCAGATAAAGTAACGGGCAACATTCAAAGAGCTTAACCTGAAATGTAAACAGAACCTAGCAACTTGAGTTACTTATAACCAGAAAGGAAATTTCCGCATGATGCGCCCGCTCAAATTGTGCGCCCTGATTTTAGTCATGACAATGATGCCAAATACATTTCCCCCGCAGGCCTTCGGACAAAGCAAGCTGACAGAGCTTGCCGCGCTCAACGCAAAGATTCGCCGCTTTGCGCCGACAGTTGTGACGGCAGATGCTTCAAAACTCTCGCCCGGAGACCGACGCGCGCTGGCAAAGATTATCGAAGCCGCAAGATTGTTCGACCCGCTTTTCCTGCGACAAGTCTGGAGCGGCAATGTCGCTTTGCTCAAAAAACTCGAAGCGGACAAAACACCGCTCGGCAGAGCAAGGCTTCATTACTTTCACATCAACGACGGCGCGTGGTCGCAGCTTGACGAAAATCAAGCTTTCCTTGAAGGCGTGCCAAAACATAAACCGCCGCACGCCGCACATTATCCTGACGACATGACCAAAGAGGAATTTAATAGCTGGCTGGAAACCCTCGGCCCAGAAGAAAAGCAAAAGGCGACTGGCTTCTTTTATGTCATCCGGCGCGATGCAAAGGGCAAGCTCAAGACCGTTCCATTCAGTGTAGAGTACAAAGAATTTCTTGAGCCGTCCGCGCGACTCCTGCGCGAAGCAGCGGAACTGACAGACAACATCACTCTCAAAAACTTTTTGGAAAAACGCGCCGCAGCTTTTCTCTCAAATGATTATTACGAAAGCGATGTCGCATGGATGGAACTCGACGCGCCGATAGATGTGACCATCGGGCCATACGAAACTTATGCTGACGAACTCTTTGGTTACAAAGCAGCCTTTGAAGCCTACGTCACACTGCGCGATGCCAGCGAATCTGCAAAGCTCGCGCGCTTCAGCAACTACTTGCAGGAACTCGAAAACAATCTGCCGATAGAATCCCGATACCGTAATCCGAAGATTGGCGCGGCCTCGCCGATTCGCGTCGTCAATGTCGTCTTCACTTCCGGCGAAGGCAACAACGGAGTTCAGACAGCAGCTTTCAATCTGCCCAACGACGAGCGCGTTGTCGGGGAAAAAGGCTCAAAGCGCGTGATGCTGAAAAATATACAGGAAGCAAAGTTTAACAAAACCTTGATTCCCATCTCGCGCAAAGTCCTCACGCCCGCGCAGCAAAGCGAAATCTCTTTTGAAGCCTTCTTCACACACATCCTCGCGCACGAATTGATGCACGGTCTTGGGCCACAAGCCATCAAGATTAACGGGCAAGAGACAACAGTTCGCCAGCAACTCAAGGAAACCTATTCGGCCATAGAGGAAGCCAAAGCAGACATCACTGGCCTCTGGGCCTTGCAATACCTGATGGACAAAGGCGTGGTTGACAAACGCATGGAGCGCGCCATCTACACAACCTTTCTCGCCAGCGCATTTCGCTCAGTCCGCTTCGGCATCACAGAGGCGCACGGGCGCGGCATCGCACTTCAATTCAATTATCTGACCGACGAAGGCGCGATAAAATTCGACGAGCGCACAGCCTCTTTCAGTATCGTTCCTTCGCGCATCAAAGAAGCCGTGCGCAAGCTGACGCACGACATACTGACCCTGCAAGCCGAAGGCTCTTACGAAAAAGCCAGAGCCATGCTTGATAAGTATGGCCTCGTCAGACCGCAGATGCAGCAAGCCCTCGACAATCTGAAAAATGTGCCAGTAGATGTCGAGCCGAGTTTTCCACTGGCAGTGAACAATCGCAAGAGATAAAGAAATTTCCCGCAAAGGCGCAAAGGCGCAAAGAAGAGGCGAAAAAAGCTTTCAAGATAAATAAGCATTCAACTCTTTGCGAGCTTTCTTTGCGCCTTTGCGCCTTTGCGGGAAACTATCTTTGCTTTCTCTGGCGTGCTGCTTCATACAGAATAATTCCGGCAGCGATTGCAACATTCAGACTCTCGACAGGCTCTTGCATCGGAATCCTTAAAGCTTCATCGGCCAGCGCGATTTCATCAAGGCTCAGCCCGCTCGCCTCTGGCCCGACAATCAGTGCGCGCGGGATTGTCCAATCCACTTCCGTATGCGAAAGCTCCGCGCGTATGTCCGCGCAGATTGTGCGGATGCCTCTGTCCTTGCACCAACTGAGAGTTTCCGTCAAATCCGCTCCCGCCCAGACAGGCAGACGAAAGCTCGAACCCATCGCGCCGCGCAGCGCCTTTGCGGAGAAAAGATCGCACGTCCCTGCTGTAGCAATGATGCCGCTTGCTCCCGCAGCTTCGGCTGTACGCAGAATTGCTCCCGCGTTAGCCGGATTATTAAGACGATGCAAGATGACGACAAGCAGCGTCGCATCCTTCAAAGCATTTTCCAGAAGACCTGCATCAGCCTGCGGGCGCGCGGCCAGCATCGCAATGCCCTGCGGGTTTTTCGTGTCCGAAAGAGAAGCGAAGACACGTTCACTCACGACAGTCATTCGTGCGTCAACTCTTTCGAGTTCAGAGAGCAGACGCGCGCCACGTTCGTCTTGCATGAACTCCAAAGTATGCAAAGCTTCTTCGACATGAAGCCCGGCCTGCAAAGCTTCTTCACAGAGCCGCACGCCTTCGATAAAAATTTTATCTGGAGCTTTACCATCGCGCGCGGCGCGTGCCTGCCGGACGCGTTCATTATCGCGGCTGGTGATGACATCCATGCTCATCGGAGTTTGTCCCCGTCGCTCAAATCAATCTCGGCCCACACGGGCCAGTGATCCGAAACGCCAAGCCCGCGCGCCACGCCAAAGCGCGCAATCTTCGCGCCGCGCACAAATATCCAGTCTGTGTGAAGACGTATCAAGCCCGCGCGCCACGTCGCCGTGCCGTCTGGAAACGGAGTCGTATAGCTATGCGTTTCGAGCAGCCCGCGCATCATCACGCGCGACTCGGATGTCAGAGTATTGAAGTCGCCAAGAAGGATGACTGGCCCACTCGCACGCTCTGCACGCGCGATGATTGAGCGGTGCTGTGCAAGCTGTTCTTCTGTCGTGGCGTGCGGGTCTATGTGTGCGTTGTAGAGATAAAGATTTTTCTTCCCCGCGCGGATAACAGTCTCAAGCGCGAGGCGCGGACGCCAAGCACATTCAGTCCACGGCAGGTCTATGCGTGAGACTTCCGCGAGCGGCAGACGGCTCAGCATGGCAAGCCCTGTGTCGCCCGTGTCATCCTGCGCGATGTGCTCTTCAAAGTCGAGATACCATTGTTTCGATTTCGGCCCCTCGCCGCGCGGAAGATTGAGCGAAGCATGCGCGTAATGCATCTCAAGCTCGCGTGCCAACTCGCGCGCTACATGAATGCCGCCCGCACGCGCCGTCTGATTATCTGCTTCTTGCAGGGCCAGAACATCAACGGCGGGCAGTCGTGCTCCATCTGCCAATGCACGCGCGGCCCTTTGTATGTGACGCATGACGAGATGCGTGCGGCGGCCATGCCATTTCAAACCGACGCGGCGAAAGAGGCTGCCTGAGATGAGAAAAGAGCCGACGGCGTAGCGTATGTTATAGGTGGCAATGATGAGCTTTGTTTGCGCTTCGCTCTGCGTGGCTGGAGCAAAGCTGCCGTGCTCAATCTCTGCTGAATCCAGCGAGTTGAAAGATGCCCGTTCGAGTGTCGCCATCGCGCTTATCTTTACGCGAATTGATGGATAATGCAAAATAGTTCTCGGAAAATTTTAAAGAGAAAAGCAAGTTTCGCGCAAAGGCGCAAAGGCGCAAAGAAAGCTCGCAAAGGTGTTGAGCAGTTATTTATCTTGATTGTTTTCCTTTGCGCCTTTGCGCCTTTGCGGGAAATTTTCCGAACAGGAGAGAGAAGTGAAGCAACGTGTGATTGCAGTTGTCGGAGATATGTTCTTTGCCGCAAAGATTCGCGGCACGGCAGAGGCTCTCGGAGTTGAATTAGATTTTGCACGCACTCTCAATGCTGCAATCGAGTTGGCTCAAAACCAGAAGCCCGCGCTTATCATCGCAGACCTGCACGCGCAAACCTGTGACCCGTTCCTGCTCGCGGAAAAATTAAAGTCTGACGAGCAACTGAAAACCATTCCGCTGCTGGGATTTTTCTCACACGTTCAGACGGCTTTGAAACAGCAGGCAGAGCAGGCAGGCTATGACCGCATCGTGCCGCGTTCCTACTTCAGCAACAACCTCGCAGAGATTTTGAAAGGGAATTTTTAGGCGTTTAAGGGAAGCGGCGCAGGCGTAGGCGCAGGCTATTGGTGACGACGGAAACGCTCGACAAAGACATCGCCGCGCTCGCTATGATTGGCGAGAGCAGCCAGCCTGTGAAGGGATAAAGCAGACCCGCCGCGATTGGGATGCCGATGATGTTATAGATAAAGGCCCAGAAAAGATTTTGTTTGATTGTGCGCAGAGTGGCGCGCGAGAGAGCTATGGCCGTCACGACGCCGCGCAAATCTCCTTTGATGAGCGTGATGTCCGAAGCCTCTATCGCAACGTCCGTGCCTGTCCCGATGGCTATGCCGACATCCGCCTGGGCCAGAGCTGGCGCGTCGTTGATGCCGTCGCCGACCATCCCGACAATCTTTTTCTCTTCCGTCTGCAAACGCTTAACTTCGGCAGCCTTGCCTTCGGGCAAGACTCCGGCCAGCACTCTCTTGATATTGACCTCGCGCGCGATGGCCTCAGCCGTGCGCAGATTGTCTCCGGTCATCATCAAGACTTCTAATCCCATGCGCTGCAACTCTGCAATAGCAACTTTGGATTCAGGTTTGATTTCATCCGCGACTGCGAGAAGTCCTGCAAACTTTCCATCAACCGCAGCATACATAGCAGTCTTGCCTTCCGCCGAAAGCTCTGCGGCGCGCTCTGTCCATCCGTCTAAAAGGACATCGCGCTCCTGCATCAGTTTCTGATTGCCGAGCAGAATTCGTTTGCCTTCAACTTCTGCCTCTATGCCGTGACCCGCGAGGGCTTTGAAGTTTGAAATGGATGCTAAAGAGAGTTTGCGCGCAACGGCTCCGCGCACGATGGCTTCGCCGAGCGGGTGCTCGCTTCTTTTCTCGACGGAAGCGACGAGGCGCAGCATTTCATCTTCATGCGAAGGATGCTCATCCTTCGTTATCAGCACATCTGTCAGTTGCGGCTTGCCGCGTGTAATCGTTCCGGTTTTGTCGAGCACGATGGTTTGCAGCTTGTGCGCGGTTTCAAGTGACTCGCCGCCTTTAATCAGGATGCCGTGCTCTGCGCCGCGACCTGTGCCGACCATGATGGCTGTCGGCGTGGCGAGTCCAAGCGCGCAGGGGCAAGCGATAATCAGCACCGAGACGAAATTGACGAGAGCCATCGTGAGGCGCGTGTCAACGGGCGCGGCGACAAACCAGATGACAAAAGTTGCGAGCGCGATGCAGATAACGATGGGAGTAAAGATGCCGCTGATGACATCTGCGAGACGCGCAATCGGAGCTTTCGAGCCTTGCGCGTCCTGCACCATTTTGACGATTTGTTGAAGGACAGTATCTTTACCGACCTTCGTGGCTTTGAAACGGAACGAGCCAGTCTTGTTGATAGTCGCTCCGAAAACTTCATCGCCGATATTTTTTTCGACGGGCAAGCTCTCGCCAGTGAGCATTGATTCGTCAACCGCAGACGCGCCTTCTTCGATGACTCCATCCACAGGAATTTTTTCGCCGGGACGGACTATCACAGAATCGCCCGCCAGAACTTTTTCAATCGGCAGGTCAATCTCTCGCCCGTCGCGCACGACTCGCGCGGTCTTTGATTGCATCCCAAGCAAGCGACGTATGGCTTCGCCCGTGCGGCCCTTCGCGCGCGATTCCAGCAAGCGGCCCAAAAGAATCAGAGCGATAATCACAGCCGCCGCCTCGAAGTAAACCGGAACGTAGGAAAAACTAATCATCGCATCCATTCCAACCATATCGTCTGAACGAGTGATGGCGAAGACTTGAGGCGCGATGGTTGCCGCGACAGAGTAGAGATAAGCCGTGCCTGTGCCGAGCGCGATGAGCGTGTTCATGTCCGCCGCGCGATGACGGAGGGCTGTCCACGCGCCGCGATAAAATTGCAAGCCGGAATAGAAAACTACTGGAGTGGTTAAGATTAATTGCAGCCAGTTTGCGCCTGAAAAATTTAGCCATTCGATGCGGCCATGCGACATCGCAAGCACGAGCACAGGCAAAGAGAGAATTGCGGCGACGAGAAATTTTCTTTTTAATTCCCGATACTCAGCCTCACGCGCGGCCTTTTCTGTATCTTCCGCCTCGCCAGCATCTTCCGTGTAGATTGCGCCGTAGCCGATGTCTGTGACTGCATCTATCAGCTTGCTGATGCCTGTCGCCTGCGGGTCAAATTCGACTGTGGCGCGTGCTGTAGCAAAGTTGACTCCGGCATTTTGCACGCCTTCGGTCTTCGACAACTTGCGTTCGATGCGCCGCGCGCATGCCGCACAGGTCATGCCTGTTATCGGCAAATCAATACGCTCAAGCGCAGTTTCTTTAGAAATTTTTTCTTCAATCGCTTGCATGGCTTTTTATCTCTGAGACATATCATAAACCCTGTGGGCGAGTAGAGTGAAAGAGGGAAAGACAATTTCCCGCAAAGGCGCAAAGGCGCAAAGAAAAGATTCAAGCTCTTCTTTGCGCCTTTGCGCCTTTGCGGGAAACTTTTTTGGCTTTTACGGCACGAAGGCGGCGGGAGCAGGAGCGTCGCCGCTTAATCCGAATTGCTCTGCGCGAAGGGAATTGTTTGTGCTCTTCAGGATATACCAGGCTCCGTTAGAGGGACGAAAGACGGCTATGTCCCACTTGCCATCGCCGTCATATTCGCCTGCGACCGGCACATCGCCGCTCGCGCCCCAGCCGATGCCAGTGATGCTATTGTCAGAGCTTCGCAGGATATACCACGCGCCGGTCGAGGGACGAAAGACTGCTGCATCAGCTTTGCCGTCTCCATCAAAGTCTCCTGCGACAGGCTTGTCGCCTGATGTTCCCCATTGATGAGAGACAAAAGAGTTGTCAGAGCTTTTTAGAATATAGAAAGCTCCCGCGCTCTCGCGGAAAACTGCGATGTCAGTCTTGCCGTCTCCGTCGTAGTCGCCCGTCAAAGGCGCATCGCCATTTGTCCCCCATGCTTGAAAGCGGAATGAGCCATCGGAGCTATTGAGAATATAGAAAGTGCCGGACGAGGGCCGAAAGAGCGCGAGGTCGCTCTTGCCGTCGCCGTCATAATCACCGGGCGCAGGGATGTCGCCCGTCGCGCCGAAGTGTTGAAAGCGGAATGCGCCGCTCTGGCTGTCTGTGATGTACCAGTAGCCGTTTGAGGGACGAAAGACTGCGATGTCAGTCTTGCCGTCGCCGTCGTAATCTTCCGGCACAATGCGGTCGCCGTTTGCGCCAAACTGTTGCGCGTTGAAAGAGTTGTTCTGGCTATTGATGGAATACCATGTGCCGTTTGAAGGACGAAAGACTGCTGTGTCGGTCTTGCCGTCGCCGTCGAAATCGAAGCGATGATTTCTGCCCTGCTGCGTTGGGCCAGTAATGGCAAGGTAAGCATGCCTGTTCGTCTGGCCGCCCGTCTCGACGCGATTGAAAGAGACGCCGATGATGCGATTCTGATTATCAATCTCAGTAACGGTGTTGAATTCCGTGCCTGCTAAGGGACTAATTTCCTGTATGGTCGTGCCGTTGTGATAGAAGGCGCGATGGTCTAAGCGATTCTGGTATTCGTCAAAATTAAAGGCTTCGCCTATGACATGCCCTGCGGCGTTGGCGGCTGTGACAGAGCTTTCGGTTCTTCCCGGCAGCGTTCCCACATTTCGCACGACACCATTGCCCAAATAAATGATGCCGCGCCGCGCTCCGCCGGAAATCTCGGCCCATCCGACTACGTGTCCTTTTGATTCAGAGGCGACGCTATTCGCGCCGCCCAGTGTGAGTGCATGCAGAGTGTTGTTCTCATAGACCCACGCATGAGACTCATTCACGGTAAACGTACTGGTGCTGGCACTGCTGAGTATTCGACCATCAGTGAGGAATCTGGCAAACGCATTCCGGTTGCTTGAGGGCGTCAGGTCAATCAGGCTTGCGCCGCCATTGTAGAGAAAAGCTCTGGCGGCATTCGAGAGTCCTTCACCATCAATGTTGGACGAGACGCCGAGCACGCGGTCATTCGCATCAATGTCCACAGCATAGCTTCCGGCAAATCCGGGCAGCACGCCGAGGTCAATCATGGTCGTGCCGTTATGATAAAACGCGCGCTGGTCAATTTGCGCCTCGCCGCCGTTGGGCAAGGGCATAGCATTGTAAGAGCGTCCCACGACATGACCTGCCGCATTGGCTCCGCCCGAATAGCTCTGGCTCCTGCCGGGCAGCACGCCTAAGTTGTGCGTCACGCCGTTCTGATAAAGATAAGCGCGATGAAGACCATTCTCCAGCTGCGCCCCGCCATAGAGTTGATTGTTAGAGAAATGTGTAAACACAAACGGCGGATTGCCGAGCGTGACAGGCGAAAGAGTACCGTTCTCATAAACCCATGTCCTGCCGTAACTCATCGACCCACCATCCGAGCCTGAGGATTCTTCCGTCAGGGAGAAACTCCGCGCGGGCAAAGCCGCTATCGCCGGGCGTGAGGTCAATCATCACTCCGCCAACATAAAGGAAAGCATGAGCGTTAACCCAGTAGCCGTTGACATCCACGTTGTATGAGACTCCGAGTATCCTGTTGGAATTATCAATCGCCGTCGCAAAGCTACGAGTCGTGCCGGGCATCGTTCCCAAATCCAGCATCGTCGTGCCGTTGTAATAGAACGCGCGCTGGTCTGTCTCCTGTTGATTCGGCTCGATGCGGTTGTAAGCCAGCCCGACAACATGCCCCGTAGCGTTCACATTTTGTACTCTGCTATGCGCCCTGCCGGGCAGCGTGCCGAGATCGCGCATCTGTCCGCCCGTGTAGATAAAAGCGCGTTTCGCTCCGCCGGGAATCTCAGCGTCGCCAATGACCTGATTGCCGATAGAGACAGCAAAGCAATTATCGCCGCCAAGCGTCAGTGTGCGAAGCGTGTTGTTCTCGTAAATCCACGAACGAGCAAAATAGTTACTGAAAGCAAAGTTATGAGACCTGCTCAGGACGCGGCCATCAGGCATGAAGGAAGCCGAGACCAGTTCTCCTGAAATCGGAGTCAGGTCAATCACGCTGATGGCATCCGGCGCATTAGAAGCCACTGTGCGAGCAGGCAAAGCAATCGCGCCTTGAAAGAGTGAAAATAAAATCAGCAGGGAAACAAACGTCTTGCGAGAGCAGGGCATGAAAGGGAACTCCTGACAGAGATGCGTTTCTGGAAGATTACCCGGCCAAAGCGAAAGGGGATGGCGGGCTTGCGACTTTTTGATTATAGGTTGCCGGCCCAAGCTGTTCAAGCCAGCAGGCAGAGAGTTTATGAAGAGGAAAAAACTTGAGAGGTAAAACTCAAGAGACAGAACGCTTCAACTCTTTGCGAGCTTGTCTTTTATCTTCGCGCCACCAGCGTGAACCGTTCGTTGGTTGTTTCACGCAAAGGCGCAAAGAAAAGAAGACATAAGCTCGCAAAGAGTCGAATCTTTTTACGCGCTCTGCGCTGTCGCGGTGTTTTCATCTTTCGCCAGCAGGCTGCGGAGCATCCACGCCGTCTTTTCGTGTATATTCAGACGCTCTGTCAGCAGGTCTGCGGTCGGAGCATCTTTGGCTGCTTCGGCTGTAGCGAAAGCTGTGCGTGCCGTGCGCGCAGTCGTCTCGTTGCCTTCGACCAGCAGGCGAATCATCTCTTCGGCTGTCGGCACGCCTTCCTCTTCCTGTATAGATGTCAGGCGGTTGAACTCTTTGTATGTGCCGGGCGCGAAGAAGCCCAGAGCGCGAATCCGCTCGGCGATGATGTCGCCAGCCGTCCAGAGTTCGTTGTACTGCGCCTCGAACATCAAATGCAGAGTCTGAAACATAGGGCCGGTCACGTTCCAGTGAAAGTTATGCGTCTTCAGGTAAAGCGTGTAAGTGTCTGCCAGCAGCTTTGAGAGCGCGTCGGCAATCTCACGCCTGTCTGTTTCTTCAATACCGATATTAATCGGCATGTCTCTGACTTCTGTTCCCGTATTGCTTGTGCTCATGGTTTACTTTCTCCTCCAAAAATTCACAACATCAATTTCAAATGTGGCGTCCCCTTCAAAATCTTTAACCCACATGCGCGGGCGCAATCACATCTCTGATAGCACGCACTTCATCAACCAGTTGGTCATACTGCTCAAGCGTGAGCGCCTGCGCGCCGTCCGAGAGCGCGCGTTCCGGTTGGTCGTGCACTTCTATAATCAAGCCGTCCGCGCCGACGGCTACGCCCGCGCGCGCAAGCGGCGTGACCATGTGATTTTTTCCAGTGCCGTGCGACGGGTCAACAATCACAGGCAAGTGCGAGATGCGACGCACAGCCGGAATCGCCGCGAGGTCAAGAGTGTTGCGCGTGTGCTGTGCAAAAGTTCGCACGCCGCGCTCGCACAGGACAACCTGATAATTTCCTTCGGCCATGATGTACTCAGCCGCCAGCAGCCATTCATCAAGCATCGCTGACAGACCGCGTTTGAGCAGGACAGGCAAGTGCGAACGGCCAGCGCGCCGCAGCAGCGTAAAATTCTGCATGTTGCGCGCGCCGATTTGAATCATGTCTGCATAACGCTCTACTAAATCCACGCTCGCTTCATCCAGAGCTTCGGTCACAATCTTGAGCCCGTAAGCTTCGCGCACTTCCGCGAGAATCTTTAAACCCTCTTCGCCTAGTCCCTGAAAAGCATAAGGCGAAGTGCGCGGCTTGTACGCGCCGCCGCGAAAGAAACGCGCGCCGCTCCGGCGAACAGTCTCTGCGATGGCGAAAGCCTGCGCGCGACTCTCTATGGCGCAAGGCCCGGCGATGATTGCCAACTCTTCGCCGCCGATGGTCGCGTCGCCAACGCGCACAACAGTCTTCTCTGGCCGCAGGTCGAGCGTAATCAGCTTATAAGGCTTACTGACTTTAATCGCTTCCGCAACGCCGGGCAGGTTCTCAAAGCGCGTCGTATCAACCGCGCCCTGATTGCCCGTGATGCCGATGGCAGTCCTCTGCGCGCCGGGCATCGGATGAGCTTTAAAACCCAATTCCTCTATGATGCTCACGACATCAGCTATCTCGCGTTCGGTCGCGTCAATCTTCATCACAATCAGCATATGCAAACTCCGTAAGCTTTCTTATACCTGCCGCGTTTGCCGACATTACAGCAAAAGTATGTGTAAATAAAAGTAATCACGCTTACATTCTCTCAGGCACTTCGATGCCAAGCGTGGCAAGAGCTTTGGTCAACTGCCCGCGCGCGAAATCTGCGACCAGCACAAGCACTGCGCGCCGCGCTTCATTCTCTTCGGCGATAATCCTGTGGCGATGATAGAAGAGATTGAAGGCGCGTGCCAGATGAAAAGCATATTTCGCCAGCACGGCAGGCTCAGCCGCCGCAGCCGCTTGCGCAATCGCTTCGTCAAACTTTGCTGTCAAAAGAGCCAGCGACCAGATTTCATCTCCGCCCTCTTCTGCAAGAAGAGCGTTTATCTCATCGCTTCTCAATGCGACAATTTCTTGAGCAGAAGCTTGCGCCGTTTTATCCAGTTTACGAAAAATCGAATTGGCGCGCACCGCTGCATACTGGCAATACGGGCCTGTCTCGCCTTCGAACGAAAGTGCTTCTTTGAAATCAAAAGCGATGACAGTATTGCGCGTAAATTTTAAGAGAAAATAGCGGAGCGCGCCGACGGCAATCGCATGCGCGGTCTGCGTGCGCTCTGCTTCCGTCAATTCAGGATGCCTTGTTTCAACTTCGCGCAGGGCGTTCATCTCAAGACGATTAATCAAATCGTCAGCCTTGACGCCGAGACCTTTGCGCCCGCTCATCTCTATATGCGGTCGCGCGCGGTCTTCTTCGCTGAGCTTGATGCCAAGCTCTTCGCACGCTGCGGGCGAGAGCGCGACCATCTCATAAGCCAGATGGACGCTCGCCTCTTCGCCAACTTCGGGCGCGACGCCCGCGACGCCGCGACGCACAATCTCCTGCGGATACGATTGGCGCGAATCAATCACGTTATAGACAGTCGAGCCTCCGCCGAACTGCGGGCGGTCTGATTGTGTCTCGTCGTTACTTGGCTCAATAGTCGTAATCCAGGTCTTCTGTCCGTCAGGATAAGTGCGAAAAAGTTTGTAGTTAAAATCGAGTCCGAGCAGGCCAAGCTTCCAGAGTTGATAAGCGATGTCTTTGCCGGTGTAGGTGACTGTGCCGTTTGAGCGGACGATGATTTTGTCTGCTTCATGCTCATCCGTTCCACTATGCGACTCGAAAGGCATGACCCAGCAGCCTCGATTGTGGCCTTCGGTCTCAAAGCGAATCGCACCCGTCTCCTTCATTCTCTCAAAAGCTTTATCCCAGAAATGCAGGTGCAGGATTTCGGATTCGCGCGGCAACACGTCATAGCGTATTCCCAGACGCTCCATCGTATTGAGTATGCACTGGACATTGCGCGTCGCAACATATTCGGCCAACTCAGCCGTAGGATTATTGCCTTCTTCAATCGCGTGCAAAGTTTCTACGCGCAACTTCAAACGCTCTGCATCAGGCTCGCCGTTCGGGTCGTCTCTGCGATAGAAAAGACCGACGCGCGTGTATAAATCCCAGCAGTAATAATCGAAGGGACGTTCGGGCGGCAGACTTTTATCGAGCGCGCGTATGTCTTCGAGCGTCATGCGCTCTATGTGCATAAAGCCGACGACAACATCCGCGACCTGCACGCCTGTGTTGTCAATATAGTTTTGCACTTCGACGCGCTCGCCCGCCGCTCTCAAGATGTTCACGAAGGTATCGCCTAAAACGGAGTTGCGAACGTGGCCGATGTGTGCGGCCTTGTTGGGATTGATGCTGGTGTGCTCGACCATGCGCTTGGTGTGCGCAGTTGATGAAGGCTGTGCTGTCTCAGCATCAGGCTGCTGCGCTAGACCGGCAAGCATCTGTGCGCGGTCGTAAAAAACATTGAGGTATCCTGCGCCCGCCACTTCGACACGCGCGACCTGCGGAATCGCTTCCAGCGCGAGTTTCAAACGCTCTGCGATAGTGCGCGGCGCAACCTTCTCGCCCGTCGCCTGCTTGACCAATTTCGCCAACTCAAAGGCGACAGGAAAAGCCATGTCGCCCATCTCAGTCTTAGGCGGCGTCTCTCCCGCAACCTGTTCCAACTCCACGCCAAAGGCTTCGCGCGCGGCCTCACGCACACGCTCGCGCAATGTCTCCTGTAAATGTTTTAGGCTCACTCTGCGATAAAATCCTTTTAGTTTTCTACGAGTGTTTCCACAATGAAGGGCAGTATAGCCTAGCGCACAGGCCATGCGCTAATCGCTGAGTCTGCGTCTGCTTGACACTCTTGCGGTGCGCTCTGTTACCATCCGAAATTCAAGCCATGCAAAATGTTGAAGCCGAAGCTCCATCAGAAGAGTTGCGCCGAAGATTCAAGGAGGCCCGTCGCGTCTGTGTCCTGACGGGCGCGGGCGTCTCTGCCGAATCCGGCGTGCCGACCTTTCGCGGAGGCGGCGGCACAGCCGTCTGGAAGGGCATGCCTTTCGATGTCATCTCTTCCGCGCAGATGGTCGAGCGGGATTTGAAAAGCGTCTGGGAGTGGTTTGATTACAGGCGCGAACGGATGCAAACAGTCAGGCCAAATCCCGCGCACATGGCTCTCGCGCGATGGCAGGATTGGTTTGAGGATTTCACACTCGTCACGCAAAATATTGACGGGCTGCACGCGGCTGCTGGTTCGCGCGAGGTGATAGAACTGCACGGCAATATCTGGCGCGCGAGATGTATGGATTGCTGCGCGCCGGAGCAGTTAAGTTTGGGCCAGACAAACTCGCGCTCTACGCATTGCCAAAATTGTGAAGGCGAGATGCGGCCCGACGTAGTTCTCTTTGGCGAGATGTTGCCCCAACAAGCTTTTGAGCGCGCGGCTTTAAAGGCGAAACAGTGCGAGCTTTTTTTCATCGTCGGAACTTCCGCACTTGTTTATCCGGCGGCATCGCTTCCCGAAATCGCGAAGGCCGCAGGAGCATACACAGTTGAGATAAATCCAGAACTGACGCCGCTTTCCGCGTATTGCGATGAATTGTTGACAGGCAAGGCCGGAGAAATACTTCCGCTGTTTGATTCTCTAAAATGAAAATTCTCTACTTCGATTGTTTCGCGGGTGCGAGCGGCGACATGATTCTCGGCGCACTGGTCGGCGCAGGAGTTGACACGCGCGTTTTTGGGGAACAACTAAAGCTGCTCAATGTCTCAGGCTTCGAAGTCAGCTTTGAAACTGTTGACCGCTCAGGCATCAGCGCAACACGCGCGCATGTTCGCACAGAGCATGAGCACGCGCATCGCCATTTGGGCGACATTCTGAAAATTATTTACGAGTCACAGCTTGGCGATGAGATTAAGAATCGCGCCGCGCACATCTTCTCTCGTCTGGCAGAGGCCGAAGCAAAAGTGCATAACATGCCTGTCGAGCGGATTCATTTTCATGAAGTCGGCGCGCTCGATGCTATCGTTGATGTCGTCGGCGCGTGCATAGGATTTGAGTTGCTCGGCATAGAGCGTTTTTATAGTTCCGCGCTGCATGTCGGGAGCGGCATGGTCGAGATGGCGCACGGGCGTTTTCCGATTCCGCCGCCAGCCGTCGCAGAGCTTTTGCAGCACGCGCCAAGCTATGCGACGGATATTACAGGCGAACTTGTTACTCCAACCGGAGCGGCAATCATCAGCGTTGTGTGCAGCGACTACGGCGCGATGCCTTTGATGAGAATTGAGCAGACAGGTTATGGCGCGGGCAGTAGAGAGTATCAGAATTTTCCAAATGTCCTGCGCGTGCTTGTGGGCCAGAGTGAAACTGCGTCTGTTGAAGCGGAACGCCTCTTGATGATTGAGACGAACATAGACGATATGTCGCCGCAACTTTTCGGTCATCTGATGGACAAAGCATTTGCGCTTGGCGCGCTCGATTGCTATTTCACGCCCGTGCAGATGAAGAAAAACAGGCCCGGCGTGCTCGTCTCGATTCTCTGTGAGATGGATAAAAAGGATGCTATGTATGATTTGCTTTTCGCAGAGACCACGACTTTAGGCGCGCGTAGTTATGAAGTCGAGCGGCGCGCTCTCAATCGTGAAATTGTCAGGGTGGAAACGTCTTACGGGGCGATTGATGTTAAAGTAGCGAGCGCGTTCGGGCGTGTTATCAAACAGATGCCGGAGTATGAGCAGTGCCGCGCGGCAGCAGAGAGCGCGGGCGTCGCCCTGCAAACTGTTGAAGCAGCCGTGCGTGATGAGCTCAGTAAAATTAACAGCAAAGGTAGTAAATAATGGCAGCGGATTCCTCTGGGCCAAACGGAAAGAGCGTCAATCTTGAGCGGATTGCAGAGGGCGTGCGTCTGATTCTCGAAGGCATCGGCGAAGACACTGAGCGACCGGGCCTCGTTGACACGCCGCGCCGCGTCGCGGAGATGTATGCGGAACTCACGGCAGGGATGCGCGAAGACCCGCATCAACATGTCGTGCCTCTGCCCGGAGACAAGCACGACGAGATGGTCATCGTCAAGGACATCAGCATCGCTTCCATCTGCGAGCATCATCTCGCGCCGTTCGTAGGCCGCTGTCACATCGCTTACATTCCGAAGAACGGACGCATCTTAGGTCTCTCGAAACTAGCGCGTCTCGCGGAAACATTCGCGCGCAGGCTGCAAGTGCAAGAGCGTCTGACGACAGAGATTGCGCACACGCTCTATGAAGGATTGAAGCCCCTCGGCGTGATGGTCGTGATTGAAGCAGAGCATACCTGCATGACCTTGAGAGGCGTGAAAAAACCCGGCGCAATCACTGTCACCTCCGCAGTCCTCGGCGGTTTTCGTTCCGACTCGCGTACACGTTCAGAAGCGATGGCGTTGATAAAAGGAAACTAAAATGATGAGAGCTAATTGTCTAACGCAACTTCGCGCCTCTTCTTTGCGCCTTTGCGCCTTTGCGCGAGAAAGTTTCCCGCAAAGGCGCAAAGGCGCAAAGGGAAGAGAAGTCTTTTTTGCATCTTTGCTTGTTCTATCTATGGCTGTGAGCGCGTTTCCGCAGCTGCGTAAAATTTCGGCTGGCGAGTTTAACGAGAACACGCTCAGGGCGCATATCAAATTTCTCTCGGACGATTTGCTGGAAGGTCGCGGGACGGGCGCGCGCGGCGGCGAGTTGGCGGCGAAATATATTGCCGCGCAGTTAGAGACTCTCGGCCTCAAAGGGGCTGGCCCAAACGGCAGCTTCTTTCAACCCGTCTCTCTCTACGGCGTTAAGTCTGATCCAAAAACGACTCTCTCAATTTCAAGTGGAAATAAGAATCTGGTCTTCAACTTCGCAGATGATTTTGTAGCCTTCACAGGAGCGCAACAGCCCGATGTCTCTGTTGATGCAGAGATGGTCTTTGTCGGTTACGGTATCAATGCGCCGGAGCAGCGTTGGAATGATTACAAGGGCGGCGATGAAAATTATCGCGGCAAGATTCTGGTGATGCTCGTCAACGACCCGCCCGCGACGACAGAAGAGCCGAAGCTCTTCGGAGGCCGCGCGCTCACTTACTACGGACGCTGGACTTATAAGTATGAAGAGGCCGCTAGACACGGCGCGGCGGGCGTGATTCTCCTGCACACGGACGAGTCTGCGGGTTATCCGTGGAGCGTCGTTCGCACCTCGAACGGTTCATGGCGTTTTGACATCGCGCGCGGTGCAAATGACAGGACTCCGTTTTTGAAGATGCGTTCATGGATGACAGACAAGGCTGCGCGGCAGATGTTGGAGCTTGCCTCGCAAGACCTTGATGACTTGCGTAAGCAGGCAGCCTCGCGCGATTTTCAACCTGTGAAGCTGAACTTAAAGGCGGACATACATCTCAAGAGCGAAACAAAGCGCGTCGAATCCGCCAACGTCGTCGGCAGTCTCGCGGGGCGTGATGCAAAATTGCGCGACGAATATGTAGTCTATTCCGCGCACTGGGATCACCTCGGAATCGGCGAGCCGAATAAGAAGGGCGATAACATTTATAACGGCGCGGTGGATAATGCTTCGGGCGTAGCCTGTGTGCTCGGCATCGCGGAAGCTCTGGTCAAGTTGCCTGCGAATCAAAGACCGCGCCGCTCAAGCCTCTTCTTTTTTCCGACGGCGGAAGAGCAGGGGCTCTACGGCGCAGAGTGGTACACAAAGCATCCTGTCGTGCCTCTCAAAAAAACCGCGGGCAATGTCAATCTCGATTCGGTCAACATCTTGGGCCGGACAAATAATTTCGTCCCGCTCGGAGCCGAACGCTCGACGCTCAAGGCCGTTGTCGAAGCAGTCGCGCGCGAACGCAACATGACAGTCTCGCCTGACCCAAGACCTGAGCAGGGCTCTTTCTATCGCTCAGACCATTTCCCGTTTGCGAAAGTGGGCGTGCCTTCCATCAGTTTGAAGGAAGGCATGGATTTCGTCGGTCGTCCCAAAGGCTGGGGCGAAGAAAAATTCAAAGCTTATAACACTGCGAACTATCATCAGCCTTCGGATGAATACGACGACTCATGGGATTTCAAAGGCTTGATTCAAATGGCCGAACTCGCACTCGCCATAGGCCGCCGCATAGGCGATATGAACGAGATGCCGCAGTTTAATCCTGACGACGAGTTTGCTAAAACGCAAAGAAGGTAAATGGTAAATTCAAGAGAGTAAATCATTCAACTCCTTTGCGGTCTTGAATTTTTCTTTGCGCCACCAGCGTGAACCGTTCGTTGTGGTTTCACGCTGGTGGCGCAAAGAAAAGAAAAACATAAGCTCGCTAAGAGTTGAGTCTTTCAATCCATTATTGACTAACGATGAAAACTTTCTACGTTACAACTCCGATTTATTACGCGAACAGTTTGCCACACCTGGGCCACTTGTATACGACGACTGTGGCCGATTGCCTGACGCGCTACAAACGACAGCGCGGCTATGAGACATACTTTTTGACAGGCACGGATGAGCACGGCATCAACATCGAACGCGCGGGAGCGCGAAAGGGCATGACGCCGCGTGCGCATGTGGATTTTATCTCCGTCGAGATGAAGAAGATGTTCGCGGCCTTCAAGCTTGATACTGAGCACGGCGGCTACGATATTTTCATGCGCACGACAGAGCCTTTTCATTACGAGGGCGTGAGCGAAATATGGCGACGCTGTGCGCGCGCGCAGACGCCGAAAGGGCGCGAAGCGATTTACAAGGGACACTATGAAGGCTGGTTCTGCGCGGCCTGTGCTGCTTATAAAACAGAAGATGAATTTATCAAGCCAGAGCGCGAAGGCGAGCCGCCGCGATGTCTCGTTCATGAAACTCCGCTCGATAGAATCTCTGAGGAAAGCTATTTTTTCCGGCTCTCCGATTATGACGAAGCTTTGCTTGCTCTTTATGAAGAGCAACCGGACTTTGTGCGACCGGAAGCGCGGCGCAATGAAGTCATCAGCTTTGTGCGAAGCGGCCTCCAAGACCTTTCCATCAGTCGCCTGAAAACTTCCGTGAGTTGGGGCATCCCTGTGCCGGACGACCCCGCGCATACAATGTTCGTCTGGTTCGATGCGCTGTCGAACTACATCACAGCTATCGGATTCGGCAATGAAGAACGAGAGCGCATTGTCGGCTTTGAAAAATTCTGGCCCGCGCTGCATCTTATCGGCAAAGACATATTGCGCCAGCATGCTATCTACTGGCCCACATTTTTGATGGCCGCAGGGCTTGAACTCCCGCGCGCAGTCGTCGCGCATGGCATGTGGCTCGACCCCGTCGGGCGCAAGATGTCAAAGACCATCGGCAACACTGTTGAGCTAGAGATTCTCCAAAAATATTTCCAGACGGATGCCGTGCGCTATTTCTGTTTGCGCGAGATGGTCTTCGGGCAGGACAGCAAGGTCGGGTATGAATCCATCATCGAACGCGCGAACAGTGACCTTGCAAGCGGCCTTGGTAATCTGTCGAGCCGCACGCTGACGATGATACAGCGTTACTGTGATGGAATTGTGCCATCGCCGAATATCCCGGAAGAAAAATACTTAGCAGCCAAGCGCGCGGGAGTTGACCCGGACGCGATGGCGCTTGTCTCAACTCTTGAGCACGCGCGCGCCCAGTTCATTTCGTTGATGGACGACCTAGCGTTTCATCGCGCTCTCGAAGCCGCTTGGAGCATCGTGGCGCGCGTTGACAAGATGATTTCCGATGCCAAGCCGTGGGAGTTAGCAAAGGATGAAGAACAGCGCGAAATCCTGAATGCTATTTTGTACAGGGCCGCCGAAACACTGCGTTGGCTCTGCGTGCTGCTCTATCCGGTGATGCCTGAATCCACGCGCGGAATTTTCCAACAGCTTGGCTTAGAGGATGATCCTGAAAAAATTGACCCGGCAAAATTGACCTGGGGAGAATTGAATGCGGGGACACAGATTAATGAAGTGCAGCCGCTTTTCCCGCGTCTGGATAAAAAGAAAATTATGTCTGAGATTGAACAAGAGAAAGAACAAGAGAGCGAGCACACAGGGACGCGCGCGACTGAGGCGGATGCTGTGGCGGGCTCTGCCATCACAAGCGAGACGCAGCCCGCTCCGCCGCAAACCGGAGCGACAGAGGCCGATGCCGTAGAAGGCGTGCAATACATTGGCTTTGAAGACTTCATCAAAGTTGACCTGCGCGTCGGCGAAATCCTGACCGCCGAGCGCGTGCCGAAGTCTGACAAACTCCTGCGCTTCACGGTTGATGTAGGCGAAGCAGAGCCGCGACAAATTCTGGCGGGCATCGCAAAATATTACGAGCCTGAACCATTGGTCGGACGCAAAGTCGTCATCGTCGCTAATCTCAAACCGCGCAAGCTCTTTGGCTATGAATCGCAAGGCATGGTCTGCGCCGCGTCCGTCGGTGAAGAAGGCAAACCAGTCCTTGCAACTTTCACAGAAGACGTGCCGAACGGCGCGCGATTAAAGTAATCCGAAACCCTTTGCGAGCTTTCGGTCTTTCTTTTCTTTGCGTCTTTGCGCGAAACTAAAACGAACGGTTCACGCAAAGGCGCAAAGAAAAGCAGAAGACCGCAAAGAAGAATTTGAGTTTTGATGTTTGTAGATTCGCACGCGCATATTGATGGGCCGGAGTATGACGCTGACCGCGATGAGATGGTCGCGCGTGCGCGCGAGGCCGGAGTCGTGGCGATTCTCAATGTCGGGACGGGCGACCCGCACAGTGGCTCGCTTGAGCGCGCAGTTAAAGTCGCAGAAGAATATGAAAACGTCTATGCGGCTGTCGGCGTTCACCCGCATGATGCAAAGTTGTTTGACGAGCATGCTGCCGCGCGTCTCAACGAATTGATAAGAAGCAGCCCGCGCATTATCGCATGGGGCGAAATCGGATTGGATTTTCATTACGACCATTCGCCGCGCGAAGTGCAGCGCGAAGTGTTCATCAAGCAGTTGCGCGCGGCAAATGAAGCGGGCTTGCCTGTCATTATACACTCGCGCGCTGCCGACGATGAGACCGTAGAAATTTTAAGCAATGAGTGGAAAGACAATCCGCGCGGCGGCATCATGCATTGCTTCGGCGGCACAACAAAGATGGCCGAACAGGTTTTGGAGCTTGGCTTTCATATTTCATTCGCGGGCAATCTGACTTTTAAGAAAGCGGAAAACCTGCGCGAAGCCGCGCGCGTCGTTCCGCTCGAACGACTCTTGATTGAAACCGATTGCCCGTATCTCACGCCTGTGCCTTTTCGCGGGCGGCGCAATGAACCCGCGCGCGTGGTTGAGGTCGCGCGCTGTCTGGCAGACCTGCACGGCATCGAAGCGTTAGAGATTGGACGCCGCACGACGGAAAATTTTGTGAGGTTTTTTAGATTGACTGGGGATGGTTAATTACACAATACATTGACCAAAGCTTTAATCATAGAAGCATTTAATGTATTCTCATCTTTATCGTGCAGAAGGAAGATGGTTGCGGCGTGTGCATTTAACGTCATATTCATAATATTTTAGAGGTCATTAGTTATGCTGAATATTATTGGAGTGCCTCAACATATTGATATAAGAAAAGAATTCAAAATACACACTCATTTTGAATTCGCAGATTGTGACTTGTCCACAGATGATAAATGGTTGTTACGGAAACGCGGCGTTGTAATTGAGGGATTAATGACTGGAGAAATAAAGTCTATAACCCTTGATGGAAAAATCTTAAAAAACTATAAACGTATCTGGGAAAGTTATAATCGCGCACTTGAAGAAGAGCAAAGAGCAAAAAGGGAAAGGCGTTTATTAACCTCTTCACAGCGTGAGCAATATTTACAATCCAGACTCCGTGAAAGTCAAAGTTCATTATCAAATACCATCACTCAAGATATAGACACTTTAGCGGAAGGCACGGAGCTTTGGAGAGTTTGTCCGCGATGTAAAACAGCCGGAAATGATTGCCAGACATGTGAGGGATTCGGATACATTAGATTATAGAGCGATAGGATTAGCTTCTGAAACTCAATATAAACACTCTGTTTAATTAATTAGACTTATATGGCACAGCAGAACTCATTCGACATCGCATCGGAAGTGGACAACTCGGAAATCAGCAACGCTATTAACCAGACCGTCAAGGAAGTCAGGCAGCGTTTCGATTTCAAGGGCAGCACGGCCACAGTCGCGCTCGAAGACAAAGAGCTTCTGTTGACTGCGGAAGACGAGACGCGGCTGCGGAATATGAATGACATCCTGCAACAAAAGCTCGTGCGCCGCAGTGTGCCGCTCAAGGCTCTCAGCTATGGCAAGATAGAGCCCGCGGCGGGCGGCACAGTCCGACAGCGCGTGGGCATCCAGCAAGGCATCCCGCAGGACAAGGCCAAAGAGATTGTCAAATTTATCAAAGACACAAAGGCCAAAGTGCAGGCTTCGATACAGGGCGACATCGTGCGCGTCACAGGCAAAGACCGCGACACCTTGCAGGACATCATCGCCAAACTCAAGGCCAAAGATTTCGGCATCAATATGCAGTACACAAACTATCGCTCGAACTGAAACATATGCACACTTCCGGTTTCACTGCCGCGATTGAAGACCCGCAGATTTCTGCGCGGCGCATCTTTAGTCTCATCGCTTCGGAATTAAATCTGGTCGAGGCTGAGTTTGAGCGGCAGGCGCGCTCGAACATACAGGTCATCGCTTACATAGGCGATTACCTGCGCGCATCCGGCGGCAAGCGCGTGCGGCCCGCGCTCAATATCCTGTCCTGCTATTCAGCGGGCGGCGACGGCGCGCGCGAGAACTCTATACGCATGGCCGCCGTGATGGAATTTCTGCACACGGCCACACTTGTCCACGACGACATCATTGACAACGCAGAGACGCGCCGCAATCGTCCTTCGATTAATTCTCGTTTCGGAAATCAGACAGCAGTGTTGATGGGCGACTGGCTCTACATGTCTGCCTTCGAGACCAGCTTGCGCGAACGCTCTTTGCCAATCCTTGATATTCTGACAACCGTCACAAGGCAGATGACCGAAGGCGAGTTGTTGCAACTTACCATGCTCGGCAGCACGGATATTTCCGAAGATTATTACTTCGATATTCTGCGCCGCAAGACTGCTTATCTTTTCAGCGCGTGCTGTGAGATTGGAGCAATCATGGGCGGCGCGAGTGTTGAATTGCAAAATGCCTTGCGTGATTACGGGATGAATCTCGGCACAGCTTTTCAACTCGTGGATGACTTGCTCGACTTTACTGCGACGGAAGAAGTTTTGGGAAAAGCCGCCGGAGCAGACCTGTTGGAAGGCAAGCTCACGTTGCCTCTCATCTTTTTGCTTGAAAGTGACCCGTCAATGCGCGAGGATGTGTTGACAGTTATGCGCGAAGGGAATTACGAAAAAGTGCCGCGCGCACATCTGCTCCGCGCAGTCGAGCGCACAGGCGCACTCGCGCGAGCACGCGAGCGCGCATACCAGTATGCAGATGACGCGCGCGATGCTCTTGCAGCTTTGCCCGAATCAAAACACTGCGAAGCCCTGCGCGCCATTCCATCTTTCATCGTCGAACGGGACAGATGAAAGAATTTTTGATTTTAGATTTGCGATTTTTGATTTAGTAATTGAAAAAGTTGAAGCTTTCAAAATCTAAATTCAAGATGAAGCAGCACATCAATCAAAAATCAAAAATCAGAAATCAAAAATAACCCTATGCCTAACGAAAATCTTCTTTCAACGCTTGAGCAGAGCTTGCGGCAGGCGCGTGCTGCGCGCAATCGTGTCGCGGGTCGGCTGGCAGAGCTTGAGGCCGAAGCAGACACACTGCGCGCCGAGTTGGCAGAGATGGACACACTCGCCTCGCAGACAGAGGCAGCAATCTTTCGCCTGCTCTCTTCCGTCTTGACTTCAAACTCTGCGCCTGCGGCTCATGCTCCAACCGATGAAGAACTGGAAGCGGCCATACGGCATGATGCTGTCAAGCATTCTTATGCTCCGCGCCCGCCTATCAACGCGCCGCGACCGACCATGCCTGCTGCGCCGCCGCGCCACATTCCGCAACTGCGTACGGAAGTGGAAATCAACAGCGATAGATTTGCCGACCGCACTATCCCGCAGGCAACCACGATGCTCTTGAGAGAAGCTGGCGAGCCGCTGCATGTCAATGAGATTTACAATCGCCTGCTCGAAGGCGGATTCAATTTCACGGGCCACAATCCGACCATCAGCATCGCCGTCTCGCTCAATCGCAACGGGCGATTCCGCAAAGTCGCGCCCGGCACTTTTGACCTCGTGATGCGGGATGCTTCGCAAGCTTCCTGACACGAACATCTGACAAGTCAAATGGGCCAATTTAATTTGCACGAATCAAAGACTTAAACTACAATGAGCCTCTTGTTTAGGGCGACGCTCAGAAACCCCCGCAGAGAGAGCGTCAAGTGTCAACCTGATTACCCGTTAAAAGAAGGAAAATCTACATGAGCCATTGCGCTTTCAAGGGTGGAAATCGTCCGTCCCTTTTCGCCTTCGCACGCAACTTCCGTTTCGGCATTGCGCTGCTTGCTGTCTTGACGCTGAGCTATGCGGCGCAGGCGCAAAACATTACCCTGCGAAGTCGCATGAGCCCTGCAACTGTCACCAGCACATGGAAGTATTCGGACTTATATGGCGATGGGAATATCGCTGTGATTGGCACTTATAACGCTCGCGGGGCATACATCTTTGACATCACGAACCCGGACAGTCCTGTGCTCGCGTCGTGGTACAACCCTGCGCCTGCACAGCAGTTCTTGGAAGCCATCGTGCGCAACAACATCGGCTACTTCGGGAGCGGCAATGGCGGCGGCGTACATATTGTTGACTTGAGCAATCCCTACAACCCGGTTTTGAAGTCCACCATCACTACGGCGATTAACGGCTATAACTCGGTTCACGAGATTCTGCTTTACAACAACTACTTGATAGAGAATTTCAACGGCACAAGCTCTGGCCCGCGTCTTAAAGTCTTCGACATCAGCAACCCTTCTGCGCCCACCTTCGTGCGCGAGTTCATCACGACGGATGGAACATGGGTGCACGCCACGCATGTCGCTGGCAATAGATTGTTCACTTCCGGTTGGGGCGGCAAGACGGATGTTTACGACCTGTCGAACATTGCGACGCAGGCTCCGGCGCTCATCGGCACAATTACAACGGGCAGCAGTTCGCACAGTTCCTGGACCAGCACGGACGGCAACTATCTTTACAATGCGCGTGAATTTGTTGACGGCGACCTGCGCGTCTATAACATCACGAATCTCGCCGCGCCGACTCTGGTCAAGACTATCAAGGCTGGCGACCTCGGCCTCAACGCTATCTGCCCGCACAATCCTGTCGTGATGGGCAACCTGCTTTTCGTCGCGTGGTATCAGGCAGGATTGCAGGTCTTCGACATCACTAATCCTGCGAATCCCGTGCGCGTCGGACAGTATGACACTTTCTCTCCGACCTTTGTGCGAACGGAAGAGACGGAGCGCATCAGTCTTGATCCATGGGATTTGATGTGCGCTTCCGATGGCCTGTCACGCAACTTCGTCCCCAGCAATTTTGATGGCAACTGGGCTGTCTTTCCGTTCCTTGGATTGAATAAAGTTTTGGTCGGCGACCTCGCCGGCGGGCTCTTCATACTCAATGCCAGCCACATGGCTGCTCCGCGCAACAAGGTTGCAGACTTTGACGGCGACGGCAAAACGGATTTCTCGCAGTTTCGCGCTTCGACAGGCACTTGGTTTACTTCGACTGACCCTGCGACCAACTATGGCGCGGTGCAGTTTGGCTTGAGCACGGACAAGATTGTACCGGGAGATTATGATGGCGACAACAAGACGGATGTCGCTGTCTATCGCCCGTCAGAAGGCGCATGGTATCTGCTGCAAACAACAGGAGGCTTTAGGGCGCAGCAGTGGGGAACCGCCACAGACATTCCTGTGCCGGGCGATTACGATGCAGACGGTAGAACCGACATCGCAGTCTTCCGTCCCTCGACCAATAGCTGGTACATCTCGCAAAGCACGCTCGGTTTCACGACACGCCAATGGGGCAGCGCAGGCGATAAGCCTGTGCTCGGAGATTACGACGGTGATGGCAAGACAGACATCGGCGTCTTTCGTCCCTCAAACTCAAGCTGGTACATACAGCAGAGCACATCCAGCATTGCTTTGACGCGCCAGTTCGGCCTCACCGGCGACATGCCTCTGGTCGGAGATTTCGACGGCGACAACCGGACAGACTTTGCGGTCTTCCGCCCGTCCACAGGCGAGTGGTACATGATACGCAGCACGAACGGCGGCTTCTTCGGACAGCAGTTCGGTATGAACGGCGACTTGCCTGTGCCTGGAGATTATGACGGCGATAACAAGACCGACATCGCAGTCTTCCGCGCAAACTCTGCCTCGTGGTATCTGATTAAGAGCGGCAATGCTGCATTTGAAGCGAGGCAGTTTGGCGAAACAAACGACAAGCCAGTCCCGTCCGCCTATAATCCCTAAAAGCCGTCTGAAGCTTTAGACAGCTTGGCTTTCAAACAGGAAGACACGTCTCCTGCAAAGGCGCAAAGAAAAGCAAGTAAGCTCTTCTTTGCGCCTTTGCGCCTTTGCGGGAGATGTTATTATCCTCTCTACAACATTCACCTTTATCTTCTTGGAGAATTTAATCTACAAATGCGCGCAATGATTCTTGCTGCCGGATACGGCACACGGCTCTGGCCTTTGACGGTTGACCGCACCAAGCCAGCGATTCCTTTTCTGGGTCGCCCACTGGTCGGCTATGTCGCAGAATATCTGGCCGCTCATGATATACGCGAGATTGCTGTTAATCTGCATCATCGCCCTGAGTCCGTCAGAGAAGCTCTAGGCGACGGTTCGCGCTTCGGTGTGAGACTTGAGTATGTCGAAGAGCCTGAGATTTTAGGCACGAGCGGCGCGCTCGATAACGCGCGCGACTTTTTAGAGGGCGATACTTTTGTCGTCGTCAACGGAAAAATAGTGACGGACATAGACCTTAGCGCAGCCATCGGATATCACAAACGCACGGGTGCGCTTGCCACACTCGTGCTCAGACATAACATTGCACGCGAGCGATTTAGCATAGTCAACACTGAGAATGGCATTCTCACAGGCTTTGGCGGAATGCCGCAGCCCCCGGCGTCCGATAACGCCGGAACAATAGAAGATGCGCCTTTGATGTTTACAGGCATCCAGATTCTTGAGCCGCGCGTGTTTGATTACATTCCCAGAAAAATATTTTCGCATTCGACGACGGATGTTTACCCGCAGGCTATGGCGCGCGGCGAGAAGATTGCCGCGTATGTTGCCGAAGGCACTTGGTACGAGCTTTCGACCATCGAACGCTATCTGGAAATCAGTCTCGCCATGATGCGCAAAGAGGGGCGTGATGTAGAGTTGGGCGAAGGCTCATTTATTCACACAGATTCCGTCGTCAGCGATTCAATCCTCTGGGACAACGTGACAATCGAAGAGGGCGCGCGTGTTCATCGTGCTGTGCTTGGAGACGGCGTGCGGATACGCGCGGGCGAAGTTATCGAAAACGCTGCTGTTGTTCGTCAGGAACTGGTTGAAGGCACAGAGCCGCCGCCAAAATCCCTGCGCGGCGAGGTGCTTGGAGATAATTTTGTTGTGTCGCTCGTGCAGTGATACAATCGCTTTTACATACAGGATACAAGCCATTGCGGGAATCTATGCAAACGTCCGCCGCTCTGTTTCTAAAATTTGGTCAAGGGTCAGTATCCTCCATTGCATGAGTCAGGCTCCACAAATCAACATTAAGAAGTTTGAACTGCCCGCGCGCGAGCGTCTGGCGCAGCATCTCGCGGCCCATCATGCCGTCAAGGAGAAGAACATACACGCGCTCACGCCGGATGCTTCGACGCGCGAGTATTTTCGCATCCCCTGGAAACGCTCGACCGCCATCGCCTGTGTCTATCCAGAAGCCTTCGACCCGGAATTTCATCCGTTTCTTGATGTGACAAGGCTTTTCGCAGATGTCGGGCTGCCTGTGCCTTCGATTCTGGCTGTTGACGGAGCAAGCGGAATAATTGTGCAGGAGGACTTGGGCGACCAGCAACTTCACAGAGCTTTAGAGTCCGCGACAGAAGAGGAACATGAAGCATATCAGGAGCGCGCCATCAGTCTGATTGCGGATATACAGGCCGCGACTCCACGCGCTTTTGAGATGAAATCCATCGCCAGCCGACTCGCTTTTGATGAAGCAAAGCTTTCATGGGAATTGCAGTTTTTTATGGACCACTACTTCGGCAGCCTGCGCAAAGAGACTTTGACGCACGGCGAGGCAGCGGAGTTGAAAGTGGAGTTGAATGACATCGCGGCAGATTTGGCTGCACGCCCGCGCGTCTTGTGTCACAGGGATTATCATTCAGCGAATCTGATGGTGGACAAAAAAGATCGCTTGCGAATAGTTGACCATCAGGATGCGCGCATGGGGCCAGCGAGTTACGACCTTGTTTCGCTTTTGCTTGACCGCCAGCTAGAGATGCCGTCTCTGGCAGAGATCCGCGCGCACAGGCTGTATCTGCTCGAAGAGAGACGCCTTCGTGGGCTGGATGATTTAGACCCGGATGAATTTGCCAGAGAGTTTCGTCTGATGGCCGTGCAGCGCGGCCTCAAAGCCATTGGCACTTTCTCATATCAAACAGCCGTCTGCGGGCGCGGCGAAACTTACGCGCAATTTATCAAACCCACTTTTCAGATAGTTCAACAGGCAGCCGAATGGCTCGACCGTTTTCCCGCGCTCAGGCGCGCTATCAAACAAAGACAAAATAGTGATGAATGATGAAACAGACATACATTAACCAGCTATCAAAACATGTCGGCGAAGAGGTTACGCTCAAGGGTTGGCTTTACAATTTGAGGTCAAGCGGCAAGCTCATGTTCCCGCAATTAAGAGACGGGACAGGCATCGTGCAGGGCGTGATTCTGAAAAAGAATGTGCCAGAGGAAACATGGGACGCGCTCAAAGGTTTGGGCCAGGAATCCGCAGTCGTCGTGCGCGGCACTGTGCGCGCAGACGAACGCGCGCCGAGCGGCTATGAGATAGATGTCGTGGACGCGGAAGTCGTGAGCGCGACGCATGATTACCCGATTACGCCGAAAGAGCACGGCACGGAATTTTTGATGGATCATCGCCATCTCTGGCTGCGCTCGCGTCGTCAGCACGCGATTCTCAAAGTGCGTCACACGGTCGTCAAAGCTGTCAGAGATTTTTTGGACAATGATGGCTTTACGCTGGCCGATGCGCCGATTTTTACTCCGGCGGCATGCGAAGGCACGACGACGCTTTTCGAGGTTGACTACTTCGATGACGAGAAAGCTTATCTCACGCAATCGGGGCAACTCTATAACGAAGCGACCGCCGCAGCCTTTGGCAAAGCCTATTGCTTTGGCCCAACCTTTCGCGCGGAGAAATCGAAGACGCGACGCCACCTGACAGAGTTCTGGATGGTCGAGCCGGAGATGGCCTATGCCACGCTCAATGATGTGATGGACTTGTCCGAAAGATTTCTCTCTTACATAGCCTCTCGCGTGCTCGAAGATCGTGCGGAAGAGTTAAAAGTTTTAGAGCGCGACATGGCGAAGCTGGAAGCCATCGTGCCGCCTTTCCCGCGCCTGCAATATGACGAGGCTGTGCGTATGTTGCAGGAAGGTTTTGAGCGCGGAGAGGTTGAGACACGTTTCGAGTGGGGCGGAGATTTCGGCGCGCCGGATGAAACTTTTTTGTCTGGCAAGTATGAGAAGCCTTTGATGGTGCATCGCTATCCGGCTGCGGTCAAAGCTTTTTATATGGCTCGTGATGCAGAACGCGCAGAGCTTGCATTGGGAGTTGATGTACTCGCGCCCGAAGGTTATGGCGAAGTCATTGGCGGCGGCGAGCGCGCCACGTCTCTCGATTTCCTGCGCGAACAGATTGCTTTGCATGATTTGCCGGAAGAGTCTTTTAACTGGTACTTAGACCTCAGGCGTTATGGCAGCGTGCCGCACGCGGGCTTCGGGATGGGCATAGAGCGTTGCACTGCATGGATGTGCGGCATAGAGCATGTGCGCGAAACGATTCCGTTCCCGCGCATGCTTTATCGTCTCAGGCCGTAAGCTTGCGGAAAAAGTTTTCGGGAAAAATCATCTTAGATTTCAATGGAGGAAAAGATAGTGAATCGTCTCGCAACTACCTTTGTGGCCTGTGTCGTGCTGCTCCTGTCTGTCACCTTTGTGGCAGCACAGGATGATGCTACTCCGAAGAAGCGAAAGTTTTATCACGACAAGGACATCGCCACCGAATACGATAAAGAGAAGAACGAAACCAAGGTGGAACTTCGCCGCTCGCCCGTGCGCGTGAGCAATTTTCCGGGTGAGCCTGTGCTGAACTTCACGGCTTACTTTATTTATCCCGGCAAGACGCCATCGAAGCCGCAGGAAGTCGTCATCGGTTTTGTTTCAGAATCGCGTCGCAAGGAAAAGAAGTTTGCGGATGCGCGCGAACTGATGGCGGAAATCGATGGCAAGATGGAAAGCTTCGGCACGGCTGAGCTGGTTGATACGCGCAACCTGACATACTCGCTCAAAGAAGTCCTTGGCATCTACATCCCTTATGAGAAATTCCTGCACATCGTGAATGTGGATGAAAAGAAAGATACTTTGAAGATGAGTATCGGCAACATCAGATTTGAGCTGGACAAAAAACAGCTAGAGGCTCTGCGCGATTTGGCGAGTCGGACGAATCCTCAAAACTGATGGAAGAAAGTTTACGACTGGAATTTAACGATTGGGCGCGTGCGGGGCGCGGCGAGAGCATGGAGCGCGGCCATCGTCCGACGGGCGAGCAGGGCATCGCGCGCCTCGAACTCAAAGAAGATTCGCGCGCCTTGGACCTCGGATGCGGCTCCGGCTGGGCCACACGTTTGATGGCAGAGCAAGCACCGCGCGGGCGCGCAGTCGGGATAGATATTTCCGATGAGATGATTGCTCTGGCGCGTCAGACTTCGGAGCAGTATCCCAACATTGAGTTTCACGTCGGGAGCGCGGAGCGGCTTCCTTTTGATGAGGGCGAGTTCACGCATGTCTTCTCTATGGAATCAATCTATTACTATGAAGATATGCTGGCCGCGCTCAAAGAAGTTCGCCGCGTACTCGCGCCCGGCGGCATGTTTGCTTCTGTGGTTGATCTTTATCAAGAGAACGAGCCTTCGCATCAATGGGTTGAGCAACTGAAAGTGCCAGTGCATCTCTTGAGCATTGAAGAGTATCGAAAGCTTTTCGAGCAGGCGGGTTTTGTGTTTGTGCGCGACGAGCGGCTTTATGACCCGACGCCTGTGCCGCCGGATTACGCGGGCGGCTCTTTTGCCACGCGAGAAGATTTTCTGAAATACAGGGAGACTGGCTCGCTTCTGATGAGCGGGCGGGTATAGCAGTGATGAATGACGGACACGAAAAAATTGTCACCATCTTCGGCGGCTCGAAATGCGACGAGAGCTGTGCAGAGTATGCACAGGCGCGTCGCGTCGGACAGCTTCTAGCCGAAGCTGGATTCACAATCTGCACGGGCGGCTATCTTGGCGTGATGGAGGCCGCGAGTCGCGGTGCGCGCGAGAAGGGAGGCCGCGTGCTCGGCATTGTGATGAATCAATTTAAGGCCGAGCCGAATCGCTATCTGACAGACAAGGTAGCCTCTGCGCATTTTTATGAGCGGCTGCAAAATCTCATCACGCGCTCGCTCGGCTTCATAGCCTTGCGCGGCGGAATGGGTACAGTGACGGAGGTATCTTTAGTCTGGAACAAGATACAAACGCGCGTCATAGAGCCGCGCCCGCTTGTGCTTTTGGGCGACTGCTGGCCGCCGCTCGTGAAGGCATGGCAAGAGCATCTGGTCGTCAGTGATAAGGATGTCTCTTCGCTTGATTTCGCAGAGACGCCTGAGGAAGCTGTCTCAATCATCACACGAAAGGCGGCAAGAGTCGTTTTATGAATTGCCCTCAATGCGGCGCACAACTCACGCCGGGCGTGAAATTTTGCGGCAAGTGCGGTTATCGCATGACAGAGGCTCAACAGCCCGCCGCGCCGCCGCCGAGTCAACAAGCAGGAGCATCAGGCGCAGGCGGCGGGATTCATCTTGACGCGGATGCGCGCGGGCAGGGTCGCGGCTACAGTTACGAGATTATGCATCAGCCGTCTTTCTCGCTTGCTATTGTCAGGCTGCAAGCGGAGCAATCAATTTTGGCTGAAGCCGGAGCAATGGTTTCCATGTCCGCGAATGTAGAGCTGCAATCGCAGATGAAGGGCGGCATCTTTGGCGCGCTCAAACGCGCGGCTGGCGGAGAGTCTGCATTTGTCTCGACCTTTACGGCGCGCGGCGGGCCGGGCGAAGTCACTTTTGCTCCCGGCGCGCCCGGCGACATCGCAGGGCTTGAGATGAACAACCAACTCTTTTATGTGCAATCAAGCTCATATCTAGCGGGCGATGCCAGCCTGACTGTGGACACAAAATGGGGCGGCGCGAAATCTTTCTTCGGCGGCGAAGGATTGTTTGTCCTGCAAGTGACAGGCACGGGCTTGCTGCTTGTCTCTTCATTCGGCGCGATTCATCGCAAGCGTCTGCAACCCGGCGAGCGTTACGTTGTGGACACAGGACACCTTGTAGCGTGGGAAGGCACGACGCAATATACTTTGCGCAAAGCCGCCGCAGGATTTTTCCGCAGCATGATGAGCGGTGAAGGCATTGTTGCCGAATTTACAGGGCCGGGAGAGCTCTTGATTCAAACGCGCAACCTCGCGGCCTTCGCAGGACTTTTAAAACCATTCTTTCCTTCACAGGGCGGCGGCAGTGGATGGAATGTAGATTTGGGCTAACAAGAAAAAGCTTTCTCTTTGCGTTTCTTTGCATCTTTTCCTTTGCGCTCTTTGCGTTTAAAGAAGAAGTCTAAACGCAAAGAACGCGAAGAGAAGGACGCAAAGAAACGCAAAATTATTTTCTATTATTGATTAAGTAAAAGTTATGGAAGAGACAGCTACATTAGACAGCTTGCACGCATTTAACCCGGATCGTCCGGGCATCGGCAAGCGTGTCAGTATCCTCGGCGTGCCGCTTGGATTTGGTTGCAGCCTGCCCGGTGTGGACATCGGGCCTGCCGCGATTCGCGTCGCGCGCCTCAGTCAGCGTATTGCGCAACTCGGCTACGAAGTGCGCGACCTCGGCGACATGCGTATCGCGCGCCCGCTTTATGTTGCTCCGCCAAACGAGAGCGCAAAGTATCTGAAGGAGATGACAGAAGCGTGTGAGAATCTCTCCGTAGAGGTGCGCGATATTTTGCGCGATGGAGAGTTGCCGCTCATCATCGGCGGCGACCATTCGATTGCCATCGGCTCAATCGCCGGAGTCGCTTCCTATTGCCGCGAGCGCGAAGAGACTTTGGGGCTTATCTGGTTTGACGCGCACGCGGATATGAACACGCCCGAAACTTCTCCGACAGGCAACATACATGGAATGCCGCTCTCGGCTCTGCTCGGATACGGGCCGCCTGAGTTGACTCATATCGCAGGCTTTGCGCCAAAGCTTGACCCGCGACTCTGCGCGCACATCGGAGCACGCGACATAGATTTGGGCGAGCGCGAGTTGATACGCAAGCTCGGCCTCCGCGTCATCACGATGCGCGAGATAGACGAGCGCGGGATGAGCGCGTGCATAGACGAAGCCATCAGCATTGCCTCGAAAGCATCTGCCGGATATGCCGTGACCTTTGATGTGGATGTGATGGATCCCGGCGATGCTCCGGGCTCCGGCACGCTCGTGCGCGGCGGTCTCAGCTATCGTGAGTCGCATCTGGCGATGGAGAAGATTGCAGAGGCTGGCGGAATGATGTCGCTCGAAGTCGTGGAAATCAACACTGCTCTGGATGTCAACAACCGCACGGCTGAACTCGGAGTTGAGCTTATCCTCTCGGCGTTGGGAAAAAGAATTCTGTAAGGAATAGTCCCAAGTCCCAAGCCTCAAATCTCAAGTCTAAAAAATGACTGGAGACTTTGGGCTTGGGACTTGGGATTTGAGATTTAATATATGGCTAAAAAAATTCGCGTGGGTGTGATTTATGGCGGGCGTTCGGGCGAACATGAGATTTCGCTGAGGTCTGCGCGCTCTGTTATCGAATCGCTTGATAGTGAAAGATATGATGTCGTGCCGATTGCCATCACGAAGGAAGGGAAGTGGCTTGGGCCTGCGCAGGCTGTTGGAATGCTGCCGAATGAAACAAAGCAACTCGTGCCAGGAAAAGTTATCAACCATGCGAACCGGGATGTAGCCATCATCGGCGACCCTTCGCATAGTGGACTCATTACTCTCGAAACTGAGAATGAAGGCACAGCTTCGCAGCCGCTCGATGTGGTGTTCCCGGTGCTGCATGGAACCTATGGCGAGGACGGGACGATACAAGGGTTGCTTGATATGGCAGGCATTCCATATGTCGGTTGCGGCGTGCTGGCCTCATCATGCGGGATGGATAAAGTCGCTATGAAATCTCTGTTTCGTGATGCAGGTCTGCCGCTCTGCAAATATATCTGGCTACTGCGCAGCGATTGGGAACGCGACCCTGCAAGCATCCTGCGACGCATCAAACGCGAGATAGGCTTTCCATGTTTCGTTAAGCCTGCCAATCTAGGCTCGTCCGTCGGCGTCTCGAAAGCGACGGATAAAAGCTCGCTGGAAAAAGCAATAGATCTGGCCGCGCGTTATGACAGGAAGATTATGGTCGAAGAAGGATTGGATGCCAGAGAGATTGAATGCGCAGTGCTCGGCAATGATGAGCCTGTAGCCAGCTTGCCTGGCGAATATGTGGTCTATGACGAGGCTGCAAAATTTTTAGACTACACGGAAAAATATTCGAGCACGGGCCATGTGGAATTCGTCGTCCCCGCGCCGCTCTCAAAATCTCTCATCAAAAAAATTCAGCAGATGGCGACGCGCGCCTTCAAAGCGATTGACGGCTCAGGTCTGGCGCGCGTTGACTTTTTCCTGCGCCGCGATACGAATGAGCTGCTGATTAATGAGCTGAACACGCTGCCCGGACTAACGGATGTCTCCGGCTATCCGAAGATGTGGGAAGCCTCCGGCAAATCTTTTCCGCAGGTGATTGATAGCCTGATAGAGCTTGCCTTTGAACGACACAAGGACAAGTCGCGCAATCAAACCAGTCGTTGATGTAGAAGAAATTTTTTGAGCTTATTTCTTAGGAGCGTGATAGCCCTTGCGTGTGCGGACGACGAGTTCAGGTCTTGAAAGCTTGACTTCCAACTTGTGCCAGCGACCATCGCGCGCGCTGTCAGGAGGCGAGTAAGAGAGCGTGTATTGCTTGCTTAATTCTTGTGCAATCTCTGCAAAAGCATCGCGCATGACTTGCCCACCGGGAGAAGAGACATATCGCCCACCGCTCTTGTTTGCAAAATTCCGCAGCACCGCCGCATTAGCCATATTGCGCGAAGTCGCGCCAACGGTCGAAGACATATCAACTGTATAAATCGTCGCATTCGAGGCCAGAGCAGTTTCCAGAGCCTTATCTGCGGAAGCCGCGCTCTTGGTATCCGCGCCGTCGGAAATCACGACGATGGCTCTGCGATTTTCCGTGCGTTGTCTCAAATCAACAGCCGCCTGCAAGATTGCATCATTCAGAGCCGTCATGCCTTTGGCTTTGAGGCTAAAGGCAAAGTCTGCCAAATCGCGGCTCGAAGAAAAGTCCTGCACCTTATCTATCTCAGAGTCGAAACGATAAACGGCAGCCACATCTTCATCGCGCAAGTGGTCCAGAAATCTTATGGCCGCAGAACGCGCCAGCATCATTCTCTGCTCCATGCTGCCCGAAGTGTCCAGCAACATCACTGCCGCGTATGGAGTCTCTTCCGTCGTGAAATTTGAGAGAGGCTGTTCGCGTCCATCAACTAAGAGCTTGAAATCACCCGCGCGCAATCCACTGACAAACTTTCCCTGAGTATCAACAACCGTGACATTCAAGACGACCAAATCAGCGTTGACGCGCACGATTTCGTCATCATCCTGGGCCAGAGATTTGTTGTTGGCGAAGCAGAGGGACAGAAGGATTGCGAAGGCAGAGAAGAATAAAAGTTTAATGGATGTGGAAAGACACGGCTGTGAATTACGAGGGGTCATGTGTGAATTAATTTTCAGCGCGCGTGAAATTGCGTATGTAACGGATGACTTCGAGCACTTCGTTGGCGCGCTCAATGACTGAGGCTGAGACTACCTGACGCGGAGTCTTCTCGACAGCTTTTCTTAAACTATCGGCCATCTCTGCCAGTCGCTTGAGCGCAGGCTCTGTCTGGCTGGGCATGTTCTCAATCGTCACTTCGCCGTCAGAGCCTCCGGCCTGATTGCGAATCTTGCGCGTCACCTTCTCAAGCCTGTCAAGCTTCTTCTTCTCAATCGGGCTGAAAGTCTTGGTGTTAGAGAAGGTCGTGTAAAGCTCAGAGCCCAGTTGCGCAGCCTCGCGCGCGCGGTCAAGATTTTCCAGCCGTTCCTTTTCGGCATACTTGATTTCCCAGCGCACGCGCATCTCTTCTATGGTCTGGTTGCTGTCTTCCTCCATCGGGTCATGCTTGCGCGGCAGTTGCGCGCTGGCCGCGCCCGCGCAGAAAATAAAAAGAAGAAGGAGGAACAGGATGCGTAAAGACATTGGCTTATACCTTGCCGAACATTGTAAAGTAAGAAACGAGCTTCCAGTTAATCTTGCTGTGCGAAAAAGATTTTAACGAATTTAGCGGACGAGTATCAAGCTATTGTTGTGAGGCATGCCTTTGAAGAAAGGTTGTCTGAGAGGCTTTGAAGGTGAAGCGCGGGATGCAGGAATTAAAAAAGGAAAGCCTACAGACAATCATCGTCGCCGGAGTCTCATCAGGCGCAGGGAAAACTTCTGTCGCAGAGGCTGTGACAGGCGTGTTGGCCCAGGAGCATCGCACGGCTGCCGCCAAGATAACTGTGACGCACGGCGAACGCGGCTGCCCGCATGGAGGGAAGGGATGCAATGTCTGCTCCTCGCTCGGCGGAGACTTTCAACTTATCACCAGAGACTCAATCATCGAACAATCCGGCACAGACACCGCGCGACTCTCTGCCGCCGGAGCCAACCCTGTCGTCTGGGCCATCACACGCGACATCACAATCAAAGAAGCCTGGCAGGCAATGAGCGGGCTCTTATCATCTGCCGCCTGCGCAGTCATAGAGAGCAACACACTGACAGAACACATTCAGCCCGCACTGACACTGATGATTGCAGACCCGACTGTGAGTCGCCGCCTCTGGAAGCCATCAGCCGAGCGTCTGCTTGCGACAGCAGACTTTCTCATCTTCAATGACCGTGGCACTTCGGAGCAGAAGGCAAAGCTTCTCACAGAAATAGAGCAGACACGAAAGAGCGTCACAGACCTTATCTATGTCTCACATCCAAACGAAGTCGCAAGTCATCCGTCTCTTTTAGCATCTCTCTCAAACATTTGCTCAAATTCTGATAAGCGATAAGAGACATGCCTTTAAAGAAATAGATTGCTCTTGCTAAGGCATAACATGAAACAATGTCGCCTTGCCGACTTCTAAAGTTCTACCTGAAGATGGATGAAATGCCGGTGGGCAAAACAGTTAAGGGACTCGCACAGGGTTATCGGGCGTATTGATGAACTCTTCGCCTTTTCCGCGACTCGGTGAAGGTTTGACGATGATGGTCTTGCCTGTCTGTGGAATTCGTTCGGGAGGACGTTGCGCGCCTGGAGCGGTTTTGAAAGCCACTTCGCCGGAATGATTGTCGCTCTTGATATGCAGAACGCGAGACTCTCTGTATTCGCCTGAGGGAACGCTCACAGAGTAGCGTCCCTGCTGCTCAGGCTCTAAGTCGCGCGGCTCTACATTGATTGTGCGCATCTCTGAACTGCCGTCCTTGCGGCGTTTGAGCTCAAGCTCGACGGAGAGGCCGGTCAGCTTTTCCTTTGAGATATTAACTATAGTTCCGCCCAAGACTGCGCTTGAGCCTTTAATCATTGCATCGTCTAAGAAGATTTGAAGCACAGGCACGGGCGCAGGTTTGATTTGCTGATTTTGTGCAGCCTGCTCCTTGCGTAATCGCTCTGCGTGACGCCAGCGAAGGAACATGTATCCGGCCAGCAGAGCCGCCGTCAAGCCTATCGCAAAGAGGAAAGCGATGCCTCGCGTGAAAAAGGATTTGCCTTTTTCCTCTTCTATGCTGTGCACGTCATTTGATGTGTTATTTAAATCCAACTCCATCGCGGTCTAGTAATTATGCTTCAAGGGATTTATCAGACATGCATGGCTAAGCTGTTGAAACTTAAGAGACATGCTCTTGATGCTCGCCGCGCCAAAGTCTTGCTAAAAACTCGTCTTATTGGATGCTGCCGGGAGGCGGCGCGCCAGTCACTTTCTCTATCAAGGCACTGAGAAATTCCTGCTCGGCCACTCCGATGCTGCGCAATGTTGTCCACTCTGCGCCAGTCGCTCCGTCTGTTCGCCCCTCTATCTTGGCCGTGACGCTGATGTTTGCGCTGACTCCGTCAATGGGCTGCACTTCGATAATCAAGGTATAGCGACCGCGAGTCCAGCCGCGCGCCGTCGAAGGCGGTAAATCCGTATAGCGATTCAACTCGGTCGAAGTCACGACTGCGCCTTTGGAGAAAGTGTAAGGCTGGGTGATAAGGATGCCTTCGTCGGGTTTGGAAGCAGCTTCGTCGAGAATCATGCCGCGATCACGAATCAATTCTGTGACGGCCTGCATAATCGAATCGCGTCGTGCCGTAAAGCGATACGGATTCGGAATCGGAGGGGCTTCGGGTGTGCGTCCCTTGCCGAAGTTGATGCCCGGCCCCGATCCGACATCCTGTTTCGCGCCGTTGTTGGCCGGCGCGCGCTCATTGCCGGAATCGCGTATGGTCGTGCTCTGTGGGTCAACACCTTTGCCCTGTGCATAGGCGCTCGCCGCCGCCATCATCAAGATAAATGAAATCGTGATTACTTTTTTCATTTTAGTAACACTCAAACTTTCTACGATGTCAGTGAACGAAAAGCCTGCAAGGGGGACTGTGGCGAGCATAGTGTAAGAGCCTTGCAAATACAAGTGAGGAGGATAAAAAGATTTGTGAGACAAGCCAAACGCTGCTTGTGTTTAAGAAACAGCTTCAAGGAGTTGTGCTGTTTTGATTGGCCTGCGATTTTTCAGCGGCCTCGCGCGCGTCTCGCTCACGCTCCCACTTGCGCAGGGCTTCGACGCCGCGTGTGAAATCTCTTTCATCGCGATAAAAATTGTGCGCGCCGTCATTGCGCGAAGGTTCGCGTACGTAATAGAGATAATCTGTGGCGGAAGGGAAGAGCGCGGCTTGAAGCGAGCTTGCGCTCGGCGAGGCGATTGGGCCAGGAGGAAGACCTGTGTGCAGGCGTGTGTTATAGGGAGAGTTTCTGTCTATGTCGCTCTTATAAACCTTGCCGTCATCTCTCCATTTCCCGGCCAGCTTGGAAGCGTAGATGATTGAGGAATCTATGCCGAGCGCCATATCGATTCGCAGGCGATTGTAGATGACAGAGGCGATAACAGGACGCTCTTCCGGCAGCTTGGCTTCCGTCTCGATGAGCGAAGCGATAATGACAATCTGGCGCGGCGTCAGATTCAAGGCGCGCGCACGCTCTGTCCATTCGGGCTTCCATTCCTGCCTGAATCGTTTGACCATCGCAGAGACCATTTCACTCGCGGTCGTATCAAAAGGGAAGCTATAAGTGTCCGGGTAAAGATAGCCTTCAAGATTTTCCGCGCGCGGGTCAAGGTCGCTAATCGCGCCCGTGTCATTCATCAAAGCGAGAGCCGCAGCCTTGTCTTGCAACTTTAATTCTGGAATACGGGCCAGAGCCTCCGCTATGTCCCAGCGCGTCCAGCCCTCTATGACCGTGAATTTCTTCAAACGCTCTTCGCCCTCTTCCAATTTGGCAAGCACTTCTAAAGGAGAGATTGGAGTCTGAAAGCGATACTCACCGGCCTTGAGGCGAGAGCCCGCACCAGTCCATTTCATATAGAGCAGCAGCGGCCACTCACGTCTGATAACGCCGGTGGAGTTCAGCTTCGCAATAATCTCTGACGGAGAAGAGCCGCGCGGAATCTCTATGTACTCTGCCGCTCTCTGATGTGAATGCGGCGTGTGCAGTTCTCTGTAGGCCCAGAAGCCGGATGCGCCTGCGACGATGATGAGCAGGAAGACGAGCAGCAGCGCAAGACGTAGAAGTTTCATAAAGAGACGGAAAATTAGCTTTCTCTCAAAGTTTTTACAGCGTGCTTTTCACCTACAGCTTTTGATGCGCCTGCCGGATTCTCCTGTGCGCTTGCGAGAAAATCTCGCAGGATAATCGCAGCAGACTCGCTGTCCACGAGCGCGCGCAACTCCTTTATCTCGCGCCCGGAAGCCAGCAGAGAGGCTTCGGCTTCCCTTGATGTCAAACGCTCGTCCTGCAAATAGACAGGGACGGAAAGCGAAAGCTGGAAATTGCGCGCGAGCCGCTGTGCCTCCTGCGCGGCCTCTCCAAAACTTCCATCAAGCATGAGCGGCAAACCAATCACGAGTGCTTGAGCGTCAAACTGTCTGATAATGTCTGTCACATCGCGCAAAAGCTTTTTCCAGTTTGTGCGGTGCAAGACTTCTAAGGGCCGTGCAGCTAAACGCAGTTCGTCGGAAACGGCGACGCCGACACGCTTCTGGCCCAGATCGAGCGCAACGATGCGCCCTGCGAGCTTGTCTTTCATCTCGCGCGGATTAAAATTTTCGTTGCTCTGTTTCTTTGGCAATTCAGTTTTCTGCTGGGGCGCAGAGTATGAAATGGCCCAGAGTTCATGTCAAGCGAGAGAGTGTCTGGAAGAAAAGCTATTGGGCCAGAGATTTATTCAAGTTGTAAAATTATTCGGCAGCAAAAGTGGCTGCTTGCACGCGGTTTGCCGCCACTGTATGATACGCCTTGAGCATCACGCCTGAAGCCGTCAGCGAATGCTTACACGAGAGTTTGACGGCGCATCCTTTTGAGGTTTTTCGATGTCCTTTCGCACAAAATTCGCACTGGTTGTTTTATCTGCGACTATCGCACTCTACGCGGTTGTAGGCGGCTGGATACCGACCAGCGCACAGCAGCCGACAAATGACCCCGGCGCACAGCTACGCATTTTCGAGAGCGTCTTGCAGCACATACAGAATGATTATGTGGACGAGCCGAATATGGACAAGGTTCGTGCGGGCGCATTGCGCGGTCTGGCCTACGGGCTTGACCCATACTCGACTTACCTGACGCCGGAACAGGTGCGCGAATACGGCAATAGTTCAAAGAACAATCCGGCGGGCATCGGTGCAGAGCTTTCGCAAGTCGCCTCTTATCTCTACGTGATTGCTCCAGTCAAAGGCTCGCCGTCAGAGCAGGCAGGTCTGCGCGCAGGCGATCTTATCGAATATATTGACAGCAAAGCTACGCGCGACATCTCGCTCTATGATGCACGGCAACTCTTGAATGGCCCAAGCGGAAGCGAAGTCAAACTGCGCGTCTTGCGTGCCAACACGCGCCCGCTCACGCTGACAGTCAAACGCGCTGCCACCAAGACACCGCCGGTTGAAACGCGCATGGAAACTGGCCGCATTGGCATCCTTCGCATCAACAGCTTGGCGGATGGCGAGGCTGCGGATGTGCGTTCTCGCTTGCAGGAATTACAGAAGCAGGGCGCGCAGAAAATCGTGCTCGACCTGCGCGGCGTGGCTGGCGGCTCTCTGACAGAGGCCGTGAGCGTCGCTAATCTTTTCATCAAGGATGGCGTACTCGCGCAGACAATCGGGCGCGAGGGCAAGGCTCTCAAAACTTTTTCGGCGGAAGAGAAGAATGCAATCTTTCATGGCCCGGTTGTGGCCTTGATTGACATCGGCACGGCGGGCGCGGCGGAAGTAGTCGCCTCCGCACTGCTTGAGCGCAAGCGCGGCGAAGTCGTCGGAGAAAAAAGCTTTGGCGCGGGAGCCGAACAGCAACTCTTTACGCTACGCGATGGTGATGGCTTGTTGCTCACGACAGTCAAATGGGCCTCTGCAAGCGGGACTCCTTTTCTCGCAGCAGACCGCGCCAACTCAGGCGTCAAGCCTTCCGTCAAGGTTGAACGTCCAGAGATTGTCGAAACCATTGACCCGGAAGATTTGACCGGCAATGACGATGATGCAGTCGTTCAGCCAAACCAGCCGAACGATAAACGCGAAGTCTCGCCGGAGGCAACTTCGCCGAAACAGCAGCCGGAGGATGTGCAGCTCAAGAAGGCCCTGGAACTTCTGCGCGAGCAATCGGCCAACGCCAAGCGCGCTGCCTAAGCTTTAACACATTCAAATCACTTGAAGGCCGACTGAAGCATGGCTTGCTTCAGTCGGCCTTCTCGCTTTTATTCTTCAAGTAATTTGCTAGAGCGGAATGTTGCCGTGCTTTTTCGGCGGATTGGTGTCGCGTTTATTTTCGATAAGCTTGAGCGCGCGTATGAGCTTGGGCCGCGTTTGAGCGGGTTCGATGACTTCGTCTATAAACCCTCTCTCGGCTGCGACATAAGGATTAGCAAATTTTTCTTCCAACTCCTTGATTCGCGCGCGGCGTATGGAGTCTTGGTCGGCGGCTTCGTTAATCTCGCGGCGATAGAGCACGCCAACTGCGCCCTCTGCCCCCATGACAGCAATCTCTGCGCTGGGCCAGGCGAAGTTGATGTCCGTGCGTATGTGCTTTGAAGCCATCACGCAGTAAGCCCCGCCATAAGCCTTGCGCGTGATGACAGTAATCTTCGGCACAGTCGCCTCCGCAAACGCATAGAGCAACTTTGCGCCGTGTCGTATGATTCCTTGATGCTCTTGGCCCACGCCCGGCAGAAATCCCGGCACATCCTCGAAAGTGATGAGCGGAATATTAAAGCAGTCGCAGAAGCGCACGAACCGCGCGCCCTTGACCGAAGCGTCTATGTCCAGCACACCCGCTAAGAATGCCGGCTGGTTGGCGACGATGCCAACGGGGCGACCATCCAGACGCGCAAAGCCGACGACAATGTTCGGCGCGTAGTGTTGATGGACTTCAAAAAAATATCTCTCGTCAACCACTTCATGAATCACATCGCGTATGTCATACGGCTGATTCGAGGCTTCCGGGACAATGGAATTGAGTTTTATTTCCGTGCGCTCGCTTGAATCATTAGTAAGGGCAACGGGCGGGTCGTCCATGTTGTTCGATGGAATAAAGGACAGCAACTCGCGCACAAGCAGCAGCGCGTGCTCATCCGAGTCTGCCGCGAAATGCGCGACGCCGGAGATGCGATTGTGCGTCATCGCGCCGCCCAACTCTTCCTTCGTCACATCCTCATGCGTCACGGTCTTGATAACATCCGGCCCTGTGATGAACATGTAGGAAGTATCCTTGACCATCACATTGAAGTCCGTAATCGCAGGGCTATAGACTGCGCCGCCCGCGCACGGCCCCATGATGCAGCTAATCTGCGGCACGACGCCGCTCGCCAAAGTGTTGCGCAAGAAAATGTCTGCATAGCCGCCAAGACTGACAACGCCTTCCTGTATGCGCGCGCCGCCGGAATCATTAAGCCCTATGACGGGCGCACCGACTTTGAGAGCCATGTCCATCACCTTACAAATCTTCTCGGCATGAGTTTCAGAGAGCGAGCCGCCAAAGATTGTAAAATCCTGCGCGAAGACAAAGACCCTGCGTCCATCAATCAAGCCATGACCCGTCACCACACCGTCGCCCGGATAAATCTGCTTATCAAGCTCGAAATCACGCGAGCGATGGACGACAAACTTATCGAACTCCTGAAAAGAATCTTCGTCCAGCAGAAACTCCAGACGCTCGCGCGCAGTCATACGGCCACTGGCACGTTGCTTCTCAAGACGCGCCGCGCCGCCGCCTTCCTCTGCTCGGCGCGAACGCTCCTTTAACTTCTCTAATTTATCCGGGACGCTTGGTTGTGGTTTTTGTGTCGCCATAAAGTCAGAATCATTGTCTCCAAAATTAGGAAGCCGAGAGACTATCACACGGCTCAGGATAACTCACGCACATAAAATCAGGCTACCATCCTGCGCCGCAGGCTGCGCATGGCCCATTCAACAAATATCAGAGCCATGATGAGCAGATAAAAAAGCTCGTACAAATGTCGCATGAAAAACTTGCCTGTCAAACATGCCCGCGCCAAATCAATCGCGCTCGTCAGTGGCAAGCATCTTGCAATCCAGCGCAAGACAGGCGGCAAGACATCCAAAGGGAACCACGCGCCGCAGATAAAGATGGAAGAAAAGAAGATTGCCAGATAAAGATTGAAAGAATCTATGTCATGCACGTGCGCGGTAATTCCTAACGAGAGGCCCGCGATAAAGAAACTGCCAAGCAGAAGCGGAAGCGGGGCCAAGATAGCAAAGGGAGATGTTGCGGCTCCAAAAATTAAAAGTATCAAGAGAATAATCACAGCATTGAGCGCGGCCTTGCTGACTGCCCAGGCTATCTCTGCCAGCGCGAGAGATTCCGCATTGACGGGCGTAGCCAGGATTGCATCGTATGTTGATTGATAGACCATACGAAAGTATGCCGAATAGGTGGTCTCGAAAAGCGAGCGCATGATGACAGTGAAGGCCAGCACACCGGCTCCGACGAAAGAGAGATACGAGATATCCTCGACGCGCGAAGAAATCAATGCGCCGACGCCCCAGCCAAAGGCAAAGACAGTAAAGATCGGCTCGATAAGAGGCGCAGCAAGCTGCATCTTCCACGTACGCAGATAGACCTGCAAGTTGCGCTGCCAGACGGCAAAAGCATCCCTCGCATCAACACGAAAAAAGGCCAGCGCGCGGTCTTCACGATTCCACGCACTTCTCTCTGTCACAACTGTCTCGCTTCCCGCCATTCTTTTACACAAAAGGAATCATGCCCGATTGTCAAAAGGGAACTGCCGCGTCTCAATCATTGCAATCAACTCATCAAGAGCTTGATAAGCTTTTCGTTTTACATCTTCAGGATAACTAAAGCGCGCGGCGTTGGCCGCAAATTCATCTTCATCAAGGATTGTATAAGAGAGGTCTGGGGCGACCAGAATGTCTATATCAAGGTCTATGTAACTGAGCACGCCTGCCTCAAGCGTAGGCGGGACATTGACGTTACAATAAAAATTTCTTAAAGCTCCCGCAGGCTCTGAAAAACGAAAGATGTTATACCAGCGATCCGTCCAGTAATATTCCATGCTCAAAGTTCCGCGTGCGATTTTTCCCAGCAGAGCATGATTAATCTCTTCATCAAAGGTCGCATCCAAAACCAGCAGCGAGCCTTCACGCCGCACAAGCTGCGCGCGCCAACGACGATGCTCCGTGCCGTCGAATTTGCAAGCACGAACCAGCACCTCCGCAGGAACTGAAATCTTTGTTTGGTCAGACACCTGAGACATCGCCTTCACTCTTGCCCTCTTCTTCCGGCTCGACTAATTGGAGGAAAACGTCTTCCAGATTAGAAGGGCGAATCAACATACGCAGACCTTCATAGTGTTTCATCAAAGGCGTGAGCCGCTCCGGCTCGGCTGCGAAATAGAAATGCGCGCCATTGCGTGCCACGGCAGAGACCTCCGGTTCATGTTCTATGAGAGATAAAGAATCTGCATCCCTGACCTCCAATGCATAGCGTGAAACGCGCTGTTGTATCAACTCTCGCGGCGACCCGAAAGCCAGTATGCGCCCCTTGTCCATCACAATCAGACGTTCACACAGTTTCTCAGCTTCTTCCATGTAATGTGTTGAAAGAACAATCGTTACGCCGCCTACGCGGCGAAGCTCTTCGAGTCTCTGCCAGATTTCCTGACGCACCTGCGGGTCGAGCCCGGTCGTCGGCTCATCCAAGACTAAAAGATTTGGTTTATGTAAGAGTGCGCGCGCAATCATCAGCCGACGCTTCATGCCGCCCGATAGCTCGTCAACGCGCGCATCAATGCGCCCGCTCAAGTTAGTAAAACGCAGCAGTTCATGGCTACGCTCTGCGGCTTCTATATGGGGAATGCGAAAATATCGCGCATAGACCAGAAGATTTTCCAGAACATTCAAATCAGGATCGAGGTTGTTCTCCTGCGGCACGACGCCGAGCATGGAGCGTATCTGGCGCGGAGCGCGGCCCACAGGCAGATTCTCGACCAACAATTCGCCCGACGTGAGCGGCGTGCGGCAGGCTATCATACGCATGGTCGTGGACTTGCCAGCCCCGTTGGGGCCGAGCAGTCCAAAGGTCTCGCCGCGTTTGACTGTAAAATTTATCGCATCAACCGCGCGATGTGTGCCATAGATTTTGGTGAGGCCGCGCGCGACGATGACGTTGTCAGACATGCCTTGTTATCTAGGTTCTGTTTACATTCTCAGCGTAACCAAACAAGTGCGCTAACAAAGCTCAAGAACCCCATGTAGTTCTTTGATAGTTTTTCAAATCGTGAGAAGACTCTGCGATATTGCTTGATCTTATTGATGAAGCATTCAATCAAATGTCGCTCACGATACAAGTGCCGGTCGTACTCGCGCTGCACCAGCCGATTCTTTTTCGGCGGGATCACGGCCACGATGCCTTTGGCCGTGACCGCCTCTATCAAAGCGTCTGCGTAGTAGCCTTTGTCGGCAATCAACACAAGAGGTTCATAGCCTTCAAGCAAGTGAGCTGCCTGTGGAGAGTCATGGCACTGTCCGGCAGTTAAGAGCAAACGCAGCGGATTGCCGAGTGCATCCACGGCAATATGAATCTTGGTGGAAAAGCCGCCGCGACTGCGACCTAACGCTTGAGTCTCTTGGCCGCCACTTTTTTTCGCGCGCCGGCCGCCGAAGGGTGAGCGCGAATGATGGTTGAGTCAATCAGTAAGTGCTCCAGATCTGCATCACCGGCAAAGGCTTGGTGCAGTTCATGGAAGACGCCTTGTTCAGTCCAGCGCGCAAAGCGGCGATAAATGGCGTTCCAGTAGCCGTATTCTTGAGGCAGCAGTCGCCATTGCGCTCCACTGCGAGCGAGCCACAGGACAGCAGAAAGAAAGCGTCGGCATTCAAGCTCTTGTCCGACATAAACATTCGGATGAGCTAGCAAAATGGGCAGTATCTTCTGCCACTGTTCATCAGATAAAGTAACGGGCAACATTCAAAGAGCTTAACCTGAAATGTAAACAGAACCTAGCTAAAAAAACGTATGAACAGTCTTGCAGAAAAAGCTGATTGATGGATAAATGCCGCGCATTCTTTCATTAGACAGTTCATGTAAGACCTCAAAGGTCGGCATGGCGACAGTTGAAGTTACTGGTTAAGAAAAGACTTGTAAGCTTCTGAAAACTTATTGGCTCCGCTTTTTCCAGTCTGAGAGAAAAGCATCCAGACCTTTGTCCGTCAAAGGATGTTTGATGAGCTGTTCTATGACCTTGAAGGGCAGCGTAGCGACATCCGCGCCCATGCGTGCGGCCTCTACGACATGTATCGGATGGCGCATGCTTGCGGCCAAGACCTCAGTGTCCCAATCATAGTTGCGGTAAATCTCTATAATCTCCGCGAGCAAGACAAGTCCGTTCTGCCCTATATCATCAAGGCGACCGAGGAAAGGACTGATATAAGCCGCCCCGGCTTTGGCTGCAAGAATGGCTTGCGCTGCTGAAAAGCAGAGCGTGACGTTGACCTTGATGCCTTCCTCAGTCAGTTGCCTAGTGGCTTTGAGGCCGTCCTTAGTGAGCGGGCATTTGACAACCACGTTGGGAGCGATGCGCGCGTACTCTCTTCCTTCCGTGAGCATGCCTTCCGTGTCAAGGCTTGTGACTTCGGCTGAGACTGGCCCCTGCACTATTTCGCAGATGGCCGCTATATGCTGTTTGAAATCCACATTGCCTTCTTTGGCAACCAGAGTTGGATTAGTCGTCACGCCGTCAATCAAACCGAGCGCGGTGGCTTCGCGTATCTCATTTAAGTTTGCAGTATCAATAAAGAATTTCATTTCACTCTCCTTATCACTTTAAAGCCTTAACTTGTTTCAAAGTTTTTGACAGGGTTGCTGAGTGCGCCTATGCCTTCGACTTCTACTTCGACGACATCGCCGTCAGACAATTTAGAGACGCCTGCGGGCGTGCCTGTCGCAATCAAATCACCCGGATTGAGCGTCATCATGCGCGAGATATAGCGCACAAGAAAGGGGACTGAGAAAGCCATCTGTGATGTGCGCCCATGCTGTTTGACTAAGCCATTGACACGCGTCTCGACAGATACATCAAGCGGGTTAATGTCCGTCACGATAAAAGGGCCGACTGGACAGAAAGTGTCAAAGGATTTGCCGCGCGTGAATTGCACATCCTTTCTTTGCAGGTCGCGGGCCGTCACATCGTTGACGCAGGTATAGCCCAAAATATATGCGTGCGTGTCTTCGTCTTCGCGCAAACGGGAAGTCGTGCGTCCGATAACGACTCCGAGCTCGCCTTCATGCTCGACCTGTTGGGATTCAGGCGGCAACCTTATGTCTTCGCCGGAAGCAATGATGGCTGAAGGAGCTTTTAAGAAGAGCAGAGGTTCTTCGGGCATCTTGTTGCCAAGCTCTGCCGCGTGCTCCGTGTAATTGCGCCCGACGCAGACAATTTTAGAAGGAGTTACGGGAGAGAGCAGCCGCGCTTCCGTCAAGGGGATTTTATCTCCGGCGCGCGCGCGTGGGCGTGAGCCGAAAGCGTCTGCCTCTATGAGCGGGCGTATAAACTCGTCTTCAATGATGCCGTACTGCGGCGCGTACAAGCCCTGATATGTAAAGCGACAGAGTCTCATCTGTTATGGCACTGTCTCCGAAATCACTTCTGATGGAGGACTGATGTTGCCAGCATTGTCCACAGCCGTCAGATAATAATAGTACTTTTTGCCAGTCTCCACATTGTCATCCTGAAAAGTCGTGCGCGTCAAAAGCTCTGTGTTGAGTTTGGCCCAGGACTCTTTGGGCAAATTCGGATCGAGCGAGCGATAAATATTATAGCCTGCGACATCTGTCTCAGGGCTAGCAGGGAAAAAGATTGAGAGACGGCCAGGCGCTGCGGCAATAGTCACAGAGGTCGGAGCAGACGGCGCATAAACATCTCTCGGCGCGACAGCAATCCTATTTGAGCTCAAGCTTTCGACCTGCTGGCCGCCTGTGCCTAGAGAGACGGAGCGTACGAAGTAGTTGTATTGTTCGCCGAAACGGAAATTCTTATCTGCGAAATTTGCTTCGCTGATGGGCGCAGAGTTAAGCGGCGTGGCCTCTTGCTCTGTGGCTGCGGGCGAGATGCGATAGACATTGTAGCCGAGCAGGTTGACGGGAGTTGAGCCATCTATATTTGCGGCAGGCGGCTGCCAAGAAAGATTGATGGCCGTCTCGCTTTCCTGTGCGGCAAGATTCGTGGGCGGCTGTGCGATGCGTGCAGCCGGTTCTATCAAGAGGAAATTTGAGAAGGATGCTCTTTGTCCTTCTGCGTTGACATAGCGCACGGCGTAGCGCAAACGCGCGGGCTCGCCCGCAAGCTCAAGCGTGTCCGTGTAGCTCAATGTATCGCCAGCCGCTTGTATAGTCTCGTAGTCAACAGAGCCTATGAGCGTGGCTTGCTCCGCAAACTCTTCTTCGGTCAAAGGGAGCGGAGCCGTCACGCTCTCCGCGAGGCGATAGACATCTATGCGACGTATGCTCTGAACGCTGCCGTCCGGCGCATTGCGACGCGGCGCGGGCCAACTCAAAGTGATGCGATTGCCGCGTTGTGCGCCTGTGAGTTCTTCTGTGCGTTGCGGGACGCGCTCGATGGGCGGTTGCGGCGGGCGGCGTTTGCCGCAGCCGGTCAAAGCGAGCATTGATAAAAGAATCGCAGAGACGCAGAGGCGCAGAGAGATGGAAGGATTTAAAATGCTTTTGACTTTAGCTGGCCGCACTTTTGGGACAGATGGTGTAAGTTTTTTTCTCAAGCTCACAGTATATACCGGCTGAGGTCCTGGTCTTTGACCGTTTCAGAGAGCATACGATTGACATAATCAGCATCCAGACGCTGGTGTTTAGGCTCTAAGTCCGGGCCTTCAAAACTTATCTCGTCGAGCAATCTTTCCATGATGGTATGCAGGCGACGTGCGCCAATGTTTTCCGTCTGCTCGTTGACACGCGCGGCAAGTTCCGCGACAGTCGAGATAGCTTCGGGCGTAAACTCTAGCTGTATGCCTTCGGTTTCGAGCAAAGCTTGATATTGCTTAATCAACGCGTTCTTGGGTTCAGTCAGAATGCGTTTGAAATCTTCGACCGTTAAGGATTCAAGCTCGACGCGAATCGGAAAGCGACCCTGCAATTCCGGTATCAGGTCTGAAGGTTTCGAGACATGAAAAGCTCCTGCGGCGATGAAGAGTATGTGGTCAGTCCTGACCATTCCATAGCGCGTGTTAACGGTCGTGCCTTCAACAATCGGCAGAATGTCTCTTTGCACGCCTTCGCGCGAAACATCCGGGCCGCCGCCGGATTCGCGCCCGGCGATTTTGTCTATCTCATCAAGGAAGATGATGCCAGCGGACTCTACGCGCTCAAGGGCTGCGCGTGCGACCGTGTCCATATCTATGAGGCGTTCCTCTTCCTCCTGCATCAAATATTCCATAGCCTCGTCAACACGCATCTTGCGCCGCTTGGTGCGACCCTGAAACATGTTGCCGAGCATGTCTTTCATGTTGATGCCCATCTCTTCTATGCCCTGCGGCCCGGCAAGCTCTATCGTCGGAAAATTTTTCTCGCGGACTTCCAACTCGACTAGGCGATTATCTAGCTTGCCCGCGCGAAGTTGTGCGCGCAGCTTTTCGCGCGTCTTCTGAAAATTTTCATCGCGCGGCGAAATTTCTGCTGCGGCAGAAGTTGGTTCAGTGCTCTCTTCTTCATCGAAATCGAAATAGCCGGACGAGAGCGAAGATTTAGGCGGCGGCAGAAGGAGGTCTAAGATTCTTTCTTCGACATTCAGTTCGGCTTTGTCCGCAATCTCGTCAATCTTTTCGGCGCGAGTCATCTCGACGGCAATCTCCGTCAAATCGCGTATCATGCTTTCGACATCTCTGCCGACATATCCGACTTCAGTAAACTTTGAAGCCTCCACCTTGAGAAAAGGCGAATTGGACATGCGTGCGAGCCTGCGCGCAATCTCTGTCTTGCCGACTCCGGTTGAGCCAATCATGATGATATTTTTGGGCATCACATCGGCTGCCATATCGGGTTGCAGCTTCTGCCTGCGCACACGATTGCGTAGTGCGATGGCGACCGCGCGCTTGGCATTGCGCTGGCCCACAACATGCTTATCGAGCGCGGCCACAATCTGTCGCGGCGTCAGCTCATCGAGCTTTAATTCGTCTTCAATATCGCCTGAAAGATAGATAACCATTTTAGTTTTCAGTTTTCAGTTTTCAGTTTTCAGTTTGTAGCTTCCGGCTCTTAACTGAAAACTGGAAACTAAAAACTGCTTTTCAAAGTTCTTCGAGAATTATATTCGTGTTGGTATAGATACAGATTTCGCCAGCGATGCGTAGAGCCGCAGTGGCTATCTCACCCGCAGACAATTCCGTGTGCTGGACCAGAGCGCGCGCGGCAGCCAACGCATAAGAGCCGCCAGAGCCGATGGCAAGCACGCCGTCATCCGGCGCAATCACATCGCCATTGCCTGAGAGTAGAAAAGATGTTTTCTCATCCGCCACCACGAGCAGGGCTTCCAGGTGGCGCAAGATTTTATCCGTGCGCCATTCTTTGCTGAGCTCAATCGCCGCGCGCTCCAGATTGCCCTGATACTGTTCGAGCTTTGCTTCAAAACGCGTGAGCAGAGAGAAAGCATCTGCGGTCGCGCCGGCAAAGCCAGCTAAGATACGATCGTTATAGAGCCTGCGCACTTTTCGCGCGCCGGACTTCATGACCGTCTCGCCCAAAGTGACCTGCCCGTCGCCCGCGAGCGCCACGCGCCCGTTCCTGCGCACGAGCAAGATGGTTGTGCTGCGCATCTTTGATTTTTCGTCTCTCATGGCAAAGAAGCACTATAGGAAGACGCGAGAAGGGAAGTCAAGGCGGTACTGCCTGATTGAGCCTGATAAAAGAATATGAGATAAGATTGAAGTGAGAAATGCGAGCCGCAGACAGTCCTTAATTGCTCTATGATGAAATCTATTGATGAGAGAAAATTTGCGCACAAGAGACCGCGCATAGGCATCACTATGCGCATAGAGCTTGAGACGCATCGCTTTTATCTTGCGCGATATTACAGCGAAGCTGTAGAAGCTGCAGGAGGCGTGCCGGTGCATATCTCTCTTATCCCGCGCGCAGATTATATAGCTGCCGTGATGGACGGACTTGACGGAGTCCTGCTGCCGGGCAGCGATTCGGATGTTGACCCCGCGCTTTATGGCAGCGAGCCGCACACGCATCTCGGAAGCGTGCATCCTTTGAAAGACGAAACGGATGCTCTAGTGCTCGAAGAGATAGAAAGGCGCGGCACACCTCTCCTAGCAATCTGTTTCGGTATGCAAATCTTAAATGTCACGCGTGGCGGCAGCTTAATACAAGATATTCCGACGCAGATGCCCGAAGCCATCAAACACCAGCAGGGCTTGCCGCGTGACCGCCGCTCGCACAGCGTGCGCTTGCAGGATGGCAGCCTGCTCGCTGAACTTGCATCTGCCGAGAGCGCATACGTCAACAGCCATCATCATCAGGCGATTGAAACAGTCGGAAAGAATTTGATTGCCAACGCATGGACATCCGACGGCTTGATAGAAGCACTGCAAGATCCCAGAGCCGGAAGATTCGCACTGGCCGTGCAATGGCATCCAGAAATCGGTTGGGAGACAGATGAGTTTTCGCAAGCAATTTTTAGGAAATTTATAGAGGCCGCAACAGCATTTGCTGCATGCGACAAGACAGTAGAGCTTCATGCAGATGAAAGCCTTCCTTGTGTCTGATAACGTAGACAATTAATTGAGCGCAGTACAAATGGAGAAGGAAAATACAGAGATGGATGACGGATTAGGGTTGCGCGGGCGTGTGGCTCTGATTACAGGCGGCTCGCGCGGGATAGGGCGCGCGACGGCTGTGCGGCTGGCGGAGCAAGGGGCGAATGTGGTTGTTAATTACAAGCGAGATGAAGAGGCTGCTGCGGAGACCGTGCGTGCTGTAGAGCATTTAGGAGTAGAAGCTCTGGCCGTGCGTGCGGATGTCTCTTTGCTTGAAGATGCAAAATTGCTTATCGCAAAGACGCTTGAGCGGTTTTCGCGTTTAGATATACTGGTCTGCAACTCTGGCATCTGGGAGGGCGCGCCTGTCGAAGAGATTTCCGAAGACCTTTGGGACAGAGTTTTAGACGTAAATCTAAAAGGCACCTGGACTGTGTGCAGAGAGGCCGTGCCGCACATGAAAAGCCGTCAATTCGGGCGGATAGTAATCATCAGTTCCACAGCAGGGCAACGCGGCGAGGCTAATGTCTCAAATTACGCTGCATCGAAGGGCGGGCAAATCTCCTTCACCAAATCCTTGGCGACAGAGCTGGCACATCACGGCATCAACGTCAATGCAGTTGCGCCGGGTTGGGTCGAGACGGAAATGAATACGGAAGTTTTCGCAGACACGGATTATAAGAAATCCGTAGAAGAGTCTATTCCACTCAAACGCATAGCCTCTGCGGATGACATAGCGCGTCCGATACTTTTCTTATGCAGCGATTGGGCGCGTCATATCACAGGCGAAGTCCTAAACGTCAACGGCGGCTCTGTCCTCTGCGGCTAATTCTCTATCGAGAGAAATTATTAAATGACTAAGAAAATCCTTCTGGGCATCGAAAAATTTTTGGGAGAAAGCCGGAGCCCCTTGCGTGGAGCGAGAGTCGGCTTAATCTGCAACCAGGCATCTGTAGATCACAAGCTTAACCACACGGCAGACCTCTTGCGCGCGGAGCAGGGAATCAAGCTTACTTCTCTCTTTGGCCCACAGCACGGCATACGCGGCGAAGTGCAGGACAACATGGAAGAGACAGAGCATTCGATAGACGCCGCGACGGGCTTGCCGGTTCATTCGCTCTATAGCGAGACGCGCGAGCCTACTGAAGAGATGCTATCCGAAGTCGATGCCTTAATCTTTGACATGCAGGACGTGGGTTGTCGCATCTATACCTTTATCTATACTCTGGCAAATTGCATGCGCGTGGCCGGCAGGTTAAATAAAAAAGTCTTGGTCTGCGACCGCCCGAATCCGATTACAGGGGAGTTTGTAGAAGGCAATGTCTTAGAGCCGGAGTATGCATCCTTTGTCGGACAGTTTCCGATTCCGACAAGGCATGGCATGACGGTAGGCGAGCTGGCGCGTATGTTCGCAGACCATTTCGGCATCAAATGCGAGTTGGAAGTGGTCAAGATGGAAGGTTGGGAGCGCAGCGACTGGATGGATTCGACGGACGCGCCATGGGTCTTGCCTTCGCCGAACATGCCAACGGTGGAGACTGCGACTGTCTTTCCGGGCACAGTCCACTTGGAAGGCACGCAGGTTTCTGAAGGCCGCGGCACGACGCGCCCGTTCGAACTGGTTGGAGCGCCATACATAGATGCCCTTGAGCTTGCGGAAGAGCTTGGGAAACTGAGCCTGCCGGGAGTCCATTTCCGGCCCTGTGGTTTCCGTCCGACCTTTCAGAAACACGCAGAAAAAATCTGCGGCGGCGTACAGATACACGTCCTAGACCGCAATGCTTTCCGGCCAGTTATTACGGGCGTCGCAATAGTTAAAGTTATACATGACCTTTATACGGAAGATTTTCGTTGGAAAAATCCTCCGTACGAATATGTCTTCGACAAAAATCCTTTCGATGTGATTGCAGGGACACCCGCTTTGCGCGAGCAGATTGAAGGCGGAGCTTCGCTAGAAAGCATACAGGAGAGCTGGGTGGAGAAGTTAAGAATTTTTGAACAGGCTCGTCAACAATATTTACTGTATTGAAATTAGGCAAATAGGCGATGCCTTTCAAGATTTTGCTTTAACTATTGTCGCCGTGCCGACTGCTGATGTGGTTTATTAAGTATGGAAGAGCCCAACAATATCTTAGATAGGCTTTTGGAAGAATGCGGGCGTTTGCATGGGCATATCTGTCCGGGGCAGTTGTTGGGTGTGCGTATGGCTCTTCTGGGGTGCGGGTTGATAGGTATCACGGAGCCTAAAGATAAGGATCGTAAAAAGCTAATCATCTGGGTAGAGATAGATAGATGCATGACGGATGCCTTAAGCGCAGTGACAGGAGTCAGGCTCGGGCGCAGAAGTCTTAAATTTGTGGATTACGGAAAAGTGGCTGCGACTTTTCTCAATACGGAGACTGGTGTAGCTTTTCGTCTGGTCGCGCGGGATGAATCAAGGGAGCTGGCGGAGAAACTTTATCCGTTAATAGAGAGTAAGAAGGAGAGGCAGTTACTTGCGTACAGAGAAGCATCTGATGAAGAGCTTTTTAAGATTGAGCGTGTGAGTGTGCACTACACAGAAATGGACGCGCCGGGACGACCGCGCTCTCGCGTCACCTGCGAGAGCTGCGGTGAGGGAATCAATGACGGACGTGAAGTGAGCACTGAAAATCAGGGGCTGCTCTGTGTGCCATGCGCGTATGGCGGATATGCTGTGAAAGTTTGATTATAAATAATTTCTCGACACGTCCGATAACGCAGAGGTTTCTTAAAGTAATGTCTAAAGGTTTGAGACAACAACTTTTGAAAATTCCGGCTTTGCTGGCTCTGTGCTTATGTTTCTGCGTCTTGCATGCCACAGGGCAGAGCGGGCGGCAGGGGCTGAAAACTACGTCTGTTGAATCTGAGAAACAGGCGAGTGATACAGATGATTTGATTCGCGTGCTCGCTGAGGAGATACTTGTTCCAGTGACTGTCAGGGATCAAGCGACAGGCGCGCATGTGAGCGGGCTGAAGCCTGAGAGCTTCTTTATATATGATAATGGGGAGCGGCAGGAGATTGCCAGTTTTAATCGGCAGCGTGTGTCCGCGAACATAGTTTTGTTGCTGGACGCTTCGGGCAGTGTTTTTGGACAAATGCGTTTTATACGCGAGGCTGCCAAAAACTTTACGCAAGGCTTGATGCCTGAAGACAAGGTCTGCGTCATGCAGTTTGCGGACAGGGTGGAGTTGTTGCAGGACTGGACGGAGGGGACTAATTCCAAAGGGCTGGCGAAAGCACTTGATTGGCGTTATCATCCGGGTCAGTCCACGACCTTCTATGACGGGCTTTATCTGGCCGCTACGGAGCAGCTCAAACGTGTGGAGGGGCGTAAGGTAGTCATACTCTTGACGGACGGGATAGACACAGGCGAGCGTAAGCACGCGAGTTTTACGGATGCCTTAAATGCCATACGGCGCGCGGAGGCCAGTGTTTATGTCATTAGCCTGACGGAGTATTTGCGCGCGGCTCTCTCTAAATACGACAAGGGCTGGTTGGGTCGCATCTTTGGCGGATATGATCCCAAGCAGATTAAGCGTTACCAGAATCTGATTAACGAAGCGGAAGGGCTGTTGGAGAAAATCGCTACGGAGACTGGCGGGCGCATGTTTCTGCCGCGGAAGGATGAGGATTTGCTACCAGCTTACAGGGCTGTTGCAGAGGAGTTGCAGGCGCAGTACATAATCACTTACAAGCCTAAAAAGAGAGCTGCGGCAGGCGAGTACAGGCGCATACGTGTGCTTGTCTCGCCGGGCATTTATGAGATTAATACGCGCGACGGCTATGTGGGCCGCGCCTGAAATTTAACAATCATTTTCAATTCAATTTTCCAAGAGGAGAGCATTTTGGCAGAGAGAGAGACTGTAGCAGAGGCATCTGTGCATGAGAGCGCGCCGGCGGGTGCATGGCTGGCAGGAGTTTTGGGCTGGCTAGTGCCGGGCTTGGGCCATTTCATACAAGGACGCTGGTGGCGCGGGCTTATTCTGGGAGGGGCTGTCTGGGCAATGTTTATAGCGGGTTTGTGGCTCGGAGGTCATCTGTTTCCGCTTTCAAACCCTAATGACGGAAGCTCTTTCTTACTGCAAGTTCCGCCAGTGATAGCCAACCTGGGCGCGGGCGCTCTCTATCTTTTCTGCTATCTGACAAACACAGGATTTACGGATCAGGCGTCTCGTGCGACATATGAATACGGCAACACTTTTCTGCTGGTCGCAGGACTGCTCAACTACTTAATCATGCTGGATGCCTTTGATATAGGAGCCGGGAGAAAGCCTTGATACATTTACTGGTCATGACATTATTTGCCTTGATTGTCTCTGTGGTGTTTGGCTCTGTCGCCAGAGACACGCAGCGCGAGAGGGTTTTATACGGGCTTAAAATCTTTGCAGAGTTTATGGGGATTGGCCTGGCTTTGGCCTGGCTGCTCTATTTTCTTCCAACGTCATAGCAGTAGCTTTCCGCCCTCACCGAATGAGTCTGATAACGCCTCCTTCTTCTGACTCTTCTTTCAGGAAAAATAGAAAGAAACGAAAATGGGCCAGGTTGAGACCGAAGCGATAGTCTTACGCACATATGACTTGGCGGAGGCGGATAAGATTGTTGTCTGTCTGACGCGCGAGGCCGGGATGGTGCGTGCAGTCGCGCGCGGCGCAAGGCGTTTGCGCAGTCGTTTCGGAGCGGGCCTGGAGCCTTTCACGCACATTTTTCTCAGCTATTATGAGAAAGAGGGACGAGAGCTAGTGACGCTCAGCCACCTGGAGATACGCCGCTCTTATTTTAAGTTTGCTGGAAGCGTAGAAGTTCTTTCAGGGATGGCCTATATGAGCGAGTTGCTGATGAGCTTTGCGCCGCCCCACGAGCCGAATGAGAAGCTTTACAGGATGGTTTCCGCCTGCTTGGCTGCGATAGAGGAAGCGCCGGAAGCGCTGGAACTGATTGTGCGTTACTTTGAGGTCTGGCTACTTAAACTGGCAGGCTTTTTCTCTTTTACGCAGACCTGTTTGGGTTGCAGCCGGAAGTTCAATGAAGGACAGTCAATTTATATAGATAGTGAGCTTAGACAGCTTTGTGAGATGTGCGGCAAAGGCTCTGGAATCGCTTTGGACAGGGAAGCGCGCGCTTCCTTGTTGGCGATGCAGCGAAAGTCTCCAAAATCATTCGTACAGGCGTCTGTTGATATTAAGCCCGCGACGCAACGCGAGCTGGCGCATCTGACGCGCAGGTTTATACGGCATGTCTTGGAGCGCGAAGTAGGGTACAGGACTGTCAAACTGTGAGACGAATCAAATCTGTTAATATAAAACGGGAATCGTAAAAGCAAAAATGCGTTTCAGGGGCAGCAGATTAATAGAGAGGTATATAGCTAGGGCCATAGTGCCTTACTTAGTGCTGTCTTTGCTGCTCTTGACGATGATCCTCTTCGTACAGCAGGCGAGCAGATTTGCAGAACTGCTGTTAGCCACGCAAGTTCCGCTTACGCTTTTGACAGAAGTCGTAGTCTCAATCTTCCCGAATGTCTTGGCCTTTACGATGCCGATGGCGATGTTGGCCGGAACTATGATTGGCTTCGGGCGTCTGAGCAGCGATAGCGAGTTGATAGCCATGCGCGCTGCCGGGGCCAGTAATCTGAAGATTTTAAGTCCAGTGCTTCTGATAGGTCTGCTGCTCTCCATCTGTGCCGCATACATAAACCTTGAACTGGCTCCAGGGGCTGCGCAGGCACTGCGTCGAGCGGGACTACAGGCCGCCCTGCATAGGCTGGATTCGCCTGTCGAGCCAAAAACCTTTAATACAGAGATTCCAGGTTATGTGGTCTATGTGCGCGACGGAGACAAGGCGCAGGGACGCTGGGAGCGCGTCTTTATCTATTCACAAGAGAAGAGCGGCGCGGTACGTCTGATAACGGCAAGGTCCGGGAGAATTGATGCAGCAGCAGAACAATCAGAACTTGTTTTAAGTGATGCAGTGGCGACGACCATCCCTGCTAAGACGAACGAAGGTAGACAATATATTACAGAGAGACTGGCGCAACTGCGCATAGTCCTAGAGACTGGCCGCAAAGGGCTGCTGGAAAGGCTCAGACGAGATGAGCCAGATCCTGAGGAGATGGGATTAACAGGTTTATGGGAATATGCAGAGTCCCACAAGGGTTCGAAAGAAGGGAGAGAATCTGCGACGCTGCTTCACAGAAGATTGTCTCTGTCACTTGCGCCGTTGATCTTTGCAATGCTGGGCGGGAGTTTGAGTCTGCATTTTCGTAGGGGCGGCAAGGGCTGGGGGAGTCTCCTGTCCCTGATAGTCTTACTGGCCTACTACATGCTCTCCCTGCTGGGCGAGCAACTGGCGCGCAAGGGGACTGTGGATCCGTTTCTAGGCTCATGGGCTGCGACAGTTGTGGCTGCAATCATCTCTTTAATCCTACAACTCCCAAATATCCTAAGCTGGATTTCGACTGTCAAAAAACAGCCGACGGCGCAGAAGTTAATGGCAGAAGAACCGTCGCAGGCTGTATCCAAACAGAATTTGCGTAGTGAACGCCCGCGCCTATTGAGCTTTCCGAGTTTGCTGGACCTGAGCCTGTTAAGGTCCCTGATAATCAACTGCTGCTTTGCATATGTCACGCTAATCGCAATCTTTCTGATTTTTACATCCTTCGAGCTCTGGCGCTTCATTACTCCTGCCAAGGATGGCCTGAGCCTTCTGGCAAGATACCTGCTCTTTCTGCTACCACTGGCAACGGTGCAACTTCTCTCAGCAAGCCTCTTGATAGCAGTCCTTGTAACATACGCCCTGCTTGCAAGACGCAGCGAGGCCATAGCTTGGTGGGCCGGCGGGCAGAGCGTTTACAGGCTGCTTGTACCCGGAATCTTTTTCTCGCTCCTGATAGGACTGACGATCTGGCTCGTACAGGAAAAGGTGCTCCCGCAGGCCAATCTCAAACAGGATGCACTGCGCTCACAGATCAGAGGAGGCGTTGCGCGCGCAATGACAAGGGTGGGCAGGCAGTGGCTGGCTTCAGCAAGTACAAAGCACGGGCGGCTGTATGCCTATGAACTCGACGAAGAGCAGGGAAGTCTGACTGAGCCTGCGATTTACGAGTTCGACTCGGAGGGCGTACACCTAAGCCGAATTATTAGTGGGAAACAGGGTGTCTGGCAAGGGGAGGGGATAATCAAAATCAGGGAAGCCAAGGTCATAGAGTTAGATAGAGCTTTGACGGAGCAGCAGGACTCTGTGATCAGGGTCGTAGAGGGAGTAGAGCCATCCGAGGCGTTTAAGCTTAAGCTTAATAAGCCTGCACACTTAAATTCCGGCGAATTAAGCGATTACATAAAGACTATCAAGCCAAGTGGGAGAAACGTAACCCCGCTTCTGATGGCACTGCAGCGGAAGTACGCTGAACCACATACGGCATGGATTATGGCCCTTTTCGGCATTCCTCTCGCCTTGGCCTTCGGGCGTCGTAGTGCCGTTGCCGCGCTCTCCTCTGCCGTTGCGATAGGACTTGCATACTGGGGCGTGACAGGGATTTTTCAACAGTTGGGAGAGTACGGGCTACTCTCCCCATCCGTCGCCGCTTGGTCGCCCCTCTTGCTCTTTGCTGCAATAGGCGTGTATTTGCTAACACGCATGAGAACCTAGATAAGCCTTTTACAAGCTTTTAGGTTCCGGTTTCCCAACTGTTGAGGTATTCGAGCTGTTCTGGGGTTAGGCTGTCTATATTAATACCCAAAGCACGCAGTTTCAGGCTGGCGATCTCCGTATCAACCTCTTGCGGCAGTGTGTGTACACCTGGCGAGAGCTGGCCCTTATTCTTGACCAGATACTCTGCGGACAGTGCCTGATTGGCAAAGCTCATATCCATGACGCTGGCTGGGTGTCCCTCTGCGGCAGCCAAGTTGATTAGCCGCCCTTCGCCAAGCACAATCACCCGACTTCCAGTGGTCTTAACTTTGTACTCTTCCACAAACGGGCGTAGGTGCACTGACGGCTCAGACATCTCTCGCAGGGATACCAGATTTAATTCCAAATCAAAGTGGCCGCTATTGCAGACAATTGCCCCGTCCTTCATGACGCTAAAATGCTGTTCGTCTATTACGTGCCTGTTGCCTGTCACTGTGACGAAAATGTCTCCGATGGCAGCAGCCTCTGCGATAGGCATCACACGGAATCCATCCATGACAGCTTCTACAGCTTTAATCGGGTCAATCTCTGTAACAACGATATTGGCTCCCATCCCGCGCCCGCGGAGGGCTATACCCTTGCCGCACCAACCGTAGCCCACGACCACCATGGTTCTCCCAGCTAGCAGTATGTTTGTGGCGCGTATGATTCCATCTAAGGTTGACTGTCCCGTTCCATAACGGTTGTCGAAGAAGTGTTTGGTTTGCGCGTTATTGACAGCGATAGAAGGGAAGGTCAAGACGCCTGCCGTTTCCATTGCGCGCAGACGTACAATACCTGTGGTGGTCTCTTCCGTTGAGCCAATTAATTCGCCAACCAACTCCGCATGCTCTTTAATTAAGGTTGCCACCACGTCAGAGCCGTCATCGATGATGATGTTCGGCTTGAATTCCAGGGCCGTGCGTACATGTCTGTTATAGGTCTCGGTGGATTCGCCTTTGATAGCGAAGACTGGGACGCCCCAGTCGTTGACAAGGGAAGCTGCCACATCATCCTGTGTGGAGAGTGGATTGGAGGCTATAAGCAGGGATTCCGCACCGCCTGCCTGCAAGGCGCGCACAAGGTTCGCAGTCTCTGTCGTGACGTGTGCGCAGGCCGCTAGGCGTATGCCTTGCAAAGGCTTTTCCTGTGCGAAACGCTCGCGTATGAGCCTTAAGACAGGCATCTCGCGCTCGGCCCATTCGATTCTGCGCTTCCCGTCGGCAGCCAGTTTCGGGTTTTTAATGTCAAACTCAAATGCTTTTGTTGCATCCATTTAGTAAGCCCTCTTTGAAGTGTATGTTTAGCTAAAGCGTGGGTTTCTAAGGTTTATTTGAGCAGGTTAAATTCCTGCTGCGCTTCTCAAAGCCTCTGCTTTATCCATCATTTCCCAAGTAAAACCTTCTCCGTCCCTGCCGAAATGGCCGTAGGCGGCGGTCTCTTTATAGATTGGACGACGTAGGCGCAGCTCTTTAATGATGCCCAAAGGGGTGAGTTGGAAATGTTCGCGCACGAGCGCAGCAAGCTTCGCCTCTGCCAGACGCCCGGTGCCTCCTGTGTCCACCAGCACTGAGACAGGGTCCGCAACGCCTATAGCATAAGCAAGCTGCACCAAGCATTTCTCCGCAAGCCCCGCGGCGACTATGTTTTTAGCCGCATAACGCGCCATATAAGCGGCAGAACGGTCAACTTTAGTAGGATCTTTGCCGGAAAAGGCGCCACCACCATGTGGCGCGTACCCGCCATATGTATCCACAATAATCTTGCGTCCAGTCAAGCCTGCGTCGCCCTGCGGCCCGCCTGTGACGAATCTCCCGGTGGGATTGATGTGATATTTTGTCTGCTCATCCATCAACTCTGTGGAGACAGTCTGACGTATGACCTTTTCCAGGACTTCTTCGCGTAGTTGCTCTGTAGAAACCTGTGCGTCATGCTGCGAGGAGATGACCACAGTCTCTACGCGAAATGGTCTGCCGTCTCTATACTCGACTGTAACCTGAGATTTTCCGTCTGGACGCAGGTATGGAAGCTCACCAGATTTACGTGCTTCTGAGAGCCTTCTGGAGAGTTGATGTGCGAGTTGTATAGGCAAGGGCATCAGTTCTGGAGTCTCGTTACAGGCAAAGCCGAACATCAATCCTTGATCGCCTGCGCCGCCTGTATCAACCCCCATGGCTATATCCGGTGATTGTGTGCCGACAGCATTGAGCACGCTGCAAGTGTCGCAATCGAAACCATACTTGGCACGTGTATAACCAATCTCTCTAATGGTTTCACGTGCCACTCTGGAGAAGTCCACATGTGCCTTGGTTGTAATCTCTCCTGCGATCACGACTAGACCGGTCGTCACGAGCGTCTCGCAGGCTACACGGCCCGTCTCATCTTCCTTAAGAACTGAGTCCAGAACAGCGTCTGAAATCTGGTCTGCAATCTTATCCGGGTGGCCCTCTGTGACAGATTCAGAGGTAAATAGGTAAGTGCCTTCTGTGCTCAAATGCTGTACTCCTTACTTGTGTTGTTTAAATGACCTGAAGGTAAAAGACCGCGTAATGTAACAGCCGACGCCCATAGTGTCAAGGCTGTGCGTCTCCCATCAAAGACTTACGGGTCGTGATTCAGAAAAGAGGCTGATGAGCAATAAAGACTCGGACAAGCTATTCTTCAAAGTGTGTGCAAAGAAGAAATCACTTGTCCGAGGTGTGCATCACCGCACATTAAGAAGAATGGCGTGGCTAGTAGGGCTATTAGTTTAATAGTACAATTCGGAAGACATAATCTTTATTATCGGACGCGGAGATTATGTTTATAGACTAAACACTTGCCAGTTTGCTTGACCGTTGTAAAACTCTCTTATAGAGTGTGCTCTGTGTAATCTCGTGTAGCTTAGACCGCTCCTATAATAAATATGCCTATTAAAATCGAGAATCGAGCTGAAACTTCTCTACCTGCTAAAACGCAGTCGTGGATTGAAGATATTACGGACAATCTCCCCAAAGAACATCTTAGAGGGATAGATAGAATACGTCTCGTTGATGTCATTACGGATCCACGCCTCAAATCCATAAGCCAGCGCACGGAGTTGCCTGGACTTTATCATCCAAGGCAAGGTGCACAGGCTGCATGGCTGGAGGTGGCCGTAGGGGTTCTCTTGCCCGGAGGCAAACCTTTACATAAACGCCTGATGCCACGTCTCTCATTTAAGGGTAATCTGGCGGCTGTGATCTTCTCACTGGTTGGTCAGCATTATCACCTGACCCTCCGCCATTCCGTCAAAAAAGGCCAGGTCGAGACGTCCGTCAAAGCTTATACAGAAAAGCATTTGCGCTTGTGGCATCAGAAGCAAGGCGGCTTCCGCGCAAAGCTCTTCAAGCCTTTTCAGCCGACAATAGAGCGATGGGGACGTTCCCTGCAAAAACGCGCAGCGGCAGAACAGAAAAAGCGCCAAGCTGCAGGCAGCTAATTAGCACAACATATCAACGCAAAATCGACTTTGTGTGCTAAGCCCGCCCATCGCGGTTATTTGGTAAAAAGTTGTTGGCTTCCTTTCTTCGGAGAGTACCCTCTCCCGGTAAAGTTATGTTGGGAGGCTGCGGTTAATAAGGGGAGGCGATGTTGGTCTAACTGATCCTAGCCCCATTAAATGGGCTCTTGGAGTCTCATGCCAACAAGAAAATTGAAGAGCTAGGGTTGTGAACCAACAGGATATTGGGATATGGGGAGTGTAAGGAAGTAGATGAAATCCACAGGATAGTACGGAGAACCGCCCATCGCATCCGCCATTATCAGACGCGGCGAGCTTTCCTTCTATGAATTCTGCCCTAAATGGTCTTATAGAAAATTATTCCTGTGCTTCCAGTTTCTCCGCTATGTCCCTGAGCGCGGCAGCTATTTCTGAGCGCTCGACCTTTGTCTTGCGAAAATGCAGTTCCAGACGAAACTCTTTGCCGGGAGGCACAAAGCGAAAACTAAAGGGTTTGATCTGTGCCTGCCCCTCTACTGCGCTCGCCTGCTCGCGCCGCGCCGCACGTGCCTCATCGCGTGTCAACCCTTGCGAAGTGACATCTGTGACAAACTTCCCCATAGTCTCTTCATCCGGCTGTCGCACAACCTGCAACAAGAGAGATTTGGAGTTGATGTCGGCGCGCCGACATTGTTCACGTATTACTTCAGGTAAAGTGGCAATCGAGAGAGATTCCGTGATTGTGCTGCGGCTCTTCCCCATCTTGCGCGCCACCTCTTCATGCGTGTAGCCAAATCTATGACAAAGGGCCGCAAGGCCGTCCGCCTCCTCCCAGACAGTCAAATCCTTGCGCTGCAAATTCTCTATTAGAGCAATCTCCGCTACAGCATGGTCATCCACATCCATCTCTATGCAGGGGACTTCCCTTAAACCTGCCTCTCTGGCCGCGCGCCAGCGACGCTCGCCGGCAATAATCATCCAACGACCAGAGCTTCTTGAGGGCTTAACTAAGAGCGGCTCCAAGACCCCGTTTTCTTTGACCGAAGAGGTTAACTCTGTCAAATCCCCTATCTCCACGCGCGGCTGTTCCGGGTTCGGATCCAGTTTGTCCGTAGCGATTAATCTGCCGACAGGGGTCGGACGATGTTGGGCCAACTCCTCTACGTAATGCGCGTCATGGCGCATCTGTAAGCCAGATGGCAGTCCTCTTTTAGACACGGCTGATCACCTCTTCACAGAGTTTTGTATATTCGCTAGCCCCTGAAGAATGCGGCGCAAAGGTAAAGATAGCCTCTTTATAGGCAGGCGATTCCTCCAAGCGTACACTCTTTGTAATCACTGTCTCAAATAGCTTTGCCCCAAAAACGCGGCGTATCTGTTCGTGCACTTCCCTAGCCAAAGTCGTGCGCTTGTCATGCAAAGTCACCAGCACTCCTAAAACCTGTAGGTTCGGATTCGGACGCGCCTTAACCTTTTCAATCGTCTCCAGCAAGTCATCCGTTCCTTCCAGCGCAAAATAAGAAGATTGTATAGGTATCAAGACATGCGTCGCAGCGACCAGAGCATTGACAGTTATTAGGCCGAGCGTCGGCGGGGTGTCTATGATTACAACCTGATATTTCGTGCGAAAAGATTCAAGCTTATCCTTCAGGCGAAATGGTGCGTCAAAATCACCGACCAACTTTGACTCCAGTTTCGCCAAGCTAATACGCGCGGGGATTATATCCAAGCCTTTCACAGTGGTCGGATAGACAGAGGCAGCCAAGTCTCCGTCCCCATCCATCAAGACTTCATAAGCGGAGCGCCCAATCATCATCAAGTCAAGAAAAGTGATCGAACTATTGCTCTGTGGGTCCAAGTCTATCAATAAAACGCTCTGCCCGCGCCGCGCAAAAGCTGCGGCCAGATTGATGGCCGTAGTGGTCTTCCCCACCCCGCCCTTCTGGTTAGCAATCGCTATGACAGTCCCGGGCTGCACCTTAGGAATCCTCATCTTTATTCTGAACTTATCCCCTAAAACCCTTTATTTGAAAACGTTTGGAAGGCCTTCACATCGGCAGATCGCCCGCTTCGCCAATCACATCCGGCCATTCCTCTTCTTCCCCGGCAGATTCTTCCAAATCCGCATCCTCACCATCCGAGACAGTGTTGCGCGAGGCCCTAATCACTTCATCGTTAACAAAAATAGGGCAATCCGCCCTTAAAGCCAGCGCGATAGCGTCAGAGGGACGTGAATCCAGCATCAATGTGGAGCCGTCCGTGTGCCGCATCTGTATCACCGCGAAGAAGGTATTGTCCCTAAGCTCCGTCACGACAACGCGCTCTACGCTAGCACCCATCTCTATAATCAAGTTGCGAAGGAGGTCATGTGTCATGGGTCTCTGTGGAGTGACTTTTTCTATCTCAAGCGCAATGGCATTTGCCTCATAAGCTCCGACCCAGATGGGGAGCATCGTTTCGCTACCCACATCCTTGAGAATAATAATCGGCGTGCCGCTATTCGGATCCATCATTAAAGCCCTAATCTTTACTTCTATTTCCATGTTCACACCTCACCTAACACCTGATGCTATTTGCGAATTCAATCTTAGACCTGCACGCCATAAAGGCTATTGGCTTTGGCTTCTGTAATTCGCACGGACACTATCTGCCCTGCAAGATTTTTGTCACACTTAAAATTGACAACCTTATGGCAGGCCGAATGCCCTGTCATATCTTTAGCAGACTTAGCACTCTCCCCTTCGACCAACACGTTCACTACACGCCCTACATAATCTTTGTAAATCTTGCCTTGTAAACTCTTTTGCAAGCTTTCAAGCACTAGGAAACGCGCTGCTTTCTCCTCTTTGGAGACTAAGTCCGGTAGCATTGCGGCGGGAGTTCCGGGCCTCTCTGAATACTTGAAGATATATAAGCCATCATATTGACATTGTTCGACTAAGCTCATCGTCGCGGAAAAGTCTGCAGCAGTTTCACCCGGAAAACCCACGATGATGTCACTTGTCAAAGCTATCCTGCGTGCAGATTTCTTGATGGACTCTATACGCTCCAAGTATTTGGCGACGGTGTATCCTCTACGCATCGCGCGCAGGATATGGTCGCTGCCTGACTGCACAGGCAAATGCACCCAGTTACACAAGTTCTCGTGTTCATCCAAGGCCGTTACAATATCCGTGTGAAAATCTCTCGGGAAAGAGGTCGTAAACTTGATTCTCTCAATCCCTGTCGCGGCCACTGCGCGGAGCAGTCTCGAAAAAGGTGTGGCTCCCGTAAAATTTTCCAAGCCAGATAAATTGCGCGGCCTGTAGCTGTTGACGTTCTGACCTATTAAATGTACTTCACTGTAACCTTCCACACGCAGTCGTAAAACGTCTTCGACGATCTCAAAAGCCGGACGACTTTTCTCACGCCCTCTGGAATACGGCACTATACAATATGTGCAAAACTTGTTGCAGCCTTCTATAATCGGCACGAAAGCCACATGCCTGGAGTGGCGCACTGCTGGAGTGACATCCCAAGTTTCTGTATTGGCTCTTTCCCCTAAATCAAGTGCCTGCTCTCCTCTGCGCGCGCGCTCAATGAGTGCAGGCAAGCGATCTGTGGCCCTTGTGCCTGCGACAAAGCTGACTGCCGGTGCTTGTTCAAAGAGATGAGAGCCTTCCAGTTGTGCGACGCAGCCCATCACGCCAATCATGGCAGAGCTTGTACGGCCAGCATGAACCACTTCGCCGATGCGCGTTAAAACCTTGTGCGCGGCTCGCTCGCGTATCGAGCAAGTATTGAAGAGTATGACATCCGCCTCTTTTTCAGTCTCTGTCAAACGATACCCTGCTGCGCGTAGGCGACTCGCAGCTCTCTCAGTATCCGCCACGTTCATCTGGCAACCGTGCGTCTCTATGTAAATACTGGTTTTCATCTACACACCCTTGTTCAAAATCACTCTGTGGCGGCGAGTTTAGCAGAAACAGCCACGTGTAGCGAAATTTCTTCAAACATGTAGTAGAAACTGAGCCTTTCTGCAATTCTTCAAAGCTCGGAATTTTCCAGCATCCAGCGCGCAGTCTCCAAGGCACTCTGTGCCTGCCTATCGCCTGCAATCATGCGTGCAAGCTCTCTGACGCTCTCTTCACCTTGCAAGTGTTGTACGGAAGTCAAAGTTCTTCCGCCCCTGACGCTCTTTTTGACAGTATAGTGTGCATCTGCAAAGCGTGCGATCTGCGGCTGGTGCGTGACGCATAAGACCTGTCTGGTACGCGCAAGGTTTTTGAGCCTGCGCCCGACGGCTTCGGCCACACCGCCGCCGATGCCTGCATCTATCTCATCAAAGACGACTGTCTCAGTGCCAGCATCCCTGTCAAGATTTCTCAGCCCGACATTCAAAAGCGTTAACATGAGCCGCGAAAGCTCTCCGCCCGAAGCTACCTGTGAGAGTGGCCGCGCAGCCTCCCCCGGGTTTGCGGAAAACATGAATTTAACTTGATCTGCTCCGTACTGACTAAAAAATTCTTTCTCTTTGTCTGTGCTCTCCGAATCACTCCCGGCAGGACTTGTGCCGTAGGAAGAAGTTTCCAGAGAGACTATAAACTGCGCGCGTTCCAGAGCCACTTGCTGCAAGTCTTCTTCGACCTCACGCGCGAGCCTCTGCGAAGCATCTTGACGACAGAGGGTAAGCTCCGCAGCCTCTCGTATATAATCTTTGCGCGCCTCTTCAAAGGCGTTCTTAAGCTGCTGCTCATGCTCTGTCAGGTCTGTCAAACGCTTTAACTTCTGCGCGATATTATCTCGTAGCAAAAGTATGCTATCCAAATCCGCGCCGAACTTGCGCTTGAGTCTTTCCAGTTCTGCCAAGCGATTATCAAGCCGAGCAAACTCTTCCGCCGAGAATTCGATTCCTTCTATATAACTACGCACAGACTCTGCTACATCCGAAACCAGCGCAGCTCCATCCTTGAGACTTTCCAGGATAGGTTTGAGCCTTTCGTCGATAGAACTCAGTTCCTGCATCTGTTTGGAAACATTTGCGAGGCGTGCCAGGACGCTTGCATCATGCTCATACAATTCGCCATAGGCCGCACTGCCGAGTTGTATGATTTTTTCCGCGTGCGCCATTAATTTCCGCTCCTGCGCCACACGCTCATCTTCTCCGGGCTGCGGCGCGATAGAGTCTATCTCCGAAAGCTGGTATTGCAGCAGATCCATCGTGCGCTCACGTTCCTTCATCTCCTCAGTAAATTTTTGTAGCTCTTCAAGTGAGTTCTTCCAGCGCGTATATGCCTCCCTGACGCGGGCGCGCAAGTTCTGGCAGCCTGCATAAGAATCCAAAACATCCATCTGCGCTCTCATAGAAAGGAGCAGTCTTTGCTCGCCCTGTCCATGAATTTCTACCAGCAATGGCTGCAGCCTGCGTAAGACTGAAAGAGTCACGCTACGGTCATTGACAAAAACACGGCTTTTGCCGCTCGCTGTGATCTCGCGGCGTATAATGATTTCGTTATCAGACTCAAAGCCGATACCTGCATCATCCAGCGCAGAGCGCAGAGACTCTGCTCCTTCTCCAGATACCTCAAAGATGCCTTCGACAAAGGCACTGCTTTCGCCAGTGCGTATCTGCGTCAGAGAGCCGCGCTCGCCCAATAGCAGCCCAAGTGCATCCACGATAATGCTCTTGCCGGAGCCTGTCTCACCTGTGAGTAAATTCAGTCCCTCCTCAAACTCAACTTCCACTTTCTCAATCACTGCAAAATTACGTATGCTAAGGGACTTAATCATAAAGCTTTGCCTGACCTGCGAATTCACTTTAAAAGTATCAGATTAAGTTTAGATATACTTCAAGTAATTAAATCTTGACCGTACAGACTTGGTGCGAGTAGTATGCCACTCCACACGGTTTAAAATAAATAGCATCGAATGAGGTCTTAGGCTCATGTCATTTAATAAAATTACCCTTGTCGGAAACCTTGGCCGCGATCCTGAACTGAGATATACACCACAAGGAACTCCCGTCTGTAGCTTTACACTTGCCACAAATGAAAAACGCAAAGACCGCGCGGGGGAGATGCAGGATGTAACTACCTGGTTCCGCGTCACGCTCTGGGGCCGTCAGGCAGAGACAGCGTCTCAGTATTTAACCAAAGGTCGCCCCATTTACATAGAAGGTCGCCTGCGCGTCGAAGAGTGGACTGATAAAGATAATAAGCAACGCTATACACTGGAAGTCCATGCCACAGACATGCAATTCATAGGCGGAGGCAGAGCAGACGACACTCCCGCCACATCTCAGAGAGGAAGGTCTGCTCCAGACATGCCACAAGGCGAGGGCGAAATGGCAGACGACGATATTCCCTTCTAAAGATTGCGCTTCACTTGAAATGTCGGCGCGCCGACATTTCAAGTGAAGCCTCGACAATCTTCCTCCTACTCTGCTTTCATCAACTCAGTGCAAGCCCCCAACGCCCAAATTCTCGCAACTTCTCATAACGCAGCGCAAGTCTCTGTTTTATTGAGTAAGAAGATATATCAGCCAAACCTTCAGTTAAATATTTATCAAGAATCCTGCTTGTCTCATCGTAATCCACATGCGCGCCACCCGCTGGTTCTTGAACAATCTTATCCACTACGCCCAGTGAATAAAGATCTTCTGCTGTCAGACGCAAGCCAACCGCAGCATCAGCCGCACGCGAGGCGTCTTTCCATAAAATCGCCGCACAACCTTCCGGAGAGATGACGGAATAGATTGAATTCTCCATCATCAAGACACGATCCCCAACGCCGATTGCTAAGGCCCCGCCAGAGCCTCCCTCGCCTATAATCGTGACGATGATTGGTATCTGTAGCTTTGCAATCTCACGTAAATTGTATGCGATGGCCTCAGCCTGTCCGCGTTCCTCTGCATCTATACCAGGATAAGCTCCAGGAGTGTCTATAAAAGTTAGCACGGGCCGCCCGAACTTTTCCGCGAGTTTCATCGCACGCAGAGCCTTTCGATAGCCTTCCGGCTTTGGCATCCCGAAATTACGCAGCCGCCTCTGTTTTGTGTCACGCCCCTTCTGATGGCCTACGACAACGACAGGGATTTGATGAAACAACGCCATTCCGCACACAATCGCAGGGTCGTCTGCAAACCTGCGATCGCCATGTATCTCCACAAAATCCTCAAATAGCCGTTCGATTAGATCTAAAGTGTAAGGGCGTTCAGGATGGCGCGCTAACTGCACGCGGTCAAAGGCTTTGGAGCTACTTTGCGCGGAAGAGTCGGAAGATAATTGTTGAGGCTCAGGCATAATTTAACTTTTGTGTCTGCTAAAAGGGCTATATCTTACTACAAACAACCAAACTCTTCCGTCTCTTTAGCTCGCGTTAGATACTATCAAGGCTCCAAGATCACGTTCGTCCACTCGACCTGACAGTCATGCTGTCGTATAGCCTTCTCTAATTGATGACTTCCCTTCACCCTTAAAGTTGTGTGCGGACGGACACGCACTAATACATTGCCTTCCAAATATAGTTCAAGTAAAACTTCACAATCCCCTTTTTGTTCATCAAACAACTTAAAGAGTTTCTTCAACAAGGGCTCCTGCTCTGCGATCTCTGGCAATCGTACGATGACAGACCTGGCCTTGCGCTGTAAGACATCGTCAAGCCGCACAAGGTCTTCTAAAAAGATTGTCGCTCCGCCATCCTCCGTCAACTCCAAATTGCCATAGACCAGCACAGCCAAGTCATCCTGTATCTGTTTCTCGAATTTACTGAAAGCCTCTGGCCAGGCGACGCATTTCACTCCCCCTGCTTGATCCTCCAGACGCATGAGCGCGAAACGGATACCCTTTTTCGTAGTTCGCACTTGAAAGGAGGTAATCAAGCCGCCGAAATTAATTTTCGTGCCGGTACTGTACTTTGATAAGTCTGTCGAATAAACAGTCCCAAGCTCTTGCAAAACCTCCAGATAATTATCAAGCGGGTGTCCTGTGATATAAAAGCCTATGGCATTTTTCTCTGCGGCCAGAAGTTCACTATGCGTCCAGGCAGATGTTTCTGGAATCCATTCCGTAACCTGCGTTGATTCTTGCCCTCCTCCGCCGAAGAGATCATTTTGTCCAAAGGATTTGTCGCGTTGCAGACGTGTCCCGTGCGACATCGCTGCGTCAATCGCGTGATGCAGGCGCGCGCGCCATTGATGAATTGACTGCCCATTGGAATTGAGCGAGTCGAAGCCCCCTGCGCAGACCAAACTCTCCATCACTCTTTTGTTTACAGCTGCAGGATTGACACGCGAGGTGAAGTCGAAAAACGAGTTAAACTTACTCTCTGCGCGGGCGTTGATGATAGCACTGACGCTGCCATGCCCCACGCCCTTGACAGCAGCCAAGCCATATCTGATAGCCCCTTCTAAGGGCGTAAAACCGGCCCCGCTCTCATTGACATCCGGCGGCAAGAGCTTGATTCCTTGACCTCTCAACTCTGTCGAATACTTAAATACTTTGGCTGCGTCCTGAGTTTCGTTTGAGAGAACAGCTGCATAAAAGTGTTCTGGATAATGTGCCTTCAGAAAGGCTGTTTGAAAAGCCAGATAGGCATAGGCCACACTGTGGCTGCGATTAAACCCGTAATCTGCAAATTGCGCCATTAGCGAGAAGATTTGCTGTGCTTTTTCCTTCCTAATCCCCTTTGACACAGCACCGGCGACAAATTTCTGCTCATGCAAAGCCATTTCCTCGCGCTTTTTCTTACCCATCGCGCGTCGCATCAAATCAGCTTCGCCGAGACTATAGCCGCCAAGCTTCTGAGCCAACTGCATAATCTGTTCCTGATAGACCAGAATGCCGTAAGTATTGTTCAGTATCTCCTTCATTTCCGGTACGATATACCGGACAGCCTTTTGCCCGTGATGCCTTTCGATGAAATCATCCACCATCCCGCCATCCAAGGGGCCAGGCCTGTACAAAGCGTTAAGCGCGGCTAAATCCTCTAGTCCCTTTGGTTTAAGCTTGCGGCAAATCTCCTGCATGCCGGAAGACTCAAACTGAAAAACGGCCTCCGTGCGACCTTCAGCGAAAAGTTGCATGGTTTTCTGATCATCCAGAGGGATGTCGCTCCATTCAATTTCTTTATTAAGAAGCTGCTTAATACTTTTTAAGCAATCGCTTATAACAGTTAAGGCCGTCAGGGCGAGGAAATCCATCTTCAGCATGCCAGTCTTTTCCAGATCGGACATGGCATACTGCGTCGTCAACTCATCTTTGGCTGAAACGGCAACAGGTATCAACTCCTGTAAAGGCTCTGGAGAAATCACAACCCCAGCGGCATGTACCGAAGCATGTCGTGCGCAACCCTCAAGGCGCATGGCTAAGTCCATCAAATCCTTGATTTGCGGGCTCGCTTCGATAGCTTTCCGCAGTTCAGGCACTTGCTCTAAAGCCTGCGTAATACTGACATTGCGCCCCCGCACAGGCGGCGGAATCATCTTGGCTATTCTCTCCACCTCCGCATAAGGCATGTCCAATGCCCTTCCTACATCCTTAATGGCAGCTTTAGAGGCCATCGTTCCGAAAGTTATAATCTGGCAGACGGAGTCGCGCCCGTACAGGTCTGCCACATGATTAATGACATCCGGTCGCCCGCGCACGCAAAAATCTATGTCTATATCGGGCATCGAAACTCGCTCAGGATTGAGAAATCTCTCAAAAAGGAGGTCGTATTGCAGCGGGTCAATATCTGTAATTTCCAGGCAATATGCCACCAAAGACCCTGCGGCAGAACCCCGCCCAGGGCCTACAGGAATCGAATTTTCTTTGGCATACCGTATAAAATCCCAAACAATAAGGAAGTACCCGGCAAATCCCATCTGCTTAATCATAGCGATTTCACGGGAAATACGCTCCTGATAATCAGACATCGAGTGACGCAGTTCGCCGCGCGATATCTGTCGATCCCACACAAGGCTTCTGCGCCTTTCGTAGCCTTCTCTGACAACCTTTTCAAAATACTCATCCGCAGTCAGAGTTGCATCAGAGGCTGGAATCGGATAATTGGGCAGGTAGTTGATACCTTTGGGCAGTTGCAGGTCGCACTGTTCTGCAATCTCTACAGTGCGTCTCAAGGCTTCAGGTATTTCCTGACCGAAGATATTCCACATCTCTTCAGGCGAGCGCACATAAAAATTCGGCGGGCCGTAGCGCAAGCGGTTTTGGTCATTTACGTTTTTACCAGAGCCGATGCAGAGCAATATATCGTGCGCGCGCGCGTCCTCAGGAGTCAGGTAATGCGCATCATTAGTCGCGACAAGCGGCACGCCCGTGCGCTTTGACAATTCCACAAGAGGCTTGCGTATGCGCTTCTGTGCATCTAGCCCGTGCTCTTGAATCTCAAGGAAATAATTTCCCTTCCCCAAAATCTCCTCGAACTCTATGGCCGCCGCCGCCGCGTCGTCAAAACAATCGCGCGCCAGCATCGCGGCAGGCATGCCGGACATACATGCCGAGAGTCCTATCAAGCCCTCGCTGTTTTCCGCCAACAGTTCCCTATCAATGCGCGGCTTGTAATAAAAACCTTCTGTATAAGCTTTGGAAGTCAAACGCACTAGATTGCGATAGCCCTCAAAGTTTTTCGCCAGTAGGATCAGATGGTAATTGGCCTTCTGGCCGGGAGCGGCTGCGCCCGCACGATCCTTACGACTATTGCGCGTGATATAGACCTCGCAACCGATAATAGGCTTGACGCCCTGATCTTTCATGGCGTTATAAAAGGAGACCGCGCCAAACATATTTCCATGATCCGTCATGGCGCACGCGCTCATTCCCAACTCAGCAGTCTTGCGCGCGAGAGGCTTGATTTGAATGGCTCCATCTAAGAGACTGTAATCAGTGTGTAGATGTAAATGTACGAAATCTTTTTTGAGCATAGAAACAGTTCTGGATTCCAACTGGAAGGATAAACTAACACGGACAACCAAACAGACGCGACACACTATATCACGTGTGTCGCGAATTGGAAGGGACAAGATATAGAGAGGCGCGGCTCAAAACTAATATAAAGCCAATAGCTCAAAGACTTTTCCTGTAAGACTTCACAAAATACTTAAAAGCCTTTTAAGAACTCCTCTTTCTGCAGCTATTCCCACTCAATAGTGCTCGGCGGCTTGGAGCTGATGTCATAGACGACTCGATTTATTCCTTTAACTTCTGAAACAAGCCGCGTGGAAATTCTTGCCAGCGTGTCATGTGGCAAGCGTGCCCAGTCAGCAGTCATGCCATCCGTGCTGGTCACTGCGCGCACGGCCAGAACTTTCTCATACGTGCGGTCATCTCCCATCACGCCCACGCTCGAAACAGGCAACAGCACCGGAAAAGCCTGCCAGACCGCATGATAAAGCCCTGCCAGACGAATCTCTTCATCAATAATTCTGTCGGCAGCTTGTAAGAGACGTATGCGCTCTTCCGTCACTTCGCCCAAGATACGCACGGCCAGACCAGGCCCTGGGAAGGGATGGCGGTCAAGTATTTCATTAGGCACGCCAAGCTCACGCCCTATCAACCTGACTTCGTCTTTGAAAAGCTCACGTAAAGGCTCAACTAGTTTCAAGTTCATCTTCTCCGGCAATCCGCCGACATTATGATGACTCTTGATGACAGCAGACGGGCCGCGCACAGAAACCGATTCAATCACATCAGGGTAAAGTGTTCCTTGAACTAAAAATTTCACATCCCCCAAAGAGGCCGCCTGCTCTTCAAAAACCTCTATGAAAACTCTCCCGATATTTTTACGTTTCAGCTCCGGCTCAACTACTCCACTTAAAGCTGTCAGAAAACGTCTTTCTTCATCTAATCCGATAACATTCAGATTCAAGCTTTGCTTGAACAAAGAGAGCGTGCCTTCAAACTCTCCTTCGCGCAGCAGTCCGTTATTGACGAAGAGACAGGTCTGGCGTTCCCCTATGGCCTGCTGCACCAGGACTGCTGCAACCGTCGAATCAACTCCGCCGGAAAGGCCGCAGACGACCCTTTCGTTTTCGCCAACCTGTTCGCGTATCAAAGCAGTCTGTTCCTTTATGACCGCGCTCGGCGTCCAGTCGCCGCAACAGCCGCAGATATTTAACAGGAAATTTCTCAGAATCTGTGCACCCAACGGCGTATGAGCGACCTCCGGGTGGAACTGCAAGCCATATATGCGCTTGCTTAAGCTCTCGAAAGCGTTAAGCGCATCGTTAGTAACAGCGGTCACACGAAATCCCTGCGGCACAGTAATCACATGATCGCCATGACTCATCCAGACATCCATCTCTGCTGGCAGCCCTGCAAAAAGCGCGCTGGACTGATCTGTGATCTTTAGTCTGGCATACCCGTATTCACGATTGGCAGAGGGGTTCACCTCGCCGCCAAGGTCTGCTGCGAGCACCTGCAAGCCATAGCAAATGCCCAGCAAAGGACAGTCAATCCCCTGTAAAAGTCTTTTATCCGGGCGCGGGGCCTGCTCTTCATAGACAGAAGAAGGGCTACCCGAAAGGATGATTCCGCGGGGGTTGTGTTTTAGAATCTCTTCAAGGGGGGTGCTAAATGGCAGGATTTCACAATAAACGCCTGCGTCGCGCACTCTGCGAGCTATCAGTTGTGTGTATTGCGAGCCGAAGTCTAGTATGATGACTTTTTCATGGCTGTTTTTTTCGCTCAATAAAGTAAACCTCCGCCGCCTTTGACACGTCTCAAACGGGTTATCTTTTATGAAGTCTGGAAATTATACTGTTAAGTGTTTGAACAAACAATGAGGGGTTGCAATGAAAAGGCTTTATCAAGCTAACGATTCATTCTTAGGCAGAGGGAAAAAATTAAGGAAAAGGGCTCCGCTCTCTTACAGAGCAAGGGTCTGCCGTTCTTTGAGTCTTCTGGGCGCTTTGCTCTGTCTCATTAGCAGCACAGCCTATTCCCTTCCCATAGAATTGCTGAATGCCACACAGGTCCAACTCTCTCAGCCTTTGACAGTCCAGTGGAAATATCTTTCCGAGCAGACAATTAATCTGACTCCTGCCACTGATGGCGAGAGAATCTATCTCCCACTGGCCGGAGGCGCAATCGTTTCCCTGCGCGCATTAAACGGCCAGTTATTGTGGAAGACCGAGACTGGCGGAGAGTTGACGGCTTCACCTGTAGCGGATGAGCGTGGCGTCTATCTAGCTTCCGAAAGCCTCGGCGCAGAAGCAGGCGCGCAGACTCCCAAAGGGGCATTAAGGGCTGTCGCACGCGAGAGCGGCGTGACGCTCTGGCTGCGCTCGCTTCCAATGCCTTTGCAAGCCTCACTGGCAATTAATCAGGACACAATCTTCGGCGGCGCGCGTGATGGTCAAATTTACGCTGTCCGCAAGCGCGACGGAGAGATACTTTGGAATAAACAGGTTGCCGCGCCACTCGCTTCACGACTCTCTCTTGTAGGCACACGCCTCTATATTGGCGGTGAAGACGGAAAGCTTTATGCCCTGGATCAAAAAACCGGGCGCACCCTCTGGCGTTATCAGACGCGAGGAGCGGTTCGTGGCAATGTAGCTGTCGGAGATGGGCTGGTGTATTTCGGTTCTGCTGACGGGTATGTTTATGCGTTGAGGGAAACGGATGGGCGTTTGCGTTGGCGCGCGAGAACGGGTGCTGGCGTACAATCCGTACTGAGCATACGTAACAGCCTGCTGGTTGCATCGCTGGACAATTTTGTGTATCTCCTGTCGGCAGCGCGCGGCAATCGCCTCTGGAAACGGCAGCTTGTAGGCAGATTGACAGCCGAGCCTCTGGCGACTTTTGATGGAGCTCTGTTCACACCTCTTTCAGGAGACAGCGCAGTCGTTCTTGATTTGAAGAATGGAAAGCAGTTGAATAGTTTGCCACTGGGCGAGGACAGTAACACTGCTGCTTCGCCAATCATTGCAGGCAACATTCTGTTGATGACGACGCGGCATGGTCTGGTGGCTTTCTCGCATCCGCAGGATACTACAAAGAAATAGAAATCTTCCTGATTGCGTTTTCAATAAAAGACTCAGGCTCGTTCGTGGCGCGGTTTGGAACGCAGTAAAGACCAGAGCTTGAGAAGGATGCCATACAGGACATAGCCCGTCACCAAAGCAAGCAGTACATAACTAGAGTAAAGCCAGATGAGCATCAAGACAGTTGCCATCGCTAGTATCATCACGCGCGGGCTACGCTTGCCCGTTCCGACAGACTTAAAGCTGGAATAGCGCAGGGTGCTAACCATCAGCACGGACAGCAAGCCCACCAGCACAATCATCAAGCCGCTATAAAGCGGAGCTAATCTGGGGCCGTACTGTACAAGCGGCGTGGGCGCAAAATGCACTACGGCGGCAATCATTCCGGCGGCAGCAGGAATCGGCAACCCGACAAAGCTTTTCTTGTCCACTTTGACTGTGCCTTCTGCTAAGGGTCTCGGGCGTGTCGCCTGCACATTAAAACGCGCGAGACGAAATGCGCCGCACATCAGATACATAAAAGAGATAAACCAGCCGAGCTTGTGGCTGGGGCTGCCATCTCTCAAGGCGGAGCCGACTCCCCATGAATATGCGAGCACGGCTGGAGCAATTCCAAAAGTCAGCACGTCTGCGATGGAGTCGAATTGCACGCCTATCTCTGTAGTAGTTTTCGTCATACGCGCAATGCGCCCGTCGAGTGCGTCACACACACCCGCCAGGCCAATGGCGATGGCTGCGCTGTTAAAGAAGGACGCGGCGCGGCGCAGTTCTTCCTCTTCCCCGCTCCCTACTAGCTGAAAGCCGCGCAGGGATGCCATGACAGCGTAAAAGCCCAGAGCGATATTGGCCGCCGTAAAGGCTGAAGGTATCAGGTAGAGACCTTTTTTGATGCCGCGCCGTTCAGGGTTTGCCCCTTCCGTCGCGGGCTCTTCCAATTCAAGGTTTGTCGCGCTCATCCATTCATTCTCCCGATGACAGTCGTGCCTCCGCGCACGCGGTCTCCAACGCGCACAATCACTGCGACCTCTGGCGGGAGTATCAGGTCTGTGCGCGAACTGAATTTAATGAGGCCGAAACGCTCTCCGAGCGAAAGCTGATCGCCGACTTTTTTCCAGCACACGATTCTGCGTGCCAGCACGCCCGCAATCTGTTTGCACACGATGGTCAGATTTTCTCCCTCTATAGTCAAAGCATTCTGCTCGTTCAAGAGGCTGGCTTCCTCTTTGGTCGCCATCAAAAATTTTCCGTTCGTATAGGTGACGTTGGTAATCTTTCCGGCAATCGGCGAGCGGTTGATGTGTACATCAAGCGGTGAAAGAAAAATGCTGACGACTGTCGGCGAATCCGCAGAGTCAGGCGCGAGCGGCTCGACGCGCGTCACGCGCCCGTCGGCAGGAGAGACGACGATGTTTGCTTCTGCCGGAGGAACGCGCTGCGGGTCGCGAAAGAAGTAGGCCATAAAAGCCGCGAGCAGGATAAGAGGAATCGCAGCATACCAGTAGCCCAGCGCGAGTGGAATAACCGCCAGCACAAGCGGGATAATAATGTATGGATAACCGTCTTTCGCCATTTCGTCCTTAAACGTGAATCTCTCTGACTTTCAAATCGCTCCCGCTCGAAAATAATTATTCTGGCGGCTAACTAAAAACGGAGGCGCTCGGTTGAGATAGCTCTTGCGCCCCCGTTTTCAGCTTACAGCTTCGACTATGAAATTCGACTGCCAACGGGCAGCTCGTGCGCGTTAATGTGCAGAGCCTTGCCCGCTTTGATGTTGCAGCATAATTGAATGCATCTGATCTTTAATAGCAAGCTTCTTCTTCTTTAAAGTAATCTCTTCCAACTGCTCTTCATCGCTCGGATAAGTGAGGGCAGACAATTCGCTGAGACGCTCCTCATAGCGACCATGCTCGCGCGCCAGTTCGCGGAATTCAGGGTCGCTCGTCATCAGTTGCTCCTTTAAGCTGTCCATGTTTGTGGTTTCCATTTTCGGGAAAGCCTCCTTTCAGATGCTTGGCATGATAAGAATTCTGGTTCACGACAGTTTTCCAAAAAGCTGCCGCAGTAATGTCCGCATGACAAAAATGTTAGCTCAAACCTATGGCCTAATCAAGCTCTCGCCGGAGAGTGTAGCACGCATTACCAGCGCATCCTCCGGCGGCTCTGAATAATAGCCCTTCCTGCGCCCGGCGATGCGAAAACCATATTGCTCGTAAAGCGACTGCGCTGCATGGTTTGAGGCGCGGACTTCGAGCACAGCGGCCCGCGCTCCTAGTCTCAAACCTTCACGCATCACAGCGTAGAGCAGCGCGCCGCCCAATCCACTGCGGCGATATGCAGGTCTGACCGCGATGTTGTTGACGTGCAGTTCATCTGCCACCAGGCGAGAAGCGATAAAGCCTGCGAGCCTGTCATCAACAATAGAACTTCTTCTGCTTCCTCTATCTATACGCGCCACCAGCAATAGATGCCCTGCTCCGTTTAAAAGTTCTGCGTGATAACCTGACCAGCCCCAACGGCTCAAGCCACACATCTCTTCTATCTCCACGACCTCCAAGAGGTCATGCTCTGTCATACGCGCAATGCGCGGGGCGTTATCGGATGCATGTCTGGCAAATTCGACCTTAGACATATTTATTAAGCTCCGCGTCGGACGGGCGTACATAGATGGCATGCAAATTTTCCGCTTCGCGCGGCGCGCCCGTGCGAAGTTTCTGCAAAGCAAGAAGCGCGACATGCTCTGCCAGCGCATGCTCGTCAGTGACAAGAGCCCAACGATTCTCTGCTTCATCAAGAGAAGCTGTGTGGGCTTGGCTTTTAACAAATTCGATTCCAAGTTCGCGCGCATGCGCTGCTATCAATTCTGCATAAACTTCTGCGCCCGACCCTGTCCAAAGCAAAGAGCGCGTGTCGCTCAATTTTTCCAGCAACATCTCTGGCGGGAGATGCTCTGCTTCACTTAACTCAGAGACTGTGTCGTTTGCGCTGACTGAGAGCAACTGTGCAAAGACTTCGCCGCGTCCAGCGGGGAGCAGCGCGCATGTTTTCGTAGAAACTCCGCAGGCATGTGCCAGAGCGTGCAGGGTCGGCACGCCTATGCATGGACGCCTGAGCGTGTGCGCGAAGCCTTTGATGGTGGCAAGCCCTATGCGTAAGCCTGTAAAGCTGCCGGGGCCGCTCGCCGTCGCAAAGAGTTCTATCTCGCGCAGGGTTAGTTGAGCCTGACGGAGCAGCGTTTCTATCTGTGCGAGTAGATTGATGGAATGAGATTCATCTGTGATGGCTTTGAGGGAAGCTATGCCCGTGTCTCCGCGCATCAACGCAAGACTTCCGGCGCGCGTCGCCGTCTCCAGACTGAGAATCAGAGGCGTTTCCAATGTTGATGCAGAAACTTGTCCCACGCACACGTCCCGCTCGTTAAGGTTTGGCCGCGATTGGTCGCGCGATTATAGGACGCGTTTCCGGGCAAACGCAACTCACATTTTCCTGCATCAACTTCAATGCTGTTGCGTAAAGCTGTGTCTTGCGACAAACTCTCTGGCATGAAGACGAATGAACGCATAGGCATTCTGACAGGCGGCGGCGATTGTCCGGGTTTGAATGCGGCCATACGCGCGGTCGTCAGGCGCGCGTGTGTGGATGGAGCGGAAGTCCTGGGCATCAAGAATAGCTGGCGCGGACTTATAGAGGAAGAGGTCGAGCCGCTGACACGATTTTCCGTGACGGGCATACTGCCGCGCGGCGGCACAATCCTCGGCACTTCGCGCATCAATCCGTTTGAAGACGAAGAGAGGCTGGCAAAGCTCGAAGCCAACTGGAAGAAGTACAACCTGCAATCGCTGATTGTAATCGGCGGCGAAGGCACGCTCTCAGCCGCGCTTGACCTGTGGCGCGAGCGCGGGCTGCCAGTGATAGGCATTCCGAAAACGATTGATAACGATGTCTGTGGCACTGATTTCACTTTCGGCTTTGACACAGCCGTCGGCATCGTGACGGACGCAGTTGACCGCCTGCACTCGACCGCAGAATCGCATCATCGAGTAATGATTATCGAAGTCATGGGCAGGCACACAGGATGGATTGCAGCTTACGGCGGAATCGCGGGCGGAGCGGATGTCGTGCTTGTGCCTGAGCATCCGTTCAGGCTCTCGCGTGTCTGCCAGCTTCTCAGGCAGAGACAATCGCAGGGACGCACCTTCTCCATCATCGTCGTCGCGGAAGACGCGCACCCGCACGCGGATGAAAACTTTCTCTCACAGGAAATGTATGCACAGCTTTATCGCCATGAACGGCTCGGCGGGATAGGAAATATTTTGGCCCACGAGATAGAAGCGCGCACAGGGCTTGAGTCGCGTGTGACGCAGCTAGGCTATGTGCAGAGGGGCGGCTCGCCTTCGCCTTTTGACCGCGTGCTGGCGACGCGGCTGGGCGTTAAAGCATACGAGATGGCCCGCAGAGGCGAGTGGGGCCACATGGCAGCCCTGCAAGGCAATCGCCTGACGAGCGTGAGGCTGGAAGAGGCTGTCGGCAATCTCAAAAAGCTGGACGAAGATATTCTGCGCGTGGCCGAAGTCTTTTTCGGATAACGAAAGACATCTTTCCCGCAAAGGCGCAAAGAAGACGGCAAAGGAGTTGAGTAGTTAGCTCTCTTGCATGCTTTCTTTGCGCCTTTGCGCCTTTGCGGGAGACGTTTTTATTTACGGCACGTACGCAGATGGAGCAGGCACGTCTCCGTTAGTACCCCAGAGTTGGCCGCTCGAAGCATTCGTGCTGCTTCTGAGTATCAGCCAGTTGCCGTCCGCTTGCTGCCAGACTGCGCGGTCTGTCTTGCCGTCGCCGTCAAAGTCTGCTGGCACGGGTCTGTCTGCGCCTGTGCCGTGCGCTTTCGCGCTGATGCTGCCATCACTGCTCAGGAGCACATACCAGAAACCGTTCTCAGGTCGGAAGACTGCGAGGTCTGCCCTGTGGTCGCCGTCAAAGTCTCCTGTGACGGGACGGTCTGTAGAGAGTCCCCAGTTCTCTGCTCTCTGAGAGTTGTTGGAAGAGTTGACGATGTACCAAGTGCCGGTCGAAGGACGGAAGACGGCTATGTCTGCCTTGCCGTCGTTGTCGTAATCTGCGGCCACAGGTCTATCGCCACTGGCTCCCCAGTTAAAGGCGCGCATCTGTCCCGTCTGGCTTTCGAGTATGTACCACGCGCCGGTCGAAGGACGGAAGACAGTCAAATCAGCTTTGCCGTCGCCGTCAAAGTCTGCTGGCATCACTATGTCTTCTTCTATGCCCCACTGGACAGAGCGCACGGTCTGCGTCGCGGATTGATAGATATGCCATGCTCCCGTCGAAGGCCGGAAGACAGCCACATCCGTCTTCCTGTCGCCGTCGTAGTCAGCCGGAACAATTCTGTCTGAGCCAAGCCCCCACTGCACAGCCTGCATCACGCCGTTAGAGCTTTGCATGATGTACCACGTCGCATCCGACGGGCGGAAGACCGCCAGGTCAGACTTGCCGTCGCCGTCAAAGTCGTTAAAGACTGCGCGGCCCTGCGATGTGTCAGCCGTAGCGATGAAGTTGACGTTGAGACGTTCGCCCGTATGACTGAAGACCTGATTCTGCGGCGAGAAGGTATAGCCCTGACGCACAGGCGTCACAAGGATGTCTCTGCCCGTGAGGACGGAGCCGAACTGGTAATCGCCATTGGCATCCGTCATAGAAGTACGAACCTGTCCCAACTGCGTATCGAGCAGGTTGATCTGCACGCCTGAGAGCGGCTGTCCGTTGTTGGTCAGAATACGGCCTCCAACATTTGCTTCTGCCGATGTTGGAGCAAAGAGTTGAAGTCCCCAGCCCCCTGCGATGTTGCCGACATCACCGGTCTCATCATCCACTACATAGAGACTCCACACACCGTTTGGATTAGTCCCTCCAAAAACTGATGTGAAAGTGTTAGTACTTGTAGGAGCGGGGCTGAGGTTTGTACCCGCAGGAACAGGAGCGGGAAATGTTTCCGTTCCCGTTTCGGGAGAATAATCAGTCGGGTCGAAAGTGCCGGAAGTAAGAGCTGTCGGAGCAAACGAATTTGGCACTGTCCCTGCCGCTGTATCATCCAGAGTAAGAGTTACATCAACAGCATCTGTGCCACCGCCCGCATCTGACAGGATGATAAATTTCTGTCCTCCCGGCCCGACCAGCAAGATGTCCAAATCATCAGGGAAGCTGTGGGAAAGATTGTAGAGCGTGACCCTCGCGCTGGATATGATGCCCATCCCTGAGACAGTGATAGTAGAAGGATACGGTGTAGCTGCATTGGGAGCAGTACCCGGCTCAGTGATGGCAATGTTTCCCGAATTACGAAACTGATTAGCAGTATCTTGAATTGTAATCGTCGCCGTATTATTCGCTCCGATTGTCGCACCACCAGTCGGGCTTGTAAGAGTCAGGATGATAGTCTCACCGTCGTCTATGGCTGTATCAGGACAAGTCTGGACGGTGATTGTCTGGCTGGTAATGCCCGGCCCAAAGGTGAGCGTCCCGCCATTGGTAACGTAATCCACGCCTGCGGTACAACTTGCTCCACCAGCTGCCCCTGTTCCGTTGCTCGTAGCGTAATTCACCATCACTGTTCCAGTGTTGCCGCTTGTTCGTTCAACTGTCACGACGACACTATTGCTTTCAAGAACGTTATAGGCCGTCGGGTTGAATTGTAAAACGCCCGCTCCCGGGGTGACATAGAACTCATCTGCTCCGATGTCCGGCACTACGCCATTGGGCCGCACCTGCGCATCAATATCATCGTTTATGCCCGCGACAGCTAATCCTGCATCAATAGCGGGCGAAGAAACGGTAATGTGCAAATCGGTTGCCGAAACAAATAATGGATTGAGGTCTGTGCTGTTGGTCTCGCCTGAAGCTGTCGCCCAACTGGCAAGGGTGTCACGGTCTGTTGGAACTGCGCCTGCAAAGAATCCTGTGTAGCCGTTTGTTAATACGCCAGTGCCGGAGGCGATGTACAAATCGTTGTTGCTGCTCGCCGTGATAGTTCCGGCAGCGCGGTAATAAGCATAGTGTTTGGGAGTGACGGTTTGTGTTCCGGTAAAGTTAGAGAAAATGTTGTTTCGCGTAGTCGTGGAGCCACCGTTGAGGTAATAGGCAGTACTGGAATAAAGCAAGTTTGCGCCCTGGTCAACACGCACACTATTGAAATATGCGTTGACCGTTCCAGCATTGCCTCCGGCGTTAGCCGCCAACCCGCGAATGATCAAATTTGCTGTTGAGGCGGTATTGGTGGCGCTCAAGCCAGTGATGAAATTATTAAATACCGTCGCGGTGTTACCGGTTGAGACATTCGTAAGAATGCCATAGACAAGAGAATTTACAGAAGTGCTTGTGATGCGTGAAATACTGGAAATTTTGTTGTTGTAGATTTGAGCAGTTCCAAATGTTCCTCCCGCTGAATTATCAAGCCAGATGCCATAATAATTATTCGCGCCAGTTCCAGTCACATTCTGAATATTATTATTGAAAATCTTCAGGGAGTTTTGTGACGCTGCTCTGATGCCCCAAGTATCAGCAGTTCCATTACCGATGTCGTTCGGCGTTGCCGGATTACCGATGACATTGGCTGTGACGCCGCCCGTGACGCCGACTTCAGTGTTTGCATCCGGGAATCCGGCAGTCCCCAATAAATAGACACCGGAATATGCATTCTGAATCGTTATGTTGTAATACTTGTTATCCGAGTTTGCGCCTCCCGTACTCGTCGCCGCAACACCGCCGCCGAGAGTATTGGTAGTTTGGAGAATACCGATTGAAGTTGTATTGACGCGCTGTAAAGTAATCGTGGAATTCTTGAAAGTGTTATTCGTCGCGCCGTTAGTAGCGGAAGCATTTCTGACGAGGAAACCGTATTCCATCCGCGTTGTGTTGTTTGCATTGGCTGGATTGTCTTTGATGTCAATTCCATCAAACGTAAAGTAGTCGCCGCCCGGAATGTCAAAGAAGGAATCAATAGTTCCCACGCCGCCTGTTCCTTGTGCTATCGGGTTAGCTCCGACACCGGACTTTTGAAAGATGATTGGATTGGCTGCTGTGCCTGTCGTGGTAATGATAGGCGGATATTCTGTAAAGGTCTGGCCTGCTGTGACGTTGAACGTCACACCACCTGCACCAACTCCATTCGTATTCAACGCGCTGATTGCAGCACCGAAAGAATTGTAATTATTTCCGCCCGTCGCAATAGTATTATCAATGGTTTTGATTCCAGTGAGCGGCACCGGGGCAGCAGTAACTAGTGAGATTTCATCAACGGCGACGGCAGCAAGGGGGGACGCCGCATCAGTTCTCCAAGAGAATACTAATCTTTGTGTTGTATTAGCAGCGCTTGCAGGAATCGTGATATTCACGGTCGTATATGAAGTTGCAGAATCATAGCCTGCGGTAACACCGATTTGACCGGAGGATAATTGCGTACCTGCTACAGGAGTGGTCGTGGTTGGAACGAGAAATACTTTTAAGTAATCAAATGTTAAATCAGCAACAGATACTTTGTATTTAAATGAAAGGGTAATGATGGTTTCACCGGCAGGGAAAGTCACATTACGGTAAAAATGATTTACGCTAGCACTAGCTTGACCAGTCCACGAAGCAGCGGACGTACCTGAGAAGGCCGCATTTGTTCCGGCAGACGGGACTGGGGTTGAACCAACAAACAGGCGATTGTTTGCGCCGTTGACAACTGTCCAACCGTTTGTCGGAAAATCAGCACCCGTTTCAAACCCTCCGTCCCCTGTAGGAGAAATTAGAGTCGCCGCTAATCCCGTCAAATTAAAACAGAGCAGAGCTGCAATCATCACGATAATTGCGCTGGCAGATAAGCTGTTTCTGAGTTTCTTGGGGGAAATAAAGGCTTTAACTCTGTTCATATAAACTCCACTATTATTAATAGCTTTGGTATTGAGGGACTTGGGGGTTCTGCGGGCAGTTGATTGCTTCATTTGTCTGGACTCCTTGCGGTTACTTCTACGGGTGCGCGTGCCTTTGAGGGGGAAGGCTCGGTTGATTGTTCGGCGGCCTCCTGCCAGAGGCGTGTGCCGGACAATCCGGGGGCCGGGCGTCAGCCCACGCGGAAATTCTGTCTCTACGGGCGCTTACTTGGCTGTCGTGCGCTTGTGCGACCTGTGGGCTCTCGCTCTTGACAGCTTGGGTGGCGTAGGAGAGAGCGTCTGACTTCTATTAATCCGGTTTGATTAACGTGTCTTGTTTATTCAGTTCAGGCAAGAACCAGGTAAAGCTTCGGGCAAGCCTTGCCAGCTAACTATGTAGGCGGGCAAAGTACACATTTTTCAGGCGATTGTCAATTTATCAGCAGGGATGTTAACTCCCGGATGGCACTGCCAGCGATGGCCTTGCCCGGCTCCGTTTGAGAAGGCAAATTTAACTTTAGAGGACACAGAGGGAATCAGAGAGAGCGCGTGGAAAAAGTCTCTGACTCCCTCTGTGGTTAATCAGGGCGTGAGCTTATTCAGGGAGCAATTCTGGTTGAAACATCGCTCCAACCGCTCTGCCCTTTTGTGCCGACTGCCGCGACGCGGAACCAGTAACGCGTCCCACTGTTCAGGTTCTCAGCCGTGACCTTTGATTTCGTGGTCGTCAGCTGATGCTCCCAGACGGCTGCGGGCGGGGCTGCGAGACTGCGCTCGACGATGTAGCTCTGCGCGTTGGAGACAGAGTTCCAACTGAGGTCTATCTCGCCGTCGCTATCTCCGGTTGTGGAAGTAAAGCCGGACGGCGTTGTCGGCTCGACCGCGCTCGAAGGCTGCGCGGCCACATCCATCCCCGCGCTCGTAATCAAAGACTCTTTGCCGCCGCTCACGTTCTCGACATAGCTGGCAAGCTGAGTCAACAAAGTGCGCAGGTTGTCTGCCTGCTCGTTCTGCACAATGGTCTTGTTTTTCGACTCCATACGCGCAGCGTTGGCTTCATTGAGCGCGGTCTGCAAAGCGCCGGTCGCGCCTGTCACCGTCGCCAGCGTGGGATTAGGCGTCGGAAAGCTCGGATTGCCCGTCAGAGCATTCGTAATCTGCTGCGACAGTCCGATTAATTCCAGCGCGTTTAAGCGTGACAGTCCCAGTTTGATTTTAGGCATGATGAGATACCTCCGTAGGTGTAAGGTTGTTGAAGTGTGCGAGGTGTTGCTCCGGTGATTGAGCGTGGCGCAAAGCATAGCCAATTCTGCCTGACGAGGCAATCAATATTAACGTCGGTTCGACATAAGCAGAAACGAATGCCGGATTACAGCCCCGTGAGGGGCGACATATCAGTAGCCCACGACGCCAGTGGCTTAAGCAGTCAAGATACTGTTATGCAGCCCCTTACTGATAGTTAACCCAAGTTGCGAGTAAGAGACGGCTTGAGCCGCCTGCTGTGCGGAAAAGCTCTGCTTTTCCGGCAAGTGTCATCTCAACCCTGTGCGAGGCTGAGCCTCGCTGGAAGGAAGAGCAGAGATGAAGCGGAAAGTCTCAGACTTTCCGCACAGCAGGCGGCAGGAGCCGCCATCGCTTCATAACTGGCAACCTGGGTTAGTTAATTGCGACTGAGTGAGAGATGATGCGCCCTCCCTGACGGTCGGGCTACTGCCCTGTGCGAACATCTAAGCACACCCTCCCTGACGGTCGGGTTTCTGCCACCGGGAGACGTTTCTGGCAGGAACCCGACCGTCAGGGAGGGTGCGCTTTTAGTTACAGACCATCGAAAACCCCCATTTTCAGCCAAAATCACTTTCCCGGCGACCTACAAGAGAGTTTTGTCAGTCAACAAAGCTCCTTTGTCGGCTGACAATAGAGCTTTGTCGGCTGACAGCAGAGCTTTGTTGACTGACAAGAAAGCTTTGCTGGCTGACAAAGGAGTATTGTTGACTGACATTGAAGCTTTGTTGGCCGACAAGAGAGCTTTGTTGACTGACAACAGAGTATTGTTGACTGACATTGAAGTTTTGTCAGTCAACAATACTCTGTTGTTGACTAACAAAAAGATTCTGCCAGCCGACAAATAACTTTTGTCGGCTGGCAGATTTGATTTCTCTTAGCAATCAGAGTCGCGCTAACGCCGCGTCGCTGTAAAGTTCACGTTTCGCATCTCTTCGACCAGACTAAAACTCTGTATGCCGGGCGCAAATTTATAGAGCCTGTGCTGCGGCATGACAGAGTAATGGTTATAGATTGGCACGTCCGTGAAGATGTAGCTGCCGTCGCCGCGCGTCTGCGTGACTTGCACTGTGCCTATGACAAGGTCTTGCAGATAGACAGTCATGCGCCCGATGCCTCTGCCCTGCTCGTTCGTCACACGCCCGCTCACAGTGACTGTGGCCGCCGTCGTAGATGCTGCACGCCCAGTGGTTTGCGCGCTCGCAAGACAGATGAGCAGCATCAAGATTGTGATGCAGGAAACTGTGTAGAGACGTGCGGATACATTGCCGTATAAGCTGGAAGGCTGCGCGAGGTCTGACATGAAAACAGAAAACTCCTTGAAGACTCTAATGGACGACTGTAAATAAGCGTTGCTTCTAACAGGACTTCGGGGGGTTTGGGAAGCACTTCGCCGGGAGCAGTTGCGACGGGAGAATGTAACACGCGGGCCGGAAGCGTACAAGCTGAGAGAGCAGAGCTATTTCTCCGAAATCTTGCGCGGCAGACTTGTGAGAAACTTTGCCGTTCGCGCGGCGTAGTTGCCCGCCTGAAAGATGATGCGCGGCCATTCGTTGAAGGAGCCGTTCATCACAATCGTCGCCTGTATAGGATTGGGCGGCCAACGCCTGCGTATGGCCTTGATGGTTTCGAGCGGGTGGCCGAGCTTACGTGCCAGTGGCGGCGGGACGACGTGCCGGACTGCGACAGGGTTCTCCCACTCTTTGAGGACTGCCGGCACAAGCCAGCCCGGAAGTTTTCTGGATTGCAACTCTGCTGGCAGGCCGCTCAAGTCTGCGCGGAGCAGTTCGCGCGCAAGCAAGACTGTGCAGGCAATCCATCCCGCGCGCTTCCTGTTCTTCGTCAGGCAGACATCCCAATCCATCTCGCTGCCAAACTTTTCCACCATCAAGCCTATGTCACACAGGCCAGCCGGACGCCAGGCCCCGTGATGCAGGTAATGCACGCACAGCACGCGCAAGTGGTCTTCGGGCGCGAGCACGCGAAAGCTCACATCCTTGAGCTTGACCACTTGAGAGCGCGCATACAAATCTTCCAGAGGCTCTGTGTCTAAGTGAGACGCGCCCATGTGCAGGTCAACGAAAAACTTGCGCCCCTCTTCGCTCTGCATGATTGTTTCCGCCGCAGCGAATTGTTCAGGCCGCACAAAGAGGTCTATGTCTCCGTAAGGTCTGAGAGCCTGCTCAGGATAAAGACGCGCGATGCTCCATCCCTTGACGAGAATCGGCTCGACTCCGGCCTGTTGCAAAAGCCTTATAACCTGCTCTATCTCTCTTTCGTGTATGACGGATTGTAGAGTGTTGAGGCGATATGTCTGCTTAAAATCTTCTGCAACTGCTGTATCTTTCAAAGTTGTTCCGCGAATCTTCCAGAAAGCAAGCGCGCCGCCTCCAGATGCAATCAGGAGCGGCGCGACTGTCTCTAATTCTGCTGTGGCTTCGGCTGTTTCTTCTGCTAAAAAGAGTTCAGGCGCGGGCGGAGTGTCGCGCCATGCTCCCGCAAGAAGGTCTGCGAGTAGAAGGCTCAGGTTTGCGCCTGTGCGGGTCTTGTGCACAGAGAGAAAGTTTAGCTTAGGTGCAGTTGCCAGCGTTACAGGTCGAGAGCGTGGTACAGCACACGACATTCGGATTGCAGGGCTGGCCGCTTGCAATGCAGGTCACTGCATTGGCCGATGTCGGGGAGACGATAGAGACTATGACTGGCAGCGCAACAGCCGTCGCCAACCCGACGCGCCGCATCAACTCGCGCCGCGAAATGCCTTTCATCTCTGCCGGCAACATGACGCGCTCTTCAAGCAAGTGATCCTTGCCCAGTTGGTCCAGAGCCAGATAGACGACCTCATCTTTCACAGTCGTCTTCAACTCTTTTCCGAGATGGCGCGCGATTTGAGGAACGGCAGTTTGCCCGTCGCAGTGTTGCCAGACCAAAGCGGCTGTGCGATTCAGGCAATGAGCCTGATGCCGCTCTAAATCGTAAACCAAAACTTCGTCGGGCATCTGTTGCACAATCAATCCTTCCTGACGCGCTTGAGGCTGGAAGTTTGTTTTCGGCTTCTGCATGAAGATTCCTCTGGTTTCCTTTGACCGGCAATGGGAGAAGTAGCAAATGCTTCCGCACATGCGTCTGCATCTTGACCCTGAATTGTTCAGCTATACCGGCGGCTGTTAGCTCAGCTCTTTTAAGATTATATCAACTACCTGTCGGGCCTCGCCACGCTTGCTCTTTAGGACATCTGCGCCTGATGCTACCCGATGCAGCGTGGATAGCGCAACCCCCGGCTTGCTGCGCGCAGAGACAGTGTGCGCCAGAATCTCAAGCGCGCCCTGCCCCGCAGAGAGCCTGCGCGGACGCCAGCGCGCCCCTTCCCTGTAGTTGCTGATTAAGACCAGCCCGACAGGCAAAGGCTTCTTTCCAGCCGTGCCGCCTAAGGCTTCGACTGTGTATTCCGTCTGCTCAACGCGACCCTCTTTGCGTATCGAGAGCGGTTTGAGAAAAGGATGCACACGTCCCTGCTCATCCAGCACAGCATACTCGTCAGAATAATAGGTCGCGCCCGCGCGCACCAGTTCCGCAACCAGAGTTGTCTTGCCGCTAAAGCTGCTGCCGGGGATGACTATTGCCTGCCCTTTCCATCCGACCACGCCCGCGTGCACAAAGAGCCTGCGCCGCGCCTCCACAGCCACCGTCAGCCGCAGGTTCGATTCAAAGGTCGTGTAAATCTCTTCCTCATTAAACGAGCGCACAAGCCTGTCGAGCCCGTGATAGAGCAAGCTGTAACGACGCACTCCCGCGCGCGCGCCTGCGCCGCCGATAAAGAGCGAAAATAGATTCTCGACCACAGGCGTCTGCGAGGGCTTCCAACCCGGCGGCAAGAGTTTTCTCACACGCTCCATCGCGCCTGCATCGTTGACGCGGATGCCTACGCGCACGCCGTAGCTCACGATGCTCATTCCATCCGTCCATCCCAGACGGTCAATCTTCTGCATTCAAGTTGATTCAAACTTGAAGCGAGGCAAACTTAAAGCCGACAAAAGTAGTACTCCCTGAATTGTATCTTTAATTTTATCTTTTGATTCCTACGACATTTCAAGTGAAAAACAAAAGGTGGCAGACTTTGCAAACTATCACGAGACATGTTTGGCGTCAATCGCTTTATTTCTTTGGTAGTGGGTCAGTGTGAAATTCAGGTGAATAACAATTAACACGAAAGAATCTCCCGCAAAGGCGCAAAGGCGCAAAGGAAAGGCGCGAAGAAAGCTTTCAATACAAAGAGCCATTCAACTCTTTGCGTCTTTGCGCCTTTGCGGGAACCTGCTTTTTCTTCCTCCCTTTGAAACTGACCCACTACTATTTCTTTTGCAGTTGAAACGAATCGAGCCAGAGGCGCCCGAAGATTGGGCAGGGGTCTGTCGCGCACTGCTGTCTTTGCAGGCTAAGCTGCACGGCCTCTGTCTGCTCGCCGGTCTTGAACTCCACTTCGTAATCCTGCCACTTGCGCTCGTCCATCTTGAGCGGCGCGGATTGGCCCAGAGCTAAGTACTCCGCGCTGCTCGCGTCGCTGACGACGATGAGAGGCAAGCCACCTGAGACTACGTTCTTGACCAGCGCGTTGAAACGCAGACGATAGCTTGTGTTAGGCTCGACCAGCACAAGCTGCGTGACAATCTGTGAGAGCGGATTCGAGTTGCCGTTCCAATCAAGCCGCAGGCTGTGCGCGCCTTCGTGCTTCTCATCCGCCTCCCAATTTATCTGCACGGTCTGGACTTCAAGATTGAAACGCCAGCCGAACCCTGATTCATGGCGTGTGAGTTTGTTTTCAAAACCTCCGTCTGTGATGGCCGCAACCCCCCTGTTGCTATTGTTCGCAGCAGCGCGCTGGCTGGCCCAGACTTCATAAGCCGCTGTGAATTTTTTCGTCGCCAGCAATTCCGCCAACAGCGCGCGGCGGTCTGTCTCAGACATGCTGTTCGTCCCGCGAAAGAGTTCTACGGCTTCGTTTGCCTTGCCGTGCTTCGCCAGAAAACGCGCGAGATTCAGACGCGCAGAAGAAGTTGTCGGCTGGATAAATCTTTCGACGACGCGGACATCGCCGCCGGACGCGGCCCACGCGAGTTCGAGCGCAAGAGGCAGCAGCGTTGCATCGCCTGCTATCGCTCGCCGCAACTCCGTAAAAGCTTCTTCGTATCTTCCAGCGCGGAAAAGCACATTGCCCAGATACCAGCGCGGCTGCGCGAAATATGGAGCGAGGCTCACGGCTCTCTTAAAAGCATCAATGGAGCCTTCGAGGTCTTCTGCCTGATCGCGCGCATGGCCGAGTTCTTGCCAGAGCAAGTGATGCCGCGGGCGCAAGGCTGCCGCCTGCGCGAATTCGGTTGCGGCTTCGGCGGGTTGATTCAGCGCGAGACGCGCGATGCCGCGCGCACGATAGCCCTCAGGATTTTCAGGAGCATACTGGCTGGCTTCCTGCGCAGAGGCAAGCAGAGGCTCAGGCTCTGTGCCGGGCAACATCGAAGCCTTGATGACAAAGCCTGTGAGAAGATTGGACAACCCTCTGCGGCCTGCCGCCTGTATCAGGTAAAGACAGGCGACGAGGCACACGGAGGCGATTGCATAGCGCAATAGGCGTTGCTGTAAAATCAACTATCTGGAATCCCTTTTGACCAGTCACCCGTGCCGAGAGGGGTTATAAATATTGCGGCGCGGCACATCACGGTAACCGGGGAAGAGAAAATAAAGGCGAGCCTCTATTTAAGGTCGCGCAGGGCTTTCGTCATCATCATCTGCGACGACGATAATGATAATGATGGCCGCGATTGCAGCCGGAATCAAGATAGCAGCAGCTTTTTCTCCATCCGACCAATCATCCCAGCCGCGTCTGGCTTTCGCATTCTTGCTTGCCAGCGTTCCGGCCTTCGAGTTTTCAGATTTTAATACTCTGCCATCTGAAGTTGTGAGCGTTCCAGTCACGTCTTTCGTCGTCGTCAACGCGGCGTCACCCGCAGCGATTTTGACATCCACACGTGATTTGGAAAAATCGAGCGTCAGGTCGCTGCCCGGCTCAATACTTAATTGACCGAGCGCGCCTAACTGCACAGTTGCATTGACTCCCACAGGAGTTTGCAGACGCATGCCGGAAAAAATTGTGGTTCCGGCTCCTGCCACATTGCCGTTCACAAAAACGGACTGCTGCTCTGCGACGTTGAGTCGCCCGACCAGCAACTTACTGGATGAGGCTTCACTTGCGCTTGGGCTCGTGGCGGCTCTGGACGTTCCCGCACCGAACAACACGCACAAGTTGAGCATGCCGAGCGTGAGGAGCACAGCTACTGCTCTTGGTAAAGCGCGATGTTTGTTAGCCATTGCCTAAATCTCCTTTGACCTCTCTGGAAAAACGACCTTGACAGAAATAGCCTTCCAAAAACTTAAGGCTATCCCAATAAGCAGGGCGTGATTGTAATCCTTGCCCTGAATACGGTCAATGAATAATGAAATTGCGCCGCATTATATTTTCGTGGCATCAGCAGGCTCAGGCGGCGCGGGTCTGCTGTCCCTGTAACGACGCAGATGCGGCGACAATTCAGTCGTCTCTTCTGCATCTGTCTTAGCATCCGGTTTGACATCCGCTGTGGCAATGACAATCAAAGCCACACAAATAAGTGCGTTAATAGTGATATGCAATCCGAAGTCAACGAGACTATGAACGGCGATGCCGAAAAGGCCAGTCACAGCCCCCAGACAGGCCGCGCGGCGAAAAGCATCTTTGGATTGAAAAGTCTGCCGCGCCTTTTTAAGAAAAGCATAGACGAACCATCCTCCAAGCAGGACACCGATGATGCCGCCGCTCACGAGCAGTTCAAGATAATCGTTATGCGCTTCATACGGTCGCTTCTTACCCGGCACGTTGTAGTATTCAGTAATCGCCACCCAGTAGCTGCCGAATCCAATGCCTGTCAACGGATGGTCTTTGAACATACGCCACGTTGCCTGCCAGATTTGTATGCGCCGCGCGCCCTCGCCAACGACAGCATCATCGCTCGCCACCTCGCTTTGCAACGTCTCAAATCTTTTCGCCAAAGGGTCGCCGCCAATCCACATCATCCCTATGATGAGCGCGCCGAGAAGTCCGACTATCAACAAGATTCGCACGGGCCATGTGCTCGTCACGCGATGTATGAAGGAAGCAAGGCTGCGATGACTCTCAATCGAGAGTTGCGCCGGACGCAGCAGGCCATAGATGATGATTAGAAAGAGCAACTGGCTAATCATGCTAAAGACGCCGCCGCGCGAATTTGAAAGCACGAGCGCTATCCAGACCGGCAACGCCGCCGCGATATAAATCAAGCGGTCTTTCTGCTCGCCTCTGCCAACAGCTAAGCCAAGCGCGAGACCGAAAGCCATCTCCATCAAGTACGCGAAGTGGTTGCGGTTGATAAACTGACCGTAACCGACTTGCGGCTTGAGTTGCGGGAGCAGAAAACCCGGCCCGCCCTGATGCGTCGTCTCGCGTATCATCCCGAAGAGTGCAGACACCACAGCCGTGATAAGCACTACATAAATCAGTGCGCGCAAACGCCTGCGGCTCGAAGCGTAGCGATAGAGCAAAGCTCCCGCGAGTGTGAGTGCGAGTAGCTTGAGCGCGACAAAGCGTGTCCCGTAAGGATCTGCGCTGATGGCGGGCCAGGCATTGCCGGAGCCGCGCAAGTTCAACGTCTGCACAAATGCATAGACGATGATTGCCAGCATCGGAGCAAGCAGGCTCAAACCTTTGATGCCCCACTCGCCGCGCACCATTCCTTCGACTATCCACAAAGCTACGAGGCTAAAGACGAGACACTGGAAAATCGCTTCCCACCATGGCTCGACAGTGCCGTATGGAATGGCTGTCAGGACAATGATGAACAGCAGCCCTGAAAATATCAGACGCTCAAACCACACCAGAGCGCGCGGCTGCCATGTCGCGTTCATACGCGCGCCAGAGCCCGTGCTCCCAGCGCGTCCGACGCGAATTGGTGTTTCCTGTTCTTCAACTCTCTGCATTGCTGGCTAAACTTTGTCCTGCCTCTGGGAGCGTCTTATCAATAGCCGATAACAGTCTCCGGCAGCGTATCAATTTGAGAATTGTCCGAGGAGACTTTTGCGCTGCCTGCTCTCTAATGCAGGCTTCTGGCGACGGCCTTTTCGAGCGGCGGAGTGGATGAGGGCGCAGCGATGGCCGTATCTATCTTGAGATTGGCTTCCGGCAATAATTCTCTGAGAAATTTTCGTAGCTCAGAGCCTTCGCCATCCACCGCTAGCAAGCTCAAACGCTCAAGCGCGTGACGCACTTTCTCTTCCGGGTAAGCTGCGATTTTGCCGATAAAGATTTTCGGATGGCGCGTCTTGGCGACATCCTCGCCGTCCGTTTGCAGCTCTTCAAACAATTTCTCGCCGGGGCGTATGCCTGTAAAGATGATGTCAATATCTTCGTATGGCTTGAAGCCTGAGAGCGTGATAGTGTCTTTCGCAAGCTCAAGAATCCGCACAGGCTCGCCCATGTCAAGGATAAATATCTCGCCGCCTTCTCCCATCGCGCCCGCTTGAAGGACAAGCTGTACGGCCTCTGGAATCGTCATAAAGTATCGCACCATCTCCGGGTGCGTGACTGTCACAGGCCCGCCCTTGCGTATCTGCTCGCGGAAGATTGGAATCACGGAACCGGCTGAGCCGATGACGTTGCCGAAACGCACAGCCACATAGCGCGTCTCATACTTCTTATCCAAATCCTGTATGACAAGCTCAGCGACGCGCTTTGAAGCTCCCATCACGGATGTCGGGCGCACGGCCTTGTCTGTAGAGATAAGCACAAACGCTTCCGTGCCTGATTGTCCAGCAATCTCCGCCAGCATCCTTGTGCCGAGCACGTTATTCTTAATCGCTTCAGTCGGATTAAATTCCATCATCGGCACATGCTTGTGCGCCGCAGCATGGACTACAACATCAGGTTTATAAGTAGCAAAGATAGAACGCATCCTTGCTTCATCAGAGACATCAGCCGTCAACGCTTTGATATTTAAGTCCGGCCAACTCTCTTTCAACTCGCAATCAATATTAAAGAGCGCAAACTCTGCGCGCTCGACTAAGAGCATGCATGAAGGGTCAAAGCGCGCGACCTGTCGTGCGAGCTCTGAGCCGATAGAGCCGCCCGCGCCCGTCACCATCACTGTCTTGCCCGCGAGGAAACGACTCATCTCTTCTTCATCAAGGCGCACAGGTTCGCGTCCAAGCAAGTCTTCAATCTGCAAGTCGCGTATGCTGCTGACCTCAACTCGTCCCTGCAAAATTTCATAGAGGCCGGGAATGATTCGCACCTTGATTGGAATCTTCTCGCAGAGTTCGACGAGCCGCTTCAATTCCTGGCGCGAAGCCTGCGCGATAGTGATGACCACATGGTCTATATCTAACGTGCGTACAAGGCGCGGCAAATCGGCTGTCGAGCCGAGCACTTTGACGCGATGTATGACAGAGCCTTTCTTTCTCAAATCGTCGTCAACAAAACCTCTGACATCCAAATCAATATCGCCGCGACCCTGTATCTCTTTGGCTGCGAGCACGCCCGCGCGGCCCGCGCCGATTAAGAGGACACGCCGCTTGGGCTTGTTGCTCGCGCGCAACTCTTTGCGCCGCTTCTCATAACGCTCGTACATCGTGCGCCGCAAGACGCGCACGCCGAGCACGCCGCCAAACGCCAGCACAGTGTCCATCACAATCACTGAGAGCGGCACTTGCCAGATGAGATACCTGTCGGGCAAAAACAATCTGATTAACAGAATCGGCAACGAAGAGACCGCCGCCGCGACCATAAACGCTCTGACCTCTGCGAGGCCGACATATTTCCAGACGAAGGAATAAACTCCGGTCAGAATCAGGATGGCAAATTGAATCAGGACGACGTAAGGAAGCTGTGTCATGGCCGGGATGAGCCAGAACTCGGAGATATGAAAATCAAAGCGCAGGAGGTAAGCTAAGAAAAACGCCGCGACGAGCACGACCAAGTCCATGATGAACTGCATCTGTCGCGTCAGCAAATTTGTCCACCAGAGACGCGACCCGTCCTGACTTCCATTTCTTCCTCTGATCATCTCTTCTTCCTTAATCATTGCTCACCTAAGATTGCGACCTGTGTTGAAACATTGCGCTCCGCCAGCTTGCGCTCTTCTCTGACGACGAATCGCCACAGCGAAAAACAGAGGACGGGCAGAAGCAGGAGAATTGCAGCCTTGCTTCCGGCCATCCCGCGCCACCATGCGACAGCCAGCACGACTCCCACGAGCGCGAGACCTGTGTAGAGTAAAGTCACGAACAGATGCGTTCGCCCTGCGATGACGAGTCGCTGGTAGAGATGTGTGCGATGCGCTGCGAAAACATTCTCGCCATGCAGTGCGCGGCGCAGGAAAGTAAAAGAGCTATCAAAGATAAAAGGCCATAACAGGAGCGCGCCGATTAAAGCGAGGCGCGAATCTGCCTGCGGCGCGTGCGCGGCCATAAGCGGTAGTACTGCGAAAGTATAACCCAGAAATGCGCTTCCGACATCGCCCATAAAGATGCGCGCCCTGGGCCAGTTGTGAAACAGGAATCCGAGACTGGCTCCTGCCAGCAGCATTCCTATCACAGCGACCTGCGATTGGCCGCCCAGCCAGCCGAGCACGGCCCATCCCAGGCCGACCACAACAGCCTGCGCGCCTGCGATTCCGTCTATGCCATCCATGAAATTGTAAGCGTTTGTCAGGCCCACAATCCAGACAAAAGTTAGAAGCAAGCCGAGCCAATCAAGGCTTAACTGAAAGAGCGACCCTGTAATATGCCAGTAATCAAAACTCTTAATAGCCAGCGCAGCCGCCGCGCCATGCACGACAAGGCGCACGATGGTCGGCACAGTTCTCAAATCATCAAGCCAGCTAATGCCAGCAATCACGCTCGCGCCAATCACATAAGGCAAGAGCGGCCAGTGCTCCACAGTGTTCCAGCTATAAACAAGCCAGATAGCAAGCATCACAACCACGATGGCAAGACCGCCTCCGCGCGGAGTCGGCTGCGTGTGCGAACTGCGCTCGTTCGGCACATCCAGGATGGGCCAGCGACGCAGCAAGGCCACTCCGCAGTAGGATAAAAGGCATGCTATCAAACTGAGTCCGAACGCTTTGAGCATCTTGGATTATGCAATTCTTTGCGCGCTTGAGTCTTTCTTTTCTTTGCGCCTTTGCGTGAAACTAAAACGAACGGTTCGCGCTGGTGGCGCAAAGAAAAACATAAGAGCGCAAAGAATTGGAGCTTGTCTTTCTTGAGTTATAACCAACTACTTGGAATCCTGATAAATTTTTCCGCTCACATGCAGATTGCCGTCGCGGTCGAGCCGCATCATCTGCTTGCCCGTGCGTATGTCTTCAAAGTAGATGTTGGTCTGGTCTTCTCTAATCCGATAAAGCTCTTCGCCAGTATTTTTGTCTGACAGGATGGCATCGCCGCTCACAACGCGGACAGCGTTGACGCTCGACCAGCGCATGGCATCCGTGCCGAGATTTCCTGTACGATTGGCTTCAGGAACTATATCACCATTGAAGCGAAAGCCTGTGTAGCCACGCTGGTTGCCACGAAAACTGAGAAAGCCTGACATGTCGCGGAAGAGGTCGTAATAATAACCCTGCGTGCTGCCGATGCGTAGCTGTATGCCGTTATCAACGGGCGTTGCTAAGTTGAGCAAAGCATCCGCAGCAGGGTCTGCGCCGATGCCTACGCCGCGCCCGAAGGTTGTCGGATTTCCAAAATCCACGCGATGGATGCTTGTGCCGATGACGACGCGGCTATTGGCATGGAGCTTAAATGGACTTGCGCCGCGCGGCGTCTGCGCGCTGTTGGGCGGCGATTCCGCTACGTCACCGATGCTGTGTATCAAAACATCTGTGCCTTGCTCAACCGTCTGTACAGTGCCGGCATGGTACAGGTTGCCTATGCTCACGTAAATGCAATTAGCGCGGAGCATCACCTTTGGACCAATAATCGAATTGATGACCGTAATCGGATAAGTATAGTTTGAAGGCGGAACGACCTCCATGAAGTTAGTCATCTCTTCGCACTGAGAATTGATGACAGTCAAAGTGCCATGCGCGCCGCCGACATAGATAAAGGTATTGGCGAAAGGAACATTGCGCGCCTTTGCCAGGGGCGGGCCGCCGCCGATGCTCGTATCAATCGTCACAAAACCGGATTGCCTTAGATAGATGTTATATCCACCGGGCATGCTGCTGAACCAAGAGTTGCTGATGCGCCAGTAGTCCGTGTTCTGCGTGTCCAGATAAATTCCGTAGTTGCTATCTGCAAATGTGCAGTGGTCAACCAGCACATTATCAAACTGCCATGCGGCCTGCCCTTTAGAATCTTCAACGCTGATGCCCCTGTCGAATCCCGTAAAAGTCATGTTCTTGAACTCGACTTCAAAACTGCTGTTGGGCGCAGAGCCTCTGGCATTGATGCCGATAGTCTTGCTCATCAAACGGAATGGCGTGACGGATTGCGGCGCGGCTTTGAGTTCAAGATTGCTGATGCTGATGCGCCTGCGATTTTCGCCAATGGTGAAGATGCTCTGGTTGGGCGCGGTCAGAAGTATCTTGCAGTTGCCATTGTACGCGCCGTTCGTGCCTTCAATCGTAATGCCGGATGGAAGGTCAATCGCGCTACTGATTGGATAAATGCCATTGGGAAAGAAAAGCTTTCCGCCTCCGGCCTTTGAAATCGCCGTCACAGCCGCGCGTATCGCAGCCGTGTCATCCGTACGGCCATCGCCACGCGCGCCCAATTCGCGCACATTAAAATTTTCGCGCGCATCATTGCTAAGAGGCCCGGTCTGAGTCTGCATCGGCGGCAAAGGCCGCGCCGCGAAGTTCTGGCCCAGAGGCATTTCGAGCCGCCATCTTTCCTGCGCCTCGTTAATCGAATAGAAGCACAAACCAAGCGTCAGTAAGATTACGCATCTCTGCCATGTTTGCTTCGTCATCTCAGACCCCTTTCCTCATTTAAAACATCGCCCTTTGATACTTGATTGAGATTCAAAATCTCCGCTCGCAATCGGAGACGTTATCGGACTCGGCTGCGATACCATTCGACTTCGCGGCGCAAACCTTCTTCCAGACTCACCTGCGGCTCAAAGCCGTAATCACGCCTGAACTTTTCGCCGTCAAACAAGTCATTGATAAGCCACTTTTTTATTACCTCATGCAGCGTTACAAATTTAGCATGCCCGCCTGTCAAGACTGTGGCAGTTTTTGACAGCATCAGGGCCAAGCCTTGCGGAATGTGCCAGCGCGGGATTTTGCGTCCGAGCGCGCGTGACATAATCTCGACCAACTCGCGCATCTGCGGAGCATAGCCGCAAAGATTATAGATGCTGATGCCCTGACACGCTCTGCTCAAAACAGTCACGCATGCTCGCGCGACATCATCACGATGCACAATGGTCTTGCGATTTTCTCCGCGACCAATCCAGACGAAACGCTTGCGGTCAACGGTGCGCATCAGCCGCAAGATATTTCCGCCGTCACCTTCGCCATAGACAACCGACAGGCGCAGGATTGTCAGGCAAGCTCCTGTTGGCCCAATAATCTCTTTCGCACGCTCTTCCGCGCGCAGCTTGCTCTCTGCATAAAAAGTCTTCGGCTCGCACGGCGCACTCTCGTCGCAATTCGCGGAATCTTTCGCGCCGTAAACCGTAATCGAACTGATGAGCACGAAATGCTTGACGCCGGCGTTGGCCGCAGCCTGCGCCACATTCGCTGTGCCTTCTATATTATTTCTGACAAAAAGCTCGTCATCAGTTTTATTAAACTGATGCGCCAAGCCCGCCGAATGAACTACGCAATCAACATCTGACATGACCGTTGCTAAGCTCTCAGGCTTTGTAATATCAGCTTGCACATAACCGTCCGGCGAATCCTTGCTCGGAGCTTTGCGGCCCATCGTCTTAACAACCATGCCCGCTTGACGGCAATGCTCTGCGATGGCCGAGCCGACAAAACCCGTCGCGCCTGTGACCAGCACGCGCAAGCCAATCGTCGCAACAGCTTGCCTCTTATCAACCTTGCCGTTGTTCATGATTCAGAAAAACCGCGCGGTAGTCTTCAACAGCCTTGCGCAGCGAATATTTTTTCTCAGCCGCAACGCGCGCACGCAATCCCATCTCTTTTAGTCTCTGCGGGCAAGACTGCGCTTCTATAATCGTCTTGAGCAGCAACTCTTTTTCACCCGTCGGCACAAGCCACCCGACCTGCTCTTCTTCAATCACGCGCGCCAACTCCGACTTCGGGTCTGCGATTCCAATCATAGGCTTGCCCGACGCTAAAGTATTATAAGTGCGGCTCGGCATCGAAACGCCGAGCATGTTTTTGACGAGCGAGATAAGCGCGATGTCGCAGGCGTTGAGAAAATTTCGCTGGTCGTCGCGCGGGCGCGGCGGCAGGATGGTGACATTCGTCAGAGAATTATTTTTGACAGTCGCTTCGAGCCAGCGTCTTTTGACGCCGTTGCCGATAAAGAGAAAATGAAACTCCTTGCGACCTAAAAGCTCTTGGACGCACCACAGTATGCTCTCCATGTCGTTTGCATAACCCATATTGCCGACATAGAGGAGCACGAATTTATCCATCAGCCCCAACTCTTTCAAGAGAGAATTTTCCTCGCGCGGCAAGGGGTCAACTCTCTCAAGCTCTGCCCAGTTCGGGATATTCACAATGCGCGAATCATCTCCATCCATCTTCCTTGTCAAAAGCTCTTTCATATCGCGCCCGACGACAATGATTTTCGTCGCGCCTTTATAGAGCCCTTTGTTCATCCAATGCATCAGCCGCACAAAGGTCGCCTTTGGGCTGACATCTTTGACGGCAATCAGAATCTCCGGGTAATTGTCATGTATCAGCAAAAGATAAGTCGCGCCGCGCAGTCGGCAGGCGAGCTTGGTGATAAAGGGGAAAGTGGGCGGGGCCGTGACGACCAGCACTTCGTCGCCGCGTTTGAATTGGACCAGAGCGCGCCAGAAAATTGTGAGAGACAACGTAATGAGATTGAGCATCCGGCCCAAAATCTTGTTCTTGTCCAGCGTCGTGCCTAAACATCTCTCGATATGCACGCCGTTATGCATTTCTCTGCGCGGAGCGCGCACGCCGCGATTGAAGTATGCTGGCTGGCCGCACAACACGTGAACTTCAAAGCGGTCTGCGAGCCCCTCTGCAATCTTCGTAATGTAATATCCAGTCGAAGTCTCTTCGGGATAATAAAGCTCTGAGACGAGCCAGATTCTTTTCGCCATCTTGATACTTAATCCAAGCTGCCAGCTAACAAAGCACAGGCGGCTTGCCGCCCTGCCGTGTGGAAAGTCTATGACTTTCCGTTGCTGCTTCCCACACATTTAGCAAGGCTCAGCCTTGCTAAATGTGTGGGCCACAGTTGCCGGAAAAGCAAAGCTTTTCCGCACAGCAAGGCGGCTGAAGCCGTCCCTCACTCGCAACTTAGGTTATTTAATTGATATCGCCATTTCTTAAACCTGTGGCCCTTCGTATAAATCCTTCTTGCCGACTCCCTGCTTGACAACTTTTCTGAGCAGAGTTCTGACGGAACTGTCAGCCAATGTGATAAAACGACGCACATGTTGTTCGGGTCGCGCCTGAAAGAAAGTGATATGGAAATGCTCTTCACCGCCCGGCGGGTGCGGCGTGAAATAGTAGTTTGAGACGCAGCAACGCTTCCCTTCCACCTTCACTTCGTTGACGGAATGCCATGACAGGCTATTGGTCTCCATAATCACAAGGCGGTTAAAGAGGCTTGGGATTTCCACGCGCTCTCTGACCTGCGTGTCCCACAATTCCAGATTGCCGCCGCTCTCTTTGGCCCAATCCGGCGTCGTGTAATAGAGCAGGTTCAAAGCCCTGTAATATTTGCGCTCGGAGTCGTGCGAGTTGTCTATGTGCGGGTTCAGGAAATGGCCCTTGAGCATTGTGCTGATGCCGCCCGCGTAGAGATACGGGTCGCCGATGAGGTCTTTCATTCCCGTAATCGTCTCGACTTCGCGTATCACTTCGGGAGCCTGAAAAGCAAAGATGGCATCGGCCATCAAGCTCTGCATCTTATCCAGAGACTTGGAAGTATATTTTCTCTCGCGGAAGCTGGACATCAAACGCATCTGCCCGACATCTGGAAAGGCTTGGTAAATTTCTCCTGCGATTTCCGTCGGCAGCACATCGTCAACAGCAGCAAAGCGCGTCTGCACATCTTTTGTTTGCAGAAACTGCTCGCGGATTTTCCCTGCGTCCTGCCTTAATCGCTCGACAATGATGTTAACCAGCTTGTCTCTCATTTTCTTCCCGCCGTTTCGTGCAAAGAGCCGACGGTTTGCGGCTCGGAAATGACTGCCGGAATCTCTGCTTCCGCAGGAAAATAAGACCAGTGACCGGACATATCCTTGCGCGTGTACGCGCCCGCGTTGGCATGCTGTAGCGGATGGTCTTCAATCTCAGACCACGGGCCGATATAAAATTCTCCGAGCGCAAGTCCCATCCCCGCGCCCACCAATCCCGTCGGCGTGCGATTGAAATTCTCGCGCCACCATCTCTCGGAATAAAAGAGCGAGCAGTAGTCCGTGCCAACGACTTCGTCGATAAAAATATAGCCAGAGGGCGTCAGGTTCGGATAAATATATCTGACGCAGGTATCAAGACTCGCTTCCAAATCCACATCGAGAAAGGCCAGCAAGACCGGCGTGTTCAGATTCGGCAAGGTGTCCTTGAACCATCCCTTGATGAACTCGCAGCATTCAAGCGCGCCGTGGTTTTTAAGATTGTGCTGAACCTCTTCCAAAGCTCCCATGTAATCGCCCTTCTTATAAAGATGAGCTTCGCGGTCATTCTCTTCGCCTTCGGGCAAGCCCTCGAACGAATCAAAAATCCTGAGCTTGCGCCCGACGATGCGACAGACCAGAGAGAGATTTGCAGCAGAGCCGCCCTTCCATGTCCCGCACTCGACTATGTCGCCTTTAACATCCGGCGGCGTTTCGAGAATTTTCAGGGCCATCGCTAGATGAGTCTTGTAAGACGTGCCGGTTTGAATGCGAATCGAGTTCAAGAAAAAGCGTGTCCCTAAAACGAGCTTTTTCCAGAATCCCATTTTGTAAGATTCGTGTATCCGTTTTGAGTTAAGAATAAAAATAATGCTAATCGGCATCGTCGAAACATAGTAGAGCGTCGCGAGCAGATGCCTTCTGCGCATGAGAGAGAAAAGCCTTTTCATAAATTGCTTCTGACTCCTTAAACTATCCGTCTAACAACCGCTTCAAAACTCAAGCATGAAACCGCTTCAACCCCTTTGCGGTCTTCTGTCTTTCTTTTCTTCGCGCCTTTGCGCGAAACAAAAACGAACGGTTCACGCAAAGGCGCGAAGATAAAAGATAAGCTCGCAAAGGGTTGAATGTTTTTGAAATAGCATTTAAGCATTAACACTATGCTGCCTCAAGCTTGTATAGCCGAGCACGATTTTGACAACTGTGCTCGCCACATTCTCTGCCAGGTATTCCGCCGGAGGCGTCCAGTTCGGTGACAGCGAGAGCGCGATTTCGACTGCGCGGACAATATCATCAAGCCGCGCGCCGCTCAGGATATTACTGCCGCACTCAATCGTCTCCGGCCTCTCGGTCACATCCCTGATAGTCACATTCGGAATGCCGAAGATAGCACACTCTTCCTGCACCGTGCCGCTATCGGAGAGGACTGCGAGCGCGTTTCGCTCAAGCTTGACGAAATCGAAAAATCCCAGAGGCTCAAGCAGCATGACGCGCTCGGATGAAGGATGCAGATTAAAGTCTGCGAGCTTACTCGCCGTGCGCGGATGCACGCTGATGAGCAGAGGCTTTTTATATTTCTCCGCAATCACGGACAGCGCGCCGAGCAGTTGGCCCAGACGCTCCGCATCATCCACATTCTCCGAGCGATGCATCGTGACCAGCAAGTACTCTCTCGTATTAACTTTCAAACGCGACATCACTTCGCTTGCTTCAATCTGCGGCGCGAAGGTCGAGAGCACTTCCTTAATCGGATTGCCCGTCACAAAGATGCGATCGCGCTCGATTCCCTCGCGCACAAGATTTTCTTTGCTCCGCTCTGTGTATGGCATCAGGATTGTGCTCGAATGATCCACGATGCGGCGGTTAATCTCTTCCGGCACTCTATCGTCATAGCAACGATTGCCAGCCTCCATGTGAAAGACCTTGATGCGACGACGCGCAGCGACGATGGAAGAGAGCGCGCTGTTTGTGTCGCCCAAGATAAGAACCCTGTCGGGCTTGTTCGCTTCAAGTAACTGGTCAACGCCGGAAAGAATTTGCCCGGCCTGTTCACCGAAACTATTGGCGCGCATGCCCAGATGAAAATCCGGCGTGCGCACTTGCAGGTCGCGCAGGAAAATATCGCTCAGGCTCTCGTGATAATTCTGGCCCGTGTGCACGGTCAGATGCTGGCAATACTGGTCCAGCATCTTCATCACGAGGCTCAGGCGTATAATCTCCGGCCTCGTGCCGAAGATGGTCATCACCTTCATCCGGCTGTTATTTGAAAGAGGCAATTTCACTCCTCGCCCCCGCGAGCAATTCGCGCAGGTCAGGCACTGACAAATTATCGTGCATGGATGAATATTCGCCGTTGAGCGCGGGCGTAAATTCCAACCCGCGCCGCAACTCCGGCAAGACCGGGAGAATCACATAGTAGCCATCGCGCTCAATCGTACGAAAGCATTCCTCTTCCGAGACCATAATCTCGTGCACCTTCTCGCCGGGGCGTATGCCCGTGAAAGTGATTTCAACTTCCTTCTCATCCATCAAAGCGCGCGCGATGTCCACGACATTCGCAGCCGGAACCTGCGGCACATAAGTCTCGCCCTTCATGCCGCTCCTGACCGCAGCAAAGACCGTATCAACTGCGCGGTCTAAACTTAAAAGGAAGCGCGTCATCTCAGGCAAAGTCACAGTCACAGGGCCGCCCGTGCGAATCTGCTCGACAAAGAGCGGCACGATTGAGCCGCGCGATGCAATCACGTTGCCATAACGCACGCAGAGAAATCGCGTCTTCTCGCAATCCATGCTGGCTTCAAGCAGAATGCGCTCCTGCAAAGCTTTGGTCATGCCCATCACGTTAATTGGCTTGCAGGCTTTGTCAGTCGAGATGCCGACCACTAATTCAACCGGCGTGTCGTTTTCTCTAAGCGCGCGCACTAAATTTTGTGGGCCAAGAATATTTGTCTGCACAGCTTCATACGGAAAATATTCGCACGTCGGAACCTGTTTGAGCGCGGCAGCATGAAAGACTACATCCGTGTCTCTCAAAGCCTGCAAGAGCGAAGAGGGATTACGCACATCGCCGATGCGAAAGGTCAGCAGGTCTTGCGAATCTTCGTAAATAATATCGTCCGTCGCCGCACGCCTGTGCAAATATTCGAGACGCATGTAATGCTGTTTGGCTTCATCGCGCGAAAAAACTGTAATCTTCGCGGGCCGTCCCATCTCGCCTGTGAGCAGACGGCGCACGAGTTTCTGGCCCAGAGAACCTGTGCCGCCCGTGACCAGAATTCGTTTGCCTTCAAGAAACACTTCTATTTCTCCATTCCTCGTATGGTGTCGCATCAGCCGCCATCGCTTCAATCATCTCTGACCAAGCGGCTGGCGAAAAGTTGGTCGCCTCGCGAAAGCGGCTTGAGTCCAGACTGCGATCAATCTGAAAATTTTCATCCGGCTCTATCTCAACCGAAATTTTATAGGCATCGCGTATCAGGCAAAGCAACTCATACTTGTTAATAGGCTCGCTCAATACATGATAAAGCCCCGACAGGTCTTGATGATTCTCTATTAAATCCCCAATAATTTCGGCCATCACGATTGTCGGAAAGCCCGTATAAATAGCTTTCTTAAAACCTTTAACTTTTCCGCCGCGATTGCTCAAAAACCATTCGACAAGACTATGCGCGCTTCCGAGTTCGCGCCCGATAATCGAAGTGCGCAGCGTCAGGCTTTGTGGCCCAACGGCCTCGCCCAAATATTTCGTGCGGCCATACAAATCTTCCGCATCCGCATTCATCTCTTCCGTGTACATCCCGCGCCGCCCGTTAAAGACGCAATCCGTGCTCAAAGTTATCAAGCGGCTGCCCGATGCCTGACAGAGACTTGCAAGCCGATGCGGAAAGAGCGAGTTGATAGTCAGCGCGACAATCGGGTCTTTTGCAGTCGGGAGTTGTTTGATAACTCCAACGGCATTTATCACTACATCAGGTCGCGCAACGGCAAAGGCTCTGATGATTGTATCGAAATCAAAAACATCCACTCCGCCGATGACACGCTTGCTATCGAACAGGTCAAATCTTTCATACTCGCGGAGCCCGGAGCGCACAGTGGCCCACGTCTCGAAACGATTCCGATAGACCTGCGCCAGCTTATGCCCCAGCATCCCGCCGCCGCCGATAATCAAGACTCTCACTAAAATTCACCTTCCGAACTCTCTGTACTCTCTGTTCTCTTCTTCGCGAGCTTCTGTTTTTCTTTTCTTTGCGCCTTTGCGCGAAACCTCAACGAACGGTTCTCGCAAAGGCGCAAAGTTAAAACCCAAGCTCGCAAAGAGTTGAGTCTGACCTCAACTTGAGTGCTCCAAAATTTTTAAGCGGCTGAAGAGACAGCATGTTTGCCTTGCTCTAAAGCATGGTCGAGCACGCGGGCCGTCGCGTTCTCAACCTCCGGCGCGCCAAGCCAGTCAATCGCAAACTGTCGTGCAGATTGCGACATCCGTTGATACTCTGCTCCGTCCATGTCCACACATTTTTGCATTGCGCTGGCCCACAAATCCTGCCGGTCAAGCGGCAAATCCCAACCGATATTTTTCTCTTCCAGATTGAGCCACGGCGTCTGGTCGCTAATCAGCACAGGGCAACCAGCAGAAAAAGCTTCCGGCATGACATGCCCGAAATTTTCTCCGAGCGTCGGCAGGATAAAGAAATGATATTCAGTCATCTTCTCAGCCACACTGTCATGCGGCAGCGAGCCGCAATGCCTGACCTTGATTCTTTCCGGCAAACGCGCAATCAATTCCTGACACTCTCGCCAGTAATCATCATGCTTATCTTCAAACGGGCCATAGAGGTCTAAAGTGATTTCCCCTTCGATGCGCGGCAAAATTTCCAGAGCATATTTCGGATTCTTCTTCGGCACGATGCGCGAGAGAAAAACAAAGCTCGCCGCGCCCGCTCTCTTTTCCGGCTTCTGCGCAAACGAATAGTTTTCCAGAATGATGCGCGGCGGCATGTTGGGCGCAATGTATATCTCGCAATCCGCGCCTGCCATGCGCTGTATGTCCTCTTTCTCAGGCTCGCCAGCAGCTTTCCAGATAAGGTCGCGGTAGAGCCTGCCGGGAAAAGCTAGGCGACGAAAAATATTTTTCTTCGTGGACTTGATAGTCAAAGCTCCCTGAGAAAATTCTCCTTCCGGCGCGAGAATCACAGGCTTGTCCGGCGTCATTCCCAGTCGCCGCAAGGTCAGAAACTTGACGCCGAGCGGCGAGAAAAAACTTGTCAGGTAGATTGCATCAGGCATGGCTTCCTTGAGCACGCGGCGAATTGTGGCAAAATTCAACTGACCATGCCCCGCATGAAAAACCTTTGCCTTGCCGACTTGATTCCAATCGTTGACAACCATGCCCGGATAAGTCTCTTTCTCATCCACATCGAACCCGCGCGTGATGATGCGAAAGTCGTACCTGTCGCCCAGACGCTCGACCATATTGACGATGGTGCGCATCGCCCCGCCGCTCTTGTAACCGGGCAAATAGTAATCTGTGAAGATTAGAATTCGATTCATCTTTTATTTGCGACAAACAAAGATAGCCGTTCCGGTCGCCAGCGAATCCTGCGGCATCCGGCGAAACTTTTTAGCCAGCCTCTGATATTCGACCTTTCCTTCCGGGAATAAATCTCTGCTAATAACTTCGACCTTTAATCCTGCATTTTCAAACGCCGCGCAAAATTCATGAAAGCGATGCCGATTCGGAGTCCCGCGATTCGAGCCCATCAATGACCAGAGCCAGTCTGGGAAACGCAGAAAAGTCAAAGGGTCTCGATAATAGAACCAGCAGTCGTGTGGGCCAAAATCCACGCGATGCACGGCCACTCCGCCCGGCACTAGCAGCCGCGCATTCATCTCTGCGAATGAATTTATATCGCTCACATGCTCGCCCACTTGATAAGAGCAGACGACATCATAGCGACGCTCTGCCGTGACTTCTTCAATCGGAATAGGCAAGACCTGTATGCGGTCGTTGTAATCCTCTGGAAAATTTTCGGCTTTGAGATAATCGGGCCATTGCATCTCTGGAAAAATTCTGGGCCAAGCCTTCTCTACCTCTTTGTACCACTCTTTCGCTTCAGGCTTTGAATAGTCGCCGACGAAACGGTCTATGACTGTGTAAGACGCTGCGCCTGCTGCGAGCAGCGCGAGGCCGGAAGTCATAAAATCTCCCGGCCCAAGCTCTACGATATTGAGGTTCTTCACACTTCCCGTGATGTCGAGCAGACTGCGCAGGGCCAGGAAAGCATAACGCTCAAGCTCTTCGTCCTGATATGTGAAAGCAGTGAAGGCGCGCGGCCTGTTGAGCCGCCACGCGCGCACCTTCTCAAAACCCATCGCAGTATTTTTCGCGACCTCTTTGCAGACATCCAGATACAACTGTAGCCCGCCGCGATATTGCTGCTCCGGCTTTTCCGTCATGCTCTTTTTTAGCTCAGGTGCGGCTTCCAAAATCAGTTTTGACCTTTATCTTTTTGAAACAAGAGCATCACGCCCCAATGTCCCGAATGGCTTGTGAACTGCGCGTGCACCTGCTGGCAGCCATGCTCCTGCAAGATGCTGAACAGCTTATTCAAATCATATGCATTCATCTGCATGTACGGATGATCGAACCTTCTGCCGCGCGCAAGATTAGTCAGATTATGAAAAAGCGGCACAGACTCTCTGAGCCAGCGAGAGAGTCTTTGCGTCTTTGAAGCCGTTTGCAGCCAGCCGTCCCACGAATACGTGAAATGCAGCGCGGCAATTCCGCCGGGATTCAAGAGTTCTATCAAACGCTGCATCAACATCTCGCCGCGCTCGCGCGGAATGTGCTGCATGACTATGAAAGAATGCACGAAGTCGAATTTGCCTTCGACACGCGAGAGCGCATCATCCGATTCGATAAATTCAGCATTCCTGATTCCGTATTTCTCAACATTGCGACGCGCCTCTTCAATCATAGAGCGCGACACATCAAGGCCGACGACGCTTTTGAATCTGCGAGCCAACGGAAAGACAAGTCTGCCGACGCCGCAACCAAAATCGAGACAACGCTGTGGCTCGAAGTCCGGTTTGAGATGTTGTTTGACAAGGCTGACGATGTGCTCTATGTGCTGTTCGCCGGAAGAGAAAAATTCAGCGACGGCTGAGTCGTCCAGCTTATCCGGCATGAATTTCTCATCCGAAAGCACTCCGAAATACGGAGCTATCTGGCCGTAAATCTCCCAGTCTCTGTCTGTATTCTTCGGCATCATAAATGCTTCGCTGATTCAGTTAACTTACGCGATACCGAGCAGCGCGTCGTAATGGTCCAGAAAAACTTTTCCCGCAGCCTCTAGCGAAAACTTTTCCACCGCGCGCACGCGTCCGGCCTCGCCCATACGGCGGCGCATCTCTACATCATCAAGAAGCGCAGACACTTTCGTCTTCATCGCTTCCGCATCCCCGACGGGCGTCAGGTGTCCCGTGACGCCTTCGACAACCAATGTCTCAGGGCCGCCGCAACTCGTGCTCACGACAGGAATCGCGCAGGCCATCGCCTCTGCAATCACAAGCCCCAAGCCTTCTTCGTTTGAAGAGAGCAGAAACAGAGAGGCATTTTGATAAAGCGACCTCAGTTTTTCAAGCGGAACGCTCTCATAAATTTCTACATGCTCGCGTATGCCGAGCGATTCCGCGTAAGCGATGTCGGCTGCGACTGGCCCAACCTCGCCTGCGAGAATCAATCGCGGCGCATCTTCTCTCGCCTGTCGCAAACGACTGTATGCATCAAAGAGCAGCCGCACATTCTTGCGCGGGTCGTGAAAGCGGCCCACCGATAAAAGATGTCCACCGGGATTGTAATCCGCTGGCTGAAAATAGTTCGTGTCAATTCCGGGCGGAGCAAAGACGATTTTCCCTTCGCCGTGCTGCGCGCGCAAAAGGTCGTACATCCACTTGTTTTCAACGAACACGACATCTGCGCGGCGTAGCGCGGGCTGCTCGACGGCTGTGTTGATTTTCGTCATCAGCCAGAGCCACAAGCGTCTAGCATTGCGCGATTGCTTGAGCATCGAAGCGCGCTCGACTGCGGTCAGGGTTGCGACCTGCAAGGCAACCTTGCCCGCATAATTCTTCGTCACCAAAGCCCACGGCGGACAGCCCGCGACCACCTGCACAATCTCAAAGTCTTTCAACAGCTCTGTCAAAACTTTGCGCGGGCGATAACGCTGAAACTCTAGCTCCGTTAATTCCGCGCCGACGTGCCTGTACTCTAAGCCATGCCAGATGCCCTTTGACTGCTTCGCGCTTTTGAACCAACTGGCGGGCGACGAAAGCCGCGTGCTGTTCGGGTCGCGCGCAGAGGTCGAAAGCGAAATCAGTTGCGGCGTGTATTTGTCAGACGCCGCGATGACTCTGTGCAGAAAAAGCGCGACCGCAGGAACGCCGCTGTGCACCGACAAGTCCGGGACGACCAATGCCACTGAATGTTTTTTTTGACCCGGAGTGTTCTTCATTCAGCACGAAAATTACGGCAGGCAATTTCAGGCATGACATCAGACGGGCCGAGCTTGCAATGCTGCCTTCTCCCTCTCGTCCGTGTGCGCAGCCGAGACAAGTGTGTCCAGATGCTGGCGTAGCACATCAAGGCTAAGCACGGTTGTGCCGACCTGTTCGACGGCCAGCCCCGCAGAAAGATTTGCAACGCTTGCCGCCGTCAACAAATCCGCGCCCGCCGCAATCGCCAGACTCAGAGCGGCAATCACAGTGTCTCCCGCTCCGGTCACATCATAGACTTCGCGCGCCATCGCGGTCAGATGAACGGGCTCTTGCCCGCGCCGAAAAAGCGTCATCCCTTCTTCGCCCTGCGTAATCAGGCACGACGAAATATCAAGCTGGTCCAGAAGACGCTCGCCGGACAAGTCAACAGCGCGCTGGTCGCTCGCATCAACTCCGCAGGCATGCGCGGCCTCTGCGCGATTTGGCGTCAACAGAGTCGCGCCGGCATATCGTGTGTAATCAATTCCCTTCGGGTCAACGAGCACTGGAATCTCTAATCTCTGCGCTTCTGCAATGATGCTTTTCAAAAGCTCAGGCTCAAGCAAACCCTTCGCGTAATCGGAGATGACGAGAACTTTTGCCTGCGGCAAAAGCTTCAGCACATGCTCTCTGACTTCACGCGCCTGCTCTGCTGAAATCGGCGCAGCATCCTCGTTATCAAGTCGCACGACATGCTGGCTATGCGCGACGATTCTGGTTTTAACTGTCGTCGGTCTTTCGTCGAGCGCAATCAAATGCTCTGTCGAAACGCCGAGACCATTGAGCACCGAAGGCAATTCACGTCCGCCTTCATCCTTGCCTATCAAGCCGACGAGAAGCGGGCTGCCTGAAAGCCCGGCGATGTTGGCCGCGACATTGGCCGCGCCGCCAGCCGCCAGCGTGCTCCGCTCATGCCTCACAACAGGCACTGGAGCTTCCGGCGAAATGCGACTCACAGTACCCCACCAATAACGGTCGAGCATCACATCGCCGACGACTAAAATCGCCTCGCGCTCAAAACGCCTGATGACTTCAAGCAGCTCCACATAATGCGAAGCATCATTTTCATCCGAACCATTCATCGCCATTCAAAAGCAATTCTTTGCGAGCTTATCTTTTCTCTTTGCGCCACCAGCGTGAACCGTTCGTTTTTTGTTTCGCGCAAAGGCGCAAAGAAAAGAAAGACTCAAGACCGCAAAGAGTTGAAATATTTTTCTCTATCTCTAATGTTCTTTGAGCAATTCGTCCACCAGTTCGCACCAGAGGTGGCCGATGATGTTATGCGCTTCCTGTATGCGCGCCGTGCGGGTTGATGGCACAAGCACAGAGGCATCGCATAAAGAGGCTAGACGTTTGCCTCGCGCGCCTGTCAATCCGATTGTGCGGCAGCCCAGACGCTGTGCAGACATCACAGCCGCAATCACATTCGGCGAGTTGCCGCTCGTGCTGATGGCGACAAGCACATCGCCCTTTTGGGCCAGAGCTTCGACCTGTCTGGAAAAGACCTGCTCGTATCCGTAATCGTTGCTCACGGAAGTCAGGGTCGAAGTGTCTGTCGTCAGCGCGAGCGCGGGCCAGCCTCTGCGCTCTTCTTCAAATCTTCCGATAAATTCTGCCGCGATGTGCTGCGCATCCGCCGCGCTTCCGCCGTTGCCGCATAAGAGGACTTTATGATTTTCAGACAAGGCTTCAAAGATAACCCGCGCACACTGGCGAATCGCAGTCATGCTTTCGGCTTGCAAGCTATTGATGACTTGCAAGTGTTGCTGCAAAGAATTTTCAATGGCATCAGCCGCGATTTCATTTTCGTTTTTCTGGAAAACTGCGCTTGCGCCGTTTGGCGACTGCTGCATCTTCTCGATAATTTGCGAAGTCGAGTACGAAGGCTTGAGCGGAAGCGAGAAGACCTGCCCGCCGCGCTCTAATACAAAGTCTGCGCCGATAATCTGTTCTATGGGCCAGTCGCCGCCTTTGACCAACACATCAGGCTTTAGTTCGCTGATGATGCGCGCCGGAGTCGGCTCGTCAAAGACAACCACTTCATCAACCGCGCGCAGGCCCAGGAGCACCGTCGCGCGGTCTTCCTGAGACATAAGTGGACGCCCGGCTCCTTTGATGGCCCGGACGGAAGCATCGCTGTTGATGCCTACGACGAGCCTGTCTCCCAAAGCTCTGGCGCGTTCCAGCAAATCTATGTGGCCGGGATGTAGAAGGTCGAAACAACCATTAGTGAAGACAAGAACGCTCATGCAGAAACAGAAACTTGACTCTGAAAACCTTCTCTCTCTCTCGCAAGTTCGGGAAATCTTAAAAGCCAATCCTGCTTCAGGGATGACGCTTGCGCACCATCAGGTTAATCACAAAACCGCACAACAGCAGAATCAGCATCAGCCTTAACATTGAAGGCAGAAGCATACCATAGAAACCTTCATACGAGACGTTGACCAGCAACAGGTAATACGTCGCTGAACGCCAGACAGAACGCGTGCCTCCATCAACCAGAGCCGTATATAAAATGCGCAGCACAAAGCCCAAAAGAGCCATGCCTAAAGGCACTCCGATTGGCCCGTAATTTCTTAAGAGGTCGCCAATCGGCGTGATGGCGAAAGAGTTTTCTCCAAAGTCGAAATAGAGTGCGCTGTAAGCTCTGGCATCCGCGATGATTGGCTTGTCAGTCCAGATGAATCGCGGAATAAAAGCCGTCCATGTATAAGTCCAGATATTTCCCGCCAGGCCATAATCATCTGCATACTCTTCCAGCTTCTCATAGTTTCCGACAACCACGCCGAGCGAGCTTAAAGTCTCCATGCGCTCTGCCAGATTCTGCAAGGCGAAGGTGAAATTATCCGCCACGCCTCTCTGATTCATAATCCTAAACGCCTGAGAGGATTGACTCAGATAAGTGTCCAAATTGACCTGCTCTTCCGCGCCCTTCACACTGCGGAAGGTCGTGCCATAGACAATGCCGAGCAGCACTGCTCCCGTCAGCACTGTGCCGAAGATGATGCCATGATGAAACTTGATGCGGCGTCCCGAAAGCCAGAAGGCCATCGCAATCGGCAACAGGTTATGAATCAAGCCGCCGCGCGAGCCTGCCAGCAGAGTCGAATACGGAATCAGCACAATCAGCAGGAGCGCGACGAGCTTGAATTGCAGCGTCAATTTCTCAACCCGAAAGATTGAGTACCAGAGCATAAAGCTGCTGACGGCGACAAAGTATGTAAAGAATGAGAGCGTCGCATCAAAAGTGTCGAGCAGTTTAGAACGCTGGTAGCCAATCAGACCTGCCGCAAAAGCTGTCAGATTAAAAATCACGCCGAGCACCAGCAACAACACGCCGGGAGCGAGAATGTCTTTCGCGTTCCAGTCCCAGACAGGGAAACGACGCGACAGGGCTAAGCCGATGCTATAGCCGAACGGCAGCGCGAACCCGAATGTCAATCCGGCAAAGCCGAGCGCGACATAGCCGAGCGTTAGTGGCAAATAAAATTCCCAGTCTGGAATGAACGACAGGTAATACGGCTGCGATAATCCGCTTGCGAGTAGAAGGCCGCCGATGACAAACGCCGGAATAAAATATGACCACGCGGCAAACACTAGCGGGTGAAAGAGGTCAAAGCGGCCACGCACCGCCAGGTAAACGGCAGGCGCGGCAATCACGACTGCGGCAAGCCCAATCCACGGCAACAGGTACAACTCCGTAAACGGATTTGAAACTCCGCTGCCAAACAGTGCGATGGAGAAGGCCGCGATTGCAGCGATGACCAGCAGCACTGCAATCGGAACAAAAAAGCCGAGCCGCCTGTGCGAGGAGGTCAAATATACATTTCGCGTTTGACTCGTTGGATACATAAAAGACAATTCAGATTTTACGCGCGTGATAAGGGGAGACGCGACTCTCAGTTAAAACGAAACTATACCAGCTTATGACGCGCAAGAAAAACGCCTCGCTTGCTTCCTGCCGCTACTCGCTCACGTTGGTCTTTGTCATTTTAACTTTCAGATTCCGCAGCCACTTGAAAAGCGACCTGTTATAAAACCGCCTGTACTGGTCGTTGTATTGCAGCGACATCAAGTAGCCGACATGATTGTTAATCAGCATCTCGTGAATATACGGCATCCTGTGCACCGGAAAATCATTTATCTCAATCACAAAAATCGTGTCCGGCAAATTGTACGCATTAAATTGAATCCGTTGATCCTGTAGATAAGAGACAATCTGTGCCAGCCCGTTATAGACGACCGGAGCGTCATGAAAGACAAGCAATCCGTCTTTGTCCAGAGCCTTGAGACAAAAAAGAAAATCTGTAAAGCAGGCTGTGTCCGTATGCTCTCCGTCTATAAAGCAGAGTTGCGGCCTGTGCTCTATATTCTTTAAATCAATTTTGCTTGCGTCCTCGTCTATGCAAGTGATTTTTGCGAGCGCGGGTTCTGAAATCTCTTTCAGATTATTGAGCATGCGCTTTGTAGAGTTGTTGTGATACTCGTAGTTGAAGCCGCGCTCGTCCGGCTGCGCGGGTGGCCGCTTGTCAATCGAATAGATGTGCTGGCATTGCTCGTCAGGCAAGTAGGGTTGCAGACTGCCGCCGAGGTGCGAGCCGATTTCCAGATAAGTGTAGCTCGGCCTCAGAGTCCTCGTAGCCATCTGGCAGGCGAGCAGCGAGCGTTTATCTCTATCCGTCGTCTGGCTCTGAATCTTTTCAAAGAGCCTGATGTCTAGTCCTTCAAGCTGCTCTGCAAAATCCTGGGAAATTAATTTTTCACTGACAGCCAATGTCTTAGCTCCTTTTACCGTTCAACTCTTTGTCGGGCCAGTTGGGCCAGTCGCCGCCCAGGCCCTTCGATTTCAAAGCGAGGCGCACCAGCATAATGCCGAAAGCCGTCAAGGCATGCACGCGCGTCGGCGCAGATTCCCAGCGCGCGACAAACTGCCGACGCAAGTTCCACGGATTGCGATAATCCTTGAACATCACCTTGAGCATCTCTTTTTTCGAGAGCTTACTAGGCGAAGTCGGGTGCGTGTTCGGCTCACACCAGACGCGCGAGCGCGGCTCAATCAGAAGCTTCCACCCTGCGCGCCTCATGCGCGGCGTGTATTCTATGTCGCCAAAGCCGTGTGGGAATTTCTTTTCATTCATGAGTCCCACCTGCTTGATTGCCGCGACGGGATACAGGACGCAGTTGCCGACAATTATCTCCGCTTCAAACGGATGCTGCGGCACATTCCAAGCCGTGAGCTTGAAACGATGTCGCCATCCTCCGTACCAGGTCTCCCAGTGCGAGCCAATCTGAAAGACCTGATGCGGTTGATCCCACAAGAGCAGGAGCGGCCCGACGACTGAGCGCGGGTTCTCTTCCGCGCATTGGACCAGACGCCGCAAAAACTGTTCATCAAATATCGAATCGTTATTAATCGCCAGCACGTAGTCTGGATTTTTTTCCAGAGCCGCAGAGATACCGCGATTCGTTCCGGCAGTGTAATGCAAGGTTCCGTCGCCGCGTATCACTTCGACTTCGGGAAACTGCTCCCGTATGGCCTCGCTTGTCCCGTCCGCAGAGCCGTCGTCCACAATGATTGTGTGAACTTTGAGCCCCGTCGTATCAATCCGCGCGAGACTTCTAAGGCATTGCAGCGTGATGTCCCGCCGGTTATAAACCGGAGTCACAATCTCTACATGAATGAGCTTTTCACTCATCTACAAAACACCCCTAGCTCTCAGGCCAGCGCGCACTCCACAATAATTCCATCCGCAAGCTGCGGCGCGAAAAGCACACACAGGTCGTTGACCCAGTTAATATAAAAGCGATTGTGCGGGCGATGCTCCGGCCCTATGTCGTAAAAGAGAAACCGCTTCGCGCTGATATTTTCGCGCTCCAAGATATGATGAATCGTCGAGTAAGAATAATAAGCCACATGGTCTGGATGCACCGGCTCAAGGCGTCCGCCGCGCCCGCGCAAGCCGTAGAGGAACATACGCACGCCGCCGTAAGCATTGATGGTCGTAATCACAAGTGTCGTGTCAGGCCGCATGAAACGCTTGATGCCGCGCAGGAAGAGACCGGGATTCGAGAGATGCTCAATCATCTCTCCGGCGATGATGACATCAAATGTTTTATCAAGCTCCACTTCATCCAGCCGCTCTACATCCGCCTTGTAAAGATTCTTCATGCCGCGCTGTGAGAGCACATCAATGCCACCCTGGTCTGCATCGAAACCGTAAAGCTCGCGCGCGATGCCTTCCAGTTGCAGATGCAGCAGCGTTCCGTCTTTCAAGATAATGTCTGTGTAAGGCCAGCCCGTGCAGCCCAGATGCAGCACAGATTTATCGCGGCAGATTTCTTTCAGATACTCTACGCGCTGAACCAGTGGGATTTTTTTATTGTTATCCGTCATACCAATTATTTATTTTATTTGAAATTTGAAATCTCAGATTTGAAATTTTCTTTATTGTGTTCAATCTGCCAATCAATCGTCGCACGCAATCCTTCTTCTAAAGTGACACGCGGCTCCCAATCCAAAGCTTGCCGCGCTTGTGTTATGTCTGCCCAGGTGTCATGCGTCTCCTGCTTAGTCGCTGTACGCGCTCCAATCAAGAGAGGCGCGCGGCTCTCGCTTATTTCCCAGATAAGTTGTGCGACATCTCGCAGGCTTTCGGCCTTTCCACTAGCGATGTTAATAACTTTTCCTTCAACCTGCGGCGCGCTCGCGGCGGCAAGCAGAGCCAGCACGACATCATCAACGAAAATCAGATCGCGCTTCTGCGTGCCTTCACTCATCCTGAAAGGCATGCCGTTGACGGCGCATTCGATGGCTTCCGCGACAAACATTTCGCGCGGTTGCTGTGGGCCATAAATAGTGAACGGTCGCAGGATGACAACCGGCACAGCTTCCTCTTCAAACATCTTCTGCGCGAGGCGTGTCGCCCCGGCTTTCGAGTTTCCGTAAACGGAAGTCGGCTGCAAATCCATGCTCTCTTTCAAAGGGCCAGCTTGCTTGCCATACTCATCGGCAGAGCCGGTGAGTATCACACGGCGAACGCCTGCGCTCTTCGCAGCCTCAAGCATGTTTGCAGTCGCCCGCACATTCAATTCCGCACAAAGCCTTGCAGACTCTTCTATGCTTCCCCGGCCTCTTGTGCCAGCCAGATGAAAAATCACATCCGGTCTTTCCGCTTGAATAAAATGCTGAACGGCCTCGCCGTCTCTCACATCAAGCTCTTGCCAGCGAACCTGCTCTCGAACATCAGCAGCTAAGCTTGCGACCTGCTCTCTCTTACGCGTAAGCGCCGACGGACGAGAGCCTGACGCACACAAAGCGCGTAGCAGATGCGCGCCGATGAAGCCTGTGCCTCCCGTGACGAGAATTTTTTCATCAGGCGAGAGCGCGTGCGGCATCAATCCCGTCCTTCTTACTCAAAAACTCTCTGTACCAATCGAGCGTCCGCACAAGACCTTCTTCGAGCGTAAAGCGTGGCCGCCAGCCAAGCATCTCGCGCGCTTTGGTCGCGTCCAAATATTGATGCGGTATCTCATGCTGCGCCTCGCCGCGCACATCAAGCTCAAGATTTCCTGCATCCGCAGCCTGCAAAATCTGTCGCGCCAACTCAAGCACAGTGACCTGAATCTCATTACTAAAATTAAAAGCCTCGCCTGCAAGCTCTGGACGACGAGACATCTGCTCTGCCAGCATCAAGTAAGCAAGCGCGCCGTCTTCGACATAAAAATAATCGCGTATGTAGCTGCCGTCACTGCGAATGATTGGACGCTCGCCGCGCAGCGCGGAGCGAATTGTTCCCGGCACAAGTCGGTTCCAGTTCAAATCTCCGCCGCCGTACAGATTGCCGCAACGTGTGATGCAGACGGGCAAGTTGTATGTCTGTGCATAGCTCTGCGACAAAAGGTCTGCGCAGGATTTGCTGACATCGTATGGATGGCGGCCTTGAAGCGGAGCGTCTTCGGAATACGGAAGCTTGTCGTGTATGCCGTAAGCTTTGTCTGAAGAAGCGACGACGACCTGCTTGATGGTCGGCGTGCGGCGACAGGCTTCGAGCAGAGACCAGGTGCCGCGTATGTTCGATTCAAAGGTGCTGACAGGATTGCGATTGGCGATGCCGACGATGGTTTGCGCCGCGAGATGAAAGACAGTTTCTATCTCATACTCGCCAAGCGCGCGTTCAATCGTCAACTGGTCTGTCAAATCGCCGCGCACAATGTTGACGCGATTAATCATGCCGGACTGTATGAGTTCGCTCTCTGGAATCCAATCACGCACGAGACTCACGACGAATGCTCCACGCTCTACGAGCGCGCGCGTCAGCCAGCTTCCCAAAAGCCCTGTGCTGCCAGTGACCAGCGCCGCACGGTCTTGCCAGAATTTCTTTTCTGAATTTTCTATTCCCATATTTTCCAGGGCGCTCGGCCTGATTGCCAGAGGTCTTCGAGCAGTTTCCATTCGCGGTATGTGTCCATCGGCTGCCAGAACCCTTCGTGCTCCCAGACCATCAACTCGCCGTCTGCCGCCAATCGCTGCAAAGGTTCGCTCTCTAAGGTCAGGTCTTCCCTATCGTCCAGATATTTTTCCACAAACTCAGGCTCAAAGACAAAGAAGCCGCCATTGATAAAGCCTTCCGTGACCTGCGGTTTTTCGAGGAACGAAGCGACCTGCGTGCCTTCAATCTGCAACTCGCCAAAGCGTCCGGGCGGGCGCACGCCCGTCACAGTTCCAATCTTTCCATGCGCGCGATGAAATTTTAAAAGCTCCGCAATCTCCACATCGCCAAGCCCGTCGCCGTAAGTCAGACAAAAAGTTTCTCCATCGAGATAACGCTTAACCCTGTGCACACGCGCGCCAGTCATAGCGCTCTCGCCGGTCTCTGCGAGTGTCACAGTCCAGCCTTCTTCCCTGTGGCCGTGATGAAATTCGACTGCGGGCTTCTGGCCCAGACGCACTGTGCAATCATTCATACGCGCTTCATAGTTAACAAAAAAATCTTTGATGACATGACCTTTGTAACCGAGACAGAGGACGAACTCATTCAAGCCATGCTCGGCGTAAAGCTTCATGATGTGCCAGAGAATCGGACGCCCGCCGATTTCCACCATCGGCTTCGGGCGCACTTCCGTTTCTTCACGAAGCCTCGTGCCTTGCCCGCCACATAGGATGACAACTTTCATATACGTTTTAAAATTTTCCTAATCCGATGCTATCAAAGATTGAATCCGCGCTTGGGCGAAACGCTCGCCGTAATGCTCTGCCGGAAGACACAAGACATTCGCGCCGATGTCGTCAGCAGCAAATCCTTCTATCTGCGTGAGAGTTCCTTTGATTTCATTCACGGCATAGAAACGATAATCCGCACGCTCTTTCATATACCGAACAAGCTCGTCCGGCAGATAGCCGAATCCCTTTGTTGTTCCGAGAGCCATCTCAATCATCCAGATAGGCGGAACTTTCTGCGCGAACAAACGCCCCGCGCCTTTGAAGAACATCAACTCCGCGCCTTCTATATCCACCTTCACAAAATCCACACGCTCCAACAGCTTTTCTTCCATGTACGAATCGAGCGTGATGAGCGGGCTTTCGACTGTAGCATAATCTTCGCGCCCCATCGCCGAAATCGAAGAATGACCATTCGGAAGTCCCGCGAAGATATGCATCTCAACTTTGCCCGGCACATCTCCGAGCGCGACGTTGTTGATATGTATATTGTCCGACTTCTCAATCAGCGCGATATTTTTTTCCAGAATAGCGAAAGTCTGCGGCACAGGCTCAAAGGCATGCACCGCGCCTTCTGGCCCACACAGTTGATGCAAGCGTGTTGTGTACCAACCGAAATTCGCGCCGACATCCAGACACACATCGCCACGATGAACGACCGCCTCAATAATGCGCGTCACGCTCCGCTCATACTCGCCAAGAAAGAAAAGCGTCAGGCACATGCCCGTTGATAAATCCGCGTAGAGCCTGCGGCCATCAACTGTCGGCACAATCTCTCCGGCCTTTTGAAAACCGGAAAAACGCATCCCGAAATTGGCGAGTGTCAGCTTTCCCTTTCGCAAAGGCGAATTGAAAGTGTAAAGCCGAATCAGCTTCAAGAGACTGTGGCCGACGGCTGCGGGCAAACCCGACTGGCTTGTCTGGCTAGGCATTTGAGCTTTGAATCCGGGCAACGAATTTTCTGAGCCATTGTTGCTCATCTGTATCCATGTAACGAGTCACTAACAACATCGCTGTGAACAGCAAACCGCTCACGCTCACAGCAAACAAGAACCATACCCAACCCTGCGGCAAACGCTTGAACAAAAGATGCTGCGCGAATCCCGCGACAACGCCTGACAGAATCAGAGAATACCCGACGTGCCGCCAGAACTCCCAGAGGTTTCTCCTGAAAACTTTGCGCTCAATCATCAGAATAAAAATCGGCGTCACAGCCATCCCAATCAAACGACTGTAAGCCATTCCATTGATGCCGAAAAGCGGCGTCAGAAAGATTGCCAGCAAAGCCGTGCACAAAAGCCACCACAAACTCAAGAGCGCATTGGCCCACGGAAATCCAAGGCCGTCCGCAATCTGCCACGGCACTATCAGCATCGCCATCAATCCGAAAGCGACTGCCTGAATTGCCAGCACCTGTGCAGACTTTGCAGCAAAATCTGCTCCCATCCAATTAGTCAAAAGCGGCTTGCCGCCGACAGCTATCGTGACGACCAGAAAGACTACAAGCAGGCTGATGTACTTGTAAGCGCGCGTGTAAATTGTTTGCAGCCGCGCGATGTCTTCCTGCGCTCCGGCTTCACTCGCCAGGGGAAAGAGCACAAGCGTCAGGCTGGTAATAAAAGCATGTATGTATGTCGCAATCGTCATCGGCACGACATAGAAAGTGACTGCGGAAGAGCCTAAGGTGCGCGTCAACCATCCACGCTCGAACAGCAGCAACAGGTTCGCCATCACCTGATAAGCGATGACCGCGCCGCTAAAACCGAGAATGCCAGAGATTAAATCTTTCTTGAGTCGAAAAGTCAGATGAGCTTCCGGCAAAAGTTTGCGCGCGGCTACGAAATAGACCGCGCACGACAAAGCCGTCGCAACCACATTCCAACCCACAAGAGTTTTGACGCCGTAGCCAATCCAGACCAGCGCTCCATTGCCAACGATGGTCGCAATCCCCGTCAGCGTCGCAATCAACGCATACACATCAAACCTGTGCACAGCCTGCGGCACTGCGTTGAAAACCTGGCTGAGCATCGTTATCAAAAGCCCTATTGCCGCCAGATAAAAAGCCAGCCGCGCGTTCGCCTGAAGCTCCGGCGCAATATTGAGCACGCGCGTCACGAGCACGTTGGCAGAGAGCGCAAGCGCGCCCGCGCTGATTGTACCCATGATGAGATTAATCATCAGGGTCGTTGATAAGACTTCGCCGATGCGCTCATGCTGCGAGTTTGCGCGATAGGCCGCCACGTATTTCGTGATGGCTCGCCCGACATTGAATGTAAACGAGTAAGCGACAAAACCCATGACGAGCGCATAGAGCCCGTAAGCTTCCGCTCCAAGCCCGTGCACAATAAGCGGAGTCAGCACAAAGGTCGCCCCCAGTGGCAAGAGCCACGAGAGAAAACCGAACATCACATTGCGCGAGAGGCTGACTCTTTTCATCTACACTCAAGACGCCCGTTGGCAGGCATCGTAACAATCAACTGTAATCCGCGCCGTGTCGCGCTCGTCAAAATTTTCCAGCACGAAATTTTGTCCGGCCCGCGCAATGCGTTCGCGCAAAGTCGGATTGGCTTTTAATTCTCTAATCGCCGCAGCGAGCGCAAGATGGTCGCCCGCTTCAACTAAAATCCCGGTCTCATGGTCTGTCACAGCTTCCGGTATCGCATTGATGCGCGAAGCGACGCAGGCTTTTCCGAGAGCCATTGCTTCAAGCAAAGCAATCGGCAATCCTTCATTAAAGCTCGGCAGCACGAACATGTCTGCTAAGCGAAGAAGTTGCAGGAGGTCTGCGCGCTGTGGCCCAATCTCTGCGGGCGTGATGACGCGAAAGCGTTGGCCCAATCCGTGTGCCTCAATCCGCAGCCTGTCCTCATCGCTCAAAGCTCCCGTGCCGAGCCACACGAAACTGATAGCATGTCCTTCATCAAACAGACGCTTCGCAGCTTCCAATAAAACCCAGCAACCTTTTCGCTCGATAAACTGGCCCATGCCGAAGACCAGAAAATCATTCTGGCCCAGAGAAAATTTCTCGCACAAATGCGCGCGGTCAAAATCCGCTTCTAAAGCTTTTGTTATCTCATCGCGGTCAATCCCGGAATAGGCTATGCGTATCGGAGAGAGAGATTTTTCCGGCAAGTAGGGCGTGAGACTTTTGAGCATGTCCCGGTTCGAGGCGAGCAGGTGGAAGCTTCTTAGACTATTGAGCAACATAAACTTGAGCTTCCATTCCATCCTTCGCGGCCAGGACATCGCGGGCAGCGCAGTGTGCATCGTGACAAACACATCCGAGCGCAGCGAAAGATAGAGCAACAGCCAGAAGGATTGCCACGGGCCTGCGTCAACATGAAGAATTGACTGTCTTAAATCCTTCTGCGAGAGATGACGCGCGAGCACAAACTCCGTGTAAGCTTTGCGCCAGCGACGACGCAGTTTGAGCTTTAAAGACGGAGCGGGAGAGACATCCCAGTGCGCTCCGAAAAAATCGCACGGCACTTCCAGTCGCTCCATGTAGCTCAACAGTCGTTCGGCAGAGCCTTCGGGCATGACCGCGCGGACAGCATACTTTTCACGCGCAAACTTCATCAGCCCTGCAAAGTAGATTTGCGCCCCGCCCCACTCTAAGTAAGGCCAGATATACAAAACCTCCTTTGCCCTTTCGCTCATGCGCGCTGGTAGCCGGTCACGCGCCGCCGCCACTTGGGCCACGACCGTTATTCCGTCTCCTGTGCGACCGCGCCCCATAACTCTGACAGGCGCGCAGCATTGCGTTCGTCGTCAACACTGTGGCCGATTGGGATATAGCGGATGTTTGAATTTTTCGGGAATTTATCTTTCAGGATGCGCCAGAAATCTATGACCGTCACTTCCGATTTTTCTTGATTGAAATCTGCCGCCGTCAGAGCTTTAAAGGCAGGGTCTGGCGTCGTCACCAAAACTATCTCCGCCTGTGAGAGACAATCTTTGATGTTATCCATGATGACGCCCTGACCATGAAGTTCCGTGTTTGCCATGTCGCCCGCCAGTGGGTCAAAGCCGACCACACGCGCGCCCGCACGCGAGAGCGCTTTCGCAAGATAGATGCCTTGCGATTCTTCTACGACATGCGAGAAAGGTTTATAAGCGAGTCCGAGTATGCCGACCGTTGTGCCGCCCTGAATCATCGGGCGAAGTTGCTCTGCGACTTTCTCTGCGAGCGAGCGGTTCATCTGGTCAGTGGTTTCTGCGAGGCTTGCTTCAGAGCCGAGCGCACGCGCGATGAATCCGAGCGCGACGTTATCACGCGGAAAGCATGGCCCGCCGTAACCGAGCGCGCCCGTCAAATACTTGCGCCCGATTCTCTGGTCCAGACCGAGCGCATCACTCACGACATCCACATCGCCGCCGGGAATCCTCTCGCACAAATCCGCGAGCATGTTTGCGAAAGTGATTTTCGTTGTGATGAAAGTGTTGACAGCAATCTTTGCAAGTTCCGCATTTTCCAGAGACATGCGCTGGCACGGAGGCTTGTTCGGCATAATCTCCGCGTAACAGGCTTCGAGATGACTGCCCGCGCGCTCGTCAAATTCTCCGACGAGTGTGAAATCAGGATTTAAGAAATCACGAATCACGCTGCCGAGCGCGATAAATTCAGGGCTGTAGCAGAGTCCGAAATCCGTGCCGCACTTTTTCCCTGACTCGCGCTCAAGAATCGGAAGGAGCGCGTGGCGCGTTGAGCCGGGCAAGACTGTGCTGGTGAGCACGATATTGTGATAGCCGTCTTTTTTCGCCAGCGCGCGGCCAATCTCACGAAAAGCCCACGCGGCATATTGCAAAGAAAATGCGCCGCGCTCGTCGCTCGGCGTCGGGACGATGACGAAAGACAAGTCTGAATTGAGAATCGCTTCTTCGTGGCTCAAGGTCGCGCGCAATCTCTGCCGGTTGGCTTCGACCATTTGTTCGAGGTCTGTCTCCTGCACGGGCGCGCGCCCTGCGTTCAGCAATTCAACCGAACGCTTATTGACATCCACGCCGATGACATCGAACCCGCGACTGGCAATCGCGGCAGCCATGCTGGCTCCCAATTTGCCCAGACCAATAATCGAATACTTTGAAACCATCTCGACAGCCTTCCTCAAAATCTTGTTTCTGGAAAATTTTATTTAGCTTCTGCGGTCACGCAGAGATGCCAGCCCGCGCGCTTTTCCAGAAAGCGGAAAACGCTCTGCGGCAGATAGCGGAAATACCATTCTTTGACGTAGCGGTATTGCACGTAGTCTGGAATCCTGTAAGGAAAGATGTGCTCCGCAAAAATATCTTTCACATCGAAACCATTTTCAATCATCCGCGCGAGGCTCTTCTTGGAATACGAATAGGTAATCGGGCAACCTGTTTGAGCTTCGGAATGCGTGGCAATCAGTTTGTCCAGATTCCAGAAAGCTCCCTTGCCGTAGGTCATCAGAATCCAGAAGACTTTCCATGAATAACGATAATAGACCATCAGCTTGAGCGTGCTTCCCGGCTGGACGAAATGCTGGCGAATCTGGGCCACGATGTTTTCTGGATGCGGCGAGTGATGTATCACGCCGAAGGAATAAACGAGGTCGTATTTTTGCGGCGGGATGATTGTGGAAAGATTCTCTGCATTGGCTTCGTAAAAATTAATGCGGTCTTCGAGGCCAAAAACTTCCGCGCGCTTGCGTGCCAACTCAAGCGACTTGGCCGAAAGGTCAACGGCTGTCACTTCGGCTCCGGCGCGCGCAAAGTTCATCGTGTCCGTGCCGATGCCGCAGCCAATCTCAAGCACCTTTTTACCGCGCCATCTATCAAACTCTGCGAAGGCCGGAATGTGCGGCTCGACAAAATATTTGCGGACTTCGACTTCATCAAAATATTGCCGCGTGCCGACTTCAGCAGTCGAATGTCGTATGTTGCAGGGGCGGTTGTTCCAGTATTCCTGAACCTTGTTGATTGGAGTTTCGGCAAAACTACTCATAAGAATTTCTACCCTTTAACGGCTGAGCGCATTGAGGGCCAGCCCGATGATGGCTGCCGCGTCAAGCGTCGCCACGCTCCCTTTAAAAGAGAATTTAAATCAGCTACCTTGAGAAGCTCGATTCTGATTTCTTCGAGGTCATCCGGCTCGGCTTGTGCAGTTTGTCGCGCGTTTCTTGCGAGAAAGTAATGCCCGCGCCCGTTGCCGCGATTGCCGTCAACAGTGTATGAGCCTAAATGCTGCCAATCGTCTGAGACGTAACCTGTCTCTTCAAACAATTCGCGTCGCGCAGCATCAAGGGCAACTTCGCCCGGCATCAGGTAGCCCGCCGGGAAACCTAAGTTGACGCAGGCTGGCCCATGTTTGTAATGCCAGAGGCCGACGACTCTTTCCGCATCATCGAGAGCAAAGATGACAACGTGGTCTGGCTGCTCGACCGTGTAGAAATCGCTGACAACTCTTCCGTCAGGCAGACGAACTTCATCAATCCAGAGATTGAGCCAGGGAGATGCGTCAACCAGCTTGCGCCGCGCAACAGTCTCCCAGCATTGCAACTCCCCTAAGCTCTTCTCGCTCATCAATCGTTCGGCTTATACGGTCTTATGTCAATCAAGAGTAAAAGATATTTCCCTTTGCGCCACTTTGCATCTTCCTCTTTGCGACCTTTGCGTTGAAAGAAAAGCTTTCAACGCAAAGGTCGCAAAGTTTTTCGCAAAGAAGCGCAAAGATTTGTCTTCACTTGATTGGCATAGTCTTATTGAGCGACAGTCTGGGCCACAGTCTCAGGCGAAGACTCAAGACGCTCGCGCACCTGCTCTTCAATCCACGAGTAAGTGTGGGCCAAACCTTTCTCAAGCGAAATCTCTGGCTCCCAATCGAGCTTTTCTCTTAAAAGTGAATTGTCAGAGTTGCGTCCACGCACGCCCTGCGGCCCGCTGATATGTTTCTTGCTGATGCGTATGCCCGCGATGTCCGCGATGATGTCTGCCAGTTGATTGACTGTCACCATGCGATCCTGACCCAGATTGAGCGGCTCGTAAAAGTCTGAGCGCATCAGCTTGTAGATGCCCGCTGTGCAATCGTCTATGTAGCAGAAGGAGCGCGTCTGTTCGCCGTCGCCCCAGATTTCAATCTCTGGATTGCCAGTCAGCTTGGCGTGAGCAATCTTGCGGCTCAAAGCGGCTGGAGCTTTCTCGCGCCCGCCGTCCCATGTGCCGAGTGGCCCAAAGATATTATGGAAGCGCACGATGTGAGTCTCGATGCCATACTCTTCGCGATAATGCGTGCAGAGGCGTTCGGCAATCAATTTTTCCCAGCCGTATGCGTCCTGCGGCTGCGCCGGATATGCATCCGTCTCTTTGAGCGGCGTGACGTTGGCGTCTTCCTGCAAGTACTCAGGATAGATGCAAGCCGAAGAGGTGTAGAGATAACGCTTGACTTTGTTTTCGCGCGCGGCGTCCAGCGTGTGTATGTTAATCAGCGAATTGTTATGCAGAATCTGCGCGTGATTGGCAGAGATAAAACCCATGCCGCCCATGTCCGCCGCCAGCGCGTACACTTCCTCGACATCGCGCGTGGCCTGCAAACAGTTTTCCCAACGTCGCAGGTCGAGCAATTCAAACTCGTCCGCGTCCGTCTGGCTATATTCGGGATACTTGAGATCCACACCGCGCACCCAGTAGCCGCGATTTTTTAGAAAGGTCACGAGATGATGGCCGATAAATCCTCCGGCCCCTGTGACCAACACTTTCGTTTGAGTTGACATGCGACAGCTCTCCTCAGCTTGACTCTAAAGAATGACGAAAAATTTTGTGTGCTTCTAATTCGACTCGACAAGAAGCGGGCCAATTTTTGAAAAGCCGAAATCAGCCCGCCTCAGAACTTTAGGCATGCGCCGCGCTCTTTCAGGATTGCACGCCGGTCGTGGCAACCGTGTCCGAATCCGACGGCTCGCCCTTGTAGTATGCCTGTTGATAGTAACTCTGATAGTAGTAGTAACCATCCTGCGAACGCAGGTTGACGTTATTCAGGACGACGCCGAAAATCTTCGCGCCCACATCCTGCAACAACTGCCGCGAGCGACGCACGATGCCGCGCGAACTCTTTCCGGCATGAACGACCAGCAGCACTCCATCCACCATTGCGGAGATAAGCACGCCGTCCGTAAACGAAGCAATCGGCGGCGAGTCAACTACGATATGAGTGTAGTTGTTTTCGAGCGTCGCAATCAGGCGACGCATCTGGTCTGAACCGATAAGCTCTGCCGGGTTCGGCGGCACTGGGCCGGAGGTCAGCAGGTGCAGATTGCTATCCTCGTAAGGCGTAATCATCGAAAGCACATCCGCCTCTTTCATCTCGCTGGACAGAATCGTGCTCAAGCCCTGACGATTTTCAATCTGGAAAATATTATGCAGGCGCGGGCGGCGCATGTCCGCGTCAACGACCAGCACTTTAGCTCCCGTCTGCGAAAGACTGATGGCGGTATTAACGGCAGTCGTCGTCTTGCCTTCAGAAGGCACGCTCGAAGTGACCAGCAAAGTCTTCGGCGCGTGGCCCGCAGTCGAAAGCAGAACTGATGTGCGCAACTGTCTATAGGCTTCCGCCAAAGACGAGCGCGCATCCGCATTGAGCAAGAGTTCCGTTGACTTATGCCCGTTGTTGCCGTTGCCATTCGCCGCGCCGGAGGCCAACAGGCGACGGCCCTTCATGCCTTCGATGGAAGGAATGACCGCGAGTGCGGGCAGGCGCAAGAGGTTTTCCACATCATCCGTCGAGCGCACAGTGTCATCCAAATATTCAAGGAAGAGCGCAAGCCCTGCGCCAAAAGCAAGAGAGAGCACGAAGGCTGCCATCACGCTCATCAAGCGTTTTGGCCCAATCGGGTCTTCTGGAGCAATCGCATAATCAACGACGTGTATGTTGTTCGGCGTTCCGGCCAACTTCACATCGTTCTCTTTGGCTCCCTGCAACAAGCCTTCGAGCAAGCCTTTGTTGGTCTCAATCTCCTGCTGAATAATCTTGTAGTTAATCGCAGCCTCGTTCATGTTGAGCGTTTTGCTGCGCTGCTCGTCAAAAGCTTTTTTGAGCGAAGCTTCGTTGGCTCTGGCCTGACGGTATCTAGTGTAGAGATTTGTGATGACAACATTGCCCGCGCGCTTGCTGGCATCTTCGATGGCTCGCTCAATCTCTGCAATCTGTTCGTTGACCTGTTTGACTTCGGGCCATTCTTCCGTGTTGTCAACTAAAAGCTCTGCGCGTTTTTGTCTGAGCTCGGCAAGCTTCAAGCTGGCTTCGTCAATGAATCTCTTGATGTTGCTATTCTCTGCCAGAGCTTCCTTTGCGCCGGGTTCGAGCGCGGACTCGTATTCCGCTTGAGCCTGCAAACGCTCATTCTGCGCTTTCAGATAATCTCTATTGAGTCCCGCCAGACGCTCGACGACGATGTTCTGGTCTTTATCCAGAATCGGCATGTCGTTGGCGCGCGTATAGTCCACAAGCTTCTCTTCGCCCTTGCGAATCTCCGCCTGCAATTCTGCGATGCGTTTTTGTAGAAAGTCGCTCGTCGCGCTGTTCGACTCTGTCTTCTTCTCAAGATTCGAGAGAGAGAAAGTGTCTGCGATAGCATTGACGATTTTTGCCGCTACGATTGGGTTGGCATGCGTGAAGGTAATATCAATCAGGCGCGTCTCTTTGACTGTCTGGCGGCTCTCTCTGACAGGGTCAACATTCAAGCCTTTCTGCAAAGCTTCGACGTAAGGCGCAAGCCTTTTGGTCTCGGCCAAATCTTCGAGCTGCGATTGCGAAGCGTTAGAGGAAGTGAGCGGAATCTCATCCTCCGGGTTGGTCGCCGGTTTCTCTTTATCGCCGAGACCAATCATGCGCAGGATGCTCTGCGTCGTCGAGCGCGATTGCTCTTTAGGATTCTTGAGAAAGTCTTTATTGTTCTCTAAGTCGAGAGTCTTGGCGACGCGGCGCAAGAGGCCGGGGCCGGTCAGAATCTGTAGCTGCGTATTAAAGTATGCGGGGTCGTTGGCTGTGTTGTTGACGACAATCGGACTGTCCTTGACGCCGAGCGCGGGATTGACACGCTCAAGGTCAACCTGCACGCGAGCCTTTGCGACATAGATGTCCGGCTTGCGCGACATGTAGATGGCCGTGAGACTCGTAATCAGGACAGTGATGCCAATCACAAGCCAGAGACGTTTGCGAATCGAGCGCCAGTAGTCCAGCAGATGTACAGTATCTTCTTCACCGGCATCCATCTTATAAACAGTGGAAGTCGGCATGCCCTTCAAATCGAGGGGTCTGACAAGCTCGGCATTATCCGGGACGTTTACAACAAGTTCACTGCGTTCTTTCATTAGTTCACCTAAAGAGCTTTTGTCCTGTGGTAGAGCACACTAACCGTTCAAGCGACTTTCAGCGCGAGAACTTAACGAATCAAGTACGGGATGCTTGAGAGGCCACCCGTCAGCGCGCCAAAAATCTTGTCGCGCAAAATCTTGCCTTCATCCGTCGGGACTTCGATGACATCGTTAGGAAGGAGCAGAATGTCCTGCGCGCGCTGCTTCTGGATAGCAACCAGGTCAACAGGGATGACTTCTTTGGTCGTGCTGCCTTCGCTAGACCTGATGATTTTAACAGCACTCATCTTGGTGGCGCGCAAAGTGCCTCCGGCCATCGCAATCGCACGCGAGACCGTAACGGGGTCTTTTAGCGAGACGGCCTGCGGCTTGTTGACGTTGCCCACAACATAAGCCTGATCGGCTTCTGCGATAGACACGATGTCTCCCGGCTGGATATACGGGTTGGCGTCCTTCGAGCCGCGCATGGCTGCCTGTAGCGGATAGAAGTCGAAGATATTACTCTCTGTGGATTTTTGTGATTCACACAAAGAGACCGCGCCTGTGTGTGCAATCTGAATCTTGCCGCCAGCCTTTTCGGTCGGCCCGCCCGCGAAGGCGAGCAGTTCAAGCAAGCGCACGCGGCGCGTCAACTGAAAGCGTCCGGGCTTTTCGACAGAGCCGATGACGGCAACGGGCGTCGAACTGTATTCCTTGACGAAGACATTGACATAAGGATTGCGCTGGTATTTGAGATAACGCTTAGCAATCTCTTGCGCCAGTTCGTTCTCTGTCAGACAGGCAGCCTTGATGTCGCCTTCAAGGAGCGGCATCTGTATGACGCCGTTGGAATCGACACGCGCTTCGCGCGAGAGTTGCGGACGATTGAAGACGCGTATGTCCAAAACATCGCCCGGCCCGATGCGATACCTCTCATCATTCATCAACTTCAAAGCAGCTTCTTTATCTTTTGACGCCTGCGTCGAAGCGGCATCGCTCAATGAAGGCTCTGCGGTTTTGGCAGGCTCCTGGGCCAGAGCCGCGCCTGCGAAGACGAGCACAGTTAAAGCCAACATCAGCATGACTGAAAGATGCGCGAACGCAAATCGAGCCAGCACAAAAACCTTACTTTCATTTCTTTTCATAACTTCTAAAACCTCTTGCGGAGCGAGTTCCAAGCCTGCCGGGTTTGTGACGGACGTGTCCGAATTTCTGAGCCTCATTGTGGAAGACAAGTTTAGCACACTAAGCCCGAAGATTTAACCTTGTGTGTGATTCCGAATTGACTGAAACATTAAAGCCATTGGGGAGCAAATGGCGGGCATAAAGCAGCCGATGGATTTTGAGCATGCAGAATAGTTCTTTATAAGATTGTTTTAATCGTCTCAAACGCCGCCAATAAATTCCTTCGAGATGCAGGGCCTGCCTCTTAGTCTGGTCAATAATTACCGCGAGCAACTTTCCTGAGAAAAATCGAATGGCTTACTTAACATGCCTTGTCACGCATTGTCAACTAACCCTCTGTAGTTAAAGCAGTTTTGTCTCATCATCAGCAATTAATCACAGAGGACACAGAGAATCTCAAATTTGATATTTCAGATTTGAAATCTTCTGTGTCCTCTGTGGTTAAACTTTCAGCTTACTCAGGCAGATAGGCCGCAGGCACAGGCGCATCCGTCGTCACGCCCCAGTATCCTGCGCGCAAAGTCCCTGACGCGCTCTGCCAGATATACCAGGTGCCTTCGCTCGGACGATAGACGGCGATGTCAACTTTTCCGTCTCCGTCATAATCAGCCGGAATCGGCCTGTCCGTGCTGATGCCAAAGTTCATGGACATCATCTGATTGTTTGAGCTCTGATAGACATACCAACTGCCCGTCGAAGGACGAAAGACCGCGACATCATCCTTATGGTCTCCGTCATAATCAGCCGCCACAGGCTTGTCAGTCGAGAGTCCCCAGGCGATGCCCGTAAACGTATTATCGGAACTGCGGAGCGTGTACCAGCCAGCGACGCCCGGACGAAAGGCTGTCAAATCCGTCTTGCCGTCGCCGTCAAAATCTCCTGCGACAGGAAGATCGCCGCTTGCTCCCCACTGCACGCTTCTGACCTGACGATTAGTGGATTGGAAGATATGCCAGACGCCCGTCGAAGGACGGAAGACCGCTAAGTCGCTCTTGAAGTCGCCATCGAAATCTCCGATGACAGGCTTGTCTCCATTTAAGCCCCAGTTCCAGATTTTGATTTCATAGGTCGAACTAAATTCCACATACCAGTTGCCGTTCGAAGGACGCCAGACAGCTACATCCGCGCGGCTATCACCGTCGAAATCTCCTGGCACTAAAACATCGCCGGATGCGCCGAGACCTAAGCGAGAGAAGAAGACGCTGTTGGAGCTTCTGCTGGCATACCATGCTGCGGGCGAAGCAGTCGGCGGACGATAGACGCCGAGGTCTGTCTTGCCGTCGCCGTCAAAGTCGCCGCGCGTGTTCCTCTCACCCGAAGGCCCCGTGCAGGAATTGAGCAGCACTGCCAGAGTATGTGGCCCCGGCCCGTTAAGGGATGTCACAACAACATCCGGCTTGCCGTCGCTGTTTAAATCATCGGCGGCAATCTCCCAGGGGCCTGCGCCTGCGGCATAGAGAATCTGCGAGGCGAAGCTCCCAGCCCCGTCGCCAGTCCAGACAGTGACGCTCCGGCCTTCAAAATGCGAGAGCACAATATCGTCTTCGCCATCGCCACTGAAATCGCGGACGACAATGCCGGTCGGGCCATCTGCGACATCAAAGCTCGTTGCCGGAGCAAAGCTTCCCATTCCATCACCGAGCAGGATGAACATCTTTTTATCCGTGCGTGAAGGCACGGCGAGGTCAAGATTGTCGTCGCCATTGAAATCCCCTGTGGCTAAATCCTGCGACGAGATGCCGACTGTAAAATAGTTAGCAGCGCCGAAATTCCCCATCCCGTCTCCTAAAAGCAGATTCACGACATTGGGGCTGCAAACCGTTGCAATGTCCAGCTTGCCATCATTATTAAAGTCTGCGGCAAGCAAAGACGAGCCGCCGCCGCCAATCGCGAACGTATTGGAGATGGCAAAGCTGCCCGTCCCGGAGCCGATGTACATCACTACGCTCCCCTCCCACATGATGCCTGCAATATCCAGCTTGCCATCGCCGTTAAAATCGTTGGTAATGATGCGATTGAGGCTGCCGCCGCCGCCGTGAATGAAAGTCGGAGAGCCGAAACCGCCCGCGCCGTTTCCAAGAAAGACATTGAAGCCGATTTGTCCATTGAAGTTCACGGTAATCGCCAGATCGGCTTTGCCGTCGCCATTAAAATCTCCGTCGGCCATACGCATCGGGGTGGTTCCACCGACGGGAATATTTGTGGCCGCGCCAAAGCCGCCTGTCCCGTTGCCGAGAAAGATGGAGAAATTATTGGAATGGAAATTGACGACTGCGGCATCTTTCTTCCCGTCGTTATTAAAATCATTGAGGGCCACTTCCCAGCCGCCGTTCCCGGCTGTGTAGAGCGGCGCGCCGCTCAGTTGGCCGACGCCAGTTCCTTTAAGCAGGACAACATTTCTTGAGCCATTATTGGGCGCGAGGATGTCTATCAATCCGTCGTGGTCAAAATCTCCTGAGACAATCAGACCCGCATTCGTTCCGGCGCCAAAGCTCGTCGGAGAGCCAAAGCCGCCCGTCCCGTTGCCCGGCATCAAAGAGACATTGCTACTGTTTTGACTGACCACCGCGAGGTCGCTTTTCCCGTCGCCGTCGAAATCGCGCACCAGGAGATGCGAAGGCGTAGAGAGTCCGCCGATGTGCGTGGGCGAGCCAAAGACGCCAGAGCCGTTGTTTGCGAGCACAGAGACGTTGTTTGAATTTGAGTTGGCCGTGACTAAATCAAAATCTCCGTCGCCGTCGAAATCTCCCGCGCCAACAGCAGTCGGAGTCACGCCAGCATTGTAGTTGACCGCCGAAGCAAAACTTCCACTGCCGTTTCCGATTAAGACAGAGACATTGTTGCCAGTCGAATTTGAAGTAACGAGGTCGAGTTTGTTATCGCCATTTAAGTCTGCCGCCACCAGATGCGTCGGGCTTGTGGCGACGGAAAAACTCACGAGGTTGTTAAAGCTTCCATCGCCGACGCCGAACAAGAGGTGAACCTTTGAAAATATCTGACTCGAAGCTGCCAAATCGAGTTTGCCGTCGCCGTTAAAGTCGCCAACGACAACCCGCCATGGCGCGGAACTCGTGCCGGTCGAATAGTGATTATGAAGAGTCAAACCGCCAAGGCCGTCGCCAAGATAAACGGCCACATCATTCGAGACGCCATTGCCCGTCACGACATCTAATTTTCCATCGTCATTAAAATCGGCAGCCGCAATCGCATCCGGCCCTGAAAAATGTGTCTTGACAATCGGCGCGCCGAAACCGCCAGCTCCGTTATTGAGCATGATGGAAACCGTGCTCGGATTTTGAGCATCCGTTCCGATGGTGGCCGCAGCGATGTCCAAATCTCCATCGCCGTTGAAATCTCCAACAGTCACAGCCCTCAAAGTTTTTCCGACATCAAGAATCTGCGCGGCTTTGAAGTTGGCAGACTCGCACGGCGTCGCAGTAGAAGTTGGAGCAGCAGGAGCAGTCCAGACGTTGCGGGTTGCCAGTCCTGCTGTGACCAATAAGAGACCGGCGAAGAGAAGGATGGATTTGGCGTTTTGGCTCAAATGAGACATTAAAGATTTTCCTTTCGGGGCAAGGCAAGAGCCTGTTTATTTCTCTTCGCCGGTAACTCATTGGTCAAACTCATCGGAAATTTTTATTTCAAGAAGCGCGCTCAGGGAGCAGCAGGAGCGGGCAGGTCGCCCGCCGTGCCAAAGTTCACGCCTCTCAAGACATTGCCTATGCTCTCAATGATGTACCAGTCTCCGGCTCTGAAGATGGCAACATCGGCTCTGGCATCTCCGTCATAATAGCCCGGCACAGGAATGTCTCCCGACTGGCCCAGATAGATCGCGCCAAAGTTTGTGTTCGGATTCGGAGAGGTGTACCAGAATCCCGTCGAAGGACGAAAGACTGCGACGTTAGCTCTGCCGTCTCCGTCATAATCCGCAGGCACAGGCAAATCCGTTCCGACACCGAACTGCTGCGCTCTGTATCCTTCTGCGCTTTGCAGCAGATGCCAGATGCCCGTCGAAGGACGAAAGACAGCGATGTCTGTGCGTCCGTCTCCATCATAATCAGCAGGCACCGGCACATCTCCATTCTGTCCCCACAGCACTGCTCCGTAATTAGTCGCAGGATTCAGAGACGTGTACCAGTAACCTGTTGTCGGACGAAAGACTGCAAAGTTCGTGATGCCATCTCCGTCATAATCTCCCGGCACTGGAATGTCTCCGTTCGACCCGAACTGTTGATAAGCGAATGCGCCGTCAGTGCTTCTCAGGTAATACCATGTGCCTGCGCGGAAGACTGCAATATCAGTCCTGTCATCGCCGTCATAATCGCCAAGCGCGGGTACATCTCCGTTAGCTCCGAACTGTATAGCCTGAAATGCATTGTCAGAGCTGCGCATGATATACCAGGTGCCGCTCGACGGGCGGAAGACAGCTATGTCCGTTCGCCCATCGCCGTCAAAATCCGTTGTCTCAACTCCGCGCGCGACGCGGCACTTGTTGAGCACAATCCAGTTGAAAGTGTTTCCGCCAAACAAATCCACACTGCTATCATTGTTGAAATCACCAGTATCCGAGACAGACCCGCCCGTATAGGAAACAGCTTGCCCGAACTGTCCTGCGCCGTCTCCTAAAACGACTGTGAATCCGAAGTCACGGTTATTGAAGACCAGATCATCTTTCCGGTCATTATTGAAATCGGCGACGAAGACTTGAGTAGGATTGAACCCGGCGAAAAATTCTATCGGCGGGCCAAAACCATTCGCGCCGTTGCCCAACAAGACCTGACTGCTAAAGGTAGTCCTGAAAGGAACGATGAGATCAGGTTTACCGTCTCTGTTCACATCTTCGACTTCAAAGCTATGACTGGCTCCAATCGAACCCGGATTGCCCGTGACGGGGACATTTATCTCTGCGCCAAAACCTCCCGCGCCGTTGCCCGGAAGAATCGAGAACAGATTGTCCGTTCTCAGAATGAGCAAATCTAAGATACCGTCGCTGTTGAAATCACCTTTGCGCATCCGTGTGACAGGCGCGCCGACATTAAAATTGCCCGTCAAAGTAAATGCCCCCTGACCGTCTCCGATTAAGACTCTGACAACAGCAAGGCCGTTAAGTGATGTCACGATGTCTTGCTTGCCGTCTCCATTGAAATCACCAAAGACAACTGAGACGGGCGTGCCGCCAGTTGAAAAGGTGACGTGCGAATTGAAAACGCCGGTTCCGTCATTTAAGAGAATGGAGATGCTGCCGCCGGGGTTTCCCGCCACAAGGTCTATCTTCCCGTCACTGTTCACATCGCTGCTCAAGACCAGCACAGGATTCTCGGACATGAAGTGAAAATTGCCGGGAGTGAAGGTCGCGTCTCCATTCCCGAAATACGTGACCAGACCTGCGGAAAGACTCGTATGAGCTAGATCGAGCTTGCCGTCGCCGTTGAGGTCTGCGATTGTCTTTGAGCCAGTGATGTTGGGAGACAGATCAATCGGCGCATCGAAATTCCCTGCGCCGTCGCCTTCCGAGATAGCAATGCTATGAATGGCTGCCGCCGCCACGACGATGTCAAGCTTGCCATCGCCCGTCACATCGCCAATCGCCAGAGAGCGCGCATCCATGCCTGTGAGATAGCTCTTGGTAGAAGTGAATCCGCCCGCCCCGTTGCCGAGCGCGACAACAAACTTATTAGTTATGACGCCGACGTTGCCGTTGACGGCGGCTAAATCCAATTTCGTATCGTTATTTAAATCTGCGGCCTGAAGCGAGTAGGCGGCCACGTCGAGAGTTTCGCCCTGCACAAAAGTTCCCTGGCCGGTTCCCAAGTAGATGCGACCCGTGGCGAAATCCGGCATCGTGTCATTATTGAAATCTCCGACAACGACATCTAAAGCGGCCTGAGGAATAGCCGTCATGGCAGAAAAACCAGAGACGATGCCGAGCAGAATACTGATGCTGCCCGTCGCGGGCGCGCCCGTTCCGGCATTGGCAACTACGAGGTCAAGCCTGCCGTCAAGATTAAAGTCTGCGGTAGCCACATCCGTCGGAGAAATTCCGACATTAAAAAAAGCAGGCGCGCCGAAACTGCCCGCCCCGTTGCCAAGCAACAGCGAAACATTTCCGGCATCTCTGTTGGCAGTCACGATGTCTCGATTGCCGTCGTTGTTAAAATCCCCCGCCACAAGCGAGCGTGGGCCGATGCCTGTCGCAAAGTGATTGACGGTAAATGCGCCCGCGCCGTTATTCATCAAGATGGAGACATTGTGGACTTCGTAATTCGCGGTCGCCATATCCGGCTTGCCGTCGTTGTTGAAATCCGCGACGATTAGCGTGAATGCTTTTCTTCCCAGAGGATAAGCTGTCGGCGCACCGAATCCGCCCGTCCCGTCGCCAAAGAGAACCGCGATGTCCTGTGTGATTGAGTTTGCCACCGCGACATCATTTTTTCCGTCAGCGTTGAAGTCACTCACAACCACAGCATTCGGCCCTTGACCGACAAGGACAATCCGCGCCGCCTTCATGTTCGGGCGCGCGCAGCCTTCTGCGAAAACACTGACCGCGCTCAAATTCAGAAACGACATCAGAGCGAGTGCCAGAATAAACATCATAGCGAGACGATTCATGACAACGGATTTTCTGGACATTACTTTTACCTTTGTAAAGGGAGTGTGATTAATCTTATTGTTGGGGAAATTCAGCGATGAGCAACAAGCAGCGTCGGAGTCTGCCGACCCGCTCGTAAGTTTGCGACAAGCCGATAGTATAAAGTGGGTTTCAAGAAAGTAGAAACGAGCCGCGCCGCTTTTCTGGACCAGAGAAAGGGATAATTTAAGATTGCACAAAGAGAGTTCGTTTCTCATAGCGAAATCTTAAATTACCCATTTACCTGTCAGCGTGTCAGTTTTTAACAGAGCGTTTATTGCCTGCTCGTTCTAAGGAGCAGCCGGAAGCGGCACATCATCTGTCGCGCCAAAGTGTGCGTTTCTAATTGCGCCATTCAGGGTTAGACGTATAAACCAGTCTCCGTCTCTGAAGACAGCTATATCGGCTCTGGCATCTCCATCATAAAAGCCCGGCACAGGCTCATCTCCATTCGCGCCGAACTGCACCGCTCCATAATTGGTCGCGGGATTCAGAGACGTGTACCACGTTCCAGTGCTTGGCCTGAAGACAGCGAAGTCGGCCTTGCTGTCGCCATCGTAATCGGCTGGCACGGGCGTGTCTGTCCCGGCACCGAACTGCTGCTGCCTGAAACCCTGCGTGCTTTGAATCAAATACCAGAAGGCAGTCGAAGGACGAAAGACTGCGATGTCTGTGCGTCCGTCTCCATCATAATCAGCAGGCACCGGCACATCTCCATTCTGTCCCCACAGCACTGCTCCGTAATTAGTCGCAGGATTCAAAGACGTGTACCAGTAACCTGTTGTCGGACGAAAGACTGCAAAGTTCGTGATGCCATCTCCGTCATAATCTCCCGGCACTGGAATGTCTCCGTTCGACCCGAACTGTTGATAAGCGAATGCGCCGTCAGTGCTTCTCAGGTAATACCAGGTGCCAACGCTGCGACGAAAGACAGCGACATCCGTACGACCATCGCCGTCATAATCTCCCGGCACTGGAATGTCATCGCTCACACCAAACTGCACCGGGTGATAAGAATTGTTTGAGCTATAGAGAATGTGCCAGGTGCTTGTCGAAGGTCGAAAGACTGAGAGGTCTGTTATGCCGTCGCCGTCAAAATCCGTCGTCTGACTTCCGCGCGCGCAGGTTGTGATGTTGAAGATGAAGCGCATGCCATTCTGGATAGTTACGACATCGGGCTTGGCATCGCTGTTCAAATCACCTATGGCAAGATAGCCGGAGCCCGCGACCGGATAAACGTAAGGCAAAGAGAAATTGCCTGTCCCGTTTCCGAGAAGGATAGACATCTCCGTAGAGTTATGTATGACGGCGAGGTCTGGCTTGCCATCCAGATTGAAGTCGGCTGTCTTGATAGCAAAGCCCCGACTATAAGTATAGAAATTGATGGGCGGCTGGAATCCTCCCGCGCCATTGCCCAAGAGCACGCTTCCAGTCTGCGAAGGATTCGGGACAAGCGCAATGTCTGGCTTGCCGTCAAGATTGAAATCCCCGATTGTGAAGGACTGCTGGTTAATACTGCCAAAGAAAAGACTCGTTACCGTCGTCGGCGCGCCGAAGCCGCCCGTCCCATTGCCGAGCATGATGGATATGCTCCCTGTGCTATTGGCCGTCACGACATCCGGGTTGCCGTCGTTATTAAAATCGGCTGTCATAATCATGGCCGGATTCTGTCCCGCGATGGGAAAGTCGCCTGTCAGAATAAAGCCGCCCAGCCCGTCGCCGGTTAAAACCCTCACGCCGCCGGTTGTGCCTGTAGTCACTGCCGCCGCTATATCGAGTTTGCCATCGTGATTGAAATCGCCTGCGGCCAGCGAGAAGGTCGAGAGTCCGACAGTATAAATAGTCTCATTGCCGAAAACTGTTGCTGTGCCATTATTGAGCCGCACGCCGATGGTGCTGTTTGACCCACGCGGTATTGCTACATCAAGTCTGCCGTCGTTGTTGAAATCTGCGGCGATAAACATCTGACCACTTGAACCGGGCAGCGTAGTGTTAGTTGCAAATGTGCCGTTGCCATTGCCGAGTTGTGTAATCAGTTGATTGCTGCTGTTATTAAGTCTCACCAAATCCTGTTTGCCGTCATTATTAAAATCCGCGACCACCGGAAAGCCGACAAAGTCTGTGCCTGTCATGGTCGGAGTGCGAAAGCCGCCCAGCGTCCCGTCTCCGAGCGAGACGGAAACGCTGAGATTGATGGCGCTCACCGCCGCGATGTCCAGAATGCCGTCGTTATTGAAATCCCCCGCGACAGCCGCCCTCGCGTCCGGCCCGACGATAATTGGTGGTTTTGGATTGAATATCTGGCCCGTCCCATCGCTATAGAAGACTTTGGCGAGCGCGTAATTGGTCGTCACCAAATCCTGTTTGCCATCCTGATTCACATCCTTGAAGGAGACGAATTCTCTGGCACCTGCGACGAGGGGTTGCGGGCTTGAAAGGTTTCCTGTGCCATCTCCGAAAAAACGAACGAGAGTCGCATCATTGCTCGCTGTCGCTACATCACGATTGCCATCGCTATTGAGAAAGCCAACCGCCACATAGACCGGTTGAAAGACAGTCCTCAATGTCGGAGGGCCGCCAAATCCGCCCAAGCCATTGCCGAGCAGAATAGAAATATTATTTGAAGTTGTATTGGCAGTTATCACATCAACTTTACCGTCATTGTTCAAATCTCCGGCGGCGACGCCATTGACGCCCGCTCCACCCGAAGCCGTATGCATCGGCGCGCCCAAAGCTCCCGCGCCGTTGTTGAGCAACAGAGCAACCGAGCTTGAATCAAAATTCCCAGTCACGACATCCGTGATACCATCGCTGTTAAAGTCCGCGACATCGAGCACGATTGGCCCAACGCCCGCCGCATAACTGGCGACGCTAAAGCTGCCCATCCCATCGCCGAGCAGGATAGAGACAGTGTTCGATGCATAATTCACTGTCGCCAAATCAGTCTTACTGTCGCCGTTGAAATCCGCCTTCACGATGCGGCGCGGACTCGTGCCGACGGTGAAGGTTGTCGGCAGGGCAAAGTTGCCCGCGCCGTCGCCCAACATAATCGCCACGTTATTCGAGTAAGCATTCAACACCGCGAGGTCTGCCTTGCCGTCAAGATTGAAATCTTCCGTGACAAGCGAGAAAGGAGACTGTCCCGCCAGATAATTGCGCGCGGCATACATGGCGAACCCCGGACACCCGGCAGCAGAGGCCGATGTGACGTTCAAGCCGATAAAGAAAATGACAGCGAGTTTGCTAAAGAACCGCAGGACATTCTGATTTTGAATATTTATATTACGAAGCATCTTTGACTCCCATTATGAAAATTACAATCCAGTTGTAAGATAAGTTTTTGAAAGCAGTTTTAAACGACATGCCGTTTGTCTCAAGCAGCGTATTAGATTAAGAATCACTTCAACCCGCTGCACTCGTTTCGGGCATTCGCTCTTCATCATCCGATTCAGGGCGCGGACGGAAGCGGCACATCACTCGGCGAGCCGAAGTGAACATGTGTCGTAGCATTGTTCGTGCTTTGCCGGATAAACCAATCCCCGCCGAATCTGAAGACGGCCACATCAGCTTTCCTGTCTCCATCATAAAAGCCCGGCACTGGCACGTCTCCATTAGTGCCGAACTGCACCGCTCCATAGTTTGTCGCAGGATTCAAAGACGTGTACCAGAATCCGGTTCCCCGTCTGAAGACAGCAAAATTAGCCCGCCCGTCTCCATCGTAATCCGCCGGGAAGGGATTGTCCGTGCCAATTCCAAACTGCTGTTCTCGATAGCCCTGTAAGCTTTGCAGCAAATACCAGCGAGCGTTCGAGGGACGAAAGACTGCGATGTCTGTCCTGCCGTCTCCATCGTAATCAGCAGGCACAGGCACATCGCCATTTTGTCCCCAGAGCACAGCACCGTAGTTTGTCGCCGGATTCAAAGACGTGTACCAGTAACCCGTCGAGGGACGCCAGACAGCAAAGTTGGTTCTCCCATCGCCGTCGTAATCTCCCGGCACTAGAATATCGCCGCTCGTGCCAAACTGCTGGTAAGCAAAAGCTCCATCCGTGCTTCTGAGGTAATACCAGATGCCAGAACGGAAGACAGCGACATCGGTTCTGCCATCGCCGTCGTAATCGTCGGGGACAGGAGAATCGCCACCCACGCCAAACTGTATGGCCTGGACGGTATTGTTAGAGCTACGAAGGATGTACCAGATGCCTGTCGAAGGTCGAAAGACAGAGATGTCAGTCAATCCGTCGCCGTCAAAGTCTGTCGTCTGACTTCCGCGCGCACAGGTCGTGATGTTGAAGACAAGACGCGAGCCGTTGCCGATGACCACGATGTCTGTCTTTCCATCGCTGTTGAAATCGCCCTTCGCAAATCCGCCGGAGCCGCCGACAGGATGATTGATAGGCAAAGAGAAATTGCCCGTCCCGTTGCCCAGAAGAATTGCCAACTCAGTCGAAGTATCCATCATGACAGCGAGGTCTGGCTTGCCATCAAAGTTGAAATCGTCTGTGATGATGCCCTTCGGGATGTTGTAGAGATAGAAATTAATTGCAGGCTGAAATCCTCCCGCCCCTGTTCCTAACAACACGCTACCCTGTTGAGAGGCATTCGACACGACCGCCACATCAAGCTTGCCATCCACATTAAAATCTCCGGCAGTCACAGCCTGTAAAGGTATAGGATTGAAAAACGGAGCGAAAACATTCTGTATCGTAGTCGGTGCGCCAAAACCTCCTGCGCCATCTCCCAGCAGGATTGATAAGCTTCCGCCCGCATTGGCTGTGACTAAGTCCGCATGACTATCATTATTAAAATCACCTGTCACTACTGTGAGCGGAGTTTGACCTGTCATTAGGAAGCTGCCCGTGAGAATAAAGCCGCCCAGACCGTCGCCCGTCAAGACTCTCACGCCGCCGTTCGCGCCGGGAACAACAGTGGCAATGTCTAGTTTGTTATCGTGATTGAAGTCGCCTATCACAAGGGCGTTGACCGAGACTCCCACCGTGTAACTGGTTTCGGGGCCGAAAGTCCCTGTCGCGCTATTAAAGAGCCGGACTACAATGCCGGCGGGGAATGAAGTATGTGGAACCGCGACATCGAGTTTGCCGTCACCATTGAAGTCTCCGGCGACAAACATCCCGCTAGTGTTTGGTGAACTCCCCCCCAATGCTGTTCCAGGGCCGTAGCTGCCGTCACCATTCCCAAAGCTTATGATGAGGGCTGAATTTGTCAGCAGCCTCATGATGTCAACTTTTCCATCATTGTTGAAATCCGCCGCCACAGGGAAACCTGTGACCTCCGCGGCGCTAAACACTGACGGAGTGCGGAAGCCGCCCGTGCCATCTCCGAGCGACAGAGAGACGCTGAGATTGATGGCAGAAGTGGCGGCAATATCCATAATCCCATCGCTATTAAAATCTGCCATCACCGCTGCTCTTGACTCTGGGCCAACGACAGCTACTCTTGGAGTAAGCCCTTGTCCTGTCCCGGTCTCATAGAAGAGTCTGACGGTGTCGAAATTAACCGCCAGCAGATCATCCAAACCATCATTATTCAGATCGCGTAAGGCGACGAAGTCTCTGCCACCCGTAAGATTGGAAATGCCTAAGGTAAAACCGCCCGCGCCATTACCAAGAAGGCGATAGATATTAAGGTCGTTACTCGTTATTGCTAAATCGAGATTTCCATCGTTATTGAAATGGCCGACAGCCACATAGACAGGAGAAAAGGCGTTCCTCAAAGTCGGAGTTGCAAACCCGCCCATGCCATTGCCTATGAAAACAGAAATATTGTGTGAAGAAGTATTGGCCGTCACCAAATCTGCTTTGCCATCATTGTTCAAGTCTCCCGTGGCAATCGCATTGAGTCCCTGCCCGCCTGATGCAATATGAGCAGGCGCGCCCAACCCGCCCGCGCCGTTATTGAGCATCACGGAAATCGCGCTCGAATCGAAATTCGCGGTCGCGACATCGGGTTTGCCGTCAAGATTAAAATCTGCGACCTTAAGATCGACTGGCCCAACGCCTGACGTAAAGTTTGAAACAGTAAAGCCGCCCGTCCCATTGCCGAGCAGGATGGAAACATTGCTCGAACCATAATTCGCCGTCGCTAAATCAGTCTTCCCGTCGCCGTTGAAATCCGCCTTCACGATGCGGCGCGGACTCATGCCCACCGCGAACGGAGTCGGAGTTGCGAAGTTGCCTGCGCCGTCGCCCAAAAGTATCGCGACGTTGTTAGAATAAACATTCACGACCGCCAAATCCGGCTTGCCGTCAAGATTAAAGTCAGCCGTCTCAAGCGAGTAAGGAAGTTGTCCCGCCAGAATGTTGCGCGCGGCATTGAATTCGACGCCCGCACATCCTGCGGCGTGGGCCAAAGACACGTTCAAAGAGACAAGCGAAATGAGTGTCAGCATTAAGGCGAGACGGAGCGAAAACTGTTTTTGAAAATTTATCTTACCAGGCATCTTTGGCTTATATAACCGATTGAAGAACAAGATATTTGAACGCACCACATCATAGCTGCTGTTGAATTCAGAGCAGCGTATGATATTCAGAATATTTCTACAGCTTCACCGTTTAGGGGATTTTAGAGACTATTTCTGGTAGTCAGTTAGCGCAGGCATGTCGGACTCTGCGACAAAAGGAGATGTGCGACGCTCAGGATGATACATGAAAGCACACGCAGTTGGAAAGCAGCGAAAGTTTGGGTAGTGGGCCAATTTCAAAGGAGGAAGAAAAAGCAGTTTCCCGCAAAGGCGCAAAGACGCAAAGAAAGCTCGCAAAGGTGTTGAGTGGTTATTTATCTTGAAAGCTTTCTTCGCCTCTTCTTTGCGCCTTTGCGCCTTTGCGGGAGATTCTTTCGTGCTCATTGTTATTCACTTGAATTTCAAGAGGCGCAAAGAAAGACATAAGCTTTCTTTGCGCCTCTGCGTGAGACTCTTTTCTGAATCTTAATCGCGACAGATTCAGGGAGCAGATGGGAGCGGCACATCGCCTGCAAGACCGAAGTTCACCTGCCTTGTCAGATTGTTTGTGCTTTGGAGTATATACCAATCTCCATTTCTAAAGACTGCGATATCCACACGTGCATCTCCGTCATAATAACCAGGCACAGGCACATCTCCGCTCGTGCCGAACTGCACGGCCCCGAAGTTTGTCGCAGGATTCAAAGAGGTGTACCAGAAACCTGTGCTCGGACGGAAGACAGCAAAGTTAGCCCGTCCATCTCCATCATAATCCGCAGGCACTGGAATGTCTCCGCTCGTCCCGAACTGCTGACTGACGAAGCCCCCGTCAAGACTTCGCAGGTAATACCAGCTGGCATTGGATGGACGAAAGACCGCGATGTCTGTCCTGCCGTCTCCATCATAGTCAGCAGGCACCGGCACATCTCCGTTTTGTCCCCACAACACGGCCCCAAAGTTTGTCGCAGGATTGGTTGACGTGTACCAGTAACCTGTCGAGGGACGCCACACGGCGAAATTAGTAATGCCGTCGCCGTCGTAATCTCCCGGCACTGGAATATCTCCATTCGTGCCGAACTGTTGATAGGCAAATGCATTGTCACTACTTCTCAGGTAATACCAGACGCCGTCTGAAGGACGGAAGACGGCGACATCTGTCTTGCGGTCGCCATCGTAATCTGCCGGCACAGGGATGTCACCATTTGTGCCAAACTGAATTGGGACGAACGCACTATTCGAGCTATAGAGGAGATACCAGTTACTGCTCGCGGGGCGAAAGACAGAAAGGTCTGTCAGCCCGTCGCCGTCAAAGTCTGTAGTCTGGCCGCCGCGCCCGCAGGTCGTAAGGTTGAAGACAAGACGCACGCCGAGGGTTTGGCTGATAATGTCTGTCTTGCCATCACTGTTGAAATCGCCCAGCCCGAAAGGCCCAGACCAGCCGACCGCATAATTGATTGGCAGAGAGAAATTGCCTGTCCCGTTTCCTAAAAGAATTGAGACCTCTGCCGCTGCGCTCATCATGACGGCGAGGTCAGGCTTGCCATCAAAATTGAAATCGCCCGTCAGGATTGACCGCGGAATGTTGTAGAGAAAGAAATTAATCGCAGGCTGAAACCCGCCCGTCCCTGTTCCTAAAAGGACGCTGCCCTGTTGGGAAGAGTTCGGCGCGATTGCCAGATCAAGTTTGCCGTCCAGATTAAAATCCCCGATGGTCATGGGCTGAACGTGTGTGGGAGACGAAATAGGAGCGAAAACATTCTGTATCGTGGTCGGCGCGCCAAAGCCGCCCATGCCATCTCCCAACAGCATGGATAAGCCTTTACCAGTATTAGCCGTCACTAAATCTACATGGCCGTCATTATTAAAATCACCTGACATGACAATGATTGGACTCTCGCCCGCGATGGGAAAGCTGCCCGTGAGAAGAAAGCCGCCCAGACCGTCGCCTGTCAGAGTCCTGACGCCGCCCGCGCCGGGAGAGACGGCGGCAATGTCTAACTTGTTATCGTGATTAAAGTCGCCCACCGTAATGGAATTGACGGCGACTCCAGCCGTGTAAGTGGTTGCATTTCCGAACACTCCCGCCATGCCGGTATTCAGCCGGACTGCGATATTGCCGTTGAAACTGTTGGGAACGGCGACATCGAGTCGGCCATCATTGTTGAAGTCTGCTGCGACAAACATCTCGCTCCCGACTGTTGCACCCACTTGCGAAGTTGAAGCAAAACCGCCATTACCATCCCCAAGGTTCGTTACGAGCGCCGTCCCACCGGACAAACTCACGAGATCAGATTTTCCATCATTGTTAAAATCCGCCACCACAACGAAACTAGCGGATTCCGAGCCAATTATCTTCGGACTGCGAAAGCCTCCCGCGCCATTTCCGAGCGCCACCGAAACGCTGAGATTGACAGACGTAGTGGCGGCCAGATCCATAATTCCATCGTTATTAAAATCTGCCACCACCACTGCTCTCGAATCTGCGCCAACGATGGCCCTTGTTGAATTAGGTATTCCGCCCGTTCCATCGCCATACAGGACACCGATAAGGCTGTTACTGATAACCAGCACATCAGACTTGCCGTCCTGATTCACATCGCTGAAGGTAACGAAGTCCCTGCCGTTTGACAGGGGTGGAAGATTTGTAAAGCCTCCCGCGCCATCGCCAAGCATGCGTGTGGCTAAACTGAGGTTACTCGTCGTTACTAAATCGAGATTTCCATCGCTGTTGAGATGGCCGACAGCCACATAGAAGGGCTGTGTAATTGTCTTGAAAGTCGGAGCGGCAAACCCGCCCGTGCCATTGCCTAAGAAAATAGAAAGATTATTTGAACTGGTATTGGCCGTCACGAGGTCTGCTTTGCCGTCATTGTTCAAGTCTCCTGAAGCAATCGCATTCAGCCCTGTTCCGCCTGCCGCAGTATGAGCGGGCGCGCCCAATCCGCCTGTCCCGTTATTGAGCATCACGCTAATGGAACTGGCGTCTAAATTCGCGGTCGCGACATCGGGTTTGCCGTCAAGATTAAAATCTGCGACCTTTAAATCGACTGGCCCAATACCTGACGCGTAATGCGAGACGGTGAAGCCGCCCGCTCCGTCACCGAGCAGGATGGAAACATTGCTCGAACCATAATTGGCTGTTGCTAAATCAGTCTTCCCGTCACCGTTGAAATCGGCCTTCACGATGCGGCGCGGCCCCGTGCCGACAGTGAATGTTGTCGGAGTTGCGAAGTTGCCCGCGCCGTCGCCCAAAAGTATCGCGACGTTGTTCGAGAAATTATTGACGACCGCCAGATCGAGCTTGCCGTCCGTGTTGAAGTCAGCCGTCTCAAGCGAGTAAGGAAGCTGCCCTGTCAAAGTGTTGCGCGCGGCATTGAACTCGACGCCCGCACATCCTGCGGCGTGGGCCGTGCGCGCGTTTAAAGAGATAAGCGAAATGAGGGCCAGCATGAAAGCGAGCCGGAGCGAAGATTGATTTTGTAAATTCATTTTCCTGAGCACCTTTTGTTTCCCCGATGAAAATTAAGTCCCTGTTGAAGGACGAAATATTTGAACGCACCACATCATAGCTGCTGTTGAATTCAGAGCAGCGTATGATATTCAGAATATTTCCACACGCTTTACTGTTTAGGGGATTTTAGAAATTTTTTCTGATAGTCAGTTGGCGCAGGCCGTGTCGGAGTCTGCGACCACATGAGTTGTGCGACGCTTCGGATGATACAAGAGAATCTTTTGCTTTTCAAAGACGCACAGACGGCTTGCGCTTCATGCGCTCAGCGTGTAGGCTTTCGGACACATGGCCGCTGGCATTTCCACACGCTGCCGTGACCTCTCGCACTTGAATAATTTATGACGACGACTTCATCAACGCCTATGCTGCGGCAGTATCAGGAACTCAAGCAGCAGCATCCGGGTACGCTCCTTTTCTTTCGTCTGGGCGATTTCTACGAGCTATTTTACGACGACGCCGTGACGGGCGCGCGCGAGTTGGAAATCACGCTCACAGCGCGGCATAAAGAGCGCGGCAATGCTGTTCCGATGTGCGGCGTGCCGCATCACTCTGCCGCAGGCTATATCGCCAAGCTCGTGCGCAAAGGCTATCGCGTCGCCGTCTGCGAACAGACCGAAGATCCATCGAAAACTAAAAAGCTTGTGCGGCGCGAAGTCGTGAGAGTGATTACGCCCGGCACGGCCATTGACCCGCAACTGGTCGAAGCGCGCGAGTCGGTCTATCTCGCAGCGTTGTGCGGGACAGGCTCAAGCTACGGCGCAGCTTTTCTTGAGCTTTCAACCGGGGAATTTCATGCAACGGAAGCCACAGGCCCGGAGGCTTGGGCGCGCATACGAGCAGACATAGAATCATATGCCCCGCGCGAACTGCTCTATCCAGCTTCGCTCACATTGCTTGTCAAAGATGCTTTTAGCGGCCCGGCGCGCACAGCTTCTCTTCCCGATTCCGTTGATGAAAATGTTGGCGATGCGCCCGCCGCGCGCATTCTGCCGCCGACACATTTCACAGGCACATTCAACATCACGCTCACGCCTGTTGATGACTGGCAATGGCAACAGGAAGATTGTCGCGCGCTTCTGTGCAGGCAGTTTGCAGTGCGCGAGTTGTCAGGCTTTGGACTAGACGAAAAACATCAGGCCACACGCGCCGCCGGAGCCTGTCTGAATTACGCGCGCGAGATGCAGCGCGCAGCCGCCGCGCATGTCTCTGATATAAATTATTTCGAGGCTCAGCAGTTTCTTGTCCTCGATGCCGTCACGCTGCGCAATCTGGAATTGGTCGAAGGACAATCTGGAGGCGGACGCCAGCGTTCGCTGCTCGGCGTGATTGATAAGACTGTGACGGGCATGGGCGCGCGGCTCTTGCGCGCGTGGCTGATGCGGCCATCCATGCGGCGCGGCGAGATAGAAGCGCGGCTCGATGCTGTCGCAGACCTCACGGCGCAAATCAAGCGCGACCGTGTGCGTGCGCTTTTAAAAGAAGTCGCAGACCTCGAACGACTCGTCGGGCGCATACATCTAGGCACAGCCACGCCGCGAGATTTAGTCGCGCTCCGCTCTTCGCTCGAACAAGTCCCAGCCATTCGTCAGACGTTATCGGATGCCGAGCCATCTCTGCTTCAAATCCTGTACGAGAGCATAGACGAGTTGCCGCAGATTCGTGACCTGATTGCGAATGCCATCTCGGACGAGCCGCCCGCGAATCTGTCTGACGGAGGCGTGATACGCGACGGCTATCACGCGGAGCTTGACGAGTTGCGCGCGACGAGCCGCAATGCCAAGCAGACCATCGCCGCGCTCGAAGCCAGAGAGCGCGCACGCTCCGGCATCTCAAGTCTCCGCATACGCTTTAATAATGTCTTCGGCTATTTCATAGAAGTCTCAAAGGGAGCCGCATCGCGCGTGCCTGCCGATTATGAAAGGCGGCAGACTTTAACCAATGCCGAAAGATACACGACGCCTGAATTGAAAGAATGGGAGCGGCATGTGCTCGGCGCAGACGAGCGCATAGGCGAATTGGAGACAAGCATTTTTTCAGAAATCCGCGCTAGCGTAGCAGGCGAAACAAAAGCTTTGCAGGCGACCGCGCGCGCCTTAGCGATGATTGATGCTCTGGCTTCACTTGCGGAAGCAGCTGTGCGCTGTCGTTATGTTCGCCCAGAGTTGCACGACGGAGATGAGCTTGAAATCAAGGATGGCCGCCATCCTATGATAGAGGCTTTCAGCGACGAGCCTTTCATTCCGAACGATTTGTACATGAACAATTCGACGGACAGGCTCTTGATTATCACGGGCGCGAACATGGGCGGCAAGAGCACTGCGATGCGGCAGACAGCCTTGATACAGATTCTCGCGCAGGTCGGCTCGTTTGTGCCTGCGAAGTCTGCGCGGCTGCCTGTGCTTGATAGAGTCTGGACCAGAGTCGGGGCTTCGGATGATTTGGCGAGTGGCCGCTCGACCTTTATGGTCGAGATGACTGAGACGGCAGCCATCCTGCGCAATGCCACGCCGCGTTCGCTCATCCTGCTTGATGAGATAGGACGCGGGACTGCCACCTTTGACGGGCTTTCGATTGCGTGGGCCGTCGCTGAATACCTGCATGATTCGGGCGAGCACGCGGCCAAGACTTTGTTTGCGACTCACTATCACGAGTTAACGGAACTGGCGGAGCGACTTCCGGGCGCGCAGAATTACCAGATGACAGCCACAGAGCGCGAGGGCGAAGTTATCTTCCTTCATCGCCTTGAGCGCGGTCGTGCATCGAAGTCTTACGGCATCGAAGTAGCGCGACTCGCCGGTTTGCCGTCATCTGTTCTCGAACGCGCGCGAGAAGTTTTGCGACGGCTTGAGCGGTATGAGTTGGATGTGTTTGCAGAGGAAGCTGTGCCGCAAAGTGAGCAGGCGGAAGAAAAGAAAACCTGGGAGAACTGGGCCGCAACGGAGAACGGTTTGGGGACTGCTGCGCGGCGCGCGGCGCGCAGGCAAGTGGCGGCGCAGGTCACGCTCTTTGATTCCGTCAATCAAGGGTTGCTTGACGAGGTGCGCAACCTTGATGTAGAAACCCTATCACCTGATGAAGCGCACGCAATTCTCCTTAACATGCGCAGCCGAATCATCTGAGACCTGTGTCCAGAGAATTTTTTAGCGGTGTCTATGTTTTATGTCGAGCGCATACGATGGCAAAGCGACTGTCCACTAAATCCACGAAAGGCTTACGAAACCGCACTAACTTTCGTGCTGATGATTTCTCTTTTGTTCGTGTGATTTTGTGGTTCGTGGGCTGACTTAAATTCTGTATCACGTTTCTTGACTGAGCATGTTTGATTCCTTAACTTCCCTTCCGCTTGAACAACAGATTGGGCAACTGTTTTATATCGGCCTGCCGGGAACAGAGCTTGACGAAGAGACGCGCGCGCTGATTGAAGAAGTCCAGCCCGGCGGCGTGATTATCTTTGGCCGCAATGTCTCTGCGCCCGAACAGTTGCGCAAACTGCTAAACGATGTGCGCGAGCTTTTGCCGACACAGCCACTGCTTGGCATAGATCAAGAGGGCGGCCTTGTTGACCGCCTGCGGCGCATCTGCACGCCTATGCCCGCAGCGCGTTCGATACGCCAGCATGGAGACCTTGCGGGCGCGCGTTCTCTGGGCCGCATCACAGGCGAAGTCCTGCGCCGTCTCGGTTTCAATATGAACTTTGCGCCCGTCATGTCCATCATGACGGACGAGCGCGACCTGCTCTCAAACGGACTTTACTCGCGCTCGTTTGGACGCTCGCCCGGAGAAGTTTTGGGCTACACGATGGTCTATCTGCGCGCGCTTCAAGCGACAGGGCTGCTCGGCTGTCTCAAACATTTTCCCGGCATCGGCGCGGGCGAAGTTGACTCGCATGAAGAGATGCCTGTCGTACATCTCTCGCACGACGATTTGATGGCCCAAGACCTCGCGCCTTACATAGAACTCTTTCAACGCGAAGACGACCGCGTGCGCGCAGTGATGGTCAGTCATGGCGGATTTCCAAAAATTGATATACGGCAGAATGTTGCGGGCGGCACAATCATTCCGGCCTCGCTCAATCACGCGATTGTCACGACGCTCTTGCGCGATGAGCTCGGATACAAGCACCTGGTTGTGACGGATGATCTTGAGATGGGAGCTATTTCAAGACACTGCGAAGTAGAAGAAGCGGCCTTTCGCGCTTTTGAGGCTGGACAGGATATGCTGCTCATCTGCTCGAAGCCAGACCTTATCAGGCGCGGTTATCAAAAGCTGCTTGCAGAAGCGCGTGCGGGAGGGATTACAACCGAACGCCTCAATCTCTCGCTTCGCCGGATAGCAGACTTTAAAGCTCTGACACAGCCGCCTCTGCCATTTGACGCCGAACGCTTCAAGCAACTTTCAGACGAAGTGGCCCTTCTTAATCACAAATTAAATTATAGCTATGGAGGCCGCATTTAATGCGCTTTGTTAAATTCACAGCTCTGCTTTTACTGTCCACTTTATTACTCGCCTTCTCTTCCGGTTGTCGCAAGCGAAGCGACGCATTTGTTATCGCGCTCTCCGATAAAATCTCGACTATTGACCCGGTTGGCTCGGCCACCATTGACGCCGCCAGCGAGCGCGTGCGCGTTCTGATGTTCAACTCGCTCGTACGCAAGAATGAGAAGTTCGAGTATGTGCCAGACCTCGCTTCAAATATCCAGCGCGCGGACGATGGCATGTCTTACACCTTCACGCTCAACGACGGCGTGAAATTCCATGATGGCAAACTGCTGACCTCCGCCGATGTCAGATACACTTTAGAGACCATCCTTAATTCCGAAACATCAGGCAGGACTGCAAGCTTTTTTGAAAAAACCGGAGCGGAAAGAATCGGCTTCATCGGCTCGATTGAAACGCCGGATCAGCGCACAGTCATCATTCGCCTGCGCAAACCCTGGCTTCAACTCCTGACGAACCTCGTGCCAATCTCGATTATCCCAGAGGGCAGCGCGGAGAATCAGAAAACAAGTCCTGTCGGCACTGGGCCATTTAAATTTGCTAGTTACGACCAGACACAGCAGGTTGTGAAGCTGGCGGCTTTTGCGGATTACTGGCAGGGCAAACCGAATATAGAGCAACTCAATGTGCGCGTCATCGGCGATGCCAGCGCGCTGCAAGCCGAACTCAGAAGCGGGCGCGTTGACCTCGTTCCACTGCCGACAAATCTTTCGCCAGACACTTTGAAATCCCTGGGCGATGGCGGAGCCTTAAAGACGGAAAAATTTCCCGGCGCAAATGTCACCTATCTCGGATTCAATGTGAAGGAAGCTCCGCTTGATAACGTGAAAGTTCGTCAGGCGATTGCCTACGCGATTGACCGTCAGAGCCTGATACGCGATTTGCTTTTGGACCAAGCGAAGATTGCTCACTCGATTTTGCCGGAAGAGTCGTGGGCTTATAACGCAGGCCAGCAGTATTCACACAATCCCGCAGAAGCGAAAAAGCTTTTGGACGAAGCAGGCTTCCGCGACCCTGACGGCGATGGCCCGCAGATGCGCTTTCCCAAACCGATTGTTTTCAAAATCGCTTCGGGCAGCACAGCGACGAGCCAGTATGCTCTGGTGATTCAAAACTATCTCAAGCAAGTTGGTATTCCTGTCGAGATAGAGACACTGGAATTTAACCTGCTGCTCGCGCAGATGCGCAACGGTCAATACCAGATGACGACCTCGCGCTGGATTGGCGGCAATCAAGACCCGGTCTTTCTCAAAGATTTGTTTACTACTAAAGCCAACTTTAATCGCACCAACTACAGCAACCCGCAACTAGACCCAATCTTGCAGCAAGCAGTTGACACGGTTGACCGCGAGAAGGCGCGCGGGCTCTACGCACAGGCGCAGGACATCATCAGCCGCGACGTGCCGATGCTCCCGCTCTGGTATCCGGCCAATATGGTTGTCGCGCAAAAACGTGTCGGCAATATCAAGGTTGACGGAAGCGGCGACTGGGGGTTTGTGAAGAATCTGACGGTCGAGAAATAAAAACAAGTTTCGCGCAAAGGCGCAAAGAAAGCTCGCAAAGAGTTGAATGCTTATTTATCTTGAAAGCTTTCTTCGCCTCTTCTTTGCGCCTTTGCGCCTTTGCGGGAAATTAATTTTTTAGCTTGAATATTTCTTCTAACTGCTCTCGCGTCACAACTCCCTCACGAATGACGCGCGGGCTTTCGCCGCTCACATCCAGCACGGTTGAAGGCTTGTCGGTTCTTGCCGCGCCTCCGTCAATAATCAAATCCAATCCTGTCTGAAAATAATTTGAGACTTCAAGAGCGGTTCGCGCAGGTGATTGCCCCGCAGGATTCGCGCTCGTCGCTGTCAACGCGCCGCCGCAAGCACGCACAAGTGCGCGCACCTCTTCGTCATCCGGCAGCCGCACGCCAATCGTTCCCGTTCCGGCAGTCAACTCCTCCGGCACTTCCACACGCGCACGCGCCACAATAGTCAAAGCTCCCGGCCAGTGACGCGCACGCACGGCATCGAATAGCTCTGACTTTTCAGAGATAAAACGGTCAGCCTCATCAGCATCGCTGATGAGAATCAGAATCGGCTTTTTGTCTTCGCGTCCTTTAAGATTTTTGATGCGCCTGATGGCTTCTTGATTAAACGGGTCAACGCCGAGACCATAAAAAGTGTCTGTGCGAAAAGCTATCACGCCGCCTTCGCGTATGACTTGCGGAGCAAAAGAAAATTTCAAATTTGAAATTTCAGATTTGAGATTAATTAACTTTGACTCCATACCCGATGCCGTCACCGAATGACAAAACTTCTGCGAGCAGTTGCGGATGACGCACGAGGCGTTGATTGAATTCTCGCAGAGCCTGTGTCGAAGCTGTCTGATCCGGCGAGCGTATCTCGCCCGCGACCTGCCCGCCCCACAAAACATTGTCCGCGATAATCACTCCGCCCACGCGCAGCAAAGGCACTGCCAGCTCAAGATAATCGGCATACTCTTCCTTCAAAGCATCCAGATAAACGATGTCGAACTCTTCCTTGAGCGTCGGCATGACTTCGAGCGCAAAGCCGCGCTCGATACGCACGCGCTCCCTGAGGCCCGCGCGCGTCAGATATTCTTCCGAAAGACTAATCATCTCCTCGCTCGGCTCAATCGTCACGACCAGCCCGTCTTCCGGCAGAGCGCGTGCGAGATGGACAACCGAATAGCCGATTGCCATTCCGATTTCCAGCACACGCCGCGCGCCCATCGCACGCGCAGTGATTTCCAGAAAACGCGCCACCTCTCGGTCGGCAATCGGGACTCTGTGCGCGGCTGCATACTCTTCCATCTCTTCCAGCAGCCCCGTGCTCGCTGGCAAAAGCCTATCGAGATATTCAGCCTGCTGACGATGAATAATCGCATCAATCCGTGCTTTCATAAACAGCCTCTTTCGCAATCAAAGTTTGAGTTCTTTTCTTTGAAAGAAATAATCTCACGCAAAGATGCAAAGGCGCAAAGGAAAAAGGAAAGACGCGAAGAAAGCTTTCAAGAAGTAAGAGTCATTCAACCCTTTGCGAGCTTTTCTTTGCGCCTTTGCGCCTTTGCGGGAAACTTCTTTTTTACTTCTTCCCTGCCACTCTCTCTTGCTGCAAGACCGGAGAGCCAATCGCCGTCCACATCTCTGACGCGCGAAGATAAGTTGGCAACTCCGTGCCTGTCTTCATCACAAAGCCGAAGCTTTGCTCACGCATCACATTGCCATGCGTCGCCTGCAAGAATGCAAAGATGTCGAGCGCGTAACTGCCTGAATAATATCCGTCCTCGAAACTCAAAATGACATTCGCGCGATTTCGCACATACTCCGTCGCGCCCGCGTAAACACGCCGCACTACATCAGGCCGCGCGCCCTCGCTCGTCGCCGCAAACCAATCCGCATCGGAGACAAAACCTTCCGCATCAGCCTTCCCAACACTCTTCAATCTCTCCAACACATCCTTTAACCCAAGCGGGTCGCCGCTCTCCAAACTGTAGCGAAACTTTTCTCCGCGCCGCTCAATCACAGCCGCGCCACTTTTTCCTAAGACATGCACAACACCATCCTTCTCATAGACAGCGAAATCAACGCCGCGAATCCCTATCGTCAACTGCGCGAGACGCGCCTCGTTCGCGTCTCTCGTAAAGAGCAGCGCGCAACCTATCAACCCGAACTGCGGCAAGACGACACTGCGCTCGTCCTTAATGCGACTCTCTAATTTAAAACCCGCGCGGCGCAGTGTGGATTTTAAAGAGACTCGCTTGTACTTTCTATAATGATTGCCGTGATCCGAAAAAAGCGTCACCTGCACACGCCCATCACTTTCCCGCACAATCTCATTCACGCTCTTTTCGAGCATGGAAAGGAAGCTTTTGACCATTCGCTCGCCGCCCAGATGCGAGAGCGAATCGGTCGAGCCAAGATAAGCAACAAAGATTTGCTCCTTTGACGAGTTGATTTTTTGTTTCAATCGAATGAGGTCGCTCAAGGCTTCTAGGTAAGTGCTGATTGGCGGCAGAGCATAGCCGAGCCCGCTCTTGATGGCCGAAGGATGATAATCGAAAAGCTCTCTGAATGTGCCATTGATAAATCGTTTGTTATTAAAGCGGTCGAGCAGTCCGCCGCGCATACGATTTCCCTCAACGTCATAAAAATTGTCTTCATATCCCGCAGCCTCAACAGCCCCCGCTGGCGCGAGAATCTCCGTCATCGCCACATTGGTCAGCGTCGGAAACGGCGCAATCATCCGCGCAGGTTTGCCAAAGAACTGAAAACGCCCTTCGGCGCGCATCTTCTCTATTGTCGAAAATCCCACGCCGTCCACACAGATAATCAAGTGCTTCTCAGCTTGCGGCTTATCCACAAGCGGCGCGATTGAAGATAAAATTTGCGAGTTTGCGCTTTGGAAAAAAATTGCACAGATAAAAAGTAACGCGAAGATTCGTTTGAGAAACAAAATCATTGCCACCTCTCACATTCAGAAATTGAGACCTTAGCTCTCTCAGAAGTGATGGCAATGCATATACCAGAGAAAGCTCCGGCAGGGGCGGCATGTAGTAGCCCATGACGTAAGTCATGGGTATCGGATTCAATATATTTACAAGCCCCGTAGGGGCGACACCATTTGTGCCGCCCCTACGGGGCTCATTATTTATCTATGCTCTTTAACCCACGACTCACGTCGTGGGCTAATATATGTCGCCCCTCGCGGGGCTGGGTTTTTATTTCACTTGTCGGATTTTTCCGGCGTGTCCTGTAAGACGTTTATGTAGCGGCGCGCGAGGCCAAGCTCGCGCAGTTTGTGTTGAAGCGATTGGCGATGCATGCCCAGGATGCTGGCTGCGCGTGTCACGTTGCCGCCGGATTCTTCGAGACAGCGCGCGATGTAACGACGCTCAAACTCGCGCCTGTCTTCACGAAACTCCGCCGTAAAGGGAACGCTGAGCGCGCTCCTGTCAACGGGCTCTTGCGTCTCGCTGCTGTGCTTCGACTCTTTCTCAAAAACTTCTTCCGGCAAATCGCTCGCCTTTAGCTCGCTGCCTTCGGCCATGATGAGTGCGCGCTCGATTGTGTTGCGCAGTTCGCGCACATTGCCGGGCCAGTCGTATTCGACCAGACGACGAAGCGCGCTCTGGGCCAATGTGCGCGCGGGCAGGCCGTAACGCTCCGCCGCGAGTCGCGCAAAGGATTCGGCCAGCAAAGGAATGTCTTCGCGCCGTTCGCGCAAGGGAGGGATTTCGATAGTCACGACGCGCAGGCGATAGAAGAGGTCTGCGCGAAAGTTGCCGTTAGTGATTTCCTGTTCGAGCGGGCGATGCGTCGCGCTGACGATGCGCACATCAACCGCTACGGATTCGTTGCCGCCCAATCTTTCAATCCGTCTCTCTTCGAGCGCGCGCAAGAGCTTGGCCTGCACGTTGGCTGTCATGTCGCCAATCTCGTCTAAGAAAAGCGTGCCGCCGTCCGCCTGCTCGAATTTTCCGCGACGACGCGCAGCCGCGCCCGTAAAAGCTCCCTTTTCATGGCCGAACAATTCTGATTCAATCAATTCGGAAGGCAGCGCGGCACAGTTGACTGCGACGAATGCGCCAGCCCTGCGCGTAGAGCTTCGCTCATGCAATTCGCGCGCGACAAGCTCTTTGCCCGTCCCAGATTCGCCGCGCACAAGCACAGTCGCATCCGTCTCTGCGACCTTCTCAATCATCGCGCGTACGCGGCGCATTGATTCCGATTCTCCGAGCAGTGGGCCACGCTGCGCGCCTTCGAGCTCTATGCGCCGGCGCAGTTGATCATTCTCGCGCCTGAGTTGCAAAGTTTCGAGCGCGTTTTTGACGACGAGCCGCAACTCATCAAGCTCGAAAGGCTTTGACAGGTAATCGTGCGCGCCGGTCTTAATCGCTTCGACGGCCATGCGCTCAGAGCCGTGCGCCGTGATGATGATGACGAGCGGGCCATTGCCGGACGACTCTTTCAACTCGCGCAGAAAATCCAGCCCGCTTGTGCCGGGCAGATTGACATCCAAGAGCAACAAGTCAGGCGACTGCTCCTGCATCAAAGCGCGTGCAGCCTCTACGCTTCCCGCCTCAGCTATCTCGTAACCGAAAGAGCCGAGCGCGCGCAGCATCCCATACCGCGCGGCCTCTTCGTCATCAACAATCAGCAGCCGCCAAACTCCGTTCTGTGCTTTCATCTGTGCCATCACACTCCTTTGCGCCGAAAATTTCCTTGCGCATCGTGTGCCACAGATTAGAGCATCAAACGCCCGGAATGTTAATGCGCGGCGCGCTTTGCCACGAGCACAAGGACAAGCGTCTCGTTCGGTCTCCCTGCATCGAGCGTCCCTATGACAACAGGCTCGCCCTCGCGCAAAGTCACATCCGTAGTGATGCCCGCAGATTCGTAAACCACTCCGCCCTTAGCATCTGCTCCGCCTGCGCCCTGTGTGTTATACAGAGGAATCCGCAAACCGAATCTGAAGGGAGCCAGTTGCACTACTTCGCGGCTTCCGCCATCGGATTTGAGAGTGACTGTCCCGGCAGAGATTTCATAGAACGTCGGATTGGCAGAAGATTCGAGCGCGGGCGTGACCAGCAAAGTGCGCCCGACTCCTCTGACGCTTAATGGTCTTCCATTTTTGACGCGACTCAAAAAGGTTGCGCCGAGCCTGTAATTAGTAAACGGCAGCATGGGCTTCAACTCTCTGGCAATCGCTTCGAGCGGCGCGGGCAAACGCGCACTGTCGGCCGCAGCATTTGATGCGACGAGCAAGTGCAACTGGCACTCTAAATCAACATCAATCAGCGGCGCAGCAGCACGCTCTGACGTTTGGGCCAGAGACAGGGCTGGCAAGCAGAGCAAGAGACCACAAGCCAACAAGGCTGGAAAAATTATGCGTTGAATTCTCAATCGGGCCATTTACGATTCTCCTTAATTTTGAGCAGACTAATCCCCAGGACTCTACATGAGAGCCAAGCTGTTTTTAATGTCAGGCATGTGGGCTATTGGAAAAAATTCTGTGGAAAGCAACCGCGAAATTCTCGCAGTTGGCTTCACTCTTACAAAACGCGCCACTGTCCTGACAGTTCGTTTTTCTTGCGAGATTTAATTCAGGAGAAGCGAAGACAATTTCCCGCAAAGGCGCAAAGGCGCAAAGAAGGCGGCAAAGGTGTTGAAGCAATCTTTATCTTGAAAGCTTTCTTCGCGTCTTTCTTTGCGCCTTTGCGCCTTTGCGGGAAACTTTCCTTATTAAATTGGAAGCCGCAATTCAAAACTCGTCCCTTGGCCCACGCCAGAGCTTAACAGGCTTGTCATCCCTCCGGCCTCTTCAATTCGTTTGCGCACGATTGCCAATCCGAGTCCAGTGCCGCGCTGGCGTGTGGTAAAGAACGGCTCCCAGATGCGCGGCTGTAGCTCTGCCGGAATGCCCGCGCCTGTGTCCTCGACTATCACACGCAGCGAGTCATCACTCTCTCGCGCATCAATCGTGACCCGGCCTCCCGCTTTCGTAGCCTGCAATGAGTTGAGCAGCAAATTGGAGAGCGCATCGCGCAATGCTGCGGCAGCCGTTGGAGACAATTCGACATGTGCAGCAACATTGCAATGCAGGCTGACGCCGCTCTGCTCTGCCTGCGCGCGAAAGAGCGCGACGACGGCTTGAATCAATTCATCTGCGCGTGCGGGGCTGAGGGATTCTGGCGCGCGACGCGCGAAGCTGAGCAGTTGCGTGATACTGCTGTTCAATCTATCCGTCTCGCCGACAATCAATCCGAGGTCGCGCTCGTATGCATGTAAGTTTCTGTCTTCTCTTAAAACCTGCGCGATTGATTTGATGGCCGAGAGCGGGTTCTTGACTTCGTGGGCCACAGTCGCGGCCATCTGGCCCAGAGCGGCGAGCCGCTCGTCCTGCGCCAGCCGACGCTCAAGCCTCACGTTCTCTTCAATCAAACGATAATCTTCAATCGCGATTGCGACCTGGCCTGCAATCACTCCGAGCACTGCGCGCGTGTCGCTCGTCAGAGCATCCGCCGGAGCGTCTATCAGCATCACTCCCAACAAACGACTCTCGCGTTTCAAGGGATAAGCGAGCCTGTAATCCTTATCTTTTAACTCGCGCGCTTCTTCAAGAGCTTGACCATCGCCTGTCTCTAATTGTTTTAAAAGCTCATTTATCCAGGCTTCGTTTGCATCAGCTTGCCGCGCTTCCTCATTCAAATGCAACGCGATGAGACGCACGCGGCGCAATCCCAAGTCCTGCGCTGTGCGCGCTTCGACAAATTGCAGCAACTCTGAAAGCTGTCGAAAATGGCCCGCGTGTGAGCCGATGCGCGCGACGACTTCGCGATAGAGATTGGCCTCGCGCTCGAACAATTTGTGGAAACGATTTTCGAGCCACTTTCGCAAAGGCTGTGCGACGAGCGCGAGCGTGAGTATCAGCAGAGATTCGACCACACCGGAGCGCAACCCGTAACGCTCTGTCAGCCACACGCCAATCTCGCGTATCCCGTAAAGATAAACGACCAGCACGACCGCCGCGAAGGTCGCCACAACAAGGCTCTCGCGAATCACCAAATCCAGATAACGCTGGCGATAGATGCGATGTGCCAGCAAAGCCGTCGGCAACAGTGAACCTAAGTTAGCAAGCGTCGCAAGGTATTTCCCCAAAAAAGTTCCGCGCCCGATGCCGAGCACATAGACAGCGAAGATGAGCAGGCCAATCAACAGAAACGAGCCCGCCAGAGTCTGCATAAATCTTCTCTCGCCCGGCTCTCTGGAAAGATGCGCGATGACTAAATCCGTGACTGAAATAAAAATCAGCACGTAAATGGCCCAGAGCATAAAAGCCTGCACAAAGCTGAGGTCGGGCCAGGACAAAAATTGAAGCTCCGCCAGCTTGTCCAGCATAGGCTTATATTCGCCCGACCAGAGATGAGGAATGGCGAGGAAAAGAAAGAGCGTCGGAATGTATGAAAGAAAAACTCTTATCCGTTCGATGAGGGTGAGAGGGCGCGTGCGTGCATTGGCCCAGAGATAGAGATGCACATGCAGCAGAAGCGTGTAGGCGAAGGTGATGCTGATGACGGCTATGGAATCCGCGAGTCTGAACGTGTTTGTCCAGCGAGTTATTTCCAGACCGAGCAGCGTGTGCAGCGAGAGCAGAAAATTACTCGCATGCCAGAGACCTATGCAGACCGAGAGAGCCAAGAGCACACGCTCTATCCCGCCAAGGCCGCGTCGCCACTTCAACAGCAGCGCGCCCATCCACAAGGTCAGCGCCGCCCCCATGCCATAGCCTACGAGTTGTATGACTTCGAGCAAAGACATAAGAACAGCGACGAGTAACGAGTGACGAGTGACGAGTTAAAGACAAAAGTATTTTAGCTCGTCACTTGTCACACGTCACTTGTCGCTGTGCTTCACTGCCTTTCAGCCGTGCTTTCAGAGACCAGAGGCGTGAGTGTAATCTCCGTGCGGCGATTGCGTGTGCGCGTGTTGGCGCGTGTGTTCGAGGCAACGGGATTGGCCGCGCCCATGCCTGTCGCTTGTATGCGCGTGCCGTCAATGCCCGCTGACACGAAGCGGTCTGCGAGAGCCTGTGCGCGCTCCTGCGTCAACGTTTGCAAAGTCAACTCGTCGCCGCGATTGTCCGTGAAGGATTCAATCACAATCCTGTAATCAGGATTGTTCGCAAGCAGAGCGGCAAGCGGTTCGAGCTTTGTCAGAGCCGCCGTTGACAGGTTGCTCGTACGCGCATCCGTCCAGAGCGTTTCCGGTAAAACTAAAACGAGCCCGCGATTTGTCTCTGTGACTTTGCCGAAACGTGACAGGGATTGTTTGAGCAAGCCGTAATTGGCACGCAGTTGTTCTGCGCGAACAGCGGCGTTGCGTCGCGCATCTTCCGCGCTGCGCTCGCCTTCGATGCGCGCCAGTTTTATCTTGGCATCCTCGCCTTCGGCGCGCACGGTCTGCACTTCTTCACGCAGCCGCGCCACCTCCGCACGCAGGTCGCTCAGTTGTCGCGTAGCATTCGCAGCGTCGCGCTCTGCCAACTCTCTTGCGCGCTGCTCGCGCTGCAATTCCCCGCGCAACTCTTCTATCTGCTGTGTCGCGGTGGCAGCATTGTTTTCAGCCTCGCGCACGGCTGCATCACGCCGCGCAATCTCTTCGCGCCTGAGCCGCGCGGTCTTTCTGCTTTCCGCGACCTCTTCGGCGCGCACTCCCGCGCTGATTGTGCGACGAGCGATAACATCTATCTCTGCTTCAGTCTGGCGAGCACGCCATGCATGCTCCGCCTGGTCCAGAAGGCTTTCAGCATCACGCAACTCATCCGTCGCATCTCTTTCTGCTCCGGCGTAACGCGCAAGATTGATGGCCTGACGTGCGCCGAGGAGCGAGGTCGGAGTCTTGAGATAATCCCTGTCCGCAACTTCCGGCACCACGGGGTCTCTGAAATAGTCGCTGGCATTGCCCAGGTACTGGACATTGATGGTTGCGACCTCTGCGTCGCCCTGTTGTCTGGAAGGCGGGAGATTTTCGAGCACGACCAGACGGCTTGGGCCACGCACTAGAAAATGCGGCTCAGCCGTCACAATCAGCGCGAAGTTTTGCAGGGGCGTCGTGACATCAATCTTTGAATCCACAATCACGCTGCCGCTGCGCTTTATCTCGCCTAAGTTATCCACGCGGCCTTCTGGCGAAATGGCCCACAGGACATATGTCGTGTAAGGGCCGCCGAGTTCAAGAGCGCGCGGCATGTTCTCGATACTCAACTCGACGCGCGTGCCTCTGCGGCCTCCGCGTCTGACTTTGGCCTCGCCCTTGAGGCGCGGAAATCTGGTCGTCCCGCGAAATCTGACCGTCACTGTTTGATCGAGCGGGTACGTAATCGCAACTGTCTGTCTGGGAAGATCGCTCTGCGCGAGTGCGAGTGGCGCACACAGCAAGAGCGCAAGTAACGGGACGATGATGAGAGATGGACGAAAAGGAGAGCTATTGCGCTTCATATAAATTTGCTCCTTCTGCTGTTTGATAAGCTGGAGGGAGAGTCCTCGCTTGAAAACAATAGTATTGATGCTCAACTGGCGTGCATTGTTGCCGATAGTGCGGCGTCGGGTCAAACTCTAAGAAAGTTTCCCGCAAAGGCGCAAAGACGCAAAGAAAGCTCGCAAAGAGTTGAAGGACTCTTTGTATTGAAAGCTTTCTTCGCGTCTTCTCTTTGCGCCTTTGCGCCTTTGCGGGAGAATTTTTCGTAACTTACTCAACCGACAGCCCTGCGCCCGGCGACGAGTTGCACGACGATGACTGCAATCGCGCACAGCAGCAGGATATGCAAAAAGCCTCCCTTATGAAAAACCATGCCGATGGCCCAGGCGACCAGCAGCACGATGGCGACGACCCACAGCATTTGATTCTCTTCTCCCTCTTCTAAATAAAAATTTGCGCGACAACCACGCGCGCAGCTACTTCGCAGCTTTCGGCGGTAAACCGACGGCGCGCAAACCCGTGCGGCCAGTGTCAACTCCGACCAGCAGTGGCGCGGAGCCATTCGACAAAGTGGCCGCGAGCAAAGCACGCGCAGGCTTTGCTTCACTACTCGCCGCGCCGCTTGCTGCCGCCTCGTCCGCCTTCCAGATTAACGCGCCGTCCTTTCCCGAAAAGCCTAGCGCGAAGGCTGTGCCGCCCGCAACTAAAACATCCAACGCGCCATCGCCGTTGACATCCGCAAACGCCGCACGCGAAGCATCCGTCGCGCCTTCCGCATACCACTTGATTTTGCCGTTCGCCAAGTTGACTGCGACAGTCCTTCCGCGCCGCGTAATCATCACCACATCATCCGCTCCGTCCGCATCTATATCTGCTGCGGCGAGCATCCCCTGCGGCGCATCTCCTTCGGTCGCCACGCGCCAGAGCGGAGTCAAGTCCGTAGCATCGAGCGCGACAAGGCCGCTTTCAGTTCCAATCATGACAAGCTGTTTGCCCTGACCGCGCACAATCAAAGGAGATGTGGTCAACGCGGCATCGAGCCGTATGGCAAAGAGGCTCACGCCCCCTGCGTTACGCACATCAAGCATTCCATTATTAGTCGCAATCAACACCGCGCTCTCGTTCTTCAAACGCACGGCGATGGGCTGCCTGACAATCGCGCCTTCGAGCTTCGTCTGCGAAACGATTTGTCCTGAATCCGCTTTGAGAAAAGAGAGCGTCCCCGTATCGTCAAAGACAGCTATGCTGACTGCGCCTTCCTTCTCAGGATTCAAGACAACGCCGCTCAAAGCTTCTCCTGCGAGAGCGGCGCGCCACAACTCGCGCCCGGTCGCTCCTTCCAGAGCGCGCACGCCGCTATCGTAAGCGGCCACGACATTCATCGCTCCATTTTTTCCATCAATCAGCAACGGAGTAAAAGTCACAAAGCTATCGCTGTTGACAGGCTCGCCCTTCTTCGCATTCGGACGATACCGAGCAGACCAGAGCGCGACGCCATTCTCGCCGCCGACGGCATAGACCATCCCGTAGCCATTGACGCCGACAACATCAAGATTGCTTCCGGCCCTGAGCCTCGCCGCAATCGGCTGCTCAATCATCCCGGTCGCCGTACGCCATCCGATATCCGGCGGCGGCGTCATATAAGTCGGCTGCATTGTGTTGGAAGAAAAATTCGCGCCGCGTATCTCAACCGTAACGGGCAAAGGTTTGGAGTAGGCTCCCGTCTCGCCCACAGCAGGAGCCACGCGCCAGAAATATTTGCCGGGCGCAAGCTCCATCACAGTATATTCGCGTCCCTGCACAAGCTTGTCGAAGACTATGTCTGTGAACTTTTCGTCTCTGGACAGTTGCAGCCTGTAACGCGAAATCTTCGGCGTCCCTTCCCACTTGATATGCGCCGCAGCATTTGTCTGCGGCGGCGGAGACTGCGCACGCTGCGCGAAGATACGCGCCGAAGCAGGCAGCAGGAGCATGAAGATTGCGGAGAGCAAGCACAGGAAGAGTGCTAAACGAATTATTGAGCGAGTAGTTTGGGGCATGGCAATCCTGAGATGAAGTTATCGAGTCTGTTGAATGAAAAGGATGCGACGCGAAAGACAGCTTGCCTTTCGTGCATCATTTCGCAAAACAAAATTCTCAAAAAACTTTCCGGTTGCGATTCAGGCCGGGATGGTTTCGTTCAACTTGTAACCGACGCCTCGCACCGTCAGCACATAATGCGGATTCTTCGGGTCGGTTTCAAGCTTTTTGCGTAAACGCGCGATGTGCGGGTCAATGTTGCGCTGGTAGCCTTCGTATTCCGTGCTCCACACTTTATCGAGCAGAGCATTTCTGGACCAGGCGCGTCCGGGTTCGGAAGCGAGCAGTTCCAGAATCTGAAACTCAAGCGGCGTCAAATCCACGCGCGCCTCTCCGCGCCAGACTTCGTGCCGCCGCTTGTCTATCACAAGGTCGCCAATCTCTATCCGCTCGCCGTCGCGCGCAGGCGAAAGGCTGCCGCCGCCGCTCCCGCCGCGCCTGAGCAGAGCCTCTACGCGCAGCTCTAGCTCGCGCGGGTTGAAAGGCTTGGCAAGATAATCATCCGCGCCCGCCTCGAATCCTGCGACCTTGTCTTGCAGGTCGTCATGCGCCGTCAAAAAGAGCGTGGGCGTCTTGATGCCGCGCTCGCGCAGTCGGCGCAAAAGCTCAAGGCCGGACATGCCGGGCATCGAAACATCAAAGATGAAGCAATCGAAATTGCCGGAAGCGGCTGGCTCAAAAGCCTCTATGCCGCTTTCGTTCTCAATCACCTCAAAACCCAGACGACGGAAATACTCGGCCAGCAGCAGTCGCATACTCGCATCGTCGTCAACGATTAGCAGTCGCCCGCTACTGCTCTTCTGAGAACCCTGTGCATTCACGCTTCGGTTGTGTCCTAACTGGAAATGTTAATTGCTGCTTCGGGATGGATTATAACTCATTTAAGTTTTGTTGGAGTAGAAATTCAAGGGCAAGGCGGAAAAGCAAGGATGAAGGCGGAAGGATGAAGGGAATGCTATTCACAGATGAATGATTCAAGCTTGGACAGCATGCCTTTCCGCCTTCCGCCTTCATCCTTCCGCCTTGCCCTTGCTTTTCCGCCTTGACGCTTTCCGCTTCGGGTAAGTATATTTTTTGTTTAATGATAACGGCGGACAATTTTCTGCTTCCTCCTTTATAGCTAACGGGTCACTTGCGCACGCGCTGGACAAGATGCACGATCTACGACGGCTCTTAAAATATTTACGGCCACATTGGGGAACCTTTACACTGGCAACCATTGCGATGGTCGTCGTCGGCGTGCTGGAAAGCGCCATCGGCGGACTGATTGTCCCAATCTTCGATCAAGCCTTTGCAGAGGGAGACGGCGAACGCTCCGCCACGCTCTATGGCTTGCAGCACTTGATTCCCTCCTCCGGCCTCGCGGCCTGGCGCAGCATAGCCTTTCTGCTCATCATCTTCACGGCCATCAAAGGCGTCGGCGAATATTTCTCGTCCTACCTGATGGCGCGTGTCGGTCAGGCTTCCGTGCTGCACTTGCGTCAGGATTTGTATAAACATGTGCTGGCACAGTCCGCAACTTTTTTCGAGCGACACAGGACAAACTATCTCGTCTCGCGCCTTGTGACGAGCGCATCCGCCATCGAAGCCGCAGTGACCTCGACCTTGAGAGACATGCTGCGCGAGAGTTTTACGCTGATTGCATTTATCTCGGCCTCTTTCTATTACAACTGGCGTCTGACGCTCGGCTCGCTTCTTATTGCTCCAATCATCGGAGTCTTGACGGCGCGCTTCGGCAGCGCGTTGAGAAATCTCGCGCGCGAATCCTTTGAAGGCAACAAGCAACTCAACGACACGGCGCAGGAAGCTTTAGCCAACCAGAGCATTGTCAAAGCTTATCGTGCAGAAGAGCGCGAGCAGAGACGCTTCACACAAGTGGCCCAACAGATTGTGCGCGCCAACCTGCGCTCTGCGAAGATTGCCGCGCTCTCGCCGCCGACGATAGAGATGATTGGCGTCATCGCCGTCGTCGTCCTGCTCTTTTTCGGCCAGCGAGAAATCGAAGCCGGACGCATGAACGCCGCGCAGTTCTTAACTTTCCTCTTCTTCCTTTTCAGCAGCTATGCTCCCATGCGCAAGCTCTCGCGTTTGCACAACAGCATGGAGCAGGCACTGGCAGCCGCGCGGCATGTCTGGGAAGTGATGGACGAGCACGCCGCGCTGCCTGAGAAGCGAGATGCGGTTGAGCTTCAAACGTTGCGCGCAGAGATTGAATTGAAAAATGTTTCGTTCGGTTATGCCAACGAAACAAAATCCGTCTTGCGAGATGTGAGCCTGACGATTCCTGCCGGCACAATGGTCGCGCTCGTAGGCGAATCCGGCGGCGGCAAATCCACATTGACGAAACTCTTGATGCGCTTTCACGACCCGACGACGGGCGCGGTCGTCTGGGACGGCACAGACCTGCGCGATGCGCGGCTCAAAAGTCTGCGCGGGCATATCGCGCTCGTCACGCAGGAGACGGTGCTCTTTAACGACACTGTGCGGCACAACATCTCTTATGGCAGACCTGAGGCAACGGACAAAGAGCTTGAAGAAGCCGCGCGCATAGCCTTTGCACACGATTTTATTATGGAGCTTCCGTCGGGCTATGAAACGATTGTCGGAGAGCGCGGCATCTTTCTTTCCGGCGGGCAGAGGCAACGACTGGCGATAGCACGCGCAGTGCTGGCGGATGCGCCGGTGCTGATTCTGGATGAAGCGACATCCGCGCTCGATGCTGAATCCGAGCGATTGGTCCAACGCGCTCTCGCCAACTTGATACGCAATCGCACGACCATTGTCATCGCTCACAGGCTCTCAACCGTCAGACGCGCAGACAGGATTGTCGTCATGGAGCGCGGCCAGATTATAGAGACCGGCACACACACAGAACTGCTTGCGCGCGAGGGACATTATCGTCATCTCTACGAGCTACAGTTCGCAGACGAAGAAGAGGAGAAAGAGCTAGTGGGCAGTGAGCAGTAGGCAGTGGGCAGAAAGAGAAAATTTTCTTTCTGCTTTTACTGCCAACTGCCAACTGCCAACTGCTCACTGTTTTTATGAAATCAATGACCGGATTCGGGCGTGGAGCTTTTGTGGGCGAGAATTTCTCCGTCTCTGTGGATGTCAAGACCGTCAACAACAGATTTCTTGACGTTCACCTGCGCATTGGGCCAGAGCTATCCGCGCTGGAATCTGCGCTCAAGCGGCGCATCAGCCAGCGACTCTCGCGCGGCAGAGTTGATGCCAGCCTCATCTTCGAGCGCACGGGCGAAGTGGCTTACGAACTCAACCGCCCTTTGATTGCCGGATACATCAGCGCGCTCAGAGCTATGCAACAGGAGTTCACCATCGCAGGCGAGCCGGACATCAACATCCTCGCGCGGCTGCCGGGCGCGATGCAGCCCGTGCGCGACGGGCTTGATGAAAAGATGCTGGCGGGCATCGAACAGGCTGTGGATGAAGCTCTCACAGACCTCGAACAGATGCGCGCGCGCGAGGGCGAAGAGTTGGCTGCGGAGATGCGTTCGCGTCTCGATGAGATAGAGCGTCAAGTGCCTGTCATTGAAAGCGCGGCGAGCGGCCTTGTCGAAGCCTATCGCGCGCGGCTCTACAAGAGAATCGGAGAGATGTTGGCGCGCGATGGTCAGAACATAGAATTGGACCAGAGCAGACTCGCGCAGGAGGTCGCATATCTTGCTGACCGCAGCGACATCAGCGAAGAGATTGCGCGGCTGCGAAGTCATCTGACGCAGTTTCGCGAGGTCGTGGAGACTGACGGCGATACCGGAAAGCGTCTGGATTTTCTCTTGCAAGAATTGAACCGCGAAGCCAATACAGTGCTTTCTAAATCCACAGACCTGACGATTAAGGATGCTGGCTTAGCTATCAAGGCAGAGGTCGAGAAGCTCAGAGAACAAGTGCAGAATGTCGAGTAATTCAGAGAACAAAAGGCCGCAGGAACCGTGCGTGCCGACGGGCAAAGCGCGCGGCAAGTTGATTGTCGTCAGCTCGCCTTCGGGCGGCGGCAAAGGCACTTTGATTCGCCGCGTGTTGAAAATCGTGCCTAATGTTGGCTATTCTGTATCGTTTACAACCCGCGCCGCGCGCGTGGGCGAAGTTCACGGGCAGCACTATTTCTTTGTCACGCAGGAAGAGTTCAAAGAGATGGAGCGCGCCGGAGAATTTCTGGAATGGGCAGTCGTGCACGGCAACCTGTACGGCACTGCCTGCTCGCAGGTCGAGCGCGAACTGTCAGAAGGCCACGACATACTGCTTGAGATTGATGTGCAGGGCGCGGACAGCGTGAGAGAGCTTGCGCCGGATGCCATCACGATTTTTATCTTGCCGCCGTCGTTTGAAATTTTGTGCGCGCGACTGACCGCGAGAGGCTCGGAAGCCCCGGAGCAACTCGCGCTGCGGCTGCGCAATTCGCGGCATGAAGTGGAAGCTTACAGTCGTTTCGAATACGTCATCATCAACGACGATGCAGACCACGCCGCAGCCGAGTTGGCTTCGATTATTTACGCCGAGCGTGCGCGGCGCGAAAGGCGCGTAGAGGCTGCCGAAAGTGTGCTTGAAAGTTTTACGCAGACGGCAGAGAGCAGCAGTAATAAGTTTTAATCTGAAAAAATTTAAGACACGGAAACGAGACCGCAGGAGGTCAGAAACAATTTTATGGTTAAAGCAGCAGAACAAGTTAACGACACCGCAGCAGCAGACGAGCAAGAGCAGCCGACGATAGATTCCAAGTATCGTCTGATTATCCTCGCCGCCAAACGCAGCAAGCAGTTGCAGCGCGGCGCGCGTCCGCGCATTGAGATAGACCCAGCAAAGCACAAGACCACGCGCATTGCCCTTGAAGAAATTCTTCACGGCAAAGTGAAGTTCACGATTGAAGATGAAGACTAGGGGTTTGAGGCTGAAAAACTTTTTGCCTCAAGCTCAATCAAGCAGGAAGCTCTGCTTTATTCCTGTGAGATAAAATTTATATTCAGGTCATCGCCCGTGACCTCTACTGTCTGCGCCATGAATTGACGGCCTTTTGCTCTGACGCTGATGCTGTATGTGGCTCCGGCTTCGACCTCAAAAAATCTGTAATACCCGAACGGATTGGTAATCGCCGTGCTCACAACCTGACCATCCATCCCTGTTAAAGTCACAATGCAACGCGGTATCGGTCTGCCTTCGGAATTGAGAATTTGTCCGCCGATAGTAAATCCCACCATCGGGCTAACCTGCGAGGCGGCAGGAGCAGTTGAAGCAACTGACTGGCTATTCAACAGTCCGAAGCACACCACAATCATAGAGACGAGACACAAAATCTTTTTCATCATTTGCTCCTCCGAAGACATTGCTCTCTGGCGATAGCTGTCAAGAGTAAATTAAGAATACCCTTCTCCTGTGCATCTTGCAATATCTTCAAGGAATGTAAGCGGACGGCGCGGGGACATCGCCGCCCGTCCCCCAATGCTCCGCGCGCAAAGCATTGTTGGAGCTTTGCAGCAGATACCAGTTCCCTTCGCTCGCGCGGAAGACTGATATATCAGCTTTGCCATCGCCGTCGTAATCCGCCGGAGCAGGTCTGTCTGCATTGAGGCCGAAAGTCGCGCTCCTGCTTGTGCCGTCAAGGCTATTTAAGATTATCCAGTCGGTGTTGCGAAAGACTGCTAAATCAGTCTTGCCGTCGCCGTCGTAATCTGCCGGCGCGAGGATGTCGGAAGCAAGACCGAAGTTCTGCGCGCGCGGCGCATTGCTGCTGCTGGCGCGTATGTACCAAGTGGCTTCGCTCGGACGAAAGACAGCGAGGTCTGCAAGTCCGTCGCCGTCGTAATCTCCGGCCACTGGAAGGTCTGCGCTCAATCCGAAGGGCTGCGCCCTGAAGGAATTGTCCGCGCTGTTCAGTATGTACCACGCGCCGTGCGTTGGACGGAAGACCGCGATATCGGCTCTATTGTCTGCGTCGTAATAACCGGGCATAGGGATGTCGCCGTTCAAACCGAAATGGATGGAAGTGAAAGTTCCATTCTGGCTATTGACGATATACCAGTCGCCGGTTGAAGGACGAAAGACAGCGATGTCGGTCTTGCCGTCGCCGTCATAATCCGCCGGAACAATCCTGTCTCCGTTTGTTCCCCACTTCACAGATTTAAATGTTCCGCTCTGGCTCTGGATGATGTACCAGTTGGCATCGCCCGGACGAAAGACTGCGATGTCGGATTTTCTGTCGCCGTCGAAATCGAAATTCACGGCTCTTCCTTGCGCTGAATTAATAGAGGCTGCGAAGTCAACATTCAAGCGTTCGCCTACGTGTGCGAAGCCTTGATTCGACGGGCTAAAGTTAAAGCCAAAGCGCGCGGGCGTGACCAGATAGTCATCCCCTACGGCAGCGTTATTGAACACATAGAGTCCATCCGCGTCGGAAGTAGTGGTGCTCACATTTGAGTTGGCTGTATCAAGCAAAGTTAGTGTGACGCCGGGCAGCGGCGCGCCGCTCGCAGTCGTGACGCGTCCTCCGATATTTGCTTCGGCGGCGGTCGGCCCCTGCACTGTGAAGAGATTGTTGCCCGTGCGGCTCTGTCCATCAGGATTGGTAATCGTCACATTCTTTGAGCCAAGCGAAGCTCCGACTGTGCTGATGTTCAGAGTCACGGACGTAGGGCTGTTGTAAGTGATGCTATTAACAGTCACGCCGCCGCTCACGCTTGCGCTGATGTGATTGGCAAAGCCCGGCCCGCCTGTGTCCGCGCCGGGGTCGAAAAAGCCTGAGCCGCTCACGACCGTCCCTGTGATAGTGATATTCGTCGAAGCTACATTCTGCGTGACGATTCCAGAAGATGAAGAAGCAGGAGTGGCGGGCGGCGGCGCGACAAGCTGCGTCACACGCACGGCCCAACCTGCTTGCGCGGCATTGTTACAATATTCCTGAAACGTCCACATCGTCATATCGTCGTTCGGGTCAACGACTGTCTGCGAGTAGTCGCCCCAACGCTGTGGATTTGTGAGCAGGTCGTCATAAGGCTGTGTCCCTGCCTGCGCTGTGCTGAAAGTCTGAGTTGTGCCGAGCGTGTCGCTTGAAAGTCGTCCGGCGACAGCGATGCTCGCAAAGTCGTTGACGCTGGCAAAGCTGCAACCGAGGGCCATGTGGCCCTGCCCGCTTCCGGCAATGCTCGTCATCCAGAAACTGCGCGGATTGCTCGCGGCAGAATCAAAGAGCGTCCCAGATTGAAAGAGCGTCGGTGGCGTCGAGGTCAAGCTCCTAATCTCATACCAGCGCGAACCGTTGCGCCCGCCGGTAGATGAGCCGACGCCGCTGCTATTCACACGAATGGAGTGAGATGTCCATAAACTGCTGACTCCTGTGTCCTTGTTCTTGCGTATGTGCGCAGCCATCAACCTGTCGCCGACCGCATCAAGCGGAAAGGAAGGCACGCCTTGCGCGACAACGCTTGCCGGCGCGGATGTGGTCGGCACAGTGATATTCATTCCGGCTGAGATGGCAGGAGTCGCGCCGGGCGTAGTGATTCTGCGAACGGTGAGAGTCGAAGCAAGACAGGCAGAGGTTCCGATAAAATAACCTTCTGTCGAAGCAGGGTCATCGTTATCCACGCCCTGCGGCGTGAGCATTCCTATGCCGCACGAATGCAGGTTGCGAAACGCGCTGACGACAATCGGCCCGGCTCCGAGCACAGAAGTTTTCTGGACAACAAATCCTGTCGTGCTCGAAAACGCGCCAGCAGATGTGAAATTATTTGTGCCGATATAAAGAGCATTCTTATCTACGCCGAGCGTCGGGTAGTCCGCAAAGAGGCCCGCGTCGCCTGCCGGCGCGACCGTGTTGTGCTGGAAGAAGAAGAAAGTGAAGCTCGCGCTGCTGGCAATCGTTGGCCCACTGCTTACTGCTACAAGGACGCGATTATTAGTAGTAGCTAAATTGATAATGACTACAAACCAACGCTGTGTGAGCCTGTCATAGCGTATGTGCGGGTCTGTTGTCCCCAGTGCATTTCTCACAGAGTTGAAGAATGTATCCAGCGTGACATTCAGGCCGCCGAGCACGCCCGCTTTGCTGAACACTTTGATGCGGCCATTCGAGGCTACTAGAATCTGCGACGGCCCGACATCGCCTACAGAATCCGGCGGGATGTTGCCGGATTCGCCTCCGGGCAAGCGCGAGACGCCGTCAAAGTTTGTGCCGACGGTCTGCGGGCTGAGGATTTCAAGCGGTCTCTGTTGTTCGAGAGATGTTTCCGGCACAGGCCATTGCGGGACGGCTGGCGAATCAGGATTGGGCGTCGTGACCTCAGGCAGCTCGTGCTCCGGCTCATTATCAAACTCAAGCTCTCTCTGAACACGTTTTTTGTTCTGCGCTTCGCGCGCCATAATCTCTGCCACAGTCTCCGTGACGCCGCGCTCACCAGTCCACAACTCGCCCTGCCGCGCGCCCGATTCCTCCTGCGCCGCTCTGCCTTTCACACGCGCATTGCCGGGATTAGTCGCCCTCTTTGAGCCACGCGATTTGGCAGACCTGCTTCTTGAACTGCCACGCTCACCGAGTCTGACAGACTTCTTTTGGGCCAGCGCAGACAGAGGGAAAACGAGCGACAGAGCCAGACATAAGACAAGCGACAGCGCGCGTCGAGAAGTCGAATGTGATTTGGAAAAGGTGTGAGCCGTAAACATCGTCTGCCTCCATTAGCCAAACGCTGGTTAAAACCCGTGGGGGAAAAGGGTGAGAAATTTTTATCTGCGAGGGATGTTTCGATTAACTCACGAGAGCTTGCACCGGCGTCTCAAAACCAACACACAGCGAGGGCCGCCATTCATCTCAAGGCGCTTTGTAACTAAAGACAATAGGCCGAACAAATCAGCTTGTCAACGAATTAGTTTGCCCGGTAGTAGGACAGCTTCAAACAAAGAGAAGAAAAAAAGACAGGTTCCCGCAAAGGCGCAAAGGCGCAAAGAAAGACACGAAGAAAGCTTTCAAGCTAAAGAGTCATTCAACTCTTTGCGTGCCTTCTTTGCGCCTTTGCGCCTTTGCGCGAGATTCCTTCGTCCTCTTTACCAGTATTTCAAAATGGATTTCACATCCCCTTATAGTCTGGCCCGCCGCCGCCTTCGGGCGTGACCCAGTTGATAATCTGGTACGGATCCATGATGTCGCAGGTCTTGCAATGCACGCAGTTTGAGAAATTGATTTGCAGGCGACGTTTGCCGGAGGCATTGTCTTCGACCATCTCATAGACCGCAGCCGGACAGAAACGCTGGCACGGATTGCCATACTCTTCCGCGCAACGCTCTGCGCAGATATTCGTATCCAGCACATGCAGGTGCACAGGCTGGTCTTCATCATGCCCGACCGCAGCATGATAGACATCCGTCAACTTATTAAAAGTAATCTTGCCGTCAAAACGCAGCCCGTCGTAACGCTGCTCTATGTTGTCGCCCTTGTAGCCGTAATCCGAAAGCTTCTGCATCGCCTCGTGTCCCGGCTCTGCCGCCGCGCGGTCAAATAATCCCCAAGAGCGTCCGCCAGTAATAAACTGCAAGCCTGCATTCGCCATCCCAAGCCAACGTCCATGACGAAAGCCCGCGTGGAAATTTCTCACACGTCGCAACTCCGGCATAATCCAGCTACGCTTGACTAACCTTTCATAGCGACTCAACTGCTGCGCCGAAAAATCTTTTTTCAAGAGCGCAGTAAAAGTAGCTTCCGCTGCCAGCATCCCGCTCTTGATAGCTGTGTGAATGCCCTTCAATCTCTGCGAATTGAGAAAGCCCGCGCAGTCTCCGACCAAGAGCGCACCGTCCGCGTAAATCTGCGGCATAGCGTGCCAGCCACCCGCTGCAATCGTCTTCGCGCCGTAACGAATCATCTTCGCGCCGTCGAGCAGCTTTGTGACAAACGGATGCTGTTTGAATCTTTGAAACTCCGCGTGCGGGTCAAGCAGCGGGTCGCGGTAATCAAGGCCAGTCACATAACCTATGTTGACGATGCGATTCTGCAAACCGTAAATCCATCCGCCGCCATAAGTCTTCGCGTCCGAAGGATAACCAAGTGTGTGCGTCACGCGCCCCGCAGGATAACGATCATCGGGCAACTCCCAAAGCTCTTTGACGCCGATGCTATAGACCTGCGGCTCGCGTCCTTCGTTGAGATTGAGACGCTGCGACAGCATCTTTGTCAAAGAACCGCGCGGCCCTTCGCCGAGCACAGTCACTTTGGCATGCAAGTCAACGCCCGGCTCGAAATTGGCTTTCGGTTTTCCTTCCTTGTCAATCCCCTTATCGCCCGTGCGCACGCCTATCACTCTATCCTCCGCATCGTAGAGCATCTCCGCGCCCGGAAATTCAGGAAAAATATTGATGCCAGCCTCTTCGCATTTCTCACCGAGCCACGCGGTCAAGCGATTGAGAGAGACAATGTAATAGCCATGATTCTTGAGCGGCGGCGGCGTAATCGGCGAGCGAATCGCGCGCTTTTCCGTCAGATAGAGAAAGTAATCTTCCTTGACAGGAGATTCGAGCGGCGCGCCCTGCTCCTCAAAATCAGGAATCAACTCGCGCAACGCGCGTGGGTCCATCACCGCGCCGGAAAGAATATGCGCGCCAACATAAGAGCCTTTCTCAATGACGCCGATTTCGATTTCGCCGAGCGATTCGCCTTCCTTCTCTCCGCTCTCAACGGCTGCGTTGTGCTCTTTGATAAGTCTCGATAGATGCAGCGCGCCGCTCAGATTCGCAGGGCCTGCGCCGACGAAAATGACATCCATCTCAAGGACTTCTCTCTCAATTCTTTCCACGCTCTTCGATGCTCCTGAACATAAATTTGCCGCACGCCTTCGAGCGGCTTCAGTTAACAGAAAATGAATGGTCATTCATTTTCTGCCAGTATAGCAAATCGCGGACAGATGCCCTAATCAAGCTTAAAGAGAAAGACGATTTCCCGCAAAGGCGCAAAGAAAGACACGAAGAAAGCTTTCAAGATAAATAACCCTTCAACTCTTTGCGAGCCTTCTTTGCGCCTTTGCGCCTTTGCGGGAGATTCTTTCGTGTATTTGAATGAGCTATACATTTCTCTTCATTATCAGCCTGTTGTAAACTGCCTCCAGCATGCCACTCTTCAAAAAGCGCGGGGCGCTTACAATATTTTGTCTCATTCTGTTGCTGGCGGGTTTGACGATTCTCTTCCTGCGTCTGCGCGCGGCAAATATTCTGGCGCACGAGACGGCAACTCCGGCACGCGCGCGCATGGCAGCCATGCCCAAAGTTTTCCTCTGGGCCTGGGAGCGTCCAGAGAATCTTGAGTTCATCAATCCGCAAGAGATTGGCGTGGCCTTTCTCTCCGAAACCATCTACCTGCGCGGAGACAAAGCAATCAGACGACCGCGCCTGCAACCGCTCAAAGTTCCAAACGCCACAAAGCTCATCGCCGTCGTTCGCATCGAGTCCATGCGCGAAGAGCCGCCGACTCTCTCAAACGAGCAGCGCGCGTTAGTCGTCGAAGCTCTGGCCCACACTGCGCAGGCGAAAACCGTCGCGGGCCTACAGATAGATTTCGATGTCACGGAATCCGAGCGCAAGTTTTACAGAGACCTGCTCTTTGATGTGCGAAAGCGTTTGCCGGAATCCATGCCGCTCTCCATCACGGCTCTGGCTTCATGGTGCATCTACGATAACTGGCTTGACGACTTGCCTGTTGACGAGGCCGTGCCGATGCTCTTTCGCATGGGAGTTGACAGGCATCGTATTTCCAACTACCTGCAAACGGGCGGGAGCTTTCGCGCGCCGCTCTGCAAGAGCAGCATGGGCGTCTCGACTGACGAAACCATAGCTACGCTTTCAAACACTTCCAGACTTTATATTTTCAACCCTCAATCGTGGTCGGAGCAAAACCTGCTCGACGCGCTTGAAAGGAGCCGGAATGAAAATCCTGTCCCCTAAAATTTTTATACTTGTAGTCGCAGCAATTTTATTAACAGGCGGCCTGCGCCTCTCGAATGCCTGCGGCCCTTTTTCCAGATACGCGATTTTTTCTTTCAGCAAGCACCCGGACTTTCCGCTTGAGAAATATACGCAGGGCGAGCTTGGCATAATCCAAACGGCCTATGCGCGCTCTTATCTCTTTGTCGCGTATCGTTTGATGAAGGGCGGCAAGTTTAACCAGCAGGAGCAGCAGGCTCTGACAAAGCTCTGGAACGAGCGGCTCGATTTTAGTATTCAGAACGAAGCCGGAGACAACTCTGTCGCGGAATGGCTTGCCGCGCGAAAGAAAGTGGCGGGCGTTGGCGCGGAACCGAAGATAGAAGTCTGGCGCGAGACGGCTCCGAAAGATTACAACTATTTCTACAACTGTCCTTCGGATGCTTTTCGCACGGCGACGAAAACTTTGGAAGCGCGGATTGCAAAATTTGGCGCGGACAGCGCGGAGGTCAAAGACTGGACGCAGGCACAGGACGCTGTCTTCGCCAACTGCTCCGGCGGGCAGACAATCCCTCAGCCAGCATCTTCATCCTCGCCAATCATCCAATCCGATAGAGCTTATCAAATCGCCGCCGCGCATTTTTACGCCACCAATTTTGATGAAGCGAAAACGCACTTTGAAAAGATTGCGGATGACAAAGCTTCCGAATGGCACGAGCAGGCGCGTTATCTGGTCGCGCGCAGCCTGATTCGCAAAGCCAGTCTCGGAGATGAAGCCGCGCGCAAAGATTCTTTGACGCTGGCCGAGACGCAGTTGAAAAGAGTGCTATCTGAAACAACTCAGGCCGCGCTGCGCGACTCTGCGCAGAATCTTCTGAGCCTCGTCAGGATGCGCCTCAACCCTGCCGAGCGCATTAAAGAGCTTTCACAATCGCTCTCAAAAAATGAACCGAACAATCATTTGTATCAAGAGCTTTGGGATTACACGATTCTCTTAGACAAGTATCTGGGCGATTCAGACCAGCCTGTGGATGAGAATTTTAAGAAGGCTGTTGATGCTGTCGAAAAAGATGACATGACGGATTGGATTCTCACTTTTGAATCTGAGGAGAAAGATTCTCTCGACCGCTCGCTCGCACGTTGGGAGAAGACCAGTTCAATTCCATGGCTGATAGCAGCCCTCTCAAAAATTGATGCGCGGCATGCCAAAACAGCTTCTCTCATTTCTGCCGCCGAACGGATAGAGCCAAACTCTCCGGCCTATGCCACAGCGCAATATCATCTCGTTCGCTTACTGCTGGAAAAGAACGAGCGTGCATCTGCTCGCGTTAAACTCGACGCGATATTGACGGGCCAAAACGCGCTCCCGGCTTCTTCTGCCAATCATTTTCGACATCAGAGAATGTTGCTGGCAAATGACCTGGACGATTTTCTCAAGTTCGCGCAGAGACAGCCAGCGGCCTTTAGCTGGGACGACGACGGCAGAGAGAACGCGATTGACATTAAGGAGGATGAAGAACTAAAAGCTCTGGCCGGACGCGCTATGTTTGATAACGATGCCGCGCAGATTTTTAATGAGCAGTTCCCGCTCTCTCTGCTCACAGAGGCCGCGACGAACAGAACGCTGCCCGAACATTTGCGCAGGCAGGTTGCCCTCACAGCTTGGACCAGAGCGGCGATTATGGATGATGTCGAAACCGGAAAAGCTCTTGTTCCGGTTGTCTCCGCACTCGCGCCCGAATTGAAATCCAATCTTGATAGTTATCTCGCGGCAACAAATGCTGCTCAGAGAAAATCTTCTGCGCTTTATGCCATCCTGAAATTTCCCGGCCTGCACATTTTAGTGACCTCGAACGTGGGCAGGCTGACGCCGCTCGCCGAAAGAGATATTTACAGGGACAACTGGTGGTGCACGATTGTTGATGAAAGCAAAGCTCAGGCGGATGAGTCTGATGAATCAACGGAAGAGACACCGAAAGCTCCCGCTGCAAGTGAAAGAGTCGAGTTGTCATTTCTCTCAGAAACACAGAAGGACGCTGCAAAGCGCGAGCGCGCGCAACTCATCACGCTCGGCACGGCTCCAAACTATCTCGCGCGCGAGACCATCGAGTGGGCCAATCGAACTCCAAACGACCCGCGCGTGCCGGAAGCCCTGCACATCGCCGTCACAGCCACGCGCTACGGCTGCACGGACAAAGAGACAGGCAAGTGGTCTAAGGCGGCTTTTCAACTCCTGCACAAACGTTATCCGAAAAGCGTGTGGGCCAAGAAGACTCCGTACTGGTTCAACAACGGATGATTGATGCGGCTTAGGCTTTGACGGTTCGAGCAAGTTAGAATGAAAGAAAACTAACAAGAGGGGAAAGCAATGTCCGAACATAAATATACGAATCGTCTAGCCGCAGAAACCAGCCCGTATCTTTTGCAGCACGCGCACAATCCTGTTGACTGGTATGCGTGGGGCGATGAAGCTCTCAATGCCGCGCGCGAGCAGAACAAGCCTATCCTCTTGAGCATAGGTTATTCCGCGTGTCACTGGTGTCATGTGATGGAGCGAGAGTCTTTTGAGAACGAAGAGATTGCGCGCTTGATGAATGAGAATTTTATCAACATCAAGGTTGACCGCGAAGAGCGTCCAGATTTGGACCAGATTTACATGAACGCGGTGCAGATGATGACCGGGCATGGCGGGTGGCCGATGACTATGTTCCTGACGCCGGAAGGAGTTCCCTTTTATGGCGGGACATATTTTCCGCCGGAAGACAGACACAATATGCCGGGCTTTCCGCGCGTGCTATTGGGCGTCGCGGAGACTTACAGAACGCGGCCTGATGATGTGACGCAGACAGCCGTTTCGATGCTCGGAGAGTTGCAGCGCATGGGACTTGCGCAGGCATCAGGCGAAACGTTTTCGCTTGAAATGCTTGACGCAGCACAGCGCGGGATGGCGCGCAGTTACGATGAGAGATACGGCGGATTTGGCAGCGCGCCGAAGTTTCCGGCGGCGATGAATCTGGAATTTCTGCTGCGACAAACTCATCGCACTGGCGATGAGCAGGCTCTCTTGATGGTCGAGCACACTTGCCGCAAGATGGCTGAAGGCGGCTTGTACGACCAACTCGGCGGCGGCTTTCATCGCTACTCGACGGATGCGCGCTGGCTCGTCCCGCATTTTGAAAAGATGCTGTATGACAATGCGCTGCTCTCAAGGCTTTACCTGCATGTCTTTCAGCAAACGGGTGACGATTTTTACCGTCGCATTGCTGTCGAAACTCTTGATTATGTGGTGCGCGAGATGTTTGACGAGCGCGGCGGATTTTATTCGACGCAGGATGCTGATTCGGAAGGCCACGAAGGAAAATTCTTTATCTGGTCGCCGAACGAGATTGAAGAGATTTTAGAAGCAGAGACGGCTGCGCTCTTTAATGCCTATTACGATGTGATGCCGGGCGGAAACTTTGAGGGCCAGAATATTCTGAACATCAACGCTTCTGTTGAAGAGGCTGCGAGGAAGGCTGGCGTTTCTGTCGAGCGGATGCAGGAGGCCATTGAGAGCGGAAGAGAAAAGCTGTTCGCTGTGCGCGAGAAACGCATCAAGCCCGGACGAGATGAAAAAGTCCTGACCGCATGGAACGGCCTGATGCTCGCAAGCTTTGCAGAGGCGGCGGCGATTCTTGAGCGTCAGGATTATCTGGATGTCGCGGAAAAGAATGCTTCGTTTGTCCTGGATGAATTGCGGCGCGACGGTCTGTTGTTGCGAACATACAAAGACGGGCAGGCCAAGCTCAATGCGTATCTTGAAGATTATGCTTTTTATGCGGACGGGCTCGTCGCGCTCTATCAGGCTTCTGGAAATTTGCGCTGGCTCGAAGAGGCTCAGGCCCTGACAGACAAGATGGTCGAAGAATTTTGGGATGAAGAGGACGGCGGATTTTTCTACACGGGCAAGAGCCATGAAGAATTGATTGTTCGCACGAAAGATTATTTTGACAATGCGACGCCTTCCGGCAATTCCGTTGCAGCGGAAGTCCTGCTCCATCTGGCAGTCCTGACAGGCAATGAGCAATATCAGCGAATGGCCGTGACGCTCTTTCGTCTCTTGGGCAATTACATCAAACGCTATCCTTCCGCATTTGGCCGCGCGCTGGGCGCGCTCGATTTCTATCTCTCAACGCCAAAGGAAATTGTCATTGTCGGAGCGCGCGAGGCTGAGGATACTAAATCACTGCTGAGAGAGGTCTGGAAAAAATATCTGCCGAATAAAGTTGTGGCCCAATCAAGCGACGCAGATGAGCGTGCGGCGAAAATCATTCCGCTCCTGCAAGAACGCACGATGATTGACAATCAGGCGACGGCCTATGTCTGCGAGCACTACACCTGCCAGCAACCGGTCAAGACACCGGAAGAGTTGGCAAAGCAACTCAGTCCGAACGCGAAGACTGATGCAATGAGCGCGGATTTCAAATAATTAACCCAAGTTGCCAGTTATGAAGCGATGGCGGCTCCTGCCGCCTGCTGTGCGGAAAGTCTGAGACTTTCCGCTTCATCTCTGCTCTTAGTATTAGCGAGGCTCAGCCTCGCACATGCTTGAGGTTACACTTGCCGGAAAAGCAGAGCTTTTCCGCACAGCAGGCGGCTCAAGCCGTCTATGACTCGCAACTTGGGTTAATTAAAAATGTAAAATGCAAAATGTAAAATAAATCTCTTTCTTACATTTTGCATTTTACATTTTTAATTTTGCATTAGTCTTTGGATTGATGCAGCACGGCCAGCAACTCTTCTCCGAATCGCTCTACTCTGGATGCGCCGAGGCCGTAGATTTTTTGCAGGGCTTCCAAAGTCATTGGCCGCTCCATCGCTAAGTGTTCCAGAGTCCTATCAGAACAGATCATGTAGGCGGGCCTGTGCATCTCAAGCGATTTTGACATTCTCCACTTTTTCAGACTCGCCACAGTCCTGCGCTCTTCATCCGTCAGCGGGCGCATTGGGACTGGCGGAGCGACGCGGCGTTTTCTGCGCGGCGTAGCGCTCTCTTCTTCCGTGACAGGCTTGATGGCTGCCGCGCGCAAAGCCTGTTCAAGTCTTCCCTCTCCTTGCAAGATGGCTGCGAGTTGGTCGTAAACCTGTAGCGCGACGTGCGCGTCCGTCGCTGCATATTGAAGTTGCGCGCGTGTGAGCGGGCGGCGTAGCCAGTTTGATTTCTGAAAACTTTTATCAAGCTCTATTCCAAGCAAGTGCGCGGAGACGGAAGCCAAGCTGTATGAAGGCAAGCGGAGCGCGCTCCGCGCAAGCCGCAAGGTGTCTATGAAAGCTGCCGGACGCAAGCCCTCTGTGAAGAGCATCCCTTCATCAAAACGCGCATTGTGCGCAGCCATTGTCACTTCAGTCGAATCAATCAAGGGCCGCAGCAATTCAAGATTCACAGCCAGCGCGTCAATGACTAGGACTGTGCCTGCGCGCGGCGCGATCTGGACCAGAGAGACTCTGGAATGGTTTGAAGTTGGCTCCCAGTAGGTTTCCGTGTCGAGACCGACAATCGTTTCGCTCTTGAGCGCGTCGAGCGCGGCCAGAGCGCTTTCCGTCTCTGTCAGGTAAAGATATTTGCACTCGTCAGGCATTTTAAGAGCAGCAAGATTTGGCGGCGAAGAGCTTTTTTTGAGTCTAACATCGAACGAAACGAAAGACATACAAAAATTTATTCTTGGCCCAAAATCGCCGCTAATTATTTCTAACTTGACGGTTTAGACGGGAATGGAGTAAATTCAGGATTGGGCCAACATTGTTTGGCACGTGCCGCCTTATTTGAACGCGAATCACATCCACCGGGTTTTCCTTAAACCAAGAGCCTATTTGATTAGAGATTAGCTTCTTCTCAATCGCCTGAGTTTGTTTTATGGGAGGAAACTTTTAGCCAATGCCACACAGCAAATGGAAATCTATCGGACTGCTGGGCGCGACGGCTTTGATTGCCCTCGCGCTCCTTTCCATGTCCGTCACGACGCTCTTACAGCTTGCTTTTCAAGATTGGTCAGGGCTTATCCCACTGGCTGTGCTTGTCCTTCTGGCCGTGCTGTCGTCGCATTTTAAGATGGCCGTCTCAATGGCGGAAGGCATCACGCAGAGCCAGAAATCTGTGGCCGAGACATTTATCTACATGGCCGTGATGATTTACGCGGCTTCAACGTCAGACACTGTTGCGCCCGCGACTGTGCTGGCAGCCATCGTAGGTTTTCTCTCCGCGCGTCGTTTGCAGGATCGCAGGCTTTTGATTTTGCACACGGGGACGGCAATTATTTCTACATACGCGGCGGCATCCATCTATGGCTTGCTGCTCCCGGTTGTAGCAAGCAAAGCGGAACCGAATGCGCTCAATCTACAGCTTGGCACACTTCTGCTTCCTATCTGCGCGCTGGTCGCCGTGCATTATTTTTTGAGCGCGACGTTGATGTTTGCTTTTGCCGCCTGCGAGCAACGCAAGACAAGTTTTTCGCGCGAGAGCATGATTTGGATGGCAATCACGCAGGTGGCGTGCGTCGCTTCGGCTTCGCTCTTTTACGCTGCGTGGCAGGGCGGCGGATTGTCTTTTGTCTTTGTCGGCCTCTTAATCATAGGGCTGGTTTATCTGCTCTATCACTTTAACGAACAGCGCGTGGAGGAAATCCGCCGCGCGGAGAAAGAGAAGTCGCGCCACATACAGGAGATGGCCGACCTGCACTTGAACACGATAGAGTCTCTGGCGATTGCGATTGATGCCAAAGACCAGACCACACACGGTCATGTGCGCCGCACACAGATTTATGCGACAGAGATGGGCAGACTTTTGAATGTCTGTCCTGACGAGATACAGGCTCTGCGCGCAGGCGCGCTGCTGCATGATATTGGCAAGCTGGCTGTCCCCGAATATATCTTGAACAAGCCGGGCAAGCTGACCGAAGCAGAGTTTGCCAAGATGAAGATTCACCCGACGGTTGGCGGCGACATTCTTAAGCGCGTCAAATTCCCTTACCCGGTCGAAGACATTGTGCGCTATCACCATGAGAAATGGGACGGCACTGGTTATCCCAGAGGCTTGAAGGCCGAAGGCATTCCGCTCGTCGCGCGCATCATCGCGGTTGTAGATTTTTATGATGCGACTCGTTGCGACAGGCCGTATCGCACAGGGATGAAGCGCGAAGAATCTCTCGCGCTGCTCTCACAGATGGCTGGCTCGTCTTTCGACCCGCGTGTCGTCGAAGTTTTTACAAAGCACGTCGAAGAGTTTGACAATCTCATCGCCGCGCAAGACATACAGGAACAGGTTGCTTCAGAAGAGCCTGTGGACTCGACCTCGGCCAGACCTGATGCGGGACTGGCCTCAGAAGTGCTCGGCGCGCCCGGAGATAATAATTCCGGCTTCCGCTCAATCACGGAAGCACAGAGAGAAGTCTTTGCGCTACATGAAATCGCGCAGACCATCGGCTCTTCTCTCAACTTACAAGACACTGTCACGCTCATCTCAAACAAGCTGAGCGCGATTGTTCCGTTCGATACCTGCATCATCTTTCTTGTTGACGACAAAACCGGAAAAGCTATTCCGGCGCATGTGCTTGGCGAGCATGCCAGCACTTTCTCGCAGCGTCGCATCGATTTAGGAGACGGCATCACAGGATGGGCCATCGCCAACGGGCGTACGATGTGCAGTTCTTCGCCTGAGCTGGATATGACTGGCGTGCCAGAAGAGATTTCGCGTCATGCCAAACAGGTTCTTGTCGCTCCCTTGATGCGCGAAGATGGAGCTTTCGGAGCCATCACGCTCTATTCCAACAATCGCCATCCATATACGACGGAGCATGTGCGGCTGCTCGAATCAGTCGGGCAACATGCATCGAGCGCGCTCAATAACGCTCTCACGTTTGAGAAGACGAAAGAGAGCGCGTTGATTGACCCGTTGACAGAGCTACCAAACGCGCGCGCCTTCTTCATGGCGCTTGAGCAGCGCATAGCCGAATGCCAGCGTTTGAAGAATCACGAGCCGATGACAGTCATCAGCATGGACTTGGATGAGTTCAAGAAAGTCAACGACACTTACGGGCATGCGACTGGCGACAGGTTGCTGGCGAGCGTGGCCGCGATTATCAAAAAGCAGTTGAGGCAAATGGACATTCTCGCGCGTTACGCTGGCGATGAGTTCATAGCCATCCTGCCGATGGCTTCCGGCAACATGGCTGTCATCATCGCGGAACGCATCAGCGCGGCTTTGAAAGCTCATCAATTCTCAGTCCGCAATGGACACAAAGTCGAAGTCGGAGTCAGCATCGGCATCGCCTGTTATCCATCCGACGGCGAGACAGCCGCAGAGCTTCTGACCATCGCAGACCGCAACATGCAGCATGACAAGCATGCACGCAAACTCGCTCCTTCAATCGCAGCCGAATCTTCTGTCACTTCGATTGAAGCTTTCAGATAAGACAGAAAAGAGAATTTCCCGCAAAGGCGCAAAGGCGCAAAGAAAGACGCGAAGAGAGCTTTCACGATAATTGATAGTTCTCTTTGCGTCTTCTTCTTTGCGCCTTTGCGCCTTTGCGGGAAATTCTTTCGTCCGCCATTTTTCCATACCTTTTGCGCCTTACAGCAAATCTCGCGTATAATCTCAGCCATTCTTTAAGATTCGAGAACCGAAGCCTGAATGATGATTGAGATTGGCCGCGCACGGGCTGTCTCTTCGCTACTGTTGGCTGTAAATTTAAGAGATGAGCAAACAAGCCGCACCCACAAAATCGCGCGTCAAAGCCGAAGAGCAACCCTCAAAGGCACGCGCCGTCGAAGACGAAGTGACGGACGAGATTAATCCCGCGCAGTTGCAGGAAGAGCACCGGCAACAAAAAGAGGAGCAGAAAGATCGTATTGAAGAGACGGACAAGGAGACGCTTCTCAACCTGCTCTATCAGATGATTCTCATTCGCCGCTTTGAAGAAAAATGTGCAGAGAGTTATAGCCTGGGCAAGATTGGCGGCTTCTGTCACCTTTACATAGGACAGGAGGCCGTCGCCGTCGGAGCCTTAAGCGCGCTCAAGCCGGATGATTATGTGCTCGCGAGTTACAGAGAGCATGGGCATGCGATTGCCAAAGGCGTCCCGCCGGATGAAGTGATGGCGGAGCTTTATGGCAAAGCCGGTGGAAGCTCAAGCGGCAAAGGCGGCTCGATGCATATCTTCGATGCTGACCGGAATTTTTTAGGCGGTCACGGAATTGTCGGCGGCCAGATTCCACTCGCCACAGGCGTCGCGTTTGCAACTAAATATAAAGGCACTGACCAGGTCACGCTCTGCTTCTTCGGCGAAGCCGCAGTCAATCAGGGAGCTTTTCATGAATCTCTGAACATGGCACAACTCTGGAAACTGCCATGCATTTATATCTGCGAAAACAATCAGTACGGCATGGGAACTTCGCTCGACCGCGCGATGTCTTTACAGGATGTCTCACAGAAAGCATGCGCGTATGAGTTGGCTTCGGAGTTTGTTGACGGGATGGATGTGCTGGCCGTGCGCGAGGCCGTACAGCGCGGCATTGAGCGTGCGCGCAAAGATTACTTGCCGACTCTTTTGGAGATTCGCACCTATCGCTTTATGGGCCACTCTATGTCCGACCCCGGAAACTACCGCACGCGCGCAGAGATTGAAAAGCATCAGGAGCGCGACCCCATCAAGCTCTTTACAGCAAGCTTGATGGAAAAAAATATCATAGATCAGGCCGCGCTCGATGACATAGAGAAGCGCGTCCGCGAAGAGGTCGAACATGCCGCGCGCTTCGCAGACGAAAGCCCCCTTCCAGATTTGAAAGAGCTTTATACGAACGTCTATGCTAACGAGTAAAGAGTCAGGAGTCTGGAGTCAGGAGTCAGGAGTCTCAAGAAAAAAGCTTTTGACTCCAGACTCCAGACTCCAGACTCCTGACTTATTCGTTATTGAGGTTAAAGATGGCAGTTATGACGATGCGCGAGGCTTTGAATCAGGCTTTGCGCGAAGAGCTACAGAGGGACGAGAATGTTTTTCTGATGGGCGAAGAGGTCGCAGCCTATCAGGGAGCATACAAGGTGACGAAGGGCCTTTTGGAAGAGTTTGGCGACAAGCGCGTCATTGACACGCCGATTACCGAACTCGGTTTCGCGGGGCTCGGCGTCGGCGCGGCGATGGTCGGGCTTCGTCCGATTATCGAATTTATGACTTTCAACTTTTCGATTCTCGCCTCAGACCAGATAGTCAACTCCGCAGCCAAGATGCTCTACATGTCCGGCGGGCAATTTAAAATTCCGATGGTCTTTCGCGGCCCCGGCGGCTCTGCCTATCAAGTCTCTTCGCAGCACTCGCAGGCCATCGAATCATGGTATGCATACTTTCCCGGCTTGAAAGTCGTCATGCCTTCGACGCCCGCCGATGCCAAAGGGCTTTTAAAATCCTCTATTCGTGACGACGACCCTGTGGTCTTTATCGAACAGGAAAGAATGTACGGCAACAAGGGCGAAGTGCCGGATGACGAAGACTTCACAATTCCGCTCGGCGTCGCGGAAGTCAAACGCGAAGGCAAGGATGCAACCATCGTTGCGCGTTCATTGATGGTTCCAGTCGCTTTAAAGGCCGCAGAAGAATTAGAGAAGCAGGGCGTCTCTTGCGAAGTAGTTGACCCGCGCACGATTCGTCCACTTGATATTGAAACGATTGTCAACTCAGTCAAGAAAACCAATCGCGTCGTCATCGCGGAAGAATCACATCCCTTCTGCGGCGTCGCGGCGGAAATCAGCACACAAATCACGGAGCGCGCATTCGATTACCTGGACGCGCCAGTGCGCCGCATCTCCGGCGCGGATGTGCCGATGCCTTATGCCAAGAATCTTGAAGACGCGGCCATTCCGAATGTCGAACAGATTGTCAAAGCTGTGCGCGAAGTCGCTTACATGGATTAAGTTTTCAGTTATTAGTTTTCAGTTTTCAGAGAGACCGAAGAGGCAAGAAACTGAAAGCTAAACTGAAAACTAAAAACTGGAAACTGGAAACTAAAAATTATGGCAACGCAGGTCGTGATGCCCAAGCTTTCTCCGACGATGGAGGAAGGGCAACTGTCCCGGTGGCTCAAGAAAGAGGGCGATAAGGTCTCTATGGGCGAACCTCTGGCAGAGATTGATACAGACAAAGCGACGATGGAGATGCAGGCGCTCGGCTCCGGCGTCCTGCGCAAGATTCTCATACAGGAAGGCGAGAGCGCGCCGCTCGGCCAACTCATCGCCGTCATCGGCGATGAGAACGAAGACATTTCCGCTCTGCTCTCAGGAGCAGGCTCAAGTCAGGCCGCAACCGAAAACAAAGAGCGCACAGAGTCGTCTGTCGAAGCAGGAAGCGACGGCGCACAGCAGGAGTCTGCGAAAGTCTCTCCCGAAGGAGAGAGCGCACAGGCGACTGCCAAAGGCGAACCACTCGCAGGCGACACAGAAGGAAAACCTTCTGACAGCGGTCAGCAATCCGGCAACGGCTCAAAGAGCGCGGCACAGCCTGCCGCAGAAGGCGAGCGGCTCATTGTCTCTCCGCTTGCCGCGCGTATGGCGGCAGAAGCTGGCATTAATCTACGCACATTGACCGGCAGTGGCCCAAGCGGGCGCATCGTCAAGCGCGATATAGAAGAAGCCATGAAGTCTGCGCCAGCCGCGCCGGCTCCCGCGCAAGCAGGCGCAGTCGAGGCACGCCGCCAGCAGCCCGCGCAGCAATCTCAAATCGAAGGCGCATCTCCATACAGAGACGAGCCCATGTCCGAGATGCGGCGCACGATTGCCCGCAGGCTTGTGACATCCATTGGCCCAGTGCCGCATTTCTTCCTCACAACGGAAGTCGAAATGGACAGGGCCGCAGAAGCGCGCCGCCAGATAAACGAGATGAACCCGGATTTAAAAATCAGTCTCAACGATTTGATTATCAAAGTCGCGGCCCTCTCGCTCATACAGCATCCGCAGGTCAATTCGTCATTTCAGGAAAAGATTGTGCGCTACTATGAACGCGCGGACATCGGCGTGGCCGTCGCGATTGAAGAAGGATTGATAACGCCCGTCATACGCGCTGCCGAAAGCAAAGGCTTGGGCCAGATTGCTACGGAAGTCCGCGAGTTGGCCGAACGCGCACGCGCGCGCAAACTTCGTCCCGAAGAATATACTGGCGCGACCTTCTCCGTCAGCAACCTCGGCATGTTCGGCATAGACGAATTCACAGCCGTCATCAATCCGCCGGAAGGAGCGATTCTCGCCGTCGGAGCGATGACGCCCAAGCCGGTCGTGCGCGACGGCGAGATAATTATCAGGCAGATGATGCGCGTCACGATGTCTTGCGACCATCGTGTGATAGACGGCGCGACCGGCGCGCGCTTTCTACAAACTTTCAAGAAGATGCTCGAAAATCCGCTCTCTATGTTGGTGTAGTTCACACAAATGTCTAAACAGATGGAGGAACAATAATGACTCAACAAGAAATACCGGAAGAACAAAACCCCGCTTCTGGACGTGAAGAAGATGACAGAGACACTGGCCCAATCAAACCGCCGACGCGGGAAGGCGACGAGCCGCGCGACCCGAACGAGGGCGAGATAACAGGAGCAGCCGAATAAGTTCTCGCTGTCTTCAAGAATCGCCCGCGTGATTTTGCAAACTACAATTCACTTCCAATAGATAAAAGGCAAGCTATCAAAGGCTTGCCTTTCATCTATCCGAAAGTTGCCGCAAATTTTTGATTGGCGATGAAGAGCGTCGAAACCGCAAACAGAATCGAAGCCTTGCGACAGGGCGGCACGGCCCCGCATCTGGCCCTCATCGCTGTGCAGATGATGTTCGGCTCAATGCCAATCTCCGGCAAGATTGCATTAAGGGCGATTTCAACACCCGGCCTCGTAGCCTTTCGCGTCGGAGGCGCGGCCATAGCTTTTCTTATCTTGCAAAGCGCAGCCGGGCGCGTGAAGATTATGCGCCGCAGCGACTATGCGCGGCTCGCTCTCTACAGCCTGCTCGGCGTCGTGCTCAACCAACTGCTCTTTGTCAAAGGACTGGCCCTCACGACAGTTATCAACGCGACCTTGCTTAGCACGACGATTCCGGTCTTCGCACTGCTCGTCAGCATCGCGCTCGGCTTTGATACTTTGTCTCTCAAAAAAACCGTCGGCATCATGCTCGCCGCTGCCGGAGTTATTTATCTGGTTGACCCTTTGCGCACGGAATTTTCTGGACAGACGACCTTTGGCAACCTGCTCATCGTCCTTAACTCAATAGCCTATGGCAGCTACATAGCCATCTCGAAAGACCTCTTGCAGAGATACGGCGCGCTGACTGTGATTACATGGATTTTTATTTTCGGCAGCCTCTTCACAATTCCCTTCGGACTTTTTTATACAGACACAGCGATGCTCCTGCATGCGGGCAAGGGAGTCTGGCTGGCGATTCTCTACATCATTCTTGTCCCGACGGTCGGAGCATATTATCTGAACGCATGGGCGCTGGCCCGCGTCCCGCCGAGCACCGTCGCGGTCTATATCTATCTACAGCCATTAATCGCCTTCACACTCGCCCCGCTCATCCTCGGCGAGAGATTTAGCCCGCGCACATGGATTGCCATGCTCCTGATTTTCGCGGGCGTCTATGTCGTTACACGCCGCGAACGAAGCTATGCAATGGACGAAATCTCAGAACATCCCGAAGCATTGAGTAGATAAAAAAGTGATGAGTGATGAGATACATCACCACAGCCCCGATAGGGGCGGCATGAAGTAGCCCACGACGTAAGGGTTAAGCATGAGAGATAAATAATGAGCCCCGTAGGGGCGGCACCATTTATGCGAATCAAGAGTAGAGAATATCTTTGCGCTCTTTGCGAAAAATCTTTGCGGTCTTTGCGTTAAAAACTACTTAACCGCAAAGACCGCAAAGATGGAAGACGCAAAGAGGTGCAAAGAGAAAGCTCTTTTCTTGCTCTCTAGTTCTGCTCTTGATTCGCATGATTTATGTCGCCCCTACGGGGCTCGGTTTGTTTTGGTGCGTGTGTCTCCGCGCTGACGCGCGGGGCTAATATCTGCCGCCCCTGTCGGGGCTCACGAAGCTAGCTCTTTCTCATCTCAAACTCACGCTATTTAAGCTGTCTTGATAGCTTTGATGGCTTGCGCTTTGTCTGACTCAGCGAGGCGGCGCAGTTCGTAGAGCTTCATCATGGCTTCGACTGGCGAGATGCAATCGAGGTCTATATTGAGCAGAGCTTGCGAGATGTCTGACGAGCGAGTTGACGGATGCATTGGCGTGGCGGCGCGCAAACTTTTTTCAGCGATGCTGTCGTGCGCGCTTCCCTGTTCATATTCATCCAGTAATTTTTCCGCGCGTCGTATGACAGGCCGCGGCAGCCCCGCGAGTTTGGCGGCATAGACTCCGTAACTTTTAAGCGCGATGCCCGGACTGATTTTATAAAGAAAGACAAGCTCGCTTCCCTCTTCAGCAATCTCTACATGCATGTTTCTCAAGCGCGGAAGAATCTCCGACAATTCAGTCAATTCGCGGTAATGTGTTGCAAAGAGAGTCTTGGTGCGAATCTGCGAATGATTGTGTATATATTCAAGCACGGCACGGGCGACAGCCAGACCGTCATAAGTCGAAGTCCCGCGCCCAAGTTCATCGAGCAGCACGAGCGAGCGCGGCGTCGCGTGATGCAGAATCTGCGCCGTCTCGACCATCTCAATCATAAAGGTTGACTCGCCGCTCCCGATGCGGTCATAGAGCCCTATGCGCGTGAAGATGCGGTCGCACAAACCAACAGTCGCGGCTTCCGCAGGAACGAAACTGCCCGCCTGTGCCATGAGCACAATCAGCGCGGCCTGTCTCAGGTAAGTTGATTTGCCGGACATGTTCGGCCCGGTGATGAGCGCAATCTGCGGCGAACCTTCACCGCCAAGCTCTACATCATTGGCGACGAAAGGCTCGTCATCCAAAGTCCTTTCAAGTACAGGATGGCGTCCTTCCCTGATATAAAGCTGCGCGCTGTCAACGATTGTGGGCCGCGTGTAGCGAAAGTCTTCGGCTGTCTGCGCGAAGGAAATTATGACATCGAGATAGGCAAGAGTTGATGCGGCTGCGAGAATCTCCGCGCGGCTCTTTGAGACTTCTGCGCAGACGTGTCGAAAGAGACTCGCTTCCAGTTCCTCTATCCTTTCCTGCGCGTGTATGACGAGCGATTCATACTCTTTCAACTCAAGCGTGATAAAGCGTTCGGCGTGGGCCAGCGTCTGCTTGCGCGTGTAATCCGCCGGAATCAGATGCTGGTTGGCGCGCGTCACCTCTATGAAATATCCGAAGACCTTGTTATAGCCAACACGCAGGCTTTTGATTCCGGTGCGCGCACGCTCGCGCTGTTCCAATTCCGCAAGGTAAGTTTTTCCATTGCTCAGCAGAGAACGAAGCTGATCCAGCTCTTCCGAAAAACCTTGCCGGATAACTCCCGTCTGCTCATTGCGCGAAGGGAGACTCTTCGGAAATTGCATGGTTGATGAGCTTTGCCGCTCCTTCACACGCGGGCATGCGTTCAAGCGTCTGCGCGAAACGATTCGCCTCGCGCTGCAAGACTGCGCGCACACGCGGCAGAGCTTCGAGACTCTGGCCCAGAGCCAGCAACTCCTGCGCCGAGATGACACTCGCGCGTGCGCGCGACGAGAGACGTTCGAGGTCATGCATGGTCTCAAAGACTGATGCCAATTCAGCACGCGCCTTTTTGTTTGAGATAAACCATGCGACATGCTCCTGCCTCTGCACTATCTCTGCCAAATCAAGCAGAGGTTGTTGCAGCCAACGTCGCAAGAGCCTGCCGCCCATCGCCGTGCGCGTCTCATCCAAAGTCGAAAAAAGTGTTGGCGTGCCTGTCGCGCTCTCAAAGACTTCGAGGCTGCGGAACGTCTGTGTATCGAGCGTCATAAAGCTATCCGTGCGATAACTCGTCAGGCGCGTCAACTGCTCTGAAGCTTCCGTTCGCATCTCTCTGAGATATGCGATGATGGCTCCGGCTGCGGCAGTCGCCAGAGGCCAGCGCGTCAGACCGAACGGAGCCAGCGACCTCACTCCAAAATGTTCGCAGAGCGCACGCCGCGCACGTTCAAACTCAAAATAAGAATCGTCGCAATGAGTGATAAAGCCCGGCATGCTTTGCTCTTGAGAAGCGGAACGATTTTTGGCAGGCACGAGCAACTCCGAAGGCGCGAGACGTTGCAACTCTGGAATCATCGCCGCATTTTCCAATTCCGTCGCGGCAAATTCGCCCGTCGTCACATCCGCATAAGCGATTCCAGCGCGCTTCCCATCGCTCACACAGGCCGCCAGGTAATTGTTCGCCTTGCTTTGCAGCAAGCCGGGTTCGAGCACAGTTCCGGGCGTGACTATCCGCACGACATCTCGCTCAATGAGGCCGCGCCCTGCCTCGCCTTTGACGGGCGTGGTGGTGAGTTGTTCGCAGATGGCTACGCGATGGCCGCGCGCAATCAAAGTCGCAAGATGTCTTTCGAGGCTGTGATGCGGGACGCCTGCGAGCGGGATGCGTATGTTCTTGCCCATCGGCTTAGAGGTCAGGACAATATCCAACTCGCGCGCGAGCAGGCGCGCGTCATCATCAAAGGCTTCATAAAAATCGCCGATGCGAAACAGCAGCAGAGCATCCGCGTGCCGCCGCTTGATTTCGAGATACTGTTTGCGTAGTGGCGTGGTGTTAGCCGTCATCACTCGAAGATGGTTGCGAGTAGTTCTTCGACAGAAGTGAGGGCGCGATGAAGACTGCGTATCTGCTCAAAGCTCAGAATGGCCGTCACGCGACCGATTTCATGAAAAGCTCCCGTGCGCGCAATGCTCAGAGATTTGAGCGCGCGATTAGTGTCACGTTCGCTGTCAACTATGAGAAAAGGTTTGCTGCGCTGTCCGTCATAAGCGCGTTTTAGTTTGGCGAGCGCGGCGTCTATGTTGCCCTTGTGCTGGACTTCAAAGACGTGGCTCAGACGCGGGCTCTTCTCATTCGTGCGCCACACGACATCGTAATATTCAAATTCCATCTGGGCATGATAGCCAAGCACGCGCCCGATGTCGCAAAGCATCTGCTGCGCTTCGACATGCGAGATGGCATCCGTGCGCGCAGTCTCGCCAAGTCCATTTTCGGAAGGCGAAAATTGCGTCGCCTCTTCCGCCGCGCGCCTGCGGCCCAGGGCCGTGATAGTCCAACGCCCGCGCAGACGCTCAATCTCACGTTTTTCGTCAAGGCTGCGTCCGGCTCGCTGCACGAGCCTGCGCCATTCCGTGCGATGACCGTTGCCTAAAGCGCGCACTTCCGCTTCTCCAAGCTGCGGGAAATAACCTACCAGACGCGGGTAAAGAAAGCGCACATCTTCCACACCGCCCGTCGCAAGCAGCTCTTGTAGAATAGGCAACTCAATCCGCGTCGCACCCGGATAAGCCATTACATAACCCACTAAAATTTTCAGGATGAGAGAGACCTGAAGCTGCGGTAATTTCAGTCTCGCTTGTGCTCTTAAACTTACAGGAGAAGCCGCCCGGCAATCAAGCGACGAAAGGCGATATGGCATACCCAGGCCGGGAAATAATAAAGCAGGAGGCGGAATTAATATTCCAACCTCCTGCTTTATCATACCAGGCTTCGGAATTCTTATGCCGCCTGCACTTTACTGTTAAGACCGAAGGAGTGATTTATCTCATCTGAATCGAGCGTGTCGCGCTCCATCAAGCCTTCGACCAGATGCGCGATGGCTTCGCGCCTGTTATCAACCATCTCGCAGGCGCGGCGCATCTGCTCGCTGATGATATTGTTTGTCGCCTGCTCCACGCGGTCAAGCAGTGCCTGGCTGTGCGGGTCTTCGGGCTTGCCGAGATGGATTGGGCCAAGAGGGCTCATGCCGAACTCCGCGACCATCTTGCGTGCAATCTCGACTGCGCGCTCGATGTCGTTTGAAGCTCCCGCAGTCATCGTGTCCAGCAGAAGCTGCTCGGCGGCACGACCGCCAAGGAGCATCGCAATCTGGTCTTCGAGATATTCTCTCTTTTTCATCAGGCGGTCGCGTTCTGGCAGAGACTGTGTCACGCCGAGCGCGCGTCCGCGCGGCAGGATAGAGACTTTGTGAATCGGGTCGCCGTGTTTGACGCCGAGACCGACGGCGACGTGACCTGCTTCGTGTACGGCTGTCGCATAACGCTCTTCTTCATCCATCATAAAGCCATGCCGTTCTGCGCCCATCAGGATTTTGTCGCGTGCATATTCGACGTGCTTGCGCCCGACTGCTTCCGAATCGTCGCGCGTCGCGGCAATCGTCGCCTCGTTGAGCAGATTGGCGAGGTCTGCGCCGGAAAAACCGGGTGTGCCGCGCGCAATCCAACCTAAATCTAAGCCCTCTTCAAGCGTCAGCCCTTTAGCATGCACATTCAGAATAGCTTCGCGCCCACGCGCGTCTGCGAGATTGACTGTAATCTCTCTGTCAAAACGTCCGGGACGTGTCAGCGCGCTATCGAGTATGTCAGGGCGATTAGTCGAAGCGATGATGACGACGCCGGAAATCTGTTCAAAGCCGTCCATCTCAACGAGCAACTGATTGAGCGTCTGATCCTGATCGGCGGATGCAGAGTCGTTGCTGCGTCCGCGCTGGCGACCAAGAGCATCAATCTCGTCTATAAAAATCACGCAGGGCGAAAGCTTACGGGCTTCTGTAAAGAGACGGCGCACGCGCGCGGCTCCGAGACCTGCGAATTTCTCTTGAAAGCTTGAGCCGGAAACCGAGAGAAAAGGCACGCCCGCTTCGTTTGCTGCGGCACGCGCGAGCATGGTCTTGCCTGTTCCCGGCGGGCCTGACAGGAGTATGCCGCGCGGAGCGCGCCCGCCGAGTCGTCCAAACTTGAGCGGGTCGCGCAGGAATTCTATTGTCTCTTCCAATTCCCTCTTGGCTTCGTCAACGCCCGCGACGTGCGCGAAGGTGACATTCTGTTTGCCGTTTCCGTCAACCAGCGTGAACTTGTCGCCGCGCCCTCCCATGCTGGCATAGACGCGCCAGCCTATGAAGCCAAAGGCTGCGAGCGTCATGATGGGTATCAGCCAATTCATCGCGGTCGAAACAGGGCTCGGCTGCAAAGAGCTGAACTCGACAGGCACGTTGCTCTTGGCAAAGACGGCTACGATCTCTTGCTGCGCGGCTTCGTTTGTGACCACAGCCTGCGAGATAGAGCCATCATTACCGATGACCGTCAACAACTCGCCGGAGATTTTAAGCGAGACAGCCGCGCTGGATTCGCCGAGCGTGCGAAGCTGTGTGTAGTTGATTTTCTGAACCGCAGGTTGGCTGCGCTCGCGTATGACATAGACGCTGGCCGAGACAAGCAGGAAGAGAATGCTGACGGCCAGAACGAGACCAATCTTTTGCGAACGGGGGATCAGACGAGGTAAAGGGGAAGGCATAAATTTCTCCTGAGCCAAAAGCGGCATCTGTGCTTTGGGGGCATGCCGCCAATCTTCTTAAATTAAACTCTTTTTGACAAAGCTTCCGGGTCTTGGAAAATGATACAGCTACGGAGGGAACAACTCGCGTCTGTTAGAGCGGTGTGAGTCCCAGGCAGTTTTAAATCGCACGCTAAAGGGCCGGGGGCGCGCGACGTTTATTACTTTACCAATTCAACACGCCGAAAGTCCAGCCCCGTGTGTCAAAGATTTTCCAAAGTTTTCTAAAGAGAGCCGCCAAATGTGATCTGGGCCAAAAAAAATTTCCCTGTCGAGCAATCTATCAGCAAACTCGTGTCTCCGATGTCTGGCAATGCGTGGCGGTTGCCGCGAAAAGATGACAGCCATGCTATCTTTCATTCATCGCTCTAAATTCAGACACAACCCATACTGACTTGCTGCCATAATTTAGTACAAAAAGCGTTCACGAAAGCTCTCCTGTCAAGAACTAACTTGTCTGTGCAAGTGCGTAAATACTGTAGGATAGGACTTTAAGTGACAGGCGGAGCTAATGACCGATGAATGGCACGGCCATTGCTCAAGTGATAAGTGCAAGCGAGTTCCGAGGGGAACCGGAAAAGCTCAAGATTCTAAACAGGGATGCTCAAAAGGAGAAGGCGATATGTTGTGGACAATTTTGGTAGTGCTTCTGATCTTGTGGTTAATTGGTGCTATCGGTGGCGTCGGCGGTAATTTGATTCACCTCTTGCTGGTGGTAGCACTCATCGTGTTGGTCATTAACCTGCTAACGGGTCGTCGCACGGTCTAAAAGACAAGCACTTTTAGGTCAGCATACAGACAAACGACTAAAGAGAAGAGTCGTCGGATGATAGTTAACTCCGGCTGGCTCTTCTCTTTTTTTGTGGCCCACAATTTTTTACTGCACATCAACGAGCTTTGCTTCTATCGGTTTGATGATGCGGCCAACTGGATATAGATTGACTTGCTTATCCCAGTAGGGCGAACGCATGTAGAAGAAGCGCAGGCGGGCCGCCGCACTCGCGGCAAAGGTCGGGTCGTTGGCAACACGCTGCTCAAACTCGCGGCGCAGGTTCTCGTCCTTCGCCAACATCTCGCGCGCCAGTTTCTCCATCACGTAATCTTCCGCATACTCTTTCTCTTCAAAGATTGGATTAAAGAAGCCCCACGCGATTAATGAATCCGGCGCGTCAGGTTCAAGCAGGTAGAGCGCGACGCGCGCGGCAGGCTGGGCCATAGGAATGATGATTGAGCCAGCCGGAAACATTCTGCGCTCTGTCACCTGCGCCGTCTTATAGTTCGGCAGCACATGTCCTTCAAAGGAAGAGCCGCCCCACTTCACTTCGCTGAAACGATAGCTCTCAACTTCGATTTCAGTTGGCCCTGCTAATTGCTGAAGCCGCAGGCCATGAGCTTTGAGTCTTTCGATGACCTCTTTCCATTGCGGAGGGACTATGTAATAAAGAGGCGTCGTCACACTCGCAGTTGTACGCACTTCGTCAAAGAGCGGCACAGTCATATCCACAGGCTTTGTGCCATAGACGACGCGCACTGCTCCCGAAACATCGCTCAGTTCCGTCTTGTATTCAACAGCTTTCAGTTGGAAAGGTTTTGATTTATCCGTCAATTCAAACCTGAGCGGATAACGACGCGCGGGATTGTATGCGCGCCCGTCCGCAACGGTTTCCTCATCCGCAAGCCGCACGGCGCGCAAGAGGCTCTGCGGGTCGCGGTTGACTTCTTCCAGAGAGTAGCGCAGCAGGTCGTATGTCCCGCGCACGCGCGAACGGTAATCCTTGAGCATGTGCGTTTCGATGAGCAGGCCCGGACGATTGCGCAGTGGCGTATAGCCTGTAGAGAAACGCGGCGTGGCGATAAAGCTGACGATGCCCTGCGTGAAATCCCTGTTGTCCTTAAAGACCAGATAAGTGGTCAGCAGATTCCCCTCGGTTTCTGTCGCGGGATGGATTCGCCCCTCAATCGCACTCTTCATCCAATCGCGCACAGAGGCTGGCGCATTGTCATGATGCTCGTATTGATAAGTCACGTTGTAGCGAAAATCCGCGCCGTCCGTCACATGGCAATCTATAAAAAAATCTGGATTCCATTCTGTCCACATCCTGAGCCACGCGCGAGTCTCAGGCGTATCGGCTTTCATGTAATCGCGATTGAGATTCAGATTCACGCCAGTCCCGCGCCAACCCATCTCCGCCGGGCCGTTCTGGTTGATGCGATTGTAAGGACTGAAACGCTCGTGTCCATCCGTGTTGTAAATCGGGATAAAGAGAAGAACAACTTTATCGAGCAGGCCCGGTCTGGTTTTGGTAATCGCAATATCGCGCAAGAGAGCGAGGCCAGCATCCTTGCCATCCGACTCGCCCGCGTGTATGCAAGCCTGTATGAGCACAATCGCTTTGCCAGCCTTGCGCGCGGCCTGCGGCGTGAAATCGTTGCCCGTCGCGGCAATCAACAGAGGCAGCGCGCGGCCCTCGCCGCTCTGACCGAAACTTTTGAACTCAATCAACGGCGAAGCAGCCGCCAGCTTTTTGCTATACGCGATGGTCTCTTCATAACGCGGCGTCTCGCGGTAATCGGTTTTCTCTGTATGCGTCTGCCATTCGGGCGGCGCGGGAGGTGAAACGCTCTGGGCCATAAGATTGTGTCCTGAAGTTAATCCGAGAATAATGAATAAGAGAATACTAAAAATACTCAAAACTCTTCTTTGCGCCTTTGCGCCTTTGCGGGAAATAATCGTCTCCCGCAAAGGCGCAAAGGCGCAAAGAATTATTGCCGACAGTTCAGCGCGCGGACGAAGCATATATTTTCTCCCGTGTCGGAATTGAAAGCCGTATGCACACTATACGATGCTTCTCTGCTCTCTCAAAAACCTTGCCGCATAATTTTCACCTGTCCGAGCTTGGCGTACGCTCAACATCTCAGGCACAATCGCTTTTGTACGAACCAGAGCTTCTTCTCTATCAAAATCCCGGATGGATTACCTGATGCCGAAAAACCTGCTGCACAGAGCGTGTGCACAAACTCTCGCCGCGATATGTTTACTGCTCCTGTTACACTCCGCAGCTTCTGCACAGCAGAACAACTCCACACGTCGCTTTGCGCGCACATACGATGCCCAGCATTACATCATTCGCACAAGCTTTGACGTGCCGCGCAAGACTGTCAACGGGCAGGTTGAGCTGACTCTTAAACCGCTCGCCAATGGCTTCAAGTCCATCGAACTAGATGCTGCGGACATGAAAATCGAGCAGGTCTTAAATGCTTCGGGCAATCCTTTGCGCTCGATTCAGCAGGATGGCAGACTGCTTATCACGCTCGACCGCGCATACGCGCCTTCCGACAGCATCACTGTCAATATTTATTATCGCGCGAGGCCGCGTCGTGGTCTCTATTTCGTTTCTGCCGGACGCGAGAGCGGCATCCAGCGTCCGGCGCAAATCTGGACGCAGGGCGAACCGGAAGACAATCATCACTGGTTTCCCTGCTATGATTTCCCCGACGACAAAGCGACTACGGAACAAATCATCACCACGGGCGCGGGGCAGATTGCCATCGCCAACGGCACGCTCATCGGCTCTGCAATGAAAGCTGACGGGACGCGCACTTTTCACTGGCGCATGAATCAGCCGCACTCCACATATCTCACCTCACTGATTGTCGGAGACTATGCCAAACTGAGCGCGAGTTATAAAGATATTCCGCTCGAATATTACACCTATCGCGGCACAGAGCACGTAGCACAGCAAGCCTTCGGTAAAACTCCAGAGATGATGCAGATGTTTAGTCGCGCTCTCAAATACGAATATCCATTTGAGCGATACGCGCAAACAATCGTCGGCAGTTTTCAGTTCGGCGGGATGGAGAATATCACCGCTACGACTTATGCGGATTCAGAGATTCTTTCTGTTGATATGGAAGGGCCGGATTTCATCACAGAGAATCTTGTCTCGCACGAGTTGGCCCACTCATGGTTTGGAAATCTTGTGACATGCAGAGACTGGTCGCATCTCTGGCTCAACGAGGGCTTCGCAACTTTCATGGAAGCGGCTTTCAGGGAAGAACAGAACGGGCGCGAGGCTTATCTTGAACTCTTGCAGGAGAACGCGAGCCAGTACTTTTCCGAAGACCCTTCGCGCAGGCGGCATCCGCTCGTCAATCCACGCTATCCGCTCTCGATGGATTTGTTCGATGAGACGACTTATAAAAAGGGAGCTTACGTGGTGCACATGCTGCGCGAGACCGTCGGCGATGAGTTATTTTGGAAATCTCTGAACGTCTATCTGCACAAGTTCAAGCATGACACAGTCGAATCGCGCGACTTGCAGCGCGTCTTTGAGAGCGTCACAGGACAGAGCCTTGAATGGTTCTTCAGTCAGTGGGTTTATCAGGCCGGTTATCCTGAATTGAAAATTCGTGCAACGTATGACCCTGCGCGAAAAGAGTTGACGCTTAACGTCACGCAGACTCAAAAACCTGACGGCATGACTCCGCAAGTTTTTCGTCTGCCGGTTGAGATAGAGATTGCGACTGCGACAGTCACGCGCACGGAGCGCATAGAAATCAACAAGCGCACAGAGAGCTTTACCTTCAAGCTCGACAGCAGGCCGCGCCTGATAGTTTTTGATAAGGGCGCGCGGATTCTCAAGAAAGTTGATTTCCCGCAGCCGCGCGCGATGGCCGCGTACCTGTTGATTGACGGCGCGGATGTGTCTGCATATCAACAAGCCCTGCAAGCTTTATCCAGAGAGAGCAATCAAAAATCTCTGCCAGCTTTTTCTGATTTAAGCTTTCAAGGATTTTCAGTCGCCGGGCGGATGGCGGAGAAGAGCGTGCGCTGAAATGGATAGAAGACAGGCGAAGTGGGCCACATGGCCCTGAGCCGCGCGCGGTATTTTTCCAGAAAAGATTGATGCAGAGCCGCAGGCAAGCGTTCAAAATATGGCACGAGCACTGTGCCGGAAGTCCACTCGGCCAGAGCATCCGCATCATCAAGGACGTGCGCGTAAGCCTTTTCAAAAACCACCAACTCTCGCCCGCCGTGCCTGTAAAGCAGTTCCGCATATTCGCTGATGCTGAGCACGGGCGACTTGCGCGACCAGCCATCGAGGGCTGTGCGAAACGGCTCTTCGGCAGCAATCTCTATGATAATCGTGTGCGTTGGATGGCTGTGATTTGAAGGCAACTGGACTGCGAGTTGGCCGCCGGGCGCGACCAGTTTGAGAAGTCGCGGCACAAGTTTTTTGTGATTGTCCACCCACTGAATCGCCGCGTGTGAAAAGACCAAATCCCACTCGCCCGCGACATCTTCTATAGCTTGTCTCTCAAAACGCAAACCGGTGCGGGCCAGCTTCTCTGCCTGTGCCAGCATCTCTGCGGACGAATCAATGCCGAGCGTTTCGCTGTCGGGCAAATTTTCCGCGAGGCGACTCGTCAACTCGCCCGTGCCGCAACCCAAATCAATGACGCGCAAGCCCTCGCGTCTTCTGATGAGATTAACAAGGTCATCGAAGGGAGCAAACCGCTCGTTCTGAAATTTATGATAGAGGTCTGGATTCCAGGGCATGAACAAATGTTGGCAAACAACCTTTGCGTCACTTTGCGTTTAAGTAGTTTTTTAACGCAAAGCACGCAAAGGTTTTTTCGCAAAGAGCGCAAAGGAATAACTTACTAACGTAAATCCTGATTGCAGTTGCGGCACTGCTCGCGGCGTTTCGCGTTGAGCGTGCCGCAGCTTTTGCAGCGTATGTACATTGCTGAGGCGAACCAGTTTGTAATGAGTGCGCTCAAGACAAGGATGCCGACCAGAACAGCGATGCTCAGCAGCGTGTCCTTCAACCTTTGTATCTCTCCTGCAAATCTCTTTGATAGCTCTGGCCTCTGTCATAGCCGCACTTGAAGGCATCGCTCGCGCAATCTTCTCCATATCTCTCGCGCAGAAGCTGTGAAGTCTCTTCATACGTCTTGCCGCGCGCATCTGTGTGCAGCGCGGATTCAAAGCCTCTGCGATAGAGCGTCTCGTCGCTCTTAAAATCTTTGCCCTGTCCTGTGTATTCCTCTTCTTCTGCGTCGCGCAGGCCAATCCACCAATCCTCGCGCGCGGCATCAATGCTTTCCGCTCCCGACTGGGCCAGAACATTGCGCGCAGCTTCCGCGCTTTCTGCATCATCCGTCACGGCGATGACGACTGTGCGCCCTTTTCTCAATGCATCTTCATAAACATATAACTCGTCATGCGGCAGGCCCGGAGCGACCGCGTCCTCTAAAGCATCTCCGGTAGCCGCGCCCGCAGCCGCGCCGCCCGCGCCGAGCAGTGCTGCTCCGATGAGTCCTGCGGCGAGCACAGGCCCGACGCCCGGCACAAGCAGACTCGCGGCGGCAGCTCCAATCGTCGCGCCTCCGGCCACGCCCATCGCGCCGCCGACCACGCCGCCGACAGCTCCTCCCATGCCCGGCTGCTCCGTCTCCGTAGTCTGTACAGAAGCCTCTATCTCTTGCTCTGTCGTCCCCGGAGCCAGCAGGCTGATGTTGTTGTCAGCCAAGCCAATCGAGCGTAATTGTTCTATGGCGCGCTCAGCGTCTGTGCGCGAATTGAAGATCCCAGCGACGGTGCTCATCTAAGAAGTTTTCTCCTTTGTTCTATTTCCTCTTAGTTTTAACCGTTTCCCAACTTTCTTTCAAGGCTGCTTGGCTTTAATAGATGAAAAGAAAGTTTCGCGCAAAGGCGCAAAGGCGCAAAGAAAGACGCGAAGAAAGCATTCATGTTAAAGTGCCATTCAACTCTTGGCGAGCTTTCTTTGCACCTTTGCGCGAGATTCTTTCGTTTCCTTTTAATAGCAAACTGTTGAGCAAAGCAACTGCGGCATGTTACAGTAAGCATGGCTCTCATCAATTTTCCAGGCTTTCATTTAACGGAGCAGAGCATGATTGAGATTATCGAAAAACATTGGCCCATGTCTGCCGGAGACGGGAAGGCCGCGCGTAAGAAGAGGCCGCGCATCTTAGCCATCACGACGGACTGCTGCACGGGTTGTGCAGGCTCTCCTGCCTGCATAGAGTATTGCCCGATTGAAGCCTGCATGTTCTGGGTTCCAGACGAAGACCATCCGCCATTCGGGCGTATAGAGGTTGACCCGTATCTTTGTATCGGCTGTCAGAAATGCATCAGCAAAGGGCCGGACGGCGCGTTTCTGGATGGCTGTCCATGGGATGCTATCGAGATGGTTCCGACGGATAACTGGGAAGCGGCGCATGGCGTGACGCTGCCGGATTTACCGCCGACGCCTCCCGGCGCAGAAGCTTAAAAAGTAAGCTTATTGAGATTTCGCAGAGCGGCTCTGAATGGCTTTCGCCGTCAGGGCCGCTTGTTCTTTTATCTTCTCTGGCATGCCTTCGACGCCCTGCGCGTAACGCTCGACGGCTTGAAGGTCTTCCGGCTGGCCCATAATGTAGAGCGCGCGCAAAGCTTCCCACACAGCATCGCTGTCCGGCGAGATGAAAAGCATCGTATCGCCAGCCTTAACCTGCGCCCCCTCCGCAGCGACAACCTTGCTCAACTCTCCCGGCAATGGCGAGCGCACTTCGACAAACTGATTCTCGTTTGCTCTCAAACGCGACAACATCATGCCATGCCTGATTGGAGTTGACTCTTTGAGAATGCTGCTGACCGTGCCATCTACCGGAGCCGTGAGCGCAAAGGGCTGCAACATGGAGCGGAGCACTGGCAAACTTTTTGAATCATTGAAAGTGACAAGCGACAAGGCCGCATTGCGCTGCACGAGCGGCTCTGCGTCCTGTAGCAGATTGAGCAGCGCACTATGAAACTCTTCCGCCTGATTGTCTTTGCCCATCAGCCACGCGACGTTTGAGCGAAGCTCTGCAACATTGCTTTTTGTCAGAGCCACAATCTGCGGATACCAACGCCGCGCGCTGCCATCTTTTTTCTCAAGCCGCATAGCAATCTGCGCGAGCGCGTGCTGCACATGTCGCGGCTTCTGCTCGTCCGAGAGATATTCCGTAATCTTCTCGTCGCTCAAATCGCGCCCGAACCATGTGCCGTACCAAGCAAGGAAAGGCACGACGATAAAGAGCACGGCGACGATAATGAGCGGCCATGTCGAACGCTTGCGCGCCTGCTGCGGCTGCTGCTCGTTCTCTGAGACAGGATGTGAGTTATTGCCGGACATCAAATTTAAGACAGCATCGCTTTCATCATCTTGCAGGATAAAACTGGTACAAAAAGAGATAGACCAGCACGCCCGTCACGGAGACATAGAGCCACGCCGGGAATGTCCAGCGCGCAATCCTTCGATGCTTATCAAATCTTTCGCGCAGTCCCTGAAACAGTGTGATGATTGCCATCGGCGCGATGACGACGGCAAGCACTGTATGCGTCAGAAGGATTGTGAAATAGACCGGCCTAATCCAGCCCACGCCGCGAAACCGCGTCGGCCCCTGGCCCAGATAGTAAACCAGCAGCGTGTGATAAGTCAGATAACAGATGAGAAACAGCGTCGAGACCACAAAGGCCGCAATCATGCATCTTTTGTGAGCCGTGATATTTCTTCTGCGGATAAAGATGAAGCCGGTGATGAGCAGCAGCGCGCTGATGGAATTGAGTGTGGCGTTCAGGTGCGGCAGAGCATAGATATAATTCATCAGGAGAATTGCGTTTGCTATAAAACCTTCTGTGCTAAGTTTTTTCTTTCTCTGCTTTCATGTTATCACGAATGACAGCAGCCTTGCCGCTTTCGGTCAGGACATAAAAATCATTCCCCTTCTCTTCCAGCAATCCATCTTTGACCAGACGCTCGACCGCATCAAAGACTGCCGTGCGCGCTTCCGGGTCATTGCCTCCGGCCTCAAACAGCTCATGCAAATCGAGCGTCTCTTTTCCGAAACGCTCGAACATCCCCAACACGTTCAGAGTTAATTCGTCCATCCGGCAAAATAGAAATAGAAATTATTCTTCGACCTTTGGTTGCGACCCGCGCATGACTTCCAGCATCTTTCTCACATCGGGCGGCATGGCACGCCTTGCAGCCGCGCGGCCTTTCTCGCCGCTCGTTGCGGCAGGCAGAGAAGTTGCGCCGCCAGCTTTGACAGTTGCAGCCCTTTCGCCGCCCGGCAGAGCTTTGGCAGCCGCCGCGGCGTGAACTTTCTTCGCCTCCTCAGGCTTTTCAAATCTTTCGGCATAGCGACAACGCTCGCATTCCCAGAGCGCGAAGACTTCCGTCGGGTCGCCCGCGCTCTGATAGACTGCGCGATTTGAAGGAATGATTTTTCCGCCGCACACAGGGCAACCTCGCCCGCGAATCGTGCGCACGGCGACATCCACGCCAAATTCATTTTCAACGATTTCTGTTTTCTCTGCCATGATGTTTCAAATCATACACTGATAATATTCAATTTGCCTTCTTCACGCTCTGCGCGGAGAACTTTTTTATCAAACTTGCCGACGCTCGTTTTTGGAATTTCCGGGATGAAGGCCCAGCGTTCAGGAATCCACCACTTAGCCACTCGCGTTTCCAAGAATGTGCATAACTCGTCTGCCGCTGTCTCAGCTTTCTCTTTCAGCACGACGCAGGCCAAGGGTCTTTCATCCCAACGCTCATCCGGCACGCCTATAACTGCGGCTTCTATGACGGAAGGGTGGGCCATGATTTCATTTTCCAATTCGACAGATGAAATCCATTCGCCGCCCGATTTGATGACATCCTTTGTGCGGTCTGTAATCTGTATATAACCTTTCGGGTCAACCGTGCCGACATCGCCCGTGCGCAGCCACCCGTCCTGAAATTTTTCCAGACTATCATCGCCATAATAACTCGCAGTCACCCACGGGCCGCGCACCTGTATCTCGCCGATTGATTTTCCGTCCCACTCTAAAACATTTTCGCCGTCCATCAATCTGAGTTCAACGCCGGGTACAATCCTGCCGGACTTTGTGCGCCATTCGAGTTCCTGTTCGGGCGGGCAGCCTTTGGGCGGCGCGGCGATGGAAGCCATAGGGCTCGTCTCAGTCATGCCCCACGCTTGCACGACTTTTACGCCGTGTCGCTCTTGCAACCTTTCCATCATCGTGCGCGGGACGGACGAGCCGCCGCACATTACTAATCGCAGCGAGCTTAAATCTACTTCCCGGTTTTCCGCATAACGCAGGATGTCGTTCCAGATGGTCGGCACGGCGCAGGCAAAGGTCGGACGTTCAGCAGCAATCATGCGACACAGCGGCTCGGCTTGCAGGAAGCGACCGGGCATCAGGAAATCCGCGCCCGTCAGCCAGCCGGAAAAGGGCAAGCCCCACGCGTTTGCATGAAACATTGGAGCAATCGGCAGAATGCGGTCGCATTCGTTCAAGCCAAGAGCCGCGCCCGTCAACTCTGCCATCGCATGCAAAAATTCCGACCGATGACTATAGACAACTCCCTTTGGCTGCCCCGTCGTCCCTGTCGTGTAGCACATCGCAGCCGCCGCGCGCTCGTCAATCTCAGGCCACTCGAATCCAGCCTCTTCCGCATTGAGCAACTCTTCATAACGCAGCAGATTGTTGCCAAGCTCTGAAGCGTCTCCGTCTCCGATGATGATTAAATGTTCGACGCTCTTCAAATCGTCTTTGACGCGCGCGAGGAGCGGGACGAGTGAATCGTCAACGAAGATGACTTTGTCTTCTGCGTGGTTGATGACGTAGGCGAGTTGTTCAGGGAAGAGGCGTATGTTGAGCGCGTGCAGGACTGCGCCCATAGACGGCGCGGCAAGATAGATTTCAAGATGCTCCTGCGTGTTCCAGCAGAAGGTCGCAACGCGGTCGCCCTGCTTTATGCCGAGCCGCTTGAGCGCGCTCGCGAGTCGCTCAATGCGCAGAGCAATCTCCGCATAGCTTGCTCTTCGTGTTTCGTCGCCCTCGTAAGTCGCAACTTTGCTTTCGGCATAGACACGCGCGCCGTGCCGGAAAATCGCCGCAATCGTCAGAGGCCAATCTTGCATGGTGCTTCGCATCATCGGCGTTTAAGTCACCTCATAAGAAATTTGCGTAAGAGCAGACCTGCTGCAACGCTCTACAGCTATCCTTACGTGTCCTCTGCGATGCATGGATTCAGGCCCGCCGGAATTTCCCGTGCTTGAATGCCAGAAAAAAGATGGAACAGAAAATCGTCACGGGCGGAATGAGCAGGACAACGATTGCGAGATTGAGTCCCCTGCTCATTAAAGCTGCCTGAGATGAATTCTCAACAGCAAGGCGGCAGAGCGGGCATTGTGCAGATGCCGGCACACCAAAAAAAGTCAGCGCGACAAATAGCATCGCTGCCATCATCAACAACTTTTTGTTTCTGGGCCAAAACATCTTTCACTTCTCTGTCTGAGCTTCGACAGCCTTCGTCTCCGTGTCGCCATAGCGCAAGTTCTTAGACCTGCGACTGTCCGGGAAGAAGATAAGCAACAGGCAGATGCAGATGACAAGGGCTGGAATCAGTGTCAGCACAAGACTCAAACGCTCGAAGCGCAGGTGCATGAAGTAGGCTATAATCAGCGCGGCTTTGATGAGCGACAAGCCTATGAGAATCACCAGCATCAACACAATCTGCACTTCAAAATAAGCCAGCACGACTTCGATTCCCGTCAGTATCAGCAGCCACATCAGAATCGAAAAGAATAGTTTCGTCGTCCCTTCAAAATGCACCGGAACCATTTCGACCGGCTCTGTCTCGACATCCGCGCCGACGAGTCTTTTAAAATATCCGTGCGAATGAAGCCAGAGAACCGGGCTCACGAGAAACACCAGCGCGAGCAGCAGAAAGACCGAAGCCATAAAGAGACTGTCTGTTGTCAGAAAATCTCCGGCCCAGTTAAAGTTTGCAGCCGCGAGGCCGAGAAAGACCATCGCCATCAAAAAACAGATGACATTTAAGACTACGTCCTCTTTCCGCGACAGGTTTTTGACGGAATCCACAAGACGGCTCATCTAAGGTTTCTCATGCCTCCTTCGCTTTGACTAATGCGCGCGATAGACCGACAGCAAGTAAATCATCGGGAAGACGAACATCCACACAAGGTCAACAAAGTGCCAGTAGAGCCCTGCAATCTCTACGTCCTCATGCGTGCGGCGCGGCGCGCGCAAAGCGATTGCGCCGAGATACAAAACTCCCGTCAGGACGTGGAACATGTGCAGGCCCGTAATCGAAAAGAAGGTCGAGCCGAAAAGGTAAGAAGCTTTGGGCCACTCTTTGACCCACTCCGCCGGAAGAGTTTTCGGCGTCAAGCCTTCATGAATCAGGTGATTCCATTCGTAAAGGTGCAGGCCGAGAAACAGCAACCCGCCGAGCATCGTGAGCCCAATCCAAATCCGAATCCCTTTTCTATCCTTCCGCGCAGAAGCCTTGACAGCCATCACCATCGTAAAGCTTGAGGCGAGAAGGCAGAGCGTCATCACTGTCGAGAACGCTATGCTCGGAAAGAAATGGAAAGGTTCGGGCCATTGTTCGCTTGAAGCGCGGACATAAGAGTAGCCTATGAGTAGGGCGGAAAAGGTCAAAGCGTCCGAGACGATAAAGAGCCACATGCCGAGCTTTTTATGGCCCACACGATACGGCAGCGCGCCGCCGTCCCATTCCGTTCCGCTTAAATGTTCTACGTGTGCTTCCGTGCTCAAAACCCGCTACCTCCAAAGGAAAAGGAGTAAGAACAGAAAGATCCAGAGTCCGTCCATGAAATGCCAGTAGATGGCGACAGCCCCCGCGGCAGCCGCGCGTCTTGGGCCAATCTGCTCCGGCGCGCGCCTGCGCCATGCATGGAGCAGCAAGTAATCAAGCGCGACGATGCCGCCCAAAAGATGCAGGCCATGCAGCGCGGTCAGCAAATAAAAGAACGCGCTGTGCGGATTCGACGAAAGATAGACACCCTGCGCTACCAGTTGCCGCCAAGCAAGAATCTGCGTGCAGAGAAATCCGAGCCCAAACAGAACTGTCAACAATAACCAGCGACCATATGCCTGCTGGTCATTGCGCTTTAATCCCTTGCGCGCCAATTCAAAAGTGATGCTGCTAAGAACAATCAGAGCCGTGCTGGCCCAGAGCAGGCGCGGCATAGCAATCGGCTTCCAATCGCTGGCTCCTGCTGCGCGCACAATGTACGCGCTCGTCAGTGCCGTGAACATCATCAGGATGGCCGCGAGCGCGACCCACATCCCGATGCGATACCTGTCCGCAGAAGAGCCTTCAGAGCCTGAGTCGCTTCCGCCAAAGCCGCCGCCATTGCGCTGTGGAGGATTGCCATTGCCTCCCGCGCGACGCTCGCCTTTGCCGCGCGTGGCTTTTTTGGTCGCTACTCTTTCAGTGCTTGTGACCATTGTGGCCGTCTCCATTACTCCCGTCCTTGCTCAACACAGTAGCGTGTTCCGTTTCCGCAGGGTCTGGTTCCGTCTGCATAATGAAATCATTCGGCGCGCCCGGCACGGAAAATTCGTACGGCCCTCTGTAAACTGTCGGCAGGATTCCTGCGAAATTATCGTGCGGCGGCGGCGACGGAATATCCCATTCGAGCGTCGTTGCTTCCCAGGGATTGTTGCCAGCCTTCTTGCCCTTGAAGATTGACCAGATGAAATTGTAGAGAAAGATAAGCTGGCCCACAGCAGTGACGATGGCTGCTATCGTCACGAACATCACGAGCGGGTCGAGCGAGCGCAGGAAGTTATATTCCTGAAAACTCGAATAGCGTCTCGGCATTCCTACGATGCCCATGATATGCATCGGGACAAAGATGCAATAGACGCCGATGAACGTAATCCAGAAATGGATTTTCCCTAAGCTCTCGCTCATCATCCGGCCAAACATTTTTGGAAACCAGAATTGCAGTCCCGCAAACATGCCGAAGATGGCGGCCACGCCCATCACTAAGTGAAAATGTCCGAGCACAAAATATGTATCGTGCATCGAAAGGTCGAGGCCCGTCTGACCGAGCACGATGCCCGTGATGCCGCCCGCGACAAAGAGCGAGACAAAACCGATTGCATATAGCATCGGAGCCGTGAATCGTATCTTTGCTCCCCACAAAGTCCCAAGCCAGTTAAAGGTTTTAATCGCAGAAGGCACGCCGATGGACAGAGTTAAAACGGAGAAAGCCATGCCCGTGTAGGGACTCATGCCACTGATGAACATGTGATGTCCCCAGACGAAAAATCCTAAGAGGCCGATGGCAAAGATGGCAAAGACCATCGCGCGATAACCGAAGATAGGTTTGCGGGCGAAAGTGGAAAGGATGTGCGAAGTCGCGCCCATGCCCGGCAGGATTGCGATATAAACTTCCGGGTGGCCGAAGAACCAGAACAGGTGTTGCCACAAGATGGGCGAGCCGCCCTTATGGTCTGTCAGCAACACATCGCTGATGACAAGGCCGCCCGGAATGAAGAAACTCGTTCCGGCTGTGCGGTCAAGAAACAGGAGCACGCCCGCCGCGAGCAGCACCGGGAAAGCCAAGAGCGCGAGCACAGCAGTCGTAAACCATGACCAGCAAGTCAGCGGCAGACGCATCAGCGTCATCCCCGGCGCACGCATATTCAGCATCGTCGTGATGAAATTAAGCGCGCCCAGAAGCGAAGCGATGCAGAAGATTGCGATGCTCAGAATCCATAAATCCACACCCGCGCCCTGTCCCGGCCCTGCCTTCTGGCCCAGCGCGCTCAAGGTCGGATAACCAGTCCAGCCGCCGATTGGCCCAACCGTCCCACTCGCTTTATGTGACGGCACGATGTTGGCATACCAGCCCGCGACAGTCTCATTGCCTTCAACGAAAATTGCTGCGACCAGCACTATCAGCCCGACAAACGTGACCCAGAACGAGAGCATGTTCAGGGTCGGAAAGGCCATGTCATCCGCGCCGATTTGAATCGGCAGAAAGTAGTTTCCAAAGCCTCCCTGCGGAGCAGTCGTCAGCACAAAGAAGACCATGATTGTGCCGTGCATCGTGACCAGCGAGAGATAGAACTCAGGCGACATCACGCCGCCGGGCGCGCCCAGTGGAAAGAGCGAGCCGAGGATAGAGATTTTGCTTCCCGGCCATGTCAGGTTCACGCGCATCAGCACGGACATAATCATGCCGATAAAAACGGAGACGATTGCCAGCAATAGATACTGTATGCCAATCACCTTGTGATCTATGCTGAAGATATATTTGCGTATGAAACTGGTCGGGGCTGGATGACGATGCACTTCATGCGTGTGCGCGGCAGCATCATGCGCCGCATCATGTGCATCAACTATTTCGGCCATCGCTTCTCTCCTCTCGCTTTCTCCGGGCAAAAGGTCAAAGGCTACTATTGAAACGGATATTTATTAAGCAGCTCTGCCACCTTGGCTTGAAACTGCGCCTGCGGCATCTCTGCGAGCGCGCGATGCTCTTCTTCCGGCAAGACAAGCATCTGGCTCTTCATCTTAAAATGCAGCGCGCCGCACAACTCCGCACAGGCCAACTCATACTTGCCCACTTTGGTCGGAGTAAAGTGAACTTTGATTGCCATGCCTGGCACCAGGTCTTGCTTGAAACGAAGCGGCGGAACCCAGAAGCTGTGCGTCACATCTTTTGAATTGAGCGTGAGTTCGACCTGACGATTGACCGGCACGACCAGCGAAGTGATGGCTGCATCATCCTGCGCGTTCGGGTCGTTGCTATCGAGCCCGATAAAATTCAGGTCTGCATCCTTAATCAATGCCGGGTCTGTGCGCCCGAACTTCTGGTCTTTGCCTGCGTAATGAAAATTCCAAGAGAACTGCTGCGCCGTGACTTGTACCTTGTATGCGCCTGCTGAGGCTGGTTGAAAATGTAGCCTGGCCCACACGCTCTGGCCCAGAACTCCGAGCGAGATAAAGACGAGCGCAGTCACAATCGTCCACACAATCTCAAGGCGATTGTTGCCGTGCGAATAGACTGCTCTGTCCGTTGAAGAGGTCGAGCGATAACGCCAGAGCGCAATGCCGAGCCCGATTTGCGCGGCTGTAAAAGCGACGCCGACGACGATGATTGTCAACATGAATTGACGATCATAGGCCGGGCCGTGCTCTGTGATGGCCTGCGGAAACCACCACCGCCCATCCAGAAAAAGCCAGACCGAGCCGAGCGTTAAGAGCCAGATCAATATCGCCAGAGCGCGACCCATCAATCAATCTCCTTTAGGATTTTAGATTTTTGATTTTTGATTTTGATTGGCTGAGCTTGGTTATTCAATCAAAAATCGCAAATCAAAAATCTAAAATCGATTCAAGACCATCAGGACAAACAGCAGCGGCAAATAAATCACGGAGGCCAGCAAGAGGCGGCGCGCCTCCTGTCTCGATTTGGAAAACGCCGCGCGCACGCTGCTATAGAGAAAGAGCAGGCCGAGCGCGATGGCTCCGTAAAAATAGACCTGACCGGAAATTCCCATCACCGACGGCAGCAAGCTAATCGGCACGAGCAGCAAAGTGTATGCGACTATCTGCTGACCGGTGATGCGCCCTTCGGGCTCGACCACAGGCAGCATCACAATCCCTGCGCGCCCGTAGTCTTCGCGGTACATCCACGCGATAGCAAGAAAGTGCGGAAACTGCCAGAGGAACAGAATCGCAAAGAGCACCCATGCTCCGGCAGTCACCTCGCCCGTCGCGGCAGTCCAACCCATCAAAGGCGGCATCGCTCCCGGAAAAGCTCCGACGACTGTTGAAAGAGTCGTGCGCGTCTTGAGCGGCGTATAAAGAAAAAGATAGCCGATGATAACCGTCACGCCGCAGAGAGCCGTCAAGGGATTGACCATCACCGCGAGATAAATCTCCGCAGAGACGGTTAAGAGCACGCCGAAGATAAGAGCCTCTACAGGTTGCAACTTGCCAGAAGGCAGTGGCCGCATGGCCGTGCGCCGCATCAGGCCGTCGAGGTCGCGCTCCATGTATTGATTGAGCGTCGCGATGCCGGATGAGAGCAATGCTATGCCGAACATCGCGTGGGCCATTAAGAGATAACTGATTGCACCTTGCGCGCCGAGACAGAAGCCTGCGGCTGATGTCAGGACAATCAGAAAAGTAATGCGCGGCTTGGTCAATTCAAGATACAACTTGAGCCTTTCGCGCGCTCCGGTCTCCGGCACGCACTCAGAGCTTGCGACACCACCTTGTTCAAATTCGATTGCTACGCTTTTCATCATTAATAGATTGCGTGATTAAAGAGTAAGGATGAAGGAAGCGCTATTGAAAATGAAGCATTCATGTTTGAATAGCACTCCTTTCATCCTTCATCCTTCCGCATTCATCCTTGCTTTTCTAGTGCCGCATCAACATCGGAAATTCTATCGCGGGCATAATCTCCAGAGAGTTGCTGCGAATCGTGTCCGAAGCCGTCGTGGCATCGTATGCGAAGTCTGCCGTCGCAGAGCCTTTGGCCGCGAGAGTGACTTCCATAGTCTTTTCGCCATACCTCTCATGCCATGCGACGAGCGTGTATTTTCCGGGCGGCAGATTTTTTATCGTATAGCTTCCATCCTCTGCGCTCACTGCATAGAACGGATGATTCAGAACGCCGACGTAAGCTTTCATCCATGGATGCTGGTTGCACTTTAATGGAATAAGCACTTCGGCGCGCGGGAACTTCTGCTCGATGGGCGGGCCGTTGGGCGACTGCACCATGTTCCACGGCGGATTGCTCTTGCCCTGCACGTTGACGTTGTGTGATGTCGGGTCGCTGTTGGTGACAACGAACTTCTGCTCGGCCTGTATGCCTAAGACATGCGGCGTGTAGTGGCAACCGTCCTGGTCCAGCTTGACCGGATCGCCCGGAACGGCGAAAGCAAAGCTCGTAATTTTCTTGCCGTCTGCCGTTGTGCCGTCCTTGATATAGACAAAGACATTTTTCAGCTTGCCGTCTTTAACCACTGCGGTTTCCGCTACGGCATTCGGATTCTTCGATGCGCAGGCCGCGTCAGCATTCATGTCAATCGGCGCGGGCGCGGGCGCAGTCCCGTTGAAAGCAACTTTGCCTGTGACCGTTCCTTCATTGCCGCTCGCCTGATATGGCGTTCCCTTCGCTCCTCCGCCCGTTGACTCCGTGCCGTCTTCTTCCACAATGTCGTCGTCATCGCCCTTGCTACAGGCGACGGAGAGCGCAAGAAGAGACACGACTGCCACAAGGCAGAGCCAGAATTTCACTCGTTTCGATAACATTTATAAGCCTCCGGTTAAAATTAAAGCATTAAGATAATTAAAGCAACCGGGGATCACTCGCGCGCCAGCTTTGCACGCTGATGCATGCGCGAAGGTTTCTGCAAGCGCGCGTGTGCGCGCCTCGCGGCAGCCAACCTGTGCGCAGCCATCACACGCCGCCGCGCATTGTTGCGGCGTAAATTATTTCGACTGACCTGCTGATTAGTGGCAGCAGGCGTCTCTTTCTCTGTCGGCGCGGGAGATTGCCCGCCTGTTGCGGCAGGCGAAGTTGACATCAGACGCCGCTGCTCAGCCGCATCCATCTGGAACATATAGCGCACAAGCAGGTCTGCATGGTCTTTGTGATAATTGGCAAAGCCTGCGGGCGTCTCGCCGCTAAAGACCCAACGCTCGCCGTCGAGCTTGAAGAGGCCCGAAGGCATGGCCGTACCCGGACTTATCTGCTGCGGGTCAAGCAGCCAGCGGAAAGTCCATGACGGTTTCAGACGCTCGCTTGCCAGAAGGAAGTTCGGAGCCGAAGCTGTCTTGTCATGCTCGGCCTCGCCGGTGATGTGACACTTCAAACAGGGCGCGCCGCGCGAGGTAAAGAGTTGTCGTGCCAGAATCTTCTCCTCTTCCGAGAGCGGCTCCTGTTTCTCCTTGATGTAAATCTCCGGCTGCGAAGAGACGGCCATGAAGAAGCGCACGAGTGTGCGCAATTCGTTGGGCGAGAAATTAAATGTTGGCATGCGCGCCTTCAAATAAGTTCGCACGCCGTTTCTATCCTGCCCCGGTTGCGGCTTGAGATGGCCTTCGATTCTCTGGGCCAAAGTCGTGGCCGGAGTCTGCGCATTGGCTGCTGGCGGACTCGCGCCGTTTGTTTGATTTGTCTGACCGGACTTTTGCGTTCCCTCTGCGTAATTGTTTGTCTGTGCGCCGGGAGTTGGCCCAACAGTCTTATCGCTGCGACCGGGTTCTGGCCTTCCCTCTTCGTCACTCAAAGACGGGTCGTGCAAAAATCTTAACAGCCAGTCAGGGTCAACACGCGCGCCCTCGCTTGTCAGTTGCGGCGGGAGTTGGTCTTTCCAGTCCGAGTCCTGATATTTCGGCAAGCCTGAAAGCACGGACTTCTGGCCCACCTGCACGTTATGACAGCCCATGCAGTTGTATTTCTTAATCACCCACCAGCCATCCTGTATGTCCTTCTGCCGCGTGTCCGGGCGATAGAAGAAACTTTGCGGGACGTTCGAGCCTTCGAGTCCCTTGCTGCCGAGAAGGAAAGTTGTCAATGCGACATTCCATTCGGGCTTGAGGAAAGGCTGCGGCATACGCAGCAAATCCTTCGGCTCTTTCTCTTTGCCCTTATCGTAAATCGAAGGGTCTCTCAGCTTGTTAGTGAAAAAGCCTTTGTGGTTGTACCAGGGTTTCGCTTTGCCCGTTTGCGGGTCTGTAAACTTTTCGCCTTCGCCCTCGCGTTTCTCTGAGTGCGGATTGATGCCAAGCTCTGCATCATGCGTCAGCATGGCAAAGTCCAGACGCTCAATCGGCGTCGAGCCTTCTGTCGTCAACTCTTTACCGATGCGTTGCTCCTCTTCAAACCCGCGTATCTCATGGCATCCCGCGCAGCCGTATTGCTTGACGAGATTCTGACCCTGCTCTTTAAGATTCGGGTCGTCCATGTAAGAGGCGTCTGGATAAGAGTCGCGGTGCGAGAGCGAGAAGAGATAGGTCGCTATGTCGCGCGAATCCGATTCGGAGAGACGGAAATTTGGCATCACAGTCATGTTCTGAATCTGCAACTCCGCGCCATCGTTCGGACAGGTCGAGTGATCCGTGTCAAAGACGAAAGGCATGCCCTTCTTCTCGTAATCCTCGCGCGTCAAATCGCGTTTCTCTTTCGGGCAATAGGGAGCCCAACGCTCGCGCGGGTTATAAATCCAGCGCACAATGTAATCGAAGCTCGCCTTTTCGCCGACGCGCTGTAGGTTGGCCGCGAAATCTCCGCCGACCTCTGTGCCTTGCGCCTTATCACCAATCGAGTGACAGGCCATACAGCCGCGCGTCTCGAAAAGCTCCTTGCCGTGCGAAGCATCTCCGGCCTTCATCTCCGGCAGTTTGCCATCAAAGCCTGACTGCCAGAGGAAAGCCGCGATAGCTTTGCGCTCATTCTGCTCGCGCGTCATCTCCTCGCGCTGGCCCGCTTCGTCAGAGCGCATGCTCTTGCCGTCTATGCGCCAGTAGGTAGGCATCTTCGTTCCGGGTCGAAAACCCTGCGGGTCTTGCAGCCAGATTGGAATCCATTCCTTGCGAAGTTTGAGACGCACATCCTTCAGATTCGGCCCGACCTTTTTCTGGTCGTGCATCAGGTACTTGCTCTGCGTCTCAAGCTGAGAGATGCGCGCGGCGAGCTGGCTATTAGTGACGCGCAGATATTCGGAGCGCGCGAGAAGTTTCTGAACAGCTTCCTCGTTGGCGGCCTCACCGACGCCTTCCGTAGCCTGCTTGGCCTCGCGCTCGTTGGCGGCAATCTGTTCTTCTAACTGACTAATGCTCTGTCTCGAATTGGCGAGCGCGTCCGTCTCGCGGTCAAAGCCTTCGTAGCGGTGACAGCCGACGCAGCCGCGATTCTGAAATAAATCCTTGCCGAGATTGAGCACATTGGCTCCCAACAATTCACGGTCTGACATGTGACACTGCTGGCATCCGGCCTCCATGTTCTCTCTTTCATAAAGCGGATGGAGCCAGAAGCGATGACGGCCATGCCCTTTTTCTTCATTAGTCGTCGCGCGCCCGTTGCCGCCGTGACAGCTAGAGCAGCCGAAGCGGTCTGGATTGTGAATAGTTAAAAGCTCTTTGTTCGGATGACTGACGAAAGCTCTCGAAAGCTCGTCGGCTCTTCGCAAACGGCGGTCGCGCACGGGCCGCATGTCTGCGGCAGTGATGTTCAGTGGCTCGCGGACTCCTAGATGGCATGTCTCGCAACGGTCAACGAGTGTGTCGCCCTGCACGTTGACCTGCCGCATAGAGAAATTAAAATTCTCGTTGCGTTTGAGCAGGCTGTTAATCTGTTCCGTCGTCAGACCTGTGACGTTGTTCTTCAAATATTCGTCGCGCGCTTTTGCTAGTTCACCGGGCTTTTTCAAAAGCTCGCCGCGCTCTGTCAGCAGTCGCGCCTTCTCATCCTTGAGGCCGTTGTAATGCTGCTCCATCTCCATATAGTTGAGCTGTCGTTTCTCAACCTTGCCTGAGCCATCGCCAACGGGCCATTCAATCGTATGCTTCTCCTGCTTCCTCTCTTCAATCTCGCGGCGAATCTTGTCCTGCTCGGATTTGCCGTGCGCTGTTTCTATTTCGTAATAGTTGACAGTGATTGCGCCGCGCACATTTTGATAATTGTCCGTGATGGAAGAAAGCTGGTCTTCAATCACTCTGACGCGTGTGTCTATCTCTTTCTTGCGCGGCTGAATTTTGTCGTCCTCGGCTTTGGCGTCCGCTGCGAGTTGTTGATACTCAGGGCTCTCTTTAATCTCTTTCTCGGTCTTTCCGGCGTTCTGCCGCAGACGCCTGAGCAGACGATTCTCGCGTTTGACAAACTCCTGCTGCATGCTCTTCCAGGGACGCTGCCCGTAGATTTCATCATAGAGCGCCCACGCCAGAACCGCGCTCAGCAAGAGAGCGCAGATGAGCAGGATGCCGCTTGTCGAACGGCTGACAATCGGGTCTGGAGCCGGGCTTTCCGGCTCTTTCTTTATAATCGCATCAGTCTCTGGAGAGTCTGCCACCTGTTTTTATCCCTCCGCCTGTACTCTTCGTCAGATATTGAACCAGGGAGTCACCCACACGTACTTGATATTCATTGCCAGCCGCAGGATTAGCTTGGCGGGCAAAGCGAACAGGACAGTGATTGCGAAAAATTGAAACGTCATGTATTGCAGGATGCTCGTGCGCGCCAGGAGCTTGCTCTCAAACTCGCCCTTCGACTTGGCCCACTGTTTGAGATATTGCCAGCTAAACATTCTTCTCCACTCAAACGGTGGACGCAGCATGAGCCAGTGCAAAAAGAGGCCGCACAAAAGAAAGAACGTGCCGACGACAATCATGCCGAAAATAAATTTCCCCGGATTGGCCGAGAGAAATTTCAGGCCCGTCCATCCTGCAAACTTGTCATGCAGGTCAACGTTTCTATCGTTGACCACGACATTGTGATCCCAACGCTGTCCGGGCCAGAACCAGACCCAGCCGGGGCCGCGTATAAAAGTCCCTATAAAAATCAAGACCAGCCACGTGAACCATCCGAGCCCGAACATCCAGAGCGCGAAACGTCTCTGCCTGTATGCGTAATAGCCGTTGCCCAGCGGATTCGAGTCCACATACGGAAAGACCATCAAGCCGATCATCATCAACGAAGGCATCACGACGCCCGCAATCCACGGGTCGAAATAGACGAGCATCTCCTGCAACCCCAGAAAGTACCACGGAGCTTTCGACGGGTTCATCGTCAGGTTCGGATTGGCAGGCTCTTCGAGTGGCGCATTCAAAGTTATGGACCAGACAAAGAGAATGATGGTCACAATAACTGCTGCCAAAAATTCTATGCGGACGAGAAAGGGCCAGACATGTAGCTCTCTGGCCCAACCGGGTCGCCACGGTAGAGTCTTGCGATGATGCGTCTTGGCAAGCTGCGTGTCGCTTTCCAGTTCTTCGACGAGACGGTCGTTGGCCGCAGCCTGCTTCGCGCCGAGCCACGTAAAGAAGATGACAAGCGGAATCATCGCCACGATTGGAACGTTGTCCGGCGTGGATGAAATCACCCAGAGCTGATGCCAGTCTTCTACAAAGAAACCCAGAACGACGAGCAGCAGCAAGATGAGCAGCAACACAATCCTGCCGGGAGTCAGCAATCTACCTTTTGCCATCACTCACTCTCTCCGCTTTGATTAAAACTCTTCGGACAACAACTACTTCTTCTTCACAGCTTTCATCTCGGATTCGAGCATCACAGGAGCAGGCCCGCTAATGCCGCCGTCCTTGCGTATTCGCCAGAAGTGGACGGCCATAAAGATAGAGGCGACGAGCGGGATGCCTATGCAGTGCCAGATATATGAACGCAAGAGCGCGTTGGCATCTACGATAGAGCCGCCCAACAATCCGAACCGCACATCATTGAACGGCGTCATGCCGAGTTGCGGCCCGAACGGCCCCTCGCTGCCGAGCATAGGCGTCGCACGCGCCATGTTCGTCCCCACTGTCACGGCCCAAAATCCAAGCTGGTCGTCCGGCAACAGATAACCCGTAAACGAAAGCAGCAACGTCAGGACAAGCAGCACTACGCCGACGCACCAGTTAAACTCGCGCGGCTTTTTGTAAGAGCCCGTCAAGACGACGCGAAACATGTGCAGCCAGGTCGTAATGACCATCAGGTGCGCGGCCCAACGATGCATGTTTCTCAGGAGCTTGCCGAACGGGACATCGTGCTCAAGGTACAGAATGTCGCGGAACGCCTGCACCTTTGTCGGGTGGTAGTAGAACATCAGGAGCACGCCCGTGAAGGTCAGGACGATAAAGAGATAGAAGGTGATGCCGCCCATGCCCCAGGTAAAGTTGAAGCGCACGGCATCGCGGTTGACCTTCGCCGGGTGCAGATGCAGGAAGACGTTTGAGAGAATCGCAAGGCTGCGATTGCGCGGGTCTGAGCGGTCGTGCGAGACGCGGAAGATTGATTTCCAGAGTTGCGTCTGCTGCGGGTCTTTGTATTCTTTGGCCTCTTCGATGGCACGGTTCTTCAACGCCTCGCCTTCCGTGCGCACCTTCTGGAGCAGACCGGCGTTGCCATTGCCATCGCCTAACTGCTTGACCTCTGTGACCTCTTTCCCCTCAGGACGTTCTGGCTCCATATTTAGCCCCCGAAGAAATTTGCGATTTTAGATTTTTGATTTGCGCTTGGATAAGGACAAGAACTTTATCAAATAAATCTTTAGTTCGCTTTCAATCGCAAATCAAAAATCGCAAATCTAAAATCCTATAGCGGAATGTAAGCTCCGTCATCATTGAACTGACCCGGCGAAGGCAAACCCTTCTCCCACTTGTAAAGCCTTGCGAGATTAACAACTATCTGGCCTTCTGCGTCGAGCCGGACTTCTGCGCGATCCATCGGGCGCGGCGCGGGGCCTTCAAAGTTGATGGCTTCGCTGTCATAGCCGCTTCCGTGACACGGGCATTTGAACTTGTTCTCGCTAGCCTTCCAATCAGGCGTGCATCCCAAATGCGTGCAGACGGCATAGATGACAAACAGGCGTTCGGGAGTCTTGGCGACCCAGATGCGATATTGCTGCTGCCACTTGGTATCAATGCCGAGCGCATAGTCGCCCGGATAGCCGATTTTGAAAGTGCTCGAAGGCTCGAAGATGGCGCGCGGCAGGAAGAAGCGCAAGAACATCAGAAAGAAAGTGATGATGCTTCCGGCGACGATAGACCAAGTGACAAGCCTGCGCTGTTTGTTGACAGGCGGCTCAGGCGTGCTCTCGACGAGCGCGCCCTTTGGCTTGACCGGAGCGGCTGCGGCTTTCGGGATGCCTTTAGCGACTCCGGCGGTCGGCGTAGTCGAAGCTTTGGCCGCGCCGGGCGCAACCTGCTCGGCAGGCTTTGACCCGGCGGGTGTTTCTTTCTCTGACGCGGCGTCTGTGGCGCCTGCGGCGGATGGATTGGGATTGTCTTGACTCTCCACTCCGCAAACCTCCGTTTGTTGAACCTTTTCAGAAAGCTTGAGACACAGCTACTACTTGATAGACTGCTACTTAAGAGCCTGTCGCGCGGCACATAGAACTCACCGCCCCACAGGGATTAAAATCTCTGCGACATTCTTAACCAACATGCAATGCGTCTGTATGAAGAGCGCCGTGCCTGGAAATTAAAATAAACATGCGGCTCGGTGCATTATTTATACTCCGAATCACAATTCTGTGGCAAGTTTAATTTATAAAAACATCTTTCGGCAGCTTGCCATCCAGGGAGACACTTCAAAAGCCATGAAAGAAAAAGCGCGCGTCCGCCTCTACACCAAACCCGGCTGCCATCTCTGCGACGAAGTCAAAGCCCAGATTCGCGCCGCAAATTGTTCGGAACTTTATGAACTGGAAGAGATAAACATCGAAACAGACCCCGCCCTCATGGAACTCTACGGCCTCAAAATCCCCGTCATCACCATCAACGGCACAGTGGCTTTCAGATACCGCATCAACCCAGCGGCATTCAGGGAGGCTTTGATAAGTGGGAATTAAATTCAAGAGGCGGAATAAATGAGTTTTCAACAAAAGCCTGTGCCAGCACAAACCAAGCCATTACCATTATCCTTCTGCGCCCAACTCCTTCAACATCGCATCCGCCTCATCCAACGCAGGCTTATAACAATGCGGCGGCCCATCACACCACGCACGCTCCCTCGCAATCCGCGCATGCTCCCGCGCCTCTTCCCGCTTCCCCACATCCATCGCCAACCGCGCCATAAAATTATGAATCTCCGCCTGCTTCAACCGAAACTCACAACGCTCTGCAATGGCTAGAGCCTCTTCCGCTTGTGATTGAGCCTCCTGCCTGTCACCTTTAGCGCGATACCAACGCGCCCACGCAAGCAAAATATCCGGCTCAGATTCAACAAGATTGATGCGGCGGCAACGTAAGAGAGCGTCGGTGAGGTAGGTTGCGGCGATGTTAAGGTCTGTCGCTTCAAACACGAATGCAGCGCCCAACAGCCATCCTGCTAGAATATAAAGGCGTTCAATTGGAAAATGCGCTTTTGCATATTCATCCGCCAGTTTATGTGCTTGCCTCGCTTCCTCCACCGCTTGCCGAGCGTCGCCCATTAGCAAGGCTCGCAAAGCGCTATATGAATGATCAATTGATCCATAGCCTGCCCCCCTGGGGCCAAATTTATTAATAATACCTTGAGCGATTTTAAGTTCTGACTCTGCTTCATTGAAGGCACCACGAAAAGCGAGAAAGTGTCCAAAAGCTTGACGCCCCGTGACTTCACCATTCTCAGCTTTGGTTTCGCAGGACATTTTGATAGCAAGCCTCAAGTTTCGCTCTGTTGAGACAAGTTCTCCAAGCAGCATGTGCTGATAGGCGATGTTTACCAACCCACTGATAATGTTTCCCTGCTCATTAAGTTTCTCAACTATCGGAATTGCAACATGAAGGATACGTATTGCGCGGCGAGGCTGACCGGATACCTTATATGAGATAGCCAATGAATTCATAACCCATCCTTGAGCACTTTCATCATTCAGTTTAGGCAAACGGTCTTCGCCCTCAGGGAAGAGCGCACGCAGGAGTTCTATTTTGATTTGATAAACACCAAAGCGATAGAAGAGTAAATCATTTAACCTGTCACGGTACAATTCACTCGCTTCATCATATCGCCCCGCATGCAGCGTGTGGTGGTAGAGTTCAATTAAGGGCGCAAGGTCTTCAATACTTTTCACCTTGTTTTCATCAGGGACAGAGATTTTCGAAAAATAGTCGCGCAGGCGCGTGTGGACGCTCTTTTTATCAGGCAGGCGTTCGTAGCAGTAGTGTCTCACGATTGGGTGCAAGTCATAGCGTCTTTTAGCAGTGTCATGCTGCAATAGTCCGCGCGCAAGTAAATCTTTCAATACGACTTCAAATTTCGCCTTGTGGCCGAATGTGTTGAAGATAGTGAGTGCCTGATAGTCCATCGGACTGCGAAAGGCAGCGATGCAGGAGATAAGACGGCGTTCTCTTTTTTCTAGGGCGTTGTAAGACTGTTCGAGGATGTGATGCTGGCGTTGGATGAGGTCGCCGTGAACATCATGACGCGCGGCGGCGGCGATGTCGCCGGGCATTTGTGCGTCGTGTGCAATCAATCCAGAGAGCAGGCGCAGGCTGAGGGGATGGTATCCGTATTTCTCGCACTCGTTGCCGATTTCGGCGGACGTGCCTGTGGTGACGCCCTGCGCTTTCATAAAAGTAATCGCATCTTCGCGCGGCAGTTCTTTTAATGCTCTCTTGAGAACGCCTGCCAATGCGTAGCCCGCGCGGTCTTCGAGGTCGCTCGCTATCAAGCGTGTGGTGAGGAGAACCTTTGCCTGTGTCGTGCCTGACGTAATTTCTCTGAGCCAACGCGCGGCAAGAGGGTCAACGCAGGCGCGGGCTTCGCGCGATGTTTCAGTGGTCGCGTCTTGTTTATATGCCGCATCGAGGCTGGCATATTCGCGCAGTTGTCGCTCGAAGCCGTCGAGGATAAAAAGCACGCGCTTGTGTTGTAATTGCGAGCGCAATTCCTGCGCGCGGTCGTAAGGGGCTGGCAAACTGTCCATGTCAATCGGCTTGCCTGTGACGTACTTGAGGGCATGGTCAATGAACTTGGCGAAAGAGGATTCGCCTTCGTAGAAAGACCACCACATCACCCCTGTATCTTTGAAAGCGGCGGGAGGCTGAGCAGTTGATAATAAGTCGTTCTTCAACCAGTACCAGGCGAGCGCGGATTTACCCATTCCGCCCATGGCGATGAGCGCGCAGATGGGTTGCGAATTGTCTGCAAGCCATGCTGTTAGTTCATTACGTTCCTTTACACGTCCTGTGAAGTTAGCTTGCAAAGGATAAGGATGGACTAGGTTTGGTTGAAGGTGTTGCTGGTCGGATTGTTGAGGCAGTTCGCGTATGGAATTTATCAGGCGTTTAAGCTCAGTCTCCCAATTTGCCTCGATAGTGAAATCTGCATATGTGAAAATGCCCAGCCGGGCAGGCATCGTACATTTCTCAAGCATGAGAAGCAGAAGACGGCGGTCTTTCCCAGCGGGGTCTTGTGTCTGAAGCAAGAGCGATTCGAACTTTGCCCATTCACTCTTAACCCAGTTAGGAGAAATGACAAGCAGCGTCTTGGCACTCTGCTGCACAGCCCTTTCCATGTTCACGATGCTGGGCGCGCCAATCTCGAAGTCGCGGAAATCAATGCACACACGCAAGCCTGCTGATTCAAGACGCGGGAGCAACCAATCTTTGACCCAAGCGGCATCGGCGTGACTGTAGCTGATGAAAACGTCGAAGGTGAAGCTCGACACGGATGCGCCTCCTTCCGAATTTCGTGTTGTGAATGAAGAGTCCTGTGCTCTTCCTGATTATCTCTCTAGCTCTCCTGAAAGTTTAAGGCTCTGGCCGTCTCTTCGATGACAGCGAAAAGCTGTTCTCTTTCCTGCTCATCCGAAGTCTGCCTGTAGGCTGTTAATAACTCTTTCAAAGAGGCGAGGTCTTTATAGACGCCTGCGTTTTCAATCGGCGGCGTGAGGTAGGAAATCAGTTCCGCGTAAGAGCGGCGTTTGGCGATGGAGCCTTCCGAGGGATTGTTGACGCTGTAGAGATAGATGTTCGGCAGTTCTCCAATCAGGCGGTCGGGCCAGCATGAAGCGGAAAGCCCTACCTGTTTGCCGGGCATGAATTCGAGCGCGCCGTGTGTGCCGACGTGCACGACTGCATCAGCTTTAAAAACTTTTTCGAGATAAGTATAGAGCGCCATAAAGCCGTGATGCGGTGCGCCGCTTCGCGCCATCATCAAGCGCATCGGGTCGCCTTCGTAACCGAAGGTCGGTTGCACGCCTATGAAAACTTTACCGAGCGTGATGCCCTGTATCAACAAATCGCCGCCGAAGGAATTTATCTTGCCGGGAGCCGCGCCCCACTCCGTTTCAATCTCTCCGACAAAAGGACACAGGCGGCGATACTCTTCCGTCTTCATCCTGTAAGCCACGCTCGCAGTCGTTGCGTAACTCTCAGACAATCCGCCAAGCAATAGCTCGCGCAACTCGTCCGCGCTTTCAGGCACAAACGTGTCGTAGCCTTCATCCTTCAAACGCAAGAGCATTTCCCACACGCTCGGAAAGACATCCATGTCGGCAGCCGTGCCGACGTTTCCCTTGTTCGGCGGAAAGCAGAACAGCAGCATTGCCAGCTTCAACTCATCGCGCCGCGCCGATTGCAAGTGATGCCATCTCTTCAAGCGACGCGCGAGACGCTGGCAGCGTTCATCTAGCGGCACAGGCTCCGCGCCACCTTGCGGCATCCCGCCATAGACGAAAGGCTCCGTCGCTCCGTCAATCTCTGGAATCGCAATCTGCATTCCAGCCTGCACAGGATTCAGGCCGATGCCCGAAGCATTCCAAGACTCAATCGTCTGCATATCCAGACTGACGCACGAGCGGAACGGACGATTGAGTTCAGAGAGGAAACGCGCGGCAGCCACGCTGTCATTCATCGCCGGGCCGCCGACAAAACTAAAGCCCGTCAAAGACACAATCTGACTGACGCGCGAGTCATGCTTAACAGCATCACTCTCATCTTTACGCTTTCCCTTTTCCGCTCTTTCGCTCTTGCCCGCTACAAAAAATTTCTCACACGCTTCGCGGTTATCCATGAGGGTCGAAAGGGCCGGCAGCACGGCCAGTCCTTCCGCTTCAATCGCGCGTATCAGGCCGTCGTAATGCTTGCGCGTGCGGCTGACTATCTGCGGGCGCATGAGCAGAAGGCCGATGGTTTGCCGCGCATCAGGCTGCGGCTTGCCTTCCCTGCGCGCGCGCCGCTCGTACCATTTTTTGTATGCCGCGTAAGTCTCAAACAGCGCGGGCGCGTCAGGATGATAGAGAGCAACCGCGGGCAAACTCTCAGGCGGCGGAATGATGGCTTGCGACAAACGCTCGTCCGGCACATATTCTTTGAGCGCGGACAAAATCATCGAGCGGATATTTGCCGGAGTCGGTTGCAGAAAATAACAGAACAGATACAAATAATTTTTGAGGTCGCGCAGCCTTCCTGCATTCGGCACAAGTTTTAAAAGCAAAGGCATCCTATCAACCAGCTTGAGATATGAAGTATGACTTCTTCTGCTGCTCCCGCGCTTCTCTCTACGAACACGCGTCTGCTCGCCCATCCAAGAAGCCACACCGCGCGCCAGCTTTCGCGCCCGCCCATGCTTTACCGATTCGCTCTCTTCTAAATCTAAACCGTTCGACCCTTCGCCATTTCCCCCTTTACCCTTTTCCCCTCTCCTCCCAAACATCTGCCCGAAATCCAGCCGACCCATACGCGTCCGGCGCATCAATTCAGGCATGCAATTAATGACTACGACAGCGCGATGCCGCGCCTTAAATTTTTCCAACGCGGGCAACAATCGCGCAGCATTCTCGCCATCCATCACGTGTATGACAAACACTACATCCGCCATGCTCAAGTCATTCTCGACCTCTTGCCACTCGCTATCCGCGAGAGCCGCGCCGAAGTTATAAGCCGCCAGCCGCAGTTTTGTCTGATACTCACGATTAATCTCACGCTCCGCCTGCCTGAGCGGCGCGAGAAGACTTGAGCCGATGTAAAGGACTGTGACGTTCACTTTAAGTTTTTCAGGCAACTCCCTCAAGCTGGTCTTCCAGCCCCGCGAAAATTTCTCGCAGGCGCGTGAGCATCTCCTTATCAACCTGCCAGAAGCCGCGACCTTCCGCTTCCAAAAGGCGCGCGACCAGGGAACGCGCGGAATGCGGATTTAAGGCGCGCAAACGGTTGAGCATCTCTTCATCGAGCACGAATGTTTTCGCCACTTCTTCATATACCCAATCGTCAACGGCATCTGCGGTCGCGCTCCAACCAAAAGTATTGGCGACATGGCTCTCGATTTCCGCGACGCCGCGATAGCCATGTTTGAGCATCCCTTCATACCATTTCGGATTAAGAGTCTTCGTGCGCGTCTCAAGCCTGACCGTCTCTTCGAGCGAGCGCACCTTTGCATCCGGCGAAAGCGTGTCTGAAAGATAGACTGCTGGCCGCGATTGCGCGCGCTGCTCTACGGCTCTGGTGATGCCGCCCAAGTATTCAAAATAATGATCCACATCCGTGATGCCGATTTCAAAAGTGTCTATGTTCTGATATGCAGCTTCGACACGCGCGAGTGCGCGATCCATGCTCTGTCGCGCTTCGCGTCCTTCAATCGCGCGCCCCGCGCCGTCGCGCCCGTAGGCGAAACACTTGCGCGTGACGAAAAGTTCTCCGAGAGTTTCCGTCGTCTCCCACTGCGAATCCATGACCATGAAGTTAACATTCGTGCCGTAGTTGCCCGGCGCGTTTGAAAAGACACGCGTTGCCGCTTCATCAAAAACACATTTGTCTTCATCCATCTGCCGTGCGACATGCACGCGCAAATAATTCATCTCCGCAGGCTCTTCAAGCGCGGCCACTTTGCGCACGGCTTTATCCAACAAACCCATCGTCGCGCCAAAGAGGTCGCGGAAGATTCCCGAAACAGTCATCACGACATCTATGCGCGGGCGATTCAATTTTTCGAGCGGGATAATTTCCACATCCGTCGCGCGATTCAAACTGTCGCGCACAGGCCGCACGCCCAAAAGCCAGAGAGCCTGCGCCACGCCTTCGCCCTGCGTCTTGATATTGTCGAGCCCCCACAGCACAAGCGCCATCGCGCGCGGCCAACTGCCATGCTCTGTGCGATGTCGTTCGAGCAGCGAGTTGACGACACGCTCTGCGCGTGTGAAAGCGATTTCAGACGGGACTGTGTAAGGATTTATCGCGTGCGTGTTGCGGCCCGTCGGAAGGATTGCAGGATTCTGTACGATGTCCGCGCCGGGGCCAGGCTCTATGTACTCGCCGCGCAGGGAACGCGCAAGTGCGTCCAACTCCGTGTTGCTTTTCAGTTGGGCGGAGATTTTATCAAGCAATTCAAAAACCGCTAGTGAATGTTCCGGCGACACGCGCGCAGACTCTTCGAGCCATTTGATTGCTGACAGCTTGCCTTGCTTGAGAAACCGATTGATAGCTTCGACAACAATGGCATCAACTTTCTCACGCGCGTGTAGTTGCGTTTCATCCGATTTGCTTCCGGCGATTAATTGAGCATAAGCGGGGAAGGCTAAACCTTCTGCGACGAGGTCTATGAGGGCGCGCGAGTTTGCGTCCGGCCTCTCGAATGATGCGACCATGCGGAGCATGTCTGCATGCGCGGCCTCTTCCGGCACGCGCCCGAAGACGTGCAGCCCTGTCGGAATCAAACGCTGCTCGATTTCCAGCACTTGCTCATACAACTCAAGCACGCGGCGGTCGCGTGATGCGTTTGAGAGTGATGCTGTTTTTGATGTCTCAGACTTTGGCATGATGAAAAGCAAGTTTCGCGCTGGTGGCGCAAAGACGCAAAGAAAGCACGCAAAGGTGTTGAGCTATAACTTCGCTTGAATATTTTCCTGGCGTCTTTCCTTTGCGCCTTTGCGTCTTTGCGGGAGATTTTCTTCGCTCTTGAAATCTAACACAGAATCAATCCTGCTATCGGAAGAAAGATAAACATAGCTTGCGCCGAGATGCTCTGAAAGCGCGCGCGCTTCGCCGTTGGAAGTAAAACGATTCTGCGTGTCAATCAAAGTTATCTTCACGCCCGCCTCGCGCAAAGCCGCGCCCAGGTTGCGAAGCTCATCCATCAGGACTCGCTGGCGCAAGGCTTTGTCTGTTATCGCTTGTGCATGCAGAGGCACATTGGGCCGTCCATCCGTGAACAGGAGTAGCGAGATGCGACTGGTTCCCTGTCGCGCCGCGCGAGTGGCGATGTCGAGCGAGCGTGCGAGTGCAGAGGCGAGCGGAGTCGGGCCGCCCATCAGCATCTCGTCGAGCAGACGACGCGCGCGCGACATGCTCTGCGAGGGCGGCAAAATCTCTTCCGCGTTTTGTCCGCGAAAGCTGACGAGGGCCACGCGGTCGCGCCGCACGTATGATTTATTAAGCAGCCACACCAGCGCGCCCTTCGCACGCTCTATGCGATTGAGAGCCATGCTGCCGGATGTGTCAATCGCCAGGATGAAGAGCGTGCCGGCCTTGCGTTTGAATTTTTTGAAGCGGAAAGAATCAGGCTGTAGCTGGCTTTGCCACACGCCGTTTCCGTTATTCGTTTGATTGATAGCTGATGCGCGGAGCGTCGCATCGAGTGCGATTTTAGAGCCGGGTGTTTTATGCATCACGGCGCGCGTGTATCGCCCGCGAAGATTGTTTGTTGAATGACGATTCGTGTCGCGTTGCTGGCGTGATGAAGGTGTTTTTTGGTTTGACGATGAAGAATTATTTTGATGCAGAGCTTCGGCAGGCAGATGTGTTTCGAGCGGTAGAGGCGTGGGATGCTCTATCGCATTATTGCTTGAGTTGCTTTGTGCGCCGTTTGTTGAATCTGTATGAGTTTGGCTTGGATGAGTTTCGGTTTCTGAAAAAGTTTGGTCCAGAGCCTGTTCAATGCGCGTGCCGCCGCCCGTCGGTTCGAGAGGTTCGTGGCGCAGGCGATGACGCAGGGCGAGTGCGGCCACGCGGCGCACATCCTCTTCGGACACTTTGCGACGGCCTTCAAATGCCGCCAGCGCGCGTGCCGCACGCGAGATTGTCAGTTCGCCTCTGTGGCCGTCAATCTTTAGTTGCAGGCAGAGCGCGGCGATGTTGCGAAGCAAGCTATTTGAGAGCGTGACCTCGCGCAAGAGTTTGCGCGCGCGCAAGAGTTTTCGCCGCAAGAGTTGTTGCTCTGCTTCGACCCTCAAGCGAAACTGCGCGGGGTCGCGCTCGAATGCTTCACGCAGTTCTACGATTTTGACGCGCTGCTCAAGGTCTTCGACTGTTTTGATTTCCGCGTAAAGTCCGAAGCGGTCCAGAAGCTGCGGGCGCAGTTCGCCCTCTTCGGGATTGCCTGAGCCGACGAGGACGAAGCGCGCTGGATGCTCAAGCGAGATGCCTTCGCGCTCGACTGTGTTGCGGCCTGTGACCGCGACATCGAGCAGCAGGTCAACCAAGTGGTCTTCGAGCAGGTTGACTTCGTCAACATAGAGAAAGCCGCGATTGGCGCGCGCGAGTAGTCCCGGCTCGAAAGCTTTGATGCCTGACTTTAAAGCCTGTTCGAGATTGATTGTGCCGCACACACGGTCTTCCGTCGCGCCGAGCGGAAGGTCAACGACAGGCACATGCGCCTTCTCGCGCGCGAGTTTGCCTGTCTGCTCTAACTGCTCAAAACAATCGTCGCACAGGTTCTCTGCATCGGCGGGGTCGCAGGCAAAGTGACAGCCGCGAACTTTCCAGACGAGTGGCAAGAGGTCTGCAAGAGCGCGTACGGCTGTGGATTTGCCTGTCCCGCGATGGCCCATAATCAGCACGCCGCCAATCGCTGGGTCAATCACATTCAAGAGCAGCGCGAGCTTCATCTCTTCCTGCCCGACCAGCCCCGCGAACGGATAGACCGGCTGCGCGCGTCTGCGCGGCTCTGTGCATACTCTCTTTGGCGTGGGCGCGTTTTGTCATCCCGTCAGTTTTTCAGATAACGCCTGTGTAGTATGTGGCCTGCGATGGCGAGCAGCGCGACGGCAAAGAGCGAGAGCACGGTCTTCGGCGTCAGCGCATCGAAGAGCGATTTTGCGCCGACGGTATTATGCACGGCCTCCGCATAGACATAAGATTTTAAAGCCATCGCTAAGGTCGTCGCCAGCACAAAACGCGCTAGAGGAATCTGTGCCAGGCCTGCGCCGTAGTTGATAAAACCGTGTGGGCTCGAAGGCGTCAGGCGAATTGCGAACAAGACCATAAAGCTCGAATGGCGCGTCAGAAATTTATGCAGCCTGCCATCACGAAAACGCTCGACCCACGCGCCGCCGACAAAGCGCGCGACCAAATAGCCGATAGCCGTGCCGAGCGCGCAGCCTGCCGTCGTAATCAGCGCAGACCAGTGCGGCGGGAAAAGCAGTGGCGTGATAAAGAGAAAAGCCGAAGCCGGAAGCGCAAAGGCCCATGCCGCAGCCATCGCAAGGATAATCAACGCGGGAGCCCAGAAATTAAATTTCAACGCATGCAGATTCTCAGGCGTGACGAGTTCTGCCAACCCGCTGAGGCGATAGATTAAGAGAACGAGTAACGCCAGACAGATTGTCACTAACGAGCGCACAATCATATCGCGCCGCGTCAGTTGTTTTGGTTGAGATATTCCGGCAGCAGTCTGAGCCATTTTTTATCAACAATTATTGCGGACTGACACTCTAAATAGATGGAGCAAAGGCCATGCGGCATGCAAGACTGGAATATGCATCATTCTTTTTAGCCGAAATCTTTCAAGGCGGCAAGTTTAAGCAAGCGAAGAAAAGGTTCGCGCAAAGGCGCAAAGGCGCAAAGAAAGACGCGAAGAAAGCTTTCAAGATAAATAACTAATTCAAGTTGCTAGTTAACAGAGTGATGGCGGCTTGGCCGCAATGCTGTGCGGAAAAGCTTCGCTTTTCCGGCCAGTGTCAGCTCAAGCTTGCGGCGAGGCTGAGCCTCGCTGCAATTCAAGAGTGGCAAGGCGACGGAAAGTCAGAGACTTTCCGCACCGCAGGCGGCTCAAGCCGTCATCGCTCTCATAACTAGCAACTTGGATTAACTATTCAACTCTTTGCGTCTTCTCTTCTTCGCGCCTTTGCGTCTTTGGGGGAAATTTTATTTTCTCATGTCGGGTGACAAAGTGTAGCAGGCTCGGCTATGATGTGACTCTCGAAACACGATTCGCGGCAAACTTTCGTTTCGGCTACTACATCTATTGCACAAAGTTGGCCGCCGCAAACTTTCTGTTCATTCACCAATAAATCTGATGTCTGCTATCGAAGAAAATAAGACTGCTCCGAACGCTCTTCCGCCACCTGTGGCGCAGGTTAAAGCCAAGCCCGCAGTCCCGATTATCAATCGGCTGCTCAACTTCCTAAGCTCCGTGCGATTCGGCGTCACGCTGCTCATCCTGCTTGTCATCCTGAGCATGATTGGCATGCTCATCATGCAGCAGAACGTGGACGGCTTTGATAAATACTTTGCGGAGCTGACGCCATCGCAAAAGCTTGTCTATAGCAAGCTCGGCTTTTTTGATATTTACCATCAGATGTATTTCAACGTGCTGCTGCTGGTGCTCTCGCTCAATATTGTCTTAGCCTCGATTGACAGGTTTCCGAAAGCGTGGACATTTTTTTCGCGCAAGAAGCTGGATGCCTCTAAGCAGTGGCTCAAAGGTCAGGAACAGAACACAGAGCTTGCGCTCGCGGGCGAGAGCCAGAGCGCGGTGGCCGAACGCATCAGCAAAGCTTCAAAGAGTCTGGGCTTTAAGACCAGCATCACGGAAAAAGGCGGGCGCGTCTTTGTCTTTGCAGAGCGCGGGACATGGAACAGGCTCGGAGCGTATGCCGTGCACGTCGCGCTGTTGACGATTTTCCTTGGCGGTTTTCTGACAGCGCAGTTCAGCCACGAGGGACAGATGCCGCTTGCTCCCGGCGTGACCACTAACGAGATGACGCAGAACGTCATCAATCTCGATCAGGTTTCCCAGACCTCTCTGCAACTTCCCTTTACAGTCACCTGCACGGACATACAGCAGAAGTTGATACGCAAAGACGGCTCAATCTTAGCCAACAATACGATTGACTGGCTGACGCGAATTAAGATTAAAGACGAGTACGGCGAGCGCGAAGCATTAGTGCATCTCAATACTCCTTACGACTATCGCGGCTACAGATTCTTTCAGGCCAGTTTCATTTCTCTGGGGCGTGCGCGCAATATCACACTGCGGCTGACGCCGGAAAATGGAGGCCCGCCGCAGGATGTGACCATCGCGCGTGATGGCTCGGCCACTTTAGCGGATGGAACAAAGATTGATTTTGAAAACTTTCTGCCTGACTTCACGCTCGGACAGGGCGGGCGGCCTGACACGCAGAGCAGCGACTATAACAATCCGGCTGCGGTCTTGAATCTCAAGACGCCTGCGGGCGAAACCAAAAGAGCTTATGCCTTTGCGATGGAGTTGCCGGACGGCGCGCCCGTCGGAGCGGCTGTTGGCGGCTACAAGTTCAGGCTCATTGATTTTGAAAAAGTGCCGGACGCGCACATCCTGCAAGTCCAGCGCGACCCAGGCAAGTGGCCCTTCTACATCGGCGGCACGATGCTGATTTTAACTCTCGGCGCGGTCTTCTTCTTCTCGCACCAGAGAGTGTGGGCCATGATTGAAGAGGGCAAAGATGGCGCGGGCTATAACGTAGTCATCGGCGGCAATACCAATCGCAACAAGCTGGGCTTTGAAGACCGTTTTAAGAAATTAATAAAATCCATCAACGGATAGACAAGTTGGAGGAATAGCAATCATGAGTCAGAATCAAGCCACCGCAGAAGCAATTCCGCAAATAGAGATGCCAACGAAGCTGAGCGCATATCTGCCAGCCGTCTTCGCTCTGCTCGGCGCAATCCTGATGGGCCTCTTGTGCATGAAGGTCGGAAGCGCGCGGTTTATCTCGGACGGCGCATTGATGATGCTCGCCTTGGCCTGTTACCTGACGGCGGCTGTCTTTCATCTGACAAACCTCTATGCTCCATCGCAGATGGCACAGAAGGTCGGACTCTGGGCCGCTTCCTTAGGAGTCTTCTTTAATCTCTCAAGCTGGCTCGTGCGCTGGGTCGCCGCTCATGATAGAGAGCTTGCCATCTTGCAGAATAACGGCTACGGGCCGGAGCAGATGCCCTGGGTCTGGCGTTACATTCCGTTTGCCAATCTCTATGACCTGAGCCTCGCCTTTGCCTTCGGCGCAGGCATCACAACTCTCTTCATCGCACACCGTAAGAACTTTCGTTTTCTCGGCGCAGTCTCTCTGCCACTGGCATCCCTCATCTTGTTGCTGGCGCGTTTTATCGGCAACGAGTTCATAGACCTGCCGCCGATACTGGATTCTTACTGGCGACCGATACATGTCGGGATAGCTTCACTCTCATATGGCGTGGCACTGGTCTGCTTTGCCGTCGCGGTTGTTTATCTGCTGAAGGAGGGAGTCAAGACGGAAGCGATGGCTATCTGGTCCAGTGTCTTTTCTTTCCTCGTGATTGGGACGGTCGGGCTGGTGGGCGCGCTCTCGCTGAGCGCAGTTCTCAACTGGTCTGTGCTGACGACCGGCACATACAGAGCAGCAACCATCCTCACCGGAAGCTCTTCGCGCCGCCCGATTCCTTTGCGTGTGGACATTCCTTATGTCGGATGGACATTTGTCGCCGCAGCCGTACTGCTCATCGCAGTCGTGATAGCTTTTAGCATCTACTTGGCGAAGAAGAACGAGCAGGCGCGCATCTGGGGACACAGGCTTTTAAAACTCTCGCTGGTGATGCAGGCGGCGGGCATTGCGCTGCTGGTCTCACAGGTCAAGACGCTCACGAACCTTGCCGCGCGCATAGACCCGCGACAGTATGGACAATTCGGCAAGTGGCTCGCTGAACAACAGGGAGCGACTAAAGAACAGCTTGCACAGGCCACGCCCGAACAGTTTGCGATGATTGCGCAGGACTGGGTAACTGATAACGGCGCGCGACTCTCTTTGAGTCTTAACTCCAACCCGGTAGAGTTGGCGGCATTGATAACGGCCTTTGCCGCCACTCTCTTTGTGATTATTTTTAGCTTCCGCACAGAGAAATTAAAAGCAGCTCTACCGCCTTTAGAAAAACTTGACAGCTTGATGTACAAGACTGCTTCGGTTGCTTTCGCTGGTCTCGCCATGCTCTTAATCACGGGCGCGGTCTGGGCCAATGAATCGTGGGGCAGATACTGGGGATGGGATTCCAAAGAGACGGGCGCGTTGGTAGCATGGCTCACTTATGCTGCCTTCTTGCACACACGCATCGCCAGAGGATGGACGGGAAGACGCTCAGCCTATTTCGCGCTGGTCGGATTTCTTCTGGTCATCTTTACTTATTTGGGAGTGAGCTACCTGCTGCCGGGTCTTCATTCTTACGCATAAAGCAAGTAATGAACAAAGAGAACATTCTATTTTCCATTGTCGGCCTCTTGCTCGGTTTAATCATCGGTTTCCTTTTCGCCAACTCGGTCAACCAGCAAGGCGTTGAGCCGCGCACTGCCGAGGAGAGTGTTTCCGGTAAGAATCCGAATCTGCCAGCCGACCATCCGCAGATTCCGATGAACGCTGTGGCGGATCAGGAAGGCATGCCTCCGGCTATAGCGGAAGCGATTCAAAAGGCGCGCAATGAGCCGAACAACTTTGAGGCGCAAGTCGGCGCGGCGCAGCTTTATTACCGCATCAAGCGTTACGAAGAGGCCATCGAATTCCTGCTCAAAGCAAACCAACTTAAACCGGATGATTACGCGACCATCGTGCGGCTCGGCGACGCCAATTTCGAGGCGGCAAATTATGAGACGGCTGAGAAGTGGTACACCGCCGCGCTCGTCAAACAGCCGGACGATGTCAGCGTGCGTACGGACATGGGCCTCACCTTTTTCCTGCGCCAGCCGCCGGACATAGACCGCGCTATCAAAGAATATCGCGGCTCGCTTGAGCGAGAGCCCAGGCACGAGCAGACTTTGCAAAACCTGACGGCGGCTTATATCAAGAAAGGCGATGCCAAAGAAGCGCAGGCCACAATGGCTAAATTAGAAGAGGTCAATTCCAGCAATCAGGCGATTCCCAAATTTCGCTCCGACCTTGAGAACTTAAATCCTTCATCTGCCGGTAAGAGAAAGTAGCAACTAAACCACTCTGCACTGAAAGTGCAGAGATTTGACCGATGACTGAAAGTCCAGCTATTCCAAGATGAATGTTTCAGTCTCTTCGTTGGAGGCTTCTCAATGATGCTCCAGATACTCCTGCACCATCTCTTCGGTAATGTTGCCTGTGCTCCATGCGCCGTACCCGATAGCCCAGAAGTGTCTGCCCCAATATCTTTTCCGTAGCTCTGGATATTCTTGTTGCAGCATCCGTGAAGTTCGCCCCTTGAACCGTTTAACCAAATCTGAGAGTGCTTTGGATGGCGGATACTCGATGTGCATGTGGACATGGTCTTTGCTCACCACGCCTTTGAGGATCTTGACATCTTCGGCATCACAGATTTGAATCAACAGGTCACGACAGCGAACCTTGATGTCACCTGTCAGCACATGATAGCGGTACTTGGTGGCCCAAATCAGATGGACGGTTAATCTGCTGACAGTATGACTGCCGTATCGGTTCTCTTTCATGCTCTCGCACTTCTAGCATGTCCAGAAGTGTGTAGCAACTGAAAGTCTTGCACCAAAGGTGCATAGCTTTAACTACCGGCTTGGGACAGTAAAAAAAGATTTCCCGCAAAGGCGCAAAGACGCAAAGAAAGGCATAAGCTCTTCTTTGCGTCTTTGCGTCTTTGCGGGAAATCTTTTTTTCTTAATCTTATGGCTCGATGGTGACGCGCAAGATGTTTGACATTGCGCGCCGCTCTATCTTGCCATCATTGGTGACAACGATGAGCAAGCCCTTCTCGACGGTCATGCGTCGCACCTGACTCATATAACGCTCGACGCGCATGCCGTCTGTGGTTTCGATGATGAGTCTTGGGCCAACACGAGCCTCTGTGGCAGCAGGCGCGGGCTCAGGAGTTGTGTTTGTCGTCGCAGCAGGCTGCTCGGTCTTTTTCGCAGTCGTGCTGGGCGTTCTGCGTGTGTTGCGCGGCGTTCTGGTTCTGCCGGTTCGCGTCGTTCTGGTCGGTCTGGTTGGAGCAGGCTTTGCAGGCTCTGTCGCTTCAGGTTTTGCTGCTGCCGCTTCTTCTTCATCTCTGACAGCAGTTGCCGGAGACAGTGTCTCAAGCTCTCTGGAAGAGACTGCGGGCGGCTCTTCATTCAGACGCGCGCCTGCTGAATTGACGCGCCGCGCATTCTTGTCTCTGCTCTCGGAGACTGTCGGCTCTACATTCTCAGGCGCGGGCGTCGTCTCGGCCAGAGGCTCAAAGCCGCCGGAGAAGCGTATGCGATAACGGCCCGGATCATCGTTTGCGCTTCGCGCCTCGACGCGCAGGATTAAAGTTTCGCGCCGCCTGAGATAGATGCTTCTTGATGTGCTGGATGTGCTCAGACCTGCATACATGCTGAGCTTGGCGAGCGGGCGCAGAGTTCCAGCCGTAAATAAATCCACGTCTCCATTCAAATTATTGCTTTCAACCGTCAGGAACAGATCGCCCGGCGTGCCTGTCAGCAAATAAAAGTAGCGCGTCAGTCGCGGGTCGCCTATGTCTCTGGCGATAATCTCGCCACTGATTTCGCCAGAAGTGACGGGCGTGGGAAATTCTATATTGGTTGATTGCGCGGACGCGACAAGTGTGACGACCAGCATCAGCAAGGTCGCAATCGCAATTCTTTTCGTTACGTGCAAAATTGTTTGAAGGAATTTCTGCATAAAGCTTTTCTTGTGCAACAACTCGCGCAAGCGGAAGATGATTCTATCATCGTCCGACCAAAATCCAGAGTCGAATGGAAGTTAGCGAAGGAAATTTCCCGCTGGTGGCGCAAAGACGCAAAGATAAGCACGCAAAGAGTTGAATGCCTTTTTATCTTGAAAGCTTTCTTCGCGTCTTTGCGCCTTTGCGGGAAACTTGCTTTTGCTCAGCCTGCGAATTTGTAACCAAGACCGTGAACTGTGAGGATAAACTGCGGGTGTCTCGGATTGGGTTCGAGCTTCTGTCTGAGCCATGCGACATGCACATCAACCGTGCGCGTCGAAGGCATTGCATCATAGCCCCAGACTTCATCCAGCAAAGTGTCGCGCGAGATAACATTGCCGCGATGCTCTATCAAGTAATGCAGCAGCTTGAACTCAAGCGAGGAAAGCTCTACAGGCTGGCCCTCGCGGTCAACCTCCGCGCGCCGGAAATCAATTCGCACTGGCCCAAACTGATATGTCTCAGGCGCAGGCGCGTTAGCCGCCGGGACGCGCCGCAAGAGAGCTTCGATGCGCGCCAGCAGTTCTAACAACTCGAAAGGCTTGGTCACGTAATCATCTGCGCCGAGTTTGAGGCCAACCACTTTATCAACCACCTGCCCGCGCGCCGTGAGCATCAGGACAGGCGTCTGTACATTCTTCTGCCGCAGGTCGCGACAGACATCGAAACCGTTTTTGCGCGGCAGCATGACATCCAAAATAATTAAATCGAAGGGCGCGGCGAGCGCGCGTTCCAGTCCCGCTTCACCATCAGAGGCGGTTTCAACAGCATAGCCTTCGCTGCTCAAACGGTCTGTCAGGGTGAGGACGAGTCCCGGCTCATCTTCGACCAGCAAAATTCTGGGCTTCATAGCTTGTCTGCTTGGTTTGAAATTTTAGAGATGTCGCTCACAACTTCTGCGCCTGGAAGATGCAAAGTAAATGCGCTTCCCTGTCCCGGCACACTCACGACACTGACTCTTCCGCGATGCGCTTCGACGACCTGCCTGACGAGACTGAGGCCCAGACCGTTGCCGTGAATCTGCGCGGCCACAACTTCGCTGCCGCGATAGAATGGTTCAAAGATGTGTGGCAATTCGGCAGGCTCTATCCCTATGCCCTGATCTTCGACGGTTATCTGCACTTCTTCTCCATGAGCGTTGACTACAGAGCGAGCGCGTATGCTGATTCTGCGCTTTTCGTGGTCATACTTCATCGCATTGTTAAGCAAGTTTTGCAGCGTGCGGCGCAAGGCTGCGGCATCGCCTTCTACTTGAGGCAAGTCTGCCTGAATCTCTTTCTCGATGACAAACTCTTGGCCCACGTTCAAAGGCTGGCAGGAAGCGAGCGCGTCTTCGATGAGTGGGCCAATTTCCAAAGGATGCTTTTGCAGAATCGTGCGGCCCGAACGCGCGCCCGCAAACTCCAATACCTGCTCGACCATCTCCGTCAGCCTGCGTCCTTCGTTGCGTATCAACTCGCCGTATCTTTCAATCTGCTGCGGGGCGTCAATGATGCCGTCCGCCAGGTTCTCGCCCGCAGAGCAGATGACGGCGAGCGGCGTGCGAAATTCGTGCGAGACGGCAGAGACAAATTCCATCTGCCTGTGGGCCAGACGCTCTGCGCGCCGCGTGTTAATGACGATGATGGCGACGCTGCAAGCCAAGAGGAGCAGGATGCCGAAGCTGATGGCAAGACTGCGCCGGCGCGCGTTTGCCACAGCCGCTTCGAGCGAGCCAGCCGGATGCTGAATCAAAAGTTGCCATGACCCTCCGGGTTCTATATTTTCCAGAGCAGTCTTGCTCTGCATCTCACGATTAAAGACACGCACCGTCACGCTGCGCGCGCGCGTGCTGCCACTATCCGACTGCTCCTCCGTACGCATCAAGACCTGTTCCGGCGGCATCCTTCTCTTAAAGACCGCGCTGCCCTCAGACGACCGGGCCAGCTTGTGAGGCATGCCAAAAAAGAGTGTGTCGAGTTGGTCAGGCTCTATGACCATGAGCCGCGCTGTCGCGTCACCGACAGATGGCTGCATTTGTGCTGATTGATAAATAGGCCTTTCCGGCGCGCGCGGGTTGATGACAGAGAGTTGATATTCAATCCCGTCTCCGATGGAAAAGTAACGCCGGGCCAGAGCCGGAATCAACTCTTTCTGAATCACTTCGAGATTGAGTTTGATAATCACATAGCCCGCGAAAGGAGAATTTTCCGGCATGTGCGGCACACGCTCTTTCGGCGTCAACTGAATCTTGCTGTCTTCAGTGATGACAACTTTCGGCGCGGCTAGAATCGGAGAGATAAGCGCAGGCACATCCGGCGCGACAGGCTCAAGCGAGATTTCTGTGAGGCTTTCCGATTCATTATTATTCTGTTGAAAATTGCGTTCGAGCCGCGTGCGCAAAGCGGCAAGCTCATTGGGCCACTCGGCCACAGCAAACTTTTTATCGGCAGGATTAAAGCGGCTCAAACGAAGCTGATTCTGCTCGTCCTGTTCAAGCACATACAAATCGCCAACCAGTCGCGGGTAAGGCGAGCTTGTATTCCACTTCTCAAAACGCGCCGCAAACTCGCCCGCATCCTTGTCGTGCAGCATCTCCGAATCCATCTGAAAACTCAGAAAGACTCTCGTTATCTCACGATTAAAGTCCTGACTAAAATGCGCCGCGCCCACGCGCAAGCTTGTCTGCATGCGCTCGCGCTCGCCACGGCTGACCTGTCCGAGCCAACGATATTGCAGCGTCGCCAGGAGGCCCAACAGCGCGACCATCAGGCCCACCAGCCATAACATCTTCGGAGGTTTGCGCTTCCAAAACTTCATCAACACAATACTAGCATGACCTGTTCAGACCATTGACGCAGCCATAATAGATTTTACATTCTTAACATCTGAGCTTGTTTTTCCAGTTTCCGAAACGGTTCCAATCTTTGTAATCAAAACGCAATGGAATAATCTTCAACCTGCTGCATTAATTTTGTGTATAGATTCTATTATCATTTCGTATATTAATCATTTTGTGTACGTGCCTGTGCCGCTCCCCCCTTTAGTGCGGAAGAGGTGTAGCAACGCAGGCATCTCCAAGTTCGTAAAATTTATGAACAGCAAAGGAGATGTCGTTATGATGTACTCCTTACCCCATCAGCGTCACTCACACAACTTTAACGAGCGCATAGGGCAGTCCATTCTTCGAGCACTTGCCGCGGTTGGCCGCGAGGTGCATCCCGCAATCTTCGCGCACTTTCACCCGCATGCACACGCCACAGCCAGATTGACCAGACACTTTAGCGCATATGTCTGCGCAGATGTCCATCGCCTGCACTGGCTCGACGAAATTGAGTTCGGCGCGCATGTGCATGACATCGGAAAATATTTCATTGCACCGGAGCTTCTCTTAAAACCAACCCAGCTTGATGACGAGGAGCGAAAGATTATCGCGCTCCACTCTGTATATGGAGCGATAACAATTTCTCAACTTCCCGGCGTCACAGAAACAATTCGCCGGATAGTCCTACATCATCACGAGCACTGGGATGGAACAGGTTATCCCGAAGGACTATCCGGCGATGCAATCCCACTCGAAGCGCGCATTGTTGCCGTCATTGATGTCTATACATCTCTACGCGCCAGACGTTCTTATAAGCCCATGTTCACGAAGGCAGATGCTCTTAATGAATTGGTTAAAATGGCCGGAAGCGAACTTGACCCGAATCTGGTGGAAGATTTCATTAGAGCACACGCAGATACTGCCGGGAAATAAGTTGTCAAAAGTTATTGACTCCGGCAATAGCAACGAAGAAAGTTTCCCGCCAAGGCGCAAAGGCGCAAAGAAAGCACGCAAAGAGTTGAACGGCTCTTTAGCTTGAAAGCTTTCTTCGCGCCTTCTTTGCGCCTTTGCGCCTTGGCGGGAAACTTTCTTTCGACATTTTACATTCTTAACATACTCTTTGCTCCCTCTTAACCACTCTCGCTGCGAATTGGGCCAAGATAGGCGCAGCTTAGAGACGTAGGCAGCTTCGCTGTAAGAGAAATCTTTAATTTCAGTCATACCAAGAGGAGGCAAGACCCATGCGAAAATTTGTTCCGTTAATTCTGAAACTCTCTGTCATGCTGGTAGCAATTTCAGTTATCAGCCAGCAGGTGACAGCCACCAAAGGCGATGTCGAGCACGCCCTTGAACTTTTGAAACAGGCGCGCACGGCCATCGGCGGTGAAAGCGCAATCAACTCCATACAGAATCTGTCCATCAACGGCAGGACACGCCGTCAAATTCAAATTCCGAATGAAGCCGAACAGACATTGAACGGCGAGTTCGAGTTGAACATGATGCTGCCCGACAGGCTCATGCGCATGGAGAAGCTTATGCACGGCACGCCGCGCGAAGGCGGCGAGCGCACGCCTGGCGCGGAAGGCAAAGAACTCAAGGTCAAAGAGGTCAGAGTCTTTCGTGACGCGGAAAACTCGGAAGTGCAGAATATCATGCGGCATCATGAGCGTTCGGAGATAGCGCGTTACATGCTCGGACTTCTGCTCACGCCGCCGCCTTCCTTTAGCGCGACATACAACTACCTCGGCGAAGGCGATGTGGGCGGCGCGCGCGCAGACATCATCGAAGCGCAGGGCGCGGGCGGATTTGTCTTGAAGATTTATCTGGACAAGTCTTCGCACTTGCCCTTGATGATGAGCTATAGAGGCTCTCTGCCGCGCATCCCCTTCAGACATTTCATCAACAACGGCGAAGGCCCGATGGTCGAGGGCGAGGATGCAGATGTCGTTATCGTTCGTCGTCCGAGGGAAGGCGCGGACGCAAAAGTTGAAGCCGCTCCGCGCATTGTCATTGAGCGCGCAGTCGGAGACGACAAAGCTCCGGCAGAAGGACGCAAGTTCGTGATGCGCGCGCCCGTTCCGTCTGAGGAGACAGAGATACAGATTCGTTTCTCGGATTTCCGCTCAGTCGGCGGCGTACTGCTCCCGCACGTCATGACGCAGTATGTCGGCGGAAAGATTGACACCGTCTGGACTGTCGAGAGATACGATGTCAACTTGCCGAACATCAACGAGAAGTTTCAAAAAGACGTTCTCATCCGCACAAAGCATAACTAACAAGCGGTAATTTCTGGCGCTAAAAAGCAGCGAAGAAGTTTTAAAACTTCTTCGCTGCTTTTCTAATCAAGCATTTCAATTTGCAATTAAGTGCGCCCTCCCTGACGGTCGGGCTACTGCCCCGCAAGCAACAGTAGAGGGGCAGTAGCCCGACCGTCAGGGAGGGCGCATGTAACTGTAAGCGGGCAATAAATCATCCCCTCTGTGAAGGCACTTCTGCTTCATCCAAATATTTAAGCAGGAGCGCGTAGTCCGTGAAATCTTCTAAAACGTGTCGTGCTCCGGCTTGATGCAGCAGAGCCTTTTTCTCTCCGACTGCGACACCGACAAACGGAAGGTTGAGCCGCGCGGCGGCGCGCACATCCCACAGGCCGTCACCGAGGCTCACAATCTTTTCAAACTCGCTCTGGCCGTATTGGGCCAGAGATTTTTGCATGGCTGTGCGCAGGATTTCCTCTCTGGATATGGCATCCTCTGCAAAGCCCGCTGGAATTTCATCAAAGTCAATCTGCGCGGCCTTGAGTTTCAAGACAGCAGATTCGCGCCAGCATCCCGTAGCGATTGCCACAGCCCATCCCTCTTCCTTCCGAAGACGATTGAAAGCCGCAGCCGCGCCTTTGATTTCCGCGAAGAGAGTTGCGTCCAGAGCGCATTGCTCTTTCATCAGACCGAAGAAGTGTTGCTGTAGCTTATTGATTTCTTCCGCCCGCGGCTCGCGCCCGTATCTTTCCTCAAAAACATTGAGCACAATCCCTGAGTCCGTCGTGTGCGGATACTCATGCCAGTTCGTATTGATGCCCGTCAAAGCAAGCGCGTCCCTGAATGCCTCCAGAAAGCAATCGTCATCAATGCTGTTCGTGTCCGTGAGCGTTCCGTCAATATCGAAAATCGCCAGCTTCATCCTGTTTCCTTTGGGCCAAAGAAAAAAGCCAAACCCTCTTGATGAGCGTTTAGCTTTTAAAAGTTTTGGTGCCGAAGGGGGGACTCGAACCCCCACGAGTTACCTCACACGCCCCTCAAACGTGCGCGTCTACCAGTTCCGCCACTTCGGCTTGGGAAAGCTTGTCTTTCAAAAATCTTAACTGACTACTTCGTCGCCGCAGGCGATGCTGCTGGCGATGCGGCAGTGTTGGCATTCGCGTTAGCTGCTGCGCTCGGCGCGGCGGAAGCCTGTGGGCTCGCTGCCGGAGTGGCTGCTGGCGAAGCCGCTGGCGTCGCTCCATCTTCGGGAGATGTCTGTATGACTGAACGCTGGCCTGACAGCGCAGGCATAGAGAGAACCAATGCCACGAGCATAAAGAGCGCGGCTGCGCCGATGGTTATCTTGGCAAGCAAGGTCTGTGTGCCGCGCGGCCCGAAGGCTGTGCTGGAAACGCTGCTGGCAAAGAGCGCGCCCGCGTCAGCCTTGCCCGGTTGCAAGAGCACTGTGATGATGAGCACGATGCAGGCTAAAATAAAAAGTCCGTATAAAACGTAAAGTAACAAAATCGTTTCCTCAAACTATTTTTTGTAATTGACAATCCCGGCGAAGCTTTCAGCCTTGAGGCTCGCGCCGCCGACAAGCGCGCCGTCTATATCTTCCTGCGCCATCAAACCGGAAACATTGTCCGGCTTGACCGAGCCGCCATAAAGAATCCGCAAATTTTCAGCCGCTTCCGGCGTGTGCTCCGCGCGAAAAACGCGCCGGATAAACGCATGCATTTCCTGCGCTTGTTCCGGCGTCGCGGTGCGTCCGGTGCCGATGGCCCAGACCGGCTCGTAGGCCACGATGATACGTTGCAGGTCTGTGGCTGTCAACCCGCCAAGTCCGCCTGTTAACTGACCTTTGACGACATTTTCAGCATTGCCCGAATCTCTTTGGGCCAATGTTTCGCCGACACAGACAATGGCCGTCAAACCTGCTAAGAGAGCCGCCTGAGTCTTGCGGCTGACCATCGCATCCGTCTCAAAATAGTATTGCCGCCGCTCCGAGTGGCCCACAATCACATAGGCCGCGCCAGCGTCGCGCAGCATCGCACCCGACACCTCGCCGGTGTGCGCGCCCTCTTCTATCTCCGTCGAGCAATCCTGTCCCGCGACTCCAATGTTCGAGCCTTCGAGACGATCCGCAACAGTCTTGATGGAAGTAAAGACAGGCGCAATCACAACCTCGCAGTGATTGGCATTCGCCACCAAAGGCTTTAAGGCGAGCGCGGTCTCGACAGACTCCGCGACCGTCTTATACATTTTCCAGTTTCCGGCGATAACAGGTTTTCTCATAATCAGCAAACAGTTTATTTATCATTCAAAGCGGCCACGCCCGGCAGTTCGTCGCCAGCTAAGAATTCGAGGGTTGCGCCGCCGCCGGTTGAGATGTGTGTGATGCGGTCTGCGACTCCGGCCTGTGTGACGGCGGCGACGGAATCTCCGCCGCCGACGATGACGGTTGCGCCGGCGTCTGCGGCTTCTGCGACGGCGAGTGCGATGCCGATAGTGCCTTCGTCAAAACCTTTCTCTTCAAAGACTCCCATCGGGCCGTTCCAGATAATCGTCTTTGCGCCCTGCAAAGCATTCTTGAAGAGTTGAACAGTCTCGACTCCGATGTCTAAGCCAACCAGCCCCGCGTTTGTAAATTCAATCGGAATCGTCTTACGGCTATTGAGCGGGTCATAGCTGTCCACGACCTGATGGTCTGTCGGCAGCAGCAACTCAACTTCAGCCTCTTCCGCTTGCTTCATAATCTCGCGCGCGGTGTCCATCATATTATCTTCGACGAGAGATTTGCCGACAGTAAACCCTTGAGCTTTGAAAAAAGTGTAAGCCATCGCGCCGCCGATTAAGAGCTTGTCAACCTTGCGTTCTATCAGCGCGTTGATGACAGGGATTTTATCGGAGACTTTCGCGCCGCCTAAGATTGCGACAAACGGATGCTCCGGGTTGCTGATGACGCGGCCCAGGTATTCCAGCTCTTTCAACATCAAGAGACCTGCGGCAGCTTGCTCGACATGCTTTGTAATTCCGGCGGTCGAAGCATGCGCGCGATGCGCCGCGCCGAAAGCATCGTTGACATAAACGTCGTCACAAAGGCTCGCAAGCTTTTGTGCAAACCCGTCGTCGTTCTTCTCTTCTTCAGGATGAAAGCGAAGATTTTCGAGCATCAGCACATCGCCGTCCGCGAGTGCAGAAGCTTTAGCCTCTGCTTCATCGCCAATGCAATCGCTTGCAAACTCTACAGGCTTGCCGAGCTTTTCCGAGAGATGTTCAGCGACAGGAAGCAAGCTGTATTTCTCCACGCGCTCGCCTTTCGGTCTTCCAAGATGAGAAGCGAGGATGATACGCGCGCCCTGCTCCATCGCGTGTTGAATCGTCGGCAGCGCGCCGCGCACGCGCGTGTCGTCTTCCACCACGCCGTCCTTGACAGGCACGTTGAAGTCAACGCGGATGAAAACTCTTTTCCCCTTCAGGTCGAGGTCTTTGATTGAAAGTTTCATAAAGACATTGACAAGCAAGTAAGTGATGAGAGAAATGCTGTTTGGCATTTCTCTCATCACTTACTTGCTACATTTAAAATCCCTTTTGTGCGATGAACTTGACGAGGTCGCGTACGCGGCAGGAGTAGCCCCATTCGTTGTCGTACCACGAGAGGACTTTGACCATATTGCCGCCGATGACTTTGGTGTACTCCGCATCCACTATGGACGAGTTCGGATTCTTGCGAAAGTCAACGGAGACAAGCGGCTCTTCCGAGAAAGCTAAGATGCCCTGCAACTCTTCGTTCGCGGCATTCTTCAAAGCCGTGTTGACATCCTCTGTCGTCGCATCTTTTTCCAGTTCCATCACGACATCAACGAGCGAGACATTCGGCGTCGGGACTCTCACGCTGATGCCGTCAAACTTTCCTTTGAGTTCGGGCAGGACGAGCGCGACGGCTTTGGCTGCGCCCGTCGAAGTCGGAATCATCGAAAGGGCTGCGGCGCGCGCGCGGCGCATGTCCGAGTGCGGCAAGTCCAAAAGCTGCTGGTCGTTTGTGTAAGAGTGAATCGTAGTCATCTGCGCCGAGCGGATGCCGAATTTTTCGTGTATCACTTTGGCGACAGGCGCGAGGCAGTTGGTCGTGCAGGAAGCGTTCGAGATGATGTTGTGCTCCTGCGGTTTGTAGTCGCCTTCGTTGACGCCTAAGACAATCGTGATGTCTTCATTCTTGGCGGGCGCAGAGATAATCACTTTTTTGACTGTGCCGCGCAGGTGCTTCTTCGCATCTTCGGCTTTGGTGAAGCGGCCTGTGGACTCAATCACGATTTCCGCGCCGACGGATTCCCAGTCAATCGCCGCAGGGTCTTTCTCGGAAAAGACTTTAAACTCATCCGCGCCCACCTTGATGCCGTTCTCCGTGGCGGAAATATCTTCTTCCAGATTGCCGAGCACGGAATCGTATTTGAGTAGATGGGCCAGCGTCTTGGTGTCCGTTAAATCGTTGACGGCGACGAAATCTATCTCCGAATCGCCGAGCGAAGCTCGCAAGACATTGCGCCCGATGCGCCCGAAACCATTGATGCCGACTTTGACTGCCATGTGTTAAAGACCTCCTCGCCTGACGTTAAGATTTGTGCGGTGGCTGCCCTCACACTTTCGCACACGTTGGCCCCGCGCTTAGGCGCTGGCGCACACTTTCCGGCAAGACCTCGGTAAGAATTAGTGTGGGAACAGCGTTTGGTTATAAAGAGAGGCAAGATAATGCGCGCCCGCGCGAGATGTCAAGGCGGGCCGCGCTCGTGCCTGCCCTGTCTCGCGCGCAGGATTTTCTGAAACCGGCAAGAGAGATGGAGCGTCCTTACTATTTGCGCGTTAAATTATTGAAACCGCAATGTTGCCAGACTCGTAGTAGCCTTGTGACTTACTTCGCTTTATCCTGTATAAAGTCTATTTCGCACAACTGAAGTTTCGGGCCATCACAAGAGGAATCAATCAAGGAGTTATTGTTTTAATGTCTATCAATTCCGTCAGCCGGATTATCAAGTCTCTCGCGCTCTCAACCATTGTGGTAGGAGCCTGCGCGGTGGCGTCCTTCGGACAGACGCCCGCGCCGACGCCTGCCGCAACGCCTGTTCCGATGACTCCCGCGCAGAGAGACGCGACGCGCCCGCCTGGCACACAGCGCAACCAGCCAATCCCGCCCGATGCGCGTCCCAATCCGAATCCTGCTGCGCCGCCGGGCGCGACACGCACAGACCCGCAGGCTGCTCCGGGCGTCAATACCCCGCCGCAAACCACGCGTCCCACGACGACCACAGACATCACCGCGCCCGTCGTCTCTCCGACTCCGACGACGCCGGTAGATGAAAGCACGACGACGCCAACCACGCCCGGACAGGAATTGCCTGAGCCGAATTTTCCAGCGCAGCAACCGCGCCCTGTGCCGCCTCTGCCGGATTTAACGAGGCTCGGCGTGACGAGCGACAACGTCATGACATTGACGCTCAATGAAGCGATTCGCATGGCTCTTGAGAACAACAATAATATCGAAGTCGCGCGCACGGATGTGAAGTTCAACGAAACGACGCTGCTCTCGCTCGAAGGCATTTTCGATCCTGTCTTCACCTACACTCCAGAGGTCTCAAGACTTGTGCAGTCACAGCAGAGTTCGCTCGGCGGCGCGGTCAATCTTACGCAGACGGATTTCAGGAATGATGCCTCTGTCAATAAACAGTTCAGCACGGGCGGCGGCAATTACGATTTTTTCTTTAACAACAATCGTCGCACGACCAATTCTTCTTTTAACCAACTGAACCCTGTCTTCTCTTCCAGTTTGGGCGTGACCTTTACGCAGCCCTTGTGGCGCAATCGCTCGATTGACCGCAACCGCCGCGACATACGCATCCAGCGTAAACGCCTCGAACAGTCAGACGCGGATTTTCGCCGGACGACGATAGACGTTATCGCACAGGTGCAGCGCGCCTACTGGGATTTGGTCTTCGCTTTGCGCGACCAGCAAAATCGCATCTCCAACATCAACCTGACGCGCGAAAATCTGCGCCGCGTCGAAGCGCAGATTTCCGCCGGAGCTTCCGCGCCGCTCGAACGCGCGGAGGTGCAGACGGAGCTTGCCAATCGTGAATCGGATTTGTTGATAGCTACGCAGAACGTCTCGATTGCGGAGAACAATCTCAAGCAGCTTCTCTTGAAAGATACTACTGAGTCGCAGTGGACGGCGCAGATTACGCCGACCGATCAGCCAAGCTTTGACGCCGCTCCTGTCAATCTCAATGACGCGATAGAAGAGGCGAAGACCAATCGCCCTGAGTTGCGCCGCCTGCGATTGCAAAGCGAGATTAGCGATATTGACATACAGTATTTCAACAATCAGACCAAGCCGCGCATTGACCTGCAAACCACACTGGCGACGACAGGTCTGGCCGGATCGCGTGCGACGACGACAGGCATTACAGGCTCTACGCCGCTCATTTCCGGCAACCCGTTCCTCAACTCGGATGCATTTCTGCTTCAGCAGATAAACATCATACGCAATCTGCCGCAGATTAATCTGGGCAATGTCATTGTGCCAAACGTTGACCCGGAAGTCGCCACATCCGCCTCAAATCTGGTTGGCGGGTACGGTCGCGCTCTGCGCAACCTGTTTGGCTTTGACACGCACAACATTGTGGTTGGCGTCACTTTTCAGATTCCCTTCCGCAATCGCACTGCGGAAGCCAATCTTGCAGGAGCGCGCGTACAGCGCACGCAGCTCGAAGCCTCTACGCGCTTGCAGGAACAGATAGTGATTGTCGAAGTGCGTAATGCCGCGCAGGCTGTGGAGACCGCTCGACGTAGAGTTTTGGCCGCACGTTCCGCGCGCGAGAATGCGGAGCTTCAACTCGCAGGCGAGCAGCGTCTCTATCAGGTCGGACGCTCGACCACTTTCATTCTCTTTCAACGCGAGAACGCGCTCGTCAATGCGCGCAATGCAGAGGTCAGGGCCGAGACGGATTACAACAAAGCTCTCGCTGATTTGCAGCGCGCGACCTCTACGACCTTGCGCTTGAACAACGTCGTCATCGAATCTTCGACCGCGCCGTAAGTTAAAAAGGATGAAGGATGAAGGCGGAAGGATGAAATTGTGAGATAATCCTTCCGCCTTTTCATTTTTCATCCTTCTGACTTCATCCTTGAAGATAACGGCCACCATCATCACCTTCAACGAAGCAGACAATATCCGCGCAGCCTGCGAATCCGTCGCCTGGGCAGACGAGATTCTGGTCGTGGATTCCGAATCCACAGACGCCACGCGCGAGATAGCACAGGATTGCGGAGCGCGTGTCATCAATCGCGCGTGGCCCGGCTTTGCCGCGCAGAAACAGTTTGCCTCGCAGGAAGCAAAGCACGCGTGGATTCTGAGCCTCGATGCGGATGAACGTGTGACGGATGAGTTGCGCGAATCAATCGAGAAGTTGAAACACGCGGATGAAACAAAACTCGCTGACGGTTATCGCATTGCGCGTCGCTCTTTCTACATGGGCCGCTGGATACGCGGCGGCGGTTGGTATCCTGATTACCAGCTACGCTTTTATCGTCAATCGCGCGGGCGTTGGGAAGGGGCTTACATACACGAGTCCGTCAAGATGCCGGAAGGCGCGCGGATTGAGATTCTCAAAGGAGACTTGCTGCACTACACCGCGCGCGATGCCGCGTATCATCACCGCATGATAGGCGAGCGTTACGCGCCGCTCTCCGCGCGACAGATGTATGAAGGAGGTCGTCGCACAACTCCTCTCGGCATCGCCAGCGCAGGCCCGGCGGCTTTCATACGCAGCTACTTTCTCAAGGGCGGCTTCCGCGACGGCCTCGCCGGACTCGCCATCGCGCGCTTTGCCGCGCATCATGCATTCTTAAAACATCTCATGCTCTGGGAAATTCAAGAGGATGGGAAAACAGAGAAGAGATAATAATCTGAGTTTGACATTAGTGATGGCCTGCGGCTCTGCCGCCCATGCTGTGTGGAAAGTCTCAGACTTTCCACACAGCCATTCTTCTTCTCGGCGAGGCTCAGCCTCGCATAAAGTTTCAGCAGCGCGAGCCGGAAAGCCGGAGGCTTTCCGCACAGCAAGAGCGGCAGAGCCGCTTTTTATCTATCAGGGCCGCTGCGTTAAAAAAGCTCATTAACCATAAAGATTTTTATCTTTCCTTAATCGCTTATCTTCAAACTGTCAGGCGATAGAAGTTTTCTCGGAGTCGGAGAGGCGACGGCGCGCGGCGCGGCCAGTGTGTTGACGACATCCGCCAGCAGTTGGTCTTCCAGTTGGCGATTCTCCCAGATACGATTTCCCTGGTCCAGAATAACGAAGACGACCGGCCCTGCATCTTTCGTGTAAACCAAGCCTGCAAGGCTTGCCATCCCGCCATCCACTTCCGCCGTCAGCGTGCCTGTCTTGCCGACCACTGCGCCTTCCAATCCAGTCCCGGCCAATCTGCGCCGCAGAGTTCCATAATCATCGCTCGCCACAGGCATGATGTCTTCCGGCTGCAAACTCTGGCGCGCAGCTTCTTCGAGAAGAGCGCGAATGACTGTCAAAAGTCCGCGCGGCGTCAAGCGATTACGCTCACGACCGGAGACACGCGCGATGGCGACTTCCGATGCAGGAAGCTGTAATTCTTTCACGAGAAGCTGTTCGACGCCCTGCGCGCCGCCGATTAACGCTCCGATTCTTTCAGAGACAAAGTTGCTCGAATGAGCATTCATGTAGAGCAACAAATCTTTGAGCGGATAAGAATTGAATGTAAACAAAGTTGCAACGGCAGGAGCGTTGACGATTTCCGTCTGCGCTTCATTGAGCTTCAGAGCTTTGCTCAAACGCGCCGCAGACTCTTCAGCCGAGTCGCTGAAGTTAAAACAAAAATCCTGCGAGACGCCTAGATTGCCCTTCACACTTTTAATGCCGCGCGCGCGCAACTCTTTGGCAATCATCGCCGCACCGATGTCTCCGAACGTCGGGTCGCTGCCGATAACTAATAGACGGCCCTGCAAAGTTCCTGAGCCATCAATTCTTCCGTCCGCATAAACGCGAGTCTGAAAGCGATAATCCGCGCCAAGCTTTTTCAGCGCGACGAGCGAGGTGGCGAGTTTGACGAGCGATGCCGGATTAAAAGTCGCATCGGCATTGTGCGAAGCCAGCAATCTATCTCCGCTCAAAGTCTCTATCAACACGCCGTGCGTCTCAGGCTCTTCTCTGCGTGCGGCATACCATTGGGCCACATCAAAGCTCGGCTCGCTCCCACGCTTCTGCGCCTCCGCCTCGCTTTGCGTCGAAAGAGGAGCAGCGATAGTTTGTCTCGCATCGGATTTTCTGACCAGCCAGTATGGGACGAGGCACAGCGTCATGATGAGCAGGACGCCACAGCCCAGCATCAGGAAGATTGGTTGACGACGATTCAAACTGACGCGCCTCCGATAAAAATTACATCTTTCGCAAAGCTCTACAAAACCGTATCATGCTTGACGCGCATGAAGGTTGCGCGTCAAGTCTAACATGCCGGAGCCATCCGCGCCGCTTTCAGGGGATAACAGAGCGCACATGATTCTCTCTTTCAACTTTTTTCTGATAGAACCTTTTCCGGGTCTGCCCGTGTGGCTCTCGTGCGCGCTCCTTGTCGCGCTCGGAGCTATCATCGGCAGCTTTCTCAATGTCGTCATACACAGGCTGCCGCGCGAAGAGTCCATAGTCTTTCCAAACTCGCGCTGTCCTACATGCGCAACGGCCATTAAAGCCTACGATAATATTCCTGTGCTCAGTTGGGTTGTCCTGCGCGGACGCTGCCGCGCGTGCAGTTCGCCAATCTCCGCGCGCTATCCGGGCGTGGAGCTTTTGACGGGCCTACTGTTCGGCGCGGTCTTTCTCAGAGACGGGTTGAGCTTTGCGCTGCCTTTCGATTTGATTTTCGTAACGATGCTCATCGCGCTTATCTTTATTGACGCAGAGCACAAGCAGTTGCCGGACGTTATTACATATCCCGGCATGGTCTTAGCTGTCTTAGCTCGTCTCGCTCTTCCCTATTTAACAGGCACACCTTACTTCGACGATCTTGGCTCATTATTCGTCGGAGCATTTTCCGGCTGGCCCATTTGGGCCGTCTCGCTCGTCGGCGCAGGATTAGGAGCTTTAATAGGGGGTGGATTTTTATGGCTGTCTGGTGTGATTTGGAAGCTTCTTCGCGACATTGATGCAATGGGCTTAGGCGACGTAAAGATGATGTTTATGATAGGAGCATTTTTGGGGTGGCGACTCACTTTTATGACAATCCTGCTCGGTGCTTGTTCGGGCGCAGTAATTGGCGTAGTGATTGCCTTTCTGGAAACTTATAGAGAAGAGGGTACATTTTCTGGATTATTAAAGAGAATCTTACGCCGTGAGATAGATTTACAGATGGAAGTTCCATTCGGAATTTTCTTAGGCATAGGCGCGATTATCTCTCTGCTTGTCGGCAAATATTTAATCGTTTGGTACGCCTCGCAATTCCAGTGACAAGTGACAAGCAAGGGAAAATAGCTTTTCTCTTATCACTCATCACTCATCACACATCACTGCTCTTATGCGTTATGGAAGCCGTTTGCAGATGGTGCTCGCGCTGTTGGGCGGAGTGTGCCTTGTGGCAAGCCTGCTGGCAGTGGTGCTGTTCGCCTTTGGCCCTGTGACGACCAGAGCAAATGCGCCCGTCCTGCTGCTGGTTTTTATCTCGACGCTGGTTGTGACGCTGCTGTGCGTGACACTGCTCCTGCGCTGGCTGCTCAGACCTTATCGTCAACTCGTGGGCGAAGCAGAGCGCGCCCCTGTCTCTGCTCAACCGACCAAAGCGCGTGACGAAGCAGAGTTTGTCCTTGAGACTTTTCAATCCGTTGTCGCACAGCTTCAATCGCAGCAACGCACGCTGGAAACCTTGAGCGCGCAGGCGAGCGAGCGCGCGGCTTCGGCCCAAAAGTTTAGTGAGCGGATTGTCGCCAGCGTGCCTTCCGGCCTCATAGCCTTCGGCGCGCAGGGACAGGCAACGATGGTCAACGCTCCCGCGCGCACTCTTTTGGAAACCAATGGCGAGGCGGAAGGCCGACACCTGCGCGAGCTTCTGGGCCACGCGCCCGAACTGATGTTGATGGTCGAGCGATGCCTGACGACGGGCGAGTTGTACAGGCGCGAAGAGGTCATAGCGACAGGCGCGGGCGGGCGCACGCGCAGGCTTGGAGTAACCATCGCGCCGATTGACCCGACGACGGAACGCGGCACGCGTGGCGCGCTCTGTCTCTTAACAGACCTCACGGAAGTGACGCAGTTGCGCGAGCAGGTCGCGCTCAAAAAAAATCTTGAAAGCCTCGGAGAGATGTCCGCTGGATTGGCCCACGAATTCAAGAACGCACTCGCCACGCTTCATGGCTACGCGCAGTTGATGCAGAACCTTGAGCTTGATGAAAGAGGCCGCACGGCAGCCAATGCGCTGCTCGGAGAGGTGCGCAGCCTTTCGGCAATGGTCACGGCCTTCCTCAACTTCGCGCGCCCGCAGCCACTTGATTTAACGGAAGTCTCGCTCCAAGAGCTAATAGCGGAATGCTCTTCGGAGCTAGAGAATTTTTATGAGGAAAGACAAATCACGCTTGTTATCGAAGGCGACTTTCCGGTAGTGCAGGCGGATGAGCGAATGCTCAGGCAAGCTCTGCTTAATCTTTTGCGAAATGGCGCAGAAGCTGTTGAAGAGGATGCTACGGAAAGGAAAGTCATCGCGCGCGGCTCGCATGAACAGGATGCATCGGGCCAGGTGTGGTCGCTCATTGAAATCTCTGACACGGGCGCAGGAATTCCCGAACAGGATTTGCAACGCATCTTCATTCCCTTCTTCACGACTAAATCAAAAGGGCATGGCGTCGGCCTCGCGCTCGCGCACCGCGTCATCACGGAACACGGCGGCACACTCAGCGCATCGAACAACGCGACAGGCGGCGCAGTCTTTACTCTTCGCCTGCCGTTGAAAGTGAATCCAAGCTAATGAATCCAAGTGTCCGGTCACAGACGGCTTTAGCCACCTGCTGTGCGGAAAGTCTCTGACTTTTCGATTCATGACTTAACGCTGTGCGAGGCTGAGCCTCGCACAAGGTTGAGATAACACCTGCCGGAAAAGCTTTGCTTTTCCGCACAGCAGGCGGCAGAGCCGCAGTCGTTTTGATAACTCGAAATCTGGATTAATTAACCTTGACCGTAACAACCGAAATTTCCGGCGGGACTCGAAAGCGCACGGGGATGCCTGTTGTGCCGATGCCGGGAGTGACAAAGAGATGGCGGCCATTCTCTTCTATGTGTCCAATCGCGTATCGCTCGCCGTACCTTGATGGAATGATTGGGCGTCCGATGAAAGGGATGCTGACCTGACCTCCGTGCGTGTGGCCTGCGAGGGTCAGGATGACGCTCGAAGGTAAGATTGGAAATACGTCAGGGTTGTGTGTGAGCGCGATGATAGGGCCGGGCTTGTTGATTTTTTGCAGCGCGGGTCTGAGGTCTATCGGCTGTCTGGTCCAGAAATCCGGCACGCCGAGCAGCCAGATTGTTTGTCCTTCCTTCTCAATCTCCGCGACCTCGCTTTCCAACACGCGTATGCCCGCACTCGCGAGACTGCGCTTGACGCGCTCTCCGTCAAACAGCCAATCGTGATTGCCGAGGACTGCATAAACGCCTAACTTGCTTTTTAATCCACTGAGCTTGCTGGCCGTCACTTCCGGCTCCATCAAGAGCTTCTCTTTCTCATCGCGCGCGATAAAATCTCCGAGAATGACAATCAAGTCCGGCTGCGTCTCGTTAATCATCGCCACAACCTTTTCCAGCTTCGCCTCGTCAATATAACGCGCGCCCGCGTGCAGGTCTGAGACGGCGACGATGCGCAATCCATTAAATGCTGTGGGCCATTCTGGAAGTTTTATTTCAGAGGCTCTGACGACGACGCGATTCGGCTCGATGACAAAAGCCCAGAGCGCGGCGAACAATCCGCACAAGATAAGCGTCAGAAAGACAAAGAGCGCAATCCGTTTTTTAGTTTTGAAAATCTTCATTGAGCAGCAAAATTTAGACAGCTTCCCTGTCATGCAATTTTTTGGGAAAATACTCGCGCCAGCGTTTGTCAACAAGCTCCGCGATGTCCTCTCGCACAATCAACTCATCCGGGTAGCCCGGCTTCATACGCGCATCAATCACGATTGGCCCACGGTAGGCCAGATGATGCCGATGCACTTTTGTTTCCGCAGCATAAATATCCGAGGCAGGCTCAAAGCGCGTCCATGTGGCCCAGAGAAAATCCGCGGCCTTCAACGCAACACTCGCATCATCATGCAGCACTACGAGCGGCCATTCAGCAAACGCTTCCCCGCGCGCCAGACGCGAAGCCTGCTCAGCATCCTTCTCAAACTTTTGGCCTTCGACCACCAGGCAACCCGCGCAAAAAACTTCGGCCCGTAAAACATCGCGCGGCAACTCTCCGCGAAATTCACGGGGCAACTCGCGCACGGCATCACCCAATCCGAGCATGATAGCCTTGCTCCCCTGATTCACTTTCCCGCTCGTGTAATCGAGCGTGTCCATCGAGACATTCGAGAAGACGAACAGGTCTGTCTCCCAACGGACGCGCGCGAGTACATGCTCGAAGAGAGATTTAAAGTCTCTTAAATCCTGCGGCGTGTCCGTCAAAATCAGAAACTTGGTTAAAGAGAGTTGGCCTTCGCCCAGAATGCGAAAGCCTGAGACCAAAGCCTCGCGCCCGTATCTCTCGCGCACAACTGCTGCCGCCAGCGAATGAAACCCAGTCTCGCCATAGCTCCACAAATCGCGCACGCTCGGCATGACCAAAGGGAAAAGCGGAGAGAGAAGCTGTTGCAAATAGTCTCCGATAAAAAAATCTTCCTGTCGCGGCTTGCCCACAACCGTCGCCGGATAGATTGCATCGCGGCGATGAAAGACCGCCTCAGCATGAAGGACAGGATAATCGTGCTGCAAAGAATAATAGCCATAGTGGTCGCCAAACGGCCCTTCGGGTTTCCTTTCATGCGGCGGCACGCGCCCCACAATCGCAAACTCCGCTCCGGCGACAAGCTTATGAGGAAAACCCTGCAAAGGATTTTTTGTGACCTTAATTTTTTCTCCGGCCAAAACGGATGCCAGCACAAGCTCCGGCACATCTTCCGGCAGTGGAGCAATCGCGGAGAGAATGAGCGCGGGCGGGCCGCCGAGAAAAATCGTCACAGGCAAGGATTGGCCCAGACGCTCAGCCTCGTGATAGTGAAAGCCGCCGCCCTTGTGTATCTGCCAGTGAAGGCCCGTCGTCCGCGAGTCATAACGCTGTATGCGGTACATGCCAAGATTGTGTTTGCCCGTGACCGGATGCTCCGTGTAAACGAGCGGCAAGGTAATGAACGGGCCGCCGTCCTCTTGCCAAGTCGTCAATATCGGAAGCTCTTCGAGCCGCGCGGGCTGGTCCAGAACCTGTGTGACGGGCGCGCGCCCTGTGCGCCGCGTGCCGAGCTTTAAAGCTTCAAGAGCCAGAGCGCGATGCTGCCAGAGCTTTGCAGGTCGCGGCGGCAAAAGATTTTCGGCGACATGCACGACTTCGCGGACAAGGCTTTCGGGCTTTGGGCCAAACGCGCGTTCGATGCGTCGCGCTGTCCCAAAAAGATTTGTCACCACGGGATAGCGGCTGCCCTTCACGCGCTTGAAAAGCAGGGCCGGGCCGCCGCGTTCAATGACGCGCCTGTGTATCTCCGCCAGTTCAAGATATGGATCAACCTCTGCCCCGACATGCACGAGCTCGTTCTCGCGTTCGAGGAGGTCTATGAATGAACGTAGATTCGGATGCATCAATCCACTATGATTTCAGATTTGAAAGACAACCATAATGTCTCACGCACAGGCGCAAAGGCGCAAAGAAAAGCAACCTGTCTTCTTTGCGCCTTTGCGCCTGTGCGGGAAATTATTTTTTCTTACGGAGAGACGCTTTCCGTCTCTTCCACTTTGCGCGGGCGCGTCGGAGTTTCCGACGGAGGTTGCGAGAGGCGGATTGTAATCTCGCGTGTGGCGAACTGCGCGGCTTTGCTGATTTCAGGGTCGAGCGTATTGGCGTAGGGCTTGATTTGCTCAAGCGTCTCTTCATTGCCAAGCTGCGCCATGACTTCGAGCAGACCGATGAGCGTTTTTCTATCCGCGCTTCTGAAAAACGGCTTGAGGATTTCCGGGCTTGAAAGCTGCGCGAGATAGCCTACGGCCTGCGTGCGCCGCGCGTCGCTGTGCAAGTCGCGCACGATGCTATAGATGGCTTTCTGTTGCCCCGCGCGATACAAAGCCCAGTTGAGCGCGAGCCGCACGCGCTCGTTCTTCTCTTGCAGGAGATAGCCTTCGACAAGCCTTTGATGCTCGACGGCTGAGAGCCGCGCCAGCTCTTCGCCCGCGCGCTGGCGCACAAGCGGATTCGCGTCTGTCAAACGCTTGACCGCCTGAGCCGCCTCTGCATCTCTTTGCGCAGCATAGCCTTCATCATCCTGCGCGCTGACGCTCGAAGTTAGAGAAAGGAAAAGAATGAGGAGAGTGAATGCAAATTTGTTTCTCATTGCTTTATGACCCTCTCAAGAATATTTAAACCGCAGAGACGCGGAGACGCAGAGAAAATATTAAAAAATAAAAGGCATCAGGCATAAGCATTAACTTCCTTCTATTTTCCTCTCTGCGTCTCCGCGTCTCTGCGGTTCAGTCTTACTTTTTCAACACGCCGGTTTCATTCTTTCTGAGGCCGGCGGTGTTGAGGTCAAGTTCGGCGGCGGGTATCACTTCGACATTCGGAAACTGCTTGCGCAACTCTTCCAAGAATGCCTTTGCATTGCCGACGATAATTACGTTTGCGCCTTTGGCATCAATCCGCGAGCCAGCGAATTTCTGCACATCGCTGCCGGAGACGGCCTGCACGTTCCTGATGTAGTTGTTAATCTCATCAAGGCTCAGGCCATGAAGCGCGAGGTTGCCAATCTGCGTTACAAGGCCATCCGTTGTTTCCAGATTGCGACCGAAATTTCCGGTCAGCACGGCCTTGCGCGGAGTAAGCTCTGCATCCGCAATCGGCTCGCTTGAGAGCCTCGTCAACTCGCTTATCAAAAGCGAGGCGACGATTGCGCCGGACTCGTTCTTGGTCTGCGTGCTGGCGATGAATGGGCCAACATCGCGGCGCGTCGAAAGGTCGCTGCGCGCACCGTAGCTCAGGCCGCGCTTGATGCGAATCTCCTGATTGAGACGCGCAGAATAGCCGCCGCCCAAAACGGAGTTAGCCACGATGCCATGAAAATATTCAGGGTCTGTGCGCTTGAGCCCGCGACGCGCGACGACTACGGCAGCCTGTCCTGCATCAGGCATGTCTATCACAACCACGCGCGCCTTCGCGTTCATAGCATCCTTGCTATCACTCATCGCCGTTGCAGGCAAAGCTGTCGAAGGCCTGGCCCAATCTCCGAAAAGGCGTTCGGCCAACTTGAAAGCATCCGCAGACTTGATGTCTCCGGCAAAGACCAGAATCGCATTGTCCGGGCGATAATAAGTTGAATGCAGATTCACTATGTCATCGCGCTTGAGACGCTCTATGGATTCGGGCGTGCCTGAGAGCGGATGCCCGTAAGCATCGTTGCCAAAGACAACGCGCGCGGCGACATAAGTGGCAAGCTGTCCGGGCTGTTTCATTGCCACGCTCAGGTTATCAAGATTCTGCTGGCGCAGGCGGTCTATCTCTTCTTCCTTAAACGTAGGGTTGCGCGCCACGTCCGCCAGAATTTCCATCGCCTGCCCGATTTTGGGAGACATGACATTGACCGTCACGATGGAAGAATCCCAGCCCGCGCCGGATTCAAGCTGGCCGCCGAGGGCTTCGACAGCCTGCGCTATCTCTGGGGCCGAGCGTGTCTTCGTTCCCTTTGTGAGCAGGTCTGCGGTCATATCCGCGAGGCCGCTCATCTGTGCCGGGTCAACTTCGCCGCCGCTCTTAATCAGTAAGCCTGCTGTGACGAGCGGCATGTTTGTGTTCTCGACGACGATGACGCGCAAGCCGTTCTTCAAAGTCTTCTCGACAGGCTTCGGAATATTGACGGAGCGCGGCGCGGCTGGCGCGGGCGGCGTCTCCTGTTGCCCAAACGCGACGGCAGATGAAAGTAATGCTGTCGCCAACAGCGTGATGCTAAAGCGGCGGATAATTTCTTTAAATCTCATTTGCCTTCACCTCCTGCTGCGTTCTTGTCTCCGCCGCGCATGGATTCGGGTAGATAGTAAAGAACGACGCGATTAGTGTCCGTAAAATATTTCTTCATCACGCGCTGCACATCTGCGGCGGTGACCGTTTGCAGGCGTTCGAGGTTTGTGTTGGCGCGCGAAGGGTCGCCGTAGAGAACTGCTGCCTGGCCCAGAGCAAAGGCTTTGCCGTTGCTGGTCTCGCGCTCGCGCAGCTCGCCAGTCACAAGCTGGTTCTTCGCTTTATCAAGCTCCGCAGCAGAGACAGGCTGATCCTGTATGCGCTTCAATTCCGCAAGCAGTGCGCGCTCTGCGTCTTCCACTTTCTTGCCGCTTGCGAGAATCGCGCCGAAGGTGAAGAGGCCCGGATGCTCGCGAAAGTCTGCGCTGACAAACGCGCTCTGCGCAATCTGCTGTTCATAGACCAGCGATTGATAGAGCCTCGAAGATTCACCTGACGAAAGGATTGATTCTGCAACGCGCAAGGCTGCCGTATCATCGCTTGCGACGGGCGGCGCGAGATAGGTGATGGCGAGAGCAGGCAGCGGCACGTTCGGACGATACTCCGTGTAGCGTTGCTCGGAAGTGCGCTCAGGCTCTTTGACGGTCACGCGCGGCATCGCGCCGTCGGGTTTCGGAAGGCGCGCAAAGTATTTGTCAATCCAGCCGTCGAGTTGCTTCTGCTCAAAGTCGCCGACGATGATGAGCGTCGCATTGTCCGGCCTGTAAAAAGTTTTATGAAACGCGCGCACATCTTCGAGCGAGGCTGCGTCAAGTTCTTCTATGCTGCCGATGCCCGGACGGCGATATGGGTGCGTCGTGAAAGAGCGTTTCTCAATAAAGTAAAAGAGCATCCCGTAAGGCGAAGCCAGGTAACGCTGGCGAAACTCTTCTTTGACCACATCGCGCTCCGCCGGAAAATTTTTCTCGTTGACGTTGAGCGAACCCAAGCGGTCTGCCTCTGCCCAGAGCAGAGTCTCCAGATAGTTTGACGGCACGACCTCGTAATAGTTCGTGAAGTCGTCCCACGTAGAGGCGTTGTTCCAGCCGCCCACGTCCTCTGTCAGACGATCCATCATCTCGTCTTTCATGTTCTTCGTGCTCTTGAACATCAGGTGTTCAAAGAGATGCGCGAAACCGCTGCGGCCTTCAGGGTCGTCCTTCGAGCCGACCTTGTACCAGACGTGAATCGCGACGGTCGGGCTGGAATGATCTTCAACAGTCAGGACGCGCATGCCGTTGGCGAGCATGCGTTCTTTATAATTAAGACGCGGCACTTTGGTTTGCGCGTTTGCGGCTGGCGGTTTGATAAGCAGCACACCGCCTAAACCTAAGGCCACGCACAAAACAATCAGGCTCAAGTAAATACGACGCATAATTTTGCTCCAGTTAAGAGGATGGGCAAACTGACTTCTCAAATCAGTTCGCGCGCTTGGATGCCTCTCGCGGACACAACTGTTGCACACGCCCGCGAGACGTGTTCTCTAGTCTCTTCAAAATCAAACTCTGACGATTGGACATTCAAAGAAGAAAAGGAGTTCGACTCAAAAGCAGTTGATTCTACGCCCTTTCGCCGGAAGATGTTTTAACTATGTGACAGGGCGATTGAAAGCAAGGATGAAGGCGGAAGGATTTGGGATGAAACGAAGCGCACAGAGCTTGAAAAGCATGCCTTTCATCCTTCATCCCTGCGGCCTTCATCCAACGCTCTCTCAGTCCATATCGAGCGGGTTGCGATAAGGCTTGCCTTCATCCTTCTCTGCGCGTTTCATGGCTTCGCGGAATTTTTCTTCAAGCAGTCGCTCGCGGTCTTTCATTGAGCCAAGCTCTTGTTCAAAAATCTGGTCGCGCATCTGCTTCTGCTTATCGAGTCCCTTGACCATCTCGTCAAACGAGGCGAGTGGCTTCTGTTTCTCTTCATGCGAGATAAGCGCGCCGGTCTGCGCGTCAATCGTCAGCGTGGCTTCGCAGCAGGGACAAATAATCGTGAAGCGCGTGTTATCCATTTGAGTGCTTACTCCTCTTCTGGTGTTATGAAATTCGTCCGCAGAGAATTATAGCACCGGGACCGTTGCCGAAGACCGAAAATGAAGAGACGCGGCGCTCTGTCGCCGTGAGCCGAAAAGACAACTCAAGGCCAGCGCCGCGTCCGTAGCATCAAACACGCTGCTCTACAGATTCCCTTTTGTCCGCCGTCGCTCTCTACAGAAAACGAAAGTTAAGGAGTGACAGCATCCTTCACTTTGTTTGCGCCCTTCTTCGCGCCTTCGACAGTCTTCTCTCCGACCTTCTTGGCTCCCTCAACTGTCTTTTCACCGACTGTCTTCGAGCCTTGCACGGTCTTGTCAATCACTGTCTCGGCTCCCTCTTTAGTAGCCGATGCGGCATCCTTGGATTTCTCCACAGTCCATCCGGCAGCCGCCGCGAGAGCGTCGCCCGTCTCATCCATCGCGCTGTCAATCTTGCTCTCAGGCAAAGTCTTTGACTGGCCCTTTGAATTATAGACCGTCACAGTGCGCTTGGTTCCGCTCGTCGTCCTGACGACCTTTGTGACGTTCTTGTTGTTCTTGAAAGTCCGCGTCTCCGTCACATCGCCGGTCTTGGGATCCATCGCAATCTGAACTTCAGAATTGTCCTTGCCGGGTGTGGGCGGGTTCGGGCCGGGCGTGATGCCCTGCGTCGGGTCTGTACCCGTCGGAGCCTGTCCCATTGTCGGGTTAGCCGGCGACGCATTGGCATTCGCAGTCGCAGCATTTGGATCAGCAGTATTGGCGTTGGCGTTAGTCGTATCGCCGCCGGAGCAACCGACAGTCAATCCCGCCAGAGCGAGTGCACACAGGCCAATCGAAAGTTTGATACGCACGTCTATTTCCTCCTACAAATTTTAATGACTCAGCATATTTTGGGGGCAATCTTCGTGCCTTTTATACAACACCTTGAGAATTGAAGCAAAACAGCGCGCAAACCCCGCAAAATCAGGCGCAAAAGCATACAACCGGATGCTTTTCCTGTTTCTACACGGTACAGAAAAAAGCGGCAGAGAGCACATTGCTTTCCACCGCTTTTCGATTCAGATTTTATTGGAGCGGGCGACCGGGATCGAACCGGCAACCCTTTGCTTGGGAAGCAAATGCGCTACCATTGCGCCACGCCCGCTCAAAAGAACGTGGTCAAAGATAATCAACCATATAGTCTCTGTCAACTTTCATTGAGTCAGAACCGCCTGCGGTAGCAGGCGGGTTTTAGTTAGCATCAGAGACTTGCTTTACAACATTGAAGAACCGCCAGCGGTAGCGGGCGGTTCTGACTCATTTGATATATCGCTTCATCAAATCATCCCAATGCCCTTGCGCCTTGAGAATCAGTTCGCAGACTTCGCGTACGGCTCCAAAGCCGCCGGGAAGTTTGGTGACGAAGTGTGCGGCGGCATGTGTTTCGGGGACGGCATCTGCGACGGCGATGGCAAAGCCCGCGCGCTGCATGAGCGGAATGTCCGTCACATCGTCTCCGATAAAAGCTATCTCTGCTTCGGCGAATCCGGCTTCGGTAATCAACTCTTCATAATCTTTTATCTTATCCCAAGTGCCTTGCCTGACATGCTTCATGCCAAGCTCGCGCGCGCGCCGTTCGACAAGTGTGGATGAGCGGCCAGAGATGATTCCAGTTTCTAATCCTGCGCGATGCATGAGCACGATGCCGTGACCGTCGCGCGTATGAAAAGTTTTAATCTCGTCGCCGTTCTCAAGCAACTCTATGCGGCCATCCGTGAGCACGCCGTCGCAATCCATCAAGAGCAGCTTGATGTGCGCCGCGCGCCGCCTGACCTCAGATTCATCCAACATGCTTTAGCGCACCTCGAAATATTCTATGGCGGCAAGTTTCCAGCCGCCGCCAGCGCGCGCGAGTATGAGCACGGCTGTGCCGGACTGTTCGCGGCCAAGCTGTTTGACATTGAGGCTGACATCCAAAGCCATGCGTGTCGCATCGAGTTGCTCTGTGCGCAAGACCTGTGTCTGCCAGAGTTCAGGTTGGCTGGCAACCACTCCTTTTGAGAATGAAGTCAACTCGCCCGGCAGAATCAATGCTTCTATATCAGCTTTTCTTCCGCTCAAAATAGCCTTGTCAAGCTGCGCGATAAAAGTGCGCGCGGATTCGTCAGGCACTGGCGCAGTCTTGGCTGCGGCTTCCGCCTTGAGGCGTCCGGCGCGTGCGGCCAGAGTGGTTGCATACTCCGCATCTGCCCTGACAGCTTCGTCGAAATGGCGCGCGGACTGTGCAGCTTGCCCGCGTTGGAGACTGATTTCGCCCAAGCCATTATTGGCCCACGCGAGCGTCGCGGGCGTCGGCACGCGAAGTTCGAGCGCGGCGCGAAACTCTTTCTCCGCCTGCTCCAATTTATTCTGGGCCAGAAGCGTGCGCGCCAAAAGAATGCGCGCCTCTTCATTGCCGGGCATGGCTGCGACTAAATCACGCAGGAGACTTTCAGCGCGCGCGAAATCCTGTCGCACGAAAAGGCGCGTCGCTTCGACTGAAGCATCTTCGCCGGAAGCAGGTCGCGGCGCGGAATCATTCGCATAGTCAAACTGCGGATAGATTTTCTCCGGGTCAATCTCGACACGTTTGAGCCTGGCAGCGGTCTTAAAGACTGCTTCGCCAAAGTTGCGCGCGGGCAGTTGAACAGATTGATTCAGACGCTCTCCGCTTTCGGTCACGGCCAAGACGTTGGTTGTCACATCGAGCGCGCCAACGTTTCTCAGCGCAACGACCCATTCGCCGCCGCGCGCCTGTGGCAGCCCGACGATTAAATCCATGTCCGTCGGTTGGTCCAGAGAGTATTGCAGAATCGTCTTGACAGTTTCGCCGCCGCGCAGGGCCAGCGCTTCACGCAAAGCGGCCAGCGTCAGTCCGCCGCCGTCGCCCGCTCTGGTCTGCAACTGCGTGCGCAGGGTTTCGACAAATGCTTCGCGTCCAATCGCGCGCTCGACCAGTCGCCAGACCATCGCGCCTTTGCTTCCGACAGCAGTGAAGTAAGCAGGGTCAAGCGGCGTGGTCGAAGCTAAGGGCGCATCGCGTTTGGCGATAGCGGCGAAGGCCGTGCGCTGGCGCAGGCGTTCCGCTTCGGCAATCTCCCCGCCGAATTGTTTCTCTAAAAACATCATCGCCAAGTGTCGCGCCAATCCCTCTTGAATCACTCCGCTGCCTTCTGCGCGGACGGGCGTGCCGCCGCCAATCCAGAGGCGCGCGACCATCTCAGACACTTGCATCGCCGTCACTGCATCAATCTTCGAGCGACGAAAGGCAGCCTTATCAAGCAGGAGCACTCCGCCGTCGTTGAAGCCCGCGCCCTGATTGACGACGACCAACCTGATTGGAACATCCGGCGCTGGCCCAAGCATGCTGGCATAAAAAGCTCTGGCCGCTCCGGCCAGAGAGATGAGAGCCTCTGCCTGCTTGCGTTCTTCCGCGCTTGCGCCCTTTGGCAAAGCTGCGCTGATGCCGCGCGCGTCTGCACTGCCCTCGCTTGTCTCCCAACTGCCCGAAAGGAAAAAAGGCTGGCCGTAGAGAGCTTGTTCAAAGTTGCCGCCAACGGATTTGCCAGAAGAGATGACTGCTTCTCCCGCTGCTCCTGTGACTTTCAAACGAACGGGAGCGATGTCTGCTCCGCGCGCCAGGAAGGGATTGCCGGGCGTCGGATACCAGAAAGAGAGCGGCAGAAATTGTGTCCCCAAAGGAGAGATGGAAGCGAGGCCGCTGTTCTCTGCAACGGGCAGCGTGTAATCAACCGCGACATTGAATGTGGCATCGGGCGCAACAGGCGCGGGCAAAGTTATCTCCACGCGCTGTTGATTGGTGCGCGAATCCTGCGAGACGCGGAAAGTTGCCGTCGCGTCATTTACTGTGGCCGCTTTAATCTCTGCTTTCGGATTGATGCGGAGAGTGATTCGTGTGCCTGTGCCGCGCCCGACATTGCGTATTGTGACCTGCGCGCGTGCAGAGAGCGCGCGACCCGCAGGCTGCGCGCTGATGTCATAACGCGAGACCTGCCATGCTGCCGTAGGCTCTGCCTGAGCCTGCGCGCAAGTGTGCGCGGCACAGACAAAAAAGAATGCTCCCAGTAGAGTCAGTAAGATTTTCATGATGTAAGTGAATCTGTGCGACGGGATATTTTATAAAGCAATGTTCTTAAACTTTTAAATTTTATTGCGCCGCGCTTGCACGGCTTCCGCGTCTGTTCACGAGCGCGTGTAGTTCACAGAGAGTTTCTAAGAGCGGAGCAAGACGCTCAAGCGGGAGCATGTTCGGGCCGTCAGAGGGCGCGGCCTCCGGCCTCTCATGAACTTCCATAAACACTGCATCAACTCCGCAGGCGACCCCTGCGCGCGCAAGCGGTTCGATGTACTCGGATTGACCGCCGGTTGCATGGCCCAATCCGCCGGGCAGTTGCAGAGAATGCGTGACATCGTAAACGACAGGCACGCCAAACTCTCGCATAATCGGAAACGAGCGCATGTCTACAACCAGATTGTTATAGCCAAAGCTTGCGCCGCGCTCTGTCAACAAAAGTTTCTCGCACCCGGCGGCACGCGCTTTTGAGACAATGTTCTTTGCATCCGTCGGCGCAAGAAACTGTCCCTTCTTGACATTGACGGCGCGGCCTGTGCGCGCGCATGCGAGAATCAAATCTGTCTGGCGCGAAAGGAAAGCCGGAATTTGCAGTATGTCCACGACCTCTGCAACGGCTTCGACTTGTTGCGTGTCGTGCACATCCGTTAAGACCGGAACGCCGATTTCTTCTTTGACGATTTGCAGAACTTCGAGCCCTGCCTGCATACCTAGCCCGCGAAAGCTTTCGATGGATGAACGATTGGCTTTGTCGAAAGATGACTTGAAAACAAAATCGAGTCCCGCGCTCTCTGCGCGTTTGCGACACTCGCGGGCCATCATCAAAGCGTGCTCGCGCGATTCAATCACGCACGGCCCAGCGATAATCGTCAGCCTTCCGTCGCCAAAGGTCGCATTGCCTACTTGAAAAGGTTGCTGGCGAAACTCCTCTTTGTCCTCAGACATTATTTCGTTCCCTCTTTCTCCGCGCGCCGGCGCAAGTCCTGCAAGCTTCTCTCGACCAGTGGACGGTTGAAAGCCTTCGGATTCTGCTGTAAGAAGGTTTCGTATTCCTTGATTGCTTCTGCGAACCGGCCAGTCTTTTCATACAACAAGCCAAGATTGTAATGCGCCTCTGGATAATTTCCGTTGCGCTGTTCTATCGCGCGTTTGAACGCAGCCTCCGCGCCCGCAGAATCTTTCTGGCGCGCGAGTGCGACGCCCAGAGCTTCGTTCGCATCAGCATCCTGATGATTGTTCTGCTCTATGGCTTTGTTGAGAGCTTCTGTCGCTTCCCCGTCGCGGTTGAGATTGAGGAGCACCAGACCCTTTTGATAGAAGGCATCCGGGTATGTGCCGCCGCGTTGAGAGATAGCGGCATCATAAGCTTTGATGGCATTCTCCGTATCGCCCTGCTGCTGCAAAGCAAAGGCCAGATTATATTGCGCCGCGAAATAGTTTCCGTCCTTCTGCGCGATGGCCTTGCGAAACTCTTCCGTCGCGTCCGCGAGTTGGCCCTTTGCCATCAACGCACGACCGAGCCTGTTATGCGCCGAAGGGAAATTATCCTGTAGCTCAATCGCGCGACGAAAATCACGAATCGCGGAATCGTAATCGCGCGTCGAGAAATAGTATCCGCCGCGCTCGTAAAACTCCGCGGCAGCTTTCGGCTCGCGCGCGGGCGCGGCAATCTTCGGCTCATTATCGCCGGGAGTAATAAAGCGGCCCGTCGCTTCCGCGTCCTCAGGCATTTTCTGCGTGACGGACGGGCGCGACCTCATCAGATAGGCGACGATAATCAGCGAGAGCGAAAAGATTGCGACTCCGATTGCCAGCAGGACAAGCGGCTGGCGCAGCCAATCGCCAATCGCTCTCTTTCCACCGACCGGAACTTTCACACGCGACACAGCAGGTTCTTGGGCAGAAGAAGATAAAGATGCTGCTGATGAAGATGAAGCCGATGCTGCCTCCGCATCACTCGCGCGCGAAGTTGCGACAGCATCCTTCTCAAAAGCATCCTTCCCATCTTCGCGCGGCGCACCCGTCTGCACTACCTGCTCTTCGGCAGTATCGGTCGCAGGCATCTCAGTTGTCTTAACGCGCCCCGCGCGGCTCTCGCGCAATCTTTCAATATCAATCACTAAGCGACCCGAAGGAGACTCTGTGCCTGCATCGCGCAATGAATCGAGCGTCGGCGCGCTAAAACCTCCAGAGTGTTCGAGCCCTAAAAGCTGCGCCGTCGCATACAACTCGCGGCGAAATGCTCCGGCATCTGCGGGCCTCTGGTCAGGCTTCTTTTCCAGAGCATGCAAGACAAGTGTTTCCAGTTCCTGCGGAATGGTGGTCACAAACTCTCTCGGCGCACGCGGAAGTTCCGAAGAATGTTTTAAAGCAACGGAAAGCGGCGTCGGCCCTGTGAATGGCGTCGTGCCTGTCAACATCTCGTAGAGAATGATTCCGAGGCTATAGACATCCGAAGCGGGCGAGAGTTCTGCGCCGTCGCATTGTTCCGGCGACATATAGCGCGGCGTGCCAATCATCACGCCCGTCTGCGTCAAAGGCTTCTGGTCCAGACCGTCCGAGGCTTCACTCGCCAGCTTGGCGATGCCGAAGTCCAGCACCTTGATGATGGTCGGAGCGTGCGAGCGTTGGACGACAAAAATATTTCCGGGCTTTAAGTCGCGGTGAATCACTCCCTCTTCGTGCGCCGCCGCCACAGCCGCAGAGATTTGCAGCATCAGCGAGACAGCACGCGCGGCATCTAGCGGAGCTTCGCGCGCCAGCACATCGCGCAACGAGCGGCCTTCCAAAAGCTCCATCACGATATAGAACAAGCCATCGGAAGTGCGTCCGAAATCCGTGACGGCGACAGCATTGGTGTGGCGCAATCTTCCAGCCGCACGCGCCTCGCGCCGGAAGCGTTCCTGCGCCGCTTCGTCTTCGACGAAACGCGAATTGAGCACTTTGACGGCTACGGGTCTATCAATCAAAAGATGCGTGCCATGATAGACAGTTCCCATGCCTCCTTCGCCGAGCCGCGAATCAAGACGATACTTGTCGTCGAGCGTGCGACCGATGAGCGGATCGGATGTGTCTGTCGAGACAGTCGCATCCGCCTGCAAAGCCGCGCCGTCTTCCGGGCATTGCTTTACGTCATCCGCGTAGTGACGACCGCATGTGGGGCAATGAAGCATAAACAGTTTCAGCTTATGTGAAGTTTAACTAAAAACTCAACTACGTTTCCTGCCTTTGCGCCTTTGCGCCTTTGCGGGAGATTATAACTCACGCAAAGGCGCAAAGGCGCAAAGGAAAACCATTCTTTATTAATCTAATCTTAGCTTATCTGCTACGCAAAATATAAATCGCATCGTCGGGCTTGTACTCGTCTCGCTCGATGGCATAATAAACCAAATCGGCGTCGTAATGATGCGCCATCTTTTCGTAACGCATCCCAACCTTTTCCATCACGCGCCATGAGCCAACGTTCTCAGGATTAGCGAGAGCGATGATGCGGTCAAGCTTTGTGTTCCCAAAAACCCAGCGCAGGCAGGCGCGCGCCAGCTCCGTCGTATATCCGTTGCGCCAGTATGGTTGGGCCAGACCATACAGCAATTCTACTTCGGGCGTCTCTTCGACATACTGAAATCCGCAATAGCCTATAAACTCTCCGGACTCTTTCAGCGTCGCGGCGATATGCCCGAAGCCGCGCTCGCCCCAACGCTTTTTGACACGCTCAAAATAATCCGCTACTTCTTGTCGCGTCGGCGTCCAGCCGGGCCTGATGTATTTCATCACCTCTGCATCAGTCCAGAGTTGATAGAGCGGCTCGAAATCTTTCGGCTCGTAAGAGCGCAGGCGCAGGCGTTCGGTTTCAATTTCCAGTTTCGGAGATTCACCTTCAGTCATCGCCTGCGACTCCCGCGCGCTCGTGCTCCATCGCCGGAGTTTCCGCGACAGCCTCCATAGAAGTTTCATTGCGCATGCGATTCTCGTAAGCCGCGCGAATGAATGAAGCGAAGAGCGGGTGCGCGCTCAGAGGCTTTGACTTGTATTCGGGATGAAACTGGCAACCCAGAAACCATGGATGAACTTCGCGCGGCAGTTCTATCATCTCGACAAATCTGCCATCGGGCGAGACGCCGCTGAAGCGCAAGCCCTCGCGCTCTAAAGTCTCACGAAACTCAGGATTAAATTCATAACGATGCCTGTGCCGCTCGCTGATAACTTCCGCGCCGCCGTAAATCTCGCGCGCTAAGGAATCTTTAGCGAGATTACAAGGGCATGCGCCGAGCCGCATCGTGCCGCCAAACTCTTCGACGTTGACTAAGTCGCGCAGCTTGAAGATGACAGGATAAGGCGTCTGCGGGTCAAACTCCGTTGAGTCTGCATCCTTCAAACCGCAAACGTGGCGCGCGTATTCGATGCAAGCCGTCTGCATGCCCAGACAGATGCCGAAGTAAGGCGTCCTGGTTTTCCGCGCATAGCTGATGGCCTTAATCATGCCTGCGATGCCGCGCTTGCCAAAACCGCCAGGCACGAGTATCGCGTCGAAATCGCGCAGGCGTTCCTCATAATCCTCTTCCATCAAATCTTCCGATTCAATCCAGCGCACATCCACTTTCAGATTATTCGCCACGCCGCCGTGCGTTAAGGCTTCGCGCAAAGATTTATATGAATCCTCAAACTCTACATATTTGCCGACAATGGCAATCGAAGTTGCGCCCGATAGCGGCTCTCTGATTGTGGAAACTAATTCGCGCCATTGTGAGAGGTCTGTCTTCGCAGCGCTCTCGCCAAGCTCAAGCGATTCGACGATGAATTGGTCCAATCCCTGCTCATGAAAAGCAAGCGGCACTTCGTAAATCGTATCCACGTCCTGCGCCGTGATGACTGCGGATTCTTTGACATTGCAGAACAATGCAATCTTGCCGCGCAGGTCGCGCGAGAGCGGTCGGTCTGAACGGCAGAGCAGTATGTCGGGCGCGATGCCTATCTCTCTTAATTCGCGCACGGAATGTTGTGTCGGCTTGGTCTTGAGTTCGCCTGCGGCGGCGATGAAAGGAACTAAAGTGACATGCACAAAGAGCGCGCCAGCCCTTCCCTCTTCATTTCCCATTTGACGAATCGCTTCGAGGAAAGGCAGCGATTCGATGTCGCCCACTGTGCCGCCGATTTCAACTATCACGACATCCGGCTGGTCTTTGTCTGCGACGGCGCGAACGGCGTCCTTGATTTCGTTTGTGATGTGCGGAATGACCTGAATGGTCTTGCCTAAATAATCTCCGCGCCTCTCTTTCTCAATGACAGAAAGATAGATGCGCCCTGTCGTCCAGTTGTTCGATTGCGAGAGACGCGCGTTGGTGAATCTTTCGTAATGGCCGAGGTCTAGGTCTGTCTCCGCGCCGTCGTCCGTGACAAAGACTTCGCCGTGCTGGAAAGGAGACATCGTGCCGGGGTCAACATTGATGTAAGGGTCTAGCTTGATGAGAGCCACGCGCAAACCGCGCGCTTCCAGCAGACAACCGATAGACGAAGCCGCTAAACCTTTACCCAAGCTCGAAACCACGCCGCCCGTCACGAAAATATATTTTGGCATCACGCTCCTCAAAATTAAAAAGTTAAATGGAAAAAGGTAAAAGTGAAAATCAATAGCTTAGCTCTTATTCTCACGTTTACCTTTTTTCTTTTTATCTTTGCCGTCACCGGATTCCTGTTCGCCGTCCAGATAACCCTGCTTGAAATCTTCCTGCACTTCTGCGGCCTTGCCCGCCGCAGGGTCTAAAAATTTATTCAAGCCCGATAGCCCCGCACTCAACAGGCCCGTAGCTTCATGCGCGCGCTTATCAAACTCCTCCTGCGAGACCTCGTAAGGCTTGCCCAGTATAGACAAGCCGACGAACGCGCCTATCACAATCAAGATGATTACGCCGAGTCCAATCCAATCGCTCATAAAGCAGCTCTTTCTAAGATGGCACGCACGCGCTCTAAATCTTCCGGCGTGTCAACGCCGATGGATGGAGCGGCGGCTTCTATGACTTTGATGGTCGCGCCGCGCTCAAGCGCGCGCAGTTGTTCGAGTTGCTCTGTGCGCTCTAAAACGGATTGCGGCCATCCTGTGTATTCTAACAAAAAGCCTCTGCGGTAAACATACAGCCCTGTGTGTTTACGGAAGGACGCAAGCAAAGTTGCATCCCTTTGCAACGCCTCTGCAAGAGTGCCATGCTTTTTTACAGCATCGCGCGGATACGGAATCGGTGAACGAGAAAAGTAGAGAGCGCGTCCTCCGGCATCCATCACAACCTTCACAACATCCGCGCTCAAGACATCCGCAGCATCCGTGACAGGTTCGTATGCAGTGACAACTTGCGCTTCATCATCACTTAAAATCTCATCCACCGCGCGCTCAATCGTCAGAGGCGAGATAAGCGGCTCGTCTCCCTGCACATTGACGATGACATCCGCTTCATCAAGCATCGCCGCGACTTCCGCAAGGCGGTCACTGCCACTCTGATGCTCCGCGCTCGTCAACACAGCTTCAAAGCCGTATGCGCGCACGCACTCCAAAATCCTTTCATCATCCGTCGCCACAATCGCCCTTGAGACATTGCGCGCTTCAAGCGCACGCTCCAGGACATGCACAATCATCTGGCGTCCACAAATTTCCAGTAAAGCTTTTCCGGGAAGACGTGTCGAAGCGTAGCGTGCGGGGATGATGGCGACGACGTTGGCTTGAGGTTCTGAGGCCGTGTGATTCACGGGACAACAGCCTACCTTGCACCTTCATGGTATGTCAATAGAACGCAAAATCAGGTAGTGGGTCAGTTTGAAATTCAGGTGAATATCCATCAGCACGAAAGAATCTCCCGCAAAGGCGCAAAGGCGCAAAGAAAGCATGCAAGATAAAGCATCACTCAACACCTTTGCGTCTTTGCGCCTTTGCGGGAACCTGCTTTTTCTTCCTCCCTTTGAAACTGACCCATTGCCCAAAATCAGTAACCTAAGTTGCGAGTGAGAGACGGCTTCAGCCGCCAGCTGTGCGGAAAGTCTGAGACTTTCCGCTTCACTTCTGCTCTTAGTTTTAGCGAGGCTCAGCCTCGCACAGGATTGAGACTACAGTGGCCGGAAAAGCAGAGCTTTTCCGCACAGCATTGCGGCATAGCCGCCATACGGCATAGCAGCACAGCCGCCATCGCTCTCATCAGCCGCCATCGCTTCATAACTGGCAACTTGAGTTAGGTAGTGGGTCAGCCGGTGAGGTGACTTTGCTCGTCATGAACAAAGAGGGCTGTGGAGTTTTGATAAACTCCACAGCCCTCTTTGATATTTATTTCTTCGCGTGGACTAGCTCAACCATCATGGCACATAAGCAGCCGTCACAAATTGATCCCACCATTACGGGATGAAAGCATTTTCAGTTGGGATGTCGGTCGCCACTCCCCACTGTATTGCTCCGAATCCGGCAGTCGTTTGCAGCAGATACCAAACGCCTGTTGAAGGACGAAAGACCGCAATATCGGTTTTTCCGTCGCCGTCGTAATCAGCCGGAACGGGCAAATCCTCTGCCACTCCCCAACCAACGGCATAAGCGCCTTCCGTTGATCTGTAAATATACCAGGTGCCTTCCGATGGACGATAAACCGCATAATCGGTCTTACCGTCACCGTCATAATCGCCAGGCGCGGGGATATCAGTTGAAGCTCCCCACGGGTAAGCGCGATGTTGTCCGCCTGCCGAACTAGCCCAATACCACCAAACGCCTGTCGAAGGTCGGAAGATTGCCGGGTCGTTCTTGCCGTCGCCGTCAAAATCGCCGATGAGCGGTTTATCGGTATTCGGAACACCGAAAACCACATGCCCGCCGCCAGAGCGAAACCAGGTGCCGGTCGTCGGACGATATACAATAAATTCCGCCTTGCCGTCGCCTGTGACATCCGACGGGAGCGGAATATCGCCCGCTTGTCCCCATTGAAACTGAGTCACTGTGTTATTAATGCTCGACAGATACAACCACCCGCCGGTCGAAGGTCGGAAAAGACCTAAATCGGTTTTTCCGTCGCCGTCATAATCGGCAGGCGCAATGATGTCGCCGCTCGCACCGAAATTTTGGAAACTCACCGACCCATTGCTGCTCAAAAGCTCATACCAGTAATTCGTCGAGGGTCGGAAAATCGATACATCGGCTCGTCCATCTCCGTCGTAATCAAAAAGAGTTCCTCTAGTTCGGTTGCTCAGCGTAAGTCTGGCAATTCCAGAGCGTCCGACATCTTCGATTCCTGAGAAGTTTCCGACGACAATTATTTTCCCGTCGGGTTGACCTAAAATTGTATTGACCGAATCATTTGCGCCGAAGGTCGGGAAATATATATCCGACTGGCCGCTCGGCCCGACACGACCTATGTTCCTGCTCTCTCGTCCATTTACAGAATCAAACTTCCCGCCAAAGACGACACTTCCGTTTGGTTGTAGGAAAATTGTGTTTACTGTCGTACCTGAGCCGAGAGTCGCATAAAAACTGAAATCGGTTGGGCCGTGATTGTGAAGGCGCACTATCCTACTCGGATCGTTACCACCGATATTTTTAGTGTAAACGATATATTTACCGTCAGGTAGTTGCAGAACTTGACCAACATTACTAACGCCGCTTTCGTCAAAACTCCCGTCTAAGCCGCCGTCGGAATTCAAGCGGACTAAACTGCCAATACCGCTGACAAATCCGCCGACCATAATTTTTCCGTCCGCTTGCACGAGAATCGTAAACACAGTCGAATTTCCGAATCCGGGATGAAATGCCGCGTCCAAACTGCCGTCGGCGTTAAGCCGCGCAAACGCCCCCTGATTTGTCCCGTTCACGGTCGTGAAAATACCGCCAATCAAAATCTTGCCGGTTGCCAGAGGCGCAATCGCATAGACATTCGAGTTTATATTCGGACTAAACAATGCATCCAGACTGCCGTCGGCATTTATCCGAACAAGTTTTGTCCGCGGCGTTCCGTTATAAACGGTGAAATTACCGCTTGCCAGAATTTTGCCGTCAGGCTGAATCGCAAGAGTGGTCGGCGCGACATCAAAACCGCTTCCCGAATTAAATGTCGCGTCGGTCGTGCCGTCGGAATTAACTCGCGTGAATCTGACGGTATCGGTTCCGTTCGTTTTTTGGAATTCACCCGCGATGACGACTTTTCCGTCGCTCTGAAGGGCGGCGGTAGTGCACAATCCGTCCACGGAGATAAGCGGATTGAAATTCGCGTCGATGTTACCGTCTGTATTGAGCCTGTAAAATCTACCTGCATCTCTACTCTTGAAAACCACGATGCGGTTTAAATTATCAACCGCCCAACCTTCCGGGTGGAGAAAAGTCTGGCTGAACGTGTTATCCACGCTTCCGTTCGCGTTATAGCGGACAAAACGACCTATGAAATCTCCGGGCAGAGGGACAGGGTCTGTGTAGAGTCGTATGTAAAACTGTCCGTTGGAAAGAAGTTTCAGTCCCGTTATGACTTCATTGCTCGCAGTAGGCGCAGTAAAACTTGTATCGAGACTTCCATCGGAAAACAATCTGGCAATCTTTGAACGTGAAGTTCCGTTAACGGATGAAAATGAGCCCGCAATCAAATATTTTCCGTCTGTCAACAGCTCGATTCCCACAATTCTGCCGTTAACCGTAACTTGAAAGGAATTATCTATCGTTCCATTCGCATTATACCGGTTGAGCCAGCCGCTGCCACTTAGGTCGAAACCGCCGCCAATCAGTACTTTGCTATCCGGCAGCGAAACCATTTGATTAATATATGGACGGGGAGAGTTCGTCGACAGCAAGATTGCCGCGAAAGTCGTGTCCAGACTTCCATCATTGTTTATACGTCTGACAGAATCTTGTGTAGAGCCGTTTGGGGAATCAACACAACTAACCAAACTCTTGCCGTCCGGCTGAACGACTATCTGTTTTGGCCTACAGGCAATAGTCGCCGTGATAGGCGTTTTGAATGAAGTATCCAAATTTCCGTTTTGATTTACACGGATAAGCCGACCCGTTCCAGAAGCGACCTCTGTAGTGCCGCTCACCATTATTTTTCCATCCGGTTGAAAAGCGATGCCTTTCGGGAAAAACGAAAGACACTCCGGGCAATTAAAAGTCGGGTCAATGCTTCCGTCGGCATTCAATCTTTTGATATATGGCCTGTATGAAAATCCCGGAAGTTGATAAGAGCCTAAGACAATTATTTTTCCATCCGGCTGAATCGCAGGAGCCGCCGGAAAATTGCCTGCTATTGTCAACTGCGGATTAAATCCTGCATCAACATCGCCGGACGCTCCGAAGGCATATAAAGCAGACATTAAAACCAGAAAGATTGCTGAGAGTTTCAAGCCGAATCGTTTTGCTGTGGATAGTTTCATAATATTTCCTGACTGCAAATTTTTGCGATTTGTACCCATTTCGCGGGTAATCGGCGGGAATTCTCCAGACTTAAATCCTAGTTATTCACTCAAAAACTATTCGTTAATATTGCGCTTATGAAATTCCCCTAAGGAGTAGCCCGGAATATCTTCGAGTTAAAGCTCTAGTACAGACTCTCTCATAATACCCGCGGACACTTTCCGGCAGCGTATTACTTTAAGAATATTTTGATACCCGCACGGTTGTATGTGTTTATGAGGCCGGGTAATGGAGAACAAAGGTGGCGAAAGAATCTCCCGCAAAGGCGCAAAGAAAGCCACGAAGAAAGCATTCAAGATAAAGCACCTTTCAACTCTTCGCGTCTTCTTTGCGCCTTTGCGCCTTTGCGGGAAACTGTTCTTTTGAAATTGGCCCAATACCTAATTTTGCATTCTTACTTTTGCCACCCGCGCAAATCCTCTAAGACTTGCAGCATCTCGCTCCGCTTTTTCTCGAAGAGTGCGAAGGTAAAAATTATCAGCGCGCCGGTAGCGATGCCCGCGACGTACCAGAGCCATGTCCAGCCTAGATTGACCGAGGCATACCAGATCATTGAAATCACTGCTATCAACAGAAACATCGCGCCGAGAAAGAGAAAGGCGCGCACGCGGAACATGATGCCGCACAGAACGCCCGCGAGTGAAAGCCCCGCGAGCGCGAGCGGCAGCCACGGCGATTCTGCCACGCCGTTGATGAAAATATCCGAAGTCGAAGAGACATAAATCATCATCAGCGTGATATATCGTATGCCTGTCATCTGCTCTTCCGTGAATCTCTCGCGGTTGAGATAGGCAGCAATCAGCACAGAGAGCGCGACGGGGATGAGCCACATTTGCGGATGCTGGAAAAATCCGTAGCTCTCTGTTTTTTGCAGCATGTACCACAGGCCGCCGTTGCCTGCGAGCGCGGCCAGCATTCCGAAAACAAACGAGCGGCGCAAGATAGAAAGACTCGCATAGAGCAGGCCAATCATGAACAAGACCAGCGAGTAGTCCACGCGCGAGTCAATAATCCAGAAGCCTATGACCGGAAGCAGCGGCAGGAAGACGCCTGTGCGCTCGACCGGACGGGCCACGACCATCACACCCTGACGGCGCAAAGTCTCTGCGATGCCGACGCCCACGAAAGCGAGAAAGACAATCGCAAGCGGCCAGTATCTCTCAAAGAATCCTGAGAAGAGCCACGGCATCGTCAGGCGTATGTGCATGAAGAACAACGCGAGCAGAGCCTCTGCGACATAGACATACTTCATGCGCCCGCTCTCTGAAAGCTCAAGCGGGTCGTGCGCTGACCTGACCGCAAAGAAGATACACAACATACTCGCCGCAAGGAGCGTCGCGCCGACGACAATAAGCGCGGGCAGATTGATGCGCACGCCGCCAAACTGCGTCTGCTGCGTGACCTCGGTCAGCAAAACAAAGATAAGAGCTATTGCGCCCGCGCCCGCCAGAGTTGGAATAAAACTTCGCGCCGCTTGCGTCCACCCAGCCTCGCGCAAACTCTGCTTCTCCGTCCCAAGCCCGTAGAGCGCAATCATCCCGAACATCACAATCATCAACACCACTGCGCGATTAAGCCAAGTGCCATTGAGACCCGGCGCGAGCCATGCCCAACCGAAAAAGACTGCGCCGAGTGCAAGCATCAAGAGCGCGGATTGTTGCCACGCATATCGCCGCTCTCCCTGTGCCAGTATGACGAAGGTCAAGGTCTGCACAATGACAGCCACCGCGCCAGCCATACGCAGCGGCAACTCTGCAAATTCCAACACAGACCAGAAGGTAAGCAACACAACTATCGATGCGAGCAAGGCATTTAAAATTCTGAGCCAATCAAGAGCGGGCAAAGGCTTTTCATCGCGGCGCGGAATCCTGAGCTTCTCTGCAAACTCCATCAAAGGCGCGCGCGCTTTCCAGATAAAACTCGTCAGGAGCGCGTAAACAGCCAGCGTGAGCATCATGAGCCAAACTAACCTGCGCGGATTCAAATTCGCCTGGCCCAGAGCATAGCTTGCCGCCACTATGCCGAGCAGGTAGAGGCCCACCACAGCAAACCTCGCGCGCCTGTCCCACAAACACGCCAGCATCAACGCGAAGGCCGAACCGACCGCCAGCCATTCGAGCCACACACGCGGAGTTGACCCGGAGGAAAGCAAATCCAGCAGAAGCCCAATGCCTGCCAGATAAGCTATGCCTGCTAAAACGATAATCGCGGCGAGATGATGAAAGGCCGGAATCAAACTTTGACGATTCTGGTCCAGACGCCGCGCGCGCAGTTCCATCCACAGCCAGATAATTCCCGGCAGCGCAAGCGTCACAAGATTGGCTTCCATCAAAGCAAAGAGTCCCTCAAAGCTGCCTGAGCTGGGCCAGCGCGTGAGCACCCAGATTGTCGCAGCCAGATTGAGCAACAGCCCAGCCACATACAGGTATGCGCGTTGAAGCGTCTCCCAATTCAATGCAGCCGCGAGCACGCTCACAGCGACCAACGCGCCGACAGACCAGAAGGGCCGCGCAGGGTCAGACGGCGCGGCGCGCAAAGCCATCAGCACAGTCCACATTCCTGCGATAGTTGCAAACAGAGTTGCATCCCATTGCCAGCTTGCTTTGAAAAATCTCCAATCAACTTCATGCGTCCCGACAGACGGCACGACCTTCTCTCTCTCCAAACGCGCAGGTAATTTTCGTGCGAGCAGCATCAGCCATGCCGTCACGACGGAGGCTGTCAGGAATGCGTGATAGCCTGCCCATGTGCCTGCATACAAACGCACAAAATCAAATGAGACAAGCACACCCGCCGCTCCGACAGTCGCAAACAAGAGCCATGCTCCAAGTTTTTTATTGAAAGCTTTGACGAACCAGAAGGCCGCGAGAGTAGAGAGCAAGAAAGCGAGCCACCCGCGCAAGTTGCCAGACTCGAAGACAGCCATGCCCGCCAGCGTCGGCTGCGCGAAAAGCCACACCGCGAGAGGCGCAATCAGCATCCCGTTTATGACGAGCGCGATGCCGACCTGAATTTTTAAATAATCCTGAACCCTTGAATCCGATGGCTGCGTTGCTTCACTCGTCCACCAACCGCGCGTCGCCAGCCAGACGAGCGCGACTCCTGCACTCGCAATCGCGTTCAACTGCATGACCTGCACCAGCACGACCCTGTTCATAGAGCCGCCGACAGCCGCGATGGTCAGAAGCTGTGCGACCGTCACAGTGAGATTTACCAGCAGACCTGCGGCGAAAGCATATCCCGAAGAACGCTCGCGCACGGCATGGCCCACCAGCGCAAGACTCGCCAGCGCAAGCGGGATTGTGTAGGAAACAACTTCGCCAATCTGATAAAAGAAACCCGCGCCCGGCCCGTGCACAGGTCTGTACCAGATAACTTTCAAGACAGGATAAATCGTCAGCGCAAGCAGTGGCCCAATCGTGACGAGCAGCAAAAGCGCGCGCGTGTTCTTTGCCAGATAGCTTGCCTCTTGATTTCCTTCCGGCAAGCCAAGCGCGTGCAGCCCGCTTAAAACTTTTTCGCGCCACCACAATGGAAGCGAAAGCAGAATCAAAAAAACCGCAGCCAGCCAACGCCACGCAGAGGCAGTCGCAAATTCCTCTTCCCACCTGGCGGCCAGCAGCGGGACGGCTGTCATAATCGCAAGCAATGCTCCCGCCGCATAAATAAAACGCCGCCGCTCCCAGAATCCCGCCAGCATCGAGACCAGCAGCAAAGCCAGCAGAATCCACGCGCCCGCGCCGTAAGCATGCTCATGTGGAAACCCTGCCAGATTCCACGCAGAACTCGCGCCGCCGCGAATCGTCAACTCAACCTTGATGCCATTGAGCGCGCCGTAAATCCCCAACAGCACAAATCCGCACAGCACCGCTCCCGTCATCAAACGGTCAAACGTGGGCCAAGAAGAATTTAAATAACTCCACGCCACACTGGCCCATGTCTCTTGCTGCGAGACATCCTGTGCGACATCTTTGACAGCATCACTCTCAAGAGAACTTCGGGCCTGCGCCCCGACTCTGCTCTTCACAAAAAATCGCACGGCGGCCCACGCGAGGCCGAGCATCACAAGCACGCTGCCCTGTATCTGCAAACTCCATGGATTCAGCCACGCATGTCGCACATATGCGTACCAAACGTAATTCTGCAAACCGAGCTTGACGAACAACAGAATCGCGCACGTCAAAGCGACCTGCATCACTGTAAACAGAAGTTGCGAACGATTGAGCCAGAGCAGCACGAGCCAGATGCCCGCGAGCCACAAAAGTCTCTGCGCGTAAAGCGCGGTCGGCTCCCACCTGTAAGCCTCGAACATCAGGAAGACTGCGGCCAGCGAAGTAATCAACGCGGAGACATTCAGAGGCACGGCAAAGTCGCGCCTGTAGTTTTCTCCAACGCGCCAGCAGTAGATGGCCGCAATGGATGCCACACTCGCATGAAGAAGCATCGCCGCCTGCCATGCGAAGCGAACTGCCAGCCATTTTTCAAGCGTCTGGCCCAGAGCCAGCCACAGGATGCCTGAGCCAAACCACGTTAGAGTTCTCGATTTGAATCGCCACGCGAGAAAGAATGCGCCCGATGCGAGCAGCAAATAAATCGGCGCGGCAAAGAACGGGTCGCCCACCCTGAACGGGTAGTCCGCTCTGCTCATTCCGAAGAAAGTCATCAGCGCGAGGCACACCGCGCCGACAGCTATCGCCGCAAACGCGTAATACTTCCCTGCCTCTTCCTGCCTGCGACTTCTCAACAACTCCGAGGCCGCGATGAAAAATAGAAACAGCATCGCTGTTGCCTGACCGCTTCTGCCGGAAAGCAGGTCGCTCAGCAAAGAGGTGTTGCGCGACGACTGCCATGCAATCTGTCCTGTGGCTGCGAGAACCGTGACGACAAAGCCGAGAGCGAAGCAGAAGGCCGCGAAGAGATGCACGCGCGGCTGGTCAAAGAAACGCGCCATGCCTGTGAAGATTGCAAAGGCCAGAAACGCCGCGAGAACAACGCTCGCAGGATTCGGGAAAGAAAGAAAGATGCCCGCGAGGATGAGCAGCGCGCCGATGAGAGCGATGCTGGTTCCGGCTGTGCGCGCGGCGTTGAGTTGCCTGCTCTTGATTCTCTGCCAGAGCAGCAGCCCACTCGCCAGCACAGGCCCGCCGCCTAAAGTCAGAAGCGGCGCGAGATGCATTAACGTCTCAGCCCTCTCGCCTGCCTTGAAGATTAAGAGGCCCAACGAAAGAAGGCTTGCAAATGTGCTTGCTCCAAGCGTGACAAAAATCGTGTTAGCTAAACTCTCATCAAACTCTTCTTCGCGGCCCGCGCTCTTGAGCATCCACGCCATCGCCGCGACATAACAGGCGAGCGGGAAAAGTCCAAGCAGCAAGAGGCGCGTCGGCGTCATCTCCGCGAAAGCGAAATGGCGTATCAGGAGTTGGCCCACAGATGCGCCGAGCACGCCGAAGACGAGCAAGTGCGGCCACCTCTGCGTGATGATGCGCCCTGCGAAAAAGACCAGACAGAGAAAGAGCGCGGGCGCGATAAGCTCACTGGCGAGGACGAGCGACCCGGCAGGAATAGTTCCTTTTGAGACGGCTGCGATGGCTAAAAAATTGAGCGGGACAAGCATCGTCGCGATGGTCAGAATGCCTCTGCTCGTCGTCGGCAATTTCCAGCGATGCTCCGTATAAAGTCCTACGCCGAAGAGCGCGGCAGTGACCGTCGTGAAGATAAAAAACTTGAGGACGGGGATGCGCGAAATCTCGTTCCAGAGACTAATGACCAGCGCGGTCGAGCAGCCGATAATCAGCAGCCCGCCGATAATCTCGCCCCAGCGTATATTGCTCTGCTCCATAAAAGCCGCGAGCACTTCCGTGAGCGGCCTGCGGGCTTTTCGCACAATGACTGGCTCAGTGCGCGGCTGCCTTTCTTCTTGCTCCTGTCTCTCGTCCCAGCGAGGCGGTCTGCTGACGGGAGGACTTGCGGGCTGCGGCTCATTGATAAAAATTTCGACAGGCGTGCGCGCGTCTTTGCCGTCATCGCCGGAGGCTGCGGGCTTGAGAACGGGACTCTCTTCGACAACAGATTCGGGCGGACGCGGAGCGGGCGGTCTTGGTGCAACAACAGGTGGCTGCGGAATTGGCGCAGGTGGTCTTTGCGGAGCGGGGCGCGCAGGCTCTCCGGCAGGCGTTGCGTATGAGGTGAGCCGTTCCTGCTCTCTTTCAAGAGCTTGCAGCACTTGCCTGTAGATTGATTCGCTAATGTCTCCGAATTGATGCAGTCTATGCAGACTCCTGCGAGTCGCAGATATTTCTTTCAGACGCTCTGCGATGGCCGGCGAGACTTTGCGCCCGCCGCAGGCCGTGCAGACAGTCGCGTGTGGATGAATCAGCGCGTTGCAGTGTGCGCAGCGGTCAAGATTGATGCTTTCAAATTGTTGGGGCTTTGATTCGCCGTGCAGCAGGAGGCGGAAGACCCAGGCCAGCGCGAGCCAGATGCCGTGACCGATTACGGTCACAAAGGTAAAGAAGATGAGAAGGAAGATCAGAGAATAGACTAGCAGTTCCATCCGGCGAATTCTCCATGCTTCTCAGGTTATCTTCACGCGCTCCGGTTAAGCGAAAGCGGCGAGCAGTAAAGTTTCTCGCCGCTTTCAATTCCCGCTCGACTCAAAAAGGTCGCGCCGCTTGCTAACCCAGAAGCGGCGGGCCGTCATAGATGACATCCCATCCGTTCTTCAAGCTGGCGCGGAGCATATTGCGAAAACCTTTGCGCGCTTCTCTGTGGTCGTCCCAGCGCGAGGTATGCGGCTCGTTCGTGCGCTGGTCGAATCTGCCGACCTGCGCAAACTCTTCAGAGACCGCGAGGCCGATGATTCCCAGCAAGTCATTCTTGACCATCACGGCTGTGCGAAAAGTAAGTTCGGATAATTCAAGCTCATTCATGTTTCGCATTATACTCAAAGCCGCCGCAGCATTGCACTCCGCAGAGCGTCACAGTAAAGATTCACCGCAGAGACGCAGAGATGATAAAAGGCAAGTCAGATATAACTGAATTTTCCTTTACTGCTTCTTCTTCCTCCGCGTCTTCGGCGTCTCTGCGGTGAGGAGCATCTGACAACGTTAACAGAGTTTGACAGCGAAACGAGTGCGGGCTACCATGCCTTGCTTGCGAGCAATAACTCTTTTAACGGGCAGGCGAATTGGTCAATTTTGAATTAGCTGAAAACAGGGCTCATCTTTTTCGTTGACCATTTCGCGCAGAAGCCATTACTAAATATTTTTATGGGATTTGCAACAACAGCTATTCATGCGGGCAACGAGGCAGACCCGACGACGGGTTCCGTCACGGTGCCGATTTACCAGACTTCCACTTACCAGCAGGAAGGACTCGGCAAAAACAAGGGCTACGAGTATGCGCGCACGCAGAATCCTACGCGCGCAGCTTTGGAAGCAAACATCGCCGCGCTTGAAGGAGCGCGTTTCGGCTATGCTTTCGCTTCCGGCATGGCCGCGATTGACGCAACCATGCGGCTCATCAAAGCCGGAGAGCACGTCATTGTTTCCGACAATACTTACGGCGGAACATTCCGGCTCTTTACGCGCATCTTAGCAAACTACAATATAGAGTTTGATTTCGTGGACACTTCGGATGTCCTCAATGTCGAGGCCGCCATCAAGCCGAATACCAGGATGGTCTTTCTCGAAACGCCGACCAATCCGGTGATGATTGTCACGGACTTGCAGGCAGTTTGCGATGTCGCGCACAAAGCGGGCGCGCGCGTCGTCTGCGACAATACATTTATGTCGCCATACTTGCAGCGACCGATTGAGTTTGGCGTGGACATCGTCGTGCATTCGACAACTAAATACTTGAACGGCCATTCGGACGGCGTGGGCGGCATAGTGGTTTTGAATGATGAAGAGGATGCTAACTGGATTGGGTTTGTGCAGAACAGCGCGGGCGCGATTCTCTCGCCGTTTGATTCATGGCTCGTTTTGAGAGGCACGAAGACCCTGGCTCTCAGGATGGAGCAGCACGACAAATCCGGTCGCGCAGTTGCGGCATTTCTTGAAGAGCATCCTAAGGTGCAGAAGATTTATTATCCGGGGTCGCTTTCTCATCGCCAGCATGACCTGGCTAAACGCCAGCAGAAAGGTTTTGGCGGGATGGTGGCTTTTGATGTCGGCAGTCTTGAGAATGCCAAAACGGTGCTCGAATCTGTTAAGCTGTGCACGCTGGCGGAAAGCCTCGGCGGGGTTGAGACTTTAATCTCGCATCCGGCGACGATGACACATGCCTCTGTGCTGCCGGAAACACGCGCGCGCATAGGCATCACGGATGGCCTCGTGCGTATCTCCGTCGGTATTGAAGACACGGATGACATTATCGCTGATCTTGACCAGGCATTAGGAAAACTGTGACAAGTGACAAGTGACGAGTGACAAGTATAAAATCTTGCACGCTCTCGTCACTTATCACTCGTCACCTGTCACCTACTTATGATTATTGAGCTTCACGCAAAATCGGATGTCGGGCGCGTCAGGCGCGGCAACGAAGACAATTTTCTGCTCCTCGATTTGTCGAGCGGCAATACCTGGACTGGCTCGGACGGCTCAGAGCCGCCGGAAGACCTGCGCCGCATAGAGATGCTGGATAAGGGAGCCGTGCTGGTCGTCTCGGACGGGATGGGCGGCGCGCTGGCCGGAGATGTCGCCAGCCGCATGGCCGTCGAGACCGTGCGCGAGATGCTCATCGGCAGCGCGGAGGACGGCGCGAGTGGTTGCGGCGAAGACGCTCCGCTCGTCGAATGCCTGCGCAACGCAACCGTCTATGCCAACTTAGCCATTCATCACAAGAGCCAGGAAGACACTCGTTGCAGCGGCATGGGCGCAACCTTCACAGGCGCAGCTATCAAAGGCGACATGCTTGACCTCGTGCAGGTCGGAGACAGCCGCGCCTATCTGATACGCGGCAGCCAGATTAAACTCGCCACCAAAGACCAATCACTCGTCCAGCAGCTTGTTGACGTGGGCCAGATTAGCGAGCAAGAGGCCGAGACACACATGTTTCGGAATGTGATTCTGCAAGCGCTCGGCGCGCAGAACGAACTCTCGCCCGTCAGTGGCCGCATACGCATCAAGCGCGGCGATATTCTGCTGCTCTGTAGCGATGGCCTTTCAGGTAAGCTGCGGGCCGAAGACATGAGCGCGATTGTAGAGGAAGCCAACGGCGACCTCGCAGCAGCATGCAGCGCGCTCGTCGCTGAAGCCAACAATCGCGGAGGCGAAGATAACATCACTGTCGTGCTGGCTCGCTTTACCGGAGACGACCTCGAAGAGCCCGCAAGCAATCGCATCACAATCGAATTGCCGCCGCTTGAAGAGGACACTACGCTCGGAGACACAGGGCCGGAAGAATAGATTTCCCACATCTTCAAATCGTTGACAAGCATGCTCGCTCGTCTGTAACATCCGGCTCGCTTTACATCATCATTGGCAAAATTGTTTATGCTCTCGCGTCTGAAACGCCAGCCGTTATCTGAAACTTTGGTTCGATGCGTTTTCTGCTGCTGCGCCCTGCATGTCGCGCAGTAGTCTTACAAAGGGTTGCTCTCCAACCCCCTTAACCCCCGTCGCGCAATTTTTTTGCTGCCCTTGATACCCTTGCGGCTAAATTTTGCGCGTATCGTTTGAGGAGGAAATTTTCAGCATGTTTCGACGATTAATCAACAAAAAATTTGTTTTCCTAGCAGCCGCTTGCGCCGCCGTGACGGCGCTTGCCATTCCCGTCACCACGCGCACCACACGCGCGGACGATAACGCGGGTCAAATGATTCTGGCCTCGGCGCGTGTCGCGCATGGCGGAGGCGAATTTAAAGGCTTGCAGTTCATCACGGCCAAGAGCAGTGGCTTTGTCAACGTCGCCCCGATTGCGGGCGCGGGGCTCGGCACGGGCGCGGCTGCTGCGGCAGTCGAAGTTAAACTCAATCTCACAGACTATCAGGACAAAGATGGGCGTCGCAGGCTTGATGTCTCGCCGACTGCTCCGGGCGCGGCGGCGATGGGGCCGACCTTCCTTGTTTACACAGGCAATTCCGGCGGCGGCATGTACATGGGCAACGAGTTTCGCGTCAGCGATGCGACGGCCTCGCGTCACTGGGGCTTGATGGGTTTTGGCACACTCAACCGCGCGGTTGATGGAATGCTCGAAGCCGCCAAGCAGAAGGACGAAGGCAACAACTACGTGGTCGAAGTCAGATACAACGCCGCAGACACCGTGCGTTACTGGATAGATAAGAACACCTTCTTCATCACCAAAGTTGTGACGCGCTATAACAGCAAGGTGATTGTCGAAGAAAGCCGCAGCGATTATCGCAAGGTAAGCTGCATGTGGCTTCCCTTCCACATCGAGACCAGACTGGGCGGCCAGCGTCTCGCAGACCTGAACATCGAAAGCTACGACCTGCAAACAGAAGTGCCGAGCGCACGCTTTACCATCGCGGTCGTCCCATAACCGCTTCTCTTACGAACAAACAAAAAAAGAGACGACGCAAGTTTAAATGCGTCGTCTCTTTTTTTGTACAGCTATTGCGATTTGCAACTGACTGCGCACTGGATGACACTCAATTACAAATAATTCCTCTGAGTCCTCTATGGTTTTGAGAGCTGCTCTAAGACTCTTTGCTTTCCGGCAAAGCTTTGCCGCGCCAGTCTATCTTGTGATCCACGCGGCGCACGTAAATGGAAGAGCCCTGCACGCGCTCGACCTCTACGCGGTCGCCTGCTTCGAGTGGCTCTTCGCCTTCAGACGGAAATGCTGTCCAGGTCGAGCCGAAGACTTTGACCGCGCCCTCGTTTAGCGCGCCGCTGCTTGAGGAAACGACTGTGCCGATTTTTCCCGGCAAAGCATCCACGCCGCTCTTTAAATCGCTGCCGCTCTTTTCCTGCGAGAAGTAGTTGACGAAGATTGTGCGCGAGGCTGCGGTCAGGCCGACTGAGACGAGCAGGAAAGTCAGAAATTGAAAAGGGATGCCGAGCCCCACGAGTCCGGCCAGAGCCGCAGCCAGAGCCCCGATGCCAAACCACAGCAGCACAAACCCGGACGTGAATACTTCTGCAATGACCAGAATCACGCCCAGCATCATCCACACAATCCACTCGTATCCGCTCATCTTTTTTAATAGTCAGGAGTCTGAGTCAGGAGTCTGGAGTCCGAAGCATGAAAGTCTTTTGACTCCTGACTCCTGACTCCTGACTTTTTTATCCCTTGAACATATTCTTCAACACGAACCAGACATTGGCCGGGCGTTCCGCCAGCCGCCGCATAAAGTATGGATACCAATGTTTGCCATACGGCACATAGACGCGCATGTTATAGCCGTCGCGCGCCAACTTCTCCTGCAAATCTCGCCGCACGCCATAGAGCATTTGAAATTCAAAAGCCTCTTTGCCGATATTGTTCTCGCGCGCGTAACGAATCGTCGCGTTAATCATATTCGGGTCGTGCGTAGCGATGCCATGATACGTGCCGGAAGAGAGCAGGAGTTTCATCACGCGCACATAATTTTCATCCGTATCCTTCTTATCAGGAAAAGCGACTTCGGGCGGCTCGTTGTAAGCCCCTTTGCAGATGCGTATGCGCGCAGGAATTTTTAAAAGCTCTTCGGCATCCGCGTATGTGCGCCGCAAATAAGATTGCAACACGATGCCTACATCATTGAGGCCGAACTCTGCGCGCAGGCGTTTGAAAATATCTATCGTCACCTGCGTGACAGCAGACTGCTCCATGTCAACACGTACGAAATTGCCGCGCCGCGCAGCCTCCGCGACAATCGTGCGCGCGTTTTTATAAGCGAGTTCCGGGTCAATGGCTAAGCCAAACTGCGTGAGCTTGATGGAGACGTTGGAGCGTATGCCTGTCTCGTCTATGCGCGAGAGGATGGAGAGGTATTCGCGCACTTCTCCTTCTGTTTCGGCGACGCTTGAGACGGATTCATTGAGATGGTCAAACGATGCTGTGCAGCCATGCGCGTTCAGTTCACGAATCGCGGCGATGGCTTCTTCTATGTCTTCGCCCGCGACAAAGCGCGTCGTCATTTTCTTAAAAAGGCTGAAACGCGAGGCGAAATCCTTCAAGCCTTCCTGCCGGGCCAGATATAAGAGTGCGCTTCTCGTAACCATCTTTTTAAGTGATGAGCAGTGAATGATGAGAAAGATGCTGTCTTTCATTCATCACTTACTACTCAACACTATTTTCCTCCTTGAGTTCTCGTCAAAGCTTGCTGCTGTGCTATGCTTGGCGGCGATTCGGGCCGCCTCGCTTGTCTCTCAGATAGAAAGATTACCGCATGCGCTGGAAGCTGCTTTTAATCGTCTCTGCGATTGCAAGCCTCGTCGGGGCCGGAGCCGCGATTGCCATTATTTTTTTCCTGTCCGGCACGCCCGTGAACCTGCTGCCGGAATCTGTGGACATCATCGCGCTGAGCCCGCTGATTATTCCGGTGGCGATAATTATCGTCGCCAGTTTTTTTGTCTATCGCCATACTGCGCGGCGGCGCAAGCTACAGGCGATGGCAACAGCCCTGCTCTCTGCCATACTGATGCTGACGGTCTTCTTTATCAGCATGATGTTTCTGAGAAAGAAGGAAGAACAGCCGCCCCCGCCGCAACCAACTAAAATCGCTTTTGCAGACAGGCAGCATACGTGAGCCGCTCGCGCTCTCGCAAGCCAGGCAAAGTTAATCTTCAATCCTCTGTAAGCCAATCTCTTTCTGCACGGGCCGCAGCGCATCTATCACGAAGCGTATGTGCTCGTCCAAACTGACTTCCAACTCCGCTACGCCCTGATGTATGTCCTCGCGATTGACCGAGCGCGCGAAGGCTTTGTCTTTAAGCTTCTTTTTCACGGAAGAGACTTCCATATCATCAAGGGTGCGCGACGGGCGCACGAGCGCGCAGGCGACCAGAAAACCGCATAGCTCGTCTGTCGCAAAAAGCGCGCGCGCCATCAACGTATCGCGCGGAACTCCTGTGTAAGCGGCATGGCCCATAATCGCGCGGATGATGCGGTCAGAATAGCCGCGCCCGCAGAGTATGTTTGCGCCCTTGAAGGGATGCCCGCCTTCCGGGTTCGGGAACATCTCGTAATCAAAATCATGCAGCAGCCCGACGATGCCCCACTCGTCCACGTCCTCATCCGGCCCGCCATAGCGAGTCACACACGCGCGCATCGCCGCCTCGACCGCCAACGCATGCTTGCGCAGACTGTCTCCCTTCGTGTACTCACACAACAACTGCCAGGCTTCGTTTCTGTCAGGCATAATGAAGAGCAGGGATGAATGATGAATGATGAATGATGAAGAGAATGCTTCAAGTTTAAACAGCATGCCATTCATCATTAATCATTCATCATTCATCCTTCTTTTAAAATTGCTCTTGAGATAACAATGCGTTGAATCTCGCTTGTGCCTTCGTAGATGGTCGTGACGCGCGCGTCGCGGTACATGCGTTCGACCGGATAGTCGCGCGAGTAGCCGTTGCCGCCGTGTATCTGCACGGCTTCGGCGCAGACTTTGTTCGCCGTCTCCGAGGCAAAGAGCTTCGCCATCGCAGCATAATAGCCTGTCTGTTTGTGGCCCTCGTCCTTCATCGCTGCGGCGCGAAGCGTGAGCAGTCGCGCGGCATCCGTCCATGTCGCCATGTCCGAGAGCTTAAATTGTATAGCTTGAAATTCCGAGATAGGCTGCCCGAATGCCTGTCGCTCTTTGGCATACTTCAAAGCTTCATCGAGCGCGCCCTGTGCAATCCCCGTCGCGAGCGCGCCGATGCCGACGCGCCCGTTGTCCAGACTATTGAAAGCGACCTTCAAGCCGTTGCCCTCGCCGCCGAGCATGTTCTCAACAGGCACACGCACATCCGCGAAATTCATCTCCGCGGTTTGCGAAGCGCGCTGGCCCATCTTGTGCTCGATGCCCGAAACCGTTAAGCCATCGGATTCTTTGTCCACGATGAAGGAAGTGACGCCGGTTTTGCCTCCCTCGCGGTCTGTGACGGCCATCACGATATACACGTCCGCGACGCCGCCGCTAGTGACCCAGGACTTTGTGCCGTTGATGATGTAAGAGTCTCCATCGCGTACGGCGCGCGTTTTAAGGTTTGTCGCATCGGAGCCTGCCTGCGGCTCTGAGAGACAGAACGCGCCGAGCTTTTCTCCGCGCGCAAGCGGGACAAGATATTTTTGTTTCTGCTCATCCGTGCCGAAGCTCAAGATTGGATAGCAGCAGACGGAATTTGTGACGCCGACAATCACGCAGACGGAAGCATCCGCGCGCGCAATCTCTTCGAGCGCGATTGCATAAGCGACTGTATCGAACCCTGCGCCGCCCCACTCTTCGGGGATAATCATTCCCAAGAGGCCAAGCTCTGCCAGCCCCTTTAATTGCTCATGCGGAAAACGCGCGTGCTCGTCATACTCTTTCGCGCGCGGCGCAATCTCGCCCGCCACAAACTCGCGCACGGATGCCTGCACCATCCGCTGTTCTTCGGAAAGCTCAAAATCCACTTTGTCTTTGCTCCTCCTCTTTCGCTTGAAACTAGCACAGGCTTTGAGATTGGAACAAGCTATAAGATGCCATTAGATAATTAGCCACAGAGGCACAGAGACACGGAGGAAGGGCAAAACTAAACCACTCTGCACTGAAAGTGCAGAGATTTGACCGATGACTGAAAGTCCAGCTATTCCAAGATGAATGTTTCAGTCTCTTCGTTGGAGGCTTCTCGATGATGCTCCAGATACTCCTGCACCATCTCTTCGGTAATGTTGCCTGTGCTCCATGCGCCGTACCCGATAGCCCAGAAGTGTCTGCCCCAATATCTTTTCCGTAGCTCTGGATATTCTTGTTGCAGCATCCGTGAAGTTCGCCCCTTGAACCGTTTAACCAAATCTGAGAGTGCTTTGGATGGCGGATACTCAATGTGCATGTGGACATGGTCTTTGCTCACCACGCCTTTGAGGATCTTGACATCTTCGGCATCACAGATTTGAATCAACAGGTCACGACAGCGAACCTTAATGTCATCTGTCAGCACATGATAGCGGTACTTGGTGGCCCAAATCAGATGGACGGTTAATCTGCTGACAGTATGGCTGCCGTATCGGTTCTCTTTTATGCTCTCGCACTTCTAGCATGTCCAGAAGTGTGTAGCAACTGAAAGTCTTGCACCGAAGGTGCATAGCTTTAACTACCGGCTTGGGACAGTAAATGAACAACAGGTGAAAGTCATAAAATAGTTCAATCCTGCTTTACTTCTCTCTTCTTTCTCTGTGTCTTTGTGTCTCTGTGGCTAAATAATTTTCAGCGATAAACTTGCTGCTCTTTTCCCGCATCCATTACAATACAGATTGCTCTGGCCTGTTTTTTCGCAAGCGATGAAATCACTGTTGCTCTCTGCGCTGGCCGCTTATGTGGTGGCAGCGATACATGCAATCCTTGCGTTCGTTAATAAACGGCGCACGCTGGAGCGCGTCTCGCTGTTTGCGCTCGCCATAGGCTTTACGCTGCACACGGTCTCGCTCATTATTGACTGGGCGCAGGACGGTCGGTATCCGCTCTTTGGAATACGCGAGACGCTCTCGTTTCTGGCGTGGACGCTGGCCGCGACTTACGGGCTGACGCTCTTTCGCTATCGCACGCTGCTCGCTCTCGGAAGTTTTACGCTGCCGTTGATTGCTGTGTTAACTTTTCTGGCAAGCATCGCGCGCAATAATTCTCAGACCGGAGTGGTTGAGGTCGGAGCCGGAGCAGCATGGCTTTTCCCGGTGCACACGACGCTCTTGCTCTTTGCCTATGCAGCCTTCTTCGTCGTCTTTGCAGCGAGTGTGATGTACCTGCTGCAAGAGCGCGAATTGAAATTGAAGACGTTCAGCGCAATCTTTCACAGGCTGCCGTCGCTCTCGACAGTCAACGAGATTGCGACGAGCGCGGCGGGAATCGGTTTTACTTTATTGACGCTCGGCCTGCTGGCGGGTATGGTCTGGTCATCGTCGCGCGACGGCAGGCTCTGGCATAATGACCCGAAAGAGATTTTCGCCGCGCTGACGTGGCTGCTCTATCTTGGCTTGATACTTTATCGCTCGACTGCGCAATGGCGCGGGCGCAGGGCCGCATGGCTCGGCGTAGCGGGCTTTGCTCTTGTGCTCTGCACTTTCGTTGTCGCGCGAATGTTTGAGAGCTATCACGTTTTTGGTTAAAGCAATTTGCAAACGGAGCAAGAAGCTGATGCTAAAAAAACTTACAACTCTCGGCTGTATATTGGTTTTGATTCTTGCCTGCTGTTTGCGGGGCGCACCCGCGCGGACAAGCTCACAACATTCAGGTGTTGCTCTTGAAGGCATCGGAATTGATACCATCAGGATTGGCACGTCTTCCAAAAAGGATGTGATTGCGCTCTATGGCGAAGATTTCAAGTTGATTGCTCATAACCAATATTCGTATGAGATGGTTTATAAATCCGGCATCTCTTTCTACTATTGCTACAAAGACACGTCGGAAAAAATCTTCCTCGTCAAAATCGAGCCGCACAGCAAGGTCTCGACCAGCAAAGGCATCGTCGGCGGCGAGAGCACTCTGGCAGATGTCTTTAATGTGTATGGAAAGATTGACGTGTCAACTACGGCGGACTATGAAATTCTGGCCGCCGAATATGACGGAGTACATTTTTTCATCAAGTCGAACTTAAAGTACGATGAAGATCCTAATAGCTCTCTGGATAAGCTGTTGCCTCTCAAAATAAGTGAGATAAATATCGTGCCGCCGCAGGTGAACAGCAGTTTCTGCCAAGAATTTGACCAAAAGGATGAGTCCGCACGTCTAAAGGACTGGTGAAGCAATCTGTTATTAAAGCTTGTTGCGTATCATGTTTGAAATGAGCCAAAGCGTCGAATCCTTTCAAATGTTTGTTGTGAGCTGACCGCCACGTTTATGTCAATAGTTCTCGTCGGACTAAATCATAAAACCGCGCCTGTGGCCCTGCGCGAGCGTCTGGCCTTTACGGACGAGGTGTGCACAGAGAGCCTGCGCGCGCTGGTTGACGGGACGGTTGTGCGCGAAGGCTTGATTGTCTCGACATGCAACCGCGTCGAAGTGCTGGCCGAGATGGGACAGGCGCGCGGAGACGCAGCCGCATCTCACATCACAAACTTTTTAAGCGACACGCGCGCCATCCCGCACAAAGATTTCACCAAACATCTCTACACGCACACTGACGACGAAGCTGTGCGTCACATCTTTCGCGTAGCATCTTCGCTGGATGCGATGGTCGTGGGCGAGGCGCAGGTCTTGGGCCAGGTGCGCCGCGCATATTCTCTCGCCGTCGAAGCCGGAACCGCAGGACGCGTGCTCAATCGTCTTGTCCATCACGCCTTTCATGTCGCCAAGCGTGTTCGCAGCGAAACAGGCATCGCTTCCAATGCAGTCTCAATCAGCTACATGGCCGTCGAGTTGGGGCGCAAGATTTTCGGCTCGCTCAAAGATTCCACAGTTCTCCTTGTCGGCGCGGGCGAGATGGCTGAGCTCGCCGCGCGGCATCTCATCAACGCCGGAGCAACGCGCCTGCTCGTTGCCAATCGCACGCCGGAGGCTGCAAACAAATTGGCGACAGAATTTAAGGGCGAAGCGATTAGCATGGAGCAACTCACGTCGCATCTGCCACAGGCGGACATAGTCATCTGCTCGACTGGCGCGGGCGAATATGTCATCACGCGCGAGATGGCGCGCAAGGCACGCGCGCGGCGGCGCACACGCCCTTCGTTCTTCATAGACATCAGCGTCCCGCGCAATATTGACCCGGCCATCGGCGAGATTAACAACCTCTTCGTCTTTGACATAGACGACCTCGAAGCTGTCATTACTTCCAACATCAGAGAGCGCGAGCGCGAGGCTGAACGCGCGGAGCTCATCGTCGAATCGGAATTGATGCAATTTCAACAAGCCCTGCGCGCGCTCGACATAGGCCCGCAGATTGGCGCGCTCAGGCAGAAGATGCAGGACATAGCGCGCACTGAACTCGCGCGCCAGCGACATCGTCTGGGCCAACTCACACCCGAACAGGAACGCGCCATCGAATCGCTGCTCATCTCAACCGTCAACAAGATTTCTCATCCGGTGATGCATCGCATGCGTCGCTCCTATGGCATGGGAGACGAGCAGGACGCGCGCGCGTGGCGCGACCTCTTTGACCCGGAAGAGTCTAGGGAAGAATGAAGTCCAGTTTAATCATCGGCTCGCGCGGCTCGCGGCTTGCGCTCTGGCAGGCTGAGTGGGTCAAGGCATCGCTTGAAGCGCATCACACACATCTCAAAGTCCACATCGAAATCATCAAAACTTCCGGCGATGTCTTGAAAAATGTCTCGCTCGCGGTCATCGGCGGCAAGGGCGTTTTTACCAAAGAGCTTGAAGAAGCTCTGCTCGACGGGCGTATAGACCTCGCCGTTCATTCCTTAAAAGATTTGCCGACAATTTTGCCTGACAAGCTTGCAATCGCTGCTATCACAAAACGCGAAGACGCGCGCGATGCGCTTGTCATGCCTGCTAATGCAGAAGCAGGAACACATTCGCTCTCAACGCTTGTTGCCGGAGCAGTTGTCGGCACATCGAGCCCGCGTCGTCTGGCCCAGTTGACACACTTGCGGCCAGACCTCGCAATCAAAGATTTAAGAGGCAATGTTGACACGCGGCTGCGCAAGCTTGACGCGGGCGAGTATGAGGCTGTGATACTTGCTTCGGCGGGCTTGCGCAGGCTCGGCCTCGCAGAGCGCATCAGCGCAGCCCTTGAACCGGAAGAGATGCTGCCCGCCGTCGGACAAGGCGCGCTTGGGATAGAGACTCGCGCAGATGATTTGGAAACGATTGCGCTTCTCGCCGGGCTCGAACATGCAGAGACGCGCGCGGCCTGCACAGCCGAACGCTCGCTGCTTCGTGAGCTTGGCGGAGGCTGCCAGCTACCGATTGCAGGGCATGCAACTGTCAACGGAGAAACTCTGCGGCTTGATGGATTGGTAGCGAGTGTCAACGGCGAGAGACTGATACGCGAGACGATTGAAAGTACGATTGCAGGCGCGGCCCAAGCGGGCAAGACATTGGCCCAGAGACTTCTCGATAAAGGCGCGGCTTCTTTGATTGAGCTTAATCTTTAAGTTTCAAAGGTGAGAAGAAAAAGAAAGTTTCCCGCAAAGGCGCAAAGGCGCAGAGGAAGACCGCAAAGCTGTTGAGCATTAACTTATCTTGAAAGCTTTCTTTGCGTCTTTTCTTTGCGCCTTTGCGCCTTTGCGGGAAATTCTTTAATCTTCAACATGGAAATCACTCCACAAAAAAAATCTCAGACCGTAGAGCCGCTCAAGGGTCGCACCATCGTCACCACACGCGCGCGCGCGCAGGCCGAAGAGTTTGCCGCGCAGCTTGAAGCATACGGCGCGCGTGTCATCTCTTGCCCGACGATTGAGATTGTCGCGCCAGAGAGTTTTGAGCCGATGGATGAAGCGATTGAAAATCTGTACGGCTACGACTGGCTGATTTTTACGAGCGTCAATGGCGTGGACTATTTTCTACGCCGCCTCGCGGAGCGCGGGCATGACACGCTTGAGCTTGACGAACTCCGCGTCTGCGCGATTGGCGAGGCGACGGCCACGCGCCTGCGTGATGCTCAAGTCCATGTGGATGTCCTGCCCGAACAGTTTAAGGCGGAAGGCGTCTTCGCGGCTCTCAAAGATTATCTCGGCGGAGTTGAAGGTTTTCAAACTCTTAACTTTCTGATTCCGCGCGCGGCTGCGGCGCGTGATTATCTGCCGCGTGCGCTCGAAGAGGCTGGAGCGCGCGTGGATGTCGTTCCGGCCTATCGGACTGTCAAGCCTGAGACGGCAGAGCTTGGGCGCGTGGCGGCCATGCTCGAAGGCGGCGCGATTGATTGCATCACTTTCACAAGCTCTTCAACCGTCACAAATTTCGCACAGCTCTTTGACACAACAGACCTCAGCCAACTCCTCGCAGGCGTCCGCGTAGCCTGCATCGGAGACATCACATCCGACACAGCCACGCATTACGGCCTGACCACACACATACAACCGCAAGACTTCACCATCCCGGCTCTGGCACGCGCCATCGCAGATTATTACAAATCACTCTGACGCTATAAACGCAGCTTCAATCTACAATCTGAATGCAAGTCATGTAGTTGTAAGAAATTATGTAACTATTTCCGGTCAAAAGTCCGGGCGTTTTTATTTGGCTAGAATCGCCGCTAATAATCCAAAAATCGGCTTTACCTTTGCTTAGCCTTTTCAGAGATTTGGCTGGAACGAACAACAGGTTGTTTTCTTTGTCATAGCGAAACGACTTTTCATCAACACTCGCCCCTTGATATGAAATACCAAAAATAGGCGTCTTATCTTTGACGCCGCCTTTGAGTTTGACCACGTTGTCTTTTGAACGACTCAGAACGATTGAGTCCGGTTGAGCTAACTCTAGCGGCTCGAAAGAGATTGTGTAACTTTGAGAATTGCCGCTCTGGTCGTAGATGGTAACAACATTATCTTTTCGATAGCCCTCCTGGACCAGAGAAAAAACAGTTTTGTCAGCTCGCGGTGTAGGAGTTGGCAAAGGCATCACTTGCAACACCGGAAGGCCCGTGTCAATGACCGGGCAACCTCTATCAATTTCCTTTGGCCTGACAAGAAAATCATTTTGCATCTCTCGTCCGTTAAACTCTACTTTTTGAGCAAAAGAATCCTGTGAGCGCGCAAAATCTCGGAAGCTGACCGTAGCGGAAACTTCTGTGTAATCCCGGTTGGCTTCTATTTGATAATTCTGAATGAGAACAGATTTGCGAGGATTCAGGATCTTCTTTTGAAGTTGATCATAAAGGGCCAAACTACCAACTGCTAAAACCGCGAGGAGGCCAAACGCGATGAGGCAAACTTTAATGGCTTTCATATTGTGCTCAAACCCCGAAATTAATAGTCGAACGGAACTCTGAGTTTTTCTTTCTCAGGCGCAAAGGTTTCAGATGGAAGCAGCATTCCATCGGGTTAGAGGTTGGAATGCTGCGGCAGCTTACTTCTGACAAAAATAATTTGCAATAGAAAATTTTCTTGCCTCCGCGAAGGTTTCAAAAAGAGGAGAACGATAGTTTCCCTGCCGCTTCTGAATTATCGCTAATATGTTAAACTTTCAAGGATGGCAAAGGGACGTGTGCTGATTGTTGATGACGAACCGGCTGCGGCTGAAGGCTTGCGCGAGTTGATGGCCGCTTGGGGTTACGAGACTGTCGCGGAGGCTGATGGAATGGCTGGCCTCAAGCGCGCGGCAGAGTTTCTGCCTTCCGTCGTTGTCACGGATGTCTTGATGCCGCGACTGGATGGCTTTGGCCTCCTGCGCGAGTTGCGTAAAAGATTTCCAGAGATGGCCGTCATTCTTTTGACCGGGCAAGGCTCTGTCGAGATGGCTTTAAGGGCGATTCAGGAAGAGGGCGCGTATCATTATTTTGAAAAGCCTATAGACATGCGCAAGCTGCGAATTGTCGTCGAGCGCGCGGTCGAGTATGGCGAGGCACGCCGCGAGAACGAATCGCTGCGCCGACAACTCAGAGACAGAGGCGCGTTCGGCGAACTCGTTGGCAACTCCGAGCCTATGGGCAAGATTTATTCGCTCATCGAGCAGGTCGCGCCGTCTTCGGCCTCCGTGCTTATCACTGGCGAATCAGGCACGGGCAAAGAGCTTGTCGCGCGCACGATTCATAATTTAAGCCCGCGCAAAATCGCTCCCTTCGTCGCGATTAACTGCTCCGCGATTCCAGAGACTTTGATGGAGTCCGAGCTGTTCGGACATGAGAAGGGAGCTTTTACGGGCGCGGCTGCGCGGCGTCAGGGCTGTTTCGAGTTAGCGGATTCAGGCACGCTTCTCTTAGATGAAATTGGCGAGATGCCTACGCTCCTGCAAGCCAAGCTCCTGCGCGTGCTTGAGGAAAGAACTGTCAGGCGTCTTGGCAGCACGCAGGAGATTCCGATTGACGTGCGCCTGCTGGCCGCGACCAACAAAGACCCGCACGACTCTGTGCGTCAGGGCAACTTTCGTGAAGACCTGCTCTATCGCTTGAATGTCATCACGATTGAGTTGCCGCCCTTGCGCGAACGCAGAGAAGACATCCCGCTTCTGGCCCAACATCTCGTCTCGCATCTGGCGGAAAGACACGAGCGTCCCGCGCGCTTTCTCACACCCGGCGCGCTCGATGTCCTGCGCTCACACAACTGGCCCGGCAATGTGCGCGAGTTAAGGAATGCAATAGAGCGCGCCGTCATTATCTGCTCTGGCGAAGAGATAGAGCGGCATCATCTCGCGCCTTATCCGGTGGACCAGAGAGCGCGCGCCAGAAGTGAAGACACAATCTCTTTGCCGGTCGGCACGCCGCTCGAAGAGGTCGAGCGGCAGATGATTATGCGCACGCTGCAAAAGACTGAGAACAACAAGACGCGCGCCGCAGAGCTTCTGGGCATCAGCCTCAAGACCTTGCATAACAAGCTGCGTCTCTATCGTGATCGCGGGCAGTTGGGCGAGAGCGGCCAGATGCCTTCCTCCGCCTCTTTCGGCGAACGCAGTATGGGCGGATTGTCATGAAAGGCGGCAGCGCACTTCTCAAGCGGCAGATTGCTTTAATCACTCTACTGGTCGGGACTGTGGCACTCGTTTTAGTCTCCATCAATATTTCCAGACTGACGAGCGTGCTCATTGGTCGCGCACGCGGGCAAGCCGAAACAGTTTCCCTCCAAGTCGCTTCGGCGGTCGAAGCCGCGCTGGTCGCAAGCCCCAACACGCCGCCCAAATCCGCCATCAACGAATCGCAGGCCACGCGCACCTTTGCCGAAGCCATCGTCAAACGCGGCGCGCCAATCACTTCTCTGATTGTGGAAAACGAAGCTGGCGAGCCGCTGCTGCAAGTTCCCAAAGATGCAGCCGCTCAGCCGCTTCCCTCTTTCGAGACACTTGCAACAGCATCCTTTCCATCACAACTCAAACAAATTTACGCAGGCCAAGAAGCTATTTATGAATACACACGCGCGCTGGAATATCGCGGGCAAAACTTTGGCCGCGTGCGCCTCGGCGTCTCTCTCGCATTGATGCGCAGCGAAATCACGCAGGCTTTAATTCTTAATCTCTTGATAGCTCTCGCGGCCATCGCCGCCGCAACCTTTATCGCCATCAGTTCTGCACGCTTGATTATCACACCGCTCCGCGCCATCACGACTTCCATTGAACAGATTGCGCGCGGCGATGCGCCATCAGAGCAACTCGACGAGGCGAAAAATCAAAGCGCGAGTATCGTGAGCGTGGCTGATAGAATCGAGCAAATCGGCAAGCAGATTGAGGGCGACCGCTCCGAGTTGCGAGAAGCGCGCGGGCGTCTGCAACAGATTCTGACAAGTCTGCAAGAGAGATTGCTGCTCGTCAGCACTGACGGGCGTGTGATGCTGGCAAGCCCCGGCGTGGAACAGATGCTCGGCGTCGAAGACGGCGCGGAGGGACGCCCGCTTGATGAAATCGTCGGCGCGGATCATCCGTTAGCGCTTCTCACACGACGCACACTCGCAGAGCGCGAGACATCTACGCGCGTCACGCTTCCAGCATCTTCAAACGGCAAGCCTGTGACCTCACCGCTCGTCGCTTCCATCCAACCGATTTCTGATCGCGGAGAAACCGTCGGCGCGCTCGTCCTCCTGCACGACAAAGAAACTGTCGCCAAGCTTGAGTCGCAGCTAGACTACTCGCAACGTTTAGTGGATTTCGCGCGCATCACATCCGGCATCGCGCACGAAGTCAAGAATCCGCTGAACGCGATTGTCATTCACTTGGAACTCCTGCGCTCAAAGCTCGACCGCTACTCGCCTGCCGTTGACGAAGTGCGCCCGCAACTCAACATTCTCACATCAGAGTTGCAACGCCTCGAACGTGTCGTGCAAACTTTTCTTGATTTCACGCGCCCGCCGCGCCTTCAGATACGCCCGCTCGATGTCAATCAGATTCTGGAAGAGACGCTGGCCCTCGCCGCGCCTGAAGCGGAGACGCGCGGCGCATCCATTCAACGCTCTTTCGCAGATAACCTGCCGCGCATCGCCGCCGATGCAGACATGCTCAAACAGGCTTTTCTCAACATCATCATCAACGGCTTTCAGGCGATGGACAGCGGCGGCGAGTTGCGCGTCACGACCGCGCGCGAAGGCGAGCGCACCGTGCACATCTCCATCAAAGATCACGGTCGCGGCATCGAGCCGGAAGCGCGCGAGCGTATCTTTCATCTCTACTACACGACCAAGCCGGAAGGTCACGGCATCGGTCTGGCCCAGGCCTTTCGCGCCGTGCAGATACACAACGGCCACATCACCTTCGAGAGCGAACCGGGCATCGGCACAACTTTTCATGTGCGATTTCCGGTGGCCTCATAGCTCTCAAGATAAAAGTTTAACGATTAAAAATTTTCTACCGCTCACTTCAGGTCTTTGTCATGCTTCGGAGCCGCCATTCTTTGCTCGCAGACTGTCGCATAGCAAAACACGACGCCCTGGTTAAATTGGTCGTAGCAAAAATTGCTCGGCCCCATAGCAGCCTCGCACGCTTCAAACTGTGCCTGAACCGCCCTCATACATTCTTCGCATGGGTCTTCAGCTTTGACCGTGTGCGACGTAAAAGTAGAAGCAAAGACGAGCGCGAGTAAGAAGAAGATTAGCGTTGCATTGAGTATCCGTGAGCTTTTCATGTTAGCTTCCTTTCAAACTAAGTGAGTTCGGGGGAAGCTCTGTGGGGATAGAAAATTTTTATTATAGCCACAGTCAAAAGTCAATGATTAGAATCGGCACAGCTTTCTATTTAAAGCTTCCTGCGGTCTGAGTGGCCCACACAGCTTGTCTCTCATCAAGCTTTAATGCTATTCAAATCAACGCATGTCTGTGATTCTATTTTTTGTTGATGGACTCGGAATCGGCGCGCGTGGGCCATTTAATCCGCTTGATGGCCTGCGGGAAGCTGTGCCTCTCGCAATTTTTCAAGACGAAGAGCCGGAGTTGATTTACGATGGAGTGCTTGTCAGAACGGATGCGCGGCTCGGCGTCGAGGGCAGGCCGCAGAGCGCGTCCGGCCAGACCACTATTCTGACAGGCATCAATGCGCCGGCCACTCTCGGCTATCACAAGCAGGGCTTCCCTAATGAAGCGATGCGCGGAATCATCAAAGAGCATTCCATCTTTCTGCAACTCAAACGCGCTGGCATTGAGCCGCTTGTCTTCGCCAATGCTTACACGCATCTTTTTTTCGAGACGCGCCCGCGTTGGGTTTCCGCTACGACTGCCGCTGTTGAAGCCGCCGGAATGCAGTTTCGTAATTTAGAGGATTTAAGAGCGGGCCGCGCCATCTATCAGGACTTTACGAATCGCCTGCTAATTGAGCGTGGCGAGAATGTCAGCCCGCGCACTTCTGTCGAGGCCGGTGAAATTCTGGCTGGCATCGCCGCAGAAAATCGCTTTACGCTCTACGAATATTTCATCACGGACAAGATAGGCCACGCGCAGGATTTGGAGCGTGCGCGCGAAGTGCTTGTTGATTTAGCAAGCTTTGTCCGCACGCTTCTCGCGCGGCTTGATTTGAATCAAACGACTTTGCTGCTGACCAGCGACCACGGCAACATAGAGGATTTATCCGCGCGCAACCACACGCTCAATCAAGTCCCCACGCTTATCTGGGGCCAGCACAAAGAGCGTGTGGCCGCGCGCATCAAGAGCCTTGCGGACATCACACCTGCTATTGTCGAAGTCTTGACGGAGGAAGCGCACGCGAATTGAATCAACAAACTCTCTTACCTGATTCGAGCAAGATTGATAGTGGAATGCCCGCGCACACAGACGCGCACACACATGTGCCGCGTTATTCATACTACGCGCTCGCGGTTCTCTCGCTGGTCAATTTTCTGAATTACATAGACCGTCAAGTGCTGCCCGCCGTCGCGCCCGCGATGCTGGAAGACAAGGAGTTGGGGCTCACTCATTCTGAGCTTGGCTATATAGAGGCCGCGCTCCTGCTCTCTTTCACAGTGCTCGCTCCACTGTTCGGCTATCTGGGAGATTTAAAGGCACGCACAAAGCTGATGGCCTTTGCCGCAATCATCTGGAGCGTGGCGACTGCCGTGACAGGATTTATTGATAAGCTTCCATTGTTGCCTGCCTCGCTGAGCGTCAAAATTCCTTTGATACATGCGACCATCGCTATGTCAGGTGGCGCGCTGGGAATCTGCATCGTGCGCGCCATTGTCGGCGTCGGCGAATCGTCTTACTCGACAATTACGCCGAGCCTGATTGCGGATTATTTTCCTCCGCAAAGACGCGCCACCGCGCTCGGCGTTTTTCAGGCGGCAATTCCGATGGGCTTTGCGCTTGGCTTTGTGATTGGCGGAGTGCTGTCAAGTTTTTTTGGCTGGCGTTTGGCGTTTACGATTGTCGGCGTGCCGGGCATCATTGCCGCAGTGCTGGTCTGGCGTCTCAAAGAACCGAAACGCGGCGCGACGGATGAGCCTGTAGCGCAGACCGCGCTGGAAGAGATAGAGCTTGCTCCTGCGGAAACAGCAGAAGCTTTGCAGCATGTTGATGCAAGAGAGTCTTGGCTGCGGACGGTCTGGAAAATTCTGACGACGCGCGATTGGCTGCTTTCGACAGCCGGATATACTGCTCTGACTTTCGCGCTCGGCGCATTCGCCACATGGTCAACAGTCCTCTTAGTTGAAGATAAAGGGATGAGCAAAACTCAGGCGGCGATTACTCTCGGCGTTGTCTCATTGCTCGGCGGGGCTGTGGGAACTTTCGGCGGCGGGTGGCTGGCTGACCGCGTGGCTGCGAAAAGACACAACGCATATTTTCTGGTCTGCGCCATTGCCACACTGCTCGGCATCTTCCCGACTTTGCTGGCTCTGATTTCACATCAGCCGTGGCTTTACTTGCCAGCAATTTTCTTTGCGGTCTTACTGCTCTTTATCAGCAACGCTCCGTTTCATGCCATACTCGTCAACAGCGTGCCGACGCTCGTGCGCGCTACAGCCGTCGCGCTCAATATCGTCATCATACACACCTTCGGCGATGCCATCTCGCGCGCGGCAGTCGGAGTCCTTTCGGATTCTCTCAAGGCCGGTGGCTTGGCGAATCTGGCACTGCTTGCGCGCGCAGTCGGCATAGATTCCAGCCGTCAACATCTTTCTGCGGCGTTGCTGATTGCGCCCATCGCGCTTTCAATCTCCACACTCTTTTTCTTCTGGGGAGCACGCGCGCAGAAAAAGCGGTAGTGGTTCAGTTTGAATTTTTAGTGAAGTATAGTGACGAACGAATCTCCCGCAAAGGCGCAAAGAAAGACAAGTTGCTTTTCTTTGCGTCTTTGCGGGAGACGTGTCTTTCTTTTTCCTTAATTTGAAACTGAATCAGTGCCTGATTTTCAGGAAGAACGGCGCGCGCGTTGCGGCTCGCCTGCGGCGCGTTCGAGGCATTCGTGTGAGCAGTAGGAAGCTGTTTGCGCGCGCAGTTTGATGGCGCGTGCGGCAGGAATCCATGTGCTGCATGAGGCACAGCGCACAAGCCTTTCGCCATCTTTGCTGCTACCGCTCTCTGCACGTAAGGGCGCGGTTGAGTTATTGACACTGACTTGTTGCACGCCGCGCAGGATGTCTAAGACGCGCCGCGCCATCTTGATGTAGGGCCGCAGACGCCAGAGCATGAAAGCCCAGAAGGCCAGCAGCAGCAATAGTATGATTAAATATTTCAAAGATTACTCCCGTGCGTTTTTGCTCTGGGCCAACTGCGCTCGCAGATTCGAGAGCGCAGGATTCTTGGAGTTGATGGCTTGCAACTCTTCAATTCTCTTCTGTGCTTCCGTGTGATTACCTACGACAATCAGAGCCGCCGCCAGGTGTTGCAGCGTCGCTTCATGCCGCGCATCAATGGCTAGCGATTGACGAAATTCCGCAATAGCTTTTTGCGGGTCGGAAGGCTTTGCTAAATAGTAAGTCAATCCTAAATCTGTGCGCACATCCGCGTCATCAGGCTTCATCTGTAGAGCCTTCTGATAATACGCGCGCGCATCCGCAAAGCGCGCGGCGTCGGATTGTTGGGCCATGTCAAAGACAACGTGTCCGAGCGCAACCGTCAGGTCTCTATCTTTCGGATTGGCATCATAGGCGCGTTTGAGAAAACGCTCCACGTCCGGCAGATAGCGCGAGTCCTGCGTAAAGCTCGCATAACGATAGAGTGCCAGCCCCAGATTGCGTTGCAGTTCAAAATCCTCCGGCTTCTTATCGGCAGTCGCAATCGCTTCTCTGACCTCTTCTTCCGTCAACTCTTCGGAAGAATTTGCCGGAGAGTTGCTGTTTGCATTAGCCGCAGAGCGCGGCTGTGCGGGCGGCTGTGTGCGTGCCGCGCCGCCGCCGTTCTGGTTGACGGAATTGGCGAAGAGGAAGCCGATAATCAGACCCACGAGGAGTCCTATGAAGCCGTAAAGAATATTGTGCTTAGTCACTTTTGAAAACCTGTTTGCACATGAATCGCGTGTCGGATGAAGTTTAGCAAACCGTTCTCGAAAATGCGACGCAAGGCAGGCTCACGCAAAGGCGCAAAGAAAGACATTAGTTCTTCTTTGCGCCTTTGCGGGAAACTTCTTTGTATTAGAATCTCAGGACAGACATCAAGGCATGTCATCTTTGCGGCGGCGCGGCATGGGGTCTGTCGAGCGGCGGCGCGGCGTCGAGGCATCCGGTGTGCGACGGTCTATGCTGCCGGGCGGCAGACTGCGCCCGTGTATGGCTTCCGTCAGAATGCGCGTAATCTCCTGCGAGAGCGTGCGATGCTCTGCCGCCGCGCGCCGACGCAAGGATTCCTTCAACTCGTTTGGCACATAGGCTCCGATGAACACGCCTTTACGGTTCGCCATCTCTTTTTGTGCTTCTCCTTTTACGGAATGTCTGGTGGGAAAACTTTACGGGACGCAAAGGCTGCTGAAAACCGTGTCCGTGTGCGTCGCCATGCAATGTGAGAGCAAGTCTGTAAGCCGAATTCTGTTCCCCGGCCCGTGTGGGCCAAAGCGGCGATCATTCATCTAGCCCATCCGTCACCAGATGGGTCGAGCGACCTACCCGGAGGTCGTAGCAAGTATTGCTACTTGCTTTGGGCGGGCAGCCCTTTGTGACGCCTCCCTATTTGGTCTTGCACTGCGAGGAGTTTGCCTAGCCATGCCTGTTACCAGACATGCTGGTGCGCTCTTACTTTAAGCCCCTTTGAAGAGGGGCCGCACCGTTTCACCCATCACCCGCGCGAGAATGCCGAAGCATCTTTAAACGCGCTGGCTGGTCTTTTCTCTGTTGCACTTGTCGTCGCACGCGCGGCACGAATGCCACGCGCACGCCCAGCCGTTAGCTGGCTCGCTGCCCTATAGTGTTCGGACTTTCCTCCCCCGCTCCCTTTCGGGCAACTTGCGGCGGCGACCGCCCGACCTGCTCTCTTGCAAGGCCTGGGGATTATAGCAAATCATTGTTCAACACGCAGCACAAAAAGTTTTATTAAAGCTGATAAGAACAAAAAAGTTTCCCGCTGGTGGCGCGAAGACGCAAAGGAAAGCAACGAAGCTCTTCTTTGCGTCTTTGCGCCTTTGCGGGAAATTGCTTTTAACGTTTCTACAGCTTTACTGTCCCGTATAGTTGTTATTGTTTGTATCCTGATATGTCAGCGTATGCCGCGTCGTCAGGTTTGTCTCGGCTTGCAGGTTTGGACGAAGCCGCACGGCGATTCTCAAGACGGTCGTATCGCCCGGCGCAAGCTCTGCCACGCGCCATGTGATGCGCTGTGACTCGCCGGAAGCATCCTGCGGATTCAGCGACGGCTCCGAGTTGACGAACTGCAAAGCATCCGGCAAGGATTCAACCACAGTCAAATTTTTCGCCAGCCCGCTTCCTTCATTGACGAGCACCAGACGATAGTAAATCGAATCGCCCGGCGCAGATGAATCCGTGACCTGCTCTGTGCGAACTCTGACGCGCGGAGTGGCGACGGTCAGCACAGTGTTGGCCTCGCTTGCAACACGATTGCTGGCAAGAGAACGTGCGACCACGCTGTAAGAGAACTGCTGGCGGTCTGGCGTGCTCGCAGGAATCTTGACGCCAAGCAGCATCGGATATTGTCCGCCCTGCGGGTCGAGCGCGGCGGTTTGCGTCACGGCAGGCTCGCCGTCCTGATGCTGTCCGTCACCGTTTGTGTCCGCGAAGATGGTCGCGGGCGGCGCGCCCGGAGAAGTGATGCGCAACTCGTATGTGTCCTGTGCATTGCCCGGATTGCGCACGATGAATGGCACGTAGATGGTATCGCCCGGCGTCGCTGTCAATCCTGCGGAGACGGAATCAATGCGCGCCCTCGGCACTTTGCCGACAGAGATGGAAGGGCTATCGAAGTTTGAAGCGACGGGCAGAGATTGTGTTCTCAAAGTTCCGCGCCCAAGGGAGTTTGTAGTGGCTAAAGCATTCGGCACGGCGCGCAAGGTGACACTGATTTCTTTTGAATCGCGCCCGCCCAAATCTCCCAGACTCCAGATAGCTGTGCGCGATGCCTTGTCATAAGCAATCGGGCTTGGGCTGGCATTGACCAGCTCGAAGTTTGGATTAAAGACGAAATCTGCACGCGAACTGCGTGCGGCAGAACTGCCGGAGTTGCGCACAGTGATGGACTGCGTAAAAGTCTCGCCCGGCATCACTGATTGCTGCGAAACTTCGGAGGTCGCAGCCAGTGTCGGAGCAACGACATTGATGGAACCGTCTGCGACTTTCAAGACCTGATAGTCTGCCTGCGAAGCTGCGCGCACGAAAAAGCGTCGCTGCTGTCCATCCGTCGCAGTCTCAGGCACGCGCAATTTGAGCAGGACTTCGACGGAAGCTCCGCGCGCAAGCTGCGGCGTGACGAGAATCGGCAAGCCGGTATCAGACCCGCCCGAAGCGAGACTGAATGTTGGTTGAAACTCTGCTGGCAGGTCTGTCTCTAATCTAAACTGGTCTTCTTTGTTTCCACTGTTCGTGACCGTCAAAGGCAACTCGACTGACTGGCCCGGCAGAGCCGTCTCTGCGCTCCTGCGCAGAGCAAGCAACAGATTCGGAACCTGTTTGACCGTAATCGTCAGGCCGCTGCTGGACGAAGCGGAAGCGGGCGGCGTAGAGCTTTCGATACCCGATGAAGTTTCAACGGTTGAAGAAGGCGTGATGGGATTCGTCGTCGGATTAATCGGCGAAGATGTATTTGTGTTCGCAGTCGTTGACGGACGAACCGGCGTAGTCGTAGTCGTGCGCGGCGGAGTATTGAGTGCGACCTGATTCGAGGGCGGCGTGTTCACAGGTCTTGACTGGTTTGTGTTTGTATTAGCCACTCGCGGCGGATTCTGTTTCGGTTGATTGTTAGCACGACGGTCGCGCGCGGTGTTGCGCTGTGTGTTTGTATTCGCCGCAGCAGTATTCGCATTCGCTCCCGGCGAGGTCGTGTTCATGACCAGAGAGTTGTTCGAGTTTGCATTGCTGTTAACAGGCGTCACAGCCATCTCCGAGCTTGTGTTGGTATTTGCTGGCGGACGGCTCGTGTTTGTATTTGTGGTCGCAGGATTAGTAGGAAAATCCGTGCGGCGCGCAGTCTGTGTGGGAGATGGAGTCGGCCTCGGAGAAGGGATGACAGTCGGAGGCGTTGCGGCAGTATTGGTGTTGGCTGATGCAACGGTTGTGTTGTTGCGCGTGCGTGCAGGAGCTTCGCGTCGCGCCGCTTGCAACTCGTTATCGTAGATGTCTGCGAACGGCGTGTCCTTGATGCCACGCAGACGCTGGCCCACCTGTTCGGCATCCTGAATCTTTCCCAGTTGCATGTAGGAACGCCCCAGCCAGAGCAGTGTTAAGTCTGTGATGATGCTGCGCGGGTATGATTTCAGGAAATCCTGTAGAACTGTCGCAGCCTGATCATAACGGCCTTGCGTATAAAGATTCTGGCCTCTGGTAAACATCGCCTGCTCTGCATCGCTCGGCACGTCATCCTGCGGCGCGGCAGCAGCGCGGGCCATAACTGTCAAAGCCGGTGTCAAAGGTGCAAACAAAAGCGCCGCCGCAAGCGTCGCCGCACCGATTCTTGTTCGGGTCTTCAAAATCATCAACCTCCGATTGGGATGGGGCTCTATCTCTATGGAAGGTGCTCGCAAAAAGCACGCTCTCAAGGCGGGGAGACAGCTTCAGTCGGGAAGCTCGCACGCCGCTTCGCATCATACCTTATAAATGCAAAATGAAAAATGTAAAATGCAAAATTAAGAACAGCATCTCATTTTTGCATCTTAGATTTTTCATTTTGCATTTCTTTTACCAGCCGCCGCGCGTGACCTCGATACGATCTCCGGCCTCCAGTTGCGGGTCTGGGTCTTTGCCCTGCTCTATCTTTTTCAGATTGTATTCGGTCGTCGTCAGCCGTCCGTCCGCGCCCTGCCGCATGACTTTGACCTTGTTGCCGGCAAAGCGAGTCACGCCGCCCGAAGCGAGTATGGCCTGCGTTAGTGTCAGGCCCTTATGGAAATCTTTCTGGCCCGGCGCAGAAATCTGGCCGCCGATGAAGAAGAACTGCGGCGCAGGCGGAGGCGCGCCGATTAAGCGAATCACGTCATTCGGATAGACGAGCGCGGAAGTCGCAGTCGTATCGGAAATGTCTATGGTCTGCGTAGGGCTTCCGGTGCGCATGATGACTGCGCGTGCAGCATCCGCGCGCGGCTGTGCTTCGGCCAGCACGACAAAGAGCGGCACGGCCTCGCGCCGCAAAGCTTTTGTTCCGGGCTCATGCACCAGGCCTGTGACGATGACATTGTGGCTCGCGTATTCACGCACGCTGACGGCGACTTGCGGTTTATCGTAGAGCTTAATTTTTGAAGTCAGGTACGCGCCGATTTCTTCTGTGGTCAAGCCAGCGACTTTGCTTGCTTCGCCCGCGAGAGGATATTCAAGGAGTCCGTTGGCAAGCACTGTGTAGAGCGTTGACTCGCGCGTCGGGCTGTTTAAGAGTTGAATATCGAGGACATCTCCGACGCCGACGCGATAGATGCTCGAAGGCTCTGGCGCGGGCTTGTTAGGGTCGGAGGCCACAGCCGGAGCAGGCACGGGTGCGGCGGGCTTCGGGTTGGAAGTCAAAGTCGTTGCCGGGATTGATTCGGCTGGCTTCGATTCAGAAGATGTTTTCGGGCTTTCGTCCGGCGCGGGCGGCCCGGATTTGGTGTCGGCAGTTTCGCTTGAGCCGAGCGAGACGACAGGCAAGCTGTTGACGCTCTTTGTCGGAATATCGCTGACGACTGTGCCGGGTTCTGTTGCCGCTGTTTCGACAGGAGCGTTGGATGTCGGATGATTGGCTACCGTCTGTTTCCCGTCATCAGTCTGGAGAGTGATTGTCTTGCTGCCTCTTTTTGAAGCTGGCGCGGATGGGTTGGCCGGAAAGTTTGCGCGTGGCGCGTCTTTCGTCTGCGCCTGTGCGACAGAGAGCGAGAGGCCCAGAGACAGGAGGGCTGCGATTGAGAATAAAGCTTTCTTCATGATGCACTCAATTCCTGGATTCTAAAACTTTGCTGAGCGGCCAAAGAGAGTCGCCGGGCATTGGCGTCTCGCAAGGCATCAGCCCCTTTGGAAATAAAACTTAGAACGGTCTGCCTTTCGCTTCATTGCGCCGACCGAATTCAAAAACCAGCGAGAGACGGTTGGTGTTAAAAGTAAACACCGGAATGGTCGAGTCGCGGCGCAGGAAATTATAGAGGAGCCGCGTGCGCAGGATTTCGCTGAATTGATAACCGGCATCGAATCCAAATCCGTACAGATGCTCGTCGCGCCGCTCGCCTGCAAAGTTGCCGACGAAGACTCCGCCACTCGCCGTCGAATTGCCAAGGATCGCAAGGGGAAAGCCTAAACGCTGATAATTAAGGCTTAAACCCAGCTTAAGAGAGTCCGCAAAACCTTGTTCCAGCCGCGCCGAGCCGCCGGTTGAGACGAGCCGTGCGTTCCCTCCTTCTAAATTAAACGCCGAAAGCTGCGTTTTTCGCAGAGCCGCCAGCTCAAATTTTGTATTTTCCCTCAAATCGCCGCTAAAACGCAGATCAAAGACAAGGCCGCTAAAGTTATTCGCGCTCGGCGCATGGCGATAGAGGCTGCGCTCAAACCCTACGCGCAGGGCCAGCCCGCTCGTCTCAGTCACCTGATGACGCGCTCCGAGTTCGAGCGCGAAACGCTGGCGGTCATTCAAACCATCAAACTGCGGTCTGAGCGGCGCGGTCGTGTTGGCGTTCGCAAACGAGAAGGAGATGATTCCTGTCGTGTTCTCAGAGATGTCGCGCTCGTAAGAGGCTGCGGCAGAGAGATCGTCGTAGTTGATAAAGAGCGGAGCAGAGGCAATGTGCCTCTCGCTCCAACGCACAAGATTATAACCTAAATCGAACGCAATGCGCGCGCGCGAATTGGCTAAATATTCAAGCCGCACTGCTCCGTCATTGCGCGTAAAAGTATCTCCGACAATATAAGTCTCGCCCGCGGGGTCATACTCGCGCGGGTCTAAGGGCGAGCGTATGAAGTGGTCGCGTATGGCAAACCTGAAAGAAGAGCCGAGCTTAAAGCGCGTGTCGAAATCAAAGACATGACCGTTGGCCCAACGACCGTTGGTCAAACGCCTGAGCCGCGCTTCATAAGCCATACGCAGCGCGCCAGTGTCGCCGGGAATTTCGTATTCCAGTCGCGGGACGAAAGTGAAGATGCCAATGTTTCTTCCGACCTGCGAGCGATAGAAAAAATTGTCATCAAAAGTTGCGCCGAAGCTAAAGAGCGGGCGCAGGAATCCTGGCCCAACCGCGCGGCCTCCAACCTGATCGCTCACGGAAGTCGTAGTTCCCGGCAGCCAGACTCCTGTAGCCGCGCCCGGCGCGTCGAGCAACATTGGAAAGAAGCTCAGCGCATCTGTTTGAGCCACGCTTGCAGCGTCATTCGGCGTATTGAAAAATGATGGAGCGATGCCGCCCAGATTTAAGCGCGCGACGCGCGACGGCGGAGGCTGCAAATTATTCCAGATTGTCCGCCCGCGAAAGACCGGCGCGAGAGTGGCAGTCGGAGTTTCAACAGGAGCATTGACTGCGACAGGCTGTGCGATTGAATTTGAAGGCTGTGCTATTGAAACATTCGGTTGATTGCTTGTCGGAGCATTTACTCTCGCAGAAGAGTCTGCCGTTCGCGCTCCAATCGTGCCTGTCACGGGCGCGTTGGCGACAATCACTGTGCGCGTCTGTGTGGGCGCGCTTGTCTCTGTACGACGCGCCTGTTCGCTATTGCCTTGTGCGGGAGACTTGCGGCGCAGGCTTGCGAAATCGCTGGCGATGCCGATGACCAAGCGGTTGAAATTTTTTCTCTGCGCGAGAGTCGCGCCTTCGCCCATCGCAATCACTATGTCCACGAAAGGTTCGCCGTTAATCTCGCCCGCAATCGTTCGCACGCCGCGCGCAACTACATCATCAACAGCATAGCTTGCACGAAGCATCGAACGCGCGCCGCGTATCCGCACGACCGCCTCGCGCCCGCGCGTGTGCTGCTCAATCGTCGTCTCGCCGAGCGAGCCGTCGGCTGTAATCTCAATCCGCACCATGCCCGCGTCGCTCGTCACAATCAGCCGCACAAGCTGAACGGGAGACGCGACATCAACCGCACGCACATATTCAGTGAGCCAGACGCAACCGCCGATGACGAAGCCGAGCAAAGCTGTGAAGTAAAGAATTCTGACGGGGCGTGTGCCGCGCATCCGGCTAAAGCTCAAGGAGTGCAAGTGATTTCGCATACGCTCTCACCATCCGGTTGGTCTTTGAAGGTCTGAAATTTTTCCGAATGAACTGACGGAAGTTTTTCTGCGAATCGTGCAAGGCGATTCTACTTTTTATGTTCGGGGGCTGGCAAGGATTCTGCGGAGAAAAGATGCGGCCACCGCGCGGAAAATTCCACGCGCACAAGCTCTTCAACCTCGTCTGCCGTCTCGCATTCGAGACACTTGAGAGCTACCTCTCGCGCATCGCTTTGCCTGATGCCTGCGACGACTCGCCGCACGCGCGGCATGGAGGATGAAGTCATGCTGAGTTCAGTCGCACCCAAGCCGATGAGAATCACTGCATAGGCTGGCGTTCCGGCCATCTCGCCGCAGATGATTGCCGGAATCTGCGCCGCACTTGCTGCTTCGAGTGTGCGTTGGATGCTCTGTAAGACAGCCGGATGCAGCGAACGAAACCAATCCGCCACTTCATCATTGCTCCTATCAACAGCCAGAAGATATTGGACTAAATCATTCGTGCCAAGACTGAAAAAATCCACTTCGCGCGCAATCTTGTCCGCTAGAAGAACTGCCGAAGGGACTTCAATCATGGCTCCGATTCTGACTGTGCCGACTGCTATATTTTCGCTTTCCAAGCGCGCGCGCTCTTCTTCCAAAATACGCTTTGCGCGCCGCACGTCTTTCACATCAACAATCATCGGCAAGACTATATCAAGCTTCCCCTTCGCCGCCGCGCGATAGACTGCACGCGCCTGCGTGCGCAAGACATCCTGATTCAAGAGACTGAATCGAATCGCCCTTAAACCGAGCGCGGGATTATATTCAGCCTCCGCGCCGCCGCCTCCGATTTTGTCTCCGCCCAAATCAAAGAGCCGGACAGTCGCGCCGTCTTCTCCAGCGAGGTCTGCGATTCTTTGATAAGCCTCGCACTGTTCATCCTCTGTCGGAATCGCGCCGCGATGCGAGAGCAGAAACTCTGAACGATAGAGGCCGATGCCGCGCGCTCCGAATCTTTCGACGCCTTCATACTCGGCTGGCAACTCGACATTCGCACGTAAAAAAATCTCTTTCTCATCCAGCGTGCGAAGAGTTTTATAAGATGCTTCGACAGCCGCGCCGCGCGCCTCTATAGCTTGCCTTGCAACTGCCCTGTGCTTTTCAACAAGAGCAGGCGCGGGATGCAGCGTAACTTCGCCGCGCGTGGCATCAACAATAATCCAATCGCCCGTGCGCGCGTGACGATGCAGGTCGCGCAGGCCGACGACTGCCGGAATGCCTAAGCCTCTTGCGATGATTGCTGTGTGCGAAGTCCAGCCTCCGGCATCTGTCGCAATCGCGCGCGCGTGTTCAAAGTCTAATTCCGCGACAGCAGATGGCAAGAGATTTTCCGCCACGACTACTGCATCCTCTTTGAGCTGCCGCGCGTGTGGCCGCTCGCCGCCGGAGAGTGCGACCAGCAGACGCTGCATGACATCCTCTATATCCGACCCGCGCTCGCGCAGGTATTCATCTTTTATCTCAGCATAAACAGCCAGCAACCTATCCGCCACAACCTTGACGGCCCACTCTGCATTCGCGTGTTCATGCCTGATAAAATTTTCAATCTCTTCCAGGAGCTTGCGGTCTTCGAGCATCAAGAGATGCGCGTCGAAGATATAAGCCTGATCCGCGCCCAACTCTGTTTCAGCACGAGCCTTGATTGCCAGGAGTTGCATGCGAGAAAGCCGCACAGCAGCGCGCAGGCGTCTGGTTTCCCGCTCAACATCCTCTTCGCTAATCGTCGCGCGATAGACCTGCCGCGTGCCGTCGTGCAGGCGCAGCACACGCCCGACGACAACGCCGTCGGAGACGCCAAGCCCTTGCCAGCGTTCCTCAGTTCTTCCCTTTCTCACGCGCTTACTCAAGGCGTCAATTCTCCAAATCCATCCGCGAAGAGACAGCGCAAAGCTTCTAAGGCTTCCGTCTCGTCATGACCATCGGCAGTCAGTCGCAACTCAGTGCCGCGCGAGGCCGCGAGCATCAACACGCTCAAGATTGATTTCGCATCCGCCGTTGCGCTGCCGTCCAAACGCTCGACGCGCAGAAAGCTCTGGAAACGATTGGCCGTGCGCACAAGCTGCGCAGCCGCACGTGCATGCAGCCCCAAACGATTCGTAATGGTCACGCGCTGTTCAATCATTCAACTCTTCTTCTGCGGAGACAATAAATCGCCGGCCAGATAAATTCCTTCCTGTCCCTGATCGCGCACGCGCCGCGCCACCTGCGCCAGCGATTCCTGTCCAGACTGGCTTGCCAGCTTAATCACCATCGGCAGATTAACGCCCGTCACGACCTCCACTTTTCCTTCTGCGAGAAACATAGAAGCGATGTTGGTCGGCGTCCCGCCGAACATATCCGTCAAGAGCAATACTCCGCCGCCTTCATTAACACGCGCGATGGCACGCTCCACTTCGTTATGCGCGGCATCCACATCATCATGCCAGCCGATAGAGACCGCAGCAATGTGCGAGACATCCCCGACAATCATCTCCGCCGCAGCAAGCAACTCGCTGGCTACATGTCCGTGCGTGACGACGACTCCGGCGACTCTCGGCGTCTTTGTTTCACTTGTCTCAGTGCTCAAAGGTTTTTCTATCATACGCTAAATGCTATCAAGCTTATGTGTGCAGATACAACAGGTATTCGCGCGGGAAACTTTGGAGTATGAAAGGAATGCCAATCAAGATTAGTTTTTACTCTGGCCCTGCCGCGCCTGTCGCTTAGCTTTGCGTACATCACGATGAATGGCCTGTGCTTCAAAGCCCGCGTGGCGCAGCCTGCGCGCCAGCGCGTTGGCAATCATCACAGAGCGATGCCTGCCGCCTGTGCAACCGATGCCGACTGTGACATAAGACTTTCCTTCGCGCTTATAAAGCGGCAAGAGGTATTCCAACAGATCGCTAAAGCGCGAGAGAGTTTCGGCCACTTCCGGCTCGGCCTGTAAGTATTGCACGACGCGGCGGTCGTGGCCCGAAAGATTTCTGAGTTCGGGGACAAAATATGGATTGGGCAAGTGCCGCACATCAAAGAGCAGTTCCATGTCATGCGGGTTGCCGTACTTATGCCCGAAGCTGATGACCTGCACGCTCATCGGCGTTCCGTCTGTGTGCGGGCTAAAGCGTTTGACGAGCAGGCGGCGCAGGCTGTGAACATTGTGATCTGAAGTATCTATGATGAGGTCTGCGGCTGTGCGAATCTCCGCCATCGCCTCGCGCTCTGTGCGAATCGCATCAAGGAGGCCATCGCCAGTGTCAGCCGGATGCGGGCGGCGCGTCTCGCTAAAACGTCTTTGCAGAGCTTCATCCGTCGCTTCGAGAAAGAGCACAAAGACATTCAAGCCCTGTCGCTTCAAAGCGCGCAGCTTTTTTCCAAACTCCGCAAGGAATTTTCCTTCGCGGATATTGATGACGAGCGCGGCATGCTCAATCGGCGCGTCCTCGCTGTCGCCGGGCTGGACCAGACGCGCAAAGGTCTGCAACATCGTGAGCGGCAGATTGTCCACACAGAAATATTTTAAATCTTCAAAAGCATTAGTGGCAGACGACATGCCCGACCCGCTCAGGCCAGTGATAATCACTATGTCCGGCGTGCTCTCTTCCGCCGCTTCCGCACGTTTCTTTTTCGCCATAAACTAAAACGAAACTCTGCCACAGAGACACAGAGGCACAGAGATAAGACAGAAAAGTTTATACGGGATTTTCTTCATCTACTTTTTATTCTCTGTGCCTCTGTGTCTCTGTGGCTAATTTGTCGATTTATTCGCCGCTGTCTTTAATCAGTTCCGTGTGCCGTGCGACAAAAGATTGCGCGGCATCGTAACCACGAAGCCTCAGGAGTTGCACGCGCACAGCCGTCTCGACGAGTGTAGAGAGATTTCGTCCGGGGCTGACCGGAATCAAAATCTGCGGGACACTCACGCCCAGAATCTCAACCGTTCGCGTGTCAATCCCAAGACGGTCAACATCGCCAGCCTCTTCCCAACGCTTGAGACGAATCGAAAGGTCTATGCGGCTCGAACTGCTGATGGCAGAGACGCCGAACAGGTCGCGTATGTTGATAATCCCAAGCCCGCGAATCTCCAAATGTTCGCGCAAGAGTTCCGGCGCATTCCCGGCGAGACGCTCCGCGCTGATGCGCCTGACTTCAATCACATCATCCGACACAAGACGATGCCCGCGCGTAATCAAATCGAGCGCACATTCAGACTTGCCTATGCCAGATGCTCCTTCAATCAACACTCCGAGCCCGTAGAGGTCTAGCAGCACGCCGTGCAGGACTGTGCGCGGGGCAAGCAATTCCTGCAAAGAATCTGTGACGACATTGATGGCCGCAGAACTGATGAGCGGCGTGCGCAGCAGTGGCAGTTGCGAGCTTTCCGCGGCTTCAAGTAATTCGGGCGCAGGCTCTAATCCTTTAGTCACCAGCACGCAGGCAATTTTTTCAAGCGAGAGATTGCCAATCGCTTCCCTGCGCCGCTCAGGCGAGAGTTGGCCCAGATACCAGATTTCGCTCTGGCCCACAATCTGCAAGCGGCCCGGATGTATGTAATGCGCAAAGCCCGCGAGCGCAAGCCCAAGCTTTTGAATCCGCGCCACCGTCAGCCTGCGCTTTTCCAAACCCGCGCGGCCCGCCAGCACTTCCACTTCAAGCTGCGGCGCGGCCTGCGCGATAAACTCGCCAACAGTAATCGAGAGCGGCTCTGATTCATCCGTGCTGTGCATGCCCGAATGGTAAATCGTAGGCCGTAAATAGTAAATCGTAAATCGTGATGAAAGGAATGCTATCACCACGATTTACGATTCAAAGTTCAAGCTGAGTTCTAACTCAATCCTTTGCGAGCTTAAGTTTTTCTCTTTGCGCCACCAGCGTGAACCGTTCGTTGAGGTTTCTTGCAAAGGCGCAAAGAAAAGAAAGAGTAAGACCGCAAAGAAGAGTTTTCTAATTACTCATCTTACATCGGAGGCCGTGCGAGAAGCACTAACTCGATTTCTACTTCATTGCCGAGGAAATTCTCCGCGCCCTTGCGCTGGTAGCTGATGCCATAGTCTCTGCGGTCAAGCTTGATGTTGGAAGAAAAGCCATAGGTCACAGCCTTTGTCTCAGGGTTGACCAGTTTGCCTGTCATGGTAATCGGCAGGACAATCTCTTTTGAGATGCCGTGCATGGTAAAAGTTCCATGAACGAGAAGTTGGTCGCCTTTCTTCTCGACGCGGCTGCTCTTGAAAGTAATCTGCGGAAACTTTTCGACCTCGAAGAAATCAGCTTTGCGCAGGTGCTCGTCGCGCGCGGCAATCCCTGTGTCAATGCTGTCTGCCTTGATGACTGCGGTGACGGAAGACTTTGTGACATCCGCTTCATCATAATTAATGGTCACGGCGAACTCGCCGAACTTACCTCTGACTCTGGAAAGCCCGCCGAGAATCGGAATCGAAAATCCGACATTCGAGTGGGCCATGTCCACCTTGTATTCTGCGGCCAGACCTGTCGGAACAAATGTCAGCGAGCCCAGCAACAGGGCCAGCGCAATAAACTTTTTCAGCATTCTGAGAAACTCCTTAAATCAGTGACAAGTGAGAAGTGATAAGTGACGAGTGAAAGACAAAAGCATTTTTATCTTGTCACTCATCACTCATCGCTTTAGTTATGGCTCGATTAAACCGAAGTTGCCGTCTTTCCTTTTGTAGATGACGCCGAGACGCTCTGTGTCTGCATCGCGGAAGACTAGAAACTGATCCGGCTCGTCCGTCAAACGCATGGCAGCCTCTTCGGCGGTCATGGGTTTGACGGCGTAACGACGCGCGGCGATGATGCGCGGCGGGCGCGGGCTGGCTTCGACCTCCTGCCCGTCCGGCTGGGGCGCGACGGATGAGATGCGCTTGGCTCCCTGCTTGCGATCAATGATTTTCTTTTTGAGCCTGAGAGCCTGTTTTTCAATCTTGGCGATGGCGCGCGTGAGCGCCTGATACATGTCTGCGTTCGTGTCTTTCGCCGTCAGCGTATGTTCGCGCCAGTGGACCAGAATCTCGCCAATCTGGCGGTTCTTCTCGACTTCAAGAATGACGTGCGCCCGCGCAGTAGTATCGTTGAAAATATGATCGAGCTTTTCAAAATGATCCTCAACGTGCGCGCGGATGGCGGGCGTCACATCCATATGCCGCCCTGTGTACTCAAACTTCATCGGCAAACCTCCTTATAAATTAAGGATGAAGGCGGAAGGATGAAGGATGAATTAAAGAGGTTTTACTTCATCCCTCATCCTTCCGCCTTCATCCTTGTCTGTCAGACAACGGCTTTGCGTTCACGCGAGCCTGGAATACTCATCTGGTCGCGATATTTGGCGACCGTCCGGCGCGAGAGCTTGATGCCGTCTTTGGCTAAAATCTTGACGACCTGATCGTCCGTAATCGGATTATGCGAATCCTCTTCCTCAATCAGCTTCTTAATCTTCAACTTGATGATGCGCGTCGAGACCTCTTCGCCCTCTTCGTTCATCATGCCTTCTGTAAAGAAACGGCGAAGCTCAATCACGCCCTGCGGCGTGTGTGCGTACTTGCGATTGACGACGCGCGAGACTGTCGAAAGATGCATCCCGATGTCTTCTGCGATGTCTTTGAGCATCATCGGCTTGATGTACTGCACGCCTTTGTCCAGAAACTCGCGCTGGCGTTGCACGATGGATTCGACCACCTTGTAAATCGTCTGCCGCCTGTGCTCTATGTTGCGCAAGAGGTCAACCGCCGAGCGCATCTTGTCCTTGATAAAGTCGCGCGTCTCTTTCGATGTCTCCTGCTGGCCGAGCATCTGTTGATAGCTGTGGCTGATGCGCAGGCGCGGGCTGCCGTCGTCCGCGAAATAGATAACGTAATCGTCATCAAGTTTTTCGATGTAGATTTCCGGCGCAATCAGAATAGGCTCTTCGGAAGAATAGCGGCGGCCCGGATACGGGTCGAGCGTGCGGATGATTTTTAATTCTTCGAGCAGCGTTTCAACATCAACGCCAATCTGTTTCGAGAGATGCGGCAACTTGTGTTGCTGCAAATCTGCCAGATGCTCGCCGACGAGTTGCGCGGCAAGTCGTTCGCCTTCGCCAAGCTGTTTGAGTTGCACCAGCAAGCACTCGCGCACATCACGCGCGCCGCAGCCGACAGGCTCTAAGAGCATCACTGTCTGGCGCGCTTCTTCGACTACCTCTTCGGGCCACTTGCCCATCGCGGCAATCTCTTCATTCGTCGCATTGAGCCGTCCGTCAGCATCAAGGTTTCCAATAACGCACTCTGCGGCCTCGCGCACCTGTCCCTCAACGGGATTCATGTGCAACTGCCATTCAAGATGTTCCGTCAAGGATTCGGGCCGCGTCAGAAACTGCTCGAAGGTCGGCGCGTCTTCCTTGTATTCAAACTCCTGAGTTTTATAACCGGGGTCTAAGTAGTCTTGAAACTCGCGACCAAAATCTATCTCTTCAAAAGCATCACGCGAGGCTTCGTCTGCGCCAAAATCCTCGCCCGCTTCAGACGCGCCGGACATCTCGCCGGATGTAGCATAATCCGTATCCGTCTCAGCGTAAGCTGAAATCTCGCTCGCGTCGCCGGAACCGTTCGAAGAGATAGCAGCCGTCTCGACAGCTTCGCCGCCGAGGTCAAAGCTGCTTCCGGCGTCTGCGTCGGCTAATTGGTCCAGAATTTTTTCCGCCAGTTCCTGCGTCTCTTCCTGCGAAGCGACTTCTTCGAGGACAGGATTTTCCAAAAGTTGCTGTTGGATGAGGTCGCTGAGTTCGACGGTCGTCATTTGCAGCATCTCTATGCGCTGGCGCAACTGCGGCGTCAGCACTAGACGCTGTGAAAGACTGGTGGTGAGCTTAACAGACATAACCTTGCTTAAATACTGCCCCTAAAATTCCTGTCACATAAATTTTATATTGGACGCTTTTTTTGCGTGAGAGGATTATAACCGATTCTGGCTCAGAGCGTGTACTGAAAAACAGTCTGGAGTCTGGAGTCTGGAGTCTAAAGTCAAGAACACTCTTGTTGACTCCAGACTCCAGACTCTTGACTCCAGACTTTTACATACTGAATCTTTCGCCAAGATAGAGCCTGCGGACTTCCGTGTCTTCGACCAGTTCTTTGGGCTGGCCTGTGCGAAAGATTTTTCCTTCGGCCATGATATATGCGCGGTCTGTCACGCCGAGCGTTTCGCGCACGTTGTGGTCTGTAATCAAAATTCCGATGCCGCGGTCGCGCAGGTACAGAATCACGCTCTGTATATCATCAATCGCTTTCGGGTCAATTCCTGCAAACGGTTCGTCGAGCAGGATAAAAAGCGGCTCGGTCGCCAGCGCGCGGGCAATCTCCGTGCGCCGTCTTTCACCACCAGACAGAGCATCGCCGCGCGTGTTTCGCACATGAGCGATGCCAAACTCTTCCAGCAATTCTTCGAGCCGCTTTAATCTTTCGCGCCGACGCAAGCCCATCGTCTCAAGGACTGCTAAAATATTTTGCGACGCTGTCATCTTGCGAAAGACGGAAGGCTCTTGCGGCAAATAACCAAGTCCGAGACGAGCGCGCAAATACATCGGAAGCTTTGTGACTTCGCGTTTGCCCAGGCGAATCACGCCGCGCTCTGGCCGCTCCAAACCGACAATCATATAAAATGTCGTCGTTTTCCCTGCGCCGTTTGCTCCCAGAAGTCCTACGACTTCGCCCTGCTCGACATGCAGACTGACATCATCAACTACGCGACGCCTGCCGTAAGTTTTTTGTAGATTAAAAGCCGCCAGCGCATTCTCCGAAGGAGTTTTGAGAGCAGACTTCTCTTCCTTCAAGACACGCGGCTGGGCCACAGGAGACTCTTTTGTCTCCTGCTCCACGACAACCAATTCATCAGTGCGGCCACTCATCAAGGCTTCTTTATCTTGTGCGTCGAACGCACGCGCCCGCTCGATTGCGCTCCTCTGGGATCATTGGCCTCAACTCTACTATCGCGCAAATGGACAGTCAAACGACCTCCTTCGGAAGAGCCTTGCTCTGCATCTTCGACGCGCGCGGGGCTGCCAGTGAGCACGACTGTCTCATCAGCATTGGTGTATTGCGCCCACTGCCCTGTGCCGCGACGACCCGGCTGTGTGAGCACAACGTCGCGCTGGGCCACAGTCTTTTCGACCTCGTTGGATTCCTTGTAGAGATGGACATCCGCCACGCCGCTCGTGATGCGGTCTGTTCCCTGTCGTATGTCAACATTGCCTTCGTAGTGCAAGAGACGTTCTGACTCCGAGTAGGTCATGCGATTGGCAGTAGCGAAGGCCGGAACAGTCGTCGTGCCTGTGCTCTCGCGCCGCTTGACGTTATAGAGCGCGCTTTGCACGCCGCCATCGCCCTGCATGCTCTTGCTCTCACGACGAAGCGTGAGACGGTCTGCGCGCACAAAATTATCGTCCTGCCATGCGCGCGCATCGCCTGTGTAAATGGCTACGCCCGTAAGATGCTGAAACTCCGCGCGGTCGGCTGTGATATAGACAGGGCTTTTGACTTTCTCGAAAGGCGTCGCGCCGTTTGTCTGTTCCTGACTGTAGTAAGTCGTCTGCGTTTTCCCGCGACTATAGGAGACATCGTTTTTGGTGTCCGAATCTATCTCTGAAGCTTTGGTGCGCGCGCGCGAATCCCAGACGGTCGGCTCGCCGCCGCGCAGCCGCATCATCTCATCGTCGGCAGTGTATGAAGCATTCTGCGCGCGACCATTACGATCCTTCTCATTAAACTTCGCATCGCCCTGCGCGTCGAAGCGGTCTATGTCCTGCGTCTCGCGTACAAAAAGAGCGGACATCTTTTCCGATGTCAGTGTGCGTACGGCTCTTTCTTCAGTCGGCTGCACGGGGTCTATGACAGCTTTCGCGCCGCCCGTCGCTGTGAAATTGCGCGCGAGATTTCCCGTCTCAAAAAATTCGCAATCAAAACGGGGCGCGGTCAAGGTCTTGCGGTCTGCCGTAGCATTTTTCTGCACGGGGTCTATAAAAAGCTCTGCGTTGCCGACGGCCTCTGCGCGTTCAAGGTCGCGCCCGCTCACACGCCAGTTGAGTTTGACGTAATCGGCTGTCAACTTTTTATTCGCGGCGCGCGGGTCATTGGCGCGAGACTGCGGCGCGGCGAGCGTGATGGTGGTGCGGCCTCCGGCCCTCATCTCTTTGAGCAGGCTCTTGTCGCCCTGTCGCTGGAAAAAAGTTTCGAGCTTGGCCGCGCCATTGAGTTGCATCTCGGAGTCTGCATTGAGACTGCGGACGCGCACATCGCGGTCAGCCGAAGCGCGTTCTAATTGCTGGTCGTCATCCAAGAAAAAATCCATCTCTGCGGAATAAATTTCGGCAGAGCGGCCTTCGGTCATAGAGCGTAGGTAGCTGTTGCCGCGCGCCTCTATCTTGTGCAGCTTCTTTTTCTGATTGAGCGTCGCGGAGAGTCTTTCGCCGCTCATGATGTCGCTGCCCTGTTCGGCAGTCGCGCCGCCTGTAAAAGAGAGATGAAGAGAATGCTGGTCAAAGGTCGCGTGGGCCGCGCGGATAGTTATGGGGCGCGCGCGCGGATTCGGTTTCGCGTCGTTGCCCTGTTTGATTTCCGGGGTAACTGTCACCTCGACGCTGCTGCGCAACTCAAGCTTTTTATTTTTGGCATCCACCTGCGCGCCAGTCGCTTGTCCAGTCACATTCTCGCGCGCAAAAGTGACGAGCGATGAAGTCTCTGCCAGTTCGCTTTTCTGGTCGTAGTTGATGGTGTCGGTCTTGACCGTCATCGCATCGCGCGTTTCGATATTCACGTTACCTGTAAAAGTCACGCTCGCTTGATTCGGGTCTGTCTGATCTGGAATGTAGATGGCTTTTTGGGCAGTTATCTTGTCAGGCTTGTCGCCAGTATCTGGATAGACTTCGAGCAAGACATCTTCCATCTCGTGATGATTGTCAGAGAAAGTTATGTCGCGCGCGGCGCGCACATAAAGCTTGAGACGGTCGCCTTCCGTGATGCGTCGCTCGTAGCCTTCGACGACGCCGACGACCTGCGTAGAAAGTTCAGGCTTGCCGCCAACCATGCGGAACGGTTTGTTGTTGCGCAGGCGATAGTAAGAGACGCCGACGACTATCAAGCCCGTCAAGAGCGCGGCCACAGCCACGACGCGCATCACTAATGGAAGCCGCGCACGCAACCCAACCGCAATAGTTCTTTTTCGTCTGACCTCTTGCATCTTTGCTATTCGCTATTCGCTAATCTTCAAGTCCTGCACGCATAATTGCAGGCGCGTGACGCCCTGCCATGTGTTGGGCTCAACTGTGTAAGCCACTTCGATGCGCATGTTCGCGCTCAGAGTTCGCCCGTCGAGTCTTTCAACGCCATCCCACCAGACGGCTTCGAGCGGGCGGCCATCCGTTCCCGCAAGCTTTAATTTCAAATGCTTCTCTTTCATCACGCGCGGCTCTGCGACAAGACGCAAGCTTCGCGTAGAGAAGACCGGGCGCGGATTGCCTGCGCCGAAAGGCTCAAGCTGTCGCAGGTCGTCAGTCAGTTTCAAAGTCAAACTCTCTGCCGGAAGCTCTGCGTCAATATGGAGCGCGGGCAAGAGGTCTTCATCAGTCAAAGCATTCGCGGCATGCGCGTTGAGACGGCGTCTGAGTTCCGAGACATGCTCGCGCTTGATAGTGAGACCAGCGGCGTGCGAATGGCCTCCGAACTTTTCAAAGAGGTCTGCGCATTCCGTCAAACCATTGAGCAGATGATAAGCCTCTATGCTTCTGGCAGAGCCATGACCGACTTCGCCTTCGAGCGAGATGACGACGCACGGGCGATGAAGTTTTTCGGCAATCTTGGAAGCAGCGATGCCTATGACTCCCCTGTGCCAGCCGTCTCCGGCAATGACTGCGACATGCTGCGGCACGGTGTCGGCATTTGTCGTCCATTCTGCCAAAGCAAGTCGCGTAATCTCACGCTGCACTTCCTGCCGCTCGCGGTTGCGCGTGTCCAGTTGCACGGCAAGCCTTCTGGCATCGCTTGCTTCCGTAGCCTCAAACAGTTCGACAACGGCACGCGCAGCATCCATACGTCCGGCAGCATTGATGCGTGGGCCGAGTCGAAAGCCAAGGTCATAAGCAGTCATCGCGCGCCCGTCGCCGCAGCCCGCGATCTCCATCAAAGCGCGCAGGCCCGGATTGGTCGCGCGAGACAGGTCTGCAAGGCCGAGCGCAACGATGGTTCGATTCTCTCCGACAAGCTGCGCGACATCCGCCACAGTCCCGATGGCAACCATCTTGAGAAAACCTTTGATGAGTCGCTCCATCCCGCGTTCGCGCAGAAGCGCGTGGGCCAATTTAAAAGCGACGCCGACGCCTGCTAAATTTTTGTCTGGATACTGGCAGCCATGCTGATTTGGATTGAGCACTGCAAATGCTGGCGGCGCGCCTTCGCCTTCATCCGGCAAGTGATGGTCTGTGACAATGACATCCAGCCCGTGCTCCTGCGCCCAGTAGAGCGGCTCGTGCGCGCGTATCCCGCAGTCAACACTAATCACCAGCCCGTAGCCATCAGCCACAGCCTTCTCAAGCGCGGCCTGCTGTATGCCATAGCCTTCCGTGAAACGATGCGGGACATGAAAGCCTGTCTTTGCTCCCAAAAGTTGCAGCGCGCGCCTGAGCACAACCGTGCCTGTCGTTCCGTCCACATCGTAATCGCCATAGACCAGAATCTTTTCATCCGAATCTATCGCGCGGAGCACGCGCTCGACCGACTGCTCCATTCCTAACATCAAAGACGGATTGTGTAATTGGGCCAGAGACGGATAGAGAAAACTGCGCGCGGCATCTTCATCTGCGTAGCCGCGCGCGACCAGAAGTTCCGCCACGACCGGCGAAACATTGAGCGCGCGCCTGAGCAGTCCAGCCCGCGCTTCATCGCTCTTTCTTACAATCCAACGCTTGCTCATAAAAAAGTCTGGAGTCTGGAGCCTGGAGTCTCGCAGTCTAAAGTGTTTTGACTCTCGACTCCAGACTCTTGACTCCAGACTTAAATTAGTCTGCGAACCAGCCGTTCGGCTCTAAGAGCTTGACGCCGATGCGTTGCACGCCGTCCGTTTCGTCAATCCAGATGCCGTTGACCTCTGCTTCAATAGCGCGTCCGAAGGGCGGCGTCAGGCGTATGACTGTGCCAAGAGCGATTGCCACATCAATCTTAAAAGTTCCGCCGCCGCGACTCACTTTTTCGGCTTCGGCCTGCACGCGAAACGGCTCGCCCTTTTCCGTCAAGCCTTCCATCTCGACAAAAAAGTCCACAGGCACGCGCGGGCTGCGCGGACGGCGCGAGCGCGAATCTGCTACACGTTTGATGTCATCACTCATGCAAGCTCACTAAAACTTTATGATTCGATTCGGATGAACGGCTTTCAATCATCTCAAATCGTCTCATTAAGTTTACCGAATCCTGCGGATTATTGTTAGCGCGCTTAGCAATCAAAGACGATTCTGCAAAAGTTGTTTTGAGTGGAGAAAGTTGTATCTGTGCAGCAGGCTTGACTGAATTTTTCGCAGTCTCAATCTGCGGATTGAGCGCGCCGCTTGCCAGCAGAATGATGATGGCGAGGCCGACCACCAGGCGATAGACGATGAAGATGCCTGTCGAATGCGTGCGTAGGAATCTGAGCAGAAACCAGATGGAAGCATAGCCAACGATGCCTGACACGATGGTCGCGATGATAAGCGGCACAAAACTTCCGGGCGGGACATGCTCAATAGCTTCTTTGAGTTCGAGCAGACCGCTTGCGCCGATGGCCGGAATTGAGAGGAGGAAAGAAAATCTGGCAGCCGTCTCGCGCGTCTCGCCGACGAAGAGGCCGCCCATGATGGTCGAACCGGAACGACTCGCGCCCGGCAAGAGTGCCAAGACCTGCGCGCCTCCGACAGCCAAAGCATCGCGCACGCCAAGCTGCGCCATCGTCCGCTCTCTTCTTCCGATGGCTTCTGCGACGAGCAACAGGAGCGCGATGAAAATCATCATTACGGCGATGATCCAGAGATTTTTGGTAAACGTGCCTTCTATCTGTTTCTTGAAGAGCAAGCCCACCACGCCTATCGGAATCGAGCCGAGAATCACAAGCCAGCCGAGCCATGCATCCTGCGAAAGCCCCAGCGGATAATCTCCCTTTGCCTCACGCTTCCCGCTCACAAGCGCAAGATGGTCTCTCACAAAAGCAAAAGAGATATTCCAGATGTCGCGCGCAAAATAGATGAGCACGGCAATCAGTGTCCCCAACTGTATGACAGCGATGGTCGCCGTCGTCGCCTCCGCGCGCAAGGCTTCGCCCTGATAAAGCCCCGTCGCGCGCGCAGCGAAAATCAGATGCGCAGTCGAGCTAATAGGAATAAATTCCGTCAGACCTTGAACGATGCCCAGAATGATCGCCTGTAGAAGAGTCATGTGATTTTAGATTTTTGATTTTTGATTTTTGATTTGCGATTGAAAGGAATATTAACTTTAGCTTGCTCTTCAAATCGCAAATCAAAAATCTAAAATCTAAAATTCCCTTATTCTCGGAAAGAGTTTCGTGAAGCGATTTTGTCATAGAGAGCAGTCGGAAAGAGCATCCCCGCGCGCACAATGCTGGCAAGCTGCCAGGGAAAAGCATAGGACTTCTTGCGCGCTTCGATGGCGCGTAAGATTTTTCCGGCGGCGTCTTCAAGCTCCATCAGGTAAGGCATCTTGGCCTGCCGCCCGGCTGTGAGCGCAGTCTTGATAAAGCCCGGATGAATAATCGTCACCGCAATGCCGGAGTCGCGCAAATCTATCCGCAGGCTCTCAAAAAAAGCTGAGAGCGCGGCTTTGCTCGCGCAGTAGGCTGCGGATTTGGGAAGCCCGCGATAGGCCGCGAGGCTTGAGATGGCAACTAGATGCCCGCTCTTTTGCTCGACCATCTGCGGCACGACCGCCGTCACGCTGTTAACCGCGCCGAGCACATTGATATTAATCAACTGCGCCACTTCCTCCGCTTTTAAATCCTTCGCATCCGTTGATTGAGCTATCCCTGCATTGGCAATCAACATATCAATCCTGCCAAACTTTTCGCGCAAACGTGTTGCAGCCGCCGCAACAGCCGCAGCATCCGTCACATCAGCCGCTAAAGCAATCGCGCGCCCTCCGGCCTTCTCGATTTCTGCGACAAGCTCTTCAAGCATCTCCGCACGCCGCGCCAGCAAGCCCAGAGCAGCCCCGCGCCGTCCTATCTCAAGTGAGATAGCATGCCCAATCCCGCTCGATGCGCCAGTGATAAGGACAACCTGTTTAGACCAATCAAAGCTCATAAAAATAGTCTGGAGTCTGGAGTCTGGAGTCAAAAGATAAGAAGCATTTCTGCTTTAGACTTCTGACTCCAGACTCCAGACTGTATTTAACATAATTCGGCAACGTGCTTGCCGAGCACGCGCAGGGCCGTGCCAAGTTCATCCTGCTTGATTAATAAATGGTCGCGCGAAAAGCTTGAGAGTGCGCCGACTGAAACACCCGCCCCTGCGAGAATCTCTGTCACGCGCGCCAGATAGCCGACGACATTCCAGGATAGTTCCAAATCAAATGTCACGAGCCGGAAGCCGCCTTCGACACGCGCATCTCTGGCCGCATGACGCATCGTTTGCCAGTCTGTTTCATCCAACAGGAGCGTCACTTCATATTTGTCTCGCAGCAGCATGTAAGGAGCATCACCGCGCGGGCTCAACTCAGGATTCTCCAAGAGTCTGGCCCAATCCTCGTGGCGCAGCGAGACTAAAAAGTATGTCTCAGGCGCGACCTCGACGCGGGTTCTGCTTAACAGCTCTGCTATCTCGGAAAGTTGCTCCATGCGCGCGACAATGTAAACCACAAAGGCGCAAAGACACAAAGAACATTTTATTGCTTTGTGTCTTTGCGCCTTTGTGGTTGGTTGATTGAGTTAAACCTCTACGATGACAGGCAGTATGACAGGCTTTGCGCCCGTCTGCTTTTGTATGAAACGCTTCAACTCAAGACGCACGTGCTCTTTCAAGAGGCTTGCGTCCTCGCGCTCTGCGCGCGGAGCGTTCTGGACAGCTTCTGTGACAACGCGCTGTGCGTTTTTCAGAAAACCGTTTGAAGCATCCACGCCTGTCAGCCCGCGCGCGACGATTTCCGGCTGCGTCTCCAGTTCTCCTGTCTCAGTGTTGATGGTGACGACGAGCGAGACCACGCCGTCATAAGCCAGTTGCCTGCGCTCGCGAACGGTCTCGCGGTCAATCTCTTCAAAGCCGGATTCGTCTATAAAGGTGCGGCCAATCTCATGCTTATTGATGACTGTGGCGCGCTCGCCGTCGAGTTCGAGCACATCTCCGTTCTCAATCAGTATCACGCTCTCGTCTGTATAGCCGAGATGGTTTTTGACAAACTCTTTATGGCGAAAGAGCATGCGGTATTCGCCGTGAATCGGGACGACGAACTTGGGCCGCACGGCCTCTGTCATAATTTTAATATCTTCCTGCGAGGCATGCCCGCTCACATGAATCAGCCGTCGCTTCTCTTCTATGATATTCGCGCCGCGTTTGTAGATGTGACCGATGAGACGCGAGATAGCACGCTCGTTACCGGGAATGATGCGCGCGGAGAGCACGACCGTGTCGCCCTCTTCAACCGTCAAACCTTTGTAAGTCTGCGTCGCCATCTGCGAGAGCGCGGCTCGCGGCTCGCCCTGCGAACCCGTCACGAGATACACAATATCTTCATCATCCATCTTCCTCGCCTCGTTCACAGAGACAAGCAAGCCATCTGGAATATCTAAGTAGCCAAGCTCTTCCGCAATCTCTACATTCTTCTGCATCGAGCGGCCAAGCACGCAAACTTTTCTGTCAAACTGCTGCGCGACATCTAAGACGATTTGCAGGCGATGAATCGAAGAGGCAAAGGCTGCGACGATGATGCGCCCTTTAGCTTCGTCGAAAATCTCTTCAAAGGCAGGGATGACTGCGCGCTCAGACGGAGTGCGGCCCGGCACTGTCGCGTTTGTCGAATCCGAAAGCAGCGCAAGCACGCCTTCCTGCCCGTAGCTGCGTAAGGTTCTCAGGTCAATCGGCTCGCCAATCACAGGTGTCTCGTCCACCTTGTAATCGCCAGTGTGAATGATTGTCCCGACAGGCGTTCTAATCGCCAGCGAGAAACAATCAACTAAGGAATGCGAGGCGCGTATGAACTCAATTTGAAATGGCCCAAGCTCTACGACCTGTCGCGGCTCGACGCGATGAATCAGGACATCGCCTAAGAGGTCGTGCTCTTCCAGCTTTCTTTCCGCCAAGCCCACAGTGAAATGCGAAGCATAGACCGGGACATTAAATTTTTTCAGGATATAAGGCAGCGCGCCCAGATGGTCTTCATGCCCGTGCGTGAGGATGATGGCAGTGATGTTCTCCCTGTACTCTTCCAGAAAATCGAAATCCGGGACGCAGACATCCACCCCGTACACGCTCTCTTCTGGAAACCCCATCCCGGCGTCGAGCACAATCATCTCGTCGCCGTAACGCACGGCCATACAGTTCATCCCGAACTCGCCGACACCGCCGAGTGGAATCAATTCTAAATTACTCACTTCTTTTCTTTTCTCTACTCTCCTTGAACGACCCGCAACGCCTGATAGTCAAGCGCAACGGGTTAAAATTAGCCGAGTAGTATAACACACGAATCACTCGCGGTCTGAACGCGGAAAAGGCTTGACCTTTATGCTCCATTCAAGCTAATTTTAAACAGAATTTCGGGGGAGTAGATCACCCTCAAAAAGGGTCTGGTGCTATCGTCAGGACGATTGCTTTAGAAGAGCCACAGCAATCCGGTTCACCAGCTAAAAGATCGAGACCTTTTGCGGCAACAGCGCGCAGAGGGTCTTTTTCTTTGCGCAGGCGATTGTAGAAAGGATGCCTGACGATGCATGAGTTGTTCTCCGACATTCTGGGATTCGTGTTTGAGTTTGCGCTGGATTTTTTGATTGATTTTGTAGGAGAGCTTTATAACTCCGGCGAGCGCAAGCGCAAATAATTTTAAAGCGATGATGACTCTAAAATATTAATCATTCGCGCCCATTCTTCGAGCGTGAGAGTTTCGGCCCGTCGCCGCGCTTCTATACTCGCGCGCTCTAAGAATCGCGCCGCGCCGCCACTCTCTTCGATTCTCTCTTGCAAGTTAGCTGGCGCATGACGAATGTTATTGAAGATGGTCTTGCGCTTCTGTGCAAAGCCCGCGCTGACGAGTTGCCGGAACAGAGTTTCGTCTTTCACCTCTGCCGCGATGTGTGGCCGCAGTCGGAGACGAATGACTGTGCTCCAGACTTTCGGCACAGGCCGAAAGGATGTTGGCGTGACATCAAACAAAGTTTCGACTTCGGCATAAGCTTCGACCAGCACGGAGAGATAGCCGCGCTCGCTCGTCGCAGGCGCAGCAGTGATGCGTTCAACCACCTCTCTTTGCAGCATCAGCACAGCCTCGCTCAGACACTCGCGCTGCTCCAAAAGCTTTTGGAGAATGGCCGTCGAAATGTAATACGGAAGATTTGCAACCAGCCGCGCGCTCCTTGCGGGAGCAATCGCTTCGCACAGATTGACCTGCAAAGCATCGCCTTCGATTAAAGTGAAATTCTCACGCGCGCCAAATCTTTCATCCAGAAGCGGCATCAACTCGCGGTCAAACTCTATGGCGACGAGGCGACTTGCTTTCTCAATCAAGCGCGAGGTCAAAGCTCCATGTCCCGGCCCAATCTCTACAATCGTCTCACCGGAGCGCGGCTCAAGAGCGCGTATGATTTTCTCAATCACACGCTCATCAACCAAAAAATTCTGGCCCAGACTTTTTTTAGCGCGCATAAAGCGGATAGCCGGTGATTTCGACATCGCGCCCGTGATGATGAATTTCGATGTCTTGCAGATTGAGTGCGTCGGCGATTGTTTCTGCGCCTGCGCCTCCGATGCTCGCGGGCGCGTCGCAGCCTCCGATGATAAGAGGGGCGATAAAGAAACTGATTTTGTCCAACAGCCCTGCATCCAAGAAAGCTCCGGCCACAGTCGCGCCGCCTTCGACGAGCAAGCTCTGTATGGAACGGCTGCCAAGCTCTTTTAGAATGCTTTGCAGATTACGTGCGCCGCCGTCTGCGCGCATAACTTCGACGCCGCAGGTTTTTAAGGCTTGCTCTTTAGAAGCGTCCGCGTGGTCTGAAGCAAAGATGATGACAGGCCATTCGCGTGCGGTCTGTGCGAGCTTTGAGGTCGGAGGCAGACGCAACTCGCTATCGAGCACTACGCGCACGAGCGGGCGATGACGCTCTTTGCCCAAACGGTCTGTGAGCAGCGGGTCGTCGGCCAGAGCCGTGCCTGCTCCGACCAGAATCGCATCATATTCGTGTCGCAACTCTTGCACGCGGGCGCGCGATTCCGTGCCTGTAATCCAACGCGAATCGCCTGTGCGCGTCGCAATTCGTCCGTCGAGCGAAGCAGCAATCTTGAGATGGACGAAGGGCCGCGCGTGCCGCATGCAATGTATGTATTTCTCGTTAAGCCTCGAAGCAACGTTTGCAAGCAAACCTGTCTGGACTTCTATGCCAGCTTCGCGCAGATGCGTAAAACCTTTGCCGTTGACGAGCGGGTTAGGGTCTTCGATGGGAGCCACGACGCGCCTGATGCCAGCTTTAATGAGAGCTTCTGTGCAGGGCGGTGTGCGTCCGTGATGCGCGTGAGGTTCTAAGGAAACATAAGCGGTCGCGCCGCGCGACTGTGGGCCAGATTGTTCAAGCGCAATCATCTCTGCATGCTTGACGCCGCGCGCGAGATAAAAACCTTCGCCGACAATTCTTCCGTCATCAGCCGCAATCACGCAGCCGACCAGAGGGCTTGGGCTGACTTGCCCGACGCCGCGTGCTGCCAGTTCCAGTGCGCGGCGCATCATGCTTTCATCAAAGTCTGGAGTCTGGAGTCTGGAGTCTGGAGTCAAAATCTAAGCTCGAAGTCTTGAGTTGGAAATCTGAAATTCCTGTCAGCATAAAATATTTTTCTGACTCAGGACTCCAGACTCCAGACTCCAGACTTAATTGAAAAGACTATTCACATACTGTTCGGAATCGAAGACGACTAAATCGTCAACCTTTTCGCCGATGCCCGCATAGCGAATCGGCAGGTCAAGCTCTTTGGCAATCGCAACGGCGATGCCGCCTTTGGCCGTGCCGTCGAGCTTGGTTAAGACGATGCCCGTCACGCCCGCTACTTTCAGAAACTGCCGCGCCTGCTCAAGCCCGTTCTGTCCTGTGACGGCATCTACCACAAGAAGTGTTTCATGCGGCGCGCCTTCGACCTCGCGGCCAGCGACGCGCTTCATCTTCTCAAGCTCTGCCATCAGGTTCGATTTGTTGTGCAGGCGTCCGGCTGTGTCCACAATCAACACATCAGAGCCGCGCGCCTTCGCAGCCTTCAACGAATCAAAGAGCACTGCCGCGGGGTCTGTGCCTTGCTTCTGTTGTATGAGAGGCACGCCAGTTCTCTCTGCCCAGATGGCAAGCTGGTCGGAGGCTGCTGCGCGAAAAGTGTCTGCCGCACAAATCAGGACATCATTGCCTTCGGCCTTGATGCGCTGCGCGAGTTTTCCGATAGTCGTAGTCTTGCCGACGCCGTTGACGCCGACGACCATCATCACATAAGGCAGGACTGTTTCAGGCACGCTATCTTCCGATGCGACACCTTTATTTTCAGAAGCTTTTAAGATTGCAAGAAGCTCATCCTTGATGGCCTGCTTGAGCGCGTCTATGTCATTAATCTGATTACGCGCGATGCCGCGCCGCACAGTTTCGAGAATGTGCAAGGTTGTAGGGACGCCTATGTCCGCGGCAATCAAGGCTTCTTCCAATTCATCGAGCAGCTCTGCATCAATCTGCTTGCGTCCCTGAAAGACTGTATCAATTTTCTCTGAAAGCGATTCGCGCGTCGCGGCCACAGCGCGACGAAACCTCGCGCTGAATTCCTGTTCGAGCGCAGCCTCTTCCGCCTGCAACTCTTCAATCGAGCGGTCAAGCCCCAAGACGGAAGTATTAAAAGGCGAGCGCGAAGGCACAGGTCGTTGCGCTGCCGCAGGCTTGAGCGGCTTTTCAACTTCCGCTCTTTCAGTTCTCTCTACAGGAAGCGGGCGCGGAATGTCCGTGACTGCCTGAGTCTCGCGCGTGGGCGGCGGAGTCGGCGTCTCTCCTGCGATGACCGGGTCAAGCTGCGGCAGCGCAGGCGTCGCAGCTTCCGTTGTCTGGGCCAATGAAGCAGGCTGTTCAAGTCCAGCCTCAGTCGCAGACGATTTCTCATCCGGGCGCGAAGGCTCGTTGAGTCCGAGCGTGACGAAACGCTCCTTGTTTTTACGTTTCCAGAATGCCATGTATGAGTAATGCCCTTTGTAAGCTCAGTGTTGTTTTATAAGTGAAAGATTATAAACGCAACTCATGCATCACGACAAAAGCATAAACACGAACATCTCCCGCAAAGGCGCAAAGGCGCAAAGAAGATACGAAGAAAGCTTTCAAGTTGAAAAGACATTCAACTCTTTGCGAGCTTTCTTTGCGCCTTTGCGCCTTTGCGCGAAACTTGCTTTTAGTCTTACATGACTGAAGTGGTCACAGGCGTGTTTGCTGATTCTTGAGGAGGCACAACTGTTTTTGCTTCCGCGCCATTGTTACGCGGCTTGAGGCGGACACGTCCCGGTGCGACCTGACCGGATTCGCAGGCGGCGACGAGCGAGGCTACGACATGCTCGTCATAGCGTGTGCCGACGAAGCTCTGTATGCGCGCCACCGCGTCTTCAAATTTCATCGCTCGCTGATACGGCCTGTCTGTCGTCATGGCATCAAATGTGTCTGCGACAGAAACGATGCGTGCCATCAGAGGTATCTCGTCGCCTTTCAAGCCCTGCGGATAGCCGCAGCCGTTTATCATCTCGTGATGCATGTACATGCCCGGCAAGAATTCCTTCATCGCCGGAATCTGCGACATGATTTTAAAACCTTTCTGCGGGTGCTGCTTCATCACTTCAAATTCTTCATCGGTCAGGGCCGCAGGCTTTTTGAGAATGTTGTCATCAATGCCTATCTTGCCTACATCATGCAAGAGTGCGCTGATGCGTATTTTCTCAATCTCTTCATCAGACAATCCCATGCCTTGCGCGATGGCGATGGAGAAGCGCGCGACGCGCTCGGAATGGCCGCGCGTGTACGGGTCTTTGCCGTCAATGGCTGCGGCCAAAGCTTTGACCGTGCCGATAAAGAGTTGGCGATTGTCATCTGCGGCGCGTTGCAGGTCGCTGATAAAACGCTCTATCTGCTCTGTCATCTGGTTAAAGGAATCGCCAAGCTCGCCAAGCTCTGTGCATGCGCTCGCAGTGATGCGCCGCGAAAAATCTCCAGTGGCAATGCTGTGCGCGCCTTCCGCCAGATCGCGCACGGGCTTTGTCAAACGTCTTGCGAGGAAGAAGCCTATGAGCAAAGCAAAGCAGGCTGCGACAAGACTTATCATCAAAGTCTGGCGGCGCATGTCTGCGACGGAAGTGAGCGCGGCTCGCTCGTCCTGTATGGCTATGACTCCGAGCGGCGTCTCTTTGTCCAGCTCCGCAGTCGCATAAGAGCCGAGCATCTCTACCTTGTGACCATCGCGCTCGATGGTAAACGGCGCGAGTGCCGATTGAACCTGCGCGCCTGTCTCCTGCCAGTCTTTGACGACCTTCAAGTCTGTCATAGGACGTTCGGCATAGGCCACGCGCTCGTCCGGGTGGGCCACAGCGCGCCCGTCACTGTCCACTACGAAGATGACAGGCAAGCCCGCGTCGAGTAGCTCGCGCTCGCTTTTCGCGGTCGGCTGCTGCACGGCCTTGAAGACTTCGTGAAAAGAGACAATAGCGACGACAGCCGCCACGACCTGCTCGCCGCCTTCGCCGCCCATCACTGGCGCGGCAATCGTTAAGGCCATCTCCTGACCTGAGCGTATAATCTGCGGGCGGCTGATGATGAGGCCGCGCCCGCTAATACGCGCCAGGACTTCGCTGACACGCGCTTCCACTTCTTCGCGCCTGATGACATCCGGCTGAAAAGCTCTGCGCGCTTCTCCCTGCACAGGGACGATTGTGAGCGCAATCAGATTCGGATCATTCTGCAAGACATTTCGCAGTCGCGTCTGCGCACCCGCGTCGCCCATCACATCCACGCCGCCTGTCAATTCAAAGGCGCGCGCAAGGCCGCTCACGACATCTCTGTAACGCTGTCCGTAAAGATCTATCTGCCGCGCCTTGTCCTGCACAAGCTGAGCCTGATAGCGGCCCTCTATCGCGCGCAACTCATCCGCGCTGCGCACGGACAGCAGCCATCCGGCCAGAGCCAGAGGCAACAGCCCTACAAACAACAGCGTGCCTAGTACGATATAGAGCAGGCGCACACGCTTAAAACGCTCGAACATATTGATTGCTAAAGAAGCTTGAAGTTAAAGGACAGCCAGTGCAAAAGATGGGAAGGTCAAATCGATTCGGGCAAGCAAGCATCTCACAGCCCTGAACAACTTAAATACTACGTTGATGAAAGGGTCGTGTCAACCTGTTTTTCTATTTTTAACTTGCTGCATTTATTAAGTTAACAGTTAATCTCAGCAAAAATCTTGGGCGTTATCAGACCCGGCAATAGTTCTCTTACAGGCTTCACATAATTGGTTTGCAAGTTTCTGAAATTGGAAAATCTGGCAATTACACAGGCAAGGTGTGATAATTTGCAGACTGAATGGAGGCTTGGCGCGTCTAAATTTTTGAGCGCACGAGCCGCGAGCGGTGCGCCGGGGGTTTTCATTGAAGCTAGTTCTCGCGCAACACGCTGCGGCACGAGAGGGTATGGAAACGGCTACGAGCGACGAGCAAATCGTAGAACTTGCGCTGTCGGGCGACGGAGATGCTTTCGGCGAGATAGTCAAACGCTGGGAGCGCAGAATATTTTCGCTTGCCTATGGCATGCTTGGGCGCGAAGAGGATGCGCGCGACGCGACGCAAGAAACTTTCCTGGCGGCCTTTCGCAACCTGCGCGGCTTTAGGGGCGAAGCAAAGGTTTCGTCGTGGCTGCATCGCATCGCAGTCAACCAGTGCATCTCGCGCCAACGTCGCAATAAAGTTCGCGGCGAGACCGCGCTCGAAGATGAGACGGAAGCTGACGGCGCGTCATATTTCGCGCCCGCGCACGAATCGCCTGCTCATGCTGCGGAAGCAGGCGAGCGCACAGAGCTTGTGAGGCGTGCTGTCACATCTCTTCCGACAGAGTTGAGACAGGTCATTGTGATGAAGGAATTTGAAGAGCTGACGTTTCAGGAGATTGCGGAAAATCTTGACCTGCCACTGAGCACAGTCAAGAGCAGGCTCTATACGGCGCTCAGGCAACTGCGCCTGCGGCTGGCAAAGATGGAGCCGGAGACGAAGTGGGACGTACAAAGAAACGTAGGATAACAAGATGTTGGAAACACCAGACATGCAAACATGCGCGCGCGCTGGCGACCTAGTCGGCTACCTGTACGGCGAAGCAACGGAGCGAGAGGCGCAGGATTTTAAAGGCCACCTGCACATCTGCCAATCCTGCCGCGCAGAATTGGAAGCCTTTGGCGACGTGCGCGAATCCATCTCCCTCTGGCGCGAGAATGCTTTAAGCCAGACAGCATCACTCGCATCAGAGCTCAATCTTGCTCCTGTTCAGCACATCAGAGAGGTTCAGCCACAGCGTTCGACCTTTGATGCGATACGCGACTTCTTCACGCTTTCGCCGATGTGGAGGCGCGGCGCGACGGCATTTGCCACGCTGCTGCTCGCAGCCCTGCTGGTCATCGCTCTCATGAATTTCTTTGAACGCAAAGAAACGCCGCTGGCTGAGAAAGATGCTCCTGCCGCGCCTGTTCAGCAAGACCAGAGAGCAAACAACATCGCCGCGCCGGAGACTGTTAAAGAGGAAGCTCCAAAACAGTTGGCAACGACTGACACCCCACGCGAGATAAAGCGACAGAAGAGTTCTACGCATAAAGTTAAGGCGACCGGAAATCTCTTGGCTCGCAATAAACAGAACAGGCAGCCGAAGGCTCCTGTCTTATCGCAGGAAGAACGCACGCAGTTGTCAAACCTGCTCATCGCGGAGAATGAGAACGAAGATGATGTGCCGCGTCTTTCAGACTTGCTGACGGAAACAAACTAAAGGTCTGCGAATTTTTATAGAGCATCACTTGGCGAGTTCAAATAAAGGTTAGAGGTCTTTATCATGAAAAATCTTTCACGCAACCTTGCGCTGGCAGCCGCGACAATCGTGCTGTCAATCGCGCTTCCCTTCCTTGCTTCTTCACAGGCATACGGGCAGGACGAGGATGACATGCCGCCTCCGCCGCCGCAGGAAGGTAGACCGAACGGGCCTATGCAGGAGAGGCGCGGCGACGGCGACCTGATTAGCAGATTGAATCTGACGCCGGAGCAGATTAAGCGCATACGCGAGATACGACAGCAGAGCGCGGAAGAATGGCGCACGACCAGACAGCGCATGGGCCGCGCACAGCGCGCTCTGGACGAAGCAATCTATTCCGACACGGCCAATGAAGCGGAGATTGAAGCGCGCGCAGGCGAGCTTGGAGCGGCGCAGACGGCCATCGCGCGACTGCGCGCACTGGTAGAGCTACGCATTCGTCGTGTTCTCACGCCTGAGCAGTTGAACACTCTGCGCGAGATGCGCGAGGAGGCCAGACAGAGAGACCGCGAGCGTCGGCGCGAGATGCGCGACGAGTCAAACGCCTTTGATGATGGCAGGCGTCCGAAGCTGCCTGGGAATCAAGGCATCAGACCCGGAATTATTCCGCGCCCGCAGCAACAACTTCCAAACGGTCGCCGCCCGCGCCCGTAAACAGAATTTGACAGCCAAGCTATTGGATAGCCGGTCTGCACTTTGCTGCGACCGGCTATTTTTCTGTCAGGCATTTACCTTTTAACTTTTTACTTTTACCTGACTAAGGCATTTAACGCTTGACGCATCTCACATATATTGCGCATCATAGGTTGCTCGTTCACAGCTTGCGCGGTCGCGCCCTTTGGATTTCAGAAGCGTTTCGGCCCGCGCTGATTTTGACTGAAGCCTCCGCTTGCTGAGAGGTATGGGCCAGACTGCAAACGCTCTTGCACAGGCTTTCTGGCGCGGCGTGTGTCTCTCTTCCATTTTCTCGAATGAACTTTTTTACGCGCGCTCTGCTTGAGTTGCAAGAGACGACGTTGCTGGCAGCGCACGCTGCGCGCGGGCTGTTCCGGCGTCCGCGATATGTGCCGGAGACTATTGCGCAGATGGACACCATCGGCGTCGGGTCTTTGACGATTATCCTGCTCACAGGATTTTTCACGGGCGCGGTGCTGACGCTGCAAACTTATCCGACGCTTGCTTCCTACGGCGCGCAGAGCCAGACAGGCTATCTCGTTGCCATCTCTCTCATACGCGAGCTTGGGCCAGTGCTCTCTGCTTTGATGATTACGGGCCGCGTCGGCTCTGCTATTTCAGCAGAGCTTGGCTCGATGACAGTCTCGCAGCAGATTGACGCCATGCGCGCGCTCGGCACAGACCCCGTGCGCAAGCTTGTCGCGCCGCGACTCATCGCTTTGATTATCACGCTTCCGCTTTTAACTGTGATTGCAGACCTCGTCGGCATCGGAGGCGGATGGGTCACAGCCACAAGCCTCTTTGGCATGTCTTCCACGAGCTTTCTCACTTCCGTTCGCGACGGCATCACGACAGATGATATTATCGGAGGTATTATCAAGCCTGTTGTCTTTGCCGTCATCATCGGCACGATTGCGTGCCACAAAGGGTTGAACACGGAGGGCGGCACGGTTGGCGTCGGGCGTTCGACGACGAGCGCAGTGGTGACAGCTTCCATCACAGTCATCATCGCGGACTTTTTTCTCGCGCGCGCGCTGCAATACTTACTCGGCTTGCCCGGCGCATAGATTTTTATGGCTACGACGAATTACGAGATACACGATTCAGCGACTCCTGCCGCTCCCGGCGGTCAGGTCAGCGAAGATGCAGCCGATTCAACTTTTGCGGAAGTTGATGATAAAGGGCGCGCTGTTCCGGCCATAGAGTTCCGCGATGTGCATCTGGCTTTCGCTGACAGAAAAGTGCTCGACGGTTTGAGCTTCAAGGTGATGAAGGGCGAGACTAAAATCATTCTCGGCGGCTCAGGCTGCGGCAAGTCCACGACCATCAAGCTCGTGCTCGGACTCTTAAAGCCTGATGCCGGTCAGGTTCTGGTTGACGGCGAAGACATCACAAAATATGACGAAGACCAGATGATGCACGTGCGCAAGAAAATCGGGATGGTCTTTCAGGAAGGCGCGCTGTTCGATTCGCTCTCGGTTTATGATAACGTGGCGTTTCGATTGCACGAGCAGGGCGTGCCGGAAGAAGAGGTCGAGCCCGAAGTCCGGCGCATGTTGCGCTTCGTCAACCTGGAAGACGCGATTGACAAGATGCCTATAGAGCTTTCGGGCGGCATGCGTCGTCGCGTAGGAATTGCGCGCGCCCTCGTCGGCGACCCGAAAATCGTCATGTTCGACGAGCCGACCGCAGGACTCGACCCGCCTACGGCACGCACCATCTGCGAGTTGGCAATGAAGCTGCGCGACCTCGAAGATGTCTCGTCCATCTTCGTCACGCACGAGATGAACAACCTGCACTATCTCTCTTCGGAATACGCAGTCGTCAATGACGAAGGCGATGTTATCTTTGAGAAAGAGGGCGAGCGGCTGTGCCTCATTAACACGAAAGTGATTATGATGCGCGAAGGCCAGATTATCTTTAGCGGCACGGACGAGTCACTGAACAAAGCGCCAGACCCGTACATACAGAAGTTTTTGCGCGGACACTAAAACCATTTTTGATTTTAGATTTTAGATTTTGGATTATTCGCGCCGCGAAAGTTGAAGATTCAAAATCGGGCTTGAAGACAAAAAGCACACCAATCTAAAATCAAAAATCTAAAATCAAAAATAATCCTATGCCTCCAGCAAGAAAAACCATCGGCCTCAGCGAATTGCGCGTCGGCCTGCTTGTGCTCGTTTCGATTATCATTCTGATTTTCCTGATTCTGAATGCGACGGGCGACATCAATCCATTCGCGCGCAAGCTCCATCTGAAAGCGCAATTTGCCAACGCCGACGGCCTTCGTCCCGGCTCCGAAGTACGACTCGCTGGCGTGCGTGTCGGCAAAGTCGAAGAGATTTTTCTGCTTCCGCCCTCCGATGACCCGCAGGCTCCGAAGGTCGAAGCGCGGCTCTCAATTGACGGCAAGATAGACGGCAAGGCTGCCAACGAGCGTATCCGTCAGGACTCTGTGGCCCAACTGACCTCGCCCGGTCTTCTCGGCAACGAAAAAATTATCAACATCACACCCGGCACTTCAGCGAGCGCGCCCGTCCCGGACAACCACACCTTGCCGACATCCTCTGCCAACACATTCACAGACCTCGCTTCCTCCGGCAACGATCTGGTTCAGCGATTGACTAAAATCTCCGATCAGGTCAATGAGATTACCAAGAAGATTAACGAAGGACAGGGTACGCTCGGTCGCATCGTCAATGACGAAGCCCTCTACAACAATTTGAATGCGACCATCCGCGACACACAGGACGTGATACGCCAGATACGTTCTGGACAAGGCTCTGCCGGAAAGTTTGTCAACGACCCTGCGCTCTACGACAATCTCAACGACACTGTCGCGCAGCTTCAAGCCATCGCCACAGACCTCCGCGCCGGACGCGGCACGGCTGGCAAGCTCTTTACGGATGAAGCCCTCTACAACGACGCCCGCTCAACCATCGGGCGTCTCAACGAAACAGCCGATAGAATCAATCTCATCGTCGGAGACATACGCGCAGGGAAAGGCACTGCCGGCAAACTCATCACAGACGAAGCCATCTACAACGACGCCCGCGCAGCCATCGCACGCTTCAACACCGCCGCCGAACGCATAGACACCATCGTCGCCAGCGCCCAACGCGGCGAAGGCACCGTCGGCAAACTACTCACAGACGACCAACTCTACAACAACGTCAACCAACTCTCCTCCGAAGGCGTCAAACTCATCTACGACTTCCGCCAGAACCCGAAAAAATACCTGACCGTGAAGTTCGAGCTTTTTTAAGCTGAAAATCTTATCCCTGGAAAATTAAGTTGTTACGTGGAGTAATTAAGTTGTTACCTGATGAAATTAAGTTCTTACCTGGTCTTCTGTATTTCGACTCCACCGGTAAGACAAATCACATTGCTCTTTACGCTAATCGTAATCTGTAAGCTGGTTCTAATATTGTCAAGATAACCTATACCGATGAATTAAAGTCGTGGGTTTACGGTTTCTCAAATGATGATGTCCATCTCACTTGGCCCTCCTCAATGTACTTACCTCGTGAGCCGTCATTATCGTTCTCCACGGTGAATTCAAAGATGTGCTCAAGCATTCCGTTATTGTATTCAATTCGAGCAATTAGCTGGTAGTGGGTAGCATTGTCGATCTCCCAAGATTTTTCACCATGCCAAGAATCTACATCTTCAGGCTCAAAAGCCTCGTCAGAAATCTCTGCTTCGTAGCTCCGGCTCGTGTCCTCCTCAGGATTTAGAAAAGCGTCTTCGAAAAGTTCAAGTGGGGACTTATCAACATCACGTCCGGTCTCCCCGTCCACTAAATCTATGCGATATATGTTTGCCATCAGGATCGCAATGCATGCCAAAACGTCCTCGTCTTCAATATCGAGATCGTAAACCTCGGCAACATCGAAGTCTTCAAATGGGGAATCTACCTCGCCTTCTTCCTCATATTCTTCGGCACTGTTAACGAGATCACGCACTGCACCGGCAACTTTTGCCGCAGGCCGTGCCTGCCATTGAAGCTTTTCCTGAATTTCATCTAACAGTTGATAAATGCCGTCACTATCAGTAGCCTTGACTGCGTGAACCTCACGCAACGGACCTGGTAGTTGATCATATTCGAGACCGGCAAGAAGGGGTACGACCCACTTATTACTCATCGCCCAAGCTGCGCCCAACTCAAAGCGCACCCATTCTGATTCCGTGCTGACCGGCGTCAGAATACAGATTACCAGTTCGGCTTCACTCAATTCTTGTTTTAACTGCGTTGAGGTGTGACTTCCGGTGCGGAGCTTGTACCCAAGTAGTGAGGTACAGCGCACCTCGCGCTCCTCGAAATGAAAAGCATCCTCAAGCAGCGAAATGAGGGACTGAGTTAACTCTTCGTCATCAGCGGAATGACTAATGAATACGCGGATTGGCATATAATAATTAAAGAAAACTAACTTTATGTTTAAACTCTCGGGACGCCATGCTGACCCGTCTAACTTTCTAATGCATCCCCGAGCTTAATGAAGAAGTAGAATACAGCTAACCCGCCTGCTATTTCCGCAACGGCTTTGCCCTGTTTGCTAACCGCGGGCAAGGTTATAACTGCTTCACTCGCTTTGAATGTAGGGCTCCTGGCGAGATAATTCCCATTACCATTTCAAGTAGTTCTTGGCTAATCGGTTTTTGAACCTGCGGTACTGGCCGAATTGCCTTACCTGTTAATCCTTTATTCATAATCCACCTCCCTAATTTCGCTGATTTTCGGATGCATAAAGTATCTCCCAAACTGGATCTGCCCACGCACAGGATTATATGTAGCACGGACACAATTCCGGATTCGTCGGTGACATGATTTACCTGCCATCTTTTTCAGCATAGATGCGTCGCACGCTCCGATTAATACTCTCACGGGATCTACTCTGCGGGTGACCGACAGGAAATCTCTGGCGGTGCCATGTAAACATCTTTTTCTGGGCACCCTGGCAGGACTCCCCCGCTCCCTTCAACCTACGAATCTCTATCGTGAACTCACTTTTAATTGGCGCACCCCGTCTGTTCCCAGTCGGTTTATAAGAACGGCGCGGCTTTCTCGGAATTACTTCGCGCATAACTCTGGCAACGCGAGTGTGAGCGCTCTTTAGAGTAATACGCGGATGCTGTTCCCTCAGCTCCCGTAGCGCTTCTCGCAGCCGATATGCGGCTCGGTCTAATTTGCGGACATGCATCTTTACCCCTGGGCCCGTGATTGCGAAATCCTCCTCTTGATCCCACATGAATATCGGCTCTCCATTCTGATAGACCACCTTGCAGCCAGTCACAAGACCTTCCCCCCAATCAGTCGCTGGCTCGTCGGGTTCGATGTATGCGCCCCTGCCCCGAGTGTTATAGCGGCTCCATGTAGCCTTCTTGATCTCGTATTCACCCCCTTCTAGTTCCGGATTTCCTTGCTCATCTAATATAAAGATCGGTCCATAACCTAGCTCAAAAATCACTGTCACGAAATAGATTCCATCTTCCTTCTCTCTAATGACACCTATAGTCTGAACTTCATTTTCGCTAGGGCTCTTTTTACGCGCCATAGTCTTACCTCAAGGACGACTCAAGAGTGCCCTCTAGTGTAATTTCATGCAAGGCAACCTAATTCCAACGAACGCCAGCGTGAAAGACTTATAACAGGTCTATCATCCCGTCTTCAGAAATCACTACTGCAAAACACCTATGCCCCTCTTTTCGCATAGTTGAAACGTACCGCAAAGCTGAGTTGAATCGCGCGCCACGAGAAGGAGTCCCAGTTTTTACCGCCCTCCCATCTAAAATTACTCCAACCGCATGACATTGACCTGAGAAGTCTATTAATACAGCGCCATCGATGGCAGTCAATAAACTAACATTCTCCACTGTCATAGAAAATGGTTTGACTTGAACGGACTGTCCCCCAAGTCTTCTCGCCTCATCTACAGCCTTATCTGACACTACCAACAGTGCGCCATGCTTCTGTTCAGTAGCGGCATCTACGATTTGATAAATCTGTTTCAGATTTCTCCTTTCTTTTGAAGGAGCATAACGCTGTGAATGTTCAATAAATGCCTCCTCTGGAATCCTTTTCGCGGGAAGTTTTGGCTGCCCTAAAGTGACTGTCATCATTTCGTACTGCCCGTGTAATAGTCGCCAAGAGTGTTGCCTGATAAATTCCACAATGAACAAATCTTCCCTCTTGAGGTCATAAGTCTCCGTAATCCCTCCTAGACCGTAGATTTGCCTGCTATCGCAGAGCAAACATAACTCATCCTGAGACATCTCCAGCAGCTTTCGAGCCATTCGGTGGTCACTCAGCCTAGCCTGTTTCCGAAATGAAATCGCTACCCTGACATTGGGATGTCTGCGTTCGGCGAGAAGAATTCTTCCTCTGCCTTCTCTGCTTTCATAGGGGAGAGCAGCTATGGAATTGCAATCACCGAAGACATCAAAGTTCGTTGACCGCCGATTTCTCGTTCTTCTGTGGAGACCGAGGGGCATCATAGCGCGAGCCGAGTCGGTTAGAATATTTCTTGCATAGTCTGCAAAAGTAGATATATCGGCGTTTTGAGAGCGCAGCCCTTCTAAACAGGCTTGAAGAATCTGGTTAATCACCAAGTTAAGCAAAGATGTAGAATATGGGTTAAATGTAATTGGCCGCTCCAATCGGTAGTAGGATTCATAAGCTCTTTGACCGAGCTTAAGAACCGGACAGACGAAATGACGATCTTCTTTACGCCACACTGCGCGTCCGGAAAAGTAGATGTAAGAATTTGAACCATCTGCCTCGTTGTAGACAGTTTCAAGAGTGATACCGACAGATTCCTCTTTTAAGGATGTCTGTTTGTACCTATCAAGAGGTGATTTAACTTCCTGATTCTCTAGTGCCCAAGCTTTTTCAATTCTTTCCAGCGTTTTTCTGAAAAGAGAAAAAGCCCGCTCTGAAGTATCCGAATCGATTTCCCCCAGGACGTGAATATTATCCCTGATTGTAGAGGTTTCCTTGGGCGGCGTGCCGACCAAAAGATTTGGGGAGATGGCGATAAATGAAACTGAAGGAGAAAGAGAATCATCTAGGCGACGAAGAATTGACCTTGCGCTAGCATCTGCCCAATCTTGTAATAGCCCTAAATTAGTCTCAAACGTCATATCTGGCATAACTGGTCTCACTTGAATTTATATGCATTGCATAGTTGGGACATTGTATAATACGCTGAACGGGGTGGGGGAATTTTTCTTTCTTAGCACAAGAGGTTTCAGGAAATTATATTCTGCCCGGCAATGGACGAATAAGGATTTAACTTGGCTTCAAAAAGGGTCGATCTTGGTTTTGCACATCGCGGTTACCAATACCAAGACTTGGTAACAGCGTACTTCCTTGCAACTGGGCTAATACATGGGTACACCTCGATTTCTGTTGACCGTAAGAGCTTTGATAATGATCGCTTTGATGATCTAGTAATTCATATAGGCTTGCGCCATATCCGACGACAGATAAAGTTCAGCACTAATCCAAGCCGCCCACTAGAAATTAAAGATTTATCTACCGATCAAAAAGATCTAAGAATTGATGCGCTCATTCGGTGCTACAAATCTGCGGTTAATAGCGCTTCAGATGAGTACCGTGTATGTGCAACATGGACTAGCCCAACCGACCCGGCACTGCTCAACATGCTTGAGCCTGTAAGTGCTGAATCTTCATTTGAGTTTCACCCGACCAAACTTTATCGATTGCGTGCAGATGTCATTTGGCCACCTGGGAAGGTGGCCGTTTGGCGAGCTCTTAGAAATGCAACCGATATAACGCGACAAGATTTCGTAGATTTTGCAACTCGCTTCCTTCTTGAATTGGAATGTCCTATTGCCTCCCGAGACTTTTCTAATCCCGGGCCACTAGAACTGCTGTTGCTAGAACTTTTGATAGATAGAATTGGGATAGGGCGTTATCCAAACCAGAATCGAAACCCTGTCGATGTGGCAGCACGGCTTGTGCATCGAGCAAGCTCAGCTAGGTCAGCGCACGAGGTATTAGAATCTAATATCATTGAGGTTTACCTCCAGCTACAAAAAGATTTCGGAAGGGTTGCTCAAGAGTTTCCGATCAAAAGGGCAATTCTGGTAGAGCGCCCTTTTCTCCAAGAGGAATTGTTTAACAGAATCAATGAACAACGGATTGTTTTGATAGGTGGGCCTGGTTCTGGGAAATCGTGGACACTTACGCGTTTTGTGGAGGAATTAAAAAAAGCTGGTTATCCAGTTGCATATCATTATTGCTATCTTGCTCCAGGGGATGTCGAAGTAGAAAGGCGCATTACCACCAATGTTCTCTTTGCGAATTTAATATATGAGCTCATTGATTCTTTACCTTCATTACTAAGAGAACATAAACCCATTTATGCAGCAGGTCAGAGAGAGTTAGAAGATTTACTTCAAAAAGCTTCCGACAAGAATCTTGGACAGCGGATTGTGCTCATCGTTGATGGCATTGACCACATTTCTCGCGTTCGCTCAGAACATATAGATATTACTGAAGCAGAAACCGATATTGTCTTAAAGTTAGCTTCACTTAATTTGCCTAAGGAGGTTTGTCTAGTCATTGGCTCTCAGCCAGGACAGCATCTTGACCCGTTAGTTCCACAATCTTCCCACCTATCTATCCCGGATTGGAGTTCGGAGGAAATAGCAGCATTAGCTCGAAACCTCAATGTTTTTACAGCCCTAAATAAAGCTGGTCTTGGCGATATCAATGACGAGTTTACGACCCAACTATTTGAACGCTCGGAAGGTAATCCTCTCTACGCGACCTTCTTATGCCGTGAAACCTTGGTGAAGCTATCTTCAGGTAGCGCGTTCGACCCTCTCCAGCTACTAAGCGAAGTGCCTTTACTTGAAGGAGAACTTCCTCGCTACTATGAATATTTACTACGCACCGCCACATTCGGAGACGTTAGCAACATACTTGCCGATCTCTTTGGGCTGATAGATTTCGGTTTAACTGAAGAAGAGCTAAAAGCTATTTACCCACTAATCTCACACTTCATTCCAACTACTCTTAAACATTTAGATCCCATTCTAGATCAAGCATCTACTCAAGGCGGGGTACGGATTTATCATGAAAGTTTTCGTCGTTTTATTGCCGAACGTCTTCAACGACAAAAATCTACGATAGCTAATATTCTCACACCTTTAATTGACTGGCTCAAAGGACGGGACTTTTACAACGATGCTAAGTCTTATCGATTTTTACTACCAACACTACGACGGGCTGGTCGTCATCAAGAGATTTTTGATCTTGTTGACGCCCATTTTCTCTCTTCAAGTGTTCAAGCTGGGCATCCTAGACCTGCAATTCAATCAAACGTAGCTGTTGCAACTTACGTGGCCGCCGAAGAACTAAATTGGACGGCTTTAGCAAGATGCGCTGAGTTGCGGCGGGCTATCTATACTTGCTTTGAGGAGAGGCTAACAGAGATTGAGTTATATGGAAAAACATTTGCTGAGCTTTTTGGCGCCCCGGCTTTAGCAGAACGATTACTCTTTGATGGTCGCCCAACCTTTCCGGCAAAGCAGGGTTTGCTCCTATGCTCGCTATGCGATGATGCAGGTGTAGTTCCCCCTTGGCGAGAGTATATGAATCTCGCTCGTGAAACTAAAAAAAAGAATGACGAGAGGGAACCAAATTGGGAAGAGGTCGCGATCGCTGAATTTCATGGCATGCTTCGCCTTGAAGGTGTTAAAGCCTTAGTTGTAAGGATGGCCGATTGGCTTGAGCGTGTTGAAAGTCCATCGAGTCGCTACTTTCGAGGGATACTTTCAAAACTTGCGCTTTTAGGAGGCACAGATGCGCTTATCGACCTACATGAAATATCTAGGACGTCAGATACATTGGAGAGTGTTCTTTTGGTGGAAATCGCAAAGGCACTCTTAGCGAATGGTGAAGTTGGGCTTGCTAATGAGATTGCGACGGAGATTGTTCAGAAGAATGCTTCCCCCGAGCTGGCATTAGAGTGCTTATCTCTTGGAGCAAACTTAGGTGAAGCGGCAAAAATTAGTCTTAATCTTGAAGGTGTCCTCAAGACAGGTGCTGAAAGCTATCACTATAGTGTTGAGTTAATGAGCCGATGGGTTGCTGAAGTTGGCCTTGCCGCTGTGATTGAACCCACACAACTTGAGATCTTAACCGAGAAGCTTAAAAGAGAAGATGGTTGGTATTGGGATTGGCTACGTTTCGTTGTAGCTTTATCCTCGGCAGAAGTAACAGCAAAGAACGATTCATCTAAAGCTGAGCAAGATATTCTTGATGCTCTGAGAGATCTAGCTAGTGACACACATCCTTTCAAAGGCGATCCCCGCGCCTGTGATCTATATTCCGTCCGAGAAATCATTCATCGATCAATTGCACGGGCATTGCGACTACTCCATAGAAAATCACAATGGGTCGCAGTGTTGGAATTTCTTGAGAGCCTATCCAAAGGCACGATGTCACGTCTACCCGGGGGAACACAGAGCGGGCCTCTTATACCTGAAGCATTAATTGACCTGCTGATACCTTATGCATCGGATTACGAGCTTAATGAGCTAATAGTCCAAGTCATCAAGAAGCAAGTAGAACTGGCTGAGCAGATCGGTGAATTCTATGATGTTCATGCCAACCAAGAGATGTATCTTGCTCGCGCTTATGCTGCTGGCGGGCAGGTTGAGGTCGCGCGTAACCTATGGAAATCAGCTTCCATTTATTTGGGAGCATATGGTTATCGCAAAGACATAACGATTTATGAACTGATTGAAAGTATTCCGGCACTCGGTAAGAGCGATTCTCAGATGGCCCTTGAGGCACTAGCCGCGGTTCAGCCGTGCGTTAATGCGGTGATAGAACATACTGATGGAAAAGAAACAGATCACGCCCCCATCTATTGGCATGAAGCGTTATGCGAAGTTGACTCAATAGCTGGTGCGGAAATTCTCGCACGTTCGGTTCTAAAATATGGCGGGACGATCGATTGGCGGCTCGAAGATTCCTTGCCCAAAGCCATTGACGCAACACGTTCATCAGGAAGTCCTCTGATCATTGCATTATTAGAGTTAACTGTACCCTTTGGCGGGGGCATTAAAGCAGTTGATGAACGTCTTAAGGCAGTTGAACGCTTAATGCAAATTGATTTTGAAATGGGTCGCCGAATTCTAGTTCTCCTTGCAGCGCAAGTTCAGGGGAATTCTGAAAGATTCTTACCTGAGGCATATAAGAGGCTACAAGATTTCGGAGATAAATATGGAATCAGCATATCTGAGGCGAGCCAAGATTTTGGCCCTGAAGAAATCAAAGAAGGAGCTTCTAAGCCAACTGACATAGATCCATTCCAATCCTTCAGAACAACTCCTGTTTTCCCAGCAAATGCAACGCCACTTGACTTGATGGTCCGGTTACGCTCAAGGAACTATTTGTCTAGTGAGGTGATTAATAGCTCTCCGCAATTCATCCATGCCCTTGGATATCGCCTAGTTGAGTTGGTCAGCAAAGGTGAAGAGGAAGAGGCCATTCGCCTTATTCGATACTATGCTCGTGAAGAATATTTTTCAGTTAGCGCATTCCCCATTGCAGAAATTGCAGAAGGGCTAGAGCATTATGGCTACACGCGCATTGCAGCAATAGCCTTCTCTCTTGCTTACGCTTACTCTCGCGGCGGTCATGGATGGTTATTTCTTGGTGATTCCGAGCAATTTCCATGGTTCATGCATGCTATTAGGCTCTCGAGAGAGACTGCATTAAAAACACTTGCAACCGAAGTAGCTTACTTATTAAATGTGCGAGAGTACACAGTTGGAATTACCCGCCACCTCATCGAACTTCTAGCCAGTCAAAACGAGACGGAAGAGGCGTTCGCAACTTGGTACAGTGCCTTTGACGTAATCAAACACCGACTTCCTGGAAATGAAACCGCTGTCGGTCCTTTTTACCAGTATGTTCCAGACGATACCCTTAAATGGTCAATTGATGAAGCCGTGGTTTCACTACTAATCGCTCGTATAAGCCATCCAGAATTAAAACGAAAAAATATATCTCTTACAGGACTGGCATTACTAACTTCATTACACCCTGATACTGTCGCATCACCGATTCAGCATTTATTAAGGTTGGATCTGCCAGTTAGCTCGGCATTAGCAATACTGCAACTGCTCCTCGAATCGGAGCCGACGCCTTATATAGTCTCAAGGACTATTCAAAGCGAGCTACAAGGCTTCTTCAACTCCGGCGTTTTCGGTTTCAGAGCGCTAGCAAGGTCACTCCTTCTGCGGCTTGGGATCAACCCGGAATCAGCATATAGACAATATATTCACTTAGTTATCCCGACATTGTCCTCTCGACGAGAAGAGGCGATTCTTTCAATTGATAAGGATGGGAGAGTCTCTGATATAGCTAGCATCTGGCCAGAGTTTCCCCAGCTCGTGGCAGCGAGATTCAATCAACTCTTCGAAATCGAACACAATAAGCAAAGAATGAGGTCTCGACACCGAGCTGCAAGCGACACAGTCAGGGCTAATTCTCCAGAAACCGAAATGCTCTTCTGGGAGCAGGAGTTATTCGAAACTGCTTTTCATGAAGTCCTCAGTAATATTGATGCACATGCTTGGCTTACTGGTAATTGGAACCCAGATATTGAAGAACAGATTACCCAACGTGTTTCCATTCACTTGAGGACTCAAGTAGCATACACCCTCAGCCGCGTTGCGCGTCCCTGCGCTTCGTTACCTACTGAACAACAAGTCGGTAGACAACCAATATTCACAATAGCAAGCAAAGATGAATTTGATGGCTGGTATCGCTGCGGTCTGTTTGAGCGGCAAAGGCTGTTTAGCGACGAAACCCATCCCGAATTTAGAGGAATTAAGACAACACTTGCTGGCACTGGTGTTGTATACGATTTACCTGAAGCGGATAACACGAGAGTGCCTTTTGGTGAAGGGCGCGGGTTAGCTGAAACATGGTTATATGAAGTTGAAGCCCCACTTCTCCGCGACGGTGAGTTTATGGGGCCGCTTACGGGCTTGGAGGTAGTACATGATTTGCTAGGTTCCAATCCCATGCTAGTCCTACATCCTAGGCTTATTAGAAGTTGTGGATTACGGCCTGGTGACTGGCCTGGAAGAATGGAATTAGTTGATAGTAATGGCCGCAGTGCAGCAGCTCTTCGTCGATGGAATGGACGTCCTTTCGGCTATTTAGTCAAACGTGAGATTCCGCGCCTAGAAGGCTGCGATCTCGTTATTCGCCCAGATATATTTGAACGACTTCTAAAGAAATGCGCCGCAACTCCTATAGAAACTACTCAATTGCTTGAAAGTGGCTCAGAAGACGATGAGAGTGATATAGATAATAGATAGAGGCGGAAAAGATTAGTAGGTTATAGCAGCGACTATTTGAACTTATCAACTTTACACTTACTTTCGATGTGGAAGATATAGCTATGAAACCAGTTTAGATGACAGCAATTTCAGGCCTTCGGAATTTATGCGCGCAAGGCGCCCTGAGCTATTTTCTGACTCTGAGGTCCATCAAGAGCCGCAGCTTACTCGTGCGGTTTTTGAGTATCACCTAGATACTCTAACTAACCGAAAACAGGAGAATGAATTTGAACATTTTTGTCGCAAGCTTGCCGAGAAAGAACTCTGTCCGAATCTAATCCCACAGACAGGACCAACCGGAGGAGGTGACAGTAAGGTTGATACAGAAATGTATCCAGTCGCAGACGCAATATCACTACGATGGTACGAAGGAATCGGTCGCGAATCTGCGCAGGAGAGATGGGCGTTTGCATTTAGCGCCAAAAAACAATGGCGATCAAAAGCCACATCTGATGTGGTTAAAATTATGGGGACGCAACGAGGGTATAAACTTATTTACTTCATAACTAACCAGTATGTAAATGATAAGAAAAGGTCGGAGGTTGAAGATGCTCTTAGAAAGAAGCATCGCATCGACGTTCGTATTCTTGATCGTGGATGGATTATCAAGTCCGTTTTTGAGAACAACCGCATTTCGCTGGCAATTGATACTCTTAGGCTGACAGGCTTCGATGAGAAGCGACATAAGCAAACTGGCCCCCGTGATGCTGAACGGCAGATAGAGCTTGATGCTCTCGAACAACAGATTGCTGACTCAACACGCTATGCAGGAGTTGAATACCAATTGGCTGAGGACTGCTTGCAAGCGGCAATACTAGCACGCCAACTTGAACTACCTCGAGCAGAAGTAGAAGGGAGGCTTCTAAGAGCAGAACGGATTGCCGAAAGGGTTGGAAACCAACAGCAGATGCTCCGCGTTGCTTATGCCAAAGCCTGGACAGCATTTTGGTGGTATGACGACTTTGAGGAATTGAGCCGCTTGTACGATCAAGTCGAAAAATTGGCTGTTGGTACGGAACAGGCTGATGATCTGGAATCCCTCACGAACCTTTGGACAATCATGAATACGGCTATAGCCAGAGGTAAACTTGATCCGGTAAATACAAAATTCGAAGCAAGGACTTGCAATCTTAAAACTGAACTTAGGCGCTTAGCCGAAAATGAACGAAGGCCGAATAACGCTTTACAGGCACGAACAAGCCTTGCCTTAATGGATTTAGCTGGTAGTGCTGTCGCAGATTCGAATAGACGTGATGAAGTATTTGAGGAACTCAAAGCTATTTTGGCTGAGAGCGAAGGCTTAGGCTCATACCCCGTTGAACCGCTAGTTAATATTATCCGTGAAGTAGGTGAGTTCATCACTGATAGTGATAGCTATGATGCTTTATTTGAATATCTGATTGAGCTAACTGAGCGAAGAGCCAGCGAAGCGGAAGCAGGCAAAGCACTTCTGCAACGTGGCATACAAAAATTGCTGGCGGGGAAAAATTACGATGCGATACGCTTGCTTGGCCGGTCTCAACTAAAGCTGGCAATGGAAGAGTATCGTGGCGAATGGATTACCGCGTTAACTGCATGTGGTTCCGCATATGAATCTGCAGGTTTACGTTGGGCAGCACGAGCTAATCTGCTTGCCGCAGCTAATCTTGCTTTTTATGAGTTCACAGCGAGAGGCATACTCGTTCCACAGGCACTTAGGTGCGTTTGTAGGCTCGTATGGCTTGAAATACAACTCGGACGAGTACCATGTGTATTAACTTGGGTTGAGCTAATGTCATGGGCAGCTAATCACCTTATGCTTGAAGGGGAACGCCGAGAGAATTACCAAGAAGAAAGAATGAAGCAGGATATGGTACTTAGCATCTTGCTATTAAAAACTGACTTCTGGGAATTAAAGGGGCTCGATTTTCTGCCAGCAATTCTTGAGAGTCTACGATTTGATATTTCGTGGATGACCTTGTTATATGCGCTTGGCTATGAAGATCGTCTGAGGAATGAGAGGATGATTCCCGAGGATCAAGATCAGGAAGCCACGCACCAATTCTTTTTGAAATGCCTCAAACAACCCGCCACCAAGGATATTCCTTCCCACCCGGAATTCATGGAAGGACAAAAAGTTAGGTTCAATTCCATCATACTCGGATGTGAAATTGTGGTTGAGTCAGCAAACAACTTCGCTTCAATTTATCTTTCCGAAACAATTCTAAGTGTGCTGGAAGCGTTCATGGCCACTAGCATTAACGAAGGTGTGTTCCCACATCGCTCTGACTTTCGTCTAATTATTAGTCCATCTGCCTTCGCTAGTGACATGCCAAGTCATCGTTTCAACCCAAAAGAGGGAGGTGGAGATGTTGAGATAAAACACCGTGAGAGGCTTGATTACCATACCAAAGAGGAAAGACAAGCGTTTCGTTCGTGGTTGATTGAATTGATAGCTCAAGTCATTGCCCGGATATTTATTATATCGGACGCCAAAGATTATCTTAACCGCCTTGCTCGTGACGAAGCGGGATTTCATAGAGCGCTGGATATCTCAGACATAAGCATTGCTGTTGAAAATATTCTTGGCCAATCTCCAAAAATTCGACTTTCTGATTGGGAGTCTGATGACATCAAAGAGCGTTTTCCTCTTAACCGTCACTCAGCATGGAATGAAGGATTTGAGGAAGTAGAAGATGAAGAAACCGTTTCAAGCCTTAATAAGATTGGTCAGGGCGATCCTCCAAAAGACTTATTTGATAATGATAAGTTGAAGCATCGTGATATAAAAGTCTTCTCCCTTATAAATCAATCTTTGTGGAATAAGGCAGGCTGGCAAGCAACTGCTTACCCTTACTTCCCAAATTCCGATCAACCACCTTTTATTGCCTTGGGCTTTACTGACGCTGAAGCTGGTAAAGCAATTTTCGAGGAATGGCTTAAGAAGATTGGCAGTATTGATCAAGATGAGCAATTACGGATATCAATTATCACCGGTATTGATAAAAGTAAACCATTTAGTTACAAGGTACTGATTGGGGTTAATCCAAAAGTAAAAAAGGGCTCACAATCCGTAGTGCAGTATGTTTTATTGAGAGTGCATCGCATGGATCCACCTGATCACATCAACCTTAATCGTTTTCTGGAAAAATATAACAAGACGGGTTGGTTCGTATTATTACCGGGCTACTTTTTAAATGAGTCATTAGAACCAAAGCTGTTTTGGAAGCATGGAATAGCTATACGTGAGATCACTATTCGGCCAGCTTGGCAAATCGGAGAAAATGATGCTGATGTAATGGCCCTACAGCCTGAAGATAACCCGAGCATCCCTACTGGAATTGAAGACCCTCCTGTCTTAGAAGTGCTGAATAGATGGGCTAAGTCTTAAGCTAACCAATCATCTTTGAGGTTACTCTTTGTTCATATACTCTTCGTATGGAGGTGTTTTGACTTATTTGTTATCAATTAATTACTAATTTAGAAGCTATCAATTATCTCCTTAAGGTTCGCTACAACTGTTGGAACGATTTCATAGAACACAAAGATCCGTTTTCATCCTGAGTCATCCCTCACAAGAGCCTGCAGGCAAATACTGACCCAATTATATGGATAGACTGTCACCGCAAATTCGCGCAGCAGAAATTGAAATCGATTCGGCTTACAAGCTCAATTCACTCGTACAGTCTAACTTCGCTGTCGCCGCATGGAACGTGTTAGGGGTAATAGAAGATAGCCTGTTTATTCATTCGGTCAAGGATCAGGAAATGACTGCGCATAAACTTAGCGCGGCGATAGATAACTACATCTTCATTCTTAAGCACCCATTACATTGGCTCAGGGCCGCGTGTACTACCGGCGGACGTGTCCCTACTTCTTACAACGAGGACGACTATGAGGCGGCGACTAATCTCGTTAAGCTGGCCGCTCAATATGATCAATTTTACTTGGCTTTTACTTATGCCAGCCGGGGTCTAATCGACCTGAGGGTCGAAGGGGATACTCTCGTTCCTACACATGATTTCCTAAGGCAACTCCAATACGAGGTTTACAATCGACTCGTCAAGCCTATTGGTGATACGACATCTGAGGAAACCGCTCTAAAATCAGAAGAGCTTCACGTCAAGGTCAGGCAATCTCTACAAATAAGGGGCGAGAATTTCTCAGTCAAGATCAATCCGCAGTTGGTTCACTTTACAAGAGATTATTTACGGCCTGCCCTTAATAGGACTTTCTTGCTCCCAGAAGAATGGAAATTCTCTAGGTATTCACTTTCAGATTTCAAGAAGGTTTACAACTCTATTCTCGCCCTAGCCTACATTCAATATGTAGCGCGGGCTCAAGCGGCATCGCTCGGTTGTATCGGTCTTGGCTTTTCTAATTGCCTCTTTCTACCTACGAAAGAAGAACTATTAAATCGTGTTACTCGCTATACAGAATTGACTCCCCAAACCGTGTTAGAAGTGATTCATGATTTGACCCTTGGTTCATACAACATCTCTCCCGAGCGTGGGGACCCTGCGCTGCAACCGCTAATCAGCCTTAACGAGGAAAGGTATGCCGTTGCTCCCTTCCTCTGGATACATGGCTCTGCTGAACGCAACTTTATCTCGCTGATGAATAAACTCCCGCAAGAAAAGTCAATCTATTCCAGGCTGGTCCACCAGAAGGAAGAACTGATGAGAGATCGTATTAAGTCAAAAGTTCAAAACACGAAACTGAGAACTTGGAGCGGACGCATTGCCAGTCGCTCGGACTTACCCGATGTTGATTTGGCCTTAATAGATGATTCGGAGAAGGTTTGTATTCTGTTGGAGCTTAAATGGTTCTTAGATCCCGCCGAGGCTAAAGAGATTATCGAAAAATCTGAGGAGATCGCTAAAGGTATTTCTCAGCTTCTGCGTTTGAAACAGGCGATCAACGAACAGTCCCCCGCCTTGTTTGAACGTCTTGGCGTTGATCCAAGTTACTCTTTCGGGTTTGTATTAGCTTCGGCAAACTGGATAGGCCACGCTTCTGTGCAGAATTCGGAGGCATCTGTCATCCGTGAAGATCATCTTATAAAAAAGCTTTCCGTCACTAGCAGCCTCTCTGAAGTTATAAGTTGGTTCTCACACCGCAGCTACTTACCAGAAGAGGGTAAACACTATGAGGTGGTTCACACTTCACCTAGAGTCGGTAAATGGAAAATGAATTGGTATGGCATCCGTCCCCTTGTCTCTCAGACTTTTATGCCTGTCTGACTACGTTATCTGGAAAGGTTGCTCAGGTTTCACCTCTCTTAAGTAGATGTCAACTAACTGGTAAATTTCAATAGCACTAAATAGCTCACTTAACACGACGTTCAAGAGACTATACTGCCAACTCGCATCGCATGATCATACATCATCTGGCTCTTTTTTTTGCTCAAACGCACTTCTAATGCTGGCACCGGGTTTTATTTCGCTTACTAAATCTGGTTAAAGAGGCTATCAAACATCTGATAGTTGAAAGAAAAAATGATTTTATCGAAGAGTTCCTTTGCAGCTACTTGATCAGATGATCGAAGGGTGTGCAATTGCCCCAGCGCCGCATTCCAATCATGAAGAGCAATATAAGCGAGGCCAAGCTTAAGATGTGGGGTGACATTGTCAGGCCTTAGCTGAGCCGCACGATCAAAAGCTTCTATAGCTTGCGCTACCTGACCCAACTCTAAGTATGCCTCACCTAATAAGCAGTACGCTTCGAAGAAGTCTGGCTCGATTTGAACGGCCTGCTCAAGCCAGATGACGGCATTCTGCCAAGAGCGCATTCTAATGAAATTATTGGCAGAATGAAGGCAATGTAAAGCAGCTCGACGTTCAAGTTTATCCTTGGATATATTTTCCTTCGGCGTCATTATTTGGCCTTGCCTTATTTGTTGTGACATATAAGTTAAGGCTTATACCCAATCAAGAATTCGTTTACCCTCTCGATCCGTAAACTTTCCCGTAATGATCAATCCTATATCAATGAGCACCCATAGACCTAAACAGCCAAGGGTTAGCAACATCAGGACGCCAGACACAGTTTTGCCAGTATAGAAGCGATGAACTCCGAACCAGCCGAGGAAATGGCAGAGTAATACCATTGTTAGCTTCTTTTCACGACTCACTTGCATCTCGTTCATAATATATACCTCTGATCTCAGGTAGGTGTGGGCTCAATACCTCTCCCTATGGCAAGTAATCATCAGCTTTGGTATCTTTACTAGACCTTCTCTTTGACAATAGCTTGCAGCTAAATATGAATCATGAGGGTCAACAGCAAAGCTGATGTGCGTCGCCTCGGAGCAACGAAGGATGAAGCTCCCGGCGATAAAAAGTCCCGAACATAGATTACGACTAAATAGTCGCAGTTGCAAGCTTGAAACACTTAGGCTTTCTGCATCAGGAGGTATTTCCTGATGGGGAGGGCTACACGGCGTAAACGCCATTATCCGAAACGCTTAGGTGAAAAACTTCTTCACATTCGGACGGCACTCGAGCTTTCGCAGAATGGTATGCTTAAACGCTTAGGAGAGCCCGAAGGATTGTTAGGAACCAGCATTTCAGGCTATGAAAGAGGTGTTCGGGAACCTCCGCTGCTAATTTTATTAGAATACTCCCGTATTGCAGGAGTTAATGTAGAAGTATTGATAGATGATAGTGTTGAGCTTCCTAGGAAGCTACCAAACCTTCCTAAATATAAGGGGCGTCAAAATGTCTCGCGAAAACAAGGAAGAAATAAAGCTACTAAACAGTGAGTTGTCTCGTCATTAAGTTTAATAGATCTAAGATATCCCCGCAGTGGCGCATGCTTACAGCCAGCCTAGACTCCTGTTTTGATGCGCCTCGCCTGCCGCGATTTGAATGCTCACGGCAGCATTGATAGGGTGTCTTCTCTACCTTAGGTATGAATACAAGGTGAGGAGTTAGTTTTTTTTCATCCTTTAATTCCATAAAGCCAATCCAATGCCTCCGAAGTCCTCAAAACCACAAAGTCGAAATACAAAAAAAGCGAAACACCGATCTGTAGAATCAGATCAGACGTTCTCTAGGAACAATCTCCTTGTGCAAGAATTCAAAGCATTACTTGTAGAATTAGATTTCGTACCGAAGATAGTAGAAATCTACCGTAGAGAAGAGCATAGAGAAGTTGAGCTTTGGCAAAAATACGGAATTACCTTATCAGGTCAAAGGCTAGAGCAGACTTTCCTACGGCAGGAAGAGTTTATTTTAAAGTATTTACCTGATCGGCTCTATCAAGCCACAGACACATTGGTAATAGAAGCTGTTCTAGCCGCTATTGGCAGACCCATGCGTAGATCACTAGCAATTGATCTCTATAATTCAATTTTCGTACGGCGAGATGCTTCAGCTCCCCCACTCAGAGATGGCAGGAATGAAATATGGGATTCAATTTCACTCAAATGGGCGATTAATCATGTGTTACTTACAATTAAAAATCCGAGTAATTTAACCTTAGCAACCGTTGCTAAAAAGATTAACGCTCTTCCCAGAAAAGGTATGCTTAAGAATATGAAGAAGGACTTGACAGATAAGCATCTGCAAAAACTTTTAAAAGAACATCATATAAATTGGATGAGAATTAAAAGCGCTTACAAAAGTATGTTGGCAGAGAAGAGGTATCTCTAAAATACTACTTAATATCTATGATATTGAGTGGTATTTAGTTTTGTCGTACATTATAGACACTTTCTCCAGGGCTTGATAACCTCACCTAACATAAGAATGAGTAAAACGGTGAACCCAGTTTCATTTAAGCAGAGGCTCGTTCACAGGCATATATCTAAGACATTCTAACTCAATAGAGATCTACAAAAAGAAAAGACCTGAAGCAGTCTAGGTTGGCCCCTTTAGCTTCAGGTCAGTTCAGTGACTCGCTTATTTGGCGAGAGGGTTCTTTGTGTATCTAAACCCTGTTTGCATTTTACACATCCCCCTCTACCGCTTCAATCAATTTTTACATGGAAATGATTGTGAATGGAATTTCCATAGCTCGCTCTTCAGACTACGTCGTCGCCAGATTAAAGGAAGTATGATCTAGAAAGATACTAAAAATCCTAGGACAACCTTTTCGCAGAGGAGACGGCACAACATCACCTATGCCTAGACGAAGATTCCGATCAACGCCTGAGAGTATTGCCAAGCGAATCGCAGAAGGACGTGGCCAAGGGATGGGTTGTAATTACCGCCCTTGGCTTGAAGTGCAGGACTTCTCCTCACGTGGAGTTGTACATCGTTCTCTTGGATTCAAAACAGGGCGGGTGCATCACTTATTCAGCGATCTCGAATTCACGGTCTTTCTTATTTATGACCTACTCCCCTGCATTCTAGACATCCGTGAGCAGTTCCCTCTTCTCCCGCAAGAAGAGACTTTGGAAATTGCTAAGAAACTTCGTATCGAACATCCAAGGGATCCATCAACTGGTTATCCGGTCGTGATGACAACCGATTTCCTGTTAAAGGTAAGATTCGGCCGGTGGAGCGACTTTCATGCTAGGACGGTCAAATATAAAGACGATTTAGATGATCCAAGAGTGAAAGAGAAATTTAGGATTGAGCACTGCTACTGGCGTCGGCGGGACATTGATTGGGGATATGTGACAGATGATCTCATAGTACCCGTCTTAGCAGAGAACGCCGCCTTGGTCCACCCTTTTCACCGTCTGGCTGACCTTTACCCCCTAACAGAGAAAGAAGTCCGAAAGATCGCTTTCTATCAAGTGGGGAGATTGCGATGTGAAGAACGACCATTGCAAGAAATCGTTACTGACTCAGATCAGAAATTTATGCTACCTCCGGGGAAAAGCTTCTCGGTCATCTGCCACCTGATTGCACGCAATGTTTGGCGTGTTGATCTGACCAAACCCATTACTATGGATGACAGGCTATTCTTGCTCTAAACACACATCATGGTACTGCTCTGAGAGAGGCGCGATCGCAAATTAAAGGCTTATATATGCTGCTGACGATTAATCAAATTATTTCATGGCATGATGACGAAGCTGGTAAGAAGTGGGACGAGCGAGTGCTTCACATTTTTCCCAACACTGGTGAGATAGCGGTTATCGAGACCAAGGACAAAGAAGCATTACCCTTCCTTCGTAGCATTAAAGATTTAGAAGAGGAGATTGAAAGAGGTAATGCGATTCTCATTGAGGGAGACCCTTATGCCCCAAGAAATTTCACTGAAGAAGAACTCGAGTCCAAGAAGCTGCGAAAAACGAAGCGGCGACGGGATAAAGCGCTAAAGATCCTCGAATCTCTTTTTACCGATGAGAATGCCGTTCGGATGCTGTTTGCAGATGACAGGGCAACTCTTATTAAAGCGCGGCTCGAAGAGATTAGTACATGGCCCGTAAACGAGAGGGCATGCAGACAGATGATCTACACATATTGTCGTAGATGGTGGCAAGGCGGACAAGTGCCCAACGCCGTGCTCTCACGCTATGACAATTGCGGTGCTCGCAGAGATAAACCCAGGAAAGTTAAAAAAAAGCTTGGAAGGCCAAGCCGCGTAACGCTACGTAACCGCAAGAGTGGTGAGGAGGCTGTCGTTACAGGCACCAACATGAGGCCTGAATGGGTAGACAAGATATTACTTGGGGGAAAGCTCTTCTATGAAAACCGCTTAAAGCCAAGTTTCAGGTGGGCTTATAAACAGACATTAGCGCGATTCTTTATCAAAGATAAAATTATAGAGAATGGTAGAGAAAAAATAATTCCTCTTGATGCGGATAAGGGAGAGATATTCACTCAAGGTCAGTTCCGTTACCATTACTTGCTGCGCCGAGATCCAAAACGCTCAGTCAAGAAACGATCCGGGCCAAAGAAATACAACACCCGGCATCGTGCAATAAGGGGCAGAAGCCTCGCAAGAGGGCTTGGTTTTCGCTATCTGATTGATGCAACACTTGCCGATGTTTATATCGTAAGCCGTTATGGGTCACATCTGATTGTTGGCCGACCTGTCGTCTGGGTGTTAATTGACTTATTCAGTCGGATGATAACCGGAGTGTGTGTGAGACTCGAAGGTGAGGGATGGCTTGGTCTTCAACTGGCTCTCAAGAATACGGTGGAAGACAAGGTAACTTTTTGCGCTAAATATGGGATTGACATTAAGAAGGAGCAATGGCCAGCCCGTCATCGCTCTGTTGAATTGCTTGGCGATCGGGGCGCACTCATTAGCAAAGGAATTAACCCTTACATCAAAGCCTTCAACGTAGTCGTCTCAAACACTCCCCGTTACCGACCTGACTGGAAAGCTGTTGTTGAACGGATATTTGGTGAAATGAATATCCGTGTCTTCAAATGGCTACCCGGCTATGTAGTACCGGAACGTGATCCGGGAGACCCTGACTATAGGCTTGCTGCGGTTCTCAATATTGAGGAACTAACTGCCATTATTATTGAGGCTGTACTTCACCACAATAACGAGTGCTTGGTATCGGATAACATAGAGATTGATCCACAATTCCTTGCTGAAGGTCTAGCTCCTTATCCAACTCAACTTTACATGTGGGGCGCTAAATATAGGCCCGGAGGGTTACGTGAAACTGATTTTAATGCTGTCCGTCGCTCACTACTTCTCGAGGGCCGGATTTCAATTAATAAAGGGGAGATCAAATTCAAACATCCTAAAGCTCCCAAAGCACTTATTTATAGCAGAAATCGTCCTCATGCATTCTGAAGAGGCCAAGCAGCTACGCTCTGAAACTGGACAGCAGATTATAGATTCTGATTCTGAAGATAGATTTCAAGCTACACGCAAGAGCAGTAGAGTCTCCCGCGGCCCTCAAATACCGAATATCAGCGAATTACGTAAAAAGAGGATGGGCAGGTGAGTAAAAATATGCGCAGAGTCCAGTTAGAGCCACCACCTATGGAAATTATCCGTGGTGCTCAGATCATGGCTGAGTATTCAACACAAGAGGTGCCACAGTTCCGTGATAACCCTCTAAACGAAGCTCTCCCCATAACGCTGACTCCTCGAGAGGTTACAGAGTATCTGCTTCAGCTACCACCTTACTCGGATAAAGACCGCGAACTGGACCAGGTAGCACGACTTCAGATGACGGAGACAGCACGTGAGTTCTTCGTTCCCAACGGGAAGCATCTGACAGTTTATTATGCAATCACGAACATGATACGTCGGGGTTACATCCGGCGTAACCCAGTGCTATGGGAATATTGGAAAGAAACCCATCAGAATATCAAGTCCTTTCTCAGGGCTATAAAGAAGACACCTTTTCCAAACTCAAGAGCCAGAGGCCTAGCGATTATTGGGTCCGGAGGTACTGGCAAATCAACGACCGCCGAGAAAATCCTGCAATCCTTGCCGCAGGTAATAATTCACACCTCGTACAAGGACCGGGATTTCATCATGAAACAATTGGTCTGGCTCAAGCTTGAATGTCCCCGCAACGGCTCACTTAGAGAACTTTGCTTACATTTTTTTAGCGCAGTTGATGAGATTCTGGGGACTCAATATAAGAAGATGTATGCAGGAAACTCTCATCGAACGCTCGAAGATCTGATCACAGGTATGTCCCTTGTTGCTGCCAATCAATGCCTCGGAATACTTGTCATTGATGAGATACAAGACCTTAGCGAGGCCCGCAGTGGCGGCGACATTACTATGGTCAATTTTTTCGTTCACTTAGAGAACAAAATCGGGGTGCCCTTCGCTCTTATTGGTACGCAGAACGCAGGTCCAATCCTCAGCAATCAGTTCCGCCAACTTAGGCGTGTGAGCGAGCAGGGATATATTACATGGGATCGCATGTCCGAAGTGATGCCTGAAATTGATGAATTTGATGAAGATGAGGATGACGAAGAGGAGGAAACAGGGCCGAGCACCTTAGATAGATCATAGCAAACCAAGATAAAGACAGTGAGAATCAGAAAAAGGAACTTATACCGGACCCAGTATGGAAGGACTTTGTTGAAACACTGTGGACGTACCAGTATGTAAATCATCCGAGGCAAATTAAAGAGAATGTCCTTAAGGACAAATGCGCGCATGCCCTTTACAAAGTTTCCAAGGGTATCCCGGCTGTCGTCCAAACAATTTTCGTTCTCACACAACAATTAGCCATTCTTAATGAAGAGGAGAAGATAAGCACCAGGTTGATTCGTGAAACAGTTCAGTTAAATCAAGAGAAAATCGGGGAGATGCTTGGCGAGGCTCGTATGAAGAAACCCAGAGAGATGAGACCAGTCAGTGACCTCGCAGATATGGGTGGCCGCATCTTTGAAGTTGAAGACTATCTTTATGGCTCAGATGACGGGTTAACCATAGATCATAGTACGAATAAGTCAACGTCGGATGTCGCTGAGAATAATGGCAGCACCGTGGACAGTCAAAAAGTGTCGAGTTCTGTGGTTACTAAATCCAGAGCAGAGCTTAACCCAACGGCTTCAGTCAGTAAATCCGATAAGAGTAATAACAACCATGTACCGAAGCGAGCCAAGCCATCGAAGGGGGATCTTCCCGGCCCCAGTACTCGAGTTACCCAAAAGACTCAAAGCAAAGAGGTTCCGAAGGAAGGTAAATTCAGCAGACCACCACAGGAATATCTTAAACAAAATAAGCGTTGAGTTATATCTTTTGCATGAAAGAACAGGAATTTCTGCTTATCAACATTAAAATGATCGGCCACTTTCCAACGCCTTGCCCGGACGAACTGTTGTATAGTATTTGTGCTAGATACAGCAACCGAGTGCAATATCCCACCAAGAGCGCTATAAATCTTGAGCTATGGGGAGCATGTCATGTAACAGTGCCGATAGCCTTACCGAGTCACCTCGATTTTCTGCTTGGAAGTCTGCCACCTGGGCATAAACTTACAGCACAAAATTTGATAAATAATCATACGTTATTTCCTTTTTACTGCCCTTCCTTCCAGCCCAAAGATCCCACCTAACAATAAAACACATGCGCGCAGCAAGTCACTCCGCCGCTTACAGGATCGCAGGCATTTCGACAAGCAATACCGGTCGGCTGAAATACCTACGGTACTGTCCATCCTGTGTGTTAGAAGACAGGAGATTGTTTGGAGAGTGCTACTGGCATAGAATCCATCAAATTTTCGGAGTAGAGGTATGTGAGGAACACTCTCTTTTTCTTCAAAACAGCACTGTCAATATTCGCTCACAGGCAAGTCGTGAATTGATTACGGCTGAGAAAGCAGTAACAACGGCAATGGCCGCGGTCGGACTCGATAATGAATCAGCCGACCATTTCGCCTTGCTTAACATCGCTAAGGATGTAAGATGGCTCCTTGATCAGAATAATTTAAATACAGGGTTCGGAGCTCTTCGCGCTTGTTATCATAATATATTATCCGGAAAAGATTTTGCTCGTCGCACTAGAATTTTTCTTAACAACCTATCTGAATCATTTTTTAATCATTATTCTTCTGATTTGTTGGATTTACTTCAATGTAATCAAGATGAGCTAAATGCTAGTAACTGGCTTTTCTCACTTCTAAATAGTCTTAATTATAACAAGGCTGTTTACCCTCTTCGTCATTTACTATTAATACAATTTCTTGGCCACTCGGCGAAATCGTTCTTCGAACTTACTCTAAAGAAGAAATTGATATCCCCATTAACCCAGGAGAATCCATTTGGATCAGGGCCATGGCCTTGCCTAAATCCTGCAAGCGATCATTTCCAGGAACTACGAATAAGCAAATGCTCCATAATCTATAAAGGGAAGCAAAGTATACCGAATGGCACATTTAGTTGTTCGTGCGGCTTTGTTTATTTTAGAAGGAGGGTTGACAGATCTACGAATGGTTTATTTAGTAACCCTTGGGTATCGCGTTTCGGCCATGTATGGGAGGAGGCGTTAAGGAACCTGTGGAGTGAGGCTTCACTATCTTGCGGTGAAATAGCTAAGCGGCTAGGAGTAAGTAATGGAACTGTTAAATATCAAGCAGCTTGTCTGGGCCTTACCTTTCCAAGGGTAGGGCCAAATGGAACAATTACCGATATTGATCCAATCCTCCAAGAACATCTCAAGAAGCGTTACGAAGATAAGTCAAAGAAGAAATCAGTATATAGAGATAGTTGGCTGATTATCCTGAAAGAGAATCCCACTGCTAATCGTTCATCACTAGAGAGAAAGTTTGGACGAATATTCTCTTGGCTTAAAAAGAACGACAAAGAATGGCTACAAAATAACCTTCCATATCCTGTACGTAAGAAACCAACTCCAGTTCGGGTCGTAGATTGGACAGAGCGTGATATTAGGCTTTCTCAAGAAATAAAGAATATAGCTTTACTCTTAAGTAGTGCTGCCGGCCGTCCAGTAAGAATTACAAAAGCAGCTATTCAAAAAAGGCTTGAGACTCCTATACAACTAAGGAAGAAATACCTGATCAACCTTCCATTGACTGTAGCAGCTTTTGCTGAAGTGACTGAATCATTTACTGATTTTGCTATTCGCCGTATTAATTGGGCCGCGAACTGCTTGCGTGAAGATCAGACATCTCCGACTCGGACTGTACTGATGACACGCGCAGGTGTCTGGCCCATTAAACACATAAAAGAAGTAAGCACAGCCATTGATGCTGCGCTAATATCTCTAAAAGAAACACATGCTCAAGCTAGTTCTCAGGCTGCTTAAATAAGCAATAGACCATCCAAGCCAATTAAATCAATGCTAGGTCACTTCCCTTCTCCTTACCCTGACGAATCACTTTATAGTATTTGTGCAAGATATGGAGAGCGTGTGCAATATCCAAGCTCTAAAGCACTTCTACAGGAGCTCTTTGGCGACTTAGCAGCCACAGCCATTTTCTGTTTACCTAACCGCCTTGGTTTTCTTGCCGACTCACTGCCGAAAGGGGTGTCATTAACGGTTGATCATATAATAGATCAGCATACGAATTTACCTTTCTTTAGCGCATTCCTGCCGCCGGAGCGTATCCAGTTAATTCGTGAAGACATGACGACCGGTAATGGTGCCGCCGCCTACATGCGTTCTGGAATAATGGCAAGCAGTATCAAATCGCCCTTATCGCTTCGCTTTTGCTCGTCATGCCTGAAGGAGGATGAGGTAGAGGTTGAGGAAGGCTACTGGCACAGAGCACATCAGTTGCCAGGCATAACAATCTGCCACCTACATGGAATTCTTCTTGAATCCAGTACTGTAAGTATGCAGGCTGGTAGAAATTCTCTATTGTTCATTTCTGCCAGGGAAGCAACCAGCCCAATCCGACCGGCCGCCATGGCTCATAAAACGAGTGATAACGAAGTCATGCTGAAGCTGGCCCGTGAGGCGAATTGGCTGCTTGAGCACCCTCAACAAGGGCATTCCTCTCAAAATTTGCATAAGCGCTATCTTCGATTATTGATCGAAAGAGGGCTCGCAACTCACACCGGGAGTATTCATGCTGAAAAATTACTTGGTGAGTTCGGAAAATTCTATTCACCTCGGTTACTGAACCAATTGAACTGTGAATTCAGTGGAAAGGATCAGAATAAAACTAACTGGTTACTGCGATTAGTACGAAGACCCAAGCATTCTCAACATCCCCTATATCACTTACTGCTAATGCAGTTCTTGGGATATACGGTGGATAAGTTCTTTCAGTTACCAGAGGAACTGAATTTCTTCGGCGAAGGCCCTTGGCCCTGCCTGAATCCCGCCTCCGAGCATCGCGGCGAGGGGAAGATTTCAGCCTGCGAGATTTCCTATCGAGGGAAGAATCACAGGCCAACGGGCACCTTCTCCTGCGAGTGCGGGTTCGTTTACGCACGCACCGGCCCCGACGAGACGCCTGAAAACCGCTACCGGATCAGCAAGATGAAGGCTTTCGGCCACGTCTGGGAGGATGACCTCCGTCACCTTTGGGTAGACTCGGCCCTAAGCATCAGCGGCATCGCTGCCCGGCTCGAAGTCGATCCCTTGACCGTACGTCGTCACGCCGAACGGCTACAGCTCGCAGCTTCTGGTTCGAAGAGGAGAGCGCTGTCACTGAATCCCACGCTGCGGCTCAAAGCGGTTAGTTCAATGGCCGAACACACGCGAAAGCGACGAAGGCACAGAGCGTTGTGGCTAGAGGCGATGAAAGGACGACCTAAGCCACGCATGAAATCCCTCCGTGGCAGTCTCCCTCGAACCTACGCATGGCTGATTCAAAACGACGCGGCGTGGCTCATGGCGCACAGACCGAAACCCTCGAAAAGGGTGAGAGCCGCAACCTCCGTTGATTGGGGGAGAAGAGACTTGAAGCTCGCTCTGGCGGTGAGGGAGTCGGCCAGCCGCCTGAAGTCGACGCCGGGAAGTCCGATCCGCGTGACCAAGACAGCCATCGGCAGAGGCCTCGGACAGATAACTCTGCTGCGACAAAAGATTCATAAGCTACCGCTGACCGCAGAGGCGTTGGATGAAGTCGTAGAATCTCAGGCTGATTTCGCGATCCGGCGCGTTAAGAGGGCCGCAGAGCTGTTTAGCCAAGAGGGTGCGCAACCGGGGGCTTGGAAACTTATAAAGAGGGCTAACGTCCGTTGCCTCATGCCCGTGGCGGGTGTGGCGGACGCCGTTAACGCAGCCCTCTTGACGCTTGAGGAGACTATTTACGCAAAAGCCGGGTAGAACCGTTTATAGGAGTGCACAATGCTGGATGAGTTTACGTACATCGAAAGTTAGCCATACTCACTAAAAGATACGGCAACTCATAACAGAATAGACCAATAAATTCGACGTTTACCGAGACAGAAGTGGAAGATTGATTTCATCAACTTTGAAATTCCAAATTTTAACATTAAGTAACGCTTCCAAAACTCGCAGCTTATAGACCGGATTGATTTCGGTTAAAAAAGCATCTCGATTTTTTTCAGAATATGACTGCCCATTTACAGTCGCACGCTCAATGTTAAGAATTAGCACGTCGTAGAGTTCGATTGCAGCAGTTAGATGAAGGGTCAATTTTATGATGTTGGGGTCATCATGTTGGACCTGCTCTTCCACAACATTACTTTGGAAACTGTTAATTTCTTCGTCTGTTGGCTTTCGCAGAACATGGGTTACGATAAACGGCGTAGAGTCAGGCGGCAGTTCCTGATTGACACGCATTTCACTGCTTCCGATTGTCGCAACAGAATCTTGTTCCAGCGAGCAAAAACACTTGTAGAGCCGAGCGATAACAAGTTCTTTATGCTCGGCCCATAGCTTCTTTAGCATCTCCGGGGTTGGCTTCCGAAATTCTTTAGCAGAGTGCCGATCTTCTTTGCTGATGCTATATCCAGCAATCTCTAATATGATTTTGTCGTAAAGACTCTTACTCGCATCCCACTCACTATAAGAAGATTCGTACGCGCTGGTTATTTCCTTCACTTCTTCATCTAGCATAAACTCTTCTTCTATTTCGGTGGGCGACAAATATCGTTTTGAGTAATCTATCTCCTGTCCCCACTGCACCCATTCTTCAATTGTAGGTTTGCGGACGCGGTGTTGTGCTTCTATAGGCTTGGGACTCTTCGCTCGACGAGTCAGCAATACGGTAAATGGATAATCAGCTAATTGATAGCTTGTTTCTATCCTCAAGCTATCAATTAGCTGATTTAAGCTAGTCTTGTTTATCGTGTTTTCGATTGGGAACTTAAACATCTGACCATGAGAACTTTCACCTCCTTGGAGTAGTTTGTCTAATCTAAGAAAACGACCGTGGTCAGTATCCGCGTCAAATAAAAAGAGTATGGTTGGTATGTTAGAGTTATGCGAGCGGGCAACTAACTTTGAACTCGCCTGCAATTGTAATTCTTTAACTTTATCCACGTCCTTTGCATCCATCGCGAGTGAGGAGAAGGCCTTCACATCAACAAAAAAGCGGATCCCATCTTTTGTTTTCACATAAAAGTCATTGTGTGAATCATCAAGAGCCTCGTCTATTGTGAGATCTGGTATCCAAGATAAAGTTAATTTGGCAAGAAGCTCACCACGCCAGCCAAGGTAATTGGCTCTACCAATCTTGACCTTCAAATGTTTTGGTGTTTCAGACATCATTAAATTTTTTGCTTTTAACTTTTGGGGAATTAACTTTCCAATACTCGAGTACTTCTTTATAAAGATCTATTCTGACATTATCGTCCTTCAACTTGAATTTCTTTGAGATACTAGAAATGCCCCGTGATCTTCGACCATAAGCTCCAACAAGGTAGGTGGTTTCGGAATCGATGTCCACGCCAACTAAATAGGTTGGAGCCTGTATGTCGACAAGGGCATTAAATTTAATTAGAGGGACTTTAATGGGCAATTTTGGTGCGCTAAATGCACATCCCTGGATTGCTTTTATTTGAACGAAAAAGAACCCCAAGCGCGTTTTAGAGTCGGGGGCCAGCACATCAATTATTAAATCGATAGTTGGATATTTGTCACCAAGAAACTTAGGTCTAAAAAGGGGCCGTTTGTATCGCCCTTTCACAGGCCGGGAAAAATCAACTGCAACGAGATTCTCGCCCATGTCGCCAGATAGATTTTTTGTTAGTGGTACCATCGAATATGTTATTTGATTTGAGTCAACACTTCATTGGTTTTACTTGGAATTTCGTTTCATACAAATTTAATATAGAGCCTCTCTTAGATTTGATCCCGGACAAGTCCACCTCTGAGCGATTGCACGTTACACACGCGAGTAGACAATTATCGAGTGATTCCGCCCTGCCCTTCCATCTCTGATTGACGTGGTCAATATTCCACGATCCATTTCCTCCTAACGTCGTAAACCATATTTCTCGAAAACAACGGGCTCGCCGCAAAAATGACAAACACCCTGAGTTTTTTCGAAGATGATTCTACGGTCAGTAGACGAAGACACTTGTTCTTCTTTCCCATAATTGGGTACGCTTCTGAAATCTAATGCCCGAAATAAGCTGCCGCGCATTCAAAGAAAGGGCAAGAAGCTATTCAGGTAATAAACTTGATTTCTATTTCGGAGAAAAGTTGATTCTCAAATAAAGGACTTATTAGCTATCCAAATACTTGATTTTCTAGGGACACCGCCAGTCATGAATCTGACTATAAGATAGGGGTTTACTGGTCCACCAAATCTATTCTTGTCACAGTTCCACCGCTACCACTGGCAACCACACGCACCCTTCTGGCCTGAGATAATTCATTACGTGAAAAGTTAGGGAATACTATTGTCGGGATTCCCCATTCGCGAAGTAGCACAGATAAATGACTCAATGGGGAGTAGGTCTCAAAGATTGCTCCAACAACTAGTTTGCCTTGTCCTGCCAGCTTCTTGAATTCGCGCAGTAATCCTAATTCCGGCCTTATCGCTGCTATCACGACGGGATCCAATGTCTCATCTGTACTCAATGGGTGTGTGGCAAACTCAAAAAAATGGTCATCAGCTCCACTTGATGCAAGGGCTGGAATAGCTAGCAGGTCACCTTCAGCCTCGCCTAATGAGACCACTTGACGGTTGGCAATGAGTTTCTTCCCTTCAGAAAGACCTCTTTGTATATCAATAACAAAGGCCTCTCCTTCATCACTAACACCAAATTCTAAATACCCTCCTTCTTCCAGCCTCAGTTTAGTAACCATCACGGATATAGCTTTAAGCTGATGTGTACTTAACGAGTTTTGGCCATTCCAACCAATTTTCTTCGACTCGCCAGTATCTGGATCTATTTCAAAGTAAAACCGTTGAGGTAGTTGCTGAACGATCCGAACATCTGTTCCTACCACTTCATATACCGTTGTGTCTACCAAGCCTTTTGGAACGAAATGGCCTCTGGCTACTTCTATAACAATCTTTTCATCCTGTGGGGTCGCAATGCCTGTAATTGGCGATGGAATTAGTGATGTAAGGATCGCATGTCTGATCCAATAGTTACTCGCTTCACTTAAAACAGTTGCCGTTCCGGAATATCCATCCTTTGAAAACTTTCTTATTACTTTGCCGTTGAGGAGGTGGGGATGTAGTAGAACACTTGTGTAACTTCCTAACGGCATATCAAATTGTGGCAGCTTATACCATTTTGTTTCCGTAGCAATCCATGCAGGCGATATGGCAACGCCACTCCGTTGGCACTGAAATCTTAATTGCACTTTTGGATGAGTCTCCACGGATGGCGGCAGTCTGTTGCCAGTGCGGACCTCAAGTAAATGCGTAATGGTTCTCCAGGATGTAAGTGCAGAGATTGGGCGGGCTTGAAGGAGGAAGAGTTGACCTGATTCAGTAATTGTGAACTCACAATCAACGGGTACTCCCCACCCTTTTTCGACTTTAGAACAAGCCCCAAGAAGTTGCTCCCAAGATGCTTGCAGTGCTGGATGCAAGGATGGAGGAAAATCTACTTCAGAGAAATAGGCTACGCTCGGAGTCGCTGTACCATCGACTAAACTTGAGCAAGGTCCGTTAACGTATGTAACTATTCCACTGCCGTATTTACCCTCGTTTGGGTCTGAAGAGAAAATCACCCCGGAGATGTTACCCACTATAAAGGGCTGCAAGATCACCGAGGCTTCAGAAGAATTACGTAGAAGTAAACCGAGAATCTCAAATACTGTTTGAGCAATCGGAAGAACTGCCCCTTCGCGATCTATAGTAACCACGCGAGAAGGATATAAACCGGCTGCACTTGTTTCTAGAGAATCTTCGAGTGAATGAGAGCTACGAACAATCCAATTATTACCAGCAGATATACCACCCGCAACTATTTTTGTTACCCACAAGTGAACGATTGATTCTATTTCTTCCAGACAGCCCGACCTATCTATTTCTTCTTTTAGTGCAGATAGACACAAAGTGGGGGGGAGCGGAGCACCTACCGATGCTAGACTTGACAGACCTTTAGCTTTACCTCCGAACGAGTCAGTAGTAGTTAGATGTGTTAACTCTGCTTGTCTGATCATGTTTTTTGACTAAGATACGTACGCCCATCCCCGTTTAGGAATGTATTTACAAAGGGTGGCACGAGGTGGGAGACACTTTCGCCTGCCGAAACCAACTTACGCACTTCAGTTCCCGTCGTCACCTTACGCATTTGTAGCACCTTAACATCCAAGCCATGTTCTCTGAGCGTGCGTACTTTTTTCTCTCCCCATTCATCGAAGACAGTAATGAGATGCGTCGCATAGCCAGGCACGTAATAACGCAGCAACTCCGGTCTATTTATTGGGAACGGGACTATTCTTATTCGCTCCAAAGTGGCGCCAGCTTCCTTCAAGGAGCCGAGCACCATTTCCATTCGGGCGAAGTAAGGGAAGGGATTCGCATCATCTAGATGACGATGCGGCGAGGTGCCATCCGCATTTATATGAGAGGGGTCGCTATTGGCCAGACCCACATAAAGCAAGTTGGAGAGATCATGAGCTTTGAGGACATGCTCTAAATGCCCAGTATGAAAAGGCTGGTAACGCCCATGAACACAACCTATCTTGACACTATTCGGTTTTATCCCTTCGTCCATTTTTCACGCCCTCGCGAATCACGGAAATGGCAACTTCTCTGCATTGGAATCCTTCGACGTGTGCCCACTTTTCTTTTTCTAAATCCTTTATATGGATGAAGAAATGCTCAAGCTCTTTTAGGTGATGTGGAGGCACATGTTCTATATCAGTAATGTGGGAAGTTCTTGGATCTCTGTCAGCAACACACAAGATTTTCTCATCTCTGCCGGCCTCATCTTCCATAATCATTACGCCGACAACCCTAGAGCGAACTAAGCAGCCAGTGTACGTTGATTGGTTTATCATCAGAACGATGTCTACTGGATCGCCGTTTAGAGCAAGAGTATTAGGCACAAAACCATAATCAAACGGATACCGAAGCGACGAGTGAATAGGTCTATCAAGTATGAAAAGTCCGGTTGTATGATCATAGTCATACTTATTCTGTGAGCCTTTAGGTGTTTCAACAATGACGTTTATAAGATCGCGTGCCTCGTCAAAGAAAGGGCTGATCTTTTCTAAAGTAATCGTGTTCATTTGGTGGCTGTCTCCTCTTGTATGTTTGCCTGTGTGCCAGATTCTGTAGTTACTTGGGTGGTTTCATGCGGCAACCTAGATTGAGATGAGAATGGGTCTTTAGCCAGCCCCCACAAAAAGTCATAGAGTAGAACTAGCGATTGATACATTGTCCAGTTGTCATCAGGCCCTTCGGGCGCAAAAACGAGTTGCGGAGCTTTTAAGGTATTTTCAGCACTCTTTTGCGTCTTGAACCTAGATATTGAACAAACGCCATCTACTAATATGAGACGAATAAAGGGGAAGTTTTCGTACAGACGTAGCTCAAAACAGTCAAACTCTTTCGTCAGGCTTTTGTAAAACTCGACCGATGGAAAGTCTTTGTAAAAGTCACTTTTTTGATTTCTATACAGGGCGAGTTTTGAAGCAGGTGCACTGTTCGGATTGAGGAGTAAAAATTGTACCCGCCCTCCATTTAACTGTATTCGCGTGAGCATCGCCCGGTACTTGTTTTGTCTATCTGCATCCATTACCCACTTATGACCGAACACTCCGAGGAATCTGACTTGGTGCTGTGCTCTGGCCATCACCGCATCAGGACTCCAGTTGCTTCCTGCCATCGCATCAGTTATCTCAGTTATTCCGAGGTTCTTTAATCTTTGCTCGTAAAGCAATTCGCAACTACTTAGTTCACTTTGTAGCTGTTCAACCGCTGTTGTAAGTCTCCTATTTTTTAAGAAAAGAATGAGTCCCGAAATAGCTGAAGCTACTACAAAGAAGATGGCAGTAATAATAAGGATGCGCGACGGGGTCGTAGCAAAAAGGAGAATTCCCGCAACGATAAGACCCCCAACAAGATTCAAAAATAGCCCTAATGCCGCAGATGTTTGCCACGTGTCTGGGATAATAGGAATCGACTTAACAATACTTTTATTCCCACTCTTTTCTAGCTCAGTTTTATTGGTGGACATTAGCTATCCCTTTGCCGATGAGGTAAGAAATCGAATCGCCTTTTCCGCCACAGATTTCTCTGATTCAAAGTGTAGCTTTATAACTGATTCAAGTAAGGGAATCCATTGAACGAATTCATACTCATGGTCATGCTTATCAAAATCACCATCTACATACCGCATCAAATAATACGTTGTTTCTTTTCTGAAAAGTTTACCTTCATATTCATAAGTCCAGTGTGCAACATCTAACATAGACTCAATCTCGGCTACTGCACCTGACTCTTCGCGGACTTCGCGTAAGGCTGCATCAGCGAGACTTTCGTCAGGATCGATCATGCCTTTGGGTAGGCGCCATTGTGTTGGATTTCCAGTTCCAACAATAATCACCTCAAATCCCTTGTTAGATGGTCGGTAAACCACTCCTCCTGCCGCTCGAATCAGCGGTGGCACTTCCGTCCCTCTATCGACACTATTACTAACCATGAAGGTGGAACACTATTAAAGAAGTGAGATCATTGGCCTACCCCATACAACTACCCTTATAAGGGTAGTTGTGAGTTCTATGTGCTAATAGAGTATTGCGTTACAGCAGCCTACCAGTACGGAGAAAGCGTGAGGATGCTGCGGCGGCGCGCAATCTAGCACTATCGTGCCGGATTATCAAGAAAAATACGTAGAACTGGAGAGGTGGCAGTGCGGCATCAAGGAAGCGCTGAAGGGCCTACGCTACCTAACATTGACAGTTTAGTTAACAACTTAATTTTCCAATGGCAATCCGAAAGAGAGGGCGGTAGGCTATTCAGGTAACAACTTAATTTCTAATTTAGAGTAGAATTGATTCCAGAATAAAGGACTTAGAAACTATTCAGGTAACGACTTAATTTTCCAGGGACAAATCTCTGAACAGGGGCATATAGGGGGTCTGCTGATTCATTTTTTGAAGAGGGTGTGCTACCGCGGGTATCCTTTCAACCAACTCCCTTAGATAAAGGTAGGCTAGGCTAGAGCCACGCGAGCTAGTGCTTCCTCAACGCCGCTATCGCCTCGGCTGTGCCGATCTGGATCAAGGCCGAGCGCGCGATACTGCGCAAAGTCTTGTTGCGCACCGATAAGACTTTGCTCAACGGCTTCACCGCCCGGGGGTCGCCCAGTTGGCCGAGCGCACGTGCCGCCTCGTAGCGGTCCCTAAAACTGCGGTCTAACAAGGCACTGATAAGTGCTGGCACGCTCCGCTTATCGTGCAGAGGCACGATGATTTCGATTGCAATGCTCCGCAACTGGTCGTTGGAGTGAGTTTCAACCAGATGAAAGAGAATTTGTCTCAACTCGTCTCGGCTTTCAATCGCTTTGAGCATACGTCCCTTGAACTCCTCTCCTTCCGGGTCCGTCCATAGTAGTACAGGCTATACATATTAGGTAAACTCAAGGTGGTCTCGATCCACGCGCGTTGCACCGAAGGATCGTCGTCGTCGATCACCAGCGAGATAAGCCGCATGAACTCCTCGTGCGGGAGATTCTTTAAACTGGAGACAGCCGTGAGCCTGACTCTGGCCTCGGTATCTTTGAGAGCAGCTTCGATGTGCGGGATGGCTTCCGGCGACGCAATCCTTCCGAAGGCCCAAGCGGCGGCCTCGCGGATGTCAGGGTTTGGTGAGCGGACGAACTCTGCCAGTGCGTCGATAGCCGCGTCCCCTTGGAACCCGAGGCTCCGGATCGCCTCCAGACGCCGGTTGGAATCGGTCGACTTCAGCAAGGGCTGTAGGTCACGGAGCGCGAAATAGTCGCGCAGTAGACGGTGCATGAACTCGATGTCGCCAGCCGCCCGCTTGAGGAGGAGCGACTGCTCGGCATATTCAAAGAAAGGCTTGTAGCGCAGCGGGAGGCAGCGGGTAATCATCACGACGCGTAGAAGGATGGGACTCAAAAGGTATCGATCCGTGAGTTTCTCAATCTTCTCGACTGTGTACTGGATGAAACTGACAAAGCGTGCTTGCAAGCCGATCTTCTTGCCATGCTCGGCGAAGTAGGACAAACTCAGTAGCAACAGATACCCGTAAGTCATGGTTCCGAGCACGGAGCCAGCGCTTTCGCCGATGGGGAAGAAAAACCGGCCAACAATCCCGCCGACGACAAAAGCAGCCAAGAAGCTGACTAACACCAAGATGTTTTTTTGAATGCTGCCTAAAATTATTACGGCCAGACCAAGAAAGGTGATGAGCGACTTATACCAATCTAGCTGACCGACAAGCCAAACACTCCCCGCCAAAACCAAGATGAGTCCCACAGCAAGGAGTAGTATTAACCCGGCCCCTCCCCACTCGCTATCGGCTGCGAAATAGACACTAGTGGAGACTACCAAACCCGCCGCTATCGACACAGCGGGAATGTACCAACCGTACTGCGAGCCGAACGAGCTTCGCATCACCAACAGTCCCGTCAGGAAAGCAGCTAACGCGCTCCCGATAATTACGAACTTCCGTACTTGTTCCCCCGACGTTTTGACTATTGCGAGCATGCCGACGATGCCTAAGCAGAGGGCAATGAGTCCCGCTGGCACGGGCGGGATGCCAAACGGCAGAACCGATGATAGCGTTTGCGAGATAACGCCCAAGCCGCCCAAGATTGCCACCGAGAAGATGAGGATGGAGAGAACCAACCTGGGCGTCTCCAGATGGGAAGGCATCTCGTTTTGAGGTCGTAAAGCCCAAGCGAGCGGTAGGTACGCCACCGCGCCGAGGAGACCACCATACAAGACCTGCAACCCCGCCTGAGAGGACATTGGCGCAACCGCGGTTCCTGCGAGCACGGCAAGCAGAAAGATAATGGGGGCGCGGCAAAGCACGGTCGCCCACCACACCCCGGACTGCTGGTCACGGTTGACCTCGCTGATGAGGAAGCTGAACAGCCCGTGTGTGGAGAACGCTGTCTGCATGCGCACACTGAGGCGGACGGCCAGCCAGCCCAGATAGCTGTTTATCTTCTCTGGCCTATAGACATACTCCTCCTCTGGCACCTCGTCGTTTCCAGCGCCGGGGCGGTCGTGCTGCTCCTTCCGCTGCAACATCTTCTCGACATAAGCTTCCATCAGGTGGTGACGCTGCTCGGTCAGCGAAGAGAAAGAGGGGATGTCGGCGGGGGCCACCCCGCCGTAGGCCAGCGTCATCATGCTGAGGGTGAGCGGCGTCTGCGCCATCTGTGCGAGCGTATCGTCGCCCAGCAAGAATTGACTGAGGCCCGTCGCCTTGGCCTCCTTTAGATAGTCGGCGATCTGGGTTTTGTTCAGCGGCTGCAAGGTGACAGCGCCTTCGAGTTGAACTTGTGTCTCCTTACGGTCTTGAAGCGGTCGGTATTCGTTGATCCGGCTGCAGACGACCACGGGCGACTCCAGGTGATCTCGGAGGTACGTGGCGTTGAGCACTCGCACCAGTTCGGCGCGGTATTCGTCGTTGACCTCGTCGAGGCCATCGAGGAGAGCAGCGATGCGCCCCTCCTCGATCCACTTGCGCGCTATCTCCGCCGAGATGATCGGATACTCCGTCAACTCGCCCAACAGCCAGCGCTCGACCCGATCGTCGAGCTTTCCGACATCCGGCTCCTTACCGCCCCACAGCTTGAAGATGGAGCCGGCGGGCGGGCGGAGGTGGAACTTCGACAGATTGACAAGTAGGGGAATGGGAGCCGCCAAACTCCCCTCGGCCTCAACGATAAGTTGCCTGGTGATGTTCAGGAGCGTGACCGTCTTCCCCGACCCCGGCGCGCCCAACAAGAGCAAGCGGCGATTGTACTCGGCGAAAGCATCCTCGATGTTCGCGAACTCCTGCAACGAGTCTGGGTCTTTATAGACCCACGGGAGGTGGGTGGCCGACGGCATGTCGCTGATGCCAAGGTCAATGAAGCGCGCATTGTGAATCGAGACATCCAACCGGTTCTGGACATCTCTCCGCAACATCTTGAGGTAGTTAGTGCGCGCCTTGATTTCAGTTGGTGACAACCCCACGGCGGCGCTGCGCACCTTGCGCTGGTAGTCGAGTTCGTCTGTCAACTGGAGCAGGAATCTTGTAATCCTGCTCTTTTCGGCCACGGCGGCCTCGCGCGTCGTAGTCCCGGCCAGCTCACTGCGCTCCACGCTCCGAAACTGCCTCACGAGATCAAGGATCTCGTTCGCGCGTGGAGAGTCTTGGGACGCCGCCACTTCTCTGAGGTGACTTAGCGCCTCCTCAATCCGATCCTCGACCACCAACTCCCGGATGTAAGAGCATGCCTCGACGAGTCGGGTGGCCTGCCCTTGGACCGAAATGTTTTCTGTTAACCGTCGCTTCATCAAGTCTTCACGCCTGCCCTCAGGCAGCGTCACCAGGCCACAGGTCGCCCGCATCAGGTTTAATCGCGGACATCAAGATTCCTTCGTTGATGTAACGCTGCACGCCCTTATTCGCCATAGGCACCGCAGCGTGATGAAGAGCCACAACGTGCCAAGAGTCGTTGAAGACCGGCGACCCGCTCGACCCGCCCATCGTGTCCGTCGTGTATTGGAGGACTGGAGGTTTCTTGTCGATGACCCAGTTGGAGGTCAGGACGATCTGCTTCAGCCCGCCGTTAGGATGCTGCACAATTGAGACGTGCTCGGATGGCCGCGGGTCAGCGTGCGGGTTGAGGTGCAGTCGGCCCCACGTCTCCAAGGGGGGCTTTCCCGACTCCGGGCGGACGCGCACGAGGGTGTAATCGAGTGCCACGCTCGTGTGAAACTCCACGGGGTCTAGGCCGTAGCGGTAAGTCGGCAATAGTTGACCCGCCCCGTCCTGCTGGTAATCAAACTCGATCTCCGACTCCGCGGCCACCGCGGCGCTGGGGATGACATGATTGTTGGTCATGACCATCCCGGCACCGACGATGAAGCCCGTGCCAAGACCGTCGGGCGTGAGGATGCGGCAGACGCTTTTGCATACCTGCACGCCGCGCTCGATCCAAGAGATTTGCTTGAGGTTATTGATACCAAGGATTCTCTCTGGATTGATCTCTTGCGGGATGGCGACGGCTTCCGATATGAGGGGAACGCCCCTGCCGACGGGGGTCAGTTTTCGCTCGACCTTTTTAGGGAGTTCATCGAGCAGGCCCAGCAGTGCTCTGCCGAGCTTCATCTTCTCTACCTCAGACTGTTCTCTTGTGATAGTCCCAGCCCGTTCGTCCCGCAGCAAGCGCCTGCGGCGTGCTGCCTGTGCCAGCAGTTCGTTGTAGAGGTCTGGGACGTTGGAATGTAAATAATTCTTTAACTCTTCAATCGCCCGCTCGGTATCGTCATCCTCGATTAGGCGTCTGATCTCTTTAATCAAGTGCTCTAAGGAATGTGCAGCCATTGTTAACTCCGTTCCGCCCGCCGACCGTGCGCGGTGAGTGGCGCATTGGGAGCCTTCGCGGCTCCTCTGCGCATTGATAGAGACAGGATTCGGCGCGGACGCCGTTGACGAGCCGTGCCGGGAGAGGCTGTGCATTGAACGCGCCCGATTCATTGTGAGTCTTTTCGCTGGCGCGGAGCGGCAACACAAGACGGTCGCCGCCTCCATCCAAAGTTATCTGAGCTACGTCCGACATGAGGTCATAATGTGCACTGAGCGCGCTGGTAAGAAATAGCGAAAGCCTGTGGAAAATACCCTGCCCGAACTTTGTTGTCAATAAAGTTGAGATCTGATTGTTTGACGAATGCTGTAGAAAATCACCCCCTTAAAGAAACGCAGTTATCAAATCATCTACGCATACGGCTCCAGTTCCGGGTCTTTTCGCGCCCCCGAGGTGGTGATATTCCCCGCTCGCGATGGGTCATCAGTGGGGTGAGATATAGGGTCACTCTTACACTTGGTGGGATAAATATAGTACTAGCCAGTGGTTTAGGGAAGAACTTTATTGTTCGTGAACAGCTGTATCAGATACGTTTTTGGATGAGCACCTGAAAACTGCTGCTCATTGAGCCGGGAAGAATCATCTCGCGCGCGCTCGTGCGTAGGATGATGGTGTCGGCTTCGCTCGTGGATTCTGCTGTCAATAGTTCTAGTTGTTGGAGCAAACCGGCGCGAAGGAGGAAGGTGTCTTGTCGTTCAAGGCTTAAGGTTTCGAGGCCGCATTTTGCTCCTGTGTGTTGGAGGTGAGTCCAGTTGACTGTTGAGGTGATGTCCTGTGCGCCGGGGGAGTCGAGCGGGTTATCTGCAAAGTGATGCTGGCGGAAGGAGCGTAGAGTTCCTATGCGGCGATGTTCGTCTTGATAGAGTTCTGTGGCCTGTGCGCCGTAGTCCACTGTGATGATGTAGCCTTTGTCCAGGGCGGCTGAGGCTTGGCGGAGCCAGGCGGCGGCGGCGAGATTTACTTCGGCGTAGTAGCCTTCGGCGGGTCGCAGGCCGAGTTCGGAGAAATAATTTTCGAGGAGCGGTGTCGTTGGCTGCGTCTCAATCCAGATAAATTCTTCTGCTTCATCGAGGCCGACGCAAAGCTCCAGGAGTTTTCCATTCTTCACGAGCACGCGATGGACAGGCATGGCATCGAGCAGTTCGTTTGAGAAGATGACGCCCGTGCTGATTCTCTGTGCAAGATTTTCGAGATGAAGAAATGCGATGCGTTCTTTGAATGGAGCGAGCAGATTCTTTGCTCGCTTGCTGGCATCTGCGCTGGCTTCGTCAATCAGATAGCGTGTGGCATGAAAGACATGCTGATGAAAACGCTTGAGAGTTGCAAGCACGTCATGTGCGAAATGGCCTGCGCCTGCGCCTGCTTCGAGAATAGTAAATTCTTGTGGCAAGCCTAGCTCTTGATAAAGCCGTGCGAAATATCTTGCGAAGGTAGCGGCGAAGAGTTTGCTTCTTTCGGGGCTGGTGCGGTAGTCGCCTTCACGGCCCCAGCGTTTTAAGTCCGTGCGGCAGTAATAGCCTTCGCGCTCATCATAGAGCGCGGCCTTCATCCAGTCGCTAAAGCTGATTGGCCCAAAGCTCTTGATGCGTTCGCGCAAGCGTTCGCCAAGCGACGCTGCGTTTCCCTTCTCTGCGTCGTGCTCCATCATCTTAAAATTATGCGATGAAAAAAATTAACGCTCAGGCGTCTCAGGCTCTCTGTCGAGCAGGCGTGTGGTGTTCTCAGTCACGCTGGGCGGCGTGACCAGTTCGGCTGTGTTGGGACGCCTGGGCCAATTAGGCACGGGCGGCGCGCTTTGCTGCGGAGGCAGAGCCACATGACGCGGCGGCGCGTTCAGGACTGGAGGAGTCGCAGGCGTCACATAGTATGCGGGCATCGCCTGATATTGCGGCTTCGCGCCTTCTTCAAAAATAGCCGCGTAGAGAATACGCAAAGGGCCGCCGACAAAGCCTATGACTGCGGCTATCGCTGTAAACATCTCCGGCGTGTTCAGATAGCCGTTCAAGATGCCAAAGAGAATGGTCAACATGATGCCCAGCATAATCATCGTCACGCCCTGCTTCACGCCCCTGCGACGCGCGGAAGGCTCTTGCGGTTCTGTCGCTTCGGGCGGAGCGTAATTCGGCAGAACGCCGCCGTGCGCGAGCAGTTGATGGACGCCTCCGAGCGGCAGGCCGCAGCGCGAGCAGAAGCGAACTTCGCCGGGCGCTTGCTGTTGGCCGCATTGCGGGCAATACATGGGAAGAGTTTTCTCCTTAACCTTTGAGGAATCAAAATTAATTTAAAAGCTTTTTAGATGCGCGGCAATCGCGCATCCGAAAAAAGCCTGAACGTAGCAAAGGCGCGTCCCTGATAATGCGCCGCGCGCGCGTGTGTGTCCAGCAGCAGCCTGTAAATCGTTTGCGGCTCGCCGGCGGGCGATGCAATCTCTTTCAGCAGGTCTGCATCACTTTTAAAAAACTCGAAACCGTGCCGCCGCGTCGTTTCAACTTCCTGCAAATATTCCGCAATCTTCTCAGAGGTCGAGAGCGTTTCGGGCAGCGTCCATTCAAAAGGGTCGTCCCACAAGTTTGTAGTGATGCCGCCGAAAGTCTGCTCAACACTTCCCGCGCTCCGCAGGAGATACTCGCCGCACGAATAAACCGGAAACGCAGATTGGCGCGGTTGCCAGTAAAGCTTTTCCTGCGGGACTTCTTTAATCAACGCCAGCGACAGAGCATGCAGCCGCGCAAACTGCTCGTCAAGAGAAGAGATGAATCCGCCCATTTACTCATCTGCTCATACACATCTCTGCTCATCGAATGAGCAGAGATGTGTATGAAAGAAAATCTTATCTGCTTCTGCGGTCTGATTCTTCAATGATAGTGCCAAAGCTTCTCCCGCCAAAGCTGTAGCCAGTGTGGACGCGCCCCTTGGCTCCGACCTGCGAGCCGCGCGAAGGCACGCCGCGCCGCGTGACGACCCACATCCTGCCCGTGCCGTCATCTATCTCATACGCGCCCGTGCCGAGGATTCCATAACTGTCTGTCACAGTCCCTGCGATAGCGACATCCTTATTCCGGTAACGTCCCGGATCGGCATTGATTTTCGAGATGGACTCACGATTGGGACAGGCTGTAAAAAGAATCGTTCCAGCGAGAAGGAGCGATAGAAAAATTGTGCGACGACCGTTTGTCATAGGCATCTCCTTTAAGTTTCCAAAAACACTTTTCGGGAGAGCGCGGCGATGATAACAAAGACGCATCAAGAGCCGAAATGGTTGGCAAACGAATTTCTCCCTTACCAATTATTCAGAGACCGCTTCACAGCTCAAGCGCAAACCTGATTCAACTCTTTGCGAGCTTGTCTTTTATCTTCGCGCCTTTGCGTGAAACGGCAACGAGCGGTTCACGCTGGTGGCGCAAAGGAAAGAAAGAGAGAAAGCCCGCAAAGGTTTTCTCTTCATTCTTACTTTCCGTACCAACCAATCGGCTTGCCCGATAAATCAACCCACACGCTCTTGATATGCGTGTAAAGCTCAAGCGCGTGCTTGCCCATCTCGCGTCCATAACCGGATTGCTTGAAGCCGCCGAAGGGCGATGCGGCATTGAACATATTGAAAGTGTTAATCCAGACCGTACCGGCATGAACATTTTTGGCGAAGCGATGCGCGCGCGTGATGTCTTTGGTCCAGATGCCTGCTGACAATCCGTAGATGGTTTCGTTGGCCTGTCTAAGCAAATCGTCTTCATCCTCGAAGCTGATAGCGCATGTCACTGGGCCAAAGATTTCTTCCTGCGCGACGCGCATCTGATTCTTAACTTCGCCGAAGATAGTCGGCTGGAAGAAATAGCCGTTCTTGAAATCGCCTTCGAGCGCGGGCGACTCGCCGCCTGTCAAGACGGTCGCGCCCTCTTCGCGCGCGATGTCCACATAGCCCTTGATGCGATTCAGTTGTTCTGCTGAGACTTGCGGCCCCATGTGCGTGCCTGCGTCCATCGGGTTGCCGACCACAATCTTCTGCGACTTCTCTTTGAGGCGACCGAGAAATTCGTCCTTTATCTCTTCGGCCACAAAAAGCCTTGAGCCAGCGCAGCAGACCTGTCCCTGATTGAAGAAGATGCCCATCATCGCGCCGTTGACGGCCTGCTCGATGTCCGCATCCGCAAAGACTATGTTCGGAGCTTTGCCGCCAAGTTCGAGAGAAACTTTCGTTAAGTTCTGTGCGGCTTCGCGTGCGATGATTTTGCCGACTTCGGTTGAGCCTGTGAAAGCAATCTTGTCAATGCCCGGATGCGAAGCGAGCGCGGCTCCGGCAGTCTCGCCATAACCCGGCAGGATGTTGACTACGCCGTCAGGAAAACCTGCTTCCTGAATCAGCTTGCCGAGTTCCATAGCGTTGACAGGAGTTTGCTCCGCAGGCTTGAGCACGATTGTGTTCCCGGCTGCGAGCGCGGGCGCGAGTTTCCACGCGGCCATGAGGAGCGGAAAGTTCCAGGGGATAATCTGCCCGCAGACTCCAATGGGTTCGCGCAAAGTGTAGTTGAACATCTGGCCCGGAACGGGAATCGTCTCGCCCTCAATCTTCGTGGCATAGCCTGCGAAGTATTCAAAATTTTCGACGACCTGCGGCAAATCAACATACTGCGATTCGCGTATAGGCTTGCCGTTGTCTGCTGTTTCCAGTTGGGCCAATTCAGGCGTGCGTTCTTCGATGAGTTGCGAGAGCTTGTACATGAGCCGACCGCGATCGCGCGCGCTCATCTTTCCCCACTTGCCTTCAAAAGCTTTGCGCGCGGCTGTGACAGCCTTGTCCACATCAGCCTTGTCCGCTTCTGCGACTTCGGCCAGAGTTTCGCCCGTCGCAGGGTTCGGCGTCGTAAAGGTCTTGCCGGATTCGGCGTCCACCCATTTGCCGTCTATGAAAAGTTGATATTTGCGAGGCGTCGTTGATGTTGTCTGCTGCGGTGTTGACATAAGGGTTTACTCCTCTATTTGTGTTGTATGTGTGCGAAGCTGAAAGTTGATTGCATAACTCTATCACTCAGCACATGGTGAAGGCAAAAGTGAGAACGAAATTCACGAAAGAATTTCCCGCAAAGGCGCAAAGGCGCAAAGGAGACAATCTATTTTTCTTTGCGCCTTTGCGCCTTTGCGGGAAACTTGTTTTTTATTTCCGCATTCATTTTTCTCTTTCCTTGTCGCCCCATTCGCCAGTGTCCTGCATCTCTTCGGAGGCGTCGCGCAGGTCTCTGTCGCCTGTGACTTCGTTCCAGTCATAGCCGAGATAATTTGCCAGCCGGTGAAGTTGCGATTCCCATTCCTCGCGCCCCGTGCGATAGAGTTGCCATGCGGCCTCTCTGTCCGGGCGCGTCTTGATGCCTCCTTGCTGAAGTCGCTGCATGGTCTGCTCTAATCGCTGATGCCATCTATTCTCATCCGTGCCAGTGGTCTCGCCGCGCCGCGTCTTTCGTCGCTCAAGGTCGAGCATCGAATACAACTCTCCAAGCACATGCCTGCCGCTTGCTTCGAGCATCATGACAGCCGGATGGTCGCGCGTTTCGACATATGCCGCAGGGTCTAGGCAAGAGCGTATGACAGTGCAAATCTCAAGCACCAAAAACATCATGCGCGGCAAGCTCTTGTGAACTTCGCGCGGGTGAAAATAGTGCAGGACGGAATGCTCCGTGTGTGATTCAAGAATCAACTGCATCTCGCGCGAGGCTATACGCAAGGTCGCTTCGAGGCCATAGAATTTATCTTCTACAAAATGGTTGGCAATAAAGCCTGCGGCATCTGCTCCCTGTTCCGAGTGGTAATAAAATGCGAGGGCCGCGACACGCTTGCGCTCTAACTGCCCGTAAACAGTGATGAGATATGTGATGGCAAGCGAAATTAAAGCGAAGCCCGAAAGAGCCTGTGCCAGAGAGACAAGCTTCATCGCTTCCGTGCGCGGCGCGATGTCGCCATAGCCGACGGTGCTCAAAGTCACGCCGCTAAAATAGAAGGCTTCCATCCATACCGCGCTCGATGTGCCGGGGGCGATGACAAACTCTTCCGGCATGCGCGGGTAATAAATCAGCGCGAAGCCGAGCATGAGGAGGAAGACTAAAATGATTATCAGAAATGGAAGCAGCAGTGGGCCAACTGAATTGAGCAGCCTGTGGCGCGCAGAGCGCGAGAGCTTGAAAGCGATGCCAATCGCCGCCTGCCAGACAAGATTATTGAGCGGCTCTGCAATCGGGCCGGAGCGCGAACGCGAATGCAGAATCGTCGCATAAATATCATAGACGACCAGCAAGATTAGCCCGACGCCCGCCAGAGTAAACAGCGTAGTTGTCATCCGTGCTCAGAAGTGACTTCAAAACTTAAGAAAATAAACTATTCGGTAGTGGGTCAGGTTGAAAAAAGAGAGAAAAGAAATCTCGCGCTGGTGGCGCAAAGGCGCAAAGAAGACAGGTTGTTTTTCTTTGCGCCTTTGCGCCACCAGCGCGAGATTTTTTCGTCGCTGTTACTCACCTAAATTTCAAACTGACCCACTACTCCTTTGCGAGCTTGTCTTTTATCTTCGCGCCACCAGCGTGAACCGCTCGTTGGTGTTTCGCGCAAAGAAAAGAAAATCTCAAGCGCGCAAAGGGTTCACTCTTTAAATCCAGAGTTTTGAAACTGTCTCTGCTCTTACTGCTCTGTCTGGGCCAATAGCTGCCTGAGCACGTAAGGCAGGATGCCACCGTGCTGGTAGTATTCAATCTCAATCGGCGTATCAATGCGCAAGGTGACAGGCACTTCCTCCGTCTCTCCGCTCACGCGATGAATGACAAGCGTAACATCCTGTCTCGGCCTTACCTGTTCACTCTCAAGCCCTGTAAGGTCAAAAGTTTCCGTGCCATCGAGTCCGAGCGTTCGCGCGTTGACGCCTTCCTTGAATTGACAGGGCAGGACGCCCATGCCGACCAGATTCGAGCGATGTATGCGCTCAAAGCTCTCTGCAATCACAGCTTTCACACCGAGCAGCCGCGTGCCTTTCGCTGCCCAGTCGCGCGAACTGCCAGTGCCGTACTCCTGTCCAGCGAGGACTACGAGCGGCACGCCCGCAGCCATGTAATGCACGGATGCATCATAGATGCTCATCTGCTCTCCGACGGGTTGCAGGACAGTCACGCCGCCTTCCGTTCCGGGAGCCATCAAGTTTTTGATACGCACATTTGCAAATGTGCCGCGCACCATCACCTGATGATTGCCGCGCCGCGAGCCGTAGGAATTGAAATCTGCGACAGTCACGCCGCGCAGTTGCAGGTAAAGTCCGGCGGGTGATTTCGGCTTGATGGCTCCGGCGGGCGAGATATGGTCTGTCGTCACGGAGTCGCCGAAGATTGCAAGCGGACGCGCGCCGCGTATGTCGCAGAACCTGTCCGCCTCCATACTGAATTTTTCAAAGTAGGGCGGCTCCTGAATATAAGTTGATTGCGAATCCCATTGATAGACTTCGCCGGTGCTTGACGGAATCTCATTCCAGAGCGGGTTCTGTTCGGCAAAGTCGCTGTAGAGTCTCTGGAAAGTCTGCGGGTCAAAAGCAAAGCTGAGCAGTTCGCGCACCTCTTCGAGACTGGGCCAGATGTCGCGCAGGTAAACGTCCTGCCCGTTTCTATCTTTGCCGAGCGGCTCTTTAGACATGTCTATGTTGACGCGGCCCGCGAGTGCAAAGGCGACGACGAGCGGCGGGCTCATCAAAAAATTCGCCTTGACGCTCTGATGCACGCGCGCCTCAAAATTTCTGTTGCCCGAAAGCACGCTTGCCGCAATCAAATCGTTCCGAGTAATCACATCTTCTATGCGCGGGTCGAGCGGGCCGGAGTTGCCGATGCAGGTCGTGCAGCCGTAGCCGACAAGGTTAAAGCCAATCCTATTGAGATATTCTTGCAGGCCAGTCTTTTCCAAGTATTCCGTGACCACGCGCGAGCCGGGTGCGAGCGAAGTTTTGACGGACGGGTCTAAACTCAAACCACGCTCGACAGCTTTTTTGGCGACCAATCCGGCGGCGAGCATGACGCTTGGATTAGAAGTATTGGTGCATGAAGTAATGGCTGCGATGACTACATCGCCATGTCCTAAGTCATCGAATCTTTCCGGGAAATCTTCGGAGGTAATCTCTTCGATGCGGTCAGGAGTCGGGCGATTGTTCATCATCTCCAACTCTGTCAAAGGGCTGGTGTTCTTGTCGCTGACGTTATTATCTTCGACAGCAGGCGCGGTCTCCGACTCTTGCGCGCCGCCTCCGGCAAGGACAGGCAGAGTGCGCAAGGCTCCGCGCCCGACTCTGACATCAAAGCGATTTTTTAAGTCCTTCTCGGATTTGCCATAGCCGTTTTCGCTGATGGGTTTTTGAAAAAGCTCTATGAACTTGTCTTTCAAGTCCGGCAGTTCAATCCTGTCCTGCGGGCGTTTCGGCCCTGCGACGCTCGGCATGATTTCTCCCAAATCAAGCTCAAGCACGGTCGTGTATTCACATTCGCCGCGAGCAGGGATGCCAAACATGCCTTGTGCTTTAAAGTAGTTGCGCACGGCCTCGACCTGTTCGGGCGTGCGGCCCGTCGCTTCAAAATATTTACAGGTCTCTTCGTCCACAGGGAAGAAGCCCATTGTCGCGCCGTATTCGGGAGCCATGTTGGCAATCGTCGCGCGGTCAGTCGCATGAAGGCTCGTCGCGCCTTCGCCATGAAACTCTACGAACTTGCCGACGACCTTTGCCTGCCGCAGCATCTCCGTGACTCGCAAGACAAGGTCTGTGGCCGTCACGCCTTCTCTCAAGCTGCCGCTCAGATGAACGCCAACGACATCCGGCGTCAGGAAATAGACTGGCTGGCCCAGCATTCCTGCTTCGGCTTCTATGCCGCCGACGCCCCACGCGACAATGCCGAGCCCGTTAATCATCGTCGTGTGCGAATCCGTCCCGACCAAAGTGTCAGGATAATAGATGCCGTCTTTCTCCCACACGCCCTTTGCCAGATATTCAAGATTGACCTGATGCACGATGCCTATGCCCGGCGGCACGACGCGAAAGCCTTCAAATGCCTGCATGCCCCACTTGAGGAATTGATAGCGCGAGTTGTTGCGCTTGAACTCCATCTCCATGTTGCGCATGAATGAATCACTCGTGCCTGCAAAATCAACCTGCACGGAATGATCAATCACAAGGTCAACAGGGACGAGCGGCTCAATCATCTCTGTATCGCGCGCCATACGCGCGACTGCCGAACGCATCGCCGCCAAATCAACGAGCAAAGGGACGCCTGTAAAATCCTGCAAGAGCACGCGCGCGACGATAAAAGGAATCTCCTCTGTGCGTTCGGCATGCGCGCCCCAGTTGGCAAGCTGGCGCACGTTCTCTTCCGTAATCTTTTTCCCGTCAAAATTTCTGAGCACCGATTCGAGCACAATGCGAATCGAGACGGGCAGCTTTGAGATTGGGCCAATGCCCTGTCTTTCAAGCTGCGGCAGAGAGTAGAACTTGCCCTCGCTGCCCGCTCCGGCGTCGAAGGTCTGCAAGGTGTCAAAGAGATTATGTGGCATAGGAATCCAGACGTTGGTCACAACGCATCGAAAGCGAAACGCTGTGAAAAGTTGATGAATTTATTGTGTAACGTGTCAAGTTTTAGTGTAAGTCGCAGACCCACAAACGTCAAGCAAAGCCTCTCGAAAGAGCAGAAAACGGCTCCCGCAAAGGCGTAAAGGCGCAAAGGAAAGCAACATGTCTTTCCTTTGCGCCTTTGCGCCTTTGCGGGAAACTTTTGTTCGAGTTGTCCATCCCATGCTCGCAACGATTGTTGTTTTTCAAATCCATTTGCTATAGTGCAGACAATCTAAGAAAACAATTTGGAGATTTGAAAGATGCCGAAGAAAACCGCGGAAGACGGGTTTGAAAAAATCAGCGGCGCAGAATATGTGCCAGACCCTGAGATAGAAGAGTTCATGGAAGAAGAGATTGCGCGCGCGCCGAAAGACCCAGGCCAACTGGCCCAGCGACTCCGCAATAACACTTCGGCTTCGCCCAGCGACGCTGGCGGAGACCTGGACGCCACCTGGGAGGATGTCAACGACAGCGGCGAAGAATCTGTCTCCGGCGACAACCCCACGCCAGACCAATCCAATGTCGAAGAGAACGCGCACGCCATCGGCGTCAACTATGAAGACAACGAAGAGTTGGAATTCATAGACAAGATAGACCGCCGCGACCGCGAGCGATTCGAGCTTGACCCGCGCTCCAAGACAGACGACGACACCATCTGAACATCTCGCAGAAAAACATGTTGAGAAGTAATATCAAGTAGAAAAAGAGGGCGAACCGTCCACGAAGACACACGAAACAAAACGAAAAGTTTAGCTCTCTCGGCCCCTTTCGTGTCTTTTCGTGTTTCGTCTGCTTCCTCTTTTTTGAATGCCACTTGACATAAGAAAGCGCAATGAGAGTTATTCAAAATTCTCTTCTGCGTTTTCCTTTGCTCTTTGTTTCAGGATGAATCACAACACACTTGCAATGTTCCACGCGTGAACATCTCTCATGGTTGACGACACATCACATCATTAAGCATTTCTCGCATCATCACGGAATACAACTCATCAATCATCTCTGGCACAGTCGTTGCTGTTACTGTTCAGCGTTGGGCCAATCGGTCTAACGAGTAAATAAATTATAGAAGGGTTCATAACTTTCATTTCACTTGCCGCATTCACAGTGTCGCGGCGAGACGATATTACTCTGCTTCATAAAGGTTGACACTGTGCCGTCAGCAACACGCTTTTCATCGGCTTCGTCTCCGGCGTCGAGCTCACGGTTAATCATAGGGATAACGGAGACGAGAGGAGCTTAATCATGAAACAGTTAGTTTATACAATCGCCTTGATGCTCGTGCTGGTCGGCAGCGCGGCTGCGCAAAGGAACACGAACGATGCCGGACTCTGGGAAGATAACTCATTGATTCTCTCCAACCTCGTAGGCGTGCAAGCATCGTCCGGCGTTGTTGATACGGAAGATGACACACTCTGGGGACATACCTTTGCCCTGCGAAACGCAGAGGCCAATCTGACAGCGTCCCTCAACTACACTTCATACGTTCCGAGTGTTGATGGCCCGAATAAGATTATCGGCGGCACATGGACGATGAGCATTTACAAAGAGGGCGAGTTTAAAGGGATGGTGTTCGGCGAATTTGACAGCGGCACGATTGAGTGGAGCATGACCAGAACGGGCGTCGTCACCGGCGCAGCCATTACGGCCCAGATGAGCATCAAAGGCGGGACGGAATCTTACGCCCACCTCAGCGGCACGAAGACCAACGGAAACTTTTACGGGCAGATAAACTATAGCCAGGGCGGTCGTCCGACAATCACGGGCTTTACAGACCTCAGGTTCTAAAGAGCAGTTTTGAAATAGGATTGTAAAGACACGAAAGAATCTCCCGCAAAGGCGCAAAGAAAGCTTTCAAGCTAAAGAGCTATACAACTCTTTGCGAGCTTTCTTTGCGTCTTTGCGCCTTTGCGGGAAACTTTTCTTTGCTTACTTAAAATTCGAGCGCGGCTGAAGAGTGATGCTCTTAATCACGATGCTCGACACCGGACGCTCAGACTCCGGCGCGGTCATTGGCGCGCGCGAGATAATATCCGCGTTATTCAAGCCTTCGATGACGCGGCCAAAGACTGTGTATTTCTGGTCGAAAGCTGGCTGTCGTTTGAGCGTGATGTAAAACTGGCAGTTGGCAGTGTCCCACGCTTCCTGTTCAGAGAGACCGCGCCCCTTGCTTCTGCGCGCCGCGCCGACAATGCCGCGCTCGTACAGGACATCGCTAAACTCCGCCGCGAGATTCGGGTAAGGCGAACTGCCTGAGCCGTCATTTTCAGGGTCTGCATCTTTTGAGAGAGGATCGCCGCCCTGTACGATGCCCGCGTCAGGGTTGATGCGATGAAAAGTCGTGCCGTTATAAAAACCTTCCTTGATAAGCTGCTTGAAACGCTCGACCATCTTCGGCGCGATGTTCGGATAAAGCTCTATCACAATCCGACCATAAGCAGGATTTTCAGTCTCAATGACAGCGACCTCTGCATCCGCCATTGGCTGCACGCCTTTTGTAACATTCGGCTGCACAGCTTCCGTGTCAGAATCTTTTGTAAAGATTTTATCTTTGCAACCTGCGAGCAAAACTATGACAGTGAAAATTACTACCAACGCGAATTTGTAACTAAAGTTTTTCATTATCATCAAAGGCAACCTGTACATCCTTTTCCTGATTTAGATTTCTCAAAACAGCTTGCGGCTATCGAGCAAGATAGTCACCGGCCCATCGTTGACAAGCTCGACCTGCATCATGCGTCTAAAACCACCTGTCGCGACGCGTTGAACCTTCTGGCGCGCACGCTCGACAAATTTTTCATAAAGCTCTTCTGCCATTTCTGGCGGCGCGGCATCGCTGAATGACGGACGCCTGCCACGCCGCGCATCGCCGTAGAGCGTGAATTGCGAGACGACCAGCAAAGCTCCGTCTGTCTCCAACAGCGAAAGATTCATCTGCCCCGCTTCATCTTCAAAGATGCGCAGGGCAGCAATTTTCTCGACCAGATATTCCACGTCGCTCAACTCATCATCGCGCGCCACGCCGAGCAGGACAACGAGCCCGGCCTCAATCTCTCCGACGACTTCATCCTCGATTTTGACATTGGCGCGCGTCACGCGCTGCAACACGGCTCGCATCTCAAGTTTCTGTTATTTGAGAGAAAAGTGATACGTGATTATGCCTGAGACTTTCACAGGCATGCCGCTCAGAGTCGTCGGCGTGAATCGTGCCTTGAAAGCAGCCTTCTCAGCCGCTTCTCTCAAAGCTTGTGGGCCACAGATGGATTTCGATTTAATCACCTGACCGCGCTCATCAACAGTGATGTATATACGCACGCTGCCCTCTATGCCGCGCGACCTTGCTCCCTCTGGATATGGCGGCGGCGGCTTGGAAATCGCGATGCCATTGAGCACCCCGCCTTCTATTTTATTTTCCCCGTCAGCAGATTCCTTAGATTCCTTTACCGCTTCGGTCATGGCCTTGATGCGCGCCTCTGTCATCTCCTTTTCGATTCTCTTTCCTTCCTGCACTCCTTTGGTCTCATAGAGGAAACAGAGATAGCGGTCATAGACAAAGAGCGGCTCCGACTCTGTTGACCTGTCTTTTATCTTTTCGTTCAACTCGATAGCGCGCAGGAACATAGCCCCTGCTTTATCGTTATCTTTAGTGAAGCGATATAGCTCTGCGATGTCGAGCGCGAGGCGTGCGGCCTTTTTGAAATCCGGCGCGGAGGATTTTTCATAGCCTGTGAGAGCGCGCAGGAAAAGTTTTTCCGCCTCTTTGTAATCGTCCCGGCGAAAGCTGATATAAGCCGAACGCTCCAACGCATTCAAAGTCTTCGCGTGCTCTGGCCCAAAAGCTTTTTCATAATAAGCGACGAGTCTTTGATACAAAGGCTCTGCTTCTTTGAATTTATTTTTCGCGAGATAAAGCTCCGCGAGATTAAATAGAGCCTCGCCCATCAATACATGCTCAGGGCCAAGAGCTTTTTCTCTAATCTCAAGCACGCGCTTCGCCATTGGCAGGGCTTCATCATACTTGCCTTCTCTATATAACCTGGCGACCGAAGCACTGAGCTGTGCAGCTTCCTCAAGCTCCTGCGACTGCTGCGCCGCAGGTAGATTGCTCATGACAGCATGCTTTTCATCATTGGCCTTTGCCACGACGCAGCAAACCATCAGCAGGCAGGCCGCGAGCGCGAGCATCATGCGTTTGCTCATCACATTTCATCCTCTCTCTATGGCATCAGATGTTACATGATAAACGCGGCGCGGCGCGAGTGTGCAGGGCTGGGCCAGAGGCGTAAAAAAGGCATTGCATCTCCAAATTGGAGATGCAATGCCTTATCCTTTGGCCTCGCAGAAGAAGACCGCCTTGCAGACAGCCAGTGAGTGTGAGATGTCCTCAAAAGCTGTCAATGTGAGGAGATGAAGAATCTTCAAAACGTCTACATCGGGGAGAATGTTTACGATGAAAGCTCCTTCGACCCTTTTGATGGAAGCAATGCCCGTGCCGCTTTGTCTGAAAACTCAGGCAGCAGTATTTATAGGGCTCTGATGACAACTCAACTTTTTCAGGCAAAGAGAAGTGTCCACTTTTGGCAACATGCTTGCGGATGGCTGTCGCCAATGGTTGACAACCACTGTAGCTATTTTTTCGCGGGCGGCTGGCTCGGTCTGATTTCGACGCGGCTCACGAGGCTGCGGTCTTCCTGATGAAGCAGGTCAAGCACAACCCGCGCAATGTCTTCGGGCTGGAGTTGCCATGCTTTCTTCGCGCTCGGCTCGTCTCCGCCGAACTCCGTATTGACAGAGCCGGGCATGATGTAGCTGACCTTGATGCCATCGTGCCTGACTTCCTGCATCAAGGCTTCGCTGAAACCGTTGAGGCCGAACTTTGAAGCATTGTAAGCAGCCATCTCTGGATGCGCGTTGACGCCCGCGAGAGAAGAGATGTTGATGATATAACCGCCGCCGCGCTTCTTCATCTCTGGAATCGCTTCGTGGCAGCAATAAAAGACGCCGCACAGGTTTGTCTCAAGCACCGCGCGAAAATCCTCTGGCGAGAGGTCTTCGACTTTGCCAAAGATGCCTATGCCAGCATTGTTGATAAGCACATCCACTCCGCCGAACTCTGCGACTGTATGAGCAATCAAAGCTTTGACTTCATCATACTCGCGCACATCACAAACCATGCCCGTCACGCCCGCTTCATTGCTCAGGCCGCCCATGTCGCTCACGGCGCGCTCTATCTCCGCTTCATGCCGCGCGCTGATGCAGACATTCATCCCTTCGCGCAACAACGCTTCGGCAATCGCACGCCCGATGCCCTTCGTCCCGCCCGTCACGATTGCAACCTTGCCATTCAGATTCATCGCTTCTCCCTATGCTCTTAATTTTTCCTTCAAACGCTCGTTAACAATCTTCGGATTGGCCTTGCCTTTGGTAGCCTTCAAAACCTGTCCGACAAAAAATCCGAAGAGAGCTTCTTTGCCCGCGCGGTATTGCTCAAGCTGCGCAGGGCTCTTTGCCATCACTTCATCAATGGCGAGGTCAATCAATCCTTCATCAAGCAACTGCACCAGCCCGCGCTCTTCGACAATCGCGCCCGCGCCATTGCCTGTGGCGCACATCTCTACCAAAACTTCTTTGGCCTGCTTGCCACTGATTTTTCCTTCGTCAATCAAACGCACGAGCGCGCCCAATTCATCCGGCGAGACAAGGCAACTGCCGATAGTTTGATTCGCGTTTTCCAACTCGCGCAAGAGTTCCGACCGAATCCAGTTGGCCGCCGCGCGCGGATTCTGCGCAGAGCGCGCGGCCTCTTCATAGTAATCCGCCAGCGCGCGGTCAGAGACAAGCTGCTGTGCATCGTTGTATGAAAGCTCGTACTGCTCCATAAAGCGACTGCGCCGCGCGTCCGGCAACTCAGGCAAAGACGAACGCACTTGCTCTATAAACTCCTGCGCGACAACGAGCGGCGGCAAATCCGGCTCAGGGAAATAACGATAATCATGCGCCTCTTCCTTCGAGCGCATGACGCGCGTCTCGCCCGCGCGCTCATCCCAGAGCCTAGTCTCCTGCGTGACCTGCCCGCCGGATTCTATCAACGCAATCTGTCTCTCAATCTCAAACTCAATCGCGCGCTGCATAAAGCGCACGGAGTTAAGATTTTTCAACTCGACCTTTGTGCCAAACTTTTCATCGCCCACGCGACGCACAGAGACGTTTGCTTCACAGCGCAGATTTCCCTTCTCCATATCCGCATCCGATGCACCGACCCATTGCAAAGCTCTGCGCACGTGATTGACGTAATCATAAGCTTCCCAGGAAGAACGAAAGTCCGGCTCTGTGACTATCTCCGCGAGCGGCGTGCCAGCGCGATTGAGGTCTATGTAAGAATAGCGATCTACTTCCGGCAAACCTTCGTGCACATTTTTGCCAGCATCCTCTTCAAGATGCAGCCGCGTAATCCTGACTTTCATCGGACGCCACTCGCGCGGATGCCCGCCCTCGTCGCGCTCGGCAGTCATAATCTCCAACTCGCCGCGCTCTGAGAAAGGCTGGTCGTATTGCGAAATCTGATAACCCTTTGGCAGGTCTGGATAGAAATAATTTTTACGCGCAAAGATTGAACGCTCGTTGATATTGAGCGAGAGCGCGAGAGCCGCACGCGCGCCCAATTCAACCGCGCGGCGATTCAAGACAGGCAGCGCGCCCGGCAAACCCAGACACACTGGGCATGTATTCGCATTCGGCTCATCGCCAAACCGTGTCGAGCAGCCGCAGAATATTTTGGATTCCGTGCTTAACTGCGCATGAATCTCCAAACCGATAATTACTTCCCAGCCATTTTTCATAAATATTCCTATCAAGGATTAGCCACAGAGGCACAGAGACACAGAGTAAATTAAAATATCATCCGCCTTCCTTGCTAAATTATTCTCTGTGTCTCTGTGGCTAACTTTAAATTGTTATCTTCTCAATAGTGCTTTTGTGACTGTAAGGCGCGTGGCTGCAATAAATCCATTTTCCCGCCTCGCACGTAGAATGTTTTGGAGATATACAAACACTGCTTTCTCCTTCGATGCGCGTAAAAAGTTTCCGCATCGAGTATAGCATTCGCCGGAATCGCTGCTCAACAAAGACGCGCGGCGAGAGCTTTTTGAAATTCTTTTACCAATTTATGGGCGGCTTTGGTGTACAATCCAGCGACCGGACTGCACTCTCATGGTTTGAATCGGCGGAAACGCTCTCTAAGGCGAGGGACGATGCCGCTCATGGTTGTTAACCTTTTTCTCATAAAGGAGAGAAATAAAGGATCATGGCAAAGACCATTTCAACTATTCTGGGCGTGGTGTTTATTCTGGTCGGGCTGATCGGATTTATCGTTCCCGGCTTCCTCGGCACGCACCTGAGCCTCGCGCACAATCTGGTGCATATCATCTCAGGCGCTGTCGCTCTTTACTTCGGACTGGCCGGAACGCTGGCCGGAGCAAGACTTTTCTGTCTGGTGTTCGGAGCGGTTTATCTGCTGCTCGGCATAGTCGGATTTCTGGCTGGCGGCGACAAGCAGCACACCATCGCGGGCATCACACATTCAGGCACGGACTCGCGTCTCTTTCAGGCGTTGCCCGGCACACTCGAATTAGCCACGATGGATCACACGGTTCACATCCTGCTCGGCATAGTCTTTCTCATCGGCGGACTGATTACCAAAGCCGATGTCAGACATGCTGTGGACTAAAGGTAAGTCAAAAGCAAAAAGTAAGAGGCAAAAGTGAAGACAGCATTTCCTCCATCTTCACTTTTGCCTTTTACCTTTTTAACGTGAGGCGCAAGATAAGAGAGTATTAGTTTTCTCAGCCCCGTCAGGGGCGGCATATCTTAGCCCCGCGCGTCAGCGCGGGGACACGCACACCACACAAACCAAGCCCCTTCTAGGGGCGACAGAAATTATGCCGCCCCTGGAAGGGGCTTGTTATTTATTTGTGTTGCTTAACCCACGGCTAACGCCGTGGGCTAAGATATGTCGCCCCTCAAGGGGCTGACATGCTGCAACACTTTTGCTTATCTCGAACCCAGTTTTTTACGAAAAAGGTTCTAAATGCCCCACCGCAAGCGGTGGGGATGGATGAACCATTTTCGTAAATCGCCGTCTATGCCATAAATTCTTTTATTCTTCGCTGCCGGAGAATTTTTCAAAGCAGCGGCGATTTCCATATTGCCCTGCTCCATTGAATCGAAGGTCGGCATGATAATCGCTTCTGGCTGCGCGGCCAGCGCGGACTCCTGGCTAAAGGTCGGCCACGCGCCAGCGACATTCGCCGTCACGGATTCGCCGCCCGCGCGCCTGATTAAGTCCGTGATGAATGAATCGCGCCCGGCTGTGTAGAGCGGTTCGCGCGAGACCTGATAAAAAACTTTCACGGCCCCGCGCGTCTTCACAGCTTCCTCTACATCTCTCGCACGCTTGCGCAAGTCTCTGACTAACTGATTCGCGCGCTCCGTCTCTCCCAAGATTCCGCCGAGCGTCTCGATTGTGCGTAAGACTCCTTCGAGGTCGCGCGGGTCTGTGACATAGACCGGAATCTTCTGCTGCGCCATCTGCCGCGTAAAAGCTTCGAGTTGCGAAGCCGTCGAGACCAATACAAGTTGCGGGCGCAAGGCGACGATGCTCTCTATGTTGGGCTGCATCGTGTCTCCGACTTTCGTGACAGCTTTGGCCTCCGGCGGGTAATTACAAAAAGTCGTATTGCCGACCAGACGATTTCCCGCGCCGACTGCATAAACAATCTCTGTCAGATTCGGAGCGAGCGACACCACGCGCTCAATTCGCGCGGGAACAATCAGAGGCTTGCCTGTCTCGTCCGTTATCTCGCGCGAAGCCTGAACATTCGCGTTGCCTCCGGCCTCTTGTCCGGGCTTGCATGAAGTATTGAAGACGAGCGCACAGGCGATGAAAGCTATGCTGATAAAAATGAGTCGCTGGCGGACTGTGGTTTGTTTGTTCAAAGAAAAAATCCCGTCGCTTTGCTCTGCCCCTACGAAGGACGACAGGCTTGACGACGGGATAAGAAGTCTGGAAGGAGAAGACTTTTGCTGAACACCCGCGTGCGGCCTGAACGCCTTTACGCGAGGCATTCACAGGCTACAAAAAAAAGCGCACACGGGCAGGTCTCCTGGCTCGGAGTTTTAGGAGAGATAGCATCTCTTCCATAAAACTCCATCACAGTGGCGCGACCGCGCGGGATTCACACCCGCTTCCCTATTCTCCCCGCTCTTTTCGCACGAGGCACCCGGACGCTTCTGTTGAAAAAGAACTGTCAAAACTTTTTTCGATGCGGCGCGGAACTTATCACGCGGAAGTTAAGCCTGTCAAATCAGAGTCTCCCGCAAAGGCGCAAAGGCGCAAAGAAGAACTTACATGTTTTCTTTGCGTCTTTGCGCCTTTGCGGGAAACTTCTTTTTCTTTCACTGCATTTGCCCCTTTACTTTCAACTCAAGTAAGATGCCTCGCCATGATTAAAACCGTCGAATGGACAAGCGAAGGCATACGCATGCTGGACCAGCGCGTGCTGCCGACTGAAGAAAAGTATCTCACGCTGCGCTCTTATGAAGAGGTCGCGGAAGCAATCAAGCTGATGGTCGTGCGCGGCGCGCCTGCCATCGGCGTCTCCGCCGCGATGGGCCTCGCGCTTGGCGCAAGCCAATCAGTCAGCACTTCTGTCGCAGATTTGGAATACGATTTCGACTACATGTGCGAAGTGATGGGCGCGACGCGCCCGACCGCCGTCAATCTCTTCTGGGCCATTGAGCGCATGCGCGATGCGCTCCGACGCGCAAAGGCTGAGAGCGATGATGTCAAAGAGATAAAGCTTCGGCTGGTAGCCGAAGCGAAATTGATTTTCGAGGATGACATCAAAGCCAACCGGAGTCTGGGCCAATTTGGCGGTGAGCTAATTCCAGACAACTCGACTGTCCTGACACATTGCAACGCTGGCGCGCTCGCTACAGCAGGAGATTACGGCACGGCTCTCGGCGTCATACGCGGCGCGCGTGACGCTGGCAAGCGCGTCGCGGTCATAGCAGACGAGACGCGCCCTTTTCTGCAAGGCGCGCGGCTGACTGCATGGGAGCTACAGAAGGATGAAATCCCTGTCACGCTCATCACAGACAACATGGCCGGGCATGTGATGAAGCAGGGCAAGGTTGACGCGGTGGTCGTCGGCGCAGACCGCATCGCGGCCAACGGCGACACCGCCAACAAAATCGGCACCTACATGGTCGCAGTCCTCGCGCGCCAGCATGACATTCCCTTTTACGTCGCCGCGCCAATCTCTACGATTGACATGGCCTGCCCTTCCGGCGAAGAAATTCCGATTGAAGAGCGCGACACGCGAGAAGTGACACACGTCCGCGAACACCAACTCGCGCCAGCAGGCATAGAGGTGCACAACCCTGCCTTTGATGTCACGCCGAACGAATTCATTGCGGCCATCATTACAGACAAAGGCGTGGCGCGTAAGCCTTACAGTGAAAGCTTGAGAAAGCTGTTTGAAGTCTAACGTGTGAGTGGTAAGAGAAAGCTTTTGATGTCAGACCATAAGCTAACTTGAATTCGAGATAAGCCGCAGGGGATGCAGCATGATAGCCCCGACAGGGGCGATATATATTAGCCCACGACGTGAGTCGTGGGTTCACAGCACGAGATAAATAACGAGCCCCGTAGGGGCGACACCATTTCTGTCGCCCCTATGGGACTCGGTTGTTGTATGGCTAGGTTGTCCCAGCACTGGCGTGCCGGGCTAATATCTACCGCCCCTCACGGGGCTGAGAAAACGAACTCTTTATGATGTCGAACTCACGTTAATCTATTTGTCAGTCTCTATTGTGACTTGGTCAGATATGAAAAAATATGAAGCGACGAGTTCTTTGAAGTTCGGCAGAGCGTCTTCAAAATCCTTCTTCGTCTTGGCGGTCAACACGAGCACTATGACGGTCTTCTTCTCATCTATGTAAGCGACTGCTTCGAAACGTCCGTTTCTATCGCCGCTAAAATATTTGACGATAGCTTTCTGCGCTTCATGTTTAGTCGGAAGTTGTCCCGCATCCGCGACTTTGACTGTCGGAGAATGTTTTTTGTAACCATCCAAATCAGCTTCTATCACCTGATTTAAAGTCTCTTTTTGGTCCAGATTTTTCCGAATGGTATTGGCATACATGACTGCTGCGCTATTTTCCCACGAAGAGCCTTTCGGGTAGAAGACTGCGTGCAGGCCCATCTTGACGCCGCTCGTGTTATCCAGCACCCAACCCTTCGGCGCGCTTAAAGCGAAGACATGGTCTTTGCCATACACGATGCCGCCCACGTATTGTTCGGGCAGCTTTTTATCCTGCGCTGAAAGATTCGCGCAACAGAGCAGGCAGAAGGCTATGAGCAGCAAGACTCTCTTCGTCATTTGATGAACTCCTGTTGACAAGCAAGCTATCTCAGAGCCTTTGCATAGCGGCTCTGCTTCCACCAGTCAATCGTTAACTGCAAACCCTCTTCAAGACCAACGAGAGTTTTGTAATCCAACATCTCTTTAGCGCGCGTGTTGTCCGCCAGGCTATGTTTGACATCGCCCGCGCGAGTCTCTTTGTATTCCGCTTCGACGCCTGTTTTATCCGTCAGCCTTTTTAAGATGTCGAGCAGTTGATTGAGCGTCGTTTGCTCGCCGTTGGCGACGTTGATGACATGGCCGATGCCTGTTGTCGTCTCTGCCGCATTCAGATTTGCGCGCACGACATTGGCGATGTATGTGAAATCGCGCGACTGTTCGCCGTCGCCGAAGATGACAGGCTGCTCGCCCGTCATAAGCGCGGCGATGAAGCGAGAGATGACGCCGGAGTATTGAGACGTAGGGTCTTGTCGCGGGCCGAAGACATTAAAGTAACGCAGGGCCACAGTCTCAAGCCCATAGACGCGCGTGAAGACGCGGCAGTAATACTCTCCGACTAACTTTGCGACGGCGTATGGCGAGAGCGGGTCTGGGCGCATGTCTTCCACTTTCGGCAAGGTCGGCTGGTCGCCATAGGCAGAGCTTGACGCGGCATAGACCACACGGCGCACTCCGCTCTCGCGCGCCGCTAAGAGCAGCGAGAAGGTGGCATTCACACACGCCTCATGCGTCGCGCGCGGATTATTGACAGAGCGCGGCACAGACGGAATTGCTGCCTGATGAAAGATGACTTCGACATCTTCGAGCGCGCGTCGCGTGGCCGCTTCGTCCGTCAGACTCGCTTCGATGAAATCAATGCTGCCATTAATCTCTTCCAAGTTCTCGCGATGTCCGGTTGAAAGGTCATCCAGCACACGCACGCTTGCGCCGCTCTCCGCGAGAGCCGCAGCGATATGCGATCCAATGAAACCTGCCCCGCCTGTAACTAATGCTTTCATAAGTGATAAGAATAGTTTTCAGTTTTTAGTTTTCAGAGAAGCGCGAACCGTTTTTACTAAAAACTGAAAACTAAAAACTAAAAACTCCTGTCTTTATCTTCCGACGCCAACGTAATCAAAGCCTAGTTCGCGCATGTCCTCAGGCTCGTAGATGTTGCGCAGGTCTGCGATTTTAGGACTCTTCATCAGCTTGAGCACGCGCTCCATATTGAGCGCGCGAAACTGATTCCACTCCGTCATAAAGACGAGCGCGTCCGCGCCTGTGACAGCATCATATTCATCTTCCGCATAGAAGATGTCCGGCAAACATTTCTTCGCCTCGTTCATCGCCGCAGGGTCATAGGCACGAACATTCGCGCCGCGTTCTTCGAGGCCGCGTATGATTTCAATCGAAGGAGCTTCGCGCATATCGTCCGTCTCAGGCTTGAAGGAGAGGCCGAGCACCGCGATGGTCTTGCCGCTCAAATTTCCGACAAGCCTTTCAATCTTCGGAATCATCACTGCGCGCTGGCGACGATTGACCTCCATCACGGCATCCACAATCAGCGAATCCGCGCCGAACTCGCGCGCGACAGACGCAAGCGCGCTCGTGTCCTTCGGAAAACAGGAGCCGCCGTATCCCGGCCCCGGATGCAGAAATTTGTTGCCGATGCGCTGATCCATTCCAATCGCGCGCGCTACGTCATGCACATCACAACCAACCTTGTCGCAGAGGTTAGCAATCTCGTTGATAAAGGAAATCTTGGTCGCGAGAAAAGCGTTGGCAGCATACTTTGTGAGTTCCGCAGCTTCGAGCGAAGTGACGACGAAAGGAGTTTCAATCAGGAAGAGCGGGCGATAAAGCTCGCGCATGATTTCGATGGCCTCTGCATCGCGGCTGCCGATGACAACTCTGTCAGGTCGCATGAAATCGTTAATCGCGGCTCCTTCGCGCAGGAATTCAGGATTGGAAACAATGCCGAAATCCATGCGCGTTCTCTGATGCTCGCTTATCAGCTTGCGCAACCGCTCGCCATTTCCGACAGGCACTGTTGATTTAGTGACAATCACTTTGTAGTCGTTCATGTGCTCTGCGATGGAGCGCGCAGCGGCGTCTATGTATTTCAAATCGGGTGCGCCGTCATCTTTCGGCGGCGTCCCGACGGCGAGGAAGATAACCAATCCACGCTCGACGCCTATTGTTAAATCAGTTGTGAAATTTAGTCTGCCCGTTTGCAGATTCTTGGTGACAAGCTGTGCGAGGCCCGGCTCATAAATCGGAATGATGCCGTCAGAGAGGCGCGCAATCTTTTCCTCATCCACATCCACGCATGTCACATCAACGCCAAACTCTGCGAAGCACGCGCCCGTCACTAACCCTACATACCCTGTGCCGATGACTGCAATATGCATCTGAAATCTACCTGCTTTATGAAAGATATTTGAAATTTGAGATTTGAAATCTTTGAGAGCCTCTGTCTTCACAAAAACTTGCGGGCCACGCGCTCTTTATAATAAGGCGTGGCCCGCAAGGCTTGTGCAACTCATCCATGCGCTGATGTACAGAGCATGAATTGATGGTTTGAATACTTTCGGTTACTTGGTCGGGCTGACAACCAATGTGCCGCCGCCAAGGTCAATGTCATTGTTCTCGCTCGTTCCGGCGATGATTGCTGCTGCAATCGCGCCACCGGCTGCGAGAAGCAGGGCTGCGAGCGCGCCGCCGCCGATGCCCTTCATGCCTTCTGTCTTCAAGCGCGTGCAGCGTGTGCCAGGGGCGGCAGTGCCTGCGCTGTCCTGCGAACCGGCTGCAATCTGCTTGGTGGAATCGCCTGCGCGCAAGGTGACGTTGCCGGACTGTGTGGCGACGACTGTGTTGCCGCATTCGACATCAACCGTGAAGACTGCCGGAGCATCTGCCACTGCCGAGCCGTCTTTGGTCACGATGCTGGTCATCGAACCGCTTGAAACGCGGACGCGACCCGCATCGAGCATGGCCGTCACTCCTGAATCTGTAAAGCTCAACTTAATGCTGGATTCCGGCAAGACATCCAGGCGTCCGAGTTTGCCGAGGCTGACAACGGCACTGCTGCCTTTGGCGGTGGTGACGGTGCTATCCGAAAAGACGGTCGCACCGGAAATTGCGCTTTGACCGTTGACGGTGACTTGCCCGGAAACCGACAACTCGCCTGACGGCCCTGTTTGTCCTGGCGTTGCCAGCACGACCATCGAGTACACACTCAAGATGGCGACTGCCAGGCTGAACGCGATGGACTTGCGGCTCCAAGTTCTGCTAATCATTAATCTTCCTCCCGTAAAGTGAACCTAAAAGTTTTGAAAGCGCGCCGCAAACCCGTTCAGGCTTGCAGGAGACGGTTTTGGTCTTTCTCGCTAGACCATCTCGATCCTTCAAGACCGCCCGCGCGGAACATCTTCAGTAATAAAGCAGGATGATGAGCCACCGTGGGCTTCAATATCTTGGCCTTTTTACAGGAAAAGTAGCCCGGTGTCAACAAACTTTTACGTTAATGGGCCGCAATTTAAGTGTTTTTAACGTGTCGGAACCTCAATTCAGTCCTTGTAAATTTCTATCGTTATCTTGCCTTCGGCATTGATAGAGCCCCTGTACATCCCTTCCGTGTTAAACGGCATGGCGACATTGCCGCTCCGGTCAATGGCTACAAGGCCGCCCTTCCCGCCGAGTTTCCCCAGCTTTTCAATGACCGTCTGGGCCGCTTCCTTCAAGGATTTGTTCTGATATTCCATTATGGCAGAGATGTCATAGGCGACTACTCCGCGTATGAAATACTCTCCATCGCCCGTGCCGGAAACAGCACAGGTACGATTGTTAGCATAAGTCCCCGCGCCGATAATCGGAGAATCTCCTACGCGCCCGAACTTTTTATTCGTCTTGCCTCCGGTCGAAGTCGCCGCCGCAAGATTTCCCTGTTTGTCCAGGGCCACAGCCCCGACTGTTCCATACTTAGAGTCATCCGCATACTCTTCATTCAGATTGCGGCCAACTTTCTTTGGCTGCTCTGCTTCCAGCTTTTCCTTCTCTTTCTCGCGCTGCAATTCCTGCCATCTTCGCTCTGTGCGAAAGTAATCCGGCGAAACAAGCTCAACGCCTTTCTGTTTGGCAAAAGTCTCCGCGCCGTCTCCGACCATCATCACATGCGGCGACTGCTCCATCACCAGGCGAGCCGCGCTGATAGGATTTTTGATACGCTTGACGGCAGCCACAGCCCCCGCCTTGAGCGTCCGGCCATCCATAATCGAAGCATCTAGCTCGTTAGTTCCCTCGCTGGTAAAGACGACTCCCTTGCCCGCGTTGAAGAGCGGCGAGTCCTCCATGATTCTGATAGCAGCCTCGACCGCATCCAGACTGCTGCCCCCGTCTTTCAAAATATTATAGCCAGTGAGCAGAGCTTCCTTGAGACGCGCGCGATATTCTTCTTCCATCTCTGGCGACATGCTGCTCTTGCGAATCGTTCCCGCCCCGCCGTGAATCGCAAAGCCGAAAGTCTGATTCGAGAGAGCCATGCTGCCCGAAGGCTGTTTGCTCGCAGCATCCGACGCTCTGTTCTGAGCCTGAATCGGCACGATGCTTAAAAAGAGTATGTGAAGAAGAAAGACTGTCAGCCGCTTTGTGACACGACGCATCTCTGGCCTCCGTTGCTCTGCTGCAAAATATTTTCGGGATGCACACATCATAAGAAGGAACAAGGTAAAAGGCAAAAGTTAAAAGTCAAAACACAATCAGAAGAAAGTTTCTTTGCGTGCTCTTACTTTTACCTTCTCTTGTGCCAGTAATAATAAACCGGAAGACCGAGCGCAATCAGCACGAGTCCTGTGATTGATTCGCGCGGCAAAGCCAGCACAGTCATGCCAAGCAGCCATGCCGCCGCCAGCAGAAAAAGCGCAGGCACAACCGGATAGCCCCAGGTTCTGTACGGTCTCTCCAACTCCGGCACGCGCTTGCGAAAGACAAAGACCGTCGCCGTCGTCAACACATAAAAAATCCACAGCCCGAAGATAGAATAATTCGCGAGCGCGTCAAACGAACCCGACAGTGCCAGCACGCCAGCCCACGATGCCTGTAACAAAAGCGCGCCGATAGGCACATGCGTACGTTCTGAAAGCCGCGCCAGATTTTGAAAGAAAAGCCCGTCGCGCGCCATCGCATAAGGCACGCGCGCTCCGGTCAAAATTCCTACATGCAGCGTGCCGAAGGTCGAGCCGAGCAAGGCCGCGGCAATCAAGCTCACGGCCACTGGCCCAAGAAATCTGCGCGCCACTTCCGTTGCGACGGATGAAGTTGTAGGGATATTCGCTATCTCAACCGGCGCGAGGACATAAAAATATGCGAGGTTGACTAAGAGATAGAGCGCGGCCACGACCAGCATTCCGCCAATTAGCGCGAGCGGAATATTGCGTTGCGGGTTTTTGACTTCGCCCGCCACTAAGGTCAAATCGTTCCAACCGTTATAGGCCCACAACGCGCCGAGCATCGCCGCGCTAAATCCTGCCATCCCTCCGCGCGCAGCCCCGTTCACATCCGCGCACAAACCGCCCGCGTCCGTCAAAGCGAAATGCCCCCAATCGCCATTGGCAAAGATAAACGCGCCGACTCCTATGGCGAGCACCAGCCCGACTTTTAAGGCCGTCAGGATAGCCGCGATATTTCCGCTCACGACGACCGCCGCGCAGTTGATAAGCGTCACGACGGCTATGACTCCGAGCGCGACGAGTTGCTGCGAGCCGAATGAGAATTGATAGCCGAACAGATTGCGCGTAAAAAAAACTGTGCTCAGCGTGCCTCCCATCAAGTCATTCAAAAAGATTGCAAAGGCCGCGCTCATCGCAGCCAGCCCACCGGCACGCGCAACGAAAAACTGCATCCAGCCATACAGAAATCCCCAACGCGGCCCGTATGCCTCGCGCAGAAAAACATACTCGCCGCCAGCCCTCGGCATCATCGCTGCTAGTTCTGCATAAGTCAGCGCACCCGCCAGCGACAACACACCCGCAGCAATCCACACCAACATCACTTTACCCGGCGAGCCAACATTACAAATCATCACACGCGTCTTCAAGAAAACGCCCGTGCCGATGACATTGCCAATGACGATAGAGATGGCTGCAACGAGGCCAAGCCCGCGAATGAGTGTGATGTTTGATGGAGCAAGTTTCGTCATGCAGATTCAACTGAGTCTCGATAAAGTTGAAGAGCATGCTCGGCTAACTCAGTTTGCACTGTCACGCGGTAAGGATGTTTGGCGACGAAGGGTGGAACCTGTCGCACGTTGGCTCCTAAATCTGTGAGGATGGCCGCGACCTGTTCGTCGGACAGTTCTTCGACGTTGAGTGATTCGGCGGCGCGGCGTAAGGCTCCGCGCAGGCGGTCGAGCGGGAGTTCTCTCTGGGCCAGAAGTTTGCCGCGCGCCTGAAATTCACCGAGCGCGCGTATGACAACCTGCCCTGCGATGGGCGAAGGGTCTTGAGCTTGCCTCTCAAAAAAATTTGGCTGGTGCATCTAAAGACAAAAAAAATCGTCTCAAAATAACTGCGGAAAAATTTTCAGGGCGAACCTGTCAAGACACTTCGCGGGCGCGTGGGCTCGCCGCCCGTGTTGATGGGCGCGAGAGTGTCCGGTTGCGGCTTGCCGGAATCTGTCGCGGCCTTCTCTTTTTCCATCAACTCCGCCTGCTCGTAAGGGTCTAGCCGCGCGAAGACATAAAAGACTTCGCCCGCGCGGACAGAGCCTAAATATCTGAAAGTGTTATTGAGCACTTCGCCGACGCGGAAGCGGCGCGGGTTCGGCGGCTTCTCGAACAATGTGCCAAGCTCATCGCGCGCAGCCGCTTCCAGTTCCGGCAGATAATCATTTCCAGTCTCGCGCGCAATGCTGATTGCCATTTGCCTGAGAGCGCGTATGCGATTTGAATTGCGCCTGTAATATCGCTGGCTGATTTCGTGACGACTCGCGCGGTCGTCAACCACTTCCTGCTCGCCGCGCAGGTATCCAAGATAAGCACGCACGACTGGCCCAAACTCTTCGTCCTCGATGACAATAGATTCCTGCGCCGAAACAACTCCGCAGAGCGCGAGGCATAACATCCAGACCACGCCGAAGCGGATTATCAATCGCCTTCGTTTCATCTTCCTTTAAAAAACCCGTTTGCAGCTTGAAACCAATACAGGGGGCAAAACTTTTCCGGCAGTTTACCACAAGCGCGCGGGCATGAGCATTTTCGTTTGAGCACAAATTCATGACAAAGCCGCGTTGCACGGCTTCGCCGCGTGGTGCTACATTTTACCCAAAGAAGATGATTCGGATAATATCAAACGAATAGATGACTAAAGTTATTAGGCACAAACCTGCCGCGCGCATTGCCTTAGGCGTGTCCGGCGGCATCGCCGCTTACAAGGCCGTAGAGATTTTGCGCGGGCTGCAAAAGGCCGGATGCAACGTGCGCGTGGCGATGACTGCGCGCGCCTGCGAATTTATACGCCCGCTCACTTTTCGCGCGTTGACAGGCGAGCATGTGATAGTTGACGACTATGCGCCGGACAATCCAGACCCCATCGCGCATATAACTTTCTCGCAGTCTGTTGACCTGCTGCTCGTAGCTCCTGCCACTGCCAACATCATTGCCAAATTCGCCAACGGCATCGCAGACGATTTTCTGACTTCGACTTATCTGGCCTCGAATGCTCCGGTGCTGATTGCGCCCGCGATGAATACGACGATGTGGAATCACCTTGCGACTCAAAGAAACTTACAACGATTGCGTGAAGACGGCGTGCGCGTTGTCGAGCCTGATGCGGGAGAGATGGCGTGCAAGACGATTGGGCCGGGACGCTTGAGCGACCCTGAAAGAATCGTCGCCGCCGCGCTGGCCCTTTTGAGCGAAAGGGGCATGTCTCTCAAACAGGATTTACTTGGCGAGAAAATTCTCATCACCGCCGGAGCGACGCGCGAAGAGATAGACCCCGTGCGCTTTCTCTCGAATCGCTCATCTGGCCGCATGGGTTTCGCACTCGCTCAGGCTGCGCGCGCGCGCGGCGCAGAGGTCACGGTCGTCGCAGGAGAAACTACCGCACAGCTTCCAACAGATGTACAAATCCTGCGCGCCACATCCGCCGAAAAAATGCACGCGACAGTCATGAAAGAGATAGAAGCGGCGACAGTCTTTATTGCCGCCGCAGCCGTCGCAGATTATCGTCCCGCGTCGCGCGCAGAAGAGAAGATAAAGAAGTCCGATGCTATCCTGACGTTAGAGCTTGAGCGGACGCCGGACATTTTAGCGGAGGTTTCGGGAGCGAAGCATAACGGCCTCCTGGTCATAGGCTTTGCGGCTGAGACAAACGATGTCATAGAGCATGCGCGCCAAAAACTTGAGCGCAAGCGGCTTGATGCCATCGTCGCCAACGACATCACGGGCGCGGGCGCGGGCTTTGATGTCGAGACCAATATCATCACACTGCTGGCGCGTGATAGAGATGTTCCGTTGGAGTTGCCACTGTTATCAAAGCTCGAAGCGGCGCACAGTATTCTTGATGAAGTCGCGCGGCTGCGTCATGCAGGAAAGACTGTCGAAGCATGAGAGTGAAGCTGTTTTAATCTTAGTTCGAGATAAGAAATTTAAGGAAGGACTATCCACGAAATAACACGAAACACAAAATCCATTTATATTATTTCGTGTTATTTCGTGGATAATTCGTCCACTTGTTTTTCGTAAATAGAATCATATGCCTGACGAATCGCAAGCTCAGGACTTTCGCGCGCTCGTCGCAGAGGTCAAGGAATATCTCTCATACTTTAAAGAGTTGGGCGTTGCGGGCTTGAATGAGTCAGCGAGCACGGAACAGTTGCCGTCGGATTCAGCGAAGCCTGCCGCGCTGGAAAGCTCGGAGACTTTCACGCCTGCGCGGAGTGCGCCGCTCAAGCGCAATGCTCTGGCGGCAGAGGCGGAAGAGAGAGCACAGCGACAACGCGAAGAGGCTTCCCCCTCATTGAGTCTGGACACTTCACAACCACCTGGGGAGCAGACCGATATGGCTCAGAGAAAAAGAAAGACGCCGGAGCTTGAATCGCCCGGCCCGATAGAGACACTCTTCGGCACTATCACGCCGAAGGACGAAGCGAGTTTGCCGCGCGTGGATGAAACGCTCGAAGACATCTGGAACGACATAGACGAATGTGTGCGCTGTCCGCTTCACGAAGGCCGCACGCACATCGTCAACAGCGAGGGCAATCGCCGCGCGCGTCTGATGTTCGTCGGCGAAGCTCCCGGCGCGGATGAAGACGCGCAGGCGCGCCCCTTTGTCGGGCGCGCGGGCCAGCTTCTCAACAAAATCATAGAAGCCATCGGCCTCAAACGCGAAGATGTTTTTATAGGCAACGTCAATCGCTGCCGCCCGCCGCAGAACCGCACGCCGACGCCTGCGGAAGCCGCGACCTGCAAGCCTTTCCTCTTGCGCGAAATCGCAGTCGTGAGGCCGGATGTGATTGTCGTGCTTGGCAACACAGCGATGAAAAATCTGCTTGATACAAAAGAAGGCATCACCAAATTGCGCGGGCAGTTTATGGATTACAAGGGCATCAAAGTGATGCCGACCTTTCATCCGGCCTACCTGCTGCGCGACCCCTCGAAGAAACGCGAGACGTGGGAGGACATGAAAAAAGTCCGCGACTATTTGAAGACAGTGACGAGTGATGAGAAGGAGCAGTTTTGAGTTTTCAGTTTTTAGAAGAAGCACGAACTGTTTTTACTGAAAACTCAAAACTGAAAACTCAAAACTAATCTTATGCAATCTTTTCTTTTCGATGAGACGCCGCCGGAATCTGGCGAGACGCTTGAAGAGATAAACGCAGAGCTTCTCAGGCGCGGCAAGGCTATGCCGCAAATGGCCGAGCGCGTCTTTATTTTGGGCGAAGGCGGAGTGGGCGCGCGTGCGGCAGTCGTGGGCGAATCGCCCGGCCCGCCGGACGCGGATTCCGGCAGACCTTTTATGGGGCCAGCCGGGCAGATGCTCGAACGCATCCTCGGCAGCATAGGTCTCAAGCGCGAAGACTGCTATCTGACGAACACTGTCAAAATCATCTCGACAGGCGACGAGATGACGACCGAACTGCTCTCATTCTTTACGCCATATCTGCACAGAGAGCTGGCGGTCGTGCGCCCCGAAGTCATTATCTCCTTCGGCAACACGCCGACGCGCGCGCTCCTTCGCACCAAAAAACCAATCTCACAGATGCGCGGAGAATTTCATGACTATCACGGCATGAAGCTGATGCCGACTTTCAATCCGGCCTATCTACTGCGCGACCCGACCAAGAAGCGCGAGGTCTGGGAAGACATGAAAAAGGTGCGCGCACTGCTCTCGACATCAACTTGAGGAAAGGATTTTCGGAGATGAACACAGACACTACGACAGAGAGAGTTTGCACGCACGGCGTCTGCAACTGCCCCGCGACAGAAGGCAGCGACTTTTGCAGCCCCTACTGCGAAGGTGTGGGCCAGACGACCAACGTTACAGTAGATGAATCACAGGAAATCGTCTGCGACTGCGGCCATCCGACCTGCGTTGGCTGAGCAGCAAACGAAAAGTTCCCGCAAAGGCGCAAAGACGCAAAGAAAGCTCGCAAAGATGTTGAGCTATTATTTATCTTGAATGCTTTTCTTCGCGTCTTCTTTGCGCCTTTGCGGGAAACTTCCTCTTTACCTTCCCTTAAAAATTTCACATAGCTTTCTGAATCAAAGCCTCGGACGGCGGGCGGCCATCCGGGAAGGCGAAGACGTGGAAGCAGTTGTTGTTCTCTCTCAGGGCTTCGACGCGTCCGGCGGCTTCGAGGCGCGCGATTTCCGCCATCAGGAAATTCTGTTCGGCGGCGGTCATGTAGCGATAAGAAATATCAAAGGCAAGGCCAGTCGTGTGTGGCGGCAGAGAGTTGCGCGCGGCGTTGGCGTTTCTCTCGCTCAGTTCCCTTTGATATTCCTCCGTGCGAATCAGTGAGGCGAGTGGAAGCAGACGATTGAATTTAGTCTTATAAGCCAGGCCCAATTCATCTAAAACTTTCAAAGCCTCCGGCCTGAGAAAGCTGAGCAGCCTGCGCTTAAAAGCTTTGCGCTGCGCCGCGTCTGCTAAATCATAAGTGCGTTTCTCAAAATCGCGCGCAAGCTGTGAAAGTGTCTCGTATTCGCTTGTCGCAAGAGTGCGAGTGCGGCTCGTGTTGTAGAAAGAAGTGATGACAGCTTTTCTCTCATCCGAATCCGACATCGCGGAGAGAGCCGTTTGCATCTCCGCCTGCGAATTGTAGAGAGGCACGCTCTTGCCCAAAGTTTTTTCAAAATGTGTGAGAGGCTCTGTCGAGACGCCGCCGCCGACTGCGTACTGGACATAATTTTCGCCGACGGTTTTCAGTTCGATATATTGTTTGTCGCGCACCATCCGCGCCAGCTCCGCAAAGTCGTGCGGGATGCGCAGGTTCTGTTCAATCGTCTCCGCAGACTGAATAGCCAGGTTGCGGCGGCGGTCGCTGTAATGCTTTAGCTCCGCCGGAATCTCGACTGAAGCTTCGTAGCCGACAGGTTCTCCGCGCTCCTCTTTCACCTTGCGCAGAGCTTCTCCGAGCGGCACATCATTCGGTTGCTCGTCCTCAAGCGGCGGCTCTTCCACATCCCAATCGTCAATCAGGGATTCAGGAATCTGCGGCTCGACGAGTATCTTTCGCGCCTGCGTTTTTTTCGCGGGCTGCACTTCATCTGCATCGCGTGTGGCTATGATGGCGACTGCCGCGAGCACGATGATGAGCACGGCGGAGGCGATGCCGATAAAGAGCGGCGAAGTGAAATTCATTTTTGAGAGATTAAGTTTGGCTGATTTTGTTTGAGCGGCGGACTGCTGCTTTTGACGAGGAGGAGCAGGTCTGGCAGGAGCACGCTTTTCGCGCTCACGTATCTCTACGAAGATGGTCGTGTGATTGCCAACTAAAATCTCGTCGCCGTCGCGCAAGGTTGCGCCTTCGGGCGGGACTTCATGACCGTTGACAAAGCTTCCGTTAGTAGAGTTTTCATCAACAATCCAGACGACTTCCGCCTTGCGATGGATGCTGGCATGGACGCGCGAGAGGCCGTCGTCGTTAATCATCACGGACGCGGCATCGCTGCGGCCAACGGTGAGGCTCTCTGCAAGCGCAACCTCGAATACTTCTTGCCCGTTTTGAATCAGGAGCTTGACTTCAAACATTGAACGCCTTGCAACAGATTTCGATTTGAGAGGAATTATAAGAGTTTCCCGCAAAGGCGCAAAGACGCAAAGAAGAGCTTCGTTGCTTTCCTTTGCGTCTTTGCGCCTTTGCGGGAAACTTTACTTTATTCAGATGCTCTTTATCTGAATCTCATCGAAGGATCGCCAAAGAGGATGGACAATCTGCGTACATCCATGTCTGTGGTCGCAGCCTTCGCTTGTTTGGTCGCGTCGCCGATGCGCTGCACCTGTCCGTTAAAGAGCAGTTCGTAGAAACGCTTGCTCACGCTGACCTGTCCGTAAGGAATGGTCAGACCGGATGAGGCCCAGACGCTGACTGCGCCGCCGAGCGGAGCTTTGAGAACTGCTTCGCCGAGACTGTCTGTGCCGACTTCTGTAAACGAGCCATTGAGACAGGTCATCATCACAAAGATGGAGAGCCTCTGTCCGTTCATCAGGTTCGGCGCATCCTGTGTTGCCAGCAAGCCTGCGCCAGTCCACACGCCGACCGAGCCGTGTCCCAAGTAGTTGACCACGCCCGGCCCAAGATTGATGGCCGCCTGTATCTGGCTCCGCACAAATTCCGTGCTGCCGTCCGTGCGATTGATGTACTGCGTGTTCATCGACATCGGCATGCTTGTGCGCACATCATTTGTGAAGGCGACAAAGTCATAACCGTCCGGCTGGTCGCTGACCATCACTGCGCCGCGCTGCTGCGTATCGCCGAGCACGGACTGTTCGTAATTTAAAATCTTGTTGACGATGAGCGTGGTGTCCGGCGTTGTCTGCACAGGGAGACGGCCAACGGCGAGTTCGGGCAAACCGTCATTATTAAAATCCGCAAAGGCGTCATCGCTCGGCGATTCTGTAAAGAGAGAGTCAACCATTATCGTCGGCACGAAATCCCTGCTTCCCAGCCCCAGATAATCGCGCGGGTCTGCCGTCGCATCTCCGACCAGCAGTAGATAGTTTGGCCCGGTCTGCCACAGTGTCCTCGTGCGCTCGACAAAATCTTTGAGAGCCTGCGGCGAGTGCGTGCCGAAACTGAACTCGTCGTAAATATCCTCTACATCCACGACAGCGACTTGCAAGCCCTGCTCTTCACGAAGGGTGCGAAGCGGAGTCAGGCTTTGCCTGAAATCTTCGTGCGTGATGATGAGCAGGTCTGCGCTATGTGTTGTCAGATGCCAACTCGAAGGCTCGTTGCGGCGCACTTCTCGCGGATGCTCGAAGCTTCCGCTTGCGCCGATGGCGAAGAGCGTGCGCCCCTGCGCTTCGGCTGGCAAAGTGAAGGCAAAGCCGCCAACGCCCTGCGCCTGAGGGCTAACGGTCAACTCTTTGATATTCGCTGCATCCGTGATGTCGAGCACGCGCAAGGCATTGGTCGTAAAGCCTGTGGCTTTGACGGCTTGCCCGCCGGGAACTGTGAACAGTAATTGATTGCTCGCGGCCTCGTAGCGGCGCGGGTATGTCAGGCGCACATAATCAACCAGCGAGAAATCAGAGCCGCCTGCGGTGCTGCTCAAGGTGACTGCGTTTTTGTTCTCGCGCAGTTGCGCGGCATTGATATTAAATTGCGCGTCGGCGCGGTCTCGTCCGTTAAGATTGATGACGCCGATGTCCGCTCCGTTTAACTGCACGCGAACCTGATGCGCCTGCAAGGTCAAGCCCTGCACGCCGACTTGAAGCTGGCATGCGATGGCCGATGTTTGGTCCAGACCTGTGACTTGCAGAGTCTGGTTCATGGGCGTCGGGGTGACTGGCGGGCCAAAGAAATTTCCGCCCGGCCCGTTCAAGAGCGCGGCAAAGCGAATCGTGCGATCCTTGCGCTCGACTGTCGAAGCAAAGCTGCCACTCTGTGCATTCGGGTCAAAAGGCCCAGCGGAAGAGACTGCAATGCGTTTGCCGGGCGTCGTCCCGGCCACCAGCCAGTAGACGCGCGTATCGGTCGAGAGCGTATCCAGAGCCTGACCATAAAATTCTACAGAGCCGTCCACGTTGACGGTCATGGCCTGCTCGACGCCGCCCAGATAAAGTTGCAAGTTTCCCGGAGAAGCATTCTGGTCCAATCCTGCCGCGAGAAGTTCTGCGCGTGTCACGCGCTGCCAGCCGTCGCGTTTGACAGAGAGCTTGACGCAAACCTGCGCGGCGAGTTCCCACTGCTTATCCAGTTCCGGCGATGATTGTGCGCGCGAAATAACGGTCGGCTGATTGAATTTGTCGCGGCTTTGTTTGCTGAGACTCAGAGCCTGCGCGGGCCATTCGCGCTGCGCTGCATTAGCCTGCGCGATGGAATATTCCGCAAGCAGTTTCGATTGCGTTGGAAGCGGGGTCGTGAGACTAGTCCGGCGCGCATAGATTGGGCCATACAAGGTGCGTTGATTACTAAGGTCAATGCTTTCGAGCCAGTACCGCACCTGCTTTGACTGCTCGCCCATCGAAAACTTATCGCGCCATGCGTAACTGTTCCCGGCGCGCAGGGCAATGCCCTGTCCGGCCTGCAAAGCAGAGCCAGCAATCAGCGACGGATTGAGTTGCACGCGCCGTTCGCCATCGCGCTCGCGGTAGATGTTATAGCCCAGATTGTCCACCTCATAACCGCTTCGCCATTCCAGAGAGATGTCGCCCTCGTCATTAAAAATGTATGCCACAAATTTGTTGAGCGTGACCTGTGTGGGCGCGTTCGGCGTCAAAATTTTGCCGGAAACTTTTCTCTCTTTGTCAAAAGGCATGCCTGCCGCAATCAGGCTGTAGGCGAGGATGAAAACGAAGCTATAAATCAGGTTTGGGCCGGGCCTTTTGCTTTTGTTGTGTGGGCTCATCATCTTTGGTTTTAACTGACTCCTGCCTTCGGGGGCTGGCTATCGAGTTTTGGGAAATTGTGCCGGGCGATTCTTGCTTCCGGTTGATGCTATCGGGATAAGTGCTCGGATGAGAGTGACTGCGTTCAGCTTGGGCGCAATGCCCGATGCTAAACGAAGTCGCATTGTATCATTACTCGGCCTTAGTTCAAGCTGAAACAGTAGCTTTCGGGAGTGGTGCAGTTTGAAGTTTTAGTGAACTACAGTGACGAAAGAATCTCCCGCAAAGACGCAAAGACGCAAAGAAAGACAGGTTGCTTTTCTTTGCGCCACCAGTGCCTTTGCGCGAGACGTATCTTTCGTTTTCCTCTTTTTGAAACTGAACCACTATCCAGCTTTCGCGCATATCGCCCTCCCGGCTCTGTTCGTGTATAATCTGACGCGTCCCCAAAAAAAATCTAAAATCTAACGAAAGCTCAGGGAGTGCTGAAAATGAAGAATCTGCTAGTGCTTTTGTTGCTGCTGTCTCTGCCAATCGTTTCCTTCGCGCAGGGCAAGCAGCCGCGCAAAGTCTTTCCTTACGATTATACGATTGACGATTTGCCGAACGGGCTGCGGCTCGTCACAGTCCCGACGGATTATCCGAATCTGGTCTCGCTCTACATCGTTGTCCAGACTGGCTCGCGCAATGAGATTGAGCCGGGCAAGAGCGGCTACGCGCACTTTTTCGAGCACCTCATGTTTCGCGGGAGCGAAAACTTTTCGGCTGAAAAACGCGACGAGATTTTGAAGCGCGCGGGCGCGGATGCCAACGCCTACACTTCGAGCGACCGCACGGTCTATCACGAAGTTTTTTCCAAAGAAGATTTGCCGCAGATTATGGAATTAGAAGCAGACCGCTTCCAGCGTCTCAAGTACGAGCGCAATCCATACAAGACAGAGGCACTGGCGGTGCTCGGAGAATACAACAAGAACAGCGCGAACCCGACCTCGAAGCTCTATGAAGTGTTGCGCGAGACAGCTTTTAAGAAGCACACCTACGCGCACACGACAATGGGCTACATCAAGGACATAGAAGATTTTCCGAACCAGTATGAGTACAGTTTGGAATTCTTCAATCGCTATTACAGGCCGGAATACACAACGATTGTGATAGTGGGAGATGTGACGAGAGAGCAGGCACTCTCTTTAACTAAGAAACACTGGGGCGATTGGAAGCGAGGCAGCTATGTGCCGCAGATTCCGGCAGAGCCGGAGCAGACAGAGCCGCGCACGGCGCATGTTGATTGGCCCTCGCAGACCTTGCCCTGGGTCGTCGTCGGCTTCCGCGCGCCAGCCTACAATGATGTGAGCAAAGATAAAGCTGCGCTCGATTTGCTGGCAAACGTCGCCTTTGGTCAGAACTCGGAACTCTATCAACGACTCGTCATCAAAGAGCAGAAGGTGGATGCAATCTTTCCTTCGTTTGACAACATGGCAGACCCAGAGTTGTTCAGCGTCTGGACGCGCGTGAAGAAGCCGGAGGATATGGACTATGTACGCGACCAAATCCTTGCGACCTTCAAACGCTATACGAGCGAAACGATTCCGCAGGCCAAGCTGGATGAGACCAGCTCGCGCATGCGCTACAGCTTTGCTCTGAGGCTCAATAGCTCGGAAGCGATTGCCGCCGCGCTCGCGCCCTACATCTCTTTGAAGCGCACGCCGGAAACCATTGACAAGCTGTTCGCGCTTTATGACACGGTGACGCCGGAAGATGTGCGTGCCACAGCCTCGCGCTACTTTGTCGAAAAGAACCGCACCATCGTCACGCTCGCAAGCAAGACGGCAGAAGCTAAAGGAGGGACAAAGTAATAATGAAGCGCACACAGTTTTCTACAAGGCAAGCTATCTTTCGTTTGAGAATGAAGACGGGAGCAATGCCCATCTTTCTTTCCTTGATGCTTATGACTATGATGACAGGCTCGCTTTTCGGCCAGGAGATTAAGCCGCCGCAGAAGGAAGTCAGTCCGACAACTTCTGGAAGTAAAGCTTCCGCTCCCAGAGCCGCCCGTCCGACTACTCGCGCCAAAGGAATCGCCAGCGTGCTTCAACCGACGCGCTCGCCGCTCATCAACTTTCGCATACTCTTTATGACAGGCTCTGCCTCCGACCCCGCGGGCAAAGAGGGCGTCGCGGCTCTGACGGCCTCCATGCTGATAGGCGGCAGCACGCGCACCATGACCTATGAGCAGATTGTGGCGGCGTTGTATCCGATGGCCGCAGGATTCGGCGGACAGGTTGACAAGGAGATGACAGTCTTTACGGGGACGACGCACGTTGACAATCTGGACAAGTACTATTCACTCATCAGCCAGATGATACTCGACCCCGGTTTCCGCGAAGAGGATTTCACGCGGCTGAAAACCGACGCGATAAACTTTCTCAGAGTGGCCCTGCGCGAAGGCAATGATGAAGAGCTTGGCAAAGAAGCTCTCTACAATATGATTTACGCGGGCCATCCTTACGGGCATCACAACGTCGGCAACATTAGCTCTCTTGAAAAGCTGACGATTGATGATGTGCGCGACTTTTACCAGAAGAACTACACGCAGGCGAATCTGGTCATCGGCATCGCCGGCGGATACCCGAACGGCTTTGCCAAAAAAGTCGAGACGGATTTCACACGACTTCCAGCAGGGCAAGCTTCAAAAGTGCGGTACGAGCAACCGAAGCTCACGGCGGGAACGAAGATTGACATCATCAAGCGCGAGACGCGCTCGACTGCTATCTCGCTCGGCTTTCCGATTGAGATTACGCGCGCGCACAAAGACTGGCCCGCGCTCGCAGTCGTCGCCTCTTACTTCGGCCAGCATCGCTCTTCAAACAGCTATCTTTATCAAAGATTGCGCGGCCTGCGCGGTCTCAATTATGGAGACTATGCTTACATAGAATATTTCCCGCGCGGTCATGCGCAGTTTGAGCCTGACCCGAATCTTGGGCGGCAGATGCAGATTTTCCAAATCTGGATTCGGCCCGTTCCGCCTGAGCAGGGACACTTCGCTCTGCGTGCTGCGCTCTATGAATACGACAAGCTGGTGCGTGAAGGTTTGACGAAGGAAGAGTTTGAAGCGACGCGCGAATTTTTGATGAAGTACAACAACGTGCTGACGGCGACATCGGGCGCGCAACTCGGCTATGCGCTCGACAGCCGTTATTACGGCATCCCGGATTTCAACAGCTACATGCGCGAACAGCTTTCAAAGCTCACGCTCGAAGATGTCAATCGCGCCATCGAGCGTTATCTGAAGTCAGACAGGATGCGCGTCATACTCATCACGAAAGACGCGGAAGGTTTGCGCGACGCTATCATCAACAACAAGCTGTCGCACATAGACTACAACTCGCCCAAGCCGCAGGAGATTATGGATGAGGACAAAGTGATAGAAGTCTTCAAAATCAACGTCAAACCGGAAGACGTAACGGTCGTGCCTGCCGAAAAGATTTTCCAGTAAGACAGGCTAGATAAATTAAAAAGGCAAAAGTGAAGATAGCATTGCTGCCATCTTCACTTTTGCCTTTTTTACTTTTACCTTTTTACTTCTTTAGAAGCTTCTTCTAAAGAGATAAGACATCTTGATGAAGAACTCTCTGCCGTTGCGTGCGACGCCCGGCTCGAAGAAGCGTTGGTCATAGACGAAGGTTGACGGGTTCAAGCTATTAAATCCGTTGTACCTGAAATCGTCGTTGTAACCGACATAGAAGGCCGTACCCGGATTCGGCGTCCAGCCAAAGAGGATTTGCCCGCGCACGCGCGCATCCAGCGAGTTGTAATCAACGCGCCCGCGCAGGAAGGCAAAGCGCGTGAATTGATATGTGCTGCGCAGGACGAACAGGTTATCGTCAAACGCAACGCGCCCGTTATCGCTTCTCACGAGTCGCGCCTTTGTGTAGCCGAGCGACATATTAAGCGGGTTGATGGGCTTGTATGTAAAGCCTGTATCAATGTCCAGAGCATTGCCTGGCCCAGGGTCGAGAGCGGGCTCGTCGTTCGGATTGCGATTCGGGTTGGCATACCATGCTTGATAGGCAGGGCTGACGCGCGGGAATTTCGGCCCGCCGCCAAAGTCGTAATCGGTTGCGCCCCAGATGTAGCCCATGAACAGGTAAGCGTAAAGCTGCTTGTTAAATGTCCGCTCGGTGTAGCCCCAAATCTGCTTGCGATAGGTCGAACGCTCCGCTTCTGGCCCAAAGAATCCGCCGCCGAGGCCAGTCGTCTCTTCGCGGTTGAAGCCAAACTCTTCTTCAAAGATTCTTTCGTAGCCGTAGTTGATGCCGACCTGCGCGAAGGTCTGGTGCTGCAAGTTGAGGCTGCCGACGATTTCGGAGAAGTAGTTCTGCAAGCGTCCACTCCAGTCATAGTTGATGCTGCTGTAATGGTTGACCTGCTTGCGGACGATGTACTTCGCCTTCGGATTGTCCTCTGTGTTGTAACGCCAGAAGAACTCGTTGATGTTGGTATTGGTGCGGCGCGTAAAGCCTACGTCGGCGCGATAATCCTGCGTGCGCCCGACGCCCGCGACGAACCAGCCGAAACGCCTTCCGGTGTAATCGTAGAGCCAGTAATAGCCGAGACCGTTTCCTTTGCGATCCGGGACAACTTCAGGATTAGCAACTCCCTGTTCAAAGTCGCGCAGGAAATTCGGATTGAAGAAAGGACGCTTTGAGGTTGTGCCGATTACCTGAAACTGAATGATTGTTTTCTGGTCGAGTCTGAAACGACCATCGAGACCGGCAAGGTGATTGTGCTTGTCTATAAAGTTATAGGTCGTCGCAATCAGGCCGATGCTGGACTCTTTGCCGATGTCGCGCTTGAGACGCATGACGCCGATGGTCGCGTTGGCGTCAAAGAATTTGCTGACATTCGGATTCAGAAAGTTAGCAGGGTCGTTGCGGTCTTCCTCGGAAAAATCTCCCGGCCCGTTATCCGAAGCAGCCATGAAAGCGAACGTGTTGCGCCCGCTCTTGCCAGTCAATTTAACAGCCACGTCCGGGTCAATAATCGTGCGCGTGTGCACGGCATTCATGGGCGTTTGAAAATAATCAATGCCTTCGAGAAAGAACGGACGTTTTTCGGGAAAGAAAATCGGGAAACGCTGATTGGTTGTGACGACCAGCGAATCAGCTTCGACCTGAGCGAAGTCCGGGTTGACGGCTGCATCAAGCGTGATGGTCGGCGTGATGCCGAGCTTGACCGTCACGCCGGGGTCAAATCCGATTGGCTTATTGACGAAATCGCCTGGGTCAAGAAGATTCGGGTCTCTGCGCAGAGTCCCGACGGAGAAGGTGCGCGTGCGCACGCCTTTCTCGGAAACCGTCAGGCTCGGAATAATCTCCAACTGTCTCTGCGTCTGAATGCCTTCGAGTCCTGTGATGTGTCCCGCCTGTGAGAGAAAGCTCGCGTTGTCTCTATCATTCGGCATCCATGAATCTATCTCGTCGTTGAAGCGGTCAATGTTGCGGAAGACATGTATGCCCCAGAGCTTGTCCTTGCCAGCAGTGTAGCGCAGCGACTTGAAAGGCACAGCGACCTCGACAGTCCAGCCGTCCGGGGTCATCACGCCTTTCGATTCCATCACGATGTCAAAGTTGTAATCCTCGCCCTGCCCGTTTGTAAAAATCGCGTCCTGCTGGATGCCATACGGATTGAAGCCGAGAATGTAAGCGCGTCGCTGGTCGTTAAAAGTGTCCAGATAGATACGCACGTTGTCTTCGCCAAAGACGTTATCGCGCTTGGCGACCGTGGCGCGCACCTTGTCCGGTTCGTCATAGCACTTGAAAGCGAAGTAGAGAAACTTAGGGTCGTAAGCAATCATCACTTCCGTCGGCTTCGACGGCTCGATGTTGTCGCCGGGACTGCGCTGATAAAAATCTTTGAGGACGACGGCGTTCTTCCAAACCTCGTCGTCCAGCTTGCCGTCAATGACTGGAGCTTTGTCTATTTTTGGAATGCGGACAGGGTTGGCCTTCTCCGGCGGCGGTATGACTTTGCGCCGCGCAGTAGAAGGTGTGGCCGGGTCTTCTTTCTTTAAATCAGCCGCTTTCTTCTCGGACGCTTTATCGTCATTCGTAGCCACCGACGTTGTAGTCGGGGCCGGGTCGGTGGTGGTCTGCGCCGAAGACACGCCGCCCAAACCTATGCATAGCAGGACAACAAAAAAGATAAATTTTTTCATGAGGGCCGCTCCTATAATCTTACGAAAAGTAAGACCCGCGAGAGATTGGTATTAGCCTGTGTTCTATTGATAACTGCTCTGCGACTGCAAGCAGATTTTACTTTAACGCCAGTATAAACTTCCCGGTTGCATCTGGTTGTAAAATGATTTTTACAACCAAGACTTTATGCACTCTCTTTGCGCTACTTTGCGTCTGCGTTCTTTGCGTTCTTTGCGTTTAAAAGTTTTTCTCAACGCAAAGAACGCAAAGTTTTTTTCGCAAAGCGCGCAAAGATATTTTCTACCTTTGGTTCGCATAAATTATTGTTCGGCACGCTGAAGAATGATTCTGCCGTCGCCCGTGCGCAGCGTGATAAGCAGGCCGCCATTTCCGATTTTCCAACGACGCAAACGTTTCGTAGAACTAGAAGACTCTTCCGTCACGGTCAAGCCTTCGTTAATCACCTTCTCCGCATCCGTCTCAAGCGTCGCGTTATAATTCAAGGGCAGGGCAAGTGTGATTGAGCCATCGCCCGTGCGCGCAGCCAGTTGGGTGAAACGCCCGTCCAGCAAAATCCTTCCATCGCCAGTCACGACATCAACCGCGCCATTGAATTTGGCGATGCGTATTCTTCCATCGCCGGTTTTGACCAGCACGCGACCCTGCCCGTTAACAACATCCACAGGGCCATCACCCGTTCTCAAATCCAACTCGCCAGTAATTCCTTCGAGCGACAAACGCCCGTCGCCGGAGGCTGCGCGCAAAACTATTTTGCGCGGGACAAAGATTTCGAGACTCGCATTCGCGTTATACGAAGTCACTCCCGGCGCGATTTTTTGAGCGAACGCTTTGTCAAAGTTGGCATTAATTTTAATCACGTTGCCGGTCATGCTCGCGTCAAAGCGTATGCCGCGCAATCCCTGCTCCGTGCTCGCGCGCTTGATGGTGGTGATGACAACTTCCGGTTTGTCCCAGCCGCGCATGATGACCGAGCCATCAAAAGTTTCAATATTAATCTGCGGCGTTCCAGAGACATCAAATCTGATTGTGTCGCGCTCGACCAGACGATAGTTGCTGCCATCTGTGTAAACCGAAACAGACCTTTGCGCGTCTTCACGCGCGGCGCGCTCTAGTTCTCGCTGTGCGCGTTCTATCTCGCGCTGAGCCTCGCGTGCGGCGCGCACGCCCTCGACCTGTGCTTCGCGCGCAGCCTGTTGTGCTTCGCGTTGAGCATCGCGGGTGGCGGCGGTGGCTGCGCGCTGCGCTTCAACCTGTGCGCGCGCTGCTTCGCGTTCGGCTGCGGCGACGGCGGCCTGTGCTTCGCGTGCGGCGCGGACGGCTTCGCGCTGTGCGCGTTGAGCTTCCTGCTGTGCGCGAACGGCTTCGCGTTGAGCATCACGCGCGGCCTGACGTGCGGCGCGCTTCTTCTCATCTAAATTATCCTCGTCCCAGTCATAATCGTCTTCATCTTCTTCTCCCCTGCCCGCGCCTTTGCCAGTTCCCTTGCCCATGCCTTTGCCTTCGTTCGCGCTCAGGAGAGAGCTGGCCGGACTCATTGTGCGGCCATCGGAGGCATGCTTGACATTGACGCTGCCGTTGACGTTGCCGAGCTTGACGCGCGCGCCGCCGCGACCGAGCTGACCGTAAAGCTCGCGGCCAACATAATCGCCGCGCCTGACGGGCAAACCGAAATCATTGTTAATGCCGCCGTGAACTGTCCCTGCTTTGATAATCGCGTTTGAGTCTGAGGGGATGACGAGAATCACATTGCCGTTGACGGAGGCCAGCGAGACGGGCTTTGATTCATCGAGACTTTCAAAAGTTGCTTCCAGATTACCGTTGACGGTTCCGATTTTGACTTCGCCGCGCAGATTGCGCGCCACGACTTTTCCGTTGACGGATGAAGCATTGACATCGCCCGCGACTCCCTCAATCGTCAGACTGCCGTTGACCAACTCGATTGAGTTGAGCCGTGCATTGCGCGGCACGGTCAGCGTGTACTCGACTGTCGCGGGATTCTGATAGCGATGAAACTCGTCGCTGTTGAATGTCAGGTTGCCGTCAGGATATGCCGTATGAATGCGTATGCTATCGGCGGTTGAAAGTATCTTTATCTCGGCGTCGTTCAAAAGCTCGCGCGTGTAGGCGAGTTTGACTGCATCCACCTTGACCTCGTTGCGATCCCAGGTGTTGATGCGAACGTCTCCCTGTATGTTCTCCAGGCTCACGCGACCGTTGGCAGAGAGCGGATAGGTTTGATGAAACTCTTCGCGCACCTGCTCGCGGCCCTGGGCCACAACTTTTTTCTGCGGCATGACGAGCAGCACGCCCAGAGAGAGCATCGCTATTAAGATGTATCGCTTAATCATATTCATTTCTTCTTTTGCCATTTTAAATTTCATAAAATTAAAACCTGCTTTCACGATGCGCGGCGCAAATTGATGCCGCCGTTGATGGTCTTCAGATTCAACTCGCGCCCGCCCGCGCCGATAGTCGCATTCAGGCGACGACGGCTGATGCGGCCCTGCAATGTCATCGGAAAATCCGTAGAGATGTCGCCGTTCAAAGTCTCTGCATTCACTTGTGCGCTCAAATCCGCAGGAAGGTCTAATGTGATTTCGCCGTTGACGGTTCTGAAATCAAGCTCGCCGTTCCAGTTTGCGCTGCCGAGAGAAGCATTGATGGAGCCGTTGACTGTGTGCGCTTCGGCATAGCCTGTGGCGGCGAGGCGTATGCTGCCGTTGACCGTGAAGGCTTCGACGTTGCCGCCGATTAATCCTGTCTCGACTTCGCCGTTGACTGTGCGCCCGCTAAAGTTGATGCCCTGCGGCACACGCACACGAAAGTCAACCTGTACGTCATTGTCTCTCGTATGCGAGCTCCCGTTTCTGCCGGGAGTGCATTCGTTGGCAGGCTTTCCTTCGGGCGTCGGATAGACCGCGCAAATGGTCACGCCGCCTTCGTGCTGCACGACCTTAATCTGCACGCCCTCTGTATTGCTGCGCCGCGATTGCTTGCTGGCGACGACCTCGACTTCGCTGCCGCTCGAAGGCTCTGCATGAATGCTGCCGTTGATGCCTTTAATCTCAACCGTCCGCCCGGCCTCTATGCGACCGTTCCAGCGAAAATCATTTTCGGCTGAAGCACGAACAGGTTCGACTCCCGCGATAGTCTCAAAAAGATTTGCCTGCTCGACTGAGAGCGTCGCGCCAGCCGCGCTCGTGGCTATCAACAGAACCATCACCATCAGCTTGCTTTTCATCATCATCTTCCTTCCAAAGTGGACTATAAATTTTCTGTATGAAGTTTAAGAAGAACGGAGCGGCGGGAATATTTATTAAAGCCAGCCTGTCATAGCGTTTAATTTCGCCGCTCTACAGGGGAAACACCGCAACTCTTTGTTCTGTGGCAATTTTTTCTCAGCAAATTGAAAATATTTACAGCAGATTTTGCCACAGAGACACAGAGGCACGGAGAAAGACAAAAAGTAAAAGTGAAGATGAAAAGAATACTTTTCTGACTTTTACCTTTTTACTTTTTTCTTCCTCTGTGTCTCTGTGTCTTTGTGGCTAATTCTTCCGCAGGCGGAGTGTGCCGCTGAAGGAGACTAGATTGATAGTGGCTGCCGGGCCTGTGCCGTATGCGCCGACAATCTTGCCCGTCGAGAGAGCATCGGAAGGATTCATTGCGCCGGAATATTTCAATGGAAAATCTGTCACCACTTCGCCGCCCTGCGAAACTTTCGCAGTCACCTGAAAGGAGACGCTGGCAGGCATGCTCAAAGTAATGTCGCCTGTCGTCGTTTTGAAATCATAGGAGCCGCCGCCCGCGAGTGCGCCTGTCAAACTAACTTCGCCCGTAATCGTGCTCGCCTCTACGCGCGGCTGCGCGATATTTTCAAGACGCACATCGCCGCTCATTGTTTTGGCGACGAGAAAATCGCTCGGCTCGTTGACCTTCGCGTTGACGGCCTCAATGCTGCCACTGATGGAGCGCAGGCGTATGCGACCGCTTGCCTCTTCCAACGACACATCGCCGCTCACAGTATTAGCTTCTGCGTACTTGCTCACGCGCCGCACGCTGATGCTGCCGCTCGTAGTCTCTGCGCGCACATCTGCGACATCCGAAATCTCTATGTCGCCCTCGCGCGTCTTGACATAGAGAGTCGCGCCGCGCGGCACTTCCAGTTCGAGGTCAGTCGTCCCGCGACATTCGCCGGGACGCATGAGAGATTCCTTCGGAGAGTCTGAGACCATAACTTCGAGCCGCGTGGCGGGCGTCGTCGCCTTTGGAGTTTCCGCGCGCCTGAGGACGACTATCGAATCATTATCCGCATTGGCTCTGACTTCGCGACGGTCGCCGCCCGTGACAGTAATGTTGCCGGACTCAAGACACATCGTAATCACAACGGCAGGGTCTGCCGCCATCGCGCGCACCTGATGCAAAGTCACTTCCTCTTCATCCTCCTTCTCCTTCTGCCCAAACACGACGGTCGTGCTCAACAGAAGGGCCAGAGCCGCGATGATGATTTTTGATAGCTTCGATTTCATACTCGTTTTAATCGTCCGTACAACTTATCTCTGGGCCACTAACGGCTTTGACTGCTCCGCGACCGCGCTCAGCAAATCAAGCTTGCTCTGGTAAGCGGCATAGAGCATCTCTGCCGCATCCGTGCTCTTCGGATTCGTGCGCGCCGTGCGCTGTGTGGCAGTGATGGCCTGATCCACGACCGCCAGATTGCGTTTGTAATCGGCCAGCAGCGTCGGCTTCAAAGATGATTCGCCGTTGGCTTCAATAGCATCGGACAAAACTGAAATGGCTTGCAGGTAATTCCTCTCGCCCGGCAAGACATGCGCTCGCACAGTTTCCGCGACAGCCGCTTGATTCAAATCAGTCGCGCCCGGTCTCACTTTCGCCACAGCCTTTCGCTTCACCGGCTGCGCACCTGTCTCAACAGGTGGAACTTCTTCCTCGATTTTTGGCCCGGTAAAATCAAAATCGCCCCGCTCGTCCTGACTGACATTGACTGCGACAAAGCCTGTCTGTGAATCGCGCTCGCGCATGATGATGCCGCCGATGATTGTCGCTAGAACGAAAAAGACTGCGAGGCTTGCAAAACCGAGCGCGCGTTGCGGCGCAAAATTGAATGACGGAACGAGCGATGCGAACCACTCTCGCAGACGCGAACCCGCGCTCTGGCCCACAACCGCAGGCTGCGTGTGCAACTCTGCGATGGCTTCATCGAGCCGCGCTCTGAGCCTTTCGGTCGGCACGTTCATGTTCATCTCGTGCGCGAAGGCTGCGGTTGCAAACTCCATCTCGCTTTCGACAAGGCTGGCCGCCTCGCTACAGGCCGCGCAGGTCGCTAAATGCGAGACAACCTGTTCGAGCATCTGCGGCTCAAGCTCGCCGTCCGTATAGCTCTGTAAAATCCCTTCATCCAGACAAGGACTTCTCATTGCTTTCCTCCGAGTTTTCCATAAAGCCTGACAAACTCTTTGCGCCCGCGCGCAATCAGGCTGCCGACATTGGTTTCGTTTATCTGGAGCGTCGTTGCGATTTCTCTGTAAGACAAGCCCTGCTGTTTGAGCAAGAGGCAACTGCGCATCGGCTCCTTAATCTTATCTAAAGCGCGGCGCGCTTCTTCTATCTCGACGCGCCTTTCGTATTCTTCTTCGGGCGCGACGGTAAACCAGTCCGCCTTTGCCGTCTCGACCTTCGCGTATTCATCCTCGCGCGCCGTCGCGCGGCTCTGACCGCGCAGGGTGTTGCGCGCGACGTTGATAGTCACTCTCAAGAGCCATGCCCGCAAAAGTTCTTCGCCCGGCGTCGCGTCCAGATTCTTATAAAGCCTGAGAAAGACCTCTTGCGTGACATCTTCGGCCAAGCCTGTGTCGCGCACCACAGCGCGTGCGGTACGAAAGACGGCACGATGATGCAGCGTGAAGGCTTCATCGAAGCCAAGCGGCGTCGCTGCTGCTGTCGTCTCTACCGAATTGGGCATCACCGTCGAGGTCACTCGTCCGCTCATAGCACCTGCTCTCGTATGGTAAACACCGCGCACACCTGCTTTGTGGCAGAAGAATACACCTTTCCAGCCACTCCGGTCAGTAATTTAGCGCAAGGAGTGTCTCGGCGGCGAAAGATACGATAGGCAGGTTTGTAAACCGGCGGGCGAAACTGAAAAACCATTAAATGCTAACGCTTCCCTTTTATCACACGAGAGATGATTGCTTATCTTACAGATTTCAACTCGTTTGGGCCACTCTGGAAAGTTATCTGCAAGAGAAGGCTTCAACCCCTTTGCGGTCTTGAGTCTTTCTTTGCGCCACCAGCGTGACCCGTTCGTTGATGTTTCGCGCAAAGGCGCAAAGATAAAAACATAAGCTCGCAAAGGAGTTGTAATGTTTTAATTTACATCAACATCAATGTCTGGATTGGCTTGCACGGCGACGCCGCCTTTGAGACGGAGCAAGCGCAAGGCCCAAGCGGCCTGCTCGCGCACACCCTCGTCTTTATCCTTCAAGGCTGCATTCAAGGCTTCAAGAGCTCGACGGTCGCCTTTCAAGCCCAAAGCCCAAGCGGCCTGTTCGCGCACATCTGCCGCTTCATCCTTCAAAGCAGAGATAAGCGGGAGCACTGCGCGCGTGTCGCCTTTCAGACCTAAAGCCCAAGCAGACTGTTCGCGTACATGCGGCTCTGTGTCTTTGAGGGCAGCCACGAGAGGCTCTACCGCGCGCGTGTCGCCTCTGAGGCCGAGAGCCCAGGCTGCCTGCTCACGCACTTCCGTGTTCTCATCTTTTAATGCGGCAATGAGCGGCTCGACGGATTGCGAATTGCCTGTGAGGCCGAGAGCCCAAGCGGCCTTGCTGCGCACATGATAGTCGCTGTCCTGCAAAGCATTGACGAGCGGTTCGACGACGATTGAACTCTTTTTCAGCCCCAAGCCCCAGGCGGCCTGCTCACGCACCTGCCACTGCGAATCGTTGATGACGGAGATGAGCGCGGCCACAGTTCTTTCATCTTTAATAATTCCGAGCGCGAACGCGGCATTGGTTCTGACGCGCCATGCGTTGTCTTTGAGAGCGGCAATCAATGGTTCGACAGCTTCCTGTCCGATACTTGCGAGCGCGGCTGCGGCCTGTTCGCCGACAGTCGTTGTGTCATTCACTCCCTTGATATTCATGCCACGCGATTTTCGTCCCCAGCATTGCATCTGCTCGACATCCACGTGCGTCTCGTCGCCGAGCAGGTTGATGAGAGCTTTGATGGCCGGCGCGGCCTGCTGTTTTAAAGAGCCGAGGGCGCAGGCGGCATTGGCCCGCTCAATCGGATTAGCGGACGAGAGCGACTTTATTTTTTCCTGCACACTCGCGTCGGAGATTTGTCTTCCGTCCTGCTGTGCAGCCTCTTTGACAGGCGGAGTGGAAAAATTTTCAGCGCGGGTTGTATAAAGCAAAGAATTACAGAGCAGCGCGACACTGGCTCCGAGGACGAGGATGTTCATCTCTTTTAGCTCCTGAAAGATAGCTTTGAATTTAGTTGATGAAAGGGATGCTGTTCTTTGTCGAACGGGATGGCAGGCCCGCCTTTTGCGCCTCGCGGTGTTCAGCCCCTGAACTAGTGCTCCGGGCGAGCCTGCTTTTCCCTCTCCGCTAAGAAAACACCGCCCGCGCCAGTTTCCTGACAAAAAACTTTTTAAGATTTAATGGCGCAGGCTGGTGAGCAGGGATGCTATCTGTGCGTAGTCCGTAAGCAGGTAGGCGTCGCTGTGACGCGCGCCCTCGTCTGCGTCCGGGTTGACGATGACGACGGGGATATTGCTTAAGGAAGGATGTTCGCGGCGGCGTGCCAACAGGGCTTGGAAGGCTGGCATTGCTTCTTCGGTCAGAATCAGGTCTGGCGACTCGCGCTCTGCGACCTCGAAAGCTTCTGTGTCATTCGTCGCTTCTGTGACGCGATAGCCACAACGCTCGACAGACTTCTTCATTCCAGAGCGTATCCAGTCTCTGTCTTCGACGATGAGAATCATCGGAGGTCGCCCCTCAGATTGTTTCATTAAAAACCTTCGCCACGAGAAGTGCTGCGCGCAGGGTGACGCAGCCTGTGATGTTTTTAGCAGGGCGGGCTTTTATGGTCTGTCCTGTTCCGTACTGAGGCGCGGCGGGAAATAAGTTGTGAGCTTTAGATGTAAGTGGCTTGCTGGCTGCTGACGGCAAGCGCGCCGTAGCATTCACAGGCGATGTGCTCCAAAGCCTGACGGTTGATGACGCTCAAGCTCCCGCGCGTGTAACTGATTGCGCCAAGAGCCTGCAACTCGCCTGCGCCGACGGTGATGCCTGCGCGCCGGACGCCGAGATGCTGTGCGATACGTTCCTGCGTAATGTGTACTGTGTCCGTGTCCAGGCGGTCTGTGAGCAGCAGCAACCAGACGGCGAATCGCTGCTCTATACGATGTAGAACGGCGCAGGCCGAGCGTTGCGAAACCTGCGTCAGATATTCGCCCGCGTAAGCAAACAGCGACTGCCGCAGACCCTCGCCGCGCTGTAACTCATGCTCAAAGTTTGTCTTCTTTATACGGAGCGCGCTGCCCGCGACTGTGACGTTTAGCGAATGCGCAGGCGGGCAAGCGTTGAGGAGCGACGAGAGACCTGCGACGCCTTCTTTGCCAATCATCCCGACCTCTGCGGATTTCCCGTCCTGCATATCTGCGTGGCAGGAGACGATGGAATTTTCGGGAAAGTAGATGAACCGCGCAATCTCTCCGGCATCTGCAAGCCGTTCTCCGGCAGAGAGCGAGACGGGTTCAAGATGTGGCATCAGGCACACGAACTCTACATAAGGCAGTCCGGTCAAAATCCTATTGGTCAGCATCTCTTTCATCTACGTCACGCGCCTTTTCTGATATGCACAAGGACGGACTTCGTGCGGTCGTTGTCCACGCTCTCACGTATGCGCGCAAGCAGCACTTTGACAGTCTGTGCAGAGCCTTCGTAGCAGCAGTCGAATTTGAAACTGTCAACGGGGCTGTTGCTGCGCGCGAACTCCGTCACACGTCGCCGGAACTCTTCGACGTTCTCGAAGGATGCGACCTCATCGTAGAAGTTGAGACCGTTGATGTCAGGCTCAATGCCGACAGGCTGCTCGCCGTCAGGCTCTGTGCGCGAGTAGAGCACAGTCCCTGCGTCGTCCAGCTCAAAGAGACCGAATTGTTTCTGCTCCATCAATAAAGAAGTAGTCATGACTTTGTGTGAAGACTAAAAGAAGAGTGAGATGGGGGTTCTCGTCCTTCATCGCTTAAGGGCGCGTGGCCCTGTGCTCTCTGCGGCACAAAAGGCTGACACGCTCGATTCAAACTTTTGTGAGCTTGATTTATCTCACAGGCGAAGGCGGCGGGCTATTGGGAAGGTGCGAGGCGGGGATAGGGATTATCCCTAAAAGGCTCTGTCGTCAATTATCCTGTAACCAGCCCTGAAACATTGCGAAGCGCACGAGGTCTATGCGACTGCTGATGTTGAGCTTGCGCATCGCGTTGGCTTTATGGACTTCGATGGTCTTGACGCTCAACTCAAGGCGCGCAGCAATCTCTTTGTTGCTGTGGCCGAGCGCGATATAGCGCAGGACTTCCGATTCGCGTTCGCTCAAAGTGGCTTTCGTCTCGCCGCGCAGGGCCGTCGCGCGCCCTGCATAGTTGTCCACAACTTTGGCTGTCAACTTCGGGTCAAGATATTTGTCTCCGGCAGCGACGGCGCGAATAGCGCGAATCAATTCGATTGACGCGCTCTGCTTGAGCACATAGCCGTTGGCTCCCGCGCCGAGCAACTCACGTATGTAACCGTTGTCAGCGTGGCGCGAGAGCGTCAGCACTTTTACCTGCGGACAAACTTCTTTCAGCTTCAAGGTCGCTTTCAGCCCGTTCAGCTTCGGCATAGAGATGTCCATCACAAGCACATCCGGCAGAAGTTTTTGGGCCTGCGCGACGGCCTCAAGACCGTCGCTTGCTTCACCGACGACCTGCATGTCTTCCTGCGCGTTGACAATCAGCTTCAAACCATCGCGCACAGTCTCATGGTCGTCCGCGAGAAGGATGCGCAGCTTGTTCACTCTGATTCCTCCATTTCTTCTTAGGTAGTGTCTAATTTCAAATTAGCAGACTCGTTTTCCGGCACGGGCTTTGTCCCGACAATCAACGGTGAGAGTGTTTCGGCCTAGCTGGTAGCTTTGCAGGCAAGTCCAATTCATCATCAACAAGCACATCCAAACATACTCCGGCGGCATGAGCATAACTGAGTAAAGCGAACAACGGCGGTTCTCGTTCTCCGCGTTCATAGCTTGAGATGTTCGTGCGATATAAGTCCTCAGTCAAACCTAGATGCTCAAGTAGCTGACTCTGAGACATATCCAAAGCAAGACGAATCTGCAAGAGCTTTTCCGCCAGACGCTCTTGTTTATGACGCGAAGCCCTTCCCATTAGAAGTGACCTCCGCCGTTGCATTCCGCCCTATTTGAGGCCACAATGCGCTCCCTCAAACCTTTCGCCGTGAGTGTGAACTTTTCACATTCAACGGCGATGCTCATACTTTCAGTTTGAGGCGTGAGCGACGCATTAGCCGTTGTTGGGTTTTCAAGTTAGACCGCGCTCAATATAGCAGAGAGCCTTGACATCATAAAAGCTAGAACGGTGAGCGTTGGGGGATGGGTACGCTCACTGCCGCGCGTCCGTCTGATGGGGCGGGCTGCTGCGGAGAGGCCGTCGTGACATTCCCACGTACTCGGCGGCCTCGCTTTCAATGTTCCAAAAGTTACATGCCTATCTAAGTCCTTTATTTTCAGCTTGCCAACAATTATTTAACCCAGGTTGCCAGTTATCAAAACGACCGCGGCTTGAGCCGCCTGCGGTGCGCAAAGTCTCTGACTTTCCGACTCCTGCTCCCTCCTGACCAGAGACGAGGCTCAGCCTCTCCTCTGCTTGGGGCATAGCTGCCGGAAAAGCAAAGCTTTTCCGCACAGCAGGCGGCTCAAGCCGCTCACCTCAAGCGCAGAGCCGCTGACATCGAGCGCAGAGCCGCCATCTCTCTCTTATCTGGCAACTTGAGTTATTTATTTTGCCTCGCGGCATTTGTTGAAAAGGGTATCGTGGGGCAAACCTTGCGGGGCCGGATGTTTCGTGTGGGAAGTGACAACTATTGTCTGCGGGACTAGAACTTTTACCTGCGGGACTAAAACTGTTACCTGCGGGGCAGTTATCTGCACACGAGGGGCGGTTATCTGCGCGTGAGGGGGCAGAAGTTTCGCTTGCGGGGCGTCAATCTTGACGCGCGGGGGCTGGTTTTTTACACGATGAGTGACAGATTTTGGCAGGTGAGCGGTCTCCTCGACACTTGAAGTCTAATCCTTCCGAACTTAATCAAATTAATAAGAATGTTAGTAATGTCCTATTCTTCGGTAGTGGGTCAGTTTCAAAGGGAGGAAGAAAAAGCAAGTTTCGCGCAAAGGCGCAAAGACGCAAAGAAAGCTCGCAAAGGTGTTGAAGCTTTATTTATCTTGAAAGCTTTCTTGGCGTCTTCTTTGCGCCTTTGCGCCACCAGCGGGAGATTCTTTCGTGCTAGTTGTTATTCACTTGAATTTCAAACTGACCCACTACCTATTCTTCGAGGAACTTGACAGGCACGCGCGCGAAGATGGTCGTGCCTTCCTTTGGCTTGGATTCTATCTCAAGCGTTCCGCCGACGAGCACTGCGCGCTCGCGCATGCCGATGATGCCCATCCCTTTTCCTGCATCCACGCTCGCAGCTTTTTGTGGATTAAAGCCGACGCCGTTGTCTTCGACAATGAGCACCACCTGATGGTCGCGGCGTTCGAGCAGCACGTCCACGCGTGCCGCACGCGAGTACTTCATAGTGTTGTTGAGAGCCTCCTGCGTGATGCGATAGAGGTTAGTCTCGGTTTCGGGCGCGAGTCGTTCCCCGTCCATGCCTGTCGTGTGAAACTGCACCTCAATGCCGGAATGCTTTGACCATTCACGCACGTAGTTGCCGAGAGCCTCCGCAAGCCCGATGTCATCGAGCGCGGCGGGACGGAGTTCCCATGCGAGGAAATCCACGTCTGCGTCAAGCTGCTCGGCGATTGCTTTTGTCTGTTCCACAAGCTTCCGGCGCGTCTCTTCGTCTGCGCCGCCGCCCTTATCAAACGCTTCGAGGTTGAGGCGCAACGCTGTCATCTGCTGGCCCAGATGGTCGTGTATGTCGCGTGCGATTCTGCGGCGTTCGTCCTCCTGCGCGCGCACAATCTGGCGGAGCAGGCGCACGCGCGCTCTTTCGGTGCGGATGCGTTCGGAGATTTCATCGCGCAATGCTTCATTGGCTTTTGCCAACTCAAAAGTACGCTCGCGCACGTTGGCTTCCGCGCTCTCCATCATCAGGCTCACGCGCTCTTTGGATTCGCGCAGGGCTTCCTGCGTCTGCTTGCTCTCTGTGATGTCCACAGCCATGCCGACGATGTAGCGGCGGCCATCATGCAGCGACCCCGGCGAGGACGCGCTAAAGCTCCAGTGCCGCAGGTCGCCCTGACTTGTGCGGATGGGAAACTCTATGTTGAGCGCGCGGCGGTTGCCATTGAATAACTCGTGCATGTGATTGCGCACAGCGTCCGCGCCTTCGCCGTAAGCGCGCGTGAGCCATGAATCGAAGGGTTGCACATCCTCAAGCGTGTAGCCAGTCAACTCTGTCCATGTGCGACTAATCTGTAAGACTTCGCCGTCTTCGGCATGCATGATGACTGGAATCGGCGCGTCCTCAATCGCGCGCCGGAACTGTTCCTCGCTCTGGCGCGTGGCTTCCTCCGCCTTCTGTCGCCCTGTAATATCCATGAAGGCGACGACCACGCCGTTGATACGGTCGTCCGCCGTGCGGTATGGCACGACCTGCATCAGGAAGGTATTGCCTTCCTTCGTTCGCACTTCGCGCTCGATGGGTTGCAGACGGTCGAGCACATTTTCGGCGTCTGCGATTAAATGGTCGCCGTTGAGCTTGCTTGTGATGTCCGAGAGCCGACGCCCTACGTCCGCAGGGATGAGATTGAAGATGTCGCGTGCGCGCGGCGTGAAGAGCTTGATGCGCAAATTGCGGTCGAGGAAGACCGTGCCAATCTGTGTCGAGTTCATCAGGTTTTTGAAATCGTCGTTGGAGTGGCCTAACTCTTCAATCTTAATCTTCAACTCCTGATTGACGGTCGTTAGTTCCTCGTTGATTGACTGCAACTCCTCCTTGCTCGTCTCCAACTCTTCGCCCGCCGCGCGCATCTCCTCGTTCATCGCCTGCAATTCTTCGTTGGTGGCTTTCAGTTCTTCCCTCTGAATCTCATGCTGCTCGACGGTTGCGCTCAGGTGCGCCTTAACTTCCAACAACTCTTCCTCAAGACGGCGCGCGAGTGATTCTTCGTCTGCATTAACTACTCTCGCGCTCTCTTGTTTGGCGGTGGTCGCCTCAGTCACTTCGTCGAACAGGACAAGGAGAAAGCCGCGCGCCTTGTCCTCTTCGCTCAAGACCGGCCTGACACGCACGTCAACAATCTGCGTCTTGTCGCCGACTTGAATGGAGATGCCGCGCGACTCTATATCCGTTTTCTTCTGCATCGCCTGATAAAGCGCAGAGCGCAGTTCCAGACGCAGTTCCGGGCGAATGAGCATCAGCAGGTTGGTCGAAGGCTCGCCGCCTTTCAACTCCATGTAACGCCCCGCGCTCTCAGACATGTGCAGGATGTCGCAGTCTTCGTTGATGACGACAGAGGGCGGCGCGTAACGCTCAAGCAGGCGTTGATGCAGTTCCGCATAAGAGGAACGGTGCGGCGGTTGAGATTCCCCCGCGCGATGTATATCCGGCAGCTTTCCGAGTCGCGCGATGAGCGAGCCGTCAGGGACAGGAAAGATGAGGCGCGTCTCAATGGCTCGACCCTGATAGATGCGATGCTCTTTATCCACAACGGTGAAGAGGTCGCCCGCCCCGTCTATGGATTCCGACGCGCCGAGCATCAGATAGCCGCCGGGATTCAAAGCAAAGTGAAGCACATCCATCACGCGCCTCTGCGCCGTCTGGTTGAGATAGATAAGAAGGTTGCGGCACGTCGCCAAATCGAGGTGAGCAAACGGCGGGTCTTTGATGACATTGTGAACAGCGAAGAGCACGCGCTCTCTTATCTCGCGCCGCACGCGATAGCCTTCGTCCGGCTCTTCCACAAAGTAGCGATTCAAGCGTTCGGGCGGCACGTCCGCCGCGTCGTTCAGCGTATAGAAGCCATCGCGCGCAGCGGCGATAGCGTCCTCGTCTATGTCTGTTGCGAAGACCTGTATCTGCGGCGGGCCGGACAAATTCGCTGCATAGTCTGTGAGCATCATCGTCAACGTGTAGGCTTCCTCGCCTGTGGCGCAACCTGCGACCCAGACCCTCACCTGATCGTCCGCAGTCTTGTCCTTGAACAGCTTCGGAATAATTTCCTGCTCAAGCTTCTCGAACGACTCTGCATCGCGGAAGAAGTTTGTGACGCTGATGAGCAAATCTTTCAGGAGCGCGTTTGCCTCCGCGGGGCGTTCGTGCATGAACTGCGAATAGGCTGGCAGGTTCTGCAACTCGTTCACGCCCATGCGGCGCGCGATGCGGCGCAGGACTGTCGCGCGTTTGTAGTTTGAAAAATCATGCCCTGTGCGGACACGTAGCTGCGTGAAGATGTCGCGCAATGCGTTTGCATCAGCTTCGGCTGGCTCCGGCGGCGATTCAGGAACGTGAAGCAGTTTAAGCTGCTCTCTGTAAGCGATAATCTGCGCCGGAATCTCACCGACCGGCAGCGCGTAATCCACAAGCCCTGTCGCCAGCGAGTGACGCGGCATGTCGTCATACTCTGCTTCCTCTGGGTCTTGCACGATGCAGAGACCGCCCATTTCCTTGACGCGCTTCATGCCCATAGAGCCGTTCGCGCCCGTCCCGGATAACACAACAGAGACTGCGCGCGCACGATGCGATTCGGCGAGCGTGCGAAAGAAGATGTCAACGGGCGCGCGCCGCACCTCTGTGCTCGTCATGTTCGAGATGTCCAGATGCCCGTCGTTCATCATCAGACTTTTGTTCGGCGGGATGACGTAAACATGGTCTGGCTCGACGCGTATGTGATTTTCGACCTGCGTGACAGGAATGGCAGACGCGCTCTGGAGCACCTCTGCCAGTTGGCTGTCATGATCCGGCGAGAGATGCAAAATCACTACATAAGCCATGCCGCTCTTGGCAGGCACGCGCGAGAAGAATTGCTTGAGAGCCTGTATGCCGCCCGCAGACGCGCCGAGACCCACGACCAGAAAATTCTTGCCCGCGTCAGGCTCCGCCCCTTGCGCGCCGAATGGATCCTGATTGAAAGTTTCGCTCATGTCCGACCTTTATCGTACATCCCAGTGTCGAGCCTTTTAACAAAAGTGTAATCCGGTTCAACGACGCGTGTATAGCAAATCAGCTTTGATTAGGACAACGAAAGAATCTCGCGCAAAGGCGCAAAGAAGAAAAGACGCAAAGGAGTTGAGTTGTCATTTATCTTGAATGTTTTCTTTGTGCCTTTGCGGGAGTTGCCTTTTTCTTTCTCTCTCAAAATGAAACGCTCTCTTGATTTCAAATGATTTTACAGCCGAGTGTGCTATAAGGACACTATATATTTCACCCCTGTTCACCGAATCCGTAAAACCCGCGCTGCATCAAGTGCGAGGAGCGTTTCATGCCAAAAGACATCATTGTGGTCGGGGCTTCCGCCGGAGGCATCGAAGCGTTGCGCGTGCTGGTGGGCGGTCTGCCATCGGATTTGGCAGCGTCTGTCTTTGTAGTGCTTCATGTCTCGCCAGAATCGCCGGGCATGCTGGCCGCTATCCTCGACGGCTTCGGCAAGCTGCCCGCCGCAGACGCGAAAGATGGCGAACGCATACAGCCGGGGAAAATTTACGTCGCTCCGCCAGACCGTCACCTGCTGATAGAGCCGCGCGTCATGCGCGTGACGCGTGGGCCAAAGGAGAATCGCTTCCGTCCGGCAGTTGACCTGCTCTTCCGCTCTGCTGCGCAAACCTACGGGCCGCGCGTCATCGGCGTAATCCTGCGGGAGCGTCGCGCAGACGTGGGTTAACGGACTTGAAAGCGTGTGCGATACGAATCAGGTTTTCGTCGTCTCTCGCGTAGCAGATGTCCAGGTCGAAGGTGACGTAAGAAGAGCCATGAATTGTGATGGCTAAACCGCCAATAATCACAAACTGCACGCCTGAGTCCGAGAGCAGCGTGAGCATCTTCTCAAAGTCTATCAAGCAATCTCCTGCGCCTTCTCAGCAGGCGGGCTGGCCGCGTCCCTCCGGCGTGCTTTGCCGCGCATCTTCTCCAATCCATCAATCGCACTCTGGAGGTCGCGCACACGTTCCTCCGGGGTCTTTCGCAAACGCTCGATGACGAGTGTCAGATCAATGCCGAAATCGCGCGCCGCCTCAATGCGACTACCGGGCAGTGGGTGACGTAATTTTTCTTCCGCGCCGGACATGTAAAGCATTATACACCCATCTGTATATGAAGATTCAGGCAGCTTACGTTTGTTGAGAGCTTGATTACTTTCTTTGCGCCTTTGCGCCTTTGCGGGAGATTGTCTTAGTCTTAGTTAAGCTTGACATCTAATCGTCTAACGCAATGCCTGAAAGTCTTGTGCGCTACCGCGCGGGCGGCTGCCTGTTGTAGTCTTTGAAAGTTAAGCGGCAAACCTTTTGAGCGAGGGAAATAAAAACTTGAACGAAGCAGTCTTGAATGACAGTCCTTTCATGCGCGCGTGTCGCCGCGAGCCAGTGCCTTATACGCCCATCTGGTTAATGCGGCAGGCCGGGCGTTACATGAGCGAATACAGAGAGGTGCGCGCACGCACGGGTTTTCTGGAGATGTGCAAGACGCCTGAGCTGGCGACGGAAGTGACCGTCACGGCAGCCGAACGGCTCGGCGTGGACGCGGCCATAATCTTCGCGGACATCCTGCTCATCCTTGAACCGATGGGCATCAATTTAGAGTTTGCAAAAGGTGAAGGGCCAGTCATACACAACCCTGTGCGCGAGAGCAAAGATGTCGAGCGTTTGCGCGAAGTCGAAGATGCAGAGTCGCTCGGTTTTGTTCTCGAAGCGATACGGCAGACGCGCCGCGCACTCAAACCCGATGTGCCGCTCATAGGTTTCGCGGGCGCGCCCTTCACACTCGCCTCTTACATGATTGAAGGCGGCGGGTCAAAGAATTACGTACACACAAAACAGTTGATGTATGACGATAGCGGCGCATGGCACGCGATGATGGAACTCATCTCTCGCGCTCTTGCAAAATATCTCAACGCACAGATTGACGCGGGCGCGCAGGCCGTACAACTTTTCGATTCATGGGTCGGATGCCTGAGCCCTTCGGATTATCGCGCATACGTGCTGCCGCACACGCAGAGCGTCATCAAAGCCGTCAAGAAAGGCACGCCCGTCATACACTTTGGAACCGGGACGGCTGCGCTGCTCGAACTAATGCGCGAAGCCGGAGGCGACGTGATTGGTTTTGATTGGCGTGTGAATTTAGATGAAGCATGGGCGCGCGTCGGCGATGTCGCCGTGATGGGCAACCTTGATCCTGTTCAACTTTTCGCGAATCAGAATTTTATTAAAGAGCAAGCTAAAAAAATTCTTGAGAGAGCAGCAGGCAGGAACGGACACATTTTCAACTTAGGTCATGGCATCTTGCCCGAAACTCCTGTTGATAATGTCATCGCTCTGATTGATGCTGTTCACGAGATAAGTCAGGAGTTTAGAGTTTAGAGTCTGGAGTCAAAGATGGCGACCTTTAAAAGATTTGAAGATATACAAGCATGGCAGAAAGCGAGACAGGCCACACGCTTGGTTTATCAGATTACAGGTCAAGGTCGCTTTGCCAAAGATTATGGTTTACGTGATTAAATCCAACGTGCTAGCGTCTCAATAATGGCTAATATTGCAGAGGGATTTGGGAGACATTCTGATAAAGAATTTGCTAATTTTCTTAGTATTGCACATGCTTCTGTCTCAGAAGTTCAATCGCATCTTTATGTAGCTCTTGATTTAAGTTATGTGCATCAAAAAGACTTCACAAGTTTATATGAACTGCTCGATGAGGTATCACGCATGACCCTCGCTCTGGCCCAACACCTGCGCACTACAAAACAATGAGACTCCAGACTCCAGACTCCAGACTCCAGACTTCTTATGATGCACTGTTATTAGTCTCTTTCGGCGGGCCGGAAGGAATGGATGAGGTGATGCCGTTTCTTGAGAATGTCCTGCGTGGCAGAAATGTTCCGCCTGAGAGAATGCGCGCCGTCGCGCAGCATTACGAATTGTTTGACGGCATCAGTCCTATCAACGAGCAGAACAGGAAATTGATTGCCGCATTGAAAGATGAATTGGAAGCCAATGGCCCGCGCCTGCCAGTCTATTGGGGCAATCGCAACTGGCATCCGATGCTGGCGGACACTTTGCGCTTGATGCGCGGCGACGGCGTGCGACGCGCGCTGGCTTTCTTCACTTCGGCTTACAGTTCTTATTCCAGTTGCAGGCAGTATCTGGAAAACATAGAGCAGGCGCGCGAGTTAGTCGGGCCGGATGCTCCGCACGTCGAAAAGCTGCGCGCCTATTACAATCATCCGGGATTTGTCGAGCCGAACACTGAAAACCTGCGCGCAGCCCTGCATCAAATACCGGAAGAGAGACGCGCGCACGCGCAGGTCGCTTTCACGGCACACAGCATTCCGCTCGTGATGGCTAACGCCTGCGATTATGAAGCGCAACTCATGGAAACCTGTCGCCTAGTAGCGGCAGGCGCGGGACATGAAAAATGGCGACTCGTGTTTCAGAGCCGGAGTGGCCCACCAACACAGGCATGGCTTGAGCCTGACATCTGCGATTATCTGACGGAGTTGAAAGCGGCAGGCACAACGGATGTTGTCATCGCTCCCGTCGGCTTTGTTTCGGATCACATGGAAGTGCTTTATGATTTGGATACGGAAGCGCGAAAGCTTTGCGAGCAACTCGGCCTGAATATGATTCGCGCCAGCACTGTCGGCACGCACCCGTCTTTTGTGAGCATGATTCGTGAGTTGATGCTTGAGCGCATGGATGCAAAAACCCAACAACGCTTTCTAGGCACACGCGGCCCGGCGCATGATGTCTGTCCGGCGGATTGTTGTCAATTCAAAAGGCAAGGCTAAAAAGGATTTGTGATGAAAATTTTAATTATCGGCGGCACGGTTTTTTTGGGGAAGCATGTCGTAGAGGCTGCGCTCAGTCGCGGGCATGAGGTCACGACTTTCAGCAGAGGCTTGCATGATGACGGGTCGTTCCCGGAAGTTGAAAAACTGCGCGGAGACCGTCGCGCGGATTTGAATCCTTTACGCGGGCGGCGTTGGGATGCAGTGATTGATACCTGCGGTTATGTGCCGAGCGCGGTGGGTGCTTCTGCACAAATACTCTCGGATGCAGTCGAGCATTACACTTTTATTTCCAGCCAATCCGTCTATGCAAACTATGATGTCAAAGGCTTGGATGAAAATCATGTAGTGCAAGAGCTAACGGACGAACAAATCTCTGAGGCCGAAGCTATCAAGCCTGATGGCGGAATTGTCGCAGTCAATTATGGAGCAGCTTATGGCGGCCTGAAAGCTCTCTGCGAGCGCGCGGCGGAAGCGTTGATGCCCGGACGCACTCTGAATGTGCGCGCAGGTTTGATTGTCGGGCCGGATGATTACAGCGACCGCTTTACATACTGGGTGCGGCGCATCTCGCAGGGCGGCGAAGTCCTCGCGCCCGGAAATCAGGAGCAGCCAGTGCAACTCATTGATGTGCGCGACTTGGCGGAGTGGATTTTGAATATGGCTGAAAGGCGCGAGGCCGGAACTTTTAATGCCACCGGGCCGGATTACAAGCTGACGATGAAAGAGATGCTCGAAACATGCAGGAGCGCGTCAGGCAGTGATGCTCAATTCACCTGGGTCAGTGAAGAGTTTTTGAAAGAAGCAAAGGTTAACGGCTGGTCTGAGATTCCGCTCTGGATGCACACGGAAGATAGCATCGTCAATTTCTTTTCCGTTGATTGCAGCAAAGCTATCAATGCCGGTCTTAAATTTCGTCCCTTGATGGAGACTGCGCGCGCGACGCTCGAATGGGACAGGACGCGCGACCCAGATGCAGAACTGCGAAACGGTCTCAAGAGAGATAAAGAGATTGAATTGCTGGAAGCATGGCACAGTAGATAAATGAAAAAACAAAGTTCCCGCAAAGGCGCAAAGGCGCAAAGAGAAGACGCCAAGAAGAGCAAGAGAGAATAAAGAAGCATTCCTCTTGTTTTCCTTCGCGCCTTCTTTGCGCCTTCGCGCCTTTGCGGGAAATTTATGTTCAGCTAAAGACATTTGCAAGAGAAACCGACACAGCGCGTAGTCATCATCGGCGGCGGCATCAGTGGCCTTGCTGCCGCACATCGTCTTGCAGAGTTAAATGAGAAAGAAAAGCTGTCGCTGGAAATCCTCCTGCTCGAAGCGAGCGCGTGTCCGGGCGGCGTGATAAGCACAGAGAGGCGCGGCGATTTTCTGCTTGAGCGCGGCCCGGATGCTTTCATCTCCGAAAAGCCTGAGGCGTTAAATCTCGCGCGGCGCATCGGCCTCGAAAACAATCTCATTGAAACTAACGCCGAGCACCGCCGCAGTTTTATCGCGCGCGGCTGCAAGCTTCTTCCAGTGCCGGAAGGTTTTCAACTGCTCGCGCCTTCAAGCTTCCGGCCTTTTCTCACTTCGGAAATTTTTAGCTGGCAGGGCAAAGCGCGCATGGCTCTTGACCTCTTGTTGCCGCGCCGCGCAAACGCGAACGGAAGTGATGATGAAAGCCTTGCCAACTTTGTGCGCCGCCGTCTGGGTCAGGAAGCCCTTGAGCGTGTGGCCCAGCCGATAGTCGGAGGCATTTACACTGCCGACCCTGAAAAGCTCTCGCTGCGCGCGACGATGCCGCGCTTTCTTGAGATGGAGCGCGAGCATCGCAGCCTGATTCGCGCGATGTGGCGCGCGCGCCGCAAACAATCTGTGGCGGAAGCGCGCGGCACAAGCGGCGCGCGATATAGTCTCTTTCTCTCTTTCCAAAATGGAATGCAAACGCTGGCGGACGAGTTGGTTGCGAGCCTGCCCGCAGACTCGCTTCGATTGAACACAAAAGTCAAAGCTCTGAATTTTAATCAAGCTGCAAAGCATTGGCAGATTCAAATTGATGAAGGCGAAGCTATAGAAGCCTCGGCAGTTTGTCTTGCGCTCCCCGCATATGCTGCGGCGGGATTGCTGCGCGAGACGGATGCAAATCTGGCTGATGAGCTTGATGCGATTCCATATGCTTCGACAGCGACAGTCAATCTGGCTTACAAGCGTTCGGACATTCCGCATCCGCTCAACGGCTTCGGCTTCGTCGTGCCGTTTGTGGAAAGACGCGCCACACTCGCCTGCTCTTTCAGCAGCGTAAAGTTTGCAGGGCGCGCGCCCGCAGGCCATGTGCTCTTCAGAGCATTCGTCGGTGGCGCATTGCAGCCGGAGATGTTTGCGCTGGATGATGAAGCGATGATTGCAGCTGTGCAAAGAGATTTGCGTGAACTGCTCGGCATCGAAAATCCGCCGCTCTTTTCTCTGGCCCACAAGTGGCCGCGCTCAATGGCCCAATATCACCTGGGCCACACCGCGCGAGTCGCAGCCATCCGCGAACGGCTTTCAACATTTCCGACACTTCAACTCGCAGGCAATGCCTACGCGGGCGCGGGCATCCCGGACTGCATACGAAGCGGCGAAGCAGCCGCAGATAGCATCTTTCTCAGGCTCAAATAAAAACGCCTCCCGCAAAGGCGCAAAGGCGCAAAGAAGGCGCGAAGGAAAACAAGGAAGAGTTCTTACTCTTTATCTCTTGTTCTTCTTGGCGTCTTTCCTTTGCGCCTTTGCGGGAAATTCTCTTTCTAGTCTTTCACTTCTCTCGCGCGTCGGGCCAACTCTTCAACCCACGCGGCGTTTGATTCCATCAGTGGCAGGAAAGCTTCGCGCGGCGCGCGATTTTCCACGCGCATGTTGTCGTCTGTGTTAATGACTGCTCCAGCGACGGCTGGCACAAGCTCTGTTTCGTCGCAGACGTACCATGACAAAATATCTTCCGCGCCGTTGATATTCACGCGGGCCATCTCGGCTTTCATGCGTTCATCCGTCAAACGCTCGCTCATGTACATAAAACTCAAGGGCGTGCGGCTGCCGACGAGAATCAAGTCCTTGCCGCGCGCCGCGCCGCCGACGCGGAACATCATCACATGCGGAAAGACGCTTTGATATGTAGCCAGCACTGTGCGCAAATTTTCCGTAGAGAGTTGATAAATCTGCACCCACTGGACGAAGACGCCTTCATCCGTCAAACGATTTTGGGCCAGCTCAAAAAACTCTTTTGTAAAAAGATTGGCGACGCCCGGAACCCATGGATGGCTCGGCTCGCTGACAATCACGTCAAAGCGTTTATCCGTCACATGCAGATAAGTCCGCGCGTCGTCAATCATCAAGCGCAGGCGCGCGTCATCGAGCGGTTGTTTGTTGACGTGATTGAAAAACCGCGAGGCTTCGCGCGTCGTCGGCTCAAGCTCTACGCATTCGAGAGTTTTTATCGGAGATTGCAGCATAGAGCCTGTGCTGACGCCGGACGCAAATCCAACCATCAGGCCGTTATCAATGCGCGGCGCAAGCAGAAGCGGAATCATGCCGACCATCACCTGCGTCGGCATGTCATCTTTGTCCGAAGCATTCGTGCGCCCGTTAATCGCCAGAGAGCGTATGCCCCAGTCTTCACGCACAGAGACAGTCGCCGTCGGCCCTTCCCTGTAATAGAGCAGGCGATTTGTTTCGGGACTGAATTTTCTATCTTCGCTCTCGGCAACGCTCCCCTGCGATTTCGCAAGCACGCGCACAAGGCCGTCATACGCGCCGATGGAGAGCGCGCCAAGATTCAAAGGCGGCGCGACGAAGAACAGCAACACAATCAGCGCGCAGGTCGCACCGGCTTTGAGACCGCCAAACAAATCCTTATCAACTTTTTCGCGCGCAGGTTGAAAAGCAATGCCTGCCACAATCAGACAGAGCGCGGCTGCGACAAGAATCGTCAGGCGCGTGCTGCCTTTTGGAATCAACAGAAACCCCGCGCTAAAAGCTCCCGCAATCGCGCCCAGAGTATTGACGGCATAACTTCTCCCGACCAGCCGCACGGAATCCTCTTGCTTCCCTTCTGTGGCCCACACAAGGACAAGCGGCATCACCATCCCCATCAAGAGAGCCGGAACAAGCAACAAGACAGCAGCCACAAACGCCTGCAACGCCAGCAATCCGAGCCATGAATTGAGACCGAGATTAATTCCTAAATTAATCATCAACTGCGGCGTGCGGTTTGTGGCCCAGAGACTCAGCAGAAAGCTCAAGGCAATCAACAACTCGACTTTGAAAATTGCGCCGCGCAGATTTTTGTAACTTCCCTTGCGCCCGATGAAGTAAGCTCCGCCCGATAAGCCGATAAGAAAAAGCGCGACCACGATGCTAAAAGCATAAGTGCTCGAACCAATAATCATCGTCAACACACGCGTCCAGGCGACCTGCGTACTGATGGTCACAAACCCTGAAACAAAAGCGCACCACAACCAGAATTTTGTGCCGGTCAAAGCAGACCGAGTTGAAAGAGCATCCTTCTCATCTTCATTGGAAGATGAGAAGGATGCTCTTTCTCTCTCTCCTTCGTTCTCTTCTTCACCTGCGACCTTCTCAGAACTCGATGAAGCTGTTGCTCCCTTTCGTTCAATGAGAAAAGCTGCGAGGCCGATGAGGATATTGAGACAGGCAGCAGTCCAGATGGTTGCGCGCACGCCGAGTTGCGGCAGCAGTATGAAACCTGCTGCGAGTGTGCCGAGGATTGCGCCGACTAGATTGCATGTATAAAGCCGCGCGACGGATGTTTGCCTGTGATTCTGCGAACGCAGGATGGCTGCCGAGAGCACTGGCAAAGTTGCTCCCATCAAAGTCGTAGGAATCAGCAGGACTGCGCACGAGAGCACGAACCGCCAGATATTGAAAGCATAAAAGCCCGGCTCGAATTGATGCCAGATGAGAACGTAAACCGCATCCACGAGTCTGAACAGAAGCGGCACGGCGAGCGCGTAAAGGGCTATGCCAATCTCCATCAGGCCGTAGGCCAGAAGCGGCCTCTTGATGCGCGCCGCAAATCTTCCGGCGAGCGCGCTGCCCAAAGCGAGGCCGCCCATAAAAGCCGCGAGCACCGCGCTGATGGCAAACGTCGTCGCGCCAAAGACAAGGCCGAGCATACGCGCCCACAAAATTTCATAGACAAGTCCCGTCGCGCCCGACAGCACAAAGCAGACGCCGATGAGCCACAGACTCGCGTGTGTATAAGTGTAGAGGCGAGCACGCGCGCCCGCCTCTTCGGAGATAGTCGCCATCAATCAGTTATTTTATAGCAGAGCCGCAGAATCAAAATCGAAGTCAAACCAAAGATTAGCCACAGAGGCACAGAGACATGGAGAAAGCATTAGACATTTTATTTAGTATCTTCTTCATCTACTTTTTACTCTCTGTGTCTCTGTGCCTCTGTGGCTATGTTTTCTTAGGTGTTCTTAATCTATCTACAAATATATCACGTGAGAAGCGCGCCAGACGTGTGCGGGGATGGAGCCGGGAGCAGCGGTCGTAAGGATGATGGCATAGTTTCCATCTGCCGTCAGATGAACATCCAACTCTTCCCACGTGAAGGCATCCTGTTTCGCATCGCCCTTTCCTTCCTGCTCGCGCGGCGCGACGAGTGCGAGGCGGCGCAGGCAATCGTATAGATGCTCCTGACCTGCTCCGAAGCGTCCTGCATCTTCTCCGAGCACAAGACGGATTTCCGCGCGCTCTTCTATGAAGTGCGAACAGAGAGACGCGGCCAGCGTGACGCCGTGCTCGAATCGCTCCGTAAAATCTTTTTCGTGTGTGACAGTCTCTTCAGCCTGATTGCTCAGGACGCGCGTGTCGAAAGCGATGGTCACGCGCCGCTCGTCCTCAGCCGTAAACTCGCGGACGATGAGACGCTGGCCGCGCGCAGTCGCTTTCCAATCAATGTGCCGCAGGTCGTCCTGCGGTTGATAGTCGCGCAGGGCAAAGAGGTCGTGGCCCGCGCCGCGCCGCGCGGAAACATGTCGCCCCGCGTTCATCGGCAAGAGGTGCAACTCGTCTCCTATCGGCTCAGGCTTGGGAAAAACTATGATGTCCACATCGCGCGCGCGCAGGCGGCGGCGGCGGCGAAAGAAGCCAAAGGGAAAGCGCGTTGACAATTCAAAGCCGGTGATAAGCACATGGCCGCGATGCTCGAACAGTTGCTCGACCTGCTGCTCGGCAGAGGCTCGGTGCGGGACGTACATGAAATATGCGAGAGCGCGTTTGATAAATTTCTTGCGCGTCACCTTGCGCCCGGCCTTCTTTCCCAAAACCACATCCGCAGGGCCGCGCGCTTCGACCAGCACCGAAAATGATGGCAGGAAACGACGCGCATTGCGCAAGGTCACGATGACGGGCGCAGGCTCGCCAGCAAAGATGTGGTCAGGAAAACGCGCCGAGACGACAAGGTCGCGCATGTTTGTGCGGGCTGCTATCAGAGCGACAAAGAGAGTTGAGGTGAGAAGCGAGAAGACCAGGAACAAGAGATTGTTGCTCGTGTTCCATGCGGCGAAGGCCACTATGCAAAGGATGCCCAAAAAGATGAGCCCGCCGGAAGTGATTTGCACAGGGAGGTCAAACTGTTTGACTTCCGCTCCGGCAGAGCGCGCGAGAGGCGGGACGACGAGTATCAATATCAATCCGACGATGATGAGCGAAGCGATGGCGGCTGTCGTCGCCAGTCTCTGCTCGCCCGTGCGATGCGCGACGACAGTGATGGCCGTCGTCCCCAGTCCGGTCAACACCAGCAGCGTGCCAAGAATCGCATTCCGCCATTTTTTCATAAAAGTCGGGAGTCGTGAGTCCAGAGTCTGGAGTCTGAAGACAAAAAAAGTTTTTGACTCTGGACTCTGGACTCCAGACTCTGGACTTTATAGTGGCACGCTCACGGTCTTCATAATTTCACGCAAGACTGCTTCGGCCTCTTCGCTGCGTCTCAAAGAGGACGAGAAGCGAGAACTGACGACGACGCGATGCGCGAAGACTGGCAGCACGAGTCTTTTGATGTCGTCTGGCACGCAGTAGGCGCGGTCTTCCGTGAGGGCCAGAGCCTGCGCCGCGCGAAAGAGCGCGAGAGTTCCGCGCGGGCTGACGCCAAGGTCAAGCATCTCCGTCTCGCGAGTCGCCGCGACAATTCGCATCAGGTAATCCACCAGCGCGTCGTCCACAGAAACTTCCGATACAGTTCTTTGCAATGCCAAAATGTCTTCGCCGGACATCACTGCGCGCAAATGGTCCAGAGGCTCTGCGCGCTCGCGGTCGCGCAGGATACGTTTTTCATCTTCGCTATCCGGGTAGCCGATTCTCAGGCGCAGCATAAAGCGGTCGAGCTGCGATTCGGGCAGAGGATATGTGCCGTGATGCTCAATCGGGTTTTGCGTCGCAATGACGATAAAGGGCGCGGGCAAGTGATGCGTCATGCCTTCGACAGTCACATGTCCTTCGGCCATTGCTTCGAGGAGCGCGGACTGTGTCTTGGGAGTCGTGCGGTTAATCTCATCTGCCAGAACTACATTGGCGAAGATTGGGCCGGGCTTCCATTCAAAGACGCTCTTATGCTGGTTATAGACCGAGAGACCTATGACATCAGAAGGCAAAAGGTCTGAGGTAAACTGTATGCGCTGAAAAGCGCAATCGAGCGCGCGCGCTAAGGCATGCGCGAGGGTTGTCTTGCCGATGCCCGGCACATCTTCGACCAGCAGATGCCCGCCCGCGATGAGCGTCACAATCGCAAGGCGTATGGCTTCGGGCTTGCCTTTGATGACCGTCTCAACTGCGGCTTGCAGATGATCTACTCTGGCAACCGCCTCAGCGTTGCGTTCCCCTGTCGCGCTCTCTGCCGTCTGCAATCGTCTCATCAATAATCTCTCTCTGCTTCCCTTGGAAAAGAATCTGGCTTCATTCTACATGAAAGGCTTGGGCCATCGCATCTCCAAAATGCCGCGCCGCCGCAAGGCCGTCGCACGCTATCGCCGGATGACGCACGGCGCGTTCGTGTAGTAGAATTTGAGATGCCGCAGAAGGGCCAGATACTGGCCGGAGATTTAAAGGTCAGGCAACGAATTATGGAACCAGCGGCAGAGTGGTTCGTGTACTCAGTTTTGAGGAGCAAGATATGATTAGACTTCACCAGAATATGAGAAGACTTCAAACACGCCGCAGGGGCGACGAGGGTTTTTCATTAATCGAGCTGATGATCGTTATCGCCATCATCGGCATCCTGATAGGCGTCGGCGTCCCCGCGTGGCGCATCATCATACGCCGCGGCAACGAGACTTCCGCCATTCAAACGCTGGAGACGATTCGCAAGGTGCAGGCCGACTACATGATGGGCAAGCGCGGCGAATACGGCACCTTTGAGCAGTTAATCAAAGAAGGCAATCTCGACGAGCGTTTCGCGGGCGAAAAACCTGTCGTCAACGGCTATGTCTTTACCATCAAGGTGACGCCGAAATCATCGAATCAGCCAGCGACCTATACCGTCAACGCAGACCCGCAGGTCGCTGACGGATTGGCCGCCACAGGCAAACGACACTTCTACATAGACCCGAACGTGAGCACCATCCGCGAGAACGGCGAGCAACCGGCCACCGCCACCGACCCGCCGATTCAATAAAGCTTACGGCACGGCTGACACATCTATCGGACATTGCCAGTATCGGACATTGCCAGAGGCGCGCGTCACTCACTTGACCCTTGACGCGCGCCTTTGTTAGCATCGCGCTTCTTTGAAAAGTCAGACATGCCCGCTTAGCTCAGTTGGTAGAGCGCACCGTTCACACCGGTGAGGTCAATGGTTCGAGTCCATTAGCGGGCACCACCCCCTCGCCTTTTCCTCGCCTTAATTTCATGACAAAGAAAGCACTCATAAAGCTGCATCGCGCAGAAATGTATCGCTTTTGGCTTAATGTTGATAAGTCGAGAGGAGTTAATGCCTGCTGGAAATGGAGAGGCTATGTTAATCGTAAGGGGTATGGAGTAATTTCATTTAGAGGAACTAACTATAAAGCACATCGCGTAGCCTTCTATCTGGAAAACAGCTTCATCAACCAAGATAAAATGGTGTTACACAAATGCGACGTAAGGCTTTGCTGTAACCCACAACATTTATATCAGGGTAATGCCAAACAGAACTCGCAGGATGCTTTACAAAGAGGTCGCTACGCTCGACTCTATGGAGAGCTTAACGGCAACTCAAAATTGACGGAGAGAGAAGTTAAATCCATTAAGCGACGATATAAAAAAGGCGAAGCGACCCAAAAATCCTTAGCGCGCTATCACAATGTAAGCAAAGCCACTATTAGTTATATTTGTAGAGGAGAGCGATGGATAAACCTCCTTGACGAGAGAAACACCTAGCCAAATCAGAAAGATTTTCTAACCTCACTACCTCTCCATTGACACCCAACTATCAACAGGCGTAGCTTACGCTTGCAACCAGTTAAACGACGGGTCTTGCCCGAAAAGAGAGACAAGATTCGCCCGCCCTCGCGGAACAAATTTCCCAAACCTAAAAGATGACGAGAGCTATGCTCTGCGCACATCTTCCCCTCGCTAGCCAGAAGCCCTGAATCACAACCCACCCGAAGGAGGAATGTCTATCATGAAGAAGCAGCTTTTCCATCTGTTCGCCGCAATGGCGTTGCTCACATTGTTTTCACACACGGCCACAGCCGATCAGGTCTTTATCGCCAATCTCACAGGCGCACAGGAAGTCCCCGTCAATGCCTCTGCCGGCAAAGGCATCTGTGTTGTCACGCTCAACGCCGCAGAGACGAGCATCAATGTCAATCTCACTTACTCAAGCTTAGGCAGCACAGCCAATATGGGACACATACATGGCCCCGCTCCCGTTGGAAGTAACGCTGGCATTCAGATTAACTTTGCAGGGATTGGCGGAACTTCCGCCACTATCACAATCACGAATCAACCCATCACGCCCGCGCAAGTACAGCAGATTCGCTCCGGCCTGGCTTACGTTAATATTCACACGATAAATTTTTCCGGCGGCGAGATTCGCGGCCAGCTCAAGGTCGCTAATCTATTTGGCGATTATGATGGCGACGGGAGATCGGACATCGGCGTCTTCAGGCCGAGCGCTGGCAGCTTCTTCATTCTTAACAGCCTCAACAATTCCGTGACGGCACAGCAATGGGGCCAGGATGGCGACGAGTCGGACGCCATGGGTGATTATGATGGCGACGGGCGCTCTGATATTGCCGTCAAACGGGCTGTTCCGCCAAATCTCAACTGGTATATTCTGCAAAGCGCCACGAGCACGCTACGGGCTGTGCAGTGGGGGGTCGGCGGCATTAATGAGGACTTCACTATGAGCGGAGACTATGACGGCGACGGCAAGGCGGATGTCGCTGTCTATCGCCAGACTAATAGCGCCTTCTATGTTCTGCGGAGCACGGACGGCGGGCTGACAGCCCAACAGTGGGGCATCCTTAACGATAAGCCTGTCGAGGGAGATTTTGACAAAGACGGGAAGAATGATTTCACAGTAGTGCGCGACACAGGCGGCGTACTCATCTGGTATATCCTGCAAAGCTCGAACGGCGCATTCACGGCTATCCAGTGGGGCAGCAGCGGAGATGACCCATTGGACGGCACAAGGCCGGACTTTGACGGCGACGGCAGAACAGATGTTGGTGTCTTTCGTCCGAGCAACAGCACCTTCTATGTCCGGCAAAGCTCGAACGGCGCGCTGTTCGCTTTTCAATTCGGACAAATGGGCGACGAGGCCGGAGCCACAGATGTTGACGGAGATGGAAAAGCCGACCACGTCATTTTCAGAAATGTCTCTGGCAGTATCATCTGGTACATCTGGCAAAGCTCAACGAACACCCTGCGCGCAGTCCAGTGGGGCATCGCTGGCGACGAGCCTGTCTAGGTGTAGATAGTCGAAGTTAAAAACAGAAGCTGGCAATCAAATTGGAAATTGATTGCCAGCCTTTTCCTTTAAAATTTCAGGAACAAAGCTATCGCAGGATTGGATGGCCGCCGCCCTGACTGTGGTCTGCCGTTCTTTGATAGAGAGCGCGGTCGTTGTGATAAAGAATCAGATGCTCGCCCTCATAGCGCACGATTTCCGCGACGCGCTGCACATTGCCTGTATGCTCTGCGATGATAAAAGATTCAGGGCTGAAAGCCAGCACCATCCCTGCGGCATAAATGTATCCGCCCTGATCGTAGCCGCCTCCGGCATACTGCCCCGCCGCGACAGCTATGTCCGGCGAATAGCCGCCCTGCGAATCTCTTGTTCTATCTGCACGCGCAATGAAGACTGTATAAGAGGCAAAGTCTAGCCGCGCTCTGTAGCCATTCTTGCGCGCGACTGCGAAGAGACCCGCAAAGCCTTCGTCTATGGCGCGCAGCATCTCCATGCGCGGGCGCGTCACGGAAATTACGCGGACGCCGCGCGGCGTGCTGGTCTGCACTGTGAAGCGGTCGCCGGAAACGCTCTCGGCGCGCGCCAGCAACTGTCTTGACAGACGGCTCTGAGCATTTGCCGTCCGGGCCAATCCACACGCCAGCAACAAGCTTGCGCAGCATGCGATACTGAAAACGAGTCTCTTGAATCTACGCTTTGTTTCTCTCATCTTCAAAACTCCCTCGCGCTCTAAAAAGATAAAACCCTCGCGTGGCCTTCCCTTGGCTACTGACGCGGGGGTTTCATCCATCTAAGGTCAAACTCAAAAGAGTCTGACAACATTTTTTCAAGCCAAAGCTCTAGGGCTTTCCCTTTTTGTCGCCTCCCTTTTTCGGTTCGCCTTTTTGACCACCACTGTTATTGTTGGTCTGTTTGTCCCGCTTCTCTTCGTGTACGACTTTAGGGTTAGATTCCTTCGGCGGTGGCTTCTGATCGCCTTTTTGGTCGTCTTGCGCGAGCGCGCCGAAAGAGACGATGACCATCATCGCCGCCGCCAGTATCACTCGCTTCAAGTTTCTCATAATTACCTGTGGCCTCCTCATGTTAATTTCACATGAGCGCGCATGGGAGGGAGAGAAGAGACGCGCCGCTCTCAAAGTAGAGCAAGATGGATGCCACGAACCGTTTTCGCCTCCGCGCCCCGCTTTTCCTTCAATAGTTTACCAGCATTTCATGCCCCCGCGCACCCTTTCGGACAGGTGCACACGATATAGGGCAAATAAAAATCAAAGGCAAAACGAAAGAAATAATGCTCATCAAGAGTAAAAGACATCTTTGCGATTCTTTGCGTCTTCCTTCTTTGCGGTCTTTGCGGTTGAGTTATTTTTTAACGCAAAGCACGCAAAGATTTTTCGCAAAGAGCGCAAAGGAAACTCTTTTACCTTTTTACTTTCTGACGACGATTCTGATGCTGCCGATGTTGCCGCTCCCGTCAAAAGCGCGCAAGGAAATCGTGTGCTCGCCTGCGCCTTCAAGCGGGACATCGAGTGTGAATCTCTCGCGCGGGCTATCTGCAATTCCGTCGTCGGGAAAAATTGTGAGCCACTGTCCGCCGTCCACACTGAAGTCTGTGCGCCTGACCATGCCCGTCGAATCCAGAACATCTATCACTGCGCGCACACGCTCGCCAGTCACTTTAGCTTCACCGACTGCGACAACGACAGGCGGCGAGTTATCTATATCCACAGGCTCGCTCACGCGCTCGCCCGAAAGAGCCTGCCCCGCCGCATTGTCTGGAGCATCCGAGGCAATGACTCTGAAAACATAGCGGCCATCCGACAGGGCCGCTCCATCCACTGTATAAAAATTCTCCCGCAGCTTGTCTTTCAAAAGGCGGAAAGAGTTTTCGTTCACTGAGCGATAATAGACAGCATATTCCATCGCGTCGCCGTTGCGATCCTCTGCCTGCCATTGCAGCGAGAGCGCGCCGCGCTGATAGATTCTGCGCGGCACAGCCTGCGTCACACTGCCAAAGAGCGTCGGGTCAAGACCTGACGATTCCACATTCGGGTCAGACTGCGTCTGCACCAACTGCTGCAATCCGACTCCCGTCGGCAAGGTTGTAATCGAGACAACTTCCGGCGCGACGTTGCGCGGCAAGTAAGCCAGACTCACGTCCTCCATCAAAGCATCGCTCGCACCGCCTCTCGCGGATGAAGCACGCAGGACTGCGCGCCACTGTATGAAGCGCGCGCGCGGGCTTGAGACTTGCGCGCCGTTCGGGTCTTTGTAAGGCGCGCTCCATTCGCTCCAAGTTCTATCCGGTCGCTCGCTATTGCCTGAACGTGTCTGAAGCTCAACCGCGCCGCGCCCGCGCCACCAGATGCGCCCCCACGAAGCGACCAGCTTGGCATCACGCACAGGCGATTCATAAGTGCCTTCGCTCACAGTCTCTGGCCCAAAACGAAAGAGCTTGCCCTGATTGCTCGACGCCGCATAGACCTCTCGCCCGCGCACAGCGAAGGAAGATATTTGTCCCTCGTTAGATTGCAGCAAGAGCGTGTCTCTGCCGTCGTTGGTGATGGAATAGATGCGTCCTTTGTCGGCAGTCCCGACCAGCACGCTTTCCCCTTGCGGCGCAGGCGCGATGGAGAAAGCTGTGATTGAAGACGAACTCCACACGACATCCGAGCCGCCGTCAGGTAAAAGTCGAAACACCACGCTGCGCGCGTTGGAGAGATCATTGCGACTGCGTGCCGCAGCCTGCTGCGATTGCAAAGGCACGCCCGATTCGTCAACCGCCACGACAGACATTGTGACAGTCCCAGTGCTTCCTGAATCAGTCGAAGAAGTGGTTGCCGCAGGAGCGTTGCCGCGCGCCGTAGAAGCCGCGTCGCTCAGGGCCAGAGCATATATCGAGCCATCCGGCGCGGGCGCGAGCGCGTGTATCTCACGCAGAGGCGCGTCAAAGAGCGCGAACACCTTGCCGTCCGTCGAGACGCGCAGGACAAGCCCGCCGGGGTCTGTGCCGGCAATCAAATTTCCCTGTCCATCAACCGCCAGCGAGATGACATGAGTTTCGTTTGTATCAACGAGCAAAGAATCTTCCGCCTTCGCGCCCGTAGCCTTCACGCGATACAGCTTGCCGTTGTCGCCCGTCCCGACAGCGAGTTGTCCATCCGCGAGCACAGCCAGCGACCAGATATATTTATCCGGCGGGTCAAAGAAAACATCCGCGCGTCCATCAGATGTGATGCGATAAACTTTTCCGTCCGGCGATGTCCCTGCATAGAGCGCGCCGTCGCGTCCGATTGCCAAGGCCGTGACATCCAATTCCGCAGCATCATAAAAGAGCGCGCCGCGCCCGTCCGCCGCGACGCGAAAGATGCGCCCGTCGTGGCCTGTGCCTAAATAGACATTGCCCGCTGCATCCGCCGCGCTGGCCCAGATAAAAGCCTGCTCCGTATTAAAGACCTGCGTCATGCTTGGCCCAAGCATAAACGCGCCCGTCTCCGTTATAGAGACGCCGCGCGCCTCGCCCTTCAGAATTTCCGCGCGCGAATTCGTCTCCCAGATAACAGGCTCACCCGCCTGTGCGAACGAAGCAAGGAAGACGAAAGATAGCAGCCATGCCAACAGATTTAAGACGCGCTTCGAGTTTTTTTGTTTTCTCATTTTTCAAGAATCAACAGCAGCCAGTTTTTAGTTCTCTCTCAATAAATCTAAAATACAAAATCTCTTATGTCCCGACATACTTCGCATAGAGCGAGCGCGCCGTTGTCATGTCATCCGTCCCGCGCACAATCGAGCGCGCATCCTGAAAGACTGTCAACTCGTAATCGCCCGCGCGAAAACGCAACAGGTACTCGTTGACCTTGACTTCGCCAAGCGCGCGCAGCTTTTCCGCCAGCTCTACGAGATTAATGCGCGCAGGTTTCGGCGGTGACACCTGCACGGCATTGCGTCCACACAGGACGGCTGTGAAATCTGCGCCTTCGGCATCAAGAGTTTCGTATCTCCCGATTCCGCATGTCAGGCATTCAGGCATCGGTGATTTGAGTGCGATTCGCCGCCACTCGTTGCTCCACACATCAAACTGCATCAACGAATTGTGCAATTTCTCAGTCTGGCCCACCAGAAGTTTTAAAGCTTCGCTCACCTGCACGGCAGTCACCATACTGATTATCGGCATGATGACGCCCGCAGTATCACACGTCTCCGCGCTCCCTCCCGGCGGAGCTTCTTCAAAGACGCAACGCAGGCACGGCGTCGCGTGCGGGCGCACAGTCATCGTCACTCCATAAGAGGCTACAGCCGCGCCGTAAATCCAGTTTACACGATGCTTGACACACGCATCGTTTATCAGATAGCGCGTCGCAAAATTATCCGTCCCATCCAACACCACATCGCAGTCTTTAATGAGCCGCTCAACATTCGTTTGATTGACATCAAGGACTTCCGCCTCGGCTTCAATCTCCGAATTGATGAGCGCGATGCGATTCACACACGCCACAGCCTTCGGCAGACGCTCACGCGCGTCGCTCTCTGTAAACATCGTCTGCCGTTGCAGGTTAGAAGTTTCTACAAAATCCCTGTCAACAATCCGCAAGTGACCGACGCCCGCGCGCGCAAGAGCCTCTGCCTGCGCTGAGCCCAGAGCGCCGCACCCGATAATCACTACACGCGCGCCGCGCAGAAGTTTCTGGCCCTCTGCCCCTATGCCCGCAAATAAAATCTGCCTGCTATAACGCTCTTCCATTTTTTAAGTGATGTGTATCGCTTTCATTGCCGCTTGCTGCATAACATCGAGCGGAGCAGTTTTCCTGGTCCAAAGTTCAAACTGCGCGGCGGCCTGTGCGACGAGCATAGAGAGGCCGCCGATTGTGTGACAACCTGCTTCTTGCGCGAAGCGCAAGAAGCGCGTCTCGCTCGGATTGTAAACCAAGTCATATGCAATCTTTGTCCCGCGAAGCTGGCTCGCCACAGCAACCGTTTCATCCTCCTGCGGCCCGCGCGTGCCGAGCGGCGTCGCATTGACAACTATCTCAAACTCTTTGAAGTTTGCATCTTGCAGAGACGCAAACTCTGCATCGAACGCCTGCGCAGTCTCTTTAGCAGATTCAGCCTTTCGTGCAAATACAGTAACACGCGCGCACGCTTCGCGCAGGCTCCACAACAACGCACGCGCCGCGCCGCCTGCGCCGATAATAGCAACACGCGCCCCATTCAATTTAATCACATCACGCAAAGGCGCGAGCGCGGCCCGCGCGTCCGTATTGTAGCCAGATATTTTTTCACCTTCGATGACGATGGTATTGACCGCGCCAATCGCTTGAGCAGACGGCTCAATCCAATCGAGATATTCCATAACGGCGCGCTTGTGCGGCGCGGTCACGCTCATGCCGCGCAGTTTCCAATCAAGCTCTCGCGTGCGCGGCTGTACCATGCGATGCATAAAATCTTTCAGGTTGGAAACTTCTAATGGAAGATAAATGGCATTGAGTTGGCAGGCAGCAAAGGCTGTATTGTGTATGTGCGGCGAGATGGAGTGCATGACCGGTTGGCCCACAAGACCGAGAATTTCTGTCTGCTCGTTAAGCTCGTGAATCCTGTACAGGTCGCGCAGGTCTGCTGGCAAAAGCTGGCCCGGCGCGGTGGCTTGTTCCGCATCAAGCGCACCGTAAGTAAGAAAAGAGCCGCGCGCTGGCCCAAGGATTTGCGTGAGGATTCCAGCCGCGCCCATCGCAATCGCAATCATCTCGCGGCCTTCAGCGCGTGCGCGCTGAAGCAAGCGCAGCAATGGCAGACAGTCTGTGATGTCATTAGCTTGCACGGCAATCTTTAGTATGCGCGCCTGAGTCGCAGCCATTCGTTCGTAAATTTTTTCGAGTCCTTCTGGGACGCCTGCGAAATCGCGGCGCGAGCAGATAATGCGATTCCAGTCGGGCGCGAAATCGTTTGCCTGCGCGAGCGCGTGCAGCATGTCAAGCTCTATGTCTGCATAATGCTTGTCTCTTAACAATAGATGCACGGCGGACGACCAGAAGCGGAGGCGAGTTTCCCAATCCAAGTTATGATTTCCGCCCTGCTCTGCGGGCCGCAGTGTGAAGATGATGGGAGGCAAGCTGTCTTGACTAAGGTGTGCGAGCTTTGAATGGAGTTCGGAGAAATCGCTTTCGGTCAGGCAGTCGAGTTGTAGCTCAACAAGGTCTGCAAACTGTGCCGCGCTCGTTATGGCAGACGAGATTTCGCTTGCGCGCTTTACACAAACAGGCACACAAATTCGCGCTTGCTCTGTGCCTCTGTGTCTCTGTGGCAATTTTACAGGCTCTTAAATTTCACTGTGCTGCAAACAGTTCGTGCGAGAGATAACGCTCGCCGAAATCGCAGATGATGGAGACGACGCGTTGGCCCTCTCCTAATTCCTTCGCCACTTCGCGCGCGGCCCACGTAATCGCGCCCGAAGAGATGCCGCAGAAGATTCCTTCTTCGCGCCCCAGGCGACGCGTCATCTCGATTGCATCTCCGTAATCAACCATTATCACGCGGTCAACGAATGTGGGGTCATAGTTGCGCGGGACAAAGCCTGCGCCGATGCCTTGAATTTTATTTGGGCCAGCCTCTCCGCCGGAAAGCACAGGGGAAGAAGCTGGCTCGACTGCGATGACTTGCACCTGTGGGCCAATCCGCTCTTTCAAGACCTGACCGACGCCGGAGATTGTGCCGCCCGTGCCGACGCCCGCGACAAAAGCATCAAGCCGCCCGTCCGTATCTTCCAAGACCTCTTCGGCAGTCGTGCGGCGATGGACTTCCGGGTTCGCAGGATTGTCAAACTGTCCGGGCGTCCAGCCATGCTCCATCTCTTCCGTCAGGTCTGCGGCTTTTTTAATCGCGCCCTTCATGCCTTCCGCGCCGGGTGTGAGAATAACTTCCGCGCCGAGTGCGGTCAGCACGCGCCGTCTCTCTTCGGTCACGGTCTCAGGCATTGTGACGATTAACTGGTAGCCTTTGACTGTCGCGGCAAAAGCGAGCGCGATGCCAGTGTTGCCGGAAGTCGGCTCGATGATGACAGTCTCGCCCGGCTTAATCTTGCCTTCGCGTTCAGCGGCTTCAATCATCGCCGCGCCGATGCGGTCTTTGACAGAGTCCATAGGGTTCTGCGATTCGAGCTTGACAATTATCTCTGCGGAACCCGGATACGGGATGCGGTTCAGGCGCACGAGAGGCGTGTAGCCGATTAATTGCAGCATGTCATCGGCAATCTTCGGACGTTGCGGCATTTCAAAAATTCCTTCCAGCAATTTTGTAAAATTCGTGCTGACTATACAGCGCAGGAAATGTGTGCGCAAGGATTGCTCTGGAAAGATTTACGACAGACAAGATAATCTCCCGCAAAGGCGCAAAGGCGCAAAGAAAGCATTCAAGACAAATCACCATTCAACTTCTTCGCGCCTTTGCGCCTTTGCGGGAAATGTTTTTATCTTTCCTGCTTTGGTCTTTCAACGGGCGTGAAAATTTTTGTTGGCCCTTCTGCGCCGAGATGTCTGGTCGTGCCTTCCGTGACGCTTGGAGGCTGCGGCATTAGTTCAGAAGTATTGCGCGGCGGCAGTTCTCCGGCAAAGGCTGTGCGCGGCACTTGTGTCGGAGCTTGATAGGGCGGCTGCGTTGGAAGCGATTTCTCAGAGTTCTTTGCGCGCAGGTATTCCGCGATGCCGCGGCCAATCATAGAAAAGGCCGGAATCAACATCCAGTACCACCAATATCTGCCGCTTCGAGAATAAGCGAGAGCGATTGATACGCAGAGAAATCCCACGCCGACGAAGATATTTCGGATGCCTCCCTCGACGCTCGAATGTCGCCCGTGCCTGCGCTCACGCCTGCGCTCGCGCCGCGAGTAGTCTTCATCATCATCGTCATCCGTCCTCACAGGAGTTGCTGCGGGAATGTGGCCCATCATCGCTTGCGGCACGAGGCTCACGTCCGCGCCGCACGAGCGACAGAATCTCGCGCTGTCTGTATTTTCTGTAGCGCATTTGGGACAAAACATTTTGTTTGATTCTCCTTCAATCTTGAAGAGCTTTTTTGGCGGCACGCTGCCGCACGGCCTCATAGAGCACTACGCCCGCCGCAACACTGACATTGAGCGAAGTGATATGACCCGCAACAGGAATACGCACCAGCGCGTCACAACGTTCACGCACAAGCCTGTGCAAACCAGCCCCTTCGCCTCCCAGAAAAACCGCGCACGCCCCAGTCCAATCCCAACTCGTGTAATCCGTCGAAGCATCCGCGCTCGTCCCAACCGTCCAGATATTTCGCTCCTTCATCTCTTCTATCAGGCGCACAAGGTTTGCTGCACGCGCGACAGGCACATGCTCCAAAGCTCCTGCTGCTGCTTTAGCGACGGTGTCTGTCAAACCTGCTGCGCGTCTTTCGGGAATAAAAACTCCGTCCGCGCCTGCACATTCGACTGTCCGCAGGATGGCTCCCAAATTGCGCGGGTCTTCCACTCCGTCAAGCACGACTGCGAGTGGCGGGCGAGACGTAGCGACGCGCGCCGCGAGAGCGTCTAGCAATTCATCTGCATCCCTGTAACGCGCAGCCGCGAGCGTTGCTATCACTCCCTGATGATTCGCGCCCGCGCCGGCGATGCGCGCCAGCATAGAGCGCGGAGCTCTGCGCACAGGCACTTGCGCTGCATGGGCCAATTCCAACAACTCTTTGAGCCTCGCAGGATGCGCGCCCTCCGCAATCGTAATGTGTTCGATTGGCCGCGAGGCCGCGCGCAAGACTTCAAGCACAGGCGCGACGCCGTACAGGTGCGTTCCGCTCGCGGCTCTTTCAATCTGCGAATGAGAGCTTGTCGCCAGATGATTTAGCCCGCGCGCATCCTCTGCGCGCTGTGCCGTGCGCGCTTCGCGGAATCGCTTGCGTTCTTCGTTGCGGCTCATCGTTTCAAATCAATCTGTCGCAGCTTGAGATAATGAAGCAGTCTCGAATAGCGCGTGAACTGCGTTTCGTTGTCGCTCGTCGTAACAGCTTCGATATGTACGCGGCCCATGCGCTGTTTGCGCAGGCCGAGAGATTCCGTGTGCTGTTCGAGCGGCCACACGAGCGTCAACATATTCCGCACACGCAGATAAGAGTCATCATATACAGCATTCGTCGCACGCTCGCGCAGCATCGCTGTCAAGGTCTGAAAATTCTTCGCGGCAACCAGCGTCTTTAAATTTCCGAGACAGGAAAAGTCGAAATTGTCCACCGTCACGCGCCACCCGCTTTCATCGCGGGCAGCATAGAAATCAAGTCGCGGCTCGTCCGCGCTCAATTCGCGCGACTCGACTATTTCCTTCTCCTGCTTCTTGACTTGCCGCTCCGAGACTTCAAGCTTGCGTATGATGCGGCGGCCAGCCACAAACAACAATACATCTTTCCATAAAACCTTTTGCCCGCCCTGCACGCCCGCCGGATAAACTATGAGCGCGTCGTCCTTCAACTCCATCGCGCGCAGACGCTTCGGCGCGTGTGCATCAAGCTCTGCGTCCGTGACGACAAGCACTCTGATGCCCATTGCCTCTAACTGCTTTTCAATCACCAGAGCTTCTTCTTCAGTCGCCGCGCGGGCCAGTGGCAGCGTCTCGCCGGATGTGAAGATGCGTTTGACTTCCTCTGCATCAAGCTTTAAGAGGTCTGCGATTTTCCAGAAGGAGTCGTTTGATATTTGCTGTTCTGACGAGAGCAGGACTGTGTTGAATCCCTGTTCCCACTTTTCTAAAGGGCGAAGTGTGGGCTTGATGAATGAAGCGGATGCATCCGTCACGGGCAGGGCTGCGCCGCAGTATAGACAGGCTGTGCGCGTCGGCGGATTGGAACGCAGGCAGGCTTCGCATGTCACCATCTGTTCATGCGAAAAGCCGCGCGGCTCTGAGCGCAAAGGCTCGTCCCCGCTCCAGAGTGGGGATTGTTCCTCTTCTTCCGTCACAAAATTTTGTCTCCTTCGCCAGCAGATTATACGCCGCGCGCGCGCCGCTTATCCAATCTATTCCTCAAAAGCTCTTGATTGTTTAATTGTGCGAGACGTGTTATTCAGTATAATCATTCTTGTCAGCTTCGATGAAAAGTTTTTTCTCCATAAATTGGGCCAGAGTTTTTTTAAAAGTCATGTCACAACCACGCTCTCGAAATCAGAAGACCGTACGAGTGTTGAGAGCGATGCTGTGTCTTATCTTCTTGATGTGTTGGTCTGCGTGTGCGGGGAATCCTGCGCCTGACCCGACGGGGCCGCGCGCGAGTGAACAGTCTTCGCGGATTCTGCTGACCGAAGACAGCGCGAGACGCGAAGCCGTGCTCACGGCCTGGGCCAGCCTGACGCGCTCTCAAGGTATTCAAAATGCTCCCGCGCCCGAATTGCAGCCAGTGACTCTCACTGTCAACAGCATTCCATCAATGCCTGAGTCGCCCCTTTATCTGCCAAGAGTCGGAGAAGGCGTGCCTATGACGGAAGAGGAGACGCGCGAATCTTTGCGCCGCTTTATTACGCAGGCGGGGCCTTTGCTCTGCACAGACAGAGAGCGTCTCTCGCTTGTCCAGCGCATTGACGGAGCAGACGGTTTGAAGGAAGCGCGATATGAGCAACGCCCGTTTCGTTATCCTGTGCGCGGCGGCTTTGGCGAGTTGCGCATCAGCTTTACACCGGACAGGCGCGTCGCGCAGATATACAGCACATGCATTCCTGATGTCGAAAACACACGCCGCTCATTCGCAGGGATTGGCCCGCGCCTGACTCCCGAAAAGGCCGCCGAAGCGGTGGTCGGACGAACAGCCAGCTATATGGATGCGAGTGGCAACAGTCAGACTTACACAGTCGCGGCGGATGATAAAATCAATGTTCGCGAGCTGGCGATTTATCCGGTTGCGCGTGCGGGCGTGCCTGCCGCGCTGGAGATTCATCTCGTCTGGGAAATCTTCGTCGAGAGAGTTCCGGGCCTTGTCATCTATCTTGATGTGGTGACGGGCGAGATTATCGGCGCAGAGCTAAGGGAGCGTTCCGATGGCTGACAACCTTTTTTTACTTGACCAAAGACGCGTGCGGCGTCATTCTAATGAACAGATATTTACACTTTTAATGGAGCAACTTATCGCATGCATTTCGATCCGACGAATAATATCTCGTGGCAATTCGGACATCGCGGCAGAGTGGCAGTATTTATAGACGGAAATAATCTTTTTCATGCAGCACGTTTTCACAATATAGACATAGACTATAACAAGCTGCTGCGTGTCCTGCTCGGCGATGGCCGTCTCTTAAGAGCTTTCTTCTACACAGGCGTTGATGTGGGAGCCGAACGTCAACAGGGCTTTCTGCTCTGGATGCGGCGCAACGGCTTTCGTGTCATTCAGAAAGAGCTCAAGACTTTTTACGACGGCACGCGCAAGGCCAATCTTGATGTCGAGATTGCCGTTGACATGCTGAGCCTCGCCGGACGCTATGACACAGCCGTGCTCGTCTCCGGCGATGAAGATTTTGTCTATGCCGTCAACGCTGTCGCATATAAAGGCTGCCGCGTAGAGATTGCCGGCTTTCGTTCCAACACCGCGCCGAAGCTGATTGATGTCGCAGACTATTTCATAGACCTCGGCGAGATTGCAGACAAAGTGCGCAAAGAATTGCCGCACGGCGCGCGTTATGACGAGACAGGACAGCCAGCTTATCTGAACAACGGCGCGGACGTACACGGCGACGGTCACGAGCCGCACGATGTCCCGCCCAACGGCTTTAACCAACTGCCCCCGCGCGTCGTCATCGAACCTGATTTGGATGAAGAGACAGATTCCTTCGATCCCGTCTCAGATTTAATCCGCATCACAGATGATCGTTGAAAAAGAGGTCAGAACCGCCTGCGGTAGCGGGCGGTTCTTTGGTGTGCTCAAGCGTGCCTCTGTCTAATCTCAAACCCGCCCGCTACCGCAGGCGGTTCTGACAAATCCGTTCAATATTTGTCCGACTATTTAGAGTCCTGCTTTTCGTCATGAAAATTTTCAGCGTCGAAGAAGCTAACGCGATGTTGCCGGTTGCGCGCCGCATTCTGCTCAAGATTAAGCGCGCACACAGTCGCTTGCTTTCCTATCAGGAAGCGGCGAGGCAGGCGGCAGAGGGAGCGGAGCATGGCGGCGGCGGAATGCCGGATGGCGCGCGTTATATCGCAATTCTTTCGACTCTCTCCTCAAGCACTTCGGAATTAGAGGCTCTGGGCGTGCAGCTCAAAGATTACGAGCGCGGCTTGATAGACTTTCCTTCCCTGCGCGACGGTCGCGTCGTGCTCCTCTGCTGGCATCTAGGCGAAGGCGACCGGATTGAATGGTGGCACGATGTCGAGACCGGCTTCTCTGGAAGACAACCGCTTTAACATGAGTTAGAGAGAAGAGTTGGTTTATTTAGCCCCGATAGGGGCGGCATGTAGTAGCCCACGACGTGAGTCGTGGGTTCGAGCAGGAGAGATAAATAATGAGCCCCGTAGGGGCGACATAAATTATGTCGCCCCTACGGGGCTCGGTGTGTGTGCGGTGCAGTTACCACGCGCTGGCGCGTGGGGCTACTACATGCCGCCCCTTTGGGGCTTTAATGCTGCCAGCGAGTTTCTGCGCGGCTTCATGCAAGAACCAGACGCTGGTCTCTATGCCGCTATAGAAGTTTGGCAGGTGAAACTTCTCGTTCGGCGCGTGTATGCGGTCATCCGGCAGGGCGAAACCCATCAGGACGACTGGCACGCCGAGCGCAGCTTGAAACTCGTTGACGACGGGGATGCTGCCGCCCGAACGCACGAAGACGGGCGAGACGCCAAAGCCTCTGCGATAGGCTGCGATTGCTGCGCGCATGGCCGGGTGTGTGCGCTCAACGAGCGCGGGCTGCGTGCGGAAGAAGGTGCGTATGTTGACTCGCAGGGCGGGCGGCATTAGTTGACAGACATGCTCGCGGAAGAGTCGTTCTATCTCCGCGGGGTCTTGGTCTGGGACGAGTCGTATGTCAATCTTCGCAGTGGCACGCGCAGGGACGATTGACTTGCCGCCCTTGCCTTGATACCCGCCGCTGATTCCAGTCACGCCGAGCGATGGCCGTATGGTCGTTCGCTCATAGAGCGAAAAGCCGCGCTCTCCCCATCCGCGTTTGACTCCGGCGTTGCGCAGAATCTCCGCATCCGTTGGGCCAACCCTCGCCATGTATTCGCGCTCACTGTTGGGCCAACGCCGCACGCAATCGTAAAAACCCGGAATGAGGACGCGACCGTCGCGGTCATGCAAGTTGGAAATCATGCGGCAGAGAGCCTGTGCAGGATTGTGTAGCGCGCCGCCGAAGTTGCCTGAGTGCAGGTCGTGCGGCGCGCCCGCGACTTCGAGTTCCAGACTGAGCGAACCACGCAGACCATAAGTTATGGCCGGGCGTCCTGGCCCAAGCATGCGCGTGTCTGAAACGGCAACAGCATCCGCCGCAAGCATGCGTGCGTGGCGCGTGACGAACGGCTTCAGGTTCGGGCTGCCGACCTCTTCCTCGCCCTCGAAGATGCATTTGATGTTGACGGGCAGACGGCCCATCGTGCGCAGGTAAGACTCTATCGCTTTAACGTGCGCGAAGAGTTGCCCCTTGTCGTCGCACGCGCCGCGACCGTAGAGATTCTGGCCGCGCACGGTCGGCTCGAATGGCGGCGTGCGCCACTCGTTTAAAGGTTCGGGCGGCTGCACATCGTAGTGGCCGTAAACAAGAATTGTGGGACGACCGGGCGCGCGTAGCCAGTCGGCGTAGACTATCGGATGCCGCGCGGTCTCGATGACTCGCGCGTGCTCAAGTCCGATACCGCGCAGATGATTCGCAAGCCACGCGGCGCAACGCTTCACATCCGCGGCGTGCTGCGGCTGCGCGCTGACGGAAGGGATGCGAACGAAGTCTTGCAACTCCGCCAGAAAGCGGCGGCGATTGTTCCGCGCATAGACGTGCGGCTGAAAACGAGACATGACGCGCCCAAAGCTTTACAACGCCCGACTCTTAACGACCCACGAGAAAGACTTCGACGCGACGGTTGCGCGCGCGCCCCTGCTGCGTCGTGTTGTCTGCGAGGGGACGCGATTCGCCAAGACTCTGCGCGACTATCTGGACTGTGCGCGAGTGTCCGGGCCGCAGGCGTTCAATGGCTGCGACGAGATTGCGTTGCACTTCGGCTGCGCGCTGGCGACCGAGGTTGAGATTGTATGCATCGCTGCCTGAGCTATCTGCGTGACCGACTATCCGCACAGTGTGAACGCGCGGCGGCGCGGGCGAGACGATGCGGCGCGCAATCTCTTCGATGACAGGCATGTGTTGCGGCGGCACGCCGGGGCGGTCGAACTGGAAGTTATCGAGAATGCGATACGGCCCCGTTGGCAAAGGCGTCGGCGGGCGCGGAACGGGCGGAGCCTGCCGCAGCATGCGACGGATGTCTGCGAGGATGGCTGGCGTGATGCGTACACCTTGATTGGCGATGACTCTGGTCGCGCCGGGCTGGCCCCGGTCGTCGCCACCGACGTGGATGCCGACCATGACGCGACCGCCGAGGCTCGCATCACGCTTGACCCAGACAGGGCTGCCGCTGTGACCGCCGAAAGTGTCGTTGAGATAATGAAACATCCCACCACGCAAGAGCACTGCACGATTCTTCGCGCGCCACTGCTGTGCGACTGTGCGCGGCGGAGTGCCGGCGGTGAAAAATTTGTCGCCGGGATAGCCGGAGATGTTGACGCGCTGTTGACCGAGCGGGGTTGGCAGCGGAGCGGCAGAGATGCTCGTGCCGAGCGGGTCAAAGGGCGTGCTTCTGTGCGCGATGGACCAGAATCCGACGCTGTTGCCGATTGGCTGGCGCAGGTAGATGGCGGCGTAGTCTCGCGGCGTCACGAAATCCACTGTCCCGCTAAAGCCGCGCGAGAAATTAAAACGGATGGCCTGCGCTGTCCCGAAGGGTCTGCGCAGAGCGTCGCGCCCCGGAATGACGGTCATGCGCCGCGGGTCTCTGCTTCTGTTCGTGGTGCGGTCGTGCAGGCAATGTGCTGCCGTGAGCACGACGTTCGGAGCGATGAGCGTCCCGCTGCACATCGGGCTGCCGTTGTATTCTAGGTTGCAGATGTAGCGGAAAGGAGCAGCCGAAGTGTTTCGCACGAGCACGCGCGTGTCGCGTCCGATGACTTCACGCTCGGCGGCCTCAAGCTCCCACTCGAACTCCGCCTCGTACTCTGCTTCTGATTCAAACTCGCTTTCCAGTTCAAACTCACCTTCGAGTTCATACTCTCCCTCAAGCTCGTATTCGAGTTGTTGCCGCATGGCTAGAGCCTCCACCTTCAGGGCGCGCGCGCGCGACACGCGCTCCGCGCACGTTACTTCTACCAGGGCCACCACGAGCGTTGTCGTACCACGCGCACCGGCGGCGGTTGTCTCTGAGGGGTATAATCCATTTGCGGCGAGCGTTGCGTCGGCGGAATTGGGTCGGCCAGTCGCGGCGCGGTAGATGGACTGACACGCCGCCAAATATCACCGGCAACGCGTCCAGATCCTGCCGGGTTGCCTGCCCAGTTACGCACCTCACCCCACGAAGGCAGTCCTAACATCTCCTCGCCCTCGCGCACGTTTGTGCCGCGAAAGACGCGGTTGCGGCGCATGCGCCTGATTTCCCCGCGCTCGGCTGCGGCAACATTCGCCGGACTGCTCCCGCGCATCGGCGCGAACGAGACTGTGTAAGCTGCTGTGTCAACGCCGAGGTGCGTCAAGCACCAGCGATGTTGCAGCAGTCGGCTGCGAATCGTGCCGGGCGCGGCGCGTCCGGCGTAGATGGGACGACCATCTCTGTATATGCGATAGAGACCGACGGAGTTTGTGTCGTTATTGCCGAGCGCGGCTGCAAAGCTGAGGCGCGCGCTGAACTGCGGCGCGCTGCCCGCGACCATGTATTCCGGCTCGCTGCTGTAACGGCGCGGGCGGTAAGGATATTGTGGCCGACGCCTTTGCGGAGCGTATGCGCGCTCGCCGCAATTTCCGCAACCGCATCCACAACTCATACAGAAACTCTCCTTCCCGTCATCCGGTAGAGAAAGAGGGATGAGGGACGTGTGCACCGCCCAAGCAATCTGTCCCCCATCCCTCGCGTTAACTTCAGACTAAGCTCTTAACTCGCCTGCGTGGCTGCGCGGCGACGTGTGCCGTCGCCCGAAGCCGTCGCGCGGTCGCGCGCAAGCGACAGCACGCGCCCGCGTGGTCTGCGCTGGTCTGCGAGTCCGATTGACTCTGCGCTCATCATCCACTCTTCCGAGTGCTCTGCGATTTGCAGCAAGAGAGCTTCAAACTGCGCGCGCGTCGTTTGCAGCAGATGCGACTGCGCAAGCCAGCGCAGTATCTCGCGACCGGAGACGGCCATGCGCTGGCGCGGGCTTGTCTCAAGGTGCTCGTTGAAGTAGTGCGTCAGGATTTCCTCAACCACATCCCATGCGTTGTCTGCGCCGAAGAGACGGCGCACATCTTCTGCGCCGAGGATGCGGAAGGCTTCATCCAGAAGCTGCATGACTTCTACGCGCAGGACGTTGAGGTTGCCGTAAGAAGCAAACTTGAGGTCGTTGCGCAGGTCTAGTCCCGCGCGTCGCACAGTTGCGATTGAACCGAACGACGGATCGTAAGCACGCTCGCGTATCACATCTGAGACTCGCTTGTCGCGCCAGTAGAGCGTCACCTCTTCGATAAAGAGTGTGAAGAGTTGGTGGAAGCGCGTGTTGGGGCGCGCGCCCGGCGGCGCGGGAGCCATGCAGTAGCCGAAGCCACGACAGTATGCGGCCAGACGGTCTTGCCGCGTGAAGCGCAAGACCTGTCTGCGGTCGAACTGGTAGAGGGCGTATGCGCCCGGCCCTGTCGAGAGGCGTATCGTGCCTGCGCGGAAAAGCTCCTGAAGTTTCCGTACGGCGCGGAATACACCGATGCGCTCGTGCTGGTAGATGTAGTACAGGTCTGCAATCGCAAGGATGCGCTCGGAGGTGACGGTCTCGTCATAGCGCGAGACGCCGGATGGCAGACGCGCCTGTCCGAGCGATGTCCCGGCGGTCGGGCCGATGCCGACGAGTTCGGCAAGGCCGCTGTCCGGCGGCGGCGGCGCAGTCGAATCAGCCGCCTCGACGGAGGCCAGCATGTCGTCTATCTGCTTGGCGAGCGCGTCGGCAAGTTGCGGGTTTGTAATCAGGTCAACTCCGAGACGGTCAGTCACGGTCGCCCGCAACGCAGCGATGCGGTCATAGAGTTGTTGAATTTCTTTCTCGGTCGCCATGTCAGATGCGCCTCCTTAAAATTAGAAATCCGATTTCGCCGTTTGGAGCAGCCCTCCCAGGTAACGCTCCAACTCATGCAGCGGGTCGAGAACGCGCGCATGGCTGAACTGTTTTGGCAGCCCGCTTCTGGGCCGCTTGGTATCCGCGCTCCTGGTTCTCTCCAGTTTGCCGATGAACTGCGCCGTCAGATTGTGCAGCTTAGTGGCAGTCGGGACAAGAGCCTGCACGCCCCACTTGCCGCCCTCGCTGATAAGTTGCGGCGCTTCGCTCGAAGCGAACGAGGCAACCCAGCTCAGGAAGTCTTCCACAGACATGTCGTCGTCGTCGTTGAAGTTGATCATGATGACGAGACGCTCCGACTGATCCACGTTGACGGAATCCATCGCCACGAAGACTTCGTTGACGCCGTCCTCGATGACGGCGAGTTGTCGCTCGATTTCCAGCAGGCGGCCACCCAAGTCTTTCTTCTCCTTGAAGAAGGTGTCGAAGTAGAACTGCCAACTATTGGCAACGGCAAAGAAATAATCCGTGAGGGCGATGAAGCTTGTGAGGTAGCCTTCCTCCTCACTCGTCACAACGAACTCGCGCGTAAACTCGAACCGCCCGTTGACAACATCAACCTCGTAATCTCCATCGTCATTCAATTCGGCATCCAGCACGCCGAGCAACGCGCCCAGGCGAACGAGGTGGCCTGTGGCAGTGCCTTCGCTTGTGTTCGCAGCCCCATCTTCGATTTCCACTTTGAAAATGCTCTCGGAGAGCGCGTTGGCGCGTGCAGTGCGCGGCGCGCCCTCTCTCGACAGTTCGCCGACGAACTCGTCCCACGCCGTAGTGAAGATGGATCGCGCGGCCTCGAAATTTTCCGTGTCAACGTCCGTGACGAGTGAGTGCAGTCCGTCAATGAGCGGGGTTGCCTTCTCGTGCAGGCTTGAGGCGAAAGAGACCAGACTGTATTGCGCGCCGGAGATGCCGCCGCCGATGTCTGTCGCCCCGATAGACGGATAGGCGCGCGGCTTCCACTCGTAGGTGGGGCGGCCATTGATTTCCTTGTACTCGAACGACACTTCGAGCGCCGCCTTGAACGAGCGATAGTCGCCCTGCTTGAAGCTGCGACCCAGCACACCCTGTATGGCATGCGTCACAAGCTGCTGCAAATTGGACGGAGCACTTGTCGATGTTCCTCCACTCTGGCCCGCAGCCGGAGTGGTGACGACCGGGTACGTGCTCCCGAATTCGTATGCGTCAGCCAGTTCATCGAAATCACTTTTCGCCATATCGGCCTCCTCTTTCGAAAACTCACGACCCTCTTGCGATTTGTACAATCTCTCCGGCGCATCCACCCGTGCGGCGCGGCCCATTAGCGTCGTGCGCGCGACTCGTGCGCCGTGCCGCGCAGCCATTCATGTCATGCCCTCGACTGTCGGTTTCTGTTCATGAGGTACGGTGACTTGCTGACCGATGGTGGTCGTCTGCACGGAGACTGAGTTCATGCCTATTCGCTCGGCAATCTCCAGCCAGCAGCGAAACAGCGCTTGGTTAGTATCATACAAGTGCTGCTGGCAACCTTCAAGCTCCTGCTTGACCATCAAGGCCCACGCCTGCCACTCGCCGCGCCGCTCGCGCCCTAATTGCATCAACTGCGCGACTCTATCGTAAGAGACGAGGTCGAACATGAAGCGGCTCATGATGCGATTGAAATGCTCCTGACAGAAGACGAGCGCCTGTCGCGCGCGATTCACATCAAAGTCAGATGCAGCCTTGTGCTCTGAAGCCTGCATCAGTGGAACTACAAGGCTAAGCGCCTCTTCGAGCCAGCCCAGCGTGTCTTCGACCGCGTCACCGAAGGCGTCGAGCAACAGCACAGACGTGCCTTTCGGCGGATGGTCATCTATCGCCGTGCGCAAGTTCGACAGCGTCTCATTGAGGCTTTCGAGTTGCGCGTAGAGGCTCTGAAATTCGGTGCGCAGCGACACGGTTTATCTCCTTGCCAGCTCCTTGTAAAAATTCTCTTGAATAACCTGTGGACGCGCCATCTGCCGGTCGAAGGCGTAGCGCGCCGCGCCGATTAAAAACCTTTCGGGAATGATGCCGGGGTCGTTGCCTGCCGCGAGACGGCGCGCAGCCTCTTCGATGAGCAGGTGTTCCTTCGGCCCGAACTGTATCACCTGCGAGAGACACTTGTTGCCGAGCGTCGCGTATGGACGATAGCAGATAGTATCAACGACGATGCGTATGGCATGCTCTGCTGTTTCGAGCACTGCGCGCGGGATAGTTCCGCGCTGCGGGTTCGGATAGCAACGCATCCATGCTCTACGCACACGCTCAGTCTTTTCGGCAAACCCCATGCGACGCATCAACTCGAAGCTGATGAAGGCGCGCAGGTATGGCGTCGGGTGCGGGCCGCGCGGGCTGTAGCTCACAACCGTTCGCGGAGCGCGCCCGATGATGTCCATGAGCGAGGAGACGATTGCAGGGCCGCCAAGAAGAAGCCCGCTCAGGTCTGCAAATGTCTCTCGATTCCAACGCACCCACACAGCAGCGACAGAACGCGGCAACCCCGCCTGCAAGAGACGCTCGCCAATCTGTTGCGGGATAATCTTGTGTAGGCCCATGTCGTTCTGCGTGTTATGGCTCACCTCGTGCAGTATTGCGCCGAGCGTCCAGGGATTGACGAGACGGTGATACGGCAGTTGGATGAGCGGGAACGGATTGAGATTGCGCCCTAGTTGACGAAGCGGGATGCCGCGACGAAATGTCGCGGGCGAAAAGCCCGTGCGCATGTAAGAGAACGGAGGCGGCGCGGGAATTGACTTCGGCACGGAGACGCCCATGAAGGCTACCTGGTAGCAGTCGAGCGCGATGCGGTCGCAACTGAGCAGCCAGTCTGCGAAGCGCGACTGGCGTTGCCCGAACAACTCGAAGTAGAAATCCCAGACGCGTTCGACTGCGCGCACCCAATCGTGTGCGCGCTCCTTATACGTGACGACCGCTTGCAGGTTGCGCGTGCTTGAATTTCCGCGCGCCGCGCGCACAGACTCTGTCACCTTGTTCGCCTTTTGCAGAAGATTTGCGCGCAGGTCTGTAATCAGCTTGTTGACCGCACGTATGTGTCCTTCGCTCGGCGAGGCCGCGTCTGTCCCGAACTCAGAGCGTTTGAATGGACGAAGTGCGGCGGCGTGGCGCGTGACGTTGATGGCCTGACCGCGCAGCCAGGGCATGAGCACAGAGCCTAGCTGTCCTCCACGGAGCGTGCTCGCGTCGTCCTGCGGGCGAAGCGTCCGGCGCGGCGGTCTGAGTTGTTCTACGGTCGTGGTTGTCATTGACGTTAACCGAATCGGAGTTAAGCAAAGTCATCTCAATGCTTGAAGTCTGTAGGCGCGCGTCCTCTTGGCGGGCGACTCTCGTCAGCCGCCCACGCAAGCCAAGCAGCTGGCCGCGGCCTCAGAAGTACATATCTGCGCCCTGACCCGCTGGCGCGTATGAGCCGTCACCGCCCGCGCCATAGCCGCCATCAGCGAAACCACCGCCAGGGTCACCATAGCCACCGCCGCCAGTGGGATCACCATAACCACCGCCGCCGCTAGGGTCGCCATAACCGCCGGGGAAGCCACCTCCACCTGGAAAACCTCCGCCTCCGGGGAAACCTCCGCCGCCCGGAAAACCGCCACCCGGAAAACCTCCGCCCATCTGGCCTGCGCCATAAGGAGAGGGAGCGCCCATGCCCGGACGCGGGCCGTAGCGCGGTCGCGGTCGCGGCGGCATGGGCCGCCTGACAGCGCGGTGATACCTCTGGTCCAGAGCGCGGTTGCGCTGATACGCTCTTGTCGCCTGCTGCGGGCTGCCGATGACACGCGCCGTCTGCTGCGCGAGCGTGCGCACGGCTGTCTGCGGTGTCAGAGGACGGCCCTGTCCGACCTGACGCGCCAGAGACGCGACGGTGTTGCGCGCGACCGTTGGGAGCGTGCGCACGAGTTGCTGCGTGGCAGGGTTGCTGCGCAGGCGTTGCGCGACGTTCGAGATGCCGCGTATCAACTGCGGCGCGGCGCGCATCACTGCGGGAGCGACGCGCGGGATAAGCCGTGCGGCGAGCGGAACGAGCGCGCCGATAAAAGCCTCTGCCTCGTCCTCGCTCTCGGCTGATGCCGCAGCATTACCCAGGTGCGCCATCAAAGCCTCGCTTGAGAGTCTTCGCTGAGGGTTGACGAAGTCTTCATACTCACCTTCGTATTCGCCCTCATACTCGTACTCTCCTTCGTACTCGCGCTGTGGAATGAAGCCTCCGAGGACGTTGGCGGCCATGCCACCGGCTGGCCCCATGCCGCGCAGACCACCGAGCGCAGAGCGCGCGGCCTGCAAACCTACACGGCGCAACGCGGGGTTCTGTGCGGCGCGGCGGGCCAGCTGTGCGATTCGTCCGAAGAACTCCTCGCCTTCATACTCGCCCTCGTATTCGCCTTCATACTCGAACTCGCCCTCGTACTCGCCTTCCCATTCACTCTCGAACTCATACTCGTGCATCGGCGTGCTCATACTCGGTTCTCCTTCCGCCTTATGTACAGGTCAGGCACGCGCCGCAGACGCGGCCCTCACAGTCGGCGATTCTTGATAGCCTTCGCGGCGACTTAACCCAGCGTCCTCGCTCCGGGACGGCGCGGCTGGCCCGGTCGGGGACGCGGGACGGTGCTCGGCCTTGACGGTCGCGCAGTGCTTCGCGCGGTCGCGGTCGCCGCGCGTGCGTTGCGCTGCAAGGCCCTGCTGCAGGTGCTTGGGTTGCTGAGCACGCGGCGCGTCTGTTGCGCCATGACGCGTGCTGCGGCGCGGCGCGTGACGGGCTGACCCTGTTGAGCGCGGCGCGCGAGCGTGCGCGCGGTGCGGCTGACGATAGTCGGCACGGTGCGCACGGCGGGTCGCGTGGAGCGGCGACGACGCAAGAGGCGCGTTAGTACAGACGTGCCGCGCACGATGCTCGGCAGCACGCGGCGCAGCGTTGCTATGTCGCGCGGCGAGATGGAGGCCAGCGTCGCCGCGCCCACCATCGCTTCGGCTTCGGCCTCGGACTGCGCTTGCGACGCGACCGCGGCCATGTACTCGGCCTGCGCCTGTGCGCGCGTCATCGGCGCTTCGTACTCGCCTTCGAACTCGCCCTCGAATTCGCCTTCGTACTCGCCTTCAAATTCGCCTTCAAACTCATACTCGCCTTCGAGCATCGAGCCGGCTGCCCTCCCGATCATTCCGCCGAGTGGCCCGCCGACGGCGGTTCCGACAATCGGTGCGGCGACGCGTGCGACCTGGCGCAGGACGGGCGCAGCGCGGCGGACGAAGCCACCAATGCCGCGTGCAATCCTGCGGAAAAACTCTTCGCCCTCAAACTCGCCTTCGTACTCGCCTTCAAATTCGCCTTCAAACTCGAATTCGCCTTCGTATTCGCCCTCGGCCTCGAATTCGAACTCGCCTTCGCCCTCGAACTCGCCTTCCATCTCGAATTCGCTTTCGAACTCGAATTCGGACTCAAACTCGCCATCTCGACTACTCATGACCATTTCTCCTTTCAAAATCGGTAACGGCAGGCATACAATACTTGCCCCTCGCGCTCTGCGGCAGTCACATCTTCGCGGAAGCTGAAATGTGTTACTCCGATGAAGCTAGGCCATTTGAGTTAATCCAAACGAGTGTCACGCAATCGTGCGACAGGCGCGCACTTGCAGTCGCGGTTATAATATAATCATCGCCTTCGAAGAGAACACAGGTTGCGAGTCAAGGCCCTCAGGGTGGGCCGGGTCTGTAGTGAAGATTTTCCGTGAAGATTTTTAAGCGCCCCAACCATTAGGCTCGTTCAGCGTAGCGACCTTACGTTTTTCGCCCTCGTGCGCTAAAGAGTCAGATCAAGCCGCACACCTCCATCGGACGCGCGGCTTCCGGCGGAGAGAAATCGTGTGACCGGGAAGGCAGAGAACACATCCATCCCGGCGCGCTTCTTTTTATCTCGCACTGCACCGATGCAAGTTCTTACGGCGCAGTGGCCGGATTAACGTCTCTTTTCGGAGACCTTGGGAGACAAGCCATGCCCACCCGCTTGCTCGAAAGAAGGGACGACTGCCTCGTCTCGCAGCCTCCTGAAGACAGGACTGTGAAGATGCTACGCACGCTCATCAGTCACGTCGTGAGCGCGACAGACTCTGAAGTCCCCAACGACCCGGAAGCGCCGGACGTGCTGCTCGACACAGAAGTGGACGGCGTGCGTTGCATGCTCATACGCCTCCAGCCGCGCAACGGCAACCACACACAGATCGTGCTCAGCCCGCGCGAGCAGGAGATAACGCGCATGGTTGCGGCGGGCTATCCGAACAAGACAATCGCCGCCGTGCTCGACATCAGTTCATGGACTGTCGGCACGCACCTGCGGCGCGTCTTCGCAAAGCTCGGTGTCGGCTCTCGCGCCGCGATGGTCGCGCGATTGCTCGAAGACAGCATCCTGAAACAACCGCACAAGTCGAACGAACAAATCACGCACACGCGCAAGTAGTTCGGCACGGCTTCAGCGGAAGTATAATTTTAACCTCTTGCTTCTTGCCTTTATCTTGTGGCCGGGAATCGGACAAATACAGTGTCTTGTGTATTTTCTGATTGACGAGTTAAAGTAATTTCTGATAGTATCCGCCGCGACTCCGCAACGGGCTTGGGTTTAACTGCTCTGACCCATCGCCCACAAAGTATTCTTTTTCAGCTTATCAAGCTCTGATTTCACCTTTTGGTGGAGGCTCTAGTTTTATGCAGTGTTCCGCGTGTCGCGCAGTTTATTCCAACGCTTTAGACCTTTGCCCGCGATGTCAAACGCCCGTCTCGAAACCGTCTTTACAGACTGAAATAGACATGGATGTCATGCCACAAGAAGAATCAACCGCTGTCTTGAGCGCAGAGATTCCCGTCGAGACTGTGCCGACGAAAACCGCTTCCACGCTGATAGAATTTCCGGGAGCCGGACGTGCTGCGCGCCCGCAGTGGCGCAAGGATTTGAGCGAGCGCGTGCGCGAGATACAGGAACGGCGCGCGCGCGAAGCTGCGCGTGAGAATCAGGAGCCTGTCCGCACGCAGGCAGAGCAACCCGCGCTGGAATCTTCCGCGCCGCAACTCGGATTAGTGCCGACGCCAGATCAGCCGTATGTCAATCCGATTGTCGCCAAAGCTCTCAAACGCCTCGAACGCGCATATCAACCGCCGACCACGCGCGCACGCGCTTCGCACGGCAACGCGGCAGTCGCCGTCGCGCAGTTTGCAGAAGAGCAATATCAGGTAGAGGACAAGACGGAAGCGCGTCTCGCTCCCGTTCCCGAATCGCTTCTGGAAAATCCTTTGCCTGAAAAGCCAGCCGAGCCTGCGCGCGAGCACACGCTGACAGTCGTGCAGCCTCTGCCTGTCGAAAAGCCTGCGCCTGTTGTAAGCAAGCCGCTTCCGAAAAAAGCTGTTGCTGTTTCAACCGAAGAGCAAACTCTCGATGAGACATTTGCTGATGTCGGAGCTTACGAAGATTTGTATGATGACCGCGCGCCGGTCTTTGCGCGCGTCGCGGCGGGCTTGATAGATTTGATGGTCATCGCCTTTGCCTCTTCGCCTTTTGCAGCGATTATCGAATTGACTAACGGCAACTGGATGGACGAGCGCGTCGTGGCTTCTATGAGCGGCATACTGGTCATTATCATGTTTCTCTATCTCACGACTTCGACCGCGCTCGCCGGACGCACATGGGGCATGTCTCTCGTCTCGTTGCGCGCGGTTGACGTGGACACAGGATTGCCTCCGACCACCAAACAATCCGTCACGCGGGCCATCGCATACATGCTCTCGCTGGCGACCTTCGGCTTGGGAATTCTCTACGCGCTCTTCGATGCCGAAGGCCGCACGGCGCATGACCACTTGTCCGGCACTGCCGTCGTGCGCGAATAATTTGTAAGACAAAAGTAAAAAGGTAAAAGGCAAAAGTCAGAAGAGCATTTAACGTCTCTCTGCTTTTGCCTTTTACCTTTTTACTTGTGCCTTGTTAAGCTCTTCCTGTGAACGACCAAACCATCAAGGCCATTGTTGAAGAGATTGGGCCAGAGCTTGCCGGCGGCATGTTTGGCAAGGTCTTTCAATTATCTCGCCTCGCACTCGCCATTGATTTCCGCACGCGCGATGGTCGCTATCTGCTCATCGGCGTCGAGCCGCAGCCCGCGCCGCGCCTCTACTTGATTGCGCGCAAAGTGCGTGAACTCGAAAAGCAATCGCTGCCGCCCAACTCATTCGTGATGTCGCTCTATAAGCGACTTTCAGGCGCGCGACTTCTTTCCATCAAGAAGGATGAAGGTGATCGTATTGTTCGTTTCACTTTCGCCGCGCAGGATGTGGCAGGGAAAGAAGAGCATTACACGCTTGTCGCGCAACTGACTGGCCGCGCCGCAAATCTCTTGTTGCTGGACGAGAGGGATTACATCATAGACACCCTTCGCCCGCCGCGCGGCGAGGGGCGCGAGATTGGCAGTAAGTACGAACCGCCGCCCGCGCCTGAGAGCAAAGCGGCGTCTGGCCCAATGATTGAGCAAGGAAGTTTTGCTTCCCTCTCAGCCGCAGCAGATGCTTATTACCTGCAACTCGAATCCGAACGCGCTTTCGACGCGCGCGCTTCATCGGCACGCGCACAACTCAAGAAAGCGATTGCTCAACGCATCAAGCTGCGCCGGCATCTTGAGAGCGACCTCTCTGCTCATGGCGAGGCGGAAGAGCATAAACGCATCGGAGATTTGTTGCTCTCCAATATCGCCACCGCAGAGCGTCGCGGAACAACTGTCGTCGTCACGGACTACTATACGGAAGGCATGCCTCGCATGGAGCTAGAGATTGACGAGCATGCAACCGTGCAGGAAGAGGCCGCGCGCCGCTTCACGCGCTACACGAAGGCGCGCCGCGCAGCAGAAGAGATTGCGCGCAGGCTTTCAGAGATTGAACAGGAATTAAAACTGCTCGAAGCACAGCAAAGAGAGCTTGAGCTTGTGATTGCCGAACGCGATTTGGCATCGCTTGAAAATTTCTTCGGCAAAGATGCAAAGAAATCTCAAACATCGCAGGGCAAACGTAAATCAACGGAATCCGCCGTGCCGGGCGCGCGTCGTTACAAGTCTTCGGACGGCTATGAGATTCTAGTCGGTCGCGCCTCGCGCGATAACGACCACCTGACTTTCCGCGTCGCGCGCCCGCATGACCTCTGGCTGCACGCGGCTGATTATCCCGGCTCGCACGTCGTCGTGCTCAACCCGACGCGCAAAGAGATTCCGCATCGCACAATCATAGAGGCCGCGCAACTGGCGGCTAACTTCAGTCAGGCGCGCCGCGACTCGAAAGTTGATGTGCATTACACACAACGCAAATTTCTCTCGAAACCCAAAGGAGCCGCGCCCGGCCTCGTGCGTATGTCGAGCTTTCGCTCTCTCACAGTCGAACCGCGCGAAGGAGTGGAAAGAATTTGAAGGACAGTTGGCAGTGGGCAGTGGGCAGATAAAAGCAAAGCAATCTGTCTTTACTGCCCACTGCCCACTGCCAACTTTTTTCATTATACGCCGCACACTTTTGCCAAAGCTTTCTTATAAACTTCAAATCTTATGAGCACTAATTTCGTAGAGCCTCTGGAAAACATCGCGACCAAAGTTTTGGACTGCATCGCCAATACAATCGTCGGCGAGGCTTCGACCTTGCGTGACGGAACGGAGCACGCTGGAGTGGAATTGCCGCGCGACCTCTACGCACACAAAAACGCGCAGACGGAATGGTGGTATTACACAGGCCACATGCAAACCGCTTCGGGTCGCCGCTTTGGTTTCGAGCTTGTCTTTTTCAAACGCCGCACAGACCTCGACCGCTTCGGCATAGTGCCTTTGCGACTGATTGCCAACCCGCTCTATCTGGCCCACTTCGCCGTCACAGATGAATCGCGCACACGCTTTCGCTACGAGCACAGAAAAAGCGCGGGCGGCATGTTCGACCTTCCGGCTAAAGCGAGTGAAGACAGTTATCACCTGCGGCTCGGCAACTGGTCTGTGCGTGAAGCTCACGGCGTACATCTTTTGCGCGCGACGCTCGGCGACAATCTGATTTTTGAAACAAAACTGAAAAGCTCGAAGCCTCCCGCTTTGAATGGACATGAAGGAGCGGGCGTGAGTTTCAAGGATGCGGGCGAAGCTTCGCGTTACTTCTCTTTCACGCGGATGGAGGCAAAGGGCCGCATCACCTGGCATGGGGTGACGGAGGATTTCACTGGCTCTGCTTGGATGGACAGAGAGTTTGGCACGTGGCGCACGACTGAGAATCAGAAGGGCTGGGATTGGTTCAGCATACAGTTGGAGACTGGCGCGGAAGTGATGGTCTATCACCTGCGCAACAGTCTGGGCCAGCCTTCTCCGTTTTCGAGCGGGACATTTGTGGACCAGTCAGGACACCAGACGCATCTCACGCACGAGGATTTTCTGCTCGAACCTGTAGGCTACTGGCAAAGCCCGCACACGGGCGCAGTCTATCCGAGCGGCTGGCGTTTGCGCGTCCCGCGCTTTGCGATTGATGTGATGATTAATCCGTTGATGAAAGATCAGGAGTTGGACACGCGCGGGACGACGATGATTGTCTATTGGGAAGGAGTCTGCACAGTGCTTGGCCGACACGGTGAAGCGCAGACGGGCGGGCGCGCTTATGTAGAGCTTGTCGGCTATGACCGCTCGCACGAGCAACCGAGCTTGAGCGCGTTTCTCTTTGGCAACTCATTCGAGCGCGGCTGGCGCAGCATCTTCGGATAGCAAAAGAAAAGTTTCCCGCAAAGGCGCAAAGACGCAAAGAAAAGACGCGAAGAAGAACAAGAGATTAAGAGTAAGAGACTCTTCTTTGTTTTCCTTCGCGCCTTCTTTGCGCCTTTGCGCCTTTGCGGGAAATTTGTTTTTAACTATCAATCACCGCTCTCTTCGCTCATGCGTGCCGGACGCGCCTCGCGCTCGACCTTTGGTGCATCAGCATCCTCTTCATCACGTCTTTGCAGTTTCGCAAAGGCCGCGCGCACGCCGCCCATGAGGCGACCCGGCACGGCATTGACACGCGCAAACGTGGCTCCCCATTTTTCACTCGCGCCTAAATCATCAAAGAGCGAGTAGGCGACAGGCGTCACGATGAGCGTCAGGAGCAGCGAGAGCGATTGGCCGCCGATGACGACGATGGCGATGGAGCGTCTCTCTTCCGCTCCCGGCCCTGTTCCCAAAGCGAGCGGCAGCATGCCCGCCACGAGCGCGAGCGTAGTCATCAGGATAGGTCGCAAGCGGTCTCGGTTGGCCTGCATAATCGCCGCGCCGCGCTCCATCCCTTTCGCGCGCAGGTTGTTCATGTGGTCAACCTGCAAGATAGAATTTTTCTTGACCACGCCAAAGAGCACGAGGATGCCGAGAGCCGAATAGAGATTGAGCGTGTCGCCCGCGAGCCATTGCGAGAAGAGCGCGAAAGGGATTGCGAGCGGCAAGCTAAGAAGAATTGTGACAGGGTGTATGACGCTCTCGAACTGCGACGCGAGAATCATGTACATGAAGATAATCGAAAGCATGAACGCCCAGATAAATTCGTAGAACGTGCGCTCTAATTCCCTGCCGCGCCCTGAGACAGTCGTCGTGTAAGTGGCTGGCAAATTCATATCTGCGACAGCCCCGCGCATGGCTTCGATTCTATCTGCCAGCGCGTAGCCCGGCGCAACCGATGCGCGCAATGAAACCTGTCTTTCGCGGTCTAGTCGGTCAATGCGCGACGGGCTCGTGTCGCGTTTGATTGTGACAAGGTTATCTAATCGCACAAGGTCGCCGCGCGAAGATGGAACGTAGAGATGGCCGATGGCATCCGCGCTGTTGCGATAGCGGTCTTCAAGTCGGAGTTGGATATCGTAATCTTCGTTGACCGATTCATCACGAAAACGCGAAGCCTCCTGATCGCCTCCGACCATGACGCGCAAGCTGTTGGCAATGTCTGTCGTCGAGACTCCCAAATCCGCAGCGCGGGCGCGGTCAATCTCTACGCGAAACTCCGGCTTGTCCAAACGCAGCGAGCTATCTATGTCCACAATGCCGCCGAGTTTTTCAGAACGCTTGGCAAGTTCATCCGCATAGGCTGAGAGTTGCACGATGTCCGGCCCGCGCAGTACGAAGTCAATATCAAAACGCCCGCCCGCGCCGAAGTTGAATGAAGGAGCGTTGCGCACGCCCGCGCGCAAGGGCGCATACTTGCGCAGGCGACGCCTGACTTCCTGCATCACGTCCTGCTGCGTATAGTTGCCGCGAAAAACATTCCAGGGCTTTCCGGTTTTGAGCGAGTTCCAGAATTTTGTGAACGAGACTGTGCGTTCCTCGTGCGGCGCGATGCGCACGTAAGCTCCGCCCTGATTGACGCCGCCGAGAAAGCTGCCGCCAGCAGATGTCAGGACGAGCCGCACGCCTGGCGTCTCCATCAAATCTTTTTCGATGGCAAGCATGCCTTCGTTCATCACCGCGAGGCTCGTGCCTTCCGGCCCGTTGATGTTGACTTCAAACTCTGCCTCGTCAACATTGGACGGAATAAATTCCTGCTTGACGGCCCTGTACAAAGGAATGCTTGTGAGCACGACAAGGATAGCAACGACAGAGACGGCCAAGCGATGACGCATCGCAAAGCCGAGCATCCATGAGTAGGCTCTATCAATCCGCGCATAAAAACCTCTGCGCGAAGCAGCTTCTGTCACTCCTTCTTCATCATGGCTGTGACCGCCGCCCTTCTCAGCATCCTTCACGCTCAAGAGCCGCGAACTCATCATCGGCGTCAATGTGAAAGAGACAAGCAGCGAAACCATAATCGCCACCGCCGCAGTGATACCAAATTGATAGAGGAAGCGGCCCGAAATCGAAGACATGAAAGAGACCGGCAGAAAAATTACGACGAGCGACAGCGTGGTCGCCAGCACAGCTAAACCTATATCCTTCGTCGCTTCCTTCGCAGCCTCCATCGGCTTCATCTTCTTCTCTTCGATAAAGCGAAAGATGTTTTCCAGCACCACAATCGCGTCGTCAATCACAATTCCGACCATCAGGACGAGCGCGAGCATGGTGACGCTATTGAGCGTAAAGTCTAATGCGCGCATCATTCCGAAAGTGGAAATGACAGATGCCGGAATCGCTATGCCCGCAATAAAAGTCGAACGCCACGAGCGCATAAAGAGGAGCACGACCAGACACGCGAGGATGCTGCCGAGAATCAAGTGGATTTGGATTTCATGCTGCGCCGTTTCGATGTAGCGCGATTGGTCGCGTATGACTTCGAGCTTCACATCATCCGGCAACTGCGTGGCGACGCGCGGCAGTTCTCGCTTCACGCCGTTGATGACTTCGATGGTATTTGCGCCTGACTGCCTGCGAATTTCGAGCGTCACGGTCGGCGTGCCGTTCAAGCGCGCAAGGCTGCGCTGCTCTTTAGTTCCATCTTCAACACGACCGACATCCTTCAAGAGAATCGGCGTCACAACGCTGCTTGAGCTAGAAGTCGGCGCGCCAGTTTCCACAACAGAGCGCGTGCCGCTTATGTTAGCGATGACCAGATTGTTAAAGCTCGAAGGATCTGTGTAGCGGCCCATCGTGCGCAGGGACAATTCCTGTCGGCCAGTGTTCACGTTGCCGCCCGGCACATCCGCGTTCTGACGGTCAAGAGCCTGACTGACTGCCGTTATCGGAAGCCTGTAGGCAGCCAGGCGGTCTGCATCAACCCAGATATTAATCGCGCGTTCGAGTCCGCCGACGACGCGGACTTCGCCCACTCCGCCCGCGCGCTCAAGCTGCACGCGCACAACCTTGTCTGCCAGTTCCGTCAACTCGCGCAAGGAGCGGTCTGCGGAAAGAGCTATGGTCAAGACAGGCGCGCTGTCGTTATCGAATTTCTGGACCACAGGCGGCGTCGCGTCTTCCGGCAGTTGGCGCACAACTGTCGCCACGCGGTCGCGCACATCCTGTGCAGCAGTATCAAGGTCTCTATCAAGGTCAAAAGTAGCGATGACCACAGACGTGCCTTGCCCGGAGATGGAGCGCAACTCGTCTATGCCGTCAACAGTATTAACGACCTCTTCGATTTGCTGTGTAATCAGCGACTCGACCTCTTCCGGCGAGCCACCCGGCAAGGAAGTACGCACGCTCACCGTCGGCAGGTCAACCGACGGGAAGCGGTCAACGCCGAGACCGAAGAATCCAGCCGCGCCGACGACCACCAGTGCGAGCACAATCATCGAAGCGAAGACAGGCCGCTTGATACAAATTTCCGCTAGCTTCTGCATAATAAAAAAGTGCTGCGTGATAAGTGACGAGCAATAAGTGAAAAGACAAAAGCATGTCTCTCATCACTCATTATTCATCGTTCATCACTGTATTACCGTCACTGGCTGCCCTGATTGTAAATTACCGGGTTCGACGACAACATCTTCGCCGACTTTGACGCCGGAGATAATTTCTGTCCAATCGGATGCGCGGCGACCCGTCGTGACAGGTCTTTCGACAGCCTTGCCGTTCTGGACCAGTATAACTTTTTCGATGCCCGCAAAGGTCACAATCGCGCTGGTCGGGACGGTGACGCCCATGCTTGTCGTGTCCACAAAAATTTCCGCGCGTGCAAACGAGCCGGGCCGCAATGTTCCATCGTTGCTGATGTCTGCTTCGACTATCAGAACGCGATTCTGTTCGATGATGCTGGGGCTCAGGCGCGTCACTGTGCCGGAATAGTTTTGCGCCGCGCCGTCAACGGAGAGTCGCAGGTTATGTCCTTGACGCACGCTCGCAGAATCACGTTCAGGCACTTCCGCCCGAAAGCGCAAGGGATTCATCTTGACGACCACGACGACGGGCGCGCCCGCGCCCAGATACTCTCCGACGCTCGCGCGCTTTTCCTGCACCACGCCATCAAAGGAAGCATAGACTGCTGTATCCGAAAGCTGCTGTCGTGCCAGAGCTAATTCTGAACGTCGCTGCGCGACGACTGCCTGACGATTGCGTATCTCTTCGATGGCATCCTGATAACGACTCTCTGCAACTTTGTAAGTAGCATTAGCAGCATCGTATTCAGCGCGTGCAATGACGCCCTGCTCGACCAGCGTGACAGCGCGCTTGCGATTCACGCTCGCTTCCTCCATCACTGCGCGGGCCTGTCTGACTGTGCCTGTCTGTTCAGGATTCACACTATCGTCCCTGCCATCGGGCGAGAGGCCGACACGCGCGCGCGCCTGTGCGAGAGCGGCTTCGGCTTGCTGCACGCGCAGTTGGTAATCAGTCGGCTCGACGCGCGCGATTAATTGCCCGCGCCTCACCTGACTGCCGAGGTCAACCGTGATGGATTGCAAACGGCCAGCCACTTTTGTGCCGACTGTCGCCTGGTCTTGAGCAGCCAGCGTGCCGTTGGCGACAACGGCTTTGCCCATAGGCATTTCAACGACGCGCGCAAGTCGCACCTGTCTAGCCTCGCGCTTGCCTCCGTCCGCAGATTGCCGCGCCGCCGCAGGATAATCGCTTTTACAGGCTGTAGAAAAAAGTGTGGAAACGATGAGTAAAACTAAGAGCGCAGATGATGTGGCATTAAAGCGCAGACGTAGCCGTTGGACGAGCATTTTAAAGAAATTGCCGGGAGGAGAGATAAACATGATAACGAATCTAACCCTGTATGTTCTTGTAAAAATTTTTGCGTTTCCTTAGATGCTCATCAACCCCCTCACAGATGCTGTCAGAGGATTAGATACTTTCAGAGCAATATCACGCTGCTGTTTTCCTGAGATGGAGAAAATGTGACTGCTTGTGCTTCTCCGCATCAGGCTTGTGGCCCATTTTTCCGACTGCCCGATGCTGCTTTATCTTTCGTCCCGGTCATGTTTGGCGCGGGCTGCATCCTTGCGTGCAATCATCTGGTCAAACTTCTGTTGCTGCTCAGGATTGAGAATCGCACGAATGCGCTCGCGCTCTTTCTGACGAATCGTGTCATAGCGCGGGCGCGCTTCTGCACGCAGAGCGCGAAATTCGTTGCGCGTCTCGTTGACGATTGTATCAATCTGCGTGGACTGTTGTTCGCTGAGATTAAGCTCGCTCCGCAGCATGTTCTTAAAGGCTTCGCCTTTGCCGCGCTCTTTAGTTTGACTGGCAGAGCTGCGCAGGCGATAGACGCTGTCGAGAGCCGCGCCCGTCACGCTGCCGAGCAAAAAGACTCCGAGCAGCACCAGCCAAACTTTCAGTCTTGTTCCGCTCTTCATAGTCATCTGCGCACATCCATTTCGTCTTGATTCATAATCGTCGCCAGCACTTCATCATTCGAGAGCGGCTCGCCGTCCGTGAGGATGCGTTCAAATCCAGACTCGCCCGTTGCCTCATCGCCCGTCGCAGGGCCGAGGCTTCCGTTTGTGCCAGCGACGGCGGAAAACAGAAAGAGAGTCGCGGCGATAATCGCCATGACAGCCATGCCCGCGAGAGGTCGCCATGCTGTCAGAAGGCCCGCCCACCAGTTATTGTTTTCGACTGCGCCGATGCGTCCCTGCTCAGCGATGCGTGCGCGTATGCGCGCATAGAGAAACGGCTGCGAGACTGTCTTTTGAATCTCTTGCTCGCTCAAAAGAGAGGCGCGCATGAGCTCCTGGCCGATTTGGTCCAGCCGTTCCAGCTTGTCGTTTTCATTCTTCGAGTTCATAAAAAGTGCTCCGCTTCTCTTCGGGCAGCCTGCATAGGTTTAAGACGTTGAAGCTTAACCTTTCGGTTACAACAATTTTCGCAACACCTTGCGCAAGGCAAGTCGAGCGCGGTGCGCTCTCACTTTTACTTTCGCGGCAGACCATCCGGTCACTTGCGCGGTCTCTGCGACGGACAACTCTTCGCCGTTGAGCAAAGTCAACACAAGCCTGTCATCCGGCTCAAGCCGCGCGAGGAGTTTGTTTGCCAGATCGCGTGTGATGCTGGCGGATTCTATGTCTGGCGCGGAATCCGTCGCCTTCCATCTTGATTCAAGCCAGGCTGTTTCCGCTTCGCTCAAGCTGCTCCGAGTGATTTCCGGTTGCCGTCGTGCGCGCCTCAGTTCGTCGTAACAGGTATTGACAGTGATGCGCATCAACCATGCGGCAAAAGATTTTTCGTTGCGGCCAGTATAATCCTTGAGGGCGAAATAAGCTTTGGTAAAACTCTCCTGCACAATCTCCTCGACCTCTTCGCGGTTGCGGAAGAAGCGGCCCGCGACGCGCCCGACGTTTATGCGGTGACGATTGAAGAGTTCCTCAAAAGCCGTCTCGTCTCCGGCCAGCACAGACGCCACAAGCTCGTTATCACTCGCCTCGTGCGCCTCTTGCAGAGCGACGTTTCCGGCCTCTGTACTGTTCCCCGTGTAATCCATTCAGGGTTACTTATACACACGTTAGACAAGCTCGTGTCAAACAACAGCGAGCGCGAGGCAGGACATCGGGCATCCCGCTCCGCGCTCACCGTTAACAGCAGCTTAGGAGCTTAGAAGGTCTTTATAAAAGATATGCGACCTTCAAAGGCTTACTGCTGAGTTGTTGTGTTACCTTCAACGCGTCTGTTCATACGCTGTTGACGACGTTGCTGTCTTTCCTGTTTCTGCTGCGTGAGTTGCGCCTTCTGCTCCGGCGTCAGAACGGCATACATCTCAGACTTCATGCGCGCGCGTGCAACTTCAAGCTCGACCTCTATGTTTGCGCGAGCCTGTGCAGCCTGACGCACTGCCGATTCGTTAAAAACGCCATCCGCCTGCTCTGCGGAATTGCGATGCAGGCTGCGCAACTGGTCGCGCAGAGACTTTGTGCTCTCTCTGTAGCGGTCAGAGATTTGCTGCATCTGCGCCTGCTGAGCCTCAGTCAGGTTCAGGTCGCGTCCGAAGCGACCCATGCCATCGTGGCCTCTGCCATGCATCTTGCGCCCGTCGAATCCGCCTTTGCCCCGGCCTTCCTGCGCGAATCCGACCATCACTGTGACCATCAACAGCATCGCCAGAAGGGCGAACCCGCCGATGATGACTCTCCTATTACTTGTTTGCATTCTTACTTTCCCCTTCAGTTTTGAGAATATTTTCGGGCGCGAGAGATGCCGAGGAGAAACACATTCCCGAATCGCCTTACAAAAGACAGACGCCGAATCCGCGCGAATGGTTACAACTTCTATAATGATACGGAAAAATAGTGGAAGCCTGATTGATTATCGAACGTTAAATCATCCGAGGAATCGCGTAAGCCTTCATTTCATGATTGCTGCAAAGCTGGTACAATGCTTGCTCTAAAGCAACTTCGAAACTTATTTCACTATTTCGCGTGTTCCGGCTTTGATGGCCGGACGCGCCGGTTCGTTCTCGAATGGAGGAGAAAAGATGGGACTTTTTGACAAGATGTTCGGCAGAGGCGCATCCGAAGCGCAACAGCAACCGAACGCAGACCAACGCTTCAACGAATTGAAGGGCAAATATCAATCCGTGCTCAACATGGCAGACCAAGAACAGATTCGCTTTCAGAATCTACATGTGCAGGACAACAAGCTGTTCATACGCGGCACAGCGCCCTCCGATGACGCCAAAAATAAATTCTGGGATCAAATCAAGCTCGTCAATCCCAATACGGATGACATCACGGCGGAAATCTCCGTTGACAATTCGCTGGCACAGGCTGCGGCGGCAGGCGGCGGCAGCGGCGGTCAGACCTATGAGGTCAAATCCGGCGACACGCTCTCCAAAATCAGCAAGCAGCATTACGGAGACTCAAGCGAGTACATGCGTATCTTTTACGCCAACCGCGATAAGCTAAACGACCCGGACAACATTCAAATCGGCCAGCAACTCGTCATCCCGCCCGACGACAACGCTTAACACAGGGCAAAAGTAAAAAGCTCAAAGGCAAAAGTGAAGACAGCATTTCTCGCATCTTCGCTTTTGCCTTTTTACTTTTACCTTTTCCCTTCTTTAGAATGCCCGCATGAGTTCACCACACAAAGATGCAAGCCATCATTCCGAAGAATTATTCGCGCGCGCAGTCGAGTTGATGCCGGGCGGAGTCAATTCCCCTGTGCGAGCCTTTCGCGGCGTCGGCGGCACGCCCCGCTTCATCAAGAGCGCGAAGGGCGCGCACCTGATAGATGTTGACGGGCGCACATACATTGATTACGTGGGCTCTTGGGGGCCTATGATTCTGGGCCACGCGGATGAAGAAGTTATCGGGGCTTTGCATGAAGCTCTCGCGCGCGGGACAAGTTACGGCGCGCCGACAGAGCTTGAAGTCTTGATGGCGGAAGAGATTATTGATGCAGTCCCTTCCGTCGAGATGGTACGCATGGTCAACAGCGGCACGGAAGCCACCATGTCTGCCATACGACTTGCGCGCGGCGTCACTGGCCGCACCAAGCTCATTAAGTTCGAGGGCTGCTATCACGGACACGGAGACAGCTTGCTTGTCAAAGCAGGCTCAGGCGTCGCAACTCTCGGCCTGCCGGACAGTCCCGGCGTCCCTGCATCTCTGGCCCGGAACACGCTCACAGTTCCCTTCAACGATGCCGCAGCCTTGCAACAGGTCTTCGATGAACACCAGAACATCGCGGCGGTAATCATAGAGCCTGTGGTCGGCAACATGGGCTGCGTTCCGCCGCATGAAAATTATCTGCAAGAGGTGCGCGACATCACGCGGCGCGGCGGCGCGCTGCTCATCTTCGATGAAGTGATGACAGGCTTTCGCCTCGCGCGCGGCGGAGCGCAGGAGCTTTACAATGTGATGCCTGACATCACGACTCTCGGCAAGATTATCGGCGGCGGCTTGCCCGTCGGCGCATACGGCGCGAGCCGCGACATCATGAACCACATTGCGCCCGCCGGGCCGATTTATCAGGCAGGCACACTCTCCGGCAACCCGCTTGCCATGACCGCCGGGCTCACGTCTCTCAAACGATTGCGCGACCAGGAAATTTACAAACAGCTCGAACGCGCGGGCCAATTTCTCACAGAAGGCATCGGAGCAGCCGCACGCGAGGCGGGCTTTGCGACGCACACTAACCGCGTCGGCTCAATGTTCACAATGTTCTTCACGGATAAGCCGGTCACGGATTGGGCCACAGCCTCTCTCAGCAACCGCGAGCTTTACGGCAAATTCTTCCACGCCATGCTCGACGAAGGCATCTATCTCGCGCCCTCACAATTCGAGGCCGCCTTCATCAGCATCGCACACACGGATGAACTGCTGGCCCAAACAATCAAAGCTGCGCGCAAGGCTTTTGTGAGAATGAGCAATGAGATTTAGTTAGCATCCCTAAGCGGCTTTTCAAGCCACAAATTGTTCCAGGAGCCGCTCAACTTCTTTCGGGAATGAGACAGGAAGGAAAAAGTCTTCGGGATAGACAGCCGCTTCGCCAGCCTCGTCTGTGATGCGAATGAAACCGGACTGCGAATAAGTAGCAGCGTAAATCTTGAGCGGAATCAAAAGGCTCGGATCGTCGCTTTGCATGCAAATGACGAAGCCAGTTTGAGGTGTTGAAGGAGGCGACGAAACTTCGACCGTGAAGGTGCGGACTGTGCTCGTTTCGCCACGAAGAAATTGCTTTGTCTCGCGCACAGCTTCAAGCAAACCTTGAAAATCTTTCTCTTTCATCTTCGGTCAAAACCTTTCGCTTCAACACGCAAGCGGTTCGTCTGTTCGTCGGTCAAATCGGCTTGCTCGTTCTTGGTATAAATATCCAGCAGCAGAATCAAGTCTCGCCGCACAGCCCAATAATAGATTACCCTGATGCCGCCACTTTTGCCACGTCCCGGCAAAGCGAAACGAATTTTCCTAATCCCTCCGCCGCCTTCAATCCGCGCGCCCGCATCAGGGTTTTCCGCCAGATAGCGTCGCAGCTTCGCGTAATCATCATCTGCAAGACGCTTACCGAGGCGATGCGAGAATCTTGTCGTTTCGCAAAAAGTGAGAAGTTTCGCCATCAAGTCACCTGCTTCTTAGCAATCTTCACAGCTTTCTGTTTGGCTCATCTCAGAGAAGATGTTCATATTCATCTTCGCCATCATGTTGACTGCTGGCTCTCTGTATTAGAGGACTTGAGTGGCAGGTCAACGATGAAGCTTGTGCCTTTGTCGGGTGCGCTGTGGACTGTGATGGAGCCGCCGTGTTTCTCGACGATTTGTTTTACGATGGCGAGGCCGAGGCCTGTGCCGCGTTTTTTGGTGGTGAAGAAGGGCTCGAAGATGTGCGCGAGGGTTGTGTTGTCCATGCCGCTGCCTTCGTCTCGGAAGGTGATGCGGGCGGCTTGCTGCTTGATAGGAGAGATGCTGTCTGAGCCGTTGTCCTGACCGTCTGTGCGGCTCTGTAGGTCGGACATCACGCGCTCTGTGGTGATGGTGACGGGAGAGTTTGCGGGCGCGGCGTCAATGGCATTGGCTATCAGGTTGACGAAGACCTGTAGCAGTTGGTCTTCGTCCCACTTGCCCTGCAAAGGCTCTGGGCTGAGCAGCTTTTTAATCGGAGTGCGCTTGTCGCGTATGCGGTCTGTGACTAAATCTAAACTTGCTGCGACGGCTTCGTTCAAATCGAATTCGGTGAGCGTTAAATCCTTTTGCCGCGAGAACTGTGTCACGTCAACGACCAGCTTGTTCAAGTGGTCAATGCCGCGCTCGACCAAGTCAATAGTAGTAATGGCTTCGTTGTCATTGGTCATATCGCGCAGCATAGAGACGCCGAGGCGTATGCTGCCGAGCGGGTTTTTAATTTCATGCGCGACCTGTGCGGAGGCTTGCCCGACTGCGGCTAAGGCTTCCGTGCGCCTGAGGACTGATTCGGCCTCGACAGCTTCGCTGACATCAACGAGCGTCACAATCTGGCCCATCTCTTTGTCCATCTCAAGCGGAGAGGAATAGACATCGAAAGTCTTATCCGCGCTGTTGTTTTGATTGTTCAACTCCAGCACCCAGCGACCGCGATAGACAGCCGATTTGACCTCTTCGGCGACCACTGCTTCAAGCATCTTCATGGCTTCGGGCGGGCCGAATTTGTCATAGACAGACGCGCCGATGGATGCCTGCGGAAAGATTTCAAAGAAGGCCATGTTTGCGCTGCGGATGCGCGCGCGCGCATCAATCGCGGCCACTGCGCTGACCATGCCTTCGAGCATCTGTGTGCTAAATTGCCGCTCGCGCCGCGCTTCATCAAGACTCTGCTGCTCATGCCGGAAGCGTCGCTGGACTTCCCAGATAGTCGCCGCAATAACCAGGAGCGCAATCACCATCGCGCTCACCCACCAGACTGTCACTTTGCGAGTCGCGCGAAATTTCAATGCCTCGCTCTGACGCCCGACCTCTTCACGCTCACGGGACAAATCCGCGTCAAGAATTTTGAATTGTTCGGTAATATCACGAAAGCGTACGAAGCCGTCGAGGGTATAGACATCCAAATCTTTTGTCGTCTCGACGAATTGCGCGAGTTGTGTGCGCAGTTTGCTCCAGTTGGGCTGCTGCGTGTAAGGCACACGCTCAAGCTGGCCGAGCAGGTCTGTGACTTTACCGCGCGCGTCGCGCAGACGATTTTCAAAAGGCGCCATTATTTCGCCGCGCGCCTTGCCCGCCGCACGCAGACGCGCCTCGGTGTCCAATCTCTCGGCAGCCGCTTTGAAGTCAAGGTAAAGCCTCAAGCGGCTGATGTATTGCTGCTGTAAGTTGTAAGTCCCGCTCTCAACCGCTTCAAGTTCGCGCACGCTAATCGAACCGAAGACAAAGACGATAGTGAGCAGTAGGGCAAACCCGACAGCAAGCGGCCTCAAGGTCGGCGCAAAACGCTTGACGCCCGGCGCGACGGCAGACGCATCCCTGCCAGCCGCTTCCGCAGCCTTCTCCGTCTCCGGCAGACGACGATAGACAACCTCGCCTTCTTCATCCGGTCTGTTAGGAACTTCTGACATAATCAAATGTTAAGTGATGAATGATGTGTGACGAGTCATAAGAGAAAAGCTTTTCTCTCATCATTCATCGCTCATCGCTATGCCTTCGTCTCCATCCAGTTATCGCCGATGCCGACTTCGACTTTGAGCGGGACATCAAGTTCGACAGCCGATTCCATCTCGCGGCGCAGGATTTCCGCCGCGCGCTCTGCTTCTGCTGCGGGAGCTTCAATCAATAATTCGTCATGCACCTGCATGACGAGACGCGCCTGCATGCGCTCGCGGCGCAAAGCTTCGTCAACCTTGAGCATGGCAAGCTTGACGATGTCACTCGCAGTTCCCTGAATCGGCATGTTGATGGCTTCGCGCTCGGCGCGTGCGCGAACGTTGCCGTTGCTATCGTTGATGCCGGGCAAAGGACGTATGCGCCCGTAGATTGAGCGCACATAGCCATGCTCGCGCGCGTTGATTGGCACTTCTTCCATAAAGCGATGCACGCCTTTGTAGGTTTCGTAATAATCGTCAATCACCTTCTTGGCCTCTTTGCGCGAGATGCCGACGCGCTGCGAAAGGCCGAAGGGTTCTATCGCATAAGCGATGGCGAAGTTGACTATCTTGGCGAAGCGGCGAGCCTCTTTGAGTTCTTCCGGCGTCCGGGCATTAAAGACCAAGCGAGCCGTGCGCGCGTGTATGTCATCGTCCTTTTGAAAAGCGTCGAGCATTTCCGGGTCGTGCGTGACGTGCGCGAGCAGGCGCAGTTCCAGTTGCGAATAATCTGCTGAGATAAACTTGTGGCCCTCTTCTGGAATGAAGGCGCGGCGAATGCGTCGGCCAAGCTCTGAGCGAATCGGAATGTTTTGCAGGTTAGGCTCACTGGAAGAAAGTCTTCCTGTGGCCGTCACAGTTTGATTAAGCTGCGAGTGTATGCGTCCGTCTTCCGCTATCTGCTCTGGCAGCGCGTCCGTATAGACGGTCTTCAATTTATCCAACTCGCGGTATTCGATAATCAATCGCGGCAACTCATAATTCTGGGCCAACTCTTCGAGCACGGCCTTGCTTGTCGAAACTCTTCCGGTCGAAGTCTTGCGGCCAGAACTGATATTCAGTTCTTCCAAAACTTCGCCAACCTGCTTCGGAGAATTGATTTTGAACTCGCGGCCCGCGACCTTGTAAATCTTTTCTGTCAGCTTCGCCAACTCTGTTCCGAGATACTGCGAAAGCTCTGAGAGCGCATCTGTGTCCACGCGCAGGCCCGCGCGCTCCATGCGATAGAGGAGCGGAGCGAGCGGCAATTCCATCTCTGTATAAATGGCTTCGAGTCCCTGTTCCAAAATTCTTCCGCGCAGAACATGAGCCGTCTGCGCCGTGAGGTCTGCGGCTTCGGCTGCGCGCCACTGCGTCTCCGTCCAACCTTCCGCCGCATCGCCCGCGCCAAAAGCTCCGACAGCATCCCTCGCAAGGTCTGTCAACTCATAGCGACTGCGAATCGGGTCAAGCAAATATGCCGCGAGCAAAGTGTCGTCCGCGACTCCCTCAGGCTCTATGCCGAGCGGAGCCAGGAGCGCAGTCGCGCGCTTCAAATCATGCACGGACTTTGAGAGCAAGCCGTTGGCGAGCACATCCTGCAATGGGCCAATGGCAGAGTCCGCGCCGTCCTCAAAATTTTCTAAATCAATAAAGGCCGCGACTCCTGCGCCGGTCGAGATGGCAATGCCTGTCGCCTGTGCGCCGTTGTGTGCGCCGCCCTGCTGGCCTGAGCCGACCGGCGTTGAATCAGCGACGGAGAATCCCCAGTGCTCTGCGTCCCAGAGACCGCGCACAAGTGTTTCCAACTCGTCGCGCTTGCGTATGATGCGATAGCGAAGCGGAGCCTGCACGCCGCCTGTCTCTGCCGTCGCGGCATCGGAAAATTCGCGCGTCAGCGATTGAAATTCCAACTCGCGGAAAAGCTTGTAAGCGGCTGCGCGGTCAGGCGGACGAGAGCGTAGCTGTTCGAGGTCAAGCTCTATGTTGACATCCGTGCGGATGGTCGCAAGCTCTCTTGATTGCCGTATGAGGTCTGCGTTATCACGCAAAGATTCGCGGTAGGTTTTGTGTGTGACCTTTTCCCAGTTCTTGAGCGCGTTCTCGATTGAGCCGAACTCTTTGATGATTTTGAGCGCGCCTTTCTCGCCGATGCCGGGCGCGCCGGGAATGTTATCCACAGCGTCTCCCATCAAGCCGAGCAGGTCAATAATCTGCGTGGGCGGCACACCAAATTTATTTTCTACCCAAGCCTCGTCGCACCACTCGACGGGCGGCACAGGAACTTTGCGCTTCACGTTCTGCGAGTTCTGCCGCATGCAGGTGACAAGCGGGTCGCGCACGAGTTGGCACATGTCTTTGTCGTTGGAGACGATGACGGCTTGCAGGCCGCGCTCCGCAGCTTTTAAAGCGAGTGTGCCGATGACATCGTCGGCCTCGAAGCCGGGCGAATTCAAAATCGGAAGGTTGTAAGCCTCGCAGACGCGGACGATGTATGGCAGTTGCGATTGCAAATCATCCGGCATCACTGCGCGATGCGCTTTGTATTCCGTAAAGGTCTCATGGCGGAAAGTCTTTTCGCCAGACTCGAAGACGGCTGCGATGTAATGCGGCTTCTCGTCTGCGAGGAGTTTGCGAAGCATGCTGGTGAAGATGAAGACGGCCTGCGTGATTTGTCCCTGACTGTTTGCTAAAGGTTCTTGCCGCCCGCTCATCGGCGCGAAAAAGGCGCGGAAGATGTGCGACATAGAGTCTATCAGGAAGACGCGCTCTGGCGGCGCGTCCGCGGCGGTTGATGATTTACGTGGCATTGTCATTCGATGATAGTGGCTGGCCTTTCCGAGTGTCAACAAACGAGCGCAGAAGTCTTTGCCTACCACTGATTTACCCCTGTCAGAACTATTTCAGAGTTTTGTCTGAACTTGCGCAGGACTTTCCATGCGCCGACGCGCGATGATGCGCAGCATGTTGAGCAGGAAAACAAACACAGCAAGCGAAACGTTGCGAGCGGCAGTCGTGAGCGGATGCTGCTTTAACTTTTCGCACTCGATGTGGACGGAAGTATCGGGGCTGTGCATTGACGAGGGAAGCCTGAAAGGTGTGTCGGCGCACGCCCCGCGCACGCACACAGACAGGCAGACCGGGGCGCGTTTCAGGATTTTGAAAGCGGCGGGATGTCCTGCGGTTAAGGCGCGCGGATGCTTTATGGCGTCTCCTCTTAAAGCTCCGGCTTTGACCAATCCCGAAAGTCCTGGAACGCGCTCTTGCCATAGCTTTCATGAAACGCGACTTGAAACCTGGCGCAAACATAAATGAGCAAGCAGGGACTTGCTTCCGCTTTGGGATTCCCCTTTCGGACAGTCCTTAAATTCCCAGAGTCGCCCAGAATTGAAGGAGGAACGAATGAACGTGAAGAAGCTTTTAACCATTATCATCGGACTCGGCCTTGTGATAGTCGGATTGTCCCCTCTGGCCCAGACCAGTCATGCAGTGCGCAATCAATCCGACAAGGAACAAGCCTCACCTTTGTCACAGACGCAACAGCCTGAAAGCGTCACACAGGTTTTTCGCCAGCGCGTCGGCTTGGGCCAGCAGGAGGCGCAGGAGCCTACTGTTGTTCCCGTCATACGCGGCACAGCCGAAGGGCATCTGGTTCAACTGAAAGACACGACAACGCCTCCGCCCGAACCCGCGAAAGACATTATCGCCAGAACCAAAAAGCCGAAGACGCCATACACTCCGCCGCAAGGCCCTGCCGCGCCGGAAGGCTTGAACATGTTTCAAGAGCCGATGCCGCCTCCGGGCAAAGGCGTCAATCAGAGCAGCGCGGATGCTCAAGAGAGCACTGAGCGGAATGCAAACGACATCAAGTTTCAGATAATTCATGACATGAGCGAATCCGGCGACGGCATTCCTTACAACCAACGCTCTTCGGGCGCGCACGAGCCGAGCGTCTCCAACGGCGACAATAAAGTTTTCTACACGGCCAACTGGTATGCCGCACGTTCGATGGACGCCGGACAGAATTTTACATACATCAATCCGTACAACGCCTTTCCGAATCCCGGCGGCGGTTTCTGCTGTGACCAGTTGACAGAGTATGCGCCCGCGCAAGACATGATGATCTGGGCGTTGCAGTACGTAGACACAGGGACGACAGGCACGCTCCGCATCGCGCGCTCCGTCGGCAACCAGTTCGGGCAGAACATCTGGAAATATTACGACTTCAGGCCGCAGATGTTCGGCTTCCCGAATCAACGATGGTTCGACTTTCCGAACATGTCTGTCTCTTCCAACTTTCTCTACATCACCTCGAATGTTTTTACGAGCGGCACGGGCGGCACATTTGCAGGCTCTGTAGTCTGGCGCATTCCTCTGGCGGAGCTTGCGGCTGGTGGCCCATCAGTTAATTTCGCAGGACACGTTGACGCAGTCGAGTTTGCTCCGCGACTAACCGAAGGCGCGTTGACGACTATGTACTGGGGAACATGGATTAACACAACGCAGATGCGTATCTACAGGTGGGCGGACGCGGCAGCCAGCGCGGATTTCGTCTTAGCAACTCCCACAGCCTTTCCATACTTGATTGGCGGACAGGGGCTTGCTCCCATCGGCGATGGAACTAACATGGCTGGCAAAGCGGACAGCAGAATCCTCGCAGGCTATGTTGCCAGAGGCATCATAGGCTTTATGTTCCACGCTAAACAAAATGGAGCGGCGCGACCTTATCCTTACACCGTCATCGCTCGCTTTACTGAATCAACAAGAGCATTCAACGCACAGCAGGACATTTTCCACGCCAATTATGCGGTGATGTATCCGTCTGTCGGAGTCAACGCGAGCGGCGATTTAGGCGGGCTTCTGGCGATAGGCGGCAACGGCACTTTCCCGACGGCAGTCGCATGGATTGTGGATACAGTGTCGCCTACCTTCGTCCCGCTCAATTCAGTCTTTGCGACTCCGCTTCTTCCGGCTGGCGTCGGCACAGGCCCCCCTGATAATCGCTGGGGAGACTATTTCTCAGTGCATCGCCAGAAGAGCAGGCGAAACTCCTGGGTCGGCAGCACCTTCTATAACGTCATGTCTGCGGCGACAGGATTGATTCTGACTTCGCCCAGATATATCTGGTTTGGGCGCGCGCGCGACCTTGAGTTCGAGAGTGTCGACTTTGACGGGCAAGGCACATCCGACCCGGCAGTTTTTCGTCCGTCGCAAGGCACCTGGTATTACCTGACGCAGACGAGCGGCGGCCAGACCATCGCGCGGCAGTTTGGCACGAACGGCGACAAGCCTGTGCCTGCTGATTTCGACGGCGACCTCAAGACAGACATCACAGTCTTTCGTCCCTCAAACGGCAGTTGGTATTCCTTGCAAAGCTCAAACGGCGCGTTTGCAGGATTACAGTTTGGAGCGAACGGCGACCTGCCAGTGCCTGGAGATTTTGACGGCGATGGCATGTCTGACGTGTGCGTCTGGCGTCCATCGAACGGTGGCTGGTATGCCATTCTAAGTTCCAATGGCTCATTCACCGCGCGAGCTTTCGGCACGAACGGAGACGTTCCTCTGATTGCAGATTTTGAGGGCGATGGCAGGTCTGACCTTGCAGTCTTTCGTCCATCGAACGGGACCTGGTACTGGATTCTCAGCTCGAACGGAGCATTCAGTGGAAGACAGTTCGGCACGAACGGAGACAAACCGGTCGCAGCGGATTTCGATGCCGATGGCAAGACGGACATAGCAGTCTTTCGTCCATCAAACGGCACATGGTATCTGCTGCAAAGCTCTAACGGCGCATTCGTCGCGCGGCAGTGGGGAACAAATGGCGACAGACCTGTGGCAGCCGATTATGAAGGCGATTTCAAAGCAGACTTCGGCGTCTGGCGTCCGAGCAATGGAACTTACTATGTGATTCAAAGCTCGAACGGCGCGCTCGCTTCAAGACAATTCGGGACGAACGGCGACATTCCGATTCAAGCTGCATACGTTCCGTAAGACGTAAAGAAGCTTTCCCGCAAAGGCGCAAAGGCGCAAAGAAAAGACAGGGTGCTTTTCTTTGCGCCTTTGCGCCTTTGCAGGAAACTTGGTTTTACGGCACGAAAGCGGAAGGCACAGGCACATCCGTCTCGTTCCCAAACTGCTGTGCAGAGAATGCTCCGTTCGAGCTATTCATGAGATACCAGACGCCGTTTGACGGACGAAAGACGCAGATGTCTGCTTTGCCATCGCCGTCATAATCGCCTGCGGACGGGATGTCTCCGCTCGCGCCGAATTGATGCGAAACGAGAGAGTTGTTTGAGCTTTGCCAGATGTGCCACGCGCTGTCTGTTGTGCGGAAGACAGCGACATCCGTTCTGTTGTCGCCGTCATAGTCGCCCGTCACAGGTCTGTCAGAACTGATGCCGAACTGTTGCGCGAAGAAAGAATTGTCCGTGCTGCGCACGACATACCACGAACCGTTTGACGGACGAAAGACTGCTATGTCCGCTTTGCCGTCCGCGTCGAAATCTCCTGACAGCGGTTTATCGCCGAGTGCGCCGAACTGCTGGCTGCGCAGAGTCCCGCTCAGACTTTGGAGTATGAACCATGCTCCGTCTGCTGGCCTGAAGACCGTCAAATCCGACTTGCCATCGCCGTCGAAATCTCCCGCCAGTGGAATATCGCTGCTGATGCCAAACTGTCTTGCGACATAATTATTGTCCGAGCTTCGCAGGATGTGCCACGTGGCTGTCCCGGCTCTCCAGACTGCTACATCAGCTTTGCCGTCGCCGTCATAATCACCTGGCACAAGCCTGTCCGTGCTGATGCCGAACTGGTGCGCTCTGAAAGTATTGTTGGAGCTGAGCAGTAGATACCAGCTTCCCTCCTGTGGACGAAAGACTGCGATGTCGGTTTTGCCGTCGCCGTCAAAATCAAAACGCGTCCTGCCGTTTGAAGCAGACTGCACGATGTTCAGAGTGCGCGCGCCAATCAAGACTCTGCCCGTGCGCGTCGCGCCAGTCTGGTTGGGTTGCACTGTGAGACTGACATTCCCGTCGCCCTGCCCTGTGCCGGAATCAATCGTAATCCAGTTATCAGTCGTCGTTGAAAACCATGTGCACAAATTAGCGGCAGTGACATTCACACCGACTATGCCGCCGCTGCCTGAGACCTGCATGGTCTCCTGTGCGAGAGCGAAAGGACAGCCGGACGCTTGTTGGATATTAAACTGGCGACCTGCGATGACGGTTCTCAAAGTGCGCGGGCCTTCCATGTTCGGAGCGACAGCAAAGGTGACATTGGACGGGCCTGTTCCAGTCGTGCCGCTTGTGAAGGTGACGAACTCAGAGTTGCTGACAGCAGTCCAGTCGCAGCTTGGGAAAGAACTATTTAAGGTGACAGAGCCGTTTCCGCCTGTGTGCGGAAATGCCTGCACGCTATTCGAGAGACTAAAATTGCAGATGGTGGTCGAAGTAAAAACAGTCAATCCCCAACCGCCGCCGATGCTGCCTAAATTGCCAGTCTCGTCGTCGAACGCATACAAACTCCAAGTGCCGTTCGGGGGTGTCCCGTTAAAGTCTGAGAGATTTTGATAGACGACTCCGCCCGCAGGAGCCGGAGCGGGAAAGACATCGCCGGCTCCGACATTCGTCGGCTTGTATGCCCCGGACACGAGCGCTCCATCATCCGGCAGAGGAGTTGACGCCTCGCTATCAAAAGTCAAAGTGAGATTATTGACAGGCGTTGCGCCTCCGACATCAGACATCAAGACTATGCTTCGACCGTTTGGCGCGACGAGCAAGAGGTCTATATCATCCGGCCCTGTGTGACTGATATTTAGCAGCGTCAGACTGAGGCCACTGACCACGCCCGGAAAGTCGCTAATCTGTATGCTCGATGGATAGAGAGAAGATGGTGACACATCATTAAAGCTAATCACGTTCCCGTTGCCCGGCACGATTCTAACATCAGCTACGGCAGATGAGGCGCGTGCGCCGGTGGTGACAACCGTGCGCGCCGTTACCGAACGCAAGCCAATCGGAGGATTGGTCCAGACAATGCTATACGGCTCAGTCGTATCTACTCCAATCAGATTCGTATTGTCATAAAACTCCACGCGCGCCACAGTGTATTGAGTCAGCGAGCGCGTCGCACTCAAAGTAATGGGCGTGAGTTGACTCAAGACCGCGCCGTGCGCCGGGTTGAGCAAGGTCGGCCCCGGAATCGGCAAAGGATAAAGCGAGCCGGGAAAGACTGTCGTGATATTCACACCGGGCGATGTAGTCGTACTGCCCTGCGTCTCTATCACCTGCGCTGTCAGCGTGAAGGTTGAGACGTATGGATTATTCCAGACGATGAAATACGGCGCGGAAGTGTCTGTGCCAATCAGATCATCGTTGGCATAAAAATCTACCCTCTGCACATTGCCGCTGGTCACATTTGCGCTCACGAAAATATTTGTCGGGACATTTATGACAGCATTGTTGGCAGGATAAGTAATAGTGACGGCGGCGATGGAATCCGATGAGCCTTCTGTGACCTGCGTCGAAGCCGGACGTGTGCTGATAATCAAAGCCGGAACAAAGAGCAAGAGAACGGCGGCAAGATATTTAGCCATAAAGCGCACCTGTATTGTGTCAAGGAAACTGGGCCTGAAGATATGGGGGATAAGAATCGCTAGCTGGGTGACACGAATCATAAACCAAAAAAGTTAATTGTCAACGGTTTGTTTTGACAGATAAGGGTTCAATTTAAAATAGAAGAAAGCCAGTTCCCGCAAAGGCGCAAAGGCGCAAAGGAAAGACGCGAAGGAAGCATGCAAGATAAAGAGTCATTCAACTCTTTGCGTGCTTTCTTTGCGTCTTTGCGCCTTTGCGCGAAACTTGCTTTTTCCGTTTGTGTTGCGCCGATGCTGCACGCAAACCTAATAAGCGTTGCTCTCAAGCCACAACAATAAACCTTTGCGCTGTAAGATTGAATCCTGTTCGAGCTTAACTTTCATTCACACTACCAATCTTTTCAGACACTTTTTTCAGCCTCTAACTCTCACATCACAAAGGGATAAGATACCTGCAACATAAATCCTGAAACTACGGAAAGATTGTCTTGAGCTTTGTCTCCAAACACATTTGGCGTCGCAGGGCATAGTCTTTGCGATATGTTTTTTGACTTATAAGCAACTGATGTTCAGTTGAAAGGTGCGGACTCAACTATTGATTAAACAGACAACTCTCGCCACACCCGTGGAAACCAGTGGCATAGGGCTGCACACGGCTGTGCCTGTGCAACTGCGCATCCTGCCCGCGCCGCCCGACACCGGCTACGTTTTCAAACGCACAGACCTCGGCGGCTTTGAGATTCCTGCCAGCGTGGAGTTCATAGCGCATTGCAGTTACGCAACCACTTTGATGCGCACGGGAGTGATGCTCTCGACTGTCGAGCACCTGCTCGCGGCCCTGCGCGGTATGCAGGTGGATAATGCTTTCATCGAAGTTGATAATCTTGAGTTGCCGATTATGGACGGCTCTGCGGAAGCTTTTATAGAGTTGATTGAGCGCGCAGGAATTGTCCAACAGCCACTCGCGCGCAAAGCCTTAATGGTGCGCGAACGAGTCTCTGTGGAACAGGGCGAGAGACGCATCAGTGTCGAGCCTGCCGAAAATTATGAGATTGATTGTGTGATTGATTTCGAGCACCCGATGATTGGCAGACAAAATTTCTGTTTCGATTTGACTGACGGAGCGTTTGGACGCGAGATTGCAGCGGCGCGCACATTCGGGTTCACGGAAGAGATTGAAGCACTGCGCAAGGCCAATCTGATTCGCGGCGGCTCTTTAGAGAATGCCATCGTGCTCACGCCCGAAGGCATGCTCAACGACACGACACTGCGCTTTGCAGACGAGTTCGTGCGTCACAAGATTCTGGACATCGTCGGCGATTTAGCTCTCCTGGGCATGCCTCTCATGGGCCGCATCAAGGCCGAGCGCAGCGGCCACATTCTTCATGCAGCCTTAATGACAAAGTTGCTCCGCACACGCGCCGCGTGGGAAATTGTGGACATGCACAAAAGTGTTGAGAGCAAGAACGGTGAGAAGAAAGCCCAGAAACTTTCTTATGTCTCGTAAAAATATTTCCGATAAACTCTTTTTTATTCAGCCTTCACAAACTCGTACACAATCTGAATGCGCAGCGCGCCGTTGATGATTTCGGGGCGCATCTCTCTGGCGCGCAGACGCAGCGCGCCGCCCGCCGCTTTAATCTGCACAGTCGGTGAAACCTGCTCTGCTTTAAAAAGCTCGTAAGGATTGAATCGCTTATCAATCGTGCTCTGCACAAGACTGATGAGCACGCCACTCGCGAGGCGCGGGATGCCATTGAGATGAACTTCTTCGACGCGCACGCGGGCCATCAAAGCCTGACGCTCACGATTGTACTCAAGCGTGACGACGGAATTGGCCCACCCGCTAAAGCTCAAACATCCGAGCGCGGCATCATACGAGCCGGAGAATGCAAGCGGCGCGACAATGCGCCCGTCCTCAAATTTAACCGCAGTCCTGACACCATCCCTCTCTCGCTCAAGCACGATAACGCTTGCACATGTCCCGATTTTTGCAGATGAAGCATGTGCTGTAAAAACTTCCTGCGGCTTAACGTCCGCCGCGCTCCGCGTGAGCGAGAGCGGGAACTCTGGCTCTCTCAACTGTGTGAACATGGCTTCGAGAAAATAGTTAAAGAACTGCTCATTGAGCGTAATGGTCGCCTCCGCCGCAGGCGACTCGCTGACAGTGCGCACGCGGCCTCCGCCCTGCGATTGCGCATAAGCCGCTTCTGTCAAGCACACTGCGCTAATAAGAAGCAAGCCCAGCGTGCTTTTCAAAACTATATTTAAGAGAGAGCCTGCAAATTCATTTCTTGAAAATAACTTCATCCTTCATCCTTCCGCCTTCATCCTTAGCTCTTAAAGTCCGCTACGCACAATGTCATGCAGGCGTATGAGGCCGACGCACACATGCTTGTCATCAACTACCGGGAGAACCGAAATCTGCGACGGTCGCTCTTCCATCAACCTGAGCGCGTCGTAGGCCAGTAAATCCGGCGCGGCTACAACCGGATTGCGCGTCATCATCGAATCGCAGTTGAGAGATTTTAAATCGTCCGTCGCAAGCTTGCCGAGCGCGCGCCGCACATCGCCGTCTGTAATGATGCCGACAAGGCGATTCGCGCTGTCCACGACATTCACCGCTCCAAGTCCGCCGCGCGAGATGGCCGTGATAATCTCAAGCCATTCCGCATCTTCTCCGATAGTCGGATTGTCATCGCCGCCATGCATCAGGTCTGCGACTTTGAGCGTCAGACGCTTGCCGAGTTGGCCCGCCGGATGAATCTGCGCAAAGTCTTCCATCGTCCATCCCTTTGCCTGCATCAAGGTCATCGCTAAGGCATCGCCAATCGCCAGCGCAACAGTCGTGCTCGTCGTCGGCGCGAGGTTCAAGGGGCATGCCTCCTGATCTACCGAAGCGTCGAGCGCGACATCCGCCCGCCGCGCCAAGGTGGAGTTGAGATTGCCTACGATGGCTATGATGTGAACTCGCCGCTGTGTGAGAAATGGGAGCATCGCTATCACTTCATCCGTCTCGCCGCTATTGCTTAAAGCGATGACAACATCGTCCGGCGTAACGATGCCGAGTCCGCCGTGCAATGCATCGGATGGATGCAAGTGCAGTGCGGCAGTCCCTGTGCTGGTCATGGTCGCAGCAATCTTCTGCGCGATGACGCCGGATTTTCCGACGCCGACGAGCACGACTTTGCCTTTGCAGGAAGCGAGTAATTCTATGGCCCGTTCGACATCTGCGGACTGGAGCCGCGCGGCTGTCTGCGCGATGGCCTCTGATTCGAGTCGCAGCAGGTCAACAACCTGCGTGAAATAGTTTTTGTCAGTCATGTCGTCACTGTTGATATACGACAGGCAAGTGTAATTGCAAGCCGAGACCACGAATTTAGACACAGAGCACAGAGATGAAGATAGAAATGAAGCATAGTGAAATGCTTCTGCCTTTTACCTTTTTACTTTTATCTTTCCTCTGTGGCTCTGTGGCTCTGTGGCTAATATAACCCCGCACCGTTTTAACTTCCTCCTTTGCCCTGTTAGAATTTCCCTATCATGCTTGTTTTAGGAATTGAAACTTCTTGCGATGAGACGGCGGCGGCTGTCGTGCGCGACGGGCGTGAGATTGTCTCAAGCGTTATCTCTTCGCAGATTGAGGTGCACAAAAAATTCGGCGGCGTCGTGCCTGAAATAGCTTCGCGCGAGCACTTGGACAAAATCGTGCCTGTTGTCGAAGAGGCTCTTGTGCGCGCGAGTGTTAATGAAGAGCAACTTGACGGCATTGCTGTCACAGCCGGGCCGGGACTTGTCGGCTCGCTCCTTGTCGGCGTCTCGTATGCGAAGGCGATGGCCTTTGCGCTTGCGAAGCCGCTCGTCGGAGTCAATCACATAGAAGGCCACATCTACTCCGTCGTCTTTGAGAATCCGCCTGTCGAATATCCTGCACTCGCGCTCATCGTTTCGGGCGGCCACACGAATCTTTTTTTCGTGCCGGAGCCGTGCAAGTACAAGGTTGTCTCGCGCACGCGGGATGATGCTGCGGGCGAGGCTTTTGATAAGGTGGCAAAGATGCTGGGGCTAGGTTATCCGGGTGGGCCAATCATTGAGCGGCTGGCGCGCGAAGGCGACCCGCGCGGCGTACGCTTTGCCGTCCCGCGCATGGGCGACGGGCGACCCGATTTCAGTTTCAGCGGACTCAAGACAGCCGTCTCGAAACACATACGCGAATCCGGCCTTGAGCCTGTCGCAGAAGGCGAACAACCTTCACAACACGTTAAGGATTTGGCAGCGAGTTTTCAGAGCGTCGTTGTACGCTCGCTCGTCGGCACGATGGAGCGACTCGCGGAAGAGTATCAGCCGGAAACTCTGATTGTCGCGGGCGGCGTCGCCTGCAACGGAGCTTTGCGCGAAGCTTCGCAGGCCGCAGCCGTGCGGCTCGGCATCCCTGTCTATTTTCCTTCGCCGCATCTCTCGACGGATAACGCGGCCATGATTGCCGCCGCCGGAACAGTCAAGCTGGAAGCTGGCGAGCGCGCAGGATACGACCTCAACGCGGACGTGACCCTGCGCTTGCAGAATTATGAAGTGGAAGACGACGCCCTGCGCCGCAGCCGCGTGCGTTACAGGCTGTAAGAAATATTTGAGATTTGAAATTTCAAATCTCAGATTTCTCTGCGGTGAAAGTTTTCAAGATGAAGTATCTCGCACGACATTTTAAGTTGATAGCCTTGTTCAGCCTCACGCTCCTGCTCGTCTCAACAGTCTCTTTTAATTTCGCTTCGATTCCGCAGACGCCGGAAGCCATCGTGCTCGTGCCTGTGGCGACAAGTCTGGCTGACCCTGCCTTAGTGACGAATGCGAAGGACGGAAGCCACAGGATTTTTATCGCGGAGTTGACGGGCGTCGTCAAAGTCCTGCAACCGGGAGCGAGTGTGCCGACTGCTTTTCTGGACATACGCTCAAGAGTCGTGCAGGGCGGCGAGCTAGGTTTGCTTGGGCTTGCCTTTCATCCGCAGTATCAGACCAATCGCCGCTTTTTTGTTTTCTACACGCGTATCACTGATGCAGCGACCGTGCTGGCGGAATATCAAGCCAACGCTGCTAATCCGAACATCGCAGACCTGACGGAAAAAGTGCTGCTCGTCATTCCGCCTGAGGAACAGAATCATAACGGCGGGATGATAGAGTTTGGCCCGGACGGTTTTCTCTACATAGGCGTCGGCGATGGCGGCTTTAATAACGACCCGTTGAACCGCGCGCAGAACGTCACACTCCTGCTCGGCAAAATCTTGCGGATAGATGTGAATCGCGTTGATGGAGATGTGCCATACGCTTCTCCGCTCGACAATCCTTTTTATGGGCCAGAGCGCGGGCGCGATGAAATCTATGCTGTAGGGATGCGTAACCCGTGGCGTTTCTCTTTTGACAGAGGGACGGGACAACTCTGGATTGGAGATGTGGGCGAAGGCCAGCGCGAAGAGATAGACATCGGGCAACTCGGCGGCAACTATGGCTGGCGCACATACGAAGGCACGCTCTGCACCGGCCTTAATCCGGCACAATGCAATCCTTCCAATTTTATTTTTCCCGTAGCCGAATACAATCACGTGCCGGGCGGTCGCTGCTCTATCAACGGCGGCTTTGTCTATCGCGGGACGCGGCACAGTTTGCCAACGGGCGCGTATGTCTATGGAGATTTCTGCACGGGCGAAATTTTCATGCTGCACAACGGAATGCAAAGCGTGCTGCTGGATACAAACCAACTCATCTCTTCTTTCGGAGAAGATGAAGCGGGCGAGATTTACGTCTGCACGCTCAATGCGGTTGACGGCGCGGTGTGGCGCATCACAAATCCGAATGCTCCCGCGCCGCGCAATACGGCTGCGGATTTTGACGGAGACGGCAAGACAGATTTTTCCGTCTTTCGTCCCGGCGCAAGCACTTTTTATATCAGGCAGAGCGTCAACGGAGCTTTTCGCGCACACACGCTCGGCAATAGCTCAGACCGCATCGCGCCCGGCGATTATGACGGAGACAGTCGAACGGATGTCGCAGTCTTTAGACAGAGCGACGGCACATGGCGCATACAGCAAAGCTCGAATAATGTTCTGACGACTCAGGCATTCGGGACGAACGGCGATGTGCCTGTCGCGCGCGATTATGACGGCGATGGCAAAACAGACCTCGCGGTCTTTCGTCCCTCAAGCGGTGTCTGGTACATCTTACAGAGCGCGAGTAATACTCTCAGAGCGCAAGCCTTCGGCCTGAGCGGAGACCTGACTGTCGCAGCAGATTACGACGCGGACGGCAAAGCAGACCTCGCGGTCTTTCGCAACAGCATCTGGTACATACAAAGAAGCACGGACAGCATGCTTCTCAGCATTCAGTTCGGACTCTCGACGGACAGACCAGTGCCGGCAGATTTCGATGGCGACTTGCGCGCGGACATCGCTGTCTTTCGCCACGGGACTTGGTATCTACTTCAAAGCTCCGCAGGATTCAAAGCGCAAGCCTTCGGCATCGCTTCGGACATTCCTGCGCCCGGTGATTATGACGGGGATGCTAAAGCGGACATCGCTGTCTATCGTGGCGGCAACTGGTTTGTTTCAAGGAGCAGCAACGGCGCGATAAAGTCTGAGCAGTTTGGAATCAGTGGCGATGTGCCAGTTCCGTCAGGGTATCTGCCTTAAACGCCATGTATCGAAAAAAAGAAAGATAAGTTTCGCGCAAAGGCGCAAAGACGCAAAGAAAGCTCGCAAAGAGTTGAAGGGTTATTTATCTTGAAAGCTTTCTTCGCGTCTTTCCTTTGCGCCTTTGCGCCTTTGCGCGAGATTCGTTCGTCACTGTAGCTTATAAAAATTTCAACCTGCATCACTGCCAGACTTTCTCTCGCCTTGCCATGTTGTTATCTTGGGGCTTAAGATGCCCTTGCCCCTAAGTAATCCCCTCAGCATGAACAGTTTTATATCGCCACAAATGTGTGCAGCTCTGAATTTTTTCATTGAGCCATAAAAAGATTATCAACTTTTCGGGGAGGAATGTTTCATGAGTAAGCTCAAACTCAGCGGGCTGTGCTCGCTGGCCCTGCTGTTAATTGCTGCTTGCGCGATTGTTCGCGTGAGCGCCAGCCGCGACGCGACGCCGGATGCACCGGAGATTCAAAGTGCGCCGGACGGAGGGATTACGATACAGCTTCAGCCTGTAGTGAGCGGCCTTTCGAGTCCGGTCTTTGTCACCAATGCTCACGACGGCAGCAATCGTCTCTTCATCGTCGAGCAGGGCGGCATCATCAAAGTCTTGCAGCCGGGCGCAACCGTGCCGACTGAATTTCTCAACATCACAACCAGGGTCTTGTCCGGCGGCGAGCGCGGCTTGCTCGGTCTGGCTTTTCACCCGCAGTACACGTCTAACCGCCGCTTCTTCGTTTACTACACGCGCCAGACAGACGGCGCGATACGGATTGCGGAATATATGACTTCGACCGGCAATCCGAATGTCGCGGACACTACGGAAAAAATTATCATCGAGATTCCGCACCCGAATTTCGGCAATCATAACGGCGGAACTTTAGAGTTTGGCCCGGACGGCTTGCTCTATCTTGCGCCGGGCGATGGCGGCTCTGCCAATGACCCGTCGCAAAATTCGCAGAACATAGAATCGCTTCTCGGCAAGATGATTCGCATCAACATAGATGTGCCGGGCGGAACTCCGCCTTACACTTCGCCTGCGGACAATCCATTCGTCGGCGTCGCCGGACGTGATGAGATTTATGCTTACGGCTTGCGCAATCCTTATCGCTTCTCTTTTGACAGAGGCGGGACAAGACAACTCTATGTCGGAGATGTCGGGCAGGGCGCGTGGGAAGAGATAGACATCATCACACGCGGCGGCAACTATGGCTGGCGCATTATGGAAGGCAATCACTGCAATCCCAATTTCAATGGCGGCGTTTGCACTCCGCCAGCGGGCCACATTCCTCCGATTGCAGAATACAGTTCGGCCAGCCCAAGCTCTCGCTGTTCGATTACGGGCGGCTATGTCTATAGAGGACGCAGAGGCACTGTGCCTACAGGCGCGTATATTTATGCAGACTACTGCACAGGCGAAATCCTGATGCTCAATCCGGCGACTAGCTCCGGCTCGCAAAGTCTGCTGCTGGACACTTCAATTAATATCGTCGGATTTGGCGAAGACGAAGGCGGCGAGATTTATGTCGTCGGCGGCAGCGCAATCAATCGCATCGTCAATCCGAACGCGCCAACGCCGCGCAATGTCGTGGCGGATTTCGACGGCGACCTGAGAACAGACATAAGTGTCTTTCGTCCTTCAACCGGAGCGTGGTACATACGCCAGAGCTTTACCAACACCTTGTCAGGCATGCTCTTCGGAACAAACGGCGACACTGTGACGCCCGGCGACTATGACGGCGACGGCAAGACCGACTTGGCAGTCTGGCGCAACGGCGTCTTTTATGTCCTGCGCAGTTCAAACAATTCCGTGCTCGTTCAATCATGGGGAAACCCCGGCGATGATCCCAGAGTAGTTGCGGATTACGACGGAGACCGTAGAACAGATTTCGCTGTCCTGCGCCGCACGGCGAATCCGGGCGACCCTGCGCTCTGGTTCATTCTCCAGAGCTCTAACAACACAGGGCTCTCATTGCACTGGGGCAGCACCGGCGATTTAGGTTTGATAGGCGACTACGACGGCGATGGCAGGAATGATGTGACCGTCTATCGTCCAAGCACGAATGCCTTTTATGTGCGCAGGAGCAGAGACGGCGCGCTGATGGCAAGACAGTGGGGAACATCCGGCGACACGATTGTGCCGGGAGATTATGACGGCGACGGAACGACCGACTTCGCAGTCTTCCGCAACTCGACAGGCGCATGGTACATCGTCAACAGCTTTGACGGCTCTATCCGCGCACAGCAATTCGGGGCCAGCGGCGACGAGCCCGTGCCGGGAGATTACGACGGCGACGGCAAGAACGATCTGGCTGTCACGAGGGCCGTCTCAGGCAATCTTGAATGGCACATTCTCACTAGCGGGAACAACTCTTTGGTGTCACGCCAATGGGGACTCAGCACAGACTACGAAGTGCCTCTCTATCAAACACGCTAGGCAAACACAGAAAGGGTCAGGCTCAATGTCTGGCCCTTTCCCCTTTCACAAACTTTTCACTTATTTAACTCAAGTTGCGAGTAAGAGACGGCTTGAGCCGCCTGCTGTGCGGAAAAGCTCTGCTTTTCCGGCAAGTGTGTCCTCAACCCTGTGCGAGGCTGAGCCTCGCTAATACTAAGAGCAGAGATGAAGCGGAAAGTCTCAGACTTTCCGCACAGCAGGCGGCAGGAGCCGCCATCGCTTCATAACTGGCAACTTGGGTTATTTAGGTAACTGCACTGTGCGACGCGATGTTGACCTGCGCTCGAAAAAGAGATGCGCGTGCGCGAGAAAAATTGCAGCAAGGGCCAGACAGTAAATTCTGTAAATGATTATCTGCGACAGATTGCTTCCCGCGCCTGCGACATCCGCAGGAGTCCATAGTCCGTAAAGCAACGGATTATAAAGCCAGTGGTTATAGCCTTGACTGTATAGATAAAACAGCCCGATGCCGACGCCGAGACTGACGGCATACGCAAGATATTTATCACGCAGCAAGACATTGAATAGCGTGACGGCTGAAATCAGAAAAACCATGCCCGGCATCAGGATGAGAAAATAGATTGTGAGATAGCTTGAGACTTCAACAGGCCAGTGGCCTTTATAGATTTGGAGCACGATGGCCGCGAGGCCAACAGTCAGGCTCAAAAAAATCGAGAGCAGCAGCGTCGCCGCAAACTTCGAGAGCAGCAGCACGGAGTTATTGACAGGCATGCTCCAGAGCACCGGCTCGAATCTCAATTCGCGGTCGCGGTGCATCGCCTCGCCAGTATAGAAGACCGCGATAGCGCACAGGAACAACAGCAGCGACTCCGCCGTGCGCGCCGCGTAAGCGGCTGAATATGAACCAACAGGAACTGCTTCATAATAGATAAGCCCCGCGACACACAGGAGAGTTGCGAGAGGCACGAACACGACAATGCTGCGCTCCGCGAAAAGCAATCGCAGCTCTATCACAAAAGCCGCCATCAACTGTTTGAGTCTCGCGCCGATACCTTCGTTCGTCGTGCGTACCTTCGGCAGAGCGACACTCTTTCCGCTTCTGACTTCCGCAATCCGCGCAGTTTGAGCAAGACTTAAATTCTCTGCCCTACCGTAAAAACTTGCATCGCTTGTGATGAGATTGATGGTCGTGAACTTGCTCTCATCCTTGCTCTTCTCGAACCGCTCGACCATTGAAAAGCGCAGGTAGAGAATCGTCAGACAAACGACGGCGACGAGAATCATAATCGCGCGATTGGCAAGCATGTCCGGGTCGTAACTGAATACAAATTGATTGAGCCGCTCCGCGCTCTGCCCTTTCGTAGTCAGGTCAGACCAGTTCATCAGCAAAGGGTCTAAGGCCATACGCCAGCGCGGCGAGAGGTTCTTTAAGATGTTTATCTGATAAGCAATGTAGAGCGGGTAAAAAGAGACGGCTAAGCCGTAAACGATTTTGGCATTGCGTGTCAGCGTTCCGATAGTGAAGTAGAAGGCTGCGAGAACAAGGTGTGAGATGACGATGAGAACTAGGAAGTGTTTGAAGTATGGAACGAAGCGCGCCGGTTGGACAATCATGCGCGATTTACTGAAGCCCTGAAGCAAAAGAAATGTCAGGGGGAAAGCCATCTGGCAGCAGACGAGGACGAAAAAATTGCCGAAAAATTTTCCTAGAAGATATGTCGCGCGGCTAATAGGTTTTGAAAAAATTACTGGGGTAATGCCTGTGCGGAAATCTCTGATGACAGGGTCGCCCATGATGACGGCTGTGAAGAGCGGCAGCGTCATAAATGAGAAGACAACAGATGCCGCGACGATGAAAACATCGCTGTTCGTCGCTAAGCCCCTGCTCTCGGCAGGCCCCCAGCCCCACCACAGCAAGGCATTGCCGCCAAATAGCATGACCATCACATACGGCGCGACACGCTTTGTGTTAAGCAACACTTCCGTCCGAAAGATGGCTGCGAAGGGCGTGCGCGCTATGCTTTTCAATTCACACGCTCCTGTCGGCTGGCGCGTGCGAAGTAGTAATCTTCAAGAGTCGGAGTGGCCGCGTTGAATTCTTCGCCCGGTCTTGCTCTTTCATCAAAGACACGGACGCGCACCTTTCCATCGAAGACCTGCGTGGAGATGATTCGGAGTTGCGTCTTCTTCAAAGCCGCGACCTGTTCCTGCGAGAGAGCGGCTTCCCAGATAGCATCTGCAATCTGTTTGAGCGCGTCCTGCGGCGTGCAGGAAGCTATAATCGAGCCCTCGCGCATAATCGCCATCCGGGCGCACAGGTTCGAGACATCCGAGACAATGTGAGTTGAAAGAATGACAATAGTTTTCTCGCCCGCGATTTCCGAGAGCAGATTATGAAAGCGCACGCGCTCTTCCGGGTCTAGGCCCGCCGTCGGCTCGTCAACAATAATCAGCTTCGGCCCGCCGATAAGAGCCTGCGCGATTCCCAGACGCTGTCGCATGCCGCCTGAAAATCCGCCGACCTTCTGCTTTCGCGCCTGCTCCAGATTGACTCTTTCAAACAGCGCGTCGAGCAGAGACTTGCGCTCTCTATCATCCATCACGCCCTTGAGCTTTGCTAAATAATCGAGCGTTTGCTCTGCCGTCAGAGTCGGATAGAGGCCGAACTCCTGCGGCAAGTAGCCGAGCATTCTGCGCGCGGCTTTTTTGTCTGCTATCAAATCAATGCCGTCAAGCTCGACTTCACCGGAATCCGGCTCAAGCAAGGTCGCGGCTATCTTCATCAGCGTCGTCTTGCCCGCGCCGTTTGGCCCAAGCAGCCCGAACATCCCTGCCGGGATTTCGAGCGTGATTCCTCTCAGAGCCTGCACGCCGCCCGGATATGTTTTTTTCAGCTCTCTGATTCCAAGCATCTCTTCGAGTTGTATCCTCTTCAAACTTAGAGAAGAAAAACATTTTCCCGCAAAGGCGCAAAAAAAGCTCGCAAAGATGTTGAGTAGTTATCTATCTTGAAAGCTTTCTTGGTGTCTTTCTTTGCGCGAGATTCCTTCGCCGCTTTTGCTCACTCGAACTTCAAACTGAAATCTGATGCCCTTTTGACACCGATTGTGGAGGATTGTTCCAGCGAATGTCTTAACTAAAAGGGCTGTGGAGCATTAGCGTCTCCACAGCCCTTGTTAAGTTTCATGCCCGAAAGCTCAAACGTTATGGCACATAAGCGGATGGCACAGGCGTGTCTCCATTAAGTCCGAACTGCTCTGCGCGCAAAGCATTCGTCGTGCTCAGCAGGATGTAGAACGTGCCGGATGATGGACGGAAGACTGCTACATCAGCCTTGTTGTCTCCATCGTAATCACCTGCCACAGGAATGTCGCCGGCAGTTCCCCAAGCAACTGCGCTAAAGCCATTGTCGGTGCTTCGCGTGTAATACCATGAGCCGTTTGACGGGCGATAGACAGCAATGTCCGCCTTGTTGTCTCCGTCAAAGTCTGCGGCGATGGGTTTGTCTCCGGTAGTTCCCCACTGCTGTCCTCTAATGACTCCGTTCGAACTTTGAAGCACATAGAAGATGCTGCTCGACGGACGGAAGACTGCGAAGTCTGTCTTGCCGTCGCCGTCATAATCGCCCATCAAAGGCACGTCTCCGTTTGCGCCCCACGCCTGAGTCTGAACATTATTGGTCGAGCTTAAAAGCAGATAGAAAGTTCCTGTTGTCGGACGAAAGACTCCGATGTCCGTCTTGCCGTCTCCGTCAAAATCTCCGGGTGACGGAATATCTCCGTTCTGTCCAAACTGCGCCGCGCGGATTGAGTTGTTAGTGCTGTTCAGGATGTACCAACCGCCCGTCGGACGCCAGACCGCGATGTCCGCTTTAGCATCCCCGTCATAATCGCCCGGCGCTATGCGGTCGCCGTTGAGTCCGAACTGCACGCCGCGCAATCCTGCCGTTGATTGCAAGAGATACCACTCGCCGCCCGCAGGACGAAAGACAGACACGTCATCTTTGCCGTCGGCGTCGAAATCAAATTTCCGACTGTTAGCTCCCGTCTGGTTAATCGTGAGCGAGCGCGCGCCGACAGTCACAGTCCCACTTCTCGGTAAGAAGCCGGGATTCGGCTGCACCGTAAAGGTCACCGTGCCGTCACCGTTTTGCGGATTCACGGAAGTTATCTGTATCCAGTTTGCGCTCGGTGTCGCAGCCCACCCGCAAGTGCTTCCGGCAGTCACTCCGACATTTCCGTTTCCGCCTGACGCGCCGAAATTGAGCGTGCTTTGATTAAGCGAGAACGGGCAACCGGATGGTTGCTGAACCTGGAAGGTGCGCGTGATGACGCCGTTTGAAATGTCTATCGTGCCGGAGCGTCCGCCTTCCATATTCGGCGCGACGCTGTAACCGATAGCTCCATCGCCAGTGCCGCTCGTGCCTGAGTTGATGGTGATAAATCCTGCATTGGTCGTCGCCGTCCACGAACAGTTGGTCGGCATATTGATAGCAAAGTTGCTGCTGCCGCCCGTTATCGGAAAAGCTTGGCCCGAAGGAGTAAGCGAGAAAGCGCAGGCCGTCGTCGAAGTTTGCAGATTCAGATTCCAACTCCCGCCAATGCTTCCGGCATTGTTGCCACTGTCATCCACTATAAAGAGCTTCCAAATTCCTGTCGGCGCGCTGCCATAAAAAGCATCGAGCGTCGTGCCGGTGGTTGCGCCCTGCGGCGCGGGCAGTGGAAACACATCGCCCAGTTCAAAATCGGTTGGCTTGTAAAGTCCAGATGCAAGCTGCGAGTTATCCGGTAAATTATTCGGGGCGGCATCATCAAAAGTTAAATTGAGTCCGCCGACTTCCGTTGTGCCGCCCACATCCGACATCAACACAATGCGTCGTCCATTCGGCGCGACCAGCATGACATCAACATCATCCGGCGAAGTGTGACTGAAATTCGAGAGCGTGACAGTAACTTTCGTCACAGTCCCCAGCACACCGGCAATCGTTTTCTGCGCGGCGTAAGGCGTTGCCGTTCCCGACTCTGGAATGCCTATCGCATTCGCAGAGCTTTGAATAAAAATGAGCCAGCCGCCATTGATGCTTCCGGCATTATTGCCATTGTCATCGACCAAATAGAGTTGCCAAGTGCCGTTTGCTACTGAACCGTTAAGCGCAGACAGGCGATTGCCAGTCGGCGCGCCAACGGGCGCAGGGCCGGGGAAAGCATCGCCCAACTCAAAGTTAGTCGGCTTATAACTTCCGCTCACAATCGCTGTGCTGTCCGGCAGCGAAGCTGGCGCGGCGTCGCTTATCAACAGATTGAGATTGTTGACGGGATTGCCGCCGCCGACATCCGACATTAAAACTACTTTGTTTCCATTCGGAGCGACGAGCATCAGGTCAACATCGTCTGGCGAGTTGTGACTAAAGTTAATCAGGTTCACCTGCACATCCGTCACTAACCCTTCATGACCCGCGATATTTATTTCCGAAGGATACGGCGCAGCGGTGCCGTTAGCAGGAATCGCAATCGCGCCGGCATTCGTGCCGGAGATGGCATTCGTGACCTGCACATTGTCTATCCACCAACCCGTGCCGCCTTCCATAGGGTCTGTGCCAATGCGCCAGCGAAAGCGCACGCTCTGATTGGCCGTCCCCGGCGGAAGATTGACTTCCGTTGTGATGTAGCCAGCCTGTTGTCCCGTCCATGAATTTCTGCTGCCGAAGGATCCGTTGGAGGTTACAGCGTTATACCCCCCGGCAAGGAATGTTCCGCCCGCCGCGATGATGTCCTGAAACGCGCCGCCGTTGATACTGATTTCCAGGATGCAGCCATCGAACAAAAAATCCGTTTGATAGAAATTGCGGAAGATAAGTTTGTGTTGAAAATTGCCGAGCGCGATAGAGGGCGAGACGAGTTCGGATGTCCCTTGCGTCTCCGGGTCATTGACGAAAGCCGCATTCGGAGGGGAGTCCGGGAAACTCGTCACCGTTTTGAACAAATCAATTTGTCCCGTGATAGCAGTCGTCCATCCAGCCGGAAGCGCGGGCGGCGCGACGCTGTCAAAGCTTTCGCTGAAGACGATTATCGAAGGAGCTTGTGGAATCTCTTCCTGAGCTTTGACACGCGCGGGACGAAGCCCCGTGAGAGAAAGACCTGCGACGAGCAGACCGATAAAAATGATGACTAATAATCGCGTATAAGAATGAGCGGCGGCAGATTGTTTTTTGTTCATTGAATCTTTTCTCGCTTACTACACAAACACAGAAACAGGATTGGATAACACAGGAAGCTGGGCCAGTGCTTTCGTAATTTGAGTTTTTTGAATGACTACCAACGAGTCCACGCTTCTTGCGTGTTCGAGTTAGATTGGCGCAGAGCAAACCAAAGCTTAAACTGCGGAAGGCGAAGTATCAACTTTTTCGCGGGAATTGGCAAGAAATTTTTAGCAGTGAAAATCTTTCGCTTTTCGATAAAAATTTTTTGCCTTTTCTCTTGAGAAGAGTTATAAATCAAGGCTGTTTTTGTCGCTCAATGGTCCTGCCAAACCGGATGGATTGTTCGTTTCGGATAAAAGCTCTGGAGAAAATTTAATGTTGAGAGTATTTGTTGTCGGTCGCAGCTTGCAGCTTTCCAAGCTCTGCGGCGTTATTTGTTGCCTTCTTACCTTTGGCGGGATGACTGCCTTGCGTGCTAACCCTTTACCGGAAGACGCGCCCGTTCTGATTAGCGAAGCCCTTTCGACCAGAGCCTTAGTCGCCTTCCGCAAAGGCGGGCGGGCAGAGGATCTATCCGTCAAAGTGATTCAGCCCGGCAGGAATCAGGTCGTCACTTTTTTTCTTACCAATCTCGATTTGCTACAGGGCGAAGGAGCGAACGCCTTTCGCGCAGAGTTTGAAGACTCGCAGCACATTCGCTATCCACTTCAGGTCGTACGCTTCGAGCGCACGACGGAACACAAAGGCGTCTATGCTCTGAGCGTACGGCTTGGCGCGGACATTGGCGACATAGGCGACGTGCTGGTGCGCGTCACCTGGCGCGGCATGTCGAGCAATCGCGTGCGACTTTCAATCGGACATGAAGGCGGAGAGATTGAAGACGACCCCGGCTCAGTGCCGACGCCGCTGCCGGAAACGCAGACGGTTAACTCATCACGCACTTCGACTTCCAATCGTGTCGGTCTGCCGTGGACTGGCGACCGCGTGCGCTTTATGGAGCAGGCGACCTTTGGTCCAAACGCGGCTCTTGAAATGCGACTGCGCCGCATCAGTTATCAAACGTGGCTCGAAGAGCAGATGGATGAATCCAGATATGCCAGCTTCGTTTATCCGCATTTCGCTTTTTACTCATCGACTCCCTCAGAGTTCTGTGACGGCGACAATGCGCCGCCGGACGCTCCGGCCACCTGCTTCCGCGACAATTACACGATGTACCCGCTCCAGAACTGGTTTTATAAAGAAGCTCTGTATAACGAAAACCAGCAGCTTCGGCGGCGCGTCTCGTGGGCTTTGAGCCAGATTCTGGTTGTCTCCGGTCGCACAAATATTCAGCCGAGCCGGATGATGCCTTATATCCAGACTTTAGACCGCAACGCCTTCGGCAATTTCCGCAGGCTGCTCGAAGAGATTACGCTCAACCCGGCGATGGGTACTTATCTTGACATGGCGATTAGCACGCGCACGAACCCGAACGAGAATTACGCGCGCGAGATTTTGCAACTCTTTACTATCGGAGTTGACATGCTCAATCAGGACGGAACGCCGATGCTCAATAACATGGGCAATCGTATTCCGACCTACAATCAAGATACGATTATCAACTTCACTAAAATTTTTACGGGCTGGACATTCTGCGGTTCATCCTGTGCGAGTACAGAGCCCGGTCTCGTCAATTACCGAGACCCGATGGTCGTCAATCCTTTGAATCACGATACGACCTCCAAGACCTTGCTGAATTATCCGGGTTCAACTCCGATTATTCCTGCCGGGCAAACTCCCGAACAGGATTTGTTTGCCGCGCTGAATAACATTTTCTATCATCCGAACGTCGCGCCGTTTATCAGCAAGCTGCTTATCCAACAGCTTGTCACGAGCAATCCGACTCCGGCTTATGTCGGTCGCGTGTCGGCTGTCTTCAGAGATAACGGGCAAGGCATACGCGGCGATTTGAAGGCTGTCATCAAAGCCATCCTGCTCGACCCGGAAGCGCGCGGCGACAACAAGACAGACCCGGATTACGGCAAACTGCGCGAGCCGGTTCTGTTCGTCACAAATATCTTGCGCCCGTTCAATCCGACGGCGAACAACAACATCGCTGTTCCGGCAGCTTGCGGCGGACTGAGCGACGGCGTGATTAATGTCGTCACGCAACCGCTCGATCAGGATGTCTTGAACCCGCCGACGGTCTTCAATTACTACAACATGGATTACATTATTCCAGGCACGCCTCTGGCCGGGCCGGAGTTTGGAATCTTCTCGACAGGCACGGCCCTTAAACGTCCGAACTTTGTCAATCAAATGGCTCCGCCGGGAAGCGCAGGCACGAATGGAATTTTAGCAGTCGGTTCGACCAGCAGTAACCCGTCGAGTATTCCCTGCGGGACGAGGATTGATTTAACGAGACTGCAAACACTCGCCGCGACAGACACAACCGGAGCATCTTTGCTCAATACGCTCAACCGTGAAATGATGCACGGCACAATGAGCGCGCCCTTGAGGAGCGATTTCCTGACGGCCATTCAACAAGTCGCTTCGACCAATCCATTAAAACGTGCGCGAACAGCTTTCTATCTGGTAGCCACTTCATCGCAATTTCAGGTGCAAAGGTAAGAATCATGAAAGACAACAGACGAGAATTTTTGAAGAAATCTTGCCGCGCCCTGAGCATGACGGCAATCGCCACGCAGATGCGCCATTTCGGAATGATGAACTTGGTGGCGCAGCAAAAAATAGATGCCGCGAGAGAAGCCGGCGGAGATGGCGTCTCGGACTACAAGGCTCTGGTCTGCGTTTTTCTGGATGGCGGCAACGACGGCAACAACTCTGTCATTCCGAATTACAACGAAGGCTATGCTCAATACTCGACAGCGCGTTCGGCGCAAGGTTTGGCAATCGCGCGCGCAAGCCTTCTTCCCATCGCTCCGCCGAATCCGCTGATGAGCGGGCAGGCATGGGGCTTTCATCCGGCGATGGCTCCTTTGCACACGCTCTGGAACGCAGGCAAGATGGCTGTCGTTTGTAACGTCGGATGTCTGATTCAGCCTTTGACACGCGCGACGTATCAGGCGGGCGCGCCCAGACCCTATCAGCTTTTTTCGCATCCAGATCAGGCAGACCAATTTCGCACAAGCATCTCCAGCTTTAAATCCACAACAGGCTGGGGCGGGCGACTCGCAGACCGTACCACCGCGCTCAATACAAATCCGGCTATCCCGATGATAACTTCGATTTCGGGCGCGTCCATTTTCACCAATGGCTTTAATACCAAGCCGCTTGTCGTGGCCTCCGGCACTCCGCTCAATCAGGTCTTGACCTTGAACGGCTTCGGCGGCGCTGGAGATGAGCAGGCGCGCCTGACTGCGATGAACGCTGCGCGCACGCGCGATTTGAATTACACGATAATTCAGAACGCCAGCCTGATTACGCAACAAGCCGTCAACGTGAGCCAGCAACTGACTACAGACCCGACTCTGACTGTGACTTTCCCTAGCACGACCTTAGGCAATCAGTTGCGGCAGGTCGCAAAGTTTATCAAGATTAGAACGCTGCTTAACATGAGCCGCCAGATTTTCTTTGTGCAGCTCGGCGGATTCGATCATCACAGCAGCCAGTTGGCATCGCACAACAGCCTGCTCGGACAGGTGAGCAACGCCTTAAAAGCTTTCTATGATGAGATGGTCGCGCAGACAGTCGCCGATCAGGTGACAATCTGCACGATGTCTGATTTCAACCGCACCTTCAACCCTGCCGGCTCAGGCGGCAGTGTTGGTTCGGATCACGGTTGGGGCGGGCCTTATTTCGTCATCGGCGGCGCGGTGCGTGGCGGAGATTTCTACGGCAGGCCGACATCGAATGGCACTTTAATGCCGACGATGGTTAACGGCACTGGAGATGATGTGGACACGCGCGGGCGTTTCATTCCTTCGGTGTCGGTTGAACAATACGCTGCGACACTGGCCCGCTGGTATGGCTTGTCCGAATCCGACCTTCCGCTGGTCTTTCCGAACATCAACAATTTCCCGGTGTCCAATCTGGGCTTTATGATGTAATGAGGAAAAGAAAATTACGTCTCCCGCAAAGGCGCAAAGAAAACATTTAAGTTCTTCTTTGCGCCTTTGCGCCTTTGCAGGAGATTTTTTCGTAAAGGAGATTAGTTTGAAAAAGCTCGTCACCATCAATGCCTTGCTAATCTTTCTCGCGTCCACTCTGACCTTTGCTCACGTCAAACCCGAACGAGCGAGCGCGGCAAAATTTTCAAGCGTCTATACAGACCTCAAAACTCAATGCAAGAGCGCGCTGACCAAGAAAGAAGAAAAAGAGGCCGAATCAATGGGCCAGGATATTCCTTTTCTTTGTAAAGGCTACGGAGGTTACGAGATTTATCTCGGTTCGCACGGAGCCTTCACACAGCTTCAGGTGCAGCGCAAAACGGACAAAGAATCTGTCGTCACAGAGACGCTGCATATCAGCGATTCGATTTACACGCGGAAAGTGGAGTGGCGTTTGGCGGACGGTCAGCCTTTCGCTGTGATTTTCAGACGCGACATGAATGACGATTCCGAAGACCCTGCTGCCACAAAGAAAATCGGAGAAGCTTTAAGAGTAATTGGTTTGAAAGGTAAGAAGATAGATTTCTGGGTAGATGTGAAGAAGTTCGCGAACCCGAACGAAGAGGCGAGAAAGTTGGCGGATGCGGCTTATGCAAAGTAGCCTGTAAAAACTTTCTCTCACTCGCCGCGACGAAAGAATTTCCCGCAAAGGCGCAAAGACGCAAAGAAAAGCTTAATTGTCTTCTTTGCGCCTTTGCGGGAAACGCTTTGCTTTCACTAGCGGATAGTGATTTCTAAAGTGAAAGTAGTATCTGTCACCTCGTCTTCAGGGAAGACGATGATTTCATAGTCGCCAGTTTTCGGCAGCGTCCCAGTCCAGTCCACCATACTCTGCGCGCCTTCGACCAACTCCATGCCCGGCGCATAGAGGCCAAACAAAGCATTCTTCTTAGCCGATGTGAGATGCAGGATCATCTGCTGCCCTTTTTTGGCGCGCAGCACATAAGTCACAGGATTCATGCCGCCGCTTTCGCTCGGCCCGCCCGTAGTCTTCCCTTTCAAGATGACTGTCGTGCGACCCGGAGGAAATTTGACGCGCTTCTGCGCCAGGGCTTCTGTGGTCGCAGTGACAAGTAATAATGCAAACAGCGTAGCAACAAAGAATCTTTTCATGTTCATCCCTTTCATTCGGTCATGATAATAAAGAACGTCGCCCTCTCGCTCAACAGCAATCGATTTTAGAGCGCATTCAAAAAGGCCACAAGGTCTGCGCGCTCCTCGTCCGTGAAAACGAATTCAAAGCGTTTCTCGTAATGGCGCACAACGTCCTCAAGCGTCGCGGCAGTACCGTTGTGGAAGTAAGGCGCACGCGCGGCAAGCCCGCGCAAGGTCGGAGCTTTGAAGAGCCCCAAGTCCTCCCAACGCCCTGTGACGTTGCCCTGTCCTGCATCAGTCAACTTGCGAATCTCGCCCGTACTTTTGTTGCGAAAAGTATAGAGCGGCAAGTCCGGCGTGCGCGCTTCTGCCGAAGATGTGAGGATGTCGAACAGGTCATTGTTGATGTTAGTCCCGTTGTTGACGGAGTTGTGACAGACATTGCAACTGCGATGGCTGACGTTGATGCTATTGAATACCTCTTGACCACGCGCTATCTGCGCGCGCTTCGGGTTCGCGTCACTGGCCCAGGCATCGAAGAGATTGAATCGCCCCTCTTCCTTCTTCATCGAAGACAAAGCTTCTGGGCCACCTCGCGCGCCGTCAGCGTCCAGACGCCCGATGCCCTGCACTGTGAGTTGTGCGGTCACAAGCGAGCTTTGGAAATCAACGATGTCTGCTATGACTTCGGGAGTAGCTGGCTGGCCTTGCATGCGTTCTGTGATGAGGCGTGTGGCGAGGGTAACAAGTCCTGCGTGTTGGTCTGTGCGCACAGTGGAGCCGCCGTCCCAGTTAACCGTCGCGCTTCCCGTGGCGAAGTTAATCGTTGGCATGGAGCGTCGCCAGTGTACAAGTTGATTGACGTTCGCAAAGCCGTGAGGGTCTTCGACAGCGATTAACTCCCACTCGGAATTTGGACGGGGCGCGCCGCCCCTGCGGAACACGCCGCGAGTCAAGAGCATGCTGTACGCAGCGCGGCGTGCCTCCTTGTTGGAGACATCCATGTTCGGGTTGTTGGAGTCTATTTGATTAAAGACAGGATGCGTGCCGTCCGTTTCCTCAAACAAGCGTTGCAGTGTGGCCGGCGTGATGCTCCACGCATCCTCAGGGATGTGGCATGTCGCGCAACTCTGGCCGTTCTCGCCCAGAGGCTGGAAATACTTGCCCGTGAGATTGACAGAGCCTTTCGCGCTGAATGTCGCAGCCTCTCCGCCGGAGTTCGGCATCGGTTGGTTATTGGCGATACTGCCCTGAAACTTCGAGCTGGTCGGCGCGCTCTGCTTGGAGCGCAGAGAGCATGCAAGCCCCCAACCCGAACCGAGAAGCGCAACCATCGCGACCATCGCCCGTATCCGAAAGCCGAGCCACGGCGAACTATCTCTCTTCATCAACATTTCCTCATTTTCTACATTCAGTTTCAGTATAGAGTTTTAATTCGCATTTCTGGATGAGTCAATATCCATATCGAGTTGGCGTGTATAAGAAAGATATTTTTTCATGGGCCGGACGACTCAACCAGAGGGGAAAGTTTTGCGCCGGATGTTCCGGCAGTAACAATGGGTCGGATTTAAAACATCTTGACGGCATCTTCTTTCAGACATAAAGTCAGACGCCTTCAGGATCGGGATAGAGGAAACAAGAGAGCAAGGGAGGACTATGCATTTGAGATAAGCAAACAACTACGAAGGAGAACATTATGCTTCACACACAAAGCAAACCGGATTTCACTTCACCCCGCCTGCGCTTTTTACTCATTTTCAGTATTATTTTCGCGTTAATAACATTGCTCCTCATGTGGGCGAATCCTGCTGCGCCTGTTAGAGCCTCCGGTGAGAAGAAACCCGGCAAGACCGCTTTGGCGAAGGCCGACGCAAGCGGTCAGCGTTCTTCCGTTCGACTGCTCATCTGGGGCATCCCGCAAAAAACCTGTATCGCGTATGGCGGCAAGTATGATAATTCCAGCGGCTTGAGCGAATGGAGTTCGAAGTTGGTTCTCAAGGAGAGTTCCGCCGAAAGTGTCTCAGGCACACTGATGTTAGACAAAAAAGAGTTGCAGTTTAGCTCAATGACCAAGAAGCTCGACAAGGCCAACTCAACCATCCAATCATTTTCGCTGAGATTAAGTGACGATAAATTTTTCCTCAGAATTGTCAGAATAGATGAAGAACGCGTCGAAATTAAGATCGGAGGATTCCTGCCGGAAGCCACTTACATTTCAGGTCTTACGGCGGACAAAAAGAAGGATCTCAAACTAATCAAAGGGGCGGAAAATACCCTTGAGAAGATGATTGAGGAATCGGACATCCTTCTTTTACTTCCGCTCTTGTCTTACAAGCTTGGAGCCGAGATGGGTTTAACAGGAAATGTCTATCCTGCCGCGCTTGCCATACATCGCTTTGCTCTTTCGTTTGCTGATCTCAAGGATATCAGGCTCATGGCAATACGCGGCAGGAGATTGCGTCCAGTGGGCGACTCAGATGCCGGGGGCGGCTCAAGCTCAGGCAGCAGTAGCTCAGGCTCCGGCGGCAGCCCCTCAAGTTCTAGTTCCAATTGTGCTGGAAGAATGCCCGGAGTTCAATCTCAGGAATGTTTCGGCATGTGCGGACACGAATGCTGGTGTTGGCCCCAGGTTTGCGGCGACTGCTGCTGCTATCAAGGTTGTCGTAATCATGATGCTGCCTGTGAATGCTCTGCTATCGCTTGTGCAGTTTTAGCAGTAACCGCGAAACTTAATTGCGAAACCTGTAATAACCCCGGCAACCTTCCTTCATGTTTCGGCAGCTCCACCTCCAGTTGTCCGAGCGGTCAGTTTTTCTGCTCTCATACAAGGTCGTGCTTAAACAACGGGGCGCGATGCGAGCCAACCTGCGAACTCGGAAAAGAGTATTGCGCGCGACTGCAACGCTGCATGCCTAAAACGCAATGCACCAGCCCCAGATGCACTTCTGCTTCAAACTGTAGTAGCGATCAAATTTGTCATGATGGAGAGTGCTTCGACATTTAATCTGACCGAGCATCCGGGCTGACGAATGAGGAGCAAGCTGTTTCCGCTCCGGTTGATTGATTGTCCTTTTGCTCTGCTCAACGCTATCAAGCATTGATGGCATTGAGCACGCGTTGCGCCGTGTCTGTTTGAAGAACATCGAACGAAGCGTTTGTCTCAAGCGCAGCTTTCAGATATTGCGCGGCCTTTCGACGGTCGCCGAGTTCGTTATAAATCATTCCCGCGTGATACAAGATAAGCGCGTCGCGTGTGCCGAGGCGCGTCGCTTCATCTATCGCAGTTTTGGCTTCCGTAAATTGACCTTGCTTGAAAAGCGTCCATGCCAGCGCATCGCAGGTGTGTATGTCTTTGCGCGACTCGCGCGCACGCCGCGCCAGCGTCAGTGCTTCATCCAGATTCTGATTGTGGTCGGCCCAGAAATAGATTAGATGATGCCAATCATTTTCAGCCGCCGCGTTCGCGTGTTCCAGAGACTCGAAAAGCGCGTACTGTCGTTTTGCTTCCTCTGCAAAACCCTTCCGCGTATATAAATCGCCAAGCGCGAGGGCCGCATCGGCGTTGGCAGAGTCGCGCGCTTGCTCTTGTTTGTAGATGGCAATCGCGCTCTCCAAATCTCCCGCAGCGATGCGTGCGCGAGCCTGCGCTTCAAGCGCCATGTGATAGTCTGGAAAAATCTTTAACGCTTTTTCAAATTCGCGTTCGGCCTCAAGCAATTTTCCGTCATTCATCAAGAGATTGCCGAGTTGCACGCGACACCAAGCGAGGTTCTCAGGGTCTTGCAGGCTTGCGGCCTTCACGGCAGTCAACATCGCCTCAATCGCGCCTTCTCTATCGCCGTGCAATTCACGCAGGTACGAGATTCTTGAGTAGGATGCTGTATCAGGCCGCAGGTTGACCATCGTTTGCGCGGCCTTGACCGCTTCTTCATATTCGCCCAACTCGACCAGCGCGTCCGTCAAGGCTCCATACACATCATAATCCTGCGCGCGCATGGTTTGAGCGCGTCTTGCCACTTCGAGCGCGTCTCTGAATCTGTGATAGGTCAATAAAAGTTTGGCGCGGAGTTTGAGCGCATCGTAGTTGTCCGGCGCAATTTCAAGCGAGCGCGTCAACGCCTCTTCAACTTTGGCGTTGAAGCTGAAATCGCCTGTCTCGCGCGCCTTTTGAGAATAGGCGGAAGCGAGCAGATTGTATCCATCAGGCTCATTGCGCGATTGCCGAATCTTACTTTGCGCGGCTTTAATGCGCTGGTCTGCTGGCGTTGATTTCTGATTTGCTTCGGCGGAAATTTGACTCGCTGCTTCCGGCTGAAGTTTGCGCTGCGAGATGGCTCTGAATCCCAGAACAGCAGCGCCGAGCAGTCCCATCGCTGCCAGTAACAGCATGGCTTTTCTGTTTCTGATGATGCGCATAAATTATCCTCTTCAAGAAAAGTCTGGAGTCGAGAGTCTGGAGTCTGGAGTCAACTTGTCAAAAACAATTTATTTCTTCTGACTCCAGACTCTCGACTCCAGACTTCAGACTGCTCTTATCTCGGCTTACTTGGGATTGCCGGAATGCGGCGTGCCTAAGTAGGGGAAGCGGCTCAGGTACGGCACGTCGTTCTTTGCCACACCGTCTCCAAGCTCATTATTCGGGGCTTTATTGGTCGCAGGTGTGAACGGAGTTCCGCCCGCCACTGCGCGTAAAGCAATGTCCGTGACATCGTCGCCCACGCGCCGCCCGTTCGGGAAACCCGCAGGGTCGCCGCCCAAAAGTCCGAGCCGATTCGGATCTTTGCTCGGCGGGATGGCGACATTCAGGCGCAGCATTTCATGTGGCTTGCCGTCCGAAAGGAAGGTATTGAATTGCGGCGCGCCCGGCACTGAACCGGCTTTGATGCCTGTAGCGAAAATCGCTACCAGATCATTACGCGGCGCAGGCGGGATGTCTATTTTGTAAACTGCTTGCAGCAGTTTTGCGAGTTGCGGGTCGAGGACGAAAGGAGCAGCCACTGCATCGTCCTTCGGCGAGATGCCATTGAAGGCGTCTTTGAGTTTTAGCGGGATAACGACTTCGTTAACCAGAGGATTACCCAGACGCGAGATTTGCACGTAGCCGCCGCTATGCGCGCCTTGCGCCTGCTTCCCTCTGAAAACAGAAGTTGTGCGACGGCTGGCGGTTGACCACACGCCAATCACTGCGTCATCAGCAGTCGGGTCAGAAGGCACTCGGCCACCGCGGGTCAGTTCCTTGATTGGAACTTCGATGGCGATGCTGTGGACGTTGAATCCGGCGGTCGTATCCTTGCTGCCGGTGGATGTAATCGAACGCAGATTAAGCGTATCGAAGATTGACGCCACATCAATGTAAAACCCTTCGTCGCGTTGTCCGGCAAAGACGCGCCCGCCGTTCGGAAGATGGTGAATCGTATGGTCAACCAGCTTCTCGTAGTCAGGCATTGTGCGGTTGCCGATATTGCAAGGAGGAGTATGCAGCGCAGACGCCAGCATCGTGCCTTTTGGCCCACTGGCCTTGTCCACGCGCTTCACGCTGTAAGACTGTGTTTCGTTGAAATCGGGGTCAGTCCCGGATGTGATGAGCGGGTCAACGCCGCCCTTGCCTTGCAGGGCTTCATTAGGCGCGGCCATGCCCAGAATCGTGTCTCCATTCTTGGTGCTGTTGGTGAACTGAAACTCGTAAGTCACATCCTCGACGCCGTCGCCCGTGTTATCAATCTTGATTTCATAGAGCACGGTGTCGTCAAACTGGTAGAAGTGTGGCCCGCCCGCAGGCGCTTCGAACGGGATGAAGTTGGCAATTAACGTGACGAACCCATCACGGCCCGCTTCCGTGCTGCGGAAAGCGTAAACATCTGTATTGTCAGCCAGGGGATCGCCAACGATGAGCGGTGCTTCGCGGTGGCTCGATGCCTGTGTGGATTGTATGATTCCACTCAAGAGCAAAGAAAATCCCAACGCGAAGATTGTGGCAAAGTTCAATATCTTTCTCATTCATTTCTCCTTATTCAGTGGGGAGTGGCTCTCTAACTCTCCTCACCACTTTCGTTGATTCAACTGTGAATACGGTGGGATATGAGAAATCGGATTTAATCGCCTGCACAAATTTCGCAGCCCGATGGTCAGTCGCGTCGAATTTATAATAATTACGCAGTCACAAAAGCCTGCACAGGCATTGGAGCAGGCGAAGCCGCCGCACGCCGTAGATAACCGGCATGCGCGAAGAGTCTTCAATTTATATCGTCACGGAAGTTGATGAAAGGAATGCTATCGCGGGGTCGAGTTGAATGAGTTATTAGAAGCGAGCTTTCATCAGTGCGCGCTAGTTTTACCGCCCGCTCTGACAGGCTGCATTCTCATTGATACGCACTAGCTTTGATTTCTTGAGCAGCAATCTTACTTGAGAAATGAATCTCTTCTGCTCTCTTGGCGAAAGCTCTGAAAGTTTTAAGCAATAATCTATCTCCCCCTCTCTGCCCCAACGAGCGGAGGTTTTTGTTAGTTGCTTGCGCTTTGTCTTTTCATAACGCCTGATGAATTTGTCCAATTCATCCTGAGCCTTATGATCAATGCCGCAGCAGATACTATAGAAAGAGATGACCAATCTTGCGGTCTGCTCTCTGGCCTGCGTTTGACCATGAGCGAAGCTGGAGAAGCCCGTTAAGCTCAAGAAGAGCGCAAGGTTGAGAACGAAATATTTTGTTTCTTTCATCTTCATTTTAGTTTCTCCGAGTTACAGCTTTCACTATCGAGGCTTAGCTCTCATGCTCCTCGCTTGCGAGTTGCTCTTTCAGCAACTCAAGCGCCTTCTCTTTATTCTTCGTCAAGCTATGCCTCTTCCGGCAAGTCTGTTTTCCTCTTAGCATATTCAATCCAATCACCTGATTCAATTAATGTACGCTCGGAATAAAATTCAGCATGATATTCAGGAACATAAATCCAACACTTCCTTCTCTGATTATCAAGAGAGATTTCAACCTGCTTCCGCCGATAATCACTCAATGCTTCAAAATCATCTAACTTATCGAGAAGCTCATCATCAACTTCATACACTTCGCCAACAACCAGCGAGCTTGATTCATTAAGCAGCAAGCCGGGATATGCGCCCAGATCATAGAGGCTGCCGCTGACTTTCGCACCGGCAATAAATTTTGCATTGGGAAATCTGACAAACATCGAGCGCGCCGCGCCGCGTCTCAACGAGCCATAAATAAAGATGAGATGTTTATTCATTCGGATGGAATGATTTATTAGGCGCGCTTGCGTAAATAACTACGCCTTAAACTTTGGCATTAACGATTTCAACAGCAGCCAAAAAATTCCATACATTAGCGCAATAGCTACCAGAGCATAAATCGGGATGAAGACAAAGACGAGCGCAGAGGTGGATGATTCAGAGTTGAAAATTGAAATCCAGTAGATAAGCACGGATGAGACGACTACTAATATTGATGTGACAAGAATCGCAAGGCGAGAAGCAGGTGAAAGCCCCTTCCGGTGTATATAAAAAGTCGACGCCATTAAGACTATGAATGGCAATGCGACCCAGACGTAGAAGCCTAAAGTGACAAGAAGGTCAGAGAAACCGCCGATGGCAGAGGTTGTAGAAGCCATGATGCCGAAGGTGCACAGGATACCCAAAGCAATAATGATAAGTCCGATGTTTCTAGAATTTTTCATCTGTTATCCAAGTTCCACACATGAGGATGAAGAAACCAAACAACATTGGAAGAGACGCTATCGAGGCGTCTCTTCCAACGAGTTGTTATGCTCTTGGTTAAATCATCAAGCTCTTAGGAACTGCGCCTCACTCATGTTCACTACAATCCGCTTCTTCCCACCTTGAGAGCGAATATTGTTTCTTGAGATTTCTATAGACAATCACGTTGACGCCCTGAGTGACAATAACATTATTGACTTCATCCTCTATCTCCACTTGCATGCACAGCCTGTAATTCATTCCCTGTACCAACTGGCTCTCAGCCGCCTCAACGGAAATAAGCCTGACCGCGCTGCCGCCTTTTCGCGTCTGCTCACTCACAGCGAACCGGGCTGCCGAGACAACTTCTGGAGCATTCGTAGCTATCTTTTTATAGCCGCCCACCATTGGCGGCCCTTGTTGCGCTGCGCTCACAAACACAGAACCGGAAACAACAACAAGTGCGATGAGAATCAAACTAACTTGCAAACTCTTTTTCATTTTTACCTCGCGTTTAGTTTCAAATTAGAGCGATGATAGATAGCGGCTCAGAATCTTAAACCGAACCGCCATCATCTTTATTGGTTATTCAGTCCTTTTCGTCCTTGTAGGCTTTCCGCTCAAGACGAATTTACTCCCGCTTAATTGATAATCGAACGTCGCGACATTTTCCGGCCCGGCGAATGAACCGTCCGTCAACGCTTCGACCATCACATGCCCGTTGACAATCTTCGGGCCATTCTCTCCCGCGTAAAAGACTATGCCGTCCGCGTAACTTTTTTGGTAATCGCTCTCGACGCCTGTGCTGTCGAGCCGCGCCAGCAATTTCGCCTGCCCGTTTTGGAATGAGTAAGCGTGGACTTCAAAAGCTCTCAAAGTGCCAGCCGCGCTTCCGCATCTAATCAGCAGAACGGCGTCTTCGCTCCCGTCGCCATTCACGTCTCCGTAAACAATCTCTTCTTTGGCGACCTCGAAAAAGTTACTATCGCGATCCTTAAATTTGCCGTTGCGGACTTTAACCGTTTTGGGAAGCCCTGCATCTTCGGAGCAGACAGAACCTTGATAGCTGTAATTGAGAAAGTCTATGCTCCGAATATCGGAAGTCGTGTTTGACTTGTGCGAAGCATTGCTATCCGATGACTTGAGCGCGTGAGACAAAATGCCTTTGAGCGATGAACTCGATTCAGGGTTTGATGGATAATAGATGTCTGCTATCTTCCAGATTTTTTGACTGTTCCGTTCAAGTCGAAAGAGAACCGTTTCGTCTTTGCCCATGTTTCTGAAAGTGACCGGAACATCTGCGACATCTAGGTTGCCTTCGCCGTACATAGGTTTCCCGATTTTGAAGGCTGTGATTTCCGTGTCCTGCGCGTTATAAAGCGGGTCGAAACCAATCGCCCCGACTTCGCCTTGAGCGGCAACGGCATCTTTCCAAATCAAGTCGGCAAAATCTTTCGCAAAATATTTGTCAACCGGAGCGCGGCTCTTCGTTTGTGAAAAAGGGCCAGACCCGGCTTTATGCGCCGCATATAAATTTTTAACAATCACGTCAGGCGCGACTGTTTTTGACTGCGCAAACCCAATCGAACTAAACGCCACAAAGAGCGTTGTCAGCAGAACAATTTTAATTCTCATTTTCCCTCTTGTGTCCTTATGTTTTGAAAGCCGGATTGATAAAAGCAACTATTCGATAATCGCTTCCGGCGCTTTGTATCTTTTGGCCCAGTCGAGATAGCAGACATCGTGGCAGTTCATCATATAAGTCACCACACGCCATTTGCCGTTCGTCTTTTTCAGCAGCGCGAAAAGATTGTCTTCAAAATCACCGCTCTTAATAAATTTTTGATACTTGGTGAGCTTCCAATTCGGCTCGCCGCCTTCCGCATTTTTCGCCTGACCGGAAACAAAAGCCCAGTCGCCTTCCACTTTCAATTTGTCAGTCGAAAAAGTAATCTTCTGTTTTAAATCTTTTGAGACCGGCACGCTGAGAGCCTTGAGGATTGCCGCGCTCTCAGGGGAATTTTCCGGCTGCATCCCAGCATCCTGAGCAAAGGCCGTCGTGACGCTGAAAGCGAAGACAAGCAACAGGCAACAAACGTTTCTCTTTAACATAAAATATTTTCCCTCTCATTAAAGCTGATCTTTCAATCAGCGCATCTGCCTTTGAAGAGACAGGTCTGCACGGACGTAGTAGAACTTCCTGCTCCACGCGGAGCAGTTTTCATAGGATGAATGCTGAGTGTTGTTTGGGAGATTTGATGACGGAAACGTCAGGCACCCTCAGAATACACAGTCCTTATGAATAGGCTGTCAACAGAAGGCGTAACGGGCGTGATGCTCAATCACTGCACGACGAGTTAACCTAATGGCTTTTATCAAGCAGGAAGACTATGAGTTAACTCGTCGTTTAAGTCAAGATGGCTCAATTCATAGCAGTGGTTCAGTTTCACAATGAGCACGAAAGAATTTCCCGCTGGTGGCGCAAAGATAAGACGCGAAGAAAGCTTTCAAGATAAAAAGCTCTTCAACTCTTTGCGTCTTCTTTGCGCCTTTGCGCCTTTGCGGGAGACTTCTTCTTTTAGCTTATGAAACTGAACCACTACCCAATTCATTTAATATTACTTACCGCGACCGAGCGACTTAACTGATTCGACTTTCACAATCTTGCCGCTGGCGGAAAGGTCTGCTTCGAGTCCGGGGACTTTGCACCCGCCTTCATAGTCAACTTTTCCGACAACTTCACACTGCTGTTTATCTTTGCACGCAGCTAAGATGGCTCGCCCGCCTTCCGAATCGTTCATAAAACAATATCCTGCATAATCGCCTGTTTCCTTGCCGACATACAAAATCACCGATTCGCTTTTCCCGACTTGCAGTTCGCCCTGAATTCTCTCCCCTTCGGATTTGCCTGCCGGAGACGGCGAAGGATTTGCAACCGGCGGCGTGTTATTGACTCGCGGCTGGTTGGCATTAGCAACCGTCGCCGTGTTTGCTTGATTGGCGATGTTTGTCGTTGAACTGTTCGCATTCTTATTTCCCGCATCACCGCAAGCCGAAAAGAGTAACGCTAACAAAACAATGCTTAATGTTGAGAAAGTTTTGATTTTCAGGATTTTCATTTTTTAAGAATCAGATTTTTCCATCAGAAGCTATGACTTTGAAGAACAGAGGGACTGTACGTTTAATGTCGAGTTTCAGTCAAGATGTATTTAATAATCTCTAAGGAGATGTATTCATGTTTCGGAAAGCGGAAAACTATTTCGCCATTGACTATCACAATATCGTTCATTAAGCCTTCGCGGTTAAGGCTTATGTGTTCAATCTGAATTTCCGGCGCAACCTCGCGTATGCGGCTTTCGTAGGATTCGAGTTCATTCATACCGCTCACTCTTTATCTTACTTTTTAGAATCCTTTAACTTGCCGGAAAGCCAGTGCATGACATTTAGTAGAAACTGAGGATTCTGTGCTGCGACCGGCGCATTCATTCCCATTGGATTTTTGTTCGGCCCTGCAAGCTGTGCGGAAAACATCGCCGCTTCTCCAAACACAGCCACACGCCCTTTACCGAATCGTAGAACTGCGCCCTGATACCAGCCTTTCACAGGAGTGCGAGGTGTTTCATCCGTAATCTGCCCGGCCACAGAAGTCAGGAAAGATACGACGGTCGGGCCAAGAATGAGCAAAGGCTGTGCATTGCCTTCTACTTGAAATGCAGAGCCTGTAAAGGTCGCCACAGAGTCTATCTTTTCTGCGTTTGAGCGGCCTCTAGTGATTGGATGATCCTTGAGCGCGCCATCGGAAAGTTTGAAGAGCATAGGCCCTTGCGCTTTCTGGTCTATGGCGTAGCCATTGCTATACCGGATGCCAAAAGCTAATGCCAGTTCTCCTGCTGCGCCCGCGAAAGGCATGTGGTCGGCAATCAAGAATAGTGAGCCGCCGCTCTTTACCCAATCGCGAACAGCTTCAATCTCCTCCGCAGAGAAGGCAGAAGGCGTCGGGAGAGTCCAATCGGTCTGGTTACGTTCAGCCAGCGGGTTAGCAATGACAAGTATTTGGCCGTCTCTCAATGAAGCTTTACTAAACTTCAAACGCGATGCTTTGACAACGTAACCATCACGACGCAGCAATTCCGAGAAAGGTTTGTAACGCCCCTCTACTGTATGGAAGTTGAAATGAGCCTCGTCCAGCATGACCACCGGGCCACGTTCTAAACGATATGCAGGGCTAGGAATAGGAGGTTTGAAAGCAGTATCTGCAACCTGCTGAGCGTTGACGCTCAGGGATAAAAGACCCGCTGTCATTATCACAGACAGCATCAGCGATTTCATCTTTTTTATCATGGACTACTCCTAAAATAATGCAGCTTCCTGGCTCTTGCTTATCATTCAAGAGCTTTCTTTAAGGCTGCTCTCGCGAGCAGGCGTGTCGAATCTAAGGTTGGTAGAGGAGTGTCATCCGGGCGCACGATTAAAGGTATCTCAGTGCAACCAAGGACGACCGCATCACACCCGCGCGCCTTTAACTTGTCGGCCACTTCATTGAAGTATAACCGTGAGGCTTCAGGGAAGATGCCGTTGACAAGCTCATTAAAAATAATTCCGTTGATTTTTTCCCTATCTGCCTCATCAGGTATTTTGCTCTCTATGCTGAATCCCGCTAACGCCTCAGGATAGACAGGCCCTTCCATCAGATACTTGGTCCCTAAAATGCCGAGCCGCACATAGCCTAAACGGTGAGCCTCTTCAGCGACCGCACCGGCGATATGCAGCCACGGGATAGGAGAGCGCGGAATTAAATGCTCGAACGATTGGTGGTATGTGTTATCGGGGCAGATAGCGAAGTCTGCCCCGGCCTGCGCGACCTTACGCGCGGACACTGCTAAAATCTCGGCTACGGCTTCCCAGTCGTTGGCACGTATGTGATGCATGTGCTCGGCCATCGGCACAGAGTTCATGGTAATCTCAGGGTGATTATGCTCACCCATGAAGGCCGCCGCTTCCAAACAAATCGTGCGATAACAGAGAGCAGCGCCCTCTGCGCTACCTGCAACGATGCCTATGTGTTGGGTCACAACCTAATCACCTCTACTTCTCTGAAGACATTAGGAATTTTCGCAGCAATCAATTCTTGCTAATGACATACGAGCTATTTCCGCTCCGGTTCGATGAGTTGTGAGACACGTCTTTATTTTTTTTGCATCATTTGTTTGCCGCGAAATGAGATGGTCTCGCCGGGCTTCATTTCGTAGAAAGGTATTTTTAGTTTCTTAAGTGCGGCGGCAAAGTCATCTGACTTTTCAGTAATGCCCGGAAAGGTAGCGTAATGATGCGGAATTGCCAGCTTGGCGCGAACGGACTGTGCAGCTTTCGCAGCCATGCGCGGTTCCATTCCAAAATGACCACCGATATTGAGTAAGGCCAAATCAACTTGATATTCCTCACCGATAGTTTCCATATCTTTAAAATATGCTGTGTCGCCGGAATGATAAATGGCCGGGCCGTTCTTGATTATCAGGACGAACCCCGCAGGATTTCCGCCGTAAGCTCTTTCGGCTTCGGTCGCGCCGGCTTTCGGATTGAAAACACTGCTTGAATGAACAGCCGGTGTCATCGCCACAGTCACTTCGCCATCAGCGATTTGAATTTCGCCGCCGATTCCCATAATCGCATCTGTCTCGGCTTGCTTGTTTGGAAAATCCGCCAGCTTGACCAGGTTGCCAGCTAACTCAGGATTGCTAATAAGTATCGCTCCGGTTTTTCTGGCTATTTCAACTGCATCGCCGACGTGGTCGCGGTGTCCGTGTGTCAGAAGAATATAATCAACTTTTGCAACGGAAGCGAAAGGGTCTTGCCCTTCTTTCGCTTCAGGATTCAAAGGATTCTTTAGCCAGGGGTCAATCAATATTACTTTGCCTCTCGGCGTAGTAATGGAAAACGCCGCGTGTCCAAACCATTTTATTTTCGTCTCTTGCGCCGACACCTGATAAACAGAGCCAACCGCAAGCATAATTAAAGTTGCCAGAAACCCGATGACCTTCATTATTACCTCCTCAAAAATTTATCAGCCATGTCTTTAGTTTTTACTATGCCGTTCAGCTTCGCACAATTCGACTGCGGTTCAATAAAATACTATGAAAGAGATGCTATTGAGGCTTCAGGTTGAATGAGTTGTTGGGCTGTGCTCGCGTCTTTCAGCGCGCGGCAACTTTCTTAGATGTCTTTCCCACATTTCGGGCAGTAGTCAAAATCAGGCTGCGCCGTTGCGCCACAGTAAGGACAGAACTCACCTTCGATCCTGCGTCCTCCGGCGCGTTTCAGTTGCTCTTTACCGCGCGCCTGACCAAAGGCTCGATTAAGCGGATCAGTCTCTTCATCATCATCTGTAATATCAAACTCGGAAAAACGATTCTCACTCGTTGCGTTAGTGAAGTGATAGATTGCCTGCCCGATACCAGCTATGACAAAGACCACGCCGAACAGTGGGAACAAAGTGCCAATGAAAGAGGGTGCGTCGCGTGTGAGATTATAAGCAAAGATTGTCCATCCGATGCCGAATATGATAGCGATAATGCTGCTGAATCCTCCCATAGCAGAGGGGCCACGTCCCTTTTTTATACTTCGCATGTTTTTCTCCTTCCATCCGAATTCAGCTTCATCTATAACCGCCCGACGCTTGAATTAATCGTACGCGGCGAAGGACATACAAGTTGCAAATCACTCAAGAATGATAGAAGCCAATCAATCCGCGCTCCGGTTGAATGAGTTGTTAGATTGCGCCGCGCCCGAAGCGTGAGAGCTTTTTGTTTAATCCCTCTCTTTTACAGGCGCATCCTTCGAGTCCTTCACCAAAGTGATGGCGTGAAGACAGTCCTGCTTGTCGTTATAGCCCTCGCCGCTGTCGGCTATAATGCGATTGTTTGCCGCGCGCAGTTGCCAGCGCCACTCCCCCGAAGCGTCCTGGTATATCCAATAAGCTGTGCCGTTAGTCTCCTTCTCGATTAGCTCCTTGATGAGCGCAATCTCACCTTCGCAGTATTTTATGTTGTGCTCCGCTTCCATCAAATCGCCTTCGAAGTGCTCTTTTTCCGTTCCATGCTCGGCGGTCTTGTCTTTCAGTTCTTTGATATAGGAATTGACTTCTCTCAACTGCGCTTCATAACCCTTCAACTTTTCTTCAAGCTTTTCCTGATCGACTTTCATGGCTCTTCTCCTTAGGTTTATTCCAAGCGTGCGAAGACGCTCAACATATAATTTGTGCATGCTGATAGCACGAAATCTTCTGCGTTGGCAACAGAAATCTCACGCTCGAATTAACTCGCGCCGAGCATAAGCATAAAACATGAGCGTGAGGAAAGAGGATGAGAGAAATGCTATCACGGGGTCAGGTTGAATGAGTTGTTGGGCTGCGCCGTTGCCGAAAACTGCAACTCGCCGCGTGCATGCAACTCAGATGGCAGCAAACTATAATAGATAAATTCATGCAGCGGCGTCGGCACACCTGTCTCTCGACCGAGACGGACGACCGCGCCATTCCATGCCTCTAATTCTGAAGGCTTACCCGCAGCAATATCTCTTTGCAATGATGTTGTTGAACTCGGAGCCAGGGAATCTATAAGTCCCATTGACTTCTCAACTATTCCTTCCGGCAGAGAAACTTGCCGCGCGCGCGCGACCGCTAATATTTCCTGCATCCCTCTCTCCAACATCCGACGAGTTTCCGTTAAGGAGCGTATCACTCCCGCCGGGGCGCGTGTCACTGCGCCGATTCCTCCATAGGGCGCGACAAAGATGAACTTCTCCCATGTGGCTGCTTCAATATCTGACGGGACTTCTGCTTTCACGCCCGCGCGCTCGAAAGTTTGTTGGAGATGTTGTGCGCGCTCGCTCGGTCTATTGTCCAACTCACCGAATTTTATGAAGTTGGTTTCACCAATACTGAGAATGTATCCGGGACTAATGACACGACTAATCGTCCCACAGAGACCACCCAGAACATGCTTTGCGCCTAATACTGCGGCTAATTCCGCTGCCGCTTCGACGCCGTTTTGCAAAGGGACGACGAATGTTTGCGGGCCAATCATCGGGCGCATAGCTCGTGCTGCATCCGTGACCTGCCATGTTTTGACTCCGAGAAGCACTAAGTCCACCGCGCCCACTTGCGCTGGGGCATCAGTCGCCTCTGAACGAGCGATGATTTCCCCGTTGGTTGTTTCAACCCGCAAACCTTGCTCACGAATTGCTTTTAAATGTTCTCCCCGCGCGATAAAGATTACGTCCTCTCCGGCGCGAGCCAGGTGCGCGCCGAAGTAACCGCCCGCGCCGCCTGTGCCGAAGATTGCAATGCGCATGAATATCTCCTCTATCTATGGGGTAAAGCAGTTCGAGAAAGACTGGAGATAAAGCTGATAAATAAATACCATCAGCATGTAGAGAACTGAAGAACAATATGGATGCCGCCTCCTGCTGTCAAATGTTTGATAGAGAATAAAGCAACCTAACGTTCGGATTAACCTGCGCCGCGCGAGCAGCATTCCACTTGATTTACAAAGACACCGATGAAAAAGGATGCTATCGCGGGGTCGGGTTTAATGAGTTATTAGGCGCGGCTATTTGAAATATCTTGGTAAGGGTTAGAATAGCGTCATGAGAAAAAACATAGCCTTCGCTTTCACCTTCATCTTCATCCTGATTTTGGCGAGAACATCGTTTGCGGTTGAAGAATCACGTAAAGTTTCAGAAATGGGGGCCGAAGATTGCGAATTTGAGATGCTCGTTTTAGATGGCTTCACTAATCATCTGGCTAACGAGTCTGATGCCACAGGCTATATCATCGTTTATGGCGGGCGTCGTGATACGAAGCGTGATGAAGTCCAGATTCGCGGCTCTCGGATTAAAAGATATCTGGTTGAAACGCGGGGCATTAATCTTAATCGTATTGAAGTGGTAAATGGTGGCTATCGTGAGAAATTCAGAGTTGAACTATGGCTCGTGCCGCGCGGTGAGCGCATGCCGGAGGCTACACCGACGGTTAATGAAAAAGAGGTGAGGTTCAAGAAGGGTAAGATGGATCGCTATCGAGAGCCGGGATGTTTTCCGGGCAAGTATGTTGTTCGGAAGGCACGCCCCGCTTAACAACTCATTCAACCCGACCCCGCGATAGCATTCCTTTCATCATTGTCTGCTGCGATAATGTTGAAGGCTCTTCGCGCGGGGCCAGTTCAATTCGGGCGTTATGTCGCTGCTTCAGCTTACATGCCCTGTATGGTTGTTTGCTATACAGGATTCCAAACGGCGTGCCTTTTCACTTCAACTTTACGAATCCGATGCTGTGGATTCTGGCGGAATGATGATTGTCGCCTTGTCTATTCCTGTATTACCTGTCGTCTGTTGAAAAGCTGAAACTATAATCTCGTATATCTGTGCCTGTCCTGTTTCATTCTTCGGCACCATCCACTTGACTGCAAATTGGCTGGGTATTTCGTACGGGGCATTCTCATCATACTTGAGTGGAAACTCGGCAGAATAATATTCGCCCTGCTTGATGACCGCCATGACATCGAACTGCTCCGGGTTCCACGGCATGACTCCGATAGGGCAACCACACATCATCGTGACGTTAGCTCTAATCTCGATATCCTGAGGAGCAGTCTTTGGCAGGAAGTGTGTAGGAGGATTCAATATCTGAACTACCAGACCTGGAATCTCCAGTAGAAATCCGCCCCCCTGCGCGCCGCCGTTGATATTCTTTCCGGGATAAACCCACTGCGTAAGAGAAACTGTGTTGGCCGACTGCTGTGCGGCAAGCGGCCCGTAAGCAGTTACTCTAATCAGGCGCGGCTCATCTAAATCAAGTGAGGTGGTAAAAACCGAGGCTCCATCAACGGGCAAGACTTCCGAGCGGGTCACACAAATGTCCATAAGATTTTGCTGTCCAGAGCCTCCGCTAGTCGTCCCGCGAGCCAGCAACTCTTGAGTATGAACATCGTGAATAGTGACAAGCGCGCCGCCTATATCATCGCCCAGGTATTTGCCATCCTTTGCGATAACTCTCACATCTATCTGTGTCTGTATTCCCATAATCCATCCTCTATTCTGTATTCTAATTTATCTGTCTGTGCCTTCAATGTTTGCCGCTTGCTTCTTCTCAGCCCGCGAATCGTAGAGCCCTGCCAGCGCGAGAATAATCAAAGTAAATAAGGTGCCAAGCAACGCAATACCTAAACTGCCCAATCCGACGGCCACACCGATGGCCGCCGTCATCCAAACGCTGGCGGCTGTTGTCAATCCCTTGATGTCACGCTCTTCATTCAACTTGAGAATGGAACCTGCTCCGATAAACCCGATGCCAGTCACAATTCCCTGAATGACTCTCGACAAACCATCTGAAGACATACCAAAACCAGAGCAAGCGAGGACGAAGACGGTTGTGCCGAGTGTGACCAAGATATGTGTTCGCAACCCTGCCGGCTTGCCCGCCCTCTCGCGCTGGATTCCCACGATTGCGCCCAGCAGCGTGGCAGCTATGAGCCGGATGATTACATGTACCAACTGCCTCGCATTAGGCAGCCCAGAAGTTAGTTCTTCCCAGAATATATCCATTTTGGTTCTCTCTTAAATTTATTATTGCTTCACCAGATTGCAGCAACCTGACGCGGGAGATAATCGGCCCGCGCGAGCAGCATTCTAGCAGATTGGAGAAGATAAGCATGAAAGCCATCCAATCCGCGCTCCGGTTCAATGAGTTGTTAGACGGGGCTCCAGATTTCATGCGCCTTCAAAATATCATCCGCATAGGTAACGCCTGCCTCAATCTTAGCGGCGTGATATTCAATCAAGTATTCGAGAAAATCTGCGATGAATTTCCTCTGCCCTGTGCTGCAAGCGCGAACCAAACGATTATCCCGGCCATCTTGAATCAAGTGGAAAAGTAATTGCTCAAGATACATTTCTTGAGGGTTATCAATCGTCTCTAAGGTTAATCGAACTAGAGCGGGCATGTAATAGATAAAGCCTTCGGCGGAGGTAAAACACAACGGATCCCAACTTGGATGGCCTAACTGTTGCGGGCCGATTGAATCTATGTCGAAGGCCAGCAATGTTTCATCATGCTCCGCACATTCACAACAATGCTGATAATTAGTAAAGTGAGCAGGCTTTGGCACGTTGAATAAAATCTTAGCTTGTTGTTTCCAATCCATAAATGATAAGAGCCATGTTATCGCGGGCCGGGTTCAATGAGTTGTCGGATGCGCCTTTGGGCGACTTCAAATATTGCACAAAGAAAGTTACAAACAATAATAGGAAAATCAATCGGCTAACAGTTCGATGACATCGCCTTTTTTCAATAAGCCTTCAACCAAGACCGCACAATAAACACCGGCAAAGTTACCGTGTGCCTGGGCGACTTGCCGTAAAACTTCAGGGTTGTGTTCACCCGTGTCCGGGTCTAGCGAAATCATCTTACAGCGCGGGTCGCGTTCAAGAATCATAATCGTCGCCTTTGAACCGATACGCAAACGGCGACCGACAAAATTATCTTCGGCAAATCCGCCGCCCTCAGACGCGAAATTGAAATAGACGTTTGCTCGAAAACGTCGTGTATCAAGCGGCATGAACAGTTCCGATTCAATCTGTCGAATGGTTTGCAAGCTAATCAACGAAACCGGACGGCAATCAGTTAAAGCGCGGTCTGACCGCACGAGAGTTAATTGATTCTTTTCGCTGATTCCTTCGCCAAGTAGTTTTATAAGCGCTGGATCATCAACGGAAATTATTTCGCCTGAGGGCGTCACAATGTCTAATGCCATATCTTCCGCATCACCGTTTGCAGGGGTGACGCCGGGCGCGATGCTCGCCGCTTCGATTAAATTCGGCGGTTTTGACGCTCGTTCCGGGTGACGGAATTGCGGACAATAGAGCAGCATTTGTTGCTGCACATTTGCGTTCAAATAAGGGAAGCCTTTGCGGGCGGCGGAATTTTTGAAGGCGTAGCAGCGGTCGCCATAGATGCCCGCAAATCCCATAAAAGCTTCGGGCATCTCTTCGCCGCGCATACTTTTAACCGGATAACGCCATAAACTTTCTACAGTTCCGATAGTTGTCATCTCAAGATTTCACTTTAGCTTCCCGGCACTTTGCAAAAGCATTTAACGTTCGAATTAATCCGCGCCGAGCATAAGCATTCAACCTGTACTTGTAAAGACGATGATGAAAGAGATGCTATCGAGACGTCGGGTTGAATGAATTGTTGGACGACGCCTAAATGAAACGAGCCGTGTGATTGTTTGAGATACGCCGAGATTGCGCTACTGAATTTGGCTGCTGCTGAATTAAACTGTATTAACCTCTGGCCGGATTGTTACGTCGAAATCTCTTTTGACAAATTATGCACTACTATTTATTCTGCCTCTGGACACGAGCAAGCGTGTTCAGGCTTAAAGAAGCCAGAGTCTAAGATGATTACCCAAAAGTACAGCTATCGCTACTATTGCTATTACGGCTCACTCTCTGCGCAGAGGGTCGAGGCGGGCGTTAGCTGTTTGCGTGTAATCGTCTAGCGATATACAAAAACAAGTTTCCACGAGCCGGCTACTGACCCTCCGATGCGAGAGGTTAAGTGGCCGGCTCTTTTTTGCGCGATCTTTTGAAATCGAGCGAGGTGACAATATGATGACAGGGCCAACACACGAGGAATTACTACAAGACCATGTTGATGCACGATTGGTCGCCGCAGGGTTCCGTGATGCGACAGCAGACCGGAATGCTATTGTTCAACTTGACCCGGATCATCCGGGCTTTCGCGATCAAGAATATCGCGCACGGCGCAACCGTATAGCAAGGATTGCCATGGAGTATAAGCCGGGTTTCCCAATCCCTGATGCGCCCTACACGCCGCAAGAGCACGAAGTCTGGCGCGTGATTGGGGACGCGCTCGAACCGGCGCACCGACAGCATGCCTGCGCTGAGTACCTCTCATGTGTGAAGCATTTAGATCTGCCGCGTAATCGCATTCCGCAGTTGCGCGAAGTATCGGCGAAGGTCGAAGCCCTCAGCGGGTTTCGCCTTGAGCCTGTCGCCGGGCTGGTCGAGCCGCGCGTCTTTCTAAGAATCTTTAGCTGGTGGAGTTTTTCTCTCCACGCAATATATTCGTCATTACTCAACACCGCTTTACACGCCTGAGCCAGACGTGGCGCACGAAGTCATCGGCCATGCCGTGACGTTGGCGAGTGTGCGTCTGGCCGAACTCAATCGTCTAATGGGCCAGGCTGTCAAACGCACACAATCAACTGAAGCACTGGAACGGCTCGCGCGCGTGTACTGGTTCACTGTTGAATTCGGCGTGATTCGAGAAAATGGCAAAGTAAAAGCATATGGCACTGGGCTGTTGTCGTCGGCTGGAGAGTTAGAGGCCATGCACGGAGCAGAGCTTCGTCCGCTGGATTTGGAAGCCGCATCGCGTCAGGATTTCGATCCGACAAACTATCAGCCAGTTCTGTTTTGTGCAACATCATTTGAAGAAATGTATGTGACTCTACGCGATCACCTCATTCGTTGGTAGTGTGTCAGTTTCAAAGGGAGGAAGAAAAAGCAGTTTCCCGCTGGTGGCGCAAAGACGCAAAGAAAGCACGCAAAGGTGTTGAGCAGTTATCTATCTTGAAAGCTTTCTTCGTCTCTTCTTTGCGCCTTTGCGCCTTTGCGGGAGATTCTTTCGTGCTTATTGTTATTCATCGGAATTTCAAACTGAACCACTACCGAAAACTGATTTCATTGCCTTAGGCCGATTCTGCCGACGACTTTGCTATCGCCTCGATGATTGATCTAATCCAGATTCCCTCGTTCGCATCATAAGTCCCCGGCTTTTGGTTGAGTTTTGGGAGAGTGCCGCCCTTGTGATGAAGGCCGATTAAGTCCCAGTCCCGGTTAAAGACGGGGCTGCCGGAACTGCCGGGTTTCGTCGGCGTGCGGTAGTGCATGTAACCGGGCGGGTGCTGGTAGTCCAGCAGCAAGTTGTCTTGAATCGAGTAGGTTAAATCTCCGCCACCGGGATGGCCTATGATGTAGACGCGCGCTTCCTTGTTGGCGACCGGTAGAACTGCGGCCAGCGGATAAAAGTCTGTCTCGTTCACTTGCTCCTCAAGCCTGACGATGGTGGCGTCCAACTCGTGTGGCGGAGAACTCCACAGAATCTCCTCGACCTTATAATTTTTCGTGCCGAGCGCTTCGAAGATGACGAAAGCCTCTCTCGAATGAAGCGACCCGTATCGCTGTCTTACTTCCGCGTCGTCGCTGATGACGTGAGAGTTGGTGAGTAGGACGAGTCCGTCGCCGTATTCCTCGCTGAGTTCTGTCCCTCTCAATAAAAACCCGGTGCCGTGGCCGCGCGAGGCGTTTTTCCGCTGAATGCGTGCGACCGCGCGGGCTCTCGCCATGGCGACGCGGAGCGATTTGTAACTATCAAAAGCCGCGTCTCCGAAGACGGCTTCGTACTCACCTTTATCGGGGAACGGGTCGCTATTCTCTGGCCGAAGGTCTTGGACGCTGAGTTGGACTTCTCCGCCTTCGCGCTTGAGCAACTCTGCGCGAAGAGCGGGCAGGATGCGCTTTCCCATCTCCGAAGTTATTTCAAGCTGCCACACTTCTTCGAATTGTCTGAGAGTGCTCGCTATTTCGAAAGCGTCGGCATACTGTTCCGGATTCTCGTATTGCGTCTTAACGTACTTGCCGAGCCAGATTTCCGCCTCCACGGGCTTGTCGAGCGCGATGCAGGCCTCGACCGCGGTGGCAAAGTCCCACTGCTGCGCGGCGTCCTTTTTATCCTCGATTATTTTTAAAATGTTTTGAGCAAAATCCTGGGCCATTTTTTTCGGATCGGGAAAGCCATCTACGTCTACGCCTTCACGTTGAGCGAGCAGTAGCAGCGCGGCAACGTTAATGCCGTGCCAGAGATGCTTTTCAGGCGCTGACGCGTACACCTCAGAGTACCGACTCACGGCCTGCCGGAGATGTGCCTTGACCCGCTCGCTCGTGCGGTCTTTCGCCTTAATATAAAGTTGCTTGTGCGCACGACCCTTTAGGCCGCGCGCCTCGGCGTTCTCCTTCGCGGCCTTTTCGGATAAATCGGCCCCGGTGTCGGAGATAAGCGCGTCTAGCACCGCGTTGGCAGCCGTTATGTTCCCTTGATCAATCAGGCTTTGCGCGTACTGGCGGCGAATCTGATATGTGTCTTGCCCTGACTGTACCAGTGCGTCCGCGACATTCTGCATCAGGGCAAACATACGTTTCCGGCGTAGAAGATCCAAAACTGCTATGGCCTCTTCTTCCGGGTATGATTCGACGCTCTCGGAAAGATGACTGACGAGTTGATTGCAGCGCGCGGCGGCGGCCTCTCTGTCAAACTTATTTACGTCTTCCTCCAGATTCTTCCTGAACTCCAAAGCATTCAAACTCATGAGTTTTCCTTTCATCGCTGTGGATCAATCAAAATCTTGTAAAGTTGATCAGTTTCACTAGCGTGGGAATTATGCCTTTAACAAAATCAAGAAATAAGACTTGGCGAAACTATTGGAGCGAGCCAGTCGAGGAAAGTTTCACCTGCAAGCTGGCTCCACTTCCCCATGTATCGTTCGTAGGCAGCCCCGTCGTCAAAGCGGATTTGGTTGGTTACCACTAGTAATTCCCTCTGGTTGGATTACCTGCGAAAAGGGATGCTATATCGCTATGTCTCGTGCCGCATAAAGCTGGAATTGACCCGCCGCACGCATGAAGCATTCAACCAAATCGCAAGAGCGCAACGATGAAAGGAATGCTATCGGGCGCGCGGGTCGAACGACTTGTTATGTCGCCTGTTGATTTTACTACGCGACCAGAGTAACACTCTAGGCTGGTGAACATGCAAGTCTGAAGTTTAGCTTTTATTCAAGACGTTTCGTTATTACGTTTCCCTCTTTGGAAGGCACTATTAAGTTTGCCGCAAACAACGCGAAGCGACATACGCCCGAATTAACCCGCCCCGCGCACATAGATTGGCCCACCACCGGAAATTTTCTTGACTCAAGAATTCAATGCGAGTAAATTCCACTCGAACACCGAACATCTGATTTTGCAGGCAGGCGACGTTCTTCACAACGTCTTGATTGTTAACTTCACTGACAGAGCTTTACCGGCTCGTGACGACGCATTGACTTTTCGGTTAACAAAAGTCTCGCTCCTTACTGTGAGCCTCTCTTCTGTTAACTTCACTCAACCTTAACCATTGGCCCGTGACAGTATTTTGCTCAACTGTCGCGCTCACTCTTCTTTCACAATTTATTCACTCCTCTGCTGCCGGAATCCAACTATCTGACAGCAGGGTCTTAACGGCATTGGCGCGCCGGAAGTTTTTCGTGAAAGCCAGTTGGTATTCAGCAGATCGGGAGATGTTCCCGGCATTCAGGCACTAAACCCTCGCATGTCATCTCTGATTAACATCTCGCACGCTCAGCCACACGCTTCACTTCTCTCCGAAGTGTGTGCGAGCAAGGAGGAAACATGAAAATTCTCAAGCTGTTTGTCCTTACGTTCTTTGCTGCGTCGTTAGTCGCCTCGCTCTCAATAACGCCAGCCGTTAAAAGCCAGTCAGGCCCGACAGAAGCCCCTGCGGGTTTCGATAACCAGACCAACGGTTTCACGACACAGGCCGAATTCTTAGCCGACAAAGCTACATTTGAATCTCAAGAGCAAATCGCTGACGGACTGGGGCCGGTTTACAACGCGCAGTCATGCGCAGAGTGTCATCAGAACCCTGTCTCCGGCGGCATCAGTCAAGTCTTCGAGTTGCGCGCCGGGCATAGCGGGCCGGACGGAACATTTGTGGAGGCTCCCGGCGGCTCGCTCATTCAAGCCCGCGCGACCAACGCGGAAATTCAAGAGCGGATACCTGATGGCCCCAGAATCATCTGCTCTAAGAACGGCGACCAAATCTTCGTCATGGGTTTCGACGGCGGCCAGTACGGTCAGGTCGCCAACGACCCGACGGGCGTTAACTTCGCCAGCTTCTCGCCCGACACGACGAAGATTCTTTTCTCAAAAACTGTGGGCGGCATTAAGCAGATTTTCGTGATGGATGTGGACGGCACAAACCAGATTCAACTGACCAGTGACCCGACCTCATCCTCGCTCCGCCCGGTCTGGTCGCCAGACGGGACGACCATCGCGTTTGCCAACAACAGTTCGGCGGGCTTTCAAATCTGGACGATGAACCCGGACGGCACTAACAAAGTGAACCGGACTAATGACGGCATCGGCGGCAACGATTTTCCGGCATGGTCGCCAGACAGCAGTAAGATAGCATTTCAGAGACTGAACGGCTCGAAAACCGATGTCTGGGTGATGAACGCAGACGGCAGCGGCCAGACGAACCTGACCAACACGACAGGCTTCTTCTTCAACGGCAATCCTTCATGGTCGCCGGACGGGACGATGATTACCTTCGCGAGCACGCGTGACGGCAACTCTGAGATATACAAGATGACCTCTACGGGAGCATCGCAGACGCGGCTGACGAACCATTCTTCAAACGACGGCGCGCCCGCTTGGTCGCCCGACGGAGACCTTATCGCCTTTCACAGTACACGTCAGGGAGGCTCTTTCAAAATTTTCACGATGGCAACTGACGGCAGCAACCAGACACAAATTCTCAGGCAAGGGTTTTCCTCTTTTTCCAACCCGCAGTGGTCATCCGATTCCGGCGAGAACGTGCGCACCTTCCGCGCCTCACTCAACATTCTCGGTGATGGTTTTGTAGAGGCTACTGATGACGCAACGCTTCTCTCTATTCGTGACAATCAGCCGGTAGAGATGCGCGGCACAGCCATCTCAGTGCCACTCCTGGAAGCTCCGGGCCAGACGCGCATCGGACGTTTCGGCTGGAAAAATTCTATCGCCAGCCTGCTCACTTTCTCGGCTGCGGCATATCAGGCGGAGATGGGAATCACAAGCCCTCTGCGCCCGATGGAATCGAGTTCGCTTGGGCGTTCTGTGATGTCTTTTGACCCTGTGCTTGACCCGGAAGATTCAGGCGGAGCGCAGGGTTTTGGTGAAGATGTCGAAGCCTTCGCGCGTTTCATGCGTTCGACCAAAGTTCCGCCGCGTGACCGCAACCTCGTGCCTGTGGATGCAACTGACCCCGGCTCGATACTCTTTGACCAGTTGAGTTGTTCGGTCTGCCACGTGCGCACGATTACCACGACGCCCAATGCAGGCACTGTGCTCAACGGCGGGACATTCATAGTGCCTGCCGCACTTGCCAACAAGACGTTCCACCCGTTCAGCGATTTTCTCCTGCACGATATAGGAACCGGAGACGGCATTGTCGAAACCAATGGCGAGTTAACCAGAAACATGGTACGCACGCCGCCGCTCTGGGGATTGAGAACGCGTGACAGGCTGATGCATGACGGTGGTTCAAGCAGCCCGCCCACAAATAGCGGAGCGCAGTCCTTTACCATGAACGAAGCAATCATGCGTCATGGCGGACAGGCAGCATCAAGCAGAACTGCCTTTCAATCATTGACGCCGATTCAGAAATCGCAGTTGTTCAAGTTCCTCAAATCACTATGACGGAGTGATGAAGCCTTGCACATTTATTTAGAAGAGACTGCATAATTCTTTGAATTTATGCATTCCCTTTGAATAAATGTGCAAGGCCATTCTGCTATACAGTAGGAATGTGGCCCAATTTAAATCGCCACTTTTTCTCACCCGCCCGGCGCACTTTTTGTCTCCAGACAACATCATAATAGTCCATCAGCTTGACGAGGCCAGCCATGGTCGGTTATTGCCTCAGTTCAGGCTATTTTCTTTTTTTCAGAGGATTATTTGTGAAAGAAAAAAGTGGCCGGAACGCACTCCTGATCTCAAGCATCATTTTCGTGGTCGTGGTTGCCTTATTGTTAATCCTGCCGGGCTTGAAAAAGCGCGGGCGAAACAGTTACATCAGCTATCTGCCGTCGCCACCGGCTGCGGAAGCCGCTGAAGTAAACGCCTGGACTCAGGCCGTGCAAAAGGTCAAAGAGGACAGAGGGGAGCCAGTTGGCAAGCAAGCCAAAGTGGAGACTCCTGCGCAGTTGCGGCACTACAGCGACACGCGCCGCTTTCTCGCAGTGCAATACGCAGAGTGGCGACAACATCAGTTTGAAACCCCGAAAGATTTTGCTGATCTCGCTCGTCTGCTCAAGCGCGGCGAGATGGTGGAATTGCGACCCGTCACAAAAAATTACATTCTCTTCGGCGTGGGCGGTAGCGCAGACAAAGAGCCTTTCACGCGCTATGCAGATCCTCAAAGGATAACACTCTATGGCGAAGCCGAGCTCTGGCAGGAGTACGCACGGATAACGGAATCGGGAACAAATCTTGAACACGAAATCGCCAACCTCAAGCGAGAAATTAATTCTCTGGAGAAGCGCGAGAAGGCACAGCGCGTTAAGTTGCAATCTGAGATTGCAGAGAAGCAGAAAGCTCTTAAAGCCGAGCGTTCACATAAAGAGTTTCTCGACCGCTATTACGGTAATGATAAAACCCGCAGCCTGCTTTTTACAGCCTACGGGTCGCTGGATAGTTTTGCGAAAAGCATGCCTGATAGGACATACAATATTAATGACGGGCGTTCGCGGCAGGAGATGAAAGTTCGGATGCTCAGTTCCTTAAGGCCCGAAGCTCTGAAAGTTATGGAAGAGGTCGCAGCCGCCTACCGTGAGAAGTTTGACAGGCCGCTGCCGTTGTCATCGCTGGTGCGGCCAGACGAGTACCAGCACGCTTTGAGTAAAGTGAACCCCAACGCCACGCGTATGGAGACGCCGCCACACTCGACCGGGCTGGCCTTTGACATCTACAACAAGTTCATGACAGCCGAAGAGCAGTCGTTTGTCATGGCCTACCTTGCGCGGTTGAAGGACGCGGGCCGAATCGAAGTCCTGCGCGAGAACCGGGACCATTACCATGTCTTCGCTTTCATCGACGGGGCAAGGCCGGACGAAGTGTTAATCAGCGCGTCTCTGGGCAAAACCAAAGCGCCGAAAACTGCGAAGGAAGCAGACCAGAGTGAGTAATGAGCATCGTCCATTTAAGGCTCGTTTGAAGTCTTGTTGTTTTGGCCCAGTGTTATGGAATAATGAGCACGAATAAAAGAGACCGCAAGTCTCCAACAAAGCAGAAAGAATTGAGGCGCATTTTATGAAGAAGGTATTAAAGGAAGCGACGGCGTCGCTGTTTCTTCTCTCGCTGCTCGCTGCACAGGGCTGTCAGAAATCGCCTCAATCACAAAGCCAACCCGCTAATGTCTCAACCTCTGGCAACAGTGGCAGCAGCGGTGCGTCCCAACAACCGAACGCCCCACAAACGCAACTCAAGGTCGGAGAGATGGCGCCGGATTTCACACTCACAGACACGAATGGACAGCCGGTCAAGCTCAGTGACTTTCGCGGCAAGAAGAACGTCACGCTCGCTTTCTATGTGCTGGCCTTCACCGGCGGTTGAACGAAAGAGTTGAAGGCGTATCAGGCTGATATCGCCAAATTTGAGAAGAGCAATACACAGGTTATCGGCATTAGCGTGGACAGCTATGCCGCCAACAAGCGATTCGCCGAAGACATAGGAGTGACATTCCCCCTGCTCAGCGACATCAAGCGACAGGTGGTGAGAGCTTACGGCATCTTCGATGAAGAGCGGTTCGTCGGAACGCGCGCCACATTCGTCATCGACAAAGACGGAATCATCCGGCACATCGAGCAGGGAGCTTCCGCTATTGACCCGACGGGCGCGTATCAGGCGTGCAGCGCATTCTAGAAAAAGCGTTACTCTCTTCAAGAACTGCGAGGTCGGCCTACTGCCCGGAGGCTCCTGCCTTCCTGAGCAGTTCAATGACATCCGATTGATTATTAATTTCCGCCCATGTCAGTGCGCTGCGACTGTCTCTGTCTTTAACATCCACACTGGCTCCCTTATTGATTAACAGGCGCACAATCTCCGCATGCCCCTGTGCTGCCGCACGTATCAGCGCCGTCCGTCCGTTATTGTCTGTCAGGTTTACATCCGCGCCTTTTTCCAGCAGGACTCTGGTTGTTTCCTTGTGGTCGCCGCGCGCAGACTCCATCAGAGCGGTTGAGCCTGTACTATCTCTGGCATCCACCTCGGCCCCTTTGCTCAACAGCTTCTGGCTAATGTTGTTACTGCCCCTTGAGGCTGCATTAATCAACGCCGTCCTTCCCCTCGCGTCTTTTGTATCGGGATTCATCCCCGCGGCAAGAAATAATTCGACCAACCCTGTGTCTCCTTCTTCCACGACCTTTGTAAATGCAGCTTCGCTGAAAGGGATACTCTTTTGCTCAAGTCTCGCACGTGCAGCCAACTCATCATCACCCGGTAGCGGCGAGCTTTTGACATTGGCCGTTGGCGAGGGACTCGGTGTCGAGAGCGGGCTGCTCCCCGTCACCGGACTGTTAGTTTGCGCACGCCTATTCGTATCACGACCTGAAAATAGGAGATAACCCATAGCCGAGAGGGCAACCAGCCCCGCAATCAAAACGGCTCCAACTATCCACCGCTTTCCACTTCTCTCTTGCTTTCCGGCGACCCAAGTTTCTTCGGGAACGGGAACCACCACACGCACTCCGGCCTGTTTGTTCGACACAACCGGAGCATTCATCGTGGCCTGATTTTCAGGCAAACTCACTTTAGTAGTTTCATCTACTGTTCTCATCGGAACAGTCTGTGCCGTGCGCGGAGCGAGGTTGTGCAATTCCTCGCGCATCATGGAAGCAGTGCGCGGTCGGTTATCAATATTGAGAGCCATCGCACGCATCAGCGACGCCGATACAGGAGTTGCGATTTCTTCTTTTATCTCATCCGCCGGTTGCAATGGATCGGGCTGACCATTCACTACCGCGCTGGCGCGCAACAGCGCATCTGGAGGCCGAACACCTGTGAGCAGATGATAGAGAGTAGCTCCGAGTGAATAGAGATCACTGCGCTCATCTGTGCCGGTTCCCTGCATCTGTTCGAGCGGCGAATAATTCAGAGAGAAGCCGAGCAGGCTTTTATTTTCGGTGCGGGTCATATGGCCTGCGCTGCCTTTGGCGAGTCCGAAATCGAGCAGGACGATATGATTGCGAGAGATAAGCTTGAGATTCGCCGGCTTGATGTCTCAATGCAGCACAGGCGGGTCTAGGCTGTGCAAGTATTCGAGCGCATCCAGTAATTGATTGGCCCAGCCTAGCACTTCGGCAGGCGAAAAAGCGTGTCCTTGTTGTTCAAGCATCTTGCCCAGATCATCACCGGGGATAAACTCCATCACCAGAAACAATCCTTCTGCTTCGCTGAAATGGTCCAGCACTTTCGGCAACGCCGGATGACGCAGGTTTGCCAGCAAGCGTGCCTCACGCTCGAAGGCGCGCCTCAGTTCATCCGTTTCGACGAGAGTTTCTTTTATGGCTAGTGTTCGACTGAGCCGCTCATCAATGGCTTCATAGACGGCCCCCATGCCGCCGCGACCAAACGGGCGGACGATGCGGTATCTGTGCTGAAGAATGGTATCTGTAGTTAACATGTCTCTCGGCTTTGTTGCAAAAATCAGAAAGCACACAAGATAGAGTTAGGCCAAATGACACTAGTCATAAATGTTGTTGGAATACCCTGCTTTTGCAACAAAGCCAATGAGTTGATAGATTGCGTCTTTCACTTAGCTGGCGGATGCCTCAGACACTTGCCACAATAAAATTCGCGTTTGCGCGAGTGTAAGTGAGCGGGCTTCTTCGTTATTATCAAAGGCTGCGGCACATCTCTGTTCCCCATGGTGTGCTGGTGACCCGTTCAATGCTTGACTTCATCTCGGCGAAATTCCAGTCCTTGCGTTGTAAGATTGACCCATCCGCGTACTCCACACGATTGATGACAACTTTTTCCTCGAAAAGTTTTCCAGATTTTTTAGTCAAGCTATCCACACTGACCACATCGCCCGCGCCCAGCACACTGAAGACCTGCAATTCTCTCTCTTTGCCCGGCTTTATCTTCGCGCCGCAAAGAAATTGTCTGCGTACCACATTCGCCGGATTCGACAGACTCTTTGAATTGATATTCCCAGTACACAATCTCTATGTTTTGTGTATGGGCATTTCTGATTGTAGTCTGGTACAGATAGCCGTCAACGTGAGTTATTGAGGGTGACAGAGATTCCTGCACGTTCTTTTCCAGAGCCGCGCTGCGCGCGTCAATGGTTTGGGTATTCGGGTCTGGAGCGCCTACGATGCCCTGTGGCCTCGGATTTCGTTGAGCGATTTTTTTCGCCTCGGCCATATCCGGCGCGGGAGCGATAGTCGTGGCATTCAGTTTCTTGATTGCCTGACGGCTCCTGGAATATTTGAAATTGAGCACCAACACCAAAGAATCTTCCTGTGTGACGACGGCAACCAGACCGTGCGGAAGAGATGTTAGGAGAAGCGAGAAGAGTAAGAGAGTTCTCATGTTTTGTCTCCAGTGAGATGCGAGTCAAGAAAATTATTCCTCTGATTTTTTGTTTTGAAAATTAAAACGCCGCCGGAGTTTTGTTTGTAAACTATTCCGGGGACGGTCATAGTTTTCAACCTGCATTAATAATTCATCCAAATCTTCGCCGCCCGAACGTCTTGTCTTTAGATACAACAAAGCCATCGCTATTGCCGCGAATGTACAAAGGAGTATATCGAGCGGCAGCCACAAAAGCTTGTAAATGTTATCAACCAAATCCTGCAAATCTTCGTTAGCCGGAAATCCCTGTGCTATTAAAACAGAATTTATCAGAAAAGCTATGATCACCGTCAGACACAAAGGAGCTAAATATTGTAAAGCTAAAATTGCCAGAAGCGAACGCCTTGAGCGTTTCGTCAACTCTCATGAGCGTTTCATGCCCTGACGGCCTGACAATCTTTCAACAAGCATCGCCGGAGTGGCTAGAGAGAGTTTGAATATCACAAAGATGCGCGGAATGATAAACAAAACCATTCCCACAAAAAACAATATGTTGATAACCAATTGTTTGATCTTGTTCCGCAGCTTCATCTCACCTTAGCCGCAAGGAAAGAGAAGTCTTCGGGCAACAAATGAGACCTGTCATCTTCAGATGAATAAGCAGCGTCATAGCAACGTATGAAAGGCGGGTCACTCATCTCAGGCGCAACCTTGCGGTAAAACTCGACCTCTTGGCTGTTAAGTTCAGAAGAGATGGCTTGTGATAAATTAGGCCGAGAGACTTTGAGGAACAGCGTAGAAGGTGCAGACGCGGGAATATCCATCGAATAGCCAACCTCAAGGCGAGACACAACCGAGACCACCAGCGTTTTCGTTAATATATTCTTGACGCCGATCACCTTGCCATATTCAAGACAGCCATTTTTACGAAGCCCACCTGTCAGCCACTTTGGTGTTATCTGTTCAGGCGCCGTTATCACATCCTCCATTTATTCTTTTTATCATGTTAGTGGATGGGGCAGAAGCCTAACGCCGTGGTCAGCGGGCGCGGCGCACTGATTTGAAATAATCCTAGCTCGAAAGCTGAGCATCAGTATGGTGGAACGGGCAACCGACCTATGTGGTGGGGTGTGCAAACGCGGCTCGCGTGCTGATGAGGCTTGCCATGAAGCCAAGTGCTGATGAGGCAAGGATTGGCGTCGCCTTAAAGGCGACGCCAACGAACTGGCCCAAGACCGCTCTCGTCTGTGTACTGAGGTGGCCTATGTCTGTTGATCTGCGACCGTCCGGGCCAGCACAAACGTCGCACACATCTGTGACCTCGGCATGCCCTGCTCATGGGCTGCTTCAGCGACCTCGTGATGAGTGATCAGGCGAAGAGATAGTGAAAAGGTCGAAACAGCTTGATTGGCGTGCTATTGATCTCACTCAACTGGCCGCTCCAAACACCATCGTACAGCGACTTCAGATCCCTTCGGTCGTCATCGGTGAGTCGGCTATTATTGCCGTAGTTCATAATGGAGAAAGGATTGTGTTCTCCAAAGACCAAGCTCGGCCACGGAGTCTCTAACTCCGGCGCAAAGAAATGCCGCAGGCCGAATATGTGACCAATCTCATGCGCCAAGGTTTCCACCTGCTCATCCCTGCTTTGTTCAAACATCGTCGGGAAAATGTAGAGTTGATGCCGCCCCGCATCAGGAAAAAAGGCTTGAGCGAGTGTGCATCCTTGAGGGGTGCAGTCCGGGAATCGTTCCATGACGATCTCATAGTCGGAGTTGTCAGGATTTTCGTCGAAGCGGATTGGAGCTGCGTCCCCCCACGCTGTAATGGCTTCAGCCAGCAACTCCCTGACCCTCAACTCAACGGCTGCGGGTTGCTGGAAGAAATTTAGCGAAGCCTCATTGAATCTCCATCGGAGAACCATATTCTTCTCCCAAAGTGGGATGAACCCATCGGTCGCATCAAGGACAATCTCAAACGGAGTCTTTCTGCGGGCGCGGTAGTCAGTCCTGCAAATCACGCCTTTTCTAAGCACGTGAACTTGAGAGTCCGTTATGTGGGCCAGTTCTTCCTCTGGTCTCAAGGCGAATAAATCACGCTCGTCTGCATCTTGTTCCTGGGTTTCGTTTTTCGGCGTGTTGTCCATTGCTTTCCTCTAACTGCATTTATTGTTGCCAGTGGGATGTGTCTTGGCCTTTCCAGACTTCCTGCGTCAGTGCAGGAAATGGTGCGGCCAATGCAGCAGCTCTATCTACAAGCAGCTCGATTTTTCGTTCTTCTCATCATTTCCGATGTTCGATTACATACGAAGTTCCTCCCTGTTCAAGATATAAGTTCTTCAAAGTACTACGATCTTTGAAACAGCTATAAACTATATGACGTTTGCGCTTAATTCGTTTCAGCTATACTAACGCAAAAATCTAACGCCCGAATTGAGCCGCCGCCCGAAGATACTACACCACCTGACCGAAGCGAATAAACGGTGATGAGAGACAAGCTGAGGGCGGTCGGGTTCAATGAGTTGTTATGCTCGCCCTTCATCTTCAGCACGCCACCTCATTAGCGCATCCTTCAGCCATTCTGGAACAGTGTCCATTGGCGGCATCGCTTCATTGCGCGTTACTTCTTCGGCACGCCTCTCCATCTCCGCCAGCGTTGGCACATCCCACTCCGCGCGTTCCGCATCAGTCGTCGTCGTCTCAACATCCCACACACGCTGCCGCTTTCCATCCGGCACAATCTGCGTCCCGTATTTCTGCGGCCTACCTTGATACATCAGCCATCTATCGTATGTCGCAGCAGCTAGCCAGCGCGCACGACCGAAGCCGAGTTTGACTGCCTCCTGAGCCAGGATGTGAGCCTGCCAAATCTCTTCTACGCTCTCGCCATGATTGAGAATCCATGCGGCATGATAATAATCTTCAGGCTCTTTCAACCTGCCAGACTTAACAATGCCTTGAAGACAGTTCCGACGTTGAGCATCCCGCTCACGCAATAATCGATACTCCGGCGTACCGTACTGAGGATGATTCTTTCGCTCATCCTGGTCTGCGCGAAACAAGTGTTGTAGCTCGCTATTCATCAACCATTCCTTGTTTCAATTTACACTAAAGGCTAGAGCATAACGCCCGAATTAACCGGCGCGCCGCGAACAGCATTCAAGATACTTCGAAGGAAGCATCATGAAAGAGATGCTATCGTCGCATCCGGTTGAATGAGTTGTTAGGCGTCGCTGTTCGCAAACAGAATTTCCAGCTGCCACACTGGCCTATACGTGTTGATCTACCAGAATCGTGTTCCCATCTGGATCAGCAATCATAAAGCTCGCCGGGCCAGTAGAGCTTTCGTCTGCTTCTGTAATCATGTTCACGCCACTCGCTTTGAGCTGCCGCTGCAACTCTCGAATGTCCGTGAATTCTCCGAGTGGCTGAGCATCGCTACTCCAGCCAGGGTTGAAGGTGAGAATGTTCTTCTCGAACATGCCTTGAAACAGACCAATATTGTGATCGCCATTCTTCATAATCAGCCAACCCTGCGCTTGATCTCCCGCGAAAACTGTAAAACCCAGCTTTTCGTAAAAGAGCTTCGATGCCTCAATATCTTTGACAGCAAGGCTCACAGAGAAATTTCCCAGTTCCATATTTTCCTCCTAAGTTGTGTTCCTGACGTATAAAGCTCCAATCTCAGGGACGCCTTATATCACAACCATGTCTCTGGCACAAGACATTGTTGCGCACATGCAACAACGGGTAAAACGCATAACGCTCGAATTGACCGGGCGCGACAAATGAAATGCAAGTTGCGACTCATTCAAGTTACATGACAAGCATACAATCCGCGCTCCGGTTGAATGAGTTGTGAGGTGCGGCGTTTTTTTTCCTGAAGTCTCGTTAAAATCTACGTCTTTCTTTCTGATAATTTGACGACTCTCTTTTTGCGTATCTGCCAGATAGCTAAACTCAAAGCTACAGCGCCCGCGCATAGTCCAATCAGCACATATGTAGTAGCTCTCTTCGGCACGGCAACCGACCCGCTGTTTTCACCGGCAGGCATTTCGCGTTCAATCGCAGTAGCGCTTTCTCCGATGATTGCCAGTACAGACACTGTTCCGTCTGATGATAGTTTGCGAATGCGTGGGCGTTGTGATGCGTTGCCGGTTTCTAAAATGTAAAGGTCGCCGTTTCTGAAAGCAACGCCGCTCGGAGACCAGGATTCTTCGGCGCGCAACAAACTCGTCGTGTTGCCGTTCGGCGTAATTTTCAAAACTCGACGATTGCCGAAATCAGCTGCGTAAATGTTGTTGGAAGAATCGACCGCGATGCCGGACAGCGAAGTGTTTGAACTTTGAGTCTTTTGATTAGCAGAACTTTCGGCTGCTATATTGCGAGCAATCATCGTCACTGTTCCTGCCAGAGTAACTTTCTGAATACTCGTTCTGTCAGTCAAATACAAGGAGCCGTCCGCTCCGAACGCCATCCCGCCAATGCTCGACAAGACGACTTGACGAAACTTGCTGCCAGACTGCTCTCTGCCGATTAAAGTGCTGACATTGCCTTCCGGCGTTCGCTTGAGAAGTAAAACCTCGCGGTCGGAACTATTGTTCCATTGCAGAGAATATGTATTGCCATTGCGGTCTTTCCAAATGCTTATTCCTTTCGGCGGATTGCTGGTCGGCGCAAGAATGTATGTGAAGCCGCCCGCCGGTGTCATTTTCCAGATAGCTGTGATGTAGCGTTGAGTTTCAGATTCATAAGTTAAATCTTCGCCATAGACGTTGCCGTTTTCGTCAATGGCTAATTCGTGTATATGCCTGCCGCTCACGCCCGCTCTAAAGACGCTCTGCTTGCCCTGCGCGTCTATCTTCCAAATGGTTTCCAAATCGCTGACAAAAACTTGAGCTTGATTGTCAACAACAATGCCCCACGCCGGATGTGCCAGAGCATCTTCCGAAAGAAATACGAGAACAGCAATTATTACTGAAAAGACGACAACAAAAATGCGAAACATAAAATCCATCCATCTCAATCTACAGGAAAGCACCTAACGCCCGAATTAACCCGCCGACCGCGAATGGCGCTCTACCTGAATGCAAGGAAAGAGCATGAAAGAGATACTATCGGTCGGTCAGGTTCAATGAGTTGTTATGCGTCTTATTTTACGAGATAGTTGCTTAACGTTTTCAGCAGCTTTTATGCCGCTCTGAAGAAATCAAGCCGATTGATCCGGCAATACTGCTTCGCGGCAGTACGGCCAGAAACCCCAGCCTTATCAATGATTCTGATTTCAAACCGCTTGAGGGAAAATCCGCATCTGCAGGTGAAATAATCTCGTCGAAATCCTTAACCTGTTGATGCAACTGGGTACTTATCCCACAGACAAGCAAATCTTTGTAAGGCGGCATCTCGCGTAAAATTATCGCTGGACGGTTCTTAATCGCCCCATCTGCTTGCGGAACTGGCGTGAGCACCACATCACCTTCCCTCATATTCAGGATTGGCCTCTTTGATTAAGTCTAGTGAGTATTCCTCTTCATCTTCACTATAAGCATCTTCAAGCCCTTTACCAGACAAACGCAGCCATGATTCTCGCTCATCATCATGGTTCGGCAGAATGGTAACGATCAGCCGAGTGTTTGGTTCCAGCTCAACTGGCTCATCCAGAAGAATACGCTCCCCATCAAAATGAGCAGGTATTGAAATAGTATCCATAGATTAAATCTCCCTAGCGTATTTTACATGCTTTTCTATTTTGTCCAAATATTCAAGATTCCAGACGCATAACGAAGGAGATAACACGGCCCGCGCGAGCAGCACATAGCATACGCCGGATTACACAACGATGAAAGAGAAGCTATCGAGGCGTCGGATTGAATGAGTTGTTAGGCCGCGTCGAACTTCCAACCTAAGGTTGGGCGGCGCATCCACCTAAGCGCAGATGCTAGTAACGTCGGCCTTGAGTCATCGTGCAGCAGGCGGCGTTTGAAGTACCGGGAGAAAACGTGATCTTTGTTGGCGCGGCTCCAGAGAGGGTATAAATGAAGGGGAAGCCTCTTTTTCCTTAGCCGTGATACCGGATTGCGAAAGTCTCTCGACCATATCATCCCGGATATGATCAATCACAATCTGGCTCATGTGACAGTAATAGTATCGATCCGTAAATGTCTGATTCTCTGTTGCTCTAAAGTTGGAACAGCCAGACCTGCACACGTCGAAGTAATCACAATCAAGACACTCCTGTCCGAACATCACAGGACTGCCTTTGCAGACCTTGCACATATTCGAGTGCTTCCGAATATCGTCGAGTGTGTTCACTTGTAAGAACCCCATAGGGTCTGGAAATGTGGAGAGCAAATCGTCACACGAATAAATGCCTCCATCGGGTAGGACGGTGATGATGTAGGAACAATCATCGCTAAAAATGCAGGTATCCGGCTCTGCGCCGAGCAAGAGTTGGCTGTAGTCGCGTAGCCGCCGGACACAAATATTCGGATTACCCTCGTTCATCCACTCCTTGTAGACATCTATGTAAAATTCTGCAAACTGTTCTTGTGTGGGCATATCATGAGGGATGATAGTAGTGTGCCGGGCGTTGGCGTGCGGCAGCAAGAAGTCCATCCACGTTGTCCCCATTGAGCGAAAATAACGATAGATTTCCGCCCCGCGTTTAATGGCGCTCGGAGTAATAACACAAAGTATCTGTAATGGATGCCCTTCTGCCTGTAAAGCCTCAATACCTCTCAGCACACGATGCGAAGTGGAATGTCCCGCACGATCAACGCGAAGCTGATCATTGATCTCAGGAAGGCCATCCATGCTGATGGAAACTACGATCCCCAATTCCTTGAGGAGGCGAGCATATTTGCGCGTGACCGTAGTCGCATTCGTTTGCAGCAGGTGCAACACTTGAACATCTGGCAGATATCGTTGACTATACTCTGCGACCTTTTCATAGTATCGCATTGGTTGCAATAATGGTTCCCCGCCATGCCAGTAAAAAGTGAATCCGGGAAGATTGTGAGCGTGCGCATGCTCTCCGACCCGCACGAAGAGTTGCTCAAGGACATCTTCCTTCATCATCTGAATCTTTTCCGCCCCAAAGCCATATTGATCCACATAGCAATATTTGCATGCGATATTACAACCGCGGACGGCTTTGACGATTGCGTGTGTGATTGCCATGATAATTTCTCCTCTTCTCTGCGGGGAAAACAAATTCTCTGACTGGTAGTGAGGTGGAGAAGACCGGCTCTAGCCGGTCACTCCAGCATCATTTGTCAGGCGAATCGTTTATAGCCTGAGTAAAGTTGGCAGGGCTCTAACTGACCACCTACAAGGAGTTTTCCAATTATCTGACGATGAGTTTAGAAGCTCTCCCCTAAACCGCCAATCGAGTCCTGATTTTACGGACGTTTCGAGGTTCAGGGATAACTACTTCTTTTCTCCCGCCCCAGCGCCGGAGACCGTGTTAATAATGTCAGTTAATTCAAAGGCAGCCGCGCCGCGAGTCCATCCACCTTTGACGTGGTCACCGCCGCGAGTCCATCCACCTTCAACGTGATCTTTGCCTTTCGCCCCGCCGAAACCTACTTTACCGGCGCGTGCTGTGGAAACAAGGTCTTGTAGAAGGGTGTTGTTGATTTGGCGGACATCATCCAACGAGAGGTTTTCGAATTCAATCTTTTTAGCCATTGCTACAACCTCCTTAAAGGTTTGAGGTGTATTGAGAAGCGAGGGATTGCTTTTACATGACCTGGTACTACATTAATATTATCCTCCTCATAAGAAAATCTCAAGAATTATTTTCAGCAAAACTCTTTGTACCCGGCAGAGGGCGGACTAACGCCCGAATTAACCGGCGCGCACGGGTCGATGAAGCCATCCAAGTTCTCAATGAGAGGCAAGCTAATTGCGCGTCCGGTTAAATGAGTTGTTGGGCGCGACGTGAAAGAAACTTACACACCGTATTTGTTAGGTCTTCATCGAGTTTGCTTGCTCGCTCGATTGCCTTATCGTAGTCCAGAGTGTCCGCGATGATTCGGCTATACTTTTCATCCTTGATCGGGGACTTCAATTTCTGCAAAGCGCTTGCGTGAGCCTGAATCTCCTCACTCTCTTCTCAGGCGTCAACTAACCGTTGGAGTGTCCCGCGCGTCGTCTTCTATGACGCGAGAAAACTCTCCCCCCACTTATCAAGCGCGGCAATGATTTCTTCTCTGGTTTTTAGCGAGCCGAGATGAATATACCTGTCGGCGTTCCGGGCGACCAACAACGCCGCCGCCACCAGCATATCCCGGTGTAACCCTGACAGCCGTTCACTCCCACAGCCGGTAAAAGGGGGCGGTGTGACCGGCATAATTGCGGGCGCGTCAGTCCGGGCAGTCGATAGAGTGAGCACTTCGCTCACGTCAGACGCAAGGGCATCGCGTTTGGTTAAACTCTCTCCGTGCAGCCATTTGTTAGACGCCGTTTTGATGACAGAGGTGTGGTCGAATTGCGTATGGCAGATTGTTCCTTGTTCGACCCAGGGCGAAATCAGAACCGCCGGAACTCGGACGCCGAGCCTTTTGAAGTCAAAGTTGCTGCCCTGACCGTCGCACTTTTTATTCGCCGGAATCACAATGTCGTCGGGAGAAACTGCCGTGGGCGACGGCTGATGGTCGAAACAGCCGCCGTGCTCGTCGAAAGTGATAATGAACAATGTCTTCTCCCAGTAATCGCTCTCGCGCAAGGCAGTGTAGATGTCGGAAATCAGTTTGTCGCCGTAGAGCGCGTTGGTCGGCGCGCCGGTGTCGAAGACCGCAAAGGCTGGGTGCATATCGTTTTCAGGGCCGTATTTCTCGCTGCAAATCATGTTCGGCTCGATGAATGTATAAGAGGGCAGATTGCCCGCCTGCACGTCTGCGAGAAACTGGTTTGCCTGCGAGTCTGAATGAGACAAATAGTCGCCCTCTTGAAGCGGGAAGAAACGCCTCTTTTCTAAAGAGAAGAGAAAATCCCACAGGTGTCTCTGCCCGTAAAGAGCGTTGCACAACAACAACGGGCCGCCGTGATAAATCTTCCAACTGACGTTTGCGGCTTCCAGAAGGTTGTAGATAGTGGGCGTGTTGTTGATGAAGATGCCCTTGTCCCAGAAGTGCTCGCCGCCCCAAGTGTTGTAAACATTTCCGCTGGAAGTGGCCGCGTGCACAAAAGAGCGATTGGGGAAAGTCTGCGTCGGAACGGAGCTATACCAGTTATCACAGACGGCGTAGGCTTTAGCCAATCCGTTGATGACCGGCAGCGAAGACGGCGCAAAACAGTTCATGATAACGCCGGGGTCAACGTCAAAAGGCGGTCGCCCGTGTTTCTCAGCCTCGCTGTTGGCTTGGCTGAGAGCATTGGCGTAATCGTTGACGAAGCCCTGCATATCGGGCGTCGCAGTGGTGAGCGGAATAGGACACGGCGGGGGGCATGGCGGGACACCGGGAGGACACGGCGGGTTGAACTGTTGCATATAGACATAGTCATACGGCTCGTTCGGATCGGGGAAAGGGGCCGTCATGTCCGTTCCGGCGAAAACATAAGCCGGCTCGCCGTCGGGTCGGGGATTACTCATTGAGTCTTTGACGCCGTTAAAGTTCGGATTATCAGGATACAGCCGGCCCAGAACATTATCAAAAGAGCGGTTCTCCATCATCAACACAACGATGTGTTCTATTTTGTCCAGATTGCTGCTCTGAGAAGTCATCTGGTTTCTCCTTCATAGATTGGTTGACACCTGATTGAACTTATTCGCACTGCTACTTTAACCTGTATGACCCGGTTTATCCATAGCTCATCTTCCGGCGGATGATTGCCAAGCTTTGCCGTTTGTTTCCTCTGAGAGTCCTACTCCATGCTGCGGATCAGGGCTAATGAGCGCGCCTGTTCCGTTTGGAAGCCAACTCATGATCATATCCTTCACAGAAGAACTCGGTGCTGTCGGTTTGCCGACAAGCAGTATTCACCGTGTGCTTATGTGTAAGCGTCCCAACGCTCGAATTAACCGGGCGGGAAGCATCTGACCAAGCATCCAAGTTCTCGATGAGATGCAAGCTGATTCCGCTCCGGTTCAATGAGTTGTTCGGTTGCGCTGTGGCTCTAATGCACTAATCGGCGCGACGATACCATCAAAAGGTGTCCACAACAGTTGGGATGAAGGGGTTCAGGCGAGTCGTCGAAATCCTTAATCGGCATTCGTTATTGATGAGAGCATGCCCGACGTAGCGCGTATCAATCACGTCGGAAAGCAGGAGGCTTTGTCCCAGGAATGTTCGCCACTGATCTTCGCTCATGAGCGTGTAGCCGTAGTAATGAAATGACTTGCCGGAATTCAAGAGCACACCGTGTGTTTGCCCAATCTTTTTGAAGCTTTCTTTTGCGATATTGACGTTATCCGGTGTCGGGGCGAACTTAAGGTCCATCATCGGGATATGGGCCAATTCTTTGTTGTCGAGTCTTACCCTCGACGAAACCGCGAGAACGAAGTCTTCTCGCGTCGCCTCATCGAAGAGACGCTTCCAGAACTCTGGTTTTAACTCCGTCCGGCGCACCTCTTTTAGCTGATCTTCCGCATTATTGTGAATGGCAGCTTGAGCAATATAAAGAGTAGGATTATCCGTTAACCGGACATCCGTACGCTCTTTAAATCGTGGTTTGTCTTTGTATTTGATGATGAACAAGGACGCAATCTTGGGATTCTGTTTTATCAATATCTCCAATGCTTCTGTAGCTTTCATGCCTTCTGCTATGACATCTTTCCGCACTCTGTTTGACCTTCCTGTTAACACACTATCGGTTATCTCTTCCGAGAGGAATTGCACGATCATCTCCACAAACTCATGCTTGCCTTTTGGATACCAGACCGGGCGAATGCCATGCTCGGAGAAATAGAATTGCGCGCTAGCGAAGGCGCGCGCCCCCGGATATTCGACGATAGCGTAATGTGGAAGGTCTCGATTAGTCTTAGCGACGCGTTTCAGTAGCTTGACGACGCGATCCTGCTTCAGGCTACAGCCCAAGAAGAGCACTGGACGACCGGTCAAAAGAACTTGCAGTAGGTTTGGCAGCGGCTTCTTGAAATCAACTTTGGAGGGATCCGAAACGCCATAGTTTTTTCTGTACTCGTTGAGGGTCAGAACCCGATCCGTGCGGTCGTCAATATCCCCGTGCAACTTCAAAAGTATCCGTTTATTTTGGTACACAGCCTTTTGTGCGATCTCTGCTTTCGCCCCCCAGACGACGCTTTCAAAGCGAGCATCCGATTCCTCAAAAGCCTTTTCGAGCACATGATCAAAATTGGTGGTTATCACTGGCCCACTAGCCAATCGCGGCAAATAACAGACGGGTCCTTGGAGGCTCACTCCGGCTAATTTGTGCTCCCCGTATGCTTCAGACAACGCATCCGCAAATGCCCGGTGCGCGAGGGCATTCAATAAATCCTGAGCGGCTTCCTCATATTCCCCATCTTTTATTCTTTGCTTGATCTTCTTCTCAATACCGGCAGACTTCCCTTGCGCCAGAAGAAATTGTTGCCAGCCTTTGAACCCGAATGGTATTGACAAACCCGCACCGACAAATGGCAGGACTCCCAAGGCTGATTTGAGTTGGGTCACGAGTTCTCGTAATGTGAAGTCGTTCTGACCAATGTTTCTAATGGCGTCTAATTTAGTCATAGTCTCTGCCCGATGAGGGATGCCAATTAGTGATTGCTGAAAGTTGTTAACGCGAATTCCCGGAGAAGATTAACCAGCATGTCGAATTGATACTATATCACTAACAGAATAACGCGGAACAAGAATAATATAAAAAACAGATTCAGCTAGAGCCTTAAAGAATTTGTCCTGTCAGGCAGGAGGGATTCTCTCTTCACGCGTGGTGTTGAGAAGCAACCGAACGCTCGAATTAACCCGCCGCCCGCGAGCGGCATTCTAGCAGACGGCAAGGAAAGATGATGAGAGCCATGCTATCGGGCGGGCGGGTTCAATGAGTTGTTATGCTGCTCCCGACCATATCTCTATAAGAGATTTACTTTTGCCTCGGCCATATCAATTACTTTATCTAGTCTAATTATAAGGTCATTACAATCCCTATAGTAGAACGTATTTAGAACTGTAGTTCGCCCTTTTCTGAGATTATCCAGCGTCGTAGGCTCAGGCCCTGTTCCTTCCATGAGCAGTGGCACTACTGGAACCGTTATATTCCGAACGATCTGAGTTAGTTCCTCAAGAACAATTTTGGCGTCGGTCACGTCTGCAATAATATACTTAGAGAGATGAGCTAGCGTAGTAACTGGCTCTATAAAATCCTGACTGTCCGGTTTCTCAAAATCAAACAGCACAGGTAAATAATTATGGTTTCGTAGTTCTTTACGAATAGCATTTAAGACTCTTTTCCTCTCAGGAGTGAAGCGGCCCAAGATCAACACAACTCTCGAAGCCATTGAATCAATAACATCACGGATCTTCTTGTTATCAAACATAAGATATATGAGTTGAGCAGTCTGTAGATTGTCTACAGTGATTGTTGACCCATTGGAACACTTGATAATAAGGTTAGATGAAACTTGTGGGCGATTCTTAAGATTCCAAGCGGAAATACCATAGATTCGACAGCTTTCGATGATTGCCCGGTCAACATCAGTCTCAACTAACACAGAATATTCCAGATTTGATTCGGTAAGGTTTGCCTCAGTTAGATTAGCATTGAAGAAGTCTGCCCTAAATAAGTTGGTTCTACAGAGTTTAGCTTTGGTCAAATTCGAATGACAGAACTCAGCCTCCATCAGGTAGGAATCACTTAGATCAGTCCCGGAAAGATCAGCATCTCTAAAATCGATCCTTCTGAAAACCCCTTTTGTAATGGAGGCTTGACTGAGATCAGGATTGACAAGAGGGTAATCATGTCTCCATTGATTCCAAATTCCTACACCGCGGGCAAGAATGTTTAAATGCTCCTCATTAGCCATGTACTCTCTCCTTGTTATACCAATCTACCTTTATCTTTGCAGCCTAACGCTCGAATTAACCTGCCCGCGCGAGCAGATAGCATTATGGAATAATTCAACATTGAAAGAAATGCTGTCGCGGGGTCAGGTTGAATGAGTTGTTCGGCGCGGCGTGGATAAAATGCGCTACTTCAAATCAGATTGTGACTTACTCATGAGTTTGTCGTTCTGGAAGGTCATATTTATGCTAGTCCCGAAAGCTTCTCCCCATCGATATATAGTAATTTTGTATCCACCAAGGTCATTACTACTCAACTCTGTTCCTTCTTCCCCCAAAATCTCCACTACTTGAGCATAGGTCATGCCTAGGTTGAGACGTTTATAGTTAGCCATTGTAATCCCAGGAGCTGAAGGTGAGGCTAAGGGAGATGTTGTAGGATTTGAGGTTGTATTGGCATTTTGAGTCGAGGATACGTTGTTATTTTGTGTTGGGGAAGATGGAGCGTTTGAGTTTTCTTTGGACAAGGAGCAACCAAGCACTATTGCCAGCCATATCGCACCAACTAGAGCCAACGTAGCATTTTGTTTCACCGTTTTCCTCCTAGTGAGCTAAGGAACAGAAATTAGAGGTGTAAGGCACACAGATTTTATCACTGAAATCGGAAATGACAATTGCTTTCTAACTATCAGCGCGAGCAGCCGAACGCTCGAATTAACCCGCGCCGACGAGCAGCCTTCAATATCCGCCGCGAGAAGAGAATGATGAAAGCCATTCTATTGAGGCGTCGGGTTGAATGAGTTGTTATGCCTTGCGACTCTTAGAGATAGGACTTGACTAATCTTTGCTTCTCTCAACCAGCGTGGCACTCAGGAAATAGTAATTATCGCTTGAGACTTTGCTGATGAATTCTATGCGTCCTTCAACGTCTCCTTCGGCATACTCAAAATAAAAGCCAGCAGGAAATGCGTCTCCTGTGTCCACGACCTTCGCCCCGCTTTCAGCAATCTGTTTCTCAACATAAGATTTTAGAGATTCTAGAAATGCTTTTTCTTTCTCCTTAAATTTGTCACCTGTGTCATTAACCCCACATCCGAAACTATCACTTCTACGGTGTCGTACTCCGTCGTCTTCCGGCTTAGAGGTAGACCCAATTGCCATGCCAGAGCACATTCCTACTCTCTGCTTCCCAATCGAATCCGCGAGAGAGAAGGTAGAGAAAAACTTAGTGGGCGACGGTAACACAGTTGTAGCAGAGGTTACAGTTCCTCCGTGAACGCAGCCGATATACACGGCAGCGAGAAAACTCATAACCAAAATTCTTTTCTGTTTCATTGAAATTCTCCTTTAACTAAAAGTGGCATAACGCCCGAATTAACCGACGCGACGCGAATAGCATCCAACATGCGATTCAATCAAATACCATGAAAGAGATGCTATCGGCGCGTCCGGTTCAATGAGTTGTTAGATGGCGCGTTGTCCAAGCCCTTCACTTAACGCCTACCTTTGCGCCGCATAATCATATCGCGGCAGGGATAAAATATTCGATGACTCTTTACCCAACACGGATTATAAACTCTCTTCCTGATGAAACTATCGTCCGGCGGATAACAATCACCAAAATCCACGTCTGCATTTCGCGCAACTTTAAGCACCCAAACCAACTTTCCACCGACATAAAATTCAAGATGCCCGAAGCCTTTGACCTTCTCGCCTTCGGCCAAGATGATGGTTGCTGCATCACGCCTGTGTCCCTCACGACCTTCAGAGAGATATTCAGTCCAATATGCGCGGACGTTATGCAAGCGTCGCCAGTTGAGGTGAGGTCTTAGGTCACCCTCACCGAGACGAGCAACGACAATAAGCAACTCGTCGGCTGGCGTTTTCTGAACAATACCGTCCAGAGCCGCGGTACGAGCAGCACACGGGTCAGGTTTAGCATTAGCGAAATCACTCAACTTAACAGGCGATAACCGAGATGCTTGCTGTGCCATCGTCGAACAACTTAGCCAGCCGAAAACGATTGTTAGAAGTAGTAATTTCATAGTTTACAAATCGAGAGCCATCTAACGCTCGAATTAACCCGCGCCGAGCGGACAGCACACAACCTCTAGCGCAATAGATTAGCATGAAAGAAATGCTATCAAGGCGTTGGGTTGAATGAGTTGTTAGACAGCCCTTGCGACCACCACAAACTAGCCTATTATTTCCGAGACTCACCTTCCTTCTTTGGCTCGAACTTGACGGATTTGATTATCCGCTCAAACATCTCATGCTCTTGTGGCTTGTAAAGAACTTTCGATATATGCATATCCACCCAGAAGCCATCAACCACGAACTGCGCGTACATATTCTGCTGTTGGATGGGTTGGCCTCTAAAGGTAGGCATCAAGAACTCGAAGAAATGTACGCCACCAATATCAGATAAAACGACATTCTGGGGGCTTTCCCATGATGGGTTCCCAAGTTTCCAAACCATATCTCTACACGACTTACTATCTTTGCACTTCACGACGGGTTCGATGAACACCGAGACCATGATATTATTCTTTTCATCACTCATCAAGAAATAACCATATCGACCATCGGGTTTGACCTGCTCTCTTTCGATTGCAAAATTGTCGCCAGGCAGAGTAAGTGTCCAAGGAGCGGCAGGAACCGTAAGACTAATCTTCTTATCATCAGGGTGCTTAGCTATGGCCGATGTCTGCCACAGAATCAACAGCAAACAGAGGAGAGAAAATATTTGTCTAAACATTTATCACCTTCTTTCTAGCTTCCTGAGCTATACATTATATCCCAAAAGCGAAGCTGTCTAGCGCGGGAGATAACCGGCCCGCGCGAATGGCATTCAGCATCCGTCTTACATAGACAAGCATGAAAGCCATGCTATCGAGCGGTCGGGTTCAATGAGTTGTTAGGTGTCGCCGTTTTCTAGGGCGCGGCCATTCTGATTGGAACTGATATACCTTTCTAACACTCCAATGAAGGCATCTAGCTTCTCTTCAGTATGAATGTGAGTATCAGCCATCACAGCCACGACTTCGTTCATATGAGTTTGCGCCCTCGCCATCTCAGCTTGAGCACGTGCCATCTCAGACATGTTCTCTTCAAGCCGCGTTACCCGCTCTTCCGTTTTCTGTAAATTCACCGCGAATTGTGCTTGTTGTTCAAGAATAAACTGCATCGTCTTCCGCATTTCATCACTCATAGTTTAAGCCCTCTAATGATTAAATTGATTCCGACATCTTTAAGTATAATGGATTCGGGAAAGATCCGAAACGTGAAGACACCTAACGCTCGAATTAACCGGCGCGGGAGACACCGCCGAAACCATTCAAGTTCTCGATAACAGGCATGCTAATTCCGCGTCCGGTTCAATGAGTTGTTAGGCGCGGCGTGATTTGAATTTTCAATGTAAGCCCAACCAATCCCGCAACGAATTTTCCAAGCTGCTGGCATCCGTAGCAGTCAACTTTCCGATAGACTTCATGATTAAACTCTGATGCACCGTATAAAGCCCACGCTTTGCCGCAGAAGGCACATTCAATCCAGCGGCTTTCCAATCCGCTAGCATAAACTCACCTGCCAGCGGCGAAACTTTGCTTGTGAGTGGAACAATAATTACATCCTGTGAGATGTGAGGGGCATTGATAACAATGGCAGGTCTGACTTTCGAGCCTAATAAATTCGAGAAGGGATAACGCACCAAAATTACTTCATTTTTCGAGTAACTCGGCATACACATCATCCTCTGAATTATCCCAGACAGAATCCAGGGAGCTTTCACTGACATTTAGCCAGAAGCTCGGCTCATCAACTAGCGGGGTAACTAGAACTTCTGTGCCTTCTGGTATCTCAACTTTTTCCAGAAGCTCTATTTTTCCTTCACGCACGATAGCACGAATAGTATTTAGCATTTTCACACCTCTATATCAGAATACAGCAGGCTTCATCTTTAGCAAAGAGGCAAGAGCCTAACGCTCGAATTAACCCGCCGCCCGACGAAATCGACAATCTGCGAGCTACCGCACAAGCATCATGAAAGGCAAGCTAAGGGCGGTCGGGTTCAATGAGTTGTTAGGCATCGCCTTTGGGAGTAGAGATAGGTTGATTCTCTTTGGTAATTCTTATCAGAAAACGAAGTGCCTCGTTAACCGCCTCTGCATCTGGAAATACTTCTGCCACATCAGGCTCTAAGCGAATTACTCCGCCGAAACTTTTCCGCCCTCGGCCTAGCTTCCTCACTCGCAGGCTGCGCAAATCGTACTCAGGGCGAAGCTCATCATTGATCTCTGTTTCAACCTTCTTCATATGCTTCTCGCTCACTTCTGGTAACTTCTCTGGCACTAATCAACCGAACTACATTATCTCGCTCCGTGTACGAGACAATTAACAACCGTCTCTGGTGAGACTCCCCAATGATAATATAACGATGCTCCTCAACGGAATGGTCAGGATCGTAGAAATCAACATAAAGTGGATCATCGAAGACGGTTTTCGCCTCTTCAAAGGAGACTCTGTGCTTCGCAAGATTGGCTGCTGCCTTTTCCTCATCCCACTCCAATTCCATAGAATGACAGTATAACATCGGCTCTTTAGATTGTGAGGTTTCGATAGTGGAAGATGCCTAACGCGGGAGATAACCCGCCGCCCGACGAGAGCAGCAACACGAATTGAACCAACAATCAATCATGAAAGGCAAGCTGAGGGTGGTCGGGTTGAATGAGTTGTTAGATGCGGCGCAGGTATCGCCATTCAATTATTGCTCCGGTTTCAATACCGAGCGGTCTGTGATAGCGCAAGGGAAGATAGTCGAGTTTACTTTCAATCTCAATTCAGGCACAGCGCAAGACCTGCCGCCTGCTGTTCCGGTGGGTAAAATCTTCATCACGACGAAAGCCTTTGTCACTGACAGTACGGAAGATTTGAGGAGCGAAGGGACAAGCATTGCTTTCACTAATCGCGGCGGCGGGACTGTTTTGCCAACGCTCAGCATGAATGACATTTTAACGTCTGGCAAAGTTCTCTGCTCGGCCTTGCCAGCGACGGGGAACTTTGTAAAGATAGCGGCGGGTCAAACCGTGCAGGCAACCTCCAGTTCGGCCTTTGGCCCGGCAGAGACTCTCAAAACTCACTTTCCGATTCCTCTACTAAGGGAGAAAAGACATGCCAGATTATTTAATGACAAGTATCCAGCGCGGGGAGACTATCGCCAAGCTGCAAGACATAGAGATGCGGTTGGAACTCGCTCTTGGCAAAGTCGCTGCTGTCAAAGCAAAGGCGGAAGAGATTATTACTGAGTGTGATAGCACGACGGCATTCGTACAAACGTCTTTGACTAATGCTCAAGGTGCGCTCAGCACGGTCGAAGGATTGCCGACAACGTAATGGCGGACGAACATTCAACCGAAGAGGATGGGCGCGAGCGCGGCGCGCAGAACCTCAAGCCGTTCTCAAAAAGGCGCGTCGGAGAATTCCGGCGTGCGGCCTAAAACTGCCATCCTTTCAGGTGAAGTACGCAAGGTGCTGTCAGAGGTAGACCCAGAAGATGCACAGGGGCGAAGCTACGCTCAAGTGATTGGTCGGCGTCTTGTCGAGGCGGCGACGACGGAGAGCGGCGGCAACCCTGCGTGCCGTCAATAGCCCTGCCCGTTTTCGTAAGACTCCGCAAGCAAGCAATCTGGAATCGCAGAGATATGAAGCATGGCTCAGGACTTTAGGCGCTCGCACCTTCACCGGCTCGTTCGCGTGGTTTCATCGGGAAAAGTGGGCGTGGTATTGGGCTATCACAGTGAAACGTCTGCGGGGTGAACCTCTTAGCGATGACGAGTTTGCTTTTTTAGCAATCTGGTTTCGCGGCGGGAAAAGCTCTAATGTTGAATAGGCTTGCATCGCAGAAGGCCCAATCATCGGCGCGGGCTATGTCATGTATGCGAGCGAGACTGAGGGGCAAGGCTTTAGACCATGTGGGGGCTATTCGTGACCTTCTGGAATCATCCGAGATAGCATACGACTATCGCGGGCTGGCTCTCCCGAAGTACTGTCAAAGGCGCAGAGATTTTAAGCTCCCCAAAGCGCCTAACGCCCGAATTAACCCGCCCCGCGCGAGCAGCATCCAATTTATACCGCGAGAAAATTTGATGAAAGGGGGGCTATGGCGGGGTCGGGTTGAATGAGCTGTTAGGCACGGCGTTAATTCTATGCGGCTTCTTCCTTTATCTCACTCGGATGTAATGATAAATATTCTCTGACCTCTAAATTCATTCGGTCTATCTCAACCAAGTAACCTCCTGCTGATAAGTGATAATTATGCGGGTTGGTTTCCACCTGCCGCAATTTCTCTATCTGTTCCCGAAAATGCTTAATGCGCCCTTGAGTTGCGGCAAGCTCCTGATCGTTTCTAATCATGGCTAACTACCTCCACAATGCCTCGCTTCGTTTTATCTCTCTTGATCTGCCAATATTCAAGCGCCGCTTGCTCGCCTCCAATTGCAGCGGCGCGTCTAATCCAGAACACGCTGGCTCCCTCAACGTTCTCGGCTGCCATATGGTCAAAGATAATCGCTGCTTCACCAACCACACAGCTCACGTCAAATGTATCCTCCATTAACATGAAGATGTCAACGTCTTTTGGTTCAGGCTTCGCTGTCACAAATGAACCAAAAACGACAAACCTTGCGACCTGTCCTGTGGTATGCGCTAAATTGTATATCCGTTCCAGACGACGCGCTACAATCCGGCGTTGCAAGGTGCTAGTTCCGAAATGATGAAGTACTTCAGCAAGAATTGCCTGATGAATGCCGTGCGGTAAGTCGCCGTTGGTATCGTATTCAGGCCAGGGCTTCATCATAGAAGTAATGATCGCATGAATTCAGTAGCTTTTCTATTCCTTTGCGCGGAACTCGGAAGCGCCTAACGCCCCGCATCACCCGCCGCGAGCGAATAGCATCCTGCCTGATGTCCAAAGACAACCATGAAAGCCATGCTGTCGAGCGGTCGGGTTCAATGAGTTGTTAGGCCATGTGTACCTACACAGTTATTCCTCATTTATCAGGACATTAGACAACAGCAGCTTTAATCGAAATCCCATATAGAATTCCCACCGTAGAACTGGAGCACATACTGACATTGCTCACAAACCAACAAGATCATCACATGGCTGGTGAATCCCCACATACTGTCAAGTCGCCCTTCTTCACGTCGGAAACTCTGCCCCTGACATAAAGGACAAGTAGGCACATTCTTCTCATTTTGTATCTCCTCACTCTCTTCAATAAATTCAGATATGTCAGCCCCGCAAGTAGCGCAGATTTTATCTTGTGGATTAACAAGAGCCTTACAATCTACGCAATAATAATCATAAGTGATATCATCCGATTCTCTTTCGTTCATCGTCTGCTTAGCTCCTCATATATAATCTACAAGTCTCTGACAAGTAGATGGCCTAACGCTCGAATTAACCCGCCGCGACCTACAGCATTCCAGCAACCCGGAGAAGACAACGATGAAAGCCATGCTGTCAAGCGGTCGGGTTGAATGAGTTGTTAGCCCGCGCTTGGTGCGACATTGCAGCCAATGTCTAAACATGCCTCCAAATTATTGTTCCACTTCGCCGCAATTCCTGTGCACGTAACTGAATATTTAACCAAGCAACAACTGATGCAAAAATAGCTGCTGACGAAACACGACCGATGAATCCTGTTAGCCACTCAAAGTTTTCGGAGGTTACACCAAAAACAAGATGTGCAATGGTTGGGTACGTAAGGATAAATCCAGCTAAAAAGATTATTAGACCCAAAAAGACGACCATAGCTTGCCCCCGCTCTTCTTTGAAAGCATATCCCCAAACGCTACCTGGATGTACAACTCCGGCCCACATCTGTTCTTTTGTTATTTTTGAGACTATGCCCACTATATGCGGAAAGTTAAAACCAAAGTGAACTCCAGATTTTCGTGCAGCTTCTTGATCTGCCTTAACAAACATTTCAACAATCTCTGAACAAGTAACTTTTATGGCGGAGGTTGTATCACCAATAAGCCTTATTTCAATTCTATTATCCTCAGGCACGACACCAAGAATCCCTGTTACTGTGTTATTCGCCTTCTCTAAAGAAAATACATACTCCTTTGCCACTCTAGGTCTATCACCTTCAGAGACATCAGCAAGAACTTCATTTAGAATTTCTCCGGCTCTTATTCCATCAGTAACAAGCCAGTGGTTGTCTTGTACGATTGCTTTAAGGTCATCTACGCGAGAAGAGAGCCTTTTGTCTGAAGTTGCTATAGGGAGGATTGCTCTCATGTGTAAACTCCATAACTAGAATGGAAGAGCGTTAATAGATTATTTTCAATATTCCTTCTTGTCTAGGGCTATGTGAAACGAAGCAATCTAACGCCCGAATTAACCCGCCGCGGAAGCATTGTATCAAGCCTCCAAGCCAGCGAATGAAAAACAAGCTATCTCGCGGTCGGCTCGAATGAGTTGTTCGGCGTCGTTTAACTCTCGCCGTAACGCGGCAGAGGCGAAGGGATTCAAGCACCTCGCTTTTTCTTGCCGTCGCTTAACATTATTTCATTTCCAACTCCGACGCCGAACGCCCGAATTAACCGGGCGCGACGAACCGAAACAACCAACGGAGCCTTGCGAATGAAAGCCGCGCTATTCGCGCTCCGGTTGAATGAGTTGTTGGGCGGCGGCATACATTTCAAAACAATTATCGTTGAGCCAAGCCGACGATTAACAGCACGACACCGATGATAAAGCCGATTACTCCGAAGGTAATGCACAATTGAGCAAAGGCGTAGGTTGAATCTGACTGACCAGCCAAATTCATCAAGCCCGCTCGCGCGGAATTAGCAAAGTTGCTGGTGTAACTATAGCCCCATAAAAAGAGAAGAGCGGAGATGACTGCCGTAATCCCCCCAGCTCTGGCAAGCCGTCCTGCTTTTTCTCCCGCCAAATCTTGTGAAACATTGTATCGAGTTATGTTCGCAACCGAGCCATGTGAATGAGCAGCAATTATAGCTTCTCTGATGCGAGTCTTAGCCATAGACATATCCCGCCAATCTATATTTGTTCTGGATTCAAGTTCAGCTAGAGCTATGGAGAGGGACTTTTCGGTTTGTCCAGATAAATCGCCTCTCAACATAGCAAGCAATTGCGAGTCTGACATAGCGTGATATTTATCTGCGAGCAAAGTATCAACGCCTGAACTATATTGCTGCTTGGGTGGACGAGGTCGTGCTGTAGATGCGACCAACGGTTTTTCGACGCGGACGGTGGAAACTTTTTGTGGCAGCTCGGAGGCACAGTATTTACAAAATCTGGCATCAGCGCTCACGGTTTTTCCGCAGCTTGGACATTGAGGATTGACAGGTGCAGCGCATGAAGGACAAAATTTAGCGTCATCATCCAAAGAGGCAGCGCAACTTGAGCAAACACCGGAACTCGCGGCTGCTATCTCGGTCATTTCATTTACAGGGCTGGAAACATGCCTCTCAATATTCGTGTTTGATTTGGGTGTTGGAGGTTGCGGCACACCCCGCCTCTCTAACTCTGCTCTCGCTAAATCAATTGCCTCTTCACGGTAATCTTTGAAATCGACATTGACTATTCGCAAGAGGTCGCTATCTGTCTGAGCGGACATTCTTTCTTGCAAGTCCGCTAATTCTCTCGACACTCGTTTCGGTGTGAAATAATCTTCCGGTGAAGAACCGTCCTTTGCAGTTTGGCAATTCCAGCAAACATCAAGGTCATCATCAATCTGTTCGTTACAGTTTGAACATTCCCACATCTTGTGTCCTCCTGATGAGAATTACTGAGAGACAGAATTTATTTATTATAGCAGAAACCAATAGACGCCCAACGCTCGAATTAACCCGCCGCGCATTCAACGTGATTAGCGGCAAGTTGACGATGAGAGACATGCTAACTCGCGGTCGGGTTCAATGAGTTGTTAGGCGCGGCATTGATGTAATCACGTGCCAGGCATTCCCATGCCCCTGACTCCTAACCCTTCATAACTCCTTACCCTTTGCGTTTTGATATATCTCATAAAGTTCCTCTGGGTTTTCTAGGAATAGCTCCGTGTAGCCACACTCACCGCACACCCGCGCATACAATGCCCCTTCATGTGTGCCTTTGAAAATCAGCGCCTCTGGGTTTTCATACACCACGAGAGTCAAATTCCCGGCGTCACCACTATAATGTCCGCGATCCATAACGCGCGCCTGCGGCACGACCTTTTCTGATTTGCATTTAGGGCAAGTAATATTTTCAGCCATGATATGTTCCTCCGATAGGCTCTCAAATGTATTTCACTCCTTAAGCTAAATAGAAGCACCTAACGCTCGAATTAACCCGCCCCGCGCGCAGGCATTCAATTTACATCAAGGGAAGCTCAATGAAAAGAATGCTGTCGAGGCGTCGGGTTGAATGAGTTGTTAGATTTTCGCTCCACCATTCAACTTTCCCTAGCGGGTTTTATCTCTGCCCTCGCTATACGCATCGTATGATAGAACCATTCACATTTTCTGTCTTTCGGTTTTCAATGCTCGCCAGATGTCTCCTTTATAGGTAGTGGGTCAGTTTGAAAAAAGAGAGAAAAGAAGTTTCCCGCAAAGGCGCAAAGGCGCAAAGAAAGACCGCAAAGGATTGAATGCCACTCATTCTTTGCCTGCTTTTCTTTACGCCTTTGCGCCACCAGCGCGAGATTCTTTCGTCGCTGTTATTCACCTGAATTTCAAACTGACCCACTACTCCTTTATAACAGGACTTGACAGATATGTTAAACGGTTTTAACATATCTGCGGTTACACATTCCATCTGTGTAACTATCCTCTCCGTCTTGTAGTTCCTTCCATTACTCTACTCAAGAAAGGTCAAATGAAATGTCGAGCGTTAAATGTACCCAGTGTGGGCTTGTCAACTGGGGTACAGAAGAATACTGCAAACGATGTAGAAGTGTTCTAGTCTCCGATAACCTCAATCTATTCGATTACATATACGAAACAGTTTATGAGTTGGTCATACCCTTGGGGATTATCTTAGACGAATGCAATAGCACTTTAGACCCACAGGCTTATTTCGCTATGGAACTCGCACATACAGGCATGTGCATGGCGAGTGTTGACGGCAATCTATCCGATACAGAGGCGACGATAATTCGTGATGTTTGGTCTTCACTTAGCGCAGACTTTGACCCTTACACGCCAGCACGAACGTGCCGCGATTTTTTCAGAAACCTCGTTTATGAAGAACCGTCAATTCACGGCAAATTAAACGAAGTGCCATTCGGCGTGAAGTTGCTCCTGTCTTATGACAGCTACTACGGAACGGATTACGCAACTAAAGCCAAAGCTATGTTATTCCGCTTCGCTAATGCTGTGGCTAAAGCTGATGGGACGGTCAGTTTTGAAGAGATGAACGCCTTATCTAGGTACAAGGAATTACTGAATTCCGCTATTGGTGATCCATACGCGACGGACGAGCCGGTTGCGGATAATACAGTATCGCATTCAACAGCAAATCTTAAAGATGCCTCACCACGTCCGATTGAAGAATTGATGAATGAGTTAAATTCTCTAATCGGACTTGAGGAAGTAAAGAGCGACGTTTCTCAGTTGGTCAATTTCCTCAAAGTTCAACAGATGAGGCAAGCGAAAGGCTTATCAACGCCTGCCATCTCCCGCCATCTTGTATTCTACGGGAATCCGGGTACAGGAAAGACGACTGTCGCTCGACTGATCTCACAGATTTACAGATCGCTAGGCATATTGAGCAGGGGTCACCTTATTGAAACATCAAGAGCAGGTCTCGTTGCTGGTTACATTGGGCAAACTGCGATAAAGGTACAAGAGGTTGTCAATAAAGCATTGGGAGGCGTCTTATTTATTGATGAAGCGTACACCTTGAGTTCAGGTGGCTCGCAGGATTATGGGCTTGAGGCAATAGAAACCCTACTCAAGATGATGGAAGACCACCGAGACGATCTTATAATAGTCGTAGCTGGTTACACTGAGAAAATGGATGGTTTTCTCTCTTCTAATCCCGGCCTCATGTCTCGCTTTAACAAGCGACTCAACTTCAAGGACTATAGCCCTCTTCAGCTAGTTGAGATATTCAAGCTCTTTTGCTCTCAAGCTCATTTTTCACTTTCTCACACAGCCAACCAAAAGCTGATTGAGGTTTTTTCTGTACTCTTCAGTAGGAGAGATGAAACCTTCGGTAATGGCAGACTTGCTAGGAATATATTTGAAGAGACAATCAGCAACCAAGCTAATCGAATCATTTCAATCGCGCAGGTTGATGAAAGAACTCTTTCGACAATCGAGGCAGAAGATTTGCCCGGTGTAGTCAGCGAGCGAAATCTTCAGCTAGTAGCAGTTTAGCCCTTCGCCAATAGCCGAGCAATCTTATCTTTACTGATTATCGCGCTCCGAAAATCTAACGCCCGAATTAACCCGCGCCGAGCATAAAGCATCCAACGTGAAGAAACCAAAGAACGATGGAAGAGATGCTATCGAGGCGTCGGGTTCAATGAGTTGTTGGGCGTTGCCATCGCAGAAACTTCGCAAGCTGCATTACACCTTTTTAGCACTGAGCATAGTACACAACAGAGTCAGTAAAGCGATAGCTGGCAAACAAGTTTTGGGGCGAGGTTTCGGCGGCGGTGGCGTGTAGTTGAATCTTTCCGCCGGTATTTTCCCGTTCAACTTGATGTCCCTGCGAATATCTATCTCATACGTTCCATCATCATTCGGCTCTTTTACTTTTCGCAGCAGGAAATCACGTTTGCTAATCCACATATCTATGGGAAAGTTGTGAGGATGATAGCCTCTTACGATGTAACAATCTTCTCCTTCAAACTTTTCTTCTCCCAGCAAAGATACATTCTTTGTTTCCGTGAGCCGGAAGCCGCTAACTTCCTCCATAAGCAAGGCTGGGATAACATGGGCAGCTCCTCTCGATATGCCAGTTGCGCCTGCGATGCCCAAACTTAAATCTTCCTTTTTCTCAACGCCTGCATCGCCCCAACTATAATAACTATACGTTTGCTTCCCGTCATTCCAGATAACATTTAATCTTTCTTCCGACGTTACTATTGAACGATCTGTCCATTCAAAACGGAAAAAGTGCGGGCGTGCAAAGAAGGTTTTGAATTTTATGACTGTTTCACGCTGGCCTCCCCCTTCGCCTTTAACATCTTCAACGACGCCAATATCTTGGTAGGATGAAGCATTTGCATATTGAGCAGCCATTTTCTCAATAATGGATTGAGCAGTAATACTTTTAGTTTGGCTAACTCCGATGCCCCAACATATCAACAGCATAAGTGTGGCCCAGAACACGGTGAAGATTTTATTTGAGGTCATAATTCATCTCCATTAAATGAAATAGCGAAAACGCCCAACGCTCGAATTAACCCGCCCCGCGCGCGAGCACACAACATTATGGAACAAGATGCCGTTGAAAGGAATGCTATCGCGGGGTCAGGTTGAATGAGTTGTTATGCTGTGGCTTTGGTGAGATATCCTTACGCAAATATTAATCTGCCCTTAGGCTCAGGTATCTCTCGACCTAACTCCTTCGCCGTTTCAATCCACTCATCAATGATGACTTCGACATTAGCAAGAGCTTTAGAATATGTAGCCCCGTCTGCCATGCAACCAGGCAACTCCGGCACTTCAGCTACGAAAGCACGATCCTCTTCGCTCCAATAAATGATGATTTCGTATTTATATTTTTCACTCATCGCCCTGACCTCCGAGCTTGTATTTCAAGATGACACTGCGAACCTGTTTGACTTGATAAGTTTTAGCCTTCGAGCCTATCGGTTGCAAATTCAAGATTTCATCTACGCCCTCTTTGGTAAAGATGTGATGGCTGCCACGAATGCGCACATCAAAATCCAAGTGCCTCAACAACTGACATAATCCATCAAATGAAACATTAAGAAGCTCTACGCAGAATTTGTACCAGCAGCTTCTCGTATTTGCTCATGCAATAAATTTATCATAGGTCAGCACTTAATAGCCGCATAACGCGGGAGATAACCCGCCGCGAGCGCGCAGCACAGAACTGAGAATTTATCACATCACGATGAAAGCCATGCTGTCGAGGTGTCGGGTTGAATGAGTTGTTAGATGCTGCTTCATTGTTCACATTCTACTTTGAGGCTCAGCGGCCCGCGCAACGGGTCTGCTGCAACAGTAAGTTAGGCCGGTTTGTCTTCGATTGGTTGCCTCTGGCGTGCAAACCGCAGAGGCATCCATTAACAGCTACTTCGGAAGGGGCTTCCCTATATACTTGAATTTGGGCCACATCCACGCGTCCATTACATCGCGGGCTGCCTCTGGTCCAAATGCTTGGATGATTCGTTCCCTGACCCGATTCAGCTCTTCCCTAAGATGAATGTCCGACCTCGTCTTCAGTGCGTTTTCATACCATTGATACTCGAGCATGAGGGCACGAAACAGACTCTACCTCCTCGGCTGAAACAGCCACATTGAAGGAGTAGGTGTATCGAATATCAGTCCGCGTACTGCCAAACGAGGAACTGTGTTCAGTGGCGCCTTCAAGATTCACATCGTCAGGGCCGATATTAATGTGAAAGAGAGTCAGGACTGGGAAGCCCTCAATGGGTCCTCCTTCAGTAGCAGTCGCGGTTCGAGAGTGTTTTATTGTGACGTTGGCGAATGCCGTTTTCCCCTCCGATTGGAGCGCCGCTATGGCCGCTGTGCGTTTCTTCAACTCGTCCCAGATCTGCGGTTCGAGATCCTTCATTTGTTTTTGGATTAACCTCTCTTCCGCTTTGCCTCTCAGCCATTGCGCCAACACTGACAGTCCGAGCATCAACGCTGTTCCGCCGACAATTCGGAGCCCAGCGCCGATCTTGCCGCCCGCCGTGGTGGGTCCCCGGTAGGCCGTCGAAGCGCCCGGCCCGGAGGGCGTGGGCTCGGGATGAAATGCCCTACGAATCGACACGTGAAGCAAAGTAGGCTGGCCGTTCCTGTAGAGGATACAAATCTGCGTGCCGCCTCTGACGTAATCCCTACCGATGACAGCGTCGTAGTTGTTGAGGTCGATCTTGTTAATGTTTATGAAGTTTCTGAAAACTCGCCCATAGTTCTCGTTGGCTCTCATTATGGATGGTTCAACCATTTTCAGGTCCTTCTGCCAGCGCGGGTCGGTCCTTAGATCAAGGACCCGAAACGACGACCTATCGATCTTGACCGAAAACACGCGCCGCGCTGCCGGATCATTTGTGCGCAGCGCAGCGTATTTGTTTGCAATTTCCTTGCTGTCGGTCATATACATCCCGTCCCCGATGTCATGGTCTGCTGTACTGCCCGGTGCAGCGGGCGCGACGCCTACCGCTTCGCCTCGATACCAAGTCTCACTCATAGTTTACCTCCAATGATAATTAAGAATGCTGGTAATTAGTGGCTGCTCGACGCGGGATGAAGACAAGGTCTGCTTTTCCCGTAATCCCTGGCTACCGCATAAGCCTCTCATTCAGATATGACTTTCTGGGAAAACCATTTCACGTTCTTCTGGAATAATCTAAGCATAAATATTCCGCTCATACACCTAGCCTTCCCGGAGGATTGACTCAGAAATTGAGACTTCGTGTACTTTCATTCTCCGCCCCAAGAGTATAACGAGCATCTAACGCTCGAATTAACCCACGCCGAGCGCAACTATTCAACGTGGGAAGGATAAATCAACCATGAAAGGAACGCTATCGAGGCGTCGGGTTCAATGAGTTGTTAGATGTGGGATGCCAATATTTCCTATTGAGTCCCCACAAATTTACCGTTCGCCCAAGTTCCTTCCTGGCGTCTGCCATCAGGGAAGGTTAAAAGACCCTGCCCATTATATACATCGTTAAGGAACCCACCTTTATATCGCGTGCTATCCTTAAAAGTATAGATGCCTTGACCATTACGTTTCCCATCGAGAAAATCCCCGTAATAAAGATCTCCGCTAGGAAATACCATTACGCCTCGGCCATGAGGCTTATCCTTAAGCACACTTCCTTCATAGCGTGTTCCATCCGGGAATGTCAGAGATTGCTGCTGACCATCCTTTCCTAATTCATCACGCTGATTATCCTTTCTTATTTCGTAGTATAGCGCTACGCCACCACCGGCAAGTAAGGCGACTATTATCAAGATAGCTATATATAGCAAACGCGATTTCCTAGCTGGCCGTGACACAGCAGTCGGTAATAACTTGTTGGCCGCTTCCGTTGAGGGAAGACTAAAGAGTTGTGGTTCAGATAGAGTCAATGTCTTTTCGAGATTGGATGATATAGATAAAGGAGCCCCATCATCTAAGCAAAATGATAGCCCTTCGTCTTCATAGGTGCGATTACATTGTAGACATCGTTTCATCGGAATGATCCTTATATTGAAAACTCCTGCTTAGGAAATAGGAAGCATCTAATGCCCGAATTAACCCGCCGCCCGCGAACGGCATTCTACTTGAACGTAAGGTAAAGCGCATGAAAGCCATCCTATCGGGCGGTCGGGTTCAATGAGTTGTTAGGCATCTGCTTGCGGGATTCAATGCAGATTGGAGGCTTGGTTTTCCGCGACCTTGATAAGCAGGCGCAACGCTTCATTCACGGTTTTAGCATCAGGAAAGGCCGCTGCTACATCTGGCTCCAGCAGCACTAGATTCGTGCCTGCACGATACCGCTCGACATATTTGCCGCGCACCCTGCCCTTTAACTGTGAAAGGTCATATTCAGGCCGCAGTTCATCTTCTTCCATTTCAGATTCTACTTTCTTCATAAAACTCTCTTTCTCCGCGAGTTGGCTCTCGTGCGCTAATAAGCCGAACAATCTCTCCATCGTCCGTATGCGCCACAATTAGCATTCTACCCTGTTCTGATATGCCGATGATAACAAACCGGAGTCTCTTCTGCGGAATGGTCAGGATCATCGAAAGTATCTGACAGCGGGTCACCGAAGACAGTGGCAGCTTCTTCGAAAGAGACGCCATGCTTTGTAAGATTGGTAGCTGCTTTCTTTTCATCCCAAGCAAATTGCATAGTTAGAGTGTAGCGGCTTTTGGTTTCAAAATCACCCTCCACAGATGCCGAACGCTCGAATTAACCGGGCGCGCATACAACGCCGATAAATTCAAGTCTCGCGCATAAAGGCAACGCTATTCGCGCTCCGGTTGAATGAGTTGTTAGGCGCTGACCAATAGCTAAGCTGCGCTATTACTTTCGCTCTTCGTGTTCATCTCTTCCTTGTCTTGGGCAGATTCAAAGCCTGCGACAGTTTTAATCAACTCATAACGCGCCTTTTGCTTGAACTCACCCTCAAGGCTTTCACACATACTGTTTGCAAGAAGAAACCGCTGAGTTGTTCCTAAGCGTGTGTGAAATGTAGCTAACTGGGCAGAAGTTTTACCGTAAAGATAGAAATTAATTGCCGAGATCACTTCTATTAATGCGCCGCTAATCAGGCTTATATTTGCCAGATTTTGGGGTTGTTGAGATAACAGAAATCCTACAGATGCAAGGAAGAACATCAATCCAATACCAGCAGCTATCAAAGCCCACCTAAAACTTTTGCGCGCCTGTCCGAGAACTAAATCATAATAGCTAGCCAGGAGTTTAATTTGAGAGGCTGCGATCTCTTGAATATCCTCTGGCTTAGCTTGGGATAAACGGTCAGCCGCGGAAGAAATTACATTATAGAAAGTAGTTTGCGTTACAATTGGCTCTCCGGTTAATGAGAAGACATCCTTAGAAATTGAAGTTTCTTTCGATTTCTCTTCTGACATTTTCTTAAGCCCTCTTATTGAAGTTTCAAGCTAAGCGCCTAACGCCCGAATTAACCCGCCGCCCGACGATAGCGACAACCTGAGATGTACCAGCAAAGGTTGATGAAAGCCACGCTGAGGGCGGTCGGGTTGAATGAGTTGTTAGGCCGCGGTTTCTACGGAAGCAGCTTATCATAATCAGCGTGCGAGCCAATCCAGAACCACACAACGCCTTCTGGTTTATCCAATCCTAATGCTCGATAGTGCGCGCCAACGCGAACTGACCATAGCTTATCAATTTTCTTGAAATGATGGATGCTTAGGATCGGCTTTGAGCAGCTGGAAGTTTTTATCAGCAAGAGAGCGCACTTCAGGCGGAAGTTGGCGATAATGTCGCCAAAACTGCCGAGAAGCAAAATGTTTCACAGCGGCTCACACTGCCCCTGCTCAAAATCCTGCTCTGCCTGTTTAAGCAATGCGTCCAAACGACCGGATTTCACATCTTGCTCAAGCTGCTCATCCCAGACCTGAGCTTGGAACTCTTCAAACCACTTGGCTAACTCCGCCAATTCTGAGGGCGGCAGTTGGGCAATGGCAGATTCGATCTCTTTAATGTCCATAGCAAAAGTTTAACCTACTTTCTTATCGCCAGCAATAATATGCGAAGCGGCATAACGCCCGAATTAACCGGGCGCGGGCGAATGCCATTCAAGTCGAATGGAAAGAAACATCTTGAGAGCCATGCTATCCCGCGCTCCGGTTGAATGAGTTGTTATATGCGCTTTATTTTGAAACGCTCTTTAGTTGTCACGATAGGCTTCGGGCTCACAGGCTTTAGCACCGAGTTGGTGTTTACAGGTATGGCACTAGAACAACCCCACTGTCATTCGGCATGAACCGGCTTTGAGGGTCTTCACCGTAGAGGCAAATCTCGGAAGTCGACATTGAACCTGTCCGCACCGTAAGTTCCACTTCCAACTGGAACCGATAGCATACTTAGACGAACAAGCTTCAAAGCCGTGACGCTTGCCGCATTGCCACACGATAGCGAGACGGTGACTGAAGTTCCCTTAGCCAATGTCGCTGCAATCTGTCCACCAAAAAAATTCTTTCTGGTATTCGTGCCTACTGTTCCTTGGGATACCTTACATTGAAGTCCGCTGGTGTCAACCATTTGTGAAGGTCCAAGGTTCAGGATAACGTCCCGATCTGCTTTTCCATTGTTTATCATGGTGAAAGAGCACGTGACGACCGCCGTTGATTTGACACACGAAATGAAATCAAAAGAAAATTCGTTCCTGTAAACGCGCTGGGAGTTTTCGTCCGAAGTCGGCGTCGCGATGGTCAACGGAATATTCCTGAACTGAACACTTCCGGTTCCCTCAACGGAAATATCGAGTAAACTTATCGTTGTCATGTCTTGTGGCATGTCGTCGAACACCAGTGCCAATTTAAACGGTACGCCCGTGACGAGATTAGCCGAAGCTCCTTCCTTTCGGTCGTAACTTCCTAACTGAACTTTCGATACACTGTACTCGTTTCCGCGCTGGTCAATGAGTCGCGTCTTGCCACCAGCGTAATACGAGCCTCGAATTTCTAATTCCCTGTCCTTATCATTGTTGGTGACGAGCAAATCACACGTAATACGGGTTCCGAAGAGTTGGCAGTCAATTAGCTCAAAAGTATAGAGTTGATATTCGACCTTTGGCTTTGGTTTAGAAATCACCGGCTTAGGAACCGGTTGTGTGCTCGTGCTTTTCCCCGAATTCAGCATCGCGTCTAAAATACGGGCAGTAGCACCTTTGTTTTTAAGCAAGATCAAGGACTGCGGCGAAGTATCGAAATTTCCTCCCGAATTCTGGATTGACAGAACAATAGTGCTTTCGGGCAACTGAGCCTCAAGCATCGAAATTATATCCGCGTTCGTGAGCGGTTGCTTTACAGATTGAGCCGTTGCAGAGAAAATTCCCGCACAAAGAAAACAAAGTACAAGTATTGGTCGTTTCATAGAACCTCCTTCGCATGCAGTTGATTAAATAAAGCCTGTGCTTAATTCATCGCGTAGCGATGTGCTGAGTTTAGCCGTGTGTATGTGTTCATATAATTTCACGTTCGGTTTTGCCACGAAGCATATAACGCTCGAATTAACCCGCGCCGAGCGTAGGCATTCAACGTGGAAAGAATAAATCAATGATGAAAAGAATGCTATCGAGGCGTCGGGTTGAGTGAGTTGTTAGGCGGCCCCTTTACATAGAAAAGGATTCTGAAACAATACAAATCAACGCGAAGAAATAAGTGTCAATTTAGATAGCCTGTCCATCAACTCTGACTTCAAGCTTCTTAAATTACTCCCGTAAGCAATTGCATTTCTGTCCCGAATATCAAATGGTAGATTCTTATAAACATCGGTTAAGGTGATTACTTCCTTATTAAGAGCAATGGCATAGCCACACTCGTAAAATGCATTTGGATTTTGATCCGTTGCCAGAAAAACGATCAACTTTGCATTATCAATTTCGGTAAATATCTTCTCGACAATCGATTTTGTAAAGTACTGCTGATCAATTCTTATGCAACGATAGGATGCGCGTTTGATACACATCTCGACTGTACGGAATATCGGTATGTAACTCTTGTGGAATGGCATTGCAACGAAGCAACTTTGCTTCCTCCTCAATGTATCCATCATTCCTATAAGTTTATCAATGAATCTTATAGGATTTGTACCCCTTTCAATAAAATTGAAGTCATAGTCATATTGTTTCAATAATTCATCCGTTATGTATTGTGAATAAACAATGAGAGATGAGTCTCCATATTTGCCCATAAGACCTTTGTAAAGTTCTAACCCCCCAAAGGGGGTTCCATTATAATCAATGGTTACATCTATAATAACCAAGTCAAAAAAGTGCTTATGAGAAAGTTTCAGTGCTTTGCTTGGGTATCTAGTGGTTACAATCTCGGCGCTGAGTCTTTCTTTTAAGAGATGAGTATATAAATCTAAAGAATCCTCATCATCATCAACCAGTAAAATACTATTGATGAATTTGCCGCTTCGAGTTGCCATATTATCTTTTATACATGCCAAACACCGGAAATTCAAAATAGACTAGCGTCCCGCCTAGAGTTTTAGAATTCGAGAAAAGCAGAAGCCCTTTTGATAACCTAATAATCCTGTTAATAATTTCGAGTCCCCGTTTTGTTGATCGCCTGCTTTTCACTTTAATATTCAGCGCATCTAGCGGCAGGAACTTGCTTCCGTCAATGCGGCAAAGGCCAAACCCATTATCATGTACCTCACACTGAAACTTACTACCCCGCACTTTCCAATTAATTATTACTCTTCTATCGGATCTAGCAGGTCTTGCTGCATTCTCTACCAATTCAGATAAGATTCCAAAAAGAATATTTTCAGGGAAAACTATCTCTAGTGATCTCAAGGATTTTTTGCCAACGAGAATATCTGGGTAGTGACGTATATCTTTTATGGATTGAACTATATCAAATGGCCGTGAGATAAACTGTTCCTCAAAGTTTATGGGCTTATAAGGCTCAAAGAATTCACGCACCGACTGCAGTAAATATTTATTTGCTGATAAAGCTTCTTTCAAACCTTCATCTATAAAGGAAATATTTTCATCTAATTCTTTTACTCTCTTGGTTAGTGCTCCTTGTTGTTTTAAGGATGAAAATACATATGAGATCGTTTCTAAATAATTTTGTACATTTGCTCCGCGTCCGATTAAATCATGCAATGCCAATTGATAAATAGAGGCAGAAATCTTGAATAAGTCAAATATCTGTTGCCTGCTGAGATTAAGATCACTTAGCTTTAGCTGTTTCGTGGACATTGTAACAGCATCTTATTATTTCGACTTAACTACTGCAACCTACATAGGACGCCTAACGCCCGAATTAACCGGCGCCGAGCGAATGCCATTCAATACAGGAAGGATAAATCAACCATGAAAAGGATGCGATCGCGGCGTCGGGTTCAATGAGTTGTTATGGTGCGCCTACGGAGTAAACATTTCGCCGAGTACGGATAAAACTGCCGTTTGGGTTTGCTTATCAATTCTACCTAGCTTCTTTACTAAGCGCGTCTTATCTACGGTGCGAATCTGATCCAGCACAATTTGCCCATGCCTCCTCTGAAACTTACAGGCTACTCTCGTTGGATAAGACGTGCCTTTAGTCGTCATTGGCGCGACAATCACGGTTCTTATGAAACGATTCATCTCATCCGGCGAGATCACAAGGCACGGACGAGTCTTTTGAATCTCGCTGCCGATTGTAGGATCAAGGTTAATGAGATAAACATCAAAGCGTTTGACTACCATTGCCACTCATCCTCATCCCACTGAGTTTGAGGGAGCAAATTATTATCAAGCAATGAGTCGTCGCCGTGCTCTGCCATCGCACGAAACGCCCTCTCCCAATCCTGTCGAGGCTGTTTTGTTGAGCGGATAATGATTCGATCATCCTCTACTTCTATTTCAACTTCTTCGGCAAGATTACTACGCTCCAGCAGCAATTTTGGAATACGGATGCCTTGTGAATTACCGATCTTTACGATTCGAGTTCTCATAGCTACATTGTAATTACGAGATGGTTTCGCAGTCAAGATAGCGCAAGCAACATAACGCTCGAATTAACCCGCGCCGAGCGAACAGCTTTCAATCTACATCGAAGGAAGCAGCATGAAAGGGATGCTATCAAGGTGTCGGGTTGAATGAGTTGTTAGACGGCGCTTCACGGCTCAATTTACTTCTGCTCGCTCCATTCAAGGCGCATGCCCTCAAAGAGCAGCGATACGTGATTAAGAACATCCCTTCCCATCAAGCCCCACTCCTGATCTATAAGCAGAAATCTGCCTTTGAAAGCCCGCCGCAAAAAAAGCAGATCAACCTCGACAACCCGTGCTACATTCACGTTTCCATCAAACCCCTTCAACTCATAACCTTCGTTTGGATCACCGCTAATGCCAAGCTGTTCGACGAAAGCTTGTGGCAACAAAGTGACATCAGCACCCGTATCAAGCAACATTGGCACGTCAGAAATTGTTGCCCCAGATAAAGGATGCCGGATGATTACTTTCGCAAACGGAGCAGGTGGGTTAAATAGGGTACTGTCATAAGCTGGCATCAGAACTATCCTCGACAACCTCTTTCTGGAAATCGGTTGCTTGTTCTGGATGTGCTAAGCGAGGACTTCCGATATAAGAGACTGAGGGCATCTTTACATCAGGGATAAGGACATACACTTTCGCCTTCTCAGGTAAACGAACGCTGGAAGGCAGTCGGATTTGACCATTCTCAACAATAGCTTCAATAGTAGTAACGCTCATACATTCACCTCATCACTCAAACTGTAACCGAGGTTATCACAAGCTTCGGTAGCCGTCTAACGCTCGAATTAACCCGCCCCGCGCATGAAGCCTTCAACATTATCAGGGAAGATGATGATGAAAGCCATGCTATCGCGGGGTCGGGTTCAATGAGTTGTTAGGCCGCGAAGTATTACTCAACCGTATGCTGGTTTTCTGTTATAGCAAGGAGAGCAAATGGCTTTAGAGTTTCTAGGTACAGGTTTTGGTCTTCTAAAAACCTTAGAGCAGTCCTTACACTTATACACATGATCTCCTTCAATTAATTTTTCAGCATTTTCTTCAAGAATAAAGGGACTTATGCAAAACTCGAAGTTAATGAGGGAGTAAGCTGATTGTCGATGAGACTCAAGAAGGCCATCAGGATGGGTTGTCGCTACTGCAACATTAACTGTGTACTCAGGGTAAGCAATCTTAATCGCGGGCAACATATCTGAGTCTCCGGTAATAAGAACATGATAATCCTCTGATCTAGTAATCGCGTACTTCACTAAAAGAGCTACCACAGTAGCATCAACCTGCTTCTCCTGATACTGATCTTGGCTCAACTTTTTGACAATATACGGTTTTATCTTCGGCGTAAAAATAGCGTCGTCTTTGTATCCCGCAGCTATTGCTTTATCGGTAAATATTTTCCTAGCATAAGAACCGCTCCTAACTTTCTTTATATCACTGTCCGTACATTTATCTGGGTACATCTTCGGCCATTTATCAAAATTGTCGGGAAGCTCAAATATTGATGTTGCAATATATCTATCATCGACCTCATGAGGTTCTGCGCCACCAACTTCAGCGTTAATATGTTTTACCAACATATCATCCAACTTGGAAAAATCGAGCATAAAATTGTTGCCTGAATATTCAGTAGCATTCGCAAGACTACAACCATGCTTGCAAGCGTTAAAGAGCCATGTTCCGTCAATAAAGATATTTACTTTCGCCATATTCAACTCCTTTCATCTTCATATTATCGCACTCTCGTCAATAGGGGCCGAACGCTCGAATTGACCCGCCGGGAAGCATCTAACCAAGCCTTCAAGTCTTGCGGATGAAAGACACGCTCCATCCGGTCAGGTCGAATGAGTTGTTCGGCGTCGTCAACTCTCGACGTAACGTGGCAGGAGCGAATATGTTTCAAGCCACCAGATTCTTCCCTCTTATCATTCACCTTTATTTCATTTTCAACTCCGATGCCGAACGCCCGAATTAACCGGGCGGGAAGAATTGAGAGAAGCATTCAATCTTGCGAATGAAAAGCAAGCTGATTCCGCTCCGGTTGAATGAGTTGTTAGGCGGCCCTGTGGTACTGCTGCAAATGGAGTGGCAAAGGTGCATTTCACACTTTAGCCACTCCAATGACAGCTTAGCTCAATGACCCACGAAGTCAACTTAAATTACACACACTTATTTAATTTTTAGCAGGTCTTTGAGCGTCCAGATGTGCTTCGTTATTCCAGCTTCCATTGCGGGCGTACAGCGAATGGTTTGATGGATGCGGACGAAGTTGTAATGAGCGAAGTGTAGGGCCAATGCTGCCTTCAGATTCCCATACTTTTTGGAAAACGCATTGGTTAGTCTCGTTAGCCGTCGCATCATCATTCGCATCGTGAGGTTCTGACGCTCCACGTGGCTGGTCGAGATCAGTGCCGGATTGGGATTGCCTTGACGCGGTATCTTGGTAACTTCCAGCATCTTTGATGGTGAGTATCTGCGCTCACCTTCCGGCGATTGAGCAGGGTGGGCTTTAGCATAAGATTTAATCACTTGCGCATAGCTTACCCGTTGTCCCAGACCATGAAAAATGGCATCTGGATATGAGTGGAACCCATCCGTGGAAAGTTGGAAGTTCCCCGCCGTTGCATAGTTTAACTTCTTGATGAATGCCCTTGTGTCCTCCTGCGTTCGCCATCCCAGATGCCATGCCAGCACGAGCTTAGTATTGCGCTCTATGGCGACGAACACATAAGCATCACCGAAGAACTCGCCATATCGTTCAAGACGAACTTTAGTGCGTTCCTTCATTCCTATAAAACACCATATTTCGTCGGCCTGTACATCCTGAACCTTCACTGCTCGGATGTGCTTGACCAGCAAGCTCTCACATCGCTTGCCTGCGACTAAGAGCAAGTCTAGCAGCGTATGCATAGTGACGCCTGTAACGCGCTCAACTGATCGAAGGCTATTACCTTCAACAAGCAGTTGAAGGCAAAGCAGTGCCTTCTTCACGGGCAAATACATTCCCTCAATTCTTTCTTGGGCGGTGTAAGTTTTACGGCAGGGGCGGCAGCGGAATCGCTGATATCCTCTGCGGCTTTTACCTAATCGGTTGGCTTTTCTCTGACATATCGTACACTTCATTGTTTACCTTTACTTTCTGCGCGACAGGAGCCACAATGAAGTTGCTTAGGCCGTTTGCGACCCAAATCGCGCGGTTTATCAAGTGGAGGCTCTGTCGGTTGCACCCGGTGGAGCCTTTATTTTCCTTGACTCTGACAGTCAAGACATTAGCGTGGAAGACTCTGAAAAGCAACCATAATTGCTTGAAAACAAAACCTTTATGGTTGCGGTTGCGTTTTGATTTCAATAGAAAAAGCAGGGCCGACAGCTATCCATAAAATGGGCTTTTACGCTGTCGGCCCTGCTCTTTATTTTTTATATCGCAACAGATTTTGCTTTCGAACAATCCTTATGCGATGTGTAAACTAATGCTATCGCAATTCTCAAGAGGGCACAAGCATTTGACGCCTGATTTCTAAAATTGCATTAGCGAGTTCCTGTACCTTTTCGCGCGGCACTCTTGGCTCAGTGAATCTTATCTTGTTTTTATTTTCATGTACCCAGATGCTTTGAGCCGCGCCCGGTATTACGATCTCCAATTCAAATGTAATCTTTGTTATCTCACGAACATTGACTCCCGAGATTGAATCAATCGGATAGATATTCACGCCCTTTGCGCTACCAAGACCACTACTAATTGAGTTTGCTAAATAGACCGCATCTTCAGTAACGGCGATATATGATTTATCCATGCCTGAAAGCTCTGTGATGATCTTCTTGTTACCAATGGCCTGATGAATACTTGCTCTGGCTTGAGGGCTGCCTAAGACATATCTTTCCGGGTCGGCCAGCATTTGAAATTGACGCCACTGACTATAGTAAGCAAGAGCAACAATTACGACAAAGATAATAATCCCAGCTATCCACAGATTCGTGGCATCATCGCCTGTCAAAATCAATAGTGTTGTTATGACGATGTTCGGCATATAATCCCTTCTCTATGCTGATGCGAACGGACACAAGAGAGCCGTGATCGCATGGGTCAACAAGGCGCGAGGCCAAGTTGACCGAGACAGTCAAAGCCAGAAGTTACACTTAATTAGGTGCGACAGTAAAGTACAACAATACGTCCCACAGGGAGGGCAAACCTGATGGGACGCGGTCGCCGCCCACGCCCTGCGCGCCTCGCCGCAAAGTTGCAGCAGATACGCACAAGTTTGGGTCTTTCACAAGCTGAGATGTTTAAGCAGTTAGGGGATACAGGGACGCGCCTCCACGTAAGGCACATTGATGACTATGAAAAGGACAGGCGCATACCGCACTTAGAAGTCGTGTTAGCTTATGCGCGAGCGGCGGGAATCCCGATGGAACTGATTGTTGATGATAATCTTGACTTGCCAAAGCGTCTGCCGAGCACGCCGAATTATAAGTGGATTATGAAGCGCGCTTCCACCTCATCGCGATGATGGTGCCATAACAGATAATTCTTTTCTAAAGAAAGTTGACTGTTAGGGTCAACTTGACCTTATAATTTGTAATCTATGAGGAGACAGATCCTTCATAGTCGCGTTTATGATATAATGCAGGGTAAAATGACATTAGGTAACTTATCGGAAGATACACGCCATTGGTATTCTGCTTCACTATCGTAAGGCTTTCTCCAAATAAAGCTATACCTTACCGTTGGGGGACGGCTAGTGACAGGTAAATCTCTAAGTCAGATTAAGAACCGACGCGAATTCGGGGAGGCGTTTCACGCTGCTATGAGTAGTGCGCACAAAACTCTGCGTGCTTTTTGGCATTTTGAAAAAGATCAAAACTTACCTAAGTCTTACTTAATAGAATTCCATCCCAAACATGATGATAATGGATGTCATGAATGGACTGCTGAAAATGTTTACAAAACCCTTAAGAAAGCAGGGCCATCTTATGGAGCTCAAGTAAAGAGAACACAAGATGAGTCTCTCATATACCTAATGCATAGTGAGCAATCCCATACAGCAGAGTTTATTATAGATTGCTTTGACCCACGTTTCCTTGTCTTTAATACAATTTCAAGTGCTACATCAACGGATCGATTTATCTTTGATCGGCTTACTCAGTACCAGCCTCAATTTGATCTATTCTGGCTACCCGTTGCTTTTCTAGAGGATGTAGAGAATCGTGAGAAAGTTACTGGATGGGAGGCCTTTTTTGATCCTCTTTTGGACTCTGTTGAAGTGGATAAAGGTAAAGACACTTCTAATGAAGATGACATATCTGCAGAAGGAAGTGTGATTGAGGGTGAGTTTATTAGTGAAGCCAAAATACAGGCACTTAAACGGCCTCGACTAAATATCCATTTAGAAATATTGAATGCACTAGAAACATACAAACGATTAAAAGAAGTGCCGAACCTACTTCCTGATGTTCCCCTCAATAGTGTATTCGCTGAACGTGGTGATGAAAACCTTAGTTATTTTTCCCGTGCGAGAATTAAGTCGAATGGAAAGATCACAGGTAGAGGTACTGATTTCTCTATTTATGATCAGATTGTTCAGGGCACACTAGAAAGCTACGCTACGCTTGTTAGAGCACTGGAATCAAAATACTGGTTAAAATTAGAGGGGCAATCTCATGAAGAAAGTACCGGGATCAAGTTAAGTGGTGAACCATTCTGCATCAAATTTAGCAATGAGATTGATGTTAATGCTTTAATTAATCTAATGTTTGGTTGTACACGTCCCTTTCGGTTAATGGGCACACCAGAACAAATAGCTGCCGACTATTATGTAATAGATGCCATCGACTTACACGTCAATCAACCCCTTTCCTTTGAAATCTCTCCAGAATTACTTCGTATTTATTTATATGAAGGAACATGTGGAAACACTTTGGTGCGTATCATCAAATCCCTACAACACTTTGTAGATTCGAGGCTCTCCCATCCTGCTTTGCCATCACTTCTCTCACATCAACATGAAGCTGTCACCTATTGAACAATTAAACGCCATTGTCGGACTTAGTAAAAGAATAGAAGGCTGGCCTAGTACCCTTGCCGACCTCGGATATTCTCTTGAACGAATCGAATTACAATTGAAAATTCCAGACCGGAAGCGCCCCGGAGTTAGTGTTGAAGTAACGCCAGATATTCTATTTGTCGCGTATGAAAGAAACTATAGTCTAATTGTAGAGTTGAAATCTGGCACAAATCAAGGGTTCGATCAGCTAAATAAATTACTCCCTATAACACCTAAAGAGTTGGTTCTATATGGTCGTATTGGGCTACGAGCTTCTGATGTTACTTCCCACCAAATATCAATCACGGAAATAATCAATCATGACTTTTTGAAGGAATACTTAGATGAGTTTCGAAGGCTCAATCATGAAGCTACTCTAATAAGTATTAATAGCAACGTAATCAAGTCCTACCACGGGGATATAAAAGACACAAAAGCAGACGAAAGATTCAAAAAAGGGATTGAGATTGAAAAGTCTCGGCGGCCTACGAGATTGATCCGAGTTCTTCCTGCTACAGACGATAAATATGCGCTAACTAGTAGTGTTGTGGATGCCTTTAAAGAACTGTGGGTAAACAATGAGCATTCTGTTACACCACAAATAATATCTCTGAGAGTATTCAAGCAGCTTTGGGGAGCATTTGATAAGTGGGCTCAGGATAGTTATTTCAATTACGCAAGAAATATTCTTATAGATATGCAGCGGACTGAATTTAACCGATATATGAGGCCCGTACCAGCAAAAAACGCCGAGTGGAAACTATTACATACTCCAGAAGAAAGTGACCAAAGACACCGCTCAAGAGCAATTCAAAGTTTCCAAAATCTAGTAGCTGAATATAAGTGGCGGGCTAGACATGAAAGGCCATATCCTAAGAAGCTTGCGGCTCAGCCTAGTTTCTATGATATTGAGGGAATATTACCTTCTAACGAAGATGATTCTTCTTCAGAAGAATAATATCTATAGAAGTCAAGTTAATTCAAGGAATTAGCCTTAAAACTAGCCACTCCATTTACACCACTACCGGCCCTGTTCCCACACTCTCAAGTTCCCATGACAGTCATGAGTCCACATAGTTTAATGACTCACATGGTCATTCAGCTTCGACTCAATCCTTCTATCTGGAATCAGCCACATGAGCGCTACCAAGACGTAAAGTCCGTCAGATATCCATTGGTTTACGAAAGCCAAAACTATCGCCACGACATAAATAAGTGGCGAAAGCTTGCCCTTAATATCTTTACCAACAGCAGCCTTGAGCTTAGAGTTTGTTCCTTGCTGCGCAATAATCAGCTTTTGAAGAAGATAGTAAGCAATGGCAGCGGCAAACAGCACCATACCATAAACTGCCGTGGGCAAAGGGGCGAAGTGATTTTCTCCCATCCAGCCAGTGACAAAGGGTATCAGTGATAACCAGAATAAGAGGTGCATATTTGCCCAGAGAATCTTGCCGTTAATCTGATCGGTGACATACAGCATATGGTGATGATTGTTCCAGTAGATTCCCAGATAGACGAAGCTCAGCACGTAAGTGAGGAACACCGGAACAAGAGGGCGAAGGGCTTCCCAATCTGCGCCATGGGGAATCTTCATTTCCAACACCATGATGGTGATGATGATCGCGATGACGCCATCGCTGAAAGCTTCTAGACGCCCTTTTTTCATCAATCTACTATGCCTTTATGGAACGCATGTTGTCTATAACTGAACCGTTTATGTTCCGCCTAACGCTCGAATTAACCCGCCGCGCACACAACGCCGAAACCACACAAGTTGACGATGAAAGAGATGCTAACTCGCGGTCGGGTTGAATGAGTTGTTAGGCTCTTCGTTTCTGTAGCCTGTTGCGGATTCGCTTCTTACCCTTGGCAATGAGACCGTGTTCAGCTTTGAAGAGAGTTAGAAACTGTATCCGCCCAATGAGAAAGAATATGCTTGTTCCCAAATATATCAATGCCAGTAAAAGCAATCGCGAAAACGTAAATCCCATTATTAACCAAGTACACAATAAAAATAGAAAAGACAGTAAGAGCGCATATGATGTGTGAACATAAAATTCAGCAAAATATAAGTAAAAGTCTTGAAGGTAATCAAAAGCCGGCTTGTCTTCAGCTCTTATGCTAGCAGCATTCTCTTCCATTCTAAGCAGATCAAGATTAGGAGCGCAGAGTACCCATAAAAGCTCAATGAGCATTTTGGGAGGCATAATAAAAATCTGAATGCCTAAATGCAGTTTGTGCCAAAAACTAGTACGAATGGACTTCTTGTTGTCATGTGGGTCATGATTTTCTAGCCACGCCATAGTAGTCCAACCAACCCCGTGAATTAATAATCCCATTGCACCTGACAAAAAAAGAAATATCACGGTACTTCTAAATGAATGGAACCAATAATTCCCAACAGTCATAAACAATTCAGACATTGAACTACTAGCTGGCAACAGACGAGCTTTGATCGGACAAGTAATGCTTAAAATTGCAACAGCGCCTGGAAAAAGCTGCGCCATGAGAAAGCTTAAAGTGAATCTAGCGAGAAACTGTTCCATGTCACCTTAAAAGCAGCCAATTAAGCCTGCAATATCTTCAAGAATTATGGCTAAGATAGTATCATTAATGCGATCACCTAAGTGAAAAGAGAACACGAATAGTATTCATCCATATCAAGTTCTGTCAATATAATTGAAGATGAAGTTGAGCCTAACGCTCGAATTAACCGGGCGCGGGCGAGAAGCATATAACCTGACCGGAGAAAAGAATGATGAAAACCATGCTATCCCGCGCTCCGGTTGAATGAGTTGTTATGCCGCCTGTTGCAGAAATCAGCAGTTATAATAGCGTATCGGATTCTGACCATGTGGCTCTGGCATTCGCCTTCCGATATACTTATCTCGAACCTCATCCCGCGCCACTTTCCCAACGAACTCATATCGATTTTTTAAGTGAGCCGAAGCAAATTGCCGATTCCGGTATTTTGTAGAACCCGCCGGAAGCCACTCATCTATCTCATACACTTCTTTGATTACACCTTGATACACCGCGAAGGCATATCGCGCCGCCTCAGCATGTTCTTTGCTTAGCCGCCAAATTCCTCTAGTGGCATCATACAGATCACCTGCGCTTATTCCGTCTCTGTAAGTTTGATTGATGTTAATAGCAACGACGGGCTCATTAACGTGTACTACAGATTCACTCATGCCTCGGATACTCTCCTAAGATTTTACTGAGAAGTGTAGAAAGCTGACCGCTCATAGCATACTTTGGCGAAGCGGCATAACGCTCGAATTAACCGGGCGCGACAAGACATGATAACCAACAGAGTCTCGCGCATGAAATGCAAGCTAACTCGCGCTCCGGTTGAATGAGTTGTTATGTCGTAGCACATGATTCCGCCGTGCCGAACGCCTGTAGATTTTCAACTCACAATACGATAGCTGACCATCAATGCCAAGCGCTTTCGTCACGGGTTGATTCAATGAGCATCAACTATCAACCAGCCTCGCTCATTATTTACATAAGCTGAACATCATTCAATAGAGGCGCGGCGGGAAGCTATGTTAAGTCTATACGAAGCGGAGACATAACGCCCGAATTAACCGGGCGGCGCGAGACCACCCAACCCTGAAAGAACAAAAGAGCATGAAAGACACTCAATCGCCGCTCCGGTTGAATGAGTTGTTAGGCGCGCCCTTACTTTCTATTGCTCACCTTCATATCTTGGCCCTGCCGAGAAGATTCTCTGGCTAATTCGATTATCTCATTCCAAGTTCTCAAATCCCTTTTAGCTATCATCCAACTGCGGACAATCATAATGCTCTCAAATAATGTTCCAATAATCCAAACGAGAAATATGTACAAGGAAATATCCGGCCACATCCATTTAGAAATACCGAAACACAAGAGACTAAAACCTGTCAGGATAAAAAGACGCTTCCCATGTTTAGCCAGTTGCTCTTTCGATTGATTAACTTCACGCTCTAAAGACATCCGCTGCTCTTCAAGAACAATTTGCTGATGTAAGTCTGAAGGTAAGTTGGATTGTAATTTGTAATCACTCATATATTTGATTCATGCTAGCACCTAACGTCCGAATTGACCTGCCGGGAAACATCTGTGCCAGCGACAAGTTCTCGATAAGAGACAAGCTCCATCCGGTCAGGTCGAATGAGTTGTTCGGCGGCGTCAACTTTCGACGTAATTCTGTAAGGAGCAGATTGATTTCAAGCCGCTTGATTCTTCCTCCAGCATTCAACTTTATCTCTTTTTCAACTCCGACGCCGAACGCTCGAATTAACCTGCGCGAGAACGAGCCTTCAACATCCGCCGCAAGCATACATGATGAGAGCCATGCAATCCGAGCGTCCGGTTGAATGAGTTGTTCGGCTGCCCACTCGACGTGACCCTTCAAGGCTCATGATGATGTTTGCTCTGCTCTCTCCTTCAACGTCACTTCTCTTTTATGCGAAGCTGCCGAACGCCCGAATTAACCGGGCGCGATGAAACGCTGGAAAAATCCAAGTTGACGATAAAATCCAAGCTAATTCGCGCTCCGGTTGAATGAGTTGTTATGTGGCACGTGATGTGGAATGTGCCGGATGATTTATTGATTCTTTTTTAAGATCAAGGATAACTTTACTGATTGCATTAGGGGCAGTATCAACAATGATAATTTCAGGGAAAAGACCACTTATATCGAAACCTAAATCTATCTGGGTGGCAATGAGAATCATGGCGTGAACCTCTTTGGTTTTTCCTGCTTTATAGAGTGCGCTCGCAGCATCAATCAATGACTCTCCTGCACGCTGAACTCTAACAGGAATAGAGCCGCTTTCTAGTCCCACTTTTAAGAATGCATCAATGCCATAATTACGCTGAACCGGTACAAAGTCTAAGCCTTTCAGGTGCGATAATGCTTCCTCATCAGCAACCCGATATGCATCTCGCCCAACTTCCATCAAATGCGAATTTGTCTTAACAGGATTTTCCAGCCGCCCTTTTGTTAGATTCACCGCTTCGGAAGAAATATCAATGCCTATCCCATTCCTATTAAGCAACTCGGCTGCAAGAAGTGTAGTACCGCTACCACAGAACGGATCGAGCACCGTATCATCCTTATCAGTTGAAATCTGAATAATTCTTTCTAGGAGCAATATAGGCTTCTGTGTGGGATAGCCGACTCTTTCCTTTGCTTTAGGATTGAGAAAAGGAATGTCCCAAACATCACTAACTGGAACACCTTTCTTATCTCCGTTAGAAATTGGGACGCCGTTTTCATCTCTAGCATAAACCGATTTACCAAACTCATCCCTTCTTCGCTTTTGCAATATTTGGTCAACATTAGTTGAGGGTGAGTAGTCTTCATACATTGGGTTAAACTTATAGCTATCGGATTTCGAGTAGAAATAAATGTTTTGATGTGAAGGCATTAATGTCCTTTGAGAATTAGACCATCTTCGATAGTGCCAAATTATTTCAGCACGGAACATATTCTGCCCGAACACTTCATCCAGCAGTAGTCGCACGACATGAGAAGCGTTATTATCACAATGGAAGAAAATAGAACCTGTGGAAGCAAGAACGCGCCTAAATTCTTTTAATCTTACCAATAAAAATTCAGCATAATCGTCGGCTGATTTCCACCTGTCGCTGAAACTGAACTCTTTTTTTCGATCTCTAGTCCCAAGTTTTTGAACCTTTTGAGTAAAGAAAGGCGGGTCAAGATAAACCAAATCTATCCTTCCATCAGGAATATCTTTTGTAATATCCAAGCAATCGCCTAAATGAATTTGTATAGACATCTCAGCCTGCTTTCTCCGCTGCAAGTTTCTCAAGAATTTGCTTCAAATCAACTCCTGTTCGTTCCCTCACGTATTCCCAAGCAGAATCCCCATAATAATAGAACCCATTCATGCCTTTATAAAGCGTTTCTAACGCCTTTTGAATCTTGATAGCCTGTTCTCTGTTTGGGTAATAGAACATGACTCTAATAGGAATATGCCCCGCATCATGGATTACTTGAAGGCGGGTATGCTCCTTTGTTACATGATCTCCATCAGTAGTAGCATCTCGCCACTTTATTTCAATCGCGTCATTCTCGACTAAGCAATCAATTTGAAATCTCTTAGGTCGTTTGCCTAGAGTGTTTGAAATCCAAGTTGACCCTGAATCAGGAAACGCACTTTTGAAGCAAAGCGTAGCTGCTTGCTCTAAAAACGAACCAGCATATTTATACAACAGCCTTCCCTTATTCTGATAGACATCAATTAGCGAGCCTTCTTCCCTAGCAACGCCCAAAACACAGTAGATAAGGAAATGTGAAGTGTCATCTTGCAGCATTTCATCAACCCGCTCATCAATTTTCCGCTTTAATGCTTCAGCGTGCCAATTTGCTAAGTCCCTAATTTCGTCCTCAATAGCCATTCACGAATCCTCACGCATCAATTTTTGCAGATAGTATAAGATAGAAAGGCGAAGCCACATAACGCTCGAATTAACCGGGCGCGGGCGAGAGCATTCAATCTTCATCGCAGGAAGAATGATGAAAGCCACGCTATCCCGCGCTCCGGTTGAATGAGTTGTTAGGCGCAGGTTCTTGAGGCGCAACTTTCTCCCCAGCAAAAACGAATGAATAGAGTAGGCACCCCATAGATAAACTCACTGTCAAAATGAGCGCAGCAACAGACATTCTCTTTCCTAAAAGATTAGGTCGGTAAGGAATCCCCAATTCGCTCGAAAGGTCTTTTAATACTCCTTCGAGTTCTCTTAACCAAGACCACATGATGAAACAACCATAGGAAATAACTATCGAAGCTAAAGCAATCAAAAGGGGGAATAATCTACCGCTTGGGGAAATAAATTTCTTTTCGACGAAGAAAATTATTAAGGAACCTATCACTGCGGAATAAAGGGTCACCCATTTCCAGAAAAGATCAATATGGTGCTCATATAAATGCACCAATGTATTAAATCGCTGGTATATCAGGTCGGTATTCTTTTCCGTTACCATTTATGTTTCTATTCCTCTGATAGATTCAATTCCTGCGCCTAACGCCCGAATTAACCCGCGCCGAGCGAGTAGCACACAAGACACATAGAACCAAGAAGCATGAAAACTATGCTATTGAGGCGTCGGGTTGAATGAGTTGTTATGCGCGGCGTATCAGGGCAAATTGTTCCATTCATCAGCAGTAATCTGCCGCCCGATAATCCCTTCGACTTCACGCAGCATCATCCGAAGCTGTGGCACAGAATACTCTTTGTTCGATGGAATCGTGAGGCGATGCTGCTCATAGACCATAAACTGGTGTTTCGCTCCAGAATATAGACCGAGAAACCCAATCTCGCGCAATCGACGGACAAAATCGTTGCGCTTACATGGATTCCACTGGCTCATAAACGGGTTCCTTATTCAGATCAATACCATCAATAATAGGCAACGCATGCCCTAACTTTAATCCTATCAGAAGCCAATCTTCTAAAGTGGAACGCAACTCATCTTCGCATTCTCTTAAGCTGGCTCCGAAGGCAATTACACCTTTGCAACAGGCAATACGGCCAGAGAAACTGCCGTCTTCCAGCTTGTCGTACTCAGCCTGCGCCATCGCTCGATCTAAATATTCAGTCAAAATATATTGTGCATCCATAGCAACCTCTCAATGCAGTACCATAATTGGATTTAGCATACAAAGCAAGCTAGCGTATAACGCCCGAATTAACCGGGCGGGAAGTATCTACAAATAGCATCCAAGTTCTCAATGTAATCCAAGCTGATGCCGCTCCGGTTGAATGAGTTGTTAGATTCGCCTCAACTTCAAAGATAATACTGCAACGGCGGCGAAGCCGTGCCTATCTGATCTGTTCACCCACATCAGTCCTCTCAGGTCTGCGAATCTAACGCTCGAATTAACCTGCCCGCGCGAGCAGCACATAGCATTATGGAATAATTCAACATTGAAAGAAATGCTGTCGCGGGGTCAGGTTGAATGAGTTGTTCGGCGCGGCGTGGATAAAATGCGCTACTTCAAATCAGATTGTGACTTACTCATGAGTTTGTCGTTCTGGAAGGTCATATTTATGCTAGTCCCGAAAGCTTCTCCCCATCGATATATAGTAATTTTGTATCCACCAAGGTCATTACTACTCAACTCTGTTCCTTCTTCCCCCAAAATCTCCACTACTTGAGCATAGGTCATGCCTAGGTTGAGACGTTTATAGTTAGCCATTGTAATCCCAGGAGCTGAAGGTGAGGCTAAGGGAGATGTTGTAGGATTTGAGGTTGTATTGGCATTTTGAGTCGAGGATACGTTGTTATTTTGTGTTGGGGAAGATGGAGCGTTTGAGTTTTCTTTGGACAAGGAGCAACCAAGCACTATTGCCAGCCATATCGCACCAACTAGAGCCAACGTAGCATTTTGTTTCACCGTTTTCCTCCTAGTGAGCTAAGGAACAGAAATTAGAGGTGTAAGGCACACAGATTTTATCACTGAAATCGGAAATGACAATTGCTTTCTAACTATCAGCGCGAGCAGCCGAACGCCCGAATTAACCCGCGCCGAGCGTAGGCATTCAACCTACATCAGAGGAGGCATCTTGAGAAGCATGCTGTCGAGGCGTCGGGTTCAATGAGTTGTTAGGTTTCGTGCGTCTGAGCCATTCTCCCACTCCTGAGCTCTCACGGTTGATTCGACCATTCAACGTTCTCACCGCCGTCTGGCGATTCAATTCACCATATCAGCAACGCTCAATGCCCGGGCAAGGCTCACAGCATTCAAGCACAATCAGCATTCAAGAAATCTTCCGCTTCGGTCAAATTCAAGTTGGCCGGTTCAATTCTTTGAGTCTGACCATTCAGCAGAAACCTAACGCTCGAATTAACCCGCGCCGAGCGAGCAGCATTCTAGCATCGATATGAGAAAGCATGATGAAAGGCACGCTATCGAGGCGTCGGGTTCAATGAGTTGTTAGGTTTTGTGCGCCGTGGCCTTTCTGCCTTAACTAAGCTGTCACTTTCAATTCTATCATTCAACGCACCCAGCGCCGGATGGCGATTCATCTCATCACAAAATTAACTCTCGATTCGGGCGCGAGGCTCAGAGCATCCAAGCAACGTCAGCACGCAAGCTATCTCTCGTTGGATCAAATTCAAGACGACTGATTCAGATTTTTGAGTTCTACCATTCAACAGAAACCTAACGCCCGAATTAACCCGCGCCGAGCATAAAGCATTCAATGTGAGGGAATAAGATGAGCATGAAAATAATGCTATCGAGGCGTCGGGTTGAATGAGTTGTTAGGTGTCGTTCAACTCTCATTGGAACTCGGCAGAGGTAAATTGTTTTCAAGCCCTGTGAGTTCATCATTCAATTCTGCCTCTTTTCAATTCCGACACCTAACGCCCGAATTGACCCGCCGGGAAGCATCTGCGCCAGCGACAAGTTGACGATAAAAGACACGCTCCATCCGGTCGGGTCGAATGAGTTGTTCGGCGGCACATTCGACGAGAGCATCCAATGTTGATTATGCCTTTGCTCTTCGCAGTAATTCAATGTTACCTCTGTTTGAAGGCGCAGCCGCCGAACGCCGCGCATCACGCGCCGCCAAGCATGACTGCCGAAGATGACAGGCACCGTGTCGGTGGTCGCGTGCATGCGCTTGTTCGGCGGCGACCGAGGTTGAGGCCACGCGGAGCGCGCACCGTTCATGAGCCGCACCGTTGCTAACAACTAGGGGGCTAAACCACTTCTTTGTTGATTTGTGGGTTAGTTACCTCTGCGACCCCCTCTGGTGCAATCACGATCCGGTTCCCTTCTGGGAGAGGAATCTCTTTGCTCTCTTTGTTCTCTTAGTTCTCTTTGTTCCCTAGCGAATTGTTCTTTTTCTTCCTTAGTAGGTGGCTGCTTTTCATAATCTCGCTCACCCTTATTTAATGGTTTGGGCTCGAAAACCTGTCTAACAACTTCAACGGCAATTCGCGCCCCACCCTGTGCATTACTTGTTGATGTTGCAACCAAGATTAATGCAAAACTTACAACTGACAGTAACACTAATTTTTTCATGATCTGTTCTCCTATGCTTAAATAAGCGAATGCTTTATTTGACGGTTCCTCTATTGCCGCATTCGTCTAAGCAATAGCCGCCCAACGGTTGATTCGAAATGCAAAAATACGATGTGGGCAGATTGAAAGAAGGTTGCCGCCGAACGCCCGAATTAACCCGCCGCCCGACGATACCATTCAAGCAAGCCGAAGCCACCAAAGGTTGATGAAAGGCAAGCTAAGGGCGGTCGGGTTGAATGAGTTGTTAGGCTGCGCTCTCGCTTAAATTTCACCGAATTTTCCTCAATAGCCAGTCTGTTAAACCAAATCCAACTACCATCTGAGCCAATCGTTCCGGCAATATTAATTCTACACTTTCATCCATCTTCTGATAATTGGCTAACTTCTCCGTCGGGCTATGAACCACAAAATAAAGCTTCCTAAAACTTCCTGGCGAAAAGTTCTGTGCATATTCTTCAAAATCTTCTATGGTTGCAGCAGATTTGACTTGAACCTGATATAAATCTCCCGTGATAGGTTCTTCAAGTTCCATATCCACATATTTCATAGTTTCACCGACAACACTTATTCGCCGCCAGCCTGCACTACGAAAGACTAAATCTACCAACGTCTCAAAATCTTTCCAGTGCAAACGTTTTAGACCTCCCTCGACTTCTCCTCTTAACACTTCTTTTGCCTTTGAGATCGCTTGAAAAGCTTCACTGGATTGGTCGTTTAGTAAGCGTCTTAAATCATCAGCTCCTTTAACACTACATGCTGTACCTTGAAATCTTTGAATTTTCGAGAGGCTACCGGAAATTTGATTGATAATTAAGGGATGACCATGAATGTCCTGATTATGCCATTGCCCACTCACTTCGCGATACCTTGAAATCGCATCCTCGAATACTTCTGTTCCCTCAACTTGGCACCACCAGAGCTTACTGGCATGAAAAGTTATCCAAATATCGTCTGGCGTAGATTCAACGATCTTTCTTAGCGCATTTATATCCCTTGTGGCATCACCTTTTTTCTTATACTCATGCTGGTGTTTCTCTTTGAGTTCTACCCACCTTCTTTGGTTTATTTCTTCAAGAGGCCAGCTATCCCAGCCAAATCTCAACTTATTTTCTCGAATACTTGACTCTTCATACTTTCCGCTGCTGCCAAGTTTGATGTAGTAAGCATTTGTGAAATCGACAAAAGGCATATATTTTCTCCTTCAAGGCTCAACGCCCAACTGCGAAGCAGCCTAACGCCCGAATTAACCGGGCGCGCATTCAACACCAACAGCGACAAGTCTCGCGCATGAAAGCAATGCTATTTCGCGCTCCGGTTCAATGAGTTGTTAGATTTCGTCCGGTTTATCACCCTCTGTCCCTTAGCTTTCGATTCCATCATTCAAATCCCGCCCCCATTTACCGACGATCAAGCCTATGATGAGTCCTCCGACTGCGCCCAAGATGAGAATTGGAGCATACGCCTTCGTAATAATGGCATCCGGCAAGCTCAGCAGTATGCCGAAGATCAGACCCTGCGCCCAACCTGGCAAGGGAAGTCTAGCCGCACCGATGACGAAGCCAATAGCGAAGCGGTTAAGGAATGCGCCTGTCAGAGCAGCCGTCTTATCATCAAAGTTGAGCGGCAACATTGAGGCAGCCGACAGCGCACCGTAAACGAGGCCGCAGATAGTACCAAGCAGGAGACGAGGCATCGGGTAATCTCCAAATATGAACTAAACCATTCAACAGAAATCTAACGCCCGAATTAACCCGCCGCCCGCGAATGGCATTCTACCTGAACGCAAGGAAAGAGCATGAAATAAATGCTATCGGGCGGTCGGGTTGAATGAGTTGTTAGGCGGCGTGATACAATAAATTTAACCATCCGTACTTGGCAGATGGCTCAATAAACGAAATATGAAGTTGCCACCTTTAAGTAAATAAATACCTGCGATTGTAAATAGGATAAATCGTGCCAATGGGCCAACAAGAAGGCTTTTGTACACACTCATTGCTGCTTCACCCAACTTCCCTAGTGACGCCTGACGCTGAGGAATTGCTGGATTTAATTGTTTTGGCAAAGTGCCAGTCTGATTACCATCAATAGGGACTGGTACTACTGTTGTAACGTCAACATCTTCTTTAGATTGAGTAGTGGGCGGGAGAGAGGCAAGCATATTGCTGTAAGCATAGGTAGTAGATACTGCCATCAAAAGGTCGGGTAACCCAATAAATGCAAGAACTAGAAAGTACAGGCCAAGACCTTTTATGACCAGCCATGTGAGTTCTCGTTTATTCATAATCAGTCTCCTCTCATATTTCTTCATTTCTTCGTTATCATTGAACTTTTCAGTGCCGCAGTTCCAGCACACTTGAGATGTGTCCTCTACCTGATCGCCACAATTTGTACAGTTCCACATTGTAGTAACCTCATGGGAGATGTGAATTTCATAGGATGCTTTTTCAAAATCAGGCATCGCATGAAGTCAAGGAGCATAAAGGTTTATATGAGGCTAACGAGAGTAAAGCTCTTGTCAGCAGGAACACGAGACTAAGCGCAGGCACAATATTCCCATTGGTTAAGGAATGTCAAATTATTTTGGTTGCCATAATTATGACTCAATTAGACGCCTAACGCTCGAATTAACCGGGCGCGACAAGACATGATAACCAACAGAGTCTCGCGCATGAAATGCAAGCTAACTCGCGCTCCGGTTGAATGAGTTGTTATGTCGTAGCACATGATTCCGCCGTGCCGAACGCCTGTAGATTTTCAACTCACAATACGATAGCTGACCATCAATGCCAAGCGCTTTCATCACGGGTTGATTCAATGAGCATCAACTATCAACCAGCCTCGCTCATTATTTACATAAGCTGAACATCATTCAATAGAGGCGCGGCGGGAAGCTATGTTAAGTCTATACGAAGCGGAGACATAACGCCCGAATTGACCTGCCGGGAAGCATCTGCGAATAGCATCCAAGTTCTCGATAAGAGACAAGCTCCATCCGGTCAGGTCGAATGAGTTGTTCGGCGGCGTCAACTTTCGACGTAATTCTGTAAGGAGCAGATTGATTTCAAGCCGCTTGATTCTTCCTCCAGCATTCAACTTTATCTCTTTTTCAACTCCGACGCCGAACGCTCGAATTAACCGGGCGGCACACAACTAGCCAGGCATTCAATCTTGCGAATGAAAGACAAGCTACATTCCGCTCCGGTTGAATGCGTTGTTAGACCGCCCTTCGATTGTACCATTCAACGCTGCACCTGCTTTTCTGAGCGCCGCTATACAAGTCGTTCTCTTCCCTTATGTGCGAAGCGTGTCTAACGCTCGAATTAACCGGGCGCGGGCGAGAAGCATATAACCTGACCGGAGAAAAGAATGATGAAAACCATGCTATCCCGCGCTCCGGTTGAATGAGTTGTTATGCCGCCTGTTGCAGAAATCAGCAGTTATAATAGCGTATCGGATTCTGACCATGTGGCTCTGGCATTCGCCTTCCGATATACTTATCTCGAACCTCATCCCGCGCCACTTTCCCAACGAACTCATATCGATTTTTTAAGTGAGCCGAAGCAAATTGCCGATTCCGGTATTTTGTAGAACCCGCCGGAAGCCACTCATCTATCTCATACACTTCTTTGATTACACCTTGATACACCGCGAAGGCATATCGCGCCGCCTCAGCATGTTCTTTGCTTAGCCGCCAAATTCCTCTAGTGGCATCATACAGATCACCTGCGCTTATTCCGTCTCTGTAAGTTTGATTGATGTTAATAGCAACGACGGGCTCATTAACGTGTACTACAGATTCACTCATGCCTCGGATACTCTCCTAAGATTTTACTGAGAAGTGTAGAAAGCTGACCGCTCATAGCATACTTTGGCGAAGCGGCATAACGCTCGAATTAACCGGCGAGCAATCAATGTGAGAAGCCTTCAATCTGGCGAATGACATCCATGCTAACTGCGAGTCCGGTTGAATGAGTTGTTAGGTTTCGTCCGCCGCAGCCTCTCTTCCTTGCCTGAGCTTTCAATGTTGATTCTATCATTCCACATGCCCACCGCCGCAGGGCGATTCATCTCGCAACACCATCAACTCTCGATTCGTGCGCGAGGCTCACAGCATTCAAGTAACAACAGCATTCAAGAAATCCTCTGCTTGGGTAAGGTTCACGATTGCTGATTCAGGTTTTGAGCTGAACCATTCAACAGAAACCTAACGCCCGAATTAACCGGGCGCGACGAACCGAAACAACCAACGGAGCCTTGCGAATGAAAGCCGCGCTATTCGCGCTCCGGTTCAATGAGTTGTTCGGCGTCGTCAACTCTCGACGTAACGTGGCAGGAGCGAATATGTTTCAAGCCACCAGATTCTTCCCTCTTATCATTCACCTTTATTTCATTTTCAACTCCGATGCCGAACGCCCGAATTAACCGGCGAGCAATCAACGAGAGAAGCCTTCAACCTTGCGGATGACATCCAAGCTATTTGCGAGTCCGGTTGAATGAGTTGTTCGGCATCGCTGACTTGCGACGTAACTTGGTGGAGGCAAATTGATTTCAAGCTTCGCAATATCAACATTCAACTCTACATCTTTTCAAGCTCGATGCCGAACGCTCGAATTAACCGGCGCGAGAGCAAGCATCCAACATTCGCTCAAGAGAAATGATGGAAGGTACGCTAGTCGAGCGTCCGGTTCAATGAGTTGTTGGGCCGCCCTTTTGACGTGAGTCTTCAAGTTACGATTTCGCTTTGCTTGGCTTCGTTATGATCAACTCGACTCTCTTTGATATGCGAAGCGGCCCAACGCCCGAATTAACCGGGCGGGAAGTATCTACAAATAGCATCCAAGTTCTCAATGTAATCCAAGCTGATGCCGCTCCGGTTGAATGAGTTGTTAGATTCGCCTCAACTTCAAAGATAATACTGCAACGGCGGCGAAGCTGTGCCTATCTGATCTGTTCACCCACATCAGTCCTCTCAGGTCTGCGAATCTAACGCTCGAATTAACCGGGCGCGACAAGACATGATAACCAACAGAGTCTCGCGCATGAAATGCAAGCTAACTCGCGCTCCGGTTGAATGAGTTGTTATGTCGTAGCACATGATTCCGCCGTGCCGAACGCCTGTAGATTTTCAACTCACAATACGATAGCTGACCATCAATGCCAAGCGCTTTCGTCACGGGTTGATTCAATGAGCATCAACTATCAACCAGCCTCGCTCATTATTTACATAAGCTGAACATCATTCAATAGAGGCGCGGCGGGAAGCTATGTTAAGTCTATACGAAGCGGAGACATAACGCCCGAATTAACCGGGCGCGACGAACCGAAACAACCAACGGAGCCTTGCGAATGAAAGCCGCGCTATTCGCGCTCCGGTTCAATGAGTTGTTCGGCGTCGTCAACTCTCGACGTAACGTGGCAGGAGCGAATATGTTTCAAGCCACCAGATTCTTCCCTCTTATCATTCACCTTTATTTCATTTTCAACTCCGATGCCGAACGCAGGAGATAACCGGCCCGCGCGAACGGCCTTCAACCTCCGACTAAAGGAAACCATGAAAACCATGCTATCGCGGGTCGGGTTGATTGACTTGTTATGGCGCAGCGCATCCGCTCCGCCGCGCCGAACGACACCTGATTTCAATTCGGCGCGTGAGAGCTGATGCCGGATGCCATGTGTTTTCATGATGGGTTGATTCAACTCGCATCGCACACCAAGCCGCCTCTTGAGTATCCATTTCACATCTCAATCACACAACAGAGGCGCGGCGGGATTCAACATTATTTCAATGCGAAGCGGAGACATAACTTATATTAGATGCCCTAATAGATATCACAAAGTACGCTCAGGCGGGCGTCTAAGGGGGACTTGTTTATGATGGGGAGATGGAACATTGCATTTTACTCTTGCTAAGACGCCTGGGGTCGCTATAGATTAGACGCCTGTTCCGGGGGGCATTAAGGCAACTTCCACCCTTCACCGTGGAGGTTTGTTCATGTCTAAACTTCTTGACCATGCGCGCGATTTGATGCGGACTCGACATTTGAGTATCCGTACGGAAGAAGCATACCTGTCGTGGATTAAACAGTACATACTTTTTCATCAGAAACAGCACCCCGCTAAACTCTCGGCCAAAGATGTGAAGTCGTTCTTATCTTATTTGGCTGTGGAGCGTCATGTGTCTGCTTCGACGCAGAATCAGGCTCTGTCGGCTATCCTGTTCCTTTATCGCGAGGTGTTGGAGCAGGAGATAGAGTGGGTGACTGATGTTGTCAGGGCGCGGAAGCCTAAACGATTGCCCGTCGTGTTTACGAAAGAGGAGGTGCAGGCTGTGCTGGTGCGGCTCTCTGATACGACATGGCTGATGGCGAGTTTGCTCTACGGGTCCGGGTTGCGTTTGATGGAATGCGTGCGCCTTCGTGTGCAGGACATAGAGTTCGGAAATCTGCAAATCAATGTACGCCAGGGCAAGGGCGGCAAGGATCGTGTGACGGTGCTCCCCAGTTCATTGGTCGAGCCTTTGCAACGCCAACTCAAGCGCGTGAAGGCTCTGCATGAGCGTGAGATAGAAGAGGGTTTCGGAGGCGTTTATCTGCCGTTTGCTCTGGCGCGCAAGTATCCGCAGGCAGAGCGCGATTGGCGTTGGCAGTATGTCTTCCCGGCCAAGAAACGCTCGCTCGACCCGAAGACGGGTAAAGAGCAGCGACATCACATCGCAGAGACAGTCTTGCAGCGCGCTGTTAAAGCAGCCATACATCAGGCTGGCATCAACAAGGCCGGGAGTTGCCACACATTTCGTCACAGCTTTGCCACGCATCTGCTCGAAGCGGGTTATGACATACGCACTGTGCAGGAGTTGTTAGGGCATAGCGATGTCCAGACGACTATGATCTACACGCATGTTTTGAATCGCGGCGGCAAAGGAGTGCGCAGCCCGCTTGACGGATAGAGAAGTTCCAGCCGGTTGAGCAAAGAAGGCTGCAAAGGAGTTGAAGTGTGTTTATCTTGAATGTTTTCTTTGCGTCTTTACTGAAAAATTTGACTTTTTAAGTTATCCAAGATAGTGTTCGCACATTCTTTTGGCAGTGGGAGTCTTACCTTTTTACACAAATGCAGTTTTAGTTGCGAAGGCTGTTCTACTATCGCTTTGCACTTTTGATGAAAGCGATGAAGCATTCGCAGTATAAGCAGAGACTTTGATAGCTACTTGCTGCCGTGTATGAATCTGTTTGAGTTTTTGAATCAATCAGTCCTCGTAATTTTTCTCTACAAGGTTTAGGTCGCTGGTTCTGACTGTGTCAAGAATCGCACGCAATCGAACATGCAGTTTTTGCAGTTGGCGGATTGGATTGTGTTTCATCCCCGTCATTTATCTAGGAAGTAATTCCAATCAAACTTCCCTTTGGGCCACTACCTTTGAATCGCATTCAGCGGTTTAAGAGATGAAGGAGACAACATGCGAGCTTTACCAACTATTCTTCCTCGCAGAACAACCAAGCTGTGGCTTGGCTTTGCGCTTATCTTAATAGCTCTCGGTCTGTTGAGCGTGAGTCAGATTCGCACTTCCGAAGCGGCTGCCGAAATTCAGAAACCTAAAGCAGCTACGAACAGGATTCTAGCTAACTTCCCGGCAAACGCAGGCACACTCGGCGCGATTCCAGATTCCCCGACCGGCGGGACAGTCTGCGGCGACTATTCGGGCGCGCCCAAGGACGTGACCTTTACCGTCTCTGGTCTGCCTAACGCTGCGCCGACCAATGTCGCCGTCAGCTTTACCATGACACACTCCTGGGTCGGCGACCTCAATGTCACTTTGCGCGGGCCGGGCGGCACACCCGTGCACACAATCTTCGATCAGGTTCTGGCAGACTCTGGCAACGGACTGCGGCGACAACTCCGACCTGACCGGGCCATATAACTTTCTGGACACGGCCCCGGCCTCGCCAACCTTCTGGAATGCTGCGACGACAGCCGGCGCAGCCGCGCCCGTTGCTCCCGGCAGCTACAGGTCAACGACGCCCGGCGGCGCAGCCGGTGGAGGCGCGGTGACGACCATCACGACCGCTTTCTCCTCTGTGACAAATCCGAACGGGACATGGACATTGAGATTCCATGACGGAGGATCAGGTGACACCGGCGGCGTGACGGCAGCCACTTTGACGGTTGAGGCCCCGGCGGTAGGCTCAGGCAAGACCGTTGACTTTGATGGCGACGGCAAGACCGACCCGGCTGTTGTGCGTAACATCGGCGGCGGCCCGTCAGGACAGATTGCGTGGTTTATCAGGAACTCTCAGACAGGTTCTCAGACATCGCAGCCCTTCGGCATCAACGGAGACAGTTTTGTCCCCGAAGACTATGACGGAGACCTGAAGACGGACATCGCTGTCTGGCGCAGTGGCTCGCCTTTCAACGCCTACTTCTACATCCTGCAAAGCTCGACCAACACCTTGAGAAGCGACCAGTTCGGACAGACTGGCGATGACCCGTCAGTCGTCGGAGATTATGACGGCGACGGCAAATCGGACGTTGCGACTTATCGCGCGGGCGCGAATGCTGGCGACCACAGCTTCTTCTTCTACCGCTCAAGCATCAACGGGCTCATTATCTATAACGAGTGGGGACAGAACGGCGACAAACCCGTTCCCGGCGACTTTGACGGCGATGGCAAGAACGACTACGTTGTCCGGCGCGATACGGGCGGACAATCCGGCTACCACTTCAAGAACACGACTTCAGGCACGTCCGGCGTGGTCTTCGGCCTACAGACTGATGCAGCCTGTCCGGGAGACTATGACGGCGACGGCAAGACAGACATCGCAGTCGTGCGCGGCGCGGGCGGCCTCTATGAATGGTATATACGCAAGAGCAGCGACGGCGGGACTCTGTCCTATAGCTTCGGTCTCTCCGCGTCAGATTTCATCACACACGGAGACTGGGACGGAGACGGCACGACAGACCTCGGCGTGTGGCGTCCGAATGCAGACCCGTCGCAGACCTTCTTCTTCTGGCGTCGCTCGATTGACGGCACACTCGGCAATATGGAATGGGGCCAGAACGGCGACTTTCCTGTGGCGGCCTACAATCGTCACCTATAAGGTGTAAGATAAAACCAGGCCCGACCGTATCTCCTTCAAAGGAACATCAGGTGGGCCAAAGACAAGCGGCTGGCGGTCGAGAAAAAAAACCGCCAGCCGCTTTTTCCGTGAAGCGTAGAGCAAAATCCGATTTCCGATTGTCACGGAAAATATGCTTTGCATGATGGCAATTTGTGTGTATTATCCTCCTACCCTGTCTCCCCGCAAAGATTAGTTACTGAAGTTCGGCTTACACAAAAACCGGTTGACATCAGGTAGTAATCAGATTAATGTGTGCTCACTTCCGTTGCTTTTAAGTGGTGTGAACGTAGGCTTCTGCGTTTTCGCAATACCGAATCAAGGCAGCCCCTTTATCAATTTAAGACTTTAGCCCTAAACCGCAAGTGTCGGTTTATGAAGAACGAGAGGAGATAGTAATGCGAGTGTTCCGAGTTTTCCGCTCACGTTCCCTGGCGATGTTACTCGTCCTGGCAACGTTTAGCTTTACGATGGGTTCTTTCTCGACCGCGAATGCAGTCACCCGCCGCACCGTCTATGATTTTACCGGCGGCATCCATACAGATTTTGTGACCTTGTCCGCCGCGAGCGCGACCGCCCCGCTCCGTTGGAAAGTGTTGCGTAATCCAGCCCCTGCCGGGCCGAACAATGCGTTTATCCGCATCTTCGATTTCGGTATCGGCAGCGATTCGATTGTCCCGGCAGACCGCGCCGGAGACGCCAAGTTTGAACCTTGTGTCTGGCGCACAGGCAATTATTTCTGTGCCAATTTCCCGGAAGGCCCAGGCCCGCTCGTCTCTTTGCCAGTCGTTAACTGGGGACAGACAGGCGACGCCGTCGCGCGCGATGGCGATTATGACGGCGGTGGCAAAGATGACTACAATGTGATCCGCACCATCGGCGGCGTCTTCAATAACTTCTACAAGTCGGCGGAAAACTCTCCTGCCGGTGACAGAAATGTCCAGTTCGGCAACACGACCACCGCCGGACAGAGCCTGTTCCGTTTTCAGGGCGCAGACTTTGGCGGTCCCGGTGAACGCGAGGAAATCATCATCGCTCGTGTCAACACCACGACCTTTGATGTGACCTGGCAGATTGGCGACAGTTTAACCGGAAACGTGATCACCACGATTCAGTGGGGCAACTTCAACACAGACTTCATCATTCAACCGGATGATTACACAGGCGACGGCATCGCAGACTTAGTGGTCTGGCGTGCTGGCGCAGATGGTTCATGGTGGATTCGCAATACGGCCACAGGCGCGACCGTGCCGCCAGTGGTGTTCGGAATCCCTGACCCCGGATTTGAAGTCAACGACCTGGCGTGTCGCGGCGACTACGATGGCGACAACATTGCAGACCGCGCAGTGTTTCGTCCGTCGACCACAATGGGCGGAACGTTCTTCTGGATTCCGAGCCTCGCTGCCGTCGGCGACAGGCGGCCAGCAGTGGGGCGACGCCAACGACACGGCCCTGGCGACGTTCTTTACCTTCTAACGAGAGCGGTCAAGAGCGTTTCATAACCTGACACAAAACTGGCGGTGGAAGCGATTCCGCCGCCAGTTGTTTTTTAAATATCCGAAAATCAGTTGTTGACATCGCCCGCCAATCCTTTTATGTTGATAAGAGCCTGAGTCTGGCTCCGCCACAGGCTCAAAGGCATAACCTTCATCTTGCGACCGGCTAATTGCTGTTCCCTCCAACATAAAGGCCCTCAGTTACAGGTCGCTTAAAAAATTTCAGCAGGAGACTTCATGAAAGCTTTACGCACCTCCGGCCACAGGGCTCAGCATATCCTTCGTCAATCTCTGGTCGTTATTCTTTGTCTGGCCCTGACAGGCATCGCGTCCCTCGCAGCGCAGACAGCAGATGTCATCAACCAGCAACCGCAAGCCGTGCAGGCAGTCTTTTCCAATGCGGCGCAGATTCTTGTGGCCGATGCGCCGCCGAACAATACGCCGGGCGTCGGCTCAATCTATCCCTCGCCGATTACCGTCTCCGGTATGCCCGCGAGCATCACAAACGTGACTGTGACTTTGAAGAATGTCAATCATCTCTTTCCGGGCGACTTAGATGTTTTGCTGGTCGGCCCCGGCGGGCAGTCTCTGATTCTGCAATCGGACGCGGGCGGCCTCACGTCCGCAGTCAATCGCACATATACTTTTGACGGAGCGGCTGCAACTCAGCTTGCCGCCACTGGCGGACTCCCGAACAACCTCAGCGTCAGGCCAGCGAATCATCAGGGCAATGACACAACGAATGACATCTTCCCTGCTCCGGCTCCTGCCGGGCCGTATGGCAACCCCGGCCCGCAGAGCAGTGGGCCAGCGACTCTGAACGGCGTCTTCGGCGGGACAAATCCAAATGGTGTCTGGCATCTCTATGTCACAGATGACGAACACCTGGACGATGGCCGCATCGGCAGCGGATGGAGCCTTAACATCACAGCCCAAACGCCCGTCACGTATCCACTCTCGCGCGTCTCGGATTACGACGGCGACAACCAGACAGACCTCGCGGTCGTGCGCCCGAATGGCGATATGACTGCCGCGTGGTATATCAACGGCTCGACGGCTGGCTTTATCGCGCAGGGCTGGGGCATTGGGACAGATAGCTTTGTGCCGCACGATTATGATGGAGACGGCAAGACAGACATCGCCGTGTGGCGCGGCTCAGAGGGCAACTGGTACATACTGCAAAGTCAGACCAGCACTTTGCGCGCCGTCAACTTCGGCTCGCCCGGCGATAATCCAACAGCCGTTGACGACTATGACGGCGACGGCAAAGCAGACCCGGCAGTGGTACGCAATTCCGGCGGCGCGAAGACATGGTATTTTCTCGGCAGCGCATCGGGCTTCGGTTACAAGCAATGGGGACTCAGCACGGATACAATCGCGCCCGGAGATTATGACGGCGACGGCAAGGCAGACTTTGCTGTCAGGCGCGGCAACGATCCTTCAGCAGGGCTGGCGAGTTTCTATATAGACCAGAGCACAAGCGGCTTCCAGGCATTCTCCTGGGGCAACAATGCAGACATCGTCGCGCCCGGAGATTACGACGGCGACAACAAGACGGATATCGCTGTCGGACACGTGACAGGCTCAGACCTCTTCTGGTATGTGCGCTTGAGCGGCGGCGGATTTATAGAGAACGTGCGCTGGGGCGTGAACGGCGACATAGCCGTGCAGGGCGACTATAACGGCGACAACAAAACGGACATCGCCGTCTGGCGCGCGAGCACAGCATCCTTCTACATACTCTACACAGGCACAGGCGGAAATCTCTTCGCACAATGGGGCGCGCCCGGAGATTATCCTGCGGCCAATTCAAACGCACACTAAAAACTAATTTTCCCGCAAAGGCGCAAAGACGCAAAGAAGACGCGAAGAAAGCCAAGAGGAATGCTTCTTTATTCTCTCTTGCTCTTCTTTGCGTCTTTTCTTTGCGCCTTTGCGCCTTTGCGGGAAATTGTCTTTCACGATAACTTTACTTATCGTGCAGCCAGCAATTCATCCAAACTCTACAAACGATAAAGCACAGGCCGAAGAGCTTGCGCCGCAGTATGCGGAGGTCGCAGTTCCCTTGCGCTTGATGCAGACCTTTACTTATCGCCTGCCACTCGCCTTGCAAAAGGACGCGCGGCTTGGCTCGCGCCTGCTTGTCCCCTTCGGTCGCAAACGCATCACGGGCTACATCGTCGCGCTTCATCAATCCTTAGACCCTGCTGCGGATTTGGATGAAGCATCCATCAAGGATGCAGAAGAACTATTAGATGCCGAGCCGCTTCTGACGCCGGAGATTCTGGACATCACGCGCTGGGTGGCGGATTACTACGCCGCGCCTTGGGGCGAAGTTTTAAAAGCCGCGCTGCCAGCCGGGCTCAATGCGACGGTCGAGCAAATCCTGCACATCACGCCCGAAGGCAGAGACGAACTGGCGCGGCTGCCAATCAATCGCACACAGACCGCAAAGGCGCGCGCCCTGCGACTCGTCGCAGAAGATGGAGAGCTGCCTTTGCGTCTTATCGCACGGCACATAGGCGAGGCACAGGCTTCGAGAGTTGCGCGCGAGCTTGAGCGCGCGGGATGGATTCGTCTGGCCCACAGACAGCGTTCCGTCTCTGCTCGCGCCAAAAGACGCAAGGCCGTTCGCCTGCTGCCACCTGAAAAACATGCTGTCAATGATTCCGCACGCGCGCTCACGGAAGCGCAGCAACGAATCATAGAGACATTGATTCAGGAAGGCGGCGAGATGGCTTTCGCAAGTCTGCTCGAAGCTGCGGACGCCAGCGCGTCTTCCGTGCAAACTCTGGAAAAACGAAATCTGCTCGAAGTCTTTGTGCGCGAAGTCAGGCGCGACCCGCTCGTCGGCGCAAAGCTTCCGGCCAAAGATGAGTTCACGCTCACACATGCACAGGCCAGCGCGCTTCAAGAGATTGAGGAAGCGATTGCGAGTGAAAATTATGCGGCGTTTCTACTGCACGGTGTGACCGGAAGCGGCAAGACGGAAATTTATATTCGCGCGATGCGTGCGGCTCTTGAGCGCGGCAAGTCTGCGATGATGCTCGTGCCTGAGATTGCTCTCACGCCAGTCTTCTCTCGCCGCCTGCGCGCGGTCTTTGGCGAAGAGGTAGCAATCTTTCATTCATCTCTGACGACCGGAGAGCGTTTCGACGAATGGAGTCGCTTGAAAAAAGGAGACGCGCGCATAGTCATCGGCACGCGCTCCGCAGTCTTTGCTCCCGTCGCTGATTTAGGCTTGATAGTCATAGACGAAGAACACGAGAACTCTTATCGTCAACAGGAATCGCCTTACTATCACGGGCGCGACACGGCCATCGTGCGCGCGCGCAAAGAATCTGCGACAGTCGTCTTAGGCTCTGCCACGCCCTCGCTCGAATCTTTTCATAACGCGCAGAATGAAAAATATAATTACCTTCATCTGCCGCAGAGAATCGCCAACCGCGCGATGGCCCAGGCCGAAATCATAGACATGCGCGCGGTCTTTGCAGAGCACGGGCGCGCAGAAGTTTTTTCCGGCGAGATGCTTCAAGCCATAGAAGAGACACACGCGCGCGGCGAGCAGTCAATCATTCTCCTGAATCGTCGCGGCTATTCGAGCTTTGTCCTCTGCCGCTCGTGCGGCGAATCAATTCATTGCCCTAACTGCGATGTCACACTCACCTATCATCGCAGCGAGCAGAGTCTTGTCTGTCATTACTGCAACCATCGCAGGCAGGCTCCGAAGCAATGCCCGAACTGCGCTGGAAAATATATTTACTATGTCGGCGAAGGGACAGAGCAGCTTGAAGAAATGCTGCAAAAAAAGTTTCCCCAATTACGCATCGCGCGCCTCGACCGCGACACGACTTCCAGACGCAAGCTCTTTGAGAAAGCTATCTTGGAATTCGGCGCGGGCGATTTGGACATGCTCGTCGGCACGCAGATGCTAGCTAAAGGTCACGACTTTCCGAATGTCACGCTGGTTGGCGTCGTCTCCGTTGATGCAGGGCTGGCCCTGCCGGACTTTCGTTCAGCCGAGAGAACTTTCCAACTTATCACGCAGGTCGCGGGTCGCGCCGGTCGCGGGCGGCGCGCCGGTCGCGTGCTGATACAGACCTATCATCCGAACCACTATGCACTGCTTCACGCCTGCGCGCAGGATTACGCTGGCTTCTATGCGGAAGAGATACGCTATCGCAAGAGCCTTAGCTATCCGCCATTTGTCGCCCTCGCTTCTCTGCTCGTGCACGGCGAAGAGTTGATGCATGTGATGACGACTGCCGCGGAGATACGCACGGCTCTGGACGAAGCCAACACAGACCGCGCCTGCCGGATTCTAGGCCCGGCTCCCGCCCCGCTCTCGCGTCTCAAAGGCGAGCATCGCATACAGATTCTCATCAAATCACGCAGCCGCCCGCGCCTGCGCGAAGTCATTGACATGGCCTTTGCCAATGCCGCTGCACAAGGCTCAGACCTGCGCGCCGTCAATCTCGAAATTGATCCTGTGAATTTGATGTGAGATAAAATGTGTCTTATGAAAATTATTGAACTTGCAAAGCAGACTGGAACAGAGCTTGAAGGTGATGCTGATTTGGAAATCAACGGCGCGGCGGGGCTCGATATAGCCGCGCCGGGGCAGGTCACTTTTCTTGCTAACCCGCGTTATACGTCGCAGGTCGAAACCACAAAAGCTTCTGCCATCTTTGTCGGCGAAGGCGTTGAGGTGAGAAAAGAGCTTGCAGTCCTGCGCGCACGCGATCCTTATCTTGCATACACGCGCGCGCTCCGCCTCTTTTATCCAGAGCCAGAGTTTGAGCCTTTCATTCATCCCACAGCCGTCATAGACGAGACAGCACATGTGGCCCAGGACGTTTGGATTGGCGCGCATGTCTACATCGGACGCGCGGCGCACATTGGCCCACAGGTTCGCATTCATCCGAACGTGACGATTTATGACGGTGTGCATATCGCCCAAAACTCCGTCATTCATAGCGGCGTTTCGATACGCGAAGGCTCAGAGCTTGGCGCGCGGGTCGTTGTTTATAATAACGCCGTGATTGGTTGCGACGGCTTCGGCTATGCGAAGGACGAAGAGGGACACTGGCTCAAGATTCCGCAGGCTGGCCGAGTTGTCCTCGAAGATGATGTAGAGGTCGGCGCGGGAACAACGATTGACCGCGCTTCCGTCGGCGAGACGCGCATCGCACGCGGCGTCAAGATAGACAATCTGGTGCAGGTCGGACACTCCTGCACTGTCGGCGAAGACACACTGCTCTGCGGTCAAGTCGGACTCGCTGGAAGCACGCATGTCGGTCGCCGCGTGATTCTGGCAGGTCAGGTCGGCGTCGGCGGCCACGTCAAGATTGGCGATGATGCAGTCCTCATGGCAAAGGCCGGAGTCTTTTATGATGTGCCTGCGGGCAAAGTCCTGTCGGGCGGCATCCCAGCCTTTGAGCACCGCGAATCCCTGCGCGCGATGGCTGCCATCCGAAAGCTGCCGGAGATGGCGCGCACTCTGCGCACACTCGAAGCCCGCTTGAAAACTCTGGAAAATTCCGGCGATGAAAATTCTGCTTGACAGATGCCGGGCATTGCAGGCATAATCCAAATTGAAATTGGTTTTCAATTTCGCCCTAAGACCCGAAGGCGAAATTGAGTAATAAGTAAAAGCCCTTATTAAGATTTTCAGGAGTAAGAGCAGCAGTGTCCAGCAATCAAACCGCCACAGTTCAAATCCTACAGTCCCCCCGCGAAGACCAGAGAGTCGAAGTCATCCTTGAGGAGCGCGAAGGCGTTTCGCGTGTCGCCCTGCGCTGTTCTACATGGACGGACGGGCTCGGATGGTGCAGCCAGAAGACGATTCATCTGGACAGCGAACAGCTAGACGATCTGCATCACGCGCTCGCAGTCGCGCGTCAACGCATCAACCGCCAACGCGCAGACAATGGACAACTCGCAGGCATGGGCCAGGTCATACAACTGCCGACTCTCGCCTGAAAAGATAAAGCTCAAAAAGTTTAGAGGGGAAAGGTAAAAGGGAAAGCAGCAACCGTCATCGGTCAGCTGCTTTCCCTTTACTTTTCCCCTCCTGCCCCTAATGTCTTTAACTGACCTGTCGCAGAGTAATCTTCTCTTTGACCACACTGGCTTTGCGCTCTGAGGTCAGCTTTTCAAGTTCATCTATGTGAAGCTGTTCCTGATAGATGCGCTCTTCAAGCTGGAAGCGCGTCGGCCTGTCTTCGTCGCCGCAAGACTCCCAAGCGGCCATGTATGCCTGCAAGCCTTCGCGCTCAAGCTCCAAATCCTGTTTCAGCATCTCTGCCAAATCCGTTGACTGGCGAATCATAGAAGGCTCTACCGTCGGCACGCCTCCGATAGCAACAATCTTGTCTCCCAGGGTAACAGCGTGCTCATGCGATTCGTCGCCCTGCTTACGAAAATATTTGCGATAGACTTCGCGCTCCACGCCTGACACCAGAAAACTGTGCTGCGTGTATTGAATCACCGCCGCCAATTCGAGACTCAAAGCACGATTCAGGTTCTCAATCAAATCCGCTTTAGCCATCACTTGCCTCCCCCATTCACTGATGCCACATCGAAAGTTAATGCGCGCATCATACGACGGGAGACACGCACTGTCAACTTAAGTCTTTACAGTACAAGCACTTAACAATGAAATTCGATTTCAGTTTCGAGTCAGACGAAGAGAATTTCCCGCAAAGGCGCAAAGACGCAAAGAAAAACAATTAAGCTTTTCTTTGCGTCTTTGCGCCTTTGCGGGAAACTTGTTTTATGTGACTGCGCCGCCATCCACGATAACGACTTCGCCGTTCATAAAGCTGTTGCGGTCGCTGACCATAAAGGCTGCGTATTCTGCAAGCTCTTCCGGGCGTCCGAGCCGCCCGCGCGAGACCCAGAACTCATGCATCTGTAAGAGACGGTCAGGCAGTGTGTGCGCGAGGTCTGTATCAAAGATTCCGGCGGCGATAGCATTGACGCTCACGCCAAAGGTCGCAGCCTCGCGCGAGAGACATTTGGTAAAGCCTATGACTGCTGCCTTCGAGGTCGCGTAATGCACGGAGGTCGGTAGCGCGCGAATCGCGCCGATAGAAGTGATGTTGAGAATCGTTCCACTTCGCTGGCGAATCATCTGCTTGTAAATCGGCTTGGTGACGGCAAACAGGCCGTTGACATTCGTGTTGATGACTTCGTCCCAGGCGCGGTCTGTCGTCGTGGCGAAATTGTCTCCACGATTAATGGCTGCGTTGTTGACCAGAATATCTATCCCGCCCCATTTCTCTACCAGCTCGCGCGTCATCTTTTTCAAGTGCACGCGGTCTGTGATGGAAATCTTAAAGGATTGCGCTTTGCGATTGTGCGCAGTGATTTTCTGTATAGTTTCCTGGGCCAGATCGTCGCGCGAGTTGTAATTGAAAGCCACGTCCGCGCCTTCGCGTGCAAAGACTTCGCACAATGCCGCGCCGATGCCGCGCGTGCCGCCGGTAATGAAGGCACGTTTTCCTTCAAGCAAAAGACTCAAGCCGGTTTCTCCACAAAAAACCGCTTCGACAAAACGAAGCGGTCAGGATGCTAAAACTTTGTTCGTTGTCGTCGTGTTTCAGATTAAATCTGAAACAGTGGTTACACGTCAACCTTGGAAATTTCTTCAAGCCGTGCGCGAATCGACCAGCACAGGCTCTTCGCGCGCCATCACAGGCGCGGGAATCAACGCCGTAATCTCTTCCACAATATGTCGCGTCGAATTCGGAATCGCAAGGCCCACAGTCGCCGCGCGCATCGCAGCATAATGCCGTGTGTCTTCAATCATGCGCCGGATAACAGGCACTATGTCCGTAGCCTTTTCGAGCAAGACACCCGCGCCGCGCTTCACAATGAGGCTCGCCGCGCCTGCTTCCTGCGGCATAGGTGGAGTCGTCCCGTCTGCGATAATCGGGACGCGGCAGGCCATCGCCTCAAAGGTCGTCAGGCCGCCGAGTTTTGAGATCATCACATTGGCCGCCCCCATCAACTGCTCTACGTGCTCCGAATAGCCTATGACCTTGATTGGAAACTTCGAGCGCGCAGCAATGGATTCGGCTTCGATTCTCAATTCCTCATTTTTGCCCGCGAGAAAAATCGCCTGCACATCCAACTCGCCTCTCACCAGCTCGCGGAAAATCTGCGGGATATTTCCGCCGCCGACCCAGCCTGCATTGACGAAGACTGTGAATTTTTCCGGGTCGAGCCCAAGCGCGCGGCGCGCGGCCTGCGCCGTCTGCTCGCCTGGAAAAGCGAACTTCGGATGCACGGGCATGCCTGAAACTTTTATTCTTTCGGGCGCGACTCCATAATCAATCAACTGCTGGCGCGCTTCCTCGCTCGCCACCAAGTAAAGCCGCACATCATCGCACGCCCAGCCCTTCCAGAATCCATAACAAGGGTCTGTCACAACCGTCACGAGCGGAATTTTATCCGCTAATTTTAGTTCCTTAAGCACGCGCGCAAAGATATGCTGCGTCAAAGGATGAACGCTCACGACGACGTGCGGACACCAACGCTCGAAAAGCTCCCGCACATAATCCACGCCGCGCGTATAAAAAAATTCTCTCGTCTCCGGGCGAAAGCGATTGACGGCCCAGTAAAAATATTTCATCCAGTGCTGCTTGTTGCACAGCACCCAGTTGTAGAGCCGCACCAGTTTGTTTGTTATCGAATGCGACTCTTCAATCGCGCGCACGACTCGGACTGCATACGACTGCCCGTGAAAAAACTTCTGCACGCCCGCCACAATCGCAGCCGCAGCAGACCTGTGGCCGCCGCCCGTGTCGGACGAGATAATTAAAATTTTTGGCACTCTGGCTCTGAACATAGGCTCTATTTATTTTGCGGCTTCGCGCAATCTATCCGGGAGAATATTCAACTGTTCGTTAATAACCTCTTGGGTCAGTTTCTGCACTTGTGGTCCATAAAGCCGCATCATGTTCACGCGCACTTCCGCGCCCATGTGTGGCATTATTTGAGCCAGCTTGATTGCCAGAGGTCTCTGGCCCAAAGCATGCCATTCCTGCCATTCGCTCTCTGTCAAAGTGGCGGCGGTGAGCGCCTGCGCCCTTGAGATAATCACCTGAATTTCTTCCGAAGGATTTTTCTCGGACAATTTCTTCAGTCGCTCTAACTTAGCTTCCTCTGCTTCGGGAGATGACTGAACATTAAAAACGCCCTTCTCAGTCAGCGTCAACACCATCGCCTCAATCATGGCCTTGTAATAATTTTCAATCATTCTCTTGCCGCTGGAAGCTTGGGCGAAGGTGATCAGTTCGTTAATCTCATCTGCGGTCAAGTACTTTTCAAATATTGGCCCGCTTGCATTCTCCCAACTATCAAGCGTAAAAATCTCTTCCCGCATGCGCTTCTTGATGTTGCCATATACATCACTGCCAAATTGCTCGACGACTTTCTCCAATTTTGCAGCCTGTGCCGGAGTCAAACGCTTGAAATGCCCTTTCGCTTTTAAGTCGGCGATGACGTTAGCAGTCCATTGCTGCTGATAGAGCGTCATCAATGTCTCAAACAATCCGAAGGTGCGTTGAGGCATCTCGGAAACTTCGATGAGCTTTCTGATAGCAGTTCGTTTCTGCTGGCTGACGGCCTCTTGCCCGTAAACAAATGTGGCCTGAGCCGCGAGCAGAGCAGCGCAAACGAGGAGCAAAAATCTGAAAGCAATCCTGAATCTCATCTCGCAATCCGAAAGACAACAAAATGCCGCCGTCTTAGATATTAACTGTCATGCCGTCCGCCTGCTCTTCCTGACTATCAAGCTCGCGGCGCGCCTTCTTCATCTCGCGCTCAAGCTTCTTGATTTGAATCAAGTGCTTCGGATTGAAAGCCAGCGACGGATAGTAGCTGTTAGACTCATGCGTGCAGAAGCAGCCGTCCGCGGCCTTCTTGCGCCGCTCCTTCATCGCGGGCGAGAGCCACAGCTTTTGAAAGTTCCAGTCGTAGTCACGCAGATTGCCGATGGCTTCCAGATTCTCGCAGGACGAAACAGTGCCTTCATCATAGATGACGCCGCCGGCAGTTCCAGCGTAACACTTCATCTGCGCCTGCTGCGTCTCCTGCGTTTTGGCAATCAAGCCGTGCATGTAGATGTCTATCGCCGCCTTGAAAAATCCTGCGTCGCCGCCGTAATTATTCTTAATCGCGGCATGACGCGAATCGTCGTCAATCTTCTGGGCCAGACGCGCATATCGCGTGTGGTCTATGTCCAGTTCAACAGGGTCTGCCGAAGGCGGTCGTATGTAGTTGAAGTTGACTTTGTCCGGCTTCAAATCGTACTTCAAAAAGTCGTACCACTCGAAAATCGTATCCTGATTCGAGTGCATAAAGCATGTGCAGGTCTGTATGTCCAGACGCGGGTATTCCTTCTTGATTTGTTGCAACTGACGCGCGGTGTCAATAGCTATGTCCCAAGAGCCGGGCTTTTGTCTAATCTTCTCGTGCTGGTCTTTGAGTCCGTCAATGCCGAGCGCAACCGTCACATTCAAGTCCGGGCATTCCTGTAGCATCCGCGTCACGTCCGGGATAATGCGCTTTTGAATCTGCCCGTTGGACATCAGGTAGATGGATTCGAGCTTGTTGTTCTGATAAAAGGCGCGCGCGATTTCCGGCAAATCTTTGCGCGTAAAAGGCTCGCCTCCGGCTAAGATAAGCACGCCCAGATTGCCGCCTAAGGTCTCAGAAATTTTCTCTATCTCGTGCGTCTTCATCTGCAACTTTTTGCGCGGACGGTCATCCAGTTCGTCCGTAAAAAAGCAGTGCGTGCAGCGCATATCGCACACAGAGGTGACGAGAATATTCAAGAGCACAGGCGCAAACGGCTGGCCCAGAGCGAGCCGCGCATAGCGTTTTAATAATTCTTTGGTCGTAAAATCCATTTCTCTTCCTTCAAAAACAGAGCACTTTCATGATAACCCAAAATAAAACAATCCTGCTTTCGCAACATAACAGCAAACTGTTATGAGATAAGCGATTACAGCTTACCTTGTCAACGCTCGCGGGAGCAAGGCTGCGACTGCGGCTCCAAACACGCGAGAGCTTTGATGCGATATTGCAGGCTCGCGCATAAATTAAGAATTCCCTGCACGTAAAATTAAAAACTTACATGCATGGTTCGTGCACATAATGAAATTTCCCGCACCTCTTTCGTACCTAATCCAGCATAATTAGGTTCCCGATTAAGATGTTCGGTATTCGATTTTAGCTGTATAGAATCAGCTACCGGTTCCTCTTTTAGCTACAATATGTCCTTTGCTAATCGCAATATGCGGAGGCAATTGTCCGGTCTGAGTTTGATTAGCGTCTGAAATAGTAGGGGAAGAGGATGATGCGTTCGTTGACCGGGTAAAGGTTGACGGAGAGTAGGGCGATGATGGAGTCGGAGAATTGAAGATGTTGCCGATAGGCGAAGATAAATCCGGCGACACCTGATTTGTGACTGTTGAACTTCTCTCCGGGGTGTGGAAATGTTTTGCCCCCGTGATTCCCCTTATCGATTTAGAGCGCGCATCGTCGCTCAAGTTGCCGTCCAGCTTGTCAACCAGCACAGATGCGTAGTAATCCGCATGTTGGACTGCGGATTTATTGGGATTCAGGGGATGAAAATAGAATACTGCGCTTTTGCCAGCCTGCGAATTCTCGACTTTATATGTAATGCGGTTGGCGACGTGGGTCGCGCCGATTAATTGTGCAGTTACAATGACCGTCAAGACTTTTCTCGTATCCTTGACATACTGTTTGATTGCCATCTCAAGGTGAGCCATAGCTCCATTGCAGGCTGCCGTTCCCGCGACCAGATTTTCAGGAACCTGTGGGTTTCCCAATGTTCCCATGCTGTGAGCAATCAGGTGGCACCAGTGCCACTCTCTCGGCTCTGCGACGTTTATCCCGACAGTTGCTGCCTCCTGGGCAGCGGAGATGTTATTCATCACGCTCTTTTGCGTTGCGCTTCTTGTCTTGATAGGCTCCCAAAGCTGGACGTTCTCGCGTGTAATCCGTTCTGAGATAGTCTTCTGTCCGCTGATGGGTATGTTGGTGAGAGAACTATTAGGCACTTTTGTCGGAGAAGCTACTTCCTTGAATTCCTTGAGGTAGAATAATATCTTGTTGGCGTGCTCTAATCCAGTCTTCTTTATATCGGTCTTTCCGGTCATGGAATAATATGTCTCGCCTTGATACTTGACGCCATGTTCGCGCCAGTTGCCGACATTGAAAGTGGCAGGGAATTTTAAATCCGTGCGCGTGCCCTCTTCCATATCATGATAGACAAATTTTAAGGTCTTGGTGTCGTACTCAATCCATTTCATCGGAAAGTGCTGTAGCCCGTACAGGGTGATGTTTGAGACTTGCTGCTGCCCCTCCACATTCGGGTCAAAGTTTACGGGCGTATCATACATACCCGTATCTAATTCCTGATGCATGGTTCGCGTCAACCGCACACTCTGAAGCTTGTTTTCTTTAGGAGTCCATTTGAACAATTGATCGCCCAACGTATTGCCCGTGTCGCGTCGAAACAAGTAGTCTCCCACATGCAGATAATTGCCCTCTGTGGCGTCTCCATGTCCCTTTTTCCATTGCCCCACGCCCCCTTCGACCTTCGTCCAGAGTGGCTGTATCACAGAACCGTGCGCCGGGGCGGGCTTAACAACGACCTGCCCGCGATTATTTTCTACAGGCTTATAGGAAGCCTTTGCTTGCAGTACCTTTGAGACAGGTTGCGGTTTAGAAACCGCAGGAGCAAACGTCTGCTTGTTCGCCTGTGGCGCGGCCTCGCGTTGCGGTGGCGTCGCCTGACGCTGTAAGACCTTTGGCACCGGCTGAGGGCGGTACACAGGTGGAGCTGCCGGAGCACGATGTGACTGGCTGCCGGAGACAGGCGCGACAGGCTTTTTGGTCTGTAAAACTTTCGGCACGGGCTGCGGGCGATAGGCGGGCGGAGCAGCGGGCGTGGGATTTAACTTATTACTTAACGGCGGCTGACCCGGAGCGGGCTTTGATTGCATCGCCCTGCTCTGCTGTTGAGGCTTATAGGGAGACGGCTGTTGTTGATTAGGCGTCCGCCTCTGCAACACTTTTGGAATTGGTTGTGGCCGGTACGCGGGCGGCGCTGTCGGATGCCTCGCTTGAGGCTGAAGGGTGACGCTTCTGGATTGTACAGGAGTTTGCCGAGCCCGGTTCTGCTGGCATGGCGGTGCTACTTGCGGTGCTGGAACATATCCGGAAAGATGAGGTTTCTTCGGCACTTTCACAATCAGCCTTCTTTTATAGAACGCCATCCTTGCCGGTTAAAGGCCAGACGTTAGTCAGGCGTGCCTAACGTTGGTGACCAAATCTACTCTTCTATGTAAGCATAGTCAATTCCCACGACGGGAGCGATGAAGCGCGAATAGATAACGAATCAATAATGTGCGCCGGATAATTCAAGTCAGGGTTTATGACCGAACCGACAGCCATTTAAACTTCTAACGCTCGCCGCGTCCCTGAATCCCCAGGCTTTTCATGCGGCGGTAGAGATGGCTGCGGTCAACTCCCATCAGTTCTGCTGCGCGCGAGACGTTGCCGTCGGCTTCTGCGAGTTTGCGCTGAATGAATTCGCGGTGGTAGGCGTCTGTCGCTTCCTTGAAGGAAGGAAAGCGGAATGAGGCGGCGGGCGGTTCTTCGCCGCCGAGCACAGGCAACTCTGCGGCATTTACTTTTGTCTTGCCGTGCATGATGACGACGCGCTCGACTGTGTTTCTCAGTTCGCGCACATTTCCGGGCCACGAATAATTCTGGAGAGCTTCAATCGCCTCCGGCTCAAAGCGTTTGAGTTTCTTGCCATAGGCGTTTGAAAATTTTTGGTTGAAATGCTCAACGAGCGCAGGCACGTCTTCGAGCCGCTCACGCAAGGGAGGAATCTCAAACGGAATCACATTCAGCCGATAAAAAAGGTCTGCCCTGAAATTTCCCTGCTCGATTTCCGTGTCCAATCTTTTGTTAGTCGCGGCGATGACGCGCACGTCCACACGCAAAGATGAGTTGCTGCCGACAGGCTCAAAACGTTGCTCTTCAAGCACGCGCAAAACTTTCGCCTGCACGCGCGCGCTCATGTCTCCGATTTCATCTAGGAAAAGCGTCGCGCCGTCTGCCAGTTCAAACTTGCCTTTCTTAGCAGCCATCGCTCCCGTGAAAGCTCCTTTGACATGACCGAAGAGTTCGGACTCAATCAGCTCTTCTGGAATCGCAGCCGAGTTGACTTCGACAAACGGCGCGGCGGCGCGCATGGATTGCAGGTGAAGCGTGCGCGCGACCAATTCTTTGCCCGTGCCTGATTCGCCGTAAATGAGCACGCGCCCGTCCGTCGGAGCGACGACGGCAATCTGTTTGCGCAGAGCGCGCATAGCAACGGATTCGCCAATCATCGCGTATTCGTCATTGAGCTCTGCGGCCAACTCTGCGTTGACGCGCTCAAGCTCGCGCTGTCTCAAGGCATTGCGGACAGTGAGCACAGTCTTCTCAATCGAGAGCGGCTTTTCGATGAAATCAAACGCGCCGAGCTTTGTCGCGCGCACAGCCGTCTCTATATTTCCGTGACCGGAAATCATCACGACCGCAGCTTCAACCCCAGCCGCGCGCAACTGCTGCAAAGTCTCCAAGCCGTCTATGCCCGGCAGCCACACGTCGAGCAGAAAGCAGCCATAGGCTTTGCGCTCGACAGCTTTCAAACATTCTTCGCCGGACGCGACCGTCTCGACGACGAAATTTTCGTCCTCTAAAACTGCGCGCAGGGTTTCGCGTATCCCGCGCTCGTCGTCAACTATCAGGATGGATTCAGACATTTGTTGCAGGAAGCTCTATCGTAAATTTTGCGCCATGTGGCCGGTTCGTCTCGGCGCGTATGCGACCGCTATGCTCTATGACTATGCGCTGGACGATGGCGAGGCCGAGACCTGTGCCGCGCCCGCGCGTGGAAAAATATGGCTGGAAGAGTCTTGGGAAATCCGAGCGTTGTATGCCCTGCCCTGTGTCCGCAATCTCGACCAGCAGCAACCCGCGCGAGGAATCAAAGCCTGTCGCAATCGTAATTCTCTTCTCGCCTTCTATCTCGGCCAAAGATTCCAGAGCGTTGTCTATCAGATTCACAAAGACGCGCCGCATCTGTTCCGCATCGAGCATGCACACGGGCAAGCTTCTGGACAGATGCACATCCAGACGCGCTCCATCCAGACGGTCTTCATAAAGCGCGACAGATTGTTTGACCACTTCATTCAAATCTTCCGGCTCAAGCCGCGCGTGCGGCAGACGAGCGAATCTTGAGAACTCGTCAACCATCGCTTTCAATCCGGCGACTTCGCGCGTGATGGTCTGTGTGCATTCATCTACGACGCGCGCGACTCGCTCACGGTCCGGCGCAGACATTTCATTATTTGAGCCATTGCCGCGCTGGCCGTTGCCGTCGCCTGTACGACGTTGAAAATTTTTGGCGATGCGTTCGGCTGAAAGCTGAATCGGTGTCAGTGGATTTTTGATTTCGTGAGCCATACGCCGCGCGACCTCGCTCCACGCGGCGGCTCTTTGTGCAGACAAAAGCTCTGACAAATCTTCTATCACGAGCACAGCCCCGCGTGTTTCGCCTGTCGGAGCGCGCAGGGCTGTCGCAGACAAAGCCACTGGCAGAGGGCTATTGTCCGGCGATGTGCCGCGCCCCAACTCCATCTGTTCCGAAGCTCTTCCCATGCGTCGCGCGCGCCGCAGTAATCTTTCAAGCACTGCTAAATCTTCCGCGCTCGTCAATTCCGACAACATGTAATCGCCTAGCGGCAACTCGTCCAATCTGAGCATCGCCGTCGCAGCCGCATTGATGGTCGTAACACGACCGCTCTCATCGAGCGAGATAACTCCAGTCGAAAGAGATTCGAGGACGGTCTCGATATAATTGCGCCGCTCTTCGAGGGCCAAATTTTTCTCGCGCAACTCGCCCGCACCGGCTTCTATGCGGCGGCGATTTTCGTCCAACTGCGCCGTCATGCGGTTAAATGAATCCGCAAGCAGAGCCAGTTCGTCATCTGCAATCGTCGTCACGCGATGTTCAAGGTTGCCGCGCGCGACCTCTTCGGAAGCTTCGGCCAGAGCCTTTATCGGCAACGCAATTCCGCGCGCGAGATGGATGGCCGTCCACGTCGAAGCAAAGAGCAGCAGGAGCGTGAGCAGTCCTAAAGTGGAAATTCCTAACCATCTGACCTTGCGCTGTTTCGCCACGAGCTTGACATATTCTCCCTGCGAGCCACTGATAATCTCGTCTAGATTCGAGTCAATGTGCCGCGCGCGCGCAACGATTAAACTTCTCTCGCCGCTCAACGGAACCGAGACGGCATCGAAATTCCTGCGCTCAACAACTGCTTTGTCTTCCTTTTTATCTATCGCAGGCGCGCGCGTGGCGATGATTGATTGATCCAGATGACTGCGCTCCTCGCTCGACAGGGCAGCCTCGCTTTTGGCTACGACTTCACCGTTCGCCGTCACGATTTCCAGAGCCGCCAGATTGCCGCTCTGGACCAGTTGTTCAAGCGTCGCCTGATAATCGGACTCAGGTTGTCTTTCAAGCATCAGCGCAAGCATGCTCGCGGTCTCGCGCAAGCTGCGAATCTGATTAGCATCCGCCTCGCGCTGTAGCTGCTGCGCCTCGCTGACCACACCCTCCGGCAAACGGCTGAACCATTTCTCAATCGAGCGGTTAAGAAAGAGATAAGAAAAGACAGCCATCGCAGTGATGGGCAGCAAGCCCAACGCGATGAAATAGACTACGAGCCGCGTCTTAATCTTTGAGCCGAGTTGTCTCTCACGTCTCTCGCGCCTGAGTTTTAAAAGGCTGCGGACGAGTATAAAAGTGAAGACGATGAAGGCCGCGAAATTCAGCGAGGAGAGAGCATAGAGCAGCAGCGTATCCGACGCTGTATCCGTCGGCAGGACAGACCACAGCCCCGCGACTTGCAGCGCAATCATCACAGAGAGCAGAAACAATACCAGCCCGCCGAGCAGCCATGGCGCAGTGCGACGGCGCGGCGGAGCATCCGCAGTTTGCCGCTCATTAAGTTTTGACAGTTTCGTCTTCATCAAACTCACGCTCTCCGAAGTTTACCACAGCAGGCTTGCGTATACAGATGCGCCTGCAAGTGTGCAACGGGCTGGCCTTCGGGTAAAATGCAGATGCTCTGTCATTCAATTTTTCCAACGAGTTTGCTAATGCAACCTTCCGATATTTTCTTCAATGCAGCAGGCCGCCTGCGTAGCGGCTGGCGGCTGGCCGTTTTCGCAGTCTTATATTTGATAGGCACATCCCTGCTCTGGGGCGTGGCCTTTACGTTGTTCTCACTCGGCGGCTCGGCAGAGAGTTTTTTTGAGAGCAACTGGGGTTACGTCATACAGGCTTTTATCTTATTTACGCCTGCGTTGTTGGCCGGATGGGCTTGCGGCGCGTTGCTGGAGAGCTTGCCTCTTAAAGCTCTCGGATGGTCTTTGCATCAGGGATGGCTGCGCGACTTGTTGTGGGGCTCGCTCATCGGAGCTTTGACACTTCTGCTGGCGACTGCTTTCGCCATGACAAGCAAGGGTTTCAGTTTTTCATTTAACGCGCGCGGAATGTTATCGGCATCTTTAAAGACCCTGCTGGTTTCGGGCATCGTGTTCGTGCTGGCTGCTGCTGCCGAAGAGGTAGTGTTTCGCGGTTATCCGCTACAGACCTTGACGCGTGCGAGGCTCGCGTGGGTGGGAGTGATTCTGACTTCAATACTTTTCGCGCAGGTGCACAGAGGAAATCCGAACCTGGATTCGCCAAATGTTTACCCGGAATTAGCATTCGCAAATACGGCTATAGCAGGCGCATGGCTGGCTATAGCATATCTCAGAACGCGCAGCCTATGGCTGCCGCTTGGGCTACACTGGGCATGGAACTGGATGATGGGCTCTATTCTGGGGCTGCCAGTGAGCGGCATCACGACGCTGGCTCCGACGCCGCTTTTGCGTGCGACTGACAACGGCCCGGCGTGGCTCACAGGCGGAGCCTACGGCATAGAGGGCGGAGTCGGCTGCACCATCGCGCTCGTGCTTTCGACCATTTTTATCTGGCGCACAAAACTATTTGCGGCGACAGAAGAGATGAAGGCATTGACGAGTCAAGAGATTCCGAAGCGAGTAGAGAATCCCGGAACAGTCGAGAGCAGATAAAAAAGAAAGTTTCCCGCAAAGGCGCAAAGGCGCAAAGAAGACGCGAAGAAAGCTTGCAAGATAAATAACCACTCAACACCTTTGCGTGCTTTCTTTGCGTCTTTGCGCCTTTGCGGGAAACGGCTTTTCTTTGAATCCTATCTCTCTTCCATCTGCACGTACTTCAAACCTCTCGGCCCGATGTATTCTGCGCGCGGACGAATCAGTTTATTGTTGGCATACTGTTCGAGGATGTGTCCCGTCCATCCACTGATGCGGCTGATGGCGAAGATTGGCGTGTAGAGGTCGAGCGGAATGCCCATCATGTAATAGGTCGAAGCCGAGTAGAAATCCACGTTGGGAAACATGCCTTTCTCTCTCTGCATAATCTCTTCAACTTTGCGCGACATCTCGTACCATTTCGTCTCGCCGCCGCGCTCGCCTACCTCTTTTGAAAACTTTCTCAAGTGCGTCGCGCGCGGGTCTTCGGTCTTATAGACTGCGTGGCCTATGCCCATAATTTTCTTCTTCGCCGCGAGAGCGTCTTTGATATAAGGCTCGACCTTTTCCATGTCTCCGATTTCAAGGAGCATCTTCATGACATTCGTATTCGCGCCGCCGTGCAATGGGCCGGAGAGCGCGGCGATGGCTGCCGTCACGGCCCCGTAAATATCCGCGAGAGTTCCGGCGACGACGCGCGCTGTGAAGGTCGAAGCATTAAGCTCATGGTCTGCATGCAGAATCAGGCAGATGTCAAAGATGCGCGCGTCCTCTTCCGTGGGCATCTCGCCCTTGAGCATGTAGAGAAAGTTGGTGGCAATGTTTAGTTCAGGATTCGGCTTGATGAGTTCCTGACCATTGCGCAGTCTTTCAGTAGCCGCGACGATGGTTGGAATCTGGGCCACAAGCCGCGTCGCGGTTCTGACACTGATCTCGCGCGAAGTGTCGTGCGCGCCACTGTCATAAAAATCCAGCGCGGAGACAGTTGTGCGCAAGACATCCATAGGCTCTGCTTCGCGCGGAAACGTACGCATCAAATCCAGAACTTGAGACGGAAGCTCATAGCATTTGCCAAGCGAACTGCGAAGCTCGTCAAGCTCTTCGCGCCTGGGAAGTCGCCCGTGCCAGAGCAGATAGACGATTTCTTCAAAAGTCGAATAACGCGCCAGCTCGTGTATGTCGTAGCCTTCATAGATGAGTATGCCGCGCTCGCCGTCCACATCGCCGATGGATGAAGAGGCGGCGACAACTCCGCGCAATCCGGCGGCTGCGCTCGCGCTGGCCGCAGCAGCATCCTTGCCTTTGTCCATAATCATCGTCCTTACAATTTAGTTGAGTCGAAGATAGCAAAGATGTGTGACGGGTGACAAGCCAAGAGGAACAAAAGAGTTTTCAGTTTCGAGCGAATTTCACAGGCGACCCGTGACAAACACTTTCTGGCCGCGCTGCGCCCCAAGCAAACGCGCGGCAGAAGCTTGAAAAGCTGCTATCTCAAGCAAGCCCGCGCTGCCCCAGATGCCAAACAATTCTTCATCAGCATCCTTCGCATCAGCAAAGAACTGCCGGAAACTTTTTATCACATGCCCGTTGACTTTCAAGCAAGCTCCGCCCGCAATCATCTCGTCAGTCAACTCTCTGGGCGAAAGATTTGTGATGCAATTACCGAAACGGTCTATCTGAAGAATGCGCGCTTCAATCTCTCCATTATCCGAAACCGTCGGCGCAAGAGGCGCAAGTTTTTTAAAGTCTGTGATTAACTCGCCAAAGGCGGACGGCTCAATGCCCTTTGACAATGCGCCCGCCACAGGCGCGAACACATCGCGGCCATGAAAGGTTGCGCTCACTGGCTGACGAAAATATTTTTCGTTAATCAGATGAAAGACGCTGCAACTTTTTTCCTGCTCAAAGATGTAGCTGAACAATCCGTTGTCCGGCCCGACGAAGAAATAATCTTCGCACGCAATCAGAATCGGACGCCGCTTTGAGCCGACGCCCGGATCAACTACCGCGAGATGAATTGTCTGTGCGGGAAAAGTTTTGTAAGCCTGAAAGAGCGTGAATGCTCCGGCCTCTATGTCCTGCGGCGGAATCTCGTGCGTGATGTCCACAATACGCGCGTCAGCATTGACGGACAGAATCGCGCCTTTCATCGCGCCCACGAAATAATCCGCCGTCCCAAAATCTGTGAGCAGGGAGATAAGCATCGAAGAAAGGATGAAGGATGAAGGCGGAAGGATGAAGGAATAGCTTTTCTTTCATCCTTCATCCTTCCGCCTTCATCCTTTATTGTATCCGTGTTTCCGAATCCGTGCGGATTCTGAGTTGCTGGCCGCTTGGGAGTCTGAGTTCTTTGCCGCGTGTGGCGAGGACGCCGCCGGTGCCGACTGCGCCGCCGATGGCCGCGCCGATGGCTGCGCCTTTGCCGCCGCCCGCAATCGCGCCGATGATTGCGCCGATGCCTGTCGCCGCGCCGATTTTCGTGACATCGCCTTTGGTGGAATCCTTGCCTTTGACGCCGCCCTCATCATCCACGCCGCCGACCGTATCATCGCCCATCGGAATGACCTCTATGACCTGCGCGCTCATGTTGGCATAGCGATTATCCGTCAGGCGTATCTGGTCAAAGGAGAGTTGCAATTCGGCTGTGCCTTTAATCTTGCCGGGCCGCTTGACGCTCGTGACGCGCCCGTCAATCATCGCGCCTTCATATTCATCAGGGCCAAGCACGCGCGCCTGAAAACGGTCTCCGCGCTGGCTCGCTTCCGTTGAAAGATTGGTCAGCATCTCGACTATCATCACGGTGTTTGCCGGAATAAAGACTTCATCGCGGCGCGCAGAAGAGACGCGGCCAGTGCCACTCACAGTGCCGCCCGTCGAAGCGTTGATGTCTGTATCAGTCTCAACTTCAACGACGCCGCGCCGCGTAAGATTGATAGGAACTGTCGAGTCGAAACCGCGCCGCTCAAAGCCCGCGTCATAGCCGATTTCAAAGCCCTGCTGGTATCCGTCTCGATAATCTTCCAGCCCGCCGTAGGCCGCGACATACGCGCGGTCTGCGCTGCGATAGTCTTCCTCATCACGATATTCGCGCGGAGCGCGATTCACATTGTCCCTATGCCCGGCCATGTAACCGTCCGAGTAGCCAGTCCTGTAACCGCGTTCGAGCGCGCCCATAGATTGCTGCGCGCGCGCGTCCGTAGCCGTCAAAATAGTCGTCACAATTAATAAGGAGAGCGTGAGCGAGATGGCCGAGAAGCGTCGAAGATGTCTCATCATTCTTCCCTTTCGTTTAGTAATCTCTGCGATAAATTTTCTGCGATGCATGTTTGTAAAAAGCTTTGCGCGCCTGATGCTATCACTACGTTGACTTGAGCGACAAACTTTTCCGCACAGTGGCTTGACGCTCAAAGACATGCGCCATAGACTCTGTGGCAGAAGGTTTTGGCAGCCATGCTGGGAGTTAAACTATTGAAGAGCAACGCGCCCGCCGCGAGCGTTCTTAAAGCCTCAGATGCCATAGACCTGTGAAGAGGTTGGAAGTTATTTGCGATTTTAGATTTTAGATTTGAAAGCAACTGAAAATACTTTAGATTTCAAATCGAAGATTTGTTCATGTCCAATCAAAAATCTAAAATCGCAAATCTGAAATTCAAATGATGCGAAGAGTTTATTTAGACCACAGCGCGACCACGCCGGCAGACCCGCGTGTTGTCGGAGCAATGCTGCCTTACTTGATGGAGAAGTATGGCAATGCTTCGAGCGTGCATCATTTCGGTCAGGAGGCGCGCGCGGCTGTGGATCGCGCGCGGCGCGAAGTGGCCGCTCTGATTAACTCGCGGCCAAACGAGATAGTCCTTCTCTCTGGCGGCACGGAGGCCAACAACCTTGCCATACGCGGCATAGCCGAAGCGGCAGAAGCGCATGGCCGTCATATCATCACTTCGCAGATAGAGCATTCAGCAGTGCGCGGCGTGTGCGATGCCTTGGAAAAAAAAGGATGGCAGGTCACACGCCTTCCGGTTTATGACGACGGCATCGTGCGCGTCGAAGATGTGCGCGAAGCTTTGCGCGACGACACAGTGCTCTTGACCGTCATGTTCGCCAACAATGAAATCGGGACGATTCAGCCCATCGGGGAAATCGGCGCGCTCGTCCGCGAGCGGCGCGCAAAGGGGCAACGCCATCTCTTTTTTCACACGGACGCGGTGCAGGCTGCGGGGCGCATTCCCGTTGATGTTGAAGAAATGGGTTGCGATCTGCTCTCATTGTCCGCGCATAAAATCTATGCTCCGAAAGGAGTCGGCGCGCTTTACCTGCGGCGCGGCGTGCGGCTTGTGACGCAGAATGTCGGAGGCCATCAGGAGCGTGAGCGGCGCGCTGGCACTGAATCCGTCGCCAGCATCGTCGCCTTCGGCGCGGCTGCGGAACTGGCGCGCACGGAGTTGGCAGAGCGCGCAGAACATGTCCGTCGCTTGCGCGATAGGTTTGAAGCCGGAGTGACAGAACGCATCGAAGACATAGTCTTTAACGGTCACAGGACAAATCGTCTGCCGCATTTATCAAACATCTCTTTCCGCTATATCGAAGGCGAAGGCTTGCTCATCAATCTTGACTTGCAGGGCATAGCCGTCTCGACCGGCTCTGCCTGCTCTTCCGGCTCGCTTGAGCCATCGCCAGTGATTCGCGCCATTGGCCGCGATGACGAATTGGCGCGCGGCTCGATTCGCTTCAGCTTTGGCAAAGACAATACGGACGAGGATGTGGATTACGTGCTTGAAGTCCTGCCGCGCGCCGTAGAGAATCTGCGCCGTCTCTCGCCGCTCTATCAAAAAGCTCTCGCCGGGCGCGCGTGCGAAATCCAACCTGTCGGTTAGAGAATTTCTTAAATTGATACGCTGCCCGGAAGGCTTTCCGGTTATTTATAAGACTGTCTTCTAAGCTTTTTGGCAGGCTTTAGCGAGGGAGTTTTCAACCCGCCGACTGCCTCCTTTTCCAGTCATGCACACACCTAAGGGGTTTTAAATGACATACCATCCCACAGTTCTGCGGGCTATTCCCGGCAGAGTTTTCATCACCTCGATACTGCTCACGAGTTTGTTTGTCTCCATCAATCTCAAAAACGTTTTTGCGGCAGATGTTAGCAATGCTCCGAATGCTCTGGCGGCGATTACCGTTCCTGTAGGCACAAACCCCAGTGGCATTGTCAGTGGCGATTTCAATCAGGATGGAAAGCCGGATTTCGCCGTCGTCCATGCTGGAAGTTTTAATCTCGCTATCGTCTTAAATGAGGGTGGGGGGAATTTTTCAACTCCTGTTTTTTACGGTATCGGAGTTGCCGGTGCTTTCGCCGGTGACATCAAGACCGGAGATTTCAACGCAGACGGCATACTCGATCTGGCAACGGCGACCGGGCCTTATAATAATTTTGAGAGCTATGTGCAGGTCAGGCTCGGTGACGGCATGGGCAATTTCGCCGCTCCTCTGAATACTGTCGGCGGAAGGACTCCCGCCGCGATTGCCGTCGCAGACTTTAACGGCGACGGAAGATCGGATATGGCGACGGCCAATACTGCCGGCGGCCCTTTTTGTCATGGCGGCTACGCCCAAATCTTTCTTAACAACGGAACAGGCGCGATGAGCCCGCCGACGACCATCAACCTCAGACCGCAGGCTTATGACATTGTGGCGGGCGATTTTAATAGTGATGGAAAGCCTGACCTGGCGGCGCGCGCTGCCGGAGACATTGGCTGCGGCGCGACGCAGGGCGGTGTGGATATTCTCTTGAATAACGGAAGCGGCGGCTTCTCTGTCACCAATCCGCTGGCGTCAAACATCAGTCCCTCGATGCTTGTCGCGGCGGACTTCAATCACGATGGCAGGCTTGATTTGGCAGGGCCAGCAGGCTCCGGCCTGTTGGTGATTTACGGGACGGGCGCGGGCGATTTCGTCATGGGCAGCACGTTCGCGCTCGGAGTCGCGACCTACGAGCCGCAAGCCGCGGACTTTAATAGCGATGGCAATTTAGACATCGCGGTGGTTGATAATGTGACTGACAAAGCCTTTGTGGTTTACGGCAACAGCGCTGGCGGTTTCAGTTCATCAAACATGACCTTTACAGGGAATCACCCGATAGACCTGACCATCGCCGATTTCGACGGCAACAGTCGTCCAGACCTTGCTGTCCCTAACTACTACGCAAACTCCGTCTCTATCATTCTAGATGTCAACGCTCCGTCGCTCTCGCCGCGCACGCAGTATGATTTCGATGGCGATTTGAAAGTTGACTTCGCAGTCTATCGCGACGGCAACACGCTGAATGCTCCGAGCTACTGGCACATTCTTCGTAGCTCAAACAATACCTATCAGGGCATACAGCACGGAGCCAGCGGAGACAAACCTGTTCCCGCAGATTGGAATGGAGATGGAACGACGGATGTCGCCGTCTGGCGTCCTTCAACCGGCGTCTGGTACACCTCGACCAATGCGGCGAGCAACTACGGAGCCTTTCACTGGGGACAGAATGGTGATGTTCCGCTGCCGGGAGATTTTGATGGCGACGGCAAAGCGGATTACGCAGTCTATCGTCCGTCGGTCGGGTACTGGTATCTCTTGAAGAGCGCAAACGGAGCCTATCAGGAGCAACAGTTTGGGACGAGCACGGACAAGCCTGTGCTCGGAGACTTTGACGGCGATGGCAAGACGGACATCGCTTTTTACCGCCCCGGCGCAAGCCCTCTGGCCGATAGTTTCTGGCACGTGATTCGGAGTTCAAACGGACAGTTTCTCTCCACACAGTTTGGCAGAGGCGAAGACAAGCCCGTGCCGGCAGATTATGACGGCGATGGCCGGACAAACTTCGCAGTCTTCAGGCCGAGCGACTTTACCTGGTACACCTCGACCAATCCCGCTATCAATTATGGAGCATATCAGTGGGGAGCTGAAGGAGATGTCCCGGCTCCTGCTGATTTCGACGCTGACACACGGGCCGATCTGGTCATCTTCAGACCGGGCAGTTCCTCCTGGTACATCCTGCGCAGCACGGATGGAGGCGTCGTCAGCAGGCAGTGGGGCGCGCCGGGTGATAAACCCGCGCCATCGTCTTTCATTCCCTGACGGCAGAAAAGTTTCCGGCTCAGACACGATGGCTCTGGTTCGGTTTCAAATTAAGGAAAAAGAAAGATACGTCTCACGCAAAGGCGCGAAGAAAAGCAACTTGTCTCTCTTTGCGCCTTTGCGCCTTTGCGGGAGATTCTTTCGTCACTGTACTTAACTAACCCAGATTGCCAGTTATCAAAACGACTGCGGCTTGAGCCGCCTGCGGTGCGGAAAGTCTCTGACTTTCCGACTCCTGCTCCTGCTGCTCAGAGGCGAGGCTGAGCCTCGCCTCTGCCTGGGGTCGCCGCTGCCGGAAAAGCAAAGCTTTCCGCACAGCAGGCGGCTCAAGCCGCTGACATCAAGCGCAGAGCCGCCATCGCTCTCTTATCTGGCAACTTGAGTTAAATAAAACTTCAAACTGAACCACTAGCAAATATCTTGTGCGCTATCTTTTCGCCCTCCCTGATTGTATCCTCTGAATGTTTTGGCCTACTCGGAAAATTTCAAAAAACATATCAGCCATCCGCACGGCGCAGGCGAATTGCTTGATGCCAATGCAACAGCAGAAGAGACCAACCCTGTGTGCGGAGACCGCTTGCGTCTCTCTTTAAGATTGCGCGATGAGGTAATTGCGGAAGCGCGTTTTCTGGCTTACGGCTGCGCGCCGACGATTGCGTGCGGCTCCGTGCTGGCAGAGATGATAGAAGGCATGTCTCTCAAACAGGCCGCGCAAGTTTCCAGACAGGACATTATCAAAGCTCTGGGCGGACTTCCCGCGCGCAAAAGTCATGCGGCGGCTCTGGCTATCGAAACCTTGCGCGCCGCGCTCGAATCGGCACAAAACAAAGGTTAGAAAGTTTGCGGCGAATGAGTTATGATGCCCCGCTCTTCCCTGTCTCGCTTATCCGAATTATTGGAAAGGAATCAATCATGTCCCTACATCACGGCCACAAAAATTTTATCGCCGTCCTCGCTCTGCTCGCTCTGCTCTCTGCGCAACTCTTGCCCGCAGTAGTGGCCCAGACTTCTAATAATTTAAAACAGCCTGCCGCTCAAGGCTCTATGCAGAAGATGGTCTATCCGCAGGCCAGAAAGAGCGATCAGGTAGATGAATATCACGGCACAAAAATAGCAGACCCTTATCGCTGGCTCGAAAATCCTGATTCGGCTGAGTCAAGAGTATGGATTGAAGCTCAAAACAAAATTACTTTTGATTATCTCAACCAGATACCGGAGCGCGCGCAGATAAAAGAGCGGCTGACGAAGCTCTGGAATTACGAGCGATACTCTACGCCATGGAAAGAGGGCTCGCGATATTTCTATACCAAGAACGACGGCCTGCAAAATCAGAATGTCATCTATAAACAGAACTCGCTCGACGCAGAGCCGGCAGTTCTGCTAGACCCCAACAAACTCTCGACGGATGGCACAGTGGCCCTCTCCGGCCTTTCCGGGACTGAGGATGGAAAGCTCCTGGCTTATGGCATCTCCGCTTCGGGTTCGGACTGGCAGGAATGGCGCGTCAAAGATATTGAGACGACGCAGGACTTGCCTGATGTCATCAAGTTCGTCAAGTTCTCCGGCGTTTCGTGGACGCATGACGGCAAAGGATTTTTCTATAGCCGCTATGACGCGCCGAACGAAGCGACCAAATTGCAGGACACAAATTATTTTCAGAAGCTTTACTATCATGCGCTCGGCACAAAGCAAGAGGACGACATACTCGTCTATGAGCGCAAGGACGAAAAGGAATGGGGCTTTCAGGGAGACGTGACAGAAGACGGACGCTATCTCATCGTCACTGTCTGGAAAGGTTCTGATGCGAAATTTCGCATCTTCTACAAAGACTTGCAGAACAAGGATGCAGAAGTCGTCAAGCTGATTGACAACTTCGATGCCGCGCACAATTTTATCGGCAACGATGGCGGCGTCTTCTTCATTCACACAGACGCAGACGCTCCGCGCGGTCGCGTGATTGCGATTGATACCGCAAAGCCCGCCAAAGAAAACTGGCGCGAAGTCATCCCGCAGGCAGCAGAGACTTTGGAGAGCGTACGCTTTATCAACAACATGCTGGTTGCCTTATATCTCAAAGACGCGCGCTCTGTCGTAAAGATTTACGGCACGGATGGAAAGTTTGTGCGCGACGTTCAGCTTCCGGGCATAGGTCAGGTCGGAGGCTTTACTGGAGAGCGCACGGACAAGGAAACTTTTTATTCCTTCACGGGCTTTACCATGCCGACGACCATTTATCGCTACGACATGGTGACGGGCAAGAGCACAATCTTTCGTCAGCCGAAGGTGGATTTCAATCCCAACAACTACGAAACCAAACAGGTCTTCTATAAGAGCAAAGACGGCACGCGCGTGCCTATGTTCATCACGCACAAGAAGGGCATGAAGCTGGATGGACAAAACCCGACTTACCTTTATGCGTATGGCGGATTCAGTGTCTCTATGACGCCGTATTTTTCTACCAGCAATGTTGTGTGGATGGAGATGGGCGGAGTGTTCGCGATGCCGAACCTGCGCGGCGGCAACGAGTATGGCGAAGAGTGGCATCAGGCCGGGATGAAGGAGAAGAAGCAGAATGTCTTTGACGACTTCATAGCGGCGGGCGAGTGGTTGATTGCTAATAAATATACTTCGACACCCAAGCTTGCCATCGGCGGCGGAAGCAACGGCGGCTTGCTCGTCGGCGCGGTGCTCAACCAGAGACCAGACCTTTTTGGCGCAGCCCTTCCGGCAGTCGGCGTGATGGACATGCTGCGCTTTCACAAATTCACAATCGGTTGGGCATGGGTCGGAGAGTACGGCTCATCAGACAGCGCAGAGGATTTTAAAACTCTCTACGCCTACTCGCCGCTGCACAATATCAAGCCAGGCACAAACTATCCTGCGACGATGATAACGACGGCAGACCACGATGACCGAGTCGTCCCCGCGCACAGCTTCAAATATGCTGCGACATTGCAAACGGCACAGGCTGGCCCGGCCCCGATTCTGATACGCATCGAGACCAAAGCAGGTCACGGCGCGGGCAAGCCGACGACCAAAATCATCGAAGAGGTTGCAGACAAGTGGGGATTCTTGGTGCGCGTTTTAAATATGAAGATGGACGCGCCTAAGTCGTAAAGACAGAAAAGCGAGTTTCGCGCAAAGGCGCAAAGACGCAAAGAAAGCTCGCAAAGGTGTTGAGCAGGTATCTATCTTGAAAGCTTTCTTCGCGTCTTCTTTGCGCCTTTGCGCCTTTGCGGGAACTTTTCTTATTTAACCCAAGTTGCGGGTTATCAAAACAACTGCGGCTAAAGCCGCCCGGCTGTGCGGCAAGCCTCTTGCTGACCGTCAGCTTGCTCCTTAAAATCCTTGAGGCTGCGCCTCAGATGCGGCGTAGCCGCACGAACTTTGGGCGAGGCGCACGGAAAGTCAGAGACTTTCCGCACAGCAGGACGGCTAAAGCCGCAGTCGTTTTGATAACTAGCAACTTGGGTTATTTAGTTTGAACGCGGGCGTGGCGGCAGTTGCAGAGAGCCGTCGTGATATTGCGGCCCGCAATTCTGGCGCGGCTCCTGGCCGATGACGAAAGTCTTGGAGCGTATGATGGGACAGGTCGGCGCGGCAATCAAGCCTGTGGTCGGGTCTATGTCGAGCGTGATTGTGCCTTCGAGCCTGCTTGAGCCGTCGCTTTGCGGAACGCCGCGACCTTCAAGTCGTGGAGCTTGCTTTGATGGAGTCGCTCCGGGCGATGCGTCCGGCAAAGGCGGCAGCGTCGGGTCATCGCTTTCGATGCCTTCGCTTTCGTCAGGCAAAGCTTCTTCATCCGTTGTCTCGCCCGAAGAAGTGGGCGCAGTGCCTGCTATAAAAAGCTCTTTTCTCTTGCTCGTCGTCTCTTCCGTCGCAAGCTTTCCGGTGGTCGTGTCAATCTCTTCGACGCGCACGCCTTCGGGCATCTGCCAATCGCCGTTCCATTCTGGATGAGCTTCGAGCGCGGCGGTCATGAAATCTGCCCAGATGGGCAAGGCCGCATCTGCTCCGGTCATGCCGAGTTGCGAGCCGTCGTCAAAGCCTACCCACACGACGCAGACAATGTTGGGAGTGTAGCCCGCAAACCATCCGTCGCGCGAAGTGCCAGTCTTTCCAGCAAAGCCTGTCTTGCCGGAAACATTTTTGAAACCGCGCTGGCCCAGACGCGCGGCAGTCCCGCGATTGACCACATCTTTGAGCATGTCCGTCAAGACATATGCGACCTCTGGCCTCACGACTTCATTCTTCTGTCCTGTCAGAGCGGCGACAGTAGTTCCACTGCCAGTCGTCACGCGGCTGATGCCGACGGGCGTAGTGCGCGTGCCGTTCGTGGCGAAAGCTGTGTAAGCGGAAGCGACTTGCAAGGGCGTCGCCTCGCTCGCGCCCAGAGCCATCGCCGGGTACGCGCGCTGCACTTTCGGCAGACCAGCTTTGGCCGCAAGGTTCATCACGCGCCCGATGGTTACATCCATCGCTACATCCACCGTCACGACGTTAAGAGATTTGACCAGCGCGTCGCGCAAGGTGACGGGCTGATTTGAATACTGGTCTCCGAAATTGCCGGGCGAGTATTCCTGATTATCGAAAGTAAAAGTCTTCGGCTCGTCCTTGTAAATCGAGGCGGGCGTGATGAGGCGCGCCGTCGAATCGAAAGCTGTGTTGAGGGCTGTGGCATAGACGAAAGGCTTGAAGACGGAGCCGGGCTGGCGCATGGCATCGGTCGCGCGGTTGAGTTGGCTCTTGGAATAGTCGCGCCCGCCGACCATCGCAATCACCTCGCCCGTCTTTGTGTTCATGGCGACGAGCGCGGATTGCAAACTGCCCTGCTCTGCGCGCCTGGCGAGTTGCTTATCAAGCACGGCCAGTTGCTTCGTCACGGCATTGTAAGCCGCGCGCTGCAACTCCATGTCAATCGTCGTGTAGATGCGCAGGTGCTGCGCATTGCCCTGGTCTGCGATGATTTCGGCAAGCTGGTTCTGCACGTAATCCGTAAAGTACGGAGCATCGGAAGTGTCTATACGGTTTTTCGCGGAAGCGACTTTGAGCGGTGTGGCCTGCGCTTGCGAAGATTCGAGAGACGTAATCGCGCCCGTCTCTTCCATCGAAATCAAAACCTGATTGCGCCGCGCCGTCGCCGTCTCGATGTCACGATAAGGATTGTAGCGATTCGGGCTGCGTATGATGCCCGCGAGAAAAGCTGCTTCGGGCAGAGTGAGAGCCGTCACATCTTTGTTGAAATAAGCATTTGAAGCTTCGCCGAATCCGTTGATGGAAAAGCCCGTCTGCTGGCCCAGATAAACCTGATTACAGTAAAGCTCAAAAATCTTTTCCTTCGAGAGTCGCGTTTCGAGTATGACGGACATGTAAGCTTCTGCCAGCTTGCGTCTCATACTCTTTTCCGGCGAGAGCAATAAGTTTTTGACTAACTGCTGCGTGATGCTTGAGCCGCCCTGCCGCGCAATCGGCGAGTTCGGGTCAGAATCATAGCGGCGAATCAACGCGCGCAGGATGCCGCGAAAGTTGACGCCGTAGTGGTCAAAGAAGGCGCGGTCTTCCGTCACGACGACGGCCTTGACGAGATGCGGCGGCAAATCATTAAAGCCCACGACCTTGCGCTTGGCCCTCTCGGTTCCTGTGACGGAGCTGATGAGTTGCGGCTCAAGTTGCGCAGAGCCGTATGCAGTTCCTTTCACTAAATCCGTGATGCTGGCGACTGCTTTGCCGCCGCGCGCGAACTGCACGCGCAAGGCCGCAAAAGCACGCCTGCCATCAACCGCCCCGTCGCTGCTCGGCTCAATCAACACGGACGCGCCTTCTATCTTATAACGCCCGCGCGCAGTCTCTGCCTGCTGAGTCTTCTCTACATATCCCGCGCGCTTGAGGTACGCGACCAAGTCATCAACGGAAACATTCTCGCCGACACGCAATTCCTTCGGCGCGGCGTAGATGCCAGCCGAGCGCGTGAAGACTTCGCCGTTTAAGAGGCGGTCAATGCGATGGGAGAAGACGACCCAGTAATAACCTAAGACGCCGATGGTCACTGTCGAGAGAAAGACGAGCGCGATGACGACGGGCGGGCGAAAGATGCGCCTGGTCCAACGGCGAAAGAATCCCGGCTCAGCCTCTTCGTATTTGACGACGCGCGAGCGACGCGCACGTTTTTTCGTGGCGACGGGCGGGACGTTATCTTTTGGCGGATGTCTGACAGCCATTAATATTCAAGCTGATTTTCGGTTAGCTCTTATCGCTGCTTCTTAATCATCAATCTTCCTGAAGGCGATGCAATGTCTGTGGTCTTGCCCTTCTTCTTGACAGTCATACGCTGCCCGCGACATGTTCGTTCTCCCCAATGAATAACGACAGAGAAAGTTCCGCCCCAGCACCATGTATGACAACTTATCGTGACGTGCTCATAAAGAGCAGTATATATGCCCTGACATCCCGGATGATGAAGCAGCATTTTATCGTCTCCACCATTGAGTGTGCTTTCCGTAATCTTCTCGCCGCGTTGCTCAACAGGCGCAAGCTCGTTGATGAGAGCGATGACAACATCCGTCGGCATCAGTCTGCCTTCCGGGATTAATTGCGGCCTGCCACCGTCATCAACCGGAGGCGTAGCAGGCACAGGCAGGATGACGACCTCGCATGGCTTGCCATCTTTCGTGTAGATAATCTCGACAGCGATGTGCGGGCGCACCATGTAGCGTTCAACTTCCACGCGCCCGTCCTTGACTTGCACTTTCTCAGGCTCGCCATACTTGGCGCGCAGTTCTGCGGAGGTTTGCGCGGTAGTTGTTGCGGCTGCAAAAAGTGTCAAGAGAAGAGCCGCAGCCAGTCGCCAGTTTGTCTCGGATGGAAATCTCATTAATCTCTTCTGCTAAATATCTAAACGATTAACAGGCCAGCGATGTTACTTGACAAGGCAGAGTTCATGGAGAGCGCGTGACCGTCGAGCGTTTGAACGCTCATCCGACGATAAAACTGTAAACTGTTAACAGCCAACTGTCTAGCTTCGATTGACACTGTGCTTCCCTTTTCGTTACCGTGACCCGTTGTTCGCCCGAAAGCTGTTTGATGCTGGTTGTGCCAGATGAGTTTTACACCGCCCGGCCTGAGCCGCATACAGAGGATGCGCCATCGCTTATTCAATCTGCTGTTGGCGATTGGTATTGTCATCCTGTTCGGCACGCTCGGATTCCATCTGATAGAGGGCTGGTCGCCTGTCAATAGCCTGTACGTAGCGGTGCAGACTGTGACGACAGTTGGCTATGGCGATGTCGCGCCCGTGAGCACCGGCGGGCGCGTTTTTGCTACGCTGCTGATGCTCGCAGGAGTCGGCACAGTGCTTTACGCTTTGACGAGCACTGTGCAGTCTGTCGTCGAATCTGAGATTCTCGCCACACTTGGGATGCGCCGCCGCTATCGTGAGATGAGACAACTTGAAAATCATTTTATCATCTGCGGCGCGGGTCGCATCGGCTCGCGCATCATGCGCGAGATGCAACGCACGGGCGTACGCTTTATCGCCATCGAGAAAGACCAGCAGAAGGCCACTAAGCTGATGGCAGACGGAACGCATGTGCTTGTGCGTGATGCGACGCTCGAAGAGACTCTGCTCGAAGCAGGCGTCGAGCGTGCGCGCGGACTCGCGGCATGTCTGCCCGATGATGCGGATAATCTTTATGTCGTTCTGACGGCGCGCGACCTCAATCGCAATCTGTACATCGTCGCGCGCGCGGTTGAAGAGCAAGCCCAGCCAAAGCTCATACGCGCGGGCGCGAACCGCGTCGTTGCGCCGACGATTATCGGCAGCCATCGCATGGCTCAGGCTTTGATGAAGCCTGCCGTCGCAGACTTTATGGATTCGATTGCCGCAGAAAATCTTGACCTCGCATTTGAACAGGTAGAGGTCGCGCCCACATCCGCGCTCGTCGGCAAGAAAATTAAAGAGGCCAACATCCGCTCAGAGTTTGATGCGGCAGTCGTTGCTATTCGTAAAGAGAGCGGAGAGGTTCTCTATCACCCGGACGGAGAGGCAGTCATCGAGGCCAACGACCTTTTAATCGTCATTGGCCGGACGGAGCCTCTTTCAAAACTTAACAGACTGGCGCGCGGGATTGTATGAAAATTCTTGTGACAGGCGGCAGCGGCTATTTGGGGATGCATGTCCGCACTTTCTTTCAGGCAGACGATTTTTCGCGGCGCGGCTCGCAACTGGATGTTTTGAATCCGCATGATGCGGCGATGGTCGCAAATTACGATGTGGTGATTCATCTGGCCGCGCACCTGGACAAAGACCCGCTGGCGGCTGAGATTTGTTTCAAGACGAATGTTGAAGGCACGCAAAATCTGCTCAGGCAGATGAAGCCCGATTCGGTTTTCATTTATGCTTCGACAAAGGATGTCTATGGAACTTTTGCGGACGAGTATAGAGAAGTGCCTGAGAGTTGCCGCACGGATTACTGCGGCCAATCCGCGCTCGAATGGTCAAAGCTGATGGGCGAGCGTTATGTGGAATACTATTCACAGGAGCGCGGCTTTCGTTCCTGCATCTTTCGCCTGTCAAATGTTTACGCGCGTCCTTCGGAAGACAACGAGCCGGGCTTTGTCACTTATTATGTAGAGTCAATCAAGTATGGCGAGCCGATTCGCCTGCCGCTCGAAGGCAAACCCGTGCGCGACATCCTGCACGTGGATGATTTCTCGCGCGCGTGCCGCGCCTTTATTAATTCAAACGTCCGGCACGGGCTGTATAATCTGGGCGGCGGCATCAAAAACTCTGCGACCCTGCGCGAGTTGATTGACACCATCGCCCACATCATACAGTGTCAGGCTGTGATAGATGAACAGGTGCGACTGCCCGCGCCGATGCCTGTCAATTACATCGCAGACATCACGCGCGCACGCGGAGAGCTTGGCTGGCAACCGCAGATTGAGATGGAAGAGGGATTGAAAAGCATTCTTTGAGATTTTGAAATTTGAAATTTAAAATCCCAGATTTTTTGATTTGAGTTCCGGTTTGTTTCTCAAACGCAAACTTGAGGCAGAGAAGATTGAGCGCGTCGTCGTGCGCGGCACGAACTGGGTGGGCGATGCTGTGATGACCATCCCTGCTCTGCGTGAGTTGCGACGCATACTGCCGCAGGCGCATATCACTCTGGCAACGCGCTCTTGGGCCGTAGGTCTTTTTGATGAAGCGGATTTCTTAGACGACCTCTTGCTTTATGATCGCGGGCCGCGCGGCGTGCGCGCCGTTTTTGCGCAGATAAAAGAATGGCGCGCGCGCGAGTTTGAGTTGGCAATACTTTTTCAGAATGCTTTTGAGGCTGCGCTGATTGCCGCAGGGGCGCGCGTGCCTGCGCGGCTCGGTTATGCGACTGACGGGCGGCGCGCGCTGTTGACACACGCGATTGCTCTGCCCGCATGGCGGGCAGAGCGGCATGAAGTCTTTTATTATCTGAACATCGTCGCGGAGCTTGAAAAACTTCTTTACGGCGCGTCGGATGTGATGGAGCGCGAGCCTGTTTTTGATTTAAAAGTTTCGCAGGCACGTCGGGAGGCTGCGCGCGAGTTGTTAGTCATGGAAGGCATGCTTGCGGAGCGTCCGCTCTTTGCGCTCTGTCCCGGCTCGACCAACAGCCGTGCGAAGCGTTGGCCCGCAGAAAGATATGCTGCGCTGGCTGATAAAATCATCTCGGAGTTGGGAGCCAACGTCGCGCTCGTCGGCTCAAGTGATGAAGCGGAAGTTTCGCGCGAAGTCGCAGGGTTGATGAAAGAGAAGCCTTTGATGCTCACGGGGCGCACGAATCTGGCGGAGGCCGTCGCGGTTCTCAGTCTCACGGATATGCTGATTACGAATGACACTGGCCCGGCGCACATCGCAGCCGCTTTGGGTCGCCCGACTTTAGTTATCTTTGGGCCAACCGACCCGACGACGACGCGGCCCTTTGCGCCTGTCGCAGAGATTATACGCAAGCCGCCGGAGTGCGCGCCGTGCATGTTGCGCGATTGTCCGATTGACCATCGTTGCATGACTGCGATTTCGCCGGATGAAGTTTTTATGCGCGCGAAGGCAAGGCTGCATGCGGGAGTCGGAGCATGAAGCGGCGCGCAGTTTTTATGGACAGGGACGGCACAATCTCGGAAGAGATTGGCTATGTCAATCACCCTACGCGCTATCGCGTCTTTCCATACTCTGCGGAAGCTGTGCGTTTGTTGAATGAGAACGGATGGCTGGCTGTGCTGGTGACGAATCAGGCCGGAGTGGCGCGCGGGTATTTCACAGAAGATATAATCGGCGCGGTGCATGGCGTGCTCAACGATGCTTTGTCGAATCAAGCGGCGCATCTGGATGCAATCTATTACTGCGCGCATCATCCGACGGTTGGCGAGCCGCCTTATCGTTTCGACTGCGATTGTCGCAAGCCAAAGCCCGGTTTGATTCAGCGTGCCGCAGCAGATTTGGATATAGAGCTTGCGGGCAGTTGGATGATTGGCGACCGCTACAGCGATATAGAGTTGGCGCGAAACGCTGGCGTTCATTCGGCGTTTGTGCTGAGCGGCTACGGGCGCGGCGAGTGGGAATACCAGCGCGCGGGTTGGAAGCACGAGCCTGATTTGGTCGCGGAAGATTTGCTGGAAGCCGTGCGAACAATTATTAATTCACCGCAGAGACGCGGAGACGCAGAGGAAAGCAAATAGACATTCAGCAAAAAGGAAAAGATAAATTATTTCTTTTTATCTTAATCTCTCTGCGTCTCTGCGTCTCTGCGGTAAAGTTCCAATTTGAAATGAGGAATGCTGAGTGGCACTTGAAAGAACAGATGAGCAGGAACGTTTGACAGCCATTGTGCGCCGCTTTCCGCAGCGCAAGGTGGTCGTCGTCGGCGACCTCGTGGCAGACCAGTTTCTGGTTGGCGCGATTAGCCGCGTCTCGCGCGAAGCGCCCGTGCTTATCCTGCGCCACGAGCGGACGGACACTTCGCCGGGCGGCGCGGCGAATTGCGCGCTGAATCTGGCGGCCCTCGATGCGCGCGCCACACTCATCGGCGTGACGGGCGAAGACAAGGCTGGCGATGCTCTGCTCGGCAAACTGCGCACGGCGCGTGTCGAATGCAGCGGCGTAATACGCTCGTCCGAAGTTCAGACGACCACAAAGGTTCGCATCCTCGCGGGGCAGACTCATTCAACCCGCCAGCAGGTTCTGCGTGTGGACTACGAGAGCGCGCCGCTAGAGGATGCGGAGGCGCATGAAGGTTTGCGCGCGCGGCTGCGCGAAGCTGCGGAGAATGCCGACGCGATTATTGTCTCCGATTACAATTACGGTGTGGCGGACGAGAGCATTGCGACGATTGTGCGGGAGATTGCGAAGCGGCGCGGCATTCCTTTGCTGGTGGATTCACGTTTTCGTCTCTCGCGTTTCCCGGAATTTACTTCGGCCACGCCGAACGAAGATGAGGTCGAACAACTTCTCGAACGACAGATGGAAACCACAGGAGAGCTTGAGGCTGAATGTGCAGAGCTTCGCGCGCGGCTCAGCTTTGAGGCTCTCTTAGTGACGCGCGGCAGCAACGGCATGTTGCTCTTTGAAGCAGACAAGCCGCCTTTGCATATCGAAGCCGTCGGCGCGCGCGAGCCGATTGATGTGACGGGCGCGGGCGATACTGTCATCGCAACTTATTCGCTGGCCCTTGCCTCAGGCGCGTCCTTCGCGGATGCCGCGCGTCTCGCCAACCACGCGGGCGGCCTCGTCGTCATGAAACGCGGCACGGCTTCGATTAACAGGCAAGAACTTCTTTCGTCGGTTTTGCGTTGGGGCGAAGCCACATGAATTCCGAAGCAGGAGCAGCATCAAGGATTCTTGACCGCAATCGTCTTATCGCGCGTGTGGCGATTGCACGTAAAAATGGTGCGCGGGTCGTGCTTGCCAATGGCTGTTTCGATATTTTGCATGTCGGTCATGTGCGTTATCTGGAAGGCGCGCGCGCTCTCGGCGACCTTTTGATTGTCGGCATCAACTCGGACGAGCAGGTGCGCGCGCTCAAAGGCGAAGGCCGCCCGCTCATTCCTGAGCGAGAACGCGCAGAGTTGATTGCTTCCTTGCGCGCGGTTGACATCGTGACCATCTTTCCAGAACCGAATGTAGAGGCTCTCATCCGCGCCATCAGGCCGGACGTGCATGCGAAAGGCACGGACTATACGGAGGAGACTGTTCCAGAGCGCGCTGTGGTACTCTCCTACGGCGGGCGCGTCGCCATCGTCGGCGACCCGAAAGACCACTCGACAACCGAAATGGTTAAGCGCGTCAATAGCGAATGAAGATTCTCTTCGTCAAACTTGGGAGCATAGGCGACATCGTGCACACTCTGCCGTCGCTGGCGGCTGTGCGGCGCGCTTTGCCGCGTGCGGAAATCTCCTGGGTGGTCGAACGGCGCGCGGCTGAGATTCTGAGAGACAACCCGCTTGTGAATCGTCTCATCGAAGTGGACACGAAGGCCTTGAGGCGCTGGCCGGTGTCTGGGGAGACGCTGCTGGCACCGCGCCAGCAGTTACGTCGGCTACGCGCCTCATCCTTCGATACCGCGCTAGATTTTCAGGGACTACTCAAATCAGCAGCCATCGCACGCCTTTCGGGAGCGAGGCTTCGCTATGGCTTCGCGCGCGAGGCTTTGCGCGAGCCTGCCAGCCGTTTCCTCTTGACCAAAACTATAGCAGTCCCCGCACGCAGCCATGTGATTGTTAAAAATCTGACGCTGGCGGCGGGCGCGCTCGGCATCTCTGTGCCTGCGAGCGCGGCAGAGTTTGAGTTTCCCATCGCTGTTTCTGACGCGCATGAGAGTGAAGCTGAAGAAGCTATCAGGGCTTTTGAGACTGGGTTCGCGATTTTGAATCCGGGCGGCGGGTGGCTCACAAAGCTCTGGGCTCCAGAGCGTTTCGGCCAGCTTTCCGATGAGCTTTGGACACAGCATGGTCTTCATTCCATAGTCACTTACGGGCCGGGCGAGCTTGAATTGGCCCAAAAGGTCACGAGCGCAAGCCGTCTCAAACGCGCACATGCACGCAGTCTTTCATTGAAAGGCTTTTATGCTTTGGCAAAGCGCGCGAGTGTTTATATCGGCGGCGATACAGGCCCGACTCATCTGGCTGTTGCTGCGAATGCTCCTGTCGTAGGGCTTTTCGGGCCGACCGAGTGGTGGCGCAATGGCAGCCCGCGCGCAGAAGATATTTGCGTCGAGCGTAATGACATAGGATGCCGCACGGATTGTCATCGCCGCTCGTGCTCAAACTGGATTTGCATGGAGATAGAGGTCGCGCGTGTCTTTGACGCTGTGAGCGAGAGATTAAGACGCGCCAGAGAAACAAAGGGAGCGGAGAGAGAGACGATTGCGTAGAGGCGGAACATGGATGCAGCGTTGGCGCGTGCCGCTCGGTTTTTTATGCGGCGCGCTTTTTCTTGTGCTGGCAAAGCCTAAGCCCCTGTCACTCGCCACCGGCGGCGCGATTGCTCTTCTGGGACTCGCGCTGCGCGCGTGGGCCGCAGGGCATATCAGAAAAAATTCCGCGCTCGCGACCTCCGGCCCATACGCCTTCACGCGCAATCCGCTCTATCTCGGCAGCTTTATACTCGGACTCGGATTCACGATTGCTTCTGGCCGTTGGTGGCTGGGGCTGCTCTTTGCCGCGCTTTTTCTGGGCATCTATTTGCCTGTCATGCGCGTCGAAGCGAAGACGCTGGCAGAGCTTTTCGGCGAAGATTACAGGCTCTACGCCAGCGCAGTTCCCCTTTTCTTCCCGCGCCCGATGCCCTACAGAGATGAGAAGTCGCGGGAGATAAAGTTTGATGGCAGCCTGTACATGCGTTACCGCGAATATCAGGCAGCGATTGGCCTCGTGGTCGCGTTAGGCTTGCTGGCGTTGAAGGCAGTTTTCGCAGATTGATTTACAACATGAAATACAGAAGCCGTTTGCTCGCCATACTGTTCATGCTCCTGCTGCCTGTTGCGCTTGTGGTCACTGCGCCCGCGCACGATTCAGCCATGAAGTCGAAAGCGGAGCAGGCACAGCTTCTTCCTTTCGAGCCGGAGGAGCAGCTTGTCTATGAAGGCGAGTTTACGCGCTCGCTGTTGCGCGGCGTGGATGTCGCAGACCTGCGATTCTCTGCCAGCCGCGTGCCGTTTGTCGAAGCGAATAAGCAGAATCAAACAGTGCTGCGCTTTACGGCAGAGGCCGTCTCGAAAGGCATCGTGAGCAAACTCTTCGGCCTCACTTTTCGCCAGCGCATCGAATCCACAGTCGAGCCCGCGAGCTTCAATGTGCTACAGACCACCAAGCTCGACGAGCAGGGCAAACGCAAGCGCACGAGCGAAGCCGTCTTTGATAGAAGCGCAGGCAAAGTTGTCTTTACAGAGCTAGACCCGAATGACCCCAATCGCCCGCCGCGCGTCATCACCAATAATGTGAGCGGCACAGTGCAGGACATAACTTCCGCTATCTACTATCTGCGCATGCAAAAGCTTGAGCCGGGCAAAACTTTTGACCTCTTCATCAGCGACACTGGGCAGACCTATCGCACGCCCGTTCACGTCATCAAAAGAGAGAAGCTCAACACAGTGCTCGGCAAAGTCAACACTGTGCGCGTCGAGCCTGAACTCTTTGGCGTGGGCCGGCTGATTCGCAGCAAAGGCGAGATTACCATCTGGTTTACGGACGACGCGCGCCACATTCCCGTCCGCGCCAAAATCAATAACAACCTCGGACGCCTCGACATCAAGCTCAAAAGCATGACCAACAAGACGACCGAGCTCGCGCAAAATTAACGTCATAGTAGTTGTTCATTTAGGAATAGAAAGAAGAAAAAGATAGTTTCCCGCTGGTGGCGCAAAGACGCAAAGGAAAGCAACGAAGCTCTTCTTTGCGCCTTTGCGCCTTTGCGGGAGATTCTTTTGTACAGGTTGTTCACTTGAATCTCAAACTGAACCTTTACCAACGTCAGACCCGCCTTGCTTTTCCCCCGACAATCCCGTAAAACTTGCTGTGCTCTATTTTTAACAGCAAAGCTATTTTGGCGGCGTTGCCGTATGCAACGCTGCGTTAGGGATATTTCTGATGCCGCTTTTTTTCCCCGGAAGTTCTGAACAAAATATCAAGCCGCCGATTCCTTCAGCAGTCGTAGATAAGCTGGCAGAGCTTTCGACGGACGAGCCTTTGCCGGATGTTTATCCCGGCGACAGGATTCGCCTGCTCGCGCAATCTCCGCGAAAACTTTATCTCTACTGGGGTCTGGACAAGAATCCATACGAGACTCTGGAACGCGCCTTTGGCCCACTGGCCGCGCGTTACTCGCTGGTCTTGCGCGTCATCAAGACAGAGACTGGCGAAGAGACTTTGCATCTTGCATCTCCGACCAAATCGCAATGGCTCGATGTGCAGCCGGACTTCACTTACAAAGTCGAGCTTGGCCTCTATGCGCCGGGCAGAGCTTTCATTCGCTTGCTCTCTTCCAACACAGCGCAGACTCCTCGCTCAGGCGTCGCGCGCGAAGTGGACACAGAGCCTGAGTGGAATATCTCTGCGGAAAATTTTGCGCGCGTGCTGGACGAAGCGGGCTATGTCAGCGATGCGCTCGAAGTCACGCTCGAAGCGGTTGACGAAGCGACGGATGACTCGGCCACGCGCGCCATCGCACAAGCCTTCGGCGGCGCGGAAGTTCCTCTGATGACGGAAGAGGAATTAGGAGAGATGCGCGCGCTGCTCACGGCTCTGGCCTTCGGCTCTTCTATTGAGAGCGTGCGCGAAGCGCTTTCGCCGTCTCTGGCAAACTGGCTCACAGAGGCTCAAAGCGTGAGCGAAAGATTTGACGGCGCGCGTTTGTTTGAAGTTCTGCACACATTGCTTGGGTTGGAGTTGAGCCGTCTGCATCCTGATGCCGCGTCGGAAGCGGCGATGCGTCGCGCGGCGCGCGTGATTGTCGGGGCCAGCGAAGTCAATCTTCCGGCCAGACCGTTTCATCTCTGGCTGCCGAGCATGAATCTTGGCAGCTTAAAAAAGATTGGCTCATTAACTCATTGATTCATTGTTTGATAATGAGCAGATGCGTCGAATGAGTCAATGAATCAATGACTCCCTTAGGCTACTTCAGTCTGATACTCCACGCGCACCTTCCCTTCGTGCGCCATCCAGAGCACCCTGAATTTTTGGAAGAAGACTGGCTCTACGAAGCCATCACGGAAGTCTATCTTCCGCTCATCTTTATCTTTCAAAGCCTGCACGAAACCGGAGCCGCGCCGCGCCTCGCGATGAATGTCTCGCCGCCTTTGTGCGAGATGCTCGCGGATCCGTTATTGGAAACACGCTACACGCGCCATCTCGAAAATCTGCTCGCGCTCGCACGCAAAGAGGTCGAGCGCACGCGCAGCGAATTGCCGCAGTTTCATCCGGCGGCACAGATGTACGCGAACACGCTCGGCGCGGCATGGCGGCTGTGGAACGAACGCTACAATCGCAATCTGGTGCGCGCCTTTCGCGAATTGCAGGAAGAAGGCGTCGTGGAGATTATCACCTGCGGCGCAACTCACGGCTTTCTGCCGCTCATCTCGACGCCCGAAGCCAAGCGCGCACAAATCTCTGTCGCAGTCGCAAATTACCAGAAGCATTTTGGCCGCAACCCGCGCGGCATCTGGCTGCCGGAATGCGCGTATGAACCGGGCATCGAAAATCTGCTCGCAGATGCAGGCATCGAATATTTTATTTCCGACACGCATGCCATTCTGTATGGCGAACCGCGACCGCGTTACGGAGTCTATGCGCCCGTGCGTTGTCCGAACGGAGTCGCGGTCTTTGCGCGCGATTTGGAAACGAGCCAGCAGGTTTGGAGCAGCGTCGTGGGCTATCCGGGCCACGCGGATTATCGTGAGTTCTATCGTGATTTAGGTTGGGACGCGCCGCTAGATTATCTCCAGCCGCACCTGCACGCGGATGGCAACCGTCGTCACTTAGGTTTGAAATATCATCGCATCAGCGGGCGCGACGTGGGCCAGCAGGACAAGTTGCCTTACGAGCCGGAGGCCGCGCGACGCCGCGCAGCCGTTGATGCCAGCCACTTTATCAACGAGCGCATCAAGCAGATGGCGCGACTCCGAGATACTTTCGCGGGCCGCCCGCCGCTCATCGTCTCGCCCTACGACGCGGAACTCTACGGTCACTGGTGGTTCGAGGGGCCGCAGTTTCTCGATTTCGTTTTTCGCAAACTCTACTTTGACAGCGATGCCGTTAAGGCTGTTTCGCCCGGCGATTTTCTGGACTCAGGCATTCCCATTCAAACACAACAGCCGTCTGCTTCTTCATGGGGCGAAGATGGCTACTACAAAGTCTGGCTCAACGAAGCGAATGCGTGGATGTATCCGCACCAACACGCAGCCGAAGCGCGCATGACCGCGCTTGCCAATCGTCACACGCAGCCTGATGCCATCACGCATCGCGCGCTCAATCAGGCCGCACGCGAACTACTGCTCGCAGAGTCAAGCGACTGGGCCTTTCAGATTTATCAAGGCACGACTGTCGAATATGCCTCGCGCCGTTTTCGCTCACACATACGCCGCTTCAACGCCCTCGCAGACGACATCGAACGCGGCGCGATTGACACCGAACGACTGCTCGAAATCGAAAGCCGCGACAACATTTTCGCAGAGCTTGATTACCGGACGTACAGAAGTGGGCAGTAGGCAGTGGGCAGTGGGCAGTAAAAACTTTCTGCTTGTTCTTTGTGTTTCGTTCTTTGCTCTTTCTGCCCACTGCCCACTTTTATGAAAATCATCGGCCACAGGGGAGCATCGGCCATCGCGCCTGAGAACACGCTCATGGCATTTGAGCAGGCGATAGCGGATGGCGCGGATGGAATTGAATTTGATGTGCAACTGGCGCGCGACGGTGTGCCGGTTGTGATTCACGACGCGACGCTCAAACGCACTGCGCGGCGCGCAGGTTTGATAGCATCTCTCTCATCCAACGAACTCCGCGAGATAGATGTCGGCACATGGTTCAACCTGCGCCATCCCGCGCGTGCCAGAGCGGAATTTGCGAGGGCGACTGTGCCGACGCTCGCACAGGTTCTGGATTTTTTTAAGGGCCAGCAAGCCCTGCTTTACATCGAGATGAAATGTGCTGTACGGGAGAGTCGCGCGCTGGCGGAAAAGGTTGCGGAGCTAATCAATCAGTATCATATTTATGACTGCGCGGTTGTTGAAAGCTTCGCGCTTGATGCAATCCAGGAGATTAAGAGGATTGATAGCGACATTCGCACGGCTGCGCTTTTCGAGCCGAAGCTCACGCGCCCTGTTCCCTCGAAACGCGCGATGATTGAAAAGGCTTTGCATTACGAAGCGGATGAGATTGCGCTCCATCGCTCGCTGGCGACCCGTCGCGCTCTGGAAGAAGCTGCGCGGCGCGGACTCAAAACAGTCGTCTGGACGGCAGACCATCCCTCCTGGGTCAGGCGCGCATTTGAGCATGGCATACATGCCATCATTACCAACACGCCTGCGCGCCTGTGCTTTGAGCGAGAGCGATTGCGCGCCGCGCAGGTCAACTAATTTCCAGAAACTTCCCTGACACGAAATCTCCTTCATGCGCCGAGCAGAAAATCAGCCAGACAAGATTTTCATACGCACGCCTTACGTCCTGCATTATCGCCATCTGCGTCGCGTGCGTTGGTCTGTCGAAGCGCGCTCTGATTACACGCTGCTCTTCATGATTGAAGGAAATTTGAATTATCAACTCGGAGACACGAGCGGCTCATTAAATAGCCGCAGCGCACTCCTTCTCAATCCCGGCGAGGCCGCAAGCGCAAGCGGCCAGCACGCAACATTCCTGACAGTAACTCTTTCATCTTCTTATGTACTGGACTGCGCTGTCCGCACGCGGCTCATCAAATCCGGCGCGTTCGTTAACTTTCCCATTCCAGCGATAGAGCAAAGCGAACGACTCGCGCGCCTGATAAATGAGCTGATCGAAGAATTGGGCCAGAGCGAAGCCGGACAGGAGCTTGTCCTCGCAGCCCTCATCGAGCAGCTTTTGGTCCAACTCTTGCGCCAGCACTCGCGCGTGCGCCGCTCAGATGAACTTGAACTCTCGCGCGCGGGTCTGGTTGACAGGCGCATTCGCCGCGCAGTCGAACTGATGCACGCGCACTTAGACCGCGACCTACAGCTTGAAGAGATTGCATCGGCGGCTTATCTTTCGCCCTTTCATTTCTCGCGCCTCTTCAAAAAACTGACGGGCGCAACTCCGCATGCATACCTTGCAGCCCTGCGCGCCGCACGCGCACAAAGTCTGCTCGCGGAAACAGACCTCTCCGTCACAGAGGTCAGCGCGCGCGTCGGCTACGCGAGTCCGAGCCACTTCACCAAAGCCTTCCGTCAAGCCACAGGGCTCACTCCCCGCGCCTTCCGCGCCGCAGTGGTCAGAGGCTAAACAACTCAACAAAGCGAATCATTCACTCCTTTGCGAGCTTATTTTTTCTCTTTGCGCCTTTGCGAGAACCGTTCGTTGAAGTTTCGCGCTGGTGGCGCAAAAAAAAGAAAGACTCAAGCTCGCAAAGGCTTGAGCCATGTTGAAACAGCAATCCGTCGCCATTTATCCGCAAGAAATGATGAGACGCCGCGTGTGGCAGCATGTATGCTCTCTGGTACTTTATTTTTCTGGAGGCTGAACATGGTTAAAAAAGGGGCTGAGATTGCTCCAGCTAAAGGCAAGCTCGGAGTCTTGCTCGTCGGGCTCGGCGCAGTGAGCACGACTTTCATCGCCGGAGTCGAAGCTATCAAGCAAGGCATCGCAGAGCCTATCGGCAGTCTGACGCAGATGGGTACGATTCGCCTGGGCAAACGGACGGACAATCGCGTCCCTCTCATCAAAGAATTCCTGCCGCTCGCAGACCTCAAAGATTTGGTCTTCGGCGCGTGGGACATCTTCAATGATTCAGCTTATGAAGCGGCATTGAATGCCGGCGTGCTTGAAAAAGAGTTGCTCGCGCAGGTTAAAAAGCCTTTGCAAAAAATCAAGCCTATGCGCGCAGTCTTTGACCAGTCTTATGTCAAACGCCTGAATGGGCCAAACGTCAAAGAAGGCCCGAACAAGTTTGAGCTGGCCGAACAGCTTATCGCGGAGATTGCCGAGTGGAAGAAAAAGAACAAGTGCTCACGCCTCGTCATGATCTGGGCAGCCTCTACGGAAATTTTTCTTAAACAGCATGCTGTTCATAAAACCTTAAAATCTTTCGAGCAGGCCATGCGCGATAATCACAAGTCAATCGCGCCCTCTATGATTTACGCTTACGCAGCCTTGAAGTCCGGCATACCCTTCGCCAACGGCGCGCCGAATTTGAGCGTGGATGTTCCGGCTCTGGCCCAGCTTGCGGAGACGAACGGCCTGCCAATCTGCGGCAAAGATTTCAAGACCGGCCAGACCCTTATGAAGACCATTCTCGCGCCCGGTCTTAAATCGCGCATGCTAGGGCTTCATGGCTGGTATTCGACAAATATTCTGGGCAACCGCGATGGCGAAGTTTTGGACGACCCGGAATCTTTCAAGACCAAAGAGGAATCCAAGCTCTCCGTGCTCGAATATATTCTCCAGCCGGAAGTTTATCCCAAGCTCTACAAGGATTTCTCGCATGTCGTGCGCATCAATTACTATCCGCCGCGCGGCGATAACAAAGAGGGTTGGGATAACATAGACATCTTCGGCTGGCTGGGCTATCCGATGCAGATTAAGATTGATTTCCTCTGCCGCGACTCTATCCTCGCCGCGCCGATTGTGCTAGACCTCGCGCTCTTCCTAGACTTGGCCCAGCGCACGGGGATGAAGGGCGTGCAGGAATGGCTCTCTTTCTATTTCAAATCTCCGCAGACCGCGCCCGGTCTCTATCCAGAGCACGACATCTTTATCCAGTTGATGAAGCTCAAAAACACTCTGCGCCACCTGCGCGGGGAGGATTTGATTACGCATCTCGGCCTTGAATATTACGACTGACTTTGACTTGCCGTGTTGCTTTTTTGCTCTGATGAAGGGGCGCGAGTGTTGCGCCCCTTCATGATTTTAAAGTGCGATTGGGCCAGACGTTTTGGTAGTCTGCTGTGACGTTTAAGTGTGTTTTAGAGAAAAACAGTGATTGGGAAAATTGAATCAAGACGGGAATTGTCAGCTTCACACTGACGTTAATTGTCATCCATATTTTTTTCAAAATTTCTCTCTCTATCCTGCGAAATTAACTTTTTCGAACATTTTGTGGTGACAATCCGGCAGTTGTCGTATATATAGTGTCTGCTCTTGCGTTATAGGCCAGTCTGAGCGCGGCTCCGGCTGTCAACTTACGACAAGCACAGTGCATCAAAGATATCAGTGGTGCGTTCTTTGCATGTGGAAGGGCGGGCGGCCACGAGAGGCCGGAGCCGAACCAACGCGGTCGGTTCTCCGTATTATCTCTCGAAGAGGCGGCGCAACAACTTAGATTTTGACCGCTCAACCCATGAAGGAGGACGGCCATGATTGCAGAGATGGAACAAATAGACGAAACAATGGAAAACCTGGTCTTCCTCGATCCTGATCAAAAGAGCCCGCGCGCGCAGGAGTTTGAAGAAAAGCTCGGAGGCCGCATCGTCGGCCAGGAGCGCGCCGTGCGTCGCATGAGCGGCCTCTACCAAATTTTTCTGGCGGGCATGAATCCGCCATCACGCCCCGTCGGCACAATGCTCTTTCTTGGGCCAACGGGTTCCGGCAAAACCCGCGTCATCGAAGCGGCTGCCGAAGTTCTCTTTGGCGACCCGAATGCCGTCGTCAAGATTGACTGCGCGGAGTTTCAGCACTCGCACGAGATTGCGAAGCTCATCGGTTCGCCTCCGGGCTATCTGGGCCACCGCGAAACGAGCCCGATGCTGACGCAGGAAAATCTTGACCGTTATCATACGGAAGAGACCAAGCTCTCGCTCGTGCTCTTTGACGAGATTGAGAAAGCTTCGGACAGCCTGTGGCAATTACTGCTCGGCATTCTGGACAAAGCGACGCTCACTTTGGGCGACAATCGCCGCGTTGATTTCTCGCGCTCGATGGTAATTATGACCTCGAACCTGGGTGCGCGCGAGATGTCGGAACTGATTTCCGGCGGCATCGGCTTTGCGCCCGGCAAGGGTGCAAAGAATCCCAACGATTCGGATGTGGACCAGAAGATTTATCGCACGGCGGTCGAGGCTGCGCGTCGTAAGTTTTCGCCGGAGTTTATGAATCGCATAGACAAGGTCGTCGTCTTCCGCTCGCTGAAGGAGCATCACCTGCGTCAGATACTCGAACTTGAGCTGCAATCCGTGCAGGACAGAATCATGATGTCTGCCGGGACGAAGTTTATCTTCCAGTGCTCTGACGCTGCCAAAGATTTGCTGCTCAAAGAGGGCATAGATTTCAAATACGGCGCACGGCATTTGAAACGCGCGATTGAGCGTTTCCTGGTCTATCCGCTCTCGAATCTGGTGGCGACCGCGCAGGTCGGCCTTGGCGATCTGGTGAATGTAGATTTCGACGAAGTCACCGGAAAACTGATTTTCTCCAAGCGGAGCGGCGGCGCGCTGATTCACGACGCGCCGGAAGGTTCGGACGAGCCGGAAGAGTTGCAATCCAAGTCGGACGGCGCAGCCCTGCCTCTGCCGCAAACCAAAGCGGCGCGCAAAGGACAGGGACGCAGCGATAAGACTGAAAACTAATTTCAGCGAAAACCAAACTCAAAGAGCGAGACTGGATATATCCAGCCTCGCTCTTTGAGTTTGTAGTGTGCCTGTTTATCCCGCCGGAGAGATTTTCAATAAAGATTCGTAGGCGATGCGCGAGAGATACGGGTCGCTGTCTGTGAGCACTGCGCGCAGTGCGGGGACGGCGGAGGCATCGCCAATCACACCGAGTGCGCGTGCAGCCTCGCGCCTGAGGTCATCGTCAGCACGCTCGTTTGCCATGACGGAAATCAGAGCCGGAACGCCGACGCGGCTTCGTATCTGTCCGAGCGCGTGTGCGGCTGCGCGTAGGACAAACACGTTATCCTCTTTCTTACTGCGCCGTTTTTGATTGGCTAGTTGCGGGGCGTTGAATGAAGGATCAAGCGTGCGCGTCAAAGCGGCTGCGGCTGATTCGTCTGCAATCATGCCGAGCGCGACGGCTGCTGCGCCGCGCACACTGGGCAGCTTGTCTCTTTCCAAAGCCGAGACCAGTGCGGCAACCGCATTGCGGCTGCGTGTCTGGCCCAGAGCGTAAGCCGCTTCCTGTCTCACAAACTCTTTCTTGTCTTGAAGCAAAGGCAGAAGAACAACAGCAGCTTCCTCTGCGGACAGCGAGAGCACCGCGCTGGTTGCCGTGGCGCGCACAATCTCTGAAGGATCATTGAGCGCGTTGGCTGCGACGCGCGAGCTTTCTGGCCGCTTCATCCAACCGAGCCGCATCACTGCATCGCGCCGTTCTTCCGCATCGGAGGATGAGAGTCGCTGGCGTTGTCGCTCGATTTCGCGTTGCGCGGGCGTGAGAGCGGAAGAAGATGTGGATGAATTTTGTTGTGCGAAAATCGCAGGAGAGCAAATTAAGCAGAGCAGCAGCAGGCACATTATGGCTCGGCCTGTGCGGGCTGCGCTCACACATTGCTTGTTAAAAGCTGATGCTGTCATGCGTTGTTTCAGGAACGCGCCGGAAGAGTTGCCGCACGGCGTTCGGCGCGGCGACGTGCGGCTTCCCATTCAAAAGCCTGCCGCGCGCGCTTGTTCTCGTGTGCATCAGCCAGAACCGCTATCAGCTCGTCTTCCCAGAGGCCGGATGTGGCCGCCGCGCGTCGCATAGTCTCCATGATGGAGATATAGTCCAGGACTTCGCAAACCTCAGTGTCATTGAGAGAGTCGAGTTTGAGAGCGAGGCGTTGGCGCTCAGTTAATCGCTTAGCCATCTCTTAGCTCCTTTGCCAGCAAAGGGCGACGGCCAGCGAGCGCGTTCATCTACAGCAGAAGATGAAGCAGGCGACGTTCGGAAGGCCGTCGGCGGATTTCATTTGATGCAAGGGGACACGCTTTTTTGCTTGTCACTAGCGTGGGCTGCTTCTCCTTAAAAAGTGAATCCTGCAATGCGGCCAGCCTCTCTGGGGTAGCGGCCTGATTGTCTTTTTGGAACAGGGAACGCACGAAAATATACACGAGAGATACGAATCACGCAAGATTTGATTCAGATTGAGAAGTTGCTGAGAGACAGATGAAGCGGATGGGAAGGATGCTTTACCAGGCATCTATCTTGGAAGCGACGGAATGCATCGTGTCCACGATGAGCACTGCAATCGGAGGATAGAAGAGGAGGTCTGGACGGACTTGCTGGTCAAAGAAGAAGGCCAGGTCGCTGACGATATAATGCGTGTGGACTCCGACGAAGAGCCCCGCGCCGATGCTCGCGGCATAGCCGATGATGAGAAAAGTATATGCGGTCAAACGTGTGAAAGGCTTTTCGGATTTCTCTTCATCGCCCATCAGAGAAACGTGAATTGACTTTGGATTGTATGTGTAATGCTCGAAATATTCGCGCAGTCGCGTTGCCAGATGCCAGACGCCTATGAGGAACAACGTGAGCAAAATCGCGCGTCCGAAATAGCCGTCAAAGCTTTGCCAGAAGCGCGGCTTGAGGACTGCGACGATAAAGGTTGAAAGAAAGAGCGAGACGGTTGTGAAGACCGCGCGCATGCGCTCTGAAGTATCGCGCCGCTCTCTTTCGAGCCATGAATCAACGGCCCTGTCCCAACGCGCCTGCGCCTGCACGACGCGGCGCATACGTCGCGCATGCGGATTGTCCGAATGCAGAACCGAATGGCCGCTCTCCGCTTTCGCGCGTTTGGCATCATAAAAGGCGCGCTCCTGCGGGTCGCTCAGAGTGCGATAGGCCAGCGCGAGCAGCGCAAACTCGCGCGCAGCCTGCTCTGAGCCGCCGTTCAAATCCGGGTGGCGTTTACGCGCGAGTTTGCGATAGGCAGACTTGATTTCGGCTGCTGTCGCAGTGCGCTTGATGCCTAAAATTTTGTAATAATCAACCACCGCGCTTTTCTCACTTCCAACAAAAGCCGACGATGGGCGCGCCTACTAGAATTCTCTTCTGAATGGGCAGGAGAGGGACGCCCTTGATGAGCATAACTATAGCATGCCGGGGTCAATTTCGTCTCACCCGAAATAGCAGGGATTTCAGTTCCGGCGGGATGAAAAGCAAGGCGGGCAAAATCTCTTTAAAGCCCAAAAGCCAGAGCGTTTGGATAATAACGCTCTGGCCCTCACAGCGAGGTTGATCGTTCAAAGTGATTTGAACGAGAGTGATTGCTTCACTGTTGTGGGGTGAGTTGAGCCAAAGGATGTGATGCTTCGTACCTCGATTTACATCGAGGGGGGCAAGGACAATCTTTAGTGGCGACCACAGCCTATGGCTCCGTCGAAAACTTTCTGCAATGATTGTGCCAGCAACTTTGAAATCATTAAAACTCAATAAATGAGAGATTTCAGCCTTTGCCACAAACTGTCCTGTGTTCACTTTTGAGGACAGCCTGTCTCCGTTTCAGGACAGAATTGAAATTTTTCGGAGAAAAGAAACGCAGTCTCTTTGGAAAAAATAAAGGCGGCTGGGCCTTTCTGGGCCAGCCGCCTCATGTGAATCGAACATCTTTTTCTTAGCCGTTTTCGCCACTGTCAGACTGTGCTGAGGCTGCGCGCTCGACCATATTTATCAGCGTGCGTACGGCAATGCCTGTTGGCCCTTTCGAGCGATATGGCTTGGCTTCGTCTCCCCATGCAGTGCCTGCGATGTCCAGATGCGCCCATGCCACGCCGTCTGCAAACTCTTTGAGAAAGGCTGCGGCAGTGATGGTTCCGGCCTTGCGCCCGCCGATGTTTTTGATGTCGGCGATTTCAGATTTAATCTGCTTCGTGTATTCCTTATCGAGCGGCAGTTGCCAGAATTTATCTCCAACCTCGCGGCCTGCTTCAATCACTTCATTAATCAACTCTTGATCCGTGCCGAGAATCGCTGCGTTAACATCTCCGAGAGCGATGGAGACTGCGCCCGTCAAGGTCGCCATATCAACTATCCGCTTGGCTCCAAGCTTTTTCGCGTAACAGATAGCGTCGGACAAAATCAAGCGGCCTTCTGCATCCGTGTTGATGATTTCGATGGTCTTGCCGGACATGGCGCGGACAACATCACCGGGCTTGGTGGCTTTGCCCGAAGGAAGATTCTCAGAAGCAGGCACGACGCCCAAGACCGGAATCGAAGGTTTTAATTGCGCGATGGCGCGCATGGCTCCGATGACAGTCGCGCCGCCGGACATGTCATACTTCATCAACTCCATATTCTCACCCGGCTTGATTGAGATGCCGCCCGAATCAAAGGTGATTCCCTTGCCGATAAAAGCGAGTAGGTTGTCAGTGGTCTGCGCGTTTGCATCACGCGGAAGATATTTGAGGATAATCATCTTCGCAGGCTCATCGGAGCCGCGCGAGACACTCAGGAGCGCGCCCATGCCCTCCTGCTCCATACGCGCTTCGTCCAAGACTTCAAGACTCAAGCCGAACTTTTCCGCAACCTCACGCGCGCGGTCTGCCATGTCCGTCGGTGTCAGGTATCCGCCCGGCTCGTTTGCCAACTCACGCGTGAAGTTGACGGATTCACCGATGATTCGTCCGCGCTCGCTGCCGCGCTTCAAGGCATCTTCGTCTGCGCCTTCGATGATGACGACGAAACGCTCTATCTGTCTCTCTTCTTTGTCGGAGGTGCGATACTTATCAAGCTCGAAGAGACCTGTAATCGCGCCTTCCGCAGCAGCAGCCGTCACTCTTTCGGCGTCGCCTTCGGCGCGCGGGATAATCGCCACCGTCTTGATATTTTTGCCGCGCAGGTAACGCGTAGCAGTCCCAGCCATCTGCGAGACCTGCGGCAGCTTGTAAGACTCTCTTTCGCCGACGCCGATGAGCAGCAGTCGCCGCGCTTTGACTCCGCCGCCGTCTCCAGCCAGATGCACATAGACAGCCTCGCCCTCTTTGCCTTTTAATTCTTCTGATTCAATAACTGATTTGATAATCCCGCCGGAGACTCCGTCAAGCTCATTTAAAAATCCTTCGTCCGCCTTTTCATCCTTAAAGATTGCGACGGCCAGAGCTTGCACATCCTCGTCCTGATAGCGTCCCGCGCTTCCCTGCACTTCCATAATCTTATCCTCTCTTGATCTGATTCGATGGTTATCCCTGATTGCGTTCTTTCAACTGCGCGCGCGTCTCGCGCTCGACTGTGCGGCGCATCTCCGTCTCTCGCTTATCATAAAGCTTTTTGCCCTTTGCCACACCAACTTCCAATTTAATCCGCCCGTTCTTCAAGTAAATTTTAGTCACCACGAGCGTCATGCCCTGCACTGTCGCAAGCTGTTCGAGCTTGTCTATCTCGCGCCTGTGCAGGAGCAGCTTGCGCGTTCGCAAAGGCTCATGGTTCGCACGGTTGCCATGAGAATAAGGCGAAACGTGTGCATTAAACAACCACGCCTCGCCATCTCTGACAGCGACATACGAATCTTTGAGCTGCACGCGCCCGCCCATCACGCTCTTGACTTCCGTCCCTGTGAGAGCTATGCCCGCCTCATATTTATCCGAGATATGATACTCGTGAAAGGCCGCGCGATTCGTCACCAAAGCTTTTTCTTCACCTGCAACCGCCATAATGAAATTTTAGATTTGCGATTTTTGATTTGCGATTTGAAGAGCAAGCTGTAGTTAATATTTCTTTCAATCGCAAATCTAAAATCGCCTCTCTCTTTCAAACTCCACGCGCAAAGGTCTTGTCATCAAATTTCCGGCAGCATCCGCAGCAGCTTTGCCTTCATAAAGCACTGCATAAACTTCATGCGTAATAGGCATCTCGATAGAAAGTTTTTCCGACAAACGCTTGACGGCCAGAGTAGTCTTGACGCCTTCCGCGACTTCTCTCATCCCTGCGACTATCTCTTCAAGACGACGACCTTTGCCCAACTCCTGGCCCACAAAGCGATTGCGCGACAAGCTCCCGGTGCAGGTCAATACCAAATCGCCCATCCCTGCCAAACCCATTAAAGTTTCAAGCTGCGCGCCTTCTGCGAAAGCCAGCCGCGCCATCTCTGCAAGGCCGCGTGTGATAAGCGCGGCAACGCTGTTTGTGCCAAGCCCTAAGCCTGCAACCATGCCTGCGGCAACTGCCATTACGTTCTTGACTGCGCCGCCAATCTCCGTGCCGACGACATCCGTGTTGGTGTAGATACGCAGATTCTCGAAACTGAGTTTTGTCTGAACAAGCCGGCTATCTTCCCTGCTCCGGCTGGCAGCCACAACGGCTGTCGGTTGTCCAGCAGCAACTTCCTGCGCGAAAGACGGCCCTGAAAGACAAACAAAACGCGGCTCGAAATGTTCTGCAAAGACTTCGGCTAAAACTTCCGAGATGCGCTTTCCGGTCTCAATCTCAATGCCTTTGGTCGCGCTGATAAAAAGCATCTGCGGCGACGCCAATGACAGCATGCCTGTCAACAACTCTCGCGTCACATGCGAAGGCGCAGCCAGCAGTACAAACTCCGCTCCCTCAAGAGCCTCTGCCATCTCTCCTGTCGCGCGCACATTCTCAGGAATCGCATAAGTTTTCAGATATGCGCTGTTGAAGTGATGCTGATTAATCTCATCCACCACTTCTGCATTGCGCGACCAGAGGCGCACCGAATGACCTGCGCGCCCGGCGATGATGCTGAGCGCAGTCCCCCAACTCCCCGCGCCGATGACCGCAATCCGAGTCATGTAAATTTATTCAACTGCTCATTTAAACTTGCTTTCCGTTCCGCTGAGCAGCCTGCTAATGTTGGCGCGGTGCATAAAGATAATCAGCGCGCCGCCGATAATCGAAGCCGCCAGAATCTCTCTTAGTCCTGCGACGGGCCTGTAAAATTTTGACAAGAGCCAGACGCACAAAGGAAAGCTCGCGGTCGCCGCAATCGAACCGAGCGAGACATAGCGCGTGGCCCAGACAATCAAGATAAAAACCAGCAACGCGCCAATGACTGCCAGAGGCGAGAGGGCCAGAAAGACTCCGACACCGGTTGCCACTCCTTTGCCGCCGCGAAAGCCAAGCCAGACTGGAAAGCAGTGGCCCACCACGACAGCGATTGCCGCCGCAGCCACCCACCAGTTAATCCCGAAATCCGGCGTCAGAAATTTTCTCGCGAGATAGATTGCTAGCGCGCCTTTGGCTGCATTGAGCGCGAGCGTCACAACGCCCGCCAGCTTTCCTGCGCGCCGCGTGACGTTGGTCGCGCCCGTGCCGCCAGACCCCGTCTCGCGCACGTCCGCGCCTTCCTTCAAGCGCACAAGCAGGTAGCCGAATGGAATCGAACCCAGCAGATACGCTGCAATCAGAACCAGCACGGGTCGCATCAAGGGAGCACTCCGCGCCCAGCAAGAGAAAATCTGTCAGAGCAAGTTTAGACTATAGCAAGCAAACTAAAGCCGCGACAAGCTCTTCTACTTTGCAACCGAAGCGAGCGCGCCGTCAGGCTTGATAATCTCTTTCAGTGAAGCAAACGGCACAATCACGTTCTTCGGGCCTTCCGCATAAGAGGCAACCTGATATGGATCGAAGGTGATGTAAATACCTTTCTTTGAAATATTCCAACTCTGATAGTTGTCCAAGTTTGGGCCAGCCCCTTCGTCTATCATATCCGTCGGGGCTTCATTGACTGCCGCCTGCTTCTTCAAATCATCTATCGAGTAACTTGAGATTGTTTCCAGATAATCAGAGCCAGGCTTGAAGAGGTCTGCCAGCTTGAGCGTCCTGCCGTTTTTCAAATCAAAGTTGATGACGCGCGTGTAATGATTCGGATGAGCCGCGCCGCGCGAATAGACTGAGATGCCGAAGACAACGCTGATGAGGTCGTCTTTGGCGAGCGTGACATCGTAGCCGATTTCCAAAAAGCTATTGGAATCAGCTCCGGCAGGCATATCCTCTCCGCTCATTTCCGATTCGCCCTGCTTAAAATCCTGCGTCTCTTTCGTCACAAGCTGCTTTGCTTCCGCATTAAATTTGTCTGCATTCGGATTGGCCGCGCCTGTCAACTCAGGATACTCTGCATAAAACCAATATTTTTTCTTTTTATCTTCTTCTTTAACTTCCTTTGCGACGATGCGCAGCCCGCTTGTCAATTCAACTGCCTGCTCGATAGCATAAAAAGAGAGTTCATCACTGCCGCCCGGTTTGGCCCAAGTGCCTTCGAGCACAATGGTCGGCTGATTGTTGAGTTCGTTCCACTTCCCTTTGAACTCGCCAGTCTGTTTGCCGCTATTGTCAAACTCTTGCAGCTTGAAATTCCCTTGCTTATCAACAGAGCCTTTGAGCGAGATGTCGCTGCCGATTCGCCTGTACAGGTATGTGCCGGCAATCTGGTCGCCCTCGCGCCTGATGTTCATCTCAATCTTTTTATCGCCAATGCTCCCGCGAAAGTTTTTTCCGCCCGCAGCACGCGCGCCAGCCATCCCGCCCTGCTCATTCTGCGCGTTCGCATTGTCGCTGCCCGCAGGAAGATTAGATTGCAATCCAGCATCCTTCTTAGCACACGCGACAGAACCGAAAGCCATCAACGATGCAAGAAAAACAAGATAAAGCCACTTCATCTTCATTCGATATTCTTCCTTCACCAATAGAAACTATTTAAAGAGTGCATCAACTCTTTGCGAGCTTTCGTTTTTCTTTTCTTTGCGCCTTTGCGCGAAACCTCAACGAGCGGTTCTCGCAAAGGCGCAAAGAAAAACATAAGTGCGCAAAGAATCGTTTTATATCAAACGCCGTCGCAGGAGGTCGAGCGCGGCTTGAGAAGAGCGCCAGCGTATGAGGTGTCTATCGCCCGGCACATTGAGCTTGCGCGATTCCGTGTGCGCGTCGTCTGCGAGCGCGATATAGACAAGCCCGACGGGTTTCTCATCGCTGCCGCCACCCGGCCCTGCGATGCCTGTGATGGAGAGTCCGAAATCCGTGCCGGCGCGTGCTCTCACGCCTTCGGCCATAGCCTCCGCCACCTCCGCGCTCACGGCCCCGTGTCGCGCGATTAGCTCTGCATCCACGCCGAGCGTACGAATCTTCGCGTCGTTGGAATAAGCGACCACGCCTTCCATGAAATAGACTGATGAACCGGGAACTTCTGTCAGACGCTGTGCGATGAGGCCGCCCGTGCAGCTTTCAGCGACGGCGATTGTGAAGCCGTTGACAGCCAACCTGAGCCCGACGACTTCCTCCATCTTCTCGCCGCGAAAAGCAAAGATGGCATTGCCCAGTCGCTCTTCAATCTGCCCCGCCAATCCGTCAAGCAAGAGTTCCGCATCCTGCTCCGTCTTGGCATGCGCTGTGAGATGTATCTCAATCTCGCTGCGATTAAAGAGAATCGTCGTCTGCGGATTTTTGTATTGCGAATAGACGGGCGCGATGCGTTCGTCAACAGCAGACTCGCCCATTCCAGCGACGCGCAGGATTCTGCGCACGACGCGCACGTCTCCGGCTTTGCTTGCGAGTCGCGGCTGCACAAAATTTTCGTACATCGGCTTCATCTCGCGCGGCGGGCCGGGCAGCAGCACCACCTCGCGCCCTTCATGTTCGAGAGACATGCCGGGAGCCGTGCCGTTCGGATTAGGAAGAATTTGCGCGCCCTCTATGACCATCGCCTGTCTGGAATTTATCTGCGGCATCGTGCGTCCGAAACTGAGGAAGCGCGTGCTAATCTCTTCCAGAACTTTTTCGTTCAGCATCAGCCTGCGGCCTAAAGCGCGTGCAGTAACCTTGCGTGTGATGTCATCTTCCGTTGGCCCAAGCCCGCCCGTCGTAATCACTACATGCGAGCGTTTGAGCGCGTCCCTGATAGTCTCTTCGAGCCGCGCGTCGTCGTCGCCCACAATGGTCTTGAGCTTAACTTCGATGCCGATGCTGTTGAGCTTTTCCGTCAGCCACAGGCTGTTTGTGTCCGAACGATCCGGCGTCAAAAGCTCCGAACCGATGGCGATGATTTCAGCAGATAGCATGATTTAAAATTTTGCCTTTACCGCCGCAGACGTGGCAGGCGCAGAGAATAGTTGAATCAGGAATTGAAAGCTAACATATAGGCAGGCAAAAGTCGAAACGAAGAGTCGGCAGCTCAAAGATTGAGCCGCCGACTCTTTGCTTCGGACACATGACTCCTGTAAATGTTCAGAGCTTGCGTGAAGGGTCTACTTCGGCAGGCCCCATAATGTTCGTATCCGTGATAGTCCAGACATCGCTCTTGACATCATAAGGAGCAGCTAATTTCGCATCTTCCAAACGCTTTGCATTGCTATGATAGACAGTCAGCTTCTCATCCTTTGGACGAACGGCATCGGGGATGGCGCTTCCGAAATCCGGGTTGGGGACAGTGAAATGCTCTGTATAATCCCAATCATATCTATCTTTCACAGAGGTCTGCCAGGAAGTGAAAGTTACTTTAATCTTGCCGGAGGAAAGCTTTGCGCCTGTGACCGTCACTTCGCTTTTTAACTGGAAGCCGCGCAAACTGGTGAGGAGGTCTTTTTCTGCCGGTGTCCCTTTCACCTGTATGCGGGCGATGTCCACATAACCGCTTCCCACTTCAATCAGACACTCATACTCCATATTGAGGGCCGCAGGCAAAGTCCATCTGCCGTCTTGCAGTCGTGGGATGACTCCGCCCCAGACGCCTGCGCTTCGCCCTCTGCGAGCGCGTTCCTCTGTGAGAAAAACTTTTCGCTGGTGTTTTAGACCTTCAATCACATAAGAACTCTCCCGTAGATATTTGGGGGCCGTAAAAGAGAAGGTCGATTGAGGGTTTCTGTTATCAAGCCAGTGTTGCAGGAAGATGGATGCCAGAGGGACTTGGCCGTCAACCTTTTGGTTCGCAATGAGGTCTGCAAGTCGCTTGTACCATCCTGCGACGCGAGGTTCGGGGAGAGACGCTAAATAATCAGCCATGACAAAACTCCTTTGAGAGAAAAAGGTCTTTTGCAGCCGGACGAGGTTTGATACAGCTTTTGCTGTATCAAGAGGTGTGATCTTAAATCTTAATCAGCGATACCGAAAATCTTAACCTCTCTGACCCACATCACAAAGGGTCTGCTGGTCGGCCCCTGTTGCGCGGGTTGAAAGATGCGCAGCTTTTGCGTGGTGAGCGGCGCGAATGAAAATGCCGCGCGGTCGTGGTCGTTGCCAGTTTGCAGCGACGCGACTGTGCGCCACGCGCCCTGCTCGTCCGGCGCGTGCAGCTCTATCAGCTTTGACGGCACAAAGCGATTGCGGTCAAAGCCCCAGTAAACATAGACGGCGGCGATGCGCGTCGGCTGGTCCAGAGCGAGCTCAATCCAGTGTGGCTCAGGCGTCTCGGCAGAAGCCCAGTTGCCCGCGTTATATTTCATGCGGCTGATGCGGCGCACATCCGTCTCGCCGTCCGTCAACGGCGCGGCGTTGTAGCCGTCATAACTGGAATCAACTTTCACCGCGCCGGGCTTGACTTCGACAAGTGAATCCTGCGGCACAGGCGTCTGCGCCGGAGTCGGAGCAGCAGGCGGGAGTTCTGCCGTCACAGATTTTTTATTCTGTGTCGCCTGATAAATCAGAAAGCCTGCGAGGGCGAGCGCGCCGAGTGCGACTATGGCCCACAGTCCTCTTCTTTTATTTCTCTGCACAGTCAGAGATTCGATGTGAGTCAGCTTGGCTGTCGCGGGCGAGGCTCCGATTTCCGTGCCGCACTGTCGGCAATGCTTGTCTTCGTCGGACATCTCCGCGCCGCAACTCGCACAGGCGGAAGTTGTAATCGGCTGCGTCACATAATTTTCGCGGCCCGTCTGACGCGCGCCCTTGCCTGTGTCCTTCTCGCGCACAGAAAATTTCGGAGTGTGCGCGCCTGATGCTTCCGGCGAATCCTCTTCGACGGCATGCCCGCGCGCCTTGCGCACTGCGCGCAGAAAATCGCCAGCCGAAGAGAAACGCTGTTTGGGTTTCTTTTCAAGAGCGCGCAGGATGATGGCTTCGATTTCGGGAGTGATGGCCGGATTAATTTCCGAAGGAGGACGTGGCGGCTTTTCTATATGCGCGCGCAAGGTTTCGGTTCGTGAGAGCGGAGCGTCTTCCGTGTCAAAGGGCGTAGAGCCTGTCAGCATCTCGTAAAGAATGATGCCGAGCGAGTAGATGTCCGAGCATTCATCAACAGGCAAGCCTTCGGCCTGTTCGGGCGAGACATATTGCGGCGAGCCGTAAAAAGTCCCGAAGGTATCTGAGTTCTCCGCGCCGACCAGTTTGACGATGCCGAAGTCAGTTATCTTCACGCGGTCTTCTGGAGTGACGAGGATGTTGCCCGGCTTGAGGTCTCTGTGAACTAAGCCGTGATGTCGCTGCCCGTTCTGGTCCAGATAGGTAAAGTTTTGCGCGTAGGCCATGGCGTCGAGTATCTGCTCGAAAAGATGAAAGGCATGCTTTAAGGAGAGCGGGCGTTCTTCGTGCGAGAGAAGCTGGGCCAGAGAGCGTCCCTGCACAAGCTCCATGACGATGTAGTAAATCTGCTCGGAGACTATGTAGTCGTAGATTTTGACGATGCCGGGATGGTCTAGCTGCGATTGAACGTAAGCCTCTTTTTCAAAGCGCGCGCGCAGGCGTCTGAGGTCGCTGCTCTCGCGCGCGTTGATGGATTTGATGGCGACTTCGCGCGGCAGTTGCAAATGTGTGGCGCGATACACGACGCCCATCCCGCCGCGCCCGATGCATTCCTCAATCCGATAATTCCCGATGATCTTTTCCGAAGCCATTGTGCGGTAATTCCGGGAAAGCAAAAGGGGAAAGGGCGGCATCTCGGATGAGCTTCCCTTTCCCCTGAAATTATGTCAGCCACACATCTCAGGCAGTCTTCTTTTCTTCCTCGTACACATCGCGCAAGACATCCGCAATCGGCGGCGGCGGAGCCACAGCATTCTGCGGCTTGCCATTACCATTCGCGTGCCTCTCCTGCGTTTCCAAATCATGCGCGAGATTTTCCGGCAGAGCATTGCGCGCAGCCGCGCCGAGCGCGGGAATTATATTCAAGCATTCGCGACTCGCATTGAGCATGGCCGCGCCCTGACTGCGGCGCGTGCGCTCTAGGCTGCGTATGGCAGCCATTGTTTGCGGAGCTTCGGCGGGTTCGCGTTCCAGCTTGCGCAGGATGTGTACATAGCGTCGCAGCTCAGGCGAAGGCGCATGACGATGTCTCTCATCCGAGAGGTCGTTTTCGATAATGTACGAGAGATGTTCGACGGCTGCTTCGTGGTCGCCCGCGTGATGATAGAGCGCGCCAAGCGCGAAATAAACGAGTGGCGGCGGGTCTGTCTGCGAATGCAGGACACGCTCGCCGCGTTCGATGACTTCGGCAATCTCAAAGCCGAACCAACGCCGCTCTTCATCACGCAGGATGTCGTTGGCGGCAATGTAAAACTCGAAGATGCGCCCCGTCTCCTGATGCTCTGAACGCTGGACTGCGCGCCAGATAAAGTAGGTCACGATGGTGAAAAAAACTATCACCGAGACGGGAATCCCCATCACCGCCAGCATTGCGATAATCACAATGATGGCAAGCAATCTTTGCGCTGAATCTCTTCCCTTGCCGCTCATGTTTTTAGATTTGCGATTTTTGATTTTTGATTTTTGATTAGATAAGGACAAAGACTTTATAAAACTTAAAATCTTTAGTCTGCTTCCAATCGAAAATCGCAAATCTAAAATCTAAAATTCCTTTACTCTCTGGCGAATGGCTGCTCCGGCTTCGGCTGTGGAAAGCGTGCCGCCGAGGTCGCGTGTCATCTGCTCATCTTCAATACTCTGCCGCACAGCAGCTTCAACCGCACGGCTCGCCGCGTCGTAGCCCAGGTATTCTAGCATCATCGCCGCAGTCAGAATAGAGCCAACCGGATTGGCAACGCCTTTGCCAGCGAGTGGCGGCGCGCTGCCGTGCACGGGCTCAAAGAGAGAGACGTGGCCCGGATGAATATTGCCGGAAGCCGCGAGGCCCAAGCCGCCCTGCAATGCCGCGCCGAGGTCTGTCAGAATATCTCCGAACAGATTATTGGTGACAATCACTTCATACTGCTCAGGGTGGAGCACCATGAACATCGCCATCGCGTCTGCATACTGATGATTGGCTTCAATCTCAGGATACTGTGACGCGACCTCTTTGAAAACTCTCTGCCAGAGATCGCCGCCGAAACGCTGGACATTCGATTTGTCGCCCATCGTCACACGCCGCCGACCGTGTGCGCGTGCATATTCAAAAGCAGCGACAATAATTCGCTCCACTCCGCGCCGCGTGTTGTACTCTTCCTGCGTGGCGACTTCATCCTGCGTTCCCTTTTTGAGAAAGCCGCCCGCGCCGCAATACGCGCCCTCTGTGTTTTCACGAAAGACTACGAAATCAATCTCTTCAACTTTGCGGTCACGAAGCGGCGTGAGATGCGCCGCTTGCAGCCTGACGGGTCGCAGGTTGATGTAGAGGTCTAAGCCGCGACGCATCCCCATCAGAATGTCTTCCGCATGTTGATTCGATTTAACGCGCGGGTCTCCGAAAGCTCCTGCGAGAATCGCATCGAAATCTCGTGTCAACATCTCAAGCGCGCCTTCGGGCAAGCTCACGCCTTCACTGAGATATTTATCCGCGCCCCAATCAAAGTGCGTGAACTCAAGCCCGACTCCATGCGTCTCGCGCAGTTGTTCGAGCACGGCGACTGCTTCTTTGATAACTTCCGGCCCGATGCCGTCGCCGGGAATGACTGCGATTCTTCTTTTCTCTTCTGTCATCTATTTAAAATCCCAAAAAATTAAAAAGGTATGCAGAGCACAGGCACGCGCGACCCGCGCAAGACTTTTTCCGCAGTCGAGCCAAACAATAATTCTTCAGGCGGAGTGGAGCGTCCGCGCACGCCTATGACAATCATCGGCAAGTCCAGGTCACGAGCTATTTTCAGAATCTCTACAAAAGGCTCGCCAACGACAATCATCTGCTCGACATTGACGCCTTCTATCTCAACGCCATCGAGCATCGAAGCAAAGTCAAGTTCAGCGCGCTCGCGCAGACGCTGTGTAATCTCTTCGGAAGTGCCGAGAGATGCCGCCACAGCATCGTTGATAAAATCCTGATTGATGACATGCAGGAGCGTCAAATCGCCATCGGGCGCGGCGATGACTGCGGCTGCGCGCATGGCATTCAGAGAAGTCGGCGAGAAATCTACAGGCACAAGTATGTCCGAAGCCTTGAGCATCGTTTTGCCTCCGTGAAAAGCAAGGATGAATGATGAATGATGAATGATGAAGTGTGTGCTATTTGAAGTTGAACGCTTCAAGTTTAAATAGCATTTCTTTCATCCTTCATCCTTCCGCCTTCATCCTTTGTTCTGTTATCCGCCGCTTCTGTTTGCTGAAAGTCGCTGTTCGATGCGAGGCAAGCTGGCGAGGACTACGTCGCCGACAATCTTCAGGCTCTGCGGAGATATTTTATCCAAAGTATCGTCCGCCGTGTGCCAGAAGAAATATTCTTGCAGTTGGATAATATCCACTGCCTCTATGCCCGCACGCAGAAACGGCTCATGGTCGTCGCTTCCGACCTGTTCATCTCTGTCCAGAAAATTCCCTGCATAACCGAGCGCGCGCGCAGTGTCCCAGATAGCGTCCACCAGCCACGTCGTGCTCAACTCCATATCACGCCCGATTCTCAAGTTGGTATGGCCCACCATATCCAGCAGAATCATCGCGCGCACGCTTTTGACTTCGCCCTTGCTCTTGAGTTGTTCGACATAGTGGCGACTGCCGTAAGTATTATCCGGCGCACCGTCGTTTTTGCAGTCGTCCCAATTTTTGCAGAAAGCCTCTTCGCCATCGAAAAAGACGAAGCGGTAAGTGAAGCGCGGCTTCTGCCCGCGCGCTGCGAGGACGCGCGCAATCTCCATCACTGCGCCTGTCGAAGAGCCGCCGTCATTTGCTCCGACAAAACGAAATTCCTTGAAGAGCTTTGTATCGTAGTGGCTTGAGATGATGATGACTTCGCCAGACTCGCCCGGAAGCTCTGCCGTGACGTTGACCATCTTGCGTGGGCCAATAGGAGTCCTGGCTGTAAACTCGTCAGTCGTGACATTCAAACCATAAGAGCCAAGCTCTTTAATCATATACTCGCGCGTCTTCGCCAATTCCGCAGAGCCCGCGGGGCGTGGGCCAAATTCCACTTGCTTGCGCACATGCTCAAAGGCGCGCTGGCCGTCAAAAGCGACTGTCGGCGTGGGCGACGGCGAAGGCTGAGTTGCTCCATTCTGATTCGGCTGTGGAGTTTCCCTGCAACCTCCGACAGCAAACAAGCAGACACAGATGAGCGTCAACAAAAGCAAACGACAGATGCTTTTTGTGCGGCGGGCCGAAGCGATTTTTCTTGATGATGATTGAGTTTGCATCAGCTTGTCAGTCAGGAATCATTTCAGATAAACCCTATGCGCGTGAGCCGCTCAGGAGTGCTGATAGTATTATTGCGCAACTCTGCTTCGCGCTTCGTCGTGGCCTCGCGTTCCAATTCCTGTTCGGTCACGTGCTCTGTCTTGATGTATGAAACGTCGTTGAGATTGAGCAGCACAAGCTCCATGCACTCCGTTGGCTTTTCGCAGGGATAAGAACTGATGACGACAAAGCGCACTTGCGCCGGAATGTCTTCGGCATGCAGGGCGGCCTGCATTGTGTAGATTAAAGTCTCGCCGTTGGTAAAGCGAATCGTCAGCCGGTGGCGATAGAAACCGCCTTCGGGCGCGGCTTCGCTGCCGCTATGCATAGAGCTATCGCCAATCAGCGAGGTGTCGTCGCTCATTCCTGCGAACCCTCAAAGGGTTTCTCCGTTGCAGCCTGCGCGCGATGCTCTGCGGGCTTGCGCTCTTCGCGCTCGCGATGGCTGCGGCTGCGGCCAAAGCCGGCCATCAAGTCCATCACTCTTTCGCCTGCGGTGAAAGGAAAATTGAAAATCTCTCTTAAAGTTTCATAAGCCGTCACGGCTTCAAGCTCGACCAGCGTCGCCAACTTTCCTTTGAGCGGCAGTTCACGAAACTCTTTGCGAAAATCATGGACAGCTTCTTCTGTCGTCTCCGCGCGCTCCGTGACAGGCACTGGACGCAAGACGACTTGACCGCCGTGCTCGACACGCGCCTGACAGGCCAGACGCTCGCCTGAGGCTAGACGTTCGGGACTCAGTTGCACGCGCTCCGCTTCTGTCAGAGATGAGAGAAGAGTTGCGCCCTCTTTGACGATGACCGCGCAGGTGTCGCATTCGCCGCGTCCGTCACATTCGGCGGGCAGGCGCACGCCCAAACGCTTGGCAGCAGCCCACAGATATGTCCCTTCGGCAACGATGCCTTGAATGCCTTCCGGCTCGAATTTAATATCCACACTCATTTTTGATACCCTTCTCGGCCCGCGCGCGTGCGGGCATGTTTCTTAACGAATTTTATAAGGGGATGACTCTTGCTGAAATTACACCTAAAAAAGACAAAGGGCAAAAGAAAAGAGGTAAAAGTTTTGCGAAGAAAAATTCGCTGCGCAACTTTACCTTTTCCTTTCGCCACTCTTATTTATCTATAGCGTTTGCGAGGCGCACGCGCGGCTGTGCGGCCCCTTCCGTTCTCTTGTGCGCCGCCGCTTCGCGCCTGCAATCCACGCAGAGCCCAAAGATGCGCAGCGAATGCTGCGTCGGCTCGAACTTGAACTTGGCAGCCATAGCATCCTGGATAGCCTCAAGCTCTGCGGAGAAAAATTCGATAATCTTGCCGCACTCCGTACAAATCATGTGGTCATGATGCTGGTGTTTGTAGTTGTGCTCGTAATGCGTGCGGCCATCGCCAAAGCGCACTTCGCGCGCAAGGCCAGCTTCGGTCAATAGCTTGAGCGTGCGATAAACCGTCGTCTGCCCGATGTTCGGGTCTTCCTGCTGTACAAGCCTATACAGGTCTTCGCTCGACAGATGTTTCTCCGTGCGCAGAAAGACATCCAGTATCAGGTCGCGTTGCGCAGTGCGCTTGAGACCAGCCTTCTGTATATGCTTGAGAAAAACTTCCTGCTCTTCAGTCATAATCCTCACTGCATCTTATAGCTCAATTTTATTCTAGCCGTTATTGTAACAAGCTCATTTTAACATTGCATCTGCCGGGAGTGTGAAGATTTGTTGCGACGGCGTGAGGCATGTTATCTTTCTGCCCCGGTGCCGGGGTGGCGAAATGGTATACGCGACGGACTTAGTTCTTTGAGCACTCAGAGCGAAATCTCTGGCGTGAATGGAGTCAAATTCGGTGAAACCTTTAAACTGGCAACACCGAGCTAAGTTTGGAGGCTCTGTTTTTGCCGCGATAAGTAGGAGTTAAAGCATGACAGTTGGGGCAAAGTAGCCTCAAGTTAGAGAGCCTATTATCAAGATGATTTCCATCTATGTGATCTAGCTCAAGAGGAATTGGCACTCCGAGCCATGTTCTTCTCTGACAGCTAGAGCATCTTGGCTGGAAAACACCTTCTGATAATAGTCGCTTCTTTAATTTGAAGGAGATTACTTGAACTTCATTGCTCAAGTATCTTTCTAACGGTTGCTTTGGGCCAACAGTTTTGCCCTTGTTCCACACTTGTCCGGTAAAATGGGAATCATCAAGCCTGAAATGTTTTATTGCCTTTTTCAGGACGACATAATTCCCTCCGCATGGAGCAATGCCAAGCGTTTTTAATACCTGTGCAAGTGAAGTTGAATTCTTCACTGCTTCTGATAATTTTTCAGCAGTGTATTTACGTAGCTTCATGTACCCTCCGAAAAAGTGTAGAGACTAGACGGCTCCCGCCTGACTGCTACGAAAATAGTAAAAGGTGAAGGTATAGTCCAGACCACAAACTGCTTTTCGATTCGCAGGCGGCGAAAGCCGAAGTGGTAAGAAAATCCGTTGGCCGCAAGGCCGTGCGGGTTCGAGTCCCGCCCCCGGCACCAGTTCCATTTCCGAGAGCGAGAGGTCAGGTATGGCCTCTCGCTTTTTTATCTCTCACCCCAAATCGTGCAAAGCCTCTTCATGCTCGCGCACATGGTTGATTGCGAGACTTTGAGAGGCAAGCTGTCATTTCTTCTTTTTCCTTCCTAAATCACTGAATAACTGGCTTTACGAATCACGGCGGAGTGTCGTCTGAAAGTGGCACGCTCATTGCTCTACTGTGACGCGGCTGAAGGGATTCCTGAATTGGGTTCCGAAGCTCGGAGGATTCGTTATCATGAATAAAAATAAGAGCAGGTTGGCACAGAGAATTTTTAGCATCTTGGCAGTTATCGCGCTCGTGGCCGGAAGCGTTCTTCCGGTGGCCGCGCAGAAGCGTCGTCCGCGCACACGTCGCTACACGCGACCAGCGCAGCAGCAGATTGCGCCTAGATATTACACGGTCAGTGCGGGCCAGACGATTCGCGTGCGCATGAATGAAAAAATCACATCGGCGAATGCGCGCGTCGGCGACACTTTTACGACGACAACGGTTGACCCTGTTTACGCAAGCGGCATCGAAGTGATTCCGTCGGGCAGCATCATCGTCGGGCGTGTGACGGAAGTGAAGAAGGCTGCGCGCAAGAGCAAGGCAGGCATGCTGGGAGTTAGCTTTACTTCGCTGAGACTGCCAAACGGTTCATCGCGTGCGCTCAACGGTTCTCTGACAGAGCTTTCGGATGAGACAGTGACTTATGACAACGAAGGTCAGATGACCGGTCGTTCATCCAAAAAGCGCAATGTGGTCTTTATCGGCGGCGGCGCGGCGGCAGGAGCACTCATCGGAGCGATTGCGGGCGGCGGCTCAGGCGCAGCCATCGGAGCAGGCATCGGAGCCGGAGTTGGCATCGCTGGCGCGCTGCTCTCGAAGGGCAAGGAAGCTGTGGTCGAGCCTGGCACGGAGTTTGGAGTGATTCTTAATCAGAGTCTCTCTTTGCCAGCGGCTAACGTCCGCTAAGAGCTTTAGCAAGATCGGCAACCCTTTAGTGGCTGCCGATGGGAGGAAGCCCGCAAGCGAAGGGGAGAGCGCGGGCGGGCTTCCTGCAAGAAAATCTAACGAGACCGGTCGCCCCTGTCATTACGTAAGTGAGCGACCGTATAGAAAGGCCCGTCAGCGAAGGGGAGAGCGCAGGCGGGCTTTTCTTGTATAAATTTTTATCCAACCTCAAAGAGCTTTGTATTCCTTCAGAGCCTTGATTGACTCTTCGAAGAATTTCTTTTCCGCCATTAATCCCTGTGCCTGACAAAACTCCGCCAGCTTCTCATAACGCGCGCGCGGGTCTGTCTTTGTGGCCCAGCACACCTTAGCCAGGCATTCCGGGCAAACATCCAGAGGTCTGCGGTCTGTCTCTCCCAAGTGATTTGTCCCGCTCATATTGCACTCGTATTTGGTGCAATGCTGCATAGAGAACATGTGTCCCGTCTCATGCGTCGCCAGCTTCATCGTACGCAAGAGGCTGAGTTTATAATCCTCCTCGCTCGCTTCCGGGTCGCCTAAACGATGTATGGACCAGACGCCCACCCTGTCGCGCAAAGATGCCTGTCCGAAAAGATAATTCCAATTTTCTCCCGGCCATAAATCGGATGTCGTAAAAGCAATCAGAGCCGTCGCATCATCCGGCAGGCGTGGGCGCAAAACTGTGTTGAGAACATAGCCCGTCAGAATCTGCTCCGCGCGTTTTTTACGACGGGAATATACCTCGAAATTAATAGGCGTCCGGCGACGCTTATCGGCAGGAATAATGCTGAGCGGCAAGTCGTCCAAAATCTTTACCGGCAGATTAAAAAAACGTCCCATGTAGTCTGCCGTGAGATTGACTATCCGTCGCTCTGTCTCTGTGAACTGGCCCAGAGGTTGAATGTAAAGGACGCGCCTGTTCCCTTGCGGCATCACAGGGTCGCTCTTGAGATATTCAACGAAAGTCTGGCCCGCTTCGGGCTGAGTCTCAAGCCAGTCTCCCGGAAGCGGCTCTCTCATCAAAGTGTGCAGAGGCTTAATTGCTTCCATCGCATCAAGCAGCGTTGCTATCTCAGGTTTACCCGACTCGGCTGTCTGCTGCCGGGCTTTCGTTTTCTGTTCGACTGGATTGACTGATTGGCGACAACCGGCGTGAAAGAAAAGAGAGAGGCAGAAAGTTAAAATGCAAGCTGCCCTGAATAGCTTCAGCTTCATGATTTAACTGCCGATTCCCTCTCGCTGTGAATTGAATGACTGGAGAAGTCTGGATGGCGGAACACAACGCGGCCCGCGAGGATGGTGGCGACCACTCCGCCGCGCATCGTCCAACCGTCAAAAGGTGTATTGCGACTCTTTGACACAGACCGCGCAGCATCGAATGTCCAACTCATCTCCGGGTCAAAGATTGTCACGTCACCCCATGCGCCTTTAACGAGTGTGCCGCGACCTTCGAGATTAAAAATCCGCGCGGGATTAACCGAACATAATTCCACAAACCTTTCAAGGCCGATGATGCCTTCATGCACCAGGCGGTCAAGAGCCAGCCCGACTCCCGTTTCAAGTCCCGTGATTCCGAAAGGCGCGCGGTCGTATTCGAGAGCTTTTTCGTCTGCATGATGCGGCGCGTGATCTGTGGCGATTGCATCAATCGTGCCGTCTTTCAAAGCTTCCATGATTGCTTCGACATGCTCGCGGCTGCGCAAGGGCGGGCTCATCTTGGTGTTCGTACCATACCCTTCGACAGCTTCATCTGTGAGTGACCAGTGATGCGGCGCGACTTCGCAGGTGACAGAGAGGCCGCGCTCCTTTGCACGCCTGACGGCTTCAATCGCGCCGCGCGTGGAGATATGAGCGAGATGCACGCGCGCTCCTGTCAATTCCGCGAGCGCGCAATCACGCACAGCATCCATCTCTTCAGCCGCCGCAGGCATCCCTTTGAGCCCAAGAATCAAAGACCAGCGACCTTCGTGCATCACTCCGCCCGCAATCAGCGAGCGGTCTTCGCAATGGTCAACAACAGTCAAGCCAAATCCGCGCGCATACTCCATCGCGCGTCGCATTATCCCTGCGGAAGGCACTGGCCGCCCGTCATCCGAAACGGCTACGATGCCAGCCTGTTTCATCTCGCCCATCTCGGCCAGTTCCGTTCCGTTCAAACCTTTGGTGATTGAACCGATTGGAAAGACATTCGCCATCGCGGCACGCTCTGCCTGCTCTATGATAAAGCGCGTCACAGCCGGGCTGTCATTGACAGGGTCTGTGTTCGGCATCGCGCACACGCTGGTCCAACCGCCAGCCGCAGCCGCAGCCGCGCCCGTTGCAATCGTCTCTTTATATTCCTGACCCGGCTCACGCAGGTGCACATGCATGTCTATGAAACCGGGCGCGACGACGAGGCCCGTGGCATCAAAGACCTGCGCTCCCTCAGGCACGCCTTCGCTTCGAGCTAGCAAGCCTGCAACACGTCCATCTTCAATCAACAGATTCTTTCCGCTATTCTGCCCCTGCGACGGGTCAACCAGATGGCCGTTTGCAATCAACAATCTCATACGCACTTTGCGCCCCCGCGTCTCTTGGTTTTCCTTTTACTTCACTCTAAACCGCATCAGCCGCCACAGGCGCGCCGCCAGCCAGTAGATAAAGAATAGCCATCCTCACTGCTAATCCATTTGTCACCTGGTCCAGAATCAGCGAACTCGCGCCGTCCGCGACATCCGAAGCAATCTCAATCCCGCGATTCATAGGCCCAGGATGCATCACGATAGCATCCGGCGCAGCCCTCTTGAGCCGCTCAAGATTTAATCCGTAATGCACTGCATACTCGCGCATCGAAGGAAAGAAAGCTGTGTTCTGTCGCTCCTGCTGGATGCGCAGAATCATCACTACGTCTGCTCCTTCAATCGCGTCTTCGATGCGGTCTTCGACCAGCACTCCTTCTTCAACCAGTTCGCCAAATTCCTGTGGGACTAAAGTTCCCGGCCCTGAGACAGAAACGGTCGCGCCGAGTTTGGTTAAGAGATAAATGTTTGAGCGCGCGACGCGCGAGTGCAGTATGTCGCCAATGATGGCTACTTTTAAGCCAGTGATTCCTGCTTTGTGGTCGCGTATCGTTAAGGCATCAAGCAGAGCCTGTGTCGGATGTTCGTGCGAGCCGTCGCCCGCGTTGATGATGGCTGCGCGGCAGACACGCGCGAGTTGATGCGGCGCGCCAGCAGAAGAATGGCGCACGACGATGCAATCGGGAGCCATCGCTTCAAGATTGCGCGCCGTGTCGAGAAGTGTCTCGCCTTTCGTCACGCTCGAAGTCGAAGCACTGATGTTGATGGCGTCGGCAGAGAGACGCTTGGCTGCAATCTCGAAAGAGGTGCGCGTGCGCGTCGAAGGCTCGAAGAAAAGATTGATGACCGTGCGCCCGCGAAGCGTCGGGACTTTCTTTATCTCGCGCCGCGAGATGTCGCGGAAGGATTCAGCCACATCGAGGATGTGTGTAATCTCTGCGGCTGAAAGCTCACGTATGCCGAGCAGGTCTTTGTGTTTGAAAGCAGTCATTCCGTCATAAAAAAAGCGGCCATTGCGGGCCGCTCTCAAATACCTTCTGTTGCAGGTCGCTCAAGGATGGCGACGCCCTCTTCTTCATCGAAATCCTTGAGCATCACTTTTATAATCTCGCTCTTTTTCGTCGGCACGACCTTGCCTATATAGTCGGCTTGAATCGGCAACTCGCGATGCTCTTTGCCTCTATCAATCAAGACTGCGAGTTGCACACGTTTCGGACGACCGAAATCTATCAACTGGTCGAGCGCGGCGCGAATCGTGCGGCCAGTGTAAAGCACATCATCTATCAAGACGATATTTCGATTCTCTATATCGCCGGGCAACTCCGTGCGATTGACTATGGGATTTGCTCCGACTGTCGAGAGGTCATCACGATAGAGCGTGATGTCAAGAATGCCTACGGGCGGACGGTCGCCTTCAAGGTCTGCAATCTTTTCCGCCATACGCTCCGCAAGCGGCACGCCCCTGCGGCGTATGCCGACCAGATACAGGTCGCCCGCGCCGTGATTCTCTTCGACAATCTCGGAGGCCAGACGCGACAGTGCGCGATTAATCCGCGCGCCGTCCATGATGCGAGCTTTCTCTGTCAGATTCATTGGCGCGGATACTAACAAGAACCGATGGCAAGTGACAAGTGTTGAGAGACAAGCTAAAGAAAATCCGTTGAGTGACAAGTCTTGAGTGACAGGATACAATCCTTTTCCGGCTCGTCACTTATCACACGTCGCTTGTCACTGCTGCCTGATGCTCTATCGCTCAATCCTGCGCCCGCTTCTGTTTCGTCTGCCACCTGAGACGGCGCATGAGCTTGCTTTGCATGCGCTCTCTCAGGCGATGCGACCACGCTTTTCAAGAAAGATAGCGGCGCAAAAATTTTCCGCAAAGCCTTTCGGAGAATTGGAGCGGTTCGGACTCAAATTCAAAAATCCGGTCGGCCTTGCAGCGGGCTTTGATAAGAACGGCATCGCGGCAGAAGGACTCGCGGCTCTCGGTTTCGGTTTTATAGAAGTCGGGACGGTGACTCATCTGGCCCAGCCGGGCAATCCTCAACCGAGACTGTTTCGCCTGCCTCTGGACAAGGCTCTGATTAACCGACAGGGATTTAATAATCATGGAGCGGCTGCTCTGGCCCAGAAGCTTTCCCAAAAACGCCCGGATTGCGTGCTCGGCATCAATATTGGTAAGAGTCGCGCGGTTGAGCTTGAGCATGCGACGGAGGATTATCTCAAGAGCTTTGAGCTTATCTATACGCATGCAAACTATGTAGCCATCAATGTCAGTTCGCCCAACACGCCGAACCTGCGTGAATTGCAACGAGCCGAAGCTTTAGAGTCTCTGTTGAAAGCTTTGCAGAAGCGCAATCAGGAATTGGCCCAAAAGCTTGAGCAGCAACCGCGCCCGCTGCTTGTCAAGATAGCTCCAGACCTCTCGCTGGAAGATTTGGAAGCCATCGTTGACGTGGCCCTGCGCACAAACATGTCCGGCATCATTGCGACCAACACGACTATTAGCCGCGAACACCTGCTCACACAAAAGCAGTTGGTTGAATCTTACGGAGAAGGCGGCTTGAGTGGCGCGCCCTTGCGCGCGCGTGCGACGGAAATCATCAAGACGATTTATCGCTTAACTAAAGGGCGTCTGCCAATCATCGGCGTCGGTGGAATTTTTACTGCCGCAGATGCGTGGGAGAAAATCTGCGCGGGAGCAAGTCTGGTCCAGCTTTATACCGGATTTATCTATCAGGGCTGGGGAGTCGCGAGAGATATTAACAATGGCCTCGCAGAGATTTTAGATAAGCATGGCTTTCATAAACTTGATGAAGCGATTGGCTGTCAGGCCGGATAAATTTGGAGGAAGGAAATTTTTTGATGAATCCTGAAGCAGCGTCGGAGAGATTGATTCTGGCCCTTGATGTTGAGACGCCGGAGAAGGCGCGCGAGTTATTCTCTGCTTTGCGCGAGGTGACGAAGGCTTTCAAAATCGGCTCGCAGCTTTTCACAGCCGCAGGGCCGCAGTTCGTGCGCGAATTGGTCGAAGCAGGCGCGCGTATTTTTCTCGATCTTAAATTTCATGACATCCCGAACACGGTGGCTGCGGCGGGCGTCGAGGCCGCGCGGCTCGGAGTCTTTATGTTTAATGTTCATGCCTCCGGCGGAAGCGAGATGATGCGGCGCACTGCTGATGCTGTCGGTGAAGTATGTGTGCGCGAAAATCTCAAGCAGCCTAAAGTGATAGGCGTGACTGTGCTGACAAGCTCTGATGCAGGGACTCTCTCGGAAACCGGAATCGAGGCCGCGCCTGAACAGCAAGTCACAAGGCTTGCGCGTCTGGCAGAAGCTGCGGGGCTTGATGGTGTGGTCGCTTCTCCGCTTGAAATCGGTGCTGTGCGCGACTCAGTAAGTAAGAGCGATTTTTTGATTGTGACTCCGGGCGTGCGTCCAGCGGGAGCCGCTATGGATGACCAGCGTCGCGTACTCACACCCGGCGAAGCTGTTCGCGCAGGCGCGTCCTATCTAGTCGTCGGGCGTGCAGTGCTCAATGCTCCAGACCCTGTGCGCGCTGCGCGCGCCGTCATTGAAGAAATGGAGAATAGTTGGCAGTAGGCGGTGAGCAGTTGGCAGTAAAAGTTTATTGATTGTTCTTTCTGTTTTGCTCTTTGTTTTTTCTGCCAACTGCTCACCGCCTACTGCCAACTGTTCTTTCCTTTTGCCTGCTGCTTGGATAAAATCAGCTTGCATAAGAAGTTTCCCCGAAGGCAATACGGTTTGTGGTTATTTCCCCGCACGTGAGATTATCTATGACGTGCCGGCGGAACATTTCAGAGCATGGCGCGTGTAAATGCGTGTTCGCCTTCGTGTGCGCGGCTGCTCGCGCGCGGCTGACTTGAAAACAAAGGGGATTCGACGTTTGAAACATTTGCTGAGGATTATCATCACACTTTTACTGACGCTTGCTCCGGCTCTGGCAGTCAGAGCGCAGGACGAGAAGAACGTGACGGCAGTTCCTCTGTCCAAAGTTCCGTATCGCGTCGGCGAACGCCTGACCTATAACGTCTCGTTTGCCAACTTTCCGACGGCTGCGCATATAGAGTTATGGATTGCAGGGCATGGCGTCTATTTCAATCGCCCCGGCATACACTTGCGCGCGCATATAGAGACTGTTGGCGTCGTAGATGCAGCGCTCTTTTCCATCAACAACGATTACCTTGCTTACATCAATCCTGAAACGGGCCAGCCATTCCAGACACAGCAACTCAGACGCGAAGCCGGACGCACAAGCGATATTGCGCGCGAATACGATAAGCCTGCTGGCACGGAAGCCATTCCCGGAAAGCTGCGCACGGGCGGACTTCCCGGCACATATGACATTGCCTCCGCGCTCTATCGCCTGCGCGCGCTGCCGCTCACAGAGGGAGCGCGTTATGGCTTCTTGATGAATATCAACGATGTGCTCTATGAAGCCGAGTTGAAAGTCAACGGTCGCGAGCTTGTCAAAACCAACGTCGGAACGTTTAGCACCATTGCTACGCAGTTGCGTTTTCCGCGCAACTCTTCAATCGACGATTACCGGATAGAGATTTATTTCAGCGACGATGAAAGGCATGTGCCTGTGCTCTTCACAGCGCGTCACGATGCCGGAGACATACGCGCAGAGCTTGCAGGCTCTGAATTGCCCGGCGGCACTCCTGCTGCGGCTGACACAGTGCCGCCGGAAGTCGCTGCTTCTTCAACACAGGTGCAACCGGCTCCGAATCCGAATACGACCACAACGACAACGCCCAATGCAATTCCCGGCGGCGTGCCTGGTATCCCTGGCAATCCCAATCCGGCGAGCCCTTCGATGCCAAGCCCCTCGACGCCGAACAGAAATCCGCAGGGCATTCCGGCGTCGCCGAACACCGCGACGCCCAATATGGCTTCTCCGAATACGACATCTCCCAACAACTCAAGGCCCAACCCGACGACGCAGCCCAACCTCTTGAACACCACGCCGAACAGGACTCCCGGCACAACTGCTGCGCCAGCCACGCCGACAACACTTCCACCGGGGCTCCCTTTTCCGGCTGGCGAGCAACTTAACTTTAATATCTATCTCGAAAACGTAGCTCAACCTGTCGGGCAAGCCTCTTTTCAAGTGCGTGCGCGCTCAAATTATTTCGGGCGCGATGGATTGCTGCTCACAGGCAATGCCAAAACCACCGGGGCTGCGCAGAATATTTTTTCAGCCAACGACGAGATGAGTTCTTATGTTGACCCGACAACGCTCTTGCCGTTTCGCTCCGAGATGAAGTTGCAGGAATCCAAACGTCGCATGAGCCAGACAGTCACGCTGGACCAGGACAGAGGCAATGCTACGACGGAGACCGGCACGCGCATGGAAGTCCCTGTCGGCACTTATGACTTGCTCTCTGTCTTTTACGCGCTGCGCTCTTTCAATCTCAAATCTTCAAAACCAAACGCAGTCTCCCTGCTCGTCAACAATCGCCCGCGCACATTGATTATCACTTTCCTCAAACGCGAGACGATAGAGCTTGGCGGGCAACAAATCCCTGCGCTGCAACTCTCGCTCATGACGGACGACCCGCAAGGCGACAGAAATACTTTGCGGCTCTGGGTCAGCGAAGACCAACGCCGCCTGCCTCTACGCATCACAGCCATCACCACAGCCGGACACGTGCGCGCAGACCTCGCCATCATTCCTATCGTCAGGCAATAAGCTGGCAAAAACTAAAGCAGCCCTGCCTTCCCGCCCACAATGAAATTGAAATTTAATTTCAATTCGGATATAGTATTTTTGGACAGAGAGCTTTTCGACTGTCCTTGTGTAGAGATTATGAGCAATCAAAAGAGCCAACACATCTCGGATAGCTTGCCTGCCAGCGATTTGTCCCTCGCACATCTCCCTATTGGCGCGCGTGCGCGCGTGCTGGCGGTCACTGGAACGGGCGCAGTCGCGCGTCGCCTGATGGAGATGGGCGTCGTGCCGGGCGCGCCAGTGCGCCTGATTAAATCCGCGCCGCTCGGAGACCCTTTGGAAATTCGCGTGCGCGGCTATCATCTCGCCATCCGCCGCGAGGAAGCGCAAACAATAAGAGTGATGAGAGATGAATAACGAGTGATGAAAGAAAAGCTGTCTTAGCTTTCTGTTCATCATTCATCATTCATCATTCATCACTTATCACTTTCTTATGAGCTTTACTGTCGAATCCTCTGCTCTCTCTGAAAAGCATTCGGGCGACGCGCTCTCTGCGTCGAGACCTTTGCTGGTCGCGCTCGCTGGCAATCCGAACGCGGGCAAAACTACGCTCTTCAATTCGCTGACAGGACTCAGACAGAAAGTCGCAAACTATCCGGGCGTGACGGTCGAGCGCAAAGAAGGCGTGTGGTGGCTCGGTGCGGAATCCGCTTCGCCTGCGCACTTGATTGACCTGCCGGGACTCTACAGCCTAGACGCTTCATCCATTGACGAACAGATTGCGCGCGATGTCATCACAGGGCGGATAGACGGAGTGCCTGCGCCGGATGTGATTATCGCTGTCGTTGATGCCACGAATCTCGAACGCAATCTGTATCTGGTCGCGCAGCTTCTGGAATACGGGCGTCCGATGGTTGTTGCGCTGACGATGATTGATCTGGCGCGCAAGCGAAAGCTTGAGATTGATATAGAGAAATTGTCCGCCGCGCTCGGCGTGCAGGTTGTTCCGGTGACGGCCTCGCAGCGTGTCGGCATGAATGAGTTGGCAGAGGCTGTTTTGAAAGCTGCGACGGAGGCAGGGCCGGGAGCGGGCTGGCGTTTGCCCGAAAAAACTGAGCGCGAGTTGGCCGCGCTCTCAGGCAGCAACGGAGACAAGATTGAACGCCATACAGCGATTTACGATCTTTTCGGTGAAGAGCTGCCGCAGGATTTAAAACGGCGCGAGGCTATAGAGCAGGCGCGCCTGCGTCTCTCGCAGGCTAATGCCGATTGGTGGCAGCAGCCTTTGCTGGCACGTTACGATTGGATTGAAGAGGTCGCGGCGCGCAGCGTCACCGCGCGCGACTCTGCGCAACAGAACAAAAGCACGACCGAGCGCATAGACAGAATTTTCACGCACAAATTTTTTGGCCCACTAATTCTGCTGGCCGTCATGTATCTGGTCTTTCAGACAATCTTTTCGTGGGCCTCGCTGCCGATGGATTTGATTGACAAAGGCTTTGGCATGTTTGGCGAGGCAGTGCGCGCTCAGCTCGCGCCGGGACTTCTGACAGACCTTCTGGTTGACGGCATCATTGCTGGCGTCGGCGGCGTGCTAGTCTTCTTGCCGCAGATTCTTTTGCTCTTCTTCTTCATAGCTATCCTCGAAGACACTGGCTACATGGCCCGCGCGGCTTTCCTGATGGACAGGCTGATGCGCGGCGTAGGTCTGCATGGCAAAGCCTTCATGCCGCTCTTGAGCTCTTTTGCCTGCGCGATTCCCGGCATCATGGCGACGCGCACGATTGAGAATCCGAAAGACCGTTTGGCGACGATTATGATCGCGCCCTTTATGAGTTGTTCGGCGCGGCTGCCTGTTTACACGCTGATGATTGCGGCCTTCTTTGCGGATAGAAAATGGTTTGGCTTTCTGTCTATCGGCGCGCTGCTGATAATGGCTATGTACCTGCTGGGCATCGTGGTCGCTATCTGCGTCGCGTGGATTTTGAAGCGCACGATTTTGAAAGCTCCGACGCCGCCGCTGATTATGGAGATGCCGCCATACCGCGTGCCGAATCTTTTGACCATCATGCAAATGATGCTGTCGCGCGCAGGGCTTTTTCTGCGACGCGCCGGGACAGTGATACTGGCTATCTCAATTCTGCTCTGGGCGCTCGTGGCCTTTCCGCGCGCAGAGCAATCTTCGCAAGCTGAGACGGAAGCGACTTCAGCTGTCACTCAGGCGACACGCGAGACCGGCACGGAGGCTAGTGGGCCAACGGCTCCGCAGACTGCTGACAAGCCGGAAGCTGTGGCTGCGACGGATGAGCAGGGCGCGCAACTGCGCCAGAGTTACGCGGGGCGCGCGGGCCATTTTATAGAGCCTGTGATTGCGCCGCTCGGTTTCGACTGGAAGATGGGCGTGGCTCTCATCGCATCCTTTGCAGCGCGCGAAGTTCTGGTTTCGACTTTGAGCATCATCTACAACACAGGCGCGGATGCGGACGAGAAATCCGGCTCGCTCATCAAGGCCGTGCGCGAAGCCAAAAGGCCCGACGGCACTCCTGCATGGACGCCGCTCGTCGCACTCTCAATGATGGTCTTCTTCGTACTCGCCTGCCAGTGCATGTCAACGGTCGCCATCGTGCGGCGCGAGACAAACTCCTGGCGTTGGCCGCTCTTCATGGTAGGTTACATGACGGTGCTGGCTTACATAGCTTCCTTCATCACATATCAGGGCGGAAGGCTTTTGGGATTCAGTTAATGAGACTCGACTGGCAAAGCATCATTGTCGGCTTGATAATCTTGGGCGCGCTCCTTTACGTCGGGCGACGCGCATACGCGCGCCTGCGCTCGTTTCTTAATTCAAAAGCAACTGCCAATGCCTGCGAGACCGGATGCGGCAAATGCGAGACAAGCCAAACCTCTTCAACTGCTCCTTCTCTCGTCCAACTCAAGCGGTCTTCGACACGCCGTTGAGATAAAAAAATAAAATCACTTATCAGCAACAAACTGCTTCGCCAATTCTCTCTTGAGAAGTTTTCCCGTCGGCCCTTTCGGAATTTCCGGGACAAAATGAATTGACTTCGGGCATTTGAAATCCGCCAGACGCTCGCGGCAGTGTTGCAAGAGCTCTTCTTCCGTCGTCGCCGCTCCCTCTTTAAGCACGATGAAGGCTGTCACTTCTTCTCCGTAAAGCTCATCTGGAATGCCTATCGTCGCAGCCGCCGCGACCGCCGGATGTTCATACAAGGCTTCGTCAATCTCGCGCGGGTAGATGTTTTCGCCGCCGCGTATAATCATGTCCGACTTGCGGTCTGCGATGTAATAAAAACCGTCCGCGTCCCTGTAGCCTATGTCGCCCGTGTGAAACCAGCCGCCGCGAAACGCGCGCTCGTTGGCTTCCGCGTTTTTGTAGTAACCCTTCAAAATATTTTCGCCGCGCAGGACAATCTCGCCCAAACTTCCGTCCGCGACTTCCCTGTCCTCTTCATCAACGACGCGCATCTCATTGCCAATCGGCATCCCGCATGAGCCGGGCCTGCGCCGCTCGTTCGGCGGATTGAAGGTCGAGCGGCAAGTGGACTCCGAAAGCCCGTAACCTTCTATCACCAGACAATGAAAAGTCTCTTCAAATTTCCGCAACACTTCGGCAGGCACAGGCGCAGAGCCGCACATGGCAAAGCGCAACTGCTCAGTCTTCAAACCTTCCGGCACGCCGCGCGGGTATTTCTCCAAAAGCATAGAGAGCATCGTGGCAACAGAGCCGAACGAAGTCACTTCATAATCCGAGATGATTTGCCAGAAGCGCGTGGCGGAAAACTTCGGGCTCACGACCGTCGAAGCTCCCGCATAGAGCGGCGTCATGGTCGTCACGGACACCGCGTTCATATGAAAGAGCGGCATCACCGTGAGCAGCCTGTCATCTTCCGTAAAGCCTAGCCAACACGCAATCTGCCGCGCGTTCGCAATCAGATTGCCGTGAGTCAGCAGACATCCTTTCGGCTTGCCCGTCGTCCCCGAAGTGTAGATGATAATCGCCTCATCATCCTGCTCTATCTCCGCGACGGGCAGATGCTCACGCGCGCCTGAAAACCCTTCCGTAGCTTGTCTCTCATCATCAAAATCTATCAACGCATCAAGCGCAGGCAGTTGGTCCAGAATGCTTTCGACCTGCGACATAAATTCAGTATTGACGAGCAGAGCTTTTGCTTCCGAGTTGGCGATGATATAAGCCATCTCCGGCGGTTTTAAAAGCGAGTTGATTGGGCCAGCCAGCGCGCCGAGCTTGAAGCATGCGAAGTAAGCCGTGATGTATTCCACGCTATTCGGCATCAAGAGACTGACGACATCTCCCTTGCCTATGCCATGCGCCGCGAGCAGGCGGACAGTGCGATTGACCGCCGCGTCAAACTCCGCGTAGCTATAGCTTCTGCCGTCCGCCTCCGAAAGAAGAAAAAGTTTTTCGGGCATCGCATCTGCTCTTTCTTCGAGCAGATGGCGCAGGCTTCGCGGCTCTTCTGTCTGAACCACAGTTGACATGTTTTTACTTTCGCTCATTTAGCCTTATGATATATTACTAAGCGCTTTAGTCACCACATCAGCAATAACGATTGATGAACGGCGGGCATCTATCTTTCATCATTCCAGATTCCAAATTCATAGTATCTTATGTCTATCTATCGAAATTTTATCAACGGGCAATGGCTCGAATCCGCTTCCAACAAAACGGCTGAGAATATCAATCCGGCCAATACGGATGATGTTTTGGGAACAATCAAGCAGGCGACGCGCGAAGAGGCGCGGAGCGCAGTCGAGGCCGCGAGCGAAGCTTTTCGAGAATGGCGCACGACTCCCGCTCCGACCAGAGGCCGCATCGTCGCACGCGCCGCGCGTCTCTTTGAAGATGAAAAGGAAGCCATTGCGCAACTGCTGACGCGCGAAGAGGGCAAGACCATCGCTGAGTCGCGCGGCGAGTTGCAACGCTCTATCAACGTCGCGGAGTTCTGCGCGGGCGAGTCACGTCGCTTGAACGGCGAGACGATTCAGTCAGAGCTTCCATCAAACTTTGCTTACACAATCAAGCAGCCGCTCGGCGTCGTTGCTGTCGTCACGCCCTGGAATTTTCCGGTCGCTATCCCTGTCTGGAAAATCGCGCCCGCGCTCGTCGCAGGCAACACAGTCGTTTTCAAACCTGCGAGCCTGACGCCAGCGACAGCCGTGCGCATCGTGGAAATTTTTGAAGAGGCTGGAATCCCGAAGGGCGTGCTTAATCTAATCATCGGCTCAGGCTCTGAAGCTGGCGACGAGATTATCAATCACAGGGCCGTGCGCGCAGTCTCTTTCACAGGCTCGAACGAGGTCGGCATACGTCTCTATGAAGAAGTCTCGCGGCGCGGCGCGAAGGTGCAATGCGAGATGGGCGGCAAGAATCCCGTCGTCGTGCTGGAAGATGCAGACCTGGACTTAGCTGTCGAATCAACGGCGCAGGGCGCATTTGGCTCAAGCGGGCAACGCTGCACGGCTACGAGTCGCGCCGTTGTCATCAACGACATCGCGGATGAATTTGTCTCGCGCATCGTCAAGCGCGCAGAGTCAATGCGCATCGGCGACGGCAGCAACCCGGAAACAGAGATGGGGCCGAGCGTTGACGAAGGTCAATTCAAGACCGTGCTCAAATACATAGACATCGGGCGCGAGGATGGAGCGGAATTGAAATGCGGCGGCGAGCGCGCGCAGGGAGATGGATTGGACAAAGGCTACTTTGTCCGCCCGACTGTCTTTGACCGCGTCACGACGGACATGCGCGTCGCGCGCGAAGAGATTTTTGGCCCGGTGCTTTCAGTCCTGCGCGTCAAAGATTTCGATGAAGCGATGCAGGTCGCAAACGATTCCGACTACGGCCTGTCATCTTCGATTTTCACAAACGACGCCGCGCGCATCTTTCGCTTCGTTGACGAGATTGAAACGGGCATGACGCACATCAACTCGCCAACCACAGGCGGCGAAGCGCACATCCCCTTCGGCGGCATCAAGGCCACAGGCATCGGCGACCGCGAGCAAGGCTCCACCGCGCTCGATTTTTACACGGAGCTGAAGGTGGTTTACGTGGATTACACAGGGCGCAAGCGTGAGGGGAATTTGTATTAAAGGAAACAAATCAAGTGAAGAATACTTACACGGCAGTTGTCAAACAGGATGGTGATTGGTGGATTGGTTGGGTCAAAGAGATTCCCGGCGTGAATTGTCAGGAAGCGACCCGCGAGGAACTTCTTCAAACTTTGCGCGTAACTTTGCGCGAAGCGTTGGAATTTAATCGTCAAGACGCGCTCGACGCTGCCGGAACGAATTACGAAGAAGAACTGATCGCGGTATGAAACGTAGAGAGTTGATTCGCTACCTTCATTCGCAAGGCTGCGAGCTTTTGCGCGAAGGCGCAAATCATTCGTGGTGGCATAATCCAACCCAGAACAAGCGTTCAGCCGTGCCGCGTCATACAGAAGTCAGAGATAATTTGATTAAGAAGATTTGCAAAGACTTGGGAATCCCACCTGCGAAATAGGTAGGGCGTAAGAGTGAGGGGAATCTGTACTGAAAAGAAATTTCATTTAAGGACTGAGAACAAATGAGCACAGCCGAACAACAAACAGCGCAATCAGAGATCGTCCGCAAACAGAAAGAGTTTCTCTTCCCGGCAGTTGCCACATACTATCAGGAACCGCTCGCGCTCGTGCGCGGCGAGGGCATGTATGTCTGGGATGATGCGGGCAATCGTTATTTGGACTGCTTCGGCGGCGTGCTCACTGTGAGCGTCGGCCATGCGAATCCGAAGGTCAACGAAGCTATCATCGAACAGGTGAAGACGATTTCGCACACCTCTACGCTCTATGCTAATAAACCGCAGGCGGACTTGGCAGAAAAGCTGTACCAGATTACGCCCGGTCGTCTGAAAAAATCTTTCTTCACCAATAGCGGCACAGAGGCGGACGATACTGCGATTCACGCCGCCAAGACTTACACAGGGCGACATGAGATTGTTGTCCTTCGTCATAGCTATAGCGGACGCTCTGCGACGGCTCTTTCGGCTGTGGGCCATTCGACCTGGCGTTCGCTGCCAGCGCAGGTCGCAGGCATTGTTCATGCACGCGCGCCATACTGTTATCGCTGTCCTCTAAAACTCGAATATCCAGACTGCGGCCTCGCCTGCGCAGAAGACCTTGAAGAAGTGATTATGACAACGACGACGGGCGAGATAGCAGCGTTTATGGCCGAGCCGATTCTTGGAGTCGGAGGCTTTATCGTCCCGCCGCCGGGATATTTTGAGAGAGTGTTTGAGATTACGAAAAATCACGGCGGGCTCTTCATCGCGGACGAAGTGCAGACAGGATGGGGACGCACCGGCGACAAGTGGTTCGGGATTGAGCACTGGAACGTAGAGCCTGACATCATCACTTCCGCCAAAGGCATGGGCAACGGCGTGCCTATCGGCATGACCACCGCGACGCCCGAAGTCGCAGACAGCTATCCGGGCCTGACCTTCTCCACCTTCGGCGGCAACCCTGTCTCTATGGCCGCCGCGCTCGCAGTCATCAAAGTCATCGAAGATGAAGATTTGAAAACCAACGCCGCAGTCGTCGGCGCATATTTCAGGGAAAAGCTGGAAGGCTTGAAAGAAAAATATCCGGTCATCGGCGACGTGCGCGGTCTTGGTTTGATGCAGGCCGTTGAGCTTGTCAAAGACCGCGAGACCAAAGAGCCAGACCCGCAATCCGTCCTCAAAGTTTTTGAAGAGACAAGAAAGCGCGGCGTCCTTATCGGCAAAGGCGGCCTCTACGGCAACGTGATTCGCACGGGGCTGATGCTCAATTCGACGAAGGATACTGTCAATGAATTGATAGAAGCTCTGGATGCGAGTTTTGCTGCGGCTTAGAAAGGCAAAGGAGTATTGTTATGTTCAAATCAATAAGTCTAGCGGCGACCCTCTTGCTACTGCCCTTTTCGGCCAGCGCACAAATGCAGGAGAAGAAGGAGATTCCCAATCTCCGCTTGACGCTTACAACCGAGAAAACAACCTGGAGTCAAAAGGAGACTGCGCCTGTCAAAGTAACTATTGAAAGTCTCTCAGAGCACACAGCTCAAGTGCCGGCAACGATTTATTTCAGACTTGACGGCAGAGCGCGAGGCGATGAACGAATGACTAAGAGGGAAGCTGTCTTTTGGTCGCCTGTCACCGTGACGAATACTTACGCTGAGAAGGCAACTACTTGCCAGAACAATTTGACGAAAGACAGTATCCAACCCATTAAAGACACAAATTTGGTTATGATTCATCCGCCGTCAAACAATTTATATTTAAGAAAGGGGGAGAAAAGGGAGTTCAGTTTTAATTTAGCCGGAATGTGCTGGAACCACAGCATGTCATCCGTCTATCCAGATCAAAATATATTTCAGTTAGCTAGACCTTATTTTATAAGTGCATCATACAAACTTTATTTTGAGTTGCACTTTGATGGAGGGATGAGTGAAGAGAACGGGATACTAACGCCTATTACCTTAAATCTAAAATCAAACGAAGTCAGAGTTGTCATTCAATAGTGAACCGCATATGAAAACACTAATCAAAAACGGGCGCATCATCACGGCAGTTGATGATTACAAAGCCGACATTTTAATCGAAGATGAAACCATCTCCATCATCGGCGCAAAGCTTGAGATGGAAGCTGACCTTGTGATTGATGCTGCGGGCAAGCTTGTCATTCCGGGCGGCATTGACCCGCACACGCATATGGAATTGCCGTTTGGCGGGACGCAGGCGTCGGATGATTTTCGCACGGGGACGATTGCTGCGGCGCATGGCGGGACGACTTCGATTATAGATTTCGCTGTGCAGTACAAGGGCCAGTCTCTGCTTGAAGCTGTGGACAACTGGCATCAGAAGGCCGAAGGCAAGACGGCGATTGATTATGGCTTTCATCTCATCACGACCGAGCTTGAAGACAACCAGATAGAAGAGATGTACACGGTCATGGACGAAGGCATCACGAGCTTTAAATTGTTCATGGCTTATCCGGGCGTCTTTCTGGTTGATGATGCGACAATCTTTCGCGCGATGTCTGCTGCGGGCGAGCGCGGCGGCTTGATTTGTATGCATGCGGAGAACGGCGTTGTCATTAACGAGATAATCAAACGCGCTCTGGCACAGGGGCGCACCGCGCCGAAGTATCACGCGCTGACACGCCCGACGCGCGCAGAGGCAGAAGGCGTGCATCGCGCGATTGCGATTGCGGAGATGGCCGAAGCTCCTGTCTATATCGTTCACTTGAGTTGCGCCGACGCGCTCGAACAGGTGCGCGAGGCGCGCGACAGAGGTCTTCCGGCTTTCGCAGAAACTTGCCCGCAGTATCTTTTCCTTTCTTATGACAATTACGAAGAGCCGGGTTTCGAGGGCGCGAAGTATGTCATGACGCCGCCCTTGAGAGAGAAGTGGAATCAGGCGGAATTGTGGAAAGGTTTGAAGACCGATGACCTGCAAGTTATCTCCACAGACCATTGCCCTTTCTGCATGAAGGAGCAGAAGGAATTGGGCAAAGATGATTTCTCCAAAATTCCGAACGGCGCGCCCGGCGTAGAGCATCGCGTGCCGCTTATCTACAACGGCGGCGTAGTTGAAAATCGCATCAGCCTCAACCGCTTTGTCGAACTGACTTCCACAGCCGCAGCCAAGATGTTCGGCCTCTTCCCGAAGAAAGGCACGATTGCCGTCGGCTCGGATGCAGACATAGTTATCTTCGACCCTGAGAAACAGCAGACCATCAGCGCACAGTCGCATCACATGAACGTAGATTATTCCGCGTATGAAGGCAAAACTATCACGGGCGTGGTCGAGACAGTTCTCTCGCGCGGGCGCGTCGTGATTGAAGCGGGCGAGTACAAAGGCAAGGCCGGTGACGGAAGATTTCTGAAACGCGGAACATGCGTGAATATCTAAAGAAGCTTAATTGCAATTTGACTCGTACAAGAATCACTTGCTGTTAGACAACTAAACCATGCAGAAATACTCTGTAAACCAACAACTAATTGAAACTGTTTTGGCTTGGGTGAAATCGGGAGAAATTGCGATTCCTGAGATTCAAAGACCATTTGTCTGGGACAGTTCAAAAGTTCGTGATTTGCTCGACAGTCTTTATCAAGGCTATCCGGTTGGATATGTCATCGCTTGGAGAAATCCGAATATTCGTCTCAAAGACGGCAGCATAAGCGAGGGCAAGAAGATATTGATTGATGGACAACAAAGAGTGACCGCTCTGACTGCCGCTATTTTGGGCGAGTATGTAGTTGATAAAACATACAAGCGCATCAAAATCAAAATTGCCTTTAATCCTCTGAATGAGAAATTTGAAGTGCAAAATCCGGCGATATTGAAGGATAAAACTTGGCTGCCAGATATTTCGGAAGCAGTCAACGGAAAGATAGATTTGTTTGAGATTGCAGAAAGTTATTTTGAATCAAATCCTGAAGTTGATAAAAAACAAGTTAGAAATGCTCTTACAACTTTAATAAACATTCCGAAGAAACAAATCGGGATTATTGAACTAGCACATGATTTAGACATTGAAACGGTTACTGAAATTTTTATTCGCATCAACTCAAAAGGCGTTGTTTTAAGCCAAGCCGATTTTGCAATGAGCAAAATTGCTGCCAATACGGAATACGAAGGTAATTTATTGAGAAAGGCGATTGATTACTTTTGCCATTTATCAATCGCGCCTGAATTTTACAAGCACATCGTTGATAATGACGGAGAATTTGCTGCGACAGATTTTTTTCAAAAAATGCAATGGCTGAAAACCGAAAACGAAGATTTATACGACCCGGATTATACGGATTTAATTCGCGTGGCATTCACGTCGCAATTCAATCGAGGAAGATTGTCAGACCTTGTAAGCTTGCTTTCGGGTAGAAATTTTGAATCACGCATTTTTGAAGACACTATCACCGAACAGTCTTTCGCAACTTTGAAACTTGGCGTCAATAATTTTATCAACGAAACGAACTTCAAGCGATTTTTGATGATCATCAAGTCCGCCGGATTTATCTCACCAAAACTCATCCGCTCGCAGAACGCATTGAATTTCGCATACATCATTTATCTAAAACTGAAAGAATTAGGGGTGAATTCCGTTGCCATCGAGACATACGTTAAGCGGTGGCTGGTATTTTCCATTTTAACGGGAAGATATTCAGGCTCGCCCGAATCTATCTTTGATTTCGACATCAAACAGATTGCCGAAAGACCGTTTGAAGATTATCTGCGCGAAAAGGAAGAAGGCGAATTGTCCGATGCCTTTTGGAACGCCGCGCTTCCGCAAAGTTTAGACACTTCGGTTGCCAGCAGCCCGTATTTTCATGTCTTTTTAGCCGCGCAGGTAAAAGCCAATGATAAGGGCTTTTTGTCTAAGCACGTTTTAGTCAGCGATTTGGTTTCTTTAAGAGGCGATGTTCATCATCTTTTCCCGAAAGATTATTTGAAGAAAAACGGTCTGGAAAGAGGGAAATATAACCAAATTGCTAACTATGTTTATATGCAATCCGAAATCAACATTAAGGTCGGCAACAAGCCGCCGAAAGATTATTTTGAATTGATAAATGAGCAGATTGCGAACAATAACAATTTGGTAAGCGGAATTTCATCAAAGGAAGATTTGCTGGAGAATTTAAGGGCGAATTGTGTCCCGCCTGAAATTATGCAAATGACGATTGCCGACTATCAGGAATTTTTAGTTTTAAGACGAAGGCTAATGTCCTCAAAAATAAAAGAATATTATCTTTCGCTTTGAAAAGAAGAATGTTTAGCAATGGGCAATTTTCTTTCAACAGATTTAGAAAAAGCGGCGGCAGTCCCTTATTTTCTGTGGGACGAGCCGATGACGGTCGCGGAATTAAAACGGCGGCTGACTTCCGCCTCGATGGCGGAGCAAACGCGGCTGCTTGCCAAAATTTTGCGCGAGGCGCGGGATACGGACGTTTGGAAATTCACCACGCCGGAAGAAGTCTGGCGCAGATGGAACGAGCTTGCGCCGCAACTCGGAAGGCGACGCGAGTTTTGGAAGTTTTTGTTTGAGTTCTGGGAAAAAGAAGGTTTGCTTGGCCCAAGCAAAACTTAACAATTTACAAAATGATTTCCTGCGCGAATTTTTCAGGCGCGAAAATCGCTTTTATCTGACTGGCGGCGCAGCTCTGGTCGGGTTTTATTTAGGGCATCGCGAAACGAACGACCTTGATTTATTCACGCTCGAAAACGAAATCGAAAACGGCTTCGCTATTGCCAGAGATGTGGCGCGGGCTTTGGGCGCAAGCGTCGAAGCGATTCAAACCGCACCTGATTTTCGTCGTTTGCTGGTCAAGCGCGGTGATGAGGCTGTTGTAGTTGACTTGGTTCGAGAATATGTTTTTCAACTCGAACCTGAAAAACGTAAGATAGACGGTATCCGCATTGATTCACCCGAAGAAATTCTGGCGAATAAACTTTGCGCTTTACTGTCGCGTGCAGAGATTAGAGATTTGGTTGATGCGCGCGAACTCGAAAGGGCTGGATTTAATTTGGAAAATGCTCTTTCTGTTGCTCAGCAAAAAGATACAGGCTTAACTCCCGCCCAACTCGCATGGGTTTTGCATCAGATTAAGTTTGGCGACGATTTGATTCCGCCGGGCAATGTTTCAGTTATCGAGTTACAAAACTATTTGCACGATTTGATTTCGAGATTAAAACGGCTTGCTTTTCCTGAACGAACTTAGATAGCCCTCGCGCACGGGCGTGCACAAGGGCAAGGCCAGTGACGGAAGATTTCTGAAACGCGGGACGTGCGTGCAGATTTAGAAAGCTTGAGTTTTAAAACTCAAGAGAGAAAATCATTCAATCCTTCGCGGTCTTAGGTTTTATCTTTGCGCCACCAGCGTGAAACATAAATGGTTCGCGCTGGTGGCGCAAAGAAAAGAAAGACTCAAGCTCGCAAAGAAGAGCAAGGTTGTGATGAAAGCTAAGCTAAATTCAAGTGCGTCGATTGCGTGGCTGTGTGCGCTGCTTTTTGTTTCGGTGATGCCGTTGCAGCGTGTCGCGGTTCAGAGTGGTGCTGGCTCTGCTGCACGCGCGGCAGAGCCGAAGGTTGCGCGGATTCCTTTTGAGATGAATGGCAATCATATTTATATACAGGGCCGCGTCAATAATTCCGGGCCGCTCTGGTTTATCTTAGATACGGGCGCGTACAACTCCGTCATCAATCAAGAACGCGCAGAAGAGTTGGGGCTCAAATTACAGGAAGGATTTCACGCGACAGGAGCGGGCGGGACTGTCGAGAGTTCGCGCGTGAGCGGAGTCACTTTTGATTTTGGCAATGTGGCAATCAGTAATTTGACGGTTTCCACTTTGCCTCTGAATTATCTGGAAGATACTTCGGGACGCAGGATGGATGTCATTCTCGGCTCGGAGCTTTTCAAAAAATTCGTTGTCGAGATTGATTACGAAACAAAGCATCTTAATTTGCATGACCCGCAGACGTTCACTTACAAAGGAAGCGGCGAGACTTTGCCTCTGGCTTTTTTTGACAATCATCCATACGTGCGCGCGTCCATTGAGCTTCCGGGCCGCGAGCCAATCGAGGGCGAGTTTGTCATTGACCTCGGCTCGAATTTTGCCGTCACGCTTCTGCCTTCTTTCATCAAGCAGCACGACCTCTTAAAGTCAGTCGGGAAAACTGTGATGACGCGCGGGCGCGGCGTCGGCGGCGAAGTGCAGATGCCGATTGGCCGCATCAACAGCCTGCAACTGGGCCGCTTCCAACTCAATAATCCTGTGACGGTCTTTCCTTCGAGAGGCACGTTCGGCAGAGACGGCAAGGCTGGCAACATCGGCAGCGCGGTTATGAGTCGCTTCAAATTAATCTTTGACTATTCGCGCGCGCGCATGATTTTCGAGCCGAACAAAAAATTCTCAGAGCCTTTTGAATATGATATGAGCGGGCTGGCCCTGACGACCAAGAGCCCGCAGTTTCAGGGCATCAGAGTCCTGCGCGTCCTGGACGATTCGCCCGCCGCCGAAGCCGGGTTTAAGCAGAATGATGAGATAGTGGCGATTAACAATCGTCCAGCAGCAAAGCTTCAGTTAATGCAACTGCGCGAGATGTTCAGGAAGGCCGGGCGCGAATTTCAAATGGAAATAAAGCGCGGCGACGAATCGCTGAAATTAAAGTTGAAGACACGCAGACTAATCTGAAACTTCGAGAGCCGATAAAAGCATGACAAAGACCTCTGAGACGGACATCGCTGTCACGCAACGCGACTTTGAAGAGTTGCGCGAAGATGTGTCAGACAGCCCGCTCTGGAACAAAGACCTCGCGCCGACCACTATACAAGAGCGCACATGGTCAACATGGAACATCGCAGCCCTCTGGATTGGGATGAGCGTAGTGATTACGACATACACGCTTGCAGGAGGTTTCATAGAGGCCGGGATGAACTGGTGGCAGGCGATGCTGACTATCCTTTTGGGCAACACCATCGTCCTCATCCCTATGATGCTGAACGCGCACGCAGGCACAAAGTATGGCGTCTCTTTCCCGGTGCTGTGCCGCGCGAGTTTCGGCACGCGCGGGGCAAACGTGCCAGCGATTTTAAGAGCCATCGTTGCTTGCGGCTGGTTCGGGATTCAAACATGGATTGGCGGCACAGCCCTCGATGCGCTGTTCGGTGTGCTCTCAAGTAAATGGAATGTGCTGTTCGGCGGCGCGACCTTGATGGGCGTGGCCGCGCACACATGGATTGCTTTTCTGCTTTTCTGGGCCATAGAGGTCTTTATCATCCTCAAGGGCGTAGAGGGCATCAAGCACCTGGAATCGTGGTCGGCTCCGCTATTGTTGCTCGGCGGCGCGGCGCTTTTGGGTTGGGCCGCATGGAAAGCCGGAGGGTTGGGCCGCGTTCTCGAAGCTTCGTCCGCTTTGCAGAAGGAGCAGAATAATTTCTGGACCATTTTTCCGGCATCGCTCACGGCCTCTGTCGGCTACTGGGCCACGCTCAGTTTGAACATCCCTGATTTCACGCGCTATGCAAAGTCGCAAAAGTCGCAGATGCTTGGGCAAGCTCTGGGGCTTCCTTTGACGATGACTGCGTTCGCTTTCATCGGCGTGGCCGTGACGAGCGCGACGCTTCTGATTTACGGGCAAGCCATTCCAAATCCTGTCGAGTTGATGGCGCGCTTCAATAGCATCGCAGTCATACTCTTTGCCACACTCGTTATCTTTGCCGCGCAACTGACGACCAACATGGCTGCCAACGTCGTCTCGCCTTCCAACGATTTCTCGAACCTTGCTCCCAAGCGCATCACTTATGTCACAGGCGGATTGATAACAGCCCTGCTCGGCATTGTGATGATGCCCTGGAAGTTGATGGCGACGATGGGCGCGTATATCTTTACGTGGTTGATTGGCTATTCGGGTTTGATGGGAGCGATTGCAGGCATCCTGATTTGTGATTACTGGGTCTTGCGCAAACAGAGACTAAACCTGCGCGCGCTCTATGAGCCAAACGGAATTTACTCTTACTCGAAAGGCTTTAACTGGCTCGCCATTCTCGCGCTCATTATCGCGATAGAGCCTGTCGTGCCGGGATTTATCACAGCCGCGACCACGCCGGGCGGACAGGTCGCCGCGCCGGATTTTCTGGACAAGCTATATAACTATGCATGGTTCGTCACCTTCGCGCTGGGCTTTGTGATCTACTATCTGCTGATGAAGAATCATGAAAGTCTGAAAAACGAAACACAGTCAGGAGTCGTGAGTCTGAAGTCTGGAGTCAAAAGAAAAGCTGCATAAACTTTTTAGCTCTTGACTCACGACTCCAGACTCTTGACTCCAGACTTTTATTGAGGAGTATTGAACATGCCACGAACAGTTAAATGCGGGCTCATACAGGCGTCCCACGCAGGGCCGACCGATGCGCCGATTGAAGAAATCAAGCGCGCTAATCTGGACAAGCATCTCGGCATGATTGAAGATGCCGCACGACAGGGCGTGCAGATTCTCTGCATGCAGGAAGTTTTTACCACGCCATACTTTTGCGCGGAGCAACAGACGCGATGGTATGAGGCCGTTGAGAAAGTGCCGGACGGCCCGACCGTCAAGCTGATGCAGGAGACCGCAAAGAAGCACAGCATGGTTATCATCGTGCCGATTTATGAAGAAGAGATTACGGGCATCTACTACAACACAGCCGCAGTCATAGACGCTGACGGCACATATCTTGGCAAGTATCGCAAGAATCATATCCCGCACGTCGCGCCCGGCTTCTGGGAAAAATTCTATTTCAAGCCGGGCAACCTGGGCTATCCTACTTTTGAAACGGCCTATGCGCGCATCGGCGTCTATATCTGCTATGACCGCCACTTCCCGGAAGGCGCGCGCATCCTCGGCCTCAACGGCGCGGAGATAGTTTTCAATCCTTCGGCAACGGTCGCAGGTCTCTCCGAATATCTCTGGCGACTTGAGCAACCCGCGCATGCAGTCGCCAACGGCTACTTCGTCGGCGCAATCAACCGCGTCGGCCACGAGCAGCCGTGGGACATCGGTGAGTTTTACGGTCAGAGCTACTTCTGCGACCCGCGCGGGCAATTTATCGCCGAAGCCCCGCGCGACGAAGACGCGCTCGTCGTCGCAGACTTAAACCTCGACATGATTCGTGAAGTCAGAAACACATGGCAGTTCTTCCGCGACCGCAGACCGGAAAGCTACGATGAAATAGTTGCCGAATAGCAAGATGATTGTTCAGGACAAAAATCAAGTCATGACATTGCTCAAAGCGCACAGGCGTGAGTTGCAGCAACTTGGCGTCAAGCGGTGCGGCCTGTTTGGCTCTTTCCTGCGCGAACAACAGAACGATGAGAGCGACATTGATTTGTTGATTGAGTTTGTCCCTGAGCATAAATCATTCGACAACTTCATGCGGCTCGCCTTTTTTCTGGAGGAGACGCTTGGAAGGAAAGTGGAACTGGTGACTCCTGAATCATTAAGCCCTTACATCGGGCCGCGAATATTGCGTGAGGTTGAATATGCCCCGCTCGATTCGTGATTACCTGCAACATATCCTGGACGAAATTGACTACTTGAGCCGTAGCGTTCAGCATCTTGAGAAGGACGAGTTTTTGCAGGATGAAACACTCAAGCGCGCTTTTGTTCGGAGCATAGAGATTATCGGAGAGGCAGCTAAACAAGTCCCGGATGATTTAAGGCAACAGCATCCTCAGCTTGAATGGCGCGCAATTACAGGAATGCGCGACCGTTTAATTCACGGCTACTTCGGCATTGATTATGACATCGTGTGGGATGTAGTCTCTAACAAAATCCCGTCACTCGCGCCTGTCGTCAAAGAAATACTGGCGCGTGAAGACCTGTGAAACACTTTCAACAACCAGAAATCACAATGGCTCAAGAATCATTAATCGACATCGAACAAATCGAAGCCAACTTCCGCGAGATTGCGCCGCCGCTGACGAAAGCCGAGGCACTCTTTGAGGCCAATCGTTGTCTCTATTGCTTCGACGCGCCGTGCGCGCATGCCTGCCCGACGCATATAGATGTGCCTGCGTTTATCAAAAAAATTGCGAGCGGAAATCTCCTGGGTTCTGCGCGTGTGATTTTCGATGCCAATCCGATTGGCGCGACCTGTGCCAGAGTCTGTCCGGTTGACGTGCTGTGTGAGGGCGCGTGTGTCGAGAAGACTTTGATGGACAAGCCGATTGAGATTGGACGACTGCAACGATATGCGACCGATGCTGTGATGAGCGCGGGGCGCGACATCTTTGCGGCGGGCGAGGCGAATGGAAAGTCTGTAGGCATTATTGGCTCCGGCCCTGCGGGTCTATCTTGCGCGACATACTTAGCGCGGCTCGGCTACAGCGTGACTGTGTATGACAGCAAGCCTTTGCCCGGCGGGCTTGATACTTACGGGATGGCCGAATACAAGATGCCGCAGACTGTCTCTGTGGATGAAGCAAAGATGGTCGAGCGGCTCGGCGTGCGCTTGATGATGAACACGGAAATCGGGCGCGACATAGAGCTTGCCGATTTGGAAATAAAACATGATGCAATCTTTCTCGGCACGGGTCTTGGGTCAACTGCGCGGCTTGATATTCCGGGCGAAGATTTGGATGGAGTCTATGACGCGTTGGATTTTATCGAGCGCATCAAGACGCGCGACTGGCAGAGCGTTCCCATCGGCCACACCGTCGCTGTCATCGGCGCGGGCAACACTGCGATAGATGCCGTCACGCAGGCCAAGCGTTTGGGAGCAGAGCGCGTGTTGATGATTTATCGCCGCTCGCAGAAGGAGATGCCCGCTTACGAGTATGAGTATGAGTTGGCGAAAAAGGATGCGATAGAGTTCTGGTGGCAGACCTCGCCAGTTGAGATTTTAAAGGATGAAAGCAATGCTCATGTCAGGGCTTTGCGCTGTGTGCGTATGGAGTTGGGCGCGGCTGATTCATCCGGTCGCCGGACGGCTCAAGCCGTCGCTGGCTCTGAATTTGATATTCCGGTCAACATAGTCATCAAGGCTCTGGGCCAGCAGAAGCGTCGTTCGTTCTTTGAAAAAATTTCCGGCATTGAGCTTGATAAGGCTGGCCGTGTCGTCGTCAATCAACAGATGCAGACGGGCAATCCGAAATATTTCGCGGGCGGCGATTGTGTCAACGGCGGGCGCGAGGCCGTTGATGCCTCGCAGATGGGCAAGCATGCAGCCGCAGGCATTCACCAGATGTTGAGCGGCGAGCAAGTCCAGTTTGCAGGAGCTAACCTCCCGGCAGTGAACGAGTCGAAACAGGCATGAGAGTCTTTGAGGAGAGTGAAGGGCTTAAAGTATTTCGGTGTCCGGGATGCAGCGAGTACATCGCCTCGGATGCTCAAAGCTGTCGTTTCTGCAAAGTCTTGATAGAGCCGGAAACTGCGCGGATGGGAATCCGCCAGCAAAAGGCGCAGAACAAAATTGCTCGTACAAAAGATTACTCGACACACTTATATCGCGGCGGCGCGCTTTTTCTTCTTGGCGTCTTCGTCATCATAGCAACGTATTATTTGAGTGAGGCTTTGCTCGGCACAGACTTCATCTGGTTTCCGCGCGTGCTGATTGTCGGCGGCGGCGCAGACTTTCTCTACGGCGTCTTTGGTTTGTTGTCGGAACGTAAGGCAGATTAATCGCAAGTTTTTTTTCAGAGGTGCAAAAGATGGCAGACTTAGCAGTTGATTTCGCAGGCATCAAATCTCCAAATCCTTTCTGGCTGGCTTCGGCCCCGCCGACCAACATGGGCTCGATGGTCGAGCGCGCGTTTGACGCCGGATGGGGCGGAGCCGTGTGGAAGACTCTGGGCGAACCGATTCGCAATGTCTGCTCGCGTTTGGGAGCGATAGACAACGGCACGAATCGCATGATTGGTCTCAACAATATCGAGCTCATTACGGATCGCCCGCTCGAAGTCAATCTCAAAGAGATACGCGAGTGTAAGAAGAAGTATCCGAAGCATGCTTTGATAATCTCTCTGATGGTCGAGTCAAAGCGCGAGGCTTGGCATGAGATTGCGAAGAAGGTCGAAGACACAGGCGCGGATGGCGTTGAGCTAAACTTCGGTTGCCCGCACGGGATGAGTGAACGCGGAATGGGCTCCGCTATGGGCCAGGTTCCTGACTACACATGCATGGTCACGCAGTGGGTCAAGGAAGCGACAAAGCTTCCGGTCATCGTCAAGCTCACGCCGAACGTGACGGACATTAAGCCGCCCGGACGCGCTGCCGTGAAGGGAGGCGCGGATGCTCTCTCGCTCATCAATACGATTAACTCCATCGTCGGCGTTGACCTTGAGACGATGATTCCGCATCCGAATGTCAACGGGAAGGCGGCGCACGGCGGCTACTGCGGCCCTGCCGTCAAGCCTATTGCGCTCAACATGGTTTCGGAGTTGGCGCGCGACGCAGAAGTCACTGTGCCGATTAGCGGCATCGGCGGCATCAGCAACTGGCGAGATGCTGCTGAGTTCCTGCTCCTCGGCTCGACCACTGTGCAGGTTTGCACGGCTGTCATGCATTACGGCTACCGGATTGTCGAAGATATGATTGACGGCCTCTCGAATTATCTTGATGAAAAAGGATTCGCGAGCGTGCGCGACATCATTGGCCTCTCTGTTCCGCGCGTCACGGACTGGGGCAATCTGGATTTGAATTACAAGACTGTCGCGCGCATAGATCACGACCTCTGCATACGCTGCAACCTGTGCCACATAGCCTGCGAGGACGGCGCGCATCAATGCATTCCGTTTACGCAAATCAACGGGACACGTTTTCCAATCGTTGACGAAGCGGAATGTGTCGGCTGCAATCTCTGCTATCTGGTCTGTCCCTCGCCCGGATGCATCTCTATGGTGCGACTCGATGAGGGAAACAATCCTGTGACTTGGCGCGAGTTGACGAGCCGCGTGCCTGAGACGATGACAGGCGATTGAAATTAAACTGACGAAGGGACAGCGAAAGCTGCACGGTCTGAAAGAATAAATTGAGCGACTCATCTTCTCAATCAACTTCCGATAGTTGGCTTGCACGGATCGCGGTCTATTTTTTTATCGCGCAGCTCACGTTTCAGGCTCTCAGTCTGCTTTTGAACTTTCTCATGATAGTCGCCCTGCCAGATACAATCGCAGACGAAGCGGTTCAGCCGGACGGAACAAACTGGTTTGTGCTCGCGCAGATTATCAATGCGGTTTTGCTCCTCCTGCTCTTTGTTGGGACGGCCATTTTTTTCCTGATGTGGCTGCATGAAGCTTATGTCAAACTCGATGCGCTCGGAGCGTATAAGCCTGAATACACGCCGGGCTGGGCCGTCGGCTGGTTCTTTATCCCGTTCGCTAATCTGGTGATGCCTTACAAGGTGGTGGATGAACTCTGGGTGAAGAGCGATCCGATGTTGAAAGAGCCGGTTGAAGAGTCATGGCAAAAGGGCGGCTCTTCGTCTCTGGTGGGTTGGTGGTGGGGGCTCTGGATTGTCTCGAACATTGCCAATCGCGCGGCCAACCGTCTCTCAAGCGATGCAGAGACAGCGAACCAGTTGTTTACCGCTGCGAAAGTGGAAATCGTCGCGGACGCCCTGACCATCATCGCCGGAGTTCTGGCAATCATGGTCATCAGAGGCATTGACAAGCGGCAGGAAATGAGGCGAAGAAGCTTTCAGGCGAGCAGCTTGCCGCCACCGCCGCCAACCTTTGCGACACAGTAAATCTCACGCCCGAATTAACCGGGCGCGCATTCAACGAAACAAGCACAGAGCCTCGCGAATGAAAGACAAGCTCAATCGCGCTCCGATTGAATGAGTTGTTAGGCGCTTGCCGGTATAATCTGTCCAAAGTGCAGAGTAAGATTCTTATTTTCTTTCTTGAAGCACCTTTTTGCCAATATGCCCGAGTTTACCAGTGCCTCTCTTCTGGCGTGCTTTCTCGATCTCCGCCACTCCTCTTTCTATAGCCCCATTTAGCAGATTAATTGGCTCGTCTTGTGGTTTTAAACGTCCCGTCAGATGTAACATATACAGCTTGAGCGCGTGTTCATGCTCCTGTGTGTATAAATAAGTCAATCGGATACCTTCTGACAGTGTATTGATTGCCCGCCCTAAGTCATGATCATTTTCTATGGCATCCTTAAGCGTGAATAACAGGAGAGCCAATGTGTTTGCCCCACCCGAGTTATTGCGGAATGCTTCCTCAAGAAACGCGAGCCATTCTTCCTCGCCCATAAGCAAGCTTTGGGAGCTATCTCCCGCATCGTCTGCCATACACATTGGAACCTCATGATTATCAGCAGTGTGACCTCAATGTTACTATGCTTGTGGTAATTAGTCAATGTTCGGAAAAGAAATTACTACCACGAAGATAGTAATGTAAATCAATGCTTCCCTGCGGCATATCACAATCGCATACTATAAATATAGTAGTCATCGATTTAACGCCTAGCATATCTGACAGCGGCTTTGGTAGCGTGCTTGGCAATATGATAAGACTGGTGATCCGAGAAATTGCACAAAGAGAAGGGATTGAGAACCCTAACGCATTGTCACAAGCGGCGGGATTGCCTTATGAGACTTGTCGGCGGTTGTGGCAAGAAAAAGCAACCATGATCAGCTTAAATACGATTGAAAGGCTGTGTGATGCGCTTCGGGTTCGGCCCGCGCAGCTATTCGATTATGAGCATGAACCAGGTAAGGCGAAACGTCCGCGCAACGCCGGAAGGAAGTTATCAAGTCGCAGACGCGCCTAACAACTCATTCTACCCGACCGCGAACTAGCGTGCCTTTCATCGTCAACTTGCGTGGATTCGGCGTTGTGTGCGCGGCGGGTTAATTCGAGCGTTAGGCGACGGCTAGCTTCTACGCAGCCCCCATAAACCGGTTAGGGACGGCGAGTAATGAGCACTACCGCAACCGCCAACAATACAAATCCAAGCATCTGAGAGAGACCCAAACGTTCACGAAGCACAAAGCGGGAGACGAGGGCGACGCAGACCACACCGAACGCCAGATGAAAGGAAGCCATCTGCGCACCGCTGTATGTGCCGTATCCAAACCGTGTGGCCGCCACGTTGAGGATGTACTCGGGCAAGACCAGAAGCCAACTCGCGCTGAGGGCAGTCCAGAAGCCGATGCTATCCCTAAACCGCAGGTGTCCGAGCCACGCCAATGCCATTAGGCAACTCGACACAAACATAAACGCGGGGACAAGTACTGTCTTCATCTTTCGCTCTCCGTTAAGTTATTCATTTAAGTCCGGCTTGATATCTACGCGAAGCTTGTTCTGCCTCCGGGCCGTTGGCGTGTCGGAGTCGTCTAACTTGAGTTCGACATAAAATTAGCTCCGTAGGAGCTAAGAAAGTAATCTCTTATCTCGCACTTGCGTTAAATCTAATTCGCCCCGCGCTTTTTTCTTCCATCAAACTCTGACATCAACTGCGGTATCTCATCCAACAATTCGCGCGCAAGAAATCCCAATTTGCCCATGCGCTGTGCGAGCCTATCGCCAGCTTTCGCGTGCAGGTAAACGCCCCAAGCGGCTGCTCGCAAAGGGTCTGCTCCGCGCGCAGCGAGTCCTGCGATGATGCCTGAGAGCGTGTCGCCTGAGCCGGAAGTAGCGAGGCCGACATTGCCCGCGCGGTTTGCATAAGCCTCTCCATCCGGCGCGACGATAAATGTCTCTGCGCCCTTTAAAGCGATGACGGCGCGAAACTCCCTGGCCGCGCGTGCGGCAACTGAAAGCGCATCGCCCCTGACGACTGCTGCATCCATGTTCAGCATCCTTGCCATCTCGCCAGCGTGCGGCGTGAGGATGGCTTTGACTTGAGAGTTGTGCAGCCAGTCAGGCGCGGATGCGAAACATGACAGGCATGCTGCGTCGAGCACTGCCGTCACATCTGCAAGTTGCGGCAGCAGCGATTCCATAATCTTCGTCACAGCTTTTTCATCAACCATCCCCGGCCCGATGAGCACTGCTTGAACTTCACTCGCATACTCTGCCAGCGGCTCGGCGGCAGACGCAGCAATCGCGCCCTGTTTGGTTTCCGGCAAAGAAAAAACGCGCGCTTCGGGAATGGCTACGGCAACGGCCTGCGCGATGCTGCGGCAAGTAGCGATGCGCAACTTTCCCGCTCCCGCGCGCAAAGCCGCCGTCGCCGCCAGCATCACCGCGCCCGGCATCTCTCGCGCGCCGCCAACCACGAGCACACGCCCGCGCTCCTCTTTATCACCCGCCTCATCCGGCTGCGGCAGAGGCCAACGCTGCAAGAGTGCGGGAGTTAAGACAACAGGTGTAGAGCGATTAGCCTTTCGTTGCGACGGGCGCATCGGGTTTCCTTGTGACGGGCGTGCCGGTTTCTTCGAGCGGGGCGACGAAGTTGAAGAGACGCAGGGCCAGCTTGCCGCGCCTGCCGAGCGCGGGGTCAAACTCGTAAGAGGTGACGGAACAATTCGCAATATCTTTCTCTCTATCAATCGCCATAATCTCTTCTTCGGTCATGCGCTCAAGCAGGTAGCGAAAACAACTGACGACGACCTGATGGCTGACGATGAGCACGCGCTCGCGGCGATAGTCGCGCGTGATGGTGTCTATCAAACTGCGCAGTCGGAGGATGACATCGCACCAACTCTCGCCGCCCGGCGGCCTGTGATAAAACTTGCCGAGGACGCTGCGAATCTCTGCCTGCTCTGGATACTTCTGCCGTATGCCGTGCTTTGTCAGGCGGTCAAGCACGCCAAACTCTTTCTCGCGCAGCCGCTCGTCCATGACAAAAGTGATGTCATTGCTCAAGTCCATTCCTGCTCCATCGAGCGCGAGGCGTGCGGTCTCCTGCGCGCGTAGGTAAGGCGAAGAGAGCACGATGGTCGGCCTCTGTTCCTCTGACATCTCTCTGAACCAACGACCAAGCGCGCCTGCCTGCTGCTCGCCTAATTCGGAGAGCGGCACATCAACATCGCGCATCGGAATATCAATCACAGGATGCCCGGCGGACTCCGCGGCATCGCGCGCCACATTGCCCGCGCTCTGCCCGTGCCGCACAATCCACATCACGTCAGGCCATTTCTGTTCTTCGCTCAAGGTCATCTCCGTTTTTGATTTCGTTATTGTCGCGCGCGGCGGCTTCGCTCAAGGCGGTCAACAAGGAAGGCGCGATTGCCGATTCGCTGTCTTTACCTTTCGCGCGCCTGCGGCCAATTCCGCCGGGGCCGGGCAACAGGCGATTGACGATGCCCAGCATGTCTGCCGTCAAGCCGGGAAAGAGCCCATGAAATTTCACAGCAAGCTGTGCCTGAATCGTCAACACGACTTCGGCATCGCCGCGCTTGCAAGCCTCTATAATCTGGCTCGCCGCGCGCTCTGCGTTCATCGAAGTGACGGGCAGCGAATCAGAGATACTAAACCAAGCATACTCTGCTCTGTGCTGTCCCTTGAAAATCGCATTGCGCGGGCTGCCCGTACGCATCAGGCCCGGACAAACTGTTGTCACAAGCACGCCGTCCTTCTGCAACTCCGCGCGCAAGCCTTCGGACAATCCGACCAGAGCAAACTTGCTCGCGCTATAAGGCACTAAGTGCGGCACGCTTATCTTGCCGCCGATGGAACTGATATTGACTATGCGGCCCTCGCGTCTCTTTTGCATCTCCGGCAAGACGGCCAGCATCGTGTAGAGCGGCCCCCAGAAATGCACACGCATAGCCTCTTCATAATCTTCGAGCGTCATCACTTCAAACGGCCCGACCTGTATCACTCCCGCGTTGTTAACCAAAACATCAATTCCGCCGAAATGCTCGCGCACACTCTGCACCAACTCAAAGACCTGCGCGCGGTCAGTCACATCACACGGCACTGCCAGCACCTGCGCGCCACGCTGCTTCAAATCCCTGCGCGCGCGGTCAAGCTCTTCCGTATCGCGCGCACAAATAGCGATGCGCGCTCCCTCGCGCGCAAACTCGCGTGCCAACACTAATCCTAACCCGCGCGACCCGCCTGTAATCAAAACTGTCTTATCTTTAAAATCATACTCACGCCACCTGCGCACCACCGCGCGCACAGCCAACAAAGCTCCCAGGCCAGCCGCAGCCACAGCCAGCACATCCCTCTCGCGCTCGTTCATTATCCTTCTCCCCCCAAGATAATTTTAGATTTTTGATTTTTGATTTTTGATTTGACTTGAAATCTTTATAGCAAGTTACGGTTGCCTGCTGCTGCGCCCTCCCTGACGGTCGGGCTACTGCCCCGATGCTCACTGTTGAGGGGCAGTAGCCCGACCGTCAGGGAGGGCGTATCAGGTCACATTCAATCGCAAATCAAAAATCTAAAATCGCAAATCACTCAAACTCTGCCACAACGGGCGTGTGGTCAGAAGGTCGTTCCCACCCGCGCGGCTCTTTGTCTATCCAGGTCTTGACAGAGCGCGCCGCAAGCGATTCTGAAATCCAGATATGGTCTATACGCAAGCCAGTGTTGCGCCTGAAAGCTCCCTGACGATAGTCCCACCATGAGAAGTGTCCGCCCGCTTCCGTGTGCAAACGAAAAGCATCCTCGAATCCCCACTTCTTAATCTCTTCGAGCGCGGCACGCTCGCGCTTACTAAAAAGAATACGCCCCTCCCACAAATGCGGGTCATGCACATCCCTCTCATCCGGCGCGACATTAAAATCGCCGCACAACAAAACGTTCTCGCTGATGCTGTAATGCATATTGAAAAACTTACGCAGACGGAGCATCCATTTTAATTTGAAAATATACTTATCAGTCCCCACAGCCTGCCCGTTCGGGATATAAACATTGACGACGCGCACGCCTTTGATTGTCGCAGCAATCAGACGCGCCTGTGCTCCTTCTTCATCATCATGTAAACCGCGCCGCACATTCTCGCACTCTGTGCGCGAAAGGATTGCCACGCCGTTGTAAGTCGGCTGGCCGAAGACTTCGCTAAAGTAGCCAAGCTCCGTAAAAGCTGCTGCCGGAAATTTTTCCGCGACGCATTTTATCTCCTGCAAACAGAGCACGTCCGGCTTCGCCTTCTCAAGCCAAGCGGTGACCACAGGCAGCCGCGCCAACACCGAATTAACATTCCATGTAGCAATCTTCATAAACAGTTTCAGAGCGAAGCGATGAGTCCCGCAATCAGCGCGCCGCGACGCGCGATAGCATCAGAGAGAATGTGCTCGTGCTCCGCGTGCGCGCCGTCGCCGTCTATCCCCAAGCCATCAAGCACAGGCACTCCCAGCGCAGCGATAAAATTTCCGTCCGAAGCTCCGCCGACCTGCGCTTCTCCCAACTCGAAATCAAGACGCGCGGCAATCTCGCGCGCGTGTTTGTAAAGAGCCATGACCTGCTCATTTCTTTCGAGCGGAGGACGATTAATACCGCCGCTCACATCGAGCCGCACGCGCTCGTCAAAACTTCGGGTATTTAAAATCTCATCTTCAATGCGCTTGCCCTCTTCGGCTTTACTAAAACGCAAATCTATCTCCGCGCGCGCGTTTGCGGCCACGACATTCGAGCGCGTGCCGCCCTCTATCACGCCCACATTGACGCTGATGCCGCTCGCCGCATCATTCATCGCGTGCAGTCTTTCCGTCTGACGCGCCAGCTCAAGAATCGCGCTCGCGCCCTTCTCAGGCTCAAGCCCCGCGTGTGCTGCGCGGCCCAATGCCTGCATCTCAAAAATCCCTGTGCCTTTGCGTCCGGTCTTGACGCGGCCTCCACTCGCCGGAGGCTCAAGCGCCAGCGCGCAACGCGCACGCCGCGCTTCCTCTTCCACCAGCGCGCGCCCCGTCGCGCTGCCCGTCTCTTCATCACAGGTAAGCAGCAGGACTATCTCGCCACGCGGTTCAAGCTTCAAAGTCGCGCACGCGCGCAAAGCTTCGAGAGCCAGCACGCAATTCGCCTTCATATCAAAAATTCCCGGCGCGTAAATGCGCGCGCCATCAACCCGCCACGGACGCTCCATGAGCGCGCCGCGCGGATGAACCGTATCCGTATGCCCCACGAGCAAGATTGTCCCCGAAGCATGATTGTCCTCGCCACGCACGCGCACACGCAAATGCTCGCCATAGCCGGGACTTTCTATGCGCTCGATTGTAGTAACACTCTCAATCTTACTCGCAGCATCAATCAACAAATCAACTACAGCGCGGCTTCCATCCATATCTCCCGATGGCGATTCAGTTTCGACCACCGCGCGCACAGACGACAGTATTTCATCCCGCCGCGCTGCAAAAAATTCGAGCATGCGCGCGGCTGGCAATCCTGCGATTTTCTCCAAACTTTCTTCCATCATCTCTTAGTTAAAAAAAATCTCAGTCAGCTTTCCTCTCATCAATCACTTCTCTTCTGACAGCCGCTTTATTAATCCGCCCATAACTTATCTCATAGCCGATGCCCGGCGCATCCGGCGCGATGATTGTCCCGCGCTCTGTGATGGTGACAGGCGGCTCGATAATATCCTCTTTCCAGTAACGACTGCTGGCAGACACATCGCCCGGCAATGTAAAACCCGCGAGCGTCGCCATAGCAATATTGTGCGCGCGACCGATGCCTGATTCCAACATCCCGCCGCACCAGACAGGCACGCCCTTTTGACGACACAACTCTTCTATCCGCCGCGCCTCAGCATGACCGCCGACACGCCCCAATTTTAAATTGATAATGCGGCAAGCCCCAGCCTCTATAGCATGCCGCGCATCATCCGCAGAATGTATGGACTCATCAAGGCAAACAGGCGTCTTGATTTGTCGCTGCAACTCTGCATGGTCGAGTATGTCATCATGCGCGAGCGGCTGTTCAATCATCATCAAATCGAATCTATCAAGAGACTTTAAGAGCGTTGCATCAGACAGCGTGTAAGCGGAATTAGCATCGGCCATCAATTCGATTTCAGGAAAGCGCGCTCGCACCTCTTCAATAATCCGCACATCCCAACCGGGCTTAATCTTGATTTTGATGCGCTGGTATCCCGCGCTCAACTCGCGTTCGATTTTTTCAAAGAGCGCATCAATGGTGTCCTGTATGCCTATGGAAACTCCGCACGGAATTTCCCTGTTAGCTCCTCCGAGATGTTGCCAGAGCGGAATGCCTGACAGCTTGGCTTCCAAATCCCAGCAGGCAGTCTCAAGCGCGGCCTTCGCCATGCGATGACCGCGAACCTGTTTCATCATCTCAAAAACATCCGCCGCGCGCTCAATCTCTGGGCCAATCAACATCGGGGCAAGAAAAGTTTTTAAAGTGTTCCACGCCGTCTCAGTCCATTCCTCTGAATAGAAAGGCCCTTCGCCAGCAGTGCATTCGCCCCAGCCTTCCGCGCCGTCGCTATCCGTGACGCGCACGAGCACGATGCGTCTTTCTGTCGTGCGTCCGAAGCTCGTTTCAAAAAAATGCACGAGCGGCAGACGAATCTCTATCAGTTCGACTGAGGCAATCTTCACTACTGTCTATCTCCGAAAATTTTGTGCGCTTATTATGCCCGTGTTCTCAACTTTTTGTCAGCACGAAAGAATCTCCCGCAAAGGCGCAAAGGCGCAAAGAAAAGCAACCTGTCTTTTCTTTGCGCCTTTGCGCCTTTGCGGGAGACGTTTTTCCGCTTATGAAACTAAACTGTTACTTAAAAATTATTCTGTGCTCACTGCTTCCTTACCGTGAAGCGCGGCGCGCATTGTGTGCCATGAGAGGCTTGCGCATTTGACGCGCGCCGGAAAATCGCGCACGCCGGAAAAGATTGTCAGACGTCCCAGATGATTTGGCGTCGCTTCTTCATCCAACTCGCCCGTGACCATACCATGAAATTCTTCAAAGAGAGTTTCCGCTTCCTGTTTCGACTTGCCCTTGACGCTCTGCGTCATCATGCTCGCAGCAGCTTTTGAAATAGCGCAGCCGGAGCCTTCAAAGCTGATGTCCGTGACCACTTCATCCTCAAGCTGCAAATAGACTGTGAGTTGGTCGCCGCACAGTGGATTGTAGCCTTCGGCAGTCCTGTTGGCCGCTTCCAACTTATGAAAGTTGCGCGGCTTTTTATTGTGGTCGAGAATAACCTGCTGGTAAAGCTCGCTCAGTTCTGACATAGTTTGATTTGCGATTTTAGATTTTAGATTTTAGATTTGAAGCAGACACAAGATTTATTTTATAAAGTCTTTGTCTTTATCCAATCAAAAATCGCAAATCAAAATCTAAAATTCCTTAACTAAAAACCTCTATCACTCTTTCAATCGCGCGGGCCAGTACATCTGCTTCCTGCTTCGTGTTGTAGAAAGCGAAGGAAGCGCGGGCCGTCGCAGGCACTTTGAATCTTTGCATGACGGGTTGCGCGCAGTGATGCCCTGCGCGGACTGCGATGCCTTCCTGGTCCAGAATCGTTCCGATGTCGTGCGGATGAACGCCGTCAATGACAAACGAGAGCACACTCGCCTTTTCGCGCGCCGTGCCGATAATGCGCACGCCTTCGATGGCGGAAACTTTCTCGGTCGCGTAAGCCAGAAGCTCCTGCTCGTAAGCCACCAAGCGTTCGCGTCCGATGCTGTTCAGATAATCAATGGCCGCGCCGAGTCCAATCTGCGAAGCGATGGCAGGAGTCCCCGCCTCGAATTTAGTAGGCAAGCCAGCGTAAGTTGTCTTCTCAAAAGTCACGGAGCGAATCATATCGCCGCCGCCCTGAAACGGATTCATCTTCTCTAACAACTCAGCCTTGCCGTAGATGATGCCGCTCCCTGTCGGCGCAAACATCTTGTGGCCGGAGAGGACGAAGAAGTCGCAATCCAAATCCTGCACATCAACCGTCAAATGCGGCGCGCTCTGCGCTCCGTCAACGAGGACAGGCACGCCATGTTTATGGGCAAGCGCAATCATCTCCTTGACAGGGTTGATTGTGCCGAGCGCGTTTGAGATGTGATTGATGGCAACAATCTTTGTCCGTTCATTCAGGAGAGCGTCATACTCATCAAGCAGAAGCTCGCCCGCATCATTCATCGGAATGACGCGCAGCCGCGCTCCCTTCTCTTCACAAAGCATCTGCCAGGGAACTATGTTAGCGTGATGCTCCATCGCGGAGATGATGACCTCATCGCCCGCGCCGACAAACTTGCGGCCATAGCCGTGCATCACCAAGTTGATGCCTTCGGTTGCGCCGCGCACAAAGATGCATTCCTTCGCCTCGCGCGCATTGATGAAACGCCTGACCTTCTCGCGCGCTCCCTCATAAGCCGTCGTCGCACGCATGCTCAGGTAATGCACGCCGCGATGAATGTTAGAATGCTCTTCCTGCAAATACGTCGCGCCGCGATCAATCACGACCTGCGGAACTTGCGAAGAGGCTGCGTTGTCCAGATAGACAAGCGGCTTGCCGTTGACCGTCTGCCTGAGCACAGGAAAATCTTCCCTCACGCGCTCGACATTCCATGCCTGTTTAATCGTCGGCTCCAGTAAAATGTTATCGGTAGAAATCATGTTTTAAGAACTCAATTTGACAATCCGAACTCACGGTCGGAAGAGATCGGGAATGTCTAATGCAATCTTCAAAGCCTGATTCAACTCTTGAATCTTTAAAGCAGAAAGAGAACCGGTATAATTTGTCAACTCAGACTTACTTAAGCTAATTAATTCATCGCAACGAATACAGCTCTCATGCTTTAACCCTTCGGCCACTCCAACACTTACCTCAGTTGCCAAGCCCTCACAGTTTGAATAGACTGGCGCGCAAATAACGCTCGAATAGCGTGAGTCAATCAACACCTGACGACTGACAATGACAATGACGCGAAATCGTTTCGGGTCTTTACCAGATGGTCTTGGAACTCGATAGAGTTCGCCTCGTCTCACAATTCTATTTGATACTCCTGCAAATCTCTCGCCTGCTCATTGAGCACCGAGGCGCGGCGATTTAGAATCTCAAGATCGCTTTCGTTTTGCCGCTTGCGAATCATCACAGCAACATAATTCCTCAAGGCTGCTTCGATAAACTCGGAGCGATGCCTGTTTGAGCCAACGAGGCTATCTACTATCTTCAACAGATCCTGCGATAAAGTAACAGAAGTTCTTACTTTCATAATTATTAACTATGCTTCCAATTTAGCGTGCAGCCGGTTCAAGACAGCTTCGTCAAGCTGCGCCTTGATGGATTCAATCTTGATTTTTTCAATCACCTCTTCAGCGAATCCGTAAGTCAAAAGATTCTGGGCCAACTCTGGATGCAGGCCGCGACTGATGAGATAGAACAGTTCTTCTTCTTCGAGTTGCCCGACGGTTGCGCCATGCGCGCACTTCACATCATCCGCGAAAATCTCTAACTGCGGCTTGGTGTCCACGCGCGCGTCTTTCGAGAGCAAAAGGTTTCGATTAGTCTGCTCAGAATCAGTCTGCTGCGCATCCTTGTGCACGAAAACTTTGCCATTGAAGACCGCGCGCGATTTGCCGTCGAGAATCCCTTTATAAAGCTGTCGGCTCGTGCAATGCGGTTCAAGGTGGTCAATCAAGGAATGCGTGTCCGTGTGCTGTCCAGAGCTAACTATATAAAGCCCGTCCACGCGACACGACGCGCCTTCGCCAGTTAAGCTGACAGTGATGTTATGTCTCGAAAGACGCGCGCCGAGCGTGATGTTTATCGTCTCAAAATTGCTGTTGCGACCGAGGCGTGCATTCGTCGTAGCAATGTGAAAACCTTCCGCGCTCTCCTGCTGCACCTTGTAATGCTCAAGCCGCGCTCCTTCCGCCAACACGACCTCGACGACAGCATTGGTCCAATAAACTTCTTCTGTATCAGACGCGCTCCTATAACTCTCAATCACAGTCGCCGCGCTCAAAGGCTCTGCGACAATCAGCACGCGCGGGAAAGAAACGGCCTGCGGCGTGCGCGCGTCCGAGAGAAAGAGTAGCTGCACGGGCGTCTTGACCTGCACGCCGCGCGGAATCAGCAGGAATGCTCCGCTTGAGAGAAATGCTGTATTGAGCGCGGTAAAGCCGCTCTCGTTGTAATCAACTCCGCGCCCAAGATGCTCGCGCACTATCTCCGAATAACGCTCATCAGCAAGAGCATCCGCGAGATTCAAAGCGACAAGGCCATCTGTCGCAGAATCTAATTTCGACAACTCGCTGCTATAAATTCCATTAACGAAAACAAGACGACTCGCGCGCGCTTCTTCATACAGAAATGCATCCGCCTCGTATTCGGCAGAGACTTTCTCTACAGCTTGCCTCTCAAACACGGGCTCGAAATTCATCTTGGCGAGCGGCGCGACGTTCGTATATTTCCACTCTTCTTCGCGCACCTCTGGAAAACCCAGTTGCTCAAAGCGGTCAAACGCGCTTTCGCGCAGACGCTCAATCCAGGTGAGACTGCTGCCTGTTCCCCGCTGAAATTTGCGGAAGGCCGCGCCGTATGCGCCCTGTTCTTTGATTGTTTCTGTCACCATCTTCTCTTAACTCAACTGCGGCGCACTCTGAACGCCCCTGCCTGCTCCGGCCTTAATCCAGTCGTATCCTTTTTCTTCAAGCTCAAGCGCGAGCTCTTTGCCACCCTCTTTGACAATGCGGCCACCGGCCAGCACATGCACAAAGTCAGGCACGATGTAATTCAAAAGCCTCTGGTAATGCGTCACCAGAATGATTGCGTTCTCTTCCGTGCGCAGCTTGTTGACGCCGCCCGCCACCACGCGCAAGGCGTCTATGTCGAGACCCGAATCTGTCTCATCAAGCACAGCCAGCTTCGGCTCAAGCACGGCCATCTGCAAAATCTCGTTGCGCTTTTTCTCTCCGCCGGAAAAACCTTCGTTGACAGAGCGCGACATAAAGCTCGCTTCCATCTCTACAATCTGCGCGCGCTCTTTCAAGAGGTCTTTGAACTCCAGAGGGTCTAGCTCCTCTTCGCCCAGATGCTTGCGCTTCTCGTTGTAAGCAAGCCGCAGGAACTGCGCATTAGAGACGCCCGGCACTTCTATCGGATACTGAAAAGCAAGAAAGATACCTTCGCGCGCGCGCTCGTCCGGCGCAAGCTCCAACAGATTTCTTCCTTCATACAGAATCTCGCCCTTCGTCACAACATATGAAGGATGCCCGGCCAGCACCTTTGCAAGCGTAGATTTCCCGGAACCGTTCGGCCCCATGATGGCATGCACCTCGCCCTTGTTGACCACAAGGCTGATGCCCTTCAAAATCTCTTTATCATCAATACTGACGTATAAATCTCGAATTTCGAGCAATGCTTTGTTCTCTCCTTAAATTTACCAACTAATTCCAGTTGCTGGATAACAAGCAGAGGCGGCTTGCCGCATTGCTGTGCGGAAAAGCTCTGCTTTTCCGGCAACTATTGCCCCACTCATTCAGCGAGGCTGAGCCTCGCTGAATGTTTAGGAAGCAGGCAGCGGAAAGTCTCAGACTTTCTGCACAGCAGACGGCTGAAGCCATTCCTCCATCGCAATCTAGATTAATTATTTCATCACGCTGCATAAATCACCTGCAACTCACCCATGATGCGCTCGCGTAAATATGGGCTGAGAGCAGCTTCATCATTCTGGCGACAAATCTCAGCAACCTTGTCAGTGTCAATCGGCAAAGCCCTCATACAGTTTCCAATGAGACGATTTTTTACCCGACGCTTCCTTCCAATTTCAATCCGAGCAGGCGCGTCGCTTCGACTGCAAACTCCATCGGCAGTTGCAGGAACACATCCTTGCAGAAGCCGTTGATGATTAAGCTCACGGCGTCTTCCTGCGAGATGCCGCGCTGTTGTAGGTAGAACAACTGCTCTTCGCTAATCTTCGACGTAGAGGCTTCATGTTCGACACGCGAAGTGTTGTTCATCACTTCGATATAGGGAAACGTGTTCGCGCCGCACTTTGAGCCAATCAACATCGAGTCGCACTGCGTATAGTTACGCGCGCCTTCGGCCTTCGGCATGACTTTGACGAGGCCGCGATAAGAGTTGTTGGACTTTCCGGCAGAGATGCCTTTCGAGATGATTGTCGAGCGCGTGTTCTTGCCGAGATGAATCATCTTCGTGCCTGTGTCTGCCTGCTGCGCGTGATTGGTCAAAGCGACAGAGTAAAACTCGCCTATGGAATTGTCTCCCTGCAAAATGCACGAAGGATATTTCCATGTAATGGCCGAGCCCGTCTCAACCTGCGTCCATGAAATCTTGGAATTTCTTCCGGCACACTTGCCGCGCTTGGTGACAAAGTTGTAAATGCCACCCTTGCCTTCTTCGTCGCCCGCGTACCAGTTCTGCACAGTCGAATATTTAATCTCCGCATCATCCAACGCGATAAGCTCGACCACAGCCGCATGAAGCTGATTCTTATCAAACTTCGGCGCGGTGCATCCTTCTAAGTAAGAGACATGCGAATTTTCTTCCGCGACAATCAGCGTGCGCTCAAACTGGCCGGACTCTGAATTGTTGATGCGAAAGTAGGTCGAAAGCTCCATCGGGCAGCGCACGCCTTTCGGGATAAAGACAAACGAGCCATCCGTAAAGACTGCGCTGTTCAAAGCCGCGAAGTAGTTATCATTGGTTGGAACAACCGAGCCCAGATATTTTTTGACCAGTTCAGGATGCTCCTGCACAGCTTCCGAGAATGAGCAGAAGATGACGCCGTGCTTCCGCAGTTTCTCTTTATAGGTCGTCGCAACGGAGACCGAATCAAAGACCGCATCGACAGCGACACCCGCAAGCTGCTTCTGTTCCTGCAAAGGAATGCCAAGCTTCTCGAATGTGCGCAGGAGTTCAGGGTCAACTTCATCTAAACTCTTCTTCGTCTCCTTCTGCTTCGGCGCGCTGTAATAGATAACGTCCTGATAGTCAATCTCCGGGTACTTGAGATTGGGCCAATGCTTTGGCTCCTCCATCGTCAACCAGTGACGATAAGCCTTCAGACGAAAATCAAGCATCCACTCCGGCTCATTCTTCTTCTCGGAGATGAGACGGATGGTGTCTTCCGTCAGACCTCTCGGAATCATGTCGGATTCTATGTCCGTCACGAAACCGTATTTGTATTCTTTGTTAGCCAGTACTTCGATTGTACTCATCTTATTTTCCTACAATAACTCCGATTGAAAATTTCAGACGCGCTCAGGCGCGCGCCCGAAGTGTTGCTGCAAGCCTTGTATCTGGTGCAGCGTCGCATCAACTTTGGCCTCTGTGCCGACAAGCTTTGCCAGCGTGATTTCCGAAAGCGCCTTCTGCACAATCTCGTGCAGGCCAAGAATCACAGGCCGTATGCCGCAATCGCCCGTGTGCACGCAAACATCCATCACGCCCGTATAACTCTTGCAATGCTCCTGCACCGCATCTTCGTCGAGCACTTTAATAATTTCGCTCAAACGAATCTCAGACGCGGGGCGCGCGAGGTGATACCCGCCCTTCGTTCCCCTGTGCGATTGGACCAGTCCCGCCTTATTCAAAATCCACAACAACTTTCCGGCATTCGCCGCCGAGATGCCCTCGCGCTCTGCAATCTGCGACAGGGTCAACGACTCGCCTTCCGCGAGACCCGCAAGCTGCACCAGACACCGCAATCCGTATTCTTCCTGTGACGAGACTTTCATAACAAACCACTAAAAGCAGAAGCCGCTCACTCTAAATTTTCTTCGGCAAATGTTTTCAAATGACATTCTAAAGATACATTACTTTTTTGTCAAGATTAGGTAAACGACTTGTCTATCAATAAGATAGACTTACTTAGAGCCTATTTTCCCGTGAGATTAAAGCATGAAATTGAAGTTGATAAAGCCTGAGACTTTGACGGGTTGACCGTCTTTGACAGTCGGGCGAAACTTCCAGCGACGCGCAGCATCAACAGCCGCCTGACGCAGCAGTTCCGGCCCGCTAGAGCTTTGCGCGACGGCGACCGTACCCTTCTCGTCTATCACCAAATCAACACGCACGATGCCTGTCACGCGCGCATTCTTGGCAAAGCTTGGATAAGTCGGAGAGACTTTTTGCATAGCCTTATCAACAAGAGGGCCAACATTCATAGGCTGGTCGCTCGCAGGCTTTGGAGCAGTTTCATTAGCAACTGTTGTTGAAGCTGCGGCTGCTGGCTGCGAGGTTGCAGGCGCAGGCTCGTTTGAATTTTGAGCAGGAGGAGGAGTGGAAGGAATCGCGCTCTTTGAAGCGACGAGGACTGGAGCAGTGTTGGCTGTCCCGATGCCGCCAGTGAGCGAAGCGAGTCGCGTCTCTGAAGCAGCGAGACGCGTCCGAGCCTCTGCTACTTCCGTTTGCCAGCGCGCACGGTCTTCGCCGTTTTTAGAGAGTCCCGCACGCACATTTGCTACATCTTCAAGCAGCGCGAAAGCGTCTGTATTTCTGTCGTCTCCGGCCCCAATCTGCTTGGCCTGTTCAACGACGCGCTCAAGAAGCGCGCGCACTTTATCCAAATCATTGACGGCCTCTCCGGGCAATTCTCTATCTGCGAGATTGAAACCGAACGCACGATAGCGGTCTAGGTGCGCGCGCACGCCTTTGACGGCTTGGCCCGCGACTGCGAAATAGGAACGCGAAGAGCCTTCGTGCTGCGGCGTGTGAGCTTTGAAAGTTTCTTCCAGCAGATTCTGCGCGCGACCGTAATCGCTCTGCTCAAGATAGATGCCAACCAACATGATGCGCGCGACATCACGCACGGCATCATCAGTCGTCGAATTGCGTATCGCATCCAACTCAAAGGCCGCCGCAGTCAGATTTTGCGCAGCCGCCAGTGCGCGCGCACGCGCAATGCGCTTCTGCAAAGCCTCTGCATCCGTCGGCGCAGGCGACTGTGCATTTGCCGACAAAACGCAGAGAGATAAAATCAGATGCAAAAATAAGATTGCTTTAGACGAGGAGAGGGCCATGCGATGACAATTCAGTTTTTCCTTCACTACTCAATACTCCATAAAGACAAAAGCGAGCTTGAAGGCTCGCTTGTTGGCACATCAACATACATTTGATGCGCGTATTATCGCCTTCTATGCCAGCTTAATCAAGCCGGGCCGCCGAATTTTTCCCTGTTTGCGTGCCAGATGGGGCGAGACTCTTGATAATTCGCTCGCGAAAAGCACGTGCGCGGGCCTTTATATCTCTTTCGTCCAAAGTTAGCAACCTCCGGTCGAGCATTACGACGCGTCCCTCGATGATGACCGTACGCACATCGTCCGCTTTTGTCGCGTAAACCAGATTGGAATAGACGTTATAAAACGGTGTCTGATTGAGGTCGTCAACATCCACAATGACAAGATCTGCGCGCTTGCCTGTTTCGATTGAGCCAATCTCTTTTTCCATATGAAGAGCGCGCGCGCCGCGTATCGTAGCCATTTCAAGAGCCTGCTCTGCCGTCACAACTTTCGGGTCGTTGCTCGAAAGCTTGTGCAGTTTGGCAGCGGTATCCATCTCCTCCCACATGCTGAGGTCGTTGTTTGAAGCCGCGCCGTCCGTTCCCAATCCCAAATTCAAATCAGCAGAGAGCATCTGCGGCACAGGCATGACGCCCGAAGCGAGTTTCATATTCGACTGTGGATTGTGAACGACTCCCGTGCCGTTGCGCTTCAAGACAGCAATCTCTTCCGTATTCGCATGCACGACATGCGCGGCAATCACACGGTTGTTGAGAAATCCGATGCGCGCCAGATAATCAACCGGACGCGCTCCGTGGTCTCTCTGTATATCTTCGACCTCTTTGCGCGTCTCCGAGAGATGAATCAGGATTGGAGCTTTTGTGCGGTCTGAGAAAGCGCGTATGGCTTTGAGATGCGATTCCGAAACTGTGTAGGGCGCGTGCGGCGCGATGGCCGGAGTGATGAGCGGATGGCCTTGCCACTTCTTCACATACTTTTCGGTGTAGGCCATAGCCTCTTCATGAGTCTTGTTGTCCGCGACTGGAAAATCTATCACCGTCTCTCCGAGCACGCCGCGCACGCCCGCTTTCGCAGTCTCATCGGCAATCGCATCCTCGAAGTAATACATGTCGCAGTAGCTCGTAGTCCCGCCGCGAATCATTTCTGCCAGACCGAGCTGAGTGCCTGCGCGCACAAATTCTTCCGTGACGTTTTTTGCTTCCGCCGGAAAGATGTATTTCGTCAGCCATTCATTGAGGTCTAAATCATCCGCGAGACCACGAAACAGAGTCATAGGCACATGCGTGTGGCCGTTGATGAGTCCGGGAATAACAACTTTCCCGCTCGCATCAATCGTCTGGCGCGCAGAGTACTGCGCCTCTATCTTCGCGCTCCTGCCGATAGCAATGATGCGCCCTTTCGAGATGGCGACCGCACCGTCTTCAATCACGCGGCGCGCAGAGTCCATTGTGACAATCGTTGCGCCGCGCACGATGAGATCGACGGCCTGCCCGCGCGTGCGATTTCTTTGCTGAGCTTTAGCGGCAAAGGGTGTCGAGAGAGAAGACATGAGAAGCAAGCTGATGACGATTCGGAAAATATTTTTCATTTCGACCAGAGCATCGTTGATGTAATACTGCTTTGACTCTCAAATTCAGACGAGCAGCCAAACTCAAAAAAAGAACCTGACCACGAAGAGACACGAAAAAAAACATGCTTCGTGTTTGTTAGTCTTATCCGTCTTTGTGACAGTTCGTGTTTACGTTCCGTTCTTACTTTGCCGCGCCGCTTTCTTTCAAGAACTTTGCGTCAAAAGCGTGTGGCAGAAGATATTTAATGTCCACTGTCTCTGTATCACCGCGCAGGTTGGCGAGGACGATTGTGGTATTGCGGCAATGCTCCCAGATAATCTGACGGCAAGTTCCGCAGGGCGGCGTGAGTCTCTCTGTGTCCGCGACGATGACGAGGCGGCCAAAGCAGCGCGCGCCTTCGGAGATGGCTTTCCAGATGGCTACGCGCTCGGCGCAGACGGTCAGGCCGTAGCTCGCGCTCTCGACATTGCAGCCGGTATAGACTTCGCCATCTTCTGTTTCGACTGCCGCGCCGACGCGAAAATCTGAGAAAGGAGCAAATGCACGTTCGCGCGCTTCTGTGGCGATGTCGATGAGCGATTGCAGCTCGCGTTTCTCTGTCAAGATGCCTGTCCTCCGTTCGCTGTCAGAGTCTTTGACAGGCGTTCGCGTATCTTGCCGCTGATGAGATCAATGCTCACCAGATTGTGTCCGCCTTCGGGGATGATGACATCCGCGTAACGCTTTGAAGGCTCGACAAACTGCATGTGCATGGGCCGGACGGTTGCTAAGTATTGCTCGATGACGGATTCGACTGTGCGACCGCGTTCGGCTACGTCGCGGCGGAGGCGACGTATGAAGCGTATGTCGTCGGGCGTGTCCACAAAAACCTTGATGTCCATTTGTTCTAATAACCTTGAATCTGAAAAAATTAAAATCCCTTCGATAATCACAATCGGCTTCGGCTCTATGAGCACGGTCTCGCTCTGGCGCGCGTGCGTTTTGAAATCATAGATTGGAAGCTCGACTGCGTAACCGGCTTTCAGTCTCCTGATATGATGCACGAGCAGGTCGTTATCGAGCGCGTCAGGATGGTCAAAGTTGACGGCCTGCCTGTAATCAAGCGGCAAATCCTTGAGATTCCTGTAATAGGAATCCTGTTGGATGAAAACCACGTCGCTCGCGTTGACCGATTCGAGAATGCTTTTCGCCACGGTCGTCTTGCCGGAGCCTGTGCCTCCACTGATGCCGATTATCATATGATTCAAGTGACAAGTGATGAGTGATGTGTGACGGGCAAGTTTTTAAGCTTGTCACACATCACTCATCACTTGTCACTGTAGTCTGGGAATGACGCGCCGCAAGAGTTCCTTAAAAGTTTCGTGCACGCGCGCGCCTGTTTCTACAACTTCTTCGTGATTGATTGGTTCTCCGAGAACGCCTGCCGCCATGTTTGTGATGCAGGAGAGGCCCAAAACCTTGATGCCCATCTGCCGCGCGACAATCGCTTCGGGAACAGTGCTCATCCCGACGGCATCCGCGCCGAGCGTGCGGAGCAGTCGAATCTCTGCGGGCGTCTCATAGCTTGGCCCGGTCAACGCAGCATAGATGCCGCGCCTCAGTTCCAAGTTCATATTGCGCGCCTCTTCGACAGCAATCTCCTGATAATCGCGCGCATAGACTTCAGACATATCTGGAAAGCGCGGCCCGAATCGGTCGTCGTTCGGCCCGCGCAAAGGATTGACGCCCATCAGATTGAGATGGTCGTTAATGACCATCAACGCGCCCTGGTCCAATCCGACATTGATGCCGCCCGCGGCGTTCGTCAAGACAAGCGACTTGATGCCGAGCAAGCCAAAGGTGCGTATCGGAAATGTGACCTCTTCAAATGAATAGCCTTCGTAATAATGAAAGCGGCCCTGCATCGCCAGGACCGGAACGCTTTCGATAGAGCCGAGCACCAGTCTGCCCGCGTGGCCCTCGACGGTCGAGCGCGCAAAGCCCGGAATCTCTTCGTAAGGCAAAGTCTGGCTGTCCTGTAAGTCATCCGCAAACGCGCCGAGTCCGCTGCCGAGCACGAGCGCGACACGCGGCTCCTGATTGCAACGCGCGCGAACAGTGCGCGCTGCATGCTCAACGCGCTCATACAAAGTATCGGAACTCTTCATTTCGCTCATCACAGGCTTATTCGTTTTTCTTCTCCGCTTTCTCGTCTTTGAAAAGGATGTTATAGGCTAACAGAATCGCGCCGAATGCCGCCACCAGAAAGAAGATGATTGCGAGACCGGGATAGCCGAAAAGCTTGAAAGAGGTTTCGACGCGCATCATCAGCGCGGCCCCGACAATCAGAGCCGCGAGTACGAGTCCAAGAGTGATGCGATTGGCAATCTTCTGAAAACCTTCCATCAAGGTCTTCTCGTCAATAGCATCAACCTTCAACTCAAGCTCGTTATTGGCAACAGCATCGAGAAACTTGTTGACGCGCGAAGGCAGTCTTTCGAGTAGCTGTTTGACTTCGAGAGCCGACGTAAAAATATTTCCGGGCGAGAAGCTCTTGAGCATACGCTGGCGCACGATGTCTGTCGCGTGCCTGCGAATCGAAGCGTTGGGATTAAAATCAGGCGCAAGCGTGTGCACGACCTGATCCAGATTAAGCAGAGCTTTAGCAATCATCGTAAATTCAGGCGGCGGACGAAAACCTCTCTCGCCTGAGATGCGCGTTATCTCCAGAGTCACGCGACCAGTATTAATCTCTTTCAGATTCGCGCTCTTGTGTTGCGCGACCAAATCGCCAATCTCGCGCGTGAACATCTGCGCATCAAAATCCGGCTTCGGCTCGCCCATCTTGATTGTAATCTCTGCGGCCTCGTCGCCGTGTCCTTCGCTGATGGCAAGGAGCAGTTGCAGAAGTTGCTCCTGAAAGTTGGGCGTGATGCGGGCCACCATTCCCAAGTCAATCAAAGCGACTGAGCCGTAGTCAGTCAGAAACACATTGCCCGGATGCGGGTCTGCGTGAAAGAAACCGTCAACTAAGATTTGTTGGAGATAAGCATGAAAGAGATGCTCTGCGAGCGCGTAGCCGTCTATGTCTATGCGCGCGAGCGGGCTGAGCGAAGTGATTTTCTTGCCGTAAATATATTCCATCGTGAGGACGCGCGAAGTTGTAAAGTCCTCGACGGGACGCGGCACGGCGATGCGTTCAAAGTCTCTGAGGTTATCTGCAATCGTGACAAGATTGCGCGCCTCCTGCCTGTAATCGAGTTCGCGCAAGAGCGTCTTACGCAACTCGACCAGCATCGGCTCAAACTCGTAACGCCTGCCGGCCTCCGTGTGATTGTCCAAAAATTCTGCGACGCTTTGCAGAGCTTCCAAATCGCTGACAATGGTTTCCCTCACATCAGGACGCTGCACTTTGACGACGACTGGCCGCCCGTCGCGCATCCGCGCAAAATGCACCTGGCCCAGAGAGGCTGCGGCCATAGGGATAGAGGCAAACTCTGTAAAAGCTTTTGAGATGCGAACGCCAAGCTCTGACTCGACGATGCGCTCGACATCGCCAAACGAGAAAGGCTCTACGTTATCCTGTAGGCGCGAGAGAGCTTCGAGATAAGGCAGCGGAAGGAGGTCTGCGCGGGTCGAAAGCAGTTGGGCCAATTTGATAAACGTCGGCCCAAGCTTTTCCAAGTCGGCGGCCAGCTCATTCGCTTCCGCTATATCAACCTTCTCGACGCTTTCATCCAGCACACCTTCCAGCCCGGCCTTCTGCACCAGGTCGGATCGCCCGTACTTCATCAACAACCATGCGATGTCTCGATAGCGTTTCAGATGAACTGTATCAAGAGTAATGCTCATAGTTAGATAGTTTTCAGTTTTCAGTTTTCAGTAAAAGCTTAAAGCCTATGCATTTTCTGAGAACTGAAAACTGAAAACTGAAAACTGCTCCTCACTTCTCCTTCTGATACGGTATGCCGAGCGCGCGCGGCGCGCGTGAATGTCCGATGAAGCCAGCCAGCACAACGATTGTCAGCACGTATGGAATCATCTGTATAAACTGATTCGGAATATCTTCGCCCGAAGGAAGCCTCACGCCTTGAAGTTGAATTGAGACAGCTTCCGTGAAACCGAACAGCAGGCATGCGAGCATTGTCTGCACGGGTCGCCACTTACCGAAAATCAGCGCGGCGAGTGCGATAAAGCCTCTGCCCGAAGTCATGTTGCGCGTAAAGAGTGACGATTGACCGATGGAGAGATACGCGCCGCCGATGGCCGCCAGCGCGCCGGACAAGAGCACGCCCGTATAGCGCAAACGGTTAACGCTGACGCCCGCAGCATCCGCCGCTTCGGGCTTCTCGCCCGCCGCGCGCAAGCGTAGCCCGAACGGCGTGCGATTGAGCACATACCAGACAATCGGCACAAGCGCGAACGCAATCACAACCGGCGTCCATGGAATCAGATTCTCTTTCGGAATCTGCGGCGTCGAGCCTGATGAGAGAAACAACGCGCCGCTCAAAAGGGCTGGCACGCCGACCATCAGGATATTGATTGCAGTTCCGCTCACCACCTGATCTGCTCTAAAGTTTATGCACGCGACGGCGTGAATCATAGACACAATCATGCCGGCAGCGATGCCGCCAAGCAGACCGAGCCACGGGCTGCCCGTGTAATGCGTGACGGCTGCGGCGGTGAATGCGCCTGCGAGCATCAATCCTTCGAGCGCGATGTTGATGACGCCGGAACGCTCTGAGAATAATCCTCCGAGAGCAGCCAACAACAAAGGCGTCGCCAGACGTATGGTCGAGAAGATAAGAGCAAAATTGAAAATGTCCTTCATAAGCTTTTATCAGTTCTTCACACTTTCGATCTTTTAAGCAGTCCGAATCTGCCGAACGAGCCTCTGAACAGAGCCTCTGCGGCGACGAATAAAATCACGACCGCCTGTAAGACTTCGACAAGGTCTTTCGATACTTTGTCCGTGAAGGCGTCAACGAAAATTCCGCCGCGCAGCAGCATCCCGAACAGGAGCGCAGAGAGCAGTACGCCGATTGGATGATTGCGACCAAGAAGCGCGACCGCGATTCCTGTAAAACCGTAACTCGCAGAGAACCCGTCGTAATAACGATAGCGATAACCCAAAACTTCGTTGATGGCGACCATGCCCGCAAGCCCGCCGGAGACGGCCATCGCCAGCACAATCTGTTTGCGTACAGAGATGCCGCCATACTCAGCCGCAGTCGGATTTGCGCCCGTCGCGCGAATCTCAAAGCCCCACTTTGTCCGCCACAGGAAAATATAGACGACCGCGCAGGCCAGAAGCGCAAGGATAAAGGCTACGTTCAGAGGAATGCGTTCGGGCATTCCCGGAATAAAGCTGCCGAGTCGCGGCAAGTGCGCGCCCGCGCCAATCGGCACAGACTGCATAATCGGATCGCCCGGAGCTTTAAAGTAGTACTGCGTAAAATAGCTTGCGAGAGCAATAGCGATGAAGTTCATCATAATTGTCGTGATGACTTCATGCGCGCCGAATCGCGCTTTCAAAAATCCGGGAATCGCGCCCCACACCGCGCCAGTAAAAATGGCTGTCAGGATGGCTGCCACAATCAACACAGCCGCAGGCAAAGTCATCCATGAATAGTTGACCTGCTGGCCGAAGACATCCACGACCGTGCCGCCAAACTTGATTGCCACCCAAGAGGTTGCAAAGGCCGCGATATAGAGTTGGCCCTCTGCTCCGATATTGAGCAGGCCGCAACGAAACGCAACCGCGACAGCCAGCCCCGTGAAGATAAGCGGCGTCGCATAAAAGAGCGTCAAGCCGATGCCATCCGGCCACGAGAGCGCGCTTCCGATAAGCAAGCCGTAGGTCTCAATCGGATTGCCGCCAATCAGAAGCACGAAGATGCCGCCCACGATAAAAGCTGCGAGGACGGCTATCAGCGGAAAGAGCAATTCTCGTAAATGTTTCATATGATTTTCAAACTTTGATTTCTATCGCAAATCAAAAATCTAAAATCCAAAATTCCTATTTGCCTCCGGTCATCAACAGCCCTATCTCTTCATGCGTCGCAACCTTCGGGTCAACCTCGCCGACAAGTTGCCCGTCATGAATTATCAACAGCCTGTCAGACAGAGCCGTCACTTCTTCGAGCTCGGCAGAAACAAGAAGAATAGCGCAGCCTGCATCACGCAGAGCGACCAGCTTGCGATGTATAAATTCAATAGCTCCGATGTCAACGCCGCGCGTCGGCTGCGCGACGAGCAGAAGTTTAGGTTTGAGGTCAAACTCTCTTCCGATAATCAGCTTCTGCTGGTTGCCGCCAGACAACGCGCGCGCAGGAAGTTCGACATTAGCCGGACGCACATCGAAATCTTTGACGATTTGCTCTGCGCGTTTGTGAATCGCGTCATCGTCAAGCATGACGCCCAGATGCGAGACAACCGGCGGGCGATAGTGAACGCCGAGTATGGAATTTTCCGCGAGGTCGAAATCCAGCAGCAGCCCGCGACGATGCCTGTCTTCCGGGATATGCGCGATGCCGAGTTCCTTACGCTCGCGCGCGTTTGAGCGCGTAATATCACGGCCCTCAAAAGCAATCCGGCCCTGAAGGCGCGAAGCTTCGACCAGTCCGGCCAATGCTTCTATCAATTCCGTCTGACCATTGCCCTCGACGCCCGCGATGCCGACAATCTCGCCCGCGCGAACTTCCAATGAAATGCCGTCCAACTTCTTCGTGCCGTCGTCCTTCACGACCGAAAGATTTTGAACGACAAGCTGTGGCCCACCAACTTTGGCATCCGGCTTTTCGACACGCAGCAGGACTTCGCGCCCGACCATCAGGCGTGCAAGCTCTGCTGCGTTTGTTCCGCTCGTCTTGAGTTCGCCCACGACGCGCCCGTCGCGCATGACAGTCACTTCATCCGAAATAGCCAGCACCTCTGAAAGCTTGTGCGTGATGATGATGACAGTTTTCCCTTGCTCGCGCATACGGCGCAGGATTGCGAAAAATTCTTCGACCTCCTGCGGCGTGAGCACGGCTGTTGGCTCGTCAAGGATTAGAAGCCGCGCCTGACGATAGAGGGCTTTTAAAAGCTCTACGCGCTGCTGTTGACCGACCGAGAGATTTTCGATTGTCGCGTTCGGGTCTATTGAGAGCTTGAACTCTTCGGAGAGCGCGAAAATCTTCTGCGCCGCTCCGACAAGATCAAGCGAGAGCGGCGTTCCCTTTTCGGCTCCGAGAATAATGTTTTCCGCCACAGTCATCGGTTCGACAAGCATAAAGTGCTGGTGAACCATGCCGATGCCGAGCGCGATTGCATCATGCGGCGACTCGATTTTTTGCGGCTTGCCGTCAACCAGTATCTCGCCGCTATCGGCCCTGTAAAAACCATAGGCGATACGCATCGCGGTTGATTTGCCCGCGCCGTTTTCGCCGACAATCGCATGAATCGTGCCGGGCGTCACCTTGATGTTCACGCCATCGTTCGCCAGCACTTCGCCGAATCGTTTGGTGATGTTTCTTAGCTCAAGCATATCAGTTTTCAGTTTTCAGTTTTCAGTTTTCAGTTGGCAGCATTTAAATTAGCTGAAAACTAAAAACTGAAAACTGAAAACTATTTCGCCATCGCGTCTGTGACCTGAATCTCGCCGCTGATAATTTTTTGTCTGGCCGCTTCGACCTCTGTGATGACTTCGGGCTTGATGAGCGGCTGGTTGAAATTGTCCATCGCATAGCCGACGCCGTCTTTGTCCAGACCGAAGACGTGTATGCCGCCCTGAAATTTTCCGTCAACGACTTCCTGAATAGTTTGATAGACGGCATTGTCAACGCGCTTGACCATGCTCGTCAAAACATAGCCGGGCTTGACTGCGTTCTGGTTCGAGTCAACGCCGATGACGAAACGCTGCGCGCGTCCATTCGTCATGCCGTATTGCTCTACAGCATCAAACGCGCCGAGACCTGAGTTGCCAGCCGCAGTAAAAATCACATCTGCGCCTTTCGAGAGTTGCGCGAGCGCGAGTTCTTTTCCTTTGCCCGGATTGTTCCAAGCGGAGTCTGTGACGCCGACGTAGTTTTGAATCACGCGTATGTTTGGATTGACTGCGCGCGCGCCTTCTTCAAAGCCCATCTCGAATCTGTGAATCAGTGGGATGTCCATCCCTCCAAGAAAGCCGAGCGTGCCGGTCTGTGAATTTCGCGCGGCAATCATGCCGACAAGGTATGAGCCTTGATGCTCTTTGAAGACGAGCGATGCCACGTTTGGAAGTTGGCTCATGCCGTCCACAATCGCAAAGTTGATATTCGGATAATCCTTTGCGACGCGCTCAAGAATCGGAGCCTGCGCGAAGCCTATGGCGATAATCAAATCATAACCGCGCTCTGCGAAGGCGCGCAGCGCGGGCTCGATGGAAGTCGGATTGCCCGGCTCGACATCGCGCAGGATAATCGGCAATTTCTCAGACGCGCGATGCGCGCCCTCCCATGCGGCAGCATTGAAAGAGCGGTCGTCTTTGCCGCCGATGTCAAAGACTATGCCGACGCGCTTCTTTGATTTATCTTCGGAGGCGCGGCCCTGCATATCGCAGGACGAAACGGCGAGCGTCAGCAGCGCGAGCGCGCAGAAGATTGCTATGCCGCGCCAGACTTTAAACTTCTTCATGTGATTACTTCCTTGATTAATTGATAAGACAGATTTGAAGGCTCGTCCGCGATTGTATAAGCTGCGCGGATGCGTGCGCCTGCCGTGTGCGCCTGACTTTCGTCGCGGCAATAGAGCAGGCCGAGCAAGTCTCCTGCGGCCACTTCGTCTCCGAGCTTTGCTTCAACCTGAAAACCGACCGCCGGGTCAATCTCATCTTCAATGCGCGCACGCCCGCCGCCAATCGCGGCCACAGCATTTCCGATTTCAGCTGCATCAACTCCGACAATGAATCCTGTGTCTGGCGATTCTACTCTAACCTCTGTGAGCGTCAAAGCAAGCAATTCGCGAGGGTCGTCACACACATGCGGGTCGCCGCCCTGCGCTTCCACATTCTGCTTGAAACATTCAAGACCCGCGCCGGAATCAAGCGCACGACGAACACGCGCGCGCGCCGCATCAAGATTCGGTTCCAGACCCGAAGCTTCGACCATGCGCGCCGCAAGCTCAAGCGAGAGGTCAAGCACCGGGCGCGCCTTCTCATTCATCTCGCAGCGCAGGATGCTGATGCACTCATGCACTTCGAGCGCATTGCCGACACTATGACCGAGCGGCTGATTCATGTCTGTTATCAAAGCTTCCGTACGCACGCCGCACGAGTTGCCTGTCGCGACAAGAGCGCGTGCCAACTCTCTTGCGCGCGATTCCTCGCGCATAAAAGCTCCGCTTCCGGTCTTCACATCAAGCACGAGCGCGTCCAAACCCGCCGCCAGCTTCTTAGACATAATCGAAGCCACGATTAATGGAATGGCTTCCACCGTCGCCGTCGCATCACGCAATGCATAAAGCTTTTTATCTGCGGGCGCGATGTCCGCCGTCTGGCCCATCATGGCAAAGCCGACGCGCTTTAAGATTTGACGAAACTCTTCCTGCGAAAGCTGCACGCGATAGCCCGGAATCGCTTCGAGTTTATCCAGCGTGCCTCCCGTGTGGCCCAAACCCCGCCCCGAAATCATAGGCACTGACACGCCGCACGCAGCAGCAAGCGGCGCAATCACAAGTGAAGTCTTATCGCCCACGCCGCCCGTCGAATGCTTGTCCGCTTTCGGCTTCTCAATGTCTGAAAAATCAAGCATCTCGCCGGAATGCAGCATCTCTTCGGTCAGCGCGTGCTGCTCCGCATCGTTCATCCCGTTGAGGAAGATTGCCATCAAAAGCGCGGAGGCTTGATAGTCCGCGAGCGTGCCATCCGTCACGCCGCGCACAAAAAGCGCAATCTCCTGGCGAGAAAGCTCATACCCGTCGCGCTTTTTTTGAATTAAGTCCTGTGGCCTCATCTCGTGTGCTTGAATAATTTTTGGGAAAACTTTAGATACTTTCTAACAACACGACTGCTTGAGCGGAAACGGCCAGCCCTTCACCGACAGCATCAAGCCCTTCGCCCGTCTTGGCTTTGACGCTCACGCATGTTTGATCCGCGCCGAGAGTCTGGGCCAGATTCTCTCTCATCAAGGCTATGTATGGACGCAGCTTCGGCTCTTCGAGCATCACTGTCGCATCAACATTGACGACAGTAAACCCGCGCTCTCCGGCCAGCCACACGACGCGCGCTAAGAGTTGCAAACTATCAACATCTTTCCAGCGCGGGTCGCGGTCAGGGAAATGCACTCCTAAATCGCCTTCGCAGAGCGCGCCAAGAATGGCATCCGTAATCGCGTGGGCCAGCGCGTCCGCATCCGAATGGCCTTCGGCTCCCAACTCGGATTCGACGCGCACGCCGCCCAAGATAAGCTTCCGCCCCCTGGTCAAACGATGCGTATCACTCCCGATGCCGATTCGATACATAAGTCAGGAGTCAGGAGTCTAGAGTCTGAAGTCCGAAGCAAAGTTTTTTTGACTCCAGACTCTAAACTCCTGACTCCTGACTTTTGAAAATTATTTCCCCAAATGCGATGTCTTCCGGGCGCGTAATCTTGATGTTGCGCGGGTCGCCTTCGACGATGGCGACCTTGTGGCCCAGGGCTTCTACGAGTGCGCTGCAATCCGTTGCCTCGCGTCCATGCGCAGGCGCAGCCTCGTAAGCTTTGCGCAGCAGACTATAGCGAAAGCATTGCGGCGTTAAGGCATGCCGCAGGCGCGTGCGCGCGAGTGTCCGCACAACCTGTCCATCCTGAATCTCTTTAATCGTATCTGTTGCGGGCGCAGTGAGGATTGCTGCTCCATGCTCTTGTGCGGCCAAGACCGTCCGGCTAATCTCTTCGGCAGTCACAAACGGGCGCACGCCATCATGCACGCAGATGATTTCAGCTGTCACAGCACGCACAGACTGCAAGCCGCGCCAGACGGATTCGGCGCGCGTCTCGCCGCCCGCGACAACGCGCGCCAGCTTACGCAATCCATGCTTGCCTGCGAGCGTGATAAAACCGCTTACGTCCGCCGCGGGCAGGACAACTATCGTCTCTTGTATCTCTGCGCATTGCTCAAAACGTTTGAGCGTGTGAATGATAATCGGAGTCCCGGCCAATTCAAGAAACTGTTTGGCCCGACGCTGCCCCATCCGCTTGCCCTGCCCGGCTGCGGCAATGATAGCAATATTCATAAGGATGAAGGATGAAGGATGAAGGATGAAGAAACGAATGTCATTCTTATTTCATCCTTCATCCTTCATCCTTCATCCTTTCGTTATTCCGTAATCGGTTCGCTGTGGTCTGCGCGAGTCGGCGCGACGCTGGTGGTGCGCATATCACGCACAGGGCGGCGCGTGCCGTTGACGCGCGAATCCGTATAGCCGCCGTTGCTCTCGTTCGACTCTTCCCACAGGCGGCCAAAGATCATCTTCCCGGCAGTCGTTTGCAGGACGCTCGTGACGGCGATGTCCGCGTTCTTGCCAATCAGGCGACGCGCGTTGTCCACGACAACCATCGTGCCGTCATCTAGGTAAGCGACTCCCTGATTGTATTCCTTGCCTTCCTTGAGAATGAAGACGCGCATCGCTTCGCCCGGCAGCACAACGGGCTTCAAAGCGTTCGCCAGCTCATTGATATTGAGCACGCTCACGCCGCGCAGTTGCGAAACTTTGTTGAGGTTGAAATCGTTGGTCACAATCACTGCATCAAGCTGCTTGCCAAGCTCAATCAATTTCAAATCAACTTCGCGCACGGCTGGGAAATCCGTTTCGACAATCTGTATGTCGAGCGTGCTGTTGTTCTGCAAGCGATTGAGCATGTCCAGGCCGCGCCGCCCGCGCTGACGTTTTGAGGAATCGGGCGAGTCTGCGACCTGCTGCAATTCGCGCAGGATGAATTGAGGGATAATCAGCGAGCCTGTCAGAAAACCTGTCTCCGCGACATCCGCGATGCGCCCGTCAATGATGACCGAAGTGTCTAAGATTTTAAGATCGCGCCGCGCAGTCTTGTCACTAAAGATGCCGCCGAGCGCGGCCAGGTCAAGATAGTCGCCTTTGGCCGCTCCGACCATCAGGCCAACGTAGGCCATGAAAAATGTGAGCGCGAGTATCAGGAAAGCTCTTGTGCCGGGCGGGACTGCGACGGAGTCTTGATAGCTGATGAGCAGGCCGATGAGAAAAGCTCCGACAATTCCCATGATGGAGCCGACCGCCGCGCCAATCAGAGTTTTCAAACTCGCGCGCCGGATGCGTATCTCAAAAAATATCATGGCGACAGCCACCGCTGCGGCCACACCTGCGGAAATCCAGGCGTCACCCGGCACAGGATGTAAAACGTAACCGGCTGCGACCAAGATGGCTGTGAAGACTACCCTGATGAGAATTACGTCCGCGCGCATGATGTTGAGCATATTAACACGCCTGTAACCTTTGAGTCACCAAAACCTTTTCGACGAAGAGATGTAAAAAGTTTAGCGGCTACTGCCGCCGACGATGAGAGTCTGCCCCGTCACGGATGCGGCATCCGAAGAGAGCAGATACAGACAGGCACGCGCCACATCATCCGGCGCAGTTGCGCGCCCCGTCGCGCTTTCAGTTTTGCTTTCAGTTTGGACGGTCTGACGTTTGACGGCATGCGACCAATCGTAATACTTCACGGACAAATCGTTTTCCGCGCCGCCGACTGCGACACAGTTGACTCGAATACGCGGAGCAAGCTCGCGCGCCAAAGCTTTGGTCAAACCGACGAGCCCTGCCTGAGCCGCGACAAAGTTTGCGCCGCCTGCATGTCCTGTCAATCCTGTCTCCGAAACAATGTTGACGATAGCGGGCGCGGGCCGCTTCTTCATCAAACGCGCGGCAGCCTGCGAACACAGGAATGCGCCCTTGAGAGTCGAATTTAAAACCTCATCCCATGATTCTTCCGTCAAAGCATCAAGCTCTGCCTGCCTGCTCTGATAAGCATTATTGACAAGCAGGTCGAGTCGGCCAAAAGTCTCTTCCAGCGCAAGAAACATCAGACGCACATCCGCCGCGCGCGAGACATCGCCGCGCACAGCGTGGGCCAGACTCCAAGCTCGCGCAATTCATTGACGACGCTCTCGCCTTCCGCGTCCGCGTAGTTGACGATGACATACGCGCCCTGCAAGGCAAGCTGTAAGGCGACGGCGCGGCCAATTCCGCTTGAGCCGTTCGTCACCAGCGCGACGCGCTCCGTAAAGCTTCTGTCATTTTGTCCGGCCAAGTTATCTCCGCAAACTTTTAAAACAACTCATCCAAAGCTTCTTCGACAGACCGCACGCCGACTACGCGCAGGCCGAGCAGTCTTCCTAAGCCAGTAGTATTTGAAGCGGGCATGATGAGTTTTTTAAACCCTAAAGCCTGTGCCTCGCGCGCGCGCACCTGCGCCTGCATCGCGCCGCGCACTTCGCCAGTTAAACCAACTTCGCCAAAGACAGCCGTGTGCTCGTCAATCGGCGCGTTCTTGAAACTCGAAGCGATGGAAGCAACCAAGCCCAAGTCTGCCGCAGGCTCGTCAACTTCCAGACCGCCAGCGATGTTGACAAAGACATCATCGCCAAGCAGGTGCAGGCCGACGCGCTTTTCCAGCATCGCCATCAAGAGCGCGACGCGGTTCTGGTCCACTCCCTGCGTCATGCGTCGGCCCGTGCCGTACTTCGAGCCGGAGACAAGCGCCTGTATCTCTACGAGCATGGGCCGCGTGCCTTCTATGCAAACCGTCACGACAGAGCCGGCGACGCCGCGCGGCCTTTCCTGCAAAAACATCTCGGATGGATTGGCGACGGCGACAAGCCCCGCGCCAGTCATCTCGAAGATGCCGACTTCGTTGGCCGCGCCGAAACGATTTTTCGCGGCGCGCACGATGCGATGATTGTGATGTCGCTCGCCCTCAAAATAGAGCACAGTGTCCACTATATGCTCCAAAGCTTTTGGGCCAGCGATAGAGCCTTCTTTGGTCACATGGCCGATAAGGAAAGTTGGAATCGTGCGATTTTTTGAGAGCAGTAAAAATTGCCCTGCGACTTCCCTGACCTGCGAGACAGAGCCGGGCGCGGATTCGATGCCCGAAGAAAAAACCGTCTGAATCGAATCCACTATAATCACAGCCGGATTCATGCGCTCTATCTCGCCAAAAATATTTTCCAGATTAGTCTCCGGCAGAAGGAAAAGATTTTCAGCCGCGATGCCGAGCCGCTCGCCGCGCAACTTTATCTGCCGCTCGGATTCTTCGCCAGAGATATAAAGCACTGTCTGCTGCGCCGCGCTCAGTTTGTCTGCCACTTGCAACAGCAAAGTGCTTTTGCCGATGCCGGGGTCGCCGCCAATCAGAATCAACGAGCCGGGGACGATGCCGCCGCCGAGCACGCGGTCAAATTCGTCTATGCCGGAAGAGATGCGCGAATCGTCCTGCGATTCTATCTCGCCGTAAGCGACAGGCTTGACCTCGCGCAGACGCAAGCCACTGCGCGCCGTCGCGCTCTCTTTCTTTGAAGTAACACGCGCACGCTCTTCGACAAACGAATTCCATTCGCCGCAGTCCGGGCATTTCCCAAGCCACTTGCGCGATTGATGCCCGCAATTCTGGCAGACGTAAACTGTTGAAGGCGCTTTTGCCATAACTCAAGTCAGGAGTCTGGAGTCTGGAGTCTTAGAGTCTTAAGAAAAAAGCTTTTGACTCATGACTCCAGACTCCTGACTATTTTTTACTCATCACTTATCACTGCTTTTATATTTTCGACGGGCCGACCGAGTGCGGCGCGACTCCCGCGTTCGACGATGGGGCGTTGGATGAGGTCTGGATGTTTGACCATCAAGGCAATCAGTTCATCGTCCGTGTACTCGCTCTTGCCGAGTTCAAGCTCACGATAGATGGCTTCGCTCTTGCGCAGCAACTCGCGTGGGCCAATCTTCATCTTCCGCAAAAGCGATTTGAGCTTTTTCTCATCGAGCGGCTTGATGTAGTAGTTGACTTTTTCAAAAGGGATGCCGCTCTCACGGAGCAGCTTGTCAACCTCTCGACACTTTGTTCAGGTCGGCTTTTCGTAAACTGTAATCTTGTCTGTCATCAGCTTGTTTCTCATCAAGGGAATATCCCGCGCATTCTGGTTGCCTCGGCAACTCTTTCGACGGCGAGAATGTATGCGCCGGTTCGCATGTCCGTGCCATACAGTCCGGCTTTTTCATGCACTGAGCGGAAGGCCACGCGCATGGTTGACTCCAAAGTCTCGTTGACCTGATTTTCCGTCCAGAAGAAAGAGTATTGATCCTGCACCCATTCGTAATAACTGACGGTCACGCCGCCAGCGTTGGCTAAGATGTCCGGCAGAAGAAAGATTCCTGCGTCTGCGAATACTTTATCCGCGCCCGGCGTGGTCGGGCCATTCGCCAACTCGACAATAATTTTCGCCTTCACGCGCTCGACGTTTTTGAGAGTGATGCTGTTTTCGAGTGCGGACGGAGCTAGAATATCGCACTCAGTTTCCAGCACTTCATCACATGGAATTTCTTTTACGTTTGCCATGCCCAGCAAAGAGCCTGTCTCGGCTTTGTGCCTGAGGGCTGCTTCGACATTGATACCGTTCTCAGCATAGACGCCGCAACGCGAATCGCAGATAGCGACAATGCGCGCGCCGTCTCCCGCAGCCAACCGCGCATAGTTTGCTCCGGCATTTCCGAAACCATGCACAACCACGCGCGCGCCCTTCATATCAACTCCCTTGACACGGCACGCCTCGCGCGTCACATAGAGACCGCCGCGCGCAGTCGCTTCGGCGCGTCCGGCAGAACCGCCGAGCGATAAAGGCTTGCCTGTCACAACCGCGAGTTCCGTATGCCCGCGTATCATCGAGATGGTGTCCATAATCCAAGCCATCGTCTGCTCGTCCGTATAGACATCGGGCGCGGGGATGTCGCGGTCAGTGCCGATAATCGGAGCAATCTCGAAAGCATAGCGGCGCGTCAATCTCTCAAGCTCGCCTTTCGACAAACTTTTCGGGTCGCAGATGACTCCGCCCTTGCCGCCGCCGTAAGGAATCCCGACCGTCGCACATTTCCAAGTCATCCATGAAGCTAAGGCTTTGACTTCATCGAGCGTGACCTGCGGGTGATAACGTATCCCGCCCTTTGCCGGCCCGCGCGCGATGTTGTGCTGCACACGATAGCCTTCAAAGACTTCGACGTGGCCGCTATCCATCTTGACAGGAATCGAGACAATCAGTTGTCGCTTGGCGTGACGCAAGACCTGGCGCATCGAATCTTCCAGATTCAGATAATCCGCCGCGAGGTCAAACTGCTGCTTGGCAATCTCAAAGGGATTCAACTCTTCGCTCGCGCTCGGAGCCGTTTCGGTTCGTGGGGGCATAGGCATCTCCTCTGTCTTGGGTTTTAGATTCGGATTGGAAACGAATGTAAGAAGGCAACACACCCCTGCATGAATAAAAACACCCCTTGCCCTACTAATTAACCCAAGTTGCCGGTTATCAAAACGACTGCGGCTTGAGCCGCCTGCGGTGCGGAAAGTCTCTGACTTTCCGCTTCATGTCTGCTCTTACTTTCAGCGAGGCTGAGCCTCGCACAGAGTTAAGGCTATATCTGCCGGAAAAGCTGAGCTTTTCCGCACAGCAGGCGGCAGAGCCGCCATCGGTTTTGATTACTAACAACCTTGATTAGCATAATTGAATTAATCACTCTTCTTCAGCTTGCTTCTCGACTTCTACAATATCGCCCTTCGTGAACAAGTATGTGCGCATGTGTTTATCAAAGACCGGATTGATGCGGCGCAAATATTCGAGCGTCATCATGGCGTGCTCTATCTCTTCGTCACGATTGTGTTCGAGGATGCGGCGCAGCGTTTCATCCTTTGTCGCCTGTGCGCGCTGGTTGTACCAGTCAACTGCTTCGAGCTCTTCCTGCACGCTCTTGACCGCACGCGAGAAGTTGAGCACAAGCTCGCTCATCTCCGCATAATTCTCATGCCACTCTGCGCTGGTAGCCATCTTGTCTCTCATCCCCTCTGAAAGATTGAAGCTGTTGGAGCGGCTTTTATCCTAAAAGAATTGCCGCGCGGTGTACAGGTAATTTGTTTACGCAGGCCGCGTAAGATTTGTGGAACAAGTCGGCGCGCGTCGGAGTCTAAGCAATAGAGGACGCTTCCCTGTTGACCCGCATGGCACCGGCTTGAGGGAGGAAGAGGAGAATGTTTACGAATCTAGTTGAGTCTGCTTCACATCACAAAGATTTCGCGCGCAAAGGGCGTTTCTTTCTTTACACGCTCGTCGGCTATGCGCTGCTCTTTACATGCGCGGGCGTGGCGAGCATCTACGCCTACGACGCGCATCTGGAAAATCAAGATTTAGAGATGCTCGTGCTCGTCGCGCCTGTCGAAGCGCCCGTCGAGACGGTTGAAAGAACGACGCCCGCGAGAACCAGCGCGCCGAGTCCAGACCGCCAGAATAATTTGCCTCAAAGAACTGAGGCCATTGCGCAGATTATTAATTCAACCGTGCCGCCGGAGACGATTTCCGCAACCCCTTCGAAGGTGCCGGAAATTCCAAAGGGGCCATATACCATCGGCAACAGAAATATTGAAGGCACAGGCCCATACAATCCCAATTTGCCCGTCGGCCCCAGCGGCCCTTCGACAGGAGATGTTGGACCAGGCAAGCCTCCGGTCAATGTCGAAGAGCTTGGCGCGCCGCCCAAGCCGGAGACGAAGCGCGTGCCGCCGGTTATCTCCAAAGGCCCCATAACAGGGCAGGCTATTTCAAAACCCAATCCTGCCTATCCACCTCTGGCCGCCAGAGCCGGTGTGCAAGGGACTGTCAACATACAGATTCTGGTGGACGAAGCGGGCAAAGTAATCTCCGCCAAAGCCGTGTCGGGTCACGTTCTACTGCGTCAGGCAGCCGAGCAGGCAGCACTGCGTACAAGATTTTCTCCGACAACACTTTCCGGCGTTCCCGTCAAAGTTTCAGGGACGATTACTTTTAACTTCACGCTTAATCAGTAAGAAGAAAAAGAGTTTCCCGCTAGTGGCGCAAAGGCGCAAAGGAAAGACGCAAAGAAAGCTTTCAGGTTAAAGAGCCTTTCAACTCTTTGCGTGCCTTCTTTGCGTCACCAGCGCCTTTGCGGGAAACTTTCTTTGCTTTTTATGGAACGTAAACGCGTGGCACGCGCTCGCTGATGCCGCAAGTGATTTCGTATGAGAGCGTGCCGGTAGTCTTCGCCATCTCTTCTGCGGAGACGGATAACTCGCCTTCCTCTCCGAGCAGCGTGACTTTGTCATGGAGCGCAACTCCTGCAACATCCGTCACATCAATCAAAGTCAAATCCATAGAGATGCGCCCGACCACTGGCGCGTAAGTATCGCGCACAATCACGCGCCCGCGATTCGAGAGCGCGCGCATGTAGCCGTCGTTGTATCCGATTGGCAGAGTCGCCACCAGAGTCTCGCGCGAAGCCTCGAACGTGCAGCCATAGCCGAGCGTGTCTCCCTGCGGCACATGCTTTAAGAGCATGATGCGCGAATGCAAAGACATCACTGGTCGCAGCGGCGGCGGCTCAGCCTTTGGCTGAAGAATGTCGCGCCACAAACCGTAGAGCACGCCGCCCGGTCTGACCATATTGCCCCACGCGTTTTCGTGCGAGCATGTCCCTGCGGAGTTTGAGAGGTCTTCGTAAGTCGGATTAAAACCACGCGCGCGGAAAGCTCCGCTTGCATCCTTGAAGCGGGTCGTTTGATCTACTGTGAAGCAATCGCGATCCGGGTCGTCAGCCGCCGCGAGGTGTGTCATCAATCCATCAACGCGAATATTTTTGAAACTCGCGAGCGCATCAGCAAAATCTGCGGCAGCTTCATAACGCGCTCCGAGTCGTCCCATCCCTGTATCAATCTTGACATGCACATCGGCCACGACTCCCGCCGCACGCGCCGCGCGGTCAAGCGCCTCGGCCATGTCAATTCTGTAAATCACAGGGACTAGATTGAAGCGCAAACAAGCTTCGGCCTGTCCTTCCCAGAATCCGCCGAGACATAGTATGGATTGCGTGATGCCCGCTTCGCGAAGCTCTATACCTTCTTCCGGCGTAGCGACTCCAAACCAGCTTGCGCCTTCTCGCGCAAGCCTGCGCGTACAACGCACAGCGCCATGCCCGTAAGCATCAGCCTTGACGACGGCCATCACACTGACATCCGCTTTGACGTGGCGACGCACGGCATGAAAATTCGCTGCCAGCGCATCAAGATTGACCTGCGCCCACGTCGGACGCTGCCCCGAATTATCAATCCCGCTTGTCGTCATTAAGCTTTCTTCCACACCAACTTTAGACATCTTCCAAAATCAAATTTACAGCTTACTCACGCCACATATTCTCGAACCGAGTGAACTCTTTCAAGAACGCTAGCTTGATTGTCCCCGTCGGCCCGTTGCGCTGCTTGGAAACGATAATCTCTGCCAGCCCTGCGTTCTCCTCCGTGCGATTGTATTGCTCTTCGCGGTAGATAAAAGCCACCACGTCTGCGTCCTGTTCTATAGCACCGGATTCACGTAAATCTGCAAGCTGCGGGCGATGGTCTGTGCGCGATTCCGGCGCGCGTGAAAGCTGCGAGAGTGCTATGAGCGGGACATTCAATTCTTTTGCCAGCCCTTTCAACTCGCGCGAGATTTGCGAGACCTCCTGCTGGCGCGACTCCGTGCGGCGCGACGAGCCGGACATCAGTTGCAGGTAGTCAACGATAATCAGGTCCAGCTTTTTCTGCTCCGTCGCCAGTCGTCTTGCCTTCGCACGCATCTCCAAAACAGAAATGCCCGGCGTGTCATCTATAAAAATTTGCGCATCCGCGAGCGTGCCGAGCGCACCTGCCAGTCGCGTCCACTCATCGCGCGAGAGAAACCCACTGCGAAAACGATGCGCGTCAACATGCCCCTCAGAGCAGAGCATACGCATCACCAGCGATTCCTTCGACATCTCCAGCGAGAAGATTGCCACCACCGCCTGCGCCTGAATCGCAGCGTTCTGGGCCAGAGTAAGACACAAACTCGTATTGTGAACGCAGATGTCGTTGGCGACGAAATTGTGCGTCTGTGGAATCGTCAAGTCGTAAACCTGTTTCCGGCCCACATACTCGATTGACACAATCTCATCCCAGTAGAGGTCGCTGGTTGCCAGTTGTTGAAGGGCGACGCTTTTGAGGGCCAAGGCCAGAGCTATCAAACGATCCCGCGTCAGGGCGCGCTTGCCTACGTGGATATTGCCGTGTCCTTTAATGCCCGCCCGACGCGCCAATGCTCCCCATGATTCCGTTCCCTTTAGCTCTGCAATCTTCTCCCAGACGTGCACGGGAATTAAATCGCGATTCGTCTGATAGCGTTTGCTCTCAAGGACAGATTCTATAGCGGATAAGGCTCTCTCTTTTCCGTATATGCCAATCTCGTCAATGAATGTTTTTATCGAGCGTGCATCTGTGATGTCTAACTGCCAGGCAACTCTTCGCTCTTCGCGATACTTGACCGCACGCTTTTTTAATGAAGCGATGACGCCAAAGCGCAGGAGCAAATGTTGAATCTGGCGCGCCAACTGCTCGCTGACAGAGGCAAATCCTAACTGCGCCTGACTGCTGCTCAAGACAGTCGCCCACCCGTCCGTTGAAAAGAGACGGTTCAGAAAAAGTGACAGCAGAGGGCGGCGCAGTTTGAAGACTTTGGCGGGAATGAATTTCGCGTGGCTGTTGCAGCCATAAATTCCCAATCCTGTGAGCCAGCTTGTCACAGGATTAGCTTTGCCAGGACAGTCCGCGGATTTGCGTATGCGCAAGCTGAATGTGCGGTCTTGACTGTTTGCCGCAACTGTTTCAACGCCGCCGAAAGCTCTTACAGCCTCTTTGAAATCATTTTGCAGAGCAGCCTTGCCGACTGTAAAGACGGGCGAAGTTGAAGTCAGGCAACCATCTCCGAGCAAGTAGGCAAGCAATTTAACCTCGCACTCGCGCATGCTCTCTTTGCCAAAGACATTCAGCACGCGCGGCACAGCGATGCGTTCGCCCGCCTTTAATTGATGAAGCGGCTGCCAGCCATTGATTGTCAGAAATGGATGCGAGAGCGTTGATTCAACAACTCTGCCCAGCCTTGTCTTAACTCTATAGACAGGCTTGATTCCATCATCCACAAAATCCGAAGGAGAGGCGGCCTTGAATTTAAGGTCGTTATGCAGGGTGAACAATTCGGCAGAGCGTGTTTGATATAACTCTTCGATGGTAGCCACGCTGCCATCCGCCAAAAGTATCTCGCTATCAAACGCAAGGCATTTGCCCATTGACGGGCGAGCGGCCACGACTATCAGGTCTGAAGGTTGCAGGCCGGAGGTCATGGCGTCTAAATCGTTGAAGCCGGTCGTGAGGCCCGTGAGCATGGCGGAGCGTCCGGCCATCTCCTGAACTTTTTCGAGAAGTTGGTCTGCGACGGGCTTGACGTGCGCGAAGCCCTGACGTGTGCGTTCGTCTGCGAGAGCAAAGATAGCTTGCTCTGCATGGTCCAGAATAATCTCCGCCTCGTCCTCCTGCTCCAAAGCCTCGCTGGTAATTTTATTGCAGGCTTTGACAAGCTGGCGCAGCATTGAATGGTCGCGCACAATCTTGGCGTAGGCCGCGATGTTGGCAAAGTGCGGGAGGCCGTATGTGAGATTTGTAATGAAGGTGACGCCGCCGACGGATTCGAGCGCGCCGTCGCGTTTTAATTCTTCGCCGATGAGGATGGGATTAATCTGCGAGCCGCGCTCAAAGAGCGAAATCATCGCCATGAAGATGCGACGGTTGGCGGAGACGTAGAAATCCTCCGGCTTTAAAAGCTCAATCGCCTGACTGACGAGCGCGTTGTCGAGAATGATTGCGCCGAGGATTGCGCGCTCGCTGTCGGGGCTGCTCGGCAGTGGCCGCTCTATGAGTTGGTCGCGCTGCGTGTCAGCAGGAAATGCCATCGGAAGTTTTTCTGGAAAATAATTCCGCTATGAAGATTTCTGAGTTTGTTAGATAAAGAAAAAGCTGCAAGCAATGCTCTACCAAAGCCAACGCGACTTGCAGTCGCGAACTATACTACACGACGGCGCGCGCCGACAATGCCGCCGCTCATATCACGCTCAAAACTTTGAAATGTATTCGATTTGAACGCCAGGAAAGACTTCAATTTTGACGACAGAAGACACAGAAGACACGGAGGAATTTCAAATCTGAAATCTCAAATTTGAAATTCCTCCGTGTCTTCTGTAGTTAATTTATTCGACTGTCGAAGCTGACTCCGCGCCCGGCTCCGGCGAGCCTTCTGCATTGTCTTCGCGTGTCGCAGCCTCATCCGTCTCGCCGCCCGCTTCTTCCGCTGGAGCGGGAGCGGCGTTGGCAGTCTGCGCGCCGCCTTCGCCCGCCACGATGACAGGGATTTCCACATTGACCTCGCGATGCAACCTGAGTGTGACTTTAAAATCACCTGTCTCTTTAATCGCCTCGCGCAGTGTGATGCGGCGTCTGTCAATTTCAAAGCCGCGCTCTTTCAAGGCTTCTGCGATGTCCATCGAAGTGACAGAGCCGTAGAGCATGCCGTGCTCGCCGACCTTGCGCTCGAAGGTCAGGCTGAGCTTAGCCATCTGGTCTGCCTGATACTGTGCAGTCCCGCGCTCCTTAGCCTCTTTCTTCAAGAGCGCGGCGCGTTCCTGCTCAATCTGCTTCACATTGCTCGCCGTCGCTTCGACAGCCAGTTTGCGCGGCAGAAGATAGTTGCGCGCGTAGCCTGCTTTGACGCGCACGATTTCGCCGCGCGCTCCCAAATCGTCTATGTCTTCCCGCAGGAGGACGTTAGTGTTAGCCATTTCTGCTGAATCCTCCTTTGATTAATCTGTGGCGTAAGGCAAGAGCGCGATGTTGCGCGCGCGCTTGATGGCTTCGGACAACATGCGCTGGTGTGTCGCGCACGAGCCGGAGATACGGCGCGGCAGGATTTTGCCGCGCTCAGGAATGAAGCCTTGCAGCATCCGCACATCCTTGAAATCAATCAGGTCAACCTTGTCGCGGCAGAAGCCGCAAACCTTGCGCCTGTGCATACGCCGCCCGCCGCCGCGACCACCACGTCCGCCGCGATCTCCTCTATCATTATCATCGTCGCGGTCAAATCCGCGATCACGATCATCGTAATTACTTGACATAATCTTCCTCTTCAAATCCTCTCATTAAAGCGCCCGCTTTACAGCAGGAGCATCATCAGGCATCTCCATCCTCTTCTGCGACAGGTGGCGCGGCGACGCTGCCGCCTCGCGCACCCGGCGAGCCGGAGCGCCGGCTGGCCTTGCGCGCACGCTTGGCCTTGAACTTTTCCGCACGACGACGATCTTCATCCACGCGCACAGTGATGTAGCGCAAGACCTGATCGTTGACACGCATGCGGCGTTCAAGCTCTGCGATTTCGCGCCCGGAGCCTTCGACCTCGAAAAGAATATAATGGCCTTCGGTTTTGCGGCCTATCTGATAGGCGAGAGTGCGGCGTCCCATGTCTTCATTCTTGGTGACCGCGCCGCCCAAATCCGTGATGATTTGCTGTAGGTTTTCACTGAGACGAGTGACATCATCCGCGCCCGTCTCCGGGTCAACGATGAACATCACTTCATAAATTCTTTGTCCTGCCAAAATTCATCCTCCTTCTGGATGTCTAGCTTCATTCTTAAAAGATGAAGCAAGAAGGGAAAGAAGAATTTTTGATTTTTGATTTTTGATTTGCGATTGAAAGCAGACTAAAGAATTATTTTATAAAGTCTTTAATCCTTATCCAATCAAAAATCAAAAATTGCAAATCAAAAAGCTCTTCAGTTATAAGCTGCCATAGCTTTTTCAATGCCGTCTCTGAGGACGGCGCGGAGCGCGTCTGCGCTGCGTTCTAAAATCTTTTCAACTTCGGCGCGTTCCGTTCTGGAAAATTCTTCGAGCACGAAACGCTTTGTGTCTGCGACCATGTGCGCGGGCTGAATCCCTATACGCAGGCGCATGAACTCTTCTGTCCTGAGCGCGGCGATGATGGACTTTAAACCATTATGCCCGCCAGCCGAGCCGCGCGGCCTGAGCCGTATCGTCCCAAACGGCAGAGCCAGGTCATCGCTGATGACAACCAAGCTTTTAATCGCAGCCGCTTTATCTTCCTGCTTGGCGATGAGACAGACTGACTGACTCGCCTGACAGGTTCATAAAAGTCTGCGGCTTGACCAGCTCGACCTTCTGGCCCTCAAGCTCTGCGCGCCCGACAAGCGCGCGACACTCTTTGCGCTTGACTGCCGCGCCAACTTCCTGCGCGATTCTGTCAATGAGCATGAAGCCCAAGTTATGGCGCGTCCATTCATACTGCGCGCCCGGATTGCCCAAACCGACAATTAAAAACATGAATTTGCGATTTTTGATTTTTGATTTGCGATTGAAAGAGAATGAAAAATCGCAAATCAAAAATCGCAAATCAAAAATTGTCTTAAGCTTCCTCTTCGTCTTCCTTCTTGCCCTTGCCGATGACTTCAGGCTCGGCTGGCTCTTCGCCCTCAGCCGGGACTACCGCCTCAACAGGCTCTTCGCGAAGGATTGTGACAGTCGCAATCAAGGACTCTGCGGGTTCGAGAATCTCTATGTTCTCATCCGCCGGAATGTCCGAGACATGCAAAGCGTCATGTACGCCAAGGTGCGAGACATCGAGGTCAAACGCATCAGGAATGTTGCGCGGGTCGCAACGAATTTCTATCTCGCGCAGGATTTGTTCGAGATGTCCGTCTTCATCGCGCACGCCGATAGGCTCGCCCGTCAGATGTATAGGCACAGTGACTTCTATCTTCTGACCGCTCACCAGGCGGCGCAGGTCTGCGTGAACAAGGCGACCGCGCACAGGGTCTAGCTGGCGGTCATGGAACATGACCTCGCTTGGCCCAACACCTTCGACATCAATCGTGAAGATGGAGTTATGCCCTGACTCAGAACGCAGGATTGCGGCCAACTCTCTGAGCGGCGCGACGGCTGAGACAGCCCCGCCCTCGCCGCCGTAAACCGTGACCGGAACCATGCCGTTACTACGCGCGCGACGCGCATCATTCTTGCCGCGACCTTCGCGCAACGCTGCGCGGATGGTGATTGATTGTTTCTCTGCCATGATATTCGCTCTCTGAAAATTAAAGTCCCAAGTCCCGAAGTCCCAAGAATCAGGCCTGAACACAAGGGGGGCTTGATTCTTGGGACTTGGGATAAGTTGTCTTTGCCCTTCGTCAGACGAAGAGCGAGGAAACGCTTGTCTCCTCGTGGATCGACTTGATCGCTTTCGCCAGTAGCGGAGCGATGCTCAAAGTTGTTACGTTCTTCAACTCACACGCCGCGCCGTTGAGCGCAATCGTGTTCGTGATAACCATCTGCTCTATATCCGAATTGGCAAGCTGCTCGCAAGCGTGGCCCGAAAGCACTGCATGCGTAAAGCAGGCATGAATCGTTTCGGCTCCGGCTTCTTTCAAAGCGCGCGCAACTTTGGTCAAAGAGCCGCCGGTGTCGCACATATCGTCAACGACGAGACAACTGCGCCCGCGCACATCTCCGACCACGTTCATCACTTCCGCAACATTCGCCTTCTCGCGCCGCTTATCACAGAGAGCCAAATCCGCGCCCAATCTTTTGGCGTAAGCACGCGCGCGTTCCGCTCCGCCGGTGTCTGGCGCAACCACCGTCAGATTCGGCAGCGGGTTCGCCTGATAATGACCAATCATCACGGGCGCGGCGTAGAGGTGGTCAACAGGGATGTCAAAGAAGCCTTGAATCTGCGAAGCATGCAAATCAATCGTCAGCACGCGATTGGCCCCTGCGACCGTTATCAGGTTCGCCACCAGCTTTGCCGAAATCGGCACGCGCGGCCTATCCTTCTTGTCCGAACGCGCGTAACCGTAATACGGAATGACAGCCGTCACACGCTCTGCCGACGAGCGGCGAAAGGCGTCGAGCATGATGAGCAACTCCATCAGGTTCGCATCGGTCGGCGGAGACGTTGGCTGGACGATAAAGACATCGCCGCCGCGCACGTTCTCGTCAATCTGAAAATTGAACTCGCCGTCCGAAAAACGCTCCGTGATGGCGCGCCCCGGATCGCAACTCAAATAATGGCAAATCTCTTCCGCCAACCTGATATTGGCGTTCCCGGAAAAGACTTTGATGCCGCCGGTTGTTCCCATAAAGTAGATGTTAGATGTTAGATGTCAGATGTTAGTGAAAGAATATAAACTAGCATCCGACATCTAACATCTAGCCTCTGATTTGGCTGGGGCGGGTGGATTCGAACCAACGAATGCCGGTTCCAAAGACCGGTGCCTTACCACTTGGCTACGCCCCAATATCAAACTCTTTTGAGAGCCTTCAGGAAGCGCGTTGGAGCGGAGCGGCGCATGCCCCCAGTTCCCCGAAATAACGTGCGCGCGAAAGCGTCTCGCACACATAGACGCGCCAGCCTGTTTTGGAACTTAAAACTTTGGCAGCGCGCTCCTGCGCTTCCACATTTTCAAAGATACCAAAGACGCACGCGCCGCTTCCGGCAAGCCCTGCCCCGCGCGCTCCTGCCTTCATCAAAGCATCTCTGGCAAGCATTATCTCAGGCTGCTGGCCGTAGATGACAGGCTCGAAATCGTTTATCAGACTATCCGGTAGCGAATCCGAGAAATGCGCTGGCGGACGCGAACTAGAAAGGATAATGTCGCCTCCAACCTTTGTCAAGGCGGGCGCGCTCAAGGCTTTATAAGCCTCTGCGGTTGAGACTTCAGCCTGCGGCTTGACTATCACGAGATAAGCTTCCGGCGCATCTTCAAGTGCGGAGATTTCTGTCCCCAAGCCTCTGCCGAGCGCAGTTCCGCCAGTCAAAAAGAATGGCACATCCGCTCCGAGCCGCGCAGCCATTTCTTCAAGAGCATGCTTTTCAAATTCAACTTGCCAGAGATGCGCTAAGGCGATGAGCGTAATGGCCGCATCGCTCGACCCGCCGCCAAGACCTGCTTTTGTAGGGATTCGCTTTTCGAGATGAATCACCGCGCCCTGCTTGATGTTGTAACTCTCGCGCAAAGCGCAGCCCGCACGGACAATCAGATTGCTCTCATCAAGTGGAATCGAAGGCTCGTCACAGGTGAGTGTGATGCGCTCATCCTCGCTTAATTTGAAAGTGATGCTGTCGTGCAGCGTGATGGTTTGAAAGATTGTGTGCAGTTCGTGATAACCGTCCGTGCGGCGACCGAGCACGCGCAGTATCCAGTTAATCTTGGCGAAGGCGGGAAGCGTAAGAGATTCGGAAAACAAAACGGGCGGCCAGCCTCTTAAAATCTAAGCGCCAGCCGCCCACGTTTCTTAAATTCCCCAAACGGCGTCAGGGCGCGATGAATAACTGTGTAAAGAAGACGCGGCCATCGTCTGCGACCGCGACGCCGATGGCAGAGCGAGTCCAGCGCGCATTCAAAAGATTATCACGATGCTTTGACGAAACCATCCAGCGTTCGATGACGAAACCGGCAGGGTCTTCGTAGCCCTGATTATACGCGATGTTTTCGCCGAGCGCGCTCCAACCGCGAATGCCCTGCGAGCGTGCGCGATCTACCATAGACATGCCGCGCGGATTTTTATGACTGAAAAAATCTGACTGCGCCATGTTCGCAGAATGCTCGCGCGCGAGCCTAGATAGCTCTGCATCCCACGCGAGCGGCTGCTGGCCGCGCGAGCGTCTTTGCGCGTTAGCCAAATCGAAAGCTCTGCGCTCAAGACTCGCCGCGCTCTTAGAGACTGCGGGCGCGGGCGTGGCAGGCGCATAGACTGTGCGCGATGAAGAGTTGGTGACGACGCGCTGGCGTACAGGCGCGGAAGGCGGAACCTGTCCGCTTATCACCATGCGTGCGACCGGACGCGACGAAGCCCTCTGAGCAACGGCTACGGGGGCAGTCGCACAGAAAATTCCGACAAGGATAAGCGCAAAGCGCGAGACAGTTTTAATCAATGGACGGGGGAGCCGTGAAGCGACGGCAGCGCGCGATAAAGTCATGTCAAAACCTCACTTCGGTAGCCGGACGATCTCAAAAAACTTTGGGGCGAGATTCCTGGCTTTGCGAACCCACATCGCTGCGGGAGTGCCTTTTATCGGTGATGGCCGCGACCTCTTTTGTTGTCAGTGATTGAGAAATGCGCAGACACTTGGCTGCTGCGATTTAAATCGCAGAGCGGGTTTGGCGCAAAGTAGAATTTTGGTTAAAAGCGGAAGGTTTACGAGGTTTTGAGAAAAGCTGTTTCGGAACTTTTCTCAGACCGCTTTCGGCAACCAGACATTCTCAGAATCGGGGGGCAGCATGGATTTCTATCACACTGCACTGAGATTCACGGCTTTGCGTCCCTGCCTCGCAGCAGGTTTGCCCTTATCGTGCAATCACTAATAACTTACGAAAGATCAGGGCCGCTCTGTCATTTGCATAACTGTAAATGACAGTCAACACTTTCGATTAAACAATAATTCTCAGGAGACTGTCAACAAACATTTTCGCCGGGTGGTGAGTTAGTTTGAAGTTTATAAAAATAAAAAGGTCATATGCTATCTTTAATAATTAACCTAAGTTGCTAGATATCAAAATGACTGCGGCTTCAGCCGCGTGGCTGTGCGGAAAAGCTGAGCTTTTCCGGCCAATGTTAACTCAAGCTTGCGGTGAGGCTGAGCCTCGCCGCAAGTCAAAAGCGGCAAGCAACGGAAAGTCAGAGACTTTCCGCACAGCCACGCGGCTGAAGCCGTTTGTATGTAGCAACTTGGGTTAATTAAGTAAGACAGAACATTTTAAGGAGCAAGTTCTATGCTTAAATGGGAAAAGTTGGCAACTGATTATAGCTGCCCTGTGTACCGTGCCAAAGTTCCCGGCGGATGGCTGGTGTCTATAAGCGGTTATGAGGGAGAGGGTCTAACATTTTATCCAGACCCAAGCCATGAATGGGATGGAAGTTCGTTGTCTTAGTATAGCAGGAAGCGAGGCCGCCGAGTACGTGGGAATGTCACGACGGCCTCTCCGCAGCAGCCCGCCCCACCGACGGACGCGCGGCAGTGAGCGTACCCATCCCCCAACGCTCACCGTTCTAGCTTTTGTGATGTCAAGAAAGTGCGCGCTCTGCTATATTGAGCGCGTTCTGTTTGAAAATCAGCAACGGCTAATGCGTAGCTCAACCCTCAATCTCAAAGAAGAGTGATGAGCATCGCCGTGCGAGATGAAAGGTTTCCTCTCACGGCGAAAAGTTTGCGCAAGCGTATTCTAACCGGGATTGCGGTTGGCATCAAGCTTTGTTTTCTATCAGGAGAAACTTTCTGATGGGAGGTAGAGCGCGCTCAAGACCCGCACGTTTAGCCGCAAAGCTTGTCCAGATTCGGACGCAGTTAGGGCTTTCTCAGAACGAGCTAATCAGGGAGTTAGGTATTGACCTGACTCAAAACAGGATTTCTGAGTACGAAACAGGCAAAGGCGAACCATCATTACCCTTGCTTTTAATGTATGCAAGATTAGCCGGAGTATGTTTGGAAAGATTAGTTGACGATGAGCTAAACCTGCCGACAAAGCTGCCGAGCAGAGCAAAACATTCTCCTTAAAAATAAAACTGTGCCGCTCTGCACTATTTATGCGCAGCCCTGCACAATCTTTATATATGCCTGCCATATTAAATGGCTGCCTCGCCATAAATGTTGGCAACCTCGCCATAAGTATTGGCTGTCTTGCCATAAATATTGGCTGCCCTGCCATTAATTGTGGCAGGGCAGCCAATATTTATGATGAAGCAGCCGTTTAATATGGCAGGAGTGCCGTTCATTATGGCTGCTATGCCATTAAAGATGGCAGCCATGCCATAAATTCTTGCGCCCCTTTTTTATTTAACGGCGGTGTGACCCGAAATAATCATTAATCGCATTCTTTATTGCGGTTTGCACTTGAGTGCGCCCTCCCTGACGGTCGGGCTACTGCCCCTCAATGGTAACTACGGGGCAGTAGCCCGACCGTCAGGGAGGGCGTACCAGATGATACTCTATTGCACATGGCTATATATGATATGCTGCGCCCTGACCTCGCACCTCAAATAACCCGTTGGAAACTCCAACCCTGACTGAAGGAGGTAAACCTTACAATGCCTAAAGGTAAATCAATGGACACAGTCTTGAGCGAAGCGGAACAGATAGCGCGCGTCTGGGCGGATAACCCGACCTTCGCTATGGGAGAGGTGACGCTTGCTCAATTTCAGGCGATGATTACAGACCTGCGCACACAGAACAACAAGACCGAAGATTTGCGTACACAACTGACGGCTGCCGTTAACGACTCAAACAGCAAAGCCCTTGCCGTGAATACAATCGTGACGCGCGCACGCAGCGGCTTTCGCGCCTTCTTCGGCCCTGACTCTTCACAATACGAACAGGCCGGAGGCACGCGCGCCAGCGAGCGCAAACGGTCTGCGCGCAAATCAACTCCAACCACATAACCAACAGGGCAGGGCTTGTCCCTGCCCCTCTTTTACCCTTCGAGGTAGTGTCCTAATTTCAAATTAGCGTTTTAGAATGTCCTCTCCATAGCTTCATGGCAGAGACGAGCAGGATTAAGCCAAGCAACACTTGCAGGAATGATACACGCACATAGCTGAGTAGATAACTGCCTATGAGCGCACCTAAGATTGAACCTGCCGACATCCACAGAATAAAACCTCTCTGTTGACGAATGCCGCTCATCTGTCCTTGTCTCCCGTACTTTATCAAACCCATGATGATAGTAGGAATGCTGACAGCAAGGCTCAAGCTTCCAGCAAGTTTTATATCTACTGCAAACAGAATGATGATTGTCGGAATAATTAACTCCCCGCCTGCGACGCCGAGCATACTGCTAAAGACGCCTATCACGACTCCCGCCAGCGCACCCAAAACGAACTTGAGCAGAACGGGAACGGCTAAGCTCTGAGCATGAAAGATGAAGTCATGCCCGATAAGCACGATGCTCAAGATGACGAGAAAAACAACCACGATGCGAGTCAGGGCATGCTCATTGATTTTCGTGGCGAAGCGCACGCCCAAATAAGAGCCGAGCAATGAGCCTGCGAGAATGTCAAAGATAATCGGAGCATGTGAGGTGATGCGGTCAAGGTTGACAAAGCCGACGCGAAAGATGAAAGAGAAGATGACCGTCACCAGACTGACCAGAAGATTGATAACGATAGCCTGCAAGGTGCGAAACTTATAGAAGCCCACTAAGACGGGCAAACGGAACTCCGCGCCGCCGAGTCCGATTAACCCGCCAAGCACACCAATAACCATTCCCCAAAAGAATATCCAGAAAGATGACATGACTCGACAGAAATTAACACATCTAATTTGAAATTAGGATACTACTCCCTTCGCTGCGCACAGAATGTCTCGCGCAATCCTGCTATTGCATGAAATAATAGCCCGCGAACTCAAAGTTGCTTGAAGGAGAAAGATTATGCAATTTCGGATTGCGGGCCGTGTTTATGAAGAGGAAAGCGGTCTGGGCGTCGAGGGCTTGTTGATTCGCGCTTATGACAAAGATCTGCTCTATGACGACCTGTTGGGCGCGGTCATCACTGACGAAAATGGCGGCTTTGAGTTGCACTATACCGAAGCGGATTTTAGCGAGTTGTTTGAGCACAAGCCTGATATTTATCTCTCTGTTTATGCGCCGCCGTTTCGTTTTCTGATTGATACCAAGGATGCCGTACGTTGGAACGCAGGCACGGATGAAATTTTTGAGCTTGCGATTCCGCATAAAATTCTTGGCGACCACGCGCCCGCCGGGCAAGACAATCAAGTCGAAGCTGGCATCGCGTTGCCGAAAGGCTCTTTGAAGATTGAAAAGCGCGACGGTTTTGATGTGCCGCACCTGCCCGGTTTCGCCACGACCGGAACGCCGGGTGCGCCCGCCGTGCCGCATCAAATGCGCTACGTAGCTCTGCCGCTCGGCGGCGATGTCGTGAAGTTTGAAGTCATTCCGGGCGAAGCCGTGCGCATCGAAGGGCCATTCAATCCCTTGCCCGCGCAGGAGCCTTTCCCGGATGTCGGAGACGACCCGCGCACGGGCGGCGGCTTCTCCATCGAGAATGTGCAGTTCCGCATGACTCCGCCAGACCCGCGCTACTTTGAAGGACAGAATCGTTATCCTGAGCAGCTTGCGAGATTGATAAAGATAGAGGAAGTCGGCGCGCTGCAAATCGCCGGAGTGGAAGTGCGGCCAGTGCAATATGATGCTGCGACACGTTCCTTCCTGTTCTATCCGCGCCTGAAATATGTCATCACCTTTGACCGCGAAAAAGCGCGGCGCGTTGGCGAAGAACGGCGCAAGCGCAAAGCGAAGGTCGGTGAATTGTATGCCGAAAACCTGAACACGTTTCTGCAAAGCGACCGCGTGACAGTCACGCCGGGCATCTTTGTGCCAGGCACAGTCTTTGTGCTCGAAGACGCGCCGCATCTCATCATCACTGATAACTTTCGTTGGCCTCAGAGCATGCCGCGCACACGCACAGGGACACGACCGCCCACGATTGCAGAGCGCGGGGCTGCGCTCGATGGAGACCTCGTCGCAGAGTTTCAGAGACTCGCAGCGTGGCGCACTTCGCAAGGATTGCACTCGCATGTGATTACGATTTCCAGCATCGTTGACGGGACATACGGCGACTTTACGGAAGACGGCTACGCGCGTGATTTGCAGGAAGTGATACGCAACTTTCTCAAGTTCGCACACGCGGAATGGGGAACGCTTTATGTCGTGCTCGGCGGCGATGTCAGCGTCGTGCCGATGCGTCACATGGCAGGCTCCGGCAGCTATCACACTTTCGGCGTCAAGCGCAAAAATGAAAATCCGCCGCCCGTCGAGCGTTGCCATTTTCTCGCGGGACACTCAACCGCAAAGCTGCATCCTGAATTTACGCCCTCCATCAACGAACCGCTTTCGACATATCACGGCGGCACGCTCGTTCCCTACAACCGCGAAGCAGGGCCGACGGAATTGGGTTGGTACTTCACTACAGAAGCGGACTTCAATGACAAGGACGAAGATTTCACGCGCCGCGCGGACAATCAGCCGACGAAGTTCATTATCGTCGAAGGGCCGGAGTCTATCATCGACGACGACTTCTACTGGGTGCGCGATGTTAATTTCATCCCGACGGATTTCTACTATGCGAGTCTCGTCGGGCCGGGTTATAACGCGCCGGGCCATCACGACTTTGACGACAACAACAACGGTCTCTACGGCCAGTCGCACTATGACTCTGAGCTTGAGCGTCATGTAACTCTGGACGAAGTGGATTTTAATTCAGATGTCTGGCCCGGTCGCGTTCCTGCCGAAAGCGCGGCGCAGGTGCGCGCGTTCATAAATAAAATCATTACTTACGAAGACCTGCAAACTCCTGCGGCAGGCGAGCAGGGCATCTCCGCGCAGGTTGATAAGAATTATTTGCGAAAGGTGCTGTATGCGGCGGCTTACTGGGGACGCAGGGGACTTGAACGACAGACGGATACAGGCACACCGCCCGAAGAAGGCAAGTTCACACACGTCGCAGGAACGACTGTCACAAAGATTCACGCGAAGTTCGACATTGAACTCGTCAGTGGAAATCCATCTTTCCGCTTAGTGGCGAAAACCGACACGGGCCAGACTGTGATTCCTTACGATACCACCGAAGACACAATCAGCGCGGGCTGGTTCTTTACGACGACTTCCAGCTATTCCACGCAGACGGATTCCGCGACACGCTTTGTCAAAGTGACCGGGCCGGAAGCTAACATTAACCCGGATGAATTTTTCTGGGACCCTGTGGGATTGGAAAGCTCCGTTGTTGAGAAGGAGGCCATGCGCGGCATGATTGACGAATGGTTCAACGAGTTCGATGATGTAGAGCGTCATTATTCAGACTACTTCGATCTTAGCGCGCCGCCGCCCGTCATTCCGCTCACGCGGGAAACTGTGCGCGAAGCTATCAACACGGGCCAGCATTTTCTGAGCCTCACGGGACACGGTTCGTGGTCTGGCTGCTGCGGCATCAGCGTCAACGCCGAGCCGGATTTTTCAAACACTCATCAATATTTTATCGCGTTCGCGGATTCCTGCTCCACAGGTAAGCCGGATGGGTCAAACGATTCGTTGGCCGAAGTATCTTTGCTCGACCCGAACGGAGGCGCAGTCGCCTATGTCGGCAACACGCGCTATAGCTGGATTGGCACGGGCGACAATTACGAACAGTTTTTCTGGTGCATGCTGGCGGCCAACGGCAGAGTTGGCCCAGCTGCGGGAATGCGTCTGGCGACGGACGGCGTGCGTTCCATCTGGACTTTCTACGCGCAAACGCTTTACGGCGACCCGGCCATGCCCGTCTGGAATCATGTTCCCGGAAAGCTGTCCGTCATACATCCCGAACTTATTCCGCAGCGCGACTTCCTGCCCGTTGAAGTCAGCGTGCGCGGAAAGCGTCTGCGTGATGCACGCGTCACTCTGACGGGCGGCACAGGCAAGCGCGCACTCTTCCAGAGCAAGAAGACCAACCCGGACGGTCGGGCCGCCTTCAACATTCCACAAGGGACAGACAGTTTAGGAGAACTAAGAATTACTGTGAGCACTCGTGAGGGCCAGTTATACCGCGGCGTCATCCGCAGCGAGAGCAAGACAGGAAACAACTAACCTCAGTTGCTAGATAAGGACGGCTTGAGCCGCCTGCTGTGCGGAAAGTCTCTGACTTTCCGTTTACCGCTCCTGCTGAACTAATGCGAGGCTGAGCCTCGCACATGGTTGGGAGTCACATCAGCCGGAAAAGCAAAGCTTTTCCGCACAGCATTGCGGCCAAGCCGCCATCGCTCTCTTAACTTGAGTTAACTAATAGACTAAAGGATTGCGAGACATCGTCTCTCAATGTCACTTGCTCGTCACTGCATAAAGGAGAGCCGCCGCGCAATAGACGATTGACCAGTATTGGAGCGGGATGAACATCAGGTGGTCGCGTGGCTCGGAAAGCGCAAACTCTTTTGCTGCGCCAAACTTCGGGCTTAAAGATTCGACATACTCCTGCTCTTTTTCGGCAGTCTTCTGTCTTTGCTTCTTCAGCCACAGGCCCGCCGCGAAACAACAGAATCCGGCGAACAATAAGACGGCTATCTTGGGCCAGCGATGCTCTTGATAGTATGAATCGCCAAACAATTTGATGGTCGCAATGTTCACCAGCAAAGCCGACAGGATGCCGAAGAGTGGAGCCAGCATTCCCGCGCCACGATGAACTGCAATCATCTGCCTGTGCCTCTCACATTTTGGATTGTCAGCTACTTTGAAGTTCCGCTCAGCTTGCCTCTTATCCTCTGTGCCTGTTCGCCTTCGTTTAAGAGCCTGAGGGCTTTCTCCCATGCGGCGCGTGCCTCTTTGGGTTTGCCCTGTTTTTGATAGACATCGCCAAGATGCTCTTGAATCGTGGCAGAGCCGCTATTGCGGCGCGCGGCTTCCGCGAGATTGCGCTCGGCCTCTGCGAGTTGGCCGAGTTTGAAATAGGCCCAGCCGAGGCTGTCAAGAAAAGATGGATTAGTCGGCTCTGCTTTGACTGCGCGCTGAATCATCTGCAAGGCTTCCTGCAAACGCTCGTTGCGTTCTACTAAAAAGTAACCGAGATTATTGAGCGCGGTCGCGTTCTCTGGGTCCTGGTCCAATAAGCGGCGCAGAGATTCCTCAGAGCCTTTCGCATCGCCCGCGCGATCCTGCGCGGAAGAGAGCGTAATCAGTGCTGCGGCAATCATGTCCTGACGGTCTGCCGGAGCGCGTTCGAGAGCCTGACGCGCGGCTGCGACGGCTTCCGTCCCGCGACGCGCCTGTATATAGAGACTGGCGATGCGCAGGTACAAATCGAAATCCGCGAGAGATGAAGCAGGACGCGCAGACGGCTCGCCGCCAGTCGTGAGGCGTGCGCGAAGAAGCGTGACAGCTTCTTCTATCTGGCCCATGTCTGTCAAGATGTTGGCTTCCAGATAAAGAAATTCATCCTGTTGCGGAAATTTTCGCCGGGCCGCGCGCGTCGTCTGCAAGGCTTCACGATGCTTACCCTGATCGCGCAAGAGTTCTATGTGCTCAAGGTCAATCGTCGGGTCGTCGTTGCCGAACAAGCGGCGCATGCGTTCGATGGTTTGCAAAGCTTCGGCAGGCTTCTCTGCGTTCTTTTGCAGCGTCACGATGCGGCGCAAAAGCTCGCCGGCCATGCGGCGGTCTTCTTCCTTTGTGAGAGGTGCAGTGCCAGTGATGCCCTGCTCTTTCAAAAGCTCTTCATAGATATTCACGGCCTCTGCATAACGCAGCGCGTCCGCGTAGGTCTGGGCCAGAGCGAGACGAATCGTGAGGATTCCTTCTTTGTCAGAAGGAGGACGGCGATTGAGACTCGTGCGCAAAGTTTGCACTGCTTCGTCAGCGCGGCCCGCGCGAGTCTGCACGCGCGCCAGCATGATTGCGAGAGCGACGTTCTGCGGCTCTGTTGCCACCATGCCGCGCAGTTCTGCAATCAGCGAGGCATCGTCTCCGCCGCTCGACTCTATGGCCCTGCTTAATAATTCCTGATACGCGCCGCTTTCGGGATTGAGCGAGATTGCGCGGCGTATGGCATTGATGGCTTCGCGCGAACGTCCGGCGCGCATCAATGCCTCACCCAGACGTGCGGCGGCTGCATCCTGCGTCAACTCGCGCCCGCCAGTGATGGTTGAATAAAAGCGCGCGTCGGCGGTCGGAGGAGCGGCAGACCAGCGCGTCAAAGCCGCGATGGCTTCTTCCGTGCGCCCCAGTGCGAGATAGAGTTCGCCGAGCAAGGCCCATGCTTCCGCGTCATTCGGAACAAGGCGCACGGCTTCGCGCAAAGACGCGACGGCCAGCTCTGCATTTGTCTTATCGAGCGATTGCCTGTTGAGTCCGCTCTTGAGTCCGTAGATGCGCGAGAGCATCTGATGCGCGCCAAAGTTATTGCGGCTAACTTTGATGGCAGAGCTTGCGAGCCGCATGGCCTCGTCAATATTGCGCTGATAGAAGAGCGCAATCTCTGCCTGCGCCGTGTAGGCTTCTGCGAGCGTCGGGTCAAGCTGCAAGGCTTCCTGAAAAGCCTGCTGTGCAAGCTTCACAGTCGCAGCCGAAGAATCGCTCTCGCTGTTCCTGATATTAGAGAGCAGGCGTTGGCCCAGAAGGAATTTCGCGTAGCCCTGCGCGCGCTTCTGCCGCGCAAGTGTGGCCTCCGGCGAATCCATCGCGCCTGCAAACTGGCCCGCAGAAGCTTCTGCTGCCTGAGCCTGCACAGGATTCGCTGTAGATTGATTTTGCGCGCGAGCGTTGAGCAAGAAGACCGGACTGATTGCCAGAGCGCAAGCGAAAAGAATATGCCGAAAGAGCTTGTCAGAAAACTTCAAGTGATATTTCCCTTCGCAGAAGAAACATTTGTCGCAATGCTCTTCCGCTCGATTCCCTGGACCAGACGCTGCCATGCTCCGCGCATCGGATAGCAATAGAGCAGCACAATAACAGCGACGCCTCCGGCACGCAGCATGTCATACTTGTTGCCCGTCCGAATCGTGACAATGAAACCCATGAGGGCAATGGCTCCGCCTAAAAAGGCTAACTGAATAGTCGTCCCTTGCAGAGTTTTGAGCAGGCCGGAGATGCCGCGCAGCGCGGCTATATCATTGAGACGCATTGACGCAAATCTTGCGCGGCGCAAGACGAATGCGCCAAGCCCGAAGACCAGAATGGTTATCCAGAGAGCCATCGGCAGCGTCGGGTCGCCGGGCCTGTAAAGCGATTCGGCGGCAAAGAAAGCGATGCCGATAAGAGCCAGCGTGAGGCCGAGTATAGCTCCGACCACCATCGCCGCCGTGCGATGACGACGCGCCAATTCTGCCTGTGTGCTTTCCTGTGCTGGCGTCATAATTTCTGCGAATGGTTTGCGGCTTATCTCAAAAGCAAACTACGCAAAGGAAATTCTAGCATTCGCCTTTCAAGCCTAGCAAACACCGTGTGCCTTCGGTAGTGGTGCAGTTTAAAATTCCAGTGAGCTACAGTGACGAAGGAATCTCGCGCAAAGGCGCAAAGGCGCAAAGAAAGACTTACTTGTTTTCTTTGCGCCTTTGCGCCTTTGCGCGAGCCGTTTCTTTCTTTTCCTTCTTTACGGCGTGTTGCCCGGCGTAGTCGGAGCAGGCTGCTGCTGGTTGTTATTTTGCGGCGCGGGCGCAGGGCGGCGCGTTGTGCTCGGAGCCTGCCGCGTCGTTGATTCCGGCAGTTGCCCGCCTCTGGCGATAGCAATGTCAATCAGGTCGTTGCCTTCTTTGCTGTCCTTGCTAATCAGCACGCCGTTCTTGCTCACGGTCACGGGCTGTATGCCAAAGATTTCGTTCTTCAGGTTCGACATAAAGCCGGGACGCTCTGGCGGCAATTTCTGTTTGGCCGCAGGGTCTGCTTCCGGCACAGCCGCGCCGATGATGTTCAGTTGCTCGACAGCTTTCTCGACATACTCGCTATTGGGAAACTCGCGCACGAGTCTCTGATAATACTTCGCGGCCTCGTCCGGCTCTTCCTCTTGCTGGTAGGTGTAGCCTGTATTGAACAGCACCTTGTCCATGTAAGAAAAGTGCGGCCACTTCTCTATAATCTCCTTCAAGCGCGATTGCGCGCCCTTGAGTCCGCCCTTTTCCTGCTGGTAGCGAGCTTTGAGATAAAAGTCTGCAATCTTCAAATTATGCATGCCTAAGTTTTCCTGCACCTCTATCAGACGACGCTCGGCGTCTGCGCGCAGAGGCGTGTCCGGGTATTGCTGCAAGAGAACTTTCAGACGCTGCTCGGCCTTGCGCGCGCGGCTCACGTCGCGGTCTGCGAGCCCCATCTGCCGCATCTCGGATTCCGCGACCTTGAGCATCACATCATCCGCAAGCGGGTCTGAAGGGAAGAAGGTCAGCCAATCCTGATAGGCCGCAGATGCCTGTATGAGCGCGGCGGTCGTGCCTTCGAGATAAAACGAATCTGCGATGGCAAGCTTGGCAAGCGGCAGATACTGCGAATCAGGATAGGTCGTGATGATTGTGTTAAAGAGCAGGCGGCCCGTCTCATAGCTTCCTTTGCGAACCTCTTTGGCCGCCAGCTCAAATAATTCGCGGTCGCGGCCCGGAGCAATCGTGCCAGTCAATTCTTCATACTTGTCATCATCGCCGCCGCCGCCGAGCAGGCCGAAGAAGCGGCCTCTCTTTTTCTTCTTCTTGCGTGGCGTGCCTGCCACAGCTTCGCCTTTGCGCAAAGATGCTGTGGCGACCAATCCGGCCTCGACGCGCGTGTTCAGGTCGTTGACAGAGACTTCCAATCTCTCTATATCCTTCGTCTCGTAACGCTGCGCTTTATCAACCTTGCTGCGCAAGTCCGCGACATCCGAGAGCACAGAGCCGACCTCGCGATCCAGACCGCGCAGGCGCGTCAGGGCTTCCATCTCAGGACTATTTTTATCTTTCTCTTTATCGCCCTCATCCGAAGCATTGATGCTGGCGATGGCGTTATTGAGCGAGCGGCGCATGGCATCAAGCTTTGAACGCATCACTTCGAGACGCTGCGCGGGCGAGCCCTCCTGCCCGAAGGCCACAGGCGCGAGTCCTGTCAGGAGAATCGCGCACAGCGTAACTAATGCCAGATAACGAGAGTACATATAAAACCTCCAAGAATTTGCGATTTTAGATTTTTGATTGTAGATGATTAAAGCTTTGACTTTTCTTTCAATCGCAAATCAAAAATCAAAAATCTAAAATGCTTAAACCCATTGCACAGCGGCGTCGCGCAGTTCGCGTACGGCCTGTGCAGGGTCGTTTGTATTAAAGACTGCCGAACCGGAGACGATAATTTCCGCGCCCGCGCCAGCAATCTCCGCAATATTTGTGCGGTCAATGCCGCCGTCAATCTCTATCCGCGTAGCGAGCCCGCGCTCATCTATCATGCGCCGCAGGCGACGCAGTTTATCAAGCGAGCTTGGAATAAATTTTTGTCCGCCAAAACCCGGATTGACAGACATCAGGAGAATAAAGTCTGCGAACTGCAAAGACTCTTCGAGCGCGCTCAAAGAAGTCGCGGGATTAATCGCAATCCCAGCCTGCGCGCCCTTGTCTTTGATAGACATCAAGGTGCGATGCAGGTGCGGGTCAATCTCTACATGCACGGAGACCATCTGCGCTCCGGCCTCTACAAACTCCGCTGCGTAACGGCCCGGCTCAGAAATCATTAGATGCGTATCAACGACAAGCCCGGTCGCGCGTCGCACAGCCTTGACGACAGGCAAGCCAACCGTGATGTTCGGGACAAAGTGGCCGTCCATCACATCCACATGAACCACGCCCGCGCCGCCGCGCTCGACGGCTTCAATCTCCGCACCGAGCCGCGTGAAATCCGCAGATAAAATTGAAGGAGCTATTTCGACCATTCAAGAAGTCTGGAGTCTGGAGTCTTGGAGTCTTGGAGTCTCAAGTCGTTTTGACTCTGGACTACAGACTCTTGACTCCTGACTGTTAAGGCGTGCGCCGGTTGCTATTCGGGATGAAGGGAGGCGTGGTCATCACTGGCGCGCGTCTGTTCGTGTTTGAATTACTGTTCGTGCGATTGCTGTTTGTGTTCGGGTTGCGACTGTTCGTATTAGGGCTGCGATTCGCGTTCACGTTGCGATCCGTATTCGCGTTGCGATTGTTCACATTGCGGTCATTCGCGTTGCGGTCATTGGCATTACGATTATTAGCATTGCGATTGTTGGCGTTGCGATTCGAGTTGCTGTTATTACTATTATTCGCGTTGTTGCTGTTGTTCGTATTCCGGCTGCGCTTATTCGTATTATTACTGTTAGCTTTATTCTCGTTTTCGTTCTTCGATGAAGAAGACGCTTCATTTGTGTTCTTGTTTTCCGTCGCGAAACTCTCTTCGGCAGCAGACGGAGCGGAGACAGGACTCTCGCCCTCTTTGGCCGTCGCGCGGCTGATGACGACGGCGACGGTCTGACCGACCTTGATGATTTCTCCGGGGTGCGGCGACTGGTCAATGATTGTGTTCGGCTTGGCATCCGGGCTGTAGCGCGAAGCCCTGCGCCGCATGTTGAGACCTTCCTGGTCCAGAGCGGCCTCGCCTTCCATCACATCCTTGCCGACAATGTTCGGCACTTTCACTTCCGGGCTGCGCAAACTCCAGTAAACAGTGCCGACCAGTCCGATGAAAAAAGCGATGGCGATGGCGACAATAATGCCCAGCTTGCCGACAGTCGAGAACACACGCTTTGCAAAACTCACAGCCCTTTGCACCTCTCCCGGAAAGCCGGTCGCCAAATCAAGTTGCGCAGTCTAACATTCGCCTTCGATGAAGAGCAAGGATGAAGGATGAAGGATGAAAACCTTGCTATTTGAAATTGAATGCAGCATGTTTGAAAAGCATGCCTTTCATCCTTCCGCCTTCCGCCTTCCGCCTTGCCTTTCTACGGCTGCGATGAAAAAGCCGTCCGCGCCGTCTCTCTGCGGCCATGTTCGCACAGGGCCGTCTGCGCTCAGGCTTGAACCGGAGACTTTGATAGAGACCTGCTTAAACTCTGAATGCTCTTGCAGAAAGCTTGCGACGACCTCTTCATTCTCTTCCCGTTCGACAGAGCAGGTGGAATAAACGAGTCGCCCGCCGCGTCTTGTCACCCTTGCGGCATTTGCGAGAATGCGCTGCTGCCGCGCCGCTAAAGCCAAAACATCCGCGTGTGAGATGCGCCATCGTATTTCCGGGTTGCGCCGCAATGTGCCAGTGCCTGTGCACGGCGCATCCACAAGGACACGCTCAAATGATTGCTCCGCAAAGGGTAAAGCCATCGTCGCATCGTATGCCAGCAGATTGATGGACTCGATTCCGCTTCTCTTTTCAGTCTTAAGCACAGTCAGCAACCGGTGCGCGTAAATGTCTCCTGCGACTATCAACGCGGCATCTTTCGTGCGCGAGGCAATGTGCGTTGTCTTGCTTCCGGGCGCGGCGCAGACATCCAGCACGCGCTCGTGCGGCTTTGCATCAAGAACATGCGCGACGAGTTGCGAGGCTTCATCCTGCAAGTAGATAAAACCTTCTTGCGCCAACTTACGCACAAGAGAGCCCGCGCCTTCCGCGCGCCATGCGTCAGGCGCAATCTGCGAGGGAGTAATTTTAGCTCCCGCTTCAAAAAGTTTATCGAGAATGCTCTGCTCATCCACGCTTCTCTTTGTCAAACGAAAAGCGACGGGCGGAGCTTCGTTATTTGAGCGCGCGAATTTCTCAGTCTCCTCAAGACCGAAAGCTCTGGCCCAGCGTTCAAGCAGCCAGAGAGGATGCGAGGTTTCGACAGAGAGCCGCTCAAGCTCGTCTTCGATTTTTGCAGCCGGGTCGAAATCCGCCTCGCGCGTCGCGCGTCTCAACACGGCATTGATAAATCCCGCAGCCGAACGCAGCCGCGCAAGGTAAGCCAGATTAACCGATTCATTGACGATGGCCGAAGCAGGAATGCGCGTCAGAAAACGCAACTGGTAAAGCCCCAAACGCAGTGCGCGGCGGACAGGTTTATCAAGACTCTCAGCCTTGCGGCCTGAGTAATGCTCTATCAAAGCGTCCAGCCGGAGTTGCCAGCGCAGTGTGCCAAGCACGAGCTCATAACAGAGAGCGCGGTCTTCCGCACGCAGCTCCGAATCATCTGCCGCTAAAAGGACAGAGGCAAACGCGCCTTCATCCTCGACGCGCCGCAGGATTTCAAAGGCCGCGCGACGTGCAGGCGAGACTGTGTGACCATTGCCGGATTTCTGTGGCCGCCGCGCTGCTTTGGGTCGCGCGTTCATCCCAGACTTTCTCCGGCAGAAAGGCGCGAGCCGTTCAGATATTCACGCACAGACATCTTGCGTTTGCCTTCGGGCTGGACTTCGAGCAAATGCAACACAGTCTCGTCTCCGCAGACAACGGATAAATTATCGCCATGCGCTCTGATAATCTGCCCGGCTTCAAGAGCATGCTGCTCAAGCCGCTCTGCGCGTGCGCGCCAGATAACGAGACGACTGTCAAGATGTTTGGTAAAAGCATTGGGCCAGGGCTGAAACCCGCGCACGCGCCGCTCTATCTGAAAGGCATCCAATGACCACTCAATCAATCCATCCGCACGCTGCAACCTGTGTGCAAACGTAGCCTTCTCTTCGTCCTGCTCGCGCGGCTCTATTTCATCAAGCCTCAAGAGCGTTTCGCCTAACAACTCCGCGCCCACGTGAGAGAGCCTTGACATCAACTCTGTAGCTGTCTCTTCTTCTCCGATTTCAGTTGCGCGCTGCAAGAGCATTGGGCCGGTATCTAAGCCTTCGTTCATCTGCATAGTGGTCACGCCCGTCTCTGTCTCGCCGCGCACGATGGCCCAGTTGACGGGCGCGGCTCCCCTGTAGAGCGGCAGCAGAGAGAAATGCACATTGATGCATCCGCGACGCGGCGTGCTCAGGAATGGCGAAGGCAGTATGCGCCCGTAGGCTACGACGACTGCGACATCCGCATCATCCGAGGCAAACTGTCTGAGGGCTTCTGCGTTTCTGATTTTCGCGGGCTGATGGACTTTTAAATTATTTTCGAGGGCGAACTCTTTGACGGGCGGCGCGGTGAGTTTGTTGCCGCGTCCCGATGGACGATCGGGCTGTGTCCAGACGGAGACAACTTCGTGGCCGTCTTCAAGACATTTTCTTAAAGTAGGCACGGCAGCTTCGGGCGTACCCATGAAAGTGATTCTCATAAAAGCAAAGTTTCCCGCAAAGGCGCAAAGACGCAAAGACGCAAAGGAATCATTCAGGATAGATTGCCACTCAACCTCTTCGCGCCCTCTTTGCGCCTTTGCGCCTTTGCGGGAAATTAATTTAAATGGCCGCACGCTTCCCGGCCTTTGTCCCGGTCGTCGCTCCGACTTTTTCCGACATCAGCTTGGCTTGCATGAAGAGCCCAAGATAATCTCTGCCACCGGCTTTGGAATCCGTGCCGGACATATTAAAGCCGCCGAAGGGATGAACGCCGACGAGCGCGCCCGTGCACTTGCGATTAAAGTAGAGATTGCCGACATGAAATTCCCTGCGCGCACGCTCTATCTTCTGCGGGTCTGAGGTGTAGAGCGCGCCCGTCAAACCATACTCAGTATCGTTGACGATTCGCAGAGCGTCATCAAAATCCTGCGCGCGAATCACTGCCAGCACTGGCCCAAAGATTTCTTCCTGCTCGATTGTGTCGCCCGGCTTCACATCCGCGATGACTGTCGGCTCAATGAAAAATCCCTGCTCGCCGTCAGAGCCTCCGCCTGCGAGAAGTCGCCCGCCTTCCGATTGGCCCTTTTCGATGTACTCGTTAATCGTCTTGAAAGCTTTCTGATTAATCACTGCGGACATGTTGGTCGCGGGGTCTGTAGGGTCGCCGACCTTTATCTTCGACGTGCGCTCCGCAATCATGTCGAGCATCTGGTCGTAAACATCCGCGTGAATAATAGCTCTCGAACAGGCAGAGCACTTCTGGCCCTGAAAGCCGAAAGCGGATTGCACAACTCCCGTCGCGGCGTCTTCCAGATTCGCATCGGCCTCGACGATAATCGCGTCCTTGCCGCCCATCTCAGCCACCACACGCTTGAGCCAGATTTGGCCCTCCTGCACCTTCGCCGCGCGTTCGTTGATACGCAGGCCAATTTCTTTCGAGCCTGTGAAGGCTATGTAGCGCGTCTTCGGGTGATCCACAATCACGTCGCCGACTTCCGCGCCTGAGCCGGTCATAAAGTTGACGACGCCTGCGGGCATGCCTGCTTCTTCCAAAAGCTCAAAAAACTTGTAAGCGATGGTCGGCGCATCCGAAGAAGGTTTGAGAACAACTGTGTTGCCCGTCACGGCAGAAGCGACAGTCATGCCCGCCATGATTGCCAGAGGGAAATTCCATGGCGGAATCACTACGCCGACGCCGAGCGGAATATATTCAAGCTGGTTATCTTCGCCTTCAAGCTTTGTCAAAGGCTGTTCTCCCGCATAGCGCAGCATCTCGTGCGCGTAAAAATCGCAGAAATCAATCGCCTCCGCAGTATCGCCGTCAGCTTCGGCCCAACTCTTTCCGACTTCGTGAATCATCCAAGCAGACATCTCATGCTTGCGCTCGCGCAGGAGCGAGGAGACGCGAAAGAGTATGTCTGCGCGCTCTCTTGCAGGAGTATTGCGCCACGTCTGAAAAGTTTCAAAAGCCGTCTCGACTGAGCGACGCGCCAGTTCTTCCGTAGCCTTCTGAAAACGCCCGACCACCTGCGTTTTGTTCGCAGGGTTAAAGCTCTCAAACTTTTTCTCAGTCTTAATGCGCTCGCCGCCGATGACCAGTGGATACTCGTGGCCCAATTCATTCTTCACTTTTTCAATCGCCGCGCGCATGGCCTGCGCGTTCTCTTCCTTGCTGAAATCTGTAAACGGCTCATTGCGGAATTCGCTCTGCATAGTTCACTCCCTTAAAAGAATTTTAGATTTGCGATTTTTGATTTTAGATTGGAAGCGGACTAAGACTTATTTTCTAAAGTCTTTGTCCTTATCCAATCGCAAATCAAAAATCTAAAATCGCAAATATTTTTGTGTGCCTTGAATCTTATCACACAAGATAAAACGCGGTCATGTTCTGCTGAACTGACCGCGTTTCGCTTTTTTGAATTTGAGAGGCAAGCTCCTTAGACCCACTCGCCTGCTTTCTGCAACTTTTTAATCTTGCGTTTGACCATCTCGCGCTTGAGCGTCGTCGTCTTGTCTATGAAGACTATGCCGTCGCAATGATCCGTCTCGTGCAGCATGCAACGCGCAGTCAAATCCATGCCGTCAACTTCAAACAGATTGCCGTTGACATCATGCGCGCGCACGATGGCTCTTAAATCTCTGCGCACATTAAAGTAGATGCCGGGAAAAGAGAGACAGCCCTCTTCGCCGACCTGCTCGCCTTCGACATGCAGGACTTCCGGGTTAATCAAAGCCACGCGCCGCGCAGGGTCTTGCCCGCCGGAACAATCCATCACAAAAAGTCTCTGCGAGATGCCGACCTGCGGCGCGGCAAGGCCGACTCCGCGCGCGTCATACATCGTCTCAAACATATCATTGACAAGCTGCTTGAGATGCTCGTCAAACACCGTCACAGGATCGCCCGGCGTCAACAGCACAGGCTCTGGATAATGTACAATTTTCAGTAGCGACATTCTTTTAAAATTTCCTTAACGAGCGAGCATGAGGCAAACAGCTTCCGGCATTTATCTTACGACAAATCGCGCAACCAATGCCAGCGAGCGGACTTAGAAGCTATCAATCATCCTCAAGTTGCCTTTCATCAAACCAACTGTGAACCCATTCAACTCTTTGCGAGCTTAGTTTTTTTCTTTGCGCCTTTGCGTGAACCGTTCGTTTTAGTTTCGCGCTGGTGGCGCAAAGAAAAGAAAAACATAAGCCCGCTAAGAAGAGATTGAATGGTTTTAGATAAACTCTCAATACGCACGCAACTGCGCGCAGTAGCCATCAAAATTTCTCTTCATTTCTTCCAGACTATCGCCGCCGAATTTTTCTCTCATCGCCTGCGCCAGCACGAGCGCGACCATCGCTTCGCCGATCACGCCCGCCGCCGGGACGACCGTCACATCCGAACGCTCAAAGGCCGCTGCCTCTTCCTCTTTGGTGTCTATGTCAACCGAGCGGAGCGCGCGGCGCAAGGTCGAGATAGGTTTGAGAAAGCCACGAACACGCACTTCTTCTCCGTTTGTGATGCCGCCCTCCAAACCTCCCGCGCGATTTGTCGGGCGCGTGAATTTCTGCGCTTCACCGTCATAAGCAATCTCGTCATGCACACGCGAGCCGTGCAGGGCTGCGGCCTCAAAGCCCGCGCCGATGCTCGTAGCCTTGACCGCCGGAATGGACATCACAGCCTGGGCCAATCGCCCGTCAAGTTTTTCGTTCCAAGAAGTATGCGAGCCAAGCCCTGCGACGACTCCGCGCGCGACTACTTCAAAGACGCCGCCGAGAGTGTCGCCAGCATGCTTTGCTTCGTCTATCAACTCAATCATACGCGCCTGCGCAGACGCATCAGCGCACCTGAGCGGAGCATCCTGCGGAATCGCCGCGATAGCATCCCACTCAAGCTCAAGCGTTTCCGGGGGAAACCCGCCAAGCTGTGTGACATGGCTCAGGATTTCGACGCCGAAAATTGTGAGAAGCTGTTTCGCCAGCGCGCCGCAAGCCACGCGCGCAGCAGTCTCGCGCGCCGAAGCTCTTTCCAGAATATCGCGCAGGTCGCGCGTTCCGAATTTCAATCCTCCAGCGAGGTCTGCATGCCCCGGACGCGGACGCTTCACACGGCGAGATTTTTCAGCAGGGATGTCGCGCACCTCTGCCGACATCACCTCAGTCCAGTTGGCCCAATCCTTATTCTCAATCAAGAGCGCGACGGGCGAGCCGAGCGCGCGTCCATGCCGCACGCCGCTCAGGATTTCCACGCGGTCGTGCTCAATCTTCATACGCCCGCCGCGCCCGTAACCCCACTGCCGCCGCTCCAACTCGCGGTTAATCAACTCGGCCTCGACAGGCAAGCCAGCAGGCAAGCCTTCGACAATCGCCACCAGAGCGCGCCCGTGTGATTCTCCGGCTGTAGTGAACTTAAGCATTTTAGATTTTAGATTTTAGATTTGCGATTTCAGTTTCAGATTTAAGCTTGAATGGCTCACCAATCAAAAATCTAAAATCTAAAATCATAAAAGCTCTTCGCTAAAAATGTTTCCCCGACCCAAGATACATTGCGGGTCAAAAGCTTTTTTAAGCGCGGCCATCTCGCGCAGGTGTTCGTCGCCGTAAAGCTCTCGCAGGTAATCGCGTTTTAATTTTCCGATGCCATGCTCGGCAGAAATTGTGCCGCCCGCTTTGACTGCGCGATTGATAAACTGACCGTAAAGCACGCGGGCCTTTGCAGCCTCTTCATCATTGCGCGGCAGGATATTGACATGCACATGGTTGTCTCCGATGTGTCCGAAGATGACGTATTTCAGCTTGCTCTCTGCGAGCAGTTCTTTATAAAAGGCGAGCATCGCGGCAAACTCTTTATCCGGCACGGCCATGTCCGTAGAGACTTTGCGCTGCTTGTGATGCGTCAGCCATTCATTGACGAGCACCGGCAGCGCGTGCCTGAACTCGCGTATACGTTGGCGGTCATGCTCCGTCATAGCAAACCATGAATCATCAACGAGCGCATCATGGCGTTCGAGCAGTTCAAGCCACGCAGACATCAAAGCTTCTTCCGTCCCATCACTCGTCTCCTGCTCAAAGAAGACTGCGCCCGCGGCCCATTGTGGCACAAGCGCGTAATTGCGCCGCAGGAATTTAAGAGACTCGCCATCGAAATATTCGAGCGCACGCGCGTCAATCGTCTCCGTGCGTTTTGTCTCGCGTGTGTTGAGCGAGAGCGCGCGTGCCTCTCGAACAAAATCCAGCAGGCTTTCTTCCGTCTTAAAAAAGACAAGGCCGCTCAAGACATTTTCAGGTTGCGCGAGAAGCGCGACTTCGACTTCCGTGATAACACCGAGCGTGCCTTCGCTGCCGATGAAGAGATCGAGCGCGTCCATGCCGCGTGCGATGTAATAGCCGGAAGCATGCTTGCGCGTCTGCGGCATTTGATAAGAAGGAAGCTGTGCGCGGATGCTGCGTTTTTGGGCCAAAGGAATTTGAAGCAGGCCGTGCTCGTCCGCATAAATCTCGCCGCGTTTGAGGTCTATGACATCTCCTGTTGCCAGCGCAATTTTTAATCGTCGAACGTAACTGCGCGTCGGGCCATATTTAAAAGTACGCGCGCCGGAGGCGTTTGTCGCGACAGTGCCGCCGACAAAGCAACTCCACTCGGTAGGGTCTGGAGGATAGAGCAGACGTTGCGCCACAACAGCTTTTTGAAAATCCGCGAGCACCACGCCTGCTTCCGCACAGGCATGGCCGCCGCTCTCTTCGCGCACAATCTCTTTAATCCGGTTGAGCCTGTCCGTCGCCAGCACTATGCCGCCAAACGGCACGCGCCCGCCGACGATGCCTGTGCCTGCGCCCGCAATCGTGACGGGCTTTCCAACATGAAAAGCTTCTGTAAGAATGCTTGCGACTTCCGCTGCGCTTTCTGGAAAGACAACCTGCGCGGCATGCCCGCCCTGCATGTTGCTGGCGTCTGCGAGGAAAGATTGAATCTCGTCCGGTTGCGCTTTAATCAACATGAGTTCAATCTATTTCGGTTTGAAGTAGGTGATTTTTCGTTTAGTTATACTAATAGCACGATAAAAGGATCTGCCTTTTTCCGTTACCCAAAGTGAAGTGAATTTTTCAGTCCAATTTCCCTTAGAATCAAATTCGTATAAGTTGCGAACTTTAGTCCTGAAGCTACCATCTGCATGATAAATCATTAGTTCAAGCTCATTTCCTCTATGGTCATAAGTCGGAACATGAATTTCAAAGAGTGATTCGTCCGGTTTAATTAACAGCCTGGTTGTCTCATTGCCAGCTTGATCATAAACCAGCACCTTTCTGTAATGTTCTGCGGAGTCGGCGTAAGGTTTCAAGTTCCCTTCCGCGTCATGATTAAAATAGGCTGTCTCAACCCGCCGCCCCTGCTCGTTATATTTATAGCGCGCTACCGACCGGATAGAGCCTTGCCCGTTACTGTAAACTTCTTCGAGCAGATGTCCTTGAGCATCGTAAGCAAAGGAGCGTTTATAGCTTAATTCATTCTCAGCATCATACCTGCTCTTCTCGATTAAATTTCCCTTAAGGTCATAGGTAAACTTTTCTACTTCATAAAAATTGGCGTCCGGGCTGAGTTCGCCACGCCGCTCAAGCAAGCGTCCACGCTCATCGTAATGATTGGTCAACCTTGAACGGATAGAGCCGTCGTCCAAATCGTATGTGACTTCCGTTAGCTCTCTCCCCATCGCGTCATAGCTCCAGCTTTCTTTCCTATATGTCACATTCTCGATAGCAAAGCCTTTCCCGCCATCGATGAAATCCGCCTCTTCTTCCTGTACCGTCTGGACTGGGCCAAAGAGACCGCGCATCTCGCGGTCAGACTTGCTTTGCCCGATAACTGAAACCGAGGAAAGTAGACTCAGCGAAAACGCCAGCAACATTCGGCTCAACATATTTTTCCTCCAATGTTTTTTCATGTCATTTGCAATTCGCGTTCACGCAAATATTTGACGCGGTCGCGGAGTTCTGCTGCGCGCTCAAACTCCATGCGCTTGGCGGCGGCGCGCATCTCCGCTTCGAGGCGCGCGATGGTTTCGTCAATCTTGTCTTTAGTATACTCGTCAAACTCTTCGAGGTTAAGCGGGATTTTAAAATAGTCCGCTTCATAAGCTGTCACCAGAGTTGCTTCGACAGGTTTGACGATGGTCTGCGGCGTGATGCCGTGCTCTTCGTTGTAAGCCTCTTGAATCGCGCGCCGTCGCTGTGTCTCGTCAATCGCGCGGCGCATAGAGTCTGTAATCCTGTCTGCATACAAAATAGCTTTGCCCTCTGCATTGCGCGCCGCGCGGCCCATGGTCTGAATCAGCGAGCGGTCTGAACGGAGGAAACCTTCTTTGTCAGCATCCAGAATCGCCACCAGAGAGACTTCCGGCAAGTCCAATCCTTCGCGCAAGAGATTGATGCCGACGAGGACATCAAACTCGCCGCGTCTTAAATCGCGCAGGATTTTGATGCGCTCAAGAGTTTCGATGTCCGAGTGTAGATAGCGAACCTTCACGCCGACCTCTGCGAAATATTCCGTCAAATCCTCCGACATCTTTTTCGTCAGGGTCGTCACAAGCACGCGCTCGTTGCGTTCTGCGCGCAGGCGACATTCTTCCAGGAGGTCGTCTATCTGGCCCTTGACTGGACGGACTTCGACCACAGGGTCTATCAGTCCGGTCGGGCGTATGATTTGCTCTACGACTTCGCCGCCCGTCTTTGTCAATTCATACGGGCCGGGAGTCGCGGAGACATAAATCGTCTGGCTCATGCGTTGCTCGAACTCTTCAAAGTTCAAGGGGCGATTGTCCATCGCGGATGGAAGACGAAAGCCATACTCAACGAGGGTTCGCTTGCGCGATTGGTCGCCCTTGAACATCGCGCCGAGTTGCGGAATGGTCTGGTGCGATTCGTCTATCACGATAATCGTGTCGCGCGGCAGATAGTCGAGCAGTGTCGGCGGCGGCTCGCCCGGCTGCTTGCCCGTCAGGTGGCGCGAATAGTTTTCGATGCCGCGACAAAAGCCCATCTCTTTTATCATCTCAAGGTCATACATCGTGCGCTGATGCAATCTTTGAGCTTCGACAAGTCGGCCTTCGCCAATCAGCTTCGGCTCCCACCATTCAAGCTCGTCGCGTATGGTCTTGATGGCGCGCTTGACTGTCGGCTTTGACATCACGTAATGCGACTTCGGATAGATTGGCAGCCGCGAAGTATGTTTATGCAGGACTTCGCCGAGGAGCGGGTCAATGGTCGAGACGGAATCAATCTCGTCGCCCCAAAGCTCTACGCGATAAGCCTGCTCTTGATAGCTCGGATAAATCTCGACCACATCGCCCCTGACACGGAAAGAGCCTCTGTCAAACTCTATATCCGAACGCTCGTATTGCAACTCGACAAGCTTTTGCAAGAGTGCGTCTCTCGACATGCGCGCGCCCGGCTCTACAAAAAGCAGCATGCCGTAATACGCATCCGGGTCGCCGAGGCCGTAGATGCAAGAGACGGAAGCGACGACAATCACATCTCTGCGCTCGAACAAAGCGCGCGTCGCAGACATGCGCAGGCGGTCAATCTCCTCGTTAATCGTCGCCTCTTTCTCAATGTAAGTGTCTGAGGCAGGGACATACGCCTCCGGCTGGTAATAATCATAGTAAGAGACGAAATACTCTACAGAGTTTTCAGGAAAGAGCGTTTTGAATTCCTGATAGAGTTGCGCGGCGAGCGTCTTGTTGTGGGCCAGAACGAGCGTCGGCCTCTGCGTCTCCTGAATCACTGTGGCGACTGTAAAAGTCTTGCCGCTGCCGGTGATGCCGAGCAGCACCTGATCCTTGACGCCGTCGTTGAGATTGCGCACCAGCGCGGCTATGGCCTGCGGCTGGTCGCCCTGCGGCTCATATTCCGAGCGAAGCTTAAAAGGCATCCTGTGTAAATTCTTTCTTCGGGAGAATAATCTGGAATGATTATAAAGACCGAGACACGATGCCCGCAAATGTGGAAGGTATAAGTCTGGAGTCGAAGAGTCTGGAGTCGGAAAATATCTTTGCGTCTCTTTGCGAAAATTACTTTGCGTCCTTTGCGTTAAAAAATTACTTAACCGCAAAGAACGCAAAGTGTGAAGATGCAAAGAGACGCAAAGAGAAAGCTCTTGATAGCTTATGCGCTCAAAGCTTTTTGATAAGCATTGGCCGCCGCAGCCGTGTCCGTGTATTCCTGAAAGTCTGTGATTTTGCCGTCGCGCAGAGTGAAGACATGCACCCAGTCGCCTTGATACTCGCGGCCACTGGCCTTGACGCGCCACAGGTAACGGCCCTGCACTGCAACCTTGTCGCCCTGCGCGATGAAGCTCTGCGGCTCAAACTCGCGCGCCTCCTGCGCTTCATTCAGAATCGCAAAGAATTGCCCGATGGCTTCGCGGCCCTTTCGACTGCCTGCGAAGGGAACGTTCTCCATCAAAGGCAAACGCCACCCGGCATCATCCGCAAGCAGATTAAGCAAAGATTCAATGTCGCCCGTTTGAAAATTTCCGTAAGCCTGTCTGACTACTTCCGTGTTCTCCTGTTCGCTCATAGAACTACTCCTTATCTGGGGGTTTTCGCTGACACATTTACTCTACGGAGCGACTGAGAAATTTGGATGCATCCGACAGATTTTGAATTAACAACTCTTGATTTTCATGTAGGTGCTGCCCGTGCCAAACTCTATTTCATATTCGGCATTGCGCTTCGGCGTCTTTGCCTGCCTGAGTCTGGCAAAGACTGGCTCTATGACCCAGTAGCCGCCGGACAAATCGCCACGCATTTTTACTTTATAGACGCCCACCCAATGCGGCTCGTGATCCGCAGGCCACCACTCGCCCGCAGCATCATCTCCTTCGGCCCACCAGACAATATCTCCTGTCAGATAAACCGCGCCGTCTTTTATCAAGACCTTATCTATATCAAACAAATCCAGAAAATATTTCTTGCCGCGCCATTTCGGGTGAAGGCGCAAGCGAACATGTATAAAGTCATAAACCAGCCATTCGAGATTGAGTAAGCAACGGAAGTTTCCCTTCTCTTTGAGCGACTCTGCCGGATTGAAATTATCAAGGAACAGGCGCAAGTTTTTCCCCAGAGCTTTTTCTCGCGCCCGCAAATATTTTTTCAGGTGTCTATTGGTTTGTCTTCTCCTCATACAAATTTAAAATAAGATTCACCACAGAGGACGGGAGAGGACACAGAAGTTAAAGAAGATTTCAAATCGCAAATCTGAAATCTCAAATTCCTCTGTGTGTCTCTGTGTTCTCTGTGGTGAATTAAAATTCAACTAACATTTAACTGCGCGAGGCAGTGTCGGGCGTCTGGCTGCTGATTTGATAAATCGCTTCCATGACAGCCGAGCGCACCTCTGTCGGCAGTGAGCCGCGCACTGCGAGGCGGCGGAAGGCCGGAAGGATTTCCTGCTGGCCGCTGAGGGCCAGAAGTTTCACAACCGCGAGGCGCACTTCGTTGTTCGGATGCTCTTCGACGGCGCGCATAAGGGGCTGCACCTCTCCTGCTTTTGACATCAGGAAGAGAAGCGAGAAGGCATCGTAAGTCTTCTCGCGGCTTTCGCCCATCAAGTGTCCGATGGCTTCCGTTGCAAGCCCGGAAGAAGCCAAGGCCGCGCCTATGTGACGGCGACGCTCCGGCGGAGCTTCGCGCAGCGCGCGTGTGAATGAAGCAGCGCGGTCAGGGTTGAGATTAAAGAGCGCGCGTGCCGCAGCATTGCGCACTTCCGTTGAAGGGTCATCGAAAGACGCGCTGATTTCGCGGAAAGAATCTTCGCCGCCGATGCGTCCCAAATCCGAGACGGCTGTCGCGCGCTCCGCAGCATCTTCGCTGGCGAGACGACGCAACACCGCGCTTGGCACAGCCGAGAGGTCTTCCTCCGCGACATCAATCTCTTTGCTGGCCGAAGCAACATCAATTCCCGTCTCGGAAGTATTGACAGGCTCGACGCCTCTTTCGGAAACGACTGGCGCGATGACAGGCAGAGCGGGTGGAAAGGCCGTTTCGGGCAATTCTTCCGTCACAGCTTCTGTCGCTTCCGCGACAAGCGTTGCGGGAGTTTCAGTCGTGGCAGATGTTTCCGGCGCAGCATCCGCGAGAGCGGCTTCTTCGACCGGAGCAACGGGCATGACAGGCGGCGGCGCAGCAGTCTCCGACGCGCTCATATCTACATCCACCCATTCGCTTGCACTGCCGTCGTTGTATTCGATGACAGGCTCTGCCGTAGCAACCGGCGCAGGAACTTCTTCCGGCACTGGCGCGACCGTCTCCGCCTCAGTCGTTGCAGCTTCCGGCTCTGCAACTACTGCCGCCTCTTCCGCTACAACTTCTGTTTCGGCAAGCAGAGACGGTTCTGCCTCTTCAACTTCAACAGGCTCTTCGATGGCTGGCGGCGCGGCGACAGCTTCCGTTTCAAGTGTCGTCTCCGCAACCGGCTCCGCTACAAAAGAGACAGGCTGAGATGGCTCTGCGGTTCCCGCGACAGGTTCAGTTGAGAACGGGAGAGGCTGTGCCGCTTCTTCTACTTCTTCCTTTACTGCGACCTCTTCGGCAACAACAACGGGAGCTTCTTCGACAGCTTCCGGCGCAGCAGCTTCGACAGGCGGCGCGGTCATTTCTTCCGCCGCAACTTCTTCGACAGCAGCTTCTTCAACCGCCACAGGCTCTTCGACAGGCGCGTGCGTTTCCGCTTCGACGACTTGAGCCGGAGTCTCTTCCGCTATGCTCGCATTGGTTTCCGCAGAGAGCGGAGTCGTGGCCTGCACAGGCTCTTCCGTGAGAGGCGTTGTGGCATAAGGCGTGTGGACAGGCGCGGTCGGCTCTGCTTTCGCGCGACCGACGACGCTGGCTTCAATCGCATGTTGAATCAACGTATTGGGGACGCGCCTATCTTTCTCTCTATCACGCAGGGCTTCGAGCGGAGCGACGGCGGCGGAATCACGCACCTCTGCCAGCGATTCGACAGCCGCGCGGCGCACTTCCGGCGCAGTGTCTTCGAGCGCGGCGACCAGATGCGGCGTCGCGGATTGGTCGCGCACGAGTCCGAGCGAGCGCGCAGCAGAAGCTCTCTCGGCAGGCGATTCGGCAGTCCGCAGAGTCCGCGTCGCATCATCGAAATAACCGTGCTTGATAAAAGCTTCGCGCGCACGCTCGTGCCGCGCAGGATTGCGGCCAGTGAGAGCTGCGACCAGCTCTGCCGTGATAATCTGCCGCGCGCCCACGTCATGCGTGCTCACTACATTTTCATCATAACCATGCCCGGCCAGCAGGTTCGCTACTTCATCCGATGCCTGCTCAACTTCAACAGGCACGCTGACAGGCTCAATCCCTTTCGCTTCCTCTACGACTTCCGCGACAGGCGCGGCAGCAACTTCTTCAACAGGCTCTTCAACAGGAGCAATCACCGCGCTGCTGCTCCCAGCGACAACAGGCTCTGCTTCAACTTCGACAGGAGGCGGCGGCGGAGTCACTACAGGAGCGATGACAGGAGTGATGATGGCCTTCGGAATCTCGGCAGCAGGCATCTCCGTAGTTGCCTTCGCCTTTGTCACCTTTGGCCTCGCAGCCTTCGCGGGCGCGGCTTCGACAATCCTTTCAGTTTTCGTTTCGCGCAGTTTCTCGACGCGGCGTTCGACTGGACTGCTATCAGCTCTTGAGCGCGCAATCAGCACCCAAGCGATAAGCCCGACTATCAAGAGTCCGAGCGCGACGAACAGCCAGTTCTGTTTGAGTTGCGCGCCCAAAGATGTGCCGGAAGCAGGAGCGGGAGCGTTAGTGCTCGTCACAGGCCCGCCCGTTGTCGTCGCAGGGATGCCGGGCGTGGGCTGCACCTGCGCGAGTTGGTCTGAGGGCGGAGTGATGGATGGAAATGGCGTCGGACTCGTCTGGGCCACTGGCGGAAAGTCTGTGCCGGATTGCGTAGCCGATTCATCAGTGATGCCCGTCTGCGGGTTTGTGAAAGACGGGTTTGTCGTCGCCGTCCCGGTATTCCGGCGCGTCGTGCCAGTACCCTGCGGATTCACCTGCGTCGGGTCTATCTGATTCGGATTGACGCTATTGATATTGGCCTGCGGAAACGCGCTGTTGGCATTGCCTGTGCCAGTCTGCGTGCGCGTGTTGGTGTTTGTGATTCTGGTATTAGTGTTTGCGACTTGAGGCGTCGGCTGCGGTCTGACGTTCGCGTTCGCGGCGTTATTGGCTGCGACAAGCGACGGGACAGTGATTAAGATTTCCAGCCGATTAAATTTCTGACTGACACGCGCGGCGGCTCCTGACAGCAGGCGAAACGAGAGCAGGACATCATTGCCGCGCTTCTGCACGCGCACATCGTCAAAGCCACGACCGCGCAATCCGCTCAGGGCGCGTGGAGCGTCGGCTGCGGGGATTAAAACGTAAAAGCGTTCGCCGCTCCTGTAGGCTGAATAGTCGTTGAGCGCGCCATCCGAAGTAATCATGATGCGCGAGCCTTCGGGCGTCTCGCTGGCGCGCAAAGGCGTGATGTTCTTCCTCTGCTGGCCCTGCTGCGCCGGATCGGCATTACCTCGCGCGGGCCGATTTCTCTGCGCGTCCGCGCGCCAGACCATTAAACACAGTGGAGCTAAGACTGCGAGCGCGATTAGGATAATGCGCCATCTATTATTGAAAGTGAGTGAGCGGGGCATTTTGTGAATCATCCGGGCGTTAAAAGGAATAGGCTTGAACCGTGCTGCATTATGCATCAGTCGGCGCGAATCGTAAATGGAATTTACGATTCGCGCCAGACTATTTCACCTGCTTTTCACCAATTCCGTTTTGAGACTTAAACGGGCTGCATCTGGTCTAGCTTATAGACGACTTCCATCAACGCCGTACGCACCTGCTCCGGCACGCTTTCGCGTATAGCCAGTTGACGAAGTGCGGGCGCGATTTCCGGCTGCGCCGAACTTCCCAGAAGCTGCACGGCGATGAGCCGCACATTGGCATCCGCATGCTGCTCTATCGCTTCGAGAATCGGTTTCACCTCATTCGCTTTGGCAAGCAAAGAGAGCAGCGAGAAAGACTCGTAAGCTTGCCTTCTATCATCGCTTGAGAGCCTATCCAGAGCCTGCGCGGCCATGCCCGTCTTGATACAGGCACGCGCCACATCCGACAACTCCGCTGCATCCGAAGTCTCTATCACGCGCACATAAGCGTCCGCGCGGTCAAAGCTCAGACGCGACAGAGCGCGTGCCGCAGCCGCGCGCACATCACGAGCTTCATCAGCCAGAGCGACCAGCACAGCCGAAAACACAGACTCGTGGTCAACCGCGCCGAGACTCGCCACCGCAGCCGCGCGCACAGCCGGTTCCACATCCGCTGCCGCCAACTGCTTCAAGGCCGACACAGCACGCTGCACGCGATAGAGCGCAAGCGTCTGCGCCGCACTCGCGCGCGCCTCTGCATCGTCGCTCTGCAAATGCGCCAAAGTATCAACCAGCAATTCATCATCCGAAGTTTCAGGCAACTCGTAAACTGTCGCAGAAGGTTCGAGTTGTGTAATCTCTGTTGAGAATGATTCATCCGCGCCGTGCAACAGAAGCGCGGGCTGTGGTGCTGGCACTACGTCAAAGAAATCCAGGTTATCAATCGAGCAGGCGTTGAGCGCGTTGCTGACGAGAGAGCTTGGCATGTCTGGATACCTGCGCGCCATATCAAGCAGTGCGCCGATGGCTGAAGGCAGTTTCAATGCGCCGATACTCTCGACGGCCTGCGACCTGACAATGGCTTCCTGATCGTAAAGAGCTTCGAGCAGGAATTGCAGCGAAGAGGATGAGCCGACTTCGCCAAGCAGCCGCGCCGCAGCCGCGCGGTCACATGCATCCTGCGCGAGAAGCAGGGCCGCGCTCTGACGCGCGACAAAACCATATTCCTCCAGAGCCTGACGAGCCCTGCGGCGTCCGTCTTCATCCGTCTCTGCTGACCTGATGGCTTTCAACAAAGATGCTTCCATCGCACGGCGGTCATCCGATGCGCGTGAGGCAAGCACATCAACGCGATGCGCCTGGCCGAGGACAAGCTTGCCGACTTCCTGATCCACTCTGTACGCGCCAAAGAGCACGGCGGGAGCAGGCTGTGCCAGAGGCATGCGCGGCTCAAGCGTCTGCTCGTGCGGCTCTATAATTTCGGAAGAGACTTTCGCAGGGCTGTCCGTGTTGCGTCGTCCGCCGCCTCTGCCTTCTCTTCTGCGCTCGCCGCCTCTGCGACGCTCGCCGACGATGGTATTAACCAACGCCGTGTTAACCGGCGGAACAACAACGGCTTTTGTTTCTTCCTTCTCCAAATCCTCCCAGCCGCCGCTCTTCTCTTTGCGTCGCCACACGACCAGACCCACGAGGCCCGCGATGAGCAGCGCAGTTATCCACCAGCCGGAATAGAAGACGTATGAACTAAGCTCGCGCTCTACTGGAGATTCAGATGCAGCGGGAGGCGGAGCGACAGGCTGCGTCGCTGCGACAGCCTGCGCCTGAGAGGCATCCTGTACAGGCGTCTCTGCTTGCGCAGTCTGCGCGCCAGCCATCGAATTCGGTGGCACTATTTCATCACGCTTCGCGGGCTGCGTTGAAGATTGCGGAGGATGAAAGCCAAGCTTTTCAAGAGACGCGCTCGTCTTCGGCATGCGCGCCTCGCTCTGCATCTGCGCAGAGCTTGAAGAGGCCACAGCATCCGTCGCCTGACGCCTTGCGGAGTTTGATTCGACAGGCACGCGGTCTCCGTCCGCAGCGCTCTTGCGCTCTTCCGTGCCGCCCTGCACAACCAAGTCCAGACGATTGAAACGCGGCTGCACAGTGACGTTCGCGCCAGCCTTGGCCTGCACTTCGACTTCGAGCGAATTGCCGACGCGACGCATCTTCACACCGGGCATGCTCTTGACTGTGCTGTCGCCAGCGTTCGGCACAATCAGATGGAAAGTGCCGTTCGGGTCTTGCCAGGTCTGTACGCCGTTGAGGGAAGAATCCGCCGCCAGCGAAATCACTTCGCCGCCCGCAGTCTTACGCGAAGAGACGCCCGTCACCTTCGGCGCAGTCTGCTTTGATTGCCTCTGGGCCAGCGAGGTCACGAATGGCAGAATCGCACACGCCGCAAGAATCGAGACGATTGCGACAACGCGCGTCAGTTTGATGTAAGTGCTTTTAGAGTTTGGCATGGCTTTATACTCAAATGTTAGTGACGTGAAGAAGCAGGGCCGTTCAATCTCATTTACGGAAGAGATGCGCCGTTCACAGCGACGACGCTTTAAAAGTCTCTAAGGCATCTAGGTCGCATGCTCATCGGATTCGAGCATGAGCGGAATTTTTTTTGGTGATGATAAGAAACGAGCTTTTGAATATTACTCGTCGCTGAATTTGTAGCCGATGCCCCAGACGGTCAAGACCATCTGCGGGTTTTCAGGGTTCTCTTCAATCTTGGCGCGCAGGCGATTGATGTGTGAATCAATCGTGCGGTCATAGCCTTCGTAGGAATAGTCCCAGATTTTCTCCAGGAGATACTTGCGGGGAAAAACACGTCCCGGGTTCGAGGCAAAAAGCCTGAGGAGGTCAAACTCCTTCGGCGTTAATTCAACCAGTCGTTCACCGACCATCACTTCGCGCTTCGAGGGATCAATGCGCAGCTTGCCGCGCACAATCGGCGCTTCTTCGCTCGCAGCCTCTGTGCCGCCGCCGGTGCGGATGCGACGCAACACAGATTTGATACGCGCTTCAAGCTCGCGCAAGGAGAAAGGCTTGGTGATGTAATCATCCGCGCCCATCTCTAGGCCGAGCACTTTGTCAACGACATCGTCCTTGGCCGTCAACATCAGAATCGGGATGTAAGGAGCTTTCTCGCGCAACTCCCGACAGACATTGAGGCCGTCCATCTTTGGCAGCATCAGGTCAAGAACAACCGCATCAGGATGGTCTTGGAGCGCAGCCTGCACGCCCGCCACGCCGTCTCCGGCAGTCTTGACGCTGTAACCGGCACGCGAAAAATGCTCGTAAATCATCGTCGAGATGTTCTCGTCATCCTCTACGACAAGCAAGCTGGTTTTGCGCTCGCCAGCCGCGAGCGGCGCGTCCAAGTCGCTCTTATCTCTGGGTTTAGCTCTATCCGTCGCAGTTGGCATGAACCGGTTCTGTTATGTGTAGATGGCGAATTGGGGCATTCGCGTGGCACGCGCCTGTGGCGTCCGGCGCGGTGCAGACTGAAAGACTATAGCAGGTAAACACTATTAAACTCAAGCATTAATATCAGTGGGCAGTAGGCAGTGGGCAGTGGGCAGTAAAAACAAAAATGCGAATGTTCAGACAGCTTTGCTCTTAACTGCCCACTGCCCACTGCCTACTGCCCACTATGCTTTTGCTCACTGCCTGCTGCTTTTCTGTCTCAATTCCTGCTCGAATCCGTAGATGAGAAATTGAAACTCAGGGCGTTTGGAATTTTTGCGTGCGGCCTCAAAGACCTGCAAGGCTCGCTCATCGCCGAGTTTGATTAAAGCTGTCGCAGTCGCAACGCTCAAGCTCGTGCTGCCGGAAGAGACTGCTCGTGTGAATGCTTCCGAAAGAACCGGAAAGGCGCGCGCATCTGTTTTGCCGACCGCGCCGAGCAGGTCATAAGCCGCCAGCCGCACCTCTCTCGGATTCGTGTTGGCGGAATAACGCAGCCCCACCTCCAAAGCGCGCGGGTCTGCAAGCGCAGCCAATCCATGCAGTCCCGAAGCACGAATCTTGTCGCGCCATGAAGAAGTATTGACGAGTCTCGAAAGCTCTTCAAAAGCTCCCACAGTTCTCGTCGCGCCGAGAGCGAGTGCGGCGGCATTAACAGTGGCATAGCTTTTATCATTCAGCAGACGCTTATAAACTTCTGCCAGCGTCGCATCATTGCTTGATGCAAGCGATGCTATAGCAGAACTGCGCACGCGCGCGTCTTTGTCCTTCAAGGCTGCGAGCAGAGCCGTGCGCGCTTCCTTCCCTGCGAGACTCATCAGAGCATCTGCTGCTTCCTTTCTCACGCCCCAGAATTTATCAGTCGTCAAAGCATTGCTGATGGCCTGAGTGATTTTCTGCTTCTCCACGTCAGCAGTCGCGCTTGCCTTCACACGCAACTTTAATTGGCCCACAGCCCAGACGCGGCCCATGACATCCGCATCATTCTTCAACTGATAAACGAGTGCATCCGTCGGCTTGTCAAAAATCAACTCTTTAACCAGAGTGTTGCCGTAATCGAAATTAACAAGCAGTGGCTCTGACTCGACACGCAGGACGATTGACTGCTCTTCCTTCGCTTCAAGCCACACGCGCTCGACGCGCGAGGCAGTAGCCGTCGCAATCTCTATCTCAATCGGAGTCTGAAAAAATCTTACTTGGGGATAAGCATTCTCCGCATCAATCTTCTGCTCCTGCCTGATTTTGAGCGTCAGGGTTTTGGCTGAAGCATCGTAACCTTGCGCGACGCGAAAAATCGGATGGCCCATCTTATAGACCCACTGGTCGAAGAACCATTCGAGCGGCTGGCCCGTAGTCTCTTCGATAGCAATGCGAAACTGCTCTGTCTCGATTGGCTGGTGCGGATGTTTGCGCAAGTAGTAGTTGACAGAACGCCACCAGTTGTCATCGCCCAAGACGATGCGCAGCATATGCAGCGTGGCTCCCGCGCGCGGATAAGAGTAAGCATCAAAGACTGCATCCGGGTTGCGATAATTTTTGGTCACGACCGGACGGCGCACGCCCTGTCGCCACGCATTGAAATATCCTTCCTGATTGCCGCGCACTTCCTGATACAGAAAATCATCGCGCCCCAAGTTATGCTCCAACCAGAGGCCTTCAAAGTAAGTGGCGAAGCCTTCGTTGAGCCAGAGGTCAGACCATGAGCGTGAAGTGACATAATTTCCAAACCATGAATGGGCCAGTTCGTGCGAGAGCAGTCCGTCCTCCGTGCGGTCGAGCGCAGAGCGCGCATCGTGTATCGTCTGATCCGAAAGCGTTGTCGCAGTGATGTTCTCCATCCCGCCGCCAAAGCCGGCGACAAATGCCTGCCCGTATTTCGCATTCGGATACTTCATGCCCGTCAACTTCTCAAAGAGCTTCATCATTTCCGGCACGCGCGCGACAGTCACCTTCGCTTCTTCAAGCTGATTCGCATACACGTAGCTGATGATAGGAATGCCATTGTAACTTTGCTCGACCGTCGCAAACTCGCCGACGACGATTGAGGTCAGATAACTCGCGTGCGCTTCGTCCATCTTCCAGTGAAAAGTCTGCGTGCCGTCGCCGTTCTCTTTCTTCTCTATGAGCTTGCCGTTTGAGATAGCGGTGAAAGGTTTTTCGACAGTGGCGAGCATCTCGCTCGTCGCAAAATCGTTCGGATGGTCAAAGCATGGAAACCAGTAATGATTCCATTCCGATTGTCCCTGCGACCAGATTTGTCGCGGGCGCATCGGCTCGTCCTGCGTCGGCTTGATAAAAGTCAGCCCGCCCTGTCCTGCGGCAGATTGCTCTGTCGCGCCGTTGGTGTGATATGAAATCACGACTGTCACGACATCTGATGGTTGATAAACTCTGTCGAGCTTGATTTTTAATTTTTCCTGCGGCGCATTCATCTCATACTGTAGCTCTGCGCCGCCCGCGAGTTTGATGGAATTAAAAGTCATGTTCGCGGCATCGAATTCGACGCGCTGCAAATCCTTTGCAAGCGGAGAAAAGCTGATGGTCGCAGTGCCTTGCGCCTGTTCGCGCTCCCAGTCGAATTTGAGGTCGAGCCGTATGTGCCGCGTGTCGTAATCGCGCGCCGGAATATATTGAGTCGGCGGGAGCGGCCTCGCTCTAAGCGTTTGAGCGGGCTGTGAAGTTTGCGCCGTCGCCGTGAGCGGCGCACAGACGAAGAGCAGCGCGAGCAGAAGGCTGACGGCTTTCGCGCAAACGTAAAATGGTTTTGATGATGGCATTAAAAATTCTCCACGACTTGTTAATCATGTAATATACAACGAAGAGCATTCAACTCATCAAGCAGGAACACAATTAAATCTTTTCAGCATTGATTCCGAAAAATTGGAAAGGAAGTAACCGGACATGACCACCGAAGAAAGAGAGCAACTGATTGCTCAATACGCTGACGGCCCTTCGGAAGTGGCGCGCAGCCTCGAACAGTTCCCCGCAAACTCTTTAACGGCGCATCCGCTGCCCGGCAAATGGAGCGCGTGCGAGATTGTGCAGCACCTGGCCGACAGCGAGATGGCAAGCGCGCTCAGATTGCGCCGCCTGCTGGCCGAAGACAAACCTGTGATACAAGGCTACGATCAAGACTCTTACGCCGTCCGCCTCAATTACAACGAGCGCGACATGGCTCCGGCGATGCAGGCTTTTAGCGGCGCGCGCGCAGTCACCACACAACTCTTCGCAAAAATGTCCGACGAAGATTGGACACGCGAAGGCTGGCACACGGAGCACGGACGCTACACGCCCGAAGACTGGCTGAGGATTTACGCCGCGCATGCTCATAACCACGCGGCACAAATCCGCCGCCTGCGCGATGCTTTGGGTTAGAAAAATTTTACAGGGATGCACAGGATAGACAGGATGAAAGATGTAAATAAATAAACTAATTCTATCTTGTCCATCCTGTCCATCCCTGTTTGAATACGCTTCCCTTGACAAACATCACTCGAACTAGCAAAATCCCCGCTCGCTTCTTTCACTTAACGCTAGTTTAATTCCGCTATCGAATCGAGCCTAAATAAAATGACTGCCAAGCCCGTCATGGAAACATCGCTGTCCGAGCTAAAGCTCGCGCGGCGCGGCAAAGTGCGCGACGTTTATCAAGTTGACGACGAACACTTTTTAATCGTCGCCACAGACCGCATCTCTGCTTTTGACTGCATCCTGCCAACGCCGATTGCGCGCAAAGGCGAAGTCCTGACACAAATCTCGCGCTTCTGGTTTGAACGTTTGCAGCACGTCACGCCGCATCACATGTTGACTGCGAATGTCGAAGAGATGCCGGAGGTAATCAAAGCGCAGGGCGAAGAGTTGCGCGGGCGTTCGATGTTTGTCAGGCGCACGGAAGTCTTTCCTGTCGAATGCGTGGTGCGCGGCTACTTGGTCGGCTCAGGCTGGAAGGATTACAAACGCACGGGCGAAGTCTGCGGTCATCGCTTGCCGGAAAACCTGCGCGAATCGGACAAGCTGCCCGAACCGATTTTCACGCCCGCGACCAAAGCCGAAGAAGGCCACGACGAAAATATCAGCGAAGCGCAGATGCGTGACATCGTCGGCGCGGATGTGACGGAAGCTCTAAGAGAGATTTCTCTCAGGCTCTACAAGGAAGCGAGCGATTACGCGCGCAGTCGCGGCATCATCATTGCCGATACCAAATTCGAGTTTGGCAGAGACAGAGACGGGCGCATTATTCTGATTGACGAAGCATTGACGCCGGACTCTTCCAGATTCTGGCCCGCAGACGAATATGAGCCGGGCAAGTCTCAGCCCTCTTTCGATAAACAGTTTGTCCGCGACTATCTCGAAACGCTCGATTGGGACAAGACGCCGCCCGCGCCGCCTCTGCCGGAAGAAGTCGCAGCAGCAACCACCGCGCGCTATGTAGAGGCTTACAGGCTGCTCACTGGAAAAAGTCTGGAGTCTGAAGTCTAGAGTTTGGAGTCTATGATTCGACTCTGGACTCGTAGGACTGCTGCCGGAGACAACATGCAAATACGTACTCGCCTTGAGGCCCTGATTGACGAGATGCTTGACGGCCAGATCATGCTCGACGAAGCACGCGACGAGTTTGAAAAGCTCTATATCCAGAAAGCTCTCTCGCGCCACAAAAATCATCTCTCACGCACAGCCACCATCCTCGGCATACATCGCAACACACTCTCCAAGCGCGTCGCAGCCTACAACGCACAGGAACGCGCCGCAAGTCGCGCCTCCAAACGCCGCGCGCGTTGAAATATAGAAATATAAATTTTCTTAAAGCTTCGCCTAGTTGACAAGCATTCCCGTCAAAGCTATATTTTTAGCACTCGCTTCCGAAGAGTGCTAAAAATTCTATCCTCGACGGTTGGAGAATGCAATTAAACCCTGAGAAATCTATCATTTAGCTGGAACACCGAAAGGAGAGTTTTAGATTATGGCTACGAACATTAAACCCTTGCACGACCGCGTGATTGTGCGCCGCATTGAAGAGGGCGAGCAGATGCGCGGAGGGATTATCATCCCCGACACCGCCAAAGAGAAACCGCAGGAGGGCGAAGTGGTTGCCGTCGGCGAGGGCAAATATAAAGAGGACGGCACACGCCAGCCTTTGGATGTGAAAGCGGGCGACCGCGTGCTGTTTGGTAAATATAGCGGCTCGGAAATCAAGCTTGACGGCGAAGAGCTTCTGATTATGCGTGAAGACGAAATTCTCGGCATCATTGAGCGCGCCGGAGCGGCATCGAGCAGCAAAAAAGGCGGCAAGTAATTTTTTGTAGAAAGATTACAGCCGCTTGTTTTTTGTGAACAATAATTTTCAAGTTAATTGAGTAGGAGAAGAAACGATTATGGCAAAGCAAGTGATTCATGGTGAAGAGTCGCGCGCGGCGATTTTGCGCGGCGTCAACCAGCTCGCCGATGCAGTCAAGATTACTTTAGGCCCGAAGGGTCGCAATGTGGTGATTGACAAAAAATTCGGCAGCCCGACGATTACCAAAGACGGCGTGACGGTCGCCAAAGAGATTGAGTTGAAAGACTCTCTCGAAAACATGGGCGCGCAGATGGTGCGCGAAGTAGCCTCGAAAACTTCAGATGTCGCTGGCGACGGCACGACGACCGCGACGGTTCTGGCCCAGGCGATTTTCCGCGAGGGCGTCAAGACGGTGGCGGCAGGCGCGAATCCTATGGCCCTCAAGCGCGGCATAGACAAAGCTGTCGAGCGCGCTATCGAAGAGATTAAGCGTCTTTCAAAGCCTGTTAAAGGTGATGCTATCGCGCAGGTCGGAACTGTTTCGGCCAACGGCGACGCCAACATCGGCGGCATCATCGCAGAGGCCATGAACAAGGTCGGCAAAGATGGCGTCATCACTGTCGAAGAATCCAAGACGATGGAGACATCGCTGGAAGTCGTCGAAGGGATGCAATTCGATAGAGGCTATCTCTCGCCATACTTTGTGACAGACCCTGAGCGTATGGAAGCTGTGCTCGACAACGCGCTGATTCTGATTCACGAGAAGAAGATTTCTTCGATGAAAGACCTGCTGCCGCTTCTTGAGCAGGTCGCCAAGATGGGCAAGCCGATGCTCATCATTGCAGAGGATGTCGAAGGCGAAGCTCTTGCCACGTTGGTTGTCAACAAACTGCGCGGCACGCTGAATATCTGCGCGGTCAAAGCTCCCGGCTTCGGGGATCGTCGCAAAGCGATGCTCGAAGACATTGCTATTCTGACCGGCGGACAGGTTATCTCTGAAGACCTCGGCATCAAGTTGGAGAACGTCAAGCTCGAAGATTTGGGTCGCGCCAAGAAGGTCACTGTTGATAAAGACAACACGACCATCGTTGAAGGCGCGGGCAAGACCTCTGACATCGAAGGCCGCGTCAAGACCATGCGCGCGCAGATTGAAGAGACATCTTCGGATTATGACCGCGAGAAATTGCAGGAGCGTCTGGCGAAATTGGTTGGCGGCGTGGCCGTCATCAAAGTCGGCGCGGCAACTGAGACCGAGATGAAAGAGAAGAAGGCCCGCGTGGAAGATGCTATGCACGCGACGCGCGCGGCTGTCGAGGAAGGAATTGTTCCGGGCGGCGGCGTGACTCTGGTTCGCGCGGCGAAAGCTCTGGAAAAATTCCTGGCGAACAAAGAGGGCGAAGGCGATGCTGACGAGCAGATTGGCGTCTCCATCGTCAAGCGCGCACTTGAAGAGCCCTTGAGGCAGATTGTGCAGAACGCTGGCAAAGAAGGCGCGGTTGTCGTCGAGCGCGTCCGCTCTGAGAAGAACGAATCGGTTGGCTTCAATGCCGCGACCGAAGAGTTTGAAGACCTTGTTAAAGCAGGCGTGATTGACCCTGCGAAGGTGACGCGCACGGCGTTGCAAAATGCTGCGTCCATCGCGGGCCTGATGCTCACGACAGAAGCGATGGTGGCTGACATTCCAGAGGACGACAAGGGCGGCGGCATGCCGGGCGGCATGGGCGGCATGGGCGGCGGCATGGGTATGTAATTCTTCAACAACGAAGAATTTCCCGCAAAGGCGCAAAGACGCAAAGGAAAGATAAAATCTCTTCTTTGCGTCTTTGCGCCTTTGCGGGAAACTTTTTTTGCTTTTAGTTGAAACTCAACTACACGACTTCAAGTGTTGCCGCTGGCGCAACCGTCTCCGGCTGATTCAGAAGCGGGAACGAATTTTGTTTCTCCATCGAAGCTATCAGATGCCGCGTTCTCTTCATCGTGCGCCAGTAAACATCTTCCATAAAGATATGCGCGAACTCGCCGTTGCGTCCGACGCTGTATAAACCTTCGACGCCCGTCGAAAGCTCGAAACGCTGGCGGTCTGCTTCATAGTCTTTGTGAAAAACCGGATAGGCTATCGGCGTGCGCAGGACACGGCAGCCAAGATATTTCTCCCGCGCGCCTTTGATGATTGGCCCTAAATGGGCCAGACAATATTCTCCAAGTTGCTCTTCATCCATCTTCCAGATTTCATCTCCCACCTCGCAGCCAATGTCCACAGTCACAAGCGTCTTGCCTTCCGGCGCAAGCCACGGCATTGAGAGAGTTGTTTCCGTCAACCTGAAGAAAGGAAATTTATCTTCCGGCGTCCACAGCACTACATCCGGCAACAGTCCTCTTCCCTGAAAACGCATATTCACAAAAACCATCGGGCGATAACGAAAACGCGCGAGCGGCTCAAGCGCGTCTGTGCCTTTAACAAGCTTGGCGAGAATGTGACGCGGCGCAGTGCTCATCACAGCAGAGACTTCCTGCTCTTTTCCGCCTGCGCGCACTCCGACAACTTTTCCGTCATTGACATGAATCGCTTCGACAGGAGATTCGAGCTTGATTGAATCCTCCAATCCTGCTGCGAGTTTCTGACACAAGAGGCCGACGCCGCCTTCTGGATAGACGTGCCACACGTTTGCATTCTCAGGCATCTCGCGGCTATAGCCGCAGGCGACCGCGCGGCGCGTCAGGCGACTCGCAATCTTGAGCATGATTGTATGAGCGATGCTGCCCGGAATGCTGTCGCCGACAGACGGAGCCAGTTCATCAGCCGCCACTCCAGACCATGCTTCGGTCAAAGGAATGGCTATCTCGTCTGCCATCGCCTTGCCATACTTTGAGCGAAACCATTCGGCGGCGGATTGCGGCGCGCCTGAGCTTTTCAAGCCGGAAACTCTGGCAGCCATCCCGCTCATCGCATAACGCGGCGAGCGCATCAGGCCGAACGGATAACTGTATGTGCGGTCGTTTATAAAAACAGTCTCGCCGTAGTAACGAACTGTGCGACATTCCGCGCCAACACCGATGGCTGCGGCCAGACGGTTCGTAATAAAATGCGCGCCGAAGTCGTAGCTGAAACCATCAGTATCCTTGAAGGTCGTGGCAAGACCGGCAATCTTTGGGCCAGCCTCGTAGAGCACGAAAGGCACTCCATGTCGCCGCAGTTGCGCGGCGGCTGTCAGACCCGCAAGCCCCGCCCCGATAATAGCGACAGGTTTTCTCTCATCAAAAAACATCATGTCAAAATTTTCCTCTAACTTCTTGGATTGGCGGCGGACGCGCTTTAGTTCTCAGGGCGTCGCAGGATGGCACGCATGAGCGCGCCGCGCCCTGCGAGCTGGTGCAGAGTATCAAAGGCCGTGAAGGCTGAGAGCGAAACGGGCGATTCAAGACTAAAACGATTCGTCAGCCACGCGGGCGCGCCCATGTCAACCAGCGTGTTGCGAATCGAATAGACCCAGTTGACAGGACTCACGACTGTTGTCAGAGACTCGACTTCTAATCCGACTTTGTGGGCCAGAGCAGTGATAGTTTTAGGATTAAAAAGATTCCAATGTCTCGGAAAGTGATAGCCGCCCCAGTGTCGTCCCTTAAAAAATTTGAAGTCGAGCGAATCGGTGTTGTCCGTGACGACAACCAACGTGCCGCCCGGTTTCAATAATCTGCGGACAGCGGAAAGAATTGCTGGTGGATTGCCGACATGCTCTATCGTCTGGACCAGAATCGCCAGATCGTATGCAGACTCATCCAAGTCCAGATGCTCCACACTCCCAAGATGAACTTCGAGTCCGGCGCGGCGTGCCATCTCTACGGCACGTTGGCTGTTATCCACGCCTTCGAGCCGCCAGCCGGGTTTCCCGAATTCGCGCAGCAGCCCCAGATGAAAACCGTCTCCGCAACCCACATCAATAATCCGCGCCTCTGGCCCAAGACGCCGACACCACGAAAGCGCGCGGCGTGCTTCGAGACGGCGGCGCACTTTATAAACCAAGCCGTAATGCTCTTCCGAAAATTGAAAAGCGTGATAGCTTGCAGGGTAAATGCAATCGAGGTCTGCGAGAGAAGGGCGCGGATTCAAATAGACCAACCCGCAAGCTTTGCAGCGCATGGCAAGGAACGTGTCCGGGCTTGTCTGGTATTCAAAGTCTTCGCCGATGGCTAAAGGCTCTGCGTCATCAGTCTCGCAGATGCAGCACTCGACCGCTTCGAGAGTCAGCGAAGCTTTCTCCTGCGGGCTGCTGGAAATCGTTGCCGCGGGAATGCTCTGCTCTCTCACTGTTAACTCCATCGCCATAAATTTTCTCTGGCTGAAACGGGCTTGAGCTTAACGCCCTGATTGACTATAAACTTCTAATGAGTGAGTTTGGAAGAAAAAAATATCTGGCCGGATTTGCGCGATGTGCTTCAAGCAATGAGAGTATTAATCAGAAACGCGCTTCAACCACCTCGCCGCTCTTCTTTCCGTGCAGGGCTGTAAGTTGTGGATACGTAGCCATTTCCGCTTCCGTTTCGGTTAACTGCAAAGCCTTTTCGGCTTCGATAATAGCCTGCTCTTCGCCTTCAATTTCCATAAAAAAGCCGAACGGCAACTCGTCTATCACGACCTCTGTTTGGGCCACGCGCCACGTCGCGCGCCGCTTCTCATAGACCAGCGCGGGCCTGTAGCCAAGCCCGTCAAGGATGGCCGCCATCGCTTCCGCGTTCAACACTTCCGTCTCATCTTCGCGCTGTCGCTTGATTGCCGAATCCGTCGGAAAGCGTTCCTTGTAAGTCAGCAAAGCCTTGCCTGCGACGCGGCGCAAGCGCAGCACACAGTTCTTGAGATTGATGATGCCGCCCGCGTACAAAACATTTTCTTCAAACGCTTCGCCGCAAAACTGCGCGCCGATTTCATGCAGACGCTCAAGCACACGCTCGCGCTCCGCTCTTGTCAGGCGATATTTTTTTTCGACCTCGATGCCCATGCAATCAATTTACGATTGTCTGACCCAGCGCAGGATTTCCGGGATTGAGACGCGCTTGCCATACATCAACATCCCTATGCGATACACGCGCGCCGCAATCCAGATTAACATGATGATGGTCACGACGCCGATAAAAAGTGAGAGCGCAATCTGCCATAGGGGCGGCGTCTGCGTGATGATTCTGACAGGCATCGTGATTGGCGAAAAGAATGGGAACAGAGAGGCCCAGAAGGAGAAGGAAGAGTTTGGATTTCGTATCACAGGCACGATGATTGAGAAGGAGATAATCAAAGGCGCGGTCGCGGGCAGCGAGAAAGTTTGCGCCTCTTCCTGCGAGTTGGAGATTGCGCCAATCAGCGCATAGACAGTGGCATAGACGTAATAGCCTACGAGAAAGAACAGGATGAAGTAGATGACAAAGGAAACGGGAATACGCGGCAGGTTAAACTCTGGCCCAAGCGTCGAGAGCGCGCCGCTGCCGAGAAAGGCCAGCACAAACACCACCACGGTCCAGATAGCATACTGCGTAAATGCGACCAGTGAGACGCCGACGAGCTTTCCAATCATCAAAGGAAAAGAGTTGATGGAAGAGAACAAGACCTCTACGATGCGCATCTCTTTCTCTTCAATCACGGCTGAGAGAATCATCCCGCCATAACTGAGGAGCGTAATCAGGAGCAGCAATCCGAGTCCGATGACGATAAAAAATCGCCCGCCCGAATCAGGCTCTTCGCCCTGCTCGCTAATCTTGATGCGACGAGTGCTGACTTCCTCTGTCAACTGCCTGACCAGCCCGGAATCAATATTCGCCTCGGCCATGCGCTGGTCAACGAGCGCGCGTGTCAGGTATTCATCAAGTTGCAGATTGGAAGCGAAGTCTTCAACATTGCGGCCATAATATTCAACCTTGCCGCTCTTGAGGACATCCGGCGGGATGACGATAAAACCGTCGAGTTGTTCATTGCGCACGCGCTCGCTCAGTTGAGCTTTGATTTCTTCAAGTGGGCCGGAGACGGTCGCCTGTTCAATCTCATACGTGACGGATTCATCAAGGCTGCCTGCCTGTTCCGTCATGCCCTCACGCTTGATGATAGCTTCGCGTACACGCTCGTACATCTTTCCGCTCTGGTCCACAACAGCAAGGCGCGTCGTCTCTCTGAGGTCAATCGTGGACAGCAGAATCGGCACAAGCGGCAACCCTATCATCAACACAGGGCCGAGCACTGTCGAAATGACAAAGGCCCACGTGCCGACACGCTTCAGGTACTCGCGCTTGATGACCGTTAGCAGCTTTGACACAAGATTAAGAGCAAGGATGAATGATGAAGGCGGAAGGATGAAAGGAGTGCTCTTTGAAATTGAATGCTTCAACTTTGAAGAGCAAGCTATTCATCATTCATCCTTCCGCCTTCATCCTTGCTTTTCATGCCTGTCGCACCCAGCGCAACACTTCGGGGATGGTTGCGCGCTTGCCGTACATCAACATGCCGACGCGGTAGATGCGCGCGGCGAGCCAGACGAGAAAGACAACCGTCCCGATGCCTATCAGAATCGAAAGCGCAATCTGCCAAAAGGGTGGCGTCTGCGTAATAATCCTGACGGGCATTGTGATTGGCGAAAAGAACGGGAGCATCGAAATCCAGAAAGAGAAGGGAGAGTTTGGACTGCGTATCACCGGGAAGGACATGTAGAATCCTATGATGAGCAGGAACATAATCGGCAGGGCAACCTGTCCTCCCTCCTGCGTCGTCGTGACCATCGCGCCCACCAGCGCATAGAGCGTCGCATACACAAAATAGCCAATGAGAAAAAAGATAAAGAGATACACGATAACGGACGGTGCGATGCGCGGTAGCGAGATATTGAATCCGCTCGAAGCAAGCGCGCTCACGCCATAGACGACGAAGGCCAGCACTGCTAATCCCCAGATGGCATACTGCGTCAGGGCCATTAAGGAGACGCCAATCAGCTTGCCCATCATCAGCTTGAAAGAACTGACGGACGAGAACAGGACTTCGGCAATGCGCGTCTCTTTCTCTTCGACGACTGCCGCCAGAATCACCTGCCCGTACATGATAATCATCATGTAGATAAGAAAGCCGACGCCAAAGACGAGCCAGAAGCCCCCGCCGGAATCCTCTTCGCCTCCGCCCGCGCCGGCCTTGCGAATAATGAGATCAACCTCTCTGTTAATCTCACGCATGCGCTCCTGGCTGATATTGGCTTCGGCCAGACGATGGTCGCGCACGGCATCGTTGACGCGTCCCTTGACCTGTTGGCGCGTAAACACATCGCTGACATTGCGCGCGTAGTATTCAAATTTGCTGCCGGAGTTTAAATCCTGCGGGACGATGATGTAGCCGTCCAGCTGGTTGTGCTCAATGCGGTTTTCGAGTTCCTTTTTAATCTCTTCGAGCGGACGATTGTTAATCGCCACCTGTTCGACCGAATAGCTGCCGAGCATAGACTGCCCGGCTTTGCGCATGCGCTCCTCCGTGCTCTCGTTCGCGGCTGTCGCGGGCGACGGGCTTTCGGTTTTTTTCTCTTCACGATTTCCGTTCATGAGCGATTCGCGCATGCGCTCATAAATCTTTCCGCTCTGGTCCACAACTGCGATTCGCGTCGCATCCGTCTTGATACCGAGGATAAGACCCGGCACGACCGTAAAGAGCGCCATTATCAACGGGCCGAGAAGGGTTGCAATGATGAACATTTTCGAGCGGACACGTTGCACGTATTCGCGTTTGATGATTGCTAAAAATTTATTCATGTTCCTCACCCACCTTTGAGATGAAGATGTCATTGAGGCTTGCTTCGACCAGCTCGAATTTCTGGACGTTCGCGCCGGAGGCGACGAGTTGACGCAAAAGCTCCTGCGCGCTCGCGCCTTCGGCCAGCAAAGCTTCTATCTCATCGCTGTGTTCCGTGATTTTGGCGACGAGTTTCGGGTCTTTAAGAACGCCGTTGCCGCCTTCGACGCGCAACGCGACGGAGTTGCGCCCGAAGCTTTCCTTAATTTGCCTGAGGCTCCCATCCAAAACTTTGCGCGAGCGATTTATCAGGCAGATGTCATCGCAGAGCTTTTCTGCTGTCTCCATCAAGTGCGTCGAAAAGATAATGGTCTTCCCTGCCGCTTTGAGTTCCAACACAATCTCTTTCAACAACTCGACATTAATCGGGTCGAGGCCGGAGAAAGGTTCGTCGAGAATAATCAAGTCCGGTTTGTGCATCACGGAAGCAATGAATTGAATCTTCTGCTGCATGCCTTTCGAGAGTTCCGAAGCCTTCTTGGTCTTCCATTCCGTGAGCTTCATCTTCTCCAGCCAGCGATCAATCTCTTCGTTTAACTCGCTGCCTTTCATGCTTTTCAACTCTCCGAAAAAGCGCAACTGGTCCACAATCTTCATCTTCTTGTAGAGGCCGCGTTCTTCCGGCAGATAGCCTATACGGTCTTGCAGTTGTGGAGTTATCTGCTGGCCGAAGAGCTCTATGCGCCCGGAATCAGGCGCAGTGATGTTGACTATCATGCGAATCGTGGTCGTCTTTCCCGCGCCGTTCGGCCCCAGAAGCCCGTAAATTCTTCCGGGCCTGACGGCGAGCGAAAGGTCGCTGACGGCTGTAAATTCGTCAAAGCTCTTGGTCACATTCTTGACGGTCAGGGTGTAAGCTTGATCGCTCATCAGAGAGAAAACCTCCACAGGCGGGCCGGGTGCAGTGCGTCGAGCACGCAAAGGTTTTTGTAAGTCATGCGGGTTATACGGAAATTTGGAAAGGAAAGTTTTGCTTGAGGAAAGATGAGCGACGATAGCGTTCAAGCGCAAGCTGCATCTTCCCAGAAATCCGCAACACGTGCTATGATTCGCACGGTCTCCCCACCTTCTTAAAGTTTTTAAGCCGCACTGGTTAAAAGCAATGCTCTTGAAAGCTCTCTCCCTAAAACGATATGCGTGCGCCCTGTGCCTTTGCCTGGGCGCGTTTCTCTCTGCCGCTCAAGGCCAGCAAGAACCTGTCCAGAGCGATGATGTCGTGCGCGTCAGCTCCGAGCTGGTCCAGACGGATGTGATGGTCTTTGATAAGCAGGGAAAGTTTATAGAGAACCTTGAACGCGAGCAGTTCGAGCTAAAGATTGACGGCAAGGCGCAGCCAATCTCTTTCTTCGAGCGCGTGAAAGCCGGAAGCGTCAACGAAGATTCTCAACTTGCGGCGGCGCGCGGCGGCGGACAGACGGGCGCGGGAGGAGAGGCAGGCAAGGTCGTCCCGCTCGATCGCGGGCGGATAGTGCTTTTTTATATAGATGATTTACATCTCTCGACGGAGAACATGCAGCGCGTGCGCGTCATGCTGCTCAGGTTTATAGAAGACGAGATGGGGCAGAACGACGAGGCTGCGATTGCTTCGACGAGCGGGCAGATAGGTTTTCTGCAACAGTTGACGAGCGACAAAGTCGTCCTGCGCGCCGCAGTCAATCGCTTGCAGGCGCGCACCGTCGGGGTACGCGATTTTGAACGCCCGACGATGACCGCGCTCCAGTCCCTCGCCATAGAGAGATACGATCAGGATGTGACAAACTATTTCGTTGACCGCATGTTGGCGGATAATCCGGGCATGCCGCGAGAGATGGCCCTGGGCATGGTGCGCAGGCGCGCGACGGCCAACTTGCAACAATCGACAACTATCACCTCTGCCACTTTGCAAACGCTCAATTCGATGATTCGCTCCGCAGGCGAAATGCCGGGACGCAAGCTGCTCTTCTTTGTCTCCGAAGGATTTTTGATTGACGACCAGACCGCGAACATAACCAGCAGTCTGCGCCGGATAGCGGATGCGTCTGCGCGCGCGGGAGTTGTCATCTACTCTATGGATGCGCGCGGTCTCATTAGCGGCGCAGTTGATGCGACCGTCGATGGAGAGAACGACCCGACGGGACGTTTGCAGCGCATCAGCGGGATGGAGATTACAGCCACGCAGGCTCCCTTGCGTTCGCTCGCGGCTGATAGCGGCGGGCGCGCCATACTCAACACCAACGCGCTCCTGAGCGTTGCCACGACAGACTCTCAAAGAGACTTCGACCTATTACCTGCTGGCATGGCGTCCGAACGAAGAGCAACAGAACAACAAGTTTCGCAAGATTGAAGTCAGCGTCAAAGGCAGGCCAGACCTCGTCGTGCGCGTGCGCAAAGGCTTTATCGAACAGCAGGAAGACAAACCGACTATCCAGAAGACTGCGGGCAACACGACGCGTGGCGCGGATACGAAGGCTGCAACGGAGGATGCGCTGCTCAATGCCATACAATCGCGCACGCAGTTAAGAAACTTGCCGACAGTGGTTTTTGTCAGCTATGCAGACGCGCCGCAGACCGGAACTTACGTTACAATCTCTATGGAGACGAACGGCTCTGCGCTGGAATATGTTGCCGGAGCGGACGGCAAACCATCTGCGACGCTTGATGTCGGCGGCATAGTCTTTAATGATCAGGGCAAGCTTGTGACGAGCTTTCAAAATCAGATGACCGTCAAACCTCCTGCCAACCCGGAAGCAGCAAAGCGCGGCGTCTCCTATAACTTTCAGGCCAACCTCAAGCCCGGTCTCTATCAGGTGCGTGTGGCTGCGCGCGATAGCAAGAGCGGGCGCACAGGCAGCGCAGTCCAATGGATAGAGATTCCAGACCTCGCCACGCGCAGACTGTTTATGAGCAGTTTGATAGTCGGCGAGCGCACACCATCTGAAAACGTCGAACCAAGAAAAGAAGGCGAGCCAGCCGAGCGCATCTTCCTCAGCGTCTCGCGCCGCTTCACGCGCAACTCGCGCCTGCGGTTCTTAACGCAAATCTACAACGCCGCGCCCGGCACAGGCTCAGACCAATCGCCGGATGTCGCGCTGCAAGTCCAAATCTTCCGCGACAACCAACCCATCCTGACGACGCCCTTGAGCAAGATTGAAACCAAAGGCGTGCAGGATTTGAAAAGACTTCCCTACGCCGCCGAAATCCCGCTCGACACAATGCCTGCGGGCCGCTATCGCCTGCAAGTCACAGTCATAGACCGCATCGCCAAGACCAGCGCATCGCAACAGTTGAGCTTCGAGATTGGTTAAAGACCCGGCAGCATGGCTTTTGCTGCTTGACGTTGATGAAGGGAATCCTACCGAGGCATCAGGTCTAACGCCCGAATTAACCGGGCGCAACAAACCGTGATAACCAACAAAGTCTCGCGGATGAAAACTAAGCTAACTCCCGCTCCGGTTGAATGAGTTGTTATGCCGCGTGTTAATGGAACCCTTACGCATTAATTTTCAGCCATCTTGATACAAGGAGCACATAATCATTGAAGATGAGTTCTCTTAGATTCAGTTTCAGTTCTTTACACAATAATGGTAAGTCACTATCAAACACTTGGTAGTGAGACCAGATAACGCTTCCACTAGGAATTGAGACTTGAGAATAAGTTCTGAGCCAATCGCGTACGACTCTAATTACTGTCTTGGAATTATTCTCATGCGCCTTTATATCTTGACCAGCAATATCAGATATAAATTTCTGGTAGCGGTACTTTTCACTATCAAGGATTAAACAAGCTTTTTTCTTCTGTGTTCCTCCCCCAAAATACTTGGCTCCTAAAAACGCACCAAGTTCGAGGGGCATATTGAATCTAGGAAGCTTTGTATTTCTATCGATTTCGACGCGAGATAAGTCGTGAATACTTAAACGACATTGAGAGATGATATCGAAGATTTTCTGAACCCTGATTTGGCTTCCATCATCTTCTTCTAAAGCACAGCGAGCGACAAAACCACAATCGAAGACGGCGAAGACAATTGCATCAAATAGCGGTTTGTAAGTGGGGTCAAATGGGCAGTTGATGAATACGTTTTCATTGTACTTTGAGGCTTTCATTCCTCACTCTATGCTCTTGTTTTAGAGGAATGAGCTGAACGGGACTTTGTTGCACTACTTCTACGACTGGCAACTGTCTTCACCGCCCTATCAACTCGGCGATATTTAACGCTGCCCGCTTTGGCCGGGCTTTTAACAAATCTTCCAGTTGTTGCACTCCTAGAAACTCGCTTACCAGATGTCTTTTTAGCCATGTTATGAACCTTCTTTCAACAAATTCTTTCAGAAAGCAATATTAGTATTTTCCTTGATTACTGACAAGATTCGTAGCGGCATAACAAGTTATTACGCTGCGTGGTTAATAACACACTGCTAGGCGAACATTAATCTATCTCTCGGCTAATGAGTTCGTATTTATATTTTTCACTCATCACCCCGGCTTTAACTATTCAAGACTGCGTATTAATCTCGAAGATTGCGAGAAAAGATATCAATGTTATGGAATCATTAATCCAAGTCGTTAATTAACAGAGTAATTGCGGCTCCTGCCGCCTGCTGTGCGGAAAGTCTCTGACTTTCCGTTGCTTGCTGCTTCTTAAACTTTCAGCGAGGCTGAGCCTCGCTGAATAACTGGGGCTACGTTGCCGGAAAAGCACAGCTTTTCCGCACAGCAGGCGGCAGGAGTCGCAATCGTCTTGTGCACCTGATAGCAATTTGCCCTAAAGCTCAATCTGTCGCGCAGAGATGACATGCTCGAAGGATTGCAGTTCTGTCAAAATCTCATCCTTGAGGGGCGCGTCCGTCTCAATCACGGCCATCGCCTCGCCGCCGCGCTCCTGTCGCCCAAGATGAAAGCGGCTGATATTGACGCCGCTCGCGCCTAAGGTTGTGCCGACGTGACCAATGACGCCGGGAACATCTCTGTTGCGCATGACGAGCATGTGGCCTTGCGGGATAGCTTCGATGTGAAAATTATTAATCTCTATGATGCGGCCTTCCGCGCTGCCTCCGTCGTGCGCGAAGAGCGTTCCCGCGACTGTCTGCTCGCCGGCTTTGGTCAGAACGTGTGTGCGAATCGAAGGCGCAAATTCGCCGCCCGTTCTCTGATAAGAGTTTGTGACTTTGATGCCGCGTTCTTCGGCTATCAGAAAAGCGTTGACGACATTGACGCGCGCGCTCATGTCTCTTAAAAGTCCAGCCAGAAAAGCTCTCGTCACGGGCGCGGCCTCCATCTGCGCTATCTCGCCCGCGTATTCCAGAGAGACTTCGCGCACAGCCGTCTCATCCATTATTTGCGCCTGAAACCTGCCGAGCTTTTCCGCCAGCACGATGTAAGGTTGCAGGGCATTCAATTCCTGCGCGCCGAGCGCGGGAACATTGACTGCGCCGCGCAACGCGCCCGTCTGCAAGTAATCTCGCATCTGCTCTGCGACGGTCAGCGCGACGCCCTCCTGCGCCTCCGTCGTAGAAGCTCCCAGATGCGGCGTGGCAATCACTTCTTCCAGAGCAAGCAAAGGATGGTCTGCCTGCGGCGGCTCCTGTTCAAAAACATCGAGTGCCGCACCGGCCACCTTCCCTTCCTTAATCGCATTGAAGAGCGCGTGTTCGTCAACAAGGCCGCCACGCGCGCAGTTAATGATACGCACGCCCTGCTTCATACGCGCAAAGGCATCTGCGCCGATAATGCCGCGCGTCTCGGAAGTCAGAGGCGTGTGCACCGTCAGAAAATCTGCGCGTGCGCAGACTTCGTTGAGCGAGACAACTTCGAGTTCTAAATCTCGCGCCTGTTCATCTGCGATGAAAGGATCATAGGCGACTATGTTCATCCCGAAGCCGCGCGCGCGGCTCGCCACAACGCGCCCGATACGACCGAGGCCGACAATGCCCAAAGTCTTGCCATGCAACTCTACGCCGATAAACTTCTTGCGCTCCCAGCGACCACTGCGCAAACTTTGATTGGCCGCCGGGACGCGACGCGCCAGCGAAATCAAAAGCGCAAGCGTGTGTTCCGCAGTCGTAATCGTGTTGCCGTCCGGCGCATTCATGACGACGATGCCACGCGCCGTCGCCGCCGCCACATCTATGTTATCCACGCCGACGCCCGCGCGTCCCACTACGCGCAAGCGCATCGCCGCATCCATCAGCTCAGGCATCACCTTTGTCTCGCTGCGCACAATCAGCCCGTCGCAATCACGCACAGCCTCGCGCAACTCATCAAACTTGAGGCCCGTCCTCTTCTCGACAGCAAAGCCAGCTTTGCGTAAAGGCTCAAGGCCGCTCTCGTTAACATCATCCGCAACAAATATTTTTATCTCGCTCATTAGTCTCTAATAATCCCAATAAAAAAGTGAAAAATCATCGAAATGCAAACCCACAAAACTCTTCTTTGCGAACTTATGTCTTTCTTTTCTTTGCGCCTTTGCGAGAAACTAAAACGAGCGGTTCACGCATAGGCGCAAAGAGAAAAGATAAGCTCGCAAGGAGTTGAATCTCACTCAACTTGAATGTGGCAGTCATCTCTTGATGAGAACTTAGCAGGTCATGCGGCTTTATCCAAATGCACAAGAGGTTTGAGTCGCTAAACCGAAAAGCACTCGCGCAATCTTTTATGATAAACTCGTGCGCCGCACTTTCCTACTTTATCTTTCGCGCGCAGGAGAGACCCTAGATGGACATTTTTGTGTATCGCCCCGGAGCCACAAAGGTTGAAGAAGACTTCACTGTCATGCAGTTGCCGGAACTGCTGAAAGACGAGAACAACATCATCTGGGTGGACATGGAGAAGCCTACAGACGATGACGATCAGGTGCTCCTGGATGTCTTCAAGTTCCATCCGCTGTCTGTCGAAGATTGCCGCGCAGACCGCCATCATCCCAAAGTCGAAGAGTTTCCTGAATACATCTACTTCATACTGCACGGCGTGACCGCGACAACGGATTCAGTGCATTTCAACACCATAGAACTTGACGGTTTCTTAGGGCGCAACTTTGTCGTCACCTATCATCACGACAAATTCCGCAGCATCAATCACGTCAAGCAACAGGTTCGCTCAAGCCCCATCACATGCCAGCGCGGCCCTGCCTATCTGCTCTATCAGATTCTGGACCAACTCGTGGATTACTACATGCCAGTGCTCGATGATTTTGACGAGCGCATCGTCCAGCTCGAAGATGAAATCTTCTCTTTGCGAAGCCCGGACAACACGATTCTCGAAAGGATTCAGCAACTCAAGCGCAGCATCCTGCGACTGCGCCGCAACTCAAGCAAGCAGTTAAATATTCTCTATCGCATCAGTCACGGCGAATTCCAGCTCATCGCGCCGGATATGATGCCCTTCTTCAGAGACATACACGACCACCTGACGCGCATCGCAGACCTCTCGGAAAGCTACCGCGATTTGATTGGCGGCGCGCTCGATTCTTATCTCTCAGTCGTCTCCAACCGGACAAACGACATTATGAAAGTGCTGACAATCTTCTCGGCAATCATGCTGCCGTTGACTTTCATCGCGGGTGTTTACGGCATGAACTTTGAGAACATGCCCGAATTGAAAAAAGAGTATGGCTACTTTATCGTCGTCGCGATTATGGTCGCGGTGGCGGTGGCGATGTTGCTCTTCTTCCGGCGAAAGGGATGGATTGGAGATACGAAGAGCAAGGATGAAGGCGGAAGGCGGAAGGCGGAAGGGAATGCTATTCAGAGATGAATGCCTCAAGCCTGGAAGAGCATGCCTTTCATCATTCCGCCTTCCGCCTTCCGCCTTCCGCCTTCATCCTTGCTCTTACATCGGGCCGGGGTCATCTTTCGGGCTATCGCCGCTCTGGTCTGAATCAAAAGCTCCATCGGGCGAGGGCGCGCTGCTTGTGCCGCCCGTCTCGCTTTTTCCAGTAGAAACTTTCCCTGTCTCTTCGACCTCGCTCAAGGTCTCGCTGCTCGTCGCCTCTTCGGGAATATCCTGTTTTTGTTCTTTGTCTTCCTGCATCAAAGCTCTCCTAAAATCAAGAAGTAGATTCCTAGCAGAAGCGACAATACAACTCCTGCATAGATGCCTGCAAGCACGTCGTCGGCCATCACACCCAGACCGGATTCGAGAGCTTCGAGCCGTCGAATCGGATACGGCTTCCAGATGTCGAAGACGCGAAATAATAAAAATCCGGCGAGCAGAAAGGGCCAGTAGCTAGAGAAAGTAAAAGGGATAAATACCAGTGTGATTAACTGCCCGGCCACTTCGTCTATGACCACGATGCTCGCGTCTTTGCGCCCCGACAGTTTTTCCACACAAGTCGCGGCCCAGATGCCTGCCATCGTCAAGCAGAACAGCAGCAAGTATGAGAAGGTGGCCCAGAGAAGATAAAATCCTATCGGAAACCAGTGGCCCGCTTCACGTGTCAAGACAAAATTCGCCTCTAAAAATTTTTGAGTCAGAAATATCCAGACAAGGTGAATGCCGACGCCGACGATTGCTCCCCAAGTACCCGGCGCAAGCGGCAAATAGCCGACTCCGCATGTCGCAATCGCGAGGGCCAGATAATCTTTCAATGAACGACTGCTCGCAGGGGGCGCAAGCGAAACTCCCTCCGTCACAACAGAAGGATTCAACTCATCACTCGATTCCTTAATCGCCATCGTCACGAACTGTTTTAAATGATTTGTCCGACAAGGTCGTATTCGTGCGCTTCGGTGATAAGGACATTCACAAATGCGCCCGGTTCCGGCTCGAAATTTTCGGGCGCATCGTTAATCAACACGCAGCCGTCAATCTCCGCCGCCTGCGTCTCCATGCGCCCCTGCCAGAGCAGGTCAGTCTCTTTCGCCGCGCCCTCGAACAAGACGCGCACAGTCTCTCCGATGCGAGCTTTGTTTCGCCTGCGAGAGATACGCGACTGCTCTTTCATCAAACGCGCGCGGCGACTCTTAGCAGTTCTGGCATCAACTTTATCCGGCAGGTCAAAGGCCGGAGTGCCTTCTTCGTCCGAATAGGTGAAGACGCCGACGCGGTCAAATTCCACATTGCGTATGAAGGTCAGCAGCTCTTGAAAATCTTCTTCGGTCTCGCCGGGAAAGCCTGTGATGAAGGTCGTGCGAATGGCTATGCCGGGAACGCGTTTCCGTATGCGCTGAATCAGACGCTCAAGGCTCTGGCGCGTCCCGCCGCGCCGCATCAGCTTGAGCACGTTATGCGAAGCATGCTGCAAAGGCATGTCAAGATATTTGACAGCCTTCGGCTCTTCGGCCAGCACATCAAGAAAGGCATCGGAGATGTGCGTCGGGTAAGTGTACATTACGCGCACCCACTCAATGCCGTCCAGATGCGAGAGTTCGCGCAAGAGATGCGCGAGCGCGTCCGGTTCTCCCAAATCTTCGCCATAGCGCGAAGAATCCTGCGCGACAAGGACAAGCTCTTTGACGCCCTGCTGTGCAAGCTGCGACGCTTCAAGCATGATGGAGCCGAAGCGTCGCGAGCGAAAATGGCCGCGCATCTGCGGAATAAAACAGAAAGCGCACGGTCGGTCGCAGCCTTCCGCAATCTTAATGAATGCAGTGTAGCCCGGAGTCGCCAGCACGCGCGGCGTGGATTCGTCGTAGAGATATGTCGCGGATTGATTGCCTATCGGCAGCACCGGAAGTGAGCGCGTGTTGACCTTCTCATCGCAGACCTGTGTGATGTCTCTAATCTGATTCGTCCCGATGAAAGCATCAACCTCCGGCATCTCTTTTTTCAATTCGTCTCGATAACGCTCGACCAGACAACCAGCCACGACAAGCCGCGTCGCCTTGCCTTCCGACTTCAAACGCGCGGCTTCGAGAATGGCATCAATGGATTCCTGTTTAGCCGAATCAATAAACCCGCAGGTGTTGACAACCAGAGTATCCGCTTCACTCGCGTCAGTCGTAATCTCATAGCCGGACTGCTTGAGCTGGCCCATCATCACTTCGCTGTCCACTAAATTTTTCGGACAACCCAAACTGATAAAACCAATCTTTTTACTCATCATTTATTACTCGTTACTTATTACTGTTTTCTTTCCATCTGACTTAACCATTCTTCAATCTCCGCGCTCTCTGTCGGCGTCAAAGCCTGCTCTCCAAAGCGCACGCGATTGTAGGCCAGCGTGATTTTCAAGGCTTCCGGCAGACCAACGCCCGTTGCGAATTCAAGCGGAGTTTCATCCTCGGCGCGCCGCATCCCGCGCGCAGCCAGCACGCCTGTCATGCGTTCGTAAAATTCTATAGCGGAAGCCGCCTTGCCTTCTCTGTGCCAGAACTTGAGGCCGCGCCAGAATCCCAGACGATAAACCCTGCGCGCCAGAAGCGCAAACAGGAACAGGATGAGCAGGATTGATAAAAGCAGGAGAATCGCGCGCCAGCGTGTGAAGTCGCCCTGCGCGTCGCCGTAGAGCAGAGAGCGCAGCCAATCGCCCGCAGCATTTTTCAAGCTTCCGAATTCTTCTCCGATAGCCTGACGATAATCGCTCAGCTTATTTTTAACGGATGTCGCAAGCGAACGTTGCTCCTGCTTGTCATAAGAGACAACATATTGAATCCAGAGCATCTCCAGAGCTTCCGCATACTTGCCGAGGCTTGTGCCAAAGCCTCCTCCGGCTTCGACTGGCCCACGACCTGCGGCTGGCGTCGGGTCAAAAGTCACCCATGCGCCCGTTTCAGGGAAATAGACTTCGACCCAGGAATGCGCCTCTCTCTGCGTGACAGTGTATGCGTCAGCCGCGTCGTTATAAGTTCCCGTTTGAAATCCGTTGACGACGCGCGTCGCAATCCTCTGCGTGCGCAGCATGACTGCCATCGCCGTCGCAAAATATTCGCAGTGGCCTTCGCGCACATTAAAGAGAAAGTCCGAGAGCGGTTCCCGCCCGCCCGCTTTCAAATCAAGCGTATAACCGAATGCCGTTTGCAGATGCTCTTCGATAGCACGCGCTTTATCATAACGATTGCGCGCGCCTTTGCTGGCGATGACTTCGCGCGCGAGTATTTCGATGCGCGGGTCGAGCGTTTCCGGCAGTTGCAAATAACGCGCGGCTGTCACAGGGTAGGGCTCACTGTCGTCGCGCAAGAGGCTCTGCATCAGGCTCTGCCGTGTCTGAATAGACTCTGTAAGAGATGCGCCCCTGCTCGTGCCTGGCCCCTGTGAGAGAGCCTTCCGGGTCGCGCTGTATGACTGGAAATCCTGATTGCAAAGCGACTACACGCGGCGCGGCAAAGAGCACTGGAGTATCAATCGGCTCGACGAAAAAAGTCTGCGTGGTGAGACGTTGCAGGTCTTCCGTTGTGCCAAGCTGGAAGAGGCCGCGTTCGTTTGCAGGATAAAGCGGAGTTGTTGAGCTTCTTGATTTGCGCCAGTTGCGCCCGTCGAATTGGTCCAGAGCAACGCCGCGCCAACGCAAGTTACGATGCCTCTCAGATTGCGCATCTTCGACGCGGACGCGCATCACTACTTCATTGCTCTGCTGCAACTTCCCAATATCACCGAGCGTGACTCTATCATTGAAGCCGACGAAGCCCGCCAGACCGCCGCCACTCCGCGCAAAAGCGCTGTTGCCGTAACGCGGCACAACGAAAAAAAGCGGCAGGGCCAGAGCAAAGATAAGCATTAAAAGGCCAACGGCCACGAGCGGCAGCCGCCGCGCAATTCCATATCTCTGCCCGCGCCGCTTAATCATGCGCCGCACAAGTGTCGAATCCGGCGGGACGAGCAGGCGCGTCTCCGTCGCGCTCACACGCCGCCCTGCTTTTCTAATCTCGAAAGAGACAATCGTGCAAAGCGAAGCCAGAGTATAAAGCCCAAGCGTCGCCAGATAGAGCGGGCTCAGGCTCAGACCCGCCGCAAGCAGGACTTCAAAAAATGAGATGAGATAAAGAAAGACCCAATCGCGGTCAGCCTTGACCTGTAGCAGTTTGACTGCGGATAAAAACAGTATCAGATGTGCGAGCGCGCTGACGCCGATTCTCTCACGCGCCTCGCCCAGACTCATCTGGTATTTCCAGTCGAGATAAAAAAGCGGCAGCGAGAGCAGGACAACAATCAGACCTATACGCTCTGTCAACTGCCAGCGCGTGCCTTCCAGATTCCAGGCCAGACACAAAAGCACAATAAAGGCCAGCGTCAATTCCAAACCCATGCCGCCGGAGACGGCCAGCGTCAGCGCGCCGCACGCGACCATCGCATAGGATGAAGCCCGGAAATATGTATTGAAGGTCATCTACAAAAGTCTGGAGTCTGGAGTCTGGAGTCTAAAGTCAGTTCCCTTCTTAGGACTCTGGACTTTAGACTCCAGACTCCAGACTTTTGTTCGCTGATAAATAAAAAAGCCCGTGAGAGCTTAACACTCTCACGGGCTTTGAAGAAAATCCCGGCGGCTTCCTACTCTCCCACGCAGCTTCCCGCGCAGTACCATCGGCTCCAAGAGGCTTAACTTCCGTGTTCGGGATGGGAACGGGTGTGACCCTCTCGACAAAACCACCGGAAAACTTGTCAACTCTCTACGGTAAGAGAGCTTGGAAAATCGAATAGTGAATGTCACAGGCAGCGATCATGTGCATGCGCTGCAAATTTGTTGCTTGAGAGTAAATTTTACGGTCAAGCCTAGGGGCCGATTAGTACTGGTCAACTGAGCGTCTTTCAACGCTTGCATACCCAGCCTATCAACGTGGTGGTCTACCACGAGCCTCACTGGCAGAACTAATCTCTGGTCTGGCTTCACGCTTAGATGCATTCAGCGTTTATCCATGCTCGACTTAGCTACCGAGCGATACGGCTGGCGCCATAACTCGTACACTAGAGGTCGATCCAACCCGGTCCTCTCGTACTAAGGTCAGATTCCATCAATTCTGCTGCGCCCACACCAGATAGGGACCGAACTGTCTCGCGACGTTCTAAACCCAGCTCACGTACCGCTTTAATTGGCGAACAGCCAAACCCTTGGGACCTTCTTCAGCCCCAGGATGCGATGAGCCGACATCGAGGTGCCAAACCCTGCCGTCGATGTGAACTCTTGGGCAGGATCAGCCTGTTATCCCCGGCGTACCTTTTATCCGTTGAGCGACGGCCCTTCCATACAGAACCGCCGGATCACTAACTCCTACTTTCGTACCTGTTCGACTTGTCTGTCTCACAGTCAAGCTGGCTTTTGCGTTTACACTCTACGGCTGATTTCCAAACAGCCTGAGCCAACCTTCGAGCGCCTCCGTTACTCTTTAGGAGGCGACCGCCCCAGTCAAACTACCCGCCTGATAATGTCCCTCTGCCGGATGACGGCAGTAGGTTAGAACGCAGACAAACGAAGGGTGGTATCTCACCGTTGGCTCCCCCGACCCCGAAGGGCCGAGTTCAAAGCCTCCCACCTATCCTGCGCATCGTTTGCCCGCATCCACTATCAAGTTGTAGTAAAGGTGCACGGGGTCTTTCCGTCTAGATGCGGGAAACCGGCATCTTCACCGGTACTACAAATTCGCTGTGTCACTCGTTAAGACAGCTCCCAGATCGTTACGCCATTCGTGCAGGTCGGAACTTACCCGACAAGGAATTTCGCTACCTTAGGACCGTTATAGTTACGGCCGCCATTCACTGGGGCTTCGATTCGTAGCTTCGCCTTGCGGCTAACCACTCCTCTTAACCTTCCAGCATTGGGCAGGCGTCAGCCCCCATACGTCGTCTTCACGACTTTGCGGAGACCTGTGTTTTTAGTAAACAGTCGCCTGGGACATTTCTCTGCGACCTCGCCATCACGCGGAGGCTACCCTTCTCCCGAAGTTACGGGTACATTTTGCCGAGTTCCTGAACGAGTGTTCTCACAAGCGCCTTAGGATTCTCACCCCACCTACCTGTGTCGGTTTGCGGTACGGTCAGATCGCGTGTATAGCTGAACGAGAATTTTCTTGGCAGCTGGGGTCAGCGACTTTTTTCCGGTTTAACCCGTACTTTCGTCCCAACACTTACCCTTGTGTGGCCCGGATTTGCCTAAGCCACGGGATATAGTTGTTCAACCGGTAAAGCCATCACCGGTCTCACCTACCCTACTGCGTCCTCCCACAGCACACGTTACTGGTTCCGGAATTTTAACCGGATTTCCATCGACTACGCCTTTCGGCCTCGCCTTAGGTGCCGACTTACCCTGAGCAGATTAACTTTACTCAGGAAACCTTAGGTTTACGGCGCGCGGGGTTCTCACCCGCGTTATCGCTACTTATGCCGACAGAGTCTTTTCTGATCGCTCCAACGGTCCTTCCGGTCCCGCTTCACAGCTACAGAATGCTCGCCTACCATATCAAAAGATATCCAAAGCTTCGGTACGTAGTTTAAGCCCCGTTGTATTATCGGCGCAGGGCTGCTTGACCAGTGAGCTATTACGCTTTCTTTAAAGGATGGCTGCTTCTAAGCCAACCTCCTGGCTGTCAGTGCTTCCCCACTTCCTTTTCCACTTAACTACGATTTTGGGACCTTAGCTGTTGGTCTGGGCTGTTTCCCTCTCGACCACGAATCTTAGCA
>OY970389.1:2622500-5542310 GCA_963720235.1 Pyrinomonadaceae bacterium
CGCGATTGACTTCGAGAAGGTCTGCCGCGACGACTGCGACTGAGCTGCGCACCTGTGCGCGGCGCGCAATCACGACGCCCGTGTCATCTTTTTTTCCGGCGAGCGTGTTGCATCCTGCAAGCAATGCTAAACAGAGGCTAGTCAGAATCAGATTCAGACTTTTAATTTTCTTCCGGTTATACACTTGAGTTTAAGTTGACTCCAAAAAAAATTTGAGATTACGACCAATCAGGATTTCCTGCCGTTTCGTCGGGCCTGTTCATTATACCCAAATGCGCTCAACAAATCGCGCTGCTGGCGACTGAGTGACGAGGCGACGGAAATCTGTGTGCGCATTTGCCCGCGCGCAACCATCAAGCCGAAGGGAGAAAGCGTCTGGGCCAAATCAATCTCCTCCGCGCTTTCGACATAACGCCTGACTAAATCCTGCATGTTCTCCTGACTCTTCAAGAGTTCAAGCACAACTTCGTTACCATCTCTGCTTTGTGCAGCACTGCTCTGACGAAACAGCGCGCGATAGACATCATCGAGCGTGCGTTTGCCTTTGCTGGCATGCCTCACAGAAATATCATAAAGAAAAGCGACCAGCATTCCTTTGCGGTAAACGATTCCAGTCCCACCGCTCCATCTGCGCCGCGAGGCTTCGAGCAATGAAAGCTTTTGTCTATCATTCGCTCCCAGATAAATATCATACGCGCGGGCTAAGGCATTCAAGTAATCCTGAAATGTAAGCAGGCCCAGACGCACGCTTGCAGACAGAGCTTGATACATCGTAAAGCCTTCATAGAACCAATCGTAATTTCCTTTGAGCGCAAGTCCGTTCGGAACCCAGAGATGAAAAAGCTCGTGCGTCAGCGGAGTGGTCAACTGTGCCAGACCTGCGAGCTTTGATGGCGATTGCCCTGAAAGCAGCAGCACTGTTCCGCCGCGCGTCTCCGCGCTCCAACGCTCCGCGCTCACAGAGCCCGGAAACTGTGCAAGTATCAGCATGGCTCTTGAACGCGTTGTGCCGCCGATTCTCTCTGTATAATTTTTCAGGATGCTGACAGCCATGCTCATCACATCTGAATCCGAGAAGGCCCATGTCCCGGCAGTCGCCAGAGAAATTTCCATTGGCCCAACACGCTCGCGCCGTTCGCGCAGGTTTGGGCCAATGAAGAAAACAGCGTCCTCTGTATCAGCTACTTCAAACTCAAGCTCTTTCAGCTTTGTCTCATTGGAGACTGCTTTCCAGTTGGCAGGCAAGCTCAAACGAATCCGTGCCTGATTAGACGCAGCATGTTTCTCATCAACTTTTCGTGGCAAGAGGTCGCCGAGCATCAGAAAGCCTCTTTCGCCTGCAATCCATGAAACATAAGCTGCATCGGTCACAGGCATTGGCGGCTCCAGCTTTACTTCGTAGCTCCAATTTGTCGCCGCGCCGGCAGCTTCATACTCGCCCGGTGCAAGCTTTCGCACAGAGACGTTCGCGCCGCTTGCATCCGTCAATTTTAAATTTTCGATTCTCTCGCCGAGACCGATGATGCTGGCATAGACATTTCGGAATGACCAGACCGTTGTGGCGTCTGCGCGCTTTCCCTCGACCTTCACACGCGCGGGAGAAGTTGAAAGGACTGTGATGCGGGCTTCGGATGTTTGCGCGTGCGCCGCGCTCAAGTGACCAATGAGGAGCAACATCGTGGCGCAAGCAAAGAAAGCTGCGCGCGGGACGGCCTGATGATTTAGCTGCGATTGATTGCTGTGTCTGTGGAGACCGCGAGCGGCCCTGCGGAAAAACATTTGTCTTATCAATGCGGAGAAGCAATGCCAACGCAATGCTTTGAGTCTGAATCCTGTTTTGCTTGCACTGCGCGCCGTGCTAAAATTACAAATCCTCCGCACTGTAGCATAACGATTAAGACAGTGACCAGCACGAACACATTCAGCTCAGCAAGACGGCATGCGCTCCCGGCGCGGCTGATGGCATTTGTGTTGCTCGTGCTCGTCACCTGCGGAGCGATTAGCAGTTCGGCTCACACTCATAGCAATGGCGCGCAGGGTTTTCGCGCTCACACAGCAACTCCTTCATTCAGCGAATCGGGCGACACAAACTCTTCCTCAAAGAGCATGCCCGGCAGCGGCGAGTGCCTTGTCTGTCAGCTTCACCAGAATCTTTTTTCAGGGCTGCTCACGGCTCTGCCTTACATCGCGCCGCCGGTCGCGGATGGCACACATGCTGTTACGACTGATGCATGCTTTCATTCTCAAACCTTTGCGCCAAGACGCGGGCGCGCGCCTCCGACCTCTCTCTCGTAACTAAAAAACTTTTCACAATTTTTTCCAAGTGAATTTCCGTGAACACTGTTTGCGGGCGTTTCTCTTATTCAGCTTGCCGGTCGCGTTTTATAGAGCAGCGACATGACAGCGAAGGGAGCGTTCCCAGCAGAGTGTTATTGAGAGAGGTTAGAGGCATGAAATTTCAAATCATTTATCGAGCCGCATTATTTATCGCGGCGACTCTTCTGCTAAATATTTTAGCACTGGCGCAGACGCGCGTCGGCACAATTCAGGGAACTGTCAAAGACCCTCAAGGAGCGGTTGTCGCGGGCGCGACGGTGACACTCACGCAACCTGTGACGGGCTATCATCAATCCGCGCAGACTGATGCGCAGGGGATATTCAGGCTCGTCAATGTTCCATTCAACACTTACGCGGTGAAGGTTCAGGCAACAGGCTTTCAACCGTTAGAGCAATCCATTGATCTTAAAAGCGCGCTGCCCGTCAGTCTTGACCTGACGCTCTCGCTCGGTGCGATTTCGGATGTAGTCAATGTCTCAGGCAACTCCGCTCTGGTCGAGCAGGACAAGACTACATCCGACACAGACATCGACCAGACATTGATTGAGAGACAGGCCGGGGCTGCGCCTTCGCGCGGCATCGAAGCCATCGTCGCTTCCGCGCCCGGCTTTGCGACGGATGATAACGGGCGTTTGCATCCGCGCGGCTCTGAATCGCAGGTGCAGTTTGTGATTGACGGAGTGCCTGTCACCGATAACATGTCTGCAATCTTTTCCACGAGTCTTGATGCGCGCACGCTTCGCACTGTGGAAGTTTTGACGGGCGGCATCCCTGCTGAGTTTGGAGACAAGCTGGCAGGCATCGTCAACGTCAATACACGTTCGGGCCTTGAAATGCCTACGCAGGGGAGCGTCACTTTTTCGGGCGGCAGCTTTTCGACTGGCGAAGTGAGCGCGGACTTTTCCACTCACACAGAGAAGTTCGGTTTCCTGACAAATCTTTCCGCGACCACTTCGCAAAGATTCTTAGACCCGCCGACGATTGAAAACTTTCACAACTTCGGGCGCACCGGCAAAGGATTTATACGCGCAGATTATCATTTCGACGAAAACAATCTGGTGCGCGGCACGTTTCTTTTCGGCGGCTCGAATTTTCAAATCCCGAATCGCTTTGAACAAGAATTGGCGGGACAGGATCAGCGTCAGAGATTGCGCGATAGCTCGCAGTTCATCACCTACGAGCATGTTTTTTCGCCGACGACTCTGGGCCAATTCTCTTTCTTCAATCGCTACGGGACGGCGCGACTCCTGAGCAATCCGACATCAACTCCCGTCGTAGCTTTTCAAGACCGCACGCTACAGAACTACGGCGGCGTGGTGGCAATCTCCATGACGCGCGGGATTCATAACATCAAGTTTGGCGGGCAATTCACGCGCACGCCCGTGCGTGAAGAGTTCACATTCTATCCGACTGTGCCTTTCCCTGATTTGACGGACGAGAACGGCAACGTGATTCCGAACCCGGTCAATGGTTTCAATGCCGCCAATCCGTTTGTCTTTCGCGGACAAAGGACAGGCCGCTCGTTCAGTTTCTATTTGCAGGATCACTTTTCGCCGTTTCGTAATTTTACGATTGACGCGGGGCTGCGCTATGACAATTACAGGCTCGTCATCAAGGATGCTGCCTTTAGTCCGCGCATAGGCATCGCTTATTACATTCCGCGCACGCACACAACACTGCGCGCCTCTTACAATCGTCTCTTTCAGTATCCGCCCGTAGAGAATCTGTTGCTCGCCAGTTCTGAGGAAGCAGCCGCGCTCTCGCCGCTCGCAGTCGTGCAGGGGCAAACGGGCGTGCGGCCCATCCTGCCTGACAAGCAGCACGTCTATGAGGCAGGCATGCAGCAACAACTCTCGCGCTTCTTTCGCCTCAACCTGAGCGTCTATCAAAAACGCATCATAAACTTCGGTGACAAAGACCAGTTCTTTGACACAGGAGTGATTTTCCCGATTACTATTTCGTCCGGGCGCGTGACGGGAACGGAAGTGCGGCTTGAGTCTGCCGAAGTTTATGGCTTTCGCGGTTTTGTCTCTTATGCCAATGCGCGTGCATATGGAGTGACGCCTGTGAACGGCGGACTGTTTCTCGGTGAAGCTGTCGAGAGCCTGGATGAGCCGGGATTGATATTTGCCAATGACCATGACCAGCGCAACTCTGCTCAGTTTCAACTGAGCTACACGCATCATCGTTCGGGCATCTATGCAATTTTCGGAGGGCGTTACGATTCCGGCTATCCGACGGATGTCGAGCCGGGGACGACGCTCGCGGATTTTGTCGCGGAAGGTTTCGACCCGCGCCTTTACAACGAGATAGATTTTCAGCGCGGGCGCACGCGGCCACGCACCGTGCTCGACTTTTCCATCGGCGCGGATATTCTGCGAAACGAGAGAGCATCGCTCAATTTACAGTTTGATGTGCGCAATCTGACGAACGAGCTTTTTCTCTATAACTTTGAATCCGTCTTTAGCGGCACGCACATAGGCTATCCCAGACTTTTTAGCGGGCGCGTCTCCGTGCGTTTCAAATAAAAGAATTTTCGCCACAAAGGAATTTGAGATTTCAAATCTCAAATCTCAAATTCCTCTATGGTGAAACTCTACTTTCTTTGAACCTCTGGCGTTCCGCCAGCGTAATGATTTTATCGAGCAGAAAGTGCGGCGGCAGGGCGATGTAGCGTTGACAGGCCGCGCACGTGACAATAGAATTGGTTTTGCTGTTCGCCTTCCGTTTCCGGGCTGTGGCCTTCATTCATAAGGAATTTGATTGTGAGCCTTGTCAAAATCATCATCATTACGCTCGCGCTCATCCTGAGCCTACTGCTGTTCGGGCGCTTCTTTTTCTAGTCAGCACCCGTCGGCATGATTCTTTCCCAGAAAGCTGAACCGGGCCTGTCTTCCCGCCGCGCTCGCGTCCCGTTGCTTTTATCAAATCTTTTTCTCGTCTCTTTATTACTGAGCTTCCCTGTCAATCTTTTTGGACAGGATGATTCGGACATAGAGGTCGAGCGCATCATTACAAATCTTGTGACGGTGCCTGCGTATGTCACGGATGAGAAGGGCCGTCGCATCAAGAATCTGACAGCGACGGATTTCGAGCTGCGCGATGACGGGCAGGTGGCGCGAATCGAATATCTGGCTACTGGCACAGAGCGTGTCGCATTAGTCTTTGCGCTTGATGCTTCCGGCAGCACGCGAGAGATTATCAAGCAGCAACGCGAGACGGCTCTTACGCTCTTCTCGCGTTTTGGGCGTGGCTCTGAGGTCGCAGTCATACGATTCATGGAGCAAGCGGAACTGGCCGCTCCGTTTTCCGATAAGCAGGAAAATGCTCTCTCGGCTTTTGACCTTCCAGCGGTTCGCAATCGCCGGACAGCTATCTTTGATGCAGCCCTCAACGCTGTCCGTGCCTTTGATATGCGCGCGCCCGATTTAGCAGAGCGGCGGATAATTATTTTAATCAGCGATGGCCTGGACACTGTCAGTTCTGTGCGCCCGCGACTTGTGATTGAAGAAGCGCAGAAGCGCGGCGTCTCGCTGTACGCGATTCATCTGCCGCTCTACACTGTGAGCGATGGAAAGCTGCGCCCGCGTGCGGCGACCAAAGGATTTCGAGATTTGGCGGAACAGACCGGCGGGCGATATTTTCTCGCGGGAGATGCGCGGTCTGCGCTGAATCCTGAATCGGCAGTTGACCTCTCGCAGATTCTGCAAGCCATCGAAGAAGATTTACAGGGGCAATATGTGTTTGGCTATTATCCACCGGGCGACGAGCGTGACGGACGTTTTCATCGCATTGATTTACGATTAACAGCAAAGGACAAACGAAAGCTTCGCGTCAGACTGCTCCGCGAAGGCTACACGTTAAAAAAGTCTGGAGTCTCAGAGTCTGGAGTCATGAGTCTTAAGAAAAAAGCTTTTGACTCATGACTCCAGATTCTGAGACTCCAGACTTAAAAAAAATATGAGTGAACAAAACAGAGAAGGACAGCGCAGAGTCAAACGCGCGCTGGTCAGCGTGTCTGACAAGACAGGGATTGTCGAGTTTGCGCGCGAGTTGAAACGATTCGAGGTCGAGATAATCAGCACTGGCGGAACCGCAAAGACTCTGCGCGAGGCTGAAATAGAGGTGCGCGATATTTCTGATGTGACAGGTTTTCCAGAGATGATGGATGGCCGCGTGAAGACTCTGCACCCGCGCATACACGGCGGGCTGCTGGCCCTGCGTGACAACGAAGCTCACACGGCTGCGATGCTTGAGCATGGCATCGAAGCGATTGATATGGTCGTCGTCAATCTCTATCCATTCCAACAAACCATCGCGCGCGAAGGCGTGACGATTGAAGAAGCGATTGAGCAGATAGACATCGGCGGCCCCTCTATGATTCGCTCTGCGGCCAAGAATTTCAGGGACGTGGCAGTCGTCGTCAGTCCTGATGTTTATGATTTAGTCTTGCAGGAGTTGAGAGAAAATGACGGCGCGCTTTCATCCGGCCTGCGCCGCGAGTTGGCTGTGATGGCCTTCGCGGAAACGTCTGGATACGACGATGCCATCTTTGAATACTTGGACGAGTTGGAAAGTGAAGAAGAGCAAGAGATAACATCGGATACTCTGCTGGATAATGACGCGCTCATTTTGACCAAGACTTCGGATTTGCGTTATGGAGAGAATCCGCATCAGCAGGCCGCGCTCTATCAAGTTGATAATCCTTTTCGGACGGCTGAAGGCTCTGGCATCGCGCAGGCGGAACTGCTCGGCGGCAAGGAGATGTCTTACAACAATTATGTTGACGCGGATGCAGCCTGGCAGCTTGTCTCTGATTTTGACGAGACGGCCTGCGCGATTATCAAGCACACGAATCCGGCTGGCGTGGGTCTTGGAGATTCGCCCGAAAAAGCTTACAGGCTTGCTCTGGCGACTGACCCTGTTTCGGCTTTCGGAGGCATCGTCGCTTTCAACCAGAAAATTGACGAAGCTGCGGCGCGTGCCTTGACGGAGATTTTTACGGAGGTCGTCATCGCGCCGGATTATGAAGAGGATGCCCTTGCAACTTTGCGCGCGAAGAAGAATTTGCGCGTCCTGCGTGTGGGCCAGACGCAGAGAGATGCAGGACTTGAATACAAGCAGATTTCCGGCGGGATGCTGGTGCAGACGCGCGACGCGCATCGCTTGACGCGAGACATGCTGAAAGTCGTCACGCGCCGCGAGCCGACTGAGGAAGAGATACGCGCGATGCTCTTCGCCTGGATGGTGTGCAAGCATACGAAGTCGAATGCGATTGTTTATGCACGTGTGGGCCAGACGGTCGGAGTCGGCGCGGGGCAGATGTCGCGCGTGGATTCGGTCAAGATAGGAGCGATGCGCGCACAGCTTCCGCTTCATGGCTCAGTTCTGGCGTCCGATGCCTTCTTCCCTTTCCGCGACGGAGTGGACGAGGCAGCGAAGCATGGCATCACTGCTATCATAGAGCCCGGCGGCTCTGTGCGTGATGAAGAAGTGATTGCCGCAGCAGACGAGCATGGCCTCGCAATGGTCTTTACGGGAGTGAGACATTTCAAGCACTGAAAATAAGTCAAGAGTCTGGAGTCAAGAGTCTGGAGTCAAAGACAATAGCGGCTTTATCTTTTGGCTCCAGACTCTTGACTGTTCTTTGATTGCTGAGAACTGGCAGCTTCCTTATAATCTTCTGGCCGCGAATAATTTTTAGAACAAGGAAAAAATAGAGATGTCAGAAAATGAGTCCATACTGAACGGTGGCAATGGTGAATCAATCCGCTGTCGCTATTGCGGGCAACGAAACAATGTCCGCGCGGATGTCGGCGCGGCGCGCTGCGGGCGATGTCGCCTGCTTCTGTCGGATGCGCCGCATAAAAAGTTTGCAGACCTAGACAAGGACGACTACATACATCCGGCGGACAGCCGCTCACTCGCAGCCCTGCGAGCGATACCCGGCATGGACAAGGCAGTCACCAAGCTCTTGAACCTCACAGGCGAGCCGGCGATTAATGTCACCTTTATGGCGAGCGCAGTGAAGGTGACGTCGAAGCAATGCCCCGACCTGCATGCCAAGCTTCAGGTCGCCTGCACAACGCTCGGCGTGGACATGCCAGACCTCTACGTGTGGCAGTCGCCGATTGTCAACGCTTTCACCTACGGAGTTGACCGCACAATCATCGTTCTCTTTTCCGGCCTGCTCGAACGTCTGACGGATGAAGAAGTGCTCGCCGTCATCGCGCACGAGGTCGGCCACATACACGCAGAGCATGTGCTCTATCTGACTGTGGCGCGGATTCTCCAACTGATTGCCGAAGGCGCAGTCCGTGCGGCCCCGATTCACAATCTGGTCACGCAGCTCATCTCTATGTCAATGGAGGCGGCCTTGAAGGCTTGGATGCGCCGCGCAGAGCTTTCGTGCGACCGCGCGGCCCTGCTCGTCACGCAAGACCCGCACGTCATCGGGCGCACGATGATGAAACTGGCGGGCGGCACGTTTGCTTCCAAGATTGACTATGAACAATTTCTTGAGCAGGCGCGCGACTTTCAGAAAAATTATGACGATAAGGCTTTAGACCGTTTCTGGGCCGATATAATCAACTCCGGCCAGACGCATCCCTTCCCTGTCTGGCGCGTCTCTGAGATTCTACAGTGGGTCGAGAGCGGCGAGTATAAAGCCTTGATGGACGGAGAGCCGCAGATCGCGGCGGCTTAAAAGAGGTAGCTAAATATGAGAGGTTGTTACTGGCTCAAAGGCTTGATGATTATTTTGGTGCTAGCATCTCCCATGGTGGCCCAAAAGAAAGACTGCCCGCCGTATAACCCTGAGAGCAAAATTTACAGGCCCAAGGAGGTGGACAAGAAAGCGCATATTACAAGAAAGCCAAGCCCCGACTTTACCGAAGAGGCGCGGCGCAATGGGACGAGTGGGACAGTAGTTATCCAACTTGTACTTGCTGCTAATGGAGAGGTCACAAATATTAGAACAGTCTCCCGCCTGCCGCATGGATTAACAGAGCAGGCCATCAAGGCTGCGCATCAGATAAAATTCAGACCGGCGATAAAAAACGACTGCCCTGTCTCTCAATACTTGCGCATCGAATACAACTTTGGCAGATAGTGCGGCGGCTTTGGAACTTTTCCGACTAAAGGAAATCTCCCCATGCTACAAAACAAATTCGGCATCATCTTCGGTGTCGCCAATAAGCGCAGTATCGCGTGGGCCACAGCGCAGGCTTTGAGCGAAGCGGGCGCGCGGCTGGCTTTTACATATCAGGGCGAGCGGCTGAAAGAGAATGTAGAATCTCTGACACGCGAGATGGAAGGCACGCTCATACTGCCTTGCGATGTGACGAAGCAGGAAGAAGTGGACGAGACTTTCAAGCGCGTCGGTGAAGAGTTCGGGCGGCTCGACATACTCGTCCACAGCATTGCTTACGCGCCGAAGGAAGAGCTTGAAGGCGAGTTTGTTGACACCACGCGCGAAGGTTTCCTGACCGCTCTTGAAGTCAGCGCATACTCTTTGTGCCAGCTTGCGCACGCGGCTGTTCCTTTGATGACTGACGGCGGCAGCATTGTTTCGATGAGCTACTATGGCGCAGAAAAGGTTGTGCAGAATTACAATGTGATGGGCGTGGCAAAGGCCGCGCTCGAATCGAGCACGCGCTATCTGGCTGCGGATTTGGGCAAGCGCAACATACGTGTCAACGCCATCAGCGCGGGGCCGCTCAACACACTCTCTGCGCGCGGCGTGTCCAACATGGGACTGATGCTCAAACATCACGCAGAGCGCGCTCCGCTTGGCCGCAATGTAGAGGCGCGCGAGGTCGGCAACGCCGCTCTCTTTCTGTGCAGCCCTATGGCTTCAGGCATCACTGGCGAAGTCCTGCACGTTGACTGCGGCTACAACATCATGGCCTTTTAAAGTCTGGAGTCTGAAAGTCTGGAGTCGAGAGTCATAACGCTTTCGACTCCAGACTTCAGACTCCAGACTCCAGACTTTTATATGGCTGATACAGACGCTAAAGACCATCTCACAGCGCAGGTCACGCAGGACGAGCAGCTTCTGCAAACTCCGAAGCAGGACGAGTTCACGCACACTGATACGTGGCGCGTCTTTCGCATCATGGGAGAATTTGTCGAAGGCTTTGACGAGCTTGCGACCATCACGCGCGGAGTTTCCATCTTCGGCTCGGCGCGCATCAAGCCGGAGCATCCGCAATACAAAGCCGCGCAGGAGACAGCCGCGCTTCTTTCAAAAGCAGGATTTACGATTATCACCGGCGGCGGGCCGGGCGTGATGGAGGCGGCCAATCGCGGAGCGTTTGAGGCTGGCGGCATCTCCATCGGCTGCAATATCGAGTTGCCTTTCGAGCAGGCTCCCAATCCTTACCAGACGCGCTCGCTGAGTTTCAAATACTTCTTCGTGCGCAAGACCATGTTCGTCAAATACAGCACGGCCTTCATCATCTTCCCCGGCGGCTTCGGCACGCTCGACGAATTTTTTGAATCGCTGACACTGATTCAAACACGCAAGATAAAAAACTTTCCCGTCGTCCTCTTCGGCACGGAGTATTGGAGCGGAATGATTAAGTGGCTTGAGAGCACAATGCTCACGGAGAAGATGATTTCCGAAGCAGACTTTCGCTTGCTACATTGCACGGATTCGCCGGCAGAAGTCGTGGAGATAATCTCAGCCAGTCAAGACTCTCTGCAAAAGCTGGATCACATTGTCTCTGATGATATTTAGCCGACGATAGAAGTCAGCCATTCGAGATAAGGAGCGGAGATGTTTGTGACGGGCAGTGCGAGAATTTCCGGCGTGTCGTAAGAATGCAGCGCGCGCACTGCCACTTCAATTTCCGGGAATTTCCCTTCCGTCGTCTTGGCTAAGAGCAGGACTTCCGGGCTGCGCTCAATCTTTTCTTTCCACCAATAGACAGATTCCATCTCCGGCAGGATTTGCACACAGGCCGCGAGCTTTGCTCCGACCAGCATCTCTGCCAGCCGCGCGGCCTCTTCACGGCTCCCTGCTGTCAGGAGCACCACAATCGCATTACTACTCTGTTTGGACATAAGAAAAGAAAGGCGTAAAGATAAAGCGCATGCTGTCTCAGATGAGCATGCCATTCATCCTTGCGGCCTTCATCCTTCATCCTTGCTCTCTTCGCTCTCTTCTTCCGCCAGCTCTTCGTCCTCTTCGATAGTCGTTCCGGTCAGAGGCGTCGTGTCGCCGCCGAAGTAAGCGGAGTAAATCTCCTGCGCGCGGTCAAAGTCGCGCTCGTCAACCAGAACGACTGAGCCGATTGAGGCCGAGAGCAGGGGCGAGAAAGCATCCGACCCGCCGGACTGCACAGCCGAGCGTATGCCGTTCTGCGTCAGGATGTCATTGACCATCTCTGCGGCCTGCGGCGAGCCTATGTTGTGCAAAGGTATGAAACGCGCTTCGCTCATATCACGCGCGCCGTCTTCCGCCGAAAGCCGCTCGACAAGTTCAGAGTTATCATCCGGGCAATGCGTGATGCCCGCTTCGTATTCCGATTCGCAAACAGGACAGAACATGAGACGCTCCCTTGAATTAAGTTAAATGTGATTAGCTTAGACAGTTTAGGATTAAAGGTTAAAAGGGTAAAGGGGAAAAGGTAGTGGTTCAGTGTGAAAGAGAAAGAAAAGAGGTTTCCCGCAAAGGCGCAAAGAAAAGCAACCTGTCTTTCCTTTGCGCCTTTGCGCCTTTGCGGGACTCTCTCTCGTTGTACCTTTTCCCTTTTAACCTTCTATCTTAACTCGTCGCTGTCACTGCGCGCTCGAACGGGATTTCCTCAAAATGCGTCATCTGCTTGAAGGTGCGGAAACGCTCGTTAATCTCTTCGTGCGTGAGACGCTGCACGCGTTCTGTGCCAAACTCTTCGACATTGAATGAGGCCATCACGGAGCCGAAGATCATCGCGCGCCGCATCGCCGCTTCGTCAATCACATCCTGACTCGCAAGGTATCCCATAAAGCCGCCAGCGAAACTGTCGCCCGCGCCCGTCGGGTCGAAGACTGATTCAAGCGGGTAAGCAGGAATCGCAAAGTATGTCTCAGGCGTAAAGAGAGCCGCGCCGTATTCGCCGCGCTTGACGACCAGAGCCTTTGGCCCCCATGTGAGAATCTTGCGCGCGGCTTTGATTAAGTTCGGCTCATCGGCCAACTGCCGCGCCTCCGCGTCGTTGATAATCACGACATTGACGCCCTTGATGGTTTGCAAAAGCGACTCGCGCGTCTGCTCAATCCACAGGTTCATCGTGTCGAGCGCGACAAGTTCCGCATCCTGCAACTGCTCGCGCACACCGCGCTGCAAATCCGGTTGGATGTTGCCTAAGAAAACCAGACGCGATTTGAGAGAATCTTGCGAGAGCTTTGGCTCAAAGTCTGCGAAGACGTTGAGTTGCGTGTCGAGCGTGTGGGCCGTGTTCAAATCGTAATCATAACGCCCGCGCCATAAAAAAGTTTTGCCATCTGGAATGCGTTCGAGGTCTGTTGTGTCAACGCCATGCTTCTCAAACACTTCGGCTTCGGCGGGTGTGAAATCTCCGCCGACCACGCCGACGACGCGCACGTTGGTATAAAAACTGGCCGCGATGGAAAAGTGCGTCGCCGAACCGCCCAGCATCTTTTCGCGCTTGCCAAACGGCGTCTCCACCGCATCAAACGCGACTGAGCCGACTACAAGTAGGGACATTAGTTAAGTTCTCTCCTGTTTTTTTAAGAGTCTAAAGTCAGGAGTCTGGAGTCTGGAGTCAAAAGACAAAAAGCATTTCCTGCTTTGACTCCAGACTCCAGACTTCTGACTCCTGACTTGAATTTCATTGCTTCTTCTCTTCCGCTTTTGGCTCGACGCCCATCGCGCGCAGTTCTTTCTCCGCATCCTTGCGAAACTCGCTATCGGGAAAATCGTTGACCAGTTGCGTGAGATAGCCTCGCGCATTCTCGCGCAGCTTTTCCGCAGGCTCTGTAGAAGTTTGCCTGCCGCGATTTTCCGAAAGGCGTACGCTGCTCATCCCCGCGATGAAAAGCACTTCATCTATCCTTGAGAAGGTCGGGTTGCCCGCGATAATCTCTTCGCAACGTGCAATGGCCGCGCGATAAGCTTTTCTTAATCTGTAATAATGGCGCGCAACTTCCAGGTTATGTTTGGAATCGCGCTCAAGCTCTGCATCACGCACGACCGAAGAATCCGGCCCGCGCGACCCGCCCTGCGCCTGCGCGCTCGACTGCGCACACGCCAACGCCACCAACATCAATCCAAACATCAAAAATGCTTTCTTCATAACACCTCCAAGAACAGTGATGAGTGACGAGTGCCAAGTGATAAGTTAAAGAAAAAGTTTTTCTTGCTTGTCACTTGTCACTCATTACTTGTCACTGTATTTACCAATGATTGCTTCCAGCTTCTTCTTCGTCTCTGTGGGCCAGATGTCGGGGGCCGTGAAGATTGCGTTCTTCAGAGCCGAGCCGCATTTGCAGCCGCGCGGTTTCCCAGAAAGTTGCCTGACAGCTTCGCGCATGATGAGTTGTGCATTACGCACGTTCTTGTTTAGATACTCGATGACCGTTTCAACAGAGACGGCATCGTGTTCTTCGTGCCAGCAATCGTAATCCGTGACGAGCGCGAGTGTCGCATAGCAAATCTCTGCCTCGCGCGCGAGCTTGGCCTCCTGCAAGTTCGTCATCCCTATGACATCCATGCCTGAGAGACGATAGAGCTTTGATTCGGCTACGGTCGAAAAGGCTGGCCCTTCCATGCAGACATAAGTTCCGCCGCGATGCGCCTTCACATCCGCCGCGCCGCAGGCAGACTGAACCACATCTCCCAACTCTTCGCACACAGGATGCGCGAAAGTGATATGCGCGACGATTCCACCGCCGAAGAAAGTTGATTCATGCGCACGCGCGCGCGTCCGGTCAAAGAATTGATCCGGTATGACCATATCGAGCGGCGCATACTTTTCCTGCAAAGAGCCGACAGCAGAGGCCGACAAAATCCGCTCGACGCCGAGCATCTTCATCGCATAGATGTTGGCGCGAAACGGCAACTCAGTCGGCAAGAGCTTATGCCCGCGCCCGTGTCGCGGAAGGAAAGCCACGCGCACGCCTTCCAGCGTCCCCATGATAAAAGCATCCGAAGGATTGCCGAACGGCGTCTCGATTGCGACCTCTTCGATGTCCGTTAGCTCTGGCATCTGGTAGAGGCCGCTGCCGCCGATGATGCCAATCTCTGCTGTCGCCATAGCTTCTCTTCTCTTTCGTCAGGTCAATCGAGGAATCTTTTATCTACTCGGCTGGCCGCATTTCTCTGTCTTCTCTTTTACCCACTCGGCCAGTTTTCCGCTATCGCGCTTTTGAATCAAATCATCCAGAAAGCTCCACTTGGCTTTGGGCTTGGCCTTCAAGGTTGCTTCGTAAGTCTTTAACATTCCTTCGACGCCGGCCATGAAAACAGCTTCTCTGTCCTTCGCTTTGTCAGGGTGTTCAATCATGTATGCGCCGCTTGCGAACATCCAGTGGAGGAATATTTCTCCGGCGTAATTTTTCTTTTCACCAAGTAGCGGGCCAAAAAATTCCGTGCAAATCTCGACGCCGATGTCCGGTATTTCTTCCCAGAAGGTAGCCAACCACGCGCGCGCATTTTTGGCTTCTTTGTTGAATGGGTCGGCTTCTAAGGCGCGTGTTAAGCGGACGGCTTGCTCTCGTTCTTCCGGCGTGGACGGACCGCGTTTGCTCTGCGCCTGCGCGACTTGCGGGATGAAAAAGAGACTCAGGACAAAAGCCGCTGTGATGAATACTAGTTTATGTTTCATATTGATCTCCATCAAAGTGTGCGTTTTCGGATTCAGATATTTTCTCTGCGCGGAGTTTGCCATCTTCTTCCGAGAGACGACAAAGCGGCGCGTCCGGGTCGTGATAGAAAAGACAGAGCCAGCCTTCGCGCGCAGCCTGCGGGAGCAAAGTCTTCTTTGCTTCCAGAGTCTCGACCGGGAAAAGGTCGTAACCCATAATCCAGGGCAAGCGTATGTGCGCGCGCATCGGCACAAGGTCTGCAAAGCCGAAGAGAGTTTGCCCGCCGCGCGCGAGGCGCGGGCATTGCATCGTGCGCGAATGGCCCGCGATGGTTTTCATCCACAGGCCCGGCACGACTTCGTAATCCGCTTCCTTTAACTCAAGCTGCCCCGCCTCTTTCACAGGCCGCCAGTTCTCCGGCAAGTAACTGGCCGTGTCGCGCTCGTGCGGCGACTCTGCGTGCTCATACTCTGCGCGTGAAACGAAATAACGCGCGTTGGGAAAAGCAGGAACGGCAACTCCGTTTTTATCCAAAAGCGTGTTGCCGCCCGCGTGGTCAAAGTGTAAGTGCGTATTGACGACGATTGAAATCTCTGCGGCAGAAAAGCCTGTCACGGCTTTGAGCGATTCGCTCAACGCGCGCTCGCGCGTGATGCCGTACATCGCCGCATGCTTCGGAGACCACTTCTCACCGATGCCTGTTTCAACCAGAATGCGCTCGCTCTCTGTTTCGATGAACAGGCAGTTCATATTGAGGCGGATGCGATTGCGCTCGTCCGGCGGACAAACTCTGGACCAGAGCTCGCGCGGGACGACGCCAAACATCGCCCCGCCGTCAAGCCAGAATTCCGTGTCAGGCACGACCTCTACACGGTAATCGCCCAGTTGCATGAGCCTCTACGAGTTTCGGCAAAGACTATTTGCCGCGCTTCCCGCCGCCCTTGTTCGGAGTGGCAGGGGCTTTATCCTGCCCGCTATCAGCAGGAGGAGCGGTTTGCGGCTGTGCGGCTCCCGGCGGCGGCCCTTGCGGAACACCTTCTGCGCCCGGAGGCATGCCCGGAAACTGCGGCTGTTGTTGCGGCGGCGGAGCTTGAACCTCAAAGTTTTCCGCGACAGAGATATTGTTCCGCTTGGTAATCTCGTCCAACAATTTATCGCGCTTCTCTTTTTCGACGGCTTCGCGCGCCTGCTCGCGGCCAGACTGCGGCGGCGCGAAAGGATTCTCGGACTTCGCGCCACTGGCAATCAGGATATGACGCGCGTGCACCTGCTCTTCATCTTTGCCTTCGGCATTCTTCTTCATGCCGCGCTCGTCCACCTTGATGATGTGAAAGCCGAAAGGAGTCTGGACGACATCGCTAATCTGTCCGGGTTGAAGAGCAAAGGCTGCCTCCTCAAACTCTTTAACCATCCGCCCGCGCCCGAACCAGTTGAGGTCGCCGCCGGTGTCCTTGTTGCTGGGGTCTGTCGAAAACTCTTTCGCCAGCGCGGCAAAGTCTTCACCGCCGCGCGCGCGTTTCAAGACCTCTTCGGCCTTCGCCTTAGCTTTGCTGTCATCCAATTCAGGATGCTGCGCGACGTAGGCATCTATCTCCTGGTCTGTCGCTTTCAGTTGAGGTTCCAACTTCTCTTTGGCGTACTGCTGGGCCAGGAGACGCGCCTGCTGAAACGCTATATGCAGTTGCACGGGACGCTGTTTATCAAAGCCTGCTTGAATGGCTTTGCGTTCGGTGATAGAAACTTTGGCCCACTCGTCTTTAATCTGTTTCTTCTGCTCTTCGGGCATTTCGGTCGGGCCGAGCAATCCCATGGCCTGCGCGGTCTTGATGAATTTTTCGTACTTCTGCTCATGTCCCGGCTCTGCGAGAAAAGCTTTCACGTCTTCTTCTTTAATGTCCGCGAAGGTCGGTGAAGGGCCGCGCGCTTCCATCTGTTTCTTCTCGTACATCTCTGCCAGAATCAGAGAGCGCATCAATTCGAGTTGCTCTTTGGTTTCCGGTTTATCGGCAAGGCCCGCGGCTCTGGCTTCGGCTGCGAGAGCGAGCACCTGTTTTATCTGCTTGGCAAATTCCTTGCGCTCTTTCTCATCCGAGGCAAGCTGAGTCCGCATCTGCGGCGGCATGTCAGCAACCAGCAGCTTCATATCTTCTGATGTCAGATTGCTCATGTTCATGGAGTCATGATGCCTGTATTTCATCTGCCAGATAATCAGTCCGGCAGCCAGCACAACGGCGACGCCGATGGCAATCCAGGCTTTGGTCACAGAAGTCATGCCTTTGCCCGTCGGGGCTGCGGGCGGCTTTGCGCCCGGAGGCGGAGGCGGCGCGACCCACGCTTCGCGCGGATCACTTTCGCCAGTCTCTGCCTCGCTTGTCTCCAACTCATTCGTACTCGCTTCGTCAGCATCCGCTTCAACCGACGCTGCGGACTCTGCGGCCTCAGTGTTTTCCGCGCCGCAGCTTGGGCAGACAGTTTGGCCTTCTTCTAAAACGGCTCCACATTGATGGCAGTTGTTCATTATCTTCTCCTTAAAAACTTCTAATCATTCTTTGATGTGTGATTGAGTATGCTCGACCAACTCAAGCAGCACGCCGTTAGCTGATGATGGGTGGATGAATGCGACCAGACAACCACCCGCGCCGGGGCGTGGAGTTTCGTCTATCAGCCGCGCGCCATTCTCTTTGAGGCGTGCGAGGGTCGCGCGAATATCGTCAACGCGCAGTGCGATGTGATGGATTCCGGGGCCGCGCTTTTCCAGAAACTTAGCGATGGGCGAATCCTCGCTCGTCGGCTCAAGAAGTTCTATGCGCGGCTCTCCGACAGGCAGCATCGCCACGCGCACTTTCTGTTCTGCAACCTCTTCGGTCTCTACGACCGCGAGGCCCAGAGCATCACGCCAGAACCGGACGGCCTCTTCAATCCCGCGCGTCGCAATGCCTATATGTTCAAGTTTCATAAAGCAGTGGGCAGTGGGCGGTGGGCGGTGGGCAGTGGGCAGAGAAAAGCAATTTAAGCTTTACTGCCAACTGCCCACTGCTAACTGCCCACTGCTTTCAACATTTCTTCGACAGCCGAATAGGGGTCGCGGCTTTTGTTTGCCACTTCTGCGGCCAGAGCATCGAGTCTCTCTGATGCCGAATCGCTGTTGAGAGTTCGCGCCAAAAGTTGTTCGCGCAGCAATTCAAGGATACGCCAGCGCGCGATGGCCTGCCGCCGCGTGGCAGAGGCTTCCGTTTTTCGCTGGTATTCGTAATACTTCTCGATGGCTGCGGCCAAATCCTCTATGCCTTTATTCTCGGTCGCCACGGTCTTGATAATCGGCGACTGCCAGTAGTCTGGCCGCATTGCTAAAGAGAGCAAAGCTTCGAGCTCTTTTTCCGTTCGCAGGACGCCTTCGCGGTCAGCTTTGTTGATGACAAAAACATCGCCTATCTCCATGATGCCAGCCTTGATGGCTTGTATGTCATCTCCCATGCCCGGCACGAGCACGACGACAGAGACATCCGCAGTCTTCACTATCTCAACTTCGTCCTGGCCCACGCCGACCGTCTCGACGATAATCTTACTGTAGCCCGCCGCATCCAGAATCGCTACCGCATCAACGGTCGCGCGCGCCAATCCGCCCAGGTTACCGCGCGTCGCCATCGAGCGTATAAAGACGCCTTTGTCGAGTCCGAGCGTCTGCATGCGTATGCGGTCGCCCAAGATTGCGCCGCCGGAAAAAGGGCTCGAAGGGTCAACGCAAACGATGCCGACGCGCTCGCCTCGCTGGCGATAAAGCAATGCCAGCTTATCAACCAGCGAAGATTTCCCTGCGCCCGGCGCGCCTGTGATGCCGACAATCAGCGCGCGGCCTGTGTGCGCGAAAATCTCTTTCATCAAAGACGCGGCATCCTTCGTCCCGTCTTCGACCTTCGAGATAGTGCGAGCCACTGCGCGCGTATCGCCCGCCAGAATTTTTTCAATGATCGAAAGATTTGTAACCGCGCTCATCTCCGCTCATTACTGTCTTAAAAGCTGTCGTGCGATGACGAGGCGTTGAATCTCCGAAGTTCCTTCGCCGATGGTGCAGAGCTTGGAATCGCGCCAGTATTTTTCGGGCGGATAATCCTTTGTGTAGCCATAGCCGCCGTGAATCTGTATCGCCTCTTCGCACACGCGGACGCTCATCTCAGAGGCATAAAGCTTTGCCATCGCGGATTCCTTCGTCACGCGCTTGTTGTTGTCCTTGAGAAAAGCCGCGCGGTACATCAAAAGCTTCGCGGCCTCTAACTCCGTCGCCATGTTGGCGAGCTTAAATTGTATGGCCTGAAATTCCGCGATGGGTTTGCCGAACTGCTGACGCTCTTTCGCATAACGCACGGCAGATTCGTATGCGCCCTGCGCGATGCCGACCGCGAGTGCGGCAATCGAGATGCGCCCGCCATCTAAGACTTGCATGGCCTGCAAAAATCCTTCGCCCTCGTTGCCCAAGCGATTCTCGTCAGGCACATAACAATCTTCAAAGACGACACTCGCAGTTTCAGAAGCACGCAGCCCAAGCTTGTTCTCCTTCTTCGCGGGAGCAAAGCCTTGCATGCCTTTCTCGAAGATAAAAGCCGTGATGCCTTTGTTGCCCTTCGAGCGGTCTGTGACGGCGACAGCCACGCAGGTGTCTCCATGAATCGCGTGCGTGATAAAATTTTTCGAGCCGTTGACGAGCCATCCGCCGTTTTGCCTGACGGCAGTAGTGCGCGTGCCAGAGGCATCAGAACCCGCGCTCGGCTCTGTCAATCCCCATGCTCCAAGATGCTTGCCCTGCGCGAGCGGGACAAGATATTTTTGCTTCTGTTCTTCCGTGCCGAAAGTAAAGATGTGATTCGAGCAGAGCGAATTGTGCGCGGCGATAGAGATGCCGATTGAGCCGTCAACACGCGAAAGCTCTTCGATGATTGTGGCGTACTCAACATAACCCATGCCCGCGCCGCCATACTCTTCAGGAAAGATGATGCCCATCAACCCTTGCTCTGCGAGCTTTGGCACTAATTCAATCGGGAAATGCTGCGCCTCGTCCCACTCCATGACGTGCGGCGCAATCTCGCCTTCGGCAAACTCGCGCACGCTCATGCGTATCTGTTGCTGCTCTTCGTTCAGCTCGAATTCCATTTCTTACAAGCCCCTTAAAACAGTGATGAGTGATAAGAAAAAGCGGTTTTTAGTTTTCAGAAGAAGCTTAAAATGTTTTTACTGAAAACTAAAAACTGAAAACTAAAAACTAATCCCCTCACTCATCACTTGATTTATTGTACCCTAAGCGCGCCCTCTGCCGTGAGCGGCGCGGCGTGCTTTCGTAGCACGCGGCGAACTCTTTGCGCCCGGCTTTTTCATCAGCCGCGAAACTTCTGCGGGCGTCAACATGCGCCACTGTTTCGGCGCAAGCGGCTCAACATTGAGGCCGCCGATTTTGACGCGACGCAGTTTGATAACCGAATGGCCTATGGCATCGAACATTCTTCTAATCTGCTGGTTGCGTCCCTCGTGGAGCACGACTTCAAACCAGGCATTATTTTCGCTCTCGTCAACTCTCTCAATCTCAGCCGGAGCAGACCGCACGCCGTCATCCAGCCTGATGCCCTTGCGCAGTCGCTCGATGGCTTCCACAGGCGGCACGCCCTTGACCTTGACCTCGTAAACCTTCGGCACGCGATTGCGCGCAGACGTGATGAAGTTTGTAAACTCGCCGTCGTTGGTCAGAAGGAGCAAGCCTTCCGTGTTGAAATCTAATCGCCCGACCGGATGCAGCCGCCCCAAGGCATGCGGCACAAGCTCCGTCACAAGCGGGCGTCCCTCAGGGTCTGCCACACTCGACAGATAACCGCGCGGCTTATTAAGCAGAATATAAACCTTCTCGCGCGATTCAAGCAGAGGATTAATCAGCCGCCCGCGCACCTTAATATGCTCACGCGCAGGGTCTGCCTTCGTTCCTAATTCCGTGACGACTTTGCCGTTGACAGTCACCTCGCCCGCCACAATCATCTCTTCCGCATGACGACGCGAAGCAATCCCAGCAGCCGCGATTAATTTTTGTAAACGCTCTTCCATTTAATAAATAAATCCATGAAAACTGAATAGACTATAAACCCAGCGACCTTCGCATGATGTTACGAAAGTTTCGGCACTTCTCCATAGCATCACTTGCATCTTGTGCATCCGCAGAATCGCCCGGATAGCGATATGCAACAGCAAAAGCGGAGAGCATCTGTAAATCTGCACGCAAGACAGCCAAAGTCGGTTCGATTGAAAGTGTCAAATCAAGCAACAGTGAAAGGTCATGCGTTTTACTGAATGGAATAGCAGACTCTTGCAACCGTGCTTTTAGATATTTTTCAGCGCATTGTTGTGCGTGAAAACAAACGGCATCGTAGTTTGTGTCTTTTACGACCTTCAGCTCCCGCTCCGCAGTTGCGAAATCACCTTCAGCTTTTTGTATATACTCAAGTGCGATTGGATTCATAGAGCTTCCTGCCCTTCTCAATCACTTCGCACATAAACCAATCTTTATAAGCCATACGCTCTTTGACTTGTTCAGGCGTTCGCACCAGCAAATCAACCGGAATCTTCGGATTGACCTTAGTAATTATTTCTAAAGCTTTATGAATTGCTTTTCCTTTAAAAGGCAGTATGACCATCAAGTCAACATCTGAATCATTCGTCGGAGAACCATATGCATATGAGCCAAAGAGGATGACGCATTCGGGATGAAATTCCCGAACAATGCTTTCCGATAAGCTATGTATGCTCTCCATCTCTACCATCTTAAAGTTTCTTTCGATTCTATATTTATGGCAACTACACTCCGCCAGCTAAATCTTCGAAGTCTTCGACGTTCGGCAACTCCGTCAAATCTTTTAAACCGAATTGCAGCAGAAACTCTTTCGATGTGCCGTACATCATTGGACGCCCGACTGTCTCTTTGCGGCCTTTGGCGATGATGAGCCGTTTGTCCAGAAGGGTTTTGATGGCGGAAGATGATTGCACGCCGCGTATCTCTAAAATCTCCGGGACTGTAATCGGTTGTTTGTAAGCGATGACGGCTAAGGTTTCGAGCGCGGCGAGAGATAATTTTGCAGAGGGGCGCGATTTCAGGAAAGCGCGGACATGCTCGTGATGCTCTGGCCTTGTGGCAAACTGCCAGCCGCCCGCGACCTCGCGCAGATAGAGCCCGCCGTTGCGCGCATTGAACTCTCGCGCTAACTCTTCCAGCGCAACTTCTATCCAGCCTCTATCTTCTTTGAGCACATCTGCGAGAGCTTTGACGTTCAGTGGCTCTTCCGAGACAAAAATCAGAGCCTCTATGACTGCCACCATCTCGTCCATGCCGCGCACGCCGTGCGGCGCGTCTCCCTGCGGTTCCGCAGAATCATCGTCAACGGAACGCAGCCGCGCCTCTTCCAGAGCATCTTCGGCGTCTGCGTCATGTATCACTACATGCCCGTCAGCCGCTTCTTCATCCACATGCATCTCTGCCGCAGCCTCTTGCTTCTCTTTAGCCATATCGAATCTTAACTGCTCACGCGAGCCGTAATCTCCCCAAAAGTCTCGCGCTGAATCAATGAAATTTCTGTCGTGCGTACCAACTCAAGCACGGAGAGAAAAGCCAGCACCAGTTCGCGACGCGAGTGCGCGCGCTCAAAGAAGATGCGCAGGTTCAACTCGCCCGCAGACAAAACCATATTGCGCAAGCGTTCGAGCATCTCCGTCATGGTCATCTCGTCGCGCTCAATCTCTAACAGCACCTCTTCCTTGTGGCGCGCGAGAATTTCCTGAAAGACTCTGAGCAAATCGAAAACTCCGGCAGAGACTTCCGGGTTCTGCTTGTCCGTCTCAAGCTGTGCGCGCGTAAAGACTGCCTGCTCGACAGTCGCGCGCGACCAGAGCATCTGTGCCGCAGCTTTGTATTTCTGATGCTCAAGCAGGCGGTCAATCAATTCGCGTCGCGGGTCAAGAGCATCTTCCTCTAACAACTGGGCCAAAGGGTCTGGCGGCAGGAGCATCTTCGATTTGATTTCAATCAAGGTCGCAGCCATCACCAGAAAATCCCCTGCGACTGCAATGTCCATCTCCTGCATCAGTCGCAGGTAGCGCAAGTATTCATCCGTGATGCGCGCGACAGGAATGTCATAGATGCTGACCTGCTCCTGCCTGATTAAGTAGAGCAACAAATCGAGCGGGCCTGCGAATTCGCCTAAGATAAGTTTGACTTCTTCGCCGCTACGGTCTGAGACAATCTCAGGCGACGCGCCAGCAACATTGACGGCTCCGGTCGTAGTCGCGCTAAAGTTCTCGGCAGATGATTCCATTGTCTCGCTCATCCTCGGTCTCCTCCTTCACAGGCTTGCAGCTTGCGCTCCCTGCAAACCCATGCGCGCTTTGGCTTCGTCAAGTGTGACGCGCGCAATACTTCGCGCACGCTCTGCGCCTCTCGCAAGAATCTTGTTCAACTCTTCTTCGCTGATGTTTCGCATGCGCTCTTGAAACGGAGCGAGGAAATCTATCGTGACATCCGCGAGTTCGGTTTTCAGTTGGCCGTAGCCTTTGCCAGCAAAGTGCGTCTCAATCTCTTCGGGACTCTGGCCCGTTAAGAGATGAAAGATGGTCAGCAGATTTGTGATTGCCGGACGCGACTCGTCAAAACGTATCTCTGTCCCGGAGTCCGTCACCGCGCGTTTGAACTTGCGGCTGATAGCATCCTTCTCATCAAGCAGCAGGATTGCGCCATTCGGATTCTCGTCCGACTTGGACATCTTCTTCGCAGGGTCATCAAGCGACATAATGCGCGCGCCGACTTTCGGAATATACGGCTCAGGCACTTTGAAAATCTCGCCGTAGTCGCGATTAAAACGAACAGCTATGTCGCGCGTCAGTTCCAGATGTTGTTTCTGGTCTTCTCCGACCGGCACGAGGTCTGTTTGATAGAGCAGGATGTCTGCGGCCATCAACACAGGATAGTCGAAGAGGCCGACGCCGGTGTTCTCGCGCTGCTTGCGTCCCTTCTCTTTGAACTGCGTCATGCGGTCAAGCTCTGACATGCGCGTCACGCAGTTTAAGAGCCATGCCAACTCTGCATGCTCGGCGACATCCGATTGCACGAAGATTGTAGAGACTTGCGGGTCAATTCCTGCGGCGAGGTAAATGCGCGCCAGTTCCTTTGTCTTGGCGGCGAGCGTTTTCGGGTCTTGCTGGATTGTGATGGCGTGCAGGTTGACGACGCAGAAAAAGCTTTCGTGCTCGTGTTGCAGATGAACCCAGTTGCGCAGCGCGCCGAGATAATTGCCCAAGTGCAGTTGGTTGGTTGGTTGCGCGCCGCTAAAAATTCTTTTCATCCGATTTAATTTAAGCGCCGAGATAGAGAAGCCTCTCCGCAATCGGCATCACGACGCGAAAGATTGCGCCGAACACGCCTGTAAAGACGGCGATAAATAAGAGTATGAAACCGAACTGCTCAAGCGATTCGATGGCGGATTCAAATCTTTCCGGCAGCAGGCTTCCCAAAATCTTGCTCCCGTCGAGCGGCGGAATCGGAATCAGGTTAAAGACCGCGAGCACGACATTCAACCTGAAAAAAGCGTCGAGCAATTTCACTCCCGCCAGCCAGATGTCCGAATCTGAATTGACCATGATGCTCTGGCCTGTAGTTATCAAAACACCGCTCAAGAGCAGGATGCGTATGATGATGCCTGCGATGATGGCGATAATTGCATTGCCAATCACGCCCGCCGCCGAAACCCAGATGTTAGCGACGCGCTTGTTGCGCCACGCGAGCGGATTGACCGGAGTCGGGCGCGCCCAACCTAGAAGCGGCGCGCCTGTGAAAAAGGCTACCGCAGGGAAAAGCAACGTGCCGATAGGGTCAACGTGCGAGACAGGATTGAGCGTGATGCGTCCCTGCGAGCGAGCGAGGTCGTCACCAAAACGGCTTGACATCCATGCATGCCCGGCCTCGTGTACAGAGAGCGAGAAAATCAGCGCAACCATGTACAGGATAAATTGTCCAATCTCATTTTCCATTACTGTCTCAACAACAAAAACAGGCGTCCGAGCGCGTAACGCATCACACTAGCATGCAGTCATAGACGTGTCAAAAAAGCAGACGAATCTCCCGCAAAGGCGCAAAGGCGCAAAGAAGAACTTAATCTCTTTCTTTGCGCCTTTGCGCCTTTGCGGGAGACATGTCTTTCATTCTCAATTCCGCTTTTACACCAGCGTTCCCTGAATGCCGAGAGGCAAGCTATAGACAGCTTCGTTGGTCGCCACCACCATGTCTCCCGACGAGCTGAAAGCAAGGCCGATGACGTTCATGCCTGAGACAAACAGTTCCGCATCCTTGCCGTCCGGCGTGATGCGCACGATGCCGCGTCGTCCTCGCAAAGAGGCTGCGACATACAGGTTGCCTTCCCTGTCAAAAGCCATGCCCTGTGGCCGTCCGAGCCCGCGATAGAAAAAGCCTGGCGTCCCGCGTTCGTCAAGACGAATGATGGATTCATAACTGGAAACAGTTGGCCCAGTGACATACAGAGCATTGTCCGGGCCAAAGGCCAGATGATAGGCCGAGACGGAAGGCTCTAGCTGCGCCCACATCTGTTCTTCGCCGATGCCGTTGATGCGATAGATTGTGCCTGTGCGGTCGCCCACATACATGCGGCCTTCTTTGTCGAAAGCGAGCCCGGTGGCGACTCCCAGATTCTGCGCGAAGGTGACAGCCTCTTTAAAAGGCGTGATGCGATAGACCGTGCCGTCCATGCGGCTCGTGACATATATCTGTCCAGAAGGGTCGAAAGCGATGCCGGTCGGATTGGTGATGTCGCCTGAAAATTCCTGTATCTCTCCGTTGGTGTCTATGCGAAAGAGCGTGACGGGAAGTTGCTGGCCGCGCGAGCCTGAGCGCGTCACATAGAGCGAGCCGTCGTCCGGGTCAAAAGCAGGATTGGCAACCGGATGCAAGTCTTCCGCGAGTTTCGTGCCGACCACGAGGCTCGATGCAGTGCTGCGCTCACCGTCGCTTTCGAGCGTGACATCCACTTTGCCGCCAAAGTTGTTTTCGGGAATCAGGGCCAGCACGCGCCGCGTACTCGCTCCGACCAGATGCGCGCGCTCTCCATCAAACAGGCAGGCGCATGAATACAGGTGTGTGGTATCGAAGCCTTCACACTCGACCACAACCTCGCCGCCCGGTATCCCCGCCGCCGGATTAATGCGCTTAATCTGCCCTGCTCCGTTCATCTCGCCCCCAGAAAAAATTTGCGATTTTAGATTTTAGATTTGCGATTGGAAGCGGACTAAAGATTATTTTATAAAGTCTTTGTCCTTATCCAATCGCAAATCTAAAATCTAAAATCTAAAATCCAGAATTCCCTTGTTCTTCATATTACGACGAGCGCGCGAGTGGTGTCTAATTGACACCGGCGCGAGACTCTGAATGTGCCTGACGAAGAGTTGTAAATATTTCGCTCGAACGATTTTCCATGCTTCCGCTCTGTGCGCGCTATGTTATAATCCACGCCAGTCAAGCTCAACGCGGGCGCGCTCTTAGAGAACGAGAGGCGTCCTTCTGCTTTTCTAAAGCATCTAAGGACTTGGCTAAAAATTTCGCCATGCTCAAGCGACCAAGCGAAGTCATTTCGCAGAGCAATTTTAAGGGTTTTCTCACAGCGTCCGATTCCTACCGCTCGCTTCAATCTTTTTGTATCAATCGATTTAAGAGTCTGGAGTCTGGAGTCTCCAGTTCAAGGGCGCGTGTTTTTGACTCTGGACTCTGGACTCCAGACTCCAGACTTTTCTCGGAGGGCAAGGCTCATCAGTAACGTACAGGGGAACACACAGGGCTTGAAACCCAATCAGTTGCGGCGCATCGAAAAGCTTTACTCGCGTCGCATCGCGCCGCACCAGATTGTGACGCCTGAGTTTGCAAGGCAACTCACAGAACTCTCGCACGAGACGCGCAGGCAGATTGGCGCGCTGATTGACCGCAAAGGCTACGTGGAATATGTGATTGTCGGAGACGCGCGGCGCATTGAATGGCCTGACCTGAAACGCACGCGCGTCGCGGCTGACCGCTTTCGCGGACTGCGCGCAGTGCACACGCATTTGCGCGGCGAAGAGTTGACGCAGGACGATTTGACAGACCTTGCGCTTTTGAGATTAGACCTCATGGTCGCGCTCGATGTGGACGAGCGCACAGGCTTGCCCGGCCTCGTGCGCGCAGCCCATCTTTTGCCGACGACCGCCGACGCTCTTGAAGCGTCAGAAGCAACGCTGCCATACGCTTTTCTGGAGCCGCAGATTCCTTCGCAGTTGGACACAGATTTTCTCGCGCTCATCAATTCGCTCGAAGAAGAGATGGCGCGCAATCGTCGCGCTGCGCGTCGCGCGGATGTGCGCGACCGCACGATTCTGGTCGGCGTCACGACGGGCTCGCTTTCGGAAGCCGAAGAGTCTATGGCAGAGTTGCGCGAACTCGCGGCATCCGCAGATGTAGTCGTGCTTGATGAAATTATTCAAAGGCGCACCGTCATTGACCCGCGCACGCTTCTTGGGAAAGGCAAGCTGGAAGAGCTTCTTGTCAGGGCTTTGCAGCTTGGCGCAGACCTGATTATTTTTGACCGCGAGTTGAGCCCGTCGCAGGTGCGCTCGCTCTCCGATGCCACAGACCTCAAAGTCATAGACCGCGCACAACTCATCCTCGACATCTTTGCTCAACGCGCGCAATCGCGCGAGGGCAAGATTCAAGTGGAGCTTGCACAGTTGAAATATCTTTTGCCGAGACTTGTGGCCGGACATGATTCTGCATTCTCGCGACTCGCGGGCGGCATCGGCGGGCGCGGCCCCGGCGAAACAAAACTCGAAACGGATAGACGCCGCGTGCGCGACCGTATCACGCGACTCGAAAAAGAGATTGAGGCGCAGAGGCATAGGCGACAGGAGAGACGCAAAGAGCGCATGCGGCGCGAGTTTCCGATTATTTCTATCGCCGGATATACGAACGCTGGCAAGTCAACTTTGCTCAATGCGCTGACGGCGAGTCATGTGCATGCGGAGCAACGTATGTTTGCTACGCTCGACCCGACCTCGCGGCGTTTGCGCTTGCCGCGCGAGCAGGAAGTCATCATCAACGACACGGTTGGTTTCATACGCGACCTGCCGCCCGATTTGATTGCAGCCTTTCGCGCCACGCTCGAAGAGATTGCGGACAGCAATCTTCTCATACACCTGGTTGACGCGAGTAATCCGCGATGGATGCAGCAGGTCGAATCTGTCGAAAGAATTTTGAGCGACCTGGAACTTGGACAAATCCCCAGATTAGTTGTCTTCAATAAAGCAGACCTCGTTGAGAAAGAGGATTTGGCAGCAATGATGCGCTCTGCATCGCAGGCAGGGGCGCGCGAGTGCGTAGCTGTCTCTGCTCTTGAGCCGCAGTCTTTGAGGCCGATGCTCGAAAGGGCTGGCGAGATTCTTGCGCGCGATTTGATTCAAAGTCCGGCAGCGCATCAGCAGACTTCTGAAATTGTTGAAGAGGAAGAGTTAGCGCAAACCGCTAAATGACTAGCAAACGCCGTCCACGTCTGGTTTCCCCGATTGCGAGAGCACGCAATAACGTGCTGGCCTTCCTGACCAGCCCCTTCAAATGGTTCTCGCCGCAAAAGCGATTTATCATCACTTTTGTTTTCTTCGTCCTCGTCACAACCCTGCTGCTGAGCAATCCCTTCTCGCGCGCCGGAATACAAACTTACAAAGAAGGCGATGTCGTGGGCCGGACTATCTATTCGCCGACGGACATCGCGGGCGTGGACACAACCGAAACCGAGCGACGCCAGCGCGAGGCTATGGAAGCCACGCGGCCAGTCTTCACATACGATTCCGCGCGTGCAGAGAGAACTGTGCAGAGCTTTCGTGCGGCATGGGAAGAACTCAAGAAACAATCCGCCGAAGCGCGCGGCGCGAATAAGAATTCAATGACATGGCCGGGCGCGGGCGGCGTAGAGGCTGCGCGCGTCTTTGCCGAGCGACATTTTAGCGAGAGCGATTTGGAATCCCTCACGCGACTGCTGCGCGATTCGACCGGTGGGATGATTTATGAAGACAAAGATGAGCAACGCTTCAAGCAGGAGATTGTGCTCATTGACCTTCAGAATCCGAACTTGCAGCCGATTGTCTCTTTGCCGCAGAGCCGCATGACGCCGCTTTCCGTTGCGCATCAGAATGTGAAGTCGCGCGTTGATAACTTTAGAGGCTGGACAGAAGAACAAAGGACTGCGATTGCACCGATGCTGCTTTCGCTTGTGCGGCCCAATGTGATGTTCGACGAGGCTGCGACCAGAACCGCGCGCGAAGAGGCTGCGGCGAAGACTGTGCCTGCCGTTATCTCTCTCAAACGCAATCAGGTCATCGCACGCGAAGGCGATACGGTCAAGCCGCAAACTCTGGCCCAGCTTGCAGCCGTGCGCGCTTATGAACGCACAGAGCGTCCATGGCGCAAGCTCTTCGGTCTTCTCTTCCTCGTCATAGCTCTCTACTGGGTAGCGTGGGAATTTGTGGACCACAGGAGCACAGCCGTCAGTCTGGGCCTTTCAAAGCGAAGAGCCTTCGCGCTGATTGGATCTGCCGTCGTCGTGCAGACGATTCTGCTGCGCATAGGATTTACGCTCGCGGATTTTACTGCGGCGCAAAACTTCCGGCCTCCTTTGAACGAGCCGATGCTCTGGAGCTTTGCTATTCCCTTCGCGGCGGCGGCCCTGCTTGTAGCGATGCTTTCCGACACGCAGTTGGCTTTAATCACAGGACTCTTCATAGCTCTCTTCGCAGGCTTGATGGCTCCGAACGGAATGCTCATAGCCTTCTATGCTGTCATCTCTTCGGCGTCTGCAATCTATGGCATCGGTCGTTACAGAGAAAGGCAGTCTGTCACATTGGCCGGAGCATTGGTCGGCGCGGTCAATGCGTTGATGGCCGTCGCGCTGATGGCTTACGCGCAACAGGCTCTACCTTTGAATGCGCTGCTGCTGGCGATGGGTTGCGGCATCGGCGGCGGGCTTCTGACTTCTGTGTTTACTGCGGGTGGGCTGCCCGTCAACGAATCGATGTTCGGCATCCTGACTGACGTAAAACTGCTAGAGCTATCTAATGCGGATTTGCCTGTGCTGGGCCAATTAGCTTTGCGCGCTCCCGGCACAAACCAGCACTCGCATGCTGTGGGCCAACTGGCGGAAGAAGCTTCGCGCGCGGTCGGGGCCAATCCTTTATTAGCACGCATCGGCGCGCTCTATCACGACATAGGAAAAACTGCCGCGCCCGAATATTTCGTCGAGAATCAACTAGGCGAAAATCCGCACGACCGCCTGCGACCTTCGCAGAGCGCGAAGATTATTACGAGCCATGTTACTTATGGCATCAAGCTCGCCAAAGAAATTGGCCTCCCCAAACGCATAGCAGACTTTATCCCGCAGCATCACGGCACGCGCACATTGCACTTCTTCTTACGCAAAGCGCAGGCGCAGGCCGCAGAAGGCGAAGAAGTTGACGAGACGGAATTTCGTTATCCGGGGCCGAAGCCGCAATTTAAAGAGGCTGCTATTATGATGCTCGCGGATTCGTGCGAGGCTGCGGCGCGCTCGCTCGCGCGTCCAGACCCTGAGAACATACGCTCTATCGTCACCAAGATTGTTGATGCCATCGTCAGCGACGGCCAACTGGACGAATGCGACCTCACACTGCGCGAGTTGACCACCATCAAGGAATCATTGATTACCTCGCTCACGGCCATCTATCACGCGCGGATAGACTATCCCGGCTTCAATCCTCCTTCGACAAGCACACTGCCAGCCTTCCCGCAACCTGAGCTCGATACGGAAGAACGCGGCGTCAGCTATAGCAAGCCCTCGGAGATTCCGATTAGCAAGGGCGGCGAAGTTGAAGACGAAGCTATCCCGCATAAGACCGTCAAGCGTTAATTCTCAAAACTGTCCATGCAATTTTTTATAAGTTGTCTGTAAGTCTTCGGGGATGACGCGCGTTTCGCCGACGGTTGACATAAAGTTGGCGTCGCCTGTCCAGCGCGGCATGATGTGTAGGTGTATGTGTGAGGCGACTCCGGCTCCGGCAGCGCGTCCGAGGTTCATCCCCAAGTTAAAACCGTGCGGATGATATGTCTCTTCGAGAATGGAGTGCGCGCGTTTGGTCAAATCCATCAACTCGTCCGTGACTTCTTTCGGGGCGGCATAGAGTTCTGCGACGTGCAGGTATGGGACTATGAGCAGGTGGCCGCTGATGTATGGATAGATGTTGAGGACTACGAAATTGTGCGCGGCGCGATGGAGTATGAATTTGCTTTCATCGTCGCCCGTGTCCTGTTGCAGTGAGCAGAAGACGCATGCCGAAGTCTGGCCCTCTTGTTCGCTTGAGCCTGACTTGATGTAGTCATATCGCCAGGGAGTCCAGAGTCTGTCCACGCCGCGCTCACCTCTCTTGCCTTGAGCGAAAACTTCAGAAGCCGGAAGGGGTGCGGTTGTCTTCGTTGCCGCCGCTGTTATAGCTGTTCATGTCTGCGGCTTCGGATGGCGAGGCGGTTTCTTCCTGAGCGGGCTGCGCTTCGTTAATCAACTCTTTGAGTTCTTTGCCGGGCTTGAAATATGGGACGCGCTTGGCAGGAATGTTAACGGGGTCGCCTGTTTTCGGATTGCGACCACGACGCGCGCCGCGTTCGCGCACGCGGAAACTGCCAAAGCCGCGCAGCTCTATCTTCTCGCCGTGATTCAGGGTTTCGATGATGCTCTCGAAGACAATCTCGACCAATCGCTCGGCATCCTTCTTCGTCAACTCAGCCGCGCGTGCAACATCTTCGACCAGTTCCGCTTTCGTCATGCCATTACCTCGCTCGTGATGGTCTTAACTTCAACAGTGACTTGCTCTTGCAGCTTACAGTAGCAGAAAATGTTGACTCACGGCAAGACGGAACTGGCTGGCATGCAACATTTTACATAGATTCTGCGCGCGCCTTGAACAGACACAAAAACACGAAGAAGATTTAGCATCCTCTTCGTGTCTTTGCATCCGATTGATTTTATTCTTACGATTCGCGGTCTTCGCCTGAGCTGCTCTTGGTTCCGAAATCAGCCAACTCGGCCAGGCTTGCCATGCCGCCTTTGGCTTCGGATGAATAGCTCTTGCTATCTATCACAGGCTCGTCGCTCGAAGCTGCGCGCGCAGAGAGACCAATCTTCTTCGACTCAGGATCAATCCTCAAGACGCGGAAGTCCATCTCCTGTCCAAGCTGCACAACATCTTCCGGCTTATCCACACGCTCTTCCGAAAGCTCGGAGATGTGACACAAGCCTTCGAGGTTATCGCCCAACTCGACGAACGCGCCAAAGTTAGCAAAGCGCGCAATCTTGCCATGCACTACATCGCCCGGCTTGTGCTCTGTGATAAAGCGTTCCCACGCATTCGGCTCAAGGTCTTTGATAGAGAGCGAAAGCCTGCGGCTCTCCGCATCAATGCTGGTGATGACGGCTTCGATTTCCTGTCCCTTCTTTAAAAGCTCGCCGGGATGCTTGATGCGTTTGGACCATGAGATGTCAGAGACATGCACGAGTCCGTCAACGCCGTCCTCGACTTCGATGAACGCGCCGAAGTCTGTCAGGTTACGCACGCGACCTTTGACGCGCGAGCCGACTTCATAGCGGTCTTTCAAAGTCTGCCACGGATTGGCTTGCACCTGCTTCATGCCCAGAGAGATGCGCCGCGCCTTCGGGTCAACGCTCAAGACTTCGACATCCACTGTGTCATCAGGGTTGACGAGCTTTGAAGGATGCTTGACGCGCTTCGACCAGCTCATCTCGGAAACATGCACGAGTCCTTCGACGCCCGGCTCAAGCTCTATGAACGCGCCGTAATCCGCGACGGATGCGACCTTGCCCTGCAAGCGTCTGCCGATGGGAAAACGCTCTTCGATGCTGGCCCACGGGTCTGGGATGAGTTGCTTGTAGCCAAGCGAAACGCGCTCGCGGTCTTTGTCAAACTTCAAGACTTTGACCTGCACGTTGTCTCCGACCTTGAAGAGCTCCGCGGGATTTTGCAGCCGTCCCCAGGACATGTCCGTGACATGCAAGAGACCGTCAATGCCGCCGAGGTCAACAAACGCGCCGTAGTCCGTCAGGTTCTTAATCTGACCCTCGACGATGATGTCCTCTTCAATCTGTCCGAGCGTCTCGTCCTTCTTGCCCGCGTTCTGCTCTTCAATCAGAGCCTTGCGCGAGAGCACGACGTTCGAGCGTTTGCGATTGAGCTTGATGACTTTGGCTTCGATTTCCTGATTGCGCAGTGAGTCGAGATTGCGCACGGGGCGTGTGTCAACTTGCGAGCCGGGCAGGAAAGCCGCGATGCCGTCAATGTCAACGCGCAGGCCGCCTTTGATACGCTCAGTGATGCGGCCCTTGATGGGCGTGCCTTCGCTGTAAGCTTTCTCAAGCTCGTCCCACGCTTTCATGCGGACAGCGTCCGCGCGAGAGAGCACCGGGAAACCTTCGCTGGTCTCCATGCTCTTGACGAGCACTTCAACCTCGTCGCCGCGCTTGACCTTTAGCTCGCCGCCTTCCATGAACTCGGCTTGATTGACGATGCCTTCGGACTTGTAACCGAAGTCTATGACAACGCCGCGCTCTGTGATGCCGACGACTGTGCCGCGCACGACTTCGCCTTCCTGAAAGGCTGCCTGCTCTTGCTCGAACTGGTCGAGCATCGCGCCAAAGTCGAAATCGCTGCTCGCGCGTGCCTCTTCTTCGTCTTCTTCCGGCACTGATTGGGCCGAAGCGGTCGAAGCAGCTGCGGATGGAGCGGAAGCTGTTGAAGCTGGGGCTTGAGCAGCAGAGGCAGAAGCGGAAGTGTTCTGTTCGCCCGCCACAGTAGTAGATGTGTGCGTGGGCTGCTCGTTGGGTGAAGACTGATTATTTGTTTCCTCGCCGTCAGTCGGCTTGGGTTGTTCGGTGGACATGCAAACTCCTGTTAGGCTCCTCCTGGAATTCGGTGCGTTAGAGAGCTGTTCGCACCATACCCGGCTCAAGCGTTTTGTGGCATCTTTCAGCGCCTTGAGAGCAAACGCGCTCAAGTTATGAAAAAGCTGCTACATCAGTTTCTATCGGCGATTGATCGGGGGGGAACACTTGCGGGGGGTTCGAGCAGTTGAGAGTTTGGGAAAAGTTAGTCAAAAGGTTTTTCGATTTCCGCGTCCTCTTAAAGTCGCCCGCTTGGTCCGACCATCGCCGGTCGCCTGACCGGGTAGGTGGGCAATGTACACGCCAAAATGCAAGCCTGTCAAGGCGATAAGAGGCAGTTGGCAGTTGGCAGTTGGCAGTGGGCAGCAAGCGGCGGGTAGTGTGCAGCAGGCAAAAAGCAGTGGACAGTTAGAGAGCAAGGAAATGTTTTTCTTCTTGCCGCCAACTGCCCACTGCCTACTGCCAACTATCTTTTTCTATCTTTCGGTGCTCTGCGCCGTTCTGCCGTTTCGCTCCGCGACATAAACTCCGGCGGAGTGTGAGCCGACGAAAATACGATTTCTATCCTGCGAAGCAAAAGCGAGAGCCCAGATGCGCTGGCTCGGCAGATTCGCATCACGCGGGTCTATACGGAGCCACGTATCGCCCGCGTTGGTCGAGCGATAGACGCCGCCGCCATTCTCCCACGCATTGCCGACAAAGATTTCGTTGCCGTTATCCGGGTTAATCAAGATGCTGGCATAGTCGCCGTAAGGCAGGTTGCCGCCGCGCCGCATCCATTTTTCGCCGCCATCGTGCGAGACATACAAGGTCTGCTTTGTGCCGACATAAATGTATGCCGAACGCTGCGGGTCTTGCGCAATCGAGCTAATCGGAGCATTGGTCGGAACGCCTCTGGCCTGCTGCCATGTCTCGCCGCCATCTCTTGAAACCAGCACGCCTGAGGTGGCAGTCCCGACCCAGATGGTCTGCGGATTCTGCTCGCTGACGGAGACACAGGTCGTGCGCGGGTCAAGCCCTGAGCCGTAAGTGAGTTTTTCCCAACCCTGCGCAGGGTCATAAGTGCGATACAAGCCTGCATTGGTTGCTGCATACATTCCAGCGCGACCTTCACGCTCGTTATAACTGTGGGCCAGAGCATTGACCGCATCCGTCAAGGCAATCACAGGCACTGGCATCTTGCCTCTATCAGTGGTCGTCTGCACTCCGCCCGCGAGTCCTAAGGCTGTGAGCGTTGCGTTGTCGAGTTTGCCGGAGACCGGAATATTTTTATCCGCCTGAAATTTTCTAAGCTGCGTGACGGTGGCTGTGCCAGCTTTGCCGTCAGGCAAGCCGACGTTATAGCCTGCGGCATTCAAAGCTTCCTGCGCGCGTTTGACCATATCGGTCGAGCGCGTGGCCGCGCCTGATGCGGCCCTTGCGGTTGACTGCGCGCCGCGCCTACTCTTCTTGCCCTTCGGCGCAGTCTCAATCTTCGGCGCGCCGATTGGCGACCAAGAGGCTCCGCGATCCGCAGAGCGATAGATGCCGAGATTTGTTCCGAGGTAAAGAATGTTGCCGTCGCGCTCGTCCTGCAAAATCGAATAGCTGATTAAGCGATTCGGGATGTTGCGCATGGAGGGCTGCCAAGTGGCTCCGCCGTCACTACTGATAAAGAGGAAGCCGCCGCCCGTTGCAGTGTTGATGGTCGTCGTGTAGATGCGTCCGGCTCTTTCTCTATCGGACATCACGAAATTGACAAAGCGTCCACTGTAGCCGCCATTCGACGGCGCGAAAGATTTTCCGCCGTCACGCGAAATCATCACGCCGTAATTGTTTGTCCCGACATAAATCGTATTCGGATTCTGCGGATGGACTGTGATGGAATTAATCTCAAGCTGTTTGGAAGTCGTCAGCGTCCACGAGTCGCCGCCGTTGGCGGAACGCCAGAAGCCTTCCGTCGTTCCAGCGAAGACGATTCCGGGAACGGAAGGATGCTGCAAGATTGCGCGCGTGCGACGCGATTGAGAAGGAATGCCCTGCACCTTTCTCCACTTCTCTCCGGCATTCTTCGATTCATAAATGCCGCTGCAAGCCGAGGCAATAATGTGATTCGGGTCGCGCGGGTCAACGTCAATCGCAAACACATCCGAATCGTCAATCATGCCCTCTTTCATCAAACGCCAGGTCTGCCCGCTATCCGTAGACTTAAAGAAACGATGCCACGTGCCAGCGTAAATTATATTCGTGCTGCGCGGATCCATGGCTATTGATTCGACGTTCTGATTTATCAAGCCGGTCGTCGGCAACTGCGTCCACGAATCGCCCGCATTCATAGAGCGATAAACTCCATGACTCGTGCCTGCGAGCAGCATGTTGTGGTCTGCTTCCGCCTGATAGAGAGAGTGTACAGCTTCGGCGCGCAACTCTGTTGATTCGCGCCAGGTTCTTCCGCCGTCAGCCGTCTTAAAAAATCCGCCGGGCTCTGTGTGACGATGCGCCGCGACGTAAATTGTGCGCGAGTCGCGCGGGTCAACAATGATGTTGTCTATGAAAAGTTTTGGACGATTGAAGTTGACGAACAAGCTCCAGTTTTGTCCGCCGTCGGTTGAAGTATAAATCTGCCCGTCGAGCGTGCCGAAATAGAAACGCTGCGGGTCGTTTGCATCAACAACGAGAGCGCGCACATCTCCGCCAGTCGGGCCGCTCACGCGCCAGTCCATCGGATACTGCACGGCTTCTGGAGCTTCGTCGCCGGATGGAGCAGCCTGCGCGCTCTGGCGATAGGCCATAGAGGTGGACATCAGCCCGCAGAGGGCCAGGAGCAAGAAGGGGAAACTTTTGATTTTTCGCATAAGCATCTTCATTTATTCCATATCTCAATGATTCGGCAGGAAGTTAAACAATCAACTCCCGGCCCGTCGGGACGCTTCGCACATCATATAGGCATATACAGCCCGCGACAAAGCGTTCGTTAGGATGCAGCGCGCGATGATGGCGGTTGTACAGGAATTGAGCCGCACAAGAGGGGACGCGCCTGCAATAAATCAAAGAGAAGCGGGCGATGCTTCTCTTTCAAGAAACATCGCCCGCCTCTGGTTAAGGGTCGCGGCCCTTTAGTTTGCTAAAGGAGCGCGAGCGTTTCATTCGACCTAGCGACGGCGACCACGACGCGTGCGTCTCGCAGGCGTTCTGATGATCTGCACTTCGCTGGCATCCACAGTCGGCGAAGCTGTCGGCGGGGCCGCGCCACTCGGCACGATCCACAGTTCGACCGTCAGACTCTTCTCTCGCGCCGCCATCCATCGTGACAATACGTCCGGCGTCGATGCCGCGTGTATTGACCAGATAGTCCTTCGCACGATCAGCACGCGCCTGGGCTTCATTGGCTCTGGCTCTGCGGCCACTGTAAGCAATGATGTACCCTTGTGCGCCCGGATCGTTCTGAAGTTCGATGGCGAAGTTGTCGAGACGCGCTTTCTCGTCGTTGAAGGCGATGTTGCCGTACTCGTCAAACTTACGCGCGATAGCCTGCTGGCCCGTCGAGAACGTGCAAGAAGCTGTTCTCTGGCATTCGGGCGAGACGCCACCAAGTTCAAGTGTAGCCGTCACAGAAGTTCCGCCTGGTACACCAGTCAAATCAACCGTGATCGAAGGCGTACCCTGACCACCGCTGATAGTTCCTGCGGAGACCGTCCAGTTGTACGTCAGGCTGGCATTCGGATCGCCGCCGCTCACATTAGCGGAGACGGTTGCCGTCGGCGTCTGACCCGGCACGATCTGTATAACTTCTGTCGGGCAGGAGACCGAAACGGTCGGACACGGCGGCACGCAGCATCCCGGCGGCGGCTCAGAGACCGTCACCGTCGTTGAAGAGAAGGACACGCAGCCGCATCCGTCATCAACTTCTACTGTTGCCGTGTAAGTGCCTGCTTGTGCTCCGGTCAAATCCCAGGTCACGTTCGGGCCTTCGCCCGTGATGCGCCCGCCGGTGCTTGAGTACGTGTAAAGCAACGTATCGCCATCCGGGTCGGAAGCATTGGTCGTCAGGCTCACAATCTGATCATCACTGATGGTGCAGCTCGTCGGTCTTGTTCCCGGCGGGCAGGGCAGCGTGATCGAGGATTCGGCAGCCGCTATTGAAACTGTCGGAGGCTGATTCGGTAAGTACTCAGGCGCGCGCTCGTTTCTGCGACCAATGAAGAACTGGAACATGAATCCATGTGCATCTTCCGAAGGATTGAAGCCACGCGGGAAGGAGCCGACCGTTGCCGGAACGGTAATCGTTCCTGCGCCCGGAATGGTTATCGTCTGGGCTATGTCACGGCCTTCAAACTGCTGCCTGTCCTGCTGATTGATGTGATAGCGATAGGCCAAGCTAAAGCCCAACCAACGCCTCGGATAGATTCTCAGACCTGCCAAGCCTTCGACCGGGCTGTTCTCAAAAGCGTTCGGCGTGCGACCGCCGACGTATTGAGTCGAGCGCAGTTCCAGAATCGGCTGGAAGTGCTTGTTAATCGGAAAATCGAAGCCGATGCCCGCGATAAACTCATCCGGGCGATCAAGCAGTGTGTGCTCGCCGTTGGGGAAAGTCCCCTTCGGGTTGCTGTTCAAAATGTAGCCGAGGTTAGCCGACAGGTTGACCGAGCGGCTAAGGCGTCCATCTGCAAACATCACGAGACCGAAATCGCCGATTGAGCCGCCGGGGCCTGCCCCGCGCTGCATCTGGTTGAACCCTGCGAAATCGTCTGCCTGGTCAGCATAGAAACGATAGAAGGGGATGAACCCGAAGCCGAACGGATTGTTCGGGCCGGTCCAACGCCACTTCGCGCCGACGGTAAAGGTGCTGAAAGCCGATTGACCATAGAGCCGATTGATAAACGGCGCGTCAGGCAAATAGGCTGGCGATGTCGTAAACGTCGCCGGAATCTCGCGCACCACGCCGCCGATAGTTATAAAGTTTGTGGCGAGCACGATGCCTGGCAGGATGCTGCCGACGGGAGAGCCGATGCCCGGAAAGGCATCTGCGCCGCCGAAGTTAGGTCCATTGCCGGTGTTGACCGCGCCAAAGGTCAAGGTAAAGCCCGGCAGAATCGTGCCTGAGGAGAATCCCAGATACGGATACTGCACAAACGGCTGCACCCCTGTGGGGCGGAACACCGGACGGCCCGCAAAGGCTGCCGGCAATCCATTCGGAGCCAAAATAATCGCCGGGCCACTGCCTAAGAGTCCCGGCCCGAAATAGAGCCTGGAGTTTGGCAGATAGAAGCTCGACAGATTTTTTGGATTGTTGACGTGAATGCCGCGATAGGCGTCGGTGTTGAAGAAGAGTTCGAGGTGGTCGCCAACTCCGATTTGGAAGCTGATAGGCACCTCTGTCAAATCAACATTACCGGGATCGCGGTCAAAGTTGCTATATGCAATACTGAAAGTGAACTCTCCGCGACGCAAGGTCTGACCGTCATAAACGGTAAAGAGTCCGGTTGGCCCTCCCATGGGGCCGCCTGTGCCTACGGTCGGAGCAATGTTCCGTGGATCATTCTCGTTCCTTAAAGTTTGAGCTGATGCTGCGGCACACAGAATCAACATTACGAGCGCTATAACGTGCGCTCTTCTCGCGAGTCTCATCGCATTCCTCCTGCGAAATGAGTATAAAAAATTTGCGGAATGTGCGGCCTGCCGCACAAGACCACCGGTTGGGCGGATGTCTTTTTGCATCTGACTGTTCATCACAGACATCGCGCGCGACCCGAAAGCAGCCTTGCGGGGCGCGGACGCTCCAACTACAAGCGTGCAACGACTAAAGTTAAAGTGGAACTGCTACCGCCCTTCGACCGAACCGCTTGTTGATGGAGCGGAGCAGCGAGAGGAGACAAGCACATTACGAAAGCGCTTGCTCGCGGGCGCTTCCGTCTAAAACCTCAAGCGCCTCCCGACTGTTCTGTTCTTCTTACTTAGAGAGAGCTACAGGCCACTGTTTATATGAAAACAGAGACCCGATGTCAACCTGCCTACGTGGACATTCTTCTTAACTATTTGGTGTTGGCAAAGTTTGTCCTGCGTAAGTATGTCCGCCAGACCATACTCCACTTAGGCTCTGAAATCAAGACTTTTTCACAACTTAGCGTCTAAATCCGTATGTTTTTATTGTCACGCATATATGCCCCGCATGCGCGTATCATAGGCCACACGGTCTATCGCCAGCATGTAGGCAGCCGTTCTGGTATCCACCGAATGAGAGTCCGCATAGCGGCACAGGTCGTTGAAACTGGCGACCATCGTCTCCTGCAAACGCTGGTTGACGACATCCTCGCGCCAGAAATATCCCATCCTGTCCTGCACCCATTCAAAGTATGAAACAGTCACGCCGCCAGCGTTTGCCAGTATGTCTGGAATCACAAAAACTCCCGCTTCGTGCAAAATAGCGTCTGCGGCGGCAGTCGTCGGCCCGTTCGCGCCTTCGGCCAGCACTTTGCATTTAATCCGGTCGGCATTGGTCGAACGAATTTGATTCTCTGTCGCCGCAGGAACCAGCACATCGCATTCCAGCTCAAGCAATTCCTCGTTGCTCACGGTCTCGACGCCGGGAAAATCTTCAAACGAGCGCGTTGTTTGCAAGTGCATCAAGGCTTCAGGGATGTCTATCCCGTTCGGATTGTAGATGCCGCCGTGAACATCCGAGATAGCGACAACTTTATAACCGGATTCATGCAAGAGCCGCGCGGCAATTCCGCCGACATTGCCTGAGCCCTGCACGACGACTCTTGTCTGCGGCGGCGTGATGCTGAATCTCTTGATGGCCTCGTTAATCACAAAGAGCAGCCCGCGACCTGTGGCCTCGCGTCTTCCGGCACTGCCGCCGAGGTCAACTGGCTTGCCTGTCACAACGGCTGTCACAGTATGGCGCGCGTGCATGGAGTAGGTGTCCATAATCCATGCCATCGTCTGCTCGTTGGTATTCATGTCTGGCGCAGGCACGTCCTTCTCCGGCCCTATGAAGTCAATCAGTTCTGCTGCATAGCGGCGCGTCAGACGCTCAAGCTCGCCCTGCGACATCTGCAAAGGGTCGCAGATGACTCCGCCCTTGCCGCCGCCGAACGGCACATTGACGACAGCGCATTTCCAAGTCATCCATGCGGCCAGCGCGCGCACTTCATCAATATTCACATCCGGCGCATAGCGTATGCCGCCCTTTGCGGGGCCGCGCGCAAAGTTGTGCTGGACGCGAAATCCTTCAAAGACTTCTATGCGCCCGGAATCCATGCGCACCGGAATATAGACTTTGATTTCGCGGTTCGGGACACGCATCACCGCGTACAAATCCGGGTCTAAGTCAAGCAGTTGCGCCGCACGGTCAAAGCGCGACATCATAGCTTCAAAAGGGTTGTCTTCTCTGATACGCCGTGTGTCGTCCACCATAGCATTAGCCATAACTGTCTCCTACTCATGACTTCTTTAAAATCTCATTCATCGCTCCCGTGCGGTATCCGTGCAAATCAAGCGTCACATAGCGAAAGCCCAGGGCGCGAAACTTTGCGGCGAGAGTGTCCACTACTTCTCGTTTGAGCGCGCGCTCCATCTCTGCGGGAGCAATCTCAAGGCGCACTATTTGATCGTGATGACGCACGCGAAATTCACGAAAGCCAAGCTCGCGCATAATCTCTTCGCCGCGATCAACTGTCGCCAGCCGTTCGATAGTCACGGGCGTGCCGTAGGCGATGCGCGAAGAGAGACACGGACTCGCAGGTTGATCCCATGTCGGCAAACCTGCGCGATGGCTTAGCTCTCTGACTTCCGCTTTGCTCATCCCGACTTCGACGAGCGGGCTGCGAACGCGATGCTCTGCGGCGGCGGCGCGTCCCGGCCTGTAATCTCCCAAATCATCCGTCGTCGAACCGTCAATCACGAAAGCATAGCCTTTAAGCTCTGCCAGCGGCGCGAGCTTGTCATACAACTCTGTCTTGCAGAAATAGCAACGATTCGGCGCGTTGGCCTGATAGCGCGCATCTTCCAGTTCTTCTGTCCGAATCGTCTCCAGATGAAAACCAAACTGTTGGGCCAGCCGCGCGACCTGTGCGCGCTGATGCTGTGCGAGGCTCGCGGAATCTCCTGTCACGCAGAGCGCGCGCGCTCCGAGTTCCTCAGTCGCAATTAAAGCCACATAGGTGCTGTCAACGCCGCCTGAAAAAGCGATGAGCACAGACTCCATTTCGCGCATGAGAGTGCGCAGGCGTTGCTCTTTCAATTCTGCTTCGAGCGAAACGATTGCTTCGACCGGCGCGCTTTCCTGCTCGCTTAAAGGGTAACTACTCACAGCCTGTGCCTGCTCTCCTAAAGTCGAGACGAGACACGTATGTCTGCCGTCTCGCGCTCTTCCAACATGCTCTAATATTTTGAGTTTATTGCGCCGCGCATGTTATCCCAAGCATCCGTGTTAGTGCAACTATCACTCATCAGGAAATTTTCAAATTCAGAATTTGAAATCTCAAATTCTTTTTCATGGGCGTGCGTGTTAAGATGTGTGCCTCCCCGGACTTGTCTCTCAAGCAATTTACCTGATGAACCGTTTTCCAAAGCTGCGAAATGCCTTGACCTTGAACGGCGTCCGCGCGCATGAAAGAATTTTCTGTGCGCTCGCTGTCTCGCTTCTGCTGTTTCTCGGCGGCGCGTCGATCGCACGCGCGCAGACGGAGGACGAGATTGGCAGCGAGGATGACCCTATCAAGCTCTTTGAGCGCGGGCAGGACGCGCACGCGCGCGGCGACCTTGCGCTGGCTTTAGAGTTTTACGAAGAAGCCATCAAGCTGCGCCCGGAATTTCCAGAGGCCGAGTACCAGCGCGCGACGGCCCTGATTTCGCTCAATCGTTTGCCGGAAGCAGAGAAGGCTCTGCGGCGCGCGACGGAATTGCGCAAGACTTGGGCGCTTCCCTTCGCAGTCCTCGGCGACCTGTTGCTCAGACAAAAGAAGTTGACAGAGGCCGAGCAAATGCTCACGCAGGCTCTCAAGCTTGAGCCGCAAAACGCAAACGCGCTCATAGCTCTCTCAGACCTGCGAATCCAGACCAAAGCTCCGCGCGAAAGCTTGTTACAGCTTCTCTCTCAACTGCGCACGGCGACGGCTGCGACGGATGCATCTGCAAATCTCTGGGCCACGCGCGGCTCAATCGAACGCGCTCTGGGCGACACGCAGGCGGCCATTCAGAGCCTTCAACGCGCCATCACGATTGACCCCAAAAACATCTCCGCACACATAGAGCGCGCGGAAGCTTTCGCCAGCGCGGGCGAGACGGCCAGCGCGATTGAGAGCGCGCAAGCAGCACGCCGCATTGCTCCTGCATCCGTTTACGTTGCGACAACTCTGGCGCGCTTTTATCTTCAAGCGGGCAACTGTGCAGAGGCCGCGCGCACGCTCGATGAAATAGATGCTGTTACGAAGCAGCCTGCGGAAACGGCATCGCTGCGAAGTGTGTTGACGATTGAATGCGCGAGCGGCGACAAAGAGCGCGCGGCTTTGGAAGAAGCTCTGGCGAAAGACCAGCGCAATGCCGCGCTGCTGTCTCGACTCTGCACGCTCTATCGCAAAGACGACCCGCAACGCTCTCTGGATTACTGTCGCCGCGCGCTTGAGACAGAGCCGGGCAATGCGGATTATGCAACCAGCTATGCGGCTGCGCTTGTTCAGGCACGTCGCTTTGCCGAAGCCGCCGCACTCTTAAAGAGAGTTATAGAAAGCGTGCCTGACAATTATGTAGCGCATGCCAATCTGGCAATCGCGCTTTACCAGCTCAAAAGATTTCAGGAAGCTCTAGTCGAATATCGTTGGATACTTGAAGCGAAACCGGAAACGACTGCCGCCTATTTTTTCATCGCCACAGCGCATGATAATCTTGGCGAGTACAAAGAGGCGCTTGCTGCCTATGAAACTTTTCTGGCGCGCGCAGACCCGCAGAAATTTCAGTTAGAGATTGAAAAGGTCAACCTGCGGCTTCCGGGCCTGCGCAATCAGATTAAGCTCGGTCAGGGAGCAAAGAAGAAAAGTGAATAGTGAATAGTAAATCGTAAATGGAGAGCATGCTGTTTCTCGTTTGCGTCTGCCATTTCCGATGAGCAATCACGATTCGCTATTTACTATTTACCCTAAGACTATTTACTATCACAGAAGTTATGGCTTCCCCGCTCAAACAGCGTCCGGCATTTGTTATCTGCCTGCTGATGGCTTTCATCGCTTGCGTCGGTTCGTCTGCGCTCGGTCAGGATAATCTGCTTGTCCCATCTCCGTCCGCGCCGCCGCCTCTGAAATTTATTTCGGGCAACGAACGCGCGCAGCTTTCCGCAGCACGCGATGCCAAAGCGCGCTTAAAAGCCGGGATAGAAATGGCCCAGCTAAGATTGCTGCGCGCAGAGCAGTTCACGATTGACCAGCGTTTCACCTGGGCGACGATTGAGCTTGGCATTTATCAGGCACTGATTGAAGACCTCTTGCGTTTTCTCGGCGGGCAAAAAGCCAATAGTAACAAGACGCGCGATTTCTACAGACTGCTGGAAATAGAATTGCGCAAGCATGGCATGCGCCTCGAAGCCATACGCCGCGTGACGCCTACTGAATATGCAATCCACGTCAAAGCCATCGCGGAATTTGCGGACGATGCGCGCACAAACGCTCTCAACTCTTTCTTCAGCGACAATGTATTAGAGCAGGATTCAAATAACTCTTCGGCCAAAGAAAGTTCGGCAGCATCTCCCGCTCAACCAAAGAAGCAACCATGAAATCTAAAGCTTTAAACACGGCAGGTCTTTTGTGCCTGCTCTCCTTAACTCTCACGCTCGCAGCAACACAGTCTCAGGCACGACCCAAGCGCGACCACCTGACTCCGCAGGAAGCAGACCTCGTGCGCGAGGCGCAGGAGTTGGACAAACGCACCGCAGTCTTTATCAAAGCGGCAGAGCGGCGCGTGCTTGCCATCACAGACCCGAACGCCGCTGCGCAGATGCAAAAGGATGCAGAGAAGTGGGGCGAACTAAAAGGCACGCGCGCGGATTTTTTGTATGACCTCTCGAAGATTCTTGATGAAGCGATTACCAACATAGACGATGTCAGCTCGCGCGACGAGAGAAATCCGCTCGTCCCAAAAGCCATGCGCAAGTTGGCCGAAGCCTCCACGCGCATCCTCGCGCAGCTTGCTCCACTGCGCGATAAAGTCGAAGAGGGAAAAGAGCGCGCTTCGCTTGAACAGGCCGCAGAGTATGCAGAGTCCGTGATAGAAGCTGCGAACAAGCTTCCGGCTGCTCAACCCGCGAAAGACGGCAAGAAGAAAGGTGGCGATAAGCAATAAGACTTCTTCGAGAGAGAGAAATGAGCGAACCGCGTCGCCGCATAATTCGTTAACCGTGCATGACAGGCAAAGCTGTTTTAATAAGGATTTTAAATTATAGTGGCTTGCCGCCTGCTGTGCGGAAAAGCTCTGCTTTTCCGGTAGGTGTTGCCTCAAACTTTTACGAGGCTTAGCCTCGTACAGCATTTAGAGAAGGCATAAAAGGAAAGTCAGAGACTTTCCTCACAGCAGGCGGCAGAGCCGTCTATTACTAGCAATTTGGAATATTTAATTGGAGAGATTTTAAATGGACAACAGATATTATCCGGGCGTCGAAGCTGATGCGGCGCAGTTGATAGCAGAGCTACGCAATCTTTTTGATTCGGAATATCAGGTGCAGACGATGCAGGTCTCTTCGGCCTCCGTGCTGCAAGCGCGCAAGTCGAGCACCTTGCGCGACCTGACAGGGCTCTCTTCCGCTTTGACTATCAAGATTACTCCTGAGCATGGCGGCACGCGCGCAGAGATAGGCATGCAGAAGTGGCTCGATAAGGCTGCGGTCGCGGCGGTCGGGATGATTGTCTTTGCGCCGCTGGTCGCGCTCGCCGCGCTCGGAGCTTACAGTCAGTACAAAGTCACAGAGGATGCGTGGAAGATTATCGAAGACCACATCGCGCAGAAAGCTGGCGGGTATGTGCCGCCCTTGCCGGGACGTTGCGGCACTTGCGGCGCGGCCAACAGCGCAGGCTCCGCCTTCTGTTCCACCTGCGGCGCGAACATGCGCGTCGGTCTGACCTGCGCTTCGTGCGGCGCAGAACAGAGAGACCCCGCCGCGCGTTTCTGCAATCGCTGCGGCAAACCTGTCGGCGCACAAACTTAGAGAGGGTTTCATCTTTCCAGCAACCTTGTATTATAATCCCGCGTCAGAAACGAGGGTGCGTCCCGTTCCGTCCGTGTCACCCTTAAGCGACCTCAATCTTTAACAGGAGTTGAATCAGTCGCCAAAATTTTCATCTGCGGGCGCGATGTCAGTTACGAGCAACTTGATGCAGGGCTGGCATGGTTTGTGGCCGAAGATAAAACGATACAGAGTGTGGAAGATTACGAGATGTACAAGGAGTTAGAGAATTCTGCCCGTAAAGCGAAGCGTGGGCTGTGGCAGGACGCCTCTCCTCAATCTCCCTCGCAATACAAGCAACATCTGCCATAGCTTTTTTTTGAGCCTGTCCCTCAAGCACGAAGCCTGAGACACATCAGCTTGAAAAATTCTTAATATGATACGCTGCTTGAACTCCGCATCAGGTATTTATCAGACTGTGCTTCTGACTTTATCTTATATATTGTCGCCCAGCCCGCAAAGTTACTGGAATTGTTAAGGAGAACCCAACATGCCCTGTCTATTTAACTCGGAAATGCAATACAAGCGTGTGCTCTGGTGCGCGCTGCTTTTAGCTGTGGCTATCAGTTGGAATCTCCGAGTCAGCTACGCCGCCGGTTGCGCCACTCCGACGTTCGGCCCCGCGGTGGCCCACAGTCTTCCGCAGACCGTTTACGGCATTGCTGTCGCAGACTATAACCGCGACGGCAAACTAGATGTCGCGACAGCTAACAGAAACAGCAACAACATCTCCATCCTTTTCGGAAAAGGCGACGGCACCTTCCCCGCCCGGACGGATTTTGCAGTTAATGGCAGCCCGACAGGAATTGCGACGGCGGACTTTAACCGCGACGGCAGAGCAGACCTTGTGACAGCCAATCTCAACGGCAGCCTCTCGTCATACTCCATCCTGCTCGACAACGGGATGGGCGGCTTCAATGTGGACACTATCAGGTTCATGGACGGCTTTGAACCCTGGGCAGTCTTTATTGAGGACTTTAATGGAGATGATGTGGCGGACATCGCTATCAACGCCCTTCGTGGAGGCGGCAGAATCCTGCGAGGCAACGGGACGGGCGGATTTAATTTCGCTGCCACTTTCGGGAATGGCGGAGTGAATCTGACGGCAGCAGATTATAACGACGACGGCAAACTGGACATCCCGGTCTCCTCTGGAACTAAGGTTCTCATGCTGTGGGCCAACCCCAACGGCAACGGCCCTTTCATAACGGGGCCGACATTTGAAGTCGGCATCACTCCCATGAACTTTCTCAGAGGCGACTTTAACGGCGATGGAAGAGTTGACCTTGCTGTCTCGAACGATAGCGGCGAGACAAAAGTCGTAGTGCTCTTGCATAACGGCCAAGCCGGTTTTCATACGGCGGTTCCTTATAACCTGGGTACTATTGCAGGCAGCCGCTCGCTCGTCGCCGCAGACCTCAACCTCGACGGCAAGACAGACATCGCTGCCGCAATCAGCCTGCCGGGCTTTAACACTGGAGCGGTGACTGTCCTCACAGGCACAGGCGTGGGAGATTTCAACGCTGCACAGCAGCTAAGTTTTGTGAGCGCTCCACAAGAAATTGCCGTCGCAGACTTGAATCAGGACGGCAGGCCAGACTTGTTGACGGGCGATTTGGGGCCGCCGACCCCCGGCGGCGGCACTGTGACACGGATGCTCAATGCCTGCCCCGAGCCTCCCATCCGGCGCAATCGCATCGGAGACTTTGACGGCGACGGGAGAACAGACATTGCTATCTATCGCCCGCACGGCAACTGGTATCAGATGCGCAGCCTGAATAATATCTTCTATGCGCGTCCGGGTTTCGGCGACCCCGACGACAAAGTTATGCCCGGCGATTTTGATGGCGACGGACAGAGCGAGATTGGCGTCTATCGTCCCTCGACCGGCGAGTGGTTCACGATTGACAGCTCGAATGGTTTATACAAAATCCGCCAGTGGGGCATGAGCAATGATGTTCCGGTCATGGGCGATTACGACGGCGATGGCAAGACAGACCTCGCAGTCTTCAGACCAAGCCAGGGCGTCTGGTACATCAGGCTAAGCTCGAATAACTCCATGCGCGCACAGCCCTGGGGACTGGCTGACGATATACCTGTCTCAGGAGATTTTGACGGCGACCGCAAGACGGACATCGCTGTCTTTCGTCCTTCGACTGGCGCGTGGTACATCCTCAACAGCGCGAACAATACATTGCGCTCTCAACTGTGGGGCGCGATGGGCGACAAGATTGTGCCGGGTGATTATGACGGCGACCGCACGACAGACATCGCGGTCTTTCGTCCAACAGAAGGCGCGTGGTATGTCCTGCGCAGTTCCGACGAGCAATTCAGCGCGACAATCTGGGGCATCAACATGGATGTGCCAGTGCCAGCCGACTATGACGGCGACGGCAAAACAGATGTCGCGGTTTATCGCGACGGCGCATGGTACATGCTCTATAGCTCAAACCAATCTATACAGGTCAGATTCTTCGGCCTGCCCACAGACCTCCCGATTCCGGCTATTTATCAGGAACAGGAAAAAGAAAAAAAGTAAAAGACAAAAGGTAAAAGGTAAAAGGCAAAAGTGAAGAAGGCTTGCATGCTTTCCTTACTTTTGCCTTTTACCTTTTTACTTTTGCCTTTCTTCAATCGTGGCGCAAAGCTCTCACAGGATCAATGCGTGCGGCGCGTGCCGCAGGATAGAGCGCGGCGACGATAGAAATCAGGACTGCGAAGAGGATTGCGCCGAGCCACAGATACGGCGGGAGCGCGAAGAAGTCCACATATGACGCGCCCTGCGGCTTTAAGATAAACCGATACGCGAGACGATTCGCCACCCCATCAATTCCCCACGCGACGAGGCAGCCAACCACTCCGCCGGTCAAACCGATGACAGAAGCCTCTATAAAAAAGATCAATTTTATCTCGCGGTCTTCCGCGCCGATGGCTTTCATGATTCCTATCTCGCGCGTGCGTTCGAGGATGGACATAATCATCGTATTGGCGATGCCGAAGGAAGCGACCAGAAGAGAGATGCCGCCCAAAAGTCCGAGCGCGGAATTGACTATCAGGAAGACGAGCCGCAATTCTTCCAACTGATCCATGATGGAGAAGCTGCCAAAGCCAAGCTCTGTGATGCGCCTTCTGACTTCCGGCAGGACAACAGGGTCGTTGACACGCACGACAGCCGAGCCGTATCCGATAGTTTCATTCTCGCCGAGCGCACCGCTTTCGCGCGCCAACTCCAAAGCCACCTCGCTCAAGCTATCGCGATATGTCTCGCGCCAGCTACGCGCTTCCTGCAAAGAGACGTACATTCCAGCCGTCGGCATCAGACCGCGAAAACGCCTGCGGCCTCCTTCGTCTTCGCTCTTTAAGACGCCGACGATGCGATAGCTGCGTGCGACCAGAGCATCCGCACCCGCGCCTTTTTCCGCAGACTCATCTTCGAGCGGGATGCCGAAAAAGTTCGGCACTTCTTCTTCTTCCTCTTCCTTTCCCTTCGACGGCGGCGCAAGCAGGTCAATCATCTGGCCCACTGCATCGGCAGGCTTTGCAAAGCCAAGCTCGCGCGCGAACTGTTCATCCACGACAGCTTCCTTCGCATCCGGCGCGCTAATCATTCCGCCGCTCGCAAACTCTTTAAAGCGCGTCGCAGGATTCGGCACGAGCGCGCCGCCGATTGCCTGAACCTGCGTGCGCCCGTTTGCGCGCACATAGGCGTTAAAGAAGATGGTCGGCTCGACGGAAGCGACGCCGGGAATTTTGGCAATCTCATTGAGGGCCGCATCATCGAGATTTTTTTGCGGCGGCTTGTCTGGCCGTCCACGCGCTTCGCGCTGGCGTTCTGCGTTATCGCCTCCGCCCTGCGAGTTAGAATTTTTTTGTTGCTGCGCGGCGACCAGAGCCGCAGCCGTTTGCCCGAAGACAGTCATCTCATTAAAGAGGTCTAATTCTTTAATGCGCTGAATCGTATTGCGCTGCAAGCCAAGCCCGAATGACATCATCGTGACAATCATTGCCACGCCGACAATCACACCCATCGTCGTCAGCAAAGCACGCAGCTTGGCCTCGCGCAGATTCCGCAAAGAGAGTTTGAAAAGGTCGAAGAAGGACATAACTTGATTTTCAGTTCAACATAGCACGCCGTTTCTCTAGCATGTACATATGCTCGCGCACCTGTTCGGCGTCAGGCGGCGCGGGTTTTGAGCGCAGGTAAATGCGCGCCTCCTGGATTGCTTCATCAAGGCGTTCAAGCTGTGCGAGTAGGACGCCGCGATCACGATGCTCTGCAAGCGCGGCGGGTGTGAGCAGCAGAATCCGCTCGACTGCCGCCAGCGCATTTCCATGCAGATTGGCCCGCGCATACACAGCCTTCAGATTCGCCAGAAGCCGCACCAGAATCTCTCTTTTGGTCGCCGGGACAAGATGCTCTTCAGAGAGAGCCACCTGCCCTGCATAGACTGTATCAAGCAAGTCTTGACAGTCATCCCAATCTAAAGTTCTGCCGTGAAACGAATCTACATAAACCGGCTGCTCATCAAAACTCTTTTGCACACGCACGATGAAATGGCCGGGCAAGCCTATGCCTTCAACTTCAAAACCTGCGCGCCTGCCAATCTCCATATAGACAATCGAAAGCGTGATAGGAATGCCCGTGCGCTTGTCCAGCACATAATTCAAAAAGCTGTTGTGCGGGTCGTAATAATTAATCTGATTGCCTACGAACCCAAGCTCTTCAAACATAAATTCATTAAAGGCTTCGATGCACAATCCGCCCGACGGATGAATCCGCTCGCGCGCCTGCTCTCCGTATTCATCCAACCGCGAGAGATAACGCGCGACCTCACACCCACACTCTTCCGCCGCGATGAGCAGCGCGGCATGCGCCAGCTCGCAAGTCTCAACAGCATCGCCCGCGACCATCGCAGCAAAGCGATGTCGCATCTCCCTTGAAAGCTGTTTTCCGGCAGGAGTCATTGGAGAGCAAGGATGAAGGATGAAGGCGGAAGGCGGAAGGGCGCGCACTTCGAGATGAATGATTCATGTTTAAGCAGCATGCTTTTCATCCTTCATCCTTCCGCCTTCATCCAACGCTCTTTCATCCTTCCGAAAAGACATGATGCACGGCGTCCGTAGTCCAGTCTGCAAGACTATGTGTGACGACATCCGCTCCGGCTGCGCGCAGGGCTGCTTCCTTGACCGTGTTGGTGACGCCGAGCGTGCGCATGCCAGCCTCGCGCGCAGACGCTATGCCGGGCGGCGCGTCTTCTATGACCAGACATTCGTGCGGCGAGATATTGAGCCTTCCGGCCTTGCGCCTCTGCTCGTCAAGAAGCAGAAAGCCGCGATTGTAGCAAGCAGGGTCTGGCTTGCAGGTCTCAACATCTTCCGCGCTGACGACGACCTCAAAGACATCTTTGAGGCTCGCACGCTTGAGCACATCTTCAATCTCCACGCGCCGCGCCATGCTGACAACTCCGAGCGTAAACTCTCTGGCCGCAGCCTTGATAAAAGTGACGACGCCGGGAAAGAGCGGCAACTCCTTCTCAATCATCTTGCGATGCGACGCGGTCTTGCGCTCAATCAGTTCCAGCAGCTTCTCTTCCGGCAACTCCAACACGGCACGCGCGTAAGCAGCGCGCACGAAAGTCTTATCATCCATGCCAAGCGAAGCGTAATACTCTTCTTCCGTGAGCGTGATGCCTTCGGCCTTCAACACTTCCTGATAGGCGCGCATCTGAATCGGCTCGTCATCGATAATGACACCGTTGAAATCAAACAGGATGGCTTTAATCATGAAGCCTCGAATAAACTCAAACTTAAAATGGAAATAAATAGAACGCGGCTGTGAGATTGTAAGCCGTGCCGTAGCTGGCGGGCAAATGAGCCATCATAGAAAGTTTTCTTTGCGCTCTTTGCGTTGAGAAAAGCATTTATAGTTAATTGCGATTGAGTGTGACGTGATGCGCCCTCCCTGACGGTCGGGCTACTGCCCCGTAGTTACCATTGAAGGGCAGTAGCCCGACCGTCAGGGAGGGCGTAGGCATTTGCAATTTGCTATAAACGCAAAGAGTTGATTGCTATCTCTCCTGCTCATTCCGAAGCCGCGCGTTCTGTTCTTCAAAAAGCTTTGGCAGTCGCTCGCTTTCTAAAACATCCAGACGGCGCAAAACTTCCGCAAGCGACAATTCATTCTTGAGATTGATTTGAAAATCTATATCCGCCCTCAGACGGTCTTGTTCGGCCTGACGATTCTGCGACATGAGGATAATCGGAGCCTGCAAGCCGGCGATGATGCCGAGCACGAGGTCTAAAAGATTGTAAGGATATTCGTCGAAACGCCCCGTCGCCTTGAGCCAGGAATTAAAGACCACCCAGACGAGCACCAGAAAAAGCAGGAAGCCGATAAATTTCCAACTGCCGCCAAACTCCGCAATCCTGTGCGCCATGCGGTCTGCGAGAGTCGTCCGCGCAGCCATCACTTCATTAGCATTGCGCGAGACTCTCTGGCGCAATAAATCATCCGTATGCCGCAGGCGATTCGTAATCGCCGTCAACATTTTTAAAGCCACATCAGGATTGCGCCGTACGAAAGAAATGAAATCGTCGCGTTCAAGAATAGCGAGCCGCGCATCTTCCATCACGGTCGCATCCGCCGAACGCGGCTTGCCGTCGAGAATCGCCATCTCGCCGAAAAAATCTCCGCTCGCAAACTCGACCAGCGTCACATCCTGCCCCGTCGAATCCTCCACATGAATACGCACGCGCCCGCTCTCAATCAAATACATCGCATCGCCGCGATCGCCATGATGAAAGAGATCTGTCTGAGCAGGAACATCCGACAACTTCATCAGGTCGCGCAACTCCTGCGCCGCCTCATTTTCCAGCGAAGCAAAGAGCGGCACAGAGCGCAACTCTTCAAGCGTGACAACCTGCGGAGCAGTAACAGACATAACATGAAAAGCAAGGATGAAGGCGGAAGGATGAATGATGAAAGAGATGCTGATTGATATTGAATGCTACAAGTTAATAGCATTCACTGCATCCTTCCGCCTTCCGCCTTCATCCTTGCTCTACTATCCTCCCATCTTTCATGATGACTATGCGGTCTGCGAAGCGCGCGGCCAGATCGCGGTCGTGTGTGACCATCATGATTGTGAGCTTGTCGCTTTCGACCATCTGACGCAAGAGGGCCAGCAATTCTTCCGCGCGCGTCGAATCAAGATTGCCTGTCGGCTCGTCTGCGAGAAGGACGCGCGGGCTGTTGGCGAGAGCGCGTGCGATGGCGACTCTCTGCTGCTCACCGCCGGACAATTCAGACGGCCTGTGCGTCAGTCTATCCTTGAGGCCGACACGTTCCAGCAATTCCAGAGCGCGTGCATCTCTCTTCTGCCCGCGCAGTCCGCCGAAGGCCAGCGCGAGACCAACATTCTCAGCCGCAGACATCGTTGTAATAAGATTGAAATTCTGAAAAATCATTCCGACCGAGTGACGCCTGTATCGCGCCATCTCTTTTTTCGAGAGCGGCGTGAGCGGCTTTTTGTCAAAGAGGACTTCCCCGCTCGTCGGATGGTCAAGCCCGCCGAGCATGTTCAGCAAGGTTGACTTACCTGAGCCGGAAGTGCCTTGAATCGCCACAAACTCTCCAGCCTCTACAGCCATCGAGACATTATCGAGCGCGGCTACTTCCGTGCTTCCCATCTGATAAATTTTCGAGACCTGTTGTGTTTCCAATAATGCCATAATCAATAAAATAACTCTTTGCGGACTTCTGTTTTTCTTTTCTTTGCGCCTTTGCGCGAAACTAAAACGAACGGTTCACGCTGGTGGCGCAAAGAGAAAAAATAAGCTCGCAAAGGTGTTGAGAGCTTCTCTTGCTCTTAAGTTTTGAAATCACTTCTAAGAATTATCTTATCAGTGTTTTTATTCGCCAGAGCTCAAACACCTCTTCGTCGAATCCCTTAATCATTATCTCAAAAGGCTCTGCCGTGAGATTGTTTTCGGATTGTTCCAACAACTCAAGCACTTCCCCATCTGCATAGACGCTCGGAGAGACGACGACATCACCGCCCGTCGAGAGTCCTTCGAGGCGCGCTGCAAGATTGACTGTGCCGCCGAAATAATCGAGCCGGTCATTGAGCGTGACGGCGATGCACGGCCCGGCGTGTATGCCGACCTTGAGCATCAGAGGTCTTGAGCCGTCCGGCGGCGCGGCCAGAATTTTCTGCGCCTTCAAGATAGCGCGCAGGGCTGCTGCCGGACGACGAAAGACAGCCATCACTGCATCGCCTATGGTCTTGACGAGCGCGCCGTCCTCTTCCTTGATGGCTTCGCGCAAGAGGTCGAAGTGGCTCATCACGCGACCAAACGCGGGCGCGTCGCCAATCTCGCGATAAAGTTGCGTCGAGCCGCGCAGGTCTGTAAAGAGCATCGTGAGGCTTCCGACTGAAATCTGCTCGCCCGGCCTGAGGGCTTCGTTCGAGAAGAGGTCGCGGAAGACTTGCAGCGCAGTCACCTCTGCCGCCGTCGCAGCCTGATCGCTCCAGGCCATTCTCTCAAGAATAAAAATCTGCTCATCCTCAGTCGCATTTTCCAGCGCGAGCGACGGACGCAGAGCAAGCTTCAATTCTTCATTGGCCCAGCCGCCGGAATCCGCGCGGAGAGTCATCTCGGCATTTCCTTCAGGAGCAACCAGCAGAAACTGCCCGCCCGGCACGGCAGATGCGCGCAGGCGATAACGGCCCACTTCGAGCGCAGGCTTTAAGACGCGCGCTTGTCCCGGCTTGACGAGTTGTTGCGCGACGATGTGCGGCGTGACCTGCGGGCCGCCGACGCAGAACTGGTGCGCTTCAATCTGCCTGACGGCTGGATTCGGGCGAAAGGTCAGTTCAACGGATTGGTCAAAGTTGACAGAGAAATCTATGTGGCAGGAATCGCAGTAAGCATCCGAGCGTATGCCGCTCAAAGAGCGACTGGTCTGCGCCGCGCCTCTGCAATGCGGGCAAATCATGTCCCATTGCAAATCCAACAAGCCCGCGCGTGTGGCCCACAAACATGCTTCCAAAACTTCGCGGCGCGGCAAGCTCCAATAGTCTGCCAGAGTGTGCGGGCGTATGCGCGCTAAGGTCAGGTCATCGGCCTGCGCGATTAATTCTTCGAGCCGTTCGACAATCTCCTGCGCCGCGCCCTGCGAGACAAGCTTTTCACACAGAGCTTCGAGCCGCGCGCGCCCGCCCGGAGAAAAGTTGGCGCGCACCTGTTGATAAAGCGGAGGCTTTCCTTTGAGCGTCAGTTTATCGTAGCGGCGAAAGGCCGAAGCAAAGCTGCGCGCGGCGAGGACTCCGATTTGAAGTGGAATCGCTGTGCGGCCCAGAGCGTTGCGCGGCGTGGCCCAGACTTCATAAGTGAGCTTTGTCCCGCCTTCCGCACGCGGCTGCAAATCGGCCAGCACGCGCATCTCCGCCACAGGCCCTTTCAAGTACCTGCGCTCGACGCCGAAACGAAACGGGCGCACCCATTCAAAAGGCTGCTCTTCCCATTCGACAGGAATGCCAAACTTAAAGAAACGCAGACGCCTGCGCGCGCTCTTCAACTGCTGCTGCTCTTCATCCTTCTGCAACTCGACTGTCGGCAAACCTGTGTCACGATTGAAGCGGTTCGTGTCCGCCACGAGCGGCCACAATTCCTCCGGGCTGGATTGCAGCAAGTACTCCCAGCGATAATGGAATTCCTGATAAGCCATAGAAGAGCAAGGATGAAGGCGGAAGGCGGAAGGATGAAAGGAGCTCTATTCAGTAGATGAATGTCTCAAGATTAAAGAGCATGCTTTTCATCCTTCATCCTTCATCCTTCCGCCTTGCTTTTCAGACTTCTTTATATTCAGAATCAACATCTTCATCCGACGAGGCGACGCGATAGTTTTTGGACTGCTTCTGTTTGGTGATGAGCAGGTCGTTCTTGGTCTTTAAGAGGTCTGCGCGGCTATAAACAGACAACTCGAAATTATAGCCGTGCGTGATGGCATCCTTCGGGCAGGCTTCGACGCAGAAGCCGCAGAAGATACAGCGTCCGTAGTCTATGTTATAAACCTCTGCATAACGCTCATCCACTCCGGTTCTCTCAAGCGGCGCGCGCGGGTCGTCTGCCGCAACGATGTAGATGCAATCCGACGGACACGCTGCGGCGCACAGGAAACAGGCGACACATTTTTCGCGCCCGTATTCATCCACATGAAGCAGATGCTGTCCGCGATAGCGCGGCTGCACAGTGATGGGCTCGTCAGGATATTCGACCGTCCACTTCTCTTTCGGAATGTAAGAGAAGGTCACGCTCATGCCTTTGATGATGGCCTTGGTTGATTCGATAACGTCGCTGATGATTGACATAAAAACTTCTCCGCTTGAATTCATTCAAAACTTAGCCACAGAGACACAGAGGCACAGAGAAAACAATAAACATTTCATTTAGCATTTGCTTCATCTGCTTTTCCTGCTCTGTGTCTCTCCCGCCTCTGTGGCTAATTTAGCGCGATGCTCAAAATCACAAAGAGCAGTGAGAGCAGCAGCGAGCCCCCGCCTGTCAGGATGCCTGCTATCGCCATTCCTTTGCCGCCCATCGCAGGGTTGCCCTTGGCCTGTACCAGGGCGACTATGCCGAGCCCTATGGCGACAGGGGCTGCGACAAATCCCATGCAGAAGAGGCCGAGCGTAATGCTGAAAACGCCCAGAGCCAGCGAGGCTATCGCCAGCGGGTTGGTCTGCGTTTTCATAGGACTGTACGGAGCAGGCGGTGGCGGCGGTCTCCATGCCGGAGCAGGCGGCGGCGCGGTGTTCCACGATGGCGCGGGCGGCGGCAATGGCTGAGACGGCTCTTTCCATGAATAAGGCTGCGGCTGCTGCCATCCGCCGGGCATGTCATTAGCCCTGTAAGCCTGTGTCGCAGGCGGCTCTGTGTAGTTGCTCGTAGAAGGAGGCGCAGGCGGCGGCGTGGAGAGCAGAGTCGCGCGCGGGTCAAAAGCATCCGATGATTCCTGCTCTTCGACGAGCGGCGTGCCGTCGCTTGTGCAATAGCTCAGGTGCTCTTCTGTAAACGTGCGCTGGCAGGTCGGGCAGATTTTCATTCGCCTCTCCGTTTTCCTCTAAAGCTTTTCAAGCAGAGCCTGCGACCTTTTAGACAAGCTCAAGCTGGCTGAAGAAGTAAGCAATCTCAATGGCCGCGTTCTCTTCCGAATCAGAGCCGTGCACAGCGTTTTCGCCCATCGAGCCGCCGAAATCTTTACGCAAAGTTCCCTCGTCTGCTTTCGCAGGGTCTGTTGCGCCCATCAAATCGCGCCATGCTTTGACCGCGCCCTCTTTCTCCAAAGCCATCACAACGCACGGCCCGCCCGACATAAACTCCGTCAACTCGCCAAAGAACGGACGCTCGCGATGCACTGCATAAAAGCCTTCGGCCTCGCGCCGCGTCATATAGATAAGCTTCATCGCGCGCAACTTGAAACCGCTGTCAAGAATGCGCTGCATGATGCTTCCCACTTTCCCTCCGCACACAGCGTCGGGTTTGATGATGCCAAAAGTAAGATTGCCTGTCTGTTCTGCCATAAGCTCCTCTTGAATGAAATTGTAGTCTTTATGAAATCGTAGTTTTTATGAACCAGAGCCTTGCTGTTGTTCATCCGTCTTCTTGTAAATCCTATTCACTCTCAGCTTCCCGCATTGCTCGCAACGGCGCAGCGTTTTCGTGTTTCTGGACTGCGACCCGTACCTGATGCCGCCGATTTCCCAGAGAGATTTTTCTCCGCCGCAAGGACACTGCACCATCCACTTGCGCGATTCAGCCTCCATGTCGCCTATCTTCCCCGGAAGAAGAAATCTGAACAGCTTATGCCAGATGCTCATGGGAACAATCCACTCTATTTTTCATAAGAAGATTGAAATTATTCTTCTCTCTTCCCGTTGCGCTCTGCTCTGACAATATCAATCAACGCATCCAGCCGTTGATCCGTATGCGCTTGCGCATCAGCAAGCCGTGCTTGCGCTTCGGCCAGTGCGGTCATTTTTTCAGTTAACTGAGCCATCGCGGCTTCCGTCCTGATTTGTGCATCGGCAAGCGCCGCAATCTTGATGTCAGAATTTGCTTGAGCCTCTGCCAGACTGTTCATTTTCTCTGTCAGAGTATTCATTTTCTCTGACAGAGAAATCATGTTCTGTCCCAGCAGATTCATTTTCATTTCAGTGCTGAGGGCAACATTTACCAGCCCTTCAAGTGTACGCTCGGCACGCGTTAGTCTATCTTCGGCACTCATCTATTAGCCTCCGGTTAATAACTCTAAGCGGGCGAGGCTTCCCTTTTGAAGTTTATTGCTATGCAGCAACGCGCGAGCCGAGTGCGTCCTTGACCGCCGCGCCGATGTCTGCCGGAGATTTGACGACGCGGATGCCAGCCTCTTCGAGAGCCTTCATCTTTTCTGCGGCAGTGCCTTTGCCGCCGGCGATGATTGCTCCGGCGTGGCCCATGCGGCGTCCCGGCGGCGCGGTCTGTCCTGCGATAAAAGCCACGATGGGTTTCGTCACATGCTCTTTCGCAAATGCTGCGGCCTCTTCTTCGGCAGTGCCGCCGATTTCGCCAATCATGACGATAGCATCCGTCTCATCATCCGCTTGAAAGAGCGCGAGCGCATCTGTGTGAGTTGTGCCGACAATCGGGTCGCCGCCGATGCCTATGGCCGTTGACTGGCCCAGACCGAGCGCGGTCAACTGCCCGACAGCTTCATAAGTCAAAGTGCCAGAGCGCGAGACGACGCCGACGCGCCCCTCTTTGTGTATGTGTCCGGGCATGATGCCGATTTTGCATTTGCCGGGCGAGATAACGCCGGGACAGTTTGGCCCAATGAGGCGCGTCACTTTGTCCGCCAGATACTCTTTGACCTTCACCATATCGAGCGCGGGAATGCCTTCCGTAATGCAGACGACGAGCGGCAGGCCAGCGTCCGCCGCTTCCATAATCGCATCGGCGGCAAAGGGCGGCGGCACATAAATCACAGAAGCATTCGCGCCAGCCTCTTTGACAGCATCCGAGACAGTATTAAAGACAGGCACATCTTCATGCGTCGTCCCGCCCTTGCCGGGAGTGACGCCGCCGACCACGTTCGTGCCGTATTCAATCATCTGCCGCGTGTGAAAAGTTCCCTCTTTGCCCGTGATGCCCTGCACGACGAGGCGCGTATTTTTATCAACGAGTACGCTCAACGATTTTGCTCCTCAGAAAAAAGTGATGTGTGATGTGTGACAAGTGATGAGAAAAAAGCTATCAGTCTTTCTACTCATCACTCGTCGCAAATCATCTATGACTGCTGTTAAAAGACTGCGCAGTATAACACAGTGAGCGCATCGCTCTGCAAAGACGCGGCTTTATGCAAGCTCGACTGTCTGGCCGTATTCCGGCGCGTCCACAGTCCAGCCGAAACGCTCACGTATATGATCTGCCATCGCGGCTGCGGCTTCCGGTTCGCCGTGCGTCGTGAAGGAACGGCGCGGCGCGCCCGGCATCCCTTCGAGCCAGCGCAAGACCCCTTTCCAATCTGCGTGCGCCGAAAATCCGCCGATGCGCTCAATATGACATTTGACTGGAACCGGCTGGCCCATAATCCTGACCTCTTTGTGGCCCTCAAGGATTTTTCTCCCGGTCGTCCCGCCCGCCTGATAGCCGACAAAGAGAACCGTCGCATCTTCGTCTGGCAGAATCCTGCGCGCGTGATGCATGACGCGCCCGCCCGTCATCATCCCGGACGCGCTGATGATAATGCGCGCGCCTTTCTCTTCATTCAGCCGCTTCGACTCTTCGCGCGAAGAGGCTGTGACCATCGAGTGCGTCCTCAAGGGATGACGTTTCCGGGAAAGTATGCTGGCATACTCTTCATCCTGCTCTTCCGTGCGATGACTGTAAGCCTGCGTCGCAGCCGCAGCCATCGGCGAATCAACGCGGACTGGAAGAATTGGAATACGCTTGTCTTCTTCAAGCTCTCGAATCAGATAGAGGATTTCCTGCGTGCGCCCGATGGCGAAGGCAGGAATGAGCAAAGGGGCGCGTCGCTCTACCGTCTCGTTGATGATGCGCGTCAGAGCGTCGTCAGGTTTTTCCGGGTCGTGCAGGCGGTCTCCGTAAGTTGATTCGACGAGCATGTAATCGCAGGCGGGCGGCGGGTCAGGGTCTTTGATAATCGGCTGGTCGTAGTGGCCCAGGTCGCCAGAGAAAAGAACTTTTCGGCCCTTGCCATCATCGCCCGCGCCGTCTATCTCGACCAAGACGAGGCTCGCGCCTAAGATGTGGCCCGCGATACGAAAGCCGACACGGATGCCGGGCGCGACTTCTACGGCCTCGCCTGTGTTCGCCACCGGACGCAGCAGATTAATAGCATCCCTCGCATTATCTTCCGTGTAGAGCGGCAGCGCGGGCTGATGCTTCGTCAAGCCATGACGGTTGCGATAATCAGCATCTTCCTCTTGCAGTCGCGCCGCATCTGGCAAGAGTATCTTGAGCAAATCAAGAGTCCCGCGCGAACAATAGACAGGCTTGTCATAGCCGAGCGCGACGAGGCGCGGCAAGTAGCCTGTATGGTCTATGTGCGCGTGCGTGATGAGTACTGCGTCTAGCGAGCGCGGGTCAAACGGCGGGTCTTGCCAGTTGCGCTCGCGCAATTCCTTAAAACCCTGAAACAGCCCGCAATCAATGAGCACGCGCCGCCCGTCCGATTCAATCAGATACTTTGAGCCGGTGACAGTCCCCACGCCTCCCCAAAATGTCAGAGTCGCCATGCGCTCTCCCTTTTGAAAAATAGATTTTACTAAGCGATGAAAGGATTCTACACTTTCTGATTAAACGAGTCACATAAAAGCTGCTAAAAGCAACCCACGTTTCACGCAAAGGCGCAAAGAAAGGAAAGACTCAAGCTCGCAAAGAAGACATATTCCTCTTTGCGTCTTCTGTTTTCTCCTTTGCGCCTTTGCGCGAAACTTCCTGCAAAACCGACACAGGCCAGCGTCTTTCTTTGCGGGGCGAATCAATTATTCCAACGCGCAAGTCTTTACAGTATGATGTAGCGCACAAGAGAGCAGGTCGAGAAAGCCCCGCGACCTGATTTGAATAAAAGCTGACCCGAAGGAGTTCAGAAAAACAGATGAAGCGCCTATCCCCTATTCGCCATCAATTCCTAGTCATCACACTGGCCCTGCTACTCGCGCCGACACTGGCCGCCGCGCAACAAAAAGATAACCTGACCGTGCCGCCAGTCGGCTCTCCCATCAACGCTGTGATTGACCTCGGCTCGTCCGTGCTCAATACAGCCGCAGGCTATGTTGACGTTGACCCTTATTCGCAGTTTCGTGATGCGCGCTACTCAAACGAAGGACTCTTGAGCGAGCGCGATGAGATAAAGCTCGGCAACCAGCTACACACGGAAGTCGGCAAGAAATACAAGCTGACGAACGAAGGACAGGCACGCGCCAATCGCATCGGCCAGAGAATGGCGCGCGCGAGTTTGCGTCCCAATCTCAATTATCAATTTCACGTCATACGCGACAAAGAGCTCAACGCCTTTGCCACGCCCGGCGGACACATCTACATCACGACGGCTCTCATGAATCTGGCAAACGATGACGAGTTGGCATCCGTGCTCGCGCACGAAGTCGGCCATGTCGTCGCGCGCCACAGCTTGAAGACTTTGCAACAGTCGCAGATGCTCGGCGGGATTGCAGACCTGATAGGCTCTGTGACGGGCGTGGCAGGCGAGACCGCGGGACAACTCGGCACGATGGCCGCGAGTATTGTTGCGAGTGGCCTGCTCTCCATACATAACCGCGAAGAAGAGCGCGAGGCGGATTTTCTAGGCGTGCGCGGGATGTCAAAGGCTGGCTTTAGCACAGAAGGCATGGTGACGATGTTCCAGAAAATCCAGCGCATCAGTCCTTCAAATCCTGACATCATCGGCTCGATTTTCTCAGACCACCCGGACGTGCAGGAACGCATAGACAACACGCGCTATGAAATCCGTCGCATGCGCGGACGCAGGTAAATAAAAGACACGTCTCCCGCAAAGGCGCAAAGGCGCAAAGAAAGACTTGCTTGTCTTCTTTGCGCCTTTGCGTCTTTGCGGGAAATTCTTTCTTTAATATCTCAAACGAAATTTAAGTTGAGAGTGCTGACTCTTCTGTCTCAATCACAGTTCTTTCTGTCCGACGCAAACGCGGCCAGCCGAAGATGACCAGCCCGGCGGGAACGAGTAGAGCTAAATTCCTGAGAGCGGTCGAGACTCCCAACTGGCTGCCGATAATCCCTCCGAAACATCCGCATTCGAGCCCCTCGAAATTGTTCAGCCCGAATCTGTAATAAAGAGCGTAAGCGGAAAAACCTATCAACAGCGCGGCCACGAGCAGCGCGCCGAGCCGCACAGTGCGCGGCCACAGGAGCAGCAAGACTCCCAACAACTCTGTCCCGATGACGGCGACAGCCACAGGCACAGCCCAACGCTCTCCGACCAGATAAGGCATGTTGACAAAAAAGCTCTGCTTCGGGTCGTTGATAAAATAGAGCTTCGCCACGACCGCGAAGAGAAACAACGCGGCCAGACCAAACCGGCTGATTTGTACAAGCACTTTGAGAAGCATGGCGAAAATATTTTCTCATTGACTCATTTGCTCATTTACTCATTGAAAAATGGATAAATGAGAAAATGAATCAATCTCCTCATCCAGCCGCCGCAACAACTTTTTCGGCGGCATCCTTCATTCCGTTAGCGACAGTAAAATTCAATCCCGATTCGCTGATGACGCGCTGGCCCTCTTCGACATTTGTGCCTTCGAGACGGACGACGACAGGCACGTTGATTCCCAAATTCTGCGCCGCGCCGACGACGCCGCGCGCCACCATGTCACAGCGCACGATGCCGCCGAAGATATTTATCAAAACGGCGCGCACATTTTCGTCTGCGAGTAGAATCTTGAAAGCAGCCTCGACGCGCTCCTGCGAAGCTCCGCCGCCGACATCCAGAAAGTTTGCAGGCTCTCCGCCGGCCAGCTTGATGATGTCCATCGTCGCCATCGCGAGGCCCGCGCCGTTGACCATGCAGGCGATGTTGCCGTCGAGCTTGATATAGTTCAAATCAAATTTCGAGGCTTCAATCTCAAGCGGCTCTTCTTCATTAAGGTCGCGCAGGTCTAAAAAGTCCTTATGACGAAACATAGCGTTATCGTCAAAGTTCACTTTCGCATCGAGCGCAATCAAGCGATTGTCTTTAGTCAAAAGGAACGGGTTGATTTCGAGCAGGGATGCATCCATCTGCTCGTAAGCAGTGTAGAGCGATTGCATGAACTTGGCAGCCTGATTGATTAGCTCCGGCGGAAGACCCAAGAAGAAGGCCAGCTTGCGCGCCTGAAAGGGACGAAAGCCGACTGCCGGATCAACCTGTTCCTTCATAATTTTTTCGGGCGTCTTGGCCGCGACCTCTTCGATGTCCATGCCGCCCGCAGCCGAAGCCATAAAGACCGGTCGCCCGCTCGCTCTATCGAGCACGATGCCCAAGTAAAATTCTTTATCAATCGGCAAGCCCTCTTCGATTAAGAGGACGCGCACTTCTCTTCCTTCCGGCCCCGTCTGGTGCGTGATGAGGTTCATGCCGAGCATCTCTTTGGCAATCTCTCTGGCTTCATCAGGAGACTTCGCCAGCTTGACGCCGCCGCCCTTGCCGCGCCCGCCCGCGTGTATCTGAGCTTTGACGACGACCACTTCCGTCCCCAATTCCGTCGCCGCCTGAAAAGCCTCTTCCGGCGAGCGCGCGACAATTCCGCGCGGCACCGGAACGCCGAACTTCTTTAATAATTCTTTGCCTTGATACTCATGAATCTTCATGCCACAGCTCCTCGCTCAACAAAACGGATTGACAAAAGCTTGACTGCCGAAAATGTCTGTTTGAAAGCCGAGTGTAGCCGAGAAAATGCAAAATGAAAAATGTAAAATGCAAAATGGAAGACGGTTCTTATCTTTGCATTTTTTATTTTTAGTTTTGTATTCATCTGCGCTATCGTGCACATGCTTCATTTCCTCGCGATGCGTCCTTAAAATTCTTTTTCGGAGAAAGGTGGAAAAAGATGAGCGAGGTGATAGTCACTTCTTTAATGAATCTACAGAACGAAGTTCGCTATGGCGAGCACCAGACGCTGTTGATTGACGAGCCAGCGAATCTCGGCGGCGACGGGGCCGGGCCAGACCCTTACACGCTGCTGCTTGCCGCGCTCGGCGGATGCATCTCCATGACGGTCACGATGTATGCGCGCCGGAAACAGTGGCCGCTCGAACGTGTCACAGTCCGACTGCGCCAGCAGAGGATTCACGCGAAAGATTGCGCAGAGTGCACGGAGAACACAGAAGGCTATGTCCATCGCATCGAACGCGCCGTCGCGTTCGAGGGCGATTTGACGGACGAGCAGAGCGCGCGCCTGCAAGAGATTGCACACAAATGTCCCGTCCACAAAATGCTGACTTCGGAAATTGTTGTGACGGAGTTGAAGGATTAAAATTGAGTGTCATCCGGTGCGCCCTCCCTGACGGTCGGGCTACTGCCCCGGTGCTCACTGTTGCGGGGCAGTAGCCCGACCGTCAGGGAGGGCGCACTCAAGTGCAAACAGCTATAAGCTTTCGTCAAATGACAAAGAGCCTTCAACTTGTTTCAAGTTGAAGGCTCTTATGAGCACATCGGGACGGCGAGATTCGAACTCACGGCCTCTTCCACCCCAAGGAAGCGCGCTACCAGGCTGCGCCACGTCCCGTCATTAGCTCCATTAGTATCTCTGGAAAAATATTTTTGTCAAATGTGACGGGCGGGTCGTTTGCAGGTAGATGAAAGGCAAGCTATTTGCCGCGCTGCCGCAACTCTGTATCGCCAGCATTGAGGATTGAGAGAAGTTCGCGCAACTGTCCCGCGAGTTGATTGAGAGAGCTGCGCTGGTCTGTCGTCATCGGACGCACAGCTTCAACAGCATGCGCTTCATCCACCAATGCATGTGCTTCTGCGAGCGTGTTGGCGGGCGTTTGATATGCGTTCGGCACAGAAGCAGGCGCGGGTGTCTGCGCGCTCATCTCAGGCGTCACGACCTTGAGCTTGCTTGCGCCGCGCAGTTCCGCCGCCAGCTTCTTCTTGGCTCCTGCAATCGTGTACTGGTCATCGTAGAGCAGCTCTTTAATCCGCAGCGCAATCTCTACATCGCGCTTGCGATAAGTGCGCTGCCCTGCGCGATTCTTCTGCGGCGAGAGCATTGGAAACTCTGACTCCCAGTAGCGCAGGACGTGCGCCTGCACGCCCGTCAAATCGCAGACTTCACCGATTTTGAAGAAGAGCTTTTCGGGGATGGCGACTGCGGCATGGTTCATAATCCGGGAGACCTCACCATCAAAAGCAATAAGAATTGCTCTCGTTGACTGCTCTACCAACTAGAAGGAAAGCGCGAAGCGGGACGCTGGCGCGCACAACCGATCAAAACCTGTGGCCCATGTTACTCGCGCCGCCTAATAGTGTCAATGCTTATATTTCCAGACATTTATGTGCGAAATAACATTAAGTGCCGTCTTATCTATTCTCGCGCTGCTTGAGCAAAAAGAAAGACAGTTTCCCGCAAAGGCGCAAAGGCGCAAAGAAGACCGCAAAGAGTTGAATAGCTTTTCATCTTGAATAATTTCTTCGCGCCTTCTTTGCGCCTTTGCGCCTTTGCGGGAGATTCTTTCGTACAGCTTATTTACTAGAACTTCAAACCGAACCACTAACGCCTTTTGCTTCATCTTGCGTGGCAAGCTATAATCCATTTTCTTTTCCTACGCCTGTATCCGTTTTGGAGGTTCACCTGATAGTGTCTTCTACGTCTTCGACTGCGTTTCGTCTTGCCTCGCGTCTGGATGAGGTCGGGTTTTCTGACATCGTCAAAATTCGTAACAAGATTATGGAGCTGCGCGCGGCTGGCGCATCCGTCTATCAATTCGAGGGCGGCAAGCCTTACAACAACACGCCGGATTACATCAAGGAAGCTATGACACGCGCGCTCGCGGATAATAAGACGCGCTATGCTCCTTCGTCCGGCATCAAGGAGTTGCGCGCGGCCATCGCTGACAAACTGCTTGAGCGAAATCGTATCAAGGCTCAGGCCGAAGACGTGATTGTTTTGAACGGCGGGATGCAGGGACTCTTCGGCGCGTTTCAATCCGTCGTCAATCCTGAAGAAGAAGTGCTGGTCTTCTCGCCTTACTGGACACCAATCAAAGATTTGATTTCACACTGTCGCGGCAAGACCGTGCTGGTCTCAACCGAAGATGCGCGCCGCGACGGATTCGTAGAGACTCTGACCCGGCACTTGACCGCAAAGACGCGCGCCATCTACTACAACACGCCGCAGAATCCGACAGGCATTGTCTACACACTTGATGAAGCAGAAGCCGTCGCGCGCTTTGCCAGAGAGCACGATTTGATTGTTATCGCGGACGAAGCTTATGAAGACCTCGTGTACGAAGGCGAGCATGTTTCCATAGCTTCGCTTGAAGGCATGATGGAGAGAACTATTACCTGCTACACGCTCTCGAAATCCTACGCGATGACAGGGTGGCGACTGGGCTATGCTGTGGCGACCGAGCCGTGGATGACTGGCATGCGCAAGACGCTTTTGTATTCGACCAACGGAGTCTCGACGCCTACGCAGTGGGCCGCACTCGCAGCCTTCACACAGAAATCCGACTTTCTCGAAAAATCGCGCGCGGCTTACAGAGAGCGACGCGACCTTTTGCTCGCAGGATTAAACGAGCTTGGGCTGCCTTGCGAGAGTCCGGCGGGAGCCTTCTATGCCTTCCCGGATGTTTCGCGCATCAGCACGGATAGCCGCGAAGCCGCAGACATCCTGCTTGAGCGCGCACAGGTCGCCACAATCCCAGGCATAGTCTTTGGCCCACACGGCGATGGTCACCTGCGCTTCTCTTTCTCCACTTCGCTCGAAACCATAGAGGGCGGACTCGACTCGCTGAGAAAGAAACTTTAAACGCAGTGATGAGTGATGAATGATGAGTGATGAGATAAGAGATAAAAGCTCTGTGTCTCGCAAACGTCATTCATCCCGCAAGCCATCTTCATCGAGCGAGTTTGATTTCATCAATCGCATCAAACGACGCGCACACGAACACAGAAACATTTCTACAGCTTTACACTCATCACTCATCCAAGGCATCGGCGATGATGCAGCCGTTCTGCGTCCAGCCGCAGGCCGTGAGATGGTCTTGACCGCAGACCTCCTTGTCGAAGAGATAGACTTTCGCCGCGAGTGGATGTTGCCGCGTCTGCTGGGCCACAAAGCTCTCGCGGTTTCGCTCTCGGACATTGCAGCGATGGGAGCGCGTGCGCGTTGGGCTTTGCTCTCAATCGGCATTCCGCAAAAAATCTGGGAGACGGATTTTGCCGAAGAATTTTACGAAGGCTTCTTTGCGCTGGCAGAGACGCATCAGGTCACGCTCATCGGCGGCGACGTGTCGCGCACGCCTGAACACATCGTCATTGACTCCATCGTTGCCGGCGATGTGAAGCGCAATCGCTCAGTTCTACGCACGGGCGCACGCGCGGGCGACCATCTCTTTGTGACCGGAACTTTAGGCGGCGCGGCAGCCGGGCTGAAATTGTTAGAGCAAGGCGCGCGTTTGAAGAAGAGCAAAGCGCGGACGCTTAAAGAGCGCGCTGTAGAAGAGTTGCTGCTCAAGCACTTGCAACCGGAGCCGCGCATGAGTTGGGGCGCGCTGCTCTCAGAACAAAGGCTTGCCACAGCGATGATAGACATCAGCGATGGTCTCTCGTCAGACCTCGCGCACCTGTGCGAAGCGAGCGGTGTTGGCGCGCTCATAGATGCCGCGCGCATCCCTTTGGACGAGGCTTTGACGCAATTAGGCAAGCATGATTTTGACGCGCTTTCTCTTGCGCTTAACGGCGGCGAGGATTTCGAGTTGCTCTTTACGATTAGCCCGAAAAATCTCAAGCGGCTTCCAACCAAGATTGATGGCGTGCGCATCCATTACATTGGAGATGTATTGGACAAAGAGCGCGGCATCAAGCTGGCGGCGAATGGACGACAGGCAAGGTTGCAGGCGTCAGGGTTCTCGCACTTTTCGGCCACTGCGCAAGGCGATGTTTGACTACCTCGCTCTACACAGCCTAGACTCTGCGTAGCCGTTCATAAAGCTTGCTTGAATTTGCGGCGCGCTTCTCACATGGAGCGAATATGAAAACAATCAAGCCATTAGTCACCATTATTTTTCTGCTCTCAGCTTTTGCATGCATCCCGCAGGCGCATAATGCAGAGCCGCGTCCGGGCGTTGCTCAATCGCAGGCTTCTATCATCAAGTATGACGAATATAGCGACCTGACTCCGGCGGATGAGGAAGCGCGACTCAAGACCTTTGCCAATCAGTTGCAGAGCGACCCTCAAGCGCGTGCTTATGTTTTCGTCTATTCCGGCAGGCGCGTTAATATCTCCAGATTAAATGAGGGTCAGGTGAAAGCCGAAAGCGTTAAGAATTACCTGATGGAAGAGTTGCAAATCAACGGTGACCGCATTGCAGCCTTCAACATCGGGCGTCGCGAATCTCTCACTGTCGAATTGTATTTATACAAAGATACTCAAGCATGGCCTTCAATCATCTCAACCGTGACGAATGAGCAAGTTGAATTTGTTGATGCTCAACTGCGCCCGTTGAAGACTATTCTCAAATCAACTCAAGAAACGATAGATTCGGTCTTGAAGCCGGTCGAGGTTGTTTATCCGCCCATCGCACACATGGCGCGCGTCGGAGACGCAGAGATTTCGGTGAGAATCATCATTGGCGAAGACGGCAATGTTATCGAAACTCTGCCGCTCAACGGTCATCCATTATTAAGAGCCGCCGCCGCTAAGGCCACGCGCGGGTGGAAGTTTAAGCCCACGTTAAGTGAGGGTAAACCGAGCAAAGTAGATGGCAGTGTCATCATCAGCTTTAAGATGCCTCCGCCGCTAAAGTTTAACTAAGATTTCATTTCGCACAATACAATTCTTCCCAATGCTAAGATTTCGCAACACACTTTCCGGCCAGCTTGAAGAGTTTCGCCCGATGATTGAAGGCGAGGCGCGTCTCTATTACTGCGGCCCGACCGTCTGGGATTTTGCGCAGATTGGCAATTTTCGTTCGGCCATCTGCACGGACATCCTGAGCCGCTATCTGCGTTACAAGGGCTATCGCGTCACGCATGTCATGAACATCACGGACGTGGAAGACCGCATCATCGCGCTCTCGCAAAAAGCAGGCGTGACGATTGATGAATACACAGAGAAATACATAGAAGCTCTCTGGCAGGACGCAGACGCGCTCGGCTGCAACAGGCCGGACATAGTGCCGCGCGCGACGCGCCACATCCCTGAGATGGTAGAGATTATCAAGCGGCTGCAAGAGCGCGGCCATGCTTACGAATCCGAAGGCTCCATCTATTATCGCATCAGTTCGTTCCCGGAATACGGCAAGCTCTCGAAGATAAATTTCGCGGGCAACATCGCCGGAGCAAGCGAGCGCGTGGACACGGACAAGTATGAGAAAGAGGACGCGCGCGACTTCGCTCTCTGGAAAGCCGCAGAGTCGCCCGACGAGCCTGCATGGGATACAAGCTTGGGCCGTGGTCGTCCCGGCTGGCACATCGAGTGCTCCGCGATGTCCATGAAATACTTGGGCGAATCGTTTGATATACACGCGGGCGGGATTGACCTGATTTTCCCGCATCACGAAAACGAGATTGCGCAGAGCGAAGGCGCAACAGGCGTCGTGCCTTTCTCTAAATACTGGATTCACTTCGAGCACTTGAAGGTCGAAGGCGAGTCCATGTCAAAATCGAAGGGCAATTATTACACCTTCCGCGATCTGGTGGAAAAAGGATTCGCGCCCGTCGCTGTGCGTTATTTTCTGCTCAGCGTGCCTTACAGCAAACAACTCAACTTTACTTTCGATGCCCTGCGCGGAGCAGAGAAAACCGTCATGGGCCTGCGCGATTTCCACTCGCGCCTCAAGGAAGCGCGGACAGAATCAGGCGTCAATGCAGAACTGCGCGAGACGGCAGCACGCGCGCTCAAAGATTTTGAAGCAGGGCTTGACGACGACCTCAACACATCGGTTGCGCTCGCGGCGATTCACAATCTCTCGCGCGAAGTCAACACTGCGATTGCCTGCCATGCCTTGCGCGAAGATAACAAGCGCGAGTTGCTTGAGCTTCTCGCACGATTTGATTCGGTGCTCAATATCTTTGGCGGCGCAGAGGAAGCTTTGATGCTTGATGCAGAAGTGCAATCCCTGATAGACGAGCGACAGGAGGCACGCCGCCGCCGCGACTTTGCGCGCGCGGACGAGATACGCCAGCAGCTTGCCGCGCAAGGCATCACACTCGAAGACACAAAAGACGGAGTGCGCTTTAAGCGACGTTGACAAGCTCGGATGTCAAGTGCTAGATGTTAGAGAGAACAGTAAAACTTTAGTAATGAGCGAAGAGTCAACTCAAAATTTTCCTGATGTCACGAACGGCCTCAACCAAGTTGTTGCCGAAATTCGCGCTATCAGCACAAGGCTTCAAACGATTGAGGATAAGTTCGATGCCCGCTCGCGCGAGACGCAGCCAATGTCTGATAGAATCAACCAGATTCTCAGTGAAGTAGCAGCCACGCGCCAGGAGCTTCATGAAGTCAATCGCACGCTTCGACGAATGAATGTAGATATTGCTACAGCCTTGCGCAATCAGGATGACTTAGAAGACCGTATTACCAAATTAGAAACACAACCTCAGCAACAATAACTTAAGAAGCGAAGCAGTCTACTCAAACATTTATGTTCTGCCTGAGCAATCCACATTGCCGCCCGCTCGAAACCCGCGCCAACCTTTTCGCGGACTAGCCTTTCCACATCAATTTCGCGCTCGCTTTAAATCAATCTATCTATCTTTCCCTCGTTCTCGAAATTTTAAGGAGAAGTGTTATGTCCACTATGGCACCACCGAAGAGACCCGAAATCAAGACCGCGCTGCCCGGCCCTAAAGGTCAGGAAATCATCAACGCAGACCATCAATTCGTTACTCCATCTTACCCGCGCCCGCACTGGCAACTCGTCGCAGAGCGCGGCGAAGGCGTGTGGGTCGAGGATGTTGACGGCAATATCTTTTTGGATTGCAACGCAGGTGTCGCGGTCTGCTCGACGGGCCACTGTCACCCGGAAATCGTGCGCGCGATACAGGAGCAGGCAGCGAAGCTGATTCACATGTGCGGCACGGATTACTACTATCGCCAGATGCCGGATTTGGCGCGCAAGCTGGATGAGATTACGCCCGTTCAAAGTCCTACGCGCACGCACTTTGCCAACAGTGGCACGGAAGCTATCGAGACCGCTTTGAAGCTGGCGATGCACGCGACGGGTCGCCAGAAATTCATAGCCTTCTTTAACAGCTTTCATGGCCGCACGCTCGGCTCGCTCTCTTTGACTTCGTCAAAGGTCGCACAGCGCAAAGGCTTTCATCGCTCCGCGCTCAATGTCACACACGTGCCTTATCCGAACGCTTTCCGCCACCCGTTCACGGGCGAGAAGACTGACGGCGAGACGGCCAGCCGCGTGAGTCTTGAATGGATTGAGAATCGTCTATTCAAAACCACCACGCCGCCCGAAGAGGTCGCGGCGATTGTTGTTGAGGTAGTGCAGGGCGAAGGCGGTTATGTTCCCGCGCCGCAAGAATTTTTGGATGGCCTGCGCCGCATCTGCGACGAGCATGGCATCCTCTTGATTGTGGATGAAGTGCAATCCGGCATGGGACGCACAGGCAAGATGTTTGCGTGTGACCATTACGATTTAAAGCCTGACGTAATCTGTCTGGCGAAAGGCATAGGGTCTGGCTTGCCCATCGGCGTGACTGTCGCGCGCGCGGATTTGATGGACTGGAAACCGGGCGCGCATGCTTCGACTTTCGGCGGCAATCCAGTGTGCATCGCTTCGGCTTTGAAGACGATTGAGCTACTGGAAAATGAACTCGTCGCCAACAGCGCGGATGTCGGCGACTATTTGCAGGAAGGTTTACGAAAGCTCATGCAGAAGCATGAGTGCATCGGAGACGTGCGCGGGCTCGGCCTGATGATTGGCGTAGAATTTATCGAAGACCGCGAGACGCGCAAGCCCGCGCCAGAATTGCGCGATAAGGTCGAGCTTGGCTGTTACGAGCGCGGCCTGATTATCTTAGGCGCAGGAACAAACACGATTCGCTGGTCGCCACCGCTCATTCTCACTAAAGAGAATGTTGATGTCGCGCTGGAGATTTTTGACGAAGCAATAGCTGCTGCCTGTTAAGAAAGTTTCCCGCAAAGGCGCAAAGGCGCAAAGAAAGCTCGCAAAGAGGTTGAGCTATGACTTATCTTGAATGCTTTCCTTCGCGCCTTTCTTTGCGCCTTTGCGCCTTTGCGGGAAATGCTTTTTTCTTTGACGAAGCATCTGTTCTCAATTAAGATTCGACGCAGTTCGTCAGGTAAATCTATCCTCATGAGGTGATGTATGAAAAAGTATTTTTCCTTCCTGTTGCTCCCACTCTTAATGTTGTTTATCGCCGCGCCGGTTCTGGCCCAGAAATCCGCGCAGGATCACTTGCAGCGCAGCACAGAACTGCTCGAAGAGGGTGAGATTGATGCGGCCATCGCAGAGATTGATAAAGCGATTAAGAAGAAGCAGGATTTCGTTGAAGCTTATTCTCAGCGCAGCATGTTGAAGATGATGAAGTTCGACCTCGACGGCGCGCTCGCGGATGCCAGCAAAGCTATTCAACTCAATCCGAATCTGGCTCAGGCTTATTCCCAGCGCGCGCAGGTTTATATGCTGAAGGAGGATAACCAGAATGCCTTGCGAGATTTTGACCAGGCCATTGCCAGAGGCTATCGCACGGACATGATTTATACGCAACGCGCGCGGCTCAAGTTTGAAAGCGGCAACATGGACGGAGCGATTGCGGATTACACGCTGGCGATTTCGCTCAATCCGCAATCCACTGCCGCTTACGATGGCCGTGGCATGGCTCACATGCAGAAAGGCAATGACCAGAACGCGCTCGATGATTTCAATTTTGTGATTGAACACTTCGAGAAGAACAAGGGACAGGAGCAGCTTCCTGCGACGGGCAAGATGGTTGTCGCTGGCCCCGTCGGGCCGGATAAGGTCGAGAAGGCTGAGAACGGAGATGAGATTGTCAGCAGAAAAGTTCTCGTCGGATTTTCCTCAGACGCCAGCACAGCAGAGGAAGCAGAGCTTGGCCCAAATATTTCCGGCGTATACATGAGCCGCGGAGTCCTGTATAGCCGCAAGGGCGATTCCGATGCTGCGATAAAGGATTACACACGCGCGCTCGAAATCTTTCCGGGAAATTTCGGTGCTTACGGCAATCGCGGTCTTGAGCGGCAGAAGAAAGGCGACCTTGAAGGCGCGCTCGCGGATTACAACGAGACCGTCAAACTCTCCCCGCAAATGCCATATAACTATCTGGATCGCGGCATCGTACTGCTGCTTCTGGGAAAAGATGCAGAGGCTCAGAAAGATTTTGACTTTGCATTGAAGCTTGAGCCGTCTCTGAAAAGCTTGCTGGACAAGCGCATCGCAGAGGCTAAGAAACAGCGCGCGACGAAAGTGCAGTAGCTCTTAAAAAAAAATTCATTCGGAAGAAAAAAAGCTTATGTGGAAAGGTTCTGTCATTGCTATTCATGTTGCGCCGACGAGCGGCAAGCCTATGCAGTCCGTCGCAGAAGTCCATGCCGTGCCGGGCAAAGGCTTAGAGGGCGATCGCTACTTCAACCGGACTGGCACGTTCTGGAAAGACGAGCCCGATTACCAGTTGACGCTCATAGAGGTTGAAGCTTTTGAAGCCATGCAGCGCGAAAGCGGTCTGGATTTGAATCCGTCGGAAGGCAGAAGAAATATCGTGACGCGCGGCGTCCCCTTAAATCATCTCGTCGGGCAGGAGTTTCGCATCGGCGACATCAGATTGAGAGGGATGCGTCTCTGCGAGCCTTGCAATCACCTGGCAAAGATTTCTCAAAAACCGGGCATTCTCGGCGGCCTCATCCATCGCGGCGGACTGCGCGCGCAGATTCTCTCGGACGGCAATATCAAGGTCGGTGATGTGGTGGAAGAGGAATCTCAGAGTTGAAATTTAAAATCTGAAATTCCTCCTATAGCCATTTGCACTTGAGTGCGCCCTCGCTGACGGTCTGGCTACTGCCTCTCTAGTGTAAGCTGCGGGGCCGTAGCCCGACCCTCAGCGAGGGCGTACCGGATGACACTCTATTGCAAACCGCAATAATCATCTCTTACTTCTTTGCGGGCTTCGGCTCATGTCTCAAGGCCGCGAGGCTTCCTCCGCCTTCGTAACCATCCTTGACCATCGTGGACATTGATTTGAAGACGAGAGACAGCTTGCTCTCCTTCTCCGCAAACTTACCCGTCACGGTCATGGCCGGATGCGGCATCTCTATCAGCGTGTCTCCGGCCACATAGGAAAAAGTTGCTTCATTGCCATCGAGTTTGCCCGTCGCGGCTTCGCGTAAAAATCTTTCCTTCTTGCCGCCCACGCTTTTCAGATTGAAGAGCGCCGTGACCAGATTTTTATAACGCAGGAGATGCACTTCGCCTTCAAGCTGAAATCCCTCTCCGAGTCCGGCGATGCCGCCGCTCATACTAAACTCGCTGCCAACCTGCAAGCGATATTGCCGCGCGGCTTTCTGCCATGCTTCATCCAACTCAAGCTTGACGGATTCCATAGTATTGACAGGCACGGCGACAACCTTAAAAGGATTGGTCAGAGCCATTGTCGTCATGGCATCCGGCGCGGGCTTTGATTCAGAGATGCTCACGACGCCGTTTCCATCGAATTTAAAAGAGATGCTATCGCCGCCGGATTTTCTTGTGCCGAGAAAGGCTGCGACTACAGCGTTCGTACGGAAAAATTCTTCGTCCTTCTCCGGCAACTCTTCGACCAGCTTGCGCAGACGGTTGTAAGTTTCGACATCGCGCGCGACGGCGACAAAAGATTCTTCCATGCTGCCGTAAAAACCTTCGGCCAGCACATTCAGCCCATCGCTCGAAGCTTCTAACGAAGCAGGCATCTCGCCGCCTTTGCCCGGCTCAAGATTTTTCTTCTCGTCGTCCTGCGCCCTGCACGCCAACGCGCCCGCTCCGAACATCGCAAACGCCACTATGATGACAACAATGCTTCGCCTGAAATTTAACATTATGACTCCTATTTTTTTAAGTGATGAGTGATGAGAGAAAAGCTTTTACTCATTACTGCTTTTAATATCTTTGCGGCGCGCCGCGCACGCAGCGCACAGTGTCTCGCGCAATCAAGAGTTCTTCGTCCGTCGGAATGACGTAAGCGGAAAGGCGCGAGCCCGCGCGGCTGATTAAACCTTCGCGCCCGTTTGTATGCAAAGCATTTTGTTCTGCATCAAGCTCAAGCCCGAACCATTCGAGCCCTTCGCAGATGCGCGCGCGGACTTCGGCAGAATTTTCGCCAATGCCGCCAGCGAAAATGATTGCCTCCGCGCCGCCGGACGCGGCCAGATACGCGCCTATGTACTTGCGCACGCGATAACAGAAAATCTCTATCGCAAGGCGCGCGCGGCGGTCATCGTTCTCGCGCGCTTCGTCAAGCAACTCGCGCATATCGTTCGTCAAACCTGAGATGCCGATAAGCCCGGATTGTTTGTTTAGCAAAGTTTCAACTTCCTGCGCCGTCAATCCCTCTTTGGCCGCGATGAAGTCCACAATCGCAGGGTCTAAGTCGCCGGAGCGCGTTCCCATCATCAAGCCTTCGAGCGGCGTCAGGCCCATCGAAGTATCTATGGAATTCCCGCCGCGTATCAGCGCCGCAGAGCAGCCGTTGCCCAAGTGAAGCGTGATGACATTTGTCTCTTCGCGCCGGATGCCGCGAAGCTGGCGATAGCGATATGCGACATAGCGATGCGACGTGCCATGAAAACCATAACGGCGTATCCGGTGACGGCGATAAAATTGATACGGCAGCGCGTAGAGATAAGCATAGTCGGGCAAAGTCTGGTGAAAGGCCGTGTCAAAGACTGCGACCTCTGGAATGCCCGGCCCGAAGACTTCACGCGCGGCCACGATGCCTTTGATGTTCGCAGGATTGTGCAGAGGCGCAAGGTCTATGCAATCCTCTATGCCGCGCAGGACTTCATCCGTAATGACGACTGACTGCGTAAAACGCTCGCCGCCGTGCACAACCCTGTGGCCCACTGCATGCACATCCCCGACACTTTTGACTTCCGCAATGCCGGAATTTTCCGAGCACGCCCAGCGAATAATTAAATCCACAGCCGCACGCGCATCACGAATCGGAGCCGCGCGCCTCTCTGCCTCGCGGCCTTCCGCACGCAAAGTGATAATCGCCTCGCCGCCGATGCGCTCAATCGTCCCGCGCGCCAGACGCCTGTCCGTGTTCTGCGCGATAGTGTCAAGGTCAGTCGCAATCAACTGGAATTTGACAGTCGAGCTACCGCAATTTAAGACGAGCACATTCATATCGCTTCTTCACTCATCACGCATTATTGCTTTCGAGATTTCTTTCAGCCGCGCATGCAATCTCTCTTCATCAACTGTCACAACGCGCGCGCCGTCGAAGATTTCCTGACCCGCAACCATAGTCATCTTCACATCGCGACCGGATGAAGCAAAGATGAGGGCTGCGGTCGGTTCATAGACAGGCTGCTGATGCGCGCCGTCGAGCGAGACGACAATCATGTCTGCCTGCATGCCTTGCTTGAGCGCGCCCGTTTGATTTTCCAAAGCAAGCGCACGCGCGCCGCCGAGCGTGGCTGCGTGCAAAGCATACTCCGCGCTCATCAAACGCTCGTCTTCAATCGTGTCCACGCTCGCGCGCGAAAGCAAAGTTGCGAAACGCGCTTCTTCAAACAGGTCGCACGTATTGTTGCTTGCTACAGAATCGCTGCCGAATCCGACTTTCAATTCATGCCTGACAAAAGCAGCCAGCGGCGCGCGGCCATGTCCGAGCTTTGCATTCGACTTTGGACAATGAGCAATCCTTGCATCAGCTTCTTTGATGATTTCAATATCTTTCTCGTCAACACGTATGCAATGCGCCAGCAGCGGGCGCGTGTCGAGGATGCCGTGCGCGTGCAGATATTTTATAGGAGAGATGCGCGGCGCGCTCCATTCTATGCCGCGCCGCGCGAAGCTCTCCGCGAACGGGCCGCGCCCCTCAAGCAGAAGCAGCATCTCCGCCTCAGACTCCGCCGCGTGCATCATCAACGGCAGGTTTTCCGCGAGAGCATATGCGGCAATCAACTCAAGCTGCTGCGCGCTGACAGTGTAAGGCGCGTGCGGAGAGACGCCGAGCCGCACGCGCAACGTTTCAAACTCGCGCAACTGCAACATCTTCTCGCGCAGCTTTGCAAAATGCTCGTGCGCGAGTTTTGAGTCCGGGCCAAAACTTTCCTGATAGACAGTCCCCCTTAAACCCACATCCGCCAGAGCCTTCATACTCGCGCTCGCAGCATCCGAAGCATCTCCGACCGAAGTGATGCCCGCGCGCGCGGCTTCACACGCGCCCCACGCCGCCGACACATAAAGGTCATCCGGCGTCATGCGCTCAAGCCGCGCGAGTGTTATCTTTTTGAGCCACGCGAAAAAGTCTCCCTCTTCGCGCTCAAGAAAGCCGCGCATCGCCGTCAACTCAAGATGCGTGTGGCAATTAACGAGACCGGGCAAGAGAGCCGCTTCGCCAAAATCTTTGACAGCGGCCTCTGGAAATTCCGACAGCAATGCCGCGCGCTTGCCGACTGCCGCAACAAGCTCGCCCTCAATCGCCACCGCGCCGTCCTCAATCGGCTCAGACGCGACAGGCATCACCCATCTGGCTAGATAAAGAGTAGTCATAGAAAGTTAATTTCAAAACTCTTCTTTGCGGTCTTCTGCTTTTCTTTGCGCCACCAGCGAGAACCGCTCGTTTTAGTTTCGCGCAAAGGCGCAAAGTTAAAACCGCAAGCTCGCAAAGGGTTGAACAAAATCTTATCTTGAATCAATTTGCTCATCGCCTTTCCGGCTTCTGCGCAGGACAAACCATAGCAGACCTGAGAGCGCGATGACGATGCCGCCGGAGGCTGCGACAGGCTTGATGCCATACTTGTCCGCAGCCGCGCCCGCCGCGAGCATCGAGCCGACCATCATCAAGGTCGTCAAAGTTTCATATGAAGCAAAGACGCGGCCAGCATAGCGGTCGTCCGTCCGGCTCATGATAATCGTCTGCTGCGCAGTCCACCAGATAGCGAAGTTCATCTCGCGCACGATAAGCACAATGGCCGCGCTCCAAAGGTTCGGCATCAACGCAAAGAGAGCCAGCCCGCAGCCGTCAAAGAACAGCGAGCGGCCCATACGCGCGCCGAGCGCATCACTCGAACCGGCATTGAACCTGCGGGCCAGAGGCGCACCCAGCATGCCTCCCAAACCCATCGCGACAAACAGCACAGAGATTCCAAAATCCGTCGGTCGCGCAAACAATCCCGCCGCAGTCTCTTCTCCAAGACGCGCGCCAAAGATGCTGTACAGCGCACGCGCCACTCCATTGCCCAATCCCCATCCGGCGGCGACGATAAAAATCGCAGACAAAATCTGGCTGCGCCTCACATAGCGCAAGCCCTCACGAAAATCTGCCAACGCGCGCCGGAGAAGGAAACTCGCTGTCGGAACTTTTCTTTGAGCAACTTTTTTAAATTCAAATTCCGATGCTGTATCAGGTTTCAGCGCGTCGCCTTTAAAACTTTCATCACTCTCCTGCTCTTCACTGCTCACTGCCCACTGCCTACTGCCCACTGTCTTCCCACGTATGCGACGAATCATCTCGGCTGCGAAGAGGAAGGTCACGGCGTTGAGGACAAAGACGGTGTTGCGTCCGACGAAGGTTGCGATGATGCCTCCGAGCGCGGAGCCGACGGCGATGGTCGTGGCTGTCGTCGAAGCCGAAAGCGAGTTGGCGGTCAAGAGTTCTTCCGTCCCGCGCACAATATTCGGAATCGTCGCGCGCCTGGCCGCACTGAAAAATGCCTGGACTGCAAACAGCGACGCGCCGACAGCATAAATCGCTGGCAGCGCAGCCAGCTTGTTTGCCAGCAGAAATCCGAGCGCAAGAATCGCGCGCAACAAATCAGCGGCAATCATCACGCGCCGCCTGTCTGCACGATCCACAACGACGCCCGCCAGTGGCCCAAAAACAAAGAGCGGCAAGTGACGCGCGATGGCATAGATGGCTATGGCAAGTCCTTCGCGCCCCGCGCCCGCAAGTTGTATCGTCAAAGCGAGGACGGCAATGTTGTTTAGCCAGTCGCCGATTTCGGACACGACCTGCCCTATCCACAGGCGACGAAAATCAGCATTTCGGGAAAGTAGCTGCCGGTAGGTCATGGAAGAGTTGGCAGCGGGCAGTGGGCAGTTGGCAGCAAAAACAAACGAGCAGAAAGTGTTTTCTCTTTCTGATTTCTAAACTGCCCACTGCCCACTGCCTGCTGCCGACTGCTCTTGAGCCTGTGATAGCGTTCGAGTATGGAAGTGACGTAGGCGCGTGTTGAGGGAATATCAATGCGCGCGACAAATTGGTCTTCATTGAGAGATGGCGCGCCCGTCTCAGTCTTGTTCCATTCGGCAACGCGGCTCGGCCCAGCGTTGTAGCCCGCGACCATACGCGCTTCTGCGCCCGGCATGTCGCGGTATTGCTCGTAAAGTTTTTCCAGATACCAGCAGCCGATTTGTATATTGCGCTCGGCATCGCGTAGCACGCTTTCAGGACTGCGCTCCATATCTCTCTCAAGCTCGCGCATCCCTGTCGCAGCAGCCCACTCGCGCCCCACAGTCGGCGTCACCTGCATCAAACCTATCTCGCCCGCCCCGCCAGTCTTCCACGGGCTAAAATATGTCTCTTCATAAATAATGGCCCACACAAGATCCGGGTCCAGGCGATAGACGCTCGCCTGTCTGGCAATCAGAGCGTCATAGCGATGTATCCAGTAGCGATTGAAAAAATAGAGGCCGATGCCAATGACGAGAAGCAGGATGAGGATGATTGGAATGAGACGTTTCATCACAACAGGGGTCAGGGGTCAGGCATCAGGGAGCAGAGTTTGATGCTGACCCCAAGACCCCTGACCCCTGACCACCAATTCAATTTCTTCTCTTCAGGCTGGCCCAGAAATCAACGGGCGAGTAGGACAGGTCAACTCCTTCGTAACGCGCGCGCAGGGCCAACTCGTCAAGCACGTGACCTTGCAGCCAGACTTCCGCCGTCAGAGTCGCGCCGACTGCGAGACGACCGCGCAGGGCGCGATGATTGACCAGCACTTCGAGCTTTAATTTGTCTAGGTCAAGATAGACCCAGTACAGTTCGCTGCCTGAGAGCGGATTGCGCAAAGGCTTGAAGGCGATGACGCGCCCGCACAGGCTCCAATCATTTTCATGCGCGGCGCGCGACGGCGCACTCTTTTCGAGCGGCTCCCAACGCGCCTGCGCAGCCTTCTCGCAGATACGCGCGCGATATGCCAACCCGCAGAGGCTCACGTGCAACGCCGGAACTCTGAAACCCGATGGCCCGACCTCTGTTAGATTCTGCAACTCGAAAAGGACTTCCGTGTCCGTCCCGTCGCAGTAGCCGTGAATCACTGCTTCGCCTTCTTCATCATATTCGGTCAAGGCCCAAGGGCTGATGCGCTGTGCATAACGCGCGCGAAAACCGGGCCGGCAGTCCGCGTAAAAAATCTCGCCCGTGCCGGATTCATAGAGCACAGTCCAGACTTCTAAACCTTCGCCAAGTTTCCAGCAGCGTCCATGCAGGACTGCGCCGCGCCTGTTAAGCTGCGTCGGCTCGCCGTGATTGCCCGCGCTCTCGGCCAGGTGATTGAAGTCCTTCTCGTTCGGAACTTCTAATCCGATTGTTTCAAATGTGACATCCATAAAGAGCAGTGATGAGTGATGTATGGGTGATGAGATAAGAGACATGCTGTTTTGGGCTTGCTGCTTATCGCTGACCACTTATCACTTGAAATCTTATCTTGCGGCCCGCTTTCTCTCTTTGCGCGTCTCTCTGGTTTCGCTCTCATCGCCTGAGCGCGGGGCGCGACTTTTGAAGCCGCGTATGTTGCGCTCTGCGCCACTCGCGGGGCGCACGCCTGAGCGCACCATCTCCGCGAACAAGTCAACATCATAATCGGCCTCGCGCGACATCTCTTCACGGATGGCGTGCAGGGCTTCAAGAAATCTCGGCTTGCGATACATATCATACAGTGACAAATGAGAAGTGACGAGTGACAAGTTTAAGACAAAAGCTTTTTCTCGTCACTCATCGCTTAATCACTCATCACTTTTCCCAGTCCTTTCGGTGGCTTCGGAAACAAGAAACTCCGGCGTCACAATCATCGGCACAAAAAATCCTGCGGCAGTATTGAAGAGACGTATGCGCGCCTGCCTGCGCACGTTTGCCAGATGACCGAAGTTCCATGTGACCAAATAATCTATTTTGTGGAAGGATGCAAGAGCAACGTGTAAGGCATCGGCAATATATTTGCGATGAAAGATGCCGCGCGTGATGTAACCTTCGGCGAGAATCGCGGCCTCTTCGACCAGTTCGACCTGTTCGAGCGGGCGCACGAGATTGAGATAACCCGTGCGATGCGGCTCAGGCACGCGCTCCAATTCGCGTTGGACCAGAACGGAGACGACCGCGCGATATTCCGGCAGTTCATGCTCCCACCAGCGAATCGTCAGGTCACGACGAAACGGCTCACCATTATCAAGGTAAGCTCCGACGACGGATGTTTCGAGATAGAGACTCTGCTTCATGGATGTGCGGGGACTGTCGGCGCGTCAACGCGCGGCGCGGCTTCTTTCTTCTGCGGCTCAAGCAGTTCGAGCCGCACGATTGCTCTTTGAAAGTCGAAGACCACGCGATAGTGCTGTAAGAAATTGGCTCCTAAAATTCCCATCTGGTCAAATCCTGCCGTCTCGTTTATCGGCTCTAAATCTAGCACAGCCGCGCGTATTCCTTGCCGCACATGCGCGCCCAGAGAGACACGCGGCAAGAGCAAGGTCGTGACATTGTGCGCGACTCCGGCAGAGCCATAAACAGGAATGCGCTCAATCTGCGGAGAGCGGTCAGCGTATTCGTTCTTAAAAAGGGATTCGGCGATGACGGAGATGTCCGCGCCCGTATCAATAATAAAGTTGAGCGGGCTTTCAATGCCATCGAGCCTGACTTCGCCGCTCAGAAAACCGCTCGAAGTAATCCGCATCGGAATCTCAAGACCGGGCGCGGGCGTGTCATCGGTTCTATCGCGGTCATCTTTCAGATGTATGCGCTTGCCTGCGGTCACTTCCTCGCCTCCGCCGCGCTGTCGCACGAGCGTGAAAACGCGCGTGCCGTAGTCAACTGTTGCGATGTATTTAGAGATGACAGACAAACCTATGTAACCATCAACGGGCCGACCCGTGCTGTAAAAGCGACGAATGTACACAGGCACATTCGTGACGCGCACTTCGCCAAGCTCCATTGATTCGAGAAAGCCATAGACAATCTCAAAGCGACCAGTGCCGCCGACGCCGCGCGCAGTCCCGCCGCGCGCCACAGCCTTGACGCCAATCCGCTTGGCCGTCTCTTCCGACATCACGGACATGCCAGAGCCTGTGTCGAGCACAAAGCGCAGAGGCTCTTTCATCCCGTTGATTCTGACCTGCATAATCGGGCGCACGTTGCCCGACTCAAAAACGATGGAAGTGCGGCCCGCGCCGCCCGGCGCATAGAGCGAACTTTGCGCTCCTAAGTAGCGCAGGAAATCAACGAGTCCGCGTATGCGTGCGCGCCGATCCGTGTCCGTGCGCGGAGCGATGGCTAGAAATCTCTCGTAAGCATCTGCTGCTTCCTTGTAACGCTCTATGCGCGAGGCAATCTGTCCCAAATCGAAAACGAAATCAGGCTCGTTCGGGTCAATGAAAGCAGCGCGACGCAAACCTTGAAAACTTTTGTCCAAACGGTTCTCATAAAAATCAACCATCGCCAACCCTGCGATAGCACGCGCTTCATTATCCTTGAGACTCAAGGCCGTGCGAAACTCTTCAACCGAACGACGAAAATCTCCCGACGCCAGAATCACCGCGCCGAGCATGGAATGCGCACGCGCCGATAAAGGGTCTTCGGCAATGACGCGCGCCGCGTGGTCAAAAGCATCGCGCAGGTTTCTCTTCTTGAAAAGCGTAAAGCTCAGGCCGAGACGCGCCTCTGTATTGCGCGGCTCTTTATGCAGTAATTCACGATACAGCTTTTCTGCCAAATCGAAATCGCCTTCACGCACGGCACGCTCTGCACGATTGCGCGTCTTGTTGTCTGCGCCCTTGACGGGCGGCGGCAAGATAAGCACGCCCGCGCACAGCGAAAGGCAGAGCAGCACGGCGAAAAGAGAACGAAGGGCAAAAGGGTGAAAGGGTAAAAGGGTAAAAGGAAAAGCTCTTAAACTTTTCTGTTCTGCATTTCGCATCATTTGCTACACCTGCCTTTCATCAATCTCTTTCCCTCTTGACCTCTTCCCCTTTTTCCCTTTTTCCCTTTTTCATTTAAGCACTTCTCCGGTCTTCATGGACCAGAGGACTAAATCGAGTTCATCGAAATCAATCCGCAGTTCGCGTGCGAAGCGTTTCATGCGCTCTTCTGTTTCCAGATAACGCGCGCGTGTGGTGGGAGGCTGCGGCGATTCTATGATGCCGAGTTCCGCCAGACTACGCAAGACATGTTTGTCAAGAATCGCGTAACCCTTCAGGCCCACGTTGCGCAGAAAGTGGCTGGACTCCTTGTAGCCCAAACCTTTGATGCGCCGCTCGCGCGCCAGCCAATCGCGTCGCTCCAAAGGATCTTTGAAACTCTCAAGCCGCTCGCGCAAGCGCATCCCGCAATCTTCTGTTAAATAATCGCGCGTGACGATGATATAGCCCGGACGCGCCGCAGGGTAACGATGCACGCCGAGCAGCGCGCGCGTCATCTCTTCCTGCGTGCCTGCGCCGAGCAAGTGCCGGACGGCTTCGATTGAGCGCAAGCCCATACGCGCCGATGCGCCCGCAGTAAAAATACAATAGACCAGCTCTTCCCAGAGCCGCGCGTCCGTTCCCGTCTGCCAGATGTCACGAAATTCCGCGAGCCGCGCACGAATCAAGAGCCGTCTCGCACGGTGTGCTTCTCGTATGTTTTCAATTTTAATGAATTGGTTGTCTGCTTGCACGAGGTTTTTTTAAGAAAAGATTGTATGAGCCCGCTTCAAAGCTTGTCAACGCGATGAAGAGCAAGGATGAAGGCGGAAGGATGAAGGCGGAAGGATGAATGATGAATGGCATGCTCTTCAAAGTTGAAGCTTTAAAGTGGAAGCCTTCAATTTCAAATAGCACACACTTCATCCTTCATCCTTCCGCCTTCATCCTTGCTTTTCGCGAACATCTACTTGGCGGCTTTGCGGCATCAAAGACTGGCATCCCCTGACGGGCTTGAAAAAAATGCTTGCGTCAATCAAGCCAGTTGAGACATGCTAGGAGGGAGAGCAACCCCCTCGAAAGATTTTGTTGGATGGAGAGAAGCATGAGCAATCATATTTTAAAGCGTTACTTAATATTGTCGCTGGCTCTCATCAATTCGTTTGCGCTGAGCGCGTCTGCGCAGCAGCCGTCGCAGCCTGCACAGCAACCTTCGCCTTCGCTGACAAAGCCGATAGTCATTACACGTCCCGTTCAGCCCATTGGCGCAAACCCGGATGAGGTCACGCCTTCTTATGAGCCAATCGTGCCGGGCGTGCGCGGTGTGCTGGTAGAAGATCTCAATGGTCAGGTCTTGATGGAGCAGACTGCGGACACGCCATTCAATCCGGCTTCGGGCGTCAAGCTTTTGACAGACTCTCTCTGCCCTTCGTTCCTTTGGCCCAAATCATCGCTTTGCCACAGCCGTCTGGACCAATGGCTCATTCGACAAAGCGACAGGCACGATTACAGGCGACCTGATTATTTCAGGTCGCGACCCTTCATTTCATTACGAGCATGCAGTCATGCTGGCGCAGGAATTGAATCGCCTGGGCGTGCGAAATGTGACGGGCGATTTGGTCGTCGCGCCGCGCTTCACTATGAACTTCGATTGGTCAACGCAACGTTCCGGCGACCAACTCTATGACACGCTCGATGCGACGCGCCGCTCTGCGGCAGCGACTCGCGCATGGCACGACCTGCAAACAGCTACCGGCGAGACCGCAGGCTTGCAAACAGTGCCGAGCGTCGCTGTGATGGGCGCAGTCTATGTTGACTCTGTGCCAGCGCGCTCGCGCCTCTTGCTGACGCACCAATCGAGCAAGCTCGTGGATGTCTTAAAAGCTCTGCTCTGCTTCTCGAACAATTTTATGGCCGAGCGCATCGGAGACACTTTGGGCGGCGCGGCGGGCGTGCAGCAGATGATGATTAGAGAGTTCGGCATCAATCCTGCGGAAATCAAACTGGCTTCGACAAGCGGGCTCGGAGTCAATCGCGTCACACCGCGCGCGATGATGAAACTCTTCCGCGCGCTCCGCACAGAGTTGGCGAAATACAAACTGAATGTCGCGGACATCATGCCCGTCGCAGGAATTGATCCGGGTACGCTACAGAAGCGTTACACCGTCATGCCTTCGCGCGGCAGCGTGATTGCCAAGACAGGCACGCTCATTAGAACTGACGGCGGCGCAAGCGCGCTCATCGGACAGATGCGCACGGCAGGCGGCGAGACGCTTCTTTTCGTCATCTGCAATATGTACGGCAGCGTGCTTCGCTTTCGTGAATATCAGGACACGCTCGTCACTCAGATTCAAAGCACGCACGGCGGCCCCGCTCCGTTCACTTACAGAGCGCAGCCCCTGTCCATACGGCTTGCCAGCACGCAACTCAACTCTGCGCAAAGCAGCAACCCTGACGAATACGAACCGAAATAAATGATGAATGATGAATGATGAATTGAAAACTATATGTCTTTACTTCATCATTCATCATTCATCATTCATCCTTTAAAAAATCCTGCGCCCCGACGGCCTGAGAGTCGCCGGGGCGCTTTGCGTCCCACACGCACGCAGCGTGCGGCACTACGCGCGCGGGGACGATTCCGCGGTGGTCTTTCTCAGAAGAGTCGTCTCAATCCGAACGTGCGCCGTGGGAGTATCCGCACTTCTTTTCCGACGGGGAGTTTGCGCGTCCGTCTGATTGAGTCAACAACTCTTCTTTAGACCACCCTGAGTGGGCGCACAGGGGTGCGCCTCGCGTCCTCAAGAGCAAATCCCGCGCCGCCTTTTTCGCGACACATGCTTTCAGTCTTAAAGCCCTGCATCAGCTTGATTCCGCGCAAGGTCTGCGCTTTTCCATAAAAACTTTTAAGAGGCAAGCTGTCTAAAAGTTGTTTCCGTCGGTGACAGGAATGGGAAGCCGATTACATACGTCTCGCGCGGCGGGCCAACTTGAACTTTTAGAGAATTAACGAAAGAATCTCGCGCAAAGGCGCAAAGGCGCAAAGAAAGACAATAAGCTTTTCTTTGCGCCTCTGCGTCTTTGCGGGAGACTTGTCTTGCTCTTCGTTCTGTTTGAAGTTGCTTGACACTGAAAGGCGCGCATCGCTACTTTGGATTCCTATGAAGGGTTCTGAGCAACCGAGTGGGCCAGAGCGCCCGGACATCCTGCTTGTCGAAGACAAAGACAGTTTGCGACAAGTCTTGCGTCTGACCTTAGAGGCTGCCGGTTACACTGTCACAGAGAGCGCGGACGCACGCAACGCCGCGCAGGAGATTGCGCGCGCGCCGCATCGTCTTGTCCTGACGGACTTGCGCATGCCGCACGGCAGCGGTCTTGATGTCCTGCGCGCGGCGAAGGCCGCAGACCCGGACATTCCTGTGATTGTGATGACCGCGTTCGGCTCGATTGATGAAGCAGTGCGCGCGATGAAGGACGGCGCGCATGATTTTTTGCAAAAGCCTGTGGACTCGAACCACTTGCTGCTGCTGGTCGAGAGAGCTTTGGAGCAGGCGCGACTGCGCACGGAAAATATTTTGCTCCGCGAAGAGTGGTCGCGCCGCTATGGCTTCCCTCGCATCATAGGCGAATCCGAAGCCATCAAGCGCGCCGTAGCAGAGACGCAGCGCGTGGCCCAGACGCAAGCGACAGTCCTCCTGCTCGGCGAATCCGGCACGGGCAAAGAGCTTTTCGCGCGCGCCGTTCATCATCTTTCAGAAAGACGCGACCAGCCATTTGTCGCCATCAACTGCGCTGCGATTCCAGAAACATTAATTGAGAACGAACTCTTCGGCCACGAGCGCGGCGCATTCACAGGAGCGACTGATCGTCGTCTCGGAAAATTTGAATTAGCATCAGGCGGCACAGTCTTTCTGGACGAGATTGGCGAACTCCCGCTCGCTGTGCAGGGCAAGCTTTTACGTGTGATTGAAGAGAAGATGGTTGACCGCATCGGCGGGCGCGCGCCGATTCCTGTGGACGTGCGTGTCGTTGCCGCGACCAACCGCGACCTGCGCGCCGCCGCCGAGAGCGGAGAGTTTCGCCGCGACCTCTTCTTTCGCCTCGCGGTCTTTCCGGTAGAGATTCCGGCCCTGCGCGAACGCGGCGAAGACATCACGCTGCTTGCACGCCACTTTGCCGCGCAGCTTGGACGCGAACTGCGCAAGCGCGAAGCAGTCTTGAGCGAAGAGAGCCTCGCAGCCATGCGCGCACACTCCTGGCCCGGCAATGTGCGCGAGCTTGAGAACGCAATCGAGCGCGCCTGTATCCTCGCAGACTCTTCCACGCTTGAGCCGCGCGACCTCGGACTACAGCCTGCGGGCAAGAGCGACCCAGAAACTTTTAACGCCTTAGACCTCTCCGGCACGCTCTCTGAAACAGCAGAGCGCGCCATACGCTTTGTCGAGCGGCGCAAGATAGCCGCCGCGCTCGAAGCTCACGACGGCAACAAGACACGCGCCGCAGAAGCTCTCGGCGTCAGTTACAAAACTCTCTTGACCAAGATTAGAGATTACGATTTATAACCGCTAATGAACTCTGACAAAGACGATAAAGCCATCAACGAATCTCTAGTCGAAGAAGCTGAGACAAACAAAGAGCCGGGCGTGGCTGCGGCAGAAGCGGAAACGCCCGCCAGCCCGACGCACGCGGCCACCGAAGCAACCGTTCCCGCCAAAGAAAAACCACACAGCGTCGCACGCTCTGCGGGCATCGTTTCCATCGCCGTGATGGGTTCGCGCCTTTTGGGTCTTGTGCGCGAGATGGTCTTTGCGCGCTACTTCGGCGCGGGATTTTTGTACGACGCTTTTCAGGTTGGCTTTCGCATTCCGAACACGATGCGCGACCTCTTTGCAGAAGGCGCGCTCTCAGTCGCATTCGTCAAAACTTTTACAGACTATTCAGTCAAGCGCAGTGAAGAGGAAGCATGGCGGCTGGCAAGCATGGTCTTGAACGCGCTGGCAATCGTCCTGAGCGTGATTGTCATTCTCGGCATTATCTTCTCGCCGCAGATTGTGTCTCTCATCGCCTCGGACTTTTCACCCGAAAAAGCGCGGCTCGCAACAACGCTGACGCGCATCATGTTTCCCTTTCTACTGATGATTGCGCTCGCAGCCGTAGCGATGGGCGTGCTCAACTCGAAAGGCAGATTCGGCATTCCTGCTTCGGCATCTACGCTCTTTAACGTCGGCTCGATTATCGGCGGGCTTGCCTGCGCCTACTGGCTGAGCGGTGGCGGCTGGAATAAAACCACCGGCGTCAATGATGTGCCTGATGCATCTGCGGAGTGGGCCATTATCGGGATGGCTATCGGGACATTGATTGGCGGCGCGCTCCAATTCTTGATTCAAGTCCCTTCGCTCCTGCGCGTAGGCTTTCGCTTTCGTCCTCTGGTCAGCTTCACAGACCCAGGGGTGCGTCAGGTGATGCGACTGATGGGGCCTGCGATTATCGGCACGGCTGCGGTGCAGATAAACGTACTGGTCAATACTTTCTATGCTTCCGGCATTGACGGCGGCGTCTCGTGGCTCGGCTATTCATTCCGCCTGATGCAGTTTCCGATAGGAGTCTTCGGCGTCGCCATTGGCACAGCAACCTTGCCGGCCATCTCAAGATTCGCCGCGAAGGGCGACATACAGAGCTTTCGCTCAACCCTCTCATCATCTATTGGCTTAGTCTTTCTGCTGACCATTCCCTCTGCGTGCGGGCTGATAATTTTGGGCCGTCCGATTATCGCTCTGATTTACCAGCGCGGAGTGTTTACAGCGACAGACACGGAGATGGTCGCGTGGGCTCTGGCAGGATATTCTGTCGGGCTTGTCGGCTATGCTGCGATTAAGATTCTCTCACCGGCCTTCTATGCGCTGGATGATGCGCGGACGCCGATGCTGATTAGCCTCGCTTCGATTGTCGTCAACGCTGCGGCGAGTTATCTCTTTCGCGGAATCTTTTCCAACTACTTTGTGACTGCGGCGACGCCGAACGGCCTCGGCCATGTGGGGCTTGCACTCTCGACTTCATCTGTCGCGCTGGTCAACTTTTTCGCACTCGCCATTTTGCTCCGCCGCAAGATTGGAAGACTCGAAGGCCGCCGCATCCTCTCGTCATTCCTGCGCATCTCGCTGGCCTCGGCAGTGCTCTCCGCAGCCTCTTACTTCACATACCTCTGGCTCGCAAGGATGCTCGGAGAGCAGGGCTTTCATGTGCGTTTGCTGGAAACCTTCGTCCCGATTGCCGTCGGCGGGCTGGTCTTCTTCATCGCAGCCAGAATTTTAAAAGTGAAAGAATTGGACCAGGCAATGCAATCTATTTTAGGAAGATTCAAGAGACGAAAAGCTTAATTCAGCAAAGAGGAATTTCAAATCTCAAACCTGAAATCTCAAATTCCTATAGAACCAACTCCAAATACAACACACCCTCAATCGGATTATCGTAATAAGCCTCTATCTCCTCGAAGCCGAGCGAGCGATACATTCTCTCAGCCGTCTCCATCCTGCGCGGCAATGTGTCGAGACGCATGCGCTGATAACCCATGGCGCGCGCCTCTTCGATGATAGCAACGGCAAGCTGCCTGCCCAGCCCGCGACCGCGAAAACCGGGGCGCAAATACAAACGCTTCATCTCACACATCTCCGGCCCAATTCTTCGCAGGGCCACACTGCCAATCAGCTTTTCATCTTCATCCCAGGCCAGCAACAGCCTTCCATCCGGCGGAGCATACGCGCCCGGCAACTCATGCAACTCCTGCTCGAAATTCAGCAGGCAAAAATCAATCGCGAGCCACTTTGCATACTCCTCAAACAACTCCCGCGCCTGACTAATTTCTGTTTCCGATTCAGCCTGTTTTAGTTTCATCTTCATCAACTATAAAATTGTAGAGAGCCACGCTTCCTACCGGTTGACAGCTTCCTTTATCTTTTTTGAAATATCAGCGAGGACTTTATCTAACTCGGCGGGAGTCAGACTTTTTAATGGCTTTGCCGGATTGTTCGCGCACTGATAAGCAGCGATTTCCGTCTCCTCATAAAGACTATGACTAACAGCAATCCACAGAATCGTCAGACCCTCTTTTTCCGCAGCATCGAGCAAGGGAGGCAACTCATGCTCGGCAATAAAATCGGAGCCAAGAAAGTTTGGACTGACAAGCAGAACCGCTACCTTCGCAGACGCTAATGCTTGCTCTATGTCCGGCTTCCATTTTGAGCCAACCTGTATCTCCGTGTCAGCCCAAACCGAAATTGCGTTCTTCCGTTTGAGCGGGGCCAGCATCGTCTGAAGCTTTTCAAGCCACTCAGCATCCTTGTGACTATAGCTGATAAAAACCTGCTCGCGGACAGGTTTTACCATGAACTTATCCAACCATTCCCGCCTATCAATCACTTCATCAATCAATCCCCTGACATCTACCATCTGATAGCTTTTCTGGCATTGAATGTGTTCCTGCCTGTCATCCACAAATTGCTGCAAGACTTCAAACGGATAGAAATGCGGCTCTTGATTGTTCTTACACTTCGCACAGTTGCAAGGAATCATTTTGCTGTACTTCAAACGCTTGTAAGACGCATGAATCTCGTCAAGCTCGTAAGTCACAATCGTCATCAAATCTTTTTTCTGTTTGCCGCTCACACGGATTTTGATTTCCCGCTTGCCGTAATACTCTATGACTTCCGCTTTCGTCTGGCCCTTTTCCAGAATCACGCCGCTTCGCCAAACATACTTCTGTTCGGCAATCAGTTTATGCATGGCGACAATGAACTGCGTTAGAATGCCCTTTGGCATAAAAGATTCGTAGGTGTAGCGCAGAATTAGATTGTCCGTCTCGTCCCATTCATAATCCGGCTGATTCTCTGTGAGCAGTTGCGGCGCGATATAAAATTCGCTATTAGGAATCTGGTAAGCCAATTTGAAATTAATCATCAAACGCAGAAGCTCATCCTGCATCTCCTCATACTCTGCCTCTTGCCAGATGTCCGCCAAATCATCGCGATTGAATTTCCCCAGATTGTCTATGACCGTCTTATTATCCAAAACCTTATAAACAGCATCCGTACCCCACTTAGGCTTGAGTATGACCTTGTTCTTCAGCACCGCATCATCCTGAAAATGCAGGCACACGCCCAAGTCATGTAGATAGCCGCTCAGTTGCAGCTTGTCTTTACGCTGGTCAAAGCCATTCTGTGCGCAGATGTCCAGATATTCTTCGAGACCAATGTGATTGCGCGACTCTCTTTCCAGAGCCTCACGCACCTTCACCCAGGTCTTCGGAAGCGGCGCGCCGACTTGCGGCAAACGACAGATGTAATGCTTTATCTCATCTAAAATTTTATCCAACCCTCTATTCGTCGCCAGATTCGTCGGCAGCGTCTCTTTCAGATTAGAAAACTGTCCGCGCAACTGATTCACATTAATCTCGCGCTGCCTGTCCTGCTTCTCATTCTTGACAATCAACAAAGGACTGTTGTCGCTCAACAACTCGACTGCGTTGAGCCAGTAATAAAAATCCGTATCCTCCTTGCGACTATCAGCCACAAGGATATAGAGCGAACGCTTTGTCAGAAAGAACTGGTGTGTCGAGTGATAAATTTCCTGCCCGCCAAAGTCCCAGATATTGACACGGAACGGCTGCCCATTCTCCATCTCAAAATTCCACTGAATAACTTCAATGCCTTTCGTCGTATCCTCTTCTTGCAGTTCATAAGCCGGATTCTCAATCTTCTTCGCCAGCGAAGTTTTCCCTGCTCCGCCTTCGCCGACAATGAGCAACTTTGCTTCATACAAATGGTCTATGCCTTCTGCTTCAACTTGCCGGAAATATTCCTTTATTGCCTCGACGCCATTTGCTACAACTTCCGGTGGCGGTATTGAAACCGGATTGCCTGTTAAATCAAGCTCTTTCAGATTCGCCAGTTGTAGTATTTGAGGTGAGATTTCTCTGATTCGATTTCTACTAACGGATATATCCTTCACAAGATAATTGGTAAATATTAAGCTCTTTAATGAAGATAACTGATAAATAACTGCCGGAATGTTATTAAAATTGTTATCGCCTAAATCCAGTTGTCTCAAATGTTGAAGATTGGAGATAGCTTCCGGGAGCGTAGATAAAGAGTTATTCGAAATCCATAACATAGATAAATTTTTTAATTTAAATATCGCGTCAGGAATCGTCGTGAAATTATTAGCACCAAGATTAAGTGCCTCTAGTTTTTGTAATTCGGATATAGAATCGGGAAGACTACTCAAGTTATTTCCGAATATACTAAGCGTTCTCAGGTTCCGCAGTTCGGAAATAGCTTCGGGGATGAATTCTATTTCATTCATAGTTAGATACAATGATTCCAAATTCACCAGCTCAAAAACTTCGTCGGGGATGGTCTTCAACAGCTCGCCTGGCAATGCCCAATCACGACTTAAATCTAGTTTTACATACCAGTTCTCTTTGGCTTTGCGGATTTTTTTAAGAATATGTTCGGGCGTCTTTGCCATGTCTGTGTTCCCCGTGAAGAAAGGATTCGGTCAACAGTCGGCTTGCGGGAGATTTAAGAACAAGCAGTGTTCGTCAATTCAGGTTTTTATTTATAGCCCAAGTCGGCCAGCTTTTCCATTGTGAGTGTTGAGGGTTCTTCTTTAGAAGATGCGCTGACAGTCAGGATGCGCTCGACGTATTTGGCGATGATGTCGGCTTCGAGATTCACGGCATCGCCTGCATGAAGTTGCGAGAGGTTTGTGACCTGCCATGTTTTGGGGATGATTGCGATTTCAAAATACTCTTCGGTCAATCCGGCGATGGTGAGGCTGATGCCTTCGACGGCAACGGAGCCTTTGAAGACTAGATAGCGGGCTATCTCTGGCGGGTAGGCTATGCGGACTGTCCATGAGCCGCCGTGTTCCGTGGCGGAGAGGAAACGCCCGCGCGCGTCAACGTGGCCCTGCACGATGTGGCCGCCGAGTCTTGTTTGCGGTGTGACGGCGCGTTCGAGATTGACGGGAGAGCCTGCGCGCAGGCTGCCCAGAGTCGAACGCTGCAAAGTCTCGCGCGAACCGTCTGCGGAAAAAGAGTTCGCGCGCACTTCAATCGCGGTCAGGCACACGCCGTTGACAGAGATGGAATCGCCCTCCGCAGTTCCCTGTGTGACGGCTTGCGCCGCGATGCGAATCCGCACGCCTTCGCCGCGCTGTTCAATGCTCTCGACGCGGCCAAGCTCTTCTATGATTCCTGTGAACATGTTAGATTTTTGATTTTTGATTTTTGATTTTTGATTGATGAGGGTGATGCTAATCCTTTTTCTTCAATCGCAAATCAAAAATCAAAAATCGCAAATTATTTCGCTCGTATCTCGCTCATCATACGCTCGTAAACTTCATCAATCGAAAGTTCTGTAGAGTCTATGACGATGGCATCATCGGCTATGACGAGCGGAGAGTCTTCGCGTGTCGAGTCTCTGTGGTCGCGTTTGTTGATGTCCGCAAGTGTGTCTTCAAAAGTCAGGTCGCGCTCGCGCAGGCGTTCCTCTTCATAGCGGCGGTGCGCGCGCTCTTCCGGTCGCGCTGTGAGAAAGAATTTCAAATCCGCTTGTGGGAAGACGACTGTGCCGATGTCGCGCCCGTCGAGGACTGCGCCGCGCCCGCGACCTCCGAGCACGCGCTGGCGACTGACGAGAGCGCGCCTGACCTCGGAGATAGTGGAGATGACAGAGGCCGTGTGGCTCACCTCTTCCGTGCGTATCTCTTCGGACACGTCGCGCCCGTCGAGCATCACGCGCAGAGAATCCGGGTCGCCCTCAAGAGTAATGCGCGCGTTCGTCACAACTTCCGCGACCGCTGCGCCGTCCTGCGTGCTGACGCCTGAGCGCAAGACTGCGAGTGCGGCTGCGCGATACATCGCGCCGGTGTCTATGTAGAGCAGTCCAAGCTCGCGCGCAAGCATACGCCCCAGAGTTGATTTGCCCGCACCCGACGGGCCGTCAATAGCGATAATCATTTAAGTTAGTAGCCAGTAGTCTGTAGAAAAAATTTTCCGGCTTTATGCATCCGATGTCTGACTGCGTGCCGCCGATTTTCCTAAGATTGAATTAAGTTCTTTGAGCGTCGTTTCGATGTCTGCGCGCGAGACATCATAATGCGTGACCATGCGTATGGACGAGCCGAAGCCTGAGGCGAGCACATCGCGCTCTTTGAGACGTGCGCAAATCTCGTCAGCCGTGATGCCTGTCTGAGAGACATCGAAGATGACTATGTTAGTCGCAACCTTTTCGGCATCAATCCCCACGCCGCGCAAGTTCGCTAAACCCTGCGCGAGCAACTTTGCATTGGCATGGTCTTCATGCAAACGCGCCGGAGTCTCTTCGAGCGCAACGAGCGCGGCGGCTGCCAAAACTCCGACCTGCCGCATTCCTCCGCCGAGCAGTTTGCGCCAGCGTCGTGCCTCTTCTATGAACGACCTGCTTCCCAACAGCATTGAGCCGACAGGCGCGCCCAATCCTTTTGAGAAACAGAACATCACGGAATCTGCCGGACGAGCCAGAGCCGCGACAGTTTCACCAAGCGCAGTCGCGGCATTAAAGATACGCGCGCCGTCAAGATGCACAGGCAGCTTGATGGCGTGAGCCTTCTCGCAAATCTCTTCCATACGCGCGCGCGGGAGCAGACTGCCGCCCGCGAGGTTATGCGAATTTTCAAGCGCGATGAGCCCTGTTGGCGCAACATAGTATGCGCTGTCTGCATGAATCGCTCCGGCAATCTCTTCCCATGTGAGAATGCCGCTCCCGTCCGCGCTCCTCACCGGGCGCGCAATCGTGCCGGAGACCGCGGACATCGCCGCCATCTCAAAATTGTAGATATGCCCGCGCTCTTCGATGACGACTTCCATGCCGGGCCGCGTGTGCAGCTTGATAGCAATCTGGTTGCCCATAGAGCCTGTCGGGACAAAGAGCGCGGCCTCTTTCTCAAAAATCTCCGCCGCGCGTTCCTGCAAGCGATTGACCGTAGGGTCTTCGAGATAAACATCGTCGCCCACTTCCGCTTCGGCCATCGCGCGACGCATCGCGGGCGTCGGCTTTGTGACTGTGTCGCTTCGTAAATCAATCATAATTTTATTCACCGCAGAGACGCAGAGACGCAGAGAAAAGAAAAAGCAAAAAGGTAAAAGGCAAAAATTAAAGACGCTCTTTTATTTTTCATTTGAATTTCTCTCTGCGTCTCTGCGTCTCTGCGGTTAGCTATTAGACGAATGCTGAAAAAACTTCATTAGAAAGCAGAACGCCGTTGCGCGTCAGCCGCATCAACTCATCATCAAATTCGATTAAGCCAGCATCGCGGAAACGCTCAAGCTCTGATGCATAATCTTCTCTCAAATCCTTGCCAAAGCGCGCGCGATGTTCTTCGAGATTTAAGCCGCGCATTAATCTCAGACCGAGAAAGACCGATTCGGCGCGCACATCTCTTTCATCCAGTTCTGTTGTCTCGACTACTGCCGCGCCCTTCGCTTCAATCAATTCAGCATAGCGCGCGGCGTCGCGCTCGTTGGCCCAGCGCGTTTGATGTCCGTCGTAAGAATGCGCAGAGCAGCCGAAGCCATAGACGGGCGCGCCTGTCCAGTATTTAGAGTTGTGACGCGATTCATAACCGGGCTGGCAGAGATTGGAAATCTCGTAATGCTCATAGCCTTCGACGCTGGCCCTGTCGAGCATCAGGCGATACATCTCAACAGCTTCGTCTTCATCAGGCGCAGGTTGCTGCCCGCGCTTAATCTGCGCTGCGAGCGGCGTCCCTTCGTGGACTTCGAGCAGGTAAAAAGAGAGATGCTGCGGACGCAAGCTGAGGGCTTCATCCAGGTTGCGCGACCAGGCGGAGAGCGTCTGCGCCGGAAGTCCCGCGATGAGATCAAAGCTCGTGTTTGTAAAGCCTGCTTCTTGTAGATAACGAATCGTGAGCCGCACATCCTCTGCCGTATGCGTGCGGCCAAGCCTGCGCAGTTCCGCGTCATCAAAAGTCTGCGCGCCAAAACTCGCGCGATTGACTCCAAGCTGTCGAAACTCTTTGAGGACTTGCGGCGTCAGCGCGCCCGGATTCATCTCCATCGTGACTTCCGCATCTTCCGCAAGAGAAAAGCGCGCATGCGCCGCTTCGAGAATCTCTGAGACTTGCGCGGGAGTGAGCAGCGAAGGCGTGCCGCCGCCGAAATAGATTGTATCGGCGGAGATGAAAGCTTGTTCTGCGCGACTAAAATTTTTTATCTCCGCGCAGACCGCGCTCACATAACGCGCGGCCAGCGCGCCCTCATAAGCTCCTGTGGCGAAATCGCAGTACGAGCAGCGCGCGCGACAGAAAGGGATGTGTATGTAGATTCCGGCTCGCTCCATTTGAAAATCAGATTATAGCACGCACAGCGATTTGAGCCGCCCTTTGCGGTCTTGCGGTTTTTCTTTCCTTTGCGCCACCAGCGCGAAACCAAAACGAACAGTTCACGCTGGTGGCGCAAAGAGAAAAACTGCAAGACCGCAAAGAGCGGCAGCTTTCAAACTTCCAGATGCTTTGTAATCAGCTCATGGCCGGATGCTGTGTATTATTTTTGGATAAGTGTATTGATTCTGAATGATGGGCCAGATGATTTTCCGCAGATTTATTTGGGATTCAGCATGGCACGCAGATTGAAATAGAGGCATGCATACAAACAAGGTTTGTACGCATGAACAACTCCTCAAAACTGTTTGGAGTGTGTTCGGATGCTACAAGGGAGGCTACACATCACTAACGGAGGATTTTCGTCAATGGCAAATCAAGAGAACCAGAATCAGGACAAAGCCAACACCGCGACGGCTGGCGCACAGGGCCAGAGCAATCAACAGGAACAAGGCCGTCAGGATAATCAGAACACCGGACAGACAGGGGGCCAGAGCAATCAGCCAACAGGCCAGACCGGAGAGGGCTCACAGGGCTCTTCACAGGGTAACAATCCGCAGGGCGGACAGTCCGACACGGGCGGCACAGGCGGACAGAACCGCTAATCATCTCTTTGCTTCTTAAACTTTCTGAGGCGCATGGAAGTGAATTTAAATTCACTTCCATGCGCCTTCTTCTTTCTGCCAACTGCACACTGCCTACTGCCTACTGTCTTTCCTTCTCTGCCAGTTGCTTGATGTGTCCGAGCACGCGCAGGTGTATGCGATGGATGATGTAATCCGACCACTGATTCCAGTAGAGGTTGGGCCAGAAATCATTCTGATACCATGTCGTGCCTTCCAGTTTTGTGCGCCCGTCCGGCAGACGCGTGAGCAGGAATTGTCCTTTGCGCGAGTGCAAATAGTTTTGCAGATGCGGCGGTCTGAGTTCCGAATAGAGCGAGACTTCGTTCATCACCGGCGGCTGCGCTGTGACGCCGAACTTTAAGAGGCGCGGCTCGTCCCAGACTTCAATCGGCTCGACAAAAGCTCCCGTCGAAAAGACGCAGTGACGCACGGCCCCTACGCCGCGCCCGTTTATCTCCGCGCGAATCGGATACGCGATGCCTGTCTGAAAAAGCTTTTCTGTCGGCGGCGGCAATTCCGCAAACGCGACCAGATGTTGCCACACGATTTCCGGCGGAGCATTGATTTCAACCTCTGTGCTGACACGCACGAGCGGCGGCTCCTGCTGTCGCGCATGCTCCATCCACATAAAGAGCGGCAAAGCAATCAGCAACAGCGAAAAGACTTGAAACGACTCCGCGTTGTACGTCGGCCTGCGCTGTATGATGTAGCCGATAAAGCCTCCGAAGAGCGAGAGGATAAGACCGAGCGGCGCAGCCATAATCAGACAGATAATTCCCTCTACCGCAAACGCGAAGAGAGCCCAGCACACAAATGACACCGCGAGCGCGGAGACGAGCAGACACATCCCCAGCGTGCGCGGCGCGTGAAAGCCATAGAGCAGGACTGAAATCAGTCCTAAGAAAAACGGCAGCCCGACAAACAACCCCCAACCGTAATCGCCCATCGCATTGACGCTCACATACACCGCGCCGATGGCGAGCGGCACAGTCACCAGCACGCCGAAGGCCGCGCTGCCCCAACTGCTATCCGGTATCACACGACCAACCGTGTGCGTCAGTCGCGCAGTAAAAGTGTCTCCCGAACGCGCCGCTCCATCGCGCGAAGGCAGGACGCTCAAGAGTAGAAAGAAGAAGAGATTGAGAAACGGTAGGAAGAAGAAAGCTACCAGCCAGAGCGGCAGCCCTATGGCGCGCAGGCGTTTGAGCGTCAGCACGACCCCGATATAAATAAACGGAATCGCCAGCGCAACCATCGTCGCATAAAACTTCAAACGCCCCGCAGGGATATTGTCCAGATGCGCGTGCTCATCGAACAGCCAGTAGTTGAAAATAGACCAGCGATGCTTGAAGACAGCCGCCGCGACAAACCTATCCAGATTATGCTTGATGGCAAAGAGCACGACGCCGACGATGACATACGGCCCGCGTCCAATCGTGCCGCGCCAAGACAGGAGATTCGAGATGGGGGAACTCATGCTGCACTATCCTCCGCAAGCAGCTATCAGATTACCAATCAATTATAACGCCCGAATTAACCGGGCGCGCACACAACGCGGGTTCGGACAAGTTCTCAATGAAAGCCAAGCTAATTCGCGCTCCGGTTGAATGAGTTGTTCGGCTGTGTCCAAACATAAAATTTAGCCATATAAGTTTTTCAAAGCAAAAACTATAAAACACAGTATTCCAGAAATGAAACCAGCCCCAGCACAAGTAAAGCTGAACCTCAGAATTCTATTTATCCCCTTCGTATGTTGGTAAGTTTCGCCAAAATGTAGAACTAATGCAGATAGCATTATCATTGTTATGATAGAGGACAAAATTGATAGACCAAATAGTCCGAATGAGAAAGCAATAAGAATTTTCCAATGTGGCTGAGTAAAAAGCTTTTCCAAGAAAGTGACAGACAAGAGAATAGAACCTGTACTTAATGTCGTCAGATGTTTGAAAAAGTCATATTGCAGCTTTCTCCCTTCCTCTCGTGCTTTTTGCTTTACTGTATATTGAATAGGCTCATCTACAATATCATCTTTAGTTTCATTCATTTCTTTATATTCCTAAGTTCAAGTAAACAGCCCAACTATAGATTATGGAAAGCATCTCAGGGAGAGGACATAGATATATCCCACTCCCTGATGCTCTGCTCCTGCTAAGGTTTGTCAGTTGTCTTCGCCTTGCGCGTCGGAGCTTTGTATTCGGACTTGCGCTTGAGGCCGAGTGATTGCACGTTGCCGGAATCTTTGCCGTATTGTGCAATCACCTGTTCCTTTGCGCCAAGTATCGCGTTGTGAAATTCCCATTCGGCTGCGACGGCTTCATCGCGCGCCTGTGCGGCGGCGGCAGCAGCTTGCGTCTCCGCGCGTTGCTTATCTTCCATGTTCTGCCGCGCCGCGGTCAATGTTGTGAGCTTATAGGCGGCATTAGCAGGTGCATAATCCGCCATTGATTGCAGAGCGTCGTGCGCTTGCCTGTCAGATGTCAAGAAAGACGGTGTAATCCGTCTTGATTGAGAATTTGCCATCATCTTCTCCTTATAGTGAGAGGTTGAGAGTGTTGCGAGGATGCGTGAGATTAACTAACCTGCGCGATTGGCGCAAGCAGTTTTATTTTGCATGCAGGATAATTTTGCCTTCGCGCAAAGAGGCTGTCACCTGTGACAAGCTTCTTGTTATGAGCGACAAGAAGCTTGTTAAGTCAAACAAGCCTGTTGCAGGCCGTGTAAGTGGTCTTTGCATGTCATACAATAGTCTTTGCATGTCATACAAGAGCGTTTACATGCATCGCAACGTCGTTTACACGCGAAGCAGGCCTCTTGTCGTGACCGACAAGAAGCCTGACTGCGTTAGATTTAAGGTAATTAATCCCAGTTGCTAGTGATGAGAGCGATAACGGCTTTAGCCGCCTGCTGTGCGGAAAGTCTCTGACTTTCCGTTGCCTGCCTCTTCCAGACCAGAGGCGAGGCTCAGCCTCGCACATGGTTGGAGCCAAAGCTACCGGAAAAGCAGAGCTTTTCCGCACAGCATTGCGGCAAGAGCCGCCATCGCTCTGTTATCTGGCAACTTGAGTTAATTATTGAGTCTATCCTTTGATTTTGTGGCGAAAAGCGAAGAGAGGGAAAGATACCTTCTCTCTCCCTTCCTCATTACTTCTTATTCCGGGTCGCGGCAGTCGGTTGTGGTTTCCTGTGTGCAGATGCAATAGGAAACGATGCAGGTCTGCCCCTGTTCGTTGGTGTAGATGTCTAAGAGATAGCAGGGAGCCGAACACTGGTATTCGCGGTCTGTGGCTTTGCTCGGCGCGGGTGTCAGAAAGAGCAGCGCGGCCAAGACTATTGTTCCGAGTGCTGTAATTTTTCGCATGAGAGATTTCTCCTTTTGGTTGGTGAAGGGTTGGTCGTCGCCGGTTGAGCAGCGACAACTGTTAGAGTGTTGAGTACGGCAGCCATTATATACTTTAACCCTCTGTCCTTCTAAGAAGATTGTCGCGTCAAGCCTTTCTGTGGTACACAACTGCAAAAGTTTAATGACCTGAGGGGAGTTATCAAAAGCTTATGTCTTCCGTCCAGTCGAATATCGAATCGGTGATGCATGAGAAGCGCGTGTTTCCGCCGCCGGAGGATTTTAAAGAAAAGGCGCGCATCAATTCTCTGGAAGAGTATGAGAGGCTGCGCGCGGAAGCGAGCGAGCAGCCGGAAGAGTTCTGGGCCAGAATGGCTCAGGAAGAGTTGCACTGGTTTAAGAAGTGGGAGACTGTGCTCGAATGGACGCCGCCGCATGCGAAGTGGTTCACGGGCGGCAAGCTCAATATTTCTTATAACTGTCTTGACCGTCATCTCACGGGCGCGCGGCGCAACAAGGCTGCGATTATCTGGGAGGGCGAGCCGGGCGAGCAGCGCACTTTAACTTATGCTCAACTGCACGCGCAGGTCTGTCGCTTTGCAAACGTGCTCAAGCGCGCGGGCGTCGCGACGGGAGATAGAGTCGCGCTCTACATGCCGCTCATACCGGAGTTGGCGATTGCGATGCTGGCCTGTGCGCGCATCGGCGCGACGCATTCCGTAGTCTTCGGCGGCTTCTCCGCAGACGCTCTCAAAGACCGCATCAACGACGCTGGGTGCAAGATGGTCGTGACGGCTGACGGAGGATACAGGCGCGGCTCTGAGATTGCTTTAAAACCTGCTGTTGATGAAGCTTTGAAAAGCGCTCCTTCCGTCAAAGGCTGCATCGTCGTCCGGCGCACAGGCACGCGCATACACATGGAAGCAGGCAGAGATTACTGGTGGCACGAATTGATGGAGACGGTGGACGGCAAATGCGCTGCGGAGGAACTGGACAGCAAGCATCCGCTTTATATTCTTTACACCTCCGGCACGACCGGAAAGCCGAAAGGCATTCTGCACACAACGGCAGGTTATCTACTGCAAGTTCACTTAACGACCAAGTGGATTTTCGACATCAAGGATGAAGACATCTACTGGTGCACTGCCGACATCGGGTGGGTGACGGGCCACTCGTATGTAGTCTATGGGCCACTCTCAAACGGCGCGACTGTGTTGATGTACGAGGGCGCGCCGAATCATCCAGAGCCAGACCGCTTCTGGCAGATTATAGAGCGGCACGGCGTCAATATCTTCTACACCGCGCCGACGGCGATTCGCGCTTTTCTCAAGTGGGGCGAGCAGTGGCCGCTCAAGCACGACCTTTCATCCTTGCGACTGCTCGGAACGGTGGGCGAGCCGATTAACCCGGAGGCGTGGATGTGGTACAGGGAGATTATAGGCAAAGCGCGTTGCCCGATTGTAGATACTTGGTGGCAGACGGAGACTGGCGCGATTATGATTTCGCCTCTGCCGGGCGTGACCGCGACCAAACCCGGCTCCGCTACAAAACCTCTGCCCGGCATAGAGGTGGATGTGATGAACAAGCAGGGGCAGCCGGTCGGCGCGAATGAAGGCGGCTATCTGGTGATAAAACGTCCATGGCCTTCTATGCTCAGAACCATCTGGGGAGATGACGAGCGTTACAAAGAGCAGTATTGGTCTGAGATTGAAGGCGTCTATTTCGCCGGCGACGGAGCGAGGCGCGATGCCGATGGATATTTCTGGATTATGGGCCGCGTGGATGATGTGATTAACGTGAGCGGGCATCGCCTGGGAACAGCCGAAATCGAAAGCGCGCTTGTCTCGCATGAAGCTGTCGCGGAGGCTGCTGTTGTCGCTCGACCGGATGAACTCAAAGGCTCTGCTGTCGTCGCTTTTGTCACGCTCGAAGGACAGCACAAGACTTCCGACGCGCTCAAAGAAGAGTTGCGCAAGCATGTCGCGCATGAGATAGGCGCACTCGCGCGGCCCGACGAGATACGTTTCACGGACGCGCTGCCCAAGACACGTTCGGGCAAAATCATGCGCCGTCTCCTGCGCGAGTTGGCCGCATCAGGCGCGGTGCACGGCGACACTACGACGCTCGAAGATTTTTCCGTGCTGGAAAAACTCCGCACAGAGGAAGAATGAAAGCAGTGACAAGTGACGAGCGACAAGATAGAATCTCGCTCTAATTCGTTATTTACTGTTGATATGAGCTACGGAGTAGCGATATATCAGTAGCCCACAGCGCAAGCTGTGGGATCCGTATGTCGCAACCACATGAGAGCCTTGCATAAGCTTATGCACAGAGTTCTGCTATCTTCGATAGCTCAAGACAGGTCGCTCTTCTTTAACCCATAGCTGACGCTATGGGCTATTGATATATCGTCACTTTCAGTGACTGTAGAACAAGCCCTGCGTTAATTGAATTAATTTATATCTCTAAGCAAAAAGAGCAGTCAGCGATTCTTATCACTTGTCGCTTATCACTTAAGGAGAAGACATGGCCAGATATACCTCTATGGAACAAAGAACAGGGCCGCGCTATCTGGCATCTCTGGTGGTGCGCGCCGAATGGGATGAACCGGACGGCGGGCATGTGGTCGCAGAAGGCACGACGGAGAACGTTGGGCCAGAAGGCGCGCTCGTGCATTTGCAGGACAGGCTGCCTGATGTCGGCAGCCGCGTGCAACTCGCAGTGCTCGATGAAGAGGGCGAGAAGATGCAACTGCGCGTGATTACGGAAGTCCTCAGGTTAGAGCGCAATCCGGGCCACCCGCTCGCCGCGCTCCAACTGCTTGACGCGCAGGACGAATGGCGCGGGCTCATCTGGGAACCAGCCGCCCCTGTCATCACTGCGCCTCCTGTGCTGGATGAAGAGGAAGAAGAAGAGGAGTTGGACGAAGTAGAAGACACGGCTCATTGACAGCGAGCGAAAGTTTTATCAAGTTGCAAAGATGAACAGCCGGACTGATAAAGAGACAGTCAAGGAAGCAGCCGAAGGCGCAGCCGTCGCAGCCGTGCATGCTACCTGGCCGCAGACACGCGTAGTTGTGCGCGTGGTCTTGCTTGTGCTCATTATCGCGCTCGTGGCGGGCGGAGCAATCTTTATCCTGCGCGCGTTGACGAGCGTGATTCTGCTGGTCGTGCTGGCAATCTTCTTCGCTTACCTGATTGCGCCGCTCGTAGAGTTTGTGCGCCGTCCCTTCAATATGCTGGGCCACCAGCGCGCGATGCCGCGCCCGATTGCCATCGGCATCGTCTATATCGTTATCTTCGGCACGCTCGGTCTGGTCACATACATACTCATCCCGCGTCTCAATCATCAGATAGCGGATTTCGCAACACAGGCTCCGGCCTATCTGACTTCGGCGCGTGCGCGTGCGGAAAAGCTCAATGAGATTTATCAGGCATACAATCTGCCCAAGGCTGTGCGCGAGGCCGTCACGAAGAATGTCACGAGCGGGATTGAGCGTGCCGGGAATTATACTGGCGAAGGCTTGTGGAATTTTTTGATTGAGCTTCTGGGTTTTCTTCCGTGGCTAATCCTGATTCCGATTCTCGCCTTCTTTCTTTTGAAGGATGCGGACAGCTTTCGTCGCTCGACTTTGCAGATGTTGCCGAGCGGGCGTTGGCGTTGGCGCGGCGACGAATTTTTTCAGGATGTCAATCGCACGCTCGCGGCATATATTCGCGCGCAGCTTATCGCATGCCTGCTGATTGGCGTGATATGTACGTTAGGGTTTCTCGCTCTGCGAATGCCTTACGCGCTGCTGCTCGGATTGGTCGCAGGATTCTTGGAATTTATTCCGCTTGTCGGCCCGCTCGTGGTCGCCGTCATCGCAGGGCTGATTGCCAGCTTCTATTCCGTCAAACAGGCCATCGGCGTGCTCCTCTTCTTAGGCATCCTGCGCATCGTTCACGACTACGTAGTCTATCCGCGCATCATCGGTCAGGGCATACACCTGCACCCCTTAGCGGTCATCCTCGCGATTTTGAGCGGGGCGGAACTCGCTGGCATCACGGGTATCTTTCTGGCGATTCCGGTCGTAGCGATTGCCACAGTCACCTATCGCCACTGGCTTGAGCACAGAGGCAGTTCGGGTCTCGTCGCAGACCTGCTCAAGCCCGCAGAACAGACGCTGCCGGAAATTGAAGCGGCGAGAGAAGAAGAGGAAGAAGAAGAAACCGCAATCCATCCAACCTTTCAAACTCCAACCAGACTCACGCACCCGACCGTTGCCACGACGCCGGAAGAGATGGCGCGCGTGCGCCCGGATTTAACTTCTGGCGAGTTAAAACTGCCCAAAATTGACTGAATCCAGATAGTCACGTTTTGACACGCAGGCTGTCAGCCGCGACTGTTAATCTGTGGATTAATGTTCCGGCCAACTTGCCATCTGCTGTTGACGCTGCAATTTTTTTTGACTTATGATGTCCGCCATCAGATGTACCGCCAAGCGGCTGATGGTGACCCGGACATCTCCCCGATACCGGGTTGTCGGCCAGCAGAAGGCCGAGCCCAGAAAAGTAGGGTTTTACAGAACAATCCGGTATCTCAATTCCAACAGCTAAAGCATAGCCAGACATTAATCTATCTGACCGATAAGTGATGGTCAGTTGGAGTCTCTTTTACCCTCGTGTCCTTTGCAGGACGATTGGAAGCTAAAGGTAAATCTTATGAATACGAAAATCTTGGGCGGCTCAAAAAAATTGTGGAGCTTATCATTCGCTTTCTTGTTAATGACGATGATGATTTTCTCGCTGACTGTGAAGACAACGCCGACAGCCGAGGCTTCATCGCCGAACACAGTCTTTTCCAATACCAATCCGATTACGATTAATACTAACCAGCCTGTGGTCGGCTCTCTTTATCCCTCGACAGTGAATGTCTCAGGGATGACGGGCAACACAGGAGTGGTAACTGTCAATCTGTTCAATGTGAGCCACCAGCGCGCAAGCGACCTGGACATCCTGCTGGTCAGCCCGACAGGACAAAAATTTATTATCATGTCGGACGCGCTTGCCAATCCGATTAACAATGTCAATATTACGCTCAACACAGGAGGCCCCAGTCTCCCGACTTTTTCGTCGAACTTTGCGGGCGGCACATTCACCGCGACCAACTGGGTTGCAGATGCCGACACTTTCCCGGCTCCCGCTCCCGCTCCGCCCTACAGCAGCCCTTTCCAGACCGGCTCATCCACTTTCATTAACACCTTCGGCGGCGCAAGCCCGAACGGGACATGGAGTTTGTATGTCGTGGACGATACGGCGGGCCTGGGCGGCAGTATCGCTGGCGGCTGGACTCTGAACGTGAGTTCGCAGGGGACTCCGACCACTAGCTTTTCCAATACTGCAAGCATAGACATCAACGACAATCAGCCGCAGGTCGCGACGGCTTCGCCCTATCCCTCGACCATTAATGTTTCGGGGATGATGGGCGTCATCTCCAACGTCAAGGTGACTTTGAATAACATCACGCATCCAAAGTCGAGCGATATGGATATCTTGCTCGTGACGCCGAATGGCGTTGCATTCCATCTGATGTCGGATTCCGGCTTCTCCGCCAATGACGTGACTCTGACTTTAGATGACGCAGCCTCCGTAAATCTGCCCAGTAGCACGACCACGCTTACGAGCGGAGTATATAAGCCGACTAATAATTTCGACAATGATATAGGCGCGATAGATATCTTCCCGGAGCCTGCGCCGCCGCCGCCCTACATACAGGCTTCGTTCTCTGTCTTGGGTGGTTTCAGCCCGAACGGGATATGGAAGCTTTATGTTGTAGATGACGCGAACATCAATAGCGGGAGCATCGCTGGCGGTTGGAGTCTGGACATCACGACCGCGCCGTATGTCGCGCCGCAGCTTAATTGTCTCTCTCCGGTCTTTGCAGCGACAGCTAATTTCAGCACCGGCGGCTCATCGAATCCGACAGGGCTGGTCTCAGGTGATTTCAACGGCGACATGAAACCCGATTTAGTTGTCACCAAGCCGACGACCAATCAGGTAGCTGTCATGCTCGGAGATGGCACGGGCGGATTCGGCGCGCCCGCCAGCATCAGCACAGGAGGCTCTAATCCGTATGCTGTGGTAGCCGGTCAATTCAACGCCGACACGAATCTGGACATCGTGGTGACGAATGCCAACTCGAATACAGTCTCGCTCCTTTTGGGCGACGGCATGGGAGGCTTTTCCGCACCCGCAATCTTTGGCGTCGGCTCAAGTCCGATTTCAGTCGCTGTCGGTGATTTCAACAACGATATGAATCAGGACTTGGCGGTTGCAAACTTCGGCGGCTTCTTTGCCGGAACGGTCTCAGTCCTTTTAGGCACAGGCACTGGCAGCTTCTCTCCGGCAATCAACATTCCGGTCAGAACGCAGCCCTCTTATATCGCCGTCGGCAACTTTAACGGCGATGGCAATCTTGATTTGGCAGTCGCCAACTTCGGCTCGAACAATCTTTCCATCCTGCTCGGCACAGGGTCTGGCACGTTCACCGCTGCGCCGGATGTCGCGACTGGCTCCGGCCCTGTGGCAATCGCCGTCGGAGATTTTAACGCCGACGGTAAATCCGACCTCGTGGTGGCAAACTACAATTCGAATACTGTGCAGTTCTATACGGGTACAGGCACAGGCACGTTTAGCAACGCCATCGCCGTGACCAGCGCAAGCGGCTCGATTCCGATTTCCATCGCTGTCGCGGATGTGAACAATGATGGCAATCCCGATCTGGCAATCGCTTATCGCGGCACGACGCAGGTTCGCATTCTTTTCGGTGGCAGCGGAAATTTCGGACAGGGTTCGGGCATAGGCTCTTTCACAATCGGCTCGGCCCCGAATGCCATCATCACGGCAGACTTTAACAGCGACGGCGAGCCTGATTTTGCGACGGCCAATACGAGCTCCGACAATGTCTCCGTGCTGATAAATTCCTGCGCGATAGCCGTCGGCAATCGCTATGACTTTGAGGGAGACCGCAAGACTGATTATGCGGTCTATCGTCCGAGCTCAGGCTCCTGGTTCATCGCCTTCAGCAACGGCGGCACCCCGCAGGGCCGACTCCTGGGCAACAGCACGGACAAGCTTGTGCCAGCCGATTACAACGGCGACGGTATCACTGAGATTGGATACTATCGTCCGAGCACAGGCGTCTGGGCCATTGCCAACTGGCAGTTCGGCTCACACCAGTATTACTTCTATTACATACAGTTCGGCATTGCGACGGACATCCCGGTTCCGGCTGATTATGACGGAGACGGGCGCGCAGACCTCTGTGTCTATCGTCCTTCGGATGGCGTCTGGTATCTGCGCTTCAGCACAGACAATAGCGAGTTGGCCGTGCCGTTCGGCATCAGCGAAGACAAGCCTGTGCCTGCCGATTACGATGGCGACGACAAAGCTGATATAGCTGTCTATCGTCCATCGACAGGCTCCTGGTACATCCTGCAAAGCTCTAACAGCCAGTTGCGCTCAGAGCAGTTTGGCATCAGCGCAGACAGACCTGTGCAGGCTGATTACGACGGCGACGGCAAAGCTGATTTAGCTGTCTTCCGCCCGAACGATGGAGCTTGGTACATCATGCAAAGCAGCAACAATGGATTCCGCGCGCAGTTCTGGGGCGTCGGAACAGACGTGCCGGTGCCGGGCGATTACGACGGCGATGGCAAGTTTGATGTTGCCGTCTGGCGTCCGAGCATCGGCTACTGGTTTGTCATGCTCTCTCTCACTGGAGAAGTGAGACAGGTTAATTGGGGACAGAGCGGAGATATTCCAATCCCATCCGTTTATGTCCCGTAAAGCATGTGGGAGATAAAGGTCAAAGGCAAAGAGTAGAGACTTTGCCTTTGACCTTTGATTTCTCACCCTGACAGGAATTTCTGGTTGACAACTGGATTCTCAACCTCGCATCGCACGCCGCGCGGCCTTAAATTTTTTTTGAGGAATATCATGCTCAGAAATATCTTCATCAGCCCGAAAAGAATTTTCCGCAGCCTGTCAGCCTTAATAGTCCTGTCATTGCTGCTGCTCTTTTCGCTGGTCTCGCGCCCGATGAACGCCGCGCCGCAGGTTGTGTTTACCAACACAACTCCGATAACGATTAACACCAATCCTCTGCCGCCGATTGTGGCATCGCTCTATCCTTCGCCGATAGCCGTTTCGGGGATGACCGGCACAACCACCCAAGTCACTGTCACCTTAACTAACTTGAGCCACACGCGCGTCTCAGACTTAGACATGCTGCTGGTCAGCCCGACCGGACAAAAGTTTGTCTTCTTTTCGGATATTTGTCAGGCTAACCCGACAGGCGCGAGCAATGAGAACGTGACGTTGAGCGATACAGCCCCATCGAATCTGCCTTTCTTTGGGTCTTTGACTTCCGGCAATTACAGAGCGACTGCATATTTTGACGCTGAAGGTATCTTCCCTGCTCCCGCACCAACCGGGCCTTACTCGCATGCTCCGACAGTGGGCGGCAGTACGTTTACGCTTTTCAATGGGAATGACCCGAACGGCACATGGAATCTCTATGTGATGGACGACACGATTGCACAAGCGGGCAGCATCGCTGGCGGGTGGAGCATCAGCGTCACCACTACAGGCACGGCTGCGACATCCTTCTCCAATACGAGCAGCATCAACCTCAATGATGCGCCATCAAGTTCTGCGCCAGCGACGCCGTATCCGTCGAGCATCAGCGTAGCGGGCCAGACAGGCGTGGTCACGGATGTGAATGTCACGCTCCATGGCTTTGGTCACACGCGCACATCGGATGTGGCAGTGCTTTTGACAAATCCGAATGGCATCGGCGTCATTTTAATGTCGAACACAGGAGGCACGACCGCGACCAACAATCTGACGCTCACCTTTGATGATGCCGCCGCCGGGCCGATACCGGGCGGCGCTATCACAAGCGGCACTTTCAAGCCGACGGTCAATGGCTTCCCACCATTTCCGTCTCCCGCGCCAAACTCTACTGGCTACTTCACGCAGTTATCGGGTTTCAATAATTACAGCCCGAACGGAAACTGGAATCTGTATATCGTGGATACTGTGTCAGGAGACACGGGCATCATCAGTGGCGGGTGGAGTCTGGATTTGACGATTGCGCCTTACACGCCGCCGAGCATCGGCTGCACTGTTCCGAGCTTTGGTCAGACAAGCACGCTGCCTGTCGGCTCAAGCCCGACGGGAATTGCGCGCGGCAATTTCAACAACGATGCCAATCAGGATTTGGTCGTCGTCAATCAGGGCGCAAACAATGTCTCTGTGCTGCTCGGCAACGGGATGGGCGGATTCGGCTCGGCCATGAACTACAACTCCAGCACGAGCCCTTATTCGGTCGCGGTCGGCAATTTCAATGGCGACATGAATCAGGATTTAGTCGTCGCTAATTCCGGCGGGAGCAATGTCTTTGTGCTGCTCGGCGACGGCATGGGAGGCTTTTCAGGAGCCACAAACTTCCAGGTTGGACTGAATCCTATCTCTGTGGCCGTCGCAGATTTCAATAACGATATGAATCAGGATTTGGCCGTTGCAAACTTCGGCGGCTTCTTCGCTGGCACGGTTTCGATTCTGCTTGGAACCGGCACCGGCACGTTTGGCCCCGCGACCAACTTCGGCGTCCGCACGCAGCCTTCTTTCGTTGCCGTCGGAAACTTTAACGGCGATAGCAATCTTGACCTCGCCGTCTCAAACTTCGGCTCGAACAATGTCTCTATTCTTTCCGGCACAGGAACAGGAGCGTTCCTGACTGAGCCCAATGTCAATGTCGGCACGGGGCCTGTCTCTGTCGCTATCGCAGACTACAACTCGGACGGCAAAGACGACCTCGCGGTGGCAAACTACAACTCTGACAACGTGATGATACGGCCCGGCACTGGCAGCGCAACCTTTACGAACGGTCAGACCGTCACCGCCGGAACGAATCCGATAGCCATTGTGACGGCAGATTTTAACGGCGATTTAAAACCCGACTTAGCTGTTGCCAACAGCGGCTCGAATAATGTACGCATGTTGCTCAACAGCGGAAATGGCCTTTTCAATTCAGGCCTCGGCGTGAATACCTTCGCCGTCGGCACAGGGCCGAACGCCCTCGTCACCGGAGACTTTAACGGCGATGGTCGAATTGATTTTGCGACGGCCAATTCCAGCGCGAATTCCGCTTCGGTGCTCCTCAACACCTGTGTTGTGGCAGAGGGCAACCGCGAAGATTTCGACTCGGATCGCAGAACGGACTTCACTGTCTTTAGGCCGAGCAGCGGCTCATGGTTTGTCCTCAGAAGTTCATCAGGCTATACAAACTTCTCTTCAACGTCATTCGGCACGAGCACAGACAAGATTGTGCCAGAAGACTACAACGGCGACGGCACAACAGACTTCGCCTACTTCCGTCCGAGCACCGCGCGCTGGGTCGTCCCCGGCATCTATGACATAGAGTTCGGCATTTCTACAGACATTCCAGTCCCGACTGATTACGACGGAGACGGCAGAGCGGACATTGCCGTCTATCGTCCAAGCGAAGGTGCTTGGTATATACGCAGAAGCATTGACAACAACTGGATGTCTTTCCTCTTTGGAACCGCTGAAGATAAACCTGTGCCGCGTGATTACGATGGAGACGGCAAAGCTGATATTGCTATCTTCCGACCCTCTGCGGCGGGCTGGTACATCTTGAGAAGCTCAGACAATCAGGTGAGAGGTGTGCAGTTCGGCATCAGTACCGACAGACCTGTGCCTGCTGATTATGATGGCGATGGCAAGGCTGATGTGGCTGTCTATCGTCCGGCAGATTCTGCATGGTACATCGAGAAGAGCAGCGACAGTATGGTGCTCTCTTATGCCTGGGGCGCGAGTGGTGACATTCCATTGCAGGGAGATTATGACGGCGATGGCAAGTTTGATGTCGCCGTGTGGAGGCCGAGCACTGCCGCGTGGTATGTGCTGCGCAGCACGGACGGCGCATTGTTGTCGCAAATCTGGGGCGTCAGCACAGACATCCCTGTCCCGTCTGTTTACATTCCATAACGAAACAGGCGGCGAGCTAAATACAGATCGAAGGCAAAAGTGATGCGGAGTTTTCTCTCATCACTTTTGCCTTCGATTCAATTCCTCTTTTGACAAGTCAGGTGGAATAACATTCATGAATAAAAATATCTCTCTTAGAACAAAAAGATTTGCGAGCCTGTCGCTGGTCACGACGCTGACCGCGTTTGTAGTCTTGTCGCTTATCTCGCGTCCGATGAACGCCGCGCCGCAGGTTGTTTATTCCAACACTGCGCCGATTACGCTGACCACTGCGCCCGTGCCGCCGACGATTGCGACTCCTTATCCTTCGACCATCAATGTCTCAGGGATGACAGGCACGACCACGAAGGTCACTGTCACGCTGTCGGGCATCACTCATGGTCTGGCCGGTGATTTGGACATCTTGCTGGTGAGTCCGACCGGCGGCAAATCAGTCCTCATGTCGGACGCGGGCAACAATCAGGGAGCCAATAATGTGACGGTGACTTTTGACCAGGCGGCTACCAGTACAATGGATTTCAATAGCTTTTCGTCAGGCACTTATAGGCCGACTAACTGGAGTTTCGGCTCTGCCGATTCATATCCGGCTCCGGCTCCGGCTCCGCCTTATCTGTTGGATTTGAATGCAGCCTTTAATACGACAGACCCGAACGGCGCATGGAGCCTCTATGTCGTCGATGATGGGACTGGGAATAATGGGCCAGCGAACATAGGCAATATCGCGCAGGGCTGGTCTTTGAATATCACGACCACCGGCTCGCCCGCGACCTCGTTTTCAAACACCGGCAACATCACTATCAACGATGACCAAACCATTGCTGCGACCTATCCTTCGACTATCAACATCACAGGCGCGACAGGCGTTGTCACAGGCTTGACGGTCACCTTGCATAACGTGACACACACACGTCTCGCGGATGTTGACATCCTGCTGGTCAACCCGAACGGAATCTTCATCACGCTGTTGTCTGATGCAGCCTCTTTCGCTAGCGGCGGTTCGGCTGTCAATAACGTGACGCTGACCTTTGATGATAATGCCGCCACAACTATACCGGATACAGGGACAATCACTTCCGGCACGTATCAACCGACTAATATCTTTAACGGCTTCGAGACATTCCCACCTCCTGCTCCGCCAGGCCCGTTTGCCTCCGGCCAGCAGTCGCTTTTGAGTCTCGGCATCTTCAGCCCGAACGGCACCTGGAGTCTCTACATAGTGGATGACAGGGGCGGAGAATCCGGCACAATCGCAGGCGGGTGGAGCTTGGATATTACGACGCAGCCGTTTGTCGCGCCTGTGCTCGGCTGCGGCGCGCCGAGCTTTTCCGGGCCGGAGAATTTTTCTACAGGCACTGCTCCAACACATGTCGCGACAGGAGATTTCAACGGCGACACGAAGTTGGATTTAGTCACAACTAATCAAAACTCTAACAATGTTTCCGTGATGCTCGGCGACGGGGCGGGCGGCTTCTCTGCTGCGACTAACTTCGGTGTCGGCACATATCCTTACGCCGTTGCGGTCGGAGATTTCAATAGCGATAACAAACAGGATTTGGCCGTAGCCAATTCCGGCTCGAACAATGTCTCTGTCCTGTCGGGCGACGGGATGGGAAGTTTTGGCGCGCCCGTTAATTACAACACTGGCCCAAGTCCAATCTCTGTCGCCGTCGGAGATTTCAATGGCGACACCAAGCCTGATTTAGCTGTGGCGGAATTCGGCGGCTTCTTCGCTGGCTCTGTCTCCGTCCTGATGAATACAGGCACTGGCACGTTTAACCCTGCGGTCAGTTTCCCTGCACGCACGCAGCCGTCCTTTGTCGTCGTCGGAGAATTTAACGGCGATAGCAATCAAGACCTCGCGGTGGCGAATTACGGTTCAAACAATGTCTCGATTCTACTGGGAAATGGCGCGGGCTCTTTCTCGACCACTCCGCCCGTTGTCAGCGTCAGTTTGGGGCCTGTGTCCATCGCCCTTGCAGATTTTAACAGCGACGGCAAACAGGATTTAGCAGTGGCGAATTACAACTCGGACACTATCTCGCTGCGCTTCGGCGCGGGCAACGGGACTTTTGCAAATCCCGGCTTCAATGTAGGTGTCGGCGGGAATCCGATTTCCGTGAAGGCTACGGATTTGAGCGGAGATGGCAAGCCCGACATCATCGCGGCCAACAGAAGCTCAAATAATATAGCTGTGCTGCTCAATAACGGAACCGGCTCTTTTCTGTCACCCATCTATTTTGACATAGGGGTTGCGCCCAGTTCCGTTGTGGTCGGAACTTTTAACGACAACTTGCAGCCGGATTTGGCGACGAGTAATTCCAGTTCCAATAACGTCGCGGTCTTGCTCAATGCCTGCGGAGTGGCAAAGGGCAACAGGTTAGACTTTGACGCTGACCGCAAGACAGACTTCACGGTCTTCAGGCCGAGCAACAACACCTGGTACATCCAACGAAGCTCAAACAACGGCCCGGCCTTCACACAGGTGCAGTTCGCCACCGTCACAGATAAATTCGTCCCCGAAGATTACAACGGCGACGGCACGACAGACCTTGCCTACTTCCGTCCGAGCACCGCGCGCTGGGTCGTCCCCGGCATCTATGACATAGAGTTTGGCATTTCTACAGACATTCCAGTCCCGACTGATTACGACGGAGATGGCAGAGCGGACATTGCCGTCTATCGTCCAAGCGAAGGTGCCTGGTACATACGCAGAAGCATTGACAACAACTGGATGTCTTTCCTCTTTGGAACTGCTGAAGATAAACCTGTGCCGCGTGATTACGATGGAGACGGCAAAGCTGATATTGCTATCTTCCGACCCTCTGCGGCGGGCTGGTATATCTTGAGAAGTTCAGACAATCAGGTGAGAGGTGTGCAGTTCGGCATCAGTACCGACAGACCTGTGCCTGCTGATTATGATGGCGATGGCAAGGCTGATGTCGCAGTCTTCCGTCCGGCAGATTCTGCATGGTACATTGAGAAGAGCAGCGACAGCATGGTGCTCTCTTATGCCTGGGGCATAAACGGAGATGTTCCTGTGCAGGGAGATTATGACGGCGATGGCAAGTTTGACATTGCTATCTACAGGCCGAGCACTAACTATTTTTACGTGCGGCGGAGCACCAACGGAGCATTGCAGGCCCAACTGTGGGGAACGAGCGGAGATATTCCTATCGCAGGCGTTTTTGTTCCATAGAGGAATAGACTCGCACGGATTCCGATTTATGAACCGCAGATGATTAGCAAATCGTGTTAGTCAACTTGCCTTCAACCTCGCGGTCGCAAGGTCAGCGCGACCTTAATTTTGGGAGGAACACTTATGCGTAGAACTATTTCCGCCAGTCTTATATTTGCGACGCTGGCCTTACTACTAATGTTCACGTTAATCGCGCGACCATTGACCAACGCGACGGCTGTGTCTCCGCAAACGGTCTTTACCAATCCGGTGAGCATTGCCATCAACACCGTTCCGCCAACTCCGATTCCGGCCACGCCCTATCCATCGAACGTCACTGTTTCGGGCATGACCGGCACGACCACCAAGGTCACAGTCGTCCTGAGCAGTATGAACATCTCGCGCCCGGCTGATTTCGATCTGCTGCTGGTGAGCCCGACCGGCGCGAAGATGATTATTATGTCGGATGCGGGCAGTTCAATGGCTGCTAATACGACCCTGACGCTGGATGACGGGGCGTCACTTTTTCTCACCGGCTCAATCACAACAGGCGCCTGGAAGCCAACCAATAACGGCGTGGATGATCCGTTTCCGGCTCCGGCTCCGGCTGGGCCATATCAGAATCCCGGCCCCAGTGGAACCTCCACGCTGGCAATCGCCTTCAACGGAGCCGACCCGAACGGCGTATGGAGTCTCTATGCCGTTGACGACATCGCGGCGTTGGATACAAATCAGAGGATTAGTGGAGGCTGGGGCCTGAGCATCATCACCACCGGTTCTCCGGCAACATTTTTTTCCAACAGCACGCCTATTCTCGGCAACGACATCGTGCTCGCGGCATCGCCTTATCCCTCGACTATTGACGTGACGGGCATGACGGGCATCGTGACGGACGTGAAGTTGACGCTCAACGGCTTGGCGCATCCGCGCACGGGCGACCTGGATGTCCTGCTGGTGAGCCCGAACGGGATAAATCTGATTGTCATGTCTGACGCGGGTGGCGGCGCGGCCAACAACATCACTGTCACGCTTGATGATGCGAGCTCAACGCCCTTGCCGCCACAAAACGGCAACGTGCTGGCACCCGGCGGCACGTATGAGGCGACTAATCATTCATTCGAAGCTGACCTCTGGCCTGCGCCCGCGACAGCTTTTACTCCGTTCAATAGTCCGTTCACCAACACGCCATTTAAAACTGCCTTCGGAGGCTTTAGCCCGAACGGCACATGGAGCCTGTATATCGTGGACGATGGAGCGGGCGAAGCCGGCACGATTGCAGGCGGGTGGAGTCTGGATATCACGACAGTGCCTTACACGCCGCCAATCTTAAGCTGCGTGGTTCCGAGCTTTTCTTCGGCTGGCACTATCGGCGTCGGCTCAAGCCCGACGGGAATTGCGCGCGGCGATTTCAACGGCGACTCGAAGCTTGATTTGGTAGTTGCGAATCAAGGCTCGAACAACGTCTCTGTGACGCTCGGCGATGGAATGGGCAACTTCTCTGCGGCCACCACCTACGCCACAGGAACAAGCCCCTATTCGGTGGCTGTCGCAGATTTCAACAACGACACCAAGCAAGATTTGGCCGTCACCAATCAGGGCGGGAACAATGTCTCTATCCTGCTCGGCGATGGCATGGGAGCTTTTGGGGCTGCGACTAACTTCGGAGTCGGCATCAGTCCTATCTCCGTTGCCGTCGGAGATTTTAACAACGATATGAATTCCGATCTGGCTGTCACTAATCTCGGCGGATTTTTGGCAGGCACGGTCTCTATCCTGCTCGGCACTGGCACAGGCACGTTTGGCCCTGTGACCAATTTCGGCGTCCGCACACAACCTGCCTTTGTCGCCGTCGGCAACTTTAACGGCGATGCCAATCAGGATCTGGCAGTCGCCAACTTCGGCTCGAACAATGTCTCGATTTTAATTGGCACAGGCACAGGCTCTTTCACTTCCGCGCCCACAGTCAATGTCGGCACGGGGCCGGTGTCCATCGCGATTGCAGACTTTAACACCGATGGCAACTCCGATCTCGCAGTCGCCAACTACAACTCGAACAACGTCTCGATTCTGTCAGGCACAGGCTTTGGCACTTTCTCTTTAAGCACAACCATCAGCGCGTCCGGCACAAGTCCGATTTCTGTAGTCGCCGCAGACCTGAACAGCGATGCCAAGCAAGACTTAATCTTTGCCAACGGCGGCTCGAATGATGTCCGTGTGCTCTATGGCGACGGCGCGGGGAATCTGGGCTTCGGCTTCGGCACAGGCACTTTCCCTGTCGGCCCAGGGCCGAATGCTCTGGTCGTCGGAGACTTTAGCAGCGATGGCAAGCTGGATTTTGCGACGGTCAATTCCAATGCCAACAGCATCTCTGTGCTCATCGGCAACTGCAATGTGGCGAAGGGCAACCGCTTTGACATAAACGGCGACCGCAAGACAGACTACATAGTCTTTCGGCCCAGCAACAGCACCTGGTATCCGCTCAACACAGGCTCACAGGTTCTCGGAAGCAGCACGGACAAGATTGTGCCAGAAGACTACAACGGCGACGGTCTAATCGAGTTTGCCTACTTCCGTCCGAGCACCGCGCGCTGGGTCGTCCCCGGAATTTACAATCTGGAATTCGGTCTCTCGACAGACATTCCAGTCCCGGCTGACTATGACGGAGACCAGCGTGCAGACATCGCCGTCTATCGTCCATCAGAAGGAGCTTGGTATATACGCAGAAGCATTGACAACAACTGGATGTCTTTCCTCTTTGGAACCGCTGAAGATAAACCTGTGCCAAGAGATTACGATGGAGACGGCAAAGCTGATATTGCTATCTTCCGACCCTCTGCGGCGGGCTGGTATATCTTGAGAAGCTCAGACAATCAGGTGAGAGGTGTGCAGTTCGGCATCAGTACCGACAGACCTGTGCCTGCTGATTATGATGGCGATGGCAAAACTGACGTAGCAGTCTTCCGTCCAGCAGACTCCGCTTGGTATATCGAGAAGAGCAGCGATGGAGGCTTCTTGTCCTACGCCTGGGGGACAACTGGAGACATTCCATTGCAGGGAGACTTTGACGGCGATGGCAAGTTTGACATCAGCATCTTCCGTCCGAGCAACGGCTACTGGTTTATCCGGTTCAGTGCCACAGGAGCTTTGCATGCACAGCCCTGGGGAACGAACGGAGATATTCCTATTCCGTCCGTTTACATTCCTCAATAACAACGTCAGAACCGCCTGCGGTTGCGGGCGGGTTTGAGATGAGACAGAAGCTCGCTTGAGAATATTGAAGACCCGCACGCTACCGCAGGCGGTTCTGACACGGACGTAAGGCGAAAGGTGAAGAAGACTTAAGTTCTCTTCTTCACCTTTCGCCTTTTACTTTTCTTTCTATCTTGTGGCCCGCTCCATCAGTTGGATAAAGCGTTGAAAGTGATGCTCAGCGTCGTGCGGGCCGGGCGCGGCTTCCGGGTGATACTGGACTGAAAAAACCGGAAGCGTCTTATGTCGCATGCCTTCGACGCAGTTGTCGTTGAGATTGATATGCGTCACTTCGACTTCGCGCGGCAGGCTCTCTGCGCTGACCGCAAAGCCGTGATTGTGCGCGGTAATCTCGACTGAGCCTTTGAGCAAATCTTTGACAGGCTGGTTGCCGCCGCGATGACCGAAGGGCAGCTTGTATGTCTCGCCGCCAAAGGCTCGTCCCAGAAGTTGATGACCGAAGCAGATGCCGAAAGTCGGAACGCCGGACTCTGCGACGCGCCTGACTTCTTCGAGCACAGCCGTCATAGATGCCGGGTCGCCCGGCCCGTTCGAGAGAAAGATACCGTCGGGCTTCATCTTTAAAACTTCCGACGCGGGAGTATCGGCTGGCACGACTGTTACGCGGCAACCTGCCGCGGCCAACTCTCGCAGAGAATTTGTCTTCACGCCGAAGTCGTAACAGACAACATGAAATTTCTCTGCGCCGACGGCAGCGACTTCGTAAGGCTCGCTGCAAGTGACGACGCTCGCCAGTTCCCTGTTCTCCATCGCGGGCGAGTTGCGCGCTTTCTCAAGCAGGCTCGCTTCATCCAGGTCAACTGTTGAAAGACAAGCGCGCATCGCTCCCTTATCGCGTATATGACGGACGAGCGCGCGCGTGTCCACCTGCTCGATAGCCGGAATGTTCCAGCGTTTCAAATACGCATTGAGAGTTTCTTCCGCGCGCCAGTTAGACGCCACGCGGCTCGCCTCGCGCACGACGAACCCTTCGACCCATGGCCTGGAAGATTCCGCATCCTCTCGCGTCACGCCGTAGTTGCCGATGAGCGGATAAGTCATGCACACAATCTGTCCTGCGTAAGACGGGTCTGTCAAAACTTCCTGATAGCCGGACATAGAAGTATTAAAGACCATCTCGCCGCAGACCTCGCCCGCCGCGCCCCACGCGCGCCCGCGAAAACTGCGCCCGTCTTCCAAGATAATCAATGCAGTTTTTGAATCGTTCATCACTTATTAAATTAATCCAGGCTGCGAGTCATACACGGCTTGAGCCGCCTGCTGTGCGGAAAGTCTGAGACTTTCCGCTTCATCTCTTCTTAGTTTTAGCGAGGCTAAGCCTCGCACATGATTGTGGCTACAGTGGCCGGAAAAGCAGAGCTTTTCCGCACAGCATTGCGGCAGAGCCGCCATACAGCATTGCGGCAGGAGCCGCCATACGGCAGAGCAGCACAGCCGCCATCGCTCTCATCAGCCGTCATCGTTCTCATAAATGGCAACCTGGATTAATTATCATTGCCTTAAAAACTCCTGCGCTTCGTTGAGCCAGCGTTTCTCTGTGCGATATTTGTAAGCGGGCGCGGTCTTGACGGCTTCGATGCAGGCTCTCATGGAGTCTGCGGCTTCGCGCTGGTGGCCCAGGGCCGCGTGCGTGCGGCCCATCAGATAAAGTCCCTCAGGGTCTGACTGGCGTTGGGCCAGAAAGCGTTCAAGCGCGGTGTGCGCATCCTCAAACTGTCCTGCTGCAAAATATGTCGCGCCAATCTCGCGCCAGATTTCGTGCTGCGCGTGCGCCTCGTCGCGCGCCACCACTGGCTCAAAATGCTTGATAGCATCCGCCAGTCGGTTCTCCGCGCGCGCAATGCGGCCCAACTGATAATGCGCGTCCACTTCATCTTCATCTATCTCTATTGCGCGCTCGAAACGCTGCCGCGCCTGCGCCAACTCATTTCGCTGCTGGTGTATGAGGCCCAGGTTGTAATGTGCCGAAGCATCAGCCGGATTGAGCGTCGCGGCTTCCAGGTTCTGTTTGAAGGAGAGCCGCGCGCGATGCCCGCGCGTGAGTTCGCCCAAATAGCCGCGCAGGAAAAAGAAGAGCAAGAGAAGCAGGAAAGGCGAGGCGAGCACCCATCCGAAAAGCGGCGAGAGCACAATCGCTGCTAAGTAAACGACGATGCTGCTCACGACCATCACGGCCAGACTGCGCAGCCACGAGAGACGAAACACTCCGCGTACAATCAACAGCATCCACAGCCAGAAAGGAGGCAAAACGACGAGCCAGAAAAAGTTTCGCGCGTGCAGGCGCGGGTCGCTCAACTCTACCAACTGCTCAGGCGTAAACCAGCCCTGAAACTGCTTTGAAGTCTCCAGAGAACTCTGCACATACGCCGCCAGCATGCCTTCCGAAGTCGCCAGGAAAGCCAGTGGCAGGGCCAGCAGATGCGCCGCCGCCCAAGCATAAAAAACAGCGGAGGCCAGCGCGGCATATTCCTGTTGCAGCACAAGACTAAAGCTGCCGCGTCTTTCAAACAGGTTGGCGATTAAGAGCGTGATGGGAACAAAGACGAGCGCGATAAAAAGCACAGAGCCGAAGGAGAGAAAGCCCACGCTGAAAAAAATGAGCATGCCGCGCAGGCTGAATGCGCTTTGACGGAAAAGCCATTCGGTAAAAAAAAGATAGCCAGCCTGCGCCAGAAAAGCGAGTAGCATCGCAGGCACTAGCGGAGCACGATTACGCGCCTCGCTTATCCCGCTCGCGGGCGAGTAGAACATCAGCCACAGAGGGCGCAACCAATCAAGCATAATCTGTGAAGGTAAAATTAAAAACGCAAAATGCAAAATTAAGAATCTGATTTAATTTTACATTTTGCATTCCTCTTACGGCTCGCCTTCCAGAGTTGACGGCGCGGGCGTAGGCATGTTCACAGCAGGGTCTGCTCCCGGCGTCGTAAACTTGTAATCCGTCTCGTGCGAAATCACGCTCGCATCCGACAGCGGCCAGTAGCGAAACAGAGCTTTGCCGTAAATATATTTTTCCGGCACAAGCCCCCAGTGGCGCGAGTCGCTTGAATTGTCACGATTGTCGCCCATTACAAAATAGTAATGTTGGGAAACAATCACGGGCGGCAAACTCTGCTGCGAGGCGTTGAGATGCGGGTCAAGATATGGCTCCTTCAACTCATTCCCGTTGACGAGAATGCGGCCATTGCGCATCTCAACGGTTTCGCCGGGCAAGCCTATGATGCGCTTGACATAACTTTTATCTGGGTCTTTCGGCGGCCAGAAGACAACCACATCGCCGCGTTCGAGCGCGGGCCAGCCGTATTTTTTAAGTTCCGGCAGCTTGTAATAAATGAGCTTGTTGACAAAAATTCTCTCGCCGTCATGCAGGCGCGGCAACATCGAAGTGCCTTCGACTTTGACAGGCTGCACGACAAAGACTACGACCAGCGTGGCAAACATGAGCGCAAACAGGAGGTCGCGCACCAGGAGGCGCACCTCTGCCCAGATGCCGCTACGCATTTCTGCTTCAGGCTTCTGCACCTCTATGTCCAAATCGTCGTCGGCAGTGATGCCGCCAAACAGAGGCACGCGCTTTTTCTTTCGTCCAAACATATGTTTCGCAACTAATGTGTGATGAGAGAAAAGCTGTTTCTCTTTCTACTTCTCACACCTGACTCATCACACTCTCTTGAGGTTAGCTGTGGCTCATCGGCTTTGTCAACGAGCGGGCAAATCTTCTTCTTCCTTGACATCGTTTGCCGCCCGTCTCTATCATCGCTGGCAAGGGCATCAGTTGTGTCGCCAAAAATTCTTTTGCACCCAGAGAGACGGACGGAGGCCAAAGCATCGTGATTAAACTTGATATTGTCAACCGCGTCGCCGAACGCACGGGCGTACCTAAGATGAAAGCCGAGCAGGCTGTGGATGCTCTCTTTCATTCGATGAAGGAAGCCTTAGAGCGCGGCGAGCGAATCGAACTGCGCGGCTTCGGCGTCTTTGTCGTCAAACCCAGAAAGCGCGGCGTCGGGCGCAACCCGCGCACCGGCGAAGAGGTCGCCATCCCTTCCGGCAAGACCATACGCTTCAAGCCCGGCAAAGAATTGCAGGCGCATGGCTTTGACACGGATGATGCAGACGGCGGCGGCTCCCACGAAGAGAGCGAACCCACTCCACCAGGCTACTGAAAGACTTCGACGAGTGATGAAAGACAAGCTCAAGCGAAGATAGCTTTTCTCTCATCACTCGTCGCCTATCACTTATCGCATTTCACTCATCAAAGCTTTTATGTCTGAATCCATCCGGGCCATACACACTTTTGTCGAAGCGCAGCCAGAGAAGATTGTGCGGCGTGCTGCGCGTCCGACGGCGCGCGAGTGGGCGCGCTATGCTGCGCTCTTCCTGCTCACTGCGCTGACGACGACCATCGCTGGCATCGTGCTCTCAAGCACAAAGCTGCCGGAGCCGTCGATGCGCGCTCCTTCCGGCTGGCTCGATTACGTGCTCTACATTCCCGAACTCTATTTCAAATTCGTAGGCGGCTACATTTCTCTGGCCTTTGCGGAGCCTGCGCTCCTGAGGCAGGGCGCGTCGTTCGCAGTCTCTTTGATGGCAATCCTGACGGCGCACGAGTTTGGACATTACATCGCGTGCAGGCGTTACGGTGTTGATGCAACCTTGCCGTTCTTCATTCCGTCGCCGCCGATGATTGGGCCAGGGACGTTTGGCGCGTTTATCAAAATCAAATCTCCGATTCCATCGCGCCGCGCGCTCTTTGACATAGGCGTCGCAGGGCCGCTCGCAGGCTTTGTCGTTATCATTCCTGTCGCCATCATCGGCTTACTGACAGCGCAACCCGCGCCGCTCGCAGAAGCAGGCACGGGCGGGATTTACTTTAACGACCCGCTGTTGATGCGCGCGTTGGGACGCATGCTCGGCATACAAAATGACAGCATCTATGCAAGCCCTTTATATATTTCTGCGTGGATAGGTCTGCTGGTGACGAGCCTGAATCTGTTGCCTGTCGGGCAGCTTGATGGAGGGCATGCTGTCTATGCTGTTTTCGGCGTGCGTGTGCATCGAGTGATGGGGCGTGTGGCGTTCGCTGTGATGGCAGTGCTGGCAGTGCTCGGCTGGTTCTGGCACGGGAGCCCAAGCGGATTTTTGTATGTCATCCTGCTGGCAGTCATGCTGCGCGTGCGTCATCCGCAGCCCAGAGAATCAGAGCCACTCGGACGCGCGCGGCTCATGGTCGCGCTTGTCACACTGCTCGTCTTCGCGCTTTCGTTCTGGCCCTTTCCGATTACGTTTAGCTAAAAACAAATTTCCCGCAAAGACGCAAAGAAAGACAAGTTGCTTTCCTTTGCGTCTTTGCGCCTTTGCGGGAAATTTTATTTATTTATTAGTGAGTGTGAATTTGTAAGTGACTAAGCCCGTCACAAAGACCGGCTTGCCGCTCAGAAGAGTCTGGCCGAAACGCGCTTCGCGTGCGGCTTTGACCGCCGCAGCCTGTAGCAACGGATGGCCGCTTCGCGCTTGAGCGCCAATGACCTTTCCCTCTTCATCTATCAAGATGTGAACTTCGACAACTCCATCTGCGCGAGCAGCGACCGCAACTTTGGGATACTCTGGCACAGGCTTGCTAAGAGCCTTGCCGTTCAAGACGCCGCCGGAAACAATGATACTTTTTTCCGAGCTAGCACGATTGCGCTCTCGCATGTCGCGCAGCATCCTATCAACTTCGCCTTCACCGGTTGTGACAGTTCCACTCCCGCTTCCGATTGGCCCACCGATGACAGTAGTGATGACAGGAGTTAATTTGAAGGAGTCGAAAAACTTCGTCGCCAGCGTTTGATAAAATTCTGTGCGGTCTGACGGATTACTGCTCGGCGTGCTGTTCTTAAACATCGTCGCGCGCGAAACTACGAGAATCAGGTGATAGACAACATTGCGTGTTATAAAAACTCTGTCCATGAGCATCTGGTCGCCGTCCTCAATCAACGCCTCAAGCCCGTCATGACCGGCAATCTTCAAATCACGCTCAATCCAAATCTTTTGATTCTTATTTTCCCTCACCGAAGTGAAGCTGGCGTCGAGTACCGATTTAATATGCCTCGGATTTTTCGGAGTGACAGGTAATTCCACGATGATAACGAGAAAATTTCCCACGCTTGTGCGCAACATATAAGTATAGTTCGAATTGCTTCCGAGCGGGCCTTGAACTTCGCGCTTCACGTAGGTCGGCTCTCCCGGCATCATCACACTAAAGTTGCCCATTGGCGCAACAAAGGTCGCCCACTTGCTCGCGTCATATTCGATTAGCGTAGAGTTTGCAGAGTCGTCCTGTGCCAGACAGACAAACGACAGGCTTGACAGTAAAGCTAAAAATAATGCGGCGCGTGCAAGGAACTTCAAGATAGTTTGCCTTTCAACTTATCACGCGGCTTCGCCTGCCGGGAGCAAGCCTTTAATCTCTCTCACAACCCGCGCGACATCCTGCTGGTCTGCCAGAGCCATCATGAAAAATTTGTAGCCCTGATGAAAACAGATGACGCCGTTCGCAAAGAGCCACACGCCGTCTAAGAATGGATTGCCTCCCAGGAGCCATTCAATCGGCGCGCCCGTGATGCGTCCGGGCGAAGCAATCTGCGCCCACATGGCTGCGCCTGCCGCACAACTGAACGCGCCCAGAAGTGGCGCGCCGACATACTTGACTACCTTGCGCTCAAACTCTGCGCGCGCGCGCTCGGCCTTCGCCAGTTCTCCTGCGGCAATCAATTCCTCCTGCTTCTTGAGATAGCCGTCAAACTTTTCGCTGGCCTTTCTGAGTCCGTAAACGGGCAAAGCGGAATGCGTAAACCAGTGCGGATGCGCGCCGAGGAGCACTGCATCAATTCCCGGAAAAGATGCTCCGAGCCGCACGCCTGTGACAAGCGAGAAAGTGACCAGCGCGGCTTTGCCCGGATTTTTTTTGACCCAGCCTCCGGCCTTGATGAGAGCCGAAGTGGCATAGGCCGAGGCGCGCGTAAAATGTGCGCCCGTTTGATAAAAGTCCGATGCTCGCTCGTAGTAATGCTTCGCGCCGTCAAAGACTTCGCTGGCCTTTTCGCTTGCGGATTCGGCAGCCGTGCGGGCTGCGGCTCCGGCCTCACGCGCACGACGCGCAGCCTCTTCTGCAACCTTTCGCGCACGCTCGCGGACTTCGTATTCATCATCGAGCCGCTCTGCTTCCGAGCGCACACGCTCCGCGCTGCCCGCAAAAGTCTCCGCGCCTTTTCGCGCCGCGTCCTGCGCCACGCGCGCACTCTCTTCGACGCGCTCCTTAATCCCGTACTTCTCATCCAACTCGCGCGCCTTGCGACGCGCCGCGCGCTGCCATTCATCCAGCTTGTCTTTGTAATCTGACATCGTTTAGAACCTCGAAAAAAAGTGTGCAGTAGGCAGTGAGCAGTGGGCAGATAAAAAGCAAGCTGTCTTTACTGCTCACTGCCTACTGCCAACTGTTCCATCATACGCTCATCGGTTGGGAAGAGTTCGATTCCGCTTGACAGGGCGCGCGCTCGACGCGATTGCGTCCCTGCCTTTTGGCTTCATACATCGCAGTGTCCGCGATGGCAACCAGCTCGCGCCCGGTCGTCGCGCACAAGGGAAATTCCGCGACGCCGAAGCTGGCAGTGATGCTTCCGGCGGTTGGGATTTTTGTTTCCCTGATGGCTTTGCACAAACGCTCTGCGACCTCTATGCCGCTCTCAAATTCCGTCTCAGGCAAGATGACTGCGAACTCTTCGCCGCCGATGCGCGCGGCCATGTCTATCCCGCGAGTTTCGGCCTGCACGGTTTTGGTCAAATACTGAATCGCTTCGTCTCCGGCCTCGTGGCCGTATGTGTCATTCACATTTTTGAAATGGTCTATATCGAACAGCAAGAGACAAAACGGTCTGCCGTAACGAAGCGTGCGCGTCACCTCGCGTTCCAGTTGCCGCTCGAAGCGGCGGCGATTCGCAAGGCCCGTCAAGTGATCTGTAAAAGCTGCTTCCTCGCAGGTGTCCAAGTAACCTTTGAAATCGAGCAGCGTGCGCGCGCGCGCAAGCAGCAGGTCTAGGTCTGTAGGGTCTGTGATGTAGCCGAGCGCGCCGACCTCTGCGCCGCGCCTGAGGTCTTGCGCATCAGAGCGCGCGGCTGACTGGATGATGATAGGGATAAACTTGGTCTGCGGGTTGGCGCGCACACGTCGCGCCAGCTCGTAGCCGTCCATCTTCGGCATCATCACATCAGTGATAATCAGGTCTGGCTGGTAAGATTCCACCGCCAACAATCCTTCTTCTCCATCATTTGCCGTGCGCACTTCGTAGCCAGCCGTTTGCAGCGCAATCTGTAGGAGAAGCTGTTTATCCGGGTCGTCGTCAACGACGAGAACGTTAAAATTTCCAATCATATTTTCAGCGGTTTCAGGCGCAAGATAGTTGTTGCGCCCGCTCAGTCTTCATGCTAGAGTATCCATCTTCATTTGTTGTTCGCACTTCGTTTCCGAAACACATCTCGCTACAACGAATCCGACAAGACTTGAAGCAAAACTCCTCGTGCCAGCGGGCGGTCCCTTACCATTTCCGTTTACTTTATCCAGCGTTCCTTTGATGCCTGTGCTCCGTGCTCAAGTTCGTTTGATGGTGCGGCAAGCCGCTCCAGACTAAAAGTTTTAATCATCAACCGCTCCATATAAAAAGGACTACCACCAGAGATGCCACACAAACGCGCCTGCGACCTTTCCGCGACTGATCGCGCCAACCTGATTCGCCAACTGGACTTTGGCGCATTGCTCAACGAAGCTCTGATTGCAAGATTTGCTGCGAGCTCGACTGCCGTTGATTTTCGTCGTCGCCGTTTTATCTACCGTGAAGGTGATCCGGGCGACGCGCTCTACCTGATTGTGCGGGGGCGCATCAAGCTCTGCCGCATTGAACAATCAACGGCGCGCGAGGCCGTGATAGACATTTTAGCCTCCGGCTCGCTCTTTGGGGAATCAGCTTTGTACGCCACTATCTCGCGTCAAAACTGTGCGATAGCCTACGAGAACTCTCGTCTGCTGCGGCTTCCGGCTCAGGATTTTCAAGAGGGGATGGCCGAACACCGTGAGCTTTATGATTACACCTTTCGGCTCATCGGTCAAAGACTTTCTAGCGCAGAGCAGCGCGTCGCAGACTTTGCCTTGAACGCGATTCCGGCCCGGTTGGAAAAATTGCTGCTCGACTTTTCGCAACGCTACGGCGTCTCGAAGACCGGCGGCGTGCTTATAGACCTGCCGCTGCCGCACCGCGAAATCGCTTCCATCGTCGGCTCGACGCGCGAGAGCGTGACGGTGCGCTTGAATGTCATGCGCCGCGAAGGTACGATAGATTTCATTGATCGCAAGATTCTGATAAAACGACCTGAACTGCTTTCAGTTGCCTGAATTTTTATGAAGTGTCCGAACTGTGGGAAGCCTGCTGAATGGCAAGATAATCCTCATCGTCCTTTCTGTTCCGAGCGTTGCAAGCTCATTGATTTCGGCAAGTGGGCCGATGAAGAATATCGCGTCCCTGCCGAGCGCGACCACTCTTCCGAGCATGGACGAGAGTTCGATAAACTTCCGTCACCGGAAGATGTCGAAAGCTTGAACTAAAAACATTTCCCGCAAAGGCGCAAAGAAAGACAATCTGCTTTTCTTTGCGCCTTTGCGCCACCAGCGGGAAATTCTTTCGTAATCTTCACTGAACAACTAATTCCCCTTTTAACTTTTACGTTATTCCCCAACCCTCGTGTAAAATATCCGGGCAGTCATTCAACCGTTCATCGGAGCTTTTCATGATGCCTAGCATTTTTCTCAAATCGCGCTGGCCCGCAGTCATGCTTATCGGCGCGCTGGCCTTCGCAGCGTGCAGCAATGGGCCGCAGAGCGTCACGCAGCAGACGCCTACGCCGAGTGGCCCGAACGCGCCGCGCACTAACCTGCCGATGCCGCCCGTCAATGCGCCGCCTCGCGGAGCATCCAATCGCAGCCAGTACAGTTGGACGCTCCTGGACAATCGCCGCATGCAGCTCTCTGATTATCTGGGCCAGGTGGTCGTGCTCGATTTCTGGGCCACTTACTGCCCGCCATGTCTTGAAGAAGCTCCGCATCTGGTTGAACTGCAAAAGCGTTTTGGCCCGGAAGGCTTGCACATCATCGGCCTCAATGTCGGCGGCGAAGACGACCGCCCGAAGGTCGCAGACTTCGTAGAGCAATTTAAGATTTCCTACGCGCTCGGTTATCCAGACGAGGGGATGACAGAGTTTTACCTGCGCGACGACACACGAATCCCCCAAACGCTTGTCTTTGACCGCAAAGGCAAACTCGTCAAACATCTGGTCGGCTTTGACCCGCAAGTTTCGGCAGAGCTTGACCGCGCCATTCAAACCGCACTCAATGCTCCGACGGATTAAAGAGCAAGGATGAAGGCCGAAGGATGAAGGATGAAAGCTTGATGACGAAAGTAATGCTTTTCCTTCATCCTTCCGCCTTCATCCTTCATCCTTAAACTTTATGCCACGTGATATTCCTGTCGGTAATGGCTCGCTGCTTGTCACCTTTGACGAGTGGTACAGGATACGCGACATCTACTTTCCGCATGTCGGCAAAGAGAATCATTCCGAAGGCCATCCGTTTCGCTTCGGCCTCTGGGTCGAAGGCGAGTTCTCGTGGATTAAAGATGAAGGCTGGACACGCGAACTGCGTTACGCGCCGGAGACTCTCGTCACGCATGTGACTTTGAGGCATGAAAAGCTTGCTGTTGAGATTATTTCAAACGATGTAGTTGACGTGCATGCCAATGTCTTCGTGCGCCGCCTGAGCGTGCGCAATCTCTCTGCTCAAGCGCGCGAGGTAAGGCTTTTCTTTCATCACGATTTTTATATCTCCGAAACAGAAGTCGGAGACACAGCCTACTTCGACCCGGAAACTTTCGGGCTCGTGCATTACAAGGGCGCGCGTTATTTCCTCATCAACACGGACACTGGCATCGAGACATTTGCGACCGGGCGCAAAGCTTTTCAAGCCGTCGAAGGCACTTGGCGCGATGCTGAAGACGGGCAACTGTCAGGGAGCGCGATTACGGAAGGCTCTGTGGATTCGACCATCGGGCGCACGCTCGTCATAGAGCCGTCCGAGTCCGCAGAGATGTTCTACTGGATTGCAGCAGGGACTTCGTACAACGAAGTGGCCCAATTAGATCAACTGGTGCGCCGCTCTCATCCGCGCGAAATCATCAGGCGGACAAGCGACTACTGGCGCGCGTGGGTCAACAAAAACGAGATTGATTTCGGCAATCTTGGCTCAGACATCATCGCGCTCTTCAAACGCTCTCTGCTCGTGACGCGCACGCAGATAGATTCGGGCGGAGCAATCATCGCGGCCAACGATTCGGATGTGACGCTGCGCGCGACGGATCATTACAGTTATCTCTGGCCGCGCGATGGCGCGCTTGTCGCCTACGCGCTAGACCTCGCGGGCCATTCCAACGTCACACGCTCGTTCTTTGAATTGTGCGGGCGCATCATCACTGACAAAGGATATTTTCTGCAAAAGTATAACCCGGACGGCACGCTCGCTTCCGGCTGGCACGCATGGTGGGATCCTTTCACGAAACAAAAGCTGGTGCCGATACAGGAAGACGAAACTGCGCTTGTCCTGTGGTCTTTGTGGAATCACTATGACGAGTTCAGAGACATAGAGTTTGCGCGTCAACTCTATCTTTCGCTGGTCACGCGCGCGGCGGATTTTATGGTGCGCTTTCGTGATGAGCGCACGGGCTTGCCGCTTCCCTCTTGGAATCTTTGGGAAGACAGGCGCGGGATACATACTTTCACCTGCGCGACAGTGTTTGGCGGATTGCGCGCCGCAGCCGAATTCGCACGGCTGTTCGGAGACGCGCAACATTCAGAGAGATATGAGAAGGCCGCAGCAGAAGTAAAGGAAGGGATGCGCAGCTTTCTTTACAGAGAAGAGTTAGGGCGGTTTGCCAGATCAATCCAGCCGCGCGCGGATGGAGCTTTTGAGATTGACGCGACGGTTGATGCGTCGCTGTTCGGTCTCTTTTATTTCGGAGCGTTTGCGCCGGATGATGTGATGGTGCGCGAGACTATGCGCGCGGTGGAAGAAAAGCTGTGGGCCAAAACTGAGATTGGCGGTCTGGCGCGCTACGAGGCAGACGGTTACATGCGCGTAACGGATGATGTAACGAAAGCTCCGGGCAATCCATGGTTTATCTGCACGCTGTGGCTGGCTGACTATCGCATCGCGTCTGCCCAGAATCTCGAAGAATTGGAAAGGGCTGTGGAGTTACTTGAATGGGTAGTCAGCCGCGCTCTGCCTTCGGGCGTGCTGGCAGAGCAGGTTGACCCTTTGACGGGTGCGCCGCTTTCCGTCTCGCCACTCACATGGTCGCACGCAACGGTTGTGGCGACTGTGATGGCTTACCTGCGAAAGCTCGAAGCTTTGATAGCCTGCGATGCCTGTGGCCGCCCGCTCTTTCGCTATGACCGCCGCGCGCGTAAAGTGTATGGCTGATGGTGCATAGCAAAATTTTCGGTAGCGGGTCAGTTTGAAAAAAGAGAGAAAAGAATTTTCCCGCAAAGGCGCAAAGGCGCGAAGAAAGACCGCGAAGGATTGAATGCCACTCATTCTTTGCCTGCTTTTCTTTGCGCCTTTGCGCCACCAGCGCGAGATTCTTTCGTCGCTGTTTCTCACTTGAATTTCAAACTAACCTTCTACTTAATTTTCGCGCGGCTTGCTTTTGCAGCCCTGTCGGGCCATGCTAGCGCTGAGAATGACAATCCATCAAACGGGGTGTTGTTGTGAGGAGAGCTAAAATTCTTGCGACGCTGGGGCCTGCGTCGCGCGAGCCCGCGATTATCACAGCCTTGCTGGCGGCTGGCGTCAATGCCGTGCGCATCAATATGTCGCACGGAACGCAGGATGAACACGCGGAAACTATACGGCGCGCACGCGCGGCTGCCGAAACCATGAAGCGTCCACTCGCAGTGCTTGTTGACCTTTCCGGGCCAAAGATTAGAACGGGAGTTTTGAAGGGCGGACAACCCGTGCAGCTTGAAGAGGGCGCGCTCTTTACCATCACGACGCGCTCCGTGTCTGGCGACGCGCGCGAAGTCTCGACCAACTATCCGGGTATGGCGCGCGATGTTCAGCCGGGCGCGCGACTTCTGCTTGACGATGGAGCAATCGAACTTCAAGCAGAGCGCACGACAGACACCGATGTCATCTGCCGCGTGATTAACGGCGGAACTTTAAATGAGCGCAAGGGCATCAACCTGCCCGGAATCAAATTGCCGATTCCGTCTTTGACGGATAAAGACCGGCGCGATTTGCAGTGGGCCGTGCGCCAGCAGGTTGACTACATCGCGCTCTCTTTCGTCAGACAGGCGGAAGATTGCACGGAAGCCAAGACGCTCATTCAAAATGCGGGCGGGCATCAACCGCTCGTCGCCAAGATTGAAAAGGCAGAGGCGATAGACAAGCTGGATGAGATTATTGCTGCGGCAGACGGCGTGATGGTCGCGCGCGGCGACCTCGGCGTGGAGACGAGCGTAGAGCTTGTGCCTGTCTATCAAAAGCGGATTATCGAGCAGGCGAACATGGCTGGCAAATTTGTTATCACAGCTACGCAGATGTTGCAGTCCATGATTGAGAATCCGCGCCCGACGCGCGCAGAAGCTTCCGACGTAGCCAATGCTGTCTGGGACGGGTCTGATGCGGTGATGCTCTCTGCCGAGACTGCTACGGGCAAGTATCCAGTCCCGGCTGTAGCAACTATGTCGCGCATTATCGAATCGGCTGAAAACGGAAATCCGCAGACCCAGTCGAACGCCATCAGCAAGTGGGTCGGCAAACAGTCAGGCCGCGTCAGCATAGCTCTCTGCGAAGCCGCTGCCTTCGCCGCCGAAGAGATGAGCGCCAAGACTATCGCCGTCTTCACAGAATCCGGTTTGATGGCGCGCAGGCTTTCCGCACTGAGGCCAGTGCAGCGCATCATTGCATTGACACATACCAGAGACGTGATGAACGAACTCTCTTTAATCTGGGGCGTGCATCCGCTGCTTCATCCAAAGAGCGATTCGACGGAAGATATGCTCCGCACGGGCGAGCGCACGCTGGTCGAAGCCGGAACGGTGCAGCAGGGCGAGACTTTAGTGATGATGGCGGGCAGGTTGTCTGGCTTAGGATTATCAAGCTCTGTCACGCTCTATACCATCGGAGAAGAACTGAGAGCGACTGCCGGGTAAAGTTATAAAAACACTTTTTCTGTAGCCGGAGACAAATGCAAAGCGGGTTCGAAGGGATTTGAAAGAATGGTAATCAAAAGTAAGAATGTGGGCCAGGTGTTGATGTCCGCAGGCGTGCTATGCGGCATCGTTTACATCCTGATTAATCTGTACGCTTTCTCTAACAGCTATCTGAAATTTAGCGGCGCGCTGCTTTACGTGAGTATCGTTGCGCTCTTATCAGGATTGGTATTCTACTTGTTGGCGCGCGTCACTCGCGCATGAAGATGTAGTTTCCGGCACGCAAATTTTCAAGTAACTAATCCAAGTTGCAAATTATCAGAAAGATGGCGGCTGTGCCGCAATGCTATGCGGAAAGTCTAAGACTTTCCGTTTCGCCTCCTCTTGACTCTGTGCGAGGCTCAGCCTCGCACATGCTTGAGGCTACATCTGCCGGAAAAGCAAAGCTTTTCCGCACAGCAGGCGGCAAGCTGCCATCTTTCTATTAATTTGCAACTTGGATTAATTAATCGGCGCGGAGCATCTCTCTGACAGGCTCTTTGCCTTTAGTCGTCCCCTGAATTTCACTCGCAGGTTTTTGCGGGTCGCGCCAGTTGTCGAGGATTCCTACCTGATGCACGCACTGCAAGGTGCAGGTCGGCGCGCACCATTTCTCCGTATTATATTCGCGCTCAAAATCCTTCATCGTATATTCTTCGAGCGGGATGCCGGGATAGCCGCGCTGCTGCGAGCACCAGTGGACCAGACCGTCCTCGCAGATGTATAGATAACGCGCCCCTGCTCGGCAACGCCACTCGTATGGCTTGCCTTCCGCGATGGCATCCTGAAACCAGTTGAGTCGCGCGTGGTCGCGGTTGCCCATCTTTTTGACCTGCTGGAAAATCTCTTTTTCCTTCTCATTCAAAGGTTTTAAAAGACCGCTTCCATCATGAATCACGCCGACGGTGGAAGAAAATCCAAGCTCAACTGCGCGGCGCGCGACGACGAGCGCGTCCTCTGGATTCTTGATGCCGCCGCCGATGACAGAGTTGATGTTGATATGAAACTCTGCATGCGCTGCAAGGTTCTGCAATTTCTTGTCCAGATTCTTGAGACTCTTTTTTGAGACCTCGTCGGGCTCTACGTTGTCTATGCTAATCTGCAAAAATTCGAGGCCCGCATCGTTGAGCCGCCGGATGCGTTCGGGCGTGAAGTAGTAGCCGTTGGAGATGAGTCCCGCAATCATTTTATAAGAGCGAATGTGCCGGATGATTTCGTCAAGCTGCGGGTGCATCAAAGGCTCGCCGCCTGAGATGGTGACGATGGATGTGCCTAATTCGCCAAGCTTGTCGAGCCGCCGCTTCATCACATCGAGCGGCACAGGGTCGGAAACTTTATCGTATTCGTTGCAATAGCCGCAGGCGAGATTGCAGCGTCGCATGGGGATGATGTGCGCCAGCACAGGGTGTTTGGACGAGAGCAGGCCGCGCGTGATAAAGCTTACCTCGCGCACCTTGCGCTTGAGAAAGTTGCTTCGCTTCATTTTCGATTAAGAAGGAAGGCCGGATAAAACTGCTCTTTACGTCTCTTTGCGTCTTAACTTCTTTGCGGTCTTTGCGGTTAAAGTTTTTTTTCAACGCAAAGACCGCAAAGTTTTTTTCGCAAAGAGCGCGAAGAAAAACGGCTTGCCTCTTCTGCCTAAAATTGCACAGGGCTTCGGCCTTTGACCTCCGAAGCCCTGCCAGATAAATTTGCCAGAACCTTAGCCCTTGACAATCTTCACATTGCCATCGAGCTTGAGCTTGAACTGGTCTGTCGAGATGCCTGCATTTCTTTCCACGTTGGTCAGACGCACTGTGGTCGAATCATCATTCTTCTCGACCACTTTGGTCTGCACGGGCATGCCTGTGCCGTCCACCCAGATTTCAGCATACTTGTAGCTGGCTCCGCCCTTCGGCACGAGCTTGAAGTGCGTTGTGCCGACGCCGCCCCACAGGGTCTCTTCATAGATGTCCTGCAAAGGCTCAAAGCGCGTCTTGACCTGCTGGCTAGACATGTTCAGGAAATCGAGCATGCTTCCTGCTTTCGCACTCTTCGGGGCCGAGTTGGTCTTGCCCACATAAGCCGTATTCAGGCGCGGGCGAAAGAGCGTGTATTGCCCGTCGGCCACCGCCAGCGTTTCGCGCGAAGGCGATTGCCAGTCAATGCGCGCATAGGCATTGCGCCCTGCCGCGGGCATGTAAAGCACTGTTCCCTGACGTTTATCTTCATCACGAATCCGCGCGTCATACTTAACCATGCTGATGTTTGCGCGCAGCGATTTAAGATCACGACGATTGCGCTCCATGCGGTTCAGGATAGAACTGACCAGACCTGCATTTTGTGCATTCGCATTAGTGGGGGCGCTTACAGCTACGATGGCCGCCAGAACGATGATTGCCAGGCCCAGGGTAGCAAATCTCTTCATAGAAACTCCTTCAAGTAACAGTTAGACTCCTGCCCAGAGTCGAACACAATAAATCTGGGCGATTATATGGAATGATTAGCGTATGTCAACCTCGAAAACGAGGACTTGCCCTTGCGCGTCATACCTTGGATGGATACCAACTACTGTGGTATCAGCCCTTTGCGTCAGTTGACGGACGCGCTGCTCGACTTCACTTTGACTCATCCCTTCGGTAATAATTCCCGGTGTGACGAGCAAAGGCGTCGCAATGGACATGTTCTGATGCTGTCTGGCGGAGCGAAGTTCGCCATTATCGAACCAGCTTTTCGGAGTCAGAAAGATGAAGGCCAGAATCAACACGCACAACACATCATACTGCCACGTGTTGCGCGCGTAACCCCAGAATAGAATGGCTTTCAAGATACGAAACATAAGACGCTAGTAAAGATTAAACCTGCACACTCGCATTCGGCTCAAGAATTTCCCCGTCGCGCATCTGCACGATGCGGCGGCACATGGCCGCAGCCTCCGGGTTGTGCGTAATCATTATGATGGTCTGATTAAAGCGATAATTCAACTCCTGAAACATATTGAGCACGATAGCAGAGTTCTCAGAATCCAGATTTCCTGTCGGCTCGTCCGCGAGAATGATTGCTGGGCGCGTGACGATGGCGCGTGCCAGCGCGACTCTCTGCTGCTCTCCGCCTGAAAGTTCCAGAGGCTTGTGATGCATCTTGTCTTCGAGTTTCAAGAGCCGCAAGACATCGCGTCGTCTTTCAGGGTCATCCGCGCCATTGGCCTGATGTATCCTCTCCGCGAGCCGCAGGTTGCCCTCAGCCGTCAGCGTCGGAAAAAGATTGAATCTTTGAAAGACAAAACCAATCTTGCGCCGACGTATGTCCGTGCGGCGCGCATCCGTCGCGGCAGTCAAATCTTCGCCGTCAATGATAATGCGCCCGCGCGTCGGCGTGAGCAAGCCTCCGAGCAAGTGCAGCATCGTTGACTTGCCGCAACCGGACGGCCCCATAATCGCCAGAAACTCGCCTTCCTGCACTTCCAGCGACACGCCCTTTAAGGCAGGCACATCCACGCGGCCCACGCGATAAACTTTCTCTAAATTTTCAGCCTCTAAGATAGTTCTCATTATAAAAACAGTGACAGGTAACAGGTGACAGGTAAAAAGGATTTTAACTTGTCACTCGTCAACTGTCACTTGTCACTCGTATGAAAGCGCGCTGACGGCATCCAGATTCGCCGCGCGGATAGCAGGATAGAGTGCGCCGAGCGCGCCGCCCAAAAGTCCGATAGCGGCGGCTGTAATGGCCCAACTCCATCCGTACTCAAAGACTAAGCCATACGCGCGTTGAATCACAAAGCCCGCGACGATGGCGACCACAAATCCAACCACGAGGCCAATCAAGCTGATTAAGATAGCCTCTTTTTCAATCACTCCGATGATATAACTCCTTGAAGCTCCCATCGCTTTCAGAATCCCAATCTCGCGCGTCCGCTCAGTGATGGTCGTGTACATCGCAAGCATCACGACAAGCGCGCTCACGACAGCCGCCAACCCCACAAGCACTTTGAGAAAGAGACCAAGAAAAGGAATGCTCTTCTCGATGCTCGTAAAAACATCGCGCGTAAATTGTATCTTGTTTCCTTCGAGCGTCTGGTCTATGCGCCGCGCGACCGTCTCTGCATCCGCGCCGTCTTTCACTTTGACTAAGATATAAGTGCACTTGCCCGGAGCTTCGAGCGCGTCCTGCATCGCGGCCAGAGACATCTTGACGCGCGCACCGGATTCGGGAGCATAAATGCCTGTGACTTTATATTTCTTGCCGCCGAAAAGCTCCAACGCGCTTCCAACTTTCGTGTCCTTGTTGCGCGCCTTCGCTTCATCAATCACGACTTCATCAAGAGCTTCCGGCGCGCGTCCCTCAACGAGACGCATCTGATTCATCGCGGCAAATGCATTCCACTCCACGCCCTCGACCTGCTCGAAACCGAAGCCGCGATTCCCTTGCGAGACATAACGAATGACAGGCACGGCCATCTCAACGCCTTCGATAGCCCTGAGCAACTCGACATACTTTGTGCTCACATTCGCTGTCGAGCTAGTCAGGTTGTCCATCGTTCCCTTGCGCGTAAAGATAATTTCTGCGCGCACGTTTGCAGAGCGTCGTTGCAAATCATTCGACATCCCGCGCGAGAGTCCCGTAAACAACATCACCAATGCCACGCCCAGCGCGACGCCCGCGATGCTGACGAGCGAGCGAATCGGACGCTGGCGTATGTTGGCTGTGATGAGATTGTCCATTTTAAATCAGCGATGAGTGACGAGTAACGAGTGATGAGCCAAAGACAGTTTTTTTCTCATCACACATTATTCATCACTCATCACACGGCTATTGTTTACTGATTGTGCGCCCGCTCTCGCGCTTGTCCAGATCGACTTCTGGAAGCTGCCATTTATTTTCGAGCAGGAAAATCTCTGAGTCATACTGGCGATCGATGACGACCGCTTCGGGAGCTTGATAGCTGAGGCGCAGTTTGTAGCGATCCTGCGGGCGCGTCAGTTCCACACGCGAAGGAAGCTGTATGCGACCGTCTTCGCCAAAGTTTTTCTGCTCACTGTAGAGCACATCCGTCAGCAACGTTCCCTGAGTATCGAAGGTTTGCAGACGCGCAAGGCGTATTCCGCCCACGCGGTCAAACCAGAAGCGACGCATCAGGCGCGCGCCGCCTTCGCCGCCCGGCGCAAGCTCTTCCAAAAGATAATAGCCGCGCACGGCGCGACTTCCCTTTTTGGCGCGCGGTCGCGTGTCCGCTTCTTCCAGATAAAACTCGCTGCGCGCATAGACCATGCCAGACTCTTCGCGCGATTGCACAGGACGAATCAAGAGGGCATCCGTGAAATGCTGCGGACGCAGGTTAGAGAGCACGCTCACTGCGCGCTTCTCGTTCAGAGTATTATTCTTCTGGTCTTTACCGTTGCCATTGGCCTGCCCGTTTTCGACAACCATCTTTTGATAATTGGCGTCGTTCGTGCCGCGCACAAAGCGGCGAAACTTCTCTTCGCCCTGCAAGACTGCGACGCGAAACTGCGTGCCGTCGCTCGTCATCTCCGCGATATTCGTGCCGACGAAAGGAGCCTGTATGCGCAGGTTAATCTGTCCGGGTCTTTGGAGGATAACTGTGCCGTCCGCCGTACGGTATTTTTCCGCGAGCCCGCTTTCGGCAAACGAAGTGTCCTGAAATTCTATGTCCACTTTGCCGCGTATCGAGCGCACAGCTGCGAGGCGATTTACCTCTGCGATAAGCTGCGGCATGCTTGCTTCGCTGAGCGGCCCAAGCAGTGGCGGAACAGAAACAGTTTGCTTGACGCCGAATAGACTCGCGCAACCGCTCATCGTCAAGACGCTCAGGGCAAGCAGACTCGCGAGCATCACGCGCGCGAGTGTCTTTTTTTTCCGCAGGGGAATTAAATAGAGCATCATCTAAAATGATGCCGCGCGAAACTGCAAGCGCGACAAATCTTTAGTCAGACGGAACAAGGCAAGCTAACAAACAGGTTCGCGCTTGTCAACGCACGCCGCTTGCATCGGTCAATAAGCCACAGAGACACAGAGACACGTAGATAAACAAGCAACGAAAAAAAGTATAGCTTTCTTCTCTTCTTCCCTTTTCCTTTTACCTTTTGCCTTCCTCCATGTCTCCGTGGCTAAACTTAATCCAAAACCAGTGGCGGCTTATCGAACCTCGCGCGCAGGCGATTGATAGAGTGGAGCACGGCTGGCCTTTTAACTAGTCTTGTCTCAAGGGGACGCTTGCCGGGAATATCCAGCATCACCAGGCCGAGCAGGATTGTCAAAAAACCCGGCCCCGGAATGCCCGGCAGAGACATCAAGATGCCCACCAGAATCAGAATCAGCCCGATAAAATTTTTTAAGATAACGCCGCTCCAACGCACGGCCCAGCTCCTGTTCTCCCAGAAAGCTCGCGCGTGCGAAGAATGAAAATAGGTCGCGGGCAATCTCACAAGCACGAAGAAAACCAAAGCCGTGCTCACTACAAACGAGATGGAAAACATGCCCGCTCCGACGAGCATCTTCTGCCATGTCAAAGCCGCCCACAACTGCGCCAGCCAATCCGTCATCTATAGCTTAACTCCCATCGCTCAACAAACATTTTCTTTACGCTCTTTGCGAAAACACTTTGTGTGCTTTGCGTTAAAAAACTACTTAACCGCAAAGAACGCAAAGAAGTAAAACGCAAAGTGACGCAAAGATGTCTAGTCATGATTCGCGCTCATCTTATCTCACGCCGCGCCTGCACAAGCTGCTCTATGATTTCTCCGACGACTTCCTGTGCCGCGCCTTCAAATTGCATGTGCCGCTCGCTAACGCCTTCCCAGAATTCATCCAAACCGCGCGCGCCTGCACGCTCAAACGCCAACGTCTGAATCAGCAGGTCAATCACATCCGCAGCCTTGACGAGCCGCGCCTCAAAGCTGGCTCGCTGTTCATAATCCTCGTGCAGCCCGCTATATAATTTTTCCAGCCGCTCGCCGCACGCGCGAACCATGTCATCAAACGCAGCGCGCTCTGCACGCCGTCTTGCCTCCGCTCCAAAATACTCCGAAGCCGTGCGCGGCATATCGCCCACGCGCGCTTCTGCCCAATCATGCAGCAGCGCAATGCGCAGCAGTCGCTCGACATCCACCTCTACGCCGCGCGTCGCCAATTCATCCGCCAGCAGCATAGAGACGACAGCCACGCCATACGAATGTGCCGCGACAGATTCCGCGCACGGCGCAAGCCCGCGCAACATCCAACCCGTCCGCTCAAGGTTTTTCAAACGCTGTAGCTCTATCAGAGTAGAAAGCATTTTTGGCATCAAACAAACATTTTCCCCGGATTGAGTATGCCGTTCGGGTCGAGCGCGCGTTTGATGCGCTTCATCGTTTCCATCGTCGCATCGCCCAGGGCCATCTCCAGATAAGGAGCTTTGACATAGCCTATGCCATGCTCGCCGCTTATCGTGCCGCCGAGTTTGACCGCGACAGCGAATGTATCACGCACGGCTGCGCGTGCGCGCCGGACAGCTTCCGCATCCTCGCGGTCGCACATGAAATTGACATGTATGTTGCCGTCTCCTGCATGTCCGAAGTTGACGACGAAAGTATTGTGACGAAGCCCTATCTCTTCGACCTCTGCAACGAGTTCCGGCACGCGCGAGCGCGGCACGACGACATCTTCATTGAGCTTGAGCGTCCCGTACTTTTTCATCGCAGGCGAAAGCGCGCGGCGCACATCCCACAATCTATCCTCCTGCTCTTTTGTTACTGCGCGCAGGACATCAAAGCCGCCGCCTTCTTTTAAAACTTCTTCGACAATTAATGAAGCGCGCTCGACTTCTACCGTTGGGCCATCAACCGAGACGATGAGCAACGCACCCGCGTCCTGGGCCAGACCGAATGCAAATTCGGATTCGACGGCATTGATAGCATTTCTATCAAGCACCTCAATCGCCACAGGCGTAATTCGCGCGCGCGTAAATCCAGTGACGCAGGCACACGCTTCCTGCATCGTGCGAAAGGTCGCGCGCACTGTGCGAGTCGCTTCCGGTAAAGGCAGCAACTTCAAAGTCGCTTCCGTAATGATGCCGAGCATGCCTTCCGAGCCGCACATCAAACCCGTCAAATCAAATCCCACCACATTCTTGCTCGTACGCCCGCCCGTCCTGATAATCTCGCCCGTCGGCGTGACGACTTCGAGGCCCAGCACATAATGCTTCGTCACGCCGTACTTCGCAGAGCGCATTCCGCCAGCGTTCTCAGCTATGTTGCCGCCGAGGAAAGAGTTTTTGTAAGACGCAGGGTCTGGCGGATAAAAAAGCCCAACGGCTTCGACCGCTTGCTGCAAAGCATAAGTCGTCACGCCCGGTTCTGCGACGACATAGAGGTCTTCTGCGTTTATCTCTCGAATCTCGTTCATGCGGTCTGTGCCGATGACGATGCCGCCTTCGACGGGAACAGCACCGCCCGTGTAGCCGACGCCGCCTCCGCGCGCCGTCACAGGGAACAAGGCTTCATTCGCCAGACGCAGGATAGCTGCTATCTCATCCGTCGTGCGCGGAAAGACGACTGCCTCCGGCGGAAACTTTTCCTTCACGGCATCCTGCGCATACGGCTCGACACGTTCCGGCTCAACCAACACATGCTCGCCGCCGACAATCTCCCTCAAACGCGCCAGCACACTCGCATCCGACGCAGAAGTCTGCGCGCGCGCTGTGCCTGAAATTGGATTGATGGTCTGACTCATAACTCTTGTATCTTACTTTAACGCGCACGCTATCAACTCATCAAATCTTAGCGAGCTTTCGGTCTTTCTTTTCTTTGCGCCACCAGCGCGAAACTTCAACGAACAGTTCTCGCAAAGGCGCGAAGAGAAAAGATAAGCTCGCAAAGGAGTTGAAGCATTAGCTGCTTTGAGCTTTGAAATGGATTCTAAGGTTTGGCGGGTGCGCTTTTATCAATCAGGGTTGAGAGCGGCGGTGTCTGCAACTCGAAAGCCCGCGGGTTTTCGCCGACGATGGCGGCGGCAAAGAACGCTGGCACATAGGCAGCATTTTCATCGTTGAATGTCTGGTCCAATTTGCCCCGGTGTGTAAAGAGCGTCCAGAAATTTCTTTCATAACCCGGCGTCTCTCTTAACAGTCGCAGAGCATCGCGCACTCCCTCCGCCCCGCGATTGAAGCTCAAGAGAACGAGCGTCATGCTCTCCGCGTCATCCCCCAGTTCGGCCATGCGGTCTGCTATGTAATTCGCTGCGGCGGGCGTCATTTTTTCGACATCGCACATCTCTTCATGCGCTACGCCGTAATTCTTCGCGGTCTGCGGCAGAAACTGGAAAAGACCTTTCGCGCCCTTGCCGCTCTCTGCACAGGCTCTATACTCGGATTCAATCATCGGCAAGTAAAGACCGATGATGACCGGAACCTTGCGCGCGGCAAACGAACGCGCAATCAAAGGCACATACTGCGTCGCGCGCTGATAAGGGATTCGTAAATCATCTTTGCCCAACTCATCCGAACTGCTGCCCACGCGCGCGACGTAACGATCCACGTATGACTTGATGGCGCGCAAGGCTTCGTCATTCAGCTTTGCGGGCCTGTCTCCCATCAAAGAGGAGATGTGTTGTTCCTGCTTATCAATAAAGTCAAGCTGCTCGCGCTCGCTCATCTGCTTATAAAGTTTCTGCGCGGCAGCAATCGGCGGCGCAGAGTTCGGCAAAGCTACAATGCGTCGCGCATCCTTGCGTCCATAGAAAAACATTCCGGCGACAACAACCGACAGCAAGACTATCGCGGCCAGCGCAAAGTAAAGCGGCCTGCGACTATCTCTCTGCGCGGCTGTGCCAACGGCGCGTGAAATGTCTGTTGAAGCAAGAATAGTTGAAGCAGTCGGGCGAGATGCATAAGCAAATTTTCTATCGCTTTCCTCTCTGCGCGCCTGACGCAAAGCATCCATGATAGCTTGCTCTTCAAAAGCAGGCGCGAGAGCAAGCTCCTGCTTCAAGCTCTTCAAATCCCTTAACATCTCCGTGACGCTCTGATACCGCTCGCTTCTCTCCTTCTGCAAAGTTTTAGAGATGATGCTTGCCAAACTCTGCAAATGAGTCGGCACATCAACCAGAGATTCGCTAAAGAGCGGCGCGGGCTCGCGCTCAAGGATTCCGACCAGAGTATCGAGCCGCGTCGCGCCCGCGAACGGGACGCGGCCCGCAAGCATTTCATAAAGCACAACTCCCAAACTCCAGATGTCCGTGCGCTCGTCAACGGGCAGTGCGCGCGCCTGTTCGGGCGACATGTAATTGACTGTACCCATGATGATGCCCGCTTCCGTCTGCGCTCCTGCGCGTGTGTTTGCTTCGTCTGAGAATTCGCTGGCCGCTTGCTCAAGCAGTTTAGCGATGCCGAAGTCCAAAACTTTTACAAGACCGTCCGTGCGCCGCATGATGTTTTCGGGCTTGATGTCTCTGTGGACGATGCTCGCTGCGTGCGCCGCCGCGAGTGCAGAGGCAAGCTGTTCTGCAATCGAGAGAATCTCTTCGAGCGACAAATTTCCGTCGGCAATCAACTCTCTCAGGGTCTGCCCGTCAATAAATTCCGTCGCGATGAAATGCGTTTTTGTGGATTCTCCGACCTCGTAAATCGTCAGGATGTTCGGATGGTTTAGAGCGGAGGCTGCGCGCGCCTCTCTTTGAAAACGGCGCAGGCGCGTGTCATCAGAAAGAAAGTATGCGGGCAGAATTTTTAGCGCGACGGGACGATTGAGCCGCCCGTCTTCCGCCAGATAAACTTCGCCCATGCCGCCTGCGCCAAGCTGCTCGATAATCCTGTATGGCCCGACGGCGCGCCCTATGTTGTCCTCAATAGAGGCTCCGACCAGTACGCGCGCGTCATGCGCGATGGCTGGCTGCTCTATAAAATCCATTGCCTCTTCGTGCGCCTCAATCAACTCTGCGGCTTCGCTTCTCAATTCATCATCGCCAGCGCAAGCCTCATGCAGAAATGCCGCACGCTCCTGCGGCGCGCGATCAATCGCCGCGTGGAATATCTCTTCGACCTCTTGCCATCTTTCGGGAGTCATAGAAAAGCAAGGATGAATGATGAATGATGAATGGCATGCTATTCAACCTTAAAGCCTCCATCTTCAAACAGCACTCCATTCATCATTCATCATTCATACTTCCGCCTTCATCCTTCGATACAACCAAGCTTTGGCCGCGCGCCAATCGCGGCGGACAGTCATCAGGGAAACTTTTAAAACTTCTGCTGTCTCTTCCAGGCTCAGGCCGCCGAAGTAGCGCAACTCAACGACGCGGCCCTTGCGCGGGTCGAGTTGTGCCAACTCGTCCAGAGCTTCATCGAGCGCGACGAGTTCCGCCGCGCGTTCCTGCGTCATCAGGGAAGCGTCTCCGAGCGAGACATGCTGCGCTCCGCCGCCACGCTTTGCGTAATGACGTTGCCGCGCGTGGTCTATCAAAACATGCCGCATGACTTGCGCCGTGACTGCGAAGAAATGCGCGCGGCTCTGCCACTCAATCTTCTGCTGGCCCACAAGCCGCACGTAAGCTTCGTTGACGAGCGCAGTGGTTTGCAAAGTGTGGCCCGCGCGCTCCTGCTGCATATAGCGATGCGCCATCCGTCGCAACTCTTCATAGACAAGCGGCGTCAGCTTATCAAAAGCCGCGCTGTCTCCCTGCTGCCATTCGAGCAGCAAGCCCGTCACATTCTTCTGCGAAAACGTAGTCATACAATCATGCTCTGACCCTCGGTCGTTCGAAGATTCTAGCATCTTCTTTCACGCTTATTGCCACATGATTTATTTTAAAAATTTTCTCATACGCGATGAACACTTTCCGTCAATTTTCTCGCTTACTATAATGGGAGACTATTTCCCAAAGCTTCTTTAACTCAAACGAAAGACAAGGAGAATAAAGCATGAAGTCCAATAGATTTTTTCTTTTAACGCTTGCGGCAATCATCTCTCTCACAACCATCGCGCAAGGGATTCAGGCACAGACCGGAAGGCTCTATCAACAGATGACACAGTCCGAGCGGACTGCATATGTTGCAGAACAGGCGCGCAACATCGCACGCCGCATCTCCGGCGCGAACTATCAATTCACGCCGGCATTTGAAGCGGAGATTCAGAGGAATGTCGAATCTTACGTCAAGCGCATCGGCAACGATGGCGGCGACCGGCTCTGGAAAGGCGACGCGCGTTTCGTCTTCGAGCGCGGGCGCGACAACGCGCCGGTTATCATCAAAGCTTTTAAGACGCACAACGTCTCGCCGCTTATAGGCTTATATATTCCTTTGATTGAATCCGAATACGTCAACATCGAAAAGCCGAACTCTGCCGGCTCAATCGGCATGTTTCAATTTCTGCCGAAGACCGGACAGCGTTACGGCCTGACGGTTGAAGAACTGCTCGACGTGGAAAAGTCCGCAGATGCCGCCGCGCGCTACATCAACGACGGCCTTGAGAAATTCAAGGGCGACGCGATGAAGGAAGCGCTGGCCGTGCTCTCATACAATCGCGGCAGGATGAAAGTGGAGAGCGACCTGCAACTGGTCGCAGACGAACAGAGCAAAGCTTGCAGCCTCTGCGCACTGACAGCCGCACGCACCCGTCTGGACCAGACTTTTCAAACTGAGAGCGTACACTACGTCCCACGCTTTTTCGCCGCCGCCATCATCGGCGAAAATCCGCGAGACTTCGGGCTAGAGTTGCAACCGCTCTCGTCTTATGAAATGAAAAATTAGTTGACAGCCCCGCGTCGTGAGATTTTAACGGATTACCGGCAGTGAGTACGGCATTGGGCTGCGCATGTCCACCATAGTTATCGTCGCGTGGCGGTTGAAGTAAGCACCGCTACGCGGCGAAAGTTTTAGAATCACGCGAACAATCGCTTGACCTTCCGGCGCGGCGGCAGCATCGCACGACCGCCCCGTGTTGATAGCTTCGACCAACAATCCGGGAATCAATCAAGAGAGAAAGATATTGAATCTAACTCAAGCCGCCGTCGCCGCACGTCGCGTTTGAAGAGATAATATTTAGATTCTTCGTATAAAAAGTCCGGGTCATAATTGAGGAGACCGGACAGCAAATCACTAAGGCTCTGATTCGAGGTCATTAATAGTTCATCGAACAGGTGGGCCATTGCCGTGCGGAGCCGCTCGACCGGCAGAGCATTGTCAATCCAGTTTTTGAGATGAAAGACAAAACTCTTTTTGAAATAACTACAGGAATGAATCGGGAAAAAGTTAGTGAAGCTGTCATATACGGCTTCCAGAAACCGCGCTGTCCTTCGCACTGTATCTTCGCTTGAAGAAATGGAGCTTACCAGCAGGTTGCAATAGTATGTCCGTGTTGAGCCGTCTGCATCGACGACCTGCATCTCAACCGACTTGCTTTCCAGCGCCGTCGCGATTCCGTTATATTCAAGGAAGATTAGCGCGACTAAAGCTCCCAGAGATTTTTTGTCAGCCAACGTCCACTTTCGTAATTCGTCAAATACTTGAATCGGGTCGCCGGTGAGACACAACACGACTATCGCATATTGGATAGCCAGCAAAATCGCACTCTCCTGTGAAAAGACTCGCAGAGCTATCTCGCGAAGCAGATCATGAACGTGCGTTAAGGCCATCTTATCAATCTCATTCTCATTCAGGGAACGGTCTTCCAACGCCTTTTCAATGCGATGTAGGATGCGCTCCAATCTCTGCGTATTCTCCATCGGCCCGGTGAATTTTCTCTTGGCAATCTCTTTAAATTTCTCCATGGCTAACGGCTGGTCGTAAACACCGAGTTGCTTGTAGGCAGCAATCGCTGTCCAGACATCCGGCCTATCTTCTTCTTTTTCCTCTGTTGCCAGATTGTTCAGCCGCTTGAGACAGTCCTCGCGATAACGGCTGTTGCGGCTCGCCCAAATGCCTTGATAGAGATAACCGACAGTCGCCATTTGGATAAACGAACCTGAATAAGTCCATTCATCCATCAAAGAGAACGTCACTTCAATGGGGTCAATCTCTCCAATGCGCCCAAGCATCCCGGCGGCGCGCGCGCGAATACGTGGATTACGCAGTTGCGCCAACTCTGTCAGGTGCGGCACCAGAAGCGATAATGTTTTTCGATTTGAACTAAGAAGAATCTCCCATAACATCTCAGGATATTGTTCATTGATGAATCTAACGGCATCCACCCCGCTCGCCGGGTCTTTATAAATTTCGGCGCGGCAACGCTCTAAGAGGAATTTCTCCGAAATCATTTCCGGCATGGCTGGCCCAGGTTGCGCGGCCCACGTGACTCTGAGCTTCCGCCGCAAGTAGGTCGAGATGGACTCACGGAAGAACTCAAACTCAAACCACGAGACGACAGTTGGATAAGGAGTGCAGTGGCAGAGGCATAATGTGAGAGCAAAGCACCAGACATCGAAATTGTCAGTTAAATCCGTGAGAAACCAATCCTGCAAATTATCTACACGGCTGATGGCCTCTTTCAAATCCAACCCATCATCCAATTTCAAGAGATAGTGCTCTACCAGATAACAGATGCGCGGCATCGTGCGCAGGCTTTTGATTATCTCCTTGCGATTTTCGTCAGGCACTCGTTTTTCAAGCTCGTCATCCGCCCAGCCTTGCGTGTCAGCAATCTGCTTGAGCCTCAACTCCAATCCGCGCATCAATAATTCTTCTCTAAGTGGTGGCAGGCACTTCTCCAGATTCAGGTTGGATAGTTGTCGCTGGCAATCCTTAACTGTCTCCGTGTCGGCAGTGAAGATTAGGAACAAGTGATTGCGTTGCAGCTTCTCTGTGATGGCACCCAACATTGGCTTTCCCAGTTGCTTGAAGAACTCAAGCAAATCTCGATTGCCTCCGGCAAAAGCGTCTTTAAAGAGCAACAGTCGAGAGCTAAAGTCATCTTGTTGCTCGATGATTTCCTGAAAATTAATCTTGACATTGCGGTCGAGCGGATGGACGAGATACGTGCCATTGTAATGATCCGACACCTGACGTAATTGATGGCTCAAGTAGAGGGCGGTGGTGGTCTTCCCCATCTCCGGCTCGCCTGTCAGGACTAACAGATTTTTCTCGCACAAAGTCGCGTATAACTCTTCCAGCAGGGTATCGTCAGAGACATGCATCTCAACAATCTCCCGCTCGGTTTCATGCGAAATTTGCGTTGTGAAATCCAGCGAGAAAGCCCGCAAGGCAACCATGTCATAGCCGCCGACGAGATATTGCCGAATATTAGTCTCGTTAACATTAAACTCTTGATGGTTTGCAGCGTAAAACTTATCCGCCTCGACTTTCTTTGCTTTGAAATTTAGCCCGCCCTGTGAAGCAGCCGTCTCTTCTTCTTTTGGCGTCTCTTCGGATGGAATGTTTTTGACAGGCTCTTGCTTAACGTCCCCTTCGCCTACGGACGGAGTTGAGGTAGATGAAGATTGGTGACCTGACTCTTCAGACAGGTTGGATGAGAATTGTTCTGGTTGTTGGGACATAGCGACCTTTTCCGGCTTATTACTTTAATCGCTCTTTGAGCGAGCGATAGTTTTCGCGCATAAAGCGCTCCAGTTCCGGCGGCAAAAAGCTGAATTTTTCGACAACTTCTTTGAGCTTTTCCTGATACTCTTTAATCTTTCCGTCGTCGGTCTCTGCGCCTAACATCGCTTCCGCAGCCAAATGCAACAAGGCCGAGAGCAGTCGAGCCTGCTCGGCTGTCGAGTAGTTCACCTCTCGCACTACCTGAAAAGTGCGGTACAGCAAGTCGGCCACTTTGGTCAGCTTATCCGACTCTTCATTTTGCGCGGAGAGCAGACCGGCGGCAGAAGGGGACGCGCCAATGGATTGAAGATCGCCGAGGGGTGCGTTTGAGGCAGAAGGTTGTTTGAAAGCCAATCTCTGGAGAACGTTGAGAGCTTCTTCGAGTTGTCTCGGTGAATTTGTCTCACCCGCAATATTTTTTAAGGCTTCGACAGCCGCATCGGCTCCTCCTGTGCGTATCTGGGTCATCAAATTATTATCGCGCACCATGTTTTGATGGAGCATTCTGGCAATCTGATTTGCTAAATCCTGCGCCTGCAAACTGTCCTGATGTTTGAGCTCCAACTCTTTACGTTGAAATTCCAGTTGCGCCTGTTGCACCGCGTGCTGATGCTCAACTTCGTCTCGTTGCTCTCCAAGACCTGCTTGATGAAGCGCAGTCTGATGTTCAAGGTCTGCTTGATGGATGGCATTCTGTTGTTCGATTTCCCGCCGCCTTCGTTCAGCGTCAGCCTCAATCTTGCGTCTCTCAATTTCCCTGGCTTTGTCTCGCTCATCTATATCAGTTTGAATATCGGTCTCCAGCAGTTGATGCTCCAATTTGATTGACTCAACTGCAAATCCCCAATACTCGGCCTGCTTATCTATTTCCTTCTTAGTATGAGCAAGCGCATCTTCTGCCAGCAGATTAAACCTGTTCTTGATAGAGTCCCATTCCTCATTGGAGACGATCTCGTTAATCTGGTCTACGATCTCATTCTGCAACTGTTTCAGCGGATCCTCTGACAAACGCTCGACGACTCTTCTGGGTGAAGCGATGCGATACCTGAGCCGAAAGATTAGATCAAAGCCATAGAGTTGATTTCGGAGCAGCACCCGATGAGAAAATTTCCGCTTTAATTGTTCATTAAGATTGACGGCATAGGCAGTGTAAGAGGGCGGATTAGACAGAAAGCGATTCCACCAGCGCGTCTTTTCTTCCTTAAACTGTTGCTCAGGACTGAGCTCTGCCATGAATACCCTTCCGCCGTCAACTAGCTTATAAACGACCAGAGCATGTCCGGGCATCGGGGCAAGAGACACCTCGCGCACTAGGTTTTCAATGATGGTCTGGTTTTCAATTAGGGTTGGAGCGGACATGTCTATGTACTCCTTTAATCAAGTTTGGAGGCTGCCTCCGGTTGTAGGTCTGAGCCGTTGCTGTAAATGGCTTCCATTTTTTGCGTAACCTGCTCGATAGACTGTTGCAAGCTATGCGATTCCGACGAAAGCTTGGTTAACCTCTGCTGCAACACGTAGGTAGCAGCCTTCTCCCATGATTCCTGACGGATAAGCCGCTTCAATTCGTCTCTCGTCCGTTGTGTGTTGACATCTGATTTGTCATGCAGATGGTGGTGATGCTGGAAAGAAACCCACACGGCTCTTCTCACGGCCAGTTCGTAATCTATATCATCAAGGAGGCGTGCGACCGATGTAAGGCGACGCTGAGCTAAGAGGTCTGGAAGTCGTTCAAAGGCATAGCGAAGTTTCAGGTCGTTGCCGTTTGAAGAGGCAAAAGCTTCGGTTTGCGCGAAAAAATCGGACTGCTCCTTGATTTTAATTGCGAGTCCTTGAATCTTCGCGCTCTCTTCAGCCGTCAGTTCACTTGATACTTCCTGCAAAGCGAGAGCCTTATTTCGACACAGGCGCGCGATAAAAACCGCCTGCCGGCTTCTTCCTGCTGCTAACAGTTTGTCGGATTCTGTCAGGAGCCGTGCGATAGTTTCGATTGTCAGCAGTTGAGTGAGATGCTCTGAGTTCAGCATAATCTTTAGCTTTTGGTAAGCATCTGTGGCAAAACCATACTCGCCGTAAGCTTCCAGGAGTTCCTGCAAAAGCGCGAGGCCGTGGCGCACAAGTTTGATGTGGGATAGACCTTGCTTGTACTGCTTGCTCCGGCACGAACGATGCGCGAGGCTGAGTGCGTCATCACAATCTCTCATCAAAGATGTAGGGCGATGACGCAAACCACGCAGGAGTGGTCGCCACTCGACCAACAACGCTTGCAAGCGGCTGAGCGCCTCTTCAAATTGTTCGGTCAACCGTGTCTCAGGACACACTCCATGCTCATAGCGCGAAACCTGTCGCGCCAACTCCTGAAGGTCTGCTTGCGTGACGTTGAGCTTCATCGCTGTTGTCCGGGGGTCGAGAACACGATGCGGATTTCGATGCGCCGGTTCATGCTCAGAGCCTCTTCCGTATGACGCAGGTCTTTAGGTCTGGTGGCCGCGTAGCCATTTGCCGATAAAAGGCTCTCCTTGAGTCCGTTCTCGACCAGAAATTTGACTACGCTAATAGCCCGTCCGGTTGACAATTCCCAGTTGTCGCGCGGGTAAACGTGGCTGTCGAGCACGCGATTATCGGTATGACCCTCGACTTGAATCTGCTTAAATCCTGATTGTGTTGATTTGTCAAAGATGACCGCGCACCGCCGCAAAACTTCCTTGCCAATCGGTTGAAGCTCATATTGCTTGGGAGGAAACAGGATTTTGTCGCTGAATGTGATTTGAATTAAATTCAAATCTTGATTAATTAAGACCGTCTTATTTTCTATCTCTCTTGCGAAATCCTGACGAAAAACAGTGAGGAACTTTTCCTGATTTCGCCGGATTACCTGAGCCTCTAAATCCTTGTGGCCCAGAGTAGCCTGAATAAAATAGATTAAGAGAAAAATCATGAGGACGGAGGTCAGCATATCAACCAGACAGGGCCAGAAAATAAGACGGCTGTTAGTGGCTGTTAATCTTGATGCTTGTAACTGCGGCATATTTATCTCCCGCTTTATCTCAACAAGAAAAGAACTATGACCAAAATAAACAATGCGCCCGCTCCGTAGAATAGAAACGTGCGTTGAGACAATGGCTCATCGAGCAGGCTCACCTCTGCCGGGGAACGCATCAAGGGACGGGCCGGAGTTGAACCGAGAGAAGTTTCTGTTCGAGGAGTTGCGTGACGAGTGTTCTGCTGTAACTGGCTAATGAGATTGGGCAGCGTGTGAGTCATGTCCGAGAGAGAAGTGTCAATCCTTTTCTGCCATTGCTTATGCGAATCGAGCAGAGTATCGACACGTTGTTGCATCGTTTGATTCGACTGCCGCGCTAACTCAAGCGTCTCAGGTAAACGGCCCGTCAGCGTCACGATGGAACGGTTGACGCCTGAAAGCTCTCCGATAACTCCTGTCAGATATCCAAGCACTTCTTGTATGCTGCCGGATGAATTCCCTCTTGCCATCTGCTCAATACTGGCAATGGTCGCCTCAAAGGATTTCTGGGCCGCGCTCAGGTCTTGAACCGTTTGATTGTTCCGCTCGGCTACTTCACGCAACTCATCGAAGTATAGTTCCAACTGCCTGTTGACCTTTTGCAGCAATGCCTCGTCCTCCATCGTGGGGGAGGTTTTCGGCAGCAGCTCCTCGATAGTGAACCGCTCTAATTGTTCAAAGAAGCGGGACTGTGCTCGCTCCAGACGAAGATTCAGCAACGATGCCACGATTGAACAGAAGAGGCCGACGAGAGTAGCTGAAAAGGCCGACTTCATCGAACTTAGCACCACCCTCACATTCTCCAGCGATTGCGACCATTTATCCGGCGTCAAATTGTCGGTCGCGCTCGGCAAGGTCAGGTGAATGGTCTGCACCATCTTGGTCAAACCGAGGATCGTGCCGAGTAATCCCAGTAGCATGGCAAAGCCGACGACGAAACTTGAAAAGCCCAAACCACGACGTGTGGCTTCTTTTGCCACGCTCATCTCTTGCAGAGCTTGAACGTTTACTTTAGCGTGCGAGGCTCGCATCTTTCTCAAAGCCAGAATGCGGTCTCCGATAAGACTTTCATGCACGCGTCCCTTGCTATCTCTTGGAAGATGGGCAGTAAGTTGTTCCAGAACATGACCGGCGTCGCCATCCGCTCTATTCTCGCGCAAGCCATTCAAGACCGAAATCATTTTGTCGAGCAATCCGGTCTCGTACTGGCGATAACGCCGGGTGTGAATGACAGCGAAATAGATTGCCCCTCCCAGCAAAGACAGCAGTACTAAAATGATAAGGACGCCTTCGACGCTGTTATCCAGAAAAAGGATTTTTAAGAGTTGCATAATAACGCTCTCCTCATTTGGCTAGCCTTTGATATGGGAGATGTGAGGCAGATGAGAAGGTCTAATACTTTCGATGTCGGGCTCGGTTCATCTCCAATGCTGCAAAAAAAACTTACCCCTCTTCTTCGCCGGTTAAGGTGAACTTCTTGGCTTTAATCTCTCCCGCCTTAAATTTGGTGAGACTGGAGGATTCCGGTTCATCGCTCGCTCGTTGCCGCTTACCTTTGCGGTGGGTGATTTCTATGGTATCGCTCCTGAGCTTATCAACATCTATGTCCATCACTCTCTGAAAATTAGTTCCCCGAAGCGAGGGCCGCGACGAGGCGGGTTCTCGTTCTTCGTTTGCATATCCCTCCGCAGGCAGCATCGGTATCGTCGAATCGTCAGTGGTCTCGACTGGCGACCGAACATCTGTTCGGATTTTATGAAGCGCATCTAAAAGCGCAGCGCGTAATTCCGCCGCCGACTTATAACAACGCAAAGCCTGATCTTTACGTAAAGCGAAATCGAGAATCTTGCGCAGGTCTCTCGGAACAGAGTTGGGCAGAGGAGGAGCTTGAGCAGCGCCTGTAATCTGACGCATGGCTGCGGCAAAAGGTCTGCGTCCGGCTAAAAGCTCATAACAGATGACCGCCGCCGCCCACACATCAGTCTGAGGAGAGCGCACGCCCTGAAAAGCCTCTGGAGCCATGTAAGGAATCGTTCCAGCGACACTGAAGCTTTGAATGTCTGCCTCGGATCGCTGGACGCGGGCAATGCCGAAATCCGTCAGTAACGGCACATTTTGATAGATGAGAACGTTCTCAGGTTTTAGGTCTCGATGGATAATATTTCTGCGATGTAAATGTTCCAGGCCATCAAGAATGCCGCAAGATAATTCAATCACGGTTTCAACTGATACCAGTTGATTCTTTTCTATCCAACTCCTTAACGAACCTTGACCTATATAACTGCTGACAATGATTGGAACATCACCATGCGAGGTGGGATAAACTCCCGCTTCAAGAATCGGCAGAATATTAGGATGCCCATCTGCCTTCGCCCAGTTAAATACTTCCTGCAAAATTGCGTTAGCATCCGGCTGCTTAAGAGTCTTGAGCGCAACCTCTCCATGTGAGGTATCACTATTATCTTCAGCTAACCAGACGACTCCGAAATACCCTTCGCCGAGTTTTCGCACAAGGGTATATGAGCCGATTACCTCACCTGATTTGAACATATGTTAATACTCCTGATGAGCCGGGCGCGAGGCTTTAAGACAAAGTAAGTAACCTATTCCCCGATAGGTATTATTGCGAGTATGCAGTTTCCTATTAGCCGTGTCGCCCCTCCAGGTCAGACAGAAACAGTTAATAAGTAATGAACCTCTCTATCGACAAGACCATAAATTGCATCGCCGGTGCATGAGAAGAGCGAAGAGGTTCCGTTAAGGCAAGGAGCAAAGGAACGAAATTTAAGACTGGCATTTATGAGCGCATGCCATTCACGCGGGTTATAACGCCGAGACGTAGAATTGTCAATATACATTTCCTGCTGCCGGAGCAGACCGGCTAAGATTTGCAGTATTGCTTAAAGTCACAACGTCGCATGACGCGAACACCTGCGCGCCAGTCTTCGTTCAAATCGAAACGAAAGATTTTGATGTCAGGCGCGATTGATTGGGCCAGAAGTTGAAAGGCTCTATGAAAGCGAAGGGTCGGCGCGGCGAGATAGACCAGGGGCGGCTCGTCAGCAATCGGTGCATCGCCGAAGAGAGCTGCGCGTGTGAGGTTGCCGCATCTCCTGTGCGCCTCGACGCGCCGCCAGTAGTCCGCTCCCTGAAGAACGTGCTCACGGTCTTCAGAGACTTTCAGTTCGATGACGACGAGCCGCCCGTCACGTCTGAGCGCGAGCAAGTCCACAGGGCGCGCAACGGTTGCGGCGTGTGATGTTGTGCGAAACTGTGCATGAAGCGGCGCGAGGCGCAGGCCCGGATCGAGCCGCGTGATATCGCGGCGAAGCAGGGATTCGAGCCAAGCTTCGGGCGCGGCGCGATAGAGAGCATGGCGATGGTCGGATGCATCTGCGCGGCGATGCTCCCGCAAATCTTCCAATAGCCTGCCCCAATCACGCGCGCTGCTCTCATCAAGCAGGCGACGCCACGCGCCCTCTATCCCGAACCAGATTTTTTCGCGGTTCATCACACGCCGCACGCGCGCAAACGACAAGCCATGAAAACGCAGCGTCTCGCCATGACGCGCTCTGACGACATCAATCGCTTGCGGGGCAAGAGAGACAATCTGTTTCGCAGACTCGCTCTGTCGCCACGTGCTTAGACGGGGCAAGCGTGCTGGCGCATCGCTCCACAACTCAGCTCTTTCAAGCTGCGACACTGGCGCAAGCTTCTGCCATTCGTCATCAAGCTCAAAGAGAGAAATCTTGCGGCGCAATTCATCACGCAAGAGCGCGAGGCTCCGGGCCAATGGCTTGATGTTCAAAGACCGCGCGACGAGCCACAGCTTAGAGGCACGCGCGACGCGCGCTCTTTCACCAAGGCGCGCAAACCAGATGAGCGCGGATGAGAGAAAAGCATCCGTGCCGCGCGTCAAATCTTCTCCGACATCGGCTGTCACGGCGATGCTTTGATTTCTTAATTCCAAAAGGATGCGCGCATCACGTCCCGGCTGTCCGCGACGCGCGCCCGCGCTCAATCTCGCTTGCGAGATGCGTGCGCCTGCCAACAATGCGCTGGCAAGGCGCGCCAACATTTGACAGCGTGACTGTCTGGTCTCGCTGACTAAAGCGACCGTCGAAGCAATGGAAGCGCGCGGGATAAGTTGTAGCTTTGCGCGTTCTCTTCCCATGCGGCGCGAGGCGTCCAGGAGCAATCTCCCATCAATCCATTCCCAGCCGTTGATGCGCCAAATGGTTGTGCCTGCTTCGCTCAAACAGGAAAGAATCAAAGAGCCATGCGCGTGGCTGAAATCAATCTCGCTGCGTCTGAGCGCGAATGGAGCAGAGTTTTCTGCGTTTGTATAAAACCATTCTTCACGCTCATTAATCAGCGCGCGCAGATGCTCTACCGCGTGCTTGATGGAAGCTTCGCTGTCCAGAGATTCAAACATTTGCAGGAGGCTTTGGGTTGGCTATCGTGCGAGGCGACGCAGCCATTATAATCGCTTGCGAGATTAATGAAAGAGGAAAGAAGATTCGATGTTGATTATCGTCGCAGGCCCGTACACAGCTCCGACAGCAGAGCAACGCCAGAGAAATCTGGACGCGATGAATGCAGCCGCCGCAGAGGTCTTGCGCAAAGGCCACATTCCGGTGATAGGGATGAACGCGGCGTTGCCTGTCATAGCGCAGGCGCGGACTGCTAATCCTTATCAAGCAATCATGGACATCTCGCTCGCGCTCGCTGAGAGATGCGACGCGATTCTGATGATTGGCGAATCTCCCGGCGCAAACTTGGAGCGCGAAGTTTTTCTGCGCAAAGGTCTGCCGGTCTATGAAGCCTTGAAAGATGTGCCGGATGCTTCGTGAGGGCAGCAGGTTTTGATGGCTTCAGAGCGTGTGCTAACATTTACGAAATCAGCCACAGAGGCACCGCAGACACAGAGCAGGAAAATAATTAGGACGACCTAATCTCAGTTTATATTTTTATTTCTCTGTGCCTCTGTGACTCTGTGGCTAATGCTTGATTAGTTAAAGGAATTTAGAGATGAAGAATGTCTATCTAGTCGGCTCTGTGCGAACGCCTATCGGAAAGTTCGGCGGGACTCTGGCCGAATGGACTGCTGCGGACATGGGCGCGGCTGTCGCGCGTGAGAGTTTGCGTCGCGCGCAGATTGGGCCAGAGCAGATACAGGATTCCATCTGGGGTTCTGCGCGGCAGGCTGGCGGTGGGCCAAACGTCGCGCGGCAGATTACATATCGCGCGGGCGTGCCTGAAACTGTCCCTGCTTACACAATCAATCAGGCATGCGGCTCAGGCTTGCGGGCGATTATCAACGCGGCTGAAGAGATTATGCTTGGCCGCGCACGCGCAGTGCTCGCGGGCGGGACTGAGAGCATGTCGCGCGTGCCTTACTACGCCGAGGGCGCGCGTTGGGGAATGCGGCTCGGCAACATGCAACTGGTTGACGGGATGTACAGAGACGGCTTCAATGACCCGCTCTCCGGTCAGGTGATGGGCGAGACGGCTGAGAACCTCGCGCGCCAATATGAAATCCACAGAGAAGAGCAGGACAGCTTTGCTCTCAGGTCGCAGCAACGCGCAGAGGCTGCAATCAACTCCGGGCGTTTTGATGCAGAGATAGTCGCGCTCGAAATCAAAGGCCGCAAAGGCGAGATTAAAACTTTTACGCGTGACGAACATTTCCGCGCAGGCACGACGATGGAAGTTTTGGGCAAACTCGCGCCGGTCTTTAGCAAAGACGGAACTGTGACAGCCGGAAACTCTTCCGGCATCACGGACGGCGCGGCGGCTCTGGTCTTGATGAGCGAAGAAGTTTTGCAGGAATCCGGCGCGGAAGCGGAAGCGCGGATTGTTGATTACGAGATAGCTGGCGTCGCGCCTGAGATTATGGGCATCGGCCCTGTGCCAGCTATCCGCACACTGCTCGCGCGGCAAAATCTTCAACTCGACGAGATAGATTTGATTGAACTCAACGAAGCCTTTGCAGCGCAGGTCATCGCCTGCGACCGCGAATTGAAGTTTGATGCAGAGCGTCTGAACGTCAACGGCGGTGCGATTGCTCTGGGCCACCCGATTGGCTGCACGGGCGTGCGTATCACTACAACGCTGCTGCATGAGATGAAGAAGCGCAAGGCGCGTCGCGGTCTCGCCACGCTCTGCGTGAGCGGCGGAATGGGCTTGGCCCTGCTGGTCGAGCGCGTCTGAAATGACTAGATAAATCAATTAACCAGTTAAGAGAGCGAGGGCGGCTTGCCGCAATGCTGTGTGGAAAAGCTTTGCTTTTCCGGCAACTGTGGCCTCAATCATTCAGCGAGGCTCAGCCTCGCTGAATGATTGAGAAGCAGCAGGCAACGGAAAGTCAGAGACTTTCCGCACAGCACGCGGCTAAAGCCGTCCATCTCTTGCAACTCAGGTTAGCAATCTGCGCTTTTTGTCTGGAGACTTAATGCATCTTTTATCTTCGCAGCGTCTGCGGCACATCTCGCTCGGAGCTTTGCTAATCATCAGCATAGTTCTGACTGGCGCGGCATGCAGGCGTGCGGCTGAGAGTAATGCTAATGGAAATTCTGCGAACGCTTCTGCGAATGCGGATGAGTTGCGCGCGACGCCGCCGTTTCCGACCAAAGAGCCTGCGCGGTATCAGGCGACGAGAATTGTTTCCAGCAATCCCGGCCAGCAGGCAGCCAACACTCAAGGGTTTTCAACTCCGACAAATCAACAGACATTTGTCGCGCGCGATGGAGAGAAGCGGCGCGAAGAGATGTGGATGCTGCCGGGCGTCAAGGTTACTTACCTGCAAATCTCAAGCGGGCGTTATGTGCTCTATCCAGAGAAAAAGCTCTACGCGGAAATCAAGCTTGATGGAAGTAATAGCGCGAACTCTACCTCACAGAGCGTCCCGTCGGATTTTGGGCCAGACAAATTAGTCAAAGGCGCGCACATCGGAGCTCGTTATGAAAAGCTCGGCACGGAAGAGGTCAACGGGCGCATGACGACCAAGTATCGCGTCAGTGGCCCACAGGAAGAAGGCTCTGAGACGATTATCTGGGCAGACGAATCTCTGGGCATGCCTGTCAAATTCGAGAGCACTTCAAAGAACGGCGCGAAATATTCTATGGAATTGCGCGACATCAAGCAGGAAGTGGACGCAACGCTCTTTGAGTTGCCGAAGGATTATCAAAAAGTGGAGCACAGGGAGTTAATCTCCAACCTGATGCCTCGTTAATAAATAAGAAGGACAAGTAAATCCCTCAAAGCCAACCCCGCGCGCCGCGCCGCGCATCAGTGAGAAGGAAGGAATGTTCAAGACTTGAAAGGTGGCGTTATCGTGAAGAAGAATTTTTATGCCTCTTTTGTTGCACTCGCAATATTGTTGGGAAGCATGCTGCCTGTGACATCCTTTGCACAGGCAAAGAAGGATGCGAATGCTAAAACTGCTCCGGCTGCGGCCACAGACCCGCTCTCGTCTTTGCCGCAAGCTGACGGCGTGGTCTCGATTGACATGCAGCGTTTGTTGAACGAGTTTCTGCCGCGCGTGCTGGCAAGCGATCAGGCCAAGCTCGCGCAGGTCAACGCGCGCCTCGACCAGATTAAGACGCGCACGGGCCTCGACGTTCGCTCTTTCGAGCGCGTCGCCATTGGCATGCACTTCGTCAATCCTACGCCCGACACAATCAAGGTCGAATCCGTAGCCCTCGCGCGCGGACGCTTTAACGCGCCCGTAATGCTCGCCGCAGGTCTTGTGACGACCAAAGGCAAGCACAAATATCGTGAAGAGAAGCACGGCGGAAAGACCATCTACATTTTCAACGGCGATGAGTTGTACGGCAAAGACGACCTTCCGCAAGCGAAGATTGATGAGGAAGCGAAGCAGTCCAGCAAGGCTGCCAGGGTCGCAGATGATGTGCTGCAAAAGGCTCTCAACTTTAAAGCCGGAGAGGTCGGCATCGTAGCTCTTGATGCCAACACGCTCGCCATCGGTCAGCCTTCTATGGTGCGCGCGACGATTGATGCGGGCGCGAAGAAGAATGCGGCGGTCAACGCTGCTTTGATTCAGCTTGCGACGCGCAATCCGAATGCTGTGCTCGGCTTCGGCGTGAATGTCCCTGCGAATGTTTCAAAGTATGTAGAGCTTGATATGGACGAGATTGCCAGGAACCTGAACTCGATTCGTCAGCTTTACGGTTCTATCGGAGAGACGGCTGGCCTCTTCGGCTTGCAGACCATCGCGCGCACAGAGACGCCTGCACAGGCACAGGATGTTCATAACATGCTGGTCGGCGTCAAAGACCTCGGCGGCTTCTTTGTCTCAAGCCTGTCGGGCGAGAGAGGCAAGCTGGCCCAGACCGCGCTCGATAATCTGAAAATCACGAAGGAAGCAAACGAAGTCCACATAAAACTTGAGCTGGCCCAATCGGATGTCGCCATGCTCGTGCGTATTTTCTAAGTAGAAGAAAAGCAAGTTTCCCGCAAAGGCGCAAAGACGCAAAGGAAAACATTTAAGTTCTTCTTTGCGTCTTTGCGCCTTTGCGGGAAACTTTTTTGCTCTTCTAACCGTTCTCAAACTATTGTAGAGTATGCGCAGTAAATTTACGCAATCATACTCCCCGTGCATCGTCCCTTGTGTGCAGCTTGGATAATGAAAGGCTAATCTTATGACCCGAAAAATTTATGCATCGCTTCTCGCGCTTATCATCGCCTTAACGGCCATCGCCTTGACAGGCAAGCAATCGGAGCGCACTGCGACTGCCGCTCCAGTAGCAGCAGGCCACGACCTCTTGAGCCAACTCCCTGCCTCTGACTTTATACTCTACGCAGACGCCCAGCGTATGTTGACAGAGATAGTGCCACACATTCTCTCTGACCGCCCGGAAGCACGTGCGCGGTTTGAAGCAGACATGGACAAGTTTCAGAAAGAGACAGGCTTTGACCCGCGCACACTTGATGTAGTTGCCGTCGGCTTCAACTTCAACGATTCGCAGAGAGCACGCGATTATGACTTCACATTCGTCGCGCGCGGACGCTTTGATGCGCAGGCGACTATCGAAGCCGGATTCAAGGCCGCGACCAAACACAGCGAAGGCCGCATAGATAAACAGGCGCAGCAGTATGAAGGCCGTACGATTTATGTGGTTGGCAATGCCGGTCGCAGAGTGTCTGTCAGCAACGCGCCGCAGACGGATGAATCAGGCGTTCAAATCATCACTCCCAAAGCCGTCCCCGGCGATGACGAGCCGCGCCCTGCGACAACGCATGACCGCTCGATGGCCTTTGTCGCGCTCGATTCAAACACGATTGCTTTCGGCAATATGAAGAGCGTGCGCGCCACTATCGATGCGAGTATGGGACGCGAACGCGTTTCGGACGAACTTGTCCAACTGGCGACGCGCACGCCAAACGCCGTCGCAGGCTTTAGCGGCACAATCACGCCTGAGATGGCTCGCTCGCTACGCATTGGCCCAAACAAAGCGCAGGACAGCATCGCTTCCATACGCCAGATTTACGGCTCGTTCAACATCAACGGGAATGATGGCGAAGCAGTTGTCAATCTGCGCACGGAAACGCCTGAGCAGGCGCGCCAACTCGGCACGATGATAAAACTCGCAGCCGCTCTCGGACGCCAGCACGTTTCCAAAAGCAATTCGCTCGAAGCTTTAATCAAAGACCTGAGCATAGAGGCTATCGGCAACGAAGTGCAGATGTCCTTGAAATTCGCACAGGCAGACCTCGCGCCGTTCATTCAGAGACTCTGAGAAAAAATCTCTTTATCTCTTTTTCCAAAAGCGAGTCGCGCGTATCTTAACTCTTCGCACGGCTCGCTTTTTTCTTAACCGTCAAATTATTTTTCAATCATGAACATAACAGAGACACTCGCGCTCTATGATGAAGAGCAACGACGGACGATTGAGTATACAGGTCTGCGGCGAGAAGAGACACAGCATGTCGTTCGTCACGTTGACCTCTTGGGCTCGACGCTCGGAGGCGTAGTCATCTATTCGCGGCTTGATGAAAGCAATGCGGATGAAGTTATACGGGAGCAGACAGATTATTTTCAAAAGCTGGGCCAGAATTTAGAGTGGAAACATTACGAGCATGACACGCCGCGCGATTTGAAATCGCGTCTCGCGGCTCAAGGCTTCGAGACGGATGAAGCGGAAGCCATCGTCGCGCTCGACCTCAAAAATATTTCACAGCAGCTATTGCAGCCGCAGCCATTAGACGTGCGGCGCATCACAGACCCCGCGCAACTCAACGATGTGATGCTCGTGCAGGACGAAGTGTGGCAGGCCGCCAACACTGTGGGCCAGAGAGAGCAGCTTGAGTATGAGATGCTCCACGCGCCTCAGACAATCAGCCTGTATGTGGCTTATGCAGAGGGCCAGCCAGTCAGTTCCGCGTGGATTAGATTTCATGAGACGAGCCAGTTTGCAAGCCTGTGGGGAGGCTCAACTTTGCCAGCCTACAGGCGACGCGGCATCTACACGGCCATGCTCGCAGCACGCGCGCAGGAAGCTTTAGAACGCGGCGCACGTTTCCTCACGGTTGATGCAGGGCCGATGAGCAGACCGATTCTTGAAAGGCTTGGCTTTCAAGCGCTCACGATTTCCACTCCGTGCAAGTGGAAAGTTAAATAAAAAGCGAAGAGAGTTTCGCGCTGGTGGCGCAAAGACGCAGAGGAAGCTCGCAAAGAGTTGAATGGCTCTTTATCTTGAAAGCTTTCTTCGCGTCTTTTCTTTGCGCCTTTGCGTCTTTGCGTGAGATATTCGTTTCGTCCTTCAATCTCGATAGTCTTCAAGAGCACAACACATCATGTCTGATGAAGCTGTGGAAACCGGCAAGAACGAGTTTCGCGGCAAGCTCATCAAGTGGGCCATCGTCGTGGCTTCCGCTCTGGGCATTGCATTGATTCCAGTGCCTGCTGGCATCACGCCGCAAGCATGGCGACTTCTGGCAATCTTTGCGGCCACGATTGTCGGCTCGATTGTGCGGCCCGTGCCGGGCGGTGCGATAGTCTTGCTTGGCGTCTCTGCTCTTGCAATCTCCGGCGCGCTGCCCGTAGAGAGCGCGCTCAAAGGTTACGCAGACCCGATTGTGTGGCTCGTGCTGGCGGCCTTTATGATTTCGCGCGGGATGATTAAGACAGGTCTGGGAAGACGCATTGCGATGCTCTTTGTGCGCGCTATAGGTCATCGCACACTCGGACTCGGCTATGCGCTCGTCTCGACAGACATGGTGCTGGCCTCTGTCATTCCGTCGAATGCAGCGAGAGCTGGCGGCATTATCTTTCCCGTCGCAAGGAGCGTGGCCGAAGCTTATGACTCAAGGCCGGGGCCGACGGCGCGCAGGCTCGGCGCGTTTCTCATGCCGCTGATTTATCAATGCGATGTCATCGTCTGCGCGATGTTTCTGACGGGACAGGCATCCAACGCGCTCATCGCAAAATTCGCAGCGCAAACAACAGGCATTGAGTTGACTTACCCGCGATGGATTATCGCCTCGATTGTTCCCGGCCTGGTCTCTCTACTGGTCGTGCCGCTCCTGCTCTATCGCATCTTTCCGCCGGAGATTAAAAGGACGCCGGAGGCCGCAGAGTATGCCGCGAGTGAATTGAAAAGCATGGGCAGGATGTCGCTGCATGAGAAGTTGATGCTATTGGTCTTTGCGCTGGTCGCAATCTTGTGGATGACGACTGCTTTGCATGGGATTAACTATGCCGTCGTTGCTCTCTTAGGCATCTGCGTGCTGCTCTTGAGCGGCGTGCTTGAATGGAGCGATGTTATACACGAGAGCGCGGCGTGGGATGTGTTTATCTGGTACGGCGGCCTTGTGCGTATGGCAGAGGCTCTGGGCGAGACAGGCATCACGAAAAGATTTGCAGAGGCGGCTGCGAGTTTTACGAGCGGATGGATTTGGTGGGCCGCGCTAGCCTGTTTGCTGCTCATATATTTTTACGCGCACTATGCTTTTGCCAGCATCACTGCGCACGTGACTGCGATGTACATTCCCTTTCTTGTCGTCATCGTAGCGAGTGGCGCGCCGCCCGCACTCGCAGTCCTCTCGCTGGCTTACTTTTCAAATCTCAATGCATCGCTGACACACTACGGCACGACTCCCGCGCCAATCTACTTCGGCGCGGGCTATGTGCGTCAACGCACGTGGTGGTGGCTGGGCTTGATTGTTTCCGTGCCGAATATTTTAATCTGGACGGTAATCGGTTTCGGGTGGTGGAAATTATTGCGTTGGTGGTAAAAGATTGAGAGTGAAAATCAGGAAAGGATGAAAAGCAACGTGAGCCGAGACCGCTTTGAAGATTACGTGACTGTGGCCGAGAGGATTGAGCAGTTTTATGCAGCTTACCCGCAGGGCCGCCTGCTGACTTCGATTATCGAGCATGACCGCGAAGCCGGCTTTGTGCTCATACGCGCCGAAGCCTACCGCAACGCAGAAGACATCATGCCAGCCTCTACGGGCCATGCCTTTGAAGTGAGAGGCGAAGGCTTTGTAAATAAGACTTCGTATTTAGAGAACTGCGAGACTTCATCAGTCGGGCGCGCGCTGGCTCTGCTCGGCTTTGAAGTCAGGCGCGGGATTGCGAGCCGCGAGGAGATGGAAAAGTCTGCGCGCGGCGCGGCCCCGAAACAGAAAGCGGCAACACAACCCGCCGCCGCCGCAGACCAGACGCAAGCCTCTCTGGACACGCAAATCAAACAGGCTTGGAAGGATGCAGGCTATGAGCCGGAGAAATTGACGCCGACCTTAAATAAGCGATTCAAGGTCGAAGGCGGATTGAGCAGTCTTAGTACGGAGATGAAGGAGCAGGTCTTGTCCGGTCTCAGAAAAGGCGCGGCGTAAAAAGTAAAAGACGTGATTCGGCATAAAGAAGAGTAGATATTCTCAGCCCCGACAGGGGCGGCATATCAGTAGCCCCGCGCGTCAGCGCGGGGACACGCGTACCAAACATAAACCAAGCCCCTTGAGGGGCGACAGACATTGTGTCGCCCCTCAAGGGGCTTGTGATTTATGGTAGTGGGTCAGTTTGAAATTCAGGTGAATAACAATGAGCACGAAAGAATCTCCCGCTGGTGGCGCAAAGGTGTTGAGTGGTGCTTTATCTCGAATGCTTTCTTTGCGCCACCAGCGGGAACCTGCTTTTTCTTCCTCCCTTTGAAACTGACCCACTACCTGATTTATTTATACTTAACCCAAGTTGCCAGTTATGAAGCGATGGCGGCTCCTGCCGCCTGCTGTGCGGAAAGTCTGAGACTTTCCGCTTCATCTCTGCTCTTAGTATTAGCGAGGCTCAGCCTCGCACAGGGTTGAGGACACACTTGCCGGAAAAGCAGAGCTTTTCCGCACAGCGGGCGGCTCAAGCCGTCTATGACTCGCAACTTGAGTTAATTAACACACGACTCACGTCGTGGGCTAAAATATGTCGCCCCTGTCGGGGCTATAATGATAAAAGGCAAATGTGAAGTCAGCATCCCTGCCATCTTCACATTTGCCTTTTAGCTTTTTACTTTTACCTTTTTACTGCGGTGGCGGGAAGCCCTGCGGCATCATGCCTTGCGGGAATCCCGGCGGGGCTGCGGCGGGAGCTTCTGCGGCCATGCGTGCCAGCGCGTCCGTGTAAATCTTTATCTGTCCATCGCGCTGCATGCGCGCCTGCGCGTTCGCAATGTAGTCTTCAAAGACCTGATTGCGGCGCGAGTCGAGCATGGTTTGCGTCAGGCTGTCGCGCTGCTTGGCAAACTCTGCGAGGTCTGCTTCCGTGCGTTTGCTGACGCCGAAAACCATATAGCTGTCGCCGACCTTGACGGGCGTTTTTGTGACTTCGCCATCTTTCAAAGCGTAGATAGCTTCGTCCGTCGCAGCATTGTTGCCCGTCGTCGGATTGTTAATGTTCTGTTCACCGATGGGCGAGCCGAGTTTGTAAGCTTCGGCAGTCTTGGCTTCGAGGCCATGCTTTTCGGCTGCGGCCTTGAGGTCTGCTGCCGTGCCTGCGCTTGAAGCAATATCCTTCGCCACCTGTTCGAGCTGCGCTTTGGCCCGCTCGTTTTTGACGACTCCGGCAATCTGCTCTTTGACCTCTTCAAAGTCTGCGTCGCGCGGCTCTTTCTTCTCGACGAGCATCGGAATCGCAAAGCCGCCTTTGATGGGCGTGCGCTCGCCTATGTCGCCAGCGTTGTTGAGCGCGGCGATAGAACGCTCGAAATCCTGCGAGACGCCTATGTCCCTCACATCGTCGCCGGGTTTGACATAGCCTGTCTCCTTCAACATGTCTGCCGGTTTCATGTTGGCTTCAGCCGCGAGGTCTTGCGCGACCTTCTGAAAGTCTTTCGTCTTCTTGAGGCTTTCCTCCGCACGCGCAGCCAGATTTGCGGCCACGCCGTAAGCATCGCGGTTGCGCATCGAGACGACGAGTTCTTTCTTAGCTTCTTCAAAAGTCTTCTCGACGGGCTTGCCGCGACGGAAGATGAAATAAGCGTTGCCAACCTTGTTCGGCTCCGTGACGGCTCCCTCTTGCATATCAATTACTTTCTGCAAAGGGTCGTCAGGCTTGGCCGGATTTTTTTTGACGACAGAGGGAATCATGCCGCCGTTCTGCGCCGTCGCTGTGTCTTCCGAATTGCCCTTTGCAAGTTCTGCAAACTTCTCTTCGGTAATGTTGCCGCCTTCGGCGCGCGCCTGCGCGACCAACTTGTCGGCCTTCTCTTTGACCTGCGCGTCCAGGTCCGGGCGCGCAACCTTCAAGACAATCTGCTGGACGCGAACGCCAGCCTGTTTGTTCTCAGGCAAGAGGCCGTCATAAGCCTTGCGTATGTCTGCGTCAGAGAAGTTTAGTTTCTCTCCGGCTTTGGCCGTCTCGATAAAAAGATAGCGAATCTTTTTCTGCGGGACGGTGATGCGATACTCAGCCTTGTGCTGGTCGTAATAAGCGCGCAAGTCCTGATCCGATGGCTGAATCTTGGCGGCCATCTTGTCAACAGCAACAGGCACATAGACCAGATTGAAGCTTGAGTTCTTGCGCTTGTAATCGTCCGCGACCTCTTCGGGCGAGACGCGCACGCCCGCAGTGATAAAGGCCATCAGCTTCTTGCGCGAGATGTCATCGCGCAGTTCGCGCTCAAAGGCTTCGAGGTCGCCGTAGTTGGCTACGACAATCTCTCTGTAACGGTCAAAGCCTACGAACTGCCCGCCGGAATCTTTGAACTGTTTGCGAATCGAATCGGCGACTTCCTGATCGGAGGCCGCGAGTCCGAGCCGCGCGGCTTCCTGCGAGATGATGCGGCTCTGTACGAGACCGTCGAGGAAGCGGCGGTCGCTGCCGAGTTGCGAGATGCTGAACTGCCCGCCCAACTGCTTCTGCAAATTCTCTTTGTATCGCGTAAGGTCTGCGACAGTCACTTCTTCTTTGCCGACTTTGGCGAGCACTTCCGTGCTCTTGATGGGCGGGACTGCCGCGTTGTTGCGGCCCGGCGCGTAGAAGATAACAAGACTGACAGCCATCAGGACTGCGAAAGCGATGATGATAATACTGCGTGTTTTTTCGAGACGACTTAACTGTTTGAGCATATTTATTTCCCGGAAATCCTAAGATGAGAGGCCCGCAGATGAAGAGAAGAAAAGCAACATGCCTCCCTCTCAGCAAATAACGGCCCGCGACAGACCGATGATTGTAACGGACAGCCCACGACGCCGCAACCGGAGAAGTGCAAGGCGGAAGGCGGAAGGATGAATGATAAATGATGAAAGGAGTGCTATTTGAAATTGAATGCTTCAAGTTTAAAGAGCATGCCTTTCATCATTCATCATTCATCATTCATCATTCATACTTGCTCTTCAATCCTTGCTTTCGGTTGCTTGCGCGCGTGCGCGGATGCTATGTTATTCGGCAATACATGGACATGATGGAACATTCGTTTTGGTTATGGATTGGCTTCGGGGCTGTCATACTTTTTATGATGAGCCTTGATTTGGGCCTGTTCAACCGCAAGGCTCATACGCCCTCTTACAAAGAGGCTGCGACGTGGAGCGTGGTCTGGGTGACGTTGGCTCTTATCTTCTCCGGCGTCATCTTCTGGCATCTCGGCAGCATCAAGGGCTTAGAATTTCTGACGGGTTATGTGATAGAGCTCTCGCTCTCTGTTGATAACCTGTTCGTCTTTCTGCTCATCTTTTCTTATTTCAAAGTCCCTGCCAAGTACCAGCATCGCGTCCTGTTCTGGGGCGTGCTCGGCGCGCTCATCATGCGCGTGACTATCATCCTGCTCGGCACTGTGCTGATTACGCGCTTTCACTGGATTATCTATGTCTTCGGCGCGTTCCTTATCTACACGGGCATCAAGATGATGGTGCAGGAAGAGACGGAGCTTGAGCCTGAGCAGAATCCTGTTGTGAAGTTGGTGACGCGCTTTGTGCCGATTACGCGCCACTATGAGGGGGAAAATTTTTTCACGGTCGTTAACGGGCGGCGCGTAGGAACTTTGCTTCTGCTCGTTCTGGTGATTGTCGAAGTCACAGACCTTGTGTTTGCAGTGGATTCGATTCCGGCCATCTTCGGCGTCACGCAAGACCCTTTCATTGTCTATACCTCGAATGTCTTTGCTATTCTCGGATTGCGCTCGCTCTTCTTCCTGCTGGCGGGCGTGGTCGAAAAGTTTCATTATCTGAAAGTGGGACTCTCCATCGTGCTCACGCTGATTGGCGTCAAGATGCTGACGGAATCTTTCCTGCTCAAGGTGATGGACAAATACACTTTGATTGTCGTCTCTCTGGTGTCAGTGGCGTTGATTCTGGCTGGCTCTGTCGTCGCCTCGCTCATCTGGCCTGAGAAGGCTGAGAGAGACATAGACATAGACCTGCCGCCAGACTTTGACCCGCCGTTTGAGAATGTCGAGGATGATGTCACGGAGCAGGAGTCTGAGACGGTCGAGCGTCGCTAAGCAATTAAAAACAAACTCACGCAAAGGCGCAAAGGCGCAAAGAAAGCATTCAAGACAAATCACCATTCAACTTCTTTGCGCCTTCTTTGCGCCTTTGCGGGAACTTCTTTCTTCCCTGTAGTTCACTGGAATTTCCAACTGAATCCCTACCTTCTGCACAAGATGCTTGAACACGCCCGCGCGCTTGTGCTAACTTGTGTAGTGGTAGCGGTTTGCCGCTCCCCTTTAGAAATCGGGCTTCACCTCCCGTCCGGCGTGCTGAAAAGTCAGAAAGCCCGCGCCATCTGGAACAAATCTTGAAAACGCTTTTTTAGCCCCGCGCGTGTGTTCCATTTAAAAATTCCCTTGAGATGACGACTAAACCTACTCGCTTTCAACTGGATTGGTGGGTAGTCCAGAAGCGATTTATCTATATCCTCCTGACCCTGCTCGCGCTCTGCATCGTGGCGGCGGGTTCGGGCCTCTATGTCTGGAAGTATGGCAATCCGTTTAAGAATGTCGGTGCGCCGACAGAAGTTTCCGACGGCGCGCGCTTTATCTCATTCGAGGGAGATGTGCGCGTGATGCGCGCGGCCACGCGCGAGACGATTGTTGCGACCAGCGACACGCGGCTCTATCCCGGCGACACTGTGCAGACGCAGGCAGACGGTCGCGCACGCATCAGTATGGCAGATGGCTCGTCTCTCTTCGTCCGCCCGAACAGCACTGTCATCATACGCGACAACACAAAGTCAGATGGCGAGAGCGGACAACTCACGCAGGTGCGCGTCGCAGTTGATAATGGACAGGTCGCAGTCCGCACAGAAGACCAACCTGACGGCACGAGCAATGTCATCGAAACACGGCAGACGCAGAATCGTCTCGCGGCCCAGACGGATGCCAGCTTCGGCGTCAACACGGATAACACGGAAGAGATACGCATCGGCTCTGGCAGCATTGAGACTGTCACACGTAGCGGCGAGAAGACGACTGTGCGCGGCGGTGAATATATCGCCGTCAATCCTGCTGGCACAGTTGCCAAACGCGAGAAGCTACTTGATGTCCCAGTGCCTGTTGCGCCGCACGACCTTGCCAAAGTCTCTGCCGGAGCAAACGGCTCAGTCAATGTCTATCTGAAATGGCAACGCCCGCCCGTCGGCGCGCCTTCGCATTATCGCGTCGAAGTGGCAAGCTCGCCCTTCTTTGTCGCGGCGGGCCGAGTGATTGAGCGTGACCAGCTTGCGACAACCGAATTTAATGTCACAGACCTCAGGCCCGGAGTCTATTTCTGGCGCGTGCGCGCAACAGCTTCTTCGGGACAGACGAGCGAATGGAGCGAGCCGCTCAAGTTTATTGTGGCCCAATCAAACAAAGGCGGCAGCAGCATCGAAGTCACAGACTGGGCCGTCGAATACATTGGCGGCAACATCTATCTGGTGCGCGGGCGCACGCAACCCGGCACGACCATGCACATCGCTGGTCGTGAATCACTCGCCGCCAGCGACGGCACATTCCAACTTCAAATCACAGTCTCGGACGGCGCGCGCGAAGTCGAAGCCGAAGCACGCGACCCGGACGGCAACAAGACTCGCTACAATCTCTCGCTCGTACAAGGCACAGCCAGAGCAAAAAAATAACCGACGGCTGCTGACTACAGCTTTATGAAACACGTCATCCTCTTAACGGACGCGCACGAGACGCCTGCGACGGCGTTGCTTGATTTCATGCACGCGGCGGGAATCAGCACGCTGATTGAAGTCTTGCGCGAAGCGGAGTTTCAGCCTTCGTCAGAAGCATCTTCGGCGGAGCAAGCAGGCTCAGAGGCAGAGCCGCCTCTGGCAGTCCTTTATGAAGTCGTAGCCGGGGCGAGCGTCGAAGAATTGCATGCAGCCGTTCGTCATGTGGATAGCGTCTGGCCCAGCGTGCCGCTCGTCGCGTGTCGCCGTCCCGCGAGTGAACAGGTACAGCGAACCTTGCGCGTGATAGATGGCCCGGCCCTCAAGCGTCTGGGCTTTCGCGCAGTCGCCGACGACCCGGCGCAACTGCCTGCGCTGCTCAGAAAATTAGAGGAGAGAGGAATTACGAGCGACCTCTCGCAGCCTGCGGATAATCTCAAAAGCCTGGAAGAGTTTGAAACGCCTGCTCTCTTGCCCGCGCACATTTCGGAGACAAGCCTGCGCGCAGCCTTTGAGATGATGGCATCGCTACACTTTGCTACAGACCAAAAGAGCGCGGCGCATATCGCTCTCGCGGGCTTTGCCGCGCTTGTGCCAGCAGACCGTTGGACAATTTATCTGACTTCCGAATCAAGCGGCGGCGAGCCTTCGAGCCTTGAGCCACTGGCCGTGCGCGGTCTCACAGAAAGCGAGCGTGCGATTCCAGAGACAGACTGGCGGCGTACATTGCTCGGCGAGGCTCTGTTGCTGTCCGGCGCGGAATCGCAGGCCGCGCGCGAAGCTGTCGCTCACATCGAATCCGTCATGAAAGACGAGAACGGGCGGCGCATCCTCGCAGTCCCTCTGGTCAACGGCGAACGTGTCCTCGGCGTCATTGAAGCCGTGCGCGAAGGCTTGGAGACATTTGCTTACAAGCAATCCGAAATGGAACTGACGGGCGCACTCGCAGTGCCTGTCGCATCCGCACTCGCCAACTCCGTACGCATCGCTGAAGCCGAAAGACTTTCGCAGACAGATGATTTGACGAAGCTGCATAATGCTCGTTACCTGCGCCAGTATCTTCTCAACGAAGTCAAACGCGCGCGCCGCTATAACTCAAGCGTCACGGCTCTCTTCCTCGACCTTGACGATTTCAAACGCATCAACGACGAGCACGGCCATCTAGTCGGCTCGCATGTTTTGATGGAGATGGCGATGATTATTCTCTCGTCTGTGCGCGATACGGATGTCGTGGCGCGATATGGCGGAGACGAGTTTGTGATTGTGTTGCCGGAGACGGATTTGAGTTTCGCCGCGCTCGTCGCAGAGCGTGTGCGCGAGAAGATTGCGAGCCATGCCTTCACAGGCGGGCGACGTTTGCGACTCTCTCTGACGGCCAGTTTCGGCGTCGCAAACTTTCCGCAGCACGCACAATCTCCCCAACAACTCGTGGCCTTTGCAGATGCAGCGATGTATGAAGCAAAGGCCGCGCGCAAAAACTGTGTGCGATTTGCTCATTCGCCGCAGGACAATAAGTCTGGAGTCGAGAGTCTGGAGTCTGGAGTCAAAAGACAATCTGTCTGGACTCCAGACTCCAGACTCCAGACTCCAGACTAAAAAACCTCTTTCCAGCATAGCGCGGAAGGCCAACTTGGGTGTATCTTATTGAGTTCGTTCTTGTTCGGTGAAGCTTGCGGCAATGTCCACAGGCTGAAATGAGTCATCGGCGAAAGCAGCAGCGCGCTAAAACCGCTTATCTCTCCGGGCGTATCTAAAACAACAGATAGGTACAGGCAGAAAACTTAATGGCATTTAAATCGCTTTTTAGCCTCTTTTCCAGTGATTTGGCGATTGATCTCGGCACGGCAAACACACTTGTTTACGCGAAGGGTCGCGGCATCGTCGTTTCTGAGCCATCCATTGTCGCCATCAACAAGATTACCAACGCGGTCGAAGCAGTCGGGCGCGACGCCAAAGAGATGCTGGGCCGCACGCCCGGCAACATCGTCGCCATCCGCCCGATGAAAGACGGCGTGATTGCCAATTTTGAAGTGACGGAGAAGATGCTCCAACACTTTATACGCAAAGCTCATAACGGCAAGACGTGGGTCTCTCCGCGAGTCGTCATTGGCATCCCTTCCGAGATTACGCAGGTCGAGCGACGAGCGGTTGAAGACTCTGCTTATCGCGCGAAAGCTTCTGAGGTCTATCTGGTCGAAGAAGCGATGGCTGCGGCCATCGGTGCGGGCCTGCCGATTACAGAGCCGCACGGCAACATGGTTGTGGACGTGGGCGGCGGGACAACGGACATCGCTGTCATCTCTCTTTCCGGCATCGTCTATTCGCGCGCCGTGCGCGTGGCCGGAAACGAAATGGACGAAGCGATTACGCAGTACATCAAGCGCAAGTATAATCTCTTGATTGGCGAGCGCACCGCAGAAGCCATCAAGATTGAGCTTGGCTCGGCCTTTCCATTGGATGAACCGCTCTCGATGGAAGTGCGCGGGCGCAATCTGATAGAAGGCATCCCGAAGACGATTACGATTTCGGATGAAGAAGTGCGCGAGGCTCTGGCAGATTCCGTCGCCACGATTGTTAACGCCGTGCGCGTCGCTTTGGAGAGAACGCCGCCGGAGCTTTCAGCAGACATTGTTGAGCGCGGAATAGTCATTACGGGCGGCGGCGCGCTCCTGAAAAATTTGGACAAGCGGCTTTCGATTGAGACGGGCCTGCCAGTCTCACTCGCGGACGACCCGCTCTCGTCCGTCGTGCTCGGCACGGGCAAGATGCTCTCGGACTTCAATCTCTTGAAGCGAGTCAAGTGGGATAACACCTTGACGAGCGGTATGTAAGTCTGAAGTCTGGAGTCTGGAGTCAAAACAAGACACAGACTCCTGACTCCTGACTCCTGACTCCTGACTTCGCTATGGCTTTAGCACGGACACAAAGAGAGATACGCCAGCGCGCGCCTGTGCTGTTGATTGGGCTGCTGATGTTGAACTTTGCCCTGATGGCGTTCGATGCGCGCGAGAATGGAGATGCGACCAAGCAGCGTATGATACGCACCTGGGCGCAGGCCATTGCCGCTCCGTTCCAGCGCATCACTTCAAGTGTGGGCGGCGCGGGCGTCGGATTTTTTCAGGGCATAGCCAATCTCAGACACGCCTCAGCCGAAAATCAGGCGCTCAAGCAGCGTCTGGAACAGTTGGAAGTTGAAGTGAGCCAGACGCGCCGCGCAGTTGACGAGAACGAGCGTTTGAAGGCCATGCTTGAGTTGAAAGAGAAAAGCTCTTACGGGACTGTGATGGCGCGTGTCATTGCGCGCGACCCGTCAATCTGGTTCGATACCGTGACGATTAATCGTGGCCGTATGTCAGGAGTCGAATTGAACATGCCTGTTGTCACACCGGGAGGCATCGTCGGGCGCGTGGTTTCCACAAGCCCGTGGACTGCAGGGGTGATGCTCATTACGGATGAGCAAGCGGCGGCAGGAGCGATTGTCGGGCAGCTTGGCAGTTCAAACGCGCTCGGCTCCGTGCGTGGCTTGGGCGATAGCGGATTGGTGGAGATGCGTTATGTCTCCGGTCTGGAAAAGGTGGAGGTCGGCGATTACGTGACGACGACCGGACAGGACAGCATCTATCCTGCGGGCCTGAATGTCGGGACGGTAGTCGAAGTCACAAAAATCTCGGACACCACGCCGCAGGTGATACGCATCAAGCCCGGCGCGCGTCTGGACTCGCTCGAAGAGGTCGCAGTCCTCCAATACAAACCGCCCCAACGCACAGCCCCCGATCAGACATTACCAAACGTGGAGAAGAAATAAGGATGAAGGCGGAAGGATGAAGGATGAAATAAATACTCTTGCTTTTTTACTTCATCCTTCATCCTTCCGCCTTCATCCTTCAAGAACATGCGTCACCTGAAAATCGCGGTTGTTCTGGCGCTGGCTGTCATCCTGCAATCCTCCCTGAAAGCCAACTGGCAGTCGGTGAGCTATGTTGACCTGCCTCTGATTGTCGTCGTCTATTTCGCCTTGCAGCGCGATGCCTTGCAGGCGTTGATGATTGGCGCGGCGGCGGGGCTGGCGACAGATGCTCTGGGCGCGGGCGGACTGCTCGGCGCGGGCGGTTTCTCCAAAACGCTGGTGGCCTTCATCATCTCTTCCTTGGCGACGCGCGTGATGCTTGACAACTCTCTGGTCAGAATCCCCGTCTTAGCGGGTGCAGCATTGCTGGATGCAACCGTCTATGTGTTCTTGCACAGGATGCTCGGCCAGCCGCCGCTCCAACCGTTTGTCGAGTTGACATCTTTCAAGGTGATTTGGACGACCGTCGTTGGAACAATTATCCTGTACCTGCTCGACCTACTGTTCAGCGAGCGCGCACGCCAGCGCAGGCAGTTTGCCTTTCGCCGCAAGGCCGCGCGTCGCAGCGTGCTGAAGATTGGCAGAAGAAGATAGTTTTTAGTTTTTAGTTTTTAGTAAATGATGAGAAACAACGTGTCTTTAATGTTATGATTGTCCCGGCCCTTGCGCGGGCCTGACTCCACCCGGTTTTTCTGAAAACTAAAAACTGAAAACTGAAAACTGTAAGACCGCTTTATGAAATTCGAGGACGATTCACAAAACCTGCGCGCGCGGCTGCGTGTGATTCAGATTCTGATTGTGCTGATGCTGGCCGTCTTGGGCGTCAGGCTCTACATGCTGCAAGTGGTCAAGGGCGGCTACTATGCCGAGCGCGCGGAGAATCAACGCATCCGTTTGCTGCCGATTCCGGCGCAGCGCGGAGCCATCTTTGACCGCACGGGCAAGAAGATGCTGGTTGATTCGCAACCTATCTACAGCGTCCTGCTCTCGCGCGAAGACATGAAGGGCAAGGCATTAGAGAACTTGATTGAGCCTCTTTCCGCAGGCCTCGAACTTGACCCGGAATATCTGCGCACGCGTTTTAAAGAGATAGAATCGCAACCCGCCTTTGAATCCATACGCATCAAAGAGAATGCCACCTCCCCGGACATCGTGTGGGTCGAAGCACACGCGCTTGAATATCCAGAGCTGCGCGTCGAACAGCAGCCGCAGCGCAGTTATAAGTTTGGCGAGACGCTGGCGCACGTGCTCGGTTATGTCGGTGAAATCAGTCCGAAGCAGTTAGAGCTGCCCAAATATAAAGACTACAAACCCGGCGACCTGATTGGACAGGAAGGCATAGAGGCTGTTTATGATGCATACCTTCGCGGGCGCGACGGCTATCGCAAGGTCGTCGTCAACAGTCGCGGCCACATTCAACATGAAGTCGAAAGAGTCGAGCCGCAGGCCGGGCAAGATTTGATTACGACGATTGACCTTGATTTGCAACTGGCTGCCGAAGAGCAGTTGCGCAACTCGCCTTCAAAGCGCGGCGTGATTATCGCTATGGATCCGAACAACGGCGAAATCTTCGCGCTCGCTTCGGCTCCGACATTTGACCCGAATCTTTTCTCGCAAAGAATCACAACCAAACCTGGCCGCGCCGAATACGCCGCGCTTTTGCGAGACCCGCGAACGCCGCTCTACAATCGCGCGATACAGGGCCGCTATCCGCCCGGCTCGACATGGAAAATTCCTATGTCCGTCTCAGGCTTAAGGCAGGGCGCGATAACAGTTGATAATTCGCACCTGACATGCGGCGGCGGCATCACCATCGGCAACAAGTTCACGCGCTGCATGGGCAATCACGGCTCGCCCGCGCTGGATTACGCGATTACAAAATCATGCGATGGATACTACTATCGCTTAGCTCTGAAGATGGGCGTGGACGGCTTGATAGAGATGGTCAAGGATTTCGAGCTTGACAGGCCGACCGGAGTTGACTTGCCGCACGAGCTTTTTAGCTGGACGCCTGCCTACTGGAAGCCCAGGCTGGAACAGCGCGGCGAACAGTGGAAAGACATACGCACGGTCTATGCTTCGATTGGTCAGGACACAGTGGCCGTCACGCCGCTTGCTTCCCTGCGCGCCATTTCATCAATCGCGGTTGACGGCAAACTCTATGTGCCGCATCTGGCAAAAGAGTTCAAGGCCGTCGCGGCCATCGGCGATCCAAACTCGCCTGGCTATCACGCGCCGCGCGAAGCGCATGGCTTTGACAGGCCCAACCCGAAAATCATTCCGATTCCCGAAGACCAGCATCAGCTTGTCATCAAAGGCATGTGGGGCGTCGTCAACAACGGCGGCACGGCTGCGCGCATCAAGATGGCTAACTTTGAAATCGCCGGCAAGACCGGCACGGCGCAGGTCGTAGAGCTTGGCAAAGACACTGGCGAGAACAAAGACCACGCTTGGTTCGTCTCCTTCGCGCCAGCCTACAAGCCTGAGATATCAGTGCTCGCGCTCATTGAAAACGTAGGCTTCGGTGGCACACACGCCGCGCCCGCCGTCCGCGCCATCTACGATGTCTATTACCGCAACACACGCCACGAAGAACCGCCCGGAGCGCTCTTAGCTAAAAAGCAGTAAGCAGTTTTTAGTTTTCAGTTTTCAGAAGTTCGCGCTTATCTGAAAACTGAAAACTGAAAACTGAAAACTCACAATGGTAGCAATCCTCGAAAAACGTAGCATAAGAGATTTTGACTGGCTGCTTGCGGCCTTAGCGATAGCCATTGTCATTTTCGGGACGTGGCAGATACACAACGCGCAGCCGACGGAGAGTTACTGGCAGAAGCAGTTAATCGGACTCGGCATCGCGCTCGTCGCCATGCTCACGATAGCCTTCACGGACTATCGCAAGCTTGTACACTTTGCGCCGGCCTTCTATCTCTTCGGCCTAGTGCTGCTCGCCATCGTGCTTGTGCCGGGCATCGGCCTCAAAATTAACGGCCAGCGCGCGTGGATTAAGATGCCCGTCGTAGGGCAGTTTCAGCCCTCAGAGTTTGTCAAGATTCCGACAGTCCTGATGCTGGCGCGTTACTTCGGCAGGCCGCGCATTTCGTCTCTGACGATTAAAGAGATGGCCGTCGGCATAGGCATTCTGGCCCTGCCCGTCGGGCTCATCCTGCTTGAGCCGGATGCCGGACAAGCGATTACATATTTTCCATTGCTCGCCGTCGTGCTCTTTCTCTCCGGTGTCAAGCTGCGGCTCGTTGTCGTAGCAGTTATCCTGAGCATCATCGCCATCCCCGCCGCGTACAGCGTCGGCGTCAAGACCGGAAAGATTAAGGGCTACCAGCAGGAGCGCATCAACGTTATCCTCGACCCCGACAATGCAGACCCGCGCGGCTATGGCTATCACACAGTGCAATCGGTGGTCACTGTCGGCAAAGGCGGGCTGACAGGCTCGCGCGCGGGCGGCGAGTTCTCGCAGAGCCGTCTCAAATTTTTGCCTGAGCCGCACACGGATTTTATCTTTGCCGTGACGGCAGAGAACACAGGTTTTCTAGGCTGCGTGTTGTTGCTGGTAGCTTACGCGCTCTTGCTCTCAAGATTAATTACGGGAGCGCGGCGTGCGCCGGATAGGACAGGCATGCTTGTCATCATGTCGATTGTCGGCGGCTTCGGCTTTCAACTCTTTATCAATATCGGCATGGCTCTCGGACTCTTGCCGGTCATCGGTGTGCCTCTGCCACTGATGAGCGCGGGGCTTTCCTCCGTGCTCGCCACCTTCATCGCCATCGGTTTCGCCATCAGCGTCCAGTTGCGGCGATTCGTCAATTAACCCAAGTTATTAGTTATCAAAACGACTGCGGCTCTGCCGCCTGTTGTGCGGAAAAGCTCTGCTTTTCCGGCAAGTGCTTCCTCAAGTGTCGTGCGAGGCTGAGCCCTGCACAAGTCAAGAGGATGGAGCAGAAGGAAAGTCAGAGACTTTCCTCACAGCAGGCGGCAGAGCCGTCTTTATCTAGCAACTTGTCTTTCCCTTGCGCCTCTGCGGGAAACTTCTTATTCGTTTGCTTTCACGATAAGCAATGTCTGGTCGTCGCCTCTCTCTTTCTCGCCGGACCATCTATCAATCTCGTCAAAGAGCGCGCGGCGCAGGTCGTGTGCGCTGAGCGTTCTGTGTTCTATGGTAAAGACAGCCATGCGCTCTTCGCCATACTCTTCGCCGTTCTCGTTTTCTGCTTCGCTGAGGCCGTCGGAAAAAATCAGCAGCAAATCGCCCGGCTCAAGCGTCGTGCTCACCTCTTCATATTCAGCCCAGTCAAACGCGCCGACCATCATGCCGCCTCTCGTCAATCGCTCGGCCTTGCCATCGCGGCGCACGAGCAGCGCGGCATTGTGACCTGCGTTGCTATAGCGCAGCGTGCGCGTGCGGTCTTCATAGAGAGCCAGAAAGAGTGTCGCAAAGCGATTGGCTTCGGTGCTCTGGCATAACTGCTTGTTGATGTTTGTGACTTTGCGCGCGACCGCGCCGTCCATGTCCGCGTCCGCCATCACACGCGCCAGCACTTTGCTTCCATCGTTGCCTCCGGCAGAGACTGCCACCGCGCGCTCCGCTATGCTCAGACGCTCTGCGATAATCGCTGCCTGCGCGCGCAAAGAGGCTTGCAGGTTAGACATCACGAGCGAAGCTGAGACGCCTTTGCCGGACACGTCTCCGAGCGCGAGTGCGACAAGGCCCGGCGCGACTTCTACATAATCATAATAATCGCCTGCCACGCCGCGCGCGGCGCGACATTCTGCGGACACTTCTACATTGACCAAATCCGGCACGCGCCCCGGAAAAAGTCGCGCCTGCACTTCCGCAGCAATCTCCACCTCGCGCTCAAGTCGCTCGCGCTCAACTCTCTCTTCCAATAAAACTTCTATGTTGGAAGACATTTCATTGAAGGCTGTCGCCAGTTCGCCCAACTGGTCGCGCGAACGCACACGCACGCGATGCGAAAAGTCTCCGCGCTTGATGTACTCCGTTGCGCGATAGAGCTTATGGACAGTTCCTGTGACGGCGCGCGTCATCCATGCGGCGGCTATCAAAGCAAGCAACTCAAAAATCAGAAAAGTGATGGCGACAACTTTTAAAGCAAACTGCCAGAGCTTTCCGACTTCGGTTCCTTCCAAAAACTGCCTGCTCGCAGCCGCCCACGACCAGTCAAACAGAAAGAGCAGATGCGGCTTGCTGTCGCCATTGGCCCAATTTGTTGCGGGGCTGATGACGACATAAGCTGTGCCGCTCATCGGCTCGCCAAACTGGTCGCGGCTAAAAGGCGCATCGGCGCGGCGTGTTGTTTCCTGATTCCTTTCATTCTCGCGGTTTGTGCGAACCTGAGTCATACGCCCGCTCTCGGCTTTCACGCTTGAGGTGAGAAAGTGCGGGCGCAGGTAGATGCCCGTCCGCTCACGATATTCCTGGACCAGAGCGCGACTGACGGGAACGACGAGCATGAGCGTGACTATCCTGTCTTCAAAGGCTGCGCGCGCCACCGCGCGAACTGACGGAGAGCCGAAATCTTCATTCGCATCGAGCGGCGCAACATAAGTCAGCCCGCTCCATTCGCTGCGCTCGCGCATCCATCCCGGCAACGGCGCATCAAGCTGCGTCGTATCCTTTCCAACCGCGCGATGATTTTCGTCATTGAGGTCGCTGACAAACTGCGCGCGACTTTGTAGCCCGGCGCTTGCGGCTTCTCCTGCGCGACTCTGCCAGACGGCGACACGCGCGCCCGGCAATGAAGCGCGCAGCAAGGCTGCGCGTTCTTCGAGCCACGCTTGAGCCGTGCGCGCGTCCGTGTCTCGCGGCAGGCGCGCAAAGGCATCGGCCAGCGCGCGCGCGTTTGTCTGCGTCTGTCTTTCCGTCGCGTTGAGCTGCGAGATGATGATGCGCGACATGGCCTGCGTCGAGCCGCTGAAGGCAGACAGCAATCCCAGCAGGAGAAGCAACACAATCGGCGTCAGCCCGACAAACAGATATGTGACAATCAGACGCCTGCGCACACGCCACAACAGTCTTTGCTTTAACCAGCGCAGACCCTTGAAGCCGTAATAGATAATCGTGATGCAGATGATGCTGAAAGTGATGAAGCTCAGGAGGCTGCCGAAAATTTTATGATCGTAGAGCGCAGTTCTCCCGAACAGCAAGCGCAGGATAAGAAGAGCCGAGGCCGCAATCGCCACGCGCGGCATCACGTGGAGCAGCCACAGGCGCACACGCTCAATCGCTTTCTTAAACTTACTGCTCCGTGCTTTGAGTTTCTTGCGCAAAAGATTTCTCTGTGTGATTGAAGATTGAAACGCGCGGGTAGTATATGCGAGGTCTCCCGCGCGTTCCAATCTTTGGGTTCAAGTTAAGCTGAAACGGATGTCATACGCCTCAGCCCGCAGAAGCCAGAGCGGCTTCGTCCGTTGCTTCCTCTTCCTGCTCCGGCTCAGAAAGTGCTGCATCAGGCATCTGCAACTTGCCGCGCGCAAACATCACGAGCCACATGATGCCCGGACTTGCGGACAGCAGGCCGGAGATGACCGTCAACGTGCGCGGCGAGATGACATGCAAAGACCATCCGGCGACGACTGTCGAGATGCTTGTGAACAAGATTTCGACAGCCATGTCCGAAGTTTTTATGCGCCCACGCAAACCGTCAGGCACAATCCGCATGAGCAAAGTCTCCTGCACCGCGAACTCCACGCCGAGCAGCACACGCGAGAGGAGCAGCAGCGCACACGCCATCCACAGCTTTGGCATCAAGCCCATCAAGGCATAGAGGACGCCGTGCGCCACAAGCATCCAGCCGATAAATCCGGCAGTCACTTTATGAAACTCCACATGCGCGCCCACGCGCCGCGCAATCAACATCCCTATGAAGAGACCCAATCCCGCGGCGGCGTAGAACGCAGCCACGCCCGCATCACCCTGCAAGCCTTCCTGCGCGGCAAAAATCACGCCGCCCAACCTGTCTGTAATCAGGCTGGTTGCGCCGCCGCCTATGGACCACAGAATGTTGACGCAGATAATCGCGAACACCAACGGATGCCGCGCGATGTACTTCCAGCCTTCGTGTATGTCTGTCCAGAAGTGCGTCCGGCCAACGGGCTGTTCAGCTTCTTTCTCAAAAGACTGTTCGCGTCGCCTCATCTCCTCTTCCGGGATGAACCAGATGGAGTAAGCAGAGACGATGAACGAAGCAGAGTTGATGATGAACGCTGCCTTGTAACCGAAGCGCGCAGCCGTCCAGCCGCCGAGCGCCGCGCCGATAGACATCAACAGGAATCTCGACGAGAAGAGCAAAGCGTTTCCCGCCAGCAAGCCTTGATCGCCTGTGATGTTTGGCGTCGCAGCATTCTTCGCAGCCTCAAAGAACGAAGCCAGCACAGTGCCTACAATCGCGCACGTGTAAGCCAGCCAGAGGTCTTCCGGCCCATTCACAAACAGAAAGCCGAGCGCGACTATGGCACGCGCGACATCCGTTCCAATCATCAGCGTGCGCCGCGACCACCTGTCCGCGAAAGCTCCAGCGATGGGCGCGAACAGCGCGAACGGCGCAAGCCGCGCGACCAGCATGATTGCAGTCACTTCCGGCGCGGCCCCTGAAACGGCGCGCACCAATCCGAGGCCCGCGATGAAGTTGAACCAGTTGCCCAGTTCCGAAATCACCTGGCCCGTCAACAATCGCCTGAACGATTGATTGCCCTTGAGCAGTTGCATGTATGTCAGTGAAGCCATAACTCACCTTTTACCTTAAACAAAAGAGCCGCCGGATTTTCATCCAAGCGGCTCGCAGCCTTTGAAAGCTTTTGTGGCGAAACTTTTATCCACCTGTAAACTTCGGTGGCCGTTTCTCCATAAAGGCTGCGACGCCTTCTTTAAAATCAACTGATTGTCCTGACTGAATCTGAGCCCTGTGCTCTATATCCAGTTGCATGTCATAAGTGCTGGCCCCGCTCTCATCGAGCATCTGCTTGATGCGACCTATCGCGGCGGTCGGCGCGGCGGCTAATCTAACGGCAAGCGCGAGGGCTTCTCCCATCAGCTCTGCATCCGGGACGACGCGATTTATCATCCCGATTTCAACAGCTTGCGTTGCGCTCACAACGTCGCCTGTCATCAACATCTCAGCCGCGCGTTTCCAACCGACGAGACGCGGCAGGATAAATGTCCCGCCGCAATCGGGCGTCAATCCGATTTTGATAAAGGCTTCGTTAAACTTCGCGCTTTCGCCTGCTATCACGAGGTCGCAAGCGAGAGCGAGGTTACAACCCGCGCCCGAAGCATGACCGTTGACCGCAGCAATCACAGGCACAGGAGTTTTCCTGATGGCCCGTATGCAATCGTGCAAGAGATTGAGCGGGTCTTCGAAAAATGCTTCGACGCGGCCTTCCTTTTGAGCTATCTGCTGCATCTCTCTTAAATCGCCGCCAGCACAGAAGGCACGCCCTGCGCCCGTCAGGACAACGGCACGCGCCCCGCGCTCTCTGGCCTCTCCGAGTGCGCTGAGAAATTCATTTCCCAGCATCACCGAGAGCGCGTTGAGCGCGTCTGGACGGTTGAGCGTGAGGACAGCAACCGCGTCCTCACGCATCTCTAGTTGGATAGTTTCGTAACTCATCAAAAAATTAATCCATCAATCCACCGACGCAACTATATCTTGAGTCAACGAATCAACGGGACAACAGCTTCGACAGGCAAATTTAGCCTACGGAATCCACGCCTTGAATGTTCCGCAGAATTTTTGATTAAACTTGAATTGTTCAGGCGCGGCTCGCGCTGAAACATTCGCTGCACAGTACGGGTCTGCCGCTCGAAGGCTTGAATGGCACAGAGTCGGCCTTGCCGCATTGGTCGCAAACAATATCAAAACGCTGCCGCTCGCCGCCGCCGCCTCTGGAGCCGCCTCCGAAATTGGCACGGCGCGCATCTCTGCAACCCTTGCAACGCTTCGGCTGGCTCAGATTGCGCTCGTTATAATATTCCTGCTCGCGCTCCGTAAAAGGAAAACTTTCGCCGCACTCGGCGCAGGTGATCTCAACGTCTGGCATGTTCCTTTTTCTCCTTGAGAAAGCGAAAAGCTGTGGCCTGCATCGCTTTCATCATCTGCTGCGCGCTGGAACAAGAATGCTCCAGCAACTTCTTCCGACGCGAGAGAACCGGAAGCGCAGTTTGTGGCGTCTCAAAAATCTCTCTCCCGCGAAAGACTGTCCCGACAGCCCGCGACTCGAAAAGCTCTTGAGTGAGCCGAAGTTTACCGCACGTTCAAACGACTGTACAGGATTTTATTGAATGCGGAAGGATGAATGATGAATGATGAATGGCATGCTGTTCAAAGTTGAAAGCTTTCAATTTTAAATAGCACACTCTTCATCCTTCATCCTTCCGTCTTCATCCTTGCAGTTCGCGTACGTGCGCGCGCACAGTCTGGCCGAGTGTGTCGAGGTTATAGCCGCCTTCGAGACAAGAGATGAGGCGGCCTTTGCAAACGCTTGTGGCCCATTCTTTGACGGCTCGTGTCATCCCAATAAAGTCTTCATCTTTCAGAAGAAGCTGGCCCAGCGGGTCTGCTGTGTGCGCGTCGAATCCGGCGGAGATGATGATGAAGTCCGGTTTAAATTTCGCGCCAATCTCTTCGAGCGCGGCTTCGAACATGCGCCTCTGCTCTGCGGCTGCGGTCGCGGCGCGCACAGGCACATTCAAAGTGTAGCCGCGCCCGCGTCCCAATCCGTTCTCGCCGCGCGCACCCGTTCCCGGATACCAGGGGTATTGATGCATTGAGAAGAAGAAGACGGACGGGTCGTCATAAAAGATGCCCTGCGTGCCGTTGCCGTGATGCACGTCCCAATCAACGATGGCTACGCGCTCGACCTCTGCATATTGCGACTGTGCATAACGCGCTGCGATGGCTACGTTGTTAAAGAGACAGAAGCCCATTGCGCGCTCTGCTGTCGCATGATGTCCGGGCGGGCGCACAGGCAGAAAAGCATTGTCAGCCTCGCCGCGCATCACTGCATCCACAGCGACGCACGCTCCGCCCGCTCCGCGCAATGCCGCATCCATCGAACGCAGAGAGACAATCGTGTCTGCATCTAAGTAACCTAGCCCTTCGCTGACAGCGCGCTCGACAGCCTTGTAGTGCTGCGCAGTATGGCACGCCTGCACCAAGCCGCGCGGCGCAACAGTCGCTTCCGTCTCTAACAGATTGGCCCAGAGCTCTGCATCACCTCGCAGAGCCTGCATCACAACCTCGTATCGCTCAGGCCGTTCGGGATGATGCTCGCCCGTGTCATGTTCCTTGAAAACAGGATGATGAATGATTGCTGTTGTCATGCCGTAGATTATAGAGCAGAACTTGAGGACTCGGCAGAAAGAAAGAAAGGGCGTTTGCTTTTCATACTGAGTTCGGGCCTCTGAGTGACGATGGCAAGCATTAAATTCATGCAGTTTCGATTCCGCGAACAATGGGCAGAGCAGCCGGAAAGCATAGCGATGAAAGAAGTTCCGCACATCTCGCGGGCTTTGGAAGAGCGCGGAATGAAGTTTGCTGAAAAAGAAGATAACGATAACCGTTTTGATTTGAGAAAAGTTTGGAGAATAAAAAATATGTCATATGACGAAGAGCAACAAAGAAGAAGCCGCGTGGTGGTCGAGACGCCGACGGCGCGGCGCGAGGTTGTCCGCACGGAGACGACACACGTGCCTGAGCGTCAGGGATTTTCCACCGGCGCAGTCGCGGCTCTGGTGGTCGGCGCGGTCGCGCTGGTCACGATTCTCTTCCTCTTCCTGATGAGAAATCAGCAGGACGAAGCGAATATCAATGCGCGTGTCACGACTCAGCCGACGACTGCGACACAGCCGCAACAGCAGCCAGTCATCGTTCAGCAACCTGCGCCCGTACAGCAACCGCCAATCGTCGTCCAGCAGCCCGCGACAACGCAGCCTGCTCCGGTGATTGTCACTGCGCCCACATCGGATTCAGGTTCGACTTCGAGCGGCAATAATGATTCGGCTGTCCAGTCCAGCGTAGATAAAAAGATTTCTGACGACACGCAGCTTGCTCCTCTGGGCATCACTGCGATTGTCATTGACGGCAAAGCGACACTGACCGGCATGGTCAACTCAGAAGCTCTCAAATCGAGAGCCGAACGGGTTGTGATAAGCGTCAAAGGCGTGCGCAGAGTTGAGAACAAGATTATCGTCGAGCCTTCGACTCCGCCCGAATAAACTTGCGTAAGACACGGAAGGATTTCAAATTTGAAATCTCAAATCTGAAATCTCAAATTTGAAATCCTTCCGTGTCCTCTACAGGTCTCTCGAACACACTTCCGCCTGCTCCCGCACTTGCTGCGCCTTGATTTGCAATTCGAGATGAGGAGACGAATCTCAACTGACACATGGCGACCTTTGAGATGGCAGAGAATTGGGCCGCTCGCGTGTCAGGTTTGCTCTTGTGAAAATCACAAGAGCTTGTGAGCTAGCGTCTTCTGGTAGCCTTCGCCGCGCCGCCGCGCCCGCGCCTGCCTGCACCTTTCGAGCCTTTGCGTGCGCGCGACAGATTGAGGCTCACGTTGCCCGCGTCATCCCTGCGAAAGACCATATAATCGCCCGCACGCGCGCCCATGTCCCTGACGAGCGTCGAAGGAATACGACCGCGCACCACGCCGCCTTCGTCGGAAATCATCGCGCGGTATTCTCTGGATTCACTTTTAGCCATGACAGCCCTCCTACGTTGTGAGGCCGCAAAGAAAAGTCAAAGGACAAGGTTAAAAGGAAAAGTAAAGAAGGGTTGAAGGCTTTCCAGACTTTTGCCTTTTACCTTTTTCCTTTCTTTGCGGCGAGTGGTTACAAGCGAGGCTAATAACCTTCCGTGTGGCGACGCAACCAGTCGTCCACCTCTTCATCTGTCGGCTCGCGCTGTAACTCTTCACGCAGGCGGCGGCGCACGTATTCGCGTTCTTCACGCACAGCTTCGTCAAGCGGCGTGTCACTATCGTCCGGCGTGGGAGTCTCGTCCGTAGGCGAGAGCCTGTGACTGAGAGTTTTTTGTTCAATGATTGTGCCGAGTGCCGCCAAGCAAGCGGCCTCTGCATCTGCTCTGTGAATTGAAATGTGTTGGCGATAATCCATGACTCGATAAGCTTGTCCTGTCAGCGAAGTTTTACGCGCACGCAAAGCTTCTGGAATGGTGTTCGAGCGCACGCCGTTTGGCGAAGTATAGGAGATGCACGCTCTTTAATTCGGGTGGATGTGAATCTCTCCGGTCGTCAGCGAGGTTTCAATAGCAAGGCTTTCATCCTCGCACTCAATGACGAGACGACGCTCGTCCATGCGTGAGTAAAAACTTACTTCTGTAATCAAGCAACTGTCGGGCGCATGCGCCATCTTTGCCAGAGGAGTGGTCTGGCCTGATGCGACAGTTTGCAACTTCTGCACATCATCGCGCAACTGCTTTTTTGTCTCTTCGTCAACTTCCAACTCCGCAATCGCCATAGACTGCGGCACGAGTCCCATCTCGCCGTCGAGGTAAACAGTCCAGATAAAACCTATGTCAAGCAACAGGCAGGCCGTTTCATCCGCAGTGAAAAAACCTTGCACCGTCGCGCCTATGACATGCGCAATGACATGATCCTGATGCGTGTTTGTTTCAAGTGGAGTCCAGTCGTCCGCCGCAATCACTGATGCTCCATCATTCCCTTGCATATTCAATCAGGTCTGCGAGCAAATCTCTCTGAGGCTCTGAGAGTTCAGCGAACTCTACCCCGAATCCCAGATTCGTGTGACAGTAAATCACCTTGCCTTTGAGCGGCATCCAGTTGCCTGTCGGCAGTTGAATCTCGAAACTGACGGTCTCGCCGATAGTCACCATGCCGAGAGATTCTATATAGACGCCGCCCAGACTGAGGTCGCTGATGCGCGCCGCATGACGACCCGACTGGCCCGCCCAGCGCGTTTCGAGCGGCATCGGCACGCGCTCGTAATTTCTGCGTTCATCCGACATGGCTGTCGCCTGACTCAGAAAACAAAGCAGAGATCATATTTCTCGCCCGGCAAATCTATGTAGAGCTTGTGCTCGTCCGCATCAATCTTGATGATGTCCTGACAGATGCGTACAAAGATTCTCTTGCAACCGCGCAGGGCTGTCCCTTCGCCAAACTTGAGCGTCAAAGAAGTCTCGGTCGAGATGTAATCTCCGGCGAGAGTCTGCGGGACAACGAGCGTCAAGCCTTCATCCGTCTGAATCTCCTGCTCGATTCCGCTGTTGGAGAAATGGCCGCGCGCCTCTTCTCGCCGTGTGAATCGCACATCGCCGCGTGAGCGCAGCTTTCGCAATTCTGATTCCGCAAGCGGCAACCCGAATCCTTCAAACAGTGCGACCAGAGGAAGCGCAAACCCGCCCGCCACGTGCTCTCGCGCAACCCGCGCGATTAATGACAGCACTGGAACTTTCAATTCAGGTCGCGCCACGCATTCGACAAGCATCAGCTGCCCCCTTGAAATATTGTTTTGATTTCACCGGTTCGCCCAAGAGCGGCTGCATACTATAATGATGGGCCAGAGGGCGCAAGACTTTTTTATTTTAGTTTGCTTTCAACTATTATCTGATAAAGGTGATGCTATGCTGAGTTATAAGATTGACGAAGAGACATTGCTCCGCCTGCCGGAAGAGCGTTATCTGGAAGAAGCCTACGCGCTCGTCATGCAAAATCTGGAACATCTCAAACCATGGTCTAACTGGGCCAGAGATGATTTCTCAATCGAGGACGCGCGCAGCTTTGTCACAACCAACCTGCAAAATTTTGCCGACCGCAAAGGCTTCACACTGCATATTATCTATCAGGGAAAGCATGTCGGCAACATCGGCTACAATACGATTGATTGGACTAACAAGCGGACGGAGATAGGCTACTGGCTGAGCGCGTCGGCGCAGGGCAAAGGCTTGATGACCAGGGCCTGCCGCGCGCTCGTTCAGCATGCCTTCGATGAATTGCAGCTTAACCGCGTGGAGATTAACTGCGCCGTCGAAAATAGACAGAGCCGCAGGATTCCAGAAAAACTCGGCTTCAAACAGGAAGGCATCATGCGAGAGGCCGAATGGCTGCGCGATCACTTTCATGATTTAGTTGTTTACTCTATGTTGGCGAGCGAATGGAAGCTTCAGAATTTATGATGAGCAGCCAAACGAAACAGGCGTTCACATCTTTTGAGACAGAGAGATTGATTCTCAGACGCTTTGCAGACCGCGACCTGCAAGCCTTTCTGGCTTATCTCAACGATCCACTGGTCGCAAAATATCAGACTTGGGAAACTTACACGGAAGAGCGCGCAAGGGATGTCATCAAGGAACAGAAATCTCTTGAGCCGGGTCTGCCGGGTCGCGCCTTTACCTTCGCTCTTGAGTTGAAAGAGACTGGCGCGCTCGTCGGGCATGTTGTTCTGACAGTGCTGGAGAAAGATAACAGGCAAGCTGAAATAGGCTTTACACTCGCACGCGAATTTCATCGTCAGGGTTTTGGCAGAGAGGCCGCGGCGCGCGTGCTCGATTACGCTTTCGCAGAGCTTGAGTTGCACAGGGTCTTTGCCATCACGGATTGCGAGAACATCGGCTCGGCACGACTGCTCGAAAGCCTGTGCATGCGACGCGAGGGCCACTTTATTCAGAACATCTGGTTCAAGGGCAAGTGGGGCGACGAATATTTGTATGCCATCCTGCAAGAGGAATGGCCCACCGCGAAATTGCTTTCATCGTAAAGGAGAAACCGAATGAGCATCAGCGACACATTGCTGCCTGAGTTTGACCACGAGATGGCGAACACGCGCAAGACTCTTGAAAGAATCCCCGAAGACAAATTTGATTGGAAGCCGCATGAAAAGTCCACGACGATGGGCGGGCTTGGCTCGCATCTGGCGAATCTGCCGTTCTGGGCCAGCCTCTCGCTCCACGAAGACTCTTTTGACATGCATCCGCCGGGTGGGCAACCCGCGCGTACGCCGCAGGCCACATCACTGGCAGAGTTGCTTGAGACGTTTGACAAAAATCTGGCCGCCGCACGCGAAGCCATCGCGGGCGCGAGTGACGAGCAATTTTTCAAAACCTGGTCGCTCCTCTCAGGCGGCAAAGAGATTTTCACACTGCCGCGCATCGCCGTGCTCAGAAGCTTTGTCATGAATCACAGCATACATCACCGCGCACAGCTTGGCGTTTATCTGCGGCTCAACGATGTGCCGGTGCCTTCAATCTATGGCCCTTCGGCTGATGAAAGCATGTAACAGTAGATGCGAATCTGGACTGTTCACCCGCGCTATTTGGACACGAAAGGCTTGCTGGCCCTCTGGCGCGAATCACTTTTGGCCCAGAAAGTTTTAAAGGGGGAAACCAGAGGCTACAGGAATCATCCGCAGCTCAAGAGATTCAAATCGCTTGCGAATCCTGTCGGCGCAATCGCAAAGTACCTGCGCTTCGTCTCGCTGGAAGCAGACGCGCGCGCGGATATAAATTCAATGCCGCGAAGATTGCTTCGCCGGATGACAAAGCGGAAATCCTTTGCACGCGCGGGCAGCTTTTTTATGAATGGCATCACTTGCAGGAAAAGCTCAAAGCAAGAGACGCCGCAAGATTTCAGTCAACACAAGACATCGCAGAGCCTTTGCCGCATCCAATGTTTAGAATCATCGAAGGAGAGATAGAAGACTGGGAAATAATCCAGCCCGCGCCATGAGCAATCAACCGGACATACACATACGCAAAGCGACTCGCGCAGACGTTTCGGAAATCGTGCGCCTGCTGGCGAACGACCCCCTGGGAAGCCTGCGCGAAAAATATCAAGAGCCTTTGCCGCAAGCTTATTACGAAGCCTTTGCGGAGATTGACAGCGACCCGCATCATGAATTAGTGGTGGTTGAAAGGAACGGCGAAATTATCGGCACACTGCAACTGACTTTTCTTCCGGGCCTGAGTTATCAGGGCAGCACGCGCGCGCTGGTCGAAGCCGTGCGCGTTGACGAGCGGCATCGTAACTCAGGCATCGGCGCGCAGCTCATGGCTTGGGCGATAGACAGAGCGCGCGAGAAGGGTTGTTATCTGATTCAACTGACGACTCACAATGAACGCCCGGACGCGCATCGTTTCTATCTGCGTCTGGGATTCACTTCATCGCACACCGGAATGAAATTGGTCTTAAAATAGAAGCAGGAGGAAACCGTGAGAAAATTCATCTACGCTTTTCTGCTCGGCGGCGCGGCACTCGCGCTCTTCGCAGTTCTTTATACAACTCAAGCACGCGCTGCCATGCAAACCGTCGTCACTGCTGCACAGGTCAACGGCACCTGGGATAGCAAGTATGGCACTTTCAAAGTCTGGGCTCTGGGCAATCAGAAACTCAAAGTAGAGTTTGACGGCGTCTATGAATACACTTCTTCCGCAGGGCCGATGGCGAATACTGGAGAGGGCAGGGGCATCGCTTTCATCGAAGGCAACACGGCCATCTTCAGGCCCGACGGCGCGGAAGAAGCGTGCAAGATTACTATGAAGTTCACACGCGGCAAGCTGATTGTGACGCAGGAGAGCAACTGCGGCTTCGGCCTCAACGTCACAGCCGACGGCACATACCGCAAGACCAGCAGCCGCAAGCCTAAGTTTGATGAAGACTGATGCCATAGGACATGCGCGGGAAGATGAAAAAGATATAGCCTCTGAGCTTTACGAAGCTCAGAGGCTATATCTTTTTTCTGACTATTCTTTCTTAAAGACCAAGCCTTACTTTACTTGCACTTTGAATATCCGCAGTCTCTGCAAAAGTCGCAGCCGCTCGCGTGCTCCATCTGGCCGTGACATTCGGGGCATGTTCCAATCAGGCTGGACATGACGCTGCCTGTGGATGATTGCGTCTCGGTCGCGTATGACTTGCCGCCGCCTGCGGCGCGCGCCGAATCCGGCAAGTCTTGCAGCCGACGACTCGTTAGCAGGATGCATTCTGCGACGGCCTGTTCGGGCGAAGTCAGAAGCCGCTCATTGAACCAGACGGAGTGCGTGCCTGTTACTTTGTTGAGACTATGCGAAACCTCTTTGGCATCGAATCCGCCGCGCAGCATCTTTGAGGCCAGCAAACCCACGCCGCCGGAGATTGGCCCGGTCGCAAAAACTTCCTGAATCATCTTGCCGTCGTGATTGACCGTCACGTAAAGGTTCTGCCCGTCAAAAGGAATCTGCCAGGTGGCTCCGCGCAACTCGCGCGGGCGTTCGATGCGTGCAGACGACGCAGCATGACTTGCTTGCACAACGGCAGCCACTTCCGCGGGACTCGCTGGCGGCTCGTCCACGAGCGCAACATCAGCCGCCTCTGGATTGCATGCAGTCTCGCCCTTCTCTTCCTGCTTCATCGAAGTCAAGACCTGTCCTTCGCGCGAGCCGTCGCGGTAATAACTGACGGCCTTGCAGCCTAGCTGTCGTCCGAGACGATAGAGCGCGTCAACAGATTCCACCGTGTCATCCACAGCGCCGTTGCAGGTCTTTGAGACTGAGTTATCAACATTGCGCTGTGCTGCGGCCAGCACGTGCACGTGCTGCTCCGCGCTGATATTCATCGCGGAGATGAAATAATGCGGCAACTCGTCCTCATGCTCTACGACATAAGCTGCTGCGCGATTGATTGATTCCTGATCGGTCTGGTCCACTTCCATGCCGAGCGCGCGTGCCGCAAGCGTGTGCACGTATGTGCGCGTGCCTAGTGTGTCCGTCCTCACATAAGCCCATGAGAAATTCGGCTCGACGCCAGAAGAAGTTTCCGCCACCAGCGAGATAGTTCCTGTCGGCGCAATCGTCGTCACTTCGTAGTTGCGCGGCGTCAACTCCACTTCGCGCGAGATGCCTATCTCGTTATAGAGAAAGTTTGCGTAGGCTTCCCTGTTCGCTTCAAGCTCAGGGAAAGCTCCCTTCTCTGCTCCGAGTCTCAGGCTCTCGACCCAAGCCTCGCGCCTGACAAAGCCCATCACCTTGTCCATCAAATCGATTGATTCGCCGGAGCCGTAAGTAATCTTGAGACTGAGGCACAGGTCTGCGAATCCCATGATGCCAAGTCCGACCGGGCGCGTGCGCTTGACGACCTCTTCGATTTCCGGCAGAGGCCATGTGCAGGTATCCACAACATTATCCAGAAAGCGCGTGCACAGGTGTGTGACTTCGCGCAACCTGTCCCACTCGATGCACTTGTTCGGGTCTGTCCCGTCGCCAGCCCTGACATAAAACTTCGCCAGATCAATAGAGCCTAAGTTGCATGAATTGGAGAAGTGCAGAAACTGTTCGCCGCAAGGATTGCAAGAGTAGATTGGCCCCATCGAAGCCATCATGTGATTGTGACGATTGACCTCGTCAATAAAAGCTATGCCCGGCTCTGCATATTTGTGCGCGCTGGCAATGATGCGATTCCAGATGTCCGGCGCATAAACCATGCCCGCTTGTGGTGGCTCTTCCTTTGTGAAATCAGAAATGTCTTCTGACTTGAAAGACGCTTTATCTCTGAACGTCACAGTGCTGCCGTCTGGACGACGATAAACAGCATAGTCTCCATCAGTCACCGGATCATAAATCGGACTTGTCCAGGGCTTGCCATCAAACTCAAGCTGGAACCATTCATTCTCGTCCACAGCTTCTAGGAATTTGTCCGTCACGTTGACGGAAATATTAAAGTTGGTCAGAGAGTGCTGGTCGTTCTTCGCGTGTATGAAGCGCAAGATGTCTGGATGCGTGACGCGCATCATGCCCATATTCGCGCCGCGCCGCACGCCGCCCTGCTTCACTACATCCGTCACCTGATTGACGATGTTCATAAAAGAGACAGGGCCGGATGCCACGCCTCTGGTCGAGTTGACCATTGCTCCTGCTGGCCGCAGGAACTCGTAGGTCATGCCCGTGCCTCCGCCCGTCTGATGAATCGTCGCGGCGGCTTTCGCATGCTCCATGATTCCCGAAATCGAATCCGGCACGTTCAAGACAAAACAGGCTGCGAGTTGGCCGGTGGATTTTCCGGCGTTGACCAAGCAAGGAGTGTTCGGGATAAACTCGCGCGCGAGCATCACATCCAACATCGCGTCATAAAACTCATCACGCTTCTGCGGGTCTGTCTCTGCGACAGAGACATGACCGACAACTCTACGCACAATATCTTCCCACTGCTCAATCGGCTCTCCCTGCGCGTCCTTCAAGCTGTATCGCTTGCTGATGACGCGCAGCGCGTTGAGGCCGAGCGGCTGAGGCTCGTGGCGCACAGTAGTTTTAGGCGTCGTAGTTGTAATGACATGTTGATTGGCGGCTTTGGGATTGATCGCTGTGCTCATCTATTCTGCCTTTCCTTGCGCGCTGGGGGCGCGAGGCTTTCTATCAATTTGAAAAATAATTCGACGCGCTCGGGAGTCGTGCGCCGCCTGCCTAAATTGTGTTACGGAGACTGCGGTTGGCTTATTTCAAAGCGAGAAAATCCTGCACGGCAAGCTGCGTGGGTCTCTCTTGCGCCTGCCGCCCATCCTTTTCCGTCACAAGCGGAGCGCAGTATACATACGCCGCAAGTGGCTGTCAATACCCTAACCCAATATATTGTGTCTTTCTTTTTTTTCATAGCAATGGAGTGGGTAAGTTAAGATAATACCTTAACACTCTTGCGGCCTAAAATAAAGCCAGGAAAGCATCCTTTTCAAGCTCCTGAAAGCCACTTTTCCGCCCTTTCCGGGCCGCCTCAACAGCGACTTGTCCGCAGGGCAACCTGAGAGGCAAAATAAGTGTCTGAAAGCACTCGCGGATGATAATTTTGTCGTCCGTGCGCGAAATGAAAGTCGAGTTGTGAAGTTGAAAAAGCAAGAGAGAGAACAGGCAGATAGATTGGTGCATGGGACGGCTGCGGACGGAACTGTGCGCTGCATGGCGGCAGTGACAACAAGCCTTGTGGCAGAGGCCGTGCGCAGGCATGAGACTTCGCCGACGGTTGCGGCGGCACTTGGCCGAACGCTGACGGGAACGCTGCTCTTAGGCTCAAGCCTCAAAGAGCTTGACCGTCTGACGGTGCAGATTATAGGCGACGGCCCTATAGGCGGCATCACTGCCGAAGCCAACGCATTGGGCCAAGTGCGCGGCTATGTGCGTCACCCGGAAGCGGACGTGCCGCTCAATGAGACGGGCAAGCTTGATGTGAGGGCCATTGTGGGCCAGGGAATGTTTTATGTGACGCGCGAGTCGGGCTATGACATAGGTCTGTATAGAGACCCGTACAGAGGCTCTGTGCCGCTCGTCTCAGGCGAGATTGCAGAGGACTTCGCTTACTACTTAACCAAGTCAGAGCAGATTCCTTCGGCAGTGATGCTCGGCGTGCTGATGCGCGCGCATGACGGGCAGGAGACATTCGTCGCGGCGGCTGGCGGCTTGATGATTCAAATCATGCCGGGCGCAGACGAGAAGACAATCGCTGCGATTGAAGCTTCGGTGAGCCGCGCGCCGCAGACGACGGCGATGATTCACGAAGGCGCGAGTCCGGTTGACCTGTTACGCACCGCGCTCGGTGAAATTGATTTTGAGATTCTGGAAGAGAAGCCTGTCAGCTTTGCCTGCTCCTGCTCATACGAGCGCGCAGTATCCTTAATCTCTTCGATTGATAGAGCGGAGTTGGAATCAATGCTGCGCGAAGATAAGGGCGCGATGATGAATTGTCACTTCTGCAATGAGACTTACAGAATGGATGAAGCCGAACTCGAAACTATTCTCAAACAATCTTCAAGCGCATGAAGCAACGCATGAGTTTATTTTGAAAACTGCTTCCGCTTAATCTCTTCCAGCTTGCGTGTCATCTCTTTTAATTCCCTGTTTGCACGCTTGGCTTCGAGTCGCGGGTCATCATCCGGTTTCTTCAGCAGTTTATAAGCGAGCATGCCGCCGAGAACCAAGACGCCGAGAATGAAGAGATACTGAATCGCTGCGGCGATAAGGCCAAATACCATGAATGCGCCAATGGCTGCGAGAAAAATTACGATGGCGTAAAAGATGGTCTTGAGATTATTCATCAGAGTAAAAGCAAATTCGAATTCGACTGTGATTGGAATTGGAGAATGAGATTGTCGGTCAGTGATAGTTGATTGACTATCACTGACCGAGATTTTATTTGGTCGAAGAAGTATTAGCGAGCAGGTCGTAATTGCCAATCTCTCTGTTGTGGCTATCGAGCGTGCCCATCATGTCGGAAGTCTCTTCGAGCATCTGCTTGGTCATGGCGATGGAATCGCTCAGTTGCTCGAAGTCTAACGAGGAGACACGTTCGGGCGTCGGCAGTGTGACGACCTGATCGTTGACGAGGCCGAAGAAGTTTTCGATGGATTGGAGTTGCCCTTCGACAAGTTTGACGGAGCGTTCCAAGTCATTGAAGGCTGCAACGCGGCGTTTGAGAATCTCTACGTTGGCCTGTTGCACGCGGCGCGCGCGCTCGTCAGCCGCAGTCTCGACGGCGCGCTCTGCCTGCGTCAGTTGATTCTGCACGGCCTGTCGATTAATCGAGCGCAGGTGATTTTTGCGGCGGCGATAGACATCGAGTAGGTCAACGAAATCTTCCCAACGCTGGTCCAGGCTCTGTATGTTCATCGGAATCTCTTTCGAGCCCGTGAACTTTTTATAGTTCGAGTAAATCTGATTACGCATCCAGCGCAGGTATTCAACAGCTTCGCGCTCGCGCGGGTCGAAACCTTTGATAAGCTCTTCGCGCTGCCGCTCGCGTAGTGCGCGCAGGCGCGCCTTCTGGCGATTATCAACCAGTCGCCTGTAGAGCGTGCTCGCGGGGACGGCGGCCAGATAGAGACCTTCTGCGGCGAGGGCCGCGCCGAGAGGGATGATGGATTGCGTGTAAGCGGCTGCGACTGCGAAGCCCGCCATGCCCCAGAAGTTGACGGGCTCTTTGAGAGCCTCTTTCAGATAATGGAAATTGATCTTGGAAAAATCCGCCATGACCGTGTATCAAAGTTAATAAAAAATTTGGTCCCGAAGAAGAACGTGCAAGCTGTTCCACTTTTGCCTTCCGGCGACGAAGCCGACGAAGCGTTATTCAGTGCCGGACTTGTACTGCTCAAGCATGGAGCGCGTCTGCTCGCTCGCTCCTGATTCGCCCTGAGCCGGAAGGGCTTCAGGCGTTTTCGCTCCGGTCGAGCTTGGCAAGAGGCCCATGTCTCTCTTGTATTCAAGCAGCTTGTCCTGCAACTGCATGTCCATCGCCTCGCGCTCAATCTCCTGCATCTGGTTGTCAACAGAAGCCGAGCCGAGTTGCATCTTGGCTTCGGCGGCGGCGGCGCGGCGGTCTATCTTGTCGCGCATCTCGTTAAAGGTCGAAGCATCGTCGCCGAGATTGAAAGTCTCCATCGTCTGGGCCAACTGCTCTTGCAGCTTGGCCTGCTTCGACTGGTTGATGAGCTGCATGGCTTCGGCTGTGCGCCTCTGCATTTGCAGCACATAATTGTCGCGCGCCTTGAGTGCTTGCTTGGATGCAAGGGTCGCGTGTTCCAGTTGCTGCGAGGTTTTTTGCAGGTCAACCTGCGCCTGTTGCAGTTGTCCGATGTAGGCTGTGGCGATGTCGTCGCGGCCCATCTTGACCGACGCTTTGATTTTCGAGTCAAGGTCAACGACCTGCGATTCCAAACGCTCCTTGCTTTTGGCGAGCAGCTTTTCGGTTGCCATCACCTGCGAGACGGAGTTGTTCAACTCAGGCACGCGGTCGCGCATGTCGCGTATGGTCTGCTGAAGTATGAGCTCAGGGTCTTCAGTCTTCTCCACGATGCCGCCGAACAAGGCGCGCATCGAACGCTTAATTCTGCTCCACAATCCCATCTCTTCTCATTCCTCCAGCCATCAAAATAAGCGGCGCGGCAGCCACCTGTAAACACGCTTTTGATTGTACGTCACATCCGGCTGCACGGTTGCACTTTCAACTATCTGTTTTGAGTATAGCAGGATGAAGAGCAAGGCGGAAGGATGAAGGCGGAAGGATGAATGGCACGCTTTTCTGACCTGAACATAAGGTTAACAGCATGCCTTTCATCCTTCATCCTTCCGCCTTCATCCTTGCTTTTCCGATGTCGCGCCGGAAATGCATCCCGTCCCAGTGTATCTCTTTGACGGCATCATAGCAGCGAGGCAAAGCATGATCGAGAGTCCGGCCTGTGGCGGTGACGCCGAGCACGCGCCCGCCGTTTGTGAGCCAGATGCCGTCAGGCGTGCGTTTTGTTCCGGCATGAAAGATTTGTAGATTCTCGTGCGCGGCGGCGCGTTCGATGCCTTCTATGCGCGCACCCGTTTCCGGTCGCGCAGGATAGCCGCGCGCGGCCAGCACTACGCAGGCAGAAGCATCCTCGCTCCAACTGACCGGAACCTGTTTGAGTTGCCCGCGCACTGTCGCTTCAAAAATATCTACGAGGTCTGATTGCAAGCGCACTAAGATGGCCTGCGCTTCCGGGTCGCCAAAGCGCACATTGTATTCAAGCACGCGCGGGCCGTCTTTCGTCAGCATCAGGCCGATAAAGAGCACTCCGCGAAATTCAAAACCATCGCGGCGCGCGCCTTCGAGCGTCGGCTCGACAATCTCACGCACGACCTCTTGCAGCAACTCTTTATCAAGCACGAAATCATCCGTGACGACTCCCATCCCGCCGGTGTTTGGCCCAGTGTCATTCTCTCCGACGCGCTTGTGGTCGCGCGCGGCTGGCATCAGCGCGTAATCCTTGCCGTCCGCAAACAATAAAAGAGACGCTTCTCTTCCTTCCAGAGTTTCTTCCAAAACAATTCGGCTCGCGGCTTCGGCTCCGACTGCGCCGCCAATCATCAGGTCATTGACAGCTTCCACAGCCTCTGCGCGAGAGCTTGCGACGACGACTCCCTTGCCTGCCGCAAGTCCGTCGGCCTTGACGACTACGGAAGCATCCTGTGGGCCAAACTCGCCGCGACGCAAAATCTCCAGAGCTTCATCCGCCGAGCCAGCGACGCGATAGCGTGCTGTCGGAATTTCATGTCGCGCCATAAAATCTTTGGCGAAAGCTTTGCTTGATTCAAGCTGTGCGGCTGTACGACTCGCGCCCGTTATCGCCAGCCCGCGCGACTCGAACAGGTCAACGATGCCAGCCGCCAGAGGCGATTCTCCGCCGACCACCGTGAGGTCAATCTTTTGCTCACCAGCAAATTGGGCCAGAGCGTTAATGTCCGTCGCTTCGATAGGAATATTTTCGGCAAGCTGTGCGATGCCTGCATTGCCGGGCGCGCAGTAAAATTTGACATCCGTGCGAGCAGTTTTAGAAAGCGCCCACGTGAGCGCATGTTCGCGCCCGCCTGAGCCGATGACGAGAATGTTCATGCTAAGAGACTTCTCTCGTTCTTCACATAAATTTTGAAACAGGTCGAGCGATGCTGGCACGACGCCTGACGGCTGTCAAGACGCGCCTTAAATTTGTTGCGCGCGCGTTTATCAAGAGTTGCGAAAAAAGTTATCAGAGCGAATGCAGGATTCCATGCATCCGCTCTGATAGTTAATGAGCCTTAATTTATTTTTCCCGCGATTTCGCCCCGAAAGGCTTGACACAATTTCGTGATGGTTATAAGTTGCATGTGCTAGTTTAATTGCTGAGATTTAACCTAGCCCAGCCCGACCTGAACAGTTCACTTTCAGCAACGAATAATTTCAGCCTCGCATATATATTTGATTGATTGATTGATTGATTGATTGAACAGACAAAAATGCGCGCCGAGCAGCCTTCCTCTCTGACACGCACGACACGCAAGGGACACACCAGTGGGGAGAAATCATCATGTCACAAACAGAGGCCACCAGCCCATCGAACGGAAAGTGGAGTCATTCCGAGATGGAATTCCAGGATAGCACTATCAAGTGCGTTGACTGTGGAGAGGACTTTATCTGGACTGCCGGAGAGCAGGTCTTTTTTCATGACAAGGGACTCAAGAACGAACCCAAGAGATGCAAGCCATGCAAGCAGGCCAAGAACGAACGCCTCGCCGCCATCGCCGCCGCACAGGCATCAGGCGTGCGCCAGCGTATCGAAGTCTCCGTTCAATGCGCGCAATGTGGACAACAAACGACAGTCCCCTTTTACCCCTCGCAGGGTCGCCCGGTCTATTGTCGCTCCTGTTTTCTCGCCGGTCGCACTCCTGAAAGTGTTTAAAATGCACTGATGAGTGATGAGAGAGAAGCGATTTAAAGCTTCTCTCTTATCACTCATCATTTATCACTCTTCACTACTCTTTAATTATCCGCCGACATGCACGTTCGGACGACGTTCCGGGTCTTCTTCGGCCTGACGCAGAACCTCGTGTGTGACGGGCGCGGTGTCGCCTTCGCCAAAGGCTATGTACTTGAGCAGATATGAAAGCGGATTGCCTTCGCTCCAACCGAAATAGACGTGCGGTATCTTGCCTGTCTTGTCGCGCAGATAAAGCAGGAAGGCCGCAATCGCATTCGGCACGGCAGGGCTTTCGGTTCGCAGCACGCGAAAGCCGTCCACATCTTCGCCCCTAATCATGAGCGTTCCGGCAAACTCTGAGGCATCGCTCGGCGTGACCTCAAAAAAGATGACAGGCTCTTGCGGCGGGATGTGATTGTCCAGTCGCTTTTCCTGCTCCTTAAACCTGTACTCCTCAGCATCGCCCCTGTCACAACGATTAGTGACAATGCGAATTGTGCCAGCACTCGCTTCGTCAATAAATTTCTTCGCCTTCTCATCCAGTTTGACTTTGCCGACGCGCAGTTCCGTCGTGCGATAGACTCTCGAAATCAGAGACGAGGCGACAATCGCTGCGATAAAAATCGAAGCAATCTTGATGCCTTCGGGTTGCTCTATGATGTTGACGACCGTTGTGTAGATAAAGACCAGCGCGATTAATAAGAAGGGCCAGCGAATCTTTTCCTTCTTGCGCCAGGCGGAAAGCGTGACGGCAATCGCCGCCGAACTCATCAAGGCGAGCACGCCCGTCGCATAAGCTCCGCCTTGCGCCTCTACATCTGCCTTAAAAAGAATCGTGACGACAAAACAAACAGCCGTCAGCACCAGCGTCAACGGGCGCGTCGCGCGAGCCCATTCAGGAGCCATCCCGTAACGCGGCAAATAGCGCGGGATGATATTTAAAAGACCAGCGAGGGCTGAAGAGCCTGCGAACCAGAGAATGGAAATCGTGCTCAGGTCGTAGAGCGTGCCGAAGACATCGCCTAAATAAAAGTGTGCCAGATATGCTAAGGCACGCCCGCTTGCCTTCCCTGCTTCATGGCCTTCGCCTTCGGGACGAAACTCTTCCGCAGGGATAAGCATCGTGGTAATGATGCTGCTCGAAATCAGTAGCACGCACATAATCAGCGCAGCCGTCAACAGCATCTTTCGCGTGTTGCGTATGCGGCCTTCGAGCAAGCTCTGCGCGCTCGGCTCAGGCTCGCGTCCACTCGTGCGCGTCGAGTGGATTGAGTTCCAATCCTCATCCGTTAAAGGCTTGTCGCCGCGAACCAGTGGCATCACGACCACGCCCGTCTCGAATCCAGAGAGACCGAGAGCCAGTTTGGGAAAGACTATCAGCGCGGCTCCAATCATCGCCAGAGGATTGCTGTAACCTTGAGTCAGAGCATTCTTCCAGTTCGACAGAGCCTCCGGGTGCGTCGCAATCTGATAGAAGCCGACGGCGATGACTACCAGATTCAAGAGTAGATAAATTGCGACCAGGAGAACAGCGATGCCGATGGCCTCTTTGAAACCTTTGAGAAAGACCGCGCCGAGAAATGCTATGAGCACGAGCGTCAAAGCTACTCGATGATTTAAGAACTGAGGCGCGTATGGATTGTCTATCACGTGGACTGCGGCATCGGCAGCCGAGAGCGTGATGGTAATGATAAAGCTTGTGGCCGCGAATCCGAGCAGGCAGAGGACGAAGAGCTTGCCCTTCCAGCGCGAGAGCAAATTCTCCAGCATAGAGATTGAGCCGTCGCCGTGCGGGCTTTCTCCTGCGACGCGATTGTACATCGGAAGCGCGCCAAACAATGTGAGCAGCACCAGCACGAGCGTCGCAATCGGAGACAGTGCGCCCGCCGCGAGAAAAGCGATGCCCGGTTGATAGCCGAGCGTCGAGAAATAATCCACGCCCGTCAGACACATCACCTGCCACCAGGGGTGTTGATGATGTTGTCCCTCACGCTCGTGCGGGCCTTCTACCTCTTTTACGCCCTTATCAAAAAACCAGAGTTTGAAGCGTCGTTTTGAAGTTCTATCCAGTAGCGCCATTGTGACAATCTTCGACTCGCAAAGTAAGACACATTAGGACGACTAAAAACTTTAGGGGCCATGTAGAGCTTTTTGGGAACTTAATGACTTAAGGATTTTACGCACATCTTATCCGGCGTCAAGCATTTCGTTGAGTTCGAGCGACTGAACAACGGATTACGAGAGAATTTCCCGCAAAGGCGCAAAGGCGCAAAGAAAAGATTCAAGCTCTTCTTTGCGTCTTTGCGCCTTTGCGGGAAACTTGTTTTTCTTTTCCCTCTCGGAAGAGAGTTTAAAAATAAAGCGGGCGGGGGTCTCCCACAACCCCCACCCTAAGGCCACGTGTCCTCACCCCACGCGACCACTTCGCCCAACGGGGAGTCGGGCGCAGACAGATTATGCACAACTTGCATTAAACTTTCAACTATCTAAATTAAGATAAAGAAAAATTTAACATCGCTTAAGGAAAAGAATTTACTCGACCGACGATGAAAGCCCTGTATTCGTGCAGATTTAAGAAAAGTTTGTTTTTTTTATGGATTTATAACCGCATCCACAGTCAACCCGCCGACAATGTATCCGACCTCGCCTGTCACCGATTGCAGGCGCACGCTGTAGTCTCCGGCAGGAGCATTTTCGCTGACCATGACATCAAAGCTGATGACGGAAATATTCGCGCCGAACTGTTGCTGCGCGACGCTCAATGGATTGATGCTCAAGTATGGCGAAGTGATGTTGACGCCTTCTTCCGCGAGTTGTTTGAGATTAAGCCCGTCGCCGCCGACATAGATTGTATAGATGCGGCCCGGCACAAGCGGGACGGCGAGAGTGGAAAGCTGGCCGTTAAATCCGATGAGCATCGGATTAAGCTGCGAGGATTTTTCCGAAAGCTGCGCGTTGACTCTTAAAGCGCGCTCGGCAGTGATGTTGATGCGGCCTATCTCTTCCGTGCGGAAAGAGAGCGGCGAAGCGGAAGCAAGCCCTGCGTAAGCTCCGCGCTGCGAAGCTATCTCTGCTGCCAGCACAGGCCCGTCCAAAGCTTCGACCTTGAGTTGATACCTGCCCGGCAGAAGATTCTCAATCCTGTATGAGCCGTTGACAAGCGTGATACTGCTCGCAACCATTCTGCCTGTCGCTTCTTCTTCGGCCCAGACGTTTGCTCCGAAGACCGGCGCGCCTGTGTGCGAAGTGATAGTGCCTGTCACAGAACCGCGCGCTCTTGCAGTTTCGGCCCTCACGCCATAGATAGCGCGTGCGCCTGCGCGGTCATCTTCCGCAAGCGTGCGCGGCGTGAAGGCAGGCAAGCTATAGATGCCGTTCTTTCCCTGTCGCGGCTGCATCGTTGCGCCGACTGCGCTCGAATGCTCTAGGCCGAGCAGGTGTCCTATCTCATGCACGAATGTGGCTTCGAGATCGTAAGTGCCGATTGTGCCGTCTGTCGAAAATTGCTGGTATGGATTGAGAACGATGTCTGCTTCGATGATATTGCCTGCGCGCGTAAAGAAGACGCGCGTGCGCCCGGACATTTCGCTGCCCGCGCCGACAAAGGGAGCGATGTTCTCAGGCGTCGAGGCGATGGTAATCAAAGAAACTCCGTCGCCACTGCTGCCAGCCGCGCTGATGGATTGCTCTTTGGACCAGGACTCTGTGAAATCTATGTCTGCGGCTTCTGACCAACTGGCGAGAGCGCGGCGGAGTGCGCCGATGACATCGCTGCCCGCTTTGACATTTGCCGGAGGCGAGTTAAGCGAAGTCGAGAAGGCTATGTTGACAGTATTGCCGGGCCACTTAATCTGAGCTTTGCTGGCGGAGTCCGTGAACTGAAGCGTGTATGGACGCGCGGGGGCCGCCGATGAAATCATCGCTGCCACAACTACGAGCACGATACACAGGCGACGCATCAGGGGTTCTTTCTCCGCGCTGGCTGGGATGCAAAATTTGAGTCTGACGGTTACGGTCAGCATGCTTCATAAGAAACATGACGCCGTGTAATCTTAGCACAAAAAAGATATGTCGCAGCTAGATTGTTGCCGCGACAGACTTGGAGACGAGGTTAGCGTTTCTTACTGGAACGCGCGCCCCAGTTCTGCGTTTGACCGGAAGAAGGCTCAGTGATGCCGCTCCCAAGAGCCGCCGAATCATCAATCTCCGTGAGCGTCGCCGCGCTTTTGCGCGCGTGGGCCAAATCCGACATCGCGACGACAATCAGCAACCCGGACACGCCGAGCGTTGCCAGCACATAGAGCAGCGCGGTCTGTTCCCAGTAAAGCAATGCGATGATGACGGCTGTGACGCCGATAATCCAGAGCCACGTTATCTTGCGACGGCTCATGCCTCCCCCAGTTTTACTAACCATCTCTCTTATCTCCTGAAAAATTAGTGCGGCCAAGAAGTCAACAATCTAGCACAGCGCAGGGCAGGAGCGCGAGTGAGGAGAGAGTTTGAGTTGTAGCTCAGTTTCAAATACGGCGAAGAAAAAAGTTTCCCGCAAAGGCGCAAAGGCGCAAAGAAGACCGCAAAGAGGTTGAAGCTCAATTTATCTCGAATGCTTTCTTGGCGTCTTTCCTTTGCGCCTTTGCGCCTTTGCGGGAGATTCCTTCGTTATGTCTTTAATTAAGCACGCGAAGCGGAAGCGCGGCGGATTGCTTTTCGTCCATCACGACCTCTTGAGCAGCCGTTTGCCAGTTGCGGCGCGTGGCCGCAGATGAAGAGTGCGGGACTTCTATGATGTCGTAAGCCTTGAGCGGAATGTCCGGCTGCTGCTGTTTCCTGATAGCATTGTAGTCTGCTTTGATAACCTCCGTCTCCGCAAGATTCTGTTTGCGGCGATAGATGCGTATGTCGCCGCCGCGCGCGCTGCCCGTCAGACCGCCCGCCATCGTAATCGCACGCGCGAGTGTCAGTTGGTCGCGGAAGTTGATGCTCTGCGGCGAGACGACGCCGCCGGAGACATAGACAGGCTCTGCGACCATCACGGTCACGATGTCGCCTGAGCGTACAAGCGGATTGGCCTCCTCTTTCCCGGCCATGAGGTCAAGAATCCTGACGACTTTGAGCGGGCTCTTCTCTGTCTCTGCTGTCTGCTCGGCAGACGCGCCTTCCTGCGTGCACATGAAAGGCTCCGTGCTAAAGATTTGTATATCGCCGCTCGCGCGGTCTGTCACACCGCCTGAGACAAAGAGCAATTCATTGAGCCGCACATCACGTTGGAGTTGAAAACGCTGCGATGTGCGTATGGCTCCGAGCAGGATGACAGGTCTGGTCGAACGCTCTATGACGCGGACTGTGATTTCAGGATTTTTGACGAGCTTGGTGTAAGCCTCTTTTATCTCCTGCGCCAAATCTTCTTCTGTGCGGCAGAGCGCGCGGATAGGTTTTTCAAGATAAGGGAGCGCGGGGATTTCGCCGTTGCTGTTGACCTGCCCGCGCCAGTTGAGTTCAGGTCTGCGCGCGACAATTACATCCAGCGTGTCGCCCGTGCCGATGAGATAGCGTTTGATGTCCGTCTCCGTTTTGACTTCGGGCGCAGGCGCAGAAGCTTGCGCCGTCTCTGTCGCAGCAATTTTGGATTCCTGCGCGACGGCGGGCAAGCTCTGGCCCATTGCAATGAGCAGACAAAAGAGTAGTGCGAGTTTCAGAGACATGCTGGCTTTAGAGCGCGGCGTTCCGTGCCTTGATGCGCCGCAATCTGCTTTCATTAAAAGGGAGACAAAGGACAAACGGATGAGAGCAAAGCTAAATTTCATTAGTCCGGTTGTCAAGGGTTTGAGCCGGAGGTTTTCGAGCTTGTGCGCGAGTCCGTGCTGCGTTTGTGCGAGTTGCTCTTTCTGCGTGTCGAGACAGTGCCGGGAACTGCGAGACCTCTGAAGAGCAGATTGCAATCATCGCAAAGCAGTTCGTAAATTCCAATCATGCGCAGGAAGAGAGGGGTTTTCTGATAACCGCGCCGGACACGTTTGCTTTTGCATTTGGGGCAACGCTGGCTAATCACTGTCTCTGCTCTCCACTTGTTCCGCTTTCTTCCGCATCTGTAGCATCCTCTTCATCAGCCGTCCGGCGAACTTTGAGACGCGCGCGCAGCATGTTTATCTCGCGCGTGACGCGCTCTGCCATTTCGTGACGCAGCGATTCGCCCATGCTCTCGCGCGAGAGATAAAAGAGCGCGTCACGATAGCGGTCTATCGCGCGGCGGTACTGTCCTTTGAAGGCTGCGCGCTCGGCCAACTCGACCCAGTGCGCGACCTTCACGGAGGCTATGTACTCGCGTATCGCCGAAGCGGATTCATGCAGTTCCGCTTCATCCGGGTAAATGTTGAGCGCGGAATCTATCACATCCAGAGCGCGCAAAGCCATCTCGATTTTATCCGAGATTGTAACGCGCCTCTGCGCCTCAAAAGTCAAAGCGCGCGAAGAGCCGGAAGCCCAAGTCAACAAGTGATGCTTCTGTAGAGCGCGCACGCGATCCTGTCCCGCGCGCAGGGCCGCGAGGCTCTGCGCATTAATTCCACTGTGGCGCACTGCACGCTCCATGTTCGCCAAGTATTCCTTGCACGAGTGATATGTCTCTAGGTGCAGATTCGGCAACGCGCCCGCCGCGTCCGCTTCGGCAGACTGTTTTTGAAGCTGGCGCAAAGCTGCCGCCTGCGCGCTCATAGAGCGACTTCCATTGCTGCTACTGTTGCCGCTGTGTTGACGGCGAATGGTGCGCTCATCGCTCGAAGGAAAACCGCGCCGGTTCTGTTCGAGAATATAGCGCGTCCACGCTCTGCGCATGATGACTTCGCGCGCCGCCAGCGCGACCAGCATGACGACACTCGCGGCCAGTCCGGCAGGAACCCACGGAGCTTCATCGCCGCTCGCGTGCAGCATCCACCAGAGCGTAAAAAAGAGCACAGCCGCCGTCGCGCCCGCCGTCGCCATATAGCCATAAGTTGACGGAATCCTCTGTCGCGGAGCATGGCCGTCCGAGCCGCGCGAACTTGCGCGACCACTTCCGGCGAAAGCTTGCCTGTTCGGGTCTGTCGGCAAAAACTTATCCCCTCCGTCTTGGCAGATACTTTATAGTCAACATTTCAGCTTTATCTGTCAATCAGATATGAATAACTACGACGAAAGAATCTCCCGCAAAGACGCAAAGGCGCAAAGAAGAGATGCGAAGAAAGCTTTCAATACAAAGAGCCATTCAACTCCTTGCGAGCTTTCTTTGCGCCTTTGCGGGAAACTGTCTTTTCATTGAAACTTACGCAGACGCATTCGCGCTCTGGCGATTGAGCAAGAGCAGCGCGCCGCCGAAGAACCCGCAGCCTAAGGTGTCAAACACAGTCCACCACAAAGGCAATCCTGCCGTGTAATCTATGATAAAGAAGACCGGCGCGGCGAGCAGAAACGAGATGCCGTTGAGGATAATGAGCGGGCGAAAGCGTTCTACGTTTGAGGCCAGAACCCACAAAGAGATGCCATGCATCCCGTATACGTAAGACGCCTGCCGAATCATAAACATGATGATTGGGCCAGACGGCATCTCTCCCAAACCCAGCCATGCGTGGGAAACTTCCATCCACGAGCGCGGCATCACGACAGAAATAAAAGCGAGTATCTCAGTCGCGCCTGCAAGGCGCAGCAGCCATGCCTGTAAGAGTTTGTCGTTCATAACGAAAAGATTTTATGTTGAACTCGCGGCTTTAACCAGAGATTTTTCAGTAGCAATAACTTCTCTTCTGTCTTATTTTCAAATGCCCTGCTAGAAATTATTACTAACACGATGGAGAAAACATGCAGATAGATTTGGAAGGCAAGGTCGCTATCGTCACGGGCGCGACTTCCGGCATCGGGCGCGCGACGGCCAATGTGTTTGCAGAAGCGGGCGCGGCTGTGGTCGCCGTCGGGCGCAATGAGAGCGCGCTCGCCGAGTTGTCGGCAGAGATGCGTGCAAACGGCAAAGAAGTTTTGATTGTGCGCGCGGATGTGACAGATGGCGCGGATGCTTTAAGGATTATCGAAGAGACGATTGAGAGATACGGTGCGATAGATGTGCTGGTCAACGCGGCTGGCTTTCTCTCGAACGGGACGATTGAAGACACTGCGCTTGAGGCCTGGGATGCGATGATGGATGTCAACCTGCGCGCAGTCTTTCAACTCATGCAAAGGGCTGTGCCGCATCTGGAAAAGACGCGCGGCAATATCGTCAACGTCTCAAGCGTCACGGGCCTGCGCCCTTTTCCCGGCGTGCTTGCTTACTGTGTCTCAAAAGCAGGGCTTGACCAACTCACTCGCTGCGCCGCGCTTGAGCTTGCTCCGAAGGGCGTCAGGGTCAACGCCGTCAACCCCGGAGTCGTTGTGACAGAGATACACAAACGCGGCGGGATGAGCGATGAAAATTATGCTGCGTTTTTGGAAAGGTCGAAGACAACGCATCCTCTGGGCCGCGTCGGGATGGCAAGCGAAGTGGCCGAGTTGATTCTCTTTCTGGCTTCAGAGCACGCCGCTTGGATTACCGGCGCGACCTATTCGATTGACGGCGGGCGCGCCAACACCTGCGCGCGTTAAAATATTGCTAGAAGTCCTGATACAAATATGGCTATACTTGGGCCGCCAAGTGTTAATGCCCGATAAGTTTTCCGGCAGCATCTAGTGTGAACGTGCCGGTTTGTTGTCTCGCCACTCATAGATTCATTCATCGAGGTCAAGGGTTTTCAGACTCAAAGCGCTCGGCCAGAGCTTGTCGGGAGAGTGCAGCAGGAGGAGCTTAACTTGCATGGATTCCAGATGTAGCCGGTGCGGCACGATAGTCCTTGAAGGACGTTTCGATTGTCCGACATGCGGCGCGCCTATGGTGAATGCGAGCCGGCGGCGGCGGCGGTGGGCCACAGGTCGCGCCGACGATGATGTTTTCGCAGGCCGCGCCGACTGTGCTTATCAGGCCATCGAAAAACAAAGTCAGCGCGATGAAAGTGATGCTCGGCATCTTTGCGGGCCTCGTCGCGTTGCTGTTGGGATTAATTGTGCTCTATCTGATTGGCGCGACGACCGGCCCTGTTGCCCTGATGGCCGGACTCATCTTTGCCACGCTGCCCGTGCCTATCTATATTTCGCTTATCCTCTGGCTCGACCGCTTTGAATCAGAACCTTTGTGGCTGCTCTCTCTGGTCTTCTTCTGGGGCGCGACCGTCGCAGTCTTTATAGCCTTTGTCATCAACACTGCCGGAGCGGTCGCAGTCTATCAGGCGACCGGCGACGAGCAGACAGCAGAGTTATATGGCGCGGTTATCTCCGCTCCGCTCTTTGAAGAACTGGCGAAGGGCTTAGTGCTCTTTATCGTCTTCTTCTGGAAGAAGGACGAGTTTGACGGCATCCTCGACGGCATCGTTTATGCTTCGATGGTCGGGCTCGGCTTCGCCATGACTGAGAACATACAATATTACGGCGTGGCCGCTTTGAAGGGCGGGCTTGAGGGAAGCACCCAACTCTTTATCCTGCGCGGCGCGATAGCTCCCTTCTCGCATCCGCTCTTTACGAGCATGACCGGCATAGGGCTCGGCTGGGCCAGACAATCACACAACAAGGGCATCAAATTCCTGATGCCGCTCATCGGCCTGGGCCTCGCAATGTTCCTGCACGCTTTATGGAATCTGACGGCTTCGATTCACGGCGGGCTCTGGATTCTCACTTATATCTTCATCATGATTCCGGTCTTTATCACGGCTCTGATTGTCGTCATCTTTGCACTGCGCCGCGAAGGAAGGATTGTGCGTGAGCATTTGTTGCCGGAATTTCATCGAGGTTTTTTGACGCACGACGACTATAATTGTCTGGGCAGCGTGGGCGGGCGCATGGGAGCATCCTTTCGCGCCTTGAGGCACGGCGGCTTCGGCGTGTGGCGCGTGCGCATGCAGTATAACCAGATGGCGAGCGAGCTTGCCTTTCATCGCAACCGCGTCGCGCGCGGGCTGCACGCGGACGAGCAGGAAGCACGCGAGCGCGAGGCTGCTTACTTACAACTCTTGCAGGAATTGCGCAGCCGTCTAGGCTCACACTGACCGAAAACTCTGTGCGCCCGCTTGGCGAAAATAGCTTATACTGAGGGCCGTCCTCGCTTTTTGGCAGGGTAGAGCATCAACCGAACCGACACGTGAAAATCCAACTTCTACCGAGCACGTTTGACAGCGCAGGCCGGGCCACACCGGAGCAGCGTTTGACGTGTTTCCTGATTGACGACCGCGTCACGGTTGACGCCGGAAGCATCGCACTCGCGCTCAATGACGAGCAGCGCGAGAGCGTGCGCGATGTCATTGTCACGCACCCGCACATGGATCACATCGCGAGCCTGCCGATTTTTATAGACGACCTCTTCGGCGTGCTCACGGAACCCGTCCGCGTGCATGCCACGCAAGAGGTCATCGAACTTCTTGAGCGAGATGTTTTTAACTGGACTGTCTATCCGCGTTTCTCAGAATTGAAAAACCAGCACGGCCCCGTCATGCAATACGTCCCTTTCAATCATGGCGAAGAGTTCAAGGTCGCGCATCTGAAAGTAACAGCCGTCCCTGTCAATCACATCGTCCCGACAGTCGGCCTGATTGTCTCGGACGGAGAGAAGACAGCAGCCTTCAGTTCAGACACCTACGAGACGGAAGAGTTCTGGCATCTGGTCAACGGCACGCCGCATGTTGACGCATTATTGATTGAAGCATCCTTCCCGAATTCGATGGCTCAACTCGCGGAAGTCTCGCGCCACTTCACTCCGGCGACGATGGCAAAGGAACTCGGCAAGCTCAATCACAATGGCTTAGATATTCTGACAGTCCATCTCAAGCCAGCTTATCGTGAAGAGTTAGTTCAAGAGCTTAACGACCTGAACATCCCCAACCTGCGCGTCATGGAGCCGGGCCGCACTTATGAATGGTAAATAAAAAAGATGTTTGAAAGGCATGCCCTTCAAACATCTCTCTCGCTGCTTCCGCTCTTTTTGCAGCAAAGCTAAGCTTCGCAGAATCCGCTCTCAGACTTATCTCCGATTCCTTGCAGCAAGCCTTCCATGTGCTGGCGAGCTTTCCATGCGCCCATCCGATTGGCGACCTCTATCCCTTCTGTCCAAACTTCGCGCGCTTCATCCGTCTGGCCCAGATTCATCAAAGCAGTTCCGAGCATTTGATAAGCGGCGGTGTAATCTTTGTTCAGACTGACGACGCGGCGCAAGGCATCCACAGCCTCCGCCCAGCTTTCGAGCTTGACATACTCACTCGCCAAGCCATACCAGACCATCACATCATCCGGCTGCTGCTCTGCCATCGTTCGGAAAACATCAACTCTTGATTGGCTCATCTCTTAAATATCAAAGCTTTGTCTAACGTATGCGCTCAAACTCTTTTTCCGCGTGCTCACCTGAAAAGTCGTGCAGCAGAACGCGACCGCTCGGCAGAAGTTCCTTGACGCGATAGACTCTTTCAGAAGGATCGCGTCCGGGCATCAGTTCTGCGCGGAAGACGACCTGCATGCCGGGACGCGCCCAGACATTCACAGTTTTTCCGCTTCTCCTGTCGTCTGCTTTGCCTCTGAAATTTTTCATCTTCATCAAAACCGCTCCGGTCGCGCCGAGCCCGCCCACAGCCAGAGCCAGAATCCCTACCATCCGCCGTGTACTTTTTTTCATGCCTTCCTTTCCAGAGCATGAAGAAGGCGCGCGAGTTTCCTGGCTCATGCTGATGAAAGACTCGCGCGCCGTTTGTGCGCCCCTTTAAAAGCTGACCTGTCTGGAATCCGTTGCAGACGCGCACTCTAGCAGAGAGGATCAAGCTTATCACTGATGGTCGGCAAACCGCTCAAGGCCCTGTCGGCGTTTATCTGCGTGTATTGCGCCCACTCTTCCGGCACTTTATCTTCCGGGAAAATTGCTTCTACAGGACACTCCGGCACGCAGGCGTCGCAATCAATGCACGTCTCCGGGTGTATGACCAGCATATCATCGTCCAGGTGAAAAGCTTCTACGGGACACACCAGCGCACAGTCCGTGTAACGACAATTAACGCATGGCTCCGCAACCACATAGGTCATCTCTTAACTAACCTCCTCCGCCTTTAAGTGATGTCTTGAGTAACGCGCCTATATTAAACATGAATCCGCAAGATTTGAAAGCTAAAACTTGAAGAGCAAGGCGGAATGATGAAGGCGGAATGATGAAGGCGGAATGATGAAGGATGAAAGGCATGCTCTTTAATCTTGAAGCATTCAATTTCAAGTAGCACTCCTTTCATCCTTCCGCCTTCCGCCTTCATCCTTGCTTTTCATGCCATGCCGGAAGAGGCACGCCTGTCGAGAAATCGTAAAAGCGCAGGTCGCTTTCGGTCAGCATCTTTGTGATGAGGATAATCTGTCCCGTGTGCATTGAGAAATGTTCGACGGCATGGAAGATGGCTTCGAGCAGAGAGACTTCGTGGCCCTGAATCTGTCGCCGCTCAAGCAGTCGTGCCGTCTCAAGCTCATTCAGCACAGCATCCGCTTCATCAATCGTCTCTCTTAATCTGCCGAGAAGTTCCGCGCGCGATGCTCCTTCGCGTGCTGCAAACTCCTTCTGCCGCTCGCGCTTGTCAGGCAAACTGCCGACTCCGCACACAATCCACTGCCGCGCATTTCCTGAGAGATGCAAGAGCAGGTTGCCGATGCTGTTTGAGTCCTTGTGCGCGCGCCACCAGACCTGCTCGTCGCTCAATTTTTCGAGGCAGCGTTCTATCTTCGGAAAATAGTCCGTCAACAAAAGTTTTCGCGCCTGTGTGATAAAAGCTTGTCCGGTGTCTGTCATGTTGCTTTCTACAAAGGCAGGGCTTCGGTCTGGTTTGTCTTGCGCGCGTTTGTCTTAATCTTCAGAGACTTCTTCGCGCCGCTTATGCTTGGCTTTGCGCTGCGAAGGATGCGCCTTCTCTTCCGGCTTGGCCTGACCGAGCGGGTGGCCCGGAGGCGCAAGCGGCTTGCGTATCGTATTAAAGATTTGCCGCTCCTCTTTCTTCGCGCGTTTGTTGTTCTTCATTTTAGCCAACTCCTTTTTGAGTTGATTGAGCGAGGATGCTATGCCCGCAGGCTTTGGCTGTCAACAGCCTGAGAACTCTTGCGCACGTTGGCTCTCAAAAAGCAGAAGGACTATCCATTTAGATAGTCGCCCTATCCGAATGTATAGCCCTTCATGTGTGCTCTAAATAGTCCGGCACGCGCCTGAAAAGGTGCGGCCCAGTGCTCTCGCGCCTTAGACCTGACTCGGCTGCGGTGGTTCCGGGAAGAGACTCTTGAGAGCCTGCTTCGTCTCCGTGCGACGCTTTTGCTGAAATTCGTTGACCCAGTTAGAGACTGTCGAAACCATCTCGCGCGCTGTTTCCTGCGGCGTTTTCTTGGTTTCTGCGCTCTCCGCGCTGTTTTCCAGACGATTTCGCTCGTCGCGTTTGATGACTTTGATCGGGGTTTTCTTTGTCATGATGACCTGCTCTTCTATAATCTGTATAAAGTTGCTGACGGTATATCTCTTAAACGTCTTTGCTCCGCCAGAGTTCGATTTTTTTGTTTGCTTCTTAGCCTCTTACGGCCTTGACGCTCACAATGCTTGCAAACTCGGTGCCAACGCTTTGACGACCTCTCAAAACAGATTTGCTGTCCTATCTTAATAACGCTGCCCGGTGACAAAAATGACACTTACCCGCAGGGCAACTCTTCTTTAAAATCTGCGAACGAGCCAAGCATTCACGAGCCGATTTGAATCTCAAACGCTCTGCACATGTGTGCAGAGCATGAATTGCTTTTGTCATAAAATTGTGCGCGCCCGAATGCCGGAAGATTTCTCAAGCCATAAGGGAGCGTGGCAATATTGCGTACAAAGCTGCATCGGTGTGTATCATTTCAATCGAGGCGAAGACGATATAGAATTTGCAATTACCTGCGCCCTCGCTGAGGGTCGGGCTACTGCCCCGTAAGTTATAGCTGAGGGGCAGTAGCCCAACCGTCAAGGACAGCGCATCAGGTCACACTCAATCGCAAGTGACTATAAAACTCACGACTCACCTTTGCAGAATGCCAAAGCGGTTGTGCGCGTCATGCGCTTTGCCAAGCGAAGCGATGATGAAAGCGATGCCATTCTTCATGTCGGCCCACTCGAATTTCTCGAAAACCGGAACGATTCGGAAGAGTTTCCATAAAACGCTCAAAGCTCACAGAGTTGGCACATGCGTTGCCCTTTCGCTAGGTATGCGATTGAGCGAGACAATCACGATTTATCTGGCAGCCGGAGCGCCCTTTGCCGTCAGCTATTTTCTGCATCAACCCGTAGGCGTTAGCCGCGCGCGGCTCTTCTTCAAGGCGGCTCTGACGGGATTCTTCTGGCCGCTTGTGGCTCTATGGATTTTCTTCCGGCGTGAGCAGGCTGACGCGCGCGCGCAGAGTGAAGCAGACGGATTGCAGCCGCACGAAGCGAGAGTTGATGCTGCGCGTCGAAGTCTGTTGGGCGCGCTCTACACTGTGCGAGAGGTGGCGGCGGGGTGTGAGCTTGGTACGGAGAGCGAAAAGTTGGAACGCAACCTGTATGTGCTTCGTGATAGCGTCGAGAAGTTTGTCGGGCTATCAAATGCTTTTGAAGTGGCGGCGACGGATGCGCAGCCGAGCGAGCGCGAGTTGGAACTCTTTCGCATCGCGGGACGCAAGGGCGACGACTTGATGCGCGCCGGAAGTTGTGTGCACAGGCGCAATGTGATGCGTCTCAAAGAGCATCATGCGCGTGCGCGCACGGAACTTCTTCATGCACTCGCAGAGATACGCGAGGCGGCGGATAGCCCGCGCATGGCGGCAGGCGCAAATGCAGTTGCGGCGCGTCGTCTAAGCATTGCGACACTTGGACTTTATGGTCGCGCTGTTGACCTGCTCTCGCTGCTTGAAGATGAAAGCGCAGCCATGAGCGTCGCGCAACTTCTCAATCAGGAATGCAAGCGATTGAGGCGTCTGCAAGCCGAAGCAAAGGGCAATGCAACAGAGCGCGAAACAAGAGAGGACTTATGCATAGCACACACATCTCGCCTGTCCCACGCGCCATCAACCAACGAGACGAGGCTGGCGCAAGGTTGAACTGGCTACTGGCCGCCAACGCACAAGCGTTGGAACATCGCCGCCTGTTTCGCAACGGCGCGGAAGAAGCGCAGATGCTTTTGATGAGCCGCGCGGTTTCCGCTAAGCGCGCTTACGCTCTCTTCGGCATGTTGCTTGGCGCGCTGCCGCCCGCAGCCATCTTCGCCAGATTGCTAAGCTATGGCGGGGAAGGTTCTTTGCGGATGATGATGTCGGATGCTGCTTTGTTCATACTGTGCCTGCTGATGAATGTCATCTCGTGTTTAGGCGGTTATCTATTGGGCTCAGCTTTGAGTCGCGGAGCATTCAAGATGGAGCGCAGTTCCTGGACCAGAATGTCACTGGTCATGCCGCTTATTGGCGCGGCCTGGGGAATCGCAACGGGAGCTATGGGCGGAGTCTTCTTTTTCGGCGGCGGCGCATTCATCGGAGCCGCGTTTGCTCTTCCTATCGGAATGGTAGGCTTTCTGCTCTTCGCTATTCTTCACCGCCTGCTTGAACGCGGTGGTATGATTGAGACGCGCCATTTCCTGCCGCTCGCGTGCGGCATCACTTCCATCATCACCGCGCTTATCCTCGGACTGTAAAAGATAGTTGGCAGTGAGCAGTTCGCAGCAGAGATAAGACGGCGAGATTTTAAGTTGATGTTTTAACTGCCAACTGCCAACTGCACACTGCACACTGTCTTCTTATGCTTCTGGCCCTTTTGCTGCTCTCGCTGTTGCTACTTGTGCTCTTAGGCTTCTATGTCTTTGTGGCTGCGCCGCGCAGCCGCACGCATCTGATGTTCGCAGCCTTTGTCGCGTGCCTCGCGCTGTGGACGATTAAGGACATAGTGCTCTGGGGATTTTACGCGCGCGACGGAGCAGACGCGCACTGGTGGGCCGCAGCAAGTTTCACTATCTCGCTTTTGATGCAATGCGCGTTTGTAGTCTTCGCTTGGGTCTTTCCAGAAGACAGGCCCGTGCCGTTCAAACGCGCGGCGGTGATTTTCGCTCCGTGCGCGGTCTTGATTCCGGCTGCGGTCGCGGGCTTGATGTGGGAAGAGGTTGGGTTTGCTGGCGGGCAATTCAGGATTCGGCTAACGCCGCTCGCATACTTTTTTGTGCTCTATGTCTATGGGCTGTTCGCTTACGGCTTCGCCATTCTTTATACGAAGTACAGGCACGCGCGCGGCCAGATACAGGGCAAACAGATTGGCGCAATCCTCTGGGCTTTAGTCATCACGGGCGCGCTCAAGACTCTGGCAAACATCGTGCTGCCGTTGATTGGCTCGTACACGCTGCTCAAGTTCAGCTCGCTTTTCGTCCTGCCGGGCGTCTTGATTTACGCTTACGCGATTTCCAGTTTCAAGCTCTTCTCGCTGCAATCGGCTCTGGACCAATTTCGCCTCTTCCCGCTCGCCTACAAGGTCGCGCTCTCCATCGCCGCCGTCGCTATTTCAAGCTTCGTGCTTTTTCAAGTTCCGATTGTGTGGTGGAGTTTCGCCGGCGGGCCGGAAAGCTGGCGACGCTATTTGGTCTTTAGCGTCATCACTGCGCTGGTTCCAAATCTGGTGCTCGTGGCTTTGATTGTGCGCAGCATCTCGCGGCCCGTGCGGCGTCTGACCGAAGCGGCAGTACAAGTCGCTGGCGGAGCTTATGGCGCGCAGGTCGAGCTTCGGAGCAACGACGAGATGGGTTTGCTTGCAGCATCTTTTAACGAGATGAGCCGCAAGATGGCTGCCGACATAGAACACTTGCGCCGGCTTAACGAGCAACTCATACGCACAGAAAAGCTCGCCGCCGCAGGAACTTTAGCCGCAGGCGTCGCGCATGAAGTCAACAATCCGTTAGCTTCCATCTCATCCCTGATTCAGATTTTGCAGGCGCGTCACACGGAAGACGCTGAGACGCGCGAGATGCTCAGACTCATACAGACGCAGATTGCGCGCATCACGCAGGTCACGCGCGAGATGATGGAGTTTGCGCGCGCGCGCCCCGTCGCACGCGCGCCGCAGGACATCAATCGCATCATCGAAGCGAGTATTCATCTTGCAAGCTTTGACAAAGCTTTCCAGCATCTGAAAGTGACGCGCGAACAGGATGCGCACGCGCCGCACGTCTATGCCGACGCAGACCAGATGCAGCAGGTCTTTCTCAATCTCCTGCTCAACGCGCGCGACGCGATGCCGGATGGCGGCGAGTTATCCATCCGCACGCGCTATGATAAAAGCGCAGGAGAGATTGTCGTCGAAGTCGCAGACACAGGCACGGGCATTACGCCGGAACATCGCGCGCATATCTTCGATCCTTTCTTTACGACGAAGGCAGCGGGCAAAGGCACAGGGCTTGGCCTCGCTGTCTGCTACGGCATCATCACAGCGCATGACGGGCGCATAGAGGTCTTGCCAAACGATTTTCAGGGGACATGCGTGCGCGTCTCTTTGCCAGTTCATGCAGAGCTTGAAAGGAAGACCGCCTGATGCCCTTTATTCGTCTCGAAACTTTTATTGATGCGCCTGTGGAATTGTGCTTTGACCTTGCGCGCGATTTGGATGTGCACATTGCTTCGAGCGGTTCGACCGGCGAGCGCGCGGTGGCCGGCGTCACATCAGGGATGGTCGAGCTTGGCGACACAGTCACATGGGAGGCAATACATTTCGGCATCCGCCAGCGTCTGACTTCAAAGATAGTCGCCTTTGAGCGGCCCGGATTTTTTGTTGATGTGATGCTGCGCGGAGCTTTCAAAAAATGGCATCACACGCATCTCTTCAAGGCGCAGGCGGCTGGCACTTTGATGATTGACGAAGTGGATTATGCCTCGCCGCTTGGCCCGCTCGGTCTGTTAGTTGATAAGCTGTATCTGGAGAATTACATGCGCCGCTTTCTCCTGCGCCGCAACGCGCATATCAAAAAGATTGCTGAAAGCAGAGAAACAGTCTGGAGTCTGGAGTCTGGAGTCGAGAGTCATAATGACTTTAGACTTTAGACTCCAGACTCCAGACTCTAAACTAATTATGAACACATCACCGCTGATTCTGATTGTCGAAGATGAAGATTTGATGCGCGCCATCCTGACGCGGCTTTTGGAAGAGGCTGGCTATCGCGTCGCCACTGCGAACAGCGCAGAGACCGCGCTTGAGCTTTTCGCAGCCGAAGATGTAGCCGTCACCTTGACGGACATACGCATGAGCGGCATGGATGGCCTCGCGCTTCTGGACCACATCAAAAGCATTGACGCAGAGGCGTTGGTCATCGTGATGACTGCTTTCTCTTCGGTTGACTCGGCCATCGCAGCCCTGCGCAAAGGGGCTTACGATTACATCACCAAACCTTTCGTCAACGAAGACCTGTTGCAGTCTGTGAAAAATGCTATCCGGCAGCGCGAGCTTTTCAGCGAGAACCGCGCCCTGCGCCGCGAGCTTGACCAACGCTACAGCTTTTCAGAAATCATAGGCACTTCCGAAGTCTTGCAGGCTGTCTTTCGTCTCGTCGAAAAAGTGGCGACGACCAATACAAACATTCTCATCGAAGGCGAATCCGGCACGGGCAAAGAGCTTATCGCGCGCGCCATACATCACAACAGCCCGCGTGCCTCGCGCCCGTTTGTCGCCATCAACTGCGGAGCTTTGCCAGAGTCTTTGCTTGAAAGCGAACTCTTCGGTCATACGAAGGGAGCTTTTACGGGCGCGATTGCAAACAAGCCGGGACTCTTTCGCACTGCGGAAGGCGGGACAGTTTTTCTGGATGAAGTCGGAGAGATTTCTTCCGCCATGCAGGTGCGACTGCTACGCGCTTTGCAGGAGCACGAAGTCGTGCCTGTCGGCTCAAGCACGCCCGTCCGCTTTGATGCGCGAATCATCTGCGCCACCAACCGCGACCTTGAAAAAGAGGTAGCCGAAGGACGTTTCCGCGAAGACCTTTACTATCGCCTGAATGTGATAGAGGTTCACCTGCCGCCACTTCGCGAACGGCGCGAAGACATCCCGCTTCTCGTTCGCCACTTCATCAAACGCACAGCGCGCGAGCAACAGCGCGACGAAAAATCCATAGAACCCGCAGCTATGTCCGCGCTCATTAACTACGCATGGCCCGGCAACGTGCGCGAATTACAGAACGCGATAGAGCGCGCTTTCACTTTGAGCAGCGACCATATAGACCTTGACAGCCTCCCGCCGCGCGCACGCGACGCAGCCGGTGGACAGACAACCATGCGCGACCCTGACGGCCTGCGCCCCACGCTCGAAGAGATAGAACGCCGCCACATCTTCGAGACCTTAACCGCAGTCAATCAAGACAAAACACGCGCCGCCAACATTCTCGGCATAGACCTCTCGACGCTTTATAGAAAGCTCAAGCGTTACGATGCCGTGTAGCTCAAAAAACTCCCGCAAATATTATTAGCTCCGGCATAAAGTGCTAATCATTCGGCATAAAATGCTAGAAATTCCGGCATAAAATGCTATGTCGTTTGCTATCAATAATTTCCGTTGAACTGGCAGCAATCACCGCCTTTTATAGTGATATATCTCAGTTCGAACGGAATAAATGAGAGACGGCACCGATGCTTTTGCTCTTACCAGTATGCAAGAGTAACGAGGGGGATTTAGAAGTTTTGGTGGATGACAAGATGATCTACCGTCTCCGGAAAGGCCTTTGTATGAACCTGCAAGAACCAATTCGATATAACCGACGAAGTTCATATTGCCCGTTGTCGGATCATAGCTTTGCTGAGGCAGTTGCCGCCGATATTTATGACGCAACTAAGGAATATATTGGATGTGCATTAGATATTGAGTGCTATACGCCACCTTACAATCCTGCACTATCCCTAGAAGCTGCACGCAGCGGCGGTTTTCTTATTCTCCATCTATGCGCGGATTCACTTCCATGCATCTCGATTGGTATTGAGTTCGGACGCTTGAATAGCGAAGACCAGCCGCTACGTGCGACGATGGATGTTGCTGAGTGGAGAGTTGATCCTGAGAACCCTTTGTACGCAGGTGTATACGCTGCTAATTTTGATGAAGCGTGGCGTATTGTATGCCTATTCGGATTGATGTTAGAAGTTACCAGCGTGCAACTCAGCTATGGCGATTAGGTCTCTGTATTAGATTTTCCAGAGAAGGTAATCCACAAGTCACCTAAAGCTTCAATTTCAACACTATATTTCCGGCTATTAAATGGCTGAAATCTACCGAACACATACACCGTGGCGTTTCTATCGCGTCTAGCGCGCCACAACAATCTTTTGATCTCCTCACGTTTTCCTTGTGGCTCAAGCTCCGGCTTAATCCAGATGCCGAGGTTCCTGTTATTAGAACAGACACTGGAGAAAGTGATAGTTATGCCGTTGTTAGCATAGACTTGATGATCGCTATAAGCCCCCTTGTAAATGTAGTATCCTCCTAGAATTGCACTCTTATTCAAGACTTGATCAATATCTACGAAGGCATCTTTATAGTTTCTGGCTGGACATCCAGGCAAAGTTAACTTCATTCGTGATAGCAGATCTGGGGGGTTCTCATAAGCCTCGACTATTCCACGAATATGGCCGGTCTCGGGCTCGCTAGTGTGAGTGACATGACGAATCCTCTCCACCTTTGGCTCTTGTGTTCCTAGGTCTTCGCCATCATCTATGACACTGTCTATTATATCTCGTTGTGCTCGCGAGCGTTTAACGTAGTGCATTGGATAAATGCCGCCCTGAACTACGTCGTATCGTGGCTTCGTATAAATTTCCTCTCCAGTGGAAACACCAACACCTGCTTCTCTTTCACCATCGCCTCCGCAGTTCGGCGTGTGTCGATCTGGACGGCGAGCTCTGAAATGGTCGCTGTGAGCCTCTTTGCCACCGCGCCTAATCTGCTTGGGGAAAACGGTTATCATCTTAACGCCGCAATTCTTGGATGGGCATTTATACTTTTCGCGACGGGCATAAGCTTCCCCCAAGGCAGTCTTAATTTTCTGGATATGGATGTATTCCTCCACACCCGTCTTTTTTATCCAAATTGCATGTTCCATGATTGTGATACTTTAAAACCAGCTAAGAATTTCTCAAGTTCGCTTGCCTTTATTTATTGTTCGTCTAGTCTTCTGCCCAGTTGCTCATTTACGGCCCTCACTCTTGGGCTTCTCTTGCAAATTATGCACGGATCCAATTTATGCAGGCGTGAGTAACCCCTTCCTCGCAGAATATCGTGCCCATTGTCTGTCGCCAGCCTCCAACCAGCCAATGCTCTCTCGTCTACTTCAAGAGCCAAGACTGTTATTGCATAATAGCCCCCAACGCGTCAGTGTTCAACTTATTTGAACACAACTCGCGGTTAGCTATATTGCAGTAGAGCGCAATCTGGCAGCAGAAATGGAAATCGACGCTGCAATATATTGTCATCAGGCACCAATTTGTTTGGTCCTAATTCCCCACGAGATTAATAAAGCATTGTGGGAGGAGGCAGATGCTTCATACATCAAAATCTAAAAGAGCCGATTCTGAGACGCAGGATGAATGCCTTTGCAAACACCGTGTTGTGTAAGCTTTGCTAAAGCTGCCTAGTCCATAATCTCTCCCACATTTGACCGTCATCATTCCATTCTTCCAGAACATCAACTAATGGACAGCCTTCGACTCCTATTTGTGGCCCACCGCCCGGGAGACTTGGATGGTCTTGCGCCAATGGTTCGTAGTAGTACTTGTAAAAACGTAATTTGCTATCTTCAGGATCATATCGGTCACCATTAAAGGCAACATACGCTGAATACCTCAAGTCATATGCGGATAGCGTAGCTCGTAATCTACAATCACTCCATCCGTGTAAAATCTGAAGAGCGTCTTTCGTTGCATCCGGAGTCTCCCATGCTTCATAAGAACACCAGTGAAATTTAGGTTTTGATCGTCTTACAGGTTGCATTTGGATCGGCATGGGAGGCAACCTGCCGATTCGAATTACGTAGTCTTTTATCAACTCCTGCACCTGATAGACGGTTGCCTTCGAATCCAGCACGCGGTAAATGCGGTCAGCGAGCTTATGAATATTTATAATCTTGAACAAAGGAAACGCCGGGCGCGGCGGTTTGATCGTTACTGGATAGCGAAGCTCATATCCTTTCATGCCACCAACCCAACGACAAACATGTTCTAAACTTACGCGCAGCACCTCTTTGCCTGATTGGGATTCAGTTTTGAATATTTTCACGAGTTCATCAGTCCGATGATTTCCAAACTCATCAACGAATCTTGAACAAACTATCAGAAAGCCTTCCAGAGCTTCTTCACTGAGTTGTCCGGCCAGAATATCTTCTAAAACTGCTACTTGCTCTCTTGTAATGGGATCATCTTCACGATCCCATTTCGATATATCTATTGGCATAATTTGATTCCCTTCTTCGACCATTTCAATTAACGGCTGGTAGGCTATAATCCATAAAGTGACATGCGTGCTTGCCAAATTCTTAGGAGAACTGGCAGCTTAATGGTTGAAATCCCAAGGGATTACACTGGCTTGGGTAGATAACGCAGGGGTCGAGTCGAACCGCCCGTGATATTTATCCCTAAATAGTGGGGTCATAGTGCGTTGCTTGTTCAAGCAGGTACGCACATAACTTGCTAAACTTTTTTGATAGTATGTAGTGGAATTATCTACAGAAATTCTCACGTTTGATTTCTTAGAAGAAGGTCACGAAAACTAGTATAGGCCCTATCGCGGGCGAGAAGCTTGTCAATAAGCGCCTTAGCAGACTGCTGCGCTGCATGGTCTTGGCTATCTATCGCGGCTTCTAAGATGGCGCGCATGTGTTCATGCCACGAATAGAGGTGATGTCGCTTTTTGTCACCCTCAATCATAAGACCGAGACATTCAATAGCTATAACTGGCATCGAAGGGGCAAGCTTCGCCAATCGTTCCAGAACCAGATGATACGGTTCAACTGAACCGGCAAGTTGGAGAGCCTCTCTGAGTTGTGCGATGGCCCATGAATTATCAAACTTGGCAGAAGCAAACCATCCTCCGAAAGAGGAAAGTTCAGAAATGTAAGGTGCCTTTGATTCAGAATTTCGAGCTTCGTTGATCCGATGAAACCAGAGCTCTTTTAAACGCTCAAGCACCTCACTCGGGATCTCTCCTTCTATTTCAATGAAATTCCGACCGACTAACCAGATAGCGTGTCCGCGTACATCGCCCGGAGCCTTCTGCAAGAAATAAGTGAAAAGACCGTCCGAATCATCAAAGCCGACCTGCCCGCGTGCGTAAAGAATCATTAGGTGCTCAGCAAGCCTGTCATCAGGGTCACTTAAATGCCTCTTACCCCCAGATGAGGTGCCAATTCGATCAATTGCACGCCGATACTCTCCGCGCAGGATATTGAAGATATTATTATAAGGTTGGTTGAATATTATATATGTCTCCCATGCGGCATCAAGCAAGTCCCTAAATTGCTCCTCGGCCGGGAAGATTTTCTGGAGACGAGAGACAGACCACTCGGAATCTAGTTGCGTAAGCCAAGGAAACCATTGACCGTAGACTGATCGGATCGCAAGCGAGGGGTCATAATCAGGCTCAAGATGCTTATCAAGAACCTCTCTAACCTCCGGCATTGTGTTAAAGCCTTGAGCGACATCCTGCAGCCCATTATCTAAACTCTCTATATGGCGCTTACACCACAAGCCATATCGTATGACGCAGTGCATCGCTTGACCACGTATGGTATTAAGGGAGAGCGTCGGTGGATCCATGTTCGAGCCACCATACTGTGCTTCATGCTCTGGCGTCGGGTTTGGGTCTTCAGTTAACGGTCGTAGGACTTCCCAAACCGCTTGGCGAAGCTCAAACGGTATTCCTTGATTATCAGATTTAAGCCCCTCTTCCAGGAGATTCTCGATAGAGCCTTTGGTCCAGTTCCAATCTGGATCTCGCTCCATCCGCACAGCTTTGGATCTATCACCCTCTTGTGGTTGTTCAATTACCCACTTACATAGTCTCAAAATTGGCGACCAAGCAACTGTTCCTTTTTGCTTTAAGGCCTCATGAAGTCCAGAAAGGATTGCGCGTACATATGTTGGATCAAGACCTTTAAGGCTCTCGACTTCGTTGGCAAAGCGTTCGGGTTCAGAAGAAACCACTGCCGTGAGTTGCTGTCCGAGTCCTTCTGGTGTGGGACCTATCGGGCTTTCAGATGGTTGCCACTCTTTTAGATAACTAATGAGCTCTTCAAAGCTCATTTGACTTAAATCTTCAGAGCTTTTCGGGCTTTCATATCCCCAATGTACGAATGAGGGCGGGGAAACATACTCAGGCCACTCTATCTCACCGAATTCCGCGACCAGATCCTTGTAGCGTTCTCTCCATTGGTCTGGAAGAATATCGCGAATCGGTGCTAGGTGCCGCAGCTTCCAAAATCGCAGATCTTCATCCTTCTCGACACTTCCGGAAGCAGGACCTGCGTCAACCCAATTAAGGAATACGTTCTGCTGCTCTGGCACCAGATGGGCAAAATGGTCCCGCGCTAGTAAAAAGAACTCATGCCATAGTTCCGGCACGCCAAAAAGTGAAGTATCGGTAAGCCTCTCGACTATAAGATCGAGGGCCGCGGCAGGAAAGAGTCGCAGCAGATGAAGGGCAATACGATGGAAGATCAGCCACGGGCGCGCTTCCAGCATCCCAACTATCCTCGGCGCTTCTTGCGCGTCCGTTTTAGCGAGTTGCTCTGCCGCCTTGCTAACCCCTGAAATTAGTAAATCCCGTACATCGTCATGGATGGAACCGCTGTCAATGTGGCGTCTCCAAATGTGCGAGTAGTCATGAGGTCCAAGGTCGTCGTTGCGATTCCTTGAAAGGCGCATCGCCTCTTCTAATAAATCACAGAGCAGGTCCAGGGCACGCTCGCCCGCCGCATCAACGAGAGCAGGTATGTTCTCGTTGAGAATTATCCCGTAATGCCACGTGTCGAAGCGGGCTCGAGGCGTTGGCGGAAAACGGTAGATGTCGTTTTCATCGTCCTGTGCCTTTCTTGTTGGATCCGGCAACACTGCGAGCAGAATAGCAGCCAGACCTAACGCTTCTTCTATTTGATTACCCTGCGCAAGATGTTTCACGAGCGCACCCAGTTTCTCGGGGAAGAGGGAGTAATAGGATGACTTCGCCCACTTCTTCGCCTTCTCAATGAGTCTTGCTGCAAATTCGGAAGGCATTGCGAGAGCAGCGTTTATGAGGTCTTCGTGGATGCGAACATTCTCTGTATCAGGTATCTGAAGCACCACTTCCAGAACTGTTTCGGGTGCCTGATTTGCCACTCTAGCTAAATATTCTGACTCTGGCCAACGCGGAAAGCTGATGTATTGTCCTTCCGGCACTGGTGGATGAGGGGAGCTGAACAAGCCGGCATCTTTAAGTGGCTTAATCCAGACAGGCGTATTTAACTGGCTGAAAAAATAGTCATAATCAGCCTGCCGCTTTTTAATTGTAGCTAAGACCTTCTGAACTATCTCAGGATTTACCACTTGCTTCACCCTCTCTAATGAGTTCATCAATCACTGCGAAATCTTCAGAAGTTCGGGGAGCCAATCGATCCAGCAGGAAACTCTCTAGAGCCGAAAGCTGTGACCGAAAATCTTCTTCCACCCCGCTTATAGTATGATGTGACACTCCTTGGAAATGATCGTTGCACTTATTCCACTGTTCGATATTCGGCTCCTCAAGCGGCTCTGGAAGAGGAAGGGCTGAAGGGTCTAGCCTACGTAGCATCTTTACAGTTCGTCCCCTTCTGGTGAGATGTTCTACTTCGAACCAATCGAAGAATTCGTCCGACTCTTTGAGAAACTTCTGTAGATGGTCATCAATCTCGCCGCGCCATACTGAACCATCGCGACTGCTTGAGTTGTCTAATGCCTTGTCCCGCCGCTGCGCAAGACGACGAACTTTTTCTTTGAGGCTCGGCGGCTTCTTCTCAATCGGCAGGTCGAGATATTTAGGCAATTTTTCCATCAGTTCACGTAGACCGTGCGCGGCTTGCGCAAGCCGATCAGGATTATCTTTTCGCTCAAGCGTTATAAGTGCTCCAAAGTATATGCTGCCTAGTTCAGAACTTCTCGACATTAATGCCTCATAGAGTGTTTGTTGCGACCCATTGGGTTGGAATGGCTCAAAAGGGCGTCTGAAATATTGTGATAAGCCAAAAATTACGTTAGCTTCCAATTGTTCAGGAGACTTAAAGAAACTGACAACATTTTCCGCTTTCAGGCGGTCTTTAAGTGTCTTTATTTTGTCAGCCCCTGCACCCAGTTCGACATCTCCAATCCTGATCGGATGCTCGTCACCCATGATAAATATTAAGCGTTCAATACCGAGCTTGACAGCTTGGTCGTATTCCATCTCGGTAATGGAGATTTCAGTACCTGAAGGCACGTAACCGTAGCGGTGGGCGAAGACTCCAACATAAATGTTTGCCTGACTGACTAATCTCCGCGACGCCCGGATTGCGTCTTCAGAACTTGTGGGCAAATTCTCCATCATCAGCGGATGCGCCCCCACCTTTAAACAGGCATCCCTGACGACCTCTCAATGTTTGGGCAAATCGAGAACGGTGCTGCTGATTACAACACTTTCAAGATTCGCCACGTTAGTTGCCTCCTTAACAAGTCTCTGTCTTTCAACGCTTAGCCAAAGCAGTAAGCGTAATAGTTTCCCACAAATTCTACTTCGCTCACAAAGTTACGGTCACTCAAATAGCACAACGCTACTTACTGATAATGGTGACTTCTATCCCATAATTTGGCGCAATACGCATCCGTCCAGAAGTGATTGGATAAGAAAGCGCGTCACAAGAGCCCGCTCGCCGCCCTATACAATAGATTCTCAAACTAGGAGCAGGACTTTAAGCATGTGACACATTGCTATCTCTGCGAATAGGGGGAATTACACAAATCCGAGGTAACAATGACGCAGAAAGAAGTTTTTCAAGAAACCGAAGGAGGGTCGTATTACGCTGTGAACCCACTAATGAAGAAGGGCATCGTTCAGTTCTCTACTAATAATGCGAATCAAGAGTAGAAAAGCAGACCGAAGGAGAGTGTAGAATTGAGTTTGTGGAACAACAGCTCATCGAACTCTATCTGCGAGTCTGTGCTGTTTACAATAAACACCCAGACCTGAAATATCAACGCCTGAGTAACTTCCGTCCGCGCTACACGGATGGACAACTCTTAACCATGTACTTGTTCGGTCACATTTAAGGCTTGAGCAAACAACGCCGCATTTACCAGTACGTGCGCCGCCACTGGCACGCATGGTTCCCAGCTTTGCCCAGTTATCAAGCCAGCAACCGTCGCTTGAATGAGTTGCTCTCTGCTTTTGAGCGACTCATCAGCGATGCGCTGGAAAGCAGCGTGCCGCAACTGGCGACAACGGCTGACCGCCTGATTGACTCCTTGCCCGTGATGCTGGCTAAAGGCAGCAGAAGTCAGACGGCACGCGTAGCGCAGGATGTTGCCGACAAAGGCTTTCGCTCAAGCAAGCAGAGCTACTATTATGGCGTCAAGTTGCACACCATCGCGTTGCGGCGCACTAAACAGTTGCCGCTACCTGCTCTCTTGCACTAGGTCGTGCTTCGCAGCACGATTTATCGGCTTTACGCGAACTCGACTCAAACTTGGGCGCAGGCTTGCTCTTTGGCGATAAAGCCTATGCCGATGAAGAGACCAAAGCCGTCTTTGCTAAACGCGGCACGCATCTGCTCACGCCGTATAAGAGAAGACGGAATGAGCCGAAGACATCCGCTCTGGCTTTGTGGTCACGCTTTGTCTCCAGTGTTAGACAACCGATGGAAAGTCTCTTCGGCTGGTTGATTCAAAGAACTGAGATTCAGAACGCTTCACAAGTGCGCTCGACGAAAGGCTTGCTTGTGCATCGTTATGGCAAACTGGCGGCAGCTTGTTTGCTCTTAACTTTCTACTCTTGATTCACATTAATCATCAAAACCCATCCCTCAACACATTCTATACTGAAGCTATTCGCGTTAGGATCTAATCATCATCTTTCGAGAACCGCTTACGCAAATACTTCCTTTTGTATAGGTGAGTAACCTTACTTCTAACTCCTTCATGCTTCACCGGAGAAGGCAACTTTCCAGGTGGTAGGTCCCGATCATCTTTGCAGATGGCCTCTAGGTATAAATTCGCGGCCTCACTATAGGCAAGTAATACAACCAAACTAGGCTCCATCGTGCCTCGCTCAAACTTACTAATCCGATCTTGTGGAAGTTCTTCCTGCGAGAATCCGAGTCGCTTGATTAACTCCACTTGTGTCAGGCCGCCATCAAGCCTCAGCCTGATCTCTTTAAGCTTCTCTGCAAGGCGCTCAGGTTTGGGTCTTGGTTTCTCCCCCATCAGAAACACCTCCTGATGGGCAGAGTCGAGAGCAAGGATCGCACAGGCGGCTTGAAAAATAGTAGATTTCTACTTATTCTAAGCTGGCGGATAAAAGAAGCCGGACATCTCAAGGATTGAGATTGTCCACTCCCGTTCACTTTACCTCTGTGGCTGAACTGCTGGATTCGCGAGCATGTGCTTCTGCCTTCGCAGAAATAGTATGTCAAAAAGCTATTGGGTCATTTGCCTAGCTGCTGTCAACAGCCGTTTCGTTTCACGCTAGACTAATATGTTTGTAAAGGATTTCCTTGGAACTGTCATCTTAAAAGCTGCTTCTTCTCGAGGCTAATATTATCCGCTAGCGTCTCGACTAACGAGGGAAATTTATGAAATACCGACTTCTCCTATATTTCGTTTGCGTCTATGGACTATGTCTCTTCCTATGTCCGGCAGCCGCTGCACAAACAACTCGGCGCAGCCCATATCCGACGACTGAGCATAGAGGGGGCGATGCTGCCAAGCGGCAAGTTGCTATGCAAGCTCTCGCGCATTTACAAGTGTTGCGTGATGGCTGGAATGACGTGAATCGTGCGTACATCGATCATAATCTCGAGCTAGGAAGGAAGTTGAATCCCAGCGCTTATGAACTACAGTACTTAGAGGCGCGGGTGGCGGTTGCCAATGCGTTGGACACGCTGCCGAAAGGGGAATTGCGCACAGCAATTTCCCAGGCTATGGAGTTGTTCGACGACTTGGAGGAATTAGTAAAGATCTTCGACAAGAGATCGCCTCTAACTACGACCATCTATATATCGGATGTCTTTTCCTATTTGAAGAAATATCAGGTGCCCTACAAGGAAGGCCTAGAACAGGGTACATCAGGATTCAAATTGCATAAGGACTTCATACTTAGCTACATCTTGCCCCAGCGACATATCTTCGTAAACCGAATCGAGGTTTTGCTGGGAGGGAAGCCTATGCCCGTGCCACCACCGCCGACTTACGAGCAGATGCATAGGGTGCCCAAGCAGAAGCCCCCATTTGACCGAGCCAGTGTTAAACCTGAGTCGTTGAAGGAGATTGCTCGTCAAGCTTTGGAGGCGAGGCTCCGGGGGGACCGTGCGCGGATGGGCGCGTTGCTTGATGTGGGGTTCTGGTTCTATGGGCGAGAAGGGCGGTTATTAGACAAGCAGATGTATTTGCAGAAGATGGCAGCTGATCCGACAGTGAAGGGCTTTGAGATCAAGCAGGCAGAGTTGAGTTTTTGGAATGATGAGCCGGTACTGGCAACGGTAATCAAGTATGAATCTTTCGGAGGACAGTTCAAGAGCTTCACGAATAAGTTCCACTTTATAAACAAGGGCGGGCACTGGCTTATCGTCACGTGGAGGTCGTATTGAGGGAGCTAGAGTTTATCTTATGCCTAGAAGCGATGCTTTTCAGACAATCATTCCTTCTGGCATGAACTGCCGGCCGTCTGAGCCAAAGACAAATGTATGCCTTTCTACAACAAATAAACCCCGCCGCCGCTCAAGACTTCAGTGTCGGCGGGAGAATAGCTTGGGCCATATATTGCTGTAATGCTGGTCAAGCTGCAATGGAAGCTGGAGAGATCACTTCTGCCATTACTACTCTCACGGAAGCTATCCATGCCTTCCCATTTCCTACCTCTTTGGAATTGCTTGGAGAGTGCTTTCTTCTTGAAGGGAAATTTGTGGAAGCGACAATTTACCTGGCTGCGGCCATTGGGATGAGCGAACGACATGAGTTCCGTTCGCTATTCCTGCTTGGCAAAGCACTCGCCGCTGCGAACGACAACTACGTTTCGAAAATTATTCTGAAGAAAGCAATCTCAATTCAGCCAGATGGCGAAGCGCAAGAGTTACTGGCTGAAGTTATAAATCGAACGGCGTCAGCCGAACAAGTTGCTTAACGATCTCTTTTCAATGATGGTAACTCATCTATTAGATGATGAGTGGTCACCATTAGTGCTCTATGATGACATTGTATGTTTGAGATATTATTCAAGAAATAAGTAATCATCCCCTTTGGCAGAACCCTGAATCTTCTGACACGCCTTGATAAAGCGTGATTGATGTTGCCGATCGATTAGGTCGAAGAGAGTAAGTGCCAGCTTTTCAAGAGACGACAATTGTTTCCATTCTGGGCCTATTCTTCTGCGGGTATCAGCCTCCTCTGCTAAAGAGATGAAGGTCATGCTAATGAAGCGTATAACTAATTCCACAATGCGCGGCCTAGGCATAAAAAGCTTGGCTCCTCTAGCCATCAAATAAACGATGTGTGTCTGTGTCTGTTTAGTTCGAGATCTTTCAAATAGGTTGAAGAGTTTTTTGATAACAGGGATTATCTCGGTTCTGTTGTCGATAATTGTAATGGGTCCGCCTAACTGCCTGCCCCAATATTCCTGATGAACCGTATGTGCATAAAACAGAAAGAGATCTTCATCAAACTCGTATGGTAATACTTTCCTCAAGGCTTGGAGTGCGACTTCGACATCTGGCGATTCCCATAACTGTGGCTCATCAGGGGCTTTTTGGAAGATCTCATTTCTGAAGATTCGCCCTTCCTCATCTGCTAAACGACGCTCCATCACCTTTGACCAGATTTTATCGGAATCAGTTAGTAGGTATGCTTGGTTCAAAATGCCATCGACTGCATGGACGATACCAATCAGATTCTTCTGCTGGGGTTTACTCTCGCCAGCCTCAATGCGAATCCATTGTCTGACATGTATATCGGCTGCCTTAGCTGCCTCTGCCATAGTAAGATTCCCTGACACCTCCGCCCGCCACCACCAAATCAATTCGCCAAAGAGGATTTTTCTGTGCATCTCAGGCGGAGCTTCGCTCAGTCTTTTATAAACATCTTCTCGATCACCTGATTTGCCGTAACCCAATGAATTCTTGAGACTTTGTCTGGCTATATCTTCAACACTCACTCCCGGTAGGACCAGCCACCGATGGTGCTTTTTGCAGCGTACGCAATCCCAGAGCAACCAAGTTTCTGGGCGCGGAAAATCAATATTCTCTATAACTCCTAGTACAGCACTCGTTTTATGACAGTTGTTGCATGTGAGGATAAGAAACATCGCTAGCCCTCCCTTTGGCAGTCGAGAATTTTAGTGGCCCAAATTTAAAATGTCACTTGGGCATGACATTTCAAAATGCCCCCTTTTCAAGAGATTAAATTTGCGGTATACGTGCGGGAATGGAAAGCAGCGAGAGAAATAATCGAATTGAGCGACAGTTTTTGAATGCTGTCGAACTTGAATCTCTGACGGGTATCGCACGCAAAACGTGGCTCGCAGGTGGAGCAGGAACCGCTGCCATTCCCAAGGTCAGGTTTGGTCGTTCTGTGAAATGGCCTCGAGAAGCAGTAGAAAAATGGCTGCGCGAGCGAATGAACGAGGCAGAAACAGTCCCGGACATTAAAGATGTAGAGAACACGCCTGAGTGATTATAAGTTTTGATGCAACTACTGAAAAGCTATCTTTTGACTTCAATGGAAGGTATTTAGAGGAACTAAAATAAACTGCGCGGAAAGCTCCGCGCCAAAAATGAGATGACCTAAAGCGTACAAGGATTAGGGCCCGCGTCCGCAATAGGTCATCTGAGTCAACTCGCCGAAGCGAGGAGGTATTTTTGTACCTCAAAACTCTATTTTGCATTTTACATGTCTCCTACCTTCATTTCAATAGCCAAGAGAGCGTGTAGCAACAAGTGCGAAATACTGCTTCGGCCCATATCTGAAAGGAGCAGTAAGCAATATGGTCGTCAGAAAGATCACCAGCGCTGGAGGTAGGAAATTAGTAAGTAAGTTTCCAAGTATCAAGCTGGGTAGGGTCGTCAGATGCGAATCGCCACTTGAACGTGATTACGTCTATTTGCTCGAGCATGGCAAGGCGAAATTCTATGAAGAACAACCTTTACGCATCTGGTATTACCTCAATGGTAAGAAACGGCGCTATACACCAGACTTTTTGGTCGAGAGCAGTAACAAAAAACAGATAGTCGAGGTTAAGCCGGTTAAAGTGGTGGTCAAGGCCGAGTTCCAAGCTTTATTCCATACCATCTCCCAAATCTGTCGCCAGGAAGGATATGAGTTCCTAGTTGTCACTGATGAGATGATCCGAGTACAGCCACGCTTGGCAAATATAAAAATTCTCTACAGATATGCCAAGGTGCCTATTTTCCCAGACTACCAACTTGAGTATTACGAGTTCCTCAAAGAAGAGCCCCGCATCAGTATCAGGGGTCTGGCGAATTTTCTCAGTTCTCGCAAGATTGAAGACTCTTTATCGGTCGTGTACGCACTCAGCTACTGGGGGTTTCTAGAAATTGATCTAACGAAACCTGTGAACTCAACCACATTGGTTAGTTTACCGACGACTGTTTCTCAGAAGGAGGCTTGCTGAAATGCCAAGTACTAGATTACGTAAAGGATTACACCTAATCTTCAAAGGCCGCGAGTATGTGATCGATCGGCGCTTGCCTAATATGGACATTCGAATCAGGGATCTAGCTAGTGACAAATGTAGGACAATAACTTTCGATGCCCTCACTGACGCGCTTTTAGACGGCCATGTCGAGTTTCTAACGGACGACGGTAATGGCAAGCACAGACATCTGAAAGATTCAAGACTATCGATTGAATCACTTAGCCTGCTTGATGGCGACCCGAGGAAGTTGTGGCTCAAGGAAGAAACCAAGCGCCGGTATAAATATGTTAGAGCAGTTTTAGACCTCGAACCCAAAAAACTTACGGAAGAGATATTACGGCCTGTAATCGATAAAATATGTAAAGAGATTGACGATCCATCCCCTCCATCCGCATACACTCTGTATCGATGGTCCAAACTTCTCCTCGAATGCGGTGACGATATTCGTTTGCTCATCCCGTTAACAGGTAGGCGGGGTAACCGCACCCGCAAGTTCGGATACAAAGCTACACAGCCTGCTACAGAAGGTGATAAACAAAAATTTGAAGAGAGGGAGCGTCAGAAGGCTGACGAAGTAGCAGAAATTATCAATGAAAAAATAAACGAAGTATTTCTGACGCTAGAGCGTCCCTCGTTAGAAACGACATATGACCTGATAGAGGCAAACATAAGAAAACGTAACCGCACGAGGGCAGAAGAAGATAAATTACCCATACCTGCACGGAGCAGTGTGTATGAGATCGTAAGCAAGCTTCCTGAATACGAAACAGATGTGGCTCGCTATGGAAGAAGGTACGCCGACCTGAAGCATAAGGCTGTCAAGCAGGGACCGCGGCCGACACGACCGTTGGAACGAGTCGAGATGGATGACACAAAGCTGGATATGTTTGTCATCGATTCGGAACGGTGTATGCCTATTGGAAGGGCGACCCTGTTTACGGCGATCGATAGAGCTACAGATTATGCGACCGGGATTGACCTGAGCTTTAACGCACCAGGGTATCTTTCGACAATGAACTGCCTGATTCATGCGATCAAAAAGAAAACCTACATCAAGGAACGCTATCCTGAGATCGAACATGACTGGCCGTGTTACGGGGTTATGGACAGCCTTGTGGTTGACAACGCCAAACATTATTGGAGCGAGAGCTTGGAAGATGCAGCGTTGGAATTGAATTTTCTCATAGAATATTCCCCGGTAAGAGCACCTTGGTACAAAGCGGCTGTCGAGAGATTTTTCGGCACGATTAACCGACAGTTGTTACACCACCAACCGGGTACAACCTTCTCGAATATATTTGCGAAGAAAGACTATGATCCGAAGAAGAATGCGGTCATCTCTTTGGAAACTCTCTTGAAGCTCATCCATATTTTCATTGTGGATATATATGCTCAAGAAGTTCATGACTTCGATGGTTTCGATGATGTCCCTGCCCGCAGGTGGGAGGAAGGAATCATAGAATTTCCTCCCATGTTACCGACTAAAGCCCAAGATCTCCACGTTCTGATTGGTCAGATTGAATGGCGGACAATTTCAAATAACGGCGTTGAATTGTTCGGCCTTCGCTACAACTGCGACGAATTGGCGACGTTGAGAAGCGAGTTGAAGGGCTCAAAAGCAAAGGTCAAATTAAACCCGAATGATCTGGCTTTGGTTCATGTCGCCGATTTGAAAAACGGGCGTTACATCCATGTGCCAGCCAAAAATCAGGAATATACGAAAGGGCTCACACTTTACCAGCATGATGTCATTCGCAGATATGCGCGTACACAAGCTAAAGAATACGTGGATATGGAAGCCCTCTGCAAAGCCAAAGAAACCATCCGTGAAATTGTGCAACAGGAGTGGGAGAAATCTCGACCGAGCGACACCAGGGTGCGCCAGGCGCGATTCATGAATCACGGATATCAGATCAATGGTGAAGGCTTCGAGCGAGAGCCTACAGCCAACAAAAGCGATGAGAAAACCCTGCAGGAGTCATCTGTTAGTGAAATGCCACGTTTATACCCGGAATCACCCTCTCGGGTAGACAGTTCTGACTTGGGGAGCGCTTTCCCAATTCTAGCTGTAACAAACGAGCCTGATGAGAATTTAGAGACTCAAACTGCAAACGGCCATATTGAGAAACACGCTTCTCCTACAAAACCCAAGCAAAAAAAGAAGTCAGGAAAGACCAAGATGTCTAAAACAAACAACGGGACTGAGCAGTCCAGAAACAACATAACGGACGATACTCAACTTGACACGGACGTTAAGGGCCAGACAACAGGCGGATTTGACAGGGCAGGCTGGGGCGCTGAATACGACTGATAAAAATGAGAGACTGACAATGGCGAGCAAAAAGCTGAAAAACAAACCTGAGTTTTCAAAGATGTCGGCGAAAGAGAAGAAAGCTTTGGTTAAGAAAGTATATGTGAAGTATCCGAGGTCGGAGGAAATTCTGGATAGAATCGATTACGTTCGCGTAGAGGCTAAAGACGCCCTTGACGCCGAAAATAATTTACAGGTTACCGGTGGCCTAGGAGCTGGAAAAACCCGGCTCATAACGAAATACGAAAAGAGATTCCCTCGTTACGAGATGGAAAAGCAAACGAGCGCTGGTCCTATAATGATAACAATCGTTCCGGTTCTTTCTGCTTCGATACCGGCTAAAGCTACCGATAAAACTCTCTTGACCGAATTGCTCAACAGGCTGGGTGATCCTGATCCGAAAGCAGGAAATACTACAAGCCAAACTCATAGGTTATGTGAGCTGTGTGAGAAATGCATGGTTGAAATTATCCTGCTGGATGAATGCCAGCACTTCATCGATACCGACTCTGAGAAAGTCCTCATGAAGGTCGCCAACTGCCTCAAGGATATTTTGATCAAGACGAAGAAGCCTATCATCCTTTTCGGGATGCCGAATTCCGCTCGCATTCTCAATGAGAATGGGCAATTGAACAGGAGATTCACTAGAAGGATGAGTCTGGACCCTTTAGGCTGGAATGCCGATGAAGGCGAATGGTGTGAGCTTAAAGAGTTTTTGAAATGCTTAAACGATGCACTTCCGTTCGAGCAGTCTTCTAATCTGTCTGACCACAGTATCGCCTACCGATTCCATGTTGCCACCGAAGGCGTAGTAGAAAAGATAATGAAGTTGGTCCGCACCGCTGCCTGCTTTGCCATAGAGCAAGGTAAGGGACATATCAGGATGGAAGATTTATCCGATGCCTATTATGACCAATTAGCCGATGCCTCTCCTGAGCAAGACAATCCTTTCCTAGAGAAACCGAGCGTGTCTCAGAAGCGTTCTCGAAGAGCGAGCAATAATCCCAAAGATACAAATAAGCGTGTGCGAGCTCTCGTGCCAAAGCCAAGGGCCAGTGAAGTGCTGAGACGCAGATAGCCCATTAAGAGAATCAAAATCTCAATGCTTGCCTCAAATAAAAGACTGCTGGTCAGAGCTGAACCCAACGACGACGAGAGTTTCGGCGGCTATATAGTTCGCTTAACGGAACTTAATTCCTATGACAACCCATTGAGAATACTAAAACTGGCCGGAGTAGAACGGAAGTTCCTTGATGGAGGGTATTCAGTGCTCTTCAAGAAATCATTTAGCCTCTCTTCACTATCTCAGCTAACAGACACACCCACAACAAAGCTACTACCACTAACTCACCCACCATTAAATAAGCGCGGGGATTCACATACTACAAGTATTTTTGGGTTACCTGTTCACAAGAACTTCATTAGGGTACGATTCCCTAAAATATGCCCCCAGTGCCTCAAAGACGCTCCCTATTGCCGCAAAATATGGGATCTCACTCCCGTTACAGCATGCCCGGTGCATAAACTCTTATTGATGGATGTATGCCCTAACTGTAATAAGCGAATTACTTGGAATAGAAGCTTGTCCACATTTTGCCGGTGTAAGTTCAACTGGATTGAAGCTAGCCCTATGAAGGTTGAAGAATCCGAACTGGCTTTAGTAAATCGTATTTATCAGCTATGCAGCTTCCCGAATATAAAGGAAAACTTTTCAGGATTAAATAATAGCCCTGTGCTTTCTTTAGATTTAGAGCATTTGCTCAGAGCAATATATTTTATTGCCCGGCAGTGTAAAAGCGACCTCCATCGAGACGGCGGAGCTTTTTCTACTATTCGTAATGCTGAACTCCATTCACTTCTAGCACAATCGTTCTCTGTCTTTACACACTGGCCCAATAACTTCCATCTTTTCCTGTCTAAGGTTCGAGCACAAGAAAATGACAGCCCTATTTTCAAGGGGTTGTTGAATGACTTTGGATATTTCTATAGAACCCTATATGTCTATGACCATTCTAAACAGTATGACTTTATGAGAGATGAGTTTGAGGAGTATATCTACAAGAATTGGTATGGAAGGTGGGCGTTCGGTAGAAACAGATTGAAGGGCGTTTCGGAATATAGAAGAAGATATTTGTCGAAGGCTAATGCCATGCAGCAACTCGGCCTTCACCAGCGTTGTATAAATCGCCTCATAAAACGTGGGAAACTTGAAATAAAAGAGGGCAGCGGTAATACCAAAACCGGAGTTTTAATTGAAGCAGAAAGTGTTACAAGATTTAAGATTGCTTTGAAGCAGTCTCTGACATTGACAGATACCGCAAGGTTACTTCGCATCAAGAATGACAGGGTTATAGATCTTGCGAGGCAAAACTACATCGAAGCCTTGAGAGGTCCGTCTGCAGATGGGTCTCAAGCTTGGAAATTTACTCGTGAATCAATTGAGGAACTGCTGGGCTCGCTTTACAAATTATGTTTGCCAGAAGATTCAACTGATTCAGGGCAGTTGGTTGGCTTTCATTTAGCACTGGGAATGTTTGTCGGTTGTAGGCTTGAGACATCTACTCTAATCAGAGCAATCTTCGACAAAAAGATCACCCCTTACAAGGCTGAAGGTGAGTCAGGTATATCAAGCCTGTTATTTTGCAGAAGGCAGGTATATGAATATGCAAGGAGCCTGCGTCAGATACAACGTGGCGGCTATTATTGCATTAAGGATTTAATGCAAGTTTTGGGGATTAGAAATGCTAGGCCAATTCACTTCCTCGTTCGTAAAGGAATTATCAAAGCCAAGAAGAACATGGATGCTTCTAGTGTCAAATGGTTGATAAGCCAGAAAGCCGTAGATGCATTCAGAGCGACGTATGTCCTACCGTCCCACCTCGCCAAAGAGTTGGGGACTTCCGGAGCATTTATCAGCAAACTACTTATGTCGAAGGGAATCATGCCCGTTTCTGGTCCAGAAGTCGATAGCAATAAGCAATATATATTCAGGAGAACTGATCTTGCACATATCAACCTTACTGAATTAGTCCCTTCGGCAAGACTTCAAGAGAAGCGAAGAAATAAGGGAATAGTAGTAATTGATTCAAAGCTTGCTAAAGATATTCTTGGAATTAATTCACGGCAGCTTTCTCAATTAATTGATTGCGGCGTTCTGGATCCCAGCAGGACGAAGCAGCGTCAAGAGGAAGGCGAATACTTCTTTAACCTGTTTCACGTCGAAAGATTAAAGAGTAGTGCTATTGAATATCTCAATCTTGTCTCTCTTCCTAAAGCGGCAAGTATGCTTGGTGAAACTTACTCTGCTTTAATAACGAACTGGATCCGGTCAGGTCACTTGAAGTTTGCATGTAGATACAATAAAAATCATCTATATCTGTCCGATATCAAAGCTCTGGTTAAATTAAGAGAAAAAGCGTTAACGATAGTCGAGGCGGCTAGAATTTTGAAGATTAGCCCTAAAGCTATAATGAGATTTGTATCCTCAGGCAAGTTAAGATTGATTCATAAATGGAATCCCAAAGATGCTGGACGCAACTTATTCTGGCGTAAAGACATTGAAAAACTAGCTCAAGCTAAAGAAAGTTGTTCCATAAACAATAAAGTCGTTCCCTGTATCTGAGGCGCAACTGAATAGTCCGCATGATTTCAACGTCTTGTCGAAGTTGTTCTTGATTTAGTGAGATTAGCATAGCTATCCCCTAATTCCTTTTGCGCCCAATCCACGCAAAAGAAGTTTAATCCGGAGTTTAGCTTTACTACACGTTTAGAGCGGAGATAACAAATTAACATTGACATTTCGTTCTTTATAACCATATTTTGTTTGTATTTAAGGGTTTTTGCCGGCTAACGAATACTTTACTATCGTTAGCCTCATATAGCTTTCTTATCTGTCAGCAATAAAGGATAGCAAATTTTGCTAATCACCTTGAGTCTAACGAAGGAGCATATCTTCACCCCCTCAAGTTCCAAATAACAAGCATAGTGAAGCTGGCAAGCTTGTTCCGTTTATAAATCAGCAGCCTCGAAATTTAGGACGAAGCGTTATGAAGAATCTATTCTTAATAGATGGAGCGGCGGGTGCAGGTAAGACAGATATGTTGCACTACCTTCGGGAGAAGTATGCTGCCCGAAACCAAGTCACCGTACTACGCAAGTTCACAACTCGTAAGCATAGGTCGGAGGAAATCAAACGGAAACTCTGGCTTGATTTAGAGTTTATCTCTGCTCGTCAGTTTGAAGAACTCGAGCAAAGTGCCGACTTTTATTCTTATGCATATGGTGGGGAATTTTATGGATTCCAACGGGCACAGATTGATGAAGCACTATCAACATACCAGAACGTATTCCTTATCGTTCGTGATAGGGCCACAATCCAGCAACTAGTTGTCGATTATCCAAAGATATGTACAGTTCCCGTGTTCATTTATACAGACCGTGAGCAATGCGAAAAAAGATTATTAGATGATGGCTATAGTGAAGATGCCGTCAAATTCAGGTTGGAACGCCAACAGCTTGCATGGAACGACTACTTGAAACATTCTAACCTCTATCTAGAAGTCATTATTAACAACTCGAATAAAACGGATTTTTATCGCCTCATTGATTCTCTACTTCATAAATACGCACCTGAGAGTGCTTCCTTCAATATGCTAATTATCTCTAATTCTGAGAGGTTTACTCTCTTGAAACCACTCATTGGGTTCAAGAGTGAGATTCAGACTCGGACTGTAAACTATGATCGCAACGTATTTCTTATGATGAAGTTTAGAGATACCAATAAACTTGTCTTTGAATTCATCAGAAAAAAATTGGAAGAGAGTGGATTCAACTGCGTTCGAGCGGATCAACCAGAGTGGAATATTACTCAGAATGTATATAATCCATTAGCTGTTCTTTATTGCTGCAAATATGGTATTGCACTTTTCGATGAGCCCGAAGAAGGTAATTTATTTAGTCCTAATGTGGCCTATGAATTAAGTATGATGCATATGCAAGGGAAAGAATGCTTAATCCTTCGACACAAGCTACTTCCTGCTATGCCATTCGACCTAACCAAAGACATTCACAAACCTTACTCCAAGGACTTAGAACTCGAAGAGATTGTACGCAACTGGGTATCAGAAATAAGCGGGACTAGTATCGCCTAACCAAAGGTAATACCAACAGTTTGAAAGGAGATCTGAACAATGGAGTTCCAAAACTTTTTCAGAAGTGCCACATCATCAATAAAAATTCTTGGGACTAATTCACTTATCCCCCATTTAGAGCAGAGTGCTCGTTTTCTCGCCGACCTGTTAACTTTGAACCAAGATCTTCGCATTCTCATTTTGTGCGAAAGTGATAACGAGAACTTCAATCAGTCCCTGTGTACCGACTCGAAATCATCTCGCCGCAGACTCTCGTTTGCCTCGCTTAACGTACATCGAGATCGAATCATCGGCACGGGAAAGAAGGACGGCTTAATTGAGGAAATCCGTGACATTGTTAAGAACGAGCCTGCAGGAGAACATATTCTTAAGCGTATTAACATTAAACAAGTTAATCTTCGTCTCCCCATTAATATTATTGAGGCAGATGGCAAAATCTGGTGTTGCCTAATCACAAACTCGGGGGCTGATACAGATTCATATTTCAATGTAGAGGACAACTCCAAATTGAAAGCAGAATTATTAGAGTTTGTTGACTTCTACATTAATCCTCAAAAAGGGGGTATTTATTTATCTAAACCTAGAGAAGAACTCATCCAGATGTACGACAAGAATGGTATACCACGTGGAATATTTCCACGTGCATGCTTTTATACAACTGAATTCTCTCGTTATTCTGTATGGGGGTTTGTTTTTAACCGCAATGGTGAACTTCTGCTACACCAACGCAGTATGCAAACGAAGGATGGCCGAGGTCTCTGGGACAAATCGATCGGCGGACATGTCGATCTTCTGGATTCGTCCACTTCCATTACTGCTGAACGGGAACTTGTTGAAGAGATGTTCCTGCCTCAAGCTGAATTCACTAAATATCTTCGCGCTGATCTGGGCGACATTATTCATTTCGGAGAGTGGAATCTGAAGAAGCGTCCAGAAAGGGCGTTTAGGGGGGCTTTCGCTGGGCTCACCGAGTCAGATTGGGTAATGTTTCGCGCTATTGATACTTCTGGTGAGCCGTTAACGGTCACGAGAGTTTCTGATAGGCGCATCCATGAGGATGATGGGAATGTCACGGTAAAGCGCACAGTTTTTAGAAGTGACATGTATTTTTTCATCGCTCCGCCGATGTATATGGACACACAGGAGCAAATGAAAAAACTTCTCGGTCATGCTGAAGAGTCTGGGGCGGCCCAAGACCACAAACTAATCAGTATTGAAGGGCTACGCGAGTGGATTTCTGAGGCCGAAAGGGAGGGCAATGATCGTGAGATATTCACGGATGACATCCTCTTTATAAATCTTCAGTACCGTGAGGTGCTTGAGAGTTTCTCAGAGTTCGTGAAATTTATTTCTGGAGAGCATTCAAAGTGATGTCGCGGCTTTATATCTTGAGTGGAGCTTCGGGTTGCGGCAAGACATCCCTCTTAAACAGTATTGCCGCACTCGATGAAGGCAGCATTGCTCCTGAAACACGTGCCATACGCGCGCCAAAGTTTTCGGAGCGAGGGGTTCGTAAGAAAGAAGGAGAAACAGATGATATTACGCATGTACCTGAAATCCAACTAGGCGATTTTGACGTTGCATACGTTATTAATAATGTTAAGTATGGAATTAAGCTTAAACCAATAGAGGAGCTTTTGGGGAAAGGTTTAAATCCTTTCATAATTCTTAGCGACTTCCGTGTTGTAAGACAGTTGAAGAGCATTTTCGGTAACCAGGCGAAGGCGTTATATGTTTCTTCTGCCATTGATGTAGATCGCCTTCGTCGCATCCAGATGGAGCGACTAGGATTCAGCCCTACTGACGAACAGAAGCGCGTGCTGGCTTATCATTTCGCGCGAACGAACGCCGCTGCGCGCTTGGGCTGGTGGGATAGAGTTTCGGATTGTATGGGAGAGTTAGAGGCGGACTGGCATGCTTACGCAACAGATTCCCGATCCACTGAAATTCGCGCTCAGAAAATCAGAGCATTCCACATCCGATATATCGAACATCTGCACATGTTTGATCACGTCATACTTAACTACTCGGAAAATAAACCTGAAGAAATGACATCCCAAGTGCGGCACTTAATTCAAAGGCTCGATAACTTTGAAGATTATAAGAAGAAGATATCTCCACCCATTTTCGTTGTTGCTGCTGCATCTGGGGCAGGGAAAGGGACACTGATGGAGATGCTTCACCTCATTGGTCGAGATAGGGTACGCATTACGTCTAAACTAGCCAAACGCGCCCCGAAAGAAGAAGACAAACGAGATGGGATGATAGCCCTCGTACGCAATCCTAATGATCCACCACCGGAATGGCCAGAATGGTGGACAGATGAGATGAAAGCATATGGGAGTAAAGGTGAATTTCCACCTGAATACGATCTTCGGTGGGAATTCCATAAGAGTGGGGCAGAGGCTAAAGGGACACAATATGCTGTAAGCACAGTCGAAATTCTGCAGAATATTAAAGAAGGGATGCCTCAAATATTTGTTTCGAACATGGACCAGTTCGCGACATTCAGGGCGCTATGGCCTCATAATCTCGTTTTCATTTATTTACACCGTCTCGTGTCGGAACACGATAACAGGGAATTTCAGATAGCTAAATGGAAAGACAATTCCTTAGAAGCAGAGACAAGAATTGCGGAGAAGCAATATGTACATGAATCTTACATTCAGAATATTGCAGAGTTTGATCATGTACTTCTAAATACAGACTTTCAGGAAGATCTTTACGATCAGATGTTCAGGCTTCTTGAATTCTACCAGCAAACTACATCTTGAATAGGGTAAATGACGAGCGTTACACATAGTACGCAACTTAATCTGTCAGGTGGATCCTAAATTGGAGTTTTAGGTAATAGCAATTTCGAATGTAATACGCAACTTTATTGAGCTGTTACAAGAAGGTGAAAGTTGAGGATTCTTACTTTATACCTACGATCGAAGTGAATTAACTTCAACAAGCATTCCCTTCCACCAACTTCTCAAAATAATAGATTTCTGCATTTTATGCCGGAGCTAATAATTAAAGTGACATAAACTTCGGCATAAAATGCTATCTCCTTTCTATCAACAGCCTCGTTCAATGCAGAAAGCTGTGCGGGTTCGGGAAATTAGCATTTTATGCCGGAGAAACTCTAGGAATTAGCATTTTATGCCGGAGTAATCTAGCAAGATATGCCGGAAGCTGCCTCGTAAGTTGTTGATTCTTCGTTAGAGATTCTGTCACTTTATGCCGGAGCTAATAAAGGCGCAAAGAAAGACGCGAAGAAAGCTTTCAAGATAGATACCTGCTCAACACCTTTGCGAGCTTTCTTTGCGTCTTTACGCCTTTGCGGGAAACTGTTTTTAGACTTCCTGATAATCCGCCGCGCTGACTTCCATAAAATTGCCACGCGCAAGTGCGCGCGGAGAGATGGTTTCGGCTTTGGCTTTCGGGAGCGCGGTCGCGGCTGTGGCCCAGTCGCTCTCAAAGATTTTTGCAAAGTAAGCGGCAATCTCCGGGTAACGCACGAGGAGTCCTGCTTCGCGATTTGTGCCGACGCCTGTGTCAGACCAATTCTGCGAGCTGACCAAGACCGCCGCAGTGTCCACGATAATCAGCTTGTTATGGCAGTGTACAAAACGCTTAGTGTCTATGATGCGTATGTTGTCGCCGAGTTTGAGACGGAAGACCTGCTCTATGTTTTTGAGATTCTCGCGCTCTTTTTTCAAATCATCGCCGCCGAAAGTTTTTCCGAGAATGATGCGCACATCAAGCGCGGGGTTCCTATCCATCGCGCCGCGAATCGCATTCAAGAGGGTGATGATGTGCGTGTGATTGCCGCGTATGTATTGCTGCTCCATGAAGATGGATGTGGTTGCGCTTGCGAGAAAATCAGGAATGACATCCATGTAGTTATCAGGCGTCAGCACGGGCGTCACCTTGACAGGCTTTTCGGGATTGAAATGCTTGCTTGGGAAAAGCTGTGCGGGCAGAGCCTGCGGGACGGCTTCGACCAGCGTCGGAGCCGTTGCGCGCATGACATCGCTGCTCGGCGCAACCTCGCCGCCGCCCGCGCCGTCAATCTCCAGCTTCATATCACTGCGCAGGATTGTAGTAAAGAAACTCGCCAGAGGCTTTGAGCGAACGGCGATTCCCATGTCTCTGTTTCCTTTGACGAAAGTTTCGGGAGCGCCGCCGTCCTGTTCGTTGAGAGGGATGCTGTTCCTGGAATAGTTGCCGCTCTGGACCAGAGTCCAGATGTCGTCAATGACAATCACTTTTTCATGTGAAGAGTTAAAGAACTGCGCGTTGTCGCTCGCGCAGGAAGGCGCGGGGACAGCTTCGCAGCCGAATCTTTTCAGCTCTTCAAAAATCGGCAACTCTCCCTTCACGCCGTCCAGGTCGAGCATCAGCGAGACTTTGACGCCGCGCTGCATGGCGTTCAAGATGATGTCTTTCATGTAACCGGCTGAGAAATCATAAATCCCAATCAGGATGGATTTCTTCGCCGCATCGAGCAGCCGCTTGGTGACGGCGTAGGTGGAATCCGGCGAGGCGTAGGCTATGAAATCGCCTGAGAGTTGAAAGGTCTTGACAGGCTTTTTCTGATACTCGCTCAAACGGCATCTGCGATTCGCTAAAGCAATCGGGCTGATTCCCTCTGTCATGCGAGCGGCTGCTGGCGCGCTCTCCTTCGCATTTGGAACGCTCTCCATCAAGATAAAAGGCGGCATTTTTTCTCCTTCGATGAAGCAAGGAATGTGGGATAGCAAAGCTGCTCTGCAAGCACGGCGAAATTTATACTCCTTTCGCTTGCAGATTGGAAGATTCTTGTGGATGAAAGACTAAACATTGAACCGACTTCAACTTTTGTGTTAGCTTCGCGCGCGCAAAAGCTCTCCACATCAAGTCTGATTCCCTCTGGAGGTTAACGAATGAAGCGGCGCATCACGTTCCTGATAGCTCTCTGCTCACTTCTCGCTGCAACAGGTTGCAGCACGGCTAACACAAACGAAACGGCAGGAAGTGGCACTAATGCCAACACTGCCAATCAGGCTGCGAGCGACAACAAGGGGACAAAGGAAGTTGCCAAATCCAATCTCAAGCCGGGCGAGACTCCGTTCGGATTTCCCACCGTCAACACGACAGCCAAAGCGAACGAGTTTGTGCTCGCGCCTTCATATAACTGGATTCAGGATGCAGCGCAGGGCGACCCGGCCAAAGTCAGCTTTATCTTTTACAGCCAGAAGTTGATAGCTCCCGGCGAAGTGGAATCCGAAGTGGAATTTCTTGGCGCGGGCAAACAGAAAATCCCGAACGCTTACATTATTCCAATCCCCACAGGGCAGACCGCCAAAGTCGGAGACATAGTCTTGACCTGGTGGCAAACAGGCTCAGGCATGAATCGCGCTATCGTTACGGAAGCCGGCAATCCTGCGGAACCGACTGTGCGCTATCTGGATATAGAGTATGACAATCCGGCCAAGAGCAGAGACGGCGCGACCACCATCGGAAAGATGGATGAGAAGCTGAAGCCGAACACCTTCGTCAAACTCAACAGCGCGTGGGAGCCAGGCACAGCCCTCGCGGTCAAACAGGGCAACGCACACAAACATGTGCGCGTCGTCAGAGTGGCTGGCGATAAAGTTTTCACTGTCGGCTTTGTAGGCAAGATGGCTGCCTATGACAAGGCAGACTGCATTGCGCTCCCAGTCACGCCGAACGTCAAGACCGGAGATAAAGTCAAAGTGCCGCAGGTTGATTCTTTCGCAGATGCGACAGTCACCAGAGTTGATTCCAAAATCGGGCGCGTCTTCGTGCGCATCGGCGCGTCCACAGATGAGAAGGCCATAGCTTTCGGAAACATCGCCACAGGCTTGTAAGCCTGCGCCATGCACAATTCAAGCGAGTAAATCACTCACCCCTTTGCGGTCTTGAGTCTTTCTTTGCGCCTTTGCGTGAACCGTTCGTGTTTCGCGCAAAGGCGCAAAGAAAAGAAAGACCGAAAGCTCGCAAAGAATTTCCGGCCTTCTGCTCATTTAAGATTCGACTGAACATGCGTCTCGATTCTTAAATCTCTTCCATCCGTGCTCACAGAAATCGTCCCGCTCTCTCCGGTTGTCAAAACTTCCGCGCCGCTCGCGCGCCAGCGTTCGACAACCTCTTTGTGCGGATGACCATAACTGGAAAAAAGTCCGACAGAGATGATTGCCAGCGCAGGGCGCGTGGCCTTGACGAAATTTTCCGTTGAAGAAGTACGACTCCCGTGATGCGCAACCTTGACGACATCCGCGCGCAGTTCATCCGGCACAGCAGCCAGCACAGCTTCGCTCTTTTTTTCGATGTCTCCGGTCAACAGGAAAACTCTTTCGCCAAAACGCACGCGCAACACCACAGAATCTTCATTGCCCGAAGCAGCATTCTCTTTATCTGCCCTCAAAGGCCAGAGCACATCAATCGTTACATTATCAAAGCGCAGTGAATCGCCGCGCGCGATTAAATGCACAGGCACGCCTTCTTTGTGAAGCGTCGCGGCAAAGCGCGCATACTCCGCATCAAGAGTAGGAGCGCGTGCGACCAGCGCGCCGCGCACACGGAAATTGCGCGCGACATCACACAGGCCGTCAATGTGGTCTGCGTCCGCATGCGTCGCCAGCAGATAATCAACATCTGAAAGCCCGCGCCACCACAAGTATTCCGAGACCACCGCCTCGCCTATGCTCCGCGCATCTCGCTCAAAAGTCTCGACAGCAACCTCTTCATCAAGACGCCCGCGCGGGCCAGCGAAACGCGGACGCCCGCCTCCGTCAATCAACAATCTAGTCCCATCAGGCATCGTCACCAGCGCAGAGTCGCCCTGTCCTACGTCCAGAAAATCTATGCGCAATCTTCCATCCGGCCTGCCCGCGCTCAATGGATGCGCGATGATGATGAAGAGCGCGAGTAGTTGACCGAAAACTGCGACGCGCACGACTGCGTGCCGCGTGAACTTTCCTAGCTGCTCATTGGAAAGCTGTCGCAATGGATGCCAGCGCGCTAAGGTCATTGTCAGGATACAGAGCGGCAAATAATAAAGACCATAAATAGCTGCTGCCGCGCCGTGATATTCCGGCAGCCGGATTGATGCGACGCGCAATCTCATAAAAGGCTCTGCGCTGTGAATCATCAGCCAGCCCAATCCTTCCGCAAGCATGAAGAGCGGAGCGGCCACAGTCTGACTCAGTTGCGAGACAAGCAATGCTGCAAGCGAGACGAATGAGAACAAAACCATCAGCACGCCGACGATGACGTTCAGGAAAATCGCAGCCGTCGAGAGCCTGTGAAAGTAGAGAACCAGAAAAGGCAACAGCACAAGTTGAACAGCTATTGAGACCACTATGACTCCGAAGATGTAACGCAAGAGTTTTTGGATATGCAGCCTTTCAAGTCGGGCGGCCCACGGCGTCTTAAAGAGACGGCAATGCCACACAGAGAGTTTTAAATCCTTCTGCCACTCGCGCTCGCTCCAGAACAGCATCTCTCCCAGCAGTCGCCACCAACGCGCGCACACAGGAGGATGCGGCGTCTCGCTGTTCGGACGCCACGCGCCCACCTCCTGCAAACGAAGCAACAAGGGCCACGCCAGAGCGACAATCGCCAGCACAGAGAGAAATGTCAGTTGGAACGAAGGATCAAACAACTCGCTCGGTCGCCATGCAAGCAGCGCGAGACACGCGCCGCCGAGTGCGTTCAGTGAACTTGCGCGACGATTGAGAACAGGCGCGAGAGTCATCAAACTAAACATCAATGCCGCGCGCACGACGGATGATTCCGCGCCCACGACAAGCGTGTAGGCCCAGAGCAAAGAGATGGACGCAGCAAACTGCCACGCGCGGCTACGCGTCACGCGCCGCATCAGAGCGAGCGCAACAAGTCCTATAAAGCTGATGTGCAGTCCGCTAATGACGAGCACATGAAAAGTTCCGCCCGCGCGAAATCGCTCCGCTGCCTCGTGCGAGAGCTTATAGCGATTGCCCAGCAGCGAAGCCGCCAGCACGCCAGCCGTCTCCGGCGAAAATTTTCTATCAAACATCGCAAGCAATCTCTGTCGCCATTCATAAAGCCACGCGAGAGGCAGAAAGACTCGCTCGTCGTCCAATCGTTCGATGAGCAGCGGGCTTTTGATTGTCCCTGTGGCATCAAAGCCGCGCTGCTCCAGGTATTCCGTGAACGAAGAGACGCCGGGATTGCGAAAGCTCTCCGCACGCCGCAAAGCTGTCATCAAGCGAAGCCGTGCGCCGTATCGCAACTCAAGAGCTTCATACTCCGCGCCTATCCGACGCTCGCGCACAGGAACGAAAAGCCAGACCACGCCCGATGCATTTTTTTCTTCCTCCCTGATTCTGAGTTTCTCTACGCGCAGGGACAGATAAAAACCATCCGGCGCGGATTCAGGCGCGCTCTCAAGCACGCCGGTCAATTCAACCGGCTCACCCGAATGAATCGCGCCTTCTTCAAAAAATCTCTGGACGCGATTTTGAGAGACGCTTCTTTTTTCAATCACTGAAAGCGATGCGCCCGCGCTCAAGAAGGCGAGTGTGATGAGCAGTGTGGCAAGCGCATGTTTTCGTTTCGCGTAAAAGTAGAAGAGGAGAATGGATGAGATGCATGCAGATGCGAGCCATGCTATCAGTGATGTGTCGCAGAGGTTTGCGAGCAGGATGCCTGCGGCAAAAGACAGTGCGAGGAAGGCGAGCGGAGCGTGTGCGAGGGCTGGCCTGTGCGCAACCTTTGAAGAAGCTGGCATGCTTTGTTCTTAAATTCGCAGGCTGTGTAAGTTTATTTAATTGGGTGGTGGTGATAGTTTACACTACGCTCTAGCGCGAATAAAGATGAACGCACTTAAGAAGTGTGCCGCACCTGCTTCAGAAACATCGCAGGCGAGTTATTCCTTAAACATAACTTTCAACCGATTTCCCATGCCCCTGAGGAAATTCGACAATGGCTCTCCTCGACTTCAGGCTCAAGTATCTACAGCAGAAGGTCTCGGCTCAGACAGATGACCGCATACATGTTCTGCTGCAATTCAGAGCAAAGTTGCCAGACCTGACGGATGCGGAGTTCCATGTCACCTCGACCGCCGGAGATATTGCTGCGGGGTATCTTCCGCTCAATCGTCTTGAGCAGTTAAAGGAACATCCAGATGTCATCTTTATAGAGGCATCGCCTTCGTTCAAAGGCGAGATGGACAAGAGCCTCGCAGAGATGAAGCTGCTCGATACGAAGACCAGGCAGCCTGTCATCCCCGGTCAGGGCAAAGGCGCAATCATCGGCATCATTGATTCCTCTTTTGACTTGAACCATCCCTGCTTCCTCAATTCAGAGGACAAGACGCGCATCCTCGCCGCATGGGATCAGGAAGGAAAGGGCGGCAAGCCTCCAACGGCTCCTCTCGTATATGGCGTCGAATACACGCCGGACTTAATTAACAGTCATGTGGGAAACAATCATCCGCCGTTGCTTATCACAAATGATAAGGATGCAGAAGAGCATGGCACTTTTGTGGCGGGCATCGCTGCCGGAAACGGATTTCCAGACGGCAATATAAAAGGGGTTGCGCCGGAGGCCGAACTGATTTTCGTCTCTTACAGAAATGATATGCCACTCGGCGGCTCTGCTTTCGTTCTGGATGCCATCACATACATTGTCAATCATGCTCGCGCGCGCGGCAAACCTGTGGTCATCAATCTCAGTCAGGGAGACAGCCTGGGAGCGCATGACGGGACGAGCTTGCTGGAAAGAGCGATTGATTTTTTCGTAGAGCAGGGTGATGTCCTGATTGTGAACTCTGCCGGCAACGAGCGCGAGGGGCGACGGCACGCGCATGGCAAAGCTATCGCAGGTCAATACGTCGCTCTGTTATTCAGCCTGACTTCAGAAAATATTGATGGCGATACCATAGACCTCTGGTATCACAAAGATGACAGGCTCGCCGTCGCGCTGCAAACTCCCGAAGGCTTTCAAAGCGAGTTTGTGCAGCCCGGCGAGGAAGCGACCATCAATTTTCCCGGCGGCATGCGCGCCTATGTCTGCTCTGTCACGAATCATCCCTGCAATAAAGATAATCGCATCAGCATCATTCTCGAAAAGGGCGGCGAATGGGTCAAGGATATCGAATGGAAATTGGTTTTGCATGGCAACAAGGTTAAGCATGGCAGCTTTGATGTCTGGGCAGATTGCGCGGGCAGGACAACGTCCATCGTTTTCGCGCAGGCTCATGCCTCAGATGACTGCACTATCACTTTGCCCGGCACGGCGCATCACATCCTGAGCGTCGGCGCGTTTGTCTCGCGCCCCAATCCGACGGTCGGAATCCTTGCGCCCTTCAGCAGTGTCGGCTTGACTCGTGACGGACGCCCGAAGCCTGAGATAACGGCTCCCGGCTTTAATGTCAAAGCTCCCGGCACACACAAAACTTCCGGCAACAATCCGGGCAGCTATGAACTCAGACATGGAACGAGCGCGGCGGCTCCGCATGTGACCGGCCTCATCGCACTGCTCTGGGCGCTCATGCCCAGGTTGACCTCACAGCAAATCAGTCTCCTTTTAAGACTCACGGCTGGCACGGATACATTTACAGGCGCGACACATAATCCGAGTTGGGGACATGGAAAAGTGAATGCAGGATTGGCATACGAGGCTTTATCTATCTTAATGAAAGGTGAGTAAACTGTTATGTCAGCTGAACAGAAATTTGCTGATAGCGGCGTCTGTAAAGTGGAGTTTCCAGTGCTCCAAAAGGGAGCAACAAACACGACTCCTCTATCAGTCACCATCAGCGTCGAAAACGGAACCATGAGCATCAAGGCTTCCGATGGTCAGGACGAATATGTCGGAACTCTTATCTTCAGGCTCAAAGAGTCAGGCGGCATAGGCATGCAGCCGCTTGGCGGAGACCAATGCATCATTTGTGACGATGACGGCAAAAATTGCCGCGTCGTCTCTCCCTGCCCTAGAACCGGCGGACAGGAAGGCTGATAGGCATTCGGGATTATTCTATCCGGCTAGAGCTTGCCAGCGATGTTGTCATGCATGGCATCCGTAAATATATAGGCGCAAGCCGCGTTGTGGAGGACGCGGCTTGCGCCTAAAACTTTGCCCTTCGCGCGCAGAGTTTACTGCGCCTTTGTCTCTTGATTATCCGTTGAGAAAAGTTTGACCAGCACAGGAATGTAAGTCTTTGTGCTTCTCACACTGGCGAGCCGTTTTCCATCCGGCGACCACGCGAAAGAAAGTATCTGTGCATCCTTAAAAGCTGTGAGTTGTTCGGCTGTGCCGCCACTTGCGGGCTGCAACCAGAGATTGGCCGCGCCGTCAGAGTTGCTGACATAGGTCAAGCCCTTCCCATCCGGCGTCCAGCGCAGACCGCTCACAGGCGCAACCGTGCGCGGCAAATCAAGTCTCCGCGTAGCCTTGAGCGTTTGAAAATCAAAGATGTCCAGATACCATTTCTCGCTATCCGCAGCATCATTCGTAAAGCAAGCGATGGATAATCCATCCGGCGAAAGCACTGGAGACAACGCGCTCTTCTCAAATAACTGTACGGGCGCGCCGCCTGCAAGCGGAGCTTTCCAGAGACCTAAGCCCGTGCGATAGACAACCCATTTATTATCCGGCGTGAGAGACGGCATGTCTTCGTATGTGCCTCTTGTCAGTTGCGTGTGTCCTGTTCCGTCTCTCTCCATGCGCCACAGGTTGAGCTTGCCCGCGCGGTTCGAGACAAAGACCACGTGTCGCCCGTCGGCTGAGACGACAGGGCTGCGATTCTTGCTCGACTCAAAGGTCAACTGCTTATCGCCGGAGCCTTCGGCATCCTGCGTCCAGAGATTGATGTCCTTGCCGTCATTGACCGTGTAGATGAGTTTGCCTTCCGGGCTCCAGGTGATGCCGGCCAATCCTTTTTTCTGATTGACATTGAGCGGGCTGAACTCTTTTCCCTGCTCTGCCGAAGAGAGCCAGATGCTCGTGTTCTCTTCCATGTTCAAAGAGAGAAAGTGGCTGGAATCGGCTGTCGCGCTGATGCGTATATAGCTGTTCGGGTCTTTGGTCAGTTGTTTCATCTCGCCCGAAGGATACGAGACGAGCGTTAGTTGAAAAGGAGCAGAAGCGTTGGCGGTCGCAGCCACTACAAGACCGCTCCCGTCCGCCATCCAACTGATACGCAGGATTTCATACCAAGCCTTTGAGTTGAGCCTGCGACCTGTCCCGGTCAAAGGGTCTAACACTTCCAGATTCATCTCGCGCGGACTGCTCGCATAATTGATAGTCGGACAAGCCAGAGCTTTTCCATCCGGCGACCACGCAGGCCCGACTCCGTTCAACTCAACCGGAAACACATCCTTGTCCGCGCTCGTGCGTTTCGTCAGAGTTCGCTGTCCTGCTCCGTCCGCTTGCGCGAGCACGAGGTCGGGCGTGTCTTCCGGGATGTTAAAGCGGAAGAAGGCCATCTGTTTTCCGTCAGGCGAAAAGGTGGCCGGAGTGTTGACGTTGGAGATGATTTTGCGCTGACCTGAGCCAAGCTTTGAGATGCGATTGAGCGTTCCTGTCTGCGCCTGATTCTCTATGTAATAGATGTAATTTCCGTCGGGCGAGAAGGAGAGGCCGCTATAGCTTGTCTCGGATGGAGCAACAATCCGCAGATCGCTCTGCGTGGCTAACTCCATCACGTGTATGGAATGCTTGCCCTGTTCTTCAATGATGCTGGCGACATATTTGCCGTCCGGCGAAATGACTATATCAATTATATTGCCGGAAAGATTCAGTCGCTGAAACTGCAAATCTATATTCCGGGCCACGAGCTTGCTGCTACTGCTGTTCGTCCTCATCCAGCCGAAATAAAAGATGGTGGAGGCCATAGAGATGAGCAACATGGCGGCCAAAGCCCATTGCCAGTTTGCGAGCGGCAGAAAACTATATTTTTTGCGCGGCGGCGCGGGCTGTTCCTTCTTGAACGGCGAGACTTGAGTTGTCAGGTGTCCAACATCTCCGGTCGGATGAGCAACGGGCGTGGTGAAAGTCTCCAAGTTCTCAACAGGCTCTTTGATTGGCGATTCATGCTCTATATCTGTAGCGGTTGGAAGCGTGTCTTGCCATTCAGACTCTAGCTGGCGATGAAGGCGGCGCAACTCCTTGAGCAGAGTCTCAGCCTTCTGGTATCGCTCGCGCGGATTTTTTCGCAGAGCCTTCTTCACAAGCTCTTGCAAATCTGTCGGGAGATGATTGAGCGGTTCCGGTTCGTGCTCTAAAATCGCGCTGATGATTTCATTCATCGCGCGGCCCGGAAACGGACGCCGCCCGCTCAGCATCTCATAGAGCACGACGCCCATGCTCCACAAATCCGTACGCTCATCAACCCTCTGCCCGCGCACCTGCTCCGGCGACATGTAATGCGAAGTTCCCATCAAGAGACCCAGTTCCGTATGGATAGAGGAAAGAGACTGTGAGTCTGCATTCTGGTCTGCCTCTCTGCTTTCCGTCAGCTTCGCCAATCCGAAATCCAGAACTTTCACATAGCCGTCATCTCGCAGCATGATATTTTCCGGCTTGATGTCACGATGAATGACCCCGGCCTGGTGCGCAGCCGCCAGCGCGGTCGTGACCTGAATGGCTATGTGTAGAGATTTCGCGACAGAGAGCGAGTTCTGCTTGAGCATCTGGCGCAGGGTCTTTCCGGCCACATACTCCATCGTGATGAAATGCTGGTCTTCGGCTTCGCTGATTTCGTAGATGTGCGCGACATTCGGATGCGAGATGGCAGAGGCCGCGCGTGCTTCCTGCTTGAAACGCCGCACGCGCTCTTCGTCGCCAGTGATGTTGGGCAGCAGTAGTTTTAAAGTTATACGGCGGTCTAGGCGCGGGTCGTGCGCCAGATAAGCTTCGCCCATGCCTCCGCGACCGAGCAGGCGCACAAGGATATAGCGGTCTATGCTCTGGCCTATCATATCCTCGCGCCGTCGTGTCATGACTTCCAGCCCTAGACTCAAAGCCGGCTCTTCGAGAAAGCTGTCCTGAGTCTCTGAGGAAGAGAGCAGCGAGATAAGCTCTTCGCGCAGGCTTTCATCACCGGCGCAAGCTTTATCGAGGAAGGCTTCGCGCTCCGAAGGCTCAAGCTGGAGGACTGAATTAAAGAGACTCTCAATCTGCTGCCAACGCTCGGAGTCCATACCTGTAGAATTATTTATCACGATTTAAAGCCACTTCCGCGAGAATGAGGTTGTCTGGGCCTACACTTTATTCGCGTCAAAGCGCGTGCAAAACTATCTCTTAATCTTCTTTCCAGTGCCGCGCACTTCGCGCCTCAGCCACGTCTTCGCCAGTTTCCAGTGCCGCATAACTGTAATCTCAGCAATCTTTAAGACTTCCGCAGTCTCTTCCACGCTCAGCCCGCCGAAATGCCTCATCTCAACTATCTTGCTCTTCAAAGGGTCAACCTGCGCCAGACGGTCAAGGGCTTCGTCAAGGGCCAGCAGCTCTATGCTTTTTTCTTTGGACAAAACGGCCACATCATCAATCGGCACATCCGGCACGCCGCCGCCGCGCTTGCCGCGCATAGTGCGCCGCGCGTGATCCACAAGGATACGGCGCATCAGTTGTGCCGAGATGGCGAAAAAGTGTGCGCGATTATGCCAGTGCGTCTTTTTCTGATTGACGAGCTTGAGATAGACCTCGTTGACGAGCGCGGTGGTTTGCAGCGTATGCGCCGAATCTTCGCGTCGCATGTGATAACGGGCCAGCTTGCGCAGTTCCGCCTCGACCAGAGGCATCAGGCGATTGAGCGCCGTTGCATCGCCATTATTCCACGCCAGCAGAAGTTGTGTAACATCCTCATCAACAGGGGGCATAAGACACCAAAGCTTTACGAACACCAAAGGGCCAGCAGAAGATTCCGGCCACACTCTCTCAACAACGAAAGTCTAATGAGAAAATCTCCTGCTGTGGCTTGGGCCAAAAAAAAATTTACTCAAGGGAATTTTTTTTACTTTCCCCTGATAGTTTTCCATGAGGTTTGACGCGATTTAAAAGTGAAGGGTTAAAAAATTCAACCCGGCCTGAAAGACAAGGGTTTTTCACAAACAACGACAGATGTCTCAGGCTGGGCCAAACATCACATCATAAAGCATGTCAGGCGGGCATTGTAAGACCGATGCTTTACCGGGCGCAATAAAGAAAGTGGCCTGACCTGAAATGCCGGACAGAACAAAGGGAAGAAATCTTACGAAAGAAAGATAAAGGTCTTTGGCAATTATGGCTTTGAGTATAACGATTCACCCCTCGCCCCACCCCAAAGCTACAGACTGTTGAGGCGCATTTTTTCCTTCCCTCCTTTTTAAGTCGCCTTGAGCAGTCTGTAGCTTTTCCCCACATTTAAACACCGTTTCGGCATCCGCACTCTTTGCCTGAAAGCCTTTTCCAGCGTCGGCCTCAGAGACATGCCCGTCGGCGATTCCTCTTCTATTTATTAAGCAAGCGAAATAAAGACTGCTCAACTGTCTCTTGCGCTCAGGCGCACGACTGTTTCGACGTGATGCGTTTGCGGGAACATGTCGAAGGCGGCGATGTTATCAATCGTGTATCCGCCTTGAGTCAAGCCTCTGAGGTCGCGCGCCAGTGTCGCAGGGTCGCAGGAGACATATGAGATAACGCGCGGACGCAAGGACAGCATGCCTTCGATGACGCCTTCCTCTGCGCCTGTGCGTGGCGGGTCAAGCAAGAGAAAATCTAAATCGGCCTGCGATGCTGCATGCTCCGCGAGCCACTCTGAAACCAGAGAGCATTCGATGAAGGCGTTGTCAATCTGCGCTTCCGACAGATTGCGGCGCGCGTAAGATACCGCGCCCGGATGCGCTTCAACTCCTGTGACGCGCGCAAAGCGGCGCGCGAGTGGGAGCGTGAAGAGGCCCGCGCCGCAGTACAGGTCGAGCGCAGTTTCGCCGCGCGCTTCGCCGATGGCGTAATCAATGAGCGCGCCGAGCAGTTCCTGATTAATCTGAAAAAATCCGTTCGCGCCGAAGCGATAGCGATGGCCTCCGATATTGCGACTCACCTCGCGCGTGCCATGTTCATCAACTGCCGGAAAGATTGATGCGCCTTCATCGCCGGCTACAGCCTGAAACTCCGCAGCCTCGCGCGGCAGAGTTCCCGCACGCATACGTGCGCGCAAATCTTCAAGTGTCTCTTCGAGCGCGGGAACTATCACCGGACATTCAGCTACATCGCAGACAGTATGCGAGCCGCGCTCGAAATAGCCAAAGTGATTTCGCAAGGCATCGTATTGCCACTGCGCGCGCGAGCGATAATGCCAAGCGGCTGGCGAAGGCGTGATATGAATCTCTTCCGTAAAATCCAGCCGCGCGATGCGTCGCAAACAGTCGCGTATAATCTCGACCTTCGCAGCAAGCTGCGCTTCGTAAGTTAACTGCTGGAAATCGCAGCCGCCGCAGCGACCAAAGTATGGACACGGAGGCTCTATGCGCACGGGCGAAGGCTCTATGATTTCCACGATTGAGGCAAAGGCCAGATTGCCGCGCTTGCGTTCGATGCGTACGCGCAGGCGGTCTCCGGGCGCGGCCAGTCCGACGAGAATCGTCTGCCCGTCAGCGTGGGCCAGCCCCGCGCCGCCCGGCAGAATCCTCTCAATCAAAACTTCTATGATTGGCCCTGCGCGCTCTGCCCTCTCGCTCGTCCTCTGATGCCTGCGCCTGTGTTTCATGATTTAAATTTGAAAGGTCTTTCGATTGGGCCAGACTAGAGATAGAACAGGCTGAGACGCGGGACGCCGTGTCGCTCGCGCAGACTTTTTAATAAAAGATTCTCAAGCGTCTGGCGGTAAGTGGCAGCATCCATGCGGCTGCGATAAGAGCTAAGCTGTGATTCCGTCTCTTCGCGCGCGGCGGCCAGTTTCGCCTGCGAGAGACGAGAGATGAGAGATTGGTCCAGCATCTTTTCCAGACTCGTCAAAGACTCTTCCAACTTCTCCGCGTCCGGGCGAGCGGCGGCGGCGAAATCTTTCTCCAAACTTTCGAGGCGCGTGATGGTGCGCGCCAGCGTGTCATAAAAATCACCCGCGCCAGTTTTTTTTCGTTCGCTGCAAAGAGCTTTGAGAGCTTCGCGCACATGAGAGAGATGGGCCAGAATCGCCGCACGCGAAAACGGCAGATGAGCATCACTCTCATCAACAAGCGCGCCCGCGCTGTGGCCGTTCGCTTCTGCCTCGCCTGCTCCTGTCTGCGATTCGAGCCATTCCGCGTACTGCGCTTCGACCTCTTCCTGACAATACATCAAGGTCTTGACGCTGCGCCGTCGAGGCTTCGCCGCATGCGAATCAAAGGCATGCTCGATTCCGCGCAGCGCGACATGCAGTGGCACGCCCTGCTCTTTCCAGCTCTCTATCAAAGCCCAGTCAACAGGGCTCAAGAGCAGATGCTTGCCGCGCCTGCGTATGAAAGTGTCTTCGATTTCTGTGAAGTAGTTAAAATAGTTCAAAACAATAGTCAGTGGGCAGCGGGCAGTGGGCAGATAAAAGTAAAGCTGTCTGAACATTCATTCGCGCTTTATCTTAACTGCCCACTGCCTACTGCATACTTCTTTCATAAATGATTCTCATGCCTTCGAGCGTGAGCGTGTCGTCAACCGTCTGTATCAGGTCTGAGCCTGTCGCGATGAGTGGGGCGAGACCGCCTGTGGCGATGACGTGCGGCTCGCCGCCGAGCTCTGCCATCATGCGTCTGAGGATGCCGTCAACCAGTCCCGCGTAACCGTAATAGAGTCCAGACTGCATAGAGCCGACGGTTGACATGCCAATCACTGTCGCGGGCCTTTTAATCTCCACACGCGGCAAGCGCGCGGCACGTTCAAAGAGCGCGTCGGCAGAAATGTTGATGCCGGGCGTAATCACACCGCCAAGATATTCGCCGCGCTCGTTAATCGCATCGAAGGTCGTAGCCGTTCCGAAGTCCACGATGATGCACGGCGCGCCATACTTCTCAATCGCCGCCACAGCATCCACAATCCTGTCCGCTCCTACATCCGAAGGCGGGTCATACAGAATCGGCACGCCCGTCTGCACCGTGTGGTCTATAAAAAGCGGCGTGCGATTGAAATAGACTTCCGACATGCGTTTTAAAGCGAAGTTCAAAGGCGGCACGACTGAAGCGATAGCCACTCCCGTTATCGCTTGAAAATCAATTCCGGCGAGCGAGAAAAGATTACGCGCATGCACGCCGTATTCATCCACAGTCCGCGCACGCGCGCTCGTCAGCCGCCAGTGCTTGACCAGACGGTCGCCCTCATACACGCCGAGCGAAGTATTCGTGTTGCCGACATCAATGACCAGAAGCATGAGTTCGGAAGGCGGAAGGATGAAGGCGGAAGGATGAAAAGACCCTGCTATCAATAGCATGCTTTTTATCCTTCCGCCTTCATCCTTCCGCCTTCATCCTTTCTTCTATCTCGTCGCAAGCCTTCTGTGCGCCGTGCTCGCTGCGAACTTTTGCGCCAATCTCTGCCGCGCGTTGTGCGTAAAGAGGATTGTCTAACAATTCTTTCAATTCCTCTACCACGCGCGCGGCTTTGTAGCTTTTGCGCGAGAGCGTGCGGCCTACGCCTATGCGCTTGATGCGCGCGGCGTTGTCGGGCTGGTCGTGATTGTAAGGCATGACGAGCATCGGACGGCCAGCGCGCAGAGCTTGCGCAGTTGTCCCGACTCCGCCCTGATGCACAATCACACTCGCGCGCGGCAGTAGCTCTCCGTACGGCGCGTAATCAAACGCGACTATGTTTTCCGGCAAAGCTTCTTTCGGCATGTTGCGCGCATCGCCTATGAGCAGGACTGCGCGCTGGCCCAACTCTTTCATGGCAGCAATGCTCTCATGAAAAAAATCGTCCGCGATAAAGACTGCAGAAGAGCCGAGCGTGAAGACGACTGGCGACGGGCCTGCGTCAAGAAACTTTAACAACTCCGGCGCGATAGGCGTCTCGTCCTTTTTGTCATAAAAAGGAAAGCCCGTGACGACTGTGTGCGGCGGCCAGTCAGGTTGCCTTTCGCCTAGCACTTCCGAAAAAAGCGCGAGGACTTTTTGGGGCGAATGCTGCCCTCCAAACAGTGGATGCAATCCCTTCTCCAACCCTAGCTCTTTGCGCAAAGTATAAATCGGCTTCATCCATCCGTCCGTAAATTTTCCTGTGAGCGAGAGAAACAAGCGATTAAATCCCGGCCCTGCCGCGCGCAGGAAGGGAGCAAGCCACGGCATATTCGGCGGCACGAACGGGTCATGCGCAGACCACAGAGAGATAGGAGCGAGCACGGTTGAAATCCATTTCATGCCAGTCTTCTCTGCGATGAGCGGCCCTGCAAAAGTGATGATGTGCGTGACAAGCATGTCAGCCCCGCGCGCCGCTTCCAGCAAATCATCGTAAGAGTCGCGCAGGTGTGGCAGCATCATCTCTTTAAAAAGAAACTTTCCGCCCGTCTGCGGATCCATAAGCTTTCGCAGCAACTCTTCCATGCCGGGGTCTTCCGGCCCCTGTATGTCCGGGCGCACAGGATGAAACTCTATGCCTGCGCCCTCAATCTTCTCGCGATAAATCTCGCTCGTCGCAATCACAGCCACATGCCCGCGCGCGTTCAACTCAAGCGCGAGAGCCATGTAAGGATGTATGTCGCCGAACGACCCGAAGGTCGTGAGCACAATTCGCTTGCCTGTCAGATTCATTTACGAAATATTATAACGAGATATAAAAATCAGCCACAGAGACACAGAGGAAGAAAGAAGTAATGAAATTCATTTGAACTATTTTTGTTTTATATCTCTGTGTCTCTGTGTCTCTGTGGCTATTGCTTTGCAGGTCGCAAAGCTGTCACATCTCCTGCATGCACGTGTCTGATTTCGCCTGTCTCTGTTTCTACAAGCAAAGCTCCGTCGCCCGCAAGCCCGCGCGTGATGCCCGTTATCGTTTCATCTCCAAGCGCGACGCGCACGTGCCTCCCATCCGCATAACTTGAGCGCGTCGCATACTCTTGCAAAATCTCTTCCGCGCCGCCTGTCTGATGAAGGACATCATATCGCCGCGAGATGCAAAGCGTCAGCGAGCGCAAGAGCTCTTCCGTGTCGGGCGCGCGTCCCGTCTCTTCTTCGACGGATGTTGCGAACTCTCGAAGCTCCTGCGGAAACGCATCCTGTTTTAAGTTGATACCGATGCCGACGACAACCGCGCGGCCCGCAGGCGTCTCGACTGTCTCCGCCAGAATGCCGCAGACCTTGCGCCCGCGCGCATAAATATCATTGGGCCACTTGATGTCCGTTTCGAGATTGCATGCCACGCGAAGCGCATCCGCGACTGCGAGCGCACACATCAAAGTCAAGAGCGGCCACGCGCGCATCTCGAATCGCGGGCGCAGGATGATACTAAAATAGAGTCCTGCATCCGGCGGAGAAATCCACACGCGCTCTCTGCGCCCGCGCCCCTGTGTCTGCTCGCGCGCCACCACACACAGACCTTCCGCAGCCCCGCGCGCAGCCTGCCGCGCAGCCTCCGTGTTGGTCGAAGGCAGCGAATCATATCTCAGGATGTTCAGACGCAATTTTATCCTGTCTATCGCTGTTGGAATTTTCTCTTTTAAATATTGGAATGCCTGCTCAATTCATGCGCGGCGCGCGCGAGGCCGAGCACGCGGCGGTCAAAGTTTCTGAAACGCTCATCGCGCGTCTGCCCGCGCACGAAGCGGAAAAAAATCTGTTGCAGGATGACTGCGACTTTGAAGAGCGCGAAGGTCTCATAGAATTTAATGCGCGACAAATCGCGCCCGGTCTTTGAGGCATAAAGCTCTATCAACTCTTCGCGCCCCAGCCAGCCCGGCCCGTGCGTGACGATGCCGAGCGATTTTCCATCAGCTTCCTCTTTATCCTTCAGCGTCCAGTAGCAGAGAAAAAGTCCCACATCAACAAGCGGGTCGCCAACCGTGCACATCTCCCAATCGAGCACGGCCACCACGCGCGCAGGGTCTTCTGCATCGAGCATCACGTTGTCCAGCTTGTAATCATTATGGACCAGAGTGGCCGAAGCAATCTCTTCATCCGTCCCGGCAGGTATTCTGTCAATGAGCCAGCGAATCACTTCTTCCATCTCACCAATAACGCTTGTTTGTGAGCGATGCCAACGCTGCGCCCAGCCAGTCACCTGCCGCGCGACAAAGCCTGCGGGTTTGCCGATTTGAATAATGCCGGACTCGTGTATGTTCACAGCATGCAGGCTGACGAGCGTATCCACAACTGCTTCGCTGACACGCCTGCGCATCTCCGTGTTGTCGCCAATCTCTGGCGGGAGACGATGCCGCACGATGATGCCGCGCCTGCGCTCCATCAGATAAAAGGGCGCGCCGATAACAGTTGAATCTTCGCAGAGCAGCACAGGCTTTGGCGCGAGTTGGAAGTATGGATGGATGGCTGTCAGGAGCTTATACTCACGCGGCATGTCATGCGCAGTCGGCGCGACAGGCCCCATCGGTGGCCGCCTGAGCACAAAATCCTCTCCACCGAAACGAATCAGGTAAGTCAGATTTGAATGCCCGCCCGGAAACTGTTCGAGCTCGACCCGTGCATCTTCTTCATGCGAGAGATGCTGGCTGAGATAGTCGCCGAGCGCATCAAGATTTAATTCCTCATTTGCTCTGACAGGGGCTGTGTCGCTGTTCATCTTATGTCAGAACCGCCTGCGGTAGCGGGCGGTTTTAGTTAGCATGGAGACTGCTTTAAATTTATACAGAAGACCCGCCCGCTACCGCAGGCGGTTCTGACTCTGATTTAAACTGCCGGAGAATCCGACGCGCGACGACCATTCTGTGAACTTCGTCCGGCCCGTCATAAATTCTTGCGGCGCGTGCATCCCTGTAAAAAGATTCGAGCGGCGTGTCTTTTGAATATCCGAGCGCGCCGTGCACCTGCAAGGCTCTGTCAACCACATCATGCAGGACACGCGCGCCGTAAAATTTTATCAGCGAAATTTCCACGCGCGCATCCTCACCCCTGTCCATCTTCCAGGCCGCGTGGAGGGTCATCAGCCGCGCCGCGTTAATCTCCGCAGCCGAATCCGCAATCCAGTTTTGCACAGTCTGTTTATGCGCGAGCGGTTCACCGAAGGATTGACGTTTGAGTGCATAGCTGCACATCAACTCAAAGCTGCGCTGTGCTGCTCCAATCCAGCGCATGCAATGTTGAATGCGGCCCGGCCCAAGCCGCGCCTGTGCCAACTCGAAACCTTTGCCCTCTTCGCCGAGCAGATTTTCAAACGGCACACGACAGTCTTCAAACTTTATCTCGCAATGCCCGCCGACACTGCCGGAACCCATGACAGGGACGTTGCGAATAATATTAAAGCCCGCCGTCGCGGTCGGGACGAGAATCATACTCGCGCGTTTGTGTACATCGGCAGAAGGATTTGTGACGGCCATGACGATTGCAAACTCTGAGCCGAGCGCGCCTGAGATAAACCACTTGTGGCCCGTTATCACCCACTCGTCGCCTTCGCGCACAGCGCGCGTGCGCAGGCCCGTCGGGTCTGAGCCGGAGACTTCCGGCTCTGTCATGGCGAAGCACGAGCGCACGTCGCCCGCCGCCAGAGGTCTTAAATATTTCTCCTTCTGCGCGTCTGTCGCAGAGAGATGAAGCAGTTCTATATTGCCTGCGTCCGGCGCAGCCGAGCCGAAGACGCGCGGCGCGTGTGTCGAGCGTCCGATGATTTCGTTGACTAATCCCTGGCCCACAAAACCGAGCCCCATCCCGCCCCACTCCTGCGGCACATTCGGCCCCCACAAGCCGCGCTCCTTCACCTTCGCTTGCAGCTCGCGCTCCAAATCTTCCGGCAAACCTTCATGCTCAATCACATGCTGCTCGTTCGGATAAACAAACTCATCCATAAAGGCCGCGATGCGCTGCCGAATCAACACCAGTTCGGGCGTAATGCTAAAATCCATTCCAGAGCTTCCTCTCAAATCATTTTGCAACGAGACGTGTCTATTCTACGATAACCTCACGTTTCGTCGTGTAAGAAAATGCTGGAAGTAAGCTCTGCCGAGAATTATTGAAGAGAGGATGTTGAAATGAAAAGCTTGTCTTTGCTGTTCCGCTCAGCTCTGTTCGTCTTGTGCTGCCCGCTCTTATTAATCGCGCAGTTTCCAAACGGCAGAGTCATTGACCTCTCGCACGCCTTTGATGCGGAGACCGTTTACTGGCCCACAGCCGACACTTTCAAGCTCGAAAAAGATTTCGAAGGCACGACGGATAAAGGCTATTTCTACGCCGCCAATAAATTCTCAACCGCAGAGCACGGCGGGACGCACATAGACGCGCCCGTGCATTTCGCTAAAGGCAAGCATACCGTTGATGAAATTCCGCTTGAACAATTAATGGGCGCAGCAGTCATCATAGATGTCTCGCGCGCGTGTGCAAAGGATGCTGATTATCAGGTCAGCGTCAGCGATTTTCAAAAGTGGGAGCGGGCGCACGGTCGTCTTCCGAAAAATGTGATAGTGCTGTTGCGTACTGGCTACGGAAAGTTCTGGCCCGACCGCGAGAGATACATGGGTACGGACGAGCGCGGCCCAGAGGCCGTCGCCAAGCTACACTTCCCCGGCCTGCACCCGGACGCCGCGCGCTGGCTCACACGCAATCGCTCCATCAAAGCCATCGGCCTCGACACGCCGAGCATCGACTACGGCCAGTCCACACTCTTCGAGAGCCATCGCATCCTCTTCGAGAAAAACATTCCAGCCTTTGAAAACCTAGCCAATCTTGACAAGTTGCCACTCACAAACTTTCACATCATTGCGCTGCCCATGAAAATCAAAGGCGGGAGCGGCGGGCCACTGCGTGTGATTGCTATCGTGAATAGGCAGACTAAATCTCGAACGTAAAGAATAGAATGGTTAAGCCCCGTCAGGGGCGAAGGAATTTAGCCTACGTCGCTAGACGTGGGAACGAGCAGCCAAGCAAACGTCAGCCCCGGAGGGGCGAAAGAATCATGTCTCACACATATGCCAATCTCTTGTCGCATATTATTTTCAGCACCAAAGAACGCCGTCCATATATTGATGAAGAGCTAAAGCCTCCGTTGCTGGCATATATGGGCGGTATTCTTCGTGAGTCAAACTGTATAGCAATGCTTATCAACGGCGTTGCAGATCACGTTCATTTACTGGTAGCTATTCCTCCGATTCTCTCCGTAGCGGATGTGATGCGAATATTAAAGACAAACTCGTCGCGATGGGTTCACGGAAAATGGAGGACACGCAAAGAGTTTAGTTGGCAAACCGGCTACGGAGCGTTTAGCGTTAGCCAGTCAAACGTGCAGGCTGTGATGAAGTACATAGCAAGTCAGAAAGAGCATCACCGAAAAGTGTCATTTCAAGAAGAATTCGTTGCATTTTTGAAGAAGCATAAAATTGAATATGATGAACGCTATCTCTGGCAATGAACACAATTTCTTTCGCCCCTCAAGGGGCTTCGCATTATTCTTCCTATCTGATTCCCTTGCGCTATGGGCTAAATTCTTTTGCCCCTGACGGGGCTCTCTTTCTTGCGTGCTGTTTCATAACATTCGATTGGTTTCCAATTAAGCTCTCGTTTATGGTGGCGGGCGCGGCACAGAGGAATCTCAAATCTGAAATTTCAGATTTGAGATTCCTCTGTACCCTGTGTAGTGAATAAAGTTTAGAGCACTCCGCGAAACTTTGAGGCATTCAAAGCATAACCCGGAAAGACTTTTTGCAGGCTCTTGCTGCCGAGATGTTTCTGGGCCACTTCGCCGAAGACATCGCGGAAGTCCGTCGTCAGTGCGAGGTCGCGTCCTTCATACAAGCTGCCGTTGCCGAGGCCGGGCCAGTCGCCATAGACCTTGCCGCCGCGCACGCTGTTGCCGATGACAAACATTGCGTTGGCGTGGCCGTGATCTGTGCCGCGCGTGCCGTTCTCGCGCACAGTGCGCCCGAACTCGGACATCGTGAGAATCACTACATCATCCATGCGCCCGCTCAAATCTGTCACGAGCGCATTGAGCCCTGCGCTGAATTGCGCGAGAAGATTGGCAAGCTGCCCGCGCGAGTTGCCTTGATTCGAGTGCGTGTCCCAGCCGCCCATGTCCGTGAAAGCGACTTCGAGACCGACGCCCGCTTTGATGAGTTGCGAGATTTGCAGGAGCGAGTTGCCGAACGGCGTGCGCGGATATTGCGCGCCGTTCTCCGGCCTGTACTGCGCTGGGTTGACCTGCTTCAAATAATTGACAGCCTCAAAAGTCTCTTTGCCCGTGCCTGCCAGAACATCGTTGACGCTCTCTTCATAAATGGATTCAAAGCCGCCCTGCACACTCGCGCTGCTTGAGCCTGCGCGAATCGTAAAATCTGCGAGGCTTGAGATGGCGAGTGCGGGCGCGCGGCCCTGCAAAGTGCGCGGCAGGTTCTGCGTCATAGAGACCGCGCGAAACGGCGTCGCCTTCTGGTCCACATTGCTTTGCAGATAACGATTGAGCCAGCCGTCGCGCGTGGACTTGACGCCGGGCGTGGCGGACTCCATGTAATCCTGCGCGTCAAAGTGCGAGCGCGTGTTGTCCGGCGACCCGACCGCGTTCACAATCGCCAGACGTTTCGCATCCCACAAAGGTTTGAGCACTGCGAGCGACGGGTGAAAGCCAAAGTGTCCATCCAAATTAATCGCCGCTTCGCGGTTGCCGCTCGACGGCTGCGGGATGGCAAGCGTCGGGCGCAGAGAGTAATACTCGCGCTCACCGTGCGGCACAATCATGTTCAAGCCATCGACCGCGCCGCGCTGAAAAATCGTAATCAGAGTTTTGCGCCGACCATTTGCAGAAGCATTCAAACCTCCGGCCAGAGCGACGCGCTCAAGAAACGACGGCGCGCTCTGCATCAGGCCGATGCTGGCGAGCGCGATGCCGCCCGATTTCAGGAAAAATCTACGATTGATACTCATCTTTATTACCTCTTAAATGAAAGCCTTCGATAGCTTGCCTTTCAAATCCATCCATTTAGACGCCGCGCCTGAGCGATTCGTCACTTTTAATTTAATCTCAAATCTGAAATCTCAAATTTCAAATCTGTGGTTTTCCATCAAGCAGTCGCGCGAGAAATTCCGCATCATTAAAACGACTAATGCGGCCCTGCCGGACAATTACCAAATCGAGCGACGGAATAATATAGAGACGCTGCTGGCCCGCGCCTGCGGCCATCACTAAATCGCGCGGCCCCTTCGCATAAATACCTTCGCGGCTGATGCGGTCTGTCTCGCGCACTCTCATGCCGTCTTCTTCATCGCGCCCCCCAGTTCCTTTAGCGTTGAGCCAGAAGGTGAGGCCGTATGCCGGATTGGCTTTGCTGCCTGCGAAGCATTGGGCCAGAAGTTTTTTATCCAGAATCTGTTTGCCGTTCCACTTGCCGCCGTTCTTGATAAAGACTCCGAACTTGGCCCACTCGCGCGCAGTCATAAATGCGCCCGATGGCAGATGCGGATTGCCGTCCGCGCCGCGTTGCCAGAAGCTGACCTTCAATCCAATCGGGTCGAGTATGCGACGCTTGAGATAATCGAGCGGGCTTTCCTTGCGCGAGAGGAGCTTGCGCCGCATTACTTCGCCGAAAATCTGAAACGGGGCCGGGCCATATTGAAACTTTGCGCCCGGCTCATAAACAGCTTCAAACTTGATTGCATCAGCATAGACAGGCGGGCGGCCAAGCGTCCCGCCGCCGATGCCGCTCACTAAATGCAGCAACTCGTTAATCGTAATCCGAGATTTGCGCGGGTCTGTTTTCCATTCGGTGATGGTGTCGGAGACTTTCTCTTCCAGCTTGAGCAGTTTATCTTCGACGGCAGCCATCGCCATCACGCCTACAAAACTCTTCGTGCCACTGGCAAGCATGTGCGAACGCTCATTGCTGTGGCCGTTCTGATACTGCTCGAAAATAATCTTATCACCCTTCAGGATGAGCACGGAGAGACCGCGATACTCTTCCGAGTAGGCTGCCGCGAGTTGAAAGCGCGCCCGCTCAACTTCGCTTGCAGAGAGCTTTTGGGCAGAAGCTTTTGATGACAGAGATGCTAACAGCAGCGCAGTTAAAAATAACGCGAGTGCATTTTTGCCAGGTTGGCTTTTATCAATTCGCATAATCGTTAACACAGCAAAGACGCCTTGATGAAGAGAGAGATAATGATGACCCTTTATTTTCTCTCTCCGCCTCCGAGGCGTCTTTGCGTTTGAGTCGCCCGCTGCTTATTGTCGTTGAAATTCAGGCGACCCAAGAATCAGACCGACAATCCTGACGGTCTCGTTTGTGCTGCCCGCGTTGAAATCCGCGCGCGCCATCTGGCGTCTGCCGCGCGGCGCAGTAGCAGCAGCACTCGTCTCTTTAGCTGCATCCGGCATCTCGCTCTTTGCAGAAGATTCTGGAAGCGGCTCATTCAACTGCTTCAACAAAGTCTGCTTCGTCTTCGGCGAAACGTCTCCCTGCAAGAGCACTTCGAGGAAACGCTCCATCGTCTGCGATTTGTCCGCCGCAGAAGTTTTCTCATCCTTCGCAAAGCGCGAGAGATTGACGCGCGTTCCGGGGATGCGATTGTTCGCCAGCGCGAGCCCGAAGTTCAAACGCTCAAGCAGCGCGCCTGTGTTGACCCAATCCTCTGCCGCGTCCGGGTATCCGGTCGGAGCTTGATAGCCATAAATCGGCTCGCCCATGCGCGCAATCCATTGATGGAACGAAGGCCCGCCGTTTGTCTCGCCGCCGAGAGTTCGCACAGAGCTGACAGCCAACTCAAACGGCGTCTTGATTTTTGCTCTGTAAGTTTCGGGCGCGATGAATTCGGGCGCAGTGAAGACTGCGCGCAGGGTTTCGCGTATGTCGCCGTCGCTCTTTGTATAAGCTGCGGCGATGCGCTCGACGAGCGCGGGGCTCGGATTGTCCGAGACAAATTTTATCGCCAGCTTAGAGGCAATGAACTTCGCCGTCGCAGGATGCTTCGAGAGAATTTCGAGCACCATCAATCCATCATTGATGCCGCCGCCCGCCGGAATCTTTTTTCCCAAAACAATCTTCTCGCCATCATCATGCAGGCGCGGATTGAAATAAAATTTTCCGGCGTTGTCAGCCATCTGCGGAGCGACGCGCGCACTCACGCCGCGCGGGTCAAAAATCGTCCAGCCCGTAAAGCAGCGCGCAACCTCCTGCACATCCTTCTGCGTATAGCCGCCATCCACGCCGAGCGTGTGCAATTCCATCAACTCGCGCGCGTAGTTCTCATTGATGCCGCGCCGCGCGCGTTGCTGTTGCTGGCGTGCGCGCTCAGACATGTCTTCACGAATCATCTCGCCGTCGGGTCTGCGCGCCTGCTGATTTGCGCCGAGACCTCGACGCTGCTGATTGCGACGATTGCCGGACATCCCATTCAGACCATTATTTTGTCTGCGATTCATGCGGCCCTGCGGCGCGTCCGGGCTCACGCTCTGAAAGTTGTCCAGATAGAAAAGCATCGCAGGGCTCTGTGCTGTTGCTAATAAAAGGTCGCGGAATTTTCCGAGCGTGTGCGGGCGAATCGTGTCGCGGTCATAAGAAACCAGGAGCCATCTGTCCGCGCCCTTGCCCGCAAAGACGTTGAAGTGATTGGTCCAGAAATCCACAAGGACTTCCTGCAACTGCCGCTCGCTATAGACTGCGCGCAGGATACGCGAGGCTTGAAGTTCCTGCGTCAACTGCTGCGGCGAACGCAGATTGTTCTTGACATAAAAATCACGAATCGCACGACGATAGGCCGCGCGGTCTTCGTCGCGCATCTCACCATCATTTTTCGCAGCCTCTTCATCCTTCATCTGATTCGGCGCTGACTGAGGCGGCGCGGCATTTCCATCCCTGCGCGCCTCATAGAGCTTGGACAAATCTTCCGGCAACTGTCCCTGTCTTTGCAGTTGGCGCAGCAGCAATGCCGGGTTCGGATATTTCGTATACAACTCTGCCGTCGTCATAGAGAGCGCGGGCAAGACTCGCACTTTCGCTTCCGCAGCCTCGTCTGGAATGGATGCAGGATTAAGCTGCTGCTTGATGTAATTCTCAATGCCCATCGCACGCACTCGCTCGACATCGCCGGGCCGCGCGCCGAAGCCGAGGCGATTAAGCACATGCAGAATTAACTGCTCATCGCTCAAACTGCGCTTCTCTGTCTTCAACTTTTGCTGCGCGCTCACGCTCATCAGAAGAGAGCTTGAAAGCAATGCCATCACACATGCTAAGGCCATCGCCGGACGCGCAACGCAGGTTAATAAATCTCTGTAATTATTTTTGAAAGCTTTCATCAGAACACCATTCCAACTTAGTTTTTAAGTAATTGCTGCGAGTTTTCAAGCAGTCGCGGCGCGGCTCATAAATGAAACGCTCGCCTGCATTGTCCAATTAGACGCGCGGGACTGCGGAAAGGTTGAATAAATGTCCGGCCCGCAGGCTTCTATTAACGCGGGCATTTGCGCGGCGGCTCTCCGCTCTCGCTCCCGAAGTCCAGAATCCCGTCGAGACAGACTACGACTTTGCGCACATTCGGAAACTGTAGCGCGGTTTTTTCTACCGCGTTCTGAAAAATAAACGGGCTGCCTTCGCCCGAAAATCGCGCGCCCTCAGGCATAGTGAAATATGTGTAGGCCACGCCGCGTTTGATTTTCACAGAGAGAAGTTGAATGCCATAGGTCGGGCTCTCAAAACCCTTTTCCTTTTCTGCGGCGGTCGGCCCTTCGGTCAGGGCCACAAGCGCGGCGCGCAAAGGAGACTTCGCATTGACCCTGCGCGTGACGGGACTGAGACTGTAAGGATTTTTATCGTCGCTGTTGTCGTAAGGAAATTTCATGAGATAGATTTTGACTTCCTTCAAATTCGAGTTGGAAGCCTTCTGCGCGTTGAGCGAGACACAGGCAAGCAGCACAGTTAAGATAAAGAGAAAGAAGAAACAGGTTTTCTTTCGTTGATTTTCCACAGTAGGCTCCTCAAACTGAATAAGAGTTTCCCGCAAAGGCGCAAAGACGCAAAGGAAAGACGCAAAGGTGTTGAGTAGTTATTTAACTTGAAAGCTTTCTTCGCGCCTTCTTTGCGCCTTTGCGGGAAATTTTCTTTGACATGAAATTTATCTCACAGGACGCGGAAAGCTGACGGGGCTGCGATTGCCGTCTCTGTCCACAGCGCGGATGCCGAAAAAGTAGTTGTCCTTTGACATGCCTTTGACAGTATAGCTCGTCACGTTGCCCACGCTGCGCGCATTGGTCCAGACGGGCGAAGTTGTCTCGCGCCAGACAATCTCATAGCCTGCGAGGTCTGGCTCTTTGTTCGCATCCCACTGCAAATCCGTGTCGTTGGTCAAACGCTTGGTGACGATGCCGACGTTCTTCGGCGCGGCGGGAGCGAGCGCGAGTGTCGCAAGAGCTGCGGCATTGACGCGCGCGACCTGTGCGATATAGGCGAAGTCCACAAACTCCGGCAGGTCGCCGTACTGAATGCCGTTTTCGATGCGCACGTTTTGATGCTGGTGTGTGTATTCCTCGTTCGGTTCGGTAAAGCGCACAGCCGGAAATCCGCGTTCAAGAAATGGAATGTGGTCGCCGCCGCGCAGGTAGCGGTCGCGCCTGTAAACCATCATCACGTTCATGCCCGGCACATATGCCGCGCCGACTTCTTTGATAAAGCGCGCGAGTTGGCGCGAGGTCGAATCATTCTCGCCGCCGACGCCGCGCCGCGTGTTGGCTTCGGCTTCGGTCTCGTTTGTCGGGACGCCTTCGGAGAAGACGCGCAAGGTGCGGCGGTCACGCACGCCGTTGCCGCCCAGGGTGTTGCCCACGATGTCGTTTGTAAACATCGAAGCGATGTTCCACTTCTTCTGCTTCGCCTGCTCTGCAAAGTAGGTCGCGCCAAGTAAGCCCTGCTCTTCGCCCGCGACTGCCATAAAAATTATTGTGGCATCGAACCTGCGCTTTGACATGACGCGCGCCATCTCAATCACTGCCGCTACGCCCGATGCATCATCATTCGCGCCCGGCGCGTCGCACTTCTCATCCGTCGGGCTGGTGCACATCGAATCGTAGTGTCCACTGACGACATAGATGCGCTCTTCCGAAGCGGGCTGCGTTCCCGGCAAAGTGGCGACGAGGTTGGTAATCATCGTCGGCTGCGGGACGCGCGCGGCTTTGGGTTGTTCAAAGGTCTGCTTTTCAACTCTTAAACGCCCGCCGGCTTCGGCCCTGATTTTGAGAAACTCGTTGTAAATCCAGTCGCGCGCCGCGCCTATGCCGCGCTTCGGATTGTCCTGCTCCGAGAGAGTGTTGCGCGTGCCGAATGAGACTAGCTGGCGAATCGTGCGCTCTATGTTGCGCGCGTTGATTTCAGAGAGCATGCGCGCGATGTCCGCATGACGTTGAAAGCTTGCAGGCGTAGCGGACGCGCCAGAGGCCGACGCAGATGCGCGTCTTCTCTGGCCCAGAGAAACTGCGGGCGCAAGGAGGCAAAGACAAAGAACTGTAAAAATTAATTTGTGGCTCGTGTGCAGTCGTGCGCGAGGCGTGTGTGCCATGTGCAAGCGGATTCCTTTCTGCCTTCTCTTCTGTAAAAATCTATTTCTGACGCTCAAGTGGCTCTCTGTATGCAGGCTCGAAAAAGCGCGTCGTGTTCTCCGTCACGCTCGGCACAGGCTCTCCGACGGGGAGCGCGCCCTGTCGTGCCTGATGCAACTCATTTGTCACCTGCTGCTGTTTGAGAGAAGCTGGCTGAACTCTCTGTTGATTCATCAAGAAGATACGCGATAATTGACGAAAAATCATAGCGACGAGCGCGACGATGCTCCCAAGGCCCGCGATAACTATCCATGTGAGCGCGACCGCGCTGACGCCGCGCTCGGCCAGATTCACTACTCCGCCAAAGATGCTGGCAACCATGGCGATGATTGTCACAGCCATTGCCCAGCTTGGGCCTGTGAGATTGATAGGTTTTGTTTGCAGAGTTGCTGACGGACTCAAAAAGCTTCCGCAGCGTTTGCAGTAACTCACTTCGAGCGTGGCTTCCGCGCCGCAAGTCGAGCAGTACATAACTGTCCTCCGATGCTTAACATAAATATAGACGGGCGAGAGCAGAACGGCTCTGATGCCGTCTGCTATATCATCAAAGAAGCCTCTCATTCAAGAGCGCTTCACAGCGATACGCGGCACAGCAAGGACAAGTTCATTTGAGAGAGATATAAAAAGCAGTGAGCGATGTGAGGAAGAATCAGGTTTGATGGCGCATTGATGAATGCGAATTAACTCAAGTTGCTAATCATGCGGCTCTTGTCGACAGCGCAAGCGGCTCTTGTTACACGAGAGCGCAAGCGGCTCTTATCATACGACAGCGCAAGCGGCTCTGCTGCCCTGTTGTGCGGAGCGGCTCTGCCGCCCTGCTGTGCGGTAAGTCTGAGACTTACCGCCACCTGCTCCATCCATCCACTGTGAGGCTGCGCCTCAGATGCGGCGTAGCCGCAATAAGTTGAGAGGTGCGGCGACGGAAAGGCAAAGCCTTTCCGCACAGCAGGGCGGCAGAGCCGCTCCGTGCAACAAGCCAACAGAGCCGCTCCATGCAACAGGGCAGCAGAGCCGCTCAGCACAACAGGGCGGTAGAGCCGCTCAGCACAGAGCCGCGCCGCACAGCGAGGCGGCAAGAGCCGCACAGCGAGGCGGCAGGGCCGCACAGTATTTGCTGTCTGGCAACTCTAATTAATCAACGTATGCGATAGGCTCTGCCCTTCCAGACGATGATGACTTCGCCGCCGAGTTCGTGTGCGATGGTGCGCAGGCCGGGCTCGTCTGCTACGAGCGCGCGATACTGCTCAGAGCCGCGACGGACAACTGTCGTTGCCTGCGACCTGTAAGCAGTGTCCACCCACGCGCCGTCGCGCCGTATAAATTGTCTGCCACTGACATTGCGCTTCTCTTCCTTCGTGTTGGCACGCTCGTCGCGCATTAGTCTGTCGTCAGAGGATTCTCCGCTTGCCATGCGCTCGTTTGCGACGGCTTTCGCGCGGCTCGCGGGTCTCTTGCGTGCGCCCGTTTGCGCCTCGCTTGCGGGAGGCTGTATTCTGTTCTCCGCGACCACTTCTTCAGCCTTCTTAGTATCTACATCGCGCCTGCCCTGCGCGCTCGACAGGTCTGCGACGCCGCTCGCCGCGCCTAAATCTTTCCCTTCCTTCTGTTCTTTGTCCTTCTCCGCACGCTGCGCAGCCGGAGCAGATTGTTTGTTGCCTCCAACCACAGACGCATCTTCGGCGCGCGCAGCTTCCCTTTCGGCTGAGTCAAGGCCATCCAGGTTAAAGTTGTTTGAGCTTGGCCCGGCAGTCGTCGCAGGCGCAGGCGCATTATCTGTCTTCGGAGCATCTGCGGGCGCGATAACAGGCGCAGCAGTTTGTCCTTCACGATTCGTCTGGCTGTCTTTCGCTAATGGCTCAGCAAGCGTGCCTGCCGGAGTCTGTGAAGGAATCGGCGTGCCGCCTGAGCCATCCGAATCAAGTTGCTGATTTCGACTTAACGGCTGACTGTTCTGATTCGCCGGAGCATTTGTTGAACTTGACTCAGGCTCATCAAACTTCATCCCTCTGCCGCCGCGAAAGACCATAAATGCGACGGCGACCACGCCAACTAAAACAACTACTGTCGCCGCATAGCGCAGCGCAGCCGGGGCAAACAGAGTAGAGAGACGCGCTCGCCATGTGCGCGCAGGCGTGGCAGAAGATGAAGATAAAGCTGTCAAAGGCTGCGGCGCAGATTGTCTCTCCAATTCGCTGGCGACGCCCGAAGAGAGCACAAGCTCTGTCACCTGCTTGCGACATACATCGCAATCCGCTAAGTGCGAAATATAACGCGCACGCGCGGCTGCTGGCAGAGCGTTCTCTGCATACGCGCTCAACTCGTCCGCGTCCATGTGCTGCTGCTCTGCGCCGTCACTGCCGCCGTCTTCATGACGCGCAGAGAAAGAGAGAGACGAAGCCGCCCCGCGCCGCGCTGTGCGTTGCAGGAGACGATCTATTTCCATGTTCGGGTCGAGTTTCATCGGACTACTTCATTCGGACTTCATTGAGCCGCGCTGCAAACAAATGCGGCTAATTCAAGAACGCTTGGATGCGCGTTTGCTTGCATCTCCAAAACTTCGTACATCACACATCTTAATCCGCCGGCTGCGCCTGTCCTTCGCCGCGCGTCCCTTCCGTGAGCATCATTTCCAAATCCGTTTCGAGATGCGCGGCGGCCTCTGAGAGTGTGCGCGCCGTCTCGCTTTTGGTCCAGCCGTGCTCCTTCATCAAAATCGCCTCGACGTGCTTTCTAATTTCACCCTGCACTCTTGTCAAACGACGGCTCGCAGTCGCCTCATGCACGCCGAGCACTGCGCCAGCTTCGCGCAAACGAAGCCCGTCAAAATAATAAAGCTTGACGAGCAGGCGGTCTTCCGGCGCAAGCTCGCTGACCGCGCTGGCAAGAGCCGCTTCGACATCTCCTGCGGCGCGCTGCTCTGCAAGCGCGTTCTCAGGATTGCTCGGAGCCTGCGCAGAACTGAATGCCTCTTCGCCTCTGTTTGAAGCACGCGCCAGGCGGTCAAAGTCCGCGTCCTCTTCCGTCTGCACGAGCCTCGAAGTCTTGCGATGCTGGTCAACAGCAAGCTGGCCCACGACTGCGCGCAGCCAGCCGCCGAGACTTCCGCGCCCGGAATAATACGAAAGCTTGCCCGCCGGACGCCCGTCCGCGCGAACACGAAGCCCGTGCAATTCGGCCCAGATGGATTGGGCCAAATCTTCCGCAGCATCCTCGTTAGAACTGGCCGAGCGCGCAGCCGAACGCACGGTCGCGCCGAATCTTTCAACCAAATCATTCCAAGCCGTCTGGTCACCGCGCTCGCAGGCCACAATCAAACACAAATCGTCTGCATGCAGCGAGTCAAAGAACTGGTCAATCTCTGCTGGCGCAGCCGCAGGCACATCTCGCAAGAGATACTTATCGAGTCCCGTGCTCAGTCGCACGGATAAATCTTCAACCCTCAACGAACGCGCATCGGTCGCGCGCGCGATGAGGCGTGCCGCGCCTTCTGCGACAAGTTTTTCCAGTTGTGTGGCTGTCTGGCTCACGGGGGCTTTTTTGTTCTCGATTGACCCGCTTGATGAAAGCTATGCTATCACGAACCGGCCTTGTTTCACGCCTCTCCAAAATAGTGGATGCCGCAAGATGCCTCCGGCGATGTATCTGCGGGAGCGTAAAATCCGCGCCGTTCCATATCTTTGACAGCTTGAGAAGCGTAAAATAGAATTTCAACTCTATCATGCTTCGCGTCACAGAAATCTTTCGCTCGATTCAAGGCGAGTCAACGCATGCGGGTCGTCCGTGCACTTTTGTGCGGTTGACAGGTTGCCCTATGCGATGTGTGTGGTGCGACAGCGAATACACTTTTACCGGCGGCGAGCATATCTCGCTTGAAGATATTTTAGGACAGGTACGCACTTACGGTTGCAGGCTGGTTGAAGTCACAGGCGGCGAGCCGCTTGCGCAGCGCGAAGCTTTTAAGTTGATAGAGCGTTTGTGCGATGAAGGCTATGAAGTTTTGATTGAGACGGGCGGCTATGTTTCGACTGAAAAAGTTGATGAGCGAGCGCGGCTTATACTGGATGTGAAATGTCCTGCGTCAGGCGAAGAGGCGAGAAATCATTGGCCCAATCTGGAACGCTTGCGTGCAGAGCTTGATGAAGTGAAATTCGTGATTGCGGATAGAGCCGATTGGGACTATGCGCGTGATGTGATTGCGCGCTATGATTTGGAGACGCGCGCCAAAGCTGTACTTATCTCGCCTGTCTGGGACAAAGTTTCGTTGCCGGAGATGGCTGACTGGATTTCTGCGAGTGGGCTCAATGTGCGTATGCAGTTGCAGATGCACAAACAAATCTGGGGCGCGGAGGCGCGCGGCGTGTGAGAGCAAGGATGAATGATGAATGATGAAGATGTGGCGTTGGCGATAGACGATAAGCTCTCATCATCCATCGGCGCACGGTTTTCAGTTGATGCGATGGGCGGGTTTGATGAAAACGCGCTCGCATCTGCGCCAGAGGAACAAGAAGAAAATTCTTCATCCTTCATCCTTCCGCCTTCATCCTTGCCCCTGGCTGTCTGCCTTGTCTCAGGCGGGATGGACTCTTGCGTGACTGCGGCCATCGCGCATGAAGAGCATGAAGAGATAGCTTTTTTGCATGTCTCGTATGGACAGCCGACGGAGGCGCGCGAGAGGCGCGCGTTTGAAGAGATTGCAGACTTTTATGGAGTCGAGCGGCGGCTGGCAGCTTCGATAGAATATTTGACAAGCATCGGCGGCTCGTCTTTGACGGATGAGAGCATAGCTGTCTCGGATGCTAATCTCGCGGCGCAAGAGATTCCGACGAGCTACGTTCCATTTCGCAACGCGCACCTGCTGGCAATCGCAGTCAGTTGGGCCGAAGTTATTAAGGCCAGCAGCATCTACATCGGCGCGGTGGCAGAAGATTCTTCCGGTTATCCCGATTGCAGGCCGGAATTTTACGAAGCTTTTGAGCGCGCCGCGCTGGTCGGCACGCGTCCCGAAACTGTGATAAAACTCAGGACGCCAGTTATCGCTCTCAGCAAAAAAGAGATTGTGCAAAAGGGTCTTGAGCTCAATGCTCCGCTCGCGCTGACGTGGTCTTGTTACAAGGCATCTGAGCTTGCCTGCGGTCGTTGCGATTCATGCGCGCTCAGATTGCGCGCTTTTCGCCTCGCTGGTGTTGCAGACCCTGTTAAATATGAGTCACAATAGGTGCATGCCGAAACAGCTTGAGTGGGTTTTAGAGAGTTCTTTGGATGACAACCCGTTTGACCTGTCAGGGCATCTTAAAGCGGCCCCTTTGCTCGACTTTGAGAGCCCGGACATTTCCTCTGGAGGAATCTGACGATGTATCGCAAACACTTTTTCATCTCGTTTATCGCAATGGCTCTGCTGCTGGCCTGCGCTGTCTCTGCTTCCGCGCAGACGGCAGGCGTGCGCGGCAAAGTCCAGCTCAGGCAAGCAGACGGCTCGACCGTGCCTGCCACAACTGCTGTCATAGATATTTTTCGTCTGGGAGTGACAGGCAAACTCGAAAACATTAAGGTCAACAAGCGCGGCGAGTTTACGGCTCTGGGCCTTCAGGTCGGCGGGCAGTATGTGATTTCCGTCAGCGCGCCCAATGCCAAGCCGAAGACTGTGAACAACTTTAAGCCGGGCCAGACGGATGCCGAACTCATCATCATACTCGACCCCGGAGACGGCAGACGCCTGACGGCTGAAGAGGCCAGACAGTTAGCGAGCGGCGAAGGGGCCGGAACATCTACTGGCGGAGGCGGAGGCGAGAGCGCGGAAGACCGTGCCAAGCGCGAAGAGTTGATGCGCAAGAACGCCGAAATCGAAGCCAGCAACAAGAAGGTCGAAGAGACCAACGCAGTTGTCAGGCGCACGTTTGAGGCTGGCGGCAAGGCTCTCGACGCCAAACGATACGACGAGGCTATCACGCTCTATAGCGAAGGTCTGGCGGCGGACGGGGAACAGCCAGCGCTCCTGACCAACAAGTCTGTCGCGCTTCGTATGCGCGGGGCAGAGCGTTATAACGCAGCCGTTCAATCCAAAGATGAGGCGGTCAAATCGAGCGGGCTGGAAGCGGCGCGCAAAGATTTCCGCGAATCTGCCGAGGCAGCGACAAAGGCAGTCGAACTGATGAAGGCACAGGCTTCTTCGCCTGACCCGGGCGAACAGGCTCGCCAGCTTGCCAATAAAAAAGCTGCTATCTCCGCTCGCGTGGATGCGATGAAGATTTTTGTGACGAAGGTTGATCCGTCCAAAGCGGATGACGGTTATGCCGCTTATCAAGACTTTATCGCATTGCAAACTGACGATGCGATTAAGCTCAAAGCACAGCTCGACAGCGCGCAGATGCTCTTTGACGCGGGCGCTGTGGACAAGGCCGTCGTCGAATTCCAGAAAGTTCTGGACTCTCATCCAGATAATGTGGATGCGATGCTTGGAGCCGGACTCGCGCTTTTCGGCACAGGCGATTCCACCAAATATCAGGACGCAGCCAATTATTTGCAGCGTTTTGTGGACAAAGCTCCAGACACACACGCCTTCAAAGCCGATGCTAAAGCGGTCTTGGAAGAGTTGAAGAATCAGAACGTCAAACCGCAGAGGAATACAGGCGGACGCCGTCGCGGCTAAAATCTCAAATTCATCTCTAATTTAAAAGGGCTTTGCTCGTAGGTAAAAACCTCCGGCACAGCCCTTTTTTCAGCGGTGGGAATGTTTCGGCTTGCTTGGCAGTTTGGCAGGCAGGTCAAGATCATCATCAACAATTACCTCAAGACAAACACCCGCCGCCCGTGCGTACTGTAAGAGAATTTGTAAAGGTGGTTCACGCTTCCCCGACTCATATCCTGAAATCTGGGGATATGTGATGAGGTCTTCGGCCTCAAGCTTCCGCAGCATCTCGCTCTGAGAAAGCTCAAGCGATTCCCGAATCTGACGCAGCTTTTCGCCAAGTCGCTCCGGTCTCCGGCGCACATTGCCCATCAGGAGCACCCTCCCGACAGGCCAGACTTGACAAGATTTTTCTTGCGTCTATTAGCAACTGCTAATAGAATGGACTTGCTCATTCGCTTCGCCGTGAGAGTGAACCTTTCATCTCGAACGGCGATGCTCATTTACTCTTCTTTGAGATTGAGGTTTGAGCTACGCATTAGCCGTTGCATGGTTATCAAATATCGCTCGCAATATAGCAGAGACTACAGAACTCTTAAAAGCTTGAGAGGTGGGCGTTGGGGGGGTAGATGCGCCCACTGCTGCACGTTCGCCTTTGGTGTGAAAGCGTCCGGTGCGGAGGGGCCGTCGTGATACTCCCATGAACTCGGCGGCCTCGCTTCTCTTGTTCCAAAAGTTACATACCTCTTTAAGTCCTTTATTTCCAATCTTGCCCGACAATTATTTATCCTGCCCGACAATTCAGAGTTGAAAGTGAATTGTCGGGCAAAGCCCCTTTTTTACGTCAATTTGACCGGAAAATTTTCACCTTGACAGGTAGAGGGATTAAACTGTAGTATCTGTTGTGCAACGATGTTTATCATCGTTTGCCTATACATTGCAGTCAGATTTTGCAAGACCTATAAGTCAGAGTCGCCACCGGCAGCTCTTCAATCACCCGCCCCTAAAAACCGTTTCGCAACCGTTGGAACTTCATAAAAGATGTCAGCCAAACTAGGCGAAATTCTCGTCCGCGAAAATCTCCTCAGTGCGCAGCAACTGCGCGATGCTCTTGACTACCAGCGCGAGCATGGTGGTCGTTTAGGCTTTAATCTGGTCAAGCTTGGACTCGTTTCTGACGATATGATTACGGCTGTGCTGTCGCGTCAATACGGCGTGCCTTCCGTCAATCTTGAGTTGTTTGACATAGATGATTCCGTGATTCGTCTGATTCCGCATGAAGTGGCGCAGAAATATTCTGTCCTGCCGCTCTCGCGTGTCGGGGCGACGCTGACGCTGGCTATGGTTGACCCGACCAACGTCTTTGCGATGGACGACATAAAGTTTATGACGGGCCTCAATATAGAGCCGGTCGTCGTCTCAGAAGCGAGCGTGCAGGAAGCCATTGCCAAATACTATGACCACTCGCGCGAGATAGAGCTGGCCGGAATGGTCTCGGATGTCTCTTACGAGAGCATGTTCAGTAGCGGCAACGGCAACGGAAATGGCAACGGCCATCACAGCGCGATTACGCATGATGACCTTGTCTCGCTGGGCCAGTTTGAGTTCGATGCAGACAGTGCTGCGGATAACCTGGAGGTCATAGAAGACAACGAAGAGATAGACCTCTCTACGCTCTCGCGTATGAGCGAGGACGCGCCTGTTGTCCGGCTTGTCAACGTCTTGATGGTGGATGCTCTCAGACGCGGAGCTTCCGACATACACATTGAGCCGTATGAGAAAGACTTTCGCATACGCTTCCGCATAGACGGCGTGCTGTATGACATCATGCATCCGCCTTTGAAGCTGCGCGATGCTTTGATTTCGCGCTTGAAGATTATGTCGAAGCTAGACATTTCGGAAAAGCGTCTGCCGCAGGATGGTCGCATCAAGATTAAGGTCAAAGTGGATTCACGCTCGCGTGAGCTTGATTTCCGCGTCTCGACTTTGCCGACGCTGTTCGGTGAAAAGGTCGTGCTGCGACTTTTGGATAAAGAGAATCTGATGCTGGATATGACCAAGCTCGGTTTCGAGCCGGAGTCGCTTGTTAAATTCCAGCGCAACATCTCGCGTCCATACGGGATGGTGCTCGTCACAGGCCCGACCGGGTCTGGTAAAACCAACACGCTCTATTCGGCTCTGCAATCGCTGAATACGACGGAAACCAACATCATGACGGCGGAAGACCCTGTCGAATTCAACCTGCCCGGAGTCAATCAGGTGCAGATGAAAGAGCAGATTGGTCTGAACTTTGCCGCCGCGCTTCGTTCCTTCCTTCGCCAGGATCCAAACATCGTTCTCGTCGGCGAAATACGCGATTTCGAGACCGCCGAAATCGCCATCAAAGCGGCCCTCACGGGTCACTTAGTCCTTTCCACTCTCCATACAAACGACGCTCCTTCCACAATCTCTCGCCTGATGAATATGGGCATAGAGCCTTTCCTTGTCGCCACCAGCGTCAACCTGATACAGGCGCAGCGTCTCATTCGCCGCGTGTGTAAAGACTGCAAGACAGAGCACCCGACGCCTGCCGAAGCTCTCATCGAGATCGGCTTTAAGGCTGATGAAGCGCGCACGCTCAAGACTTACAAAGGGCGTGGCTGTCAGACCTGTAATGGCACTGGCTACAAGGGTCGCGTCGGGCTTTACGAGGTTATGGAAGTGACGGACGAAATACGCGAGTTGATTCTCATCGGAGCCTCTTCGCTGGAGTTGCGTAAGCGGGCGATAGACGACGGGATGATTACTTTGCGCGAATCCGGCCTCCATAAAATTAGAAACGGGATTACCACCATCGAAGAAGTTGTGCGGGAGACGGTGGCTTAAAGAAGTGGAGGAGTTATGCTGCGCGCTGCCGCTTTATCGCTGTTAATGCTGATTACAGTAGTCACGATGTTGCCGCTGACCAGTTCAGAGGCAGCTAACAATGAACGCGCTGTGGCCGGAAGCCACAGAAAGCGCGTCCGTCGCCATTCGCGCGCGTGGTGGCGACGCTATCGCGCACGCCAGAGACGCAGGAGGGCCGCAGCCCTTGCGCGTCAGAAGGCGCTCGAAGCCGCACGCGCGCAAAATCCAGAGGCGGTTGCTGGTTTGGAAAAACCCGTCAACACAGTGGGCGGTGTCTATCATCACCCGCGCGGACTCTGGACTGTCACGATGCCGGAGGGTTGGAGTCGTCCGATGGCGGCTGATGCTAATGAGATGAAGTTTCGTATTTATGCTGATGGCCGCACGACCGGACAGGCTACGCTTTCCGTAGTCGCTATGGCGGGCCAGCCCGAAGCTTATGCTCCATCTAAACGCAAACAGAGCCAGACATTGAGCGGCGTGCCTGTGACATCTCTGCGCCGCACTGTGATTGACAGGATGATTAAGGATGGCGGCTGGGTGGTCAACGATTTCCAGAAGGAGATTAATGGCCGCAAGGTGTTCGTCGTGCAGGCGCAGACTCCTGCAACGGCAGACGGGCGCACAGGGCCGCAATCTCAGACCTACTATTTCACGGAAGTAGATGGCCGCATCTACTCGCTTGCGACCACCGCGCCGGTTGATGCTTCGGAGCGCGTGGCCGCTCAATCCGAACAAGTGGTGTCCTCATTCAGCGCGGGCCAGCAGCCTGCGACGGCGGAGGCATCAAAGCGTTAACTTTGTAAATTCCTTCCGGTCACAAAACCGAGATGCGCCGGGGCCGGCGCTTTTCCAAAAAGTCCGGCCCCACCTTTACCAGACTCTCCTGAAGGCGCGATGCGAGGAGCAAACCGAATGTCTATGAACGAACCCCAGTCTCAGCTCTCACTCTCCGACCTGCTCAAAAAGCTCTACGAGGCGGGCGGCTCAGACCTGCATATCACGACCAACTCCGCGCCGCAGATACGCGTGCACGGACACTTGCAGCCGCTCGACGGCTATCGCCCGCTCACATCTGCCGATACCAAACAGCTCGCCTACTCTGTTCTGACAGACGCGCAGAAGCATCGCTTTGAAGAGAATCTGGAATTAGACTTCTCATTCGGCGTCAAAGGTCTCTCGCGTTTTCGCGCCAATCTCTTTAACCAGCGCGGCGCAGTCGGCGCAGTCTTTCGCGCCATCCCTTACGAGATTAAGCCGTTTGACGAACTAGGTCTCCCGCCCGTCGTCAAAACCTTATGCGACAAGCCGCGCGGTCTGATTCTCGTCACAGGCCCGACAGGCTCAGGCAAGTCAACGACGCTTGCGGCGATGGTTGACAAGGTCAATCAGGATCGCCATGAACATATCCTGACCATCGAAGACCCAATCGAGTTTCTGCACAGTCACAAGAATTGTTTGGTCAATCAGCGCGAAGTCAACGCCGACACGCATGGCTTTTCCGATGCTCTCAGGACAGCACTCAGACAAGACCCAGACGTAGTGCTCGTCGGCGAAATGCGCGACCTTGAGACAATCGAATCGGCTCTCAGAATCGCGGAGACGGGCCACCTGACTTTCGCAACCCTGCACACCAACTCCGCAGCCTCGACCATCAACCGCATCATAGATGTTTTTCCTTCGGGCCAGCAGGCGCAGATTCGCGCGCAGCTCTCGCTCGTCCTCGAAGGCATCATGTGTCAGGCTCTTTTGCCAAAGGGTGACGGCAAGGGGCGCGCGATGGCTCTTGAAATTTTAGTTCCGAACTCTGCCATCCGAAATCTGATTCGTGAAGATAAAGTTCACCAGATTTATTCCATGATGCAGACTGGTCAGGACAAGTATGGCATGCAGACTTTCAACCAGTCGCTTGCCACGCTCTATCACAAACGCCTCATCTCGCTGGAAACGGCGATGCAGCGTTCGTCGAATACGGATGAACTCAAAGACCTGATTGAACGCGGCTCAGGTCTCAACACAGGGGGCAATGGCAATGCTCCGCGACCGGGCATGCCGGGCATGCCTCAGCCGCCCAGACCGGGCGTGCCGCCACAGCAGCACCCAAGCCCCTACGCGCAGCCTCGCCCTGTCGGGTCGCGCCCAGGCCCCAGATAAAACATTTGCGATTTTTGATTTGCGATTTAGATAAGCATTAAAGCTTTCGCTCTTTCAATCGCAAATCAAAAATCAAAAATCAAAAATTACCAAACTGGAGTTTCACACACATGCCAACCTACGTCTTCAAAGGCCGCAACCGACTGAACGAAACAGTTGTCGGCGAGCGCGTCGCAGATAACCGGGAAGCTCTACGCCAGCTCTTACGCCGCGAGCAGGTGACGCTCACCTCTGTCAAAGAGAAAGGGCGCGAGATAGGCATTCCCAAAATCGGCAGCCGCAAGAAGGTCAAGTCAAAAGAGCTCGCCGTTTTCACGCGCCAGTTCTCTGTGATGATTGACGCCGGACTCCCGCTCGTGCAGTGTCTTGACATCCTCGCGCAGCAGCAGGAGAACAAGCACTTTCAGCAGGTCTTGAGCCAGGTGCGGCAGGACGTGGAAGAAGGCTCGACCCTCGCGGCGGCGATGGCGCGGCATCCGAAAATCTTTGACCAGCTTTATACCAACATGGTCGAAGCGGGCGAGACGGGCGGTATCCTCGACCTCATCTTGCAACGTCTCTCATCCTTTATCGAGAAGATGGTCAAACTCAAACGCGATGTCATCTCGGCTCTGATTTATCCGTCAGCCGTCGTGCTGATGGCGATTGCGGCCATCGCTGTGATTATGATTGTCGTCATTCCGCAGTTTGAAAATATCTTCCTCGGCCTGCTTGGCCCAGGCGAGATGCTGCCGCTGCCGACGCGCATCGTCACAGGCTTCAGCAATTTTCTGGCGGGCTGGGGCGGCCTCTCAATTCTGCTTGGGATTATCGCTCTCTCGACAGGGATTTACTTTTACTACAGAACGCCGGGCGGACGTTACAAGTTGGATAAGTTGATGCTCAAGCTGCCGATTTTCGGAGGCATCCTGCGCAAGATTGCCGTCGCGCGTTTCTCGCGCACGCTCTCCACACTGCTCTCTTCCGGCGTCCCGATTCTACAGTCGCTGGACATCACCGCGCGCACAGCAGGCAACGCTGTCATCGAAGAAGCGATTACTAAAGTCCGCGCCGGAGTCGAACGCGGCGAAAGCTTCGTTGACCCTCTGAAGGCCACAGAAGTCTTCCCGCACATGGTCGCCCAGATGATCGGCATCGGCGAACAGACCGGCGCCCTCGACGCCATGCTCGGCAAGATTGCAGACTTCTACGAGCAGGAAGTCGATGCGGCGATTGCCAACCTGCTGACACTGATAGAACCCGTGCTCATAGGCTTCCTCGGCGTCACCATCGGCTCCATCGTCATCGCCATGTACCTCCCACTCTTCACACTCATCGGCAAGCTCTCGACTCAGGGCTAGTTTCTTTAGAGTGCGTTGATTCTGCCGCCTGTATGCCTAGTGCGTACAGGCGGCTTTGCTTATGGTAATCAGTCACTTTCATACTATCCATAACTGGCTCAACAGTAGGTTTAACGTGTCTATTACATATTAAAATCTTGACCGAAAGAAATTCGAGCAGTAGAATCCGCAAATCTAGTACCTCGTGCCGTCCAGCAATAACAGTTTAGCGTTAGTAGGCTAAATTTCCGTGTTAGACTCTGGTAAGAATCAAGAAAAATTAAGGAGAATTGTATGAATAAAGCCCACCTTGCTATTCGAGTTTCAGTTTTGGCCCTTCTCGTTTTGGCAACTTGTACGCTCGCGCAAGCCCAGGCCACGCGCACTTGGGTATCCGGCGTTGGCGATGACGTTAATCCGTGCAGCCGTACCGCCCCCTGCAAGACCTTTGCCGGCGCTATCTCCAAGACTGCGACCAATGGCGAGATTAATTGTCTCGATCCGGCTGGTTACGGTTCGGTGACGGTCACTAAGTCGATTACTATTGACTGCGAAGACACACAGGGTTCTATCCTCGCAGCTGGAACCACAGGCGTCATTCTTAACATGGCTGCCGGTGATACAAAAAAAGCGTTCCGCTTGCGAGGCGTAAGTATTAACGGCGCCGGTACAGGCACATTCGGTATCCGGGTTCTGGGTAATCTCAGCACCCTTACCTTGCAGGAAGTGGTCATTGATGGCTTTGTCAATCACGGCATATCAATCGAAACGACCTCGGGTAATTTGAAGGGCCTTGTTGACCACACTACGATTCGAAATAACGGCGGACATGCGATAAATGGATTCGTCGTCGGGGCGACGGTGAATCTCGCTGTCACCAACGCGACCCTGAGCTTTAACACCCAGAACGGGTTGAACTTTGCAGACAACGTAAAGGCGACCATCAGCGATTCGGTCGTCAACGGAAACGCCACTGGAATTCTTGCCAGCAACGCGCAAGTTTTTGCATCACGCTGCACAATCTACAACAACACAACCGGTGTAAACGGTGCGGGTACTGGCAACGTGAGAATCTTTGGCAGCACCATAACCGGCAACGGAACCGGACTTTCCGGGACTGTGACCTCCGTATCCAATACAAATACAATCGTCGGAAATACGGCAGACGGCGCACCGAGCGCGTTTGCTCCACCTGTCTAGTCAGGAGAGAGGCAAGCAACTTTTGCTTTGCACTGAACGGCTGCGGACAATAGTTGTTCGCAGCCGTTTTTGTGTACAAATTTTTAGCTGTTGCTAATTCAAATTAGAGCGGCGCGAGTTCGGTTGTGGTGGCGCGTGATTTCGCGCGACTCATATCTTTGACGAATTGGATGGAGCCGGGAGTGTGATACTTTTTGCGATAGGCGCGACTGACGGCATCTTTCAGACGCTCGCTTCTTGTGCGGATGGCGCGAACGGGTAGTTCCTTGCCTGCGACGTTGATTGCGCCGTGCGGCTCAAGTAGAAAAGCCTTGTGCCAGCTACGCTCCTTGAGGCTCCATGAGCGTATGAAGACTCGGCCCTCGACCACTACGGCCCAGATGGCTATGAAGCGATGCGGCCCGCTCCCTGCGCGCAGGCCGATGATATTTTCTTTTTCAATGACGGCCAGAGTGTCTGCGTCGAATCGTTGCTTTGCTTTCATGTCATCTATTCTTCGCTCTCTAAATCAAGCACGACGGAGTTGATACAGTAGCGCAGGTTTGTCGGGCGCGGGCCGTCGTCAAAGACGTGGCCCAAGTGTGCGTCGCAACTCGCGCATAAGACCTCTGTGCGCACCATCCCGTGGCTCGTATCAACTTCCGTGCGAACATTTTCATCTGCCGACGGCTCTGTGAAACTGGGCCAGCCGCAGCCTGAATCGTACTTGGCATCGGAGCTAAAGAGCTCGCTTCCGCAGGCGACGCATTTGTATTTGCCCTTCTCTTTCGAGTTGTGATACTTGCCCGTGAAAGGTCTCTCGGTTCCCTTCCTCCGCGCGACTTCATACTGCTCCGGCGTCAACTCGCGCCGCCACTCTTCATCGGTCTTGGTAACTTTTCGTTTCATCCTTACTCGCCCCTTCCCAGACTTCAAGTGTTGTGCTGCCAATGCTCTCTAATCTACTCGAAGTTCGGCAAATCATGTCAAGGAATTTTCTATCAGCAGAGCGCGGCAGATTTGAAATAAATACGGGGACGTGTTTTGATACCGACACACAATTATCCCGAATAAAAAAGTTTCGTCAGAAGAATGAACGAAAAGAAAGTTTATTCTGCGACACTTCGAGCAGTATCTTTGTTGATGATGATATGAGAATTGTCGCCGTCACATCATGCCCGACCGGAATCGCACACACGCTCATGGCGGCAGAGGCTTTGAAGAAGACTGCCGATGTTTTGGGCCACGAGATAAAGGTCGAGACGCAAGGCTCTGTCGGAACCAGAAACATTCTTTCCGATGCAGACATCGCCGCCGCAGATGTAGTGATTCTGGCGGCAGACATACGCGTGGATGCCGCGCGCTTTCGAGGCATGCCCGTTTATGAAACTCAAACCAGCGAGGCCATACGCCACACGCGGGAAGTGATACAAGCCGCGCTCAAACTCGTCCCGCAATCTGCCGCAACGGAAATCAGCACGCAGAAGACACACGACATTGGGCCACAGGTTGAAGCCGCACCAACTGTCAAAGAATCTGCATCGCCTGTCGCTGGAAAAAGACTCGTCGGCATTACCTCCTGCCCGACGGGCATCGCGCACACCTTCATGGCCGCAGAGGCTTTGCAGAAAGCCGCGCGCGCGCTCGGACATTCCATCAAGATTGAGACACAAGGCTCTGTCGGCGCGAAGAATCAACTGACAGCCGAAGACATAGCAGAGGCGGATGCAGTCGTTATCGCCGCAGAGACAAAGGTGGACACTTCACGCTTTGCCGGAAAGCCGCTCTATAGCACAAGCACCAAGCACGCTATGAAGTCCGGGCAGGAAGTGATAGAGACTGCGCTCGCTCAACCCGCAGGCGGCGCAAGTGGAAGTACGAATCTCGTCGGCGCAGTCGAAGATGCAAAGGCCGCGCGTGCGGCCACGCGCACAGGCCCATATAAACATCTCATGACGGGCGTCTCATACATGTTGCCTGTCGTGATTGCTGGCGGGCTCGCCATTGCGCTGGCGTTTGCCATCGGCGGCATTTACGCGAGTGAGCAGAAAGGCACGCTCGCCTGGGCCTTGAGCCAGATTGGCGGCGCAACTGCGCTCCAACTCTTCGTCGCAGTCCTCTCGGCATTTATCGCTTATTCGATTGCAGACCGTCCGGGCATCGCGCCCGGATTGATAGGAGGCATGCTGGCCCACAATCTCGGCGCGGGATTTTTGGGCGGAATTTTTTCGGGCTTTCTCGCTGGCTATCTGACAAAATTTTTAGCAGACAAGATACGTCTGCCAGCTACGCTCGAAGGCTTAAAGCCGGTTCTGATTCTGCCTTTTATCTCTACGATTGTGGTCGGGCTCTTGATGATTTACGTCATCGCGCCGCCCGTGCAGGGACTCAATCTGGCGATGAACAACTGGCTCTTGAGCATGCGCGGAACGAACGCAGTCATGCTCGGTTTGATACTCGGCTCGATGATGGCCTTTGATACGGGTGGGCCAATCAACAAGGCCGCATACACATTCGCGGTTGGCTTGCTTGCCAGCAAGATTTATACGCCGATGGCTGCCGTGATGGCTGCCGGAATGACGCCGCCGCTCGGCGTCGCGCTGGCCGTCTTCCTTTTCAGAAATCGCTTCGACCTTGAAGAAAGAGAAGCCGCAGGGCCAGCAGTCGTGCTTGGTCTTTCATTTATCACAGAGGGCGCGATTCCGTTTGCGGCCAAAGACCCTTTGCGCGTCATCCCTGCTCTAGTGCTCGGCTCAGCCGCCGCAGGCGCGCTCTCGATGGTCGCGGGCGTGCAGCTTTTAGTCCCGCACGGCGGAATCTTTGCGGCTCTGATTCCGGGGGCTGTCTCGCAGCTGCTGGCATATCTCGGTGCGATTGCCGCCGGGACTGTCGTGACAGCCGGGACGCTCTTTCTGCTCAAGCGTCCTCTGCCCGCAGTCGCGCAGCCCCTACGCGCTCAGAGTGTCGCAACAGAGTCTTCATAAAATTTTCCGGCGTGGCCTAATGATTCAACTCACAAAACAAAACATACTGCTCCGCGCAGAGGCTTTGAATAAAGAGGAAGCTATACGCACAGCCGGGCGCGTGCTGGTCGAAGGCGGCTATATCTCGCAAGGTTATGTGGAGAGCATGCTGGGCCGCGAGTTGCAGGCGAACACATACCTTGGCAACGGCATAGCGATTCCGCACGGCATGGGCCAAGACCGCGAGTTGATTAATCAGACAGGCGTGTCCGTCATCCAGTTTCCGTCGGGAGTCGAATGGAATCCGGGTCAGATGGTTTATCTGGTGGTCGGCATCGCCGCGAAATCCGATGAGCATCTAGGCATCCTCGCCGCGCTGACAGATGTTCTTGATGATGCAGCATTGGCCGGGCGGCTGGCCCACACAAATGATGCCGCAGAAATTATTTCCGCGCTCACACGCCAGGCCGATGCCGCGCCTGCGAGTTCAGCTGAAGAAGAAAATCTTGCGGGCGCGCATCACATAGATGTGCAACTTCATGGCGGCGCGGGTTTGCACGCGCGCCCATCAACTTTTCTGGTTGAGGTTGCGACGCAGTTCGATGCGGAGATTCGCATTCAGCACGGCGCGCGAATCGCCAATGCAAAGGCGCTGGCCTCTTTGCTCAAGCTCGGAGTCGAAGGCGGCGAGACGATTCGCATCATAGCTTCTGGGCCAGATGCGGAAGCGGCATTGAAAGCTTTGAAGGAAGCTATTGAGAGCGGGCTCGGAGAGACGGAAGAGAAGGAAGCTCCCGTCGCTACGCTTCTCTGGCAACCTGAATCGAACGTGCGTGCAATCATGGGCGTCTCCGCTTCGCCGGGCATAGCCATCGGGCGTTTGTTCCAGTTTCAGGCCACGCACATTGTCGTCACAGACCGCACGGCATCCGACGCTCAAGCCGAGCAGCGACAACTTGAACAGGCTCTCGAAGCCGCACGAGAGCAGCTTGCAGAGCTTTATGATGCAGTCGCCGCGCGCTCAGGCAAGAGCGAGGCTGGCATCTTCCGCGCGCATCAAGCTCTGCTCGACGACGAAGATTTATCGAGCGAAGTCCGCGCGCTCATCGAAGGCGGACATAGCGCGGCATGGTCTTGGCAGCGTGCGATTGACGAGCGCGTTGCAGAGTTGCAGCAAGTTAATAACGAACGTCTCGCGGCGCGCGCGGCAGACCTGCGCGATGTGGGCCAGAGAGTTCTTCGCCTTCTCGCGGGCGGCACACATCACAGCGCGGCTCAACTGCCGGACGAGCCTGTCATCTTAATCGCAGACGACCTCACGCCGTCTGACACAGCCAAGCTCGACCCGCAACGCATCTTGGGATTATGCACGGCCTCTGGTGGGCCAACTTCGCACACTGCAATCATCGCGCGCTCGCTCGACATCCCCGCCGTCGTCGGCGCAGGCTCGCAGGCTCTTGAACAAACCAATGGCATCACCTGCATCCTCGACGGCACTGCCGGAAGGCTCTACATAGAGCCGGGCGCGGGCGACCTTGAATCGGCACGTAATTTTCAGATTGACTTGCAGGGGCAGCGCGACCGCGAACATCAGACGCGTTATGAGCCAGCCATCATGACGGACGGCCATCGCGTAGAAGTCGTCGCTAACATAGGCAGCGCAGCAGACGCCGCACTCGCAGTCGAAGCCGGAGCCGAAGGCGTCGGCCTGATGCGAACAGAGTTTTTATTTCTCAACCGCGAGACACCGCCGACTGAAGAAGAACAGTTTGAAGCTTACAGCACAATGACGCGCGCCTTGAATGGCTTGCCTCTCATCATCCGCACATTGGACATCGGCGGCGACAAGGTTGTGCCGTATCTCTCTTTGCCGAAAGAGGAGAATCCTTTTCTTGGCGTGCGCGGCATACGTCTCTGCCTGCGCAAGCCTGAGCTTTTTATCCCGCAACTGCGCGCCATCTATCGCGCTTCGACCACTGGCCCAATCAAGATTATGTTTCCGATGATTGCCATGCTCGAAGACCTGCGCGAGGCGAAGCGTGTGGCCGAAGAGGTGCGGCAGGAGATGCAAGTCCCGCCCGTCGAGATTGGCATCATGATTGAAGTCCCTTCCGCAGTGCTCATCGCGGAAGAGCTTGCGCGCGAAGTGGATTTTTTCTCAGTCGGCACAAACGACCTGACGCAATATCTGTTGGCGATAGACCGCATGCATCCGACGCTTGGCAATCAGGTGGATGGCTTGCATCCTGCCGTCCTGCGTATGATAGAGCTGACTGTGCGCGCGGCCAGCGCAGCCGGGAAATGGGTTGGAGTCTGCGGCGGCGTCGCTGGCGAGCCGCTCGGCGCGCTGATTCTCACAGGGCTTGGCGTGACTGAACTGAGCATGAGCTTGCCGAGCATCGCCGCCGTCAAAGCCTACATGCGCGGCTACTCTCTCGCGCAGGCCAAGCAGTTTGCCACACGCGCACTCGCCTGCAAGACCGCAGCCGAAGTCCGCGGGCTGCCTCTGCCATAAATCATAAACAGCATCCTTCTTATGAATAACAAACCCGTAGAGGTCGTCACAGTCACGCCGAATCCGGCGATTGATAGAACCTTGACGATTCCAAACTTTGCCGCAGGCCATGTCAATCGCGTCGAGCATCAAACCTCAAAGGCTGGCGGCAAGGGAGTCAACGTCGCCTCTGCGCTCGCAGATTACGGCTGCGCAGTCGCCGTCACAGGATTTTTGGGAAGTGACAATGCATCGCTCTTTGAAGCTCTCTTTTCAAGCAAAGAGATTGAAGACCACTTCCTGCGCATCAATGGCGAAACGCGCACGGGCATCAAAATTTTCGACCCGGCGCAAGAGAAAACGACGGACATAAACTTTCCCGGCCAGACGCCAACGCCCGCCGAAGTAGAGATGCTTTTCCAACTCTTGCAAACGATGGCTTCCGAAAACGAAGCTGCATGGTTTGTTCTCGCGGGCAGTCTTCCGCAGGGAGTCGAGCCGACTTTGTATCGCGACCTCGTCGGCAGTCTCAAGGCCGAAGGCTGCCGCGTGCTGCTCGATACCAGCGAAGATGCGCTTAGACACGCGCTCAATGCTGGCCCACAAATTATCAAACCGAACTTGCATGAACTCGAAACTTTAGTGGGCCAGAGATTGACTACGAATCAAACAATCGTCGAAGCCGCACGCACGCTTCTCTTAAAAGGAATCGAGTTGGCAGTGATTTCGATGGGAGCGGACGGCGCGCTGTTCGTGACGAGTGAAGAAGCAATTACAGCGCGCCCTCCGAGCGTGAAGGTCTTGAGCACCGTCGGCGCGGGCGACGCGATGGTCGCAGGCATCCTCGCAGCCCGACTCGGCGCGCTCACACTCCCTGAGACAGCACGCCTCGCAACAGCCTTCTCGCTCGCCGTCCTCACACGCAACGAAGACCATACTCAATTCAGAGATAGAATCGAGGCATTATTGCATGAGGTAATGATTGAAGAGTTCGATGGGTAATGATTCATCAACTTATACCAACTTGCAATCAAACAAGAGGAAGCAGACGAATCACGAAATCACACGAAAGGGGACGACAGAGCAAATTTGTTCGTTTCGTGTGATTTCGTGGACAGTTCGCCCTCTTTTTCTTTTGTAATTTGGTATTAGTTTCTATTAACAACCGGGAATCATATTCGATGCTACTGAATCAGAATCAAGCGCGCGCAATCATGCTGGCCGCGCAAGGGCTTGACCGTCGCCCTAATAAAAAAGCTACTAAACGAGATGTGCTCGAAGCGATTCGGCGCATGTCCGTGCTTCAGATAGATACGATAAATGTCGTCGCGCGCAGTCCTTACCTCGTGCTGTGGAGCAGGCTCGGAGATTATGAACAGCAGTGGCTCGACCAACTCTTGATAGAAGGCAAGCTCTTTGAATACTGGTCACACGAGGCATGCTTTCTCCCCGTCGAAGATTTTCCGCTCTATCGTCACAGGATGCTCAATGCCGAATCCTTAGGCTGGAAATATTCAAGAGCATGGGTGGCAGCTCATCAAAAAGAGATTGCACACCTGCTTGAGTTCATACGCGAGCGCGGGCCTGTGCGCGCGGCAGACTTTGAGCGCACGGATGGCAAGTCTGGAGGATGGTGGGAGTGGAAGACCGAGAAACGCGCGCTGGAAATGCTCTTCACAGCCGGAGAGTTGATGATTGCGCGTCGTCAAAATTTTCAGCGCGTCTATGACCTCAGAGAGCGTGTGCTTGCAGACTGGGATGATGAACAGCTTCCGCCGATTGAAGAAGTCAGGCGCAAGCTTGCGCTCAAAGCCATACGCGCGCTCGGCATCACGACGGCCAAGTGGGTCAGCGACTATTTCCGCACGGACAAGCGAGAGACTGTGGCAACTGTGTCTGCGCTTGTGGATGAAGGAGCTTTAATCTCCGTTGAGGTCGAAGGATGGAACGAGCCCGCTCTTGTTCATCCTGATAATCGAAAGCTGCTGTCGAAAAAAATCGAACCGGAATTGACGACGCTGCTCTCTCCCTTTGACCCGCTGGTCTGGGATCGCGTGCGCGCGCGCAGTCTGTTCGACTTCGATTACAAACTGGAATGCTACACGCCTGCTCCGCAAAGACGCTACGGCTACTTCACTCTGCCCATCCTGCGTCGCGGCGCGCTCATCGGACGCCTTGATGCTAAAGCGCATCGCAAGGAAGGATTTTTTGAAGTCAAAATTCTGCATCTGGAAAATGAAGTGCGCGTCACAGACGAGTTGATAAAGGATGTCGCCGCAGCTATACGCGAATGCGCCGCGTGGCATAAGACGCCTGAAGTGATTGTGCGTGAATCTCAACCGCAGGGCGTTGCGCGTCGAGTGATGAAGGCCACAGGAATTTGAAATCTCAAATTTCAGATTTGAGATTCCTCTTTTGTGATAGGCTTGGGCGCAATGGGGTCTGAGCGCAAGAGCGAGAGGACGATGGCAGGCAAGCTGTGGTGGCTGTTGGCGGGCAGGCTTGCGGCAGCCGTGCTGCTGTTGGTGGCGAGCGTGCTGTGGACGCGCGAGCAACTCGGCGCGGCCAACGGCGAAGGCTGGTATGGCACGCTTCCCATCTTCATTGTCGTAGTCGGGCTTTCGGTTGGTTATGCAATCGCGCTGCGCTTCTATAATCAATGGGAGCTACAGGCCGCGCTACAGTTGTTTGCGGATGTGCTGCTGGTGACATGGCTTGTCTGGGCCACAGGCGATGTCACGTCGCCTTACACAGTCCTCTATATCATCATCATCGCGGTCGCAGGCATCCTGCTCGGCCCGCGCGGCGCGATTAATATTTCGGTCGGATGCGCAGCCATCTTTACGGCCATCTCGCTTCTGGCCGCCACCGGAGTCCTGCCGCGCTTTGCCCGTTTCGCGCTCGATTATTCGACTCTCAAAACGATTCAAACCATCGGACTCAATGACATAGGTTTTCTTGTCGTCGGACTCTTAGCCGCGCGACTCGCGGAGCGGCAGTCGCGCTCTGACGTTGAGTTGATTGCGACGACGCAGACTCTCGCCAACCTGCGCGCGCTGCATGAACGAATTGTCGAATCAATCCGCTCAGGCGTTATCACAACGGACTTGCAGGGCCGCATTTATACTTTCAATACTGCGGCGGAAGAGATTACTGGCTATGAAGCCGAGGACGTGCGCGGGCAGGAGGCGACAATCTTTTTCGGTGAACTGGACGAGCGCGTGGAGGATTCCCTGCGTGCGGCGGCGGCGGGCGAGCCGACTCCGAGATTTGAAGCAGATTGTCTTTCATCCGATGGCCTGCACCTGCGGCTTGGCTTTGGCATCTCACCGCTCTTTTCCGAAAGCGGCGAGACAACTGGCCTCGTCATTACCTTTCAGGACTTAACGGATGTGCGCGCGATGGAAGAGACTTCGCGCAGGCAGGATAGACTCGCGGCAGTGGGCCGCGTGTCGGCTGGCATCGCGCATGAAATTAGAAATCCACTCGCGGCGATGCGCGGCGCGATACAGGTCTTGCGCTCCGATGTTGCTGCCGACTCGTCTGAGGCGCAACTGATGGAAATTATTCTGCGCGAATCTGACAGGCTCAATAAAATTATCGCTGACTTTCTGACCTACGCGCGCCCGCACGCCGGAGCATTCACGAATGTTGACCTGCGCGAACCGCTCAACGAAACCTTCACGCTCCTGCGTCACAGTCCAGAGATTAGCGACGGTCACATGTTGGAAGAAATTTTGCCGGACGAGCCGATGATGACGAGCGCGGATGCTTCGCAGCTTAAACAGGTCTTCTGGAACTTGGCGCGCAACGCGATGCAAGCCATGCCCGACGGCGGAACTTTGCGCGCAGAGCTTCGACGCACAAACGCTGGCCGCCTGCGCATCACTTTCACAGACACAGGCAAAGGCATGACTCCCGAACAGGTCGAGAGATTGTTCGAGCCTTTTTCATCTTCGACTTCGGGCGGCACAGGCCTGGGCCTCTCCATCGTCTATCAAATCATACGCGATCACGGAGGCACGATTAACGTCCGCAGCCGCGAGGGACAGGGGACGACCATCACAGTTGAGTTGTCTGCCATCAAAGATGAGCAGCGTTCATCTGCCAACCATCGTGTATAATCCTTTGGAAACCCGACGAGTGATGGACTATTAAAAAAGATTTGCCACAGAGACACAGAGACACGGAGATAAACAGGCAGGTGAAAGAAAAAGAGCATAGCTTTCTTCTTACTTTTCCTTGCTCCGTGTCTCTGTGTCTCTGTGGCAAATTTTCAGTACGCTCTTAGAAGATAAAAATTATGGCTCACTTGTTGATTGCTGATGACGAGCAGGGAATACGGCAGCTCTTGACGCTGGTCTTTGAGCGCGCGGGTCATCGCGTGCGTGTCGCAGAAGGCGGGCGGCGCGCATTAGAACTTTTGCGCGAAGAGCCTGCCGACCTGATTATCTCTGATGTGAAGATGCCGGACATGAATGGCATAGAGCTCTTGCGCGCCGCGCGCGAGTTATCGCCGGATGTGGCTGTCGTGATGATGACTGCCTTCGCAACTGTTGATACGGCGCGCGAGGCTTTCAAGCTCGGCGCAGATGATTTTATACAGAAACCTTTCGACGTTGACGAACTCAAGCTGATTGTCCAGAAGGCTCTGGAAAAGCTCGACCTCATTAAAGAGAATCGCGCCTTCCGTCGCGCGCAGCACGAGCGCGGTAAGCTCGGAAATATCATCGGACGCTCGGCGCGCATGCAGGCCGTCTATCAGATGATTGAGACTGTGGCCGAAGTCCAATCCACAGTCCTCGTCACAGGCGAATCCGGCACCGGAAAAGAGTTGGTCGCGCGTGCCATTCATGATTTGAGCCCGCGCGCCGAAAAACCTTTTATCTCGATTAACTGCGGCGCGTTTACCGAAACGCTGCTCGAATCGGAATTGTTCGGTTACATGAAGGGAGCTTTCACAGGCGCGAACACTAATCGCAAAGGTCTCTTTGAAGCCGCACAGAAGGGAACAATTTTTCTTGACGAGATAGGCGAGATGTCGCCCGCCATGCAGGTCAAGCTCCTACGTGTCTTACAGGAACGAAAGGTGCGGCCTGTCGGCGCGCATGAAGAGTTAGAGATAGACACGCGCGTCATCGCCGCCACCAATCGTGATTTGTCAGCGATGGTCAGAGATGGCAATTTTCGTGAAGACCTTTTCTATCGCATCTCCGTGATTCCGATTGAGCTGCCGCCTTTGCGCGAGCGCAGTGAAGACATACCGGATTTGATAGAGCACTTTGTCAATAAATTCTGCCGCGAGACCGGGCGCACGTTGCCGGTTACTGATAAGGCTCTGCGTCTTTTGGAAGCTTACTCATGGCCGGGCAATGTGCGCGAGCTTGAGCACACAATCGAGCGCGCCGTCGCGCTCGAACGCACGGATGCTGTGCAGCCGGAGCGTCTGCCCGAAGCCATCACAAATTATAATCCTGCGCGCGTCGCTTCAGAGCTTTCCTTGCCCGATGAAGGCTTAAACATCACAGCGCATTTAGACCATCTGGAAAAAACTTACATCCTCGAAGCCCTGCAAAGAACAGGCGGCAACCAGACGCGCGCCGCAGAACTTTTGCATCTCTCCGTACGCTCGCTCAGGCATCTGCTGGACAAGCACGGCATCCGCGGCATGACTGCACAACTGCGCGACTCCGCAGCGCGCGGCGCGGCTGAGTAATTCTGCATCCGACTAAAACGCACAAACTCAAGTGAAGTTAAAAAAAGAGCGGAAGCTTTCGGGCTTCCGCTCTTTCATTGCGTGGGGGTTTTAAAGTGTCTGACTCGTTTAATTTTGTCCGAGGACTTGGATTGTTCCTGAGCCGTTGCCGGTCATTTGTGCATCTGTCAGATGCGTGGAAAGTTGAGCCGAGTCTGTGTCGAAATAGATAACGCCTGTTTCTGTGAGGCCGAAGCGACGTGTGCCGCTTTGCAGGACGCCGGAGGCATTGGTCGGGATGGAGGTCGCCGTGAAGGTCGCAAGAGTTGTGTCTGTGCGTGGAGTGCTGGTGAGTTGGAAGGTGTATCCGCTCTTGTTTGAAGAGGCGAGGACTGAGTCAATCAGATTCGCATTCGCTAAGGCTGTGAAGTTGGCTGCATAGTTGCCGCCGCCCGTCGTCGCCTGATAGGCGGCGTTGGAACTGTGTATGACGCGCAGAGACGTAACCGCCGCGCCTTCGTTGGCGGCGCGTCGTGAGGCGAGTAGGTTGGGAATGGCGATTGAAGCGATGACGCCGATGATGGCGACAACGATGAGCAATTCAATCAGGGAGAAACCACGCTGGCCTGTGTCTTTTTTCATATACTGACAACCGTCCTTCTTAATGAGAAAATTCTATCTACGCGAAATGTCGCAACGTCTAAGGACAATCTCAGGCTCGCGTGCTCGCGCTGCGAGTGAAGCGTTAGACGCTCCTCTAACAATCTGCGTGCCACAGGCTCGCCGGGCGCAAAAGAAACTTCAGAACCGCAAATAAAAGCCATGCCCGCGTGGATTCTCTACGCTCTGTAAGCACAAAGCTAATGGCCCGCTTTTGACAAAAAACGTCACCTGCTACCTGACGGAAACTGTTAATAAAAGTCTGACCGAATCGCGCGCTTCTTCATTTTCTAAAGCATTTTGCTCAAATCTAAAGCAGGTTGACCTGTTTGCAAGAGCCGTTTGATATGGCACGGCTCTTGTAATGCAGGGGACTGACATGCTCGCGCAGAGCGACGGCGCATCGCCTGAGAACGGCGTCCGATGGCGCGACTGACTTTACAAAAACAACCTGATTTCTCTTAAGGAGCACAAAAAAACAAGATGCAACATCGAAAAGGCCAGTCCGGCTTCTCTCTCATCGAACTTCTCATCGTCGTCGCGATCATCGGCATCATCGCCGCCATCGCTATCCCTAACCTCCTCGCTTCCCGCCGTGCAGCCAACGAAGGCTCGGCTATCGCCAGCTTGCGCACTGTCCACAGCTCGGAAGCCACCTATCAGGCCACAGCAGGCGCCGGTAACTTCGGAAGCTTGGCTAACCTTCGCACAGCGAACTTGATTGACAGCGTCCTCGGCGGCGGCTCCGGTTCTGGGGCCAACGTCAAGAGCGGTTACCAGTTTGCCGCAGCCACACAGGATTTCACGCAGACTGCACAGGCAGATTTCCAGGCAACATGCATCCCGACACAGACGAGCGGCGTGTTGCAGACCGGCACCCGTCGTTTCGGCATTGACTCGACCGGCGTGATGCGCTTTGACACCGCCACCTTAGGCACACAGATGTCCGGCGCGCGCGGCACGGGCGACTTCGACCCGGCCAGTGGTAGAACGCCTCTCGGCAACTAAGCCTAAGGCACATTTAACCTGACGCCTTACGGGGGCGGAGAGTTTACTCCCGCCCCCACATTTATACCGTCCGACAGTGTGTTCGCTTTGTTTGCTTCGCCCCAGCGAAAGCAGCGAAAGATTGATTTCTGAAAGCCTGAGTACTCGTGTCCCACAGAGCGTAACTTGATAACGGTGTTCGGAAGGCGTGAGAGCGCAAGCTCTTCAATCCCGATTTGATTCCTTCTCGCAAGGAGCGCCACAAAGAAATGCAACATCGCAAAGCCCAGTCCGGCTTCTCTCTCATTGAACTTCTTATCGTCGTCGCAATCATCGGCATCATCGCTTCGATTGCGATTCCGAATTTAATGGCATCGCGGCGCGCAGCTTACGAAGGCTCTGCGATTGCCAGTTTACGCACACTCCATAGCTGCGAGGCGACTTATCAAGTCACTTCCGGCAATGGAAACTATGGCTCTCTGGCTAACCTGCGGAGCGTGAATTTAATTGACAACGTTCTCGGCGGCGGCACAGGCTCTTCGGCCAACATCAAGAGCGGTTACAGATTTCAGGTAGTCAAGCAGGATACCCCGACTGTGCTACAGCCAGACTTTCAGGCGACCTGCATTCCGACACAATCAAGCGGCGTTCTGCAAACAGGCACGCGCCGTTTCGGCATTGACTCGACCGGCGTGATGCGCTTTGACGCGACAGCCAGCAGTCTCGGAACACACATGGCCTTGTCAGGCACCGCCAGCGGCACAGGCGACTTTGATCCGACGACAGGCAAAGCGCCTCTCGGCAATTAAGACCACAGCCGGTTCGTTTTCAGGTCTTGCGGGGGCGAGAGTAAATGCTCCGCCCCCTTTTTTCTTAAGCTCGCCCCACAAAAGTTTCTCAGCTTTTTCCAAGCTCTCTTGCTGAGCCGATTCAAAAGATGCAAGCTACGACCAACTTGCCGGATGAATATGCCTTCCCTGCTCAGGAGTCTCTGCATGCTCAGGAGCAAACTCACGCAGCCTTTCGCTGGCAAGGCTTCTGGCCCATTGCGCTCGTCGTCCTCATAGGCATCGCAGCCCTCGCCCCTGCCATCTGGCGCGGCATCCCTTACGGCCCAGACCTGCCCGCTCACTTCCGCAACACGCTCTCATTCAATCAATCCTTGCAACAGGGCGACCCGTATCAGAGTTGGCTCGCAGAGACCAACGGCGGCTATGGCGACCCTAGCATGCGCCTCTATCCGCCTGCGCTACACTATCTCTTCGCACTCGCACACGCCATCACTGGCAACTGGTATGCTGCGGCCCTGCTTGCTTTCACGCTTCTCTCCGTCGCAGGCAGCCTCGGCGTCTATTTCTTCGCGCGTTCTTTCTGCACGCCGCGCATGGCCGTCTGGGCCAGCCTCTTTTACGCCTTCGCTCCCTTTCATGCCAACGAGCTTTATCAATCAGCTTTGCTCGCACAATATGCTGGCGGCGCGGCCTTAGCTTTCGCCTTCGCTTTTACCGAAAGAATTTTGCGGCGCGGTCGGATGCAGGATGTCGCCGGGCTCGCGCTCTCTTTCGCGTTTCTGATTTACACGCATATTCCTCTGACGATGTTGGGCGCGCTCGCGCTCGCGGTCTATGCGCTTGCAAGAATCGAGCGCAAAGATTTCTGGCAGACTTTTTTAAAACTCGCGCTGTCGGCTGTGCTCGCATTGATGGCTGGCGCGCTTTACTGGACGACGCTCATCGCAGAGCACACCTGGGTCAAGGGCGATCAGGTCGAGCCGGGTGAGCGTTATAACTACGCACTCAACTTTCTCTTCAAATCCTTCTCGCAGGACGAGCCGCGCAACTGGTGGATTAACATCGTCGCGCTGGCGATGCTCGCGCTTCTCTGGCCCACATTTATTGTCTTGCGCTCTGCCGCTTCACAAGAAAAAAAGCGCAGCCTGCGCGCGCTCATGCTGCTGCTCATCTTTTCTTTCCTGATGGCAACGCCCTTGAGCCTGCCGCTCTGGAAAATTATTCCGAAGCTCGGTTCTATCGAATTTCCATGGCGTTGGCTCGCAGTGACTTCGATTGTCGGAGCAGTCGCGCTGGCCGCCAGCATTCCCGCCTGGATGGAAAAAGCGCGCACACATTTGCGCCCGCTCGCGCTCATCGTCGCGGGCAGCATTCTCATCGCACTCGCTTTCGCCGTCTCGCATCCGATGCGCGGCGCGCTCTTTATGGCGCGGCCACAGTTTGATGCCCTGCTGATTTCTCTTCCCGGCTCGAAAGGTTTTGAGGACGGCTTGCCCGTCTGGGCCGTTGAAGAGACACGACCGATGACATCTGAAGTCGAAGCAGGCGAGAGAGCCGTCACTGTCAACTCGTGGGCATCAGAGCGACGCGCGTTCCAGGTCGCGGCGGGTGAAGCAACGGAAGCGCGCGTGCGTACCTTTTATCATCCGAACTGGGTTGCGATGAGCGGCGATGCTGTGCTGCAAACGCGGCCTGATGCTGATGGAGCTTTGCTCTTAACACTTCCGCCTGTCGCAACTTCCATCGAGCTTGAGTTCCGCGAGCCCTTGCGCGTCCGCGCCTCTGCGGCGGCAAGTCTCATTGGCTTGCTCTTCATCTGCGCGCTCTTCGTTTTCAGCAAACACGCGCGCCAGTCCTCTTTCCTCAAACACGCCAACACGAATCAATAGTCCTTGAAGGAGCTTTTAAAATCATGTCCACACTTGCATCTCAAATCATCCCGCAACACGCGCCGGAAGCCGCGCCCAGGCCGCACACGGACGATGTCGTCGTCAACATGCCCGCGCGTCCCGCGCCGGAAGTTTCCATTGTCATGCCGTGCCTGAATGAAGCGGAGACATTGGCCGTCTGTATCGAGAAGGCGCAAAAGTATCTGCGCGAAAACGGCGTGGACGGCGAAGTCTTGATTGCAGACAACGGCAGCACGGACGGCTCGCAGGAGATTGCCATGAACCTCGGCGCGCGCGTCGTCAGCGTCAAGGCCAAAGGTTACGGCAGCGCGTTGATGGGCGGCATACATGCAGCGCGCGGCAAGTACATCATTATGGGCGATGCGGATGACAGCTATGATTTCGAGAATCTTGGGCCATTCGTGGAAAAGCTGCGCGAAGGTTACGAGCTTGTGATGGGCAATCGTTTTCGCGGCGGCATCAAGCCGAACGCGATGAAGCCGCTGCACAAATACTTGGGCAATCCTGTGCTGACAGGCATCGGCAGGCTTTTCTTTCGCAGCCCTTGCGGAGACTTTCATTGCGGGCTGCGCGGTTTTAGCAAGGAAGCGATTTTAAAGCTCGACCTGCATACATCCGGGATGGAGTTTGCGAGCGAGATGGTTGTCAAAGCGACTTTGCATCAGACACGCATCAGCGAAGTCCCGACGACTCTTTCACCCGACGGGCGCAGCCGTCCGCCGCACTTGCGTAGTTGGAGCGACGGCTGGCGGCATTTGAGATTTCTGCTGCTCTATAGCCCGCGCTGGCTCTTCTTTTATCCGGGACTGCTTCTGATGCTCTTAGGCTCGCTGGTCGGCGTATGGCTGCTGCCCGGCCCGCAGCTTATCAAGGGCATCGGACTCGACGTGCACACGCTGCTCTATGCCGCGCTGGCAATCATCGTCGGATTTCAGTCTGTCATCTTCGCTATGTTCACAAAGGTCTTTGCCATCAGTCACGGCCTCTTGCCGGAGGATGAGAGGCTGAACAAAGTTTTTCAATCAATTAATCTCGAAGTCGGTCTGCGCGCAGGGGCAGTCATGCTGCTGGCGGGAATCGCTGGCTCTGTCTATGCGCTTAGCTCCTGGGGCGCGCATTCCTTTGGGCCACTTAATACGTCCGAGACTTTGCGCATTGTGATTCCTTCGTTCACGGCAATTACTCTCGGCATCCAGACAATTTTTTCGAGCTTCTTTCTGAGCGTTCTGGGAATGAAGCAAAGATAGTGAAGGCGATAAAGCAAACGTCTCCCGCAAAGGCGCAAAGAAAAGATGCAAAGAGAAGAAGCATGAAAAGTTATAACTCAACATCTTCGCGCCTCCTTTGCGCCTTTGCGCCTTTGCGGGAAACTATTGGCCTGCGTTCCGAACAGACGCGCTGGCGCAAGGTTGCGAGGCACGCGGCCTTGCTGCTCTGCACCGCACTGATTCTGTGGTGGTTCGGGCGCAGTCTGAATTGGGCAGAGGTGCAGCGAAGCATGAAGGGTGCGAACGCTTTGCTCCTGTCTGTTTCAGCCGCGTTGATGTGTTTGACATACCTGTTGCGCGCATATCGCTGGCGCGCTCTGCTCGCTCCCGTGACGGAAACAAATGTGCGTGAGCTTTTTCTGGCAACGAATGTCGGATTCAGCGCGGTCTTCCTGCTTGGGCGCGCGGGCGAAGTAGTGCGCCCGGCTGTGCTCTCTCTGCGCGATAGGCGTGTGCCGCCCGCTGCTTCCTTTATCACGATTATGGTCGAGCGCATTTTTGATATGACCGCAGTCATAGCGCTCTTTGCGCTTAACCTCTTGTGGCTGCGCGTGCCGGATGTGACGGCGGAGGCTATGTCGCGTGTGCGTTGGGCCGGAGCGTTGGTTCTGCTCTCAGCGTTTGTGGGTATCGCAATCCTGATTCGATTTAAGAAAAACTCTGAGACTTTTATCTGCTGGGTGGATGGAAAATTCATGGGCCGCAAGTTTATGCCTGAGCGTTTGCGGCTTGCTTTGACAGGCACGCTCAAGCAACTGGCAGCAGCCTTGAGCGTCCTGAGCGACTGGCGAGAGTTTCTGCGCGTCGCGCTCTGGACTCTGGCCCAGTGGGCCACAATTATTTTAGCCACGCTGCTTATCCTGCGCTCGTTCTCGCTCAATCTGGGCCTGAGCGAAACTGTTTTTCTGTTTGGCTGGGGAATGGTCGGCTCGCTCGCGCCGACGCCGGGCGGCGCAGTCGGAGCATTTCATGCTGCGACAGTCGCGGGGTTGATGTTCATGGGCGTTGCAAGGGATGAAGCGGCGGCGGCGACAATCGTCCTGCATCTCTTCGGCTTTCTTCCGGCACTCTGCTTCGGCTTTTATCACTTGCTGCGCGGCGAATTGAATCTCACGCGGCTGCGCGGAATTATTTCTGGACCAAAGGAATCACACGTATGAGCACAGCACAATATGATGACCTGTGGCGGACGGCTTGGGGCGACATGCAGCACTATGGCCCTGTGCATCGTCACACGCTGGAAGATTTAGTCCGCACGGTTTGCGCGCTGGATGTCAAAAGCGTGCTCGATGTCGGATGCGGCTCCGGCGAGAACTTGGCTGCGCTGGCGACTTGCAACAGGTTCGAGTTGTCGGGCGCGGATGTTTCCGATGAAGCTTTGAATCTTGCACGCCAGAGAGTTCCTTCGGCGCGCTTTCAAAAGCTAGACGCTCAGCGCGAAGCCCTCACGGAGAAATTCGATTTAGTGATGAGCATACAGGTCGTAGAGCATTTGTATGATGACATATCTGCTATCTGCAACATGGCGAAGATGTCTAAGAAGTATGTGCTCATCTCGACCATGCAGGGGCGCATGCGTCAATCGGAAATCAGCATCGGACACATACGCAACTACAGCGCGCAGGAACTCAGAGAGAAAGTCGAGATGGCCGGGCTCGAAGTTCTGGACATACACGGCTGGGGCTTTCCCTTTTACTCGCCAATCTATCGCACGCTCTCCGAGCACTTGCCCGGCGGCCCGCCGACTGGCGAGATGAGCGGAGCGACAAAGCTTGCGGCACGCGCGCTCTACCAGCTTTATAAACTCAACCTGCGCGGGCGCGGCGATGTCATCACGGCTCTGGCGCGCGCAGCATGAAATCATGAGCAATAAAATTCAGCCACAGAGACACAGAGACACAGAGATGGAAAAGGAAAAAGGAAAAAAGCAAAAGGTAAAAGGAAGAAAAGCATTCTATCCTTCTTCACTTTTGCTTTCCTCCGTGTCTCTGTGGCTCTGTGGCTAATCTTTCAGTCATGAAAATTCTGACAGCCTCAAACTATTATTACGAGAAGATGGGCGGCATCGAAATGGTGACGCACAATCTCGTCAAAAACTTTCGCGCATCGGGCCACGAGGTTCGCTGGATTGCCTGCGATGTGAAGGAAGCTGTGCGCCCTGTGTCTGCGGATGATGTGCGTTTGAGGTGTTGGAATTTTACGGAATCAAAGCTTGGTTTTCCTTACCCGCTTGCGTCTCCGTTTGATTTAGTGAAAACCATACGGCAGGTCAAGTGGTGCGATGTCGTGCACTTGCATGACTGCCTCTATCTACACAACCAGTTTCTTTATCGCATCGCGCGCATCTTCAAAAAACCGGTCGTCACCACGCAGCACATAGCCTTCTCGCCCTACGCGCAGAGCTATAAAAATCTCTTGCAGCAAGCGACCTATAAGACCGTCGGCAGAGCTTTGCTTGAGAGCAGCGCGCAGGTCGTCTTTGTCAATCAAATGGTTCAGGATTGGTTTCAAGGATTTGTTAATTTCAAGAGCAAGCCTTTCGTTCTGCCCAATGGATTCGACCCGCAGATTTTTGGCCCAATGCCTGAAGATGAAATCTCTCTGGTGCGCGATGAATTGAAAATCCCGGCGAGCAGCCCGCTCATGCTTTTCGTCGGGCGGTTCACGGAAAAGAAGGGCGTGCAGTTCATACGCGAGGCCGCGCTGAAAAATCCAGAGTGGCATTGGGTGTTGGTTGGTGAAGCTGCCGAGCAAGACCCGCGCGCGTGGTCTTTGCCGAATGTGAAAGTGCTTGGCCCACAAACGCAAAGGGAGCTTCGCAGGCTCTACAATGCCGCGAGTCTCGTCGTGTTGCCGTCCATACGCGAAGGCTTCCCGCTCGTCTTGTGCGAAGCGATGGCATGCGGCACGCCCGTCGCTGTCTGCCGCGAAGCCGCGCAGGCCGTTGACGGCCTCAACGAACTTGTGTTGACGATAGATGCCGCATCAGGAAATCTCACAGAGACTTTAGCTGCTGCGTTGGAAAATCCCCAAGAGTTGCAAAGTCTCAAGCCGCGCCTCATAGAGTTTGCACAGGAAAGGCTCAACTGGAAAGCAGTTGCAGATAGATACTGCGAAATCTTTGCCACGCTCACGAGCGGAGAGCAAAGCTCCCAACAAGTCGCAGTCAAACATCCCGCGCTTGGTTGAAAACGAAAGATTGTTGTTTCTTAAAATCCATCCTGACTGTGGTTACTTCGGTCTGACTTGTCATTGTGAAAAATCTATTCACAGCCATTGCTTATCAAGACAAACTCGGAACGGCTCAAGCGGAAGCCGCGTCGCGCGACCTCTCTGCACATTCGGTCTCATCGCTCTCACTGCGCGCGCCGCAAACGATTTTTGGAGAATTGCGTCGCAAGGCCAACTGGACTGATGCGCTGTTCTTTGTCTATCTGGCTTCTTGTCTGAGGCAATATTTCTGGGGAGTCGAGCAACTCACGCTGGCGTGGGCTTTGACATTTGCCCTGACGGGCATCTGCTGCGCGCTGCATATCATTTATCGTGAAGAGAGCGAGCACAAAACTTCCATCAGCTTCTGGCTGATTGTGGCTCTGCCTTTGCTTCTGATTTATCTCTTCCGTGCGCCGTTCCCGGATCAGGATTTTGATGCGCTGAATTATCATCTCGTCAATGCTGCGCGCGGAATGCGCGGCTGGCCGTTTATTGACGGAGATTTTTTCCCGACGGTGGCGGTGGTCAATCCCGCGCCGAACATCGCGGGCGGCATCTTTCGCTATGTGCTCGGCTACAGGCTCGGCACGTTGATAAATCTCTGCGCGGTTGTCTGGGCGGCGCAGATTGCGAATCGTTTTCTTTCGCCGTATATCAAAAACGATTGGCTGAGAAGTGTCTGCATTCTCTTCGTAGTCTCGACCGAATACATCCTGCGCCTCTTGAACGACTATCGCGTAGACTTGCTCTTCGTGCCGCTCTTGCTGGAAGCAAGTTACCTGACAATTCGTTTTGGCAAAGCACGCAGAAAAGGTTATGCGCTTATTCACATCGCACTTTTTCTCGGAGTGAGTGCGACCTTCAAGCTCTCGAATCTGGCGTTTGCGATTCCGATTGGTTTAGCTTGCGCCGTACAGCTTTTTCTTCATCGAAAGCAATTTAATCTGAAGGCAACGTTGGTCGCGGTCGTCGCATTCATTGCGCCGCTTGTGCCTTACAGCCTGTTCATGTACGCGCAGACGGGCAATCCGCTCTTTCCTTTTCTCAATAAGATTTTCAAGTCGCCATACCTGCCCGTCGTCAACGCGACGGATGTGATGTACGGGCCAAGAAATTTCTTGGAGCTTGTGGTCTGGCCTGTCTGGGCCTTTTTTACGCCGGACAGAATTTCGGAGATGAGCGGCATCGGCGTCCCTTACACGGGAAGACTTTCGCTAGGATTTGTCGTGTGCCTGCTGTGCCTGTTTTATAAATCGACGACGAAAGAGATTCGCGCGACAAGCATGCTCACGCTGCTGGGATTATTTGCTTGGAGCGCGCTGAGCGGGAATGTGCGTTATGCGCTTTATTTAGAAGTGATGTGCGGCATTGTGATGCTCTCTCTTTTCTCGACGCTCTATAAGACTGCGAAAGAGACCGGGCGGCAGCGCACGAGAGAGATGGTCTTATTCGTGCTGCTCTTCGGCGGGCTGCTTGTGATTCAGTCAGCGGGGTCTTACTTCCTTCTCATCTTTCAAGATCAGACACTCTTCAACAAAATCACGCAGCCCACAGTCTTTAAAGAGCCAAAGAGTTATCTGGCCGAAACTCCGCAACTGCTGCGCGACCACAATGCTCTCAAATATCTCTCACCGCAGGAGCAAGAATTATTTTCTCGCGTGGATGTGTGGATAAACAGCTACTACACAACAAACGGCGTACAGGTCGGGTTGAGGCCGGAGATTCCGATGCTGTCCGTGTGCGACTATATGAACACGCTGGACTATTTGCGCAAGGAAGAGGCAAAGCAACTTTTTGCAGCAAAGCTTTCGCGCGTCGCGGGCAAACGCATGTATTCGCTGAGTCCTGTGCGAAAGGATTTTCTAAACCTCTCGCTCTACTTCATCACGCGCGCGGGATTGAGCATCGGAGAAATGACTACCGTTGATGTCCCCTTCTACTCGCCCAACATCCGACGCAGGATGGTTCTCATAGAAGTCTTGCCAACGGGTCAGGGCAAAGACAAAAAAGGCGTTCCGGCTCTGGTGGAAAAATACGGCGAGCAGGAATAGAAAGACAGTTTCCCGCAAAGGCGCAAAGGCGCAAAGAAAAGCACGCAAAGGTGTTGAGCTATGACTTGTCTTGATTGTTTTCTTTGCGCCTTTGCGCCTTTGCGGGAGATTCTTTCGTAATCTATGTCGCTTGGCAATTTATAGAATTGCGATAATATAAGGATACGGGGAGCAAGCAAGCAATCTGAATAATGAATAATGTGGCGGAACATGTAGAGGACGCAGTTGTGAGTGAGAGGGTCGCTGGCTCTGCTGTCAGGGAGTCGAGCGTGTGGCGGCGCGTGTGGGCCATTGCGCGCAATACTTTTCGTGAAGCATTGCGCGACCGTGTGCTCTATAACCTTGTGCTGTTCGTCCTCTTGTTGACGGGCGCGGCGATTTTCTTAGGCGAGTTATCTGCGGGACAGGAAGCGCGCATCATCGTCAATATGGGTTTGAGCGCGATGCTATTGTTCGGCGCGTTCATAGCCATCTTCGTCGGCGTCGGTCTTGTTTACAAAGAGATAGAGCGGCGCACTGTGTATGCCATCTTCGCCAAGCCTGTCGGGCGCGGCGAGTTTTTGGTTGGAAAATATCTTGGCCTCTGCCTGACGCTGATGGTCAATACAATGATTATGGGCGCGGGCGTAAGCCTGGCTCTGCTCTATGTGCACGGCGGTTGGGATTCGTCCATGCTGAGCATCTGGCCCACAATTCTTTTGATTTATCTTGAGCTGGCGATTCTGACGGCGGTCGCGCTCCTGTTCTCTTCTTTCTCGTCGCCCGCGCTCTCTGCGCTTCTGACCTTCTTTATCTTCATCATCGGACACTTCAGCGCAGACCTGAAACTTTTCGCGGCTTCGATGGGAACTGCGAGTGCGCGCTGGTTGTTCGGCGCGCTCTATTACCTGTTGCCGAACCTGTCCAACTATAGCTTTTACATCACGCCCGCCGCGCACGGGCAGAAGCCTGCGGCCTCTATCATGCTCACGGCATTCGCTTACGCGGTTGTCTATATCACTATCCTGCTGGCCGCAGCGACGCTCATCTTCAACCGCCGCAATTTTAAATGAAAGCGATGCCGGACAAGACTACAGAGCGCGCAGAGAATCACGGGCGGAGGAAGACTATCGCGCTCGCTCTGCTCATCCTGTTGGGCTTGGCTGGCGTCATCGCGCTCAGTCGTCTTCTGGACCAACAGCGTCCGCCGCTTGATGCGCGGATTGAAGAAGAGCGGCTGTACATGACCGGAAAAACTGTCAAGCGTATGAGCCTCGGCTTTAACGGTCTAGTGGCTGACTGGTACTGGATGCGCTCGCTGCAATATGTCGGGCGCAAGTTCATGAACCATGAGGGCGATATACAGATTAACGACCTCAGGGCATTCGACATGCGACTGCTTTATCCGCTGCTCGACACGGCGACGACGCTCGACCCGCAATTCATGGCCGCTTACTCTTACGGAGCAATCGTGCTCCCTGCCGTCAACGAAGAGGATGCCATCAAGTTCATACACAAAGGAATCGAAAACAATCCCGGCGCGTGGCGTCTCTATCAACATTTAGGTTACATCTACTGGAAGCGCGGCGATTACAAGAAGGCCGGAGAGACTTACGAGGCCGGAAGCAAGATTGCAGACGCGCCGTACTGGATGCGCGAGATGAGCGCGCGCATGGCCGCAGAGGGCGGCAGCCACCAGATGGCGCGCGAGATTTACACGCACCTCTTTGAGCAGACCGAAGATAAAAATTTGAAAGAGTTGCTTGCGCGTCGCCTGCTGCAAGTGGACTCGCTTGAAGAGCGCGACGCGATTCGACGCGCGCTGGAAAATTTTCGTGCGCGTAATAATCGCTGTGCTAAATCATGGAAAGAGTTGGCGGGAGATTTACGCGCCGCACGCCTGCCTAACGGCAAGCCTCTTAGATTGAATGCTGCGGGTGAGCCGATTGACCCGTCGGATGTGCCTTACTTGTTGGTTGAGGAAAGTTGCGAAGTTAATCTCAGCCGGGAATCGAAAGTGCCGCAGAAATAGATAGCAGTTTTTTTATGAATGCGACAAAAACATCTCGCGCACAGGCGCACAGGCGCAAAGGGTTGAATGCTACTTTATCTTGCGAGCTTTCTTTGCGCCTTTGCGCCTTTGCGGGAAACCTGCTTTGGTAAAAATCATGTCTGTTGTCGAGATAGAAAATTTAACTAAGGATTACGAGGTCGGCTTCTGGCGCAAGCGAAAGGTGCGTGCGCTCGATGGCTTGTCTCTCAAGGTTGAAGGCGGAGAAATCTTCGGCTTTCTAGGCGCGAACGGCGCGGGGAAAACGACTACGCTCAAGCTCTTGATGCGTCTCATCTACCCGACCGAAGGGCGCGCCAGAATCCTGGGCCACGACATCAGCGATGTCAGCATGCACGCGCGTCTTGGCTACCTGCCGGAAAATCCTTACTTCTATGACTATCTAACGGCGCGCGAATTTCTGGACTACTGCGCGGAGCTTTTCGGCTACTCGCGCATGGAAAGAAAGCGGCGCACGGAAGATTTATTGAGCCGCGTGCATCTTGATGAGAAGAGTTGGAATAAACAGCTTCGCAAATTCTCGAAAGGCATGTTGCAGCGCGTCGGCTTGGCGCAGGCTCTGGTGAATGACCCGGAAATAGTTTTTCTTGACGAGCCGATGAGCGGGCTTGACCCGGTGGGCCGCAGGCAGGTGCGTGACCTGATTGCATCTTTGCGTGAGCGCGGCACGACCGTTTTCATGTGCTCGCACATTCTCTCGGACATAGAGGTCTTGTGCGACCGCGTGGCAATCATGCGCGGCGGGCATCTGGCGGAAGTGGGCAGGCTTGAAGAGTTGCGCGAACGCGCGGGCGACAGGCATCGTATTGAGCTGACGATTGCAGGAGCCGGAGCGGAAGCGATTTCTCAAAAGCTCTTGACTCTCGCGGGAGCAAGCGTCTCTCCGACACCGGGCGGCTCGCGTGTAGAAGTGCCGGATGAAAGAGATGTGGACGCGGCTCTTGCAGCAGTGCGCAAGGCTGGCGGGCGTCTCGTCTCTGTGCAACCCGTCAAGCAATCGCTCGAAGAGTTGTTCGTGCGCGAAGCAATGGAAAAGAAGAACGTGGAAGAGGGTAAAGGGTGAAAAGGGAAAAAGGAAAAACAGCATTGTTGTCGCATGTCGGAATTTGTCTTTTGCTCTTAACCCTTTTCCCTCTTCCCCTCTTCACCTCTTCCCCTTCTTCTGCGGATGAGCTTGATTCGTTGATTGCCCGCATCGAGTCGCGTTACGGGCGTATGCGCGGGCTGGCTGCGGATTTCGAGCAGCGATACAGCGGGCCGGGCGTGCGCGAGAAGCGCGAGCGCGGGAGACTTTTCCTGCAACGCCCGCGCAAGATGCGTTGGGAGTATCAAGACAAACTGTTCATCGTTAATGCGAGAGATGTCTGGTTCTATACTCCTGGTGACCGCGAGGCGACACACGCGGATGCTGCAAAAGTCTCTGACGCGCGCTTCCCTTTCCTCTTCCTTCTGGGCCAGAAAAACTTGCGGCGCGAATTTCGTGAGATAAGTTTGGCCGCGCAGGATGGAAGCAACAAAACACTCCGGCTCATTCCTAAACGCAAAGACACCGGCATCCGCGAGATTTTTCTGGAAGTGACAGACGATGGACAGATTCTAAGAGTCAGGCAAGTGGACGAAGGCGGCGCTGTCTCGGATGTCTCTTTGACGAATGTGCGCGAGAATTACAACGCGCCCGCAGAGGCTTTCGAGTTTCGCCCGCCGACGGGAGTGAATGTGAGAAAGCAAAAATAAAGATGCAGTATTACAGTGACAGCCCCGACAGGGGCGGCATGCAATAGCCCCACGCGTCAGCGCGGGGTCACGCGCACCGCACACAATCGAGCCCCGTAGGGGCGGCACAATTTGTGTCGCCCCTGCGGGGCTCATTATTTATTTCGTGCTGTAACCCACGACTTACGTCGTGGGCTATTGCATGTCGCCCCTGTCGGGGCTAACGAAATCAATTCCTTGTTATCTCGCGCCTCATGTTATTTACTTTTCACTTAACTCTTATCGCCGTCACTTCCATCTTGATGTTGGCGCGGTCTGCGTCTTTGCTCATGCCTTCGATGTTGATTTTGACAGGGATGGTCTTGTTATTCTCAAGCTCTTCGATGCCCGCGAAGGTGTTGGGGATGACGATGACCTTGCGTTCTTTGACGGGATTGCCTTGAAGGTCAACCACCGCGCCGCGCATCTCAAGGCCGATGATGGTCTTGCCTGTGAAGTTGCGCACGGTGGTGGTCAGTTGCATGACTATATCGCCGATGGGGCGCGCGCTCTCTGTCGCTTCCGGGTCATCAACTTTAATCAGAGCTTTGTATTTCTCAAAGTCTGGCGAGCCTGCGCGCAAAGCTCCTTCAAGCAGATGCTCGCCGCCGCCGCCGCCCGTTGAAGGGCTCTTGGCAATGTAGATGAGCCCGCCTATCAAGAGCAGCGAAATGATGACCACCGCTATCAGAACGATTCGTCGCGTGCCGTCTTTTTCCACATCCTGTTCCGTCGTAGCCATTCGGTGTTCCTCAAAGAATTTGCGATTTTTGATTTTTGATTAAAAGCGGACTCAAGATTTATTTTATAAAGTCTTTGTCCTTATCCAATCAAAAATCAAAAATCGCAAATCTAAAATCCATTAGACTCTCGCCAGTCCTATTTGTTCCGCTTAAGCTTGTGTCCTGCAAGTTTCCACTATCGCGCACGCGAGCGCAAGTCTCCTGTGAGGTTGGGAGCGGGGACGGGTTTTTCCACGAGCGAGCCAGTGCCTGTGCGCTGTCTAATCTGGCGCGGCCATGTGATGCGAAAGCGGCTGCCTTCCTGCGGCGCGCTGTTGACAACTATCTCGCCTTCGAGCAGCTCGACTATCTTGCGCGTGATGGCAAGGCCAAGTCCCGTTCCTCCATAAGAGCGCGCGAGTTTGTCGTCAACCTGCCGGAATTCGTCAAAGATATAAGTCAGTGCATCGCGCGAGATGCCTATGCCTGTGTCGCTCACTTCCAAATACCAGCGGGCCTCGTCAACGGGCGCGGCTGTGACCTTGATGGCTCCGGCGGAAGTAAACTTGATGGCATTGCCGACCAGATTCGTCAAGACCTGCTCAAGCTTGTGCCTGTCCGTCATCACGCGCCCAAGCTCAGGCGAAATGTCCAGATGCAAATCAACGCGCTTGTCCGTAGCTTCCGCTAGATGCTCTTCGACAGTTGCTCTGATGATGTCAGAGACTTCGAGAGTCTCCAGATGCAGAGCCGAGCGGCCAGCTTCGAGCCGCGAATAATCCAAGAGGTCGTTGACGAGTTCAAGCAAAGAGCGCGCGTTGCGTTCCATGCGTGTGACGGCTTCGACCTGCAAGGGCGCAAGCGGCAACTGCCTGTCACGCTCAAGCAGTTGACAGAGGCCGATGATGACATTGAGCGGCGTGCGCAACTCGTGCGTCACGTTTGTGACAAAGGCTGACTTCAAACGGTCATGCTCGCGCAGCCGGTCATAGGCCGCGACCAGTTCGTCATGTTGCTTGACCTCTTCCGTGATGTCACGAAAGACTGCGACCGCGCCTTCGGTGTGGCCGCTCTCGCTGATTAAAGGAGTCGCGCTGATGGCAATCACGCGCTTCTCTCCGTCCGGTCTGATGACCTGTAGCTGTTTGCCCGAAACGCTCTGCCGCTGTTCGAGCGCATGCAGGAAGGGCGTCTCTTCCGGCGCGAGTGCGCGGCCATCCAAATCCTGTAGCGCGATGTCTGCGATAAATGCCTGCGCGCCGTCGCGCAAGTCCTGACGATTGCGCCCGATGATTTGCGCCGCCGCAGGGTTGACCTTGTAACGCGCGTGACGGTCTATGATGACAACGCCTTCGTTCATCTGATTAATCAAGCTCTCAAGCTCTGCGGCACGCGCGCGTTCTGCTGCAAAAGCGGAGGTCGCAAGCTTCTCTGCGCGCACGCGCTTTGAGACTTCCGAGAGGATGAGGATTAATTCGCCGCGCCCAAAACTCTTTTCCGTAGTGGGCCAGATGGTCACGTCCCAGTAGTTTCCATCTTCCGACTCTGCATTGCCTTCAGCCTTGCGCGCGACAAGGTTAAGAGGCAAGCCATACGTGACGAAAGCCTTGCGCGTCCGGCGCACATCTTCCACAACATCGCTGAGGACTGCTAAGCCCGCCGCAGCTTCATACAATCCGCGTCCTGAGAGAGCGCCGGCCTCGCGGCCAACTGCGCGCGCAAACGCCTCATTGACTTTACGCACAATCAGGTTGGCATCCATCACCGCGACGCCCAAAGGCAAGCCGTCCAAAACTTCTTCGATAAACGCGCCCTGCGTCTGCACCTCTTTAAACTTGATGTCGAGTTGCGCCGCCATGACATTGAAGCTCTGGGCCAGACTCCGACTTCATCTTCTGTCTCGACGCTCACGCGCTCTTTAAGATCGCCCGCGCCGAGAGTTGAAGTTGATGAAGCGAGTTTGCGCAGAGGCTTTGTGAATCTGCCGACGGCCCAGATGCCAATCAGGATTGAAGCCAGCAGCGCGAGAGCCCACGTCACAGTCAGAGCGAGGCCGGATTGCCCTGCCTGCGTATCCGCAGCGACAGGCACGCCGACAGCCACATACCATCCAAACGGCTCGACGCGCTTGATGCTGGTCATGCGCGTCGTCCCGTCATTCCAGTTGAGATGCGCGGCTACATCGGAAGTCGTATTGCCCGGTTGGAATCCAGGCAGAGGCGTGTTCGGAAAATTCAGCGGACGCTGCCCGGCATCAAAGACGCTGATGGCTGCGCTCGCACCCGGCACGGCATGTTGCAGCAATCTCTGATAAAGCTCCTGCACTTCCGCAGGCGTGAGAGCGTTTGCGCCGTTTGCTGTTTGCGGGCGCGTCTCAAGCCATGTCTTGAGCGCGCCGGATACCGCGGCTGTCTCAATGCGCGCGATGGTTGCGGCCTGCTCGTTTAAGTTGGAGCGATAGTTATTGAGTTGTATGAGGCTGATGACGAGCAGAGGTAAAGAAAGCGCGGCCAGCATCAAGAGCATCTTGGCGCGTACACTGCGAAAAAAATTTACCCGTCCGTTTGGCATCATCTGTCATGGTCGCTCTCCGGGAAATCCGTCTTGCGGCGGCGCGGAGGCGGCCAGACAGAGGTTCGGGTCTCGGCAGGTGGCCGCCAGCTAGCGGCATAAATGACCACCGCTTGAGCGATCATCTCATCCACAAAGCGGTTAGCGCATTCCAGCGCATCTCGTAAATCTCTCGTATCTCCCTGAGCAGCGTTTCTCTCCTCACGCCACAAAAAATCGTTCAGCGTCTTGCGTAGAAGCATCAACTCGCGTGCCACTTCGTCAATCAGGACGCCGCCGTGAAAACGCACCTGCGCGTAATCGCGCAAATGCCGCACAACTTCCGCCATCTCGGCCTCGCCCGCGCGCTTGTCCAAGAGGCGTGCCAACTGGGCCAGAATCTCTGGATAGTTTTCGACAAGTTGCCCGACAGGCAGCATTTCCGGCAACTCCGTGCGAGGCTCGCGGTAAATCTCATCCACCAGACGACGGATGATTGCCTCTTGATGCTGGCGAAACAGCTTGGTGAAGAAGTCTGGCATGGGAGGTGAATTATTAGTGGGCAGTGGGCAGTTGGCAGAGAAGAAAGAAATTTTATTACGCAATACGCTTGAGTTTTAACTGCCCACTGCCCACTGCCTACTGCCCACTATTAACTGCTTGTGCAGGAAGTAAGCGGGTCAAAAGCGACTCCAACTGGTCGAAATCAATCGGCTTCGTCACATAATCATTACATCCTGCGGCGAGTGCGTCGGCGTGAAAATCCGCAGTATCATGCGCAGAGACGGCGACAATCGGCACATCTCGCAACTCTTCGACTTCGCGTATCCGTCGCGTCGCGGCGAGTCCATCCAGGAGTGGCAGGCTCAAATCCATCAGAATCAGGTCTGGCCGCTCGCGCTGTGCAATTTTGACAGCTTCCTCGCCATTGATGGCTTCGAGCACATGATAACCGCTCATTTCCAGCAACCTTCTCATCATAAAGCGGTTATCTTCAAAATCCTCAACCACCATGACAGTCCGAGGCCCGCCCTTGTCCATTAGTTTTTCTGTCTCCATACGAGTTGATTATGAAAGTAAGAATTTTAACAGACGTGTCAAATTCACGCTTTGCTCCGATGCATGACTAGCATACGCTCGTCTTTTTTGCTAAGATGCCGCATCGAAACACGACACACAAAGGCATTTAATTTGAGTCTTATCCATACACGCCGGGCGGGCATAATTCTCGCTCAGAGCGCAGACGTTGAGACCCGAAAGGGATAGAGTTCGCGGACAAAATGAAGCAATTAACTTCGGAAATACGGGACACAGGCACACTCTTAGACCTTGGGCGAGCCTCTGTTCAGATAGTCCACGATCTCAAAAACCAGCTAAATGGTCTCAAACTCTATGCCACTTTCCTGCGCAAGCGCATGGAGAAGAACGAGCGGCCCGAAGATGAGCGCGAAACCGTCGCCAAACTCATCGCAGGTCTTGAGCGCGCGGCCACAGATATGACGACCCTCGTGCGCTACGGGCGACCGATTGAGCTTCATAAACAGAACGCAGTCGCTCTGGGCCAGATACTTTCATCAATCAAAAATGGCGAAGCGGCGGCAGAGAAGATAGAGCTTGAAATGGCAGACGAAAAGCTTCAGGGCGAGTTTGATGTGGCCGCTCTCTCCGAAGCTTTGCAGGCCATCACGAAGGGCGCGCTCAACCTACATGGCAATGGCATGCCTCTCAAGATTCAACTGCGCAGAGATGCAAGCAACAATGCAGAGCCGCACGCGCTCATCGAATGGCAGGGCATCGAGGCCAAAGACAAAGACCAGGATGTCTTTCGCTCCTTTGCAGGCAGCGAAGCCCTGCGCATGTCGCTTGCCGCACGCATTATCGAAGCACATCAGGGAACAGCAACACAGCAAGCGGACAAACTGTTAGTTCGCTTGCCGATTAAGGAGAGCTAAGGGTGGAACGTAAAGACGCGCGTATTTTAGTGATTGACGATGAACCGATGATGGCCGATTCGCTCAAGCAGAATCTGGCCGAAGAGGGTTACACGGTGGACACCGCCGCGACCGGAGCCGAAGCGATAGAGGCTTTCGATCAGGGCGGCCATCACTTAGCCATCTGCGACCTGCAACTGCCGGACATGGACGGCCTCGAAATCCTGCGTCACATGAAGGACGCGCGGCCCGCAACGGAAGTCATCGTCGTCACAGGCTACGGCACTGTGACGCGCGCCGTCGAAGCGACTAAAGCCGGCGCGTTCTACTTTGTCGAAAAGCCTTTCGACTTTGAGCAGATGCTCCCGCTCGTCGAGAAAGCGCTCGAACGCCGCGAACTGATGGCAGAGACCGCCAGCATGCGTCGCCAGCTTTCCACACGCGCGGAATATTTCAACATCATCGGCGCGTCCAAACAGATGCAGACCATTTATGAAACGATAGAGTCTGTTGCAAAGTCTGATGCCAACGTCCTCATCGTCGGCGAATCCGGCACGGGCAAAGAGTTGATTGCCAACGCGATTCATTACAACTCTCTGCGCTCTAAGAAACCTTTCATCAAAGTAAACTGCGCCGCGCTTCCGAAAGAGCTGATTGAATCCGAACTCTTCGGCCACACGAAAGGCGCATTCACAGGCGCGCATGCAGACAAAGAAGGATTGGTCCAACACGCTGCGGGCGGCTCACTGCTGCTGGATGAAATCGCTGAGATGCCAGTCGAGTTGCAACCGAAACTCTTGCGCGTCCTGCAAGAGCGCAGCTATCGCAAGATTGGCTCAGAGAAAACATACGCTGTTGACTTTCGTCTTATCTCTTCGACCAATCGCCCGCCAGCCGATGCCATACGCGACGGGCTTCTGCGCGACGACCTCTTTTATCGCATCTCGACAATTACGATTCACGTGCCGCCCTTGCGCGATAGGACAGAGGACATACAACTGCTGACTGACCACTTTCTGAGCACCTATGCGAAGAAGTATGAGCGGCCCATCACAGGCGTCTCGCAGGCGGCTTATCAAAGACTCTTCGCGCACACATGGCCCGGCAACGTGCGCGAGTTGCAGAATGTGATAGAGCGCGCGGTGCTCCTTGCGAAATCCAACAAGATAGAGCCCGTTGACCTGCCATTCGATAACGGCTCGTTGCCCGAAGGCGCGCCGCAGGGAGCGACTTGGGACGTGCCGCCTAACATGACGCTCGAAGATATTGAAAAGTTAGTTATCGAAAAAACCTTGCAACGCACAGGCGGCAACAAACAGGCAGCAGCAAATCTTTTAGGCATCTATCGCCCGCGCCTCTATAGCAAAATCAGGAAATACCAGATAGATGTTCCCTCTCTGGTTTCGCCTTAAAGTTAGTCAAGGCATGAAAAGCAGTTTCCCGCAAAGGCGCAAAGACGCAAAGAAAGCTCGCAAAGAGTTGAATGGCTCTTTATCTTGAATGCTTTCTTCGCGTCTTCTTTGCGTCTTTGCGGGAAATTTTCTTCGCTTCCCTCGCATCTAATCGAAAAATTAAAACCATCAACCGTTTATGCTTCGTAATTAAACCGGGATGTTGATAAAAAAGCCTGACGACATCAAATCGAGCGAGATAACGGATAAGAAAACTTATCTCAATCGCCGCAACTTTATGCGCGGGGCCGCGCTCGCCGCGACGACAGTTGCAACAGGCTTGCTCTATCGCGGCTTGAATCCGCCGCAGGCAGAAACGCGGCCCGGCGAGAAGATTGCAGATGTCGTCAAGCCAGCTTCATCGGCAGGCTTTTCGACAGACGAGCCGAAGACATCTTTTAAAGACATCACCAACTACAACAACTTTTACGAATTTTCGACAGACAAGCAGAGCGTCGCGACAGAGGCTCAAGGCTTTGTCACAAAGCCCTGGACAGTTGCCGTCGAAGGATTGGTCCAGAAGCCAAAGGTTTACGACCTAGATGATTTGATTAAGATTGCCCCGCAGGAAGAGCGCGTCTATCGCCTGCGCTGTGTCGAGAGATGGTCAATGGTCATCCCCTGGATAGGCTTTCCGCTCGCAGAACTTTTAAAGCTCGTCGAGCCGACTTCGAGCGCGCGTTATGTTGCCTTCCAAACTCTTTTTGATCCAGAGCGGATGCCCAATCAGAATCGTGGCGTGCTCGATTGGCCCTATGTCGAAGGCTTGCGGCTTGATGAAGCGATGCATCCTTTGACGATTCTGGCGACGGGCCTTTACGGCGAGACTCTGCCGCCGCAGGACGGCGCGCCGATTCGTCTCGTCGTCCCTTGGAAGTATGGTTTTAAGAGCATCAAGTCCATCGTCAAAATTAAATTAGTAGAAGAGATGCCGCCGACGACATGGAACATACAAGCTCCCGACGAATACGGGTTTTATTCAAACGTCAATCCGAATGTGAGTCATCCGCGTTGGAGTCAGGCACAGGAGCGACGCATCGGAGAGTATGGCTTGAGACAGACGACAATTTTTAACGGCTATGCAGAGCAGGTCGCGCACTTGTATGCGGGAATGGATTTGAAGATTAATTTTTGAAACGATGGATACAAAGTTTTCCAAAGTCCTGCTCTTCATCAATAGCCTTGTGCCGCTTGTCTTGCTCTCTTGGGATTGGTATCACAAAAAGCTGGGAGCAAACCCGCTTGAGTTTGTCACGCGCACGACAGGCATGCTGACGCTCATCTTCCTCGTGCTCTCGCTCGCGGTCACGCCTTTGCGGAAAATTTCGGGCTGGAACTTTTTAGGAAAGTTCCGGCGGATGATTGGTCTCTATGCTTTCTTTTACGGCTTCCTGCATCTCATCACTTACGTCTGGTTCGACCGCTTCTTCAGCATCAAGAGCATCGCGGGCGACATTATCCAGCGTCCGTTCATAGCCATCGGGATGGCGAGTTTTTTTCTGATGGTTCCGCTGGCGATTACTTCTACAAACTCGATGGTCAAGCGGCTCGGCGGGAAGCGTTGGGGCAAGCTGCACAAGCTTGTCTATCTGACGGCCATCGGCGGCGTCGTGCATTACTACATGCTCGTCAAATCCGATACGCGATTGCCGCTCACGTTCGCTTTCATCCTTGCGCTGCTCCTGGGCTATCGCATCTACGCCGCGAATCAGACGCCGAACATTCCCGCGCGCTCGTCTGTTGTGCCGCCAAGATAAAAGAAAAGTTTCCCGCAAAGGCGCAAAGGCGCAAAGAGAAGACGCGAAGAAAGCTTTCAAGTTGAAAAGACATTCAACTCTTGGCGAGCTTTCTTTGCGTCTTTGCGCCTTTGCGGGAACTTTCGTTTTTTTTACTTTCGCTGATTAATTAGTTGGAGCAGCCTGTCTGCTTTTTCCGTATCGAGTTTTTGCAGAGCATTGTATTGCTCCATCGCTTCCTTCTTTTTTCCAAGCTGCAAATAATCGTAACCGAGATTGAAGTGCGCTCCGGCATAACCGGGCTTGAGGCGCAGAGCTTCTTTGTGCGATGTGGCGGCCTCTTTCCAGCGATTCAAGCTGCCGTAGGCATAGCCCAGATTGTTATGCGCGGCGGGCCAATCTGCGCGCAGGCGCAGGGCCTGTTGAAAGGAAGCGACGGATTCATCTTTCTGGCCCAGACGGCTCTGCGCGATGCCCAGATTGAAATGCGCCGAGGCGGAATTCGGGTCAAGGACGACGGCTTTCTTCAAAGCCTCTGATGCTTCTGCGAATTTCCCGGTGTTGTTATAGGCCCAGCCGAGATTGCTAAAGCCTTCGGCATCCCTGGGCGCGAGACGCACGGATTGATTGAGAGCTTCTATCGCTTCATTCCAGCGACGCAGTTTGCCGTTGGCAAACCCAAGCTCGCTAAAAGCTTCTGCGTTATTCGGATTCAGGCGCGTGGCCTGCCCCAGAACCACAAGCGCATCCGAATATTGGCCCAGCTTGTTATAAGCCTGGCCCAGGTCAGTATGCGTCTGTGCATCCGATGGCCTGAGTTGAATCGCCTGACGGTAAGCTGCTGCCGCTTCCTTATAACGTCCGAGTTGGCCCAGCGCGTCGCCAAGATTGTTATAGCCTTCCGCGAAATCTTTTTTGATGCGCGTTGCCTGCTCGTAGGCCGCGACGGCTTCCGCATAGCGATTCGCGTTGTAATAGGCGACGCCTAAATCGAAATGAGCTTCGAGATAATCCGGCCTCAACTCAATCGCGCGCTTGAATGAAGCGATGGCCTCATTAGCGCGCCCCGTCTCGTCATAGACATCGCCGAGATTATAGTGGGCCAGAGCGAAATCCGGCTTGAGTTGGACGGCTTTCCGGTAGGCTGCGACGGCTTCCGCAGGGCGATTTGATTTGTGATACGACTGGCCCAGAAAGTTATGCGTCTCAGCATTATTGTCTTGCAGCTTCGCAGCCTCTGTTAACGAAGCGATGGCCTGATCGTATTGTCCCTTCTCATAATACAAGACGCCAAGATTGTAACGCGCATCGGCTTGCGCGGGCTTGAGCCGCAGAGCCTGCTCGTAAGCCTGTATGGCTTCGTCACGACGGCCCAGCAGGTCATATGAATCGCCCAGACCGAAATAGGCTTCCGGGTAATCGGGTTTGACGCGCGTTGCCTGACTGTAAGCGGCGGCGGCTTTCTCATACTGCGCGGCGTTGAAAAGCGTGTCGCCCTGTTCCGTAAAAGTCTCTGCTGCTTCCTGCGGAGTCGGTGTGCGTCTGGCATCGGTCTGGCGCGGAGTAGTATGCGCGGCGACTCTTTGTTTGGGCGCGGCGGAAGTGCGGCGCACAGGGGCTGATTGTCTCTCCGGCCTGCGCGCATGTTGCTTTCTCACGACGCGGCTCGTAAAGACGCTGCCCGTGCCTGCGCCTCCGACGATGTCCTCGTTCGAGCTTGCGCCGCCCGTTATGTCCTGCGCGCGCAGCATCGCGCTGCTCAATAAAATCAGGGCCAGGGCCGCGCTCAATGCTCTGGAGGTGAACGAAAAATTAAGTTTCATCTTTAAGAAGCTCCAATGGCTGTTGCACGTTAGGATGCAGGCAGAGCCGTTTGATATGCATCTGAAGTCGGGAAGAGTGTCAGGCATGCTCAATCATATTCCATACTCAGGGAAATTCAAACTTTGAATCTTCTCTTTTACTCACTTGCTTTCCCTTTCCCGCTCGGATAAATTACTTGCTCACCAGAAGCGCATCCAGCCTTTTTTTCGGACTCTGAAACCGGACGCGGATGGCTATCCCACTTCATCAATCAGACTGTTTGAAAGGAAAATCTTTTTACAGCTATGAAAGCATATCCAACAGATTTAATCCGCAACCTGGCAGTTATCGGTCACGGCGATGCAGGCAAGACGCAACTCGTCAGTTCCCTGCTTTACATCACCGGCGCAACCCCGCGCTGGGGCAAAGTTGACGATGGCACAACCGTCACGGATTACGATGAAGATTCCATCGAACGGAAAGTGACACTCAACACCGCGCTCGCGCATCTCGAACACAAAGACACCAAAGTCAATTTTATAGACACGCCCGGCTACGCAGCCTTTATCGCACACGCGCGCCCCGCCTTGCGCGTCGCGGACTGCGCGCTCGTCGTCGTGCACGGTGTCAAAGGCGTTGAGGTGCAGACGGAAAAGACATGGGCGTATGCGAACGAGTTCATGCTCCCGCGCATCATGGTCATCAACGCGCTCGATAAAGAGCATGCTGACTTTGGCATGGCCCTCGAAAGCGCGCAGAAGACTTTCAGCCGCGCCATCATCCCTTTCACTCTGCCCATCGGCAAAGAGAAAGATTTCAGAGGCGTCGTGGATATCCTTCATATGAAGGCTTACGAGTTTGACGAGCAGGGCAAACCCAAAGAGATAGAGATTCCGGCAGAAGGACGCGACATCGTTGACAAGACCAGAGAGAGATTAATCGAGTTGGTCGCGGAATCGGATGACGCCTTGATGGAGAAATATTTTGAGGATGGAACGCTGCCCGAAGAGGACATCGTGCCGAACGTCAAGAAAGCTATCGAGCGCAGCAAGCTCTGTCCGGTCTATGCAGTCTCGGCAACAACCCTCGTCGGTTTGCAAACACTGCTCGACGGCATAGTTGACTTCGCTCCGAATCCTGCGGCGCATGAAGCGGAGCACGGGCGCGCGTCAGTTGACGGTGACGGCGGCGAGCCTTTAGCGCGCAAGTATGCAGACAGCGAACCGTTTTCCGCATACGTCTTTCGCACCATCGCAGACCCGTTCGCGGGCCGCATCAACGTCATGCGAATCATCAGCGGTCAGGTCAAGCATGATGCGACGGTCTTAAATTCCTCGCGCGGCGCGCAGGAGCGTCTCGGCGCGCTACACTCTGTGCAGGGCAAAACGCTCGACAAGATTGACGAAGCGCATGCCGGAGACATCATCGCCTGCGTGAAATTGAAAGACACGCAGACGGGCGACACGCTGGCGGAAAAGTCTGCGCCGATTGTCTATGACGGCGTGCAATATCCAGAGGCTGCGATTGCTTTCGCCATCGAGCCGAAGTCGCGTCAGGACGAAGAGAAGATTTCGGTCGCGCTCCACAAGATTCTGGAAGAAGACCCCGCGCTACACTTTGACCGCGACGCGCAGACCAAAGAATTTCTGCTCTCTGGCTCAGGCCAACTGCACGTCGAGACAGTGATTGACAAGCTCAAGAAACGTTACGGCGTCGAAGTCGCACTGCATCCGCCGAAAGTTCCGTACAAAGAAACTATCACGCAACGCGCAGAGGTGCAGGGACGCCACAAGAAACAGACAGGCGGGCGCGGGCAGTTTGGCGATTGCAAAGTTATCTTCGAGCCGTTGCCGCGCGGCGAAGGCTTTGTCTTCGAGGACAAGATTTTCGGCGGCGCAGTCCCGCAGAATTTCCGTCCGGCCATCGAGAAAGGCATCATAGATGCCGCGTCAACCGGCGCAGTCGCTGGCTATCCGATGGTTGATTTCAAAGCCGTGCTGGTTGACGGTTCTTATCACACGGTTGACTCGGACGAGCACAGTTTCCGCGCAGCCGGTCGCAAAGCCTTCCGCGCGGCGATTGATAAGGTCAAGCCGACTTTGCTTGAACCAATCATGGATGTCGAGGTCATCGCGCCGCAGGAATATAGCGGCGACATCATGGGCGACCTCAACTCGCGTCGCGGGCGCGTGCAGGGCATGGAGGCGAGTGGCAACCAGCAGGTCGTCAAGGCGCAAGTCCCGATGGCGGAGATGCTCGACTATCAATCGAAATTGAACTCCATCACAGCCGCGCGCGGCTCCTATCACATGCAGTTCTCGCACTACGACCAAGTGCCAGGACAAATCGCGCAGAAGATAGTCGAACAGGCGCGCGCCGAAGGCAGAATTAGAGCCGAAGAGGAAGACTAGAGAGGTAACTTAAAGAATGTCACGGCAACTGGCAAAGCATTGGATTACGGTTGACGAGTACGAGCGCATGGGCGAGGCGGGCATCTTTCACCCGGATGACCGCCTTGAACTTCTCGAAGGGGAGATTTTTGAAATGTCACCAATCGGAAGCCATCACGCAGCATGTGTCAAGTCTCTTAGTAGAATCCTCAATCGTCAATTCGGAGATGATATTATCGTCAGCACACAAGACCCTATCCGGTTAGATGATTTTTCAGAACCGCAGCCGGACATCGCTCTGCTCAAATGGCGCGATGATTTTTACAGGGATTCGCATCCAATGCCGGATGATGTATTGCTCGTCATCGAAGTGGCGGATTCGACTGTTGAGAGTGATCGTGTTTATAAGATGCCGCTTTATGCAAAGGCTGGTATTCGGGAAGCATGGCTCGTTAATTTGCCGGATGGAAAAATCGAACTCTACGCAGAGCCTGCTGATGGCGTCTATCAACTCAACAGAAACTTCGAGCGCGGTGAAGAGGTGAAATCACACACGATTGCTGATTTAGCCATCAATATTGTCGCTGTGCTTGAGTAAATTCGCTAAGACTTTTTCCCGCTCTCGCGGCGACACCAATCGCGTATGGCGGCGGTGGTCTGTTTGAAGGATTGTCTGGAATCTTTGATGAGCGAAGAGGTGTAGTCGGCCAGTCGCTTCGAGTTGCAACTGTTGTCAACCACATCATCGTAGCTTTGTGAATAGACGACCTGATAAATGTAGATGGCATTGTCCAAGCCGGACGCGCCGCCAATCTTGCTCAATTCATAGCCGGCGTTGCGCGCGTCGCCCGCTTGCAGATAGACCAGCGCGAGATTGAAGAAGGCATCAGAGAGCCACTGGTGCGAACCCGCCTTGTAATACTTGTCCGTGTAGGCGCGATACTCTTTCTTCGCAGACTCAAGCGCGCGCGCATCCTGCTTGCGATATTTCTCCATCTGCACGTAATACTTGCGCTGGTAATAGCTGCCAAGATAATACTGCGCCGTCTCTGCTTCGTTTGATTTCGGATATTTAGTGATGACCGCGCGGAACTGCTCTGCGGCCTTATCCGTGATGTCGTCGTTGTTATAGTAGAAGAAGCCGAGCTTGAGAATCTGGTCGGGCGATTGCGATTGCGCTGTGATGCTGCTTCTACTCTTCTGTGCAAACGCAGCCGGAGCGGCAAAGATAAACAGGCAGCAAGAAAAGCATGCGATGCATGACAGCCATCGTGTGTCGGGTTGCTTATTCATCAGGAGTTGGCTCACGTTTGCGTTTCCTCGTGGTTGCAGGTTTCGGCTTCTCTTCCGCAGCAGGCTTTAAAGAGTTATACCAGCCGACGAAGAGTTGCAGGCCGCCGACGGCTCCGGCCAGTCCGATGATAAAAATTGCCATCGGCTTATCATACGAGCCTGAGGCTTTGAAGGCTATAATTTGTATCTTGCCAAAGAGCGCGAAGGCCGTGACGACCATTCCGAAAATCACTGTGTAGAGCACAAACTTCAAAAGCTCGCGCCGCGTAATCTTCTTGCGCCGCGCCAAAAATTCCAGATAGAAGCGAATCAATCCGCCAACCAGCACGCCCGCCAGCATCGCGGAAACCAAGACCCAATCGCGCGGACGGATTTTGACATTCAGCTTGTGCTGAAAGTCCGAGACCTCTCGCTGATGGCCGTCGTTGTAAGTCACAGTGAGCTTGAGCTTCGGGCTATCGCCAAAGCCTGAGATAAGATTCGTGAAATCCATGCTCTTGACTTTGAAATTGAGCGAGACTTTTTTCTGTTCCGAAGGTTTTAAGACAAGCTGCTGTTCAGAGAGCGCGTTGTCCGTAAATTCCACGAGGTCTTCGGGAATGGATTCGACGGAAATCTTTGTGATATAGACCGGATAGTCCGCGAAGTTGTTGCGCAGGGTCAGGCGATACGAGCCGCTCTCGCCCGTGTAAAAGGTCGGAGCTTCGAGGTCTTCTTCCTCCTGCACGACTGCGAGTTTGCCGCGACTTCTGACGCCGACTTTTAAGTTGAAGAAGCGATTGATAACTTCGTTTTTGAGATATTGAAAGCTCAGGTTGATGCGATGCTGGCGCGGCTCTGCACTCGCGTCAATCGTCACTGTGTAAAAATAATCCGTGATGAGAATCGGCGGCTCAACTCTCTGTTCAGAGCCGTTGGCCTCTATCTTAATCGGAGAAGACGAGCCTTCGGCGACGCATCTATCTATCCGCAGATTCTCTTTGTGCGTGGAGGCATCGGTCGTGACAGTAATCTTCAAAGAGAGCGTGCTTCCGGCATAAGCCGACGCATAATCATAGAGCGGGTCAACCTGAAACGTGCCATACTTTTCGCTAATCTTGAGGCGATTCGGATTTGGCTTATCGTCTGCGATCGGCGCGGTCTGGCCCAGAGCCTGTAAGATGAGCGCGAGGAACAATGTTGGAAATAGTAGCCTTCTCATAAAACATCTGGCGAACGGAGATCGTGAGCCTGAGATTGAGGATTGCAGGATTGGATTTTCAATAGAGGGATTCTAGTCCTCGTCTTCTGTAGCGTCAATGATTTTACAGAGAGAAGAAAAATACATTTTCCCGCAAAGGCGCAAAGGCGCAAAGAAAAGCATTCAAGATAATTTATAGCTCAACACCTTTGCGTGCTTTCTTTGCGCCTTTGCGCCTTTGCGGGAGATGCTTTCGTACTAACAGAAAGGAATATCGAATGGCCCAGAGCGCGGAGGCGGTCATCATCGGCGGCGGCGTGATAGGAGCCAGCGTGGCTTTTCATCTGTCCGAAGCCGGCTGCACGAATGTGATTATCGTCGAGCGCGAAACGCAGCAGGGTCTGGGTTCGACTGGCCGCGCGACGGGCGGCGTCCGCGCACAGTTTGCGACAGACATCAACATACAGATGTCTCTCTACTCGATAGATTTTCTTGCGCGCTTTGAGGAAGCGACGGGCCATCCTTCCGGCTACGAGCCGCGCGGCTATCTCTTCATCGCCACGACAGAGCAGCAACTCGCCTTTCTGGAAAAGAATCGCGCGCGACAACATGAGCTTGGCTTGCGGAATGTAGAATTGCTTGGGCCGGAAGAGATTGCTTCTGTAATGCCATCGCTGCGCATGGATGATGTCGTGGGCGGGAGCTTTTGCCAGACGGATGGCTTTATCAATCCGCTTGCTGTGATGCGCGGATTCACTGCGCGTGCGTCTGCTTTAGGCGCGAAGGTGTGGCTGGACACCGAAGTCATCGGAATTGAAGTGGACTCTGCTGGCGTCGCAGGAGTACGCACGACGCGCGGCGATATACACACGCGCAGGATTGTGTGCGCCGCAGGAGCATGGGCCGCAGAGGTCGCGCGGATGGCAAATATTGAGTTGCCTGTCATGCCGCTCAGGCGGCAGATTGCGAGTGTACGTGTGGCCGGGTCGCTGCCGAAAAATCTGCCGATGGTGATTGATATGTCAAACGGTTTTCACTTTCGACCGGATGCGACTGCTCCGCAGACAAAACTCTTGCTGGCATGGCCCGACCCGGAAGAGAGTTTCGGATTCAAGACGGATTATGATTCGGAGTTTACGGAAAAGATTCTCGCGCGTGCGAGGCATCGTGTGCCTTCGTGGTCAAAGCTTGAAGTGGATGAAGAGAGATGCCGCGCAGGTTTGTATGAGATGACGCCTGACCATCACGCGATTATCTGCGAAGCAACGGGCGCGCGTGGGCTCTTTCTGGTCAATGGCTTTAGCGGTCACGGCGTGATGCATTCGCCCGCCGCCGGAAGGATGACTGCGGAGATGATTCTCAAAGGTCGCTCGCAGTTTCTTGACGCGACGCCGCTCGGAGTTGAGAGATTTGCGGCAGGGCGTTTGATACATGAGTCTTCTTTGATTTAAGAATCTCGCGCAAAGGCGCAAAGGCGCAAAGGTGTTGAGATGTTATTTACCTTGAATGCTTTTCTTTGCGCCTTTGCGCCTTTGCAGGAAACTGTTTTGATTTTCTGTAATGAACCCTGCGCGTCCGGCGTTTATGTTAGTAAAGCAAAGTCTGTGAACAAACGCGCGTTTGTGTGCGTACCTCATTCATGTCCTGACTTGGCTTTTGAAACCCCTAACAGCTTTCCCATCACTGTCGCTTGAAGAGGGAGAAATTTCAGATGCTTAAACTTCTGCTCGCCGTCCTGCTGCTCGTGTCCTGCGCCGTCTTATCTCCGGGCCAGACATCTAATCCGCTAATCATTAATCGCCTGACAGTGAATCAAACTCATATAGCTTTTTCATACGCGGGCGACATCTGGGCCGTCGAGCGCGGCGGCGGAGAAGCGCGGCGGCTGACGACAGAGGCTGCGGAAGAGAGCTATCCGTTTTATTCGCCTGACGGCTCGCAGTTAGCTTTTTCCAGACAACTCGGCGGCGCATGGAAGCTTTTTGTGATGCCTGCTGCGGGCGGCGAAGCGCGGCAGTTGACTTACATTCCCGAAGACGACCTCGCGATGGGTTGGACGCCCGACGGCAAGAGCATACTCTTTCAATCGCATCGCGAAGAGGAGAATGTCCTTCGTCTCTACACGATTGCGACGGACGGCGTGATGCCCGCCGCGCTTCCTTTGCCGCAGGCTTTCGCTGGCTCTTTTTCGAGCGACGGCGCGCGCATCGCTTACACGCCTTTGACTTCTTTTGGCGACTGGCGTTTCTATCGCGGCGGGATGGAATCGCCCATCTGGATTGCGAACCTGCGCGATGGCGCGCTCGAAAAACTTCCGCACGGAGATTACAACGACCGCAATCCGATGTGGATTGAGAATCGGATTTACTTTCTCTCAGACCGCACAGGAACTTTCAATCTTTTCGTTTACGACCAGACAAGCAAGCAGACAAAGCAGTTGACTAATTACGAGCGGCATGGCGTGCGCGCGGCATCGGCTGGCGCGGGCGCGATTGCTTTTGTGCAGGCGGGCCGCATACATCTCTTCGATTTGAAGAGCAATCAGGAACGGATGATTGATGTCAGAGCCAACGTTGACAGTCCTGAACTCAAGCAGCGCACAGTCAATGTCGCGCGCAATATTGATTGGGCCACTCTGACGAGAGATGGCGACCGCGTTATCTACAATGCGCGCGGCGAAATCCTGTCGTTGAATCCGAAAAGCGGCGACACGGAAAATCTCACTAAGACATCAGGCGCGGCAGAAAGGTATCCGACAATTTCGCCTGATGATAAATGGCTCGCTTACTTCTCTGACGAATCCGGCGAGTATCAACTGCACATGCGGCCCTTGAGCGGAGAAGGACAGGTGAAGAAGATTGCGATTGAACAGAAGCCATCCTTTTATCGTGAGCTTTACTGGTCGCCGGATTCAAAAAAAGTTGTGTTTGTGGATAAACGCTTGACGCTCTGGTATGCGGATGTCGAGCGCGGGACGGCCAAGCGCATAGACACTTCGCCTTATTCTTATCAGGAAGAATGGTATCCGAAATGGTCGCCGGACAGTCGTTGGATAGTCTATTCGAGACATATGCATAACCGCGTCCGCACAGTTTTTCTGTATGAAGTGGAAGCTGGAAAAATTCATCAAGTGACGGATGGCCGGACGGATGCGCGTGGGCCGGTCTTTGATGCGAGTGGAAAATATTTGTACTTCGTTTCGAGCCCAAACGCTGGAACGAGCGAGTTTGGCTGGGGAGTTTTGCAGGGAGAATTTGCGCGCGCGCTCGTGACGCGCAAAGTCTATGCGATGGTCTTGCAGAACGGCGCGCCGTCGCCGCTCCTGCCGAACGGCCAGCCGAATCCTGAAGTAAAAGTGGATGAAGCAGCTTCGCCAATGCGTATAGATTTAGAGAATCTGGGCCAGCGTGTGATTGAGTTGCCGATTGCGCCGCGCGATTATGCGGAGTTGATAGCAGACAAGCCCGGCCTGCTCTATATGACCGTCGCGGAGTGGCCCAAGTCTCCGAGTCCCGGCTCGAATCCGACGCTCGCGATGTACAGGTATGACCTGTCGAAGCCGCCGAAGTTTGAGAAGATGCTGGAAGAGATTGACGCTTACGAACTCACGCGCGATGGCAAGCGTCTGCTGTATCTCAAGGGGCGCGATTGGTTTCTGGCATCTGTGGACGAGCCGCCGAAGGCGGATGAGGGCAAGCTCGATTTGAAAAAGCTCGAAGCGACGATTGAGCCGCGCGAAGAGTGGCAGCAAATGTATCGCGAAGCCTGGCGCATTATGCGCGACTGGTTCTATGACCCGAACTATCACGGGCAGAATCTGGCCCAACTCGAAAAAGATTATGCGGCCTATCTTCCGAGCGTCACGCGGCGCAGCGATTTTAATAACTTGATGAGACAGATGCTCGGCCACATCTCCGTCAGCCACCTGGGTGTGGGCGGCGGCGATGCGCCTCCTCCATCTGGTGGGCCAAGCCGCATCGGACTGCTCGGCGCGGATTACGAAATTGCAGAGGGCCATTATCGCTTCAAGAAAATCTATCGCTCGTTCTCTTATAACTCGCCGAGCAGTTCCGCCTACGCGCCGCTCGACCGCCCCGGCGTCAGCGTGCGCGAAGGCGAATACCTGCTCGCTGTGGACGGGCAGAAGATTGATGCGTCGAAAAATCTCTACAGCTACTTTGACGGCAAAGTCTCGAAGCCTATCAAAATTACTGTTGGGCCAAATTCTAATGGAGACGGCGCGCGAACTTTGACAGTCTTTCCGGCGAACGGCGAGAACGTCCTGCGGCGCGTCAACTGGGCCGAGCGCAATCGTCGTCGCGTAGAAGAATTGTCAGGCGGAAAGCTCGGCTACATCTTTGTAGAGAATTATGGTCTGGGCAGTTTGGATTTCATACGCGGGCTGACGGGCTATAGCGACAAGCAGGGCGTCATCATTGACCAGCGATACAACGGCGGCGGCATCACGCCCGACTACCTGATTGAATGGCTGCGGCGCAAGCCGATTTACTATTACAGGTTTCGTGAAGGCAACGACATCGCCACGCCTGTCAATCCCGGCCCGCAGACAAAAGTGCTTTTGATTAACGAGCACAACGGTTCTGCCGCAGAGACTTTTGCTTTTATGTACAAGCTCGGCAAGGTTGGGCCAATCGTCGGCTGGCGCACTTACGGCGCGGGCATTGGGCCATACGTCTTCACGCCGCGCCTGATTGACGGAGGCCGCATACAGCTTCCCAATCGCGCGGCCTACGACCCGAACGGCCTTTCATGGGGCATCGAGAACATCGGCGTCAAGCCGGACTTTCCTGTCGAGATAACGCCGCGCGACTTTATGACTGGCCGCGACCCGCAACTGGAAAAGGCCGTGCAGGTCGCCCTTGAAGAGATGAAACGCAATCCGCCCGTGCTTCCCAAGAGGCCGAAGTATCCGATACACAAGTAGGCAAAAGTCGGTTTCCTTAGCCCCGACAGGGGCGGCAGATATTAGCCCGCGACGTGAGTCGTGGGTTAAGCAGAATAGATAAATCACAAGCCCCTTGAGGGGCGACAGAAATTGTGTCGCCCCTCAAGGGGCTTGGTTCGCGTGCGGCGCGCATGTCCCCGCGCCGCACGCGCGGGGCTAATATCTGCCGCCCCCGTCGGGGCTTATGGGCCACTGCATACTACCCCTGTCGGGGCGCGATGTCGTCTCGCTCTCTGCGCGCAAACATGATAAAGCCGCCCGTTGAAACACGATAATGGCCGGAACTCTATACTGACTGTGTCAATATTCCGTGAACTCAAGAGAGTAGTTAAACCGATAGGTTACATCGCTGCCGGTCTCTCTGAAAGGCGAGGTGATTCGGCAAGTCGTGTCGCGCGGCGGATAAAAGCGCCAGTCTCTAAAGACGCAAGGCTTCGAGGGGTCTGGGTAATGCTCTTCATGGAACTTTTCTGCCGCATCCACTTCTGCTTGCAGGCGTAGAGAGAAGGGTGCTTCAAACCTATGCTTGGTAGCTCGAATCAGAGCAGTGTCCGAGCCAGAGTATGGTTGGCTTAAATAATGCTCTGTGTCTCTTTCCCTGTTGCGCGTCTTGTTAGCAGGAAAGGGAAAGATAGGAAGATTATCCGACTTCTCCTGCCATAGGTGATAACGCATGGCAAGGTATTCGTAAATGCGACATCTCTCAAGCTCAGTCTTGATGGATGAATAGATCAAGTCCTCTATAAAGAAGCCCTGCCACTTGCGAGTGCTGAAATTGCGGTCTTGCCCGACTTGTATGCCATCTAAGTTGTAACCAGTGGGATTCTGAATCTCTATCACAGCAAACGCGCCGCCGACAGGTGCCTTCTGATTCGACGGGGTAAAGAGCCTGTCAGCTTTCCTGTATGCGAAGCCCAAAATCCCAGCCGACAAATCTAAAAACTTATCTGTCGTGGGTTCCCCTACCAATAGAGCATTGGTAGTAGTGTCACTTAACAAGCCTTTGTAATCAGCAAACGTGGCAAGCCCGTAGCTGGCTACGATAAATATATGCTTGGCAACCAGACTGCCGGAATACACTAGAGGGCTGGCATTGCCGGGGAAATACATGCCCGCATCGGCATTAAGAGTATCTGCAACTAAGAAAGTGGTATTCGAAGGCGCACTTGAAATATGCCTATTGTGACCTGATGAATCGTACATGACATTGTTACCAGTCACGCCCGGCGTGAACTGATGCCATGCTTCTAAGCCAGCAATCGGCAATACATTCATGTGTACCCAATCATAAGTCATTATTCCACATGCCAGCTCAGTAGTTTGAATATCCTCTCATCAGCCGCAGCGTCAATTGATTTGTCAGTAGCCTCCAAACATAAGAATGGCTTCTCATTCCAATTAGCATTTGAATGAGTCACGGTCGTTAAATCGCCCGGCAGCACAGGGAAAGTCACAGGCAGCCCTTCAAACTCGCAAACCATCGGGGCTGTCCTGATACGCGCATAATGCGCTAAATTTTTAAGTGCCTGCCAGCGCGTAGTATTCCCGACAAAAACTGTCTCTTCGTTAATGCGTCCGGCGAGCGCCTGCAACTCAGGCAGTTCGTAGAACACTTCCGGGTCGAACTTTTCAAGATATTGAGAATCTAAATCACGCCCATCCGCTAGGAAGCGATTGGGTAGGGCCAATAGCTCTTGTTGCGTAAATCGCGGATAGAACTGAAAAGTGTCCGTGACGATATTAGATTCATTAAATGAGAAGCTCGGCTCAACAAAATCAAGACAGAAAAAAGTTAGCTGGCCGTCTGCATCCTGAAATCCGCCGTTGCAACTGAACAATACCTGACGGAGAAAACTATCGAAGTTGGTGCGCTGCGTAAAAGCGACATGGCATTCAAAGCGTTTGCGAGAATCGTTTTTCGGATAGAGGCGATCCTGCGGCACAACCTCGCGCGCCTGACTTGAGCTTTCCCATTCAAGCTTAATCTGCGCATCGCCAGCCGTCTCATTCCATTCGATTTTGATGTCATAGAATTGATCTGCATTCATTGAGACAGTCGCGCTATGCGTGCCAATCGTTCCCCATTGGTCAATAATCAGGGTGCCGTTAATCCACAGCTTTCCTCCTGCGTCGTGTGTTAAATAAAAGGTATAAGTCTGAGTGTAGCGCGGCCTGACCTTTCCTTCCCAGCGAACGGAGAAGCTATCAACATTGAGGCCAAGGGCAGGTGCGCCCTGCGAAGTAGGGAACTCAACAATCGGGTCAACGCGCTGTGACTTGAGAGTGTTGAAGCTTGAGCCGTCGTAGTATAGTCCGGTCAGGCCCACGCCTTGAGGCAGCGTCGTGTAGTCGCGCGCTTCCAGAGTATTACACTGTTGACGCAACGTATGAAGACTGGCCCAGTTGATGCGAGAAGTTGGATAGCGACGAATCTCTATGCAGCCAAACGCGATAATATCAGCAGGGTTGGTCAATAACACGCCGGAAGATGTGACGTTCCCTGAGTCCTCGTAAATATCGCCGAGCTGGCAGCCGTAAATGCCTGTGTGACCTGTCGGAGGGTTGTTCTTTGTATCTGCATCAGGAATGCCGGTTTCTCCACCGGACGGACATTCAAGCCTCAGCCATGCTGTGTTTGAATGCGGCGTGTCTTTCGGGAACTCGGTATCAATACCCTGCGTCGAGTCGCTGTTGCCAGGTGACATAATGCCCGGATAAAATTTATATTTTGCAGCAGGCCGATTGGCCCCGCGAAACCATACGCCCTCTGGCCCGGCCCATCCTTTGCCGAAAGCTTCTCCGAGTATTTGCTGAATGATGACGACATGGCCGGGCGAAAAGCCAACGACAGTAGATTTAGCCAGATCGCCTGCAATAACATGCCGCCCGAAGGCGACTTCAAGAGATAATGTCTCCGGCTTATTGCCTTTTAAGTGATCAACAAACATATTTCAGGGAAGGTTCTCAAAGTCATGTCCAGGCTTGACGTTATGGGCCACGACAAAGCCAGTTGAAGAATCGCCACTGGCATAAATATGTCCATCTTCCATTTCGATTTTCATCACAGCCGAAGATGGCAAAGGACGAATGCGAGCAACACAGCCATCAACCAAGCCTGACAACCAGAGCAACGCTGACTCTGCCCTTAACAGAGAGGCTAGGGCTTTACCCCTTTCATCTACGCGGCTCTGAATAATAGGATGTGAACCGGACGCGCAAGATATGATCCCGTCAACATTCAACTCGAAAATTGGCACATCGAAGACTATTTCGAGCGATTTCAAGCGATGGAAAGTTTGAGTAATGGGATTAAATAATAGGTCTGTCTGAGCGAGAAGAGAAACACGTTTGGGAGACGGCGCATTATTCAAGCCCCTCACCAAAACGTATTGATCCAGACGCGGGCAAGCTGTGCCTCCACCCAACCCCTCGTCGTTGCCATTCGTGCCGGGCACATTTTCTTTGATGGGATAGCGATGCTCCATCCCCCCGAAATGGTGAGTGTTATTACGTCCATCACAGCCGTCCTTGGATTTAAGCAGATGATTGCAATTCTCATGGACGCCGATGTAGGCGCACGTTCTAGGGTCTTTGAAGACAAACCAGCAGGGCAAAGATAAATTGCGATTGCAAACAATCTCGCCGGGCGCAAGCGTGTCTGGGATGACATCCCAGCCAACCTGCGGGTTCTGAGCATCGCGCACATCCGGCCTCTGCACCATGCCGCGAAAGACTTCTACCCATTCAGTCAAGCCTTCGGCTCTATACAATCTGCCGATGATGGCTGTGGCACTACGCCACTTTTCCCAGTTGGCGGCAACGTGCAGACCCAAGACGCGATCTTTATTTTGAACTTTGACCTCGACGCGATCAATAGGAGCTTCGAGCGTCTGACGCACTTCCCCTACGGATTCAAGATATGGATTATAAAAGACTGAATCCACAGTCAAAGACGCGGTCGCGTAATGAAGCGTCTCATCTGGGAAAGCCAGAGCGAGCGTGTAATCAATCTCGCGCTTTGACGCGCTCAGAATTGCCTCCATGTTTGAAGATAGTGTTCGGCCCATCCTAGACGCGGTCTCCCCTAGTCTTCAACTTTTTCTGGATTTTAATTTGAGTGCGCACGCCTTCATCTGATTCGAGCCACACGCGGGCTTTATCGCCGAAGGTGACATCCTCAGCAATCAAGGTAAACTGCGGCTGCATGATGATGGGCGGCGGGGCGGCGACCAGTCCGCCGCTAATCGTTGCGCCTGTGGCAAAGCGTGGTTTCGTCTGGCTGGCACTGGGCGAAGGAGCATAATTTGGAATGCCTGCCCCGGCAAACACATCAAACCCTGCGCTGGCGCGGATGCGCTGTTGCTGTTGAGGATTAAGCACCATCTCGCCACGCGACAGCCACGCCAAGAGATCATCCTTCCTATCAAAAATACCCGGTATCAGGCCGTTGGGCTTAAAGTAATCTGCAAAGTAATTGCCTCTAGCGAACTCCGGCAGGATTCGTTTGGAGCGTTCGCCAGCAGCCTTAGCTTCCTCAACGACTCTCTTTAATTGAGCCATCAAACCATCGGGTACGCGGTCAATCTCAGCCAGTCTTAGATGCGATTAACTGCTGCGATTCCTTTTTATATTTCTTTGACTCAAACTGGATGCCAAAGCCGCTCGCTATCTGCGCTCTCGACTCATTGCCTTTTGCCAGCGCACCGTCTGGGTCAGTTCTTAGGAATCGCACATCTTCTATGAGTTGGCGGAATTGATTGAAAGCATCTGTGAAGCCCTGTTGGAGTTGGGGCAGTTTTTCTTTCTGATCCCGTTTCTTTTTAGGATCGCCCCCAAACAATCCAATCAATGCACCGATGCCTGCGCCAATGGCCGCGCCCCAAGGCCCGAACATTGCACCGATTGAAGCCCCAGTGCCAGCCATCGAAAGTACGTTGCCGAATCTGCCGCCAATCAATCCGCCAGCGAACGCTGCTATATCTCCGATGCCGCCGAGCACGCCTCCTAAACCACTCGGCTTTCCAGTTAAAATATTCTTTCGCGCGGCGAATAATCCGCCCTCTTTTGTGCTGAATAGATTTTTTATACCGTCAAGAAAACCGCCGCCGCCACTGCTGCCCTTAAAAAAGCTTTGAATGTCTGCGAGATTGAGCGTGCCGCCTGCGCCGCTTGCTTTGAGACCGCCCGCTCCTGTGAGATTGAAGATACCGCCCCCCTGATTGCCAGTGAAGATAGGCCCAGGCCCACCTGTGATATTGCCCAGCATGCCATCAAACAGCGAGCCTAAATTCATGCCCGTTGCAGCAGGCGCACCGCCTGTGTTGATGGCTATCTGACGAAGCAATTTATTACTCTCATCAATCTTTCCGACTATCGGCTTGGCAACGGGATTATCAGTAGCATTCGGGTCGAACCCCAAAATATTTGACGCCAGAACATTGCTGATGCGATCAATAAAGGCATCCTTCGCACGGTCTGCCAGCCCTCTGACCAAGCCTTTGAAATCGCCTTCTGCCAGAGCATGCAGAGTCTCGCTGAACAAATCGCGCAGCTCCTCATATTGCTCGTTCAATTTTTTCTGCGCATCTATTTGCGCTGCTGTGTTTAATAGCTGCTCTTTTTGAAGCGGGTCTAAATGCTGATAGTCAGTCTGGATTTTGCGCAGCGTCTCTTCATAAACTGATAGCTCGCGCTCATTGCGGCGCACTTGTTCAAACTCATCTTGAAGAGATTTATTGAAAGAGTCGAAATCAGCGTTCCTTCTCGCATCGGACACTTCGTTGAACTTATCGGCGGCTGCCTGTAACCCAGCCACGACCTGTTCAATCTTCGTCTTATCAAAGAGGCCGAAAGCCGAAAGCAGGTTCAACCAGACGCGAACATGCGTGGCGAATTTTTCAGTATCAACTCTATCTCCGACGAGGAATAATTCTCTGATGCCTGTGAGCGCGCCGGGTTCGAGACGAAGATTTTTGACCTGTTCGATAGAACGTAGAAAATCAGTTGTGCCCTTAGAAGTCTCTTTACCTCTAATATCTTCCAACTGCTGCGCATAGCCAGCCGTCAAGCCTCTGGCTTGCACGGACACATCCATAGAGGCAGCCAATCTTAATGCCTTGCGCACTCTTTCTATCTCGCTGGCAAGCTGTGCGAAGTCTTCTGCGGTCAGGACACCGGACTGTCTATTCAATTGGAGCTGATAATCAAATTTTTCCAACTCGGAGACACCGCCGCGCAGCTCGCCAGAGAGTTCAAAGATTCTTTGCTGCGTGCTGTCGGCCTGCGAGCGTAGATTGAGATATGTGGATTTCAGGAGATTGAAGCTCTCTAATGTACGCTTTGCTTTCTGCGGGCCATCAGGCAGTTCGATTGTCACATCCAAACCGAGTGTGCGCAGTTCTTTGCCGATGCGGAAAATATCTTCCAAAGCACTTTCGTGCGCGCGGACGATTTCAAGCTCCTGTTTATTCTTATCCACACCGCCGCTAATAAGCTGGTTGATGTGCGCGCGGATTTCTGCGATCTGTTGGAGCGTGTGTGCCTCTGCATCAAAGGCCGCGAATTGCAGTGACTTGCCGCCGCCCGCAGCCTTCATTGTTCTTTGCAGAACCTGATTCGTATATTCGCGTCGGCTCGGCTCCCCTTGTTTGAAAACGGTTGGGTCATCATATCTGAACATATCGCGCTCGCCGCGCCCATACCACGCCATCGCAGCCATGCGGATTGCCGTTTTGACATCCCCATTCGCTTTCTTCATTGCGATTTGGAGATACTCGCCCATCTGTCCGTTGAAAACCGCAATTTGCGCTTCCACGTTTTTCTTGAACTCTGCGGTGCTAAGAGTTTTGCTATACCACTTATCAGTCCATCTGGGAATGTTGCCCGGCATTACTTGAAATAACCCCGCCGCGCCAGTGCGAAGATTATCTCTGACATTCACATTTCCACTCGACTCCTGCATCATGGTGCCGGTTCGCATCGCATCCAAAATCGAAGCGGCATCTCCTAATTCAGTCCTCAAATCTTTGACGGCTTTCTTAGCGTCAGACGCTTCCTTTTTTGTTTTCTCAAAGGGATTATATTCGCCGAGCTTGCGCGATTCCTCTAAAGCTTTTCGGACGGTCTCTGGTATCAAATTCAGCCGTTCATTGTAATCTTTAGAGTCGAGCGCACCAGCTTGCAAAGCAGTTTGTAATTGATTGAACTGCGGCTTTAATTGCCGCAGCGTCTCGGCATAGTCTTTACCGCTCTGCGAAGCCACTTCCAGATTGGCTTTGATTTGATTTGAGAGGCTTGTGACGCCTTCATTAGTAATCGTCACATCAGATTTGGCAAGCTCAACCAATTGGATGTCGCCCGCAAAATCGCGCATCGCCTTTCCAGCCCTCAAAGCTTCTTCGCGTTGTGCCTTGAGACGCGCAATCGTCGCGTCAATCTTTTCAGCCAGTCTCTTCTGCGCTGTTTCGCTGTCAAGCACAATGCCATTGAATTGCAGAAACTCTAAGCCTGTCTGGTTCGAGCGTTCGGCCAGATTAGCCATCACGCCGACTTGCTGCTCTAAGATGCGAATAGCTTCTTTATTCGTTTCAGAAAGAGTGCCAATCTGACCATCAAGGTCACTGATGGTGTTTCTCAAATCAATCGCGCCACTGCCAAAATCAACTGTCGTGAAGCCCTGCTTGATTAAATCCTCATACTCGCGCCGTCTTTCCATGAGCGAAGTAATCTGCGTTTCCGCATCCAACGCTTCCTGCAATTTTGTCGAGGCTGTAATAGCTCCTGCAATGGCTTCGGTGCGTATCTGTTCTTGTCGCAGTTCATTTTGCTTCTGCAATATCTGAGACAGCGCCTCGCGCTCACTTCTTTCATTTTGCAGATTCTTAATCGTTGCCTGTTCAGTGAGAGTCGCTGAATTTAAGATAGAGTTGTAACGCGAGCGCGCATCTGCTGAGCCTGTAAGCGAGACGGTCTGGTCGCGCAGGAATTTAATATCGTTATTCGTGACATCTATTAGTTTGGTGAGCGTGTTGACTCTTTGTTCGTCGGCGTTTCTGACTTCGTTGGAAGCGGAAAAATAAGAGTAAAGGGCAGCCGCCAAACCTACAGCCGCCACTGCAACCAATCCCCAGCCGGTAACGAAAGCCGTCAAAGCCGTTGCGCTCATGCTCGTCACCGAAGTGAACGAGGTCATAATCGCAATGGTATTGACTATCCCGCGAATTAAATTGGGGATGGCGGTTGAAGCTGTAATTACCAGTTGAGTATTGAGAAGCAAATGCGCGGCAGTTAATGCGCCTACAACAACGGCGGCAGCCACAAATACACTCGGATATTTATTTATCAGTGAAAGGATGGTTGTCAGAATCGGCTCGACGATTGATAGCGCGCCGGAAACATATTTCTGGAACGTCACGCCGAAATTTTCAGCCTGCGCGCTGAGACTCGACTGTTGTTTCTGAAAGGCTTTGTCCACATTTCCGGCAGCGCCTTCCATATCTTTAAGATTTTTGGCGAAATTCTGAGCTTGCGCACCCGTGATAGAAAGGATGGAGTTCAAACCTTGCACATCGCCAAACAGGATTGCCAGTTGGTCTGTATTGCCTTTCGTTTTCTCAATCACTTCGGCCAAGAATCCGGCGAAGCCTTTGGCCCGCAGCGAGGCCACATTAAATTCGAGCCCTAAGCTCTCCGCTAATTCTTTCGCCTGCTCAGAAGGTTTCAGGATATTGGAGAGGGCCGAGCGGAAGGCTTCAATGGCGATTGAAGGTTTGGTTGTCGCCGTCGCAGTGGCGATGACAGCAAACATCTCTTCCAGACGCACACCGGACTGGGCAGCTACGTTTGACACCTGACCGATGCTTTGCGCTAATTCGGGGAATTCAATCTTCCCGTTTTTAACAGTCTGAAACATCAAGTCATAGACTTCATTAACTCTCCCTGTCGCAATCCCATAAGAGTTCAAGACAGTTGTGCTGGCGTCCACAGTCTCTCTGATTTCCGCAAAGCCAGCTTTAGCAGCGCGGGCAGATTGAGCAGTAAATTCCAGGGCGTTCCCGGCCTCCACGCCTGAGCCGATGGCGAGCTTGAAGCCTGCGGCCAACTCTGACGATTTACCGAGCGCGGCGGGCAGTGAGGCAAGTTCCTGACGGGCCTTTTCTAAATCAAAATCATCTTCGACAATCGTAGCAATGGCGGACATTTCTTTGCCGAATAATAGAAATTCCTCTCTTGCCAGTCTGAACTTTTCTCTAACGAAGTCAACCGCACGGTCAAGCAGATTAAGTCCAATGAGCAATCTGCCTAGATCGCTCGTGCTCTGCTCTGCTTTGTCGCCCGTATTTCTGACTGCAATGCCAAGCTGATTAGCCGCAGCGATAGCACTGCGGGTCGCAGGGTCTAATAACTGCATGCGGCGTTGATAATCGGCTATATCAAAAGAGCCGCTTCTGAGATTTTCCTGAAGCTGTTTCAGTTCTGGTGAGAGTCGGCGAATGGTTTCAAGGTATTCACGTTCGCCGCCAGTGGCGAAAGCATCGGCGAGATTTGTTTGGATCGAGCGGCTGATATGGGAGATGGATTTATCGCTGGCATCTTGCAGGGACTTGAAGGCGCGTTTCATGCGCTCGACGGCAGCCTCACCATCTTTGCCGCCCTCAACACGAATTGAAACTGTGACTTCGCGCTTTGCCATTCCTTTGCTATTCTGAGGATGTTTAAGAAATCAAGTTTCTCTCTCTGCCACACGAGGCGTCGCAACTGTTCGTGGGTTTTTCACCGACGATCCGGCCTGTCGTCGCCTCAACTAGCTAACAAAACCTCGAATATTACCTGCCACTAAGGTGCGTTCATCGTCCGTCGTCTCGTCGTGCCAAGTTAGAGAATTGATGTAATTATCAACTTCTTCGTCTGTTGGTATTGTCATACTCCCCTCGCCGCCAAAGCTTCAAATAACGCTTTCGCGTACAGCCTCAAGCCACGCTCTCTAGCTTCCACTTCCGCATCCCAGATGAGCAAAAGCCTCCAGGTTAAGAAGCTCATCTCCGCTAAATTAACGCCACCGCCTGAATCTCTTTCGCGCCTGACCTGCTCGACCTCTGCGAGAACTGCCTCAGACCCGATTTCCCGAATAGCCGAAAAGTTAATCTTCGTCGGAAACAGGTGGCAGCCGAAGCACACGGCCTCTTCTTTCTCTGCGTGCGTCGTGCCGCCTGCTGCCTGCCAGTCTTGGCAATTATCTTCGCCTGGACAGCGCGTTAGTTTCCCGCCCGCGCTGCTCGTGTCGTAGGCTTCGGCAACCCTTTCGACCACGAGCGGCGCAAGCAGGATTAGTTTTTTTCCGTCACGTCCGTTTCGCGCACAAACAATTCCAGGGCGGCTTCGCGCATATGATGCGCAGGGACGCGCCCCACGTAACCGTCTGTGCGGAGAATGTGATCCTTATACAGCGCGACCAGCTCGCGAGCTTTCGACGGCACTTCAAGCTGCGCGACCTGCTGCCCTTTACGCTTGCGCATGCCGCGTGCGTCCATCAGCTTGTCCGCTTGACGCATCAGATTGTTATATTTTTTGATCGCCTGCGCGCTCGGCTGTCTGAAATAATGCGTCGTCGTCCGGTTAGCGCTATTGAACAGGCAGTCGAGCTTAATTTCCGTCGGCGCGTCGTCGTCAACCTCGTCCTCATCGAAGAACGGTTCGTTGTCATCCAATAGTTCATCAGACGCTTCTTCGGCGAAAATGTCTTCTGACTCATCACTGCGCACAGGGAATACTGCAAACAGGCCGTTCTCAATAGCCTGATATTTGTCCATCAGATTGGTTTTTTCTTTCCAATCTTCGCGCTTGACATAACCTTCGCGCCGTTGGGCAAGCTGATTCCAGAGCCACTCTACAGCGTCAAGGTTCTTATGCTCTTCGCGCAGGCGCAGCACGTCCGTGCCTGACACTTTCGTTTTGACTCTCTTCTTATCTTCGTACCGGAAAAACTGCTCGTCTGAAATCGGAGCGAGAATGTGTGCGACTTTGCTCTTTTTGGTTTTGCCATCAACCGTTCTCTTAACCACAAGCTCGATGCGCTGCTCGGCATCGGCATCATAGAGCAAGGCTGTAACCGATGGCGGCGCGGGCAATCCCGCGAACTGTGTGCCATCGCCAGTTTCTAAATCGTTTTGGGCTGAATCTTCTGACATCTATGCTCCTCTCAAATAAATGCGGAGGCCAGACTCTTTGCGCGCTGGCCTTCCGACAGTTAATGATTACCAGCCAGTGCTGAAATCAGCTACGTCGGTAATCAGTTGAACCTTAAACAGCTTGCTCGTCACGTAATCAAAGAAGGCAGAGCCGCTAACAGTGAAGGTGTAAATGCCGTTCTTGATAGTGGGCTTTGAAGTCTTGTAAAAGGCCACCGGAATGATGACGCTTATCTTATGCCGGATAGCGCCTTCGATGATGCCGCCCGTTGCGGTCAGCAAAATATCCATGGGCTTTTGCTGCTGCACGGCCACAAGCTCAGGGCTGCCGGAAGCCATGTCAACCTCGAAGCTGAAATCCAGCATCTGCTTATCAAACTCGCAAGCCGAGCGAATGACGCCGCTCGTCGGGTCGCCGGAGACGAGAAACTCCTGACAGCCCGGCTTGTATCCCGCTTCGAGCAGCAGCGTCTGCTTGTAAGCAACCTCAAATGCGCGATAGCGGCAGCCGTAGGTCGTAGGGCTGCCAGCGTCCGTCACTACCAACCCGATCTGCGTATTAAAGAGCTTATGCAGGCCCGTCGGCGTGGTGACTGTCGGAGTGCCGCCGCTCCATGTCACTGTGCTGGCCGGGTCAATGATGCCTGCGCCCTGCAAACCGAAGTCGCACATCAAGACGCCGTTGCCGTCGCCCTTGAAGGTGAAGCCATCGCCTACTGAGCGCGGCATCAGCACGTTGTAAGCTCCACCGGTCTTTTCTGCATAGGTAACAGCTTTGCCCTGCCGCGACACTGACGGGTCTTGCGGCTTGAAGGTGCTTTCTTTAGCGAGGACTCCTCCGGGTACGGCTGCAACGGAATAGTTGCCCAGATTCAAAAGCAGGACTTTGCCTATCTCCTGCGCGAAGACAGGCATCGTATGCTGGACTTTCGCATCGTGGGCCTCAATCCATTGATGCGTCGCCTGATTATTGCCGTGCGCCCATCCTTCATCGTTCTTTGTATCAGGCGTGTAATCAATAAAATTCTCATCCGTTGCGAGAATCTTTTTGAGCGCGCCAGCCGCGATAGCTTTCGCCGTCTGGTAATCGGTTTGCAGCGCCCAGGCATAGGCTCTGCTGGTAGCAGTGTCGGACATGATTACTCTCCTTCTCTGGCAAAGTAAGCCAGAACTCTGTCGGCCCGCGTCTCGCCGATGTCGTTGATTTCAATGAGCTGGTCGCGTGTCAACTCGCGCGTTGTGGCAATGGGAATCTCTTGCTTGATGAAGATATGCCTTGCAGGGAAATCCTCTGGATATTCATCTTCAATTCCGCGCGCGGCTTCAATATCTTCGCTCTCTTCGGCGACGGTCATTGGCTCAACGCCATACTCGTCGGCCAGCCATTGAGCGAAGCGCGAGTCATCTGTTTCGTAATAGCCTCGCTGTTTCTCTGCGCGCAGGTTGCCCTGCACAACAAATTCCGGCGCGTCCTCTCTCGCCTGCACACGAATCCTTTCAGCAGCCATGTTAATAAACTCTCCTTCTCTCGAAATTGGTTGCGCCCGACGGGTTGACGACAACGGGCATGTTGACTACCGCGTAGGGCTGCGAGCTGGGCGCGTCCCATCCGCGCACGGCGGGTAAAAGTTTCGTATCACAGACGCGCCCGCCCATCGTGTGATCGTCGAAGAATAATTTAGCGACCGCCAGTGAAATCTGAAACGCTTTGTTGCGCGCTGCGCTCCGGTCAAGCTTGTTCGCACCTTCAATTTTGGCAAAGCAGACCAGCGTTACCAGAGCGTCATACTCCTGAAGCTCGTTAGCCTCATTCGGCGAAAATTCGCTCTCCGCATCGCCAATCCTGACGCCCTCGCTCTTTTCGATTTTTTTGAAGAGTGTATCGTGCAGCTCAAGCCCGTGCAGGACTTGGCCTTCAGGCGCGGCGGCGATGGCCTGTTCAATAAAATCAAAAATCAACTCTTCTACGGGTTCTGCCATTACTGAAAAAATTCCCTTGCAGCCTCTACAAGAATGCTTTCCGCTTCGCCTTCAAGCCGCGATGCGGCGCGTTCATCAAATGGATTGGGCTGTTGCCCCTTTCGGCTGCGCCGCACGATATAGATTTCATCGCCATCTGTGATGTAGCTCTCATCGGATGGCGGAAACGGCACGGGAATCAGAAACGCTTTCGCTTTGCCCGGCACAAGTCGCGCTGCACGGTTCCCGCGCGCAACCACTTCGGCATAGTTATAGGCTGGGGTTGGCCGCAGCTTCACTTGGCGCGTCTGGCCGCTTGTCAGATGCAGCGTCGCCTTGCGCGCGCCCCGCCTGTCCGAGCGGGCCGAAACGATTATCTCGCCGACGAGCTTGTCGTGATCCACGTCTGACGAGACACCTGATTCGAGCCGTCGCGTGCGCTTCGGAACCTCTTCGCGCACTAGCTCTGCGCCGCGCTCGACTAATTTGCCCAGCACTTCTCGCTTGAACGTCTGAATGTCTCTGGCGAGCTGCTCAAGCACGCTCAGGTCGCTACTCATTAGTCACCACTTCAACAGTCGCTATTGCGCTGCCAAGCTTGTGCGGACGACAAATCTCATCCGCTAAGTCAAAGAACTCCTGCGCCCGCTTGCTCGTCTCATCCGGCGTAAGATAGGAAATCACCGTATCGCCTTCCGCCTTTTCCGCCTTGACGATACCGCCCGTGCGAACGACCGTATTAAAATTGGCAATCAGAAAATGCATTGCCAGATAGCCTGCTGCCAGCTCCAAATCTGATTTGACCGGGTCGGCATCATCGGCAGCGACGGCGGCGTTGTAAATTGTTTCGCCAACCCAGTCTTTTACTCTGCGGCAAGCCGCGCCGACGGGACGTTTCAACTGAGCTGCGGGATTAGGCGTATCAATCTCGCCGAACATCTCTTGAAACTTCTCAACTGTCAGCAACTCTGGCACGGCTTGACCTCGCTATTTATCTTTCTCTTTTTCTTTGCTGGATGACTCTTTGCCTTTCTGCACTTTGACCTTCACCAACGCACCGCTCATCAAAGCCTGCGCTGTCAAAGGTGTGACCTCGTCTTCATCCAACTCAACCGTTTGCCCGGCGACGACCTTCAATTCGCTCTCATGGTCATAGAAAATCGTCACCCCATCTTTTAACTTGTAACTCTGCTCGGCCATATTCAGCTCCTTCTCTTCGTATTCAATCCAATGCCAGATACGATTTAAGCATCCGGCCCGCCACCGCTAGGCGTGAGTGATGAGAGACACGCTGTTACTCATCACTCATCACGCTTTTAGAGCGGCTTAAACCACGACGGGAAATAGTTCACTCCCGTGCTGAAATTGATTTCGAGCGAAGTGTCTATAATCAATCTCGCGTGGCGCAGGATGTTCATAAAACCGATGTATGCGCTGGCGACAGCTTCATGGAACTGCCCGTTGATGACCTTATCGGTTTCAATCATCAACGCCTGCTCAACCAACTCGGCGAACGCGACCGATGTGTTGATCAACTCAAACTGCGTTTCCGGCATATTCGGCGCGATATAGATAGGAAGGTCTGCCGGGATTGGCGTCTGCAAACGCAGATTGAGAAGCGCCGTTCCGAGTTGCCGGTTCTTAACTTCCGGCATATCCAGCCACTCTTCGGCCATCAGCTCGCTGGCGACAATCGCATTCGGCGTCTGGCCCATCGTCCCCATGCGAACGAAGCCGCGCACGACATCTCGATACGCAAAGCCAGAAGTCGTATCCTTGATGCCGATGACCGCCGCCGACTCCGAGCCGTCCGCCTGATCGCCGTTGATTGAGACCGTCACTAAATCGCGGTTCAGGTCTGAGGCCATCAGCGCGCCGAGATGCTCGAAATAAATCTGGATGAAGTTGAGCGAGTGACGGCGCAAGGATTCATAAGAAATCTCCAAAGCCTTCTGCGTCTTCTCGAACGCCACCTTCTTTTTGCCGGTCGTGACTGTGCCGCGATTGGCCTTGGACATCTCCGTGCCTTTTTCCATCTTGGCATCCGAGATGTTGATTTTCGGCACGCTCACAGAATCGGAGTTCACCGTCTCTGTCGTCGCTACGAGACGATCATAAAAGGCAGCCTGAATCGCCCCCGCCGTAATCGGCGTGAGGATGATTTCGGGGGTCATATAGGTGTCACGGTTCTGCGTAATAATGGACAGAGATTCAGGCACCTGGCCCATGCCCTTGGCGATGGCTGTGACGATCATTTCAGCCACGACGAACCGCGCTTCCGTTCCCCTCGTCCAGGCATCTTCCAGAATCGTGCTGCCTGAAATGCTCAGCTCGCCCAGCAAGTCCTCGACCTTCGAGTCAGGGAACTTCGTTTCAAGCAACTCTCGAAACGTAATCTGCCGCTTGCCGTCCGCATCTCCGTCTTTGCGGATTTGGTTCAACTCGGCGACCAGCGCGGCGACGTGGTTTTTCAATCCTTTACTCATCTTATGTTTCTCCTGTCTCTCAAAATAAGAATCGAAGCTTTCAGGCAGTAAGAGCCGAAGCCTTACTAAATGAAAACCTCTGCCGTCGCGTCTGCCGCGCCGCCAACCCAGACCACTCCCGCGCGCAGCTCAATCGCATCCGTGCCTGCAACCCAAGGAGAGATGCGATTCTCACCTGTCGTCGGGTCAACCGTGCCGAACTTGAAGCTCTGCCCGGCGGTGACAGCATCTTTGATTTTCACTTTCGCGTGATGCTTCGCCACGACATCAAACGTGCCTTTGTTATTGGCATTGCGCTTGGCTGTCACCACGCCGATGAAAGTGCCTGTGCCGCCGTGCTTATCAACGGTCGCGTTTCCAGTAATTTTGACCGCAGTATCTACTTCCAGATCGGCAGCAAACGTCGCGGTGATGCCGAAATGGACATCAGACTTCAAAACTTGCATCTTCGTTCTCCTTCTTCAGTAGAGTCGGCACGCGCCGTCGTTAGAGTAATTTTGTGCGTTTGACCTGCGCAGATTTATTCGGCGACGCCCCTTGCGGCAGCCCACCGGCAGCTTCAATCTCGTCCGTCCGTTCATGTGAGCCTGCGCCCGCCTGTGGGGAACCTGTTGCCGACTTTGCCCAGATAGTAGGCTTCAAGCCTGATGAGCTTTTCCGCATCGGCTTGGGTAATCGGGTCTGCAACGACTGCGTCGAGCGTGCCTTCTTCTGAACCCAATTCGGCCAGCTTTGCGAGGCGCGTAACTTCCGTGCGCTTCTCTTCCAGCAGCATCTCGCCTGCTTTGGCATTGCGGCTCAACTCGGTAAGCTGTTGAGGGCTAAGAGCACTCGCGCGGGCCAACTCAAGAGCAGCGTTAAGGATTAGTTGCTCATCAACCTCTTCGCCTTCGACTGTGAGGCCGAGCAGTTTTGTTTGTTCAGCAGTGACTTTCATCTTTTTCTTCTCCGTTGCAGTTTGCGGTAGCGCGGCGGACATGGATTTCTTTGTCTTCCGTTTTCCGCCCATCAAGGCTTCGTCGTCTTCATCATCCGGCTCTGGCACGGGCGGCTGCGTTGCCAACCGGTCTTCGCCGAGAAAGACAAAACTCATTTCCCAGAACTCAGTAATCTTCGTCACAATCAGGCGGACAATCTCGCCGTCAACCTCTTCCAGAAAGCGATTCCAGAAAGTCCCATCCTTGACCAACTCAGGATGCGAAAATTCGACTTCGGAAACTACAGTCACGCTCACGGCGTTGATGGCGGGCGGCGTCATCGTGAGGCCGCAGGCGGTGCGATAATTCAGAAAGGCATCTACCTTTGTCTGCACGTTGATGCCCGGCACATTCTGATAACCCGCGCCCGCAGCGTCCCACGCCGAGGCCGTGATGACGCCGCGCCAGTTGTCTATGTCGCGGAAATCATGGTTGGCGTAGATGGTCTTGCCCTTGAGCAGGGGCGCGGCCTCTTCGAGCACGCCGGGCCGCGAAAAATCCAGCCCGCGATTTTGGAGAAAGACCTGCGAGAGAGCGCGGAAATCTGTATAGACGTAACGCTCTTCGTCGAGCGTCAGAGGGCCGGACGGCACCTGTACGTTGTCAACCGTCTTGCCCTGCTTTGTCTCAAAGAACCAGAGCGAAGCCGCTTGCAGAGTCTTGCGTGTGGCTTCATTCATTGTCTGCGATGGAATCTGCGCGAGCAGTTGAAAGCTCACGAGGTTATCGCCAAGAATTTGAATGCCGTTTTTCATCGCTTTAACTCACAATTTCTCGCAGGGCAAATTTCTAATATGCTGGTGAAAAAACTTTCCGGCTGATGCGCCGCCTTCGCCGTCGAATGTCGCTTCAAAGCGACTCCATAAGTCCGCGTCTATGTCGAGATAGCTGTACGATGTGGCGTTGCGGAACTGGACGACCATCTCGCGTGTCGCCGCATCGTATGACGCCGCTTTCAGATTGCTTGAATTGATTGGCTTAAAATCTGCCATGCTATTTTTCCTTTAGAGCAGATGGACAACTGTTATTGAATAGGTGATGTCGTTGCCTTCGGCGTCTGTAGTTGTAATTGTTCGGATATGGTAGTTGCGCACAAAGCCCGCTTCATTGCTGGATTTGTTGGGAACAAACCAAAAGACAAATTGACCTACATCAGTAATAGGCCCAGAAAAGACACCGCCTGTAACCGTCGCATATCCGTCTCCAATTTTGGCCTCAATTTGGATGGTCTCTAGGCTTCCGCTTCCGTTGACTTCGGCAACGTCAACCAGAAAAGCAACCCCGCGCCCGTACTTATTCACGATGTCGGCAGACGTTCGCCCGCCTTCCGTGTCCATTCCAGAGGCAAGTGCGATTACTTCCTCATTCTCAGGAAACGAGATGACATTGACATCTACAGAGAAATCCGAATCATCAGGATTCTTGCCACTGCCAAGCAGCGCGGCCAAATATCGCATGGCGCTGCCCCACGACAGTTTCATGTAAGACTCAAAAGACTCTCTCGCCATCGGTTTCCTCTTCTAACTCTTCGCTCCTGCGATGATGGCTGCCAGACGCGAGCGGCATCGCGGGTGATAGGGCGGGCTACCCCGCCCTGTCGTCACAAAATCATCAGAGATGGTTTTTCCATCATCTTCGATAAACTTCTTTATGTAATTAACAGGGTCTTTTGAGATAGCGCGGCCCGGCGCAGATTCGTACATCTCTTTGGCAAACTCTCCCGGCTCCAATTTGTTGAGCCGTTCAATAGCCTCTTGTGCCGTGCCGATGCGTATAACTTTGCCGTCCAGCTCGCGGCAGAGGTCGCTCGTGCGATTGTCGAGAACGGCGACGATGCGGGCCAGCTTGATTCGCGCCTGCGCCATTGAGCCGATATGTCCCCAGCTACGGATGCGCTGAACCGATGTGTGGATGATTGAATCAACGGCGCGGTCGTTAAGATTTTTAAGCTTCTCTCTTGCCGCTTGGCGGAAGTCGTCCAACTCTGCGGAAGAGCGTTTGCCGAAAATCGCCGAGCCGTTTTCCAGATAGCTCTGTCGGAGAAAGTTTTTAAGCTCGTCGCGCCGGTTATCTGCAAACTTGGAGAAATAGAAGTGGTCAAGCTCTCCAAAGAATTTAACCGAGCGCGTGTCTGCGCCGCCGAAGCGTAGCCTGACGGGTGACTTATCGCCGAAGGGAGCAACGTCTTTGAGTCTGTAAAAGTTATAAGCTGATTTTGTGATCTGCTGGATAGCTTTGACAGCTCTAGGATTCGACCATGCGCTATCAAGCGCGTCGGCCAGTTCGTCAGTTGCACGCCCGGCGAAGTCATCTGCGTTTTTGAAGTCACTGTGTTTGTGTTCGCGCAGGAAACCACGTAGGCGTTTAAGCTGCTCGTCAAGAGCAGTGCTGCTATGACCGCTAACACTGCGACGATACTTTTCAATCCACTTGTCGAGAATCGCATCAATTTGTTCCTCCGTCAGTTTTAGGCTCGCGCCTTTTTTTTTATCATCGGCAAGACATTGCTATCCTGCTCTTCTTCCGCAAGCGTCGGCACATAGAGGGACTGCCTCTGAAATTCATATCGCTGGTTGCTCTTGCTAAAGCGGAAGCGAAAAGATGTGACGTTCTCGCTATGGCTTCGGCGATACAAAGATTGCAGGGCCGCAGCTAAGCTTGAATCCTCTTCCAGAATCGTCGGGTCAAAGGCCGATTCGTAGCCCAGCTCCTGCGCCGCCTCGTCTGCCGAAATAACCCCGGCGCGCGCTTTCGCCAGCACATTGTTGATTTCGATCTGTCTGGCTTGCGCGTCCGCCAGCAGATTTCTTGAGAAGGCTTTGTTGAAGGTAAGCGAGATGCCTTCGACATCAGTGCCGCCGAGCCGCGAATCCAAGCGATAGGTGCGCTCGCGGCGACGCTTGACGATGCGCTGAAAGTTGTGCGCCCGCGCCAGCAGCAATTGATAAACGACATCGGCGTAGGTTTCAGTCGTCGAATCGGTGCGCCCGAAAAACGCTGGCGACTGTCCAAGCCCCGACATCACCGTCTCGGCAATCACGCGATAGACATCATAGAAGCCACTTCCGTTGGCCGTGACGTTCTCGCCTTTGAACTGCATATTGTCGTAGGCAACCAGCAACCCTTTATTAAAACTGCCGCTCAAAGACTCGCGCACATCCTTGAGATAAGTTTGCGCGCGACGGTCATATTCCTCTTCGCTTTCGCTGACTCGTTTGCTCAGACGCCTGACCATCACGCTCAAGAGGCCGAGGATTGAGAATTTGTTGACTATGTATTTGACATTCTCAACCACTTGATTCTGCATCTCCGTGATGGCTTGCACGGAGGCGGTCGCGGGCGGCTTGGCGTAAGGAGAGTTGTCAACTGTCTCAAGCGCGAAATAGCTATAAGTTTCAGGATGCAGGGGAATCAGGCCAGTCCTTGTGCGGCTGGCCCCGATGCCGACAAGCTGGTACGGTTTCCACTCGCCCTCTTCATAAAGAAAGCGAATATCTTCAACCGGCACGACGACAACTTTAGAGATGCGCCGCGCAGCGAGGTCAACAACATCTTCGGTTGAATCCGCGCCGCTCCACGCAAGCTGTGTCAGCTCCTGATTAATCAAGCCATCCACGCCCGCGCCGTGCGGGTAAATCCTCGCCGCCGTTTCATTGACCCGTTTCAAGGCAGCTTCCGCGCGTCCTTCGCTCGCCGCACTGACAGTCAACTGATGCCCTGTGTTGGCGAGGTTCACAATGTTGGTGACATGCTGCGAAAACTCTGGATGATAGAGCCAGAGCTGTTTCAAGACCTTGAGCATCTCAAAGCTGATGGGCGAGGCGACTCCAGCAAACCTGTCGGAAAAATTGGTCAGTGAGTAATTGAGTCCGACCTTCTCAACCGAGCTGCGGCCATCATTGGGCAGACTGATAGGCTCTGACCGTCTGAAGGAGTCCACCCAAGTTATTACTTTTTCCAGCAAGCCCATATTTTTTGCTCAATCAAACTTCGCGCGTATTCGCGCTATAAAGATTTGCCAATGCTTGGCGGCGTATTTTCCGGCTGAACCCTCGCTGGGGCGGCGTGGGGCGGGTCAGCGCGCGCGTTATGCTCTTATCGGCAAATTTTATGAACACGATTTCAACCCTCTCAGCGCGCGTAGCCGACTTCCGGCAGAACGGCAGACCCGCATTGAAACTCTGCGAGATTCGTGACGCGGATGTAATTGGCAATCGCCAGCGCAATGAACCTATCATCGTGAAAGCCTGACATCGCGCCCCATTGCGTCTTCTGCGAATTCAGCCAGACCACGTTATGCGCCTGCTCGCACCACTCCTGATTTGAAAGACCTATCTCACCTGTCCTAACAGCCTGTTCAAGAAAAACTGCATACAAGGCTTTGTTAGCTGTCGTCGTGGCGATGCCAAACTCAGCTTCATCCATCGCTTCTTCATAACTTTTCTTTCCGTCCTCGACGGCGCGACGTTGCGCGACGGTCAGTTCCTTGTAAATCCGCTCCGGCTCAACCAGTTTGGTAAGTTCTTTGAGCGTGGCGATGCCGGTATTGTTTCGCTCGACGCCAATCACGGCGTAGTTATAACGGTCTGAAATTTCAACCAGCTTGTGCGCCAGCAAGTCCGGGCTAATTTTCAATTCCTTGCTGTAAACCTGCCTGCCCGTTAGTAAGTCAATCACTTCAATAGCCGATGAATCGCTATCGTCCTGACCCAAGCTGGTGTCACAGCCAATCAGATAAGAGCGGTTTTCAATCGGCCCTTGCGGTTCGCAAGTCACTTTCAAATAGAGCGGGCTAATAACATTGCGCGATGAGCCGTCAAAACACTTGAGGTCATTTTCGGGATGCTCGACAAGGAAGATTTTCAGTCCACGCTTTTTATCAATCCCGCCGAGTTCTTCAATCTTCAATCGACGCCACGCCAGATATTCAGCTACGTCATTGCAATGCCATGTCTCTGTGCGCTTGACGTATTTGAACTTTTTCAGATGAGCCAGAATTCTTTCACAGACCTTAATCTCGTCTGCCGTAACTTTCGCTTCATTGAATCGTCGTTGTCGCTCAAGTTTTTCTTCTTCGGTCTTGGCATGAGAGTTCCAAACATCGCTGATGCTCTGGTCAGCAGTCAGCAGAACGTATGCCCCTTTGCATAAAGCGAAGCGGCAATCCTCAATCCGGTTTTCCCTCAGCCAGTACCACTCGTAAAAATGTGAAGTCCAGCCGCCCTTTTTCTCTTTGCCCTGCCGATAATAGAAATAAAATTTTTCTTTCCCGTTGGGCGTTGACTCAAGCGTAATCTCGCCCTTATCGGCGGCAGCCATCAGCGCGGTAAAAACCTTTTCCTGATCGCCTTGCCAGAAAGGAATTTCCGTCAGGTGCGCGTCCGTCAGAGTTTGCGAGCGCAGCTTGCTTTCTTGACCGGGACGCGGATTGAGCGAAGTCAGGCGAGAGTCAATCACTCCTTTGCTCACATCCTGAAACTGAATTAACTCTTTCGAGTAGTAACGGGTCTCAGGCTTCAGGCGTGACGGCAAGTGCTGGTACATCGTGTCCAGCCGCGCCCAAAATTCTTCTTCGGCGTCAGGGTCGTGTGGCACGAAGCGGATGTTTCTTCCCGAAAACAGAATCGCCTTGCATAGCTTTTTCGCTAAGAAGTAAGTGGTGACACCGCCTTGGCGAAACTTCAGAATTACATCGCGCCCGGTCAGCTTGAAATGCAGGTCGTTCTGCAAATCATTAAACCGGAAAGGAACAATCTTGTTATCCTCATGCTTCGAGCGAATGCGGATAAAATTTTCAATGAACAATTTCTGGACTTTTTTATCTGCCCAGTTCTTACGCCACCATGACAGGGGCGCGAGATGAATATCAAAACCGTCAGCCTGTTGCGCGAGCGCATCTGCCGCGTGATCTACCGCAGCGCTCATCCGCGCCCGGAGCTGCTCGTCAGTCGAGATCGCGCTTGCCATAGTGCAGGCTCGCTCTTTCAATAAACTCGTCTTTGCGACGGTAGAAGAGCTTCGCTAAATCCGTGTCAACCTCTTTGGCCCACATCACAATCTGCTCAAACGCCTCGACAAAACTTTCAAAACTTGCGCTGCTCAAATCCAGTTTGCTGCGGAGCGCAATCTGCTGATCCGTGAGCTTGATAAACTTGTCAACCGCTTTGTCATCGCCCCCAAGGGCAAGACTTTGATAATGGTCTGCAAGCTGGACAACCGCTCTATATCTGCGCTCATCCTCTGAGGAAACCGCATTGATTTTTGCGTCCAGCGCGAGCTTCAGTGATTTCTCAAAGCCGAAGCGCGTTATCCAACCGAGCTTGTCGCCCCGGTCATACAGGTTCTGCTTGCTCCACGAGTGATAACCCGCGCGGCGCATCGCCTGTTCAATCTGCGCGCCGTTGCCGCCATAGTCGCAGTAAAACTTTCGCGCGAGATCAATTGCTTCCTGCTCATAGCGACTTGGCATCTGCTATCAATTCTCGTGGCGGGAGAGTCGGCTCGCCTGAGATGCAAGCGCCATTGTCTTTACCATCTCCTGCCACGTTTGCTTCTCTCAGCCCAGTAGAAGCAAACTCTAAACGCACTTACCGAAGGCCATCTCGCCCGACAGAGCCTTTTCAATATGCGAGATGATGGCAGTTGTTGCTTCGGGCTTGTAGATGACGCAGGCGTGCAGCCTCACAGCATCCGGCTCAATCTCACGAGGCTCTAAGGCTGTAAAGAAAATGATTGGAGTTGCCAAATCTCCCGCGTCTCTGATTTCCTCTGCCACAGTCACGCCGGTCTTCATCGGCATCGCATTGTCAAGAATCAGTAAGTTGTATGAAGGCCCGCTCTTCTGCGCTTCCTGATAGAGTTCAATCGCCTGCTGGCCTGTCTTGGCAAAATCAAATTGATATGCCGACCCTTTAAGGACGTGGCTCAGCAGGCCGCGTGTGTCCGGGTTATCCTCAGCTATTAAGACTCGCGGATTCATTTCTTCGCGTACTCAATCAAGAGATACAGAGCGACTACTATTGCCGCCCCAATCGCGCCCCATGCCGATGATTTATATTTCAGGAGCGCAATTTCAGTCTTCATGTTGGCGACTTCATCTGTCAGCTTCTCGACGCATTTCCTGAGTGCTTCCGTTTCCAAAAGCAGATGCCGTCGCCATTCTCCCCAGCCGTTTGTATCAGTCGAATGCTCATCAGCCATCGTGAGGCGTCCCTTGTGCTAGGCGGGCGGCTGCAAACGAATCAAATCCTCTTCCAGTCGCTTCTCACTGCGGCGAAAGATTTCAGCCGCGCGGCGGCAGGTCGCGCGGAAGGCTTCAAGGTCTCGTCGCTGCTTATCGTTTAGCTCTGGCGGCGGCGCACCGGGTTCAGCTACAGGAATAAATTCAAGAGCAGTGCGGATGCCGGAAGCAGAGAGCCTTGCGCCTGTGATAACCTGTGCAAACCGCTTGCGCCCGCGCTCGCTCTTGATGCGGAGGATGCCCTGTGCCTGCAAGTCCTCAAGACCTCTGATAGTCTGGTCGAGGCCAGTTGTAATAGCTGTCTTTGCATCCGCCGTGAAGGCTTCAAAGCACTCAGCCGTCTCCGTCACTTGAATCATCGCGCGGTCGCCGTCGAGCAGACTCTTTGTAAAAGCCAACTCCGACTCGCGCGACATCTCGCCCTGCGCGGCCAGCTCGCGCTTGACCGTCACGGTCTCATCAACGCCAACGGCAACGGCCAGCAGCCCCTTCGCCGCGCCGCAGGCCATCAGCAGCAAGCAGGCAGTGAGGATAATTAAGGGCAGGAGAGAGGTTGATTTGATTTTCATGATTTGTCCTCTGATTGAATTATTATTGCTTCTCAATCTTTGCCGCCTCTTTCCCCTTATCGGCTAACCCCTGTGCGCCGATATAAGCGATGAAGAGACTGACGATGTAGCCGACGGTCAAAGGATCGAGCCTGAGGCCATATCTCGCGCCGAGAGTGACAATCACGCCGACAATCAGCGCGCTAAATTTCTTGCTTTTTAGTTGGTCTCGGAGTGCCATGTGTGAATTCCCTTTAATGCGAAAGGGAGAAGGAAAGCAGTAAACGAGTCATGGAATGCATCAATCCCGTAGCCTAAGTGATCGCCTCACCTGTCGGCGTAGATTGAACCATGCTTATCTTTACTCCTTCCCCCTCTTTTGCCTGCGTGGCGGGCAGCCAACTTCAAATCCCTTCCCGCCTTCACCTTTTAATGCACATGCGTATGGCCTATCTGGTGAACTGCTCGGCGGTACACGCTGCCCTGATCGTTGGTTGGGAATATCAAAGAACTGATTTAACTGCGCGCAGCTCACATAGCCCTGTCAGTTTGACTATGGCAGATGTTACTGCGGAGCTGCGCGCGGACTCTTTATTTCAAACTTATCTTGACGTTGTAGGTGCGCTTGAGCGCGGCCAGTTCATCAATCCGGCTGCCTAAGAATTTCTCGGCCTTGCCGATTTGAATCTTGACGCACTCCCAAAAGACGGCGGTGCGCTTTTCGGGCGGCGTCTCTTCAAAGAAAATTTCCGGTTTGATTTCGCGTTGGGCTGCGGAGACAACTTCGGCGGTCGCATTGTCAACCGTGACATAAGGAATGCCGATCTTCCCGGCAGCATCAATGCTCGCTTTCATCGCGGTCGTGATCTGATTTTCTATCTCATTGAGTTGCTCCTGTATGGGTGTGAGTTTCCGGTTAGCTTCGGAATGGGCGGGCGCGCACGCTTGTTCAAAAGCGGTGCGATGCTCAGCTATCTGCTTTTCGCGCGCGGCTTCAATCCTCTGCTGTCTGGCGCGCAAGGAGGCCCAATCGGCCAGCAGTGAAGCTATCTGTGGTTTGGTTACGCGACTCATCAAGAGCGCACGTTAAGGCAGGAGGTTAAGACTTGGAAGGGCAAAGACTATAGAAACAATGAAAATCCGCAGAGACTATAAATCGAAAGGTTTTAGTTGATTGGAAAGCGGGTTTGCGGTATTTTGCTGGCCGTGAGTGCTCAGCTTTTCCTACCTGAATTAAAAATCCGCCCGTTGCTCAGGTTGCGCGACGTAGAAGATGTGTTGCGTCAACGCAGAGTTTTCCATGAAGTTCCGGCCCGCTCGACTCTGATTGAATGGTGTGAGAATGGCACGTTTGAGAGCAGACGCATCAATGGCATTATTTATGTCTATGAAGATTCGTTTGTAAATTGGTTGATTGACATTCAGACTGCGTCGGCGGCGTGAGATTACTTCTTTAATTCAACATCTGACCCAAAAACCCATCCTTCAACTTTACCAGCCTTAATTCGATAGCGAACCGTCGTGGAAAAATCCCCAGCCATAGGAAATTCTTTCGCCTCTAAAATTTTTGCGCTAGTCCCATTTGTTAATTTGGCAACTCTATTCTCATCGTGCCACGCGCTTGCACTATCAGATACAAAGACATACTCAAATGTTTTGCTCTCTAAGAAGACATTTGTGCCAATAGAAAGTAATTGGATGGGATTAAGATATTGGTCTTTAATTTTTACCAAAATCTCGTAATGATCTAAGTCCGCAGATGAGTAATTCATTGCATCTTCCCAACTGCCATTCGGAGCAAAGACAGCTTCCCCTACTGTGAAAGTTGCATCCACTGAATCACTATTTCTATATCCCCATATTGAAATCGCATTAGATTTCTTCTTAAGATATGTATCCTTAATTGCGTGTTTGAAATTTTGTTCCAATACTTCTTTCTGTAAATTGGAAGGAAGCTTGATACTAACGACATGTCTAGTTGTAGCGGCAAAACTTACATCTCTAACTTCTGCGATTGTGTATGCAGGTTTGAAATCAGGCGGAAGGTTGACTAGAGTATCAATCGTAATGTGCTGCTTAGCATTGGGTTGAATAGAAGTAGAATTTTGCTGTTTGGAAGTTTGACAAGCAAGAGAGGTCATCGTAACTATTAGAGCAATAAGCCAAATGCTCTTTCGCATGTTCAATTCTCCTTTTACTGTGAATGCTGCCCAGCCTCATCATGATTTTATTTCGGCAAATCACAGCTTCTCTTAGTGAGATGAGGACGGGACACCTCAGTCTCATGCCTTGTAAAATATTTTGGAAATACCCTTGCAAGGTTTCATCCGAGATTGCATGATTTTTTGCTATCTGAAATAGACCCAAAGAATCTCTGTAGTCCGCCAACTGGCGCACGTCGCGCAATCTCAATTCCATTCGATTGAGCGATCTGTTCTCATCACCACAGCCTGTATCTCGACATCTTCCAAATCGAAATAGAGGTCGGGATAATCTATATTCGCAGAACGCAAACGGACTCTTCCGTCCTCAGTCAGGTGGAAATGTTTCATGATTACTCCCGCCGGGCACTTGACCACGACGAGACGACCGTCCGTAACCTCTTCAAGCTCGAAGTTGAGCTTCAGGACGGCGTAATCTCCGTCGAGTATATTATCGTCTTTGAGCGAATCGCCTGTGACAGGTGCGACCACCGGACGGTCGAACTGACGTTGATTCTTCAGTGGACGAATGATGCGATGCCCAGTAATCAGGCGTTCTTCGAGCGGCGTCGTACCCGCTCCAACCTCTTCGACGATTGGGATAGGTGTAGCAACCATAAAATTAAGATGTGGGCAGTTAGTTGATAAATGGGGAGTTTCCATATTTATCCTGCTCCTCGCCGCTTCTTATGAGTGCGTCCGGTTTGCGAGGGTTTGGACATGCGTCGGGCACGTCGTTCTGTAACCTCATCGTTAAGCTTCAAATTAATCACAGGGGTTTCTAGTGCTGGTTCAAATTCAACTTGTGTGGCTTGCTTATTTATCTCGGCGCGGGTAGCAGCTCTGGCTTCATGCCGGTCTGATATTTTTGCGCTCATACTTCTACGCGCGTGGATGCCTGAAATAGAAGCCATCACATCAAGCTGGCATTCGCGGGGTAAATCATCGTACATCCAGAGCAGAAGATTTTTCTCGCGCTGGATTACTGGATCAACTGCTGAATATGGATAGAGTCCTCGCGCAACTGCAAATATTTCATCTTCCGTCTCACCTAATCCTTTAGCAAGGGCTTTAAGTTTCTCTGGCGAGACATTCTTCACATGCCCATTTTCAATCCTAGTAACATAAGCATCAGAAATCTCGCCACCACTCTGCCGCTCCACATCAGTCGTAGACAATCCCTTATCCCTGCGAATGCGCCGGACATAGTCAGGTAGAAGTTCTTGCTCCCTATTATCCACAGAGAAAATACTACTATGATAGCCTCCTACTGTGGTTGGAGAATATCCTAAGAAAGTAGTTGACATCACAGCGAATCTCCGCTAGTCTCTGCTACTATCGTAGGAGGAACTGCTACAATATGTATAGAGACGACAAAATTAGGGCAAAACAAGCAGAACTGGATTGGTCAAACGAAGTGCTCGCCGAAGAAGCGCACCTCAACGTGAACACAATCACCGCTATAAGGCGCGGCCAAAACGTCAAAATTCACACGCTAGAAAAGGTTGTCACGGCTCTAGGTCTCACGCTGGCTGAAGTCTTTGAGCCGAAGCCTGCACAGGTTGCAGCATGATTTTCATGCGCGCGAGATTACTTCATCAAGCTAACTCTGAGAAGACTGATTATTTTCCACTGAAATAAGCAAGGGAGTCTGATGCGAAACTGCAACCTACCGCCGGAACATGAAATTCTCGCCCGCATCTTCAATACGCCGACGAAGATCAAGCGACTGGCCGACGAAGTTTTAGGCTGTCATGTCAACCACGTTCACAAGCTCCTGCGCGGCGCGGCGCGCTCTGACCTTGGCCGTGTCTGCGCCATGATTACGCTGGCAGCATCTTTCCCTGATGAGTCATGGGAAGCGGAAGGGGCGAACCTTCAAAGAGCCGGACTGCTGGCTGACTATGCCCGCGAGCACTACACCATCCTGCAAGAGATAGCTTCACCAACATATTCAACCGAACGTGATCGCGTGCTCGGCAGCATGGAAATTCTCAAGGAAGCACAAGAGGCCGTCGAAGCTCTCGCGCTCGGCAAACCAACGACTGAGGTTATCAGAGAACTGGTTGAGCTGCGCGACAAAGCAGAGCAGGCCATCACCCGTTTAAGCGCCGAACCGACAGTCACAAAATGAGCAATAAGAATCAGCCCAAATCAACTGCGCAGGCGCGCGCCATCTTCGGTCTTGCGCGCCGCGCCGGTCATGGCGACGAAGACCGTCATGCTGTCATTCATCAAGTCACTGAGGGACGCACAAACAGCGTCAAGGATTTGACCTTTGACGAGGCTAATGCGGTCATCAAGCATTACGGCGGACGCGAGTTCAAACCCGCCCCGCGTCGCACAGTCCACTGGCATCGCCAGCAGCGCGGCATCAAGCAGATTGTCTCTCAATCGCAGCTTGAACTGATAGCTACGCTCGCCAGCCAGCGCGGATGGTCTGCTGATGCGCTTGCTGATTTCTGCCGACGACAGGCCAAACACTTTCCGCTCCGCACGACCGCAGACGCCAACAAGGTAATCGAAGCTCTGAAATGCATGAATCGTCGGGAGGGCTTATGGGCGGCTTAGTAGAAGAGACTATGCCGGGCGATCCTCTCTTCCGATTGAGGGAGAGAATCGAATGCCACGAGTGCATGGACACGAAGATTGCCATCACTCTCTACGGCCCAGAGCGTTGCGCTAACTGCGCGGGCCGCAGGAAGGCTTTCAGATATCCGGCCTTGCAACTTCAAGAGTTCATCTTCGCGCGCAAAGAGCAGAAGCGAAACCTTGATAATCAACCGCTCGCGCTGGCTCGCGCGCTCACACACTTTACCGCCGCCAACCCTCTGCTGCTCGACCATATCATTGAGTATTACAAAGTTGACGCGCGCAAAGCCAAAGACCTGATTGCGACCTTGCGCAACGAGTGGGTTTTGCCAATCGGCTCACACCGACAACCGCCTTACGGCAGCTACTGGATTAGGACGCCGGAAGAGTTTATGGAATGGTCGCGCTCCTATCGCTCGCAAGCCATCACTTCTCTCGCCACCGTTTACAGATTGCAGAAGAAATATTTCCCGCGTCTTTACGGGCAAGGCGAGTTTGATTTCGCCCGCGCCATCGCAGACGAATTGAAGGAGGCCATCTGATGGGACGCGCGGTGCGCTCTGAAACGGATTACGTCATTGAATCGCTCCTGCATGGCCTACAGGTGCTCGAAGCCCTCGAAGGCACGCAGTTCGAGCCGGTCAGTATCAAGCGAATTGCCGAGCGTGCAAAGCTCTCTTACGACAAGGCGAGCCGATGCATGAAGACCCTCAAGGTCAAAGGATTTGTCGAGCAGACAGAGCGCGGATGGGCGCTCGCGCCGCGCTTTATAGCCTTCTGCCAGCGCGCATCGGCAGTGCAAATCGGGTCTTAGAGTTTGCAAATTTGCAAACTCTAAATCCGCTGATTCGCAATTTTACTGAGCTTTTTTGAAATTTACCCTGAAAGAGAGTTTGCAACTTGCAAACTCTGGAAACCCAAATGACCAGCAAACTCAAACAAAAATTAGTGGCCGTCCATGAAGAGCATGTGGCGGAAGAAATCTCAGAGCAGCGCGCAGCACAGCAGAACGGAAGGCGAGACTCTCTGCTGATGGTAGTCGGCGGCGCGCGCGCTATCCATGCGGTTGTCGAAGCCCTCAATGCACAAACCATACGTGCTTTGCAGCGTATCCGCGACGAGGAGTTTTATACAGCAGACGGTTTCACCCGCTTTGATGAGTTTCTTGATAAGTCTTCTATCTCGCCGATGAGCTATGCCAAGTTCAATCGTCTGGAAAAAGCTCTGCTCACCGAAGGCGACGAGCTTTTCAACTATCTGAACGCGATTAACGCGCCGATGGCAAAGCGCAGACTCTTAGGCAAAGGCACGCTGGCGATTGAAGGTGAAGAGATCGTATTACGCCACGACGAGGACGAGCAGCGTATCTCCCTCAGCGACCGCGCCACTCTGCTAACCACACTCTCCAAACTTGCTGATCAGGCCAATGAACAGAGTCGCACTATCGCGCGCGGCAAAAAGGATGTGGACAAGTGGAAGCGCAAGGCCGATGAAGCCAGCGCGAACGGCAGACCCGATGCCACACCATACGAGACGGCCCTTGATGATGCTATCGCCGCGATTGTGAAACTCACAGCCGAAGCTGAGCAGCTACCCGAAAACGAACGCCCTGCTGCGCTTGACCGTATGCTCCGCACGCTCGCGGCTGCCTACACCAATCTGATGCGCGCATACCAACTCGACTCTGACGCGGAAGATTCGGATGACCGCGTCGCAGACTTGATTGAGGACTAATTATCATGCCGCCCATCGAACACATTCTCATTTTCGCACTGGTTCTGCTAATCGCTTGCCCGTTGGGTAAAGCCTTTTATCTGCGCGCCCGGCGCTGACCAAAGTCGCGGCACGGCTTTGCTGCTTTCAGTGCCGCGTCACGCGAGAGCCGGGGGGTAGTCCTGCACGGTGACAGGGCGCGGCTCTCGCAAATCTTTTCTTATTCGGAGGACACATGAGTACAAATATTCAAGACTCTCAGCCCACTCAAACCGCGCCGCCGCCATCTGCGCCAGCGCGCAAACCTCTAAGCCTCAAGCAAGCAGAACTCGCGCTTGAGTTATGTACAGCTTATGGCTTTGATGAATCGCAAATCAGCTTCGAGGGAAACAAGCTTGACCCTATCTTCGATTTCGAAGCGCTCTCTCTGCTCGCGGTCTTGCTGTCAGACATTCAGGACATCAGGGTTAGCGTGGGAGACGTGAATCCGTCTATCGGTCTCGTTAGTGCATCCTGTGCCGTGACGCTGGCTGATGGGCGCACGCGCGAATTCTTTGGCTCGTGCATGGTCGAAGAGGTTATGCACGACAATACAACTATCAGTTCTATACAACAGGCTCTGACCGTCGCGCGCGCGCGCGCCCAGCGTGTCGGGTTGCGAGCAGTCGGATTTGACCCTGTACGCGCGCACCGTGAGCATAAAGCTTCTGCCAAACCCGCGCTCGGCAATGAGCCAGATCAGCGTAGTAATGAGCTGGCGGAGATTCACCTTCACGCCGAAACGCTCGGTTTAATCAAGGGCGAAGACAAATCTCTCTACTATCAAAACATGGCGAGCTTTTTCCAAGATTTGGAAGCGGCGGGAACATTGTCTGCGGGCATGATGAATGACGCGCAGCGCGCTCAGTGGCTGGGAATACTGCGCGCTTGGGTGCAAGCGCGCAAAGTCGCTGGCACGCTTTCCAGCCCGACATCACCGGCAGCTAAATAACAACTAAAGGCGCGCGCCGATTTCAGCCCTCGGCGCGCGCCTGTCTTTTCTCTTCTTCCTAAAAAGAGGTCGTCTCCGACATGCCAAATAATAAACTTGGAACTCTCTCTAAGCAAGAGATACGCGACGCGATGCGTGGGTTGGCTGGCCCATCCGCGAAAGCCGAGGCCGAGCGTCTCGCCGCTTTTTACAAAGTTTCCCTGCAATATATTTACGATCTGTCCGCAGACCTTCGGCCCCGACGCAAGAAACGTGCAGACAAAGGCAGTCGTCGGGCGCAGTTGATGGAGCATTCCGGCCTGAAAGTCGCCGCATCGCTCGTCGTGGCTTACAACATTGACCCGGCAGATGCTTTGGAGACTGCACGGCTGCGCGGCAATGAAATACCCGTCACGCTCGCTACCTTCCAACGATACTTGCGCGAGCACGGCTTAGGCGGAAAGGCTCGCCGCACAAACATCGTGCCCTACCGCCGATGGGAAGCCAGCGCGCCCGGCGAGCTTTTTCAATTCGATATATCCGGCACGAAAGAGCGTTGGTATGACCAGAGCAAACGCAAGATTGTGACCGTCTCTGAACTTGAAGTATCTAAGAACCATCCCAATACAAAACCTCATCGCGTCAAGATTTGGCGATTCTCTTTAGTAGATGATTTTTCGCGTTACACCTTTGTTCGATTCTACGCCTGCGAAAAACCCTCTTCATCGCATGTCGTAACTTTTCTGCTTGAGGCTTACAGCTTCTTGGGCGTGCCTCTACAACTCTATGCGGACAATGACGCGACCATTAAATTCGGGCGCAACCGTCGAGCGACAGAGATTCTTGAGCGCGTGCTGGCTGACAAGGGCGGCTACAAAGTGACACATCACTTGCCGGGCAACTCTAAAGCATCCGGCAAGGTTGAAAATTCCCATAAACGTGTTGAGAAGAATGAAAAGTTGATTGGTCTCTTTCTGGCCGAAGGGCGCGAACTGACGCTTGATGTCCTGAATAGATTCGGCGAAGAACTCTGTCTCAAATATAACCATCGCATTCATCGGACAACTGGCGAGCCGCCTATGGTGCGCTGGCATTCGCAACGGGTCGTGCTGCGCAAACTGCCTACGGATGTCTTGAAATCAGCCTTCCTCGCCGACGAGATAAGAGTGCTCATCCGAGCCGACGTAACCTTTTCGCATAAAGGGACAATCTATCAGTTGCCGACCAGCGAGAGATTCCCCTTCCGCAACTGGATTGGTCAACAAGTTACTATCGTTTTCCCAGACGAGGCAGAGTTCTTCGTGCTGCTCGGTCTCGACGGCGCAGAGTATGAAATTCAGCGAGTGGCAGCGCAGCCCGACGCGGCTGGAGAGTTTGGCCGCGTGGCAGATTCTATCGGTCAACAAAATCGCAAGGCTCTGAAAGCTTATGCCAAACAGCAGGCGCAAGCCGTGAAAGAGCATAACCAACACGCCGACACGCCTCTGCCTATTCCACTCATTGATACAAGCTTTGACCATGCGGCACAGCCAATCTTTTTCCCGCAGCCAGAGCAAGCGATAGCCATCTCGGAAGTCATCGCCAGCGCGCCCGGCGTCGTGCCGCCGAGCGTGACGGATGCGGCCTCGACATCCAGACGCCCAACTGACCCGGCCCTGCTCGACGCTCTGCTGCACGGCGCGGACTCGCAGCTCGCGCGCGCGGGCCAACTCATTGACTACTTCACAGCCGCAGATCTGCTGCTTGAAGAAGGCGCGCTCGGCAGCCTTGATGAACAGAGCGGACGGCGCAAGCTTAATGACGAAGAGGCCGCATGGCTCAAATCAATCTTCGCTGGCCGCTCGGAAATTGAAGACACGGAATTGCGCGACGCAGTTACCGCCCGCCCTGCGAGTGCAACTGTTGTTGAAATACAGAGGAGAGCTTAATTGAATGCTCCCGCGCTATCGAATAGCAGGGATTCTTTTGAGAGGTAATCATGGAAACTCTGAAACTGGAATTAGTAGTACGAAACGCAAACGGCGAAGTGGTGTCCTCAACGGAGATTGACTACGTTGACGAGTACGACTTGGACAAGCCTAGCACGAAGCATCTATTCGCCCGTCGCGCTGCCATTGCAGTTGAAGCAGCGAAGAAGAGAGGCGCGAATCTATGCTGCCCTAAGTGCGGCAGCAGAGCGATTCGAGAGTTGCATTTTAACTTCCCGCGCGGCTTCTGCCGTGAGTGCAAGCACAAGGCTACTCTCCGCTATTTCCGCATTGACTCTAGCGAAAGGAGCGCGGCGGCTTGACTGCGCCGCCTAGTGGCTGCGGTTTCCTCCGCGCCATAAATGGCACAGTCTCCACCGATATTCTGATGAAACTTTGCATAGAGATGCTCTATTTCCTCGTGTGTTGTTTCCCGGCCTTCGGCATGGTCAAGCTCTTTGGCTTTTTCGATGACCCTAGTGACATCACGCGCCTGTTGAGCGCGCAGATAGGTCTGTCACTGACAGGTCTATTTGGCTTCGCGCTCTATCTCATCATTTTGTTGTGGCGCACACGGAAAGGCGGTGTCAGCAAACAATGATGACCTGTTCTGAGATCAACCGCCTCGTCAAGCAAGGCGTAACTGTGCTGGCGAAAGTGCCCGGCTTCGATGACGAGCAATCAGTGCTAAAAGCTCGCGTCGCCTATAAGGATCAACTGCAAGTTCTCATTCGCGCTGGCGGTGAGAAAGTCTGGCGCACGGTTAATTGGTCAGCCGTTCAAGTGCCTGAGACTGTGGAGGCCGAGCAATGAAAGCATTGTCGTTATGGCAACCTTGGGCGTCTGCTGTGGCTTATCAATCCAAGCTGATAGAGACGCGCCACTGGTCAACAAACTATCGCGGGCCGATTGCTATTCATGCGGCCAAGCGAAAAATCATCAGCGAACTAATTCACTATAGCTGCATCTGGCAGTGGCAGGGAGCAATGCGTGAATCGGGTATCCGCTTTGGGGATAAGTCACTACACGAAGTCCTACCGTTCGGAGCAATCGTTGCTGTCGCTGACCTTGTTGACTGCCGACCAACAGAGTCATTTACCAATGGGGAACTGGATACGCCGCGCCGTCCGAAAGACGTAGACAATAACCTCTACGACTGGACGGAAAGAATTATGGGCGACTTCAGCTTAGGCCGTTTCGGATGGATGCTTTCCAACATTCGACGGTTGGATGTGCCTGTGCCTTTTGTTGGTCGTCAAGGGCTGTTCAACGTACCGGATGCGCTTTTGATTCAGGGGTAAGGATGAATAGCTCGAAGAAAAAGAAAACAACTCAGCGTCCGAACGCTCTGCACGAAGGCTTGACGGCCTTCTGTCAACGTCACGGGATTTCGCAGCGCGGACTGACTGCTCTGACTAACGGGCTGGTTTCAAAATCTTCCACTGACCGGCTGCTGCACGGGACTGCCGACGAGCGATATGTCCAGCGCATCAAGCCACTGCTGATTACTGCCCTGACGGGCTATCTGGCCTGTGAAGGATTTTCCGCCGAAGAGATTAGCCGCGAATTGTTGACCGTTTTTACACAGGAGGAATTGCCAAATATGATTGCCGCACGCACACGGCTTCCGCTCGAAGTCGCACGCCATTTTAACCTGAAACGTGACCCGTTCTCAGACTTTCCGCGCAACACACAGGAGACCTTCACCACGCGCGACCTTGACCGCATCTTCGACGGCTTACTTGATGCCGTCAACTATCAGGGTTTCTGTGCCGTGATTGGCGACATCGGCAGTGGCAAGACCGTCTTGAAAGCACGCCTGATGGATCACGCCGGACGAAGCGACAAGCGCGTGCGATTGCTCTGGCCCAAATTTGCCGAGATGGAGCGCGTCAACTCTGGCGGCATCGTCTGCTTTGTGCTTCAAGCATTCGAGCAGAGACCTTCCGTGCGGCTGGTTGATTCGCAACGTCGCTTGGAAAAACTGCTATCGAATCTTTATGAGCAGGGTACGCGCGTCGCGCTCTGTTTCGATGAAGCGCATCATCTCAATGAAACTGTCTTCACAGCCCTCAAGAATTTTTACGAACTGGGAACGGGCGGCTATGACCGTTTCATAGGCATCGTGCTTTTCGGCCAGCCGAAGTTAAAGGGACGCCTTAACGATTATCGCTTTCGTGAGATTGCCGAGCGTCTTGATGTGCTGGAGATGCCGCCGCTCGGCAAAGCCGTCTGGGATTATCTCGCGCACCGGCTCAAGCTCGTCGGCGGCGACATTGAAAAAATCTTCGAGCGCGACGCCGTCAAGCGTCTCGCCGCCCAAGCTTCCACTCCGCTCGCCCTTGGCAATCTAGCCAACGCAGCACTCATCAAGGCATACGAACTCAGCGAACGCAAAGTCGTCGCCGCGATGATTAAGACTCAGAATGAACCCGATGTGCGCAGCGTGCGCAAGCACTAAGGAGATACTCATGTCAACAGTTAAAGAGCGCATCACAGAATTTCCCACAGTCCCAAAGATTCAAGAGACACTCGGCGAGATGCAGACCATCGTCGAGACAATGCAGAGCAGCATTAAATTCCTCAAGCAGTGCAAAGCGGAGTTAGAAGCCGAAGTCTCGCTGGTCGAACAGGAACGCGACAAAGCTATTTATTGGCTCGTCAAGTGGTATCAGGCTGCCAGTCGTGAAGACAGCGAAAGTCTGACAGAAGATGAAGTCAGAAACGAAGTGTGTGATTTCCTTTTTAATCGTGGCCTACAGCCCGGCTATCCCGAACATCACGAAGCACTCGCAACCTTGCTAAATCAAGTCGAAGAGAGAGGCGATTTACACTAACTTGACCCGACGAGGTTTAAATGGAGCCATACTACGAAGAAAAGGGAATAGTGATTTATCACGGCGACGCTCGTGAGATTCTGCCCACTCTCTCTGAGAGCTTCGACGCTGTAATCACCGACCCTGTATGGCCTAATGCTACAGCTGACATCGTAGGCAAGGACGACCCTTTCGGGCTGGCTGCTGATGTTTTCAATCTGCTGGAAGGCCGCACAAAGCGAATTGTGGTTCAGCTTGGGTTTGATTCTGACCCACGCTTTTTGTTGACCGTTCCGAGCAGCTTGTCGTTTATTCGCGCCTGCTGGCTGGACTGCGCGCGGCCGCACTACAAAGGTCTTCTACTCGCCGGAGTTGACATCGCTTACATCTTCGGAGCAATGCCGCAGCGTCAGGGCTGGACTGTGTTGCCGGGCATGGTTCGCTCAAACGATTCAAAAGGAAAAGAGGCAGACCATCCGTGCCCGCGCAAGCTTCAACACGTTCGCTGGCTTGTGCGCTACTACGGGCAGGGTTTGGTCTGCGACCCGTTTATGGGAAGCGGGACAACTTTGCAGGCCTGCCATCTACTAGGATTGCCTGCTGTCGGCATAGAAATCGAAGAGAGATATTGCGAGATGGCAATAGAGAGATTAAGGCAAGGCGTTTTGTCTTTTGGAAGGTAACAAAAGATGCTGATCTACGATATAGAAATTCTCAGAGCCATCGCTGACCGAAGTGGCAAGCGTGAGTCGGATATTCAATATTGCGATGGCTGGCAAGATTATGCTGGCATGGGCATCGCCTGCATCGGCGCATACGATTACAAGTATGACCGCTCGCGCGTCTTCCTCGCAGATAACCTTCAAGCCTTCGGCATGTGGGCTGTCACACAGGAATGCATCGTCGGCTATAACAACAATCGCTTTGACAATCGCATTCTTGAGGCGCACGGCATCACTATCCTGCCTGAGAAGAGCTATGACCTGCTACAGGAAATCTGGCGAGCTGCCGGACTTGGCCCTGACTTCCATCCCCAAACGCACGGCGGCTACAGCCTTGACGCGGTAGTGGAAGCCAACTTCAACCTGACGAAGAGCGGCACAGGGGCTATGGCCCCGATCCGTTTCCAGCGCGGCGAAGTCGGAGCTGTCATAGATTATTGTCTTCACGACATCGCTCTTACAAAACGCCTCCTCGATCGCGTCATTCGCGGCGGCGCAATCCGCGACCCCAAGACCGGCGCACACCTTAATATCCGCAAGCCCGGAGCATTTCACAATGCCGAATAAAACTTCTATTGAGTGGACTGATTACACGTCAAACCCGATCCGTTTTATAGATAAGCGAACGGGCAAGACAATCCATTTCTGCATTCATAAATCTGCTGGCTGTCTGAACTGCTACAGCGAAGCTTATACCCATCGTTTCGGCGGCGGCACGGACGGCGATGGAAATAAAGTCGTGGCTCTGGAATACATCACTCAGAATGCAGAGTTTGTCGAGGCCGTGCTAAACGAGAAAGAATTGCAGAAAATTATCAAGCTCAATAACCGTCTGGCGAAGGCTGGCGAGACGGCGCGGATGTTTCCGTTCGATATGACTGATCTGTTTTTACATCTCATACCAGACGAGATGATTGATAAGTTTTTTGCGACTGCTGCCCTCTGTCCGCAGATTACTTTCCAAGTTCTCACGAAGCGACCAGAGCGCATGCTTGAATATTTTCGGAAGCGAGATAAGGAATGTTCTGACCTTGGCGTCTCTGAATATGCAGAAGAGATTGGCTTCGATTTCATATATGAGAATGGCGAACTCAGGCCACACTTAAAAGCTGCGGGCTGGTGGATTGATGACGAGTACGGCGAAGACGGCTCGAAAGATGGAGGGCGTCTTTATTACGGCGGCACAATCCCCCTGCCTAACGTCTGGCTCGGCGTCTCTGTCGAAGACCAAAGAGCCGCAGACGAAAGAATCCCGCAACTCTTAGATATTCCTGCTGCCTTGCACTGGCTGAGCCTTGAGCCGTTGCTTGGGCCGGTCAATCTTAATCTTGCAAAGTGTCTTAACGGGCATGGATGGGTGACACCGGTTCGTGTGAATAATGATAAGGATTGGGGCTGCCCGATTTGCTTCACTTACGTAAATGGCCTTCAAACCGGTTTCCATTACATACGCCCTATTGATTGGGTAGTTATCGGCGGTGAATCAGGCACAGGCGCACGCCTCTGCAATATCTCCGACCTGCGCTCTATTGTTCAGCAATGCGAAGCTGCTGGCGTCCCTAAATTCGTCAAGCAGTTAGGAAGCCGTCCCGTCATTAACTACTACGATGATGAGTTCCGCGAAGAGTACGAATCACACGGTTGGGAGTGGCCCGACCCGATTGATTGGGATATTCGAGACGGACAGCCGCCTCTTAATAGTCTCGTTCATATCGAGATGAAAGACCGCAAAGGCGGCGATATGAACGAGTGGCCCGAAGATTTAAGAATCAGAGAGTTGCCGTCCTTCAATCAAAAGACAGTTGAACAGAGGTAATCTTATGGCTTTAAAATCTTCTGACGTGAATAAGAAAGTCCGCTTCATCAACAATCCGTATGGTTTGCAAGAAGGGCGTCTGTTAAGCCTCTCCGCAGACCAGAAAACTGCCTTTGTTGAATGGGATGCCTTTAGTGGTAAGGGAAAACGAGAAGCTGTGGATGCACAGCTTCTCAAAACTATTCCAGAGAAGGCGAAGAAAAAAGTGGTTGATTGGGCTAGTCGAACATAGGGCCAAGATGAATCAGGCTGTGTGTTGGGCTAACAACCAACCAGCGCAAAGGGATGGGATTTCAATGCACGCACGCTCTCATGCCACAGCCTGAAAATATCTTTGAGATTTATTATATCACATGCCGGATCGCCTGTACTGTCATGAGTAAAAAGAACATTTACCCGGCCAACTGGAAAGCCGTCAGCCTCCGCATTCGCGTCGAGCGAGCGCAAGGCCAGTGTGAATGTACGGGTGAGTGCAGACTCCACGAAGGCCGGTGTGAGCGCAGGCAAGGCGACCCGACCAGCAACCCTACTTACATGGTCACGCTCACAGTCGCCCACCTCGATGCGGACGGCGGGCCTTGCCGATGTGCAGAATCGGAGTCAAGTGCGCTATCGAAGAGCATTGTAAAGCTATGTGTAATCGCTGCCATTTGGTCTATGACATGCCGCATCACGTAAGAAATGCAAAGGCCACGCGCACAGCTAGGAAGGACGCCGCGCGGCCTCTTTTCACTGAATTAGAAATAATTTGTTGAACGCTCCCCAACTTCCAAAGAAGGGGATTCTTTTACAGTTGGCGAAAGGTGAGTGATTTCTATGAAGGCGATATTCAGTGATTGCGGCAAGTTCCGTTACTTGCTGTGGGAGGTGTGGGATGAGTCAAAGCCCATTCTGCCGTATTGCCTCTTCAACCCAAGCAGGGCTGGCGCACAGGAAGGGAGCAAAATCGTCACAGACCAGACGTGGCGTAAAGGAGTGGGCTTTTCTACGCGCCTCGGATATGGCGGTCAAGTCTTTTGTAACCCCTACGCATTTGTGGCTACTGACCCGAAAGAACTGAAAGCGGCTGGCTATCCAGTAGGGACGGACAATGACCGATACATCCTAGAGGCTTGCAGCATGGGTAACGGCATAGTGGTCTGCGCTTGGGGCGCGCTCGGACGAAAGTTGTCACGCCCGCGCGAAGTGCTCTCGCTGATTCTTACGGCAGGATTCAAGCCAATGGCGTTTGGCTTTACCAGCGATGGCCTACCAAGACACCCGCTGATGCTGAGCTACGACACGCCTTTAGTTCCACTTGAGGCGATTGCTTGAAAGCGCAATCGTAATGGCTACGTTTTCCTCTGCGGCTTAAAAGCGCGCAGTCTCCAACGAGGTTTTGATGAAGCCATACTGTGAAGAAAATGGAATAGTGATTTATCATGGCGAATGTTTAGAGACCATGCGGCAGATGCCCAGTGACTCGATAGACGCTTGCGTAACTGACCCGCCTTATGGCCTTTCCTTCATGAGCAGGTCTTGGGATTACAACGTGCCGAGCGTGGAAATCTTCGCAGAGATTTACCGTTTACTGAAAGACGGCTCACGCCTTTTGTGTTTCGCAGGTACTCGTACCATGCATCGCATGTGGGTAAGCATCGAAGATGCTGGATTCACTATTGAAGATTCTATCGCTTGGATGTATGGCTCTGGATTTCCGAAGCATAAATCCAAGCTCAAGCCAGCGTATGAGCCGATATGCGTAGCAAGGAAGGGGCGCGTGTCTGCGCTGAATATAGACGAGTGCCGAATCGGGGAAGGCGGCCAATCAAAGTGGGAGCGGCCCAGAGGTTCAGGATTCAACGATAGCTTTGTTGACAACGGTAAATCTAAACTTACCGAAAGCACTCAAGGCCGTTGGCCCGCAAACGTCATCCTTGATGAAGTCGCAGCAGAGATGCTTGATGAGCAGAGTGGAACACTGACAAGCAACGGAGGAAAGGGAGCGCATCAAATTCAAGCTACAGAAAACCGGAACGCGCGGAGAAGCACTTATGGACATTATAGCGCAAGCAGCGATTTCGTATATGGCGATACGGGCGGTGCGTCCCGCTTCTTTTACTGTGCAAAGGCAAGCAAGGCAGAGCGGGACGCAGGACTAGACGACTTGCCTGAGAAGGCTAGCCGCGAGTGGCGCACTGGGAACGTTCATAGCGGGCATGGCAGGAGAGTGCCGGATAAGATTGCGCGTAACACGCATCCGACAGTCAAGCCAATTTCTTTAATGAGTTATCTCTGCAAGCTCATTACGCCCAAAGGCGGGTTGGTTCTTGACCCGTTTTGCGGAAGCGGCTCGACTGGCGTTGGTGCAATACTAAAAGGCTTTAGCTTTATCGGCATTGACAGCGAAGCTGAATATTGCGAGTTATCAACGGCAAGGATTCTAAGGAAGAAAGACTTTCCACTGTTTGAAGTGAAACAATAATTTTTTTGCGTGGCGAAAAAAAACAAAGTTGAGTAATACACTTAACCTTGAATGCTACTCAAACGCGATAATGCTCAGAACTCTATATTGACTGTATCAATATCTTCTTCCTATGGCATACCATCAACGTATTAAAATTCCTACCATTATCGTGTTTCATTGACTTTATTTATCATGTATCCCCTCACTCTTTGCAGATTTAATGTCTGACAGCGTTTTGCGATATGATTTGATCTGTGATTGGGTGAACGAGATGGGATTGCGCTGTCCGAAATGTGGAAGCTCGCGTGTGCGGCGTGGCTATGAGAGGCCCGCGCTGCCCCTGCGCTTGATAGGCATTCAGAGCCTTTTATGTGACGGTTGCAACCTGTCGCACAGAGGCTTTGCCCTGCCGGGTACTGTGCCTACACATTCCTCAAAGAGAAAACACTATTATCGAAGAGAACATCCTTCACAGATTGAAGAGGTTGAATCGCAGTATGCGGGAGCGCAGGAAGAAAGCGTGCGACCGTTGGAAGCCGTCTCGTTCGGTTGGTATTACGTGAAGCTGCGATTTAAAGTCTTGTTGGGACTGCACACGACGCAGCATTCGCTGGGTCTCAAATATCGCTGGCGACACTGGCAGCACTTGCAGCGCGACAAGCTGCGCTAAAGATTAAGGGCAGAGACAGAAAACAGGTTCGTTGCTCGAATTGGGGGAAACTGCACACGCGAGCAGCGAACCTGTTTCTGCGGCTGTGCCTGCTTGCCCGTTGCACTAAACAAGCGGCACGGCTTCAAAGTCTTGCGCCCTCTCAGGCGCGCACCGGATGATCTTTCGCGTAGCTGTAAGCGCACCACGCAGAGACAAGATGGCAAATCCATCCCAAAGTTCCGCCCGTCCCAATCCAGAAACCGGGCGTGAACAGCAACCACAGGACGCCCGCCAGAATCCTGCCGTTATATAATTGTCCAAGTCCTGGAATCAGGAAGCTAAGTAAGCCTGCTGTGAATGGATCGCGCATCTCTTGAAATCCTCCACGTGGCTATACGCAGAGCCGCGCCGGTTGGTTCAAGAAAAGCAAAGAGGGAAAAGCAGGGTGGAGGGCGGAGAGATAAAAGGCATGTTGTTTCTTAAAGCTACATCAGTTCGATAATATCGGAATGCGGCTCTTGCCGCCCGTGCTGTGCGGAAAGCCTCTGGCTTTCCGTCACGCTATTGGAATTTAATAGCAAGGCTGCGCCTTGCCTTGAGGCGCAGCCTCATAGATTAAAAAAGCAGATGAACGGAAAGTCTCAGACTTTCCGCACAGCACGGGCGGCAAGCCGCTTATTTCGTTCCTCACGTTAAAGTTTTAAGCTCGAAGGCTTCATTTTCAGATAGCGCTTTTTCATTCTTCATCCCGGCTTTTCATCTACTCTTCGGACATCAACTATCTCGCCGTGAAAGGTTTGGAGGACTTGCTGGACTGCCGGGTGTTGCTCTGCATATTCGCGCAGTTTCTGTTTTTCGCGACGCGCTTCTTCCTCTTTGGATGAAGGGCTATCGGAATTGTCTGCGCTGCGTTCTGTGATGCTGATGCGGATGCCTATGTCGTGGCCCAGAATCTCGCGGCAGACTTCGCGCAGGAATTTCACGCTCTCAGGCTTGGCAAGCGTGTCGCGCAAATGCTTTGCTTCGGGCGCAAACTCGACACACAACTCATTGCCTTCGATGACAGCCTTGTGCGCAGCGTCGAGCGCGGTTGCCAGAAACATGCGCCGACGCTTCTCCAGCGTGGTTTTGATTTTCTCAATCGTCGAACCGTTTGCGGCGGCTGCGACAGGCGCGTGCGTTTCGACAATCGGCTGGTCGGGCTTTGGAGACTGCGAAAGAGTTGGCGGCGCGCTTTCAGGCTCCGGCTGCTGGCTGGTTGGTGGAACAAGCGTCAGGACATTCGCAGAACTGTTTGCGGCGCGCGTGCCGCCGACGCCCTCAAACGGCACTTCATCCTCCGCCGCGCTCGACTGCGTTATTGGATTTTTATCCGTCTCACTTTCGCTCGCGGCTGGTGTGGCAGAAGCTCCGTGGGATTTGGGCTGCCTGCCGCCGGGCTTTGTAGTGGAACTTGCGCCGCCGGTTGCTGCGGAGGTCGGCGGCGTGCGACCAGTGGCGGGAGCTTTGCCCGTGCGCATGGATTCTTCGAGCGCGTCGAGACGTTCGATAAGTGTTTGCAGAGGCGCGAGCCTGCGCATCTCTATCAGTTTGACGAGGCCGACTTCGAGTTGATAGCGCGGATGCGCGGCTGTGCGAAGGCTGTTCTCTGTCTCTGTCAGAGCGGAAAAAAATCTTATCAAGTCAGATTCGGAAAAGTCTCTCGCCTGCCGCGAGAGTTCTTTGCCGTCTGAGGCTGATGATTCCAAAAAACCTGCCATCTCGCCAGAGACTTTGACGACCAGCAAATCGCGCAGGTGCGCCAACAGGTCGCGGCAAAAATTTCTGAGGTCATGCCCGCGCATAACTAAATCATCCACGACCATCAGAGCCGCTTCGGGCTGGGCCTCGCTGATGCCTTGCATGACGCGCGCGAGCATCTCTCTGCCAGCGATGCCGAGCGCGGCCTCTACATCCTCCGCTTGAATCTTTTCGCCGGAAAAACTGATGACCTGATCAAACGCACTTTGCGCGTCTCGCATAGAGCCTTCGCCCGCGCGCGCAATCTCTCTTAAAGCATCATCTGTAATCTTTATCTTTTCCGCGTCGGCGATGAGCTTTAAACGCTCTGCGATTTTCGTCGTCGCGATAGTGCGAAACTCAAACTGCTGGCAGCGAGAGAGAATCGTGTCCGGCAGTTTGTGGCTTTCTGTGGTCGCCATGATAAAGACGACGCGGGGCGGCGGCTCTTCCAGAGTTTTCAACAAGGCATTGAAAGCATTGGTCGAGAGCATGTGCACTTCGTCTATGATGAAAACTTTGTAGCGGTCGCGCGCCGGAGAGATGGCGACAGAGCCGATGATTGCTTCGCGCACATTTTCCACGCCAGTGTTCGATGCCGCGTCAATTTCTTGCACATCAATCGAGCGGCCTTCGGCAATCTCTTTGCATGAAGGGCATGCTGTCGGGTCGTTTGCAGCGCAAGGGTGCGGTGTAGGCTTGTCTGCTTTGTGACAGTTGAGAGCTTTGGCTAAGAGGCGCGCGGTCGTAGTCTTGCCGACACCGCGCGCGCCTGAGAAGAGATAGGCGTGATGAAGTCGCTCATGCTCGACTGCATTCCTGAGCGTGCGCGTGATGTGTTCCTGCCCTGTGACTTCCTCGAAAGCCTGCGGGCGCCACTTGCGTGCGATGACTTGATAGGACATAGAAAGCAAGGATGAAGGATGAAGGCGGAAGGATGAAAGAAATGCTATTGCAGAAGAGTTAACTCAGCTTTAAAAGCATGCTTTTCATCCTTCATCCTTCCGCCTTCATCCTTGCTCTGAAAGTGGGCCAGACTTCGGACTTACCCGCAACACACGCCGCCGTTGCTACCGTTGCTCCGTTCCCGGCCTGGCGGGGTTCACAAGGCAAGCGTTGTGCGGAGCCCGAAGTCTGATAAATTGTCAAATCTCTGTCTTGCGATGCGCAAACAATCTGAGCAGACCGTTAATGCCCAGATGCACCAGCGCGTAAACGATAAGCGCAATCACAATCGGCCACGCCAGCACATTCCCGTCCGGGGTCGAAGGACTGGCGACGATGCCTCTGAACGGCGCATAGAGCGGGTCTGTCAGGGCATAAATAAACTGCACAAAGCCCGCGCTGCGACGCGCCGCGAGCAGGGCCAGGATAAGCCGGATGAAGAGCAATCCGTAAATGATGAAGAAGATATAATCAACGACCTGCGAGATGCGCGCCAGCGTGCGCGAACGCGCGACCTCACGCTCTGTCTCGACCACTTCATCAATCGCTTTGCTGCGAAACTCGCCCGCGATGTTCTCCATCTGCGCGGCTTCCGTGCGCGTCGTATGATCAGCGCGGGCAGCGATTTCGGCGTTCACTTCCGCCTCTATCTCCGACTTCACAACTTCATGCTGCAACCCGCGCCGCGCTTCTTCCGCCGCCAGCTTGTTATCTTTCATCGCGTCCTTCCCGTGCGCCACTTGCGTCTTCCAAAGAACTTTAATCTACCGCACGACTCTAACGCTTTCGCGGCGAGAAGGCAACAACTCACGAATGCAAAATTAAAAATGTAAAATGAAAGACAATCCTTCCTTTTGCATTTTACATTTTTAATTTTGCATTAATTCTGGCGGAGAGGGTGGGATTCGAACCCACGGTACGGTTCCCCGTACACAGCATTTCCAGTGCTGCCAGTTCAGCCACTCCTGCACCTCTCCCGGAAAATCAGAGCATAGCGTATCCTGACGACTGCTGTCACGTCACCACGCAAAGAGTTCACTTCGAGCCTGAGAAAAATCGGAAAAATTGATGTATCATCAGTCGCGTTCAACCATTCCACATAAAGTTTCGTCTAGCACATCGCTTCAGAAAATTATTTCTAACGGAGAATCATCTATGTCTCATGAACAAACAGCCCCCTCGCCCGTTCTTTTCTTCGACACGGCCAATGCCTATCAACGCTCATCCGCCATCAGAGCGGCGGTTGAGTTGGAAGTCTTTACAGCTCTCGCCGCAGGTCAGCAAACGGCACAAGCGTTGGCCCAAAAGTGCAACGCAAGCGAGCGCGGGATGCGTATCCTTTGCGATTACCTGTGCGTCATCGGCTTTCTGACAAAAGAGGACGACGGTTATGGATTGACTGCGGACTCTGCGATATTTCTGGACAAAGCTAAGCCGTCATACATCGGCGGCGCGCTCAAATTTCTGCTCGCGCCCATGCTCGTCAAAGGCTTTGATAATCTGACGGAAGCCGTGCGGCAGGGCGGCACAGTCTTGCCGGAAGGAGGAAGCACCGCCCCTGAGAATCCTGTCTGGGTTGATTTTGCGCGCGCGATGGCTCCGTTGATGATGATGCCCGCGCAGATGATGGCCCGGAAGATAGAGATGGAACCGGGGCGCAAGATAAAAGTCTTAGACATCGCCGCAGGTCACGGAATGTACGGCCTCACTCTGGCCCAGCAAAATCCTGACGCGGAGATTGTCGCAGTTGATTGGCCCAATGTTCTCGAAGTCGCCAAAGAGAATGCGCAACAGGCCGGAGTTGAAGACCGCTACAGCACCATTGCCGGAAGCGCGTTTGATGTGGACTTCAATGGTCAATACGATGTCGTGCTGATTACAAATTTTCTACACCACTTCGATGCAGAAACGTGCGAGAATTTTTTACGGAAGGTCTATGCCGCGCTTGTTGATGGCGGAATGGCTGTCACTGTGGAGTTTGTGCCGAACGAAGATCGCATCTCGCCGCAGACTTCTGCGATGTTCAGCTTGGTGATGCTCGGCTCGACGCCGCAGGGCGATGCTTATACCTTCAGCGAGTTTCAGCAGATGTTCGAGCGCGCAGGATTCAGCAGAAGCGAGCTTTACCAGCTTGACCCGACGCCGCAGCAGATGATTGTCTCTTATAAATAATGTGAGTTCGATATAAGAGATAACACACGGCAATTTTCTAAGCTCCGTAGGAGCGTCATATCAGTAGCCCGGCACGTCAGTGCCGGGACATCTGAGCAATCACAACAACCGAGCCCCGTAGGGGCGACATAATATGCCGCCCCTACGGGGCTCGGTCTTGAAATTGAATCGTGTTCCCACGACTGGCGTCGTGGGCTACTGATATGATGCCCCTCACGGAGCTCACATGCAAATAGGAGAAGGACGGCGCGAGTGCCATCCTTCTCCTATTTTCGTGATGTGGAATTTAACTACTGCGGGAGATAAGCCGAAGTGACAGGCACGCCCGGCTGGCCCAGGTTTTCGTGCCGCACACTGTTCGTCGTGCTCTGGTAAATGTACCAGCTACCATTCGACGGGCGATAGATGGCGATGTCCGCTTTCTTGTCTCCATCATAGTCCGCCGCAACAGGCACGTCCGTCGCAACTCCCCACTTAGTCGTCAACATGCCGCCAGACCAGAGGCTGATATACCAGTTGCCTTCCGCCGGGCGGAAGATTGCTACATCAACGCGGCCATCGCCGTCGTAATCTGCCGGAACAGGTTTGTCGCCATTCTTGCCCCAGTAGCTGAGTCGCACAAAATTGTCGCGGCTCGTGACGATGTACCAGTAGCCAGTACTCGCGCGCCAGACCGCGATGTCGGTTGCGCCGTCGCCGTCGTAATCAGCATGGACTGGCTGGTCGCCGTTCGCCCCCCAGGCTCTGCTTGTCAACGAGCCGTCGCTGCTGTTGCGTATGTACCATGCGCCCGTCGAGGGACGAAAGACCGCGACATCTGTCTTGCCGTCTGCATCGTAATCGCCCTGCGCAGGCTTATCTCCTGCAAGACCCCATTGAATAACCTGAGTGTTGCCATTGCTGCTTTGAAGTATGTACCACGCACCCGTGTTCTCGCGCCAGACGGCGATGTCAGTCTTTGCATCACCATCATAATCGCCCGGAACAGCCTTGTCGCTGAACGAGCTATTGCCCCACTGCACAGGCGTGCGCGGCGTGTTGTTGCTGCTACCCAGAACATGCCAGAAGCCGCTCGTAGAATTCCAGACAGCGACATCCGTCTTGCCGTCTGCATCGAAGTTGGCAGTGCGATTCAACCTGGCATCGCCCATGTAGCGCGCCAGCGCAAAGTTTCTGACTCCGTTGTTGGTTGCGAAACCGGCGGCGACGATGCGCCCGTCGGGTTGAATGGCTGTGCCGTAAATTCCGTCGAAGTCGTTGGTAAATTTCGTGGCAAGCTTGCCGTCCGTATCGAACGAAGTATCGAGCGAGCCATTGGCGTTAAAGCGCACAACTCCAAAGTCAAATTCGGTGCCAGTGCCTGCGCTGCCCGCTGCAACAATCTTGCCGTCGGGTTGAATTGAGACAGCATTTGCAGCGTCGTTGATGCCGAGGACAGAGGTGGACGCTTTGCCATCCGTATCGAAAGATGTATTGAGCGAGCCGTTCTTTTGATAACGCGCCACCGCAAAGCTCAAAACGTTATTAACAAAAGTCTGTCCGGCGACAACAAGCTTGCCGTCGGGCTGGATGGCTATGGCCTGAGCTATGTCTGTGCTGTCAAAAATCTGCGTGGTCACTTTGCCGTCCGTATCAAACGAAGTATTGAGCGCGCCGTTCGGGTTATAACGTGCGATTGCGAAATCCGGGCCGGATTCCTCGCCGCTCGCATAGCCGACAGCGACAATCTTTCCGTCCGCTTGCAGGGCGACTGCATAAAGTTCATCAATGCCTGCTGTAAATGCTGTGCTGACTTTTCCGTCCGTGTCGAAAGATGTATTGAGCGAGCCGTTCGCGTTGTAGCGCACGAGGATGAAATCGCTGTTCTCGCCGGTGGTTGCGCTGCCTGCGGCAACAATCTTGCCGTCCGGTTGAACTGCAACTGCAAACGCAAGATCAAAGCCGCTTACGATAGATGTTGTGACAATCCCATCGCCGTCAAACGAAGTGTCGAGCGAGCCGTTCGCGTTGTAACGCACGACCGCGAAATCGCCAGTCGAGCCATTGACCGTCTGACCCGCGACGACAATCTTGCCGTCCGGCTGAAGGGCCACAGCATATGCGTAATCCTCGCCGCTCAGAATCGTCGTGCTGACGAAGCCATCCGTATCGAAAGAGGTATCGGGCGTGCCGTTCGTGTTGTAGCGCGCGACGAAAAAGTCCGAGCCAAAGCCTGCGCTTTGATAACCTACAACAACTATTTTGCCATCAGGTTGAATAATGACGGCACGCGCCTCTTCAACGCTGCTCGCAGAATTTGTCGTCACCTTGCCGCCCGTGCCAAAGCTCGTATCGAGGTCTGACGGCGCGGCCAAAGCGGAGACTGTCATCCACATAGCGAGACATGCGGCGAGCAAGATATTGAAAGCGCGCCTCTGTCTGGCCGTGTGGTTTGTGAGTAAAGATTGAAATATATGATGTGCTCTGTATGAATTAAACATCTCGTGTCCTCCAGTTGTGCTCTCCGGCGAATATCGCTTCAACTGGTAACGCGGAAAAATCATTTCCAACAGTATCACTCGCGGCCAACAAAAAATTTTGGCATCAGGACTTTGACAGACCAACGCTACCTAACAACTCAAGCAACCCAGACAGCAGAGCAATTTGACATCTACTCCACAAAGCGATAACTTGCATCTACTCCCACGAAATTTAAGTAAGGAAGAGGGTTCCTAAAGGACTTATGGCGAAGAGTGGTTATAAGGGCATCAGCCGCATAGATTGCCCTGAGCGAAAGACTGTCGGCTGGTATGTCAGGGTGCGTTTGAATAATGTCACCAAGTCGAAATTTATCAGCGATAGCGCACACGGCGGCGATAAAGAGCAGGCTTTGAAGAAGGCTGTTGAATGTCGCAATCAACTAGAGCAGGAGATGGGCAAGCCGCGCACGGATTGGGTCATCGTCGGAGATAATCCGCGCAACAACAGTGGGATTGTCGGCGTCCGCAGAGCCGTCAAAAAATATAAAGGCAAAGACGGCACAATCCATCTCAATGAGGTTTATCAAGTCTCGTGGCATGCCGGAAGAGAGAAGAAGGGCCAAACCTCTGTCTCAATCAAAAAGTATGGCGAAGCCGGAGCATTCCGCCGTGCATGCGCGATTCGCAGGCAGAAAGAGCAAGAGATGTATGGCAAGACTGTGGTGGGCAAATGGGCTGGCTCGCTCAGCAAGTTCGGAGTTGCCTAAGCAGACATAGCAGAAGCTTTTAGTATGACAAAGCATCATAAGAAACACAGACGCTCCGACGCGCAAGCGGCTCCCAACACTCATTTCGACAACCTGATGACGCTTCGCGCAGATAACCCGCAGGCATACGAACGCCTCGGCGTGGAGACGCACAAATCAGTCGAGCGTTACGAGCTTGAGCAACTGGCTTCGGACTTCGAGTATCGAGCTGGCATGGAGCGTGTCCTTGAGTTAAAGGACAGGCTTCCGAATGTGTATGCAAGCTTTAGCGAAGAGATGAGGAAAAGCGTCGAAGCCTACGCACAAAGAAGACACGCGCATCAATTCGTCACCGAAGGCAAGTGATTATTTTTCTCTTCGTTGAATCAAATATATGAAGACGGAAAAACAGACAGGCGCGGGCAAGACAACATCACGCAGAAGGTTTGCCAAAAACATTGCGTCTGCGCTCGTGACCGCGCCGCTCGCGGTTTCTCTGGCCCAGGCCCAAACTCCCACGACGCCGAAGGAAGCAACAGCCCCGCCCAATCCGCAACCAACGCCGATAACGCCAAAGCCGACGCCACTCGCAGAAGCCTACAGCGAAGTGGCCCGCGCGCGTTTTGGCGAGCACGTGACTGCCGAACAACTCGCCAAGATTAAAGAAGACATGGAAGGCAACGTGCGCACGGCTGAACGCTTACGCAGAGTTAAATTACAGAACGGAGACGAACCTGATTTCGTCTTCGAGGCATAACAAGTTACTAAAAAATTTCCCGCAAAGACGCAAAGGCGCAAAGAAGAACTTAAATGTTTTCTTTGCGCCTTTGCGTCTTTGCGGGAGACGTGTTTGTTTGAAACTATATTGACAGCCTTTCCTTCATCGGCATACCTTATACCCGCGTCGCACTCTCGCATTCCCTGCTGACTATCCCGATTGTCAGCTTCTTTGACATAATCCTCTCTCTCTGTGAGGCAGCCCATGCCATTGACACTTGAAGAAATTCAGAGCCTCTTACCGCCGAACTTTAACTATTCCTATTTCGAGAAGATTCAACAATTCCCTTTCCAGCCTGCCGCGCATGGCTTTCAGCTAGCGAATGCCGCGTGGCTCATGGATATGTGCCTGCTCGCTTATCACAACGACACAGGCTTTATCAGTCAACAACTCGCAAAGGCCAATCTGCATAACGGACTTTTGTTGCAAGGCTTTGATAATGCTCAGAACAGAACGCAGTGTTTTGTCGCGCATAACGAAGAGGTCATCATAGTCGTCTTTCGCGGCACGGAAATCCGTGGCTTAGATCGTATCCGAAATATTGTCTCGGACATCGTGACCGACGCGCAGATTGCGCAAGGGGCGACAGCTTTCGGGAAAGGAGTTCATTCAGGATTTGCGAAGGCTGCGGAAGAAGTCTGGGAAAAAATCTTTGCATTTGTGAACAGCATCAGAAAGCAACAGGCCGTCTGGGTTGCAGGCCACAGTCTGGGCGGGGCTTTAGCGACACTCATTGCCGGGAGATTTGCGGGAAACTCTGTCGCAGTTCAAGGGCTCTATTCCTTCGGCTCTCCGCGCGTCGGCGATAAACGATTCGCGGAAAACTTTGGCCCACCGGCTTTTCGCATCGTCAACGGCGACGACATCGTGACGACTGTTCCCACCTTAGGCCCGGTCGCGAAGCCTTTCCCGATTCCTGTACGCAGATACGAACATATAGGGGAACTGAAATATATAGACCACGCGGGAAGGATTCATAATGCTGATCCAAGACCGATAGCGGAAGTCATAACCCTGTTTCAAGAATTGTTAGCCAAAGGTCTGACAGAGCAATTAACTCAACCGCTCGTTGACCACGCTCCAATCTTATATGCAAAGCTCTTGTGGCAGAATCTGTAAAGCATTTCCCGCAAAGACGCAAAAATTACTTTGAGCAACGCAATTTTGGTGTGGACATATTTTCGTCATAAACAAAACAATTTTTTTTGACTTGACGCAATAATTGAAATGCAATTAAGGTTGCGCTGCAATCACTTCACAGGATTTTTGCAAGGAGATTGCAACCCAGCACCCCATCCCTCGTAACCCCTCAGCGATTATTGAGTATGTGAAGGTGTGTCGATGCAGTTATTTCTTACTGCTCCCATTGCCTCCATTTCATCAACTCTTGCTTTTGAGTCGCAGCCCAGTGCGTCTCATAGCTTTAATCATAGTTTGTTGAAAGCGTTAAATAATAATCCCGCCACCACCGGCAAGTGATGACGGGACTAGTTGAATTAACAGCCTCTACCACCAAGAGCAGAGATGCAATTCTCAGCAACGGGCATCTTAGCGCAGAAGGTGGTAGTGGTTCAATAAAAAAGGAGCCGCCATGAACCGCCCACACTCTTCTGTAGTGTCACTTCGCCATTTCTTCTATGTGCTTGCCTGTAGTGTTCTGGTCTTGGTTTTCCAGAGCATCGCAATGGCCCGGATGGCTTCGGACGGGCCGTCGGATTTTCCGAGCATAGAGCCTGCGGAGACCGCTCAATCATCTACGGACATTGCTCAAACACCTGCGGAGACGATTGAATCAACTCCGGCAGAAGACCCGCCACAGCCGTTGCCTGCGGCGACACCCGCACCGACGCCTGGGCCAATACCGACTCCGAGCCCCAAGCCACTTCCAGATTTGGCGGATCCACCCACACTGCCGCCACCACCGCCGCCGGTCTGCGAACGAACAATCGTGGCGAACGTCGTCGCGTTTGACCAGGTCTATTTTTACAATCGTTTCGGAGCTTTCAATCCGGCGGGGATGATGTATGCGCTGCGGCGCGACGTTGTGGGCTCCGGTGCGGGCAACGTCCGTCTCAGAGCAGACAAACGCCCGCGCCCGATTGTGTTGCGCGTTAATGAAGGCGACTGTTTACAGGTCAACTTTACTAACTTACTGGCTCCGAGTCGTCCTGACCAGAATTCAACTTACACGCGCGATGCATCCATACATGTTGACGGTCTCGATTATGTCAATGGCCCAGACACGGATGACGGAGCAAATGTCGGGAGAAACCAATCGTCGCTTGCCGCGCCCGGCGCAAGCAGAACGTATAAGTGGTATGCGGCCAAGCAGGGCCAGTATCTGATGTACTCGATGGGCGCGCCTGTGGGCGGCGAGGGTGACGGCGGGCAATTAGATTTGGGACTCTTCGGCGCAGTTAATGTCGAGCCGAGAGGCGCGAGATGGTATCGCTCGCAAGTGACCGCCGCAGAGTTGCAGGCCGCGACCGTTGGCAGGAATCCGAACGGGACTCCGAGGATTAACTATGAAGCGGTAAATGCCCAAGGCACGCCGATTCTCAACATGCTTCAGGGCAATGAGATAATTCACTCAGACATCAATGCCATCATCACTGGCTTTGCAGAAGACTGCGCAGACGCGCCGCCTTCAAGCATATGTGGACAAAACTTCCGCGAGTTCACAGTCCTCTTTCATGATGAAATCAAAGCTGTACAGGCTTTTCAAGAATTGGATTTGGAAGTCTTTCATGGCGTGCGTGACGGCTTTGGAATCAACTATGGCTCTGGCGGATTGGGGCCGATTCTGCTTGCCAATCGTAAAAAGATTGGGCCAGCGGCCAACTGTCAGGAATGTAAGTATGAAGAGTTTTTCCTCGAATCACATCCGAATGGCGACCCTGCTTTAATCGTTAGCAAGGATGCTAACGGCAGGGCTGTCGCAGCCTTGTTCCCGGACGATCCATCGAATGTGCATCACTCTTACTTAGGCGACCCTGTGCGTTTCCGCAATATCCACGCCGGGCCGAAAGAGACGCACGTTTTCCACTTGCATGCGCACCAGTGGCTACAAAGCCCGCGCGATGAAAACTCGACTTATCTTGACTCGCAGACCATCTCGCCGGGCGCAGCTTTCACTTACGAGATTAATTATGGCGGAGGCGGCAATCGCAATTTCACTGTCGGTGACGCGATTTTTCACTGTCACCTATACCCGCACTTCGCGCAGGGGATGTGGGAGTTGTGGCGCAATCACGATGTCTTTGAGTCAGGCACACAGGATCGCAATCTGCCGGACGGCGAGATAGCAGGCGGCACGCCGACTCCGGCCATCGTGCCTATTCCTGATAGAGCTATGCCGCCCATGCCCAACGCGCGCTTCCTTGGCTATCCGCACTACATCGCGGGCGCAGTGGGCCGCCGCCCGCCGCAACCGCCGCTTGATTCTGAAGTGAATGGCGGATTGCCGCGTCATTTTGTGCTGCAAGCTGAAGTGATAGACGGCAAGCCTGCTGTTGACCCTGCGCTGCTCAACGACCCTGTTGCAGCAAGAGTAGCGTCTCAGAGCGCCGATCCGTTTTTGTTCTTCTTCGCGCGCAAGTTGATAAAGGCCAAGCTCCAACTGTTGCCGGAAGGCGGGACGCCTGATGAAGTGCTCGCGATGAATTTTCATCAGGGATTGGACAACGGTTCGGGTTTGCCGGGCGCGCCTATCATAACTAAATACGGTTGGCCCGCGAGGGGCTATCCTTCATTTAAAGCTGACGGCACGCCGGGGCTGTTCTTAGTCAACGGTCAGCCGCCACAAGCAGGCGCGCCGTTTGCAGACCCGTGTATGCCCGGCTCGCCTTTGCGTCGTTATCGCGCGGCATACATACAGTTCGACATGACTGTCAATCGCGCAGGCTGGCATGACAGGCAAGCCAGAATTACTACTTTGGAACAAGATGCGCTCCCAACTTTGAACGGGACGCGCAAGCCTGAGCCGCTTTTCTTCCGTGCCAATTCCGGTGACTGTGTGACCTTTGCTGCAACCAACTTAATGCCGAGTGTGCTCAACCTCAATGACTTCCAAATCTTTACACCGACGGACATCGTGGGCCAGCACATTCATTTGGTGAAATTCGATGTCACTTCTTCGGATGGAGCGGGCAATGGTTGGAATTACGAAGACGGAACTTTTTCGCCTGAAGAAGTGCGTGAGCGCATCAATGCAAATAATGCTTTCCAGCAACAGACGGGCGGCAATCAAATCCTGACAGCGCAGCCGCATCCGGTCTTTGGCGGCGGACACTTTCTGGGAGCGCAGACCACCATTCAACGCTGGTGGGCAGACCCTTTAATCAACAACTCTGGACAAGACCGCACCATCCGCACGGTCTTCACGCACGACCATTTTGGCCCAAGCTCGCATCAGCATCATGGCTTGTACGGCGCGCTCGTCATCGAGCCGAGAGCTTCGCAATGGACGACGATTGATGGTCAGCCGATGGGGACACGCGCCGATGGCGGCCCGACATCTTTCGCCGCCAATGTCATTCCCGGCCCATTCACGACACCGGAGCAGAGTACGCCGTTCCGCGAATTCAATCTGGCGTTTGCAGACTTTGCCATCGTCTATACGGTAGACCTCAAGCCTGTCAATCCGCCGGGATTCATGCAAGCTCCGCTGCCCATAGCCATCGAGCAACCGCCTGTTCCGATGCCCGAATCAATTTCAGCCGGAGACCCAGGCACACAGCTTATCAACTATCGCAATGAGCCGATTCCGCATCGCATTGCGAACAACAACAACGGCACTTTCACACAGAAGACCGGACTGTCCGGCGATATGGCAAATGTCTTTAGCTCTGCCATACACGGCGACCCGTTCACGCCGCTTCTCTATGCCTTCGAGAATGAGCGTGTCAATGTGCGCTTGATTCAGGGCGCACAGGAAGAGCAGCACGTCTTTAACATTCACGGCGTCAAATGGCTCTTCGAGCCTTCTGCTCCAAATTCCGGTTATCGCAACGGACAGCAAATCGGCATCTCTGAACACTTCGAGTTCGAGATAAATCCGTCGCCACTTTCAACGGTCAATCTCTTTGGCAGTCCAAGCAAGGACAGACTTTACTCGTCGGCGGCGACAGACAACCTGTGGGATGGTCAGTGGGGCATCATGCGAACTTTCCAGGGGACAACCGCGCAGATAGTTGACCAGCTTACGGGACAGAACATAGAAATCACTCCGCTTCCCGGAACGCCCACGACAGTAACGCCCACAAGCGTTTGCCCTGCGGGCGCGCCGCTTCGCACATACAGCGTGAGCGCGTGGCTCTCGCGCGACCTGATATCTACGGGCAATCTCTACTACAACAAACGCTTCAACATCTACGACCCGAACGCGATTATCTTTATCGATGACTCGCACTACAACCTCTTCGCCCACGCCGGATACAGGCCAGAGCCTTTAATCTTGCGTGCGGCGGCGGGCGATTGTATTAAGGTCACGCTCACGAACAGGCTGCCCAACATCATTCCAGAGATTGATAGCTGGAATCACATGCCGGCGATTATCAATCACTTCAACTTCAATCAGGTGAAGACCTCCAACCGCGTCGGTCTGCACCCGCAACTGGTCGAGTACGACCTCATGACTTCTGACGGCGCGAAGATTGGTTTCAATAACGACACGACCGTTGGACCAAATCAAACGATTACCTATACATGGTACGCAGGCGAAACGCGCGTCAGTCCGCTGGGGCAGGTAATCGGCACTCCGATAGAATTTGGCGCGACCAACTTGAGAGACATGGGCGATGTCATCAAGCATGCCTCTCATGGAGCAGGCGGGATACTCGTCATCGAACCGGCTGGCTCAACGTGGCAATCCGATTTCAATGCCATCAACCCTGCTCCGAATGCTTCGGCATATGTCTATGCGGGCGCAGGAACGAACGCGACAGTCCTCTTCCGCGAGCACGTCGTGATGTATCAGGATGATTTAAGCGTCCTGCAAAACGGAGTGCCGCTTAAAAATATCGGCGGAGAGGATGATGCGGAAGACACTGGCTTCAAAGCCTTCAACTATCGCAGCGAACCGCTCTGGGCGCGTGTGGGATTGCAAGTGACGGATGTGCCTGATGGTTTGAACGATGTCAACCTTTCTAATGTGTTCAGTTCAACGCACTCGAATCCGGGATGCGGCGGCCCTTGCGGCGACCCGGAAACATTTGTCTTCCAGAGTGTCGCGGGAACGCCGACGCGCTTTCGCGTCGCACAGCCTGCTGGACATCCGCGCCAGCACGGCTTTACGCTCTTCGGTCATCACTGGACTTTCGAACCCTGGACAGCACGCTCAACCGTTCAAGGCCCGAATCCGTTCAGCTTCGAGGTCGGCTCTATCAGTGGTATTGGCCCAACGCGCCATGAAAATATTCTGACGCGGGCCGGTGGATTGTTCAGCAGGCCGGGAGACTACATGTACAGAACGCAGGAGAGCTTCCAGATAACGAACGGGCTGTGGGGCATCTTCCGCGTCAAACCCAGACCATGAGAGGAGCAGCCGGGCCGGTTGTGTATGTCACACCGGCCCGCTTCTTTTGCGGAAACCCGGCGCAGTTCGCGACGAATTAAACCTTAATCACGGGAAGGAGTTTCACAACATGAATCGGCTGCACTTTGATTTCTCTGGCTTTAAATTTAATCCTCCCTGTCCCCTTCTCTGCTCCAGTTATGTGATGAGAGCCATGCTGGCTGCGCTTATTTTGTTGGCAGGATTGGTCTCGCAGGGGTGGGCTTCCTTTCCCGTCTCGGCTACGCTCAACGCAACGGACACGCAGCCGCTCTCATGGATTGGAACGGCGACTGGCCCGGCCAACGTGACGAGCAATCCTACAGGATGCCGCGAAGGAATTGATTGCGACACTTTCATCATGACCATCGGCGGCGCGCCTGCGGATTGGGCCGGGAAGATTGCGCTCATCAGGATTGACTGGCAGTTGCCGACGAGCAACTTTGATGTGTACATCCTGAAAGAAACAATCGGCATTCCTGTGATAGTCAATCAGTCAGTCAACGTCATCTCAGGCGGACTGACTTCCGAGACTGTTTCTCTCAGTCCAAGCCTCCACGGGACGGGCCGCTATTTGGTGCGCGTGATGTACACGATGGCTAATTTTCAGGATCAATACACAGCCGTTGCCAACGTCGTCCCTTTGCTCGGACAGAACGGGAGGATTGTTTTTGATCGTACATTTGGACCAGGAGCTAACGCACAGATTCTCTCTATGAACGCGGACGGCAGCGATCAAACGCAACTGGCCGTCATCAACTCGAATTTTTCTCCGGCCTACTCGCCTGACGGCACGAAGATAGCTTTCTTCAGGAAAGAGAAATTCACTTCGGGTCTTTTTGTGATGGATGCCTACGGTAATAATCAGACGAAGATAGCCAACGTCATCTCGCCGCTCGACAGGCCCGTGTGGTCGCCCGACGGAACGCGGATTCTCTTTAACGATCTTGTCCAAAGCAAATATGAGATTTTCCTCGTCCCCGCTGACGGCAGCACTCCGCAAATACCTTTGAGCCAGAACACTGCGGATGATTATTACCCATCGTGGTCGCCCGACGGCAGCAAGATAGTTTTTTCGAGCAACCGTACCACTTATCGTGCAATCTTCGTCATGAACGCGGACGGCAGCAATCAAAGGCAACTGACCAACACCTATGACTACTTTCCCAGATGGTCGCCGGACGGCACAAAGATAGTTTTCGTCAGCGTAGGCCCAAGTAGCTATGACATTTTCGTCATGAACCCGGACGGGTCGGGCCTAACGCGGCTCACCACTGACAGCGAAGCGGATTGGAATCCTGTCTGGTCGCCGGATGGAACCAGGATAGCTTTTGAAAGAGGCCCGCACATCTATGTCATGAATGCAAACGGGAGCGGGCAGACGAACATAACCACTCCCGGAGGAACAGACTGGAATCCGCACTGGTCGCCCGACGGAACTAAAATTCTTTTCAAGAGCTTTCGAGATGAAACAGAAGGAATTTGGATAATGAATGCCAACGGCTCCGGCGTGCTGCAACTGACCTCGAACGGATTTGACGGCAACTTTGACTGGCAGGATCAATAGTCTGTAAAGAATGCAAAATTAAAAATGTAAAATGCAAAATGAAAGACGGTTCTGATTTTTGCATTTTACATTTTGCATTTTTAATTAACTTGAGTTGCTAGATACGGACGGCTCTGCCGCCTGCTGTGCGGAAAGTCTCCGACTTTCCTCATGCTGCTTCCTCTTGACCTGTGCGAGGCTCAGCCTCGCACAACACTGAGGGAGCGCGTGCCGGAAAAGCAAAGCTTTTCCGCACAGCAGGCGGCAGAGCCGCAGTCGTTTTGATAACTAGCAACTTGAGTTAATTAAAGTTCTTCGTGCCATTCGATAGTTGTCCTTTCATCCTTTCCCTCTTATCATGGCTCTTCCTTAGACAAGCATCTGTCGCAACAACAGCCAAATCTTATGCTCAGTGAAGACATACTCTTTTCATCTATCAAGGAACTTGCAAAGCAACTACGCTCAAAGCAAATCTCGCCTGTCGAATTGACGGAGAGTTATCTGCAACGCCTTGAAACTCTCGGCGCGCGTCTGGGCGCAGTGGCGACAGTGATGCGCGAGTCCGCGCTTGCGGAAGCGCGCGTGGCTGAGCGCGAGATTCAAAAAGGTCGCTATCGCGGATTGCTTCACGGCATTCCTTACGGCGCGAAAGATTTGCTGGCGACACGAGAGGCCAAAACAACATGGGGCGCGGCTCCTTTCCGCGAACAAAAGTTTGATTATGATGCGACGGTCGTGCGCAAGCTTCGTGAGGCGGGAGCGATTCTGGTCGCCAAGCTGGCGATGATTGAGTTGGCTGGCGGGATGGGTTACAACGAGGCGTCTGCGAGTTGGACTGGCGCGTGCCGCACGCCGTGGAATACGGACTACTGGAGCGGCGGCTCGTCTTCAGGGCCGGGCGCGGCGACTGCCGCAGCGTTAGTCGCTTTCAGCATCGGGTCTGAGACTTCCGGCTCAATCATCACGCCTGCGGCTTTCTGCGGCGTTTCGGGTTTGCGCCCGACCTACGGCGCAGTCTCGCGTCATGGCGCGATGGCGCTCTGTTGGACGCTCGATAAGCTTGGGCCAATGTGTCGCTCGGCAGAGGATTGCGGAATCGTTCTGGATGCAATCGCCGGGCGCGACCCTTTAGACGCGACATCGAAAGACCGCCCGCCGCGTCAATCCATTCAAACACGCGGCAAGAATAAACAGCTTCGTCTCGCAGTGATGAAAGACTCTTATGAGAAGGCTCAGCCGGAGGTGCGTGAAAATTTCCTGCGCTCGCTCAATGTGTTGAAAAAGTTTGCGACCGTTGAGATGGATGTGAAGCTGCCGGACTTTCCATACGGCCCGGTCGTCGGGACGATTGTTGACGCAGAGGGCGCGAGTGCGTTTCGTGAATTGATTGAATCCGGGCAGGTCAAAGAGTTGGCCTCGCCTTCGGGCCGCATCGGCGGCTACTCTGCATCGCTTGTGACGGCGGTTGATTATCTACACGCGATGCGCCTGCGCGCTCCGATGCGGCGCGAGTGGGCCAAAATGTTTTCTCAATACCATCTTCTCGTCGCGCCTTCGCGCGCAACGGTTGCGTATCCTATTAACAAGACTTTCGATCAGGCTTATCCGAATATCGGGGCCACCTCTCCCATCGGCGCGAGTAATGCCGTAGGCGTTCCGGCCATCTCAATCCCCAATGGCTTCGGAGCAAATAATCTGCCGACAGGCATCCAACTCATCGGCCCTGCATGGAGCGAGAGCGTCATACTCGAAATCGCCGGCAAGTATCAGGAAGCAACGGACTGGCACAAACGGCGACCGACTTTGTGAAGCGATAGGGAAAGCGTCTTTGCCGCCACTGCTATGCGGAAAGCCTTTGGCTTTCCGGTTCGCGCTTCTTAAACTTTAAGCGAGGCTGAGCCTCGCCGGAATAAAACAACTGTGCGGAAAGTCTCAGACTTTCCGCACAGCTAAAGCGGCAGAGCCGCATTACTTATCTCGCGCCTCACGTTTAATTACTTGAGTGGTTGAAGCCGTATAGTCAACTCTCTGGTTTTGTCCGGTTCGAGCGGCAGAGTCTCTGCCTTCTGCTCCGAGCCATCAACGCCGTAGTGCCACTCGCCGTAACCGGGCGCGACGATTTTCATCTTCAAAGGCATCGAAGGCACTTGTCTATAAATTTCTCCCTTTTCATTCAGACCGAACGAGAAGAAAGTATCCGATTTATCATCTCTGTATAAAGTCACTTCGGCAATCTCGACAGGCTTATCCGTGATGGCATTGATCACATGCGCCCTGAGCCGCGCGGCCTTGTGGCCCAGACGCACAGTGACGCCGCGCGTCACTTGCCTGTTCTCTACCTTCGCCTTCGGCAGAGAATTCGCATCTGCGATAAAAAGAACTTCATAGACGGAAGGATAGCCGTCATCCTCTTTTGAAGCATAAAGGACATGCTCGCCCGGCTTCAGTCCATCGAGAAAAAAGACGCCGCGCTCGTCCGTATAAGCGACCGGAAGATTATCGTTGATGACGGTATCAGAGGACGGGCGGACTTCGACCACAGCGCCCGCGACGGGCTGGCCCTCTTCATCCAAAACCTGTCCCTCCACCGCGCCGAAATCAGGCGTCTCTTCCGCCGCTAACTCATTACTTGAAGCGAGAGCGCGACGACCCGAAGGACTCGAAACTGGACGGCGCGTTTCCGCGCTCACCAGCAAGTCAATCTCATCCGCATTGACACCTGCGACGCGAACGTAAGCATCCGCTTCATCATCATCCGTAAAAGGCAAGCTGCCCATGTAGGTGATGCGCCCGCGCGGCGCGATGCCCCACAAGACATATGAGCTTGCTCCGACAGCAGAGGCTGGCGGCAATTTCTTGATGAGTGTGCGGAGATAAAGATTTTGGTTAAGCGTAGCGAGACGCGCCGCGCCGCTGGCTTTGGGAGCGACTTCCGCGCCGACCATCTCAACAAAACGACCGCCGTTGGGACTGGAATTAAGCGCATTCTCCACTTCCGCGTAAAAGTCATTCGGAGAACTGGCAGAACTCTTGCGCAACTCTTTCTCTAAAGATTTTCTCTGAGATTGGGCCAGACGTTGATTCGCTTTCTCACCGTACTGCGCCTCGACAGCCCCCGCGCGCGAAGCAAAAACCATTATCCCGTTCGGATGCTCGACCTGCGGGCCGGGCTCCGCAGTCACAACGATGGCATAACGCTGAAAAGCAGGCGGGCGCGCAAACTCCAAACCGCCGTTGCCTCCGCCGTCAAGTTGTATCTCTCCGACGCGCAGAGGACTTTCGCCGTTTGCCACAGCCCACACGAGATATGCATGAGCATCGCGCGCCAACTCTTCTGCGACAGGCAAGCCAAGTGCAGTGAGACGCACAAGCCCGCCTTCCGTCGTCGGCTCAAAATAGATGCTCCCGATAGCCTCCGGCACAAAGGAGCGCAGCCGAACGCCTACACGCCTGCCAGCATCACTTCCATCAGTCTGCGCGCACACCTGCGGGACTGCTTGCAGTGAAACGAATAGGATGAAGAGCAGGCATTGAAGCGTAAGACTTGCAGGCTTTGATTTAATGAAGAGCATAGATAGTTGGTTCCTTTATCGAGGAGACAGAACACAACTTTAAGATAGCAGAAAGACCGTTTGCCTAAAAGAACTTATTTTGCTGCGCGCGACGACGAGCACGGACGGGGCGTGAGGAACTGGCTCCGTAAAGATTCGAGCTTGAAAGATAAGTGGCGGAGAGGGTGGGATTTGAACCCACGGTGGAGTTACCCCCACTCCGGTTTTCGAGTCCGCTTCACACCCTCCGCCTAATAAGGACGTAGTAAGAATTGCTAGAAACTCAAACATCTGTCAGCCGTCAAAGCATAGCTTATCTTAGCAATTCCTGTCACGTCACTACGCCAACTTTACGCCAAGTCTGAAGAGATAAGCTTATAGATTAAGGGCTGGCAGATCGATCATTTACTACCGCCCCAAGACGATCTTTCTCAAGACGCTTCCTTGGCCTAACAGGGGTCACACAACTACTCAAGCTGCCAGAGTTTTCACTCGCTTGGAAATGCTAATGGGAGGCGCGATCCAAACGCCCGCATACTACGCCTTTTCACCGGATTACTGCGCACTGCCCAGAGATCAAAAGACGGGTGGCGCTTACGCAATACCCCGATTAGGTGTTCCTTCGCAACGTGCGTGTAGCGCTGGGTCGTAGCAATTGAGGTGTGACCAAGGAACTCCTGCACCACGCGTATGTCGGCCCCGTTGCGCAGCAGAAGTGTTGCCACGGTGTGGCGCAGCATGTGAGGCGTCACATGTCTCTCAATCCCGGAGTCCTGTTGCAGGCAGGCTATCATATTTGCGATTCCTTGGGTCGAAAGGCGCGTTCCTTTTCGATTGAGGAAGAGAGCTAAGCTCTCCGTTTCAATCTGTCTGCGGACTTCCAGGTGTGCCCTCTGGATTTGAAGCGTACCCTCATCAACGATAAAGGCGAGGCGTTCCCTCCCGCCTTTCCCTTTGACTCTGAAAAAAGCCTCCCGCACCTGGAAATCGCGAATGTCGAGCGTCGCCACCTCTCCGACTCGCATTCCCGTCGCGAAAAGGAGGTCGACTAGTGCTAGATTTCTCAGCGCCCGATAAGAGCCCAAAGAAGATTGCGCGGGGGTGCTAGGCTCATCTGTACCTTCACCGGGATCAATCTCAAACTCCGAGTAGTTGCGCCTCGCCTGCGCGATGAGCTTACGCATTTCTCTTTCCGTAAGACTACGTGGCAATTGCTCAACTTTTCCGAGGCTCAATTTGACGCGCCAGAACGGAGACTCTTTTAGCTCCCCTTTACGCACCCAGTAGGAACAGAAAACTTTAAGCAATACCATCTTCCGCCTCATTGATGCGGGAGAGTAGTTTTCCTGGCGCAAGTGCGCGGCCCACCTTTCAATGAGCGCGCTGTCCAGCTTGTGAAGCTGGGTTTCTCTACCAGCGAAGGCTTGGAACTGCGCTAGGTCAGAGCAGTAGGCAGCGCGGGTCTTCGGGCTGCGGTCGTGTGTCGAAAAGTAGCCTTGGAGAAATTCATTGCTCGCTTGTGTCATCTGCATAATCGGGAGTTGCTCCTTGCAAATAAGAACAGGCCACACCGGAGACCGGTATTCGGCCTGATACTTACACGCTGATGTTGGATTTAAATCTTAGAACGCGCCGGAGCATATTGAATAACAGCTCAGAGTTTCAAGTCAGAGCTTTACGCCCGACGGAGTCTCAAGCGAGAGAGCGAAAACAAATTGCGATTCACTCACATTCGAGTGTGGCCCCGTACTTTCCGCTTCAATGGAGCCACGCTCTAACAAGCGTGGAAACCTTGCAGTAGGCACTTGGAAGGTCGCCTATTCGTACGCTTCAATGGAGCCACGCTCTAACAAGCGTGGAAACAAACATGCTGCGAGCGTTCTAGGCGTTGACCTGAATGCTTCAATGGAGCCACGCTCTAACAAGCGTGGAAACCGTAGTGTGAAGTCCTCAGATCTCCACCCTCTCGACAGCTTCAATGGAGCCACGCTCTAACAAGCGTGGAAACCCAGTGAAGAAATTGAAGCGTTCGAGCAGCATGGCGTGGCTTCAATGGAGCCACGCTCTAACAAGCGTGGAAACAAGATTATTTGATAACGCTGCTGCATCTTGGGTACTTGCTTCAATGGAGCCACGCTCTAACAAGCGTGGAAACCTGGCATGTGATTTCACGCCTGCCGCTCGCGTGATAGGCTTCAATGGAGCCACGCTCTAACAAGCGTGGAAACCAAGAGGCTCTCGAACATTAAACGCTCTGTGTGGAGCTTCAATGGAGCCACGCTCTAACAAGCGTGGAAACAGCTTCCGAGCGGCCTCCGCGCGCGGCGAGGAGTTGCTTCAATGGAGCCACGCTCTAACAAGCGTGGAAACCCCCACTTTTAGGCATGATTACTTTTATTGACCCAAAGGCTTCAATGGAGCCACGCTCTAACAAGCGTGGAAACTATCGCCCGACCGTTGAAATGGTTGACGCCATAGCGGCTTCAATGGAGCCACGCTCTAACAAGCGTGGAAACGATGAGGAGATTCCGATTGGATGGCCGGAGGCGTTCGATGCTTCAATGGAGCCACGCTCTAACAAGCGTGGAAACATGTCGCGGGCGGCGACATCGCAATCAGCTTCGATAAGCTTCAATGGAGCCACGCTCTAACAAGCGTGGAAACTCGCACTGAGCCTTCAAGCGGAGGACTCTATCCATGCTTCAATGGAGCCACGCTCTAACAAGCGTGGAAACTTCGACTGCGCTCGCTTGCATACTTGAGATTGACCCAGCTTCAATGGAGCCACGCTCTAACAAGCGTGGAAACGCTCTGTTCGACATGCGCGTTGAATAGTCTCGCTCCGCTTCAATGGAGCCACGCTCTAACAAGCGTGGAAACGTAAATATAATTCAGAGCGACGACGCGGCCATCACAGAGGCTTCAATGGAGCCACGCTCTAACAAGCGTGGAAACCTTTGTAGGTAGCCAGTGCAGTACCGCCATCAGACGCTTCAATGGAGCCACGCTCTAACAAGCGTGGAAACATTCGAGCACAGCACGTGCGCGTACAGATACCGGTAGCTTCAATGGAGCCACGCTCTAACAAGCGTGGAAACGTGCAGAGCCTACTACCGCGCCACCTGAATATGCAGTGGCTTCAATGGAGCCACGCTCTAACAAGCGTGGAAACAGAAGGCAGAGTTATCTCGAATGGAGCGCAGATTAGAGCTTCAATGGAGCCACGCTCTAACAAGCGTGGAAACAAGAGATGTGATTGTGCCTCAGCTTGAACAATTCGGGATGCTTCAATGGAGCCACGCTCTAACAAGCGTGGAAACGACTCAAAAGGAGTTATCTGGAAAGCTTACAGTCAGCTTCAATGGAGCCACGCTCTAACAAGCGTGGAAACGATGAGGATTATCTAGGAAGGAGATTACTAATATGATGCTTCAATGGAGCCACGCTCTAACAAGCGTGGAAACCTAAATCAAACTTATCCTTAGTCTCCCATTCAAGGGCTTCAATGGAGCCACGCTCTAACAAGCGTGGAAACATTAAACTTCATCTTCGCAATGATAGCCTCCCCTATTCTGCTTCAATGGAGCCACGCTCTAACAAGCGTGGAAACACATCTTACCATAAATCTGGGTTTGTAATATCGGGAGGGCTTCAATGGAGCCACGCTCTAACAAGCGTGGAAACAAGTCTCAAATTTAATTAACTCCCTTTCTCTGGCACAGCTTCAATGGAGCCACGCTCTAACAAGCGTGGAAACGGCGCAGGCAATGGCAAAGCAGCGAGCGACGCGAAAGCGCTTCAATGGAGCCACGCTCTAACAAGCGTGGAAACCGGCGTTAGTCCTGCCTTATGCGAACGCGAAGGCAGCTTCAATGGAGCCACGCTCTAACAAGCGTGGAAACCTTCCAGTTGGCGGGATAAAGTTTGTAATCCATGCTTTTGCTTCAATGGAGCCACGCTCTAACAAGCGTGGAAACGCCTTCGTACACGACCTTATGCACCCGCTTCCATGTGCTTCAATGGAGCCACGCTCTAACAAGCGTGGAAACTATGGAATTGGTGGATAATTAAATATTATCCTTAATTGCTTCAATGGAGCCACGCTCTAACAAGCGTGGAAACTTCTATGCGAAAAGACGAAATCACGGACGGGATCCCGCTTCAATGGAGCCACGCTCTAACAAGCGTGGAAACTACCACTGGCAACACTGGCAAAGGCTAAAGCCAGAGCGCTTCAATGGAGCCACGCTCTAACAAGCGTGGAAACGCCCCTGTGGGTCAACTAGCTCAAAGCCTTGTAAGGGGCTTCAATGGAGCCACGCTCTAACAAGCGTGGAAACGCGCCTGTAGGTGTCTGCCATCGCCATGCAGTGATTGCTTCAATGGAGCCACGCTCTAACAAGCGTGGAAACTCGTCCATGTCCATGCTCACAGGCCCAGCGTTGAGCGCTTCAATGGAGCCACGCTCTAACAAGCGTGGAAACGACGCCTGCGATTATGGGGCTCGCAGTCGAAGGCCACGCTTCAATGGAGCCACGCTCTAACAAGCGTGGAAACAGTCTGCGTTGGCCTTGCAGTGGGCCAGAGTTCAGGCCGCTTCAATGGAGCCACGCTCTAACAAGCGTGGAAACCTGCTGTTCTCCGTAACCTTTGGCTGCCAGTCAGGTGGCTTCAATGGAGCCACGCTCTAACAAGCGTGGAAACGGTCGCAGAGCAAGACGCCTTGAGGCTGCGCGGGCGCGCTTCAATGGAGCCACGCTCTAACAAGCGTGGAAACAGTATATGCCGCAAGTTCAATGAATAAAGAGTTTGCCGTGCTGAAAACGAGCGGCTGCAGCGGTACACCTGTAGACTAGTACAGATGATACAAGGTTTCAAGTTATCTTCCATAAAATAAGGGATTTAATCGGTGCGAGTGGTAGCCGTATCTAACAGTATCGGTGTCGCGCTCGCGCAGCTTGGCAAACGTTTTAGACGATTACGGCGATACGATCTGCGTTATCACCGAGTGCGCGCCCAATCGTTTCAATGCTTTCGCACGCACGACCGTCTGCTGGGCCGAGATAAATCAGCATCACCTGATCTTCTCGATGATTAATTATTGGCGTGAGGGCTTCGATTAGTAATACCCGTTCGGATGGAGATAAATCACAGCGGAACACAGAATACTGGAGCGGGTCGCCGTAGCCGCGCATAGTACGATGGACGCGGCGCAGCCGCTTTGAATCGGCGATATCGTAACTGACTATGTAGCGCGTGCGCATTATAATTACCTCGTGCAGAATGGCGGATAGAAGACTATTTCGCCAGCGAGATAACGTGCCAGCAATCGCGCCTGCACCTCGAAGATACGCCGATAGCTTATTGCATATCCAAAGCGCGGGTGCGTCACCAGCGTATCCAGCCGCCGTTCATAAGCCTCAATCACACGTCTTCTCCCGCTGGTTGTGAGCGCCACTGCGCCAGCCCGGCTGATAAAGTCAGAGGGGCGCACCTCGCCGTTGTTGATTAAGCCTATGACGACAGAGTCGGCGACTAACGGGCGGAACTCCTCCACTAAATCGAGCGCCAGAGCAGGACGACCGTAATGCGGTTGATGATAGAAGCCCAGATAAGGATCAAAGCCTATCCCGATTAAAGTGTTAACCATCTCTTTCGTGAGCATCGCGTAAAGGAGCGAGAGAAGCGCGTTGACCGGATCACGCGGAGGACGCCGGTTGCGAGATTCAAAAGCAAACGATGGCACAGCACCGTCCCCGCTCGACTTAAACATCAAAGAGAAGTTGGAGAAATATTCGCGTGCCGCTGCTCCCTCAATGCCAAGAAGCTGATCTAGAGCGGCGGCACGTTCTGCTCGTCGGCGCGACTCAGCTAGACGGTGAAGTACGTCCTTGGAAAAATTGCGCGCGTTACGTCGCAGCAGCGTCCGAGAGTTGCGTATCTTGCCCGAAATCATGGCTCGCGCCAACGACAAACATATGCCCCGGTCAGCTGCTGCTGTGAACTGGCGGCGGCGCAGTTCTATGTTCTTGTGCGGTGGCGGCGTCGTAATAGCCGACAACCAGCCGCCGTATGAGAGATGCAAAATAGAGATTTCACGCGAGGCTAGTTCGCGTAATGCTTGCGCACTGATCTGTACATTACCGAATAAGTTTAGCTGTGACACTTCCATCAATCTGGCCTGGTTCACGACGCGTCCTTTTTCGCGCACTTCCAGCACCTCGCCATTCAGACCGACGCTGTAGCCTTGGCCTTGAACGTAAACGGCCAGGCGGTCGTCACGCGCCGGAATAAGGCGACGCGGCTCGCTCTTTGTACTTGGCTGGAGTTGCACCAGCGGCAGCATCGGCTCCTCCACGCCAGCGGTGGCACGTAAGAGATTTATTTCGTCAGGTAAACAAATTCCGACAAGTGAACAACGCGGACACTTCGGCGAGTCAACCAGCGGCGGCGGAATCTCGCCGGACCGGGCTGTACGTCGCGCTTCAGCTAATAGCTCTAGCGTGCGCGCTATCAACTCGGCTGTGAAGGGAACGACAACACGCTCCTGCGCATCTGCAAAGTAGATTGCCCCTTCATCACACTCATAGCCATTCTCGCGCAGCAGCAATCCTTGAAGACAGACCTGCACGCGCTCCGGCTCCCACGCCCCTTCCGGAATATCTGGCCGCTTCCCGCGCTTATAATCAACCGGGATCACGCTCCCATCTTCAATTTCAATGAGATCAATTCGCGCCACCGCGCCGAGCACATCCGAGCCGACCATCACCGAACGCGAATGCAACTTCACCTGCTCGGTCAAGTCATCCGCCGCCGGCACGCGCCCCTCTTCACGATCTACGCGCCGATGCACAAAACGACCATCAAGCGTATCAGCACTATGTGTCCACTCGCCTTGCACATGTTCCAAGTAGAACAGACGCGGGCAGTACGCAAACTCATTAAGCATCCGCGCCGGAATCTGAGCCAGTTCATTCGACTCTATAGCAGACATTTAGAATTCCTTTCATGCGTCCGTGACAGGCACAAATAAGCCGAGGCCAAAATGGCAGCCAAAGCCAAGAGCAATTGGGCCACTGACTGCTTCTTGGAATTCCAACTCAAAACCGGCGAGGCCATGTCCTTGTGTCTCTTTGCGTAACCGGCGGGTGTGAAATTCGAGCCAACGAAACTGTGGCCGCTTTTCTGTTTCGTAACCGTCAAGGCACTTAATTTTTGTTGGTTCAGGCAGCCCGCGATTTGTGAGTTCGCGCACGAGTTGAGCTTCGGGTAAATCGCGCGGACGTGGAGGCTTGCCGCCGCCACGATTCGCAAAACGCGGCAATGAAAAGGGTGTCATCGAACGCCAATGCTTCCATGTCTTGAAGATGGAAATGCCATCAAAATCTTTGCTCTCGCCTAACCCCAGTAAAATCGTTCGCACGTTTGGCAAATTCTTATAACGCTTCACGCAACTAAGTTGCCCCAACGCTCCCACGTCGTCAGAGTTGAAGCCACACGGCGCATAGACTGTCAGGTGATCCAGCCTTCCGTCTTCATCCTCGTCCGTGACCAAGAAGTGCGCGTGTTCGTGTCCGGCGAGCGGCACGCCATCTCTAGTCTTTCCCGTCAATGCTGGCGAATAAGAATTCCCCGCCCGACAATGGCTCAACGCAAACCGTGTGGTCTCGGCGAAAGGCATCGCGTCCGTCACCAGCGGCAAGACACTTGAACTCAAAGCGAAGCGCGCCACTGTGTATTGCCTTTCTTTCTTTGCGCGAATCGGTTTGCTGCGGCGTGGCTGCAAGACATTTCGCGGGCGCGTGTACGTCACCCAACGTGAGCCTTTCGGTTCAAGTTGTTTTTGCTGACGCATCCTTGAGGTTTCAATCTTCAATATTTCAAAAAGCTCATCAGCATTATTGTTCGCATCGGGTAAAAGCAAACGTATTGTTTCCAAATTTGCAAGACTGGCATTGGCTGTCATCGGCTGGCTTTTATATTTGAGGGAGTCGCTTGATTCTTCCGTCAACGAGCGCGTCTCTTCTTCGCTTAACAGTCCGGCTTCGCACCAAGTTTCGGCGCGTCCGAATGTGCCAAGCGCATTAAGCAATTCGGCTAAAGCTTCCCGCTCTTTTTCGTTTAGAATGACATCGCGCCACAGCCATAAGAGGTTATCCTTCGGGTTGACCGAAACGAAAGTATCGAAGAACTTCACTCCCTTGTTATCTTGGTCGTAGTGGCGCGTATGCGCGGCGGCTGCGCTTGGCAAACGATATTCAGGCGGCGTAGAGAGCTTGGCTAGAACTCTTTTCAGTTGCGAGACGGCTTCGTTATCACCGCCGTTTTCATGCGCCTGTGTAGGAAAGACACGATAGAACGTCGCAACCAGAGAGCGGAGCAGTCGCCACAATGAGGGCGGATACTCCACTACGCCTTCGTTGACGTGATGCCCCCAGGGGGTCGCGTGAAAACGCCCCGCTAGAAATCTCATGCGAATGGCAAGCATGATTCGTTCTCCTTACTTTCACCGTTTGCGGTTCACTTCATTGAGCCTTGCAGCATAAGTGGTTGCTCTCCAAACTCACAGACCTGAATTATTCGCGGCAAGGCGTTCTCAATGTCACCTATCAGGCCGCCGTGATTCGACAGGTCAATCGCAGTCGGGCGCATGGCTGTCAGTGTCTTTAATTCCAGATCGCAAGCAGTTCGCAGCCTAGTGCCTTCACTGAGGAAGCGCAGCATTTTGTACAAAGCCAGAGCGACAAGAAGTCTCTCTGCGTTCTCACCAAGCCCATAGCCACGCATTGTGGCAAGGTCTAAATTGAAGTACGCGACAATTCGCTTCGCGGCAAATTCTGTCCGCGCGTAGGGTACGTTGCCGAAACCTTCCTTTGCCCCCCCCTCGACTGATGGATTAACGCGATCAAGTTTCACACCACCTGAAGCAACAATCTCAATGCCCTCGGCTTCGATAAAGCTTGAGAGAAGCCTTTGAAGTCGCAAGCGCCCGGCAACCTTTTCTAAGAAAACCCCGTGCAACACTGCTCCCGCATCAACCTTGAAAACGATATTGGCAAGTTTCCGGATGTCGAGTGGCCCGGTATCCTTACTGCCCACCTCGTCTATGATTCTTCTCTTCAATTCATCACTGGTAATGATGTAAGGAGAATTAAGCCTGTGTGCTTCCTGAATTGAGCTAGTCTTCATCCCCTTACCCAAATCAACAACGACGTGCGACAAGCCCTTGAGCGGAGCGATGATTTCGTCTCTGGCTTTATCCCAACAGACTTCCTCCAAACGATTCGCCATTGATTGCGCGGACTCGACAAGGAGCATGGACGTGCCGTCCGGACGTTTATAAGTGGCTGCGCCTAAATCCGGAAAGCCTGTCGGTTGAAAGCGGTCGCCCTGCACGGGCTTGAGTTCTGCCTCAATGAGCAAGCGTGGTTGGTTCTGCAATGCAGCAAAAATGGTCTCGAATTGCGACATGATTTTTCTCCTCAAGTCTGGCTGTGAGTTAGTCTTCCTTGTGTTCGTGCAACACGAGTTGCGCAAGTTCACGGATTGAAGGTTCGTCAATGGGAATCAACAGCGCTGCGGCAAGGCGCATTCCATCTTCCGGCGGAAAGAAGAAATCTTTGGTCAAAGGCACTAATCCGGACGCCTTCAAACGTTGATCGGCAACATTGAGCGCGTCCGCGACTCTCCCGGCACGCAAGAGCGGAACGATGGCCGGTTCGTGCTTGATGATTATGCTGTCGCTGCCCTCTTTGAGTTGAAGTTCTCCTTTAGGCAAGTAGAGCAATTTCAGCAGAGCGTAAGCGCGCGGCAACCCCGGCGGGACATAGCATGGTTCTTTGGCTGGCGTAAATTTATCAAGCAAAATAAGCGCGCGCAAAAATTCCTCAATTCTTTCATCATCAGTTTCACGATTGAGGAAAGCGGCGACGGCTTCAAGCGAAGCAAAATGGTTACTTCCAAGCGGCGGATGCGAAAGAGAGTGCATCCGCGAATCAATCGAACGGCGTTGCAAGACTGCGGCCAGGTTTATTTCCAACGCTGCCGCCGACCAGACAAAGCTGTTGCTGTTCTTAGCCCATTGGCGCGTCGTCTGGTCAAAGGGTTCGACGTTGCTTCTCAATGCACCGACTTTGCCCTCACCGCCAATCGCAGCCAAAGCCGCAGCGATGCTGAACTCAGGCGTCTGATCGTCACACTCCCACAACCAACGCAAGGACAAACCCGTGAGCGGTAAAAGAGGCTTTTTCTTTTCGTCACCTGAGCGAAACTTCTCGCCGTTTGCGAGTTCGGCTTCCGCCGCGCCCAAAGCGACAAATGTTTCGCGCAGGTCTTCGACATCTCCGCGCGCGCAGAGCTTGAAAATCGCTTCTTCAATCCGTTTACGCGCCCGCACGAAACGTGGTGGCGTCTTCTTTTCATCCGACGTGGCGCGTGCTAAGGCATCAAGCCACCTGTCAACTTGCTGAACCAGACTTGCCAACGGACGTTCTTTAACTTCAAAAATACTCAATGGAACTGCAAAATAGTTCTTTCCAAAACGCCTTGTGAAAACGTATCTTTGAAAAGAACTAATGCCTCTATCAACTCCAAGCTCAGCTACAGCGCGAGCGAAATCAAATCCACTCTTCACAATACGTTTCTGATGACTGAATTGAACGCGCCCTTCCTTAAAGATGTGAGAGACCTCTTTGTATGGTGACATGCGCGACCAAAGCGGTAACCACAATTCAGCTTTTACATCTTCGGCATCTGCTGCTGTTCCGTAACCTACTTTCGAGCTTTTCACTGTAAAAGGGAAAGATGCTTTAGTTCGCATTCCAGCAGCGAGTTGTCGAACAGTTGCGCTTGCTAAGACTAAAGTTCCTTCCATGCCTAGAATGAAGTCCCATGGGTTGACCATTGGAGAATCTGATACACCTTGAGTTGCATTCACCCCTCCTGCGCCTGCCGGATAGAACTGACCAACAATCTCTTTTTTTGCAGTTGCTACTGAATCAGCGAACAAAGCAGATCGAAGTTGCTTTCTCGCATGAGCGAGCCATTTTTCATCTACACCTTCCTTAGTTGATAACGCTTCTTTCAAATAGAGCATAAAGGCTTTAGTGAAATCTAACCTTCCGTCATTTCCACCAGAACCCAACAGCGGCGATTCCGCATCTTTCTCACTCAAAACAACAGTGGCATCAAGCCATTCGACGCACTTATCACTCAGGCGATTTCTACAGGCTTGGATAATGGTGTCTTTGCCCGCAGACCGCTCGGATTTTTTGATAATAGTTCGCAGCTTTTTCACTGGCTGAAGCAAGTTTGAGATTTGCTTTGCTATGTTCTTGTCAGTTGCGGATGCTTTTATCTCTTCGATAGCTGGAATTGTTTTTGTCTGCAAATCTATTTTGTTACCCAAATCCGAAAGGCAATCGTTTGTTTCATCAATCACTCTAAACCAATCTTTCACATCTTTGCTTTCCTTATTCGGAGTATCGTCAATCTGTTGCTGTACTCGCTTAATCAGGTCTTGCGATGTCAGATGGCTAACTGATGGCAGTTCTGGAAAAGCAAAAACGCTTTCAATCGCCTCTTTGTAATCATCTAACCGTTCTGATTCAAAAGACAGAATCCCATCAATGCCGCTCGTGTCATCGCCATCATAAAAACCGCTTCCGCCGTTCCAAGGTGCGACAATGGGCGTTGGGCGATAATGATTGAGGAAGAAGTCAATGAGTTCGTCTTCGGACTTGGTAGTTTCAAGCACGAAAGTATCGCCGTGCCACGCGGCGCGCACTTGCGGGTCAAATTGTTCGGCAACAAGGCGTAGGATGCCTAGCGCTTTCAGGTAATGAATCAAAGGTTCGGGTGCGCAGCCGCGCAATGGAACGTGGTTTCTCATTTCGCCTCATTCTCCGAAGGGAGAATATCTATCGGGAACTTGCTGGCGCGCACGTCCGCCGCACGGATCAGTGCTTCAAGAAACGTCAGACGGAAAACGCCAAGCTCGTCGCGCAAAGCGATCATGCGTTCGAGCCATGAAGGAGAGCCGTCTTCGCTTGCGCCCAATAACATTGGTTCAAGGTCGAGCACGACCTTTTCTTTAATCAGGCCGTCGCCTAAATCAGCGGCAGGCAATTCCTCTCCATCCCAAATGCCGCGCGCAAATTTCGCTTCAAGCAGTTTGCCTTCACTATCTGTAGGTCTTTTTTCGCCGGGCAGAGCGCGGATGCTCAAGCGCACTTTTCCGTGATGACAAGCCGCCAGATAGACGGTCAGATTGCTCGCACCCGTTTGCAGCAGAGCCAATGCGCTCGCTAACTCGTGACGAAACTTTTTGCGCTTGTGTTTGCGGTTTGAGTTTGATTTTGCCAGGAGCGGCGAGAAATCCTGCTCAGCCGTCTCTGTGCCGTGCAAAGTTTGCTGAAAGATTTTATGAGCCTTCCCCCAATCGTGATGTTGAGCGGCAGTTAAGATTTCCGCTGTGAATCTTTCAATGTCCGGCAAATCGAGCGCGCCCAAAATCTCCTCCAACATGCGGCGAGTTTCGAGCGAGTGCGCAGTTAGGGTTTGCGCGTACCAGCGCACGCTTAACGGTTCATCGTCGTAAGCCTCTTCGGGTTTGGCTTCATCTTCTTCTTGAGCGGGAAGCGGGACAGGCTTCTTTGCTTCCTTGCCGCACCAACCAAGTCGCATATCATATCCACCGGATTTCACGTCAAGCAGAATGGCCATGCCCGCGCGCAGGTTGTCAAGCTTAACTTCAATCCATTCGCCTTCGAGCGCGTCCCAAGTCCATGCTTTAGTTTTGATATTTTTAAGAAAGTCTGTGAAGTCGTGAATCGGCACGGCACAAAGTTCATTGCGCGAAGGACGGAGTTCAGTTTCGTCTGGCTTTTCGCTCTTTAATTCATGCCACGCGACAGCGACATCGCGCTCGTCGCTGTCGCGCACAAAGCGCGAGATATCCAAATCGTAACCGGACAAATCCGGCGTCGTGTCGAACAAATCAACTAAATCGCGGCGTCGCAAGACGTGTGTTGGTTGATACGGTTCGTTGTAAGGAACTTGGTTTAAGTCTTCGGGTGATGCAGAGCTTAGCGGCCCAATTAGCTTTTGCGCGGTTTCGAGTTCCTGCCAATCGTAAGGCTTGGCTACATCCTGTTTGTCGCTTTCTTCAAGCTCCGCTTTCTCGGCAACCTTGTCTTTTAACGTCGGGCGATCAATCCAGAAGATTTCGGCTTGCTCGTGCTCGCCGTTGCGATTACAACGCCCGAAACGCTGAACTAGACTTGAAAACGGGGCGAGGTCTGTGATGAGCAGCTTAGATGAAATGTCAACGCCCGCTTCTACGACTTGCGTGGCAACGATAATCCGTCCTTCGCCTTGCGTGTAAGATTTATCTTCAAAGAGTTTTTGCCAGCCTTTGCGTTCAGCAGGGCGAAAGCGAGAGTGAATCAACTCAATCTGCGGCACGCTTGTTTTTCCGTAAAGTTTGTTTAGCTCTTGATAAACTCCACGCGCGCGCCTAACTGTATTAACGACTATGAGGGTTTGAGTGCCGTATTGATGCTGGGCTTTGATAAACTCCGCCAAGCCTTTCGGCAAGCGGCACGGCTCGTCCGCTTTATGCAAAACTTTGACAGCATGTAATCTCGCAGACAAAATAGCGGATTCACGATCAGCATCGGACAGCGAAATAACTTTAAGCCCAGCAGCCTTCGCTTTCCAATCAATCGTTTCAAGCCAGTCTTCCTTGAGCGTAGCGGACATCCATAGCGAATGTGCTTGTCCTACTGTCTTGAACTCTTGCTTGAAGGCTGCGAGTTGAGTGCTAGTTGCAAGTCCGTTGCCCATCAACTGAATTTCATCGAAGACCCATAAGCAATCGTTGTTGAGCAAGCCGAAATGCACGGGCCATTTGTAACGACTCATGGCGTAGCCGCGATTCAGAGCGCGCGAAAGCAACATATCTTGAGTGCCAATGATAATGCACTCGCGCTCAGGTTCTGCTTCCCACTTACTGTCAACCTCGCCGCCCATCAACGTATGGACTTTGAAGCGAGAATGCAGCGAAAGAGATTTGATTGCTTCCTTGGCAACGGTTCCCGTTTGTTCGACAAGTGTCCGCATTGGCAAGCAATAAATCAGCCGCCGCCCGACACTTGTAGGGTGATGTAATCTACGCCAAAGCCATGCACCAATTATCGCTGCTGTTTTTCCTGCGCCTGTGGGAATATTGATGAGCGACGGTAAGTTATCAAGACTGGCTAGTTGGCACTGGTAAGCAAATGGCTCATAGTCCTTGCCGCTACTGAACGGAGCATCAGCAAATGCTGCCCGGAAAAACTCTGCGTAATCTTGTGGAAGTTCACTCATCATTGGCCTCTTCTGCTGTTTGGTCATAAAGAGACGCGGCGCGCTTCAGTTGTTCGCGCATCATTTCGCGTAGTGTCGTTGGCTGCAATGCCCGTGCATGCTCGCCGTATTGCAAGAGCCAGCGGGCGACTTGTTCGAGAGCCGCTTCGGTGGTCTCGAAGGTGACGCGGAGGCGACCGTCGCGTAACTCCTTACGCCGTTGCGTGGAGTGAAAGGTGCGTTCGCGGGCGTAGCGTGCTTGATACTGGTCGAATTCCACCTCAACCGTTACATCTTTGCCGCCGCGAAACATGCCGAAACCACGGCGCAGATATTCTTTGGCATCCCAATTATCAGGTGGAGTGAAAGCGCGTTGAGCGTTCGCAATGCTTGTCATCCGCCCGGCGTGAAAATCTCTGACCTCACCAGTCTCGTGATCGTAACAGACAGCGTACCACTCGCCTAAATGGTTGTGTAGTAAGAGTACATCAACGTCCCGCTCAGTGTGTGTGGCGCGGCGCTGTGAGTAATAATGGATATGCAGCGTCTGGCGGTGAGTAGCGGCAAAAGCAAGTTGTCGCAAGATGGCAGGCGAGGCGTCGAGGACAGGCTCGGGGGCAAAGGTAATAGCGTCTTCCAGCGCACTGACATCTATCATTATTTCACTGGGCAAAAGCGCAGCCAGTCGGCGTAAGGCGCTACGCGCAAGCTGTACTTCAGAGGTCGCGCCCAGGCGTCGAAGGATACGCTCGGCGGTGAAGAAACTGACCAACTCACCTTCCGTGAGAATGATTTGCGGAAACTGCCAAGCCGGATCGGTAAAGTAGAAGCCCTTCTTTTCCCGGTTGAACTCCAAAGGCGCATCGAAGCGATTGACCAAAGCTTCGAGGTCGCGCTGCACAGTGCGCGGATGGCGCTCAACTATTCGTGCCAGGTCAGCCTTCGTGGGGTAGCGACCCCGTTGAATCTCTGCGCAAATCTGGCGTAGTCGCTCATAGGCATGAAGATGAACACGCTGCGGTGATGGTTTGTGAGATTTCATCTTGAGCATGGGGTAAGAATAAGCGTTTTGGAGAGACATGGTTTGTCTCCCAGGTTGAAAGAGCAAAAAAATATCTATTCCTTAATCAGTGTAGCAAGCAAGAGTTCGCAGAGCGCTGACTTGAACGTAGCATGTGGAATTGGTTGAAACCCCCTGATGCTTCGCCGAGTATGGTGGAGTTGCCGATGATCTTCTCGGAGAGAAAGCTTAAAATCTTATAGTATCCGGGGAAACCGCTGCTCATTAAGCTGAAATCAAAAGCGGTCATGTTATCAAATAAGTCGGAGGTCATCGCCTGTTTAACCAGAGCGAATATTTCTAAAACTATCGAGAGTCGCTTGCTCCGGCGGGACTCTAACAGATTAGTACTATAGGCATTTACTGGAAGAGTTGATCATAGTGACCAGCAGCTGCGTCAGTACCCTTTATGATTCTGTAGACCATCTCGCTGGCAGCGGCGATTTGACTGGCAGAATCTTTTTTAGCTTGGACAATAGGCGTTTCAATCTGGTCATCGCGCTTGACCTCGACAATCATCCATGAGCCGCCTTCCCTTTGGCACATAAAATCCGGGTAGTAGCTGCGCACGGTATGTGACTCCGGGTCCTGTAACTCCTCAATAGTTGAGGCGAAAAATGCGAGCTTCGGGAGCATTCCCTCCGTGCGTCCTCGATCCTCTCCAACCGCCTCCCAGAAGTGTTTGACCACTGCGTTAACGAACTCGCGTGTGCGCGTGTTGGTGTAGCTGTGTAGTCTGGCCTCCTTCAGATACTCATTGTTGATAGCATCCTTGAGGCCATAGGCATAGACAACCTCTGGGAGAACATGATTTTTCACGTAGGGTGTACCCGTGTAGTTATAGCAGGCCACCACGCGCGTGCCCGCGCGCTGCAAGCTCTCGGCCAGTTTATCGATCGTCACCCGCAGAGATGTCGCCGACTTCTCGGCTCCCATGTCTTTCGCGAGCTGGGAGCCGAAGGCGTGGTGCGCCTCGTCCACATAAATGCCGAGCTGCGCGAGCCGGGAGAGCTTCGAGAACCGCTGGTTCAGAATGAGGTCGCCTTCGTCCTGCGGCGCGTCCAAGTCGCCGTAGAGGTCCGAGAACTCCTCGTAGACGCTCCCAGCCTGAAGACTTCATCGAGGATGCAGCGGAGGTAGTGCCCCTTGTGCCAGTCGCAGTGCAGGTAGAGCGACCCGTCGTCGGCCAGAAGCTCGCGCATGACGATCAAGCGCTCGTACATGAATTGCAGGTACTCGTCGTTTATCCAGATGTCCGTATACTGCTTTTCCTCAAAGACACTTACATCGTTCGCGACTTTGCGACCCCGCAGGCTGAATCTTTTTCTTGTAATCAGCTTTAGAATCGTAGGGCGGGTCGATGTAGATGAGGCGGACTTTGCTACGGTAGTATTTAAGCAGGTGGCTCATGACTTGGAGGTTCTCTCCCCAGTAAATCTTGTTCCTCCAACCACCGATTTCCGGCCCATATATTTCCTTTAACTGCGCTGGGTAGTACCGCGTCGAGGTTAAGGGGCGCTTCCCCTTCCAGTTGAGTATGGGATATCCCTGTATCGGCTCGAACTCATACTTCTCGACCGTTCTCTTGTCGGCAGTCAGACTGAGGTCTCTGTTTCTCGACATTCTTCTCTCACCGAGTTATTTCGCGTCGCAGTAATGCCTCATATCGCAAGCTTCGCATAACTTGACGGGGCGTTGCGCGAGCGCGAAGTCCTTGGCCTCGATGCGCGCGACGACGGCGTCGAACGCTTGGACAGTTGCGTTGATGGATTGACGGTTTTTAGGGAAAGTTACATAAGGATTGCCAGCCTCTTCCCCGGTGTAATAAAGGTGTGTCTTACTGACTTTATGGCCCGTCCGCTCCTCTACGAGGTGGGCGTAGACCTCAAGCTGCCGCCGGTAGCGGTCTATCTTGGCTTTGCCATCAGGGCTAAACAGGTCGGGCTTCTTTTCCGACTTGAAGTCAATGATCTCAACCGTCTCGCCCTCGCCGCTGATGAGGTCAATGGTACCTTTGAGAATGTACTTGTCTTTGACCAGAGAGACATCAACCTCGGCCTCTCGGAGTCGCGACCAGTTCTTTCCCTCACGTTCGACGTAGAGCCCAATCTGACGTCGCGCGGCCTCTAGGACTGCTGGTGCTAGGTAGACGCGCTGGCTCTTGGAGATGTTTGCGTAGTTCACGTTGAACCAGGCGTCAATCTGCTCCTGTGTTATCTTGTGCTTCTCCCCGCGGAGTGCCGCCTTGTGAATGTCCTCGATGGTTTGATGAATCAGTAGGCCGAAGACGATTGGGTTGGCGCGCACCGGCGAGAACTCAAGCTCCTTGAAAAATCGATACTGCTCCGAGCAGTTCTCAAACAGGGTGATGTGCGACGTGAAGGAGTATTGTTTTTTCAAGTCAGACTGCTTGATATCATCCAACTTGATCTGCTGTAAGTGAACAGTCGGTGAGCGCCATGAGGGTAACGAATCATAACAATCGGCGAAGTACTTGGACGGCGTTTGCCCCTTGCCGTCCTTCTCCTGACAGGAGAGCACTAACAGGTTTTGAGCGCGCGAGAAGGCCGTGTAATAAAGTCGCCAGAAATCGTAGAACTTGATCCGGTCGAGAGGCTCGAAAGGCGGCCTCTCCAGATAGTTCTCCTCTAGCACTTCATCGAGTTCGGTATGCGTGCGACGCGGCACCGAATCCAGCGAACCGACGATCACGATCGGAAACTCAAGCCCCTTGGCCTGGTGAATCGTCAGAAAAGAGACACAGCCTGACGGCGCGTATTCTTCGGTGTCCTCATACTCGAAGATGCCGCCGTCCTTCAGGAAGCGCAGGAACTGATTGAACAGGTTCCTGATGTTCTTATCGAGGTATTTGGGGTTGAGCACCGTCACCCGGTGCAAATACTCGAACTTGTTCAGCAGTCGAGAGAAGAGCGACAGGTTCCGCGCCGGGCGGCTCTCCATCACGTCGCTGAGAGAGTTGTTGTCCAGATACCGGCTGAAGAGTGGAAAGTGAAGCAATTGATAGAAGAGGCCGGAGAATGCGTAGTCGGCGTTCTCGGAGAGCGTCAAGTGCACCCGCGCCCGGCGGCGTGCCCACTCAAGCAGACCGGCGTTCTCCGCTTTCCTGAGTTCTTTGGCAAAGGCTTCAAAGCATCGGTCGTAGTAGTCCCAGATGGATAGGTGCGCGTCCGGCTTCCACGCGCGCGCTTGAGGGAATTGCGGGAAGAGAAAGATAAGCGCGCCTATCATCAGGCGCACCTCCTCGCGCTCGAAGAAAAGGTTTGACCTCGGCGAGTAGACCGGGATGCTGTGGGCCTCCAGATACCTGGCGAGCGCGACCACCTTCGAGTTCTTTGCCGAGCGGAAGAGAAACGCTACCTGATTCCAGTCCTTCAGCGTGCCGCATTCCTTCAGCGCCTTCAGGAACACGAGCACCTCTTGGTGCCACTCATCGGGCGTGTCCTTGACTGAAACTTTGAGCACAGCTGGCACCTGCGGGAACTCGCCTAGCCGCGGCATAACCTTCTTCTCTAGGCGGAAAGTCCTGCTATCCCACTGCCAGTCCTTCGAGTCCATCCACTCGTTGAAAAAGTTGATGATACCCGGATGAGAGCGGTAATTAATCGTGAGGGAGATCTGCTTACACTGGCCCTTCGGAAACTTATCTTTGAACTCAAGAATGTTTCGGATAGTCGCCCCGCGGAACCTGTACAGGCCCTGGTCGTCATCACCCACGACGCAAATGTTAGGCTTTTCACCGGCAAGCAGGAAGAGAATCTCCTGCTGAATGGTATTTGTATCTTGGTACTCGTCTACCATCAGATACTTGATTTTTTCCCGCAGCCCCGCGAGCACCGGAGGGTGATTTTGAATGAGGCGCAGCGCCTCAACTTGGATAGTGGAAAAGTCGAGCGCGTTCGCCTCATCGAGCTGACTGTGGTAGAGCTTGTAACAAAGGCCGAGTGCCAAGACGCGCTCATCGTCAGAGACAGTCAGGCGCTCAGGGTCGAGCGCCTCCTCGCTGACCTTATTGACCCACTTCAATAGGTTTTCTGACTTCTGCCACGATGAGGATTTCTCCGAGGCCCCGAGGATATATTCATGCCCGGGAATTTCTTTGTAAGAATCGAGGCGCTCATATAGGAAATACTGCTGGTCGAACTCGTCCAACATCGTGAAGTTGCGCCTGAGCCGCGTAAATTCGCGATTCTCCTGTAGTAGACGCAGGCAGATTGAGTGGAAAGTACCCAGGTACATCTCGTTGAGGTTGAATCGAACGCCGAGTTCGTCGAGTTTGTTGGAGACACGCGTGATTAGTTCTTGTGCAGCTTTGTCGGTGAAGGTCACCACCAGCAGGTTTTCGGGGGCCGCGCCTTGACTCGCGATCAGTTCGGCTATCCGCTCGACGAGCGTGAAAGTTTTGCCAGAACCAGGGCCGGCGATGATCTGTACCGGCCCTGTGGTCGTCAGAATTGCCGCTGCTTGGGCCACGTTCGGGGCTGATTGAAGTAGGTGGGAACCGGACATCAACCTCTCCTCTGAATAAAAACTAAATGCAAGGCAGTAACGCCACTTTAAGGTCTATCCTTTCCACGCGGCACAGGCTCTAGTGCGGAGAACAATCAATCATCGTCCGTCAATCGGACATGACTGGAGTCAGGTTAATGATCGAAAAGTGAAAAGTGCTTTTGGTTCCTTTCAATATGGCTATCGGATCAGCCCGAAGTGATAATCGGCCACGCTCTGCTAGCGTTTTGTTAAGGCGCATAGATTGCTATGAGGCTCAAGGCACAGTGGAATTTCTGCCTTTGAGTTAGCCGCCGGAACACGCAAACTCGTTAAGAGTGTTGGCATCTGGGATTATATTGATAATTGAGAATTATCTTTAGTTGATGGGAATTAGAGACTGTATTCAAACAACCCGCAGCCGCTAAAGTAGAGCTTGTTTTAGCAATTCCTGTCACGTCATCGCGCCAACTTCGCGCCAAGTGGGGATAAGAGTAGGTAAGCGACGTAACAGGCCAGAGGGTGCGGATTCGAGTCACATCTGCTCCGCCTATTATTAACAAGTTAGCGTCACTGTGACGAGTCGCTAACAGTAGGCGCGCTACTAATTGTGTCACCGGAATTCACGCTTAAGTCCTGAGCGATTAGCTCAACAGTCGTTGCTTAAAGAGGGGGACTGAGATGCTATGGGCTATAAAGCCTCTTGCTAAGACTTGTGCCGTTTTCTTTTTTTTGCCGAGGAGGAGATTGGCTTGACTAACCCATGCCTGGGATCGCTCGCCAGCTTCTCCGCAAGTTAACATCATCGTCAATTAGTACATCTACTATGATTCCGGCAGTCCGCGCGTAACGCAATAGGTGCGGTAGCGCAGGCTCCCGCGTGCTCAGTTCAAAAGCACTGATGTCGGCTTGCACCAATTTATCTATTAAACCAAGTCGTCGGAATTAAGCTGTTTTGCGAAGTTCATAAGCATTACGGATTTGCAATAGTTTTTCCGCCAAGCGTTGTGGCTTAGGACGTGATTTTTTACCAATCAGGATACCCTCCTGACAGGAAAAATCACAGACCATGATATATTTAAGTGTAAAAGTATTTACTTTTCCTTTTGACTGTAAATACTTTTAGAATGTCGCTGGCTTGTATAGTTGTCGGAAGTTCGCATCTTTTGAACTTCGCGGCGGGACTCATTACGAGTCAGAGTTCGCTGCTTCAATCAAAACTTACAAATCCAGAACTGGACCGGAGCGTTGAATCAGTTCGCTATTTTGTTTGAAGGGCGAGTATCGATGGGCGGGCTCGAAACTGGCTCATTTACAGAAACCATCTGATACTCTCTATTATCTCGTTCATATCCAGTAAATTTGAATCGGTTGGAATCACCAACATAACCTTGCTGCGCAGTTCGTCCACCAACACCGATTTCCTCGCCGAAGGGCAAATAGTCATGTCGCTTGATGCCAGAGAGTGAGCCAGTGCGCTCAGCAACCATACGGGGCGTGTCCAAGTGGTCTGGGACGAGCCACAGTATCACTCTCTGTACAACGTGCTCGCCACCTCTTTGAACGCCGTCGAAGTCGAGAATCTCATCAGCACACTCTCTCGCCCTCTGAGAGCGACCTCTCTTGTCCAGTGCTCCCATCCCGCTTGGTCAGGCACTCTTTGCCAGAAGACTTGATAGAGGTCAGAAACATATTCTCTATCTGTTCTATTGCGATTAGTGTAGGCAGTGGATTCGATCTGCGCTCTGGCGATCTCTCTAGCTCGTGTGATGACCGCTTCCTCGCCTTGTGCAGCAGCTGTGTTCAAAGCTTCAATCTGCGGCTGCATCTGTGCCTGTGAAGGCGCGGCTCCCACTGCTCCCAAATACACATTCCACAGAAAATGCTCACTTCGCTCATTCTCTCCACTGGTGTTGCCGCCCCACAGTGCGGTCACCTGTGTCGTAAACTCCACCCAACTGGCACACACTTCTCTAAGCTCAGCGCGGGTAATTGGATTCGGTGAGCCAGAAGCCAAGCGTCCGGCCCACATGTCTTCTTCTGACTGGCTCGCAGAGCGTCCAAAATATGTCCAGTAGAGGTCTTGTACCAACTGCCGATCTGTGCGAAAGCGATAATAAGCTTCGGGAGAGTCGAACAGATAGGCAGCCATCATCCGTGCTCCCGCAAGCAAAGCGCTCGGTCCCACTTCGGCCTGCCCGGCCAGCCACTCAAACCAATGCTGAATATCAGCCTCTGTTGTTTCTCTGCCCAGTGTCCCGCGATAGATTTGTTGGATGAAACGACGCAGGCGTTGCTCATCGCCATTCGAGGCTGTCACAAGGAGTTGGCCTGAGCGATAGCCGTATTCCTTCTTCGGAACAAAAGGAGAGACACTGGCAGCGTATTCAGCCAACAGTTCTCCCTCCATCCCGTAAACTTGCCACACTTCTCCCTGACTGGCTGTGCTGCGCCTTACTCGTCTGCCGTCCGAATCATAAGTGTAAGAGCTGGTCTGGCTGCTCGTGTCTGCGGCTGTGGTCATCCGGTTCTCGCCGTCATAGGTGCGTGAACCCATTCCAGTATAATTGTCATACGTGAGATTGCCTGCCGCGTCATGCTGCATCTGCCTCTGGCTCATTGAGCGCAAGAGATCGCCGGGAGCCATCAGGCGGTTAGTCGCCATCTCGACCTCGAACTGCTGGCGATTGATGCTGGCCGTTGTAGTCGCTTCCTTAATCTTGCGATTGCCGTAGCGATCGTATTCATAATCCTGTGTGAAGCCTGCTTGTGCCTGCCCGTTGAGGAATGGAAGTTCTGTCACCATGTCCAGCCGATTCAAATCGTCATAACTATAGGTGTCTACAGCCTGATAATAACCGCCATCGGCCAGAGGCACATAGGTCTCGGCCCTTCGCACGTTGCCGTTGTTGTCAGTCCCGCTTTGTCCCTCGCTGTAAGAGAAGGCCAGACATCCCCTGTTCCAGTCCAACTCGGATTGCGCGCGTGACTGCGTGCTCAATCTGACATCTGTAAGCTGCCCTCTCTGATTGTATCTCAGCTTATGATAGAGCAGCATGAGGGTTCCGTACTTCTCCTCTCTTATCCTTCCCGCTTCGTCATAGCTAATGCCCAGAGCATAGCCGCGCTGCACGCCGTCGCCCAGATTACCCTTGAACTCCTTTAATCTGCCCGCCGCGTCATAATCATAAGTGACCACATGTCCAGACGGATAGGTTTGCGAAGCGACCTGTCCGGCCAAAGTATAACTGCGCTGCACCGTGTAGCTCTTGCTCCATGCTCCATTTGCCTTGAACGGAAGCGTTCACACAAATCTCAGGGAAAGGCTATGCTCCGGTGTGCGGTGTGGTCCAGCAAAGAAAGAGCGGGCTTCAGTTAAGCACCTAAAGAGAATCTGTGTGAGGTTGTCCGTGATGGTTCTGCTCCTATGAGTTTGCAGGTGTGAGTACAAGCATCTCTCGCGGCCAGCAATGTTATTGCATCGTGAGTCAATTGATGGAAGTTGCATGCCAGTGAGAGATGGTCGCATGAGAATTCTGTTCGACAGTAGTTAAGCCGGCTAAACTGGCGAAAGCGCATTTTTTGTGAGCGACGCTTTCGTCAAGCATGAAGGATTAGCCAAAGAGGTGCGGATACTAGCATTGAATAATCTTTGATTGCAAACAAATTTTGCATGGCCTCGGGCGCTCTGCTTGAGACCTCGCGCTCGGAAAATCGCCACAGCCTTGTGTCAGCGAGGTGATGATGATGATTTTCCATATGCCGGACAGTCTTTGCACAAAAAGTCGGCAGAGGGCGCAAGATATTGAAGTCAAGGCTGTTTTAGTCTCAGTATCATGTGACAATTTTGACTTTTGTGCAAAGCCCTGTATCTCCGGTCTTGCCTTTCTTCTTACGAACGCTCAAGCATCCCAGTCGGGCGCAGTTCTCAAGTTGGCGAGTGGAGATTCCAAGATAGCTGCGGTGTCTTTTTGTTCATGCACATATTTGGGTTGTATCACAAGGTACAAAGGTGGGCAATGTATTTCGCTGCTGCGTTTCGCGGCTTTCGCACCTCACGTATTGGTAAGCCTCAAGGATCCCATTGCGTATCTTATTGCAATGCTTCATAAGTCAAATGAAGGTAAAATTCTATTGCTTTCTGTAATAATGGGGAGTACTCTCTTGCGCTATCAAGTGCTGTCTCATCGGCTTTCCGGCACTCTGACAAATATCCCATTAAGCGTGGCTCCTCTGCCCGCATCAAGCGATGCCATTGGCAATCAGCCTTGCCTCATCCAGTGGAAATCTCTGTGGAGAATTCCAAGAATTTAGGAGATTGCATATGCGAAATTACCACCCCAAAATATATTTGCTTCTCGCTTTGCTCATACTGACAGTCATCACCACCCTGTCAGCATTCAAAGGACAAAGCCAGAAAACTGCTCAGCAAGACAAAGATGTCCCAACGCCAATCCAAGAAGGAGTCATGACGGAAAAGCAGAGGGAGCATAGCAAACTATATCCTCAATCTCCGCGCGGGAAAAAATTAAGCGATTACCCAAACGGGATAGACATCGTGATCGGACTCCCGCTGCCGGAACATTCCACCAGCGACCGGATGGCTTCCAGCTTCGAGTTTCTAGAACGGATGGCTTGTGATGCGGATGCAGTAGTGCTGGGAACGGTTGGAAATAAGTCCTCACAGCTTACTGAAAAGGGAGATTTTATCTTCACTGATTATGGCCTCAGAGTCGAAGAGGTGTTGAAAAACAATCCCGCCGCATCCATCCAATCTTCCGATACTATTACAGTTACTCGGCTTGGAGGCACAGTCAGTCTTAATGGTCAGATTTACCGCGTCAAAGACAAATCTTTCGGGAATTTACAGCCGGGTAAAACCTATCTTCTCTTTCTGGATTTTATCCCGAACACAAAGTCATACCAGTCGATTAACAGCGAAGGGAGTTTCCTGATAGGCGGGAATTTAGTTCTCCGGCTGACCGATGCACCATCGCCTTACACATTGGAAAACGAGAAAGATGGAGCAGCTTTCATTAATCAAGTTCGAGCGGCTTCAGCTAATTGCAGTAAGAGAGAGGGGGGTGCACAATGAACATCTCCACCTTACCAAAGCAAAGGCGCATTATTGCTCTGAATTCTTTGCTGTTGATTTTAGCTTGCGCTGCTATCTTTCTTCCTCCGAAGTCTGTTGAGATAGCTCAGGCTCAGATTTTATCCGGCTGCCCTCCCCAAGAGACAGAAACATTCGGCTGGCGACGCACTCCTAATGGAGTAACGACCGTTACTTACTGGATTTCCTCTGTCACATTCAATACAGACCAGAGAAACCAAATCAAAAGCGCCTTTGCGAAGTGGACTGCGGCCAGCGCGACCACTTGCCGGAGAGTTGCTTTTGTTGAAACGAGCAACGAAGCAGCTTCTGATTGCGCGGTTTACTTCACAAGACATCCTCGTGGAACTCATACAGAGATGGGTTCTGACCCCATTACAAATGTTCTTGTGCAAGCGAATATCATTTTTGTCCCTAGTGAGTTTGACTCCACTCAACCGGGTTATGACACAGCATTCTTGAAAGGCGCGTTGCATGAAATAGGGCACACAATGGGATTGGACCACATCCCCGGCTTTGAAGTGCCTGGACGGAGCGTGATGAACGGCAGAAGTGGGGTCAATGACCAAAATAATAACAACCCGACGGATGTACAACCATGCGACAGGCAAAGCGTTAATCAGAACCCTCAATGTGCGCCGCCACCGGGCCCAAGCCCGTCGCCAAGCCCGTCGCCCTATGTGCCTCCTTGTCCCAACCCGACCACCCCGAAGCCTTATCCTTGGTGCGTCTGGGATAGATTCTTCTGCGAGTGGGATTGCGGCGGCTATTGTAATGATCGCCCCTCGTCAACCGGGAAAGAGGAGATCGAAGAGCCGCCGTCCACCGATGTGGCGTGTGCGGACTGCGAATGCAGCAGCCCGATTCTGATAGACCCTTCGGGCAATGGCTTTGACCTGACAGATGCGGCTGGCGGCATTGACTTTGACCTCAACGGCGATGGAACCCTTGAGCATTTTGCATGGACGGCCATAGATTCCGATGATGCATGGCTGGTCTTAGACCGGAACGGCGATGGACAGATTACCACCGGCCAAGAAATGTTCGGCAACTACACATCACAGCCGCCCTCTGCTTCGCCAAATGGATTTCTGGCACTGGCCGAGTTTGACAAACCACAGCGAGGCGGTGACGCCGATGGAGAGATTGATAGCCGGGATGCGGTCTTCAGTTTCCTGCGCTTGTGGCAGGACACGAACCACAACGGCATCTCCGAGCCGAATGAATTGAAGACTCTAACTTCTCTCAACGTGGTGAGGATAGAGTTAGATTACAGAGAGACTAGAAGGCATGACCAGCATGGCAACTGGTTCCGGTATCGCGCAAAGGTCAAAGACGCGCAGGGAGCCCAGGTCGGACGCTGGGCATGGGATGTGTTTCTTCGGAGCGCACAGTAGGAATAGATTGTACAACGTCTTATCAAGCGGCCACAGTAGAATAAGTCGAGTGCAAGGCGAAAGCCACGCGCATTCTGTCGGCGCGTTCACCGATCCTACAAGGAACTGTGCCGCGAGGCCGTCGTGCTACATCAGAGTGAAGCGCGGCGGCCTTGCTGTTTCTAAAATCAGGAAATGAAGCCGCGAGATATTAACGGCGTCTATTAGTGAATCGGTTAAAGGACGCGGCTGGAGGATAAAATGCGCCGACTTAGATACAGAATCTTTAGCGCATATGTTCGATCTTAACTATGGTCACTGCCATATATGTGTGTTGGTTTCGCCCGCTATCCCTACGCTCTAACGGCGTTACGTAAACCTCATTCAACCCTAGCGCCCCTGTGACTGGCGAAGCATCGTTATACTGTGCTGTGACAGAGAACTTACTAGCACTCCCAACGGTAAACCGAGCTTTGAAGTGCTTGGTCAAGCTCCAATCAACCGCGCCGGAGTCAGCTAGATTATAAGGCCCTCTGTAAATCTTTTGATCGTAGTTCCCATCGTTGGCAACCTCATTATTTGGAACAAAAGTAATTACATCAATGTACTTGTCATTCGCCCCGCGCATGAAAGCCTGATTAAATTGCTCAACGCGGACGACGGCGGGCTGTGCAGGCATATATCCGCCGTTGTCGTTAAAGATTAGAGCTTGAAAAGTAACCTCATACACACCGTTGACCTTAAGCTGGTCATTGGCTTTGAGTATAGTTTGAGCAGCAATGGGGGCTGCCAGCAGCACAAGTATAGAAACTGTGAGAAAAATTCTTCTAAGCATAATATTCTCCTCTAAATGGAATTTAGTAGTTAGTGATGAGAGGATAAGGGCGGGTTGTTGGCAGCGTTTACCAACCAAACCAATATACCATGAACTCGCAGTACGGTCATCATTGAAGTATGATGACAGGTAAAGCACGGGACTGACTAAATCCGAGCAGTTAGCGAACAGCGAGCAATTGAGCCGGTACTGAGAGCGGCTTAGATGGCAACAGTTACCGCTTGATTCTCAAAGCTGTTTTTCTTGTCATCGACTCCGATTTAGTCAGTCCCCATCACTGTGCAGAGCCTCGGCGAAGGGATTCTTTTACTCAAAGACATAATACCCTAGCTTTAGATTGGCCTCGGCAATCTTCTTATCCCCTCTATATTTTATAAGGATTCCTTCAAGGCCAATGAAATGTCCAATATTCTCATCAAATCTAGGTGGATAAGGAAATCGTCCTTCAAAGCTATAGCTAATTCCTTTAATATTTTCAGTATTAAAAGTTAGTCTTCTTAACCTCTTCTCCTCAACTCCGATAATGGAGTTAACAAACCTATACCTTCGCTGCGTGGTAGACAATTCTCCGATAATGTCAAGATTCCCATCCTGATTCAATTTGGCATTATAGGCATTAACATTATTTTTAAACCGCACAACCAGTACCTTAAATTCCTTAAACTCGGCTGGAGCATCATAAAGTAAACGGTAAGGACCAAGCTGCCGATACGAATAGACTGGAATCTGTTCATCGGCATTCTTTTGCCCTTGTGTTGGGCTTAGATTTACAAAGATGCATATTAATAAGGCAAAGCCCGTGAACATCTTACAAAAGCACTTCATAGTTTTTCCTCAAATCCTAATCTTAGCGAAGGCAGTCAGAGAAAACTAGTTCTCCGTTAGATGGCGAGCTTACTCATGCTCATTTAAAACAATATTTACTGATATAGTCAGAAATCTCAACTGAGCCTAATGGAGATCTACCCAAAAGAGCTTTCCCTAAAGCCTCGTCTGTATATGGGCTATCCCTGGATAATACACCACGACCAAGGTAAGACCCATATCCATGTAATGCGGGGACTGTCTAAATCAGAGAAGAGATAGCATCAATCAAGTTTTATCGGATAACGCGGGCGTTGGTGCTTCCGTAACTGTCGCCAGTTCCAACACCAGACGAACAACTCGACAGACTCTGCATAGTGCCTCGATGCATTTGGAGAAACAGCGAGTCTTACGAACCAAGCGTGCCAGATAATGTCGCAACTCGGCATTGTCGCCTTCAACTGAATAGGTCTGAGACTTGTCGTGCATTGACTGATGAGCGCCCCACCAGCAGAGGTCTCGATAGGTCAAAAAGGCATCCGAGAAGTAGCTCGCTGCCTGCGGTGCAGAGTCGATGACCTGTTGCATTACTTCCGGCGTGCGGTGCTCGCAGACGGCATGCGAGACGATGCAGCGCGTCTCTCTGTCAACGAGGGTGACGATAAAAGCTGGCTTTTTTTCGTCCCAATAAAGGTCAACAACTCGTCCATCTCCAAGGTGCTGACCGTGCCGGGGACGGGCAGCGTCAACTTCTTGGCACGCAGTTGTGCATGAAAGGCGTTGATCCAGTTGACCACAGACTGATGGTTGACTGAAAGGAGTCGCCCGATCCGGCGAAAGCCGTTACCTTCAAGATAGAGCTTGAGTGCCAGCTCTTTAGTTTTGTCGTCGTAGCCCAGTGGTCGTGGCTCTGGCGTGTACTGACGGCGACACTCTTGGCACTGATAACGTTGGTTTTTGGTGTGCGTAAAGCCAGCTTTGACTTGACGCTCGGTGTCTTGGCAATGAGGACAATGAATCATGCAGAGAGTTATAACATTCTCCGCTTTGATTTAGACACTCCCGTATGATGACAGGTAAGGCACTCTAATCTGGACGATTAAGCGTACATCGCATGGCGAGGATCGCCACGCCGCCGCTTCAGAGAACAAGTTCGTCCAAGATTTATTTTGGTAAAGGCAGATTAAGATTTACCTTAACTCTTGATTCTTTGCTCTTAAAAAAGTTTGGAACAGTCGAGAAATTAATGTATTCTTCACCCGTTGTACGATCAAGATAATATTCTCCCCTCATAGATTCCAAGCCTTCTTCAAAATTTGGGGCCAAAGCATCAGCCCGAAAATGTTTAGCACTTGTTGGATTGTCAAAGATTACAACAGTAAATCTCTTTTCTTTACAGAACTGCTTGTTTAGATAACTCGCCAGTTTGACTAAATCTTCACGATTAACATTTTGGGGATTAACACTGATTTGAATAAGAATACTGTCAGTCTCATCAATTCGCTCTGTGCGACCCAATCTATATTTTGGAATATCTGGTTGTTTGATCTTGACATTGCATCTTTTTAGCTCTTGCCCATATGAGGGTTTCATATTCACTACTATAAAAGGCACAAGTAGTAGATAACTTATCAGGATGGTTCTTTTAATCATCATAGATCACCTCATGCACAGCCATGTTGTCGTAACTTTTCAGTGATAGGCTTCGTATCAAGTTGCTTGGTCTCCTCATTTATGATCGACACATCGAACACATAGGAGAGATCGCCATCAGTCCAGCCTGTGGCTGAATGTATTGCCTCATGTAGTATCGTCCCTGAAGTCAATCCAGCATCCCTGAAGTAAACATCACTCCGACCTTCAACCGTTTCACTGAATTTCCCTCCCGGCCAGAAGGCAGTCCAAGCGTCGTAAGCACCCCTTCCCTTAAACTGATGGCTTACTGCGCCTTTTGCGTAATTAAGTCCAGCTTTGGTAGTCATATCAACTTCGGCTAAATTAACGAAGCCCGCCTCCAAACGACTTATGGAGGAATCAGGCCCCCAATAAGGACGCTGTAAATTTATAGCATCGATTAGCTCTTCAGGGGTAATTCCTTTTGAATTGAGATAATCTCTGCATGTTTGATTGTTTTTAAGCCTCTCCAAGGCTTCATTTCTTTCTTTGATGTATTTTTTCAATTTATCGCCGGTCAATGGTGCCTTCTTCTTTTTATCTCTGCCTATCGAGCTAATAGGCGCTAGTTTGGTCTGCTCCTCTCCGTTTTCATCTATATAAGTTATAGTTGTCCACCCTATCCAGTGAAGCTGACCCGACTTATCCAAGCTTGAGATGTGTTGGAGAAAACTCTGTTCCATTGCAAATGGCACTAACAGCCCATCGAAATCAACCATTCTAATGTCCATCAAAGATGCAGCCTTGGCCTGCACTCCGCCCGGATCAAGAGTGTTGCCGCCTGTTCCGCCACCGTAATGCTGCTGTCCCGGCCCATCCACCTTAACCTCCATCGGGTCAAGCTCGTCGCGTCCAACTTGGTTCTGATGAGAGTCGGTCGTGCGCACGCTCCTGCCACTGACATCCATGTGCTGCCAATAGATAAATCCCATCCCTTGCGTGGCAATCGACTCTCTATCGGCATAGACAAACCCGTTCTTGCGTGTCCCGTTAGAGGGATCAATCTCGGCTATTGTCTGCCCGAGCACACTGGAGCGCAGATAATAAGGGTTGCCCATCAACTGCCGCGCTTTGTTTCCATCTCCATCATATTCGAAGCCAGGTCCAGCGTCCGTCGAGCGCAGGCGTCCCGCCGCATCATAAATGTTTGTCAGGCCGTCGCCAGCAGACACACGACCATCAGCATCATATCCCCAACCCACGATGCGCCCGCTCGTCTGCTCAAAGGTGCGAGCGATGGTTCGCTGGATAGAATTGACGACAAAGGAGCGCCCGAACTTAGTGGTCATGTTATCCCAAGCATCATGCGTAAAGGTCTGACGATATGGCCCATCGACGACCGAACCGACTTGACCCGACTGCACCCAAGTGCGTGCTTCACTGCCCGTATAAGCCAGGGTCATCCTTCCCACCTCATCGTAAGAATATGCGCGGTCAAGCGTCGCATCCTTAATATCGGCGGACAGCTTGAGCCGCCCGTCTGCCGTGTAGCTGTAATTAATATCCATTGAAGGCGAAGGAGTCAGTGTGCTTGAGCTGTTCAGTTTATAGTTGCTCGGCTGCAAGCGGTTAGTATAGGTCAGCATCTTCTGCACGCCGTTAGCATAGGTCATGTTCTTTACTGCTCCCCATGCTCGGTAACTTATCGCCGTCATGTAGTCTCTGCCATCCTCATGCCCTTCGCCTAGGTCATACCCCTCGCCTGTGACGCTCATCAGGGTTCCAGTAATATCACGCACGTAGCCGACCTTCACACCCCACGGGTCTGTGATGCTCGTGAGCTGTCCGCCCAGATTATAGGTATAACTCAGCGTATAAGATGTTGTGCCCAGACCTGTGAAGATGCGCGACTCCGATGTCAGGCGCGAAAGAGCATCATACTGATAACTCACACTGCCAAACCCTTGCTCGGTCATCGTCTTGCGATTGCCTGCTGCATCATACGTGTACTCAACCGTCGGAGCATCTGGAATGTCAGGAATATTTGTTCCCGGCGGCGGAGCATATTCAATCTTCGTCACCAGCCGCCGGGCGTTATAAGTATAGTCGGTCGTCGCGCCTCGCGCGTCCGTCATCCGCTGCACTGTGTCATCATTATTGTAAGTGTAGGTAACGACCTTATTGTCATCATAGATCGGCAAATGCTTGGTCTTCAGACGCCCGTATCCATCATAGGTCATCAAGGTCACCTGCCCCACACCCATATTTTCATCCTGCACCTGAGTGCTGGTCATCTGATCAAGCGCGTTATAACTATTGGTGGTTGTTCGATAGACATTCAAGCCATTCCATTTGAACTCTTCTGTCTTGAGCACTCTCCCCAGCACATCGTGAGTGACCTTCTGCTTTCTGCCCACTTCATCAGTCACCGTAACAACCTCGCCGCCAGCACAGCCGCAGCCGCCATAAGTGGTATTTCTCGTCGTCCCATCCTGATTGTTCGTGATGCGAGGCCGCCCTTTCCAGTCATAGGTCTGAGAGGAATAGACCCAGCCCGCGACATCCGCACCGTCAGACTCCCCACCCGCCGTTGATTTCGGTCGGGTTAGAGGTCTGCACCACGCGCCCCATCTTATCGAAGGTGAATAGCTGGCCGATATAGTGGCCCGGAATGCCCGGATGGTCGCTGGCCGTAGCACGCACCCTACCTGCGCCGTCTAAAAGTTTGGAGGAAACTGTCGGCGACAGCGTATCCTTGATAGTCGTATAAGTCTGGACGACGTTGGAACTGGTCGGATAGATGTAAGTAGTGGTTGCAGAATTGACCGAGTTCGTGACTTGAGAGAGCCGGCCAGCAATATCATAAGTAGAGGTGACATATGCACCTGTCGCTTGGGATGGAGAAGCGACGTTAGTGGCCGGCCCTTGCACGCGCGTCACAACGCCTAGGTGATAGCTGTACTGCGAAGTGGATTGATTGCCTTCGGCATCCGTCGTCGCTGTCGGAAGGGCATAGGTGCTTGTGCCACTGATGTCAGAAAATGAATCAGCATAAGAGATAGTTTTTTGGCGGCCCAGAGGGTCGAGCGTGAAGATTGGCGAGCCAGTTGTGTTGTAACCAATCTTCGATTCCACTGACCCCGAACCGATGACATCCCACTTGATTGTTTTCGTCAGGTTGCCGCGCCCTGCAACCAAGCCTGTCCCATAGTTTGCAGTATCATGCTGGGCAGGTGTGCCTTGCTGCTCCAGAAACCCTTGCGAAGCATCATCATATTCATAGCTGACTTTAGACACTAAATTGCCCGCACCGGGAACTGTATGATAAACCCGCTTCTGGCTCACAAGGCCGAAGATGCGGCGGCTCATATAGTCAAAACCCGTGTTGTAATCGGTCTGCGTCGTGCGCAGCACATCCGTCGCATTAGCAACATATTCTTTGGTCTCAGAGGGCAGGTAATAGCTCAGATTACAACCCGTCCCACATGAGAGCGTAAAGGATGTGTAGCTGACAGACGAGCGCCGCCTGTTGTTCGCCGCATCATACACATTCGTCTCAGTTACGCGCGGGTTTAGCCTATAAGTCAGACCCGTATTGTCCTGTGTGTAGGCGGTTGTTGTTCGCCTCTGGAAAGCCAGCCCTTGTCCTTCATCGGCCCAGGTGTCTTCCAGCACCGGTAGCCCCTCATCCCAGCCAGATGAACGAGAGTAGATGTTGTAGTAAGTACCATCCGGCGTCTGCATCTGGCAGAAAGTCCAACTACTGCTCTGCGTCCCATCAGGCAGCTGTGTAACAGTGCTTGGGACGGTATAGTTGGTTACAGCCTCCGCCGAGTTGTTCCAGTTCTCGGCCCACACTTTGCGCTGCGTAAAACGCGGGCAATCCGCCTCTGCCGTCGTCGCATTCTGTGGCAGGTTGTATGAAACGTAGTTGAGCACGTGATTGTCATAGTCCGGGTCGCTGTCTGCCGCGTAATGAGTAATCTTATGCACCTGTCCCCAACTCGTATAGCTGAACTTGTAATATGTGCCGTCAGGAAGGCTCACCTGCGAGAGCACTGGTAGGGTCGTCTCATTCTGTAAGCCGACGATGCTGAGATTGGTAAAGTAGGTTTGAATCGTGAGATTGCTATATCCGAATTTCACCCACTCATAGGGTGTTGTCCCGCGCATCTGTGTGATTTTTTCAAGATTCTGATTGGCATCGTAGATAAAGTTAAAAACTCTGCCCAGCGTGTCTGTCACTGAGGTGATGCGTCCCTTAATATTGTGAGTGATGGTCAGGTAGTTGCCGTTTCTATCCTTGACCTGTGTACAGCGATAGCCGTTCTCGGTCAAAGTGTAAGAAAGCTGCGTCCCGTCCGTTGAGCGCAACAAGAGAGTGCTGCCGTTGTCCACCAGAAAGAGATATGAAGAGTCGGCGGATTCATAAGTGTTGGTCGAGCTGATCTGCCTGAGTTCCACCCTAGCTCCCGATGGCATCAGTACCAGATAGCCATTAGCACCTGTTTGCGAGTTGTAATGCTGCCCGTAGATGGTCGGGAAGCCCAGGTGAAAGCCCGGGAGTAGGAAAGCCCTTGTCTGCGTCATAGGTGATGTAAGAACCAGCGCGTGTCCAGACCAGAGAGTTGTAGGAGAGTGAAATTCCGAGGTGCAACCCTGAGCGCCCGGCCATGCCAATGAGCGGCAGACCCCAGTTAAAGTTGCGCGAGAGCACATCTTCACCGCCCGTTCCGATCCGGTTGTCGGCGTCGAGCCGCGCCATCACGAAATCGTCATACGTGCCGCCGGACTGCGGCTGCATAGGAAGAGCTGCCTTTGTCGCTTTGCGGCGGGAGTGATGAGCACTATAGGCCAGCATCTGGTCAACTGGAGCGGACAAGCGTTTTCGCTGCGGAGTGAGTCTGTCTTTGGCGAAAGGCTTGAGCCGGTGAGGTGGTCGTTCCGGTGCTGGAGTTGCAATCGGGTTGAGATGGCGAGCAGCGCGTGGAAGGCTCTGCTTCAGGCACTTCCGGCGTGACGGGTTGGACATTACGTAAGATATCCAGATTCGGCAGGCCGGAAGCGGGTACGCCCTGCATTGGAGAAGGGGCTGTCACAGGCGAAGATACTGGCGTCGGCTCCGGTGTTGGCTCTGGTGTCGGTTCGGGCGAAGTATCGGGCGAAGGAGATTGCGTTGGCTCAGGCGATGGTGATGATTGCGGTGATGGAGAAGGAACTGCGCTTTCTGTGCTGGTGGCAGCATTGATGCGATGGGTTGTAAAGGGTGCGCAGAGGGATATTGCAAAACTATAGATGAGAAGAAGCGAAAGCGTCTGAACCCTCAGGCGTGAAGCAAGACGAAATAGGTGCATCATGAGAAAAGCGGCTCCATTAAAAGTGTGTGGGAAGTCAACTTGCTCTGTGCTCAAAGCGCGAAGAAGTATAGTGGACACTAGACGCTCAAAGTGATTAAGAGAAGGTGAAAATCCATTCAATTAAGTTGTTGGGTTTACTGAAAATTTCAGATGTCTTGAAGCAGGGGATTCAACTGACGGTTGTGCGAAGCTCTCAGATTGGAAATGATGAGAAAAGGTTGCCAGATGCTTCACCAAATAGTTTCAGTGGCTCATGTCCTTAAGTTCGATAACTTTAGCTTGAACTTCCTCGAATATATCTCGACTGAACAAATGTCGGAGTGTTCGCGCTCAAGGAATTTAATGCGCTCATCATCCGTTGCGTGACAGGCACGCTTGTCGCTCTCTTTCAATAGCACGGCATGTCTCTCTAATCGCAGTTCGGAACGCCGAGAAAACAGGGCAGTTGGTCAATCAGGAGGCTTCCCCACACCATTGCGATGAGGGCCAAAGAAGCGACTCTGAACGAAAGACTGACAGGATGCGCCATAATGCTATCTCCCGCTTGTATGGTACGTACTATCGGCACAAGAATGAAGATGAATGCCATTAGTAAGAGCCACATAAAGCCGAACAAGGCGATAGGGAAACTTTCGTGGAGATTTTGATGGTTTACCCATTCAAGGATCGTAAACGGCAGCACGAGGATAAAGCTGATAATGGCCGCTGCTCTGAGGTTCATGTTGATGGTTTTCATTGTGTCTCCTTGTTTGAGGAGTAGGACATGCTCCTTGCCGATTCCTATGGCCGTTTCGGCGAACAGCCAAAGGACGAAGCCGGACAATCCTTGCCCTGTCTGTCGTGTTCGTTCGTTGCAGAGATCATTGAAAGTCTGCTCCATGGACTCGCCCATCTGCTCCCTGAATGCTCGCGGATAAAGCGAGAGGAGTTTCTTGTAGAGGGCGCGAACTGTTTTCTGGTCATACGCCATACGTGAAAGTTCCCGGTAAGAGTTTCCGTGTCCCCGCCAACTTAATGAGGTGTCTGTATCGCTCAAGCTCTGCCGCGAGCGCCTTTTTCCCAGCGCCCGCAATCCGGTAGTAGATGCGTCGCTCGTCATCCATTTCGGGATCAATCCTCTTGGTGCTCTCTTTGACCAGTCCGGCGTCGAGCATCCGCTTGAGCGAGCCGTAGAGCGTTCCCGCGCCCATGTTAACCTTTCCTTGCGAGTCCGCCTCGACCTGCTTCATGATGCCGTAGCCGTGTCGCTCTCCGCCTGAGAGCGCCAGGAGGATATGGAACACTGCTGGCGTCAGAGGCAGGTTGGGGTTCGGAGTCGTCATACGCCATACTATATCCGTAACGGACATAGCCGTCAAGAAGCATCCTACGGCAATATAAAATCGCTCGCGATGATTTGATGAGACGCTTGAAAATCCCTTTTTGGCTCATATGTGTTTTAGTCATGAAAGTTATTAACTGATGTTACGCACCGTCCCGCAGATTTCTCCACAGAATAAGGTAGGTTCAATCAAACCTGTGGGACGTTTCTGCGTGACGTGAGTATCTGACAAAACAAAAGACGTAGTTGCTTTCACGCCGCGCCGAACAAAGGCTTGCGCCTGACCTCCCGATAGCGTGGCTCTCAAGAAGCGCCCTTGCAACGAAAGTTGAAAGCGGCTCGTGGGCGGCGGGGTCAATTCCATCGTGAGGCGGCTGTTGAATGTTATGGAAGGTGTAACAGCGCTGAAAGGTGTTGGAGATTCAGTTTATCTCCTATTGAGATGTTAGAATTGATCTCTGGCTAAAAATTATGGACAAAGGTTCGTTAAATTTTTTCAACCCGCGCAGCGTCCTTCTCTTGATTTGCATCCTGCAAGGCGCAGTTTTCGCCGGACTTCTCGCGTATCGCGGATGGAGGCGACGAAGCGCAGCGGATTTTTGGCTCGCAGTATTACTCGTGCTGCTCTGCTTGGGCAACGTGACTTACTTTATAGGCTTCGCCGGAGTCTATGATGCTTATCCGAGTTTGAGTTTCTTCCCTTTCGATAATCCTTTCGCCTTCGGCGCGACGATCTATCTTTATGTACAGACACTGACGAACTCCGAGAGGAAATTTACGCGCAGAGATTTTCTGCTGTTCATCCCCGCGCTTGTTTATTTCGCCTACCGTTTCCTGATCTTCCTGCAACCTCTGGACTTCAAAAACTGGTTCGACGACGCCGTGCAAGTCCCGTTCGTCATGCCCGTGCTCACCATCGCCTTCATCGCTTCAAACGCGACGTTTTTGTACTTCTCGATTAAGCATTACAGGCAATACCGCTCCTGGTTGAACGCGAATTTCTCAAACACTGAGAAGATCAAGTTCGATTGGCTGCGGAATTTTCTATACCTCTTCGCCGCCGTCCTGCTCTGTGGGGCGATCTTCGATTTGACGAATAGTTTCATCGCAACGCTATCTTACAAGCAGTATTTCTGGTGGCACGTCGTTGCCGCGCTGCTGACTTACTATCTGGCAATCGCGGGTTATCTACGCTCCGAACCCTTCAAAGTCGAATTTACACCCGTTGGCGTTCAAGCTGTTGAGGCACAAGAAAACGCGACGCTCGCCTCTGCCGAGAGAAAAAAGCTGCTTAATGATGATAAATTGAAAATATGGAAAGATAGACTTCAATGCCTCATGGAGACGCAAAAGCCGCATCTTGATCCGCAACTCACTTTGCCGGATTTGTCGAAGGCGCTCGGCGTGAATGCAAACCTTTTATCGTTCGTCATCAAAAAGGGGCTAGAGAAAAACTTCAACGACTTTATCAATGAGCATCGCGTCACAGAGGTTAAAGCGAAACTAGGAAGCAGTGCAATGAAAAATATGACGCTGCTCGGAATCGCCTTCGAGTGCGGCTTCAACTCGAAGGCGACCTTCAATCGCGCCTTCAAAAAATTCACGGAACTCTCGCCGAAAGAGTATCAAGATCAACTAATCCAGCCTCAAATCCTCGAAAACAGGGCGCAAATTACAAATTGAGTCGCCACCGCGCGCGCGTCTCGCATACGTTGAAGGCAGTTTTTGCGAACCTTCAAGCGAAAGCGAGAAATCTTTCATGCGCGCCATCTCCATCCTTCTGTCAACCGCAATCCTTTTATGCAATTTCATCGTCCGCGCGCCGGCGGGCAACGCCCAAAACAATTCATCCCAAAGCGCGGCAGCCACCAACGTCGAACGAGCGCCAGAAACGAGCGCGCCGGAGCGAATTTTCACGCCCCTGCAACTCGCCGAAGATTTTTCCATCTTCAGGAAAGCATTGACGCAGCTTCATCTCGGACTTTACCGCTACAACTCGCCCGCGCAAATTGAGCGCGCCTTTGACGAACTTGAGACGAAATTAAAATCGCCGATGAGAGACGGCGAATTCTTCAAATTGCTCGCGCAGTTTGTGAGCCAAATCCGTTGCGGGCACACTTACCTCAACCCGCTCAACCAACCCAAAACTGTTCGCGCCAGATTCTTTGAGGGCAGAATCTACTTGCCTTTTTTCTTTCGCATCATTGACCGCAAGCTAATCGTCACGGGTAATTTGTCCGACAAGAGATTAACCACAGGCAGCGAGGTTACGAACATCAACCGCGTCCGTCTTCTCAAATCATTGATCGGCTTTTGGCGGTGACGGCGGCTGACGGAGTGAGCATGATTGAAACGCGCCTGAAAAGCATCGAGACGGAAATCACGCGCGAAAACGTCTATCAACTTTTCGACATTTACTTTCCGCTTTTTTCCCGCTCACAAACGGGGGCTTTGAGATTGAAGCCATTGAGCAAACGACAAAGAAGCCCGTCAAGTTTCAAGTCCCGGCGATGTCGCGCGCCGAACGCTTCGCCGAAACCGTAAGGCTTTACGGCAAACTTCCGACTTACGAAGATAATTGGCGATTTGAGACGAAGGATGAAAACACTGCTTATCTGAAGATTCCACATTCGCTGACATGGCGACTCAAAAAAGTTGATTACCGAAAATTCATCGCCGACGCTTTCGCTGAAATGCGCGCGAGGAAGATTAGAAATTTAATCATTGATTGGCGCGGCAACGACGGCGGAGATGAAGCGGTCGGGATGCTCGTAGCGAGCCACCTCGCCACGCGACCCGTTGAGTGCTACGACAATAAGATTCGTTTCATCAAATCAACAAAAGTTGATGCAGACCTTTTCAAGCATCTGACCTTTTATGACGAAGAATTAAAACGTGGCTTGCAAGACGGCTTGCCTTCGTCGCAGTTCACATTGAGCGACAACAATTTGTTCCGCGTCTTGCGCGATTCATCGTGCGAGCCGCTTATGCCGCAAACAAATAATTTTCAGGGCAAGGTGTTCATCATCGCCGACGCGAGCAATGTTTCCGCTTCGTTTCAGTTTTTGCGCGCCGTGCGCGAAAACAAACTTGCAACAATCGTCGGGCAAATGTCGGGCGGCAACCTGCAAGGCATCAACGGCGACAGCTATGCTTTACTGAATTTGCCGAACTCCCGGTTCGAGATTGACATCCCGCTCTATTTTCAATCTCCGCCCGCGCCGCAAACAGATTCGGGCATCGTTCCCAACTATCAAATCAAGCCGACCGCGCGCGACATCGCAAACGGAAACGACGCGGAGTTAAACTTCATTCTTGGATTAATCAATAAAAGTCAGGCGGCCACGAGCGGCGGAGTTGAGGAGACGAGGAACGGGCGGCGACAGGCAAAGGATTCACTCGAACTCAGATCAAGAGTGGGGAGAAGCAAATCTGCACAAGCGTCTGGACGGGGCGAAAGATAGTTCCGCCCAAAGCATCGTCAGCCAAGTGATAGGTGAGATAGACCGATTTGCCGATGACGCACCGCAGCACGACGATATTACGCTACTTGTTCTCAAAGCGGTTTATTTAACCGCTTTCAGAAAGCAATTCTTTTATCTCACGCGTGGCGAGTTCTACTGCTTCCAGATCGTTCGTCGCCTCCGCCACTTAGCAGCCGTACATTAAAATCATCATTTTGATTAGCTCGCGGGGATCATCAAAATCTTCAACAATCAAGACTTTCATCTCACACGCGCACTCCTGCCGAGCAATAGATCGGAACTCAGGGGAATAGAGGAAGCAAAAATATAAAGCTTTTTGATGAGGGTCCATAGCGGCGTGAGATTAGGAGGTAGAGTTTGTCATCCTTCGTGACTCATAGAATCGGTTTAGCAAAGCCACCCTTAGCTTTTATGACTAAAGTTGCCGATGAATAATTATGCTTGACGAAAACATCAGGTTAGCGTTATTGAAGATTAGGTTCTGCGTCTAAAGGTTGACCTGTTAACCAGAGATGCAAGCTGGCATTACTTAATCCTCCGCCGCGCTTGAGACACGGGTGCGCTTCATCCCGCACCAAAATCGATTCATGAAATCCTCCGGCAGCGAACACACACTGCTCGTCGTAAACGACGCGCCCGACCAGCTCGACCTGATGCGCACTATCCTTCGTCAGGCGGGCTATCGTGTCCTCACCGCGGACGGCGGGCATGAGGGATTTGAAACCGCCAAGCGCGAACGCCCGAGCCTGATCATCTCGGATGTCGCCATGCCGGAGGTTGACGGCGTCGAGTTGTGCCGCCTGCTTCGTGCGGAAGAGCGATTGCGCCATATCCCGATACTTTTAGTGAGCGCATTGCGTAAGGATGCGGCGAGCGTCGTCGAAGGCTTACGCACAGGCGCAGACGATTATCTTGCTGCGCCTTACGACCCCGTGGTGTTCATCGCGCGCGTGGCACGCCTGCTCGAAATCCGCCGCGCTAACGAAGAGTTAGAGTTGCGAGTCGCCGAGCGCACCGCACAACTCGAAGCAGCCAATCAGGCATTGGAACGAGAGCTGGCCGAACGCAAACAGATTGAGCAGAAACTGCGCCAGCAAGCCGCGCTGATTGATCTGGCCTACGCCGCCATCATCGTGCGGGATATCAACAACACCGTTATCTATTGGAACCCCAGCGCGGTCGAGACTTACGGCTGGAGCGCTGAAGAAGCAAAGGGGAAGATCGCGGACACGCTGCTGCAAACTAAATTTCCGATTCCACTGGAAGAACTCAATTCCGTGCTGTTCACCTCTGGACGATGGCACGGTGAACTGCGGCACGTTCGGCGCGACGGGGCTGAGATAGTGGTCGAAAGCCGCAAGGCAATCGTGCGCGACGACAACGGCGAGCCGACGGCGATTTTAGAAGTCAACCGCGACATCACGGAGCGCAGGCGGGCAGAGGAAGCGCTACGTCAGGCGGAGGAGCAGCTCCGGCAGGCGCAAAAACTCGAAGCCGTCGGGCAGTTAGCCGGAGGCATCGCCCACGACTTCAACAACCTGTTGACGGCCATCCTCGGCCAGAGCGAATTGCTCCTCCGGCAGCATGATGATGACTCATTACGGCGAAAGGTCGAAGAGATTAAGAAGGCGGGCGACCGCGCGGCACTCCTGACTTACCAGCTTCTCGCCTTCAGTCGCAAACAGATCCTCCAGCCGAAGGTCTTAGACCTCAACGTGGTCGTCTCTGAGATGGACAAAATCCTTCAACGTCTGATTGAAGAGAACATTGAGATCAAACCCATACTCGATCCCCTGCTGGGGCGGGTTAAAGCCGACCCCGGCCAAATCTCACAGGTGATTATCAACCTGACAATCAATGCCCGCGACGCGATGCCGCGTGGAGGACGCATTACCGTCGAGACGCAGAACGTCTATCTGGACGAGGAGTACGCCAGCGAACACGTCTCTGTCCGGCCCGGTCACTATGTCATGCTCGCGGTCTCGGATACCGGCGCGGGAATGGACGCCAAAACGCAGAAACATATCTTCGAGCCGTTCTTCACAACGAAGGAAGTGGGAAAGGGGACGGGCTTGGGACTCTCGACCGTGTACGGCATCGTCAAACAATCGGGCGGCAATATCTGGGTCTACAGCGAAGTCGGGCGGGGCACGACTTTCAAAGTTTACCTGCCGCGAGTTGAAGATGAGATAGAGCAGGCGGCGACCGATGCCGCGTCGGGAAACCTGCCACGAGGGACGGAGACGATTCTGCTGGTGGAGGACGAGGAGGCGGTGCGGAAGTTGGCGCGAGATATTCTGGAATCGTGTGGCTACACGGTGTTGGAGGCCGCCAACGGCGCGGAGGCGATTGCCATCTGCGAAGATCAGGACTGCGAGATTGACCTGCTCATCACAGACGTGGTGATGCCGCGCATGGACGGGCGCGAGGTGGCCGAGCGACTGACCCTGCTCCGCCCGCAGTTGCGCGTGCTTTTCATGTCAGGCTACACAGAAAACGCCATCGTGCATCATGGCGTACTTGATGAAGGCGCTAACTTCATCGCGAAGCCGTTCTCATTAGAGAAGCTTGCGCGAAAGGTTCGTGAACTGTTGGATAGGCCGCATAAAGGTTGATGGGGCAGCTCAAAGGGCTAAAGCTTTCTATTCCTTAGCCAGAGCATTCAAGAGTACGCAACGATGAAGCACCAACTGATAACGCGAATGCTGACTCAAGTCTTCAGACGAGCGCCACCGCGCCGAAGCACTCAAGCGCGGCGCACGCCCCAGCCGAAGGGCGGTCGAAGCGCACACCGGCGCCGTGCCGCGGGTTGCTATAAATGACCACGGCGTTGACCTCAATATGTTCAACGCCGAACGAGATGCGGAGCGCGCGCCGCGCGCCTTCGGGCAGATGGGCTTGCGTATTCATGTAGAGGCCGCCCAGGCCGGTGTCCCTTGTGCTGGCAACGCCGGTCGCGTCCGTGCCGCCGAAGCGGATGTCAATAATCAGCTGCGAGCGTTCTCGCTGTCACCGCTCGATGAGCGGGTACTCAAAGTCAGAAGCTAATTCGTCAAACACTACGCGACTCTCCTTATTATCCGCTCAGCAGATTGTGCCTCGGATGAAGCTTCCCTACGAGTGATACCCTCCCACGTCCCCCCGGGGATGCGGTGGAAGGCCGCCACGACCTGTGGGTCGAACTGGCTCCCTGCGCATCTGTCCAGTTCCGCGACCGCCACTTCGTATGACCTAGCGGGGCGGTAGACGCGGTCACTCGTCATAGCGTCGAAGGCGTCCGCAACCGCGAGGATGCGCGCGTTCAGATCAATCTCCTCGCCGCTGAGGCCCAGCGGGTAGCCGGTGCCGTCCCACCACTCGTGGTGCTGGACGGCTTTGCACAAAAATAGGATGATTATGCACTAAAGCTGCATAGTTCTTGCATCAACGGGTAGCCGAGACCCTGCTATGCAAACTTTCTGAATATTTGTGCAAAGCCGCTGAAACCCCTCTTAGCAAGATTCGAGGAATGTCGAGCTGCCATTGTATGTAGCTCTCGCAATGACTATCTCTTCATCAGTTCTCAATCTGCTCGGCACAATCTACCTGTGAGCAAAGAATACATTCGTCGTCTCGTAACAAAAGCCACGCACAGAGTTCTCGGGGCTGTAGCCAACGCAAGCACATTACGTCGCACTGCGGGTGTCATCTTCGCAGATGAATGCCCTCGGCGAGGCGCTGTCTTAACTACGCTTGGTTGGGGAGCACAACGTGCCAATGGCTATACATTCATGAGGCGTCGCGTCCTGCATCCACGAGACAGTCAAGCTCCTATCTAAGTGTCATTAACTATTTACGACTCGGTAAGTCATTCCAGTTTAGGCTGAAGGACCCTGAAATGAAGGAATCAATTACAATCGAATCACTGATTAACCAACATATTAATAATCAGCTTGACGAGAAGCTGCCCGGAGTAGTGTCCGAACAGTTGAAGCAGATTGCGCCACCGCCTATTTGGATGACCGAGAAGCAACTGGCTGAATATTGGCAGCTACGGACAGCAAACGGGGAGATTACTGTTCACTCAATACGCAAATGGACTGCCCGACCGGATAACGAGCATCCGCTGCCCTGTGCATCAATGGGCGAGATGCGCCGCTACCATCGTGAAGAAGTAGATCGGTGGGCGAGAGAGGAAGCCGCGCGTCAAAGAAAGAAGCGATGCCGCGAGATGAAGAGCCTGGAGAAACGAGCAAGCTAAATTTTCCCGTTTGAACACCCTGTGATATGCTCCGTCACGCTTTGACGGCTGCCATCAAGGAGAAAGAAAAATGGCAGTCTACAAACGCTTCAACGGTAAGCGAATCAAGCCAAACGATCCGAATTGGGAGCGCGGCACATGGGTGGTCGAGTTCTCGCTTCGCGGTCATTACGTCAAGGAGGCTATACCGGAGGCCCGCACGAAGAAGCAGGCCGAGCAGGTCGAGACGCAGATCAAGCAGGCGATCTTTGACAGGAAATATAACCGCGCATCCGCCGTTACGCGCTTTTCGGACTTTGTGGAGAGCGTGTTTCTGCCTTGGGCGCGTGAGAACAAGCGGAGTTGGGAGGATGATGAGCAGAGGGCGGAGAAGCTTAAAGAGTTCTTCGGCCAACGGGCGATAAGGGACATCACGCCGATGCTTATAGAGAAATTTAAGAGCGAACTGCGCAAGTCCGACAGCAAGTACAAGCGTCCCTTCTCACCGGCGACCGTCAACCGCTACCTACAGGTGCTCTCGCGCGTTCTCTCAATGGCTTACGAGAACGGCATCATTGACGGCAATCCGATGTCGAGGGTCAAACGCCTCAGAGAGCCTGAGCCAAGACAGCGATACTTGAATCAGTATTCGGATGATGAAGAGGAGCGGCTGAAGAAGGCTCTAGAGGTCTACGGCGAGCATGTAGTAGTGCTCACGGAGTTAGACTTGGAGGCGGGGATGCGGCTCGGTGAACTGCTCAACGCTAGGTGGTCGGATGTGGATGAGGCTAATCAGATTATCTCCATCACGAAGACCAAGAATGACAAGCCGCGCTTAGTCCCCTTGACTGACCGAGCGCTCGGAATCCTCAAGCGCCTGCGGCAAGACGCGCCCGACGAGGAGTTTGTCTTCGACCGAAAGCGCACGGGGAGGAAGAGACGCCAGTTGATGGTTTGCTTCGAGCGGGCGGTCAAGGAAGCCGGAATCGTCGATTTTCACTTTCATGATCTGCGGCACACTTTTGCCACTAGGCTCAGGGCAGCGAACGTTCACGAATACGACATCGCCGATCTCTTAGGACACTCGACTACGCCGAGCGAGACACGTAACACGAAGGTCACGCGGGGTTACGCGCACAGCGTCCCGAAGAGATTGAGGGATGCGGTTGATAGTTTGGAAGAGGGAAAACACGCCATTTCGGAGGGCGCGCCAACTTCGCGCCAAGTGGCAAAGTTGGCGTAAGCCAGGAGGAAAGAGCCAGCACGTTGGCTACCGTCTAAATGGTTGACCTTGAAAGAAATGTGGCGGAGAGGGTGGGATTTGAACCCACGGTGGAGTTACCCCCACTCCGGTTTTCGAGACCGGTGCACTAAGCCACTATGCGACCTCTCCCTAAAAAGAAGATAAAAGTAAAAAGGTAAAAGGTAAAGCGAAGACAGAGCAGTTGTCGCTCATTTTCCGCTTTTGCTTTTTTACTTTTACCTTTTGCCTTCCGCTCGTCGGCGCGTGCGAAAGAATGCCTGCATGATGGCGCGGCATTCCGTTTCGAGCACGCCGGATGTGATTTCGATTCGATGATTCAAAAAGCTTGCGTCGCAGATGCGAAACTGCGAGGCGACTGCGCCCGCGCGCTCATCCGGCGCGCCATAGACGAGCCGCTTGATTCTCGCCTGCACAAGCGCGCCCGCGCACATCGCGCAAGGCTCAATGGTCGCATACATCACTGCGCCGTTGAGCCTGTAATTCCCTGCGTTGCGCGCGGCCTCGCGCAAGGCTACGACCTCCGCATGTCCTGTCGGGTCGCAGTCCGTGCGCGTGCGATTCCCCGCGCGTGCGAGCAGTTTGCCTTCGCTTGAGACAAGGCAAGCTCCGACAGGAACTTCTCCAAGCTCTCCGGCCTCCAGAGCCGCCGCCAGAGCCTCGCGCATCCAACGCTCGTCGCTCTTTGTCAATTCGTCTTCAAGATTTTCCAGACCTGCGGGCAGCATAGGATTTCAATCTCGCAGACAACGCAAAGTTCAAATATAGGTGCGCGGAAATGCAGTGTCAAGAGAGCGTGGAAGAGCAAGGATGAAGGCGGAAGGCGGAAGGCGGAAAGGAGTGCTTGTTTAATCTTGAAATATTCAATCATCAAATAGCACACCTTTCATCCTTCATCCTTCCGCCTTCATCCTTGCTCTTCCTGTGTTATTATCAAACGCAGAGTCGAAGGCGGCCAGCAGAAGCGGAGAAGAAGCAGAGCGTGTCCACCGGCAACGAAGGCGGGAGTCAGTTCCAGAAGATGAATACAGACGCGCGTCGGCGCAGCCCTTCCGGCCCATTAACGGGCGGCGGCGGCGGCAGTGGCCGGCTCGCTTCCCCTTCTTCGCTCATAGACGAAGTCAACGCGCGAAAGAAGAGCGCGTCGCCGTCTCTCGTCACAGCGCGACAGGCATCCGCGGCAGAGTTCAATACCGCGATGATTCATTTCTATCGCGGCGAAGTGCAACGCTCGAACACCTGGCGCAATCGTCTGGACACGACGACCAACTGGGCTGTGCTGACTGCGGGCGCGACTCTCTCCTTTGTTTTTAGCTCGCCCAATAATCCGCACTTTGTGATTCCGATTAACTCGCTGCTCGTCGCCATCTTTCTCTTGATGGAAGCGCGGCGGTATCGTTACTACGAAATCTGGTCCAGCCGCGTGCGCGTCCTTGAGACAGGATATCTGGCGCAGATGCTCTCGCCCGATGGCGTCGAGCAGGACAGAGAGTGGGCAGAGCACTTGGCAAACGATCTCATCACGCCGCATTTTACAATCAGCGAATGGGAAGCCATCGGGCGCAGGCTGAGGCGAAACTATTTATGGATTTTCGCGCTGCTGGCCCTGAGTTGGAATTTGAAAGTCTATCTGCATCCGTATCCGGCCAATATATTTAGAGATTTTTAGACCGCGCGACCGTCGGAGTTGTGCCGGGCTCTTTGGTCTTCATCTGCGGCATCATCTTTAACATGGCTGTGTTGATTTTTGCGATTGGCACTGTGCGCCTGCGCGATGCGACGGGCGAAGTGCTGCCGCGCCATCAATTCTCTATGCGGCCCTTGCAGCGTATGACAGACTGGACGCGCGCCGCGACTAACATCTCGCGCCGCACGACGCAACGCCGCGCCAAGCAAGCGCGCCAGCGCGTGCGCACGACGACCAGCAGCACAGCCACAGGCGAGTTCAAACGCTTAGACATCACGGAAACACCGGAACGCAAACATTCAACCGGGGAGACGGTTATTAGATAGTTGGCAGTGGGCAGTGGGCAGTGGGCAGTAAAAGAAAAAACGCGAATGTTCAGATAGCTTTGCTCTTAACTGCCAACTGCTCACTGCCTACTGCTCACTTTTTTTATGCTTGCACTTAATGGTCAGAGCTTAACTCTTGAACAGATAGCGGAAGTCGCGCAAGGGCGTTTGCAGGTGACTCTGGCTGATGAAGCGCGCGAGCGCATGAGTGCATCGCGGCGCATAGTAGAGGACATCACTTCGTCTGGCCGCATTGTCTATGGAGTCAACACAGGATTCGGCAAGCTTTCGGATGTGCATATCCCTGCGTCTGAGTTGCGCGAGTTGCAACTCAATCTGGTGCGCAGTCATGCGTGCGGCGTCGGGCGCGCTCTGTCTGAAGAAGAGACGCGGGCCATGCTGTTGCTGCGTGCAAACGTGCTGGCCTGCGGGATGAGCGGCGCGCGGCCAGTCATCTTAGACACGTTGCTTGCCATGCTTGAGCGCGGCGTGCATCCGTTGATTCCAGAAAAAGGTTCTGTCGGCGCAAGCGGCGACCTTGCGCCTCTGGCCCACCTCTCACTCGCAGTCATAGGCGAAGGCGTGTGCATCTTTCAAGGTGAAAAAATGGAGAGCGCGGAAGCCCTGCGGCGCGTTGGCATCGAGCCCGTGCAGCTTGAAGCTAAAGAAGGTCTCGCGCTCTTGAACGGCACGCAGGCGATGGGAGCTGTCGGCGGACTTGCACTGCATCGCGCGTTAATCCTCACGCGCACAGCGGATGTCGCGGGCGCAATGTCTTTGGAAGCCCTGCGCGGAACGCCTGTCGCTTTCGATGAACGCATACATCAAGCGCGACCGCACAAGGGACAGACAGATACGGCTGCGCACCTGCGCGCGCTTCTCGCAGAGAGCGAGATTCGCGATTCACATCTTGAGAACGACCCGCGCGTGCAGGATGCATACAGCCTGCGCTGTATGCCGCAGGTGCATGGAGCCGTGCGCGGCGCGCTTCATCACGCGCGCGAGACGGTTGAGATAGAGACTGGTTCTGCGACAGACAACCCTCTCGTCTTTCTCGAAGGCGAAGATGTTCTTTCGGGTGGAAATTTTCATGGCGCGCCCGTCGCACTCGCGCTCGATTATGCAGCCATCGCCGTCACGGATTTGATGAGCATCAGCGAACGGCGCATAGACCATCTCGTCAACCCAATGCAGAACGAAGGCTTGCCGCCGTTTCTCACGGCGCATGCTGGCACATCTTCCGGTTTTATGATGACGCAGGTGACTGCGGTTGCGCTCTTGAATGAAGCAAAGGTGCTGGCGCATCCTGCGAGTATAGATAATGTGCCGACGGATGGAGGCAAGGAAGACCATGTTTCGATGGGCATGACGGCGGCGACTAAATTGCGCACGATTGTCGAAAACGCGGAATACGTTCTTGCCATCGAACTGCTGGCTGCCGCAGAAGGCTTGGAATATCGCGCGCCGCTCAAGGCGGGCAAAGGCGCGCGCAAGGCACACGAGATTGTGCGCCAGCATGCTGGGCGGCTTGAGCAAGACCGCGCGCTTTCTGATGACATACAAAGAATCGCTGCCGCCATTCGGCGCGGCGAGTTTGATTTTTAAGCGTCGGCGCGACTTCTTTCTTTTCTCCTTTTCTGTTATTAAATTAGTCGAAGTTAAAATCACATTCCGAGTTTTGAAAACAGTTGAGGGAGAATCATGTCTAATCCATTGGATGATAGAAAAAAAGCTCTTGAGGAAGATTACTTTCATCGCAAAGAGCGCGAGTTGATTGAGAAGATGCGTGCGCGCATGGATGAAGAGAAGCTCGCGAGCGAAGCTCTGCAATGTCCGAAATGCGAAGGCAAGCTGGTCGAAGTGGCTTTCGAGGGAGTCCAGATTGACCTCTGCGACAAATGCGGCGGCGCATGGCTCGATGCCGGAGAGCTTGAAACCCTGACCAAGAAAGAAAGCGGTTGGTTCAGCCGTTTGTGGGCCAGCGAGTGAGGGGAATTTTAGATTTTAGATTTTAGATTTGCGATTGGATAAAGACTAAAGAAATAAAATTAAAAGTATTGTCCTTATCCAATCTAAAATCGCAAATCAAAAATCTAAAATTGCGAACATTCTTATGAGTTCAAGAACAATCATTGCGCCGCGCGGCGCGCTGTTGAATTGTAAGGGCTGGCATCAGGAGGCCGCGCTGCGTTGCCTGATGAATAATTTAGACCCGGACGTGGCAGAGCGTCCAGAGGATTTGGTTGTCTATGGCGGCAAGGGAAAGGCCGCGCGCAACTGGGCCGCGTTTGATGCGATTGTGCGCGAGTTGAAGCAGCTTGAGAATGATGAAACGCTGCTGGTTCAATCCGGCAAACCTGTCGCAGTCTTTCGCACGCACGACTATGCGCCGAGAGTCTTGATTGCTAACTCAAACCTCGTCGGCGCGTGGGCCAACTGGGAGCAGTTTCACGAGCTTGAGCGCAAAGGCTTGATGATGTACGGGCAGATGACCGCCGGAAGCTGGATTTACATTGGCACGCAGGGCATCGTGCAAGGCACTTTTGAAACTTTCGCAGCGATGGCCGACAAGCATTTCGGCGGAGACTTAACAGGCAAGCTCGTCGTCTCAGGCGGGATGGGCGGAATGGGCGGCGCGCAGCCGCTTGCCGCCACACTCAACGGCGCAGTTTTCTTAGGCATAGATGTTGACATACAGCGCATAGAGCGGCGCGTGCAGACAGGCTACTGTGACCGCCTTGCGCTCAATCTGGATGAAGCCTTAGACATCTGCGAGGACACGCGCGAACAGAAGCGCGCAGTCTCTGTCGGGCTCGTCGGCAACTGCGCGGAAATCTTGCCGGAACTCGTCAGGCGCGGCGTTGTGGTTGATGTAGTGACAGACCAGACGAGCGCGCACGACCCGCTCAATGGTTATGTCCCTGCCGGAATGAGTTTGGAAGAAGCTGATGAATTAAGAGAGCGCGACCCGCAGGGCTATATCGCGCGCTCTGTCGAATCAATGGCGCGGCACGTAGAGGCGATGCTTGAGTTGCAAAGAGGCGGCGCGGTCGCTTTCGATTACGGCAACAACATACGCAAGTTTGCTTTTGATGCCGGATGCACTGGTGCTTTCGATATTCCGGGCTTCGTGCCTGAATACATACGCCCGCTCTTCTGCGAAGGCAAAGGCCCGTTTCGCTGGGTCGCGCTATCGGGCGATGCGGAAGACATACGCAAGACCGACGACCTCGCGCTTGAAATGTTTCCAGAGGATGCGACGCTCAATCGCTGGCTCCGCTTGGCGCGCGAGCGCGTCCATTTTCAGGGACTGCCCGCGCGAATCTGCTGGCTCGGTTATGGCGAGAGAGCGCAGATGGGCGATGCTATAAATGATTTGGTCAAGCGCGGCGATTTGAAAGCTCCGATTGCGATTGGCCGCGACCATCTTGACACAGGCTCTGTCGCTTCGCCCTTCCGCGAGACAGAGGCGATGAAGGATGGCTCTGATGCCATCGCGGATTGGCCCATTCTGAACGCGCTCCTCAATACTGCGAGCGGCGCAAGCTGGGTTTCGTTTCATCACGGCGGCGGCGTCGGCATAGGCTATTCGCTGCACGCAGGCCAGGTCTCCGTCGCGGATGGAACGGATGAAGCGGCAAAGCGATTGAACCGCGTCTTGACCAACGACCCCGGCCTCGGCGTCGCGCGTCATGTTGATGCCGGATATGAAGAAGCGGAAGAGACTGCGCGTGAGAAAGGCGTCAAGATTCCGATGCTTGAGAGCTAGAAGAAAAGAGTTTCCCGCAAAGGCGCAAAGACGCAAAGAAAAGCAACTTGTCTTTCTTTGCGTCTTTGCGCCTTTGCGGGAATTTTTTGTTTTTTTAGCTCGTCTGTCCCCAGAGCCTTGACAGTCCATCCATGTCGCCGTTGAACTGGTCTCTGTCGCAGTTGCCGACGCCGTTGACAGTGTGCGGTTCTGGGCCAACCGTGCCGTCCGTGTATTGCCACATTGTCCACGTGGGCCAGTTCGCAGGCACTTTCGCAGTCGAGCCGTACTCGGAGAGCCAGAACCAGCAATTCGCCAGCGTCTCGTTCTTATTATTTCCCAGCAACTGTTTGATGTACGAACCGGAATAGAAACCCGGCCAGCGTCCCGTCGCCTGCTGTACATGCGTGACGAAAGCTTCCGCTTCCGCGAGCGTCATACTCTGGCCCGTCGTGTTCTGCTCAAAATCCAGCACGAGCAAATCTGTCGGGCCGGGCTGGACGACCGAGAGAAAATATTCCGCCTGCGCTGCTCCATCGCCGCCGACAGCGAAGTGATAAGCTCCCCACCACAGCCCCGCCGCCAGCGCAGCGTCGCGATGCAACACATACTTCGGGTCGGTCTCGTTAGTCCCCTGCGTAGCCTTATGAATGATGCCGACAATGCCATCGGATTTGACGAGGTTAAAGTCAGACACACTGTTAAAGTGTGAGAGGTCTATCACAGCATTCAATGTCATCACGGTTGGCCTCCGAGTTTTTTATCGGAATTGAAGCGTGTGGAAATTAGCAGCAGAGAGAATCCATGTCAACATCAAGACTCGAAGAGTGGAATTTTTATGAACGCCAACCTATACTCAAGTCAGTTCCACAAATCCGAAGCTTGCCGGACACTTTATGAAACACAAAAGTATCGCTCTGTCTTTGATTCTCGCTTCCCTGTTATGCGCCTCTGCTCTCAAAGCAACGGCGCAGGAGCAATCATCAGCAACTGCTACGACGGCACGCATCGCTGAGATACAAAACGCGCTCCGCGAAGCGCGGCTCGACGGCTGGCTCTTCTACGACTTTCGCGGCTCAGACCCGCTTGCTTATCGCATCCTCAAACTCGGCTCGACAGGCATCACAACGCGGCGTTGGTTCTATTACATTCCTGCGAAGGGCGAACCCATCAAGATTGTTCACACAATCGAGCGCGGCAAGCTGGATGCGCTGCCCGGCCAGAAGATGATTTATAGAGAGTGGCAACAGCTTTACTCTCATCTGCGCGAAGCAATCATCGTCAGGAATCCACAAACGAAAATCACACGCTCTCTTCCACGCAGGCGAATTGCGATGCAGTATTCACCCGAAAATGCGATTCCATATATTTCTCGTGTTGACGCTGGAACTATTGAGATGATTCGCTCCTTCTCGCTTGAGCCTGTCACGAGCGCAGATTTGGTCCAAAGGTTTGAAGCCGTCTGGACTGACGAACAAAGGCAGATGCACATCGAGGCCGCAGACAAGATTCACACTATCATCATGCAATCCTTCGCAGAGATTGCGCGCCGCATACGCGCTGATGAGCCGACCAACGAATATGACATACAGCAGTTCATGGAAAAGCGTTTCGCGGAAGAAGGCATCACAAACGACAACGACCCGCCGATTGTCGCAGTCAATGCGAATGCAGCCAACCCGCACTATCAACCTTCGCGCGAAGTGCATGCGCCGATTAAGCGCGGCGATTTTGTCCTCTTCGATGTCTGGGGCAAATTGAAGAAGCCGGGCGCGGTCTATGCAGACCAGACTTGGACTGGCTATGTTGGCGAGAGCGTGCCGCAAGAGTACGTGCGTATCTTTAACATCGTGCGCGAGGCGCGTGATGCTGCGGTCACTTTCATTCAAACAAATTTGCGCGCGGGCAAACCAATCACAGGCGCAGAGGTTGATGATGTCTCGCGCGGCGTGATTAAGCGCGCGGGCTACGGCGCAGAGTTCCTGCATCGCACGGGCCATTCCATAGGCGAAGAGGTTCACGGCAACGGCGTCAACATAGACAATCTCGAAACCAAAGACACGCGCCGCATCATCCCGCGCACATGCTTCTCAATCGAGCCGGGCATTTATCTCGAAGGCAAGTTCGGCGTTCGTTCAGAGATTGATGTTTATATCGCGAGCGAGCGCGAGGCCGTAGTCACCGGGCAGCCAATACAAACCGAGTTGGTTGCGATTTTAAAGTAGGGGAATCCGTGCTTAACTTTGCAATTCAAACTGCGCGTGATGCCGGACGCATTCTGGCAGAGCGTTTCGGACGCGCGATACAGGTGAGCAACAAGGGCGATATAGACCTCGTGACGGAGGCAGACCTCGCGGCTGAGCACCTGATTGTCGAGCGCATCAAATCTTATCATCCGCGCCATTCGATTCTCGCAGAAGAGTCCGGCGAGACTCTCACTCTGAGCGGCGACGGCGAGTGGAAATGGATTATAGACCCGCTCGATGGAACGACGAACTATGCACACGGCTATCCTTGCTTCTGCGTCTCCATCGCGCTCGAACGCGCGGGCGTGTTAGAGCTCGGCGTTATCTACGACCCGATGCGCGATGAATTGTTCGCGGCTGAGCGCGGCGAGGGTGCGACACTGAACGGGCGCAGCATACATGTCTCAGACACTTTTGACCTCAACCGCGCGATGCTCTGCACAGGTTTTCCTTACGACGTGCGCGAGCGCAGCCAGTTCGCGCGCCATTTCCATAACTTCATCATGCATGCACAGGCAGTGCGCCGCGATGGTTCCGCCGCACTCGATTTAGCTTACGTTGCTTGCGGCAGGTTCGACGGTTTCTGGGAAGAGGGCCTGCGCCCCTGGGATGTGGCTGCCGGGGTCCTGTTGATAGAAGAGACGGGCGGGCGCGTCTCTCGTTATAACGGAACAAAATTCGACATCTACACGCCGCCCATCCTCGCCAGCAACGGCCTTGTACACGAAGCCATGATGAAAGTGCTTGCTCTTTAATTACACGAAAGAATCTCGCGCAAAGGCGCAAAGGCGCAAAGAAGACGCAAAGAGTTGAAGCTCTATTTATCTGCGTGCTTTCTTTGCGCCTTTGCGCGAAACTGTCTTTCTCTACTTTACGTTTAATCGGCTATTTATCTCACCACAGCGTCTCACAGGAGTGCCATGCTTGCATGAAGCATAGTATATTTATGTCAGGCTTGCCGTAGAGTTTGCAGTTGTTGATGAGAGGAGACGCCGGAGGATGATTGCGCCACAGACGCTTTTACAGAATCGCTATCTGGTCATCAGTCAGATTGGGCAGGGCGGGATGGGCGCGGTCTATGTCGCTACGGATCAGCGTTTCGGCAGCACTGTCGCGCTCAAAGAGACTTTTTTTACAGACCCCGCGCTGCGCAGAGCTTTTGAGCGCGAGGCGCGCCTCTTGAATCGCCTGCGCCATCACGCGCTGCCCAGAGTCAGCGACCACTTCCTTGAGGAAGAGGGACAGTTCCTTGTCATGGAGTACATCGCTGGCGACGATTTGTGGGAGATGCTCAAGGGGCAAGGCGGCGCGTTCCCTCTCAAAGAAGTTTTGGATTGGGCAGACCAACTGCTCGACGCGCTCGATTACCTGCACACGCAGGAGCCGCCTGTCATACACAGAGACATTAAGCCGCAGAATCTAAAACTCACGCCGCGCGGCCAGATTGTTCTGCTGGATTTCGGTCTGGCGAAAGGCAATCCATTGCAAGCCTCGCAGGCGACTGCGACGGGCAGCATCTTTGGCTACTCGCGCAACTACGCGCCGATTGAACAGATTCAAGGCACAGGCACAGACACGCGCAGCGATCTTTACTCTCTTGCGGCAACTCTCTATCACCTCTTGACGGGCGCGGCTCCGCCCGATGCTTTGACGCGCGCGGCGGCAGTTCTCAATGGTCAGCCAGACCCGCTCCGCCCTGCCAACGAGATGCACGGGCAGGTCACGCCAGCCGTCGCGCAGGTCTTGATGCGCGCCATGTCGCAGAACGCAGGGCATAGACCGCAGACGGCTGCCGTCATGCGCGAAGAGTTGCGCGAGGCCGGAAGGCAGACGCTTCTCACAGGTCAAACCACAAACGCGCAAGTCTTAGCCACCGCGCCTTTGCTTGAACAGGACACACAACTCATGGGCGCGCAGGACAACGCTGCGGCTCCGACTGTGGCCGATGCCGCTCATACAGAGAAGATGGATTCCGTCATGGCTTTCGCGGACATAGGCGACGCAGCAGGGCTTGCTACAAGCAGCGGCACGCCTCCGGCTACGAGTCGCGTTGAGGCTGAATCCGTTGTCACAAAAATTAGTCCCGCTCCAGCTGCAACGCGCAGACGCGCGCTCTCCGGTCGCACTTTAGGAATCGCCGCGAGCGTTGTCATGCTCGTGCTCGTGGCCGCAGTCGTCTATGCCCTCACGCGCCGCGCCGCGACTCCCGCGACAAATACAGAGACGCCTGCGCAGACCACTAATCCTCCAGCGAACACAAACACAGCAGAGCAATCAACTGCGAATCAGAATGTTGAGAAGGATGCTGTTCAGCCTTCTGATGCTCAGCCGACTGCTCAACGCAAGCCGGACAAGAGCGCAAAGCGGAGCGAAGAGTCTGCGAAGCCAAAAGAGACTTCCGGCATCCAGAACAATCTTCCGCCGCCTCCGTCTCAAACAAGGTCGGTTGCTCCTCCCGCTCCGCCCGGAAGAAATGCCCCCGGATACTGGACTCCTGAACGAATCGCGGAAGAGCAAAGAAAAGCGCAGGAAGCCAGAGATCATGCTATTGAAGAAAAGCTGCGCGCGCAAGAGGAAGCCAGACGGCTCAGACAGATGCGCCGCAGAGAACGCATGCGACGGCCTTGAGGCTCACAGTCAAGAGAGGAAAAACAAGTTTCGCGCAAAGGCGCAAAGACGCAAAGAAAGCACGCAAAGGTGTTGAGCTATCATTTAACTTGAAAGCTTTCTTCGCGCCTTTCTTCGCGCCTTTGCGGGAGATTCTTTCGTTGCCTTTCAATCTACAGAGCTGACCCGATGATTTCCGTCAAGTGGTCGCTGGCGCGGCGTGCGTGTGCGCGCGTCTCTGCTCCATCCTGCGGCTCAAGTTGTAGGAGCGGGTGATAGATAATCTCTACGCGCTTGAAGCGCGGGAACTTTTTTGTTTTGGGCCAGACGCGATGCGCGCCGCGAATCGTGACCGGCAGGATTGGCACATTTGCTTCGAGCGCCATGCGCACCGCGCCCGGCTTGAATCTCACCATCGAGCCGTCAGGCATTCCGCGCCCGCCCTCTGGAAAGATGACCACGCCGCCGCCGCTCTTGAGCCATTGCAGCGAGCGGCGAATCGCAGCCGGGTCGCTGCCCTCTACCTCAAGCGGCCAAGCCCCGAACATCCCTGTGAACTTGCCCACAAAAGGCCATTCAAAAATCTTATTCCAGGCGAGAAAGCGCATCGGGCGAGAGATTGGAAAGCCTATCCAGAAAGGATCCAGGTAAGTTTGATGATTGGCGGCGATGATAAAGCCGCCGTTCTGCGGAACATTTTCGAGGCCGCTGTATTTGATTCGCCAGAGCAGTCTGGAGAGCGTGCGACCGACTGGACGAATCATATCAATCATCCATTGCGGCAGCACGAACGGCTCCTGTGTAGAACCATTCTCGCCCGGCTTGCGGCGCACAATTCGCGTGCTTGTTTGACTCACGATATTAGGGGAGATGTTAGATGTCAGATGCTAGTTGCTTTTTTTGTCTGACATCTATCCTTCGTTTTTCGTTTGCCGATAATTATTGCTCAATCGTGTAATGACTTCGCCGGGCTCGTCGGGCGCATCTCGACGAGACTCGCGCAAGGTATACAAGCTCGTAATCTTTAACTCTTCCCACCACTCCGGCACGTCCTGCTCCGCGAGTGCGTCCGCGTTCCACTCCTTACACAACTCGCATTCAAAGCCGCAGTAGGCATGCGCCTCTTCCTTCGTCAATCCGATGCGCGTCCTTGCACTGCATTCAGCCACACTGCAACGCCGCTCGATTTCAACCAGCAACACCTCGCGCGGAATGATTATCCTCGTCCTACTCATTTCGATAATTTTTAATCAATGCCTTCCAGCGGCCAGGCCTTGTCAACGAACTCCAGATGCAGGCGCGCGACGCCGTCCTGTCCTGCGCGGCGCGCGCGCACGGCTGCGATGACAGAGATTTGATACTGCGTGCTTGTGACGCGCACAAAGCGTCCGCGCGCGACATCAAGAGTCGTGAAGACTGCTGCTCCGCGACGGCTCAGGTTTTCCGTGACGGTTGTTTCGCTCGCTGCCACTTCGCCTTTTTCATCAAACGTCTCGACGATGACTTCGACCGGAATGTGATGACGGGTTTCGGGCCGCGCCTCGCTCGGAGGAATGCGCTGGCCCTGATTCTCTTCATGCTCAAGCAAGGCCCACATCCCGCTTTCCGTCGGAGTCGGAGCGACATCGTAACGCCGCGTCGGGTCTGTTTCAAAACTCGCGGGCGGTCTTTTGCCGACAAAGGCCACGCCGACTTCAAAACGCAGCCCGCCCTCACCCGCGTCAAGCAACGGCCTCACATAACGCACCAGAGCCCAGACGCGATACTGCTGTTCGACGTGGTCGAAGCAGCGCAACTGTCTGGGCATCGGCAAAGTCAGATGCAGCAAGCGGCCAGTTTCTGTCGGGTGCGCGATGGTAAAGCCCGCGCCGAACGGCGTCACATCCAGCAGGCGCGTCATCTCGACCCATTCGTAATCTTCGCTCTCGCGGCCCTGCACGCGGACTGGCAAACTGATTTCCAGCCGCTCACGTTTACGCCGCGATCTTCCATCAAATGACATGATTTTTCAGTGAGATAAAAGCTCTTTTGCGCCTCGACCTGAGACGCCAGATATTGGGTCTCCGGGAGACCCGCCCGCACGCCCTTAAAATCGCACTGAAGCCCTTGATTTTATAGGACTTTGCACCCTTTTCAGGTTTGCCAAAATGCCCTTTCACGGGTACAATATATCGTACTCTACAACCGTCGCTTTTGAGGCGTCAAAAGGGTATTCGGAAGCCTCGAAAAAGATACTACATTTGCTCTTGAGAAAGCACGACGAAGCGCACCGGGCGCATGCCTTTGACGGTCAGAAAAGTATCCGAATTTTCTTCGACCTCATCAGCAAAAACTCCCGCGCGAATTGTACTTGAAAGGTCTAGTTGATGGAAACAGTAACGGAACGAAATCATATCAATATCGAAGACGAGATGAGACGCTCTTATCTCGACTATGCAATGTCTGTCATTATCGGGCGCGCGTTGCCGGATGTGCGAGACGGCTTTAAGCCAGTGCATCGCCGCGTGCTCTGGGCCATGCAGGAGCTTGGCAATCAATATAACAAAGCTTACAAGAAAAGCGCGCGCGTCGTCGGCGACGTGATTGGTAAATATCACCCGCACGGCGACACGGCAGTGTACGACACAATCGTCCGGCTGGCGCAGGATTTTTCGATGCGCTATCCGCTCGTTGACGGGCAGGGCAACTTTGGCAGCGTGGACGGAGATGCCGCCGCCGCGATGCGCTACACGGAAATTCGCATGGCGCGACTCGCCACCGAAATCCTGGCCGACATCGAAAAAGAGACGGTTGATTTTCGACCAAACTATGATGAGTCTTTGAGCGAGCCATCAGTGCTGCCAACGCGCGTGCCGAATCTTTTGATTAACGGCTCGGACGGCATCGCTGTCGGCATGGCGACCAAAATTCCGCCGCACAATCTGACGGAGATAGTGGACGCGACCATCGCTCTCCTGCGCAAGCCGAATATCAAGATTGAAGACCTGATGAAGATTGTCACCGCGCCGGACTTTCCGACGGGCGGCTTTATCTACGGGCGCGAGGAAATCAAGAAAGCATATATAGAAGGTCGCGGCATCTTGCAGTTGCGCGCGCGCGCAGGCATTGACCGCATCGGACGCGGCGCGACCGAGCGCGATGCAATCATCGTCACAGAAATTCCTTTTCAGGTTAACAAAGCCCGTCTCATCGAACGCATCGCAGAGCTTGTGAACGAGAAGAAGCTGGACGGCATAGCGGATTTGCGCGACGAGTCAGACCGCAATGGCATGCGTATCGTCGTCGAGCTTAAGAGGGATGCTGTTCCACAGGTCGTCCTCAACAAGCTCTATAAGATGACGCCGATGCAATCGTCCTTTGGCATCATCAATCTGGCGATTGTCAACGGACAGCCGCGCGTACTCAATCTCAAGGAGATGCTCGAAGCCTTCGTTGATTTTCGCCGCGAGGTCGTGCGTCGTCGCACGGAGTACGAGCTTCGCAAAGCGAAGGCGCGCGCGCACATTCTCGAAGGCTTGAATAAAGCGATTGACGCGCTTGATTACATAGTGCCTCTGATACGCAATGCGCGTTCGGTTGAAGAAGCGCGCGAGTGGTTGACGGGCGAGATGAAGACTATGAGCGAGGTCAAGTCCTGGAAGGGCATGCCTTCTGACCTGACGCTCGCGGGCTTTCTGGCAAAGCTGCAAAAGGTCATGAAGCGGCTCGAATTTTCAGAGCTACAGGCGCAGGCCATACTCGACCTGCAACTGCGCCGTCTCTCCGCTCTTGAGCGGCAGAAGATTCTTGACGAGTACGAAACCATCATCAAGCTCATCGCAGAACTCGAAGAGATTCTGGCGAACGAAAGCTCTTTGCGCAATGTCATCATCAAGGAACTCGAAGAGGTCAAGAAAGATTTCGGCGATAAACGCAAGACCGAAGTCATAGATCAGGGCGTCGAGTTCAGAATCGAAGACCTGATTGCTGATGAAGAGGTTGCCATCACAGTCACCAACAGTGGCTATATCAAGCGCACGCCCGTCACTGCTTATTCGCGTCAGGGACGCGGCGGCAAAGGCCGCTTCGGAGCTTCGACCGGCAAGAATAATGATTACGTCGAGCATCTCTTTATCGCTTCAACGCATGCCTACATCATGATTTTTACTGATGATGGGCAGGTCTTTAAGCTCAAAGTGCATGAGATACCGGATGCCGGGACTGCCGCGCGCGGCAAGGCCATCGTCAATCTCATTAACATTCCTTCGACACGAAAAGTTGTCGGCGTCGTGCCTGTGCGCGAGTTTTCCGAAGGCCGTTATGTCGTGATGGTCACGAGCAAAGGCACTATCAAAAAGACTTCGCTCGCGGAGTTTCAGAACATACGCTCGAATGGCATCAATGCCATCAATATAGACGACGGCGACGAGTTGCTTGACGTTGTGTTGACGGACGGCACAAAGCGTATCTTCATCGCCACGCACAATGGCCTTGCGATTCGCTTTAACGAAGAGGACGTGCGCCCGATGGGACGCGCGACACGCGGCGTGCGCGGCATCAACCTGCGGCAGGATGATTATGTTGTCAGTTTGTGTGCAGTCTCTGCGGAAGATTCAGAGAGAATGCTTTCGGTTTCGGAGCAGGGCTATGGCAAGCAGACGAAGATTACGGATTATCGCTTTCAGTCACGCGGCGGGCGCGGCGTGATTAATATGAAGACGACAGGCAAGACGGGCAAGGTTGTCGCGGTCTTCCCTGTTGAAGATGATTCGGAAATCATGATTATCACACAACAGGGCAAGCTCATACGCCTCGAAGCCGGAGACATACGCAAGACCGGGCGCAGCGCGCAGGGCGTGCGTCTCATCAAATGCGATAACGAGGACAAGGTCACAAGCGCATCTTTGATTGACCCGTCGAGTCAGGAAGCCGGACTGGAAGAAGGCGCAGTCGTTTAGAAAGAAAATTAAAAAACGGTTTCCCGCAAAGACGCAAAGACAGAGCTTCGTTGCTTTCCTTTGCGTCTTTGCGCCTTTGCGGGAAACTGCTTTTATTGCTCTCGCAATCTCTTCAAGATAGCTATTGCGTTCGTGTTCGCTGGATCCATCGCCACAGCCTTCTCATAATTCTTAATCGCCAATTCCTTATTCCCAGCATTCATATAGGCTTCGCCTAAACTGTCATACGTGTTGGCGGATTGCGGAAAGGCTTCGACGTTGAGCTTAAAAACTTCAATCGCCTGTTCGAACCGCCGCATCTCCATCAAGCGATAGCCGAGCGTGTTGACGGCTCCTTCCTGATTCAGATAAGCGTTGGCCGGGTCATTCTTATAATCCCAGAAACGCTTCTTCGCCAGCTCTACATTGTTAGCCGTCAAAGCTTCCATCATCGCTTCCGCCAAAGGAGGCTTCGGCGTGTAGGCCATGATGGCTTTCATCGCGGGGTCTGTGTTGGTGCGGTAATCTTCTGAGGTCAACTCTGCGGCGATGTGTGGGCCAGTCCACTGGCGACGGTCGCGCGGATCCATGTTCTGCCACCAGAGCGTCGAGGCGCGTATGACGATGCCGCTATTGGGCAACTCTATGCGCGCAGGGTCGCCGTAAAAATTCACGTTCTCGCCCGTCGGCTCGCCTACGAAGAGTGTGTTGGTGTACTTGTCCAACTCGTTGACAAAATTCTGTGCGGCGGAGAAGGTGCGGCGTCCGATGATTGTAAAGAGCTTGCCACGTTCGTCTATCTTCGATTTGATGATGCCGAGCAGAAGAGGCTTGTTCAAATAATTGTTGCCTCCGCCGTTATGCCGCACGTCGAGAATAAATTTTTCCACCGGATTGCTCTCGACAAAAGCGAAGAGACGTTTAGAAAAATCTGCGATGCTCTCATCCGTTTTATTCTGCACGCCGTTGTATTGCACATAGACAGTCTTTGTCTCCGGCAGGTATTCAAACCAGTACATGTTCTCAGGGTCTTTCAGATAGAGCGGCGTCTGCGCTTTCGCACTGTCGCGCGCGTCAACCCAGCCTGCCGGCTTGAGAAAGTTTGTGCCGTGACCCACGGGCGCGGGTCTCTGGAAAGGTTTGAGGTCAATCGTAAACTGCTTGCCTCCGCGCTCATAGACAAGCTGCGCGCTCTCCATATCTTTGATGATGCCGAGCGTGTGCAAGACTTCCGGCGTCATGACAACCATCGGCGCGATGGCTTTAATGCCCATCTCGTTATCATGAAAGACAAGCTCTCCGGCAGCTTTAAGAGCTTCTTCGGCAGTCGCGTTGCCAATCTTAACGACTCGCCCGCCAACCGCGTCCGCGTGCTTCGGATCGGCTGCTTGAATAAAAAGTCCGTCCTTGTAGAGATACAAAGTTAACGGATAAGAACGGAAATTAATCTTCGGGTCAAATGGAATACCCTGAATGCCTGTATGCCCGTCTTTCACTAACGCGACGATGCGTCCAAGCTCGACGATGATTTGATGACGCGCGAGTGTCGGAATGCGTTCATCCAGACGCTTCACTGCGGCTTCAAACTGCTCGCGCGACACGGCATGAAATAGATTCTGATGACGACGCGGCATCTCTTCCGCCAGATGGCGCAAGTCCTGACGCCACTGCTCAATCTCTGCCTTGCTCAATATCGAACCTGCATGATTGCTGCTCTGCGACAACGCAACAGGCGCACTCAATAAAATTGCGAAGAGGATGGCGCAGGGTAAAAGCTTGATGAGTCTTTTCATTTTCGTATCCCCTCAAGAATTAAGGATGGCTAGATGTCTTGGCTTTCGAGACACACGACTGCTGTAAAGCTTCTTCTGTATGATTAACACCGCACGCAGTTATTATGTGACAAAATTATTTGTGAGGCTCTGTTTACTTCTCTGTGGCTCTCAGCAACTCTGCGGGCGCGCCTTCGCCTTCGACCCACACTTCGCCGTCTTCATAAAATTCTTTCTTCCAGATAGGCACTGTGCGTTTGAGTTCTTTAATGGCCCACTCGCAGGCTTCAAAAGCCGCGCGGCGGTGCGGCGCGCTGACGGAGATGACGACGCTGGTTTCTCCGATTTCGAGGCGTCCGGTGCGGTGAACGATGCCCATGTGCTTGATGTCGTAGAGCGCATGCGCCTGCTGGCCCAATCGCTTCATCTCGTTCAAGGCCATCGGCGCGTAAGCTTCGTAAATGAGATAGAGCGAACGCCGCCCGCGCGTCCATTCGCGCACGTAGCCATCGAGCGTGACTGTTGCTCCGCACTGCGGCGGCACGACGCGACGCGCCACTTCACCGACATCAATCGGCTCTGTCGTCAACTCAAAGAAATCCAAACTGTCTTGCGCAGCATGGCTTTCGTCTTCCGCGCCGCCGCTCACAGGCGGAAAGATTGCAAGCTCGTCGCCCGCACGCACTTCGCTCTCTCGCGGCGCATACTCTTGATTAACCGCGAGCAGCAATGAGCGTCCGAAGCGAGAGCCTAATTGCGGATAACGCGCCAGCACTTCTGCGAACGCGCTGGCGACGGTTGCGGGAGCATGAAGGTCAAGCTTGATTTCGTCGCTGCCGACAGTTTCTCGTGCGGCTCCGAAAAAGAGAACGCGCACGTTTATGCGCGTCTCGTCGGGTTGAATTTCGGTTGCAGAATCAATAGTCATTCGAGATTTAATTTCTTGCCGCTATGGCCGTTGCCTTTGGCTATGTCGTGGATGCGCGCACGCTCTTCGTAGTTGACGACGGCACGCGCCAGCAAATCGCGCAGACGCTTTAATCTCTCTGAAGTGTAACGCAATTCAAGAAGTTCCTGCTTGACCTCCGGCTCAAGCTCCATCGCTGCCGCGACGAGGAAAGAGAGATGTTCCGGCTCTGTCTCAGGCAACTCAGGCAGAGCGGCGCGCTCGTCATTGATGACGCGCACGGCGCGCGCGATGCGCAGGAAAAGCTCAGAGACATCCTGCGCGTGTGTGGCGAGAAGTTCTTCGTCTTCCGCTTCGTCTTCAAAAAAAGAGAGTTGGCCGACCAGATACGGCTCGCCCGATTCGACATAAGCTTCAAGCCTGTAGCGAATCAGCCCGATGGTCAGAATGTTCGAGCGGCCATCCGGCAGGGCTTGCGTCTCGCGCACATCCGCCACGCAGCCTATGTGACCGACTGGAGGAAAATCCAGACCGGAAACGCTCTGGTCCAGATAAGAGAGGCCGAACAGATTGTCCTGCACGCGTATGTCTTCAAGCATCTGCCGGTAACGCGGCTCGAAGATATGCAAAGGCAGAGGCGTGCCGGGAAAGAGCACGACCGCCAGAGGAAATAGCGGCAACTCGCGCACCCCGCGCACTCTCTCAAAAGCTTCACTCATAAGTAGGGAGAAAGGATGAGTCGTGTGTGATGAAAGAAAAGCTATTTCTTATCTTCATCAACGCCTACTCATTACTCATCACTGTCGCTGCGGCATTGCGTTCGATGGCGCTGAGAGCTGTGGCCGTCGGCGCGGATTCGGTTTGAGCAAGGGCTGACTCTGCAATAGCGTTCTCTTCATCAGGCTCAAGCTTCTGTGCAATCAAGTCGAGAATTTTATCCGGCGCTTCGCCTGTCAGGGCCAGCCGCTTTGATTCCACAACCAGTTCGGCCATCTCTTTCGCGCGAGATTTGTAACGATTATCCCGCAGGATTAAATCTTCTATGATGCGTCGCTCGCGCTCGTGGCGCGGAGCCTCTGCATCGAGCCCTGCGGCGACGGCATATTCGACAGGCACACTCTGATTGCGCATGATGACATGGAGCGCGCCTGTGCGCTCGCGCGCCTCATCACGCATGCGGCTGATTTCGAGCAGAGAGTTTTTAAAACCCAGATGACCTTTGAGTCCAATCTCGATAATCGGTTGCGGCGCGTCCGCGCTTTCATCAAACTTACGAGCCTGCCGCTCGACCATCTCCATCACGCCCGCAAAGACCGTCTCTGCATCCAACGCGCCTGAGACATCGAACGAGAGACGCTGGAAGGGACGCTGTATGTAATCTGTGATGTGCGTGGCGTTGATGTTGTGCTCGCTGTCCACTTCGACGAGAAACGCGCCGCGCTCTTCCCTGTATTCGTCAATCGAGCAAGGCTCAAGTGAGCCGGGATTGAAAGCCCAGTTGTCTATCGCGAAACGCTTGTGCGTGTGGCCCAGTGCGACATAGCCGACAAGCTTTTTCAACTCCTTCAGATTGGCGATGGTCAAAGCGGGAATCGGACGGTTAATCTGTCCTTCGACATCCGTGTGCAGCATCAGGATATTAAAGCGGCCTTCTTCGCTTGCGCGTCTCAAGGCATCAGACAAAACCGGAATCGCAGCATTCGCGCTCGCGCCGTACCAGTATGAGCCGAAGATTCTCGCGCCAGCGATGTCAACATACGAGCCCGCGCGCTCATCTTCGTTCCAGGGAGAGAGCGTCAGGCGTCCTTCTTCATCACGCGACGGCTCAAGCAATTTCAGATAGCCCCATTGCGAGAGCGAGCGTAGCCAACTGAAATCCGACATGGCTTCATGCTGGTCATGATTGCCCTCTATAGTCAGAACCGGAATGCCAGCCTCGCGCAACAGCTCAAGGCCGAGCATGGCATGATTCATAGCCTGCGGGTCTATGTTGCGGCGGTCGAAAAAATCGCCCGCGATGAGCATGAAATCTATCTTGTTGGGGATGGCGTGCGTGGCTATCACATCATGCCACGCGCGGAAGAAATCTTTTGTCCGCTCTTCCAGATTATAACGGCGGCAGCCCAAGTGTATGTCCGCCAAGTGAAGAAATTTCATGCGGACATTATACGCTAGAAAAGCAGGACTCAGAACTCTGGATGAAAAGCTTTTTCAGCTATCTCTTCCTAGAGTTCCGAGTCCTGCTTTAAAAGTGTGAAGCCCCCGCGACTCTGGGCAGGAGTCGAATAGGAGCAGGGGCTTCTCGGCCAACGCGGCGGGAGGGGATTCCGCTTAACGTAGGCACTTAACGGCTACTCAAAGGGGCGAGTGGCCGGGTCTTGTTAACAAAGAACTATTCTGCTCTGGCGATGCAACTACCGCCGCAACTGTCTTAGAGCTTCACTGTGCGCCGTGAGCTAACGTGCCGCGCCAGACTGCGCGCGTCCATGCGCGGCTGCGCGCGTGTGCGACGGCGCGGGAAATCTTTTCAATCTTCGGCGCGACTGCGGGCCGCGTGGCCTGCCACATTCCCGTTACGGCTCTGAAGAGGAGCATCATTAAGAGCAAGCCATAAAAGCCTATGATTGCCGCTAATAAAATGTATTGCACTTTGCTCATGGTGCATTGACGCCCCGCGTCTCCTCTTTTGCATTCAGAGACTAAAAAAAATTTTCAAAGTCAGATAGCATCAAGCCTGCGCTCTGGCGCATAGCGGCGCACGGTCGAAAGAAGTTGCTCGACCTCGAAAGGCTTGTCCAAAAATCCATCCGCCCCGCCATCGAAACAGGCTTGCTGCACGTCAGGCGTCGCATCCGAGCTAACTATCAGCACTTTGGTTTGCGGAAAACGATTCTTGATAAATTCCAAGACCTTGATTCCCGCTTCGGGCGAATCGAGCGTCGGCGGCAGATGCAGGTCAAGAATAGAAACCTGCGGCTCGTAAATCGTCGCGCGGCGCAGAGCCGATTGCAGGTCGTTGGCCGTCATCACTTCGTAATCGTCACACAGCGTCCAAAACAGTTGCTGCGTAATCGCTTTATCGTCATCAACAATTAATACTCTGGGCTTCATCTCAAATATGATTTCCTTTTCAAGCTGACCAAAACTTTTGCAACGCTCGTGCCGCCTTCGCAACGCAAGTGAAAATCTCAATTTTGCTGAGCTTTTCCAGCAACTTTCACGCTTGCAAGGAACTTTGCATGTACACAGGCAGCAACAAGTTACGGTTCCATGTGTGTACATTTGTTGACAGTCAAGACTGCAATTTTTGCGTGATGCAGGACAATTAAGACAACGAAAAAATCTCCCGCAAAGGCGCAAAGGCGCAAAGAAGAATTGAACTCTTGCTTTGCGCCTTTGCGGGAGACGTTCATGCTCTTGAGAACATATAATCCTTTGCATGGCAAATGTACGCGTGCTGCGTCTCAGTGACATGATCTTTTTACAGAAGGGCAGCGTCACGCGGCGTTTGATTCATGCCGTCATCAGCATTGCGCTCAGACTTTTTTTCCGGCGCATCGAGACAAGCCGCGTCGAGCTTGTCCCGATGGAAGGGCCGGTCGTCTTTGTCCTTAATCATCCGAACGGTTTGATTGACCCTGCGTTGGTCTTTTGCTCGCTGCCGCGCCGCGTCTCGTTTCTGGCTAAGTCAACACTCTTTCGCTTGCCTGTCATCTCTTTCCTGCTGCGCAAGGTCGAGGCATTGCCGCTCTACAGGCGCGCAGACCCCGGCGAAGATATGACGCAGAACCGCAAGACATTTGAAGCCTGTCATGAACGACTCAGACAGGGCCGCTGCATAGCTCTTTTCCCGGAAGGTTTATCGCATAGCTCTACAAAGCTGATGCCAATCAAGACAGGCGCGGCGCGTATCGCGCTCGGAGCGATTTCCATCAGCGGAGAAAGTATTGACGATGCGGCGTTCGAGTTGAAGATTGTTCCGGCAGGTTTGTACTACACATCCAAAACATCTTTTCGCAGCGAAGCTCTGATACGTTTTGGCGAGCACATCAAGGTGCAGCCCGTTGAGTTGGACGAGCAGGGCGAGCCGCCGCGCGAGGCCGTTAAGCAGCTATCGAAACAGATTGAAGCGGCCCTGCGCGCGGTCACGCTCAATGTCGAGAGCGATGAGGCGTTGGAGGAAGTGGCAAAGGCCGAACAACTTTTTTCATCCATCTACGAGACAATCAATATCAGGCAATCGCTGGCCGAAGAGTTTGAGTTGCGCCATCGCTTTGCAGAGCAGATGGCGGCTGACGCTGCCGTCTCCGCCGCGCAGGTGGATGTGATGCAGGAGCGCATAGAGAGATATGAAGCGGAGCTTGGCGAGCTTGGCATCACTGCGGAAAATCTCTCGCTCATCTCACATTCGCGCTGGTATGTCTTTCGTCATTTTCTGTTGCGAAGCATGCTGTTGTTAATGCTGCTGCCGCTTGCAATCATCGGCGCGCTCTTACACTTCCCTGCCTATTTTTTCTCGAACGCACTGGCGCGCATGTATGGCAGTCATGGCGTGGATGATATTGTCTCGACGGTGAAGATTCTGGCAGCCATTGTGTTCATGCCTTTGACGTGGTTGGCCGTCAGCTTTTTTCTCTTTGTGATGTGGAACTGGCGCGCGGCGGTCGTTGCTTTGCCTGTCACAATCGTCTGCGGATATGTGGCGATGCGTTTTGTAGAAGAGGTCGTGGACATGAAGGGATGGTATAAGGCTGTGCTCGTCTTGCTTCGCCGGCGCAGACTTTTTTTGCGACTGCTGCTTGAGCGCAGAAGATTGCACAACGAGATACGGCGTCTGGGAATTGAAGCCAGAGAGTCTATTTAATCAAAGTTAACAGTTAGAGCAATGGCGGCTCTGCCGCCTGCCGTGCGGAAAGTCTCTAACTTTCCGACTCCTGCATCCGAACTCCGCGCGAGGCTCAGCCTCGCGCAGGGTTGAGGTCTAAGCTGCCGGAACAGCTTAGCTGTTCCACACAGCAGGCGGCTGAGCCGCTTATCTTAACTTGGATTATTTAGGCGAGGCGGGCAAGTCTGTATCGTTCATCTCAAACTCGCTGATTAAGCGATGCAGGTAAGAGCGGCTGATGCCGAGGCGGCGTGCGGCTGCGGCTTTGTTGCCTTCCAGTTGGAGCGCGTTGGCAATCATCCTGCGCTTGAGCGCGGCGATTGCGCCTTCCAGTGTCGTCTCGTCGGCACTCGCCAGCTCAGGCAAAGTGTGCAGCATTTTTTCCGGCAGAAACTCTACGCCGAGTTGCGCGCCCGCCGTCAGGACGACGAGCCGCTCCATCAGGTTTTCCAACTCGCGCACATTGCCCGGCCATTCGTATTCCTGCAAAGCTTCTATCAGAGCAGGTTCGAGCGTGGGGGCGTTGCGCCCGTGCTTCTCTGCGGCTTTGGCTGCAAAGTGTGCGGCCAGCACCGGAATGTCTTCGCGTCGCTCGCGCAATGGAGGCAGGCAGAGCGGCACTACATTGAGGCGATAAAAAAGATCTTCACGAAAACGATTTGCCTTGACCTCTTCTTCCAAATCTTTGTTCGTCGCAGCAATCAGGCGTATGTCAACCATGATGCTTTTCGTCCCGCCGAGGCGCATGAAGGATGGCTGCTGTAAGACGCGCAGGAGTTTGACCTGCACGGCTGGCGATAGCTCTCCGATTTCATCAAGGAAAAGCGTCCCGCCGTTCGCAAGCTCAAAGCGTCCCTTCTTGCTTGTCAAAGCTCCCGTGAACGCGCCCTTCTCGTAGCCGAACAGTTCTGACTCAACCAGAGTCTCCGGCAGAGCAGCGCAACTGACGGCGATGAATGGGCCACTGGCGCGCGGGCTCTCTTCGTGTATGGCGAGTGCGAGCATCTCTTTGCCAGTGCCGTTTTCTCCTGTCAGCAGAACGGTCGCGTTGGTCGTGGCAACGGCGCGTGCTTGCTTGAGTATGCGTTCGAGTGAGCGGCTTGCGCCGACGAGATGCGCGAATCCTTTATGGCTCGATAGCTCAGAGCGCAGGCGCAGGTTTTCCTGCTCAAGACGACGAACACGCGCGGCCTGATTGACGATGTGCGAGACTTCATCCGCATCGAAAGGTTTTTCAAAAAAACCGTAAGCCCCGCGATTGACTGCTTCGAGCGCGGCGCGGCGCGATGCGCTGCCGGTGATGACGATGACTGGAACCGGAGGATGCTCTGCACGCGCAGCCTCTACGATGGCGAGTCCTTCGGAAATCTCATCCACGTTCGGCGGCAGATGCAGGTCGCTCAGGACGACATCAATCTTTCCGTGCTGCAACTGCTCTATCGCCTCGTCGCGCGTCGCGGCTTGCAGGACGTGATAGGCATCATTAAGCGTCCAGAAAAGTTGGCGGCGGATGGATTCATCATCATCCACCACAAGGACTGTCACTTTTCCGCCTGCCTCGCTCATAAGATTCACGTTGCCTCTGGCTTAAAAATAAGCTTCAAGCCGAGAGCGTGTCGGACTCAGAAAAGCCGAACACGTTCCTTCGCTCTCGAAGCACGACTCTGGGCCAAATAAATGTTGCTGTACAGGAAAACTGAGAGGATGACCACCGCACGTCTCTGGAAAAGCTATTGCCGTTTCGACAACTCATGCGAAGTGCGCCCCATAAACTTCTGCTCGGATGGTAGCACGACGCGGAATGTTGTGCCAGAGCCGCGCTTTGATTCGACATCTATGTGACCGCCATGCGTGCGTACAATCTCGCGGCAGGTGTAGAGGCCGAGCCCGACGCCGCTCCTCTTGGTGGTCGCAAAGGCGCGAAAAAGTTTTGTGCGTTTGAACTCTTCGCTCATGCCCGGCCCTGTGTCTGAAACAAGGAAATAGACTTCGCCATGCGCCGTCGGCCCTGCTTCGACACGCAGCTTGCCGCTCTTGGCTCCCATCGCTTCCAGAGCATTGATGACCAGATTCTCAAAAACTTTTTCAATGCGGTCTGCTTCGACTGTCGCAACGAGTGTGTCAGGCAGTTGAATCTCTATCTCATGCATCGTCCGCACAGGCTCGACCGTCGCATCCAGCACGCGGCTGATAATTTTCGTGAGGTCTGTCGGGCGCGGCAGTTGATGCTCGCTGCTCAGGCTCTGCACAGGCTCGCTCAGTTTCGAGACCAGTGAGCGCAGCTTATTGGTCGCCTCCGTCAAAGACTTCATAGCGTCTTCACGAAACTCTTCACGGTGAAACTGCTTCTGCATGTTAGAGACGAGCAGAGAGAGAGAAGCAATCGCATTCTTCAAATCATGCGTCAGCATGGCAGAGAGTCGCATGAAGGATTCAAACTGCCGCGATTCCGTCTCGCGCGCAATCTGCTCGCGCAAGCGGTCTGTCATGATATTAAAGCTCTCTGCCAGCAGCCGCGTCTCGTCGCTTGAGCGCACTTCTATTCTCTGGTCCAGCTTGCCGCCCGCGATGGCGACCGCTCCTTCAGTGACGCGCTCAATGCTGCGCGCAGTGCCGCGCGCAACGTGTGTCAGCACAAATGCCAGTAACAATCCGAAGACTGCAAACAAAATAATCGCTATCCAGCCGAGCCTTTGCGCGCCGGCGACTGCGGCTGTCTGATTTCCGCCAACCGCAACGGAGAGGCCGGGCGAAGTGACCGGACGATAAGAGACAAGCCAGCGCGCGCCTTCCCCTTCATAAAATTTCTGCCCGCTCTCCTGAGCCATCATCGCGGCTGCGATATTTGCGAAAGCGGGCCTCACGGAATTGACCTGCTGATGCCTGAGTGTGACCTCCGTGTGATAGAGAATGCGGCCCGTGCGGTCGAGCATGACGATGAAGCGCGGCTTAGTGGAATCGGCTCCAGGCGCGTTGGTCTGCGTTTCATCAGCCTGACCTATAACTGCCTCGTTTAAAAGCTCATCTCCACTTAACTCGGCAATCAGCGCGCCGCGCGGCGCAGGCTTTCCCTCTTCTCCGGTAAAAACCGGAATCATATAAAGCATGGTCGAGCTTGAAGCGGCGTTCGCGCGCACTGGCGTCTGCGCGCTTGTTTCCCACACGCCCTTCTCCGTAGAGACTGCGCTCGGCAAAAAAACTTCTGTCTGAAATTGCACTTCCGTCTCGCCGTCTTCGCGCGCAATAGGCTCTGCACGAAAGAGCGGCTTGTGCGCGGCGTTAAGACAGGTGATTGAGGAATAGCACTTCGGCTTGCTCAACAGGAAGGCGCGGATTTCCGCCTGCACTTCCAGCGGGATAGCGGCTGGCGTCGAGCCTTTTGACGAAGGCTGGCGACTCGCGCTCTCCGAATCATTCGCGCCCGTCGTTGCCTCACCGGCGCGCACGTAGTTGCGCAAGACTGTTGAGCGCGCCAGAGCAATCATCCCTGCTTCGCGCTGGCGCATGCCGCTTTCAACCGCGCGCGCGATGCCCGCCGCGTCTCTCTCGACATCCGCGCGCAACACAGCCTCTACAGAGCTTACGCCGTTCCAGTACAGCAACCAGCCCAGGGCCACCATCGGAGCGAGGCCGAGCAAAAAAATCAGGAAGAGTTTGGGTCGAATGCCCACAACGATTCAGAGATGTCAGATGTTAGATAGTTAGATGTTAGTAAACTTAACTTGCCGGGTGAAGAACTTTACGCAAAGACGGATAGTACACGAAATTAGAGCAAGGATGAAGGCGGAAGGATGAAAGGCATGCTGTTTAAGCTTGAATCGCTCATCTTCAAATAGCATTCTCTTCATCATTCATCATTCATCATTCATCCTTGCTCTCAAACTCTCATTCTTCCGAACTCTTTGAGAAGCGGCGCGAGTCTTTCAATGATTTGCCCGTGAGCCGCGCCGTTAGAGGCGACGATGCCGTTGCGATTCTGCACTTCCGGCGAATTGTAACTTAATGGATAACCGAAGAGGTCTGTCAAACTTCCTCCGGCTTCGCTGAGAATAGCTTCGGGCGCGCAGGTGTCCCACTGCTTTGTGCGCGGCGAGAGATGCACGTACAGGTCGCACTGCCGCTCGACAATCAAGCCGACCTTGACGCCGACCGAGCCGCGATTGACCTCTTCTTTGATTTCCAGAGCCCTCACAACTCTGTCCATACGCGGGCTTCTGTGCGAGCGACTCGCGGCCAGACGCATGCTTTGCAATTCTCTCTCATCCGAAACATGCAAACTTTCAGCCTCGTCGCTATGCCGCTCAATCCACGCGCCGCCGCCAAGAGTGGCCCAGTACAAAACATCCGGCAAAGGTTGATAGACAACGCCGAGCACGCTTTTGCCTTCAACAGCCAGGCCAATCTGGACTGCGAAATCGCCATCGCGCGCGATGAACCCGTTCGTGCCATCGAGCGGGTCAATCATCCACACGCGCTCTTTGCTCAAACGCCGCTCAGTATCCACAGACTCTTCCGCCAGAATGCCGTCCGAAGGAAATGCGCGACGTATGCCGCTCACAATCAATTCATTCGCGGCGCGGTCTGTCTCCGTCACAGGCTCTATGTAATCATCCGCATCAACCTTGCGCTCGACATGCACGGGCTCGTCGTAACGCTCAAGAATCAAAGCCCCGGCCTCGCGCGCCAGAGAGAGAGCCACGCGCAACTCCTGCTCATACATCCTGCTCAACTGTTCCATCCTCCCGCCTTTGCTCGCTCAATTCCCTTGCCGCTTCGCGCACAATATCGAGCGTGATGTCCATATCCGCGCGCGTCGTGCGAAAGTTGATGATGCAGGCGCGCAGCGCGAAACGCCCGCGCAAAGTCGCGTTTGAAAGATAAGCGCGCCCGCCGCGCTGGACTTTGTACATTACGCGCTCGTTCAAACTGTCTATTTCAGAATTAATCAGCTCGCGCGACGCTTCATCAGCCGCTTGCAATCTCGCGCGAAAGTTTTCGGGCAGATAGCGGAAGCAACAGATGCTCAACTCGACCGGAGCGAGTAACTCGAAATCTTCCGCCGCTTCGATTCTGTGGGCCAGATATTTTGCGAGCGCGATGTCTTCGCTGATGGCCGCGCCGATGCGCCGCGAGCCATAATAGCGCAGCATCATCCAGACCTTGAGCGCGCGAAAACGCCGCGTCAACTCCACGCCGTAATCCCAGAAAGCAAAAGATTCTATGCCATCCTCTTCATAAACTTTTATGTAATCAGCCTCGCCCTGCGAGAAGGCCGCACGCGCGCGTTGCGGATTACTCAAAAGCAAGCAGCCGCAATCAATCGGCGCATAGAGCCACTTGTGCGGGTCGAGCGAGATTGAATCCGCCATCTCAAGACCGCGAAAGCGCGCGCGCAAACTTTTATCAACCGCGCCGAGCGCGCCATACGCGCCGTCTATGTGAAACCACAAATCGTGTTCACTGGCGACAAGCGCGATGTCTGCCAGAGGGTCAATCGCGCCTGTGTTGACTGTGCCTGCGCTCGCAACCACGCAGAAGGGCCGCAAGTTTTTTTTTGCATCGCTCTCAAGACGCTCGCGAAAATCTCTCACATCAAAACGAAACTGCTCATCAGTCTTAACTTTTCTGACCTGCTCTCTGCCAAGACCTAACACATCCGCAGCCTTCTCAATCGAGAGATGCACCTGTTCGGAAACATAAATGGTCATAGGCTCTCCGGCCCACAAACCTTTTTGCGAAGGATGCTCAAGAGACTTTGCGCGATGCGCTATGTAGAGCGCGTTGAGATTCGCCATCGAGCCGCCGCTCGTCAAAAGCCCGCCAGCATCTTCCGCATAGCCAATCATCTCTCCGAGCCAGCCAACTACAGCGCGCTCTACATCCGTCGCCGCCGGAGCGGAACGCCATGCCGTCATATTTTGATTGAGCGCGGACGCGACAAAATCTCCAATCACGCCGACGGGACTCGCGGACGAAGCAACGTAGCCGAAAAAGCGCGGGTGTCCGCTATGACGACTCGCATCGCGTATGGCCTTGCATTCCTCCAACACCTGCTCAATGCTCGCGCCCTCTAGCGGAAGATTTTTCGGGAAAACTTCGGCAAACTCCGTCGCAGCCGTCGGCGGAAAAATCGGAAGCTCCGCGACACTCGACAGGTAATCCGTCACAAACTTTTGCGCCTGCTCTGCGAACTCACGCAAGACATTTTCCGGCAAGTCCAAAGACGTGCGCCGCGTCGAAGCTACGGCTTCAACAGCATCATTCTCATCATGCCCAGTTATTTCGCTCATCGAATTTTCCCGTGTGCTCTTCAAACTAACACAAAATCAGCCACAGAGGCCAAGCGGGCAAAGTGGCGTGCTGCGGCATTGTCGCTTTAGCTATGCGGCGATGCAGCTTTGGTTGTGCGGCTCTGCCGCCTGCTGTGCGGAAAGCCTCTGGCTTTCCGTCTTGCGTTCCTTAACTTGAGGCGAGGCTCAGCCTCGCCTGGAACTAAACCACTCTGCACTGAAAGTGCAGAGATTTGACCGATGACTGAAAGTCCAGCTATTCCAAGATGAATGTTTCAGTCTCTTCGTTGGAGGCTTCTCAATGATGCTCCAGATACTCCTGCACCATCTCTTCGGTAATGTTGCCTGTGCTCCATGCGCCGTACCCGATAGCCCAGAAGTGTCTGCCCCAATATCTTTTCCGTAGCTCTGGATATTCTTGTTGCAGCATCCGTGAAGTTCGCCCCTTGAACCGTTTAACCAAATCTGAGAGTGCTTTGGATGGCGGATACTCAATGTGCATGTGGACATGGTCTTTGCTCACCACGCCTTTGAGGATCTTGACATCTTCGGCATCACAGATTTGAATCAACAGGTCACGACAGCGAACCTTAATGTCATCTGTCAGCACATGATAGCGGTACTTGGTGGCCCAAATCAGATGGACGGTTAATCTGCTGACAGTATGGCTGCCGTATCGGTTCTCTTTTATGCTCTCGCACTTCTAGCATGTCCAGAAGTGTGTAGCAACTGAAAGTCTTGCACCGAAGGTGCATAGCTTTAACTACCGGCTTGGGACAGTAAAATGGCTATGCGGAAAGTCTCAGACTTTCCGCACAGCTAAAGCGGCAGAGCCGCAGTATGCTAAACTGCCGCGCGTTAATTCTGAGTTGATGAGAGGAATGCTTATGCCTATCAACGGGTGTGCGACGCTTGAGGGCGCGGCACGCTATCGTGATCGTTTTAGAGAGATAGCCGCGACGGGTCACTTTCGCCTCGAACAGGATTTGTGGCTCTCGTCCATCGGCATCGGGACTTATCTGGGCGAATGGGATGCTGGGACGGACGAGCGTTACGCGGATTCAATCGTGCGCGCAGCAGAGCTTGGTTGCAATGTGATAGACACTGCGGCCAACTATCGTTTCCAGAGAAGCGAAAGAGCAATCGGCGCGGCCCTCGAAAAGTTAATCGGGCATCAGGGCTACGCGCGCGATGAACTAGTCATCTGCACGAAGGGCGGCTATCTGCCTTTTGATGGAGAGCCGCCTGCGGATGTGCGCCGCTATGTCGAAGAGACTTTTATCCAGAAAGGCATAGCGGATTTTTCCGACATCGTCGGCGGCAGCCATTGCATGACGCCCGCATACTTGCAGAACCAGTTGGACCAATCTCTCGCCAACATGGGCCTCGCATGCGTTGATGTCTATTACATACACAACCCCGAATCGCAGCTCTCAGCCGTCTCGCGCGCGGAGTTTGAAGCGCGCCTGAGCGCGGCCTTCGAGCGATTGGAAAAGAATATCGCGGACGGCAAAATCAGAAAGTACGGCGTGGCGACATGGAATGGCTTTCGCGTCGCGGAGAATGCGCGCGAGTATCTGGGATTAGAGCGTCTGACGGAGCTTGCGCGCGTCGTCGGAGGCGACGAGCATGGCTTTAGTTTTATTCAACTACCTTTCAATCTGGCAATGCCCGAAGCCTTTGTGCTAGACAATCAAGCTCTGAATGGCGAACAGGTTTCGACGCTCGAAGCAGCGAGCGCGCTCGGCGTCACCGTCGTCGCCAGCGCGTCTATCCTTCAGGGCAGAGTGGCAAGCGGCCTGCCGGATCACATACGCGAACCGCTCGGCTCACTCGCCACGGACGCGCAGACGGGCATACAGTTCGTGCGCTCTACGCCCGGCATCACAACCGCGCTCGTAGGCATGAGCCGTCCCGAACACGTAGAAGAAAACTTACAACTCGTACGGCTACAACCGGCCCTGCCAGAAGATTATCAAAGATTGTTCGACAGGGATGAGGACGAATGAGGAAAGGCAGAACTCAGAATGAAAGACAAGCTGTTATTAGTTCTGAGTTCTGTATTGTGGCGTATCGAATGACACTCAATTTCAAATGGCTATAAAACTATGAATTCGTTCGCAGAGTTCTGGCCCTATTATGTCGCGGAGCATAGCAAGCGTGGCACGCGCGCTCTGCATTTCGCGGGAACGACGATTGGCACGGCTCTCGCCGTCGCGCTTGTGGCAAACGGAAAATGGCTCTGGCTGCCGCTCGCTTTTGTGCCGGGCTATGCGGCTGCGTGGGCCAGCCACTTCTTCATAGAGCACAACCGCCCAGCAACTTTCCAGCACCCGCTCTGGTCTTTGATGGGCGATTATAAAATGGTTGCCATGATGCTCTCAGGCCGCATGGAAGAAGAAGTAAGACGCTGCTGCGCTCAACGGGCAAAACTGTAAAACTCTACCTCACGCCTCTCATTTTTCCGTTGAAGCCATAGGCCGCCTGTGGCCCTTTGACGAGCAAAATCCAGTGACGAAAATCTTCCGTGTTATCGCAGTTGTTGCCTCTGCCTTGCAGAATCAAGTTAAACTGGCCGCCTTCGGCCAAACCTTTCTGGAAAATGCCTGTGCCTTTGACATCGCCAGACAGACGCCATTCTTTGTAGAGAATTGGCCCATTGCCGGTTGGCTTTCTCTCGCGCGTGTCAACTCTGTAAGAGATATAGGTAGTCGGAATCAAAAGCATGAGCTTGCCTGTCTTCCCTTTCGGATTTTTGAAAGTCAGTTCCCACTGCTTCACGCCCGGCAAGAGCGAGACGAAATAATTATAGCCGATGACTTCAATCCCTTTTGAGTCCTCTTCATCTCCGGCCTCTGAGCCGTAAAGCTCCGCGCGCGGAGCAAGTTTTATCTCCTGCAAAATCCCACGCTGATATTCCTCCAACTCGCCGCTGTATTCATTCCATTCCCCCTCGTCAGAGCAGCAGGCGCAGGCCAGAGCTGTGACAGGCGAGATAACTAATGCAAGTAAAAATAGCAGGCTGATGAAAAACTGCTTGGCTCTCATGTGTTGTTCTCCTTATACGATTTCATAATCAAAATTCCATTATAGCTATTTTCAGTTGAGTGTGGGCCAGAGTTTGAAAAAGAATCTCCCGCAAAGGCGCAAAGAAGAGAAGATGCAAAGAGTTGAATGACTCTTTATCTCGAATGCTTTCCTCGCCTCTTCTTTGCGCCTTTGCGGGAAACTGTCTTTAACCGACAGTGATTCCCACAATCAAACTCAAAGCTCCCGCGCCGAAGATGACCCAGAACGGATTCGGGCGAAAGCGCAGGAGGACTGCGACAGCGAGTACAACGATGACAAGTCCAGTCCAGGTGTGTATGCCCGCGCGCCCGATGCTCCACGCAGAGGCGATGAGCAGTCCAACCACCGCTGGCGTCACTCCGCGCAGGAATGCCTGCACCTGCCTGTTGGCGCGAAAGCGGCGTAGGCTTGAGCCCGCGGCAATCGTCATCGCAAAAGCCGGAAGATAAACGCTCAAGGTCGCAACGAGCGCGCCGACTGTGCCGGACACTCTGTAGCCGATAAAAGTCGCGGTCTTCAAGACTGGGCCGGGCATCACCTGGCCCAGAGCAGTCGCGTCCGCAAATTCCTGATGCGTCAGCCAGTGTTGCGTCTCGACTATCTCCGCCTCTATCAGCGGAATCATGATAAAGCCGCCGCCGAATGTGACCGCGCCGATGCGCAGAAAGATAATCGAGAGCGTCGCAAGCAGGCCGAGCTTGGCGACGAGCGGCATTGCCAGAACAGCAAACACAGCTATCGAGCGCAGCTTGGTTGAAGCAGGCTTCTCAATTCCCTGTCCATTACTTTCATCCGGCTCTTGTGATTGAGAATCCGCATCGCCCGCAAACTTTTTCTCTTTACGCAAACGCTGCTTCACATTCTGCTGGCGCACGCGCTCTTCCGCCATCGCGCGTGTCAGATAGCCGCCGACGAAATTCTTTCTCTCAATCTCTTCGAGCCTCGTGCGACGCCGCGCGCCCAGACGTTGAATCCGCCGCCAACGCTGCCAACGCTCTTCGCCGAAAGAGTCCATGTAAATCCCTATCACGCCTGCGGCCAGCACGACCTCTATCACAGTCGCGTTCAGAAGCGCGACGGCAAGCGCAGAGAGGATTGTGACGTACCACTGCCACGGCTTTGTCAGCGTCAACTTGCCGACGCGCCAGCCAGTGACAAAGATGAGCGCGACCACTGCTGCATTCAAACCAAGAAAGAGCGCGTCCATCTTCGGCAGCATACGCAAGTGCCTGTAGAGAATCGCCAGCACAATCATCATCAACATCGAAGGCAAGACAAATGCAGCCATCGCGACGGACGCGCCCCTGATACCGCGCAATCGCAGGCCAATGTATGTGACAGCATTTCCGGCATTCGTCCCCGGCAGGCTCTGGGCCAGAGCGAAGGCTTCCGCAAACTCATGCTCCGTGAGCCAGCGACGCTTACTGACAACCATTGTGCGAAGCTGCGCGATGACGGCGAGGCCGCCGCCGAAACCTGTGAGACCGATTTCAAGGAAGGATAAAAAGATGCCGCCCAGTGTGGCGTCACGCGAGAGCCGCTTCAGACGCCTCTGCCCGTAACGCACCCGCGTGCGTATGTGTTGCGCTCTCTCTCCGGCGTTCTCTAACACTATGCTGTGCAGTCTAACACGACGGATAAAAATTTCCCGCAAAGGCGCAAAGGCGCAAAGAAGAACAAGAGATGAATATTAGAAGCTCTCTTTGTTTTCCTTCACGCCTTCTTTGCGTCTTTGCGCCTTTGCGGGAAACTTGCTTTTCTAACTTAAACTCACGCCAACCCTTTCAACAAAACTCCGACAGCATAAGCCAGCGCGGCGGCGATTGAGCCGACGAGGAGCGTCATCAAGCCTTCTCTCCACCAAACAACAGGCGACCAGACGCTCTTGATTGAGCCGATGACGAAGAAGACGATGCCTGTCAGGATAGTAGCGATAACGAAAGCATGCGGCAGGTTCAGGATAAAAGGCAGGAGCGGAGCCAGCCCGCAGATGATAAAGGCATGAAAAGTATTGAAGGCCGCAAGATATGGCGAGCGCACTTCCTGCGGCAGCCCGTATTCTTCCGTGAGCATCGTCTGCACCCAACGGTCTTTGTCCGAAGTGATTAGCTCGACAACGCGGTTAAGGTCTTGGCCTTCAAAACCCTTGCCCTCGTAAATCTGCCGCACTTCCTCCTGCTCGCCTTCCGGGTCTGTCTCGATGTGGCGATGCTCTACTTCTTCGAGATGTTTGATTTCATCCTGCTCTGCGCGCGTGCCTAAAAAATTTCCGGCGGCCATAGAGAATCCGTCGGCGATGATGTTGGCCGCGCCGATGACTAAAATGATGGTCGGAGAAAGCTCTGCGCCGACGACGCCTGAGACGACGGCAAAGGTCGTGACGGCTCCGTCTATCCCGCCGTAAATCCAATCGCGCAGATAACTATGGCGCGGCCCGGCTGCGAGTCGCTCGCGTATGGCCTCTGGCGAATGCTCATGCTCCATCAGTTTGCTGTGCGCGGACGACTTCGACAGAGCAATGCGCGCGTGCCGCGACGGCTGCCGAAACGCTGCCGAGCAGAAAGCGCGAGAAGCGGCTGCTGAAACCCGTCGAGCCGAGAAAGATACAATCCGCGCCAAACTTTTCCGCCTGCTCGACAAGCACGTGCTTCGGCTCTCCGACTTCCACCTGAGACGAAACACTTAATCCCGTCCCGGACAGTTCTCTCACAGTCTCGTCCGCAGTCCTTTGCACCCACTGCTCATCCTCCTTGTCGCCCTCTTCAATCCATCTGGCGACGGGCGGAATCAGACGACCTAAGGCTGTCGGGACAAGCGGGTCTTCGACGACGATGACGCGCGCCTCGCTGCCTGTGGGCCAGAGCCTTGCGGCGACGGCGCGGACTGCTGCCGCGGAACCGGGCGAACCGTCCACTGCGACGACAAGCCGCACAGGAGAGCTATCCACTTCCACACGTCCACGCGCGATGCGCACGGACGAGCGCGCTTCGCTCAGAATTTTTTGCGAGACACTGCCGAGCACAAAACGTCCGAGAGCCGAGCGGCCCTGCGAACCGACGACAATCAAATCAGGCTTCCACTCATCGGCCCTGCCGATAATCTCCCACGCGGGCGAGCCTGGCACGCCTTCGGCTCTCACCTGCCAGCCCGGAAAATTATTTTGCAGGCGAGCGCGTGCGCGCTCTGCCAGAGCCTTCGCCGCTTCGACAGCCTTCGTGTGCTTCTCATAGACCTTTTGCACTTCTGCCGTGACAGCCAACTCCGCAACATCTTCAGCTTCCAGACTCGACGGCGGAGGCGGCGGCAGCCAGACTTCCGCAACAGAGATGACCAGAGCCTCTACAGCATCCGGCAGACCCGCGCGCTGCAAATCATCGAGCGCGGAATCAGCACAATCAGACCCATCATAAGCCAGCAGCAACTTTATCTTTTCCGTCATCAAATAATTTCTCCAATCATGATTGCAAGCTTGCGAGCGTCCGTCGCAAAACTTCCGCAGAAGCATTTAGCTCTTGATGCTCCGTCTCATCAAGCGGTAACTCAATCACGCGCTCGACGCCGCTTCGACCGACAACGCAAGGCAAGCTCAGATAGATGCCACTCAATCCATACTGCCCGCTCATCATAGTCGAAACAGGCAACACTGTATGCTCATCACGCAGCACAGCCTCGCAGATGCGCGCCACACACGCCGCGATAGCATAAGAGGTATAACCCTTGTGCACAATAATCTCAGGCGCGGCACGCCTGACACGGCGTAGGATGTCATCAAAATTCAAATCCTTCTCTGGCCCACAAAACTCTTTGAGCGGAACTCCGGCGACGCGCGCCGAACTCCATGCCGCAAGCTCCGAGTCTCCGTGCTCGCCTATAATATAAGCATGCACCGAACGAGCCTCGACGCCGAGAGCTTCTCCAAGCATCGCGCGCAGCCGCGCAGTATCAAGCACAGTCCCTGAGCCAATCACGCGCTCAACCGGCAGCCCGGATTCCTGCTGCGCCACCTGCGCCAGCACATCCACAGGATTCGTCGTCATCAGCACAAGCCCGTCAAATCCTTCGGCCAGCAACCTCCGCATGCAATCGCGCACGACAACCACGTTGCGCCCCAAGAGATCTAATCTTGTTTCGCCCGGCACAGAGCCGACGCCCGCAGCAATCACGACGATAGCAGCCCGCGCGGCATCGCTGTAATCCCCTGCCCAGATACGCACGGGTTCACCGAGCGGCACGGCATGCTGCAAGTCCATAGCCTCGCCCGTAGCCTGCCCTGCATCTTGATCCACCAAAACTATCTCACGCGCGATGCCGCGCATCAGCAGGGCATACGCGCTGGTCGCGCCGACATGACCGCAACCGATAATGGCAATCCGGCTGAGCGGCGTGGAAGGATTCAACTCATTCATCGCTGGCATTTAAATTTATCGCAAGTAATTAATCCAGGTTGCGAGTTAAAGGACGGCTTCAGCCGTCTGCTGTGCGGAAAGTCTCTGACTTTCCGTTGCTTGTCCGTCTTGACTTGCGGCGAGGCTCAGCCTCGCCGCAAGGTTGAGTTGACACTGGTCGGAAAAGCAAAGCTTTTCAGCACAGCAGGCGGCAAGCCGCCATCACTCTGATAACTGGCAACTTGAATTAATTAGAGAGATGTTAGACATTGCCAATGCCAATCGCAAGTTCGCGTCTAATTCCCTTCGCTCCAAGCCTCGTTGCCGAGCGAAAGTATCTCATTATGTATAGCACGCCGCTCAACCAGTAATTTTTTGAAGAACCAACGCCGCGTAATAAAGAAGACCAGCGAGCGCGCCCCGGCGATGAAGCGGTCAAGCTCTTCATAGAAACGCACAGCCGCGTAGCCAGCGAGCGGCAAGAAGATTAAAGAGACAATGGCCCACTCCCAACCGAGCAGCCAGTAGATGAGCGCGGCGATGCCAGCCCACGTCAAGGGAAACAAGAGCGCGGCGGCGAGTATCTTGATAGTCGAGACGACATCATCATAGCTGTAAGAAAATTTGACTGCGAAATATCCTGACAGCTTATAAGCAGGATAATGCACAACCGTTCCGACGACTGCGAAAGGCAGCAGAAGAAGAAACAGCATCACTCGCGTGAGCGCGTGCAGGGCCAGAGCAGATGGCGACGAGGGCGCGGCAAGGTCGCGCGGGTCAATGCCTACCTGATTCAATTCCTCTTCATAGCGCGTGATGCGCGAAGCGAGTGCGGCGAGACGTTCGGGCGCGCGTTGACGAAGGCTGGCATAGCCTTCTATGAAACGGCGGCGCAACTCAAACTCACGCGCGAGGCTCGGCCCTTCCTTCCGGCCCAACTCCGAAGAAAAAATCCGCTCGGCCCGCGCAATGGTTTGCAAAGCTTCTTCGTGCTCAGCATTGAGTACGACTTCGCGCAGAGCGCGTTCGATGCGCGCGTTAACCTCCGTCACAATCTCGCGCGGCGGCTCTCCATCTTCGTCGAGCGTGACAGGCTCAACCTTTATCGGCTCGCCAAAATATAAAAGCGCGGAACTGCGAAAGGTCGTCTTGGCTGTGTAGTAAAGACCACAAGGCACGACGCGCAAATCCAGGTTTCGATTTCCGGCAGAGGCCGCGCCGAGCGCGATGCGCGCCGCACCGCTCTTGAGCGGACGCAGGCGCGGCTCGTTGTGCGAGACGCCTTCTGGACAAATAGCAATCGCGCCGCCGCTCATAAGCAGCGCGCGGCATTTTTTAAAAGTCTCGCGATTGCGCGAAGTGTCCGCGCCCTCGTCCTGCTTGCGATAGACCGGAATCGCATCGAGCGCGCGAACGAAGAAGCTGATGACGGGCATGCTAAAGAGCGTTGACTTGGCGAGGAAAGAGACCGGACGCTCTGTGAGGCAGAGGATAAAGACAGGGTCAACAAGGCCGTTCGGATGATTCAGGACAAACATGAGCGCGCCCTTTTCCGGCACACGCTCAAGCCCTGCAATCTCTATGTGACGAAAAAAAACGCGCAGCATCAATCTGAGGAGCGCGACAATAATGCGACGCACGATGCCGGATTTTCGTCCACGAATTTCTGACTCGTGTTGAGACATATTAAGATGAGCCACAAGTCTCAAGTCCCAAGCCTCAGGTCAAAAACAGATTGACTAGAGGCTTGGGACTTTGAGACTTAAGACTGTTCTGGTCAGCGTGACTTGCGGCCTTTGCCGCCGCCTGTGAGCGAGCTAATCACTTTCGTGATGGCTGCCGCTCCGCGACCGACAGCTTCAGCGACTTTGACGGCTGTTCCTTTTTGCGCGCTGCCTAGCCGCCTCCTTTTCTGCCGCCGCCCTTTTTGGAGCCGCCGCCCGCGCCGCCGCCTTTTTTCGCTCCACCGCCGCCGCCGCGACCGCTACCTGCGCCGCCGCCACCGCCGCGTGCGCCTTTCTTGGCTGCGCCCTTGCCGCCGCCGCCCTGACCGCCGCGCGTGCCGCCGCCCTTGCCTTTCGCGCCGCCCGCGCCGCCTTTCTTCACGCCGCCAGCAGCAGCCCCAGACCTTGCCGCGCCGCCTGAACGTGCGCCGCCTTTAGCACCTCCGCCGCCACCTCTTGCGCCGCCGCCTTTAGAGCCGCCGCCAACTGCGCCGCCTTTAGCTGCGCCACCGCCTGCGCCGCCGCGTCCGCCTTTAGCTGCGCCGCCTCCGCCCTTCTTTGCACCGATAGGACGTGTTGCGCCGCCGCGTCCGCCTGCGCCGCCCGCGCTGCCGCCTTTGCCCGCGCCGCCTTTAGTTGAGCCTTTGGCTCCGGCTTTAGAAGCTTTGCGATATGTGCTGCCATCTTTCCTCTCGCCGCCTGTTGTGCCTGTGCCGCCGCCAGCGTTGCCGCCGGTCTTCGCGCCGCCTTTAGCTCCACTTCCCTGCGTGCCGCCCGTGCCTGGGCCTCCGCTTCCGCGACCACCACTGCCGCCTCCGCGTCCGGCTCCGCCGCCGCCACTTGCCTTCGCGCTGCCGCCACCGCCGCCTGCACCTTTCTTCGCGCCGCTTGCGCCTTTAGCTGCGCCGCCTTTGGCTGAAGACTTTGCGCCGCCGCCTGTGCCTCCACCACTCGCGCCGCCGCCTTTACGACCTGAAGCTCCGCCGCGTCCGCCTGCGCCGCCTGTGCGACCTGCGTCAGCAGTGTTCGCGGTGATGCCTGTGGCGCGGCCAATGGCCTGCCCGCCATGCGATCCGCTGCCGCCAGTGTCAGCAGTGCCTCCTGCGCTGCCAGTGCCTTCACTTCCGCCGCTGCCTGCGCTGCCACTGCTCGCGCCTTGCGATTCACCTGGATCGAACGAGACACCTTGCGGAAGACTGGCAATATCAGAACTACTGTCTGTGTTCCTCTGATCGTCGTTTCCGCCATTACCTTGTTCCGGCATTTTCTTTCTCCTTTTCTCAAGGGAAACCCCGTGTATGTAGGTTGTCACATGCGTACGAAATATCGCGTCCGCTTTTTTCGGCGGAGCATATCACAAAATGAAAATTTAGAAATGAAAAATGCAAAATGAAATCATGTTCATATGTTTGCAATTTTCATTTTACATTTTGCATTCCCCAGATAGCCTTATAAGATAGGGTTAAGCGCAATGAACGGACTCTCATCAGCATTGGCTGTCCTGACGGCGATGATTACACCGGCTGTCTTAATCTCTGCCTGCGGGACGATGATTCTCTCGACCTCTACAAGGCTGGGCCGCGTAGTGGATCGCGTGCGCTCTCTCTCGGACAAGCTGGAAGAGTTGGCGCACAGCAATCAGGAGATAGAGTTTTTTGATGAAAGACGCGCTGTCATCTTCTCGCAACTGGACAAGCTGACGAGCCGCTCGCGCCTCTTGCAGCGCAGCATGACAATCTTTTATATGGCGCTCGGCATCTTTGTTTCGACCAGCGTGGCAATCGGCATCGTGGCTTTCACAGGCGCGCTCTATTACTGGATTCCTGTCGTCACAGGACTTATCGGCGCGTGCTTTCTCTTTTACGGCAGCATCCTGCTCATCTTCGAAGCGCGGCTCGCCTTGAGCACGATTCACATGGAGATGGATTTTATCTGGCGACTCAGCAAAGAGTTTGCGCCCGCAGAGCTTGTCGAAAAACACAAGCCGCACTTCATACATTTCAGAAAACATGACTGAAGCAATGACTCAGGAACAGCCTTCATACTTGCCTCTTTACAAGAGCGGCGAGTTGGTGCGACGTGTCGAAGCTCTCGAAGCCATGCTTGAGAGTTGCACTGTCTGTCCGCTCGATTGCGGCAACAATCGTTTGAGAAATGAGTTGGCGCGATGCTATTCGGGCAGGCTGCCAATCGTCTCTTCTTACACTGCACACTTTGGCGAAGAGCCTGCGCTTGTGGGCCAGCGCGGCGCGGGAAATATTTTTTTCGGCAACTGCAATCTGCGATGCGTCTATTGCCAGAACTATCAAATCTCCCAAAAACATAAAGAGCAGATAAAAAATGAAGTGACGCATGAACGGCTCGCAAGCATCATGCTTGAATTGCAGGAGCGCGGCTGTCATAACATCAACTTTGTCTCGCCCACACACTTTGCGCCGCAGATGGCGCGCGCCATTCTGCTCGCAGCAGAGCAGGGTTTGAAGTTGCCAATCGTCTATAACACGAACGCTTATGATTCCGTCGAAGCGCTTAAACTGCTCGACGGCATTGTGGATATTTACCTGCCGGACTTGAAGTATGCGGAGGACGAGGCGGGTTATGAATATTCCAAAGTCAAAGGCTACAAAGAACATTCGCGGCGCGCGATTGCGGAGATGTACAGGCAGATGGGAGACAAGCTGTCTTTCGGCGCGGATGGATTGCTTAAGCGCGGGCTGGTTGTGCGACTGCTTGTGCTGCCGAACGATCTGGCATCCGTGCGCGAGTCGCTTGAATGGATTAAAGAGGAATTGAGCCCGCGCGTGGCAATCTCTTTAATGGCCCAGTACTATGCCACCAATCGCGCCGCGACGGATGCGCGTTACACTTTGCTCTCGCGCCGCATCACGGAATCGGAATGGCTGCGCGCGCTTTCTCTGCTCGACGAGCTTGGGATGGAAGAAGGATGGATGCAGGAGTACGATGGCGCGTCGCATTATTACCGCCCGGATTTCGCAGACCCCGAAGTGCCTTTCAAAGATATACGAGATTTCAGTTAAGTGACGGCAAAACGGATGAGCCAGCAAACTACTCAAACGGGAGCGCGTGTCGGAGACCTTGCGCCTGATTTCGCTCTGCGCGATGCTACGGGCAACGAATGGCGTCTGTCAGACAGGCGCGGGCAGACTGTCGTGCTGCTTTTTTATCCGGGCGACGAGACGCCCGTCTGCACAAAGCAGATGTGCTCTGTGCGCGACCGTTGGGAGGATTACGCGGCGACGGGCGCGGAAGTCGTCGGAGTCTCTATGGACTCTGCCGAATCGCACGAGAAGTTTGCAGAGCATCATCAGCTTCCGCTTCGTCTGCTGGCGGACACGGACGGCGCGGTCTCGAAAGCTTACGACGCGCTCTCGTGGCTTCCCGGCAGGTCTGCGCGTGCGGTCGTAGTGATAGACACTGCGGGCCGCATCAGCTATCGCAAGGTTCAATCCCTGAGCCTCTTTCGCCCGAAAGACGACGAGATAATTGATGCCATACGCGTAGCGCAAGACGGCAGCGCGGCGCGACAATGAAGCACTGGGATGTTTATAATCAACCGAAGTTATAAGAGATAAGCGGCTCCTGCCGCCTGCTGTGCGGAACAGCTTGGCTGTTCCGATGGCTTTGGCCTTAACCCTGCGCGAGGCTCAGCCTCGCGCAGTATTAGAAGGAGCAGGAGTCGGAAAGTCAGAGACTTTCCGCACAGCAGGCGGCCACAGCCGCCAAATTACAAGGAGAATTAATCATGGCGGATAAGATTAAATGCGCGCGTTGCGGCGAGAAGCGTCCGGCTCTGGGTTACGCGCCAGTGCCGACGGAGTTGGGCCAGAAAATCGGTGAGAGCATTTGCGCGGATTGCTGGAAGGCATGGCTGATGAAGCAGAACCAGCTTATCAATCACTATGGCCTAGACCTCTCGAACCCTGACACGCACCAGTTCCTTTTCGATAACATGAAGATTTTCTTTTTCAATGAAGGCGTTCAGATTACGGAGATAGACACGACCAAAGAAGGCACTGTCAAATGGTGAAGCCAACGATTGGGGCTAACTCTTGCATCCTATGCCGCAGATGAAAAAGATGCTGTCGAAAGGCTTGCGCGTCCGGCGCGAATCAATGTACTATCCAGCATCTTGTTGGGAACCAAGCCGCGCGGGTCAGGCTCTTTTCGCGTCTTCCCTCTGAAAAGCTTTTCATCAGATTCTGTTTCGCAATCGTAATTCAAAGTCTCAGGAGAAAATTTATGAAGCTGAAGTTCGTCGCCTTGCTCTCGTTCCTCGTTCTCGGTCTGGCAGGATGCAGCGCAGACTATAAGACCAGCAACGCGAATACAAATAACACCGCCGCGACCACCACCAATGCCAACTCTACTGTGCCACAGACCGCGCAGAACAATCCGAACGTCATCGAAGCCAACGCCAATCCGACAGACAAAGCCGGCGGAACCAAAGAGGGCTGCAAGTGCTCTGCCGTCGGGATGGCCTGCAACACCAAGGAAGGCGAGAAGGGTTGCTGTGGCGGCAAGGACGGCTCGTGCTCATCCATGAAGAGCGGAGATGCGAGTTGTTGCAGCACGGAGGGCAAAGACGGCGCAGCCTGCTGTTCGACTGCTGGCAAGACGGCGATGACAGACCACAAGAACATGTCCGGCGACAAGGCCGCGCCGGAAAAGAAGACGGAGACCGCGCCTGTCAAAAAATCCTGAGATGACCATTCAATCCTCTTGATGATGAGCGGCCAATGCCCTGCTGCGTGGGCGTTGGCCGCTCATTGTTCTTGCGTCCGATCCCATTCCTGATTTAATATCCACGCGGTTTTATTCCCCTTCAAATACTGCTCTCATGGCGAAGGCCCCCGCGCGCGATGATTCTTGCACGCGAGTCTTCGCACTACTTTGTCCGTCTGTGAAAGGAATTTTGCGGGCGGACACAAAAGAGGAGAGATGATAATGAGTATGAAAAGTCTTGCAGCTTTGTTGGCAACGCTTGCGCTCGCAATCTTAGCGACGGCTTGCGATTCGGCGACGAATACCAACACCAATACGAACACTGCCAATGCCAATAACGCCAACGCCAACGCGAATGCCAACGCGAACATGAATGCGAATGCTAACGCGAATGCCAATGCCAACCGTGCTCTGACGCGCGAAGAGGTTGACAAGGAAAAGGACAAGTACGTCAAGCAGGCCAAAGACATGGGGCGCAAGATTGGAGCCGGAGCGAATGACACATGGATTTGGGTCAAGACGCGAAGCGCGCTCGCAACCGCAGACGAGTTGAGCGATTCGACGATTAACGTGGATGTGGAGAACGGCGTCATCACACTCTCTGGCACAGTCGCCTCGGATGCACAGGTCAAGAAAGCGGACGCGGTCGCCAAAGGCATAGAGGGCCAGACGGGCGTGAAGAATATGCTCAAAGTTTCGGCTGCCGGAGGCAATGCCAACGGCAACAAGAATTCGACGGGTAACGCTAACACGAAAAAAGGTTGAGTTAGCTTTGCTCTTATACGAGAGAGAAGTTTTTAAAACTTCTCTCTCATCACAACAACTATCAAGGATGGAGAACACATGAACAAAAGAAAGATTGCGGCACTCATCACCAGCGTCGCTTTGACAGCGTTCGCAGTCGGATGCAGCGAGACGCATAATGCGAACAACGCGAACAACATGAACAACGCCAACAATGCGAACAACGCCAACAATGCGAACAACTCAAACGCCGGGACATCCAATGCCAACGGCGCGAATCGCAATAGCGCGGTTGAGACCAATGTCAATATGAATGCCAATGGCAACGGCAATACAGCCGATTCCAAAACCGGCACCGTTCAGAACAATAACGGCAATGCCAATACATCCGGCGTGAGAACGACGCCGGAGAAAAACAGCAACGAGACCAAACGCCCGTAGTCCTGCGCGGCAAGACTACTTTTCCGCGCAAGAGGACTCAGAGGAATTTAAATTTGAGATTTCAGATTTCAAATTCTTCTGAGTCCTCTGTGGTTAATCTTCAGGTCGCACACATAAAAGCTTAGTGACCATGTCTAAAAAATATACGCAACTCGTCGCCGCGCTTCTGGCTCTGCTCGCGCTCGCAGCACAGGGCGCAGTTCCTCTCGCTCATGCACAGCAAAGAGCGATGAATACCGTTGACACTTACGCCATCACAAACGCGCGCATCGTGACTGTCTCTGGCCCAATCATCGAACGCGGCACGATTGTTATCCGCGACGGACTTATCACGGCTGTCGGAAACGCTGCGGGTGCGCCCGTTGACGCGCGTGTGATAGACGGCGCGGGGCTGACTGTGTATCCGGGCTTGATTGACTCGAATACGAGTCTAGGCATTCCTGCTCCCGCACCATCTCCAGCGCGCGGCGTTGGCGGCGGCGCAGGCGCAGGCTCGCAGACTCCCGGCATCTCTTCTCCGAACTCTGCGAATCCTGTCGGACTCCAACCGGAAATTCTCGCAGTGGATTTCATACGACGCGGCGGAGACCAGATTGATGCTGCGCGCAACGCTGGCATCACGACTGTGTTGACTGCGCCGCGCGAAGGAATTTTTATAGGCCAGTCTGCGCTCATCAATCTCTCAGGCGACACGCCGCAGCAGATGATTGTGCGCTCGCCTGTGGCACTGCACGTAGGCTTTACGCCGCTTCGCACAGGCACTTATCCGGCTTCTCTGATGGGCGTCTTTTCCGCTCTCAGGCAGATGATGCTTGACGCGCAACGATTGCGCGAAGCAAATCAGATTTACGAGCGAAGCCCGCGCGGGCTGCGTCGGCCCGTGCAGGACAAGTCTCTTATCGCGCTCTTCCCGGTGCTGGCGCGCGAGATGCCCGTAGTGATGTATGCAGACACGGAGCGCGAGATTCGACGCGCGCTCGACTTGGCCCAGGAATTTAATTTGAGAGCCATCATCGCCGGCGGCTCGGAAAGCTGGAAGGTCACAGACCGCTTGCGCGAACTGAATGTGCCAGTCCTGCTCTCGCTCAACTTTCCAAAGCGCACGACGGCAGAAGTGCCGGAAGCCGACCCGGATCCTTTGCGCGTGCTGAGGCTGCGCGTCGAAGCTCCGAAGACTGCGGGGCGACTGGCCGCTGCGCGCGTTCGCTTTGCTTTCCAATCGGGCTCGATGACGAGCATGACGGATTTCATCTCGAACGCCGCGAAGGCTGTCGAGAACGGACTCGCGCGTGACGAAGCATTGCGCGCCATGACCTTGCGCCCGGCGGAGATTCTCGGCGTGGCCGACAGACTCGGCACGATAGAGGTCGGCAAGATTGCTAATCTGACCATCACGCGCGGCGACATCTTTGATAAGCCCGCGCGCATCGCGCATGTCTTTATTGACGGTCGCCCGGTTGACCTCAAGCCTGCCACTACAACGCCGACAGCTTCGGCAGCAATAGGCGCAGCCGCGATGGCTTCTGGCACATGGACAATCAGAATCAAATCGGAAGAGGGACAGGAAGAGACGGCCACGCTCAGCTTGCAACAGGAAGGCACGCGCCTGAGCGGTTCTTTGCAGGGCGACACTGGGCCAGTGCAGATTTCCGCAGGCTCGATTGATTCTGCCGGTAACCTGCGCTTCACGGCCCCCGTCACCTTCGGCGGACAGACGACGGAAGCGACTTTTACGGGCAAGATTACAGGCAATCAAATGAGCGGGACTGTGCAAACCGTCGGACGCTCGCCCGCGACATTCACCGGAACAAAACCTGAAAGGCAGTGATGAAAAAGCTTATTGCACTTATTTTGATGCTTTCGCTATCGGGCGCGGCTCTGGGCCAGCGGCGGGCGACTGAAGAAGCGGAGACTTTGATTCGCAATGCGACGATTCTGACCATCTCGCATGGCACGCTTCAAGGCTCTGATATCTTGATTCGCAGGGGCAAGATTGCGGCCATTGGGCCAAACCTCAAAGCTTCTGCGACGGCGCGCGTGATTGATGCCAGCGGAAAATTTGTGATGCCGGGCATCATTGATTGCCACTCGCACGCGATGATGGATGCGATTAACGAGTTGACTTACTCCGTGACCTCTATGGCGCGCATACGCGATGTCTTGAATCCGACGGACGAAGCTTTGTATCGCGCGCTGGCAAGCGGAGTGACGACGCTCAACCTCTTGCACGGCTCAGGCAATGCCATCGGCGGACAGAACTCTGTCGTGAAGATTAAATACGGTCGCCCGCTCGAAGAGTTTATTTTTCCGGGCGCGCTGCCGGGCATCAAGTTCGCGCTCGGCGAAAACCCGAAGCGCACAAACTTTCAAGCTCCGAATCAGCCGCGTCGTTATCCAGCGACGCGCATGGGCGTCGAAGAAGTCATACGCGATGCTTTTGTTCGCGCGCGAGATTACAAGTCCGCCTGGGACACTTACCGCGCACGCTCGCGCCGCGAGAGAAACTTGATTCCGCCGCGACGCGATTTAGAGCTTGAGCCGCTCGTCGAAATCTTAGAAGGCAAGCGATTGGTGCACGCGCACTGTTATCGCGCAGACGAGATTCTGATGCTCATTAATCTGGCGGACGAGTTTGGCTTTAAGATTAGAACTTTCCAGCATGTTCTTGAAGGCTACAAGGTTGCGCCGGAGATTGCGCGGCACGGCGCGGGCGGCTCTCTCTTTGCGGACAACTGGGGCTACAAAATCGAAGCCTATGATGCGATTCCATATGCGGCGGCGATTATGATGCGCGCGGGAGTCAATGTCTCTATCAACTCGGATTCGGACGAGCGCGTGCGACGGCTCAACATTGATGCTGCGAAGATGATGCGCTATGGCGACCTGACGGAAGAAGAGGCTTTGAAGCTCATCACCTGGAATCCTGCATGGCAGCTTGGCATACAGGACAGGGTTGGCTCGATTGATGTAGGCAAGGATGCAGACCTTGCTATCTGGAACGGACATCCTTTGAGCGTCTATTCGCGCGCCGAGACGACATTCATTGACGGCGAGATTTTCTTTGACCGGCAGCAGGACATCACGCGACGCGCAGAGCTTGAACGCGAGCGAACCACATTGCAAAGGGCCGAGCCGAATCGCGCGCCAGCGCAAGGCACGCCGCCCGCGCGCCCGCGCGAAGCAAGGCCCGCCTATGGCTTTGACGACGACCACTGGGACGGAGGAGACCACGAGCGATGAAAGCTTTTCATGAGACAAGAAAACGCCGGAGCATGACAGGCATCAACAGCCTGGCTTTCATCTGCGCTTTGACGATGGTCGTGTCATCGCTTCTTCCCTACGCAGTTTCTGCGCAGCAGATTGGTAACGTGACTGTGCAGAACGTGAACGGCGCGCCGGGCGTCTATGCGATTCGCAATGCGCGGATTGTGACTGTGAGCGGCCCTGTCATTGAAAGCGGCACGATTGTCATACGCAATGGCAAGATTGAAGCAGTCGGCGCGAGCGCGACAACTCCCGCGGGCGCGCAGGAGATAGACGCGCGCGGGCTCACGGTTTATCCGGGCATGATTGATTTAGGGACTCAGATGGGACTCACTGAAATCTCCAGCGGCGCGCCCGGCACTGTTGACACTTCAGAGCTTGGCGAGATGAACCCGAACGCGCAGGCCATCGTCGCCATCAATCCGCACAGCGCGCACATCGCCGTCACGCGCGTCGCGGGCGTCACCTCCGTGCTCTCTTTGCCGGCAGGCAATGTCATCTCAGGTCAGGCCGCTTTTATCAATCTCAACGGCTCTACGCCGCGCGAGATGGCAGTTGTGCCGACGGCTGCTCTGGCCCTTAACTTTCCGCGCGTCAGCACCGTGAGCTTTGACGCGCTTTTCAATTTGCAGGAAGTCAACATCAACGAAGCCATCAAGTCGCGCGATACGCAGCTTGAGCAGCTTCGGAAAATTCTGCGCGAGGCGGAAGCATATGGCCGCGCGCAGGATGCTTATGCGAAAGACAACACGCTGCCGCGTCCTGCCGGCTCAGTGGTGCTGGCCGCGCTCGTGCCTTTTGTGCGCGGCGAGCGGCCCGTAGTCTTTCGCGCAGACCGCGAAGTTGACATACGCGCAGCCGTGCGCTTTGCCGAAGAGATGCGCCTGCGGCCAATCATTCTCGGCGGCGACGACGCATGGAAAGTCGCAGCCTATTTGAAGGAGCGCAACGTGCCTGTAATCTTGACAGGCGTGCTGGATTTACCCTCGCGTGAAGATGATTATTACGACACTCTTTATGAAAACGCCGCGAAGCTTCAAAAAGCAGGAGTCCGCTTCTGCATCTCTTCGGGCAGCAGCGGCGCAAACGTGCGCGACCTTCCCTTTCATGCGGGCATGGCTGCGGCCTTCGGCCTCTCGCGCGATGAAGCACTTAAAGCCGTCACGCTCTATCCCGCGCAAATCATGAACGTCGCAGACCGCATGGGCACAATCGAGGCTGGCAAGATGGCTAACCTCGTCGTCACGGACGGCGATATGCTGGAAGCGCGAACGCACGTTCGCTATCTCTTCATCGAAGGCAGACAGATTCCGCTCGTCAGTCGTCACACAGAGCTTTACGAGCAGTTTAAGGATAGAAAGTAAGTTTTCACCGCAGAGACGCGGAGACGCAGAGATGAAGAAGGAACAAGGCACAAGGTAAAAGTGAAGAGCGATTGAATGCTTTTCTTACTTTTGCCTTTTACCTTTTTACTTTTGCCTTTCTCTGCGTCTCTGCGTCTCTGCGATGAGATTTTCCTATAGGAGCGTTATGAACTATTTCGAGTTTGCCGCGCACATTGCCTCTATCCTGACCGCCGCAGCCTATCTGGTGAAAGACATCCTGTGGCTTCGTTTCCTCACCGTGCTGGCCTGCATCTGCGGCATCGTCTTTAACTACTTTGTCCCGGCCACGCCGCTCTGGGTAGTCATCTACTGGAATCTTCTCTTCATGGCAATCAACATCGTGCAAATCGGAATCATCTTCAAAGAACGCAGCGAGGTGGCTTTTACGGAAGAGGAAAAAGAGCTTTATGAAACTCTCTTTAAGAATTTCGCGCCCTTTGAATTTATGAAGCTCTTGCGTGTGGGCCAGTGGCTCGAAGCAAAGAAGGATCAGGTGCTGGCCGTCGAAGAGAAAAAGCTTGATGAAGTGATGCTCATTTATAACGGGCTCGTGAGCGTCGAGACAGGCGGCGAGACTGTGGCCCAATTACGCGACGGAAACTTTATCGGCGAGATAAGTTTCCTGCGCGGCGGCGCGGCCACAGCCACCGTTCGTGCACTTGAACCGACACGTTATCTTTCATGGTCCAAACAAGACCTCAGCCAGCTACTCAATCGCAATCCCAGCATGCGCTTCGCCATGCAAACTGTCATCAGCGCAGACCTCACAGGCAAACTGATGCGCCGTCATTCTTAAGATTTCAAATTTGAGATTTCAGATTTGAGATTCCTCGGAGTTAATCTGCTGTCAATTCCAGAATTATCATCGCCACAAACAGCATGAAGAAAGAGGCGAAGCCAAGCAGAATCGGTATCCCACGCACATCGGATGGCTTGTAACGGTCTTGCAAAGGGCTTCTGTATGTCACCTTCTTGCCCGCGCCGAACATCGCCGCAACGAGACCGCCGCCATACTTCATCTCCAATTCCTGAAACTCGCCCGTCCGCTCATGCGCCCGAATCGCCTTCGCATAAAGCTTCGCGTAACTGCTCAAAGCCGTCAGAAATGAAGTGGCGAAAAGCGCCAGCCACAACGACAGCCCGCCATAGCCGCGCCACACCAGCACAAAGTAAGGAATCGTCCCGCCGATAAATATCGGAATGACAAAGAGCGATAAAAAGAGAAACTCTTTCCAGCCGTATTTCTTTAAAATGTTTGGCAAGGCCGTCAGCATTGTGCCAATCGCGAAGGCAGCTATCTCAACCGTCGCATCCTCTGCCAGAAAGAGCCAGAAACTTTTGCTCCCGAAGAGGAGCACACTGAGACCTATCTGCAAAGGAACGGCTAAGACCACAATCAAAGCGACGGGCAAAGAGTCCGGCAGTTTATAGCCTGTCGCCAGAAAGAGCGCGTACATCAAGACTGGCCCAATCCCTACGAGGGCCACTACCTGCGCGAACTTGATGCCGAGTCCGAGCCTGCCAGCCGCCACCACAGCCAGCGCAGGCAACAGCAACAGATAACAATAATGCGCCCACATTAACACGCGCACTGCCCTGCTCGCGTTTGAACTGGCCTTCGATTTTTTCACACTTTGGAATTTCAGGAAATGTGCGAGGCGGTTGGAAAATGTTTAGCCTAAAATACTGTCGGCTTCGAGCATCAAGCCTGATAGAGCTTCCGCTTCAAGAGATTCGCCGCGCTTCACCAATCGGACTTCCCTGTAAGTTTTATCAAGCGGCTGCCTGTAAATCTCTATCGTCTCCTGCGGCAGATTCACGAGCCAGACCTCAGCAATGCCCGCACGCGCATAGAGCGGCAACTTTATGTTGCGGTCATATTCGACGGAAGTATCCGCCACCTCTATCAGAAGCAGCACATCGGAAGCTGTCGGATGTCCTTCGGCATAAAAATCTTCTCGCTGTTTCAGCAAAGCGACATCCGGCTCCGGCTCGGAATACTCATCAAGTCTGATAGGATTTTGGATGCTTATGATTGCTGCTTGTCCTATATCACGAAGCAACCTTGCATTTAGACGATTGACACATGCTGCATGATGACTGCCAATAGGGCTCATTTCGACAATCTCTCCTTCAATCAACTCTACGCGGTCATCTTCTCTGAGAATCCCCGCCTCAGCCATGCGGTAATACTCATCAACGCTGAACCATCGCTTTGCAATTTGGTGTGACATATTTCCTCGCAAGATTAAAGGGAAATCGTTTATTGAAATGATAACATAACGAGCATCTTCAAAAGCATACGCTGCTCATCATAGTCATGCGAATCTACTGCTCGCACACGCCGCTCTTTGCATCACCGACTTTGCGCGTGGCGCAGACGAGGAAGAGTTTCCAATCCTCTATCGGCGTGCGCTCGACCGTCAGGTGGCTGGTCAAATAGGCGAGTCGCTTTGTCTCAGGGCCTTTGCCTAGCCGAAAGCGTTCCTGCAAATAGTAGGGCGGGATGGATTGATAATAGAGAGCTGCGCGAACGGAAACTGCCGCGCGTGTTTTGTCGTTGAGCGGGATGCGATAGATGATTGTGTCCGAGCCGCTTGAGCCGGCAGGATTTTTGGTGACGTATTCCGGGTCGCGCGCGGCCTCGCCGTGCGGGCCTGTGAATTCGGCCATTGGCCCATCCGGTCGCCAGCCCTTCGGCAAGAGGCGATTGTTCTTGATGTGCTGGTCTGAGGCGACAAAGCTGGTCGTAATCTTGCCTTTCACATTCGCCATTAGCTCTTCATAAATCTGCACCTGTCCTTCGTCTGTAATCACTTCGTGATGCGGCTGAAAGACCTGCTTTTTAGTCACAGAGTCAAACAAAAATTCTGTCGGCAAGACTTCATCGCTTGTGCCTCGGACAATCGCTCCGACGCTGTTGGTGCGGCCCGAAGCCCAAAGAACATTTCCTTCCGCGTCCAAAGCTTCAAAGTTGATAAAGGCTCGACGGAAGGCGACGCCGGAAGGCAAGCTGTGGCCCGCTAAGTTTTCGATATGCACAGAGGCTTCCAAAAATCCTTCGCTCTGCTTGAGCGCGTTGACTTCTATCTTCGCAGTCTCCTGCCGCGCCAGTTTGTAGCTTGAGCTTTGCGCCGTCAGCAGTCCGAGCACGCCGTCAGAGTACATGTAATCTGCTGTGCGTATGCCGAGCAGATTCGGAAACTGCTGGAACATCATCGTGCCGAACTGGTTGATGCCAATTAATGTGTGACGCGAAAACTTGTCGCGCGCCTGCAAGGTAATCTCTTTGTCGGGCGCGCGGTAATCCGTGTAAGGATAATTTTTGTCTTCAATGTTGGCGATGCGAAAGACGAGCTTCTGGTCATTGAAGGTCGTCTGCATGTGGCAGTCCTGACAGGTCTTGACAGTCTGCTGATTGAAAGGCTTGACCTCGTTCTGGTAAATGCTGTTGAGCCATTCGGGATAGGTCGTCTGCTCATGAAATGCTTTTGGCTTGCCGCTCTTGTCGTTGACCTGTTTGCCCTTCTCATTAAAGACTGGAAGGATGACCGTGTGACAACTGCCGCACATCGCGGAGCTTTTGAGATGCTCGCCGTATTGCGGAGTGACGCCGAGCGCGTTCTTCATCGGCAACGTGGCGACCTCTTCATACGGGCCGTTGACAATATTGAAAGGCTCTGTCTTAAACAGCCCCGTGAAAGTCTCAGGCTGGCCCAATCCTTCTTTTGACATTTGATGACAGGCGACACAAGAGACTCCGTCGCGCGCGAGTGAGCCGTATTTACCATCCTCTTCATCGGGCAGAGCATAGACCATGCTGTGCTCGAAAGGTTTTTTCTTATCAAGCTCGATTTGCCTCTGGCCCAAAACGCCGTGACACCTGTAGCAGGTGTTGTCAAAAAATTCAGCCTGCGATGGATACAGAGCTTTTTCTGTTTCGAGCTGCGCGTGGAAAATCGGGTCGCGCCCCGAAAGGCCCATCATCGAAGCGCGCCATTCCGTGTAAGGAGAAAGATTGATTGGCTTCTTGTTCGGGTCTTCAAAGAGGAAAGCCATATTTTCCGTCGAAGCCGAATGACATCCGACACATTGGCTTGAAGTGAGAAAGCCCTCCGGCCCGCGCGGGCCTGAGACAACGTGGTCGAGAGATTCGCCCGGAAAGCTTTTCACTTCATGCGCTGGAATAACATTTAAATCTTTGTAGAGCTTTAAAAAGTTCGGGTCAGGAGCTTTGCGCGGCGTCGGGAAAGGGCCGCCGACAATCTGTTTGGTAGTCGCTACCTGTTCATGAAAATCTTTTTTGTCGGGCGGCGGCTGCGGCTGCATCGTCGGCGACTGTATGAGAAACGAGATTGGATCGCCTTCTATATTTTTGAGCGCGATGAAGGTGGACTCTTTTTCGGCAGAGGCATGACAACGCAGGCAGTAGAGACCAAAGCCGGAATCCGGGTAATCAATCTGCGGATTCTGCGGCGCATAGCCGGGCGCGTGATATGACCAGTACCAGCCATCGAAAGACCCTTGCTTGTCCTTGACCATGACCGTCCAGCCCGTCAGCTTTAAGCCTTCGCGCGCGGGCGGCGGAAACATCTCTTTGACAATCATCGCGCCGTCTGGAATATCACCCTGACGATTTTTGACTTTCAGCCACTCCCAGATTTGCGGCGAATAATAAATTTGCACAGCCGGATGCGTGCCGAAAGGCGTGCCGCCGATAAATGGCCCGGTGTTGCGTATCTGCGAATCCTTGACCCACTTTTTATAACAACCCTTTTCCAGAAAAGAGTAAAGCAGTTGCTCGTACTTTTTATCGTCAGTCCCGCTCGGATTGGGAAGCGGAAAAGGAATGTCGCACGTATTGTCCTGGACCAGAGCCTTGCGCGCTTCACCCATAACGGCGCGGCCAACACTACTGGCGCGCACGGCTAAAATCAAAGCGAGTCCGGCAAAGAGTGTGATAACCAGCAAACGCAAAATGATTCCATGCTTCATGGGTTTTCCTTCAAGCTTAAAAGGCAAGTTCAGGTTATTAATCCTATCGTGAGCAGTGAAACCTGACGGGCGGCAAAACATTTTTCAGAACGAGAGATATACTAAAACACAAAATCCGTTTTGAGAATAGCTTTGTGATTTGCCATTGCTTGTGGGCCACTATCCATCAACGACAAGCTTGTCCGGCGGGAGCATGGCTGGCATCCCGCGATGTTGCCAGCAGCGTCCAGTGCCGCGCACGCGACGCGAGCATGGAGTTCCCTTCTTTGTCCGCGCGCCGCAGATGGAAACAATTTCATTCGGGTCTGTCGGACGCTCCGTAGCTGTCCCGTCAGGGCCAAAACTGCTTGCAGGTTGTTGCGCATCACCCTTCGTTGTCTGCTCGTTCGATTGAGAAGAAGTTGCCGCCTTCTGTGGCGCAGAGGTCTGCGTTGGGCCATTGCCGCGCTCGATGATTAGAGGCGCGGGCGCGTGGCGTGCGCTGCGTCCGGCGATGAGGCCGATGCTGAAGAGGATTGTGCCTGCCAGCCCCGTGACAAGAATTTGAGACTTGCGCAGGCGACGCGCGCAATCTTTGCAGAAACGCCTGCTGGTCCAGAAATGCCAGCGCGCGCGTGTGATGCGCTCGCCGCACTCTGCGCAAAAATTTGGTTTGTACATGCCTGGAAAACTCCGTCTTGATGAGATGCGCCGGCGAGGCTTTGCACTTTTCTGACGGACGAGGGGCAGAGGTGAATTTTGGGGATTATAACTTGAAAGGGATGCTGTCTCTAACCCTTTTCGCTGGCGTTGCGCGTGCGGTAATAAGTTGCATGTGTAGGACGAGCGTGATATAGTCGCTGTTACTCCCGGATGCTTTTTCTAAAAGCTCATAAAATCCGCACATCTGAAAAAGTTTTGCATGGGACAGAAACTTTACTGCAATCGTTACGCGCACTTTAAAGACCCGCTGGTCTGCTCTGTGGTCTGTCCCTATCGCACGCGGTGTCAGGATTTCGCGCTCTATTACGACGCGAACCGCGAGAGCGTGGACGGAGTTGTCGCAGAATATTTTTCTGCGCGCGAGGGTGCGAAGCAGCAGCAGAAGCCTGCGCGACCTGTGTTGCATGCGGCAGAGCCTGTGGCCCTGCGCGCTTTAATTCGTTTGGAGGTCAAACAAGAGATGGCAGAATCCGCATACATCTGGATTGGAAAAGACGATCAGGCGGAATTGCTTGATCTGGAAGAGATTATTCGCCGCGCAGAGCGTGGAGCAAAGGCCAAGCATATTTACAAGGTCGCGCAGGAGATGGAGCTGCGTTTTCAACTCGTGCCGCGCAAGCGCATAGAGAAGGCCAAACGCATCGTCGCAGCCGAAGCCGAACGCGCAGCCGCACGTCGCTCGCGTCCGCGTCCCGTCGCAGTCGAGCCGCCAACTGCGCCGCTCGCGGTCGCTGCCAGCGCCACAGACCTGCCCGCCCCGCGCCGCAAACGCACGCGCCTCGCCAAAGCTGTGGGCGAGTAAAGCAGTAGGCAGTGGGCAGTGGGCAGCATAAAACATTTTCAGCTTTTTAACTGCCCACTGCCTACTGCACACTATCTCCATGCAACTTTCAGCCGGTTTGCAGCGTCCGACAGGGGTGACGGTCGCGCGCTCTTTTGCCATTGCTTGCCAAATGCTGTGGCTGGCGTGCATACTCATTTTATTAAAGCTTTGAGAATGCGATTAATTTTTTGGCAATGATACAGTTCCGGCTTTCTTCAAAAAATCCTGTCAGAAGCTCTTTTTGCACAGCCCTTGCGCTGGCCTTGCTCTGCCTGTTCGCTGTCTCTTCTGCGCGCGCGCAGGATGACATCGAGACGGTCAAGGTTGAATCGTCTGTCGTCCAACTGAACGTCGGCGTTGTGGACAAGCAGGGCCGCTCGATTATCAATCTGACGCGCAATGATTTTGTGGTCTTTGAAGACGATGTGCAGCAGAAGATTTTGAGCTTTGAACCCGCGACGGCTCCTTTCAGTCTCGTGCTGATACTGGACATGTCCGGCTCTACAAACAGCTTTCGCCCGATGCTCAAGCAGTCCGCGTTTCGTTTTCTGGACGCGCTCTCGCCAGAGGATCGCGTCGCGGTCATCTCCTTTAACGACAAAGTTGAGACCTTGACGGACTTTACGATTGACCGTAAGAAGATGGCCTATGCGATTGATATTGCGGAAGGCAAGGGCGGCACGGAGCTTTACAAGGCTCTGAATATTGCGCTGCAAAAACTCTCGCAGGAAGGCAAGCGGCGCAAAGCCATAGTGGTCTTGACAGATGGTCTTGATACGCAGTTGCGGAAAGCGGATAGAGAGGCAGCCATCAATGCTCAGACGGATGAAGAAGCCGTCGGCGCAGTCAAGCCAGCAGAAAGCCGTTCTCTGAATACTGTGCTCAACAATGCGGATAAGATTGGAGTCACAATCTATCCGCTCGCGCTGCCTTCGGGCGACCCGAAGCGGCTGGCGATTCCGACTCCACAGCAGATGGCTATCTATACTTCCGCGCGCGCGCGCCTGCAAGCTCTGGCCGATAGAACCGGCGGACGGCTCAATGCAATTAATCGTCTGGAAGACATGGGCCGACTCTACGCAGAGGTCGCGGCAGACCTGCGAACGCTCTACAGCGTCACCTATCAACCCGCAGGCGAACGCACGCGCGACGGACGCTGGCGCGCCATCCGCGTCGAAGTCGCACGCACGGAACTGCTCGCACGCACACGCCCCGGCTACTTTGCGCGCTAACGTGATGCGTCGTGCGAAAGAGCCTCGCAAGAGCTTTTGCATGCACGCTTGACACCCGGCCAGAGCAGCCCGTATATTTTCTTTTCGCTTTCCACCATAAAGCGCACCCGTAGCTCAGCTGGATAGAGTGCATGACTACGAATCATGAGGTCGCAGGTTCGATTCCTGCCGGGTGCACCATAATTTTTAAAGAGGACGTCGATGTCAACGTCCTCTTTCAATATGATACTCTTGCCATAATAATCTCAAGCCGGATGGCTGCTTTCCTAAGCAGCCTTTTTTCTTTTTAACTTAAAAGAATAATGTATGCTCTTATCGGTCGGAGGGTAAAGCTGAAGCTATTGCGCTTCCCGCGCGGAATTTAAATGGAGAGCTGATAATGAAAAAAGTCCTGCTCTGCACAGTAATGTTAATAATGCTGCTGCCGTTTGATGTTATGCCAGCCGGGAGTTTGAAGACAGATGGCGTGGCTGTCAGGCAGAAGCAAACGAAGAGGACAAAAAGAGCGCGGCGTGCTAATCGGCAGCGCAGGCTGTCAGAGGCGAAGCGGAAGGAGTTGGCAGCTTTGCCCACTTACATTGCATGCGGTTGCGGATGTTGCGGCGGGATAGATATAGCAAGCGTTGTCTGTCTGTATCGCTCGAAGGGCGACGACATACAGAAGATTATCGAAGCGGACAAAAAAATGGCATCGAACACGGCGCTGTGTGCAGTCGTAGGGTGTGCATTGCCTATCAAGTATGTCTATTGCGATTAGCAAAGAGAGGTTGTGATTAGCAAAGAGAGATGGAAAGACAAACTTTCTTCTGGCTGCTCGTAGCCTTCTTTGTCTTTATGTTTATCATTGGCCCCGTCCGGCAGTTGCGTTCGGGCGTGATAGAGTTTCGCAGAATCTCTTATCCGCAGGGCAAAAGAATTTTTAAGAGAGATGACCCGGCAAAGTTTTACCTGCGCGTCGGTTTTGAAATTTTATTCATGATTATCATGCTCTGCCTTGCTCACTGGATCATCCTGCGCTCGAACGCCGGGCCTTGAGATAACAACGAAGCATAGCTCCCGCAAAGGCGCAAAGGCGCAAAGAAGAACGGATGTCTTTCTTTGCGCCTTTGCGCCTTTGCGGGAAAATTTCGTGTTCTGTTAATTAACTTCGATGCCTTTCCAGAAGGCTACATGACCTGCAATCTGTTTTGCGGCCTCTTTGGGTTGCGGATAATACCAGGCCGCGCCTGCGTTGGTTTCGCCGTCAACCACTACATCGTAATAGCTGGCCTCGCCTTTCCACGGGCAGGTCGTGTGCCTGTCGCTCGGTTGGAAATATTCCTGCTTGATAGAGTCTGCCGGAAAATAGTGATTGCCTTCAACGACAATCGTGTTCTCGCTCTCGGCCAAAGTCTTGCCGCGCCATGTTGCTTTCATCTCTCTTGCCTCCGTCGGTTTTAGAGTCATAATACTCCGCGTCACAAGTTATCTACAAAAGACAAGTCAGGGTTTATCAAAAATCAGATGCACATTTCGATAAATACTCCACACGGCTTTAGCTTCAAACGCACAGTCATGAGTCACGGCTGGAGCGGGCTTCTTCCTTTTGAGTTCGATGACGAGAGTTGGACGCTCACGCGCGTCTTTGATTTAGATGAGGCTCAACCCGTGACTGCCAACATCAATGGAACTGACGAAGAGATAAAGATTAGCATCCCGCGCATGAAGCTAAGCAAACGCGCCGCAGACAAAATCGTGCGCGACGTGCGCCATATCTTCAGGCTCGATGATGACATGACTGAGTTTTACGGGGCCGTGTCGGACGAAGCAGATTTTGCATGGATTGCACGCGCGGGCGCGGGTCGCCTGCTGCGCTCGCCGACCGTCTTTGAGGATTTGGTCAAAACCATCTGCACGACAAATTGCTCCTGGGCTCTGACACAAAAGATGGTGACAGGGCTGGTGAATAATCTCGGAAGCAAAGCTACAGATGGCCGACGCGCGTTTCCCAACGCCGTTGCGATGGCCGACGCTCCAATCAGCTTTTACAAAGACGAAATGCGCGCAGGCTATCGCGCAGATTATTTTAAAGAACTGGCCGTGCGCGTCGCGGCGGGCGAGTTGGATGTCGAAAGCTGGCTCACGAGCGAGTTGCCAACGGAGGAATTGAAGCGCGAGATGAAGCAGGTCAAAGGCGTCGGAGATTATGCTGCTGAAAATCTTTTAAAACTCGTCGGACGCTATGACGTGCTCGCGCTCGATTCATGGGTGCGCGGCAAGTTTGCGCGCACGCACAACAAGGGACGCGCCTGCAAGGATGCCAAAATCGCTCGCCACTACTCGCGATTTAAAACGTGGCGCGGCCTCGCCCTATGGTGCGATATGACGAGGGATTGGATAGAAGAGCAAGGATGAAGGATGAAGGCGGAAGGATGAAAAGGATGCCATTCACGGATGAACGCCTCATGCCTGAACAGCATTCCCTTCATCCTTCATCCTTCCGCCTTCATCCTTGCTCTTGATGAAGGACAAAGTTGCTCGACCACACATTCGGCGCAGAGGGGCGTGCGTGCTTTGCAGACTTTGCGCCCGTGCGCGATGAGCAGGTGCGAGAATTGAATCCAATCTTCTTGCGGGACGAGTTGCATTAAATCGCGCTCGATTTTTTCCGGCTGCTTCTCGCGGCTCAAGGCCAGACGCTCTGACAGTCGCGCGACGTGCGTATCCACGACGATGCCGGAAGTGATGCCGAAAGAGTTGCCGAGCACGACGTTGGCTGTCTTGCGTGCGACGCCCGGCAGCAAGAGCAGTTCCTCTATCGTCTCCGGCACGCGGCCTCCGTATTGTTCGCCAATCATCCTGCACGCGCCCTGAATCGCTTTCGCCTTGTTGCGATAGAAACCGGTCGAGCGTATGTCCGTCTCAAGCTCCGCTTGAGCGACAAGCAGGTAATCCGACGCGCGCGTGTATTTCCGAAAAAGCGTCGCGGTCACAATATTGACGCGCTCGTCCGTGCATTGCGCAGAGAGGATTGTGGCAATCAGTAGCTCAAGCGGGTTTGAGTGATTGAGCGAACAGCGCGCGTCCGGGTATTCCTGTTTGAGCAGGCTGATGATTTTTTGAGTTCTCTGTTTTTCTGATGTGCTGGTCAAGTCGCGCCTCCGATGTTTTCTGCTCTCAAGAGAATACGGAATTTTCCCGCAGAGGCGCAAAGGCGCAAAGAAGGCGCGAAAGAAAGCAAAGGAGAGGCTTCTTCTCTTATTCTTCTTAGCGTCTTCTCTTTGCGCCTTTGCGGGAAACTTATTTGACAGTAGAATGTCGCTCCATTTCCGCGTGGGAGTTTCCAATAATGATAAGCGAATCGAGACCTTTAACTATCCTGTGCATCGCCAGTTATCACAAGGGCGAAGAGTTCATGCGCGAATGCAAGCGGCAGGGCTGTCGCGTGCTCTTGTTGACTTCGCAGAGCATCGCCGACGCGGATTGGCCGCGCGAGAGCATTGACGAGATTTTTCTTGTGCCGGATGTAGAGAAGCGTTGGAACATGGAAGACATGCTGATGGGCGCAAGCTATCTGGCGCGCCTAGAGACGATTGACAGGATTGTGCCGCTTGATGATTTCGACTTGGAAAAGGCTTCGGCACTGCGCGAGCACCTGCGCGTGCCGGGCATGGGAGACACTACGACACGCTATTTCCGCGACAAGCTGGCGATGCGTATGAAGGCTCAGGAGGACGGCATACTCGTGCCTGAGTTCGTGCATGTCTTAAACTATGACCGCGTGCGCGAGTACATGGCGCGCACTTCTCCGCCCTGGCTCATCAAGCCGCGCTTTGAAGCTTCAGCGACGGGTATCAAGAAAATTTTGACGCCGGAACAGTTCTGGCTTGAGATTGAAAAGCTGGGCGACAGGCAATCCTTTTACGTGCTTGAGAAATTTGTGCCGGGCGATATTTATCATGTGGACTCTATCGTCTCTGAGCGCGAGATAGTCTTTGCCATCGCCAGTCGTTACGGCAACCCGCCGCTCGACGTGGCACATCAGGGCGGCGTCTTTACGACTGCGAACGTGCGTCGCGGCTCGCAGGACGAGCAGCATCTGCTGGCGATTAATCGTGATGTGCTCGGCGCGATGGGCCTTGTGCGCGGCGTCTCGCATACGGAGTTTATCAAGGCGCACGAGGACGGGCGTTTTTACTTTCTCGAAACTTCTGCGCGCGTCGGCGGGGCCAATATCGCGGAACTCGTTGAAGCAGCGTGCGGCATTAACCTGTGGGCGGAGTGGGCCAGAATAGAAGTCCAGCGCGGCGCGTGTGCATATCAACTGCCGCCCGCGCGAAATGATTACGCGGGCTTAATCGTTTCGCTGGCGCGGCAGGAATTCCCGGACACGTCTGCTTATGACGACGCTGAAATTGTCTGGCGCATGAACAAGCGTTTTCATGCTGGATTGATTGTCATGTCACACGACCCTGTGCGCGTCGAATACTTGTTGCATGAATATACGGAGCGTTTTTATAGAGACTTTTTCAAGATGCTTCCCGCGCCGGAGCGCGCAGTGAGCTAATTGAGTGTGACCTGATGCGCCCTCCCTGACAGTCAGGGAGGGCGCACTTAATTGCAAACCGCAATAAAAAGTAAGAGGAGTCAGAATCAGTTTAAAGCTGATTCTGACTCCTCTTTGTTGTTTGTGAAAAGTTGATGGTCGCCGGATTTGACCAGCTTACGCTTTGTCTTGCGAGAAAGCGTAAGCTGATCTCATCTAGTATTCCTCAGACTACGGAATGTAGCTTGAGGGGATGGCAACGTCGCCGGTTGTGCCGAACGGCACTGCCAGCGAACCGCCTGTGCTACGCAGGATGTACCAGGTGTTGTCGCTCGGACGGAACACGGCCAGATCGCTCTTGCCGTCGCCGTCATAGTCGCCCGGTACAACCGTGTCCCCACTTGCGCCCCAAGAGGTCGCGCCGTAGTTGGACTGGATGATAAGGTTTGTGAACCAGAAGTTATTGCTCGGACGGAAGACAGCATAGTTGGTCATGCCGTCGCCATCGTAGTCTCCTGAAACAAGCTTGTCGCCGCTCTGTCCATACTGCTGCACGAACAGCGTGCTGGTGGAGCTTTGACGCACGTACCATTTGGTATCGCCGGGACGGAAGACAGCGTAATCTGTCTTGCCGTCGCCATCCCAATCTCCAACCACAGGCGTGTCTCCCGCTTGACCCCACGTCAATGCGCCGTTGCCGTTGTCAGAACTGCGGCGGACGTAGAACGTGTTGTCGCTCGGACGATAGACTGAGAAGTCTGTCCTGCCGTCACCGTCGTAGTCGCCTACGAGCGGGATGTCGCCGTTGGTTCCCCAGGGCTGGTTGGTGATGCTGTTGTCTGAGCTGTTCAGGATATGCCATGTGCCTGTCGCCGGACGCCAGACGGCAAGGTCAGCCTTGTTGTCTGTGTCGTAGTAACCGGCCACCAGCCTGTCTCCTGATGCTCCGAAGAACTGACCCGTGGTCACGCCGTCAGAGCTTCTGGTGATGAACCAGGCGTTGGTGCTCGGACGGAAGACCGCGATGTCTGTCTTGCCATCGCCGTCAAAGTCTGCGACAGGTTTGCGCGGCGGAGCAGGCGGGCAGTTGAAGCTGTTGATGACCCTGAGGCCGTCAACACGCACGTGGTTGCCAGTGGCAGCAACGCTGCTATCCGTGCCTGTGCGGAACTTGAAGCGAACGCTCTGTCCGGCTGCGGCGGCAGGCAAGTTAGCGCTGACGTTGATGTAACCGTTTGAGCTTCCGCCCCATGCCGGACGGCTGGTCGCAGGCGGAATCGGCAACGGATTGCCAGTGCCTTTCGCCACGTTTTGATAAGCGCCCGTATTGAAGCTTCCGGCAACGGTGATGTCTTGATACGCACCGCCGCCGATGCTCAACTCAAGCACCGCACCATCCCACGTGTTCTCCGTGACAAAGCTCAGCCTGAATTCAACCTTGGCTGACGGTGCGGTCACAGGGATGCTTTCGGTGACTAACTCCGTGCCACCGGCAGGCGTTGGAGCGGTGGTAAACGCCACATTCGGAGCCGTGTCGGGCGAAGTAGTGGAGGTGGCCCACACGACGCCGCTACCGGTTTGAGCAGTCGTCCAGCCTGCGGGCAGAGCCGGAGCAGTCAGCGTGTCAAAGTTGTTGCTGAGGCCGAGAACCGGCTCACCGACAGTCAAGTTAAAGGTCGCGGTGGTTGGTCCAAGGCTGCTGTTGAGATTCATGTTGATGGTTACAAGGCTACCGCAGACAGTACCCGCGGGAACTCTGTAGCCGACAAGTCTTGTCACAGTCTGACCACCGCTGATGGTGCCGTAGTCTGCTGTGCCGCCGCCGACGACCTGCAAGGTCGAGTTGTTGGCAGTATCGCTCAAAGGATTCTGCACCGGAACGGTCAAGACAATCGCCTCGCCCGGATCGGCAAAGCCGTTGTTGTTGCCGCCAGCATCGCTAAAGCTAACAGAGCCGCGCAGCAGGTTCGGCAGAGCGAAAGACTCTACGACTGCCGTGCCGTTGGTGGTTGCGCCGAAGCCGCAGCCGCGTGCCGCGAAACCGGCCCAGATGTCGCCAGTGTCCGCGCCGCCAAAGCTAGCCGCGTCCGCCGCGAGAATAGAGTTGCGTGCGGCCACGATGGTCAGGGCCGCGCCCGTCGGGTCGCCCTTCATGCCGTCCACGACAAGCTGCATCATGCGCTGGTTGCCGACTGCATAGCCGAGACGCGCGATCATGCGTGCGCGAACTTCGAGCAGCATGTTGCACCAGTTCTCACCGATGTTGTGCACGCCAGTGCCGTTGCCGATGGCAGGGTTCTTACCATACGCGCCGTCAGTCACGTTCTCCTGCGCCGGATCCATGTCGGCGAAAGTGAGCGGGCTGTGCGGTCTGTTCAGCGGGCCGCCCGTCAGCGCGCGAAGCGCGTAGGGGAAGCGGCGGATGCCGTAGTAGTAGTTGTCCGTGCCGAGCGTGCCGAGTTGCAGCGTCGAATAACTGCCGGTTCCGAAGCGACCGCCCGTCGCATCTTCGGAAGCATTGGAAGTGAGAGAGCGGCCCATAAAGTCGCCCCAGCCTTCGCCCATGCCGCCGCCCTGATTCGAGGTCAGGCCGGAGCCGTTGGCGTGGATACGATTGGACAACCCGTGGCTGTATTCGTGAACGATGATCTCTGCGTCGAGGTCGCCATCGCGGTCAGGCGTCGGGCCAGACCAGAGATACATCTGCATGCGGCCAGACGTGCCATCGGCAGGAGTCAGGAAGTTTGCGTTGTTCGTTCCTGAAAAGTCCTGCGCCTGTGCGAGCACGTGGTCGTTCTGTGCGCCGCCGCGACCGAAGTTGTTAGTCTGGAAGTTTCTAGCAAGCTCTGTAAAGCCGAGCAGGTAAAATTGATCGTGGATAATGTTGTTCCAGTAGAACAAGTTCGTCACAGCGCCGTTCTGGTGCGGGACGGTCAGAGGCTCGTCTGTGCCGAGCGGCGGAGGATTGTAAGTGAAATTGAATGTGCGAGCGGGCGAGCCGGTCGGACGCGATTCAATGCCATCGGGCGAGACTCTGTCGAGTCCTGCGTCCACGTTGTTACCCGTCGTGGTGTTGCCGCCGTTAGTAATCCAGCCGTTGTTATTAAAGTTAAGCGGGCCTTCGTTACCGATGAGCGTCTGGGTCACGCGGGGAATGCCCGTACCCTGTATGCCGGAACCCGGCAAGGCATTCGACGGAGAAAGCGGCGCGGGGTTCGCCCTGTCATAAATACCAAGCGTCACGGATTCAGTCTGGTCGTTGACGAGATTTTTGCGCCACAGCAACTTGCCGTTGCTCGCATCAACAATCACGTAGTAAGCCGAGACAGGCTCGACCAACATCACGCGCCACGCCAGAGTGGCGACGCCCGACTCAGTCGGGAAATACATCAATTCTGCGGTCGGCTCCCACTCAAACTGGCCGCGCTCGAAAGTGACCTTCATCGGCTCGGTGGACTTGATGTTCAAGTCTGCATCCGTCGCCTGACGATTAATCGCTCTGGCCGCAGCAATGACAGCATCCTTCGGATGTCCGGGGATTTTTTCAAGGCTCTCATAGTTAAGGCCGGGGACGAGGTTGTTGACCGTGCGCGCGAGTGCGCCGTCACGCGAAATGACGGCTCTCAACTCGCCCATGAACACGGGGATGCCGTTAATCTCCTGCGCCATCTCGACGTAGGAAAGATTGCCGGCAGGGTTTGTGTAGTTGGCAAAAGTTCTGAGTTCTCCAACCTGCTCTGCGGTCAAGCCGTAGAGTTCCCTGTTCTGGAGCAGGAAGCCGCGCACCAGACCTTCGCGCGCTTCACGCGAGTTGCTCGTCGGCTCAGTCAGAAACGACTTCGTCTTCAGCACGTCTGTGCCGACGATGTGCGCGATGTTCATTTCCGGGTTGTAGTCAACCGCCACATCCGGGACGCGGCGCGACAATTCGTATTCGCCAGTCTGAATTTGCTGTTGAATGCGGCCCGCTCTCGCGCCGTCGCTGCCTAATTTCTGGCGAAACTGCTCGCGCGCCTCTGCCGCAGCATCGGACTTATCCAAGCGGATGTCATAAAATTCCAGCCCGGCGACATGACTGACCGTCACCTTGTCGCCATTGGCTGTCTGTAAATTGTCGCCCACATATGCTTGCGTGCGAAATTGCAGAGAAAGAGTTACGGCGATGCCGAGCAAAACCACTGCGGCGGTAATCGCGCGGAGCTTTCTCCTCATACTTCTGTGACCAAAGCGTTGTTTCATTAACTAGGCCCTCCTAAAAGCCTTGAGTTGGGGAACAAAGCAAAAAAACTCGCCTTCCTGCTGGGATGCGCCCGATTGTTGGAAAACGAAATTGCCCGTCTCTGGAATCAACCCTCTCGCGGACAGAACCTTTGGGGATGCTCGCCTTTGGCCCTGCCGCCTTGAGAGAGAAGTGGAAATCAGTGCCGCCTTGATGAATTATGTGTGCGAGAAAGCTTGCTCGCGATGAAAGAAAAAATGCGTGCCTGTTGGCGAGGTAACTGCCTGTGAATTAACAATGAATGAAAAATGTTTTGCGTCACTAGAAGATGAACACGGTTGACGAGAGCAAACCGTGAGCTTTTACTCTCTCAAACTTTTATGTCTTGGGGCGAAGGAATCAATGTGCTAAAACTGCGGTTCTTATCTGGTACTTCACAGGCAAGCTTAAAAAACAGAAGTTTTACTGTCTTACCGGTTTTGTGGAGCACTTATATAAATTTTCATTTCGACAGAGTTATAACAACTCTGCACGACTATTTCAGGCAGAGGGCTGAACTTGCAAGCTGATGTGTGCGATGAATCTCAGAAGATGGCACCGGACTTTTTAAAACTTACTTTTCAACCTTCGGGGCGAGTTTTTAACACATTTGTGACAATAGAGTCAATCCGAGAAATTGGAAATCCATCCGCGCAATCGAATTTTTCGCCTCTCCGGCGCGGAAAATAAGAGCCATGCTAAAAGGCGTAACGCTGGATAATTTGCTCGCGGATTTGCGCCGGAGTGAAATTTGATTTTTGAAGTCTGTCCGCCAGTATGGCTTCGTCCACGCAGGTCGCGCAGTGCGCAGAGTGGTCATCTTCGTAACAGCTATGCAGGCTCTTATGCCCGAATCCTTGATCGCAATAGCAATAGCAAGGAAGCTGTGCCAAAGTTTCTGGAATCTCTCTGGCAATCGTATAAGCGCGACGTATCTTGCCTGTAAACTGCTCAGGGTCGAGCGTGGGCTTGAGCGGGCGCGCACTCGCCGCGTCCGTAAAGTGCGCTGGCACACGCCCCGGCTGCACAGTTTGAGAATTGTTCGCGTTAGCTGTGTGGTTGCTATTGCTATGGCCCGTCTGCGCGTTTCGGTTGCACGCAACTGTCCCTGCGATACCAATGATGACAAATACGATAATAGCCTTTTTCATAAACCTCTCCGTTTCAAATCTTCAAGCATGATTCTATTATGCCGGCGCGTGAAGAGCAATTTGCCATGCGATTTTTTTTAATCATCGTCGTCGTCTTTGACGGTTGCCGTTTGCGTGGCAACGGCGCGCGGATGATGTTTGTCGTAGGTGGCGCGCAGGTGGTTGTCTGTGATGTGCGTGTAAATCTGCGTCGTCGAAATATCGCTGTGGCCCAAGAGTGCCTGCACCGAACGCGAGTCCGCGCCGCGCTGCAAGAGATGCGTGGCAAAGCTGTGACGCAAGGTGTGCGGCGAGACATCACGCAGGCCCGCGCTCTCTGCATATTTTTTAATCGCGGCCCATGCGTGTTGGCGCGTCAGCGGGCGGCCCGCCTGATTGATAAAAAGATACGGACTCTCGCTTCCCCTTCGTGCGCGCGTGGCAATGTAATATTGAAGCCAATGGCTTGCGCTTCTGCCGAGAGGCACGCGCCGCTCCTTGCTCCCTTTGCCATGACAGACAATCAAGCCCGTATCAAGGTCAACCTCCGACAGTTTGAGCGAAGTCATCTCTGAGACGCGCAGGCCGGTCGCATACATCAACTCCAACATCGCGCGGTCGCGCAAGCCCTCGCTCGTCTCCGTGTCAGGCGCGTCGAGCAAGACTTCAATTTCATCTTCTGTCAGAAATTTTGGCAGATAAGCCATGCCCTGCGGCGTGTCAAGGTCTTCGGCAGGATGTCTCTGCATGTGACCATCGAGCATCAGAAAGCGGAAGAGACCGCGCGCCGCGCTCACAGCGCGCGAGACAGAAGCGGGCGAGAGTCCTTCGCGCGAGAGATGTGCAATCCACTCGCGCAAATCTTTGCGCGCAAGCTCAGAGACGCCGACGCCTTTCGCATCCGCAAAGCCCTGCAAGCGTTTCAGGTCGCGCGCATAGCTCTCTACGGAATTTGCCGACAGACCTTTTTCGACCTGTAAGTAAGCCAAGTATTCACGCAGCAGGTCGCGCCTGTGCTGGCGTTCGAGTGGCATCTTTAAGCTCTTTGCTCCCGGTGTTGTCTGCGATAAATCGTGAGGCCAAACCATAAGCCATAAAAGAAGACGAGCATCGCTCCCGCCGCGATGATAGAAGCTGTTGAAGAGGTGACAATCCTGCGCATCACGACAAAGAAATCTCCGCACACGCCGAGCGCGAGTGGAATCATGGCTATGACCAGCACGCGGCTTGAGAAGCGATGAAAGTGCTCAGTCTCTTCGCCCTCTTCGACGATGCGATGATAAGCGGCTGGCGTCATCAATAGGATGATGCTGATGGCGACGAGCGTGAGGCTCGCCAGATGCACATACTTTGAAGAGGCTGGCAGCTTTTCAAAAGACTCCATCAAGGTTGTGACAAACTGAAATCCCAAAAGAGCCTGCGCGCCCGGCAACACGACTCTCGCTTCCGTCAGCACGTGCTTTATCTTGTCTGTCAATTTCGTGCCGCCGTCTTCTTCCTGCTTTGACATCTCCGACGCCTCCTTCACCTCATGCTGATGCGCGGGCTTGCTGATAAACTCCAAACCGTACCAGAAAAAGAGCGCGAACAGGCTTCCGCCCAATCCTGCCGCGATGCCCCACGCGCGGCCTGCTGAATAATTGACAGAGACATAGAGGTCTATTCCCAGAGCCAGCGCGAAAGGCAACAGAGCCCAGTCCATGACACGCGTTGTAAAAGCATGTTGCCTTTCAGTATCCTCTCCCTCTTCGACAATGCGATGGTGCGCGCCCGGAGACAGAAGCAGTCCTATCGCAATCAGCATCAGAACAAGTCCTGTCAACTTCAGATATTGTGACGATTGCGGAAGCCTTTGAAAGACCGGCTCAAAAGCCGAACGGAATTGAAATCCCAGAAGCACCTGCGCGCCGAGCACCAGCATGCGTCCCTCGTCGAGCGCATTCTGTATCTTGTCCTTGAGCTTTGCCATCCAGAACCTTCCCCGATTCGTTTTCCGCATTCTAGCAGAAAGATTAGCCACAGAGACACAGAGGCACTGAGAAAGAAAAAAAGTTCCCCGCAAAGGCGCAAAGGCGCAAAGAAAAGCACGCAAAGAGTTGAAACTCAATTTATCTTGAAAGCTTTCTTCGCGTCTTTCTTTGCGCCTTTGCGCCTTTGCGGGAGATTCTTTCGTCGCTATGGCTAATTTATTCGTAACGCAAACATTCTATCGGGTCGAGGCGCGAAGCTTTGCGCGCGGGCCAGACGCCGAAGACGAGGCCGACGCCGACTGAGACGACGAGCCCTGAGATGACTGCCCAGAGAGGAATCTGCGCAGGGAGTGAGGGGAACAGAATCATCACAAGCTTGCTGATGCCAACGGCCAGCAGGACGCCAATCATCCCGCCCATAAAGGTCAGCGTCATGGCTTCAAAAAGAAATTGTGTCACGATGTCGCGCCGTCGCGCGCCGATGGCTTTGCGTATGCCAATCTCTTTCGTGCGCTCTGTGACGGAGACGAGCATGATATTCATCACGCCTATGCCGCCGACCAGGAGGCCCAAACTTGAAATCGCAATCGCGACGAGTCCGACCATCGCAGTGATGCTGTCAAACTGTTCTATAAATTTATCCGCAGTCTTAATATCAAAGTTGTCCGGGTCGTTGAAATTTACTTGCCGACGACGGCGCAGAACTTCTCTGGACTGCTCAAGCGCATCATTCAACTGGCCCGCGCGCCCTTGTATCACAAGCAGCAGATAACCGCGCGCTGGCGCAAGCTTCTGCGCCGTGCGAAACGGTATAAAGACTGCGTTGTCCTCTTCGTTCTCGCCAAAAAATCCGGCCTTTCTCTTCTCAAGCACGCCGACAATTTCAAAGGTATGCCCGCCCATCTTAACCAACGTGCCGACAATTCCTGTCTCCTGATTCGGGAACAGAGCCTCTATGGCATTGACGCCGAGCACTAAGACTTTGCGCCGCTGCTGGTCGTCCGCCTCCGTGATAAAGCGGCCCTCCTTGAGCGTGATGTTCGTGATGTCAGCATAGTTTGGCGAGACGCCCTGCGTGTTGCCCCAGCGATAGTTGAGCCCGTTGTAAATAATATTGTCGTCAAACGGCCCGCCGCTGTAGCCCACGTTCGGCGCGACATGCGCGACATCCTGTACAGCAGGAGCGGCGGCGCGTATAGACTCTGCATCGTCAACCGTCAGAGGCTTGCGCGTACGCTCCGAGCGGTCTTCTGGTCCAAAGCCCGTCGAGAGATGGAAAGCATAAATGTTATTCGTCCCGTACTCTTCGATGATGGCAACGATGCTCTGCCGCATGCCTGTCAGGATAGAGGCGACGACGATGGCCGCCGTCACGCCGATGACGATGCCGAGCACTGTCAGGAAGCTGCGAAACTTGTGCGAGCGCACACTATCGAGCGCCATCTTCAAAGTTTCTTTCGGAAAGAAACGCGGGAACCTCAGCTTCATAACACGTTGCCTCTTAAGTGTTCTGCGTCAACGCGACAATCGGGTCGAGCCGCGCAGCCTTAAATGCTGGATAAATTCCGGCGATGATGCCGATGACGCTTGAGACGACAATCGCCAGTAAGATGTAGCCGATGGTAATCGTCATCGTGACTTCCGCCAGCGTCGTGATGAGCCAGCAGATTCCGGCTGCGAGCAGGAGACCCAGGACTCCGCCAAGCACACAGAGCGTCGCAGACTCAATCAGAAACTGCATCAGAATCTGCTTCTTCGTCGCCCCGACAGCTTTTCTCAAACCGACTTCAAATGTTCTCTCAGTGACGGACACCAGCATGATGTTCATCACGACGATGCCGCCGACGATGAGCGTAATCAAGGTAATCGGAATCACTACGGCAGCGATGCCGCCCGTAAATTCGTCTATCTGCTTATTCAGGTCTTCGACATTGACGAGGCCAAAATCGTCTTCTTCATTTCCTTTCAGCTTGTGCTTGTTGCGCATGGCGAGCCGCGCGTCTTCAATCGTCGGCTTAAAATTTTCGCGGTTGTGCGCTTTGCCGTGAATCTGCAAGCCCGGCCCGCGCCCGAAAAGCTGTTGATGCGTAGTTAAGGGAATGTACAGGTGACGGTCAAACGAATCGCCAAAGAAAGCTCCACGCTTCTCTTCGATGCCGACAATGCGCATCGGCAGCCCGCGCACTTTTATCTCCTGACCGACAGCATTTTTGCCGGGAAAGAATTTTTCCTTGATGTCCGCGCCAAGCACGCAGACCAGCGCAGAGCGTTGCACTTCATCCGGCGTAATGTAACGGCCTTCGGAGATGGTCTTGTCTTCGATGCTCGCCATGTTCGCGGTCACGCCAAAAACCTGCGCGGCTGGAAACTCTATGCCTTCCTGACTCAAATCCGTCTGGGCATTGACCTGCGCTCCGACTTCCGAGCAAGAAAGACAATGCGCCTCGACCCACTCGAAATCATCCCATTGCAGACGCTTGTTGCGACGATTGCGCTTCTCGAATTCTTCATCAGACATGCGGCCCGAAAAAGCCATCCGCGCAATCATGAAATGGTTCGCGCCGAGCACCTTTGAAACCTTGTCAACGACATAAGTGTTCAAGCCACTGATGGACGCGCCGACGACCACGACCGCCGCGACGCCGATGATAATGCCAATCAGCGTCAGAAACGCGCGCAGCTTATGCGCAAAAATGGATTGGAGCGCGATGCGTGCAGCGTCTATGTAAAATGAATAGATGTATTTCATTTGAATTATGGAAAAGGCGCGTCCTGACCGGAAGACCACACGCAAGTACGACAGGAACAGAAATAATGTTCTTTAATAGTTTTTTGAGAACGCAGGCCAAGTCCAGCCTGCTTGAAGACTGGAACATCAACGAGCGTGTTGATGCAAGCTTGCAGGCAAGTGGGCCTGAGTCCCCATATCTGGAAAAGAGCCACGACCAAAAAAGACATGCCGCGCCAGCGAATTGAGCGCCGGAAGACGCATCGCGCCGAACGCAAGCTCAAGCAAGGCTGGCCGTTTGACCTCGGCCAATAGGCGACGCATCCACAACCGCGAAGTAAATCTGGCGCGGAAAGCTTTGCCAGAATACTGCGCGAGCACGCTTGCATCTCCCGTCGCAAGATAATCACAGATGACGCGCGTCGCAAGACTCGACAAACGCATGCAAGGATCTAAGCCGCCAGCCGTCAACGGCGAGACAGACTCCCGCCGCATCGCCTATCAATAATCCGCGCTCACATGCTATGCGCCGCAACACGCCGCCGACAGGGATGCGCCCGCCCCTGCGCTCAACCTTTCGCGCGCAAGACAAATCAACAATGCTTCTATCCACGCTCCCGCGAAAAGTTTCCAGCGCGCGCAGAGGCTCGAAATGCTTTGCATAGCCGCCGACGCCGATGTGCGTCTCTTCGCCGTCGTGCACAACCCATGCGAGATATCCGGGCGCAAGCTTCGGGTCTAAGAAGCAGTGAAAGCGCGGCGGCCCATCAAGCGGCACATCCGCGAAAACTTCTTCGACGCCGACAATCCATTCGCTGTTGCTATCAAGCTCTAAATCGCGCGCGACACGAGAATTTGCTCCATCGCCTCCGACAACAAGGCGCGCGCGCGTGGCCCAGCGTGTCCCTTCGGTCTCAAAATGGACAAGCGAATCCGTTCCATCCTTCGCGCATCCGGCATAGCGTGTCGCGGGAGCCCACTCGACTCCCGCGCCGATGCATTCATCCAGGTAAAGCTCGTAAAGCTTTCCCATGCGGCCCACGCGAAACTCTTCGTGCTCGCTTTCGAGCAACATCGCGCGGCGCGCAGGCGAGTACAGCGTCACATGCCGCACAGCCGGCCCCAAAGTTCCTTCAGGAAACTCGAAATCTTCCAGCGTGCGCCGGACAAAAATCCCAGTCGTGTGCACAGCCTCTGTCAAAGAAAGCTTGCGATCCGCCAGCAACACGCGCGCGCCCTGCTTTCCCAAGCTCCGCGCACACTGAAGCCCCGCCAGCCCTGCTCCTATTACGATAACGTCATACTTCTTCATCTTATTAACAATGCCACTTTAAGTCCCGCAAAGACGCAAAGAAGACTCAACAGCTTTCTTTGCGCCTTTGCGCCTTTGCGGGAAACTTCTTTTTCACGCTGATGCAGCTTTCTTCTCGGCTTCAACCGGATTCATCGCCGCCGCAAACTTGTCCTTCCACTTAATCTTTCCGGTCACCTGCATCACTACGAACAGCGTGATAATTGAGCCGATGGTGATGGCAAGCCCCGTAAAGCCTTTAAGAAAAAAGGCATATGAGAACATGACCAGATAAATGAACTGGGCCAGAGCCGCCTCGCCGCTCGCAAAGCGCATCCCTACGACGAGGCGCAAGTAGCTCACGACCAGAAAAATCGAGACCGCAGAGCAAATCACAAAAGCCATGTGAATCGAGATGTGGTCAACCAGATAGGCCAGCAAGAGATGGAACGAAAAGAAGGCTGCGGCCAGAAAGAAATAGTTCATCGGGTGCAACTCTATGCCGCGCAAAGTGGTGATGATGAGCATCAGAAAGAAAAAGAAGAAGAGCGAGACGGGCGCAAAGAGACTGATGCGGCCTGCAAGTGGGCCGGGCTGCAATTTTTCAGGCATGACCATTCCGATTTGATAGCCAGACACAAGGTTCTTTGAAGCCCAAGTCAGATTCCAACCATCATCCGTCTCCTGCTTCTCGGATGGCGACAGAGTGTTTTCGGCAAAATCTATATCTTTAAAGTTGGTCTTCATACGCAGCGAGAAATCGCGCACCTGCGTCACATTCTGTCCAAAGTTATAGTGCCAGCTATCAAGCCCCTGCGAGCGATAGCCGACCTTGAGCGTCACAGTCTTGCCCGCAGCAATCTTTGTCTTGCCGCTCACGGTGTTCTGCTCATTCGTCAAGGTCATCGGAGTATCTTCGACGCTAAAGACCATGTCGTCGTAGATGGCTTGCCCTGTCGGATAAGCGAGCGAGAACTTGACCTCTTCTTCCTTATCGCTCGTGTTCCGAAAAGCATAGACGCCTGCGAACGCAACCTTGTATGTGCTGTACCAGAGCAGGCCCTTCTGCCTGTGCTCCAAAGCAAGCGCGACATCTATGCGACTGCTTTCGAGCGGCAACGTCTGCGGCACTTGCTCCTGTGACTGAATAATCACTTTCTTACCGTTCTCCATACTTTCAAACGGCTTCGGCACGAACTTGATGTAAGAGGCTGTCGGCGGCGATTGATTGTGCGGCGCGCCCCACAAAGAGACGACGCGCCCTTCTGAGTTAGCATCGGAATTATACGTGCGCGTAAAAATCGTCGCGCCGAGAATGGCCCACGCCACAGAGGCGCAGACGAAGATAAAAGCGATTGCCATGATGCGCTTGACCATAGTTTTTAGCTCCTTGAAATCTCTTTAAAATCTTCTTCCAACTTTTCCATCACGCTCACGCGCGCCTTCCGTTCCATCTCACACCAAAATCTCCAACAACCTGATTCTGAATCCGCAAGACACCTGCCAGCAATGTGGCTCTCCACAGTCAACCGTTGTGTCAACGCACGATTCGACATTTTCGACGAACAATGCAAAGAGCTTTGCAATGCAAAGCCAACGGACAAAAAAAAGCGCGAGCGAAACTTTATCGCTCACGCATAGCGCGTATCAGCGCTTCCATGTGATTCAAATATTGTTCGAGCGCGCGGCGTCCTGTGGCCGCAATCTTGTATTCAGTCTTCGGCACGCGCCCGTCAAAAGATTTCGTGCAGATGATATAGCCTGCTTCCTCTAATTTACGCGCATGTACGGACAGGTTGCCGTCCGTCGTCCGCATCAGATTTTTCAAGTCATTGAAGGTCAGTGTCTCATTAGCCGCGAGCGCGCTGATGATGCCGAGCCGCATGCGCTCGTGTATCAGGCGGTCAAGCTCAGGCGCATCTGCCGCCGCGTCGTCTGCGCTGATAGAACGCAAACCGCGCGAACTGGCGCGACTCTTCTTGCCGTCTTTGAGCACTGCGCTATGCTTAGCCACCGTGTTTCCTCGCGATGATGATGCCGAAAATGATATGCAGCAAGCCGAAGCCGAGCGCCATAAAAATGTTGACCCACGCGGGCGGGAAAAAGAGTGCGAGCGCGCCGAGCGTCATAAAGCAGAGCCCCATAATCGGCACAATGCCGACCGAGAACATCCCGCCCGTGACAACGCCAGTGCCGTAAAGCAGCAACCACATGCCCGGAATAACGTTTGTGCCAGTCGTGCGATAGAGGACTATGGTCAGGAGCGCGCCGACGAATACCGGCGGGGCGAGGCCGAGCGCAAACTTGCGACCCGGCCCGGACAGCAGGGGCAATTCTGCTGCGCGTGCCTTGCGGTCCATCGCCCACCCGCCGATCATAAAAGCAATCAAGCCCTCAATCATCCATGTTAAGAGCCAGGCCTTGACACTAATCTGTTGCGCGGCAATATACGCGGCGCAGAGAGCGGAGACGCCCATCACCACGCCGCCCCATCCTGGCACGGCTGTAAAGGACGAAGCGCGCTCCATCGTCTCGCGTATGAAGCGCAGGTTATCCATCGCACGCGTGTGCAAAGCGGGCGGCTCTTTGACAAGTCTGGGTCTGAGTGGATGTATAGAGGCCATCTCGCAAATCATACTAGAGTTCTTAAATCTGTCAAGTACTTTGTGAGACAAAGACATTTAAGAACCAATTAGCCACAGAGACACAGAGACACGGAGAAAAAAAGCAGATGAGAGAAATGCTTTATAAAATGTCTGCTCTTATCTCCGTGTCTCTGTGTCTCTGTGGCTAATGTTCTATGCTTTAAGAATCGGCCTTCCCTGCATACTTCGCCGTGCTCGCATCTGAGATGGCCGTAGTCTCTTCCGTGAGAGATTGATCCACGAGCAATCTTTGCTCCAATTCGTGAACCGTGTATGAGCCTGTGGCGGGGCTGGCGGATGCCGTGCGCCCGACGAAGTATGGATGCTCGCAGCCGGGCAACATGTTCTCAAGGCGATGCTGCACGAAATCCCAGCCGCCCATGTTCTTCGCTTCCTCCTGCGTCCACACAAGCTGCGTCGCCTGCGGATAGCTTGCAAAAATTTCGCGCAGAGATTTTTCCGGGAACGGATAAAATTGTTCCAGGCGCACGATGGCTACCTGTTCGTCGCCGCTCTTCTTGCGCGCCGCGCTCAAGTCGTAAAAGACTTTGCCGCTACAGAGCACAATGCGCCGCACCTTTTCTCTATCTGCGACTTCCCTGTCATCAATCACAGGCAGAAAGCCTCCGCCCGTCAACTCTGCGACAGTCGAAGTCGCGGCAGGCAATCTCAATAAACTCTTCGGCGTCATGATGACGAGCGGGCGCATCATTTCCTGCCTGACCTGACGGCGCAGCAAGTGAAAATATTGCGCGGGCGTGGTCGGATAGCAGACTTGCAGATTGTTCTCAGCGCAGAGTTGCAGGTAACGCTCAAGCCGCGCGCTCGAATGCTCCGGCCCCTGTCCTTCATAGCCATGCGGCAAGAGCATCGTCAGGCGCGAGCGTTGTTTCCATTTATCTTCGGAGGCTGCGATGTACTGGTCTATGATGACCTGCGCGCCGTTGCCGAAATCTCCGAACTGAGCTTCCCACATGACGAGCGCGTTCTGGGCCACAACCGAATAGCCGTACTCAAAGCCAAGCACGCCCTGCTCTGACAAAGAGCTATCGAAGACCTCAAAGACAGCTTGCTTGTTATCCTCCACACGCAACTCGGAAAGCGGAGCCCAGGCCGCTCCGGTCTGAGTGTCATACATCACTGCGTGACGCTGGCTGAATGTGCCGCGCCCGGAATCCTGACCGCTCAGGCGCACGCGCTTGCCTTCGAGGACGAGCGAGCCAAAGGCCACAGCCTCCGCGAAAGCCCAGTCCATAGGAACTTCACCTTCGCCCATCTTTGCGCGACGCGCGAGTTGGCCCACCATTTTAGGGTGAATATGAAAACCTTCCGGCACAACCGCGATGTGATGCCCAAGCTTGCGTATCACTTCCGCATCAACTCCGGTCTCCAAAACGCTTGACCCGTCTTCTTCGACAATCGGCGGCGACAGTTCTTTCTTCGGCGGCTTCTCGCTGACGAGTTTCTTCGCGCGTTGCCATGCGTCCTCGTAACGTCGCACGCGCTCGTCAATCATCTGCTGCACTTCTTCTTCCGTCATAGCGCCTTCGCGCACGAGCTTCTGTGCATAGATGGCGCGCACGCCCGGATGAGCTTTAACGCGCGCATACATCAAGGGCTGCGTGTAGCTCGGCTCGTCGCCCTCGTTGTGGCCCAAGCGACGGAAGCCTACGACATCAAGCACGACATCTTTGTTAAAGTCCTGCCTGTAATCAAGCGCGATGCGCAGAACGCGATAAGCAGCTTCCGGGTCGTCGCCGTTAATATGAAAAATCGGAAGCTGCGTCATCTTCGCCACGTCTGTCGAATAGATTGTCGAGCGTCCCTTTTCCGGCGAAGTGGTAAAGCCAATTTGATTATTGATGATGATGTGAATCGTGCCGCCCGTGCGATAGCCTTTGAGGTCTGCCAGATTCAAAGTCTCCATCACGATGCCCTGCCCCGCGAACGCTGCATCGCCGTGCAGGAGCACTGGCAGAAACTGGTCTATCACTTCCTCGCGCGGTTTATCCACGGCATCCTGCTTGGCGCGCACCATGCCTTCGACCACCGGGTCAACAAATTCCAGATGGCTAGGATTTGGCGAGAGCGCGATTTTGACTTTGCGCCCGTTGGCCGTCTCGCGCTCGCCGCTTGCGCCCTGATGATATTTGACATCGCCTTCGTCTGCGGGAAAATTCGGATGGACGCTTCCTTCAAACGAAGCGAAGATGCGTTCGCAGAAGTGGCCCACGACATTCGCCAGCACATTCAGACGCCCGCGATGAGCCATGCCGAGCGTGATGTCTTCAACTCCGTAATCCGCCGCGCGCTCAATCAACTGGTCAAGCAAAGGAATGATTGTCTCGCAGCCTTCGAGCGAGAAACGCTTCTGGCCCAAATATTTTGTATGAAGGAAACGCTCAAACTGCTCTGCTGAGATAAGCTTCCACAAAATCTGTTTTTTAATCTCTGCCGGAATCGGCACGGGATTGACAAACTCCTGCCGTATGCGCTCGCGTATCCAGACCTTCTGCTCCTTGCTCTGTATGTGGCGATACTCTATGCCGACCTTGCCGCAGTAAGCGCGTTGCAGGAGATTAAGAATCTCGCGCAACGTCGCGCTCTCCGTGCCGCCCAAGCCCCCGGTGATGAACTCGCGGTCAAGATCCCAGATGGTCAAACCGTAAGACTCTATGTCGAGTTCAGGATGATGATGGAGCGGCATCGCGTGCAAGGGGTCTATGTCTGCTATGAGATGGCCGCGCACGCGATAGGCATTTATCAACTCAAGCACGCGCGCCTGTTTGATAGTCTGCTCGCGCACATGGTCGCCGCCGAGCAGGGCAGGGTTGCGGTCTATGGCCCAACGCATAGGCGGATAGGCAATCTCCAAATCCGCAAAGATGTCATCGTAGAAATTATCTTTGCCGAGCAGCAGTTCATGCACGCGCGCGAGAAATGCGCCGGACTCTGCGCCCTGCACTATGCGATGGTCGTAAGTCGAACTGATGTTGATTGTCTTGCTGATGCCGAGTTGCGAGAGAGCTTCGGGAGACATGGCCTGATATTCAGCCGGATACTCAATCGCGCCCGTCGCGATGATGACGCTCTGGCCCGCCATCAGTCGCGGCGTGCTGGAGACCGTGCCGATTGTTCCCGGATTGGTCAGCGAGACTGTCGTACCCTGAAAGTCAGGCAGTTGAAGTTTGCCATCGCGTGCACGCTTGACGACATCATCATAGGCCGCGAGAAACTGTGCAAAGCGCATCTTGTTCGCGCCCTTGATATTCGGCACGAGGAGGCTGCGCGTCCCGTCCTTTTTCTCCATGTCAATCGCTACGCCGAGGTTGACGCTCTCGCGACGAACGCGCGCGGGCTTGCCTTCCACTAGCGTGAATCCATCGTTAAGCTGCGGAAACTTTTCGAGCGCGCGGAGAATGGCCCACGCAATGAGATGCGTGTAAGAAGCTTTGCCTTTCCCGCTCTCTTTCAGATACTTATTAATGATGCCGCGATTCTCTTCCAATAACTTAACCGGAAGCTGGCGATTGGAGGTCGCAGTCGGAACAGTGAGGCTCGTCTCCATGTTCTCGACAATCTTGAGAGCCGCGCCGCGAATCGGAGACGCTTCATCTGTCTCAACCGTTGCAGCAGGAGTAGCAGCCGTCGCACTCGCTTTGCTTTGCTGCGCGGGAGCTTTCGCAGAAGTCGCAGTGTTTGCGCTCGGAGTCGTCGCGGCTGCTCCGTCGCCTGAAGCAGGAGTGGCGGCTGCGCGACCGTTCTCAGAAGAATCCGAAGGCGTTGCCGCTGTCGGAGCTTGCGTGGATTGGCCCAGAAGCTCTGCGAAATAAGCGCGCCACGATTCATCCACGAGCGAAGGGTCGCTGCGAAAGCGATTCAAAAGCCCTTCGACATAAGTGGCATTGGCTCCGAAATTTTCGGCGATGATGGCCGACAGGTCTGTCTGATTCTGCTCTTCGCTCAATGGTCTATCACCTCATTATGGACAAGCTGCTGTATTTAAAATGCTGAGATTACAACATGCTCTTTTGTGATTCGGTAAGATATAGACTATCACCTTCCGATGTGCAATGCATCTAACATCGGCGGCTGGTAGGGGTTAGTTTCAAACATAGAGAAAAAGACATTTTCCCGCAAAGGCGCAAAGGCGCAAAGAAAAGATGCGAAGAAAACTTTCAAGATAAATAACGACCCGGCATCTTTGCGGCCTTCTTTGCGACTTTGCGACTTTGCGTGAGATTCTTTCGCAAGTTGTTGTTCACTGGAACTTCAAACTGAACCACTAGCAAGCGGCTGGACTTATTATAAAATGCTATTCAAATGAGCAACAAAAAATGCCAGCGATGCGGGTTGGTCAATTACGCGAGCGACGAGAGATGTCGTCGCTGCGAGGCGGAGCTTGAGAGCGCGACGGCAGTCGAAACTCTTCCGGCGAAGAGCAGTAACAGAAAAATCCTGCTCCGCTTGATGCTGACGCCCGCGCTCGTCCTGACCATTTTATTGATTTTATATCTTTCGCTGCTTGCGACTTCTGATGCTATTAATTCAGAGCAGCGTCTGATGGTCAACCGCGCGATTGATGTGATTGAGCAGAAAGGTTTCGGACAGGAGGCTTTCGTGCTCAGGCATCTGACGAGCTTTCGCGCGACGGACAACTGGTGGAATCGTTGGGTGGGCCACGACGACGCCTATGCCGCGACCAATTTTCCTTTCGAGGTCGTCACGCTCTACCCGGACTTTTTCAATATTCCCAAAGACGACGTAGAGCGCGCAGCCATCCTGCTGCACGAAACATATCATCTCTACGGGCGCGGCGAAGAGACTGCGTTCAAAGGCGTCTGGCGAACTAAACAGCGGCTTGGCTGGACGCGCGCAGTGTATGGCGAAAGCAGAGTCTGGAAGAATGTCAGCGAGTCAACGACCAACTTTGCCCCGCAATTTTTCCAGTGCGGAGAAGACAAACGCTCAGACTGCTTTGAATAGCCGCACATGCCGAGCAATCTCAAACAGCTTTCTTTTCATCTATCAAAAAAACCGAGATGCCGGATGAAAGGACACGCGCGCGTGAATCTGCACAAACGACACACAGCATGGCTCTCAATCCTTTGCATGCTCTTTCTCTTCGCGGTCGCACAGGCCGAAGAGTTGCCGAGAGGCATCGTCATCGAAAAAGTTGTCTGCCAGACAGATGCCGCGCAGAGTTACGCGCTCTATCTTCCGCAAGGCTACACGCCGCAGAAGAGTTGGCCCATTATCTATGCTTTCGATCCGTTGGCGCGTGCCACAGTCCCCGTCAAACTTTTTCAGGAGGCTGCTGAAAAATACGGCTACATCATAGCGGCTTCGCATAACACGCAGAACGGCATGCAGGGCGCGGCGTTGCAGGCGGCCATTAGCGCGCTGCTCAAGGACACGCGCAAGAGGCTTTCGCTGGATGAAAAGAGAATCTACACGGCTGGTTTTTCCGGCGGAGCGCGTATCGCCACGCGCGTCGCATCTTCATGCGGCGGCTGCATTGCCGGAGTCATAGCCTGCGGCGCGGGCTTCCCTTCCGACATCACGCCGACAGCAGATACGCGCTTTGCCTTCTATGGCACAATCGGCATAGAAGATTACAATTATCCCGAACTCAAGCGGCTCGATGATAAGCTCAACGCGCTTGCGCTCCCGCACCGGATAGTTAGCTTTGATGGCGCGCATCAGTGGGCCAATTCGACTTTGCTTATTGAAGCAGTCGAATGGTTAGAGGTTCAGGCCATGCGCGCTGGCAGGCGCGCGAAGGATGAAGCTCTGCTCGAAACTGTGTGGCAAAAATCTCTTGCACGCGCACGCGCGGATGCGGAATCGAATAGATTGCTTGAAGCCTATCAGGATTACGCTGCGCTGGCCGCGGATTTTAGTCAACTCAAGGATGTCGCGGAACATGAGAAGAAGGCTGCGAGCTTGAAAGAGACAAAGGAAGTCAGGCAGGCTCTTAAAGTAGAGCGCGCGCAGATTGAAAAGCAGTTGGAGATTGCCGCGCGGCTTATCAATCTCGGCGGAAGATTATTGACGCAGGCGCAGGAGCGTGCAAGCGTTATCAGGGAAGTGCAAAATGTGCTTGAAGGCTTGCGCAAGCAGGCCGCCGAAGACATTGATTCCGGCGAGCGGCGGATAGCGAGGCGCGCCTTGCGTCAGGTCTTCGCGCAAACGGTCGAAGCCGCGATGTTTCATTATCATCCGAACAGGCAGTATGATGTCGCGCTCGTCAATCTGGAGATGGCTTCGTTGATTGCCCCGGACAACTGGCTCCCTCCTTACCAGATGGCACGCGCGTATGCGCTTCTGGGCCAGAAAAAAAATTCTCTCGCGGCCTTGCAGCGCGCCGTCGCGAAAGGCTTTCAGAATCATGCGACGATTCAAGACGAGAAAGATTTCGACTCGCTGCGCGCAGAAGCGGAATATCAATCAATCATTAAGAGTCTGACCGAACAACGACAGGAGAAAAGATAATGAAGCTGATGACAGCAATCCTTCTTGCCCTGACATTGATTCTTGTGCCTGCCACAGCACAGACCAACACCACGCGACTCAGTTTCGGAGAAATAAAGACGAAGGTACTGCACGGCCCGGATGTAGATGGCGACATCTGGTTCGCAGTGAAAGTCGAAGTCCAGAACACCGGGACGAAAGAGAAGGAAGTTGAAATTACTCTTCGCGGCCTCGATGCAGAAGGTTTTGAAGTCGTTGATGTGAGACTCAAGGGCAAGCTCAAAGCGGGCCAGAAGAAAGAGATGACTGAATCTTCTTATACTAATGAGAAGTCTTTTAAAACTATTGTGAAGTGGGAAGTCGAAGAGTAGTAATTTTTTCTGAGCCCCGAAGGGGCGGCATGTAGTAGCCCCGCGCGTCAGCGCGGGGTCACGCGCACCGCACACAGACCAAGCCCCGTAGGGGCGACATAAATGGTGTCGCCCCTACGGGGCTCATTATTTATCTGGTGCCATTTAACCCACGACTTACGTCGTGGGCTATTTCATGCCGCACCTGTCGGGGCTAACATTTTTAAGGAATTGCATTCTGCTGCTTCTTTTCATTGTCGCTTTTCATCTTCAGCAGAGGGTTCGGGAGCGAAAGCTCAAGCTCGACGGGGACGACGCGCTTGAAGTTGAAGAGAAATTTCTTGAAACGCCCGAAGACATAGACGCGCCCTTTGACGGGCCATGTTTCTTTGCTGTCATTCCATTCTCCCAATGCACCCATGACCGCGCTTGATAGGCTGATAAAGAGACGCACGGGTTGCGGAAGCTGCACGGGTTTGTTGGTCGGCAGGTCAAAGGGATGATTGTAATCTTCCACTGTAACGTTGATGTCGTTGACCACCATGTCTTCAAAGGTCAGAAAATCCACGTGGCCCTTCTGCTTGACGGCAGCCACTGTGACAGGGACTTCGAGCGTGATGCCGAGCGGCGTCATGCGCGCGATGGTCGCATCGCCGAATTGAATCAGCGCGTCTACATCGCTTGAGGGCTTATCCGAAACCTCTGCCCTGCTCTTTGCATCCTTCTGCTTTTTTATCTCGACCTTCGCGCGCTCGACCTTGTAGCCGCGAATCTCTTTCGGAAAAGTGCGCGCAGTAGAGGCAGTCTCGGCAGACTTACCTGATGTGGTCTTGCCATTAGTTTGCTGCGCGAATGTCAACGGAGCTACTAAAAAGATGACCAGCGCGACAGTCAAGATTATTCTGCTATAAGCAACGAAAATCATCTTCGTCTCTCTCAATCTTCATTTATTCATCAAGCAAGTCACAATGCTTTGATGCCGCGAGCCGCGAGCGCGTGCACATCCTTTTGCCAACTATAAAGCCATCTCCAAAAGGCGCGGCAGGTCAAGGATGAGCGCGACCTGACCGTCCTTTAGTTCGGTTGCGCCGCCGACGCCGCGCCAGCGCGCACTGTGCCGGCCAAGCCCGCGCACCAAAACCTCGTGATGACCATCCCAGCCATCCACGACCACAGCCGCGCGCCTGTCTTCCTGAAAAGCCTCTTCTCCTTCATGGCCCGCGACGCGCGCGACGATGATATGCAAACTGTCCGAAGCAGTCTCCGCACGCGGCTGGTCCAGAAGGTCTCGCATCTGCACGAGCGGCACGATTGCGCCGCGCCAGCGAATCACCAGAGCCTCGCCCAGACGCTCGACCTCATCAGCAGCTATCAGGCCAGCTTCGTTGATATGACTCGCATCAATGCAAAACGGATGTCCGCCGGAGCGTATGATGAGCGCGGGCAAAAGCGCGAGCGTGGTTGGCAAGAGCATCTCAAAAGTTGTGCCTGCGCCCATCTCGCTCTGGACCAGAATCTGTCCGCCAGCCTGCTCGACAGCTTTCTCTACCACATCGAGGCCGACGCCTCTGCCCGAAACATTTGAAACAGTCTCGGCTGTAGAAAATCCCGGAGCGAAGATTAATCGCAAAGCCTCTGGCCCAGAGACTTGCGCGCCGCGCTCTATGACGCCGCGCTCTATGGCCGCACGCGCGACTCTTTGGGGGTCTATGCCGCGCCCGTCGTCTGTGATAAGCAGGCGCACGCGGCTGCCTTCTGCGACGGCTTTGAGGCGAATCACTCCGCGCGCATTCTTCCCCATCGCAGTGCGCTCGAAAGGCATCTCAATGCCATGATCGACAGCATTGCGCAGTAGATGAAGCAAAGGGTCTGAGATAGCGTCGGCCAGAGATTTATCAAGCTGCACCTCGCCGCCTTCCGTCTCAAAATCTATCTCCTTGCCAATCGCGCGCGCAGCCGTTACGCCAGCGCGTATGGCACGCGCTAAGGTCTGGCCCACTGGAACCATGCGCATCCCTATCAAGCGTTCTTCCAACTCTACGAAGCGGCGGCGTATGCGAGAGCCGCGAATCTCAAGCTCTGTCTGCTCTGCGCGCGGCAGAAGATTTTGCAGCAACGTCAGGTCGAGCGCGCCCATCGTGTCAGTGAAAAGCTCGTGAGTCGCTGTAATCATCTCGTCAAGCTCTGCCAGTTCGACACGCACAAGCGTCGTCAGCGGCGTGATGGTCGCGGGCGCACTTTCTTCCGCTTCTTCCTGCGCAGGAGTAGTGACAGCTTTCTCTTCATCAATCTTGTCTTCGCTCAGCTTTGCCAGTTTGACTGAGCCGAAGGGAGCGAGACGCGACGCGAGCTCAGCCTCATGCTTGTCCGTCGCATAAACGATGCGGAAATTTATCTGGTCGGGCGCGGCGCCTTCCATGCCGGGCAAGGTTGAGACAATCTCGCCGCCTTCGCCGAGCGCGTCGCTCAAATCCCTGAACTGCTCATCGAAGGTCGCAAGGTCAAAGTTGACTTCGACAATAAAAAGTCCCGCGCCCTCGCTCAAAGCTTCATGAAGGCGATGCTCTTCATATTCAGTGAGCGAGCGCGCAATCTCTTCGGGCAGAGCGGCCAGCGCGCGCATCGCTCTCTGAGAGAGCGGGCCGGAGTCTTCAGCCCTGTGCGCGAGACGGCGCAGGCGTTCGATGAGCGCGGGCGACGCCTGCGGCTGCTCTTCGCGCAAGACTGCGCGCAGCATCTCAGAGATGTTCGAGACAGCATCCTCAAATGCGTCAATCACACCATTGTCCACCTCTACGCGACCAAGCCTTATGCCGTCCAAAAGGGTTTCAAATTCATGCGCAAGCTCAGTGACAGTATCCAACTCGACGGCAGAAGAAGAACCTTTCAGCGTATGCACATGACGAAAGATGCGCCCGACAAGCTCTCTGCGCGCACGCCCCTCCGCGCGCCGCGCACGCAGAGCCTGCATGTCTCCGGCCAACACCTCGACCAGCTCTTCGGCCTCACCCAGAAATTCGCGCAGTAGTTGATCCATCAGTATCAGGTCAGAACCGCCTGCGGTAGCGGGCGGGTCTTCGATGATGTCAAGCGTGTCTCTTAATAAACTTAAACCCGCCCGCTACCGCAGGCGGTTCTGACACGGGCTTCGCGCTTTTGCAATTCGCTATAAGTAAGATTCATCGAACTCCTTCTTCACACTCTTTCAACACCTCCTGCGCTTCTGTCAAAGCGCGATGGCGCAGTTTAGTAAAAATTTCTACTGCTCGGCGGGCATAGGGCAAGCCCTCATGCGGGCGGCCCTGCTGGACGAGCGATTTGGCGAGGTGCTGGCAATTTTCGCCTTCCAATTCCAGCCATCCCATATCTTTTCCCAAGACGAATGCCTCATGTGCCAGTGCTTCAGCAGCAGGCCAGTCTTGACGGACAAGCGCGAGTTCAGCCAAGTTGCCGGTGCAATATGCAACGCCCTCTTTATAGTTCACTTTCTTAGCAATCCGTAGTGCCTCGCGTAAATCACGTTCAGAGGCAATAACATCACCTGCTGCTCGTTCGACAGTAGCAAGGTCGTTATAAATAATTGCCACATATACGCTCTCAAGCGCGAGTGTGCGGTATAGCGTTAATGCTTCATGATAATCTGCGATTGCAGCAACGTAGTTTTTCTCGATCTGATGCCCAAGCCCACGTAAGCGAATGACATTCGCTTTCTCCATCACACCAGCATTCTCCTTTTGCCAGTGTATGTAGCAACGAGTGGCACAATCCTTTACCTCGCTAGCCTGTTCTTTCAAATAATATGTATATGCAGCCTGATACGCCCGCCAGCCAGCGTTGTAAGAATCATTTGCAATCAGTGCTTTCTCTTCAGCCTGCTGGCTAAGCGACAGCCGTTCATCCCAGCGCCCGTAAAAATATAAAAAGGAGTCGAGTGCATTGCACACTGCTTGAAGGCGGGCGTTTGCGCCTTGCAGGAAAAGCGGCAGCGCGGCGGCAATCGTGGGCCACTCGGCTTCCAGTTGTGGGAATCTATCATAGTTTTGATAGCCGTTTTCCATCACCAGCGCGTAAACGCGGTCGGTCAGACGATTGCCCGTCTGGGCCACTGCCTCTGGTCGTTTGCGTCGCAGGTAGGTGGAGGCCATCGGAGGCAGGAGAAATTTTTGTGCTGTCTCGTCCGTCTCATCGCTGATGAGCAGGGCGCGGTCTGTTAAATCTTCGAGGGCGGTTTCGGCGGCGGTGCGTGCGAGGCCGGATAGTTCTGCAATCCATTCGACTCTGGCTGGCTGTATGAAATGAGTCAGGGCCGCGAGCGCGGCGGTCTCACTCTCTGTGAAAGTGTCGAGCAGGTCTCCGAAGATATATTCGAGCGGGTCATTATCTTTTGGCGCGGAGGCTATGAATTTGTAAGCATCGGCAATCGTGCGGCAATGGCTGCCCTCTCTGCCTAATTGTCCCGCAATCCATTTGATGAGCAGTGGATTGCCGCCCGCTATTTCGTAGAGGTCACTGCGCTCTTTGTCGCTGGTGTGCGCAAGGCGGCGATTGGATTTGGCAAGCTCTGCTATCAGGTCAAGGGCTTCATTGAGTGCGAGACGGTCTAGCCGGACGACGCGTGCGTCAATGTCTGCGCGGCGGCGGCTGGTGACAATAGCCTTGCATGAGGCTGGCAAGCGTCCGAGGAATTGATAGAGGCGGTCGCGCTCAGGCTTCTCAAATGTTTCGACGTTATCAATAATGATGAGCGCTTGCTTGTCTGCCAGTTCGCGGCGCACGATGTTGGCGCGGTCATCGGCAGGAGTGCGCGCGATGTCTTCGATGCCAAGTTCTGCCGCGAGTTCGGAAATCAGGCTGATAAAGTTCGGGAGCATGAAGTCCTGTAGGGGCTGCTCGCCCGCCACAGTCAACTCGCGCACTTTGGCCGAAAGGAAAATTTTGAGGGGGAAAGCTTCTTCGGTTGCGAGATGCGCGGCGCGGATGGCGAGTGCGGTTTTGCCTATTCCGCCGGGGCCGTCAATCAAGACGCCCCAGCTACGCAGCTCAGGCAGGAGCGCGTCGGCAATCGTCGCCAACTCTTTATCGCGGCCAAAGAAGTAAGGCTGATGCGGCAGGGAGGAACGCGCGGCGCGGTTTGTTGATTCTGTTTGCGCTCCTGCTTCTTGAGAGAAGAGCCTGCCCAAATCGGCGACGACGCTCGCGGCCAAATCATCCTTGTTGGTAAAGCTCTCACAGATGTGTGCGGCTTTTAATTTCTCTTTGAACTTGCGCAGCTTTGTCGCCGCGCGGGCTTTATCAATATGTGCAGGCGGCCAAGCGATTGTTTCGTCAATCAAGTAAATTAATCTCTTGATGCCGGATGCTGTTGCGGCATCGTACTCGGCTTCGAGAATTGAAACTTTGTCGCCCTTCGGAACATGTCCATACCTGTGTGCATAGATGCCTACGAAGACATCGCTCTCTTCTTTAATGAGCTTGACGCATTCGTCTTTGGGCCGGTTATCACGCGCGCCGAAATGCTCCATAGAAATATCCGCTGCGCCCAGTTGCCGTATAGCATCCTGTACAGCTTCGCGGAACTCTTGCAAATCTATGAAGGTTGAAGAGACAAATATACGTTTGGTCATCATTAAGATTTTCGGCCTGAACGTGTCCGTGCGACAGCCCGTTGAAGCGACAAGGCTGTCTCTGGCGGATTCTATCTTGTCAAACGTTACTTGTCGCTAAATATTTGCGGATAAGGTGGCGGAGTTGTTCGGCTGTGAAGGGTTTGGCGAGATAGTCGTCCGCGCCGAGCGAGAGTCCGCGCAGGCGGTCTGCCTCGTCCGCTTCGGTTGACATGACGATGACGGGAATCGAGCGCAGGCGCGCGTCCTGTTTGATAAAGCGCACTAGCTCAAGCCCGTTGATGTCGGGCATGTGTACATCCGTGAGGACTAAATCAATCGCTGTTGTGCTGAGCAGCTTGATGGCTTCGAGACCGGAAGAGGCGCGCTCAATGTGCAGGTTCGCGGTGTCGGACAATTCCGCCGCGACCAGTGCGCGCGCGGCAGGCGAATCGTCGGCAATTAAAATACGCTTCATCAGAAGATAAACGAGTACGGGCGATAATCGAACATCGCTTATACGTTTGCGCGGCGAGAATAGTTATGTGCTTTGAAAAATTTCGGCGGGAGGTCAGGCTGACGAGACTGTGTGTTGCTCGTCGTCGCCTTCTTCGTCTGCGCCCGCGTTGTCTGAGAGAACTTGCGGGTGCTGCTGGTCCAAATCGCGCTTGATGGCGTCGAGGATGCCGTTGATAAATTGTGTGGCTTCGTAGGTCGAGAAGCGGCGGGCGATTTCCAGGGCTTCGTTGATAGCGACGGTGCGCGGCGTCGGCTCGTGCATAAATTCATAGACGGCGAGCCGCAGGATATTTCTATCCACAATCGCCATACGCGAGATGCGCCAGTGCTCTGCGCGCGAGCGTATGCGCTCGTCAAGCTCAACTAAGTGCGCAAGCGTACCCGTCGCCAGTCGCGTGGCGAACTCACGCGCAGGCTCTTCCACTTCCGGGTCGGACAACTCAGACCAGAAGAAGCGCACGAGTTCGTCCACCCGTGCTTCCGAGATGTCAGCCGCAAAGAGCATTTGCAAGGCGCATTCACGCGCCTTACGTCTGGAACCCATAATGCTTAAAAGTGTGCAGTGGGCAGTTTGCAGTTGGCAGCAAGACAGTTTTTTGACTGCTCACTGCCTACTGCTCACTGCTCACCGCTTTATAAAGATTGACCAACTCGACAGCCGACATAGCGGCTTCGAACCCCTTGTTACCCGCTTTGACGCCCGCGCGGTCTATAGCCTGTTCCAGCGTGTCCGCCGTCACGATGCCATAGACGACAGGCACGCCCGTCTCCATCCCTGCATGAGCGATGCCCTTTGTGACTTCGCCCGCGATGTATTCAAAGTGCGGCGTCTGCCCGCGTATGATTGTGCCGACGCACACCACAGCATCCCACTTACCTGTCGCCGCCAGCTTGAGCGCCAGCAGCGGAATCTCAAACGAGCCCGGAACTTTGAAAACTTCTACTGCCTCGCCGCTCGCGCCGAGCCTTTCCAGAGCATCGAGCGCGCCCTCGACCAGTCGCGCTGTCAGAAAATCATTCCAACGACTAGCAATCACTGCGAAGCGAAAGCCTTCGGCGTTGAGTTTGCCCTGATGAATCACTGGCTGCAAAAGTTTCTCTTCGACTCCAAAAATTAGTTTTAAGTGAATGCGCTTTCAGTATAGAGAAGAAACGCGAGGAGTGACAAGTGTGAGAGCTAAAAAAAGATGGGTGGTAAAATGAATGTTCAGGATTGTAGCTCTTCTATCTGATTACTAGCTTTGCGGCTCTTCTATCTGATAGACGCGCCGGTCAAGCTCTTTATAGTCGGCGCGCACTTCGAGAAATGTATCGTTCAAGATACTGAACTGCCGCTTGAGATCGCGAAAGCCCTTACGCATCTCATCGTGCAAGCCTTGATAACTCTCCTGCAACTGTTGCTGGCCCTTCTGAAGCTGTTCAATATCAGTTACAACCTTTTCCCAGATGGGCCGTGTATCGTAGAGACGTTCTTCGACCTTGCTCTCCAAACTCTCTACTCTTCCTTGCAATTCTTTAACTCTTCCCTGCAATTCTTTAACGCCTGCTTGCAAATCTTTACCACTAACTTGCAAGTCATTAACGGCTGCGAGTATTTGCCGTAAAGTCTCATCGTGCGAGGAGGATAGATTTTGTGTTGAATCTTCGTTCATGTTGACTACCTCCTTTGAGCTACATTCTAACACTCAATGGAGATTCATTCTATCGCTTACTCGCCTTTGAAAACGGGCGCGCGTTTTTCGAGGAAGGCGCGCGTGCCTTCGCGCACGTCTGCCGTGGCGAAGAGCTGGCTGAAAAGTTCCGCTTCGAGTTGCAAGCCTTCTGCGAGCGGCAGTGAGAGGCCGCGCATGACAGCCTTGAGACAGGCGCGGATAGCGAGTGGCGCAAGCTGTTGGATTTCGTTTGCGAGAGATAAGGCTTCGTCAATCACTCGCGCGGAATCCGTCACGCGATTGACAAGGCCCGTGCTCAAAGCTTCCTGTGCATTGATGCGCTTGCCCGCGAGCATCATTTCCAGAGCGCGTCCCTCGCCGATGATGCGCGCCAATCTCTGCGTGCCGCCATAAGCGGGAATAACGCCGAGCTTTGTTTCAGGCAGACTGAACACGGCATCGGACGACGCCACGCGCAGATGACACGCCAGAGCAAGCTCGCACCCGCCGCCCGCCGCGATGCCTCTCACGGCAGCAATCACAGGCACAGGACATCTTTCAATCACATCACAAACTTCCTGCCCGCGTCTTGATGCTTCGAGCGCGCCAGCTTCATCAAGCCCTGTCAGTTCGCCAATATCCGTGCCAGCGCAGAAAGCGCGCTCGCCCGCTCCTGTGAGAATCACTGCGCGCAGGTTTGCGTCATGCTCAAGCTGCCCAAAAAGCCGGACAAGCTCAAACATCATCTCACGCGATAAAGAGTTGAGCTTCTCCGGCCTGTTCAGGCGAACGAGCGCGAGCGATTCGCGCTTTTCAAAATCAATCATCTCGAAGCAGTTATAAAAGATTCATCGGCGTCGGGTTCTTCGCATCCGTCGTGTAGTCATAAAAGCCGCGCCCGGATTTGCGACCGTAGAGACCGGCTAAGACCATGCGCTTGAGAAGCGGCGGCGGGGCAAAACGTTTTTCGCGAAACTCGTTGAACATAATCTCAGCGATGTAGTAGGTCGTATCGAGCCCTACGAAATCTCCGAGCGTAAACGGCCCCATCGGATAACCGCAGCCGAGCTTCATCGCGTTGTCTATATCCACAATCGAGCCGACGCCCTCTTCGAGCGCGCGAATCGCGTCGAGCATGTATGGCACGAGCAGGCGATTGACGATAAAGCCTGTCTTGTCTCCCGCGCGCACAGGAACTTTGCCCAGACGCTTGCCAAATTCCACAGCCTCTTCATAGACAGCTTCGTCCGTCAGAATCGTCCGCACGACTTCGACCAGTTTCATCAAAGGCACCGGGTTGAAAAAATGCAAGCCGATAAAACGCTGCTGTCTCTCCGGGCCAGTGGCCGTCATCATCTCTGTGATGGAGATAGAAGAAGTGTTGGAAGCGAAAATTGTTTCCGGCTTGCAGATGGCGTCGAGTTGTTTGTATGTCTCGCGCTTGGTCTCTAAGTTTTCGATGATTGCTTCGATGATGATGTCGCAATCATGCAGGTCTTTGAGCTGCGTCGTGCTTGTCATGCGACCGCGAATCTGTTGTTGCTGTTCGCTCGTGATAGTTCCCTTCTCTGCAAACTTGCCTAAAGATTTTTCAATCCCCGAAAATCCTTTCGCGCACAACTCTTCCGTAACTTCGCGCACGATGACATCAAAGCCTGCTGTGGCAGCCGTCTGCGCGATGCCTGAACCCATCAGGCCGCAGCCGAGCACGCCCACTTTCTTAATTTCCATCTCGGTTTTTATCTCCTCTGATTAATTAATTAGATTGGAACTCTTCTTTCACTTGCTTTCCTGCGGCTTTTCATTCGCCTTATTTTGATTGGCGTCCTCCGTAAACACTATCCCGAATTTCTGTCCGCCATCCGTCTTAACCCATTCGCGGAATCTATCCTGCCATCCTTGAAAATCCGTCAGAAGCTGTTGAAGCTGTAACTGCGACGGCTTTGTCTCGCGTTCCTTGGCGGGCAAAGAAGTGTAGTCGCGCGCACGCACAACTAGTTCCTTCAACTCATTTCTTAAAGCATCCGCTTTATCATTCAGGCGCGGCGCGTTCTCCAATTTATTGATAGCCTGCTCAGTCGCCTCAGGGTCTGTCTCATTCAGGCTCTTGCGAAAACTTCGCTGGCCCTCGTTAATCGCATCCAGATAGCCCGCGACATCAGGGCCGCTTCCGGTCACACCGCGCCGCAGCGACTCCCCGCTCAAAGATGGTTTTGGCCCACTGTAGCTGCGCCAGACCATGAAGAAGCTGACGACGACCAGCGCGAGTGCTGCGAATTGCAGTATGTGCCAGATGGTTGAGACAGGGCCGCGCTCGCCCGGACGTTTGTAGCCGACGACGAGCGCAAGCGCCGCGCCCGCCAACAAGCCGCCCAGATGAGCAGCGTTGTCTATCAAACCTCTGCCGAGGAATCCTATGAAAAGATTCATCAAGATGACAGGCAACATGCCCGTCCCGAAGGCGCGTTTAAAACCCTCCGGCAACTCGCGCCGGAATTTAAGACCGAAGACAAACAGCACTCCTATCAAGCCAAAGAGCGCGCCCGATGCTCCGGCAGATGGCCCGTCTTCTGCTCTGAACAGAAAGCTGCCAATCAGTCCTTTGCTCAAGTTCGGTCGCACAGCCAGGTAACTCGCCAGCACACCCGCCACGCCCGAAACTATCCAGAAGACTACAAACTTTGCAGAGCCATAGAGCCTTTCCACATATGGGCCAATCATCCAGAGTCCATACATATTCATCAGGATATGCATTGGACCAAAACCCGGCAGGCTGATGTGCAGAAAGACCGGCGTGATAAAACGCCACCACTCTCCTTTAGCAATCAACGAATTGAGCTTTGCGCCGTAAGCAATCAAAGTCTCGCCGGTTGCGCCGCCGGAAATGGTCATCAAGATATAGAGCAGGACATTGATTACCAGGAAGACAACAGTGAAGGTCGCTGGGCGCGTCAGGATAGCGCGTGCAAAGGTCATCGTCTCGCTATCATAAGCGGGACGCGCGGCCTCTCTGCGTGCTGAAATCTGTGCGAGAGGTGTGCCGCATTGCGCGCACGCGCTCTCGCCCGCGCCGACCAGCGCGCCGCAATTACGGCACACGCTCGGACGCCCCTGATAGTTGCTGGCGACTGGTTCGTTGGCTGACAAATTACCTCTTGAACAGAAAAAAATTATTACCTGAAAAGGATTCTACACCGAAGACGCGACGCGCTGCCAGCAGGCCGCAAGATGTGTTGGGAAGGAATGATGAATCTTTCGCTCAAAGAGATTTTAAAAGCGAAAGCGCGGCACCCTCACCGTGCCGCGCCTTCTAGCGGAGACATTCAGCCTCACGCCTGTTGAAGTGAATATTACCTGCCTTTGCCGGAGAAGGCAAGCGCACAAAAAGGAACAAATTGACCCGTTACCCTTCGCCCGTGCCTTACTTTGCGAGAACTTTCCGCAAATTTGAGGGAACACGACTCCGGCGATGCGGAATCAGGCTTTAATTGCGTGCAGCAAAGCTTTAATTGTGCGCAACAAGGCTTTAATTCTTCAAATCAAGCCTTTAATTGTACGCACTTAAGCTTTAACTCTCGACAATTAAAGTTTAATTCCGCAGCATTAAGCTCTAATTTCACGCAATCAGGCTTCAATTCCACAGAACTAAACTCCAAACTGACCCACTATCAAAAGGAAAAAGGAAGATGAGAAAGATGCTGTCTTAACTTTTGCTTTTTTCCTCTTACCCTTTTCCTTTCTTCGGCCCGTTTCAGTCATTTTGCTTGACCGAGAACTTTCAAGCTGACCGAACCGCTAGTTTTCCGCTGTCTCTTCAAATCCTCTAAAAACCACTTTTCCTTAGGAAATTTACCGATTTTTCCCTTTTTCCGAATGGCGGCATAGGGCTTGCCCAAGCAAAGGCGCGGACATCCCGGTGGCGTGCTGCCGAGCAAGATAGTCCCAAAAGAATTTCCCCAATCGAAAACCTGTAGGAGTTGCAGATGAAAAGCATTAAACGGTCACCCCTTGTCACATGGCTGGCTCTCTTGTCCCTGATAGTCTCTCTGTGTGGCAGCGCCGTCTTTGCAGTCAAAGCACAATCCAAGCAGACCGCGCCGCAGCGCAGAGAGCAGGCAAAGCTGCCAATGCTTTCGCGTTATGCGACGAACCTGACGGAACTGGCACGCAGAGGCATGCTCGAACCCGCAGCCGAATACAAAGCGGAAGTCGTGCGCGCCATACAGATTCTCTCGCGCGATGCGCAGAACAATCCTGTGCTGACGGGCGAATCCGCTGCCGAGAGCAAAGCTGTCGCAGAAAACCTGGCACAGCGCATAGCTCAGGGTGATGTGCCGCAGAGCTTAAAGGGCAAGCAGCTTTTCAGTCTCAACATCCATGCACTGTTCGCCGGTTTGAAGTCGGCTGATGAATTCAGCGCGCGCTTGCAAACGGTGCTTGACGAGACGGCGCAGGCCAAAGGCCGCGTCATTCTCTTCGCTCCTGAATTGCAGCAGTTCGTAGGCATGCGCGCATCCGATGCAGCATCGCAGGCAATGGCGAAAGCCCTGGCACGCGGCGAAGTGCAGATTATCGGCGCGGCTTCTCCCGCAGCCTTCGCGCAGTACATTCAGACGGACAATGAAGTTAAAGATTTCTTCCTGCAAGTCAGAGTTCACGGGCAGGAGAGCGCAAGGCTTGAAGCTGGCAAGAATGCAGATGATTATGTCGGCGATAAAGTCTCGCCGGATTTGCGCGATGCTCTGAAAAATTCCAAAGGCACGGATCGCGTCGAAGTCATTCTACAGGTCGCGGACATCAATAGCGGCAAACTCAATTCTCTTTTCCAACGCTACAACGTGCGCGTCGTCTCGCGCCTTGAACAGCTCGGCACATTGACGGTCGAGATGCCCCTCAGCGCAGCCGAAGAGTTGGCCGCCAATTCAGAGACGCGCTATCTCTCGCTCAATAACGAAACAGCAACGTTCGGCTTCAGCCATGTCGAGAACACAACCGGTACGAGCAACATACGCACGGGCGTGTTGCCGACCGGAACACTGGACGGCACGGGCGTCGGCATCGCCATCATTGACTCCGGTATCTGGAAAGACCATAGCGGAATGACTAGAAACAGCGCGATTGTCAAAGCCGTTGATTTCACTGGCGAGAACAAACCCGGCGAAGACCCTTTCGGTCACGGCACGCATGTCGCAGGACTGGCCGCCGCTTCCAATAGTCTCTATGCAGGAGCTTTCACTGGCATTGCGCCGAAAGCCAAGCTCATCAACCTGCGCGTTCTCGATGCAAACGGAAGAGGAACTTCTTCTTCGCTTCTGGCCGCGCTCGATTGGGCTTTGACAAATCGCACAACCTACAACATACGCGTCATCAACATGAGCCTCGGCGCGCTCGCTATCAGTTCTTATCAGAATGATCCGATGTGCCGCGCCGTGCGTCGTCTTACTGATGCGGGAGTCGTGGTCGTCGCCTCTGCCGGAAATAGCGGCAAGGATGCAGATGGCAACAAGATTTACGGACACATACATTCGCCCGGCAACGAGCCTTCGGCCATCACGGTCGGCGCAAGCAATACGCTCGGCACAGATGTGCGCTCGGATGACAGCATCGCTACCTTTAGCTCGCGCGGCCCGACTCGCAGCTACTACACGGACGAGCAGGGCGTTATGCATTACGACAACCTGATTAAGCCTGACCTCGTTGCTCCCGGCAATAAAATCTATTCCGCCAAATCCGAAGACAATCTGCTCGTGGAAGAGAATCCCAACCTTGACCTGCAAGGCATCAACAGAGACAGAGATGACCAGATGAACCTGAGCGGGACTTCTATGGCTTCTCCTGTGGTCGCGGGCGCAGCCGCTCTCTTGCTCCAGGCCAACCCGAAGCTGACGCCGAACATGGTGAAGATGATTTTGATGTACACGGCCCAGCCCATCAACAACTTTAACCAGTTCGAGCAGGGCGCGGGCCAGCTCAACATAGACGGCGCAGTCAGGCTCGCCAGAGCGATTCGCACGGACATCACGGATGCGACGCCCGTCGGCTCGCCGCTCTTGACTTCAGCGACGCCGCCCGCGCCGCAGAGCACGATTGCGGGCCAGCCTGTGAGATGGGGACAGGGCATCATTCTGAACTACACCTTTGCCACAGGCATCGAGCTAATTACTTTATATCAAGGAGCTTACAAGACTGGCGTGCTGCTCACGGACGGCGTTACGCAGAGCACCGGCGGCTTGAATCGCAACGGCATTCTGCTCACAGACGGCGTGGCCTTGAGCCATAACATTCTGGTCAACGACGGCGCGCTCCTGTCGGATGGTCGCGTCTACACTTCCTGCGGCGTGCTCCTGTCGGACGGCGTTTTGCTCTCGGACGGAGTGCTCCTGTCAGACGGCGTGCTTCGCAGTGACGGAGTGCTTTTAAGTGACGGTGTGCTTTTGAGCGATGCGGTCACGCAGGCCATGTCCTCGATGCTCAATGGCGATAACACAGCAGCAATGATTCCGGTCATTATCCCGGAGGAAGAAGAGGAATATTAGTCGCAGCGTTCGTGCGTAAGAGACGACCTCCCTCGCTCGTCTCTATGCACACGATAGAAATTCTCCCACGCATGGGACTTTAACGAAAGCCATGACACTTCTAACTCTACAAGACAAGCTGACGGCAACGAAGCTCAACGCCTCGCACGTTGCTGATAAAGCCCTCTCGATTCTGCCGCTTCATGAGTCGGAGGAAGCAGAGGCGCTGGAATTTCTCGCCACGCGTCCGATTCATACGGTCTTCATGTCCGGCTTCATACGCGACAACGGCATCGTCAGTCCCTTGAATCGCGGCGCGTTCTATGGCTGCCGCGACAGTTACGGACGGCTCGAAGGCATTGCTCTCATCGGTCATGCAGTCCTGGTTGAAGTGAGAAGCGACGAAGCTCTGGCAGCTTTCGCGCGTTTGGCAGAGCAGGATGGCAGCCCGCAAATCATCATGGGCGAAGAGGCGAAGATTGAAAAGTTCTGGGAACACTATTCCGAGTCCGGTCGCTCGCCACGTCTCATCTGCCGCGACCTTTTGATGGAGCAGCGTTGGCCCGTAGAAGATTTCGCAGACGTGGTTCAACTCAGGCCCGCGACGCTCGATGACCTGGGCCATGTGATGACGGCGCATGCCGCGATGGCCTTTGAAGAGATTGGCGTCAATCCGCTTGAAGTTGACCCTATAGGCTTTCGCATGCGCACCGCGCGCCGCATAGAACAGGGCCGCATCTGGGTCTTTATTGAAAAAGGAAAACTCATTTTTAAGGCAGACATAGTATGCGACACGCCCGATGTGATTTATCTCGAAGGCGTCTATGTCAACCCGGACGAGCGCGGCAAAGGCTACGGCTCGCGCTGTTTGAAGAAGATGGGCCGCGTGCTGCTGGCGCGTTCAGTCTCCATCTCTCTGCTGGTCAATGAAAGAAACGAAGCTGCGCTCGCGCTTTATCGCAAGGCTGGTTATCAACTGCGCAGCTATTACAACAGCATCTTTTTACAGGAAGAGAAGAAATCTTAGCTCTCAAGGTTCACCTCGTATCCCTCGCGGGTTACGGCTCAAGGAGGTTTTAAAGTGGAAAAGCTACAACGGTCTCCCATTATGACATGGCTCGCGCTCTGCTCTTTGCTGCTCTCTATCTGCGGCGGGGCGGCCCTGAGCGGCCATGCTCAAGCGCGTGGCAATCAAACGTCCGCGCGGCGCAATGAGAAAACAAAAACGTCTTCTTCTGCGCTTGCGCGTTATGCGACAGACCTGACACAGCTTGCCCGGCAGGGCAAGCTTGAAGTGTCTGCCGGACATGAGGCGGAAGTCACGCGCGCGCTGCTGATTCTCTCGCGCGAGTCGCAGAACAATCCAGTGCTCACGAGTCTCTCCGGCGACGAAAGCCGGCAGATGGCAGAGGCTCTGGCCCAGCGCATCAACGCCGGCGACGTGCCGCAGAATTTAAGAGGCAAGCAATTATTCATCCTCAACGTGGCCGCGCTCTCTGCCGGTGTCAAGACGGCTGCGGAGTTTAACTCGCGCTTGCAGGCGGTGGTTAACGAGGCTGCGCAATCGCGCGGTCAGGTCATCCTCTTTGCGCCGGAGTTGCAGCAGTTTGTCGGCGCACGCGCAAGCGAAGCAGCCACACAGGCTGTCGTCGCAAAGCTCAAAACCGGCCACCTGCAAATCGTCGGCTTTACCTCTTCGACCGCCTACGCGCAGTACATCGGAAGCGATGCGGGAGTCAAAGACTTTTTCCTGCAAGTCCGTCTAAATGAAGGTCTTGCGTCTTCCCAGAAACTCGAAGACGGCAAGAATGCAGACGATTATGTCGGCGATAAAGTCTCGCCGGATTTGCGCGACGCACTGAAAAATTCCAAAGGCACGGATCGCGTCGAAGTCATCCTGCAAGTCGCAGATATACGCAACGGCAAAATTTCTAACGTGCTCGCAAAATACGGCGTGCAGGTTGACGAGCGCATGATGCAGCTCGGCACAATCGCTCTTAAGTTGCCGCTCAGCGCGGTCAATGAATTGGCTGCCAACAGCGAGACTCGCTACATCTCTATGGACAGAGAGACGCGCACGCTGGGCCACGTTGAGAACACTACGGGCGCGGATGCAATGCGCGCTATCTCCGGCAACGATAACCTGGAAGGCGACGGCGTCGGTATCGCCATCATTGATTCAGGTATCTTCAGAGACCACGACCTGATGGACAAGGTTGTCTTTCAGAAGGATTTCACAAACGACGGCTACGGCGTGATGGACAAGTTCGGTCACGGCACGCACGTCGCAGGTCTGCTCGCCAGCAAGGATGCGATGAACGCAGCCTACATCGGCATCGCACCGAAAGCGGAAATCGTCAGTCTCAAAGTGCTGAACAAGCAAGGCATTGGCACAACTTCGGCTCTCCTGGCCGCGCTCGACTGGATTCTGGCTCCAACATCTCTATCCAATCCGACTGGCGAGAAGAATTTTCAGAAATACAAAATCCGCGTCGTCAACATGAGCCTCGGCACACTCGCCATCAACTCTTACAAGAATGACCCGCTCTGCCGCGCGGCGCGTCGTCTGGTTGACGCAGGCATCGTCGTTGTCGCCGCCGCCGGAAACAATGGCAAAGACCGCCTGGGCAATAAGGTTTACGGACACATACATTCGCCCGGCAACGAGCCTTCGGTGATTACTGTCGGCGCGACAAACACGCTTGGCACGGATGTGCGCTCGGATGACAGCATCGCTACCTTTAGCTCGCGCGGCCCGACTCGCAGCTATTACACGGACGCGTCAGGCGTCAAGCATTACGACAATCTAATCAAGCCCGACCTCGTTGCTCCCGGCAACAAGCTGATTGCCGCCGAGTCTATTACCAAAGAGAGAATTAATGGCGTTGATGTCTATGTCAAAAACGCGCTGGTCGCAAACAGCCCGGACTTGCATGTCCCCACAAACGAGACAGACCCGAAGAAGCAGTTGATGCGCTTGAGCGGGACTTCTATGGCCGCTCCAATCGTCGCGGGCGCGGCTGTCCTGCTCAAGCAAGCCAATCCGAATCTGACGCCGAACATGGTGAAGATGATTCTGATGTACACGGCCCAGCCCCTCAATGGCTTTAACACGCTCGAACAGGGCGCGGGACAGGTCAACATCGAAGGCGCAGTCAGACTGGCGAAGGCGATTCGCTCGGATGTCAACTGGGCGACGGCGGCTCTCGGCTCGCCATTACTGAGAACGGCTACGCCGCCGACGCCGACTTCCAGAATTGCCAACCAGACTTTCACATGGGGACAGGGCATCGTCCTCAACCATGCTATCGCAAGCGGCACGCAGCTCATCACGCAGTTCCAGCGTGTGTATGGTCATGGAGTGCTCTTGTCGGACGGCGTCTTGCTCTCGGATGGTGTGCTCCTTTCCGATGGCGTGCTGTTGTCTGATGGAGTCCTGCTCTCGGACGGCGTGCTGATTTCTGATGGCGTCTTGTTGTCGGATGGAACAGTGCTTCTGCCGTCGGGTGTGCTCCTGTCGGATGGAGTCTTGCTGTCGGATGGCACGCTGATTTCTGACGGGGTTTTGCTCTCGGATGGTAGCCTTATCTCGGACGGTGTGCTCCTGTCGGATGCTGTGACGGAGGCCATGTCTTCGCTCTTGAACGGAGACAACACTCCGGCCATGGACGCCGCGCCGTAAAGCATTAAAACTTGCACACTCCCACGCAGGCCCGTCTGTTTGACCGATTGAATTGACAGTTAATCGGTCAAACAGACGGGCCGCTCTTTGTTTGGACTTCCCCAGCCTAATGTTTTCAACAACTTAGCGAGATAAAACGGGCGGCACAGTGCTTGTTAAGAGATAGACTGCCGCCAGCTTTCGGGATGGCTGACGCGGCAGTCATCGCCCCAACTTTTAAGTCCTCCTCAACAATTTATTTGCTCGACGACTTGAACAGAGGATTTAGGTTGCACATGCACTGTTATTTCAATTTTTTGCCAGAAGGTGCGGAGAATGGCTAAGACAAAATTCAACAGAAAAAGCCGCGTGTTTCAGATTGTCGTGAGCGCGATAGGCATCTCTGCCTGGCTCGCCGCCGCCGCCAGTCTGCCCATGAATCACACCGGACGCGACCTGTGGATTATCACTGCGCTCGTGCCGCTGTCGGTCGTCGTCGGCATGTTCTCACACACCTTCAAGCTGCCCGAAGGCATGCGGTTTACCAACGATAGATTCACCTTCACGCTCGTCGATTCCATCATCCTGCTGGTCGCGGTCTGGTACGGGCCGATGGCTGCCATCTTCATACACGGCATAGAGGGCTACACATCTTCATGGCGCATACACAGGGTCAAGCAGTATGACATTGTGAGAGACCTTTTCTCTTCGAGCATGATGTCGCTGGCGACAGCCGCCGCAGGCTTCACGGTGACAGGAATCTTGCATTACGGCTTTGGCGAAACGCAGCGCGGACTCAATCACAGGTTGCTCTCCGTCGCGGTCTCTTTGCTGGTGGCGAGTCTCGTCCATAACATCGTCAACATGTGGCTGGTCTCGACGCTGATTGCGATGCGCTATGACCATCCTGTCTTAAAGACATGGAAACAGAATTTCCTGTGGGTCGCGCCGATGTTCCTGCCGACCGGCACGGCGGCCACGCTCATCTACTTTGCGCTCCAGCATGACCTCCTGATTACGACCATCATCGGCGCGCCAATCTTCTTAGCCATCTATCTGGGCCACAGACAATATCGCAACAGCGTTGACCAGCGCATAAGCATCATGGAGAAGGGCCACAGAGAAACCATCGAAGCCCTCGCCGTCGCCATCAACGCCAAAGATGAAGTCACACACGAGCACGTTCTGCGCGTCCAGATTTACGCCGCAGGCGTCGCGCGTCTGCTCGGATGTTCTGACTCCGAAATAGATGCTCTGAAGGCCGGAGCATTGCTGCATGACATCGGCAAGATTGCCGTCCCCGATTACATTCTCAACAAGCCGGGCAAGCTGACCGCCGCCGAGTTTGAAAAGATGAAGATGCACACCATCGCTGGCGCGCAGATTCTGGGCCGCGTTGAGTTTCCCTATCCGGTCGTGCCTGTGGTTCGTCATCATCATGAGAGATGGGACGGCAAAGGTTATCCAGACGGATTGGCCGGTGAAGACATTCCACTGACGGCGCGTGTGTTGTCTGTCGTGGATTGCTTTGATGCCGTGCGCGAAGACAGGCAGTACCGCAAGGGTCTGACGCGCGAAGAGGCTATCAACCTGATTATGCAGGGAAGCGGCACGCAGTATGACCCGCGTGTCGTCGGGACTTTCATCACACACCTGCCACAGTTTGAAGCAGAGATACTGGCCCACAAGGATGTGCCTGCGCCTTCATTCGGCATAGAGCAGATGGAAGAGTTGTCAGAGGCTGCGCGCAGTGTGGCTCCGGCGGCTGGACTTGCAGAAGCAGAGGAAGAGTCGCAGGCTCCTGCCAATACCAAACAACTGCGCGCGATTTATATTTTGACACAGGCGGTCAACGGCGCGCGTGGTCGTGACGAAATTCTTGAGACCTTTACATCGAAGCTGAATGATGTTGTGCCGTTTGATACTTGCTCCGTCACGCTGGTCATGCCTGAGACGGGCGAGAATGTTGTGATGCATGCGGCTGGCGAGCATGCTTCGTCGCTCATCGGTCGCAAGATTACGCTCGGCGAAGGCGTCACAGGCTGGACGATAGCCAATCTCAAATCCTTCTGCAACACAGATCCGAAGCTCGATTTCCCGCCGACGATTGCAGAGAAGTTTGCAAACTATCGCACACTCGCCTCTTTCCCGATTATGAAAGAGGGCGATGTGCTCGGAGCCGTCTCGCTCTATTCGTCCACGCTCGCGCAGTATGAGAAAGACCACCAGAAGTTGATTGAAGAAGCGACGGCTTTTGTCGCCACAGCTCTCTCGGCTATCCCGGACGAAACGCACGCGCCAATCCGGCTCAAGGCGGAAGTGGAAACGGTCGCGCCGCAAGCCGCGCAGTCATTTAACACCGCGCCGCTCAATCTGACGCGCACGCCGCTGGAATCCGAGTTGACTCATTAAGAGGATTGAACAGTTGAATTTTTATTTTGCGAGGAACAAAAGTCTGATGCGTAAGTCTTCCCCTCTGGCATTGCTATTGATTCTTTCCCTGTTCGCGCCGCTCCTGGTCGCTTCGGGGCCGTCTGCTGCCGCGCAAACACAAATAGTATCCGCGCGCCGCTCTGACCGTCTCAAGATGGCAGACAACCTGTTGGAAACTGTTCGCCGCTCGCGCTCGAACAGTAACGCCAGAGTGCGCGTCATACTCAATGTCGCAGATGGTCGAGCGACGAGACAGGCGCGGCTTGCTCTTGAAGACGCTGGCGGATTGGTCACGCAGCAGCTTGATGCGCTCAATGTATTGGTGGCGGATGTGCCGCTGGCAAAGGCTGAAGAGCTTGCTGCGCGAGATGATGTGGCGTGGCTCTCTGCCGATCAGGAAGTGCGCTCGCTCTCAACTGCTCCGCCTGACAATACGAGCCATCTTGAAATCACTACGGGCGCAAGCAAGGTCTTGCCGAAAGGCACGAAAGAGATGGCAAACGGCGGCGGGGGCAACAAGGTCGGCATAGCCATTCTTGATAGCGGCATCAGCCCGCCGGATGCCGCGGAGTTCGCTGGCTACCAGTGGCAATCTTCGGGCGGCCTGCTCGGCTTGGGACTGCTGCTCTCGCAGAACTATGTGCAAGCCTATGACCGCATCAAGAAGCATGTTGACTTCACTGGCGAGAATCGCACGTCAGACGCTTACGGTCACGGCACGCACACAGCCGGAGTCGCAGCCGGAACAGGACAGGCGAGCGAGAATGAGGCCGCGCAGAATTCTTCTACGCAGACTTATGGCGGCATGGCAACGGGCGCGAACCTAGTCAATGTGCGCGTGCTTAACTCGCAAGGCACTGGCTCAGTTTCAAATGTCATCGCTGGCATCAACTGGGTGATACAAAATAAGAGCAACTACAACATACGTGTCATGAATCTCTCGCTCGGCACGCCCGTGACGCAGAGCTACCAGACAGACCCTTTGTGTCAGGCAGTCGGGCGCGCAGTGGATGCAGGCATCGTGGTCGTCGTCGCCTCAGGCAACTGGGGCAAAGATTCAAACGGCAACACGATTTACGGCGGCATCCTTTCGCCAGCTAATTCTCCGAAAGTCATCACGGTCGGCGCGACCAATACGCAGCAGACCAACCAGCGCGGAGATGATACTGTCACCACCTATTCTTCGCGCGGGCCGACACTTGTTGACGGAATCGCCAAGCCTGACCTGGTTGCGCCCGGCAATCGCATCGGCGCGGCAGAGACGGCAGCTTCATCTCCCACATCATCCTATTCATATTCGACTTCGGGCGGCGGCGGCCTCGTCGGCACGCTCGTCTTCGGCAACACGACTGCCTATAACCCGCAGGCCACAGGCACATATCAAATCCTGAGCGGCACTTCCTTTGCCGCGCCCGCCGTCGCAGGCACAGTCGCATTGATGCTCGAAGCCAATCCTTCGCTCACGCCGCGCATAGTCAAAGCTCTGCTCATGCGTACAGCGCAGCGTTTGCCTGTCTATGAAGCGATGGTCAGAGACGGACAGATGACGACCTTCGAGCGCGTCATTACGGAAGGCGCGGGAGAACTGAATACAAGCGCAGCCGTCACGCTCGCCGAAGCGATTCGACAGGATGCAGATAAAGCAAAGTCCGGCGACAATCTCATCACGAAAAGCAACACGACCTATCAATCGTTAGGGCTGACGGCTCCTATCGCCGGTCAAGCCGTGCCGCTCAACAACGGCCTCATCTGGGCCGAAGGCATCGCGTTCACAGACCGTTTGCGAATGACGAGCGGCTACAGGATGGAAGACGGGCGCACGATTACGAGCGGCTTTGCGCTTGCGGACGGCTACATGCGAGCCGACGGCTCTTACGTGCTGTCAAACGGATTCGTCATCAGCAGCGGCTTTGTCATCAGCAGTGGTTTTGTCATCAGTAGCGGGTTCGTTATCAGCAGCGGCTTTGTGATTAGCAGCGGCTTTGTCATCAGCAGCGAGTTCGTGCAGGCGGACGGCGCACTGTCGAATAATCAGAGAACCGACTGGTGTTTGGACAACGAAGCCCTGTGGGCCTCGAACATGATTGATCCGAGCTCTATAAGCAGCAGTCAGGAAGTGATGATTCAAGGCGAGACGGCCATACCTTTGGGAGTCAGGCGACTTCTACATACGAGTCCGCTTTTACCGCGTCACTGAGTTGATGATAGCAATACTGTTTGAAGCTTAACGGACATAGACATCGAAACTAATAGAAGCGCAAGAGAGACAATGCAAAAATCAAGAGATGACAAAGCGTGCCGCAGCTATACCGCGTTGGTGATTATCACGGGCATCTCTCTATGGACTGTCGCGGCTGCTCTGCTCTCTTTCAAGTATGCGCTGTCGGATCAATTAATCGTGCTCGCGCTCGTCCCGCTGACCATCGTGACGGGCATGTTCCCCAACACTTTTCCGCTGCCGTCTGTCTTAAAGACGCCGCACGAAAAGATTACCTTCACGCTCTCGGATGCCATCGTGCTGCTCGTCGCCTGCTGGTATGGCCTCTCTGCTTCAATCTTCATCGCGGGCATAGAGGGCTTCACTTCATCCAGACGCACGGTTAGCCGGCTGTCCAGCAATCTTTACTCCTTCGGCATGATGTCGCTGGCGACAGCCGCAGCCGGAGCCACTCTCTCCACAATCATGAGCGCGGGCGCAGGCATCGCGAGTCCGGGCCACAATGCCTTTCCACTGGTCGCCGTCGCACTCCTCGCTGCGAGCATCACACACATCGTCGCCAACGCAGTCCTCTTCTCCACTCTCTTTGCCCTGCGCAATCATCATCCGATGTGGAAAAGCCTCAAAGCCAATCTGCTGTGGGCCATTCCGATGGCTTTGCCGACGAGCGCGGCGGCGAGTTTGATGTACATTGCGCTGCAATACAACGTACTGCTGATGGTCTTGATTGCCGCGCCGCTTCTCTTTGCAATCTTTCTGGGCCACAGGCAATATCGCAACAGCATACAGGAGCGCATCAGCTCTTTAGAGAAAGCTCATCACGAGATGGTCGAAGCCCTCGCCGTCGCCATCAACGCCAAAGATGAAGTCACACACGAGCACGTTCTGCGCGTCCAGATTTACGCCGCAGGCGTCGCGCGTCTGCTCGGTTGCACAGGGCTTGAGATTGAAGCCTTAAAGGCCGGCGCGCTCTTGCATGATGTAGGCAAGATTGCCGTCCCCGATTATGTCTTGCAGAAACCCGGCAAGCTGACCGCCGCCGAGTTTGAAAAGATGAAGATGCACACCATCGTCGGCGCGCAGATTCTGAGCCGTGTAGAATTTCCTTATCCGGTCGTGCCTGTGGTTCGTCATCATCATGAGAGATGGGACGGCAAAGGTTATCCAGATGGTTTAGCTGGTGAAGACATTCCTTTGACGGCGCGGATTCTTTCCGTCGTAGATTGCTTTGATGCCGTGCGCGAAGACCGTCAGTATCGCAGAGGCATGACGCGCGAGCAGGCCATAGAATTTTTGATGAGCAATAGCGGCATCCTCTATGACCCGCAGGTCGTCGGGACATTCATCACAAACCTGCCAAGCTTTGAAGCGGAGATTCGCGCGCATCGCGGCGCACCCATGCCGACCTTCGGCATCGAGCCGATTGAAGAACTCTCGGAAGCTGCGCGCGCAGTCGCACCTGCCGCGGGACTCGCGGAAGCTCCGGCGGATAATGCAGAAGCACCGCAGAAGGAGTTTACAGTTGACGAACTGCGCGCGCTATATGCTCTGGCCCAATCGCTGCACAGCGCGCGTGGCCGCGAGGAGATGATTACCGCGTTCATCGAAAAACTAAACGCCATCGCGCCACACGATGCCTGCTCCATCACGCTCGCAGAGCCTGAGAGCGGCGATTACGAAATCACACACGCGACGGGCGAGAATGCAGCTGTGCTCTTAGGCCGCAAGGTCATGCCTGGCGAAGGCGTCGTCGGATGGGTACTTGCCAATCGCCATTCCTTCTGCAATACAGACCCGCGTCTTGACCTCCCGCCCGCGCTGGCTGAAAAGTTCGCGGCCTATCGCACGCTGGCTGTCTTCCCCGTCCTCAAAGACAAAGAGATGTTCGGCGCAATCGCCGTTTACTCAACTACACTCAGCGAATATGACGCGAACCAGCAGAGACTTCTTTCGGAAGCGGCAGGACTCCTCGCACTGGCCTTCTCAGGATTGTCTGAGGCAATGAGCATGGAAGCGAAGCCGCAGATTGAGACCCAAGAGACTGCATCCGCGAAACATATGGCTTTGAAAAACTCTCCTCTGCGGCTTTCGCAAAGCGTGGGCAAACCTGAGCATAGTCACTTGACCCACTGACGCATAATTCTCTTGCTTTCCTCAAATAGCTGATTAATAATCCGCGTCGTGAGAGCCACCTCTCCGGGCATACGACTATCCGGCGCTCTCACTCAGAAGCCGCAAAGATAAAGCCTCGCCTTCGAGCAGCCCAGCCACTTTCCTGTGCGAATCGGAAGTGTATGGAGCAAAGAATAGAAATCATCGTCCGCCTCATCGACGACAACCCTTATCACGAGCCGACGCTTGCGGAATTGGCACGGCAGGTCAATCTTTCTCCTCATCGTCTCCGCCATCTCTTTAAGGTTGAGATGGGAATGTCGCTCTCTCAATATCGCAAATCTCTGAGGCTACAGAAGGCCAAAGAGCTTATCGAGACGACCTTTCTCACTATCAAGGAAATCAGGGTCAGAGTCGGAGTGAAAGATAAGAGCCGCTTTGCGCGGGATTTCAGAAAAGCTTACGGGCTGACGCCCGCGCAATACAGAACACGTTTCCGGGCTCCCGCTTCCGACAAAACCACTGAACGGCCAAAAGAATAATCAGAGATGCTTACCCCGCGACCGAATCCGCGTCTAAATAGCAAAATCCGCTTCCTCAAAGTTCTTGTCTGACGTGGCACCCTGTAATATTTTATAAGCACACTCAAGCGTCTCATAAGCCTCTATCCGCCCAAAGAAGCTTCTACCTAAAGATTAAGGAGAACGCGATGAAAAAGAATCCGCCCTCAATCTCAAAAATTTATTATCTATGTATCCTTTTCGCTGTGTCCTGTCTGGTTTTCATTAGTATGAGCGTAGCGTCACGCCCCAAGCGCAATCAAGACTTTGACATACGTGTTATCAATAAAACCAAATCTTTGCAGGTTAAGAGCGCACAAAAGAGCACCAAGCTATCAATACCAACTCTGGAAATAACTCTCTCGAATGCGTCCTCTCAAAATATTATGGCCTACACGATTATGCTAGGAGATGTAGGACTTGCAACAGACTATGCTTTTAGCGAGAAACTGCTTGCTCCGGGCGAAACAGAAGTTAAAGATATTCCGATGGCCGGATTGGAAGCTAATGCTGCGAAAAACCGCTCTCTTATAATAGATGTTGTTATTTCAGCAGTTTATTTTGAAGACCACACCAGCGAAGGAGATTCTAAATATGTCAATATGATCAAAGACAAATATGTAGGAATTAAGAGCCAAACACAATATGTTCTCTCTATTTTACGAAAAGCTTTAGACTCCCCGCTTCCGAATACGGAACAAAGACTAGTTGAAATCGAGTCACAAGCCTCTCAGCTTAAAACTGAAGATGAAAATATTTCGCTCTCTCTCGACACTCGAAGTGGACTCCGCTTAGTCAAAGAAAATTTAAATAAGAAGATTCGGACACTTAGAAGCCGAGAGAACATGACTAGCTTATCTGACTTCAAGACAGAAGTTCAGAAGCTTATCTCGTCCTATGAGCAACTACTTGCGCGGCTCTAAAAATCCTACTAAATCCTATCGGAACTAACGTGCCTTCTGTGAAAGGAATAGAAATGAAACTCATAACGCTATGTGTTGTAGTATTCGCCTTTTGCGGCGCACAGTCTTTAGTTTTTGCCGGATGTAGGCCAACAAGATCATATGAGACGATAGCGGACACTGGATGCAGCAATAACGGCATCATCTACAAAGCGGAGAGAAATTTTATAACTTTTCCCGGCGGGGCGCAGTTCACAGTAGAAACTTTCGGCGTTGGCATCTGTGCTTTTGGACACACATGCTATCCGGCTTTCCACACGCCCGTAATCCGTGAAGTGCGGCTTGCTTCGGGGCAAACGCAAGGACGCTGGGAGCAAGTCGTTGACGCTCAAACCGCGACCGCCGCCGGATGCAGCTTTGTTCTTTATAACACCTTTTTCGCAGAATACACTTGTGAGCGGCGAGCAGGCGTTGAAAACCCTCCAGTGGAGGTATGTTTGAATGGAGGCGGCAACGGTTTTGAGAGCGGGCCGAACTTTGAGCCGCTGTGTCCTTCGCCCATCGTCATTGATGTCGCGGGCAACGGCTTCAATCTGACGAGCGCGGCGGGCGGAGTCCAATTCGACCTCAACAATGACGGTCATGCCAATGGACTTTCTTGGACAGCGACCGGCTCGGATGATGCATGGCTCGCGCTCGATAGAAACAGCAACGGCATGGTTGATAGCGGCGCGGAATTATTCGGTAACTACACACCGCAGCCACCCTCTGATGCTCCCAATGGATTTCTCGCTCTCGCTGAATATGACAAAACAGCTAACGGCGGCAACAATGACGGCTGGATAGCTCGTCAGGATAATATCTTTTCCAGCCTGCGATTGTGGCAGGACATGAATCACAACGGTATCTCCGAATTAAGCGAATTGCAGACGCTTGATGCGCTCGCCGTGCGGAGAATAGATTTGGACTACAGGGAGTCACGGCGCAGAGACGAGCATGGCAACTGGTTCAGGTATAAAGCGAAAGTCAGAGACGAGCAAGGCGCGGATGTCGGCAAGTGGGCATGGGATGTCTTTCTTGTTCCGGTACGCTAATGTGCTGCGCTTTGATTCCTGAGCTTAATCTATTTTTCCCATCACCTTGATTTCCCGCCCTGCATTTTGCTCAGAGACAATTTCAACAGGCGCGCGCCAGATTAAAGTTTTAATACGGCATGTGCCAGTGTTGTCTTCGCGGCAGAAGTAGAGCGTGGTTTGTATGCGCAGCTCTGCCGCTCCAACTTCACGTGTGCGCAGAGGCAGACGAAGGGGAAGCTGTATCTCCTTGCCTGTGCGCTGGGCCAGAGCGGGCGTGTCTCCCGCGAGGGCGAGTATGTTAGTTCCCTTCCCGACGGAGATTTTGTAACGCTGCGGCGCGGACGGGTTGAGGTGATAGCCTTTAGGCAGCGTGACATCTATGACGAGCGCGCCGTCGCTTGAGCGGCGCACGCGCTGTGATTGCAGCGCAATCTCTTCCGTGTTCGGAGCGGATGATTCATCTGCTGTTGCCACATTCAAAACGGGCGGCTGCAAGTTTTTGAGCTTGAGCGTCTGCGCCTCTCCTGTCTTTAAGTCAACAACTCGAACCGCGTGATTATTCGTGTCCGCGACATAAAGCTTGCCTTGCGCGATGCTCAATCCGCCCGGCTCGTAGAATGTTGGAGACGCGCCGTCCTGCTGTCCCGGCTTGCCTGTGCCGAAGAGTGTCTTGACGGTTTGCGCTTTTGTATCAAGCTGTTTGATTTTGTGATTGTATGTGTCCGCGATGAGCACTTTGCCGTCAAACATTGCGAGGCCGAGCGGATGCTGCAAGCGCACATCATCGCCCGCGCCGTCCACATCGCCAAACTCGAAGAGGTCGCCGCCGACTAAAGTTTCGACCACGCCCAAAGACGTATCAATCGCGCGAATGATATTCGACTCGCTGTCCGCGATGTAGAGAGTCTTGCCGTCCGATGCTAAACCGGACGGTTGCGCGAAGGCTGCCATCAACAAGCTGCCATCCGTGCGCGCCTCGCGCCCAGAGCCTGCGTATGTCGAAACCAGATTTTTATCTAAATCCATCTTCCAGATTTGATGTGGGCCAGCCATCGCTATGTAGAGCGTGCGCCCCGCAAGCTGCAAATCCCAGGGCGAGTTGAGAGCGATGCTGCGCGCCGCGCCCGCCTGACCATAGATGCGCGACTGCTCGCCTGTGCCTGCGATGGTCTCAACGGTTTTCAGTTTCAGATTGACGCGCCGCAGCAAATGATTCTCAGTGTCCGCGACATAGAGCACATCGCCGTCGAGTGCCATTCCTTGCGGACGATAAAATGTTGCGCGCTCGGTTGAGCCGTCCGCAGACCCTTGCGCGCCCGTGCCGATGGTTTCAATGAGCGTGCCGTCAAGCCGCGTGATGACAATCCGATTGTGATTTGAATCTGCGATAAAGAGTCGGTCGGATTTCGCGTCTGCCAGAATTTTGCCGGGAAAAGCGAGCGGCAAATCTCCGACTTTGGCGCGTTCGAGCGCGAGCTTTAAAGGCTGCTCATTTAACTCGCCGCGCCGACGAAATTCTTCGACGCCGCTCGTCAACGCTTCGTCAATCGCTTCGTAATTTCCTTCGCCTGAGACAGAGCCAACGATGTAGCCAGCCGGGTCAATCAAGACCTGCGTGGGCCACGCGCGCACGCCGTAAGAACGCCAGATGGTAAACTCAGCATCGTTGACCACAGGATGCTCTATCTCATAACGCATGATGATGCGGCGTATGTTCTCCGTCTCTTTCTCGTTTTCAAACTTGGCCGAATGGACGCCGATGACAACAAGCTGCTTGGCATATTTTTCTTCGAGACGTTTCAAGTCAGGGATGATATGGATGCAGTTGATGCAGCCGTAAGTCCAGAAATCCAGCAGCACGAATTTGCCTTTGAGCGCGGCGAGCGAGAGCGGCTTATCCGTATTGAGCCACCCGCGATGGCCCGTCAACTCAGGCGCACGCACGCGCCCATCCTGCCTGATTGGCATAACCGAAATTCCTTCCCGCAAACTCGCGCACGAAACACGCGCCCCGCCGCTCATGTTGAAGATGAAGACGATGGTGATGAGAAATGAAGTAAAACGAATTGTCATTAAGAGCATCCTTTTCATATAGCCATAATGTGAATCAAGAAAGCATCTTTGCGTTTCTTTGCGTCTTCACACTTTGCGCTCTTTGCGGTTAAAGTTTTTTTTCAACGCAAAGGGCGCAAAGTTTTTCGCAAAGAACGCAGAGAGAAAATCTTTTCATTCGATATACGATTCATCTCATCTTCCAGATTTGATTGTTCGCAGGTAAGCCAGATGACCATCTATGTCTCCGACGGCGTAGCGGCCTTTGACTTTGAGCAGTGCGAAGAGCACTGCGCCCTCTTTCTCACGCTTCTTAAATTTTATTTCCCAGACAAGCCAACGGCCTTCCGATTCAGTCTCTTCAAAGAATTTTGCAAACTCGTATGAATCGCTCTCCTGTAATAACACTTTGATGTTCTCACAAACTCCTTCGACCTCCGCGCGCTCGGTTGGCTGGCTGTAATCATAAATGTCTATCCATTTTCGCTTCGCGTCCGGCCCACGATAAACGATGTGCGCGGCGGCCTCTGCATAACGTTCAGCCTTGCATGACTTGAAAAGCTTGAGCAGGTCTTTTTTGACCGCATCGCTCTCAGCGCGCGCGCCTTTCGTCTGTGCGGATGTATTGACGATTGAGAGCAGACAGAAGATAAGGAGAATCAATAGCCGGAGTCGCATTTTTCTTTCTCCATTGCTCAATCAGACTTCATAAGTCTGGAACATTTTGTCCGGGGATGCAGAATACGCTTTGAACTTCAAGACGCCAGACTTTAGACTGTAATTGATGGCAGGCTCTGCTGACAACTTTGCAGACATCTCTATTTTGCCGCGCACGCTTGGGCTGACAAACGACGAGGATGCTGCGCGTGAGCGGCGCGACCTGATTGTCGCGAGGGCTGGCGCGCGTCTGTTCGGCATCTTTGCTGACGAGGCGTCGGGCGTGACGGAGTGGCGCGAGCCTGTGCCTCTGCCGCGCGCGCCGCAAGGAGTGCTCGGCATAGTCTCTGTGCGCGGGCGCATGCTCACAGTGCTCGACCCGTTGGCCGTGCTCGGCGAGCGTTTGATGTATAAGCACGAAACCTCGCGCCGTTTTCTTCTCGCGCTGCGCGGCGATGAGCAACTCGCGCTGGCCGTTGACAGCATGGAGCGCATCCTCGAAATCTTCACGGATGAAATAGAGCCTGTGCAGCATGGAGCCAGCGTCGTGCAAGGCATCATAGGTCACGCGGGCGAGATGATTGCCATTCTCAAAACGGAAGAGATTTTCGCAGCCGTCATGCTCGGCACAGAACGACGCAGGCAGAGAACGTGAGGAATTTTAGATTTTAGATTTTTGATTTGCGATTTGAAGAAAAAGCAAAGTTAGAATTTCATTCAATCGCAAATCTAAAATCTAAAATCGCAAATCTAAAATCGCCATATGTCTTCACTTGAAGCCACGCTTGAGAAGGTAGAGCAGTTGGCGTCTTCGGGCGCAGAGGCAGACGTGCGCGCGCTCGTTTCTTTACTTGGCGATGAAGACTGGCAGGCGCGGCGCGCTGCCGCAGAAGCAATCGCGCGCTCAGTCTGCGCCTCGCAACAGGAAACGGAGACGGAATCTTATCTCCTTGAAGAATTAATCGCGGCTGTTTGTGACAAAGCAGAGACAGGCAAACGCGCCGCAGCCAGCGCGGCACTCGAAGGCATAGGCCAGCGCGCTTTGCCGCGACTTGCGGCTGCGCTTCAGACGGCAGACGGCTCTGCGCGCATCGCTCTCGCGGGAATTATCGGCAATGCCGGAGGCAAAGAGGCTGTGCGCCTGCTCGCGCCGCTCGCGCAGGATGCTGATACAAATATTGCTACAGCAGCCATCGCTGCTCTGGGCCGGACGCGCGAGGCTGGCGCGACGCGCATCTTGCTTCGACAGATGGAGGCCAATGATGATTGGCTGCGGTTTGCAGCCGTCGGCGCGCTCGGCGAGCTTGGCGAGAGCGCGGCGATTGAAAAGCTCGAACAACTTCTCGAAGAACAGTTGATGCAAGAGGCTGCGGCGGCGGCTCTGGTAGAGATTGCGACCGTTGATGCGGCCATTGCTTTGGCAAGAAACCTGCGCGCGCCTGACGGTGTGCTGCGCCCGGCTGTTTTGGACGCGCTTGTCTCGCTCGGATGCGAAGAGCGCGTCGCGCCGCTTGCAATCACGGAAGCCGTGCGCGCAACTGCCTATCAAGCTTTTCGAGAGATGGCGGACGAGGCAACTTATAGCGACCTGATGCGACTGATGGCTACGGGCGAGCATGGGCGCGCGAATGCCTGTCTGACTGCGCTCGGCTGGCTCGGAGATGCGCGTGCCGTGCCGGTCGTCGCGCGCGCGCTGGATGATCCGTCTCTGGCAAAGACTGCGCGCAAAGCTCTCGCGGCTCTCTCAAGAGAACCGTCCGCCTTGAACGCCATGCTACATACGGAAGCGATTCCGGCTGCGGAGTTGGCGATGGTGCTTAATGGCGCGCAGAATCTGCTGGCAGTCGAAGCTGCCGCGCGTTTGTCTGCGGAAGCGACAGAAGCTGAGACGCTTGAGCTAAGTTTGTCCGCACTCGCAGGCGGGCGCGAGTGGCTCAGGCAAAGACAGCGTGCTGCGCTGCTCAAGAAGGACGAGGCGCGGCGGCTTGAAGGGGGTTTGCGCAATGCTTTGCAGATGGCAAGCGGGCGCGCCATGCCTTTGATTGCAGAGACGCTGGGCGTTCTGGCCCAGAGCCTGCCCGCTTCGACTATCGAAACAGTTTTGGGCCAACTGTCGCGCTCGGAAGCGGAAGATTTTGTACTCGCTCGTCTGGCCCTGCTGCAACGCGCAGACGCTGCGCGGGCAGTCGAAGAAGCCGCGCGTGCACAGCGTCATCCGAACGCGAATGTGCGTATGGCTGCGATTGAAATTTTAGGCAAGCGCGGGAGACCAACGCCCGCAGCCGAACTCGTACAGCATCTGACGGATGAAGCGGCAGGCGTGCGGCGCGCGACGATTCGCGCCATGCGACACGGCATGCCGACACATGAAGCAGAGCGCGCGCTCTTTGCCTGTCTCGCGGACGAAGACATCTGGGTGAGAGTCGAAGCCATCACGACACTCGGCATCCTCTTCGGCGAAGAGACGCAGGCTCAGCAGCTTCTTCATGAAGCACTGACGGCAGCGCATCCACTCTGCCGCGTCGCGGCCTGCGCCGCGCTCGTCGCACATGCGCAAACAAAAGACTGGCAGATGCTCGCGCAACTCGCGCGACGTGATGCGCTGGCCGAAGCGCGCCGCGCAGCCGTGCAGGCTTTCACACATTGCACGCAGCCGCGCACGGCCCTACAGGTTGCACGCCAGGCTCTGCATGACAGCGAATGGTCTGTGCGCCGCGCGGGTGTAGATGTCCTCGCGGTGAATCAGGCTGCGGCCTCGCACAGGCTGCTGCTCTCTGTCGCGGGCGATGCTTCGGAGCAGGCGGCTGTACGCGGCGCGGCGCTCATCGCACTCGCAAGACGCGACGCGCCGGAGGCAATCAAGCTGGCCTGTCGCGCGCTGAGCGGCGCGGACGCGATGCTCTACGAGAGCGCATACGCGGCCCTCTCGCTTCTGGCCCGGACGCGCCGCGCAGAGATACAAAAGGCTGGCTCGACCTGCGCCCCGCGCGCAGTCAATGTTATTAACTTTATTTTAAGTGACGAGTGAGAAAAAGCAGTCAGGAGTCAGGAGTCAAGAGTCAAGAGTCTTAAGAAAAAAGCTTTTGACTCCAGACTCCAGACTCCAGACTTCAGACTTCTTTTATCTTGTCACTCATCACTCGTAACAGCATGTCTTTCAATTCACAGCAGAATTACCTGATGCGCGACGCGCGGCTGGAGATGGACGAGAGCACGTTCCTGCGGCTGCGCGACCTCATCTATCAAGCATCCGGTTTGTACTTTGACCAGCGAAATCAAGCGACGCTTGAGCACCGCCTGCGCCCGCGCATCAACGCGCTTCATCTTGGCAGTTTTGAGCAATACTATCTTTACCTGCAATTCGACCGCGAGCGGCGCGACGAGTTGCAACACGCATTAGATGCTGTGGCCGTGCATGAAACTTATTTCTTTCGTGAGCAGCGCGCGCTGCGCGCTTTCGGCGAAGAGATTCTGGGAGAGATGGCGCGGCGCAATCGCTCGACGCGAACTCTGCGCGTATGGAGCGCGGGCTGCTCGACGGGCGAAGAGGCTTACACGCTTGCCATCTTGATTCTCGAATCGGGTCTCTTCGACGGTTGGAAGATAGAGCTTGCGGCGAGCGACCTTTCGCAGCGCGTGATTGCGTTGGCGCGTGCGGGACGCTATCGCGCAAGCTCTTTCCGCACGATGGATGAAGAAAGACGCGCGCGTTATTTCACAGAGCAGCCGGACGGGACTTGGTTGATAGATGAGCAGTTGCGCGTGATGGTCAACTTCGGTTGCTTTAATCTGGCGGACAGCCGCCGCTTCAATATTTATTATGACCTTGATGTCATCTTCTGTCGGAATGTGATGCTCTATTTCGACACGGCTGCGCGCAGACGCACGGTCGCTGGCTTTCATCAACAACTGCGCGACGGCGGCTATCTGATTCTGGGAGCATCGGAATCGCTCGTCACACTCAACGCGCCCTTTCGCCTGGCACATTTACAGAACGACCTTGTGTACCAAAAGCAGTGAACGGAGTAGTTTTCAGTTTTTAATTTTCAGTTTTCAGTAAAGACAGTTCGAGATGTTTCTGAAAACTGAAAACTCAAAACTGAAAACTGATTACTTATGCATCGCTTAATCATCGCTGACGATTCGCCAGTGTATCGCTTGCGCCTGTCGCAAATCTTTTCAGCTTCTGACAGCTTGCAGCTTGTCGGTCTGGCGGGAGACGGGCAGGAGGCTGTGCGTTTGATGCAGGAGCGCAGGCCGGATGTGTTGGTGCTCGATTTGGAGATGCCTGTGCTCGATGGATTCAGTGTCTTGCGTTGGGCTATGAAGCACGCGCCTTTGCCTGTCGTGGTATGCAGTGGGCGGAGCGAGCATGAGAGCGTTTTTCAGGCTCTTGAAGCAGGAGCAGTTGATTTTATCTCAAAGCCTGAGTTGCGCTTTGCGATTCGCTCACAGAATTTCGCAGAGCATTTGCGCGGCAAGGTTGAAGCCGCAGCAGTTGCTCACGCGCATGCGACTCTGCCGCGCGGGACGGATGAACGCGCAGCCATCGCCGCCGCCAATCATGTGCGGAAAACAAAGAGCACGCAGGAACGTGTCTGTCTGGTCGCCATCGTCGGCTCTGCTGGCAGCCCCGCAGCCGTCGCGCATGTGCTCTCTCAGCTGGACGCAAACTTTCGTGTGCCGATTATTATCGCGCTCCACATGCCGCAGGGTTTTACAAGCTCTTTCGCCGAAAGGCTTTCGCGCAACAGCCCGTTCAGCGTGACGGCAGCGCGAGACGGCGAAGTTCTGGCGGAAACAAAAATCTATGTCGCTCCCGGCGGGCAGCACACGAGCGTTATAAGAGATGAGCTTGGAGAGTTGCGTTTTAGGATTGAAGCTTCTGATGCGAGCGATTTTTACGCGCCGTCCGCAGACCGTTTGCTGGAGACTATAGCTGAAGCTTGCGGCGCGCAATCGCTGGCAGTCGTCTTAACAGGCATGGGCGAAGACGGCCTGCGCGGCGCGCGCGCTGTGCGCGAACGTGGCGGCCATGTCATCATCGAATCGCGCGAGACAGCAGTCATCTGGGGCATGCCCCGCGCAGTCTCAGAGGCAGGACTCGCGGATGCGGAATTGACTCCGGCAGCCATCGCCGCCGCGCTTCCACTGTTATGCTCTGTCCAAGAATAACCACAGAGGCACACAGAGGAAAGAGAAGATTTCAAATCACAAATCTGAAATCTCAAATTCCTCTGTGTGCCTCTGTGTCTTCTTCTGTAGTAAAGACTTTATAAAACTGATTCTGAATCGAGCGAGCAGTTAATCTTCCTGCCAGCCTTTGACGACGACGCCGCCGTTGGTCGTGACGACGCGGACGGTCGGGCCACCGCCGCCGAGGTCTATGGAGAGTCTTTTGGCGCTGATGCGTCCCTGCAAGGTGACAGGGAAACCTACGTTGAGCGAGCCGTTGACCGTGCCAGTTTCCAGATGCGCGGAATAGTTGTCTGGAATCTTGAGGCTGATGCCGCCGTTGGTGGTCTCGACATCCAATCCTGCGCCGTCCCAACGCGCTCCCGTCAGCTTGATTGAAAGACCGCCGTTGATTGTGCTGCCGCGCACATTGCCCGCGAGGTTATTGAGACTCACGCCGCCGTTGTGCGCCTGAAATTCTATCTGCGCGTTGACATCCGCGATGGCGATGCCGCCGTTGTAAGTTTCCAGCGAGAGATTCGTGCGGCGCGGGACAAAGATTTCATAGGTCACAGTCCAGTAGCGATTGCGTTCGAGCGCGGGGCCTTCGGCGTGTATCTCGCTGCCCGTCTCAATGCGAACTTGTTTGGCAAGCTCCTGCGCTTCCGCTTCCGTCAAGGCTGCGGCCTGTATGCGCGTTCGCATCAGGATGTCATTTCTATCCGCGCCCTTGATGGAGATGCTGCCGTTCACACGCGCATCCACGCTCAGCGTCCCGCGCGCTGCGGGCAAGGTCTGCTCACGCATCTCGCAATGCGGAGTGAGGCGTTCGTTGTTGTACCAGTTATCGCGACAGGTTAAATCGCCCTTCTGCCCGTAGCCCGAAACTGCTAATGAGAGACTGGCAAACAGCAAGACCGCTGCGCAACATGCATATCTGCATAAATTCCGACTGAGCATCACATTCTCCTCCGGCTAGAATTGTTGGTCGAAAGGTCAAGACACGTTGGCTTTCATCAGAGAGACACCGCCGCGAGCAGCTTTGTGGCAGAAAATTTAGAGAAAGCAAAAACGTCTCCCGCAAAGGCGCAAAGGCGCAAAGAAAGCACGCAAGATAAATAAGCATTCAACTCTTTGCGTCTTCTCTTTGCGCCTTTGCGCCTTTGCGCGAAACTTTCTTCGCACTCGTCAAATTGCTAAGATACATTCATACTGATTTTAACTTTTAGGAAATCATGCACGAACAAGCTTTCAACACACTGGAATATCCTTCTCTGCTCAGAGTCTTACGGCGCGGGGCGCAGACGCCTATGGGCCGCGCGCTCATTGACGCGCTCAGGCCGTTTGACGATTTAACTGCGCTGCGCCATTCGCTACGCGCCGTCGCAGAGGCTGTCGAACTCAGACAGCGCGGCCTCGTCTGGTCTTTCTCAGAGATGGCAGACCCCACAGATGCACTCGCGCTCTTAAACATCGAAGGCGCAACCCTTGAGCCTTTATCCATGCTTGAGCTGGCGCGCTTGTGCGAGCAGGCTCTGGCCGCGCGCGCAGTCATTCTCACGGAACGCGAGGCCACGCCCGTGCTCTGGGAGATGGTCGAGTCATTGCCGCGCGGCTTGCACAGTCTAGCGGCGCGCGTGACCGGCAAAATTCTGCCGGGCGGAGAATTGGATGACCGCGCGAGTCCTGAACTGGCGCGCATACGCCGCGAGATTACGCGCCTGCGCTCAAGCATCACACGCTCTCTGGAAAACCTCATGCGCCGTTCGGAGGCTGCGATTCAGGATGAGTTGGTCACTGTCAGAAACGACCGCTTTGTCATTCCTGTCAAAGCAGACCATCGCGGGCGCGTCGGCGGCGTCGCGCACGGCTTCTCTTCCTCCGGCGCAACCGTCTTTATCGAGCCGCTTGAGACGATTGATTCCAACAACGAATTACAAGCCCTGCGCGAAACAGAAGAGCGCGAGGTCGCGCGCATTCTCTTCACGCTGACGGAAGAACTGCGCGCAGAGTTGCCCGCGCTGACGCAGGCCGCGCGCTCCGTCGCAGAGCTTGATTTCATCGGCGCAAAGCTTGTGTTTCTCAGGTCATTCGATTGCGTCGTGCCAAATATCAGCGAGCAGGACGCGCTCACGCTTACGGCTGCGCGCCATCCTTTGCTGGAAGAAAACTTGCGCGCCACTGGCGGCTCTGTCGTTCCCGTCTCGTTCGAGCTTGATGCAGAGCATCCTGTGATGGTTATCTCCGGCGCGAACGCTGGCGGCAAAACAGTCGTCCTCAAAACGGCTGGCCTGCTTGCCTTGGTGGCCCTGTCCGGCATCCCTGTGCCTGCGCGCGAAGCAAGCTTTCCTTTCTATGCTTCCATACTCGCGGACATCGGCGACCATCAATCTCTCGCCGCCAATCTCTCGACCTTCACCTCGCACGTCGCCAACATCTCGCGCATGATAGAGCTGTGCCGCGCGCCCGCGCTCGTCCTGCTCGACGAAGTCGGCACAGGCACAGACCCCGAAGAAGGCTCTGCCTTAGGCGTCGCCGTTGTAGATCATTTTCGCAGAGCTTGCGGCGCGCATGTTTTGGCGACGACGCACTACAGCGGCCTCAAGATGTATGCCGCGAATGAAGAGGCTGTGATTAACGCGAGTGTGGAATTTGACGAAAAGACTTTGCAGCCGACTTATAAACTGCTCGTCGGCATCGCCGGAGCATCTTCCGGCATAGAAATCGCGCGCCGCTTCGGCATCCCCGATGAAGTAGTCGGCGCAGCATCCGAGAACGTCAAAGCCTCTACGCGAGACGCGACCGAATACCTGCGCCGCATCAAGCGCGAGGCGGATGAAGCTGAAACTTTGCGTGTCGCACTCGAAGAAGAACGCGCGGCTGTGGCAGAGAAATATGCAGCCCTCGATGTGGAAGCGCGCAAGCGTGAGCGTGAACGCGAAGCCTTGTTCGAGCGCGAGCTTTTGTCTGCCATCGAAGAGTTTGAGAAACGCTCAAGCGAGATGTTTGCGAAAATCGAAGACCGCGCAGAGCGTCTTAAAGTCGAGCGCGAAGCCAAAGCGCGTGCCTCCGAACTCAAACGCGAAGCCCAACGCGCCGCAAAGGCCGCGACAGCTTCCTCTTCATCATCCGCACAAACACAGCGCGGCGTGCGCGTTATCCGCGACGGGCAGATTTTAAATCAAGAAACGCAGCCCGCAATCGAAGATGAAGAGCAAGCCTTTCGCACGGTTCCGCAACGCGAAATCAAAAAGGGCGATCAGGTGCGTCTCAAATCCTTCGGCTCAATCGGCATCGTGGATAAGATTAACGGCGGCGAAGCTGAAGTGCGCGTCAAGTCTCTGCGCTTCCGCGAAAAGCTGGTCAATCTTGAACTGGTCGAAGTGACAAAGCCGGACATCGAAACTGGACGCGGCGCACGCCTGCGCTCAATGGCCCAGAAGCGCGGCACGGAAGTTCGCCTCCGCGCGACCGACGACGACCCGCGCGCCGAACTCAATCTCATAGGGCGCACGACGGATGAAGCTGTTGACGAGGCTGACAAATTCCTGGACGAAGCATTTCTCAACAGCCTGCAACACATACGCATCGTGCACGGTCACGGCACAGGCGCGCTCCGCCGCGCCATCGGCCAACTCTTAAAAGACCACCCGCACGTCGAGCGTTACTCGCCAGCCCCGCAGGATCAGGGCGGCGCGGGCGCAACCGTCGTCGAATTAAAAATCTAGGAGCAGTTTTAAATAGGAGCAGTTTTAAATTTATGTCTTCAAGAAATTCAGCATCCAGCATCAAGTCTCTTCTCTTGTCGCTTCTCTTCATAACTCTCGGAGCTGTAGCGGCGCAGGCGCAGCTTGACCCGGACACGCGCTGGCAGAATGGCATCAGCGAGCCATGGTGGTTTGCGGAACAACTGCCGCAGAAAGAGATAGTCGCCATCGAAGAGCGTTGGGAGCAGATTGGCAAAGACCTTAGCGACGGTAAAGCTGATGGCTGGGAGGGAGATTATTTTGTCGGCGGCGACACACACGGCAGCTACCTGCGCTGGTCGCCGCAGCATGGCTTTGTCCTCGTACACGTCAATAAATGCATGGCTCAGGTCACAGGCTTCAGCTATGGCTCGGCCAGCTACGCTCCGTCTCTGGTCCAATTTTTTCCTGAATATACTTCTCAAGCTTCGGACGCAGGACACGGGCATGGAAGTCACGAAGCGCCGACCGCGAGATGGATTCCGGTCAAGTGGCGCGGCACGAATCATCTTATCCCTGAAAAAGAGATGTCAGACTTCGGAGATTTTCTGGCGGGCCTGGGCAAATACAATGGCACAAACTTCTGGTTCATAGAAATGTTTCCCTTCTATTTCAAGCTCGGACATCAAGAGGAAGAGAACAAATCTCAGGCTCCGATTGTCCCGCCCGGCTATGAGAAATTTCTCAAGCAGCCGATTGAAGCAATCATCACTGCCGTCGGCAAACGAGAGGTCAAGCGCGATTACACATCCGAGTCTGAGACCAATTCTGTCGGCTACTCTCATGTCTCCATGCAGTTCGTGACAATCAACGCGGGAGCGGTTCACGGAGTCAAACCCGGCATGGCTTTTCGCGGCTTGGAGAGCGCGATAGGAGATGAAGTGAAAGTCATTAAAGTCAGCAACAACACTTCACAGGCCATCGTGTTCCGCAGTCTTGACGAGCATGGCAAAGAGGAGACTTATTGGAGCGGGCGGCAAGAGAAGGCATATCCCAAAATTATTGTCGGCTGGAAATTAACAACCGCGCTCTAAAAATATCGGACAGGATTCAGGACTTGCGTTACCCGCAAACATTTATAGACGACCTGCGCCGCCAATCGGATATTGTGCGCGTCATACAGGATTACGTGTCTCTGAAAAAGAAGGGCGCGAACTGGATGGCGTGCTGCCCTTTTCATCAGGAGAAGACGCCTTCGTTTTCGGTTAATCCGGCGAAGGAGATTTTCTTCTGCTTTGGATGTCAGAAGGGAGGCTCTGTCTTTAACTTTGTGATGGAGATGGAGCGCGTCTCTTTTCCTGAAGCCATCAGGATTGTGGCCGAGAAGTCTAATGTGCCGTTGCCTGCGCTCGTGGATGATGGAAAGTTTGAGGCGCGGCGCAAGGATGCGGATGAAGTTATAGAGTTGAATAGTTGGGCGCTCGAATTCTGGGAAGCGCAGCTTTCAGAAGGCGGCGCGGAGTCTCGCGCGGCGCGCGAGTATCTTAAAGGGCGCGAGATAACTGATGAGACCGCGCGTGTCTTTCGTCTGGGTTATGCGCCGGATAGCTGGGAGGCTCTCTCGTCTTATTTGAAGAAGCGCGGCGCGAGTGAGGCGCAGATAGAGAAGAGCGGCTTGGTTGTCAAAAAGGATGCGGGCGGGTTTTATGACCGCTTTCGCGGGCGACTGATTTTTCCAGTGATGGATGCGCAGGGCCGCGCAGTCGCTTTCGGTGGCCGCACGCTCGGCGCAGGCGAGCCGAAGTATCTGAACTCGCCTGAGACTGCGGCCTACACAAAGGGCCGTCACCTGTATGGCCTGCACCTGACGCGCGATGAGATGCGGCGCAAGAAGTTTGCTATCTTGGTCGAAGGCTATCTGGATTTGATAGTTCCATATCAATTCGGCGTGCGTAACATGGCGGCCTCTCTGGGGACGGCTTTGACGCCTGAGCAGGCAAGGCTGATGGGAAGGTTTGCGCGGAAAGTAGTCATCAACTATGATGGTGACAGTGCGGGTGTGAAGGCCGCAAAGCGTGCCATCGAAACGCTTTTGGCAGAAGATTTTGAGATTAAAGTGCTGGTCTTGCCCGAAGGCGCAGACCCTGACGAATTTATCCGACGACACGGCGTCGAGGCGTATCACGAGAGGCGTGGCAAGGCTCTCCCACACATTCAATTCGTGCTCGATGAGGCTATACGCGACCGCAATCTCTTTAATCCGCCGGAGAAAGACGAGGCCATTAAAGAGGTACTGCCCTCTGTTCAAGCTGTCCGTAGTGCAATTCAAAAGCGTGAATACTTTGACATCGCGATGGACGCTCTACGTGTCGAGCAGGATTTGCGAAAAGATATTTGGCAACGAGTTAAAAAAGGCGAGAGCGTTGACAGCCATGCCTTAAAACAGATTGGGACGCAGAGACGAAAATTGCAACTGACCGTCGCCGAGCAGAAGCTTCTTGAGCTTCTCATTCATGACGCAGACTTGAGGCGCGAAATCCTGCCGCGCATGGAGCCTGCCGATTATCAGGATTTGCCGACGGCTTTAATCTTTCGCGCCCTGCTTGAAGCGGAAGCGCAAGGCGGCGAGATAGATGCGTCCACACTGATGTCTCGCGCGGAGGACGACCCTGTGGCGGCAGACCTCGTGCCGCTCCTCTTGATGTCCGAACCGCAACGCGACGAGGGCGAGGCGTTGGACGAGGTGATGGCAAACGCTGAAAGCTGTCTCAATGCTTTGCGCCTGATGGCGGTTGACCGTCGCATAGGCGAGCTTGGTCTTGAGATGGCTACAGCCGAACGCGCGGGCGAGTTGGAACGCCGCGACCAGTTGGCTCTGGAACATCTGGAATGGACCAGACGCAGAAGCAAGTTAAGTAATTTTAGATTTTAGATTTTAGATTTGCGATTTGAAGACAGATTCAAAGATGACTCTTCGGCTTCTGCATTCAACAAACCAAAATCTAAAATCAAAAATCGCAAATCAAAAATTTCTATCATGAGCATGGAAGAAAAAGACCGCGAAGATGTGATGCAGCGTCTCTTGGAGATGGGCGGCGATAAGAAGTATCTGACGTTTGATGATTTGAACCGCGAGTTGCCGGACAATGTCGTCTCGGCTGACGACATAGAGGATGTCTTGCAAAAGCTCGAAGGCTCGAACATTACCGTCGCAGATTCCGAAGAACGCCTGATAGAACAGGCCGCGGCCATCGCCACAGACGATGAAGACGACACGATTGACGAAGACATAGAGCTAGACCTCTCTGCCGGCGCGCTGGAGAAGACAAACGACCCCGTGCGCCTCTACCTGCGCGAGATGGGCGTCGTGCCGCTCCTGACACGCGAGGGCGAGGTCGCCATCGCCAAGCGAATTGAGCGCGGGCAGATACGAACGCAGAAAGCTATCGCACGCTCGCCCATCGCCGTCGAAGAGCTTTTGGGCATCGGCGACGAACTCGAAAACGGCATCATCAACATACGCGAAATCGTCAACTTCTCTGAACAAGCAGAGCTCACCGGACAGGAAGACAAGGCGGATGAATATCTGGCATGGACTATCGAAGGCGTGCAGAACATACGCAAGCTCTACAAGTCCGGCCTCAAAGAATGGGAGAAGTTGCGTGCCGAGCAGAAATTGACGCGCGGCAAGAAGAGCAAAAAGCTCTTGCGTCTGAAACGCAAAGTCGCGCGCATGCGCCTAGAGATAGCGCAGGAAATCGGCAGGCTGAATCTGACAGAGCGCGCACGCCAGCGTCTCATCAACTCCATCCGCAGCATCCAGAAAGAGGTGCGCGCAGCGGAACGCGACGTAGAGAATTACACGGAGCGTCTGAACAAACGCCGCATCAGGCCGGAGGACGAGAAAGAGTACAAACGCCGTCTCGCCGCCGGGAAGAAAAAGCTGCTACAGATAGAGCAGGAATACAGAATCACGCCCGTCGAAATCAAACGCTCGCTGCAAGCCATCATCACAGGCGAATTGCAGACCGGACAGGCCAAGCGCGAACTCGTCGAAGCGAACCTGCGCCTCGTCGTCTCCATCGCCAAAAAATATACCAATCGCGGTTTGCAGTTTCTGGATTTAATACAGGAAGGCAACATCGGATTGATGAAGGCCGTGGATAAATTTGAATGGCGACGTGGCTATAAGTTCTCAACCTATGCCACGTGGTGGATTCGTCAGGCCATCACACGTGCGATTGCAGACCAGGCGAGAACGATTCGCATTCCTGTCCACATGATTGAGACCATTAACAAATTGATTCGCACTTCGCGCTCTCTCGTGCAGGAACTGGGCCGCGAGCCGACGAGTGAAGAGATTGCCAAGAAGATGGACATTCCCGTCTCTAAAGTGCGGAAAGTATTGAAGATAGCCCAGGAGCCGATTTCCCTAGAAACTCCAATCGGCGAAGAGGAAGATTCGCATTTAGGGGATTTTATAGAAGATAAATCAATAATGAATCCCGCAGACGCAGTTGTTGCATCTAACCTCCGCGAGATTACGGACGAAGTGCTGGCGACCCTCACGCCGCGGGAGGAAAAAGTTATTAAAATGCGTTTCGGCTTAGGCACAACCGGCTCCGAGCACACGCTCGAAGAAGTCGGCCAGCATTTTGCCGTGACGCGCGAGCGCATACGCCAGATTGAAGCCAAGGCGCTCAGAAAACTGCGCCACCCATCGCGCTCTCGCAAGCTGAAAGCATTTTTAGAGAGCACGCAAAGATAGTTTTGAGTTTTTAGTTTTCAGTTTTAAGCAAAGATGAAAACTGGAAAACTAAAAACTGAAAACTGAAAACTGATTAATGAAAAGAATTATCGAAAGCTATAAACAGAAACTGGCTACGGAAGAGGGCTGGACTTTAAAGCGCGGGGCCGCGCTTCGCATTGCCCTGTGTTATCCGAACACGCATGCCATCGGAATGGCGAATCTCGGATTTCAGGCGATGTACGAGCTTTTTAATAACATCCCCGAAGTCTCCTGCGAGCGCGTCTTTCTGCCTGACGAAAAAGAGTTGCGCGAGTATGAAAAATCTCGCACGCCACTGCTGTCTCTGGAATCGCAAACTCCCGTGCGCAATTTTGATGTCCTCGCGTTCTCCATTTCATTCGAGACGGATTACCTGAACATGGCGCGCATCCTGCGACTCTCAGGCGTGCCTGTGTGGGCCAAAGAGCGAACGCATCACGACCCGCTCGTCATCATGGGCGGCGCGGCCTCGTTCCTCAATCCCGAACCGATTGCGGATTTCACGGACGTGATTGCCGTCGGTGAAGGCGAGATTCTCGCGCCGCAACTGATTGACACGATTTTTGAGGAAGAAGGAAAAGACGAAATCCTGCTTGCGCTGGCAAAGCGCGGGCGCGGATTTTATGTGCCGTCGCTGTATGAAGTGACTTACAAAGAGGATGGCACGGTCCTGGATTATGAACCGCTTGAGGCAGGAGTGCCTTTGCGCGTCGGGCGCGCTGTGACGGCTGAGAATCCAAAGGAAGGAAGTCTCAGGCGCGCCATGCGTCGCGGCGATACGGAGATTGTCGAGCGGCTCTTGCAACAGGAAGTCTTCGCGCCGTCTTCTGCTATCTGGTCTCCGACGGCAGAGATGGGCGAGCGTTTCCTGATAGAGATTTCGCGCGGCTGCTCTCAAGGCTGTCGCTTCTGCTGGGCCGGATACAATTATTGGCCGCCGCGTCTTGTGCCTGCGCGGGACATACTCGCAAAGGCCAGCGCGTGGCGCGCGAAGACTGACAAGATTGGTCTAGTCTCGACAGCCGTTTGCGACCATCCTGAGATTAGTGAAATCCTGCGCGGCTTGCGCGAGATGAATTACAGGATTTCCGTCTCGTCGCTGCGCCTGGACCAGATTTCGGATGAGTTACTTGATGCTCTGGTCGAATCCAGAGACCAGCAGATAGCTGTCGCGCCGGAGACGGGTTCTGACAGGTTGCGAAAAGTTATCAATAAGAATCTGACGAACGACGAGATTGTGGACATCTGCGGCGCGGTGTTTGACAGAGGGATGTTGACAGTCAAGCTGTACCTGATGGTCGGGCTGCCGACTGAAACCGACGAAGATTTGGAAGAGATGATTGTCCTTGTCGAGAGAATCAAGGACAGGATGCTCGAAGCCGGAAAGCGTTTCGGTTACGCAGGAAAAATCATTCCGTCGCTCAATGGCTTTGTGCCTAAGCCGAACACGCCTTTGCAGTGGGACGGCATCTGCGACGAGAAGGAATTAAAGCGGCGTTTGAAATTTGTCTCGAAAAAGCTGTCGCGGATTCCGAATGTGGAAGTGCGCGCGATGTCCGCGCGGATAGCACATGAGCAGGCTCTGTTTTCTTCAGGCGATAGAAGCATCGCGCGAGTTATCGAGGCGGCTGCGCGTTTGAATGGCGACCTTAATGCAGCTTTGCGCGAGACTGGGATTGAGACGGCTTTTCATACGAGCCGCGACAGGTCTTATGAGGAGCGTTTGCCCTGGGAGATTGTTGATTCGGGAATGACGCGCGAGTTCTTGCAGAAAGAGCATGAGCGTGCGCACATCGCCAAGTCAACGGCTCCGTGTCCTTCGGTTGACACATGCACGCGCTGCGGCGTGTGTCCGACGACATGGCTCGCCTCTGCGCCCGCAGGGCTGGTACAGTTGCACGGCATCAGCGAAAGCGCGCGCCGCGCCGCGATGGCCGTCGCTTAGAGCATTTTTCAGAAATACAATTCACCACAGAGCACAAAGAAGATTTCAAATTTGAGATTTCAGATTTGAAATTCTTCTGCGTCCCTCGGTGGTGAATTTTTATTTAATGCTCCACATGCTTGAGCTTTTGACTGTCTGGTCAAACTCGTATTCGTAGGTATAGCCGGGAACGGAAATCGGGCGTTTGAATTGGACGCGCGCCATCATCGCTCCCTCGTTCTGCTGGATGGAGATTTCGGCATTGGGCGGAACGCCGTACTCGCGAGCGTTTTTAACAAGCTGCTGTTTGACCCAGTCGCTGCCATGACCCAGGGCCGCTCCCTTATCCACGCTCTGCTGCATGAAGTCTTTGTACTGGTAAGACTGGAACGCAACGGGGATATACTGGTAGCCGACATAGGCGACGAGAGCCACCACAGAAAAGACTATCAGGAATTTGAGACGCGCACTGCCGCGCTCTCCATGTCTGTTTGATACAGGGGAAGTGCCACACGAGCTATTCATCGTCATTCATGCCTCACTAAATTTCTAAGTGTAAATTGACTCAACCTCTTCTTTGCGAGCTTGAGTTTTTCTTTTCTTTGCGCCACCAGCGTGAAACAGCAACGAGCGGTTCACGCTGGTGGCGCAAAGTAAAAACAGAAGACCGCAATGGGTTGAATCTTATCTTGAGTTTTGCAAAGCGGCGCGGATGGAGGCGCGCAGGACATTGGGCGCAATCTCTCGTCCGTCAACGAGACGCGCATGTCCGATTCGCTCAAGCAGGATCCATTTGATTTGACCGCCGACCGATTTTTTATCGCGGGCGAGTGTGCACAGTATCTCCGTTGTCCGAAGATCGTCAGCGCGGGGCAAGCGGCCAGCCAGGTGTATGGCAGCCTTTAGTGATTCTAAATCAAAACTACTCAAAATGCCTAGTCTTTTCGAAATCTCCCCTGCGGCAAGCATCCCGTAGCCCACCGCCTCGCCATGCCTAAACCTTTTATAATCAGTAACTTTTTCGAGCGCGTGGCCCACCGTGTGGCCGAAATTCAGGATGCGTCGAGAGCGCGAATCGACACGTCCGACAGCTTCCCTTTCATCTCCCACCACAATTTTGGCCTTGAAAGCACACTGCCGCGCGATTAGCTCCGCCAACTGCTCTTCATAATCATCCGGGCTTTTTTCGCCTGACGAAAGCAAAAATCGCCGCGTCCGGTCAAAGAGCCTGCGGCTGCCCACTGCCCCTTGCTTGAGGCACTCGCACCATCCTGCGGTCAACTCTCGCGCGGGCAGCGTGCGCAAAGTCTCAACATCAATCAGCACTCCGCGCGGGTGATGAAACGCGCCGATGAGATTCTTTCCGTCAACCGTATTAACAGCCGTCTTGCCTCCGACAGAAGCATCCACCTGCGCGAGCAAAGTTGTAGGGACTTGCAGATAAGCTATGCCGCGCAGGTAGAGCGCAGAAGCTAAGCCCGCCAGATCGCCCACGACTCCGCCGCCCAGAGCAACCACTGCATCAGTTCTTTCGAGTTTGGATTCGGAGAGAAAACCGAGCGCGCTCTCCAGCGTGCGAAAAGATTTGTGATGCTCGCCATCGCCCATCAGCCAGTGGGAAACAGCGAACCCTGCGCGCGCAAGACTTGTGAGAGCGGTCTTGCCATAGAGCTTGAAAACTTTTGGATTGGAGATAACAGCGATGCGGTGCGCGGAAGGCAAGAGAGTTTGGCGGGCATGTTCTCCAAGACCTGCGAGCAAGCCTCTGCCAATCGTAATCTGGTAATCCTCCTCGCGTCTTGCGAGGCGCACGCGCACATGCTGCACTGTTGGCTCTTTTACTCCTCGCTCATCGCGTTCATCCATGTATCCGCGAGCAAATCGAAACTGAGTTCGCCGAGCCCTAAAAGCCGCGCTAGCTCTTCGACGGAATAACGTGAAGCAGTGTTCCAAAGGTCTATCAACTCGTCCCCAGCGCGGCGCGTGGCCCACCACCTGCGACCATATCGCGTACGCAAGTGCTCACGCAATCCGGCCTCAAAGACCCACGCGCGCAGGTAAGCCCCGGCATAAAATCCATCATCCACATCCGAGAGATAGAGAGCAGGGCTGCGCTTAAAACCCGTCGCCTCTGTTTGCAAAGTTGCGTAAGTCGCTGCCAGATGTTCCGTGCGTACTTGAGAGCTATCGTGCAGTGCGATGTCGTAACTGAGCTTGGCGCAGAAACGGCGTATGGTATGCATGGTCAGGACGGCTAAATCGCGCACGACTTTGCGCGCCTGCTCTTCGCTCATACCCGGACGATGCTCTCTGAGCCATGCTTCGTCATGCAGTAGATGATTGAGCAGGAAGGCATAGCCTTCCGTCGTTGCATAATCGGGCGCGTAGATAAACTCTGGATGTTTCGAGACCAACTCGCGCGAAGTCCATGCGAAATGCTGTGCATGACCTGCTTCATGAAAGAGCGTCGTGTAATCGTAAGCTCCGCCGATGGGCGCGACGAGCAGGCGCACATCGTCCGGCGGATTGATGCGAAAGCAGGCCGCGCGCGGATGCTTGAGCGGGCGCACTTCGTCGTCTATGTGTATGTTCTTTTGCTGCTCAACACGAATCCCCAAGCCGCTCATCGCCGAAGCATAAGTCGGCATCACATCTCGCGCAGGAAAAAACTGGTCGAGGCTTGAGATTCTTTGAAAGAAATAGTAATCGGCGTGCTGCAAATCATTGGACGGAACATCCGGCAGGTCGCGCGCGGCAATGCGCGCCAACTCCTTTTGATAAGTTGCATCGGTGCGCGCGAGAAAGGCGTCTGTACGACGCGCAAGCTGCTCGTAATCCGTGCCTGTGATGTCTGTGAAGAGCGCGCGATAGGACGGAAATCCGAGGTTTCGTGCAGATTCGTGAAAGGACTCAAAGCGCGCGGCGCGCAGGTCATCGCACGCGCTCATGGCGTCGAGCCAGCGCGCATATAACTCTCTGCGGCGTGCTGGCGACTTTTCGTTGGCAATCTTTTTGGAGACGCTGTGCGCCGGCAGGCTCTCGTTTTCCCACTCAATGTGCGCCGCCGATTCGCAACGCGCAACCTCATCCGTCAACTCTTTGGCCTGCGCTTCCAGATAGCCTATGCGAGCCACGCCCAACAGTGCGTGCAGCCCCGCGCGCTCCGTTTCAAGATGCGCAGGCACACCATCCAAAGCTCGATTGAGGCTTTCTATCGCATCGAGCGCAAAGAGGTCGCCGTAACGCTCATAAATCGGCTCGACATGAAGCTCCGGGTCAAGTCCTGCTCGATATTGATAGTGCGTCTGCTCTAGCTTGGAAGTGTATGCAGCAAATTCACTGCGATATTGACTAACGTCCATCAATAGTGAGGTTCACTTTCATTAAAATAGCGTAAAGCTAAAAAAACGGGTGGCGGATGATTCAAGGGGAGTTGGATTGTAGCATGGAGAAAAGCTAAATGACGATAATAAAATTAGGCTTGCCGTGCGGCGGAGAAATTTGGAGATTTTAAAAAGCGAACAGGCGCGACAACGTGGGAGTGTGCCGCGCCTGTTCATATTCGTGGTTACTGTCCTCACCCCAGCAACCACTTGAGACGGAGGATCCACCAACCGTCTCTCTTGCCCCGCAATATACACCGCAATGCCTATGCCATGCAAGTCCTAATTCCGGGTTATTTTAGAGAAAGCGTTTTTTCCGTGCACTTTGCCGGATTTGCCCGCGAGAGGCGACGACGTGAGACTTTGAAGAGTCGCGCACTGTGTAAGTCTTACACTCAGGAGCGCGTAAGTTTTTCTCAGAGAGCCAAAATTTACGAGGCTCCAAGAGCCTCACCGATGACAGCGGCGAGTCGTCTTGCCTGCTCTTCAATCACGTCCTGCCGCTCGCCCTCTATCATGACGCGCGCCAGAGGCTCTGTGCCAGAATAACGCAACAGCAGCCGCCCTCTTTCGCCCAACTCATTTTCAATCTCGCGCGAAGCGCGTCGAATCTCCTCAACTTCCTCAAACGGCAATTTCTCACGCACACGCACGTTGACGAGCACCTGCGGGTACCGCTTAAAGCCTTCGACCAGTTCATCCAATCCGGCTTTCGTCTCAAGCATCGCGCGCAGCAGGCAGATGGTCGTCAACATGCCATCGCCAGCGAGGCTCAGGCGCGGAAAGATGAGATGCCCTGACTGTTCGCCGCCGACACTCGCGCCTGTCTGCAAAAGTTTTTCGAGCACATATTTATCGCCCACATCCGTGCGTAGCAGACGGATGCCGCGCGCGCGCAAGGCTATCTCCAATCCCAGATTGCTCATCACTGTGGCGACCACAGTTTCATCAACCAACTGCCCACGCGCGTGCAGGTAATTCGCCATCACCCAGAGCGTCGCGTCGCCGTCAACAAAACGGCCCTGCGCGTCCACAAAGAGAGAGCGGTCAGCATCACCGTCAAAAGCCACGCCGATGTCTGCAACAACTTTCGTCACCTGCTGCTGCAAGCCTTCGAGATGCAGCGAGCCGCAATTAAGATTTATATTCCGTCCATCCGGCGCATTGTTAAGAGCCATGACGCGCGCTCCGAGCCGCGCGAAAAGTTTGGGGGCGAGATGCGAGGCCGCGCCGTTGGCGCAATCAAGCGCGATACTCAAGCCATCGAGCGAGAGTCCTCCAGAAACTTCTTCGGCCAGATAATCAAGATAGCTTGCCTGTAGAGCCGCAGCATTTTTATCGTCCATCGCCGCATCAACTCTCGCGCTCAGACTTTCAGAGACTTCTGTGGCCGATGATTCATCCGAAGTGTTTGCGCTTTGAGCGGCAATGTCTGCTTCAATCAAACGCTCTGTGGCATCGTCCAGCTTGCGTCCCGAAGGCGCGAAAATCTTGATGCCGTTGTCTTGATAGGGATTGTGCGAAGCACTGATGACAATGCCCGCATCTGCCGGAATCTTGCGCGCGAGATATGCGACTCCCGGCGTGGTAATCACGCCTGCCGATTCGCACTGCGCGCCGGCTTCCAAAGCTCCTGCGATGAGCGCGCGCTCAAGCCAGTGGCCTGACTCGCGCGTATCGCGGCCCGTGATGATGCGCGGAGCGCGTCCCTCTGTTTGCAAGGCAAGCTGTGTGGCGAGCGAGCGGCCTGCGACGCGCACTGTCTGTGCGTCGAGCGGAAACCGCCCGGCCTCTCCGCGCATGCCGTCTGTTCCGAAAAGTTTTTTTGTGCTCACTTGATAATCGTAAAGCCTGTGGGTTTAGTAGAACGCAGTTCGACGCGGCCTTCGAGGCCGGGCGGGAGCGTGATGCGCGAAGTGATTGAGCCGTCTGCTGCCATGTCGAGGATGATTTGTAAATCTTCTGCACGAAGTTTCTCAAGGTCTGAGCGCGGCCCGTAAAGCGTGACGACTGCTGTTTGCGGGCGCGTGGCCGCGCCTGAGCTTTCGCGCACGACGACGCCGTTAAAGCTCTTCTCAATGCGCTGCTCGCCGATTTCCAGAAAGACGCTCACGACAGGGTCGCTGATAGTCACCTTGTCATTAGCTAAACTGATTGAAGCCTGCGCGATATTCGTATTCGCAGTCAAACCATCAAGCATTATTTTCTCAGTCGTCACGCGATGAACGGAGCGCACGTGACTCGCAGGCCCGCGCACTTTCACCTGTGAGGGCGTCGGCGTGGCGCGTCGCAATTCATAGCCTTCGGACAGTTGACCTCCAAGCTCGACTTCGACAGGGACTTCGCGCACCTCTCGCGGCTCAAGCCTGAGGGCCACAAGGTTCGGGTCTATCGCGTCTATGTGCACGCCGTCGGGCAAATCCATCGTCACAGTATCGCGCATCAAACGGACTGTGTGCATGCCTTGCTGGTAGCCGCTCACATCAACGAAGCCAATCAGGTTGCGCGAGTTAAGGCGGTCAAGCGATTCTTTGCTGCCTGTCAAAATAGCGTCCACTTTATCCGGCGGCTCGTTGCTAATCTCCATCTCGTTTGGCAGGCGGAAATTTAGCTGGACATTGCTGAGGCGTATGGTCGCGGGCGTGCGTTGGCCCGTGACGCCGAACCAGAGTCCGAGCGTGATGGCGAGGGCCAGCAACTTTAAACTCCAATCCTCAAGAAAGATTGCGCGCAGCCAACCCTCTGCGCCGCGCTGCACGCGCGCTACACGTCCCGGTTCATTGTTCGATTCACGATAAGGCATCTGGGAATTTTTGATTTTAGATTTTTGATTTGCGATTGGAAGCAGATGAAACGACTCTCACGTTGTCTCTGATTTCAAAATCGCAAATCAAAAATCTAAAATCGCAAATTAAGTAGTGATTGCTTCTTCTGCTTCGCTCTCGTCTGCGGGGCGTTTCTTCTCTTTCTCGCGCTTGGCGGCTGCGCTTGGAGCGTCGAGCGCGTGAAAGATATGTGCGCGCAGCTTGGTCGCATCGAGCGCGCGTTTGATTTGTCCGCCCTGCACAAAAGAGATAAGGCCCGTCTCTTCGGAGACCACGACCGCGACGGCGTCCGTGTCTTCCGTGATGCCGATGGCCGCGCGGTGGCGCGTGCCTAAATCTTTCGAGAGGCGCGGGTTCAAAGTGAGCGGCAGGAAACAGGCTGCGGCGGCGATGCGATGACGACGAACAATCACCGCGCCGTCATGCAAAGGCGTCGCCGGATTAAAAATCGTGATGAGCAAATCATAGCTCAGCTCGGCTTCCAGCTTGACGCCTCCGTCTATCACATTCTTCAAGCCGACGCCGCGCTCTATGACAATCAGCGCGCCCGTCTTGGTCGAGGCCAGCGTTGTCGCCGCGAGCACAATCTCATCATAGACGCCTTCGCCAAATTGTCCCTGATGTCTGCGCGTGAGCGGCAGCCGGAAACGATTGCCGAAGGAGATAAGAGCCTGTCGTATTTCCGATTGAAAGAGCACGATGATGGCGACGCCAATGTAGAGCAAAGCCCCGCGCAAGACGAAGGCGAGAGTTGCCAGTTGTTGATTGACGGCCAGCCAGTAGAGCCCGGCAAAGGCTGTGATGCCGGCGGCCATCGGCGCGGCGCGTGTCCCGCGCACGAGCTTTAAGATTGCATACACGACTACGAAGACCAGCGCGATGTCCACCAGATTGCGCGGCTCGCTGAGTCTCATCAGGTAGTCTTTGTATGGCAAAAGTAAAAGCATTTTAGATTTTTGATTTGCGATTTTTGATTTTTGATTGGATAAGGATAAAGACTTTACAAAATAAATCTTTAGTCCGCTTTCAATCGCAAATCAAAAATCAAAAATCGCAAATTCCTCTATCCGATATGCTGCGGTATCGGTCGCTGCACGTCGCTTTCGCTCTCGCGCGCGATCTCAAGAAAAATCATATCCACTTTCGGCTCGGCCTCTTTGATTAAGGCTTCAATCTCTGCGACGGTCTGTTCAATCTCGTCCGTCTTGAGATTGTCGCGCAGGTTGATGCTCGCGTTAATCAATATTTGCTTCGGGGCCAGATGCATTGTCAAAAGCTCTACGACCTGCACGACGTTCGGATGCTTGAGAATGGCTTGCCGGATTAACTCTACTGACTTCGATGTTGCGGCCTCTCCGAGCAGGAGGCCGCGCGATGAGCGAGCCAGCGAGAAGGCGACGATGGCTAAGACGACTCCGATAGTCATAGAGGCCACGCCGTCCCAGTACGCGCCGGGAGCTTGGTTGCCGCCAAACGCAGGGCCGACCTGATGGTCTGTCAGATAGATGCCTATCCATGCGATGATGATGCCGAGCAGCGCGGCTGTATCTTCAAAGAGCACGGTCTTGGCCGTCGGGTCTTTCGATTCACGCAGGTACTGCATGAAGGTCATGCCTTCGTGATGCGCCTCCTTCATCTCCTGATAAATCGCCAGGCCGATTGAGCCTGCTTCGAGCACCAGCGAGATTCCCAAGACCCAGTAGGCCCACGCCAGATTTTCCGGCGCGTGCGGATGCGTCAGCTTCTGATAGCCTTCATAGAGCGCATAGGTCGCGCCCACGCCGAAGATAAAAATCGCCGCGATGAACGACCAGAAGAAACGCTCCTTGCCATAGCCGAACGGATGCTTTTCGGATGCAGGGCGTTTATAGAAACGTAGGCCCAGCAATAAAAAGACCTGATTGGTCGTATCCGCCAACGAGTGTAAAGACTCTGCCATCATGCCTGATGAACCTGTCATCACGGCGGCGATGAACTTTAGGATAGTAATCAACCCATTGGCAAAAAGTGCGCCAAGCACTGCCAGCATCTATAGTTGTCTCCTCTGATTTAGGAAATGAAGCTCCGCTTGGATTATCTACGAAAAATGGATGTAAGACAACGATGGCATGGAAAGCGGAGCACGAGACAGATGAAGAACGCGGAATAAAAGCTCTTTCATCCTTCGACAAAACTCAAAAAGAAGGATGTTCTAAACTTTTAATTCCGATGCCTGCTTTACTTTTTTATCTTGAGTTGCCCGCGTTGGAGAAAGCCTACGAGCGCGCCCTTTGCATCAATGACTGCGAGCGCGCCGATGCCGTTGCGCTGCATGATTTCGTTGGCGCGTGCAATGGGCGTCGAAGTCGGAACAAAAAGTTGTGGAGAAACGGGGCGCATGATTTCGCTTGCGCGCACCTGTCGCCAGCGTTCGCGCGGAATAGCTTTTAAATCTTCCAGAGTCAGGATGCCATGCAGGCGGCTATCGCGTGCGACCAGAAAAGATGTCTGCCGGTGCATAGGCAGAATCGCATCCACGAAATGAGAGACGAGCACATCCGGCTCAATCGTCACGGGCGCGCTCATCGCATCCGCCACGGTCGCCTGCTCAAGTCCCTCCATATTTTTGATAACGCCTGATGCTGCATCAAGCAGAAAGAGTCCGATGAGCACAGTCCACAAGCCCGTGAAAAGATCGCTGCGCGCGATGACGATAAAGACGCCGAAGGCAATCAAGGCAAAAGAGATGACCTGACCGAAGCGGCCCGCGATGCGCGTCGCATCGGCTATCTCCTTGCCTCTGTGCCAGAGAAAAGCGCGCAGCACTCGCCCGCCGTCGAGAGGATAACCGGGAAAGAGATTAAAGACGGCCAGTAGAAGATTGCCGAAGAAGACTATGAAGAAGACAGAGGCCGCGCTTGGATAGCCGACCTTTCCTGCAATCAGCATCCCCGCAAAAGAGAGCACGGCGAAGAGAAAACTGGCGGCTGGCCCAGCGATAGCGATGCGAAATTCCGCGCCCGGACTTTCCGGCAAACTCCTCAATCTCGCCAAGCCGCCGAAAGGATGCAGGACAATCTCTTCCGTCTCAATTCCTTCGACGCGCGCCATCAGCGCGTGCGAGAGTTCATGACCGAAGACAGAGAGAAAGAGCGCAAGCGTTGTCACTACGCCGAGCACTAAAGCCACCGGAAGATTCGAGGCCGGAAGCGTCGCCGTCCCGTGCCTGAGGTTTGCGACAATCAGCCACAAGACCACTGCGAAGACTAAGAACCAGCGATAGTCTATCCGCACAGGTATCCCATAGACGCGCGCCACCGAAATCTGCTTATGAAAAAACTTGAGAAGGTTCATAAAGCCCACAGCAATCTATTTAACTTAAGTTGTGAATGAGAAATGGCTTCAGCCATCTTGCTGTGCGGAGAGTCTCTGACTTTCCGTTGCCTGCTGCTTCTCAATCATTCAGCGAGGCTGAGCCTCGCTGAATGATTGAGGCCACAGTTGCCGGAAAAGCAAAGCTTTTCCGCACAGCAAGGTGGCAAGCCACCTCCCCTTATTATCTGGCAACCTGGATTAGTTATGCATCTTATCTTTAAGATTAGACACCGGGCCGCAGAGTGATGTTCCTCATCTCTTTCTCACTCAATCGTAATCTTAGTTTGCTGCATGGCGGTCGTGCCAGCAAGCTGGTCTTTGACTGTGACCTGTAAAATGTATTGGCCCGCCGGAAGCGTGCGGAGTTGGATTTCGCCTCCGTAAGCAATGCGCGCGGCATCCTGTGTTGTGCCAGTGACTTTGTTCCAGGGAGTCGTGAGCATTTGTTGGCCCGCGCGCAGTAGTTGAGATTGAAGCAGAACATCCGGCGGCAAGTTGCCGTTCGGGCCGCGACCAGCGTTGTAGATGAATGTGATGAAGCGTAGCGGCGAGTGGCGCATGAAGCGATGGTCAACGCTGAACTGCGCCTGCTCTGATGCGTCCTGACTATTTGCCGCCGCGCGAGACGGGACGCTTTGCAGTCCGACAATCAAGCTGCTCAGGCTAAGCTTGCGGGAAGATAAATCAGGAATCTCAATCCACTGCCGCGCGCTGCCTACGAGCCCGCTCCGGCTATCGCGCGCCGCAACCAGCATTTGATAAAGTCCGGGCTCGATGGTTGGAAAGCGATGGTTATAAAAAGTTTTCCGGTCATCCGCGTCCGCATCGTCAGAAGCTCTGGCATTAATCTTGAGGCGCGTCTGAAAATTGCCAATAGCTTTTCCTTTATCATCGAATAAGAGACCGGCCACATCAACCGCCGCGACACGTTTGCCTTCCGCCATTTCATAATTCAGATTGCCGCCATCCAACTGCACGGAAGCAGTGAGCACTATGCCGTGCTCAGGCGTGTCCAGATAGATAGCTGAAAGCGAAGTCGGAATTTCTCTCTTGGGAGACTGCGAGGCGAGAGCTTGAAGCAGATGTTGCTGCGGAGATTTTGTCTCCGGTTGCGACTTCTCCGCAGGCTTTTGTGCGGTCGCGGCACTGGTTTTCAAAAACCCGCGCGGCAGTCGCACAGTCAATTCAGGATGGCCCACAACCCGCACGCTGATGTTCTTGAAATCCTTGCTCGTCTGCTCCTCAGACGAAGGACGCCACGCCAGCAGATAATAGTTCGCAGTCTCTTCTAAAATCTTGTTGACCCAAGGGCCGAAGGTATTCTGATTGCGCAGAGCGCGCCCGCCCGTGTCAGCCGCCAATGCATTCAAAGCATCCTGCGCGGCGGCAGTCTCGCGCAAAGAGATGCCTTCGAGCCGCCCGTTCGCATCGAACGCCACATTGTTGGTCGCATCGAGTTGCCCGCTCATGAGCCCGCTCGCGTCAATCGTATAGAGCACGATGCCTGCTCTCAAGGCTGCGTCAGTAATCTTATGAAGCCGTGCGCGCGGCTCTGCATTGCGCGGGCCTGTGTCGAGCAAAAATCCGTCCGAGACAAAGAAGGCGAGTTTGCGTCCCGGAAGTTGCGAAGCCGCGCGCATCAACTTCTCAAGCGCGCCATACGTGTTTGAAGTGACCTGCGCCGCCTGCAACAGAATCATCCGCGCGCGATTGGTTATCTCGACCTCGCAGGAGATGGCCTGATACCTGATTGGCGCGCCCTTCAAACACTCTTTGACATAAAACCTCATGATGCGCGGGTCTTCACGACGCTCGATGGCGAGGGCCATGTATTCCGTCATCGGCGCGCTCTCGCGCGTCATGTCGCGTATGTTGTAAGGCTTATAGACGAGCCGCTTGACGGCTGCGCGCAGCATAGTCCTGCTCTCTGTGAACTGTTGTAAGAAACCTATCTCGCCGCTCGTCGAAGCCAGCAAGACCGTATCGTCGTCGCTCATCTCGCTTTCGATGAACTGTGTGAGCATTTTGCGCGTGCGCGCCAGACTGTCAGGAGAAAGATGCAGGTCGTCTATAAAAAAGATGACGATGCGCCCGCGATTTTCAGAGGTCACTGGCGGAGTTTGATTGTTGTTGATAGCAAGCCGTGCCTGCTCTTGCGGGCTTCCGGCTCTAGTCTGCTCGAAGAAAGAGATGGGCTGCGGCTGGCCGTCAATCATTAACTCAAACTGCTCGCGCTGCAAGCCCTCTACAAAGCGGCCCTGCTTATCAAAGACCATGACATCCGTCTGCACAAGGTCGCTCTTGACACGCAAGACTTCATCGTCCTGCGCTTGAGCCGTTTGCTGACCATGAGCCAGCGTTGAGCAAACGACGAGACACATTAAGAGGAGAAAGTTTTTTCGGATATGGATAAGCACGTTCAATATTTTGTTTGAGAGGGACTTCAAATGCCGGGGAGACAATGACAGTCATAAGAGCACATTTCAAAAACCAATCAACCTCTTCTTAGCGCGCTTATGTTTTTCTTTTCTTTGCGCCACCAGCGCGAAACAACAACGAACGGTTCTCGCAAAGGCGCGAAGATAAAAGATAAGCTCGCAAAGAGTTGAATGATTCAGTCTCTTGAGTTTTCAAACGAGCTTCTAAGTTTCAAACGCGCTGGCTTCGGCATCCATCAACGGGTGCGGCTCGTTGCGCGTGACTCGCCTCAGGAGCAAGGGTTCTTCGTACATCTGCTCTAGGCCGCGCACGATGGCAAAGCGTGGCTCTTCGGAAGTTTTCACCGGGAGCTTGGTTTCGCCTTTGAGATATTCTTCTAAGCCTTCCATCTGCGCGCCGCCGCCTGTGAGGATGATGCCGCGGTCATAGATGTCTGCGGCGACTTCGGGCGGAAGTTCCGCGAGCGTCTCGTTGACTGAGACGGCCAGCTTGCGTATCACAGGCTGCGCGACGGCATAGACTTCTCCGGCTGTAATCTCAATCGCGCCGGGGCTTCCGGTCTGCACATCGCGCCCCTTGATTGTGACCTCGCGTCCCAAATCTTCCGGCACAGTCGCAGTTGCCAAATCAAGCTTCAAACGCTCAGCCGTGCGCGTGCCGATGGTCAGGCCGCGATGACGACGCACATGGTCAATGATGGCTGCGTTGATGTCCGAGCTTCCGATTCTCTCTGCGCGCGAGTGTACGATTGTGCCGTGCGCGATGACTGCGATGTTGGCTGTGCCGCCGCCAATGTCCACGACCGCAGAAGCATGCTGGTCGTTAACGCGCACGCCCGCGCCAAAGGCTGCGGCCAATCCTTCCTCGACCATATAGACGCGACCGATGCGCGCATAATCTGCTGCGGCGAGAAGCGCGCGCTGCTCGACCTGCGTGACGCCGGAGAGGACGCTCATCACAGCGCGACGACTAAAATGCGAGACTCCGCTTCTGGCTTCGCGCACGAAATGATTGAGCAGCGCGCGCGTGCGTTCAAAGTCCGCAACCACTCCGTCAACGAGTGGCGCAATGACAACTACATCGCGCGCCTCACGTCCCTGCATCTGCTGCGCTTCGTGTCCGAAAGCAATCACTTCGCCCGTCAGATTATTGACGGCCACGACCGAAGGCTCGTCCACAACCACGCCGCGCCCGCGCACGGCGATAATCGTGCTCGCAGAACCCATGTCTATCGCCATCGAATCAGAGACCAACTCACGCAAAGCGTGAAATCCCATGAACGCGGCTGTTTTACCCATGAAAGACATATCTTTTTTAAGTCTGGAGTCTCAGAGTCATGAGTCTGGAGTCAAAAGCTTTTTTCTTAAGACTCCAGACTCATGACTCCAGACTCATGACTGCGGTTGCTGATGCCACTGCACTTCAAAGAGAGGCACTGGCTGCACGCGGTTTTTGACCGCGATTGGTTCAAGTGGGATGAGCGGATAACGGCATTTCGCTGCCTGCATCGCCGCGTCGCTCAACAAAATCTGTCCGCCTTTTGAATTGGATTCAAGACGCGCGGCAGTGTTGACAGTATCTCCGATAGCAGTGTATTCCGAACGTCTTTCAGAGCCTATGTAGCCAACGACAGCTTCGCCCGTATGCAGGCCGATGCCGATGGCGACTTCCGGCAGACCTTCTTCTATTAAATCTTCATTGATGCCCATCACGCGACGCTGCATCGCCACCGCCGCGTTGAGCGCGTTCGTCGCATCCTCAGGCGTGGCCGTCGGCGCGCCGAACAGGGCCATCAATCCGTCGCCTAAATATTTATCCAGCGTCCCGCCATGCGCGAAGATGATGTCGGTCATCGCGGAAAAATATTTGTTGAGAAGTTGGACGACCTTTTCCGGCTCCGCGTGTTCCGAGAGGCGCGTGAAGCCGCGTATGTCTGCGAAGAGGACTGTGATTTTTTGATTGACGCCGCCGAGCTTGAAAGACTCTGGATTTTCTAGCATCTGCCGCACAACATATTCCGGCAAAAATCGCCCGTAGTTGGCACGCGCCACTTCTTCGCGCGCGAGACGTTCATGCGCGCGAACATTTTCCACTGCAACTGCGGTCTGCGAAGCGACCGCGCTAATCAATTCCAAATCGTCCGGCGTAAAGGAAGCGAAAGGGTCTAGGCGGTCTGCGTAAATCGCGCCGTGCACGCCCGATTCAGCGACGAGCGGCGCGCAGATTGTCGAGCGCACGCCCTGCGAGACGATTGATTCAACACCCGCGAACTGCTCATCGGCAGCCGCGTCCTGCGAGAGCAAAGCGACTCTATCCTGCATCACCTTGCGCGTGATTGTGCGACCGATGGTCAGCTTTTTAGCATGCGCTTCAAGTTTTTCATCACGCGCTTTAGTGGCAATCGGGAAGAGGCGCACTTCCTCATCGCCGCCGTCATTCGTCACCGTTCCATCCGCTAAGAGAGCTACAACGCGGTCTGCGGGCGTGACGCGAAAGATGATGTCCGTCGCTTTGGCAAAGATGGCGTTGAGGTCGAAGACAGAGCCTAAGGTCTTGCTCATTTCATAAAGCACGGCGAGAATGTCTGCCTTGCGCCGAAGCTCTTCCATCTCCCTGTCACGCGAAGAGGTGGTCGTCGGCTTTGAGCGCAAGACTGTTTGCAGCACATCGTTAGCGGAAATTAAAAGCTGCGTATGGCCGAGCGGTTTATCGTCATAACGCACTTCGGCTGTCGCGCGTTCTTCCGGCTGCTGCTCAAAGCGCAGTGTGCTCGCGCCGATGGTGACGCGGTCGCCGTTATTGAGCACGTGCTCAAAGCGCGGCTCGCCGTTGATAAAAACTTTATTCGCGCTCCGCCGTAGCTGGCCGTTCGCAAAGACGCCGTCCACCAGCTTGAACGTTCCTTCCTCATGAACGACATGCGCGTGATGACGCGAGGCGCGCGGGTCATCCAGCACGACGCAGTTGTCCGGCGCGCGGCCAATCGTGCAGAGCGTTTGCGGAGTCAGCGCGTACTCCCACTCGCGACCACTGGCATCTGTGATTTTGAGTAAAGCCATAGCGATTCTTCTAGAAAGTTAACGGGCGCAACTTCCCTTTGCGCGCCAAAGCTGTCAACCGGCTAAGATAAATTATTTCGGAAACTCACGATTCACAATTTTACAGGCAAACGCTGTTTGAGACTAGCGGGATGTGACAAGCTTACATTTAGATAACTCAAGTTGCCAGTTAACAGAGCGATGGCGGCTTGGCCGCAATGCTGTGCGGAACAGCTTTGCTTTTCCGATAGCTTTGGCTCCAACCATGTGCGAGGCTGAGCCTCGCATCTGGTCAGGAGGAGCAGCCAACGGAAAGTCAGAGACTTTCCACACAGCAGGCGGCTCAAGCCGTCATCGCTCTCATCATTAGCAACTTGGGTTAGATAATAAAGAGAACGTCTCCCGCAAAGACGCTGGTGGGCAAAGAAGGCGCGAAGAAAACATTTAAGATAAATAAGCATTCAACTCTTTGCGAGCTTTCTTTGCGTCTTTGCGCCTTCGCGGGAAATTTTCTTTATTGTCTTCAAGAGTTTTCATCTTAAAAATTAACCCGAATGTAACTTCCGCTCCATATCATCGCCAGCTTGCATTCGGAATTGATATTCGCAATCCATACATCCGCCCGAAAATTCTTTCGAGCCTGAAAGGGCGAGGCACGGATGTTCACTCTTTCTAATCTGGGCTTCTATGTCGCCCTTCACCGAAAGGAGCGAAACATGCTTCTACAGAAAACGTCACGTCTCTTGCTGCTCTCGGCCTGCCTCACCTCTTGCGCTTTTTATGTTAACGCGCAAACACCTGCGACGCCGCCAGCTTCAACAAGTGTCGCAGCACAAGCGACCGCCGCGCCCGTCAAAAATGATCTTCAGCCGAAGACGGAATCCGAAACAGAAGAAGTGCAGCGCAAATTGCGCGAACAGCAGCAGGAACTGGAAAGCATGCGCGCTATGCTCGCTGAACAATCACGCGTCATCAACGAACTGCGCCAGCGCGTAGAGCAGACAGAGCAAGCCGTCTCAAACTCCACCATCAAGACAAACAGCATCACTGCCAGCGACTCCATACAGACCGCCAGGCCCGCGCAGACCACAGAGCAGGACGCGCGCATCGCAAAGGTCGAAGAGCAGACGCGCAAGAACACAGAGACGATTAGCAAACAACTCGGCTCGCTCACTTTTAGCGGCGACCTGCGATTTCGTTATGAATCCTTTTATGGACTTTTGAACTCTTCGGCCAATGCCGACAACCCTGCGATTCTAGGCAATCCTCTAACAACGCGGCAACGTTTTCGCGTCCGCGCGCGTTTAGCCATACGCGGGCAAATCTCCAAAGAATTTGACTGGGGCCTGCGTCTCTCCACAGGCAGCTTTACAGACGCCATCTCGACCAATCAAACACTGACAGATTTTTATAATCGCAAACCCTTCGGACTCGATCAGGCTTACATCGCTTGGACGCCGAGCCGCGTGCCGGGTCTGCGTCTTCAGGCAGGCAAGTTTGATATACCCTGGACACGCACAGAGATGACGATTGACAACGACTTGCAGCTCGAAGGTTTTAATGAGACTTACTCGCGCGGCTTTAAAAGCTCAGTTCTGAAAAATCTGACCTTCGTTGCATGGCAGCTTCCCTTGCTTGAGCGCAACTCCGCTTTCGTGCGCAATGCTAACGGCACTGTCAATCTGGACGAATCGCGCAGGGGTGGCCGCGACCTGGCCTTGTACGGAGCGCAGGTGCGCGGGCGTTTTGAGTTTTCCCCCGAAATCGCGCTCACGCTCTCGGCTGCCGACCTCTATTTTTCCGGCACACAGTTCATCTCGCCCATACAGGTCTTTGGCCCAAATCTTTTATTGCCTGTCACTTTTACAATCCCCGCGACGCCCACCTCTCCGGCACAGACCATCACGACACAGGTTTCCATTCCGCGCGAACTGCTCACGGCTGGCAACGGCAATCTGGGTCTTTCGACGGCAAGCAATAATGCTGTCAATCGTGATGGCAGACTTGCGTCTGGCTACAATCTGGTTGACCTGATTGGCCGCCTTGATTTGTCGCACAGCAAACGCTGGCCCGTCATGCTGCTCCTGAATTTTGTTACTAATACGCAGACGCGTGATGTAGTGCTGGCGGGAGCGGGCGGCGCGAATGTCTTTGTCAAGAACAATGAGAACAACGGCTATTATGCAGAGATTCTGGCGGGCAGGCAGAGGGAGCGCGGCGACTTGCAGTTTGGCTATACCTTCATTCGCGTCGAGAAGGATGCTGTGCTGACGCCTTTCAACTTCTCGGATGTCTTTCAGCAATCGGATGTCCGCGCGCATCGTTTCATTTTCAACTTCACGGCAGACCCGCGCGTGGTGCTGAGCGTGACAGGCATCGTGACTGAGCGTCCGAATGGATTGCTCGGCGTCTTCGGCAACACGCCGCCGGGCTCGCTCAATGGGCCAACCACTCGTCTTCAGTTCGATACTACTTTCAGGTTTTAAAAACAAATCTCCCGCAAAGGCGCAAAGGCGCAAAGAAAGGCACGCAAAGAGTTGAATGCTTATTTATCTTGAAAGCTTTCTTCGCGCCTTCTTTGCGCCTTTGCGCCTTTGCGGGAAACTTTTCGTCACTTCACTTCGGCAGTATCAACAACTTTGCGCTCGACGGCGACGCGGTTGTCTTCTTCGGGCCGGAGAAGTTCTGTCGTGCCTTCTGTCACAGAAAGCTGTGCTGGGCGTGGCGGCAGCGATTTTGTTTGCGGCGCGGCGAAAGTCTTGACGGGTTGTGCGACTATCTTTTTCGTTTGAGCAGGATTGAGCGTGCGATGCAGTTGCCACATGCCCTGCAAGAGCGTGAACAAACCCGCCGCGCCCGTGAGCGAAGACAGGAGGGCGATGGCTTTGACGGCTTTGGTCGTGTCAATCCAGATTAAAAGGAGCGGAAGCGTGAGCGCGACAAGCAAGACGATGACGCCGGACACCAGATTGTGATGAGCTTTGCGCGCGCTCTCCGTCAGGCGCAAGACTTCAAGCTCCGGGACATCCACATCGAGCACTGCCCCGCACCTGCGGCAGAAACGCGAATCATCCGTCACCTCTGTGCCGCAGGCCGCGCAAGAGTTGACCATGATGCGCTGCATCGTCAGCGCGGCTAAAGCTTCTGCTTCGCGCTGCAATGTCTGCCTGTCGCCGCGTGTCATGCCTGAGAAAGCTTTGATTTCATAACTGAAGGTCACGAGCGTCGTCAGGTCATTCACAGGTTTGAGCGCGATGGTCAGCTTGCGCGGATAGTCCAGCGTCTCAAACGAGCAATCCCAGCGCGCACAACCGCGCGCGGCCCTCTTGGCATAGAGCGGCTGCTCCGTAATCACTTTATAGCCGAGCCTTTCGACGGCTTCGACCAGACGCGGGCGCAAGGCTTCAGACTGGCCCGGCAGTGTCAGCGTCACGGCATAGTCGCTCTCGGTCGTTGACATACTCATTAAGTCCGTGTCCATACAGCCCTCCCTTTAAGCTTTCTACACATTACGCCTCAGACAAACCTCATGTTCCACTTTGCAGCCTAGCCAATTCGGACGAAAAACTAAAGCCCGTAATTAACAAACTGTTAAGATAGCCTTCACTCCATCTTAACCTCACGGCGATACCTTGCGCCTTTGATACACCGCACATCGAAACGCACTTTTAGCTCAAACAAAAAGTTTTCATGGAACAGCACGGCAGCTATCCGCGCGCCATTTTATTCAAAGGCAGACGTGCATCCAGAGCAAAACTTAACCGACAAAAGCTCCACAGGAGATTGATTATGCAAATTCCCGTCAAGTTAAAACTCAAGAGCATCGTTTATGGAGCGGCCAGATTGTGGCTCCCCCTTCTCTTTATCTTCATCGGCCTGTCGCTTAACGCAAACCTACAGGCGCAGAGCGGGCCGACGGGCAGCTTGAGCGGCGTCGTGCATGACCCCAACGGCGCGGCCCTGCCCGGAGTCTCTGTCGCGACAAAGAATAGCGCAACCAACGAGACGCGCGCCGCAGTCACGAACGAGGAAGGTCGTTGGATTATTCCAGTGCTGCCCGTAGGCGTCTATCAGGTGACATACGAGTTACAGGGATTCAAAAAACTCGCCCGCAACGATGTCAAAGTCGAAGCCTCTGTGCCGCGCACGCTCGAAGACAAGCTTGAAGTCGGCGAGGTTGGAGAAGTGATAACGGTTGTCGGCGGACTGCCCTTTCTCACATCTGAGAGCGCGACGACTTTCCGGCAAATAACCGGCGACGAGTTGATTGCGCTGCCGACTTCGACGCGCAGCTTTACACAACTTCTCTCAACCGAAGCAGGAGTCACAACAGACCTCGCGCCTGTGCTGACAAATGGCAACGGCAATCAGTCGCCATCCATCAACGGGACGCGCACCACTTCGACGAGCCTCTTCTTCAACGGCATTGATGCCACAAACATCACGACCAACGAAGGCTCTTTGAATGACAACATCGCGCCCGCGCCTGAGACGCTTCAGGAAGTAAAACTGCAAACAAGCCTCTACGATGCTTCGACTGGCCGCTCAGGCGGCGGCAATTTCCAACTCATCACACGGCAGGGCGGCAACTCTTTCAACGGCTCTGCTTATTACTATCTGCAAAATGAGAAGTTCAATGCTAACGATTTCTTCTTTAACAAGGCTGGCATCGAAAAGCCAAAGGCGCGCCGCAACGAATTCGGCTTCACCTTTGGCGGGCCGATAAAGAAGGACAGGCTCTTTTTCTTTGTCGGCTACCAGTACACAAACGCGGACACAGGTTTTGTTCCGACCGCTAGAAGCACGACGGTCTTGCCTCTCGCGCTCACCTTGATTGGCGGCGAGCGCACGGCGCAGGCTCTTGCCACAGCCTTCAACTCTGTCAATGGATGCGCGGGCGCAAACTGTTTGACGGCGGCAGACATTTCACCGGTCGCCTTGCGTCTCTTGAACCTGCGCAATCCTGTGACGGGAGATTATATTATTCCCGCGCCGCGTGTGGGCGGGCGGAACATCGGCGTTGACCGCGCGGGCGCGCGCGCTTTCCAGTTCGGTCTTGGCCCGGTCACTTCGCGCACGATTCAGGAGAACAATCCGCTCATACAGCAACTCAATGTGCAGCCCTCACAGTTTGAGCAACAACAGTTCACACTGCGCCTCGACGGCAAGCTGAGCGAGAAAGACAACCTGAGCGGCACATTCTTCTTTGCAAATTTTCCGGGGCTTGATTCTTTCCCGGATCCTTCGAGCCTCGCTTCGCCGTTCACTTTGCGGCGCGGCGACCGCAATCGCACGCTCGCCATCTCGGAAACGCATGTCTTTAGCCCGACGCTGGTCAACGAAGTGCGGTTCGGTTTCTTCTACCTGAACAACACGCGCAGTCTCGACGAGCCTTTCCTCACCGAAGAGTTTACGAGCGCGGCCTTTGGCATCTCGAATCCGGCTCTGCTCTTTGACAACAGCGCGGCCACGCGTCGTCTGGGTCACTTCATCGGCAGGCCCGGCACAAATCTCTCGCAGTTCTCTTTCGGCGGCCCAAACGATTCTTTCAACCAGCGCAAGCAGCAGACCTTTAGCATCACGGACAATGTGACATGGGTTAAAGGCTCGCATAACTTCCGCTTCGGCGGAGATTTCAAACGGCATCAGTACGACTCGAATTTGCCGGAAGAACAGGCCACAGAGTTTGAGAAGTTTGACAGCTTCACACAGTTCCTCACAGGCAACGCGACGGAAGCGGACACGCAGTTTGGCATCACTGACAAGAGCTTCCGCTTTATGGATTTCGGATTTTACATCGCTGATGATTGGAAGCTCTCAAGCAAGCTGACCTTGAATATGGGCCTCAGATACGAGCTCTTCATGTGGCCCACGGAAAAGAATGGGCGCATCGGCAACTTTGACTTCGCAGGCTTTGAGCCATGCTTCCAGCAGACTGGCGGAACTTTAGCCAACTGTGACAGTCCCTTGCGCGGCTTCATCGTGCCGGGCAACGCGCAGGCAACGGGTCTCGCAAATGTTGATGCGGCTGTCGCCGTCACTAACCGCGCGAACAACAATCACACCTTGAACGGGCAGGACATGAACAACTTTGCGCCGCGCGTCGGTCTGGCCTACAGCTTCACGGACAAGCTGGTCATGCGCGGCGGCTTCGGAGTCTTTTACGACCGTCCCTCCGCAGCCTTTATCAACACGATTTTCAGCAACTATCCTTTCCTGCGCGAAATCGAAATCACAGTGCCAAACGGCAACGTGCCGATTTCCAACGCCTTCTCGCAACAACCGACAAGTCTTCCGCTCAGCTCATGGCTGCCCTTCCGCGTGACACGAAATACAGGCACGGGCGGCTCATATGTCATACGCGACAACACCGGCGTCACACGCGACCCGCGCAACAACATAACTCCGCCGGGCAACATCGCGGAGACATTTGAGTTTCGCGCGATAGACCGCGACTTGAAGACGCCTTACATACTGCAATGGAACGTCGGCGTGCAGTATGAGTTTGCACAGAACTTTCTCTTTGAAGCGCGCTATGTCGGAACGCGCGGCAGAAATTTGCTGCAATCAGTTGCCTTCAATCAGGGCTATGACCTCAACGACCCGAACACGCCTGACCATATCTACGAGCGTTTCAATCAGGCTTACCTGGCGGCGGGCTCTCCGAATGGCCCGCTCAACGCGGCGGCGACTGCGCGTGCGCGCGGGCTTGGACGCGCATTTGGCTTTGCTAATCCTTATCTGCTTGGAGCCGTGCCGGGCTGCGCTGGCGGCGTGCTCAATGTGCCAGCCGGGACGCCCGTTGATTTGAATCTGGCGACTCCGATTACATGCACGGGCAGCACACTTGGAGGCGGCTCTGTCATTAACTTCGAGGCGCGCGTGCCTATCCTCGGATTCAATGTGCCGGAGGCTTTGCTGCTGCAATCGAACGGCAGTTCCATCTATCACGGCGCGCAGTTCAGCCTGACCAAGCGTTTCTCGCGCGGCTTGCAGTTCAATGCCGCCTATACATGGTCTAAGTCTCTGGACTTCAGTTCAACCGATCCGGGCAGCACTGCGGGTTCCGGTAAGCCGGATGTGCCGAACACAGGATTTGTGGTTCAGGGCGACCAGCGCAAGCTTGATGACAATCGCGCTGTCTCGGACTTTGACCGCACGCATCGCTTTAGCCTGAGCTTTGTTTATGACGTGCCGAACTTTGGTCACAACAACAGGCTCTTCAAAGGCTGGCAACTGTCCGGCTTCTTTCAAGCGCAGACGGGCGCGCCCTACAGCATCTTTGCTCCTGAGCCGGAAGTGCAGACCGCCGCGCAGTATCTTGATTTAGTGCGCGGCTCCGGCGGTCTTTACAGGCTCGGCTTCGGCAGGCCGAGCTTGTGCGGCGACCTGAACGTGCAAGGCTCTGACATTACGGAGCAAGCTTTTAATACTTCCGCGCTCTGCACCGCCTATGGTCAAAACGGGACGCTGTCGAGAAATCCGCTGCGCGCTCCCGTGCAGAGCCGCTTTGACTTCGGCCTCGTCAAGCGCACGCAGATTACGGAGCGCGTCTCTTTCGACTTCGGATGGGATGTCTTCAATGTCTTCAACCGTGCCAACTTTGACCGAGCAGATGGCGAGCTTGGCAGCCCGGACTTCGGGCGCATCACAAACACTGTCGGCGGCCCGCGCGTGATGCAGTTTCGCGCCAAGCTGACTTTCTAAAATCAACACCGAAGGAATCGCTGCCGGAAAAAATTATCCTCCGGCAGCGATTCTTCCACACGGGGGAGGCCGAACCGCTCATGCCTGTCAGAGAGATGACTCAGACGACGCCGCAGACTTTCGCCGATCTGCAAGATGAAGTTTACGACGATGGACATCTGCGCGTAGAGCATCAGAACTATTACGTCTCGTGCGCCGGACGCTCAATCAAACTGCCGCGCTCCGAGTTTCTGATTATCTCGCGGCTCGCGCGCACGCCTGAAAGAATCGTGGCTTCAGAAGAGTTGTGGCAATGCGCCTGGGGAGAGAGCAAGCCATTTAACGCCGTCAGCCTGCATGTCTATATGTATCGCCTGCGCCGCAAGCTCGCGCCGCACGGACTCAACATCGAGACGATGGTCAACGTCGGCTATCGCCTCATGCCGTAAAGCAAAGGATGAATGATGAAGGCGGAATGATGAAGTAAAGACAAAAGGCATGCTGTTTAATCTTGTAGCATTCAATCGCAAATAGCATTCTCTTCATCATTCATCATTCATCCTTCATCCTTTGCTTCCCTCTTACTGTTTACAAAGTATTAAGGCCGAGTTCAGATGGATGTAACATCGCGGCTGCAAAATTTCATATTCCGTCGTTTCGAGATTAACCCACAAGAGGAGAAGCCTTGTATGCCATTCTCAAAAAAGATTTCACACTTGCCGCTCGTGCTTGCGCTCTGTTGCCTGACGGCTTTGATGTTCGGTTGCGGCACGCAGGGCGGCGGCTCGAATGCGGGCGGGCCGGTTCGCTTGCAGGGCGCGGGCGCGACCTTTCCCAACCCGCTCTATCAGAAATGGCTGAGCGAATATACGAAGCTCAATCCGAATGTGCGTATTGATTATCAGTCTATCGGTTCGGGCGGCGGCATCAAGCAGATTAAGGAACAGACTGTTGATTTCGGAGCATCGGATGCGCCGATGAGCGATGCTGATTTAAAGTCTGCGCCCGGAGAACTGCTGCATATTCCGACTGTGCTCGGAGCAGTCGTCCTGACTTATAACTTGCAAGGCGTCTCGCAGCCTTTGCGCTTTTCGCCGGATGTGATTGCGGACATCTTTCTCGACAAGATTAAAAAATGGGATGATGCGCGCATCAAGGCGGACAATCCGAATGTCACTTTGCCAAGCGAAAATATCACTGTCGTGCATCGCTCGGACGGGAGCGGCACGTCCGCAGTTTTTACTGATTATCTTTCAAAAGTTAGCGCGGAGTGGAAAGAGAAAGTCGGCGCAGGCACTTCTCCGAAGTGGCCTGTCGGTCTCGGCGGCAAAGGCAACGAAGGCGTCACAGGTCAGGTCAAGGCGACGCCCAACACCATCGGCTACGTAGAGCTTGCTTATGCCGTGCAGAACAAGTTGCCGGTGGCTCTCATCAAAAATAAATCCGGCAACTTTGTAGAGCCATCGCTTGATGCAGTGACTGCCGCAGCAGCAGAATCCGTTGCGACGACGCCGGAAGATTTGCGCGTCTCGATTACGGAAGCGAGCGGCGCGACCGCTTATCCGATTGCCAGCTATACATACATTCTCGCCTACAAGGATCAGAAGGACGCGGCCAAAGGCAAGACCCTGGTTGACTTTCTCTGGTGGGGCATACACGACGGCGAGAAGTTTGCGAAGGAGTTGAACTACGCTCCCTTGCCCGCCGAAATCGTCAAACGCGCCGAAGCTAAAATCAACGCGATTACTTCCGGCGGCAAGCCTTTGCGCGCGGCACAATAAGAATTTGCGATTTTTGATTTTTGATTTGCGATTGGATTTGGATAAGGACTAAAGAATTATTTAATAAAGTTTTTGTCCGCTTCCAATCAAAAATCAAAAATCGCAAATCTAAAATTCATATGTCTAACATTCCGAATCCGGCGAGTGAATATGGCGCGAGTGCGCGTGTGTGGAGATGGCGACGCGCTCTCTCCGCTACGGGCAGCAGTGGCGATGCAATTTTTCGCGGCGTGCTCTTGCTGTGCGCAGTGTTGCTGCTGGTCATAGTCTCTTCGATGGTCATTGCGATGGCCGCGAACTCCATGCTTTCGATACGCGAGTTCGGTTTCGGATTTTTGACGGGACGCAACTGGGACCCGATTAAAGGTGAGTTTGGCGCGCTGCCATTTATCTATGGCACGATTGTCTCGTCTGTGCTGGCACTCGTTATCGCCGTGCCGCTCTCCATCGGCGTCGCAATCTTTCTGGTCGAACAGGCGCGGCCAGGCATCGCGCGCCCTCTGGCTTTTTTAGTAGAACTGCTGGCAGCCATTCCATCTGTCGTCTATGGCCTGTGGGGCATCTTCGTGCTGGCCCCTTTTCTGCGCGAGCACGTGCAGCCGCCACTTGCAAAGTGGTTCGGCTGGCTGCCGCTCTTTGAAGGCACGCCGACGGGCTTAGGGCTTTTCACCGGCGGCATTATCTTAGCCATTATGGTGACGCCGATTATCACTGCGGTCGTGCGCGATGTGCTGGCCGCAGTGCCTGTCAATCAACGCGAAGCCGCACTCGCGCTCGGCGCGACCAAGTGGGAAACGACAAGAGTCGTGCTGGCAAATGCTGCTTCTGGAATTGCGGGCGCGATTGTGCTCGGACTTGGACGAGCAATCGGAGAGACGATGGCTGTCACGATGGTCATCGGCAACCGCCCGCAGATTAGCGCATCGCTCTTCGAGCCTTCTTACACCATCGCCTCCGTCATCGCCAACGAGTTCACGGAAGCGACCGGCGATTTATATTTGAGTGCGTTGATAGAAATCGGACTCATACTTTTTCTCGTCACCTTTATTGTCAACGGCGTCGCCAAGCTCCTTGTGTGGAGCGTGACGCGCGGGACGAGCGGCACTGCGAGGGCTGCTTGATGGAAGTGTTGTCTCAAGGGAAAAAGATGCGGCGTTTCACGAACGCATTGATGACTGGCCTGACGGCGGCCTGCGCCTTCTTCGTGGCAGGTATTCTGGTAATCATTCTCGGCTACATAGCCTGGCGCGGCGTCTCTTCCATCAGCCTCCAGTTTTTGATTGACACGCCAAAGCCTGTCGGTGAAGGCGGCGGCATCGGCAATGCGATTATCGGCACGCTCGTGCTTCTCGGTTTAGCCTCTGTCATCGGTCTGCCCTTCGGCATCGCCGCAGGAATTTATCTGGCGGAGTTTGGAGACAACTGGTTCGGCAACATCGTGCGCTTTGTGACAGACACTTTGACGGGCGTGCCTTCCATCGTGGTCGGCGTTTTTATTTACGCTCTGATTGTGTTGCCGATGAAGCAGTTTTCAACTATCGCCGGAGGCATCGCGCTCGCGTTGATTATGATTCCGATTGTCACGCGCACGACGGAAGAGATGATACGGCTTGTGCCAAACTCTCTGCGCGAGGGCGCGCTGGCTCTCGGTGCGCCGCAGTGGCGCGTGACGCTCGGCGTAGTCCTTCCGGCTGCTGCGTCCGGCGTAGCGACGGGCGCGATGCTTGCCATCGCGCGTGTCTCAGGCGAAACCGCGCCGCTACTTTTCACGGCCTTCGGCAGTCGCTTCTTTTTTGAATATCAAAGACCTGTTGCCGCTCTGAAGGAGCCGATAGCTTCGCTCACCGTACAGATTTACAACTACGCCATCTCGCCTTACGATGAATGGCACGCGATGGCTTGGGCGGCAACGCTTGTCTTGATGACGCTCATTCTGGCAATCAATATCACCGTCAGATTTTTTACGCGGAAGAAGTTTTAGAATAAAGATGTCCACACCAGTCATAGTATCGAAGCCGCGTGTCGGGGAGGCGCGCGCAGAAGAAAAGCGCGAGAGCGAGATGAAACGTGCGAGTGAAGAGACTGCGCAGGCGAAGATTAGCGTGCGCGGGCTAAACTTTTTTTATGGCCGCGTGCAGGCGCTCTACAATATTTCATTAGACATTCCAGAGCGCGTCGTGATGGCTTTTATAGGGCCGTCTGGCTGCGGCAAGTCAACATTCCTGCGAACTCTGAATCGCATGAACGATACGATTCCAGGCACGCGCGCCGAAGGCCGCGTCGAGATTGACGGGCGCGACATCTATGCTCCCGGCACAGATGTGGTCGCCTTGAGGCGCGAGGTCGGAATGGTCTTTCAGAAGTCGAACCCGTTTCCGAAATCAATCTTTGACAACGTGGCTTACGGCCTGCGCATCAATCGCATGGCGACGAGCAAGGCGGATTTGCAGGAGCGCGTCGAGCAGGCATTGACGGACGCCGCGCTGTGGCCCGAAGTCAAAGACCGCTTGAAATCATCCGCGCTCGGACTTTCCGGCGGGCAGCAGCAAAGGCTCTGCATCGCACGCGCTCTCGCAGTGCGACCGGAAGTTGTCTTGATGGACGAACCCGCATCCGCGCTCGACCCGATGGCGACGCAGAAGATTGAAGAGTTGATTGTCGAACTCAAAAGGCAATACACCATCATCATCGTCACACACAACATGCAGCAGGCCGCGCGCGTCTCAGACCAGACGGCCTTCTTCTGGCTCGGCAAGCTGATTGAAGTCAACTCGACTGAGAAGATGTTCACCAACCCGGAAGAGAAATTGACGGAGGATTACATCACGGGGAGGTTCGGATGATTTGAAATTTGAGATTTGAAATTTGAGATGGATGTGCTTAATCAGCCTTTGCTCTTCAAATCAAAAATCGCAAATCTAAAATCAAAAATAGTTTTATGGAACGAAGAATTTTAGACCGTGAGCTTGATGCTTTAAGAGACCGCGTGCTGCTGTTGGGCGGCGAGACGGAGCGTGCGCTGCAAAGGGCTATCTCTTCGCTGGTCGAGCGCGATAGCGCGATGGCGCAGCAGGTGCTTGACGAGGATGACCAGATAGACGAATTGGAGGTCGAGATAGACCGCCTCTGCGTGGACACCATCGCGCTCCGTCAACCAGCCGCGCGCGACCTGCGCTTTGTCATCTCCGTAGCGAAAATCGCGCCCGCTCTTGAGCGCATAGCAGACCATGCCTGCAACATCGCACGCGCAGCGATTGACCTTAACGACGAGCCGGAACTGAAATCTTTCGCAGAGTTGCCGCGCATGGCCGAACAGGCTTCCGGCATGTTGCACGCCGCGCTCGACGCTTTCACTTCCGGCAATGCAGAGGCCGCGCGCAGTGTCATCGCGCGCGACGACGAGATAGACGAGATTTACAACCGTCTCTTTCACGACCTGATTGAGATGATGGTCACAGACCCGACCATCACTGCGCGCGGCGCACGCCTGCTCTTCGTCGCCAAACACATAGAGCGCATCGCAGACTATGTCACGGACATCTGCGAGTTGACCGTGTACATGATGGAAGCGGCGTTTATCAAACACAGCAACTGACAAGCAAGGATGAAGGCGGAAGGATGAAGGATGAAAAGCGTGCTATTCAGAGATGAGCAAATCAAGTTTAAATAGCGTGCCTTTTATCCTTCATCCTTCCGCCTTCATCCTTCATCCTTGAAATTATGCCTGGACCAATTTTGATTGTTGAAGACGATGCAGACATCGCTGAGAGCTTGCGTTATAACCTTGAGCGCGATGGTTTGAAGACGCGCACGGCTGAGACGGGCGAGAAAGGTCTAGCGGCTGCGCTGGACGCGCAGGCAGGGCCGCCCGCGCTCATTATTCTTGACCTGATGCTGCCGGGCATGAGCGGCACGGAGTTGTGTCGTCGCCTCAGGCGCGAGCCGCAGACACGTCGCACGCCGATTATTATGCTCACCGCGCGCGTCTCCGAAGCAGAGCGCGTGGCAGGGCTTGATTTGGGCGCGGATGATTACATCACAAAACCTTTCTCCGTGCGCGAGTTGATGGCGCGCGTGCGCGCTGTGCTCAGGCGCGTGGACGAAAACACGCAGGCGCGTTATGAGGACAGCCACTTGCAGATTGATTTCGCGGACATGCGCGTCGTCTGCGGTGGAGAATCCGTCAAGCTCACGCGCAAAGAGTTTGCGCTGCTCTCTATGCTCGCCAAGAGCGCGGGCCGCGTGGCGACGCGCCAGCAGTTGTTGGACAATGTGTGGGGCTATCAGTATTTTGGCGACACGCGCACGCTGGATGTGCACATACGTCGTCTCAGGCAAAAGCTTGGCCCATGTGGCGAGGCCATTGAAACTGTCGTCGGCGTCGGCTATCGCTTCGCCGGATGCAGGGAGGAAATGCAAGGATGAATGATGAATGATGAATGATGAAAGGCATGCTGTTTAATTTTGAAGCATTCAATTTCAAATAGCCCACACTTCATCTTTTTTCATCCTTCATCCTTCCGCCTTCATCCTTGCTCTTAATATTTTGTCTCGTCGTCGCATGCTGGCGGTGGTCCTGGGGAGCGCGATTCTCGCGGCTCTCATCCTTGTGGCTCTCTGGCAGCCGCTCGCAGCAGTGTTGTCGCTGTGCGCCGCCATTGCCGCAGCAGTTCTGACACGGCTTCTAACTTTTCCGAAAACAGATGAAGCATTAAAAGCTTCAGAGCTTCACGCAGAACTTCGCCCGCAACCAAAGCATCACCTCGAAACTCTTTCCAAGACGAATGATGTCTCGCCGGGCGTGTTGCTGGATGCGACGATGAATAGCATGCGCGAGGGCGTGCTGATTGTTGACGGCGAGATGCGTATTGTCGCTGCCAACTCCGCTGCGCGAGAAGTTTTTTCGGGCATTGAAGGCAAGTTTGAATCACTTCGCTTGAGTGATTTGACGCGCAATCCTTCGATTTATGAAGCCTTTCGCGCAGCACTTGATGAAGGCCAACGTGTCGAAACCAAAGTCTGGATGCGGCGCGGAGACCGACGCGCTTTCGATTTGCGTGTCGCGCCTCTGCGCCTGACTTTGACGGGCGGTGCGCGCGGGGCCATCGGAGTCTTTTTCGACATCACGCAACTCGAAAGGCTTGAGCGAGTCCGTCAGGAATTTCTCTCCAATGTCTCTCACGAACTACGCACGCCGCTCACGGCCATCATTGCTTTTGTGGACACTCTCGAAGAAGGAGCGATTGATGACAGCGAACACAATCGTCGTTTCCTCAAAGTGATTCGCCGCAACGCAGAGCGGATGCATAATCTGATTGACGACATCCTAGAGCTTTCATCTATCGAAGCAGGAACAGTCACCGTCGAGCCGCGCATGGTGCATCTCGCAGCCGTCATCGAAGACATCAAGCTTGCGCTCGCCGCGCGTGCAGAGGCGCGCAGTGTGACGCTGCATAACGAGGTCTCAAACGGCTTGATGGTTTATGCGGATGCGCGCAGGCTCGAACAGATGCTCACGAATCTGATTGACAACGCGATTAAGTTTAACCGCGAAGAGGGCCGCATCATTGTTCGACATGAAGCGACGGAGGGGCGCGACCGCATCAGCGTGACGGACACTGGCGACGGCATCAGTCAAGAACATATCGAACGCATCTTCGAGCGTTTCTATCGCATAGACCGCGCACGCTCGCGCGAGATGGGCGGCACAGGATTAGGGCTCGCCATCGTCAAACATCTGGCGCGCGCACACGGCGGCGAAGCCACTGTGCAATCCACTCCCGGCGAAGGCTCAACCTTTACTATCGAACTCCCTTCAAAAGAAAGTCTGGAGTCATGAGTCTGGAGTCAAGAGTCAAAAACTTTTTCTTAGGACTCCAGACTCATGACTGTTTGATAAACCTTGACGGTCTGCGAGGGGGCTTGTTACACTTTTGTGAGATTTAAGCGAACCCGACGCTTGCTGCGTCGCTCGAAGGGTATCCTACAGACCTGTATGTGCGGCGTAGTCTGATTTTTTGTAATTCGATGGAGGTGCAATGGTGGGCTTCAAAGTCGGCCAGAAAGTTGTTTATCCTAATCACGGGATCGGAACCATCGAGCAGATCGAACAGAAACAAATTGGCGCAACCTCACTTCCCTTTTATACCCTGCGCCTGGCTGCAACTAATTCTGTTGTTCTCGTTCCGGTTGCCAATGCTACAGAAGTTGGTCTTCGTTCCCCAATTTCATCAGGCGAATGCGAGTTGCTCTTAAAGAGTCTTGCGGATGATTTCACTTCCCCCGCCCATGATTGGAAAGATCGCTTCAAAGATTTTTCGGAAAAGATGCGCACCGGCGATGTGTTTGAAGCCGCAGACGTGCTCAAGAATCTGACTTTTTTGAGTCATGTGAAGCCGCTCTCGTTTCGCGAGCAGCGTATGCTTGAGCGCGCGCGCTATCTGGTAGTCTCCGAATTGGCGGCGGTTTGTCGCCAGCCCGAATGCAATATAGAGCCTCGCGTCGAACAGGCACTCGCACGCGCCTGTGCCAAGCATGAGCGTCGCCCCGCACGCGCGCGCGCCGCAAGTGCGGCCATCGGTCACTGACCGAAGCAATTTACAAATCAATTTATCCAAAGCAATACCCACGCGGGCTTCCACAACGGGCCGTGCAGGTAGCGGTCTATAAAGAAGGGGGTTAGGGGCCGGGGGCTGGGGGCCGGAAAAGCAGTTTGTCTTCACTACACCTGACCCCCGTCCCCTTCTTTCTGTCTTTTCAATTCCTGCATGCTATAATCCCTCCTGTCCCAAGCTCTGATAATTAGACTCTGATGCAATCACCGCTTTTCGTAGCGATGGACGAACCTGCGAGTTATTTTTTAACGCTTATTTTTGACGGAGCTGCGCCGACGGCTGCCGAGCCGATGTCTTTGATGAGCGCGTTCATCAAGCTTGCAGCTGTGCTCGTGCTGGTCGCCGTCAACGGTTTTTTTGTCGCGGCTGAGTTTGCGCTGGTCGGCGTGCGCCGCTCGCGCATTGAGACGATGGCGGCGGATGGCAGCCGTCGTGCCAAGCGGCTGCTCGGCATCCTCAATAATCTCAACGCATATCTCTCTGCCTCGCAACTCGGCATCACACTCGCTTCGCTGGCTCTGGGCATGTTGGGCGAACCGACCATCGCGCGGCTTTTGGAAAAACCACTCGCGGGTTTCTCAGAGACATGGCGACATTTCATCGCACTTGCCATCGCTTACATCATCATCACATGCCTGCACATCGTTTTGGGCGAACAGGCTCCGAAACTCTTTGGCCTTGCGAGCGCGGAAAAGGTTGCGATGGTGACGGCTTGGCCGATGGAGATGTTCTATAAAACATTTCGCCTGCCGATACATGCGCTCGATTGGGCCAGCGCGCGCGTCGTGCGTCCTTTCGGAATCAAAGCCACTTCGGAACATGCTTCGATTTACACGGAAGAAGAGTTGCGCCAGCTTGTCAGACTCTCGCGCAAGAGCGGCCACCTGCGCGCCGATGAAGAACGTTTGATTAATCGCGTGTTTGAGTTTTCCGACACACTCGTGCGCGAGGCGATGGTTCCGCGCACGCAGATGGCAGCCATCTCAAGCGACTGTCAACTTGAACAAATCGCGCGAGCTTTTCAGCAACACGGCTATTCGCGCCTGCCTGTCTATCGTGAATCGCTGGACGACATGATTGGCTTCATACACAGCAAGGATGTCATGCCTTACTTGCTCAGGCCGGAGACCTTCAAGCTCGAACAGGTCTTGCAGGCTCCGCTTTATGTGGTTGACACTGCGCGGCTCGAAGACGTGCTCAGGCAGATGCAGAAGGCCAAAGCGCACTTCGGCTTTGTGGTTGACGAGCACGGCGGCGTCGAAGGCGTCATCACGCTCGAAGACCTTTTGGAAGAGATTGTCGGAGACATCTCTGACGAGCACGACGAAGAAGTCAATGAGCAGATTAGCCAAGAGCGCGACGGGACATATGTGCTCGACGGCGCGCTGGCCGTGCGCGACCTCAATCGTCGCTTAAAACTTTCGCTGCCGGAGTCAGAAGCTTACACGACCATCGCCGGATTCCTGATGACGGAAGCAGGGCATGTCCTCGAATCTGGCGAAGCGGTCAGGTATGACGGGCTGCTCTTTCATGTCGAGAAGGTTGATAAGCGCAGGGTCGTGCGCGTGCGCCTCGAACGCCCGGAAGGAGAATCCGCAGAGGATGCAAACCAAAATAAAGAGGACAGCGCGAGTGCGGCAGGATAAAAAGCATGTCTGTCAAATAAAAACTTAAGGAGCGATAATTTTTATCTATGAGCTTAATTGAGCAGGTTTCTGCGCGCGAGATTCTTGATTCGCGCGGCAATCCAACCATCGAAGCGGAAGTGATGCTGATTGACGGCGAGATTGGACGCGCGGCTGTTCCATCCGGCGCATCAACCGGCGAGCATGAAGCCGTCGAATTGCGCGACGGCGACAAGAAGCGTTATGGCGGCAAGGGAGTCTTGAAGGCCGTGCGCAATGTCAACGAGACAATCGCGCCCATCATCGAAGGCATGGATGCTCTGGACCAGACGGAGATTGACCAGACTCTCATCGAGCTTGACGGAACAGAAAATAAATCAAAGCTCGGCGCAAACGCTCTGCTTGCCGTCTCACTCGCCACAGCGCGCGCCGCAGCAAGTTATACGGATGTGCCGCTCTACAGATATTTGGGTGGGCCAAACGCGCGGCTGCTGCCCGTGCCGATGATGAATATTCTCAACGGCGGCGCGCACGCGGACAATAACGTTGACTTTCAAGAGTTCATGATTATGCCCGTCGGCGCGGAGAGTTTTACAGAGGCTCTGAGAATGGGCGCGGAGATTTTTCACGCGCTCAAGTCTGTCTTGAAGAAGCGCGGCTATGCGACGGGCGTGGGCGATGAGGGCGGCTTTGCGCCGAATCTGAAATCGAATGACGAAGCGATAGAGACTATCCTGGAAGCCATCAAGGCTGCGGGCTACACTGCCGGGCGCGAGATTATGCTGGCCCTCGATCCTGCCGCGAGTGAGTTTTACGACGGGAAGAATTACGTTTTTAAAAAGTCTGACAACAGAAAATTGTCTAGCGATGAGATGGTCGCTTACTGGAAGAACTGGGCGGAGAGTTATCCGATTATCTCTATCGAAGACGGGATGGCAGAGAACGATTGGGATGGCTGGAAAGCTCTGACAGACGAAGTGGGCCAAACCGTGCAACTCGTCGGCGACGACCTCTTTGTGACCAACACTTCATTCCTGCGCAAAGGCATCGAGCGCGGCGTCGCCAATTCGATTCTCATCAAAGTCAATCAGATAGGCACGCTCACGGAAACATTTGATTGCATCGAGTTGGCAAAGACGAATCGCCGCACCTCCGTCATCTCGCATCGCTCTGGCGAAACGGAAGACTCTTTCATAGCAGACCTCGCGGTCGCGACAGGCGCGGGACAAATCAAGACCGGCTCGCTCTCGCGCTCAGACCGCATAGCCAAATACAATCAGCTTCTGAGAATCGAAGAAGACCTGCGCGACGCCGCGCGCTATCCGGGGCTCGAAGCTTTTTATCAGATTGAGCGCCCGTCAAATAATTCTCGCCAGAAGAAAGCGCGCGCCGCGAAGAAATAAAAGCCGGAGGTTTAAGCATGGCTCACGAATGGCGGCGCGGCGAGTTTGAGATTAGCAATGAGCGCGCGCGGCTCGACATCAAACTTATCCACAAATATTTATCAACCGAATCCTACTGGGCCGTCGGCAGAGATGTCGAAGTCGTGCAGCGTTCGATTGATAACTCGCTGCCCTTCGGTATCTATAAAGCCGGAGAACAGGTCGGGTTTGGGCGCGTCGTGACGGACTACGCGACATTTGCATGGATGGCCGATGTTTTTATTCTGGAAGAGTATCGCGGGCAGGGCTTATCAAAGTGGCTCGTGGAAGTGATGCTGGAGCATCCGCAGTTGCAGGGCTTTCGTCGCTGGGTGCTGGCAACCAAAGACGCGCACGAGTTGTATCGTAAATACGGCTTTCAGGATTTGAAGCGGCCCGAAAGATGGATGGAGCGGCCCGACCCGAATATGCAGGAGTCGCCAGATTACTGGGCTGCGGACACAAGCTCATAAAAACCCCTCAATCTCTTCTTAGCGGACTTATGTTTTTCTTTTCTTTGCGCCACCAGCGCGAAACTAAAACGAACGGTTCACGCAAAGGCGCGAAGAGAAAAGATAAGTTCGCAAAGGGTTGAATGAGTTTGTCTCTTGAGTTTCAGTATTCACTTAGAAGGCTAGAATAGCAGGAAATGTTTTTCTTCTTTATTATCGGCACGCGCTTTTTCACCTGGGGTTCAGGAGAGAATTTGCCGCAACAGATGCAGTGCAGCAGGTGCGGAACGGTGGCGAGCTTTCCTCTCAAGAAGGGCATGAATTTCATCACGCTCTTTTTTATTATTCCGGTCATCCCGATTAGCGGCGTCAAGCAGCTTGCAGAATGTCCCAACTGCAAGGCGCGTTATCAAGTGGGTTCGTAAAGGAGATTTGATTTGGCTATCAAACAGGGGCCGCTCGCGCTCGTTATCATAGACGGCTGGGGCTACGCGCCTGAGCGTGAAGGCAATGCTATCGCACTGGCCCAGACTCCCTTTTATGACGAGCTAGTGGAACGCTATCCGCACACTTTGCTCGAAGCTTCAGGCACGCGCGTCGGGCTTCCTGCGGGCGTGATGGGCAACTCCGAAGTCGGCCATCTGAACATGGGTTCGGGCCGCGTCGTTCGCATGGACTTGTCGCGCATAGACCACGACATAGAGACCGGAGAGTTTTTCAAAAACGAAGTCCTGGTCAAAGCGATGGACACAGCCTTAGAGCGCAAGACCGCGCTGCATTTGATGGGACTTATCTCTGATGGAAAAGTCCATTCGTCGCAGGAACATCTTTATGCGCTGTTGCGGATGGCGAAAGAGCGCGGCTTGAAGCGTGTCTATGTTCACTGTTTTCTCGACGGGCGCGATGTGCCGCCGATGTCCGCCTTCGGCTATGTCGCAGCCTTGCAGGTCAAGTGCAGCGAGATTGGATGCGGGCGCATCGCTTCTGCTATCGGGCGTTACTACGCGATGGATCGCGACAAGCGTTGGGAGAGAACCGAGCGCGCATACAATCTTTTGGTCAAAGGCGACGGCGCGAAGGCGTTTGACCCTGTCGCGGCCATCAGAGAATCATACGAGCGCGGCGTGACGGATGAGTTTGTCGAACCCATTGTTATCTTAAACGAAAATAACGAGCCGACTGCGTGCATACAGGAAGGCGACTCTTGCATCTTCTTTAACTTTCGTCCAGACCGCGCGCGGCAGATTACAAACGCACTCGCAGTCCCAGGCTTCGGCGGCTTTTCCACGCCGCAAAGACCCAAGATAGACTTTGTTTGCTTCTCGCTCTACGACGCGACCTTTCCGCTTCCGCTTGCTTTTGGCCCAATGCAGCATCGCAATGTTCTGGCAGAAGTTTTCGGCAATATAGGCGTGCGCAATTACCGTATGGCGGAAACGGAGAAGTATGCGCACGTGACATACTTTTTCAACGGCGGCGTCGAAAAGGAGTTCCCCTGCGAGCGTCGCCTGCTCGTCCCTTCGCCCAAAATTGCGACCTACGATTTAGAGCCGGAGATGTCCGCCTTCAAAGTCACGGACAAAGTTTTAAGAGCGATTGACGAAGGCGAAACGGATGTCTTTATCATCAACTTTGCCAACCCGGACATGGTCGGCCACACAGGCAAACTCGACAAGACCATAGAGGCCGTGCAGTATATTGATAGCTGTATCGGATGGATTACAAAAGGCATCCGGCAGGCGCGCGGGATAACTCTCATCACCGCCGATCACGGCAACTGCGAACAGATGATTGACCTCACAACCGGCCAGCCGCACACTGCGCACACAACCAATCTAGTCCCTTTTCACTTAATAGACGAAGCCTCTCGCGGATTGAAACTGCGCGAAGACAGCGCGCTCGAAGATGTCGCACCAACCATGCTCGCACTGCTCGGACTTGATAAGCCCGCAGAGATGACTGGCCTCGATTTGAGAGAGCTTTTAAAAAGATAAGAAGGCAGCTTGTCTTGTTCGATTTGAACAGGCACAGGCTGCCTTCTTCTGCCGGGTAATAAGCTGCTCCTACTGTGCGCCCCCTCCGAAACGGAAAGTAAACTCGCCGCCGAAAGTATGAATCATCTCAAACTTGGGAGCGGATTTGCCGTTCTTGTACTTGAAGCCTAAGCCCACATTTTTATTAAAGCCTATCTCCAACCCGGAGACGAAATAGTTAGGCGTTCTGGCTCCGTCTTCCAACGGCAGATAATAGAAAGTGTTGTCTGCGTAGAGTAGCGTGCGATGTGTCTTTAACATCCAGTCTATGAAATTCAGACGGAACTCGACGCGCAATCTCGGCACAAGCCGTAAGATAGTGTCTTCCGGCAACTCTGCTTCGCCTCGCTTGTAAGTATTCCCGGCATCGAGACCGAAGTAAGGACGCCATCTGAATGAAATTGCGTCCTCCTTCTTATTGTGGCCCAGATATACCCCGATACCGAGCGGCGTCGCGGTCGGCGTGAAGAGATACTCAAACATCACCTTCTTGGTATTGAGTCTTTGATCGGCCTCTACTTTGATGCCGAAAGAGTTGCGCATCCCGTAGAATCTTTTGGTGGGGAATCTGGTGTCGAACATAACTGCGCCCCGCAATCGCCATGCATCTTCAGCTTCAGATTCATCGCTCGTGAGACGACCTTCAAGAGAAATTTGCGGCCTCACAAGAGTCCTCCATCTCGTTCCAAAAATCGGGGGGTCTGGCAATGTCCAGATAAGCGCGAAGTCACTGGCAAAAACCGTCCCCTCGCCGTAGGTTCTCAGGAAAGAGAAGGAAGCTCCCTCCGTCGCGTTATCGCCTGTCACAGCCCTCTGAAGCGAGAACCCATGTTTAGCAAGTCTCTCTAAAACTCCATCGTCATCGTTTTTTTCCTCTTCCTCTGCATCTGGATCCGCAGTTTGTTGTGCGGCTTGCGTCCCGGTTTGTGTGCCGGTCTGCCTCTCCGGCTTGGAAGTATTCGCCGCCGGGAGAGAATCCGACACGCCTGTGTTTTCTAACACGAGCGTGAGCGGAGCAGTGGAAGGATGTGTGTTCTCCGCGCTCTCGCCTAGATGCTGCATTTCAACGACAAGATTTTGTATAGAGTTATCTACAGCCTTTAATTCTTCGCCGGTCAGGACGCTGGCCGCAGACGCTTTGTATTGTCGCAGGGCTTCGACTCGCTTATGTAGCTGCGCTTTAAGCTGAGTCCGACGCTCTGCCAGAAAAGTGCGATTCAGGCTTCTCGCATCTTCGGAAAGAGTTTTATCACCGGCGAGAGCCTCAAGCTTTTGAATCTGTTCCCGAAGAGTGCTGATGGAAACAGTCTCTTGCGCACTGCTTGATTGAGAGAGCAAGGTCAGCGCGCACAGGATGAGCGTTAGAAGTAATAATCTTTTCATCGCTTGTTTCTCCCCTCAGGGAAGCAGGCCACGCTTCCCTGTTTTCATTTGACTAAGACTGTGTGGCGCAGGGTACGAACAGATAGTCCTGCAACTTCTCGTGCAATCTATAGATGCGGCGAGATGTCTCAAACAGCATTTAAGGCACGTGCATCATCGCCTATGGAATACCGAAATCCTTGCAGATGGCATCAATAATTTCCTGCGCATTTTCTGCGCCCTCGCATGCCGCTGCGTCGAATTCATCGAATCTGCAAGCGCCTGTTTCGAGCCTGCCTTGAAGGTCTATAAAGAGCAACGTTAAAGTTGACGGCTCAAGGCCAATGTCCTCGAAGCTGGTGTCCGGTTCGACCTCAAAGCCGAGTCCGTCCCTCAGCGCGCTTAGCACAGTGTTCGTCACTTCCTCTCTGGTTAAGCCGCATGTTGCTTCTGCTGCCAAAGCCTTCTTACTGGCCGTCTTTGCGGGGGCTTTTTTTGCGGGGGCTTTCTTTATAGCAACTTTCTTTGTAGCAGCTTTCTTTGTGGCTTTTTTAGCTGCCTTTTTTGTGCCTTTCTTTGTGGCTACCATCGTGAGCTCCTTTCGCTTGCCGGTTGCCGACAAATGATTGACTTGAAGAAGTAAAACGTATGTGTCTGCTGGGTGGCTAGAATAGAGTTAGCCAAGAAGCATGGAACGTGAGTTCTACTGCTTAAGAAATATTTGTCGGATAAGGCATGGTCTTGGGCCATTGCGGGAGTCTGGCCCAAGACCTCAGAAAAGTTAATAAGGTAAAGCAGCGTGAATTTATTCCTGCTCTTCCTGAATGTCAATCTCTTTTTTCAGGAAGTAATGGGTCAATTTCAGATTCGACATTGTCTCCGAATCACGCCTGATATTTATTATGACGTTGTGCGGCTAAACGTTTCATAGGTCGCATGTCAATAGACGGAGAGTGCGGGCGTGGATTGAAACTGACCCACTACCTTTCAGGAACTTCTCTGCTCATCGCGCGTCTAAACCTGAGAACAACCATAGAGAGCTCAAAGGGCGCGGCACGGTATGGCAATGAGGGTAGCCTCATTGTCGCGCGCCTTCATTTCCAAATATATTCGCAGTGTGCGAAGCAACCAATGTTTGAAAATTTCATCTCTTAGACAAAAAGCCAGAGGCTTTACGTCAGTGCTCCGATACGCCTGCAAGAGCACGCGGCCTAATACGTTCTCCCCCTGTCTCTCGGAAGTTGTCTTGACCAGCCACAAGGAGTGTAGTTTATGTTAACTGCCAGACTTTTGCGTCAACCTGTTCTGCGTCTTATAGCTTTCTCAATCATCTTTGCAGCAGTGATTACTGTTGCCGTTTCGTTCGCCACGCGGCCCGCTCTGGCTTGCCCTGAGCCGCCGCCGCAGCCCCTGCGCCATCTCTATGTGCAGAGCGACCAGATAGTCGTCGCCACTGTGGGCAAGACTGAAGTGGTCAAAGTCGAAAACCCAGAGGCTGCCGTAGAGGAGCAGATGTCTCAGTTGAAAACGGCCCTGCATGTCTCTTCGACACTCAAAGGCGAGACGAAGCCTGTCATCTATCTTAGCCACTGGAGATACAGCGACTATCCAGACGCTTTGAGCAACGATGTAGACGGCAAGACGTTCCTGCTCTTTCTCAATCTGAATGCAGAGGATGAAACCTATAGCATTGATGATATGAGCTACGGGGCCAAGCAGCTTTCGGATGCCAATTTGAAAATTTATATCAAGCGGATTGAAGAGTTGGCCGGAATCCTGAGCGCGGAAAAGCCGAGCGATAAAGAGATTGTTGAATGGCTCGTGCGCTGTGCCGAAGAACCCGCGACCCGTTGGGAAGGCGCATACGAACTCGTGACGAGTTCTTACCTGCTTGAATATCAGGAAGAGCAGGCCAAGGCCAGGGCCGCGCAGGCCGAAGCAGAAGCCGCAGCATCTTCTTCTGATGAAACCTCTGAGGAAGCGAAGACAGGCGTTGCGTCTGAAGGCGAGACAGCTTCGAGTGAGTCAGAGTCGCATGAGGAAGAGGCTGAATATAACCCGTATGGCGCGCACGTCAAGGCTGAGTTCATCGGCCTGCTGACCGACGAGCAGAAATATCGGCTGACCACCGCTCTCGTTAACATAGAGCGTTTGAAGGATGCTGATAGCGTGCTGGTCGAAGTGGTCAAGAGATGGGACGACGCGCGGCTCGTGCCTTATCTTCTGTCGCAGCTTCGCCACACGGACGAAGAGTCTCCGTACCTGACAGAAAATCTGATGATGATCGTCGCGCGTAAAATCGGAGACGAAGCTCTCATCGCTCAGGTCGAAAAGTTCAGCACTATGGAGAACGAGGAAACCGGCGAAGGAGACGGCATGGCCGAGGCCGTAGAGGAAACCGGCGAGCAGGCTGTTGAAGAAGCGACGGAGGAAAGCGCGGAGGCAAGTGAGAGCGAGCAAACAGCCGCGCAGGAAGAGGCTGAAAAGGCTGCCAACGCCGTGCGCCAACAGAAGCGCAAGCGTATGCTGGAACACTTCATCACACTTGCTGAAAGCGCTGTTCCCAAACCTGTTGAAGCGCAGGCTGCAAATACTTCGACGCCCTGACCTCGTTCTAAGCCCGTGAGGGGCGACATGACAGTAGCCCATGACGCCAGTCGTGGGCCAAACGGTCAAGATAAATATCAAGCCCCGTAGAAGCGGCATATTATGTCGCCCCTACGGGGCTTGGTTCGTGTCTGGCGCGAGTGTCACAGCACTAGCGTGCCGGGCTACTGTTATGCCGCCCCTCACGCGGCTTAGAATATAACTGTCTTATATCGAACTCACGTTAACATAGTTCTCATGCTAAACTTTCCGCGTCCGGTATCAATTATTGAGTTTAAGAAAAGCTAAGAATGAATCATGGATTTCGAGCCGCGTAATATTCTCGTCATAGACTTCGGCCAGCTTGGCGATGTGGTCTTGAGCCTGCCCGCGCTCAACGCCATCCGCCAGCGTTTTCCGCGCGCGCGCATCACCGTCGCCGTCGGCAAATCATGCGCAGAGGTCGTCAAGCTCTCCGGTTATGCGGATGCGATTCTGGATGTTGACCGCGTCGCGCTCCGCGATGGGCCAAAGGCATGGGCCGTGATGCGTATCATCCGTCTGACTAAAGAAGTGCGGCGCGCGCGTTATGATTTTGTGATTGACCTGCACAGTCTCTCGGAGACTAATCTGCTCGGTTTTCTCTCCGGCGCGCCGCACAGGCTTTATGCAAAGAGGCCCGGACGCTCGCTCGATTTTCTCTCCAACTTTCGCCCCGCGCCGTCCGTTGAAGACAAGACAAGCCACGCGATTGATCGTTATCTGAAAGTGCTCGCGCCGCTTGGCATCAAAGATGTCGAGCGTGTGCCGCACCTGCGCACGCGCGCCGAAGATGACACGGCTGTCGAGCAGATGTTGAAGCGAGAAAAGGCTCACACGGGCGCGCCGCTCATAGGTCTTTTTCCGGGCGCGGGCCATCCGAGCAGGCGTTGGCCGCTTGAGCGTTTCGCCGCGCTGGCGGATAAGCTTGTGCGTGATACGGATGTCCGCATCATCGTCTTTGCGGGGCCGGAAGAGCGCGCTCTGGTCAAAGAGATGCGCGAGCAATTTCCCAAAGGCACTGTCATTTTTGACAAGCTCACTATCCCGCAACTCGCTTCTGCACTCGCGCGGCTTTCAGTCTTCGTCTCCAACGACACCGGGCCAATGCATATCGCCACAGCCGTCGGCGCGTCCGTCGTTCTGCTGCTTGACCGTCGCGCGCCGGACAGCTATCTCCCCATCAAAGGGCGACATCAGATTATCTACAGCAGCGCGATTAATGATGTCACGATTGAAGAAGTCTATAGGGCCGCGCGCGAACTTCTCGCAAGCGGGCGCACGGCCACGCTCTTCGCCAGTTAGAATTTGCCGCCTCAGTCCAGAAATGAATAAACCTCTGAACACGCGCCGCTTCCTGCTCATCTCAGGCATGACTGCCTGCCTGCTGCTCATGCTCTCGCTGATTTTTCTGGGCCAGCAGACACGTGGCTATACACAACAAGCACAGGAAGCGAAAGCTCCCGCCGCACAAGAGGCGACTGGCAATAGCTCGACCGTCGCGACAACTTCGCCGCAGCCATACGCGCTCTCAAACGCTCCTGCCGATGTGGAGTTGCGGCGCAAGATTGACCGCGCGATTGAATCCGGCAACCTGACTACTGCGCGCTGGGGCATCTTTATCATGAGCGTGCGCGGCGGGCGCGTGCTCTATGCGCGTGATGCTGCGCTTCCATTTATTCCGGCCTCGAATATGAAGCTGTATCCGACAGCCGTCGCACTCGATCTGCTCGGCGCGGATTATCGCTGGCGCACCTCTGTCTATGTCGCGTCCGCGCCGGATAAAGATGGAACAGTCAATGGCGACCTCACGCTCTACGGGCGCGGCGCGCCTGATTTAGATTTCGACACAAAAGATAAATCGTCACTCGCAAAGCTTGCGGATGAGCTTTACAGGCGCGGCGTGCGGCGCGTGCGCGGCAAAGTCATCGGCGACGAAAGTTATTTTCGCGGCGAACCGCTCGGCGACGGCTGGCTGTGGAATGATGTGCAATGGTATTTCGGAGCGGAAGTCAGCGCGCTCTCCATCGGCGGCAACGAGGTTGGTCTGACAATTATTCCATCCGCCAAAACGGGCGAGACAGCCACGCTCAAACTCGAACCTGAAACAGATTATGTACGCCTGCTCAACGAGACGCAGACCGTCGAGCACGGCAAGCCTTCGACCATCGGCATCAATCGCGGACTCTCTGACAATGTCATACGTGTGTGGGGAGATTTCCCGCTCGGCGGGAGCGGATTCCGCGCGCGACTCTCCGTACACAAACCCGCCCTCTGGGCCGCACAACTTTTTCGTGAAGCTTTACGCGCGCGAGGTATCGCGGTTGAAGGTGAAGCAGAGACCAGAGACGCGCGCGGCACTAAAGAGCATGAAGGATTAGACACTGAGCGAGCAGTCGAGCTTGCATCCGTTACAGGAAAAAGTTTGGGCGAAGTCGCACGCGAGACAAATAAGAAAAGCCTGAACCTTGAAGCTGAATTAATCTTGCGCACGCTCGGTAAAGAGCGCGGCGCGAGTGCTCCTGATAAAGACCCGCACAAGATGCTCACGCGCGGAGATGATGAAGCGGGACTCGCAGTCATTCGCCAGTGGCTCGAACGCGCGGGCATCAATACCAATCAGCTTGCGCTCCATGACGGCTCCGGCCTTTCGCGCCTAGACCTCGTGACACCGGAAGCAACTGCACGACTGCTCGCAAGCATGACTCGTAGCTCTGCCGCCACAACTTTTCGTGATTCGCTGCCCGTAGCCGGACGCGACGGCACGCTCAATTCGCGCCTGCGCGCAGCCTCCGGTCGCATCTACGCCAAGACCGGCTTGCTCACCTACACCAACTCTTTATCAGGCTACGCAGTCACGGACAAAGGCGAAATTTTGGCCTTTTCTATCATCTGCAACAACGAAACCACACAAGCCAGCAGCATCCCGACGATTGATGCCATCGCACTGTTACTCACACAGAACCACCAGCCTTAGCCCCTAAGAGCTTTATTTCCAACAATTCAGCTCTATCAACTAAGTCCAAATTCGCTCTTTTACAACCTAGTCAGAGCTTCAAATAATTGTGCTTTTAAATGTTTTGTCTGGACAAACGTTGTTTTTGCATTGTAATATGCCTGTGCCGCCCCAGTGCGGTTCAGGCGAAACCCGCCGGGCTTGAGGCTTCAACTCAAAGCTGACGCGCTTTCGCTTCTCACCTAGATCTCAACTCGCAGTGCCATCCACTCGAAGTATGAATTGCAGGAGCATAAAACCATGTCGAAACGTACGAACCTGATGTCGTTGGCGGCGATGTTTGTGTTGTCTCTCAGTCTTTCTGTCACGGCACAAACCTTTGTCTCGCCCGTGCAGCCTCTGATGTTATTCAATCTGGTCTCGGATACGGACAGAGACCGCGACGGGCTGATGGGTCCTGTGCGGCGTATTCGCACAGAGACCACCAAGCTGACGAACAAGGGAGGCAAGCCTGTGGAAGGTCAGCGACAGGTCTTGGAGACTGCCGCATATGATCTGAAAGGCGGCAAGGTCGAGAACGCATACTTCCCAGTCGCTGGCGGCGCGACGCTGACCGGACGCGAAGTTTATAAGTACGACGACAAGGGCAACATCAGCGAGATGACTCTCTACAATGCTGATGGCTCTTTGCTGAGCAAGGAAGTCTATACATACGAATATGACTACGTCGGCAACTGGACGAAGATGACGACCTCTGTGGCCGTAGTCGAAGGCGGCAAGATAAGCTTTGAGCCAACGGAAGTGACTTACAGGACAATCTCATATTATCTGGATGAGAATCTGGCGAAGATGGTTCAGCCACCACCTGCCAACGCGGCTGCCACGACGACGACGCCTGCCGCAAACAACTCTGCAACAACTTCTAATCCCGTCAACGCTCCGGCGACAAACAAACCCGCAGCAGGTAATGCAACTGCTCTGGCACAGAACAATACCGCACAAAAAGCAGCAGCTATTCCTCCTTCAACGAACGTTGCATCGCTGAGCAAAAATACGGTCGCTGCTCCGGCGAACACGACTTCCGTTCCGGGTGGCGCAAACTCAAGCAACAAGCCTGTGCAAGTGGTGATGGAAGGCGAGCCTCCGGTCAATCAACCTCCTGCGCCGAAGCCTTTGATGAAACCTGTTTCGGGCGGCGTGCTCAACGGCAAGGCTCTTTCGTTGCCTGCGCCTGAATATCCTGAGATGGCTAAACGCATGCGCGCGACGGGCCTCGTGACAGTGGATGTCGTGATAGATGTCAACGGCAAAGTAATCTCTGCGAAAGCATCCGGCGGCAACGCAGTGCTTCAGCAGGCGGCAGTCAAGGCGGCCTATCTGGCACGTTTTTCGCCGACCACACTTTCGGGCCAGCCTGTCAAAGTGTCCGGCGTGATTAACTATAACTTCTCTCTCAACAAGTAACCTCGCAGCGCGAATAAGGTTCGCGCGCGTTTGAAATTAACCGACGGCTCTGCCTCAGGCTAGAGGAGCAACTATGGCACTCAGTGGACAACTCAGCGATCTTTCGCTGGCAGAATTAATCGAGTTCTTTTGCAACCAGCGCAAGTCTGGACGCTTGAAAGTTTCCTATCCGCGCGCCCCCGGATTTTTCTACTTTCAGAAGGGCGCGCTGGTGGATGCCAAGATTGGCGCGTTGAGCGGAGTGGAAGCAATCTATTATGCATTCACGCTGGAGAACGCTTCCTTCAAATTCAGCGCGTCGTTTGAGCCGACACGCCGCACGATTCACCAGCCCTGGGCGCAGGTCGCGCTCGAAGGCTTGCGCCGTATGGACGAGGGCATCGCGCCGAGCGAAGCTTTCCCGGACGGCCACGATGTCTCATTCATGGAAGACGCAGACGGAGCCAACGAGATTGCTTCTTTAGAGGAAGAAGAGGCGGAAGCAGCCTTGCCCTTGCCGAAACGCGCGCCGCGCTCTGAGCAGGAAAGCGAAGCTCCTTTATCTCTGACAGTAGAGAATGCATCTGGCGGCGGAAGAAAGATGATGATTTACGGAAGCATCGCCGCAGCCGTTCTTGTGAGCATCGCCGCAGTCGGTTTTCCAGCCGGATGGTACGGCAAACGCAAAGCGACTGTTGCCACACCGCCCGCCGCAGCTTCGACAGAGCAGATGACAAACAACAGCGGCAGCAACTCTTCCGACTCAAACACATCTCAGACAGCAGACTCTTCATCAACCGAGCAAGCCAATGCGGAGAGCGCAGGGCCTGTCAACGACAGCGAAGCTATAGCCGCACGTCGCGCACGCGAAGCACGCGAGCGTGAGCGTTGGAAAGCAGCCGAAGCAAAGGAAGACGCAGCAGCCACTAAACCCGGCACAACTCCCGCGACAACTGATGCAGCCAAGAAGCCGGAACCCGCCAAGCCCAAGACGATGACCGTACAGGTCACTTACGACGAAGCTGGCCGCGTGACAGGAGCTTCCGGCGGTGACGCCAACGCGATGCGCATCGCACGCCAGAAGCGTTTCCCCGCAGGCAAAGCAGGCTCTGCGACAGTCACAATTCCGGTCAACTGACCTCAACCATGATGAAATAAATCTGATAAATGTTCACAAGTCCGGGGCAACTACTTCAACGGTAGTTGCCCTTCTTTGTCAAAGAGGAAATCTCCATGAAACGCTCAAGAGCAATCGTCCTGATAGTTATTTCTTTCCTGCTGCTCTCGGCTTTGCCCGTAGCCGCGCAGAGAGTGAGCCTCGTGAGCCGGAACAGTTCGGGGACGGGGAGCGGCAACGGTCACTCTTACACATATTCTTCTGCACAGGCGTTGAGCCATGATGGCAGATTCATTGTCTTCCCAAGCTACGCCAGCGATTTGGCTGCGGCGGGCGACATCAACAATACTCAAGATATCTTCATGCGCGACACACTGACGGGCGTGACCTCTCTGGTCAGCGTTAATTACTGGGAGGCGACGAGCGGCAACAGCTATTCGATGGAGCCTGCGATTAGCGGGAACGGAAGATTCGTTGCTTTCCATAGCTCGGCCAGCGACCTTGTGCGCAAAGATGCGAATCGAAAAACGGATCTCTTTGTGCGTGATATGCACACGGGCGTGACGACTTTAATCAAACCTCGAACCGCTTTGACCGTGGGCTTCACTTTAAACAATACTCCTCCGAAGTTCAGCGCAGACAGCAGCACAATGATTTTTTCCGGCAGGGACGGACAGATTTACGCTTACAATCCGCTGACTTCGGCTCTCGTGATGGTACACCTCGACCGCCTGGGTTTTGAGACGGGGGGCGCACGCGATCCCTCAGTTAGCGCGGATGGTCGTTTTGTTACCTTTGTCTCGCCGAAGTCGCTCACTCTCGGAGATACCAATCACAAAGACGATGTCTTCGTGCGCGACCTGAGCAAAGGCGAGACCCGGTGTGTGAGCGTCAATCTCGGCGGCACGGCCACTGGCAACGACGCCTCTGTTTTGCCGCCCTTCGGCTCGCCGATAAGCGACGATGGACGGTTCATAGCCTTTATCAGCTACGCCAGCGACATTGTCCACGGTGATAACAACACTTTCTCTGACATCTTTGTCCGCGACATTGTGACAGGCACGACGACGATTGCAGGCATCAATGAGGCGGGCCTTGCGCCCGGCGGCATCTTTCATGGAATGATGAGCGCGGACGGGCGTTTCGTGGCTATCCTGACATCGGCGCGTCTGACAGCCGATGATGATAATAATAATGAATCGGACATCTTCGTGCGCGACCTCGTGCTGGGCCAGACGACTCTTGTCACGGCTAACATCCCGCGTGACCTCAACTATCCCAACCAAAATGTCTATCTACAATCTATCAGCTCTGACGGACGTTTCGTGTCTTTCACTGTCAGAAATATCAATGCGTTGGTAGATCCGGTTTTCGGTACGATTTACGACATTTATCTTCGTGATGTCACGAACGGTGTGACGACGCTGGTCACGCGCAGCTTGGATTGGACAGGCGGCGGCAACGAGACATCTAGCAATCCTGTGTTCAGTCCTAATGGTCAAGTCCTGTTTTTTATGAGCAGAGCAAACAATCTGGTGTTCAAAGACACTAACGCCCACGTAGATGTTTTTACTTTTCGTCTGGAATAGTTCTAACGCGCCAGACTATTTGAGCAGTGTGAGGCCGAGCAGGACGAGCAGCGCGCGTTTGAGGCTCAGGTCGCGCCCGCGCGGGTCGTACCATTCTTCGAGTGTGTGAGAGTTGCCGGACGCGCCGCCCGCGCCGAGCGTGACGGCAGGGATGCCGAGCGAGATTGGAATATTTGAATCCGTCGAAGAGCGTTCGAGGCGCGGGCTGTGGCCCACTGCGCGCGTAGCCTCTTCGGCAATCAAGACAATCGTTGAATCCGCAGGAGTCTCGCCGCTCGGTCGGTCGCCAATCAATTTCAAATCCATTTCGAGAGGCGGGTCGCCCGCGCGTCTGAGAGAGTTTTCATCCTCTGCCGCTTCGCGCGCGGCGCGACGAAAGAAGGCATCGAGCCTGTGCAACTCTTCCGCCGAAGCCGAGCGCAAGTCCACATCCATCGTCGCCTCGGTCGGAATCACATTAACGCCCGTGCCGCCTTCTATCCGACCGACATTGAAAGTCGTGCGCGGCTCTGTCGGAGCAGGATATGCAGCGAGTCGCGCGACTGCGCGACCCAAAGCATGCACAGGATTGGCCGCGCCGAAATCTCCCCACGAATGACCGCCCGCGCCGCGCAGCCGCAAGCGATAACGTCTTGAGCCAAGCGCGGCATGCGTGATGCGCTCGACTCCCGGCCCGTCAAAGCTGATGAAGCTGTCCACGCGCCCTGCCCACTCGCCTTCGCTTAAAAGGTAACGCGCGCCGCGCAGGTTTCCCTCGCCCTCTTCGCCCACCGTCCCGACAAAAAGCAAAGAGCCTTCAGTCTCAATAGCATTTTCGTTAAGTGCCTGTAGCAAAGCTATGAGCGCAACCAATCCGCATCCATCATCCGCTATGCCCGGAGCAAAAAGCTTTCCCTGCTCACGCCGAACCGTGTAATCCGTTCCCTGCGGAAAGACCGTATCCAAGTGCGCGCTGACCACAAGCAACGGATGCAAATTGCGTCCCTCGCGCAACGCCACGCAGTTGCCTTCCGCATCTATCCGCGCATTCGTCAATCCGCATTCAACAAATTTACGACGCAAATATTCCGCACGCTCGGCTTCACCGAAAGGCGGCGCGGGAATCGAGCAAATCCTAATCTGCTCTTCCGTAATTTCATTCGCACGTCTCTCAAAAAACGACAGAGCGCGGCGCACTCTCTCATCAGAGATGAGGTCATGCACGATTCTGTCAGGCGCAAGCGCGGCGATGGAAGACATAAGCAAGAGCAGTTTTTAGTTTTCAGTAAAAACAGTTCACGCTCCTACTGAAAACTAAAAACTGAAAACTGAAAACTAAACGAGTTGCATTACTTCCTCTTCTTCAAGCACTGCGGAAGATTTCTTGGCGTGCTCGTAGATGCGTGTGACGCGGTCTTCGCTGGCTTCGATTCCTCTGGATTCGAGCCAGTAGATGACATTTGACTTGCCGCTCATTGGGCCAACTTCAATCACCTGCTTGAGACCGAAGAGACCTGCTGGCACGCCTGAGTAAACGAGGTCTGCCAGACCGGGATCGTTTTTCCTGTAGCTCTTAATGACCGCCGCCGCATGCACGCCCGTCGCCGTGCGAAAGGCATCGCGCCCGAAGACTGGATAGTTGAGCGGGATAGTCCAGTTGCAAGCACGCGCAGCAGTCTTGCAGTATTCGCCAAGAAGCGAGAGGTCGTTGTCAATCCATTCCATCAGCTTGAGATTGACGAGCAACTGATCCATCGGCGTATTGCCGACACGCTCGCCTACGCCGAGCGCAGAGCCATGCACTTGATCCGCTCCGCCTTCAATCGCGGCGATTGAATTAATAACACCTAAGCCTCTATCCTGATGCCCGTGCCAATCGAGCCGCACTTTCTCGCCCTGTTCTTCTATGATGCTCTTGACAAAACGCACGACAGCACGCGCTCCATCCGGCGTCGAATGGCCCACAGTATCGCAGACGCACACAGCGCGTGCGCCGCAACGAATCGCAGTCGTATAAAGAGCGCGAATCGTTTCCGGGTCAGCGCGCGTCGTGTCTTCTGTCACATACATGACAGGCAAGCCCTCTTTGACAGCGAAGGTGACAGCCTCTTCCGTCAACTGTAAAAGCTTATCGAGCGTCCAGTCTTCCGCGTAAAAGCGCACGGGCGAAGAGCCTATGAAAGTGCAGGCTTCAATCGGAATGCCTGCGCGTTGAGAGATTTCGACAATCGGTGTGATGTCATTGCGATGCGTGCGCGCGGCGCAGTTGGGACGAATCTTTAGCTTCTGCTCGACAATCTCGCGCGCGAGGCGTTCGACGCCTTCGGCATGCGTGCCGCCCGCGCCGGGCAAGCCTATGTCCGCTGTGTCTATGCCGAGCGCATCCATCAGATGCAACAGCTCAATCTTCTGCTCAACCGGCGGCTCGCACACGGAAGGCGATTGCAACCCGTCGCGCAAAGTCTCATCATCAAAACTAATCCTGCGTCCCGGCGCATTTATCGCCGGGTCAATCATATTCCAATCATAAACAAGCTCATTAGCAGGCACTTCCGTTGTTACCTCTCATCACAAAAAATTTCGTCTCAATGCAGCCTCTTCGGAGAGAATTTTGATTACAGCAAGCACGGCATCGAATGTCAAGCAAGCCTTTCTTTAGGTAGTGGTTCAGTTTGAAAATCTAGTGAAGTATAGTGACGAAAGAATCTTGCGCTGGTGGCGCAAAGGCGCAAAGAAAGCTTAACTGTTTTCTTTGCGCCTTTGCGCGAGCGGTCGGGTGCAGGCCGTTGTTAGGCGGCACGATGGCGTGGTCGCGATTCGCAGTCGGCTGCATTGGCACGCGCGTAACGGGAGGAACGATTCTCGCTCCTCGCGCTCAAGCACCATGTGGGCTGGTTGGCGAGCGTTGAGATCTACGCCAGCAGCGCCAGCGCGAAGAGAAGGGTTCCCAGGGCAATCCAGAAGCCACCGAAGGCGAGAAGGATCACGGCGCCCAACGAACGTCGAACCTCCAGGTAGGCTGTCTTCGGATCGCCGGGATCGTAAAGAACCACGACCTCCTTTCCTGGGGAATATCTATCGATGCAAGCCTGAACCGGGGGCCGAGAAGTGGTCGAGTCGACCTCGCGCGCGACTCCATCGCCTTCGAGCACCTGACCAGCGACCCTATACGTGTAGCGAACCACGGGGGTATACACCTCGTAGTTGTAGTAATTGCCCTGCTTGTCGCGGCTTCGGCTACTACGTGACACCTCAATGCTGGAGCTAATCATCACGCCCGGTGCACACGGCCAGCGAGCGATAGCGCGGTCACGACCAAGGAAGTGAAGACCGATCCACACCATCGGGAGACCGACAGCCGAAAACACGGCTCCGAGGATCCACAGGGCCATGGCAAAATCACCTTTCCGCGAAGGAGGAATCTACCTCGGTGACTGACCGTCTCACAGTATCAAAGAAGATTGAATTAGGATCGCTTTCTTCAACGCCGTCAATAGCAGGATGGAGATTGATATTAGTGTCAAAGTCACGAGAAAAGTCGGATAGGCATACTTTCGGCTTTCGATTGAAAAATCCCATCAGACTTGGCTCCTATTCTCTGTGATAGTTGGTAGGCGCGGCGGCGGAACATTCCGCCTTCCTTTTACCCCTCCAACTTTTTCGGCTCTGAGTTTATTCGCTCCAGCACACCCGGCTGCTCACCTTCAAACTGCTGGTAACGCTGCAAGTCCTCATCACTAAAATCGACAGCAAGTTGTAGATGCTGGCAGTGAATGCAACCGTAGGCGCGGATACTGCGAGTGCCAACCCCGAACATACTTTTCCAGATGGAGACCTCTTCCGGCTTAAAGACGGTCGTGCCTCCGCCCGAAGTCTCCATCAGAGTACCTTTAACAAGCGCGACACTACCACATGCTACACACTTCATGCTCCGAATCCCCTTCAAGAAATAAAAATTTTAGCCAGACGCTATGTCGGCAGCGATAAGATTGTGCTTCCGAGACGTTTATTTGTAAATGACGGGATAAGCGCCTAACAATATATTAAGACACATAGAGATTATATAATTAATTCAAGTTGCTAGTTAACAGAGTGATGGCGGCTTGGCCGCAAGGCTGTGCGGAAAAGCTTCGCTTTTCCGGCCAGTGTCAACTCAAGCTTGCGGCGAGGCTGAGCCTCGCTGCAATTCAAGAGTGGCAAGGCGACGGAAAGTCAGAGACTTTCCGCACCGCAGGCGGCTCAAGCCGCAGTCGTTTCGATAACTAACAACTTGGGTTAATTACTTGTTCAATATAATTAGCAACCTGATATGCCTTATTATTTGGTCTCACTCTTTGACGCCTGACCGCCGTCTGTTGTAGCTTCTCTTGCGCTTCAGCAAAGGTCAGAGCCCGAAGCCGCGAGTTTCGGGCGTTGACCGATTTTTCAGCAGACACTTCTCAAAACTCTTTGGATGAAGATTGCGCTTGGGTCAGACCGCGCGGCGAAAGTGGAGGCCGTGCGCAGTAGCGTGGCACGCATCGCAGCCGTTGATGACGCGTGGCGCGGGGCGGAAGTGTTGGCGCGCTCCGTTGAGATAAGCGTGCCGGCGATGCCTTTGACGGATGAAGAGTTGATGCGCGGCGCGCGTGAGAGGGCCGAAGCTGTCAAGGCATTGTTGCTCAAAGAAGAGACCAGCGCGGAGCTTTATGTCGGGCTCGAAGGCGGGTTTCATTCGTTTGAGTTTGAAGGCGTGTGGCGCACGTACCTGCGCGGGTGGGCTTACGTGACAGATGGCGTGCGCGGCAGTTTCGGTCAGGCTCCTTCGGTTATGGTTCCCGATTCGATTGCGCGGCGCGTGATTGAAGGACGGCTTGAACTCAGCGCGGTGATAGATGAAGTGGCTGGCGAGCATGATGTGCGCAGCCGTCAGGGAGCTTGGGGCGTGTTGTCGCGCGACCTTTTGACGCGCTCGATGAGTTTTGAAGCCGCGCTCGTGGCGGCCTTCGCGCCGTTTTATAACTCTGCTCTTTATACTTAAAAACGCAAAGGTACTTGAACTGAGATGGATGAACTGACAGCACAGGGCAACGACGAGCACCTGATACACCTGCGCCCGCAGAGCGGTTGGATTGAAGTGATTGCGGGCTCTATGTTTTCCGGCAAGTCCGAAGAGTTGATTCGCCGCCTGCGCCGCGCCAAGATTGCGCGCCAGAAAGTGCAGGTCTTTAAGCCGAAGATTGATGTGCGCTATTCGCGCGACCACATTGTTTCGCATTCGGAGATGCGCCACGAGTCCACTACTGTTGAGACTGCCGCAGAACTTCTCTCGAAGGTCGAGCATGGAACGGAAGTGGTCGGGATAGACGAGGGGCAGTTCTTCGACAATCAATTAGTGGAAGTGGCAAACGCTCTGGCCCATAAAGGCGTGCGCGTCATCATCGCCGGATTGGACCAGGATTACACTGGCAAACCTTTCGAGCCGATGCCGCAACTCTTAGCCATCGCGGAGTACATCACAAAGACACACGCCATCTGCGTCCGTTGCGGCCAGACGGCAAACTATTCACAGCGCACCTTTGAATCCGAAGAGCGCGTCGCCGTCGGCGCGGGCGGCATGTACGAGGCGCGCTGCCGCACATGCTTTGTCCCGCACGCGGATGCTCCCACTTCTTACATCACGGAAGCCGCCGATTGAAAAGTTTGACATCAAAGCCTCTGTCAATTTTATGAAGAATCAGAGACGCTATCTCTCTTTGATATGCGCAGGCGCATTACTTGTCGGCGCAATTTTGGGTTGCAGCAGATCTGCGAAGCGGCCTGCGCCCGAATGGACGAAGGCCAGAAAGATTGCAGGGAAAGAGCAGAGGCTTTCGCATATTTCCGGCCTCGTCGTTGATGACAAATATGCATACGTGACGATTGGCGGAACGATTGCAGATCAGAATGCAGGGATGAGTGGTTTGCGTAAAGTCGCTCTGGACTCTGGCGCGGTGACGAATCTGGATAACACTTTGCCGCAATCGGATGGCGGCGGCATTGCGATGGACGAAAAATTTATTTACTGGAACGCGAGCGGAAATATCTGGCGCATCTCCAAAGATGGAGGAAAGCCGCAAGCCATCGCTGCGGAAAATGTCGGCATCGGGGCGGACATTGCGGTTGACGATGAGAAAGTCTATTGGGCCAATCACGGATATTATTCGCCCAATAATCCGACAGGGCCGAGTCCGGTTTATGCTGTCTCAAAGCAGGGCGGGCCAGCGGAAATTTTTGCAGACCAGCAAAATATTCCGCATAGCCTGATAGTTGATGAAAAGTTTGTGTACTGGGTCACGCCCGCCAGCATTTTGAAGCGTGCAAAATCGGGTGGGCCAATAGAGGTCGTCTATCAGGCTACAGATAAAGAAGGCGTGGATGAGCTGGCGCAGGACAGCGAAAATCTTTATTTCGGCTTTCGCGGCGCAGGCGAATCGCGTTGGGCTCTGCGCAAAATTTCCAAGCAGGGCGGCGAGCCGCAAACTTTAGTCAAAACTTATTCGCTCAAACCCGTCGCGGTTGATGAGGCGAACATCTATTTTTTCGATGAAGACGGCTTAACCGCAGATGTTTTTTGCAAGGTTTCAAAGAACGGCGGAGAGGTCGCAAGGCTTGATACAGGTTATGCAGGCCAGGGTATCGCACACGGCAAGACTATGGTTTATATCGCAAGTCTGGATACTATTTATAGCTTCACGAAATAATCTCGCGCAAAGGCGCAAAGAAAAGCAGGCAAAGAATGAGTGGCATTCAATTCTTTGCGGTCTTTCTTTGCGCCTTTGCGCGAGAATTGATTAAATCTTATCTGGCAACCCTGCTGTAGTTACTCTGCAACCAACCATAGATTTTCCAGAACCCTCGCGCAAGAACTCTTTCCAGCGCTCGTTCTCCCCACGAAGCGATTAAATCTCCCCATCCATCTTTTTCCAATCTTTGGCGGAGGTGTCTATGAAAACGCAAGCTCAGGCCATCGGAATCGCCGTGCTGCTGATGGTTTTTGGAATTCCCCTCGCAATCCTCTTGACGGCGCAAGCACAGAAAACAAACAATCCCGCACAACAAAATCCCGCATCCGACGCTTACAAACTCTCCGGGCCTTACACGCATGACAACCTGACGATTTTTCTGGTCCACGGAAAAGACACAATCACGAACAGAAACATACTCACTTTGCAGGAGGCTATGGAACAGAAAAAAGTCATCGTGCATGAGACACAGGATGTCAACGAGTTGGCGATTGAGAATGTCTCGCGTGACGCGGATGTCTTTGTCCAATCGGGCGACATAGTCAAAGGCGGGCAGCAGGATCGCATGCTGGCGGTTGACCTGATAGTTCCGCCGCGCTCAGGCCGTGTCAAGATTGCGGCCTTCTGCGTCGAGTCAGGCCGTTGGAGCAAGCGCGGCAATGAGGAGTCAACGAAGTTCACAGCCTCTTCCGACCGCGTGGCGACAAAGGATTTGAAGGTTGCTGCCAACCGGACTAATGCACAGCAGAGCGAGGTGTGGAACAAGGTCGGCGAGGCGCAGGTCAAACTGAGCAGTAACGTCGGCGGCTCTGTCAACAACACGCAATCCGTGTCGAGTCTTCAGCTCAGTCTCGAAGACCAAAAAGTGAAGCAGACGACCGACGCTTATCTCAAAACTCTTTCGCAGGTTATCGCAGGGAAGCAGGATGTCATCGGCTATGCCTTTGCCATCAACGGACAAATTAACAGCGCGGATGTCTATGCTTCGAGCACGCTCTTTAAAAAGCTCTGGCCCAAGCTGTTGAAAGCGACTGCGGTCGAAGCTGTCGCAGAGAAGCAGAAAGACCAGAAGTTTGAGCAGGCCAAAGAGGCAGATGTCCAGACATTCTTTGCCGCAGCACAGACCGGCAAGGCATCGGAAAATAATGTCAACGGGCGGACGAAAATGGTGACGCGCGAAACGGAAGAACACATGCTCCTCGAATCACGCGACATGAAACAGAAGGAGGCGTGGGTTCACAGAAGCTACATTAAATTGAAATAGGCAACGGGGAAAAAGTTTCCCGCAAAGGCGCAAAGAAAAGACGCCAAGAAGAAGAAGAGATTAAGATGAAAAACTCTCTTTGCTTTCCTTCGCGCCTTCTTTGCGTCTTTGCGCCTTTGCGGGAAACTTTTTAATCGTGAACCAGCTTTGTCGAATACAGAATGCCGTAGAGCGCGTCTTTGTGTTTCTCAAAGTGCTGGCCCTGCGAGCTAAGGATGAGATTGACCATCTGCGTTTGCCCGCCGAATTTACGATAGGCAATCCATTGCAGGCGGCGCGGGCTGTCTTTGCCTTCGGGCGGCGTTTCGAGAAACTGCACGCCCCGCACGCCGTCCAACTCAAGCCAGCGCACCTCGCTGACCTCGCCTTGCTTCTGGCGATTGACGGCCTGATCGTAATAAGCCTTGCTACTCGCATCCACCGGAAAGTCGTCGTTCATCACAGAGATGTTTGCAATCAAAAATGACGCATCACCGGAGCCGGGCGATTTCCAACTGAACTGCTTTGATTCCTGGTCCAACTTGCTCCACTTCGGGGGCAGCATCCATGTGATGCCCTGCTGATCCCAGTTGACGTTCTGCCCGCCAGCGAGCGCGGCGGTCTGCGCCTGAGTCGGCTCAGGCTTATCCGCCTCCGGCAGGCCGCCCTGCTCTTTTGAACCGGAACTGTTTGAGTTTGTGTTTGAGCTATTCGAGTTGCTGTTCTTATTGCCTGAAAATTTTTCTGCCAGATTACAGAGCGAGAGCGAAAGCAAGAGAGCTATCAGAACAGGGATTTGCTTCATGGGGGACGACTAGACCTCCGTTTGAGAGAAAGCATTTTTTGATAAAGCATGCAGAGGATAATCTCCTGACTCTTTAATGGCAAGAAAAAGCTTTGGGCCAGATAGCATCTCTCGCATGAATAGTTGTTCAGGTTGAAATTCTGGTTTGTAGCCAGCAGGAAAAAGAATCTCCCGCAAAGGCGCAAAGGCGCAAAGGAAGATGCGAAGAAAGCTTTCAAGATAAAAAGCTCTTCAACTCTTTGCGAGCTTTCTTTGCATCTTTGCGCCTTTGCGGGAAAATGTCTTTCTCTTCGCCATCTTTGAAACTGACACACTACTCTTCCTGCTCCAAGCTTCTAAAGGCAAGCCCGCGCGTGATATGCTTGCAATATCTTTTCCCCTGTAGAGTAGTTCAAACAATCCCGGCGCATCGCCCCGGACGCCGCTTGACCGAGGAGTGTGAACCCATGCGTGTACAGATTCGCAGACCTGTGGGCTTTTTATTTTTGACAGTCATGCTCATGCTGGCCCTCGTGGGCAGCGCGTGCCAGACGGCGACGAATACCAACACCAACACGAACACAGCGAACATTAATTCAACGCCTGCCGCCAATGCCAACACCAGCGCATCGCCCGCGCCCGGCGCGTCAATCGAAGCGCGCGAGCCTGATAAGTATCAGGCGACGATTAAGATGAGCGCGCAGACGACCGGAAGCGGCCAGAACATTTCGCTCCCCGCTCTGACAGCCGAAGTCGCGCGCAGTGGCGCAGACCGCCGCTTCTCATTCACCCTGCCCGGCGGCGAAGAAGTGATTTATTTAGACCGCGCAGACAAGCGTTACATTATCCTGCCCAAGCGCAAGCAGTATGCGGAACTGACGCCTGAGTCAACTGGCTTTGAAGTGCCGCGCTCAATGACTGTCGGCGACATCGTTAATCGCGTCAAAAGCATGCAAGGCTTTGAGCGCGTCGGTGAAGAGACTGTCAACGGACGGACGGCGATTAAGTATCGCTACTCCGGCACATCGAAGACAGGGACGCAGGCGGGCGATGTCAAGACCGAATCCATCGTGCTCGTTGATAAAGAGACAGGCTTGCCTTTGCGCTCGGAGACTATCTCGGAATCTCAAACGGGCAATGTCAAAGGCGTCACAGGGCTCAACTTCGTCACAGAGATGAGCAACATCAAGACGGATGTGGCGGCCACGATGTTTGAAGTGCCGCAGGGCTTGAGCAAAGTTTCAGACCAGCAGGTGCGGCAATCCGTTGACGCTGTGGGCCGCGCAGTGATTGCCATCGTCGGGCAACTGATGCAGACCGCAAACAGCAACGCGGCGGGAACAGCATCTCCTACAGCATCAGCTTCCGCATCACCGGCAGGGAGATAAAGATGAAATATATTCTGACTCTTGTCGGCGGCGTGATTCTGGGCGCGGTGCTCGTCTTCCTTTTTTTCACAGGCGCGCCGCGCGCCAAACCTTTGCCCGGCTCTCCAATCAAGCCGCCTGAGCAGGGCGGCCCGCCGCCCGGCACCGCCATTGTCACGCTCGATGAAAGATTTTTCGACGCAGTGCTCGGCGCAATCTTCCGCGACATGAACGCGCCTTCCTTTCCGCTTCAACTGACTTCGATGACCATGCCAATGGAAGATGGCAGGGCCACTTTCAGCCTCGCAGCTTTTCAGGGCGGGTGTGAAAATAAAGTCACGCTCGCGCCCGAAGGAAGCGGCGTCAAGACTGGCGTGCGTTTCACAGGCGGCAAGGTCATGGCCCCGCTCGCCTTCACAGGCAGCTACAGCGTCTTTGGTAGCTGCGTGAATTTCAAAGGCTGGGCGCAGGCCAGCATGCAACTCTCTTTCGACCGGGAGAAGCAGACAGTCTATGGTCAGATAAATGTTGAGGGAGTGAATCTGGAAGGCGCGCCGCCGATGGTCGGCGGCATCATCACGCCTCTGGTCCAGGGGACGATTAACCAGCGCGTCAATCCTCTGGAAATCCTGCGCGCCCCGCAACTCGCACTAGCAGTTCCAGTGCAAGCCAGCAACGGCACACTCAACGCGCGTGTCACGGATGTGCGAACTGAAGTTGCAGAAGGAAGTTTGCGCCTGCATATCACTTATGAGTTTCAGGCGCAGCGCGGACAGACGCCGCCGCAAGGTTAAGTACAAAGAAACGAAAAAAGTTTCCCGCAAAGGCGCAAAGACGCAAAGAAGAGATTCAAGTTCTTCTTTGCGCCTTTGCGCCTTTGCGGGAGACGTTCGCTTTTTATTCTTAGCTCACGTCTAAGTTTTAGTGAATGACGATGCCGACGCCGATGCGGAAGTTGTGCTGTGTGCCTGCATCAAAAGTCGTGTTGGCGTCAATTCTCTGCTCGCCCAAAAAGACAGGGTTGTAATCTATCTGAAACAGGCGAATGTCCACTCTGGGGTGAACGCGCAGGTCAAGACCGCCGCCGAAAGCCATTGCAAAGCTGGTGTCGTCAACGGTGAATGAATCGCCGGTCGTGCCGATAACAGGGCCAAGTCCGGTCGCTCTCAACGTCGCGCTCTGGTGCGCGCCGCCGGCCAAGACATGTGCGAACGGCTTGAGGCGTGTTTCCTTCGAGTTGTCCTTGAACTGAACGCCGCCGAGGAAATTGTAGATTCTCTGGTCAACTTCAGCAGTCACAGTCGTGCCAAAAGGCGTGAAGGTGTCGTTTCTGTAGTGGCCCGCGAGATCGAATTTCGCGCCGACATAGCGATGGAAGTTGCCTGTGATGGAGGTATTGAAGCCGTTAAAACCTGTGCGCTCGTCAAAAATGTCGCGCAGGTCTGCGTCTGCATCCGCGTCGTCAATCCCCGTGTCCACACGATTGTGTGAATAGCCGCCATAGAACTCGACCTTGTTGTAGTCATCAGACTGGGCAAAGCTCAGAGGAGCACAGGCAGCAATGAAAAGTGCCAAAAACAGTATTCTACGCATAAAAGGTTATTTCCCTTTCCTTGATTGTGGTTAAAATTGATGAGGTATTAATGGTTAGCCCCACCTTGATCTAAACACATCGCGAGAGGCAAAGGTTTTCCATCAAGAGGAAGGCCGCACGCGATATGAATAGGTGTCTCTGATGTTGCTTTGCGTGCTGGCGTTGCTTTTTTTTGAGGACAGAAAATCTTTAAAAGTGTCTTTATTTGTGAGTTCTGGTCGGCGTATGAAATCGCGTCCGCATGCGCTGTTGCCAGCGACTGGCCGCCGTCTCTTCTTCAGCAAATTGAATAAACGCATGTCGCAAGGTTTCGCCGCCCGCGAGCCGCGTTTTCCAGTAGAGGAGCGCGATGACGACGGAGGCGAGCGAGCTCAGCAGGATTATGAACGGCAGTTGGACCAGTTGCTGTATCATGCCGACGATTTCATCTGCCTCTTTGCCCCCACTCGGATTAATCACCTTAACGACAGACTGTAATCAGCAAAGCCGTGACGATGCTCATGAAGAAGGGGATGCTAAAGTTTAGAAGCACAATCGCAATCACAGTTCTGAGAGACCTCATAACCAATTCGCGCGAGCGCAGAAATGCGCCATGCCCCTTCAAATCCTCCATCACTAAAACCGGAGTTACAAGCGCGTAGAGCACACCTATAAACAATCCGGGCAGGATGCACATCATTCCGCTCACCATCGCGAAGCTAATCGCCATCGCCGTTTTGAGAAACGGGCGCAAACGCTTTTTCAGAGCCAAGAAGGCCGGGCGCAGTTCCAGTGGACGCAAAGGCACGGCCAGCATCTGCGTGACCAGCCATGTATTGACGCCTGCAACCACAGACGCGGCCACGAACATCGTGAGCAGGTTAAGCAAAAATGCTAGGGCATACGCGATGCTGCCCCACGGACTCGGAGTGATGCCTTTGATTCTCAGATAGTTGAGCGTTACCTGTAAGAGAGTCGTAAAGACTGCGGGCGCGTAAACCATCAGCGTGAGTCGCAGGAAAACCGCGATGTGCTCTGCATAGAGGGTCAGCGCGCGGCGTATCAAAGAGCCTGCGCCTTCGGAATGTGCGCGCAATGCGCTGGCAAAAGCCGCAGCCGTCGGCGGCCTCTGCTCAGGATTCTTGGCGAGCGAAGCCATGACCAGAGCTCTGACTTTTTTCGGCACGCGCTTGTCTTCGAGCGGCGGCGGCGGCTCTTCGCGGTGCAGACGCATGACCGTTTGAAAGTCGCCGCCAAAAGGCGTCCGGCCTGAGAGCAGGCGATAGGCAATCACGCCTAGACTGTAAATATCCGCGCGCGCATCCAACGATTCGCCGCGACACTGTTCGGGCGACATATAAAGCGGCGTGCCGAGGATTGAGCCGACGCGTGTCAAAGAGCCGACGGAGCTTGTTTGCATGGCAAGCTGTTTGTCCGTCGTGTGATGCTCAGAGAACATGCGCGTGCCTGCTTCTTCAAGACTGTTCGCGCTCATCATGCGCGTGCCTGCTTCGGATGAATCCTCTTCCGGCGCAAAGACACGTGTGCCTGCTTCCGAAATATCTTCGGCCTGCGCCGTCACGTGCGGCGCGGGCTGCATCTGCGTAGAGGCTTCGGATTGCTCTGACGGAGGCGTTGTGTTGGAAGCCGCAGGAATGAGCGTCGCAGATTCGCTCGCTTGCGTCGGAGCAAGCGCGTCGAAGAATGGCTGACGCAAAAGAGTGTGCTCTTCTTTTCCTGCGGCGGACGATGCAGGCTCGTCCAGTTTAGCGATGCCGAAATCCAAGACCTTGATGGTATAGCCGCCGCGACGATTCGGCTCAAGCCAGATATTGTCTGGCTTCAAATCCCTGTGAATGATTCCCTGCTGGTGCGCTTCGTCCACAGCCGAGCAGGTCTGTTCCAGTATGTCTATCACCCAACTGAGCGGGAGGCTCGTTTCCTCTGAAAGAATCTCGTCAAGCGTGCAGCCGTCCAAGTATTCCATCACAAGATACGCGACCTGATCTGCGCCGACGCGCGCAAAGCCGAAGTCCGTGACATCCACAACGTTCGGATGGCGCAATCTTCCAGCCGCACGCGCCTCGCGACGGAAGCGTTCGACAAACTCGTCGTGCTTCATAAACTGCGGCGCGATGACTTTTAAGGCGACGGGCCTTTCGGTTCCAAGGTGCATCGCCAGATAGACCGCGCCCATGCCGCCCTCGCCAAGCTGCTTCTCAATGCGATACTTGCCGTCGAGCACCTCGCCAATCAGATTTCTCAAAGCCATGATGTTTCTTACGAGTGATGCTGCCAGTTCGTTTCTTTCCCGCGCAAATATTCGCTGACTTTTAAGATAAGCACGCAGCTTGGCCCATGCGTGATGCGTCCGTCCAAGACCATCTCAACGGCTGCGTTCAAAGAGACTTTGATAGTCTCCATCTCTTCCGTGCCTTCTCGCGACGCCTTTGTAAACTTCAAGCCGCGCGCGAGAAATTGTCCCGCAGGGCAGTTGACGATGGAAGTATCTATGTCAATCGTTCCTAAATCAATCCACTCTGCGGCGCGTATGCCGGCCTCTTCGAGAGCCTCGCGCCGCGCGCCTTCAATGAATTGCTCTTCATCATCCACGCCGCCGCTCACACACTCTATGCTCTCCTGCCCGACAGCATAACGAAACTGCCGCGTCAGGTAAACGAAGCCCTCTTCGTCAAGCGGCAGCACAGAGACGCCGCGCTTCATCTTCACAGTCGCATAGCGACCCGGCTTTCCATCCGGCCTGATAACAGTGTCTTCGTTAACTTCGATAAACTCATTCTGAAACTTCCGCGTCGTTTCTTTAATCGTCCACGGGCCGTGTTTCTTCTCCATAGAACTTCCCCTTTGCGCCTCTTTGCGTCTTTCTCTTCGCGCTCTTTGCGTTTAAAGCTTTTCTTTCAACGCACAGAACGCAAAGTGTCTCGCAAAGTGGCGCAAAGATATTTTCTATCCTTGATTGGCATTCTCTTATCAGAAATTATTTATTGTAGTAGAATCTACGCGCCAACAGCTACCTTAGCATCTGACCTCCCCCTTTACCCGGTCATGACTCTTTAGAGCTTCAAGGTAGTGCTCCGACGAACTGCGCTCACCCATAGAGGTGTTGGCAGCTCCTTGCCTCAAACCGCTTAAAAAGGAGAAACAAAATGAGAAGGAAAATCTACCTTCGCTTCACGCTGATACTATCCCTCTTTGTCTTACTGGCGATGTCATCCATCACGGGCAGCCAACCCCGCGCAGCCGCCCCGGACGTTTGCACTGAGCAGTGCATACACGAATGCAAAGTCGCATTTGAAGCATGCCTCGCAGAAGGCAGCTCTGAAACTGTGTGCAAGCAGAAATTCGAGCTCTGCTTGCAAAGATGTAACTGCGCTGACTAAAAGAAAGTTTCCCGCAAAGGCGCAAAGACGCAAAGGAAAGCAACTAAGTTTTTCTTTGCGTCACCAGCGCCTTTGCGGGAAACTTATTTCTTCTCAATATGCTTTCGCAAATCGTCGAGGAGCAAAACTTTAGCTGATGATTCATCCGCGAGGTCGTCGGAGAGGCCGCTTCGCCACGCTACGACTTCAACACGCAGGCCGAGGCTTTTGATGAACTTGACAGTCTCCAGATAATCGCTATCGCCTGCGACGAGAATCGCCGTCTCATAAGCCTGATTGACGCCGAGCGTGAGCATGCGTATGGCAAGCCCGACATCCACGCCCTTCTCCGCAGGGACTGTGTGCCTGTGGTCGCAACTGACACAGGTGATGGTCTTCATCCCAAGCGGATACAGCGAGACTTCCCACCTTAATTGCTCTTTCAGAAACTGGTAAAAGCTTGTCTCGTTTTGAAGCGGCGGGTCATGCTCAGAGGCGAAGATATGCGTCTGCCAGATTTCGCCGTCCTTTTCCAGGCGGCGGATAAACTTTTCCCAGTCAATTCTCCACCCGGCGTCCTGTTGCCCGTGAAAAATATTTGCGTTGTCAATAAAGCAGATGGTCTTGCCGCGTGCTACTGCCATGTGAGATGCCCTGTCTGAATGATGCTGATGATTAGAACGGCGCGAGCATACCATAAGCATAAAGACACGTCTCCCGCAAAGACGCAAAGGCGCAAAGAAAAGACAAGCTGTTTTTCTTTGCGCCTTTGCGTCTTTGCGGGAGCTTCTTTCGTCGCAGTATTCAGAGCTTGACTAACGCCTTGCGCGCACGGTCACGAAGAGAGTTTGCCCGCGACGATTGATAAGCAAGAGGAGCGGGCGGTCGCCTGCGCGCTGCACGGCGTTGACTAAATCAGAGTTGGCGCGCATCTTCTGCTGGTTGGCGGAGAGAATCACATCGCCCTGCTGTAGTCCTGCCTCCGCAGCAGGCCCGTTCGGGTCAACGCTACTGATGACGAGTCCTTCCGCATTATTTCCCAGGTTCAGCGTGCGCGCGATTTCAGGTGTGACAGGTGTGACAGTGACGCCAAGCTTGCCGCTCTCTTCAGAGCCGGGCGCGGGATTGACGCCGCCGCGCTCAGCATCTTTTTTAGCGTCTGCGGCCAGTTCGCCGAGAGTGGCCTTGACCTGCTGCTCTTTGTTGTCGCGTATGATATTGAGCGTCACCTGTGTGCCGGGCGCAGTGCTGGCGATGCGATTGCGCAATTCGTTGCTGTCGTTAATCGGCGCGCCGTTGAGCGAGACAATCACATCGCCCTGACGAAGGCCAGCCTTCTCTGCACCGCTTCCGGGCTGCACGGAATTGACAATCACGCCGCGCGTCTCAGACATGCCGAGACTCGTAGCCACATCGGAAGTGACAGGCTGCACGACGACGCCGAGTTGACCGCGCCGCACCTTGCCGCCCTTCATAAGCTGCTCCATGACGGAGCGCGCCATGTTGGTCGGGATGGAAAAGCCTATGCCGATATTGCCGCCGGACGGCGAGAGAATTTGCGAGTTGATGCCAATCAATTCGCCGTTGGTGTTGACGAGCGCGCCGCCTGAGTTGCCGCGATTGATGGCCGCATCAGTTTGCAGAAAGTCCTCGAAGCTGCCGTCGCTGAGACCCGTCGAGCGGCCCTTCGCGCTGATGATGCCGGAGGTGACTGTCTGCCCGATTCCCAGAGGATTGCCGATAGCCAGCACCACATCTCCGACACGCACCTGATCCGAATTGCCCATCGGCACGACAGGCAGGTTATTCATCTCAATCTTCAAGACGGCCAAATCCGACGGCGGGTCTGAGCCTATGAGTTTTGCGTTGACAGTCTTTCTATCAGACAACTCGATTGTGATATCTTCCGCGCCGTCAATGACGTGATGATTGGTCAGGATATAGCCGTCCGGGCTGACGATAACGCCCGAACCCAAACCGCGCTCGCGGCCTTCCGGCTGCTGGCGCGGCGCGCGGTCGCCGAAGAAATCGCGGAACATCGGGTCGTCCATGAAAGGGTGCTGCTGCGCGGGACGTGCGCGGCGCGCTGAGCGAATCGTGACGACTGCGGGCGTGACGCGGCTCACGACATCCGCATAAGAATTTTGCGCAGGGCCGCTGCTGACCACGGGCGGCAGTTGCGGCGAAGCCTGCGTAGAAGTGTTTTGGCTCGAACACGCGCTAATGAAAAGAGCCACGACGGCCAACAAAAAGACAGCCAGAGACGCGCTCCGGCCCGTCGCGGCGCGCCTGCGTAATGAAGTAATTGAACTCATAAAATTCCTCCGTTCAAAAAATAGCCCTGATATATTTTGATGCCGTACAAAGCTAATGAGTTTAATCTGCGAGCGCAAGGCCGAAGCTTTTCACAACATGGCTTGACCAAACTTTTGCGGCTCTGCCGCTTGAGCTGTGCGGAAAGCCAAAGGCTTTCCGACTCGCGCTGCTTAACTTTAAGCGAGGCTCAGCCTCGCCAGTAAGAAGGACGGTTGGCGGAAAGTCTCAGACTTTCCGCACAGCACAGGCGGCAGAGCCGCCTTCCCTCTAATAGTCAGAGGGGTATCCCATCAATGATGTCAAACTCAACTTAAATATTTCTGCGATGTCAAACTCAACTTAAATATTTCTGCGGAATCGGATTGTCCGGGGTTTCCGCGTCCCAGAAGACGGTCACGACCCACCAGCGCGCGTCGTCATAGACGAGTTGAATGCTATTGATGCCGCGCGAGAATGGTTCCGGGTCTTCTGCCGTGTGGCGCGAATCATAGGAGCTGAAGGCTTGTGTGATTTTCCCGAAACTGTCCACGCGCCGCGCAATCTCGCGCTCATAAAAGCCATGCTCTTCCACATACGGCCTCACATTCGCAATGAAGCCTTCGACATCAAGGACGCGCGGGCCGCTCTCGCCGGTCGGGCGCGTGGCAGTCGGAATCATGCGCGCGCCCGGAAAAAAGAGCGAGCGCAGGCGATTCCAATCTCTAGTCTCTCCCTTCGGGCCTGAGATGACATCGTAAAGGGCTGTGATGATAGCGTCTATTGAAGCCACATCTTTCGGGTCGGCTTGCGGTATTGAATCTTTCTGTTGACTCATAAATTTTTCTCTCGTCTCATAGCTTGCCGAACATCTGCTTGATGTCGGGCTTGAGCCATTGAATGATTAAAGGAATTGTAATGGGCCAGAAGCAGCAACCGCCGAGCGAGCCGAAGATGAGTAAGACCAGACCATAATTCCAGTTCCATGATTTCTTCGGCAGGAACGGCGCGATGGCAAAGGGAAGCATAAAGAGCGGCCCGATGATTGCAAAAATCAGAGCGCGAATCCGCATCTCAAATCTCTCATCGCTCGGCATGGCCGGGTCAAGAACCAGCATCGCTATCGCTGCGATTGCGATAAAGAGATAAAGGCCCGCCACTATCACGCAGAAGAAGACATACCATCTCCAGACTTTGCGCTGTAGCTCAGGGTCTGCGCGAAACATCTGCTGCCCGTAGAAGGGAGCGTGCTCTCGCGCCTGCTCTTCGGCGGGGAGTGAGACATATGCATGCTGCGGCAGATTCTCAAACGACAGGCCGCATCGTTTGCAGAACGCAGCCGTCCTCCAGTTGACCATCCCGCATTGCGGACACTTGATGCTATTCACTTGCAGCTTCTCGCTTCGACCTGAAAAATTTTACTGACAGAGAAAGTATAAACCACAGATGCGCACGGATAAATGCGGATGAGGGAGAAGCTGTTTCTCATCCGCATTTATCCGCGCGCCTCTGCGGCTTATAAGCTTTGGCGGGTCGCTTGCTTTTTCGAGACAGAGCCGACGCCGGAGACCTTCTTGTTGACTTTCGGGTCGCCGCTGTAAGTCACGCTGCCCACGCCGGAGACTTCCGCGTTCAACTCATCCGAAGCATAGACATTGGCCTCGCCCGCACCGCTCAAAGCCACTGACACGCGCTCTGCGCGCAGGCGTTCCGACTCAACTTTGCTCGCGCCGCTCAAGTTCACATCCAGCACGCGCGTCTCGCCCGAAAGATTAATGTTTGAAGCTCCGCTGCTGTCCACCTTCAGCTTCTCGTTCTTAATCTCCTTCACCTGAAAATTGCTCGCGCCCGAAGACGAGAGGCTTTCGAGGTTCGGCATAGTGATTCTGACGCGGATGCTTTTTTTCGAGGAAAAAGTTTTTTGCGGCTCAAGGTAGAGCGTCCCGCCGCGCACTTCCGTCTTCAAGAGCGGCAGCAGATTGTCATCGCCTTCAAGCTCAAGACCCGGCTCTTTCTGGCAAACGATTTCGATTTCCAAAGCTCCGTTGGCATCTATCGAACTAAAAGAGCCGACCTCTCTCTTCTCCGTCTTCAATGTGCCTGAGCCGACGACGGAATCGCGATTGATATAGCCGCATCCGGTCAACAGCAGTCCGAGTAAAAGTATGATTGTTAATCTCAAAATGTGCGTCCTCCTGTTTCAGAGTAGGGTTGGTTGATTCGACGACGCTGATAAAGGAACGACGAAAGCCGCGCGAAAGTTCTGGGAAGATTAGCCACAGAGGCGCAGAGACACAGAGCGGAAGAAAAAGTTAAAAAACATCTCCCGCAAAGGCGCAAAGAAAGCATTCAAGATAAAGAGCTCTTCAACTCTTTGCGTCTTCTCTTCTTTGCGCCTTTGCGCCTTTGCGGGAAATTTTCTTTGTCCATCTCTGTGCCTCTGTGTCTCTGTGGCTAATTCACGAATATAGTTTCCACCATAGATATGCGGCTTGAGCAACGCCGATGACGAGGCCGATGACCGCGCCGAACATTTCTATGGTTCTGAGGTGCTGCTGCGCGACGGAGAGGACGAGCGTTTCCAGCTTTTCCATCGGATATTCAGAGACCTTGTTGCGCACGATGCTGCCGATGTCAAACTCCGCGATGGCCGCAGGCAGACGCACGCGCGCGGCCAAAGTGATGCGCTCTGTCAAAGCCTCGCTCGCGTTACGCACAGTCTCTGTCGGCACATGGTCTGAGAGGCGTCCGATGGGCATGACGAGCAATCTTTCTATCTGCGCGGCGAGGATGGAATTGATTGTGCGCGCAGTCTCTTCGCGCGAGAGGATGTCTAGCAATCCTCTGGCGAGAAAGTTTTTCAGACGCTCAGCCGAATCCGGGCTCGCGTGTTCAAGGAGCGCGCGCAAAGAGTGCGGCTTGATTTTCTCAAGCGCGTCGGTCGCGTAAGCCGAAACAGAGGTCGCAAGCTCTTTGCTGCGCGCAAGGGCGAGGATGCGCTCGGAGATTTGGTCTTTAATCATCTCCAGCTTGTCCGGCGCGACCTGTCCGATAAGCTCGTTGATGGGCCGCGCGAGCAGGCTGTCAATCGTCGAATCGAGAAATCTTTCGGCCTCCTGCTCGAAGGCGTCGCCCCTTAAAAATTCCTCGACGCGGCGCGGCAGTGTGGAGTTGACCATGTCGTCAACTTCGCGGTGAATCTTGTCGCGCGAGACGAAGATTTTTTTGAAGAAGGAGAGCTGACCGTAATATTCATCCACCTCGCGCTTGATGAGCGTGCCGATTTGCGTTCGCGTATTTTTGTTTGTCGCGATGTCCGCGAGTTGATGAACGATTGGAGGAATCTGCCTGTCAATGCGCTCTTTGATGAGAGCCACTGTGTCGGGCGTGAACATCTCCGCGAGTGTCGCGCTGCTCTGGGCCAAATCGTCAAGCCGCCCACTGACGAAATCACGCACTTTTGCTTCTAAGCCTGAGTCTGTGACGACTCCGCGAAAGCGGTCTTCGACAAACTTGAGGACTTGCTCGAAATTCTCTTCGCTGATGGTTTGATTCAGTCGCCGCGCCAATACCTCTTCGACTCTGCGGTCTATAAAACTGTGTACGGCTTCGGCTGTCTCTTCGCTCCGCAGGACATTGACGATGTAGTCCGCGATGCGATATTGCAGAGCAGAGATGGCATCGAGCACAGGCGCGCGCGCGGGGCGCGGCAGAAGGTCTAAGAATGAAGGATAGGAAGTGTCTAAGAGTTCGACCGTGTAAGAGTTGACGAAGCTCTCGACCTTGCGGCGGAAAAAGTCTGTTTCAAACAGAGCTTCGACAACAGTTTCTTGCGAGACAAGCTCGTTGCCGACGGCATTGCCGATGGTCTGGGCCAGACGCTCGCGGTGGCGCGGAATCATTCCCTGCGGCCAGATGGTCAGCCCGAAAAGCTTGACCGGATGATGCGGGCGAAAGAGCATACGCACGGCGAGCCACGCGGCCCCGTAGCCGTGAAACGTCGCCACTAAGATAATGCCCAACAGCTCTAATGCAGTCTGGTATCTAATGGCGCGCCGCTTCCCTTCTCACGCTCTTTGCGAAATTTGAACGAATGATTGTAAATGCTAAAGCAGAAGAAGGAAGCGAGTCAATTTTATTATGCGGTTAGTCGCCGCGCAGTTTGAAATTCGAGTGAAGAAAAGCGACGAAAGAAGCTCGCGCAAAGGCGCAAAGGCGCAAAGAAGACGCGAAGAAAGCTTTCAAGTTGAAAAGACATTCAACTCTTGGCGAGCTTTCTTTGCGTCTTTGCGCCACCAGCGCGAACCTGTCTTTTTTCTTTTACTTTTTTGAAATTGGCCCAATGGCAAATCGGACGCTGCCCTTCGTCCACTTTGCTACAGACAAAGGACAACTGAATCGAAGAGGAGAAGAAATCAATGCCAATCTATAATGTTTATCTGGGGAGTTTGGGCGCGACGCAGTTAGATAATGATGCAAAGAATGCTGTGCGAACTTCTTTGCAGGAATGGTTCGGCGAGATTGTCAACGGCAGCGACTCTTTTTCAGGAGCGCAGGTCAGTTGGATAGACAACTCTCCGGCCTCTATACAGAACTCAGACCTGCTGGTCTATTTCGTCCCGACTCCTTTGGAAAGCATTATTTCATCCATGCCGGGTTACAGAGGCGGGCAGGGTCAGGACGGCACAACCGTCTGGGCCAATAACCTGACGGCCTCAGAGGTTTATGTGCGCAGCAGCCGCACCTATCTGGCCCAGATGGCTTTTCACGAATGCATGCACAACAAATTGCATTTGGGAGATCAGGCTCTGCATGCACAGGGCGGACTGGCGCGCGTGCCTGTCGCGCAGGGGCAAAGACCTTCGAGCGATAACATCACGCGCATGCGCGGAGCTTTGAACCGTAATCAACCGCAATGGACTGGCGGCTGGACTGCATGGAACGACCCTTTGCGCGGGCTGTAATCAATCAGCATTTTGTTAAGAGCCCGATGATGACTGCGCAGACAATCAGAAAGATGATTAACATACATCCGCCGCCGTAGATGATGTCCTCTCTGGCGACATGAGCTTTATGCGCTTTGACTTTGGCTTGAAACTCTTCGATGGCGAGTTTGGTCTGCGCGTCCTGCGGAATCAGCTTGAGCTTGGTGGCGATGCTCTCAAGCCGCGCGCGTGCGGCCTCTTCCAGACTCTGATTGCTCTCAAGATAAGGAATGCAATAAACGCCAGCTTCGATTAAGACCTCTTTATGGTCCGGGATGAAACCCGTGCGCAGTAGATGTATGGCTCTTTCCTCACGCTTCTCTGCTTCGTCCAACTCCGCCTTTTCAGCCTCAGCATTTTTTTCATCTGCCTGCTCGCTCTTTAACTCTGGAGCCAGTTTTTGCAGCAGATGATGAAACTCTTCGAGAGCGCGATTCTCATCCGCCGCGCTGCTGACATGCGCAGACAACCTGCCGCAATGTTCGCAGATAAATCCCAGGACGACTGCGCTACAGGAAGGACAGTTTGTTGAATGGGCCATAAATTGTTTCTATTTGATGAGCCGTTTTTGACTTTCAGATAGCAGCCACCGGCTCAGGCTTTTCGACCGGATGCCCGGCCTTAATCCACGCGCCTGTCCCGCCAGAGACATTCAGCAAGCGACGAAAGCCATGCTGTTCCAAGAGGCTTGTGGCCGCGCTTGAGCGATAGCCTCCGGCGCAGATGACAGCCAGAGCGCGCTCCGTGTCCAGATGCGAAGCGGCCTGCGCAAGCTCCGGCCCAAGCGGAAGACTTTCAGCGCGCGGCACATGACCATCATTGTATTCACCAGCGCGTCGCACATCCAACACTTGCAAATCTGCTTCAAGCTCCAAACGCTCGCGCAACTCGTCAACCGAAATCTGCTCTATCGAAGCTGTTTCCAATCCGGCATCATTCCAAGCCTTCATCCCGCCGCTTAAATAGCCCTTCACATTTTCCAGACCGACGCGCGCTAATCGCATCAAGGCTTCATCAACTTTCGTTTCATCATCCGCGACGATGATGAGCGGCATCTCTGGCGCAATCAGCGTCCCGGCCCAAGAGGCGAACTGTCCGCCGAGCCCTATGTTGAGCGCACGCGGCACATGCCCCGCTCCATACTCCGCAGCCGCGCGCACATCCAGAACAAGTTGGCCCTGCTCCGCAAACTCTTTAACTTCTGCGGGCGAGAGCGCGGCGGCCTTTGGAAGTTCTTCGAGCGCGGGCGCGCCCCTGCGGTTATACTCCGCATCACGCGAAAAATATTGCGGCGCGGCTGGCAAATCCTTCGTCATCATTCCAATAAACTCGTCCTTCGACATAGGTTGCAGAGCATAGTTAAATTCGCGCTGCTGGCCGATGGTCGAAGAAGTCTCTTTCGAGATATTGCGCCCGCACATAGAACCCGCGCCGTGCGCCGGATAAACCTCCACTGTGTCCGCGAGTTTTAAGAGCTTGCCATGCAAACTCTCATACAGCATGCCCGCCATCATCTCCGAAGTGTAGCCCTTCGCGCCCGCGAGGTCTGGCCTCCCGACATCGCCTATAAAGAGCGTGTCGCCCGTCAAAACTTTCTGCGGCTTCGGGGAAACTTCCGTATCAATCACAAGCACCGAAATGCTTTCCGGCGTGTGGCCCGGAGTCTCTATAAAACGCAAAACGACTTTGCCGATTTTGACTTCATCGCCATCCCTGACCGCGCGATGCGCAAAGGTCGCGCCAGCTTTTTCGCCAAAAATAATTTCCGCTCCCGTGCGCGCTGCAAGCTCCGTGTGACCGCTCACGAAATCCGCGTGCAGGTGAGTCTCAATCACATACTTAATCTTCAATCCCTCGCGCGACGCCTCAGCGATGTAATCATCCACATCTCTTTGCGGGTCAACGACCGCGGCCTCTCCATCCGAGCCAATCAAATAAGAAGCATGCGCGAGACAGCCCAGATAAAATTGTTTGAAGTACATAACCAAAAATTCCTCAAAAATAAAATTGGCAGGATTAACTTGCAGAGACTTCCTGTGCCGCCAGCTTCAATTCACGCAAGAGAGCCGCGCTGGCGTGCGCTCTATTTTCCCACACGCGCGCCGTTTCTCCCAAAAACTCACGGCTCAGCCTGTGACGATTGGCCCACACATCCGCCTCGCGCGCGAGCCATTCCAGCGTGCCTTCCGCATCCTGACCGAGCATGCTCTTCAAGACAAACTTGCGCTCTCCCAGACGCAGGCCAAGCTTGAGCGTTTCAGCCGCGCAACTCAAATCCGACCGCACCAGAATCATCCCGCAACGCGCTGGCGCAAGCAGCGATTGCAAAAAATCTTCCGCAGACGCCGCGCGCGGGTCAATCAATCCATAATCTTCGCGCAGATGAAGAGAAAGCTGTTCCTGCTTTCCGACCTTTCGTGCTTCTGCAAAGAGAGCATCAAGAAGTATCTCACTCCAACTCTTATAAAACAGCGGAGCGATGTCAGAGACTTTTGAGAGATACGCGGGCAGCCAACTCAGCAAGTGCTCCCACAAAAAAGCTTTGCGCGCAACACGCCAACCTTCTCTTCTTTGAGCATCGCTTTCATCTTCCTCCAACTCTGCGAGTCGCGCATAAAGAGCGAGCATGACAGAGAGATGGTCTGCTTCCGCCGCAGGCTTCTGGCCCAGAGCGCGCCAGAATCCCGCGACCACTTCGCGCGCCTCGCCTCCAATCATCCCCTCCGCACCGAGATAGACAGAGGCGTAAGGATAAAGCTGAAAGATAAAAATTTCAGTGTACGTGCCTGAGTCCGGCACTGGCCCAAGCTCAAGCGCATCCGCGACACGCGCGGCCTCTTCCGTCGGAGGCTCTGCCAAAACTGCGAGGGCGCGAAAGAGTTCCATCACTCGACACCGACAAGCTCTTGACTGTCCGGCAGGCGGAAGACTTCTCTGGCGGGTTTGAGCGGGCGCATGAGCCAGTAGGGTCTGCGCGTGCCGTCGGGCGAGTGCTTGTCGGCAGGGCGCGTCTGTCGCAGCCACTTCTGATAAACCTCGTGCGCCTTGTGCGTGTCAACGTTGATGTCGCCCGCAGCATCTGTCGGCGCGGCCCTCAGTACGCGCACGGCCTGATGCCAGCAATGCATTCCTGAGACAGGGTCTGGATGGACTGGGAAAGTTAGATTCTGATGCACGCCGACATCCGTCCACCAGATTTTCAGAGTGTCCGGGTCGCTCGATTGATAAGGCCCGACGCCGCGCTCGCGCTTCAAGCCCCACTTGTCTTCCGTGTGGGCCAGAGAGACTGTCGCCATCATCTGCCTTTGTCCTGCGTCCGCGAGTTTCCAGCGTCCCATGTGATGACTGCATGCGACGATGCCGGGGCGTATGCCCTCAGTCACCCATGCCTTGACGACGAAATAGCCGATTTCAGTTTCGACTCGCACAAGCTCGCCCGTGCGAACTCCGAGACGCGCGGCATGCGTCGGGTGAATCCAGAGCGGGTTGGTGTGCGAGATTTCGTCCAGCCATTTGGCGTTCGCGCTGCGCGTGTGAATCTGCGTCGGCAAGCGAAAGGTTGAGATTAAAACCGTCTGGTCTTCCGCGAGTTTTTCAGGATGAATGTGACTCTTGATATAAGTCGGAATGGCATACTCGTGCCAGCCCCATTCGGCGAGTGTGCGCGAGTAAAACTCAAGCCGCCCGCTCGGCGTCGGAAAGCCTCTTAGAATTTTTTCATCAACCTTGATGCCGACCAACCTGCGGCCCTCTTCATCGGGGTCAGGACTGGCGATAGGCACTATGTTGGTCGAAGCAGGCTTTGGAGTTTTGGTATAGACGCGGCCAAAGCGGTCTTCGCGCACATCTTCAAGCTCGTCCTGCGGGACAAGCTGTTCGTAGATGGCTCCGACTTTTTTCTGTATTTCGAAAGCTCCATAGCGGCGCATAAATTCGAGCGGCGTCAGCTTCTCTTTTTGAGCACGCTCCTTCAAACCCGGCACGGAATTTTCAAAGATATAGCCGTAGTATTCATCAATGCCGAGACGCTCGCCCGGTCTCTCTTTCGATTCGACATACTGCCTGATGCCAAGGCTGCCATCAGGGTCTATGCGCCACGTCAACTCCATCCAGAATTCGTTCTCTTCCCAGACCTCGCCGGGGTTGACTTCGCGCGTGTCAGTAATTTTCTCGCCCATGCGCTCGCGCGCTTCGCGCAGGACTGGCTGGCGAAAACCTATCCACTGCGCGTCGTGCGTTTCGTATGAATGAAGGTCGTGCCTTTCAGAGCCATGACCCATCGGCAGGATGTAGTCTGCGAAATAAGATGTCTCGTTCCATGTCGGCGTGAGCGCGACATAGCAGCCAATCTTGCTCTCGTCATTTAAAGCTTCTATCCATGAAAAGCCATCCGGGTTGGTCCAGACAGGGTTGTAGACGCGCGTGAAATAGACTTCCAAACGCCCGCGTCCTTCCTTCAAAAAATGCGGGAGCAGAAACGAAAGCTCGTTCATCCCCAGAGGATATTCTGTGGGCCATGTGAGTTCGTTCCAGACGGGCGGGTGCGGCGGCGTGTAGATAGGCTTCGGGACAAACTTGTTCCAAGCGTTCGGGAAGACACCGCCTTCGGTTGCGACAGCTCCCATTAAAGAATTGAGCATGAACAAAGTGCGCGCCACCTGCCAGCCGCCGCTATTGCCGGAAGACGCGCTGCGCCAGTTATGTGTGGAAAGCCTCGTGCCAGCAGTCGCTACTAATTTAGCAACCTCTTCAATGACACTCGCGGCAACGCCAGATTCTTTCTCTGCGTTCTCAAATGTATAGCTGCGATAAAGATTTTTTAAGACCAGCTCGAAGGTCGCGAAATCCGTCGGCAGCTCTGGATTTTCGACGGCCAGAAATTCTTCCCAGTTCCACCAGCGACGCACAAACTCGCGGTTGTAGAGATTATTTTGAATCAGATAATTTGCAATCGAAAGCACGATGGCCGCTTCCGAGCCGGGATAGGGCGCGAGCCAGAAATCCGCGTGCGTCGCTGTGTGCGAAAGTCGCGTGTCAAAGACAATCAGCTTTGCGCCAGCAGCCTTGCCGTCAATCACACGCTGCGCGTGCGGGTTAAAGTAATGGCCCGCTTCAAGGTGAGAACTGATAAGCAGGATGACTTTCGCATTTGAATGGTCAGGGCTTGGCCTGTCCATCCCAAGCCAGTATTGATAGCCCGCGCGGCTCGAAGACGAGCAGACATTCGTATGAGAGTTATGCCCATCAACGCCCCACGCGGCGAGGATTCTTTCGGTGAAACCATCTTCGCCCGGTCGCCCGACGTGATACATCACTTCGTTCTGTCGCTTCTCTGTGATGGCCTTGCGTATGCGCGAGGCAATGTCATCCAGAGCCTCGTTCCAACTAACGCGCTCCCAGCGTCCCTCGCCGCGTTTTCCCGCGCGCTTCAAAGGATACAAAATTCTGTCGGGGTCTGTGATTTGATTCAAGGTCGCGGGGCCTTTGGCGCAGTTGCGCCCGCGCGAGCCGGGATGCTCTGGATTGCCCTCGAATTTTCTGACCTGCAAACTCTCTTTATCTATGTAGGCCAAAAGCCCGCACGCCGATTCGCAATTAAAGCAGGTCGTCGGCACGAGCATGTATCTGCGCTCTTCACGTTTGGGCCAACTTTTAGATTCCAATTCGACCCAATCATCCCAACGCTCTTTGGGCGGAAACGCCGCGAGATGAATCCGGCTTGGGCCGGGATAAAAAGTCTCGCCGCGCGCCTCTGTCTCCGCGCGGGCCGCGCTGACACGTTCGTTTAATTCGTCAAGCTTCATTTTCATTCAGGCAACAGGCTTTCCATAAAGTCGAATCAATTCCGAAATCCGCGACAGGTGATGGTCGTCGTGCTCGGCGATGAAAAAGCATAAATCTAAAACTCGTATCTGCATCTGTAGGCGCGGGTGCAGCGAGGTTTTTTGCACGAAGGCTTCATCGTATCCGTCAAGACGGCGGACAAATTCTGTTCTCTCACGGCGAAAGTCTGAGAGAATTTGTTCGATGGTTTTGGAGTTGTGATTGGCTTCGTGCGTCTTGCGATTCTCAAGGTCTGCGGCGTGCAGGGTTTCGCGTCCGGCTTCGTAATCATCAAGCCTGTCCATCCCCAGTTGTTCGAGGTCTAGGAGATGGCCTGCGTGCTCTTGCATAGACCATTTGTCGCCGTCGCGTCGCGTCAAGAGTTCGGGCGAGACGTTGCGCGTCAAATCTTCGAGACGCGCGGGCGTGCCGCGCAGACGCTCGACCAGATTCGGATACATCCAGAGCGGAAGATGGTCAAAAGAAAATTTGCGTGTGAACCAGATGGCGCGCTCTACCATTTAAAAATTTCCTCCACCAAGCATGCAGCAAAACTTATCTAGCCTTCCGCGCAAGCGTGACAAAGATAAGGCCGAGCACAAGAAGCGGAATCCCTATCCAGAAGGTCTTGGCGTCGGCTACTCTTTTGAGATTGAGCACCATAAAAACTATCGCACTCAGGATAAACAGGATGCCGAAAATACGCAGGGGTTTCGCTGGCATAAATTGTTCTCCTTCTTCTTTAAGCTAAAGGCACGGATTGCCCTGCCTGCACGTATGCATGCTCGTAGAGCAGTAGGCCGACGAGTGCGAGCGGCGCGGCGGGGATGCCGAGCCAGGGCGCAAATCCTCCGATGGCTGTCAGTGCGATTCCGGCCCAGAAGTATGCGCGAAATCTCCCGCTCGTCATCTCCCAGATGGCGAGCCGCGCGTGCGCAGTCGGATGCGTGAGCGTCACTTCGCCCCAAATCATCAAGAGATGCAGGAGGCTTGTCGCGCCGAGTATCCAGAGCAAGGGCTCTAGGTGTTCCGTTGAAAAGCGAAACGCGAACGGCGCGAGCACGGCAGAGCCAAGCAGCAGCGACTGCACCAGGAGATGCGGCGGCAGGAGCGGATTCTGCCACAGGTCGCGCGCCTTCGCCTGCGCGAAAAGATAAGCAGTGTAAACTGCTGTCAGGACAGCGAGCGGCAAGCCCGCGATAATGAGCCAGCTTTGCACATCCGTGCGCCCAAGCAGCGTCGCGATGAAATGCAAAGCAAGCACGAGTGAATAGCCCGCGATGATGAACGCTCCCTTGACGAGCCAGCTTTTCCACTGCGGGCGCGTGAAGATTAAGTGAAAGCGTTCCGGGTGCTCCAAATCCCAGATGAGCAAAAGACCCGTCGCGGCTAAAAATGCGCCCGCGACCACCGGCGCGACCCACAGCCACAAAACGTTATCAACTCTCATCAAACCGAACATGACCAGGAGCAAAGGAAGCAGATAAGCTCCCGTCGCCAAGCCTTTGGTCCAGGTGTAGAGACTGACGCGCCAGTCCCATGGAATCGTGTGCGCGACATCGTAAGAGAGCAGGGCGGCGGCGGAAGTGTTATTGAAAGTCGGATTGCCGGAGACAACCATCTCCGCTCCTTCCCACTGTTCGCTCCACATGAAGAGACCGCCATCCGGCCTCTTCGCTGCAATCGGGTCGAGCGTCGCCTGATGCGCTCCCTTATAAAAAAGTTTCGGCAGAGTTTCTTTCTCAGGTCGCCGGACTGTCACAGGGTCTCTGTTGACTATGCGCGCGACCTTCGAGAGCGGGTCGTGCATGTCTCCCACTAAGATAGCTTCGGTCGGGCAGACGACGACGCATGCTGGCTCTAAGCCCATATCAATCCTGTGCGCGCAGAAGTTACATTTTTCCGCAGAGTGGTCTTCAGGATTAATAAAGATAGCATCGTATGGACAGGCGGCCATGCAGGCTTTGCAGCCGATACAGATTGATTTGTCGAAATCAACGATGCCGTCCGCGCGTTTGAACATCGCTGTTGTCGGACAGGCTGTGACGCACGGAGCATGCGCGCATTGATTGCAGCGCGTCACCTGATGCGCGCGGCGCGCTTGCGGAAACTCTCCGACATCAACATGCTTGACGTATGTGCGCGTCACAGAGAGCGGCACATCGTTCTCAGACTTGCAGGCCGTCGTGCAGGCATGGCAACCGATGCAGCGCGTGTGGTCAATCACTTTGGCCCACTGAGCAACGTCGCTCTGGGCCGTGTAAACTGGGAGTTCTCTCATTGAGTCGTATTATTCAGTAAGCTTTGTTATCAAGCAAGAGTATCGCGCAAAGGCGCAAAGGAAGACGCCAAGAAAACACTCAAGATAAGTGATAGCTCAACTCCTTTGCGGTCTTCTTTGCGCCTTTGCGCCTTTGCGGGAAATTTGTTTTCGTTACTTCTCCAAATCAATAACGCGGCTCGCGCGCTCTGAGGCAAGCGCGTAATTCGGGAGGACGCGAAAGGCTGTGAGGCCGACGGCGATGCGGTCGCCGACGGCGAGGCGTGTCGAGTTGGCTTCGGGCTTCGGGCGCGTGACGATAATGGGGACGCCCATTCTCTTTTCATCCGTGTTAATGGTGACGCTGTAAAGCTGCGGCATGCCTTCGCTCGGTTGGCGCGCGATTAAATCAAGCCGCACAGTCAGACGCTCGTATGCGCCGACGAAATGTATCTCTTCAACGACGCCGTTCGTCAGTCGTTGACATCCGGCAGGCAGCGCGCCCGTGCGATTCAAACACACATCCTCTGGACGGAAGACGAGCTTGACAGGCTGGCCTTCGCGGAATCGCCGCGTCTCTTCCGGCGCGGGAAGATTGACCGTCCCAAGCTCTACGCCTCCGCTATTGACGACGCCGAGCAGCAGGTTAGCCGCGCCCAGAAAAGTTGCGACATATTCCGTCTCAGGCTTGTTATAAACTTCATCGGGCGTGCCAATCTGCTCAAGCCGCCCGACATTCAAGACGGCGATGCGGTCGCCAAGTTCTAACGCCTCTTCCTGATCGTGCGTGATGAAAACCGACGGCACGTTAATCTGCTTCAAGAGCGAACGAATCTCGCGGCGGAGTCGCACGCGCGTCTGCGCGTCGAGCGCGCCGAAGGGTTCATCAAAGAGCAGGACTTGCGGCTTGTATGCAAGCGTGCGCGCAATCGCCACGCGTTGCTGCTGTCCGCCGGAAAGTTGCGAAGGATATTTTTTACGATGCTCTTCAAGCCGCACCAGATTGATTAATTCATCTACAGTTTTTTTGATTTCCTTGCGCGGTCGTTTTCGTATGCGCAGGCCGTAGCCTATGTTCTGCTCGACATTCATGCGCGGGAAAAGCGCGTAAGCCTGAAAGATAACGCCGACGCCGCGCTCGCGCGCAGGCAATTCCGTCACATCCTTGCCGTGCAGAGTAATGCTGCCCGTGTCAGGCTCTTCGAGCCCTGCGATGATGCGCAGGATAGTTGTCTTGCCACTGCCGGATGCGCCGAGCAGCACAAGCGATTCGCCCATCGCTACATCAAAATTAATATCTTCCAAAACCACTGTGCCTTTAAAACTCTTGCTCACGCCGCGCACACTCGCGGCAATCTCCGGCGGCGCAGCAGTCAACGCGCGCATAGCATCCTGCTCCGCGCTTTCTTCTCCAAAGATATTTGTAATCTCCTCAGGCAGCATGTCATTCAAGTGATGAGCCAGAAGTGAAAAGCTGTTTGGCTTTTACTCATCGCTCATCCGTTTATCATTTTGTTATTCAGTATCAAGCCAATCGCGTGCGAAGAAGAGCACGCTAAAGATGGCGAATGAAAAGAGCGCGAGGACGATGGCGACGGCATTGGCCGCCTCGACCTGCCCCTCGTTGAACTTGGCAAAGATATAGAGCGGCGCGGTCTGCGTGCGGTTCGCAAGGTTGCCTGAGACGAGTATGGTCGAGCCAAACTCGCCGACCGCGCGTGCAAAAGTTAAGAGCGCGCCTGTGACAATCGCGCCGCGCAAAGACGGCAGCGTGACATGCCAGAAAGTCTGCCAGCGCGTCGCGCCGATGGTCGCAGAAGCTTCTTCGAGCGAACGGCTCATCGTATCAAAGACAGGCTTTATCACTCCGAACGCGAGCGGGAATGTGACAAAGATATTGGCGAGCACGATGGCCCACGCAGTGAACATGACGTGTATGCCGTGCGGCTCAATCAGGCGTCCGAGCGTCCCGTATGGCCCCCACAAAAGAAGCAGCGCGAAACCTGCTACAGCCGTCGGAATCGCCGTCGGCAAAGAGATGGTGACGATGATTGCATTGCGTCCCCAGAAGTTGTAGCGCGAAAGCACGTAGGAAGCGAAGAGGCCGAAGATGACATTAAAGACTGTGGCCCAGAAGCTTGTGACCATCGAGAGTTTTAAAGCGAAGATTGCTTCCGGCGCACTGAGCGCGGCCCAGAAACTTTCCAGCCCCTTGCTCGTCCCGAAAATAAAAATCGAAGCCAGAGGCAAGAGCACGAGCGGCGTCATGATGACAAGCATCGTGACAATGCTCAGAGGCCGCACGACATCAAAGCCGCGCACGTGTCGTAATGTAGAGAAGGCAGAACTCATCTCCGCTCACCTCTCATTTTTTATTCTGCACTTGATCGCGCCAGACTCTTTCGATGATTTCAGGATAGGCGCGTGTCCAGCCGCCAAAGAGTTCGACTTTGAACGGCAGCTCGATTTTCGAGAAGAGCTTGTTCTCTTCGTTGAGCTTCTCGTCCGTGACTGAACGGAAGTGATATTTGACGAAGGCGCGCTGCGCTTCTTCGCTCCAAAGGTATTGCAGGAAGGCTTCGATGACGGGCCGCTCCTGCGCCGTGACGTTGCGGTCAATGATGACTGCCGGATGTTCGCTGAAGATGGTTGATTGCGGGATGACAATCTCGACTTCGACTTTGCCGCCAGCCTCTTTCATCAATAAGCCTTCCAGTTCGTATGTGATGAGCGCGTCGCCGAATCCTGTCTCGAATTGCGTGCGCGCCTCGCGTGCAGAACCCGGCGTCGAAATCACATTGCGCCAGACGGCCTGCAAGGTTTGCAGAGCGCGCGCCTGATCGTAGCCGCCGGTCTCTTTCTCGCTCTTTTTCAATTCCGAACCGTAGATGGCGAGAATAGACCACTGTGCGCCGCCGGATGAAACAGGGTCTGGATGTATGAGCTTGATGCCGGGCTTGGCGAGGTCTGGAAAATCTTTGATGCCTTTCGGATTGCCTTTGCGCACGAGGATGATGAAGGGCGTCTGGTTGATGATGCCCTGATGCGGCAAGAGCCGCCAGTTGGCAGTCACAAATCCGCCCTGCGCCAGACGCTCGACATCACGCTCGATGGAGAGAATCGCCATGTCCGCGCCGACGCCTTGCAGAATCTGATTGGTGATAGTTTCAGAACCCGCGAAGGATGAAGTGAAGCGCACTTCCTGCCCCTGATGCTCCTGCTTCCACTTGGCTGCAAAGGCCGGATAGACTGCTTTCTCCAAAGACTCCTTCATAATCGAGAAGCCATAGACAGTAATATTTATCACGCCGCTTTGATCCGTCGAAGTTGTCGGCAGACAACTTCCAAAGACCAGCAGGGATGCCATGATGCATATCGCGCTGATAGTGCGCAGCCGTCTCATAGATGCACGTCTCCTCGCAGGAATTTTGAGGTCTCACCTGTTCAAGTATGTTCACGCCGGGTTTTCGCAACAGCTTTAAGTTAACGAAATTTGAGAGCGTCTATAGCACACCCGGCGTTTTTCGGGAAGTTTTTTTAAGCAAACTCTCTGGACGCATATTTGTGATACTGCCGTTAATCGTGGTAGAAAGATGCCGGGCAGTTCGTATCAAAAGGACTTTGGGAGGTTAAGTAAAGATGCGTTTTTTTGTTTCATGCGCGGCGGCTCTGATGCTCGCAGTTGTGCTCCTTGCAGCATGCAACTCGAATGACAAACAGACTGCGGCACAGAGAAATTCCAACGCGGCAGGCGAACAGCCGCCGCAAACTCCGCCCGATGGCATCCCTCGCATGACGGTCGCAGACCTGAAAGCGGCTGTGGACGCAGGCACAGCGGTGATTGTTGATACGCGCGCCGCCGAAGCCTATAACGCTGACCATATCAAAGGCGCAATCAATATCCCTGAGACCGCGAATCTGGACGCATACATGAGCCAACTGCCAGCGGACAAGAAGATTGTCGCCTACTGCTCTTGACCGTCCGAACATTCAAGCGCCAGTTTGGCGCAAAAGCTGAAAGCCAAAGGAATCACAAACGTCGCGGCCCTGCTCGGCGGCACGGAAGCATGGAGACGCGCAGGTCTGCCGATGGATAAGAAGCAGTAGGCAGTGTGCAGTGGGCAGTTAGTAAAAAGAAAAGCAGCAGTCAGATAGCAAATCAATGCTTACGACTGCTGCTTTTTTACTGCCCACTGCCCGCTGCCCACTTTTTTTCACGTCTGCGGCACAGGCTCTGTAACAAGAGCCGGAATCGGAGTGACGACTCTCGGCGTCGGGACAGAGAGCACAGGGCATGGAGCATTGCGCACGACGCGCTCTATGTCCGGGCCGAGCACAGGCGTGCCGCCAAAGAGAGAGGAATGCACGCTCGTCCCGATGACGATTAAGTCCACATCCTTGTCCGTCGCCAGCCTGACAATCTCTTCATAGGGCCGACCTTCCGCAATGTGCGTCTGCGTGCGCCCGCCCATCTCGCTTGCAAAGCCAGCCATGCGCTCTGTCACAAACTCCCTAAAACGCGTCAACGCATTTCCGCCCGCATCTGGAAAGAGGCTTGACATCTGTTCCATGTAATCGCTGATGACATAGATAATATGTAGCTCTGCACCCGTGCGCTGCGCAAGCTGCACTGCGACTTGCTCTGCGGCTCTGGCAGAGGGACGAAAGCTCGTCGCCAGCAACACGCGGTTGAGACGTATCTCCGTATGAGTGCCTCTGTGCTCGACGAAATCTCTCTGCGGTGGTCGCAACGTTAAGACAGGACAAGGAGCTTCCGCGATAATCTCTTCGGCTGTCGAACCCCACAAGGCGCGCGCCAAACCCTTGCGCCCGTGCGTCACAACCGTCACCAAGTCAATCTGAAATTCATTGGCCGCGCGCGCAATCTCAGGCGCAGGCTCGCCCTCTATAATCACAGGCTCGACTTCGAGCCCGTCAAGCAAAGGGTCTGCCAGCAAATCTCTGACATCCGCCCTTAACTGCTGTAGCCAACGCTGCTCAGGCTGCTCGTCAAAAGTGCGCTCCGGCAAAGTCAGCAAGTTAGCTGGCACAGAACCGCTCTGCACGCTAAAGAGCACAACGCGGCCCGCGCCCTCGCGCGCGAAACCCGCAGCATATTTTACAGCCGCACGCGCATGCGGCGTGAAATCCGTCGGAAGCAAAATATTTCGGAAGGGATACATTTTAAAGTAGGGTGTAGGGCGTAGGGTGTCGGGTGTAGTAAAAGCTTCTCTTTTAACTACACCTTGCGCCTTATGCCCAAGCCCCTTAGTCCTTTCACATTTTTCCCCAGAGCATCAGGATACCGATAATGATAAAAGCGACGGCGGCCAGTTGATGCAGAAGCTTTTCCGGCAAGTAGTGGCCCAGAAGCGTGCCGACTGCGACGCCGATTAAAGAGACCAGCGTGAGCGCAAGCGCCGCGCCGAGAAAGACTGAGACGGGCGAGCGTGTTTGCGCCGCCAGTGTGATGGCCGCCAGTTGTGTTTTGTCACCCATCTCGGCGACGACAAGCAAGCTAAAGGTTGTCCAGAACGCGCTCCATTTCATCATCTCTTTATCATTCCTTATAAAACTTTTGTTCCGGCGATGCGGTCAAAGTGTTGTATGAACTTGAAGCGTGTGAGCGGCGTCTGCCTTCTGCGCGCAAGCACAGCCAACTCAAGCGCGACTCTTTCACGAATACGCCCGCCGCGCACGCCCGTAGATATTTTCGCAGAAATGCGGCGCAAGCATTCGCAGATGCTGGACACATAAGCATCCGCGCTGGGCCACGCGTGCAGTCGCACAACGCCACCGCTCACGTATTCAAATCTTTCCGTCAAAGGGTCTAGGAAAGAATAATCATCGCTCAACTCAAGCCTCGCTGAGCGAAAGAGCGCGTCGAAATCCGCTCCCGTGCTCAAGGTTGCGCGCTCAATGGCGGCAATCAATTCGCCGCTCACGCGCAAGAGGTCTTGCCACTCACGCATCTCCGGCGAAAGCTCCGCGTCGCTTTCTGCGTCAAAGTCAATCCATGCGCCGGGCGCGGGCATGAAATCGTGCGCGCCGTTCTCATGCTCTTCTTCGCCCAGATAGACGCTCACAAGTCCGCCCGGCTCGACCGCACGCACAAGCAGGCGTTGCAGAGCCTCTTCGCCTTCATCCTCGCGCCCGTTCGTCAAATCTATCTCGCGCACGCGCGGCGCGTCCGCTCCGTGCAGATACACGTCTGCTTCATACTCTACAAGCTGGATATGCACGCGCCCTGTGAATTCTCTCTGCCGCAGATAGCGCAAGAGCGCAGCCAGATTCACATAGGCCGTGTCCAGATTCTGATGCACAGCGCTTGAGCTTGTTTCGTCCATCAATATCTTTTGAGCACAACTTTAAATAGAACGGGAAGCTACGGAGTCTAACAAAGCCGCTCTTAGAGCGTCAACGAACTTACTGAAATTATTCAGCCACAGAGACACAGAGACACAGAGAATAAACATTAACAAGTCGATTTCTATTCATTCTTCTTTCTTATCTCCGTGTCTCTGTGTCTCTGTGGCTTTAATTTGTGATGCTGAATTGACTATTGCATCGCAACGCGGATTCGTGCCAAACTCCGCGAACACCTGTTTGGCATCTTCTATCTGTCTTTAGCAATTCGGGAGCGAAAAGTGATCGAAGTCTCTGATATCGTCAAACGATATGGCACGAACACAGTGCTCAATCATGCCACCTTTCAAATCCAGGAAGGACAACTGACAACCATTCTTGGCCCATCGGGTTGCGGCAAATCAACCATGCTGCGCTGCATGAATCGCCTTGAGCGTTTTGAGCACGGACGACTCAAGATTGGTGACGTGGAAGTCTTCGGCTCTGACGACAAGCCGCTCTCGGCTGCGGAAGATAAAGAGTTGACCAAGCGGCTTCGCCTGCGCGTCGGGATAGTCTTTCAAAACTTCAATCTCTTTCCGCATCTGACCGTTCTTGGCAACTGCATCGAAGCCCCTATGACCGTCAAGGGTCTTCAGCGCAAAGAGGCCGAAGATGTCGCGCGACATTACTTGAGCAAAGTCGGCTTAAGCGAAAAGGAAGATTTCTTTCCGGCGCAACTCTCAGGCGGGCAGCAGCAGCGCGTTGCGATTGCGCGCGCGCTGGCGATGGAGCCGGAAGTGATTCTCTTTGACGAGCCGACATCCGCGCTCGACCCGCAACTTATACAGGAGGTCGCGCGTATGCTGCGCGCGCTCAATGATTTGGGCAAGACGCTCGTCGTCGTCTCGCATGATATGAACTTTGCGCGCCGCATCTCCGATCAGGTTATCTACTTTGAGGGCGGGCATGCGGTCGAGTCAGGCATGCCGCAGGAAGTTTTCGGCAACCCGCAGAGAGAAGAGACGCGCGCTTTTATGCGAAGCTTTCATGAAGATGAAAGCGCGGATGACAATGGCTCTCAGCCTGAGATTGCGGCGCGCGGCGAGGGATTCGATTCGAGCATGGGGACACGCGATAATCTCGGACAGGAAGAGTGACACGACAAAATGAATCTGAACCGCCTGCGGCGCACAGCCGCCACGCTCCTTCTCCTGCTGCTTTGTCAAATTCCGGCTCTGGCCCAGACCGCGCTGCAACGCATCAAGCAGTCGGGCGAGTTGCGTATCGGCACGGATGCCACATACCCGCCGCTCGAATTCGCAGAGGGCGGACAGTTCTCAGGCTTTGACATAGACCTCGGCAACGCGATTGCGCGCGAGCTTGGCGTGCGCGCGACCTTTATCAACTCAGGCTTTGACGGCATCTTTCCCGCGCTCCAAAACGGGACTTTTGATGCAGTGATGTCATCCGTCACCATCACGCCCGAACGCAGCGCGGCCATGCTCTTCTCAGACCCGTACTACGATTCGGGCCAACTCATAGCCGTGCGTCAAGGCACGCAGGGCATCAACGCGCCGGAAGATTTGAGCGGCAAGAAAGTCGGCGTGCAGATTAATACGACCGCGCAGATTGATTTGGAAAAGCGCGCGGGCGTGAGCGTCGCCGTCTATAATACTGTTGACCTCGCTCTGCTAGACCTCAAGAACGGGCGCATTGATGCAGTCGTCAGCGATGCTCCTGTCCTGCGTTACATGATTCGCCAGAGTTTTCCAGACCTCACAACCGTCGGGCGCAGATTCACGGATGAAAAATTCGGCATCGCTATCGCGCAGGGGAATGAAGACCTGCGCCGCGCCATCAACGCGGCACTCTGGCGCATCACGGAGAGCGGCGAGTATGACCGCATCAACACAAAATGGTTTGGCGAAGCAGCAGAGCGCGCTGCGGATTTGGCGGCCAGTAATACGCAGACCAAAGCTTTTGATTTGGGGCTAGTGCGCCGCACCTGGTCTTTCTTTCTCAAAGGCGTGTGGCTCACGGCGCGGCTCGCGCTCCTGAGCCTTGCGCTCGGCTTGCCCATCGGATTATTGCTCGCGCTGGCCCGCGTGCAATCGTCAAAGATTCTCTCTGCACCGGCTGCCGTGTATGTCGAAGTGATGCGCGGCACGCCGCTTCTGGTCCAGATACTTTTTATCTACTTCGTGCTGCCATCTTTCGGCATCAACATTCCAGCCTTCTGGAGCGGCATCATCGCGCTGACTTTAAATAGCGCGGCTTACATCGCGGAGATTTTCCGCGCGGGCATTCTCTCAATTGACGCTGGACAGATGGAGGCCGCGCGCTCGCTCGGCATGTCGCACACGCAGGCCATGCGCCGCATTATCCTGCCGCAGACTTTCCGCCGCGTTGTTCCGCCGATGACGAATGAAGGCATCGCATTATTGAAAGACTCTTCGCTCGTCTCCGTCATCGGCCTGACGGAACTCGCGCGCACGGGACAGGAGCTTGCGAGTCGTTACGCCGCGCCCTTAACCATCTGGCCGATGGTCGCCATCTTTTATCTCTTGCTGACATTCCCGTTGACGCGCGTCGCTGAATACCTGGAAAGACGCTGGCGTCCGGTGACGAGGGTATGAAAAAGAAATCTCCCGCAAAGGCGCAAAGGCGCAAAGAAAGACGCGAAGAAAGCTTTCAAGATAAAAAGGCTTTCAACTCTTTGCGTGCTTTCTTTGCGTCTTTGCGCCTTTGCGGGAAACTTTTTAAGGCAAACATTCCTTCAACTTTAATCAAACCAATCAAATGAAAATTTTAGTTCTCGGCTCAGGCCGCATGGGACTCGGCGCGGCTTATGATTTGGCCCATAACTCCGACGCGGAAGCAGTCACCGTCGCAGACCTTGATTTTGAAAGAGCGCGCGCGGTTGTTGAGACTGTTAAGAGCGCGAAGCTCACACCCGCGCAGATTGATGTGACGAATGAAACAGAAGTTGTGCGCCTCATGCGCGGGCATGATGCGGCGATTAGTTGCGTCGTCTATCATCACAACCTGCAACTGGCAAAGGCAGCCATCGCGGCGCGTGTGAACTTCTGCGACCTCGGCGGCAACAATTCCGTAGTGGATGCGGAACTCGCGCTCGATGAAGAGGCGCGCGCGGCTGGCATCAATATTATTCCTGATTGCGGACTCGCGCCGGGCATGGTATCTGTCCTCGCGGCGCATGGCGCGGCGCGCTTCGCAGAGCTTGCAGAGTTACATATACGTGTCGGCGGTTTGCCGCAAAATCCGAAGCCGCCGCTTGATTACCAAATCGTCTTTTCCGTCGAAGGCTTAATCAATGAGTACGTCGAGCGTGCGCGCGTGATACGCGACGGCAAGATTGTTGAAGTTGATTCGATGACGGAGACGGAGCGGCTCGACTTCCCTGCTCCGTTTGGAGAGATGGAAGCTTTTCAAACTTCCGGCGGCACATCCACTTTGCCTGAAAGTTTTCTGGGCCGCGTGCGCGAGCTTGATTACAAGACGATACGTTATCCGGGCCACTGTGAAAAATTTAAGACGATGATTGACCTCGGCCTGACAGCGAGCGAGGCTTTAGAGATTGACGGCGCGCGAGTTGCGCCGCGCAGGGTGTTGGGAGAAATGCTGTTGCGGCGTCTGCCTGCGGATGAACCGGATGCTGTGCTCATTCGTCTGGAATTTCGCGGGAAGGTGGATGACAAACAGCATGCTCTTCGTTATGACATCATTGATTACTTTGACGAGCAGACGGGCCTCAGTGCGATGATGCGCACGACAGCGTTTCCGGCTTCCATCATCGCGCAGATGATGGCGCGCGGCGAGACTCTACAGAAGGGCGCGACGCCGCAGGAGCGTTGCATTCCGCCCGCAAGGTTCGTCGCTCAACTTGAAGCACGCAATATTCGGATTACTGAAACATTGCTTGCTGAATAACCACAACTGAGACAGGAATATTTCTTTGCGCTCTTTGCGTCTTAACTTCTTTGCGGTCTTTGCGGTCAAGTGATTTTTTAACGCAAAGGACGCAAAGTTTTTCGCAAAGCACGCAAAGGAAAGACAGCTTCTCTTTCTTACCCTGTCTGTCAAAGGAGCTTTCTTATGCACAGGCGTTTCAAGCTCATAATCGTCTTCGCGTTGATTGCTTTCGGCGGCAATCTTAATCTCACGGCGCGCAATCATGAGACGGCGCGCAATCAAAGCATCGCCAGTGAAATCATCGCGCGCGAAAAAGCTTCGTTTGCCGCGTGGCAACGCAAGGATAAAGCTTTTTATGCGGATTACTGGGCGGATGATTTCACGGAGTTCCTGCCGTCGAATCCTTATCTGGATACGAAAGCCAACCTGATGCCGAAGTTTGAGCAGATGACGGAGGCATGGAAGATTACGGACTTTCAGATGTATAACCCGCAGGTGCAGGTGTATGGCGATGTGGCTGTTCTGACTTACAATGAATCCATCAATGGCAAATACGAGGGCCAGCCTTCGAGCTACACGGGCAAGGTGACGATGGTTTATGTCAAACAGGGCGGCGCGTGGCGCGGCGTGCATTACCACGAATCCATGAATCCGGGCAGCAAGTAATCGAACAAGTCTTGAAGCCGCGCGTGAAAGAATTGGGCCAGAGGGAAGAAAGGAAAGGTTGTTTATGAAAGCGAAAAATTTTCTGTTTTGTATAGCGATGATTTGCGCGTGCTGTGCTGTAAGCTTTGCGCAGGAGCAAAAGGAGACTGCGGCGGAGCAGAGAAGAAAGTATGAAGAAGCTCTCAAGCCGCATCTTGAGGAAGCTAAAAAAACTTATCCCGATGCGAAAAAGCGTTTCCTCGCCGGACTCGCGCCGAAGGAGCGTTTTCTAGTCACAGTCGAACTGCGCGATGTCAACGGGCAGAAGCAGCAAGCCTACATCGAAGTCTCAGAGATTAAAGACGGCATCATCAAAGGCATCATTGCCAGCAACATTCGCAACCTGACCAAGTACAAACGCGGAGACAAACACTCTGTCCCCGAAAGCGAAATGATTGACTGGATAATCGCCAAACCGGACGGCACGGAAGAGGGTAACTTTGTCGGAAAGTTTGTGAACGAATACCAGCCGGGCGTTCGGTCTTACTAAAAATTAGCCACAGAGACACAGAGACACAGAGGAAAGAAGAAAGGGGAAGAGGGAAGAGGAAAATGAAGATAAGCAATTCTGAATCATGCCCTTTCCCTTTTCCCTTTTGCTTCCTCTGTGTCTCTGTGTCTCTGTGGCAATTCTAAATTAGCAGGAGATGCTTAAAGTATGAGCGCACTGCCAATCATCATCGGCGCGTTGTGTGTGATTGCCATCGCGTATCGCTACTATTCCGCTTTCATCGCCGCGAAGGTCCTGGCGTTGGATGATGCGCGGCCCATGCCGTCGCAGACGATGTACGACGGTCACAATTATTATCCGACGAATAAGTGGGTGCTGTTCGGCCATCACTTCGCAGCGATTTCGGGCGCGGGGCCGCTGGTCGGGCCTGTGCTGGCGGCGCAGTTCGGATTTTTGCCGGGCCTCTTGTGGCTGGTGATTGGAGTCTGTCTTGGCGGCGCGGTGCATGACTTTATGATTTTAGTGGCGAGCATGCGTCGGCGCGGGAAATCTCTGGCAGAGATTGCGCGCACGGAGATTAGCCCGCTCTCAGGTCTTGTCGCGGGCATTGCGATTCTCTTTATCGTAGTGATTGCGCTCGCTGGATTGGGACTCGTAGTAGTCAACGCGCTGGCAGAATCCGCGTGGGGAACTTTTACAGTCGGCTTTACGATTCCTCTCGCGCTCCTGATGGGTCTTTACATGTATCGCTTTCGCAAAGGAAAGATTGCAGAGGCGAGTATCATCGGCGTGATAGGTTTGCTGTTCGCAGTCTGGCTCGGCGGACGGATACACGAATCCGCGCTGGCCCACACCTTCACACTCTCGCGCGAAACAATCATTATCCTGATGGCAGCCTATGGCTTCATAGCTTCGGTGCTCCCTGTCTGGATGCTTCTCTGCCCGCGCGATTATCTCTCGTCTTATCTCAAAATCGGAACGGTCGCTTTTCTCATCTTGGGAGTCATCTTTGTCGCGCCACACTTGAACATGCCTGCTGTGACGCCTTTTGTTAACGGAGGCGGGCCTGTGATTCCGGGCAAAGTCTATCCATTCGTTTTCATCACGATTGCGTGCGGCGCGATAAGCGGCTTTCATGCGCTGATTTCTTCCGGCACGACGCCGAAGATGATTGCCAAAGAGACGGATGCGCGGATGATTGGTTACGGCGGGATGTTGATGGAAGGCATCGTGGGAGTTGTGGCTCTGATTGCCGCGACCTCGCTTTTTCCGGGCGACTACTTTGCTATCAACACGCCGCAAAAAACTGACGCGCAGAAGGCTGCCTATGTGCAGATGATAGACCATCACACGGCTGAAGGTTTCAACTTGCAACCGCAGGAGCTTGATAAGCTCGAAGCAGAATCTGGCGAGAAGGTGCGCGGGCGCACCGGCGGCGCGGTCACGCTCGCGCTTGGCATCGCTAAAATTTTCGATTCGATTCCGGGTCTTTCGGGCTTGATGAAATACTGGTATCACTTCGCAATCATGTTCGAGGCTCTCTTTATTCTGACGACGATTGACACAGGCACGCGCGTCGGGCGATTTCTCGTCGGAGAATTCGGCGGGCGTTTCTATAAAAAGTTTGAAGAGCCAAACTGGTTGCCCGGCTCGCTTTTGACAACCTTGCTGGTCGTAGGCGGATGGGCAGCCTTTATCTGGTCAGGCTCTATCTCTACCATCTGGCCCATGTTCGGCATCGCCAATCAACTGCTCGCGGCGGTCGCGCTCTGCGTAGCGACAACAGTGCTCATCAACATGGGCAAGGCGCGCTATGCGTGGGTCACGATTGTGCCGCTCACCTTCGTCGCCACGACCACGCTCGTCGCAGGGTGGAAGTCAATCACAGATAACTTCTGGCCGCTCTCGCAAAAAGCAGAGACGGCCACGCAGGGCTACATCAACATCGGCCTGACAGCCATCCTGATGACAGCGGCCTTGATTATTCTCTTTGATTCGATACGCAGGTGGAGCGGCACAGGCCGTCGGCCCGTCGCAAGCACAGAGTTGGTCGAAGCAGACACAATATAAAGACGCAACTAACTCTTTGCGTCCTTTGCGAAAATCACTTTGCGGTCTTTGCATTAAAAAACTACTTAACCGCAAAGAGCGCAAAGAAGAGAAGACGCAAAGTGACGCAAAGAGTTGAGAGTTTTTCCGACAAAGGGGATAACGATGATGGATAGCATGCCTGCCATCTTTTTCGGACACGGCAATCCGATGAACGCGCTGCTCAAAAATTCTTATACGGACGGCTGGGCAGCCATCGGCAATTCTCTTCCAAAACCAAAAGCAGTTCTCGCCGTCTCAGCGCACTGGTATTTTCCTCAGACTGCCGTGACAGCCATGCCGCAGCCGCGCACGATACATGACTTCGGAGGCTTTCCGAAAGAGCTTTACGAAGTCCGGTATCCCGCGCCCGGCAGCCCGGAACTCGCACACCGCGTGCAAGAGTTGCTTGCGCCCGTCCAAGTCTTAGACGACACGCGCTGGGGATTGGATCACGGCACATGGTCTGTGCTCTGCCACGTCTTTCCGCAGGCAGACATTCCAATCGTGCAACTCGGCATAGACGAGACACAGCCGCCTGAATTTCATTATGAGCTTGGACGACAACTCGCCCCTTTGCGCGACGAGGGCGTGCTCATCATCGGCAGCGGCAACCTTGTGCACAATCTGCACACCTACGCATGGGGCAAACACATGGTCGAACCTTTTGATTGGGCCATACGCTTTGAAAAACAGGCGCGCGAATCTTTGCTCAACGCAGACCACGCGCCGCTCATCTCTTACGAGACCTTAGGCCGCGACGCACAGCTCTCCATCCCCACGCCCGAACACTATCTGCCACTGCTCTACGTCATCGCCACGCAAAGAGAAGGCGAGCAAGTCACCTTCCCCATCGAGGGAGTTGACGGCGGCTCAGTCTCCATGCTGACAGTCCAAATCGGTTGAGCTGTGATTTGACAAGGCTTTGCATACATATCTGCATGATTAAAATCACTTTCGTCTTAGGTTTCATCCTCGCCGTGCAATGGACATCTCCACAGGCGGCGTTTAAACATGCGACTGACATGAATAATGAACGCTCATCATCGCAGCCCTTTGAGAGCCGCACGGAAGGATTGACGCCGCAGGAAGATGAATCGGGGCTGGCTAAATATCCAGACAAGCCTCTGGCAAGCATTCCACAGCAGGCGGTCTCCATGCGCTATATCGTCGAGCATAGAAGCGCATTGAACGGCAAGACCATTACTGTGCGCGGAATCGTCGCGCGCACGCTCTGGCCTGACGCGAATGCGCCGCCCGGCCAACAGAGCATGGCCTATCCTCAGCCGCGAATCTTCCTCGCGGATAATCTGCGAAAAGGGCGGGATAAGAACTACGATGTAGCAGTGCTTCTGCCCGAAGGCGAGCGCGGCTACGTTGTGGGCCAGAGGTTAAAGCTCAGAGTCACGGTTGATGCCAGCAAGGTCGCGGTCGTAATGCGAAAGAGTTCTTAAAAAATTTTCCGGTTGCATGTGACGCGAAGATTTAAGTCTTCATCACACTGGCCCGGATTGAAATTGAAAGAGGCGCACAGAATCAAAATCTGTGCGCCTCTTTGTCTATTTGCAGAGATAGTATTTAACCCAAGTTGCCAGTTATCAAAACGACTGCGGCTTGAGCCGCCTGCGGTGCGGAAAGTCTCTGACTTTCCGACTCCTGCTCCTGCTGCTCAGAGGCGAGGCTGAGCCTCGCCTCTGCTTGGGGCATAGCTGCCGGAAAAGCAAAGCTTTTCCGCACAGCCAGGCGGCAGAGCCGCTGACCTCAAGCGCAGAGCCGCTGACATCAAGCGCAGAGCCGCCATCGCTCTCTTATCTGGCAACTTGAGTTATTTAAGGAACGTAAGCGCCGGGAGCAGGCAGATCGCCATTTATCCCGAAGCCCTGCCCGAAGAAGCCGAGCAGGCTGCGCTGTAGATACCAAACTCCGGTTGCAGGACGGAAGACTGCGAAGTCCGCTTTGCCATCGCCGTCATAGTCTCCTGTCGCGGGCTTATCGCCGTTAGTGCCAAAGGGGAAACTCAAAAACCCTAATTGGCTGCGCTGGACATACCACGTTCCGTTCGAGGGGCGGAAGACAGTGACATCTGCCCTGCCGTCGCCATCGAAATCTCCGGGCGCAGGCTTGTCACCGTTGAGGCCGAAACTGATTCCGTAAAAACCGACGAGGCTCCCCTGTATGTACCACGCTCCAGTCGAAGGACGGAAGACAGCTATGTCAGCCTTGCCGTCGCCATCGTAATCCGCGACCACAGGGACATCGCCATTAGTGCCGAAGCCGACTGCGAGAAATCCGAGCAGGCTGCGCTGTAGATACCACGTTCCCGTCGAGGGACGGAAGACTGCTATATCAGCTTTGCCGTCACCATCGAAATCTCCGGGCGCAGGAATATCCGTGCTGACTCCGAAACCAATGCCCGTATAGCCTAGCTGGCTACGCAACAAGTGCCAGGCCCCCGTGCTCGGTCTGAAGACCGCGACATCCGTCTTGCCGTCGCCGTCATAATCCGCCGGAACAATTCTGTCTCCGTTGATGCCAAATCCGATGGCAGCAAATCCGGCAGAGCTTTGCGAGAGATACCACGCGCCGCTCGAAGGACGAAAGACAGAAACGTCCGTCCTGCCATCGCCGTCAAAATCCGCGCGCACGCGGGCCACAGGCGGGGCAAAGACATCGCGCTCACGCCCGAACCAGATGTAGCGCGGAATCACCGTGCCGCCGCTCAGCGCATAGACGGACGCCACCCATGTGTTCGGATACAGACTGTGGCGACGAACCGTCAGGTAATCGCCCCAAGTATTGCCCACTGGCCCTGCGTTGCCGTTGATAGCCGTAAAGTTACTGCCCATCGGAAGCGCGGGGCTGACATCGTCAATCGCCCAGAAGGCCGCGTGCGGATAGGCTGTAGCCTGCGCGCCAGTGCCGCCGCCGTATGAAATAACGCCGCCCAGGTTTCCGGCAGCATTGACGGTCACGTTCGGATAGAGCCATGCGAGAGTCGGATTCCAAATCTGCTGTTGTGTAATGAGAGACTCTGGTTGACTCGTTAAAGCGCGCATGGATGGTATAGGGCTGCGGGAACGTTGCATCCTGTTTCGCCATCCACATCACGCCAATGATGCCGTTTGAGACATATGCGCCGAGTGGCCTGCCATCTGCGCGCGCAGCCCAGTTTCTCCCGTCAGCCGTATTGGAGATGCCGTCTCTGCTGAGCGAGGTGAAAGCGTTGAGGTTGATGTTGTCCCAAAAGATGTTGCCGGGGCCGTCGGCCCATCTATGAATCCTCATCTGCGTGGTGCTGCTGAAGGTGGCCCAGTACATCGTCGTCCCGGAATTTTCAGCGAGGCGAGGACTGCCTACGTCCGTGCGCGTAATGTAGCTGTAGTTGATAGTTCCTCCGGCTGCCATCTCGCTGAGCGGGATGCGCCAGACAACGCTGCCTGTAAAGTTATTATTGTCTGTGCGGAACACATTCGAGGAGACGTAAAGGAAATTCGCGCTCGTCGTCATGTTAGGGAAATCCATCCAGTTGCCGCTGGCGAATCCGAAATTCTGCGGATTGAAGTCCCAGTAAGTCCAAACGTTGCTGGCAATCCCCGCGCTGCCGATAGTGCGCGCGATACGGAAAGTGCCGGTCGTCGTGTTCTGATTGTATTGCAATCCCCAGACGGCCATATTTTGCGTCGGCGCATAGGTCGTGACCTGATCGCAGCAGAATTGACCGCTCGGATTTGGGAAGGTCGTGTAGGGACTGACGTAGGTGAAAGTCTGGCCGCCGTTGGTCGAACGCGCGGCGAACCAGTTAGCCGTATAGAAGACCGCGTCACCGACTGAAATCGTGCTCGGCTCAAGTATGTTCGAGCGTTGTCCGGTAGGAGCTTCGGCGGCGGTCATATCATGGAGCCTGAAAATAACCATGTCGTTCGGAGCCTGCGGCGCAGCATTGGCTCCGATATTCCGATGCATGGCTTGCTGCGGGGCCGGAGTCAAAGGACTGACAGGCCCGACTCTGGCTGTCGGCCCTTCGGGCAAAGGGATAAAAGGTTTTGGCTTCCCCTCCATCATCGCTTGACGCTCTGCTCTGGCAGACTCGAAAACCGGGTCTGGCACTTCTGAAGAGACTGGCCCGGTGGCCTTGCGCGATTCGACGACGCCGCTTCTGGCTCCCTCCTGACCGGAGTTTGCAAGTGTGCTAAGGTCGCCTTCCTGTGGCGGCAGTTTCAACATCCGCGAGGCGAAGAGCGATTGACGGTCAAACTGGCCGTCTATCATCGCTGTAGAAATCGGATTGGGATTGCTGGCCGAAGAGAGAGGAGTCAATCCGACCAGTAAAAGAGAGAGACTGGTAAAGACTACTAAAAGCCTTTTCATGGTTCTGACCTCCTAATGCGTCTGGCAATCGGGGCTTACCTGAGACCTTGTCGGAAAGCTCTGGGTCTTGAAGTGAGGTAAATCCTGACAGCTGGGTTACGGTTCTGTTGTGTGCGCGCTGTTTGTTGGGAGACGCGCTGTAATTAAAGACCGTTCAAATTGCGGAAAGCGCCGGCTAGGTTTTTGAGTTAAGGCCGGAGCAGGGTTCTTGAATGCCTTGAGTGAGCATTTCAAAAATAGAACGGTCGCAACATAGTTCCCCTCTCTGCAAATGTCAAGGCTTTACCGAAAAAATTCCACATCGCCTCTGCGCAATGGACAGTTCAAGCTTAAATCAGTAATAATGCCTCCTTTTAGCGCGACTTGCCGGCGTGTGTGTGGGACAGTGGACGCAGCTTCTCTAGGGTTGCGGTCTCTGTGCCGGTGCGGTTTCGGCGGCAAGGCGTGCGAGAGTTTTGCAAGTTATCTATCCCCTTATCTATTCAAAGAACAGAAAGGAATCGTCCGCCTAAGTCAAACGAATTTGTTGTGCTCTGCTGTAGAGCCTTTGAGAAATTCGCTTGATGAAGGGTACGGATGAGAAGAGAAGTTTTCATGAACCTTCAAGACACGAACATCAACATGCAGGGCGCGAGCCGTGGGTCTTCGTTTGGCGCGCAGATGCGCCGCGCGGCGTCGGCTATCGCGGCCAGCTTTGCAGTTTTGCTCTTTAATGCTCTGGCAGTTTTCGGGCAGACGCGCGAGGCGGCGAGGCCGGGCGGCGAGGCCAACCTGCGTCTTCCAGACCTTTCGTCCGTACAGTTTCTGGGCTTTGACGGGCGCACGCTGCTGATGTTGGGACTGCTGGTCTGCGTGCTCGGACTCCTTTTCGGTCTGGTCATCTTTATGCAACTCAAAAAGATGCCAGTGCACCGCAGCATGCGCGAAATTTCAGAGTTGATTTACGAGACCTGTAAGACTTATCTCATCACGCAGGGCAAGTTCATTCTCATTCTCTGGATTTTCATAGGGCTTATCGTGACGGTCTATTTCGGCTGGCTTGCGGCGTCGGTCAACGAAGTGACGGGCGCAATCGAGCATGGATTCCCGCCCTTAAAAGTTCTGACCATCCTGCTCTTTAGTCTGGTCGGCATCGCTGGCTCTTACGGCGTCGCGTGGTTCGGCATACGCGTCAACACGTTTGCCAATTCGCGCACGGCCTTCGCGGGACTCGCGGGCAAGCCTTATCCGATTTATGCGATTCCGCTCAAGGCCGGAATGAGCATAGGCATGATGCTCATCTCTGTTGAGCTTCTCATCATGCTCGTGATTCTGCTCTTTGTGCCGCGCGATTACGCAGGGCCATGTTTTATCGGCTTTGCTATCGGCGAATCTTTGGGCGCGGCTGCGTTGCGTATCGCGGGCGGCATCTTCACGAAGATTGCGGACATCGGCTCAGACCTGATGAAGATTGTCTTTAAGATTAAGGAAGACGACGCGCGCAATCCGGGTGTGATTGCAGACTGCACAGGCGACAACGCTGGCGACTCCGTTGGCCCAAGCGCGGACGGCTTTGAGACTTATGGTGTGACGGGTGTTGCGCTCATCACATTTATTCTTCTGGGCGTGCCGAACGAGACGATACAGGTACAGCTTCTCGTCTGGATTTTCGTGATGCGTATCATGATGATTGTGGCGAGCGCGCTCTCCTACTTCATCAACGAAGCCATAGCCAAAGCGCGCTATGGCAAAGCGGATTCGATGAACTTTGAAAAGCCTTTGACTTCACTCGTCTGGCTGACCTCTATCGTCTCCGTCGCTATCACCTTTATCGTTTCGTATCTCATCATTCCATTGCTTGGCGGAGACGATACGCAGTGGTGGAAGTTGGCGGTGATTATCTCCTGCGGCACGCTTGCGGGCGCGATTATCCCTGAGCTTGTCAAGGTCTTTACTTCGACCGAATCGGGCCACGTCAAAGAGGTCGTCACGTCTTCGCAAGAAGGCGGGCCGTCGCTCAACATCCTGTCAGGCTTAGTGGCCGGAAATTTCTCCGCCTACTGGATTGGCCTGAGCATCGTCGCCTTGATGGGCATAGCCTATCTGGTCAGCACTCTGGGACTCGATGCGATGATGGCTTCGACTTCTCTGGTCCAGATTGCGCCGGTCTTCGCCTTCGGTCTCGTGGCCTTCGGCTTCTTGGGCATGGGGCCTGTCACGATTGCCGTTGACTCTTACGGCCCTGTGACGGACAACGCGCAATCTGTTTATGAGCTTTCGCTGATTGAGCAGGTTCCTAATGTTGAAGCGGAAATCAGAGACGATTTCGGCGTCAACGTCAATTTTGATAGAGCCAAGCATCTCCTGGAAGAGAACGACGGCGCGGGCAATACTTTTAAGGCAACGGCCAAGCCAGTGCTTATCGGAACCGCAGTCGTCGGTGCGACGACGATGATTTTCTCTATCATCATGGTCTTGACAGACAAGCTGACAAACAGCGCGGCGATGAACAGCCTCTCGCTGCTGCATGCTCCGTTTGTGCTCGGCCTGATTACCGGCGGCGCAATTATCTACTGGTTCACAGGCGCATCCATACAGGCCGTGACCACCGGAGCTTATCGCGCAGTGGAGTTTATCAAGGCCAACATCAAGCTCGGCGAAGAAGTTGAAAAGGCTTCTGTGGAAGACAGCAAGAAGGTTGTGCAAATCTGTACGCAGTATGCGCAGAAAGGCATGTTCAATATCTTCCTCACGGTCTTCTTCGCCACGCTGGCCTTTGCTTTCGTAGAGCCTTTCTTCTTTATCGGCTACCTGATTTCCATCGCCATCTTTGGTTTGTATCAGGCGATTTTCATGGCGAACGCGGGCGGCGCGTGGGACAACGCGAAGAAGATTGTCGAGGTCGAGCTCAAGCAGAAAGGCACTGCGCTGCATGATGCGACGGTGGTCGGAGACACTGTGGGCGACCCGTACAAGGACACGTCCTCTGTGGCCCTGAATCCGATTATCAAATTCACGACGCTCTTCGGCTTGCTCGCAGTCGAACTGGCGGTCGAGATTGCGCGCACGCAAGACGCATGGGTGGGCCACACGCTCGCAGGCGTCTTCTTTATCATCTCGATGTTCTTCGTCTGGCGTTCCTTCTATGGAATGCGTATCGGAGCGCAGCCGAAGTAAGGAAAAAGTGATGAGTGACAAGTGGCGTGTGACAAGATAAAATGCTTTGCCTTTAGCTTGTCACTCGCCATTTATCGATGAGGTAAAAATTCGTGAATACTTCTTACGCCAAAGCAGAGACATTGATGGGCGCGGCCTTCAAGCCTATGGATTGGACCAGGTCGCTGGGCCTCGTGCTGGGCTTTAGCCTCCTGACCGCGCTGGCTGCTCAAATCGTGATTCCGCTTCCATGGTCTCCAGTGCCTATCACCGGACAAACTTTCGCAGTCCTCCTGACGGGCGCGCTGCTCGGTTCAAGGCTCGGCGCGCTGGCTTTGATGGTCTATCTGTTGGAAGGCGCGCTCGGCTTGCCATTCTTCGCGGCGGGCGGGAGCGGCACAGGCCGCCTGATGTTTAGCCCGACGAGCGGCTATCTGCTCTCTTATCCGGCGGCAGCATTTTTGACAGGATGGCTGGCAGAACGCGGATGGGACAAGCGTTTCCTGACGGCTGCGGCGGCAATGGTTCTCGGCTCTGTTGTGATTCTGCTGTGTGGCTGGTCTTGGCTCGCAATCTGGTTCAGGAATCCCGCTTACGCCGCAAGCATCGGCGTCCTGCCGTTCATCCCCGGCGACATTATCAAGATTGCGCTCGCAGCCGCAGCCCTTCCCTTTGGCTGGAGCGTCCTGCGAAACCGGCGTAAAGATTAAGAGAAATACAGTTTCCCGCAAAGGCTCAAAGGCGCAAAGAAGACAATTAAGTTCTTCTTTGCGCCTTTGAGCCTTTGCGGGATTTTTTTCGCTTGACCTTCCTACGACTCTTGTAGTAGATTCAACCTCAGCCGTAGTTAATCATCCTACAGGAGCAGCGATGGCGAAGGATTCAAATATCAAGTTGACGAGATTTGAGATGGAAATCATGGAGGCTTTGTGGCCGCTTGAGAGCGCGTCCGTGCGCGAGATACAGGAGCGGTTTCCTGAGCGCAAGCGGCCTGCCTACACGACTGTGCAGACCATTGTCTATCGCCTCGAAGAGAAGGGCGCGGTCAGGCGCGTCAAGAAAATCGGCAACGCGCATATCTTTGAGCCGGTCGTGACGCGCAAGGCAGCCGTGCGCCGTCTGGTTGACGAACTGCTGGATTTTTTCGGCGGCTCGCCGCGCACGCTGATGGCGCAGCTTGTCGAAACGGGCAGGCTCACGCTTGGTGACTTGCGCGAGTTGGAAGAGACAATGGCAAGCACTGTAGAGGAAGAGGCGGCAGCAAAGCCTGCGGCGGAAGAGAAGATAAAACGCAAAGCTAAATCCGGCGGCGCGGGTCGTGAGAGGAGGCGCACAAGATGAGCAGTGTGCATGATGGGCTGGCGCGTTTTTCCGTGTGGCTCTGGCCCACGCTGGCGGATCATCTATGGCAGGCGACAATCCTCACGCTGCTCGTACTGCTGGCGACTCTCCTGCTCAATAGCGGCCCTGCGCGCGTGCGTTATGCGCTGTGGCTGGTTGCTTCCGCAAAATTCATTGTGCCATCCGCGCTCTTTGCGCTTCTCGCAAGGCTCGCGGGTTTTGATGTCGCAGCTTTGTTCGGCGCAGAGAGCACGAAAGCGATGCTCATCTTTCAACAACTCGCAGAGCCGCTTTCAATGCTCGGCGAGAAATACAGGATTACGGTTGATGCTGTCTCCGCACAGCACACGGAAATTTATTGTGCGCTGACGCTTGTCTGGCTCGCAGGCTCTCTCGCGCTGCTCACTGCTTGGCTCTGGCGTCGCCGTTTGTCCGCGCATTCCTTGAAGGAAGCGCGCCGCGTGTTTGAAGGGCGCGAGTATGATGCGCTCGAACGCGCGTGCATTCGTCTGCGGCGCAAAACCCCAACAACGCTTCTGATTGCGCGGCACAAGATAGAGCCGGGCGTGTGGGGCATCGTGCGTCCAGTCGTAGTGCTGCCGGAAGAGATGACTGAACATCTGTCCGAAGAAGAGTTGGAGACTGTGCTGTTGCATGAACTGACGCACATAGAGCGTCGGGACAATTTTTTCGGACACATGCATGCCGCGCTCTGCTGCGTCTTCTGGTTTCACCCGCTCGTCTGGCTCATCAACTACAGGATGCTTGGCGAGCGCGAACAGGCTTGCGATGAAAAAGTCTTGGAGCTTGGCGGTGCGCCAGAGGTGTATGCGTCGAGCATCTTGAAGGTCGTGCGATTCTGCAACGGCTGGCGTATGGGCGTTGCATCCGGCGCGGCTGGTTCTAATTTGCAAAGGAGGATCAGGAATATTATGAACGGCAACACGAAACGAAAATTTGCAGCATGGCAGAGAGCCTTGTGCGGAGTTGTAGGAGCGATGGCAATCATCCTGTCCATCGCGGCGGGGCTTTTCGGCTTTAGCAGAACGGACAACGCAAGTGCGCAAGCCGCAGAGGCTCAAAACACTTCTGCGCAGCAAGCCGCCAGAGAACCCTCCGGCGAGTCGAGCAAGAGAGCGTCTAAGAGAGTGGCGCAGGATGAGATAGCAGGCGGCAAGGTCATCTCTGTGCCGAAGCCTGTCTATCCGCCGGAGGCCAAAGAGAAAGGCATCGCCGGGACTGTAGAGGTTGAGATAGAGATTAACGAAGAAGGCAAGGTCACGTCTGCGCGTGCGACGGTCGGGCCGATGGAATTGCGCGCTTCGTCTGAAGAGGCCGCGCGCAAGGCTCTGTTTGAACCCGCGATGGTGAAGAACAAGCCCGTCAAGGTCGCTGCCTCGCTCAGCTTTAAGTTCAGTCTGGACGAGAAAAAAGATAATTAAACTAAGTTGCCAGTTATGAAGCGATGGCGGCTCCTGCCGCGTGCTGTGCGGAAAGTCTCTGACTTTCCGCTTCATCTCTGCTCTTCCTTCCAGCGAGGCTCAGCCTCGCACAGCGTTGAGGACACACTTGCCGGAAAAGCAGAGCTTTTCCGCACAGCAGGCGGCTCAAGCCGTCTATGACTCGCAACTTGGGTTAATTAGATTAAGACGACAGCCCAGACAGTGGCGACATGAAATAGCCCGCGCGTCAGCGCGGGGACACGCGCATCACACACAAATCAAGCCCCGTAGGGGCGGCACATTTATGTCGCCCCTGCGGGGCTCATTATTTATCTCGTGCTGCTGAACCCACGACTTACGTCGTGGGCTATTGCATGCCGTCCCTGTCGGGGCTTATGAAGCTACTTCATTTTTTCCTTTTGCCTTTTTCATCTTTGTGGCTGCTACAATAGGCGGCATGTACAAACTCAAAGTGCGCTCATCCGAGCGCGAGCAGCTTGTCGAATTTACGGATGAAGTGCGGCGCAAGTTGAAGGAATCCGGCGTGCGCGGCGAAGGCGTCTGTGTGCTCTATGTGCAGCACACGACTGCCGGTTTGACTGTTAATGAGAACGCAGACCCGGATGTGCCGCGCGATATGCTGCACGCGCTCCGCACGCTGATTCCGCAGCACGGCATGGGCTTTCGACACGGCGAAGAGAATTCCGACGCGCATATCAAAGCGAGCCTCTACGGCTCAAGCGTCACGATTCCATTTAGCGACGGCGAACTTCTGCTCGGACGCTGGCAGGGAATTTTTCTGTGCGAGTTTGACGGCGGGCGAGAGCGGCAGGTGTTGATGATGCTGTTGCAGGGATAAGTTAAAAAGCTTAAGCGGCTTTATCCGCCACTCTTCAATCTGGCTTGCAATTTCTCAAATATCTGCTTTGCCATCTCTTCCTGAATCGACAGGAATGATGTTCCGCCGATGATGTCAGTCTGGTCTTTCTTAAACCGCTCGCCCCAGAGTTGCGCTCCATTGCTCACATTAATCAATTCAGTTTCGACAATCAAAATACCTTCGCTTTGCGAGAGTGTGCCTACCAGCACGGCGCGCGCGCCTAACGCTTCACCTATCTTTTGCGCTTCACCCGTCTGTCCTTTATAACGAGAGGCCGTGCTGCTTGACATAACCGTGAGCCCTGGAAAGTTTTTTGTCAGGTCTTTAGTCACGAGGTATGTAATGCCGTCGCAGAGTTGTCCTATCACAGGGTCTTTCGTCTGATTGTCGAAAGGCAGGATAACAATCGAGTCAATGGCGGTTCTCTGAAAAAACTTGAGATACACAAAGAAAGAGGCCACAGCCATGAGAATGACGAGCAACGCAACCAGGCCTTTCTTATGGCGTTTCATCTCCGTGAAGAGATATTCCGCGCTCGAAGTGGTGTGTGCGTTTTCAACCTGTGCGGTGTTCGCTAAAGATTGGATAACTGTGGAATCTGCTGCCTGATTTTTTTTATCAGTCGCGGCGTTGCTGGCCGCTTCGGGTTTGACGATGCGTTCCAACTCGGCCTCGACATCGAGTTGCCGCTTGAGTCTGCGCAGGTCTATAGATAAATCTTTGACGGTCTGGTATCTCTCTTCGACATCTTTCGCCAAAGCTTTTTCTGTGATGCGCTCCAACTCTGCTGGCACGCCGGATGAATGGATGGAAAGCGGTTTGGGTTCGCGTTCGAGGATGGAAGCAATGATGTCGCTGCGCGTCTCGCCGCCAAAGGGCATGCGGCCCGCAATCATCTCGTAGAGAACAACGCCAAAGCTCCAGATGTCAGACCGCGCATCTATCGCCAGACCGCGCGCCTGCTCCGGCGACATATAGCTCACAGTACCCATCACTACGCCGGGGTCTGTATTGACCAAAGGCTTAGTTGCAGCTTCCGGGTCGCTGCCTCTTTGCGAAGGCGTTTTCTCTGCGAGTTTGGCGAGTCCGAAGTCTAAAACTTTGACGTAGCCGTCCGAGCGCAACATGATATTTTCCGGCTTGATGTCACGATGGACGATGCCAGCAGCATGTGCTGTGGTCAGAGCCGAAGCGACCTGTATGATGATGTCGAAGGTTTCGCGCAGAGTCATACGGGCGCGCGTCATCAGATGCCTGAGCGTCACGCCGTCTATAAACTCTGTTGCGATGAAGTGTATGTCATCGGCCTGCCCGACCTCGTGAATGGTAATGATGTTCGGATGATTGAGAGCCGAAGCAGCATTTGCCTCCTGCACGAAACGCCGCATGCGCTGTTCGTCGGAAGCCAGATGAGGCGGGAGAATTTTTAAAGCCACAGGGCGATTAAGCTGCGTGTCCTGCGCCAGATAGACTTCGCCCATCCCGCCCGCTCCAATCGGCGCGCGGATTTGATAGCGTCCCAGAGATGTGCCGACAGCAACTGTCATCTCAATTATTGCCCGTCGCTCACGAGCCGGAAACCTAAGGTTGCATGTTTTGTCGTCGGCCTTTGCCAGTCGCGCAAAGCGCTTGTGGCTGGCCGCTCCTTAGTAGTGGTGGCGTAAGAGCCGCCGCGATAGACATGCGCGTCGAGGAAATTCGGGCTCACAGTCATACTGTTGCCCGGATAATAAGCGGCTTTGGAAGAAGTCCATTCCCAGACATTGCCGAGCAAATCCAGCACGCCCCAACGATTCTTGCCTGCCGGGAAAGAGCCGACAGGCTTTGGCGAAGCCTCGTCAACAACGGCCATACGAGAGGCCCATTCATTTCCCCAGGGGTACAAGCTGCTCTGCTCTCCGTTGCGCGCGGCATACTCCCACTCTTCTTCTGTCGGCAAACGATAGGTCACACCTTCGCGCTTAGAACGCCATGCGGCAAATGCTCTGGCATCATCCACCGAAACATTCGAGACAGGCCACTGCTCCTGTCCCGGCAACGGCTGACCATTAGACCAGCCACTCGGCGGCGCGTACTTCATCTCGCGGACAAACTCTGCATACTCCGCGTTAGTGACCTCTATGTTATCCATGATGAAACCTTTGACAGTGACCGTATGCGCCGGGCCTTCCTGTATCAGCCCGCCGCTGCGTCCCATCTGGAATGTGCCGCCGGGAATCGCAATCATCTTGCGGCTGGTATAAGTGCCATGCGGATTTTGCTGATTATTATTTGGCTGGTTGACATTGAGATTGAGATTTACCGGGCCGGGATCCTCAGGCGGCGCGCTGTCCAGTGCGATATAAAAAATACCTGCGCCCGTAACGAGAGCCAAACAAATCAAGAGAGACACGATTAAAGGAGACCGAGATTTAGGACGAGGCGAAGCAGATTGAAAGTCCGGTGGCGCCGCATATGCCGGAGGAAGAGGTGGCGGCTCAGCGCGCGTGGCAACCAGTCGCGCTAAGCTTTCATGGTCAACTGAGTCGGCCAGCGCGTCTTCATCCGTCAACGGGCCGACAGCCTTTTCCTTAATGTCGCCTTCTCTATCGTCCATCAATTTTACGCCTCATAATTATGTTGCACGTGACCATACGGGTCGGAGCAGGTCAACGATGATGGTAAGACTGCGAGACAGGTCATTCCTTGCTGCCTGATTTTTTGAGTGACGTGAGCAGCAAAATCACGTGAGCGCTGCCATTGAGTAAGCTTCAACGAGGCGGCAGCTTGCCGGGTCGAGTTCCCGTGTGCTTTGCTATTATAGCCTATGCATTATCGCTTGTGCACAAAAAACGGGACTCAAGCTCAAGATGAACACAACAGATGCGCGCCACACTGCTGCCACGTATGACAGCATCGCTCCGCATTATGACAAAGCGATGCGACCGCTCGAAAAATGGCTGCTCGCGCGTTTGCGCGCACAGACTTTCGCAGAGTTGCCGCCTGAATCAAGCCTGCTCGAAGTCGGCTCAGGCACTGGCGCAAACTTTCAATACTACCCGCGCGGCACACGCGGCGCGGCCAGCGAATTGAGCTTTGCGATGATTGAGCACGCGCGCCTGAAGGAACGCCATGACAGCGTGCATCTCATACAAAGCTGCGCAGAGCATCTTCCATTCGCGGATGCTTCATTCGACGCGGGCGTGGCAACACTTGTCTTCTGTTCCGTCGCTTCGCCCCAAAAAGCTTTCAGAGAGTTGCGCCGCGTCGTCAAACCCGGCGGCACGATTGCCTTGCTGGAACACGTACGCCCGCGCGGATTGCTCGGCTACTTCTTTGACCTGCTTAATGTCCTGACGGTCGCAATTTTTGAAGACCACTTCAATCGCCGGACGGCGGAAGAGGCCGCACGCGCAGGTCTCAGCGTTCAACGAATTGAGCGACACGCGCTAGGCATTATCAATCTCATAGTCTGCCGCGCGTAAAAATTTATTGAGGGAAAATTTATTTTAAGGAGATTTAATGCAACTGGAAAAATTCAGAGACCGTGTACATGTCGGATGTCAGGGTTGGAATTATGACGACTGGGTGACGGGGCCTGCTGGCGGCGATAGAGTTTTTTATCCGCGCGGGACGCGCACGGCAGGGATGCTCGAAGTCTATGCGCGCGCCTTTGAAACAGTCGAAGTTGATTCGACCTTTTATGCCATTCCTTCTGCGCAGACCGTGGACGGGTGGGCCAAAAGGACTCCCCCAAAATTCTCTTTCTCTTTAAAACTTCCGCAGGAGATTACGCACGAGCACGCCTTGCGCGGCGGAAGCGTTGCAGTCCTCGAAGAATTTTGTGAACGCCTAAGACTGCTGGACGAAAAGCTCGCAGTCATTCTCGTACAACTCCCGCCGCACTTTGACGCCGCGCCCGAAAACATGCGCGCCTTGAAAGAGTTTCTCGCGCACTTGCCGTGCGACATGCGCTTTAGCATAGAATTTCGCAGCCGCGATTGGTTGACCGAAGATGTCCTGGAAGTTCTGGGCAAATATAATGTCGCACTCGCGCTCGTCGAAGGGCAATGGATTCCGCGCGATTTGATGTTCGAGCGTGCGCTACAGTCTACTGCGGATTTCGCATACGTGCGCTGGATGGGCGAGCGAGACCTTACGCGCTTTGATGCTATCCAACGTCCTGCCGACGCGAACCTCCAACTGTGGAGCGAGTTGCTGGCAGAGGTTTGCGCGCAGACCAAACATGTCTATGCTTATTTCAGCAACTTTTACGAAGGCTATGCGCCCGCAAGTGCGAACAAGCTGAAAAAACTTCTGGGCCAGACGACTATCGAAGCGACAGACCTCGAAGACCAGCCGTCTCTTTTCTAAGGAGTTGTTTGAAAAAACTTTTTCAGCGACTAAATCAAACAGCTTTTAAGAACGAAGAGAGGAAATACAGCTTTTAATGCTGCGAGAGATTACGAAGGGGCTTTTGCAAACAGAGAATTACGCGCGTCGGCTTGAGGCCGCAAACGCTCTTTACGCGATGCTTTCAGAAATCACGAAAGTCAGCTTCGATACTCAAGAGCCTTTGTATTTAGAGGAAACGCAGCTCAGCGAAGGCAAAGCTCTCTCACCCAGAGACGCTACGCGCTGCATCACGGATTTTATGCGCACGGCAGGTTTCATCAATGGCCTGCGCGACGCAATCATCGAAGCGCGGCGCAGGTTTCCAGACGAAACAATACATGTGCTCTATGCCGGATGCGGGCCTTTCGCTCCGCTCATGATTCCCCTGACAACGGAATTTGATTCAACGCAGGTTCAGTTCACGTTGCTTGATATACACCGGCAATCTCTGGACGCCGCGCGCCAGATTGTTGACGCGCTCGGCCTCAAAGATTTTGTGCGCGACTACGTGTGCGCGGATGCGACTGCTTATCAACACCCGCCGGGGTCTGCTCTGCATATCGTTTTGACGGAGACAATGCAAAGAGTTTTGTCGAAAGAGCCGCAGGTGATGATTACAAGCAACCTTGTCCCGCAGCTAGTCGAAGGCGGAATTTTAGTGCCGCAGAAAATCACACTCAGCGCAGCCCTCGCAGACATCAGTCAAGAGCTTGCCTTTGCAGATGACAATGATGCTGTATCACATGAGACAAAGCGGCGGAGGATTTATCTGGGCCAAGTATTTGAGTTGACCGCTGAAAGCTCTCGCCGCGTCAGGGATTGGCCCACAACGCAAGAGAATCAAGGAGCACGCACTTCGCCTCCCATCAGGCTCAGCGTGCCACAGCTTAACGGCCATGCTTACAAGCTGCTGCTGCTCACGGAAATCACTGTCTTCGATTCTATCGTCATCGGCGATTATCATTCGGGGATAACTTATCCCGTCGTGTGCGACGAATTGGACAAGATTGAGAGCGGCAGTCAAATTGAGTTTCACTATCAGACGGGAGAGCAACCGGGATTGGTGTACAAGATTCTCTAGTGCGTTGTTGATTAATGCAGCGTTAGCTTCTCAGCCTCGCAGGTAAATCCATCTCATCATCAATCAACACATCTGTGCTGACACGCGCCGCGCGTGCATATTGCAAGAGCGTCATTAAAGACGGTTCGCGGATTCCCAACTCATATTCTGAGATTCTCGTATGCTTCATAAATTCTTGAAGCCCTAAACGCCTCAACATCTCAGTTTGAGAGAGCCCTAAAGCCTGCCGAATAGATAATAGCTTTTCGGCTAAACGCTCCGGCTTTGGACGCGGGTTGCCCATCAGGAGCGTCCTCCCGATGAGTTAATACAATGCGGCTTGCCTTTGTCCTCTATAGAGGATAATATGCGCTCGCTCAAACTATTCGCCGTGAGAATGAACCTTTCATTCCGAACGGCGATGCTCATGACTTCAATCTGAGGTTGAGGCGTGAGCGACGCATGTGCCGTTACCGTAGTTTCAAATATCGCACGCATCTTACCCTATGCGCGCCTTTGTTGATATCACTAAAGCCTGAGAGGTGAGCGCAGTGGGTGGCTGCGCTCACCTGCCGCGCGTCCGTCTGATGGGGCGGGCTGCTGCGGAGAGGTCGCCGTCCGGCTGCTAATTCCCACGCGGGACGGCGACCTTGTTTTAGCTTGTCAAGATAGCAAGCCTTTCCATCTTGATATTTTTTCGTCTTCTTTAGCAAGCTCTTCGCAACAATACACTATTAGGACACCACCATTTCTTTGGTCGTGCGCTAATAAGGATTGGTCTGACTAAATAAATGGCATGGGAGATGCTATGTTTGGTCGTATCCTAACAATGGATTAGTAACATGCTAACATGACACGCGAGATGCTTCGACAAATGAAAGAGTGGAGGTTGGTGCTCATCGAGTGGGTGGACTCCTATGGCTGCTCGTCCGATTGGGCAGATTTGAGCGAGTGTAATCCGTCGCCGATGATTTGCCGGTCTGTCGGCTGGCTCATACACGACGACAGCAGATGCAAGGTCATCGTCCCACATCTCTCACAACCTAACCACCAAAACGTGGAACAGCAAGGCTGTGGGGATATGACTATACCAGCGTCGGCCATCCTGAAAATAACCGACCTCAAGGCATCCAAGCAGACCGACAAGCGGAGAAAAAATTAACCCTTCTTTCCGCCTTTTTTCTTGCCTCTCTTCTTAGCCGCCTTTTTCTTCCCACCTGCGCGCCTTTGTTCCAGAGCCGACCCTGCGACACTTTTAACTGCTTTAGAGCTTTTCTTACTCTTTAGCAACTTAGCCGCCAGTTTGGCTACCTTTTTCGATGTCCTCCCACTCTTCGGCATGTGAGTTACCTCCTCAAGTTAATTTCCGTCTCAAACAGTCAGGAGTTCTTTGATTTCCCAGATATGATTTGTAATGCGAGCTTCCATCGCCGGAGTGCAGCGAATTGTACTGTGAATCTGGCAGAAATTGTAATAAGCGAAATGCAACGCTAAGGCCGCACGCAGGTTCTCCCACTTCTTCGAGAAGGCATTGGTCAGTCGTGTCAGGCGTCGAATGTGCATTCTCATCGTGAGATTCTGTCGCTCAATGTGCGATGTGCAAATCAGTGATGTATCAGGCTCACCGATCTGCGGCACTTTCACGATCTCCAACACCTTCGATGGTGAGTATCTGCGCTCACCTTCTGGGGACTGTTGAGGATGCGCGGCGTGGTAGGTCTTAATCAACTGAGCGAAGTCCACGCGCGTTCCCAAACTAAGTGAAACAGCATCAAGGTAAGTGGAGAAGCCAGCGGTCGTCAGTTGAAACCTTCCGTGTGTGGCTCGCTGCAGCTTCTCAGTAAACGCTTCTGTGTCTTCTATCGAACGGCGTCCCAGATGCCAACAGAGCACCAGCTTTGTATTGCGCTCAATAGCTACAAAGCAGTACGCATCTCCGACCAATACATCATCCCCAAGCCCCCGCCGATTCTTGGTCTTTTGCTTACACCAGACGAATCCCCAAATCTCATCGGCCTGCACATCCTTAACCTCAATGTTGTGGATGCGCCGTCTGAGCAAGCTCTCGCAACGCTCTCCGGCCATCACCAGCAAAGAGAGAATCGTCGTATGGTGAACGCCGGTAATTCGCTCTGTGCTTCTAACAGACATGCCTTCCATCAAGAGATGCAGGCATTGGAGCGCAAGCGACTCAGGCACACGCATCTTGCCGAGCAGTCTTTCCTGCGCTTCAATAAAAGTTCTGGAACACGCCAGGCAGTGATAGCGTTGATGGCCTTGGCGATTCTTTCCATACTTCTGCATTCTGGCCTGACAGTTATGGCAGACCATCGGTGGACTCCTTGAAGTCCACACCAGCTTTGCCGCATAATAGTTTTGCGAGACCTCATGGGCTTCAAGCTCGTGTGGTTAAACGGCTCCGGTGGAAGCTCGAACTTCCATCGGAGCCTTACTGTTTCACATTAAGATTGACAACACGGCGGGCTTGTACTACATTAGGCATACAAATGGCGTTGCGCGAGTGCCCTACAAAAGCCGCCGCAGCGATTTTAATCTTGAGTCGGTTGAAGCGATCAACCGGCTCAAGTGCTTTTATGGGAAGAATCTTACCACAAGGCTAAATCCACAGCAATCATAATTTTACCGCTAAGTGTTTGATGCGATTATAGTTAATGACTCCATTGGCGTCATGACGCCAATGGAGTCATTAAACTATAATCACAATTAGAGACGCCATTGAAGTCATTATCAATTAGTAAATCTACCTTCGCTCACGTCCAATCCTGACCTTCTTCATAATCCATTCATGGCCTGACATAGATGGCAAACGAGCAGGCAATTCTTCATCATCATCTACTAACAACTCCATCGGCACACCAGCTACTTTCGCATACTGAAACAGCACTAATAGTGGTGGCTCACGTTTACCTGATTCGTATTGTGAAATGCTTGCCGGATAGAGCGGTATCTGGGGGCAATCCAACCTCTCAATCATCTGTTCCTGAGTAAGCTCCAACTGGGTGCGGATCGAGTGAAGTTTCTTGGCTAAGAGTTCGGGCCTCTGGCGGTTGGCGCGTCCCATCAGAAGATACCTCCTGACAGAACACTTGGGCTTGACAGAGTTGTTTTACTATTTAGTAAACTAGCGGCGTGCTGTCCTAGTTCGGCCAGGAATCTTCTTGAATCCCAAGCCGCGTCCATCACGATTGATGCACGCCTGCTTCACTCATAGAACGCCTCGCCTCGGATTATGCACTTAGCGGGACGCAAACCTCAATGGAGAATGTTATGGAACTCACACCGGAAGAAAAAAGCCGCAACCATGAAGAGGAGCAGACCGGAATTGAGCATCATCAAAGTGAACGCAAGCAAGCCGCTGGCGAGTGGAAATTAAGATTCCAGCGAACGCGCGCCTTTCTCATAGCTTATCCTTTAGTGCTCCCGCTCTTACTCTTTGCAGTAATCATCGTTTTAGTAGTTGTCTTTGACGACAGAAATAACAATTCAAACACCAACACACAGTCATCAGGCAATTATAACTATCAGTATTACACTCCAACGCCTCAGCCAAGCATACGCACCGCCACGAATCTTCCTTCATCTACGCCACTCACATCTGCAACGCCATCAGTGACTCCGAGCATTGCTGAAAATAGAGATGCTGTCTTGCATATTGATGGCTCGACAAAGGTTCCTGTGGCAAACACTCAAGATGCTTTCTATGGGCTACAGGACGCAATGTGGGATAAGGATTATGAACAGGCATTGAGGATGATTCGTCAAAAAGGCAACGTCTTCATGGTGAAGAATGATAGTGCCGTCATCGTGCTGGAGCCGTTTGGCTATCTCACGAAGGTCAGGATTAAGAATGGTGGGCGCACAGGTTGGGTGACAAGCTCTTGGATTCAGCTGGAACTGTCAAGACCTGCACTCAATCAGGCATTACTCCGCGCGGCCAGAGATGGTGAAGTAGAGACGGTCAAATCTTTGTTGGATAGAGGAGCAGACATCAATGTTCAGGATGATAAGTGGGGTACAACGCCTTTGATGGAGGCTGCTGATGGTGGACACATTGAGGTCATTAAACTTCTTATTACCAGAGGAGCAAATCTCAATCTCAAAGACAAAGTTGGCTGGACGGCTCTATCGGGGCTAGATGGTGGCGTAGATGAGCGACAGAAAGCTATTGTCCGAATGTTAAAGAGGGCGGGGGCAAAATAGTGAATGGCCTTTAACTTCTTTCCCGTCTTTGGCAAAAACTATTTTTTGATTCAAAAGTTTGCTGCTTCTATGGTTTGTTTTACAGGTGAAATTTTGTATAATGGACGAACGAAAGGCGAACGGGGGTTTATCCAATTTAGTTCTTTGAATGAGCATATGTCCGTGATAGAGTCTTAGCCCACTCTTAACCAAGGTTGTTCTGTTGACCAAACCGTCTCATCTTTGGAGGCCACTGAATGGGTGACTACAAGGAACTGGAAGATGCTCTCTCCCTTATCAAAAACCTCTGTACAGCGCAGCAAATTCAAGACCTTTTACGCACACGTAAAGGTCAGGAGAACGTGCGAATTACCGCAGAGAATAAGGATGAATTAGTTGATCGTAATTTAAGACAAGCAGTTGAGTCAGGGGCTATTGAAATTGAAAAGGTCTTTGACCTTATTCGTTCGAGCGAAGAAAACGGCAATCAGCATATCTTCTACTATAAACCAAAGTCGAGAGCTATTGCCGATGCCTTAACATTTGAATCTATTGCGAAGCAATTGTGGAGGGCAAACTGGAAAGAGACTGTAGACAACTTTCCAGCTATCAGGCTGAAGCCCAATGATTATCAATATAGTGATTTTCGACAGCACGCAACGAAACCGAAAGATTGGATTCTCAAGATATATGGTCATACCGTTTTAACGAGATTTACGGGTAAGATAGAGCATCGCGGGGATAATATCTTCTGGAAAGAGTATGTTGAAGAACCGTTACGAATTGTGCTTTTAGCAAGATGGAATAGCGTCGGGTTGTTAGAGGTTAGAGTACAGCGAAATGAGTCCCGGAGACGGATAAATGAATGGCAGACTAGGGTCTGGGACATGCTCAAACCAGCTCTAGTGCGGGCGCAATTTGACCCATGGCTGCTTTCTAAATCCATGGCGCAGTTAATTGAAAAGCAGGTTGAAAATAATAAGGTATACAGCTTCCGGGATGCGAGCGTTGTAGATACAGCCGCAGGAGTTCATGTAAGCTTTGAGGCGGTTTTGGATGACGGTAATTTGTTTGCGAGCCTTGAGACTCGCGATTCGCTTCAAAAATACTTAAATGCTAAGAGTGATTGTAACGGTTTGACTGTAACTTGGATGAAGCAGTCAAATGGAAAACCACAGAGGGAAATGCGAACGCTGTTAGCGGCTAGAGAGCGTCACGAAATGATCGCCTTAGCGCATTGTTCTGGTGAGGATTTGGATTATGTCACCGATCAACTTCGACGCTTTAATAAATAACTATCCTGAGAGCAAGCGTGCCCTGCGTAAACTTGAAAAGTGGATGCTAACGCATGGGGACGTTCAAGCTATAAATCCGACTACTCTTGCGAGAGAAGTGCGAGGCGTTGATGCGGTTGCATTAGCGAACGCTTTGACACTGCTCGTCAAAGCTGGTCTTCTCCGTCGTGTCTACAAGGTATTGACACCTAGCGGCGTATTCGCTGAAGGAGAATTTGACGATCCAACCAAGATTCCAGAGAGACTTCCTGATAGGTGGGAGCATTACTTTAGCACTGCTGAATCCGATGTTGTGCCAATCTTTAAGAAGGTTGCATGATGGCGGACTACCGGGCGATTGCGCGAGAAATAAACCAGCGTGTTCTTGAGAAGCCAGAGGCGAAATTACTGATTATTCAAGAATACTATTCCAAGATGGTGGAAGCGGGGGACGGTGAGGGGGCTGATTATGTATTAACATTGAGGTCAATAATGATGGCAAATCCTAACGACCAAGGTCTTCCGAGTTGGCTTGAGCGAAGCGGCCTGTACATAGGTATCGGTACGATTTTATTCCTTATGATAATGGTCGTTTTGAGTACCGTTGGTTATGATGTTTCTGATAAAGGAAAATTCCTTTTGCTATCTGTGTTAGCCCTAGGTGCTGCTTTTTCAGCAGCAGCCCTATCTGGACGTGCTGCCGTTTCTGGTGAGATTCCTTTCCTTAATAATTACAAACCATTAACCATCAGCGCAACCGGCGGATTCGCCATATTCGTCCTCGTCTTCGTGTTCGGCTACTGGCTTTACATTAAATAAGAGGATCCGACAGCCAATAACCCATCCGAAGATAAATCCAATTATCTCAACACCATTGCTTGATTTTCCACCTCAAATGAGGCAGAATATCCGGCAATGCGAGCAAGAGGCGAATGATTCTTTGGTGAGAGGTGAATAAATGCAGGCTACTGCTAGAATCACGAAGGGCGATATTGGTGTTAGGCAGGAATTGGCGGCACTGGGGCTTACTCCAGAGATTCTATATGAAGCGATGGAGATTGGCGAAAGCTATCGCGCGCTCTGTACGCCAAATGACCCTCCGAGTTTTCACGGGGTAACCGCATGGGCGAGATCGTTGCGGGCATTGCGAGAAATCCTCACGAATAAGGAATGGACTAAAGACGATGCGGGTAATTATTCAACAGTCGTAAACCCAGACAAGTCACTTGCTATTGCGGTTTCTACTGGCGATAAGGAAACAGGGATATATGATCCTACTAGACCGCTCGCCAGTCCTAAGCTGAAGCACCCAAAAGGCAACATGACTAGAGCTGCTGTAAATCAGAATGCGGTCGCGCTCTATTTGTTTGAGGACATGGCTGCGGACGCAAAAGCGAAGGCCGATGAGCAAGAGGCTGCTGAAAAACGAATTACATGGATGCTATTAAAAAGGCGAGAGAAGGACACCATTTTTGCTGAACTGTCACTTGCGAGCAAATTTGATGGTGGACAAGTTTCGGGGTGGGAGCATCGCATCATTCTTGAGCCTTTTGATGTTGAGCCAGTTGTTGATGTGGGCGACGACTCAGGCGATGATTCTGGTGACATAGCTATTGACGTGCCAGTTAGACGGCTCTCGTAAAACAAAAAATCAGGGCGATTCTAAATGGAGTTTAATCCTTCACGGCTAGTCTTAGCCCGTAAGCGGCGTGGTCTGTCTAAGACTGCGCTTGCTGAGGTATCGGGGATTAGTGTTCGGAGTCTCGGTTATTACGAATCGAAGTCCAGTGACGTAGTGCCGTCTGACGACCACCTACGTATTTTGGCCGGATTCCTAGAGCTACCAATCGAGTTTTTCTTCGGGTCTGACATTGAAGAACTTACTTCCGACGCGGCAAGCTTTAGGTCTTTAACGACAATGACAGCCGCCCAACGCGATTCGGCTTTAGCTGCTGGTGCGTTCGCTAACATGGTTTGCGAATGGATTGAAAAACGGTTTGCGCTTCCCGTCCCGTCAGTACCGTCGTTGCGTGGATTTGAGCCAGAGGGCGCGGCTCAGGCATTGCGAGCGGAGTGGGGTCTTGGTGAACGCCCGATAACGAACACCGTTCACCTATTGGAAGTTCATGGTGTTCGTGTGTTTTCGCTTCCAGTCGAGAGCAAAAAAGTTGATGCTTTTTCGCTCTGGCATTGAGGGAAGCCCTTTGTGTTTTTGAACACGAAGAAGTCGGCTGAACATGCTAGGTTTGATGCAGCGCACGAATTGGCTCATTTAACCTTACATACGCATGGCATACCCCGAAGTCGCGAGGCAGAGTTGGAAGCCGATAGGTTCGCAAGTGCCTTCTTAATGCCACGTGGGGGCATATTTGGTAACACGCCTCCACCAAGCACAATATCGGTTAAAACAATTCATAGGCTCAAGAAACGTTGGGGTGTCTCTGCGATGGCTTTAGTGCATCGCTTACGCAAACTCGAAATCATAAAAGAGTGGCAGTATCGAACCATGTGCATTGAATTGAGTGCCGCTGGATACAGGAGCAGTGAAGATGAGATGCCTCGCGATACGTCGCAGGTGTTCGATAAAGTTTTCAAGACACTTAGGGCTGAGGGTATCACGCGAGGCGCAATAGCTCACGACCTAATGATTACTTCCGCAGAGTTAGATTCTTTACTTGTTGGATTAGTGATCGCATCATTACCAAATAACCAAACTAATAATTCTCAAAGCACCAAAACTCTACCCCCACAAGAAAAGACGCGCTTAAAGGCAGTCTAGTTTTCTAATCAGCGAAAAGCTCTGCCTTCGGGCGGGACTTTAGCACGGCAAGCCTTATTAGATATTTCGTATTGAAGATGGATGCAAGCACAATCATCAGTGTTCTACAGCTTATATTTAGCCCTGCGATAAAAGTCAGCAAGGTGATTGCAAATGGGGCGCGTCAGAGATACTTCAAGTGGCATGAGAAAAAGCAAGCCGCTGGCCGTATAACTGCTCTGCGTATTGCCCGCGCAACTCTTGGTGGAAGCATTATAGTTGCTATACCTTTCCGAAATATAAACTCGAAAACCCCATTTTTAGCAGTTATTCGTAAGGAGCATGATGAAGAATTTAATGGTAGAGCTTATATCCTTGAACAAGTTGGTGGGGCTTACTCGCAACTATGGGTGAGTGATGAGATATATGGTGTGTCAGATCAGGATGTCATCGAAGTTGTTGACCTAGACAATGATGGAATCAAAGAAATAGCTTTTGAGTCATCTTCATTCGGGTCGGGCGCTGGCACAAAGAGGTTATATGTTTACTCAATAAAACAAAAACAGTTGTTTGAGGTAACAGAATTCTACAACTATTCAATTGCTGGTACACCTATGGTATCTCCAGAAATCAATGCAGGGACAAATGAGAAATTCAGACAAGCTATAATTAACTATGCTACCGGTCGCGGATTCCTTCAGGGAAACGAACCAGTTGATTATGAAGACCCAAAATTTTCTATTGATAGGTGGCACAAAGAAAATGGCGATAAGCGTGCAGGCAAGGTTTCTATACATTTGTATAAAGGACGGCCTGTTTATGGCGCAAGTATCACTGATGAACTTGATACAAGAGATGTAGTTTGGATTGCTTACTTCAAAGGCCCATTGTTTGCTTATATTAAGTCAAAAGACAAGCATTTTATTCCGTATTCACCTAAATGGGTTTATGAATGGGTGAAAAGTCTTGCAGATGACGGACACCAATTATGGTTTATCTGCCACTGCATTCCAGGATTATTTTCATTTGATTATCAGAGCAATGTTCTAAAACATTATTGTGAGTATGCAGGACACCCCTTGCCTGACGGCGATGAAATCATTCTGGATGGCAACATCTTATACTTCTACGCTTCAACGCTATATCAAGAAGAAGGAGCGATCATTGAGATTGTTGTTCGTGATGTCTTGATGGAATGCTATGCACATTGCATGTTAAATATGCCGCATTTGCGAAATCAATGCCTTAATCAAAGGTACTTTGATGAGAAACCTGAATCAAGAAATTGACTTTATTATTTTAGTCCTAACTCTTGAAAGATAGCTTTACTATCTTTGTCATATATTTTTTCCTGTCCCCATATTTCATCAAGATATTCTTCATCAGCAAGAATAACTGCCTCTAATTTCAAATGCTCAGCAATGTTATCAGCAGAAAGAAGTTTTTTTCGTTCCCCTGAGATTGATAAACTGGTTACGAAAACAATAATTTGATTAGGATAATTCTTAATCTCAAAGGCATTGAAAGTAGCTAGCTTATCATCCGTTCCCCTAAAGGCAGTTTGTGCATAGCTAAATCCGTTGCTTCCCAAAGCCTTGCGTATATCTTTTAGTGTGGTTATACCGAACCTGAAATTTGAAAGGCCGCTATCTGCGCTTGCTGGCTTGTGGTTCCAATCTATTTCTACATAAATAACTCGATTTTGACGACTGTTATATGTAGCCGATAATTCATTACCATTAGACATCTGCCATTTACAAATCTTTATTATGCCGTATCCGTCTCTAGCTATTCTCGGCAAGTCTATATCCTCAATAACCTCCATCGGATCACCAATCTTTATCCCTGCTATCGAAATGCTAAAAGCGAGTTCCGCCGATGTATCTTGATTCCGAGGGGTTTTCAGGGTTTCGGCGTTTGAGTCAATATTAGTTATCGTATCTAGCAATGGACTTCCATCATACGAACACAAGATTGCTGCATCGTGATAAGTCTTTCTGCATTGGGGACAACGCTTCATCTCAGTTCTCCTCCTTTTCTTGCGCACTCCTGAATACTAGCAAATTCATCTTATGGTGTAATCCATTTCACTTTATGGTGTCAGGATTTCAATTTATGGTGTAACTCACAATCAGCCTTTAACCTCTTGTAAGGCCAACAAACTATTAAAATCCGACCAATCCTCCATTAGCGCACTATCATTTCTTTTACCCGGTTGATTTTCCCTGCTGCGATGTTAAGATACCTGTCTTGTTTCGCTGGTGGGCCTCACGGCGCAAAGGCGGTAAAATAATTCTCCCTTTAATGTGACAACTAAAGCGCGGCGCAGATTGTCCCGTTTGCGCCATGCGAGAGGACAGACAATGGCTGGTGAAGAGAAAGCGCAGACGCAGGATGCGCCATACGTGGCCGATCTGCTGGTCAGGCGACACGACGAGATTATTAATCTCTGGATTAAAGACCGCCTTGAATCCGGCGAATTCCGCGACGAGTTGATTCCCAAAAAAGAGTTGCGCAGGCAATCGCAGCAGATTGTAGAAATGCTCGCGCGCTCAATTCAAGAGTCTCATGGCGCGGAGTTTGACTCGCCCGCTTTTGACGAGATGCGCTCGTTTCTCAACGAGATTTCGCGCAACCGCGCCTTCAAAGGTTACACGCCGATGGAGAACGCGACATACATCTTGAGCCTGCGTAACACACTGCTCGCGCTCCTTGCAGAAGAGCTTGAAGGCGATGCTGTCGCGCTCGTGCGCGAGATGGATTACTTCACAAAGCTTTTGGACAAGATGGGCATTGTGATGATTGAGAACTACATACGCTCGCGCGAAGAGATAATTCAACAGCAGCGTATGGATATGATGGAATTGTCCACGCCCGTCATCAAAGTCTGGGACAAGATTCTGACGCTGCCGATTATCGGCACGCTCGATTCGCGCCGCGCGCAGATGATGATGGAAGCCCTCTTGCAGAAGATTGTCGAATCCGGCTCGACCATAGCCATCCTGGACATCACCGGCGTGCGCACGATGGACACGCTCGTCGCCAATCACTTGATTAAGACCGTGACGGCGGCGCGTTTGATGGGAGCGCGCTGCATCCTGACGGGCGTCTCTCCCGCGATTGCACAGACGATGGTGCAACTCGGCATAGACCTGACGCAGATTACCACGCGCGCGCAGATGTCTGACGGCATCAAGCTTGCGCTCGAAATGCTTGGGCGCGTGGTCGTGTCCGCTAAGGCTCTCTCGCAGATTTCGAGCACGACACAGGGCGCACCTAAATCCTCCGGCGAGCAAATAGCTGCGCGGTTCGCAGCGCAGGGAGCAAGCATCAGCGAGGAAAACTTGGCGCGCCAGAAGAAATAAGAGGCTTCGGTAGTGAGTGAATTTCGAGGAGCAAGCCAATGAGCACTTATCAACGCATTCCTATCTTGAAAGTTGGCCGCGTGCTGATTGTGCCGATTCAGTTCGACATGGACGATCAGACAGTGATGCACTTGCAGGAGAGCATTCTCTCCGAGCTTGAGCGCACGGGCGCGCGCGGCGTCCTGATAGACATCTCTCTACTTGAGATGGTTGATTCTTTCATTGGCCGCGTGCTCTCCGACATTGCAGCGATGGCGCGGATTATGGATGCGCGCACGGTTGTCGCGGGGATGCAGCCCGCCGTCGCCATCACGCTCGTCGAGTTGGGGCTTGAGCTCAAGGGCGTGGATACTGTCCTGAATGTAGAGGAAGGCATCAAGCTTTTGCGCGGCGAGTTGGATTCGAGCGAGGACGACGGCGAAGACGGTTTTTACAGGGAGACCTTTGCGATTGCAGAGCAAATCAATCGCACTTGAGCATAACCACGACGTTGCCATCGCACGCAATGAAGTGCGCGCGATGGCCGCCGCTATCGGCTTTCGCGTCCTTGACCAGACACGACTTGTGACGGTTGCCTCAGAACTGGCGCGCAATGTCGTCAAATACGGCGTGCGCGGCAGGCTCATCGCGCAGCCGACACACGAAGCAGACGGGCGCGACGGATTACGACTCATCTTTGAAGACACAGGGCCGGGCATCCCCAATATCGAACAGGCCATGCGCGACGGATTCTCTACCGGCGGAGGACTGGGCAAAGGCTTGCCCGGCTCGCAAAGGCTCGTGGATGAATTCAATATCGAATCCGAAATCGGACACGGCACGCGCGTGACGGTCGTGCGCTGGCTGTAGAAGGGATGTAAGATGTGGGTTAAATGCGTGACGACGAAAGAAATGCTTTTCATTCATCCTTCATCCCTTAATTTAACGTGAAGCGCGAGATAAGCAACCCCTTACCGCTTCTTTCGAGATTAGCGGCTCTTGCCGCTCATGCTGTGCGGAAAGCCTCTGGCTTTCCGTCCCGCTCTCAGAATTTAATAGCAAGGCTGCGCCTTGCCGTGTGAGGCGCAGCCTCACAGATAAAAAAGCAGATGAACGGAAAGTCAGAGACTTTCCGCACAGCACGGGCGGCACAGCCGCCTTGATTTTCTGCATCGCAGGAGCGACCAAGCTGCATTCCGATACTGTTGAACTGATGTTAATTTGATGCGTGAGATTCGCTCCATAGAGATTACGGATGAAGCTCAGGTCGGCGCGGCGCGGCGCGCTGTGCATGAGTATGCAGGCCGACTCGGTTTCAGTGACACCGAACTGGCCGAGCTTGACATCGTTGTGCAGGAGATGGGAACCAATGCTGTGAGCTATGCCAACGGGAGCGGCTGGCTGCACTTCACCAAACCGCTTGGCGCGGACACCGGGGTGGAACTTTTTTACTGGGACAAGGGGCCGGGCATTTATAATCTGGACAGGGCCATACGCGACGGAGTTTCGACAAGCGGGAGCCTCGGCGCGGGGTTAGGAGCGATTCGTCGCCTGACAGACGAGTTTGATGTCTATTCGACTGTCAGAACGACTGCGCGACTCGCGCAGCGTCGCACTTCTCACGGCACTGCGCTGCTAACGCGGAAATGGCTCGCGCGGCCAGAGCACGCATCGCTTGATGTTGACAGTCAACCTGTCATGAATATGCAAAATCTCTCGCGGCGCATAGGCGTCTGGAGTCGCCCGCATTACAAGGAGACTGTCAACGGCGATGCCTACTTTTTCAAGACGCGCGGCGAGCGCACGCTGCTTGCGGTGATAGATGGTTTGGGGCATGGGCCGGGAGCGAAGGAAGCTGCGGAGGTGGCTCTTGATTCTCTGGAAGAGTGGTTAGGGGAGAATGTTGACGAAGTTTTGCTTGCCGTGCATGATGCACTTCGCGCCACGCGCGGCGCAGTCATGGGCGCAGCCATCATAGACCGCGCAGCATGGCAAGTGCATTATGCAGGAGTCGGAAACATCTCCGTGCGCGCCTTTGAAACGCCGCAACGCTTCCATCCGATTCCGACAAATGGCACGCTCGGCGCGCGGCTCGGCAAGATTCGCGTCTGGTCTGAGCGTTGGACGGAAGGCGCGACGCTCATCATGGCAAGCGACGGCCTGAGCGAAGCATGGGACATAGGCTCTTACCCGGAACTGCTCAGGCGCAGCACCCAGTTGATGGCAGGCATACTGATGCGCGACTATGGACGCATGGCCGACGACGCAACCGTGCTCGTCGCACGATGAAGCAGTCAAAAGTCTGGAGTTTGGAGTCTGGAGTCAAATACAAAAACTTCTTTGACTTCAGACTCCAGACTCCAGGCTCCAGACTTTTTATGAAAGATATCACTTCAACAAGGCTCGGAGAGATTTATGTGCGGCGCGAGGCCGACATTATCAAGGTGCGCGACCGCGTGCGGCGACTGGCGCGCGAGATGGGCTTTGAGCAGACGACGCAAATAAAAATCACGACCGCCGTTTCAGAAATCACACGCAACATTTATGAGTACGCAGGCTCAGGCGCGATTTCGCTGGCGGTGGCAGAGCGCGGCGAAGATGTAGGGTTGCGCGTCACTGCGCGCGACGACGGGCCGGGCATTGACGAAGCCACTTTGCGCTCAATCCTGCATGGCAGCTATCGCTCTATTTCGGGCATGGGCGTCGGCCTTTCCGGCACGCGCAAGCTGATGGACGAGTTTGATATTCAGACCGCGCCGCAGCAAGGCACGCGCGTGGTTGTCATCAAGTGGCTGCCGCGACATGATGCCGCAAAGGTCAGAGAGCGCATGGATGAGTTGCGCGGATTTTTGGGCGATGATTTGAACGACCCGATGGTCGCGGAAATCCAGCGACAGAATCGAGACCTGGTCGCTATCTTAGGAGAGCTTGAATCGAAGCGCGAAGAGCTTGAGCAGGTTAATCTGCAACTACAGGAGAACAACCGCGAGTTGAACGAAGCCAACGCCAAGCTGCGCGAGTTGGCCGAGATGAAGGAAGAGTTTCTGGCCCTGACGACGCACGATTTGCGCTCGCCTTTGACGGTCATTAGCGGCGTCATAAACTTTTTCACTTCGGGCCGTCTGGGCGAGTTGTCGCCGGAGCAGAAGAACATGGTCTCGATGATGGAGCGCAATACGCAGAGCCTGATTGAGTTGGTCAACGATCTGCTTGATGCTTCAAAGCTTGAATCGGGGACGATGCGGCTGGATGCGGCGACGATAGATTTGCGCGGAGTGGTTGACGAGTTGCGTGAGACTATGGAGCCGCTCGCCAGAGAGAAAGGTCTCTCGATAGAAGATAAACTGCCGGAGGATTTGCCGCCGATAGAGGCTGACCGCGCCAAGCTGCGACGCATCCTCGTCAACCTGCTCTCGAACGCAGTCAAGTTTACGAATCGCGGCGGCCACGTCGAAGTCAAAGCCGAGCGGCAGGATGGACAGATGCTCATCTCCGTCTCGGACACTGGCGTCGGCATCGCGCCCGAAGATGTCGCGCGGCTCTTTGATAAATATGAACAGGCGCGCAGCCGCGCGACACGCGGCGAGAAAGGCACCGGCCTCGGCCTTTACATCACGCGCCAACTCGTAGAGCTTCACGGCAGCAAGATTAGTGTTGTCTCTGAACTCGGACGCGGCTCGACATTCTCTTTCGCTCTGCCAATCGCCGGGCGTTAAAAAATCTCTCAGGAGGAATAAAGATGAAGCGGACTTTGACAACTTCCCTTTCGCTCGCATTACTGATTTCTATTTTAAGCCTCTGCGCCGTTGTCTCTCAGGCGCAGCAGGGCGCATCCCTTTCCACGTCGCAGCCGACCGGCAAAGTTGCAGAGATAGAAGCTTACGTCAAAGAATTGGAGCAATACATCAAGGCGAATGAAAAGTCCGGGCGCATCTTTGCGGATGTCTCGCCGGCGACAGAGCAAGGGCCTGACCAATGGCGCGAGTTTCAGACGGAGCAGGAACGCGAGAAGGCCGGGACGGGCGACAATCTGGCCCAGAACGCTTTTCTCTGGATGCGCGACGGGAAAATCGCCGGGGCCAGCTTCACTTTCCAGAGTCCTTCGGGCGACTGGGTGCATTATGTCATCTACTACTTCCGCCCGGACGGCACGCTCGCCAAATCCGATTCGACGCTTAACACTTTTCGCGGCGACATCACAGTCATACGACAGGACTACTACAACTCGAAAGGCATCCTGTTGAAAGGCACGACGCACTGCAAAGACCTCAAGTCGCAGAAGTCCAGACCCTGCGGCCAATACGAGGAACAGCCCGTCCCGTCTTACAAGAACATTAGAGAGCTTCCCTTTTATAGTCTGCTGAAAAAGTAAAACTACGAAGTCTAGAGTCTGGAGTCTGGAGTCAAGAGTCAAAGACAAGCTGCATTTGACTCTTGACTCCAGACTCCAGACTCCAGACTCCAGACTCTTATGCATTATCACCTAATCGGAATCTGCGGGACTGCTATGGCATCGCTCGCCGGGATGTTGCAGGCGCGCGGCCATCATGTGACGGGCTCTGATGAAAATGTCTATCCGCCAATGTCCACGATGCTCGCATCTCTGGGCATCAAGGTCATGCAAGGGTATGACGGCTCGCATCTCACGCCTCATCCCGATTGCGTCATCATCGGCAACGCCATTCCGCGCGGCAACGCAGAGGTCGAAGAGACTTTAAATCGCAAACTCCTCTATCGCTCGCAGGCGGAAACGGTCAAGGAAGAGTTCATACGCGGACGCCGCTCGCTCGTCGTCGCGGGAACACACGGCAAGACTACGACCACGAGCATCGCCTCTTGGGTGATGGAACGCGGCGGCTTGAATCCGACTTTTCTTGTCGGCGGAGTGGTCCAGAACTTCGGCGCGAGTTTTCGAGTCACGGACAGCAACTATTTCATCATCGAAGGCGACGAATACGACACGGCCTACTTCGACAAAGGGCCGAAGTTCATGCACTACCTGCCCGAACTCGCTATCGTCAATAACATAGAGTTTGACCACGCGGACATCTATCAAGACCTCGCAGCCGTCAAGCTTGCCTTTCGTCGTTTGATGAACCTGGTGCCGGGCAACGGGCGGCTCATCGCAGGATGGGACAGCCCGAACGTGCGCGAAGTGGTTAATGAGATGGGCCGCAAACTTCACACGCAGCTTGAGACCTTCGGCACGGCAGACGATGCGCGATGGCAGGCAAGCGATATTGAGTACATGGGCGAGCTAACACACTTTCGCGTCCTGCGCGAAGGCGCGGAGTGGGCGCGCTTTCGCACTCCGCTCATCGGAGAATTTAATGTCCGAAATTGTCTGGCCGTCATCATTGCCGCAGACGCTTGGGGCATTGAGCGCGAAGCGATTCAGGATGCGCTCGCGAGTTTCAAGAGCGTGCGCCGCCGCGCAGAAGTTCGTGGCGAAGCAGGCGGCGTGATTGTGATAGATGATTTCGCGCATCATCCGACGGCTGTGCGCGAGACTCTTTTGGCTTTAAAGCAGAAATACGCGGGCCGTCGTCTCGTCGCGGTCTTCGAGCCGCGCTCATGGTCTTCGCGTCTGGCGGTCTTTCAAGAGGACTATGCGCGTGCTTTCGCGTCTGCGGATTATGTAGTCATCGCCAGCGTTTTTGATAGCAGCAAAGCGACGGAGAAAGGCAGCGTGCTCGACACGCACCGGCTCATCGAAGAGATTGCCGTGCAGGGCAAGCCTGCTTTTAATATCGAAGGCGCGGATGAAATCGTCGCGCACCTCGCGCCCGAATTGCGCTCAGGAGACATCGTGGCTGTGATGTCCAACGGCGGCTTCGGCGGCATACATGAAAAGCTGCTTCACGCTCTCGGCGCATAAAACCAAAAAGAAGTTTCCCGCAAAGGCGCAAAGGCGCAAAGAAAGCTCGCCAAGAGTTGAGCTATCATTTATCTTGAATGCTTTTCTTTGCGCCTTTGCGCCACCAGCGGGAGACTACCTCGTAGCGATTTGCTTATTAGAGTATAATCCCGCCAGCATAAGACAAAGCCACTAAAAGGAACACCGGATGAGACTGCGCCATTCAAACATCTCTCGCATCTTATTTCTGCTGGCAGGTTTGCTTTTCTCACACATCGTCACGGCGCAGGAGCCTGAGAATATTGCTCGCAATTTCGACCAGTTCGAGGGGCTTTTGAGTAGCTGCGACTACGGCGCGCATCTGGATAATTTCGCCATCGAGCTTCAACAAAGACCTGGCACAATCGGCTACATTATCTGTTACGGGCCGGGCGATAAAGGCTCTTCCAGCATCGTCCGCCACAGACTCGATTATACGAAAGATTATCTGGTCAACTCGCGCGGCGTCTCTGCCGAACGCATACAATTTATCGAAGGCGGTCGTTACGAAAAGTTAAAAGACTTCTACACGGAACTCTGGGTCGCTCCGCTTGATGCAGCACCGCCTGACCCTAAAGTTTTTGAAAATAATGCGAAGACCTTCAAGGGCATGTTTACCGAGTACGAGTTTTGGGAAGGGCATGTCGATGAGATGCTTGGTTACAGTGGGAATGTGACGTTCGCAGGTCTCGCAGACGTGTTGCAACAACAGCCGGAGGCGCGCTTATATGTAGTGGCCAGAACACTGTCACAGGCGCGCCCGGCGCGTGGCGCAGAGCGGCGGATGAGGTCACAGCCAGCCTGCAAAATAATTTCAAGATAGGGGCAGACAGAATCAAAGTCATCTGTGCCGGGTATGAAGCCAAAGCCGACAATGTCATGGCTACTGTGCAACTCTGGGTGCTGCCGAAAGATGCTCCGCCGCCCGCAGAGGAAGCGAGCGGGCCGGAACCGCGCCCGAAAGAAGCAATCCTGTGGCGCGATTTCAGTGGCTATGAATTCGCAAGCGATGATGATAAGCGTCAGGTCTTAAAAAACTTCGCAGATGTCCTCAGCGGCGACAAGGAAATGAGCCTGTGCATCATCCTGCGCAGGCAGAGCGCGGCGCAGCAGTTGGCAGAGCCTGATGCGGAGGCGAATCAGCAAGACGCACAAGCAGCGGAAACTGAGCCTGCGGCAGACGCTGAATGGGAGTCGCCGCAAGCTGACCTGATGGAAGTTATTGAAAAGTGGCGAGACGGGTTGGCAAAGGAATATGGAATTAGCCAGCAGAGATTGACTGTCATCACGGTTGAAGCCGACGCGGATTTGGGCGAGAGCCTTGAGTTGTGGTTCGTTCCGCCCGGTGCGTCGCTGCCAGACCCTTTTGCGAAAGATGAAGAAGAAGTTGTTGAAGATGAAGCGATGGAGACTGAGCAGACATTTCGGAATTAGCGGTCGCTCTCTTTGATTATCTCCTGAAATCTGAGCGCGTCCTCTGTCATATAAATATTATTGAAGAAGACATAAGCCCTTTTATCTTCGGGCAGCATCGAGGCCAGTTCTTCCAGTTCGCTTTCCTCGTACTTGTATCTCCAACCTTTTCTGCCGTGCAATCTGAAATAGCATTTGGTCGGAGTGACACTCTTGCCCGCGAACGGGTCTGTGACATGCCAGAGCTTTAGGTCTTGACAGATATTTTTGACGACCTTGCTGTCCCAATCGCCGCGCGGCTCCCAGCAGAAATTGAGCCTGCCGCGATTGATGCCGGAAAAAAATTTCTCCATGTTTGAGATATTCTCTGCGGTCTGTTTAAAGCTTGCCGGACATTGAAACAAAATCGTTGTGGCGCGCAAAGCCTTTGCACAGGCAAAGGTAGTTTCCCATGCGTCTCTCACCGTCTGCGTCGGCTTGAAATATCCGGCCTCTGCTCTTTCCGTCTCGCTGAGCTTCTTTTTCAAACGCTTGTATGTCGGGCTTTTCGCTTCATGTGTGATGAGTTGCCATGCCTTCAAGGTAAACTCAAACTCCGCAGGAGTCTCTGCGCGCCAGCGTTCGAGCGTCTGGATTTGCGGCGGTTGATAAAATGTGTGCTGTATTTCGACACAGGAAAAAAGCTGTGCATATTCCGGCCTCGGAAGGCGAAAGCCGCATGTCCCAATGTTTACTTTGCCTGTCATTTATCCGCCCCGGCTTTTTAAAATATTGAAAAAAATGCAAGAAATAGCACGGCCAGTCACGCAGTCAACATAACCCTACACAATTTTACGAATAAGTTGTAGCCATAGTGATAGAGATAGATGGGCGAGTAAATATCTACTTTTCACAGCCTTTTGACACCTTCCATAGTGACTGAGTAGGTATGGAGAATGTAACGCATGTGTAACGGAGAATTTTATGCCACAGCGTATCCAGCGAAAAAGAGTCAAGGGCTGGCAGCCAGAACGCATTGCGGCTTTCTTTCACGGCATCGCAGAGGTGCTAACGGCGAAAGGCGGAATGGAAAGAGAGGCAAGCAAAGAGTAAAAGCGAAACGGCCAGAGGGGAGGTGTTTTGGCGAACATCCCTCTGGCCGTTGCTTGATGATGGGGCGGCCACTGGCGTGGCGTCGGCGATTTGAGACCCTCGACGGCGGGTTCGATTCCCGTCCGCTCCACCATATCTGTCTTAGTTGTCAATTTTAAAGACACGCGCACCTCGCGCGGTATCTCTACGTGTCTTTATACCACAACTTTTTTCTGCTACCTAACGCATTTTTATCTTGACTTTTCTTGCCCGCGCAAGCATAATGGTCAGTATGAACAAGCTAACAAATGAACGCCGCACGCAAGTAGCTTTGATTCTAAAGTGCAAAAGTTACATGACTTTGGCATCAAGGGAGATTTCTGATGCAAAAGTCTAGTGTGCATGCGCGCGTGAAACGCGGTGAAACATTGACGCGAGGGTTAAAGATGCGTATGCTCCCGCCGTCTCTTTCTTGGTTATCAAATAGGTCAAGCAAACACTTCAACATCATGGCAAAAACCGACCAACCTGCTCTACGTGTGCCTTACAGCCAGCAGTTCACACCGGAGCAGACGCCATTGTTCAAGCTGTTACCCATCCTTCGACAGCATGCGGGAGGCGGTAAAGGAAGCAAACTAAAGAAGGCTATCGCTTCGGCCTTCTTTAGTGAAAAGACCGCGCCCGAAAAACTTGCGGCTAACACGCTGATTGCTCTGCGCAATTACGGCATCATTGACGAGACTAACGCGCTGACTAATTTCGGACAGCAGTTGATTGACTGTCAGGGTAAGGATGAAGAGGCGTACAAGCTCATTGCTCAACGTATCCTGTTAGACTTGCACGGCGTCAATATCGTTGAAACGCTCAAAGAGATGGAGACGGGCGGAATCCGCATTGACCTAAAGACCATCCCCGACGAACTCAGGCATCGAGGCTACGAGCCAAGCAAAAACTCTAGCGACCTCTCAGGTGTGCTCAACTGGCTGCGGAAGGCTAATGTCTTAAATGGCTATGAAGTCAACGCGGCTGAATATCAGGCGTTAATTGGCGCATCATCTGTTACGATTGAGGCGACCAAAGACCTTACTGGCGACCAGTTCCTTTTCCTCAAGGCAATGGGTGCGCTCAATATTCAGGATTGGACTCCATACAACATTATTCTAAGACACGCCGAAGAATTGTATTCCGGTCAGACTGGCTATAACTGGAAAGATATTGTTAAGACGGTTCTCACGCCTTTGCAAGAAGCTGGCTTTATCGAAATCCGCAAGAAGGGCAAACGCGACACTAAGACGCCGGAAGGTCGTGGCGGCAAGGCTGCCGATGTGCGCCCGATGCCGAAGTTTGAAGAGGAAATAGGTGAGAAGCTGCTTGATACGCTTTACCGCTCTGCTGGATTTATTCAAATCCGTGACATTCGTAGAAGAGCACTCAAAGACATCGTTGCGGATATTAAAAAGAAGGGCGACCCGAACAAGAGCGGGAAGGCGTTAGAAATATTAGCCATTCGATTATGTCAGTTGCTCAATCTGGATTTCATGGGCTGGCGCGAAACTGATGTTGAGGTTGCTGGCGGTGGCGAAGTAGATGCGATGCTACATTCAACGCGCCTTATCTATTCTCGCTGGCAGGTTCAATGCAAGGTCGGCGTCATTAGTCTTGAGGCGGTTGCCAAAGAAGTCGGCATGCAGAGCGTCACGCTGGCTAACGTGATTTTGATTGTCAGCACAGGCAAGGCAACAGAAAGCGCGTTGACCTTCCGTAAGATGAAGATTAGCACAAGCAATCTGAATATCATTTTTATTGACGGGACTGCTCTGCAAAAAATCATTGAGGACAACACCGCGTTAATTGAAATCCTGCGCAAGCAGGCGGAAGACGCGCTCAGACTCAAACCGGCTGGTATAAGCCTGAAATCTGCGCCGCCGCCGTCCGAACCGCCGCGCGACTCAGGCGTTGACCCTTCGGGCAGTTCGGAAGACGAAAATCCGACGGAGACGGAAGGCGAGGCTCAATCAGCGAGGCGACTTGTTCCCGCTTACTCAACAAACTTAGGGCGGATGTATTGCGGAGACGCGCTTGAAATCTTGCCGATACTAATAGAGCAGGGCTACCGTGCGAAACTTATCAACACCTCGCCGCCATTCGCTCTAGTAAGAAAGAAGTCATACGGCAACGAAGATTCTGACAGCTATATTAGATGGTTTGAGCAGTTCATCCCGCTTTTCCTTCAAATCCTAGACCCGCAGGGCAGCCTAGTTATTGACATCGGCGGCGCATGGATAAAAGGGATGCCCGCAAAATCCATTTATCAATACAAGTTATTAGTGAGGATGTGCGAAAGTGGTTTCTATCTGGCGCAGGAGTTCTATCATTACAACCCTGCACGTTTGCCGACTCCCGCCGAGTGGGTGACGGTTAGGCGGTTGCGTGCTAAGGATGCGGTCAATAATGTCTGGTGGCTGACTCTAAACCCGTTTGTTGACGCCGACAATCGCCGCGTACTCGCGCCTTACAGCGACAGTATGAAGACGCTGCTGGAAAAGGGATATAAACCCGCCATGCGACCTTCGGGACATGACATCAGCGACAAGTTCCGGCGTGATAACGGTGGGGCTATTCCGCCGAATCTCTTACAGTTCTCGAACACCGATAGCCAGAGTCACTACTTACGTCGCTGTAAAGAAGAAGGTATTAAGCCGCATCCAGCGCGCTTCCCGCAGGCTCTACCGGACTTCTTTATCAAGTTTTTAACCCGACCTGGCGACCTCGTTATGGACACGTTCGCTGGTTCAAATGTCACTGGCAGGGCGGCGGAAGACTTAGGGCGGCAATGGATAAGTATTGAGCTTGACCCCGATTATGTTAAAGCCTCAAAGTTCCGGTTTGAAGCTCAACCTACACCGCAGACCACAAGAAGGCAGAAGAAGGAAGCACCCGTAGAGCCTCTATCACTGTTCGCGGATGTGAGCGACGAAAAGTTTATTCATTAAAGGGCTGTCACTCAGGACAGCCCCGCTCTAAAGTCCACATCCACGCCAAGCTCATACATGCTCTGAATCACACAACAGAGATTGTGGCACAGCACCTTGCAAAGCACTTCGTTTATCTGTGCCGTATGCGTTTTGCTCCGCACCTTGTCGCCAAACTTCCGCTTTATCATGGAGAAGGTCGTTTCGACGTTTGAGCGTTTATGATAATGCTCATTGAACCATACTTTGTTGTACTCATAGAGATGATACATCCGTCGCCAGAAGTCGTCTGTGAATTTGGTCTGCGGCGTCGTGTTCGATTTGAAAGGGATGTAGGGCTGCGCTCCCTTATAGACCACAAGCTTGAGATTGCTCTTTGACGAATATGCTTTGTCAGCGCAGACCGTGTTCATCACAAAGTTCTCAGAAGTCTTTTCCACGAGCGGAGCGAAGTAAGGGCTATCACCTTCATTGCTTCGCGTGACTTCAATGGACGTTACGATGTTGGTCTTGCAGCCGCACATCACATGAGCCTTTATCCAATCATGCCGATTGTTCTCAAACTTCTCATTCGCGCCATACATCACGCGCGTCTTGCCCCACTTATGGTCAACCCACTTCTGATGTACGCCAGTGGAGAAGCCGGAAGAGTCAACGGCAAAGTCAGACTCCACGCTCTTGAGCGGCAAGCTAGATTCGATAATGAGTTCTTTTAAGAGCGGTGTGAGTTCTTCCGATTCGAGCGCGCGGATAATCAAACAGAAGTTCGGCATCACAGAGACATAGCCGCGCCGTTTGGCCTCTGCCAAGTCAGACATGAAGCGACGGCTTGAGACGGTGGAATAGACCTTGAAAACGGCTGAGAAGATTCTGTCAGCCATCGGCACGCGCGGGCGTCCCATGTGCTGTTGACGTTCTTCGATTAACTGGCAGAGAGCATACAGAAGTTCAAGGAACTTGGCTTTCTCGTTCACCTGTCCCTGAGTGTATTCGCGCCATTGCTGGCTATAGGTAGGTCGTGGATTCGTTTGCATTATGCACCTTGCTTTCTCAGCATGAGTGACGCATAATGAAGTTGAATCGGCTGCATCGTGTTCACGCACGCTGTAGTTGAATAAGTCCAGTTGATTGTTCACGCAATCGGCTGGACTTTTCTTTTTGGAATGGAAAGAACTTGCACGCATAATACACCGTCTCACCCTTGAAAGCAAGAGCTAAGTTGTTGAAAACACAGATATTTACTGCCCGATTTGGTGTATTTATAGGCTTAGCGTGAAGCCGAAAGAAGGGATGTATTTGAAGTGCCTCTCACGCATGATTGCTCTGCATTATGAGGCTCTTTTCGGAGATGTCAAGCCTCTCTCTTACGGTCAATGTTGGTGTTTCGGCTTGCTTGGAAGTTTCGCGGGTAAATCCAACTTATCGTTAATCAACACATCAACACAGATGCCAGCAACTTCCGCATAGCGTAAGAGAATCGGCAAGGGCGGCTCGTTCTTTCCTAGCTCATATTCTGAGATGCGGTTGTAAAGCATCTGCTTCTCAAATCCCAAAAGCTTTAACATCTCAGTTTGAGACAAGTCGAAAGCAGAGCGAATAGCACGGAGCTTTTTCGCTAATCGTTTCGGCCTCAAACGCGCTCGCCTGCCCATCAGGAGTTGCCTCCTGTGAGCTTGCTTTTATACGTAAATATGCGTAGCCTACTGTTCGTGACAGTAACCGCCGTGAGAATCCTTTGCTTCTCAACGGCGATGCTCATCACTCTTCTTTGAGATTGAGGTTTGAGCTACGCATTAGCCGTTGCTGATTATCAAAGACGCTCAATCATAGCAGAGACTACAGAACTCCTAAAAGCTAAAGACTGTCGGCACAATCGAGGGGTGGACGTGCCGACAGCCCGCTCGCCTGTCTCTTGGGGTCGCTAAGGGAAGGCTTGTAGCGGGAAGGGCTGCCGTATCTTGGCGGATTGCGGCAGCCTTACTTTTGCCCGCCGGACTTTTGCATCAACATCTATACTTTTGCATCATAACGGACTTTTGAATCAAAGCCCTGCGTACATGACTTTCTCCTTTACGGATTAACTTCAATCTTGATTTCGTAACCGGACAGACAATCATCCTCGAATGATTCACTCACGCCCGAATGCAGGCGCATGCTGTCATTGTCGCCCCTTGCCGCGTAGAAGTATTTCAGGCCCGACAAATCGTCTGACAGCATTCTCGACTTGTCGCATGTGATGAAAACTTTGTTAGCCGGAAAAGCACCCGCCAGAGTTGCCGTGTATCTACCCGATGCGACGTAAGCCCAGACGAGTGTTGCGCCTAAAGAGTTTTCTAAAACGGTTGCTACTGGCGCATCCGTGCTCGATTGAGTCAAAAGAGCGCGATAGACTTTGACGGTGCTTACAGGGGCATACAAACCATCAAAGTAAGTCTTTAGCGTAGCTTTGACATTTGCCCAAGATAATTTCTTTAAGACATTACTTGCTGCACTATCTGAAAGTGCTAAGACATCAGCATCTACAGGAGTAGTTTTAGCTGTGGCGGAGTTGATGAGTGTGCCGATGGATGCGGCGGTAGCCTCCGATGTAGGCAATGGCCCTGTCCATACTCCTGCTGAGAGACAATAATAGAATCCCGGATTAGAGCCTGTTTTGAGAAACACATCATCTGCTACTGGACTAGCAGGCAAAGTGCCGCCAGAGTAGAGACGCCGCGCACGGCTTGAATAGAATCCGCTCATAAATTATCTCCTTTCATAAATTATCTCCTTATCCGTGTACCCAGACTTCCAGCCCTTGAGCAGCGGCAGCGTAAAAGTAATATTGATTGACTTGCACGGGGCTTGGCCTGTCGCCGCTAATGGTGTAAACGTCTCCCGGCTCCATTTCAAAGCCCGTTGAGGCATTAACATCGGACGCAGAGCCAACATAAATACTTGCCGTGTTGGTCTTAGTTGCTCGCACAACAAGAACATACGGCACAGAGATGGTGTAGCCTGCTGCTGTAAGCAGCGTGCTTAGCCTGTCCTGCGTTGCTCCCGTGAGTGCTAGTTTCTTTGCAAATTCTGCCATGTGATTCTCCTATGGGGCTGAAATGCCTCGCGGCATCCTTAATAAATTGTTTTTAGGAAGTAATACAGGCGAGAAAAGAAAAAGGTGCGTCGAAAGCAATTTCTCGCCTTCTAAGCACCGAAAGTATCTTACCATCAATCAGGGTTTGCGGGTAGATTAAAGTTTCTCTGTTGTCTGGCTTACTTCATCAAACAAGCCCTGCCTTTGCGCCTTCTGCGCTCGCGCAGAGCGTCTTAAAGAAATCGGTTTGATGAAATCAAGACCAACCTCTAACTTGACGCCGTATCGCTCAAGGCAATGCTCAATAAAGCCGACAAGCTTGCCGTAGCTTTTCTTGAGAACGCGCCGTTCATCTTCCGCTTTTATCTCATAGTCCTCAGCAGTGAACATGCCTTCTTCCACAAACTCTTGTATAAGATTGCCCTGCGCGTCTTTGCTCCTGACGTTATGAATCGAACGCCAGCCATCTATCAGTTCTTTAGCGCACCACTCGCGCGCAAGCCTCGCGTTTGAGTCGTAGATGGCTCTCTCAAGTCGCGGGTTAAGGTTGAATTTCTGGATAATCCCAACAAGCTGGTGAATGTTCGGACGGCCTTTGATTTTTCTGTACTCTTCAATGAACCGTTGTCTGAGCTTCTGCTCCTGTTCTTGTCTCGTCATAATCCATGCTCCCTAGCGTTGTGGTTTCAAGTGAAGTGAGGCGAGATTGTAGGCTCTCAAGCCTGTTTAGGAATCGTTGTTTCTCGTCGTCGTCCCACTCTGACATTAACTGCGGCATGACCCTTTGCATTTCAATAAGTGTTCGCACTATTCCGTCTATATGATTATCCCATCTATCAAAAGAAGATTCAGGTTTCTTCTTTGGCATTGGCGGCTTATTAGCCAGTGACGTGAGAGTATCCGAGTGTCCTTTAGCCAAGAGCTTGAGCTTTTTCTTTCTCTCATCTTCTGGCAGCCTGTCCAAGTTGCTTGCGATAGCGATGCGGTCTTGAGGCCGTGCGCCTCTAATGGCCTTAACCTCTGGATACTTTTCGACGGCATCAACAGATTGTGCAGCAACGGAGACGGGAAGAGTGCCGGATTGAACGGCAGAGACTAGAGTTTCATCGCCATGCTTTAAGACCTTTGACGCTCGCTGTACATTTCGCTCAGACACCTTCATCAACTCTGCGGCCTCTGCCTGAGAAATCATTCCGCCATTTGGCGGTTTGATATTCTGAGATTTCCTGTCACCGCCCCGCTTTTGATTTGAGAGCTTCGCGGCAATCATCTCTCGCTGGCCTTCCGTTAAATGCCTTCTATGTAAATTCAGCGACACCACAAACGCCGTTAGATTTCCCTTGCCGTCCCACTCTCTAAATCTATGTTGAATCGGATGGCCCTGCTCTTGAAGTCGAAGGACAGCGTTGTATCTGTTTCTGCCGTCAATAATCCAAGTGTCGCCTGACTTATCAACTAGCAGCCATATTGCTTCTCTCAGGCCGTTCTTGCGGATGTCGTTTACTAATACCTGAAACCCTTCACCTTCCATTAAGGGAAAGATGTTGGCGACTTCATGGAACGGGATTGTTTTCTTTGCGGGTTTTCTGTCTGGCATAACGATTTTCCTTTGCCTTAAATTATGAATTAGTATAACATAATCTTTATAAAGAAAATAGATAGATTAAGAAAATGTTTGATTTATATTTGGAGGTGTGATTATGCTAGAAACTATGGGACGCCCGAAGAAGCCTGTAGGGAAAGTCAAAAATCAAGTCGTAGCAGTTCCGGTTGACCAGCAAACTCTTGACGAGTTCAGGCTGAGTTGCGAATTGCGCGGCACAAGCATGGCCGGATTCCTTCATCCGATTATCGTGCAAACAATCCGCGAAGAAAAAGAGCGTTCGCCGCAGGCTTTCACTCGCCCAACCTTAAAAAAGAAGCGGGCCTAAGCCCGCCCCTTCAATTACTCGCGCGGCTCTCTGTAATTCCCTGCAAGACTTTCTGCCGTGCGTTCGCCGTGAAGTTTCGCAAGGCTTCGCTGCTCTCGACTGTGGCCCAATTAAAGAGATGTGAGCTAAGCAAGGTAGCGATAGTTTCAACATGCGAACTGTCGAACGGATGCTCTGCGATGTCCCGCATGAGAACTATCAAGTAACCTGCTGTGCTCTCAAACTGCGAGAGGTCTTGAGCGACGGCCAATGAGATAGTTTGTATCTGCTCATAGGTTAGTTTTTCGGGCTTATCCGTTTGCTTCCTTTTCATCAGCCCTTACCTCCCGTTCTCTTTTCTTCCCGCTTGTAATAAGCATCAAGACAGGCTTGGATATGCTCAGGGCTGGAATCTAGTTGCTCAAGCATGGCCTGCGTCCATTCCGTTGTCTCTTCGCCTACTGCATTGAAGAGTCCAACGGGTGTTTGCGGGTTGGTCATAATTTCAGAGATAGCTTCCGCTAGTCTCTGGCGGTCTTGTTTGGTAGAATCTTTCTTGCTCATTGGTCGTATCCTTTCAAATCGGTGGCCTATTGAGTGAAGGGCTGAGGCTAGGCGGTAATCCTGCTTCGGCCCGCTTTATTTAGTACTTGCCGCCTGACAAGTACTATTATCCACACATCTAAGTACTTGTCAACGAAAAAGTACTTTCCAAGATAAAAATAATTCTTCCCTGAAAAGTACTTTTAGGTTTATAATGCGGAACAATGAAGGCGAGCGACTACATCACAACAAACGAAGCCGCAAGCGAACTAGGCGTTACTCGCCAGCGCGTCTTACAACTCATCACAGAGGGGCGGTTGAAGGCAGAGAAGTTTGCCAATGTCTATATGATTAAGCGCGGGGATTTGAAGCACATAGAATCAAAGCCAATGGGCAGACCGCCCACAAAGAAAACCAAGAAGTGAACTATAAAAAGAAGTGGCAAGGATTGTTAATGAAGAAGCTGCGCGAACAAGGCGTGGTTGAAATCTCCACGCGCAGCGTCACTGAAATCAACTGTCTAACCGAACTACAAGAAGTAGGAAGAATTGATTTAGAACCAACAGCAAGCGGTGTTTGGACTTGCCGATTAAAGGAAGACACTCCCAAGCAATCTTGACCATCAAAACCCTTCCCGCGTATCCTCTCTCACATGACAGATGAAGAACGCCAAAGAACAATGGATTTCATCCTTGAGCAGCAAGCTCAATTTGCCGTCAACATCGAATCACTACGAGAAGCACAGGCAAGGACAGACGCAACCGTCGCGCGCATAGCGCAGCAACAGGAGCATATCAATAAAGTGGTGGCTGTGATTGCTGACGCACAGCAGCATACGGACGAGAGATTGAATGCGCTGATTGATATTGTGCAGGGTCGCAACGGAACGTCTTGACCACTTAAGCCCCATTTTGGAAAAGAGCGGCGCAGGAGAAATCTTGCGCCGCTTCTGTTTTTATCATAGTATGCCGCGCACCAAAGGAGGCTCACCATGAAGGCCCTACTATCCGCAATGCTAATTGTGCTTAGCATGGCAACTGCGCTGGCACAGTCAAATCCTGAGTCGAAGGTACTAGAATGGGAAGCGGGGTGTAGTAATTGTGACGAAATCTTTGTTGATGGCCTTCCATTACGCATCATCAAAAACAACGGCGTAGATGTTGGTGTCGTGCAGGAGTACAACGGCGATTACTTTGTTTTCTTTGTAGTAGTGCGAAACTCAACAGACCGCCGCTTTAACATAGACCCCGCAGACGCCTCAATGTTCTACACCAACAAGGACTGGCGCAAGCGAGATATAAAGGGCGACGACTTCAAGGAATCCCTGCCTGTCCCACCAGAGAAAGCCGCAGAGAATGTATTGAAGCGGAAAAGGTGGGCCAATATCTTCGGCGGCATTTTAGCGGGCTTTGCCACAACGACGCAGACGGTATATGTAAATGGTCGGCCTACTACCATTACAACACCTGACTATGCCGCTAGAGCACGCGCGGCTAATGCTAACAGAGCCGTCCGAGCACAAGCCGAATCCCGCGCGGCAAGTATTACAAGTTCAGCCTTGAGGAAGAACACCATCTTTCCAAATGATTCTGCTTCAGGTGCGATATTCTTTAAGAAAGAGAAATTGCGTGTCTGCTATTTCTTTCTCACAGTGGACGGCGTTGATTATAAATTCGGATATAAGGACGATAGGTAATTAAACTTCTGCGGACAAGAGATAGCTTCAGGTGCTTAGATTATTATTTGCTACCTCTCGCCCGCAAAACTTTTAATACATGAATAATAAACAGCGCGCCGTCCTTACTATTGGCCTCATTGTTGTTGCCTTAATGCTCATAGTCCCGCCGTGGAAACGGAACGCCGCACACGGAGGCGACCACGCGGGATACGGACTGCTGTTTAGCCCCGCGCCGCGTTTCAACCCCACATCCAACAGTCTTGAGTCTTCTGTGAATTATATCCATCTTGATATAGCTGTTTTATTTGCTCAAATCCTTCTCGTTGCCGTGTTGTGTAGTATTGCCTATTTATTTACACGCAAGGCTTGACTACTTCCCTGCCACCTTCTTTTCCAAACGCCTTGCATCTTTCTCATCGTAGTATCTTGATTGCTGGGTGAGAGTGAAGCCTAATGCGCGCATGATTCCCTCAAAATTGGAAATCTCTGTTTTCTTCTTATCAAGGTTAATGCTCGTACTTCCCTCGGTCGCCAAATCTACGCCAGCCTGTCCCATTCGATAGTACGGGGTGACACCTTTAACTGTTTTTTCGCCAGCATCAACGACCTTGTCAAAATCTTCGGCAAACATAGCTTCTGATACTCCTTGTCCAATTTTCACAGCATCCGAAACAGTAGGCCCGCCGAAGAAGTTAATTACCTTCTCGCTCCAAGTTTTCCCAAACGGTTCTTCAAACATCATTACTGAGCCAGACAAATCAATGCCCAATAAAGACGGTGCGCCGTAGAAAACGGCTTGAGCAGCTTGCTCCGCCTCTTCCTTTTCCATGCCAGCATCTACAAGAGCTTTGACAAGCACTCCTATAAGCAGCACCGCGCCGCTATATTTAGCAAACGCGCCTGTGGCCTTGACGCCGCCGACCACGCCTTTACCTAAAGCAAACTTTCCAACTCGCAGAGCGCGAGAGATAAAACGAATGTCATTCGGATGCGGCTTCATTGTGGTTGACATGTTCTCAAACGCTTTAACCGTATAACCCTTGAACTGGCCCAAAACTTTTCCGCCGGGAGTCCTGAGGATAGGCGGAGCATTCCACACAGAATTATCAAACTCAACCTTTCTGGCCCAGTCCTTTGCGTGCCAGTGTGCGTCCTGTCCGGTAAGACCTAAACGTCTCGCGTCTTTTTCACCGTACAGGTATGCAATGCCCCGATTGATAGATGAGGCAGCGCGGAAGGGAGACATACGCCCGATTTTTCTTAATCTTCCTTCGTCTAATTTATCAGGTGATTCAAAGACGCCCAAATCTCTCAATCTCTTTCTTGTTCCCGGCCTCATCAACTTGGCATAAAGCGCGGCGAAGTCTTTCGTAGAGACATAAGGCCACAGAGTAGTTAGCGGGTCTGTTAAATTAACAATCGAACTCTTGAGATTGTATTTTAGTTTTAACGTACTCTGAATGCCCTGTAGCTTCGTCGCCAGAGTCCTCATTGCATATTCGGGACGCGGGGTATTTTGCAGTCCCGGCGTCTGATGAATAAATCTGCCAACGGCCTTTTCAAAATCGGATGGACGCCCGCGAAGTTGCTTCAAATGAATCTCTATATCTTCGGCAAGTCCGGGCTTTCCGTTCCGCTTGAAGTAGTCAATGTGTGGCTGTAAAGCCGCTCGCAAATCATCAAGCTCTTGTGAATTGATTAGTTGCTCTGCGTTCTTTCGGGCCGCCTCGCGCTGCCCTTTATTCATAGTCCGATACTGCGGAGACGCCTTGAACTGCTGCTCCCATTGATGAGTCCTATCCTCAATCGAATACTGAGCTTTGCGAAAAGCGTTAGACACATTCTTGCCCCTCGTCTGCCCGCGCCTTTCATACGTTCCCTTGAAGCCTAAATTAGATTGAGGCGTGCGAAGATAATCAGTAACACTTGTGTCCTTTTGAGCGGACGGCGTTCTCTGGGGCAGAGAAATCGCGCTACGTGCTCTGCCCTGTCTGAAAGGGAACGAGCCATAAACTTCGCCTTGCTGCTCATTGCGAGCACGCTCCGACACTTCTTGAGGCGTGGGCGGTAACTGCTTGGGCTCTAGCCCTTGTGCCTTCAACCTCCGTCTATCACGTTCTAATACTTCATCTGTGGAATACTTCGGAGCAGATTTCTCAGTTTCACGAATTGCCGCGCGCCTCTGTCTAAACTCTGCCCGCGAGATAAGCTTGTTATTCAATAATCCACGCAGAGAAGTTAAAGTGTCTCTTTGCACTGGCGCATTCCGTTCATCCATCACCTTGCGAATCACAGGCGCGACATCGCCTTTAGTTAATTCCATTGGCTGTTCGCGGATAACTCTTCCTGTTTGACTCTCCCGCTCCTGCATAAAATCAGAAAAGGGCGTAGAGGATTCCTGCGTCTTTCGCCAGAGCGGAGATTGCTCATCAGTCGCAGCAGGCGAGACTTCCGTTTGCCTCTTCGCCATGAACTCGTCCACAGAACGCGATGAAGTTTCGGCAACGCTTGCTTTTTTGAACTGCCCGCGCGTTCCTTTTCTAGTATTACGCTGACGGCGCGGCTGGGCTTGGGAATGATGAACAGGCACAAAGCTTTCTTCAAGAGAAACCGCTTCGCTACTTTGCGTCTGAGATTCAGGGACAACCGCATTCTGTGTGGCGGGTGCTGCCGATATTCCCTGCTTCTCTTGTCCCTGAGATGAAAAGCTATCAACCTGTCGAGCATCACCGCGCTCAAGCGTTTCAGGCAAAGGGCGCAGTTCTTCAAGCGGGCCGATTTCTGTAATCGTAGGCTGGCTGTGATTCGGCCCCTGAGTGACAACATAATGCGTGTCTTCGGGGTGTGTTTTCTGCCATTCCGCTAAGGTCGCGGGAACACCGCGAGAGGTTAAATCAGGCCCGACTATTGAACCCGTTTGGACGGCTGCCTGATATGCTTTTTCATCCAGTGGTCGAATCTCTTGGCGATTGGCTATCTTTCCATCGGGGCGCGTCCATTCGTAACGCTCAGCCCCTTGCGCGGCTTCATCCGTCCGCTCAATGGTATTCCGTTGCGCTTCACGCGAGGACTCAGGCGCAAGGGCCATAGCAGGTGGTTGGGTAGTAGTTGCTAAGCTGGAACTCGTAGCAGATGCTCCCCGCGCCTGAGTAACACCTTCGACTGTCGAGATTTCTACCTTTGCCTCTGGGTATTGATGCTCGAACTCTTCAATCTGTCTTTGAGCCTCTTCTGGCGTGGAGACAGCCGCAGCTTGAATCTCAACGCCTGTCTGCGGGTCTAGCGCGACGACAGCAGGGCCGGATTGCAAGTTAGCGTCCGGGGCCACTATTCCAAGCAATGAAGGATAAGTATCATTTCTGACTGCCGCTCTAATCTCTTTTGGTCTAATAGACTTCGGGTGAATAAATGTCCCGGCATCGGTTTTAGTTGTCAGGTGGTCAGGCGGAATCATCGGCATTGATTCACCTTCGGTGACTAAAACCGCATCTCGCTTACCTTCTCGCATGGCCTGTATTTGCCTTGAGAGGGTTTCGGGCGACTCTGGTACAGGGGCGGGGCTTTGAGGCACGCTAGGCGTTGATTCTGCGGCTCTAATAGGTGCGTCGGGGGCAGCAGGCAGAGACTTACGCGGTGTCCATCTACCATTCTGTAGGTCAAAATCAACAGCCTGACTCTTAGCTTCCGGCGTGACATCCTTTGCGGCAGCGAGTCTTAATTGCCCCTCTGGTGTTTGGTCAACCGTCGCATAAACTGTTTTTCCATCTCGATTGAGTCTTAACAGTTTTCCTAAAATACTCTGGACACTTTTTTCACCGCCGAAAGCAGCAAAGACAGCGTTGGCTAAGGCCGCGCTTTTCGCTTCCTCGTCACTTGCGCCCGAAGATTTTTCCAGCGCATAGGTAGAGCCGCCGACCACTCCAACCTTTGGCAAAAGAGCCATTCCGTGTGTTCCCTTGAACACAGCACCAATAGCACCGCCCTTAGCGTAGCCAGTAAGAATGTCCCCGGGCTGTCCACCGCGCCCCGCAGCCTCTAATCCGCCTAAAGTAGCAAACCCTCCAACCGGCCCACCCAAGCCTGTTGCGATGGTTGCCGTAACCAATTTCGGGAGAGTAGCAACGCCGAGAGTAACGCCTTTCTCTAATGTGGTTTGTGGACTGTCTGCTGCGGATTGGGCGATAACATCACGATAAAGCAAAGATGCTCTTTGCAGTCTTTTGGTCGCATCTGTGGTTAATCCTAAAGCATCGGCCACACGAGCCCCACCAGCAAGAAGCTCACCCAAATCGGCAGCACCCGAAGCAATGCCAATATCACGGGCGCGAGTCAAACCGCCTTTGCTTCGTAAATCCTTCCGCCACTTTTCTATCTCCTGTAAATCCTCTGGCGTGTATCCTGCTCGAAGTTGCGTCTGTCTAAATTCTTCCAGTAAAGCTTCACTTGCCTTCTTATCGGCATAAGTATTTAACTCCTTATCCGACATTCCGTAGAAAGGTGAGTTAGTATAAGAGGTGTCAATCGAGCCGGAACGATTCGCCTGTGATTTTTGATTGAGCACGCCTTGCTTAATCTGCGATGCGAAATTCTCTTTACGCTGCGTGAGTTGTCCCGCAAGGTCTGAGACAACACTTTCTACAGGTTCGCCCCTTCGCAGTCTCTCCATCGGAGCGGGAGGATTAAAGCTTATCCCATGCCTTGCAGATGTCGTGTCCCTCAAATAATTCCTTGTCGCCGTGTCAGACTGTGACTGTCTTGCTGCATTGATAGCATCAACAAACTCCCGCTCTTTGGCTTGCCCTCTCTCAGCCTGAATAACTTGCTGGCGATAACTATCAACACTCTTTCGGACTTCTTCATCGCCGGATAGGTAGCGGTTATAAAGACTCTTCCCTTCTTCCGGTGAAAGTTTATTAAACTCATCAGCCAAGCGATTCCGACGAATGAAGTGGAAGTATTTTCTTTGCTCTTGTTTATTCTGCTTATCGAGTTCCTGTGGCTGGCGATATTCGGGTGTAGTATTCAGAGCTTCTTGAGCGACTTCGCTTTCTACGGGGTCGGGGAGTTGGATAGCAGGAGGCTGTAGAGATCGCTCTGGCGTGCTCTCGGCAGCCGCTTCGCTCGTAGAGCGACTTGACATGAAAGAAGCAAACGGGCCGGGTGTCGCAGGCGCAGACTGTCCCAACCCCAAGCCCTTCGCCCTTTCTGCCCACTTGCGATTGTTCTTTGTCACATATTCAGGGTCTGGCGAATTGAAAGGCTGGTGTGGAACGTACTTAATATATCTTTGAAGTAACTTTGATGTGTCGCTTGTCTTTAAGTTGGGGTCGCGCATCCCCTGATGAACAGATTTCCACTCAGGGCTTTCCTGCATTTCCCTGTCCATGAAACGCGCCATCTCGCGCAGGGCGTCGTCATCATCGCGCCCCGCAACTCCGCGTTCCTCCATGTGCTTGAGAAGCTTTGTACGCCTATCGCCTTGCCAGCTAATGATGCCAAGATTCTGCGCGTTATTTTTAGGGTCGCGGTGTCCACCGAAAATGGTCTTTCGATTCCAGTTATTCTCGCGTCCCATGTCGCCCAAGAAGCTTTGACGAGCAGGCTGTGACCATCCGAGTTTTGACAATTCATCATCAACAACGCGCGCCACTTTTACGGTGTCATCATCGCCCGCCACAGGGCTTGGGCGACGAGACTCCATACACGCGCGCTCTGGCATTGCTTGGCTTTACCGTTTTCGTCTCATGCGAGCCGCTTCTCTCTGCGATTACTTTGCCTGCTGACTTCCTGAGATTCGGCGGACGAGTGCAAGTGATTGTCGGCGGCGAATCCGGCCCGCATGCCCGCCACTGCGACATCTCAAATATCCGTTCAATAGTAGAGCAATGCAAAGCCGCTAATGTACCAGCATTTGTAAAGCAACTTGGCTCCAAGCCTGTCGTTAATTATTACGATGATGAGTTCCGCGAAGAGTACGAGGCGCATGGTTGGGATTGGCCCGACCCGATTAACTGGAATATCCGAGACGGACAGCCGCCGCTTGCTAGTCTTGTCCACATCAAGCTTAAAGACCACAAAGGCGGTGACATGTCGGAATGGCCCGAAGATTTAAGAGTCAGAGAGTTTCCACTTTCGGCGGCGTCTCAAGGGAGAAGAGGAAAATGATTAAAGAGAAAGCTACATCCAGCATCACGCATGAAACGTGCTTCCAGCGATTGCCAAAGCGCGTTGTTCAAGGATGGTGTACATGCGGATTCGTCGTGCACGATAAAGTTAAGCGCGTGGTTATTCAAAAACTACACAAGCATGTAGCAGAGTCAACCGCTCCGTAATCTTACCTAAATAATCCATGTCTCCTCTAGGGGGAAAGAAGTTAAAGATGAGTGAAGTATTTAATCACGACTTAAAAGCACTCTCGCCACTAATGGCAGAGGATGTCATAAAGCTCATTGACGAGAAGTTGAGCGAGCGAGATGTCGAGCATGAGGACGGCGAATATTTGAGCATCAGGAAAGCCTCTAAGAAATTCGATATTCCAGAGCCTACCCTCAGAAAGTGGATTGCTCAGAAGCGGCTCAAGACTTATCCGTCGAAGGTTGGCCGCCTAATTAGGATTAAGGTCTCTGAATTGATGGAGCTTGAATAATGATAGTTACAAAATGGATTGAAGTGGAGCAGGAGGTTGAGGTCAGTATTAGCAGCGATGATATTGCTGCCGAACTAGCCCAATCAAACCCTGAAAACATACAGGCCATGCTGCGCGGCCTCAACAACTGCGCGGCGTTTATGAAGGCCATTCCCGATTCGCTGATTGCTGAAACGACAGAGGCACAGCGCGGCTACATGAAAGACTTCTTGACTCAGCAGCTTGCCCGATACAATGCCTAAGCCTTGCCATGCACTTACACACTTCTATATATTGCGCCCGTCAAAAGGCTGTGACTTCTGAAAGGAGGCATAGCTAATGGGTATTAGAAAAAGAAGGGACACCGGCGTCTGGGAGTTCAGAAAGACCATTCAAGGCGTCCTGTACTATGAAGCCATACCAACCGCGAAAAGTAAAATAGATGCTGAAATCGCGGCGGCTGACATCTTGCGTAAAATCTACGAAGGAAGGTATGGCAAGGGCAAGGAACTAGGCGTAGAGGATTTCTGTAAATTCGCCAGAGATGTTTATCTTGCCGATGTCAAAAACACACACACGGCTCCAAAGAATATTGAGTACAAGGTTAATGCTTTGTGCAAGGAGTTCAAGGGCAAGAAGCTCAAAGACATCTCGTTAATTAGCGTACAGGGGCTGAGGAAGAAATTGCACACAGGAAACTCCAGACACGGAAGGCCGCGCAAGGCCGTGACGGTCAAGGGCATCATCAACACGCTTTCGGCCATCATGGAGACGGCGATTGACCACGAACTACTGGCTAAGAATCCCTGTCGTAAATTGAAGTGGAGCAGGAGTCAGATATTCAGCCAGAGAGAGCGGATACTCTCGGAAGAGGAAGAGGCGCGGCTCATGCCTCAGCTTGAAAGATTCTACGAGACGAAGGCGGCTGTTATTCTTGCCTTAAATACCGGACTTCGGAGGATGGGTATCCTGCAAAGAAAAGTCTCGGATGTGAACGCTCAAAAACGAACCCTGACCTACGTTGCCAAAGGCGGAAAGAAAAAGATTATTCCGCTCAACGACGTAGCATGGAGCGTTATTCAGGAATTAGTGAAAGAGGCGACGCCCGCCGGGTATCTCTTCCACGCTCGAACGGGCCACAATCTTTCGGCCAGCGAGGGAGCATTCAAGCTGGCTTGCCAGAGAGCAAAGGTAGAAGATTTTAATTTTCACGATCTGCGGCATACGTTCGCCTCAAGGGTCAGGTCACACACCGACGCCTTCACAGCTTCGCATCTTTTGGGCCACGCGGAAATCAAGACCACCGATATTTATGTGGCCGAAGAAATAGACAAGATGCGCGAGGCGGTTCAGTCTTTGGGGCAGGAAAAGCGCAGAGTTTTAGCTTTCTCTGTAACGCATGTGTAACGGACGGGAAAAGCAGACGGTCGGAAATGTGCAAAAACCTTAAATAAACCCAACATCTCTTCACATATCTACACACTATTACGAAAGTTTTGTAACGCTGGCGAAGATTGCGCTTAGTAGAAGATTAAGCGCCTACCGGCGCGGGAGGTGTGCGCGCGAAGTGAAGGACTTCTCCATGTTAGACCAAGCATTCAAAATTGCACAGAGCGTTGGAATACAAGACCTCGGAAGTCTGTCCAACATCTCGCGGCGCGACTTTGACGAGCGCGAGACCTTCATGTTCCGCGCGCAGGTTCCTGTGCTCGAATACATCAGCCTCTTGATTGAAAACAAGCTGCTGTTGACGACCAACCGAACCGGGCGTGTCTATGCCGGATTTGAAAAGCTTTCGCGGATAGAGCCTGTCGTGGAGCGTTACCTGAGAATCGCGGATGTCTCGGAGCGCGTCTATATTTTCGGTGAGCCGGATTGGAAACCGCCGCGCCATCCGCACGTGCGCATCATCGGCCTTGAGAGCACGGACAGCATGGCGCGCGAGTTGTTTGTGATTGCAGACTCTTCGACCCTGCGCGTCGCGCTCGTCGCCGTTGACGAAGACGGCTTTGACGCACCCTTCCTCGAAGCGCGAAACTTTCGCGCCATCAAATCGAGCAATCCGGCAGTCGTCTCAGAACTAGCAGCCTACACCGAAGGCTTGATAGACACCTCGCTCGCCGCCTGATAAGCAGAAAAAAGGAATCGCTCAATTATGTTGCACTCACTCAATCTGTGAGCGCAGTCGCAAAAGCTTTTACTGCTTCCGCCTGAATTCCCACGGAGTTTGCGGAGACGATTCGCGCCACAGGCCCAGATGAGAACTGCGCGCGGTTTTTTCAGCCTGCTCGTAGGTATAGCGGTCGCTCTCAGACAACTCTTTCTTGTATTCCTTGCAATACCATGCGAGTCCGGCTTTAAGCTGTTCAAGTCCTACGTCGTAACCGTCCAGATAAACTTTGGCGACGATTCTTCCTTCCCTGTCAGGTTTGCCGCGCGGGTCAAACTCTATGGTCACGGACTTGCCCGTCAAAAGCTGGGCCAGGTTTTCCTGCGACGTGAGGGCGTAAGACTGCCCCGCTTCAGGCGCGTCAATCCCTTGTATGCGTATGCGCAGGTGTTGATTGGCTGTGTTGCTGATGACAAGCGTGTCGCCGTCCGTGATGCCGACGACCTGCAATTCGACAATCGCGCGCAAGGGCGAACCCGGCTGTGCAGGAACTCCGCGCTTGAGCGGCGGCGAATCATCTATCTTAAAAGGATTGTTGGCAGGGTCTTCATACGCGCGCTGTTTGTCGCGCATGCGGTCTTTCAATTCACTATCTACTCTTCTCCTTTGCGCCGTTGCGAGGTCGGCGCAGACGAGGATAAGGATGGTGGATAATACGAAGTAAGCAAAGTTTCTCATGTCCTCCTCCACCGGTTTTGTGTACGAGCATCATGCCATGCTCATGCTGTGGAAATAGCAGGGGGCTCGCGCCCCTCATCTTCATCAGGCAACTCGACAAGCATCGCGCCTTTCCGTTTTTTAGAACCCGGAAGCGATGCTCTTTTCTCCTGCGGTACGACTTCGACTTTGGACGAGAGCACACGGCGCACGCGTTGTGGCAGGAGCATTGGTGCGATGCTCGCTACGGAGGCGGCCAGTTGCACTACGTCGCCGCCGCCGCGCCAGTTCTCGCGTATGACCTTTTCGTCCGTCCGGTTAAGCAAGCGCAGGAGCGTGAGCGCAATCAGATAGGCATCGTCAATCTGTCCGACAAACGGGAGCATGTCCGGGATGAAATCGAGCGGCATGACGGCATAGACAATCGCTCCTGCGAACAGAGCCTTCTCGACACGCGGCACGCGCGGGTCTGTCATCAGCCTGCCGCACAAAGCAATCATGTTCGGCAGAAACATCAGCAAGCCCTTCATGCGTCGCTTCACTTCAAGCGCGGCCATCTCTTGCTCCTTAATTTTGAGACTGAAAAGCAGGGGGGTTGAAACCGTCAGCCAGTATAAGTCTTATCCGCCGCACAATGCCAACTTTTTTTACATGGGAGATAGAAAGACAAAAAGCAAGTTTCCCGCAAAGGCGCAAAGAAAAGCACGCAAAGGTGTTGAAGCATTCTTTATCTTGAATGCTTTCTTTGCTTCTTCTTTGCGCCTTTGCGCCTTTGCGGGAGATTCTTTCGCAAGCTTTCCTTCACTCGAATCTCACAGCCGAAGCTTGTTTGAATCCCTGCTCCTCAGTTAGACTTCAAAGCCCAAAAGCGTGCACACTAAATTAAGATTCTGAATCCTGAGTTCTGCCTTTATGATTCTCGAAAAAATACGTCAACGCGCAGCCGCAGACCCGCAGCACATAGTCTTGCCCGAAGGCGAAGACCCGCGCACAGTCGTCGCGGCAGGTCTCTGTTCCGAACAGCGCATCGCGCGCATCACACTGCTCGGCAATGAAGAGAAGATACGCACTCTGGCCCAGACGCACGGCGCAAAGCTCGGCGGCGTGGAAGTCATTGACCACAAGCGCGCAGCGGATTTTGACAAGATGGCGCAGTTTTTCCACGAACTGCGCCGCGCCAAAGGCTTGATGGCGGATGAAGCGCGCGCAGCCATTGAAGACCCGCTCTTTTACGGCAACCTGATGGTGCGTATGAATCGCGCGGACGGCTCTGTCGCGGGCGCAACCAACACGACCGCGCACACAGTCCGCGCCGCGCTTCACTGCATAGGCGTGCGACAAGGATTCAAACTCGTCTCATCTTTCTTTGTCATGGCTCTCAAAGACACTGGCTTTGGACACGAGGGCGCGCTCATCTACGCGGATTGCGGAGTGGTGATTGAGCCTTCCGCGACGGAGCTGGCAGAGATTGCCATCGCTTCCGCAGAATCTTGCCGCGCGCTGCTTGAGACAGAACCGCGCGTGGCCCTGCTCTCGTTCTCGACCAAAGGCAGCGCGAAGCACAAGCTGGTGGATAAAGTTGTCGAAGCATTAAAGACTGTGCGCGCGCGCGTGCCAGAGCTTGAGATAGATGGCGAGTTGCAGGCAGACGCAGCCTTGCTCGCATCCGTCGCACAATCGAAAGCTCCCGGCTCAAACGTCGCTGGCCGCGCCAACGTGCTCATCTTTCCAGACCTGCAAGCGGGCAACATCGCATACAAATTGACGGAGCGACTCGCGGGCGCGACCGCCATTGGCCCAATCCTGCAAGGCCTGGATAAACCCGCCAACGATCTTTCGCGCGGCTGCAAGGCCGAAGACATTGTTGACGCAGTCGCCATCACAGCCGTTCAGGCGCAGGCGCGCAAAAGAGCAAGCTAAGCTTCGGCTGGCAATCTTTCTCATGCCTCTGCTGCATCCAACACGGCAGATTTCCCGAATGCTTTCGCCGAAGGTGAGGTTTCCGCAAGTGCCTTCCAGACTTCTAACTTTCTTTATCATCGCCTTCATGCTCTTATGTGCAAACACCTCTCTGCAACATGCACAGGAAATTGAGAAACCATCTCTGGCAAATCCCGCACAGCCGCAGCCGACGCCGCGTGATGAGCAGGAGCCTGTCAAAGTCTTTACAGAAGAGGTGCGGCTGCCCGTTATAGCGAAAGATGATTACGGACGCTTTGACCCGACGCTTGGGCCAGACGACCTGCTTGTCTTTGAAGACGGCGTGCAGCAGGAAATCAAGAGCGTGCGAAGGATGCCCGCGAATGTGCTTCTGCTTTTAGGAACAGGCGAAAATATGAATCCGGCGATGCGTGTCAGCACGACGCGTGACACGGCCACGCGGCTTGTCTCAAGCTTACGCGAAGGCGACCAGATTGCCGTCCTTCAGTTCAGCAACCGCGTGGAAGTCTTGCAGGCATGGACTGAAGATGAAGAGGAAGCCACGCATGCTCTGAAAACCAAGCTGCATTCGGGAAGCGGCTCGCAGCTTGCGGAAGCCATCAGCGCGGCTGCTGCTTTTTTCGTCAACCAACCGCTCGGCAATCGTCATCTGGTCTTAATTACTGACGGCGTGGAGATGCCTTTGGGCCGCGCCAATTATGAAGAGGCGATGAAAGTTTTGACGGAAGCAGGCGGCGCAGAGAGCAAGGCTCAATGGGAGGCTGCCGTCAAGCGTCTGATTGCAGCGCAGGCCAGCGTGCATGTCATCAGTTATACGGAATATGCGCGGATGGCTTTTAAAGGGAAGAATAAAAAGTATAAAGGCAGCAACGCGCCTGTGGGCAGCGTCCGCGCCTCCGGCATACAGAACGCTGGCATAGACCCGACGGTGCCGCCCAACACAACAAGCAGCCGCGTCTCAGACCCTGCGTACGGCGACGGCATCAACTTTGACCCGCAGATGCGCCGCCTGCGCAAAGCTTATGAGAAGGCCATGAAGGGCGGCGAGCAGAAGTTGACCGCGTTGGCGGAAGAAACCGGCGCGCGCATCTTAAAACCTGAATCGGCGGAAGAGATGATTGACAAGTCAGCAGAGATTGCGCGCGACATTGGCGCGCAGTATGTTGTCACATACGTTCCCAAACGACCACTCGCAGAAGCGCGGCCCGGAGAATATCGCAAAGTGCAGGTCGCCCCGCGCCGCACAGGACTCACTGTCCGCTCACGTCGCGGATACATAGTGACTCCGACACAATAAAATCACGAAGACAATTTCCCGCAAAGGCGCAAAGACGCAAAGGAAAGATTTAATTTCTTCCTTTGCGTCTTTGCGCCTTTGCGGGAAATTTTTCTTTGCTTTTAGCTGGCAAGCACAGCCAGATTCGACTCGAACAACTCGGCCATCGCTTGCGGCAGAGGCTTCTCCTGCGCACGTATCAGCGAGCGGCGGCGCAGGTCTTCCCAATCTTCCTTCGGGACTCTGTGAAAAGCCGCCACGACCTGCGGGTCAAACTGCTGCGCGCCGCATCTGTCCAATTCCGCAGCAGCATCTTCATAAGAACGGCCAGTGCGATATACGCGGTCGCTTATCATCGCATCGAAAGCATCCGCGACGGCGAAGATACGCGCATTGAGATCAATCTCTTCGCCGCGCAGTCCGAGCGGATAACCCGAACCATCCCATTTCTCGTGATGCTGTGCGACGACGCGCGCCGCGCCTTCCAGAAATTTAATCTCGCGCAGGATGGCCTGACCATGAAGAGGATGCTGTCGCATCTTCACCCACTCTTCTTCCGTCAGCTTGGCAGGCTTGCGCAGGATTGCATCCGGCACGCCAATCTTCCCTATGTCATGCAGGAGCGAGCCGAACTCAAGAGACTTCATCTGCGCTTTACTAAGTCCAAGCTCTCTGCCGAGTCGCAGGCTGAAAGTCACTACACGTTCAGAGTGTCCATGCGTCTCTGCATCGCGCGTCTCAAGCGCCTGGGCCAGAGCCTTGAGCGTCGAGCGATAAGCATCCTCGACAGATTCCAATGCTTTATCAAGCGCGGCTGTGCGCTGCTCTACCAATTCTTCAAGATGATTTTCATAACGCCGCTTTGACGCGCGCAGCTCGTAATGTTCGAGCGCGCGACGGACAGCCACCTCCACCTGCCGCAGGTCGAAAGGCTTCATGATGTAATCGAACGAGCCCGCGCGCAGAGCCTTGATTGCGCTCTCAATGGTTTGCACGCCGCTAATCATCAGGACAACCGTCTCCGGCGAGATGCTGAGCACATGCGGAATCATTTCCAGCCCGCTCATGCCGCCCATCATGATGTCGCTGATGATGAGATTGAAGTGACTTTCGCGCAGCTTCTCCAGAGCCTCTTCCGCAGAAGCAGCAGAGGCGCATGAATAATCCATGCCGAGCAACTCGCACAACACTTCTCTGATTTCCGGCTCATCATCCACAACGAGGATACGCGCCTTAGCATCACTTGCTTCAATCATCATTCAAACTCCGACGAAAATAATTTTCACAAAAGGGGCTGAGGTAAATTCTGGGCGGTAAATTCGAGGAACTAAAATCCTAAACTCATTGTCCCTCAAATTTTCGAGAAACGGAAGCGACACGCGCGGGTCGCAGTCGCAACGGGCCTGTTTATTATACAATCATCCACACATTTGGCAAACAACTTTTTACACAAGCCGCAACAAAGCTGCTAAAGCTGAATTTTGCGCCTGTTTCCTTAAGATTTCAGCCAGTATCCATCCTAATCTACAGCAGTTGACGATTCCCGCCGGACACCCTATCATGTCTGCTCACCCAAGTGCCGGAGTGGCGAAATTGGTATACGCACCAGACTCAAAATCTGGCGTCTGTCATGGACATGTCGGTTCGAGTCCGACCTCCGGCAAATCATTTCTCAGGAAAATCAATACATCTGCTGCTGTCCTCCATTTAAGCTTACTTGTAAGAGTAAGCATTAACACACTGAATAACACACTCAGCGAAATATACGCGCTGACGAATAGATTGTCAATATTTATTTGCGCCTTGACGAATAGTTAGATTTACATTATTGATTGCAGTATGAAATTACTTACGACAAAAGATGTAGCTGACCGTCTGGGAATAACTATGCGGAGAGTTCAGGCACTAATCCTAAACGAACAACTGCCAGCAGAAAAAATCGGGAGAGATTATTTAGTTAAAGAAGCTGATTTGAAACTCGTTGCCGAACGAAAACCGGGAAGGCCGAAGATGAGCGGAAAGAAATAATCTTTGGCTAGATGTCGTGCTTGAGGTTGAATAGGCGGAAGGGTGGGTCATAATTTTCAGGTGCGACGAATTTGACCGGAGACAGATTTTTTTCTTCTTTGTCTTTTTTGTCTCCCCTCACGTCTTGATTCGGATTCTGCCCTACACGCCGCTTCCATCGTGATTGCAATAATTGATTCAGGTGGCGCATATTGCCATTCTTCCATAATCATCAGTTTATCTATTTCTGGCCGGATTGGATTCCCTTCAATATCACGACCAGAGCGGTCAAGTTGGTGATATTTTCCCTCTTTACACTGATATTCAAAAAGCACTAACTCGTAACTGTAAGTCTTGGCTTTCTCCTCTCCTACAAAGTCAGTCCAAAATTTAATCTTTCTTTCTATCTCTTCCCTGCCTTTGCTTGTATCTTTTCGGGGTATCCACTTCTCCCAAGAGAGCACAGTTCCCTCAGAAGTTCGAGAAGTGCGCTTAATATTTCTGTAGATATAATGTTGGTTTGTTGAGCCAACAAATTCCCATTCTGATTCGACGTGTCTAATCGTTTTTTTTTGTGCTGTAAGATTAGAGATGTACAACAGCACGAACATCACTAAAACAAGGAGAATAATAACTCTCTTCATTTGTCAGCTCCCTACTTTTTATTGTAAAGGATGTTTCGGTGATTAATCGGTAGTGGGTCAGTTTGAAGATTTAGAAATTGAAACTTCATATTAGCGATTACTAACGATTCGTCCTCTTTGCCCATTCACCACATTGCCGCTCGGCGCAATCATGCGGGTATTCCCTTTGAATAATTTCGTCCCCTCTGCTTTGCCCCTCTTCTAGCGTGTCGGCGTTCTCATTGTCTCTGATATGTATATTCCTACCTGATGGTTCGTGGACAGTTATTAAATAATCGTCAGCTTGCTTTATGACTCTGGCGGTGATTACTCCTATTGAGGTCTGATGGTTACGTGTCCAAGATTGCATTAGCGTTCTCCCTTCTCAAGCAGCGCAACTATATCACTGATTTCCCAAACCTTTTTTGATATGCCCGCCTCCATCGCTGGCGTACATCTCAAACTCTGATGGATTCTCACAAAGTTGCAGTACATGTAGTGCAACGCTATCGCATGCATGTGATTCTCTAGTGATTAATAGTGATTAATCATGTCTATATCGTAAAGGGTTCACCAAACGATATTATTAAAGGTCAATTAACGCTGGAGCCGAAGCCAGAGTTTTATTTGTAATAACTGCTAACGCTGGCGACAAACGGCGAGTCATTTATTTTCTCGGTGAAGGATATAGCTTGAACTATATAATCATCAAGCTATCATTGCTTTGAAGAAGCAAGGCCGCCATGTGTAGGAGTTCGCACATCAGATTTTACTCTTAACCTCAATCACCTTTCATTAGTCATAAAAACCTGTTGCAATAAATCTTGCTAAGCATTACTCTTTGCGCCGTGAGTGTCACCTTACCGGACTACTAGGTTTTCCGACACTCTCATCAAAGCACACTAAGACTAAGCCGCCCGTGAGAAAGCACGGCAGCGTGAGAAGTTAAAGCTGCAACATGCCTCTTAGAACAGAGGCAGCACGCTTTGTAGGAGTTGCAAGGCCGTTGCTGTTATGAAATCGTTTGGCATGTCTCCGGTTTTGCCGTTGTCCATCCATCCGGCTTTACCGCAAGGTATATTTCCGGTTTTTCCGTTGTCCATATTTCCGGCTCTGCCGTTGTCCATGTTTCCGGCATAGGCACAGACGGATAAGGTCAAGACAAGAAATAAGGCTCTGATAGCTTTCATTACTTTAACCCTTTCTTTGTTATGGAATTTGACCAGCTTCGCCGTCGCATCTTCATCGGATGCGGCGGTTTTGATGTGTTAGTAACAAAGTTACTAACACATAGAAAGGCTTACCTCACATGAATTTAACAGACAATCGCCTCAAGGAACTAGAAAACCCTTCACTGACTCACGATGAGCAGATTTTGCTGCGCTGCCGTTTGGCATCTCAATTTATTCATGCGGGGCAATATGAAACTGCACGCGAAGCATTGGGTGAAGTGTGGCAGGGTATAGGCCATCGCCCTGAAATAGAGAAGTTAAAGCCTCAGATGGCCGCCGAAGTTCTGTTGCAATGCGGTGTGCTGTCTGGCTGGCTCGGCAGGATTCAACATCTCTCAGGCATTCAGGAGAAGGCCAAAGATTTAATCTTTGAAGCTCTCCGCGTGTTCAAGTCAGAGAGTCAGCCTGTCAAAGTTTCAGAGGCGAACTATGAGCTAAGCATGTGCTACTTTCGACTCGGCGCATACGATGAAGCGCGGATTGCTTTGGATGAAGCTTTTGAAGGGATTGAAGAAAGAGATAACGACCTGAAAGCGAAAGTTTTAATCCGGCACACACTTATTGAAGTGTGGACAGGCCGCTACCATGATGCTTGGCACATTCTGGAAAGAGCCAGAGAGTTCTTTGAAGCAAGTAGTGATGCACTCAAGGGCAGATGGCACGGTCAAAAGGGACTCGTCTTACAAAGGTTAGCTTTGACAGAAAAGCGAGCAGACTACGCAGACAGAGCTATCATCGAATTTACTGCCGCTATCTTTCACTACGAACAAGCAGGGCATGAAAGATACTGCGCTAATAATCTCAATAATCTTGCCATGCTCTTATATCAGTTAGGGCGACACTCGGAAGCGCACGAAAATTTGGATCGCGCAGAGGCAATTTTTAAGCGGCATAAAGACACAGGCAATCTTGCACAAGTGAACGAGACAAGAGCGCGGGCGTTTGTCGCAGAGCAAAAATATCGTGAGGCCAATGGCATAATCTCCGGTGTCATTCAAACATTCGAGAAGGGTAGCGAATATGCCATGCTCGCAGATGCTTTGAGCATTCAAGGCGTCGTGTGGGCGCGTGTTGGAGTTTACGATAAATCAATCAGTATTCTACGTCGTGCAATGGACGTTGCCGAAGATGCAGGAGCTATATCTAATGCAGGACTAGCCGCTCTCACTTTGATAGAAGAACATGGCGCACGGCGATTAAACCCAACAGACCTTTATAATGTCTATCGCCGTGCTGACAGACTGCTCAAAAGCACACAGGATGCCGAAGAAGTAGAAAGGCTCAGAGCATGCGCCCGTATAGTCATGCGGCGGCTTTCAGGCTTGCGGATACACGATAAGAATTTTTCTCTTTATGGTGCGCTCCAAGAGCTAGAGGCAAAGTTTATTGAACAGGCTTTGGATGAAGAAGGCGGGAGCGTCACCCGTGCGGCTAAACTACTTGGCATTAGTCATCCATCACTTATCAAGCTGCTCAAGACCAGACACAAAAGCTTATTGAGCAAGAGAAATCCTAGCAAAAGGAGATTACGCAGCATTGTCAAGAAACCTAAGAAACAAAGGACTTAAAAGGCTATGTGTCCAAAGTTACAAGTATGGCTAAGTCCTTTATTTTCACCATTACCGATAATTATTTAGTCTCTCCAACATTTCAGGGGCGAGAGGCTATTATTAGGCAAAGCTGCAATCAATCTTGACAACAAATTATCAATGCTATTATAAGACATAACCCGTTGCGCCTGCTTTAGATACACACACTTTTACTAGCACATAAATAGTCCAGTGAATGTTGTGAATGTAAGTGAATGTTTTCTACCCTGATTTTGGAAAGGATTTTCTTTTTACTGTGTCCAAAAAGGTGATAGCAAAATATTCACCTATATTCACGACATTCACTTTTCGCCTTCCCCAGAGACACACAACAACTTCCATTGTGCCGCACGCTGTTTATTGCCTGCCGACACAACCCGAAATCCATCAAAGACTCTATCACGCTGTTGAGCCAAGAATTTTCCAAATGAGATGCGCTGTGCCTTTTCGGTTTTCCCTTCCATGTCAAAATCCATTTCAACTGCTAGAGGGAAAAGGTCAGCAGCAGATATAGATTGCTCTCCAAAATTATCCCACCATAGTTTAATTAACTCGCGCAACGAATTTCCTGCGATGTCTGAATCATCGTAAAAATCTTTAAGATTCTCCAAGAAGCCGAAGATTTCCGCAGCTTCCAACACTCCGCCGATAACATACGACCATGCCTCAAATGAGCCTATCCCTTTAGTCTTTGGTCTGGGCTTACCAGAGGCGAGCCAATATTGAATTAAAGTAAGAGCCGACCAAATAATCTCCCCTCTTTGCTCGTCCACCCATTCTCTTAGATTGTCATGCTTAAACCCTTCACGCAGCCAAGCTCGTTCCATAGCGGCATCAAGACGAATGCGAATAGACCTTCGCGCAATTTCCCAATTCAACATCGGATTGTTAGCTGTCGTCACCCAAACGCACCGCACAGGCACATTAAAGACTGTGCTCTGGCCCAAAATTCGATCCGTCCATGTAACGGCTGTTAGGACAGCAGCGAATGTTCCAGAGTCGAGCGGCTTGGTTACATTGTCTAAGATGTTTACCGAATGCCCCTCGCGCAATAAGGCTGTTATCCGTTTTCGCAATTCTTCATCATTTTGAGCCTGAGTGAGTATGCCTATATTGTGTCCCGTCGAAGGGCGTAACAATATGTCAGCCAGCAAGCTCTTACCACTTCCGGGACTTGGGGCTTCAATAAGATGGTTTGGAGTCGGCCCGCTTATTAAATCTCTGGCAAATGGCAACAGTAATAAGGCAAGCGCGTTGGCTTTATCTGCTCTCTGAACAAAGGGAAAGTTACATACCATTTCACATAGTAACCCTCTGGCTTTGGCTATATCTGATGCTGACGGCTTATCTGCTACTTGCGGGACAATCAAACCCTCACATGGCGAGTAGTAGGTGTGTGAGTGTGGGTGATAACCGGATTCAAGCTGTAAAATTCCATCTGGCGCAAATACGGGAGCCTCAGTAATTCGATACAGGACAGGCAAGGGTGCATTGGGATGTGCAAGCATATCTTGGACGACCTCAGCAGGTGGCCTCGCATCTTTTCGAGTAAGATGTCCTTGCTTATCAGCACTCTCTACAAACCAATCGGCTGACCATGCCAACTCATGGCGCAACTTACTAGCAGTTAGCTCTCGCAATATCGGACGGTCATAGTCGTCCGATTCAATTCGAGATAAGGTATTTCCATATCTGAAAAGATGCGGCGGATTGTTCGCTTGCTTTAATGCGTCCCATGCAAGCGGGCTGATAATTGTTAAGTCTTGGATGCCAGCGTTGATTTCTGGTAGTTGTTCAGGCCAGAGACAAGTCTCTAATTCATTAGCTGTATCATTGCCAAATATCTTCCTAAATGTAGGCCAGCCGGTAATGACATTATCGGTTGATAATCTAAGATTGGTTTGCTCCACAGCTTTTAATTGTTTATGGATATTCTTATCATTTAATCTCTTGCAGATTACCTGTATTACATCTTTAACTTGTGCTATAGGCCACTCGTCCCGAAGGAGTATTCCGGCGAGCGAGAGAATAGCCTTTGGTATTTTAGACTTGTTTTCTTGAAGAACGCGGGTAAGTAATTCAGCAATTCTTTGCTGCTTAGGGTTAAGTTGAGCGGAGTCGTGATATACTGTAGTCACTACGGATTACCTCGCTATTGGATAGCTAATGGCTCAGTCCTACCTGAGCCATTTTTATTTTGTTGCCCTGAATTTGTATCTATACCTTAGCTCTCTTAATTACCCTTTTGCGTTTTGGTTTTCGTGGTTCTTGTTTGCATTGAGATAGGAAATCGCAAAGTTGTTTGTGGGAATAAATAACTCGCTTTCCTATTCGGTAATAACCTATTTCTCCTTGCTGCCGCTTACGAAGCAGAGTTATGCGTGAAACACCGATTCTTTTGGCTGCCTCACGCTCACCCAAATGTTGCTGTTCGCTAGAACGACTCTGCATTATAAAACTCCTTTCACTAGGCATAAAAAAAAGCTCCCACAATCCACCTCAGAACAGGGAACATTCCCTGTTATAAGTGTTGACTGTCGAAGCTCTGGTCGGTAACTGCGGACTATTTATCCGCGTTCGAGCCATTAGCTCATGTTCTGTTCATATCATATCTCAGAGTACATTTGTTTACAATAATTAGCTTGCACTAATCTAAGTGACGAGAACAGAAGTTATGATGTGAGTTTAGTTGATAATCTCGTTTGCCTCTATCATCTTTGCTTCGTCATTGAAAGCATCCAGAGCATTTGATACTTGCTTAATTGCTGATTTGTCTCTATTCACGTAACGCAATGTTGTTTGTAATTGCGTATGTCCTAATTGCCCACCAATTTTAGCAAGAGAAAAACCTAAATCATCAAGGCGAGTTGCGTGTGTATGTCGCAAGTCGTGGAAGCGTAATCCGTCAAGCTGTGCCTCTGTACAAGCTCTGTTGAAAGAGTGGCGAACCGAAACAGAGAATCCGAATACCAGATTATCAGTATTCTTATTTGACGAAATCCAAAGTATCTCAAGCTCATTTTTGAGCCTGATTGTTATTGATACTTTGCGCTCCCGCATTGTTTTTGTATTGAAAGCTTGGATAATAATTAAGCCAGCATCAAAATCAATATCTCGCCAGCGTAATTTGAGCAATTCGCCAAGTCTGCATCCTGTATCTAAGGCAGCAATGATTATTGGCCGAAGATAAGCGCGAGGCGAAATACAAGCATCAAGAAGTTTCTGTTCTTCTTCGCGTGTGAGAATACGCTCTCTTTTCTTTTCATCTGCTACATGAATTAAAGCATCTCCACACTTGAACGGATTTTTATTTATCCATCCGTTACGCTCGGCAATATTTAGCAAGCGGCGCAGATAGGCCATTTCTCTATTAACTGTAGTAATACTTCTCTGCTCGCTTTGATGTGTAGAAGTATTTAAGCGAGCGTTGCGGAAAGTGAGTAAATCTTCGTAAGTAATAGTTCTTAATTTTTGCTTCCCGAAGTAATCATTTAAGATTTTCACATATCCGCGAACAGATTTTATAGAACGTAAACCGGAAACTTTTCGACCATTAACATATTGCGCTTCCTTCAAATAATGCTTTGTGTAATGGTCGGCAAGGTCAAGAAAAGTTAATTTCTCTAGTTCGATTGATGAAGCTCCTTCATTATCTATTTTATGAATTAGCTTCTTTAATAACTCATCTCCTTTTGTTTTGTTCTCAACTTTGCGCTGAATGTTTTTGCGCTTGCCGTTTTTATCTGTGTATGTAACGCGAGCAAACCATATTCCTGTTTTCTCGTTTTTGTAAACATAACCTGTGCGGGATTTCATTTGGCTGCCTCCTTCTCTTTGGCAACCTTGATGTGTTATTAACACACTCATTAACACATTCAAGGTTGAATTGAGTTCAGAGGAACAGCATCAGTTTTATTTTCCTGAGATAATTGATATATGATTGACTTTGGAGGGACTCAAAATCTGGCGTCTGTCATGGACATGTCGGTTCGAGTCCGACCTCCGGCAAATCAAATTTTCCAGCAACCGCAAATGAACATTGCTAGCTTCGTCACTTTGCCTCAGGTATCTGCGATTGATTAGAGCGCGGTTCTGCAATCAACAGTATTCATCCATTAAGCAGATTCTTTGTGCAGGAGCATCATGAAAAAATTCTATCTCTTAATCTCATTCGCATTCATCACAATCTCTGTCCAAAATATCTTCGCGCAGCAGCCTGCGAATCCGCCGCCGCCTGCTGCTGAGTATAACGAGAAGGCCTGGAAGACTTTTACTTCAACCGAAGGCGGGTTCACGGTGTTGATGCCGGGGCAGCCTGTGAAGAGCGGGCAGCTGCTCAAATCGGAGAATGGCACAGGGCCGCTGGCTTACTATGCATACAATTTGAGAACAGGTGTGGCTGAGTACGGAGTCTCTTATTCGGACTTTGAGTATGCGATGAGTGATCCGGCGGTGGCGAGGGTGGCTTACGACGGGGGCAGGGATAATCTGCTGGCACAAAATTCCCTGAAGCTGATAGATGACAAAGACGTTTACATCAACGGCTATTTGGGGCGGCAGATTGTCGCGGAGGGCAAGGATTTTATCTTTCATGACCGGATGGTCGCCGTCAATAAGAGGTTTTATCAGGCGATGATTGTCACGCGTAACTACCGCACGGGCCAGCAGGGGACGAGCAAGTTTTATGAGACGATTGTCAATAAGTTCCTAAGCTCCTTAAAGCTCATCAATACAGAGGCGGTGACAAATAACGCGCCTTTGCAGAAGTCTGAAGAGGTCGCTTCGATTGATTTAGGAAGAGTAGAAAACAACGTCTATCTCAATAGCTATTTTAAGTTTCAGGCGAGCTTGCCTGCCGACTGGCATGTGCAGGAGCGCGAGGCGAGCGCGGCTGTGCTGGATGTCGGGCGCGAAATGGTTAAAGGTTCAAATGCGCAGACAAATGCCGCGCTCGACCAATCCATCGCCAAGACGCTGATTCTCTTCACCGTCAGCAAGTTTCCGCTCAACGCGCCGACCGGCACACAGGCCGTCCTGCAATGCGGCGTGGAAAAAATCTCTGACCCGCGTATCACGAGCGCGGTTTATATGGAGATGAATAAGAAATTTTTGCTGGAATCGCCCATGCGTTACAAGCTTCTGAGAGACAGTTACACGGAGACTGTCGGAGGCGTGAGCTTCTCCGTCTTTGAATTGGAGCAGACGCGCGAGGGCAGCCCATCCGTCAAGCAGAAGTATTACGGCGCGACGCGCAAAGGCTTTATACTGTTTTTTGTCGCCACATACATGGCTCAGGAAGACCGCACGAAGATGGAAAAAATTCTGAGCACGATTAAGTTTGAATAACAAGGAGAGGGACAGCTCATGGAAGAACAGCAAACAAACCAGCCGGACGATTCAACGGAAGAAGCGCCGCGACAGCCCGGCGGCACACAACCCGCGACCACACCCGGCGCAGAGAATCCTGAAAGCGAAGAGATTAAAGAAGAGAAGAGTCCGAACACGGAGTAATTCTCCGTCAGCTTTAAAAAGACAATTTCCCGCAAAGGCGCAAAGACGCAAAGAAGAACTTAAATGTTTTCCTTTGCGTCTTTGCGCCTTTGCGGGAAACTTTGCTTTTACTTCAAACTCACTTCGGCTTGCTGACAGCTTCTGCATTGCTGAATCGAGCCAATGCAGCGCGAAGGGCTGGCAGATTCTCTTGCACCAGTTCGCCGTCAGAGATGCCGCGCAACTCAATCGTGACGGTCGGGATGCGCATGTCTATCCCCGCATAAGTCCCTAATGAACCGGGCGTCTCATAACCCAGATAAGGACAAAGCTCGTAGCCGTTGATGCCCGCCATCATCGCCGCAATCTCTTCGCCCGGCCCGTCCCAGTTCATGCAGCCGAGCGCGGCATGCAGTGTAATCAAGAGGTCTGGCGGATATTGCTTGATGAGATTGATGATGGCGCGCGTCTCCGGCTCAGACGCAGGCTCTTTGCCCGGATAATGTTTCTCGTCGGGCGAATCACTGCGCCAGGAAGTTGAAGGGAAATTGCGATTGATGTCCACACGCGCGCCGTTGACCCGTGTGCCTTCGATGAGCCCGTCCGGGTTGACCTCCGGCACGATGATGACTGTTGGCCCGGACGTTAGAGGCTCGCGTTGCAGCGTGGCCGCTAAGGCTTTGGCAATCACGGCTGTCGCCTGCTCATCGCCGTGTATCGCTGCAAGCACGATAACGCGCTTCTCTCCGTTGCCGTGAACGGAAGCAGTGATGCTGCGCCCGCGCACGCTCTTGCCTATCTCAAAATAACGAACATTCTGCCTGCTCTGCGGATGAAGGACGGATGCGCCGACGCAGATGATGAGAGTAGCCAGCAGAGCAAGCCGCAACATCTTTGCACGGTAATAGACTACTGGGGGATGTCTGTCATTCATGCTTTTATGCTTCGACTAACGATTGATAGACATTTTGAGCAGCTTCCTTTTCATGCTCTTCCGGCATCGTCCATGTCTCACCGACTTCGCTGAGAGCAATGCGCCACTCTTCATCTCCTGCGGCTGCGCGCAGGCGCGTGATGGGTTCATTCACAGGCTCGCGGCTCAGGCGAAAAGTTTTGTGATGCATCGGCAGAATATACTTTGCGCCCATCTCGCGCCGCATGGCCCAAGCCTGTTCCGGGTTGGCATGAGCATACACGTACGGGTCATAAGCTCCAATGGGCAGCATCGCCAAATCAATTTCTACGCGCTGGCGCAGGCGCGCGAAAGCTTTTGTGTAAGCCGTGTCGCCGCCAAAGACAAGTGCGCGTCCCTGCTTCGTTATCAAAAATCCGCCATAGCCGCGATGGCTGTCCGTCAATTTTCGCGCGCCCCAGTGATTGACTTCAATCGCTTCTATACGCGCGCCATTGATTTCAACCGCGTCGCCCCAAGCGAGACTGCTGACCTCGCGAAAGCGACGCACAAGGTCTTGATTATTGCGCTGCACGACGGCGTGTGTACTGCGCGGCAGACGTTTTAATGTTCCGATGTCGCAGTGATCCATGTGCGCGTGCGAGACGAGCACGGCATCCAGTGGCGGCAGTTCTTTAATCGAAAGCGCGGGCTGGACCAGACGGCGCGGGCCAAAGGTCATGCCAGCCACGCTGACGCCGACATGCGTGCGCAGCGCGGGGTCTGTCAAAAGCCATGTCCCGTAAAAATTTATCAGGACTGTCGCATGGCCCAGCCATGCGACGGTCAGCGCATCATCGCTCCAACCAGCGGGCTGTGGATGATGCTGTGCCGCAGGAATCGGCGTGCGACGCTCTTCCAGTCGCTGTTGGATAAAGCGTTTGCCATGCTGGCGCGCGAATTTGCTATATGTCTTAAAGCTTGCAGGAATAATTGCCATGCACGCTTAGATGCCATGCCCTCTTCGCAGGGTGCTCACTAAACTCTCACGAAAATAATTTCGCAAGGATGCGCAGGATATGCTTCTTGCTGTATTCTCTCTGGCGTCTTCCGAAATTCCAAACCAACATCAGACGCCGCAAAGGAGGCGGAGAGTTCGATGCGCTTAACAATCCATCTGTCAATCATCTTTCTGAGCTCAATACTGGTGCTGCTTCCCTTGCCCGTCGGCGCGCAGGACGAAGCGAGCACAAAAGCTCTGCACGATTTTTTCAAAGCCGAATGGGAATACCAGATGGAGCAGAATCCGACGCAGGCTTCTGCGCTCGGCGACAGGCGTTGGAATGACCGCTGGGATGATGCGAGCCTTGCGGCGATTGAGGCGCGGCAGCAGCACAGGATTGATTCTCTGGCCCGTTTGAAAAAGATTGACCGACAGAAATTGTCTGCCGCAGACCAACTCAACTACGACCTCTTTCAGAAAGAGACTGAGTTGGATATAGAAGAGCACAAGTATCGCACGTATCTGCTGCCGATTAACCAGCGCGGCGGCATCCAGACGGCGGACGAGATGGCAGAGCTTTTGCGTTTTCAAAATGTGAAAGACTACGAGGATTGGATTGCGCGTCTGAATGGCATCACGACCTTAATGGACCAGAACATCGCGCTCATGCGCGAAGGCTTGAAGGCGCGCCTCATGTGGCCCAGGGTCGTGCTCTCTCGCGTGCCTGCGCAGATTGATAAACAGATTGTAGAGAAGGCTGAGGACAGCCCGTTCTATAAACCCTTCAAAGAATTTCCAGACTCGATTCCGGCAGCAGAGCGCGAGCGGCTCTCGCAGAAAGCGCGCGAAGCTATCTCAAAAAATGTCATCCCGGCCTATCGCCAGCTCAAACAATTTTTTGCGGCGGATTACTTGCCAGCAGCCTTTGAGCAGGTCGGCATCTGGCAAATGCCGCAGGGCGCGGAAGTCTATGCCTTTCATGCGCGCCGCTATACGACGACGAACATGACGCCCGAAGAGATACATCAGAAGGGACTCTCGGAAGTCGCGCGCATACGCGCAGAGATGCAGACCATCATGACGAAGGTCGGCTTCACAGGCACGCACAAAGAGTTCTTTCAAAAGCTCAGGACAGACCCGCAGTTCTATTACAAAACTCCCGAAGAACTTTTGGCAGCCTATCGCGCGATGTCCAAGCGCATTGACCCGAACCTCGTCAAAGTCTTCAAGACCTTGCCGCGCATGCCCTACGGCGTGATTCCGATTCCAGACAAGATTGCGCCCGACACGACGACTGCTTACTACAATCGCCCTGCGGCTGACGGCTCGCGGCCCGGACTTTATTACGTCAATCTATACAAGCCCGAAGTGAGGCCGAAGTACGAGATGATGGCGCTCTCGCTGCATGAAGCAGTGCCGGGCCATCACTTGCAAATCGCGCTCGCAATGGAACTGGGCGAGATTCCAAACTTCCGTCGCTTCGGCGGCTACACGGCATTTGTCGAAGGCTGGGGCTTGTATGCTGAATCACTTGGCGATGAGATGGGACTTTATGATGACCCGTATTCCAAGTTCGGCCAGTTGACATACGAGATGTGGCGCGCGGTTCGTCTGGTAGTTGATACGGGCATGCATTACATGAAATGGGACAGGCAAAAGGCCATAGACTATTTCCTCGACAACGCCGCGAAAACAGAGCAGGACATCGTCAACGAGATTGACCGCTACATCACAAATCCCGGACAGGCTCTGGCATACAAAATCGGTGAACTGAAAATCAAAGAACTCCGCGCACGCGCCGCACGCGAACTGGGCCAGACATTCGACGTGCGCGAGTTTCATGATGCAGTCCTTCTTTCAGGAGCAGTCCCGCTCGATGTGCTCGAAAGAAATATTGACGCGTGGATTGCAAAGAAGAAACAGAGTTCGCAGAAATAGCTTTGAACCGCAGAGACGCGGAGACGCAGAGAGAAAGAAAAGGACTCAACAATAGTTTGCTTTACTTCTAATAGCTCCTGTTTTCTCTGCGTCTCCGCGTCTCTGCGGTAAATCTTCTACTTAACATGTCACTGCATGATGAAAGCAAAGCTTTTCTGCCCGAACTGCTTTACACGGGTGAGCAGTTCGCGCGCGGCTTGGCTCTGGTCTGCGATAACGCGGGACGCATCACACGACTCGCGCGTGAAGATGAAATCTCATGCGAAGTTATTAATCTCACTGGTCGCGTGATGCTGCCCGGCCTCGTCAACTCTCACTCGCATGCTTTTCAGCGCGTGATACGCGGGCGCACGGAGCATCGCTCGCAAGAGTCAAAAGACTCTTTCTGGACATGGCGCGAGATGATGTACAGCGCGGCTGGCAGGCTTGGGCCGGAAGATATTTACGATGCCTCGCGAATGGCTTTTCTGGAAATGGCCCAGAGCGGCATCACTTCCGTCGGCGAGTTTCATTACCTGCACAGAGACGCGCACGGCAAAGCTTATGACGACCCGAACCTGCTGGCTAAAGAGGTCATACGCGCGGCGCGTGATGTGGGTCTGCGCATAGCTCTCTTGCGCGTGGCTTATGCACGCGCAGGCTACTCGGTCGCGCCAGTTGAAAGACAGCAGCGATTTATAGAAGCCGCACCGGAAATTTATCTGCGCAATCTTGCGCGATTGAAAGATGATTTGGCGCGCGATGTTGATGAGCACGCGTGCGCGTGGGCCGGACTCGCGCCGCACAGCATACGCGCCGTGCCGCTCGATTACCTGCGCGAAGTCTCGGCTTACGCAGACGAGCACAGGCTTCCACTTCATATGCATGTCGCGGAGCAGCCAGCCGAAAATGTTGCTTGCCTTGCAGAGCATAACCGCACGCCTGTCGCGCTGCTCGCAGATGAAAATATCTTGAGCGAGAGATTCACGGGCGTGCATGCCGTGCACATCACGGAAGACGAAGCGCGTGCGTTGGGACGCGCACGCGCAATCGTCTGCGCGTGTCCGACGACTGAGAGAAACTTAGGCGATGGAATTGTCCCGGCCCAAATGCTCTTGCAGCACGGCGTCCGCGTCGCGTTCGGCACAGACAGCCACACGCAGATAGACTTGCTTGAAGACGCGCGCGAACTTGAGTATCACATGCGTCTCGCAAAGCTTGAGCGCAATGTGCTCGCGCCCGTGAGCGAGAATGTCTCCGCACTCGCCCAAAAACTTTTCGCGTGCGCGACGATTCATGGAGCGGCCAGCATCGGCGCAAACGTTGGCGCACTCGAAGCAGGTCGTCCGGCGGATTTTTTTACGGTTGACCTTCAAGATTCATCCATCGCCGGAGCTTCGCAGGCTGATTTATTATCGGGCATAGTCTTCTCTCTGTCGCGCACGGCTGTGCGTGATGTCTTTGTCGGCGGACGGCGAATTGTTGAAGATGGAAGGCATCCTGTGCAGGATGAAGTTATCGGAAAGTTTGTAGCATTGCAGAAAAGGTTGTGGGATTAAAACCAGATGACAGTCGAAAAAACTCTCTCCGAACTCGTCGCTATCAATTCCATCTCTGCTAATTCAAATGCCGGGATGATTTCTTATCTCGCGGCGCGTGTTGAGGCCGCAGGCTTTCGCGTCAAAAAATTTCCGTACACGGATGAGCGCGGCATTGAGAAAGTAAATCTAGTCGCACTCGCGGGCGCGCCGTCTGATGATGAGATGCATGCTGAGTTAGCTCTAGTGGGCCACACGGACACAGTGCCGTTCGCAAGCTCTTGGACGGATGCGCTTGTTTTGACAGAGCGCGAAGAGAAGCTCTACGGGCGCGGCTCTTGTGACACGAAGGGCTTTATCGCCGCCGCGCTCACGGCGGTTGAAAGCATTGCTGTTAAAAATCTCAAACGCCCACTCGCGCTCGTCTTCACAGCCGATGAAGAGGTCGGATGTCTCGGCGCAAAGCGGCTGGCCGATGCACGCGCGCTGTCCGTCAGAAATGCCATCGTAGGCGAGCCGACATCTTTGCAGCCGATGCGCGCGGGCAAAGGTTATTGCCTCGCGGAAATTATTGTGCGCGGGCGCGAGGGCCACAGCGCGTATCCTTCTCTCGGAGCCAGCGCAATCTTTCGCGCGGCGCGTTTGATTGTGGAGATAGAAAAGATTGCGGAAGAATTGAAATCGGACGAGAGAGCGGAATTTGACCCGCCTTACACGACTTTGAATGTCGGCCTCATTCAGGGCGGGACGGCGAAGAATATCATCGCGGGCGAGTGTCGCCTGACGCTCGAATGGCGGCCAGTGCCGGGACAGAAAGCGCGTCATGTGCTTGACCTTGTCGCAGAAGCTGTTGCGAGACAACGCCGGTTGGATAGCGATTACGAATGTGAAGTTCAGCCTTTGCGACTTGATGAAGCGATGGAGACTCCTGCGGATGCAGAGCTTGTGCGGCTGCTCGAAGAAGCTACAGAGAAAGCTTCCGGCACAGTCGCTTTCGGCACGGAAGCTCCGCAGATGACTGCGCTCGGCGCGCACGCAGTCGTCATAGGGCCGGGCAATATACGTGTCGCACATCGCACGGGCGAGTTTGTTCCAACAGAAGAATTGCACGCCTGCGTCAGGATTCTTGCGCGGGCGATTGAGCATTTTTGTATGTAGTGGGTTAGTTTCAAAGATGGCGAAGAGAAAGGTAATTTCCCGCAAAGGCGCAAAGACGCAAAGAAAGCTCGCAAAGATGTTGAGTGTTAACTTATCTTGAATGATTTCTTTGCGTCTTCTTTGCGCCTTTGCGGGAGATTCTTTCGTATATTTATCAGTAGAGGCAACCGCGCATGGCCTGTGACATCGAACTATTGTTGTCTCTAAAATCCACGCCCGAAGGTCTTTGGCCGACATGCTGAAAAAGAGAGAAAGTATTGACCGTCTGCGCATTGCCGCTCCCTGTCCGATGAATTGGGAAGAGATGCATGGCGACGCGCGCGCGCGCTTCTGCGAGCAGTGTAACCTGCATGTTTATAATATTTCAGAGTTGACGACCAGAGAGGTCAAGACTCTTATTACAAAGACCGAAGGGCGCATCTGCGGGCGTCTGTACAGGCGCGCGGACGGCACAGTGCTGACGAAGGATTGTCCGGTCGGTTTGAAGGCCATTCGTCGCCGCGTCTCGCGCATGGCGGGCGCGACCATCACAGCCGTCCTCAGTTTCTGCTTCGGCGTTCTGGGCCAAAGCCGCGTGCAGGAAGACAAGGTTTGTGAGAACGGCGAGCGAGTCAGGATTAGCCGTCAAGTCAAGACCAGCGAGCAGCAAGACATTGCGCCGCTTACAGGAGTTGTCAAAGACCCAAACGGAGCGGTGGTCGTGGGCGTGGCTGTCGAGTTGGTTAATATGAGCACGCAGAAAAAATTTCTGGCTACGACTAACGACGAAGGAGTATTTAACTTCCCTGCGCTTGAAACAGGTTCTTATAAGATTGAAGTTGTGGCTTCAGGATTTATGCCTTTAAATTTCGATGGGCTTGATTTTCAAACAGGCGAGACGGTTAATCTTGACATCATGCTCCAAGTCAGAATAGATGGGACAGTGATAGTCGGCATTTTGCTGAGCGACGATTATGTCACGCCTAGCACGGATGGGCCGGGACTCAAAACCACTTTCCCTCAGAACAAAATTACAAAGCTTCCTTTTTAAGAAACATGCATCACAGAATTTTCCAAACTCGTCTGAGCCTTTTTATCTTTTCAGCAATCCTGCTGTGTCTCACAGCGTTTGCGGCTCTGGCCCAAAAGCAGCAGGACGTGCCTTTGACAAGTCAGGAGTTGGTCAAGCTTGTCTATCAACTTCCGAAGCAACCGGACAAGAAGAGCGAGGTTGTCGAAGAGATACGGCGGCGCGGCATAGGCTTTCCTTTGACGGACGGGATGCGCTCGCTCGTCGCTTCAAAGAGCGGCAATGATGCTTTGCTCAAGCGCACGCTGGAAGAGGCCGAGCGCAGGCGCGTCAATCCGACAGCCTCTGCCCTGCCGTCCGAAAGAGAGTGGCAGGAGCTTCTTGAAAAAACTCGCGCGGCGACACGCGCGGCGACGGAAGCCATGCCCGATTTTGTCGTCAAGCAATTAGTCACACGCTCATACTCTCGCGGCGGGACGAACAACTGGCTCTTCTCAGACCGTCTGGCCGTTGCGGTCAGCTATCGCGCGGCAGTCGGAGAAGAATATAAAGTTTTGACGATTAACGGCATGCCGCCGAACAAGCAGGCGCAGGAGAGTCCGACCTACGCAGATCAGGTGGAGGGCGGCGCGACCTCCGCAGGCGAATACGCCTCGACCATTATGGAAACTTTTGATGTCGAGAGGCAGACCGTTTTCAAGCCCGTTGACACGGACATCCTCAGAGGCCGCCGCACGATTGTTTTTGAATACCGTGTAGAGAAAGAGTTGTCGGGCCAGAGCGTGAAAGTCGGCGCAGCGCGAACGATTGCGGCCTATCATGGCCGGATGTGGATTGACCGCGAACTCAATCGCGTGCTGCGGATGGAAATAGTGTTAGAACTGCCCGAAGATTTTCCGGCCAAAGCCGCGAGCAACCTGATTGACTATGAGTGGGTCAACATAGCAGGCGAGCAATACCTCTTGCCCTCGAAAGCCGAGATGATTCTTGCCTACAACGAAAATAGAGAGTTTTTGCGCAGACGCAACCTGATAATTTTTCGCGGCTATCAGAAGTACGGCTCAGAGGTCAAGATCATAGAAGAAGACATCGTCGAAGACCCGCCGCAAGAGAAACCGTAAAGCGCACGAGTGTCGTCAAGCCCCGACAGGGGCGGCATGCAATAGCCCACGACATTAGTCGTGGGTTATGCAGCACGAGATAAATCACAAGCCCCTTGAGGGGCGACACAATTTCTGTCGCCCCTCAAGGGGCTTGATGTGTGTGTGGCGTGATTGTCCCCGCGCTGACGCGCGGGGCTATTGCATGCCGCCCCTCGCGGGGCTGTTATCTCTCTGCTCTCATCTGTGCTTTCATCTAACCGTAAATCTCGTCGGCGCGATGACTGTTCTCGCCTCCGGGTTATAGTAATCATAGAGCACAGAGGGCGCGGTCTTCGCCATGAGGCCGTAGCGTGCGCGGAACTTAAACTCGAAGCGCGTGCCGCCCGTCTGCGGCCAGACATAGACTATCAACCTGTCCGGCAGAATGTCGTAACGGCTCAGGCTCCAACCCGATTCCTGCATCGCCTCTTCGAGCGAAGCGCGGTCAACTTCCGCGCCGGGCGGCAAGCCTATCTCGGCCAGCATCATGCCATAGCCGCCAGACAGATTCGTCCGCGCGGCTTCGACTCTGCAAGTCACCTGCGCGCCAATTTCTGTTTCCGTTTTATCGTAGCTCACAGCGAGACGCAGCGTGCGACTCGCCGCGCTCGGATTGGCAATCGAAGCCGCAGGAGAATCCCAGGGCAAGTAGTATGTCTCGACGACCTGTAGCGCGGCTGGCCCACGCGCGGCTGCGCGACGAATCTGGACGCGGTTATTGCCCGCCCCAAGATAAGGCGAGAGGTCAACAGAGATGGGCGCGCTCAACTGTCCGGCGGGCGGGAGCGTGACGCTCGTGGCGGATTGTTCGTTGACAAAGATTTCCGCCCTGTCTTCCTGCGCCTGCGAACCTGCGGCTTGACCGCTAGTCATTGATTTGATGAGCGCGTCATGCACGTTGACTGTCGCCTGTGTCGAATACCAGACGCCGTAGCGATCCTTCTTGCCAAGCAGGTATCCCAATCCGCGCGCAGGCAATTCATTGGTTGCAGGCGCGTAGAACCTTGTGAGGGCTTGCACTACAAGCGCGGTCGTCTCAATGCGCCCCGCGAGTCCCCAACCATAGAAAGGCGTTCCTGTCTCGGATGCCCAGAAACTCATGTCGCCTTCGTGTTGGGCCAGAGAGCGCAAGCGCGCCACAGCCTGCGCCGCGCGTTGCGTTTCATTCGCATCCATCGCGGCCAGAGCATACGCGGCTATCAGGTACGGCTCGTCCAGTTGCTCAATCTGCGGCTGCAAATAATTGAGCGCGCGTGTGAGCGCAGCAGCAGTCGGATTCTGTGCCGCCGTCTGATTTTGTTTCGAGCTAAGCTGGCTCACGGCCAGCACGCGCGCGATGTAAGCAGTGAGTTGCGCACGCGCAGTCCCTTTTCTTGTCCCGTAATCCGTCGCATCCCAACTGCCGTCTGCGGTCTGCTGTTTGATGAGCCACTCGCGCGTCTCCTTCAATGCGCTCTCGTCAACGGGCGTGAACTCGCGCGCGTCGTTCAGAAACCGTAGCGCGTAAGCTGAAAGAGCAAGGTTTGCTTCGCCGCGTCCCCAGTAAGAGAAGCCGCCGCCCGGCTCGCGATAATTGAGCAGGCGTTCGTAGCCGACACGCAGAAAGCGTTCGGCTTTGGCAGAGACTGGAGACGAAGTTCCGCTCGCTTTGTAAGCCCTGAGAGCAAGCAGGCTCGGATAGGTCGAAGAGATTGTCTGCTCGCCGCAGCCGTATGGCCGCTGCATGATGCCTTCGATGCCTTCGATGATGTGGGCCATCAGGTTCGGATAAATTTTTAGCTCGGCAGAAGTCGAGCCCCTCACAGCATCGCCCGGAAAGTTGACATCAAACGTCGCCGTCTCTGCCATCAAGTGGCTGAAAGTTCTGGTCACTTCCTCGCCGTCCGGGTGAACGCTGACGGGTTTCTCTATAGCATCGTTTGCATCCGCGCCCGTCGCAGTGATGCGTTGCCTGCCATCTTTGATGGAAGCGGCAGCGCGGAAACCGAAGATGGCGCGAGTCGCATCTCCGGCTGCAACTTTTTCCGTAAGCTCTGCCGGGCCGAGCAAGCTAAACCACGATTCGGGTTTCATCTCGACTTTGACAGCCTGCTCTTCTGCGAGATAGTTGCGCAGCACTACCGGAAGCTGTATCTGGTCGCCTTCGGTCAGGATGCGCGGCGGGTCGTGCTCGACAAAGAAAGGCTGGAAGGATTGTATCTCGCGTTCTGCGATGCCTATCTCGCCGTCAAAAGTTGAACTGATGACAGACATCTTCCATGTCGTGATGTTATCCGCGAGTTTGAAGGCAAGCTGTGCGCGACCAGACGCATCTGTCTCAAGCAAAGGTTGCCAGACGAGTGTTTCGGGAAAATATTCTCTCAAACGCGGCGTAGAGATTTGTCCTGCGGGCGTGCCTGTCGAAAAATTTTCCTGACCATCCATCTGGAAATTGTTCGAGGTTCCGCTTCTAGTGATAACGTTGATGCGAGAATCTGAGCTGACTACGCCCGGCGAGAGCAGAGCCAGATTGTCTATGCTCCCGTTAAAGGGCAACTGGGCCACTTGATTCAGATTGTAAGCAGTGGAAAACTGGCTCTGCATAGTCTGTATGAGAGGCGCGTCCGCAGTCACCATGACTACCCCGCCGACTCCGCCCACAGCCAGATAAAAATCGAGATTATTCTCGACCCAAGCGCGAACGGGAACGCGCTCGACGATGGTTTGCAAAAAACCCGGAGCAGTCGCTTCGACAGAATATCTCTCTCCGGGCAGCAAGTTAGTGATGCGATAGAAACCTTCATCATTCGTCGTCGCTTCCTTCACCACTCCCGTTTCTATATTGACGGCGCGCACGTATGCTCCCGGTATCACTGCGCCATTCGGGTCGAAGATTACGCCCTGCAAGTTTCCGACGCGGCCCGGAATCTGTGGCTCAGACACGTTCGGTCTGGTGGCGAGCGGCGGCTGTTGCGCTGGCTGAAGGAAATCAAGCTCGTAGGTCGTGCGATAAAAATTTGTGACGTTGAAATCATCCGCAGTCCCTGTCAAACCGTCTTTGCCTGAGCTGCGAACAGTGAGGTAATAGAATTGCCGCGAGACCGGCGTGCGCTCTATCTGCGGAGTCAAAGGCTCTCCGAATTTGGCGCGGTGCAGGATGGTCACGCGGTCTGTATTCCGCACCCAGCTTTGCAGACTGATGTAATAGCGGCGTCCCCAGGGGTCGCGCAACTCTTCGTCATTGATGCCCGCGCGATGAAGCGCATCAAAGACCTCTGCTTCGCTGCGCGGAGCGCGCATAGTCGCCTGCAAGTGCATGGTCAGCGCGTTATAGACACGCTCGCGTATTTCAGAAAAATAATCCATCCGCGCCGTCCAGACCTTAAATTCCTTTGGCACGGAATATCCTCGCGGGTCATAAGTTTCAGTCGTGTTGCTGCTCTTGACGACGAGCAGCCACTCGCTTCCTGTGGCTTCAAAATCAATCCTGTATGGCTTGCCGCGTTTGTCGCGCAGGGAATCAAAGTCCACGCCTTCTCTTCTTAACTCTTCTTTGAAGGTCGCGGCGTCGCGGATAAATTTGTTCGTGCGTTGATGATAATTTGCCACCGCGCGATTGAGCTTTTCGCCGAGCGTGTGAAAGTATGAACGGCCAATGCGGAGCGCGACGAAATCATCCGGCGACGAAAAACGCTTATCCGCTCCCGCGCTCATGATGTCCAACACATCTTCGTCATGCGACCATCCGAAGTCGCTGCGATAAGGCGTCCCCCAGGGGTCGCGCATCCCTTTGTAATTGACTTCCTCGGATGAAAGAAGTTTGAGCAGTCCTCTTTCATCAGTCGGATATTCCCTGTTACGGTCATAGCGAATGTTGAGCGCGTTCTTCACAGGCAGGAGTTGCGCTTCCACCAGATTGGAAAAAATCTTGCGCTGGTCGCTGTCATACTCATCGCTGCCGAAGCGGCGCGTGTAATAATTTTCTGCGTGCGCGAGCAGAACTTCGGCAACGAGTTCGAGCCCTGCGGGCAGAGGCCGCGAGCGGTCTGCGCGCTCAAAGTCTTCCCGCCGCAAGCCGGCGACTGCGCCACCATCCATGTTCAATCTAAATCCGTAAGAGCGATTGCTTCCAAACTCTGCATCCGTGCGCGCACGCTCTTCGACGGCGCGGTCAAAGACCAGCACGCCGAGCGCGCCTTCCACAGGGCTTCCATCGGGCGCACGCACCTGAAACTCTGCGCGCGCCTCTTCGCCCGGACGATATGTCTGGCGATCCAGACGCACATCAAGCTTGAGGCTCTCGTCATTCGGATAGAGCACAGTGCGCGCGCCGCGTGCATCCGCATCTCTATCGCCGTCCGTCTGGTCGCAATAAGCGACGATTGAGACTGCGCCCTTGAAATGCTCGTCGTAAGGGACTGTGAAAAGAGCGCGGCCCTGTTTGAGGCGTACAATCTCCGAACGAATGACGCGCCACTCGCGCACGACATCCACGATGACTGTCATCTCCGGCTTGCTGCCCGTAATCAATGCGCGGACGGCTTCGCCTTTGCGATAGAGCGGCTTTTCCGTCACCACGCGCACCTGCGGTTTGTCGCTATGGTCAAACTCAACGCTCGTGCTTCCCGTCAATCCCTTTGCATCACGCGCCTCGAATTCGAGCGAGACATCCTCTTCATCATCCTTGAGGCCGAGCAGAGTCAGATTCTCAACCTTCGCCACGCCGAAGCGATTAGTGGCGACACGCCTGTTGACAGGCGGCGAAGCATGAGCCGAAGACAACCTCGTAAAGTCACTAAAATTCGGCCAAGCAGAGCTTCGCTGCTCCTTCTCTTTTTTAATCATCACTTCGCAAGCGGCGGGCGTGCCGTCTGCGTATGAAGCGGAAACATAAAACTGCGTCGGGAATCCGTTTGTCTGAAGGTAGTTATCTTTGACCAGATAAATGTGTATCGCATGCTTTGTGACACGCAGGTCAAAGCGGCGTTGCTCTGTGCGGTTGGTCGTCGGGTCTGTGAAGTAGGCCGCGTATGAGAGGTCTTGAAACTGAGTCGAAGTTGACTCGCTCAATTTCTGATGCTCTTCCGCCAGATTGATGAGCGCGGTAAATTGCCCCGCGTCGTCCGTCTCGCCCTCATACTCTTCGTCCTCACTCGTCTCCCACTTTTGCTGTTGATAATTCCAACTCCGGTCGGTTTCGCGCACGACGCGCACATGCCCGCGCTTGACTGGCTGGCCGAAAAGATAAGCGGCGCGCACTTCGACTTCGGCATCCTGACCGGGAAGATAATATGGCTTGTCCGTTTTCGGATTGACCGTAAAGTTTGGCAAATCGTAACGGCTTATCTTAACCGTTTTGCCGGTCTTGTGATTACTAAAGCCTTCGTCTTCCGGTTCAATAGAGATGCGATAATCGCCGAGGCGCGTGTTTTCGGGAATAGCCCAATCTGCGCTCGCGACTCCGAATCGCGTAGTGACAAGCTCTGTGCGAAAGAGCAGAGTGTCTTCCACATCATGTACGGTCAAGGTCAAAGGCGTGTTGGCGGCTGCGCGCTTCTGCGCGTTAAAGACAAGCGCGCGCACATGTATGGTTTGTCCGGGCTGGTAGAGCGGCTTGTCCGTATTGATGAGAATCCGCGCGTCACGATCAAAACTTATCTCGCTCTCCGCCTCGCGGTCGAAATCACCGAGCCGCGCCTTAATCTTTAAATCCGCTTCATCCGAAGTAATCTTGTGCGGCAGGTTAAAAGCGATTGCAGCATAGCCGTCCGGGCCAGTGATGCCGGTTGATTTCAACGGCTCGCCTTTATCAAATCTTATCTCGGCTGTGACATTGACCCTTGCGACAGGTTGTTGGGAGATTGGATGCACTGCGCGCACACGCGCACGGTAAAGCATGCTCTCGCGTGCGTAGTAAGGCGCGGAGACGCGCAGGTCGAAAAAGTCCGGCGTGATTTCCGAGAGCGAGATGACGCCTTCGATTGGGCCAACAGGCGCGCTCGCAGCACTGAGCGGAGTGATGCGATAGCGCAGGCGATACCAGAGAAACTTTTCCAGCAATGCCTCGTTGTCTCCGGTCAGAGAAGGCGCAAGAGCTATCCGCAGAGACGCGCCGCCCGGTCTAATCCACTCTTCGCGCTCGCTGCTGGCGCGCACAGAATCCTCCGTGTCCAGCAATTCACACACGACCTTAGCTGCAAAACTTTGGGCCGAAGGATTTTCGACGGCCAGAGAAACTTCGCCCAGCCCGCCGCGCAAAGTCATACGTGTCGCCGCTTCGTCAACACGCAAAGCCACGCCCGCAGATGAAAGCCGCGCAAAAGACAGCATGGCTGTCAAACACAACAGAGCCAGAGTCAGTTGCAAAATTCTTCTCTGCGCATTGAGCCTTGCAGCCTTGCGCCGCCTCTTGAAAGAGGAAGATTTCAAGCGACGACGCAAGGCTTCGCGCGCGGGGGCGAGTCGAATTTCGTTTTGAGTTCCGTGTGGTTCAGCAGGCAAGGAATGACGGCTTTGCATTGTGCACCTCCAGATAAGCAGGCGGCTGAAGTTTTCCTGAAAGCCAAGCTGTCACAAGATTCTTCAACGCCTTGAAATAAAAGAGCCATTGTCTTCCGTCGCGCACCGAAAGGCTTCGAGCGCGCAGAGAAGGACACATGCCGCAAGAGTGTTGCGGTCAAAAATCAAAGTCTTGATGTGGTGCTTGTGTAGAGCAGTCGGCCTGGAGAGCGAGCCGTGCAGCTCCGCGAATTGTGGCCGCTCCGAAGAGAGCCTCAATACTGGCTTGAGGCGAGCGGAGACGAGCCGCTTAAAATCTTTGCCTTACACAATGGGCCAAAAGCTTGGCCCGCGCGTGATTGATTTGTGTAAGTTCATCGTGTTGGATGCGTGGGTTGGCATTTTCGTTTGTTCGGATAATTTCCAAATTTTTAGAAATGCATTTCTCAAGCCTTTTCTTCCTGCTTCACCAGACCGGCGATGGTCTCGATAAGCGTGAGCGGCTCGACGGGTTTGGCGAGGTGTATATCAAAGCCTGCGGCAAGTGCCGTCTCGCGTGCGCCGTCGCTCGCATAGGCCGTGAGCGCGACGGCTGGCAGTCTCTGTTGCGGCGCGCGCTGCTGCTCAAGCTCGCGCACCTTGCGCATTAACATGTAGCCGTCTTCGACAGGCATGCCGATGTCGCTCACAAGCACATCGGGCGGCGCGGACTTGAGCAAGTCAAGAGCTTCGATAGTACTCGCGGCGGCTGTCATCTGTGCTCCGCATCTTTCAAGCGTGGCAACCAGCAGGTCTCGCGCATCCTCTTCGTCGTCAACCACGAGTATGCGTAAGCCTTCGAGCGACGGCCAAGCGTCAATTTGTGAATTTCGCGCGTTCGACCGTGCAGGAATTGTCCGGCTTGAGTACTCATCGGAGACGGCCATCACAGGCAGGCTCACAGTAAAGATTGAGCCTTCTCCTTCGCTTTCAACTCTGACCGTGCCGCCATGCAGTTCTACAAGATGTCGGACGATGGCTAATCCGAGACCGAGACCGCCATGCGCTCTGGTCGTCGTGCTATCGGCCTGACGAAAGCGGTCAAAGACGTAGGGCATAAACTCAGGGCTGATGCCCGGCCCTGTATCGCAGACGCTGATTTCGATATGCGACCCGGCGCGCATCAGGCGCATGCGCACGAGTCCGTGCCGTGGAGTAAATTTGACTGCGTTCGAGAGCAGATTCCAGATTACCTGCTGCATGCGCGCGGGGTCGCACACGACGTGAGAGGCGTGCGGGTCAAGCTCTATTTGTAACTTTATCTCTTTGGCCTTCGCAGCCGGGCGCGCAGTGTCTATCGCGGCCTCTATGACAGGAATCAACTCCGCCGGGACAACTTCGAGCCTCAGCTTGCCTGTGATGATGCGCGAGACATCCAGGAGGTCGTCTATCAACTGCGCCTGCGCGCGCACATTGCGCTCGATGGTTTCGAGCGCGTGATTATAGGTCTGCTGGTCAACATCTCTGGCGCGGAGCATCCATGTCCAGCCGAGCATCGCCGTCAAGGGCGTGCGAAGTTCGTGCGAGAGCGTGGCGAGAAATTCATCTTTCGTGCGATTGGCAAGCTCTGCCTGCGTGCGCGCAGCCTGCTCGCGCGCCAGCATCTCTGCACGTCTCTCATCGCTGCGCTTGCGCTCTGTGATGTCGCGCGCAATCGTTGAAGCTCCGATAATCTTTTCGGAAGAATCCTTGATGGGAGAAATGCTGACTGAGACATCTACACGTGTTCCGTCTTTTCTGAGACGCACAGTCTCAAGGTGCTTCATTCTCTCGCCGCGCCGAATCGTTTCCAGAATCTCATTGAGCTGGTCTTTGCGTTCCGGCGGAGTGATGAGAGAGACATGCTGCCCGATGGCTTCTTCGGGCGTGTAGCCGTACATCTTCTCTGCGCCCTCGTTCCAGCTTGTAATCCAGCCATTGAGAGTTTTCGAGAGGATGGCATCATCCGATGATTCAACGATGGCGGCCAATCTTTCGCGTATCTCTTCGGCGCGCCTGCGCTCTGTGATGTCTTCGGAGCTGCCGACAATGCCGACCTGATTTCCATGCTCGTCATAAACCGGCGTGTCCGTGACGCGCACAGGAAAGGTCGTGCCGTCTTTGTGCCTGACCAGAAAATCTCCAGACCAGCTTTCGCCCTTTTGCAGTTGAGACATAATCTCAGCCGCCTGCTCTTTCGTCATCTCGCTCGCCGTCACATCAACGATGTTGCGGCCCATGACTTCTTCAGCTTTCCAGCCATAGAGTTTTTCCGCAAAGTGATTCCAGTATGTGATGCGCCCTTCAAAATCCGTCGCCATCACAGCCTGCTCAACCACATCTAGCAGGTGCGCCTGAAAACGCATCTTTAAATCGGTCTGCTTAATCTCAGAGATGTCGCGGAAGACGAGCACGACGCCTGTGATATGTCCTTCATCGTCGCGTATGGGCGCGCCGCTATCGTCAATCGGGATTTCGCGTCCATCCTTCGCGAGCAGAATCGTATGATTAGCCAGCCCGACAACAATGCCTTCGCGCAGCACGCGCTCGACCGGGCTTTCAACTTCGAGGCGCGTCTGCTCGTTGATAATCCTGAAAACATTTTTGAGATTTTTGCCGCGCGCCTCTTCCAGAGTCCATCCGGTCAGAGACTGGGCCACAGAATTCATGAGCGTGATGAGACCTTTATCATCAGTCGCAATCACTGCATCGCCGATGCTCATCAGCGTCGTGGAGAGATGCAGATTACTCTGGCGCGCTGTGGCCCGCGCTCGCCTGAGTCTCTCCGTCAGCGAACTGATGACCAGAGCCACGAAGACAAACGAGGCCAGCATCAGGACTCCCTCAAATCCGATTGCCAGCGAATAGAAAGGGGGAATAACGAAATAGGCAGAGGCGAGCGCAGACAGAGCCGTCGCCGCGAGGCCCGCGCCGCGCCCGCAGTAGAGCGTTGTGACCATGACGGCGATAAAGTAGAGCGCGAACGGCGTGCGCGTGTAGAGCGAGTGAATGAGCGAAGTCACCACGGTCGCCAGCGCGACGGTCAACACGGCAAAGCTATAGCGCAGCACAGGTGAACTATTTACTTGCCACATGCACAAATCTCCGGGCGATAGTTTTCAGACCTACAAATCAATGATGGAATGTGGCGGACGCCTTTTTCTGTTCAGACTCTTATCATCTCAGGTAAGTGTTGCAAAATTATTTTTATGCGCTGGGATAGTGATTCAGTTTCAAATAAAAGAGAAGTAAAGACAAGTTTCCCGCAAAGGCGCAAAGGCGCAAAGAAGAGACGCGAAGAAAGCTTTCAAGAATAAGAGCCATTCAACTCTTTGCGAGCTTTCTTTGCGCCTTTGCGGGAACTTCTTTCGTCACTGTAGCCCACCGGAATTTCAAACTGAATCACTACCTTCTCAATGCAGAGCAGTCTTCTTCACAATCCCGCCTTCGACATCCGACAAAGGATGCACGACGATGAATGCCGCAGAGTCTATCTCTCTGGCAAGATTCTTGATGCTGCCGATTTCCAGTCTCGTGACGACGCAGAACAGTATGTCCTGCTCCGCATCGCTCTTGCCGCCGCGCCCTTTATAGACCGTCACGCCGCGATTGAGCCTGCTAACCATCTCGACTCTAATCTCCTCGTGGCGTTCGGAGATGATGATGATGGCCGTGTGTTCTTCTATGCCGTGAATCAGAAAATCAATCGTCTTTGAGGCAGCGAAATAAGTGAGTATGGAATAGAGCGCGGATTCGATGCCGAGAAAAAATGCTGCGGCTGCGAAGATGAAGATGTTCAGGATGAGTATCACATCTCCGACCCTGAGCAGGTTGCTGCTTTTGCTGACTAAGAGCGCGGCTATCTCCGTGCCGTCCAAAACCGCGCCGCCGCGTATCGCGAGCCCTATGCCCGCGCCGATAAAGAAGCCTCCGAAGACTGCCGTCAAAAGTTTATCGGGCGTCACATCTGGATACTTGACGAAGGCCAGGCACAGGGACAATCCGGTAATCGCGAGCGCGCTTTTGATAGCAAACTTTCCGCCTATCAGACGATAACCGAGTGCGATAAAAGGAAGATTAATAACCAGAATGAGGATTGACAACCGAAAGCCGAGCACATCCGAAAGCAACATCGAAACGCCCGTCACCCCGCCATCAATAAAACGGCTCGGCAACAGAAAGCCTTTGAGACCGAGTCCCGCCGAAAAAATTCCCAACACAATCAGAGCAACATGAAACACTTCGCGGATGAATCTTTTCATGCGCAAAGCATAGCCTGCCGCTTGCCAACTCTCAAAGCCCGCCCCGCGCCTTGAACTAAGCGTGCGTTTTGCTTCATCATTAATCGCAGAGAGGTGAAAGGCGCGATGGCGAGTCTCGCGCGGCGTCTGCCGCAGAATGTCGAAGGAGATTTTTACGTTGACGAGACATGCATTGATTGCGATGCATGCAGGCAGATTGCGCCCGCCACTTTCCGCGACCACGGAGAACAGTCGAGCGTTTATCGCCAGCCGGAAACCGAAAGAGAAACTCATCTCGCCCTGCAATCATTGATTGCCTGCCCGACAGCATCTATCGGCACTATCGAAAAGCACAGTATCCGCGAGGCCATTGATTCCTTTCCGCAACGCATTGCTGACAATGTCTATTTCTGCGGCTTCACTGCGGAAGCGAGCTTTGGCGCGTGGAGTTATCTGATTGTGCGCGGGCCTGAGGAGGGCGGCAATGTGCTCGTGGACAGCCCGCGTTTTGCCAGCCAGCTTGTCAAACGCATAGAAAGTTTGGGCGGAGTCCAGACAATGTTTCTCACGCACCGCGACGACATCGCGGCTCATGCTTCGTTTGCTAAAAAGTTCGACTGCGAGCGTGTGATGCATGCGGCGGACGGCGCGGCGCGACTGGGGATGGAACGCATCATCGAAGGCGAAGAGGCCGCAGCCTTAGATAGCGACCTGCTCATGATTCCAGTGCCGGGACACACGCGCGGTCATGTGGTCTTGCTCTACAAAAACAAGTTTCTCTTCACGGGAGACCATCTCGCGTGGTCGCCAGCCAGAGAAACGCTGACGGCTTTCCGTAGCGTCGCATGGTATTCATGGCCGGAGCAGACGCGCTCGATGGCAAAGCTCTTAAATTACGATTTTGAATGGGTGCTGCCCGGACACGGGCGGATTCATCATGACACGAAAGAGTCCATGCGCGCACACCTCTCGCGCTGCATTGAATGGATGAAAGCAACTAGATAAAAAATCTGTCCATCCTACTATTCAGAAGTGTGAACTACGCCCTCCCTGACGGTCGGGCTACCGCCCCGATGCTAACGGTTCAGGGGCAGTGGCCCGACCGTCAGGGAGGGCGTAGTATTTGTAACTTGTCATGAAAAAAGATTTTCTAACGCTCCTCTTCATCATTTTCACGCTCACTTCAACTGCCGCACAGGCACAGAGACAGCCGCCCGTCATCAAAAAAGATGATGCGGCAAACGTTCAACAGCAACCCTCTCAAACAACTCAAACGACAAACGACAAGCCCGAAGAGATTGGCGAAGAAGAAATCGTGCGCGTCAACACTTCTCTCGTCACAGTTCCTTTGAGCGTGATGGACAGGGACGGAAGATACGTAGGCGACATAAGCCGCGAAGAGTTTCGCATCTACGAGGACGGAGCAGAGCAGGAGATAGCTTTCTTTGCTTCGCTGGAAAAACCTTTCACAGTCGCGCTCCTCTTGGATGTCAGCGATTCGGCAGTCCTTCGTCTTGAAGAGGTCAAGGCGGCGGCGATAGCTTTTGTTGACCAACTGCGCGCGGACGACCGCGCCATCGTTGTCGCCTTTGACAGGCGCATGACAGTTCTGGCCGAAGCGACGAGCGACAAAGAGATTTTGCGGCGGGCCATAGAGGGCATCAATATCGGCGCAGGCACAAGCCTCTACAATGCCATTGACATGACGCTCAAACAGCTTATGAATCCGATAGAGGGACGCAAAGCCATAGTCCTCTTCACGGACGGAGTTGATACTTCGAGCATGGGCGCAAATTATGACAGCACCTTGCGCGACGCGGCAGAGTCCGACTCTCTGGTTTACACAGTGCAATACGAATTGTCGCCTGCGGGCAAACGCTACAATGTGCAGGCCAGTGCGCGCGGAGTCGGATGGAGTCAAATCGGCGTCGTTGGCCGGACGCAGCGCATCATCGCAAATAAATATCTTTTCCGTCTCGCGGAAAAAACTGGCGGGCGTCAGTACATCGCTGGCGATGTAGAGGCTTTGCGCAAGTCATTCGCCAGCATCGCGGAAGAATTGCGACACCAGTATAGCCTCGGCTATTACCCGCAGAGGCAAAGAGGCGCGGGCCAGCAGAGGCTTATCAAGGTGCGCGTCAATCGCTCTAATCTGGTCGTGCGTGCGCGCAGGAGTTATCTCTACAACCCTGCGGCGAAAGAGAAGCCTGATGAGGAAATGAATCAGAGATGAGTTATTAAGAGGCTCAGATTTTACTGTCATGTAACACGGCTGCGACCAAAAAAGCTTGCCATTGCGGGCGAGCAGGGTTAGAATCCGCCTCACCTGACAAACCGGTAAGCAAGAAGTTTCGGGGAAGACTATCTTTACCAGAGCGGTCAGCTTTAAATCAATTCAAAGGAGATTTTTTACATGGGTTCACAACGGCGCATTATCCTTCTTAAACCAGTCGCTCTACTTCTCGTCTTTGCCGTGTTGCAGGTCTATGTCTTAGTCACACCCGCAAGAGCAAACACAGCGACTACTTCAAACACCAGCGCGTCAGAGAATGTGCGTTTCGGCCAACTGTTGATGAGCGAGAATCAATCCGCGCTCGTCAATGGAACGAGCGCCATTACCGGCACGACCATCTTCTCTGGAACACAGCTACAGACGCCGGATGGAACGGCGGCGACTGTGAATCTAGGCACGCTTGGCAAGCTTTCGATTGACCCGAACACGCTGCTGTCGCTGACTTTTGATAAAGAGTCTGTGAATGTGGATGTCAAAGCGGGCAACGCCGTCTTGACGACGAACGCCGGAATCGTCGGCATGTTGACGACTGCCGAAGGGCAGAAGCTGATGACCAACTCGGCGGCCAATTCCACTGTCGGTCGCAAGGCCGCAAGGCGCGACTGGGACGATAGCACTATCGGCGCAGTTCTCTTCGCATCTGTCGTGGCAATCGCGCTCATCGTTGTCGTGGCACTGGATGATGACGACGAAAGCCCGAACAATCCGTAAAGTAGTCTTGACCGGACACAAACTTTTCCGCATGCCCTTCGTTCTTTCGGAGAATGAAGGGCATACGCTTTTTATGGAATGATTGGAAATAATTGCTGACAGCATCGGGCGTGACTAAAAAAGCTTGCCATTGCGGGCGGGCAGGGTTAGAATCCGCTTTGCCCGAAAGCATTACAAATCGCGGGACAACTTTGACTTTTAGCGTTAAGTGGTGTGTACTTAACGCCTCGTTTGCATCAGGCTGATCAGGGCAAAGATATTCATACCAGAGGTTAGCCGTAAGTTACTTAAAAGGAGATTCCCAAATGGGTTCACAGCGGCGCATCGTGCTCAAGCCAGTCGCTCTTCTACTCGTCTTCGCCGTGTTGCAGGTCTATGTGCTAGTCACACCCGCCAAGGCGAGCTCGGCGACGAATACCACTTCAACCAATAACGCGCCTGCGAGTGTGCGCTATGGTCAACTGTTGATGAGCGAGAGTCAATCGGCTTTAGTCAACGGCACCAGCGCCACAACGGGTACGACCATCTTCTCAGGGACACAGTTGCAGACGCCGGACGGCGCTGCCGCAACTGTGAATCTGGGTACGCTCGGCAAAGTCACTATTGACCCGAACACATTGCTGTCCATCACTTTTGACAAAGAGAGTGTCAACGTCAATGTGAGCGTGGGCAACGCTGTCTTGACGACGAATGCCGGAATCGTCGGCACATTGACGACTGCCGAAGGGCAGAAGCTGATGACCAACTCGGCTGCCAACTCCACTGTTGGCAAGGCGTCTGCCAAGCGACGCATGGACGGCGACCACGTGCTCGGTTTCGTGATTGCAGCAGTCGTGGTTACCGTAGCCTTGATTGCTCTGGCAGTTGACGACGACGACGACAGCCCCAGCCGTCCGTAAAGAAAAGCTTCAACTAAATATTTTCCGCATGCCCTTCACTCTTTCGTGAGCGAAGGGCATGCGCTTTTTATGCCGCACGAGAAGGCGCGCCGTGCGTGCGGTTTCGCGCACGTTTTGTTATAACAACAGTGACAAGTTTTCAGTTTTTAGTTTTCAGTTTTTAGCTATCGGCTGAAAACTGAAAACTAAAAACTGAAAACTGATTTCTTATGAATCCTGAACGCATACGAAATTTTTCTATCATCGCGCATATAGACCACGGCAAATCCACACTCGCGGATCGCCTGCTGGAGATGACGGGCGCGGTCACGGGGCGTGAGATGTCTGCACAAGTCCTTGACAACATGGACCTGGAGCGCGAGCGCGGCATCACAATCAAATCTCACGCGGTGCGGCTCGATTACAAGGCGAAGGACGGGACGGATTATGTCTTGAACTTGATAGACACGCCCGGCCACGTTGATTTCACATACGAAGTCTCGCGCTCGCTCTCTGCCTGCGAGGGCGCGCTGCTTGTTGTGGACGCTTCGCAGGGCGTAGAGGCGCAGACACTCGCCAACACTTATCTTGCCATCGAAAACAATCTGGAGATGATTCCGGTCATCAACAAGATTGACCTGCCCGGCGCAGAACCGGACAAAGCCATAGAGCAGATTGAACACATCATCGGTCTTGAGACGCACAATGCTGTGCTCACATCTGCCAAAACAGGTCTCGGCGTTGATGAAGTTTTGGAAGCGATTGTGCGCGATGTGCCGCCACCGAAAGGCGACCCGGACGCGCCGCTTATGGCCCTGATTTTCGATTCCTGGTACGACTCATACAGGGGCGTGATTGTCCTCTTCCGCGTGATTGACGGCACGATTAAGAAAGGGCAGAAGATTCGCTTCTTCAACACAGGGCGCGATTATCAGGTAGAGACTCTGGGCGTCAATCGCCCGCGCCCGACGCCGATTGACACGCTCTCTGTCGGCGAAGTCGGTTTCCTCACTGCCTCTATCAAAGAGGTCGCGGACGTGCAGATTGGCGACACGATTACAGAGAGCGCGCGTCCGACAAAAGAACCTTTTCCCGGCTTTCAGGAAATCAAGCCAATGGTTTTCGCGGGGCTTTATCCTGTGGACACGAATCAGTATGAAGAGTTGCGCGACGCGCTCGACAAGCTGCGCCTGAATGACGCTTCGTTCTTCTACGAGCCGGAATCTTCGACGGCTCTGGGCTTCGGCTTTCGCTGCGGCTTTCTAGGGCTCCTCCACATGGAGATTGTGCAGGAGCGACTTGAGCGCGAGTTTGATTTGGACTTAATCACAACCGCGCCGGGCGTCCGTTACACTGTGACGACCACAGACGGCGAGGTGCTGGAGATAGACTCGCCAGCCAAGATGCCAGACCCCGGACGCATCGCCAAGATTGAAGAGCCAGTCATCTTAGCAACCATACTGACTTCGGATGATTATCTCGGCGGCATACTTCCTCTGCTGGAAGAAAAGCGCGGCGTCCAGAAAAAGTTTGAGTACATTGCATCCAACCGCGTGATGCTCTCTTACGAGTTGCCTTTGAACGAGATTGTGCTCGATTTTTATGATCGTTTGAAATCCGTTTCACGCGGCTATGCTTCGCTGGATTATCATTTCGTGGGCCACTGGGAATCCGATCTGGTCAAGCTCGACGTGATGGTCGCGGGCGAACCCGTTGACGCGCTCTCGCTCATCCTGCATCGCTCGACCTCGCAGGCCAAAGGCCGCGCCCTCGCAGAAAAGATGAAACAACTCATCCCGCGCCAACTCTTTGAAGTCCCGATTCAAGCGGCCATCGGCAACAAGGTCGTCGCACGCGAGACGGTCAAAGCAATGGGCAAGAACGTCATCGCCAAATGCTACGGCGGCGACATCTCGCGCAAGCGCAAGCTCCTCGAAAAACAGAAGGAAGGCAAAAAGCGCATGAAGAAAGTTGGCCGCGTAGAAATCCCGCAAGAGGCTTTTCTCGCCGTGCTCAAGGTGAACGAGTAAGAAGTTTGGAGCAGATGATATAATCAAGCTCATCAGAATGGAGTGAGAAATGCTGACGTTTGAAGAAGAGCAAATCGCGCGCCTACCGATTACAAGTAACCCTGAAATTCTGAGCGGAGAGACTGTCTTTCGCGGAACGCGAGTTCCGGTCACGGCCTTGCTTGATAATATCGAAGCCGGATTGACGTTAGATGAGTTTCTCGAAAATTTTCCGACAGTTAAACGTGAGCAAGCGATACAGGTCTTGGAATTCGCTAAAGAAACACTTGTGCGCTTAGGCCGTGCGGCATGAAGATTCTGCTTGATGAGTGCACGCCTCTCATTGTGAAGAAGCGCTTGCCCGAAAAAGACATTAGCACTGTGCAGGAGATGGGCTGGTCAGGTCTCAAGAACGGAGACCTGTTGGCAGTAGCCGAAGGTAATTTTGACGTTTTCATTACCACCGACAAGAATCTGCGGTATCAACAAAATCTGTCCCAACGTAAATTCGCCGTCCTCCTGCTGCCAAGCAATCAAGTGCCGGTTGTCGAAGCATTGATTTCTACTATCGAAGCCGCACTGAGCAGAGTTCAGACAGGAGATTTTATAGAGATTCCTTTACCCTGAAGATAAAGGTAAAACCATCTACATGAAATAACAGGAGAAACTGCAATGCGATACTCCCCCGTTTTGACCCTCGCGTTTTTTCTCTGTACCAGTCCAATCATCCTCGCGCAACATCATGGCTCGACGCCTGCGCCTGCCAGTGAGAAACCCGCAACGCTGTTGCCGGGGCTTGGCTCTCATCATCGCCCGGTCACGACGCGCAATGCGGAGGCGCAGAAGTTTTTCGATCAGGGCTTGACGCTCGTCTATGCCTTTAATCATGAAGAGGCGATTCGCGCTTTCAAGCGCGCGGCAGAGCTTGATCCGCAGATGGCTATGGCCCACTGGGGCATCGCGCTCGCGCTTGGGCCAAACATCAATCGTGACATAGACCCTGAGCGTTTGAAGGCCGCCTATGAAGCGGCGCAGAAAGCTCTCTCTTTAGCCGCTAACGCTTCAGAGAACGAGCGCGCTTTTATCGAAGCTCTCTCGAAAAGATATTCGCTCGCGCCGGGAGCGGATTTGAAGAAGCTCGCGGTTGATTACAAGAATGCGATGGGGGAGATTTCAAAACGCTTCCCGGATGATTTGGACGCGGCGACGCTGTACGCGGAGAGCGCGATGAACCTGCGGCCATGGCAGTACTGGACCAGCGATGGCAAGCCCGCCGAAGGGACGGAAGAGATTGTTGCTGTGCTTGAATCCGTGCTCAAGCGCGACCCGCATCACATTGGCGCGATTCATTACTACATACATGCAGTCGAAGCTTCGCGCACGCCGGAACGCGCGCTCGTCTATGCGCCGCGCCTTTCGACGGCTGTTCCTGCGGCGGGCCACTTAGTGCACATGCCCGCGCATATTTACATGCGCACGGGCGATTACGCGGCAGCCGCGCTCAGCAATAAAGAGGCCGCTGAAGCGGATGAAGCTTTTTTCAAAGCGACCGGCAGAGAAGGCTTTTATCCGCTCATGTATTACAACCACAATGTGCATTTCCTTGCCGTCGCGCATGGCATGACGGGGCAGTATGCCTTGGCGATAGAGGCTGCGCGCAAGCTTGAACGGAACGTCGCGCCGCACTTAAAAACGATGCCGATGTTTGATGGATTCGCGGCGACTCCTGTGCTCGTGCTGGTGCGTTTCCGCAAGTGGGACGAGATACTCAAGCTGCCGCAACCCGAAGCAGGCTTGCATGGCATGACTGCCATCTGGCGATTTGCGCGCGGGATGGCATACGCTGCCAAAGGTCAGATGGCGCAGGCCGAAAGCGAGCGCAGGCTTTTCCTTGAAGCGGTCAAGACAGTCCCTGCGGAATCTGGCTATGGCCTCAATTCTTCGAGCAGTGTCTTGAAGCTTGCAGAGCAAGTCCTCGGCGCGCGAATGGCCGTCGCACAGCGCGATTATAAAACTGCTCTTGAGTTGCTCAGGCGTGGTGTGGAGATGGAAGACGCGCTGGCTTATGACGAACCGCCCGGATGGTTTCTGCCTGTGAGAGAAAGTTTGGGCGGCGTGCTCTTGCAAAGCGGCGCGCACGCGGAAGCCGAAAAAGTCTTTCGCGCAGATCTTGAGAGAAATGCGCGCAATGGCCGCTCGCTCTACGGCTTGATGGAGAGCCTGAAAGCGCAGGGCAAAAAGGACGCCGCGCAATTTGTCCGGCGTGAATTTGAGAGCGCATGGAAAAATGCCGACACACAGTTGCGCATCGAAGATTTATAAAAGCAAGACTTATCAAAGAGGATAAGAAGATTTGAAATTTCAGATTTCAGATTTCAGATTTCAGATTTCAAATCTTCTTATCCTCTGTGTCTTCTATAGCTATAGCCATTAGCAGTTGAGTGTCATCCGGTACGCCCTCCCTGACGGTCGGGCTACTGCCCCGCAAGTCACACTAGAGGGGCAGTAGCCCGACCGTCAGGGAGGGCGTACTCAACTGCAAACCGCAGTCATTGTTTTCTCCAAACTCTGCTTGCCGAACAGCCCGTAGAGGCGTAAATTGAGAGCGAAGTGGCAATCAATTTTGAGGAAGGTCAATAGCATGAACATCAGCCTGACATTCCCTCCCTGGTAATCTTCCAGCCGCGCATTTTCATCCGCACACAGACCGCGCATCAAGCGACGGCTCAGGTATAGTCTTGCACGTTCGGTGATTCCTCCGCCTCGAAGGAACGCTTTTCCCCCAAGAAAAAAAAGCGTTCTCAAAAACTTTCGAGTCGAATAAGAGGAATCATCCGATGCTCAATCTTAAAAATGAAGGTCTTTCTCTGCGCGCAGGCAGGTTTGTGGGCAGGTACGCGCTCCCGTTTGTTTTAACTCTCCTTGCGATAGAGTTTCTTGACGAGTTTGTCTTTGGCGTGCGTGAAGCTTCTTGGCCGCTCGTGCGCAATGACCTGCGACTTTCTTACACGGAAATCGGACTGCTGATGAGTGTGCCGAGCATCTTCGGCAGCGTTGTCGAACCGGCGCTCGGCATTCTCGCGGATGTCTGGAAGAGGCGAGCCATTATTCTGTGCGGCGGCATAGCTTTTACGCTGGCCGCGCTGATGGTTTCCGTGAGCCACAGCTTCATGCTGTTGATGATGGCATCCATGCTGTTTAGCCCTGCGTCTGGAGCTTTTGTCGCACTCTCGCAGGCGGCTTTGATGGACGAAGCTCCTGCGCGGCGCGAGCAGAACATGGCGCGCTGGGAGTTGGCAGGGTCTCTGGGAAATGTTTTTGGGCCAATCGCGCTCGGCCTCGCTTTGCTCTGCGGCACAGGCTGGCGCAGCGTGTTTGTCATCCTCTTCGCGCTCTCGCTCCTGCTCCTACTCTTCGCTTGGCGTTTCCCTTTCCCGACGCCTGCCAGCTCTCTCAAAGAGCATGAGCAGGTCAATTTGTGGGATGGAATACGCGGAGCATTTCGCGCGCTACGCAGGCGCGAGGTGTTGCGCTGGTTGATACTGTTGGAGTTGGCAGACCTGATGATGGATGGCTTGCATGGCTATCTTGCGCTCTACTTTGTGGATGTCGTCGGATTGACGGAAGCGCAGGCGGGCCTTTCGCTGATTGTGTGGACATGCGCGGGATTGCCGGGCGACATTCTGTTGTTGCCGCTCCTGGAGCGCGTGCGCGGGCTCAGCTATCTGCGTGTGAGCGCGTTTGTTATTTTGCTGCTGTTCGCTGCGTTCCTGCTCTTGCCGGGCATCACGACCAAGCTTTTCATACTCGGCTTGATAGGCTTTGCCAACGCCGGTTGGTATTCGATTCTCAAGGCGCAGCTTTACGCGGCGATGCCCGGACAGAGCGGCACTGTCATGACGCTCAGCAATGTGAGCGGTTTCTTCAATAGCCTGATTCCGCTCGGCATCGCGCTCTTTGCAGAGCGTTTCGGGCTTGCGGCGGCGATGTGGCTTTTAATCTTCGGCCCGCTCGCGCTCCTGTTTGGCGTGCCGCGCGAAAGCAAGTAGAATCAGCAGAGGAATGCAAAAGTAAAAATGTAAAATGCAAAATGAAAGATGATTCTTAATTTTGCATTTTACATTTTGCATTTTTAATTTCTCTGCGGTGAATCAAAGAGTCTAACTGATGCATGTCACACGAGTTGAGTTAGTCAACATCAAATCCCACATTCAGTCCGAGTTTCATTTCGAGCGCGGGACGACGGCCATCACTGGCGAGAACGGCGCGGGCAAGACTACGATTCTCGAAGCCATCGCGTGGTCGCTCTTCGATACGCTCGACTATAGCAAAGAGGATTTCCTGCGACGCGGCGCGAAGAAAGGCTCTGTGCGCGTCACTTTTGAAAGTGATTTGGACCAGAGACAGTACACTGTTTATAGAGACACAGGGCAGGGCTACTATGTTTTCGATCATGGCCTGAACATGCGCATCGCAGAGAAGAAGGCGGATGTCAATGCCTTCCTGCGCCAGCACCTGGGGATTGAGCCGGGAACAGATTTGAAAGCTCTCTTCCGCTCTGCGATAGGCGTCCCGCAAGGCTCATTCACAGCCGAGTTTATCCTCGCTCCAAATGCGCGCAAAGCTGCCTTTGACCGCTTGCTCAAGGTTGAAGAGTACCGCGACGGCGCAGAGCGTTTGCGGGAGACTGTGCGCCTGATTGACGAGCGCACGGGGCATGTGCGCGAACGCATCGCCGGAGCCGAAGGACAGCTTGCCCGTTATGATGATTTGCAACAGGAACACGCGGATGTCGCCGCGCGCGCGCGTGAGCTTGAAACCGCGATTGAAGAATTAAAGCGTGAGATAGCAGAGCGCACACAGATTGTCAGCCGCATGGATGCGGCAGAGCAGCGCGTCATAGATGCGCGCGCGCAGAAAGATCGTTTGGAAGTCGAGCGCGAAGCTGTGCAGCGCAGGTTGCTTGACAGGCAAGCTGAGCGAGATGCTGCGAGCGCGGCTTTTGCGCGGCAGCAAGCTTTAGCATCGGAGCATGCGGCGCACTTGAGCGCGCTCGAAAGATTGAGCAAGCTTGAGACACAGCGCAGCGCACGCGATAAGCTGGCGGCTGAGGCCGCGCGCGTAGAGGGCTTGATTGCATCAGCCGGAAATGATGTCAGGCGTTTGGAAGAAGCTCTTGAGAGAGCCGTGCAGGCTGGAAAATCTGTCGCGGAGCTTGAGCCTTTAATCATCGAGCAGGAGGATTTGGAGCGCGAGCGCGAGCGGCTACGCGATTTGCGCGCGGAGGCCGTCAGCGCGGGCCAGAGATTGACGGGTCTGGACCAGGAGCTTGATGGTTTGCGTAAGCAGCACTCGCAGATTAAAGAGCGCGTGAAAAAAGCTGAGAAGGGCGCGGGCGCGCAAAAGCGCGCGGCAGACCTTGCGAGCGAGCGCATGGACACGGAGACGCGCCTCAGCAATGCAGAAAAAGCCGCCACCAGTTTCAAGCATCTCTCTGCGCAGAAGAAAGAGACCGCGCGCGAGGTCGAGCGGCTGCGCCGCGAGGCGGCTGCGCATGAGAAAGAATCTCTTGAGCTTGAGAAGATGGCTGCGAAGGCTGCGGAGGTGTCGCAACTCTCCGAACGCGAAAGAGAGTTGACAGAGCAGCTTGCAAACCTCCGCGCCGGAATCGCGCGCGACGAAAAATTTCATCGTGAAGTCAAAAACGGACTCTGCCCGATTCTCTCTCAAAAATGTCTCAACATCGGCGAAGACCAGACGCTCGAAGATTATTTCAAAGACCAGTTTGCCAGCAACACTGCGCAGTTGAGCGTGCTTGAAAAAGAGAGCGCGAATGTTGTGACTGCCGTGCGCGAGGCGCGCGAAGCCGAGAAACATTTTTCGAGATTTGAAAACATACGCGCGCAGTTGGCCCAATCCAGACAACTTCTCTCCGAACGCGAATCCACGCTCGCGCGGCTCGAACGCGAAATCGCCGCGCTGCCATCGGCAGACCTCAACAAACTGCGCGCACAGCTTTCAGGCATAGACGGCGAATTGATTGTCGTGCAGGATGCCGCGCTGCGTTACGCGGAATTGAAGCCATTGCAACAGCGTCTGAAAGAGATAGAGCAGGAAGGCAAAGCGAAGCGTGAGGAGCGCGAGAGCGTCGCGGCAGTCGCCGCCGCCGTCGCGACATTCGATAAAGATATTGCGGAGACGGAGACGCGTCTGCGCAAGCTTGCAGACCCGCGCGGGCGCGCAGCCGGGTTGAGGGCCGAAGCAGAGCGCACAGCAAGCTTGCAGACAGAAATCGCTGGCGCAACAGATGCACTGCGCGCTCTCGAAACTCAATCACGCACCTTCTCGAAAGAGCTTGAGCAATATCGCACGCTTGATGAAGAGTGGAACGAAGCGCGCACAGAGCGCGACCGCACAGTCGCCGCGCACAGAGAATATTTAGCAGGCGAAGCTCTGGCCGCCACGCTTCCGGCACGCGAGGCAGAGCTTAAGCAGGCGGAGAAAGAGGCCGCGCGCGCAGTCGAAGCAGCCGAAAAAGCTCTGCATGAACACGAGCAGGCCGCAGCCGCTTACCAGCGTGAGCAGCACGACACAGAGCGCGCACGCCTCATGGATGCGCGCACGCGCGAGGCCGCAACAGCCGCGCAACTTGAAGCGGCGCAATCGCGCGAGAGTGCGCTCAATGCAGAGCTTCAGAGACTTTCGGAAGTGCGCGATTCCATGCGCGACGAATTTCGCGCGAAAGAGAAGCTGGAAGAATTGAACGAGGCAACAGAATTTATTCGCGACACTCTGAAACAGGCCGGGCCGCTTATCACTGAAAGCTATCTCTATAACATCTCGATTGAAGCCAACCAACTCTTTCGGGAGATTACAGGCGAGGCGAGCCGCGCGCTGCGCTGGTCGCGCGACTATGAAATTATTCTTGAAGAGGAAGGACACGAGCGTTCCTTTCAAAACCTTTCGGGCGGCGAGCAGATGGCCGCCGCGCTTTCCGTGCGTCTCGCGCTGCTCAAACAACTCTCGGATATTCGACTGGCCTTCTTTGACGAGCCGACCGTTAACATGGATGCAGAGCGGCGCGAGCGTCTGGCCCAACAAATCGGACAGGTGCGCCACTTTGACCAACTCTTCGTCATCTCACACGACGATACTTTTGAAGAGAACGTTGACCACATCGTTCATGTCAAACGCAGCGAGAGCAAGACAGAGTTGAGAGCCGAATGAGCAAATCCCTCAAATCCGTCACGATTGTCTGCGATGGGTCGAGCCTCGGCAACGGGCAGGCTGCGACACGCGCGGCGGCGGTCGCGCTGCTTGGCTATCGCGGCATCTGGCGCGCGGTCGGAACTTATCTGGGACAGGCTACGAACCAGCAGGCGGAGATTGCGGCGGCGGCTCTGGGACTCGAAGCTTTGCGCGAGCCTTGCCGCGTGCGCGTCGTGACAGACTCGCGCTATGTCGTAGAGACGATGGCTGGCCGCTTTCGTCGCAAGTCAAATCCTGATTGGTGGCAGCGTCTGGACGAGGCCGTGCGCCCGCACGAAGTTTCGTGGGAGTGGGCCAAAGGCCATGCAGGACATGTCGTGCAGGAAGCGGCAGACCGCGCCGCGCGGAAAATCGCAGCCCTCGAACGTGTGGACGAAAGCGTGTTGCGCGATGCGATTGATAGCGTCGGGGCGACAGAGATGACCAGCTAAATAGATTAGCCACAGAGCCACAGAGAAAACAATAAACATTTCATTTAGCATTTCTCTCATCTGCCTTTTCTGCTCCGTGTCTCTGTGTCTCTGTGGCTAACTTTTCTTATTTTTCCGCCAGAAAACCGCCCTCTCAACAAAACACTTGAAATCTTTGCGCGCAAAGGAGCATGATGCTGGATGTCACGCTGCTGACAGGCTCTAATCTCTCGCAAGGTGTTTTAAAAGAAATGCTGCACTTGATTCGTTCTCTGGAAACCAACTTACGCAATTTTGTACGCAGCCTGCGGCAAGCTCCGCGTTATGGCCCACGACTGCGGTTTACGCTTTCGATGCTCGACCAGCAAGCGCGCGGCAAAGCCGGGCGGCCCGCAGTGATGCTGAGCGGATACACGCGCAACCTGAGCGAGACAGGCATGGCTCTGGTTGTCCCCGCGATTCGCAAAGGCGACCATCACCTGGCGGCGCGCAATCGCCGCCTGCTGATAGTCCTTGAGCTTCCCACAGGCCCGATTCGCTTGCAGGCATCTCCCATACGCTATGAGCGATTGAACCGGAGCGAGACAGGCTATCTCATAGGCGTGCGGATTATCTCTATGAGCGACGAAGACAAGCTGCGTTTTCTCAAATATCTCTACAGGCTCTCGCGCGGCGCGCAGCTTTCATCCAAACGAAATACAACTATCAGCTAAGAAAACAAAAAACTCGAAGCGCAAAGACAAAGGAAAAGTTGATTTCCTTTTTGTCTCTTTATGTTTAGCGTAAGTTCGACGTAATGAGAGCCCCGTGAGGGGCGGCATGACAGTAGCCCACGACGACAGTCGTGGGAACATGATTCAATTTTAATCTCAAGCCCCGTGAGGGGCGACATAATATGCCGCCCCTACGGGGCTCGGTTGTTGTGATTGCTCGGTTGTCCAGCACTGACGTGCCGGGCTACTGATATGTCGCCCATCACGGGGCTAAGAAATTATCACTCTTACATCAAACTCACGTTGTTGCGTGAAAGAAATCATTCAGCCCTCAACCACCTGTTACTCTCGCGTCGCTGGTCGTTGACCACTGCCTCTCCTTCAAAGATGGTGTCTGAAATCTTGCGGAGATGGAAGACAGCTTTTTTTCCATTCTCCCAATCCGACTTGAATGTCCACCACTCGCCGTTGTACGTCACATCATAAAGAGAGACGGAGCGCACAGTCTTCGCAGGGTCTGCCCATTGCTTTGCTCCCATCGAGTAGCGTCCATTCTGTTGTGAGACGACAAACTTGCCGACGTAGATGAACTTGCCATCCGCGTCCTTCACATATTGATCCCAGACGCCGACGATAGAAGGAGCAGGAGGAGGAGACGGCGGCGTGGAGCCCGGCTCTGGCTTGTCTCTGACGAATATCACGATAGCTATGATTCCTGTGATCACGCTGAGGATCACGACAAACGGGTGATCGCCCCAGTTTCTCCATTGAGGTTTTGATTCGGACATTATTTTTACCTCAACAATCTGTCTCGAACCCCTTGGCGCGTGCGGATTATACAGCAGAATAACTTGCGCCTCTGCAAACTTATCGAAATACAGCATCGCTCTTAAGAGGCGGATACGGGCGCGCAGTGATTCGCTTTCCTCTCTTATCGCCTTTATAATCCTCTCTCCCAGATAAAGGCGTTGAAAGTCTGTAGCAGAAGACGCCGCAAGTTTGCGCCGGGCAGCTTCGTTTTAAAAGAGTGTTTGTCTCAAATATCAACTGCAAAAACGCGCGCGTCCAATTATTCTTGCGGCGCGCGTTTGCCGCCTGCGCGCTTCTCTGTCTCGCTTCATTTATTTTTCCCTTCACACACACGCACGCGCAGTCGCCAGCACAACGCGGTTGGATGTGGCAGAACCCGCTGCCGCAGGGCAATCAGATTTACGCGCTCAGTTTTGCTGCGGATAAAGAGCACGGTTGGGCCGTAGGAGCAGACGGCGTGCTGCTCTATACAAAGGACGGCGGCTTTGAGTGGGAGCCGCAATACACGCCCGTGCGCACGACGCTCTACGGAGTTTTCGTCAAAGGGAAAAAGAGCGCGGTGGCCGTCGGCGCGCGCGGCGTCATCATGGCGACAGAGAACGGCGGGCGCAAATGGGTGCAACGCCTGACTGGATTTACAGACCATCTCTACAGCATCACCTTTGCTCCCAAAGACCAATCACGCGGCTGGGCCGTAGGAACTTACGGGCGCATCCTGCACACAACCGACGGCGGCCTGACATGGGGACAGCAGTTCAGCGACGCACGCACACACCTGCTCTCCGTCTCTTTCGCAGACAAAAAGAGCGGAGCGATTGTCGGAGCAGGCGGCACACTGCTCGTCACGCATGACGGAGGCGAGACATGGCAACAGCATTCCATCGAAGGCGACCTGCCTTTGACGAGCGTGGCTTTTATATCTGAGAAGCGCGCTGTTGCGGTCGGTTACGGCGGGCGCGTCCTGCGCACAGAGGACGGCGGCGAGACATGGCAGGCCGCAAATGTTTACACGCGCACAGACCTCTTGTCCGTCTGCTTTGCGGATGAGCAGCGCGGCTGGGCCACTGGCGACGGCGGCATCGTTTTGATGACAGGCGACGGCGGCAAGACATGGATTCCAATCAGCGTGCGCACCAATCCGCGTCTCGTGATGATTTATTTCGCAGACCCTTTTACGGGCTGGGCTGCGGGCGGCGACGGCCTCCTTGTTCGCACTGACGATGGCGGCTTTCAATGGCGGCGACTGACCGAAGGCGGGCGCGATGACCTCGCGGACATCTTCTTTCTCAATGGCTCGCGCGGTTGGGCCGTTGGTGCGCGCGGCAAAATTCTCTATACGGATTCGGGCGGCAGGAGTTGGGCCACGATGCCTTCCGGCACGACTACACGATTGAACGCAGTGATGTTCGCAAACGAGCGTGAAGGATGGACTGTCGGAGACAAGGGCGTTATTCTGCGCTCGCTCAATGGCGGACTGACTTGGGCGCAATCCTCTTCCGGCTCGACGGAAGATTTGTATGGCATATACTTCATCACGCCGCAGAGAGGCTGGGCCGTCGGCGCGCGCGGCACAATCCTGCATAGCTCTGACGGCGGCGCGACATGGAGCGCGCAAAATTCTCAGACGGGCGCGTGGCTCGAAGAAGTAAGTTTTACGGATGAGCAGCACGGCGTCGCAGTCGGCTCAAACGGCACAATCCTGCGCACGGAGGATGGCGGCAGCAACTGGATTGCAATCAAAGCGAATGTGCGTGAATGGCTTTACAGCGTCGCCTTTGCAGACATGCAGCGTGGCTATGCTGCGGGCGCGGGCGGCATCATCCTGCGCACGGATGACGGCGGCCAGACATGGAACGATCAGGAGAGCGGCATCAATGTCAACATCTTCGAGATAGATGTCGCGTCGCGTGATGATGCGCTGGCCTCTGGCGATCAGGGCCGCGTCCTGCGCACGATTGACGGCGGCCAGACATGGGAGTTGCAGCCGACGATTACCAGCGTGCCACTCTTCTCCGTAGCTTATCTCGGAGGCACTGACGCATGGGTGGCCGGGCGCGGCGGCGCAATCCTGCGACGCATCGGAGACGTGCCGACGGTCAAGATTCCGCGCCCCAAGCTTCCGCCGGTTTTGCGTCGTCCGCCAAAAGCTAAAGATGGAAAGGATGCTCAAGAAAATCCTCCGCTCGTCGTTGACGACGGAGACCTGCCGCGCGCCGTGCCGCCGGGAAAGAAGCAGTAACGACTGGTAACAAAAGTTTTCATTCGCCACAGAGGACGCGAGAGGAAAAAGAAGATTTCAAATCTCAAATCTGAAATCTCAAATTCCTCTCCCGTCCTCTGTGGTGAGAATCAAGCTCTCTCTCCATTTAGTTCAACGCAAAAGATTGACAGCGATTTCTCACTGTAATATCTTCCCGCACGTCATTCACCAACCCTTTTGATAGGCGGCATCACTCGCCTGCACAAAAACGGCTTTCTAACCTGCCTTGCATGTGGAGTTTCTCGCTATGGCGAAAAAACATATAGAACATCGGAATCCGGTGGAAGAGTCTCCGATAGATTTGAACTCACTGCCTGATGAACAGACAAAAAAAGTTGTCGAAGATTTAATTAACCGCCATGCTTTTCACACTGATCTGGCGTTGGATTTAAACAAGAAGTATAAAAAATGGGGGCCGATTTTTCTGGTCCTGATTCCGGTTTATTCTGCGATTCTCTCTTTTCTCACCTCTGTGTTCAACGGCTCAAGGCTCCTTCTGGGCGGGCTGGCATTGATACTAACCGTGGCTACTATTCTCAACTCAATCCTCAAGCCAGATGAAAAGTTTGTCGCCTCTTCTTTTGTGCTCGTCAGGTTAAAGGATTGGGAAGCGGATTTCGCGCTCACTCTGGGTGAGATAGAACCCAAAGACCGCAAGCAACTCAAAACCTTTCTTATCAGAAAGAATGCGGAACTGTCCGAGATTGGAAGCTCAATGGCGCGAACTTACCTGCCGCAGAAAAACGCCTGAGACGAAAAAGCAGTGGGCAGTAAAGACAAATAGCATCGCTTTTATCTGCCCACTGCACACTGCACACTGTTCTTTACTGCTTGAGCTTAAATTCTTTGGGTACGAATTCGACAGAGACTATCTGGCCGTCCGCTTTTGATTTGGCATCTTTCGCGGGACGATAGATGACAACCACTTCATCTGCGGGATTGCGCTGGCCGCAGTTTATCTGACCGGACATGCCTGGCGTAAACGAGGTGAAGTCAACGCCCTCAAAATCATTGGTGGTGAATTTAAAGAGGCGGCCCTGCGTCTGTATGGAAAAGACTATGCCTTTATTGCCGCACTCTATCCGCAGGAGTTGACCGCGCACGCGCATCTCGCCGTCCTGCGGCTTTCTCAAAGCTTCTTCGAGAGCCGCAGCCATAGCCTCTTCCGGCGTGCGCACGTTCCCATTTTCATCCGGCCCGACTTCAATGATGACCTTTGAAGTCTCGCCGCCTCCGGTTGCAGCCTTGTAGCGCGCCATGTCCTCTTTGTATCGCGCCATGCTCTCTTCTCTGGAGTTGATGGATTCGAGCAGCGATTGCGCGCGCTCGCGCAACTCTGTCTTCGTCGAACTGCTGCGCACAATCGGCTCCACTAATTCGCGCGCCATTTTGTAATCTTCCTTGCGCAGATAAATCCGCGCCAGCAAGAGGCCGAACTCCTGCTCTCCCGGCAAGAGTTCAATCGCGCGCTTGAGGAGCGAGACGGCTTCGTCCAACTGGTCGTTGTTGACCAGATAGACGAAAGCCAGCAGGCGATAAGAGTCCGGGAAACTCGGATTCAGCTCGATGGATTTCTTGAGCTCGGCGCGCATCTTCTGGGCCAATTCCTGCGGATAGTTATGGACCATCCCGCCTGTGTCCATCGCTTCGCGGCTGAGGACATATGCATAATAGTAATGGACCAGATAATTTCCAGTGCTGTTGGCAGATGCTTTTTCGAGATACTTCTTGGCGACCGCATAGTTGCCCTTGTGCATTTCGAGCATTCCGAGCGAGGCATGCGCGAGCGCGAAGTTCGGGTCAAGCTCGATAGCTTTTTTCAAGTGCTCGTCCGCTTCCGTAAACCTGCCCGAATGGCTCAACAAATCGCCCATGTAATATTCGCCTTCGGCATCCGACAAAGGCGCGCTCTTCATCTCCAAATCAAACTCAAGCTTGCGCTCGAAGACAGCAAGCTGCGACGGGTAAGTGTTGCGCTTGATGTACTCTTTCAACTCCTTCTCAATGGTCGCAAAGTCCGTCTGGAAAGCTTCTGGAAAAGCCTTTTCGGGAGGCATGCCTGCGATTATCAGATTGAGAAAGCGTCCGAGCTGCGGCTGTCGCTGCTGGTTGAGCAAGAGGTAATGCATCAAGGCCCAGGACTGTGCGTAAAAGACGCCGCGCTTGTTCGACTCGTTATAAAGCGGCGAGCGATGATCCACATTAAAGAGAGTCTGAAGCGGAATAAACTTCTGCTCACGCAGGTAGAATACGTGATTGGAAATCACCTTGCCGAGCAAGACTTTCCTGTCGCCGTCCTTGATTTCAAACGTGCTGTAATATTCCGCCAAACCTTCGTTGAACCAGAGCGGCAGCGTCGTGAAATTGGTCTTCACCAACAGGTGAACGTATTCATGGAAAATCGTGTCGTAAGGATTCTCGCCGCTCATCTCTGCGCTGAGCGCGATGTAGTTCATATCATCGCCGCCCACGAAATATCCGGCGGAGCCTCCCGGCCCAAACTTCGCATAGTTGCTCTGGCTCTTAAAGACAACAACGGTTGTGGGAACAGAAGAATTAAATTTGGTCTTGTTAAGCAGCCGCGTAAAAACATCGCGGAACTGTTCGAGCCGCGTCGCGACCTGTCGTATGTCTTTGTCGCTGGCATTGCCGACGAGGATAAAATTTTTCGAGCGAACGGTTATCCATTTATCCTTCGCCGTCGCGGGCGCGAGCGGCGCAAGCAACAACAGACAGAGAACCGCTCCCAGAGCGAGGGTCAGGCGTTTCATTAAATACATCTCCAAATAATTTGTTAATTAAAAGTTAAGGACGTTCGACTCACAAGAGAGGCGGGAACACCCGATTCGATGAAGGAGCGCGGGGAGCAGTTCTCCATAAACTCCGGCGCAAGGCCCGCTATTATAAGCAACCACGTTTTGAAGAGCAAGGATGAATGCGGAAGGATGAAGGATGAAAGGAGTGCTATTTAAATTTGAATTACTTATGTTTGAAGAGCATGCCATTCATCATTCATCCTTCCGCATTCATCCTTCCGCCTTGCTCTTCTACGGTTCGATGTCTATGTCTTCCGGCACAAATTCTATGGCGATGGCTTCGCCGTCGAAATCTGCGCGCGCGCTTTTTGACGGGCGATAGGTCAGGACAACCAGATTCTCAGGGCTGCGCGGCCCGCAGGTGACAGTCTTTTCTAACCCGACCACGTATGCGACAAAGAAGACGCGGCGCAATTCTTCGCCGTGCAATCTGAGAAGGCGGTCGCCGGATTGAACAAAGAGCGCGACCCCGCTATCCAGACATTCTATGCGCTTTAAGATGCCACGCACGCGCTCGCCTTTGAAGCGTTTGGCAAGCTTTTGGTTGCCGGAATGCGCCTTTTCCGTCTGTGATAATTCTGGCGGCGGCGATGGCGCTACAGCTTGCTCTTCATTCAAGGCCGTAGCCTGCTGGCTAAAACGGCGCGCCTGCTCTTCTGCATACTTCATGTCCTCTAACAACTCCTGCGCCTGCTGGCGCAGTTTGAGTTCCGTCGGACGATGCAGCACAGGCTTTAAGGTCTCGCGCGCGGCTGTGAAATTGAGTTGCCGCACTTGAACCTGTGCGAGCACGAGCAGTATGTCCTGCCTGCCGGGCGCGAGTTCGAGCGCGTGTTTGAGAAGCCGCACGGCTTCGTCCAGCTGTTCGTTGAGCGCAAGATTAATGAAGGCTTCCAGACGATAAGCTTCGATAAAGCGTGGCGACAATTCACGCGTGCGTGCGAGCGCGGCGCGCATGCTTAAAGCAGCCTGCGCCCCGTAACCGGAGACGCTTCCCTCTTCGCCCATCTCTTCGCGGCTCAAGGCATAGGCGTAGTAATACTGCGTGAGATAATTTTCCGAATCGCGCGCGGCGGCACGCCGTAGAAGTTCTATGGCTTCTGCTGCGCGCAGTTGTTTGAGCCGCAGCATCCCAAGCGAAGCCTGCGCCATGACAAGCAACGGGTTCTGGGCCAGAGCCTGCTGGAAATAGATCTCAGCCTCGTCCAGCCGGTTGAGATGCAACAACAAATCACCAAGGTAAGCCTGCGCCTCTGCCTCTGTGATTTGCGTGGTTTGCAGTTTCAAATCAACTGGTGGCCGCGTGTCAAACGACGCGACCCGCGTCGGAAAGGGAAGCTGGCGGAGATACTTCTTGAACCCCTTCTCTATCTCCGCCACGTCTGCTTGAAAAGCCTGATGCAAACCATCCTCAACAGTCTTCCCTTCGGCCAGCAGGTCTAAGAAGCGCGTAAACTTTTCCAGGCCACCTGCTCCGTCCCTGTGCAAGAGGTAATGGACCAGAGCCCACGACTGCGCATAAAAGAGTGCGCGCTGCCCGTCCTCGTTGTACTGCGGAGAGTTGTAATCAACCGTCAGCAGCGTTGCGAGCGGCAGCAATTCCTTTCCGCCGAGCAGCCGCACATGCTGCGCGTTTTCCTGTCCGAGCGTTAGTTTTCTGCCGCCGTCAGAGATTTTGAAAGTGCTGTAATACTCCGCCAATCCTTCGTTAAAGCAGAGCGGTATCCCGCGCAGGCGATTGTCCAAGAACAGATGCACCAGCTCGTGAAAGACCGTGCGATATGGACTCTCTCCGCGTCGCTCCGCTTTGATGGCTATGTAGTTGAGATCTGTTCCGGGTTGAAAATAACCTGCGACCTTCGTCGGCTTGCCTTGATAGAGCGGTCTGAAAGGTTTGAAAGAATCTTCGTTTTTGAAGACGATGACATTGGTCTCGACTGTCAAACTGATTCCGCTTTCGGCGAACAGACGCGCGAGCAGCGTGTGATACTGTTCGAGCTTCATAGCCGCCTCGCGTATCTCACGCTCACTCGCATTGCCGACCAGCGTGAAATGTTCCGAGCGCACACTAATCCATTTCTCTCTGGCCCACACGCGCGCTTCAAACGCAAAGAGTGAAACACAAAGAAGGACTATGAAGCTAAAGGAAAGCCTTTTCATGTTGCGTAAAACTTTTGGTTTGCCGTCATTGGGGAGACGGAAAGTAAAGGCTGTAGCTATTTGAGAAAATACTCCTTGCCGCGCGGATCGTCAATAAAGAGAACTGATGAGACTCGCGGCAGCCTCATCCACAAGCCAGAGCAACTCGCCCTCTGCCGGACGCACAAGGCGCGCGGGCAGCGAGTCATCCTCAACAGCTTTGCTTTCATCAAGCGCTTTAAGCAGCGTCGCGGCCTTCGCCTCTCCCGCAACCAGAAAGATAATCATCTCCGCAGCATTCAAGGTCTTCAAAGTCAGTGTCAGACGATGAGAGGCAAGCTGTTCGACATATGGCGCGGCGACCGTGCGCTCTGTGTCGTGCAAGACAGGCGAGTGCGGAAAGAGCGAGGCCGTGTGACCGTCTTCGCCCATGCCGAGCAGGATGAGAGAGAAGCGCGGCGGGCTTTCACCAAAATCTTTCTCAAGCTCTGCTGCATAATCCAGAGCCGCGCGCTCCGGCTCATCCTCGCCGCGCATGCGATGCACCTGCTCTGTAGGCACAGGCACGTGGCGTAGCAGCGCGTCCTGGGCCATGCGATAGTTGCTCTGCGGATTATCAGGCGGCACACATCGCTCGTCGCTCCAATAGACATACGCCTGCTGCCACGGCGTGCGCGCGGCCTTCTCTTTTTGGGCCAGCAAATTGTAGAGAGCCTGCGGCGTCGAACCGCCTGAGAGGGCCAGCCGGAATGCCCCGCGCGAAGCGGCTGACTCGCGCGCGATGCCGATAAATAATTCGGATGCACGCTCGCTCAATTCTTCAAGGTCGCGCCAGACTTCGACGCGCGCTTTGTTGATACGAAAACTGTTCATCTACTGAGATGCGCGACGGCGTATCTGGCGGCTCCGACGAGCGCGGTCTTGGGATTCATAATGATGTGCACGGGCGCGTTTTCCACGAGCGGCGAGAGACGGCCTTTGTCTTTAAAGACTGAGAGAAACTTTCCGTCTGCGAGTTTCCCTGAAATCTTCGGAGCGATGCCGCCGCAGAGATAGACGCCGCCCGTCGCCTTGAACGTGAGCGCGAGATTCCCCGCCTGAGCTCCGTAAACTGAAACGAAAATATCTAAAGCTTGAACACAAAGCTCTGCCTTCTCTTCCAAAGCGAACTGCGAAATCGTCTTTGCCTGATCGTCGCTCTCTGTCATCGCCTGCGCCAACCATGCAGGCTCTTCCGCGCGCCCGCTCGTTTTGAGAAAGCGATAGACGTTGACCAGACCCGGCCCTGATAACACGCGCTCGTAGCTCACGCGGCGATGCTGTGTCAAAAGATAACGCAACAGTTCTATCTCCAACTCATTGCGCGGCGCAAAGTCTGCATGCCCGCCTTCGGATGGCATGACGTGGAAGCATGCGCCATCGCGCACGAGCGCGGCCTGGCCCAATCCTGTGCCAGCAGCAATCAGAGCTATGTTGCCAAACGCTTCATGCGCGGACGGATTAAGCTCCTGCATCTCTTCGCTCGTCAAAGAAGGGATGCCGTATCCTGTCGCTTCGAGGTCATTGATGAGAAAAACTTTTTCAAGCTCAAGCGCGCGTGCGAGTGCTTCCGCGCTCACCAACCACGGAAGATTCGTCGTCCGCGATGAGCCGTCATTCACAGGGCCGGGAATGCCAAACGAGCCCGCGCGAATCTTGCGGCTGCGGCCCTTGATAAATTCCTGGACCAGAGATTCGAGATTGTCGTAATCATTGCTCGCAAATCTTGCCTCATCTATGAGCGAGAGCTTTTCCGCTCCCGCTTCATAAAGAGCAAGATTGCTTTTCGTCCCGCCGATGTCGCCCGCCAGAATCTTCATCTCAAATCAGTGTGGCCGGATGAAAGCGCGCCGGCCATCTCGGCTGCCTTTGTGACAGCCTCTTCGTAGATGCTGTCGTGGCACAGAATCTCCAACTCGGCTGCGAAAAGCTGTGCCTCAGATTTATCTCCGCCTGCCAGCACGCGCGCCGTGCTCGCGTCTGCCAAAAGGTCTGTTCGCGTTTCCAGATTCCGCCCATCCTCTGCGCGCATGACGATGAAGGAAGCATCCGTGTCAGATTCCGTTTTAAGCTCGACACGCGCGAGGCCGCCCTGCGCGACTGCCATGTGCTCGACCTCGCGGAACTCTACCAACAGCCTGCGACCGTCTTTCTCAAGCGTAACAAAGCGCGCAGCATCAGGCTCTGCCGCAGACATAACGCGCCAGCCAAGCCTGCTCGCAAGCCAGCCCGCGAGAATCAAAGCCTTCGGCGCAACCATGCCGGGCGCAGATTTTTGAGCAACAAAATCTATGCTGATGTGGCTCAGATTCTCAAGAGCCTTTGCGTGTTCGGGCGTGTCATAAAAATTTGCGAGCAGCGCGCGCCATGTAGTCAAGCGCGTCCAGTTAAGATCGCTCAAGGCCGTATGCGTTTCGCTCCGTTGCTGCAAAAATCCTGAGAGCGCGGAGAGTTCATCTCTGGAATGAATAGATGCAGCAGTATCTATGATGACGCGGTCTGCCGCTTTGATGAGATTCTGAAAAGTTTGTTCTTCAAACTTGAGGGCCGCGCGCCACCAGAGAAAGACGGGCAGGTCTGCGACGAGCAGAGGCACGCTTGCGCTCGGCAACTCGACTGTGAATCGTCCTCCGGCGCGCAAATTCACTTGCTCACAACACAAGCGACGCCCGCCCGCGTCTGGCAGCAGGCAGCGCGTAGAAACCTGCACCTCTATATCTTTATCCGCAGACGCGGGCTCTGCCAGCATCACTACCGCACGGCACGGATGCATCGCTGCGACATCCAACAACATCTCTTCAACTTCGCGCAAAGACTCTTCATCCGTCACATACACCAGCAGATTCAACACGCGCGCACGCAGCATAGCGCCTTCTTCATTTTTTTCAGACGCGCCCGCATTCTCCGTCCACAAACGATTCAACTCACGCTCAATCGCCTGCACGTCGAGCGCGTCCTCAACCTCAATCGGATGCGAATGGAATGGTGTTGACTCTTGCATCATCCAACTTTTTCTTTGCGTAACTTTGCGTCTTTTCTTCTTTGCGGTCTTTGCGGTTAAGTAGTTTTTTAACGCAAAGCACGCAAAGATTTTCCGCAAAGAGACGCAAAGGAATTTTATCTCATCATTGCTATGTCTAAAATTAAATCCTGCGCCACCGTCGTTTATCGCGTTCGATAAGCTCATGCGAAGCTTTCGGGCCGGGCGTGCCAGCGGGATAATTCGGAAAATCTCTGGCTGGCTGCCGCCATGCTTCAAGAATCGGAGTGACAATTTCCCAGCCGCGCTCAGTCATATCGCGCCGCGCATAGAGCGTCGAGTCTCCGAGCAAACAATCAAGCAAGAGACGCTCGTATGCTTCCGGCGGCCCGACGCCGAAGGATGAGCCGTAACGAAAATCCATATTGACAGAGCGTATGCGCGTGCGTGTGCGCGTGCCGGGCAGCTTGGCCGCGAATCGCAGCGTGATGCCTTCGTTCGGTTGAATCCGCACGACCAGCACGTTCGGCTCAAGCGGCGCGTCCGACTCTGTGAAGAGATGATGCGGCACATCCTTAAATCGAATCGCAATCTCCGTCACGCGCTTCGGCAGTCGCTTGCCTGAGCGCAGGTAGAACGGCACGCCCGCCCAACGCCAGTTATCAAAATAGAGTTTTAAAGCAGCAAAAGTTTCCGTCGAAGATTCAGGATTAACGCCCGGCTCTTCGCGATAGCCCGCCACCTTCTGGCCCAAGACATAACCCGGCCCGTATTGCCCGCGCACGGCGCATTCGTCCACCTGCTCAGGCCGTATGACGCGCACGGCCATCATCGCTTTGACCTTCTCGTCGCGCACACTATCCGCGCCCAGCGAGACCGGCGGCTCCATCGCAATCAGAGATGCGACCTGAAAGACGTGGTTCTGAATCATGTCGCGCACCGCGCCTGCTTCTTCGTAATAAGCTCCGCGTCCTTCGACGCCGATGGCCTCTGCGTTCGTAATCTGAACGTGGTCTATGTACTGGCGATTCCAGAGCGGCTCGAAGATGCTGTTGGCAAAGCGAAAAACAAGGAGATTCTGCACAGTCTCTTTGCCTAAATAATGGTCTATGCGATAAATCTGTTCTTCGTTGAAGACCGCGAGCAGTTCTTGATTCAACTTTCGCGCGCTCTCAAGATCATGCCCGAATGGTTTTTCGACGATGATGCGCGTCCATGCTCCGTCTGCGGATTGGGCCATTCCGGCTTTGCCAAGCTGTTCCGCTATAAGGCCAAAATAACTCGGCGCAGTCGCCAGATAAAAGAGACGATTGCCGTGTCCTCCGCGCTCTTTATCAATCTCTGCGAGCCGCGCGCTCAATTTTTCAAACGCAGCGGTGTCTCTAAAATCTCCCTGCTGATAAAACAGCCCGCGCGCAAAGCTGTCCCAAACCTCATCATTAATTTCCTGTTCCCCGCCATACTCCAACATTGCTTCGCGCATCTGGTTGCGAAAATCTTCATCCGACACAGGCTGCCGCGCGACGCCGACAATCGCAAACTCGGCAGGCAGCAGGCGCGCCTGCGTCAGGCGAAAGAGCGCAGGCACAAGCTTGCGCTTCGTCAAATCGCCGGACGCGCCGAAGATGACAACGGCACACGGCGGCGCGGTGCGCTCAAGGCGCATCCCCGCGCGAAGTGGATTTTCGTTAACTGATTCCGGCATCAGATTCCCATTCAGTATGAACCATTCCCAGCTCTGGCTTGTCAACACGCTCGTATGTGTGCGCGCCGAAGTAGTCGCGCTGTGCCTGCGTTAAGTTCTGCGGCAGGCTCGCCGTGCGGTAGCTGTCAAAGTATGCGAGGCTCGATGACATAGCGTTGACAGGCACGCCATGCTGCTGTGCGATGCTGATGCATGTGCGCCAATTCTTCTGCGCTTCATTCATCCATGCGCGGAAATCTTCGTCGAGCAGGAGATTGACAAGCTGCGGCTCGCGCTTATAAGCGCGTTTGATATTGTCCAGGAATTTCGCGCGGATGATGCAGCCGCCTTTCCAGATGCGCGCCATCTCGCTAAGGTCTATCTTCCAATCGTATTCCACAGAGCCAGCGCGCATCAGGTTAAAGCCCTGCGCATAAGAGCAAATCTTTGAAGCATAGAGCGCATCATGCACTGCCTGTACGAGAAAGCTTCCATCGCCCTGCCAAGCGGAAACCTGTGGCCCTTTGATAAGCTGGCTGGCTGCGACGCGCTCGTCTTTCAAAGCAGAGAGAAAGCGCGCTTCAATCGCCGCATTGATTGTCGGAATAGGCACGCTCAAATCCAGCGCGGCTTCCGCAGTCCACTTGCCAGTCCCTTTTTGTCCTGCTTTATCAAGAATCAAATCAACGAGCGGCTGCCCTGTCTCTTCATCCACAACGCGCAGGATTTCAGAAGTGATTTGAATCAGGTACGAATCAAGCAAGCCCTCGTTCCAACGCGCAAAAGTTTCTGACAACTCCATAGCTTTCATCCCAAGCACGCGCCGCAGGATGTCATAAGCTTCCGCTATTAGCTGCATGTCGCCATACTCTATGCCGTTATGCACCATCTTGACGAAGTGGCCCGCGCCGTTTGGACCAACATGTGTCGTGCAAGGCCCGTCTTCCGTTTTGGCTGCGATGGCTTCAAAGATTGCGCGTATCTCTTCGTAAGCTTCGCGCGCGCCGCCGGGCATCAGGCTTGGCCCATGAAGCGCGCCCTCTTCGCCGCCGGACACGCCTGAGCCGATAAAGCGCAAGCCATCGGAAGCAAGCGCAGCCTCGCGGCTGATGGTGTCTCTGAACTCAGAGTTGCCGCCGTCAATCAATATGTCGCCCGGTTCTAAAAACGGCTTAAACTGTTCGATAGTCCAATCAACAGGCGGCCCGGCCTTGACCATCATCATGATTTTGCGCGGACGCTTGATGGCACGTACAAATTCTTCCGGCGTTCGCGCAGGGATAAGGCGACGCTCGCTGCCAAAATCCTGCATCGTCTTGTCCAGAACAGCAGGGTCACGATTCCAGAGAGCAACCGAAAAGCCCCGGCTCTCTATATTAAGAGCCAGATTCAGCCCCATCACTCCGAGGCCAGCCATACCGATGTCCGATTCCATTATGCAAAATCTCCTGCAAAGCTTTTTTATGGAAGCCAAGCATAACACGCTTCAAGTTAAAAAGTTGGTGAACTACATGGATTGAAGTATCGTATCGAAGTCTAAAGAGGAGAGTGCTTATGTTCTGTTCAACCTGCGGCGCGGCACTGACAAAAGGCTTGAGTTATTGCAATCGCTGCGGCGCGAAGACCGCGCTGTCCACCAGCCCGCTCGAATCAAACACGAACCCGCCGGACAAGTTGGCGGAAGTCATCTTCATGCTCGGCGTTGTGAGCGGCGGAGTCATCATCGGCGGGTTTGTCTTCGTCTTTCTGCTCATCGAAAAACTGCTCGACAAAGCATTGACCCCAAGCGCGATTATGGCTTTTATGATGCTGAGCATGGCTGCCATCTTTGCTATCTCGTGGCTCCTGATACGCCAACTCTCGCGCACGCTCAATGTTTATCTACGCACAGATGAGAAAGAGCAGGCAACGAAACTAGATGCACAGCCAGCCCCGCAACTCGAAGCCCCGCGCGAGCCACTCTCAAGCGTGACAGACCACACCACACGCGCCTTCGAGCCTTCGCTCAGAGAGCAGAGCAAGTGAAATGAAAAATTAAAAATGTAAAATGCAAAAATAAGAACTGTCTTGAATTTTGCATTTTACATTTTTAATTTTTCATTCCTCCAATCTTCCCCGCCAAACTTTTCGCGGAAATCCTTTGATTGACGCCGCAACTCAAGCCATGTCTCAAAGATTTCCGGTTGTTGGAGCCAGATAGTAAACCACTCTGCAATCTCCGCTTTCTCTGCGCGTTTTTTCTCGTCAACGGCTTTGTTGCCCGCAATCATCTGTGCGCGCTGCTTGCCTTTAAGAGCCGTCTCGCGCACGCGGCGCAAGCCTTTCTTGTCAGAGTCGCGCGCGAATTTTTTTCTCAGGTTTTCGAGATTCCTCAGCGAGCCTGCGGCCTGTTTGAAATCCGCGAACTTCAAGACGTTGCGGAACATTGCATCATAAGGGTCTGCGGAACGCTGTTGGACATCCAGTTCCAGAACTTCCGCATGACGCAACTCTGCGCCCTCGTCTGCCAAGAGACGCGCGACAGAAGCATGGCTCTCAACCGCGCCTTCACCAAATTTTTCGCTGACGGCCTGTTTGATAGCTTCAAGCTCAGCCGCGCCGACTGATTCGCAATCCAAAGCTTCCCAGACCTCTATCATCAGGTCGCGCTTGGTGCGCGATTTCCACTTACGCTCGCTCATAGATTCAGAGCTTACCATCAAACCACGGCAACTGCCGAAAAGCGTAAAGGGCATCTTCTTCGCCCGACGGCCTTTTTGCTGTGCTCGTGGTTTGCGTTACAATTATGGTTCGTTTCCCTTCGCATTAAGGCTCACAAAGAATGTCTATCATGGAAAATGCGCTCGTCGCGCTGCGCGAACATTTCGGCTTTACGGATTTCCGCGAGGGCCAGCGCGAAGTTATTAAAGCTATCTTAGAAGGCAACGACACAGTGGTCGTGATGCCGACGGGCGGCGGCAAGAGCCTCTGCTATCAACTGCCCGCGCTCATGAAAGAGGGCGCGACCGTCGTCGTCTCGCCGCTCATCGCCTTGATGAAAGACCAGGTGGATGCGCTGCACGCGCGCAATCTGCCAGCCACTTTTATCAATAGCTCGCTTAACTTTGAAGAACAGAAAGCGCGCATCAATGGTGTGCGTCGCGGAGAGTTCAAGCTCGTCTATGTCGCGCCCGAACGCTTTCGCAGCGCGCATTTCGTAGAAGCCCTGCGCAGCATCAATGTCGCGCTCTTCGCGGTTGACGAAGCGCACTGCGTCTCGCAATGGGGCCACGATTTCAGGCCGGACTTTCTGCGCCTCAAACATGCCGTAGAGGAAATCGGACGCCCGCAGATGGTCGCGCTCACGGCCACAGCCACGCCTTACGTTCGCTCGGACATTATCGAGCAACTGAATCTCAAAAACCCGCGCGCTTTCGTCAGCGGCTTTGACCGCCCGAATCTTTCCATACAGGTCGTGCACACGCAGAAGGAGCGCGAAAAGATTGTGCACATCAAGGCTCTGGCTGCTGACCCGCAAGACTCAGGCATCATTTACACTTCGACACGCAAGGCAGTCGAGCAGGTGACAACGCGGCTCAAGTCTGCTGGCCTCAGCGTGGTCGCGTATCACGCTGGAATGGATGAAGCGGAACGCACGCGCGCGCAGGATGAATTTATGTCCGGGCGCACGCAGATGATTGTCGCCACCAACGCTTTCGGCATGGGAATAGACAAGCCTGACATACGCTTTGTCGCGCATTACCAGATGCCCGGCTCGATTGAGGCTTACTATCAGGAGATTGGACGCGCTGGCCGTGATGGGTTGCCCTCCGTCTGCGCGCTGCTCTTTAACTATGCGGACAAGCGCACGCAGGACTACTTTATCGAAGGCTCTTATCCGCCGCCCGAATTGATTGCGCAGGTCTATCAAGCACTCGTCGGCGTGGGCCAGAAACGCATAGAGCTTTCGGTCGGCGAGATTGCCACGCGCGCCAGCCTGCGCAATGAGATGGCAGTCCAATCCGCGCTCATCATTCTGGAAAAAGCAGGCCACATAGAACGCGGCTCTGCCGGTGAGAATCGCGCGACAGTGCGACTGCTTGTGCCGCCGCATGAAGCGCGCGCGAGTGTCGGAGAGCGTGAGACTAAAATCAGACAAACTCTCTTTGGCCTTCTCGGCGGCTATGAGCTGAACGAGCGCGCAGAGAGAGAGATTGATGTCAGGGAATTTGCAGAGACGCTTGGACTTGAATTGACTGCGGCCCGTCGCGCGCTCGGCTCGCTCACTTCATCAGGAATTATTTCCTACGCTCCGGCGCGGCGCACGCGCGGCGTCCTGCTGCTTGACGAGCAACCTGTCAAGCACCTCAGCATACGCCCGCAGGAGCTTGCGCGCCGCGCGGCCCTTGAACAGCGCAAGCTGCGCGAGATGATTAGCTTCTGCTATACGGAAAATTGTTACAGGGCTTTTATCCTTGATTACTTCGGCGACGAGCATCACGCGCCCGTCTGCGGCACTTGCGGCAACTGCTCTCCGCAGCTTGCCGGCACAGGCAGGCGAGTTGCTCCATCAGACCCTGCGACCGTGCTCGACAGGTTCATCACAGAGCACGCGCCCGTCGCGCTTGATTTAGAAGAAGCTCTTGAAGAACGGTCGCGCATGCATCGCGCGCGACTTGAGGCCGAAGCAGATTTTGAGTCTCAGCACCAGAGCGCAATCAGCGTCACAGAGCAGCGCGCTTTGACGCCCGAAGAAAATCTGCTGGTCAGAAAAGTCTTGGCCTGCGCCGCGCGCATGAAGGGACGTTTCGGCAAAGGCATGCTGGCCTCGACCTTAAGAGGCTCGCGCGCCAGAAATGTCATACAGGCCGGGCTCAATGAGCTTTCGACCTACGGCATTCTCGACGACATGACGCAGGAAGAGTTGCTCATCTACATAGACGCGCTCGTCGCCGCCGGATGCCTCAACGTGACAGGCGGAGCATACCCGACCGTCTCACTCTCAAAGCTCGGCGATGATGTCATGCGCGAGCGCGCATCTGTCGAACTGGCTCTGCCTCAAACCGCGCTCAGCGAATTGTCTTACGCCTCCGGCAATCTCGCAACGAAAGTTTCCAAGACGAAGACCGTTAACACGATTGATGAAACTTACGCGCTCTACACAGAAGGATTGTCCATCGAAGAGATTTGCCAGAAACGCAATCTGACGGAAATCACTGTCGAGAAACACTTGGCAGACTGCATCATGGAAGGACGTGAGATAGATGTCTCGCGCCATGTGTCACAAACAGACCGCGCGCTCATTGAAGATGCCGTCTCGCGCCTCGGCACGGAACGATTGCGACCTTTGCGCGATGCGCTTCCGGCGCACATCAGCTATCGCATGATTCGCTTTGTCGTCGCAGACCTAGAACGCGCTGCCGCGCATACAACCGAGAGAGATTAAAGCTTGATGAAGGCGAAGCTTGATTTGAAATTGGCCCACTACTAAAAATTGATTGCGCACAACCCGCGCAATAGCTTACCTTGCATCTGCAAAGGCGGCGCGGTCTTTCTGCTTCTTGCCGTCAAAAAAGCTCTTGAAAACTTTTCGCCCGAAACCCAAAACTCTTTTGAGGAGGAATGCATGAATTACCCCCTTCAAGTCTCCTTCAAGATTCTAGCCATCGCGCAGCAACTGTCTATCACAGACGCGCAGGGGAATCTGATTTTTTACGTCAAGCAGAAAGCCTTCAAGCTCAAGGAAGCCGTCACGGTCTTTGCAGACCAGCAGCAGACACAACCGCTCTACACAATCAATGCCGACAAGGTGCTGGATTTTTCGGCGCGTTATCGTTTCGCAGACCAACGCACCGGACAACCCATCGGGTCTGTCAAACGACAGGGCATGAAGTCAATCTGGAAAGCGCGCTATGACATTCTGGATGGCGATACTCCCGTGATGATGATTAGCGAGGAGAGCGCGTGGACCAAAGTTTTCGACAGCCTGCTCGGCGAAGTTCCAATCCTCGGAATGTTCACAGGCTACTTATTTCATCCGGCCTACCGCGTCACGCGACCGGACGGCACAACGATGCTCATGCGCCTCGAAAAGCAGCCCGCCTTCTTTGAAGGCAAGTTTGTGATAGAGAAGCACGCAGAGCTTGCCCCGCATGAAGAAATCCGCGCCCTGCTCAGTCTGATTATGATGATTCTGCTCGAACGCGGTCGCGGATAGCATCAAAAAAGTTTCCCGCAAAGGCGCAAAGGAAAACATTTGAGTTCTTCTTTGCGTCTTTGCGCCTTTGCGGGAAATTGTTTTTAATCCGCGAACGAAACGCTCAACTCTCCGAGCGTGGCCGATTCTCTCTGGTCCAATTCCGGCGACTCATCGCGGTTCACATGGCGATAAAGTATGTCGCGCTGTTGTGGAACAAAGCCCGCCTCGCTAATCAGATAACGCAGCATCTTTTCGTCAGCGCAGTTGTGCGCGCCCGCCGCCGAGACAACATTCTCTTCAATCATCACGGAACCCATATCGTCCGCGCCGAAGCGCAAAGCAACCTGTCCGAGCTTTAATCCTTGTGTCAGCCAAGACGATTGGAAATGCTCTATGTTGTCCAGAAAGAGTCGCGACACCGAAAGCATTTTTAAGTAATCAATCCCGGTCGGCTCTTCCTTGATGCGGCGGCCCAGAGCAGTGTTCTCGCGCTGGAATGTCCATGGAATAAAAGCCGTAAAGCCGCCCGTCTCGTCTTGCAGTTTGCGTACGCGCTCCAGATGGCGCACGCGATGGACGACCGTATCGCCGATGCCGAACATCATCGTCGCAGTCGAGCGCAAGCCCACGCGATGCACAGCACGCATCACATCAAGCCACTCGTCAGTCGTGCACTTGGTCGAGACACGCTTTCTCACTTCATCATCAAGAATCTCGCCACCGCCACCCGGCAGACTGTAGAGTCCCGCGTCCTTGAGACGACTTAAAATCGTTTCGTAATCCAGACCGGAGATGAGATGCAGGTTATGTATCTCAGGCGGCGAAAAGCAGTGAAGCTGAAAGCCCGGATACCTCGCGCGCAGAGTTCTCAAAAGGTCTTCATACCATTCGATGCCGAAGTCCGGGTGCAATCCCCCCTGCATCAAGATGCCCGTGCCGCCGAGCGCGATGGTCTCGTCTATCTTCTCGAAAATCTCTTCTTTGGTCTTGACGTAAGTATTGAGCGCGCCCGGCCTTCTGTAAAAAGCGCAGAACGTGCAGACGACATTGCAGACATTCGTGTAATTGATATTGCGGTCAATGATGTACGTGACGATGCCCGACGGATGACGACGCTTGCGTATCTCGTCTGCGGCCAGACCGATGCGCACGAAATCATCAGCCTCCAAAAGGGCTGTGCAATCATCTGTCGTCAGCCGCTCGCCTGCGAGAACGCGGTCAAGAATAGGTTGAATATCCATGCTATTTTTCATGAAGCAATCACCAATAAAGATTGTAGATTCGACACGGCAAATTCGCAATTTGAAATCCCGAATCTCAAATTGCCAAAGAGACACTTTGCATCATTTGTATCTTCCTTCTTTGCGGTCTTTGCGGTTAAGTTGTTTTTTAACGCAAAGCACGCAAAGTGTTTTCGCAAAGCACGTAAAGGAAGCAAAGCCTCTCATGCTTTCCGCTTACAAATATCATGCCTGCCTTACGGCTCAACGAATTTCAAAGGACGCGCCGCAGGGATGAGGCCATGCTTGTGGGCCAATTTGTAATAAAGCTCAAGCCCTGCGCGCATCTCTTCATCAAGCTTGTATGAGATGTTTTCCAGCAAGTATTCGCGCAACTCTTCGCGCGGCAGGGTAAGCTCTTTTTGATAGAGCGCGATTATCTCTTCGACATTCTGTAAACCTTCGTCGCGCGCCCTTGCAAAATCAATCGCGCGGACTTGCTCATGCAGCCCCGCGCGCGCCATCCACATCGCAAAGACAAAACCTAAGCCAGTGTGCTCGCGCCACAAGCCCGCGAGGTCATGCACATGCAAGTCTTCGCGCGGAAAAATCATCGCCGGGTCGCCTATCATCAGCGCGGCGTCATTCTCTTCAAGCATCGCGCGCAGGTCTGGGGCAGACGCGCGGCAGACTGGCTCAATCTCAAAAAATTCGCGGAAGATAATCTGAATCAGCGCGGCGGAAGTGCGCGAAGAAGTGTCCAGGGCGATAGTGCGTACATCTTTCAAATTATCGAAGCGAGTCGCCAGCACGACGCTGCGCACGCGCACGCGCGAACCGACGCACACGTCCGGCACAACCTCTATCAACGGAATGCGCTGGTACTCAATGACCGGCACGAGCGCGACCGATGCCGCTCCGCCCGCCAGCATATCCGCGCAACGCGCCGGAGATGCATCCGTGAGAAGCTCTACATCATCGCGCATCGAGCCATACAGAAAGCTCCAAATCAACGGCGCAGAGTTCAGATAAAAAGAGGCCGCCACACGCAGGCGCGACACATGCTTGTCCTGCAAACTTTTCTCTCCAATTCTTCTTGCTGCCTAAAGAATAAGATGGAGAAAGGCAAAAGTAAAAAGTCGAAAGGACAAGAATGCTGTCTTCACATTTGCCTTTTACCTTTTTCCTTTTACCTTTATCATGTCGCGCATGCGAATCTATGATGTGAGCGTCGCCATCAGTCCTCAGACGCCAACCTATCCGGGCGATCCGGGTATAGAGTTTGAGCAATGGGCCGCGCTCGATAAAGGCGACGCGGCAAATGTCACGATGCTGCATTTTGGCGCGCACACAGGCACGCATGTTGACGCGCCTGCACATTTTCTCGCAGGCACAGAGCGCGTCGAGGCCATGTCGCTCGAAGCTTTAATCGGCACAGCGCGTGTGATAGAGATTCCTCTTGAAGCGCAGGAGATTGAAGCGAGTCATATTACAGATTTAGAACTGAACGGAGCCGTGCGCGTGCTCTTCAAAACGCGCAACTCCGAGTTCTGGGCCAATAACGCCGAAGGCTTTCGCACGGACTTTACTTACTTAACGCCGGAGGCTGCGCGCACTCTGGTCGAGCGCGGCGTGCGCCTCGTGGGGATTGATTACCTGTCTGTAGAGCAATACAATTCCAAAGATTTTGCGACGCACACAATTCTCTTGGAGCGCGGCGTGGTGATTGTCGAAGGATTGGATTTGCGCGAAGTTGCGGCGGGCGAGTATGAGCTAATCTGCCTGCCACTAAAAATCGCTGGCGGCACAGGCGATGGCGCACCGGCACGCGCAGTCCTGCGCTCGCTCTAGCAGTTCACACACTCTTTGACATATAAAAAGCAATGGCAGACAACAAACAACAATCGAAAGCTCAAGCAACCGGCAACTCTTCTTTAGATGTTGACGATCGGAATTATCGTGAGCGCGTCTTTGAGATTGTACGCCGCATCCCGACCGGGCGCGTGATGACTTACGGGCAGATTGCAGACATTTTGGGCGAAGGCTACACGCCGCGCACTGTAGGCTTTGTGATGCACGCAGCAGACGAAGAGACAGTCCCGTGGCAGCGAGTCATCAACTCGCAGGGCGCGTGCTCCACAGGGCGCGTCATTCTGCCGCCCGATAAACAGCAACGCCTGCTCGAAGCCGAAGGCATAGAGTTTGACGCACGCGCGCGTTGCAACCTTGGCCGCTATCGCTGGTCGCCGGATGAAGACGAGAGCCAGCAGTCAGGCAAAAAGGAAGACGAACAGCCGAGCCTTTTCGGTGATTGAACATCACTGAGGAAATAATTAACCGCAGAGACGCGGAGGCGCAGAGGAAGGAAAAGTAAAAGGGTAAAAGACAAAAGTGATGATGAAAGGAATGCTTTTCTGATTTTTCTTATTGTCTTCTTCATCTCCGCGTCTCTGCGGTAAAACTGAACCTCGCATCTCCCCAATAGTGAGGAAACAGAAATGAACAATGATCCCCAGCCCCCCAAAGCTCCTTACGACATCAGCCCGCCGCGCTATTCCGTAGCACATCATCTAGTCACGACTGCTTTTGAGCTGCCGGGTTTTCGCATCACACAGAATCTAGGAGTAGTGCGCGGCATCGTCGTTCGTTCAAGAAATATCTTTGTCAACATCGGCGCGTCTTTGCAGACACTGGTGGGCGGCAATATCGTCGCGTGGACGAAGCTCTGCGAACAGACACGCGCGGATGCTTTTGAGATTATGGTTCAACATGCGACGGAGCTTGGGGCCAATGCTATTGTCGGCGCGCGTTATGATGCGACGGAGATTTCGAGCGGCGCGACGGAAGTGCTGGCCTATGGCACGGCTGTCATAGTCGAACCGATTGACGCAGGGGAAACCTATCGCTCATGAAAGATTCCAGGCTCACGGAAGATGAGAGGCAACGTGTCGAGCAGGCGTTTGCGAATGTTCCTTTCGCAAAGCTTCTCGGCATTGAGGTGGTCGAAATTGAGCGCGGCGTGGCCGTCCTGCGCCTCGATGTGCGCGATGAATTGAGACAGAATAACGGCATCATACATGGCGGCGTGACCGCCTCGCTGATTGACACGGCATCCGCTTTTGCCATCCTCACGATGCTCGAACCCAACCAGACGACGACCACAGTTGACCTCACGATTCACTACCTGCGACCGCTCGTCAAAGGTCAGGCACAGGCGCATGCGCGTGTTTTGAGAGCAGGACGGCGTGTCATAGTTGTCGCCGTAGATGTCCTGGATGAAGCTGAAACTCTTGCCGCAACAGCACTTACAACTTATATCCGCCTGACCTGAGGCAAAACTCTCTTTATTCCTCTGGCCCAAAATTTTGTAAAATCTTATAGACAAACTTCGTTAATCCATGTAAAAATGGGTTTGTCCTCGCTGCCGTATATCGCAGAGCAGCATGCACTTCGTCAACCTTTTTCTCCCAGCCTGGCCCAGACCCTTGTTGATGGCCGACCGACCCCGATGCACTCGCTCTATCACGCCCTGCTAATCCAACATGCGCGCCAGTTAACTTCTGTGCGCTGTGCGGAGCAGACCATTGCGCAGCTTCATAGATATTTTGAAGATGTGGTGCTGGAAAATAATCTGGCGGCGCTGGTCATAGAGAGCTTGCCATCCATGCAAGAGCGTTCGTTGCGCGATTTGGCCCACGTGCGTGAAATCGGGCGAGCGGCACAACGCGCCTTCTTCTTTGTCTCGCAGGACGACGCGCTCAACAATCTGCCTCTGCGTGCCAGCGAGCACGACCGCGAGCCTGTCTTGCTCAAGCACACAGAGCAGGATGAAATAGAAGAGCGTTTCGTAGTCATAGCAGACTCGCGCTTCTCTGCCCTGCTGGCTTCCGTCCGCAATAAAAATGAAGAGGGCCAGAGCGGAGATGAAGTCATCTGGAGTTTCGAGCCGGACATAGTTTATTCCGCGCTCGAATATCTGATGGCGCGCGTCACGGCTGAAAGACCTTTTCAGGCAAACATCTTTAGCTCGGCAGTCAAGGCTTCTATGCCGAAGGCGACCTCGCTTCAGTTGACAGTCTCGGTCACGACCAAGCTTGCGCGGCTCTTGCAGGCGCAGGCCGGACGCGAAGTCGCGGTCAATCGCATCGCCACAGCCATTCGCAACTCTCTTGAGTTAGGCGACATACTGCAAACCACCGTCAACGAAGTCGGGCGCGCACTCAATGTGCAGCACTGCGCCCTGCGCGTCGAAGGCGAAGCCGGAGGCGAAGCCGGAGGCGAATCTTTAACTAACTGTTATTACCGCGACGGTGAAGACAGCGAGAAGTCCGAAGAGACAGAGTTGCGCGGAGACCTTGACGCCTACAGCGTGCGGCTCATCAAGAGCTTGAGCAATTATGTGCTGGACGGACGCGGCAACGCGGACGCGCAGGCGCAGAGCATACGCCCGCTTGCAGCAGTGCCTCTTATCTATCAGCAACGCTTCATGGGCGTCCTGCTCGTGCGCTCGGATGACCCGTCGCGCATCTGGCAGGAGAACGAAGTGCTGCTTCTGCGCACGGTCGCGGATCAGGTCACAATCGCCGTCAATCACGCGCGCCTCTTTGCGCAGACTCAGCAACAGGCATTGACGGACGCATTGACTGGTTGCGTCAACCGCCGCTCCTTTGAAGTTGAACTCGAAAAAGCTCTGCAACTCGCCACGCGCATGCGCCAGCCGCTCTCGCTCATCATGCTCGACGTTGACTATTTCAAGAAGGTCAACGATACGCACGGGCATGATGCAGGAGATGTCGCGCTACGTATGCTTGCGGACGGACTGCGCGAAGAGTTGCGCGGCGTGGACACTGCTGCGCGTTATGGCGGCGAAGAGTTCGCAGTGATTCTTCCGCAGGCGAGTATTGATGGCGCGTTAGCCGTCGCAGAAAGACTGCGCGCGCGCATTGAGATGACAGACATTCCGCGCGTCGGTCAGATTACAGCTTCGTTCGGAGTTGCAACCTTCCCGATTCACGCCTCTTCACGCGACAGCCTCGTCACGACAGCAGACCGCGCGCTTTATGAGGCCAAACATTCTGGCCGCAATCGCGTGTGCAGTCCCGCGATTGAGCCGATTATCCTCTCGGACGACATGTTCGATTTAGAACCGATTGACGGCGAGATGCCGGATGCGGAATCTGAATCCGAATCTGTTCCTACGTTTCTGAATTGAGCCATTCGTATTCTATATCTTCCAACTGCCATTCTTTTTCAAAGCCCGTTCCGATTACTCTAAATCCCTGCCGCTCATAAAAGCTCTGCGCATTCCGATTAGCCTTGAAAGTATAGAGGCGCAGACGCCCGCTCGAATTGCGCTTTGCAATCTCGACCAGCATTCGACCGATGCCTTTCTGCTGGTGGTCAACGTGGATATAAAGCTGTGAAATCATTTCGGGCGTGGATGCCATAAATCCTATAATTGCTCCGGTCGCTTTCTCAATCACGACCAGCACGCGGTTTTCCGGCACTAATTTGTCAGTGAGAAATTGTATCTGCTCCTCAATCGGATGCGGGTTAATCACGCCGACGGCGCGCTCGAAGCTGTCTCGCCACATGCGTACAAGCTCGCGCGCATGTTCGGGCGAGTAGTCAACGATTGAGATGTTGTCATCCAAAGTCATAAGGCAACAAAAGAATATCCCGCAAAGGCGCAAAGACGCAAAGGAGTTGAGTGATGATTTATCTTGCGTGCTTTTCTTTGCGTCTTTGCGCCTTTGCGGGAAACTTTCTTTTCATCTCTTGACATGGATGCTTCTGGGCATTTGGCGTTCGGGCGAAAAATCGCGCATGATAGCTCCAGCCCAATTCCTTTGAGCAGGCGCGGAGGTTTGCGAGACACAGCATCTCGCATGATTTATGCACGATCTGAAGAAATTCGCACGTTATTTTCGACCTTATAAGCTGCATATAGTCACTGGCATTCTGTGCATCCTCGCATCAGTTGTCTTTGGCCTTTTGATTCCGCGCTCGGTCGGCATCGCGGTTGACGACCTCAAGCAGGGCGTCACCTGGGCCACAATCACAACAGCAAGTCTCAAGATTATGGGCCTCAGTTTGATGAGCGGCATCTTTCTCTTTCTACAACGCCGCATCCTCATCAACATGTCCAGGCATGTCGAGTATGACTTACGCAGAGATTTTTACGGGCGGTTAGTTGACCAGCCGCTCTCATTTTTTCAAGAGCACAGAACCGGCGATTTGATGGCGCGCGCGACTAACGATCTTGCGGCGGTGAGACAACTTGCAGGGCCGATGATTATGTACACGCTGCAAACAGTGTTCGTCGTCGTGCTCGTCCTGCCATTGATGCTCAGAATCAGCGTGAAGCTCACGCTCCTGCTCTTTATCACGATGCCGCTCGTCTCTTTGACAGTCAAATACTTCGGCCAGCAGGTGCATGTGCGCTTTGAAAAAATTCAAGACTTCTTTGCGCAGATAACTGCGCGCGCGCAGGAGAATTTTACAGGAGTGCGTGTCGTGCGCGCTTACGCGCAGGAGAACGCGGAGATTGCAGCCTTTGATAATTTGAATCGTGCGTATGCCGAGCGCAATCTGGGCCTCGTGCGTATCTCCGCGATGATGCGGCCATTGCTGCAATTTCTTATCGGCACAGGCTTCGTTCTTATTATCTGGGTCGGCGTTCCTATGACGGTCAGAGACGAGATGAGCGTCGGAGAGTTTACGGCTTTCAATCTTTACCTGACGCGGCTTATCTGGCCCTTGATTGCGCTCGGCTATGTCGTCAATCTTTACCAGCGCGGGACTGCGAGCTTAAAACGGCTCAATGCCATCCAAGCGATTGAGCCGACGATTACAGACACCGCAGCCGTGCGCGAGCAGCCTCCGATTACCGGGCGCATAGAGTTTCAGAATCTGACTTACACTTTCCACGAGACGGACGAGCCTGTCTTGCGCGACATCAACCTCGTTATCGAAGCTGGACAAACAGTGGCTTTTGTCGGTCGCACTGGGAGCGGAAAATCAACGCTCGTCAATCTGATTCCGCGTCTCATCGAAGCCCCGCGCGGCTCTGTGCTCATTGACAACATCCCTGTGCAGGATTATCCACTCGCGCAACTTCGCGCTAGCATCGGCTATGTCCCGCAGGAAACATTTCTCTTTAGCGATTCGCTGGCCGACAACATCTCTTTCGGAGTTGAAAAGGCGGAACGCGCAGAGGTCGAGTGGGCCGCAGAGATTGCAGGTTTAAGGGAAGACATTGAAAGTTTTCCAGACGGCTTTGACACGCTGGTCGGAGAGCGCGGCATCACGCTTTCGGGCGGGCAGAAGCAGCGCACTGCGATTGCGCGCGCAGTGCTTCGCCAGCCAAAGATTCTGATTCTTGATGACGCGCTCTCTGCTGTTGACACTTACACGGAAGAAAAAATTCTGGCCCAACTGCGCGGCGTGATGCGCGAGCGCACGAGCATCATTGTCTCGCACCGCATCTCGACAGTGCGTGATGCAGACCTGATTTGTGTGCTGGATGAAGGTCGCATCGTAGAGCGCGGGACGCATGCGGAACTGCTGGCGCGCGGCGGCGAGTATGCAGATTTGTATGAGCGGCAACTGCTGGAAGAAGAGTTGGCCGCCATCTGAATTTTTTTTGACGAAGGGAGCTACGGATGCAGCCGCCAAATCAACATGACCCGAATATTGAGAACGGCTACAGAGTGCTGCTCATAATCTGGTTCGCCATCCTGAGTTCGGCTGTGCTGTTCATGCTGCTCACGTTTGTCGTTCCGCGCCCCGCCTTGCCTGAGACGAGCCCTATGCTCGCATGGATATTGACTGGAGCCGGGACGCTCATGGCGCTTGCGTCCTTTGTCCCGAAGAAAATGTTTATGGAGCAGGCCGTGCAAAAGCAGCAACAGCAGCTAGTGCATACAGGCTATATCATCGCGTTTGCGATGAGCGAGGCGGCGGGCTTGTTCGGCCTGCTGGCATATTTTCTGACGCCGGGGCCATATCATTATCTGCTGTTCGTCATCTCCGTCGTCTTCATGTTCCTGCATTACCCGCGCCGCGACCATTTGCGCGCGGCGAGTTTTAAGAAACAAGGCTGAGAGAAACAGGATAGTTTACAAGTAAAGATGTCCACTGCCGTCAAACAATTTCATGAAGAAGAAGCCATCGGCAAGACGTACGACTTTCGCATCGCGCGCAGGCTGCTTGGTTATCTGAGGCCATATTTGTATGCGCTCATTCCCGCGCTCGTGCTGACGCTCTTGCAAGTGGGCCTCGGTGTCTTACAACCGCTCTTTACGCAGTATGCGATTGACTGGTACATCACGCCGGGCAGGTTGGACGGGCTCAATCTGTTCGTGCTCGTTTACCTGGGCGTCTGGTTACTGCGTTTCGTCTTTTCGTATGTGCAGGAGATTCTGCTCAACACTGTGGGCCAGCGCGTGATGTACGACCTCAGGAGCGAGCTTTATAACAAGCTGCAACATCAGGAAGTAGCTTTCTATGACCGCAATCCTGTCGGAAGAATTATGACGCGGCTGACTTCGGATGTGGATGCGCTCAACGAGTTGTTCACGTCCGGCGTGATTGATGTGCTCGGCGATTTGCTGATGATTATTGCCATCATCGCTGTCATGCTTGTGATGGACTGGCAACTGACGCTCATCTCGCTTATCACAGTCCCGATGCTCTTTGGCGCGACGACATGGTTTCGCAAGCATGCGCGGCGTGGCTATGACCGCGTGCGCACGCGCATGGCGCGGCTCAACGCATTCTTGCAGGAACACCTTTCAGGCGCGCAGACCGTGCAGATTTTCAATGCCGAGGCTAAATCCCGAAAACAGTTTCACGACATCAACGACGACCATCGCAACGCGAACATCGAAACAATCTTTTACTATTCAGTCTTTTTCCCGCTCGTGGATTTAATCGGCGCGGCGGGCATCGCCCTGATTATCTGGTTCGGCGGCTGGCGCATAATGCAGAACACGCCCTTTGAGACTGCGCTCACACTGGGCGCGCTCGTCGCGTTCATACAATATTCCCAACTCCTGTTTCAGCCGATACGCGATATTTCGGACAAGTACAATGTGCTGCAAGCGGCTGTCGTCGCTTCCTATCGCATCTTCAAAACCTTAGACACGCCGATTGAAGTTACAACGCCAGAAATGCCAAAGAAGAGCGGGCGCGCTGTTGGGCGTATAGAGTTTGAGAATGTGTGGTTTGCTTATAAGGATGAAGACTGGGTTTTGAAGGACGTGTCTTTCAAGGTCGAGCCGGGACAGTCTGTCGCGCTCGTGGGCCACACAGGCTCTGGCAAGACGACGATTACGAATCTCTTGATGCGCTTTTATGATGTGCAGCGCGGGCGCATCCTCTTGGACGGCGTTGACGTGCGCGATTGGGACTTGCAAGCCCTGCGCGAAAATTTTGCAGTCGTCCTCCAAGACGTGTTTCTCTTTAGCGGGACTGTTGAAGGCAATATCAGGTTGGGACGCGCGGACATCACAGCCGAGCGCGTCGAGTGGGCCGCAGGCGAAGTGCGCGCAGACCGCTTTATCAAGCGACTGCATGAAGGCTACAAGGCGGAAGTGAAAGAGCGCGGCGCGGGCCTCTCTGTGGGCCAGAAACAATTAATCTCATTCGCACGCGCGCTGGCCTTTGACCCGGCCCTGCTCGTCCTTGATGAAGCGACCAGCTCGATTGATACGGAGACAGAGCAACTGATTCAACAGGCCATCGAGCGCGTGATGATGAACCGCACTTCAATCGTCGTCGCGCATCGTCTCTCGACGATTCAAAGGGCCAACCGCATCATCGTCCTCCATCACGGCGAGATACGCGAGCAAGGCACGCATCAGGAACTCTTAGCGATTCACGGCCTCTACTGGAAACTCTACAGGCTGCAATACGCCGACGGCTCAAGAAACATAGCCGCGACGGAAGAACCAATCGAAAGCGTGGATGAAGGTGTCAGGATGAAGGATGAAAGAGATACTATTGAAGACGAAGCCTTCATCTCTGAATGAACGTGAGTTTGGCATAAGAAGGAGTTTGTTTCGTTAGCCCCGACAGGGGCGGCAGATATTAGCCCCGCGCGTCAGCGCGGGGACACGCACATCACACACCAACCGAGCCCCGTAGGGGCGGCATAATGTATATCAATCAAGAGTAGAAGTTGAGAGAAAGAAAAGAGCTTTCTCTTTGCACCTCTTTGCGTCTTCCATCTTTGCGGTCTTTGCGGTTAAGTAGTTTTTTAACGCAAAGGACGCAAAGATTTTTCGCAAAGAGCGCAAAGATATTCTCGCCTCTTGATTCGCATAATTTCTGTCGCCCCTACGGGGCTCGTGATTTATTTGTACTGCTTAACCCTCGCGTCGTGGGCTAAGATATGTCGCCCCTGTCGGGGCTGTCATGGCTTTTCTATGGCAGGTCGAATTTCTTTTCGTCAACAGGCATGTTGCTCTTAATCTCCGCAAACTTGCGCGTCCAACCAATCCAGGGGTCAACGTAGGATTGTTTGATAATGAAAGGCATCTTCACGCCGTCCACGTCCCTGTAATCCTCGTAGTCCAACTGCTCAGGTATCCAGCCGATGATGGTATCTTCCAACACCTGTGCGCGCAGGAGCAGGCCCGTCTCTGTGTCGAAGTAAAATTTTTCCATGCGCGCGGGCGCGGCTAATGTTCCCAAGACATAGGCTTCGCGCTCGCCAATCTTCTCTTTGCCCATGACGGACATCTTCTTTGCCTGCTCAAGCGGCTTGAGCATCCAGAAGAAATCCGCAGCCTGCTTCATCTGTTCAAGTTCTGCGCCGCCGAGCTCGCGCTGCCCGCGCGGAGTTTTCATCCAGGCTACAGAGCCGTTATAGCCGCGCGCGATTGTCGCCTGTTGCGGTGTGGTGAGCGTCAACAAAAATTTGTTCGGAGCCGCCTGCGTGATTTCAAAAGGTATGCTGGCTCCGCTCCCGGATGTTTGCGTTCCCTTTGCGATGCGCGTCTTTGCTTTCTCAATCGCAGCCCTGCCGCCAATCGCCTGTACATATTTATCGAGCACCTCTTCAACCTTTGGCAGATTGAGCGCGGGCTTCTGTCCGCCGGGGCCGCCTTCAGGCGGAAGTTGCGGAAGCGGCGGAGCGATGGCTGGCTCTGTGCTGCCCCTGTGACAGGTATAGCAGGAGATGGCATGCCTGCCATTGAAGTGCGTCTTATTGATGTCGAGCGTCATCTGCAACATGCGCCGCGCGGTGCGTTTGGCGGGCTTGTCATCCTTCTCCCATTCCCACTTATCGCCGCCCTGATAGACATGGCAATACGCGCAACTGACGCCGAGCGAGGCGCGCATAAAATTCATAACAATATAGAGCTGCGATTCGGGCAAGCCCTTGAGCACCTGTATATTTTTGTGCGTCTGCTCGACAGTCTTCTCCTGCTGGCCCTTCTCTACCGGCGCGTCCGCTCTTGTCCCTCTTGTTATCAAGACGGCGAACACAAAGCCGAGCATCAATCCTAACGCGACAAGTCTCAGGAATTGCGTGTTGATTCTCCGAGCCATAGAGAAGCCTCCTTTTCACGGTCGTGCATGTTTCTCTTTATCACTTTTCAGGCACGCCGCGCATGTGCCGTTGGTCACGCCTACAGGTCACATTCAGGCATGACCATACAAATGCAAAATTAAAAATGTAAAATGCAAAATTAAGAACTGTCTTTCATTTTGCATTTTACATTTTTAATTTTGCATTTCTTAGACGAGGCCGAGGGCTTTGGCTTTGAGTGCGGCTTGCGTGCGGTCGCGCACATCGAGTTTGACGAGAATGTTTGTGACGTGGTTTTTGACTGTGCCTTCGGCGATGAAGAGGCTGCTGGCAATCTCTTTGTTGCTCGCGCCGCGTGCGACGAGCGAGAGGATTTCAAGCTCGCGCTCGGAGAGATTTGTCGGCTGTGAGGATGCGTATGGCTGGTACTTGTTTGTCAGGCGCGCGAACTCTGCGACCACTTTGGCCGCGACAGATGGTTGTAGAAAAGACTCGCCGCGCGCCGCCGCGCGAATCGCTTCGCACAATTTCTCGGAGGGCGCATCCTTCAAGAGATACCCGACCGCGCCTGCCCTTAAACCTTCAAAGATATATTCGTCGTCATCAAACGTCGTGAGAACTATGACGCGACAGGCTGGCTGCTCTCTGTGCAGGCGGCGCGTGGCCGCGACTCCATCGAGCACAGGCATGCGCAAATCCATAAGCACTACATCGGGGACAAGCAATCCGGCCTGACTCAAAGCTTCTTCGCCATGCGCCGCTTCGCCGACTACCAACATATCCGTTTGCACGGAGAGCAACGTGCGCAAGCCTTCACGAAAGAGCGTCTGATCGTCAACCAGCAGGATGCGTATGGGATTCATCCGGGCAACTCCAACTCAAGCGTAAAGCCTCGTCCGGCATCGTTATGAATCAGAACTCTGCCGCCCAGAAGCTGTGCGCGCTCGCGCAGGCCGAGCAGTCCGAAGCCTTCGCCGTGTTGCACGTTTCCAGTGCCGTCATCCTCTACAAACAAGCGCACGCTCCTCTCATTCTCATAGTCGAGCGTGAGACGCGCATGCGCTGCGCGCGCGTGCTTTCTGATATTGGTCAGCCCTTCCTGCGCAGTGCGATAAAGCGTAAGCTCGTTCTGCGCTTCGAGAGAGCGCGGCAGCCCGCGAACTATAAATTCGGTTTCAATGCCCGCCGCTCTGCATTCTTCCACGAGCGCAGTCAGAGCTTCCGCGAGCGGGCGGCTGTAGGTTGGAGAATCGCGCAACGCTGCGACGGAGCGGCGCACTTCTGTGAGTCCATCCTGCGCCAGCATCTGCGCCTTGCGCATTCCATCCAATGCACGCGCTCCTTCACTTTTAAAGACTGCGCGCGCGGCTTCGAGCTGGATGTTGATGCCGGTCAGATAATGGCCCAGACTGTCGTGTATCTCGCGCGCCACACGATTACGCTCTGCGCTGGTCGCAAGCTCTTCGACCTGCGCGGCATACTCGCGCAACCTGTGATTCGCCTCCTTCAACTCTGCGGCCAGCCTCTCGACCTCTGCGCGCGCCTTCTGTTCCCCGACGGCCAACTGTGTGAAATAGACTACGAACGTGATGCCCACCAGATTAAAGATGCCTGAGCGGATTCCTACTTCCGGGCCAAAGCGAAACGCGACTGGCACGGCAGTGACCAAGAGCAGCGTTGCACAAAATCCGAGCATCCACCGACGTGGCAACAAAACCACGCTCTGGCTGGCGAGCGGCAGCATGACCAGAAAGATAAAACCCGCGCTCGTAACATAAATAATCGAGCGTGCCAGAAGCATTTGAAAGACAAGGTAAGTGAGCGACAGAGCGAGCGAGTTGCGACGCTTGCAGTAAGCGAAGCCGAAGATTCCCAGACCGATGAAAATGATGCTGGCCGTGATGAGAAATATTTTTTCCGCGAGCGTGAGCGTGCGTTGCAGGTAAGTCAGCGCGGAGACGTAAGCGAGGATGACAATCAGCACGAAGGTCACACTGCTTCGCCTGTCAAGAGCAGTCCAACGGCCCGCCGCTCTCTCCGGCAACACAATGATTTCTCTTTGCCCTGCGATAGCCATAAAAAAGCAAAAGGAAAAAGGTAAAAGACAAAAGTGAAGAAGCCGCAACAGCAGTCTCTTCACTTTTACCTTTCTGCTTTTTCCTTCAAAGTTTTTAAGTGCGCGCTTTTATCGGAATCAGGCTTTCGAGCGAGCGATAGATTTGCAGGTAGAGTTGCGTCTCGCGCGGAATCAATGTGCGCCACGCCGTGCCGCCGCGTTTTAGATAACCGGGCAAGCGCGCAGGGTTCGAGTTGTAACCGGCTGCAAGGAGTTCCGTCTGCGTGGCTATCTTTGCATTCAGAGCGTAAATCACCTCTTCATTCGCAGACAGGTCATCCCAGGTGTCCTGCATGTAAAGCAGCATGGCTTCCAGCGCGTTGCCGTGATTGCGCATCCCCGCGACAAAATCCGGGTTGAGGCCCACGCCCGGATGCGCCGCCCTGACCATCCTGTAAGTCGAAGGAATCATCTGCACCATGCCGCCTGCGCCCGCCCAACTCACTGCATAGCGATACGTATCGAGCTCATTCAAAGCAAAGAGCGCGAAGATTTCTTCATAGAGCGCGAGACGATTTTCCTTGCGATAGCGTTCATGGTCTGTGTGCTCAACTACGCACAGACGCTCCGCGACATTGATAATCTCCGGCGAAATTCTTTTACCTTTGAGTTGCAAACGCTTGGCCGCCAAATCGAGCATCGTGCGCACGTAAGACTGCCCGGCCTTCACTACATCCGGCGCGAGCAGGGCCGGATGCACGGAAGTGTAATAAGCCATCTCAAGAAATTTTCCGCCGCGCTCAATCGGATACTGCACGACAAGCGGCATCAGACTGCGACCCGCTGTGTCGAAGATTGCGAGGGCCGTGTTGACGCCGTTGGCCCTGATGACGCGAAGGTTAATAAGCATGCCTTCCGAAGTAGTGATATTCGCTTCCGCTCCTTTTTTCAAAAAGAGCGCCTTCGGCATCGTGATGAAATGCATCTTTGCATTGCCCGTCTCAAGGGCCGCGATGGTCACAAAATCTATGGAAGGAGCAGACGGCGTAGCGCTTGTCAGCGAAGTCGGCACGGGCCGCGATTTCAAGAGCCGCTCGGCTTCCGTTATGCGCGCGCGAATTTTTTCCACTCCAATCGAGCGCGCATGTAGATTGACGGCAGCATTGTTTGCAGGCGGCAGACTCCCTGTCTGAGCCGGGACAGGTGTGGCTTGCACATTGGTCTGAGGCGGCGTGACAGTTTGCGTCGGAGGATTGGTCGCAGGCGGCGCGGCCAACGGCGTCGGAGTGGTCTGGACCATGCGCGGGCGCGTGGCTGTCTCCGGCGTGTCCTGTGCCTGTGCGGAGACAAAGGCTGTCAACAAACTTATCAGCAACGAAACGAGCGCGCGTCTTTTCATACTTCGTGAAACCTCTTGATTGAATAGGAAGCCCGCCAATGGCGACGAGTTTTGCTAAGATTCGCGCACGAGCCTTTCGGTTGTCAACACTCTGGAATAGTTAGTAGTGGTTCAGTTTGAAATTTTAGTTAAGTACGATTACGAAAGAATCTCCCGCAAAGGCGCAAAGACGCAAAGAAAAACATTGAATCTTTTCTTTGCGCCTTTGCGGGAAACTTTCTTTTAACGTCCGGCTTAATCAACAGCAAAGCTGACGTTGACGACAGCCGTGATGTCTTTCTCAAGCGCGGAGGTGTCGTTCATGCCCGAATCGGAGACTTCGTTTGAGTCTGCCGGAGTAATCTGCATGACGCCCATGCGCGCAGAGCGTACGCTGCCGATGCTGCTGCCCGTGCTGGAGGCAATCTTCTCTGCGCGTTCCTGCGCGTCCTTTGCGGCCTCGCCCAGCATCTCTATCTTCAAATCGCCGAGCTTCGTATAGTGATATTCCGGCGACATGGATTCGAGCAGGATGCCCTGATTGATGAGCTCTGTCGCCTCGCGCGCGATCTTCGCAATCTTGTCCACCTCATTCGAGCGCACTTCCAATTCCTGCCTCAGCGAGTAGCCCGTAATCTGCCCTGTGTCATTGCCATCGCTGTCTTTGCCCGTCAGCGTCGTTGATGAAATTGACGAGACTGTAATCTGATTCTCTGCGATGCCTTTTGAAATCAGATACTGCTTGATGCGCGGCACGTTGTCGGAAAGCGATTTGTAGGCGTCCGAAAGCTGCGGAGCCTGATACGAGACGGCTGCTTTCCAGATGACCAAATCCGACTTGATGCGCTTGCGCGCAGAGCCTGTCACGGTCACGACCTGTTCCGTACTCTTGCTTCGCGTATATGCCCACGCGAAGACGATTGACGAGAGCACCAGCGCAACCGCCAGTGTGAAACCCGCATTAAAAATATTTCCATTTCTTTCGCTGCTCATTGTTTTATTGACGCCTCCTCGCGCCTTCATCAAGACGCGAGGCCGCACACCGTTTGCTCACCAAATTATGTGGCTAACCACAGTGCGCTCAGCGTAGAGCAACGAAAGATAATTTTACAGGGATGGACAGGATACGCAGGATAAAGAAGTGCAATTTGGAAGCATAAGCTCAATCAGATTGAGCTTATGCTTCCAGCCATGAACTCTCTCTGCGCATTGCTCACGTTGCGAACGTGAGCGATGCACAGAGAGCTATCACGGAGTCAAGATGTGACTGTTGCTCTTCGCGGGAAAGACCTCTACATCAATGCTGACGCCTTGCGTAAAGGGTGGCCCGTAGTAGGTGTAGACTCCTTCCACGTCGAGCGGGTCAAGCGGCAACGGTGAAGGAAACGGCTGCTGAAAAATCACCTCAAGGATCACGAAGCCCTCGATGTAAGGCGGCGGCTGGTTAGGCACGAGCACGATGTTGAGGTGGCTGTAAATGTCTCGGCAAACGACTTCCATCGCCCAATCCGGCCCTAGCCCCTCTATTCTCCTGAAAGAGGGCGGGGTCGGCTGTTGCCCACCCTTGAGCTGGATGACTTTCTTGCGGAACCTAATGTCGATGCCGGTGTTGTTGTGGACGTTAATCTTTGTGGAGTAGCGTCCCGGCTGTGCATCATAGACAGCATTGGCGCCGACCTCCGGCACCACGCCGCAGATGAACTTCGCAGCATAGTTGTTGGTGACTGTTGGTTGTTGCGCCTTCGCAGGTGCGGCTGCAAATAGCAAGCCCAGCACGCAGGCCAAGGCGATGAGCAGTGAGTTTTTTCCTATCTTGTACATATTCTTCTCCTCTGCATCACTTTGAAAGGACAGCGCAATGCATGACTCTCAAAAAGCAGAGCCAAACGACAGCGCCATGAAAGCGAGATTCAGGAGATCTGTCGGCGAATCATGAGGTGAGACAGTAAGGAGTCGAGGTGTCTTCAGCCTTCACCTTTTGGTTGTCGGCAGTATCCGTCGGGAATCACGCCGCGAGTGCTATTGCTTAGCGTGACCTTACTTCGACCTCCCCAAGTCGAGTTTTGCAACTGACTGTCCCCTGACAAACGATGGGGTTTCTGCCAAAAACTTTCTCCCACGGCAAAAACAGAGGTCGTTGACAGGGGGATCACAACACAATCAATTACAAAGGGCTATAGGGATAGCGCAAATAATATTCTCTTGCATGAGACATGTCAATGCCGAGAGCGACTAAAGATGCGCCGGGAGCGGGTCAGTAATGTTTGCGATTTTCTATCCTGTTTATCCTGTCCATCCCTGTTTGAAACTGCCTTATATTTCCTGCAAACTTCCGGCGAGTGCACCGACGGCGGAGGCCGCGAGGTCTGTCAGCGCGACGTTTCTTTGTGTGAGGCGAAAGCGCGTGGCGACCAGATGGCCGAGGCTGAGGCCGAGAGTGCCGTCCAATGTGCAGAGTTCGTCTGCGAGAAGACGTTGCGAGGCTCTTTCAAAAGCATGCTGTAATTCTGCCGCCGCAGCTTCCATGCCTTCGATGAGGATGATTTCAATCTCGCTTCCTTCGCGTGTGCGGCGGCGTGCATGTTCCCGTAAACGCACGCGCGCTTCCTCCTGAATCTTGCCTGTCGCAATCACGACCAGATGCCTGCTCTCCGTCTCAATCAATTCGTCGAGCGCGCGATGCGTCTGGGCCACAGTCAAATCGCCGTCGCGTGCGATAAAGAGGAAAGGCTCACGCGAGATGTTTGCCATCAAGTGAACTTCGCCGTCCGCGCTCGATTGGCTGGATGCAATCTGCGAGTCCTGTATGCCCAGGCCTTCCAGCGTCGCGCGCAGTTGTGCGGCGAGCCATGTGCCATCGGACAGGAGCGCGTTGGCTCTTTCGGTCGGGGCAATCAATTCTTCTACCTTCTCATCGGCAATCGCCGCGCCGCATTCGCTGCATATGGCATTGCTTGCGGTGATGACTGCGAGTGTGTCGGGCGAAGGCAGGCGAAAGAGCGAGCGACCGACCTGACGGCAACTGACAGAAACTTCGCGCTGCAAGAGTCCTGCCTCAGAAAGTTTGTTAATTATTCCGGCAGTCGCTCCATCATCATCCTGCCCGGCAAGAAGCTCTGAGGTGCGGCCATCCGCTTGCGCCTCTATCACACGGCGCAGGAAACGTCGCGCGTCCTGATTTTCCAGAGCCTTTAGTGCGCGCTCCGCTGTTTGCGATTTCGCTTCATCCGTAGAACTTTCATCGCGCGCATGGCGTGTCAGAAAGCGCGTCTGCCCTGCGTGAAGTTCCGGCTCTTCTCTGCGCCACTCTGCGAGCTCCTGTCCAGCAAACTCTTCGCGGCCACTGCTTCTGCGCGCGGCCTCAAGCGCACCATAAATGTTCTGACAAAATCCTTCGAGCTGTCGCAAAGGCTCAACAGTCTCCGTCTCATACACAATGCCCGCGCGCATCCCCGCAAGGTCGTCCTCTTTATTGCCGAAGATGAGAAAGAGAACGTGCTCATCAAAACAGAAGATGTCGCCGCGCACATAAAGCGAAGCCGCTTCTGTCTCCGCGCGCGCGGCAACGGCACGCTCCATTTCGGCTATACGCTCGCGGCCTCCGAGAGCCTGCTCGTATGCAGCATGTCGCGCTGATTGAATAAGCGGCGTCAAACCTTTCTCCTGCAACTTCTCAAGCAGGAGCAATCTCGTCGCGCCGTCAACTGATTGTGCGGATAGCTTGCTTTCGATAAATAGCATCTTCTCTTTTGCTCTCCCTTATCACGCTGGTTATACAAATTCAATTTGAGATTCCATTCAACCCTTTGCGAACTTATTTTTTCTCTTTGCGCCTTTGCGTGAACCGTTCGTTTTAGTTTCGCGCTGGTGGCGCAAAGAAAAGAAAAACCGCAAGCTCGCAAAGAAGAGATTTAAAAATTCATCTCCTGCATCAACTTGATAAAGTCCGGCTCGCCGCGCAGGTTGTCGAATCGCGGATTGACCTTGAGCCAGACCATGCCCATGAACCTGTCTTCTTTCGCCAGCCTGAGTTGTTTGATGGCTTCATCCTTCTCTTCAAGACCGGCATGGATGGTTGCAACGTAATACGGCGCGATGTACCTGTATTTTGAAAGCTCTTTTAATTCTTCGATAATCTTTCGCGCTTCGTCTTTGTTGCCTGCCAGAGCATAAGCGTAGCCGAGCATGGCTGCGGCTTGCGGGCGAACCTCTTCCGGTTTCGTGCCGCCGCGCGCAGACTTCAGTTCCGCGATGGCTTCGGGCAGGCGGCCCGTCTGCGCGTAGGCCCAGCCGAGCAGGTAATGCGGATACCACGTATTTTTCGTATCCTGACTGATAGTTTTTTTAAGCTGCTCGATGGCTTCATCATATCGCCGCGCGTAGAAGAGAGCTTCGCCGCCGAGGTCTGCGCCGATGACTATAGAGAGGCGGTCATGCTTGAGCGCCTGTTGCATCTCGGCTATGGCTTCATCAAATCTTCCCTGCGCGGTCAGAAATTCTCCGTACAAATGATGCGCCGTCGCATAGCTCGGCTTGAGTCGAGTCGCTTGAATAAACTCCCTTTCCGCGCCCGCCCAATCCCATTCATAAAAAGCCTTGTTGCGTCCGAGCGTGGTATGCGCTTCTGCGAGTTGGTTGTCCAATTCCAGAGCCTTGTTCGCATTCCGTATCGCATCATCATACGTGTCTTTTGGTTTGCGCTTGCCGTAGAAAGTTAGCAGGGCATAAGCATCCGCGAGACGCGCATAAGCCAGCGCAAAGTTTGGGTCTTCCGTAATCGCCTGTTTGAAATATTCTATGCTCTGATTCAACTCTGCTTCATTGGCGCGGCTGTTCAATTTCCTGTTCGCTTCATAATAAAAATTGAGCGCGGCAGGATTGTTCGTGTACAGCTTATCAAGTCTGGCCTGCTCGTCGCTCGTGACTTTGAGCGGCAGCTTCTTTGAAATTTCAGTCGCAATCTTTGATGGCAGTGTAGGAATTTCCGAATGCTGGTAAGTGTAATCGTTGCCCCACAGGTGTCGCCTGTTCTGCACATCCACCAACTCGACCTGTAGAGTGGTCTTGTCTCCATGTTGCTGAAAGCGGCCAGTGAGAACTGCGCGCACGTTCAGCTTATTGCCGATAACCTGCAAATCCTTCTGCTCTTCCGGCTTCTTGAAAAGCGAAGCTGACTGGCGATCCGTCACCTCAAGGCCGGAGAGATTTCCAAGCATGTTTATGATATGCGCTGGAAGCTCTTCGCCAAGAAGTTCCATCGCGGGGTCTGACGAGCCGCTGACAAAGGGCAGAATCGCTACAGAATTTTCCGGCGGAGCAAAAGCTACGGCAGCAGGCTTGTTGCGCGAGAGAAGATAAAAAGCGAGGCCCGCTAAAGCTGCAGAGCGCGAGCGCGGCTGCAATCAACATCATCATCTTGCGCCGACGCTTGATTAATTTTCCCGGCAGCTTCGGATTACCAATCTCATCGTCGTACAAATTATAGAGATGCACGCGCCGCTTGTGCTTGACCTCGACCTCGCCTAAATCGTGAAGACGCTTTGACCAATTTTCGGACGGCATCAAATAATCCGCGATGGTCTTTGAGAGCAGGATGTGTCCGCCGTCGCCTGTGTCCATTACGCGCTGGGCCATGTTGATGCCGTCGCCTGTGACATCCTTCTGCTTGGCTATGTCGCGGCGCACGACGACAGGGCCGCTATAGACTCCCATACGCACGCCTATGTCCGGGCATTCAAGCAACGCGCGGCTAATCTGGACAGCGCATTGCACAGGCGAGAGATAACTGTCAAAGAACACGAGAGCCATGCCATCGCCGGTGTTGCGACAGATTAGCTGCTCTTTGGCTTGAGCTTGCAGAAACTCCTGCGTGTTGCTCACGATGTCTTGAAATTTTTCTATGCAGACGGGCTGCTCTTCCATGCTCCGTTTAGAGAAATCCACGATGTCCGTAAAGAGCACGTAAGCGATTCTCGTCGCGTCCGCTTTCGCGCCCTTCGCGGAAGGCGTCTCATGTATCTCTCCTGAAAAGGAATTTTTATCGAGCCCTTGCATGGATGAGGATTCGGACTGCGAGATGATTTGCGTTATCAGGTTGGGAGCAGAGATAGATTCAGAACTCTCCGATTTGTCCTTGGCATCATTCTCTATTCCCATATGCGACCTTTCAGAAATTCCGGGAAGGCAGACTTGTAAGGTCTTTAATGAATCCGGGCGCGCGACGGCAAACTCTTTAAACTGGGCGCAGCTATTTTTATCTCTTTAAGTAGATGCCGTCAACTAATACTGCTTATGGATGAGTGGTTCAGTTGAGATATGAGTAAAGTACAGCTTACGAAAGAAGTTCCCGCAAAGGCGCAAAGACGCAAAGAAAGCATTCAAGATAAATAACGAATTAACCTCTTTGCGCCTTTGCGGGAAACTGTCTTTCAAAGAAACGCAAGTGAGCATTTGTTTCAATCTCTCTCTTGACCCACAAAGCTGCCGTGTGTCACAAGGCCACGAAAAATTTTCCTATGTGTCCAACTTTGGGTCGCATTTTTAGTGCATGAGAGACATTTGACTGTATATTCGCGTGATTTCGTCGCAGAATGAGACAGTTACGGTCAAATTGCTGGTTGAAAGAGTTACCAGTATTGGCTAGACTCCATATGGCTTGCATCCTTCTGGCAAGCATAAAGCAATAATCAGACAATAAAATTTAAGCACCGTCCCCTAAATGCCCTGATGACTGTGCTTTTTCGCAAGCGAAGCGCGCACCCCTATTTGCACTTTTGCGCGAATCGCTTGCCGGGAAAGTTTAATGACAAAAAAAGAGACTGCGTTTCCCTGTTCCCCTGCTAATTCAATTTCGCCGCTCAAGCTCATCAGCTATACAGTGCTTGCCATCTTCAGTCTGTTGCTCATCGCGCCTGCGACTTCTGCGCAAACGAAGCAGAGGCACGCGCGCACAAGAGTTGAAGAGCGTCCGCGTCGTGTGGAAAATAAAAAGCAGCCGAAGGTCAGAGAGACCGCGAGGCGCGTGAGCTTAATCAGCAAGCCAGTCAAAGTGAGCAGCAAGCCCACGCCGCCTCCCGCAATCAGAAAGACAGTCATCGTTTCTGAAAAGCAAGCCAACAATCGTCCAGCACGTCCCGCACTCGTCAACGACATCGTCATCATCTCGGAAGCTCCAGTCTCAAGCCATCTCCCTGCAACCGTGCCGGGCGCGAGGGCTGCCAGTAGCATGCCTTCCATCTGGCCCGTCGCAGGAGCCATGCGCGGCGGCTATGGCGTGCGCCGCAATCCCTTCGGCGGCTCCGGCTCGGAATTTCATAAAGGTCAGGACATCAGCGCGCCGATGGGTACGCCTGTGATTGCGACAGCCGACGGTGTGATTACGGTTGCCGGATGGCAGAGAGGCTACGGTCGCGTGGTCTATATAGATCACGGCAACGGATTGACGACGCGCTACGGGCATCTCTCGCAGATAGATGTCATTGAAGGTCAAACAATCAAACGCGGCGAGCAACTCGGTCTGGTTGGCTCCACGGGTCGCTCGACCGGCCCGCACCTTCATTATGAAGTACGTATCAACGGACAGCCGCTCAATCCGCTTACATACCTGCCGCAAGCTCCGCAGGTCGCGCCCATTCCCGGCTTAGAGTAAAAGCTCGAAAAAATTATCAGCACAAAAAAATCAGCCAGTGCTTTTATGAAGCACTGGCTGATTTTTTTATTCGATGAAGAAGCTTCTATCGCTTTGTTCTCCTCAATGGCATGAGGTCATCTACAATCGGAACCGAGACAGCGCGCATAATATCTATGAGCGGGCGTTGGCCTGCGACAGCAGTGGTCTGCTGCTTGATATGAACCACAATGTCTTTCGGCTCAGCCGATGGATTGACCGCGCGCACAAGCGCAACTTCACCGGCCACTATAGGAGCAGCCATAGACGTGCCAGACCAGTTAGCATAACGGTTATACGGCACAGGGCTGGTGATGCGAAGTCCCGGAGCCATCACAGAAACCCACGAGCCGCGCGTCGAGAATGTCGTCAAGAGATTGCCCTGATCACTCGCTGCGACAGCCAGCACCTCGCGGCCCGGACGACCGGTGTCTGTCACGCCAGCCGGATATTGCTTGAGGGCAAGCCCGGTATTGCCTGCGGCAACGACTGCCACCGCGCCGGGCGTCGAGCCAGCAGGAGCATCGTCCGGCCCGTCAAGCTCGTGATAAAAGACATCCCCGACAATCTTCATCTCTCGCTGAGTACTGATGCTGAGATTGACTACATCCGCTCCGTTATCAAGCGCATACTTGACTGCCGCCGCTAAGGTAAAAGCAGTCCCGCGACCATTTATGCCAAGCACTCTGAGCGGCATAATCTTGGCTTCGGGCGCGACCATCGCGATGATGCCCGCGACGTGTGTGCCGTGTCCGAACGGGCCGACCAGCGGATTGCCCTCTTCACTTGGGTCGTTGTCGCCGTCCACAAAATCGTAGCCCGGCACGAGTCGCCCTGCGAACATCGGGTGATTCATGTCAATGCCTGTATCAAGCACTGCTACAACCACAGGGCTCGGATTCGGGCCGGTCGTCGTGCCGCGTGTTACCTGATGCGCTTCGCTGAGCCGGACTGTTGTTCTGGCCCACTGACCGTTATAGGTCTTACGACCAGCAGCCACCATGCTATACGCATCACCGACGCTCCATGTGGGCCGTGATGCCTCAGGCGCGCCGTGTATGTAATGCGGCTCTGCGAAGAGTATGCGCAGAGTGTCTGCGGTCAACTGCGCGACCTTCTCTTCGACCGTAGAGGTATCAAGAATGCGCAAGAGATAGCTGGTGACAACTGCTCCATCATCGTCAAGCTCAAGTCGAGCAATCGGATTCGGGTCAAGCCCGAACATCGGAGCTACTGTGGCGATGTCAAAGCCGGGCTTGAGTTGGACAATCACCTGACCGGGGAGGTATTCCTCGTTACCCTGATTTTCAATAGCTGCGTGATTCCCGGCCTGCACGGCAGACTCCTGCATACGCGCGGGCTGACCAATAACTAACCCGATTGCCAGCACTAATGTGAGCAGCGCAATCAAGCGGGTCGGGAGAAAGCTTCTGGCAAAGTTATTAACTCGCATAAAAGTTTTGTGACTCTTCAAAGAAAAATCCATCGTTGAGGGGGTTCACTGAAACTGGGATTCTGAACTGTCGCTGGTTAATAATGCTTCTTCACCACTTCTTACAGTGCATGCGCGCGGACAAAAAATACATTGCAGGCACAAGGCTCGTGGCAAGACTCAAAGATGCAGCCGTACTTAGAAGCAATCAACATGCCTCCGGTTGCCATCCGCACGGTCGCTGTAACATTTAATAAATAAAAGATTTAAGAGCTTTAAGGAACGGCGCGGAGCACGGCCCGTGATTCAGTTTGAAACATGAGCGGGAAGCTTTGTTTCAGAGTGAATCAGAGATAAAAATGATGCTATTTTCCGTTTACCAGCGACCGAAGAGAACGAACGGCGACCAGAAGAATGGATGCGGCTGCTCCTGCATCAATTTTAGCTGCGCCCCGCGCAGGGCCGAAGCAGCAGAAGAACCAGTCATTAGTCGCTTATAAAAATCGGTCATCAATTCAGCCGTCGCCTCGTCATCAACAGTCCACAGGCTCATCAAAAGAGACGGCGCGCCCGCAGAGAAAAATCCGCGCGCCAAGCCAATCAACTCGTTACCGGGAGCAACCGCGCTCATGCCAGTCTCGCACGCGCTCAAGGCCACAAGCTCGCAGCGTTTGAGGTCTAGCTCGTAAGCATCGCGCACGGTCAGCCAGTTCTGGGCCAGCCTGAGCGATGAGAAGAGCGGATTGTCCGGGCGAAACTGTCCATGACAGGCAAGGTGCAGGACATCCGCCCCGGAAACATTCTCGCGCACGGCTGCGAGCGTCGCAGCCTCGCCGAGCAATATCTTCGCCTCTGGAAAAAGTGGCCCAAGAGCTTGCACTTCATCAAGCACACGCGGCGTCTGTTCGTCCGCGACTCCGACCAGCAAAGCATTCTTTAGCGGTCGCGCCTCATGCTGCAAACAATGTCGCAAGACAACCGCGCTCGGCGCATAGCAGACCTCTCGCCGCTCTATCACATAATCAATCCCGTCATGCAGCGCATGAAAAGGAACGTAATGCAGCGCGCGATGCGGCACGATAACCAGCCGCCGCTCTTCGCCTATAAATTCTTCGAGCGGCGCGACCAGCACATCATAGAGAGCCTGCAAGTGTGAAAGAGCGCGCTTGGTCAGATGCGGCAGGTGCTTGCGCATACGCTCTGCGCCGAAACGCAGTGTGTCTATTTGAAAACGAAGCTGTTCAAGCTGTGCTTCGACTTCCCTCTCGCTGCCGAGATGACGCACGACCTCTACGCCCTCGTCCGTCACGACAAAAGCCAGCAGCTCTCCATCAAGGCTCGTGTATTCGATGAGCGCGGCATCCGCTCCCAAATCTTTTTGCAACAGCGCGATGTCAAGCTTTTCAATCTCTGGCGCGAGAGCGGGCTGCTCGCCGCGATGCTGCAACTGGCGCGTCAGTTCAAGCATCTTGTGCTCGCGCTCTCTGACTTCCTCTTGCAACGCGGCCATCGCGTCCGCGCTCTCTGCTGCATCCGTTTTCTGCGCGGGACGATTTATCTGGCTATAGAACCAGTTCAACTGTTCGCGCAATTCTTCAAGCTGGGACAGAAGCTCTGCTTCATACTCATCGCGCGGCTCTGGCAAAGCCTTGACTGCGCCGCCCAAGATATCCACCAGCGCACGCGACCTCGCGCGCTCGACATAACTCAAAGCCTCCGCCGCGCGCGTCGGCTCATCAAACGCGAGACACAAACGCACCATCTCGTCATACGGAACAAGTTTATCTGCGAAAAAAGCCGCACGAAATTCTTCTGCGGGCAGAGGCGCGCGCAAAGTTTCAATCAACTCGATGGCGCGCTTGAACTCTTTTTCAGCACGTTCCCTGTCACCTTCCAACTCTGCCAGAAGTCCGAGCGAGGTATGACAACGCTGTGCGACCTGCGGCTGCGATTGCTCGACTGCATCCTTGAGAGTTGCTTCGAGAAGAGGTCTGGCATCAGCCGTTGAGCCGAGCGCGCGCGCAGCCTCGCCGCGCAGCCAGCGAGCCATCAAGAGATGTCGCCAGACTCCTGCTTCTGCGAGCGGAGTTTCGGCCTCTTCTGCGGCGAGCATGGTTGCAGGGAAATTTCCCGAAGCATGATGAAGCTGCGCCATCGTGAGCGCGACCATCGCCTCGCCGAGCGTGTTGCCCTCAGCAGCGTACAGGCGGCGCGCATCCTTGAGCAGTCGTTGCGCCTTCTCTACCTGTCCGAGCAGGATGGCCGCGCGCCCGTGATGCGCGAGTGCGAGAGCCTGTTCGGCGCGCATCGAAAGCGACGCAAAGGTCGGCGTCACGCGCTCGTAAAAATCCGCAGCCTCTGAGCCGAGATTGAGCTCCAGATAAGCGTCCGCAATCTCTAACTCAGAGACGGCTGACTCATGCGGCATGCCCATCTCTGCATACTTGCGGCGCGCACGCTCAAGATAATCCAGCGCGCGGTCATAGCGTCCCTGAAAGAGCGCGAGATTGCCCATGCTCGATTCGATGCCCGCCTGAGTTGCGATAAGCCCTGCGGATTCCGCGCGCTGTAGAGCCTGGTCGTAAAGGTGCTCTGCGGAACGAAAGTTATGTTTGAGGGATTGTATATATGCGAGGCAGTTGTCGAGCGTGGCAAGCTGGCGGTCGTCATTCAGAGCTTGAAAGCGCACGCGCGAGGCACGAAAGAAATGCTCTGCTTCATCATAGCGATCGCGCCGCCAGTAGATGTTGCCGATGTTGTGCTCAATCTTGCCTGCGGCCAGAATATCGCCGTGCGCTTCGAGCACCTTGAGCGCGCCGAGGCCACATTCGATTGCTTCGTCATAACGGCCTATGAGCGCGAGCGCGATGAGCTTTGAAACCTGCGTGGCGGCAGCCGTCTGCTCTAAGTCGAGCGAGATGAAACGCGCTGCTGCATCATCAAGATGTTCGACTGCGCGCTCCATCTGTCCTGCGACTAAAGCAGCAATGCCTGCGCTCCATGCAGCGCAGGCAGAGACTTCCGCGTTCGTCTTGAATCGTGCGAGGGCATCCAGCGCAGCCGCCGCGCTCGTGGCGCGGGCAGGGTCTGAGGCCCAGGCTTCCAGACAAATGTCTTTGAGCGTGTAACCGAGCGCGGCATCGGCCAGAGCCTCGTGCTCTGCGAGCAGGCGGAGGCGCGCGGCATCGTCTGCCGCGACGAGACGCGCTGCCAGCTCCGCACGTTCCATGCTATGCCTTTAATTCGAATTCGGGGACTTCGATTTCCGTGTTGGAGAAGCTGATGATTAGTGAATATTTGCCGGACGGGACGCGCGGCAGCGTGAACTCGCAAAGCTCATTCAGCGGCGCGCTTTCGCTTGCACTCGCGCCGCGTAGTAAGACCTTGCCGTTCTCACACTCGCCTAATACCTGACCCGATACAACCCACGCGCCATCATCCGGCGCAACACGCAGGTCCAGGTCGTGCTCTCCGACGCTGAAGAGAAGTTGGCGGGCAACGGATTGGCCGGAGCGCACGCCGAAGGCCGGAGACAACTGGCGACTATCGAAACTGAGCACGGCCATCACGCGCTCGATGATGGATGGCTTCTCTTCTGCCACACGCGGGCGAAACATATTGAGTGTGCGCGCGACGACTGCGGGCGGGGCATCCTCTGCCGTATCCGTGAGCATTAGATTGACGAGCTTTTCGAGCTTTGCCAACTGCTTTGAGCAATCCTGACAGTCGGATAGGTGCGAATGCATGGCTTCGTTCTCTTCGGGGGACTGGCGATGCTCTGCTATATCGGCCAGCTTTTCAAATGGAATATGTTGAGTCTTCATTTTAATTTTAAATTTGACGAGCCTTACAAAACCTCTTCACCCGTCACTCAACACAACAGTGCCTACACCGTGCCGGGAAATACACAAAAAATCAACTTTCCATCAGCCTCAGCATTTTTTGCAAGCAGCGTGCGCGCGTCGGGCCAACGCTGCCTTCCGTCGTTCCGAGAGCCGCGGCAATCTCCGTATAAGAAGGAGAAACCGTTTGATAGAAGAGCATTTGAATCAATTTGCGGCAACGCTCGTCAAGCGCGGCCACGGCCCGCCTAACCTTTTGCTGCTCTTCGAGTCGCAACAAAACTTCATCCGGCAAAGGCGCATCATCAGGCACTTGCGCAGCCTCGCTTCCATCTTCATCTTGACCGTAACTGGCTGCCCTCGCAGGATTTTTCTCATTCTTGATGAAACGCCACGTAAGCCTTCTCGCCGTCGTCACAATCCATGCATGAAGCCGCTCAGGCTGTTCTATCTCGTCGAGTTTTCTGAGCAGCGTTGCAAAAACGTCCTGAAAAATTTCCGATGATTGGTCTTCATCAAGCCCCGCGCGGCGCGGAATGGTATAAATCAGCCGCTGGTAACGATTGACCAGAGCCTCCCATGCAGCCTCGTCGCCCTTGCGACACGCGAGCACCAACTTTTCATCGCTTACAGTCATCCGGTTTGATAAATATTATTTTCTTGCGAGGAGAGAATAGGATGCCTTCTAGCACACGTTTTGTCTAGTGAACCAGCGAGCCCGTTTCAATGCTATCTCTTCAAGAAAAAAATTCCAGCCCCCATGTATTTTTCAGAATCCGCACAGCACTGTTCCCCTGAGTCAGGCTATGACGGAACGCTCTTTTAAAATATTTTCAATCAGGTCGATGATGTCCGACGGCAGGAAAGGTTTTTTCAGCACTTCAACCGCGCCGTGCTCCTTTAGCTCAGAGACCATTTCGGGCGTGCCGTGCGCCGTCATGACAATGACGCGATTGCCTTCGTCCTTGCGGCGAATGGCATTGAGCACGTCCAGGCCGGACATATCCGGCAAGCGCAGGTCTGTGACCGTGACATCGAAATTTCTGCGCGCGGCCTCAGCAATGCCGTCGCGCCCCGTTTTCGCAGAGACGGTCTCGTAACCCTGATCATTAAGAATCAGGACGAGCGCCTCCGCTATGCTTGGTTCGTCGTCAATAATTAAGACTTCAGCTTTTCTCATAACCCGTTTCTTCTAAGGGACGGGGAGAGCCGCCCGCCAGAGTTCTAACAGGGGCAGAGCGGCAATTTTTATGCCGCCAACCGGGTTGGCTTTAAAGCTTTATGAAAAGGATGCTCAAAGGCGTTCTGTGAGGGGCGAGGCTTGCCCTTGATAGAACACTTTGGCGTCGCAGTGTTCTATTCCGAAACCGCTAATTCTTCCGTGCAAGGGCTCTGCCGTCTCTATTTAACTCAAGTTGCTAGTTAACAGATTAATGGCGGCTTGGCCGCAATGCTGTGCGGAACAGCTTTGCTTTTCCGCCTGGTGTGGTATTAATCCAGAGCGAGGCTGAGCCTCGCCAGTGGCGAAAAACAAGAGATGAACCGGAAGGTCAGAGACTTTCCGCACCGCAGGCGGCTCAAGCCGTCATCGCTCTCATAACTAGCAACTTGGATTATTTATGAAACAACAGAGAGCAAGTTTCTTGGGATGCCCCATGAATAGAGTTGTTGGATTAGGCTCGGTGTGATTAAGACACCTTCACGGTCTACATTAGAAGCAGATTCGCGCGCACGGTGGATGGCAACCAGATAACGTCTCCCATTGCTCTGTTCTTTTATCCAGACAGGCCCGCCGCTCTGACCCTTGCCCGCCATAGCCGCATATCTAATTACGGATGCGACCTGATTATTTATTCTGGGAAAGGCATTCACAACCCAATCAAAGTCATAGTATTGAATACCGGCGGGCGTTGAGTTCGTAGTAAATTCTATGTCGCCAGTATTCGGATAGCCAGCGACATTCACTTTCCTGCTCGCAAGCAGCTGTCTAAAATTGCTATCTACAGATCTGATGTATGAATTATAAGCTTGCCCCCACCACCCAAGCCGTCCGTCTATTTTACGGAATGTCCTATTGCCGACATCGCGGTTAAGTTCGAGTACTGCGTAATCAAACGGCGCGCTCAGGGTTTGACTGTCGGTGGCTCTATATTGTGGCGCAACGTGACGGCTCACAACCTGATAATTTCCATATGGTCGCGGGTTCAGCCGTCTGGCGTCCCGGCCCGGAGCGACCATTATCTTCTTTGGGGCAACGATGAAATTATGCTGCCTTTCTATCTTGTATCCGACAACGAGATGCGCGTTCGTCAGGACATGGCGGGGAGTGATTAAGACGCCGCTGCCAAATGCCACGTCTTTGGGGACACCATTGGGAGAATGCAATACCTCTTCGGGGAAGTCCACTTGTATCGAGCAAATCCAACGCCAAGGCGTGTTCAGAATATCGTCAACCAGCAGTGGCTGGCTTCCGGTCGAGGCTGGTGCCGAGCTAAATTCTACCGACATAATAAACTTCCGCCAGGGCGCATGGACTCCATCAGACAATTAGACTAACGATACAGCAGCGCACGTTTTTAACAAGTCGCACATTTAAGGTAGCGCGTTGAGTGGGGCGATTTTCTTGTGGAGGTCTCGAAGGAATATCAGCCGCTAACAACTCATTGAACCCGACCATTCGATAGCATGGCTTTCGTGGCAATTTCTTATTCTGAAATCATTTCTTCTTTCGTGTCTTGCCAAACAATCGCCCTCCGGCTATTGACATCTATTCCACACAGGAATATCTTCTCGGCGTTTCACTGTTCCTGCTAACAGACTACTCGTTAGCCTCACGTCAATTTGCCCGGCGTCTAATCTGGAAATACTAAAGCTGCCTGATTCAGCAACTCACGCGAAAAAGATAAAAGCATTGAAGTTGAAGGAGGCTTGGAGGCCTCAAAGACTTAATTCATGACGGCTGTGAGGGCGTCTGATATGCGTTTGGCAGCTTACGTCGCTATAGGAAATGCAATAAGAGCTTACTCTTCAGGTAAGGAGGAAAATAATGAAAAAACTAAGACGACTTTATCCCATGAAACACGTTCTGACCTTCCCAGAAGCACATCGTGTGCTGACCTTCTTCTTTGGAAAAGGCAATGTTAGAAAGCCTGTTGCGGGTCTGACATGGGAGGACCTTGAATTTGCACAAGCACTCTTGGTAGAAGCAGTAGAGCGTACAGCCAAGTTAAACTTCGTCATAGATGTAGCGGAGTGGTTCCTAAAAGACGGTCTCGGCAAAATCAAACCTCTTCTCGTAAAATTGGTGAAGGAAGCTCTTGAAGGATGGTTTATATACGCAGAAGGCGATGATTTAAAGAATCCTAAGATAGCTAAAACTGTTCGCCTCAAGTTACGCGCCAACTTTAAATCTGCTTGGCAGGGACGTGTGGAAGATGGAGACACAATATGGAATCATGTACACGGCTGAAAGAGGTAGTGGGTCAGTTTGAAAAAAGAGAGAAAAGAAGTTTCCCGCAAAGGCGCAAAGGCGCAAAGAAGACAGGTTGTTTTTCTTTGCGCCTTTGCGCCACCAGCGCGAGATTCTTTCGTCGCTGTTACTCACCTGAATTTCAAACTGACCCACTACTCTGAAAGAAGCTAGTTTTACAGTTAGAAATAAGAGTTAAAGAGCCATTGTGCTTTATCTTTACAAACGCCGACGAACAACTCATTGAACCAGACCACTCGATAGCATGCCTTTCGTGGCAGTTCTTTATTCTGAAATCGTTTCTTCTTCCGAATTTTCTCCGTCGCTGCTTCTGAATCCAAACTTTCTCAGCTTGCGATAGAGCGTCGGGCGATGCAGGTCTAGTATCTCTGCTGTCTTCTTGACGTTGCCGCTTGTGCGCTCAAGAGTCTGCGCGATGGCTTCGCGCTCAATCTCTTCGAGGGTCATAAAGGGCGGGATGACGCATTGTGACGGAGAGGGACGTGTGCCTTGTAGCTGTTCGGGGAAATTCTCTGGCATGATTTGGTCTGTCTGGCAGAAGAGCACTGCGCGCTCCATGACGCTCTCAAGCTCGCGCACATTGCCGGGCCAGTCATAGCGCGAGAGCATGGCAAATGCTGCCTGCGAGATGCCGCGAATCTGCTTGTTATATTTTTCGCTGAAGCGAATCAGAAAACGTTCTGACAAGAGAGCTAGGTCATCGTGCCGCTCGCGCAGGGGCGGGACTTTGAGCTTGATGGTGCTGATGCGGAAGTACAGGTCTTGACGTAGAGTGCCGTCCTGCGAAGCCTTGATGGTGTCGCGGTTCGTGGCAGAGACGAGACGAAAATCTACAGGTATCTCATGCTCATCTCCGAGCCGGCGCAGCTTTCTTTCCTGAAGAACGCGCAACAGCTTGGTCTGCAAATGCGCTGGCATCTCCGCTATCTCGTCTAACAAAAGAGTCCCGCCGCCGGTCGCTTCTATCAAGCCGCGCTTGTCTCTATCCGCGCCCGTGAACGCGCCCTTTTTGTAGCCGAACAACTCCGATTCAATCAGGTCGTGCGGAATCGCAGCGCAGTTGATGCGTATGAACGGACGGTCAGCGCGATTGCTCTCCATGTGAAATGCTGTTGAGATTAATTCCTTGCCAGTGCCGCTCTCGCCTTCGATGAGCACAGGCGCGTCCGACTTGGCCGTCGCGCGAATCGTCTCGTAAATCTCAAGCATCTTCTGGCTGCGGCCAATCATGCCGAAGGCTTCGCTCTCGTCTGCGATGGTGCGTTTGAGTTGGCGATTCTCCTGACGTATGCGGCCAAATTCCGAAGCGCGCTCGGCCAGCATGATGACTTGATCGGGCGTGAAAGGTTTTTCGATATAGTAATACGCGCCGCGCTTGATGGCTTCAATCGTCACATCGAGCGAGCCGTGCGCGGTCATCAAGATGACTTCCGTCTCAGGGCTTTCGCCTTTGATATGCGAGATGAGATCAATGCCGCTCGTGTCTGGCAGGCGCAAGTCTGTGAAGACCAAATCGAACGGCGGCCCGTTGAGCAGTTTCTTTGCTTCTTCGCCATTAGCAGCCGTGCTCACCTCGCACGCGTGCTCGCTCAGAATCATCTGCAAAGCGTCAGTGATGCTGCTCTCATCATCAACAACTAAAATTCTGCAACCTGTTCGCATGCTTTAATATTTCCTTAAACCGCAGAGACGCGGAGACGCAGAGGAAGGAAACAGGTAAAAGGAAAAGTGAAGATGACAGAAATGCTTTTTTATCTTTTCCTTCTTCATCTCCGCGTCTCTGCGGTGAAAATTAATCTTATACTTTATCTACCGACAGGTAATTCAATCTCGATTTGTGTGCCGACGCCTTCGCGGCTCTCGACGCGGATTGCGCCCTGATGTTGTTCGATAATCTTTTTCGCATAGGGCATGCCAAGCCCTAAGCCCTGCGCTTTGGTCGTGTAAAAAGGCTCGAAGACATTTGTAATCTGCTCGGCGTGCATCCCCTTGCCTGTGTCGCAGATCGTGACGAGAAGTTTATCCTCTCTCATTTCGGTCTTCACGGTCAATGTGCCGCCGCCCTGCATGGCCTGTATCGCGTTGAGCATCAGATTCATCAGGGCCGCGTGAATCGAAGCTTCGTCAATCATCCCTTCGGGCGCAGGCTCTGCGAGTAAGAGTTTGAGAGTGATGCTATTGGCATTCGTCTGCGGCTCAAGAAGCTGCGCTGTGTCGCTGACGACCTTGTTGAGATTGACGCGCGTGAGGTTCATGCTGATGGGCCGCGCAAAGCTCAAAATCTGCTCGGTCGTCTCGGTCAATCGCCCGATGCCATCTGCAATTTTATTGATGATGTCCATCTCCGCATCACTTAATTTTCCGGCCACTTTGTTTTTGAGATGGAGCGAGTAGAGGCGTAAGCCCGCGAGTGGATTTTTGACTTCGTGCGCGACCTGCGCGGCGACGCGGCCCAGCGCGGCAATCTTCTCCTGATGCATCAGGCGTTCCTGCATCTGACGGAGTTCTACTTCGGCAGCCTTGCGGTCGGACACATCAGTGACGAGCACGAGGCCCGCGCGCCTTCCGTCAAAGTCCAGTGTGTGTTTCGCAATCTCCACGTCAATGAGCGCGCCGTCTTTTCGCAGATGCCGCCAGGGGCCGGACTTGTCCTCAAAATCTTCGCTGTCTCTGGCTAAATCTTCGAGCAGCACAGGCACGTCTTCCGGCAGTCGCAAATCTTTGATGGTCATCTGCAAAAATTCTTCGCGGCTGTAGCCGTAATGCTTGATAGCAGCATCGTTGACCGCGAGAAAGGCCAGCGTCTCATGGTCATAAACCCACATCGGTTGCGGGTTGCTTTCAAAGAGCAGGCGATAACGTTGTTCGGATTTACGCAATTCATTCGTGCGCTCTGCGACGCTCGTTTCAAGCTGCTCCGTGTGCCGCTTAAGCTCAGCTTCAAGCTCGCGCTTCTCATCTCCGAGCCTGCGATTTTCAACAGCGCGCGAGACTGCTTTGACCAAGACCTCTTTCCTGACAGGCTTCGAGATAAAATCGTACGCGCCCGCGCGCACAATCTCCGGCATCTGCGAAACATTCGGCTCGCCTGTAATCATGATGACCGGGAGTTGCGGCGCGTGTGCGTGCAGTTCTTTCAAAAGCTCTATGCCGCTCTTGCGCGGCAGGATGATGTCTATCACAGCCGCGTCGAGCCTGTTCTGGCGAAAGCATTCGAGCGCGCTCTCGAAGTCCGAAGCGGTCAGAGCTTCATAGCCTTCGCGCTTGAGAAACTCCGCCATCGTCCAGCGAATGTTCGGCTCGTCATCTACTAACAAGACTTTCGGCATACTCTTGCTCCAGAGTGGAAACGGCTGGCAACTCGACTGTAAAGCGCGTGTGGCTGCCCTCTACGCTTTCGACCGTAATCGTTCCGCCGTAATCGCGTATGATGCCGAAGCTCAGGCTGAGGCCGAGACCCGTGCCGCCGTGATCGCGTCGCGTCGTAAAGAACGGGTCGAAAATCTTATCCATGTCTTCCTCTTTGATGCCCGTGCCGTTATCGTAAAACTCAATCCGCACGACCTGTGCGCCGGCGCGCGTGGCCGACTGCGCAGAGATGCGAAACAGCTTTGGCGTTTCCGTTTTCGCTTTCAACGCATGATGCGCATTGCTAATCATATTGACGACGACTTGCCGTAGGCGCGAGCCGTCGGCTATGACGGGCGGCAAATCTTCCGCAATCTCTATCAAGACGCGGATGCCGTCTTTTTCGAGTTGATGCCCGAAGAGCGAAGTGGAATTGTGTATGGTCTCAGCGATATTGACGCGCGTCACTTCATGCGCGTCGCGTCGCGCGAAGGTCAAAAGGTTGCGAACAATCTTGGTGATGCGCTCGCCTTCGTCAACGATGCCGTTGATGAGTCGCTCTTCAAAAGTAGTGCGCTCTGTGCCTTCGTCCTTCATCAACTGCGCAAAGTTGATAATGGCATTGAGCGGATTGTTAATCTCATGCGCGACGCCCGCAGACAATTCTCCGATGGAAGCCAGCTTTGATGATTGATAAAGCTGTCGCTGCATCTCTTCCTTTTCCGTTTCGAGTCGCTTGCGCTCTGAGAGGTCGCGTATGATTAAAATTATCAAACGCTCTCTGCCCGTTGAGAGTGTGCTGAAGGAAACGGAGACCGGCACAGTCGCGCCCGCAGGAGTTTGAATCTCCAATTCCTGCTCGCTCGATTCCGGCGCGGAGCTGACGACAAAGGCAGCGAGTCGCGCATAGAGTTCTGCCAGCATTCCTTTTATCGGGCATTTGTGAATCTGTCTGAGGTCAAGCGGAGCCGTGTGCTCTGCCTGCGCGATGTTCTCGTCAATCCAGTGAGAGAGTCCTTCGGAGACAGAGCCGTCCGCGTTGCGCTGGGCCAATTCGCGCACATCTACTTTGACGAGTTCCTGCGGCGCGTAGCCCAGAATCTCGCCAAACTTTCGATTGACCTGCACGATTTTGTAGTCCGGCACGGAGACTACGCCGATGCCGTCGTTGGCGTGCTCAAACAGGAGGCGGTATCTCTCTTCGCTCTCACTCAGTTGTCGTTGCTGGCGGCGCACGACTCCGAGCAGGAGCGTGACGACGATGCTGTCAACCGTGACGGAGATAAAGAAGTGTTCCGTGCGCTGTTGTATGAGCCGCCGCCGCTCTGCGTTCTGTGCGCCCGGATAGCGCGTGTCCACCCATGCGTAAAAGGGACGCAGCAGAACCTTTTCCCAGAACAGAATGACGCCGACGGTGAGTGCTGTAGTGAGGATGATAAAGAAGAAAATAATCTTCAGATTATTCTTCTCATTGATAATGAATCCCTTTGGCAGAATCATCCCCGAAAAAATCCCCTCACTTGCCTCACCGCAAACGCTTGCTCACTCTAGTCCTTAAAGAGACATGCCACTAGCGATTATTGGGCGGCGCGACGGAAGAGACAAAACCCGCGCGATGCTCAGGCTCTCGCGTTTCCCAGACGACTGCAATCTTGTCTATTGCCACGAAGGCCAGATGCTGTTCCTCGTCCTTCAAATGAAGCACGCCGCCCTCGACCTTTATAATCTCGCCGCGCAAACTCGCCGCGCCCACACAGGCCACGTCCACTTTGCGACCAATCATCCGCGAAAGAAACTCCTGCATAATTTCACCTCTCAAGAACGGTTTTCAGTTTTCAGTTTTCAGTTTTCAGTTTTCAGAAAAGATTGAATTGGTTTTACTGAAAACTGAAAACTGAAAACTGCCTTCTCACTTTTTTTCCTTCTTCCACTTCCAGATTTTCTCGCTGCCGTTGTTATCGCTAACGACTGTCTTCTTCACTTCACGGAAAGTTATCTGTATGAGCGGCAGCACATTCGGGTCGTCCTGTTGATTGCGCTCAAATTGCAGCACATCATAATAAGAGCAGCGCGTGCGCGCAGGATATTCGCGGCAGACAGCCGGGCGCGCATGATAAATTCCGCAACCGCGCGTCTCCTGATTGAGAAACATGCAAGTCTCTTCAAAAATAACATCCTTCTTGCGCCGCAGCACACGTTCGCCGCTATGCATCTTTGTGTAACGCTTCTCAGCCGTCTCCACACTGACGCCGAAATATTTTGCCAGCCGGTTAAGATCGCGTTTGTTGACAGCCACGCGCTCGTAAATCGAGCAACAGTACGCAGGACACTTCGAGCAGTCGAAATAGACGCGCGGCTGCTCATCCGTCACCTTCTTAATCCCCATCGTTCATCCCCTTAAAACGGCTATCGTCTTTTTGATTTTCGATATTCTTCTTCGAGCAACTCCATAAACTCTGCGCGCCGCTCATAGAGCCGCTTTGGCTCGCGCGGCTCGTGACGCGCAAGCGCGTAGGCAGTCATAATCGGCAACGCGATGGTCGAATCCACATAACAGACGACTGCATCCGGCAATCTGTCCGGGTCAACTTTGCCCCACGAGACTGCCTCGCCCGGAGTTGCGCCGCTGAGTCCGCCGGTGTCCGAGCGCGCGTCCGTGATTTGCAGAAAGTAATCATGACCGCGCTCGTCAATGCCTAAGACTTCCTGTATCTGCGGCTCTGTTTGCAGCATAAAATTTTTGGGACTGCCGCCGCCGAGAATAAAGACTGCGGACTTGCCGCCGTGCTTTTTGCCTTTGTCGCCGCGCCCGTGAATCGCGCCGCGCTTTCCCGCGAGCACAATCGCAGCCGTCTCGTTGACATCCAGTGAAGGATCGAAAGCCAGCTTGTTGCCCTGCAAAGCTTTCGCCGCGACGTTCATGCCGATGGAAGAATCGCCGGGCGAAGAAGTATAAATCGGCACGCCGTACTCGTATGCGGCAGCCAGCAAAGATTTATTCTCCAACCCAAGTTTACGCTCGCGCTCTCTGACATAACGCCCGCACAAATAATGAAACTCAGCCGTTGACATAGCCTTCTGAAACTCTTCGCCGGTGATAATCTGACGAAAGAAGGCATCCGTATCAAGCAGCACGCTGTAATCGAAAAAGATGTCATAGATGCGCACGACCTCTTCTTCGCGCAAGACTATATCAGAGACCTGTGCGTTGCCCTGATGCATCGCGAGGCCGATGCCAAAGTGCGTGTCGTGATAAAGATTCGCGCCCGTAGAAATAATCCAGTCAACAAAGCCTGCCTGAATGAGCGGAATCAAAGCAGAGATTCCAAGCCCCGCAGGCGTCAGCGCGCCCGTCAGTGAAAGGCCGACCGTCACATCCGGCTCAAGCATCTTTTGAGTCAAAAGCTGGCACGCCTCGCGCAGACGCGCGCCGTTGTAAGCCATAAAGGCATTGTCCACAACATCCGCGAGGCTTGTCTCTCCGGTAATCGGCGTCGGGTCAATCCGCTTGCCCTGCAAAAACTTGCTTCTCTTTTTCGCCATCACTGAAAGCAAGGATGAAGGCGGAAGGATGAAGGATGAAAGGCATGCTGTTCAAGCTTGAAGCGTTCATCTTGAATAGCATCTCTTTCATCCTTCCGCCTTCATCCTTCCGCCTTGCTCTTCACCTCCCTTGTTTGGATTCTCTTAACGCAAACTGCTCTAAGCACGAACGACACAGGCAATGCTCGTAACGCTCGCGCAAGCTTGCGAGTAAAGCCGCGCTCAGTTTTATCTCGCTGCACCAGCAGCCCGGCAATGCTGCTGCCACGCACTCGAACTCGCCGTCGCAGGCCGCGCATCTCTTTGGCTCAATCGTCCGGGCGCATTGATTGTCTGCTTGAGAGCTTATCATCTTTTCTTATTCGTGCTCAGCCGCGCGCTCTTCATGTGCGCGTCTGAGACGCAGGCGCGCGAGGCGTCGGCTGTCGGATTCAAGCACTTCAACATCGAGGCCGCGAAAGTTTAGCCGCTCGCCCTTGTCCGGCACATAGCCCGATTCGCTGATGACGAGTCCCGCAATCGTCGTAAAATCATCAGCCTCTATCTCCATATCAAAGAGCCGCTCAATCTTTCCGATTTCCGTAGAGCCGAGCACATCATAATAGCCGTCAGACGCTTCGACGATTTCGATAATCTCTTCGCCTTCCGTGTCTTCGTCCTCAATCTCTCCGACAATCTCTTCCAAAATATCTTCCACGGTCACAAGCCCCGCGATGCCGCCATACTCGTCCACGACCATCGCCAGTTGCACGCGCGCCTTCTGCATTTCTTCCAGGAGGTTGGAGACGGATTTTGTCTCCGGCACAAAATAGACTGGCCTTAAAAGCGAAGCTATAGATTCTTCTTCTTTATCATCCACCCAGCACTGCAAGAGGTCGCGCACGTAGATGATGCCTTCGACGTTATCAATCTGGTCTCTATAAACAGGTATGCGCGAATACTTCGACTCGATAATCTCATCGCGCGCTTCGCGCACGGTCGCAGTAATCGGCAGCGCAGAGATTTCCGTCCGCGGCGTCATCACTTCATTAACGCGCGTGTCGCCAAACTCTATGATGGATTGAATCAGCTCGCCTTCTTCTTCTTCAATGATGCCCTCTTCCTCGCCGACATCAATCAGAGCCTGCAAGTCATCGCCGCTATCCTCTTCCTCTGTCTCCGCGCCGCCCTCCGGCTGTTGCTGTCGCTCGCGCCGCACGCGGTCAAAGGAGCGATGCCACGGGTCTGCTGCAAAAGTGAGCGCGCGATAAAAGGGACGCACCAGCGGCAAGAGCAAGAGCAGCGTGCCTTCTGGATTGCTCAGCGTCACGAGGCGCGGGATGAATTGCCGGAAGATACCGGCCAGCACGATGCCTGCAATCAAAGCTACTAGAATGAGCCGCGTGTTTGAGAACCAGCGAAACGAGATGGAAGTAACGAGGACGGAAAAGGCTATCAGCAAGATTTGAATCGCAGCCGAAAGCGTAAAGCGGAAACGCGGGCGGTTCTCTAAAATTTCTTTCAGAAAAGGCGTCGAGCGCGAGACAGGATGCTCTTCAGCCTCGCCAATCAACCGGCGCAGCCCGACATCGCTGAGCTGTCCAAACGCCATATCAATCGTGGCGAGAAACGTCAGCGCGACGAGCAGCAAGCAGGTGATTGCAATCTCGATTTCCATACAAAGAGTCTAAAGTCTAAAGTCTGGAGTCCAGAGAGTCAAAGCAAAGACTCCAGACTCCAGACTTTAGACTCCAGACTGTCTTGATTATATTCCAAGCCTGCGGCGCAAGCGGAGTTCCAAGCGATTCATCTCGCCATCATCCGTCTCATGGTCATAGCCGCACAAATGTAGCAGCCCATGCAGGACAAGCTGTGCCAGCTCTTCTTCCAGACTGAGATGATTTTCGGCGGCCTGCTTTTCGGCGCGCTCGATAGAGATAACCACGTCGCCCAGACCTGCTTCCGACGCTTCTTCAAATCTCGCGCGCTCCGCCGGGAAAGAAAGCACATCCGTAGTTTTATTTAGTCCGCGAAAGCGACGATTCAAATCTCGCATCGCGCGGTCAGAGACAAAGACAACAGTCGCGCTCTCTTCTTCTGCGCCAATAGCCGACAAGGCTTTCACGCCAAACTCGCGCCAACGCTCCGCATCCACCCGCCGTCGCCTCTGGCGATTCACTACTTCAACCATGAGAATTTCAGATTTTTGATTTGCGATTTTAGATTTTAGATTGAAAGAAGAGTTTGAATCTTTAGTCTTTATCCAATCGCAAATCAAAAATCTAAAATCTAAAATCAGATATTACTTTTGCTCGTATGCTCTTCGTAAGCGCGAATAATCATCTGCACGAGGCGATGGCGCACGACATCTTTTTCAGTGAAATAGATAAAATCTATGTCTTCGACTTTCGAGAGCACGCGCTCCGCTTCGACAAGGCCACTGCGCTTGCCTGTCGGCAAGTCAATCTGCGTCACGTCGCCGGTGATAACCGCCTTCGAGCCAAAACCGATGCGCGTCAGAAACATCTTCATCTGCTCGCTCGTCGTGTTCTGCGCTTCATCCAAAATGATGAAAGCATCTGCAAGCGTGTTATGAGTCAGGATAAAATCATCTGTGACATAGAGCGCATCGGGCGCAGCCACGCTGATGCATTGCGTTCCATATTCTCCGACGGGTTCGATGTTTTTGATGAAACGCATAGGGCGTCCGCCGCCGTGCTCATGATAGATAGCAGCCTTACGCGTGAGACGAAAAGGCTCTAAGCCTTGCGGCAAGCGTATGTCTATCACGTAAGCATCATGCCGGTAGGGAACTTCCCTGCCGTTGGCAAAGCCGGGTTTGCGCCCTTCTGCTTCACGCCTCCGCCAATGGGCCACGCCTCCAAGCGAACGCACCAGAAACAATACGTCATCTCTCAGTTGATGTGATGTGGTCGTGTACTGAATGCGACATGTCCGACCCGCTTGTGTGACAGGGCCGCCGTCTGTATCTAATAATCCTTGCAAAACCGCAAGGCGAATTTCCGGGCTGTTATAGAGATAATCTTCGGGAATAAATTTCGTGGCCGAATGCGTCCCTGATAATTGAAGCCCGCGCAATGCTTGCGTAAGCGGATTGCGAACAATAACCCCGCCACGTCCCGCCGCAGGATTAGTGATGACATAGTCAATACTGGATTTGCGCCGAAAAGAAAGATTCATGCCGGCGAGAGACAATTCCAGAGACGAAACTAATTCCGTATCGGAAGTGCTGAAACTTGGCGAGGTTTTACCTGTGATGCAACCGTCACCGAGCAACAATCCTAATGAATATGGTTCAAGCGAAACTTCACGACGCGACCATTGAACAGGCGCGGAAAGTAGAGGCACTTCATAACGATATTGATGATTGCGCCGGAAATTGCCAATCATCTCTTGAGTTTGCAAGATACGAAGAGGCTTGTGCCTGCGTTTGTCCTCCATCGTGCGAACGGCCCACAGATGCTCTGCACAAGCCAGAGCGCTTGCGCCATCGGTCATTGTCAGGCGATAGACCTTTTTCGTTCCTTGCGGATAAACGCCTGTTACCAGTGTCGGATTTCCGTTTGAACTAATCACAGCATCGCCGGGCTTGAGACTGCCCATCATGCGCCAGCCTGTCGGAGTTAAGACGCGGCTATGTAAAGGCTGCGCGCGACCTCTCATGAAAGCCAGTGGCGCGACCTCTATCACGCGCTTCTCCAAAAGCTTCGTCACGCGCTCGTAGTCAATCAGGTCGAAGAGCGCGTCGTAGAGCGGGCGCAAGTAAGGGTCAACCTTGTCCTGCAAATCTCCGGGCAGGAATCCAAGTTTTTCACCCGCCTCGACTGCGGGGCGCGCGAGCACGATGCGATTGACTTGCTTCTGCATCAGAGCCTGCACGGCCATCGCCACGGCCAGATAAGTCTTTCCAGTACCCGCGACGCCTATGCCGAACACGACATCTTTATTCTGAATCGCTTCGATGTAGCGACGCTGTGTGGCGGATTTGGGAGCGACCTGTTTTTTGCCTGCGGGATTGAAGCGCGCCTTCGTGAAATAGTCGCGCAGGGAATAGGCGCGGTCTTCTGCAATCTGTGCGAAGGCTTCGCGCAGTTCTTTGTCCGTAAAAGTTTTGCCCTCTGTGAAGAGGTCTGAGAAATCTTCCAGAATGCGCTCGACCGTTTTGACATCCTGCGGGTCGCCGTCAACGGTCAAGTCCTGTCCGCGCGCGTTGATGCGCACATCAAGCAGTGATTCCAGATATTTGATGTTCTGGTCGTGGACGCCGAAGAGCGTCTCTAAGCCTCTGGGCGGAAGTTCTATCTTTTTCAAATGGTAGAGCAGTCTCCTTGCTGGGGTTGAAAATTAAGGGCATATGAGGGTCTGGCAGGTTTTTTCAGCATATTGTGACAGGTGCGACGCTACTACACGCCGCGCGCGGGTGTCAATGGAGAGTCGCCTCAAAAGGCTCGAATTTTCCAAAGCCCGCCCGCCTTGACACGCGCCCGCCTGATACCTATACTTTGTCGCTTGTGCTTGAAGAGGAAAAAGCGACAGACGCTTTCCTTGATATAGCACAAGAGTTTAGATAAAAGTTTTTGACGGAGAGTTAGATGCCAAATCATAAATCAGCAGAAAAGCGCGTGCGCCAGAACGAGAAGCGACGCGACAACAACCGCAGCAACCGCAGCCGCCTGCGCACTTCAGTGAAAAAGCTGCGCGCACTCCTTGCTGGCAGCGCGAGCGCAGAAGAGGCACGCGAGATGTTGCCGCAAACGATTTCGACGATTGACAAAGCCGTGCAGAAGGGCGTGCTGCATCGCAACGCCGCCGCGCGTTACAAATCAAGATTGACCACACGCGTCAATCAAGCGACGGCGAAATAGCTTAACTTTTAAATTCCAAAAACCCGCGCGAGGCTCACTGAAAATTTTCAGTGAGCCTCGCCTTTTTGCGTTTACGGCTAACAGTGAATCACAATGAAGGAGAGAAAGATGACAGACCAACCTGAAACCTACAAGACCCTTGAAGATATTGAACAGGTCGTTCGCAAATTCGAGTCATGCGCCTACGACCCGTCAGAATTTCATCATCCGGAACATTTAATCGTCGCGTTCTGGTATCTCACAGAAGAGTGCACTGAGCAAGCAGCTTTAGCGCGCATGCGCGCGAGCCTCTTTCGCTTTGTCAATCATCACAAACTTGAACGGGTCTATCACGAGACCATCACTCTCTTCTGGCTCAAGCGCGTGCGCCTCTTTCTGAATCAAACAGATGGCGAGCGCACGCTCGTCAGGTTAGTCAACGAATTGATTCAAACCTGCGGCGACCCGCAACTAATTTATTCACATTTCACAAAAGAGCGTCTGGAATCGGAAGAAGCGCGCGAGCGTTGGCTTGAGCCGGACACGCCGCTCAAAGGAATCTGACGAACGGAGCAGGCATGTCTTCTTATGTTCTTCCTAAAATCTATCCGGCGAGTTCGCAGACAAGCATTTCGAGTTGCATGCGCGGCGTGGCGAGCGAGGTTTTGATGGCGAGGTCTGCCTGAGCTATGCGAGAGATGCTGCGCGTGAGCATCGCGGCGTCTGTCCGGCGCGCTGTGGCGAGAAACTCTTCGCGCTTGCTGTAAGGCATGCCGACGAGCCGGAAGACTTCTTCTTTAGCCGCGCCGCGTGTCATCAATTCTTTGGCAAGCGAAAGACGATGATAGTTGCTGGCAATCAGGCCGATAAGCATCACTGGCTCTGCTCCATCGTCCAGCAATCTTTGCAGAGTCTGCAAAGCGCGCTGGCGATTGCGCGCAATCAGATGGTCTGTCAATTCAAAATTGGACAACTCGCGCGAGCGGCCCACAAGCTGCTCGACCATCTGCATAGAGATGCGCCCGCCGGGCAGCGCAGCCGTCGCCAATTTTTCCAACTCGTTCGAGAGCGTGAGCACATCGCTTCCGACGAGCGCGACAATCTGGCCCAGAGTCCTCTCATCCGCTTCCGCCTTCAACTCTTTCAAACGGCTCTTGGCCCAGGCGCGCAGTTCTGCATCCGTCAATGGGCCAAACTCGACAGAGACGCAAGCATCCAGCAAACTCTTACTCACCTTGCGCCGCTTGTCCAAATCATCCGAAGTGAAAATAACGACGCTCGATTCCACTGGCCGCGCGATGTAGCGCAGGAGCGCGCCCTCGTCAGCCTCGCGCAGCTTGCCTACATCTTTGATACGCACGACGCGGCGCGCAGACATCATTGGCAACTGCTCTGCTGCGGCAATCGCCTGCTGGACATCCGCGCTTGTCAGGCTGTAGCTCGCTTCGTTGAAATCACGCAAAGGAGCATCAAGGAGCGCGGCATCCGCGATGGCACGCGCGGCACGCTCGCGCAAGTAGGCTTCCGCTCCAAACAGCAGATAGAGCGGCGAGATGTTTCCCTGCTTGAGCGCGCGCTTTAATTCCTCGCGCGAGATGTTGCTCATTTATCTTCGTTGACTCCGAAGCCGTTGACGAGTGTGGAGACGACCGATTCGGCAAAGCTGCGCGCCATGCGCTCAACCGCAGGGTCTTCTTCGTTAAAGAAGGAGCGCGGGTCGTTGGTAAACTCAAACTCGCCGCGAAAGACGTAGTTCTGATTATCATAGAGGACGCGATTTTCTATCTGGTCGCGCACGGTCACGGCGGCAGTAATCGTCACTTCAAAAATGCGCGCGCGCCCGCGATCATCTAGGAGCACGCCAGAAAAAGTGAAGCTCTTAATGATGCCGTCAATCACTGCGTCTGCATCCTTCGCCTCAGACTGCACACGAAGCCCGCGCCCACGCCGCACAATCTCTTTAATGACTGCCTCTGTAAATCGCGTCTCAATCTTGTAGCGCAAAGCGTTGTTCTGAAACGCCGGGACAGCCACAGTCTTGATACGCTTCGGCAACCCTGTCTTCGTCACAGGCTTGTAGCACTCTCTAAAGCCTGTGACGAAGAGAAGCAACAGAGCCAGAGGCAGGACGCGCAATATTCTATGCATAAGAGCCATCAAATTTTCTCCGTCAAAAGCGTTGGTGAAGGCGGAAGGATGAAGGATGAAAAACAATCTGTCAACAGCATCGCTTTCAACTTCAACCACACGCTTTCATCTGCAACAGCATTGCTTTCAACTTCGATGCATCGCCTTCATCTTCAAATAGCACTCTCTTCATCCTTCATCCTTCATCCTTCCGCCTTGCTCTTGATGGCATCGGCTACGCGGACAGTTTCGACAGCAGCGCGTACATCATGCACGCGGACGATGTGCGCGCCGTTGAGGACGGCTGCCGTGACGGTTGCCATCGTGCCGTGAAGCCTTGCATCTGCGGGAGCATCATCGAGCAGGCGTCCGATGAAAGATTTACGGGAAGTTCCGACAAGCACAGGAAAATCCGCGAAGTGTGCGGCAAACTCTTTGAGCCGCGCAATCAATTCCAGGTTCTGCTCAAAGGTCTTGCCGAAACCGATGCCGGGGTCTAAGGCAATCGCCTCGCGCGCGACGCCGCGACGCAAAGCCATATTCAGACTGCGCCTGAGGCTCACAAAAATCTCCGGCAAAATATCCGGCGACGGCGGCAGGCGATGCAACGTGCCGGGAGTCCCTCTCGAATGCATCAGGACAAGTCCTGCATTAACTTTTGCAGCTTCGTCCGCGATTTGAAAATCGAATCTCAATGCAGAGATGTCGTTGACAATCTCCACTCCTGCTTCGAGCGCGGCGCGGGCCACAACAGATTTTGTCGTGTCAACGGAAAGCGGCACGGTTGAAGTTTGCGCCAGCCGCTCGATGACCGGAACAACGCGGCTCAATTCCTCTTCAGCCGTCACAACTTCTCCGCCCGGACGTGTTGATTCGCCGCCGACATCTATGATGTCCGCGCCTTCCGCAATCATCTCTTCGGCGCGGCGAACGGCTTCATCTACATCAAGGAAACGCCCGCCATCGCTAAAGCTATCGGGCGTGACGTTAAGCACGCCCACCACGAGCGTGCGCTCCCCAATCTGCAACTCACGCCGCGCGAGTTTCCATGTGCCTGTGGTCATGTGGCAAAAGTAAACCGTAAAAAGGTAAAAGTAAAAAGGCAAAAGTGAAGAAAGCTTTGAAAGCCCTCTTCACTTTTGCCTTTTACTTTTTGCTTGTGCCGTAAGCCTTACGCTGTCGCCGGGTTGCTGCCTGTAATCGGCGGCAGAATCGGTTTCAACGGATTGGCCGCAGGCTCTTTGAGTTGCGGTCGCTCGTCGTTGTTGCCGGAAGATGACGGCGGCTCTTCATCGAGCGGGAGACCCGCGACGATGCGGCGAATCTGCACGCCGTCGAGCGATTCGCGCTCCAGCAAGGTCTCGGAGAGTCGCACCATCGTCTCGCGGTTCTCTTCGATAATGCTCTTGGCCCTGTCGTATTGACTGGAAATAATTCCTTTCACTTCCTGGTCAATCTTGATGGCCGTGTCTTCCGAGAAATCTCTGTGCTGCGCTATCTCGCGGCCCAGGAAGATTTGCTCTTCCTTCTTGCCGAAAGTTAGTGGCCCAAGCTCGGACATGCCGTACTCGCAAACCATCGCGCGCGCTAATTCCGTCGCACGCTCGATGTCATTTGAGGCTCCGGTCGTGATGTTGCTCAGGAAAACTTCTTCGGCAATACGCCCGCCCATCAGGATGGCAATCTGGCCCAGTAGATATTCTTTCGAATAGTTGTGCCTGTCGCCTTCCGGCAGTTGTTGCGTCACGCCCAAGGCCATACCGCGCGGAATGATTGTCACCTTGTGCACAGGGTCTGCGTTAGGGACTTTCAAACCGACGAGCGTGTGGCCCGCTTCGTGATAAGCAGTGATGCGCTTCTCTTCATTAGAGATGACCATGCTCTTGCGCTCTGCGCCCATCAAGACTTTGTCCTTCGCCAACTCAAAGTCAGGCATAGAGACTGTCTTCTTGTTATAACGCGCAGCATTCAAGGCAGCTTCGTTGACCAGATTCGCAAGGTCTGCGCCGGTAAAGCCGGGAGTCCCGCGCGCAATCACGCTGATGTCAACATCATCGCCCAGAGGAATCTTGCGTGTATGAACCTTCAAGATGCCTTCGCGCCCGCGCACGTCGGGTCTTGAGACAACGACGCGACGGTCGAAACGTCCGGGCCTCAAGAGCGCGGGGTCGAGCACGTCCGGTCTGTTGGTCGAAGCTATCAGGATAACTCCGTCGTTCGATTCAAAGCCGTCCATCTCGACGAGAAGCTGATTCAAAGTCTGCTCGCGTTCGTCGTGTCCGCCGCCGAGGCCCGCGCCGCGATGGCGTCCGACAGCATCTATCTCATCAATAAAGATAATGCACGGAGCGTTCTTCTTGCCCTGCTCGAAGAGGTCGCGGACGCGGCTTGCGCCGACGCCGACAAACATCTCTACGAAATCAGAGCCGGAGATGGAGAAGAAAGGCACGTTGGCTTCGCCTGCAATCGCGCGTGCCAGAAGGGTCTTGCCGGTTCCCGGCGGCCCCATCATGAGCACGCCTTTCGGAATGCGCCCGCCGAGCTTTTGAAACTTCTGCGGCTCTTTGAGGAACTCTATAATTTCCTGCAACTCCTCTTTAGCCTCTTCGACGCCAGCCACGTCCTTAAACGTGACGCGCTTCTGTTGATTATTGAGAAGCTTGGCGCGAGATTTTCCAAAGCTCAGAGCCTTGTTGCCGCCGGACTGCATCTGGCGAAGCATGAAAATCCAGAAGCCTATCAAGAGCAGGAACGGAGCCCATGTGATGAGAGCAGTCCAGAAAAGACTATTACTACCGGCCTCTTCGTCAACCTCCGCCTTGACCTGATCGCCGCTGTTGGGCTTCTTCTCACGAGCAAGGCTCATTAATTTGGCCTTGTACTCTTCGTTCGAGAGGTTGGTGCGATACTCCTGCTTATCCGTCCCGGTGGCGATAACCTCGCTCGGCTTGATCGTCATCTTGGCGATTTCGCCTTTATCAACCTTCTCGGTAAGCTGCGTGATGGAAAGCTGCTGCGCGCCTTTGCCCGGCGGATGCGCCAGAAACTTGTAGAGCAAGAGCGCGCCGACGACGATGAATAACCAGAATATGATTTGTCTAGCCGTAGAACTCAAAATCTTTCAATGCCTCCGATTACCGATAATACCCTAAAACAGTGATGAGTGACGAGTGATAAGTGACAAGCACGCTAACTATTAACTCTCTTGTCACTTATCATTCATCACTCATTGCAGTCTTTAGATGCCCTCAAAGCTTTACAAGTTGCGCTCACGCAAAAGCCTGAAAAGCATGCCCGAAATCCTTAAAAAGCTGTGACAGCTTCACTTTCAAGCCTCTTCTTTGCGGGCAAAGGTCGCCAAAAATGGCAACTCGCGCCAACGCTCCTGAAAACCAAGCCCGTAGCCGAAGAGATAACTCTCAGTCGTCTCAAAAGCCCGCCAGTCCGCTTCAAGCCCCACGCGCCTGCGCTCTGTCTTGTCAAGCAGCACGCACAGCTTAACGCTTCCGGCCCCGCGCGACTCCAACTGTTTAATCAAATATTCCTGCGTCACGCCGGTATCGAGCACGCCTTCGACCAGCAGCACATCGCGGCCAGTCAAATCCATCCCTGTGCTGAACGAAAGGTCTTGAACTCCGCCGAGCGAGTGATGCTGGTAATGCAGGAAGGCCGTGCGAACGGGAGCGCGTATGGCGCGCAAGAGGTCTGCGAGAAAAACAAAGCCATCTTCTAACACGCCGAGCACGGCTACTTCGCGCCCTTCATACGCGCTGGAAATTTCAGACTGCGAGTGCTTCGACACGTTCAGCGATTGCCGCCGCGCTGTAAACCTCTACGATTTGATCAGCCATCTTTAATAAAATCCGTCTAAGAAACCGAAAACCGCCCGGCTCAAAATTAAGCGGCGGCTCAACCATTTGATTTTAGACGCCGGAGTCCTCTTTTTCAACATGAAAGTAAAGCTGTCCGCGCCTGCGCTCAACCTTGCTTCCGCCCGGCAACTCTGCAATGCGCCCGCCGCGTTCGCCAAAGACTAGCTTTTCAACTTCCAACAAGTGAACCAACTCAAGCCGCCTTGTATCGCCGCGCATCCGCGCGAGCCATTGCCGCAAAGCCCTGCGCCGAACTGAAGACTCCGCGCTTGCCAGCACTTTGACATTGAGCATGGCTTCTGTCTTTTCATCACTCGCCGCCTTCAACAATTCACCTGCCGCGAGGCGCAGAGCCGATGCATCTTCCCTCAAAAGTCCTGCGGTGCGCGAGAGTGTTTCGATGATGCGTCCGTTAAAAGTTTGCATCAGAGGCAAAAGCTGCTTGCGCACTCTGACGCGCGCAAAGGCTTCATCAGCATTCATCTCATCAACCCTGAAATCCATTTCACGCGCGCGACAGTAATCCTCCGTCAAAGCGCGTCTGGCCCAACGCAGAAGCGGCCTCACGAGCAATACATCTCTCTCTTTATCAAGCACGCGCACAGGCTCAATCCCGCCGAGGCCGTCCACACCGCTCCCGCGCATAAGGCGCAACAGCACAGTCTCCGCCTGATCGTCCATCGTGTGCGCAGTCAAAACCGCCTGCGCCCCGCGCTCTTGCGCAACCTCTGACAGAAAACTATAACGTGCGCGCCGCGCCGCCTGTTCCAGATTATCCCTGCGCTCTCTCGCAAGCTCACGCACATCTAAATTCCCAATCACGATTTCATAATCCAGACTGCGCGCAAGCTCCGTCACCCAACGCGCATCCGCTGCGCCCGCTTCTCCCCTCAAACCATGATTGAGATGCGCGACCGTCACACGCAAGGAAAGTTTCTGCGCACGCAACAACTCATCAAGAGCAAGCAGCAACGCCACAGAATCCGCGCCGCCGGAGACAGCCACAACGACATGCTCTCCCGCAAGCGGAAGCCGCAGACGCTTCCATTCAGAGAGAAGCCTGCGAGCAAAGCTGCTCATTCCCTGCTTCATAAAACTCTTCTTCTTTGCGGTCTTGAGTCTTTCTCTTCTTTGCGCCACCAGCGTGAACCGTTCGTTTTAGTTTCTCGCAAAGGCGCAAAGAAAAACTCAAGACCGCAAAGAGTTGAATGATTTACTCATCAATAATTCCGAAAGCCCTGACCGGAAATGTCCCGAAGCCTTTGACCTTGACCGGGACGGCGAAGAACCTGTAGCCGCTCTCAGGCAGAGATTCTAGATTGCACAGGTGCTCGACAATCGGAATCCCTGCCTTGAGAAGGATGGAGTGCGCAGGTCTCGCCCTGTCAGAAGTGTCGTCAATGTTATAGGAATCTATGCCGACCAGCGCGGCCTGCGCTTCGACCAGAAACTCTGCGGCATCCAATGTCAGAAACGGATGATTCTCAAAATAGCTCTCGCTTCCCCAATTTTTGGCCCAGCCCGTATGCACAATCACGGCCTTGCCGCGCAGTTCGCGGCCTTCAAAGAAAGATGCTGTGACAGCTTTCTCTACATCATCCTGAACACGAATCGTGACGGCTTCAAGATTGGCGAGAGATGAAAGCGGCAACTGCGCGAGGTCTGCTCCATCCTCGTAGCGATGAAAGGGCGAATCGAGATATGTGCCGGTGTTGGCGACCATCTCGATTCGCCCGATATGAAACTCTGTCCCGCTCGCATAGTGTTGCCGCGAGGCTTCGCGGCTCAAAAAATCCGAGATGACGGGCGCGGGCAAGCCTTTGTAAGTAATCATCCCATGCTCTATGGCATGGCTCACATCAATCATCTGCGTCATGGCAGGATTGCTCCTTCAAGCATTTATTCGCCGTCGTGTTTAAGAGCTTCCTGACGACTGCGAATCAGATGCGCGAGTCCGTCGAGAGCCTTACGCGCCATCCCCGTAGGGTCTTTCTTCACACCCAACTGCTCATGCGCGTCGCTCAAAATTCCCAAGAACTCGTCCTGCACAATCATGCGAACAGCTTTCTCTTCCGCTTCTGTCATTTTCTTTCCTTTCAAAGTAAAAATTATTCAGACCTCAAGAATTAGCCACAGAGACACAGAGACACGGAGCAGAACAAATAGAAATTTAAGATAGCTTCCTTTTCAAATTTCCTCTGTGTCTCTGTGTCTCTGTGGCAATTTTTATCTTGCCAGATGAAAAAAGACATCTTCAAAAGGCGCATCTGCGAGCGCGGCCCGTGCGCGCAACTCCTGCGGCGAGCCTTCGGCCACAAGAATTCCGCCGCGCATGATGCCAACTCTGTCCGAGATGCGCTCGACAAAACTCATGACGTGCGAAGAGACGAGCGTGGCGCGTCCCTTCGCGCGCTCCTCTTCAATACGCAACCGCAGCTTGCGCATCATCTCGACATCAAGACCGTTAAGCGGTTCGTCCAACACAAGCACATCCGGCGCGCCCGCGAACGCCGCCGCGAGTCCGAGCTTTTTTCGCATGCCGAGCGAATAGCTGCCAACCCATTTATCCGCCACCGCGCTCAACTCGAAAAATTCTATCTCGCTAAGAACAGAATCTGTATCTGCGTCCTTCAATCCGGCGACAAGCTGTAAGTACTCTCTGCCCGTCAGGCGATTGTAAAGAAAAAGCTCTTCGGGCAGATAGCCGAGTCGTCTTTTGACTTGCGGCGCGCGGCGCGCGAGGTCTTCGCCGCAGATAAAAGCTTTGCCATCGTCGGCAGTCGTAATGCCCGTGATGATGCGTATCAAGGTTGACTTGCCTGCGCCGTTCGCGCCGATGAGCGCATAGACTTCGCCCGCGCTGACCGCGAGGCTCAATTCATTGACCGCCACCAGCCTGCCATACTTTTTCGTCACGCCTTCGACTTGAATCAGATGTTCGCTCAATCTCCCTCCGTCTGCAAAAAGAAGTTGGCGCGCGCGTGTCCTCTCTCGGTCAGCGCGCGAATCCCGTTCAAAGCGAAGAGGGCAAAACCCGCAGGCCAGAAAACAGAGACGAACAATCCGAACACACACGCCACACTAATCATCAGGATGAGCGAAAGCTCCGGCCTCTCCGGGACTTCAAACGCGAGCGCGCCGGAGAGCGTGCTCACAAGCCACCACAGCCAGAAGCATTCGCCCAGCAGCGGCAGCGAGTAGAACAACGGCACGTCACCCGAAAGCATTCCCACTATCCACGCCAGCAGAGGCGCAGGCAAACTCACCAGCCGCGCATACCAAAGCTTTGTCTCCCACATCTGCCTGCCCGTCGTGCCGATGGCGCGCTCTAACCAGAAATGCGGAAGCTGATATGCGACCAGCACTGCGACCAGCACACAGAGAGAAGTGCAGACAAACACGCATACAATCTTCACAGCCATCACGGCAGGCAGCCATGTACTATCAAGCCAACTCGGCTCGTCTGTAACAGCCGGAAGCAAACCTGTCATGAGCACTGTTGCGAGAGCAACTAAAAGCAGCAGCGAGATAAACAGCGAGACATACACGGCGGATGAGAATGCTCTGAAAGTTAATTGCAAATCGCGCGCAAGCTCTACGGCGACGGCTCGCTCAAATTTTTTCTCAAGCCAGCGCGACCCGAACGCGCTCAAACGGCTGCCCGCCTCAAGCCGCTTCGCATACTCTATATCCGATGCCCGCCATCTCTCATGCATCACGCGCGCGAGCAGGTAAAGCGTTGTGGCCCACAGCGCGCCGCACGTAACAAGCCAGCGATGATTGAAGACAGGCAAGCCATGCGGCCTGAATATCAAGATGAGCAGCAAGCCCGCCAGCATCGCAGACACTGTGACTATCAACAAAGCTCCGAACGCCGCGACTCCGTTTTTAGTATGCCCCCAGTGAATCCAATTCAATGCCGCCAAAACTTCTGCCAGCGATGTAATCAGAATAAAGAGCGCAAGCGGGAGCACGAGAGAGCTTGCAAAAGCATTGCTTTCATCAAAGAGCGCGCGTGCAATGAGCAATAGGGCTCCGATAATCAAAGTGCGCCCGATTCTTTTTGAGAGCGCGGCATGCAGTTGTGTGTGCAGAGAGACAGGCAGCGTATCGAGCACGGATTCCGGTCTTCGCAGATGAAAAATTTCGCCACTCGCGCGCGTGAGGCTTAATCCGATAAGGCTGAAGACAAAGGCGAAGGCCATGAGCAGGCTCAAAGCGTTTGAGGGCTGCCATGCGGGAGCTTCCTCTGCCAACCTTGAGACAGTCATGTACGAGATGCCAAAGACGAGCGGCGACAGAATCAGCAGCGTATAAAGATGCTGCTTCGCCCAACGCAACTGCTCGCGCATACTCGCGCCAATCACCAGCCGGAGTTTTTTCACTCCGAAACAATTACCATACTCGCGCGATTTTTAACATCAGGCGTGAACGAAAAAATTCCCGCAAAGGCGCAAAGACGCAAAGAAGAACTAATGTCTTTCTTTGCGTCTTTGCGCCTTTGCGGGAAACTGTCTTTAAAGACTTTTGCCGAGCACCGATTGCAGTTGTTCGCGGTAGTTGCGCGAGAGTGTGAGCTTCGTGCCGTTGTGCAGGATGATGTGATACTCGCCGTGAAACCAGGGTTGCAGTTCGCGTATACTATCAAGCTTGACGATGGTCGAGCGATGCACGCGTAGGAATTTCTTCGGGTCCAGATGGTCTTCGAGGCTGCCGATGGTTTCTCTGAGGAGATGCGATTTTTTGTCCGTGTGCAGGCGCACGTAATTTCCTTCGGCCTCAATCCAGTCAATCTCGCCTGTTTCGAGAAAGAAGACGCGCCCGCCGTTTTTGATAACCAGACGCTCGACATATTTTGTTTCAGACTTGAGTGCTTCGAGCAAAGCAATGATGCGTTTGTCTAACTCGCCGTTTCTCTCGCGGCGCGTTTGCGCTTTGGCTCGCGCGAGAGCCATCTCGAATCGCTCGCGGTCAAATGGTTTTAAAAGATAATCAAGCGCGTGATACTCAAACGCGCGCACGGCGTACTGGTCATAGGCCGTGACGAAAATGACAATCGGCAGCCGCTCGCCCTGCAAAGCTTCCAAAACTTCAAAGCCGGCGATTTCGGGCATCTGTATATCCAGAAAGAGCAGGTCTGGCCTGTGCGTCTGAATGGCTTCGACGGCTTCGCGCCCGTTGATGCACTCCGCGACAATCTCCGCTTCCGGGTCGTTCGACAACATCTCGCGGATAATCTGACGCGCGAGTATCTCGTCGTCAACGACAATCACACGCAGCTTTGATGTCTCCGCCATACACTTCGCCCTCTGAATCTTTGAAGATGTTTTTAAAGCACACTTCGACTTTGATTGCTTCTCACGGCGTCTAATTGCTAAACACCACAAGCTTTTATTCTGTGACAAAAATTTTAGAGAACGAGCTTTAAGGGACTGAGGCTGCTGCGGCGAACTATTTTAACCCGCGTGGCTTTCTAAAGTGCGCGGTGATGACCGTTCGTAGAATTAGAAGGAACTTCCAGAGTCACGGTCAATCCGCCAGCCGGATTATTTTCCAACTCGAAGCGATGCGCCGCGCCGTATAACTGTTGGAGGCGCGCGCGTGTGTTCGCCAGCCCGACTCCCCCTTTGAACAGCTTGATACAGCTATGATTCACAGGAAGGCCCGGCCCGTTGTCTCTGACTTCTATACGAAGCATGCTGTTTTCGCGTTTCACGCAAATCTCTATCAGGCCGGGCGTGGAGCGCGGGGCGATACCGTGACGTATGGCGTTCTCGACGATGGGTTGGAGGATGAGGTTTGGAACTTTGATATCCAGAGCCTGCGGCTCGACATCAATCCTGATTGTGAGTCTGTCTTGAAAGCGTATCTGCTCGATTTCCAAGTAGCCTTTGAGAAATTCCATCTCCTGCTGCACAGAAACTTCCTGCGTGCCTGCGTTCTCAAGTGTGAAGCGCAGGAAATCTCCGAGCCTGACGAGCATCTTGCGCGCGGCCTCGACATCCGAATGAAGAAGCGCGGAGATGGAATGCAAGGTGTTAAAGAGAAAGTGCGGATGGAGTTGCATCTTGAGCGATTGCAGCTCTGCCTGCGCGAGCATGGATTCGAGCTGCGCGGATTTCAACTCGCCTTTGCGATAGCGGCTGTAATAGCCGAAGGAATGACACAGCAGAATGATGAGGCCGTAGATAGCAAAATTCTCACTCGCATTATATGAGACGCTGCCGAGCGTGTTGGCAAATCTATAAGGACGACCCTGCGGATAACCGTAATTGAGATAGACTATGATTTGATGCGCGCTTGAGATAACGAAGACAAGTATCAGGCTAAAGAAAAAATGTATGAGCAGATTTTGCCGCCAGTTCTGCCGCTCGATTTGAAATCTAGTTGAGAGCCAGAGCACAAGCGGAGTCGCTAAAGCCCAGAGATAGGAGAAAGTAAATTGCGTAAAGGCCGCGCGCGACCACGGCATCGGCTGCTCTGAGCGGAGCGCGCCGAAATAGAGTTGGCTGGTGAAGACCAGACCGATAAATGTCCAGCACAGCCAGATGAGAGCCAACCTGACAAGCGGCCTCCGCCAGACATCGCTTCCCTTCAACAACATCCCGTCCGGCGCATCCGAAATCTTTTTCATCATCAACAAACCTCAGCCGCTCAATCAAATTTTTCTCGGATGAGATGCATGAAACGCGTGAGATGCATCCTCAAAATGTTTCGACGTTTGATACCGGAAGAACGCGTGGCCCGTTTGAAATTGTGCTACATCATGCTTCGGTTTACAAAAACGCGGGCAACTTTTGTGACGGGCGGGCCGCATCCAGTGATGAACTGGCCGCAGATGAAGACGAAGCGGCTGAGCTTTACAAATATTTTACAGCAAGCAGTTTTTTCGCGTCTTTGAAACTCACAAAAGCTTTCTGACGAATCTTCAAAAGTCCGTAAACCTCGCAAAGTTTGTTCATCACATCTTGCGGCCAAGTTATACCAAAACTCAGCCCGCTCGTCACAAAGATGTATCCGCCGCGCGCGCTTGTTCGTAGTATGTGATGGCCGTCATGCAAAAAATTTCCTCCGAAGGGAAATGCAGCGATGGCGCACGAAGGACAACTTGATAACAGGTAACACTCTCTCCCCGGGTCGGATGTTCATCTCTTAATTCCGGCCCGGAGACAGTCTTCATCAATCAAGGAGTATTGAGATGGAAGAGATTAAGGGATGGGAACAACAGGACAGACCGCTCCTGACAAGTGTGGAAGCAAAACCTGCGAACGACGCAAACGAATTGGGCCAGAGGGCGCAGGTCTTAAAGGACTTGGCTCTCGCGCTCTTAAATGAAGTGGAGACGCTCGGCGACGCAAACAAAACCGAAGCGGATGACAGCATAGATTTTTACGACGAGGTGCGCCGCTTTGAGATAGAGCTTATCCGCCGCGCTTTGAAAAAAACCGGCGGCCATCAGATGCGCGCCGCGCGTCTCTTGAATGTCAAGGTGACAACCCTCAACTCTAAAATCAAACGCTTTAACATCTCTCCCGAAGCGCAGATTTATACCTACCCGACCGTCGAAGCAAACATCGAAGGCTTGCGCAGACGAGCTTAAAAAACAATCTCCCGCAAAGGCGCAAAGGCGCAAAGAAAGCAACTTGTCTTTCTTTGCGCCTTTGCGCCTTCGCGGGAAATGTCTTTTCTTCTTCCGATAATTTGGAAATTTTTTCTGGACCAGAAAAAATTTTCACTCTCAATATCCGAACACTTCAAGATTCAAAGTTCAAATATCCAAATTCATCAAGCCTCTTCGCCTGAACACGCTCACCTCGAACGAGTCAACACTAATCAGAGAACAGCTTGCGCTTCATCAGCGAGTAAAGGAACGGCTCTTGCGCTGGTCAAACAGCGTAGCGTAAGGCATGCGTTTTTCGTTTCCGATAATTCGGAAAGCTTCTCCCCACAGCCTGCGCTCTTTCACTAAACACGGAGGATTTTTTCCATGAGTAAGTTTCGCAACTCTAACTGGATTGTGCGATCTTCGTTCCTGCTCATCATGCTGGTCTTGATTGCGCCGCAGGCTCTGGCGCAGGTCACGACCGGCAACTTGCAGGGCGTTGTGCAGGACCAGAACAAAGCGGCAGTGGCGGGCGCGACTGTCAAGGTGACAAACACAGCCACAGGCATTTCGCGCGAGACGACGACGAACGGCGAAGGCTTTTATCGCGTCACAAACCTTACGCCCGGAGCGGAGTATGCAGTCGAAGTGACGGCGCAGGGATTTTCTCCTGCGACTGTCAATAATATCGCCGTGCGTCTCGCCTCTGAGAACAGCGCGGACGTGACGCTCACTGTCGGCGAAGTCGGCGGCGGCACAGTCGTCGTCACAGACGAACAGCCGCTCATTCAAAACACGCAGAGCCAGTTGTCGCAAAGCTACACGCCGCAACAACTGACGCAGCTTCCTTTCAACGGCGGCTCGATAGACAATCTCGCGCTGTTGACGCCGGGCGTCGTCACTCCCGGCGATACGGACTTTGCCAACGGCACAGGCATCTCCGCCAACGGCAATCGTGGCCGCTCGAATAATTTTCAGATTGACGGCCAGGACAACAACGACAATTCTGTGACGGGGCCGAGCCTGACTCTCACGAACACGGAAGCTATCGGAGAATTTCAGGTCATCACCAACAGTTTCTCAGCAGAGTTCGGGCGCAATTCCGGCGCGCAGATTAATACCATCACCAAGCCCGGAACAAACGAGTTTCACGGCTCTCTGTTCGAGTATCATAACAATCAGGCTCTTGATGCTCTGAACAACCTGCAAAAGGTGAACGCGGGCGGCTTTCGATTTTTGGCGAACAGCGGCTTCTCGCAGTTCGCAGGTTTAGCTGGCCGCGAAGGTAGAGACCCGTTTGCGATTAACAAATTCGGCGGCGCACTCGGCGGGCCGATTAAGAAGAACAAGGCATTCTTCTTCTTTACTTATCAGGGAACTTACACACGCGGCGAGGCCGTCTCGAATGGTTTGAATAGCGGCGGCCTGACTTTCTCGCGCGAGAGCGCGCTCCTTGCCGCGCAGCTTTTCCCGAATCCTGCGACGGCCTTGATGATTTCGCCGGGAGTCGGCGGCGGCCCGGCCTTTGCCGAACAGGGAACATTCCTGCTCGCGCCGCCCGTCGTGGATATTAACGGCGATGCGATTCCAGATACTTTCCTTTACGGGCCGGGCAATCCTGTCGGAAATCCTGTAACGGCAAGCAGGCTTGCGCCGAGCTTGTTTGTGAGGGATGGCGCAGGAAACCTGCGCGCGCTCCTGACAGGAGAGCCTGTGCGCATTCTTCCGACCAACTCGACTGTCAATGAAATCATCACGCGCGAAGATTTTAATTTGACAGATAGAGACACGCTCGGTGTGCGCTATATCTTCAACAAAGCGGATTTCCCGCTCGCCATCGGACGCGCACAGGCTGGCGCGCTCTTTGATGTGCCGTCGAAGAATCACAACTTAGGCGTGACTTACACGCGCACTTTGACGCCGAACATCGTCAACGAAGCGCGCTTCAACTACTCTAATCTTTATGTCAGGTTTGGCGACCCGAATGGGCCACTGCCTGGCCCACAAATCGCCTTCTCGCAACAGCGAGACATCCTTGGCAACTTTACGAGCCTTGCCTTCGGCGCGCAGAACACTTTTCCGCAAGACCGCAAGGTTGTGGTCTTTCAGGAGCAGGACACAATCTCTGCGACGTTTGGCAATCACGCCGTCAAGGCTGGCATAGATTTCAGACAGCAGCGGACGGAAAACTTCTTCCTGCCAAACTTCCTCGGCACATACACGTTTCGCGGAAGCAGCTTTAGCGGAACCGTCCCGGCCAACACTTTCTTTGACGAGAACGGGGATCCGCGCACAGGGCAGGTAGCCACTGCGTTTGAAAACCTGATTCTCAATCGCCCGCGCGATATTAACTTTGCCATCGGCAGCCCGCGACGCGATATAGACCAGGATGACTTCTTCTTCTTCGTGCAGGACGACTGGCGCGTCCTCCCGACGCTGACACTTAATCTGGGCTTGCGTTATGAAATTTCTACGCAGCCTTTCAATGCGCTCATAGAGCAGCTCAATGCGCGTGAGGCAGACCCGAACACCGCGATTTTCGATCCGGCGTTCCCGCTCTCAACACGCACGCTCAATAAGCTGCCGCTTGACCGCAACAACTTCGGGCCGCGCGTAGGCTTCGCATGGTCGCCGAACTTTAAGTTCTTAGGCGACAGGTTTACGAATGGCCGGACGGTGATTCGCGGCGGCTTTGGCGTCGCTTACGATCCAAGCTATTTCAACATCGTCAACAATACTGTGACGGCTGCTCCGTTTGTCGGCACAGGCACGATTCGCCAGAACAACCCGGACTTGCCGGGTACGCTCGGCATTCCGTTCCTGCCCAGCACACGCGCGCAGCTTAACCTGACTCCCGGCACGGCTGGCGGCGACCCGCGTCTCTTTAATCAAACGCGCGTCGCGGATGATTTCCGCAATCCTTACACGATGTCTTACAACTTTGGCATCCAGCAGGAATTGTGGAAGAACTCAGTCTTCGAAGCACGCTATGTCGGCTCGCGCATTGTGGGCCAGTTCCAGTCTGTCAATGCCAATCCTGACTTGCGCTTTCTGGCGCGCGTCGGCTGCGACCCTGTGTTGTTCCCCAACGCAGACCCCGCGACATGCGGCGGGCGTTTCACGAACGGAGTGATTGCTCCGGGCGCAACGCTTGCGAACAACTTCAACAATCGTCCGAACACGAACGGCAACGGTCGCACAGACCCTGCCTTCGGCCCTGCACGCATACGCATCAATGGCGCAAGCGCAACTTACAATGGCCTGCAACTGCGCTTTGACACGCGGCTGGCAAACTCGCTGACCTTGAATGCGAGTTACACTTTGAGCAAGACGATTGACAATGCTTCGGAGATTTTCGGCTCACTGGCCGGCGGGCAGGCGATTGCTTTCTCGCAGAGTCCGACCGACATCACCAACGGCAAGCGCGGGCTTTCCGCGTTTCACCAGAAGCACAGTTTCACAACCAACTTCATCTACGAGTTGCCGTGGCACAAAGAGCAGAGAGGCTTCTCAGGCAAACTGCTCGGCGGCTATCAGCTTGCGGGCTTCATTCTGATGGGTTCGGGACGGCCCTATACTCCGCAGAATGCGCTCGGCTCGTATGATCCTGTTTTTGACTTGGCTTTCTCAGGCGGCTTCGGGCCTGTGCGTCCGTTCAACGGCAATCCGAATGCGCCTGACGGAACGATTGCATTTAGCGCAACTTCCGCTGCGCTCGTGCTTGGCGACGGGCGCGCCAATCCCGGAGAGTTTATTCTTTACAACACTCTCCAACCGGGCTCGATAGGCACGGTTGTAACTGCGGCGCAGGCTTTGCAGCAGGCTCGCTTAATCTACAATGATTTTGCGACCTACACGGCTGTCGGCGGCGCGATTCCGTTCTCAGACTTTGAAACGTCAACGATTTTCCGCAACCCATATGGCGACGTAGGCCGCAACACCTTCTCTGGCTTGCCGACCTACACAGTCAACATGGCTGTCTTCAAGACGACGAATCTGACTGAGAACACGAAGCTCGAATTCCGCGTTGAGGCGGCCAATCTGCTGAACCGCAGAAACTTTGGCGTGCCTCTGAACTTTACAGAGTTCGCTTGGGCTCCATTCGGAACCGGAACGCTCGGCGCGGTCGGCGCGTTCCAGAATCCCGGCTTCAACGCCGGACAAAACCGCAGCATACGCATCGGGCTGCGCTTCCTCTTCTAAGAGGATTAACGGCGGATTCTCCCGCAAAGGCGCAAAGGCGCAAAGAAAAGCTTGATTGCTTTCTTTGCGCCTTTGCGCCTTTGCGGGAAATGTTCTCTGTCGAGAAGTATTGCAAATTCAGACCCTTTATCCTATCCTGCCTGACAGTTCAGCTATTCCACGATTGCAGCCATTCACAGTTTTATTTTCATGTGAAATTCTTGTGCGGACTGCAACATTTTTTTATCTTATATCGTCATTCTCTTTTATGATCGTTGGCACAGAATGGCTCATAGATGCGTCAGGATGCAGGGCCGCAGTCCTGCGCGATAGCACAGCCCTGCGCAGACTCTTTGACTGCATCATCGCAGAGTTGGACTTGCAGGTCTTGGGCGAGCAGATGTGGCATCAGTTTCCGCCGCCCGGCGGCATCACAGGTCTCGCGCTCCTGACGGAATCGCATCTCGCCTGTCATACCTATCCCGAATTTCAAACCGCGACCTTTAATCTCTACTGTTGCCGCGAGCGTCCCGAATGGAATTGGGATGAACGACTCAAAGAGATGCTTGGAGCAGAGAGCGTCAGCGTGCGCGTCATACATCGCTCTGTCCCGGACGAGCAGATTGGCGCGGGCGAGCAGTTGATGAAGCCGTTGCTATCAAAACCTTCCATCACGGGAGGCGAATGGTAATGGCTATGCTTCAGGGCAACTGCCCTGCGTGCGGCGCGCCTGTCTCTTTCAAATCAGGCTCATCCATCGTCGTCGTCTGCGATTACTGCCACTCCATCGTCGCGCGCACAGACCGCGCGCTCGAAGATTTAGGCAAGGTTGCGGAAGTTGTGGAAACAAACTCGCCGCTCGAAGTAGGACTTCGCGGCACGTATCGCGGCGTGGCTTTTGAATTGACAGGGCGCGCGCAGTTGGGCCACGAAGCGGGCGGCGTGTGGGATGAATGGTACGCGACATTTCAGAACGGCTGGTTAGGTTGGCTTGCCGAAGCGCAGGGGCGTTTCTATATGACCTTTCAACAACCGCTTCCAGACCCGAAAGCCGTCCCGCCGTTCAGCCGTCTCCAACTGGGCCAGCCAGCCTACGGTGTTCCAAGTCAAGTTCCGCTCATCGTCGCAGAGACCGGACGCGCACGCGCGCTCGGAGCAAAGGGCGAGATTCCATACAAGCTCACGCCGGGCGAGACAAATTTTTATGCAGACCTGTCCGGTGCGGGCGGAGTTTTCGGCACGCTCGATTACGGACAATTTCCGCCGCTCTTTTTTCTGGGCCAGGAAGTCCCGCTCGCGGAGCTTGGCATCACTGCTACCGGAAAGGAAAGAGAGCGCGAAGAGCGGCGCGTCGCGGCGGCTCATCTTAATTGCCCGCAATGCGGAGGCGGCTTGCAGTTGCGCGCGCCTGACTCGGCAGAGCGCGTCACGTGTCCGAATTGCAGTTCCCTCTTGGATGTCAATCAGGGCCAGCTCAAATATCTCAAGACCTTAAAGCGCGGAGAGTTTGAGCCACTGATTCCCATCGGCGCGCTCGGCGTCTTCGAGGGCGGGCAGCAACTGATGGTCATAGGCTTTGTCGCGCGCAGCGTGGAGATAGAAGGCACAAAATATTTCTGGTCTGAATACCTGCTCTATCATCCGCAGATAGGTTTTCGCTGGCTAGTGCACAGCGACAATCACTGGAACTTCGTCGAGACAGTTCCGCCCGGCGAAGTCATGGAGTTTGAAAAGAGCGCACAGTTTCGCGGCAAGACTTTTAAGATTTTTCAGGATGCGGAGGCGCGCGTCGAATATGTCGCGGGCGAGTTTTACTGGAAGGTCGAGGTCGAAGAGAAAGTGCGCGCGGTGGATTATGTCAAACCGCCTTTGATGCTCTCGAAAGAAGTTTCGAGCGCGTACATCAGAACGGGCGGCACGCGCGAGAAACCGGAACTTGTCTGGACGGGCGAGATTAACTGGTCGCTCGGCACATACGTGCCTGTCAAAGAGGTCGAGAAATCTTTCGGCGTGAGCAATCTGCCGCGACCATCGAACGTTGCTCCGAATCAACCTTTTCTACACAAGGCCGTCTATAAATACTGGCTCATCCTGCTGCCGATACTGATTCTGCTCGGCATTGTGATGACACTCTTCGGCGGCATCGGCCACAACGTAGCGACTAATACTTACGAGTTCCCGCCGCTCCCGAATGCAGACGGCACGCAGGTCGTGTTCAGCGAACCGTTTGACTTGCGCGGGATGCGTAACGTCAAGGTCACTGCGCGCACGCCTGCACTCGACAATTCGTGGCTTTACATGGAAGGCGATTTGATTAACGAGGAGACGGGTCTGGTCCAGAACTTTCCCGTCGAGGTCGAATATTATCAGGGCGTCGAAGACGGCGAGAGCTGGACGGAAGGAAGCAAGGAGGCAGACAAGACTCTTTCATCTCTGCCCGCAGGAAAATATACGATGCGGCTCGAAGCGCAATGGGAGAAGTGGCAGCAGCCCATGCCCGTCACCGTCACGATTGAGCAGGGGACGACGCGCGGCGTTAATTTCATACTCGCGCTGATAGCTCTCTCCATCATTCCCATCTTCGTACTCATCTGGCACGCAGTCTTTGAGTCGCGCCGCTGGTCTGAGAGCATGTTCGGCAGCAGTAGCAGTAGTTCAAGCTCGGATTCAGATTCGGATTCAAGTTGGGATTCGGATTAAGAAATTAAAAAGGGATGGAGCGTGATGCATGTTTAGAAAACTCTATCTTGTCTTTGGCATCGGCGTGATTCTGTTTTACGGGACGGCTGCGTTGCTGGGCTGGGAGTTTGGCACGCCGGGCAGGCAGCAGTTGCCGCCGGATGCGCGTCAGCAAGGCTACAGGTCTTTTCATTTCTGGCACTACGGCTTTCGTGGAGGAAAGTGATGCTTAGTGAATCATTGGCAACAGGCGCGCTCGCCGTCGTCGGGACGAACATGACGGCGATTGTCGTGCCACTCGAACAACTGCGCTCTGTGCTTCTTTCGACAATCGTTTTCGTTGTTCTGGGCATCGTCGTCTTTGCGCTGGCCTTTGTCGCCATCGTCAAGGCGTCGCCCTTCTCCGTGCGCAAAGAGATAGAGGAAGACCATAACGTCGCGCTGGCGATTGTGATTGGCGCGGTCATCATCGGGATTGCTTTGATTGTGTCCGCCGCGATTCAAGGTTAGTTCATGAATCGGACTCCTCTGTTGTTCCTCAACGTGTTGGTGATTGCCACGTGCGGGCTGATTTATGAACTGCTCGCAGGCACGCTCGCCAGCTACGTGCTCGGCGATTCAATCACGCAGTTCTCGCTGATTATCGGCATCTACCTGTTTGCGATGGGCGTCGGCTCGTGGCTCTCGCGCTTTATCGAGAAGGCTCTCGCGCGTCGCTTCATAGAGGTTGAGTTGGCCGTAGCTATCCTCGGCGGAGCATCTGCGCCTCTGCTCTTTTTAACTTTCGCGCAGGTCAGCTACTTTTACGTCATCCTCTATTTAGTAGTCTTCCTCATCGGCGCGCTCGTCGGACTGGAGATTCCGCTCCTCATGCGGATACTCAAAGACAATCTGGATTTCAAAGAGCTTGTCTCGCGTGTGCTGGCCTTTGATTACATCGGCGCGCTCTTAGCTTCCCTGCTCTTCCCAATCTTTCTCGTCCCGAAACTCGGTCTTGTGCGCACTTCTCTTATCTTCGGCATGCTCAATGCGGGCGTGGGACTGTGGGGTACTTGGCTGATGCGCGATTTGATAAAAGGCGAAGTGACTGTGCTGCGCGTCAAAGCGGTTGCCGTGATGGTGTTGCTGCTTATCGGATTTATCAAGGCGGACTCGCTGACCTCTCTGGCCGAAGACCAGTTGTTTGCGGACGACATCATCTACGCTAAGACGACGCCTTACCAGCGCATTGTCGTCACGCGCGGGCGCGCGGGCTTTCAACTTTTCCTGAACGGCAATCTGCAATTCAGTTCGACGGACGAATATCGTTATCACGAAGCCTTAGTGCATCCGGCGATGATGGCGCAGGGAGGCTCGCCGCGCCGTGTGCTCGTGATGGGCGGCGGCGACGGCTTAGCCTTGCGCGAAGTCTTGAAATATCCTTCGGTCGAATCAGTCACGCTCGTTGACCTTGATGAAGAGATGACAAATCTCTCGCAAAAATTTCCGCCGCTCGCGGAATTGAACAAGCATGCTTTCAATGACCCGCGCGTGAGTGTCGTCAACAAGGACGCGATGATCTGGCTGGAAGAAAATGTGCCGCCGTTTGATGCAGCTATCATAGATTTTCCAGACCCGAACACATTCGCGCTCGGCAAGCTCTACACGACGCGTTTTTACAGGATGCTCAAGGAGCGTTTGACAACGGATGCGGCCATCACGATTCAATGCACCTCGCCTATGTTCGCCAGACAATCCTACTGGTGCATCATCAAAACCATCGAAGCCGCAGGCTTTCAGGTTCGTCCATATCAAACAGCAGTCCCCTCGTTCGGCATCTGGGGCTTTGCACTCGCACGCCGCGCGCCCTTCGATGCGCCCACACGCGCGCCCGCAGGCTTGCGTTTCCTGGACGACCATGCGATGGCCGCCATGTTCGTCATCCCTACAGACCTCTCGCCCGTTCCGGTTGAGATTAATCGTCTCGATAACCAAATGCTTGTTCGCTATTACGAAGGTGAGTGGAAGAAATACGAATAAAACATGCCTTGCTGCCAGCTAACATTAACTTGAGTTGCTAGATACGGACGGCTCTGCCGCCTGCTGTGCGGAAAGTCTCCGACTTTCCTCATGCTGCTTCCTCTTGACCTGTGCGAGGCTCAGCCTCGCACAACACTGAGGGAGCGCGTGCCGGAAAAGCAAAGCTTTTCCGCACAGCAGGCGGCAGAGCCGCAGTCGTTTTGATAACTAGCAACTTGGGTTAACATTAGAGCATTGCTGGCTGACATAAGAGCGTTGTGGGCTAACAATAAAGCGTTGTCAGCCGACAATAGAGCTTTGTTAGCTGATACAAGAGCGTTGTTAGCTGATACAAGAGCGTTGTTGGCTAACAACAGAACGTTGTCAGCCGACAATAAAGCGTTTGCAGCTATCAACAGAGCATTGTCAACTGACGCAAGAGTGTTGTTAGTTAACAATACAGCATTGTCAGTCAACATTAGAGCGTTGTCAGCCGACGATGGAGCGTTGTCAGCTGACAAAAGAGCTTTGTCAGTCAACAAAAGAGCTTTGTGAGCCAACAAAAGAGCTTTGTTAGTTAACAAAAGAGCGTTGTCGGCTAACAAAAGAGCTTTGTGAGCCTTGAATATGGGAGTTTTTACCAGACGCGAGATATTGGCAGCTTTTCTCGGCGTGCCTGCGATGATGGCGGCTTGCAATCGGAGCGCACAGCCGCAGATGCCTGCTGGCGAGATTGTCGGAGCGTCTGATGTTCTGGGCCACAGGCTGCGTGATGGTTTGCGAGTCGAGCCGTCTGCGGATAGTTGGGAGACGAAGAGCGTCGTGATTGTCGGAGGCGGCGTGGCGGGTTTGACTGCCGCATGGCAACTTTTGAAAGCAGGCGTTGAAGATTTCGCGCTCATCGAATTAGAGCCTGCGCCGGGCGGCACATCGCGCAGTGGCTCGTCACAGCTTGTCTCTTATCCATGGGGCGCGCATTACCTGCCCGTGCCGACCAAAGAGAATCACGCGCTCGTAGAACTTCTTGATGAGATGGGAATGCTTGAAGGGCGCGACGATGCGGGCGAGCCTGTGGCCGCAGAGCAGTTCCTGTGTCGTGACCCTGAGGAGAGAGTTTTTTATAAAGGTCGCTGGTACGAAGGGCTTTACCTTCATGCAGGAGAAAAGCCGGAGGAAGCGCGACAGCTTGAAGCATTCAATCAGGAGGTCGCACGCTGGATTGCCTGGCGCGATGCGAAGGGACGAAGGGCATTTACGATTCCGGTTGCGGCAGGCTCAGATGATGCGGAAGTGACTGCGCTTGACCGCATCACTATGGCGGAGTGGATGCGTGCGCGCGGGCTAACTTCGGCGCGGCTGCGTTGGCTGGTTGATTATGCTTGCAGAGATGATTACGGCATGACTGTCGAGCAGACGAGCGCGTGGGCGGGGCTTTTTTATTTTGCCTCGCGTGTCCCAAAGCCCGGCGCAGAGTCGCAGCCTTTGATGACTTGGCCCGAAGGCAACGGGCGTCTGGTCGCGCATCTCTATGGCAAAGTAAAATCAAAAGTCAGCTTGGGTCATGCTGTGGCAGAGATTATTCCGACCGAAGCAAACGGCAAGAGCGGCGTTGATGTCTTGATGGTTGACAAGGATGCTAACAGAGCCACAGGCATCCATGCCCGAAAAATTATTTTTGCCGCGCCGCATTTTCTCGCGCGCTATCTCATCAGACCTTTCAGGGAGAACGCGCCCGCGCACTTTGCAGAGTTTCAATACGGCGCGTGGATGGTCGCAAATCTTTTTCTCAAAGACAGGCCGCAGCAGGGTCGCGGCTTTCCGCTCGCGTGGGATAATGTTTTGTACGAGAGTCCGTCACTTGGCTATGTCGTCGCCACGCACCAGCGCGGGCTTGATAGAGGCCCTGCAATCTTTACTTATTATTATCCGCTCTGCGACGACAATCCGCGCGCGGCGAGAGCTAAATTATTGGAGACGGACTGGCGCGGTTGGGCCGATGTGACTTTGACAGACTTGCAACGCGCTCATCCAGACATCAGAGCTTTGACAGAAAAGTTGGATGTGATGCGCTGGGGGCATGCGATGATTCGCCCGCGACCCGGCTTTATCTGGGGCGGCGCACGCATGGAAGCTTTAAAACCTTTTCGCGGGATACACTTCGCAGGCACAGACCTGAGCGGCATCCCGCTCTTCGAGGAAGCTTTTTATCATGGCCTGCGCGCGGCGTCGGAAGTAATAAAGGATGAAGGCGGAAGGCGGAAGGATGAAAGGAGCGCTGTTTGAAGTTGAAGGCTTTAAGGATGAGTAGCATTTCCTTCATCCTTCATCCTTCCGCCTTCATCCTTGCTTTTCTATGAGCAGCGAGCGATTACAAGCTTATCCGGCGGTTGAAGACAGAGCTTTGCATTTGTCTCATGATGCCGGGTCGTCTCTTGTCACGCCGCGCAGGGAGCGTTGGCTCTTTTCCGCGCGGGTTGATTTGTCAGTCTTTCTGGGCAGCGCGTTGGTGTCGCTTATCTTGTTGTGGATTGGCGCGCGTGCGGGCGTGCTCAATGCCGATTCGCCTGACTGGGCATGGATTCCTGCGATTCTCTTGATAGATGTCGCGCATGTCTATGCGACGGGGTTTCGCGTCTATTTCGATAGAGAAGAATTGAAGCGCAGGCTGTGGCTGTATCTGCTCGTGCCTGTCATCGGCTATGTAATCGGCGTCGCGCTTTATTCAGAGGGCGACATGTTGTTCTGGCGCATGCTGGCTTATCTGGCGGTCTTTCATTTCGTGCGGCAGCAATATGGCTGGGTCGCGCTCTATCGCGCGCGTCTGGGCGAGAAGGGTAAGGTTGGCAAGTGGATTGATACGGCTGCGATTTACTTAGCGACTATTTATCCGCTTATCTACTGGCACGCGAATCTGCCGCGACACTTCTGGTGGTTTCTGCCAAACGATTTCGCACAACTGCCCGGCTTTGTCGCGCAAATTATTCAGCCCTTCTACTGGCTCTCGCTCGCGCTCTATGCAGCGCATTCTTTGTATCGTCGTTTCATCAAAGGCGAAACGAATCCGGGCAAGGACATAGTGGTCGTGACAACTGCCGTGTGCTGGTACGTAGGCATCGTGGCTTTCAATTCCGATTACGCTTTCACAGTGACGAACGTGATTATTCACGGCGTGCCGTATCTGGCACTCGTCTACTGGTATGCGCGTACGCGGCGCGCTGAGACAAAGAGCAAATCTTACAGGCTGCTCGCGCGTGGGCCGGTGATGTTTCTCCTGACGCTGTGGCTGCTCGCATATGTCGAAGAGCTTTTCTGGCATCGCGGGATGTGGCACGAGCGCGCATGGCTTTTTGGCGGAGCATGGGATGTGCAGTCATTCAAGATGTGGCTCGTCCCACTGCTCGCCCTGCCGCAGTTGACGCACTACCTGCTCGACGGCTTTATCTGGCGACGCAAGAGCAATCCTAACTTCAGACTTATCAGTTAAAATTTTAGCCACAGAGGCACAGAGACACAGAGGAATTTAAGAAGGAAGCTATTTTATTTCTATTTGGTTTTCTCCGTGTCTCTATGGCTCTGTGGCTGATTCCTTTTGGAGAAACAAAGATGACTGACGGTTATGTGCTGGCGATAGATCAGGGGACGACAGGCACGAAGGTCATCGTCTTTGACCGCGAGAGCGAGATACGCGGGCAGGCTTACGCAGAGTTCACACAGCAATATCCGCAGCCCGGTCTGGTAGAGCATGACGCGGAAGAGATTTGGCGTTCCTGCCTTAAACTCATCGAAGAGGCTTTGCATAAAGCAGGCGTGCGCGCCTCTGAGTTGAAAGCCATAGGCATTACTAACCAGCGCGAGACGACTCTCGTGTGGGAGAGGAAAACCGCAAAACCTGTCGCCAATGCAATCGTCTGGCAGGACAGGCGGACTGCTTTTATCTGCGATGAGCTAAAAGCAGGCGGGCTGGAAAATATCATTCGCCACAAGACAGGCCTGGTCGTTGACCCATACTTTTCCGCGACCAAGTTAAAGTGGCTATTAGACCACACAAATAATTTACGCGAGCGAGCGGCAGACGGCGAGTTGGCTTTCGGGACGATTGATTCATGGCTCGTCTGGAAACTAACTGGAGGCCGCGCGCACATCACGGATTATTCCAATGCCTCGCGCACGCTGCTCTATAACATACGCGAGTTGAGTTGGGACAGAGAGCTTTTAGAAATCTTCGATGTTCCAACAGCCATGCTGCCCGCCGTCAAACCTTCTTCTGAAATCTATGGACACACAGACCCGTTAGTTTTCTTTGGCGCAGAAATTCCTGTGGCGGGCATCGCCGGCGACCAGCAGGCCGCGCTCTTCGGGCAAGCCTGTTATGCAGAGGGCGCGGCAAAGAACACTTACGGCACGGGCTCTTTCCTGTTGATGAACACCGGACAGCAAATTGTCGAGAGCAAGTCTGGACTTTTGACAACCATCGCATGGGGCATCGCGCCTGAATCTGTCGAGTATGCTTTGGAGGGCGCAATCTTTATCACGGGCGCGGCTGTGCAATGGCTGCGCGATGGTTTGCAGATTATAGAGGATGCAGTTGAGACGGAAGCTCTGGCCCAATCAATCGAGTCGAATGATGGAGTCTATTTTGTTCCGGCTCTCTCAGGTCTCGGCGCGCCGCACTGGGATGCATACGCGCGCGGCTCTCTCTCAGGCATCACGCGCGGCACGACTCGCGCGCACATCGCACGCGCGACTCTTGAGAGTATCTGCTACCAGACTTTGGATGTTGTAAATGCTATGCAAAGCGATTCGGGAATTTCGCTCAAAGAGGTTAGAGTTGACGGCGGCGCGGTGGGCAACAATTTCCTGATGCAGTTTCAGGCAGACATCCTCGGCGTGCCTGTCGAAGTCCCGCTCATCACGGAGACGACTTCTCTCGGCGCAGCCTACCTTGCAGGACTCGCCGTAGGCTTCTGGCAGAGCCGCGACGAACTGGCCGCGCGCTGGAAGATGAAGCGACGATATGAGCCGCAGATGACGGAAGCAGAGAGAGTGCGCCTGCATCATCGCTGGCTCAGGGCCGTCGAGCGCGCGAAGGATTGGGCGCGCTAAGAAATGTAAAATTAAAAATGTAAAATGCAAAATTAAATCGGATTCTTAATTTTGCATTTTACATTTTGCATTTTTAATTCCTTATAAATGTCCAGACCCACTCCGCAAGACATCACAGGCACACACTTTGACGCCATCATCATCGGGGCTGGCATCAACGGCGCAGGCATTGCGCGTGATGCAGCCTTGCGCGGCCTGCGCGTGTTGCTCATAGACAAAGGCGACATCTCTAGCGGCACGAGCAGTTGGTCATCGCGCCTCATTCATGGAGGCTTGCGCTATCTGGAATACTTTGAAGTTGGGCTGGTCGGAGAATCACTGCGCGAACGTGAGCGATTGCTAAAGCTTGCGCCGCATCTAGTCAAGCCGCTGCCAATGCTGATTCCGATTTACGAGCGCGGCAGGCGTGGGCCAATGATGATTCGCGCAGGAATGATGCTCTACGATCTTCTCTCAACGCACAAATCGCTCCCGCGCCATCGGATGCTCAAACCCGCAGAAGCTTTAGGGCGCGCGCCCAGTCTTAATCCTGCGGGCTTGCGCGGCGCGGCAATTTACTATGACGCGCAGGTAGAGTTTGCAGAGCGTTTGGTGGTCGAGAACGCACTCTCGGCGCGCGCGCATGGCGCGACCGTTTTGACCTACGCGCGCGCAGAGCGTTTGATAGTTGAGAACGATGCTGTCTGCGGCGTCGAGTTGACAGACACCTTGAGCGGCGAGTCTTATGCTGTTCGCGCTTCCTTCACACTCAATGTCGCTGGCCCGTGGGTGGATGAAATATTGACTGGCTCAAAGTCTTCATCAGTCAAATTAATCGGCGGCACGAAGGGCAGCCACATCATCGTCGAAAAGTTTGCGAATGCGCCAATGGATGCGCTGTATGTCGAAGCGGCTGCGGACGGGCGGCCATTTTTCATCATTCCCTGGAACGGCAAAATCCTGATTGGCACGACAGACCTGCGCTATACGGGCGACCTTGACCGTGTTGAAGCGAGTGAAGATGAAATCGCTTATCTCATCAGCGAGGCGAACCGCGTGCTGCCTGCTGCTAAGCTCTCGCGCGAATCAATTCTCTATACATACGCGGGCGTGCGACCTCTGCCATTTGCAAAGGACGGCGCGGCAAGCGGCATCACGCGGCGACACTTCATACATGACCATGCTCCTCAATTTAAAAACTTCATTTCCATAGTCGGCGGCAAGCTGACGACTTATCGCAATCTTTCAGAGCAGGCAGTAGATTTGATTTTCAAAAAGTTGGGCCAAAAATTTCAGCCGGGTAGAACGGCGCAAAGTCCTCTGCCGGGCGCGCAGACGGACAACTTCGCGGCCTTCTGTGAAGATTTTTTATCAAAAAATAATAACAACTTGCATGAAGCTACACTTGAAAGGTTTTTGGGAATTTACGGGACGCGGGCTGTGGATGTTTTGAAGATTGCTGGAGAGGATGCTGAATTAAAACGGATTTTCGATGCGGAGACGGGCGCGATGGGCGCGGAAATCGTGATGGCCTTTCGTGATGAGTTGGCAGAGACTTTATCTGATTGCCTGTTGCGGCGCACGATGGTCGGTCTTAATTCGAGAGCGGGGCTTGAGGCAGTTGAAAATGCAGCACAGGTTGGCCGTCAATTTCTTGGATGGACTGAGAGCCGCGCTGAAAAAGAGATAGAAGCTTATCTTGAATATGTCAGACGCTTTCATCCGGCGGCGATGAATCAGAGAGTCTGAATGTTATACCAGGTTGGAAAAGAAAAGAGGGCGAACTGTCCACGAAATCACACGAAACAAAACGCACACTCTTGCTCTTTCGTAAACTTCGTGTATTTCGTGGTTCGTCTGCTTTCTCTTGTTTGATTACAATTTGGTATTACAACTCTTCCTTACCAGCTTGCTAGAGAGACGTTTGGAATGATTTTATCATCAGGATAAATTTTTCGGGCGTGTCAAAGCCTGCTTCTCTTTGCCAGCTTTTCACTCTTTCTTCGATGTTCTCTCTGGTGAAAGGCGTGCGGCGTTGAAACGAGTCTGAAGCTGGAATGATTGCTACGAAAACGCCTTGGCCTTCGATATTCAAGGCGAAGGTTTCGCTACGCTTTTTGGGCGGCGTTGTCGTTCCGCGCAAAATCATATTCAATGCGACAGAGCCTTCGCCCAAGTTATCTGGCGGCCCCGTGTCGCCGATGATTGCGTAGCTGGTCAAGTTGGTTGCAGGATTGAAAGCGACGAGTAAGTCTCCGACTTTGGCTCCGAAGACCCGTACGGGATTCGAGCCGCCAGCCAGCACGAGCGCAGGAACTTTGAGAGAATTGATTTGATTGTTGGCTTCACATTCCCCGCGTTGGGCCAAAGGCAAACCATTCGTCAGCGCGGTCAGCGAACCGAAATATCCTTTAAACTCGCCGGACTTGAAAACGCAGGGGACTTTTTTTCCATTTTCCATGCGCGTCGGTAAAACTCTGTCCCAGGTGATGCGGAAGCCCTGCGGAACAGTCCAGTTGCTATCGCGGAACTGCTCAAAGACCTGTATGGCTTTGCCGAAATTTGTGAAGCAAAGATTCTCGCTCTGGTTGATTCTTCTCACGGCGATGGCGTTGCAGATATTGTTCAGAGCCTTTTCGTTTCCCCTTGGGTCTAAGGGATGATACGAAGTCGCCGCGCCGTCTGTGTTCACGCGGAGCATTGTTTTAAAGAGAATGATTCTGCGCTGGTCGGCTCCACTTTTTTTCAGCAGCAAGACTTTCTTATTTTGTGGCGTGAAGATTTTAGAATCGGCAATCGTAAAGGTTTGCGCGTTGACGGAAAAAGTCAGCGCGGCTAATGCCAGAGCGAGAGTTGGGATGTGTTTGACTCTCATCTATTTTCTCCAATGGTAAGGGTCGGAATTTAACATTGAGTAGTTAAGGATTCGATGGAGGCTTGCTTTTGTTTTCCGGCGCGGTCAGCTTGTAGTCGTCAAAGCTGCTGTTGAATTTCTGGTAGTTGCTGAACTCCTGCATGATGTTGAGGTCAAGGCTTTTGAAGAGAAGAATTTTGGCGGAGATGTTGACCTGTGAAAAGACAGGGAGCCAGACGCCGTCGTCCATGCGCTTCTGCTCGAAGACGAAGGCCGTTCCGGGACGGACGGAGGCTAGAAGGCCGCCGCCCATTTTGTAACTCTCTACGAGGCGCGCTTCGAGCCGCATGACCTGTTTGTCAACGGGGTCAATCCACACGATGCCTGTCAGTTTGCTGATGATGGATTCCGTGCTGTTCTTCGGTTTGTAGCCGACGCGCGGGCGAAAGTCGAAGACGATGGCTTCGCGCTCGCGCAGGCGTTCGCGACGCGGAGAAACCATCTCGGCTGCGCGCAAGAAATCCGCGATGCCGACATCTTCCTCTTCTTCCTTCGCGGGCTTGCCCTTCTGCCGCTCAAGCTCGCGCGCTCGCTTTTGTGCAGCCTTCTCGCGCTCGCGCTGCGCTTTTTCCAGTTCCTCTGTGACGCGCTTCTCTTCTTTCGCGGCCTTTTCAGCAGACAGCGGCACGCCGTTCTCGCTGACAAGCTTGCGCACGGAGTCGCGGTTTGGAATCGGATAAATCTCAAAGACTTTGACAATCTCTTCGGTCACTTCGCCGCGCCCGTTAATCTTGCGCTCCGTGCGTTTCTCAGTGTATGTGTAATCGCCGACACGCTCTTCGACCTGTTCCTGATTGCGGTCAACTTCTCTGAGAAGCGCGCCGATGTCTATCGCCTCCGCGCCGCGGGGCGGGTCAAAGAGCGCATCGCTGAGGCCTGTGTTGTAACGCACGCTTTGCAGAACAAGTGTCTGACCGTTATTGAGAGCGATGCTGTTGCCATCCATCCTGTGCGGCTCAAGAATGCCCTGCTCTGCTCTGTAATCTCCGAATTGAGAATAAGTTTTGCCGCGTTCAATTTTTAACAAGAGCTTGCTGGATTGGCCGAACCAGCAGCGCAGGCGCGCTCCGTTGCGCGAGGAAAACTCTATGACGTAAGCGGGCTCGCTTCCGCTTTCATCAAGCATGACTGTGCGCGCGAGAAGATTTAATTTTTTATAATTAACAAACCTGCTGGCTAAGAGCAGAGCCTCTATCTTGGCGACATTGGCATCCACGCCGGTCAGCGTCTGGACTTTCTTGTTTGAAGCATCAAGAGACACTTCTTCCCAGACCGTGCTTGAATTGACAGCATTCGTTGATTCGAGCCCGCCCGCACGAACATCAACACGCACAGCCGCAGGAGCTTTTGTTTTCACCTGTATATTTCCAACCGGCTGCCCCTGCTCCATGACGGCCCACTCAAAGCTTGTGTCCTTGACGGCAGCGACACGCTTCTTGCCGCCGATGGCTTTCAGGTAATTGTCAACAATTTTTTCCGGCGACGGAAGCTTCTGCTTCTTCTGCGCAAGCGCAGGCATGCAAGAGAGCAATATAAGCAGAGCGATTTGAATTGCGAGCAAACTTCTTGCAGATGGCAGCGCAATTTTAAGAAGAAATTTTCGATACATAGCGGAGGATTTAACTTTCATTTGTTTGCCGGATATGCCGGGAGAGAGCGGCGTTGAGCCTAAAGCTTATATCGCAACTTTCGCGGGCGCACAAATCAAAAAGCAGGAAGCGGCTCGCTGATGAAAAAGCCGAACAGCTTCCTGCTTATCATTTCTCTTGCGGCATCAAAGCCGTCCGGCGTCAGAGTTTACGACGGCTGGCCTTCTGTTGTTTCAGATGCGCCAGTCGGTTGCGGCACATCTGCATCCATTGCCGCAGCAGATTCCTGCTCGGCTTCTAGCTCGTTCTCCTGATTATCTCTCGTCTGCTCCGCGTTTGTCGCGCTCTCTTCGCGCGCTGCGTCGTCGCCTTGTCCTGCTTGCTCACTCATGCCTTTGCCTCCAGATATTTGAAATCAACGCTTCCTGCTTGTCTTGCGCGCCGCGCCTTTCTTGCCGGCAGTTTTACGCGCCGCGCCCTTGCCTGCCCCGCCAGCTTTTTTGGTTGAAGCTTTCTTAGTCGAAGCCTTTTTGCTTGCAGCCTTTTTGCCCGCGCCCTTTTTAGCAGCAGCCTTTTTGGTCGCGGCCTTCTTAGCTCCGCCCTTCTTCGCAGCCGAAGGCTTGACCGCAGTTTTCTTCGCCGCTTTCTTTGCAGCCTTCTTCCCTGCTCCCTTTCTACTTCCGGCAGCAGTTTTATTTGCGCCGCTCTGTCCGCCCGCCTTCGCAGCCTCTTTCTCTTTCTTGCGCTGGACTTTTTCGCGCACCTCTTCCATCAACTGCGCGATGCGCTCGGCCTCGGTCTGCGGTGCAGACTGCGGCTCGCCTTCACGCTGGTCGCGCTCAGCCTGCTGCTACTCAAAACGCTCGCGCTCCTCCTGCGCCATCAATCCCTGATTCTGATGAAACTCAAACTCGTTCAACTGCCCGCCACGAATCTTGTACCGGTCAATATTCTCCGCCTTGTCTTTCGGCATCTCGCTTTCTCCTCCTCCTGCACGGCCACGCCCGCTTGACAGCCCTACTGGCGCATCCGTATATTTTCTCTTCTCGCCAAGAGAAGCCACCTTAGCTCAGTTGGTAGAGCAACGGTTTCGTAAACCGTAGGTCTCCGGTTCAAGTCCGGAAGGTGGCTCCAGAAATTTTAAGTTGCCGTATAACTGAAATCAGTTATACGGCAATCTCATTTGAGCTTCAATCTTTAATCAAGTCTTTATGCGCTGACGGCTGCGCCGGTTGTCGGGGTAGCGGCTTTAACTTTATCCTTCGCCGTGCGCGCGTGATAAAGGTCTGCGATGCGCTGCTCCTGTTCGGCCATGGTCACTTCCATCTCGTCGAAGATGGAGACGGTCGCGGGGTCTGTCAGCGAGTTGCGCAGGTTGTATGTATCAACGACACCAGTTTGCAAATCACCGAGAGCGCGTCGCAGCACGCTCACATCATCGCTCGATTGCAGCCAACTCTTGAGCGTGGCCCACGCTCCGCTGCCTTCCGACTGCAAAGTCTTCTGCCCGCCGAGCGCGGCCAACCTGCCTTCCAGACGATTGATGTGCTCCTGCTTGGTTGCACGTATGTCATTAAAGACTGCGCGCAACTCTTCATCAGTCGCCTTCTCCGCGTAATGCTCGAAAGCTCTCAACGCATAGTGCTCGCCGCGTATGGCCGTGTTGATGCCGTCAACAATCTCGTCCTTTGTCGAACCGCCCCAACCTTCGGCCAGCTTCCACCAGTCCGCATTGAGATTGTTTTCATCCGGCAATGCAGTGTCTTTGATGGAAAGATTCAGGCGGCGCAAGATGGCCGTCGTGAAAATCGCTACATCTCCCGGCTGGCGCGAAGTGATAAGCTTATCGTCAACCGCGAGTGGCACATCATCAAAGTTTGCTCCGGCGTTCTGCATGTCTTTGCGTATCGCGCGAAATCCCGTCGCGCGTTTTCCGCGCAAGAGGTCGCCTTCAATCAAAACCTGTGGGCCATGACAGATGGCTGCGACGAGCTTTCCCTGTTTGACTGCGTCAGAGACGAAGCGCACGGTCTTCATGTTCGTGCGCATCGCGTCAGGAGCCAGGCCGCCGGGAATGACTACGGCATCAAAATCAGCCGCGTGCATCTCCGTCGTCGTTGCGTCCGGCTTGATAGAGACCTTCTGCTGCTTGCCAGCATAGTTCTCATTCATACGCGAGCCGAGCACCCGGACTTCCGCGCCCGCGTCCTGCAAGGCCGTGTACGGAATCTGAAATTCAGAGTCTTCAAAGTGTTGCTCGACCAGAATGGCAACCTTCTTCTTTTCAATTTTTTCGGTCATACCAAAATCTCCTTCGCTCTCATACATCAATGAAGGATGAGAAGCATGCTCTTTGAAAAATAGTTTTGTCGCTTGCAACTTTAACCGAAGGAATTTCGCAACCTGCGTGCCAGTCAGGCGAAGGCAGTTTCTATAAAGAAAAGCGGCGACACTTGAGCGTGCGTGGACACAAAGTCATACAGGCACAAACTTTGAACGTCCGTTTATGCTACTCAAAAAAAAGTGATGAAAGACAGTGTGTCTCTCATCACTTATGACTCATTAACGAATTATTGTTTTTAAGTTGTCGGGCGCAGCAGTCCGCGAAAGATGCCTTGCACGGAGACTTGCGAGGCCGGCAAGCGCATGGGCGCAAGTCGCGAGTTGGCAGGCCGCAGTTCGACTGTCGAGCCGAAACGGAAAAGTCTCTTCAAGGTCGCGCGCGTGCCGTCAACGAGAGCCACGACGATTTCTCCATCGCGCGCTTCCGTGCGGTTCTCTATCAACGCGATGTCGCCGTCGCAGATGTGCTCGTCAATCATCGAATCGCCCTCGACGCGCAGGGCATAGACTCTCTCAGGTCGCACGCGGCCCAAAAGAAAACGCGGGACGCAGATTGGCTCTGAATCACTGATGGCATCAATCGGCGCGCCCGCAGCGATGCTGCCCAAGAGCGGAACTTCACAGATAGCATCCGATGCCACCTCTTCAACTTTGACCGCAAGACCAAAGGCTCCGTCAGAGTGATGACGCGAGAGCAGTCCGCGCCTTTCCAGCGCGGCAATGTGCTTGGCAATCGTCGCTTTCGATTTGACGTTGAAGTGGCGCGCAATCTGCGCATAGGAAGGCTCGTAGCCGTGACGCTCTATAAAGCTCGTGATGTATTCCAGAATCTCTTTCTGGCGTTGCGTGCGTGGCAGCATGTGACAACTCTCCAGTCTAACCGAGACAAGGGCGGTGGGAAGTGCGGAGCAAATCCACAAAATGTCTGATGCGTCCGCGATTCTAAAGGCGACTGTGGTTAAGCGTCAAGACCAATCACAATTAAAAATGCAAAATGTAAAATGCAAAAATCAGAATCGTCCTTCATTTTACATTTTTAATTTTGCATTCCTCTGCGGTGCATGTTTATTTGCTCGCGCGGCGACCCGAATAGCGCGCCAGCGTCTGCGGAAAGATACGCACGGCGGCGGGCATGTTGCGCAAGGTCATGCCGCTTCCTGTGTCCAGAATGTCTCTGGCTTTCTTTCCGTTATAGACAGCTTCGTTCAAATCATTGTCAGGACTGATGACCGCGCCCTGTATAGAGGCTCCGATAAACGCGCCCTTGCTGCGCGAGTATGAAAGGATGCCAGCATCAAAGGTCGCATTGGTCGAAGCTCCCGCCTGTCTTCCGACAGGCCCTGCGGCGATGCTCGCTTCCGCGCCAATCTCAAACTTGTCTTCCAGAAGTCCCCTCAATCCCTCTTCATTCATAATGAGCAGCACGTAGTCAGTCTTCTGCGCTCCGATTTGCGCGCCGAAACTGCCGCCGCCGAGGTTAAAGAAGGCCGGAGCATCCCACCCGTTTGCCGTGCGCCGACTGATGACGCCCTGCCCGCCGCGCCCGCCGATAATAAATGCAGCCTTGACGACGCCCGGAAAGACCGCTATGGCTTCGGCCTTGTCGAGCAACTCTTTCGGAATCGCTTTGTCCGGCACAGCCATGATTTCATTAAACACTTTGGCGGCGGCGCGCGAATGTCGCTCGGCGTCCTTCAGCCGCTTACTCTGCGCCGGTGCGGCTGCCACGGACACAAACAACACTACTCCCAAACCAAGCGCGTACAGCGCGCTTCTCCCAATCAACTGCTTCATGCTTCTCCTCCTCAAAGAGACTCTGATTCAACAACGAACCGCTTAAGACACGAGGGAGAATTCGTCCGTCTAAATTTTTCCAAAGGGGGTTTCGGTGTGAAGGATTGTAGCACGTGTTTGCGAGAGGCAGATACACGCTTAATCTGAATAGAAGAAAGGCGCAAAGATTTTTTCGCCAATCCGACACACAAAAGCCGACTGGCCGAATGAAGAAAGGCGCAAAGAGAATTCAACTTCTCTTTACGCCTTTCTGTCTTTGCTTTCGTGAGAAAGCCTATTCAGCTTTAGGGCAGAAAAGCAGCCGGAACAGCTTTATCTGTCGAGACGCCGAACTGCTGTGCGGAAAATCCTGCTGTCGTCTGCTGCAAGTACCACGTCGCAACAGAGGGACGGAAGACTGCTATGTCTGCTTTAGCATCACCGTCATAATCAGCAGGAGCGGGTCGGTCTGTCGAGATGCCGAACGCATAGCTCGCCAGGCCAAGCTGTGAGCGCAACAAGTACCACGCGCCTGTTGACGGACGAAAGACTGCGATGTCTGTCTTAGCATCCCCGTCATAATCAGCAGGCACAGCGATGTCTCCTGCCGCGCCGAACTGCACGCCCGTAAAGCCTGCGGTCGAACGCTGCATGTACCACGAAGAGGTTGACGGACGGAAGACAGCCGGGTCTGCTTTGCCATCGCCGTCAAAGTCACCCATCAGAGGCACGTCGCCGTTCTGTCCGAAGGAGACTGCAACGAATTGACCATTGCTGCTGTTGATTCTGTACCAGCCGCCATCCGCCGGACGGAAGACAGAGAGGTCTGCTTTATCGTCGCCGTCGAAATCGCCGGGCATTGGGATGTCGCCGTTCTGTCCGAACTGCACGCCCGTAAAGCCGAGCGTCGAACGCTGTATGTACCAGTTGCCGGTTGAAGCGCGGAAGACTCCGAGGTCTGCTTTGCCGTCGCCGTCATAGTCTGCCGGAGCAATCATGTCCGTCGAGACGCCGAAGGAAGAGCCTATGTAGCCTGCGCCTGAGCGCAACAAGTGCCAGCCGCCGTCGCTTGGACGAAAGACTGAGATGTCCGATTTGCTGTCGCCGTCAAAGTCGAAATCAGGTCTGTTGGTCGAAGAAGCGCAATCCGTCAAACAGGGCGCGGCAGAAGCGAAGCGATTGACCATCAATGCGCGCGGCTGTGGGCCAAAGCCGAGCGTGAAGTTCTTGCCCACCGACTGCAAGTGGCAGTAGCTCATAATCGTCCCGCCTTCCGTCGGAACGCCGGGGCTTGGACAACCGCCTTCGGTTGTATAGCAACCGTCAATGGCCGTGCCGTTGCCGTTCCACTGGCAAGCATGTGTATGAGGCGAAGCGATGTTGTGACCCGTCTCGTGCGTAAAGACATCAACCGTCCATGAGTAGGTCGGGACGTTCTGGAAACTCGCATGGATGGAACTGACGCCGTAGGCGAAAGTTTTGTTGCACATCACATTCAGATACGCGATGCCGCCGAGATTGCGAATCGCTAAGAAGTGTGCCAGATCGCCATTGAAGCTCGTGCGCGTGCTTCTGAACTGTTGGAGCAGAGTGCTGGTAGTCGTTCCGGTATAAGGGCTCGCAGTGTTCCAGACGAAAATCTCTGAGATGGAAACCGGAACACCTTCGTTGGCGAAAATCGCAGCCGACTGGTTGAACATGCCCGTCAGATAGTTTCTGACATTGGTGACGCTGCCCTTGTTGAGATAAATGTCATAGTCTGCTTCGAGATAGATGCGCACGCACTTGGCAGCAACCTGCTCCTCCGGCGTGCGAGCTTGCAAGTCTGCGGCAGGGATGACTTCATTCGTATCTTCCGTGTCGCAACCATACTCAGGGCTGGCCTGCAAGTTTTTGTCTGCATACAGAATGTGCCTGTTGGTCGGGTTATCGCCGCCCAACCTGCCGAGCACTGTGTTGCCTTCGTCGCCAGTGCTATAGAAACCCATCACCTCGTTATCAAAGACGCTGATGGCCGCCAAAGAATTGTTATTGCCTCTCACGATGCCGCGATAGTGCGCGCCGAGATTGCTGTCAACCGGCTGGCCGTTCGAGGTCGCTGTCTTGACGCTGAAACCGGGCGCGAAGATATTGACTCTCACAAGCTCAAGCTCGACGACTCCGCCGTTGCCATCGGGCAAAGGCAAAGTCAGAAACGGCTCGTCTTCCGTCAAAACGCGGCGCATGTTGTCCTGATTCAAGTTGAGGACAGAACCCTCAGAGACAGCCTTGCGCAAGGTCGCATCACTCGCGACGCGCGAAGAGGATGCTTCAAACAAATCAACCTTGTGAAATTCGATGCCGGCAGTTTTTGTGGTTTTGATTAACTGCGGGACTTCCTTCACCAAGGAAGGGCTATCTTCTGTGGGGAACTGGCGCGACTCTGAATGCACTTTATTGCCTTTCAAAGAAACGCCGACGCAAACAAAAAGTATGATAACCAGAATGCTACTCGTCAGCAAACTCAAATAACGCAACTTCTTTGGGCTTCTTTTCATTCTTTTCTCCTCAATAATTGCCAGCCTTGCTCCGTGAGACATAGAAAGACTGTCAGAAGACTAATTAAATTTTCTTAGACTGAATGTGGCTAATTGCGCTTGCTGCGGGCCGCTTCGCATGAGAGCGGCGCGTGTGCGCAGAAGACTTAAGTTGACAAAAAATTGGGGGTAGGAAAAATGAGCATCTGAGCTATGCCCGGCGCGACAACAATCCAACAGGCGCAAGGCTTTTTTCATTATCAAATGTCCGATATCAGATTCAAAATAGTCACAAATTGTTGCCTGGAAATTTGCGTTCTGTAAAAAAAATTCCGGCGGCAGAAGACGCTTTTGAGACGCTTTCTGCCGCCGGAAGTTAAGTAGTGAGTTAGAGCGAGTTTATGGCACGTAGGCCGAAGGCACAGGCTTGTCCGTGCCGTTTCCGAAACTCTGGCCCAGGAACCCTGAGGTCGAGCGCAACAAATACCATGACCCTGTGGACGGACGGAAGACTCCGATGTCGGTTCTGCCGTCTCCGTCGTAATCCGCAGGAACCGGAATATCATTCGTTGCTCCGAATGAATAGCTGGCTACTCCCATGTTCGAGCCCAGCAGATACCATGCGCCTGTGGACGGGCGGAAGACGCCGATGTCTGTCAAGCCGTCGCCATCAAAGTCTCCTGTCACGGGTTTGTCTCCCGCCGCGCCGAACGCCACGCCCGTAAAGCCTGCGGCTGAGCGCAGCATGTACCAGGAAGAGGTTGACGGACGGAAGACAGCCGGGTCTGCTTTGCCGTCGCCATCGAAATCTCCCTGCACCGGAACGTCGCCGTTCTGTCCGAAAGCCAGTGAGGAAGACAGTCCGGTGCTGCTATTGATTCTGTACCAACCACCGTTTGATGGACGGAAAACAGAGATGTCCGCCACACCATCGCCGTCAAAGTCTCCGGGGAGAGGCATATCTCCGCTTGTCCCGAAGGCCACGCCTTTGAAGCCTGTGGTCGAGCGTTGCAGATACCAGACGCCTGTTGACGAACGGAAGACCGCGAGGTCTGTCCTGCCGTCGCCGTCATAGTCTGCCGGTGCGATGGTGTCCGCCGGGGAGCCGAAGCTGATGCCTGTGTAGGAAGAGCCTGAACGCAGTATATGCCACGCTCCATCGCTCGCTCTGAAGACAGAGAGGTCTGCCTTGCCGTCGCCGTCAAAATCGAAAGGTCTCTTCGCAGCCGGAGCAAGAGCGCAATCTGTCAGGCATCCCGCCGCAACAGCAATGCGCTGGAGAATCAGAGCTTTCGGCTGTGGGCCAAAGCCCAAAGTGAAGTTGATGCCAACCGATTGCAAGTGGCAGTAGCTCATAATCGTCCCGCCCTCAGGAGGAATGCCGGGAGACGCACAACCGCCTGTCGGTGCGGAGCAACTGTCAATCGCAGTGTTGTTGCCATTCCAAGAGCAGGAATGCGTGTGCGGTGATGCAAGGTTGTGGCCCGCTTCATGTGTAAAGACCATGACCGACCAAGAATATGTCGGCACGTTCTGGTAAGTGGGATTGAGGCCGCTATAGGCATAGGCGAAGCTACGGTTGCACAGGACGTTGACGTATGCCAGACCGCCATGCCCGCCGTAGAACGAGACTAAGTGAGCATTGTCGCCTCTATAGATTCCACGATTGGCGAGAAAGCCATTGAGCATCGTCGTCGAACTGCTTGACGTATAGATGCTCGGCACATCCCAGATGACGAGTTGCGACATCGCCACAGGAATCGTGTCGTTGGCATAAATCGTCGCCGATTGATTGAACACGCCCGTCAAAAAGTTTCTCGTGTTGGCGAGGCTGCCTCTATTCGTATAGATGTTGTAGTCGGCTTCGACATACATCTTGACGCAGTTCGCGGCAACAGTTTCGTCCGTCGGCGGCGGCGCGGCTGACGGCGCGGAAGAGGGCAAGGGACTGACAAGCTCATCCGTCTCGCAGCTAAAATCCGGCCTGCCTTTCAAATCGTTGTCGTTATAAACGATGTGCCTGTCAGTCGCATTATCTCCCTGTAGGCGACCAATGACATTGTTGCCTGCGTCGCCAGTGCTGTAGAAGCCCATCACTTCATTTTCAAAGACGCTGATGGCGGCCAGAGAATCGTCATTGCCTCTCACGATGCCGCGATAGTGCGCGCCGAGATTGCCTTCGACCTCTTTGCCTGTGGAAACGACATTGACGGTAAAGCCGGGCGCGAAGATATTGACCTTGACCAACTCAAGCTCAAGCGAGCCGCCTCTGCCATCGGGCAAAGGCAAGACCAGAAACTGCACATCCTCTGACAAAATCCTTTGCATGTTTTCACGGTTCAGATTGAGCACCGTTCCATCATTGAGAGCCTTGCGCAAGCCGGCATCATCTGCCACGCGCGAGGTCGAAGACTCAAAGAGTTGTTGTGTGCGAAATCTTGCTCCGGCAGTTTTTGTGTTTTTGATTAATTGTGGAATTGCTTTTAAGGATGAAGCTTGCTCTTCATGCGGCGTACGGATTTCCAATGATGCCTTGCGACTCGTCGAGATGACGACGGCGCAGGCAACGAGGGCCAGAACCCAGAAGCTGCTCAAGAGCAGATGCAGTCGTTTGAATTTCTTAGGGCTTCTTTGCATTTCTTTCTCCTACTTTCTCCTATCTTGTTAAACCAGCGTTCCTTGATTTATTACCGCAGCTCATTATCGAAATCGCGTCCACAGGGGAGTTCGCTGGTGCCAGAGTAAAACTGGGGAACACTCTAGTGGTCTGAGGCTAGCTTGCTACGCGATTTCGACTATGCGCTGTTTACTTCCTGAATAAAGACTCTATCGTTTATGGCACATAAGCAGCCGGGACGGCTCTGTCTGTCGAGACGCCAAACTGTTGTGCCGAAAATCCTGCGGTTGATTGCAGCAAGTACCAGGCTCCTGCGCTCGGACGATAGACAGCCACATCAGCTTTGCCGTCATTGTCGTAATCCGCCGCGACTGGACGGTCTGTAGAGATGCCGAACTGTATCGCTGTAAATCCGAGTTGCGAGCGCAAGATGTACCATGTCCCGCCTGACGGACGAAAGACTGCGATGTCTGTCTTAGCATCCCCGTCATAATCCGCAGGCACAGCAATGTCTCCTGCCGACCCAAACGCCACGCCCGTAAATCCTAAGGTCGAGCGCAGCATGTACCAAGAAGAAGTTGACGGACGAAAGACAGCTTGATCTGCTTTGCCGTCGCCATCAAAGTCACCCATCAACGGCACATCTCCGTTCTGTCCAAAGGCCACTGATGCAGATTGTCCGTTGCCGCTGTTGATTCTGTACCAGCCGCCGTTTGACGGACGAAAGACGGAGATGTCTGCAAGGCCATCGCCGTCAAAATCTCCCGGCACAGGCAGATCGCCTGTCGTGCCAAAAGCCACGCCCTTAAAGCCTGTGCTGGAGCGTTGCAAGTACCATGTGCCGTTGCGATAGATGCCGAGGTCTGTGCGATTGTCGCCGTCGTAATCCGCAGGAGCTATGGCGTCTGTTGAGATGCCGAAGGACGTGCCAGTGTAGCCTGTGTTGGAACGCAGAATGTGCCAGATACCACCGCTTGGTCTAAAGACGGAGATATCCGCTTTGCCATCGCCGTCAAAGTCGAACGCGCGTTTAGGCGTCGCCGGAAGCGCGCAGTCTCTGAGACAGAAAGCCTCACCGACGCGCTGTATAATCCAGGCCTTCGGTAGTGGGCCGAAACCGTTTGCGAAGTTAGTGCCGACGGCTTGATTGTGGCAGTAGCTCATAATCGTCCCGCCGCCAGCAGGGATGGGCGGAAGCGGGCAGTTGCCATCCTCAACCGGCGCGCATCCGTCAATCGCAGTGTTGTTGCCGTTCCAGAAACAGGAATGCGTGTGCGGCGATGCGAGGCTATGGCCCGCTTCGTGTGTGACGACCAGCACAGACACCGAAAAAGCGGGAACGTTGAGATAATCCGGTAGAATTCCGCTAAAAGCATAGGAAGAGTTTCCGCACAAGGTATCAACGCCGGCTAGCCCGCTTCCGGGTAGGTTCAAAGAGACTAAGTGAGCCGTATCGCCGTTATAGGCAGTGCGCACCGCCTCAAAGCCGTCGAGCATCGTAGTGGAAGAGTTCGCCACGTAAGGGCTTGGCACATCCCAGATGACGAGTTGCGACATGGCAACGGGAATCGTGTCGTTGGCGAAAAGCGTCGCCGATTGATTAAACAGTCCCGTCATATAGTTTCTGACATTGGCGACGCTGCCTTTATTCGTGTAGAGGTTGTAGTCGGCTTCAAAATACATACGGACGCAGGTCACGGCGAGGCTGTCGCCCTCTTGCGGCGCGGGCCTGTTGGATTTCGGCAGGCCATTAACAGGGTCTTCCGTCTCGCAGCTAAACTCCGGCTTGCCCTTCAAATCCTTATCGTTATAAATGATGTGACGGTCAGTCGGATTATTTCCCGTCAAACGACCAATGACATTGTTGCCTTCAGCGCGCGTCGAGTAAAAGCCCATCACCTCATTCTCAAAGACGCTGATGGCGGCCAGAGAAGTGTTATCGCCTTTGACAATCCCGCGATAGTGCGCGCCAAGGTGGCCTTCAACAACACGATTATCGGAAGCCGTCTTGACGGTAAAGCCGGGCGCAAAGATATTGACCTTGACCAACTCAAGCTCTGTCACTCCGCCGTTTGCATCGGGCAAAGGCAAAGTCAGGAACGGCTCATCTTCATTTAAAATCCGGCGCACGTTGTCCTGATTCAAATTTAGAATCACGCCGTCCGTTAAAGCTTTGCTGATGGTTGCATCGCTGGCGACGCGCGCCGTTGAGTTTTGAAAAAGCCCGCGCGAGCGAAACTCTGCTCCTGCGGATTTCGTGGCGCGGACTAATTGCGGGATTCCTTTCAACTCCGAAATCTGTTCGGAGACATCCGCGCGCCCGTCAAAAGAGGCTTGCTGGCTGGTCGTGATGACAGCCACGACAGCGATGAGCAGCGCGACCCAGATGCTATTCAGAAAGAGACGAAAGTGTCTTGATGTCCTGAAGCTTCTTCTCATTTTTTCCTCCGGCAATTCTTTCAGGTTGCAATAACTTCGGAGTAGAGCGTGTCCGGCGGTTTAACTGGCAAAGACTTTATGCAGTGCGACAGAGCGTGTGTGAGCGGCCCCGCGCGAAAAGCTTGCGACCGTGAGCCGTATGTTTGAGCTTAATCTTTACGCCATGACTTCGGCGGCAGGCGCGCCTTGCTCGGATTCGAGATAGGCTTCAATCGTGCGATACAGTTCTTCATCCATGAAGCCGTTAATCCGGCGATAGGCTTGCATAATCTGGTTCGGCTGTTTGTTGTGCAGCGCGCCGCGATAGGTCTCTATGAATTCCAGCAAGGTTGTACGCAGGAGCATCAATTCGCGCACGACCTCTTTCAACTCGTAGCCCTGCTGCCATCTCATGCGGCCATGATTCGGCCCCTGCACGGGTCTGACGTTGGACTCCGTCTCGCGCGCCAGCGCGTCCCTAATCTCTTCCAGGATTTGCGGGATGTGGTCTACTAGCTGTAGGTAGGACAAACGTGCATCGGAATAAACGCGCCTGTCAGACATGACCTTATCCGTCCATGTCCGCACAATAATCTCTGAGCCGTTATTCAATAACCGACTAATCTCTTCCGGCATTGGGGGAACCTCTTTTGTTCTTTCTAACTCTGGCGGGCAATGGCAGGCTGCCGGGGGAGCGCTCCGCCAAAGATTCCTCACTCGTGCGCCGCAGAGTATCGCATAAGCTGCCAGCCCTTTGCAAGAATCGAATATTTGACTCCACCGCGCGTTTGATGCGACCATCAGCGACACCCGAAATCATCATTACAGACGAGAGAGCAGGGAGGCCAGTAGAGAAGATTCATGGACACTAAAAAAGAGAACTTCGTAACGCAGGACGAGACGGGCGAAACCGCGCCGATTGACGAGGTCGAAGGCCGCGTCGAAGCAGAGATGAAACGCATCGAAGGCCGCGCAAAGGAGCGCGTCGCACAAGGCTTGCAGGATGAAGAACTGGAGCGCGAAGGCCGCGAACTCAAAGAAGAAGGCGAGCGCGAAAAGCAAGGATGAAGGATGAAGGCGGAAGGATGAAAGGAGTGCTATTTAGAGATGAGCCACTCAACTTTAAACAGCATGCCTTTCATCATTCATCATTCATCCTTCATCCTTCATCCTTTTTGAAGTGCTTCTTCCAATGCCTGTCTGAGCTTGGGAGGAGTTTCTGTCTGGCTAAAGCCGATGAAGCGTTTGAGGATGCGGCCATCGCGTCCGATGATAAAGCTTTGCGGGATGTTATTGCGTATCTGTCCGGCGGCCTGCATCAATCCCATCGCAAATTCCTGATCGCCCCACGCAATCTTGTAATTAATCTTGAAATGCTCGACAAATGATTTCACTTTGGCTGCGTCTGCCACTGGGTCTTCGTTTGTCAGTCCAACCACTTCCACACCCTTCGGCCCGTATTCGTTAGCGACCTTAATCAAGTCCGGCACTTCCGAACGACACGGCCCGCACCAGGTGGCCCACAGATTAACCAAAATGATTTTGCCCTGAAAGTCCGCCAGCTTGAAGTTGCTGCCGTCGAGCAGTTTGAGTTCCCTGTTCATGAGCGTCGCTGGCACAGGCTCTGTCGGAACCGTCGGGGCGTTCGGATTGTTGGCCGGAACAGTCCTGCCCGGAGGCTGGCCCGTTGGCGCAGAGTTATTATTCGCAACCTGTGCGGGGCCGGTGCAGCTTGCGACAAAGAGACTGGCGACGAGCGCGAGTGTGATAAGAGTCAAAGCCAGACGCGCGGGCGTCCAGAATCTTACGTTGCGCGGCTCCGGTGTAGAAGAAGTCATGTGATTTAAAAATTCCTTTACTAAATTAGACCAGTTACCTCGAAGGACACAATGCGCTCAAGGTCTGTGCCGATGATTGCGTAACGCGCGCCCGGCTCAAGCGGCTCGCGCGGGCGCACTTCCATATAAAGCATACCACCAACGCGCGCCAGCACGCGATAACGCGGCTTGATTATCTCTGCGGAATTGATTGCGAATCCGTAAAGACCTTTCTGCGACATCGCCGTCACGCGCCGCGCGTCGCCCTTCGTCACGAGCCGCACGATAAACGGCGGATGCACGTTCGCTTCATCCTTCACAAAGAGGTAAAAGCGCGGAATCGTCTCCTTAATCTTCGATGCGCTCTCTGCGCCTTTCAATTCAATGTAACTTGTCTTATCGCTCTTTGCCAACACGTCTGCCTTAAGCGGCGTCGTGCCAGTCTCGAACGGCAGAGCCGTCACACTTCCCTGCTCGTCTGCGAGATAAATGCGCGATTGGTCTGCGGGCGGCGGCGGAAAAGTTTCCTGCGCATGACTGAACGAAAGGATGAAGGCGGAAGGATGAAGGATGAAGGCGAAAGGCGGAAGGATGAAGAGGATGCTATTCAATATCAGCAATCCAAGTTTGAATAGCACTCCTTTCATCCTTCCGCCTTCATCCTTCATCCTTGCTTTTCTATCCAATGTCCTGCGAACGGAGCGCGATGATTGTGCCGATGAGGAGACCGAAGAACATGATGAGCAACACTATTGGATTGACCAGCATGTTGCCCCAGGGATGCAGAAAGTCCACGTAGTTGCTGAGGTCTGGCGGCACTTTGCGCGCGTCGTCAATGGTCGGAGCCGGAGCAAGCTCAGGCGCGGCAGGCTTGGTCGAAGAGCCGCCGCGCTGCATGTCGTTGATGTAGTCTTCCATCTTCTTCTGGTAATCCTTCGACTCGCTGTCCGCGTCCTCTCTGTACTTGTCTATCTTATTTTTGGCATCAGAGATGATGTTATCGTTCTCATGCTCAATCTGCTTGTAGAGGCCGCGCTCCTTGTTTGGCCCATTCGGGTCTGCGCCTTCCTCGCGCAAAGTGTCCAGACCGGAGAGTCGCTTCATCTCATCGAAAGACCACGTCGCGGGCATCGTCAGGCCGACGACTTTTGAGACGCCCGTCGGGACACCGACCAGACCTGAGAAGAGAATCTGCGGAATCAGAATCAGAGGCACAAGGCTCGTCGCCATCTCGGATGTCTTAACGATGGCGGAGATGAAGAGGCCGAGCGCGATGCCGACCATGCCCGTCAGAATCATGACAAACAGTTGGGGGATGCCAATCAGGTAGCCGGGCATCTTCATCAGTTCCAGCAGGTCAAGAACTTTGAGCGTGCCGAAAAGCATGATGCACTGCAAGCCTACAATCAGCGTGAGCACGAACAGCTTTGAGCCGACATAAGGCAAGAGGCCGAGGTTGACCATCCGCTCGCGGTTATAGACTGCGCGCTCGCGTATGATTTCGCGCGCCGCGATGGACGTGCCGAACCAGACGGCGACGAGCGCAAGCACGAAGAATGGAAAGTCGCGCGGCTGGTCTCTGCCGACAACGAGATATGTGAGCAGGGCTACAATCGGAGCTTGACCAAAGAGAATGAGAAGATTGAATTTGTCGCGCCCCAAGACTTCCATGTAACGACGCGCGAGTGTGGCCCACTGGCGCAAGGCGTCTGTCACGCTTGCGCGACGACGCGCAGGCGCAGCCACCTGCATATCGCGCTTGAGGCCGCTCAAGGGCTGTACGATGTTACGTTGATATTGCGGAGTCTGCTGAAATCTGCGCTTCCATTCTTCCGCGACCTCTTCGGAAATCTGCTCTTTGCGTTTCTTGAAGTCCTGCTTCTGCTCGCGCGTCGCGTCCGGCGTAATCGGCTGCATCTTTGAGACGCGATCTTCAATCGGAGCTTCGAGCTTGTCATAGAGGTCTTTAAAACTATCCGCTTTGACATGCGCGAGGGCTTCCTGCGGCGCGCCGTAAAAGACAAGCTTGCCGCGCATCATGACCACAATCTTGTCGAAGAGCCGCACGTTCTCCATCGCGTGCGTCGTCAAAATCACAGTCCGCCCGCTCTCCGCAATCGTGCGAAAGAGGCGCATGATTTTTTCTTCCGTCGCAGGGTCGAGGCCCGATGTCGGCTCATCCAAAAAGATGACGGAAGGTTTTGTAATAAGTTCGACGGCGATGGAGACGCGCTTGCGCTGGCCGCCGGAGAGTTGGCCCACAGGCACATCTCTGCGCTCTGAAAGACCCGTGACATCCATCACCTCGCCGACAATCTGGTCTATCTCCTGCTTTGAAACGTCGCGCGAAAGGCGCAGGCGCGCAACGTAATAGAGCGTGCGATAGACAGTCAGCTCGCGATGTATGATGTCGTCCTGCGGGACATAGCCGATGGATTGCTTGATGGAATCCAGATGCTGATAGAGGTCTAAATTATTTATCAGCACATGGCCGCTCGATGCGGGCCGCATTCCATTTAAGGAATCCATCAAGGTTGATTTGCCCGCGCCCGATGGGCCAAGCAGCCCGACAAACTCATTCGGCTGAATAGTCAAATCAACATCATCGAGCAGCTTTATCATCCCGCCACCCGAACGATTTTTTACTTCCTTAGTAATGTCTATGCAATCAATCCGCGTCTTCGAGCGCGTGTCGAAGATGGCAACGCCGCGCTGCGGGTCGGCCTGTAAGACGAATGGGCCAATCTGCACGATGTCCTGATTCTGAATCGGACGACGACCGGAGATGCGCGCGCCGTTGACATAGACGCCGTTGGTTGAGCCAGCGTCTTCGATAAAGACGCTGCCGCCCTGTTGTTTGAGCAGCGCGTGATGATTAGAGATTTGCAAGCCGTCGAGGCGCACGTCATTGTCGGGCGCGCGTCCGATGGAGAGTTGCGGGCGACCATCGAAGGCAAGCTGCATTAAGAGTTGCGGCTGCTGCCCGCCTTCGGACGGGCGCGGCATCTGCTGATTGAGCGAACCCGAACCGGCCTTAACAACCATCGTATGCATGCCTACGTCGCCCGCAGGCGCGCCAGCAGTTGCAACGACAGGCACGGCCCCGCTCACGCCGCGTTGCGCTGCGGGCTGCGCGGCTGCGGCTGGCGCAGGATGCGCAGGGTCATTGAAACGCAGGATTGGCCCACCCATCCCAAGCTGTATGCGGTCGCCGTCGTAAAGCGGCGTCGGGGCAGTGATGCGCTGGTCGTTAATCAGCGTGCCGTTGAAGCTGCCCAAATCGAAGAGGACGCATTGCCCGTCGCGGCGTCGAATCTCCGCGTGGCGACGCGAGACGACAGCCGCGTCAGCATCAATCACAACATCCACAGCAGGGTCGCGGCCCAGGAGGACAACTTCCTTATCGCTGATGGTGACGCGCTCCATCTTGCCCGTCGCGGCGCGCAGCAACTCAATCGTCGGCTGAGCAGAAGAAGCGGCAGGCTTCTTGGTCGCTTGCTGCTCCTGTGGCGGCGGGTGAGCGGCGACCATCGGCGGCGGCGCAGGTTTCGGATACTGCGGTGGCTGGGCCATGCCGGAGGGCAGGTCTCTGTGCGTCTCCATCTCCGCGATGCTGGCGTGTTTGTCCTGTGCCGGCGCGGCCTGCTCGACGCGCGCGACGCGCATGACAGGGCCGCCCGCGCCGAACTGCACGCTCGCTCCGACTTTGACTTCCATAGGCTCTGTCACGCGCTGGCCGTCAATGAAAGTGCCGAAGCTCGAATTTGTATCGACGAGCAGATAGCGGTCGTCTTTGAGACGAAACTCTGCGTGCTTGCGCGAGACCATGGGCCATTCTGTCTGGTCGAAAACGATGTGACACTCTGCCGGGTTGCGCCCGATTTTGATGGTCGGCTGGTCAAACGCGCGCTCAGGCTTCTGCTGCCCGTTGCGCTCTTCGATTAGGACGATTTTCATAGGGGACACTCTCTTCAGTGTGCAGTAGGCAATGGGCAGTTGGCAGTAAAGACAGATTGCTTTGCTTTTATCTGCCAACTGCCCACTGCCTACTGCACACTGCTTTGTTAACTCTTTCCTAAGGTGAATGAATTGAGAATCATCGGCAGTTCTCCCTTGACGCCGACATCTTCAACGCCCTGCAATTCTGGAGCGAGCGAGGTCGTGAGCATATAGAGCGTGACGCCTTTGGTGCTTTCTTCGTCTCCGGGCGGCAGAAAAACCATACGCCCCCAGATGTTGATGTCGCCTTTGGCTGTGGCTCTGGACACGGCCTTAAAGCGGAACTCGTAACCCTCTATGCCGTTGATGGTCGTCTTGCCTTCGGATATTTTCTGATACTCAGGATAAATTTTAGCCAGACTCGCATCGCGGTCTTTGACCAGCGTGGGCAGCTTGCCAGCCAAATCCGCCTCGACAGTTCCCTTGCTCTCATACCAACTGACGACAAGGTCTTCCTGCGTAAAGTCAGGCGGCAAGCGTCGCTCGACTTCTACGAAATTGTTCGCGCCGGGAACTCCGGCCTTGTCGCTCTTTAGCCAACCCTGCGGATAGTAAAAATAGAAATCCACATAATGCTCTTTGAGCTTGCCGTCCAGCATCGCATCCGAATTTTGAAATTTAACGGAATTCGGCGGAGCCTCGGCAGGCTTCGTGTTCAGAGTCGGGCCGCTCGAAGCGTTGCTGTTGGCATTGTTGTTAACCACCGTCGGGACAGTCACGCCTCCGCCGGTGTTGGTGTTGTTGGCCTCTGTGGTCTTCTGGCGATTGAGATAGAAATAAGCCCCGACGCCTCCGCCCACGAGTACCAGCAACACGAGCACTCCGACGAGCGCGAGCACGAGACCGAGTTTGGATTTTTTCGGCGGCGCGGCAAGCGGCTGAGACGGAGCAGGCGCAGCAGGCAAAGGCTGCGATGGAGCTTGCACCTGTGCAGTGACGTGCGACTGCGGCAAGGCTGATGAAGGAGATGCTATATTGGATGTGCGCGGCGGCTCAGGCTGCACTGGCGCGCCTGTCGTCGGCGGCAGAGGCGGCGGCCCCGGCGGAGCCATCATCATCGTCGGAAAAGGCGCGGGCGTAGGCTCTCGTCTTGGCGGCTGTACGGGCGCAGGCTGCTCCGGTCTCTGTTGCGGAGGCGGTGGTGGCGCGGGCGCAGATGGAACCTGTACATCCTGCTCCGGCAAAGGCTGTGAAAGTCTGGTTGTCTGCTGTGGCGGAAAATTGCTCGTCGGATTCTCCGCAGGCGGACGAAATGTGCCTGTCGCTGGCGCAGGCGGCGGCCCTGCAATCGTCGCATTCAAATCCGGCTGACGCGCAGGAGGAGGCGTGGGCTGCGGAGGAGCGACGACCGGAGGCGTGGTCGGCGTGACAGGGATGTCCAGATTCGAGAGGTCTGCATGCACTGTCGCATTCGGGTCAAAGCTCTGCGGCTTATCAATGTCAGGCACAAGCCGCCCGCCATCGTGCGTACAGAACTTCTGCATGTCATCCTGATAACTGCGATTACATTTCGGGCAACGAAGCATAAATGTCCTCAATCAGTGTGCAGTGGGCAGTAAGAAAAGATTTAAAGCTTTTATGCTGCCCACTGCAAACTGCCTACTGCCTACTGCTTTTCAATTTCCACGCGCGCGCGCAATCTTGTTGGGCAGTTCCGCGCTGTTCGGGTCAAGCTCAAGCGCGCGTTGATAGACGCGCAGAGCATCGCGGCCTCGCCCGGTTTTCATGTAGCCATCGCCGACGCCCATCAGACCGTAAGAGCCCGCGAGGTGTTTGCGGTCTGCCGCAGGAGCAACTTCGGCTGCGCGCAGGTACGTGCGCTCTGCATCCTCAAAGCGTTCGGCGCGTAAGTAAAGCGAGCCGAGCAGAGAATAAGGCGCGACGCTGCGCGGGCTAATCTCAATCAGATTTTTGAGCACAGGCTCCGCTTCGTCATAACGACGGAGCGCGACCAGCAGACGGCTCAGGAAATAGAGCGCGCCCAGATTCTTCGCATCCATTTGCAGCGCGCGTCGCAGCAGAGGCTCGGCCTCTTGATAACGCTGTTCGGAATCCAAAGCTTCTGCAATCAGGACGAGCGTCGGAGCATCATTCGCCAACTCTATCGCGCGGCGATAGTAAGGCTCAGACTCTTTGCCGCGCCCCATCTTTCTCAAGAGCCGTCCGAGATGCACATGCGCGACGGCGAACTGCGCATCGGCTTCGACGGCGCGGCGATACGCCTGCTCAGTTTCATTGTCAATCAGCCCGCGACCTTCGAGCGCGACGCCGAGACGGTCATAGGCAATAGCGTTTGCAGGCTGCAACTGGATCGCGCGACGCGCGGCTTTTTCTGCTTCGACCAGACGACCCGCGAGGCTGCCTCCGCTACGCGGCTGGACAAGCACGAAGCTCAAGGCGACATAAGCATCCGCGCTCAACTGGTTATATTGGATGGCCTGCTTGTAAGCCTTCTCTGCTTCTTCCCAAAGCTGCTGGTCTGTGTAGAGATTGCCAAGTCCGTAATAGGCTCTGTAATCGCGCGCCTTCAACTCGATGGCTCCGCGATAAGCTTTTTCAGCAGCAACGTAATTGCGCGCGTCACGCGCCTCGTTGCCTTCGTCAAGCTTGTCGTCCACCATCTCTTCAATCTCTTCCGCAGATGGGCCAGCCGGTTTTCCTTTCGGAGGCTTGGGACGGTTGCGCGTCGGAGTGGGGCGCGTGCCGCCGGTTCTCCGACGGCTCTTCGTCTCAGGATTCTTCGGTCTGAAAATGCCTGCGCCGCCTCCGAAGTCGCCGCCAGCTTCCTGCGCGCTCGCGGTTTGGGCCAAAGCCAGCAGGGCCGCACAGACAACAAGCATGAGCGGCGCGCAGGCAAGGCGCGTATAGCTTTTGAATCTCATTCTTTTTCCTCTACAAAATTTCATGATTAACTCGATTACGGATAACTGAATTTAAGAAAATTACTAAATGAGTTTCTTAAATAATTCTCTTCACGGTTTAGGTTGCAGCTTGAGCTTAACGCCGACGACCCTGTTGACAGGCACGAAGACGCGCGTCTCTAAAGTTTCATGTCCGTCAAGCCAGGCCACGACGCGATACTCGCCCGGCCTCAGTTGGTTAAAGACCACTACATTATCAGAGGACGGCACGATGGTCTTTTGCGCTTCGCCGCCGGAGAGCGGTTCGACCAAGAGTGTGGCATTCGGGTCGCACGTAATGGAAATCGCACCGGAGGCTGGCGTCGGTCTAGGGTTATTGGTCGCCTTAATCGTCCGCACGCTCGTCGCATAACGCAGGCCCGGCTCTTTTGACGAAGCATCCGCGCTCGTCGTCGCAGGCTGTCCCGCAGGCTGTTTAATCACAGCAGCAGTAGTAGTCGCGCCGCTTGTCTCCTTCGCGGGTGACGGAGTGGCCGAAACTTTTGGTACAACCGGAGCCGGAATCGTGGGCCGCGCGTGCGCAGTGTAATCCGGCGTCAACTGTGTCGCGCGTGCATAGGCCGCACGTGCGCCCGCATCATCGCCCTGCATCCGCTTGACATCTCCCAACAGAAGCCAGCCGTCTTCATCCGCGCCGTTGGCCTGCGTATATTTTTCCAGTTCGGCTTGCGCCTCCGCAAGCTTGCGGTCAATGACCAGCAGCCCCGCGCGGTCTAGCGGGTAGGTCGAGTTAAGCCCGATGGCAGCCGTCCATTCTTCGCGCGCCTTTGTGAAATCGCCGCGCGTGTAATGGACCAGAGCCAGATTCGAGTGTGCTCCTGACATCTTCGGGTCGAGTTGTGCGGCCTGCACGTAAGCCGCTGCCGCGAGGTCAAGCTGTCCGAGCTTGTGCAGCACGATTCCGTAATTCGCCTGCGTCGCTGCATCAGCAGGGTCAAGCGCGGCTGCTTGCTTCAAGAGAGGCTCGCTGTCGCGCCATCGTCCCTGATCCATCAAGACCTGGCCCAATTCGCTGTACAACTCCGCCGACTTTGGCGAAAGCCCAATCGCGCTACGATACGCGGTCTCTGCTGCCGCGTAATTCTTGCGCCGGTAATGGCTCCATCCAAGCGCGACATGCGCTTGATAATTATTTTTATCCAGAGCGCGAGCGCGCGTCGCAGCTTTTTCCGCTTCCGCATAACGCTCTAAAGCATTGTTGACATACGCGAGTGCGACCAATGCGTCAGCGTCTTCCGGGTCAAGCTCTGCTGCGCGACGAAAAGCCGCTTCGGCGTCCGCGTAACGCTTCTGGTCGAAATAGGTATTGCCCAATCCGACATAGGCGCGCGATTCTTCCGCATCAAGCTCTAACGCCAACTTGTAAGCTCGCTCGGCTGCGACATAATTCGGCGGGTTGCTGTCGCGCGCCGTATTGCCGATGTCGAGCGCGGTCTCGACCTGCTTGCTTAAATCAATTTTCGCTTGCGGCAACGACTGCGCTTTTGTGCTGCGTCGTGCTGGCTTCGACTGCGCGGAGCGCGTGCGGCGACGCGGCGCAGAAGTGGAAGTGCGTTTGACGCCTTCGCCTCCGCCGCCTGAAATGTCCTGCGCGTGGGCCACGAAAGAGAGTTGCAGACAGCACAGTAGAATCGAGGCGGACAGGGCCGCGCGCCAAAAGCATTGATAGCGTACGGTCATCTTCATGCCATCCTCTTTTTCCTGTGTCATTGATATTTGTAAGGGCAAGGTCTTATGAGCCTTCGCGCACCAGACGAAATCCAAGCAGACTATCCTTTGTCGCAGGCTGGATCCAATCGCGATAAGTATTGGAGACGGGCTTGTCGCCACGCGGGTCGCTGCTATAAGAGCCGCCGCGAATGATGCCCCAGTTCTCTTGCCCAGGCTTTATGGTCAGGTTGTTGCCCGGATAATAAGAAGGCTTCGAGGAAGTCCATTCCCACGCATTGCCAATCATATCCAGATGCCCCCAGCGCGCTTTTCCTTCCGGGTATGAGCCAACAGGCCTGAGCGTCGTCAGACCTGCGTCTTTAGTCGCGGCACGGTTGCTCAGCCAGCTATTGCCCCACGGATAGAGATTGCCCTGATCGCCGCCGCGCGCAGCATACTCCCACTCATCCTCCGTCGGCAGACGATACTTCACACCATCGCGCTTGGAACGCCAATCTGCGAAAGCATTGGCATCATCCAGTGAGACGTTTGTGACGGGCCACAGTTCCTGACCACTGATAGGTTTGCCTCCAACCCAGTGGCTCGGCGCAGTATGTTTGGTCGCAGTGACAAACTCCGCATATTCAGCATTGGTCACTTCCGTCTTATCCATCGCAAACGCACTCACAGGCACAGAATGCGGCGGGCCTTCCTGGACCAGCGCGCCCGCGCGCCCCATCTGAAACGTGCCGCCGGGGACGGGTATCAACTCCGCCCTGGCTTTATCAGGCGGGTTATCCGTCCCTTGATTGCCGCCACTGCCGTTATTGACGATCGGAGGCTTGTTAGGCTCAGGCGTCGAGCGGGTCATAAAATAGACGCCCGCGCCGCCGCCGACGAGGACGACAAAGCCTATGACTGCTGCCGCGATAATCATCGGCATGGATGATTTCTTCGGCGGCTCTGCGGCGTAATATCCGGGCGCGGAGACATGTATGCCCTGCTGGCTCTGCTGTTGCCAGCCGTGCGACTGCTCTGCTCCATGCAGGCTTGGATTGCCGAGCGATTGTGTAGTCACGCCCTGACGCTGTTGCTGCGTTGATTCAAAGTCAACAGGAGGCGTGGCGTCGTAATTCTGTATAGAGGTGGCAGCCAGTTGCCGCTCTGCACGTTCGCGCTCTTCGCGCTCGCGTTGCAGGCGCGCTTGCTCTTCCTGTTCTTTGCGCTGTCGTTCCTCTTCCGCGCGGCGCGCTTCTTCCTGTTGTGCGCGCAACTTTGCTTCGGCTTCGGCACGCTGTCGCGCTTCTTCTGCCGCGCGAACTTTTGCTTCCTGCTCTGCACGCCAACGCGCATCATCCTCTGCACGTTTACGCGCGGCCTCTTCGTCGGCCTTGCGTTGCTCTTCGGCGCGCAGCCGCGCAGCCTCTTCTTCTGCTTTTCTTCTGGCGGCAGCGTCCTCTTCGGCCTTCTTTCTGGCTTCTACTTCGGCACGCAGTCGTGCAGCCTCTTCTTCAGCCTTGCGGCGCGCCTCTGCCTCTGCGCGCAACTTCGCTTCGGCTTCTGCGCGCTGGCGCGCAGCTTCATCAGCACGCCTCTTGACTTCCTCAGCAGCCTTGCGCTGCTCCTCTTCCGCAGCCTTCCTGCGCGCCTCTTCTTCTGCGCGCTGGCGTGCCTCTGCTTCGGCCCTTAAGCGTGCTTCTTCCTCTGCCTGTTTACGCGCGGCCTCTTCCTCTTCGGCCTTGCGCCGCGCCTCTGCCTGCTGTTGCAGCCGGAACGCCTCTTCGCGCGCCACTTCTTCACGCGCAATGCGGTCGCGCTCTTCCTGCTCGCGCCGTTCCTGTTCGCGTCTTTGCGCTTCTGCGGCCTGCCGCGCACGCTCTTCCAGAACGGCTGCCTGCTCGCGCAATCTACGCGCTTCCATCGAAGCCTCGCTCTGCTGGTGCGCGTAATCATCCAGCGAGCCGGAGTCGATAGTCCCAGCCAGATTGCCGCTCCCTGTGTGCGACGACTGCGGCGGAGAAGTAGAAGAAGCCGGAGGCGAGATCATCGTTGCCGAATCAATACTAATGTGGCCGACCTGTGTGCGGTCGAGCGAGAGCGAAGCACTCGCGACAGCATCACGCAACTCGCTGACAAAAGCGTCGACCGAGGCCGGACGATTTTGAGCATCCTTCTCAAGCGCGTGACGCACAACGGCTTCAATCTGCGCAGGGACTTGCACGCCCATCTCTACAAAAGTCGGCGGCGCGGAAGTCAGGTGCTTCTTCATAATCGAAGGAATCGAAGTCCCTTTGAAAGGCACATCGCCGCCGAGCATCTGGTACATGATGACGCCGAGGCTATAAATATCAGCCTTCGCATCCGGCTCTTCATCAGACCATTGCTCAGGAGCCATATAAAACGGCGAGCCCATCAGCCCGCTCGTCTTGGCCTGCACAAATGAACCCAACAACTCGCCCGATTTAATCTTCGCCAGACCGAAATCAAGAATCTTCAAACCTTCTGCGACAGGCATCTCTTCCTGAATCATGATATTCAGAGGTTTTAAATCACGATGGACAATGCCTTGACGGTGTGCCGCGGCGACGCCTGAGCCGATGGCCGCCATCAGTTCAAGAGCGCGCGCGGGCGGCAGGGATTTTTCAGCAACTAAAATGTCATGCAGTGATTTGCCCTGCACAAACTCCATGACGAGGAAAGGCATCGTGCCGCGCGCGACGCCAAAGTCTGTGACGGCGATGATGTTCGTATGGCGGATGGCTGCGGCGGCCAAGGCTTCCTGACGAAAGCGCGTGACCAGCATCGGGTCGTTGCCGACGAGGTCTGGCAGGATGACTTTGATGGCGTGCGCGGTCTTGAGAAAGATATGCCGCGCTTTGAAAACGACGCCCATCCCGCCGTGTCCCAGACGCTTCTCTAATTGATAACGACCATCGAGGATGGGCTCGCCCGCAATCGAGTGCGTCGTCGCATCACCGTCAGTCGGACAGTGATTGACGTGGTCGGGAAAGCAACGTTTACAAGCTGGACATTCTTTCATGAGTCGGCTCGATCCAGAGGCGGCCCGCCCTCTCGCTTTCTGGCAGGCGGCAGAATGGTCGGGGGCAGCCTTTAGTTTTTGGCAGCAAGCATGAAGCCTGAAAAGTATGCCTGCATGAATCTCGCGCGGTGTCAGGGCACGGGCCTCGAAAAGTATAGCGGCTGCCAGACGGCACAGAAGGATTCGGCTTAAAAATCCGCGCGCCAATGATTTTAGCGACCTTCGGCCCGTCAATCAAGTAATATAGATTATCAATTATGCACAGCTTGCAGGATAAATGTTTCCAGCTACTCGAATTTAACTTTTATCCTACAAGCCAATCACTTCAAGAGACGAGCCTTGCCAGTCCCGTTTGCTGCAATAATAATCTCCCGCAAAGGCGCAAAGGAAGGTAGTGGGCCAGTTTCAAAGGTAGGAAGAAAAGCAGTTTCCCGCAAAGGCGCAAAGACGCAAAGAAAGCATGCAAGATAAAGCAGCCCTCAACACCTTTGCGCCTTTGCGGGACATGTTCTATGCCTTATCACTTATTGACAACAGGTATTGTAAAAACTATAGTCGCGCCATGCGTTCTCTGGAAAGCTATCGCGGCCACGATTTTATCGGCGTCGAAGATTTGGCGAACGCCGCCTCTTCGCTCGTCGAGAGATACAACCGCGAGCCTGAGCGCGGCAATGTGCGACTCGCCATCACGCCGCGCATCGTGCGCCATTATCTGGGCGAAGACCTGCTCGGAGAGCCGACGGGACAGGCAGGCACTTCGACAGTCTTCAACTACGGAAATCTGCTGCGCTTGCTGGCTGTCAAAAAATTGCTGGCGGATAACTGGTCTGTCGCCAAGATTAGAGAGTTTATGATGGCTCTCGACATCACTGCGCTTGAGCAACTGGTCAATAGCGCGCTCTCGCCTGCGACACATCGCGCTTCCGGGAAAAAGCCAGAAGCTATTATCGGCGCGCGCGGACAACAGCTACGCCCTGCGAAGCCGCGTCTGCCGGAAGCCGCGCCCGCCAGAGCTCCACTCTTTGCAGCTCCTGCGGCCATGCCGCAACAGCCGCCGCCGCTGGCCTCGCTCGTCATCGAATCGGCGCGGCGCAGAGAGCGCACGGCTGCCGAATGGGTAGAGATTGCCACCGGCCTCGAAGTCAAAGTCCGCCGCAGCTTTCGCCCGCCACGCACGGAACAGGAACGCCAGAGACTCCTCGCGCGCTTCTGGGCTGTGCTCAATAAGAAGGAAGAGAAGGAATAGCTCATCAATGAATAAGCAGATGAGCCTAGTGAATTCGAGACAAGAAAGAGTTAGTTTCTTGAGCCCCGCAGGGGCGACATGAAATAGCCCCGCGCGTCAGCGCGGGGACTCGCGCACCACACACAAACCAAGCCCCGTAGGGGCGGCATAATGTATGTCGCCCCTACGGGGCTCATTATTTATGTGAATCAAGAGTAGAAGTTGAGAGAAAGAAAAGAGCTTTCTCTTTGCGCCTCTTTGCGTCTTCACACTTTGCGCTCTTTGCGGTTAAGTTGTTTTTAACGCAAAGCACGCAAAGATTTTTCGCAAAGAGCGCAAAGATATTCTCGCCTCTTGATTCGCATAATTTCTGTCGCCCCTACGGGGCTCGGTTTGTGTGCGGCGCATGTGTCCCCGCGCTGACGCACGGGGCTAATATATGTCGCCCCTCGCGGGGCTGTCATGCTGCATCATCTTTTGCTTATGTCGAACTCAAGTTATTTAACTGTCAGGGCGCGGCCTTCTGCATCGCGCAGGGTGAGGCCGAGCACGCGCGCGATGGTTGGGCCAATGTCAATCATACGCACATCGCCCAAATCGCCGCGCTGTGTGATGCCTGCGCCCGAAGCTATCAGAGAAGCTTTGTAATCCGGTCGGGTCGGCAGAAATCCATGCTGGCCGCGCCGCGCATAGGAAGTGATAAATTCGCCTGTGTAGTTGCCGCCAAAAGTGTATCCGTCGGCAGCGTCGAGCATCAGAGCTGCACGCGGATTGCCGCCGAGCTTTCGCACTTCATCTGCTTCAAGCACACGAAAGATGCCGCTTCCCTTTTTGCCCGCGAGCGGCTTGAAGATGTCCAAAACTTTCTTGAGCGTCTCTTTGTCCTGCGGGTCGCGCAGGATAATCGAGCAGGAGCCGCTCGTCGGATATGCTGCGGCCTGCCAGTCAGCAGCTAACGCAGTAGCTTTCCCTTCCGCGCCCTTTCCATCAAGCAACTTAATCAGCCCTGCCCGCGCTAGCAACACGCCCGGATGCACCTGCTCTTTGACGGGCATGAAGCCATGATCGCTGACGATAAAGACAGCCGTTTCGGAAAGCGTTCCGGCGCGCTCCGCTGCTGCGAGAATACGCTCGACATAGCCGTCAACCTTTTCCAGAATCGCAAACGACTCAGGCGTGAACGGGCCGTAGTCATGCTGGAAGTGATCCAAATCGAAGAGATGAACCAGCAACACATCCGGGCGTTTTTCCGTGATGAGATATTCGGCAAAGCGCGTGCGCAGGTCGTCGCTCTCGTCCTTGTTGACTTTGCTGTAGAGCGCGGGGTCATGCTTGAACACATCTTGAACCAGAGTTTGCGGGCGCGCGTTCTCTCCAATCCTCATCCATGTTCTTTCGCGCGGGACGCCGCTCTGATAAATTTCCGGCAAGTTGTAATCACCCGCGCCGGCAGAGACGGGCCAGGAGACCATCGCTGTCTTCAGCTTTCCGCGCGCGGCTGCATCCCACAAAGTATCTACTTTGATGTCGCGCGCAAACCAACTCCACACGCCTTCCTGCGGCGCATCCGGCGGCTCGAAAATCTCGTTGCCGAGCACTCCATGTTTCGCAGGCAACACGCCCGTCACAATCGTCGTGTGCGCCGGATAAGTCACCGAAGGATAGACCGTCCACACGCCGCGCGCCATCGCGCCCTCCGCTATCAAACGCCTGAGCGCGGGAATATTCAAACCGTACTCATTACGCTTGTGCAGGTAACGCGCATCAAGCCCGTCAAGCGAGATGACTATGACACGCTTTGCTGGCTTCTGAATTTCAGGAGACGGTGCAGTCTTATTCTGGCCCACACAAAAAGTGAAGGCGGCGATGAGAAACAAAAGCGACACGAGCGCGGCTGCGCGACGCAGGCGAGAATTGTGATGATGAAAGCTCAAAGACATTCTCATCTCCTGATAAAGAGAAAAGCAGTTTCGCGCAAAGGCGCAAAGATAAAACTCAAGCTCGCAAAGGAATTGAAGCTTTCTTTGCGGTCTTCTATTTTTCCTTTGCGCCTCTGCGCGAAACAAAACCCGCCGTCATTCGACAAGCTTAAATAGAACTTATCGCACGACGATATTAACCAGACGTTGCGGGACGACTATGACTTTGACGACTTCGCGTCCCTCCATCCAGACCTGCACTTTCTCATCCGCGAGGGCTGCCGCGCGCAACTCTTCTTCGGATGTCTCCGGCCTCGCGTTGATGCGTGTGCGCAGCTTGCCGTTTATCTGCACAGGAATTTCCAGCTCCTCTTTGCGAGCCAACTCCGCATTAGTCTCAGGCCAACGCGCAACACCTTCGCTCAGCAACCCTCCCGTGTGGCCCAAGCCTTCCCACATCTCTTCCGCGGCGTGCGGCGCAAACGGCGCGAGCATCACGACCAGCGATGCCAGAGCTTCACGCACTGCATAAACATCCGAAGCTGTAGCTTCATGCGGCGCAACTCCAAAATCGCCGAGCGCGTTTGACAACTCCATCAAGGCCGCGACGCTCGTGTTGAAATGCGACTCCTCGAAATCATCCGTGATGCGCGCAATCGTCTGATGAGTCTTGCGGCGCAGCGCGCGTGCACCTTGCGAAAACTCTCCGACGCTTTGCTCATCCAGTTTCTGCGCAGGGTCTGTCAGACGCTCTCGCCAACGCCAGACCATCCGATAGACACGTTGCAGGAAACGGACTGCGCCCTCGATGCCTGTCTCCTGCCAGCGCAGTTCATTCTCAGGCGGCGCGGCAAACAGAACGAACAAGCGTGCAGCGTCCGCGCCGTAGGCCGCAATCATCTCGTCCGGGTCAACGCCGTTGCCCAAGCTCTTCGACATTGCTTTCCATTCATCCGTGCCTTCGACACGATTGGTCACCATGCCCTGCGTCAAGAGACGCTTGACCGGCTCGTTGAAATTGACCAATCCCAAATCGCGCATCATCTTGGTCCAGAAACGCGTGTAGATGAGATGCATCACGGCGTGCGAGTCGCCGCCGATGTACTGGTCCACAGGCGTCCAGTATGCAGCTATCTCTTTGTCAAACGGCGCATCCTCTCTGCGCGGATCGCAGTAGCGAAAGAAGTACCAGGATGAATCTACGAAGGTATCCATCGTATCGGTTTCACGACGCGCCGCGCCGCCGCAAGTAGGGCAAGACACGTTAACAAACTCTGCTACGCCCGCGAGCGGCGATTCGCCTGTGCCTGTAAAGTCAGCGTGCTCCGGCAACCTGACGGGCAAATCTTTTTCTGGCACTGGAACTGTGCCGCACTTCTCGCAGTAAATCATTGGAATCGGCGCGCCCCAGAACCGCTGGCGCGAGATGCCCCAGTCGCGTATGCGATAAGTGACAGCAGCCTCACCGAAACCTTTGGCGGCGGCAAACTCCGTCATCTCTTTGATAGCGTCTTCGGTCAGCTTGCCGCTCCACTCGCCGCTATTGACAAGCACGCCATACTCCGTCGTCGCATGAATCATCTCTGTTGATTGGTCAACGCCGAGCTGCGGGTCAAAACCGCTCGGCTCTTCGGCGTGCGTGATGGGCGCGATGACCTGATGTATCGGCAGAGTATATTTCTGCGCGAACTCGTAATCGCGTTCGTCGTGCGCGGGGACGGACATCACTGCGCCCGTGCCGTATTCCATCAACACATAGTTCGCAGTCCAGACAGGCACGCGCTCTTCCGAGAAAGGATTGATGGCAATGATGCCAGTGTTGATGCCTTCCTTTTCTTCTTCCGCGCCCGGCTCTGTCGCGCGATTGCGCTCAACGCGCACGCGCTCGACAAACTGCATCACGTCAGTCTTCAAAGGCGAAGCTTCCAACAACTCTGCCAGCAAGGGATGCTCCGCCGCCAGCACGATTGCGTTTGCGCCGTAGATGGTATCAATCCTTGTCGTAAAGACACGCACATGTTTGTCCGTGCCTTCGATGGCAAAGTTGACATAGGCTCCGACGCTCTTGCCAATCCAATCGCGCTGTCGCTTCAAAACTTTTTCGGGCCAGGCGGATTCTATCTCCTGCATGTCTACCAAGAGTTGTTCGGCGTAATCCGTGATGCGTATGAACCACTGCTCCAACTCTTTTTTCTCGACGGGCGTGCCGCAACGCCAGCACACGCCGCCCGAAGATTGCTCGTTAGAGAGCACCGTCTGTTCTTTCGGACACCAGTTGACCGCAGACTTGCGCTTGTAGGCCAAGCCCTTCTCGTACATCTTCAAGAAGAACCATTGATCCCACTTGTAATAGTCCGGCCTGTGCGCGGCAATCTCGCGTCGCCAGTCATAGCTCACGCCGAGGCGTTGCAGTTGCCCGCGCATGTGCGCGATGTTTTTCTCAGTCCATTCGAGAGGCATGATGCCGCGCTTGATGGCGGCCTGCTCTGCGGGTTGACCAAAGCTGTCCCAGCCAATCGGGTGCAGCACATTGAAGCCACGCAAACGTTTGTACCACGCGAGCGCGTCACCGATGGAATAGTTGCGCACATGACCCACGTGCAAAAAGCCTGACGGGTATGGCAGCATCTCCAAACAATAAAACTTCTGCCGCACATCATTGACATCAGCAGCGAATGCATTTGTCTCATTCCAATGCTGCTGCCACTTCTGCTCTATCTTTTCGGGAAAATATTTTTCGTCCATTGTTTTTTTTGAGCCTCTTACGGTTGTCTCTACAATTAATCACGAAATCGCCGCAGGCACAAAGCCCGCAGAGAGCAAATTGCCCCCGTCACGATTTTTAATTTTCTTTGGAGTAATTTGGAAGACGCGCCGCTTCAACCAACGCGCGCACAAACTATCTAGCGCGGCTGCCGAGCGGCACCGTAAGGGCGAGGCTGGAATGATTGTGGAAAAATCTCATAAGATAAATTTAATCCCGCTCAAAACCTTTTCGAGTTCGCAAGCTATCTTAGCGCAGAAGGCCGGCCCGCGTCGAATAGAAATTTGAGCCGGATGTGAGACAGATATTTTTTTAGTCTGCCTCACGTTTCTTACTTTTCTTCGAGCCGGACTCGTCCAGATATCTTTCCCGGTCAATTTCGACTCCGGCGACTCCGGGTATCTGACGAACATCGTCCAGCAACTCTTCCTCTATATCACAGGTCAGCACACCATAACGCTCGAAACGCTTTTCGTTTATCTCGGAGATTTCAAACTTCTTACGAATCTCCGACAGCACTTGCTTGCGTCCCTCCGGGGCATTTGCCTTTTCCTCGTCGAGGACGATATGCGTTTTAACTACACTCATGCTTTGTATGAGAAACCTTTGCGGCACGGTTGTCAACCACTGCCGCCTAACGAAACAGCTCATTCATCCGCAACGCTTTTAGAGTTGAACGAGACCTGAGCCGAAGTCTTCTATATCGCCGAGCGCGGTGGCGCGAGCTTTGAGTTCGTGAAAGAGTTGTGGCGCAGTCATGCGCGGGTCTCTCTCCAGGTAAAGGGCTGCGAGTCCTGTGACGTGCGGGGCGGCCATGCTTGTGCCGTCGAGTTCTTCAAAAGCTTTGCCGGTCATGCTCGAATACACTCCGACTCCGGGCGCGGCGACATCAACGAATCCAATGTCGTCCAGTTGTTTGCAACTAAACGGAGCGACGCGCTTCTCGAAGTCAATGGCTGCGACGGCCATAATCGAAGGACAGGCCGCAGGATTTTCGACGCAGATGATAGAGGACGGGCGATTGCTGGCATTGCCCGCCGCCGCCACCAAAAGCACGCTGTTGTTTTCGCGGCTGAGCAGTCTGTCGGCGACGGCTTCGTATTGCAATGGAAAGGCTCCGCTGGTGTCTCTGCTGCTGCCTAGACTCAGGTTAATGATTCTGGCTCCGTTTTCTTCGGCCCATAGGATGCCGTCAAGAATATCGTCATCAATCGCTTTCGGGCGAATGGAGTTATTGAAAACTTTGCCGACCAGCAGTTCCGCTTCGGGCGCAACGCCGTAACGAATCCTTCCAACTGAATCTCGCGGCCCGCAGACGGTTCCGGCACAATGCGTTCCATGCCCGTGAACATCCTGCACAGTAATGTCCGTCACAAACGATTTCGTAGAGACGATGCCTTTTAAAATCCTGTCGAGAAAGTCCGGGTGATTGAGGTCAATCCCTGTATCTAAGACAGCGACCTTGATGCCTTTGCCCGTCGGCGGAGGAAAAGCAGATGCCACGCCGATGGCTTGCAAGCCCCACGTCGTCTCGCTCGCAGAAGCAGCAGGAGGGATAGTCACCTGAGCCAGACTTGGGCCAGCCGCTTCCGTTTGCTTTCCGCCTTCGTGATAAGCGATAGCAAGATTGACGGCATCGCGCATCCCTTTCAGATAAGCCAGCATCTCCGACTTGCGTTCGCTGTCAGCTTTGTCTTCCGTCTGTTTGAGAGACCTGCGAACCGGAGGCAGCGAACGAACTTCATTTACGACGACATCCTGCACATCATCTCTGTTGCGCAGAGTCTCAACCTGAGAATCGTCCAAATCTGCCGCGGCAATTCCGAGTGGTTGATAGACTTTTGTTTCGACTGCGTGGTCGGTGGCGGCCAGATAACTCATGCTCGCGCTTTCACGCGTCTGTGAAGACTTACCGCGATTGAGGACTGTGGACAGCGTGCTCGTGTTGCTTTCGGATGGCTCGTGGAAAACGACCAGATACTGTGGACGTTTCGAGTCAACTTCTTTGGCAGAGGTATTTGCTGCGCTCATGGGAGAATCTCCTTCGTGAAGGTCAGAGAAATGGAGTCGCAAAATACAGCATCGCTTTCAACACATCAAGGAAATTCTTCCTCACGGATTCTCAAAGTCTAACCTGTAGCGGCTGAGACTTGGGAAGATTGATGGAGCTTGCCATACTATCTCCGCCACCTGTTGACGCGAAGCGGAAGGCCACAAGCGGACTACTCCCTTCTCGTCTCTCGTATAGAGATTCTCGGAATATTTTCCTGCGCTGTCTTTTGAAGTCACTCCGAAGGCTACGGCCTCGATTGCATTTTCAGAAGCTTGCAGCGTCATCATCAGTTGATGTGATGCAGTGCTCCACAGATTCACCGTCCCGCTCGTGTCGCCGGAGGCGAGGGTCTTTCCGTCAGACGAATAGGCGAGCGCAGTGACAGGAAAGCGATGCCCTTCGAGCCGTTCGATTAAATAGCCTGGGCCGCCCGGATTGATTTGCCAGAGTTCTATGTTTTTGTCTGTGCCGCCGGTTGCCAGAACAGTGTTGTCGGGCGAGAAGGCCAGAGCCTTTACTTTGACCCCTACGCCTTCGTGTCCTCTAATCTGTGCATCTATTTTCTGACGCTTCTCCACATCCCAGAGGTGCACGACGCCTCTGTCCTCTTCGTCGCCCCCGCCGCCGATGGCGAGCAGTTTACCGTCATGAGAAAAAACTATTGATTCAACTAAGACAGTGCTGATGACTTGCATGACTGGCGGCGAGGCGGAATGTTCGGCGTTTGTCTGCCAGTGCAATTTATCAAACTGAAATGCGGTCGCCCAAAGTTTTCCATCGGGCGACTGTAGAGATTGGTGCGATGCGCCTTCTTTAATCACACGCGGCGCTCTTTCTATCTCGTAGTTAGTCGCCATTTTGTACGGCGACTGTTCGCCCACATCCCACAACTGCACTGCATCCTTCCCGCCGACTGCGAGCGTATGACCGTCTGCCGAGAAAGAGAGCGAAGTGGCAGCCTCTACATCAGGGCTGAGGGTGAACAATTCTTTGGGCTGGTCGTCTGCGATGTTCCACAGTTTGACGCCGCCGCCGTTCTTCAAATCCGTGCCGTCGCCTGTGGCGAGAAGTCTGCCGCTGGGTGAAATGGCGACCACGAGGTCTTTAAAAAAGTCGCGCTTAAAAAAGTTTTCTCTGTGGGCATATATCTCTGCCTTGAGCGAGTAAGAGGTGACATCGCTGTCAATAGCATGCCAGACCATGAAGCTCATGTTGCTGCTCGTGACCATCTTCTTGCCGTTGGGTGTAAAAGCCATTGACCGTATGAAAGGCTGCTCGGCATCATTGAGCGGCTGATTGTCCTTGTTCAGCAGCTTTATCTCAGAACCCTTTCGCGTCTGCACATCCCAGAGCGTCAACTTCCAGCCATCCGAGGTGATGAGCTTTCTGTCACGGTCTATGAAAGCAACTGACGGAAATCCCGCGCCGCCTTCCGCCAGCACGACGGGCTCTTCAGTGTTTGGCTTCCAGAGCATAAACGTCGCTCCATGACCGATAGCCAGCCAGCTACTGCGAGGCGACATATCAAGCGCGACGTTTGGGCTATCGCCTTTTAATTTAAGAGTGCGATGCAAGCTGAGGGTTTTGTCATCCGGCGAAACCGACGGGTCTGGGAACGCCCAGACTTTAACCGCCGTGCGGTCTGCTGTGACAAACATCTCCGGGCCGATGGAGGCGACGGCTCTGACGGGCTCGCTCTGAGGCGGGAGCTTTGCCATCGGCTCAGGCGTGAAGCCAATCCACATTCTCACACTGTTATCGCCGCCCGCGACGTGCAACATCTCTTTCACCTGGTCGCTAAAAGAGACGGGCGTGATGCGTCTCTGAGAATAGACTGCGAGGAGATTCTCTTTAGACATTGAATCGGGAGCGGCGTTGGCCTGTGGCTGTGTCGCTCCGATGCCCACATAGAAGCGTGCAAGTTTTCGATTGGCGATGTCCCAGAGGTAATACCACTCGAAGCCGCGCAAGTCGTCAGTATTTCTCACCAGTCTCTCGCCCGCGACTTCAACGACATTTCCTTCCCCCGTGACAGGGATTAGCTTTTGGAGCAATGCCTGCGCCCGTTCGCTGTTGTTATCTTCGATGGCCTCTTGAGCGACGCCGATGGTTGTAGAGTAAATGAGCTTGCGGTTCACCGCCTCTTCATCAATAACTTGTTGCGCAAGGTCAAGAGCTTCCTTTTTCTGCTCGGCGCTCTTCTTTGCTTCCGCTTCGGCTCTCTTCTTCTCGCCTTCGGCCCTCAGCCTTTCTCCTTCGGCCTTCTTCTCGCTGTGTTGTGCAAGCAGCGTTTGCTCTTCGGCGCGTTTGCGCTCTTCTTCAGCTTCTGCTGCGCGTTCGGCGGCTTTATCCTCGGCAGCTTTAGCCTTCTCAGCAGCTTCGAGGGCTTCAATCTTCGCTTCTTCGGCCTCCGCGCTCTTCTCTACGGCGTCGAGCCTGGCCGTTTCAGCTTCTCCTTTAGCTATGATGGCTTGAGTCAATGCTTGCTCGGTCTGCCTGTTTTTGCCGTAAGCAAAGATGCCCATGCCGAGCGAGAAGAGAAAGGCGACGGCGAAAATCAGCGCGGTCAGGCGCGTGCGTTTAATCTCTTTGCGGCGGCGCGCATCCTCTGCTGCGAGTAGCGCATCACGCTCTGCGACGCTCTGGTCCAGAAAATCCATCGCCAGCGGAAACTCCGCATGATAACGCCGCGCCCAGACTCTGTTGGGCTGGCTCTCTTCGCGCCACGTGAGCGCGATTTGCAAATCAGGGTCGCGCCACAAACCTGCTGTGCCTTCTTTGTGAAGGACTGCGGTCTCGGCCAGCCGCCGATAGATGCGCGCCGAACGCGACTCCTCGTCCACCCAACTCTTCAAACGCTCCCAGTTGCGTATCAGGCTTTCGTGCGAGATGTCTATCAGCGACTCGCTGTTTAATGGAACAGGCTGGCCTGTCTGTGCATCGGTCGGCGGCGGCATGAGAAACGAGCGGCCCGCGCGGCGAAAGACTTCGACGACAGCGATGACAGCCTCTTCGCTCGCGCCCGTCAATTCGCAAATTTCCTGCACTTCCATCGGGCGTCGTATCTCGCGATTGTCCGTCCCCTTCTCCGTCAATCCTTTGAAGAGTTTTTCGGCAATCAACTGCTGCGCCTGATTCAACTCTGCGTAAGCTTCGTCCGCATGACGCGAGAGGGCTTCGCTCATGCCGCCGATAGCATCGTAATCCGGGATGTCCATCGGCTCGCCGTTGCGTCGCTGCGTGAGCCAGTAGTCCCATGTGCGCATCAGCGCGTGTTGCAGGATTGGAAGCTGGTCTGGATTGTCGCCCACATCGTTCAAGAGTTGATTGACGAGAGGCTCGCTGATTGCGCCCTGCCCGACGGCGACTGGGCCAACGATGGCTTCGCGCCGCTCGTCGCGCGTCATGCGCGGAATCAGATATTGCCCGTTGTTAATCGCCTCAGGCAATCCTGCGAACTGCGAACAATCGCCTAAGAAATCCGAGCGCATGGTGAGCACGATGTAGATTTTCCCAGTGGGCTGGCGCACGGCTTCGAGAAGGAGCTTGACGAAAGCCGCCGCGTCTTCCTGCGAATTCTCTTCTTCGATGAGTTGCTTGAAACGGAAAAGCTCTTCGAACTGGTCAACGACGACGAGCAGATTTTCGTAATCAGGAAAAAGTTTTTCTCCGTGCTCATCCAGTTTCGTGCGCGCGTGGCTGACAAACTCTACGAGGCCGAGACTGCTGCGGCGCAAGGCCGTCTCTGCCAGCACGGTCTGCATGACCACGCTCTTTTCATCTCTCTTTTCATCTTTCTTTTCACTGCTCTCTTCACTACTCTCTTCATCATTCTTTTCATCGCGCTGGCCGAGCACGGATAGCGCGCGCGCCAGATTGCCAAGCGGGTCTGAGCCGGGACGCATGATGGCAATGCGCCAATCGGAACCTGCGCTCGCCATCAATCCGCCCTGCAAGGCTGGCAGGAGTCCTGCGCGGACGAGCGAAGATTTGCCGCTGCCGGATGTGCCGACCACTGCGAGAAAGCGCGTGCGCCTCAGGCGGCGGAGCAGTTCTTCGCTCTGCCCGTCGCGTCCGAAGAAGAGATGCGTCTCGTTCGATTCAAAGGGACGCAAGCCGGGGAAAGGATTGTCCTGAGAATTAATTTCCTGCATCGTCTGCTCCTTTCTCGGCAGCGCGGAGGCGTGCGATGAAGGGGTCTAAGACTGTCTGCGAAAAGTCTCCGAAGTTTTTGATGACAACCGCATCTGGATTATTAAAGAGTTGTTTGTGTCCGGTCTTGGGCGCGGCGACGTAGATGGCTTCCGCCGCCAGCGCGCTCTTGCGGTCGAGGCCGACTATCTTTTTCAGGTCGCGCCGCTTGTATTCAAACCAGACCTGATTCGCGTTGCCGTAATAAATCAGAACCGCATCACACTGCATCAGATTGTCCTTGTGTATCTCGAAAGCCTGCGCATCGTCCGCGCCCTCTTCGTCTATGAGCGGCAGCAGGACTTGATAGCTTTTCTCGTTAGAGAGGTAATCGTTCAAAGGGAGTATGTCTTCCAAATCGCGCTTGTCGAAAATGAGATAGACTTTTGGCGGCTCTGTTCCGGCGGGAGGTTCGGGTTTGTGTCCGTTGCTGGTCAGACGTTTCTGTATGACTGTCTTGAGTTCTTCGAGCGGCGTCTGCAAGAGTTCCGCGCCCGCCTGCGTGGAGGCGTTCGTACGCAAGTGTTCTATGAACTGCGCCTGATCATCCTCCTTCGGCGTCAGCCCGACGGGCATCCATAAGAGTCTGGAGAAAGATTGGTCGCGGCTGCGTTCGGCGGCAATCTCATTTTGGAGGCGAACGATTGAGTTCCCGTCCGCGCCTTCTGGAACAATGCCGTAGCTGCCGCCGATGAGATGCACAGACAGCCTGGCTTGCAGGATATTCTCGCGCACGGCCTCTTCGTAGTTGGGCGAGATAAACGGAAGCTCTTTGTCCGGCAGTATCTCGTAGCCGCGATTCTGCAACTCGCGTTTGATTTGGTCTCGCTCCGTGCTCAAATCCTTTGTCGTCTGCGCGAGATAGATTGTTCCTTGAGATTGTCTGAAGACGGACTCGCCGGAGCCCACACGCCCGCGCGGGTTAATGATAGAGAGCACCTGTTTGACATCCCATGCGAGGTCGTCCAGCTTGCTCCAATATCTTTGGTCACGATTGCGTCCAAGCTCTTGCCCGAAAGCGACGGGCCTTTGCGTCGCCTTGTCCAGTTCGTAAAACTCGTAGCCGAGTTGTTTCTTAAATTCCGTCGGGTGCTGGTCGTGCTCGATGTGCGTCTTGACGACTTTGAAGATACGCTGTTTGTCGCCGAGCATCGCTGCGTCCTTCTGCTTTGCCAACTGACAAAACTCATGCAACTCGCCGAGACACCAATCCGATTGCAGGTAGCCGGGCGAGAGAATGGAAATCAGAACGGCTGAGCTACGGATTTTCTCTTCGAGGACGCCTGCGAAATAGACATTGCCCTGCAAGCGCGGGTCGCGCCAGATTGTCGGCACATAGCCCAGAGCCTCGCCGAGCACGCTCTCGAAACGCTCGTGAAAGTTATCTATCCATCCTTTTCCCTGCTCGTCCAGCAACTCGTTATCGAGATGCCTGTAGCTGATAAAAATGTCATGTTCAAAGGGTGCGGAAGACATTGGAAACTCCCATCTGCGGAAAATGCTCGGACGCAAACAGAATGGAACGCGCTCAAAAAAATGAGTTCCAAAAGGTAAGAGGTTCGTCTCGGACGTGAGCGCAAAAGCGACCTGACTGACGTGGAAAAAATTATTCCCGTTGAGCGGAAATGTCAATATTGTTTCTTGCTGGATTAGATTGCGACAGAGACACAGAGAAAGGTAAAAGGCCAAAGTAAAAAAGCAAAAGTAAAGACAGCATCCCTCGCATCTTCACTTTTACCTTTTTACTTTGGCCTTAATTTTACCGCGTTTGAGAATGACAGTCTGGCCCAATCACATTAAAGACTCTTAACCACCTAACGCATTAAAAATCTCAGCCCCTTCACTTTTAGAGAAAACTGCGAGCGCTCTTTGATTAAGCAACTGAAGCGGCTTATCTACTTGCGTTTTCCAGAGCGGATTGTCGGGAGACACGCTGAATAATTCTGGCGTGGCTAAGGCCATGCCATCCAAAATCACTTTTCGCTGCTCTCTGTTCAAGTTTGAGTGATAAGCAAGATAAAGAGCCAAATGGAATCTCCACAGGTCGCTTTTCTCCTTGCTGCTGAGCTTTTCAAACAGTTCTTTTCTTTCGGCTAAAGAGAGAGATGAAATATCTCTGTGCTTCTGTAAGAGCGTCAGTTCGGCTTTATCATCACCGATTTGAGCAAAGATGGCAGCCGCCTCTTTCTTTGGATATGCTTTGAGCGCGCGTTGCATAAGCGATTTAAGCGGTTCATCTACTTGAGACTTCCAGAGAGGGTTTTCGCTGGTGATATTAAATAACTCAGGAGTGGCAAGGGAAATGGCTTCTAAGATGACATCTCTTTGTTCGCTGCTTAACTCAGGACGACTGGCGAGAGAGAGAGCCAAATGGACGCGCCACAAACCGCTCTTTTCCGCCGCAGAAGCCTGAATAAATGCTTCTCTTCTCTCAGCGACGGGCAGTTCAGCAAGCTCTCTGTATCTATTCAGAGACGCGCGTTCGACATTAGTTCTTTGCGCTTGCGCTCCGTTTGTGGCTCCTGCTTTTTGTGCGTGAACAGATAAGGTGATTGAGTTGGCGAGGACAATCAGAAAAAGTAATACCAGATGTAATACTCTCTTCGACATTTTGTAGCCTCCTGAGGTTAAAGGTGGGGGTGGCTAAAACACATTACGCATTATACGCGCGCCAAAGTCCGTATCACAAGACATTTCAATTTCAAAGATTCTCAATCTCTACAGGCTCGACTTCATCTGCCAGCTCGAAGTTGAAAACTTTTGAATAGAAATAGAGTTCGCCGTCGAGAGCGCGTTTGATATTTTCGGCGCGACGAAAGCCATGCTGTTCTCCCTCGAATGGAACATAGGCGACGGGCAAGCCTTTGGCTTTGACTGCTTCAAACATACGCTCGGCCTGATCCGGCGGCACGACCTTGTCTTCGAGTCCCTGAAAGAGAATCATCGGGCATGACAGACGCTCCGTAAAATTTATCGGCGAGCGTTCGAGATAGAGGTCGCGCCTCTCAGGGTATGGGCCAATCAAGCCGTCCAAGTAGCGCGACTCAAACTTGTGCGTGTCCTTTGCCAGAGCTTCCGCGTCGCTGACTCCGTAATGACTCGCGCCCGCCGCGAAGACATCGCGGAAGGTCAAAGCCGCGAGGGTCGTGTATCCGCCCGCGCTGCCGCCGCGAATCGCTAAGCGATTTCTATCCGCGCGTCCCTGTTCGGACAGATAGAGCGCGCCGCCCGCGCAATCGTCCACATCAACAATGCCCCACTTGTCTTTCAATCTTTCACGATACGCGCGGCCATAGCCAGTGCTTCCGCCGTAGTTCATATCCAAAACAGCGATGCCGCGACTGGTCCAATATTGAATGGAGAGACGCAAGGCTGTCGTTGTTGCAGAAGTCGGCCCGCCGTGACTGATGACGAGCAGTGGCGGACGCTCTCCTTCGGGCGCAACGAAATCCGTGTTCTGCGGCGCGTAGAAAAAGCCGTGCGCCGTCGCGCCGTCCTCAGCCGGAAACTCTATCGCTTTCGGGATGGACAAATATTTTTCGTCAACCTGAACGCTGCTTGAGCGTCGGAGCGTTTCAAATTCTCCGCTCGCCAAATCGAGCCTGACAACTGAATCGGGCAAAGTCGGCGAGGCCGCGCACATGACTGCCTGCCCTCTTGATACGTGCAGGTACGCAATCTCCGTGTAAGGATTTTCGATTGGCCCAAGCTTGCGAGTTGTCGTATTGAGACTTGCAAGGCGCCAGTTGCCGTCTTCGTTATAAGCGCAGATGATGCGCTCCGCGCTCTCGAAGTCGTAAACAGAGAGACCGAAGACCCACTCAGGCTCGCCAAATTCCGCTTCCATCTCACACAAAGCTTCTGCATTTCCGTCGTCCGTCAGGCGATAGAGATTCCACCAGCCCGTGCGGTCTGAGGCGAAATAGAGCTTGCCGTCCGGCGACCATTCCGGTTGGAAGATGGATTCACTGAGCCCGCCAGCGACGCGCTTTGTCTCGCCCTGCGTGCCGTCTTCGTTTATCTCGCAGACACACAGTTCCGTCCCGTCCCAGGGCATGTTCGGATGATTCCATTGCAGCCATGAGAGGCGCGTGCCTTCGTTGTTCATTCGCGGCGACGAATAGAAGTCGCTGCCGGAAGCAAGGACTTGCTGCGATGCTCCGTCATTGAGGTCAATAGCGACAATCGTGTTGACGGCTTCGCGGTCGCTCTGGCTGTGGTCTTCGCGGACACAAATCAGACGCTTGTGCCGGCGGTCAATCACTGCTTCCGCATAACGCATCTCGCCTTCGGGAGTGAACGGCTGCGGCTCTTCGCCTTGAGCTTGCCTGTATAATCTCTGGCCCACAAAGTTAGAGAAATAGACTGTGCCGTCTGCGACCATGTACGAGCCGCCGCCATATTCATGAACGCGCGTCCGCGCATTAAAGGGAGGCGGCGTGACATCGGACACTTTGCCGTCCGGCGTGCGCCGCACGACGACATAACGCCCGCCTTCCGATGGACGGCTTTCGAGCCAGTAAATATCTTCGCCATCAAATCTTGGCTCGCTCAAGCCAATCGTGCCGGAGACGATGAGGTCTGAAGTTATCGGAGATTTCCAGGAGCCGTAAGGTTTTGTCTGTTTCTCTGTCATAAGAGTTTCCTTAACTTTCGTGTGAGTCTGCACTTTTCTCTCAAGCACCGCAGCCGCAGCCCAAAACATCTGTGGCCTTGTTGCCCTTGATACTGTAAACGGTCTTCCACTCGCCCTCATAGTATGCGCCGGAGACGACAATCTCCATTACGCCGTCGCCGTTCAAATCAAGTACGGCGATGAGTTTGTATTCATTCGGCGGCGAGTCTCTTTCGGCGGTCGGATGATATTCCTCGTCGAGCATGATGGTCTGCACTTTTCCGTTAATCACTTTGCGCAGCATGACGAGCGAATAATCGCCAGCCGTCTGGGTATGCTTAATGCCGCCGTGCTCCCAGCGATCGACGCGCGTCGCGTTGACGATAACTTCATCCACGCCATCTCCTTCGAGGTCAACGCGCACGACCTTCATGATATTGACTTCGGGGCGGCGTATGCCTTTTCTCCTCAAAAGCTCTGCGATGGCGTTGCGATAACTTGCCTGATTATTGCTTTCGATTCGCGGCGCGCGCGGCAGAGGATTCCAACTCCCCGCGACTCCAATGTAATGCGAGCCTGTTGGATTGGATTCGATAATCTCGCGCGGGATGTCAACAAACAGAGTGTCTTCACACGGCGGCCCTTGAGATGCGGCACGGCCTCCGGTCACAGTTTTATATTCGCCCTTCAAATCATAAAGACGATATTTGTCGCCGCCGCTCATGCGCTTTGAAAGCTCTTCCGGCTTGCTCCAACGCCCATCAATCACGCCGCCGAGCAGGCAGCCGCCATCCATATCAACGAGCGGCACGACAGCTTCGCTCTTAACCTGCGCGCGCGAAGGCACGCAAATGTATGAGATGACGAGCATGAAAACTAAAACAAGAATCCTGAATTTTTGCATGTGTCCTCTTTGAGCTAATATTTTCTGAAAACGTAATAGACCACTCCCGCGTAATCGTCCGTGAAGAGAAACTCGTCCGAGCCAATCTGCAAGACATCAACGGGCCTGCCGTTGATTTTGCCGTTCTGCAAAAAGCCGTTGATAAAATCCTGCGGCAATCCCTTCTCGCGCACGCGCATAATGCTATAACCGCGTTTGAGCTTGAGGTCGGAAGCTCCGTGCAGTGCGACAAGAAAGCTGTCACGCAAACGCGCGTCCCTGCTCCTGCTATCGAAGTATTCAAATCCCAGAGGCGAGCTGTGCGCGCTGAAAGCCGTGAAGCCTACTGGAATGGCTGAGCACTTTTTTCTGTCTCTGGTAAATTTTGTGTCCGGGTGCACGCGCCTGCGATACTCATAGCAGTTGGGCCAACCGTAATCCGTGTTTTGACGAACGGCATACATCGTATCATCTGGCTTGTTATTGCCCAGATGGTCAGAGCCCATGTTGGTCGCAAACAATCTTCCGTTGTGCCACTTGAGGCCGACGGCATTGCGCAAGCCTTTGGCAAAGATGCGACGATTGCGCCCGTCAGCATCCATCTCAAGAATCGTCGCGCGCACATCTTCCTTCTCGACACAGGCGTTGCAACTGCTGCCGACGGAGACATAGAGCTTGCCGTTCCCGCCAAACTCAATCGTGCGCGTTAAGTGCCAGCCGCCGTACTTGTAACTCAGGCCGTAGTCTGGAAAAGTCTCCAACACTTCCGGCTTGCCCGACGGCGCGCTCTCGCCCGCGCGATATTTGTAACGCACAAGCTTGTCCGTCAAGGCCAGATAAAACCAGTGCTGCCCGCGCGCGTCCGTATAAAAAGCGCAACTGTTCGGATTGCGCAGGGATGTCATGTAGGGCGTCACCTTACTAAAGCGGCCAGTCTCTTCACTAAAATTTTCGAGAATGTAAACCGCGCCACGCGTGTTGTCCGCGAGGTTGTACATGTCCGTCACGAAAATTCTGTTGTCAGGACTCAATGCCATAAAGCGCACGCGCTTTAAGCCTTCGGCGGCCACGCGGATGTCGTAGCCTTCCGGCAGATTGAGTGTGAAAGATTTTCCGTTTTTGAGAGAGATGCTGTGCGGGACTAATTTTAAAGACTGTGCAGTCGCAGTCGAAGTCAGGATTAGTAGAGACAGAATGATTGCTGCTTTGTGCATCAGTTTCATTTCTGGTCAGATGAAATATCTTAAAGTTATACGAGCAAGTTTCCCGCAAAGGCGCAAAGAGGCAAAGGCGCAAAGAAGTTGAATTATTACTTATCTTGAATGCTTTCTTTGAGCCTTTGCGCCTTTGCGCGAACCATTCGTTTCGCTCGTCACAAAAGACCTTAACATCTCAAGATTACGCGCATCGTCTGCCACATCATCCTGCGGCGTTTCGAGCAGGAAGGCTGCGTGCGCGAGCTCTGTGTGGCGCGCGACGCGACGCAGGGCATCGCTTCCGATGTGGCCCAGACCGATGTGCCAGTGGCGGTCAACGTGCGAATTGTATGCGGCCTTTGAATCGTTAAAGTGGACGGCGCGCACGTTCTTCATCCCGACATTTTTTTCCAGAGATTCAAACGTCGCTGCAAAGCCATCCGTCTCGCGTATGTCATATCCGGCTGTGAAAGCATGCGCCGTGTCAAAGCAGACGCCGAGGTTAAACTGCGTACAGCTTGCGATGATTTCGCGCAGATGCTCGAAGCGATGACCGATGCACGCGCCCTGCCCGGCTGTGTTTTCAAGCAGAATACGAAACGCGCCAAGCTCAATTTCATCGCAGGCAATCTTTAAACTCTCCGCGCAGGTGCGTATGCCATCGGCTTCACATGCGCCCTTCGCGCTGCCCGGATGGACGACCAGATAATCCGCGCCCAACTGTATGCCGCGCTCTATTTCTTCACGAAACGAAGCGATGGATTTCTCGCGTATCACTTCATCAGCCGCCGCCAGATTGATGAGATAGTTGGCATGTATGACAACCGTTGCAATCTTTGTCTCCGCGCGCACGGCGCGAAACTTTTCCACCTCTTCTTCCGCAAGCGGCTTTGCCATCCACCCGCGCGGGTTGCGCGAGAACATCTGCACAGTCGTGCAACCGCGCTCGTGCGCTTTGAGAAGCGCGTTCTGCAAGCCGCCCGCAATCGGCGCGTGAAATCCTATGAGCGGCACGTTGTTGCTCATTAACTTATGACTTCTTTTCCACCTGCTCCATGACGCGCAGGATATTGCCGCCCAAGATTTTGTTGATGTCTTCTTCCGTATAGCCGCGCTTCAACAATTCTTTGGTCAGATTCGGAAGCTCCGCGATATTTGAAAGATCTGCTGTGACGGCCATGATGCCGTCAAAGTCTGAGCCGAGGCCGACGTGATTGATGCCTACGAGTTTGACGATGTGGTCTATGTGGTCAACGATGCGCGTGACGCTGACGGGCGGAAGGCGTCGCTTGTATTCTTCGAGGCGCACGCGGTCGCGCGCCATCTTCTTCTGCGCAAGGCTGCCCGGCTCTTCATCCGAAGCTTTCTGGACCAGTGGAGCAATCTCAGCATCCACCTGCTTTTTCTTCTCGCTCCAACCCGGCTCAAGAAATTCAGGATAAAAGACTACGCAGACGACGCCGCCTGTTTTCGCCAGCGCGCGTATCATCTCGTCGTCCAGATTGCGCGGCACGTTGGCGATGGAGCGCGCGTTCGAGTGTGAAGCGATGACGGGCCTTGTCGAAGTATTGACGATGTCCCAGAAGGCCATGTCCGAGACATGCGAGACATCAACCATGATGCCGAGCCTGTTCATCTCGCGTATGACATTCTTGCCGAACTCCGTGAGGCCGCGCGTGCGGCCCGCTTCATCTCCGCTCGAACCGGCCCAACTCGTCGAGACGCTCCACGCGGGCGACATATAGCGCACGCCCATCTTGTAATAACGCTCGACGTTTTCCAGCTTCTCGTCAATCGCATAGCCGCCTTCGAGTCCCATCAGCGCGGAGAGTTTTCCCTGTCCGGCGATGCGGCGCACATCGTCAGCCGTCGAAGCCATCTCCCAAGTGTCTGGGAATTTTTCTGCGAGAGCGCGGACGGCTGCAATCTGTTCGTCTGCACGTTTGGTCGCGCCCGCTCCGCCCGTGCCGTAAAGCTGCGGCTCGACCCAGATGGAGAAGAATTGCGCATCGAGTCCGCCTTCTTTCATGCGCACGGAATCCAGATGACCGTCTGCGTGTCTCTGGCTCAGGTCGAGCTTTTCATCAACGAGCCTTTGTGTTGTGTCGGCGTGCAGGTCTATGGCGATGGCGCGTTTGTGCAGCGAGAGCGCGTCCTGGTTTGTATTTGAAACGGAAGCCGTTGGAGCGGGCGTGTTTTTTTGTTCGGTGCTTTGTGACATGCGGCAATTATTGGAAAGGAGAAAGACAGAGGAGAGCGCAAGCGTGGCAAGTATTGAAGCAAGCTGTGGCCTGTGTCTCATCTCGGTAGATTGAAACCTTAAGAGAGCGGGAGCAAATTTTTTAGAGCTTCTAAAAGAGAGCCTGCATAGGTTACGCGAACACTTCCGCCCGAATCAAGCTCAGGCAATGTTCAAACTGAAGAAGGGCTTCGTTATAAGCTCACCGCAGAGACGCGGAGACGCAGAGAAAGAAAGGCAGTAAATAGAAAATGAATTGATAGCTTGTCTTTCCCTTTTTACCCCTCTGCGTCTCCGCGTCTCTGCGGTGCAGAACCACCTTGTCTTTCATCTATCGGCAAACCAACCCGCTAACTTAGCTCGCCTTGCCAAGCTATGCGGCTTTACGGTATTGTGCCTCTTAAATACAGGCCGCGAGAGCGCGTATGGCGCGCAACGAATCTTCATCAAAACGCTCCGTGCGATTTTGTATCAGGGACAAATGTTTTCGTAGCGCCTTTCAGCAAATAATTCCCCGGAAGGAGCATTAAAGAAATGTTCTCAAAAGACGGTAGAACCAAAGACGTAAAAGCCCCCCGCATCGCTGGTGACGTTTGGTGTAACGGCGAATTTATCAAATGGAATGATGCGCGCGTGCATGTCATGTCGCATGTCCTGCACTACGGGTCAAGCGTCTTTGAAGGCATACGCTGTTACAAAACGAAGCGTGGGCCAGCCGTCTTTCGCCTGCAAGAGCACATGCGGCGTCTTTTGAATTCCGCGAAGATTTACCGGATGGATAACGATTGGACGCGCGACCAGTTGTCGGACGCGGCGGTCGAGCTTGTCAGGCGAAGTGGGATGGAGCATTGCTATATCAGGCCAATCATCTTTCGCAGTCTGGATGAAGAGAATCCTGCGTTCGGAGTCAACCCGTTTCCGAATCCTCTCGCATGCTATATAGGCGCGTGGGATTGGGGAAAATATCTTGGCGACGATGCTGTCGAAAAGGGCGTTGATGTCTGCGTCTCGACATGGAATCGCCTGACGCCAAACTCTATGCCCGCGATGGCGAAAGCCGGTGCGAATTACATGAACTCGCAGCTTATCAAGATGGAAGCCATCCTGAACGGCTTTGCAGAGGGCATCGCGCTCGATGATCGCGGCTATGTCTCTGAGGGCTCCGGTGAAAATATTTTTCTAGTGCATGACGGGCAGCTTGTGACTCCGCCGCTCTCAAGCTCCATTCTGCCGGGCATCACGCGCGACAGCGTAATTGAGATTGCGCGCGAGCTTGGTATTCCGGTGACAGAGGGCGGCATCCAGCGCGCCGCGCTTTATGTGGCAGACGAAGTTTTCTTCACAGGTACCGCGGCGGAGATTACGCCCATACGCTCCGTTGACCGCATCACGGTCGGCACGGGTCGTCGCGGCGAAGTGACAAAGCGTTTACAGGAAGTCTTCTTTGCCATCACTTCCGGCGAGCGCGAAGCTCCCGGCCCGTGGCTCACTTACGTCAACGAGGGCGCGCCAATCCAAGTCGAGAGCAACGGCCACAGCAAAGTGCAGGTCAAAGAGGCTACAGCCGCAACGGGCGGCACAGAGCCCGCAGTTGATTTCCAGACTGTGATGACTGAGTAAGAAGATAATTTCCCGCAAAGAAGTAAGGGCGCAAAGAAAAGCAACCTGTCTTTTCTTTGCGCCTTTGCGTCTTTGCGGGAAACTTTTTTATTGATTCAGACTAGCAGGCACAGGCATATCTCCTGCTGTTCCCCATTGCTCTGCTCTCAAAGCATTCGAGCCGCTTTGCAGGATATACCAGGTGCCTTGACGGAAGACTGCGAAGTCCGTTCGCCCATCAGCGTTATAGTCTCCGGGCGCGGGAATATCTCCGGCAGTTCCCCACGCCTGACCGCGAAACAGGTTTAGAGTGCTCGTCAAGATATACCAGCCGCCGTCAGACGGGCGAAAGACCGCGAGGTCTCTCTTCGTGTCTCCGTCATAATCTCCCGGCACGGCCACGTCGCCTGCGTTGCCCCATTGCTGTGCGCGCACGGAATTGGTCAGGCTCTGGTAGATATACCAGTTGTTATCTAAAGGACGAAAGACTGCCAAGTCCGCTTTGCTATCGCCGTCATAATCTCCCGGCACAGGTCGGTCGCCGTTCGTGCCGAAGGTTTGCGTGCGAATCGTGTTGCCCAAGACGAGATTGATATACCAGACGCCTTCGGATGGACGAAAGACTGCAATATCTGTGAGCCCGTCGCCGTCGTAATCCGCTGGCACAGGAATGTCTGAGCCGAGCCCGAACTGCTTTGCTCCGACCACATTGTTAGAGCTAAAGAGTGTGTACCAGGTCGCGTTTGACGGACGAAAGACTGCGATGTCTGTCTTGCCGTCACCGTCGTAATCTCCGGGCGCGGGCTTGTCGCCGCCCGTGGCAAACTGCCTTGCGACGATTGCTCCATTCGAGCTTTGCCGCGCATACCAAGTGTTATCCGAAGGGCGAAAGACTGAAAGGTCTGTGAAGGTGTCGCCGTCAAAGTCTCCCAGATGGCGATGTGCCGGACGCACAAGATAAATCTGCGAACTCCCCAGGTTGGGAACCGGATTGATGTCCGAGTTGGGGATGCCGACAATGAATGTGTTATCGCTCAGGGACACGCTCGTGCCGAAAGCGTCATTGAGCGCGGGAGTGTCCAGAGTGACCGGGCCGTTTTCAAACCAGATGTTATTGAAACGTTGAAAGACATAAGCGGCTCCGGTGTTCTGTACGGGCGGCACATCAAAAAGCTGTGCGCCGACGACCACCGTGTCACCTTTGAGAGACACGCTGTAGCCGAAGTAGCCGCCGCTTTGAGACTCTGCGGCGACGAGCTTGGTCTGCCGCGTCCACGTCGCGCCGCTTCTTTGATAGACAGTGACGGAGCCAGCGTTACTGATACCTGAAAAATCATCCAGGTAAGCTCCGACGACAGCCGTGTCGCCACTAACGTCCACGCTCCAACCGTAATAATCTCCCGCCGCAGTATCGTTCGGCACAAGATAAGCCTGCTCGCTCCATATCGTGCCGCTTCGTTGAAAGATATAAGCAGAGCCTGCATCAAGGCCGCCGTTTGTGTCGTCCGAGTATGCGCCGACCACTGCGGTGTCGCCACTGATGGCGACGCTGATGCCGAAGCTGTCAAAGGCTTGCAGCGCGCTGCCCAGCAGTTGCGCTTCCAACTGCCACGCAGAGCCGTTGAAACGATAGGCATAAGCCGCGCCGGATTGATACGCGCTCGTCGTGCTTGCCAGATAATCGCCGACGAGCAATGTATCTCCGCTCAATGCAAGGCTTGAGCCGAAAAGGCGCGAGCCCGGTTCTATCTTCTCCTGCCTGCTCCAAGCCGTGCCGTTGCGCTGATAAATATAGACGGCTCCCGACGGAAGAAATTGATTGCCGGTTCTGCTGACGACTGCTATGTCGCCGCTCAGTGCCACGCTGATTCCGAAGTTAGTCACTAAAGGCTCGCCTTCCGGCATCAGCGTGGCTTGCAAGCTCCAGTTTGCGCCCGTGCGTTGGAAGATATAAGCGACGCCGGTTCGTGCCGTCCCTGAATGCTGTAAGTAAGCTCCGACCAGAGCCGTGTTGCCACTGACAGAAACGCTCCAACCAAACTTGCTGCCGCCATTTCCATTATCCGGCAACAGGCGCGCCTGAAACAGTTGAGACGAAGTAGCAGCACGCTCAAGCATGACTGCCCTCACGGCCCGCATCAATGAATCATCCGCCGCGCCGCTTTGCCGCCGCTCTGCACGCACAGGAAACTTACATCCACCATTCCTCTCAACATTGCTTGGACGCGACTGAGAATTTACACGCGCTCTCAGGCCGAACATGAGCAGTCCGAACGCGGCAATGATGCAGAGAGAGATAAAAAGCTTGGTCAAAATTTTTGTATGCTTTGTCGGATGCTTCATGGCGGGAGAATCTCCTTTTGGAATTCCGGGCAACTATCTATCACAGGCGAAAGATGAGCACAATGCCTTTCAATCTTGTCAGAACCGCCTGCGGTAGCGTGCGGGTTTGAGTTAGCATCAGAGACTCGCTTTAAAACATCGAAGACCCGCACGCTACCGCTGGCGGTTCTGACATATCTTGATTATGGAGCATCAGATATACGCACAGGCACATCGCCACTGATGCCCCAAAGCTCAACACGCATCTGATTCGTAGAGCTTTGCATGATGTACCAGATGCCTTCGCGGAAGACTGCAAGGTCTGCGCGCCCGTCGCCGTCATAATCTCCTGCGACGAGCGCGTCCGTCGTCAAACCAAACCGCTCTGCTCTAAAAACTTCGGACGCGCTGTGCTGTATATACCACGCGCCTTCGCGGAAGACCGCGACATCCGTTTTAGCATCGCCGTCATAATCTGCCGCGATTGTTCTGTCCGTGCTTAATCCGAACTGACGCGCCTCGACAGAGCCGCTTGCGCTACTCTTGAGATACCACGCGCCCGCGCGAAAGACTGCCAGGTCTGCTTTACCGTCCCCATCATAATCACCCGCCACAGGCAAGTCCGTGTCAAAACCGAACTGCTCTGTCCTGTGCGCATGATTCGCGCTCTGCATAATGTGCCAGACGCCCGCGCGAAAGATTGCGAAGTCCGCTTTGCCATCCGCATCGTAATCCGCAGCAACGGGTACATCACCCGCTTGACCGAAATGCTCCGCGCGCAATAAGCCGGACTCGCTCTGCATGACATACCAATGTCCATCTGATGGACGAAAGACCGCGATGTCTGTCCTGCCGTCTCCGTCATAATCTGCTGGCACAAGCCTGTCATGGTTTATGGCAAAATGCTCTGCCCTGATGCTGTTGTCGGAGCTATGGCGTATGTACCATGTTGCATCCGAAGCGCGAAAGACCGCGAAGTCTGATTTGCCGTCGCCGTCAAAATCGTTGAAGACTGCGCGCGGGATGCTTGATTCATTTGTGGCTGTGAAATCGAGTCCGGTGAGCTCGCCCGTGTGCGAGAAGAAATGATTTGACGGATTAAAGCTAAAGCCCGCGCGCGCAGGCGTGATGATGTATTCATCTCCGACCTGAGCCGCATTGAATCTGTATCGCCCGTCAACTCCTGTCACGGCAATTCTGTTTTGAGAAGTTTCAATATCGAGCAGCGTCAACGCAACTCCAGCGACAGGCCCGCCGCTTATGTTTGTCACGCGCCCGGAGATGTCTGCCGTGATAGCCGTCGGAGTTGCGGCACGGAGCGCAACGGCTCCCAGAGCCCAATCGTCCGGCGCGCTCGTAGCCCAAGACATTGTGACAGGCGAAGAGGCAGTCTCCGTGCTTCCTGCTCCGATATGAAAAGTGCCGCCGAAATCTCCGCGCCAACGCTCTATCTGTCCGGGGCCGGGAGAAATCCCTATCGCGATATTAAAGTCCGCGCCGAGCGTATCAATCACAACGTCGCCCGTGTTGCTGTCCGCGACGGTCACAGTCGGCGTGTTGTCCGTGTTCGCGTTGGAAGTAAAAACTCCTGTCGGTGTCATTTGATTGACGCCATTGAAGGAGGCTGAGCCGCCGACTGCGTAATTCGCAGCTAGCGGAAGAAAAGTGACAGAGATGTTAGCCGTCCCGCTCGGCGGATTGACGAGAATGAACATCTCTACGGCGGTGATATTATTTGGCGAGAGACGTGTGCCGATGCGCGTCAGGGCCGTCCCGCCATAAGTCACGCCGGGAGGCGTGTCGCGCACACGCGCCGAAGGGAAAGCTGGCAAGACCGTCACGGTTGTCGAGACGCCGACAATGAGCACGCGGCTCGTCCCCGTCCCGACAGTATGCGGCCAAGTGATACTGCCGATGCCAGCGTTATCAAAGCCCTGCGCGACGCCTGTGCCATCAATCCCAATCGCCTGTATGCTGCCCTCGCGCGAAACTTCCGCAGCATGGCCCAAAGCTTTAGTCTCTCCCAACCGACAGGCATCACAGGGCAGAGCAATCCAACCGAGCAGAGAAATAATTGCAAAGGCGAGCAGCCACGCGCGCACGGCTCGTCGGATAAATTTTCCCATCGGTTCGTTCCCCTTTTGACGTTTAAGAGATATTCAGAAGGCAAATCAAAGGACAAGCCCGGCAACCGGACGGGAGAGAAATCCGGGCAATTCAGAGACTCAATTCCTCTTTGAAAGGTCTTCCACTCGGACGCCACGCCTTGCGTTCTGGACTCCGCATGAGCGCACTGGAAGTTATCTTGAAGTCGGGTCGTGCGGATTCTAACTTAGGCTGGCGAGCGGTGTAAATAAAAAAGCAGCTTTCCGCGACTCGCCAGTCTGCCGCAAGAGGAACAAAGGTTTCGCCCTTTTCATCGTCCCATATTATCTAATCTCCGCAAGCATCAGACACGTCTTTAAATTTTGCAATACGCTCACCTGTAATTTCCAGCAAGCCATACTGTAGCGGCTCGTCCACTATGGCACTCAACAAAACATAGCACAGATATTTATGTGACTGCTTCTAGGACTTCCGAAACGGTTTTGCCCTTCAAACAAGGGTTAGGGACTCTAAATAATTTTCTATATGTGTGCTGCCGCACAGACGGCCTCTTGAGTATGCTTTACTCTGCAACTTCTCATTCCTGAACAAATCTTTACCCGACAAAACTAGCGGTATCAGGCAGAGAAAACTGGTAAGCGGTATCAATAGCCAGCCGTTCATCTATACTTGATTGGACGCAAGTATATTCCTTAGAAACTCACGTTCATTTCTTAGAAATTGCTTTTCCCACGCCCCCATTTTAATTCGGTAAGTGTTGGAGTCTGCTCAACTGCCGGGATGTTTCAGCCTCAGCGAGCAGTACGGCCAATATGAAGTAAGGCTACTTGCCGGATGATATGCCTCAATGCGTTGAAGCGCAGGGTGATGTCTAAATTAAGACAGAATTGTGCACCTCCGCTTCGGCTTAACCTTGAAAGGGATCATTAAATGACTCACAAGAACTACAGATTGTTAGTAGGTTTGGCACTCGCCATAGTTATTGGCTTAGCAAGCGTCTCACTTCTTGATACTCCCACCACATCAGCGCAAAGCGGAGTGCCACGGGGTACGACGACGACCTTCGCTATTTTGGCCGGCCAGGCGGTGACGAGCACGGGCTTATCCGTGGTCAACGGCGATCTGGGTATCAGTCCGGGAACTGCACTCACCGGCTTTCCTCCGGGGATCATAAACGGAGCGACAGAATTAGGTAATCCGGTCGCGGCTCAGGCTCTGGCCGATGCCCAAGTCGAGTACGCTTATCTGGATGGCTTGCCGTGCGGCACTAACTTGACCGGTCAAGACCTCGGCGGGATGACACTGATGCCGGGCGTCTATTGTTTCGATTCCTCGGCGCAGTTGACGGGAACGCTCATTCTCGACGCGCAAGGCTCGTGTGATTCCCTCTTCGTTTTCCAGACCGGGAGCACACTCACGACCTCAGTCGCTTCGTCCATTGAAGTGATCAATAATCCGTGCGCTATAAACTGTCGTGGCGGGGCGAATGTGTTTTTTCAGGTTGGCAGTTCCGCGACTATCGGCACAGGCTCTCAATTTGTCGGAAACATTGTCGCTAACACTAGCGTCACCTTGAATTTCGGCGCGAGCGTGGCCGGTAGTGTCTTTGGTCTCATCGGAGCAGTGACGCTCGATAGCAATAACATCTCCGCCTGCGGCATGAACATACCGCCAACACCGACACCAACACCGACGCCTTCGCCGACAGCTTCTCCCACGCCTTCTCCTGATCCTACGCCGACACCGACAATTACATGCGCGCCCAAGGTGACGGGCGGCGGGCAGATACCTGTTCCCGATCCAAATAGCAATAACCCGCTTGCCACCGGCGAGGGCCGCGCTACCTTTGGCTTTAACTCGCAGCCGGAAAAGAACTGTACGATTGGCGAGGCGAAAGGCCACTTCAACTACGTCAACCATGTGACTGGCCTGCACGTTAATGGCAAGGTTCTCAACTCACAGTTAATCGCGCCGAACACCGTCCGGTTCTCCGGCGAGTGCGGAGCGGGCTGTTCTTTCACTGTGACGGTACAAGATAACGGCGAACCGGGTACATTCGATACCTTCGGTTTGGCCGTGACAGGTACAAAGAACGAAGTCAGGTCGCTGCGTGTTATTAGTCGCGGGAACATTCAGTTCCATTAAAAACTGGCGGCTAATCTGTGACCACTCAAACCCCGGAGGCGATTCCTGTTGCCTCCGGGGTTATTTTATTCAGGACACCATCCCCAAAACTTAGTATTGACGCGGATAAGCCTGCCAGCTTATGATGTTTATGGCGTCTCCGGGCCATTTAACTTCTCCGGTGTCGCTATCCACAGCCCGCACAGAGACTTGCCCGAAAGACAGCGTTTCCGAGCCCCGAAACGCTCAGCGAATCCCGAATACAAAGAGAAAGCGACTCGCCTCACTCTTAACCACCCGATTCCCGTGCGGAAAGGTAAACGGTTCTAACCCCTTATGTCTCAAAAGATTGACGACCTCCTGCGCGCCGCATCTAGCGCCGGCGCGTCCGACCTGCATATCAAGGTCGGAAACTTCCCCTTTATGCGTATCGGCGGCGAGTTGCGCCCCGTCGTGGACTCCATGCGGCTGACGCAGGAAGACACGCTCGATATGGCCTTCTCCATGATGTCCAACAGGCAGAAGCAGCGTTTTAAAGAAGTCTGCGAAGTTGACATCGGCTACGGCGTCCCCGGCCTCGGACGATTTCGCGCAAACATTTTTCAGCAACGCGGCACAGTCGGCATAGTCATGCGCGTCATTCCAGACCAGATGCGCGGCATGTCCGAACTGATGCTGCCGCCCGTCATCGAAAAGATTTCGGACGAGCAGCGCGGTCTGATTCTAGTGACAGGCACGACGGGTTCCGGCAAATCCACTACGCTCGCGGCGATGATTGACCGCATCAACTCAAACCGCAGCGGCCACATCGTGACCATCGAAGACCCTATCGAATTTCTGCACCGCGACAAACGCTCTTTCGTCACGCAGCGCGAAGTGGATGTGGACACGCGCTCTTTCGCAGAAGCCCTGCGCGGCGCATTGCGTCAAGACCCTGACATCATCCTCGTCGGAGAGATGCGCGACCTCGAAACCATCTCGACCGCCATGACCGCAGCAGAGACGGGCCACCTAGTCCTCTCGACACTGCACACGCTCAATGCAACGGAAACCATCACGCGCATCGTTTCCAGCTTTCCGCCGCATCACCAGAAGTCTGTGCGCATACAACTCGCGGGCATTCTCAAGGCAGTTATCTCCATGCGGCTTGTGCGCTCTGTCAAAGGCAAAGGGCGCGTCCCGGCAGTCGAAGTGATGGTCTCGACCGGCTTGATACGCGATTGCATCATCAACGAAGAGAAGACTTCGCAGATACGCGATGCCATCGCCGCAGGAACTTCGCAGTACGGCATGCAGACCTTTGACCAGTCGCTCTTTCATCTCTATCAATCCGAACTCATCACGCTCGACGAAGCATTGCGCGGCGCGAGTAACCCGGACGAGTTCCGCTTGAGAATCGAAGGCATACGCTCGACCGCAGATCAGGCCAAAGAAGAGATGGAGCGCATAGGCAATGTCAGCAGCCCCGCCCCGCGCTACAAAAATTCCGCGACTACAGGAGAATTAAGAAGCTAATCACGGAATCAACGGAAGATGAAATATAACTCTTTTCTCATTACAGGCATCGTCATCACAGCAATCATCTCGCAGATCGCTTTGATGATGGGCATCCCTTTCTGGGGACTCTTCGTAGTCATCCTGCCCATGCTCTTCGTCACGCAGATGTACGCGGCGCATATGTACAACTCCAGACCGTCGCTAGACTTTGAGGATGTGCCTGTGAGCGGCTATCAAACGCGGCTCGATAAGCTTGAGATGAATCGTGAGTACTTGTTCCCTCTCGGCTTTCAGAAGGTTGACGAGTTTTATTTGAAGCTGGCCTGTGACGTTGTGACATACGTGCATCAACATAGCAGCGAGCCTGTCTATGTCTGCGACTATCATTTCGGCAAGCTTTCCGGGATAGACCTCGTGACGCATTTTGATGATGGCATTACCCTGACAACCTGCACTATGCTTTCGGGCGGAACTGTCCCGCGCCCGCCCAAGAGCCTGCTACAGGTTTTTGATAAACGCGGCACGGAAGAGATTCTCTACTATCATCAAAAAGCCATCGAGTTCATCAAATCGCGCGGCGTCCGCCCAGTGCACATTCCGACAGCTTCTTTCAGAGATTGCTTTATGCAAAGCCTGCGCATGTTTTATCAGAACACGCGCAATCCTTTCTGGCCCATGAAAGTTTTGTACTGGCAGATAACCGGCCACGCAAAGGTTTATGCCAAACCCATTCAGGAACAATACCTCGCCGGAACAATCAAGATTTTTTGAGAGTTCATTTCCGCAAAGCTCTAGCAGCGCAAAGAGGAAAGAGTGATGAGCGCACAACCTGTAGAAACCTGGCGCGTAATGACGCCGGAAGGAATTTTTGAAGCAGACCTTGAGACGCTCAAGCAGTGGATTGTTGAAGGCTGCGTGCTGCCGACCGATAAGGTCGCCAAAGGCAATCTGAATTGGATTGATGCCGGACGCGCGCCCAGTCTGCGCAAAGCCTTTGCCGGCGAGATAGACGCGCCGCAAGCTGCGCCGCCTGCGCCGCAATTTGAAACCGTCGCCGCCGGAGTCGTGCAACAGTCATGGCCCGAAGCTGTGACGCATGAAAGCTCTTACAACAACAGCCACATCCACGCGGCAGACGCGCAGCAGACTTATGCAAACGCAGAGTACTCTTATGCTGAGCCTGATTCTGCTTACGCAGACGCGCCGCATGGCTATGCTTATGATGCAGCGACGCTCCATCAGCACACGGCCTGTTACAACCACATGGACGCGCCGCCGGACTACATCTGCCGCGCGTGCAACAACACCTTCTGCAAGGCATGCCCGAACTTCGTCAACAAAATTCCGCTCTGCCCACTGTGCGGCGATTTGTGCAAGCCTTTCAGTGAAGTCAAAGAGCGTGCTGTGCGCCGCGAGTATCAAGCTGCGGGATTCGGCTTTGCAGAGTTCGGCAAGTCGCTCGCATATCCCTTCAAAAATATTTTCAGCCTGATTGCGATGTCCATCTTTTATGCCTTCCTCTTGTTCGGAGGTTTTAAAGGACAACTCGTCGCGTGGGGCATACTCTTCGGCTGCATGTCGCACGTCATCAGCCAGTTCGCCTGGGGCCGCACGAATCGCGGCTTTCTGCCGGAGATGGATTCCTTCTCGTTTTATGAAGATGTCGTGCGCCCGCTTTTTCTCAGCATAGGCATTTTCATTATCACGCTTGGGCCAATGATTGTGCTGATTCTCGCAGTCTGGTTTGGCTTCTTTAGCGGCTCAAGTAAAACTCCGATAACTCCGTCTCCGATGAGTCCGGCGCAGATGCAGCCCGCTCCTGCTGCTGCGGAAAAATCCGAAGAGTTTACGGACGAGGACATGAATGCCTTGATTGAGGGCAACGATCCTGAGAAGGAAGCGGCGGCGGCGAAAAAAGTTGAGCAGATGCGTCCGGCCTATCAGATGAACAAAGAGATGGAGCGGCAGAAAGAGCCGGACATTCCGCTCAGTTCTCTGTTGGGTTTCTTAGGAGTCGGCGGCGCAATCATCGGCCTCTTTCTGCTCGCACTCGCGTGGGCCTTCTTCTACTATCCGATGGCTCTCGCAGTTGCCGGATACACGGAAGACTTCTGGTCTGTCGTCAATCCGATTGTCGGCATAGACACGATGCGCCGCATGGGCTTCACTTACGTCAAAGCTTTTATGATGTACCTGTCCGTGCAAATTGTCGGCATCGGCCTCAGCATCGTTGTCAGCATCATCCTCGCGCCGTTTGACCTGCCTTTCTTCGGCAATCTTCCGGCGCGCTTCATTGACGGCATCATCACTTTCTACACCAGCCTCGTCGTCGCTTGCATCCTCGGCTTCGCGCTCTACAAGTGCGCGGACAAGCTCGGCATCGAGACTGACTAAAAAAACCTCGCGCAAAGGCGCAAAGGCGCAAAGGCAAGACGCCAGGAAAACATTCGAGATAAATAATTCTCGGATTTCTTGCGTGTCTTCTTTGCGCCTTTGCGCCTTTGCGCGAGATTGTATTTCTCTTCGCCTTGCTTGACAGAGTGCATCATAATTAGAGACCCTTTCAGGCTTGCTGCAAAGGCGAATTGAATTGTGATGAAAAGTTACGACGAAGAAGAGACATTGACCCGCAAACGCGCTTACGCGGAAGCGCGCGAGATGGAAGCCCCGGAGATTTCAGTCTTCCTCCCGGTCTTTGATGAAGAGCCGAATCTGCGCCCGCTCCACGCCAAGCTCAATGATGCTTTAAGAGAGTTGGGCAAGACGGCTGAGATTATCTATGTTGACGACGGCTCGACCGACGGCAGCCTTGAGGTCTTGCGCGGACTGGCCCACTTGGATGGGCGCGTGCGCGTCGTCGCATTGCGCCGCAACTACGGGCAGACGGCAGCCATGTCCGCAGGCATTGATGCAGCCAAAGGCCGCGTCCTGATTCCGATGGATGCAGACCTGCAAAACGACCCTGCGGACATCAAACGATTGCTGGCAAAATTAGACGAAGGCTATGATGTAGTCTCCGGCTGGCGCAAGAATCGTCAGGACAAAATGATGACGCGCAAGATTCCTTCGATGCTGGCGAACAAACTTATCTCATGGATTGGCGGCGTGCCTTTGCATGACTATGGCTGCTCTCTAAAAGCTTATCGCCGCGAATCTTTGCAGGACGTGCGGCTTTATGGAGAGATGCATCGCTTCATTCCTATCTACGCATCTTGGGCCGGGGCGCGCGTCGCAGAGATTCCCGTAGAGCATCATGCGCGCACAATGGGCCAATCCAAATATGGACTCTCGCGCACAATCAAAGTCATCTTCGATTTAATGACCATCAAGTTCATGGCGTCTTACCAGACAAAGCCGATTTATGTTTTCGGCACATTCGGGATGATTGCCATCGCGCTCTCGTTTCTGGCGGGCCTGTGGGCCGCAGTCTTAAAGTTATGGAAAGGCGTCTCGTTTATCCTGACGCCGCTTCCGGTCATCACCGTCGTCATGCTCGCCATCGGCGTACAGTTCCTGCTGATGGGCCTTCTGGCAGAGATGCTCGTGCGCACCTATCACGAATCGCAGTCGAAGCCGATTTATGCCGTGCGCGAAAAAATCGGAATGAACAGCAAGGATGAAGGATGAAGGCGGAAGGATGAAAGCATGATGATTTAACTTGCAACATCAGCCTGGCATCTTCCGCCTTCATCCTTCATCCTTCATACTTGCTCTTATGTGTGGAATCACCGGCTGGGCCAATCTGGATGCGCGCGTGCCGCCGACGGACGGCGCGCGGGAACTCTTGCATTCGATGTGCGAGAGGATGACGCATCGCGGGCCGGACTCCGAAGGCTTGATGGTTCAGACCGGAGTCGCGCTCGGCATGCGGCGGCTGGCAATTATTGATTTGCAGACAGGCGAACAGCCGGTCTGGAACGAAGACGGCACGATTGCAGTCGTCCTCAACGGAGAGATTTATAATTACAGAGAGTTGCGCGCGGATTTGGAAAAACGCGGTCACAGATTCTCAAGCGCATCCGACACGGAAGTCCTGCCGCATCTTTATGAAGAGCATGGCGCAAAGATGGTCGAGCATCTCAATGGCATGTTCGCCTTCGCGCTCTGGGACGCGCGCAAGCGCAGGCTCTTTATCGCGCGCGACCGCTTTGGCGAAAAGCCGCTCTACTGGGGCGTCTTTGAAGGCGCGCTGCTCTTTGCCTCTGAGCCGAAAGTTTTGCTCGCGCATCCTTCAGTCCGCCCGTCACTCAATCTCTCAGCCCTGCGACAATATCTCTCATTCGATTACGTGCCTGCGCCGCTCTCGATTTACGAGGGGATTCAGAAACTGCCTGCCGCGCACACGCTGACGCTTGAGGATGGCAAGGTAGCTGTCGAGCCTTACTGGTGCTTGAGCTACAAGACACAGCAGCCCGTGCCGGATGAAGTGGAAGCTGCAAGCCATCTCAAAAATCTTTTGAGCGATTCTGTGAAGATGCGACTCGTCTCGGATGTGCCGCTCGGCGTGTTGCTTTCGGGCGGCGTGGATTCCTCGACTGTTGCCGCGCTCGCCGTCGGAGCTTCATCCGAAACGGTCAAAACTTTTTCCATCTCATTTGCCGAAAGCTCTTTTGACGAATCCGCATACGCGCGCGCGGTCGCAAAGTTTTTGAGCACGGATCATCACGAGGAAAGATTGAGCGTTGACCTCGCAGCCAATCTCGTAGGCGAGATAGGCTCCTGGATGGACGAGCCTCTAAGTGACCCTTCGCTTGTGCCGACCTATTTGCTCTCGCGCTTTACGCGCAAGCACGTCACGGTTGCGCTCGGCGGCGATGGCGGCGATGAACTTTTCGCAGGCTATCCGATGTACCTGGGCCACAAGCTCGCAAACATCTACGATAAATTCCCACGCATCCTGCGCCGCGCTCTGATAGAGCCGATGGTCAAATTGCTGCCCGTCAAAACTAAAAATCTTTCGTTCGATTACAAAGCGCGTCGCTTCGTCGCGGGCGCGAACTTTGACGAGGTCGCGCGCCATCACATCTGGTTCGGCTCTTTTATGCCGCAGGAGCATGAGCTGCTTTTGACTTCGGAGGTGCAGAGCGCGACGGACGCGGATATTTATAGGGCTGCGCGCGGGATGCTCGACGAATGTGATGCAGACAATACGATTGAGCGGATGCAGAATCTGGACACGCGGCTCTACTTGGCGGAAGACATTTTGACGAAAGTTGACCGCGCGAGTATGGCGGTCTCTTTGGAAGTACGCGCGCCATTCTTAGACCCGCGCGTAGCGGAGTTTGCAGCCTCTCTGCCGGCGAGTTACAAGCTGCGCGGGCGCACGACGAAATATATTTTGAAAAAAGCCGTCGCGCCGCTTCTTCCAAAATTCGTTACACGTCGTGGCAAGAAAGGCTTTGGCGTGCCTGTCGCTGAATGGATTAAGACCAGCCTGCGCCCATTGGCGCGCGACATGCTCTCGCCCGAACGCATACGCCGGAGCGGTCTCTTTAATCCGGCTTATGTCGCGCGATTGTTGGATGAGCACGAGCGCGGCGTTGCTAATCATCGCAAGCCGCTGTGGACGCTCTTGATGTTCGAGCTCTGGCAGGAGAGTTTCATTGAGACGGCGCGCAGGATTGAAACATCCGTGAGCAGCAAGCTGTGAGTGATGTGCTTGAGGTTAAGAGCGAGATTGAACTCGCCTATCAACGTTTGCATGCATGGTGTCAGGAGCGCGACTATGCCGGGCATGATCCCTTCGATGGCTTGAACAGCAAGCTGTTTCAAAAAATAACTCCCCTGAAAAATTCTCGCACAGCACGTCTCGCATGGACGCAAATTTTTAAACGCTCGCCTTTAAATCTTCGCGGCCTCGCAAGAGTTCCCGTTGAAAGAAATGCTAAAGGGACTGCGCTGTTTGCGCTCGCCGCGCTGGCGCGTTTCCGGCGTGAGCCTTCAACGAAAACAGAAGCGGAAGCGCGCAATCTCTTACAGGATTTGCTTGCGGCGCGGCTCACGGGTTTGAGCGGCGCGGCGTGGGGTTACAATTTCGACTGGCAGGGCCGCGCATTCTTTGCAGCGCGCGGCACGCCGACGATTGTGCCGACGGCTTTCGCCGCACGCGCGCTCTTGGAAGCGGCGCGCGAATTTAAGGACGACGCTTATCTGAAAGTCGCGCGCAGCGCGTGCGATTTTATTCTTCAAGACCTGAATCGCAGCGAAGAGTCTGCGGATGAAATTTGCTTTAGCTATTCGCCGCTCGATAAGACGCGCGTCTTTAATGCGAGTTTGCTGGCGGCTGAAACTCTGGCGGGCGTTTCTCAGATGACGGGCGAGAAAGATTTGTGCGCGTGGGCCGTGCGCGCTGCAAGATATGTCGCGCGTCGTCAGTGTGCGGACGGCTCTTGGGCCTACGGCGCGGAAGGCTTTCAATCTTGGGCGGACAATTTCCACACGGCTTTTGTGCTCACGAGTTTCCGGCGCATCATGGATGCCTGTGAGTGCCGCGAAGAGTTTGCAGAAGTCACAAGGCGCGGCGACTTGTTCTGGACGCAAAACTTCTTTCTTGCGGACGGGTGGCCGAAATACTACCATGACCGGCTTTATCCTGTGGACGCGCACGCGGCTGGAGCAGCCATCGTCGCTTTGCTTGAGAGGCAACCTGTTGACGATGAGTCGTTGCGACTGGCCCAAAGAGTCGCGCTCTGGGCCATTCAAAATTTACAGGACGCGCGCGGCTTCTTCTATTATCAACGTCGCCGCTTCTACACAGTCCGCACGCCCTACATGCGCTGGTCGCAAGCGTGGATGATGTACGCGCTGGCAAAACTTTTAGAGCAAGGATGAAGGCGGAAGGATGAAGGATGAAATTAGTGATTAAGATGAAAGGTGAATGCCGGATGCCTAAAGAGCATGCCCTTCATCCTTCCGCCTTCATCCTTCATCCTTGCTTTTATGCTTATCTGGATTGATCTGGCAAACTCGCCGCATGTGCCTTTCTTCCGCGCTTTGATTCCAGAGTTTGAGCGGCGCGGGCATAAAGTTTTGGTCACGGCGCGCGAGTTTGCGCAGACTGTTGAGTTGGCGCGTGCGGCGGGGCTTGAGCCGGAAGTCATCGGCGGGCATGGCGGCGCGGGACTCGCTGGCAAAGCTCAGAATCTCATAGGGCGCGCGGCGCAGCTTGCACGCTGGGCGCGCGGGCGCGGGATTGAGTTGGCCGTCAGTCATAACTCTTATGCACAGACGGCTGCGGCGCGCGCTCTCGGAATCCGCAGCGTGACCTTGATGGACTACGAGCATCAGCCTGCGAACCATCTGGCCTTTCGCTTAGCATCGCGCGTCATCGTCCCGCGCGTCTTTCCGGCGGAAGCTTTGCGTCGAAGCGGCGCGCACGCGAAAAAGGTCAGGCGTTATGACGGCACGAAAGAGGATGTCTATCTAGCGAACTTTGCGCCCGACCCGAATTTCGCGGAAGAGCTAAAGGAGATGTCAATCGGCGCGTCAGATGTGCTCATAGTCGTGCGCCCGCCTGCGAGTGAAGCTCTCTATCATCGTTTTGAAAACGAGCTTTTCGGAGAATTATTAAAAAGACTCTGCGCGCGCACAGATGTGAAAGTTATCCTGCTCGCGCGAAGCGAAGCACAGCGCAGTCTTTATGCGAAAGCGGAATGCGCTAATCTGATTGCGCCGCGTCGCGCTCTGGATGGAGCAAACCTGATTGCATCGTCAGACCTTGTGATTAGCGCAGGCGGGACGATGAACCGCGAGGCTGCTGCGCTCGGAGTTCCCGCCGCGACTATCTATGCGGGCAAGTGGGCTGCGATTGATGAAGAGCTTGTGAGAGAAGGAAGACTTTTGCGTCTCAGTACAATGGAAGATTTAGACAGCTTGCCTCTTAAAAAAAAGGACACAGCGACTGCTCGTCGCGCGAGCGGCGTGAAAGAGCAAGTCGCAGATTTAATACTTGAAAATGGAGAAGAAAAAGACAGTTCACGCAAAGGCGCAAAGACGCAAAGAAAGCTCGCAAAGAGTTGAAGCTTTATTTAACTTGAAAGCTTTCTTCGCAACTTCTTTGCCCACCAGCGCCTTTGCGTGAGATTCTTTCGTCAGTCTTCACATGAGAGCCGAGCGAATCAAAAAGAATCTGGTCGAGGCGAGCGCGGTGCGTGTTCCTGCGCGCGCGCCGCAGTGGATTATCCCTGCGGTCAAAGCTCTGCTCGTCTTGACGGATATAGCGATTGCCGTGCTCTCCTTTATCGTCTCGTTTTATCTGCGTGAAGGCGAAGCTATTTTCAGCCAGTCGAGCGGCCTCGATTGGTCCAGAGAGTTTGCGCCTTACGGAGCTTTATTGCTCTTTGTGCTGCCGATTCGTCTGCTCACTTTGAAGTATTACGACCTGTATCGCGTGCGCGGCGAGTTCTCTTTTTTTGAAGACGGCGTGCGCGTCTTTAAGGCAACGGCCATCGGCTCGCTACTGATTGTCGCTATGGCTTTTCTCTATCGCGGCGGCTTGCAGTTTCGCGCCTTCTCTTACGCGCGCATGGTTTTTGTCTACGACTTTTTTCTCGCGCTCGTGGCATATGGCAGCGTCAGGCTCTTTGCGCGGAGCGTGCAGACTTTCGTGCGGCGGCGTGACATCAATCTGATTCCGACGCTCGTGGTGGGACGCGGGCCGGAAGCCGCGCTCTGCATCAGCGAGATGCGCGAGCGGCCCACGCTCGGCTATAGAGTCATCGGCGTGGTTGAGAATGGCCCACTGGGGCGCGATGTGTCGGACACGTTTGAGGGCGTGCCTGTCGTCAGCGACCTCAAAGGCTTGCCCGAAGCGATACGCGAATCGGGCGCGAATGAAGTCATCATCACAGACCCGAAGGTTTCCGGCGATGCTCTGTTCGAGGTGATGATGCGTTGCGGGCGCAGGCCCGGCGTGGAGTTTCGCATCGCTCCGAGCCTCTTTAACTGCCTGCCGCGCAAGACTGAGATTGACCAGATTGGCGCGCTCCCGATGATACGACTTTTTCGCGAGCCGCTGTCGAACGCCTCGCGCATCATCAAGCGCGCGTCCGACATCATCATCGCCGCACTCGCACTCGCGCTCCTCTCTCCCGTCTGGCTCGTCGTTGCCTTACTCATCAAGTTAGACTCGCGCGGCCCTGTCTTTTATAAACAGGAGCGCGTAGGGATGGACGGCAGGCTTTTTCTCTTCTACAAATTCCGCACGATGAAGACTGGCGCGGATGATGCAGCGCACAGGGAATATTTGAAGCAATACATCGCGGGCCAGTCGGAGACAAACTTAGGCGACGAAGAGAAGCCTGTCTATAAGCTGCGCGGAGACACGCGCATCACACGTTTGGGGCGCATCCTGCGACGCTTGAGTTTAGATGAACTGCCGCAACTCTTGAATGTGCTGCGCGGCGACATGAGTGTCGTCGGCCCGCGCCCGCCGATTCCGTATGAAGTCGAAGCTTACGAGCTATGGCATCGCAAGCGTCTGGATATGAAGCCGGGACTCACAGGACTCTGGCAAGTCTCCGGGCGCAATCGCCTGCCGTTTGAAGAGATGGTGAGACTTGATCTCTTCTACATAGAAAACTGGTCGCTGCTGCTCGATTTGAAAATCATCCTGCGCACGTTGCCTGTCATGTTGCGCGGCGACGATGCCTATTAATGGCAGAGGGATTTTTCAAGATGAAAAAGAGACTGCTGGCATTCAACCTCGCGCTGCTTTCCTGCATTTTCTTTGTTAGTGAAAATAGTATCCGCGCGCAGGAGAAAGCGATTGAGCAAATCAGGCGCATGGCCGAAGAGCTTGATGCAAAAATCAAGTTAAGCGAGCAGGGCGCAGAGGATAGCGCGTATGCTGGCATCGTCTCAAACGAGCTAGTCATCAATCGCAATGAACACGTCTGGCCCGCTGTCGGAAATTATCAGGTGACATATAAATTCTATTACGACAACGCGCAGACGGAAGGGCATCATTATCCAGACCGCCTGCGCAAGGTCGTGATGAAGAGCAAGATGAGCGACCGCTCATACTATGCCGAATATCTTTTCAACGAAGCGGGCGCGGTTGTCTTCTATTACACGAAACCTGACGAGCCGCAGGTCGGAGACGAAACATCGCCCGTCCAACAGCGTGTCTATTATGCGGGTGGCCGTCCTATCAGAATCGTCAAAGGACAAAAGACGAGCGACCGTCTCAACCAGCAGGAACTAGAGCTTGCGAGAAAGATTTTAGCGGCGGGCAGACGCATCAAAGAATTTTTTGCAAGCTCGATTGCGCTCCCGGATAGTTAAGCAACGCGAAGTGAAAACAGATAGTTCTAACTCATCAGACATCACACATCACTCAACACTTCTCAAGTGGCTTGATAGCATTATTGTCGCGTGGCTGTTCGTGATGGCTGCGGCGATGCCGCATTCGATTGCGGCAACGCAGATAGCATGGATGTGCGGGATGCTGTTGTGGGCCGTGCGTCTGGTTGTGCGCCCGCGCTTTGAGCGCACGCCGCTCGATTACGCGCTTGCAGCATTCATGCTTCTGACAGTGATTTCCGCTTTCACTTCATACGCTCCGGCCATCTCCATAGGCAAGCTGCGCGCGGCCAGCCTCTTCACAATCGTTTATCTGGTCTCGCAAAATGTGCGTACGCGCCGAGTACTGCGCCTGCTCGCCTTTGTGCTCATAGCCTCGTGCATGGTCAATGTCATCTACACGATGGCCGAGCGCGCAGTCGGGCGCGGCATCAAGTTGGAAGGCGTCAGCGAAAAAAGTCCTCTGGCGTCTGCAATCTTTCGCGGGGCTACTATCGCGCGCGGCATTCAAAGCGGCGACATACTTTTGGAAGTTGACGGGCGCAAGCTGCGTGAGCCGGAAGAGTTGTTGGCCGCGCTTGAGACTGCGAATGCGGATTCGAGTCCGGCGCGTGTCAAGCTGTATCGAGCGGAATGGATAGGAGTTTATGAAGTCGAGCGCGGAGGATTGCTTGATGGAGCGAATGCTGTTGAAAAGCTCGGATTGACCGGCTGGTCGCGCGGGAGAGACTGGCGCGCGTCAGGTTTTTTCGGACACTATGTGACCTATGCCGAAGCCTTGCAGTTAATCGCCTCACTCGCCTTCGGGCTCTTCGTCGCGTTGCCGCAGAAACGCACGCTCAAGGGCGCGCTGTTGCTTCTCTCTCTCTGCGGGCTGGGTCTTGCGTTGCTGCTCACAGTGACGCGCGCCTCGCAACTCGGACTCTTAATCTCAGCTTCAGTTATCGCGCTGGCGGGCATCAGCAATCGTCGCACGATTCTGATTATGACTGCCTGCGCGTTGCCGCTAGTGCTCGCGGGCTTGTTCGTGCTGCAACAAAAAAGGCAGGTTGGATTTTTTGACAGGAGCGACGGTTCGATTAGCTGGCGCGAGACTGTGTGGCGCGAAGGCACGCAGCTACTCTTGAGCAAGCCGCGGCACTTGCTGGTCGGCATTGGCATGGATTCCATCAAGCTTTACGGATGTCAATGGGGATTGTTTGATAACTGCCGCTTGCCTATGGGCCACATGCATTCGACGCCTTTGCAGTTTGCGCTCGAACGCGGCATCCCTTCGCTTATAGCATGGCTTGTACTGCTCTACTTTTACGCGCGCCTTCTCTGGCGACTGGCGCGTAGTGAAAAGTCTTTGAAGGATTGGACTGTGCGCGGCATCGCGCTCGGCGCGCTCGGCGGGCTTGCAGGTTTTTTTGCAAGCGGGTTGGTGCATTATAACTTTGGCGATTCCGAAGTCGTGATGATCTTCTACTTCATCATGGGCCTCAGCCTCGCAGCCGGGAGACTTTTAAGGTTGGAAATTTAAAATGACGAAAGCGGAGCCGCTCTGGACTCCGCCCTCGTTATCCCACGATTCACTGGGGTGAGATATTCTTTTTTTTCCCCTCCCGCCGCCGCAGCAATCTTTGATTAGTCGCTGAGGAGGACGCCATCATTGCGTGTGCTGAGGTAGATACCTGACTTCATGTACACAACTATAATAGTCATCAAATCGGGGTCGGTGACAGATGTTTGATTCGGGTTTGACTGTTTGTCGCTGAGCAGCACGCCATCCGCAAACGCCGTGGGGGTTGCCAAGCTCACCATCACTGCCAACATCGCAATCGCCATCATCTTTTTGATTCTACGCATTGTCTTATTCTCCTCCACAAAGAATTTTTTAGGTTTTGGGTCAATCGGGTTATCCACGTTTCTCTCTCTGGGCATCCCCTCGTCTCTCGTCTTGCACATCACTACTACAACCCGCGTGCCACAACCCACAAGACCCCGCCGTGACAGCTTAAACCTAGCAAACTAAACAACTTGAGCAGTAACAAAGACAATTCCCCGCCAGCCTCCCTCCGGCACACAAAAATGCTTACAAAGTATCCACTTCGACCCGCTAAACAGTCTCGCACGCTAAAAACCTATGATAAATAAAGGAAAATAGTGAAAGTGATAACTGAGTATGCAGGTGGATACCAAGTAACCACTCGATTGAGGCTTTGCCCCACGATAGGGCTTGAGAGCAATTCTGTGGGGCAAAATAAATAATTGTTGGGCAAGATGAAAAGGAGAGAGAAATGGACAGACCTGTTTACCAAATCATTGACGGCAATAAGCACTACAAGATTTACGCCGACAAGCCGATTGAGGTCTATGTGGACGGCAAGCTGGCGGGCGAAGAAAACCCTGTCGTGATTGTCAACAGCCTTTATTTGCTAAAGCAGGCTACAGCAACATCCGAGACGCCAGAGGCTCAACTCCAATCCACGTCGTAACGGAATCTGCATCCGGCTTATCGCAGCGCACTAAGACGTAGTTTCTTTCGAGGTAGTCGAAATATGCAATGACTGAGGGCGTGAAGTAGGCTGTGAAGCCGCCTTGCTTATCTTCTTTTGTCTTGAAGGCGGCATAGAACTGGACGCGCTCTGTGTCTTCCATAATATGTTTGAGAAGCGTTTGCTCCATGTTTTTGTCATAGCCTTGTTTGATGTCATCAGGGGAGAAATACTTTTTGCTCCAACTCATAGCCCGCTCCTTTGAAAGTTGATTAAAGGGGCGCAGAGCATACACCTAAAAGACTTCACAACACTAGACGCTTCTGGCAAAATAAGCGGGGCTGCCGCCACACCCAACGGCAGCCCCGTCGCACAGCCCCGTAGGGCGTGCGATAAGTGAGCGCGGCCACCCCCCGCGCCCACCTATCAGCCTTACGTCCTCTTGCGCTTGATGGCCGGAGTCCGTTGGCTCAATAACTCTTTGTGCCGATGCTCTAAAAGATAAATCAATCCTTGATGCGGCAAACCTAGCAAGCGGGCGGCCTGTGTGACGCTGCCGCCCGCTCTGTGGAGTGCTTCTTTTATAAGCTTGCCTTCATATAGCTTCATGCTCTCTTTGAGTGTTCCCTGTGTCTCTAGTTCTGGCGTGCTGGCTTCTTCGCCAATACTCAAGATGTGAGCAGAAGTTTGCAGCAAGCGGCGCAGAGTCTCTTCATGTTGTGATGAGATGAGCCATTCATAGGCGCGTGCGTAAACGCTTCGCGCCTCTTCCGCCTTCATCTGTTCGCCTAACTCTTCCAGCAAGGCGAGCGCGGCTAGTCCTGCATCATTAAGTGCGCCCGATTGATGCGCTACTTCGATAGCGCGGAAGAAGCTCAAGCGCGCATGTTCATAAAGACTCAAACGAGCTAAAGCTACGCCATGTGTCGTTAAGGCTTCGGCTAAGAGCGATTGACGCCCGCCTCTTTCCAGCACGCGGACGGCTGCCCGCGCTACTTCTTCTGCCTTCTCGTTGTATCCTTGAACAAGCAATGCGCGGGCGCGTGTATCGTCCACTTGCGCCATGCTGCCTTTATCTTTCAGCTTGGAAAAGATACGGCGTGCGCGCTCAAGATGCTCATGTGCCTCTTTGAATCTATGAGCTTTGAAGAATAGAAAGCCCAGATTATTTTCCACTAAAGCGCAGTAGGGCAGGTGTCCGGCTTGCTCAAAGTGGATGCTGGCAGCCGCGTATTCAACAAAAGCGCGGTCAAGGTAATCTTCTCTTCGCTCTGACGCGGCTAGATTTTTGAGCAACACTCCTAGCTCATTGTAGTATCCGCCTTTGATTGTATGATTCTGGATTTTATCAAAGAGAGAGATGTTGTTTTTTAAGATGAGCAGCGCATCGTGATAGTGATTGTCTGACCGCTCGACAATGGCACTTCTCAAGATAGCCTTAGCCTTCAACTCGCTGTCTGTGGTTAGTTGTTCAATAACTTCTTGTAGGATGTCGCGGGCCTCAGCGTATCCGCCTTCTCGCCAGTAGCAATATGCAAGTTCTGTCCGTCCTTCTAATATCTTCTTTGTATAGGAAAGTGATTCAAAGATGCGTATGCTTTCAGTGATGAGATTCTTGGCTCGCTCTTGTGCTTCTGCGGTCTGATGGCAACTGCCGAGCCAGCCTGTGAGCGTTCCGGCTCTCAAGAGAACTTCGGCGGCTGTGCTGCGGTCTAGTCCTTCAACGTCTGGCCGCTCGTTTGTTTCCCGCCAGAACTCAGCCAATGCTTCGCGTGCGCCTTCATAGTCGCCCACATTCTCTAGTTCTTGAGCCACTTGGCAACATAGCTCCGCACGCCCGTTGCGACTTAGAGATGGATTCTCAAGCTGCCGCATAAGTGAGGCAAGCATGGTCATTGTGAGATGGCCTTTCGGGAGTGAAGTCGGTAAAGCCGCTCGCTATCTTAGACATTGCCTTTCGGCATTTGCAAATTTTTATTAAGCAGGGTTCTATTCCTCAAACTTGCATATTTATATGCAAGTGCATTAAATCGCTGCAATTCTCAGAAGGAGATAAATCGAATGAAGAATCTACGCCGATTGTGCGCCGTCGCTTTGCTGAGTTGTATCTTTGCAATATCAGTTCATGCGGGTGATATGAGCGCGGGTCGTACAAGCGAACCGCCTCGCACAACTGAGAGCCAAGCCTGCGGAGAAATAGACTGCGGAGTGCTGCGGTCAATCGTCACGCTCGTGCTCTCAGTGGTCTAAAGAAGTCCTGTCTAAGCTGAGATGAGAACAAGCTGCGTGGGCGGCTAAGGTGTAGTGTGTCTATCGGAAATAAATTAGCAGTAGCCAAACTCTCTTGATTGATGTAGTATGCCGACGGTTGGATAACTGAATATAAGAGCCACAACTTCTTTTTGAAGTCCGCTCGCCAGAACGAGGCCGCAAGCAAAACGCTCCGCCTTTAGTACGGCGGGCTTTTTTGTTTATGAGCAGGAAAAGTCTTTCGAGAAAATCATTGATGCACGTTGCGAACTATGTTATTGTTCGCGGCGTAGGGCTAATGCCCGTTGATAATCACATAGGCTATTCTCTAAAGAATCGCCGCCATTGTTCAATCCGCTTCCCCAAAGAAGACGATTGAAGGATGGCGGCTATTTTTATTTTACGGCCTTTGAAAAGTTTGTAGGCGTTCACCGGCTCTACTCCGGTGTTATCAAAAGTTATAGCTTCGCCGTCTTACGACGAGCGAGCCAGCGAGAGGCGATTACTGATGAAGTAGAGGCATCAGTGGTCGCCTTTCGTATTGAAAGTAGGTGGAAAGATGTTAGACGCATAGCCTCTTGCATTCACGCTTGCCGATGTGAGGGGCGAAAACAGAAAGCCCCGCTACCTTTAGTCTCCGCAAAAAGCCAGAAGGTAACGGGGCGTGGTAAGCAGTTTATCAATATGTGGGGACGTGGCGTAACTGGCAGCCGCGCCGGAATGTCACTCCGGTGGTCGAAAGACCGTGCAGGTTCGAGTCTTGTCGTCCCCACCATCTTTTCAAACAATCTGCTTTCGGGCGGGACGCCCTTAGTGTGTTTATACCACATGACACAGCCCGCTATCAAACTTTACTTTTTGGCTTTCGCATCTTTGCGCGGCTTGTTCCAGTACGGACTTTTGCACTTGGGACAGACACGCGGCTCGTTCTCAAGGTCACGCGGCATCCACTCATGCTCGCATCGCTCGCAAGTGTACGCCCAGACGGTAACTTTTCGTTTTGCCATACCTTTAGTATATGAGCAAAATATATGCCCGTCAAGTAAATAAATCTCTTGACTTGTTGTGTACCTATGGTAATATATTATGAGTAAGCGACAACATCATCGGAGGCACAAGAGCATGAGAGAAATCAAAGGGCGCGACATAGCAAACAAGTGCAAGATTGTGAGAAGCGGCAACCTCTGGCTAGTCCCTTCACAGAGCGGAGCGGGCAAATACAAAGTAGATGCTGATGCTTCAAACTGTACTTGTCCAGACTTTGAGATTCGCCGCGCCAAGTGCAAGCATATCTTTGCTGTTGAGTTGACCATTCAGCGCGAGCGCAAGATTGTCACAGAGACGAAAGCGGACGGCACAACTAAAACGACTGTCACCGAAACCGTGAGGGTCAAGAGACAGACCTATAGACAAGATTGGCCCGCCTACAATAAAGCGCAGACGTTTGAAAAGAGCGTGTTCCTTCATCTGCTCAACAAGCTTTGTGAGGGTGTCGGCAGTCCTGCTCAATACGGCGCGGGTCAAAGAAGATTGCCGCTAGAAGATATGATATTTGCAATGGCTTACAAGGTCTATTCGACTGTGAGCGGCAGACGCTTTATGACAGACCTCAGAGACGCGCATAGCAAAGGCTACATCTCACAACTGCCTAGTTATAACTCCATCTTTAACTACTTTGAATCTGACATGCTCACGCCTTACTTGCAAATGCTTATTGAAGAATCAAGCTTGCCGCTCCGTGCTGTTGAATCCGACTTTGCGATTGACTCATCCGGTCTATCTACTGGCGCACATCAGCGTTGGGTAGATGTGAAGTGGGGCGCGGTACATGCAGAGTATGGCGACATGCGCCGCGATTGGGTGAAGCTGCATATCATGTGCGGAGTCAAGACCAACGTAGTGACAGCCGTTGAAGTAACAGACAGCCACACAGGGGATAGTCCGATGTTCGCTCCGCTAGTAGAAGCAACGGCAGCAAACTTTTCAATGAAGCAAGTCTCTGCTGACAAGGCTTATATCTCAGATGATAACCTGCGCGCGGTAGCAAGACAGGCCGCAACGCCTTACATTCCTTTCAAGATAACCAACATCGGGCATGGCAAGAATCAAAGCTCACTGTGGAAAAAGATGTATCATTACTTTGCTTTCAATCAAGACCGATTCATGCAGCATTATCACAAACGCTCTAATGTCGAAACTACCTTTGCGATGATAAAAGCGAAGTTCGGCGGGAAGCTGAGAAGTAAGACACAGAGAGCGCAGATAAACGAAGCACTATGCAAGGTGCTTTGCCATAACATCTGTTGTTTGATACAGAGTATGTACGAACTCAAAATCAGACCGAAGTTCTATGCTGAGGTTGCATAAGACTAAAGCCAAGCAAGAGAAAGGGACTCTCTAATGAGAGTCCCTTTCCTTGTGTGTTTTTATTTAACCCCGTCAAAATCACCACAAGCGGTGAGCCTCAGAATTTTCCTTGCCCGTCTGAGATTATCCCACTACTAAGGGGCTGCTTTCATAGTGTGGTCGGGCGCATACAAAAGTTTGGTTAACATGCTACCTCCCTTTGCCGTCTTTTGATGTATGTGACTCTTTAACGGTTGGTTGGATAATCGTTGGGCAAGCTACTTTTCTGTTGGGCAAAAGGCAATCGTGGGGCAAAGCACTCGATTTTTGGCTTCACAAAAAGTCTTGTGATATGCTCTGCCCGCTTTTTCTAAAGAAAGGATTATCCAGACGTGGGCGCACTTACCGACCTTCTCAAAGAGATTCCCCTTGCCGCTGTTCTTAAAGAGAAGATAGCGGCGTTTGAAGATGAGAAGGCTGCCTTGAAAACAGAGAACGCGATTCTCAAAGATGACCTTCGCCAAGCGAAGGCTGAGATAACTAGCCTCAAAGAAAAGATAGAACGCCTCACGCATAAAGTTGCCCTCGCAGAAGTCGAAGAAAAAATTCTTACTTACCTTGCTGGCCCGCAAGGCCACACCGATGCTGAGAGCATTGCAACCGCATTAGGTTTACACCCCACACGAGCCGAGTATTTTTTAAGAAAGCTGTCTATGGCGAATTACATCTATTCAAGCTCCGATTATGGAGACGAATTTATCTTCTTTCTTGACCACAAAGGCAATGAGTATCTTGTCAAAAACAACTTGATTCCTTGAACCTTCCACATAGAAATAAACTCCGCCTAACGATAGGGTTTGAAATCTGAATTATTGAGCAAAAATTATCGGCGGGAATGTTTTGGCTTGGCTGGCAGTTTGGCGGGCAGGTCGAGTTCGTCGTCAACGAGTGTGTCCATGCAGACACCAGCGAGGCGGGCGTAGGCGAGAAGGACGGCTAAGGGTGGCTCGTTTTTTCCTAGCTCGTATTCGGAGATGCGCTTGTAATCGAGGGTCTCTGCAAATCCCAAGCTTTTGAGCATCTCGCTTTGCGATAAGCCTAGCGCAGCGCGAATAGAGAGCAGCTTTTCGGCCAGGCGTTCCTGACGCATGCGTCCACGTTTGCCCATCAGGAGTTTCCTCCTGAGAGGACAAACTTCTTGTCTTCATCTGTAAATACAGATAATATGCGGCTGCTCAAACTTTTCGCCGTGAGAATGAACCTTTCATTCAGTACGGCGACGCTCATCACTCAGCTTGAGGTTGAGGGTTTGAGACGACGCATGTGCCGTTACTGTGTTTCAAAGACGCGCTCAATATAACAGAGAGCCTTGACCTCATAAAAGCTTTTGCCTGCCGGCGCAACACGATGGAGTGGGCAAGCCGGCAGGGCCGCTCGCCTCCTTTGGGTCGCAAAGGGAAGGCCGGAGCGGGAAGGCCGTCGTGATTTGGTGGGACACGACGGCCTTAATTTATGTTCGCTTTCAAGGGAGCAAATTTTTGATGCGTGTGGGGTTGTTTGGTGGCATAATGCGCCCGTTTTGCCGAACGTGTTGATTGTTTAAGCTTGCCGGTTGAAATGTCGGGTAGGCTTTCCCGAATTTTGGGAAAGGTCGTTGAAAATTTCAACTGCGATTCCTGTTTTTCGGGAAAGCTGTTGAAGATTTCAACCGCCCTGTTTATCTTTTCAACCGGGTAGTTGAAATTTCCAACCGCCATTCCCCTTTTTTAAGGAAGGTAGTTGAAATTTCCAACTGCTTAGTTGAAATTTTCAACTACCCGGTTGAAAATTCAAACCGTCCGGTTAAACTTTTGCGCTCAACCGCTTGAATTTCAAACCAAGCCCCTCGCCTGATTTGCGCTACGGTTTGGATTTCGGGCTTCTCATTAATCCTCTGCCCCTCGCTAAAGGAGTCAAAAACGATGCCAACCAAATATTCACCGGATAGTGTCATTGCAGACAGCGAACAGATTACGCGTGTGTGGGCTGAAAATCCTACTTTTGGGCTAGGCGAAGTCACACTTGTCGTGCTGCAAAGCAAGATTGACGAATTGCGGCAAAAGCGCAACCAGATTGAGGCTCTGCGCACGGAGTTGACAGCGCATCTCAACGAACTCAACGAAAAGACAGGCCAGTTAGCGGACATCAATACGCGCGCACGCAGCGGCTTTCGCGCCACATACGGCCCGGACTCTACGCAGTATGAACAGGCCGGAGGCACGCGCAGAAGCGAGCGCAAACGTCCCACAAAGAAAGGGACTCCGTCTGCCGGAAAGTGATGTCCGGCAGATTTCTTTTTAACAGAAGACACAGAAGACACGGAAGACACGGAAGACACAGAGAGGAATCTCGTCTCTGAAAGTTTGCAGGCACGCGCGGCTGCGTACATAATCTATGCGAATCAAGAGTAGAGAAAATCTTTGCGCTCTTTGCGAAAAATCTTTGCGTCCTTTGCGTTAAAAAACTACTTAACCGCAAAGAGCGCAAAGTGTGAAGACGCAAAGGGCGCAAAGGAAAAACTCTTGATTGCTATCATGTCTCTCAAGAGGGATTAAGTGTAGAAAGGATTTTTCCATCATGCGTGTGCTGGGCTTGAACCATTTTAATATCACTGTCCCGTCCGAGTTGCTTGAGCGTGTGCGGGATTTTTATGTAGAGATAGTCGGGCTGGTGGTTGGCGAGCGGCCCGGTTTCAGGCGCGAGGGTTTCTGGCTTTATGCAGGAGACGAGCCGCTTGTGCATCTCACTGCCAGCGACAAGGAAGACGCGCCGCGTATCGAAGGCGCGCTGTCCTTTCTCGACCATGTGGCTTTCTCTTGCAGGGGCTTGAGGGAAATTATAGAGCGGCTGACGGAGTTTGAGATTCCTTTTGAGGTCGTGGAGATTGCTTCGCTCAAACAGGTGCAGGTCTTCGTGCAAGACCCCGCGTGCGTCGGCGTCGAATTGAATTTTGTGAACGAATCGCTGGCCTGAGAAGGTTGCAGAGTTTAGGTAGTGTGTCAGTTTGAAATTTAGGTGAGCAACACAACGAAAGAATCTCGCGCAAAGGAAGGCAAGTAAATAACCCAAGTTGCTAGTTATGAGAGCGATGACGGCTCTGCGCTTGATGTGAGCGGCTGTGCCGCCTGGCTGTGCGGAAAAGCTTTGCTTTTCCGGCAAGTGTGGCCCCAGGCAGAGGAGAGGCTGAGCCTCGCCTCTGAGCAGCAGGAGCAGGAGTCGGAAAGTCAGAGACTTTCCGCACCGCAGGCGGCTCAAGCCGTCATTGCTATTATATTACTAACTCTCTTCTTTGCGCCTTTGCGGGAAAATTCTTTTCTTTCTCTTTCGCACTGACCCACTACCAGAGTTTACCTTGACTGGAAATATGCTGAGGCGTATTTTGTCTTTACCCTCTTAATACCTGTAAGGAATTTGGAGAGTGTTCGAAGGTCGCCGGATTGCGAGGGTTCGGCGGCCTTCTTGCTTTAAAGGCGGTCGGTTAGAAATAAGAAAGAGTTGATTTTCTCAGCCCCGTGAGCCCACGGCTAACGCCGTGGGCTAATATATGCCGCCCTCACGGGGCTGTAGAGACGCGAAGGAAGACAAGCTTTAAAGCTCATCACTCCTGACTCATTACTATTTTCTACGCACTCGCGCTGAGTTGATAACGTTCGAGCTTGAGATAGAGGCCGCGGCGTGTGAGTCCCAGTTCACGCGCGGCGCGTGAGATATTGCCTTTGTGTTTGCGCATCGCTTCGGCAATCATGCGGCGCTCTAGGTCTGCCATCGCGTCTGCGAGTGTGAGCCCTTCGCTTATCGCAGTCGCGGCTGATGGAAGCGTTGTGACGGAAGCAGCGGGGGCTGCAATCGGCGCGGAGGTGCGTTTGAGTTCCGGCGAAAGATGATCCGGCGTAATCATCATTCCATCTTCCGCACGCGCGACTACACGCTGGACTTCATTGCAAAGCTGCCGCACATTGCCCGGCCAGTCGCAGACCATCAGGAGGTCTATCGTCTGCGGCGTGATTTGCAATTCGCGCCGCCCGAACTTGGACGAATAATGATTGACGTAATAGTTAACGATGGTCGGAATCTCTGAGCGGCGTTCGCGCAAGGGCGGCACGCGCAGGCGTATGACGTTCAGACGATAATATAGGTCTTCGCGGAAACGCCCGTCTTTGACCATTTCTTCGAGGTCTGTGTTGGTGGCTGCGATGATGCGCACATCAACTTTCGTCGGACGCTGCTCGCCTAAGGGCTGTATCTCTCCCTCTTGCAGGAAGCGCAGAATCTTCGGCTGCACATCTAATGGCAAATCGCCTATCTCATCAAGGAAAAGCGTTCCGCCAGCAGCCGAACGAATCACGCCCGGCGAATCATTGACCGCGCCCGTAAAAGCTCCGCGACGATAGCCAAAGAGATAACCTTCCGATAACTCCTTCGGCACAGCCGTGCAATTAAACGGCACAAAGACTTTCGTGCGGCGCGAAGAGAGAGCATGTATGGCACGCGACACAAGCTCCTTGCCCGTGCCTGATTCGCCCGTCACCAGCACAGTCACATCAGAGGAACGTATCTTATGCACCTCTTCCACCAGGCGCGTCATGGCCGGGCTGGAATGTATAAATCCCGGCAGAAGGCTCTGGTCAACATACGCGGTCTGCTCCTGTTGCCCGCGCCCCGCGCGCTCACGCTCGCGCAAACCGCACACATCCATGCCTAGTTCAACGACACGCAGGAGCGGTTGCAAAGAGATGCCTTCGGGCAAACTTGCAGAGCGCGGAGAGAGATACAGGAGCGCGGGCGCGGCGTTCGACGCACGCAAAGGGATAAGGGCCACGTTCTTATCGGAAGCAAACTTCTCTCTGTCAGTATCCGTGCTCAACAAATATAACTGTTGGGCCAGACGTTCATGCTCATCATTATGGCGTCCGTGCGCGGCAACTACTTTTGGTCGCTTGTCTTCCCCGATTTCCGTAATCAAGACATGCTGCGCCTTCGTCTCCTGATGCAGCACTGCGACCAACTCGCGCAGCAGAAGTTCGCGCGAAGTGACTGCCTCTGCAAGCCTGAGCGTCAAAAGCTGCGTCAGCGCAGAAGGCTCATTCCTCTGCTCAGGCGCGTTGCGGTCAAGCACGGCCAAAGCTTCTTCCGCATCCTTGAGCGCAAGACGCGCGCCAAGCTCGCGGAAAGTGTGCGCGGCCTGCGTTAAATGTTCCGCCGCGCGCTCTGGCTGCGATGTCGCGTAGGCTCTGCCAAGCTCGTAGTGACCAAGCGCCGCGCGATAGCGGTCGCCAAAGATTTCAAAGATAGAGATGCTGCGCCCGAAATTATGTATAGCAAACGTGGCCTCGCCCTGAGCCAAAGCATGCAGCCCGCGCACGCGATGCGCGTCGCCAGTGACAGTCAAATCGGCAGACTCTTCTATCTCGTCGGAAACCTGTTGCAACTCTGCCGCGCAAGACTGCATATCGCCGTTCATCAGATGCGCTTCGGCAGCCAGGAGGCGCGAGCTACAGGCTGCCTGACGGTCTCCTATGCGCTCTGCAATATCAACTGCCTGTTGCGCCAGCTCAAGCGCACGCGCGGCATCCTGCATCGCTAAGTGGCAACGGCTCAAGGTGCGCGTGGCCTGTCCTATGTACCACTTGTTGCCTTTTTCCAAAGCGAGCGAGAGTGCGCGGTCTATGCACTTCTGCGCTTCCTCCAAATCGCCGCGCAGCATGTGCAACTCGCCCAGTGAATCCAGAATCATCGAGACGCGAAACATAGAGACACGCGCCCCGCGTCCGTCCATCTCAAAGGCCAACGAGAGCGCGCGTTTCAAAGCCTCGTGCGCGCGTTCCCATTCGCCTATCACAACCAGATTGACGCCCAGATTGTTATAGCCGAGCGCGGCATTCGCTTTATGCTCCGTGCGCTCGTAATAGTTGATTGATTTTTCGAGACACGCGATGCCTTCCTGCGGGCGTTTGAGAAAACAATAAGCCCCGGCCATGTTCGCGTAAATCTTGCCTAAGAAATACGGAGCCTGATGGTCGCCTATGAGCTTTAAAGCCTGCTCATAATTTTCCAGCGCGGCTTCATAATTTCCTTCGTACGTGTCCGCCAGAGCGATTGCCAGATAAGCTTCCGCGAGTCCGCGCCAGTCGCCTGTGTTGCGGTAATGTTCGAGGGACTTTTGCGCATGGTCGCGCGCAATCGGGCATTCGTTGATGCTGCGATAGATGTGTGCCAGCGAGACATAGACCAGACCCAGTTGCGCATCCGAGCCGTTTTCAGCAGCCTCTTTCAAAGTCGCATTGAGGACTGCGACGGCCTTCGGATGATCGCCTGTGTAGTTGTATGCCAGACCCAAACGCACGCGCAGTTGAATAGCAACCTCTGCATCAAGCTTTTCGCGCGCCTCAGGCGTCTCGTACATCTGCACAGCTTCGAGCGATTCACGATAACAGCCCTGCATGTCCAAGGCTTCCGAGATAGCGACACGCGCCTGCGCCAGAACCTGCGCGTCCTTTTGTGCGAGCTTGATAAGCGATTCAAGCCGCGACTCCGCGGCGGTCGAAAGCCCCTGCTCCAAAAGCCGTCGCGCCTCTTCCAACTCTTCCACGAGAGCCTCGTGCGAGACACTAACGCCTGCACGCGGGCGTTGGAGACGCACACGCGCATCGTTCAGGTTAATAATGCCTGCTTCTGTTGACGATTTTTCTTTATTCAACTCTTTTACGATCTATCCATGCGGGCCGGGTATTGACTCAAGTCGAGATAATTAAAAACTGCGAATCAACCGCTTATTTCAAATTAAGTTGTGGCCTTAAAGGATGTGAGGTGTGCTCTCTGGGCGCGGCAAAAATCCTGGATGCCACTCGAAGCCTCTAACAAGACTTGAACAGCCGCAAATCTAACACACGCGCACGCGCTCCGTCCAGAAGAGTGTAGATGAAGAATGAGAAAGACAGTCTCGCGCAAAGGCGCGAAGAAAGCATTCAAGATAGATTCTAAGGCGCGCGACGAAGAAACACATCCCAAGCCCATCTGCAGACCTGCGCGCCCTGTGCGTCTTTAACCTTCGCACGATACCTGAACCAGTTGCCATGCTCGTCCAGCCGCCTAGACTCTTGATAATCAAGGTCTATCCGGGCAACGCCTAGCGATGGCAGTGTGCGCAACTCGCTCGGCTCTGAGATGCCATTGTGATTCGTATCCTGCCAGAGCCGCAGACTGGCAAAGATAGCATCCTGCCGTCCAATCCATCCGTTATTGTTGCCTCCATTAGCTGGCCTATCGTAGATGGCTAGTGCAACAAAACCGTTAGGTGGTGATGATGATGGCGGTTGCGGGGTGTAGTTGCCGAAAAGTTCCGCGCCGTTATCAATCGTGCCGTTCCCGTTGCGGTCAAGCGCGAGCCATGCGTCATCTGAGCCTATTGCCGTCCATGAGAGATTTTCTCTGACGCTGTTATTGTCAAGGTCGAAGGAGACTCCGCCTGTGGCATTGGTTAAATTAAAGCCATTGCCGTTGATGTCAATCAAAACAGGCGAATTATACTCGCTGAAACAACAACAGTGGCCCGCGCGATTCAAGTCATCCGGGCAGCCAGCATTGTTCGGAAAGAAGCATTCGTCGGCGGCCTGGATACAGACCTCGCCGGTTGGTTGTTCTTCATTCAAACACTGCTCCGGGCAGCTTTGCGGAAAGGACGGACAGTAAACACTGGAAACAACTGCATTATCACAAGAGGTAATAACGCTATCCCTTGACGGCGCATAATACATTACTGTACTACCACTGGGGCAAGTGAGGGATTTTCAAGGAAAAGCGTATGTCCTATTTCATGTCTCATGAGCCCTCTAATATACGCAGGCAATTCAGACATACCTACTCTTCCGATGGAGCCAGTGAGAATAGTGTATGCCCTTGGATCGGTGCTTATGAATGTTTGGCCTGCTGGGTTAGTGATATTATTTTGATATTTCACCCAGTGCGTATAGGTAGAGTTCTCTGGAGGCGGCGTGGCACTAAAACTAAAATCGGTGAAAGTCACGCCAGAACAGTTTAGAGTATTAGCACTGTTCCAATCGAGGAAAGCATCTACTATAGCTTGCCTTTCGGTTTCGGTGAATGCTGTGCTGATTGTCACCCTGACAGTAGCAAAGCGGGGCCATTTTGCTGCCGTTGGCGTAGAATATGGTGATGGATTACAACAGCCAATTTGAGAATATGTCTGGGCTGATTGGAATAGTAATGCAACTATTCCAATCAATCCAATAAAAGTCAATGTGCTGGCTCTCACATGCAGGGGGAGAGTCCGTTTCATATCATGCCCCTACTTTAATGGTTTCTTTTCAGACGCTTTACTAATTGCAGAGCGAAGGTCATTCAAAAGTACAGATGTCTCGACCCCTTTATAAGTAGAGGTCATGGGGTGCGTCCCATTGCCGGGATTATCTAATGGCAAGACACGACCGTTGCGCAATTCGTAGCCCGTCAAAAGGTAAAATGCTCTCTCTTGATATCCCTGTAGTGGGAAATCATGAGTTAGAAATAGAACATAGATTCGTCCGATTTGAGGCATTCCCTGCCCATGCGTCAGTGACAGCGTGATTTTCCCGGAAGGAAAGCGCACGCGCCCGCCGGGACGCTCAACGGATACTGAAGTTCCGGCACTCAGAGGCACTCGCTCGTCGTTTTTGAGAACTTCATCAATGTGAATTGCAAATTCCGAATAAACTGCCGATTTATCGTTAGACAGGTATGCCTTTGCTTCACTTACCCGCCCAGTGATGATGGTGCTACTCTGGACAACAGGCAGCGCCGATAGCCCAACCTCCCAATCAAACGTGGAAAGTATTTGGCTATCTATACTGACGGATGGAACTAGCGGTAAAGGCGCATCATTATACTTTCCGCTCTTGGCCTGTCTCTCAGCACGCAATTCTGGATTGGAAATATCCGGGGCCGCATAATCTACTAGTGGAAATTGTTTCTCAAGTTCCTTAGCAGCGACATTCTCCTGTTGACCATGAGGCAAGCTTTTTAGAGTTTTATCTTGTCGTCCGGCTATCAAAGTAACTAAAGCCATTCCCAAAGCGGCAGTGAAAATAAAGAGGCGAACGTAGCGATTCATAATTGACCTTCTTTCCTTAATGGTGAGGCGTTACAAAAAACGCGCTATGGATGTCAAATCTCTTACTCGGCGCAAAGATTTACTCAATATTCTCATCCTGGATTGCATAAGGGTCAAGAATTTTACTGCTTGCCAATTTTAATGTAAGAGGCCGGATGTGGTGAGGCCGCCGCGCAGTCACGTCTGATAGGCGGCGGCCTCCACAGCACACTCTGCCCCTCGCTGACAGATGTGCTTGTATGAGAAGGCTAAGGCGCGCGTCTAAGATAGACATCCCAAGCCCATCTGCCCACCTGTGCGCTCTGTGCGTCTTTGACTTTCGCCCTGTACCGGAACCAGTTGCCATGCTCATCGTGCCGCCGCGACTCATGATAGTCGAGGTCAAGGCGAGCGACGCCCAAAGACGGTAGGGCGCGCAACTCACTCGGCTCTGATATTCCGTTGTGATTCACATCCCGCCACAAACGCAGGCTTATGTAGATGGCATCCTGCGCGCCAATCCATCCGTTATTGTTGCCGCCCTGAGCAGGCTTGTCATATTCGGCCAAAGCCAGAAAGCCGTTGGGAGTGGATGAGGAGGGCTGCGGCGTATAATTGCCAAAAAGTTCTGCGCCGTTGTCAATCCTGCCGTTGCCGTTTCTATCCAGAGCTAACCATGCATCGTCTGAGCCTGCGGCTGTCCATGAGAGATTTTCTCTCATGCCATCGCTATTGAGATCAAATGAGACTCCGTTTGCAGCATTAGTGAGATTAAAGCCGTTGCCGTTAATGTCGAGCAGGATGGGTGAATTATACTCGCTGAAACAGCAGCAGTGGCCCGCGCGATTGAGGTCATCGGGACAGCCGGCATTGTTTGGGAAGAAGCACTCGTCGGCAGCTTGGATACAGATTTCGCCGGTAGATTGTTCTTCCTGTAAGCATGGCTCCGGGCAGCTTTGAGGAGGGGACGGACAATAAACACTAGAAATAACTGCATTGTCACATGATGTAATGACGCTCTCACTTCCCGGAGCAGGATACATTACGGTACTACCATATGGGCAATGAGGGGCATTATCAAGAAAAAATGTATGTCCTATTTCATGCCGCATGAGTCCTTTAATGTAATGCGGCAGCGCAGGTGGATAGCCTTGTCTGATAGCATTGCTAAGTGTCGTAATAGCCCAAACGCCCCCCGAATTATTTGAATTTGCTGCTGTAACGCCAGCGACCCCCATGCGGGGATTGTACTGTACCCAATGAGCATTGATAGCTCCATTTGGCGGATTATCTCTAAACTGAAAGCCACTGAAGATAACCCCTGTACAATTAGCAAAGTTTTCACTGTTCCAGGCAAGGAATGCGCCCGCTATAGCCTGTCTCTCCGTTTCGGTGAAAACCGTACTGATGGTCACGCTGACTGAGACGAAGCGAGGCCATTTTGGTGTGCCTCTCGGAGCTGCTGGCGGATTACAGCAACCGCTTTGCGCGTGACTAACGAGGGGCGCTGTCGCGTATGGGATTGTTAATGAGAGCGAGGAGAAGACTACTATTATCCAAAGAGGGTTGAGATAGCTTCTTTGCATTTCTCCTCCTAGTCTAGGCTGAGCCTAATCTTTTGAAGCCTTGTCAACGAGGATTTGGAGGTCACTTAACAACCTCTTTTTTTCTGCTCCTTTATAGGTTGTTGCAATTGGATGCGTTCCTCCACTTGGATTATCCAGAGGAAAAACATAATTGGCGCGTAACTCATAGCCTGTGAGTAGATAAAAGTCTGCTCCTTGCTTTCCTTGTAGCGGAAAATTATGTGTCAGGAAGAGCACATATCGTTGCCCAATTCGGGGTAAACCTTGCCCAGCAATATAAACGAGACTGATATGTCCAGATGGAAAGCGCACACGCCCGCCATCACGCTCTGCGGCTATCGAAGTATCTGTCTTCAGGGATACTTGATTGTCATTTTTGAATATCTTCTCAATATTAATCGTAAACTCCGAGTAAACCCCAGTTCTATCGTTAGATAAATAAGCTTGAGCATTGGCAATCCGACCTATGACTACCGCATCACTCTGAGCCACCGGCAAGGCCGGAAGCCCGGCTTCCCAATCCAGTGCGATAAAAGTTTTTTCTGCTGACGCATTGAGTGGTATTGACGCTTTATCATATTTGCTATTCCGAGTTTGTCTCCGGGCGCGTTGTTCCGGGTCATTAGATTGAGGAGCCGCATAATCCACAATCGGGAATTGCTCTTGAAACTCCCGGCTATCAACATTCTGTTCCTGACTGGAAGGCAGGCTTTTGAGGGTCGCGCCCTGCCTTGATGTAATGAGAGTTAACAGGGCCAGGGCGAAAGCGCAGAGGAGAATTGAGAGGCGGATGTAGCGATTCATATTGTACCTTCCTTTCAAGGCTGAGAGAGGGACGCAAACTCTTAAAAAGTTTTTAGGTGAGGCCGCCGCGCAGTCACGTCTGATAGGCGGCGGCCTCCACAGCACACTCTGCCCCTCGCTGACAGATGTGCTGATCTCTATAAACCATCCCCTTGATAAATCGCATGAGGCGAGACCGCGCTGCACCACACCCAATGCAGCGCGGCGCCCTTCCGGCACAGTCCCCGTTTCCGTTTCGGGAACGTGCGGACAAGCTGCGCGCGGCCACCCCCCGCACGCCTCTTGTCCTGTGGAGTGTCAGACCCTTTGGCTTCTCCCATCAGAAGCGCGGCCACATCCCACTCCACACGAAACCTACATGCTGCTGAAAACTCTCAGGCGCTTTTCATTTACCTTTCGGTTTCCGCGCGAGCAGCCGCGCGATGGTTTCAGTAACGAGCGTAATCTCCTCCGGCTTGCGCAAGAAAGCATTGACGCCTTCGCGCCGCGCATCTCTTTCAATGTCGCTGGCCGAGAGCATGATGATTGGAATGTGCTGGCGATGCCGCAGACTACGCGCCACAGAGACCAGTTCCAAACCATCCATGCCCGGCAAGTCGTTATCAAAAATCAGCACGTCATACGGAATCTCGCTTTCGAGCAGCCGCAGCGCAGTCGCTCCATCCGCCAGCGATTCAACCAACCAGCCTTCCATCTCCAAAGTATCCCGCAAAGCCTCCGCCACCATCCTGTTATCTTCGACATGCAGAATCGTCAGAGGTCGCAGCTCCGTCCCTGCGTCGTCAATAAACATCAGGCTCTGCCTGCGCTCCTTGGCGGGCGCGCGCTCGCGCAGCAGGTCTTCATGCCAGCGATTTAATTTCTTAATCAGGCTCGTATGATTTCCAAACCCCAGCATACGCGCCGCACGCGTCACACTCCGCCCTGCATCCTTCAGCGCACGCTCAATAATCCGCGCCTCGTAACGCCGCAAAGCATCCTTGAGCGAAAAGTTTTCCCAAGTCGGCGGCGTCGGCAGAATCCCCGCCAGAAACAGGACGCGCTGCGCACAAGACACCAACCGCTCCTTCGTCGCCGAATTACGCGACGCCGCCAGCAAAGCCAAAGCCCGCTCAAACGTCACACTCAACTCATCCACAGTCAGATGCTCGCCCAACTCCTCGATAATAGTAAGCGCAGCCTGCCCGGCATTTTCATCATCTCCAGCGTTCCCCGCCACTTCGACAGCACTTTGCAGAGCCTGCCGTGCATCCTGCTGACGATTCATGCGCGCCAGACACATGCCATGCGTGATGAGAGCCTCCGCATACAAAGACTGCTCACCACCTGTTTCGAGAGTTCGCACAGCAGAACGCGCAAGCTTTTCCGCTTCGGCTGTACGCCCCTCTGCCAACAGCACCTTTGCGCGCGCGTCATCAACCTGTGCGATATGTACTTTATCTCTTAATCTTGTGAAGAGAGCCTGCGCTCTATCAAGATGCTCGTGAGCTTCACGGAATTTCTTAATAGTCCCGAATAAAAATCCCAGATTATTCTCAACGCAGGCTTGATACCGCGTGTGTCCGGCCTGTTCAAAGTGATAACTAGCAGCAGCAAACTCAACGAGCGCGCGATCTATATAATCATTTCGGGACTCTGTCTGCCCAAGAATCACAAGAAGGTTAGCAAATCCATTATGAAATTTTCCGTTAAGCGAATGACTCTCTATTTGATTAAAATATGGGGCAGCTTCATTGTAACGACTCAGCGCATCGTTGTATCTTGTGGCAAGCTTTTCGACAATAGCACTTCGATATAGAGCTATTGCCTTTAACTTATTGTCTCTATCATTAATTCGGCTTATAGCCTCCTTCAACATTACACGCGCTTCATCGTAGGCTCCTTCCCGCCAATAACACTGAGCAAGCTCTGTCTGTGCTTCGGCTGCCTTTCTTGCATCTTCTAATAACGCAAAAATTGTGAAGCTCTCGCTAATCTGATCCTTTGCGATTGCCTGTGCTCCCTCAATCTGTTTCATACTGCCGATCTGCCCCGTCAGAATGCCTGTACGCAGAAGCACTTCGGCTGCTGTAGTTTGGTCTAACCCCTCAAGTGCTGGACTTTGACCAAAGCCTTGCCATAAATCGCCCATCGCTTCACAGGCGGTTTCATAATTACCCATTTCTTCTAGCTCTTTTGAGAGACGACATCGAAGAGCCGCACGTTCATCTCGTGTCAACGCTGGATCAGCTATTTGATGAAGCAGTTGATTTGTTAAGTTCATGTGAGGTTTACCTTTCCATAGAGTAGATAAAAAAGTGTCGGAGCTAGGGATACTAAGACATACCCTATTAGTCCAGCATGTTAATATGCCTCCTTGAAGAACCTCGTCTTGGGTGGTCTGGTCAGGATACATCTCGCCATCCATCTCAAACTAAAAGAGCTAAGACCTCATTATTTAAGAGCAAAAGAACACCAAAAACAGGAGAATCAAATGAAACCCTTACGACGATTCTGCACCATGCTCACGTTGACTCTCATACTGGCCCTCCAAGTAATGGCGGGGCAGATAGAAATCGGTGTTGTGCAAACACCACCTTCTCCACGAGAAGGACAGATTGAAATTCCTCATACCAAAGAAGGCGAAATATCAACCCCGGTCACGGCTACAGATTTGGTGGTCAAGACTGCGTTGAATCTGTATCACGGCATGCTGGCCGTGTTTTAAAGCCGCGCGCGTAAGACGCAATTTCGCTTGTTCAAGCTGCCGTTATAGGCGGCTTGGTTGTGGTGTGTCTGGGACCAGTGCCGGAAGGTCGAGAGATTGCAAGGAGGCTCGACGAGGAGGCACTGCACGTTACAGCGCGAGAGATTAACGCTCTTGTCAAGGCTCTGGCAATAAATATTTTCTTGCCAAGATGACCGATGAGGGCGAATTTATTGAGTTTATCCTCTGCTGTAACTTTTGGAACAGGTGTGAATGGCTGCGCGGCGGTGGTTTAGTGTGAATTAAAGCCGGGAGGACAAGGGGGCAAAGACTTGTCCCTGTGCTGCAAATTTCATTGACATCTCTCTTGTCGCTCGCTAACATCTGTCAGCCCCTAACACAATCAACAGCCTAGCGGTAATGCCCCTCACAGGGTACTACCTCCTATTTAGTTTTACTCACAAAAGGAGGACAACCAAATGCGAACTTCACTGATTAAACGTCGCTCCATCAAGGTCTTGCTCGCGGTCATCCTGTTCGCCGTGGCCGTGGCGGTGGCAATTGCTCTTTCTCCTGCGCGGCGCACGGAAGCGCAGCCATGTTACGAGGTGGAGCATGAATACTACTCCGACGCGACTTACACCACACAGGTCGGTCTGAGGCACATCACCTGTAGCGGAACTTACAGTTGGGGGCAGGTGACTCAATACAAAATCACTATTACCGGTGATTGTTGCGGCAGTTGTTGCGACTGAGAGCAACATCACGCTTAGCAGGTTGAGCGGATAATGGAGTGCCTGTGCGTTGCAGCCCGGCACTCCACTTCTTTTGTCAGCTTCCGGCAATAATAAAAGGCGCAAGCAGCCACACACAGCAATCGTTAGCATCCCGCGTTTGTGTGGCTGCCTTGACACACTTGCGGCACGCCTTTATCATCTTCGTTTCCGTCTCCGGCGCGGATTTGTGTCTATCGTAGCAGAAGTATGTTCGAATCTTTATCCGACAAGTTAAAACGCACGCTCAAGAATCTGCGCGGTGAGGGGGTCTTAACGCCTGAGCACGTGGACGCAGCCTTGCGCGAGATTCGTCTTGCTCTCTTAGAGGCGGATGTCAATTACAAGGTCGCGAAAGATTTTATCGCGTCGGTCAAGGAGAAGGCGGAAGGCCAGCAGGTCTGGCAGGAATTGAAGCCTTCGGAGCAGGTCGTCAAGATTGTTTTTGACGAGCTTGTTGATTTGCTCGGCGGGCAATCTTCGCGGCTCGTCTTTACGAAGACGATTCCAAATGTAGTGATGATTGTCGGCCTGCAAGGCTCAGGCAAGACAACCTCTACTGGCAAGATTGCGCGCTGGCTGGCACAGAATCAGGAGCGCAAGCCTTTGTTGCTCTCCGTTGACGTTTATCGCCCGGCGGCGCGCGAGCAGTTAAAAGTAATTGCTAAAGCCACAGGGCAATCGATCTTTGAACTGCCGGAAACGAATGACCCGCTGACGCTCGTGCGCGAAGCTTATAAGCACGCGCAGCAGACGGGCTTTGACACGCTCCTGATAGACACTGCCGGTCGCCTGCACATTGACGACGAGTTGATGGAAGAGCTTGAGCGCATCAAGGCAGAGACCAAGCCTGTAGAGATTCTGTTCGTGGCGGACGCGATGACGGGACAGGATGCCGTGCGTTCAGCAGAAGAGTTTCATCGCCGTATAGGAATCACCGGCGTTGTTCTCACAAAGATGGATGGAGATGCGCGCGGCGGTGCGGCTCTGTCAATCAAGCAGGTCACGGGTCAGCCTGTAAAGTTTGTCGGCGTCGGCGAAAAGTATGATGCCTTAGAGCCTTTCTATCCAGACCGCATTGCTCAAAGAATTTTGGGCATGGGCGACGTGCTGTCGCTGATTGAAGAAGTGCAGTCGAAGGTGGATCAGTCGGAAGCCGAAGAGCAGATGAAGCGGCTTCAACAGAACTCTTTCACGCTCGACGATTTTCGCAAGCAGCTACGACAGGTTAAAAAGCTCGGCTCATTTACAAAGATTATGAAGATGCTGCCGGATCAACTTTTGGGCGGCATAGGCATGCCGGACTTATCCGAAGAGCAGTCCGCGCAGATGGAAGCGGAGCTCAAGCGCACGGAAGCCATCATTGATTCGATGACGGGCGAGGAGCGCGCAGACCATAAGATTCTGAACGCGAACCGCAGGCGCAGAATCGCGCGCGGCTCAGGCACAAATGTCGCAGAAGTCAACGCCTTGATAAAGCAGTACACGGAGATGCGGCAGATGATGCGGCAACTCTCTGGCTCCGGGATGTTCGGCGGCGCGGGCGGCGGCGGCGGACTCAAGGGCAAGATGATGCGCAAGATGGCAGGGATGATGGGCATGCCTGACATGAGCGCCATGATGGGCGGCAACGGCGATGACGCGGATTTCTCAGGCGGATTGCCACAGCTTCCCGCTGGGCCTTCGCGCAAGAAGTTGAAGAAGAAGAGGCGTAAGAAAAGACATTAAGCAACGTGTCAGATGCTAGATGTTAGATGTCAATAGCGTCCGACTTAATCACAAACATCTGACATCTGACATCCGACGGAGGAAAAGACTTGTTAGCAATTAGATTAATGCGTATGGGTGCGAAGAAGCGGCCCGCATACAGAATCGTGGTCAAGGAAAAACTCTCGAAACGCGACGGCGCGTACATAGAGAACATTGGCACTTACGACCCGACGCGCGAGCCTGCCGCTGTGACGCTCGACTTGGAGCGCGCGCAGTACTGGATGGAGAAAGGCGCGCAGCCGACAGACACCGTGCGCCGCTTGATTAAATCGAGCGCGAAAGCTCAACAACAGTCTGAAGTCTAAAGTCTGGAGTCAGCAATCTGACTTCGGACTCTTGACTCCAGACTTTAGACTCCTGACTTGTTTATGAAAGAGACCGTCGAAATGATCGTGAAGGCTCTGGTGGACGACGTTGAGGCGGTAGAGGTGCGCGAGGTCGAAGGCGGCAACACCGTGAAGATTGAAGTGCGCGTCGCAGAGTCTGACATGGGCAAGCTCATCGGGCGACAGGGACGCACAGTGCGCGCTCTGCGCTCTCTGCTTCATGCCGCGAGCATGAAGGCCAATCGCCGCTTCGTGCTCGAAATCATCGAATGAGCGAAGAGCCAAAGGCGAGCGATGAGGCCATTGAAACGGAAGAGTTGGTGGCCGTCGCGCAGATAGTCAAAGTGCGCGGCTTGCGCGGCGAGGTCGTGGCTGATCTTTTGACAGATTTTCCAGAACGGTTCGAGGGCTTACGGCGGCTCATCGCCGTCGCGCCAGACGGGCAGAGGAAATCACTCGCGCTTGAAGAGCATTGGCTTCAAGGCGGGCGCATCATTCTCAAGTTCGAGGGCTTTGATAGCATCGAAGACGCAACCGCGCTCGTCGGTTATGAATTGACTGTGCCGGAGCGTGAGCGCGTCAGGCTTCCCGAAGATGAGTTTTATGATTGGGAGCTCACGGGCTGCCGCGTCGAAACCATCGCGGGAGAGCACATCGGCCAGGTGCGCGAAGTCTTGCACACTGGCGCGAATGATGTGCTGGTTGTAGAGGGCGCAAACACTGGCCGCGAACACTTGCTCCCACTCGCGGAAGAGATTTGCACGTTGATTGACATCAAAGGCAAGCTCATACGCATAGACGCGCCCGAAGGCTTACTGGAATTTTAGATTTTTGATTTGATGCGTTTTGACATCATCACTATCTTTCCTGATTTTTTCCGCGAGGCGTTCGATTACGGAATCATACGCCGTGCGCGCGCAGCCGGATTGGTAGAGATAAACGCGCATGACCTGCGGCAGTGGACGCATGATAAGCACAGGCAGGTGGATGACAGACCGTTCGGCGGTGGCGACGGAATGGTTTTAAAGCCTGAACCGCTCTTTGAGGCAGTTGAGAGTTTGACGGGCGCAAACGTGCGCGACTCTTTTGATAAAGCAACTCGCGTCGTCCTGCTCTCCCCGCAGGGGAGAGTTTTGACGCAATCCGTCGCGCAGGAATTGGCGACGCAGGCAGAGCGGATAGTTCTTATCTGCGGTCGCTATGAAGGAGTTGACGAGCGCGTCGCGGAAGCTTTAGTGACGGACGAAATTTCCATTGGGGATTACGTCTTGTCCGGCGGCGAGCCTGCGGCGATTGTGCTGGTGGATGCCGTGACGCGTTTGATTCCCGGCGCACTCGGCAGTGAGACATCTGCGGTCAATGAATCTTTCTCGGAAGGTTTGTTGGATTACCCGCATTACACGCGCCCGCCGGATTTTCGCGGGATGCGCGTGCCGGAAGTTTTGTTGAGCGGCAATCATCAGGAGATTGCGCGCTGGCGCGAAGAGCGCGCGAGGCTCAAGACCGAGCGCAATCGCCCAGACCTTTTGAAATAATTTTTTGATTTTAGATTTGCCCAGGCAAATCCAAAATCGCAAATCTAAAATTGGAGTAATTGAAATGAATCGCTTAGACGCAGTTGATAAATCGCAGTTGCGCGAATCAATCCCGGACTTTCAACCGGGCGATACGGTGCGCGTCCATGTGCGCATTAAGGAATCGGAAACCAAAGAACGCTTGCAGGTCTTTGAAGGCATCGTGATTGCGCGCAAACATGGCGGCGTGCGCGAGACCATCACCGTGCGCAAGACCAGCTTCGGCGTCGGAGTCGAAAGAATCTTCCCGCTTCACGCGACCATCGTTGACCACATAGATGTCGTCAAACGTGGCCGCGTGCGCAGAGCCAAGCTCTATTACCTGCGCGAGCTGCGCGGCAAGGCCGCACGCATCCGCGAGCGCGACACGCGCACGCAGGGCGCAACCGCAGCCGCGAAGAAGTAGAAGCAACAGACAAAAGATAAGAATCAAGTGATGCAGCACGACAGCCCCGCAAGGGGCGGCATGTAGTAGCCCACGACTTACGTCGTGGGTTACGTAGTATAAATAACAAGCCCCGTAGGGGCGACACCAGTTATGTCGCCCCTACGGGGCTTGGTTCGTGTGTGTTATGCATGCCCCCGCGCTGACGCGCGGGGCTACTACATGCCGCCCCTTGCGGGGCTGATTTGACTTAGGCCGTGAACGAGGAGCCGCAGCCGCAGCCGCCCGTCGCGTTCGGGTTCGTAAAGGTAAAGCCGGAACCCATCACGCCCGTCACGTAGTCAATCTTCACGCCGTTCAGGTATTGACCGCTGAACATATCAACGAAGAGGCGCACGCCATGCGCATCCAGAATGAAATCGCCCTGACGCGACTCTTCTTCGATATTGAGGCTGTACTGAAAGCCGGAGCAGCCGCCGGGGACGACACGCACGCGCAGGCCGGAGGTTTCCGGCAAGCCCTCTTCGGCCTCCATAAACTTTTTGATTTCAGCCGCCGCAGTCTCTGTCAATTCCAGCGTCATTGGCGGTGCAGTTGTTGTAGTAGCAGACATCTTTTATTTATCTCTCCTGATGAAAAAAATACTTCTCACGTTTAATTGCCGGTTTGCGATTCACTGAAACCTTGAGCGGCAACTCGTTTAGATGCACGTCGCAAACCCGAAGTCGCCTCTGTTTTACCACATTATCTGGCTTTACCCAAGACAACAAGCTCAGGTTTCATGGCCTCTATAGAGACCTGCCGCGCTACTTCTTCGGCCACGTGCTTGAAGGCCAGCGATTGCGGCGAATCCGGCTGGCTGATTGTGACAGGCACGCCTTTGTCTCCGCCCTCGCGCACTTCCATTCCCAGTGGCACGGCTCCCAAAAACGGCACGCCATATTGCTCCGCCAACTTTTCTCCGCCGCCCTCTCCGAAGATGTTGTAACGATTTCCAGTATCAGGCGCGACAAAGTAAGACATGTTCTCGACCACACCGAGCACAGGCACAGCCACAGTCTCAAACATGCGCAAAGCGCGGCGCACGTCCATCACTGCAACCTCCTGCGGCGTCGTCACCAGCACGGCCCCTTGCACAGGCACAAGCTGCGCTAAGCTCAACTGCACATCGCCAGTTCCCGGCGGCATGTCCACGATTAAATAATCCAACTCGCCCCACAACACATCCGTCAGGAACTGCTTGACGAGTCCATGCAAAATCGGCCCGCGCACAATCATAGGCTTGTCGCCCGGCTGCAAGAGAGCCATAGACATCAGGCGCACGCCGTAAGCTTCAATCGGCACAAGCTTGTTGCCTTCGACCTCCGGCTTCGCGTTGGCTGCGCCGAGCATCAAAGGCACGTTTGGCCCATAGACATCCGCGTCCATCAATCCGACACGCGCTCCATCCAGAGCGAGTGAGACGGCTATGTTGACGGCCACAGTGGACTTGCCCACGCCGCCTTTGCCAGAAGAGACAGCGATAATATTGCGCACGCCCTCTACGGAAATCTTCTCGCCGAACCCACGCCCCTTCGGCACTTCTGCATCCATCGTGACATTGACTTTTGTCACGCCCGGCAAGGCTCCAACCAATTCTCTGGCCGCGCCTTCCATCTGCTCCTTGACTGGGCAGGCAGGCGTCGTGAGCACTATGCGAAACGAGACTTCGCCGCCTGCTATCTTGAGGTCGCGTATGAAGCCGAGCGTCACAATGTCTTTGTGCAAGTCCGGGTCTTGAATCTGTCTGAGCGCGTCGAGCACGCTCTGTTCCGATATTTGTGTCATAAGTTTTTGTCTTTAATCTTGAAAGAATCAATCAGAGGTTGGGAATAAATTAACATCAAGAGTTATGATAGGTTTCATCAACATATTCGTCAACCGGATGATTGTTTAATCAAGGGAAAGAACGCGGGCGTGTCTTATTATCCCGAAAACATCAGAGAGTTTTTTTTGCGCCCGCGCAATGTGGGAGAGGTGCATGAAGCGGATGCTATAGGGGACACTGGCTCGCTCACTTGCGGCGCAATACTTCGTTTGACGATTAAGGTTGACGCGCGCTCGCACAAAATCACGGATGCAAAATTCAAAGCGGCGGGCTGCGGCTATCTCATCGCGGCGGCCTCGGTTCTGACAGAGCTTATCGAAGGCATCACAATGGAAGAGGCTTCCGTCTTAACTTCGATTGCGGAAGAGGTCATCTGTGAACGATTGGGCCAATTTCCGCCTGAGAAAAAGCATTGCGCGACGCTGTGCCGCGATGCGCTTGGCGCAGCCATCACAGGCTATCGCACGTCGCCGCAAACAGAGTGGATTGGAGACGAAGCGCTCATCTGTACCTGCTTCGCCGTCTCCGAAAAAGCAATCGAGCAGGCTATTCAAACGGCCTCGCTGCACACGGTCGAGCAGGTCACTAGAGCCTGCAACGCCGGGGCGGGCTGCGGCTCGTGCCATCCTTTGATTGAAGATATACTTGAAGATTACCGGAGAGAGAGAAGATTCAAACAGGGATAGACAGGATAAACAGGATGGCAGAAAGCAAGTAACAAAATTTCAAATTCAGAATCTGAAATTTGAAATCATTAATCTGAAATTTTATTTATCCTGCTTATCCTATCCTTCCCTGTTTGAATCTGCCTTTAAATTTATGACTCAACAAAACATCTATCTTGATAACAACGCCACAACGCGCGTCGCGCCGGAAGTTTTTGAAGCGATGCGACCTTACCTGACGGATTTTTACGGCAATCCTTCGTCTGCGCACACGCTCGGACAGAAGATGCGCGCGGCCATCGAAAGAGCGCGCGAGCAGGTCGCAGAACTTTTGGGCGCGCGTGAGACGAGCGAGATTGTCTTTACTTCGTGCGGCTCTGAATCCGACAACTGGGCATTGCGCGGCGCGCTCGAAAAATTTCCAGAGCGGCGTCACATCATCACCACGCGCGTAGAGCATGAGGCCGTGCGTGTTTTGTGCGAGCGTCTTGAAGAGAAGGGTTATGAAGTCACATGGCTCGATGTGGATGGCGAAGGCTTGCTCAATCTGGAAGATTTGCGCGCGGCTCTGAGGCCGGACACGGCTGTGGTCTCCGTGATGCTGGCGAACAACGAGACGGGCGTGCTGTTTCCGATTGAAAAGATAGGCAGCATCGTGCGCGAAAATTCCGATGCGCTCTTTCATGTGGATGCTGTGCAGGCGGCGGGCAAGATTCCGATTGATGTGAGCAAAATTGAGGTTGACTTGCTTGCTATCTCCGGCCACAAGCTGCACGCGCCCGCAGGCATCGGCGCGTTATATATCAGAAGCGGCGTCAATCTCTCGCCGTTCATCATCGGCGGCAAACAGGAGGACGGAAGAAGAGCCGGAACATCCGCCGTCCCGTACATTGTCGCTCTGGGCCAGGCGTGTGAGCTATCGCAGGACGAAGAAGCGCATGAACGCGTGCGCCGTTTGCGAGACCATTTTGAAGACACAATCCTCGACACGATTCCGAATGCGCGTCTGAACGGAACAGCAGACCGCCGCAAGCGTCTGCCGAATACTGCGAACATCTCTTTTGAATACCTGGAAGGCGAGAGCATCCTCGCGCATCTGGACGAGCATGGCATTTATGTCTCGACAGGCTCGGCGTGTAATTCGGGCGCGCATCTCTCTTCTCAGACCTTGCGCGCGATGAATGTGCCGTACACTTCGGCGCAAGGCTCTATACGATTTTCGCTCGGACGTTACAATACTGATGAAGAGATTGCTTACACGCTCAATGTATTGCCTGACATCATCGGTCGCCTTGCGGAGATGTCGCCGTACGAAGAGAGAAAGCTATAGCTTACAGGAAAGAAGGATAGGTTCGCGCAAAGGCGCAAAGGCGCAAAGAAAGCTCGCAAAGAGTTGAAGCATTATTTTTCTTGAAAGCTTTCTTCGTCTCTTCTTTGCGCCTTTGCGGGAGATTCTTTCGTGCGAGCTTTTCACTTTTTGCCTGCTTCGTTATACAATTTCTCTTCGGAACGAAAAACCGAACCTTCCACGCTTGAGGCGTTAGCGATTTTGAGCAGTTACCAACCATTCACATCGTTCTCATCAGCATCCGAGAAGCAAAGGGGCAGAGACTAATTACATGAGCACTGTTATCGAACCGCCTGTCGAACAGGCGCCGAAAAATCTTGAAGAAGTCGAGACCGTCACCATACGCTTCGCCGGAGATTCGGGCGACGGCATGCAGTTGACAGGCACGCAATTTACAAACACTTCGGCTGTCGTCGGCAACGACATCTCAACGCTGCCGGACTTTCCAGCGGAGATACGCGCTCCTGCCGGAAGCCTGCCGGGCGTGAGCGGCTTTCAACTTAACTTTTCCAGTCAGGACATACGCACGCCCGGCGACCAGCCGAATGTGCTTGTGGCTATGAATCCTGCCGCGTTGAAAGTCAACCTGCCTGACCTCGAAGAAGGCGGGACGCTGATTATCAACTCAGACGAGTTTACGAAAGAGAATTTGAAGAAGGCCGCTTACGAGACTAATCCATTGGAAGACGGCTCGCTCGCGGGCTATCGCGTGCACAGTCTGCCGATTACGACGCTCAATATGAACGCGCTCAAGGATCAGGTGCAGATGTCGCGCAAGGAGATGGATCGCTGCAAAAACTTCTTCGCGCTCGGCGTGCTCTACTGGCTCTACGACCGCCCGATGGACGGGACGCTGAATTGGATTCGCACAAAATTTTCTAAGAAGCCAGAGATTGGCAAGGCCAACGAGATTGTATTGAAGACCGGATATAACTTTGCGGACACGACGGAAGTTTTCACGACGCACTACACCATCAGGAAGGCTGCGATTGCGCCGGGCAAGTATCGCAAGATAACCGGCAACGAAGCGACGGCCATAGGCTTTGTCGCTGCCTCAGAGCTTTCGGGCCGACCGCTCTTTTACGGCTCGTACCCGATTACTCCGGCGTCAGATATTTTGCACGAGCTTTCCCGTCATAAAAATTTCGGCGTCAAAACTTTTCAGGCCGAAGATGAAATCGCTGCTGTCTGCGCTGCCATCGGCGCGAGCTTTGCCGGACACATCGGTCTGACGGGAACTTCTGGTCCAGGCGTCGCGCTCAAGCAGGAAGCAATCGGTCTCGCAGTGATGACGGAACTCCCGCTCATTATCGTCAACGTGCAGCGCGGCGGGCCTTCGACTGGCTTGCCAACCAAGACGGAGCAGGCAGACCTTTTTCAGGCGGTCTGGGGACGCAACGGCGAATGCCCAGCGATTGTGCTTGCGCCCTCGACTCCCGGCGACTGTTTCCACATGGCAGTCGAAGCCGTGCGGCTCGCTTTCAAATATATGACGCCTGTCTTTTATCTCTCGGACGGCTATCTTGCCAACGGCGCGGAGCCCTGGCGCGTGCCGCAGATGGAAGACCTGCCCGAAATCAAAATTGAATTTACGACAGACCCGCAAAACTTCATGCCCTACGGACGCGATGAAGAGACACTGGCGCGGCCCTATGCCCTGCCCGGCACGCCCGGACTTGAGCATCGCATCGGCGGCATCGAAAAGCAGCACCTGACAGGCAATGTCAACTACGACCCGGAAAACCATCACTTCATGGTCAAGCTCCGGCAGGAAAAGGTTGACCGCGTAGCCAATGATATTCCGCCCGTCGAAATCTTCGGCGAGGAGACAGGCAAAGTGCTTGTGCTCGGCTGGGGCTCGACCTACGGCTCCATCACTTCGGCAGTCGAGAAATTACAACAGGCCGGCAAGTCTGTATCGAGCGCGCACCTGCGATATCTCAACCCGTTCCCGAAAAACTTGGGAGAAGTTTTAAGGGGCTTTGAGACGGTCATTATCCCTGAGATGAATCTGGGCCAACTCTCAACCATGATTCGCGCAAAGTATCTGGTGGATGCCATTCCCTACTCCAAAGTCAAAGGCCGCCCGTTCCAGATACGCGAGATTGTGCAAAAGGTCGAGGAATATTTGTGAGCACGGCAGAGACAAAACTGATGACGGCTGACGAGCTGCTGAAGTTGCCAGATGACGGTTCCCGCTATGAACTCGTCAAAGGAGAATTGCAGCGCATGTCACCTACCGGAGATGAGCATGGCAGTATCACTATGGAGTTAGCATCTGCCCTCCATCAACATGTCAAGCGCAACAATCTCGGAAGAGTTTACGCAGCAGAGACGGGTTTTAAACTCGAAAGCAATCCAGACACAGTGCGCGCGCCGGACATTGCCTTTGTCAGTCAGGAACGCATTCAGGTAACAGGTAGAATGCAAGGCTACAGAGGCGGCGCGCCCGATCTGGCTGTCGAAGTCACGAGTCCAGGCAACACAAAGCGAGAGATGGCAGAGAAGGTCAGAGAATATTTTGCTGCGGGCGCGCGCCTTGTGTGGATAGTTAATCCGAAAACAAAATCTATCACCGTCTATCGCTCGCTGACAGATATAGATGTCTTGACGGAGAAGGACACGCTTGAAGGCGGCGAGGTCGTGCCGGGTTTTCAAATTTCCGTGGCTGAGATTTTTGCTTTATGAGTTCTTCCGCTTCAAATCCTAATCCGCGTTCTGTGCAGGATATTTACGCGGAAGGTCTGCGCTATTTTATGGGTCAGGGAAAACTTAACAACACTCTGGCGCAGGTGGCCGCAGACTTGAAGCAGTACGGGATAGATTACATGGTTATCGGCGCGGTCGCTTTGATGGCTTATGGCTATCCGCGATTCACTGAGGACATAGACTTAGTGCTGACGCCGGAAGGCTTGGAAGCGTTTCATCAAAATCTGATTGGGCTCGGTTATGCGCCGGCATTTCAGGGAGCGCGTAAAAGGCTTCGTTCGACGCGCGACGGCGTGAGCATCGAAGTGATTGTTTCAGGCGAGTATCCGGGTGACGGCAAGCCTAAGCCTGTGAGTTTCCCCGTTCCCGCAGATGCTTCGATTGAGATTGACGGCGTGCAGATAGTCGCCCTTGAAAAGTTAATCGAACTGAAGCTTGCATCCGGCATGACCGCGCCGGATCGCCTCAAGGATTTAGCGGATGTGCAGGAGTTGATTAAAGCGCGCGGTCTTAGCTCAGACTTTGCAGAGCAGTTGAATCCTTACGTGCGTGAACAATATTTACGTTTGCACAAAGCCGTCGAGCAGGCGAGAGAAAACAAGTCGGACGAGAGAAGTTAAAACTAGAGAACACAGACTGATGCGGCATGATGAAAGAGGTTGAGGATAAAGATGACAACTAACGATAACGGGACAAACGGAAACGGGAATGGACAGGTGAAGGATGATGCTGTTGGCAGCATCGGCGGCAATGTTTCGGGCAGTGGGCCTTCGCCCGAAAGCGAGCCGGGTTCGGTTGTGGCCGGAGAGGTCGCGCCGCCGCCTGCGAAATTGACGAAGGCCGATTTCGTTTCAGGGCAGGAAGTCAGGTGGTGTCCGGGTTGCGGCGACTATGCCATCCTGAACAATGTGCAGAAGGTCATGCCTGAGCTTGGCATCCCGCGCGAGAAGATTGTTTTTGTCTCCGGCATCGGCTGCTCTTCGCGCTTTCCTTACTACATGAACACCTACGGCTTTCACTCGATTCATGGACGCGCGCCTGCGGTTGCCACAGGCATTAAGGCTTCAAATCCAGACTTGAGCGTGTGGGTCATCACCGGCGACGGCGATGCGCTGTCCATCGGCGGCAACCATTTCATACACGCCATCCGGCGCAATCTTGATCTCAACTACATACTCTTCAACAATCGCATCTACGGTTTGACGAAAGGACAGTACAGCCCGACTTCCGAGTTCGGCAAGAACACCAAGTCAACGCCGATGGGCGTGATTGATTATCCTTTGAACCCGCTCTCGGTGGCGATTGCGAGCGAGGCAACATTCGTCGCGCGTTCGATTGACATAGATGTCAAGCACCTCGGCGCGATGGTCGAAGCGGCTGCGCGGCACAAGGGCGTCTCTTTCCTTGAGGTCTATCAGAATTGCAATATCTTTAATGATAAAGCGTTCGACCACTTTGCAGACAGAACCGTGCGCTCAGACCGCGTGCTCTATCTGGAACACGGCAAGCCTATGGTCTTTGGCAAAGAGAAGGACAAAGGCATACGTATGAACGGCGCGCACCCGGAAGTCGTCAAGCTTGGAGAGAACGGCATCACGGAAGACGACCTGCTCGTGCATGACATCTATCTCACAGACCCTTCGGTCGCCTTCATGCTGGCAAGGATGGAGTACCGCGAAGGCACAGACTTTCCGCAGCCCGTCGGCATCTTCCGCGCCGTCGAGCGTGCGACTTACGAAGACTTGATGACCGGACAGATTGACGCAGCCATCTTAAAACAGGGCGCGGGCAATCTCGAAAAGCTGATTAATAGCGGCGACACCTGGGTGGTCGAATAAAAATAAAAAAGACAAGTTTCCCGCAAAGGCGCAAAGAAAGCTCGCAAAGAGTTGAATGGCTCTTTAACCTGAATGCTTTCTTTGCGTCTTTCCTTTGCGCCTTTGCGCCTTTGCGGGAGATTCTTTTTCTTCTCTCTGTTTGAAACTAACCGAACACTTAAACCTTTCATGCGCTCTTAACGTAATAGGAAGTTCTCAGCGCGTTTTGAGCTATAATTGAGAAACAAATTCCTTCCGCCTTAATCACATTTTAGGAGAGTTGATTCATATGCCATCGAAACGATTTCTGAATCTGATACTGGCCCTCGCGCTCGTCTTTGCCACTGTGGCCGCGCCTTTCTCTTCTGCCGTCGCGCAGCAGGCTACAAAATCGCAGGCCGTGCAGAGCGGCGCGTCCGAACTTGATGCGAAGCTCGCCGCCATCGAGCAGACGCTCGAAGCCAAGCGCAAGGAGTATGGCATTCCGGGCATGTCTTTCGTGATTGTCAAAGATGACAAAATTATTTACATGAAGGGGCTCGGCTTCAAGGATTTGGAAAAGAGCGTGGCGGTCACGCCCGATACGCTCTTTGCCATCGGCTCTGCGTCAAAAGCTTTTACGGCTCTGACAGTCTTGATGAGCGCGGACGAAGGCAAGCTCTCGCTCGACGATTCGCCGAAAAAGCTCCTGCCTTATTTTAAAATGGCAGACCCTGAGACGGATGCGAAGATAACTATCCGCGACCTGCTCTCGCATAGCTCCGGCCTCAATCGCACAGACCTCGCGTTCGCAGTCGGCACGCTCAACCGCGAGGAAGTGATTCGCGTCGCGGGACTCGCCAAGCCTACGGCCAAGCTGCGTGAAAAATTTCAGTACCAGAACGCCATGTTCACAGTCGCGGGCGAAGTCGCTGCGCGCGCGCAGGGCAAGCCATGGGAGAAGGTTGTGGAAGAACGCATCTTCAAACCCCTGGCGATGAAGAGCAGCAACATTTCCGTCAAAGAGATGGAAAGCTCGCGCGACTACGCATACGGCTACGAATACAACACGGACAGAAAGCAGAACCGCCGCCTGCCGATGCGAGACATTCCACAGGCGGCTCCAGCGGGAGCTATCAACTCTAGCGCGCGAGACATGGCCCAGTGGCTACGCTTCATGCTCGCGGGCGGCCAGATTGACGGCAAGCGTCTTGTCTCAGAGAAAAGTTTTAATGAATTTATTTCGCCGCAGATGAAAATCGCAGGCAAGGTGAGCTACGGGCTCGGCTGGTTTCTGCGCGACTGGAACGGCCACAAGGTCGTGGAGCATGGCGGCAATATTGACGGCTTCAATTCCTTAGTCGCCATGATGCCTGACCAGAAGCTTGGCTTTGTGATGCTCACAAACCTCAGCGCCTCTCCGCTCGGACAGGACGCGATGAAGGCCGTCTGGGAAAATCTTGTCGGCAAGCCGGAAGCGGCCAAGCCAAACGAAGCCGCTAAGATGCCTGACACAACAGCCATCCTTGATCCGAAAATGACCGTCGGCACATACAAGTTTGCAGAAGCCTCTATGAACGTAGAGATAGCTATGGTTGATGGCAAGCTCATGATGACCGTGCCGAACCAGCCGCAGTACACGCTCGAAAACGTGAGCGGCAATCGTTACAAGCTGACCACTCCCGCCGCGCCCGTCGAAGGTTTCTTCGTCACCTTCCGCCCGGTCAAAGAGAAGGCGGATGAGACAGAGATTTATCTGGAACAACCGCATGGCAATTTCGTCCTGTCGAGAATGAAAGCTGAAGAGCAAGCTAAAGAGGCCGCAGCCGCGAGTAATTATTCCGGCCCGCTCAAGGAACTCATCGGCAACTACAAGGTCGAGAACGGACAAGCTCTGGTCGAAGTTGCTGTCAGAGACGGCAAGGTCTCGCTCGTCGTTCCGGGCCAGCAGCCTTACGCTCTGGTCCAGAAAGAGCAGGACACGTTTGAGCTCTCGCCGCTTCCGGCGGATGCTTACAAGATGAATGTGAAGCGCGACGCGGCTGGCAAAGTCAACGCCATCGCCGTCACGCAACCCGAAGGCGTTTTTACTTTTGTTCGTGAAACTGTCGCTGCTCCGACAATCTCTGTTGACGAGTTGATGACAAAAGTCATCGCGGCCACAGGCGGCGAGGCCAACTGGCGCAAGCACAAAACGATGGTCACGAAATTCACAATAGACTTCGTACATCAGGGCGTCTCAGGCGAAGGCGAAATCCAATCCAAAGCTCCGAACATGCAAGCGTCGCACACGACCCTCATCGCGCTCGGCAAAAAAATCGGCACGACCTTTGAATATTTCGACGGCACAACGGGCGGACAGGAGACAAGCTTTTCCCCCGCCGACACATACACGGGCAAGCAACTTGCGAACGCTCGTATAGCTTCGGACTTCTACGGCCTCTTGAACTGGAAGACTCTGTTCAAGACCGTAGAGATAAAGCGCATGGATAAGATTAACGGCGAGGATGTCTATGTCGTCGTGATGACGCCCGAAGGCGGCACACCCATGACAGCATTTATCTCAACCAAATCCTTTCTCATGCTGCGCAGGGACACAATCTATTCGCCCAGCGATTCGAGCGGCATCGAAATTCCCGTCACAGAAACCTACAGCGATTACAGGTCTGTCGAAGGCTTGATGATGCCATTTCAAGCCGTCTCCAACAACATCGCGCAGGGCGATATAATTGTGCAGATTAAAGAAGTGAAGTTTGATGTGGACGTACCCGACACGGCCTTCAAACCGCAGGCGAAGAAATAGACCGCAAGAGAGTTAAAATCTAAAGAGGCTGCCAGGTGAAAATTTGTTTCGACTTTCACCTGGCAGCCTCACTCACGTTAGGCATCCTTCTCGATAAGCAAGCTTCATTGTTAGTGTTCTCTGTGTTAATTTATTGTCAAAGATATGAGAATGCCAAAAAATACAGAAGGAGGGATAGGTGGGGTAATTAGATCACCCAAGACAGTTTTGGGATTCTTTGCGCTCATCGTTGCGATCCTTTTTCTATCAGGAATAGGCATTATTCGGATTTTAGCTGCGGACGCAAATCTACATTATTTGATCATACCTATCTTGATCTTCTTGGCAACGGTTATCCTCCTTGTGTTAATTGGCGTATTCATAACTGCTTGGCGCGATCCAACAATATTAATGTTGGGACAAGTAACAGGTGAAGTTTATCTGCAGTATCGTCGTCTTACCTTGGGAGATAGTAATGCTGGCGAATCCGTAGAAGATATAAAAGTGGCGCGCCAACTTCCAGCAGGTACAAACACCGAAACAGATTTAATAAAGGATCAATCGCAAGATGCCTAATCATTATATAATCTCGGTTGATCAAGCTACATCAGAGCAACTGAATAGTGTTCACGAAATCATTAAGCAGCATGCTAATGGCTGGTGGCATCATTTTATAAATGTATGGATAGTAGGAGGAGGGGAAACCGCACAGTTCTGGCGTGATCAGATTAAGGAGGCGATTAAAACAGGGGAGGCTTCCGCTTTGGTTTTAAAGCTACCTGAATCTATTGATGAACGTAATTGGAGTCTTTTTGGAGTGAATTCAGGAAAACGGGGTGCATGGCTCCACAAAAATTATAAGCAATAGTGTAACTACAAGTTTTTATAATCCTTTACAGATGCCTAACAACTCATTCAACCCGACCGCGAGTTAGCATACTTCTCATCGTCAACTTGTGTGGTTTCAGCGTTGTGTGCGCGTCGGGTTAATTCGAGCGTTGGGCCGCAGAATTGTTACAGGGCAAGAAAGATTGGAAGCAGCTTATGGTGATGAGCAAGATACTTGACCTTTTCCGGCGACCGCCAAAGGTCAAACATATTTTGGAAGATGAATTCTTTGGCACTCTCACGTGGGACGAAGAGCATCAGCTTGGGTGGCGCGGAATAATGACTCTGGCAAACGGGAAAACCTCTGCCTTCATAATTGATGGCACTAAAACAGATGAGTCGATTCCTGAAGTGGTTCGGAACACTGCTCAATTCCTGATAGCGAACGCACAACTAATTCATGACAAAATTGCTGTTTCAATGAGCGAGATTTATAACGGGACGTGGGGCGGCGGCGACACTATTACTCCTGAGGAGATGGCACAAAGGATTAATCTCAGAGACGTTTCTTTTTATGACGAAGGCGGCGCAGAGCTTTACTATGAAGCTGATGATGAGCTTTTTACGGATCACATGATTTGTGCTTATCTTGATGAGAATGGTGAAATCAGTGAACCGGACTTAGCTGGCTGAGCGTGTTATCGCGGCTTGAAAGCCAGCCATGTCTGACGCCTAACTCACGTTTGATGCCGTCAACCTGCGCAGGCGCGAGAGCGAAGAGCCTTTGACGTTTGGAGTGAGGATAATGAGCATCACTCCTTCGGAGGTGTTGATAAACTGCGTCGCGCCCGAATCCACCCACTGCCGGATGGTGTAAGACTTGATGCGCAGCGCGCTGGTCGTCAGCCCGTTGGTCACGACTTTCAGATTTTTCGCACAGGCCATGCACCATGCGAGTTGGCATCTGCGCTCTGTGATGACCAGCGTGAGATTCAGCTTGCAGTCAGCGCATGGCATAACCTGCATCTTCGCCCCGTAAACCACCATCACACGCTCTGCCGCGTTCGCAGTCTGATTAGCTCTCTTTGTTTTCATTTCCCCTCCAACCGTCTTCATCAAATTTAAGCTTTCGCTCCGACAGAATGGAAATTAACTCAAGCGGGCTTTTCAGTCACCACGTATTCAGGTAGTAACTTTTATTTCTAAATATTACAGTTTGCAAATGCCTTGCGCCCTTCCTGACGGTCGGGCTACTGCCCCGATGCTCACGGTTGCGGGGCAGTAGCCCGACCGTCAGAGAGGGCGTACCGGATAACTCTAAATTGCAAAAAAAATCTTTGCGCCTTGAATTAGAAACTCAAGGCGCAAAGATTATCATTCCAGTTCAGCTTGCGTGCTGAATTAGTGAACATTGGTTGAAGGCAGAACGATGTCGCCGGCAGTTCCCCAGTTGACGATGCGCGTCGCACCTGTCTGGCTCTTCAGGATGTAGTAGTTGCCTTCGCTCGGACGATAGACGGCGATGTCCGTCTTGCCGTCGGCATCGTAATCGCCGGGGACAGGCACGTCGCCGCTCACGCCCCAGAATTGCGATTGGAGCGTATTGTCTGAGCTGCGGCGGATGTACCACGCTCCGGTCGAGGCGCGATAGACGGCGATGTCTGCCTTGCCGTCGCGGTCATAGTCGCCCGGCACAACCTGATCGAACTCGTTGCCCCACTGGACGGCCATCAGAGATTGGTCAAGGCTGCGGCGTATGTAGAAGAAGGCTGTCGGAGTGCCGGGATTCTTGCGAAAGACTGCGATGTCGGTTACGCCGTCGCCGTCGTAGTCCGCCGCCGCAGGCACGTCGCCGCTCAAACCCCACTGGAGCGAGAGCACTGTGCCAGTGCCGAGCCTGTAAATATAGAAGGTCGAAGTGCCGGGGCGATAGACTGCAAAGTCTGAGCGGTCGTCGCCGTCAAAGTCGCCCTGAATCGGCAGGTCTGTATTGATGCCAAACTGTAGAGAATACATTCCACCATTAGTGCTGCGTCGGACATACCATCCGCCGTTCGAGGGGCGATAGACCGCGAGGTCAGTCTCTTCATCTCCGTCATAATCACCCGCGACGGGAATGTCGCCGCTCTGTCCCCACTTCAGATAACGGAAACAGCAGCTCACGCCATTGCTCGCGGATTGCTGTATGTACCAGGTGCTATTGCTCGGACGATAGACTGCGAAATCCGACCAGCCGGGGATATAGAAGCTAAACTGCTTGCCGCTCTCTGCGTTGTTGACATACCAGTTGAGCTTCAATGTGCCGGTGTTGGCAGCAGAGCCGTCAACAGCTATGTAGTAAGTTGTGCCTGCGTTGGCGGCAAAGGTGACGCGGCTATATGTCTGCCCAAAGGCATTATCATTGGCTGCGATGGTGGTGACGTTATTGGCTGCTGTTCCGACATAGATCGCCATCGTCGTGTCATAGGTGCTGCCTGCGGTGTCAAAAATCATGCTGATATTGGACGGAGCAGTCCAACTGAACCAGACGGAGTTGATGGGAGTTGAAACGCCCGCATGATTCGGCTCGCCAGCCTCTCCCGTCGCGCCGACGTTGGTATCGGAGATGTTCAAGATAGAGCCTGTAAAGGTATAGAGGGCGCGCGCGTTTGCGAAATTGTCGTTGGGCGAAGCAGAGGTCAGCGCGTAGTTGAGCGTGAAAGTTCCTGTAAAACTTCCGAAGCCGTCAACCTTGATGTAATAGGTCGTGCCGGAAGCGACGCCAAAGGTCATGCGGCTATAGCCGAACGGGACGTAGCCGGAGTTTTCAGTAATCTTCGTCAAAGAGCCCACAGCCGCGCCTGTAAAGACTGCGATGGATGTGTCGCTGGTAATCGAGCCGGGGCCGTTGGTGTCTATATTCAAGCTGCCGCTCATCGCGGGAGTTATCTTGTACCAGACGGAGTTCATCGTCCCGCCGGAAACGATGTTCGGCTCCCCAGCTTCGCTCGTGGCTTCGAGGTTCGTGCCGGAGATAGCGCCGGAAGCGCCGGGCATCACTTCCGCGTTAGCAAAGTTATCATTAGCAGGCGCAGCCATCACGACTTGCGCGGTTCCCTGTCCCTGCGCGGAAACAGGAACGCCGATACAGATTAAGCCAAGTAAAATTGCCAGCGAGATGGCGATTAATTTTGTGTTGCTCGTGGTTGTCTCTCTCATTTTTTCTCTCTCCTTAAAAGTTGCTGCTCGGCGCGTCCGGCATGGGCTTGTTGCCTCTGCTCTTCTCTGCGCCCGCGTTGTCAATGCACTCAAGATAAAGAAATGAAGCGGAGGCGTCACCACATGTTTAGGTAGTAACTTTGCGGGAAATTTTCTGGCCCAAAACGGCTGCGACCTCCGCTGTGTGGCTGAGAGAGTCACCACACGGCGGAGGCCGCAGCCGTTGCAATCAAACCGCATCTTCCGGCCCCTTGCCCAGACAACCGGAGAGCTATGTTTGATTCGCTAGCTTAATGCAATACAACGCTCATCCTCTATCGAGCGAAAGGCGGCGGCAGGGAATCCTGCCGGACGGGCTATTGCGCAGGGAGTTTGCAAATCTCTCCGCTCTGCCATTGTCGGGCGAGGCTTGATGCCGCTCATGTTGGTCATTGAGCATGCCTTTGGAATGGCAGTTAGTGGAAAGCGTCTTCTGGTCAGTTCTCTCATTCATAATTTCTCTCTCACTTTCTTTCCGCCCGGACTTGCCTGAGCGCGTTTTCAATAAAGTGAAGATACGCGAAACAAGAGGTGCGCTTCACCACCTATTTAGGTAGTGATGATTGGCAGGATAAAGAAAGTTTCGCGCAAAGGCGCAAAGGCGCAAAGAAGACCGCAAAGATGTTGAGCATCAACTTATCTTGAATGCTTTCTTTGCGCCTTTGCGCCTTTGCGGGAATCTTCTTAAATTAAATCAGCCGGTTATGCAGAGCTTTGGCGACGGCCTCGGATTTTGAATGCACCTGAAGCTTTTCGTAAATCTTCTTCAAATGAAAAGAGATTGTATTGACCGTCACGCCCAGTTCGGCAGCCGCAGTCTTATAACTATGACCTTCGACGAGCAGTTTCAGGATTCGTGTCTCGTGCGGCGTCAATTCGTAGTCGGCTCGCTCTGGCGGGCGAAATTCGCGAAACAATGTGATGACGCGGCGTGCGACTTCCGGCGACATAGGCGCGCCGCCTGTCGCAGCTTCTTTAAGACTGTCCATAAGGCGCGCGGGCGGCGTTTTCTTCAAGAGATACCCGCAGGCTCCTGCGCAGAGCGCGTCAAAAATCCTGTCATCATCGTCGTAAACTGAAAGCACTAAGATGGTCATCTCTGGATAACGCTCTTTGAGAATACGCATTCCCTGTATGCCGTCCATGCCGGGCAAGCCGATGTCCGAGAGCACTACGTCCGGCACATCATGCTTGATTTTTTCCAGCGCCTCTTCCATCGAGCGATAACTGCCAGTGCATGTATAGCCGTCTGTCCCGCCAATCAGCATGGCGAGTCCTTCGCGTATCGGGCGCAAGTCTTCTATGATTGCGACTTTAATTAAGGCGGGCGGTGGTCTTAGCTCCACAATCTCTAAACTCCCCAAACCTTCGTTCAACATAAGCTTCTCCCTTTGCCTATATGCAGGCTCAAGCAGGAGCTTACGCAAATCGGGTTTTCAAATCACCACCTATTCAGGTAGCAAGTTTTTATCTTCAGTGAAAATTTCTCTCGCGTGATTCATTAACGCAGCTTTTTCCAGTTCATAAATTTCATGCGGCGACCGCCGACGGGAACTCTGAGCAGGACTGTCGTGCCATTTCCCTTTTCGGATTTGACTTCGTAAGCGCCGCCTAAAGCCTCTGCGCGCTTACGCATGCTGGCGAGTCCGTGACCGCCCATGCCTGTGTGATTGCCGTTCGCAGCCGCTTCGACATCAAAGCCTTTGCCGTTATCGCTGACGCGAATCATAAGATAGTCGCCTTCAATCTTAAACTCTAAATCGGCGTCAGTGCATTCGGAATACTTGACCAGATTATTGACGCTCTCTTTGAAAATCAGATAGACCTCGCGCCGTAGGTCTGCGCCGAGCCGTATGTTCTGCTCTTCCTGCGCGGGCATGCGGAAACGAAAGTCTATCTCGCGCGCGCTCATGATGTCGCTGGCAAAACGGCGCATGCGTTGCGAGAGGTCGCTGAGGTGGTCGCGCTTCGGATTAATGGCCCAGACAATATCGCTCATCGCATCCACCATCTCGCGCGAAGTTCCGGCAATCATCTGCAAAGGCTCGTTGACCTTCTCGTCCGTATGGTCAACTCGCTGGCTGACAACTTCGCTCATAATAGCAATCTGCGAAAGACTCGCGCCGATGTCGTCATGCAGGTCTGTGGCGATGCGCGTGCGCACGCGCTCCAATTCGATAGCACGCGCGACGCGATAACGCTCTATCAGATAGACTGAACTGCCGATGGCGATGGCTGCAAGAGTTAAAAACCACCAGCGTTGCCAGATAGGCGGAAGGATTTTGAAAGAGATGGAAGCAGGCTCAATCGTACTGATGCCGTCGGTGTTGATGGCGCGCACCAGAAAGCGATACTTGCCGGGCGCAAGGCTCGCGGCCACTGTGCGTTGATCCGTCGGCGCGCTCCAATCCGCATCCACGCCTTCAAACTTGTATTGATAGCGAAGTCCGCCGCCTGCGGAAAAGTTGAGCCCGAAAAAATCTATCTGAATCTGATTCTCGCCGGAACTGAACTCAAGCCCGCGCACCTCTTTTTCACCAAGCTCGGAGATAGGACGCGCCACTCCGCCGACACGCAAGCCGCCAATCAGCACAGGAGGCGCGGCCTCCGCTTTTTCCTCTTCGGGAATGAGGCGCGACAAACCTTCGCGCGTGCCGAACCAGAGCGCGCCGTGCTTATCTCGGAAGGCAGCCGTCACTTCGCTTTTAATCAAGCCGTCGGCGGTCGTGAAATGCTTGACGCGGCCCGTCTGCAATTCGAGCCTGTCCACGCCGCGCGCCGTTCCGATGTAAATGTTTCCCCAACGGTCTTCCGTGAAAGCGCGCAAATTATTGCTGGCTAGATTCTGCTCAATGCTGTAGTTAATGATGCGCGGTCTTTCCGCTGTCGGGTCGTCAATACGCATCGCGCCGCCCGCGCTCGTCGCAAACCAGAGGCGATTGGCTGTGTCGCGATAAAAGCCTTGCGTCAAACCTTCCGGCACTCCGTCTTCCTTGCCAAACAATTCGAGACGATTATTGCGCACACGCAACAGGCCGCCGTTATGCAAGCCTATCCAGAGATTGCCCGCCGCGTCTTCGCCAAAAACATTGGTCCAATTTCCGGTCGGGTGTCCTTCCTTTTCCGTATAGCGATGAAAAGTATTTGTCGCACGCTCCCAGCGCGTGAGCATCACAGGCGGGTTGTAAGAGCTAATCCAAACATCGCCGCGCGAGTCTTCATAGAGGCGCGAGATATTGTTATCCGCAAGTCCATCGCGCGTCGTATAGACTGCCTTCGGATTTTTCCGGGCCAAATCTTCAAGCCGCTCGACCTTTGGAAAACGATAAAGCCCTGCGCCCGTTGCCATCCACCATTCGCCTTCATGGTCTTCCATGATGACCCAGCGACCTGAGCTGCTGTCTAAAACAGACTTTGGCAAATTCGGGCGAATGCTGTTGAACCTGTCGCCGTCGAATCTGTTGATTGTCCACTTAGAGCTAATCGCGCACAGCTCGCCAGCGTTTGTCTCATAAATCTGAATAATCTCCGGGTGGCCCAATCCTTCCGCTTCGCGGTAGGAGATAAGCCCGCCTCTGGCGACTTTGATTGCGCCGCTCGCCTGCGTGCCGACCCAGAAATTTCCCGCGCTGTCTTCCGCCAGTGAATTGACGCGATTGCTCAAGCCCTGTGTCGCGGCATAGCTCGAAAACTGCTGGCCGTCAAAGACGCTGGCGCCGCCGCCGCGTGTGCCGACCCAGATGCGCCCGTCTGCGGATTGATGCAGAGCCTGTATGTTGTTGTGCGAAAGCCCATCGTCGGTCGTGTACCAGACAGCTTTGCCGGGAGCATCCGGCAGAGATTTTTTTCCTGATGGCAAGACACGCAGACTTTTTTCGCTCGCGGCTGCGAGTTGTTCAAGGCTCACTTCACCGGCAGAAGTTTTCTGGTCCAACTCAGGATAGAAGACCATCACTCCCGCTTGATGGCCGAGCCACAGACGCTTCTCACGGTCTATCATCAAGTCCCAGATGGTATCGGTTGATTGCGAGGCGCGCACAGTGTAGTGAATCAATCTGCCACCGGGCAGCAGGCGCAGCAAGCCATAATAAGTGGCGATGCAGAGCGCGCCCTGTGCATCTTCCGCCAGACCTTTAACTTCGACTTCGCGCTGCGGCATATGAGATGGCAGAGGCTCAAGCTTGACCTGCTCGAACGTGATGCTGTCGTCCGCTTTTTTTATCAACTGATAGAGACCGCCGTCTGTGCCAATCCACGTGCGGCCCGCCTTGTCTTCGTAAACGAGGTTGACGAAATTCGCCAGTTTGTTTTCGCCCGGCAGTTTGTATGAAGTAAAGAGTTGCGGCCCGTTGTGCGTTGGATTAAAGCGACTGATGCCGCCGCCGTTGGTCGAAATCCAGTATGTTCCGTCTCTGCTTTCCAACAGGTGATTGATGTGGCTGACGGGCAAACCATCTTTCAATCCGTAAGTGATAAAACGATAGCCGTCAAAGCGCGAGAGTCCATCGCTCGTGCAGAACCAGAGAAAGCCCCTTGAGTCCTGCACAATCTCCTGCACCTCATCATGGCCGAGGCCGTCTCCGATGGAATAGTTTTTAACGGGCAGTTGTTCGAGACGCGAAGGAATGGGCCAGCAGAGTATGAACAGACACACGAACCATAACAGGCGCAGGCAGCGACGAAGCTTTTTCTCTCTGGCTGTAATCATGTGAACGACCCGCTATGAAGGGACGCGACACGAAGCGGGAGCGGTCTGACGGATTCGACAATAACGCGACGCGAGTGTGGCACAAGCGCGGAGAAAAATTCAATGTCTTTAGCGGTTTGAAGAGAAAGAAAAAGCAGTTTCCCGCAAAGGCGCAAAGAAAGCGCGAAGAAAGCTTTCAAGATAAAGAGTCATTCAACTCTTTGCGAGCTTTCTTTGCGTCTTTGCGCCTTTGCGGGAAACTTCTATCTAATTTTTCTTAATGCACATTGCTGTAAGCGACTGCCATATCGCCCGGCTCGCCCCAGCGTTGCGCGAGTAAGCTTCCATTCGTGCTGCGCAGGACATAGAAGGTCGCGTTGCTGCGGCGATAGACGGCGATGTCCGTTCGCCCGTCGCCATCATAATCGCCCGGCGCAGGGTCGTCGCCAAACGTACCCCACGCGACAGCATAGAGCGCGCCGTCCGAGCTTCTGAGCACATAGTAAGTGTTATTGCTGCCGCGCCTCACCGCGATGTCATTTTTGCCATCGCCGTCATAATCGCCCGGCACAACCAGGTCTGGCCCAAGCCCCCATCTCTGCGCCATCAGAGAACCGTTCGAACTGCGCAGGACATAGAACGTCCCTGCATCCGGCCCGGACCAACGAAAGACTGCAAAGTCAGTTTTCCCGTCGCCGTCATAATCTCCGGGCGCGACGACATCCGTGTCGCCGTTGCCCCATTGCTGTGCAAGCACAGAGCCATTAGAGCTTTTGAGAACATAGAACGTCGCATTCGAGCGTCGCCAGACAGCAAAGTCTGCTCTATCATCTCCGTCAAAATCTCCCTGCACGGGTGTGTCTTCCGTCACGCCCCAAGCTTGCGCGCGTGCGCCGCGAAAAGGCCCTGCGGCTTTATAGAAAACTCCCGTCGAGCCGCGCCAGACTGCGATATTAGTGCGCGTGCCGTCGTAAGCTCCCGGCACAAGACTGTCGTTGCTTGCGCCCCATTGCACAGCGGTCATGTCTCCCGCCTGGCTGTTGCGTATGAACCATGTGTTGTTTGAAGGACGATACACAGCAAAGTCCGAAGCGAAGTCACCGTCAAAGTTAAACTGCTCATTGCTCTCCGCCTGATTGATTCGCCAGATGATGCCGCCCGTTTGTCCAGTCTGCGAGCCGACGCCATCCACCGCTATGTGATATGTAGTCCCGGCTGTAGCGATAAAAGTCGCGCGGCTGACATAGCCATTGGGGATGTCGTCATTCGCTGCAACGAGCGTCAGCGCGTGAACGTCCCATCCGGTATAGACAGCAATCGCTGTGTTCAGGCTGCCACCGTAAGTGTTAATAGTCATGCTCACATTAGCTGGCGCAGTCCAGCGAAACCAGACAGAGTTGAGCGGCATCGAGACGCCCGCGTGATTCGGCTCGCCCGTCTCAGCCGTCGCTTCGGCGTTGCTAAAAGAACTGGTGTAGCCGAGCGTTCCGCTCAAGGCATGCGCATTGGCAAAACTATCGTTGGCCGGAGCGGCCATCGCTACTTCATTACTCGCACTATTTGTTGAGGTGGATTCCTGAGCCGTGACGGCTTGAATTAACAGGCCAAGCGCAATGGATAAGAATAAAAATTTTCTTGGCCCAAAATGATAGCTTCTCATCATCTCTCTCCTTCTAAATCAATTCTTCAACTGCTAACGCGAAAGGAGATGAGAAAAGGTATCAAGCTCATGAGAGCCATACTAGAGCAGGTTATAATTGGTTGTGACCCGAAAGAGAGTTACTGGATGAGCCCCGTCAGGGGCGCAAGATAATAGCCCCGTGCGTCAGCACGGGGTCACAGTGTGGTTCATCAAGTGAGCCCCGTGAGGGGCGACACAATATCTGCCGCCCCTCACGGGGCTTTTGCAATATCTCACAACTCTCCCCTTACGTCCGGGGCTAATATCTGCCGCCCCTCGCGGGGCTGGCAAAGTATTGCTTCCAGTTTTACTTCGCTTTGCGGCTTCGGGCCTGTCTTTTTTTGAAAGCGATCTCGCCGCCGGTTTCACCGATGTGGCCGCCGCCTGTCTGTGCCGGAAGCGAGGGCGTGTTTGAGCGCGGCGTTGCGCCGTCGCTCATCAAGTGTTGTCTCGATTTATCCGCGAACATTTTGTTGGCCTCTTTGCGCCGCCCGCTCGTGGCCGGAGTCTCTTCGTTCTTCTCGACGCGGCTCTTGTCAGGTTGGCCTTCAAAGCCTGTCTGCTGTCCGCGCCTCCTGGCAGGAATGCCAGCCTTGCTCTGCTCTTTTTTACTCGCCATCTCTTTTTCCCTTTCCTCTTGTTCTCAAAACTTTTTCACAAGTTAGTTTCCGCTATAGATTTTTCTTTAGCCTCTTTGCGGCCCATGGCCCACTTGAGCGCGGGCGGCGTAATCAAGGTTGTGATGATAACCATGATGACGATTGCGCCGAAGACGTTGGCGTCTATCACAGGCACGCGCGCGCCTTGTGCGTCCGGCAGAAAAAGCGTCGCGCCGATGCCAGCGAAGATGAGCCCGACTTCGCCGCGCGGAATCATCCCGAAACCTACGGCCAGACGATTGACGCCGCGCTCCACAACTCCCAGCGAGCAAATCTGCTTGCCGATGATTGCGACCAGCGTCAGCGCAAGCGCAAAGCCCAGGATGTCTAAACGCCCAAAAACTCTTAAATCAACTTTGAGCCCCATCAAGACAAAAAAGATTGGAGCGAGCAAAGAACTGATGGGCATAATCAACTGCTCCAGGTCGCGCTTCTCGTGTCGCGCGTTTTTTTTGAAATGGACTTCATCAAGAAGAAGTCCTGCGGCGAAGGCTCCGACAATCTCTGCCAGCCCGACTTTTCTTGCTCCCCACGCGAGCAGAAAACAGAAGGCCAGCGAGAGCGCAAGCAACACGCCGCGACTTTCAAATCTTCCGACGCCGCTCAAAAAACGCGGGACAAAATAATGCCCCAGAATAATTGCGCCGACGAGAAAGACAACGCACTTGCCAGCTATCAAAGCGATTGCCAGAAGCGAAAGCTCTGTCCCCGCAGCCGTCGCCTGAATCGCGCCCGCCACAATCGCCAGAATCAAAAGCCCCAACACATCATCTATGACTGCCGCTCCGAGTATGATGCGCGCCGCACGCGTCCGCAGCCGCTTCAAATCTTTCAACACGCGCGCAGTAATCCCCACGCTCGTCGCGCACAATGTCGCGCCGATAAAGATATGCGCGAGGCGCGGCTCGTGCGGGATAAAGTAAGCGGCCACAGCCCAGCCTAAAAAGAATGGAGCCACGACGCCGAGCGTGGCTACGAGCAGAGACGACCAACCGACTTCCAGCATCTCTCCCAAATTCGATTCCAGCCCGACTTCAAAGAGCAGGACAATGACGCCCAACTCCGCCAGTGCCGCGATAATCGTATTCGTCTTGAGCGGCTCGGCAACAGTCACGCCAGCGAGTATGAGATTGCCCAGGAGTATGCCGCCGCAGAGTTCTCCGAGCACGGCTGGCTGGCCCAATCTCTCAAACAACTCGCCGCACACCTTCGCCACAATCCAGATGACAGCCACGCCCGCCAGCACAAGCGGGTCAAGCCCGTGCGTCGCGCCGCCTCCAGCCTCTGCAACGGCAGCGCTAACTGTGCCAGCCATCAGCAACCCTGCGCCCAAAATTACCGGGCAGATAGTCCATCTCAGCTTCATGCGATTCTCACAAAATGATTCGGAGCATCTTAGCAACTTTCGCTAGACAGACAAGCCGTTTGTGGTTCAGTTTGAAAGTCAAGTCAACAAAATTTACGAAAGAGTTTCCCGCAAAGACGCAAAGAAGGCGCGAAGAAAGCTTTCAAGATAAATAAGCATTCAACTCTTTGCGAGCTTTCTTTGCGTCTTTGCGCCTTTGCGCGAAACTTGTCTTTCTTTCCCTTTTTTGAAACTGAACTAATTAACCCAGGTTGCGAGTGAGGAACGGCTTGAGCCGCCTGCTGTGCGGAAAGTCTGAGACTTTCCGCTTCATCTCTGCTCTTAGTTTTAGCGAGGCTCAGCCTCCCACAGGATTGAGATGACACTTGCCGAAAAAGCAGAGCTTTTCCGCACAGCAGGCGGCACAGCCGCCATACAGCATAGCACCACAGCCGTCATCGCTCTCATCAGCTGCCATTGCTCTCATCAGCCACCATCGCTCTCATCAGCTGTCATCGCTCTTATGAGCCGCCATCGCTCTCATAACCAGCAACTTGGGTTAATGACTAAGTTCCCTGATATTCAAGCGCAAGGATTAGACTTCAAGTGTCGAGGAGACCGCTCACCTGACAAAATCTGTCACTCATTGTGTAAAAAACCAGCCCCCGCGCGTCAAGATTGACGCCCCGCAAGCGAAACTTCTGCCCCCTCACGCGCAGATAACCGCCCCTCGTGTGCAGATAACTGCCCCGCAGGTAACAGTTTTAGTCCCGCAGGTAAAAGTTCTAGTCCCGCAGACAATAGTTGTCACTTCCGGCGTGGAATATCCGGCCCCGCAAGTGAAAGATGCCTTTCCGCGCTCAGCTATGGGGAATCAACAGACGTTTGATGATTCTCGCCACCGATTCCGCCTCATCCGGCCTCTCACAAAACACTCCCGCGCCAGCATCTCGTTTCCCTTCTCTCGTCAAGATAATGATAGGCACGCCCTGACGTTGCTTTATTTCCCGCGCCAAACCTGCCAAAGCCTGCCCTGTCATGTCCGGCAACTCTTCGTCCACCAACAGCAAGGCATACTCAATCTCGCCGCGCAGGAAGACGCGCGCCACGCCGCCCGACGGACTCCGCACGATGTAGCAATCCTTAAGCATTCCGCGCAACGACTGCAACAGCGCAAGGTCTTGCCCCGCGTAGAGGATGCGGTGCGTAGCCCTGTGATATGATTGGCTGGTTCTGTTGAAAAACTGGCAACGGCACATGCGTAGCTCAAACCTCAACCTCAAAGAAGAGTAATGAGCATCGCCGTTCGAGATGAAAGGTTCATACTCACGGCGAAGCAACGACGCAGATGCATTTTAGGGATGCACGTCCCTAAAAGCAAGGTTGCAAGAGTAGCTTGCTTCTCAGGAGGGCGTACCTCTTGATGCAAGCTAAGCGGCAGCCTCAGCTAAAAAGGAAGCAACCTGCTCGTCTGGCCTCTAAGTTGTTGGAGATACGCACGAAGCTTGAATTATCTCAGGGCGGAATGCTCAAGCGTTTGGGAGTAGAAGATGAACTTGAACGTGACTACATCTCAAAGTATGAGCGTGGAGTGCTTGAACCGCCGCTGCATGTGCTGCTGGCTTACGCGCGCTCGGTGGGGATTTCAACGGATGTGCTGATTGATGATGAGCTTGATTTGCCGTATAACATCCCAAGCCAGACAAAAAGCGAAGGCGTCAGGCGCGCAACGGCAATCCGCCGCCGGAAGAAACGCTAAACCGATAAGAGGCAAGCTTTGTAAACTAACCTGAGTTAGATGCTTTCGCTCTGTGTGGTAATATACGTCTGTGGAGGGGACAGAATGAAATCCTTGAAGATTCTAATTGAGAAACATCCTGACGGATATGTGGCTTACCCACTTGGCCTCAAGGGTGTTGTCGTGGGCGAAGGTGATTCTTATGATGAAGCGTTAGCTGATGTGAAGTCAGCTATTCTGTTTCATGTTGAAACCTTTGGCGCAGAAGTGTTGGAAGAAGAATCTCCTGTTCTAGAGGCTTTTGTCGCAGAAACAGGAGTTGCGGCATAGTGGCTAAATTTCCGGTTGATGCTCCAAAGGCGCGCGTCCTCAGAGCATTGGAGTCGCTTGGATTTCACATTATCCGTGAGCGAGAGCATATTGCGATGGTGCGTGATAATGCTGATGGAACACGCACTCCGTTGACCTTACCAAATCATGCCCAATTGAAGGGTTCTACTTTGCGGACGATCTGTACACATGCTGGCATTCCACGTGACGATTTTCTGAAGGCATACGAGCGCAGCTAAGCGGCCCTTTCCCAAATCAATGGCGCATCTAACAACTCATTCAACCGGAGCGCGCATAGCGCGGCTTTCATCCGACGACTTGAATGGTTTCGAGGTTGGATGCGCGCCCGGTTAATTCGGGCGTTAGATTGCTTCGCCTGAAGATGAAGGATTAAGTTATGAAATATCTGAGATTCACCATTATTCTGATTTTCACACTCTTCTTTTACGCGCCTGTTTTCTCGCAGACGACGAAAACTGTTAAGGGAAACAGTTTCAAGGGCGTAACTCTTATTTATTTATCTCAACGCTGTTTGCCCGCAGATAAAGTTCCTTATGTCGGCAAAGACATTATTGACTATAGCGATATGATCACTCGGTTTCGGCTTGAAAATAATAGTAAGGAGGAGATTTACTTTTTAACCAGTATGGGTTCTAACCTTATTTTACCACAAGGATTTGTGTTATTCCGAAAAAGCAAAGATGAAGAGTGGACTTCAGTTTATTCACCTGCGCGCGGGCGCGAAGGGATTTTTACCGGCATCAATTTTGGGTGGCTTGGGCTGCCTTCTGGTTTCGCTATAGAATTTGAATCCAGCGGATTTAGTAGAACAGATGGTGAACATGCGGGGTCTGTTTTCTTAAACACGAAACCGGAGCAAAAAGGTCGGGTTGAACTTATTTCAAATGAATTTGTTGCTGTTCCATGTCCAAAGGCGAAGAAATGATTTTTAGTCTAAGCGCAATCTAATAACTCATTCAACCGGAGCGCGCATAGCGTTGCTTTCATGCGCGAGACTTTGTTCATTATCATGGCTCGTCGCGCCCGGTTAATTCGGGCGTTAGACATCAGCAGAAGCGAATGCAGAATGGCAGCCCTTCGCGGGGTGTCGAAACCGGCAAATTCTTTTGTCGAACTGCTGTCAGACAACTGGACGCCATCGTGCGCAATAAATTCGAGAATGATGCGGCGACGCTCGCAGCATGGACACGAGCAAGCCATACCGAGCGCAGCCCAAGACGAACTGTAAAGTCCACTCCGCAACCTTCAGCAACTCCCTGAGCGATTCTATTGTAGGTTGCTAATTGCCTTGCGCCCTCCCTGACGGTCGGGCTACTGCCTCCAAATGTCACCTGCGGGGCAGTAGCCCGACCGTCAGGGAGGGCGCGTCAGGTGACACTCATTTGCAACGGAATACCGCTCTAAACTTCCTTGACTTGTATCGTCGCAGGCTCCGGCTGCTGTGTGTGGTCGCGCTCTCCGTCAACCGGAAGTGGCGGCGGCGGGTTCGCAACCAGCCTTTCGAGTCCGGCGTCGAGCACATCGCTGATGCGCGTCGCGGGAATAATCTCAAGCTCTTTGCGCACATCCTCTGGAATGTCTTCGATGTCAGCTTGATTACGGTCTGGAAGAATGATGCGGCGTATGCCTGCGCGATGCGCGGCCAAAACTTTTTCCTTGATGCCGCCGACGGGAAAGACTAGGCCAGACAAAGTTATCTCGCCAGTCATGGATGTATCAGGCCGCACGCGGCGACCTGTGAAGAGCGAGGCTAAGGCGGATGCCATAGTGACTCCCGCGCTCGGCCCGTCCTTCGGAATCGCGCCCGCAGGCACATGCAGGTGTATCCCGTATCCTTTGAACATCTCTGGCTTGATGCCGAACTCAGCAGCGTGCGCCCAGAGATAAGAGAGCGCGGCACGCGCGGATTCCTGCATCACTGTGCCAAGCTGCCCGGTCAAAGTCAGGCCAGAGCCGCCCGGCAACAGCGTGGCTTCTATAAACAACACTTCGCCGCCCATCTCTGTCCAGGCCATCCCCGTCGCCACTCCCGCCGGAAGCTCTTTGCGCGCTTCTTCTGGATAAAAACGCGGCGCGCCTAAATATTCTTTTATGTCTCCTGCATCCACAGTCACCTTTTCCGCTTCGCCCTGCGCAATCTTTAAAGCGACCTTGCGCACGATGCTGCCGATGGTGCGCTCCATCTGCCTGACTCCGGCCTCGCGCGTGTAGCGTGCGGCAATCAATGTTATCGCCGCATCAGTAATCTCAAACTGCTCTGGCTTGAGGCCGTTCTCCGTCACCTGTCGCGGGACTAAATACTGTTTAGCGATATGCAACTTTTCCTGATCCGAATAGCCAGCGAGTTGAATTATCTCCATGCGGTCGCGCAGGGGCGCGGGGATTGGGCCAAGCTGATTCGCCGTGGCGATAAAGAATACCTTCGAGAGATCAAACGGCAGGTCTATGTAATGGTCGCGGAAAGTGGAGTTCTGCTGCGGGTCTAAAACCTCAAGCAGCGCAGCCGCAGGGTCGCCGCGATAATCTGCGCCGAGCTTGTCAATCTCGTCGAGCATCATCACAGGATTATTAACGCCCGCGCGGCGTATTGACTGAACGATGCGACCCGGCATCGCGCCGATGTATGTCCGACGATGACCGCGCAACTCTGCTTCATCACGCACGCCGCCCAGAGAGAAACGCTCAAACTCTCTGCCAAGCGCGCGTGCAATCGAGCGGCCCAGAGATGTCTTGCCGACTCCCGGCGGGCCGACGAAACACAGTATCGGACTCTTGGCATCCGGTCTGAGTTTAATGACAGCAAGGAATTCAAGTATGCGTTCCTTGATGTCGTCAAGACCGTAGTGGTCTTCGTCAAGCACGAGCCGCGCCTCTTTCAAATCGAGCTTGTCTTCGCTCGATTTTTTCCACGGAAGTTCGAGAACGAATTCGAGCCACGTGCGTATGACATGAAAATCTGGCGCGGCGGATGGCAGCTTTTCCATGCGCTTTAATTCGCGCTCGGCCTCTTTGCGCACTTCATCCGGCAGGTCTGCCGCATCAAGTCTCTCGCGCAGTTGGTCTGCTTCCGCGCGCTCGCCGCCTTCATCATCGCCAAGCTCTTTTTGAATCGCTTTCAACTGTTGACGCAGGACATAATCGCGCTGCGCTTTGTTCATCTCGCTCTGCGCTTCGGTCGCAATCTTCGAGCGGATTTCCATAATCTCGACTTCGCGCGCGAGATTGCTGTGGGCCAGGCGCAGGAGTTCGTCAACAGTGTCTGCTTCGAGCATCTTCTGCTCGTGCTCTACGCCGAGCGTGAGGACGGAGGCGAGAAAGTATGCAAGCTGGACTGGGTCGTCCGCAGACATGACAGCCGCGCGCACTTCCGGCGGAACCTGCGGCATCATCGCCAGCGCGCGTTGAATCAATGCCTGCACATTGCGCTTCAAAGCTTCGACTTCATCAGCATCTTCGACGCGCAATTCCGGCAACATCTCAACACGCGCGCGCATAAAAGGCTGTTCCTGCATCCATTCGAGCACACGCACGCGCTCTGTTCCCTGCACGATGATGTGCACGGCTTCTTCGTTGCGCATCATGCGCTTAATCATGGCGAGCGTGCCGATGTTATAAAGGTCTGCGGGCGCAGCGTCCGCGCCCGTCGTGTCGGCAGAGCGCGCACTGATACAGGCCAGCAGTTTTTCTTCCGTCGCCAAAGCAGCCTCGACAGCCGCGACAGAGCGCGTGCGCCCGACAGAGAGCGGGACGATTGTGCCGGGAAAGAGCGTCGTATTCTGCAAAGGCAGGAGGGAGATTTCAAACGGCACTGCTTGATTGACAGGCTGCTCCGACTCCGCCGGCGCTGTCGCTCCCTGCATCTGTGTGGTCTCTGAAGTCTCAGCCATAACTTTTGCCACTTTCGGATTGTGCATCAACTACTGGAATTAGCCACAGAGACACAGAGGAAGATAAACAAGAAGCGGAAGGAAAAGAGGAGAGCAAAGCTTTCTTGTCTTCGGACTTTTGCTTTTCACCTTCTTATTCTCCGTGTCTCTGTGGCTAATTTATTCCTCTTTACATTCCGCCGCGCCCCGCAGATGCAGAATCAACAAGCCATCGCGGTAATCGCGCAGCACCGTCGCGCCCTCTATCGAACAGGGAAATTGCAGCGTCTTCTCAAAACGACTGTAAGTGATTTCGAGCTGGTGATACGAGACGCCTTCGCCATAGAAGCTATCGCGGCGACAACCCGCGAGCGTGAGCGTAGAGCCTTCGATAGTAATCTCCATATCATCAGGACTGACGCCAGCCAGATCAACTTTGACAATCCAGCCGTCCTGCGTGCGATAGACATCCGCCGCCGGACGCCACATACGCCCGCTCATCCGCGAACGCCGCATCGCAGAAATCATCTTGAAATATTGCTCGACAGATTCAGCCATAAGAAATGCAAGGATGAAGGATAAAGGATGAAGGATGAAGGAAATGCTATTTGAGATTAAAAGCTTCAAGGTTAAAGAGCATGCTTTTCATCCTTCCGCCTTCATCCTTGCTCTTCGCTCTTCATCATCCAAATGCTCTGTTCCAGAAAGATGCGCCGCTGGAAATCTCTTCGAGGGCGTCGGCCAACTCGCGGTCAGCTTCCGTTTCAAGTGCGACATCGGCCATCGAGATGATGCCGCGCAGATAGCCGTTCTCGCTCGTGACAGGAATGCGGCGCACCTGTTTGTCGCCCATCTTGCGTATGACCTCTATCACGCGGTCGTTCGGATGCGCGACGTGCAGGTCTGTCGTCATCACTTCTTCGACGCGCGTCGTGAGCATGTCCTTGCCTTCGGCGATGGCGCGCACGACTATGTCTCTATCCGTAATGAGGCCGACCAGCTTGCCGTTGCTGTGGACGCGCCCGCCGATTCTGGGCGTCTGCTCAACCTTCGCGCCGTCGTCCGTTGCGACGGGCGTGTCATCACGCTCGACGACAGGGATGATACCAGCGTCTTCTTCGCGCATCATGATGGCGACATCGCGGAGCGAAGTCTCGCGTGTAGCGACCGCCACGTCGCGCGTCATGATGTCGCGGCAGCGTAGGCGTGAGCGTGCAGCCCCGCGCCCGCCGCGCTCACGTCCGCGTTCCTGACCGCGCCCGCGTTCATCCATGCCGAACGTGCGGCGCAAATAGTCGCGCCCTTCTTCGAAGAGCGAGCGTCCCTCGCTGCGGTCATAATCGCGCTCGTAGTTGCCTTCATCATAAGAGCGGCCATAACGTCCCTCGTAGCCGCGAGAGATTCCGCGATCCGAAGGCCGGTCATAATCGTCGCGCCCGTAGCCGCGCCCGTAAGTGGCTGCGCGCCTGCGCGTGTAATCATCCCCGCCGCGATCATAATCCATTCTCCATGCCGCGTAGCGGTCATCGTCCCTGCGCCCGCTGCGCGGCCTCGCGGAGTAATAAGTCTCTTCATCATCGTCGTCTCAATACCTGGACATGAACATCTCCTCCCTTTTCTACTGCCTGCAAATAAATGGAACGCGCCCGTGCGAAAAGCAGACGAGCAAATCCTGCGGCGCGGCGGCAGACTGAAACTTCTAAAATCGCACGCACCGCAACTTTCAAATCAGTTTCGAGGGAACTTAAAACAAAGTATAAGTCCTTCGACGTAGATTAACAAAGCAAGCGACGTTCCGCCTTGCCGCTCTTCGCGCGCGTTTGTTAGGATTCAAGTTAGCATGTCTTCCATCAAACCCAGATTCGGCAACTTCAAAAAGCCAAAGCGCGAAGGCCGCGCCATCGTCGTCGGGCGTGTGGAAGATGTTCCGCCGGGACGCGGCGCGACCGTAGAACTGCTGGATGGAATGGAACTGGCTCTCTACAACATAGATGGAAAATTTTATGCCGTCGAAAATTTTTGCCCGCATAAGGGCGCGCCGCTCGCGGACGGAAACTTGTGCGGCCACACGGTCGAGTGCGACTGGCACGGCTGGCGTTTCGATGTCCGCACAGGTCACTGCCTGACCACACAGAGCGGCCACATAGAATCTTATGAGGTCTTGATTGAAGACGGCCAGATAAAGATTGTCATCTAGCTTGTAGAGCGAAAAGCAAGTTTCCCGCAAAGACGCAAAGACGCAAAGAAAAACTTAGTTGCTTTCCTTTGCGTCTTTGCGCCTTTGCGGGAAACTTTTTCTTCGCTATCTCTCACGTTGGATGCTTGAAGTGATTTTTGAGAGACTTTATCAGCCGTCGTTGCCGATGGCTTCCACCGGACAGGCTGCGAGGGCTTCTTCGCAGAGTGAGTTCTCTTCAGCGTTTTCCGGCTGCTTGAAGACGTATGAGTAGCCGCCGCCGTCCGAGCGTGTGAAATTATCCGGCGCAGTGTCGCGACAAACGTCGCAATCTATACACTGCATGTCAACATAATACGTGCCGGAGATATTCTCCGGCACGCGATCATTGGGATCAGCCATACCTACCTCAGTCTTATTTAATCGCCAGCATCCGGTCGAGCGCAACGCGCGCCAACTCGGCAGTCTCTTCCGGCACAATTATCTGGTTGACGACTTTGCCCGCTAAGAGCGATTCCAGAGCCCACGCCAGATTCTGCGGCGCGATGCGATACATCGTCGCGCACATGCAGAGGTCTGGCGCGAGAAGTTGTATATGCTTATCAGGAAAACGCTTGACCAGACGATTGACCAGATTGACTTCCGTGCCGACGGCCCACTTAGAGCCCGCGGGCGCGGCTTCCAGAGTCTTGATGATAAATTCCGTAGAGCCGTTCAAGTCCGATGCCTGCACGACTTCGTAAATACATTCTGGATGCACCAGGACCTTGATGCCCGGAACTTCCTTGCGCACCTGCTCGACGTGCCACAGCTTAAAACGGCCATGCACGGAGCAATGTCCTTTCCAAAGAATCAGACGCGCTTTTCGTAAATCTTCCTCTGTGTTGCCGCCCAAATCTTTCGCAGGATCCCACACGATCATCTCATCCAGAGGAATGCCAAACTTGGCCCCTGTGTTGCGGCCCAGGTGTTGGTCTGGAAAGAAGAAAAGCTTGTCGGCCTCTTTCAGATATTTGTCGAAGAGCGGCACAGCGTTCGTGGAGGTGCAGACCACTCCGCCATTCTTGCCGCAGAAAGCTTTGATGGCCGCAGACGAGTTCATGTAAGTAATCGGCGTGACTTTAAAATCGCCTATGACGCCGATTGACTCTAATTGCTCCCAGGCATCCTCTACCTGCTCAGCCGTCGCCATGTCGGCCATAGAACAGCCCGCGCCCAAATCCGGCAGAATCACTTTCTGCTCCGGCGCAGAGAGAATGTCTGCCGATTCGGCCATGAAATGCACGCCGCAGAAAACTATAAATTCCGCTTCGGGACGGGCGGCGGCCATTCTTGAGAGTCCAAGCGAATCGCCTGTCAAATCCGCATGACAAATCACATCGTCGCGCTGGTAATGATGGCCCAAGATAACCAGATGCGCGCCAAGCTCAGCACGCGCACGCTCTATGCGCTCGTACAGCTCCGCGTCCGACATTCCGAAATAATCTTCAATCGCAGGAGTCTTAACTTTATCCAATACAGCACTCATTTTATTTCCCTCCCCGCGCCAAACCCGAAACTATCTCACTTTGAGAAACAATGTGCAAGCGCGCACATTTGCCCGCGCGCCTGCATTGATTTAGATGCACGGAAGAGCAAGGATGAAGGCGGAAGGATGAAGGATGAAAGAATTTTTTTTGACCTAAATTGCCGGGACTTCATCCTTCCGCCTTCATCCTTCATCCTTCGCTTTTACGGGTGCGTCATCTCTTCCGGCTTGACGTATTCGTCGAACTGCTCGCCTGTCAAAAGGCCTAGCTCAATCGCGGATTCACGCAGGCCGATGCCCTTCTTGTGCGCGTTCTTGGCAATCTTGGCGGCGTTGTCATAGCCTATGTGCGGGTTCAGTGCCGTGACCAGCATGAGCGAGTTGCAGAGGTGCTCGTTGATGCGTTCGCGGTTGAGCTCTATGCCTTTGACGCAGTGCTCGACAAAGCTGTGGCAGGCATCCTTGAGCAGCCTTATCGAATGGAGCAGGTTGTGAATCATCACAGGGTTAAAGACGTTCAACTCAAAATTGCCCTGCGAGCCGGCAAAGCCTATGGCCGCATCATTCCCGAAGACCTGCACGCAGACCATAGTCATAGCCTCGCTCTGCGTCGGATTGACCTTGCCCGGCATGATGGACGAGCCGGGTTCGTTCTCCGGCAGAATCAACTCGCCAAATCCAGCGCGCGGCCCAGATGCCAGCCAGCGTATATCATTCGCAATCTTCATCAATGAAGCGGCGAGAGTTTTTAAAGCTCCACTCGCAAACACAATCTCATCGTGCGCGGAGAGAGCAGCAAACTTGTTCGGGTGCGACTTGAAAGGCTGCCCTGTCAACTCTGCAATCTTCTCTGCCGCGCGCGACGCAAACTCCGGGTGCGAGTTCAGGCCCGTGCCGACAGCCGTGCCGCCAATCGCCAAATCATAAAGACCCGGCAGGACAAGTCGCAGGCGTTCTATGTCGCGCTCAAGAAGGCTGGCCCAGCCGCCCATCTCCTGCCCAACGGTCAAAGGCGTTGCGTCCTGCAAATGCGTGCGCCCGATTTTCACGACCTCCGCAAACTCTTTCGCCTTGGCATCAATAGCCGCGCGCAGATTTTCGACTTCCGGTATCAACTCCGTCATGCGCTCTGCTGCGGCAATGTGCATAGCCGTCGGGAAAGTGTCATTGGAAGACTGAGACATGTTGACATGATCGTTCGGATGCACAGGCTCTTTGCTTCCCATCACGCCGCCAGCGATTTCGATTGCGCGGTTAGAGATAACCTCGTTGGCATTCATGTTGGTCTGCGTGCCGCTTCCCGTCTGCCAGATTCTCAAAGGGAAATGTTCATCCAGCTTGCCTTCTATCACTTCGTCTGCGGCCTGCTCTATGAGCCGCGCCTTGTCCGCGGGCAGCTTGCCCAAATCTTCATTAACGAGCGCGGCTGCTTTTTTCAAAAGCCCAAGAGCGCGCACCATCTCGCGCGGCATCGTGTCATTACCGATATTGAAGTGAATCAAAGAGCGCGCCGTCTGCGCCCCGTAATACTTATCCGACGGAACCTGTATCTGCCCCATCGAATCCGTCTCGACGCGCATCTCCAATGTCGCCTCATCCTGTTTCCCTGTCGCTTCCTTTGACATCAAATTTTCTTCCTTTGCGCCTTTGCGCGAGATTCTCTTCGTAGTCTTGCCACTACCATCCCAAACCAATGCTGCGCCTGTAACCGCCGCGCTCTTCGACATATTCCCTGAACATCACCTCTTCGTGCGACTGTTCCGGGTTCAACTCATTCAGCGTCCTGTCCGATTCACCGAGCGGAGCATAAAAGCTGACCTTAAATGTCGGCTTGTGTTTGATGAACAAGTGATGCTCGCCAAACTCCCTGTCCCTGAAGACTCCCAAGAAGAGCCATCCAAACAGAATCAACGGGAGCGTCAACGCAGCCCATTTCAAAAGCTTCCTTCTCATCATCTTAACGAGAATTATAGCAGCCCTTAATTTTTATTTCAGTGCGCCGGTTTCATCTCTGCCGCCTGTATCTCTCCACAGCCATCTTAAAACTCAAAACCTTCTCGCTAATACTCTTCTCCAGCCGCGCCTTTTCATCCACATCCGCACAATCCGCAAGGCGCGCACGCAAACTCTCCACGTCCTTCAACATCTGCACTTCTTCCGGCACAAACTCCGCATTCTTGAGCATCGAATAACAGAGCCGCAAATCCTCCGGCGTCTGAAAATATCCATCCAGATCAACAGGCTTCCCCCTCCCCGGCAAATTATCAAACTCGCCCTCGGCCATAGCTTTATTAATCTGCTTCTCAACAAATTTTTCGATAGACATTAGCGCCTCCATACACTAATCGAAGATACTGAAAGATACGACTCGCTCTGCTGAATTGTTCGGGCTGCTCACCCTCGTTGTTGTCCTTCCAATTTAGTAGTGGTTCAGTTTGAAATTCCGTTGAATAACAATGAGCACGAAAGAATTTCCCGCTGGTGGCGCAAAGGCGCAAAGAAAGACGCGAAGAGAGCTTTCAAGTTAATTAATCCAAGTTGCCAGTTATGAGAGCGATGACGGCTTGAGCCGCCTGCGGTGCGGAAAGTCTCTGACTTTCTGGTTCATCTCTTGTTTTTCGCCACTGGCGAGGCTCAGCCTCGCTCTGGATTAATACCACACCAGCCGGAAAAGCAAAGCTGTTCCGCACAGCATTGCGGCCAAGCCGCCATTAATCTGTTAACTAGCAACTTGAGTTAATTAATACTTCAACTCTTTGCGTGCTTTTCTTTGCGCCTTTGCGTCTTTGCGGGAGACTTCTTCTTTCAGCTTATGAGACTGAACCACTATCTTCAATTTGTTGACCTGCGATTGAATCAGGCATATAGTCGAGCTAGTTTATTGGATGAACAGCGAATCGCTCACTCATCCACACATCCGTAAAACTTCTCACAGCGACTTTCAAATGATTGCTCAGGGCCAACGGAGATGGCGGCATGAATTTACCGAAGAACCCACAGTTACCCAAGCCTTTCTCAGCACACACGGCTCAACCAGCCGTCGCGCAACCGAAGAAGGTATCCGTTCAGCCTCAAGCCAAGCCTCCAATAGCTCCTGCCGCGTATCGCCCGCAGCCCGCGCCTAAAATCTTGCAGGCGAAAACAGCCGCAGGCTCTCAGCAGCAGAGCGCGCAAACGAGGCCGCAGCCTGTTGCTCCGCCCGCGTATCGTCCACAGCCTGGGCCGAAGGTATTGCAGGCTAAGACGGCTGCGCCGCGCGCTATCAATCAATCAAGCAACACGCCCGCAGCCCCACAGGCTTATCGCCCGCAGCCTGTGCCAAGAGTCTTGCAACGGCAGATGCCGACAGGCTCGCAGCCAATCTCTCAGAAACCATCTCAAGCACCCAAGGCTCCGCCCATCTATCGTCCCCAACCCGCTCCGAGGGTTTTGCAAACGAAGCAGGCCACAGCCAATCAGAATCTTGCGCGGCCCGCCAGTCAGAGCTCGCACAATCCTCCAACGCCCGCACAGCATGCGCGGCAGTTAGCCTTTCGCGGACAACATGCTGCCCATTCGGGTGCGCGTGCCTCGCAACCCGCAGTGGCGCAATTAAAAGCTTCCGGCCCACGCACGCACGCGCAGGAAGTGATTCAGCCTGTGATGGCTTACAGGGTGGAATATCCTCCTTACAAGGTACAGTACAATGAACAAACCGGTAAGGTGACGGGCTTTGCAGGGCATAACGATGGCTTTGGAATCAACATCAGCTTTGTGATGCCGGATCACTCGGAGCACTTCGCGAGAGAACGAAAAGCAGGCCAGTTGGTAGGTTTAAGATTGGTCAAGTTCGAGTTGAAGGATGACCTCTATGCTGCCATTGGATGGAAAGCAAGCAACAAGCCTACCAAAGATAAAGTCAAACAAAAGTGGGTTGAAAAGGTAGAAGGTCTAAAAAACCCTTCATGGTCAGACGGCGCAAACCTCACCAAGTTCGTCAAGCAAACAGCTCTGGCTTTTAATGATGACTGGCTCCCTGTCCTCAAGGATGGAATACAGGGAACGGCATCCATAGAATTCTACGAAGATGATGAGACCGGTCTGGCGGATAATGATGAGGTCTATGCCTATCTGAGAGACGAAGTGGCGGACGGAGCGGTTGTCGACAAGAATAAAGTAGAAAGTAATGGCTATGAGGAATTCATGACTGTCGGCAAGGCACAGCGATTGGGCTACATACCTCGTCAATAGCCCGACCTGACAGCTTCTCAACAACACTCAACGCTTTCTGCTTTTGCGTCGAGCCGATGGCTTGAGTCCTTTGTACCTCACAGGGCCGGGCAGTTTGTCAGGCAAGTCTAATTCATCGTCAACAATATCTTCCATATGCACGCCAGCTATGCGTGCATACTCCAAGAGAGTCAGCAATGACGGCTCACGGACTCCCGTTTCGTACTCTGAAATTCTTGCGTAACTCATGTTTTCTTCGAGTCCCAAACGCTTGAGCATCTCTGTTTGAGAGAGTCCAAGACCATCACGAATCTGCCGCAGCTTTTCAGCAAGCCGCTCTGGCTTCGGACGTGCGTATCCCATCAGGAGTGACCCCCTGACGGAGAGAGAAATGAATTTTGACGCTTGCAGCTACTCTCAGTTGAGAGTAGAATATATTTGCCCAATGGCTTCGCCGTGAGAATGAACCTTTCATGCTCAACGGCGATGCTCATTACTCTTCTTTGAGGTTGAGGCGTGAGCTACGCATGTGCCGTTGCTTGTTTTTCAAATATAGAACGCGCTTAGCATATCAGAGCACAACGCTCCTTCACATCCTTTTCTTATGGAGAATCCACATGTCCGTCCCCGCGATACTCTACGTCGAAAACAACCGCCTCCTGATGCTCTCCGTCAAGGATGTTTTGGAAATGGCCGGATGGCACATAGAGCATTGTTCCGACAGTTGCATGGCCCTCGCCCTGATGGAGCATCGCCAACATTACAACCTCTTACTCTTGGACAACGAACTGCATGGCTTCAACGGCCTCGAACTGACACGGCGCGCGCGCCAAATCACGCATCTCAAACACACGCCAATCATCCTTATCTCAATAGAGGACTGCGCCGACGAAGCCCTGCGCGCCGGAGCGAACGAGTTTTTAAGAAAGCCTAATAACATCGTCGAACTGCTCGACACCATCCGGCGACTGCTCCCCACGCCGCACAGTAAATAGCTCAGTCATAAAATCCAGCCGCACTTCATCCGCCTTCCGCCTTCATCCTTGCTTTCCATTCCCTTGACTTTCAATTTCTCACTCTGTTAGATGATACCGCTCTAAAAAACCTTTGTGGAGGCCCCCTGATGTCTAAAAGGCTCGTAGCTCTGCTGGCGCTCATCTGTGCAGCCCTTTCGCTCGCCGGTTGCAATAAGGATTCCGAGATTAACTCGACGATGGCTGCTATACATGAAGTCACGGAAGAGGTTGTGAAAAAGGTCAACGCCTCGCCAACTGTGGCGGGTGTGGATGATGCGCAGAAATATTTCGATTCCAAAAAGGCGGATTTGAAATCCAAGTGGGATGGAATCAAAGGCGCGCGTGGTTTTCAGGTCAGCGACGACACCAAAAAGAAGATGGCCGAAAGCTTCACCACCGATTACACGAACATCAAGACGCTTGAGATTAAGCACATGAGCGAGGCGATGGAAGATGCCGCCTTCAAGTCGAAACTCGAAAAGCTGGTCAAGGATTGGGAAGACACGTTCAAGATTGAATAAAGAACAATCGGAATGTGCCATCTAAATTAGAGAAGGCAAAAGTAAAAAGGTAAAAGGAAAAAGTTTGGAAACAGGATGCCTGTTATCCGAGCTTTTCCTTTTCTCTTTAATCTTTTGCCTTCTTCTCTGTTCCGCGTTGGCCGAAAATCGCCGGACAGATTATAATCTGCTTTTCAGGAACAGAGCCGAAACCTGACTGTTGAGAGTGATGCGCGACGGCGTGCTCTGTCTGGGGAGGAGACTGACCGTATGAAGAAGACAGAATTGCAGGAGCGTGTGCGCTCTGCTCATGGAAAACTGGCGCAGGCTCTCGACGGCTTATCGGAAGAAGAGGCGACGCGCGCGTCTGGCCTCAATGCCGAATGGTCTGTCAAAGACGCTCTCTCGCACATCGCCGCATGGGAGATAGAAGGCGCACGCATACTTACAGAAATTCAGAGCGGCACATGGCAGCCGCAGCGTTTCGACAAACAAATGATTGACGACTTTAACGCGCGCGTGACCGGAGAAAGACGCGCTCACTCTATGAGCGAAGTGCGCGCAGAGTTTGACGCGGCGCACACCCGGATGGAAGAGATGATTGCATCCTTGCCGGACGAAGTGGACGAAAGCTCGCCCGCCTACAAGTTCGTCGAAGCCGTCACCTTCAAACATCACGCGCATCACGCGGAGCAGATTGAAAAATTCAGTAATGAGAAATGAGTAAAAGCATTTCTCTTATCACTTCTTTCAGGAGATAAAAATTGGCTACGGAACAATTTGATGTCACGGTTATAGGCAGCGGGCCGGGCGGCTATGTGGCTGCGATTCGCGGGGCGCAGTTGGGTTTAAAAGTTGCGCTCGTGGAAAAGGACAAGCGGCTCGGCGGCACGTGTACCTTGCGCGGCTGCATCCCGACCAAACAGCTTTTGATGTCCGCGCACTATTATGAAAAAGTGCAGCACATGAAGGACTTCGGCATAGAAGTCTCTGACATCAAGCTCGCCTTCGCGGATGTGCAGAAGCGCAAAGAGAAGGTCGTGATGAAGAACTCCAAAGGCATAGAGTTCTTGATGAAGAAGAACACCATCACTGTCTTCAAAGGCACGGGCAAGCTGCAACTGCCGGGCAAAGTTGAAGTCACAGGCGCGGACGGCCAGCAGGAAGTTATCAACTCGAAAAACATTATCATCGCCACAGGCTCCGTCGTGCGCCCGATTCCCGGCTTTGAGACGGACGGAGAACGTGTCGTCAATTCAGACCACATACTCGAACTCAAAGAGGTTCCGAAATCCCTGATTGTGATGGGCGCGGGCGCGGTCGGCGTCGAGTTCGCTTCCGTCTATTCGCGCTTTGGCACAGAGACGACGCTTGTCGAATTGATGCCGCGACTCTTGCCGATTGAAGACGAAGAGGTTTCCAAAGAGCTTGAAAAATCTTTCCGCAAACGCGGCATCAAGTCGCAGGTGGATACGAAGCTCGAAAAGATGGAGAAGACGGAGACGGGAGTTCGCTTGACAGGCAAGACTTCCAAAGGCGAAGAGGTCACGCTCGAAGCGGAGATGCTCTTAGTCGCCGTCGGGCGCATGCCTTATCTTGAAGGTTTAGGACTTGAAGGCACAAAGATAAAAGTTGAGCGCGGCGCGATTCAGGTGGACGAATTCTGTCGCACCGGCGAAGAGAATGTCTATGCTATCGGAGATGTGATTCCGACTCCGTGGCTCGCGCACCTTGCCTCGAAAGAAGGCATCCTCGCGGTCGAACAGATTGCGGGCCAGCACGCGCAGCCAATCAACATGCGTCTTGTTCCGAACTGCACTTACTGCGACCCTGAGGTCGCAAGCGTCGGCCTGACTGAAAAGAAGGCGCGCGAGGAAGGCTATGATGTGAAGGTCGCAAAGTTTCCCTTCTCCGCTTCCGGCAAAGCGCGCATCCTCGGTGAAGAAGAAGGCTTTGTCAAAGTTGTCAGCGAGACAAAGTATGACGAGCTTCTTGGCGTGCACATCATCGGGCCGCACGCGACGGACATCATCGCAGAAGCCTGCGTCGCCATGCAGCTTGAATCAACGGCAGAAGAACTAGGGCGCACAATGCACGCGCACCCGACCATCTCCGAATCCGTCATGGAAGCAGCCGAAGGCATTCATGGTTTGACGATTCATTTTTAAGGTAAAAAAACTGCCCACTGTTTTCTATGAAAAAAGAGACTAAGAAAAAGAGTGCGAGTGACAATGGGAAGGAAGCTGTCACAGCTCCACTGTCATGCACAACGGAAACGACGCTCAAGCCTGAGCAGATGCTAGAGCTTTATCGCTATCTGAAAATGACGCGGCTGGTGGAAGAGAGGCTTGTCAATCTCTATCGCCAGACAAAGGTTGTGGGTGGAGTCTTCCGCTCGCTCGGACAGGAAGCAACGGCTGTCGGCACTGCTTACGCGCTTGAGCCGCAGGATTTTCTCTCGCCCTTGATACGCGACCTCGGCGCGGTGCTCGTCAAAGGCATCGCCCCGCGCGACATCTTCGCGCAGTACATGGCAAAGGCGTGGGGGCCGTCCGAAGGCCGCGACCTGAACATACACTTCGGCGATATGTCGAAGGGTTTCATTGGGCCAATCTCGCATCTGGGCGATATGATTCCGGTGATGACCGGCATAGCTCTCGGCGCGCGTATGCAGAACAAAAATCTTGTGACGATGGCTTACATCGGCGACGGCGGAATGAGCACCGGCGCATTTCACGAAGGCTTAAACTTCGCAGCCGTTCAGCGTCTCCCCTTGATTGTCATAGCCGAATACAATCACTACGCCTATTCGACGCCGACCTCAAAGCAGACTGCCGTGAAAGATTTGGCAGAGAAGGCCGCTGGCTACGGCATACCGGGCCACATCGTTGACGGCAATGACATCATCGCGTGTTATGAAGTGACAAAGAAGGCTGCGGAGTTCGCACGCAAAGGCGGCGGCGCAGTCTTGATTGAAGCCAAGACCTATCGCCGCAAAGGACACGCAGAGCACGACGACCAGCGTTATGTCCCTGAGGGCGAGATAGAAGAATGGGAGAAGACGAACGACCCTGTTGACCGCTACGAAAGATTTTTGACCGGGCAGAAGATTGCGACGCGCGAAAAGCTGGACGAAATTACTGCGGACGTGCAGCGTTTGATAGATGAAGATGTCGAGTGGGCCGAATCGTCACCGATGCCCGAAGCCGAGCGTGCGGCTTACAATGTTTTTGATAACTCAATCGTGCCTCCGGCATTCAGGCCGAAAGTTTTAGAGAGATAATTTTCAGAACTTGTTCATATGTCAACAGCAACTCAAAAAGAGCAGAAATCAAACAGGCCCGCACGCGGCGGCAAGGCGACAATGGTCGAGGCCATACGGCAGGGCATCTGGGAAGAGATGGAGAGCGATGAGAAGGTCTTTGTCATCGGTGAAGATGTAGGGGCATACGGCGGCGCGTTCAAGGTAACGGACGGACTCGTTGACGAGTTTGGCGAGGAGCGTGTGATTGATACGCCGATTTCAGAGGCGGCGATTGTCGGCGCGGCGTGCGGCGCGGCACTGATGGGAATGAAGCCTGTTGCTGAATTTCAGTTTATAGATTTTATCAGCGCGGGCTTTGACATGCTGACCAACTATGCTGCGAAGTGTCGCTATCGCTGGGGCGCAAATGTGCAGGCGGTCTTTCGCGGGCCGTGCGGTTCAGGCGTTCACGCAGGGCCGTTTCATTCCATCAATGCCGAAGCTTTTTTCCTCAACACTGCCGGGCTCAAAATCGTCGAGCCTTCGACGGCTTACGACGCGAAGGGCTTAATCAAGGCCGCGATACGCGACCCGGATCCTGTGATTTTCTTCGAGCATAAGAAGCTCTATCGCCTGCCGCGCCTGCGCGAAGAGTTGCCGGAGGATGATTACATCGTCGAGATTGGAAAAGCGCGAACGGCGCGCGAGGGGCGCGATTTGTCCATCATCACTTTCGGCGCGCAGGTTTTGAACGCGCTCGACGCGGCTGAGGAGCTTGAGAAGGAAGGTCTTGATATTGAAGTGATAGACCTGCGCACGCTCGCGCCGATGGACAAGGAAGCAATCCTGTCGAGCGTGAAGAAGACGAATAAAGTGCTTGTCCTGCACGAGGCTTCGCGCACTGGCGGCATCGGCGGCGAGATTGCCGCGACCATTGCCGAAGAGGCTTTTGAATGGCTCGATGCTCCGGTCTTGCGCGTCGCTTCGATTGATACGCCCGTGCCTTATTCGCCGCCGCTCGAAGAATATTATTTGCCGCAGGTGAAAGACATCGTGGATGCTGCGCGCAAGCTCGCGGCCTACTGATTTATGGATGAACTTGGGCCAGAGCTGTCGGAGTTTAAAGAGAACACGACCGCGACCATCGCGACGCTCGTCATCGGCTTAGCCTGCATCGCGCTGGGCGTCTTGATGTTGAAGATGACGATTTTCTGGGACGAGGATGCAGGCATTTTTAATCGCATACTGTTCTGTGTGGGCGGCCTCGCTTCGCTGGTCGGCGGAGTGGCCTGCGTCATCTTGTTCTGGCAGAATCGCGGCGGGCGCGTGGCCCTGCACGAGCGCGGCGTGCTGGTCGAGCGACGCGGCGAGAGGCACACTGCGCTCTGGGATGAGATAACTGCGGTCACGGAAAAAGTGGAGAAGGTTCATGTCAACGGGCAGCACATTTATGACCGCTACCTGTACACGATTGAAAAGACGGGCGGTGAATCTTTCGCTTTGAGCAACATGGTGAAGGGCGTGTCCGGCATCGGCAGCGCGCTCAAAGAGCAGACCTTCGCGCGGCTCTACGCGCAAGCCTCTGAGGCCATAGAGCGCGGCGAGAAAGTTTCATTCGGCTCGCTGAAAGTTGACATGAACGGTCTCGAAGAGCGCGCGGGAAAGTTTCTGTGGACGCAGCTTGCGGGAGTGAAAATCAAAGACGGGCAGATTGAGATTAAAGATCGCGACGGCAAAGCAGTTATTAAAGCCTTGTATGGTCTGACGCCGAACGCGCATGTGCTGCTCGTTTTGTTGCATAAGCATCTGACGCTTGAGTAAAAGTTTTGAGTTTTTTGTCAAAGCATTTGTTGAAATTATCATTGAACTGGAGTTGATATGAGCACAGAAGTTGTCATGCCGCAGATGGGCGAGTCCATTGCCGAAGGGACTATTACACGTTGGCTGAAAAAGGTCGGAGACCATGTCGAGCGCGACGAGCCTTTGTTTGAGATTTCGACCGACAAGGTGGACGCGGAGATTCCTTCTCCGGCAGCAGGAACTTTGTCTGAGATAAAATTTCAAGAGGGCGATACGGTTGAGGTCAATACGGTGGTCGCCGTCCTGAACGGCGGCGACGGAGCGAGCGCGCCCGCGCCAACTGCAACCGCGACCGTCGAAGCTCCAACAGCATCAGAGAGCACGGCAGCCCCTGCATCACAGGCCGCAGTCTCTTCACAGTCTCCGCCCGCGCCTCCCGCGCCGCAAGAGACACAGCAGGCCGCTCCACCAGCGCAACAGCAAGCAGCCACGCCCGCCGCACCGCCTGTCGCAGAGAAAGAAGAGGAAGCGATTGCTTCTTCCACCGCCGCGCCAATCGGAGAGCAGTCTGCGGAGGAACTGCGCCGCACGCGCTCAAGCCCGCTGGTTCGCAACATAGCCAAAGAGCACGGCATAGACATCTCGCGCCTCGAAGGCACAGGCATGAGCGGGCGCGTCACCAAGAATGACATCCTGAGCTTCATAGAATCCGGCGCGGCCATGACGCCGCAACAGGCTATGCAAGCAGGGCAAGCAGGGCAAAGCGCGCAAGCGGCTTCCGCACAACCCGCGCAGCAATCTGCTTTGCAAGCTCCGACTTCTGCGCCGCCGACGGTTCAGCCCGCCGCCGAAGACAGAGTCGAGCAGATGTCCGTCATGCGCAAGAAGATTGCGGAGCACATGACCATGTCGCGCAAAACGAGCGCGCATGTGACGACAGTTTACGAGATAGACATGACGCGCATCTCGCGCCTACGCGACAAACACAAGCGCGAGTTTCAGGAGCGCACCGGAACAAAGCTCACCTACATGCCTTTTATCTTTCAGGCTATCACGACTGCGATACGCAAGTTTCCAATCTTCAACTCGCAGGTGAGCGGCGACCAGATTATCTACAAGCGCGACATCAATCTGGGCATGGCCGTCGCGCTCGACTGGGGATTGATTGTGCCGGTCATCAAACGCGCAGACGACCTTTCCATCTCCGGCCTCGCACGCGCCGCAAACGACCTTGCAGACCGCGCTCGCGCCAAGCAGTTGAAGCCGGACGAAGTGGCGGGCGGCACTTTTACCATCACTAACCCCGGAGTCTTCGGCGGACTCTTCGGCACGCCGATTATCAACCAGCCGCAGGTTGCAATCCTCGGCGTCGGAACTATCGAGAAACGCCCGAAGGTCATCACCAGCGAGGACGGCGACGACCTGATTGCCATTCGACAGATGGCATACTTTGCTTTGACCTTCGACCATCGCATCATAGACGGCTCGGACGCTGAGAAGTTTCTGGGCTATGTGAAGGAGCTTTTGGAAGCAGGGCAGTTCACGGTTTAGCTGCCGGACGGTTAAAAGAAAAAAGCAGTTTCCCGCAAAGGCGCAAAGAAGACCGCAAAGGTGTTGAGCAGTAACTTCTCTTGACTGCTTCCTTCGCGTCTTTCTTTGCGCCTTTGCGCCTTTGCGCGAGATTCTTTCGTCCACCTTGTTTACTCAAACTTCAAAACTGAATTACTACCCGGAAAAGATGCAAGGCATGATTCTTTATTGCAATCCGGTGGCGATTCTCTGATGAATAGCTTGAGAGTTGCCGAAACCCACCCTTTCAAGCGTCAGATGCTTGACTTAATCATTAGCTTTGTGAAGAATTCGCGTTTTGAACCAATCGTTCATGTATTTGCATAGTTCTTGTAAAGGTGAAGCGACCATATGCGCTTCACGCAAGTTTTTCGTTCGTGGCCGTCAGGCTTTGCATGCGGGCGCGAACGCTCTCTTAAATCCTAACCGCGCCACCCGACGACGCAAAAAATCCTTTGCTCCCGTCGCGGCTGGTCGCCATAACGTGCGGCGATGTCAAGCGAATTGTCCCCGCAAACATTCGCGGCGACAGTCTCCGCAGAAGATGGAGTTTAATTACGATGAGTGTCAAACAATTCCGACTTGCACCAGTTCTCGTATTAGCTTTGAGCATCACGTTGGGCGGCGCATCCATCGCGCTTGCGCAGGACGGCACGACGAGCGCGCAGACGCGCACTGTCGCCAACGGCCAGAAGATGAAAATCAAAGGCGTCGTCACGCGCAGAGATGCAGACACCTTTACCGTGCGCGATTTTAATGGCGTGGATACGGTCGTGCGTCTCACAGATCGCACCAGCGTCCGCTCCAAAGGCGGCTTCCTCCGCAGCGGAACAAACTATGCGACGACCAATATCCTGCGCGGCTTGAATGTCGAGGTTGAAGGACGCGGCGATGCCGCAGGCCAGCTTGCCGCCGAGAAGATTCGCTTCAACGAATCGGACTTGCGTGTTGCGCGCACAGTCGAATCGCGTGTTGACCCTGTAGAGAATCGCGTCGGCTCTGCCGAAAACCGTCTCGGACAGGTCGAGCAGAACGCGCAGCGTCTTTCCGGGCAGATAGATGAACTGGCTGCCGTTGCTAACGCTGCGGGCGGCGGCGCAAAGGCTGCACAGGAGACTGCCGACCAGGCCGTCGCGGGCGTCAATGCAACCAACGAGCGCATCTCTGCTCTTGACGATTACGTCGTGCAGGATGTGACGGCGATTAACTTCCGCACGGGCAGCGCAACTCTCTCGCCCCAGTCCAAACAGCAACTCGATGATTTGGCCCAGAAGGCTATGAACGCCAAAGGCTATGTCATCGAAATCACCGGCTACACGGATTCTTCCGGCAGCATTCAACGCAATCGCGCTTTGAGCCAGCGCAGAGCAGATGCAGTGGTGCGTTATCTTGCAGAGAATCATAGGATTCCCCTGCGCCGCATCATCACGCCGTTCGGCTACGGCGAATCGCAGGCCGTTGCGGACAACACGACACGCGAGGGACGCGCGCAGAATCGTCGCGTCGAAGTCAAAATCCTCGTCAGTCGCGGTCTGGTCCAACCCGGCCCGTCCATGACGACGCCGGGCAGTTCCAGCACCTCTTCAACAGACAACCCGGAATAACAAAGGATGAAGGCGGAAGGCGGAAGGATGAAGAGACAGCATTTCTTTCATCCTTCATCCTTCCGCCTTCATCCTTTTTTTGCTGCCAACCATCATGCCGTCAGCGGCATCCATAAATGCCGTGGGCCAAAGGCCAGCAACCGGGGCGCGCTGGCGGCATGAGGAGTTGGTCTTATGAAAGCTACGTTCAGCACAAAAAATGTTTTCACCCTGATACTCGCTCTGATTGTGTCCGTACTTCTTCTGGCCGTGACACGCGCGGGCGGGCAGACGCCAAAACAAACAGACACGCTGCCATCGCCCGGCAACGCGACAACACAGCCCACGCCAACACAATCGCCGACGCCTGCATCAACGCCAGCATCCACGCCCGGTGACATCATAGATGACATAGACACTGTCAGTGTGGAATCCAATCTGGTCGTCGTGCCGGTCTCCGTCACGAATGCTGCGGGCCAACCTGTGCAGGGTTTGACTGTTAAGGATTTTCAACTCTGGGAAGAGGGACGCGCGCAGGAGATTACGCAGATTGGCAACCCAGAGCAAGTGCCTTTAGAGATAGCCATCCTGCTCGATGTCTCAAGCAGCGTCACGGAGCGTTTCGCTTTTGAGCAACAGGCCGCGACGCGCTTTCTCAAACAGGTTTTGAAAAGCTCTGACAAAGCGGCTGTCTTTACCATCAATCAGAAATCGCAGCTTGAGCAGGAACTTGCTTCGGCTGATACAGCTTCCGCAAAGTTGCTCTCGCTCAAGCCTGCAAACGGCCCAGTCCCGACAGCTTTTTATGACACAGTGATTGCGGCCTCGAAGTATCTGGCCCAGAAAACGCCGGAGAGGCACAGGCGCGTCATCGTCGTCATCTCCGACGGCGAAGACAATTTCAGCGACAGCATACGCGACACGGAGATTGCAGTCAGAAAAGCTGATGCGGCGGAAGATACTCCGCAAACGCGCAGGGAGCGGCTTGAAAATCGCCGCATGGAGTTGCATCGCAAAGCGCAGGCGAATGTCCTGCGCGAAGTCCAGCGCGCGGATATAGTCTTTTATTCAATCAATCCAAGCGGCGAGTCTCTGCGGCTCAATAAGATTAGCCAGCGCGCACAGGATGGCATGCAAAAGCTTGCGGACGAGACAGGCGGCACAGCTTTCGCTCCAAATAAAGTTGAAGATTTAGAGGTTATCTTTCAACGCATCGCGGCAGAGTTGCGCGCACAATACCTGCTTCAATACTATTCCGCAGACGAATCGCCGACAGGCAAATACCTGCGTCTCAAGGTCGCAGTCCCCACGCAGCCACAGCAACGCGTCCGCGCACGTCAGGGCTACTACGCGAAAAGAAAATGATGAATGATGAATGATGAATGATGAAAAGAGTGCTGTTTAAAGTTGAGTGGCTCATCTTGAATAGCAAGCCATTCATCATTCATCATTCATCATTCATCATTCATCATTTGATTAGCGCATTTCCAACAGCACATCTGCCAGACGATTGACGACCGTGAGCAGTGTTCTTCCGGCCTTGTCGAACTGGCCGCTGGCGGCTTCGTCTTCAGCAGTCGCCGCGCCGTTGGCGACTCCGGCCAGCTTTGTATAGTAGGGCTGCAATTCCGGCTTGAGGCGAAAATCCAGTTCCAACTGATCCAACTGCTCGCGCAAGCTCATAATGCTGCTGCGCACGGTCGCCTTGCTTCTCTGCGTCTGGTCCACAACGGCCTGCGAAGCTTCGCCTCTCTGTGCCGCAAGGTCTGCGGCCTCTATGCCCTTCGCTACGCCGCCGAGCAGGTAGAGAAATTTTGACAAAGTCTTAATCTGATCGGCCACGCGCTGTGCGCCTTCGCGCACGACCGGCAAAGTGCTGGCCTTCGCCGGAGGCGTGCTTTTCTTGCTACTGGTCGAGCGACGTTTCTGCGCCTGCGCCGCGACGGGCAATAAAATCAGGCACGCTAGAATTAAGAGGAAAGCACGTTTCAATTTAAGATCCTCCAGAAGATTTCTGCTATCCAATCAAGTTCGCATCAAGCTATGCTTGCAAGGGTCGCGCAGTCAAGTCTAAAACAGCATGCTTTGCAAGACAGATTCGTCGCCGCGCGCCCTCTGCTGCTACAATAAAGCGTCCGGCTTCAACATCGTATGACCACGGAAATCAAACACAAGCTACTGCACGTCGAGCGTCTGGGCCGCATGGAATACGGCGCGGCGCTTCAACTGCAAAAAGAGACCGAGCGCGCCGTTTTGACGGGCGAGCAAGCCTCTACGTTGCTTCTGCTTGAGCATCCGCACGTCCTGACCATCGGCAGACGCGCGACACACGCGGGCATAGTCGCCTCGCAAGAATTGCTTGACGCACGCGGCGTCACAGTCTTTGAATCCAATCGCGGCGGCAAGGTGACATATCACGGGCTGGGCCAACTGGTCGGCTATCCGATTATCAACCTCAGCCCTGAGCGCGAAGATGTGCATGCATACGTGCGCGACCTCGAAGAAGTCTTGATGCGCGTTTTAGGGGATTTCGGCATCGAGAGCTTTCGCATCAAAGGGTTGACGGGCGTGCATACGACCGTTGGAAAAGTCGCGGCCATCGGCGTACACATCGCGCGCTGGATAACGACGCACGGCTTTGCGCTCAACGTCAACACAGACCTCAGCTACTTCAATCTCATCATCGCCTGCGAGGGCGAGCCGGTCACTTCGATGCAGAAACTCTTGGGCCAGGAGCTTTCGCTTGCGGAAGTCGAAGACCGCATCATCGCGCGCTTTGCAGAGGTCTTCGGGATGACGCCGGATGAGCGACAGGCGCGCGCGCAGAGTGTTAGAATAAACGCATCTTAAAATTTTCGGAGTTATAAACAAAAGTGGGACGCGAGCTCAGAGTCATCAGCAACAGCAAACCTTCCGCGCGTGTGCGCCAGCCAAAGCCTGAGTGGCTCAAGATTCGACTGGGCGACCCGACGAATCAGAATCATGTGCTCAAGTTAATCGAAGGCTTGAACCTGCACACGGTCTGTCAGGAGGCACGCTGTCCGAACATCTTTGAATGCTGGTCAGACAGGACTGCGACCTTCATGCTCGCGGGCGACATCTGCACACGCCACTGCGGTTTCTGCGCGGTCGGCAAGGGACAGCCCGGCGCGCTCGATATGGAAGAGCCACGCCATGTCGCAGAGGCCGTGCGTCATTTGAATCTGGCCCACGCGGTCATCACTTCCGTCAATCGTGACGATTTGCCGGACGGCGGCTCGCATCACTGGGCCGAGACCATACGCGAGGTTCGCGCGCTCAATCCAGAATGCAAGATTGAAGTCTTAATACCGGATTTCAACGGCGACGAGGCTGCGCTGAATACTGTGCTCGACGCACAGCCTGATGTGCTCAATCACAATACGGAAACCATCGCGCGTCTCTATCGTCGCGTGCGGCCTGATGCCAATTACAAGCAGACGCTGACACTGCTTGAGCGTGCCGCGCGTCGTCGCGATGAAGAAAAGCGCGGGATGCTCACCAAGAGCGGCATCATGGTCGGGCTCGGAGAAGAGTTTGATGAAGTTGTAGAGTTGATGAAAGATTTGCGCTCAGTCTCGTGCGACATTATGACCATCGGTCAATACTTGCAGCCTTACGAGCGGCGGCTGCCGGTCGAACGCTATGTCACGCCCGCAGAGTTTGCAGAGTGGCGCACAATCGGCATGAGCCTTGGCTTTCATCATGTCGAATCCAGCCCCCTGACGCGCTCTTCTTATCACGCGCGCCAGCAAACCCTTGGCGCAGAAATTGAATCAGACGAAGCAGAGCTTGCTTCAACGCGATAAGATTTCCCAGAGAGCAGTCTTGTCGTCAACCCGCGCAGCCAACCAGAGGAAACGCCATGACCAGAAGATATGCACAGCTTTTTTCTGTCGCCGCAATGTTGCTGCTCGTCTTGACCGTCGCAGCCTTCGCGCGTTTCAATTCTCTGCCGCAGCAGACAGCGAAACAGAACCAAATCACAGCAGACCCCGCGCTCAAAGACCTGCCCAACTACAGAATTTGGACGCGCGTTAACGACCAGCCAACGCGGTCGAATAACTTTGTGATAGATTTACAAGGCGGTTGAGACTTCCCCATTGATGACTCCAGTTTGGATGTCACAAAGATCGAAACTCCCAAGTTCAACACCTCCGGCGGCACAACCAGAATCACACTGCCTGACTTGCCGCAAGGCGACAAGCCGGACGGCAAACGCACAGAACCTGTCTCACATGAAGAGACCGCCGCTTCCTACGGCGTCGTCTATGTCAACGAACTGGCGCGACACGCGCTCCTTGAACAGAAGAAGCCGCAGTTCCCCGTCGGCTCAATCATCGTCAGAGAAAAGCTCTTGCAGCAGGACGACGCCAAGCCTCAGTTGCTGGTCGTGATGGTCAAGCGCGAGCGCGGTTTTAATCGCAAAGCGAACGATTGGGAATTTCTGATGATTGACGGCAGCGTCAGCCAAATCACACAACGCGAAACGACAGGCAGTTGCCGCGATTGTCACAAGAAACAAAAGGACAGCGATTACGTCTTTCGCTCCTATCTGCCCGAAACTGTTCGCCTGAGCCAGAAGTGAAGAAGAGGTGTCAGTCCCGCAAGGGACGACATAACAGTAGCCCAGCACGTTAGTGCTGGGACACTCGCGCCACACACGAACCAAGCCCCTTTAGGGGCGACAGAAATGGTGTCGCCCCTAAAGGGGCTTGATATTTAAATTTGATTTATGTTCCTTACGTCGTGGGCTAATATATGACGCCCCTGACGGGGTTGAAAGTCACATTCTCTTACTTCAAACACACGTTAATCTTTAGTTTCATTTATCGCTCTTAATCTTCAATCAGCTTCCTTGCCATCGCAACAGCTTCGTCAGGTCGTTCGACGATAAAGACTCTCTCTTTGCCGAGCGACTTGAAGAAGGCTTCACCTTCTCGATTGCAGTTTAAGAGAATAACTTTCCTTCCGGCTTTCAGAGCGAGAGCAATCTCCGATGCCGTTCCCGCGCCCATGCCGCAGGCAAAGACTACGCGGCTCGAAAGAACATTTATATTATTGCGCGCCTGGCCCATGCCAGTGACGATTGCTATCTCAACTGCTTCTGACACGCCTGTTGTATCTGCGGTCGGGAGAATTCCGATGGTCAATCCGCCAGCCTCTTTCGCGCCACGCATCGCTGCATCCATCACGCCCGCTGCGCGTCCGCCGGTTAACAGAGCCCATCCTTCAAGCGCGATGAGACGCCCAAGCTCAAAAGCAGCAGCGACCGCCTCTTTGCTGGCATCTCTTCCTGGCCCCATCACGCCGACGACCGTTCTGCTCATCTCACTTTTATCCTGTCTCTCCTCTGCATCCCTGTTTTAATTTTCTTCTCTCAAGCTTTTTCATAATCCGTCCCGTATGCTTCGCGCACCACATCCATGATGCGCCGCTCGTAGTAGCGCGTGCCGAAGTACCAGACTAGATAGACCAGATGCAGGAGCGACCATGCGCCGAGAGCTATGAAGTAATAACAGACAGGCGGAAACTCCCGCATCAGGTCTTCATAAAGCTGCCACGCGCGATAGACGGAAAGCGCGATGACGGCTGCGCCCAAAAGCCAGAAGTGAGTCGTGATAAAGCCGATGAAGGTTTGCCGCAGGCGCGGGGTCACGCCTGCAAACTCTTTGCCGCGAAGCGGGAAGAGATAAATGGCTTCCTGTCTGTGTGCGATGAGCAGGTCGTCTTGCAGGAGTTGATTGAGTTTCTGTTCCAGTCCCGTCGCGTAGATGCGCGCCCAGATGACGTAAGAGAGATAGTATGCCGAATGCACGCCGACATAGATGACGAAAAACGGAATCAGCAGGACGACTCCGCGCAGGGTGTCCGTCATACTCGCCGCAGCCATCAGGATGATGACAATGATGCTGATGATTATCAGTTCGTAGAAGAGATTGGAATACCTGCCATGCATCTCGCGCATGCGTTCCAGTTGATGATGCAGAGTTTGCCAGGCGAGCGTGTTTTCGTGAGCAGCCATCTGGAATCTTCCTTACTCATCGGATTAGAGATAGAATCCTTCTCATCTTAACACGAGTTCTGAACTTAAATTTTATCGCGGGACGGGAATCATCAGTTTATGAAAGCTGTCATCTTTGAAAAGCATGGCGGGCCGGAAGTGCTTCAATATGCGGAAGCAGCAGACCCTGTTATCCGTGCCAATGAAGTGCTGGTCGAGGTGCGCGCCTGCGCGCTCAATCATCTGGATGTCTGGGCCAGACGCGGACTGCCCGGCATAGAGATTCCTTTGCCGCACATTCTCGGCAACGACATCGCGGGCGTAGTCAAAGAGGCTGGCGAACTCGTCACGTGGGTTAAAGCTGGCGATGAAGTCATGCTTCATCCCGGCACGTCCTGCGGGCATTGCATCGAATGTTTAAGGGGATTTGATAATCTCTGCCCTGAGTATGACATTCTCGGCTATAGACATCACGGAGGCTATGCGCAGTATGTCAAAGCGCCGGGTGTGAATGTCATACCCAAGCCTGAGAATCTAAGATGGGAAGAGGCCGCCGCGCTGCCGCTTGTGACTGTCACGGCGTGGCACATGCTGGTCACGCGCGCAGCAGTCCAGCCGGGCGAAGATGTCCTTGTGCATGCCGCAGGAAGCGGCGTCGGCTCAATCGGGATACAGGTCGCAAAGCTGCGCGGTGCGCGCGTGATTGCCACAGCAGGCTCTGATGAAAAGTTGGAGAGGGCGCGCGAGCTTGGCGCGGACGAGACAGTTAACTACACGAACAAGGATTGGCCCAAAGAGGTCAGGCGACTGACGGGCAGGCGGGGCGTGGATGTGGTCTTTGAGCACACAGGCGCGGAGACATGGCCCGGCTCAATCAACGTGCTCAAGCGGAACGGGCGGCTTGTGACCTGCGGCGCGACCAGCGGCTTTGATGCGCGGACGGATTTGCGGCAACTCTTTTATCGTCACCTGACTTTGTTAGGCTCTTTCATGGGTTCGAAGGCAGAGATGCTGGATGCCATGAAATTTATCGAGCGCGGAGCGATTCGCGCCGTCATAGACCGCACGCTTCCGCTTTATGAAGCGCAAAGAGCGCACGAGTTGATGGAAGACCGCGCGCAGTTTGGCAAACTGGTTTTAGTTCCCTAAATCAAAATCATCCGAAGGAGTTTTTAAAGCTTTGAGCAAAGATACAGCCTTGTTGATAGTCGATGTGCAGAAGGGCGTCGTCAACTGGTCGCAGCCGACATCCGCAGGCAGCGATGAAGTTTTAGAGCGGATTAACGAACTGCTGGCGAAAGCGCGCGCGGCTGGCAATCCGGTGATTTATATCCAGCATGATAGTCAGGAAGCGGACAGCCAACTCATTGCCGGCTTGCCCGGTTGGGAGATTCATCCGGCCATTGCTCCCAAAGATGGAGAGCAAGTATTTCACAAACACGCCTGCGACTCTTTCTTTGAAACTCCGTTGCAGAGCGAGTTGGAGAAGCTGGGCATCAAGCATCTGGTCGTCGCCGGATGCCGCACGCAATATTGCATTGACACTACATGCCGCAGCGCGGTTGCGCGCGGCTACGATGTCACGCTGGCGAAGGACGCGCACATGACTGTGGACACGGAGACGCTCAAGGCGGCGCAGATTATCGCTCATCACAACGAGACGCTGGACGAGCTTGATGCCGGCAGTCACATGATAAGAGTTAAAGAATCCGGCCAGATTAGTTTTTAGAAATTGACGTAATTCACCACAGAGAGCACAGCCGGCGACTTCAAATAAGAGTGATGAGATAAAAATAGTTTTCTTAGCCCCGTGAGGGGCGGCATATCAGTAGCCCACGACGTGAGTTGTGGGTTAAGCAGTCAAGGTAAATATCAAGCCCCGAAGGGGCGACATAAATTATGCCGCCCCTTCGGGGCTTGGTTCGTGTGTGGCGCGAGTGTCCCAGCACTAACGTGCTGGGCTACTGATATGCCGCCCCTCACGGGGCTACATGCTGCATCACTTTTTTGAATAGTCTTCGACATTGAATCTTTTATTGAGGGCGTCGAAGTGTTCTGGCTTGAACTCGAAGTTGGTTCCGGCGATGACGCGCCGCCCGTCGTCGGTGCGAATCCATTGATTAGTCTCTTGTGGCGAGTTGGCCTTGAGATAATTTATGTCGTCCGGCGTAAAGGCCGCGCTGTCCTTGCGTGAGAAGATAAAGACATAAGTGAATTGTCCTTTGCGTACATAATCAAGGTCGCGCTCAAAGTCTGTTTGCGGCTTCGCGGGTGAAGCGGTGGCGGTTGTTCCCGTTGCAGTCGAAGGCTTTGAATCGTTTGCCTTCTGACAAGCGGAAGCAAAGGCGAAGAGAAGCGCGAGGCTCAGAAACATCGGCTGCAAGATTTTTTGTCTCATGTTTGGCCCTCTCATCTAAGGCTCTGCGTCTTCTTCCGGCGGAAGGTTTGTGTCATCGGTTGTGTCTGCGCCGGGCGCGTCTTCTTCTATTGATTCGGGCGGCGGCTCGCCTTTCTGGTCGCGTATGCGCAGGATAAAACACTCGTCGTCTTCATAGACCTCCTCGAACCAGCCGCTCTCCATCGCTTTCGCATAAAACTCGTCATGCACTTTTTCTTTATCCGAAAAGACATAGCGCGCGCCGAAGCGGTTGCGTATGATTTCGGCGGCGTTGGCCTCGTGGCCGAGCGTGACATCCTCATAGAGTTTTGCCAGCTCAGGATTTTTGTCCAGCAGGTAGGTCGGGTCAAGCCCGGAGATGTATGAATGGCTCGTGTCGTAAAAAAACATCTTGGGAAAATCGTCCCAGTCCGTATTAAAAATTCTCTCGCCCGCAGGAACATTCGTGCGAATCCAATCCATGCCCAGACGATAATGCTCCGGGCCTGCGCCGGAAGCAATCTCGCTTGCCACGCCGTTAATCTTGAGCCGCTCGATTCCCCTGACGTTGACCAGCATGGCTATAAAAAGCAGTGTGGCGACGAAGCCTGCGGCCACAGTCTTCCACAATTCGCGGCGCACTTCTTCTTTCTCTGTCGCGGCCTGCTCGTCTCTATCAAGGTAAGGTTGCAACTCATCCAAAACATCTGCGGGCAGCGCGCCGATTGCGCCGCGCACTCCTTCAAAAATTTGTTGGAGGCTAAAGGCTGCGAAGAGGATTGCGAAGGGCGGCCAGTATTCCACGAAGCGGCGCGAGCGGAAAGTGGCAATCATCAAGAGCGTCGAGAAGATTAAAAAGAAGAGAGCGCGTGCGGAGCGTTTGCGGTCGTGGCCCTGAAAAGCTATGTAGCCGACCAGCATCGCGATGCATGCGATAAAGCAGTTGCCCAAAAATGTCCAACTCTCGTATGGATACCACTCCTGCCCTACGCGCGCGCTAAAATCTCCGGGCGTCAGTTTCATCCACGCATGCTCAAGAAAGAGTCGTATGTTTTTTGGAAAATAAGGATTGATGACGAGACCCGCAATCATGCCCGCGCCAGTCCACGCGACGGGCCGCCATTCGATACGCTGCTCGCTCCAAGCCACGACTGCGGCCCAGATAATCGCCGCGAAGAAGAGCGTCGGAAACAGGCTGTAAGTCCAGACGAAGAAGAACATCAGAGGGCCGAGCAGCCAGTATTTTTTTTCAAACAGCAGATAAATTCCAGCCACCATGCAGATGATTGCAATCGGCGGAGCCTTTGCCATATTGAGGCGATAGAGAAACGGGCCGGAGCAGGCGAGGAGCGCAAGCAGCCAGACGAGCGGATACTTGATGCGGTAATGCACAATCAGCCAGTAGCAGGAAAAGACCGCGAGGCTGCCAAAGAGCAGCGCAGCTATCTTCGCGCCCATCGTCAGATTGCCGAACCATGTGAAAGGAATCTGTAGGATATGAAACAGCAGGTGGTGATCCACATAGCCGCTCTGGTCCAGAGTCGTCAGAGGCAGCCATGTGAAGGACGGCGGAAAATGTCCGCTCTTGATGCCGAGCCAGAGAAGCTGGCTCCACTTGATATGATAATAGCCGTCGAAGTCGCCGCAGCAGACGCTGCCCGTTGCAAACTGTAGATGCCTGAAGACGAGGAGGATAACTATTGCGCCGATGGCGAGATAGATAATGCGCGTCGCCTTCTCGGATGAGAGCAGATTCTCCAAGCGACGCGCGCCGCTCTTTTCCTGAGTTCTAGTTGATTCCTCAACTGCATCCTGCATGGCAAGCCCCCGCTTTAAGAAAGGATGAAGGCGGAAGGATGAAGGATGAAAGGCATGCTCTTTAAGCTTGAATCATTCAATCGCAAATAGCATTCTCTTCATCATTCATCATTCATCATTCATCATTCATCCTTGCTCTCTCAGGCGTGCGAGCAGTTCAATCAAGGTCATTGGATTAATGGGCTTTGTGAGGTGTGCATTAAAGCCTGAATTGACGGCGCGTTCGCGGTCGTCGTACATGGCAAAGCCTGTCACGGCGACGAGCGGCACGTTCGTGTAAGAAGGCATCGCGCGCAGGGCTGCGGCCAGCGAATAGCCATCCATGCCCGGCATCCCAATGTCCGAGACGACGATATCAAACTGCTCCGTCTCTGCGGCCTTGAGAGCCTCTATGGCTGAAACAGCAGTCATCACTTCATAGCCTTCATGCCGCAACAGGATGGCGAGCATCTCTAAAACATCCGGGGCATCGTCCACGACGAGCGCGTGCGGCTGCGTCTCGCGGCGCGAAACGCTGGCGGGCATACCGCTTGTCTCGGCTCTGCCTTTATTCGGTGGCGAAAGATAAGCCGAACTAAAAATCATCTGCACAGGGGCAGATACATCAACGAGCGTGGCGTGCACAAAATGTTCTTCCATAACCGCACTTACTTCCTCTAAAAAAACAGTCTTTGAACGAGGTCTTTCATCAAACCACAAAAACAAGTTCAGACGCAATCGCTTTCCGTTTAAATTCAGTTTTAGCACATCATTTAAAACATTTTCTAGTCATTTGCTCTATTTGCGTGACATACTAAACACAGTTTGCTCTATAAATAAAAACACAGAAGCGAGAACACAATTCAAAGGGAGGAAAACTATGGCAACTAAAAAGGCAAGTAAGAAATCCGGCGGCGCAGGCAAGGCTGGCAAGAAGGCTGCCGGAGGCGGCGCGGCGAAGAAGGCCGCAGCGAAGAAAGCTGGCGCAAAGAAAGCTGCCGGAAAGAAAGCCGGTGCAAGTAAGGCTTCGAGCAAGAAGGCCACGAAGAAAGCTGGCGGCAAGCGTGCATCCGGTGGCATTCTCAGTAAAGTCAAGAATGTCGTCGGCGAAGCGCTGAGCGGCGCATTCACAGGCGCGACTCAAGGCGCAGTCAAAGGCGCAATCACGGCAGTTGCCCCGGAAGCCGCAGCCTCCGCGCAAGAAGGTAAGGGGCGACGCGCAAGTAAGAAGAGATAAAATATAGAAGAGGGTAAAAGGCAAAAAGGGTAAAAGGGAAAGAGCCACTGGCAGTTTTATTCTTTCCCTCTTTCCCTTTTGCCCTCTTCCACCTTTATTCACACATTTCGTCTTCTAATCTTTCGCACAGTTTTATGTATCCCGCAGGCAATCTTTTTATTCCGGTCGCGCATGGTCGTCTCGAAGCGATTCTGAAAGAGCCGCGCGAAGGAGATGCGCGCGGCGTCGCGCTGCTCTTGCACCCGCATCCTTTAGGCGGCGGGACGATGCACAACAAGGTAGTCTTTCGCGCGGGCGCGGCATTGAATGATGCAGGGCTGACTGTCCTGCGTCTCAACTTTCGCGGCGTGGGCCAGAGCACAGGCACACATGATGATGGACGCGGCGAGTTGGAAGACGTGCGCGCGGGGCTGGATTATTTAGCAGAGCATTACGCGGGAAAATCTATCACGCTTGCAGGATTTTCTTTCGGCGCGCGTGTCGGCCTTGAGGTTGGAGTCGCGGACGAGCGCGTTGCGCGTCTCATCAGCATCGGCACGCCTGTTGATAAATATGATTTCTCTTTTCTGAAAGTTTGTCGCAAGCCGATTCTCTTTGTGCATGGCGACCGCGACGAGTTTGGCACGGCGGACAAGCTCAGAGAACTTTTCGAGAGCCTTCAGCCGCAGGCTGAAGCAGAGCTACATATCATCGAAGGCGCGGGCCATTTTTTTGAAGGTCATCTGGATGAGTTGAAACGCATCATCACGAAATGGATTTTAAAAGACTGAGCAAGACTTTATTATGAACGCTTACATTGATCCGGCAATACGCATCACGATGCTGCCGCGCGACACCAATCCGCAGGGTACTATTTTCGGCGGCATGATTTTGAGCTACATAGACATGGCCGGAGCCATCGAAGCGCATCGTCGCACGCGCGTGGATCGCTTCGTCACAGTCGCCATGCGCGAAGTCATCTTTCATAAACCTGTCTTCGTCGGCGACCTCGTCAGCTTTTACGCCGAGACCTTACGCATCGGCACGACCTCCATCACCACGCGCGTCATCGTCGAGGCCGAACGCTACGGCGGCACGGGCGAGCGCATACGCGTCACAGAAGCCGAAGTCGTCTATGTGGCTGTGGACGAGAAGCGAAAGAAGATGAAGATTCCGAAAGACAATCCGCCGGAATAGCCAAAGCCAAATTGGTTAAGCGGCAAATCACTCACCCACCAAACATATTCTTGCAGGCAATATCGAAATCTTTGACATTCTCTTTGCCCGCTTTCACCGAGATACCTTTGATAGAGATGTGCTCGATAAATTTATCTTTGTCTTTCGCCACCACTACAAGTGAGTCTTTATCTTTGGTTTTAGCCATTAAAAACTCGCACGGGACATCTTCCTGGGATTGATACCATATTCGGATGGATGCCGTGTACTTTCCTTCCATCACTTTCTCAAATACAAAATTACCCTGAGCATCGGTTTTAGCTTTGACGCTATTATCTTTTTCGTTCGACTTCTTTTCATCAAGCAGCACAATCACGGCGTCAGCTACAGGATGGTCTTTATCCCCTCTATAGATTTTACCTTTCAAGGTAGTAGTTTTGTCTTTGGATTTGTCTTGTGCATCTCCCGAAACTTGAGCTATGGAGAACAGCACAGTGACTACAAAGATGACGAGCAAAAGTTTCTTCATGATTTTCCTTCCTCTGTTTTAAGTTCAGCCACACGAAAGAGCGGCAATCTAACGAGGCGGCTCTTAATTCAGCTTGGCCTGTATGCGGCGCAGGGCCAGAGCGGCGTGTGTGTAGCCGGGTTGTTGTTCGAGCGCGAGGCTGTAATGGTGCGCCGCATCCAGCAGGCGTCCGCGCACTTCATAGACGCGGCCTAAATTGAAATAAGGGAAAGCGTATGATTCATAACGCGGCGCGTGGAGTGCGCGCTTGAACCAGCGCACGCAGCCGTAGAGGTCGCCCTTCGCAATCAGATAGGAGCCAATGTCGTTGTAAGGATTGCCGAGCGTGTCATCCACACGAATCGCTTCGAGGCATTCGTTGATGGCATCGTCATAGCGGTCTTGAAAGCTATAGACCCAGCCGAGAAAGGTATGCGCTTCGGCAGTCGGATAAACTGCGATAGAGCGTTTATACAACTCTATCGCCTCTTCATACTCTTCATTCTGCTGTGCTTCGTAGGCGCGCTGAAAAAGTTCTATCGCTTCACGCTTTGCGCCCGTCGAAAAATCGTCGCTGAACATAAACTCACTTTGGCGTTTTCGGCTGAGCCTCGCATGGCTTTTCGCCTGCCGGCTGGTCAACACGCTTGATGCGCCCGTCCGTCTGCGGCGAGATGGCAGACACGTTGCTGATAGCTTTGCTCAGGATGTCCGGCGCTTTCGGGCCTTCCTCCGCAGTGATGAGTTGGCGCGCGCCCTTGAACATATTGTAACCATCGCCGCCATCGAGCGCGATAAAAGATGGTGCGGCGAGAGTGTAAGTTTTTTTATCATCAAGCGGCTTGCCGCCGATAGTCACTTCCGTGACGCGCGAACCCACTGGCCGCGACGCGTCAAAGGTAAAGCGCAGACCTGAGACTTGCGGAAAGCGACCCGGCTCGCCGGATTCCGCGCTCTGGCTGACGCCGTGTTCCAAGGCTTGTCTGAGAATTGCTCCGGTCACTTCTATCTTCACGACCGGATTGGCGAACGGCAGGATTGAAAGCACATCGCGCCGCGTCAACTGGCCCGCCGGAATCAAATCATCCGCGCGAATCGAGCCGCCGTTCATGAGTGCGACATCCGCGCCCGTCGCTGTGCGAAAGGCATCCGCGATAAAGCTGCCGATGTTTGTCTCCTGCGTGCGTCCATCTTTCGACTTGGCATTGAGCGCGACAGTCGTGCGCCCGACAGGCACAGCCAACTCTTTCATCAGCGGCTCATATTTTTTCATCGTGGCAAGAAACTGCGGGTCTTCTTCCACGCGGCTGTTGACGGGAATGATTTCCCAGTCAATGCTCTCGACCTTGCCGCTCGTCTGGCTGATGTTCAGTTGAATCCTGCCCAACTCGCGCGCGTCCGCAGTCATCTTGAAAATCGGCGTGCGCCCCGAATGAGATTGCAGGAGCGTGTGCTCGTGACCGCCGATGATGACATCTATGCCTTCGACGCAACGCGCCAGAGCCTTGTCTTCTTCCATTGAGAGATGCGTCAGCGCAATGATTGTCTGCGCGCCCTGCGCTTTCAACGCGGCCACAGCTTGCTTTGCAGTCTCGCACGAGTCGCGGAACTCCACGTCTGGCCCAGGACGCGAAGTGATTCTCGTTTCCGGCAAAGTCAATCCGAAGATGCCGACCTTCACGCCTTGAAACTCGCGTATGACGAAGCTTTGCGTCTCGCCGAAAGGCTTGCCGCTCCGCTTGTCTATGACATTTGTGCCGAGCCAAGCAAAGCGCGATTCCTTGATTCGCTGAAGCAGCACTTCCGGGCCGTAATCAAATTCGTGATTGCCAAAGACTGCAAAGTCCAGCCCAATGGCATTCCAAGCATCAATCATCTGCTGGCCCTTGTATGTATTCGACTCGACAGACGGCGAGATGGTATCGCCTGACATGAGAAAGAGCGTGTTCGGAGACTCTTTCATAATCTGCTTGCGCAAGGTCAAGAGCCTTCCAAGTCCGCCCGTCGCTCCCCTGTCCACAGGCGCAAACTGGTAAACGTCATTTACCTGCAAGAGCGTGACGCGCACAAGGCATTCGTCACGTTTACTTTGCGCGACGGTCGTGGCCGCCAGCAGCGACAAAAGAGCAAAGGCGAGCGCAATCTTACGCGGCCAAAAGCGAATCGAGTTCATACGTGAATTATTCCTCCGCCAAGAAATTTCAGGAGAGATTTTTTAAGCCGCAGCACGCGGGCTTGCATTAGCACACTGTAGAGCATCCCACGCGCGCGACTCGCTTGTCCGTAGAGGCTTGCATTATACTCACACGCATCTGACACGCAAATTGCGCGAATCTTGACCTGTGCCTGATATATCATTTTTGTCTGACCTTATGAAAAATCCAACTCCCCTGACGATAAAGCTCACGACGGAATTTCCGTCCACAAGCACGGGAGCAGAAGCTCTGGCTCTCTGTGTCTTCACTGACAAGCAACCCGCGCCGCGGAGCCGCGAAGCAGAAGTTTTGAACCATCTGCTGCTTGAAGGAGAATTTAAGGGCGAAGCGGAGACATCGCTGTTGCTTCATGCAAAGGATGCTAATCAAGGGCTTCGTCGGCTGCTGCTCGTCGGCTGCGGCGCGCATGATGAACTCACTGCGGCGCAGTTCAGCCGCGCCTCCGGCATGGCCGCACGCGACGCGCGCTCTGCTCATATCAGGCACTTATATTTTCTTCTTCCCGCGAATATGAATGAAGTGAGCATGGCTCGCAGCATCGCAGAAGGCGCGTTGATGGGACTTTATGACGGCGACTTTTATCAGAGCGAGGAAGAGGACGCGCACGCGCTTGAAGAGTTAACCATCATCGTTTCAGAGATGAGCGACGGAGTGCGCGGTGCGGTCGAGCGCGGGCGCATCATCGCAGAGGCCGCGAACTGGACGCGCATGCTGGCGGACACGCCGGGCCGCGATTTGCCGCCGCGCGAGTTTGCGTTGCGCGCGGCAGAGATGGCCGCAGAGTTTGGCCTGACTGTAGAGTCTTTGGAGGCGGATGAGATAAAGGCGCGCGGGATGGGCGGACTCTATGGAGTCGGCAAAGGCTCTGACGAGCCGCCCGCGCTGATTGTCATTCGCTACGAGCCGGAAGGCGCGACTGACAGCGACGAGTTGTGGGCCTTTGTCGGCAAAGGCATCACGTTTGACACTGGCGGCATCTCCATCAAGCACGGGCTTGATATGTACGAGATGAAAACCGACATGGCCGGAGGCGCAGCAGTGCTCGGAGCCTTGCGCGCCATCGCGCAACTCAAACCGCGACAAAGAATCGTCGGCATCGTTCCTTCAGCCGAGAACATGCCTTCGGGCAAAGCCATCAAACCCGGCGATATTGTGAAGACGCTCGCGGGCCACACAATCGAAGTCGTGGACACAGACGCCGAAGGCCGCCTCGTGCTCGTTGACGGCATAGCTTACGCGAAGCAACTCGGCGCGACTCGCATAGTTGATTTAGCAACCCTCACAGGCTCAATCATCGTCGCGCTCGGCGATCATCGCACAGGACTTTTCAGCAACGACGACGAGTGGGCCAACCGCGTGCAAAGCGCAGCAGAGAGCGCGGGCGAACCCGCATGGCGCATGCCCGTCAACGACGATTACAAGAAACGCATCGAGAGCGCAATCGCGGATTTTAAAAATTACGGGGGCCGACCCGACGCCACGGGAGCAGCATTGCTGTTAAGCAAATTCGCAGCCGAGACTCCGTGGGTGCATCTGGATATAGCAGGGACTTCATGGTACGACGAGCCGCAACCACACGCCCCGCAAGGCTCTACAGGCACGGGCGTTCGCACGCTGGTCGAGCTTGCGGCCAGCAAAGTTGACAATTAACCTAAGCTGCGATTGAGAAACGGCTTCAGCCGCCTTGCGGTGCGGAAAAGCTCTGCTTTTCCGGCAACTGTGACTACCATCATTCAGCGAGGCTGAGCCTCGCAGAAGGTTTATAAAGCAGGCAACGGAAAGTCAGAGACTTTCCGCAGAGTAAGGCGGCAAGCCGCCTCCGCTTGTTAACTGGCAACCGGGATTACTTAGTTTGCCTGTCCAAAAGAGAGAAATTTTTATGGAAAGCAGAGTCACTTTACAAGAAGCTCTCGCCAAGTTGCCCGGCCCGGAGGGAAAGCGTTTCGCCACAGTCTTTGAGCATGGCACTTTGCTGGTCGAGATTTACGCGCCGCGCGGAGTTGACCCGCAAGAGCCGCACACGCGCGACGAAGTTTATCTGGTTGTCACCGGAAGCGGATTTTTCCTCTGCGGTGAGGACAGGCGCGAGTTCGGGCCGGGAGATTTTCTCTTTGCGCCCGCAGGCGTCGCGCATCGCTTCGAGGATTTCACGGACGACCTTGTGGTGTGGGTCATCTTTTATGGGCCAGAGGGCGGCGAGGATGCGAAATATATCTACTGAGTATTTGTGAGGAATGAAAGATGAATCGAGTGCAGGGAAAAAATATTTTGCTGACGGGAGCCTCGCAGGGTTTGGGTCGGCAACTGGCGATTGATTACGCGCGCGAGGGAGCGAGTCGCTTAGCTTTGACGGCGCGCAATACTGAATCCTTGAATGAAGTAAAGGAGCGCGTGCGCGAAGTCGCGCCTGAGACGCGCGTCGTGGTCATCGGCGCAGACCTTGCGCGCGAGGATGAAATCGAACGTGTAGTGGCTTTGACCTTGAGCGAGTTTGGCGGGCAGCTTGATGTGCTGGTCAATAATGCTTCCGACATCGGGCCGACGCCGCTCATATATCTGCTCGATTACCCGCTCGAAGATTTTCGCAATGTGCTTAACGTGAATCTGATTGCGCCGTTCCTGCTGATTAAGAAAGTCTTGCCCGCGATGATTGAAAACGGCGGCGCGATTATCAATGTCACGAGCGATGCGGGACAGGTTGGCTATCCCGGATGGGGAGCTTACGGCATCTCCAAGTTTGGCCTTGAAGGGATGTCGCAGACGTGGGCTGCGGAACTCGAAGAGAGCGGCGTGCGCGTCAACTGGGTTGACCCCGGCGATATGAACACGGCCATGCATCGCGCAGCCGTGCCGGACGAAGACCGCTCGGAGTGGGCCGACCCGTCTGAAGTCACGGAAGTTTTTATCTATCTCGCTTCGGATGAATCAAGCAACGTCACTGGGCAGAGATTTCAAGCGCAGGAAGAAAACTGGGGACAGGAAATTAAAAATTAAAAATGTAAAATGCAAAAATAAGAAGCTGCTTTCATTTTACATTTTTAATTTTGCATTCTTTAAAGCATGCCAAGTTCACCTTTCACCTTCACGCTGCCGCCGGAGTTGGTGGCAAAAGAGCCGCCGGAGCGGCGCGGCCTCTCGCGCGATCATGTACGCTTGCTTGTCATAGACCGCGCGACTAACGAAGTCACGCACACGCGCTTTGACCACTTGGGAGAATATTTGCGCGCGGGCGACCTACTGGTCTTTAACACGAGCCGCACGCTGCCAGCTTCGCTCAAGGGATGCGAGGCGACGGGCGAGCCGTGCATAGAGCTTCGATTGGCGGAACACTTGCCGGATGATTCATGGCTCGCGCTGCTTATCTGCCAGCAGGGCGATCCTTTCTCGTGCGGTTTGCGGCAGGGAATGTCCATTAGCTTTGCGGAAGGCTTGACGGGCATTGTCCTCGCGCGCGACGAAAACATTCCGCGACTCTGGAAAATTCGTTTCTCAAAACAGGGGAGCGAGTTGGTTGACCTGTTGTTTCGTCTGGGCAATCCGATTCGCTACGAGTATGTCTCCGCGCCATGGAATCTGGATTACTATCAGACCGTTTATGCGCGCGAGCCGGGTTCGTCAGAGATGCCTTCTGCCGGACGCGCCTTCACTTGGCGTCTGCTCTTTGACCTCACACGGCGCGGCATCATGACGGCTTATCTGGTGCTGCACACAGGACTCTCTTCTTACATGGATGACGAGTTAGACGCGCAGCATCCAGCCTCCGAAGAAGAGTATTTTATCAGCGAGACAGCCGCCGGGAAGATTAACAGGCAGAGGCAAGAGGGCGGGCGCGTGATTGCTGTCGGAACAACTGTCGTGCGCGCGCTTGAATCCGTAGCCGATGAGAAAGGTTTGATTACCGCCGGACACGGCTACACGCGTCTGCGCGTCACTGAAGAGCATAAGCTGAAAGCTGTTGATGGTTTGCTGACCGGATTGCATGAGCCGGAGGCAAGCCATCTGGATTTATTGACAGCGTTTCTGCCGCCAGAGCAGATACAATCCGCCTACGGCGAAGCGGTCGCGCAAGGCTATCTCTGGCATGAGTTCGGAGACCTCAACCTGATTCTCTGAAATCTTCCTCACGTCCACTTTTAGCGTCCTGCCATAAAATACTTTTAAGAGTTAATTGAGAAATCTTTGAGCGATAGCTAAATACTTCTTCCCGCCGCGCGCCTTATATTCCGTTACGGTTACGTGCTAACTCACTGCGAGGCTAAAGCATTAGCCACATGAAACCGGTTCTGCCACGCTCTTTCGCTACCTCCCCCTGCCAAAGGTAAGAAAGATGGACCCGAGAATTTATAAAGTTGTGCACCTATTAATGCTTGGTCTCGAACGTGAACTGTCGCTTGAAGAGTTGGCCCAATCGGTCAACCTCTCCGCCTCGCGCCTGCGTCACCTTTTCAAAGAAGAGATGGGCATCTCGTTGTCACAGTATCTCAAGACGCAAAGGCTTGAGAAGGCGAAGCACTTGCTGGAAACAACCTTTCTCAATCTCAAAGAGGTGATGCACCGCGCAGGCTTTACGGATCGCAGCCACTTCATGAGAGATTTTCGCAAGGCTTACGGGCTGCCTCCTTTGCAATACCGGACGCAGCATCTGATTGCGCAACAAAAGCATAATTTCAAGGGCTTAGCCAGAACGGCCACTCGGTAGCCATTTCGCTGCAATCTAGTCGTTTTCGCTACAAAATGTTTCTTGTGTTTGCTCTTTGAACTGTTTATTTTCGCTTCGTCCTCCAGTGCTCGCAGAAGTTGTACGCGCTGTCGTTGTAAATCCGTAGCCAATAAGAATAATTTTTTTCACGGCTGCCTTTTAGACTGCCTTGCGTCCAAGCTTCTGCAAACAACACCCAAATTCCGTTCGAATTAGAAAGAAAGAGGAGAGAGAAATGAAAAAAGGTTTATCCTTACTAGCTGTCCTAGCTGCGATCTTGGTTTGTCTCGGAGCTTTCCACCAAACGGCTAATGCCCAACAAGTATGCACACCTCCGGTAACTTTACATCGCTTTATCGTCAACAACTCTGAGCTTGGCACTTTGCTGACGACTAACTTTCAGGAAGGTGTTAACTTGAATTTCGCGAACTATCCATTCCCCAACGGCTATGGAAAAATCGCCCTTCCTCCAGGCCCCGGTTATACGCCGACTCCGGGACAGGGACTGATTCCCTTGTATCGTTACCACATCTCACAGAACGGTAGAATCTATTACGGCTATTTCAACGGCCTTGCTTCGGGCAACGGCTACACATTCCAGGGCATTGCCGGATACGTCCTGCCGGGATTCGGCCAGTTCGGCGGAGTTCCCCTTCAGGCCTATTACAGCCAGACCAAGGGCTACTTCTACACAGCCGGCAATGAAACGCCGATTGGCTATCCGTACTATTACGGGTTCTCATATCACGGCTCGCCTGCTTATCTGCCGCAGGGCGCGTCCTACTGCTGGGATCCGCCGCCGCCGCAATGCAGCGATCCTGAGGGAGAACAGTACTGCTACAACAACGGTGGAAACTGGAATCCGGGTAACTGCACTTGCAGCTACTATCCGCCAGACCCCTGCTGGCGTCAGGGCGCAGACGAAGGTGGAGCCACACTGGAAAACAGTGGCACCAAAGGCGACACCAGCAGCCGTCCGCCCCTTTGCTACAGAGGAACTGAACAACCGTAGAAGAGGGTAAACCGACGGGTGATCTACGGGTGTGGGGCGATGATGAGCCGAAACTCATCATCGCCCCATAATTATTTGCGCGCCTGTGATGCTTGATACAATGTCGCGGATGATAATTTATAGAATCTGCACCGCGCTCATCGTCGCATGTCTCGTCTTTTATCCGGCCTTTGGTCAGGAAAAGGACGCTCAGGCGGATGAGTTGCTGGCCTCATGGAGCAAGGGCGAAAGTCCCGGAGCCGCCATGCTGGTGATAAGAGATGGACGTGTGCTGCTCAAAAAAGGATACGGCCTCTCGAACATCAAGACGGGAGAGGCCATCGATGCGAGCACTATCTTTGACCTCGCCTCAGTCTCGAAACAGTTTACGGCGATGGGCGTCATGCTGCTCGCAGGTCAAAGAAAGCTCACGCTGGATGATTCGGTATCAAAATTTTCCCCGGAGTTTCCGGCTTACGCGAAAGATATAACCGTCAGGCATCTGCTCCAACACACTTCGGGGATTGCAGACTATCCGCAGCTTTTGATTGCCTCTGGAAAAATTAAAGCAAGCTGGCAGAGAGAAACTATGGCAGCTTTCCAGCCAACCTCAAAAGATGTGATTGCGCTATTGGCTGCACAGAAGGCTTTGGATTTTAGTCCGGGTGAAAGATGGGCCTATAGCAATTCCAACTATGTCCTGCTCGCAGGCATCATTGAGAAAGTGTCCGGCAAATCGTTCCAACAATTTCTCAAAGACAATATCTTCCAAAAACTCGGCATGCAGAACACTTTCGTCTATGACCCTGCTAATCCTTTGGGCCAGAAACGCGCGACAAGATACGAACGCGCTGCGACGGGTTACAGAGCCATTGAGAGCACGCCGTTTGATTTGATTTACGGCGACGGGAATGTCCATTCGACTCTTGATGATTTGTCTAAATGGAATCAAGCGCTTTCAGGCGAGCGGCTGTTGAAGGCTGATGCCATGCGGCAAATCTTTTCGCAAGGGAAATTGAAGGACGGTTCTGTTACAGATTACGGATTCGGCTGGGTGCTTGATAAATATTTCGGGCTGCGCATGGCCTATCATCAAGGCGGCGGGACAGGATTCAACACTTACATCATGCGGATTCCTGACGAGCATTTTACGGTCGTCGTGCTCTCAAACTACGCGCGCTTCAATCCCTTTATCACGGGTCGAAAGCTGGCGCGGCTCTATCTGGCAGACAAGCTCTCACTTCCTGTGCCTATCAAGGTCGCGCCGCAAGTTTTGGAAAAATATGTCGGCAGCTACAGGCTCGCGTCTCTGACAGCGATGGACATCAAGCTCGACAAAGGCATGCTCCGCGCAGAGTCGCAAGGGCAGAAGCCTCTGACGCTCTTGCCGCTTTCGGAAACGAAATTTTTTGTTGAAGGCGAAGAGGACACAATCATCACTTTCCAGTTGGACACGGGCGGGAACGTGAGCGGCATCACAGTCCTACAGGTTGATATTGCAACGAGCGGCAAGAAGATTGACTCTTAAATTTTTAACGACCGCGGCTCTGCCGCCTGCTGTGCGGAAAGTCTCTGACTTTCCTGATGCTGCCTCTGCCGGAAAAGCAAAGCTTTTCCGCACAGCAGGCGGCAGAGCCGCACAGGGCGGCAGAGCCGCGGTCGCTTTGATAACTAGCCGCTTGGGTTATTTATTACTCAACACTTTTTTCTTCCGTCATGCCTTCCACCTTGACCAGTGTGTCTGCGCCGACGGGCGTGGCGGGCGTGGGGCCGCTTATCATATCTGCGGCGGTTGTCTCGCCTGCTGTTTCAACATCTCCGGCAGCCTTTCCGGTTTCAGTCGAGGCTGCATCGGAAGCATCCTTCTTATCCTTTTCCGATTCCATCAAAGTGTTCTGCTCCTTATTCACATCTCTTCAATCGTGACACGCAATTCTCGAAACAAACGCGCTAAATCTTTCGGTTGATAGTGTGCATTTAAACCGCTTGGGTTCGGCAGCACCCAGACGATAGATTCGCACACCAACTCGCTCTGTCGGCCCAGATGCGCTTTAGGCAATTTGAAGGCGGCGCGATACGCGCTGATGCCTAAGAGCGCAAGACACTTCGGGCGATAGCGTTTGAGTTTTTTGACAAGTCGCTGGCCGCCTTTCACTAATTCTTCATCCGACAACTCTGCTGCGGCGGCTGTCGCGCGCTCGACGATGTTCGTGACGCCGTAACCTTTTTCAAGCAGTTCATGTTCCTCGAAAGGCGAGAGCAGACGCTCCGTAAATCCTGCTGCATAGAGCGCGGGCCAGAAGCGATTGCCGGGTCTTGCGAAGTGATGCCCTGTGGCTCCTGAGTAAAGGCCCGGATTGATGCCGCAAAAGAGCACGCGCAAGCCCGGCGCAATCAAATCCGGCACGGTCTTTCCTGCTGATGCAAGAATCTCCGCCTTTGTCGGTTTGTAATAAGTTTGCATGACAGGAGACAGATTAACATCAAGCCATCCCATAAATAACCCCAACGGCGCATCGGGTTGAAATATTCTTAATATAATACGCTGACCGGGAGTTTAAAATGGTATTTATGAGACGACTTCACGTCCAGTGAACCGGATTGAATTGAAAGATGGGGAATCGGCTTGACACTTTTAGGCTTCGCGCTTAATCTCTCATCCATCTCAAAGATGTTGCTGAGATAAAGCCTCTTTGTTTAACCTGCCCCAGCTTGACAAACAACAGGAGCCAGATGATGCAGCCCCCACTGCGATGTGCCTATCGCTGCCACGCAAGCAGCGTCCAAGCCTTTCCAGTGTCGTACAGTAGCGAAGTCTTTGCAGGACTGTTCTGCCTGTCGTCTTCAATGCTTGTCAATCCATTCATCACACTCCATTCCTCTTAATTCTCAAGATAAGGATTACAAAGATGAGTAAAAATAATTCCCCTGACAGACGACAATTCTTAGGTCGGATGGGCGGAGCAACGGCTGCCACGCTGGCGGCAGGAGCTATCGGCCTTGAGCCGCTGCTCGGTCTAGGCAAGAGCTCAACCGCCGTCGCGCAGAGTGCAGTTCCAGATGATGTGCGTTCGGATCAAGCTTACGCGCTGCGTGAACTGGCGGCGCGCAATCAGAGAGACTTGCCCGCCGCTGTGCAAACCACAAACGGCGACGAAGCTTTCTATGCTAATAAAATCGGAAGCTACTCGAAGGGATTGCCGCACAACAATCTGGGCGAGGTTGATGTCACGGCCTTTAACGCTCTGGTCAATGCGATGTCGAGCGGCACGCCTTCCGCGTTTGAAAGTATTCCGATGGGCGCGCCCAATCCTGCGCAGCAGCGCAAGCTGGTCAATCCACAGTCCGGCTTAGCTTTTGACATGCAGGGCGCAGACTCGCATCACCTGGCGCAACCCGCCCCGCCCGCTTTCAGCAGCGCATGGCAAGCCGCCGAGATTGCAGAGAACTACTGGATGTCGCTCCTGCGCGATGTGCCTTTTACAGCGTATGACACGCATCCTCTGGTCGCAGCGGCGGCGGAAGACCTGACAGCTTTTTCAGACTATCGTGGGCCGAAAGTCGGCGGCGCGCAGGTCACGACCGGCACACTCTTTCGCGGCTTTACGGCGGGCGATCTTGTTGGCCCATACATGTCGCAATTCCTGTTGCGCTCGATTCCCTTTGGCGCGCAGGGATACAGCAATCGCATGTACACGCTCCAACCAGGCATCAACTACATGACGCAATATAACGAGTGGTTGAATATACAGAAGGGCGCGCCGCCGACGCAGGCGCAGGCTTTCGACCCCGTGCCGCGTTACATACGCAATGGCCGCGACCTCAGCCAGTGGGTGCACATAGACGTGCTGTTTCAAGCATACTTTCAAGCGATGCTTATCTTGCTGACGCCGCCCACTCCGTCCGACCCACTTAGCGGCGGCGGCATCGGTGCGCCGTTTGATGCAGGCAATCCTTACGCAGGCTCTTTGACGCAGGAGGCCTTTGGCACTTTCGGCGGGCCGTTCATTGCGACAATGGTGTGCGAGCCTTCGACGCGCGCGCTCAAGGCTGTCTGGTATCAGAAGTGGGGCGTGCATCGTCGTCTCAGGCCGGAAGTGATGGCCGGACGCATACACAATCATCTGACGGGCGCGGCTAATTATCCGATTCACGCGGACATTACGAAATCAACTGTGCTGCCACGGCTTTTCCGTAAATACGGCTCGTTCCTTTTGCCTATGGCCTTCCCGGAAGGGTCGCCACTGCATCCGTCTTACGGCGCGGGCCACGCGACAGTCGCGGGCGCATGCACGACGATTCTCAAAGCTTTCTTTGACGAGTCATACGTGATTCCGAATCCGGTCATCCCGAATGCAGACGGCACGCAGCTTCTTCCGTACTCTGGCCCACAGCTCACGGTCGGCAACGAATTGAACAAGCTGGCGGCCAACGTCGGCGTCGGGCGCAACTTCGCAGGCGTCCACTGGCGTTCGGATTACACTGAATCGCTCAAGCTCGGCGAAGCCATCGCGCTGAGCATGCTGGCAGACCAGCGTGCCTGTTACAACGAGACCTTTAACGGTTATTCGTTAACCAAGTTCGACGGCACGACGGTCACTGTGTAACAGGATAAGCAGAACGTCTCCCGCAAAGGCGCAAAGAAAGACGCCAAGAAAACTTTCAAGATAAAGAGCTCTTCAACTCTTTGCGTCTTCTCTTCTTTGCGCCTTTGCGCCTTTGCGGGAGATTTGTATTATTCAAAAGCATGGCTCTTAACGAAACGATTTTCCTGACAGGCTTTCCGGGCTTCATCGCCGGGCGGCTCGTCAAACGCTTAGCGACGGAAGGCGCGCGCTTTCTGCTTCTGGTCCAACCCGCCTTCGCCGCACTCGCCCACAAAGAGGCCGCACGCCTCGCAACGGAAACGGGCATGCCTCCCGAAAACTTTCGCATCCTCGAAGGCGACATCACACAAACAGACCTCGCGCTCTCTAAAGCAGATTCACAACTGGCCGCGAGCGAGACGACCATGCTCTTTCATCTCGCAGCCATCTACGACCTTGCTGTCACACGCGACATTGCCCTGCGCGTCAACGTCGAAGGCACGCGCCACGTCAATCACTTCGCGCTTGAAAAGCTGCGCGGCCTGCGACGCTATCATTACGTCTCGACCTGTTACGTCGCAGGGCTTCGCAAAGGCTTGATACGCGAAACTGAGTTGGAACACGCGGCTGGCTTTCGCAATTTTTATGAAGAGACGAAATACCTTGCCGAGTTGGAAGTCGAAGAGTTGAAAACAAAACTGCCTGTCACAATCCATCGCCCTTCCGTTGTCTGCGGCGATTCGCGCACGGGCGAGACAGCAAAGTACGATGGCATCTATTACCTGATTCATTACCTGCGCATGCGCCCCGGCCTGCTCTCGCTCTTTAACATTGGGAACGCAAAAGTGCGCCTCAACCTTGTGCCTGTGGACTTTGTCGTCGAAGCAATGGCCGCGCTCGCTGATGACGAGCATGCCATCGGAGCCACAGTCCAACTCGCAGACCCCGCGCCACTGACTTCAAAAGAACTCTTCGACACGATAGCCGCCAGCCTCGCAGGGCATGCCTCGCGCATGACTATTCCAGCCCCGCTCGTCTATAGAACATTGATGCTTCCCTTCTCGCCAAAAATCTCCGGCCTCCCGCGCTCCGCCGTCCCCTACTTCTTCCTCAATCAAACCTACGACACCGCGCTGGCCCAAAAACTCCTCACACCGCACGGCGTTCGTTGCCCTTCATTCCCCACTTACGTTGACAACCTCGTCTCTTTCGTCGCCACCCATCCGAAGTTATAAGAAACCCACAGAGCCTCTGTGCAGAAAACCCCCTTCGGCGTTATATTCGTGGAGTTTATTTTAGCGGCGGACTTTGAAAGGAGTTTTTGCGTTGTCCCCAAAACCTCTACCCACCGGAGCGATAGAAGTCTTCTACTCTTATTCCCACAAGGACGAAGAACTGCGCGACCAGCTAGAGAATCATCTGACCATGCTCAGACGTGATGGCATTATTAAAGGATGGCACGACAGAAGAATCAGCGCAGGACAGGAATGGGACGGCAAGATTGACGAGCATTTAAATTCAGCCGGGATAATCCTGCTGCTGGTCAGCGCGGATTTCCTCGCCTCGAATTATTGCTATGACATTGAAGTAAAACGCGCGATGGAGAGGCATGATTCCGGCGACGCCTGCGTGATTCCGATTATCCTGCGCCCCTGCGACTGGCAGAAAGCGTCTTTCGGCAAAGTTCAGGCATTGCCCAAAGACGCAAAGCCCATCACTCTTTGGCCCAACCGTGACGAAGCTTTTCTGGATGTTGCCAAAGGCATTCGCAATGCTGTCGAAGAAAGAAGCTCACAAAATCGCACTGAGACTTCAGCTTCTACTGAAGCTGAAGTCTCAAAATCTGCTCCGCGTCTTAATATCCCCCGTCCTCCTTTCATCGGCTTTGTCGCCCGCCGCGACGAGCACGGGCGTGACCTCGTGGAGCGTCTGAAGGAAGAACTCGCTTCACAAGAAAAGCCGCACATCACACTCTCAGGGCCGGGCGGAGTGGGCAAGACGACGCTCGCCGCAGAAGCCGCGCGTGGATTAGAAGCAGAGTTTGAAGGACGCATTGTATGGAGCCGTGCTGAGGGCCGCGCGGATTTCACGCTCTCTACATTGCTTGACGACATCGTCACACAACTGGGTCGCCCAGACCTCCGCACGCTCGCCATTGATGCGAAAGCCGCGCAGGTTTACGAGTTGATTTCCAATCCTCCAGCTCTCGTCGTGCTTGATAACTACGAGACGATTTCCGACGAGGCGAAAAAACTCATAGAAGAATGGCTCGCTGACGCGCAATGCTCCGCGCTTATCACTTCACGCCAGAGGATTAACACGACGCGCAACATCAAAGTCGCAGCCATGTCACGCGAAGAAGCGCAGGAATTTCTGGAAAAAGTTATCGGGCAGACACAGGACTCTCAGATTTTCTCCACAGAAATTCGCCAGCGCATCTACGAGACGGCGGAGGCCAACCCGTTCGTCATGCAATGGGTCGTCGGGCAGATTGACTACGGCGCGCAAGAACCGGATACGGTGCTCGAAGAACTAAAACAAGGCGAAGGCGACGCCGCACAGCGCGTCTTTGACCGCTCTTACAATCTGCCGCAACTTGGCGACGATGGACGCGCGGCCCTGCTCGCCCTCTCGCTCTTTTCCCCCAGCGCATCACGCGAAGCACTTGCAACAGTCGCCGGATTCGATGATTCGGCGCGCGTCAACGAGGCCATCAAAAACCTGCGCGCGTTATGGTTGATTAAGGGGACAGATGAAAATAGCCGCTTCACCATCGAAGGCTTGACGCGCAGCTTAGCCCTCGCACGACTATCAAAAGACGACCGCGCCGACGAGTTCCGTCAGCGGTTCGTCGTGCACTTTCTCGCTTACGCTCAAGCGCACGCACAAAAAACTGGAGAGGATTTCGCTGCAATGGAAGCGGAGAGAGAGAATCTGTTGGCTGCAATGGATGTGGCATTCCAGAGGCAAGACTGGATAAGTGTGATGATAATTCGTGCTGCATTGGAAGAGTTTTTAGACCTGCGCGGGCACTGGGACAAGGCAATCCAATATGGCGAGCAGGCAGTGCAGGCAGCACACCATGTTGGCAATGAGCAAGCACTGGCCTATTTCACAAATAACTTAGCTGTCATCCACCATCAGCGGGGGAACTTAGAAGAAGCACAACGACTCTATGATAAGAGTTTGGAGATTAGAAAGAAGCTTGGGGAACAGATTAGCATCGCCCCGACGCTGCATAATTTGGCGATAATTGCGCAAGCTCAAGGCGAGATAAACGAAGCACGACGACTCTATAATGAGAGCTTGGAGATTGCAAAGAAGCTAGGTCACCAGAGAGGCATTGCTCAAACCCTGCATCAGCTAGGAAAACTTGCGCGAGGTCAAGGCGAGATAGACGAAGCGCGACGACTCTATAATGAAAGCTTGGAAATTAACAGGAAGCTTGGAGATCAGAGCGGCATCGCTGTTACTTTGCATGCATTGGCTATATTGGTAAAGTCGCAGGGAGAATTAAAGGAAGCACGCCGACTCTATGAGGAAAGTCTAGCCATCACAGAAGAACTTGGTGATAAGAGTAATCTTGCGCTGATTTTTTATAATTTGGGCTTTCTTGAAGAAGAGGAAGGAAATAAAGTGGAAGCTGCGAGATTGTGGCGCGAGGCGTTGAGTATATTTGAGAGGCTTGGTTCACCGAAGGCTGAGATGGTGCGGCGAGAGTTAGAGAGATTTGATGGCGAAGCGGGAGGGTAATGGGTTAGCGTTTGCGTGAGGTCAGTTTGTGTTTGATGCCTGTGTGGTGGGCTGTGCCGGGGAGTTTGGTGGGGAGGTCTAGGTCGTCGTCGATGAGGTCTTCGACGTAGATGCCTGCGAGGCGGGCGTAGCGCAAGAGAATCATGAGCGGAGGCTCGTTTTTTCCCAGTTCGTATTTCGAGATAGTTGTGTAATCAATCTCTTCCTCGGCTTGCAGACGTTTGTGCATCTCCGTTTGAGAAAATCCCAGAGCATTCCGTATCTGTAAAAGCTTTTCGGCAAGGCGTGCCGGTCTCGGACGTGCGCTGCCCATCAGGAAATTCCTCCTGATGAAACAGAAATTGTCTTCGGCAGCTTGCTTTTATGGATAACTATCCATAAAATATGCCTGCGCATTTGTTTCGCCGTGAGAGTGAACCTTTCATCTCGAACGGCGATGCTCATCACTCTTCTTTGAGGTTGAGGCGTGAGCTACGCATTGGCCGTCGCTGGTGTTGTCAAATACGAAAGCAGCGACAAGATAGCAGATGCTTGCGGCAGCCGTCACCTCTCAAATTCCTCTGGCCCAATGGAACAGCAGAGCAAGCTCATCACAGGACGCATGCACCGGAGCGGATTTTATTTCTACTGCCCGCGCTGTGAGCTTTCGTTTCCGCATCCGCCGCACATGGAATCGTTCTATCGCATCGGCTACGGCTTCTGCTGGTATTGCGTGCAGTGGATACCTTTAGAGGGCGGCGACAAGAAAGGCATCGTGCGCTTGGACGGCGAAGGAAAGCTTTATACGGAATATTACGAGGCGGAAGACAGGCGCAAGGCTTTGGAGCACGAGCGTCGGGTGAGAAAGTTGTGCGGGCTTGATAAGCCACGAAAGAAAAAATAAAGCAGTTTCGCGCAAAGGCGCAAAGACGCAAAGAAAGCACGCAAAGAGTTGAATGGCTCTTTAGCTTGAATGCTTTCTTCGCATCTTTCTTTGCGCCTTTGCGCCTTTGCGGGAGACGTGTCTTTTTCTGCTCACCTGCGCTTGACAATTCCGCAATTTAGAATTATTCTAATTCCAGATTAGAACAATCATGGCAAAAGATATTGGAAATCAGGGCGGTGGATTGACGCGGCAGCGCGAGGCCGTGTTGGGTGTGATTCGCGGGAGCGAGGAGCATCTGACGGCGGGCGAGATTTACGAGCGGGCGCGAAAGGTGCTGCCTTCGATTAGCTATGCGACTGTCTATAACTCGCTCAGGTATTTGAAGGATGTGGGCCTTGTGCATGAAGTCCAGTTTGGCAACGGCGCGAGCCGTTATGACCGTGAGACTGAGAGGCATGACCATGCTTTGTGCACCGCATGCGGCAAGCTTGTGGATTTCGATTTAGATTTATCTGCGGATTTGATGCGGACGGCTGCGCGCCGCTCAAGCTTTAAGCCTGAATCAATTCATTTGACCCTGCGAGGTCTTTGTCCTGATTGTCGCTCTTGAATGTGTGAAGCGGTTTTATGATGCAATAGTAGCGCGCACATGCTGCGCGTTTGAGATAAACAACAAAATTTTCTGATGAGAAAGTGGAGGAATTAATGCAAGCAACAGCTACAGCTAGAGAATCAGCGATGGTCGGCCAGCCCGCGCCGGATTTCGATATGGCCTCGACCAAAAACATGGAGAAGCTCAACGAGAACGTGAAGCTCTCCGATTATCAAGGCAAGTGGGTCGTCCTTTTGTTCTACCCGTTAGACTTTACTTTCGTCTGCCCGACGGAGTTGACCACTTTCAGCGACCGCTACGAAGACTTTGAAGCCATCGGCGCGGACATCATAGGCGTCTCGACGGATTCTGTCTTTTCGCATCGCGCGTGGGTCAACACGCCGCGCGACAAGGGCGGCGTGGCAGATTTGAAATACCCGCTCGCGTCGGATGTGACCAAGCAGGTGGCGCGCGACTACGGCGTGCTGATTGAAGACAAGGGCATCGCGCTTCGCGGTCTCTTTGTGATTGATCCAGAAGGCGTGTTGCGCTACAAGGTCGTGCATGATCTGAACGTCGGACGCTCTGCCGAAGAGACCTTGCGCGTCATACAGGCTTTGCAGACCGGCGGACTCTGCAAGGCTGACTGGAAGCCGGGTCAGGAAACTATCAACGCCTAATTAGCTTTGAAGAGTAATGAGTGATAAGTGATGAGAGAAGAGCAAGCATTTTTCTTATCACTTATCACTTTTAATTAGAGGTTAAAAGTTATGCCAATGAGAATTGGGACGGAGATGCCGAAGCTGGATGGCGCGACAGAGTGGTTTGGCGCAACGCAGGCTCATGCAGAGGAAGAGAGCAAAGGCCATCCGACGCTCGTACACTTCTGGTCTGTGAGCTGCGGCATCTGCAAAGACAATATGCCGCAGGTCGCGCAATGGCGTGAGCAGAAACGCGAGAGCGGCCTTCGTGTGATTGCCGTGCACATGCCGCGCTATGAGGCTGACACGGATGTCGAAGCCGTGCGCGAAGCCATCTCGAAATACAACATCACAGAGCCTTGCGCGGTTGATAACCAGCACAAGCTGCGTGATGCTTTTCAGAACGCGGATGGTTATGTGCCTGCTTATTATTTGTTCGACGCGGAAGGCAAGCTGAAGAGTTTCGCGGCGGGCGAGCGAGGATTCAGTATGGTCTCGGCTGCGCTGGATAGAATGATGGCTGCTAAAGAAGCGACAGCATAAGCTGATAAAAACAGAGTTTCCCGCAAAGGCGCAAAGACGCAAAGAAAGACAAGTTGCTTTTCTTTGCGTCTTTGCGCCTTTGCGGGAAATTTTTCTTTTTCTTAAAAAAGCTTGTCTGCCAACCATGCCAACAGATAAATGCTGACTGCGATTGAGCCGAAGAGCAGGCAGAGTAGAATCAGAATTATTACGCCGACGAAGAGCCAATCGCTGGCCCTTCCCTTCTTCGCTTCTTCGGCAGAAACAGTCGCGCGCTCGCGCAATAGCTCGACATTCATCTGGTTTGATTTCCAGACAAAATCAAAGAGGTCGCCAACAACCGGCACGGCTCCCAAAAGATAATCAATCCCGATATTGAAACCCATCCGCAGGAGCGTGATTTTCGGGACGCGATAGCGCACGCCCGCGGCGAGTATGTAGAAGGAGACGAGCGAGCTTGCTGTATCGCCTATGCCCGGTATCAGGCCGACGAGCGCATCGAGGCCGAAACGCCAGCCGACCCCTGGGATGCGAAACAAGCCATCCATCCAACGGCTCAACTGGTCAAGGCTCTCTTCGACCTCGACCTTGCGACGCGCTAAAGGCTCACGCCCTTTGACCTCAAGCTCTTCCTGCAATTTGTATTCTCTCATGTAAAAGTCTGGAGTCTGGAGTCTGGAGTCTGGAGTCAAAAGCAAAGACTCTTGACTCACGACTCCAGACTCCAGACTGTCCTTACTGTCCTTAACGCAACCGCGTCATCTGTTGCCAGAAGAATCTGCCGAGGCGTGCAAAGGCGTTGCGGTCGCCGCTCTTCTGTATGTTCGGGTCTATGCCGAGCGCGGCTGCGAGTTGCGGGTCTGGCGGCGCGATGTCTTCGTCGCCGCGTTTGCCGGATAACCAACGCTGAAAGATGCGCGAGACGGCGCGGCGTTGCGCAAGCGGAGCTTCTGCGATAAATGCGCCGCGCAGGTCATCCATCTCTGCAATCTCAAGCGCGTTCGCTTTGTAGTAACTCCTCAGGGCCGCGAAAAATTTCTCATCGCCGAGCAAGGCTCTTAAAGAAGTGAACATCAGCGCGCCCTTGCTGTTGACGATGGCCGCGTATTGAAAGAAGTTTCGATACTCGCGCGCGTCTCTATCGGCAGTCATGTCTTCGCCGCCAAAGGTGCGATAAATTTTATAGACGCCGCGCAGTTGGTCTTCCATCGCTAAGGCCGCGCGCTCTTCGCTATGCGCCTCTTTGTAATAGAGCAGCGCAGACCAGTTGGAGAGAGCTTCATCAAGCACAGGCGCGCGCTCAGGGTCATTGCCGACCACTGCGCCCCACCATTGCTGCGCGACGGCGTGGGCCACAGTCCATTCCAGACTGTCTTCGACAGAGGCGCGTTGCTCGCGCACAAGCTCCGGCAGGTTGCGCATCGTCTGCGAATCGAAGTCCACATAAAACGCGCTCGCCAGAGCAGCAAAGCCTGCGAACTCAACGCCGCCCAGTCCCGCGACGAGCGGAGCCTCAGCGATGCTCACCTGTTTGTATGGCAACTCGCCAAAGCGATTGGCATACGCCTGCACGGCTGTGGCAGCGATGCCAAGCACGCGCCGCCCGACAACTTCGCGCTCCTGCGTATAAATCGAGCGCACCTTAATGCCCGCGACGTTTCGTTCCTGCATACGCAGTCCGCGGCCCGCGAGGATTGCAAAGTTGCGCAGGTTATCTCCGGTAAAATTTAAGACAGTGCTGCTGTTTGATGGTCGCGCAACTTCTTCGCCGGAAGTGAAGACGGAAACCCCTTGCGCCGTTTCAATCGTCACGCGATAGTCCGCCACTTCCGTAAACAAAGCATCACCGATGCTCGTCTCGACTTTGCGCTGCCAGTCGTCGCCCTCACGCGCGGCCAGCACTGGATAGCTTGCGCCGAGCAGCATTACGCCGCGACAGCGAAAGTTGATGTCACGCGCGCGCCTAGTCTCGCGCTCGCTGCGGAGCACTGCGTCCACCTGTTGAATAATGTGGGCCAGAATGCCTGTCTCTTCGGTATCAATCTCAGGCACGTTGCCTTTGAAAGCAATCCAGATTTCGGTTGAAGCTCCGACGAGAACGGGCGTGCGCAGGTTAATGCGCAGCGTTGTCCCTTGGTCGTCGAGCGCAAAAGAGAGCGGAGCATTGGTCTGTGCCAGGCGCACTTCGCTTACTTCAAGACGCGGCTCATCCAGCGTGCTGCTCGTGCTCTCGATGGACGCGCGCATGTTCGGATAGAGATGAAAGTAGAGCACGGAAGCCGGACGCTCGCCGCGATTGACCCAGCGCACATTCTCTGTGCCTGTAAAAGTTCTTTCATCGAAATCAAGCTTGAGATTAATGCTGTAAGTATCGCGCGCAGGCTCGCTCTCTTCCGCCGCGGGAGTCTGGCCCAATGCCAGAGTGAAAGAAGAGAGCATGAGAAGGATGACAAGCATGCTCTTCTTTGCGCCTTTGCGCCTTTGCGGGAAATTACCGTCTCCCGCAAAGGCGCAAAGGCGCAAAGGAAGAAGGCGCAGTTGCGCTTTTAAATCTTCTACAGTCTTCTGTGTCTCTATGCGGTAAACCATCTTGCTTGATTAACTACCTCTTCCGTCGCCTCTGTTCTTCAGTAGTATCTTGCTTGGATGCAGCGCGCGGGCCTTCGGTGATGGTGATGTTCAGGATTTTATCGCCGCGTGCGATGCCGTCCACGACGCGCATGTCCTTCTCCGCCACCTGCCCGAAGACAGTGTAGCCTCCGTCCAGATGCGGCTGCGGCGCATGCGTGACAAACCATTGCGAGCCGCCCGTGTCTTTGCCCGAAAGGGCCATCCCGACCGCGCCGCGCCCGTATTCGACTTCGTTAATCTCGCAACGAATCTGATAGCCCGGCCCGCCATTGCCGTCGCCGCGCGGGTCGCCGCCCTGTATCACAAAGTTTGGCACGACGCGATGAAAACTGATGCCGTTGAAAAATCCGCGCCGCGCGAGTTGGACGAAACTGTCAACCGTCAGTGGCGCATCATCCGGCAAAAGCTCTATCGTAAACTCTCCCTTCTCCGTCTTGACCAGAGCGCGCACGCGGCCATTGCGCCGCGCAAGCGCACGCGCATAGTCTGCATCTTTATTGCTCGACTCGACGCTGGCGATGCGCGCGGAAAAGTCTCCGACATTATTGGCTTTCAAGAGCGCGGCGGCGCGGCGACGCACAAGATGGTCTGTAGATTCGAGCGCAGTCTTAATCGTCTCGTGCGCCATCACGTTCTTATGCTTGCCGAGCGCATCAAGGATAGCAAGCGTTGCATCATTCAACTCATCTTTGGCCGCCATCGGAATAGCATTCGCAAGAGCTTCCGTATTAGCCTGTTCAGGAAGCCCGCCCAAAAGCTCTGCCGCAGTCGCGCGCACGAGCACATCCTTCGCATTCATCTGCTCGCGCAAGACCTCGCTCAGGTCAGTTGGCTTTAAAGCCGCCAGCGCGCGCAGGACATCCGGCGCGGCCAAAGCTGGCAGACGCGCATCAGACAGCACGGCTCGCAAGATTAATTGAGCATCAGCCTGCAAGCCTATGACACTGTTGCCAGCCGCCTCTGCCGTGATGGCTGCAATCTCGTTGAGTCCCTGCGCGAGGCTCGAAGCCCTGCGCCAATCCGCAAAGAGCCATGTGCGCGTGGCTTCATCCGCAAGCTTATTAAAAGGTCTTTCGCGCAAATAAGCCGAAGGCGCAATCCGCGCAAACGCAATCTCTGTCTCAGGGTCAACAGATTCCTGCGCGTCGCGCAATTCGCGCAGCCACTCTATGGCGCGCGCATCGCCTGTGTTCTGCAAGATGCGACTGAGAGCCGTCGCAATCTCTAATAGCTCGTTCAACTCCGAAGGATGCGCGACGCCGCGCGCTTTTGTGCCGCGATAAGCGGTGAGCAATGTCGCACCGCGTTGCAGGAGCGGAGCGACGGCGCGCGTGTCCTTGATTGCGCCGAGCGCGCGCACCGCGCTGACGCGCACACGCTCGTCTGCATCAGTAGTGCTGCGCGCGAGTAGCACTTCAAAGGCAGCTTTATTTTCCGCAGCCCCAAGCGCGCGCGCAGCATTCGCACGCGCGACAGCATCCGTCTCGCCCATCAACATCGCACGCAACTGCTCGCTGCCTTCTTTGGCCCTGAGACGCGCCAGCGCGTTGCCAGCATCTGCGCGTATGCGCGCATCCGTGTCTGTCAAGAACTGTGCGATGACCGGCCCGCCATTCGCGGGACGCACGCGCAGGGCTGCTGTCAAAGCTTCGAGGACGACTTCGCGCTGACGTTTGATGCCCGGCTGCGATTCGATTGAAAGCGCGTTGAGAATCGCTTCGCCAATCACGCGCTTGCGTTCCTCTTCGCTCTCTGGCAATGCCGCGCCGACTTTGCCCAGAGCTTCGACTGCACGTGCGCGCACCTGCGCGGCTTCATCGCCACGTTTGAGCGAGGCCAGAAGCGGTTCGGCTGCCGATGCCAGTTCCGTCTCGCCGAGCGCGAAGGCGGCCATCGCACGCACCTGCACGCTCTTGTCATTGCCGAGCAGGATTGAGAGCGAAGAGACTGCGCGCTCGTCTCCGATGCGTCCGGCGGCTAAAGCCGCGCGCGCGCGCACCTGTGCATTCTTGTCTGAAAAGAGCGAAGCCAGTTCTGCGCTCCAACGCCGCTCGTCTTCCGCGCGTACAATGCGCAGCATGATTTCATCAGAGATAGCAGCGCGTGTGCTCGCAGCATTGTTAGAAGCTTTCGGCGCGCGTGTCTTCTGGCCCAGAGCAGTCTTATAACTAAAGACAGTTGCCGCGCAGATGAAGAGCAAGCATAAAGTCTTGCGACCAGAGAGAAGCGTGCGCAGATAATTTTCCGTGTAGCGGTTTGTGTTCATGAAATTTCAGGGGGAAACTACTGCAAGATACTTTCAATGTATCGGCGAGACGGGCCGCCTGTGTCAAGGCTCAAATCAAATCTCTATCTTCGAGACTTCGACCAGCGCATCATAAAAGGTTGCGCCGCCTCCCATGTCCGTCAGCGTCTGCGAAGTCAGTTGATTGATATTCGTCCCGCCCGGCGAAAGCTTGTTCCACCAGACAGAGGGAGAGACAACAACGCCCTCGCGTGCGCGCGTAGTCACGACTGCATACAGCTCGCAAGAACCTCGTTCATTAATGACACGCACACGGTCGCCATCTGCTATGCCTCGCTCAAGAGCATCAGTCGGATGAATCTCAACGAAAGGTCGCAGCTCCTGCTTTAATTGTTTCGAGAGATTGGCAAAGCTCGAATTGAGAAAAGCGTGCGCCGCCGGACTGATGAGCGCGAGTGGAAATTTGTGGGCCAATTCCGGCGTGCTCTGGCGCGACTCTGCCGGCGGAATAAATTCCGGCACGGCTGGCAGCCCCGCCGCTTCCAATCTTTCCGAGAACAACTCGCACTTGCCCGAAGCCGTTGGGAAATTTCCTTTCGCGAACGGCGCGAAATCATCCGCGATATTGAGACGCATCCAGCCATGCTCGCGCAGCCGCTCAAGAGTGATGCCATCAAGCGACGGATGCTTTACATCAAGAGCCTGCCGCGCGATGTCTTCATCCGAATCCCTGAAACATGCTTCTGCAAAATTCAGACGCTCGGCCAAGAGGCGAAAGACTTCCGTATTTGGTTTCGCCTCGTGAAGCGGTTCGATGGCGCGCTCGTTGACGGCCAGATAGAAATGGCCGTAAGCCTTGTGCAGGTCAAACTGTTCCAGCTGCGAAGTGGCGGGCAGAACTATGTCCGCGAAGTCGCATGTGTCCGTCATAAAAAGCTCATGCACGACCGTGAACAAATCTTCGCGCTTGAGTCCTTCCAAAACTTTCGCCTGCTCCGGCGCGACCGCCGCAGGGTTCGAGTTATAGACATAGAGAGCGCGCACGGGCGGGTCGTCCACCTTCGTCAACAAATCGCCAAGCTCTGACATATTGAGCGTGCGCGGCGTGGGAGTCGGCATCAGGTCTGGTCGTTCGAGCTTTTGATAATTGAGCGGGAACATGCCGCTCGTCGAAAGCAGGATGCCGCCAGCAGGCTCGCGCCATGCGCCTGTGATTGCCGGAAGGCATGCAATCGTGCGTACGGCCATGCCGCCGCCAGCATGCCTTTGCACTCCGTAGTTCAGACGAATCGCCGCGCGCTTCTCGCTTGCGTAAAGACGTGCGAGACGAATGATAGCTTCGGCTTCGAGACCGCAGATGCCAGCCACGCGCTCCGGCGAATACTCGCGCGCACGCCTGCGCAAATCCTCTGCTCCGATAGTATAGCTTTCAAGATAATCTTTATCTTCCAAGCCCTCTGCAAAAATCACATGCATCAACGCGAGCGCGAGTGCGGCGTCCGTTCCCGGCAAGAGGGCTATGTGCTCGTCGCATTGATCAGCCGTGCGCGTGCGGCGCGGGTCAATGGCGATGAGCCGCGCGCCTGCATTCTTTGCTGCCAGAAGGTCAGGCCAGAGATGCACGTTGGCTGTTAAAGTGTTTGTACCCCAGAGCAGAATCAGTCGCGCGTCCTTAAACTTTTCCGGGTCTGTGCCTATCTTCGCGCCGAGTGTCGCTTCAATGCCCGCGCTTCCGGCAGTCGCGCAGATTGTGCGGTCGAGTTGCGATGCGCCCAGACGATGAAAGAAACGCCTATCCATAGATTGCGATTGCACGAGGCCCATCGTCCCGCAATAGCTGTAAGGCAGGATTGTCTCTGCGCCGTCGCTTGATTCTGCAAGCTCACGAAAGCGCGCGGCAATCAAATCCAAGGCTTCATCCCAAGTTATCTCTTCAAATCTTCCCTCGCCTTTTGCTCCGACGCGGCGCAGGCATGTGCGTACGCGCTCAGGGCTGTGCGTGCGCTGTTCGTAGTTGGCAACTTTAGTGCACAGAAAGCCGCGCGTGAAAGGATGCAACGGGTCGCCTGCGACGCGCACTGCGCGCCCGTGCTCAACCGTCACGAGCATCGCGCAGGTGTCGGGGCAATCATGCGGGCAGGCGGCTTTGACAATCTTGTGTCCGTTGTCCGGGCTTTCGATTCTGTCGAGTCTTTGGGCCATTTAATTACTAATCCAGCAGGCCGTCGTTTCTTAGAAGTTGCAGTAGAGATAGCTTACCAAAACTAAAGAGAAAAAAGAAAAGACTGTTTCCCGCAAAGGCGCAAAGGCGCAAAGAAAAGCAACTTGTCTTTTCTTTGCGCCTTTGCGCCTTTGCGGGAGATTCTTTGGTGTCAGCTTGCGACATCCGAAGAGATGTCCGAATAATCGCTGGCCGGAGTCTCATCCGAGACAGGCTGCATGGCGCTTGTGTCGAGCGCGTCGGATGTGCGCGACGAGCCGCGCATCTGACTCTCGCGCGCCTTCTCCTGATCCGCCTTGAGCTGAATCATGCGGCAGCTTCCTTCAAAGATTGCGCCCTGCTCAATCACCAGAGATGGCGTCTGTATGTTGCCATTGACTTTGGCCGCGCGGCCCAGTTCAAGACGCTGGCTGGCGATGATGTCGCCGTTGACAGTGCCGTGAATAGTTGCGATGGCAACCTTGATGTCCGCATCAACCTGCCCGTTGTTGCCGACGAGCAGAGTGCCGCCTTCGGAACTGACGCTGCCGGACAGATGCCCGTCCACGCGCAGCATGGCTTTGAAAGAAGCCTCGCCCGTGAGCACCGTGCCGTTGCCGACATAACCGCTCAGGATGCCTTCCTTGATATCGCGCGCCAGGGATTCGCTTTCGCTCATGGCGCGCGAAGCAGAGGCCGGGTCAGCAGTCTGTTGCTGCCTGTACTGCGTATCTGTGTTTTGATATGAGCTTGATGGATAAAGCGTGCTCGGTTGTGTCTCAGGATTGTCCGTAGAGTGTTCGCTATCTTCTGGTTTTGAGCCTCGACCCATTCTAATCATGGTGCAACCTCCGGTCTTGATATATTCGTGTTATGGGTGACTCGACGGACACTAAATGCGCCATGCTTGATGGATGCATGCGAGCTATCGAGCCGTTGGCAAAATGGATGAAAGCTAGGTTTGACGACTAGCGGGATTCTATCATCCGTCTTTACGTGGGACACACGCCTTCGATTTGAAGCGCACCATATGATAGATAAAGCACGCCCGCCTGTCTAGGAAAAAGTTTAAACGCTAAATAACCTAAGTTGCGAGTGAGGAGCGGCTTCAGCCGCCCTGCTGTGCGGAAAGTCTCTGACTTTTCGTTGCCTGCTGTTCATAGACCTTCAGCGAGGCTCAGCCTCGCTCAATGATTGGGCCACAGTTGCCGGAAAAGCAGAGCTTTTCCGCACAGCAGGGCGGCACAGCCGCCTCCGCAGGGCGGCAAGCCACCTCCGCTTGTTAGCTGGCGACCTGGATTATTTAGCATTTCCTTCATTCTTCCGCCTTCATCCTTGCTCTTCAATCTGCTAAGCTTAGACCTCATTTAAGCTATGGACTCCAAAGAGAATAAAGAAAAATCTCCGCACTCTCTTTCGACGATTGCCGTGCATGGCGGCGAGCGGCGTCTGGAACAAGCCTTCGGCGCAGTCGTCGCGCCGGTCTTTCATTCGACCGTCTATAGCTTTAAAAACTTTGCGGAGCTGCGTGCTTACGCGCATGGAGAGATGCCTGAGAGCTATTTCTATTCGCGCTATGCCAACCCGACTGTCGCAGAGGTCGAGCGCAAAGTCGCAGAGCTAGAGGGAGCAGAGAGCGCAGTCGTCACCTCATCCGGCTCTGCCGCAACCTTCTGCGCGCTCGCCGCGCTCTGCGAAGCTGGCGACGAGATTATCGCCTGCGAGACAATCTACGGCGGCACAACACGCATCATCGAAGAAGTCCTTGGCCGCTTTAACATCTCTTCGCGCTTTATCAGCATTGAAGACATTCCGAATCTTCCAGAGATTGCAGGAGAACGCACACGCGCTTTCTGGTTCGAGACGCCGACCAACCCGACGAATCGCTTAGTTGATTTAGTGCAGGCTGCGGAGGCCGCACGCGCCGCAAACATTTTCTCCATCACGGACAACACATTCGCCACGCCTGTCCTGCAACGCCCGCTCGCGCATGGCATAGATGCTGTGATGCACAGCGCGACTAAATATTTAGGCGGGCATGCAGACCTGACTGCGGGCGCAGTTGCAGGCTCTGCGGAATACATCTCGCGCGTGCGGCGTTACGCCGTGATGACCGGAGCGACGCTCGACCCGGCTGCGGCTTACCTGCTAGGGCGCGGCATTAAAACTTTAGAAGTGCGCGTGCGCGCGTCCTGCGAAAATGCCATGCGTCTCGCAGAGGCTGTGCGCGGGCATGAAAATGTGGAGCGCGTTTTTTATCCCGGCCTCGAAGATAATCCAGACCACGCTCTGGCCCAGAGACAGATGAAAGACTTCGGCGGAGTCGTGGCCTTTGACCTTGTCGGCGGCGAAGCGGAGGTCGAAGTTTTTATGGACGCGCTCAAGCTTGTACACTTCGCGCCCAGTCTCGGCGGCGTGGAGACTTTAGTGAGCTACCCGCTCTACTCTTCGCACAAAGGATTCACGGATGAACAACTGCGCGCGGCAGGCGTCTCTCCAGCGACGGTGCGCTTTGCCATCGGCATCGAATCGGCGGACGACATCATCGCGGACGTGTTGCAGGCGCTTGATAAAATTAAGAATACAGAACTCAAAATGAAGAATGAAGAAAAGCATGCTTTTCATTCTTCTGAGTCCTGATGTCAGTTGGCAAAAGAAAAGAGGACGAACTATCCACGAAAAGACACGAAACAAAACGAAAAATTAACTCCTTCGTCTCCTTTTGTGTGATTTCGTGTTTCGTCTGCTTCCTCTTTTTTGATTACAACTTGATATGAGTCCTGCTTTTTATGTCTTCGGCACAAATCACAACTGAAGTTCATCGTCATCGCGCGCATTCGCATTCGCACGCGCATCATCATGATGAAGGGCCGACAGCACGCAATCGTCGGCGGCTGAGCATCGTGCTTGTGCTGACGGCTTTGTATATGGTGGCCGAAGCCTTTGGCGGATGGTGGACTGGCTCGCTGGCATTGCTGGCTGATGCAGGGCATATGTTGACGGACGTGGCTGCGCTCGCACTGGCTTTGACTGCGCTCTGGTTCGGCTCGCGGCCCGCGACGCCAAGCAAGACTTTTGGCTACTATCGTCTGGAAATTCTCGCGGCCTTTATCAACGGCATCGCGCTGGTCTTAATCTCGCTCCTGATTTTTTATGAAGCATACGAACGCTGGGCCAATCCGCCGATGGTTAAAAGCGGAATCATGATGATCGTTGCGACAGGCGGCTTGATTATCAATCTGGCCTGCGCGTGGATTTTGCATGGCGACCATGAAGTTGATTTGAATGTGCGCGGCGCGTGGCTGCATATCATAGGCGACGCGCTCGGCTCGCTCGGCGCAATCATCGCGGGCGCATTGATGATGTTCTATGGCTGGTACAAAGCAGACCCTGTGTTCAGCGTCGTCATCAGTTTGCTCATCGTGTGGAGCTCTTGGAAGTTGATACGCGAATCAGTCAATGTGCTTTTGGAAGGCACGCCCGCGCACATCAATCTCGCGGCGGTGGAGCAGGCGATACTTGAGACGGATGGAGTAGAGGATGTGCACGACCTGCACGTCTGGACCATCACTTCGGGGCGCGAGGCTTTGAGCGCGCATGTCATACATGCACAAAAAACCGTGCAGCCTTTGCTCTTGAAAGAGTTGCGCGCCAAGCTGCAAGACCGCTTCGGCGTTGACCATCTGACGATTCAGATGGAGACGCAGGATTTCGAGGACGAGACTTTTCACTTCTGCCATTCGGGAACGGCCTGCTTTCGCTCGACGAAGGAATGAAGACAGTTTTCAGTTTTGAGTTTTCAGTTAAAACAGATTGCTGAAAACTGAAAACTCAAAACTGAAAACTATCCGTTATGGAAATCGGACTTTTGCTGACACTTGATTTACGAGAGCAGGCGGCGTTGCAGGCGGCCCTTGTGACGCATGGCGCGCCCGATTGCCTTGTCACGCTGGCACTCACGGGCGCGTGCCGCATACAGACTCTGGACGAAGCGCGCAAGCTCCGGCGTTGGCTCGGAGACGCGCGCGCGACAGGCGAAACGGATGTTTCATTGCTCAACACCATTGAGCGTGCATTGATACGATTCGGAGTATGACAAAACGGAACTCTGCTTTTTATGTCTCAGATTGAGTTGGGGTATGGGAGCGGGTCGCTCGCGTTTGAATTTGACGAGCAGAGATTCAGCGTCCTGCGTGCGACAGAGCTTGCGGGCGACCGTCCTTTGTCGGACATAGAAATCGGCGCGGCGTTTGATGCTCCGATTGCTTCCGCCGCGCTTGACGAGATAGTCTCTGCGGGCGACACGGCCTTGATTGTCGTTTCGGATGCGACGCGAGAGAGCGGCAGCGCACAAATAGTCAACCTGCTTGTCAGGCGATTGATAGAACAGGGCGTTGCTCCCTTTGATATTCGCATCATCTTTGCGACGGGCATTCACAGGGCCGTGACGCCCGAAGAAAAGCGCAGGCTCTTAACGCCTTTTATCGCGCAGAGAATCAAGACGCTCGACCACGACGCGAATGATCTTTCACAGCTTACGGACTTAGGCACGACAGCGCGCGGCACTCGCGTCCAAGTCAATCGCGCGTTGAAAGAGCACACGCACATTATTCTGACAGGGGCGATTGGCTTTCATTATTTCGCGGGATTCACAGGCGGGCGCAAGTCCATCTGTCCCGGCCTCGCTTCTGCCGAGACGGTTGAAGCAACACACATGCTCGCGCTCGACTTTGAGCATGGCGGGCGGCGCGCGGGCGTCGGCGCGGGACTGCTTGAAGGCAATGCTGTGCATGAAGAGTGTGAGCGGGTCGCGTCTTTGATTAAGCCTTCGTTTCTCATTAACACGATGGTTGACGAGCGCGGGCGCGTCGTGCGCGTGTACGCGGGAGACTGGCGCGAGGCGCATCGCAAGGCTTGCGCGGATTATGCCGAGAATCATTCTTTGCGATTGGAAGCGCGGCGCGGGTTAGTGATTGTCAGTTCCGGCGGCGCGCCTTATGACATCAATCTGATTCAGGCACACAAGGCTCTTGAGATGGCCGCGCATGCCTGCATGGAAGGCGGCGCAATCATTCTTGTCGCAGAGTGTGCGGACGGATTGGGGCGCGCGGATTTTTTGAAGTGGTTTGAAGAGAAGGATTCACACGCGCTCGAACAACGTTTGCGTGAGAGCTATGAAGTGAACGGGCAGACCGCTTGGTCGCTGATGATGAAGGCAGAGCGTTTTCGCATCTTTCTTGTTTCGCAACTGGATGATGAAGTTGTGCGAAAGATGCGTCTGACTCCGGCGCGAACGATTGAAGAAGTTCTGGCCCAAACGAGCATGGATGCCGAAGGATATATCATGCCGCGCGGGGCTTCGCTGTTGCCTGCGATTTGAAAGAAAGTTTCCCGCAAAGGCGCAAAGAAAAGCACGCCAAGGACAAGTGGCATTCAATCTTTGCGGTCTTCCTTTGCGCCTTTGCGGGAAACATATCCTTTCCAAGGAGAAAACATGAGAGTAAAACTCATCCTAATATGCTTGACCTTTATCACCTGCACTGCCGTCAACGCGCAACAGCCTGTTGGCGAGCAGCGCGTGGGTTTGCAGGAGCAGGCCGTCGCGCTCGATGCCGAAGGGCGCATGGCACTGGCTGCGCGGCTGCGCACGACAGACCTCAGAGGCTCACAGGATTCGCCCGTCATGAATATCCGTTTAGTGCTTGAGAATCGCAGCCAGTTTTTCTACAACTACGTTTCGGGCTGGGCCACTTTCTATGACGCGGAAGGCGTGCGTTGCGGCGAAGGCTTGTTCAAGCTGGACGCGCTCGCCGTTGGCGAAGCCGCAGAGACGGATACGCCGGGCCTGCGCCTTCGATGCGCGCCCTCGACATGGCGCGTCGTGGCAACCAACCTGTTGACGCGCACGAGCGACACGGCCAAGCCGAATGAACCTGAACCGCAACCGGATGCCGCGCCGCCAGCAGACAGCATGACAGTCCTGCCTCCGCTTGAAATCAACATTGACGGCGAGACGCTGCCGCTTCAGCTAGGCAATCCGATTGAGATTAACACTCGCCGCAAGCGCAGCGTCCGCATCGTCGTCAACACGCGGCCATGAAGATGCGCTGTAGAATGTCTCGCAGTCTTCCGGCTTGACCACTCGCGGAGATGCAGCCTAGCATGAGTAGACAAACAGCCCCCTCGTTCCCCTCTTTGGCTTTCACTTAGAAAGGTGGATATTCCTGTGGCAGACGATGATGATGACGACAAATGCGCGCACCCGTCCTGTAATTGCAGAGCAACGGATGACAGCGATTATTGCAGCGCCTATTGCGAGAACGCAGAAGGCACTGTGGAGATTGCCTGCGACTGCGGGCATCCCGGTTGTACATAGAACGGAAGATTAGCCACAGAGACACAGAGACACAGAGAAAGGCAAAAGGGAAGATGAAAGGAATGCCTTTCTTACTTTACTTTTTTCCCTCTGCATCCTCTGTGTCTCTGTGTCTCTGTGGCAAATTTAATTAACTAAAATCATGCGCGTCACCATCGGACAGATAAATACGACGAGCGGCGACTATGAAGGCAACACCGTGCGCATCCTGCGCGCTATTGAGCAGGCACGCAAGGATAACTCAGACCTTGTGGTGCTGCCCGAAACAGCCGTGCAGGGTTACATGTCTTTCGATTGGTTTCTTGATAGAGACATGGTGCGCTCTTGCCTTGTGCCGCTCGAACGAATCATCGAAGCGACGGATGGCTTGACGGCTGTCGTCGGCACTGTGCGGCCAACCGAAGAGGGCGCGCCTCGCAAGCTCTATAACTCTGCGGCGGTGATAAAGGATAAGAAGCTTTTGGGCTTTGCGGATAAAACGCTCCTGCCGGATTACGATGTCTTTGATGACCCGCGATATTTTGTTTCGGCCCAAGAACGTCGGCTGTTTCCGCTCACGGGCGCGCGGCTCGGCGTAGCCGTTTGCGAAGACATCTGGAATGACAAGACTTTTTGGAAAGACCGTTTATACCCGCACGACCCTGCGGACGAATTGATAGAGATGGGCGCGAGTGTGCTGGTGTCGCCAAACGCTTCGCCCTTTAACAAGGGAAAGATGGGCCAGCGATGCGCTATGGTCTCGCATCGCGCAAAGGCTGCGGGCTTGCCTATCGTCTATGTCAATCTGGTCGGCGGCAACGACGGCATCATCTTCGACGGCGCAAGCCTCGTCGCGGATTGTCGCGGTGAGATTATCCTGCAAGCTCCGCCGTTTGAAGAATTCTTTGCGACGGTTGACCTGGATTGCGGCGTGCGCGACGGGCTTTGCCTGCCCGGCACGGACATAGAGGCTGTGCATCAGGCTCTGGTCTTCGGCATCAGAGATTACGCGCACAAGAACGGTTTTGAAAAAGCAGTCTTCGGACTTTCCGGCGGCATTGATTCTGCTCTTGTCGCCGCTCTCGCGTGCGAAGCTTTAGGCTCGCAGAACGTGCTCGCGGTGATGATGCCTTCGCCCTTCTCCACGCGCGGCAGCATAGATGATTCCGTAGAGCTTGGCCGCCGTCTGAACATGCAGACCATAGAGCATCCCATCACTGAGGCTTTTGAAATTTTGTCGAAAGAGTTGGAACTCACGAATCCTGCTCATGACGGCGCATCACGCGCGGCAGAGAATCTGCAATCGCGTTTAAGAGGCAACATCCTGATGACCATCTCCAACAAAGAGAATCGCCTGTTGCTCTCGACCGGAAACAAATCGGAGTTGGCCTTAGGTTTCTGCACGCTCTACGGCGACACGAATGGCGGGCTTGCAGTCCTGGGCGATGTCTTGAAAACGGAAGTCTATCAGCTTGCGCGCCACTACAATCGTCAGACCGAGATTATCCCGCGCGCGATAATTGAGAAGCGACCTTCGGCGGAACTCGCGCATGGACAGTTTGATGACCAGAGCCTGCCGCCTTATGACTTGATTGACCCGATTTTAAAACTTTACTTTGAAGAGAAGGCGATGCCCGAAGAGATTATCAACGCGGGGCATGAAGCAAATCTGGTTTACGATTTATTGAACCGCGTCGAGTCGCCGGCCAACGAATTCAAGCGGCAGCAGTTGCCGCCGACGCTCGTTGTCTCGCGCCACGCCATAGGCATCGGTCGTCGTCGCCCTGTCACGCATCGCTATCGCCGCCGCCCGCCGACTGATGAAGAACAAGCTTTGATTCGATAGCTTTTGCCACAGAGACACGGAGCAAGGAAAAGGGTAAAGGGTAAAAGTAAGAAAGAGATTTCATTTTCATCATCTCTCTGCCTCTGTGTCTCTGTGGCTAATTTATATTTTAAACGCTAGTAAAATGGAAGACGCGACACAATTCCCACACATCGAAACAGAAAGATTGCTGCTCACAATCCCTGCGGAGGATGCCGCGCCGCGCATGCTCGCCTTCGCGCTGGAAAATCGAGAGCATCTCACACGCTGGCAGCCGCCTGAGCCTGCGGGCTTTGAGACGGAAAAATTCTGGCGCGATTATTTGCAGAGGTCGCGTGAGGATTTTAAAGAGGGCCGCGCGCTGAGGCTTGTTATGTTCGAGCGCGAGAATCCTTCTGGGCCAGTGATTGGCGAATGCAACTTCACAAACTTTGTGCGTGGCCCTTTTCAGGCATGCTTTCTCGGCTACAAGATAGACTTTCGCGCAGAGGGTCGCGGCCTCATGCGCGAAGCCCTGACAGCATCCATCTCATACGCTTTTGACACTCTGCGCCTGCATCGCATCATGGCTAATTACATCCCGACAAATGAGCGCAGCGGCGGGCTGCTCCGTCGGCTGGGCTTTGTCGTCGAAGGCTACGCGCGCGACTATCTCTTGATAAACGGCGAGTGGCGCGACCACATCCTGACCTCGCTCACAAACACGCGGCTCAAACCCGGCGACCTGCTTTAGTTGAAAATGATTGTGCCGATGAATACAGAATTGACGGACGGCATCATCCGCCTCAGACCATTCCGCGAGGAAGATATAGATATGGTCTATGAAGCTGTGCGCGCGTCCATCAAGGAAATTTCCGTATGGATGTCCTGGTGTCATGCAGGCTTAGCGAGAGAAGAGACCGCGACCTTTATCATGTCTCGCGCAGAAGCCTGGAGCAACGATGTCGAGTATAGCTTCGCAGTCTTTGATGCGGCGACGAATGAATTTCTCGGAAGTCTTGGGCTTAACTATTTGAAGCGCGAATACCAGATGGTCAATCTGGGTTACTGGATGAAAACGAGTTGGACGGGGCGCGGCGTGGCGACGCGCGCGACACGTTTGGGCGCGCGATTCGCGCTCGAACAGCTTGGACTTCAGCGCGTAGAGATTATCGCGGCGGTCGGCAATCTTGCGAGCCAACGTGTCGCAGAGAAGGCTGGCGCAAAGCGTGAGGGAGTGTTGCGCAAACGTCTCTTGATACACGGCCAGTCCTCAGATGCAGTGCTGTTTTCGCTGGTCGCGGAAGATTTTAAAGCTTGAAAACGAATAACTCCCGCAAAGGCGCAAAGGCGCAAAGAAAGACGCGAAGAGAGCTTTCAAGTTAATTAATACTTCAACTCTTTGCGTGCTTTTCTTTGCGCCTTTGCGCCTTTGCGGGAACTTTCTTCTTTATCTTCTCGCAAGTCTGACGGAACAAAATCGTTCCCTGAGTGTCCAATAGTCTAGCCTCAAGGAAGGAGTTTCGGATGACCAAGTACAAAGACCCGCTCAAGCATGCGAAGGTCGCCTCGCCGTGCTCTGCCGATTGGGAGGGTATGATTGGCGATGCTCGCAGGCGTTTTTGCGGGCAATGCGAATTGAATGTTTACAACCTGTCGGAGATGTCGAGGCGCGAGGCCGAAGACCTCATCAATCGCACGGAAGGCAGGCTCTGTGTGCGCTTTTATCGCAGGGCGGATGGCACGGTGCTGACCAAAGATTGTCCAATCGGATTGCGCGCCATACGGCGCAAGCTATCGCGTCTGGCGACGGCTACGCTCTCAGCTATCTTAGGCTTCTTTTCCGGTCTCGGTCTCAACATGGCAATCACTGAGACCGCGCAGCAGATTTATGAGCCAAGTGTGACGGGAATGATGATTCCGTCCGCGATGGCAGAAGAAATGGGCGACATCGTCACACCAGAGGACGAACGCCGCATGCCTGTCGCGGGAGAATATGTATATTATCCTGAGCAGAAGGCGACCCCGCAGGCACTTATAGCGTCGCCGTCGTTGCCAAAACAAAAGATTAAGCGTGTGCGGAGGGCAAGCAGGTAGAGACTGCTAAAGCTTTTTTTCTATCAAGCAGCGTAACGCGCATAGACTGTCTTGACCTTCTCCAGAAAATCCCTGCGGTCTATGAGGTAGTAAAGCTTGACCGCGCCGTCGCCGCCCGTCAGATGCTCGACCATCTTTTCCAGCACCTCAAACTGATCGCGCTCCGTGATGCCCTGCGCTTCTAAGTGGCCGCTATAACGCATGCGGCGCACAAGCTCCATCAAAGTCAGGCGACCTTCGAGCGTGCGGCCTCCGTGTTTGTGCGAGCGGCTGACAAGATATTGGACCAACAAAGCGTCATTGTATAAAGCTGGCGCGAGAAAGAGCCTTGCGCCGTCGCGCTCAAATCCTTCTTCCAGACGCTGCGAGCGGCGCACGCTTCGCACTCCTTCAAAAATCTCCGCCCAATCCGTTTTCGGCTCACGTCTTTCAAGATATGCGCGCGTCGCTTCAATCAGCCAGCCATCGGAATCAAGGTCGAGCGAGCGACCGAGCCCGTCTAGCCATTCAAAGAAGAGCGTCCGGCGGTCTGATTTTGTTTCGACAAGCTGAAACTGCTCTTCCGATTTTGGCAGAGATTTTATCAACGCGCGGCGCGCGGCGTCCGTCGCTTTGCCGCCTTCGATGCGATAAGTGTCTAGCTGCGCGTGCCAACGCTTTGCCGCGTCGCAGTAAGGACAATGCGGATTCTTCTGCTTGCTGTCGAAGTATGGACGCTGTGCGACGGGCGCAGTCAGTTCCTCAACAGTCGGCGCGTGGCGTTTGATTTCCGTGTAAGCAGTGCGCGGCGCAAGGCCAAGCTGAGCCGTGAAGATGTCAAAGATGCAGGCCAGACACAGATACGTCCCGTACTCCGTCACAGAGCCGTGCGGAAACTCGCTCCAATCAAGTTCAAGTTTCTTGGCTGGCATGCCTTTACATGATGGAGACTAACGTTGGGCCAGCAGTCTCTTCCACGTGGCCGATGGCTGCATCAAGTTCCGCCTGTACATCACCGACGCCGGGCGAGAGATTTTTGAAGTCGAAAAGGTTCGGGTCGAGCAGGTGCGAAGGCACAGCGTTGCCGAGCGCGGTCAGCATCGAAGCGCGTATGTTCGGAATCTCTTTTTCCAGCTCTGCAATAAGACGCTTGACGCGCACGCGCTTGAGATTCGACTGCGAGCCGCAGAGGTCGCAAGGGATAATCGGAAAATTTTTCGCGGCGGCAAATTCCGCGATATCAGTTTCGCGCGCATAAGCGAGCGGGCGAATCACAGTATTGCGCCCGTCCATCGAACGCAGCACGGGCGGCATCGCTTTCAGGTTGCCTATGAAAAAGAGATTGAGGAGAAACGTTGTGATGATGTCATCCGCGTGATGGCCCAGAGCAATCTTGGTGCAGCCTTCTTCGACCGCGACGTTATAGAGAATGCCGCGACGCAGGCGCGAGCAGACGGCGCAATAAGTCTTGCCTTCCGGCACGAGCCTTTTGACAATCGAATAGGTATCCTGTTCGACGATGCGATACGGGACTCCTATGCTCTCTAAATATTCCGGCAAGACATGCTGTGGAAAGTTTGGCTGCTTCTGGTCCAGATTTACTGCCAGCAGATCAAAGCGTACGGGCGCGCGCTTCTGCACATCGAGCAGCAGGTCGAGCATCGTATAGCTGTCCTTGCCGCCGGAGAGGCAGACCATCACGCGGTCGCCGTCCTCAATCATGTGAAAGTCCTTGATTGCCTCGCCCATTCGCCTGAGCAGTTTTGTTTTTATCTTGGATTCAGCAAACATTCTGTCTTCCATTCCCCTTTTCCGGTTCCGCACTCAGAATGCCATGTTCCACATCCTGTGACAACCTTGCAAGAGAGGCTTATCTGAGAGATAGTCGGCCCATCACATCAAATCACTCTACCAACCAAATGAGTTTACGGTTTATCACATAACTATTGACGCAATTTGTTTCCAATATTACGTTGATACTTCTATTATTCTGGAAATCATTTCCAGAAGGATTCTTGTGACGGAGAATCGACTGGCATGAGTCCTGACCTAAAATAGATGAGCGTCATCAAAAGTTTGCTAAATTGAAACCAGGACAGTATCAAACGCTTTAGCAGCTTGACACGCGGCACGACGCGCCTCGTATAATTGTCTTTCTTCCAGCCTATGGCTCCGGCACGCCTGTGTTAGTCATCAACACTAATTGCGGTGTGCATTTGAGCCGGGCGGTTAGCGTAGGCAATGGACATCCGTTTGCTGTGTATGAGCATCAGATTGCCTTAATCTTTTGCCCGCATTCGGGGCAAACATTCTTTTGATTCCCCTGTGACCATTCACAATCTGGCGATTCAGCGCAGATTAAATTTTCTTCTCTTTCTTTGAGGATAAGTTCAATGTTTTCTCGAAAAGCTGTCTCCTTGCTTCTCTCTTTAATAGTTTTTGTTTCGTCTTTGTCCGTCGCCTTTGCTGCGGGCGGAACTGTGACCGGAGTTGTCACAGACCCGAAAGGCGCACTTGTCGTCGGGGCGGCTGTGACCGTCATAGACGCTTTGAGCAACCAGACCTTCACAGGCACAACCGATAAGGCCGGTCGCTACAAAATCGAAGGCGTCCCCGCAGGCACTTATACCATCGCCGTCTCTGCCACAGGCTTTAGCGAAGTGCGCAAGGAGAGCATCAAGGTTGAAGAGGACAAAGTAGCCACAGTTGATTTGAAACTGGAAGTTGCCATTATCGAAGAGACCGTCACCGTGAGCGGCGGCGGCTTGAAAGGCAACATAGATTCGACTTACCAGCAAATCAGAACTGCGGCGACCTTCGATTCTTCCGCGACAGTTAATAATCTCATACTCAAACGCGATGCCGCGACCTTTACTTTGAAGAGCGGTGAAATACATTTTCTCGCACCGGTTGAAGGCAGACGCACCGGCGCAGTCTTTATCGGTGAAGGCACGCTCACGATGACGCCTCCCGTCGAGCATGAAAAGCGCAGCCTCGCCTTGTTTATTGACAAGACCACACTCGAAGAAGATTTCACACACCTTGTCCTTCATTTTACAGACCAGACATTTGAAGACATCAAAGCTTCGCCCAATGCAACGCCGGGCGGCGGGCAGGCCGAGCGCGCGCGCGACCTCTACAAAGATGTGCAATCCATCCTGCGCAAAGAGCTTCGCACCAACATAGACCTGCGCAAGCTGATAGACCTTTATTCGACGGCGCAGCGTCCGGGCTTCTTTACGGCCTTCATCAATGGCCGCAAGTACAACAAGCTGGTTTACGATATGGACCCGCTCGGCAGCACGCCTATCGCGCCCGAACAGATAGCCCTTTTAAGCTTTGGCACTTCGGACGGCGGCATCTGGGCTGCCTTCTACATGGCCGAAGAATATCGCAAAGGCACAGCCCTCAGTTCTTACAATCGTCGCCTCTCAGACATCATTCACCACGACATAGACGGCGCGATTCGCGGCACAAAATTGACGGCGACGGACGTGATTACGATTCGCTCCAACGTCGCAGGCACGCGCGTCCTGCCCTTCGACCTCAGCCCGAACATGCGCGTCTCTCGCGTGATGGACGAGCAGGGCCGCGACCTCAATTTTATTCAGGAAGGCAAAACCGAAGACGCAGACTTTGCAGTCATCTGGCCGCAGCCGCTGCAAACCGGAAAAGACCATAAGGTGACTGTCCAGTATGGCGGCGAAGGCGTGGTCAAGGATTACGGCGGCGGCAACTTCGCGCTCGTCGCGCGCACGAACTGGTATCCGAGCAACGGCGGAACACAGTTTGGCGACCGCGCCACTTTCGATATGACCTTCCGCTATCCGAAGGGCTTCACCTTCGTCGGCGTCGGCGCGCCCGTTGGCGAAGAGACTGTGGAAGGCGACCTGAAAGTCGCCAAGTGGTCGAGCGGCAAGACGGATTTGACTGTCGCTGGATTCAACTACGGCAAGTTTAAGAAGAAAGCTGTGATGGATAAAGAGTCCAACTACGGCGTAGAGTTTTATGCCAACACGCAGCTTGCTCCAGACATACAGGAGCGCGAAGCCATGATTAAGATGGCAGAGGCCGCGAGTGGCGGGAGAAGCATCGAACAACTAACGGATGGTGAAATGCAGTCAACCGCTACGGCTTCCACCACGGGCGGCGCAGATAAAGCTCTGGCCGATACGCAGACAGCCATGCGTTTCTATAATGAGTATTTCGGCAAGCTGCCTTACACGCGACTCGCCATGACGCAGCAGCCCTTCTACTACTTCGGTCAATCGTGGCCCACGCTGGTCTATATGCCTTACACGGCTTTCATTAGCTCGACGGATCGCGTCAAGCTCTTCGGGTCGAAAGGCGGAACCGATACCTTCTGGGAATACGTCGGGCCGCACGAGGTCGCGCACCAATGGTGGGGACACATCATCGGCTGGTCGAGCTATCGTGACCAGTGGATGAGCGAAGGCTTTGCGGAGTTCTCCACTTCGATCTACGTACAAAAGGTCATCGGCATCAACAAGTTCATAGACTTCTGGGAAGCACAGCGCAAGGAGATTGTGCAGGCCACGCCCGCAACCAAGGGGCGCAAGCCTTACACTATCGGGCCTGTCACGCAGGGCTATCGCCTGAGCAGTGGCAAGACCGGCGGCGCATATCAGATGGTCTATCCGAAGGGCGCGTACATTCTGCACATGCTCCGCATGGTGATGTACGATTCGCGCTCGAAGGGCGACCCGGAGGCGCGCTTCAAGGCGATGATGCAGGATTTCGTCAGGACTTACTATAACAAGGATGTCTCGACGGAAGATTTTAAAAGCATCGTTGACAAGCACACGACGCCCGAAGCCAATCTGGAAGAGAACGGGCGTATGGATTGGTTCTTTAATCAATGGGTTTATGGAACGGAAGTTCCGGCCTACAAGTTTGAATATCAAGTGGGCCAATCCGGCGGCAAGGCTGTCCTCTCCGGTCGCATTACGCAGTCTGGCGTCAGCGACGACTTCCGCATGCTCGTTCCCGTCTGGGTGAGCTATGACGGCAAAGGCTGGGTGCGCCTCGGCTCGGCCACTATCCTCGGCAGCTCGTCTGTGGACTTGCCCAACATTCCACTGCCGAAAGAGCCTAAGAAGGTAGCCATCTGCGCTCTCAACGACGTGCTGGCAACGAGCATCGAGAACAATAAGCGGTAAGCAAGAAAAGTTTCCCGCAAAGACGCAAAGGAAAGCATGTAAGCTTTTCTTTGCGTCTTTGCGCCTTTGCGGGAAACTTTTCTTTTAAATAGCGCGCACGCCGAGCGCGTCGTTAAAGTTGCGATACAACTCATTGTAATCGCGCAGGGCGCGCTCAATCGCGCGCGGCATCTTCTCCAAATCGCAAGGGTTGACGATGAGACTCACGTTATTGATAAAGGCTGCGTGGGCATCCATCGTGCGCCCTGTGTCACTCAGTTGGACCAGAAAAAGACGGCGGCGTTCGGCAGGTCGCAGCGTGTTGACCTCGCGCATGACAAATGCCGTGCCTTGCTCTATCGGGTCAAAATCCGCAGAGAGAATGATGATGTCTATCCGCTCATCACGCATCCGCTCAAAAGCCTGCGCTTTGTTCTCCGCGACATAGACTTGATAATCGCCCGACGCGAGCGTGCGCGCAACGGCCTCGCGCTGCGCCTCTCCGATGCAGACCAACACATGCCTCGCTTCCCATTCCAGACGCGAGCCGGGCCGCGAGCTATCCACAGCCTGCGTGCCGCGCTGCAAGAGCGTCGCCAGCATACGCAGCAACTCTTTGCTATCCGCAGACGCAGAATCTTTCTCCGCGACTGCGCCATCTACGCCAGCAGGCGCATCCGGCTTGGCTTGCGGCGCGGGCTGAGGAGTTTCGACACGCGGCGGCGCAGCAGCAACAGCGTTTTCTTGCGCGACAGGCATTGCGCTCTGCTGCTCCTGCGCGACTGCGACAGGCGGCTGCGCGTGCACAAGGCTCTGACACTTCGGGCAGCGCAAAGTAAACGGGCGCGCAGGGACTTTTTCATCATCCACTTGCAAACGCATAGAGCAATTTGTGCAGGTGATTATCATATTATTCAATCATGCTGAGCATGGAATCATATTGATTGTTGCTGCCGACGGTGGCCGTCTCGGCGCGTATGTAGTCCTCTGTTGAAGAGAGGCCCTTGAGTGCGAGTTGCAGGTTGTTCTGGTTGGTAGCGAAGGCCAGCCCGTCTTCGAGTGAAACGATTTTGCGTTCAATCAAATCTTTAATCACGCTATCGAAGTCCTGCATGCCGTCGAGCTTGCCGTCGCGCATGGCGTCCAGCAGAGATTTGCCGTGCGCTTCTCCCTGCTCTATGTACTCGCGCGTGCGCGGGCTGGATTTTAAAATCTCTACGGCTGCGACACGACCGCGCCCGTCCGCGCGCGGAATCAATCTTTGAGAGACAATGTAACGAAACGTCTGGGCCAGACGCGTGCGAATCACCTGCTCTTCGTTTTTCGGATAGAGACCGATGATGCGGTCAACAGTCTTGGAAGCATCAATCGTGTGCAGAGTCGAGAGCACAAGGTGGCCTGTCTCCGCAGCTTCCATAGCAATCTCTGTCGTCTCGAAATCTCGCATCTCGCCAATCAGAATCACTTTCGGAGCCTGACGCAAAGCTGCGCGCAAGGCCAATGGAAAGTTTTCCGCATCAGTGCCTATCTCGCGCTGGTTGATGGTGGAATTTTTGTGCGTGTGCAGAAACTCAAGCGGGTCTTCGATGGTCACGACATGATAGTGCTTGGTCTCGTTGATGCGGTCTATGATGGCCGCGAGTGTGGAGCTTTTGCCAGAGCCCGTCGGGCCAGTCAAGAGCACTATGCCGTTGCGCAGCTCTGCTATGTCTGCGAGTTGCGTCGGCAGCGTGAGAGATTCTATGGTCGGGACGGTGGTGGGAATGACGCGCATGACGATGGCGTATGTGCCGCGTTGTTGAAAAATATTGACGCGAAAGCGCGTGCGCGAAGGCAAGCTGTAGCTGAGGTCTGCCGTGCCTGTGCGCGCCAACCTTTCGGCAGCATCAGAGTTGCCTTTCATCAAAGCCATCGCAATCACTTCCGTCTGATACGGCGAAAGTTTTTTGAGACCGAGCGGCTCGACGGGCGTCAGCTTGCCGTTTATCTCGACCTGCGGCGGTTGGCCGACAGAGAAATTAAGGTCGCTGATTTTGTCTGAGACGAGCAACATGCGCTCAAGAATCGGCGGTAAGTCCAGAAAGCTCATGCCAGGCGAAGCTCCATTTCGGGGAAATTTATACGAGGCAAATTATTGTCGTAGGGGTTTTGAGTAGATGCTCGGCAAGCCTTTTTGGGAGTTGGCAGGCACGCCATCCGAAGACCAACTAATTGTCGCGTAAAATGTGTGCAAACGCAAGCAAATTCTGTTTGGCTCAATGTTTACCGGAGGTTTAAGAGGAAACGAGAGCCAAAAGCTTCCGTGTGTGCTCTTCTATTCGTGTCGAGTCTGCCAGCAAAGCGACGACGACTGCGACAGAATCAGCCCCGGCAGCGATTACATCCGGCGCGCTTCCATGCGTGATGCCGCCGATTGCTACGAGCGGCATCGCGCCTATCGCGCGGCGCACGCGGCGCAAACCTTCGAGGCCGACAACAGGGTCTGGATTCTCTTTTGTTGAAGTCGGAAAGATTGGCCCAATCGCCAGATAGTCTATCGGCAGAGACACTGCGGCTGCGGCGGCCTGCTCAACATTGTGTGTGGAATAGCCTATGATGGCACGTTGGCCCAGAAGTGCGCGCGCGGCTTCCGGCGGCAAGTCGTCCTGGCCCAGATGCACTCCATCTGCATTGAGGGCCAAAGCAATATCGGCGCGGTCGTTAATAATAATTCGCGCGCCCTTTGCACGCGCAATCCGCAGAGCCTCTAAGGCATCACTATAAAACTCTCCTGGGCCAGCATGCTTCTCACGCAACTGTATGAGAGTTGCGCCGCCCGCAATCAACCTCTCGACCTGCTCCGCATGAGAGAGGCCGGACAAACGCGCATCCGTTATCGGATAAAGCTTCGGCAGAGCAAGAGACATAAAAAATTAAAAATTAAAAATGTAAAATGCAAAATGAAATCAGTTTCTTAATTTTGCATTTTACATTTTTAATTTTGCATTACCTTAGCTTGCGGCAGAGGATTTGAGACAGCTTGCTTTTCATCTGCGGTCAGGATGCGTTCGGCTGCGCGCGACATCTCTTGCTGAAAGAGGCGGCACAGGTAATTGATGTCGAGCATCAGATGGTCGCTGTCCAGCCCGCGATAGAGATTGAGATAACCAAACGTGCCGTGCTCTGTCGAAAGCGGCAGCCGCAGTGTCCAGAAATGGCTTGAGCCGATAATCTCTGCGGCCTCTATATCTCCGCGCTCCCAGTCCCAGTGAATGCAACCTTCGCGCAGCTCCGCGCGACGCAAGACTTGCTCACGCTTCTCTCTCATCAACGCGCGCTCATTCCCCGAAGCATTCTCATCGCAACCGACGCGCGCAATGGCATAGACAAATTCCCCGGATTCAAGCATCAACAGCACAGACGAAAACAGTTCTTGCAACGTGTTGGCCTCGGACATCGCGCGTGTGGCGCGGCGCACATGCAGGTTATTGGCCGCGCGCAGGCGTCTATCTTTCAGGTTGCGTTTGACGCTCGCCTTGATTTCATCTATCTCGTGATAACGCAGACGCCCGACAGCTAAGATGACAGCCACGCCGATTACAAAGAGCACGAGCCCTGTTGTCCGTCCGGTCTCGCCGACAAAGAGCATCGCCATCAGCCCGAAGAGCGCGCACGCGCCGTAGAGCACAAAGACCACGCGACGCTGAGACCAGCCACGCGCCAGCAGCATGTGATGTATGTGCTCTCGGTCGCCTTGAAAAAGTGGTCGCCCGCTCAGGAACCTGCGCACCATCGTAAAGCCCGTGTCCACCACCGGCACGCCGAAAGCCAATAGGGGAATCATCACCGCGACCAGCGTAGAGGCCTTCTGCGTTCCTTGAACTGCGAGTGCGGCGAGTGTGAAGCCTAGAAAGAGCGCGCCCGAATCTCCCAGAAAGATAGATGCCGGATTAAAGTTGTAGCGCAGGAAGCCTATGACAGCTCCGGCCAGCGCAATCGAGATGATTGTGACGAACGGATTATAGAGCGGCAGGCTCACGACCATCATCACAAACGCTGCAAAGAGCGCAGCTCCCGCAGCCAGCCCATCCATCCCGTCAATCAAATTAAAAGCATTGGTGATGCCGACAGTCCAGATGACAGTCAACATAAAGCTTACTGCCAGAGGCAAATCTATGACGCCGACGAAAGGCACTGAAAGAATTTCAATCCGCCCGCCGAGCACAAAGAGCAGAGAGCCTGCCATAGCCTGGACCAGAAATTTCAGTGGAGCTTTAGAGCCGCGCAGGTCGTCATAAATTCCAAAGAGAAAGACCAACGTGGCTGGCACGAGAATGGCTATAAATCTCCAACGGACGGCCCTGAGCGAATGCGTCAGCGAGTTATTAATAAAGAGCAGCGCGGAAAGCGCAATCAACGTCGCCAGAAAAATCGCCACGCCGCCCAGACGCGGCACGGACTTGCGATGCACGCGGCGGTCGTCGCGCGGCTCATCCAATAATCCGAAACGCTCGCACACGCGCCGCACAGTCGGCGTCAAGACCAGCGAAGAGGCGGCGGATAAAATAAAGATGAAGAGATATGTTTTCACTTCTGCGGTTAAATACTAATACCAGATTGGAAAAGAAAAAGCGGCGAACTGTCCACGAAATCACACGAAACAAAACGAAAAGTTTAGTTCTTTCGTATCTTTAGTGTGTTTTCGTGGTTCGTCTGCTTCCTCTTGTTTGATTGTTACTTGGTATAACCTTGCAAGACATCTGCATAAAGTTCTAATGTCCTGCGTGTCATGCCTTCCAAACTAAATTCCTTTTCGACGCGCAGCCTTCCGGCCTCTCCAAACTGCGCACGGCGCGCCGGGTCATCAAGCAAAGAGTTGATAGCATGAGCCAGCGCGGTTGCATCAGATGGAACGACTGTCAGGCCCGTCACGCCGTCGGGCGAGACAAACGTGACGCCCGAATCCAGACTCGTGTTGACCACAGGCACGCGGCACGCCATCGCTTCCAACTGCACGATGCCAAAGGCTTCGCTGCGCGCGATGGAAGAGAGCGCAAACACATCCGCCGCATGATAAAAGGGGCGCACATCTTTGACCTCAGTCAAGAACGTAACTCTCTCCGAAAGTCGAAGCTCTTCCGCTTCTCTCTGCAACGACGCGCGCAAAGGCCCGTCACCGACAATCAAGAGATGCCCCTGCACATCTTTCATCGCGCGAATCAGAAACTCAAAGCCCTTGTAGTAAACCAGTCGCCCCACGCCGAGCACTATGCGCTGGCCGAACTGCTGTCTTATCAACGCCACCTGCTCAGCATCCGCCCGTCCAAACTTTTCGAGCGGAATGCCAAAGGGTATCACGCGGCACTTCTCTTTGAATTTTTTTAGAACCGCAGAGGTCTCTAAATAATTCGGACTGCCGACGATAATCGCATCCGCTTTTGAGAGCGCGTGCCTGAGAAAGGGCCAGAACCCCTGGGCCAGAAACTTTTGGCGGATGATGTCGCTGTGATAAGTGAAAACGAGTCTGCCACGATGCCCGCTTGCCAGATAAGATAGAATCGCCGTCGGATTCGGCAAGTGCATGTGCACAAGGTCGGCCTTTGCTTCGCGTATGATGCGCGTCATCGCGGGGCAGACCGGCGCGGCGGAGAAATTAAGCATTGTTCCGACCCGCGTTACCTTCACGCCGCCGATGATTTCTCGCAGAGTCCGCCGCTCATCGCTGGCGACGACGACTTCCACATCAACGACCCTTTGCAATTCTTCGCAGAGCCATTGCACATGCGTTTCCATCCCGCCCATGTGCGGCGGGTAATACTTGCCTACATGCAGCACGCGCTTGTGGGCCAGAGATTCAAGCCATGCTGGCTCAGACGCCATGCTCGCGGTTTCTGCTTCGGAGCTTTGAAGGCTTACAGTTGAATCAAGAAGACTACTCATCAGAACATCTACTTTATCATTCAAGGAAGCAATAAGACTTTCCCTGTCGTCTTTCTTCCTTCGAGCTGCCTGTGCGCCTCTGCTGCTTCGGACAAAGAAAATTTGTGGCCCACGCGAAGCTTCAATTCTCCAGTGGCAATCCATGAAAGCACTTCGCCTGCGCGCCAGAGCAATTCTTCGCGTGTCAGTGTGTAGTGCGCAAGGCTTGGCCGCGTCAGATAGAGCGATCCTTTTTGCGCGAGTAGCGCGGCATCAAATGGCGGCACAGGCCCGCTTGATTGTCCGAAGAGAGCCAGCATGCCACGCGGCGCGAGTGAATCAAGGCTCTTCATAAAAGTGGTTTTTCCGACAGAGTCATAGACCACCTGCACGCCCACGCCATCCGTCGCGCGCTTAATCTCTTCCTGAAAATCCTGCTCGGTGTAGATGATGACTTCATCCGCGCCTGCTTCGCGCGCAAGCTCTGCCTTTTCCTCTGTCGAGACTGTGCCGAACACGCGCGCGCCTCTGCGCTTTGCTATTTGAATGAGAAGCAGGCCGACGCCGCCTGCTGCGGCATGCACGAGCGCGGCGTCTCCGCTTTTGAGCGGATAGGTCGAAGTCGCCAGATAGTGTGCCGTCATGCCTTGCAGCATCGCCGCAGCAGCCGACTCCGTATCAATCTCGTCTGGCAATTTGACGAGCCTGGAAGTCTGGACCAGAGCATATTCTGCATAAGCTCCGGGCGACATCGCGTAGGCGACACGGTCTCCGACACGTATCTCGCTCACATCATCGCCGACGGATTCCACAATCCCCGCCGCTTCCGAACCCGGCGTGAACGGGAGCGGCATCGGGTAAAGTCCCGTGCGATGATAAACGTCTATGTAGTTGACGCCGATGGCTTCGAGTTTGACGAGGGCTTCGCCAGCTTTCGGTTCGCTCCTCTCAACATCCGTATAGACTAGACGCTCTGGCCCACCGTAGGCTTCGACTCTGATTGCTTTCATCTCTTTTCCTAAAGACCTCTAATGTGGTACAGCTTTATCCTTCGTGATTTTACGCGCCGCACTTCCGCGCTGCTTCCGTTCATTCTTATATATGATACAAAAGACTTCAAGGACTTTGACATCTCAGGCGCAGGAGTTGAAGAGTTACAGGGGATATGGAAGCAAGAAGCTTTACTAAGCTCGATGTGATAATCCTTGCCGCAGTCTTGCTAGTCGGGCTGCTGCATCTCCCTTATCCGTTTGACGGCGATCAGGCGCTCTTTACTACGGGCGCGTCGAAGATAAGCCGGGGCGCGATTCTGTATCGTGATTTTTGGGATTTGAAGCAGCCCGGCATTTTTGGCTTTTACCTGCTTGGCGGCAAGCTCTTTGGCTTTACGGAAATCGGCGTACACACGCTTGAGCTGATTTATCTGATGGTCTTCAGCGTCGTCATGCTGTTGACGCTCAGGAGCTATTTTGAGAGTCGCGCGATTGCTTCTTTAATTCCACTGCTGACCATAGGCTTCTATTACGCAATCACAAGGAGCTGGCATCTCACGCAGGTTGAAGGTCTCACGGGCTTTCCGCTTTTTCTTTCGCTCTGGCTGGCCGCAGATTCCGCTGTGCGAGAGAAAGGCCGCGCGTGGCGACTTTTTTTCTCAGGGCTGATGGGCGGCATCGTGTTGCTCTTCAAGTTTGTCTTTCTTCCGATACTGCTCTCTTTCTGGCTGATTGCTTTTGTTGATGCTGTGCTTAGAAAGAGAGAAAGCAAAGCATCCGCGTTCTTGCGAATCGGTGGGCCAGTCGTGGCAGGCATGCTGTTGCCGCTTGTGATTGTGTTCGTCTATTTCGCGCGGCACGGGACGCTCACTCTGTTGAATTACACTTTCTTTGAATATCCTTCGCGCGCGATAGTCGAATTGCAGGGCTGGCGGCTCGGCAGTCTGGTCAAAGGCGTCATCTGGTTTGTGATTAACTTTACGCCTCTGACCGCGCTGGCGTTTGTGTGGGCCTGCGCGAGTTTGAGCGTGCGACGAAAGCTGCTGGAAATGAATCTGGTGTTTGTGAATCTCGCGCTCTGGGTAATAGCGGGTTTCGGCGTCATCATGGTGCAGCGTCTTTCGTGGTGGGACTATCATTTCATGTTGTTCATTGTGCCGCTCGGCATTTTGGCGACGAAGGGTCTGGATATTTTGTGGAGTCGGGCCAGAGAAGCTTGGCCGTCAATCTCTTCAACGCGGAGTCTGGTTGCGGTCTCTCTCTGTGTGGCTTTGTTGTTCTCGCCCGCGATTGCTTCTTTAACGACGAAGAGTCTCTATCTGGCCCAATCAGGTTTTGCTTATGGAACGGAAAGGCGGCTCGACTACCAGCGCGAGACTAGCGACATGTACAGGACTGCGTATGCGGAAGTAGAGTTTCTCACACAGCCGGACAGTTTGCCGGGCGGCATCTTTGTCGCAGGCACTCCTGTCTATTACTATCTTTCCGGGCGCGAGCAGGCCATCGCGTCAAACGGCTGGATGCTGGAGCTTTTTCTTTCCGAACAGTGGGTCGTATTGACGGAGCAACTGGCCCAATCAAAGCCTACATATATTTTTATCGGAACCGAATACGCAGGAATAGTGCCGACTCGTTCGCCTCAGACATCAAGATTTATTTTGGAGAATTACAATATCCTACGCAGCAGTTCGGCAGGCACATGGTATTTGAGGAAGTAGTAGATAGTGATTGCCATCGGAGACTATTGAGTGATGACCTCAAGCGAAGACCGGAAACATCCGCGCATTCAAGTGGATTTCTACGCCGATTGGGGATTGAATGCGGAATGCGAATACTTTGACAAAATCATCAATCTCAGTGTGAGCGGTTGTTTCTTAGCCACGCATAGAGAAGTGCGCTCAGGCGATGTCATACATCTCAAGTGGGCCAATGAGATGATGTACATATTTCGCTTGAAGGGCATTGTGCGATACCAACTGCGGCTCATGGAAGGAGTGCCAGCGACAGGCATCGGCCTGGAATTTACAGGAATGACGAGCGAGGACACGCGCAAGCTGGAAGAGTTTGTCAATTCTTACAGGTGAATGAGCGGAAAGAAACGTCTCGCGCAAAGGCGAAAGAAAAGCAACTTGTCTTTACAGCCCCGAAGGGGCGGCATGTAATAGCCCACGACGTGAGTCGTGGGTTACAGCACGAGATAAATAATGAGCCCCGTAGGGGCGGCACAAATGGTGTCGCCCCTACGGGGCTCGATTGTGTGTGGTGCGTGTGTCCCCGCGCTGACGCGCGGGGCTAATATCTGCCGCCCCTTACGGGGCTGAGAAAATCAACTCTTTCCTTATGCTGAACTCAGTCATTTATCAATCTTCATGCACATGCGCTTTGTATTCCGAGACGCTGACTCTGCCGGCCATGATTGGCAACAGCGCGGTCGGCACTTTTGGATATGCGTGATGCAGGTGATGATATGCGAAGGATGTGAGGACGGGCGTCCAGATTTGTGCGAATCTTCCGGCGGTCTTGATGGCCGGATGCTCCGGGGCTAAACGGTGCGGCAAGTATGCTGCCCATAACGGAAGTGTCGCGCTCAGGCTGGCCGCGACAACCCAGTAGATGATTCCGATGAATGAGCCAAAGAAGAAAAATGTGGTGGCCGCGAGCAGCACTAAAGCGGCAGTGATTGCTGTCTCTATCAACTGACGCCGTTTTGTCTGCGGGGCTGTGCGCAGAGAGTAGAAACGCATGATGAAGATATGAAACGGCCCTTCGAGCAGCACGCGATAAAAGGGCCAGTTGGCGCAGACGCCCTCCGGGTCATCCTCTCTCAAACAACGTCCATGATGCCGCAGGTGCGTGACCTGCAAACCATGCCCGCTTTTGAGCAGCAGCAATCCACTCGCCGAGAGAATAAATTTGTGTGCGCGCACAGAGAGATTAAGCGACCTGTGCATAGCATCATGCATCTGTACGAACGACGCGAGGCAAGTGGCGACGGCCAGCGGAACGGCCAACAGCCACCAGCCCTTCGCCGCCGTCACGAGATACAAAACAAACAGCAGCCAGGGCCGCAGAAGCTCAACGGCTCTCTGTCCCGCTCCTAGCTCTAACGAAGTCTCAGACGCTTCTCTCTTATCTTTCATCTTGCAATCCTGCTCAATCATGCTGAAGCTCGACAGCGATTTCGCGCACGACCGGCGGCGGCGTGCGAGTCCACTGCGAACGTCCAAACGCTGTGGCACGCACCTGCGCCGGGCCTCTCTGGAATCGCGCGAGCATTTCCGGTGTGAAGACTACTGTGAGCGCGGCCTGCTGTGTGCGCGGGTCAAAAAAAGCATACTCGTTATCCGGCACACGCTGCACCGCGAGAGTTTCTGTGCGCCCGCCCTGAATCATCTCAACCTGCAAGTCAACATATGTGCGACCGGAACTGACAACCAGAGCCTTGACGGTTGAGCCGTTGTGCAGAATCTTTTCAGGAGCTTCAAGTTCCAAACTTCGCACCTGATAATAGGCCCGATGGCTGGAGATAATTCCGATGCAGAGGAAAGCTGCGAGCAAGACTACTATCGCTTTTTTGAGCAAAGCGATGGGGCGCGCGTCTTTGAGAGTGATGCTATCGAACATTATCTTTGCTCTTGCGATAGGAGGAACAATTTTTAATTCCCACTCCGCACGCACGGAAACTCGTCTGTATGAAGAGCGTTTAAGAGAGATGCTACCTGCTCTTCTATCTCTGTGGGCAATGTCACCTCAGTTGTTTTTTTTGTATCCAGAGGAACAGCGCCAATTACGGCCCTTATCGCTTCCATGATTTTTTCTATGGCAGCCTTCTTATCTTGCTTTTCCCACTTGCCGTCACATTTTAATTCTATCTCTCCGGCTTTCTTCCAGCGCAGTAGAAGTATCTTTTGATCCTTCTCTCCGGTTGAAAGAAAGCGGTCGGTTGAGGTCAGGTCAACCTGCGCGGATGCTGGCTGTTCGTTTTTGTTTTTGATGCGAGCGATGTCAATAATCATTGACTGCATCTTGTAGCCCTTGTCGTTAGGCTCAATCAGAGCGACGACAATGCGTATCTCATCACCGCGTGGGCCAACCATCACACTACGCACACGCTCCTGACTCAATGCGCCGACAGGCAAGAGACAGAGCAACAAGAGTAATTTTATAATAAGACGCATAGCTTGACTCTCCTCATAACTTTCATCTTCACAGTGCTTCAACCACTCGCAGTCTCCGGCACATCGCGCACAGGTTTGCGGCGACGTAAGATAATAAGTCCGATGCCCATAAAAATTCCAAGCCCGCCGATGGCTATGCGCCATGTCAATGCTTCATCTAAAAACATGACGCCGAGCAGGACTGCGACCACAGGCGTGACGAGCGCAATCAACTGCGTGTTCGTCACATCCATGTGGCGTACGAGCCAGTAGTAGAGCATGAAGGCCGCGACAGAGCCTACGAGCGCGAGATAGACGATTGAAAAAATTGCTGCCGGCGTCCAGCGCAAGGCGAGTGGGTTGCCCTCCTTAATTAAACTGAAGATGAGAAGCGGCACAAGCCCGCATAACATCTGTCCTGCGACCAGCACGGAGAGGTCAAACTTCGCGCCCTCTGCTTTGACCAGAACATTGCTATAGGCTGCGGCGAGTGCGCCTAAGATAATCGCCGCGCTGCCCCACACAGACCAGATATCGCCGAGCCTTAACTGGTCTGAGAAGATGACTGCGACGCCCGCAAGCCCTAGCACGATGCCGCAGAGCTTTGTGATTGTTAAAGGCTCGCCGGGCAAAAGTCTATGAGCGATGAGCAGCCCGAAGAGCGGAATCGTCGCCTGCAAGAGCGCGGCAAGCCCGGATGAGATATATTTCTCGCCCCAGAAAATCAGACCGTAATTGAGCGTGAATTGCAGGATGCCTGTTATCGCAATCACGCGCCATTCTGCGTTTGTGCGCGGAAGTCGCGCGCGTCTGAGATAGGCTATGACGAGCAGCACGCTGACGGCGATGATGAAACGTATGCTCGCAAAAGTAATGGGCGGCAGGTCGCGCAAACCAATCTTGATAAACGCCCACGTTGAGCCCCAGATGGCGCAGAGCACAATCCAGACAATGATTGGAAGCGCGCTCTTGCGTGTTTCGCTGTTCGTGATAATGCTCCTTGAATGTCTGAAAACTAAAGATTAGACACAGAGACACAGAGACACAGAGCAGGAAAAGCAGATGGAGAAAATGCTAAATGATTTTTTTGTTTTATCTCCGAGTCTCTGTGTCTCTGTGTCTAATTTATGACAATCCCGAAATGCTCACGCAAGATTGCTGCGTACTCTTCCTGACCGGACAAGACTCTCTCCTGCCGCGCGCCTTGATTTGAAGTCTCTATGAAACGCATCTCGCTCAAAGTGATGCGCCCGGTCTCTGTCGCGCGAGAGCAGACACGTTTTTGTGTGAAATGCGATTGCGGCGAAGTCTGATGATAACGGCACATCTCTGCATAGTCTGGATACTCGTGAGGCTGCAAGGTAAAGCGATACTGCGGCTGCCATTCATCCGCGTCCTCGCGTTGCATCATAATCAAGTGCGCGCCCTCAGGTTTTATCTGATAAGCGCGACTGCCCTGTCTCTGCTCGCCGCGCTCATCCAGCAGCAACGGCTCAAGAAAAGAATCGCCAAAGCCCACATCCGCCAGCCAACGCTCTTCCAGTTTGACCATCAATGTCATGTGATCGAACTCTGGACCAAAGCTGCCTTCCGCATTCGCTACGCTGGCCGAGAGCATCTGGACTTCAAAGCCTATCGCGCGCAACAAAGCCGCGAACAGCCCGTTGACTTCATAACAAAAACCGCCGCGCTTCTTCTCAACGATTTTTGTAAACAGGGCATCATCTTCAAGCACAATCGGCTGCCCCGCATGAATGCTCAGATTTTCAAAAGGCACTGCCAACAGATGCGCCACCTGCAAGTCTCGCAAGGTCTCTGCACTTGGAGAAAGCGGGCCATGATAGTTGATGCGCTTGAGGTAAGCTTCGACGTTCAAAAAAACTTCTCCTCTTAACGTCCATCTTCCTTCACTTCAACGACACTGACTCCGAGCCTCTTCGCTAATCCTTGCGCGCCCCAGCCCATCACGACATCGTGATTCCACTTAAATACCGGACGCGCAATCGGCGCGAGAAGATTCATCCAACGCTTTGTCGTCTCTACTTTCCAATCATATCTGGCAATCGTTTCATCATTTTCAGACGAAAGCTGCCAGACTCCCCTTCCGGCCAATTCTCCGGCGGCGATGCCTTCCAGCAAGACAGGCGGCTCGACACGCACGGACTGCATCTCAAAGCTCAGGCGATAGGGAAGCTTGCTCTTCCATGTATAGCGATGAACGCTGCCGACGCCGCTCTCATCCCCTTTGCGAATCAAGACCACGCTCTCGACGCCCTTCCACCAATCGGGCCACAAGTCTGAATGATAAATCTCTTTCCACACACTTTCGAGCGGAGCTTTCACGCGCCAGATGGTGACAAACTCGTAGTTCTTCATACTTCACTCTCACTCAATCCTTTGCGAGCTTCCGGTCTTTCTTTTCTTTGCGCCACCAGCGCGAACCGTTCGTTGTGGTTTCACGCAAAGGCGCAAAGAAAAACATAAGACTGCAAAGGTTTGTTTATCGCAAAGCATCTTTCATTAAGGCGCGGGTGTGGCATGTAGGCTCGGAGTCTGGCCCATTGAGCGCAGGGCTTCGAGGTCTGCCTGTACCATCTCCGTGACCAATTCCTGAAAAGTATATTGCGGCTCCCAGCCAAGTGTCGCGCGCGCCTTTGTTGCATCGCCAATCAACAAATCAACTTCCGCAGGTCTGTAATAAAATTCGTCCACCACCACATAGTCTTTGTAATCCATCCCGACTTCTGCAAACGCACGCTCGCAAAACTCGCGCACGGAATGTGTCTCGCCCGTCGCGACGACGTAATCATCCGCTTCGGGCTGTTGCAACATCAGATGCATCGCGCGCACGTAATCCGCAGCGTGTCCCCAATCGCGCTTGGCTTCCAAGTTGCCGATGCGCAACTCTGTGGCGAGGCCGAGCTTGATGCGCGCCACTGTGCTCGTAATCTTGCGCGTCACGAACTCTACGCCGCGACGCGGTGATTCGTGATTGAAGAGCATGCCAGAGACGCAGTACATATCGTATGCTTCACGATAGTTTCGTGTCAGGTCAAAGCCAGCGACCTTGCTGATGCCGTAAGGCGAGCGCGGGTGAAACGGCGTCGTCTCGCGTTGCGGCATCTCGCGCACCTTACCGAACATCTCCGAAGAGCCTGCGAAATAGAAACGACACTTCGGGCGCAACTCGCGCAAAGCCGCGAGCATGTAATGCGTCCCGTTGATGTTCGTGTTCATCGTCGAAAATCCATCGGCAAAGCTTTCGGCCACAAAGCTCTGCGCCGCTAAGTGATAGCACTCTGCAAAATCATGGCGACTAACGACGCTAAAGATGCTCGGATAACTCTCCAGACTCGCAGCATGCAGCGTCAGCTTATCCAGCAAGTGAGCGATACGCACAATCCTGACCTCAGGATTTTCCAGCGCGACACGCCGCACAAGGCCATGCACTTCATAGCCAAGCCCTAACAGATGCTCCGCCAGATAACTTCCATCCTGTCCGGTGATGCCTGTAATCAGAACCTTCTTTTTCATCAGAAAAAAATCCTTAGATGTGAGACGTAAATTGATTTGGTGAATGCCGGGTCGGATGCAGCAATCGTGCATCACGAATACCACAAATCCTGATACAACGCGACCATTTTTTCGGCATACTCGGCCCATGTGAATCTGGCTGCCTGTGCTAATCCCGCTTCGCGCCGTACAGCCCACTGCAACGGCTTCTCTCGTCGCTCTAACAACAATTCGATAACAGCGCGGCTCCATGCATTAACATCTGCGACGGGACGATAGACAGCCGCCGCGCCGCCGACTTCGCGCAACACATCGAGATCGCTGGCGATGACGGGCGCGCCGCAAGCCATAGCTTCGATGACAGGCAATCCGAATCCCTCTCTTTCAGATGGCTGCAAGACAAGAGTTGCGCGCCTGTACACTGCGGCCAGCATGTTTCGAGAGAGCGCGGGCAAGACCACTACGGATTCCGATAGCCCTAGCCGCTCGACAAGCTTTCTCTGTTCGTCTGTAAACAATCCTCCGGCGCGCAAGAGTCGCGCCGATGGAAACTCTTTCCTGACCGTAGCGAAAACCTTGAGCAGGACATCAATTCTTTTCCGCTCGATAGTACTGCCGACATGCAGCACATCAATCGCTTTATCATCCGCAGGGCCAAGCAAACGCGCGACTTCCAAATCCGCCTGTGCATCAGGCTCTGGAGAACAGGTTGGATGGACTCCGTTGTGAATGATGACTGTGCGCCCGGCAGGTATCACTTGATGTTTCAACAACTCTTCGCGCGTGGCTGCGGTGTCACAAGTCACCCATGCAGCTTTACGCAAGCCTTCGAGGATGCGCTTCGTCATCGCCACGAACGCCCTTGAGCGTTGATGCTCCGCCGGTTCAAGAACACAACGAAAAGTATCTATGTCATGACAGGTGACGATGGTGCGCTCAGACGGAAGTTGATGAACAAGCTGTGCGTAGCTGTGATCTACAAGATGGAAAATATCAAAGTCCCGTGCAATGCGTTTCAGCAGTTTCGGATAGTCCCAGAAGCGATTGACGAGCCGGTCAGCATTATAAGCAAAGGCTCGCCTGACGGGCAGCGAGAGGCGTCCGAAACGCCGCTTCATACCGGGACGAATATTGACAGGGCGGATAGTCGCAGCATGTTCGGCGCGTAAATGGCTGAAGAGCATCTCGGCAACCAGGTCCATGCTATGCCAGTTCTCTTCAGGCAGATCGCAGATAATTGCGACACGTAGAGGTTGTCTGCTGCTGTGGCTCAAGAGACCTTCACACACCCGCTCTCCGGTTGCAATTTGTGACGCGTGTGCAACAGCTCCTCTAATTGCTCGAAGACGATTTGTCGCTCATACTTCTCGCAGACAAGTTTTCGTCCGGCGGCAGCCCTCTGAGCCGCTTCATCCGGGTTATCCAGCGCAGCTTCGATGCACGCGGCAAGGGCCGCCGAATCACTGACCGGATACGTCCATCCGGTCAGGCCGTCTTTGATAGTTTCTTCCAGACCGCCGACCGCAGAGGCGATGACCGGCACTTCGCACGCCAGAGCCTCTAACGGCGAGAATCCCAGACCTTCTGCGCGGCTCGCCTGCACGCAAAGATCGCAAGCCTGATAGTCTTCCGGCAACTCTTTATGCGGATGAACGGCATCGGTCGCAATAACTCGTCCGGCAATGCCGAAGCGTTCGGCATCTTTGAGAAATGCCTGATAGCCGCCGCTCCTGTGCAAGAGCCACAGGTCGCGCCCTTTGTTCAGCAGTTGACGCACGGCTTTGAGCAGAGCCTCGCTGTCTTTCTCCGGCGCGATGCGGCTGCTGAAAAAGATGAGCGCGCCGGTCGCGGGCAAACCGAGACGCTTCCTGATTGTTTCCTTCGGCTCGACGGGCGGCGCAAAGATATTTGTATCCACACCGTAAATCGGTATCACATCAACGGGCCTGGAAGTTATGCCATGTCGCCGCACGACATCGGCCAGATGACGGCTGAGGACGATATATCTTTGACCGGAAACGGCATTGATGCGCGCCAGCGCGTTGAGCGCCCATAGCTCACGGCGGCGAAAACGTTTGCCCTGCTCCTGATACGCTTGACGGCATTTATAATATGCCTCGACAGGACTGCACACTAACATCATCGTCAGCTTGCCGTTGACGCGCCCCGCGACATTCGCCGCAAAGGCAGCCAGACCATAACCCTGCACCATCACTGCATCAATCTCTGCACGATGTGTGCGCAAGTGCTGCCAGACAAAGCGCGCGAAGCCAAGCCTCGAAGCAGGCCCGATGTGCGAGGCGACAGCCATCCCCGGAGGCTGGCTAATCTCCACGCCGCCTTCAATCCGTCGCGCGATGATCGAGAGGTTGAATCTTTCGGCCAGCCCTTCAACCAGTCTCACATCCGTCCCGCTCTCCACAATCAGACAGAGCCGCATAGCTTCACGCGTATCTTCAAAAAAAAACTTCAATCCTTCTCTCGCAGCGTTTGAAAAATTTCCATTAACGCCGCGACATGATTTTCCATCTTAAATTGCTGCGCCCGCTCTACGGCTCCTCTGCGCAAGCTCTGATAGAAGGTTTCATCACGGATGCATTCAATGATTGCGGCAGCCAGAGCGCGTGCTGACGGAGGATTGCCCGGCGCGAGCGTGCCGTTGACTCCGTGTTTCAACCAATCCGGGATGCCGCCAACCGCAAAGGCGACCACAGGGACGCCATAACATCCGGCTTCTATTCCGGCCAGACCAAACGGCTCCGGCCAGAGGCTCGGCATGACGAGCAGGTCGCATTCCCGCAAGACCTTGTTGCGCTGCGACTCATCGAGCCACCCTGTAAAAATAAATTCCAATCCCGTGTTACTTGATGCGAGTTGCGAAGCGCGACGTTCCCATTCCTTTCTGCGACGCCCGTCCCCTGCAAAAGTTACTTGCACCGGAATTTCAGAAGCAGAAGCCACTGTGGGCAAAGCTTCGAGCAAAGCCGCTCCACCTTTCAAAGATTCCATCCGGCCCAGAAACAGGATGTGCCATTTCTGCCTCTGCTGGCGGTCGTCTGGCAGAGATGCTGGCATCTCTTCAACGGAGACAGGCAAGCGCACAATCCTCACGCGGTCTGACAGTCCATATTTTTCGTACTCACGCGCCATGTGTGTGCTTGCGACAAGGATTGCTCGATAGTCATGCAGGAGAGCGAGCCGCTTTGTCTGTAGTCTGTAGTCATGCAGCATCGTGCGCGGGTTCAATCCGCCGCATCGTCGCGGATAATAATGCAACAGGCATTGCCAGCCGAATGCGCGGTCACAGGGCTGCATCGCCGGAAAACTGAAAGTCTTCGCGCCGCTCACGCAACTGCCATAATAAGCATGCGCGAAGCAGACCGCCGGAGCGATTTTTTGCAATTCCGTTTCGAGTTCCGGCGAGCGCAGGCCGTGCACGTAGATAACATCCGGTTGCCAGCGACGCAATTCATCTAACGCGCGTTCCGCTCCCGGCCCTGCAACAGACCATGCGGGCGCGCCTTCCGGCAACTTTATCATCTCGCCCCCTGCCGCTTCTGTTTCCTCATGCAGGAATGCTATCTCGCACCCGCTTGCTGCCAGCGCCGGCAGGAGTTGACGCAAGTGTGTTTCCACTCCGCCGATGATGTTGCGATACCGGTTGACGATTGCAATACGCATTAAGAAAAATTCAGAACTTCCAGCCAGCAAATTTCACGAAGCTTCAGGATTCTGTGGGCCACTGTGCGCCGTTCAGGATGGCTATAGTATGCCGCACGTCGAAACGTTCACGGTAAAGCTTAGCGGCAACCAAGCCCAACGCCGTGCTGCGTTCTGCGTCTGACAAGAGAAGCTCTGTCGCCTCTGCCTGAGCATTCGCGTCTGCGACGGGAGCGAGCATCACGGCTCCGCTTTCAGCCCAGAGAGATTCTGTTAGCGGCCCGCTCGTCGTCACGACCGGTCGCCCGTGGGCCAGCGCAGTCATCACACTGGTGCGGCGACAACTAACGCCGTCACCGAAAGGCTGAACCATTACGTCGCACGCGCTGAGATGTCTGGAGATGTCGTCTGCGGAGAGAGACCCAGTGGCATAAACTCGTCCCTGCAACTGAGGATAAAGATAAACCAACTCATCGCGCAAGGCTTCACCGTCGCGGCCCATCAGCAAAGCTCTGCGTTCTGCGTGCTTCAACAGGAGCAAAGGCAATAAAGGCTTGAGCAGCTTTGTGATGTGCGGCGCGTAAGTCCCGAAGTGACCGATGATTTGCACGGCATCGGACGGCGCATAATGTGCGCGCAAGGCTGCGACGCCGTTTGCATCCTCTATGACCGGCATAGTGCTTGGAACAGGCATCCAGATAATCGGCGCGCGTGTTGACTTCAGAGAGCTCAGTATCTCTCCCCACGCCGGAATCGAGACGAAGATGCGCTCCGCCGCACGCGCTACGATTGAGGCCATCAAGCGCGTCGTCGCTCCGAGCAGGTTGTGCGCCGCAGATTGATTCCGATTCAAGGGAAAATGAACTTCGTGGAACATGACCCAGATGGACTCTCTTCGCCTGCGAGACCAGAGCCACAGGCAGAACGGGACGTTTAGAGCTTTCCAGCCGAAAGCATGCGGCACATACTGTACTAAAATTTTCGCCGGACGCTCCGCACTATTGAGAGACCTTTGCAACGCGCGGAGCGAGCGCGGCCCGAAGTGATCCGGCAGCCTGTGCACTTCCACTCCGGCATCGCGCGGCGTCTCGCCTGAGCAGGGTGAAGTCCAGATGTGGACACTGCTCTCGCCATCCTTTGCCAACTCACGTGCGACGAGCCGCGTGTAATCGCTCACGCCGCCCGGCTGTGGAGGGTACTCGCCCGTGAGCATGTGCCAGTGCGTCATACTCTGTCGGATAAACTGCTCTGTGGGCCAAATTCATTTAGCATATATCTCAAGACAGCGACGGACAACAGTGGGCCAGGTGAACTTTTCAAGGACGTGTTTACGCGCCGCCTTGCCCATGTCTCTGGCCTGTTCAGGATTATTGCATAGCCAGAGCAGTTTCTCTCTGAGAGACGAAGCATCATGTGGAGGCACGATAAAACCGGTGACGCCGTCCTCCACTACTTCGGGCATGCTGGCAACGTCCGTACAAATCGCTGGCGCGCCGCAGGCCATGCCTTCCAAAAGAGTCTGGCCCAGAAGTTCCGGCACTCTCGTCTCCTGCCCGTACATATCCACATAGACGCTTGGCAGCGCCACGCACATGGCCCGGCGATAGCGAGAGATCAATTCCTTATCATCGCAATCTGAACTGAAGCTCACAGACTTTCCATCAGACAGCGCGCGCAAGTCTGCCGTGAACCTTGCATCATACGGTTGCCCTACGATTTCGAGCTGCATCAACGGCGGGAGCGCGGCAATCAGTTCGTTGACTCCCTTGTGCGGCAGCAAGCGACCGACAAAGAGAGCCGCACCGCTGCGCGCGACTGAATCGTCCGGGGAAAACTTCTGCGTGTCCACGCCGCCGTAAATGACATGAGCCGCAGGCTTTCCGGCATGGCCTGAAATCTTGCGGCTATACTCGCTGATGTGAAGATGCCCGTGATACCAGCTATCCGTAGAGACATAAGAAGAGATGTCAAAACCTCCGCCGCCGAGGTCTGTGACGAAGACGCGGCGGCGTAAGACTCTACAAAAGAGAGCGGCCATGCTGCTGGCGAGCACATGCTGTTGATGGCAATGCACCACGTCGGACTGTCTGAGTTCTTTGAGCAAAGAGAGCGCGAAAGGATTGGAGCGTTGGCCGCGCACGTACCACGGGTTGCCGATAACGTGAATGTTCAGCTGGCCCAACGTCTCATGTCGCTCGACATCTCCAAAACTGACGAGCCTCGTCGGAACCTGCTCCGCCATCTGGCGCGCAAGCTCAAGCGCGTAACGCTCGGCCCCGCCGACCACGCCGCCATCAAACCCGAAGAGAGCCGGAACAATATGCAAGACCCGCATCAAGACAATCCTTCATTTCTTATAACCTTCGCAAGCTATCTGATAATTTCAAACTCTTAATCCTGACCGTCTTTTATCTACTGCACACTTCACGCGACAGGTTTACGCTTTCAACGTCGCCGCGTGATATTGCACTGCTCCAAGCAAACGGTTATTCATCAAGCCGCCGAGCAAAGATTTGGCAGCACGTTTGAGCAAAGCGTGCTCATGATTCGCGCCCGGCGCAAAGTACAGGCTCTTCTCAATCTTAAATCCCGCTTCTTCAAGCATGAATAATATTTCGCCTTTCGTATATTCACGATAGTGAACATCTCCGATGTCTATAATGTGTCCCTGCTGAATCTTCGGTCTGGTGATGAAAGCCCGTGTTCCCCAGAGCGTATAACCGTCGCGCAAGAGGCGCGAAGCATTCATCAGCGTTGATGGATTCGGCGTCGTGACGATTAACAGCCCCTCTGGTTTAAGCACCCGCGCCGCTTCTTGTATCAGACCGAGAGGATGATTCAGAATATGCTCTATAATCTCTCCCATCAACACCACATCAAATGATTGGTCACGCAGATGCGAGAGGGATTCCAGTTCATTAAGATTAGAGAGAAAGAATTCTATCCCGTGTCGTGCAAAAATGCTTGCGCGATCCGCCAAATCTTCCGCATCCGTACCCGTTACCTGATAACCCAAAGTTGAAAAGAGACAACTGAGATAACCATTGAAACAACCGACATCAAGTATGCGTGCCGGAGGAGGCTTTCGGTTTATCACATCGGAGACCATCAAATGCGCGCGTCTCTTGTTCTCAGGCCAGTACGAGTTGATAAACCACAAGTTATCCCGATATTCGGTCAGCATCCGTTCAAACATGTAGCAGAATTTAAACTATTTGCGGCTAACTCACCATCCGGTCATGTGCTCTTCTAATATCACGGGAGAAAAACTTTCAATTTTGGATAGTGGTTCAGTTTTCATAAGCTGAAAGAAGAAGTCTCCCGCAAAGGCGCAAAGGCGCAAAGAAGACACGAAGAGAGCTTTCAAATTAATTAATACTTCAACTCTTTGCGTGCTTTTCTTTGCGCCTTTGCGCCTTTGCGGGAAATTCTTTCGTGCTCATTATTATTCACCTGAATTTCAAACTGAACCACTACCCAATTTTGAGACACCGATTGCCAACGCTCTCTGGAATGGTATTATTAATCCGCATTTGAATGAAACGGATTAAAGAACTCATGCCTCGACATCTGCGTTTATGACACTCCCGGACATTGCTGCGTTTCAGGCCATCTGCGCCAAAGGTCTTTCCTCAATCCGGCCTTTGAAGGATGCAGCTATCGCTGACGATGAAGGGTGGCTGTTTAAGACAAACTATCCTCCTTCATATCAGGCTTATGGACGGATGCGCGCCCTCATGGCTCTACAGGAGATTGTCAGGCTGAAGCCTCAAAGATTTTTGGAGATTGCGGCAGGCGACGGCGCGCTCTCTGCCTGTGTCGAGTTAACCGGGTGCGAAGTCTTTGCCAATGACCTGCGAGAAGTTCAACTTAAAGAAGCTCTCTCTGCCTACACTAACGGCCAGAGGATTCGCGTTGTCGGCGGAAGCCTGTTCGACCTGGACACTGCGCAACTCGGAAAGTTTGATGTCATTGCGGCATGCGAAATCATTGAGCACGTAGCGCACCCGGACAGGATGCTCGGCCACCTGCGGAAACTGCTGACCCCGAACGGCCATCTACTTCTGACTACTCCGAACGGGGCATACATTCACAGTCGTTTGCCGACCTATGCGGAGATAAAAGATTTTTCAGAATTAGAGCAACTGCAATTTAAGCCCGATGCCGATGGACATTTATTCGCTTTCACACCGGAAGAGCTAACGATGGTCGCGGCGCGCGCAGGATTTCAGATTGAGCATTTGCAGGTGTGGGGAACGCCGCTCCTGACGGGCCATTATGGACTGCGCTTTCTCTCTTCCGCGCCGTTATGCAGAACTGCTCATCTGATAGAGCGATTGGCCCAACATCTTCCCGGCAGAAAACGCTTCTGCTTTTCTCTCTCCGCCGTGCTGCGTCCTAACTCTTCCTGAGCACGAATAACAGCCCGAAGGCGCACTCAGGAAATCTTGTCATCCAACGGTCAACCGCTCGCCGCGCGCGAACCCCAACGCCGCCCTCTATAGCATGAAGAAGAGACCAGCCCACCAATCTTTCAACTTCAAATGAGGCTGAACGAAAAAGAGCTTCCCATTCCCGCCGCGTCGTAACGCGAATATGATTGAGGTCAATCATTAAATCCGCTTTGACTGTCGGAGAAGGGCCGGGATAGCTCCACGGAGGTCTGCCAAACAAAAAGCGCAGGCGCGAGAGCCAAAAGGTAAGATTGGGAGTGGTGATAATCAGTCGTCCGTCAGGATGCAAAATTCGATGCAATTCCGAGATGAATAAATCAGTATCAACAATATGCTCGATTATATCCGCAGCCACTACAGCATTGAATTCTCCATCATCAGCAGGGCAAAGCTCTTCCCCTGCTCTCCAGTAGCGCGGCTCAATCCCACGCTCTGCAACCATCGCCAGAGCCTCATGACTGGCATCGAAGCCAACCATCTGCCTGAATCCGACTGAGCCATACAAAGCAGTTGCGGCTCCCGTAAAACAACCGACATCGGCTAATGTTCCTTGAGGATTCAATGACTCAAGACACTGTTTAATCAACTCGATTTTTTCTGCCTGCCACCGGAAGTGTTCATCTTCCGACTCCGATAGTTTGGCGAACGCTTCAATATTGCGACGCGAGTGTCCATTCATCAATACTTCACCTTAATGACTATCAGCATCATTCTGCATCGAGGCTTTTACTGCCTCTGTTAATCTTTATCCGTTGGCCCAGTAATAAGGGAGCTTTCAGAATAAGCCAGCCCAACGCTTTGAGCATTGGCCGCAGCATCTTTCTGTCTGACGACAGAGTGCGCAGCAGATGTAGCAGCCCGTAGCGGAAGAAAAATTCCGGCAGCACGCGGAGGCGCGCGTGAAGAAGATAAAGCGCGAAGAGATTCTTTATTTTATGAAACGAAATGTCCGCCGGAGTGAAAGCATGCGGCGCGTCAAGCACAAAGACCTTTGCCTGCGGCACGACGGTGATGGTGTTTCCAGATTTCAAGACCCGCGCGCAAAGCTCTACATCCTCGCTGTACATGAAAAAGTCGCTCCGAAAACCATTCAAACGGCGCATCACTTCGAGCTTGCTGAAGATGACGCCGCCCGGAATAAACTTCACATTAAAAGGCTCAGACTGGCCGCAAGACTGTTGGCCGCTCCCAAAATGCGTTTGCCTGTAGATTGGAGCCAGGACAAATTCTCCGCCCGCACAGCGAATGGTCTTTCTATCTTCGTTGTAGATGATACCGGAGAGCAGCCCGTCAGATGGATGCAGTTGCGCATGCGCTACCAGATTGGCGATAAAGTCTGGATGAAGAATCACGTCATCCAGAGTGCAATGAACATACGCGCCCGTCGCTGCTTCTATCCCTCGATTCATGCCGCCCGTGAAACCTAGATTGTCACTGTTCTGAATTAATCTGATGCCTCTGTATTGCCGGATAATCTCTGCGATGCGCTCGCTGGCATGGCTCTTATTATCAACTACTATCACCTCAAGATTTGGATGTGATTGTCCGTTGATAGAGTCCAGAGCTTGAACAATAAAGGCCGGGCGGTCATAGCTCAGGACGATGACTGAAACCTTCGGGGAATCTTGATTCATCTCTTTACTACGTTGGATTAATTGAGCGGAAGGCGCGGAAAAGCTTGTCGCTCAGGGGCAACAATCGCGGGCGCACATAAATGCCCAGTGGAGACCTGAGGGTCAGCGAGAACATCAACCCCAGATAGACCAGAGCAGCAACACAAGCGGTGACGCCTATCAGCAACAGCGAACTCGGCGTCCACATGCGTAGCAGCCACAACCCAACGCCGACGAGAATCGAGAATCGTATAAACCATGGGGCCAACGGACGCAGCAATTCCCGGAGCGAGAGTTTTGTTTCACCTGCCAGAGCGCGCAGATTTATCGGCAAGCTAATCACGCACGCGCTCACAACAGTGCCTAAAGGCGCGCCGATAAGGCCATAAAAATAGACGAAAGTGGCAACCAGACAAACCGTCACAACTCCGTCAAGTAAAGCCGTTAAAGCAAGGCGTCGCTCATAGCCAAAGCAGAAGAGCACCGCGCCGATGGTCACATTCCAGTGACGCGCCAACATGCTCAGCAACAACAGCATCGTTAATCCCAAACCGCCATAAAGGTGCGCCCCGACCCAGCGAGAAACAAATCCCTGATTAATCATCAGGACGACGAAAAATATAGCCCCGCTCAGCAGCATCATGGCTTGGCCCAAAGCTGTGCAAACCTGCGAGATGCGTTCGCGCGACTCAGTGTATCGCATCTGACTGAGCGCAGGCACAGCAGCCGTGATAAGAATGTTCGGTTGATTCATTAAGACGGAGATTAATTTTCCGGTGCAGACATACGGCACTACCGCCGCAGGGCCAAACATCTTACCGATAATTAAAATATCCGTCCCGCTCAAGAGAACCTGCGCCACCTGATTGATGCTTATCCAAAAACCTTGCCTCAGCCGCCCACGCGCGACAGTCCACAATAATTCAGGCCAACTGTCAGGCATTGCAAATGGAAAGCGAGCGCGTAAACGATACCAGGCTGCGCCGGAAGAGATGACTTGCAGGCTTGCCCAGCCAATCGCCAGAGCAGACAAACCCAGACCGGCAAGCACCAGACAGATTGTCAGGGCCGTGCTTATCAGGTAAGAGATGATTCCCAGTTTCCCTAAAAAGATGAGGTCTTGCAGTCCTTGCAGGACGGCTCCGAAGATTCGCAGAGGATAGGTCGCTACAAAAACAAGCAGTATTAATCCGATAGGATAACGCAGAGGTTCCCATTCGGCAGGCATCAAAAGCCATGCGATGACGGCCCCCAGCGCAATGAACGGCGTCTGCCACAAAACCAGTCGCGCCGTCTGCCCGACTAACAGAGACAGTTCCGTTGACTGCTCTAAGTTCTCTGCGCGTCCTGCGACATATGCTGTTTCTCTGGGCAGCAGAGCAATGACGCCGAGGTCAAGCAAGCTCATATAAAACATAATCTGGATGCCGACCATCCATAAGCCGACATCGCGCTGGCCGATATGACGTAAGAGAAAAGGGGTCAGCCACAATCCCACCAGCATGATTAACGCCTGAGTGGCGTAACCAAAACCCAGGCTGCCTAAAAAGCGATTGGTACGCTTCATCTTATAAATCTTCTGCCGGTAGAAATTTCAGCTCGGAGCCTCAACAATCTTCACAATCTGTTGGGCCATATCTTCCCAGCTATGTGTGCGGAGTTGTTTCGAGAACCTCATCACGGCCACACGATATTCCTCTGTGCGATTGCGCCAGTCGCGCAGGCGTTCCACTAGACCAGAGACATCTTCAGGGTCTGGAATCAAAAGGTCTTGCAACTGTGCCGGATAACGTTCCGCCACGCCAGCCGTCTGCGTCACCAGCGCGGGCAGCCCGCAGCACAGAGCTTCATGTACGCCTTGCCCGTAAGCCTCGTAGCGTGTCGGCGCAACCAGCGCGTCACACGCCGCTAGAATCTCCGGCACATCTTCACGAAATCCCAGAAAGCGAATGCGCGATTGCAGCCCCGCCTTCGCCGCGCGCATTTTCCACGCAGGCAGTTCCGCGCCCGCGCCGATGATTACGAGGTCTGCATCCCAGTGCTTGTCCGCGCACAGCATCCACCACGCGCCGAAAAGTATATCCAAACCCTTGCGCCTGTCACCCAGCGCGCCGATAAAAGCGACCACAGGTTTTCCGTTTGCCCATCCTAATTTTTGTCGCGCCGCGCGCCGCTCATCTTCGGTGGGAGGACGAAACTTTTCCGCGTCAATCCCCAGATACACAGTCTTAACTCGCGCCGCCTCAATGCCCAAACGCTCTATCACATCACGCCGCGTCAACTCCGAATTGGTAACTATGACACGCGCCTGCCTGAGCGCGTCGCGTTCATAACGAAGAAAAGTCTTGCGCGCATATTCGTTCTTCAAAATGCGGAGGGCTCCGCCTGCCTTTGGCGGACGAAACGCGGCATGCACGTAATGCACCCAGTTGACATCGCCCCAACGACAGTTGCCGCCATTGACCACCACACGACCGTTGCGCGCAGCAATCTTCGAAGCCCACTGTCGCCCGACGCGATCAAAGATAGGCGCGGCCAGCAAGTAAGAGTTGGCAGGTTTGGGAACTAGATGAACCTTGACGTTCGGCCTGCGCGATAGTTGCTCATCGGCGCGATGCGTGACCAAATGGACTTCGTCACCGCGTTCTGCCAGATAAGTAGCCAATGCAAGGTTAGGCATATCCATCCCGCTCGTCGGCACGAAATTTCCGTTGACCAGCAAGTAAGGATTCATCTGCGCAATCCTTCAGGCGCATCAGGACGCTTGATGACCGTGCGCGCGGCGGCAAAAAGCGTCGCATTGATTAACCAGAATTCCATCCCGGCCTGCCCAATGAACAGAGGGTAATTGAAGAGGAGCGCCAGGACTCCCGCGCTGTAGGCGAGCACCACCGCGCCCCAGATGGACAGGTCGTCGAGCGCGCGGTTTGAGGCAATCTTAAACACCATATAGATTGCCACCATGAGCGTCAGAACATAAGCGAGAATCAATGGCACGCCGCCGTCCAAGAGCCAGCCAGTCCATTGTATCTCGACATAAATTGCCGCCCGCTCAGGGTCAGACTCGTCGCCGAAATAAATATTCGCCATGCTCCAACGACCAAGCCCGGCTCCTAAAGGATATTGCGGTAACAAAACATTAATCGTATGTTCAAGAAAGATGCCACGACTTTTATAGTAAACAGTTTCGGGGCGAGACTGAACCATAGTGGACATACGCCTTGTGACGCTCTTGCCGCCGATAGAGACGGCGAAAGAAAAACTCACAAAGATGACTGCCGCCAAGACACTGACGAGCACCAGCAGTTTTGTGGGCCGCCTTTGCCAGATAAGAAAACCACACAGGGCCAGCATACAAACCGCAGTCATCACCATCAGCGAGCGCACCTGCGCCAGATAAAGGCACATCAAGCCAAGCGTGCAACTAACAAGACACGCCGCGCGCATCAGACGGCGACGACTAGTCAAATAAAAACCCATGCCCAGAAGGACTGTGTAAAATCCCGCGCTGGCGGCTCCGCCCGGTATATCTGTCAGCCCCATCGGACGAAAGACCTGCTGCCCACTGGCGAGTGTGATTTTCAAGCCTTCGATATAAGCTCGTTCCTTTCCGGCAATAATAGTGGAAAGGCCCGGCTGAAAGCTCCCCGGATAAAGTGCCTGCAAGACGCCGACTCCGGCGCTAATCGTATGGAAGATAAAGATAATCAGTAATAGCTGGCGCAACACGTTCATGTCCACGCGCAGGCGCGGAACCCAGAATATTGGCCCCAGAATCGCCAGATAGAGACCAATCTGCACCAACGCTGCGAGCGCGCTGTTGGTTGTCGGATGAAAGAATGAGAGGCAAAGGATAGCCATCACCCAGACGGCGACATAGGCAGAGGGATGCGGGCGCGCTTTACCCTTCGGCAAAATCAAGAGCAGCAACAGGCTACCGCCGAAAGCGGCAGAACGCAGCAGGACGCGATAGCCCCCGAAGACCTCGAACAGCAAAGCTACCTGACAGACAAACTGAAAAATTATAAACGCCTCGATGATGCCAAGAGAGCGTGACGCTGTGCGACGCTGACTCGTCAACACAGGAGGAGCTTTTCTGTAATCAAGATATGGAGCGATAGTCTTCATCAATTATATCTATCAGCTTAATCGCATCTTTGAGGCTTCTTTATCCGAGCCTTGCCGGAACACCTCGCACATCCTTAACGGCGATGAGATTGAAGGCATGCCGGGGATTGCTTTTTATGCGCAAGAGATTCGACAGCAACAGATCGCAAAGGGCCGCGCCTTTAAATTTATATTTATGCTGTGCCGCATAGCCGCGCAAGTATTTCGTTCCCGTCGCGCCATAGACCTTATAACCGAGTCCTTCAAAATCATGCGGGAACCATCCTGAGAGATGTCTCTGAAATTCATTGCCATACTCCGGCCCCTGCTCGACAAAGCCGTTCGGAGTTTCCAGCAAGATGTACTTGCTTGTGAGCTGCTCACATTTTTCCAGCAATTCATATCCAATCCTCTTGGGAAAATGTTCGATAACTCCGAAGAGAGTCACAAGATCGAATTTCTGGCCGGGACATGTATGCGCGGAAAGGATTTCATCCAAGCTATCTTGCAGCACATCAGCAACAATATAACAGCTATGGGCATTCGCCTCTCTGGCAACTTCGATAGTCCTCGCATCGACATCAATTCCAATGGTCGTCAACTTTGACTTGAAATCACTTAAAGGCGAAAAGCTTCCACATCCGATGTCGGCGGCAACCTTGCATTCAGGGTCTTCTAAAATGGCTCTGGCAAAATCAGTGGAAGTCGCCAGCTTAAGGAATTTTCCTAATCCGAGACTAGCTTTCATATCCTTGCTCTGTGATACATGACCCTATCGGTCTTCATCTTTCTCTACGGACAAGTCTAATTTCTTTTCGCGATGACCCTGATTAGCGGCTTGCTCAAAATCGCATTATTATCTATCGGATTGCCGTCCACAGTAAAAGTCTCATACTTTAATTTCCTGAGTAGCAATAAAGTATCTTCAGGATTGCCGTTGCGTTCACGAATCATCTGATTGTGTAATTCGAGAAACAGCAATGGCGATTTTGGTTGTGAGAGCACGCGGGTTCCACCCATGAGCACGTCTGCTTCGTATCCTTCAACATCAATTTTAATGTGTGTCGGTAAATCTCCAGTTTCCTCAGCGAGTTTGTCTAAGGTAGTTGCCGGAGTGCGCGTTCTTTCGCTTGCAGGATGATCTTTGCTGGCGGCAACCAGATAACCGCCGGAGACGACTCCAACCGTGACCATCTCGTGCCAATCCGTCCGGTTGCCAACCGCCGCTTGCACAATGCTCAAGCGGTGGCTGACTTCGTTAAGGTCAGCTTGAATACGCATCATTCGTGTCGCAGTCAACGAAGGATCAACGGCTACTGCTCTGGCAGTCGCTCCGCCATAATGCAGGGCAGCAAGGCTGAACAGTCCGAAGTGCGCGCCGATGTCAAAAAATATCATGCCGGGATAACAATGAGCGATAAAGCCATCGAATTCTGAGACCTGCTCCTGATCCGAATCCTGCGCCCAGTAGGCAAAGCCGTAAGCTCCCGGATGACAAGACACAGACCACCCCGGACGGATTTCTATGTGGTGCTTAATTCCAACTCTATATTTAATCTCACTCCAACCCCACGCGACTGATTTAGCTGGCGAGCGAAGCCAGTTGCGAATGGGACGCGGGATAGATGCCCTGATAATCTTCTTAGCGTAAGTCATATCAGACGAGGGCAGTTAAAGTTTGATACAAATCTTGAGACTGCGTTGCGGGGTCGCAAAGCTGCCGCGCCCATTTCGGGCCAGCAGATCCTAACTCGTTTCTCAACGTTCGATCATTGATTAAACGTCGCAAAGCATTAGCCAGAGCTTGCGTGTCGCCGGATGGAAGGAGAAAGCCGCACGAAGCATCCACGACTTCACATGCTCCGCCGAGGGCCGTAGTTACAATCGGTAGTCCTGAGTCAAGGGCTTCAACGAATGTCAGGCCAAAACCCTCTGGGCCAATGTTGGGCTGACAGTAAATATCCGCAGCCGCCAGCAACCTTTTGACATCAGAGCGTTGACCAACAAAGCGCACGCGCTCTGCGATTCCAGTATGCCCGGCCATTGATTTCAATTCATTCAAATATCTAATCTCATGTGGCCGTTGTGCTCCGCCAACCAGCCAGCACACCCAATCCGATAAATCTCCCAGCGTGCCTAATGCCTCTAAATGAAGACCGTGTCCTTTCAGTCGTTCCATCCGACTAACCTGCACAATCACAGTCGCATCTTCAGGCGTGTTCAACTCTGCGCGCGTGGCGCGGCGTTCATCTTGTGTATAAGCTGCCGGAGAAAACTCGACGGGACAGTAAATCACTTCTGCGCGGGCGCGTGTATAAAGATTGTTCAATTTTGAAGCAGTAAAGCGGCTGTTGCAGATAGACAAATCGGGCGGCGTGCGTCGCGCCCAACGCTCAGACCAGTGGCGGCCATCCGTTGCATCGTGCAGCCAGAACACGAGCGGCAAACCGGCCCCGCGCACCACCGGGCCAAAAATCGCTTGCGACCACGGCGCGTGGCAAATAACAACATCAAAACCAGTGTCGCGTAGATAATCTGCGAGAGCGCGCCGCGCACGCAAAACAGTAGAGAGACGACTGGCGCGCACGTTGCCGAGCATCTGGACGGGAACACCGGCGGCAGTTAGTTCCTCGCTCAAACGCCCCTCGAAGCAGAGCGCGAAGTGCGGCGACATCTGCGGGCAGAGGTCGCGCTGCCGGGCCAGCGTGACGAGCATCGTCTCAATGCCGCCATACAGATTCCCGCTATAAATATGTAGCACGCGCATTAGTTTGAAATCGCTTCGCTGTAAAGGGGAATCAATTCGATTGCCAGTCGCGCGCGGTCAAAACGGCGTTCGGCTGTGAGGCGTCCGGCTGCGCCGAGACGCTCTCTTAAATCCGCGTCGCTCACAAGCTGCATGATGCACTGTGCCAGAGCTTTTTCATCGCCCGGCCTGTGGCCCAGAGCATTCGTTCCAACGCTGATAATCTCTGCCGCGCCTCCTGCCACACTGGCGACGAGGGCGCGTCCGCAGGCCATCGCTTCGGCTATCACCAGACCGAAAGGCTCAGGCTGCGTGCTGGCATGAACCACTATGTCCAGAGCGCGCATTGCGGAGGCAGCATCCTCCACGTAATTCGTAAGGCCGACTTTATCTGCCAGTCCAAGTCGCGCAGCCTCGTCACGCAACTCGTCCAGACTATACTGGCTGCCGTCCGTTTGGTAGAGCGCGCCGCCGATGATGTAGCCGCGAACTTTCAAGTCAGAGGGCAGGAGCGCGAGCGCGTCGAGGAAAGTTTGCTGGCCCTTCCAACGCGCCATCGTTGCCAGCAACCCGATTCTTAAAGTTCCATCTGCGGCTTCTGGCAAACCGGACAGCGTATCCAAATCAAGTCTTTTTCCAGATGGTGAAAAGCGTTCCAAATCAATCGCGTCATGCAACGGGTAAATTTTCAAGCCATCGCCGCCGCATACTGCGCGCACATCTTCCGCGACGCTTCTGGAATTGGTGATGACGGCGGCGCAAGCTCCCGCGTGCCAGCGCAACAGGCGAGCCATCAAAGGGCGCGTCCCGACATAGTCTCGCACATGCCAGATGACTGGCGTCTCTTTGCGCGGGCGGGCGCGCAGGCCGAGGACATGCATCTTAAAACCGTTGGTGTGAATGATGTCCGGTCGCGCCTCGCGAAGAGCGCGCCGCAACTCGCCCGTATATTTGAGGACAGGCGAGCCTGCATCAAAAAGTTTCTTTAATAGTTCTGCGCGACTGAGCTGCGCTCCGGCTGGGCCACTCTTTAATCCGGCGTCTCCGAGCCGCGCCAGCGCGTGCGGAAAAGGCAGGGCCAGCGCACTCACTCCGAGCAATGCGGCGCGCTGGATAAGCGGCCCGTCTGCGCCTGCTATCAGTTGCAAAGCCCACTCAGGCCGCGCGGCGCGCAGGCTCGACATCAAATCGAGCAAAGCTATCTCAGCGCCACCCAACTGGCCTGAAGGATTCAAATAGACAACCCTCATACAATCCGTTGAAGCGCGCTAGACAGCATCCGTCGCCGCCTTCTTAAATTTAAAGAGTTGCTGAAGCAGGCTGGATGGGCCGCGCGGCTTGCGCCTTCCGGCGGTGGCGGCGGAAGCAATCGAAGTTTCTAAAATCCCTGCGGGGTTATCGTGCAGCAGCGAATGAGCATGACGTTTGCCGAACTGGCGCGAGATAGTTTCGCGTGCGAGAGCAAGCGAGGAGCGGTGCGGGCTGCCATCGCGCGCGTTTGATGCGACAACTACATGCGACGGATATTCTTTGACACAATGCATGGCGAAACGCTGCGCTTCGCGCCCATGCGCGCCCGTGATGCTCGCGGCGTTGAGTTGCAATCTGATGCCTGTGTCAAGCCAGTTTTCAACGCGCCCCGGATTGCGCCTGAGATAAGGACTGCATTCAGGCCCAGCGACGACTGCGGAAAAACCCTGCCGGGATAATTGCTCCCAAACCTCTTCGGTCTCGACAGGTGCGCGCAAAGCTGGCAAAGCAACGAGCACAAATCGCCCTCCGCCGAGCGTGATGGAGGAGCCGTGCCTTTCCACAAGCGCAGAGAGACGCGGGCGATAGCGCAACACGAAACCTTGTTTGAGCGTGAGCGCGCCCTTCATCTCGCTGTGCAGGCGCGCAAGCTTTTGTTCGCACACATCAAAGGACTGTGGCGGCTCGTCGTGGTCAACATCCCAACGTTGCGCGACGACGACAGTGTGGACGCCTTCAAGCACAGACTGCCTGCATATCTCACTGGCTTCTGCGAAATCCTCTGGCCCACAAGCAGACCCGTCAAGCAGATGACATCGAAGATCAATCATAGTGAAGCATAAAAAGTGAGAATCTTTTTAACGGCAGAGGGCAAGCGGTGAGACTGGAAAATGTCAGACCCTTTACCTAAGACCGTTTGACGCTTTATTAATTGTGGCTCGAAGCCAGCTCGTCTGTGTCGGAATCGGTTTCGTAATACTTGTAGCTGTTATAGTAATACTTGTAATAATAGTCCTTCGTCGAAAGATTGACGTTATTCAGGACGATGCCGAAGATTTTCGCGCCGACTTCCTGTAGGACTTGCCGCGAGCGGCGAACGACGCCGCGCGAAGAATGCCCGCCGTGCACGACCAGCAAGACTCCGTCTACCATCGCAGAGATGAGCACGCCGTCCGTAAACGAGGCAATCGGCGGCGAATCAATCACGATGTAATCAAAGCTGTTTGCGAGAATCGCAATCAAACGGCGCATCTGTTCAGAGCCGGTCAGTTCCGCAGGGTTGGGCGGAATCGGGCCGGACGAGAGCACGTACAGCCCGCTCTTCTCGTGCTGTTCAATCATCGAAAGCATCTCTGCTTCAGTCATCTTGCTTGCCAGGATAGTGCTCAGGCCGCGACTGTTATCCGCCTCAAGAATCGTGTGCAGGCGCGGGCGGCGCATGTCCGCATCCACCACCACGACGGCTGCTCCTGTCTGGGCCAGACTAATCGCAGTATTAACGGCGGTCGTAGTCTTTCCTTCCGCCGGTTGACTCGAAGTGACGAGCAGAGATTTCGGCGCGCCTCCGGCGGAAGAGAGCAGCACGGAGGTGCGCAGTTGCCTGTAGGCTTCTGCCAGAGGCGAGCGCGAATTCATGTCAAGCAAGAGCGGCGAAGCATTGTTGCCGTTGCGACGTTGCAAAGCCGTCTTCGGTGCGAGCAGGCGACGACGCGACATGCTGCCCATCGCCGGAATGACTGCGAGCGCGGGCAGCCGCAGCACTTTCTCTACATCTTCCGCCGAATGCACGGAGTCATCTAAGTAATCCAGATAACGCGCCAGCGCGACGCCGAAGACGAGCGAGAGCAGGACGGCCAGCGCGACGCTCTGCATCCGGCGCGGCCCCACCGGCCCTTTCGGCACGGGCGCATAATCCACCACATGTATGTTGTTGGGCGTCCCGGCCAACACGACATCATTCTCTTTCGAGCGTTGCAGCAAACCATCCAGAAGAGCTTTGTTGGTCTGGACTTCCTGCTGAATGATTCTGTAATTGACTGCCGCTTCGTTCTGCGTCAAGGTCTCGCTGCGCTGCTTGTTGAAGGAAGCTTGCAAAGCATCCTGTTTCGCCTTCGCTTCCAGATAGCGAGTTTCCAGATTAGTGACGACGACATTGGTGGCGCGCGTGCGCGTGTCCTTGAGTTGTTTTTCGAGCACTCCAATCTGCTCGTCAATCTCTTTCACTTCGGGATATTTATCCGTGTATGAAACCAGCAGTTGCGCGCGTTTTTGCCTGAGTTCGGCCAGCTTGCTTTCGGTCTCGCCCGTTTGTTTGGAAGTGGCTTCGCTGGCCTGCGCGTCGGCCCTGTCCTTATTGAGCGCGGCGCGATACTTCGCTTCGGCCTCTGTGCGTTCCCGCTCGACTTCCATCAACTGGCGGTTAAGCCCCGCGAGGCGATCAACGACTGTGTTCTGGCTTTCGTCGAGCGAGAGTATCTGGTGATTCTTGGCGTAGTTGAGAAGTTGCTCTTCGCCTCTGCGGATTTCGACCTGAAGCTCCGTGATGCGTCGCTGCAAAAAATCCCCGGCGGTCGCGCTCGTCTCCGTCTTGCGCTCAAGGTTCGAGAGCACGAAGGCATCTGCGACAGCGTTGACTATCTTGGAAGCGACCTGCGGGTCTGGATGGCGATAGCGAATCTCTATCAGGCGCGTGTCGCTAATCTGCTTGACTATCAAACCGCCCTGAAGCATCCCGACAAACGGAGCGAGGCGATTGACCTCCACCAGGTCGTCGCGCGAAGTGGCGGGCGCAAGATTGCCCGCGAGCGGCGAGGTCTCGATGAGTTGATTGCTATCCGCTTCCTGATTCTTTGAACCAAAGCCCGCCATCCGCTTGAGGCTTTCCCAGGTCGAACGACTCTGCACGCTCTGCGGGCGCAGGAAGGCTTGATTGTTTTCGAGGTCGAGAGTTTTGACGACGCGGCCCAAAAGTCCCGCGCTGGTCAGAATCTGTATCTGCGTGTTGAAGTAGATGGGGTCTGTGTAGGGACTGTTGACGATGATGTTATTGCTTTTGAAAGCGCCGAGCGCGGGATTGGTGTTCTCCGTGTCCACCTGTATTTTCGACTGCGCCTCGAAGATGTCCGGCTGGCGCGCTGTGTAGATGGCTGCCAGAGTTGTGACCAGCACCGCTATCCCTAAGATGAGCCAGAGATGCTTGCGCGCAGAACGCCAGTAATCATGCAACCGCCAGTGGATGCCCTCTTCGCTCTCAGGCTCTATCGAGTCGTAACGATAAGAAGGCGGATGAGGCAGCGACTCGACAGGCCTGTCGAGCTCACGCATTCCAGCCGTCGGCTTGATTAATTCGGAAGGTTCTTTCATAAGCTCTTAAATATCAGCAAGCTTTAAATTCACCGCAGAGACGCAGAGAATAAAAAAGTATAGCGAAGAGAAGAGAAACTTGCTTCTTATTTTATTTCTAATTTTTTCTCTGCGTCTCCGCGTCTCTGCGGTTCAAATCATCCTGAGCGACTATGGGATAACACGTATCGGAAGTTGCGCGACGGAAGGCACGACTGCGCCGAGGAATGATTTCAGGAGTTGCTTGCCGCTTGAGACTGGCACATCCACGATGTCGCCAGCCAGCAGCACAACATCCTCTGCCTGCCGTTTGTCTATCGCTTTCAGGTCAACATAGATTTCCGTCTTGGCAGTTGTGCCGGGAGTCTGGCGGACGATGCGCACGCGGTCTTTCTTTGTATCCGGCATCACGCCTCCGGCCATTGCAATCGCGCGCGTGACTGTAATCGGTTCTTTGAGCGCAATCGCAGACGGCCTGATGACATTGCCGACGACAAAGACCTGCTCTGCTTCAGGAATGCTGACGACATCACCCGGCTGGACGAACGGGTTTGCCTGTTCGTCGCCCTGTAGGGTCTCGCTTAGTTTGTAATTATCAAGCCCACTGGTCGCGGCATTCTCAACCGCCGCGTCGCATGAAGAGCCTGTCCCTGTGTGAACTATCTGCACGAGGCGACCTGCGTTGTCTGCCAAGCCTCCGGCAAAAGTTAAAAGCTCAAGCAGCCGCACGCGCCTCGTTAATTGAAAGCGGCTCGGCAAACGCACCGCGCCGATGACCGCGACGGGCTGCGAATTATATTCCTTGATAAAGACATCAACCTGCGGGCTGCGCAAGTATTCCAGATAGCGAGTCGTAATCTCTGCGGCCAACTCGCTCTCTGTGCGACAGGCCGCGCGAATCTCGCCTTCGATGAGCGGCATCCGAATCATCCCGCTCGAATCCACGCGCACGGCGTCGCGCGAGAACTGCGGGCGATTGAAGACACGTATGTCCAGCATGTCTCCCGGCCCGATGCGATATTTGGTGTCGGATTTTCCAGAGCTTGACTGAGCGGAAGTCTCTGCGACTTGAGCCGGAGCGGCGACAGATGCTTGCTGCGCCATCGCGCGACTCACGCCGCACGCCAGCAGGACAATCAACAGGCAAACTTTTATCAAGTGGCGAGACCTTTGGGAGGAGTTCTCTTTAAACTTTCTCATATTACATCCAAGCCGCTCAAGTCTGTCACAAAAGGGCCACTGAATCCTACAAAGCTTGCACGGCGACTGTCTGATTTCGATGAAGGCAGGTTGTATGACAAATAGCGAGCGACAAAATATTTCCGAGCCCTTTTCGTTTGACTTGCTGAAGGTTTGGAAAACCGGAACGCGGCTCTCCGTGCTGCTCCTTGCCACTTCTATTATCGCACACGCGCAGGTCAGATAACATGCCCGGAGGTGACAGGGTTATTAACATGCCCTGAACGGCATTGTCAACGCACAAGAGCAAGGATGAATGATGAATGATGAATGATGAATGGCATGCTCTTCAAACCTGTGTGATTCAAATTTAAATAGCACACTCTTCATCATTCATCATTCATCATTCATCCTTGCTTTTCACCTGTTCTTCAAAGTAAGCGATGGTGCGCTTTAATCCTTCGCGCAAAGGGATTGTCGGCTCCCAGCCGAGGAGTTCTCTGGCGCGTGTGATGTCCGGCTTTCGTTGCTTGGGGTCGTCCTGCGGCAAAGGCTCATACCGGATGGCGGCCTCTATCCCGCACAGGCTCGCAATCTCCTGCGCCAGTTGCTTCATCGTAAACTCGCCGGGATTGCCCAGGTTCACAGGGTCGTGTATCCCGTCTGCATTCATCAATCGAATCAAGCCTTCGACTAAATCGTCCACATAACAGAACGAGCGCGTCTGCTCGCCCGTCCCGTAAACTGTCAACTCCCTGCCGCGCAATGCCTGCACAATAAAGTTTGAGACGACGCGCCCGTCGTTCTCCACCATCCGCGTGCCATAGGTGTTAAAGATTCTGGCAATGCGGATGTCAACTTTATTCTGCCTGTGATAATCCATCATCAAGGTTTCCGCCAGACGCTTGCCTTCGTCATAACAACTGCGAATGCCAATCGGGTTGACGTTTCCGAAATAGCTTTCCGGCTGCGGATGCACTTCCGGGTCGCCATAGACTTCCGATGTCGAAGCTTGCAGGATGCGCGCCCGGACGCGCTTTGCCATGCCGAGCATGTTGATGACGCCCATCACGCTGGTCTTGACAGTCTTGACCGGATTGTACTGGTAATGAATCGGAGACGCGGGACAGGCCAGATTATAAATCTGGTCAACTTCGAGCAGGATTGGCTGGATAACATCATGGCGAATCAACTCGAAACGCGGATTATCAAAGAGCGGCATGACATTCTCGCGCCGCCCTGTAAAAAAATTGTCGAGACAAATTACTTCCTGTCCTTCATGCAACAAACGCTCGCACAAATGCGACCCGATAAAACCAGCCCCGCCCGTCACCAATATTCTCATCCGATAGTCGAAACCTTTCTTTGAATCTGCAATGATTAGCCCTCGCAGGCAATGGCCCAATACTATAGCAGAGACGCCGCAAAAGCAGAGCCGCAAACAACGATGACATTTAAGATTTCAGATTTGCAAGCAGTGCCTTCATGCACGCCTCGACAGAGAAAAGCATCTGTCTCCTGACTTTAGCGGTCACGAGACAGATGCTTTTAGTTAGAGCCGAAGCTTTTAAAGACTACGGCACGTGCTCAAAGTTGTAATTAATCAGGCTGCCGCCGTGCCTGATGTTGAGCGCATCAACATTGCCGTCAAAACCCGGCGACCATGGGCCACCGACTTTGAAAAGCAATGCGCTGGTCGGAGTGTTGCGAACGCCAGCGTTGGGGAAGAGCGTGAGCACTTGCTGCCATGTGCACGGAGTTGCCGGTTGACATGGCTGGGCGACGCCGGCGACGTTGTTGACCGTCACCGTCGTGCGCGTCCCGTACCAGTTGCCAGCCCTCGCGTCCCAGGTCTGCCAGACGTTCTGCTGCACCGCGCCCTGCGCAGGCGACAGGTACGGCTCGAAGACGAGGCGACCCGCGAAGGCGGTTGCCGCGTCGTTGAGGTCGTAGTCGATGTCGAACTGGAGCGACGCCGCGACGACCGTGTTCGCGTTATTGTCCTGATAGCTGCCGTAGAGGAGCCCCGGCAGATCATCCATCCTCGTCCCGCCGTAGCCGCCGGTGGCGAGTATGTGACGACCGTTAGCATCAACCGTCAGGAACGCGCTCCCCGCGCCGAGCGGGGGCGTCGCCGGGCCAGCCTCGAAGCCGCCCGATCCCGTTCCCGTCCCCGGCAGGTCGTCCGCGAAGACCCAGCCGTTCTGGTTGGCCGGCGAGACCAGCACGGTGTTCGGCACGCCCTGAAATCCGAAAGTGCCGCGCCCCGGCGTCGTCTCGACATTGGTGTCCGTCCCGCTTTGGAGGAACGGAGTGATTTGGAAGTTGGCCGAAGCAGGGCCGGCGATGTCCGGCTGTCCGCCGGGAGGCGTTGCCGAGCCGCCATACGCGACAGGTATCTGTGCAGCATAGCCCGGCTCTGCGCTGTTGGCGGTGGTGATAACCGGAGAAGTCGTCCCGTACCAGTTGCCACGGAAGTTCTTGTAGTTAGTGGTTCCCGGAGCCGGAAGCGAGCCGCCGCTCTGTCTATCAACTATCTGCGCGTACCAGTTAGCACTAAGATTGTTGTTGCTGAAAGTGCTGTGCAAGGCCGTCTGGACAGGGACGTTGCTGCCGCCACTTGCGTCCAGGAAGAGGACGCCGACTGTCCAGTTGTTGGTGATGAAGTTTTCCGCCACCGTCTGATTGTCGGTCTGGTTGCGGTAGATGAGTCCCGTCCGGTTAAAGTCAATGACGTTGTTGCGTATGGTGTGGCCGTTGCTGTTATTGACATCAATCCCTGTGCGGTTGCCCGTGATGATGTTGTCACGCACGAGCATGCCGGAGATGGATAGCCCCTGTACGGCAATAGCGGCAGAGTTTAATCCCGGATTGTTCCAGTCAGTCGTGTTGTTGCCCAGACGCGTGATGGTGAAACCGGCAACCGTCACGTCGCTGGCACTTATTTGCACGGTAGTGCCGGGGCCGCCAATCGGCCCGCGAATGTTTGTGACACCGGCTCCGGCTCCGATGAGTCTCAGACCGGCCTTGTTGACATTGACATCCTCGTCGTAAGTTCCCGGTTGGACGTTGACCTGATCGCCGGGGGCGGAAGCGTTAACCGCTCCCTGAATCGTGGAGAAACAGCCACCCGTTCCTCCGTTGTTCACACATCTCACGACGACAGGAGTGCAACTGAACGCCTCGACTTCGATGATGCGGCTGTACACGTCATCGGCAGAATCGTTGACTACTATCCTGATTCTGTCCGTCGTGATGTTCGGAAAGAGAAACTTTCTCTTGACCAGATTGTTGCCCGCGACTGCTCCTCCCGGCACATCGACCCACGCCGCGCCTGTCCAATACTGGACATTGAAATTGGTGATGCCGTAGTTATTGAAGGTCGTCGTATCGGTCACGACTGAGCCGCTGTTGGGGTCGTCCTTCAAAGTATAGACATCTATCTGGTTGATGTTCTGGTTGGTGTTGAAGTTCACCTGTAGGTTGTCCGGGAATGCGCCGTAAGTGGCATCGTTCCAGCCACCGCCGGAGCCCCAGTTATTGCCGTTATGTTCGCCGTCAATCGTGCCGCTGGCGGGATAGCTCGCGTTGACGGTCGAAGAGGCAACTGCCGTCGAGCCGTTCGTACTGCTCGCTATATTAGTCAGGCATGGCGTCGGCGTCGGTGACGGCGACGGCACGACCACAGGGCTGCAACTGAGCGCCTCAATTTCAATGATGCGACTGAAGGCGGCATCAGCCGAGTTGTTGACCACAACTCTGATCTGATCTGTTGTAATGGGCGAGAAAACAATCCGGCGCAAGACCTTGTTGTTGCCCGTCACATTTCCGCCCGGCACTGTCACCCATGCAGAGCCGTTCCAGTACTGAACATCAAAGTTAGTGATGCCATAAGCCGTGAAGGTCGTCGCATCCGTCACTACCGAACCGCTGTTGGGATCGTCCTTCAAAGTATAGACATCTATCTCGCTGATTGTCTGTGCGACGTTGAGATTGACGGTAATGTTGTCAGGAAACACGCTGTAAGAGGCATCGTTCCAACCGCCGTTGCTGCCCCACATATTGCCATTCTTCTCACCATCGATGACGCCTGCCGAAGAGTAAGCCGGGCTGTACTCTGACGAAGCTGTCGTGGTTGCTCCAACTGAAGCCAGTGCCACGTTGTTGAGGCATGGAGACGGTGAGGCCGAAGGCGACGGCGACGGCGATGGCGACGGAACGACCACCGGAGCACAGCTATAAACTTCGACTTCGATAATGCGACTGTAGGCATCGTCAGCCGAATCGTTGACGACTACTCTGACCATGTCTGTCGAAATCGGAGTATTGAAGATAAACCTGCGCTTCACGCGAGTATTGCCTGTCACATTTCCGCCCGGCACTGTCACCCACGCAGAGCCGTTCCAGTACTGGACATCAAAGCTGGTGTTGCCGTAATTACTGAAAGTCGTCGCATCCGTCACAATCGAACCGTTGTTGGGCTCGTCCTTCAAAGTGTAAACATCTATCTCGCTAACGGCTTGCACGATGTTGAGATTGACAGTCGCAGTGTCGGGAAACGCGCCGAAGGTAGCATCGTTCCAACCGCCATTGCTGCCCCACATATTGCTGTTGTGTTCGCCGTTGATAATGCCTGCCACTGAATAGGAGGCATTATATTCCGACGAAGCGGTCGCGGTTGCTCCATAAGATGAGAGAGCTACGTTGGCCGCGCATGCCGGCGGGCAATCTGATTCGCTCGTCAGCCAGTTTGAGAAATTAATATTCGCGCTGACGGTGTCGCCACTGCCGGGGCCGACAGGGCCTGGGCCATTAGCCGCGCCCCACCAGTTACTCTGCATGTTAATGTTTGGCGGAGCGTTGTTCTGCGCTCCTGCTCCGTTGCCGAAGATGTTGTTGTTGTTGGCGACGAGGCCGCCCGTCGCGGCGGGGTCGAGCACGACGCCGGTTGTGTTGCCGGTGATGTTGTTGCAACTGAATGTCGGAGTGGCAGGCGTCTCGTGGAAGACTCCGCGCAACGAGTCTGTGACGTAGTTGAGCGTAAAGAGTATGTTGGGCGACGTGGCAGAGGAGTTCGTCACGTTGATGCCATCAATGCGCGTGTAACCCGCAGTGCCGAGCGCAGAGCGGTTGCCATCCACGCTGTTGTTCGTCACCGTGACGGCAACTGTCTGCTGTATGGACTCGACGCGGATGCCCTGATAAGCCGTCGGCAAAGTGACCTGCGGCGGCAACCCTGCCGGCGCGTAAGCCTGTACGGTGTTGTTGCTGATGGTGAAACCCGGATTGGTATAAACGTAGTGCAGGTTATGGCGAATGCCTATGCGGAAAGAGGTGATGTTGTTACCGGAAATAACAGAGGCCGGATGAGTAGTCGTATTGCCGCTATAGTTCTCGATGACGATACCGCTGCGCACGCGCGTCAAGACATTGTCAGTCACGTCGAGCCACGCGTCGTCTGAGATGCGTATGCCCTGACCGAAAGCGCCGAGGAGGTTATCCACCTTGTTGGTCGTGATGCGACTGTTAGCGTTCTTCGCCCCGCCCTGTGAGTTCGAGTTAATCCAGATGCCCATTTCGCCGACGTTCTTGACGATATTATTGCTGATGACAGCATCGGGATTGGCCGTCTCTGTGCCGTAGATGCCAAACTCTGCGTCCACATCCGCGCCGTTAAAGATGACGCCTGATGTCAGAGCCGGATTGTCGCCATCCACTGTGAAGCCTCTGAAGGTAATGCCGCTGACTGCGAAGTTAACAACTATCGGCCCTGCGAAGCTTGGGTTGAGCGGGTCGCTGGTAGTGGGAATAATGACTGCTTCCGCGACTCGCGTGCCTGTATTCGGATTGATGTTGGCGTTGGGGCCGAGCAGCGTCAGCGCTTTATTGATAGTCGGTTGCTCGGCGTAAGTGCCTGCACCGACGTTAATCGTATCGCCGGGCGCAGCAGCATTAATCGCTGCCTGAATGGTAGTAAAGCAGGGGGCGTTTCCTCCGCAGAGGCCCGCGGGGTCAACATGCGAGCTGGCGGCTTGCACTCGCTCAATAATAAAAACAGAAGCACATGCCAACGCAATCAAAATCATAAAAGCTAGCAGACGCGTGTGAGCAAAACGCTTGAACAAAGCAAACATAGGCTGGGCAAAATTCATTTTTAGTTCCTTTCAATTAAGCAGAGCAAGAAGTGGGACAGAAATTTCCGTGAAATTATCTATCTGCCGAGAAACAGAAGTGCTTTAGAGATGTGTGGGAATCAATGTGACATTAGCTCACAGCCAAAGCACAAACGTCTGTGCGCCAGCACACATAACCCAAACAATCTTTGTTCAACATTTAATGTGAGCCATTGCTAAACCCAATTTCGCACGATGGCCGCATTGAATTGAGATAGCTGGTCTCTAAACTCTATGTCGTGGCAGTTTGATTCAAGGCGGTAAACTCTTATGCAATGATTGGGAGCAAGAGCGACGCCTTGTTGCGAGGGCGTGGGACTTCTAAGTAACAGCCGTTACGATAAACGCTTTGACAGCCCTTCTGCATACGGCTATCAGGAGTTGGAGTTTTAACTCCAGCAAGTGTTTTATCGTCGAATAAAGAAAGGTTTGTGAAATAACTTTAAGTTATCTTGAATGACAGACACGTCAACTGGAAGGCTGGGCCTGAAAGTCAGAGATGTCCACAAACTATTTACGAGGGAGCAATGATTTTAATGTCAGAGCGCGCAGGACACTACTTTATCCACTACGGATTGTCAAATTAATTCTTTGTGAAAGAAGAGAGAGGTCTTATGATTTCAAATGCTTTTCAAAGAAGCGCAGAATCCTTTCATACTCATCCGTCCAGCTTTCCGGTTTCGTGAAGGCATGATTCTCCGTCGGGTAGAACATGGTTTCAAAATATTCCGACTTGCCGAGCTTGATTAATTTTTCGATGAGTTGCGCGCTATCCTGAAAATGCACGTTGTCGTCCACCATCCCGTGCAGGATGAGTAAAGGTCGGCGCAAGCTTTCGGCATAACTAATCGGAGAACTGCGCTTGTATGCTTCCGCGTTTTTGTCTGGAAAGCCCAGACGCTCCGTCGTGTAGATTGGCGACGAGGCGTAGTAATTTTTCCAGTCAGCAACCGGACGCAAAGCAGCCGCGCACGCTATTTTTTCAGGCGCGCGCATCGCTGCCATCTCAGCCATAAAGCCACCGTAGCTTCCACCGTACATCCCCACGCGCGCGGCGTCCACAGCATAATTCTTGACGATGAAATCAATGCCATCCAAGTGGTCTTGAAAATCAAGCCCGCCCAAAAAGTCATACACATCTGTGCGCCACTCGCGCCCGTATCCGGCAGAGCCTCTGTAATCTATATCGAGCACGACGTAACCGCTCTCAGTCAGAATGTGATGAAACATTGCCTCGCGGTGATAGTTATTCCAGCCGTTAATCACATTCTGCAAATAGCCCGCGCCATGCACAAAGACGACTGCCGGATATTTTTTCTTCTTCTCAAAATTCGCGGGAGTATAGACGCGCGCTTTAACAGTCTTGCCGTCCTTTGCTTTGAACTCCGTAAACTCCGGTCGCGTCCAGCTTATCTGCTTGAAGCGCGCTGGCACAGTGTCTGTCAATCTCTTCGGCTCTTTGCTCTCACTTAACGGCAGCGCGTAAAGGTCGCTCGGCAAGTTCCACTCGGAATGCTCGAAGAGCAGCGTCTTTCCATCTTTAGATAACTGCGGGTCTGTGTTCATCCCGCGCGGCGTCGGCAGTCGCTCAGTTTTGTTGGTTTTGATGTTGAGAATGTAGAAATGCCTTTCGGCAGTCGAGGCTTCGGTCGAAGAATAGATGACGCGCTCGCCATCGGGCAGCCACTTGGCCCAGTTGATTTCCCACACGCCGCGCGTTAGTTGCCTGACGGCAGAAGGCGTATGACCGGTGGCTGCTCTTTCGTCACGCTCAAGCGAGACTAAATAGAGATGATTGAATCCGTCACGTTCAGAGGCGAAAAGGAGTCGCGGCTCTATCGGGCCGGGCTCAACGATTCTTGAGAGCGGCGCGACCCACTTGGCATCCGTCTCCTCGTTCATAAGAATCACCGTTTCGCCGCTTATCATTTCACGAGTGCTTTCTCCGACATAAGCCACAAAAGATTGACGCCGCTTTGTGTCGCGGTCAATGCGGTCAATGATGAGAGCTTTGCTGTCCGGCATCCAGCGCAGGCCGCGTATGTAAGAGACGCCTTCGGGCGCGGGCAGCTTGACGACCACAGCGCGTTCGGATGTGCCGTCGCTCTTGACGACCTGCACGCGCTGCTCTGTCCAGCCGCGTCTGACTGTCGGCGCGGTGACAAACTCGCCTGTGTAATTCGGCACAAAGAGAGCGCGCTGCTTTGAGTTATCCGAAACGATGTAAGCCACCTGCGCGCCGTCCTCTGAAGCCGTCACGCCGGAGACAGAAGCATTGGACGCGCCGCTACCTGTTCGTTGCTGCTGCTGCTCCGCATTGTTGTCCTCACTTCTTCTCGCGGCAGCCGCGCCGCCTTCGCGCGTGAGTTGTGTGAGGGCTGTCTGGTCTGCGTCTATCACAAACAGGTTGCCGCCCGATTGATAGAGTATGCGGCGCGAATCTGCGAGCCATTGTGCGCCGCCTTCGACACTGACTGTGCTGGTCAGACGACGCGCTACAGGCGATGTGTCAGTTGGATTGATGACATACAAATCGCCGCGCCTGGAAAAAAGCAGACGACGCGAATCGGGCGACCATTCGATGCCGCTCACACTGCGCTCGCGTGCTTCCTGCGCCGCGTCGCGCTGCATCACACGCTCTTCCTTCCTCTCGCTCGCACGACTCTCATCGAGCGTCTCAGTCTGCGCGGGTCTTGCTTCCTTGTCTTCATCCACCGCGCGCACAAGGAGGCGCGGCTCGCCTCCGCGAATCGAAACCAGATACAAATCTCGCGGGTCGCGCCCCGACGCGCTCCAAAGATATGCGACCTGTTCTCCATTCGGTGAAAGCTTCTCGCCTTCGGGGCGCATCCCTGCAATCGAAGGCTCTGCCATGATGTCGCGCACAGTGAGGCGCGCGGTTTGCGATGCTAAAGAGAGAGCTTGAAAGATTAGTAGAAGGCAGGCTAAAGCAAAGCGTGCGTGTGTTCTGTTCATTATAAATTTATCGGCTCAAGTTCGACTCGAAAATCCGGCAGCACTGTAATCGTGTAATTGTCCGGCACATCCATCCAATCGTCCGGGTCGTCCGTCAACATCTCGCTCGACACGATGACGCTCGCGGCCTGCTCCTCGCGCCCGACAGAGTGCATATCGCACACACCATCCGGCAGACATTCAAAGCGCGTCCCGCGCGAGTAGTGCAACGACGCGCCTTTGAGACCTTCGGCAGAGCAGTAGCGCGAGATAACCATCGCCTGCCCGTCTGCCACTGCGAAGTTATAGAACGAAGCCTCTGCGATGCCTGCATCTTTCGACAACTCATTTAAGAGTGCGATAGTTTCAACGAGCGCGCGGCGTATCTCATGAACATCTGCTTCGCCAAACGGGACGCGCAATGAATTAAGAAAGAGCGCGAAGGCATGTTCGGAATCCGTCGTGCCTTCAATCATGTTATAAAATTCATCCTTCAAGCTCTCGCGCAGCCGCCGCTTGATTTGATGAAAGCCTGCGACGAAGCCGTTGTGCATCCACATAAAGCGGTCGTAAGCAAACGGATGCACATTGGCATCATTGACAGCCATGCCCGGAGAGGCTGCGCGAACATGCGCGAAGAGATGCGCGGCGCGCGTCCTTGTCGCAAGGTTCTGCAAGTTGCGATTGGACCAGGCGGGCGAGACGGAACGCTGCACGCACGGCGAAGGGTCTATGTCCGGCACATACCAGCCGACGCCAAAGCCGTCGCCGTTCAAAGGCTCTTCCCTCTCGCGCGCGTGATGGCTCTGCATAATCAGAGAATTGACCGGACGATACAACAAATCCGCCAGCAAGATAGGCGCGCCCGCGTAAGTCAGAAAACGGCACATATAGAAATTGTCTTGGGAGATACGCAAGATGAGCGAACAGACAGATAATACAACGGAACAGGACGAATCGTCCTCACTGAAACGCGATCAGGACGAGCGCAAGTATTATTACGACGACGAGACGGGATATGAAGTTTATGACCCGGCGAAAGATGAGGAAGATGAGGAAGATGATAAAAGGGATGATGAAGTCATCACCCCTTCTTCACTTTAAGACTCTTTCTTCTTCGGCCTCTCATTCGCTCTGAGCACACGTTTTCTGAGGCGTATGGTTTGCGGTGTGACTTCGACCAGCTCGTCGTCTGCGATAAATTCCAGAGCCTGTTCGAGAGATAAATCTTTGACAGGCACGAGCCGCATGGCTTCGTCTGCGGAGGCCGCGCGCATGTTGGTCAGCTTCTTCTCTTTGATTGCGTTGACATCCAAATCGACTGCGCGCGCGTTCTCGCCGATAATCATTCCTTCATAGACCTTCGTTGAGGGGCGCACAAACATCGTCCCGCGCTCCTGCAAGTTGAAAAGCGCGTAGGTCGTCGTCTCGCCCATACGGTCTGAGACCAGCGAGCCTGTCGCGCGCCCGCGCATCTCTCCCTGCCACGGGCCGAAACGCAGGAAGAGCGTATTTAAAAGCCCAGTGCCTTTCGTCTCTGTCAGAAACTCGTTGCGAAAGCCGATAAGTCCGCGCGAAGGAGTTTCAAATTCAAGACGCACGCGGCCCGTTCCGTGATTGACCATCTTCATCATCTGACCCTTGCGCCGTCCCATCGCTTCGGTGACAACGCCGATGAACTCGTCTGGACAATCCACGACGACCTGCTCGATTGGCTCAAGCAGTTGTCCATCAACTTTGCGCGTGATGACCTGCGGCTTTGAGACCTGCAATTCGTAACCCTCGCGCCGCATCATCTCAATGAGGATGGCAAGCTGCAATTCGCCGCGCCCGGAGACTTTGAATTGATCTGGCGATTCCGTCTGCTCGACGCGGATGGCTACATTGCCGAGCACCTCTTTATCAAGTCGCTCTTTAATCTGACGCGACGTGACATACTTGCCCTCGCGTCCCGCGAACGGAGAATTGTTGACGCTGAAAATCATAGCAATCGTCGGCTCGTCAACCGCGATGACAGGCAAAGAGTGCGGATTGTCCGCGCTCGTCAAAGTCTCGCCAATCTCAATGCCTTCCATGCCCGCGAGCGCGACGATTTCTCCGACGCCAGCGCGTTCGACGGATTCGCGCTTTAAACCTTCAAAGACGTAAAGCTGAGAGATGCGAGTTTTCTGTATGGAGCGGTCGCGCTTGACGATGGCGACCTGATCGCCGACGGCTATCTCGCCTGAGAAGATGCGACCGATGGCGAGTCGCCCGACATACGAATCGTAATCCAGATTGGCAACGAGAAGCTGCAAAGTATCTTCACGAATGGGACGCGGCGCGGGAATGGTTGCCAGAATCTCATCAAACAGCGGACGCAAATCGCGCGAATCGTCTTCAAGATTTTTCTTCGCCAAGCCATCGCGCGAGATGGCATAGAGAATTGGAAACTCAATCTGCGCATCCGTCGCATCAAGGTCTAGGAAGAGCTCGTAAATCTCGTCCACCACTTCTGCGGGCCGAGCATCGTGGCGGTCAATCTTATTGACGACAGCGATGGAAGGCAGCCTTGCTTCCAAAGCTTTGCGCAAGACAAAGCGCGTCTGCGGCAAACAACCTTCGGCTGCATCTACGAGGAGCATCACTCCGTCAACCATCTTCAAAACGCGCTCGACTTCGCCGCCGAAATCCGCGTGGCCCGGCGTGTCCACGATGTTAATCTTGACAGGGCCGTAACGCACGGACGTGTTCTTTGCCATAATCGTGATGCCGCGCTCGCGTTCTAAATCCATAGAATCCATCACGCGGTCTCTGACCTGCTCGTTCTCACGAAACGTCCCGGCCTGTCTGAGCATCGCATCCACGAGCGTCGTCTTGCCGTGGTCAACGTGCGCGATGATGGCTATATTGCGTATCTCTTGTCTCTTTTCACTCATAATCTTTCTGATAGATAACTTTCTTGAAAATTTGCGTGCTTAATGAAAACGTGCATTTTACCATGCGCGCGTGAATTGAACTAATTGAAGCGTGAAACTTATTCGAGACTAAACGCGCCTGTCTGCCTGAGAGCTTCGTAGAGCACGATGGCAACAGACGTGGCAAGATTCAGACTGCGCACTTTAGGATTGAGCATCGGAATAGTAAGGCATCTCTCCCAGTTAGCGCGCAAGAGGTCTTCCGGCAACCCGCGCGTCTCGCGCCCAAAGACCAGACAATCATTCAACTCAAAACGCCAATCCGTATAAGACCTCTCGGCCTTCGTCGTCAGGTAAATGAATCGCGCCTCCGGCACAGATTGTTTGAGCGCGTCCAAATCCAGATGACGATGCAGTTCGACTTCGGGCCAGTAATCAAGACCCGCACGTCGCACCGCGCGGTCATCGAGTCGAAAGCCTGTTGCGCCGACGATGTGCAAAGGAGTGCGTGTCGCCGCGCAGAGGCGCGCGATGTTGCCTGTGTTTGGCGGAATCTCTGGTTCGACTAAAGCTATGCGAAGCATGATGTCTTTTATCTTAAAGCGCGCGGGCATCAATCGTAAATTCTGCGTGAGCGATTGACAGCCGGAATGATTATGCACAAAGAAAAGAAAGGAACGGCCAGCTTCGCTTGAAGCATTAACCGTTCCTTTGAAATGGCCGCGAGGGCCGGTTTGCGTGCGCCTATGGAAAGGTGAACTTGGACCTGTTCGCTGTGTAGTTGAACTATCTCTTCTTTGCAGCCTTCTTGGTTGCCTTCTTTGCGGCCTTCTTTGGGGCCGCCTTCTTTGCTGCCTTTTTAGCTGCTGTCTTTTTTGCTGCTTTCTTAGTTGCCATAGGTTGTTGCTGCTCCTTTTTAGTTTGTAGCTAAGACCACAAGATGCTGTGTTGATTTTGTTCTTGTGGTCAAGAGTAAGCGGCGCACAACATGTTGGTATATAAACGTAAAGCGCGCAGATGTCAATAACTTATTACTCCTTCATCAATTTTTTTTTGCATTGAGAAAAAAAATTTTATGTGTGCGTGAAAAATTTTTGTATGCGTGTGAAAAAAATTGAGCGCGCAACATTCTGTGCTGACTATTTTTCACACTTCTCTCTTGTCATTCAATGCGCTCCGCACACATCTGCTCGCATCTCTTTGATGAGAAAGAATGCAGCTTGAACGATTGATGATTTATGAAATTGAAAAGGAAGACTACTCTCTGAAGAGAGGCGTGAAGATCCATTGATCGTGACGATCAATTCCGTAGTAGTGAATGATGGAGTCGCGCCGGCTGCGGCTGACGACGCCGATGAAGGGGCCGGAAGAGCTAGCCGAATCATCTTCGCCGCCGGGAGCTGAATCTGATTCTTCAGACTTGGTGTTGATGAGGTTTGAGATTTGCTGGATGAGTTGTCTATAAACTTCCGGCACGACCGTCTCATCTCTCGTTCCCGGCAGCCGACTATTATTGTAAACCATGACCTGACGTTGAAATTCTATCATCGCCTGCTCACGCGGTTTGACGAGTTTCCATTCGCCGGAACTGGAGAGCGGATCTATCGCCGCAGAGGCGCGCAGGATTTGCAGCTTCTTAGTTCCGCGCGGCAGACCTTCGAGCAGTTGATCCATAGATGTCGGCAGAGTTTTCTTCTCGCGTATGTAGAGGCGTATGGCTTCGGCTATTTCTTCGCCGCGCGAGATAGCTTCCAACTCGCGCTCGCGCTGTGCCTGCTGGCGCAGGTTTGGCGCAATGGAAATCATCATCAAGGCGAGGATTGCCATGAGGGCCAGCAATGCAACCAGCGCATAGCCTTCTTCGCCGCGCGAGGTTTGCGAGCCGCCGTTGCGCGTGTTTGATAAAGCAGAGATGTTCTTAAAAACTATCATCCTGTCAAAGACTTAGGGCTTTGAGGGCTTCATGGGAATGCCCGGAATCTCTTCTGCATCGTCGTCATCCGGCTGTTGCTGTTGCTGCGGATTGGGCGGTTGATAACGCGGAATGTTTGGAATCCCCGGAATGGAATCGCCCTGATCGAGCATCTGCGTTCGCGGATTGTTGCGCGTCGGGCCTGACTGCCCGCTGGATTTTTCTTCGACGAAAGGCAACGTGTGTTTGATGCGCAATGAAGTGTCTGTCAAGACTATCTCGCGCTCGGAGATGCTGGTCACGCGGAAGCGGCCTCCGATGACATCGCCGCGCTGCACATTTAAAAGCTCTTTCGGATTTCCCTTATCCTTTAAGACAGCCGTGTCGTTGTAACGAATCTTGCCGATGATGCCGATGTATAGAAAGTTCGGCAGTGGCGGAGGCGTGACCATCAAAGGCATCGTGTTTGAGTAGAGCGCGCCGTCGGGCGTGCTCACCTTAATCTGCCGCGCGCCGTCGTTGGCGATGAACCCGCCCGGCACAGTCGCAGAGAGTTGTTGCGCGCTGATAAATTTTGTCGGGATAGGATTGTTGTCCACGAGGATTGCAGACTGCGGCGTAAATTTATCGCCGGAAACTTCAATCGTGAAATCGCCTGTGCGCGCAAAGACATTCATAGGCGAAAGAGATGCGAGTATCTGCGGCGGCGGCGGTGGCGGAGTCGGCGTCGGAATAACAGTCGGCTTCACGACAGGCGGCGGCGGAACATAGAAGGCGAAAATATTGCGGCCCGGATCGGGCGCGGAATATGAAGAGGGACGAAAGACGACAGGCGTCGCCGGACTCAAGCTCTCGACACGATCGCGTATCTGCGCTGGCGTAGAAGCAGACGGAGTTGACTGATTGAGCAGTTCGCCAGTTTGGTTGCGCGCCGTAGTTGTATTGCTGTTGGCATTTTGCGTGCGCGGCTTCGTGCTGCTGCCAGTCGAGCCGAAGAGCATGTATGTGAGCGAAGCTAAGGCGAGCACGCCGAGCACCATGGCGATAATCAGCTTGTTGCGTTCCTGCGGAGTTTTGCCTTCAAAGAGTTTCATAAAACTTTCAGTCTTCGAGTTCAGCGCGATTGAGTCGTCGTTGATACTTCTGTGGCTGCGCTTACGCGCCGGAAATACGTAGCCATGTCCAGATGCAAACTGACGAGCGCCGCGCCTGTCTGCGAATCTCCTTCGGTCACGCCTTCGAGTTCGACGGCATTGATAATAATAAACTGCCTGCTCGCTTCTACCTCGCGCAGGAAGCGGCGAATGTTCGTGTACGTTCCTTCGACTGTGACGGCGATGCCGATGCCCGGATAGAGACTCTGATAGCGCGCGTTGCCGGACTTTGTAGTGGCAGGCGCATTCGGGCCAAGTTGTTCGAGAGAAGTATAGACAGGCCCGGCTGTGTTGCGCAGTGTGTGCTTGCGCATCATCTCATTGAGTTGGCCGTAGAGATCCATGCGCCCCTGACTTTGCTGCGCGAGCACTTCATTTTCAAATCTCACAAGACTCTGATTAATATCGTCAACCGTTGACTGCGGGCTGGCGTTCAGGTCAACGCCCTTCTGCGCGAGACGCACACGATCCTGTATGTTCGCTCCTTCGGCTTGAATTGTCTTTAAGCGCGCACGCGCGGGCGAGAGAAAATAGAAATATGCGAAGACAACTGCCAGGAGCATCAAGCCACTCGCGGCAAGGCCGGCAATCTCAGGCACGCCGAGCATGCCATGCTGCCGCGATTTTCGTAATTGATTTATGCGCACGCGAATCTGCTCGCCGCGCGCGGGCGTAGTTTTTTCCAGAGGCGTATTCTCGCTCATCGCGCACCTCCTACGGTGTTAGTAGAGGCAGCAGCGATGCTGGCGGGCTGTTCAGAGTTGACAGGCGCGCCAGCGCGCGGCGTGTAGATAACGCGCAAGACCCACTCCATGCCGCTTGCGTTCGAGCCTTTTTGTAAGTTCTGCGCCATCGGCGTGGCATTGAAGACTCCGCCGCGATCCATCTCTGCAATCATGTTTGTGACATCGGGCGCGGCTTTGCTGACAACCGTCAGTTCCAGTTCGGCTGATGGCGGATTGCTGCGCAGATAGACATCGCGGACATTGATGCGCACGACGCGAACGTTGGCGGGCAAGACTGCTTCAAGGTCTGCGAAGAGGCGCGACCAGGAGAACTGCTTGCGGTCAACCAGCGCGTGCGCTGCATCGAGCAGTTGACGCTGCTCAGGCGCAAGAGCGCGGTTAATCTCCGCTTTCTTCTGCAATAGCATCTCTTCCTGCTTGCGATAAGTATCAAGGCTCTTCACCACCTCGTTTGCCTGAGCATTGGCCTGACGGCTTTCTGTGATGATGAAGACCAGCGCGAGCAGGGACGCAAACGTGACGATGGCTGTGATAACCCAGGGCAGCGCACGGTTGCGGAAAGGCTTGCTGGCAAAATTAAGTTTGGTGCTCACTGAATCTTAAAACTTTCTATTACAAACTAGATTGTGATGAAGCTCAAAAGGGGAAGCCCATCCGGGGATTTAAAGCATACCGCCAGAGCGCAAAGGTTGCAAACGCACTCAAGCGCACTTAGATGCAGCCTCCAAAGCCCCCGTCGTCTGTCTCACGCACAGAATGCATTTAAGTTGCGTAAATTGCACCGAGATAAGGCGCAAATAAGGCTTCTTCGGGTAGGCTCTCCCAAAATTTGGGAAAGCCAGTTGAAAATTTCAACTGTGATTCCCCTTTTTTCAACTGGCTGGTTGAAATTTTCAACTGGCTTTCCCTTCTTTTAAGGAAGCTGATTGAAAATTCAAACTACCCTGACCTTCTTTTTAGCAGGCATGTCCCTCTTTTTAACAGGCATGCCCGAAATAGCATGCACGCCCTCCCTGATGGTCGGGCTACTGCCCCTCTCTTGTGGCCTGCTGGGCAGTAGCCCGACCATCAGGGAGGGCGCATCAGGTCATACTCAATCTTAACTTTAGTTTGTCCGGTCGAAAAGCTCTCTCAAGCTATTTTAACGTGAGTTCGATGTAGAGATTGGCAATGTTCTGAGCCCCGCGAGGGGCGGCATATCTTAGCCCACGACGCCAGTCGTGGGGCAACGGCCAAGATAAATAACAAGCCCCGTAGGGGCGACATAATATGCCGCCCCTACGGGGCTCGATTGTTGTGTGGCTTAGTTGTCCCAGCACTGACGTGCTGGGCTACTGTTATGCCGCCCCTCACGGGGCTGAGCATAATGGTCTTATCTCGAACTCACGTTATTTTAACTGCCCTGACCTTAATTTACCGTGGGTTCGATATAAGAAAGTGTTGGCCTCGGTCAGCCCAGCACGGGCGGCAGGAAGTAGCCACGCGCGTCAGCGCGGGGACATTTGTGCCATCCGAATAACCGAGTCCCGCAGGGGCGACACCTCTCTGTGTGCCGCCCCTGACGGGGCTCATTCTTGATTCTGGCATGTTAACCCACGACTTACGTCGTGGGCTATTACCTACCGCCCCTGACGGGGCTCATCTGCCGCCGCCCGTTGCCTGACTGACGACGCGCGAGTTAGTGACTTTGCCTGCGGCGTCGAGGGTTAGCTCTATGACCGCGCCGGAGGTGTCTGTGACGCGCCGTACGAGTTGACCTGCGGCGTTGGTCGTCTCGTTCAAGACCTTCAGGCTCGACACGTTGCCGACGTTTTTCTCGCCGAGCAGTTTCCCCGTGTTGTCGAGCGTGCGTTCGAGTATGTTGCCCGTGCGGTCAACTGTGCGCTGCACTGTCTGGCCCAGAGTGTTGACTGTCTGACTGAGTAGGCCGCCCGGTTGCAGAGCAGTGTTGGCTACATCGCCAACAGTGTTCACAGTGTTGTCCACGCTCTGCAAGAGTCTTTCGAGAATCTGCGGGTTGCGGTCAATGGTCGTTAAGGTGCGGTCAATAATCGCAGCAACGTTGTCGAGCCGCACTTTTAAAAGCACTTCCGCACGAACACCTTTAATCGTCAGCTTCACTTTATCAATGCTTGCGTCCGCGCCCGCAGTGAGCGACAGGATGTTTGCGAGCCGCGCATCAAGCGAAACTTTGGCGCGCAGGTTTTCGACCTCTAAAGTAATCTCTTCGACAGACAGGTTCGGAACATCAAGCAGCACGTCCGGGTCTCCTGTCTCTGCTTCGCGGCGACGACGTTCGCTGGATTCCTGCTGCCGCCTGCGGTCTTCCTCCGAGAGAGGGCGCACGGGCGTGACGGGCGTCGGCGTCGGGCGCGGTTGCGCGCTTCTGTTGCCCTCTTGAACGCCGCGCGTCGTGCTCGTCGAAATCGAAGCGTTGTCGTTGCCGCTCCTCGTGTTGGTAGTTTCCTGCGCCGTCGCAAACGTCGCGCACAGTGTCAGGAAGAGCGTGGCAAATCCTCCCAAACTATAGATTCTTTTCACTGGCTATCTCCTCCGAAAGATTTTTTGATGAATACTCCGCACAGCTTCCAAATTGAAATGTCGGGGGCTAAAGTTAAATCATCGTTCTGCTATCAACGAAGGGAGATGTTGATTTTTAAGGCGAGGGATTATTTGCGCGGCGCGAGTTGATGCGATCAAGCACAGGCGCAAGCGAAGCGCGAAAGCGCACACGCCCGCGCACATTTCTCAAGAGCACATCAATCGCATCCGCGCCGATGCCGACGCCGATACGCAAGCGCAGGCCACGCGCGCTTTCTTCACCCGCTTCGACAGATGTCGAAGCCTCAAACTCTTTTTCGGTGATGCGCTTTTCGCTGATGTTTAATTCAAAAGTTTCATCTGCGCTCGTGCGCGGCTCCGTCTGCGGCGTAGGCGCAGGCTGCGCGCTGTCTTTATCTTGAGCGAGTGCAAGCGTAGTTATGAAAGTGATGCACAGAAAAGCTAGCGTCAGGCGCAAGCAGGATGTCATTTCGGTTTCCCTTCCCCGGCTGGCGGTGTGGCGGGGGAAGAGTTTGGAGTTGCAGGGGCGGGTTGTGTCTTGTCTGTTTGCGGCGCATCTTGTGGAGGAGCAAGCGTCTCCGTGACTGGAGTTTCGCCCAGAGCTTCGGCCACGATGCGTTCGATGTCCGCAAAGCGGCTCACGATTTTAAGACGGATGCCAATGTTGCGATAGGTCACGCCGGGTTGAACCTGTTCCGGCAGATTCGTGCGCTCCGCTTCCCACAAGGTCTTGCGCTCATGATTTCCCGGAAACGTGACAGACGGATTCGGCACAACTTCAAACTTTAGTTCGCGCGCCGTCACATTGGCGATAATCACAACATCCGCGTCTTCCTCTGCGGGCTTAGACTCTTGAGCCGCAGGCTTCTGCTCTGTCTGATTACTCTGCGCGAGCGCGTTCAGAGAAGCGGCAGATGAAAATAGAAATGCGGCGACGATAATGAGCAGCGTTCTTCTGAGCATCCTGCATCCTTTCAGATGATTGCCGGAATAAAGACGCATAGGGGATTTATAAGGGGAACTCTCGAATGGCTGCATGGTATCAGAAATCAAGAGCGCGTGACAAAAGATTTCACAGTGAGCCAATTTCAAATTAAGAAAAGAGAAAGAAAGTTTCGCGCAAAGGCGCAAAGAAGACGCAAAGATGTTGAGTGATAATTTATCTTTGCTGCTTTCCTTTGCGCCTTTGCGCCTTTGCGCGAGATTCTTTCGTAGTCTTTGCGGGCTTAAGTTTTATTCGCGGCGCGGAGGAAGGGGGTCGGCGTTCTCTGAGGCTTGCGTCGGGCGATAGGCGCAGACGCGATTGCGCCCGCTACGTTTCGCGCGATAGAGGGCCGTGTCGGCTTGCTCTATCAACTCGATTGGGTCGCGCGCGTCTTCGGGAAAGGCTGCGACGCCGATGCTGATGGTGATGTGATGTGTGCGCAGTTCGCCCGAAGAGTTGTGGCGCGTGAGCGTGAAGGGGTGCTGTTCGACTGCGGCGCGCACGCGCTCTGCTGCGACGAGTCCCTGCGCGAGGTCTGCGTCGAGCATGAAGGCCGCGAACTCTTCTCCGCCAAATCGTGCCGCGACATCTCCGGCACGCAGGGCGCGCGTGATGCATGCGCCGACTTCTTCGAGCGTCTGGCTGCCAGTCATGTGGCCGTAAGTATCATTGACGGCTTTGAAATGGTCTATGTCCATCATCAGCACGCAGAAGGGGCGCGACTCAAATTCTGCGCGTGCGGCTTCGCGGCGCAACTCAGAAAAGAAAGACTTGCTGGTCAGCAAACCTGTCAATTCGTCGTGAACCAGAAGACGATGTATCTGTCTCTGAAACTCGCGGTCAATCTCGTCGAGCAGGTCAAAGCGCATCAGGTGCTCGCCGATAACGAGCTTGTCACCGTCCTGCAAGAGAGCCTCTTCGACGGGTTGGCCGTTGACCGTCGTGCCGTTCGTCGAACCTAAATCCGTGATGCGATAACGCGCTTCTCCATTCGCAGGGTCACGCTCTGTGGTAATACGCGCATGCAGGCGCGAGGCGCGCGCATCATTGACGCGCACGTCTGCTTCGAGAGCGCGTCCTAAGATAACTTCGTCGCGCTCTAAAGGAATCGGGATAGCCAGCAATTCGCCGCGCAGGAAGACCAGAGCGGGCCGCCGCTCGCGCACGATGCGTGTGGTCTCTAAGGTCTTCGCGTTGTGCAGCGTCTGCCCAGACACATCTTTATCAGAGTTCTCACTCACAATGCCGCCTATCTTAACGCGGCGAACTGTGCGGCGGCAATAACTTCGCAAAGCTCATATCCTGAATTTCTGAATCCGCCTGTTAGTTGCTTGTCTGCTTTAGCGACTTGTATAATCTGCTTAGTAAGGAGAAAAGCATTTTGAAGGAAGAAGCAGTGACAGCCACTTGTCCGAACATGCCGCGCACATTGTCTGTTGAGCGCGCAGCGACGGCGCGGCTCCCGACAGAGATTGGCGATTTTCAGATTGCGGCTTATCGCTCACTGACGAGTGATGAAACATTTGTCGTCCTCTTTAAAGGCGAGTTGGAGGCGAATATCCCGACGCTGGTGCGCATTCATTCGCAATGCCTGACGGGTGATGTCTTCGGCTCGACCAAATGCGATTGCGGCCAACAGCTACGGCGCGCGATGGAGATGATTGAAGAAGAAGGTCGCGGCGCAATCGTCTATCAACATCAAGAGGGACGCGGCATCGGCATCATCAATAAGATTCGCGCCTATGCCTTGCAGGACGAGGGCGCGGATACTGTAGAGGCTAATGAGCGGCTTGGCTTTGCAGCAGACCTGCGCGAGTACAGGCAATGCGCGGAAGTTCTTTTTGATTTGGGGCTGTGTCATGTGCGCGTGCTCTCAAACAATCCTTTGAAGCTGCGCGCGCTCGAAGAGGCCGGATTGAAAATCACCGAGCGCGTCTCGATAGAGGTCGAGCCGCCTGAGTCAGCCGGAACTTACATGCGAACGAAAAAAGAGAAGATGGGACATTTGCTGAAATTTAATATCTAACTCACATAACAGAACTCAGCCACAGAGAGACAGAGACACGGAGAAAGAAAAGTGGATGAAGCAGATGCTAAATCAACTTTTCTTTTTATCTCCGTGTCTGCGGTGTCTCTGTGGCTATTCTTCTGAGAGGCTCTAATTCTTCTTACTGCGAAACTCTTTAATCGTGTTGCGGATTCTTTCCGCGTCAGGAGCTTTCGGAGAGAGCTTGACATATTTTTCCAGAGCATCCGCGGCCTGCCGGAATTCACCTTTTCTCCAATAGAGACCGCCCAAGTATTTGTAAGCCTGCGCCAGGTGCTCGCCGCCCGGCAAGGTTGTGGCGCGCAGAAATTCTCTTTCCGCTTCATCATGCTTGCTGAGCTTCAAGAGCGTCATGCCCAAATACATGTGCGCCGTGACAAGCTGCTCGTTCTTCTTTAAGACCTGTCGCAACTCTTGTTCGGCGCGCTGAAACTCTCCTTGATTAAGAAGCGCGATGCCGAGATTGAGCCGCGCTTCCGTGTCTTCGGGCGCGAGGCGTACGGCTGAAGAGAGAGCTTCGCTGGCTTTGCCCGGCTGGTTGAGCCGCAGGTATTGCACACCGAGCTCGCTTAAAGCGAATGGAAATTCAGAGTGAATGGCGAGTGCTTCATTTAAAAGCTCGACAGCTTTTTTGGCATCAGACGGCGCAATCTCAAGAGCTTTGTAATACAAGTCCAGAGCCTTCTTCGGCACATTGGCAAGCGCGGCATTAAGCACTCCGAGCTTTTCTCTGGCCTCGCGTTTGAACTGCAAGTGAATCGGCACGGTGATGACGCGCGCCACTGTGCGGCCAATCTGATTGCCTCCGTCATCTATAAAGATGGCTTCGCGGACGCCTTCGTAAAACTCGCTGGCTTCGATGACAACTGTGTAAGAACCGCCAACCAGATTTCTAAAACCGAATGTGCCGTAGGCGTCTGCGAAGACAGTCAGACTTCCTGTGTTCATGCTTTCCAGTCTGACTTTGACAGATTGGTCTGTGCGTCGTCCAGAAGGAAAGTAGAGGCGGCCCTGTATGGTGTGGATGCCGCCCGTGCCTGTGTAATCCGTTCCGCCCTGTGCAAAGAGCGTTGGCGCAGTCAGCAGCAGAAGGACAAACGCTAACGGAGACAATCGAAGAAGCCGGAAAGATTTTAATTGGGCCAGAGCCCGAATCGAATGGAGAGACATACTGACGACTCCTTTCTTAAAAGTCCTGAAAGGTCGTGGGGGGTTATATGAAAATTGTCTGGCGAAAGTGTGGCAGTCAGAATACTAAAAAGAACGGGAGAAGCGCAAATTTTTCTTTGCGCTTCTCCCGGTTAAGGCTGTCACAGTCAGCGCGGATTTAATTCCGCGCCGACTGTGGAAGCAATGAGCTTAGAACTGGAACTTGACGCCCAGACGAAGCGCTGTCGGGAACTGGAAGATCTGTCCGGTTCCGAAGAACGGATTCAGGAAGCGGCCTTCGCCTGCGCCCGGAATACCATTGCTGACGCGCACCGTCTGATCGACGTTCACAGCACGCTGCGTATTGGTCACGTTGAACCAGTCAAGCTGCAAGCGCAACTGTTTGTTCTCGCCAAGCGCGATCGGATAATAGAATCCGAGGTCAAGCTGGTGAGTCGTCGGTGTGCGATTGCTGCCGCGACGGATTCCGCCCGGAGCATCAGCCGGGAAGAGAGATGTCCCACGCGGGTCTTGGAATCCCTCGTTCTCGCCGTACACGGGGTGCGGAATCAGCGCGCTGAACGGAATACCGGACTGAATGTAGAAGTTACCTGAGACCAGGAGCTTCCACGGTGTCTGGTAGCTGCCGTTGAACTTGAACTGATGCGGACGATCATTCGGCAAGCGGCCATAAAGATTGCCTGCCAGGCTCGGCAGATCGAACAAGCTGGTGATGTTCGGGTCTGACTGGCCGTTGTCGTTACGGAACAAGCCTTCGTAGTTACCAATCAGGCTGGAGAACACATAGGAAGCGATGAACTGATAGTTGTTCGAGAAACGCTTCGTGGCTGTGAACTCAAGCGCGCGATAGTAACGACGTGCGCGTCCGAAACACTGCGGAGCGAGATCATCTGTCGGATCAAGCGGCGTATGTAAAACGTCGCCACCGGCACAAGCTGTACGCTCGGTCAGGCTCTCGCCCGGATTGAACAGGAAGTAGGTGTGACCATCGTCGAACGAACCGTCTTCGATGACCGACCCTTGCGCGCGATAGATACCACGGAAACCGAGCGCCAAATCCTGCACGATTTCATACTCGAAACCGGCTGTGGTTTCGTTGACCGTCTGCGGTCTGATGTCAAAGTCAACCGGCGTCGCCTCGCAACCGAGACAGCCGAGACCTGAGTTGAAGCCCGCCAGAATCGTCGAGCCATTCGGCGCGTTCAACTGGCTGGCGTTGATGTTTCTATCCTGCTGAATATCATCGCCGCCTGCGCGAACGTTGATATTGAGCGGAATCGGGGTCTCAAGGTAACGTGCATAGTTGACGAACAATTTGCCCTTACCCTTACCCGTGAAATCCCAAACGAGGCCGACGCGCGGCTGGATGTTACGACCAAACTTGTTGAGCTTGATGTAGGTGGACTCAGTACCTTTGGCTGTCTGGAAATCCCAGCGCAGACCGGCATTGAACTGCAAGTTTCTCGTCAGCTTCCAGTCATCCTGCAAATAGAAGCTCTGAACGCTGGTGCTCGTGCTGCCATCGCCTGTGTTCAGGAAGAAGTCACGAGCGCGGACAGAGTTGAGAACCAGAATCGGGTTGACCGTCAACTGTGCATCGGTCAAAGCCGCATTCGTCGTCACGGTCGTGATGCCCGCAGGGCCTTGACCCGCAGCCACAATCGCGGCCAGACGGTTTGTCAAAGCAGCCACAGGACACTGCACTGTCGTTGCGTTGACAGCCGAGCAAACGCCGAAGCGGTTGGTCACGCGAACGCCGCCCGGAAACGAAGTGGACGGGAACGGAGCGCCGACTTCTTCGCCGTTGGGATCAAGAAATGCTCCCGCAGGGCCGCTCGAAGTCGTGCGGATTTTGTAGATGTTGTTGTTGTACTCAAAGCCGTACTTGAAGGTGTGCGGCCCCCAGAGGTTCTGGAACTTGGCCGCAAATTCCCAGCGATTGCGATCCTGGAACGAAACCAGACCGAATCCCTGGCGGACGAAGTTGCGCTCAAGTGAGCCGCCGCGACCGTCAACGAAAGCGTTGCGCAGGCCGCCCGTCACGACCGTCGTGTTCGAGACCGGAACAATCCCGTTGCCACGACGAATCGCAAACAGGTCTGTCACCAGCGACTGAGCACCCTGCGGATTGCCGTCACCCGGATAGGTGTTGGCGCGCTGGAAGTGCAGACCGAACAGGAACTCACCGATCCAGTTCGGGGTGATGGATGAATTCAGACGCACTGCGTAGTTGTGTCCGCCCGTCTCAACGATGCCGCGGAAGCTGTTTACATCGCTACCGAAACCGTTGTCCGGGATGCGCGCGTTGATACGGAAGAGGAAGCCATCCTGCTTGGTGAAATCACCGAAGGTCGAGACGTTCAGTGTGTTGGCTCCATTGATAGCCCACGTCAGCTTGCCTGCGTAGAACGGAGTCGTGATTTTATTTTCAACTTCGTTCAGGAAGGTCTGCGTCAGGAAGCTGTTGGTGCGACGCTGTGGATTGAACGCGCCGAAGAAGGTCAGCTTGTCTTTGACAATCGGGCCGCCGATGTCGAAACCGGCGTCGATTTCAGAGAAGCCGCTTGGGGCCGCGCCCGTGAACGGGAAGTTCTTGACTTCACGCACCAAGCCTTTGGTCGTGAAATAGGCGAACGCATCACCGTGAAACTCGTTGGTTCCGCTCTTGGTGATGACGTTGAAGATACCGCCCGTTGACTTGCCATATTCTGCGCCGAATGCGCCGGTCTTGATTTCAACTTCCTGCACAAACTCGAAGGGCAGGTTCGCGCCCGAACCGCCAAAGGCAGGGTCGGTGGCGTTCACGCCGTCGAGAATGTAGTTGTTCTCCGGGCCGGACGAACCGCCGACCGAAGGATCGCGGTCACGACCTGACGCATCGCGCAGGCCGGAGCGTGCCGCTGTCGGAGCAATCGTGTAGAGCGACTGCACTGTGCGGCCTGTCGGGAAGTTTGAGAACTGATCGGTCGAAACATTCGAGCCGGTCGTCGTATTCGTAGTGTCAACTGTCGCGCCTGCGCTGGCCGTCACGTCAATCGTGACCGCCGTGCCTTTTGGCTGGAGCGTTGCCGTCACGTTCGAGGTGGACGAGAGATTGACCTCGACGTTGGCCTGCTCAAATTTGGCGAAACCGCCTGACTCCTCAATCATGACAGTGTATCTGCCCGGAGGAAGACTCAGGAAACGGTAACGGCCTTCAGAATCGGTGGTGGCCGTCTGCGTGCCTAGCAGTTGCGGGCTCGATATTGAAACGGTCACGCCCGGCACTGCGGCGCCGTTCGTGTCAACAACCACACCTTCAATGGTTCCGGTTGTGGACGACTGCGCCATGACATTGCCAGCAAAAACCGAGAAGCACAGGGCTAGCATCGCTATGGCGAAGATTCGCATGTTGATTTTCATGCTTTCCATTCCTTTCTTTTGACTATAACTTCAGATGCTGAATATGCCGCGTCTCAACCGAGAAACCATTGGCCCCTCTACCTCAATTAAGCTCGGCGGCATGTTGTTTTAATGAGAACTGCTGAAAATGCATAATATCTCGCGTTAACTTATTGCAACTATTATGCCTTTTCCCTGAATTCAGGAAATTTCCATGCGGCACAAAGAGTTAGCCAGAATCGCGCGCCGCCCTGACTGGCCCGCAAAATCCAAAAAAATGGTAACTATCCAGAAATCACAACGCCCCGCCGCGACCGGGCGAAATCCCCCGGCTTGCCTTTCATCCACCTCTTGAACTCGCGCTATTAATAAAAGATGTTAGAATCCTCTGCCTGTTTGCGATTGCCCATCTCTAGAGAGAAAGTTTAAGCGCGCGTGTCGGAGCGAATTTACCGCGACCCTGTACACAATATTATTCGCCTGCGGACGGATACAGCCGAAGGCCGTCTGATGGTGCGCCTGATTGACGCGCCTGAGTTTCAACGCCTGCGCCGCATCAAGCAACTCGGCCTCGCACTCTACACATATCAGGGCGCGGAGCACTCGCGCTTTACACACTCGCTCGGCGTGCTGCACTTGATGACGCGCGTGCTCGACCGGCTTGGCGAGCATTACAAGATTGATGAAGCTGACCGCGCGGCGGCACGCGCAGCAGCTTTGCTACATGATGTCGGGCATGGCTCGTTCTCGCATGTGATGGAAAAAGTTTTGGGCTTTCATCATGAAGCATGGACTGTCCGCGCTGTGATTTCCGAAGAGACAGAAATCGGTCGCGTCCTGCGCTCTTACTCGGAAGAGTTGCCGCATCGCGTCGCCTCTATCATCGAAGGAAAGTTTCAGCCGGCAGCTCTGGCCCAACTCGTCTCTTCGCAGTTGGACGTTGACCGCATGGATTATCTCTTGCGCGATTCATTGATGACGGGAGCGAAGTACGGCATCTATGATTTGGAATGGATTATCAATGCCTTGCAGATAGACGAAGAGGGCGACCGCATCTTTGTCGCCGCGCGCGGGCTCTACGCCGTAGAGGAATATTTGCAGGCGCGCTACTACATGTTCAGGCAGGTCTATTTTCATCGCACGCTGCGCTCTGCCGAAGCAGTCTTGCGCTCTGTCCTCAGACGCGCGCTCGCACTTCTCGAAGCGGGCCGCGAGGTCTGGTGCGCGCCCGGCACAGCCTTCGAGAAAGTCTTGCGCCGCGAATCTCTGACGCTCAAAGAGCATTTGGAGATGGACGACTCGGATGTGCTCTTTCATGTCAAGCAATGGCAGAGCAGCGAGGACGAAATTCTTTCAGACCTCAGCCGCCGCTTCATCGGTCGTCGTCTCTTCAAAGCCATTGACCTCGACATGCCCGAAGCAGAGCGCGCAAACTTTCTCACGCAGGCGCGCGGCGCGATTGAGCGCGCGGGTTTCGTTCCGCAATACTATTTCATAGAAGACCACGCGGGCGACGTTCCTTATTACAACTACTACACTGTAGAGGGCGCAGAGCCGAAGGCGCGCATCTATGTCGAAGACGGCTACGCCCGCCCGCGCATACGCGAGATAAGCGAAGTGAGCGAAGCCGTGCGCGGACTCCAACGCGGCTATGAATTGCACCGCATCTGCTTTCCGCCCGAAGCGAAGGATGAAGTTTACAAGCTCTATCACAACGCCTCGCCACACGCGTCTGCGCTTTCGGGAGATTAAAACTAACCGCAGAGACGCGGAGACGCAGAGAGAAAGATAGTAGGCAGTTGGCAGAAAAGCTGTCATGACTTTTCTTTTATCTTTTGCTCTCTCTGCGTCTCTGCGGTGCAAATAGAATGAGGAAAATTAAAAATGAATTTCGGTTTTCTTCTTTTCAACGACGCAGAAGAACTGGATTTCGCAGGCCCCTGGGAAATCATTACAGTGTGGAGCAAGTATGCCAGTGGGCCAGAAGTTTGTTTGACGGTCAGCGAGGATGGCGCGCTGGTGCGATGTGCGAAAGGCTTGCGCGTCATGCCGGATTACGATTTCGAGAATTGCCCGCCGCTCGATTATCTTTTGATTCCCGGAGGCTACGGCACGCGCCGCGAAGTCTCGAATGACAAGCTCATTGATTTTGTGAAGCGGCAGGCAGCGGGATGCAAAGAGGTCATGTCTGTCTGCACAGGCGCATTTATCCTGCGCGCGGCTGGCCTGCTCAATGGCAAGCAAGCGACGACACATTGGAGCACGCTTGCGAGTTTAAGAGAGTTTGCGGAAGTGAAAGTTTTGGAGCAAAGATTTGTACGCGACGGTCACATCTGGACTGCCGCAGGAGTCTCAGCCGGGATTGACCTTGCGCTTGCGCTCGTCGCGGCAGAGGCCGGAGAAGAGGCCGCAGGTCAGGTTCAATTATATGCAGAATATTATCCAGACCATCGCAGATACGGCGAGGCGCATCTGAATCCGCAAGCTCCCGCGTATCTGAAAACATAAATTCATCACTCAACTAATGGAAGCGTTTCGACACTCACAGAAGTCAATCCTTTGCCCACCAGCGCCTTTGCGGGAGATACAAACGGTTTCCCGCAAAGGCGCAAAGGCGCAAAGAAGAGGCTTGAGTTTTTTTCATGCGCTCTTAATTCTTCCAATCATCTGCATCGCTGCATCCGGCATTACAACAAAAACTCAAACACGGAAACTCAAACTGGCTGTGCTCGACTTTGGCGCGACAGAGACGGCACAGCGCGCGGCAGATACGCTTGTGCGCTCGCTTAAAGCAGAGAATGTTTTATCTGTCATGGATCGTGAAGAGAGCCGCGTTGCCGCGCGTGGCATAGGCTATGCGGGTTCGCTTAATCTGACGATTGAAGAGGCGCGCGATTTGGGCGCGTCCATTGGCTGCGATTTTTATTTGACGGGAGACGCGCAGACTTTGCGCCGCACTTCTTCGGCGCGCAAACTCTTTTATGAAGCCTATGCTTCAATCTTTCTGGTCAGCGCGCGCACGGGCAGGCTCATCATGTGGGATCGCCCTAGCTTTGAAGCTGCGACGGCCAGCGAAGCAGAGAAACTACTGCTCACAGAATTGGACAGGCGCGCGACGCGCTATAGCGCAGCCGTGCGCGCGGCAGAAGAGAGCGAGCGCAATGAGCGCGAGTTGTCCGTCACGCGCGGCACGCCCGTCATCGAAGAAGTGCCGGAAGAAACGAGCCCGCAAGCGAAAGGCTTGCGCCTGCCCGCGCCGTATCGCCGCCTGCGCCCGATTTATCCTGAGACGGCTTCGCGCGCAGAAGCCGAAGCGACTGTTGATGTGCTCGTTGATATAGATGCCGCAGGCGAAGTGAGCCGCGTGGAGGTCGTGCGCTGGGCCGGCTTCGGACTTGATGAAGCGAGTGTGCACATCATACGGCAGATGCACTTTCGCCCGGCGATGCGCGACGGCGTCCCGCTTCCGATGCGCGTGCTGCTGCGCTACAACTTCCAGAAACCGAAGAAAGAAGATGGGGAAAAAGTGGAAGAGGGGAAAGGGGGAAATGGAAGCAGATGAAAGGCAAGCTCACTATACTGAGCGATAATCAAACAAGAGAAATCAGACGAACCACGAAAAGACACGAAGGAGACGAAACATCTGGATTGTTCGTTTTGTTTCGTGCGCCTTCGTGGAAAGTTCGTCCTCTTTTTCTTTTCCAGCTTGGTATTATCAGGAAAGCTGTCATCGCTTTTTTCATTCTCTCTTTCGTCAGCCTCTTTCCCTCTTCCCCTTTTTCCCTTTTCCCCTCTTTCTTTTCTTCCGCTTCCGGCTTGGTTTCGACTGCGACGCGTGAAGGTCGGCTGGCGGTTTTCGATGATGTGTGGCAGACGATTAATGAGCGTTACTATGACCCGTCGCTGCACGGCGTTGATTGGTTAGAGCAGCGCGAGCGTTTGCGTCCACAGGCAGCCGAAGCTCAAACGACGCAGGAGTTCTACGCCATCCTGCGCGGCATGATTGCAAAATTGCGCGATGCGCACACGCGCGTCTATGCGCCTGCGGAAAAGTTTGACTGGCGACATCCGCGCTTCATAGGCGTTGGCATCATCGTGCGCGAAGTTATGGGCCAGCCGACGGTCATCGAAGTCGAGCGAGATTCCGATGCCGCACGCGCAGGTTTGCGCGCCGGAGACATTATCAAAAGCATTGACGGAGAACACGCGCTCGACATCTTCCGCCGCAGGCTCTCTCAAGCATCACTCTCAACAGTCGCCGCGACTCGCCTGCGCGCGATGTCCACACTCTTTGCGGGCGAGAAAGATTCTCTGGTCACAGTTGCCTGGATGGACGACGAAGGCCGTGAGCATGCTGCGACTCTCAGGCGCGAATGGCGAGAGCTTGAGATAACTTTGAGCGCACGTCGCATAGGCAGCTATGGCTTGACTCGCTTTGATGCTTTCACATCAGCTGTCGCGACAGACTTTTTCCGCGCTCTCAAAAAAGAGTTGCGCGATGTGCGCGGCCTCGTCATAGACCTGCGCGGCAACGGCGGCGGCGAGGCCGAAGCGATGGTCGAGATTGCATCAGCATTTCTGCCAGCAGGAACAAGTCTGGGAAAATTCACAGACCGCGCGGGCCGCATCACGCTTGAGCCGCGCACGCGCTCAAGACTGCTCTATGCCGCAGACAGCCCCGCGCGCTCAAATCTTCCGCTCGTCATCTTAACGAGCGCGCGCACATCCAGCGCGGCAGAAATTTTTGCAGCCGTCTTGAAGCAAGCAGACCGCGCCGTTATCATCGGCACGAACACCTGCGGCTGCGTCCTCGCCATACGTCGCCGCCACGCGCTGCCCGACGGCGGCGTGCTCGACATCAGCGAGATGGATTACCGCACCGCGACAGGCGCGCGGCTCGAAGGCGCGGGCATCATGCCGGATGAAAGAATCGAAGTTGAAAGAAAAGATTTATTTAATGATGAAGACCGCACGCTGGAGCGCGCCGTCAGGTTATTGAAAGCGATGCCCATGCGATAATCGGCTTTGGACCAGAATGATGAACGGAGATTTTTAGAAATGTATTTGAAGAGAGCCGTTGCGCTGCTTGCTCTGACATGCATGTGCTGCATCTTTGCAGAGGCGCAGGAGAACAGGTGTGCGCTGAAGCTCGCGCAGGTCAAGCAGGCGCAGGAGTTGCACGGTCTTCGCTTGGGGATGAGCGTCGAGCAGGTGAAAGCCATTGTGCCTTCGCTCGAAGCAGGCCGCGTGGATGACTTAGGGTTTGCGACGACAAGTTTCTCGCCGGATTTTAATTCGCAGATTGATAAGGCTGCTTTCGCTGGCGTGCGTACAGTCTCTTTGGAGTTTTTGGACGGCAAGCTGTTTACGCTCTGGATAGGTTTTAATAGCTCGTTCAAGTGGAAGACACTTGACGAATTTGTGCCGGGCATGAGCGCGGCTCTGGGCCTTCCCAACAGTGCGTGGTCTGCTAATTCTTCAAAGCCGAATCTGGAATGCGAAGAGTTTGAGTTGACTGCGCAGATGATTGCGGGCGGGCCGAGTATTCGTCTGACTGATAAGACTGCCAGAGAATTGTGGGAACAGCGTCGCGCAGAGAAGGCTGAGAAAAGCTCCGCGCAGGATGCGGAAGAGCCATGAGAGTTGGCATGCCTTGCATGAACTTTTTTTTAAGAGAAGCGAATTTTTATATTTATGAAACAAGCTGTCAGAACATGCGTCGCGTATATCGCTGGCCGTCTCATCTCGCGGCGCGAGGCCGCGCTCATCTATGATGCCTCGCAGTCAAAGCATATCGCCATCGGCGGCTTTGTCAGCGCAAGCTCGATAGAGATTCATGACTATCTGCGCGATTGCAAGATGTCAGGCACGGGCAGCCGCGCAGGATACAGGCTCTACGATCACGGCGAGGCACAGCACCTGAGCCTGACGATTGAAGGCGACACATTTGAAGGCTACGACTACGGCAGCGTCTGCCATTTTCGCGGCAAGGTGGACGGGTCTGACATCTCTTTTTACGATTACGGCGAGACGCGCAGTTATAGTTACAGGCTTTGATAGAGAAGAAAAAGACAGGTTCGCGTGTAGAGCAGCATCGTAATGAGATGCTCGGCTACATCGCCTCTCAATCACTACTAGCCGACAGTCCTGAAGAACTGTTCGCTTGGCTCTCCAGCAATACCAACGTCACGGGCTGCGGCAGAACGCCGGGTGAGGAATTGTGGCGGATATTCCTTTATCACAAAGACCAATATGAGAAGGCTCGTGAGATAGCAGACACCCTTCAGCAATTTTCCTTTGGAGTGGCAAATGAATCAGGCTGTGTGTTGGGTTAACAACCAACCAGCGCAAAGGGATGGGATTTCAATGCACGCACACTCTCATGCCACAGCCTGAAAATATCTTTGAGATTCATTATATCACATGCCGACGTATTCGCGTTGACAGCTCAGGTAGGGTGAATTGGGTTCTCATAATGTGGATTCCTAATCAACTAGAAGTAAGCTTCATCTAAGCCCCAAATAATGAAAGTTTGAGTCATTCTTTTCCGACCTTGAGATTAGTGAAGAAGAGACGGAGAATAATTCATGAAGATACCTGCTTGGAATTTATGTTCTGAATCTCAGCCGATTGTGCATCCCGTAGGCGCAAAGGCGCAAAGAAAAGACAGGTTGCTCTTCTTTGCGCCACCAGCGTCTTTGCGGGAGCTTCTTTTCCGGGCTTCGCTTTTATCCGCACTCTCGGTTATACTCGGTTTTAGCTCGTCCTGCCAGCACATCCGTCCTGGCCTTTAATGCCAGCCGGAGCTTTTGATTTTCCGCAGCACAGGCAGCAATCTTGATTTCCCGTGCGCCGAATTTTCCAGAGAGAGAGAGACGAGTCAAGGATTTTTGCGGGTCGCAAACCGAAGGCAGCGACCCACCGTTGAATTTTTATAATTTTGTCGCCTGAGCCGCCAGAGTTTGAGGACAATCCAGCAGCAGGTTTGTGAGCATTCTCTTTCGAGAAGCTTTGTGAGTGCTCCCTGCTTTCGATGTTGATTGTTCCGAGAAGGCGGTTTGCCGCGCGACACGGGGATTTCATTTGTCCAGCAAGTCAGACTCCTCTTGCGTTTTCGGAGCAGACCATAACCTCTACGCGCTTCTGAGCGGAGCGCGCCAATCTCTTGGGCCAATCAACGCGACTGGCTCTCCCATTTCAAATTTTTCCAGCGAGCATTTTCATCTCGCTCATCGTGCGCGATGCGCGCGCCTCGCCAGTGTGCTTGCAGGCGACGCGCAGACGCCGCTCAGGGGATACTTTATTTAGACATGGCAAAAGAATTGATCGTCAGCGTGAATGGCCGCGAAAAGAAAATAGCCATTATTGAGAACGAACGTGTCACGGAGTTTTATATTGAGCGTGGCGAAGAAAATCAGGGCATCGTCGGCAACATCTACAAGGGGCGCGTGATGCGCGTCCTGCCCGGCATGCAGTCGGCCTTCGTTGACATAGGGCTTGAGCGCGACGCCTTCCTTTACGTCTCAGACTTCTTTGACGAAGAGGAAGAGTTTGAGCGCATCGTGATGGACAAATCCAAGAAGGGCGACTCGGCAGCCGCAGAGCGCGCCGCGCACGAGCGCATCGAACAACAGCGCATCGAACGCGAGCAGCGCATCGAAGCCACACATGAAAAAGCAGAGCCACTTATCGAAAGCGAGCCGACGGACGAAGGCGTCGAAGCGGAAGAGCCTGAGATAAGAGCCGCAGAGGAAGAGATCGCAACTCTTCAAGAGGAAGAAGCAGAGGAAGCTCCCGCGTTGGCTGCCGCGCAAACGGAAGCAGCAGAAGAGAGCGGGCGTCGGCGCGGGCGTCGAGGCCGCAGGCGCGGCGGCAAAGGCGGCGCGGATGATGTCGAAAAATCCGCACAGGATACCGCTCATGCTTCCGGCGCGATTGCAGCGGAAGATATTGAAACGCCTTTCGCTGTTCCGGCCTCTTCGTTTCAGCGCGTCATTGATGAAGACGAGCGCGCAGCCGCAGAAGAGGGCGAGATGTTCAAGGACGCGCGCTTGCAGGAACGCCTCTTCGACCAGATTCATGCAGTCGAGTTTGACATGGACGACACGCCGACAGCAGAAGTCGGCTCACTGCTCGGCTCTGCCTCCGCGCAGGGCAATGCCTCTTTCCAGCGCATAGACGACAGCGACATGGCTTCTACGGAAGCAACAGAGACGGCCTATGTGCAGGAAACAGTCGCCGCGCATGTTGATGCTTTTATTGACGAGATTGCAGAAGAGACTGTCAGCACTCGCTCCTTCGAGCGCGTCAGCGATGACGAGAAAGCAACGGAAGCAGGCATAGAGGAAATTACAGAAGCTGCATCCGCCAAACGTTCTTCCAAACGCGCACGCACAAAGAAGGAAGCAGACGAAGCTGCGCCCGCAGGCAAAGAGACTGCGGCGAAGACTGCGCGCGCGCGTGGCGGCGCAAAGAAGGCTGCTACCAAGACCGCTTCGAAAAAAGCCGCTCCGGTCAAAGAGAAATCTTCCACCAAGAAAGCTGCTGCCAAGAGCGCGACCAAAGGCCGCAAGGGCCGCGCCACTAAAGGCATCCCTGCCGAAGAAGGCGAGCTTGATATAGCCGTGCTTGAATCCGAAAGAGAGCGCGCAGAACACGCAGACCTTGTTGCAACCGAAGCCGCAGACGGCGAGCACTTTGAAGCGGGCAGCACTGGCGAGGAAACTTACGAGGATGCCAAAGCCCGCGTCTCTTCAAAGCCTGCGCGCGGAGAGTTTGCCACGCGCCGCGGAGGACGCAGACGCCGCCGCAAACCGAATGAGAATGGAGAAGAAGACCGCTCAAACGGAAAAGACGATGAAGCAGTCGCAGAGGAAGAAGCGGCTCCTATCGTCGCCGCGCCTCCTGCACCTCCGGCTCCGCGCGAGCGCGAGCCGCGCGAGCGTGAGACACGTGAACGCGAACCGCGCGAACGTGAACCGCGTGAAAGGCGTGACCGTCATGCTGGTGGTCGTAGTGGCGGGCCGCGCAGTGGCGGCGGTGGCGGCAGACGCGAACAGCGTGCGCAGCCGACCATCACAGACCTCTTGCGCGAAGGGCAGGAGATTCTGGTCCAGATAGCCAAAGAGCCTATCGCCAAGAAGGGCGCGCGCATTACTTCGCATATCGCTCTGCCGGGACGCTATCTGGTCTATATGCCAACGGTCGAGCATGTCGGCGTTTCGCGCAAGATTGAATCCGACGGCGAACGCTTGCGCCTGCGAAAGCTCATACAGGCCATACGCGCCGAAGAGGATGTGCCGTCCGGCGGCTTTATCGTCCGCACGGCTGGCATCGGCGTCAGCGAAGAATCTTTAAGAGAAGACGCGCGCTACCTGGTGCGCACATGGCTCGACATACGCCGCTCGGCTGAGAAGGCCAAAGCTCCTTCGATGGCGCATCAGGACTTAGACCTCGTGCAGCGCATCCTGCGCGACCAGCTATCAGAAGAGTTCACAGCGATTCGCGTTGATTCCGAAGAGGAATACCTGCGCGTCGTCGAGTTCGTCAATCGCATACAGCCGCGCATGGTCAAGCGCGTCAAGCTGCACACGCGCGACGAGCCAATCCTCGAAGCCTACGGCGTGCAGGCCGAAGTTGATAAAGCCATCAAGCCGCGCGTGTGGCTCAAATCCGGCGGCTATCTCGTCATCAATCAGACGGAAGCTCTGGTTGCGATTGATGTCAACACGGGCAAGTTTGTCGGGCGCGGAGGCTCTCGCTTAGAAGACACAATCACGCGCACTAACATGGAGGCTGTGGACGAGATTGTGCGCCAGATACGGCTGCGCGATCTTGGCGGCATCATCGTGCTCGACCTGATTGACATGGAAGACCGACGCAATCGCAATCGCGTGATGCAGGCTTTGCAGGAAGCTTTGCAGGGAGACAAATCGCCTACGAAAGTTCTCTCCTTCAACGATTTCGGCCTCGTGATTATGACACGCAAGCGCGTCAAGCAATCCTTAGAGCGCACGCTCTGCGCGCCGTGTCCATATTGTCAGGGCGCAGGGTTAGTTAAATCTCCGCAGACCATCTGCTATGAGATTCTGGAAGAGGCCAGAAGGCTCGCGCGCGGGATGAACGGCGACGGCGTAAAGCAAACAACCTTGCGCGTCAACCCGGAAGTCGCACGCGCCTTGCGCAGCACGGAAAGCGATGTCCTCGCAGAGATAGAAGATTATCTCGGCGCAGTTGACATCACCAGCGACACGCGCGTCCATCAAGAGCAGTTCGACTTCGCTTTCATCTAAAAAGCGTTCGCCAATCAGAAGGCTCTTAAAAATAGTTGTCCCGCGTGCTTATTAAAAGGCACGCGGGACAACTTGTTTTGAGAGTCAAGATATTTGAAGCAGTGTCAAAGCGAACTTAAGAGATGTTAGAAACACCACTCGCAGCCGCCGTAGCACTCATCATAATCATCCTGACCGTTGCAGTTTCTATCTTCACCGAAAGCGCAGTTGGTCGGCGCGCCGGGATAGACATCCGGGTCGTTGTCGTTACAGTCAGTGCAGGCGTTGGCGCCATCGCTATCGGCATCTCTTCCGGCGCAGGGAGTCGACGAGGCGGGTCGCAGTTCAAACAACTGGTTGTCCCCGCCGTGCGGGTCGTACTGGATAATCTGCGCGCCGCTGGTGTAGGAGGCGTTCGTCACGTCTATGTTCTTGCCGCTGTGCCGGACGCGAATCTGGTTGAAGTATCCGGTTCCGACCTGACCGCTGATGACCTCAAATTGCTGGTTCGGGCCGGAATGGCAGAGGTATTGCCCAATCAGCCCGCCGTTGTTGTAGTTCGCGTTTAATTGGTCAACACACTTGCCGATGTTCCCCGTGATGATTTGATAGTAGCCGCCGCCGACAGGATTGAAGCGGAACATCTGGTTATCACCATAGTGACAGTACCACTGTATGAGATAAGCTCTGTCGGCCTGCGAGGCGAACTGCACGTCCAGACACTGACCACTGTGCTTGGCGATGATGTGGTACCACTGGTTTGGGTCAATTCCCGTTTGGCCCTGCACTTTTGTCATGGGTGCGGAGGGAAGCGTCAGAGCGCAGAAGCTGATGACCAGCAACAAAATGAAAAGTCTTCTCATGGTTCTTTCTCCTTATTGAGTGAGTGAAAAAGCGGAGCGCGCCCCGTGCAGCTTTCCACTTCCGCGACGGTGCGCAAACGCTCTTCGGAGTTAAGCCTCAAGAGTTCGGCATGTTAAGAGGAGTGCAGAGGAAAGTTTCGCCTGTTTCGCATCTCAAAGAGAGGTCTTGCCCTCAAAGTAAACCAGTGGCGCACAAGACCTGTATGGTCTTGTTGCCAACTCTTTGTCTAGGCAAAATGCTGTTGATGTTTGCAGGCATCTTTCGGCGCAATTAAACATCCCGAAGCGGCGCAGGCGGTGAAACCATTACGCCGGAATCTCTTTGGCTAGAGAGTGCGCGCAGTATAGAAACCCTTGAGCGCACATGTCAATGAAATTGGGAGAACAGTATTGGTTCAGTTTCAATGATGGTGAAGAAAAGAAGTTTCGCGCAAAGGCGCAAAGAAAAGACAGATTGCTTTTCTTTGCGCCTTTGCGCCACCAGCGGGAGCCTTCTTTTCTTCTTTCAAACCGAACCATTCTCAAATAAAACTTGACTTTCGATATTGGCTAGGATACAAAGCACGCGCTTCATAAGCACCTTGCGCTTATACTTATCCTCCGTTTGTTGGACAGAGCACTTTACTCATGAGTGCTTGCGAAAGATAATTTCAGAACCGCATTAGATGCGCTCGTTTATGTCAAATCCTTCAATCACACGCGCGTGGAATAATTTTCTCAGACGCAGCTTATAAAAGCTCCAAACATTCCAGCTTGAGAGAGGAATCCAACGATGAAAAAACAATCCCGTCGCCTGCTCCTTTTCGCCCTCTTCGCGCTGTTGCTTTTCGGCAGCAATATCCTCGCCTCGCGTCCCGTTAATCCAGAGCCGCAGACTTGTCAGGATGGTTGCACGGAAAGGCGTGATAAGACTTTAGAGAATTGCGCGAAATTCTCCGGCGAGGGCAAGACCAAATGCGAGAACACGGCGCATGAACAATACAATACCTGTGTTCGGAATTGTTCGAGCGGCGAGAGATCCGGTGGACGAAGAAGGCCATAAGCAGGCCGCTCCGCGCCGCAGTTTTGGTCCAGAGAACTATGTGTTGACAATTCGCCGGGGGGAGCTTAAATTTCCAATGCTTCTGGCAATACAAAATTTCGAGCAACTTCAGGGCTTTCTCCATGTCTGCTCTAAGGATTTAAAACCCAACGGCGGAAGATGCGGATGATAAGCTGCGTTTTCGGGACGCGCCATCTGCCATCTCGCACATCAACATTCACCGCAAACACTTTATGGCTTCGAGCCACATGAACTCCAATTCACGTCTTGACATGACCTATTCACGGAGGAAACGATGATGAATATTCGGAGAGGCTTTTTCTCACGCACCATGTGCCTCTTTATGATGTCTCTGCTGGCCTTCCAGACCTTGCATCTGACAGCATCCAGAACCAAAGCCCAGGACACTGTGACGGGCGCATTTGAAGGCAACGTCACAAATAGTCAGACTGGCGCTCCGATTGCCGGGGCATCCGTCCGGTTCATCAATCAACTGACAGGCGTTCCGATTGCCAAGCGTTCCGATTCACAGGGACGCTTCTATCAGGGATTGCTGCCTCCCGGAAATTATACGATTCGCGTCTCTGCGCCCGGATTTCAGACCAGAGAAGTCGAGTTGCGACTCGTGGCGACGCGCTCCAATTCGGTTGTGCCAGTGCCTGTGACGCTCGACCCGGAAACGACGGCGACGGTACAGCCGACACCGACAGGCACGCCCGACCCGACAGCGACGCCGACAACAACGACGCAAACAACCGCGCAATCCTCTGCCGAAGACGTTGGCGTGATTGCTGACATGAATATGACGGACGCTCGTCGTGGCGGCGCGTTTACAGAAGAAGAGGTTTCAACTCTGCCACTCGGCGGCACAACATTGGTGCGCTCTTTTGACGAATTGGCCCTGCTTTTGCCCGGCGTTGCTGCGCCGCCGCAGACCATCGGCAACGGAACAGGGCCGGGCGTCGGCGCGGGCGTCGGCACTTCCGGCCAGTTCTCCGTCAACGGCCAGCGTTCACGCTCAAATAATTTTACAGTGGACGGCTCGGACAATAATGACGAAGACATAGGCGTCCGTCGTCAGGGTTTCTTTGCGCTCATTCCGCAGCCGATTGAATCCATCAAAGAATTTCAGGTTATCTCTTTGCTTGCGCCGGCACAGTTTGGACGCAATGCCGGAGCGCAGGTCAACGCCATTTCAAAGTCCGGCGGCAGTTCGACGCACGGCACTTTTTATGGCTTCTTCAACTCAAGCCAACTCAATTCGCGCAATGTCTTCGACACAGTCGGCGGCAATACTCTGTCGCCTCTGCGCGCCAATGGCGTTAATGTTCTTAATGGAGCAGGAAATCCGATTCAAGTCCGGCTCAACAATGGAGACGAAGATTCTTTCACGCTTGCGCAGGGCGGCTTTGTGCTCGGCGGGCCGCTTGAGCCTGCGCGCGGGCCGAATGAAGGGCCGCGCATGTTCTATTTCATCTCTGCGGAAGGGCAGCTTTTGAATGCCAACAAAGAGGTGAGCTTCGCCGTGCCGACGGTGGCCCAACGCGGATTCGGCGGCACGGGCGCGACAGGCATCACTACCAATCCATTTACCGGCGCGACCCTTACGGGCGGCGGCGCGTATCCCACTTCCCTGAGCGGCGATGCCGTCTTTAGCTTCTTTCCATTTCCAAACAATCCGAACGGAGTCTATGGCGCAAATACCTTGACGCGCGTGTTGCCCGCCAGCGCGCAGGGCAAAGTCGTCTCCGGCAAGTTTGATGCCGACTTCGATGCATTTGAGCGACGACATTCTTTCACTGCGCGCTACAATTTCACGTCTGACTGGCGGGATATTCCGGCGGCGGGCGGAGGGATTTTCGCACGCTTGCGACCGCGCGTGCGGACACAGAATTTCTCTACTTTTCTGAACAGTGAATTAAGTGGGCCAAACTCCACGAGCCCTGTCTTTAATCAACTGCGACTCTCTTATGGACGGACGCGCCTCAATTTCGACGAAGGCCGCGATCCCGAAGTACTGCCTATCGAGACGCAGGGACTTGAAGGCGAGCCTTTCCTTTTGAACAGGCTGTTACAGGTCAATGTCACACTGCCGGGGCAGCCGCCTCGATACGATAGTGTGCCGGGATTGACCACCGAGAACGGGTCATTTTTTCTTGGGCCAAACGGCGGCACAGGCCCAATCGGACAACTTATCGTCGCAGGCTTCAGCCCCGTCGGAGTTGATGTCTTCACCTTCCCGCAACGTCGTGTCAATAACACTTATCAAGTGGCTGATACTGTGACATTCCGCTGGGGCAGTCACAACTTTGCCGTCGGCGCGGACATCCGCCGGACAGAACTCAACAGTGCGCTGCCGCGCAACTCGCGCCCGCTTTTGACCTTCAACGGCGCGCCGCGCATCGTGCCTATCATTGATCCTGTAACCGGAAACATCACAGGTTTCAACTTTGCAACCAATGTCCCCGGCACACTGTTTCCGGTTGTGCGACCGGAAGATTTCGCCGCCGCCGGTGCGCCGAGCGGTTTCTTTCAAACGCTGGCGACCACAGACTCAGACATCAGCCTGCGCTACTATCAACTGAACTTCTTCGCGCAGGACGAATGGCGTCTGCGCCGCAATCTCTCTCTCTCTTTGGGACTGCGTTACGAGTACAACACGCCGCCGCGCGAACTCAACGAGCGCATAGAGAACACCTTCAACAGCTCTCTTCTGAGTCTCGTTCCCGGTCTGAGAGATTTCATAGAGGGCCGTTCACAGATTTACGAAGGAGACAGGAACAACTTTGCGCCGCGCGTCGGTCTCGCGTGGTCGCCGCGCCTGTTCGGAGACAAAGCGACAGTGATACGCGCTGGCTACGGGATTTTTTACGACCAGATTATCGGCTCGGTCGTGAGCCAGTCGCGCAATGTCTTTCCAAACTTCCTGACGCTGAATTTTGCTGGCGGCTGTTGCGGGACGCGGCCCTCGCCGTTCGGCGTGGTCAACGACTTCAACGTGTTCAATCCGATAACCACGAATCTCGGAAGCACGCCTCTCGTCACGCCCGGCACGCTGAATACGCTGAATCCGAATATCCAGCTTGGCAATCTGGTCAACGTGCTCAACTTCTTCTTTGGCGGTGTCTTCGGTGATTCGATTTTCGGGGCCACGATTCCGTCACGACAGCTTGAGACGCCGTTTGCGCATCACTACTCTGTGAGCTTTGAGCAGGAGATAAATTCGCGGCATGTCTTCTCAGCCGCTTATGTCGGCACACAGGGTCGCAACCTACTGCGATTTACGACACCTAATCTGGGCCAGAATCAGATTATCTTGCCGTTGCTTTTCACCTCCGCAGGCAACCAGCCGACGATTTCAGGCTTTACAGCTCAGCCCGGAACTTTCACAAGCGGCACTCTCGGTCGCCCCAACTTTAATGTCGGCGCGATTAATCGGTTCGAGACGAATGCAAACTCGCGTTACGATGCTTTGCAACTGCAACTGCGCGGACGCTTCAGTCGCTCTTACCAGTATCAGGTCAACTACACTTTTTCTAAAGTGGAAGATGACGTGTCGGATGTGTTTGACCTCGGAGGCGCGCCTGCTCTGCCGCAGAACAGTCTGACCTTTGCAGGCGAGCGCGGCCCGGCCAATTTCGATGCACGGCATCGCTTCTCTTACAACATGATGTACGAGTTGCCGTCATTCCGCGATAGCGGCAGCGTGATGCGTTTCCTTTTCGGCGGATTGGAAATCGCCAGCACCGGAAAGTTTTATACAGGCCAGCCGTTCACGGTCAACAGCATCTTCGATGTGAACTTGGACGGCAACCTGACGGATCGTCTGAACAACACGAATGGCCTCGTCGAGACAGGCGACCGCAGCCAGCCTTTGCGCTTAGCTACTGCCAACACTTTCTCGCTGCTCGCGCCGTTCGGGCAGGACGGAAGCATCGGGCGCAACACTTTTCGCTCTGGAAATATTCTTGAGGTTGACTTGTCCTTCGTCAAGAGATTTGAGATTACGGAGCGACAGAATCTGACGTTCCGTATGGACATCTTCAACATCATAGACCGCGAGAACTATGGCATCCCTGTGCGCTTCCTTGAGGCTCCGGGATTCGGGCGGGCGACGGATACTGTGACGCCCGGACGAAGGATTCAGTTCGCGCTCAAGTATTCTTTCTAGCGCGCGCTGCGGCCTGTACACACGCGGGCGCGAGATATGCTAAGCTTTGCAGCTTGAAGCGATGCATATCTCGCGCCTTCGAATTTTTCTCTTCCCAGTCGTTTTGAGATTCCCGATGAAAGGTTTTCGAGTCATCATGCTAAGACGATTGAGCCAGTCGGCGGCTCTCGCCGTTCTCTCCATCTGCCTTTACGCTTTCGCATATCAGACGAGCGCGCACGCGCAGGATTTAGCAGGCGGCGCAACCCGCACGGATTTGAGCGGCGGCGCGGGAAGCGGCAGTGTGCGCACGCCGCGCCGTCCCAAAGTGCGCAACACTGCGGCCAGCACAGGCATCCGCACAGTGACACGCACCAAGACAGTCTTTGTCACGCCCACGACAGGCACGCTCTCCGTCGCCACAGAATCGGGCGCGGCCCTGCTCATCGAACCAATCAGGGGCGGCGAATCGGTCGAGGGCATTGTGGACAAGGATGAGGGCGTCTTTATCTTTAACGAACTCAAGCCGGGACGTTACCGCGTGGCGGCAGACCTGGAGGGCTATAACGAAGCCGAAAAAGAGGTTTTGGTCGTCGCCAACAAGCACGCGCAAGTTACCTTGAGATTACAGCCAATCACATACGCCGTGACCATCACCGCTAATGTTCCGACAGGCGAAGTGCGCTATGCGACAGTCGCTCCGAGCAAAGACGCGAGTGGCGCGGTCAAATACAATGTGACCGGCGAGACGCGCGTGGTTCAGATTCAGAATGGTAAAGCAGTTCTGCCAAATCTGCGCGCAGGAACTTACGGCATAGACGTGCGTACGGAACTAGTCGAATATCAAACTCTGCTCGCATCCTTCACGCTGCCGGGCAAGACAGACTATCCGGTACAACTTCCGAAAAGGCTGAGCACCAAAACATATTCCGCGGCTTGGGTGAGCCTTGATGGATGGGAAGCTCCTGCTGGCTGGCGCGTCGGCTCGCGCAAGCTCACGGCCAGCGGGCGCGGCGTCGCCCTGCCGCATGATGATGCGGCTCGCTATTACGCGAACTTTCGTCTCTTCAGCAACATCAAGATGATTAACGGTGTCGCAGCTTCCTTCGCCGTGCGCGCACAGGATTCGCAGAATTACTATCTAATTCAAATCACTGGCGCGAAGGCGGACGAGCCATATGTCCTGCGCGGCTTTATCGTCAAGAACGGCAACGCGCAACGTTTCGGCTCGGTCATTCCGGTTGATGCTTACTCGAACACTTTGAAAGCGAATCAATTCTTCAACATCTCTATGGATGCCACAGACAACAAGTTCAAAGTCTCGATTACAGACAGCGAGACCGGAGAGGAATTTCCGCTCGGCACGCTCGAAGACCCCAACCGCAATTTCCGCATCGGCGCGGCAGGCATCGCTATACGCGACAGCGAACAGAACGAAATCGAACGCTTCGTCGTTTGCACAGCCGAATCGGCAGACTGTCAAAAGGGTTAAAGAAAAAACTTTCCCGCAAAGGCGCAAAGGCGCAAAGAAAGACATTAAGTTCTTCTTTGCGCCTTTGCGTCTTTGCGGGAACTTCTTTCATGCTATATTGCCTTGCGTCGGCAAAATCAAAACAACGGTTGGTCTGAAGAACAAGGGGAAGCAATCATGGCATGGCCGGAGACACGGGACTTCTTTCCGCAGAAGAGATTTTCGCAGTTGGGAGCTATCAACAAAATCTGGAAGGCTATGATTGCGGGCGGAGCCGGAATGGCTGCGCTCGCTGCCGTCAATGCGTCCATCAGGCGGCAGGCCGCAGAGCCTGATGACAGCGCGCTCGGCGGCGAAGCAAGCCTCTATGAATGGCGCGAAGGAAATATCGTTTACAGAACTGCTGGCGCAAATCAAGCTGGCGTGCCAGTTGTCTTTGTGCATGGCATCGGCGCAGGCTTTTCCAGTTTCATGTGGCGCAAGAATTTTGATTCTCTCGCGGAAGACTTTCGCGTCTATGCGCCGGACATGCTCGGCTTCGGTCTCTCGGACAAGCCCGCCAATGTCTCTTATTCAGCAGACCTCTATGTAGAATTACTCGCGGATTTCATACGCGAAGTCGCAGGCCAGCCAGCGCATCTCATCGCCTCTTCTTTGAGCGCAGCCTACTCTGCGCGCGTGGCTTATGAATTTCCAGAGCTGGTTGAATCCTTAATGCTCGTTTCGCCAACTGGCGCAGACAATCTGCGCGCGCGTCCCGGCATGGCGGGCGCAGCATTTTATGGACTGATGCATTCGCCTGTGCTCGGCACTTCCTTTTACAACGTCGTCGCCAGCGAGCGCAGCATCAAAGATTATGCGCGCGACCAACTCTTTTTTGACAAGCGTCGTGTGACAGAACGCCTCGTCGCGCATCACTACGCGACAAGCCACCTGCCGGGCGCGCAATATGCCATCGCGGCTTTTCTCTCAGGCTATCTGAACACGGACATACGCGAAGCCTTCGCGCGGCTTGAACAACCCGTCACCATCGCTTGGGGCAAGCAGGACACGGCCAACCCAATCGAGCAGGCAGCAGAACTCCTGCGTCTTAACCCGCGCGCTGCACTTGAAATCTTTGACCGCTGCCGCCTGACGCCGCCCGAAGAGTATCCAGAAAAATTCAACGCGCTCGTGCGCCGCACACTCAAGGCGCGGCTGGTCGCAGCCTGATTGCATTTTAACTAACTTCACGCTCTCCCTAACGGTCGGGTTTCTGCGAGCAACGTATCTTGAGGCGGAAACGACCGTCAAGGGAAGGTGCATTGAATTGCAAGCTGCCTGGCGCGAAAAAGTTTTTTATAGCCGGGCTTTGTGATATATATGTGTCGTTCGACAAGGAGTAAAGCATTATGCAACACAACCTCTTCACCAAACTTCTCATCGCACTCGGCACATTCGCTTTTGGCCTGACAGCTTTCTCGCTCTGGGCCAACTTCCAGCAAAAAGCTTTCTCATCATCAGAGCTTGCGCCGGGCGCGGGTTCCATCTTTGTCTCTGTGAACTCGGTTGAGTTCTACGGTTGGGGAAAAGAGAAGACGCGCGTTGAAAATTCTGCGAAGGCTGATGAACCGCCTCTGCTAAACGACTATCGCAAGCTGCGAGTCTGGGATGCGAGTGACCGGCTCGCGCCGGAGTTAATAGAAGTCCGATGCCGTCTCGAAAATAAGGGCCAGAGGCCGGTAGATTTGTTCGTGCTGGCGACAGGAGATTTTCTCGTTGCGCCTTTTAAGAAGAATGCTGTGGATGATGAAGGAGCTTTAAAATCCTTCTCGCTCACGGAGCGGCAGACTTTAGGACAACAGACAGTCATCCAACTAAGGCCGGGCGAGGTGCGTGAAATCAGTTTCGCTGACATCAATCTGAAATCTGTGGCGGATAAATACAGGCTCAAAGAGTACGGCCAACTCTGGCCCTTTGAGTTGCGTGTGCGCGTCAGCGTCGAAACCACAGACAACAGACCTGTGACCGAATCAGATGCACGCCTGCGCATCAAGCCCAATCTCATCTGGTAAGAATAGCAAATTGAGGTCAGAACCGCCTGCGGTAGCGGGCGGGTTCTTATTAATTCACGGCTACTCACCTGCCAACATTAAAGACCCGCCCGCTACCGCAGGCGGTTCTGACACTTGCCTTGTATTTGTGAAAATATTTGATGGAGAAAAAAAATTGCGGCCCGTGCATGAAGCGGGCCGCAAAGCATTTCAGGAGGAGGAGAGTTTCCAGTTAGTTCATTACTTTGAATCAGCGACTTGTGTGCCGCCTTCGTTGACGATGATGTTCTGTCTTGCACCGGGGAAAGTAATGCCGATTAAAACCTGACGGTTGCCGTTCGTGGCCCAACGCATGTCAAAAGAGCCAGTGCTGCTTTGACGGTCTTCAAGACGCGCTGCTGCTTTAGCAATCACGGACTTGGTCTTGCGATCGAGAATTGAAACTTCATTTGTCTCATCGTTAAAAGAGACCCTGTAGGTTCCAGCCTTGACCTCTGTGCCGCCGACGACAAAGTCGCTGCCGAATGTCACAACGCGGCTTCTTTCTTTCGCAAAGGCGACGACGCCTGTCATCGCACACAAGATGAATGCTATTGCAACGCGAGCTAGATTTTTCTTCATATGACACTTACTCCTTATGAGATCCATGATATCGGATGAATTTACGAATTTGCGTATCGCTTACTCTTTGGAATTAAAATCAGAGTTTGCGTCGCACCCCTTCATTTACGCTGACAACCCTTCAAGGTTTCATAAAAAATTTCCGCCGCATTTCTTTCAGCATAATTGTCAATCGCCTTGTGCGGCTGTCAACACTTTGACATTCTATATATATAAACGCCGCCGACACCTGTTTTGTGACAGTCCGGTCAAAGAAAATGACAAATAGTTTTCGTTTGAGGATGAGCCTGCGGAAAAACGAGAAGTTAAAAATGTAAAATGCAAAAATTGAGAGTCGGATTTAATTTTGCTTTTTTCATTTTGCATTCCTTAATATGTTCGTGTCCGTCATCATAAAGGAGAGATTTTAAATATGAGTCGCAATCCGAACACAGACCCGCCGCAACCGGGAGAGCCTTTGCCGCAGCCGGGCGACCCGTCACTGCCGCCCGCGACGCCGCATGACCCAATCGAGCCAGACCCGTCCGAGCCTGAGCCGATTCCTCTGCCGCCGGACACAAACCCAACGCCCGCCGCGCCTGTGCGCGAGCCGGACACGCCCATGCCAGCAGGCGACCCGCCGACAGGCGAGCCGACACGTTTGGCTTGAGAGAGATGCGATTAAAAAATTTTCTGCACGAATGGCGATGAGTAAGCAGGTTGAAATTTTAAATCCTGAACCGACAGAGGAAGAGCAAGCAGGGAAAGAGAGTTTGCTTGCAGAGATTGAGCGTGCTCTCGCAGAGAGACCGTTCAGGCCGCATCCGTTTTTTACTGGCGGCCACGCGCAGACGCTTGCAGGCTATGCATGGCCGCGCAGCTTCCGCTTCCGCTCTCACCGTCATGATGAAAGCCGCCTGTTTGAGATTGAGCCGGGCGTCAAACTCCTGGCCCACTGTCGCTGGCTCGCAGAGCGTCACACGCATCCCACGATGCTTGTCCTGCACGGGCTCGAAGGTTCGAGCGATGCGCGCTACATGCTCGGCACTGCGGCCAAAGCCCTGCGCAAAGGTTTCAATACAGTGCGCCTCAACCTGCGCAACTGCGGCAACACGGAGCATCTCGCGCCGACGCTCTACAATAGCGGCATGAGCGGCGACCTGCTCGCAGTCGTCAACGAGCTTGTCGAGCGCGATGGACTAAGCAACATCTTTGTCGTCGGCTATTCGATGAGCGGCAATATAGTTTTAAAACTGGCTGGCGAAAACGGTGAGAGTCTCAACGGAAAAATCTCTGGCGTCTGCGCCGTCTCGCCTTCTGTAGATTTGCATGCCTGCGCCGCAGCTATTGAACGAAGAGATAACTGGCTCTATCAGAAAAGTTTTATGCGCAGCCTTCATCGCCGCATACGCCAGAAGCACAAACTTTTTCCAGAGCGTTATGATGCGACGGACATTCATATGATTCGCACGATACGCGAATTCGATGAACGCTATACGGCGGCAGACGGCGGCTACAGAGATGCAGATGATTACTACGCGCGCGCAAGTTCCCTGCCCTTGATTAAAGAGATACGCACGCCGACGCTCATCATACACGCGCAGGACGACCCGTTTATTCCCTTCGACTCATTGCGCCATCCATCCGTCGCGGCCAACCCGCATGTCTTGTTGCTCGCGCCTGAGCATGGCGGCCATCTGGGGTTTGTCGCAGCAGACACCACAGGCGAAGACCGCTTCTGGGCAGAGAATCGCGCGGTGGAATTCTGCAAGCTCGTCAATGAGCGGAGCGAGAGTCTCAAATAAAAAAGCAGGTTCCCGCAAAGGCGCAAAGGCGCAAAGAAAACATTCAAGATAAAGCATCACTCAACACCTTTGCGTCTTTGCGCCTTTGCGGGAAACTTTCTTTTGCTTGACAAAAATTTTGTTCAGATTACTATCACGGCGATTAACTCAGCCTGCCGGAAAGGTATTTGCCATGAATCTCTTTCAAAGTTTCGTGCCGAAAATTCTATTGTGCTTCATGCTTTGCATTGGCTGTGTGATGAATGCGCAGGCCGGTTATCTTTATGTCATGAATGATAACCCTGCGGGAGCGGGCAATCAGGTTTACGGTTTTCAGGTCAATGAAACGACGGGAGCATTGACGGCACTGTCCGGTTTTCCAGTCGCGACGGGCGGGCTTGGCGTCAATTCTTTGGTCTGCGAGCGGATGACGATTGATAAAGCGAACAGGCGGCTCTATGTCATCAACGATGGCGCGGATACTGTCTCTGCTTATTCCATCAATCCTGCGACGGGAGCTTTGACAGCTTTGCCTTTCAGCCCCATCGCGCTCGGCGCAGGCACTTGGAACTCCATCGCCGTTCATCCGGGCGGCTCGCCACTTGTGATAGGCGATGGCAACACGACAGCTCCGCGCGTGCTCAGCTTTCAAATCACTGCGACCACTGCGACGGCTGCGGCTGGCAGTCCCTACACAACAGGCTCTGCGCCAGCTTTGTCCGCAGTCTTTAGCCACGATGGCAACTATTATTACGGCGGCGGCAACATGGGCGCGGTCTTCGGCGGTTTCAGCGTCAACGCTGCGACAGGAGTTTTGACTGCGCTCGCAGGTTCTCCGTTTAGCTCAACTACGGGCAATCCTGTCTCGCATGCGATGGATGCTGCGGGGCGACTTTTCGTAGCCACGGCGACGCCGGAGATACGCGTCTTCACAACTTCAAGCGGCATCCCGACGCCTGTGAACGGCAATCCTTTTCCGCCAGCAGGTCTGACGCAGAGACGCGACGGGCTGATTCATCCGAGAGGCTTTTACATCGTCGCGGGCAACACTGGCAACAACGTCGGCGTTTTTCAAATCAATGGCAGCGGCGCGTCAACTACGCTCGCGGCTGCGCCGGGTTCGCCGTTTGCGACCGGCGGGACGACTGCCAATGTGCTGGCTCTCAATCAGTCGGGACTTTTTCTTTACGTCGCTAATCGTCTCAGCAGAAACGTGACGACGTTTGCTTTCAACACTGCGACTGGACAACTGACAAGTCTCGGCGTGCAGCCAAGCAATACCATCGGCGCTGCCGGATTTTTGAGCGGCATGAATTATCTGCCAGCCGCGCCCAATCATCGCCGCGCAGATTTTGACGGCGACGAGCGGACAGACCTTTCTGTCTTTCGCGATGGCATCTGGCATCTATTGCGTTCGACGCTGGGCCAGATCTCAGTTCAGTGGGGACAGATGGGAGATGCGCCCGCGCCCTCAGACTTTGACGGCGATGGACGAGCGGACATCACAGTCTGGCGCGGAGCGGGACAGGGCGACCCGAATCGTTCTTACTTTTATATCCTGCAAAGTTCTACGAACACTCTGCGCGCGGAGCAGTTTGGCAAGATGGGAGACACGCCCGCAGTCATAGGCGACTGGGACGGCGATTGCAAAGCAGACCCTGCGGTCTATCGCTCTGACATGATGGGTGGGCCAAGCTATTTCTTCTATCGTCCTTCCAACAGCCCCGCGACGGATTTCGTCTCAATCCAGTGGGGCGGGCCAAATGACGAACCGCTCAATGGCGATTTCGACGGCGACGGCAGGCAGGATGCGGCGGTCTTTCGTCAGACAGAAGGCGTGTGGTACATACGACAAAGCAGCGATGGTCAACTGCGCGCGGTGGTCTTCGGACTAGCCGCAGACCGTGCGGTTCCGGCAGATTATGACGGCGATGGCAAGACGGATATAGCCTTGCTGCGTCCCTCGAATAACGTCTGGTATATCCTGCAAAGCTCTAACAGTCAGGTTATCGCCACGCAATTCGGCCAAAACTTAGACATCCCTGTGCCGGGAGATTACGACGGCGACGGGCGGGACGATATATCCATCTTCCGTCCGGCTGATGGCGCATGGTATCGCATCAATAGCAGCAACGGCTCATTCTCCGCGCAACAGTTCGGGCAGAACGGAGATGTGCCTTTACCTTCTGTGTTCTATAGGCCATAAGAAAAAGAAGTTCCCGCAAAGGCGCAAAGACGCAAAGGAAACATGTAAGTTCTTCTTTGCGTCTTTGCGCCTTTGCGGGATTTTTTGTTTTCGTGCTTTAAGACAAATCGTTTGACTGAGTATCCTGCGCCTTATCCTTCTCGTCTGAATTCTCTTCCTGCTCTTCGCTATTTTCATCCTTCTTCTTGAAATCTTCAGCCGGAGCGTGATAGGCAAAGACAGCATCATCATCGGATGAAGCGAAGACGCGCGAGGCCAAATCATCAAGCAGGCGACGTATGCGTCCCGGCTCTTCCTGCGCGGGCGCAGCAGTCTGAATGTTCTCTCCGACTTCGGAATCGAGGCGAACGAGTTGCGCTGTGATGTTGCGACAGAAAGAGCAGGCGACCAGATGCTTGACGACCGGAGTGGATTCGGGTTCGCTGAGGCGGCCTTCGACAAAAGCCGAGAGGGCGTCTTCGTCCAAGTGCGACTGGGCCAGCATGGGCGGGGCGACGAGCGCGCGGCGGCGCAAGTGCTGATGCACCATGCGGCGTATCCCTTCTGTCTCTTTATTGCTTTTTGGTCGCGGCACCTTCTCCCCGCCTCCTTTTCGATGGACGGCTATTCCGTCTGTCCTTTGCTCAAGCCTGTTGTCTGCGCATCAGTTAAATGACGCCGGACATCTTCGGTTGCCAAATCTTCTGTCGCCATCTCGACGCACATTTCTATCTCTGCCGGAGTCAATCCGTCTTTTTCTACAAGCTGTGTGCGGAAGCGATCCAGAATCTTGCCGTAAACTTTTTCCAGCCAGCGCATGACTGTTGATTCATGGACGCGGCTTTCCGGCACATTCACGCGCCGTTTCGATTGCCTCTGAAACCAGCGACGAAGCGGCGAGGCAGGCTCTTCGACGAGGCGCGCAATCTCGCGCAACTTTAAATTCTCGACGTGGTAGTAAAGCAAGAGCAGCTTTTCGTGATCGTCCAAAGTGGCGAACGAAGCATCCAGCGCGGCCACCGTCGCTGCCTGAAAACGCTCGCGTGCGATCCTGTCTAACATTACTCCTTCGCCTCCCAAAGCCTCTGCGCGCCAGCCCGGACGGTCGTGAGTTTCGCCGCCGCTCTCTGACCAATCATCTATCGAAATCTCGTCGTGACGCGCGCGATGCATGTCTATCACAGCATGCCACACAACCGTTCTCAGCCAGCCCTTCAAAGTCCCGCGTCCAGTATAGGTCGCAAACTTTGACTGCCGCACATCCGCGACGACGCGCGTTCCGTAAAGCTCTACATAGACGGAATCAATCACCTCTTCGGCATCAGTCTCGATGCTCGCCAGATGGCGCGCGATGCGTTCGATATAGCGTCGATAACCTTGATCGAAATCCCACCACGCATGCTCGTTGCCGCGCGCACAGGCCAGAGCCAGATAGAGGTCTGTGACCTGTAGCTCGCCCAGGAATTGCCGGACTTGATCCGCGTCCGGCGCAGTGCCGTTCGTGTGGTCAAAGAGATATTTGTCCACAGCCATGCGCAGGGCCGCGCGGAAATCTTCGAGCGCGATACCGTAATTCGGCGCGGCCTCCGTGCAGCGCGCATAGAGCGACGAGATGTCGGCTGTGCATTCGCTGAGCGCGAGTTCGAGTTGTGCGAGAGACGGGCTTGTCACTTGTACAGAGATTATAAGTTAAACCGCGTGCTTTCGCCTACCACTTTCGATTAGCAAAGAACTTTTTCCAGCTTCTGGCCCACAAAATTTACGACTTCGCAGTCATTTTGGATGTCTCCGCACACACATGCGAGACATGCCCCTCCCGCCACGCGCACACCACTGCCGGCGTCCGCTGCGTCTTTCTTCCAAACTGTCTTCAGTCTATCAAGCGGCAAGAAGGAAACGCCCCGGCATCCGCTCATGTTTCGTGTGGACGGCAGGCTTTCAGAAATTTTGCGGAAAGGCCGCAAAAATTTATCGGAAGCTCAAGAGACAAGCTAGCTCACCCTTTGCGGTCTTCTGTTTTTCTTTGCGCCACCAGCGTGAACCGTTCGTCGCTGTTTCGCGCAAAGGCGCAAACAAAGAAAGCCTCAAGCTCGCAAAGAAGAGATTCTATTTTTCGATTTTTTGCAAGAGACGCCCGGCGTGGTTGCGGGCCATGAGTGGGATGCGCTCGTCCGTGCTCAACTCGCGCAGGAGCGGGACGAGTTGCTGCGTGTCCGAGATTTCGTTGCGCCGCAGGTAGTCATCGAGTTGTGTCATCAGCTTTGGAGCATCTAATGGCTGATTCTCGCGCGCGAGTGTGATGTCAAAGACGAAGATGGCCTGATTGGCTGCGCGTTTGTACTCTGTGATTAAAGCGAAAGCATCCTTGTCGCTCGTCCAGTTAAATTCCGCCACGCGCTGGCTCGTCCCCTTCTTCATACGCAGCCGCATCGTGCCGAGATGTGGATACTGCTTCTCGCTTTGATAGCTTCTGTCTGAATCCAGAAAATGCAGCGCGTCCCACAGAGCCTTGATGCGCTGCGTAGCGGCTTCTGACAACTCAAGCGGGTCAACAAACGGCTCGCTGTTCTTGCGCTCGAAAGTAATGCGCCCGCGCCCGTTTGCATCATGCTCAATCAGGATGTGCGTGACGAGAAAATTCGGTTGTGTAAATTCGTAAGAATAAAGAGCCTGCTCAGCATCCTTTTCAACTGCTTTGGAAGATGATTTCGGTTCGGCAGTCGGAGTTGTCTGCGGTTCACGCTGATTATGCTTGGGCGAAGTTTGAGAATCCGCAGGCAACTCGCGCGAGTTCTGTTTTCCCCTGGCGCGACTCTGTGCCGCAGCGCAAATCGCCGCGCTCAAAATCAAGAGCGCGGCAATCAACGTGTTTCGGATTGGCCTCTGTTTATTTCTCACTCAAATTTTACTGAGACAAGCTTGGAAACCCCTGCCTCTTCCATCGTCACGCCGTAGAGCGCGCGCGCCATTTCCATCGTGCGTTTGTTGTGCGTGATGACAATGAACTGCGTGTCTGTCGCCATCTCAAGAATCTTTTCCGTGAAGCGACCGACGTTGGCTTCGTCGAGCGGCGCATCAACTTCGTCAAGCAGGCAGAACGGCGACGGGCGATAATGAAAGATGCCGAGCACAAGCGCAAGCGCGGCCATAGCCTTTTCGCCGCCCGAAAGCAGCAGGACATTTTGCAGTCGCTTGCCCGGCGGTTGGGCCACAATGTCTATGCCCGATTCCAAAACATCATCGGCGTCAATCAGGCTCATCTCGCCGCGACCGCCGCCGAAGAGTTGCAGGAACAACTCGCCAAAGTTGCGATTAATCTGCTCGAACGCATGACGGAAACGCTCGCGCGAGCGGCGTTTGATTTCGCGCAAAGCTTCTTCCGTAGAAGCCACGCCGTCTATGATGTCCTGTCTCTGGCCCGTCAGGAATTTAAGCCGCTCTTCATTCTCAGCCAACTCTTCGAGCGCCATCATGTTGACCGCGCCGAAGCCTTCGATGCGCGCGCGCAACTCTTCGACACGAGCGCGGCCAGATTCCAAATCAAAATCTTCATCAAGCGGATGCTGTTGTGAAATCTCTTCGAGCGATTGATTCAACTCTGTCATGCAGGCTTCGCGGACATAGCCGAGCTTGGCAGAAGCTTCCGCACGTTGGACTTCAAGCTCTGCGCGGACATCACGCGCGGTGGCTGCGCGACGATTCAGTTCTGCCAGTTCTGCCGCGAGTGCGTCGGCCTTTTCGCGCGCGGCCCCTAGATTCGCAGAGGCTGCGGCAATCAACTGCTCTTCGCGCGTGCGCTCTTCTTCGACAGTCTCCTCGCTCTGCTCAATCTCGCCGATAGAGCGGCGCAATTCTTCAAGGCGCGCAGTCGCGTTGACCATTTCGTCCGTATAACGCTCAAGGCGCGAGTTCAATTCCGATTGCTCTGCTTCCATGCGACGCAATTCCGCTGCGGCGGCGCGTCGGCGTTCTGCGGCTGCGGCTGCGGCGGCGCGCTGTTCTCCGAGAAGCTCGCTTTCGGCTTCCGCTTCGCGCCGCACGACGGAGAGTTGCGCGGCAGCTTCTGCAACCTTGTCAGAGGCATTCTGCCTCGCGGCCTCGGCAGTCGCTGCTTCGGCCAGAGCCGTCGCGCGACGCTCCTGCACTTCAAGAAGCTCCGCAGCAATTCGCGCGGCATCATCTGCGACGACACGCATGTGCCGCTCTGCGCGCTCAATCTCCTGCGAGAGCGTGTGCGCGTTCATCTCGCGCGCTAGGGCGTCGCGCTCCTCGCGCCCTATGACTTCATTAAGCAAGACGACAGTATCTTCGAGAACCGTCAAAGCGGCGCGCGCTTCCGCCACTTTTGATTCGGCGGTTGAAAGTTGAGCTTCAAGCTCGACTGCGCGCGTGTCGAGTTCGCGCATCTCGCGTTTGAAGGCGAGTAGGCCCGCGCCTTCTTCCAATGCGCGCTCGTCACCGGCGTTAACCAGTTGGCCTCCGGCAACCCAATCGCCTTCAACCGTCGCGCACATCTCGCCAGTCGAAAGCGAGAGTGCCAGAGCCTGGTCCAGAGTCTGGGCCAGCCGCGCATTCATTCTTTGCGGAGCCGTGCGGCGCAGGACTTCCAGAATCTCAGGCGGCGCGCCGAGCAGGTCTCCGACACGATGGCTCTCAAGATTTTCTATCTTCCCGGTGTCAACATCATTCGCAGATGATGAAGTCACAGCATATTCCGCTTCCTTTATCTCTTCGCTCGCGCCGTGCAGGCCGACGACGATAAAGCTGGCGCGCCCTGCATCGTTGGCCCTGAGCCATTGCGCGGCGCGCACTGCATCATCAGGCGTCGGCACGATGACGGATTGCAGAGATGCTCCGAAGACGCCTTCGACGACGCGCTCCCATTGCGGCTGGACATTGAGCATGTCCGCGAGTGTACCCATGAAATGAAAATCTTCCGCGGTCTCGTTCATAGAGAACAGACGCTGGACGGCTGGCGAATAGTAAGCGCGTCGCTCGTCAAGCTCTCTTAAAGTATCGAGCCTGTGGCGCGTGCGTGAATATTCTTCGCGCGCGCGCGACTGTTCGGCCTCAGCGTCCGAGACAGCTTCGTGTCCATGCACGACCTTTTCAACTGCGGTCTCGCGCTCTGCAACCAAGCCCGCCAAGTGCTCGCGTGCGGCGATGATTTCCGCATTCAATCCTTCGGCTTCGACAGCGCGTTCTGCATGAATGGCTGCGGCGCGCTCGCCTTCGCGCGCGAGTCCCTCTGCCTGCAAGGTAAGACGCTCCAGCGCGCTTTCAAGCTGGCGACTGATTTCCATCAATCTTTCTGTAACAGCCGTGTGCGTCAAAAGCTCTGCGCGCGCCTGCTCAATCAAGGCTTCGGCTTCGGCAGCTTCCGTGAGCCGCCTTGCATACGCGGCCTCGGCAGATTGCAGTTGCAGCGCGCTCTCTTCGCTCTCAAGACGCTGCTGGCCGTCGTGCTCACGCAGACGCTCGCACTCCTCTGCGGTCTGGGCCAGACGTGCGCGCAAACTCTCGACCTCGCGCTCAAGCTCTGCGCGTCGTTTCTCAAGCGCGATGACCTGTTCCTGTTGATAAGTCAATTCGCGCACGCGGCGGTCGCGGTGCAGCGCGGACTCAGCAGCCGCCGCACGAGATTGCGATAGCTCGTCTTCCAGGAGCCGCGCTTCCTGCGTCGCGCGATGCGCGTCCTCTTCGCGCGCGGCCAGAGATTCGCTAATCCTGCTCTCCTCTTGAGCCGCTTCGCCTAACTGCGCGCGAGTCTCTTCGAGCAAAGCTGCGAGGCTTCGCTCTTCCGCGACATAGACGCGGCGCAGAAGTTCGCGCAACTCTTCGCGCAGCACGCGATAGCGGCGCGCCTTTGCAGCTTGCCTGCGCAGGCTGTTCACCAGACGGTCTATCTCGGAAATGATGTCTGAGATGCGCGAGAGATTTGTGCGTGCGGATTCGAGCCGCGCTTCGGCTGCGCGCTGGCGGACGCGGAACTTGGTGATGCCCGCAGCCTCTTCGATAAGCGTGCGGCGATCCATCGGCTTGGCAGAGAGAATCTGGCCGATGCGTCCCTGCTCGATGATGGCGTAGTGCGCGCCGGAAAGACCCGTGCCGGAAAATAAATCCTGAATATCCCGCAGGCGGCAAGTGCGGCCATTGAGCAGATACTCGCTCTCGCCTGAGCGATAAAGCCTGCGCGTGACGGAGACTGTTTCGCCGGGAGCAAACTCAAGAGCCATGCGATTTCTGGGTCGCCAGTGACGCTTGCTGTGCGCGCGCGTGGGTTGAGTCGCTAACTGAGTAGAAGCAGCATCCGTTACGCTCTCCGCTTCCAAAACTCCTTCGGCTTCCGATGCGCTCGCTCCTTCTGCTAATTCATTTTGAGAATCGGAGACAGGCGCGACAGCATCCTTTTCATCAACCTCTGCAACGTTCGCTTCGTCTGCCACATTCGCTTCAAGAGGAAGCGGAGCGACAACTGCTTCGGCTGGTATCTCTAAAGCCACGCTGCGCTCGTCTATCTCTTCGAGCGTCGAATCAATGTCGTCTATGTCCGGCTCGTGTTCAATGGTTTCGTCGCGCATGAGGTGCAGGACGACTTCGGACATGCCGCTCGGCGGGCGATTGCGAGAGCCTTGAAAGATGACATCCTTCATCTCTGCGCCGCGCAGGTGCTTGATGCGTTGCTCACCCAAGACCCATGCGATGGCATCCGCGACATTGCTCTTGCCGCAACCGTTTGGGCCGACAACAGCAGTGATGCCATCGCCTGTAAAGACAAGCTCTGTGTGGTCTGCGAAGGATTTGAATCCGGTGATTTCTAAGCGTTGAAGTTTGAACATGCGCTTCCGGTTGAAAGTTTTCCGGCAACCCCTCGCGGCGCGCAAAAGCACAGCCGCTAGAGCATCCGGCGGGAGAGCGACACTATATGTTGGAGTTAGTGGCGTTGTCAAACCATAACTTGAGCCGAAGCGGGCTTATTTCTTGCAGGAGGCCGATTTATCCTTTCACAAGAAAAAGCGGGGACGATGAACTTAATCATCGTCCCCGCTTCGCCACAGCCGCCTGAGCCACTGCGAGCTTTTTGGCCGGCGGCCTTTGTCAGACGGGCGGCACGGCTACCGTGCTTGCTCCTACTCCCCCCAGCTTGTTTTTCAGAGCTAAGCTGGAGCCGTGTCGCCCGCCAGACATCTTGAGGCAGCCCCTTGCCTCAAATTACCTAACCACAGTTACGGAATGTAACCAGCCGGCACACCCGTGTCGCCGTTGCTTCCAAACTGCGTGGCGATAAAGGCTCCGGTAGAGCTATGCATGACATACCAGCCACCATCGCTCGGACGGAAGACCGCGAGGTCAGCTTTGCCATCGCCATCAAAGTCGGCTGGCTGCGGCTGGTCGCCGTTTGAGCCGAACTGTTCTGCTCTGATTGCGCCGGTGGAGCTGTTCAGGACATACCAGGTGCCGATTGACGGACGGAAGACTGCAAAGTCCGTGCGGTTGTCACCGTCATAGTCCGCAGGGACAACGATGTCTCCGTTGGTTCCCCACGCCTGACTAATCAGATTTCCTGTCGAACTGGCAAGCACATACCACGCTCCGGTTGACGGACGGAAGACCGCGATGTCCGCTCTGGCGTCTCCATCGAAGTCGCCCACCACAGGACGATCCGTGCTCAGTCCCCACTGCTGACCACGCACTGTGGCAGTCGTGCTGTGCAGGATGTAGAAGGTTCCGTTTGACGGGCGGAAGACCGCGATGTCCGTCACGCCGTCGCCATCATAATCACCCTGTACAGGGATGTCTGAGCTGATGCCGAACTGCATGCCTCTGAAGACGCCGTTCGAGCTGTTCATGATGTACCAGGTTCCATTGAAAGGACGGAACACGGCAGTATCTGTCATGCCATCGCCGTCAAAGTCTCCCGGCGTAATTCTGTCTCCAGGGCTTCCGAAGGCAGCAGACTGCGAAGCTCCGGTTGAGCTGAGCTGGATATACCAGCTACCTGTGCTCGAACGGAACACGGAGCGGTCTGTTTTGCCGTCCCTGTCAAAGTCTGCCCTGCGACGGTTGCCGCTCCCACCGGGCGAAGGAGACGGAGAGGCCGAAGGCGAAGGTGAAGCCGACGGCGACGCGCTGGGCGATGGTGACGCACTGGGCGAAGCTGAAGGCGAAGGAGATGCGCTCGGCGAAGCGCTAGGCGACGGAGACGCACTCGGTGATGCCGACGGTGACGGCGACGCGCTGGGCGAAGCCGACGGTGACGGCGAAGCTGATGGTGATGCGCTCGGCGAAGGCGACGCACTGGGCGAGGCCGACGGCGACGCGCTCGGTGATGGCGATGCACTTGGTGACGCAGACGGCGACGCGCTCGGAGATGCGCTCGGCGAGCCGGACGGCGACGGCAAAGGCGTTGACGAGAATGTTCCCGAAAGAATCGTCGTCCCGCCGTTGCTCACTGTGATAGTCGAACCACTGGTGATGACCGGCACGCTGCCGCTTCCGTAGTAGTTCTCTATAAACAGGTAAGCGTTCTGAAATTGGTCAATCGTCATCGTGGCGACTGCGCCGCCGTTGACCGAGACGTTCACAATCGTGCCGACGGGCAGGTTGACGCTGTTGGCAAACACTTCTAAACGGCGACGACCATCATCGCGCTGGCGATACTCGGCAGTCCCGCGCGGCGTCACCCCGTTGATGGGTGCGCCCGTGAGGGCTGCGTAGAGCCTGATGTCATCACTCAAAATGCCCATAAAGCCACTCAGAGAGTAGGCGGGCATAGTGGCCCAGATAATCGCACCTATCAGCGCAGGAAGAAAAATGCGAAACCTGCGATTTCCGTAAAGGTGACTTAAACGAGACATAAACTTACTCCTCATGTAATTGTTGCCGCAGCCCGTGGCCGCAGCCCTTGAGATTCAAACTTCTGAGCCAGCAAATTGAATTTGACCTGCGCTGGCTAAAATTGCCGGGGAAAAGAAAGAACGCATGGACACTGTCAGTCCGGCTCGGCTTAGTGCAAGGCCCGTGCCGCCAACTTCTCAGCGAAAAATGCTTGAAAATAAAGGAATTTCGGATGAAAGCTCAGGGATTGACCATCCGCGCCCATGTCTCAGCCTGCATCACACACTTAACCCGGTGTTTCATAATGAAAATGGGCCAATTAACCACAGAGGCCACGAAGGAACACAGAGGAATTTGAGATTTCAGATTTCAGATTTGAAATCTTCTCTTTCCTCTGAGTCCTCTGAGTCCTCTGTGGTGAATAAAGCTTTACTGCACTGGCAGGTCGTTGCGTGCGTAGAGAACGAGTGTCACGCCGGGCCTGAGCGGGTAGGAGTTGATGCGCGTGTAGCGGCTGCCGAGCAGCTCAAGCATCTCCGGCTCCTGCGAGACGTTGATGATGACGAGCGCGCTGCTTGTCGGAGAGACTTTGCCGAAGTAGCCGATTCTCTTAAAGTCGTTCAAGTACCACGGCAGCGGCCAGTAATCCGGCGAGAGCACGGCGATGTCTATCTCTTCATTGAGCCCGGATTTTTGGCCCAGACGTTTTATCTCATCCACCATCGGCAGAAACTCTCTGTAGGTGTGGCCGTACACGTAGATATATTTGTCGTCGTCGTAGTGAAAGAAATTGAGCTTGATGGTTTGATAGCCGTTGACTGCCACAGCCAGCGCGAGCACGAGCCAGAGAAAACGCTGCTCACCTTCTTCTTTGTTCCAACTGTAAATCTCATTGATGGCATAGCCGCTCGTGACTGCGAGCGGGACGATAAAGTTGAGCGCAAGCCATGGCGTCTTGTAAGGCACAATCGAGTAGGCCGCCAGAAGTCCAAAGGCCCACTGCGCGGCAAAGAGCGCGAAGCGATTGTTCGCGCGTGCGACCGCCAGAAATGCTCCGAGCAGGCCGAGCATCAGCACAGGCGATTCCATCTGCACCAGCCAGTAAGCGTGTTGATAAAAGGGATGCACATGCTCCTGCTTGCCCGTGCTGGCCCAGATCATGTAGGTCTTCAAGGAATCGCCGACACCCTTCGCATTAGTAAAGAATGATGAATAGAAAAGTATGTTGATAAATGCGAAGACCATGAAGACGGCGAACAGCATGATGCCGAGGCTTGGCCCACCGAGCTTTTCAATCGTCGTCACCAGCCATCCGGCAGGTTTTGTATCATACACAGAGCGGACTTTGCGCTTCTTTGTCTTCTTCTCCATCTTTCGTCTGAGACGAAAATAGATGGCCGTCGTCGTCAGAGCTATGCCGAGCACGGTCACGGAAACGAGCGCGGTCTCTTTCGACGCAAAGAGCAGCGCGACAGAGACACTTGCGAGAATCAGGTAGATAGAACGCTTGCCATCGTAGTGCCAGAGAGCCTGCACCGTGACGATTGCGCTGACGATGATAAAAAGCAATTCCGCGCGAAAATATTGTGGCTTATAAACAGCCGCGAGTGAGCTTGCGACAAGCGCCGCTCCGGCTATTAATGCTATCAGTCCGCTCATCCAGTTTTCTTCCGGCGGCGGTTCGCTCTCCTGATATTTCAAGATGGCGACGATGATGCCGAAGGTAAAGAAGACGACCATTGATTCGTGTATGAAATAGCGCGAGAGATAGACCGCGCCTGGCGAGATGGCAATCAAGCCTGCGGCTGCGAGCGCGCCGACGCTTCCCACATAACGCCGCAGGCACAGAGCCAGCCACACAGTCGCCACACCAAACGCGACAGTCACAAGACGAATCGCAATCGTGTTCAGTCCTAACAGGTAAGTCGCGGCCAGCCCGAAATAATAGATAGTCGGCCCGTGATAATTGCCTGGGTCATACTGATAAATTCCTTCGCGCACGAGCCTTGTGAGAAAGAATCCGTTGACGCCTTCGTCATGATGCAAAGGTTTTAAGGTCAGATGATAAACGCGCAAGAGCGTGGCGATGATGAGAATCGAGAGGCTCGCAATCTTCCACACGCGCGCGGAAATATCGCCCGCTTCAACTGCTTCATCCGAAGCTGTTGCAAAGTCGGCTCTGCCCTTCTGATTAATTTTAGCTTTTGCCATACACGATGGAAATCTCAAATCTCAAATTTGAAATCTCAAATTCTCCTCTGCGCCTCTCCGGCGGCGAGAACTTTCTCAGGCTCTTCCGCCTTCTTCTCAAACCCCAGCCGCTCCTGCAAGATATAGAGTGGTCGCCCTTTGACTTCGCCGTAAATGCGCCCGATGTATTCGCCTATAAAACCGAGAAAGATTAATTGCACGCCGCCCAGAAACAGAATCGCCACAAAGGTCGAAGTCCAACCGCGCACCCAGTGCGTCTCTGAAAAATAGAGCCTCACAATCAGCGCGTAGATGATTCCCGCAAGCGCGATTCCAATAGCAAAGACTCCGGCCCACACTGCCAGACGCAACGGCACAATCGAGAACGAAATAATTCCATCCGTCGCAAACTTGAGCATCTTAAAGAGCGGATACTTACTCTCGCCAGCGAATCGCGGCTCGCGCCTGTACATCACCGCAATTTGACGAAAGCCAACCCAACTCACCATGCCTCTCAAATATCTATCGCGCTCAGGCATCGCGTGCAGGACTTCAACGACCTTGCGATCCATCAAGCGAAAGTCGCCCACATCGAGCGGGATTTCGACATCCGAAAGGCGATTCAGCAGACGATAAAAAAGCTTTGCCGTCATGAGCTTAAAACGCGTCTCGCCCGGCCTGTCCGTACGCATTCCGTAAACCACATGATAGCCGTCGCGCCAACGCTCAACCATCTCCAAAATAACTGCCGGAGGGTCTTGCAAATCCGCATCAATCAAGACCACTGCATCGCCCTTCGCGTTATCCAATCCGGCTGTGACGGCAATCTGATGTCCGAAGTTGCGCGAGAAACTGAGGACGCGCACGCGCGTATCCTGCGCCTGCAATTCTTCGAGAAGCGGAAGCGTGCGATCGCGGCTGCCGTCGTTAACATAAATAATTTCAAACTCGTCCGGCTCAAGCTGTTCCAGCACATCGACCAGACGCGCATGCGTCTCGCGTATCACAGGCTCTTCGTTATAACAGGGAACGACGACAGAGATGAGCATCCCGCAAACTCCTTTCAACTAAATTTTGACTTCACGCAAATTCGGATACAGCGTCCGCACAGTATCAACTACAACGACAATCAGCATGGCTGCCATAAAGATTGACAGGTAAGGCAAGTCAATCACCTTCCTACCAAAGAGAAACGGAAAATAGCTAAAGAGCGAGCAGAGCATGATGACGACGGGAACGAAAAAATATCTTGGAAAATAGAAAGCATAAATTATCGCCAGCACATCCGCCGGAAAAAAATATCGCTCATGCATGCGCGGCAAAAAGAACGGCACAATCAGCGTTGAGATTAAAGCCAGCCGCAGCAACACATCTTTGTCCAACTCGACCTTGCTCTTCCAGACCAGCAGGCAGAACACGAACACGCTCGTCGCTGCAAGCACAATGCCAAAGCGGCTGAAAAGATAGTAATCCTCCGGCAGCCATTGATAAAAGTTGGCCGCGTTCATCGTCATTTGCTTGTAAGTCTCAGCCTGCTGCCAGTGCACCGTCATCAAATCTTTTAGCGGTCTGCCTGCTATCCAAGAAGGAATCACAAACAGAAAGTGAATAACCGGAAAGAGCACGACGGGCCACGCAGGCACGCGATTTTTCAAGTAAAGCACAAGAAAAAACGGCGCGAGAAAGATTGCCTGCGTCTTAAAAGCGAAGGCAATGGCGAAAAAAACGACTGCGACAACCGGCCTTTTTCTGATGATGTAATAGACCGCTCCGAGCAGAAAGCCCGTGTACATCGCATCCGATTGTCCCCACAGCGCGCTATTAAAAATCACCGTCGGCGCAAAGAGGACTGCGAAGAAGGCCAACATCTGGATTGTTTTATTCTGATACTTGAGACGGACGATGAGTAACAAAAAGAAAGCCATCAAAAAGTCGAAAGGGATGGCAATGAGCTTGATGGCATAGAGCTTTTGGACGGGCAGCTTCGTCGCCAGCCACATCAAATAAAGATACGGCGGCGTGTAGTTTGAAAAATTATCCTTGAGCGCGGCAAAGCCGCCATGCGTTTGAATATAGTCGTACCACAATCCTAAGTGCGAGACATAATCGCCGCTCTGAAAATGCAGCAGACTCAGACGCAGCGAGAGGGCCAACGCGAGGCCAATCGCCCACCAGATAAAATCTTCAAATTCGCTGATTTTAGAAAAGAATCTCGCAACCCCGGTCTCGGAAGCAGCCATGTCAGCTCCAGCTTAGAAGTTTCTGCGCAAGTTATCGTTGAGAACCTGCACATCATACTTCTTTTCGAGAGGGATTTGAACAACTCTTGAGGGATGTGTGTGAAGCTTATTCTTCTTTATCCGCTTTGGCTTTGAAATTGACGCGGCCATCTTCGACGCCGACGCTAAAGCGCACGCGCTCGCAACCCAGAGTCTCTTTGAGCTTGTCCGTCTTGGTCGCAATCAGATGATGAAAGCGCGGGAACGAAAGGTCGCCCGTCGGCTCGCCGCAACGCTGCTTGGCATCTATCAAGGCATCGTAAAGCTGCCGCACTGTCGTCACATCCTTGTGCGCGTCGTCGCAGACAAACAGTGCGCGCTCAGCAGGCTCGCTGGAGACTTCGGCTCTTTGCGATGCACGCGCGGCAGAAAAGGCATCGCGCCCTTCTTCGCGGCCCTGCATAGCGCGTCGCCACATTTCGCGAAAGGCCGTGAAGCGTGCGACCAGAGAGTTATAGAAGTAACGCTGTGCAAAGGTCAGCGTGCGGTCGTCCGCAATGCGCTTGATAGTGGCTTCGACGCGGTTCTTGGTATCGTAGGGCGGACGTTTGGTCGCGCCGTTGAAAAAGATGTCGAACTCGACCTTGAGGCGGCGTATGTCGTCTTCGAGCCGCGACAGTTGCTGGTCAACGGTCAACTGTTCGTCGCGCGCCAGATTTTTCCTCTGACGCATCGCTTGCCGCGCAAACTTGTTCTCACGTATCGGCACTTGCTTATTACACTCCTTAAAATCATCTGCCGCGCCCGGCGCGCGCCTCATTCGAGTCTAGGCGTTTTACGATAGCAGTGTCAACGAATTTAAAATTCGATTAGTGGGACAGTTTCAAATACGGTAAAGAAAAAAGAAGTTTCCCGCAAAGGCGCAAAGACGCAAAGAAGGCACGCAAAGGTGTTGAGCTATAAATTATCTTGAAAGCTTTCTTTGCTTCTTCCTTTGCGCCTTTGCGCCTTTGCGGGAGATTCTTTCGTCTGAAGCTTAAAACTGTTTACTGAAAACCACTTACCATTTACCATAAGCTTATGGCTCAACAAGACCTCTCATCTCTCTTGCGCGCTTTGCCGTCCGTTGATGCGCTCTTGCGAACAGAGACCGCGCTGGCCCTGCGTGCTGGAGCAGGGGCCGAGCGTCTGACCGCACTCGCACGCGCCGTCACGGAAGAGATGCGTCAGGGATTGCAGGAGCAAGCGACAAAAGGCATCGCTCCCAACGGCGAGCACACGCGCGAAGCTCTTCTCGAAGTAGCCGCGCGGAAACTCAAACAAGCTTTTGAGCGCGAACATGCGACGAGTCTACGCCGCGTCATCAACGCGAGCGGCGTCATACTGCACACAAACTTGGGACGCGCCCCGCTCTCTGAGGCTGCGAGGCGCGCTATCGCAGATGAAGCCGCGCGCTATTGCACGCTCGAATATGATTTGGAGACAGGGCGGCGTGGGCGAAGAGGAGCGCGTGTCGAAAATCTACTCACACAATTAACCGGAGCGGAGGACGCGCTCGTCGTCAACAACTGCGCCGCAGCAGCCCTGCTCGTCCTCACGGTTCTGGCCCAGGGCGGCGAGACGATTATCTCGCGCGGCGAGTTAGTAGAAATCGGCGGAGACTTTCGCGTCCCCGATGTGATGCAGCAATCCGGCACGCGCCTCGTCGAAGTCGGGACGACGAACCGCACGCGCCTCTCGGATTACAGCCGCGCGCTCACAGACGAGACGCGCCTCTTGATGCGCGTCCATCCATCCAACTATCGCATCGTCGGCTTTACAAGCGCGCCCACGCTCGAAGAACTCGCAAGCCTCGCACACGAATCACAGCTTCCGCTTTATGAAGACGCAGGCTCAGGCGCGCTTTTTGATTTGGGCCAATATGGTCTGGCAGACGAGCCTGTCATCAGCGAATCAATCAAGAGCGGCGCAGATGTTGTTTCCTTTAGCGGCGATAAACTGCTCGGCTCTGCACAGGCCGGACTGATTGTCGGGCGGCAGGATTTGATTGCAAGACTTCGCAACGCTCCGCTCTATCGCGCACTGCGCGCAGACAAGCTCGCACTCGCCGCGCTCGAAGCGACGCTCGAAGCATATCTTCGCGGAGCAGCTTTTGATGAAGTCCCTGCGCTCAGAATGCTTGCCTTAAAACCTGAGCAGATAGCGGAACGCGCGCGCGCTTTTCTCAAACGATGGCAGCAGAGCATGAGCAGGAGTTCTCTCGGTTGCGAAATTATCGAAGGGCAATCCGCGATTGGCGGCGGGGCTGCGCCGACCACGCATCCGCAGACGACTCTCATTGCACTGGCGCATCAAGTGTTGTCCGCCGATGAAGTGGAACGTGCTCTGCGCAATTCAAAGCCTCCGGTCATTGCGAGGATTGCGGACGATAAAGTCTTGCTCGACCTGCGAACGGTGTTGGAGGATGAAGAAGCGGAGTTGTTGGAAGTTTTGTTAGAGCTTTAAAGGCAGCGAAGAAACTTTCCCGCAAAGGCGCAAAGACGCAAAGAAGAACTTAAATGTTTTCCTTTGCGTCTTTGCGCCTTTGCGGGAAATGTTTTTTATCTTCACCCGCTTCCATATTTTGAAAGGTCTAAAGCAAAGCAGACAATCTTATTTTTCGAGCCTGACAGCAGGGCTGCGCCGAAGAGCAGTGTGACTGCGCTGCCGTCTTTGCGTATGAACTGTCGCTTGAAGGGCGTGCAGGCTCCGGTCTGGCTCATCTCTGCGAACGCGCTGTCATCGAGTGATAAATTGTCTGGCCGCGTCACCTGATCCCAGTGTATCTTGCCCGCCTCCAAATCCTCGCGCGTGTAGCCGAGCATATCCAGAAAAGCATCGTTCGCTTCCGTTATCCGGCCTTTTAAATCCCAGAACATAATGCCAATCATGTTCGACTCGGATAACCTGCGGAAACGCGACTCGCTTTCGCGCAGAGCCTCTTCGATGCGCTTGCGCTCCGTCAGTTCCTTCGTCAACTGCAAATTCATCTGGGCCAATTCGTTTGTGCGCTCTGCGACCTTCTGTTCCAAAATATTCTGCGCGTGATAGAGCACTTCTTCTTCACGCTCAAGCTCTGCGACCTGCAAGCTCAAGTCACTTGTCTTCTGCTGCATGCGCTGTCGCTTGTTCGCGTCTGCCGTCGCATCGAGCAGTAAAACCCAGGTGCCTTCATCTCTGCTAAAAATATAGATATCCGCATACTGACCTTTTTCAGTCTGCATATAAGGCAGAAAGACATTGTGTGTCTCAGGCGGAATCATGCCCTGCAAGAGCGGCATGCGCTCTGTGACATCCGCGCCCGCTTCGAGGCCGCTGACGCCGTAAGCGGCCCAGTCGCCTCCCCATTCGGAGAGCCTGTTCTGACCTGAGACGAGCATGTAGGCCGGAGAGCGATTGTCTTCCGTCAGCTCTAAAATAAAATTGCGTATCGGGATGGGAAGTTCCGTCATTTGGCCTCCAACATTTTCTGGGCCAGAGTCAGAAAAGCATCTTCGACGCCGACACCTGATTTCGCGCTGGTCTGAATCACATGCCAGCCTTTTTCCGTCAAAGCTTCAAGCTCGCGCGCGTCCAGATTCCATTGGTCTGTGAGGTCTGATTTATTTATCAAGAGCAAGTGCGGCACAGCTCCAACGGTTTCCTGCGCGCGTGTGTGAATCTCTAGGGCCATGTAGAGCGTGTCGCGGCGCGTGCCGTCTGCGACTAATAAATATCCGGCTGCTCCGCGCAGGTAAGAGTTGCGCAGTTCGTTTGCTTTCTCCGCGCCTTCGATGTCCCAGAGAATGAGCATCAAATCCTGCCCGCTTACCTGCACCTGTTTTTTGTCAATCTTGACGCCGACCGTTGTGTGATACTTGTCGGAATAAATGCTCTGGACAAAACGCTGCACAAGGCTTGTCTTGCCGACGGCGAAAGTGCCGAGCATGCAAATCTTTTTCTGTATCATAAAAGGTAAAAACCTCTCTCACTGAGCATCGTTCATAATAATCTTGAAAGTCACGCTGCGATTGGCCGCGCGGTCTGCTTCTGTTAGCTCGTCGCGCAATTTCTCTTTTGTCCCGGCGGGCGCAATCGTGAGATTTGATTTGGAAGGCAAGCGCGCATTGAGTTCGCTTGCGACGTAGGCAGCGCGTCCGTGACTGAGTTCGGTATTGCGCTCCTCTGTGCCGCTTCCGTCCGCGTGGCCTGTGATTTCCAGCCGCACGTTCTTGTTCATCTCCTGGGCCAGAGATTGCAGCCGCTCTATGTCCGCCATCAACTGCTTGAACTTCTCTTCCTGTCCGGGCGCAAGCTCTGTCTTATCCAATTCAAAAAGCACAGATGGATTGACGATGCGGTCAAGGTCTAAGAGCTTGTCTTCTTTGAGGCGGCTGAGGCCGGGGATGAAGCGCACGGCGTTGCGCGTCTCACGAATCCAATCGAGCGTGGCGAAGCCTTCGGCCTCAAGAGTCTCGCCGGAGACTTTGAGGTTCACAGTCTGCGGCGGTTGCAGCAGGTTTCGCGCGCGCGCAAGAATAAATTCCTGGCCCATTGCCTGAAAAGGCTGCCAACGCGCGGTGACATCCGACGGATTAACTTTTGTTTCCGCAAGGAAGGCTGTAGGGTCGCGCGCTAAAGGGTCGCGCAGACCGTTGACGAAATATTTGCCATCGCGCTTGCCGGTCTCTGTGACGACGATGCCCGGCTCGTTCTTTAATTTTTCGACGTAATCATCAAAGCGACGCGACGCGCGCCAGGAGAAAAAGCCCCAGACCAGAAGAGCTATGACAATAATGCCCGCGAGAGCGAAGAGCGGAATCAGTTTGCGCCGCGAAGTTGCGACCTGCTTTTGCGGGTCAAGCTGCGAGTCGAGACAGTCTTCGAGAAGCGGGCGCGCGGCTTCAAACGACTCGGCGTCGCCGGAAAATTCTGTCAGGGCTTCATTAAATTGTAGATGTATTTTCTCTATCGTTGTCTGAAAAACTTCTCTCAATTCCTGCGGCGCAGTTCCCCTGATAACGCCCGCGAGGATGGCATGCGGCCCCTGCTCAATCCAGACGGTCAACTCTCCGACCTGCAAAGTCTCAAGCTGATCGCCCTCGCGCGAGCTGAAAGAGTCGTGCACAAAATCCTGTATCGCGGTCAGCATTCCAGAGACCATATCCGCGTCCTGCGTCGCCACATTCGGCGCGACCACATGCTGCAACAGGAGGCCCGTCTCTTTGTGTATGAGAAAGACTTGCTCGACGCGATAGAGCAATGTGTGAAGAAGGACAACTTCTGCAAAACTTTTGCCTGTGCGCCATGCTTCGATTCTCCATTTCAATCCTTGAATGGAGAGGCTGTAAGCCATGCTCTGATTCAAGGATTGAGTCATGCCGCTCAAGGCTGCGGCGATGGCGCGGCGAATCGCAGGGCCGATGATTGGAAAGATGGCATCAACGAGCGGCTGCGGGTTGCGCTTGACAGAGGCTTCGATGGCGTTGGTGACGGTGGGAGCTAAGGCTTCCGTCAGTTCTTCGTCCTGACGTGTGCGGACGGAGATGGCTGCGGGAAGGACGTTTGAGATTTCTCTCAGTTGACGATGCGGGTCTGCGAGCCGTTCGTGTATGTCCGCAATCTGAGCTTCGGCGGGGCCGAGCAACAGACTGCGCAATTCGGCCATGCTTCCTTCATCGTCTGTCGGCTGGATGGCTTCGGGCGCAGCTTCATCAAGCACGCCCTGTCGAGAAGGCTCAGTCATAGGCAGTTTAGAGCGTGAATAAAATCAGCCACAGAGGCACAGAGACACAGAGGAAGGCAAAATTAAAAATGTGAAATTCAAAAACAAGAATGCCCTTTCATTTTGCATTCTTCTTTTTTACTCCTCCGTGTCTCTGTGCCTCTGTGGCAAAACGGCTTTAGCTCTCGCCGGGAATCTTGAACTCGTTGTTCAAACGGAGCGCGACCTCTGTGAAGAGTCCGGCCAGCGAAGCTCTGTCTGTCTTGGCATGTGCGAGTTCCGCCACTTCGCGTTCGACGACCGTAGAGAGTTCCGCATTCTTCTGGCGAATCTCGTCCGACAGCTTTTTGGATTGGTCCAGAATCTGCTGGCGCAAGTCTCTCTGGCTGCGCGTGGTCTGCTCGTCAAACTGCGAGAGCTTTTTCTCAAGTCCCTGCGCAGTCGTTTGCAGTTCACGAGAGACATGCTGTATGGACTCGTCGCGGCTGCGCTGCTCTGATTGAAGGCGTTCGGTCAAAGCCTCGAATTCGTTTTTGACGAAGGTCTCAAGGGCATCGAAGCGGCGCGTGGTTTCGTCGCGCAGGTCTGCGGATTCTTTCAAGAGTCGCTCTTCGAGGCGCGAAAATCTCTTCTCGTAATCGCGCATCTGCACGCCGAAGAGAATATCTCTAATCTTGTCTATGTTGCCGCCTTCGGGCAGTGGAGTGCCGCCATCCATGCCGTCGTGCGGCTGTTTGATGTCATCGAGGATGCGTTCGGAAAGCTGCGGCGGAGCTTCCTTTTTTTCTGCCATGCTCATAGGTTTTGCAATCCGAGAGTTAGTTAAGTTATCGGCCAATGCCGTTTCAGCGAGATGCTTCGCACCAAAGCAGTTATCTCAAGGTGGCGCGGGCGAAGTGTTCAAGCTAGTGGCGAAGCTTTTGTTTGGCAAAACCTAACATAGCCATATCAAAGCGTCAATAAATCTATGGAGCTAGTAGTGAGTTAGTTTTAAATAATAGAGAAGAAAAGAGAGTTCCCGCAAAGGCGCAAAGGCGCAAAGGAAGACGCCAAGAAAGCATTCAAGATAAGTCATAGCTCAACTCCTTTGCGCCTTTGCGCCTTTGCGGGAGATTCTTACGTCATATCAATTCTTAGCTGTGCGCGCTTTTGAATCTCGTGCGACTAAGGTAAATTGTGTCCCACCCAGCTCGCAAACTGAACCGGACAAAATATAGCTTTGGAGGATTTCATGGCTCTCGACAATTCATTTTTCTCTATCTGGACGCCGCGCATCCTGAGCGTGTTGCGAATCATCGCGGGGTTTTTGTTATTGCAGCACGGCCTGCAAAAGCTTTTCGGCTATCCGCCGTCGGCGCAGCCCAGAGGCGGGCTTGATACGCTCGGATGGATTGCCGCCGTGTTGGAATTCGGCGGCGGTCTGCTCCTCATGCTCGGACTCTTCACGCGCCCGGTGGCCTTTATTCTGTCCGGCCTGATGGCCGTCGCATACTTTATGGCCCACGCGCCCGGAGGCTTCTGGCCCATACTCAATCGCGGAGAGTTGGCCGCGCTTTACAGCTTCGTTTTTCTCTATCTGGCCTTTGCAGGCGGAGGCCCGTGGAGTCTGGATAGGATGATGAGGCGCGATTATTTATAAATTGAGTTAAAGATAAAAAGACAATCTCGCGCAAAGGCGCAAAGGCGCAAAGAAGACACGAAGAAAGCTTTCAAGATGAGTTGACGCTCAACATCTTTGCGGCCTTCTTTGCGCCTTTGCGCCTTTGCGCGAATGTCTTTTTTCTTTCTATTTCTAACTACCGGTAAAAAGACTAGCCGGGACGTGTGACTTCATTATATAATGCCTTTGCCTGCGAGATTGCTTCCTCGCAGGCTTTGCCCGTCCGAAATCTTTTCTTCCTCAGCTTGAAACCCCTAACATCTTGAAATACTCAACGACCTCTTTCAAAACTTTACTGTTCTCGCTCCTGCTCTCTCTGCTGGCGGCGTTCGCTGTGTCCGCGCTGTGGGATGCAGGACTGCTCGCGTCCATACAGCATGTCTTTCTGCTCAGGCAGGCGGAAGCCGCAGAGATAGTTGCGCCGCAAGAGTGGATTTCGCTGCTCTTGATTCTAACGGCGGGCGTCTTCGCGGGCCTGGCTGTCGAGCGCATGGGAGCGCGGCGTGCTGTGCTCTTTATCGCGGGCGCGATTGTCGTCGGCTGCGCGTCCAGCTTCCTCGCCTCCTACTTTTTACAGCTTGATATAGTGTTCGCGCCCGCCGCGCTCTCCGTGCTGGCCTCTGCCGCTCTGGTCCAACTGGCGCGACTCTGGCAAGTGGACTTGATGCTTGCGCGCAACATGCGGCACGTCGCCGCGCAGACGCACGCGCTCGAAGGCGGCGCGGCCAACGCGCGTTTGATGAGCGGACTCAGATTGCTTGAGACTGTGCTGCCGCTCGAAGAGGCTGTGATTTTTCAGCCGGATGAGAATAATCATCTGGCTCCGGCTGCGCGCTTGCGGCAGGAGACGACGGGCGCGCCGGAAGCGAAAACACACTTTGCGTGGCGCGAGGGCGTGGAGTTGTGCGAGCGCGCGGTCAAGGCTGGCAAGATGATGATGATGATGGCAGAGACCGGCGACGGCCCTGCGAGCATCGCTCTCCCGCTCAGGCATGAAGGGCGCGCTGTAGGAGCTCTGCTCGTGCGTCTCTATGAAGGATTTGACGAGAGCGATAGGCCGCTGCTCGCGGCTGTGAGCGCGCAGATGGCGCGCAACTTCCAGCGCGAAGAAGCGCGCAAGCAGGTTTTAGAAAAAGATTTTTTTGACTTCATCTCCGTTCATGCGGCAGAGCGCAGGCTCGCCTCTTTCGGCATCGTGAGCGGCCTCATGACAGAGCAGCGTTTCGGCGCGCAGGCTCTCGCGGAGAATTCTGACGGGCATGCTGTCGCGTATCTGGATGGCACGCTCGCTTATGTTAATCCGACGATGCTCAAGGCCGCGCGACTGACGGAGGATTTGGCGCGCAAGCTGGACATCTTCGGCCTGCTGGATCTTTTTCGCACGGGAGTTTTTGACGAGCCTTCCATAGCCGTGCGCCGCGTGCTGCAAACAGGAGACGCATACGAGCGTGAGTTGCATTACGTCGAGCGCAATCAAACTCTGGAGTTGCGCATCGCTCTGATTACAGAACGCGCGCGTGGAGTCGAAGAGAGCGAAGAAAGCGCGCCGCAACCGCTCTGCCTCTCCGTCACAATCAGAGACGTGACGCGCATCAAGGAATATGAAAAATTAAAGAGCGACATGATTTCCTTGATGTCGCACGAACTGCGCACGCCGATTACCAGCATCAACGGCTTTGCGGAACTGCTGGCGATGGACGAAACCATTCCAGAAGAATCGCGCGAGTTTCTGACAATCATCTCCAATGAATCGCAACGCCTCTCGCGGATGATTAACACCTTCCTCGCCGTCACGCAGCTTGAAGCGGCAGACAAACAGGAGGTCTTGAAGATTCCGCTCAAGCTCAATGATGTGGTGCGCGAAACCTTAACCAGCCTGCAACCGGTCGCCAAGAAAAAACGCATCCGCCTGATAGAGCAACCGGCTTCGCGCATGCCGCCGGTAGCAGCGGACAAGAGCCTCATCACACAGGTCGTCGCCAATCTCGTCGGCAACGCCATCAAGTACAGCCCTGAGCGCACGACCGTCACAGTCTCGACAGTGCTCGAAGCAGATGCTGTGCGCGTGCAGGTCGAAGACAGAGGTTATGGCATCCCGCCTGAATCCATTGATAAGGTCTGGGAAAAATTTTATCGCGTGGCGCGCGACGGGCAGGAGAAGGATGAAGAGTCAACCGGACTCGGCCTCGCCTTTGTGCGCGAAGTCGTAGAGCAGCACGGCGGCGAAGTCCTTGTCGAATCCGAAGTCGGACGCGGCTCGACTTTTAGCTTTACCTTACCGAGACTGTAAAGTATATGAGTTAGACTTAAGCAGCAGTGGATGCTGCATCGCAGCCCCGCCAGGGGCGACATGTAGTAGCCCCGCGCGTTAGCGCGGGGACATGCGCACCGCACACAAACCGAGCCCCTTTAGGGGCGGCACAAACTGTGTCGCCCCTAAAGGGGCTCATTATTTATCTATACTGCTAAACCCACGACTTACGTCGTGGGCTACTACATGTCGCCCCTGGCGGGGCTTAACGAAATCAAGTCTTTCTTGTCTCGAATTACCTTTTTGATTTTTGCCTTTTATTAATCGTGCCTCGACACTTCTCTGCGCCGCAGGTGCAACGCTTGTCGTCGTCGTGCCATGTGACTTGATAATCCACAGTGATTTCTTCGCCGGGTTGGATGTCGCGGAGTGCGAAGAAGATTATGTGGCCGCGCACGCTCATCATGAAGGCGTTGGGCTGGCAGGAATGGTTGATGTAGTGTGTGCCGTTGCCGCCGCGCGCGCCGTCGAGGCTCCAACGCTCGTCAACGCCGCAGATGCGCAGCTTGCGACGACTCGCGCGCCTGCGCGCTTCTGCATTCGTGATTCGCTCTCCGGTGTACTCTGCTATTTTCCTGCGATAAGGAAAAAGGATTGTGGCAAAGCAGCCCTTGCCGTTGATGGGCGACTCTTTGATGGCAAGTCCTTGCGCGAGCTTCATAGAAAAGTTTTATTTGAGAGCGAAGCTGCGCGCGATGCCGTCCGTCTGATTGCGTATCCGCGCAAGCTGGTCGCGCAGGCCCGTGAAGTGCAGAATGTAAACTGTGCGTTTGTCTGCCTGTAGATAATAGACGCGTCCGACCATCTGCTTGCCCGAATAGGTATATTCGTAAGAGGTGGTCACGCCCGACAGATGGCCCGCGAATCTTTCCTCTTTGCCATCAACATAGCCTGGACGAAAACGCAGCTTCTCGTCCTTGTCGCGCGCCGCTACATCTGTGGGAGTGACGCCCGCTTCGACCATCTCTTTGCGAATCTGTAAATAGCCGTCGAGTCTATCGCCGTAGATAAATTCCGCGTGTTGCTGCATGCCGTCAGGCCGCGCGACGACGCGCCACGTTGGGCTTGGAAGCTCCAAAGTGTAATCCACTTTGTCATCCGTAAAAGTCTTCGACTGCGCCGCGACGCTTGCGGACAAAGCGAGCGCAGAAAGGAACACTGTGGCAAGAGAGACTGTCAGGCGTCGCATGATTTCTAAAACTCCTTTGAAGTTTGGGGCCAGTAGCAGGTGAATTTTGCGAGTCTCAGATGTTAAGTCAAAACCGTTTGCAGAATTGATAAAATCACAACCCTTTTGATGCACGGCTCACGCACCGTCGTTGCCAAGAGCAAGGATGAAGGCGGAAGGCGGAAGGCGGAAGGAAATGCTATTTGAGATTGAAAGCTTCAAGCTTAAACAGTATGCCTTTCATCCTTCCGCCTTGCTTTTCATCCTTGCTCTTCAAGCACTTCGCGCTGGATGGCGACGAGTTGTTCGATGCCAACTCGTGCAAGCTCAAGCAGGTCATCCATCTCTGCGCGTGTGAAGGGCTCGCGCTCGGCTGTACCCTGCACTTCTATGAAGCGGCCATCACCCGCGCAGATGACATTCATATCAACTTCTGCGCGCGAATCTTCTACATAATTTAAGTCTAGGAGCGGCACACGATCCAGAAGGCCGACGCTGATGGCCGCGACTTCGCTTCTGATTGGCAGGCGCGTGATGCGGCCTGCGCGTCGCAAGTGCTGGCAGGCGAGTGCGAAGGCGACGTAAGCTCCTGTGATGGAAGCCGTGCGCGTGCCGCCGTCCGCCTGCAAGACATCGCAATCGAGCGTAATCGTCCGCTCGCCAATCAAAGACATGTCTGCAATCGCGCGCAACGAGCGGCCAATCAATCTTTGTATCTCATGCGTGCGCCCGGAAGGGCCGCCGCGCCCGGTCTCGCGCGGAGTGCGCTGCAAGGTTGCGCGCGGGAGCATGGCGTATTCGGCAGTCACCCAGCCCTGCCCGCGATTGCGCAGGAAGGGCGGCACACGTTCTTCTATGGAAGCCGTGCAGATGACACGCGTCTGGCCCACTTCAATCAGCGCAGAGCCCTCTGCGTGCGGCTGGAATCCGGGCGTGATACGCACCGGCCTCAGTTCATCCGCGCGCCGCCCGTCACTTCGCACAAAGCTCATCTTGCCCCCAGACTTCTACGGCCTCTAACACAGAAGGCGCGCTTCCCAAAAATCTCTCCGCAACGCGCGCGAAACGCGCCGCCGCATCCGTGACATAAAAATGATCCAAATCGTCGCATAACTCTCTCTCGCTCGTGCTCTCCGCCGCACTCGCCTCGCTTGCTAATCCTTTTGTCTCAAGCAGCGCGCAGACATCCATCGCCGCGGCCTCGCCGGAATCTATCAAGCGCACGCTCTGGCCCATTGTCTCCTGAATCACTTCGCGCAGGATTGGATAATGCGTGCAACCGAGGACGAGCGTGTCAACGTTCGCGCGCTTAATGTCTTTCAGATATTTCGCGGCAATCGAGCGCGCTTCATCCGAATTGGCCCAACCTTCTTCCGCGAGTGAGACAAAGAGCGGGCAAGCCTCTTCTATGACCTGCGCGTGCGGAGCGAGCCGCGCAATCGCTTTGCTATAAGCTTTGCTCTCGACAGTCGCTTCCGTAGCGATGACTCCGACTCTCAAACTTTCCGAAGCTGCGACAGCCGCGCGCGCTCCGGGTTCTATCACGCCGATGACATCCACGCCGACGCACTTGCGTATCGCCGGAAGCGCGAGAGCAGAGGCAGTGTTGCAGGCGACGACCAGCAGCTTGATGCCATGCACGTCCAGAAAACGCGAGTTCTCGACAGCATATCTTTCAACCGTCGCCAACGATTTCGTCCCGTAAGGAATCCGCGCAGTGTCGCCCAGATAAACGAAATGCTCGTCCGGCAAAGCCGCGTGCAAAGCTCTATAGACGGTCAGGCCGCCGACGCCGCTATCAAAGATTCCGATGGGCAGATTGCTCTTTAGAGTCATACAGATGAGAGTGATGCCAACTCGAACTTATCTGCTGCGAGTATCGCAAGAAATAGCGCGGGTGTCACGCGCCGCATGTGAGCGCAAGAGAGACGACGCGGCTATCCAGCCTTTCGTCCATAAAGCTCGCACATCTCACGCAGACGCTCTGCCAGCTTGTCTGTCAAATTTTCCGGGCGAAAACGCCAACTCCAATTTCCGTCCATCGTCGCAGGAAGATTCATGCGCCCCTCATGCCCTAGCCCCAGCATATCCTGCAAGGGCGTGATGGCAGTCTCCGCGACAGATGAAAACGACGCGCGCATCATGTCCCAGTGAATCTCTTTGCCGTCCGAGCCCAGATACTTGAGACAATGCTCGCGCGTGCGCTCGTCCAGAGAGTCAAACCAGCCGCGCGCGGTCGGGTTGTCATGTGTGCCTGTGTAGGCTATGAAATTGCTTGCGTAGTTGTGCGGCAGGTGCAAATTGTGCGCGTCGCCGCCAAAGGCGAATTGCAGCACGCGCATGCCGGGAAAACCAAACTCGTCGCGCAGTGCTTCGACATCCGGCGTAATCTCTCCCAAATCTTCCGCAATCACAGACAACTCTTCAATGGCAGCCTTGAGCGCAATGAACAACTCGCGGCCCGGCGCGTTGACCCACGAGCCATGCTCCGCAGTCTGGTTTCCACTCGGCACTTCCCAAGCGGCTGCGAAACCGCGAAAGTGGTCGAGCCGCACGATGTCGAACATCGCAAGCATGGCGCGCATGCGCTCAATCCACCACTTGAAACCATCTTCGCGCATGCGCTGCCAATCATAAATCGGATTGCCCCACAGTTGTCCGGTCTTGCTAAAGAAGTCCGGCGGAACTCCGGCCACGAAACGCGAGCGTCCATACTCATCGAGCTTGAAAAGCTGCTGATGCGTCCACACGTCCGCCGAATCATGCGCGACGAAGAGTGGCATGTCTCCTATGACCTTGATGCCGCGCTCGTGGCACACGGCTTTTATCTCAGACCATTGTTTGAAGAAAAGATATTGATAAAACTTCTGCGCATTGACTTCATCGCGCAGCTTTGCTCTGGCCCTCTCAAGCGCGTCTGCTTCGCGCTTCACCAATTCGGATTCCCAGGTGTTCCAGGCCCGTCCGTCATGCGCGTCCTTGAGCGCGCGAAAGAGCGCGTAATCATCCAGCCACGAGGCGGCCTGCGCGCAGAAATCCACGAAACCTTTGCGCAAGGCTGCGTCAGTCGAACTCTGAAAATTGTCGTAAGCTTTTTTGAGCAGTAACTTTTTAAAATCATGCACAGGGCCGTACTGGACACGCTCTGCCGCGAAGGCCGTATGAGATTGCAGGTCTGTGTTTGAGAGCAATGCTGTCTGGACCAGACGATGCGGGCTGATGAGCAGTGTGTTTCCGGCAAACGCGGAGAAGCATTGATACGGAGAATCGCCGTAGCCCGTCGGCCCCAGAGGCAAGACCTGCCAGTAGCTCTGGCTGCTCAATGAGAGAAACTCTATGAAGCTCAGTGCTTCATCTCCGAAATCTCCGATGCCGAATTCGCCCGGCAGCGAAGTCGGGTGCAGCAGGATGCCGCTCGCTCTTGGAAAATTCACATTCACTCCCGAAACGAATTTCAAATTTGAAATCTCAAATCTCAGATTCTTTGTAGTTTAGAGGCAAAGAGGATTTTCGTGAAGTTAATGGAAAGAAAGATTGGTGGAGGCGCCGAGAATTGAACTCGGATCCAAAAGCCGTCGCCGATGCCCTCTACATGCTTAGTCGTTTCTCTTTTCGCAAAGACCCGAAGGCCGTTGCGGCTTTCGCTCTGCGCAAAGTCTGTGAAACGACAAGACCTCTGCAAGAGCTAGTCCGACTTTATCTTGCGCGCTGCCACGGACCGAAGAAGCGCGCCAGCTCAACTGTGTGACATCTCACTCCGCGCGTATGAGCAACTTGCGGCGAGACGCTCGGTGCTTAATTAGGCAGCGAGAGCCAATTCTGAATTATTGGCAATTGTTGTTTCTCCACGCTTTTTAACGAGCTGCATGAAGGAGCCCGGCATGCATTCACCAGACGAGCATGACTCCTGTCGAAGCCTGTCGCCCCCCTTGAAAGCAATTTCAAGTATAGCTTTTGATGCCGTTCACGGTCAAAACGTGCGCCGTTTCAAAAGCCTATAAATTCCCGTTGCGCCGTTCACTGATATATCGCTCAACTACATTAATCAAATCATTGAGCCGCTTATCAGTTCGGGAGAGATTGGCTTCCGTCGTCGCCTGTGCAACGGCTATCGCGCCCACCAGTCTATGAAGGCTCTCCTGAGATTCGGCCAGTTTATCTAATCTTTCGCTGAGCCGGTTGTCGTTCTCTTCGAGACGCACGAAGTTCTCTTCAAGACGCGCGAAGTTCTCTTGCAAAAGCTGTTGGTTGACTGAGAACTGCGCTTGCTGCGCCAGAATGAACTGTATTGTGGTCTGCATCTCTTCGTTGGTCATATCTTTGTTCTCTTCAGTCGAGGATGTCTTGAAATCCTGACGAGGCTCATGAGCAGACGTGAGCCTAGAGTCTAGGAGCAGAAGTGTATTGAGGTCAAGGGCTGCCGGCTCCAGGCTTTTCTTCGCTCTCTTCCCTTTCCGATGTGCAAATCAGAGCTCATTCAGGTTTCTCTCATTCCTCACATTTGCGTTATAATTTCAGCTGCACCAGCGACCCGAAAACTCTCCAACGAGTCGCTCGTCCGTAAAACCCGTGCGAGGCCGTTTGCATCTGAGAGCCGAGCACAATTTTTCAAAAAGGAATTTTAGATTATGGCTGCAAGAGAATCGCGTAACCGCGCTGCTTCCGTGCAAACACGCAACGCCAGTACGCCGCCCGCGCGCCGCCGCTTTTTGCGTCGCTTCTGGTTTCCAGCGGTGCTCATGCTGGCGATTGCGGCAGGCGGTTTGACAGGCATCGTCGCCGCATACCAGCTCAACTATTCGCAGGCCGCAGCCGAAGTCGCCTCGCTCGCAACCTATCGCCCAAGCGTCGTGACCAGAGTTTATGCGGACGATGGCAAGACTGTCATCGGCGAGTTTGCGTTGGAGAAAAGAATCCCGCTCAAGTATGACGAGATTCCGCCGGTGATGAAGAACGCGATTCTGGCAATCGAGGATGCGCGCTTTCATGAGCACATCGGCATAGACCCGATACGCATCGCCGGTGTGGTCTGGAAAAATCTGATGACAGGCAGCCGCGAAGGCGGCTCAACGCTGACTCAGCAGCTCGCCAAAAATCTTTTCCTTTCCAGAGAGCAGACGCTCCAGCGCAAGATGAACGAATGGCTCGTCGCCTTGCAAATCGAACGCTACTATACGAAGCAGCAGATTATGGAGATGTATGCCAATCACATCTTCTTGGGCGCGGGCGCGTATGGCGTCGAAGCAGGCGCGCAGACCTTCTTTAATAAACCCGCGAAAGACCTTACATTGGAAGAAGCAGCTTTGTTAGCTGCGATTCCCAAAGCTCCCGGACAATATTCTCCGACAGTCAATCCAGAGGCAGCGAAAGAGCGGCGCAATCTGGTATTGGACCAGATGGCGAAATACGGTTTCGCTTCCGAAGCGGAAGTGGCCGCGGCGAAATCCAAGCCGATTGTCTTGGCCGACACGGCCAACTATCAATTACAGCAACGCTCTTCCTTCAACGATTATCCGGTCGAGCAGATTCGTCAGGAGCTTGAAGACAAATACACAACGCGCGTCGCGCAGGGCGGGCTTTCTGTCTATACGACGATTAATGTCGCAGCGCAGAAGAAGGCCACAGAGGTCGTGCGCGCACGCCTGCGCCAGTACGACCGCGGGCGCGGCTGGCGTTCCGCTTATACAAACATCGCCACCGTCAACAACGGCGTCAGCACTGTGACGAAAGAGCAGCTTGAGAACTACAAGCACCCGGACTGGTACGGCAACGATTATGAAGAGGGCGAGTTCATCATCGGCCTCATTGTGAAGATAGATTCGGCGCGCAATGAAGCGACGGCGCGTTTCGGAACTTACACGGCAACAGTCACCTCCGCAGACATGGGTTGGAGCGGGCGTCAGCCGCGCTCTGAATTCAAGCTCGGCGACATGTGCGAGTTTGAAGTCATAGAAGTGGACAAAGACAAGCGGCGTTTGAAGGTCGATCTCTCGCAGATTCCTGAAGTGCAGGGCGCGATGATGACCTTGAACGCGAAGAACGGCGAGATCATCACGATGGTCGGCGGCTACGACTTCAACACCAACAAGTTCAACAACGCGACGCAGGCTTACCGCCAGACAGGTTCAGCCTTCAAGCCTTACGTTTACACTGCGGCGATTGAATGGGGCATGACGCCTGATTCCATCGTCTCCGGCGCGCCGATTACGCGCGGCAGTTGGACACCGCACAACTATGACGGCTCGACAGGCAACGGCGATGTGCCTTTGAAGATTGCGCTCGCCAAATCTTTGAATGTCCCGGCAGTACATCTGCTCGACATGGTTGGCATACAGACAGGCGCGCAGATGGTGCGACGCTTCGGCATCACTGTGCCGATGGCTCCTTATCTGCCATCCGCGCTCGGCGCAACCGAAGTCCCGCTGGACCAGATGGTCTCTGCCTACTCCGCTTTTCCAAACAAGGGCGTGCGCGTGCAGCCGCACCTGATTCGCAAAGTCCTTGATAGAGACGGCAATGTTTTGGAAGAGTGGGAGAAGACGACTTATAAAGTGATGAACGAATACGTCGCGCTGACGATGGTTTCGATGATGCGCGGCGTGATTGACAACGGCACGGCGACGGGCGGAAAAGTTCTTGGCGTGCCGCTCGCGGGCAAGACAGGCACGGTCAACGACCACACGGATGTCTGGTTCATAGGCTATACGCCGACCTATGTGACTGGCGTGTGGATGGGCTATCCGGGCCGCAAGAAACCTCTGGGCAATAACATGACTGGCGGTCACGGCGCGCTGCCTTTCTTCGTTGACTTCATGAAAGACTTTTTGAAGGACAAGGAGAAAGAGGACTTCGACAAAGCTCCGAAGATACCCGAAGACATGAAGGAGCTTAATCGCCAGAGGCAGCGCGAGATGTCTGACGAGCGTTCCAAGATGGTCGCCGCCGCGCGCGCCAAAGCCGGAGACGGCGAAGACCTGCCAGCGATTACAGAACCGAAACTGGAACAGGTGACACTGCCGCCAGCCCCGCGCGGCGCGGACGACGGCCCGCCCACGCTGCCCAAATCAACAGACAGCCTGCCAAAGAGTAACGACACCGGCACGCCACCGCGCAGCAGCGAAGGAGCAACGCGCCCGCGCGAAGTCGAAACTCCAAAGAAGAAAGGCAAGAAGGGTTCGGATGAACCTTAAAGGCGAATAGCCTTGCAGGAGCAAAGATAGCAGAGAACAGTTAAAGTCATCTTCGTTAACCCAAAGTAGTATCGCCCATCTCACAACTATTGAGGTCATACCGGATGAGCTCTGTCTTTATTTCGCATGCGGCTGAGGATAAGGAACTGGCAGAGGATCTTTACCATGCTTTAGAACGTCAAGGCTATACGGCATATCTCGATAAGAAAGTGCTGACCGTCGGGAAGGAATTCAACGCCGAGATTGAGAAATACGTCAACAAATCGGACTACTTTGTTTTTCTCATCAGCCCGGAATCTATTCAGGAAGGAACTTACGCTTTAACAGAATTGCGCTATGCAGAAACAAAGTGGGGCAAGCAATCGGAAGGCATCATTCCGGTGATGGTGCGCCCCGTTGAGGCAAAAGCCTTGCCGGCATTTCTGCGACAACTCACTTTTTTCTCCACCGCAGGGAATGTCACTGCCGAAGTTGTTTCCGAGATTAACAAGCGGACTCGCGCCGGAATCGAGGAAATAGATCACGGCAAAGCGGAGAGAGCGGCGCGGGCTACAGCATATTTCCAAGAGGAACTCGACGACCGGGAAAAATGGTATTCGTTTAAGGCTGCTTACAACGCGAAAATTTATAGATATACCCAGACTGTCAGTATCCTCCTCGCAGGCTTAGTCCCGTTAATCGTTCTCCTTCGTCTTAGTCCTAACCTGGAAATTCAAGTAAAGCTCATCACAGCATTGTTAGGGATAACAATCGTACTGGTGCTTGCGTTCAGCTTTATTGGCAACCATCAGGTTAAATCTTTACGTTATAGATTTGCAGCCGAGCGCATGAAACGGGAACGACGAAAATACGTCAACTTCACGGCCCCGTACACTGCGGGCCTGGGCGAGAATCGCGCGTATGAATTGTTTGTCGAAACGATTGAACAAATCATGCAGGACGAGGAGCGCATCTAAGCAGCCACTGCGCCTCATCTTTGAGCTACAATCGATAGTCCTTCTCTCTTAATTTATCCTGCTCAAATAATACGGCAGCATCCTGCGCCACCAGGGCCAGTCGTGATTGACATCGTGGCCCCAGAGTTCCAGATCGTTCGGGATGCCTTTTGAGTTGAGGAGGTTTGATAAGTCGCGGCTGCGCTCAGGGGCTTCATACGCGCCCTGACCTGAGACGATGTAGATGGAATCGGCGCGTCTCAAAATCGGCAGATAATAATCGTCATTCAGATTGCGCAAATAGTCCGCAGGGTTATTGAAATAAACATTGTCGTCCGTGTAACCCTTCAGATATGAGCGTATGTCATAGCTGCCGCTCATCGCAATCACGCCGCGAAACAAATCCGGGTGACGAAAGTATGCATTAGCCGAGAGAAACGCGCCGAGGCTCGCGCCTGTCGTGATGGGCCGCGCATCATTGCCGCACTCGTTTCTGATGAGCGGCAGCACTTCGTCCAAAATGTAACGGTCATAGCGCGTCAATAGCTCAGCCTTCTCACGCGGCGAAGCCTGATCATTCAAGAGGCTATAGCGATTGACGCTATTGATAGAGTAGGCGCGCACGCGGCCAGCCTCTATGTGCTCCTTGATGGCATCCACGAGCAGGAATCTTTCATACTCAAGATAATCTGCGGCGGCTGTCGGAAACATCAACAAAGGGAAGCCCGCGTGGCCGTAGGCGACGAGCGGCATTTCCCTTCCCAGATTGTTACTGAACCATGCGGTCGTGCGACGATCCATGCGTACTCTCTCCCGTATCTCTCGCTAGTCGAGCGAAGATCGTAGAACTTAGGATGTAAAAGGTGTTGCGGTCGAAGATAATCTAACATTTACACCCGACGCGCAAGCCCGCCCGGCACATTCAAGACAAGCTCATTGCGCGCACCTCTGCTCCGTTTGACTCTCAAACCATCGTCTGTTATAAAAATTCACCGCGCCCAAGCACAGCTTCGCCAGAAGCAATGCCGGGCGCGTATTCCGCAGTAGCTCAATGGCAGAGCATTCGGCTGTAAGCACTGCATGATCTTTTACAATGGCAGAAAAGCGCACATATCAAGAACGCAGAAAGTATCTTCTCAAAGCAGTACAACGAAGAAGAGAGAAGGTGCGGCAGATGGCAGTCAGCTACAAAGGCGGCTGCTGTCAGATATGTGGTTATGAAAGATGCCTTGAGGCTTTAGAGTTTCATCATCTTGACCCGGCGCAGAAAGATTTCGGTATCTCCAAAAAAGGATATACGCGAAGCTGGGCCAAGGTGAAGGAAGAAGTTGAAAAGTGCATCCTCTTGTGCGCCAACTGTCATAGAGAGATTCATGCAGGAAAGTTGCAGCTTCCACAGGTGACTGTGGTTGAAAAACCGGGTGAACTCAGGGAAACCTACTCCAGCCGAAATAAGCTGGCACGGCAATCCTGAGCGAAGCCTGCTGAAAGGCATGTGAGAAATCACATCGTAAGCAGGAACGTGCAGAGACTAGGAGTCGAGGAGCCAAACCGATAAGACTCCCAAGAGCGCCCGGCAACTTTCCCATCGGGGAAGTTGATGAGATAGTCCGCCCCTATGTGAAAACATAGGAATATGCGTAACCGAAGGGTTGTAGGTTCGAGTCCTACCTGCGGAGCCAAATCAGAGACGGGGATGCCGTGAGAAATCGCAGCATCCCCGTTTTTATTGGTCTTTTTTGCTTTCCGATGGTTTACACTATTTGCACTGTTCGCACTGTTCGCATCGGGAGACAGTCATAATATTTACTCCGAGCGCATCCGCAAGCTACGCCTGAGTCATTTCAAGTGCCTTCCGTTTTTCTTTTAGCTCACCGTTTTTCTTTTAGCTCATCCGCATCCGTTTTGAACGGATTCTAAGCCGTTGGTCTAGCTAGCGTAAATTCTGACAAGCTTTTCTATAAGCAGAGGCTGCTAAAGTAAGGGTTTGGCAGGCTCTACTCTAAAGTAAGCAATGTTCACGCTATCTGCCAGCAAGCAGATGTGAGAGCCGCTTGTTAGAAAGGTAAGACGTAAAACGCGGCTCTGCGCGCAGCAGGTCTAGTTGCGGGTCAAACTTCAGCAGCGCAATATTTGTTCGATTGAGAGGCAGCTTATCAAGCCGCTCAAAGGCTTGGTCATGCTCTCCCAGTGCCGCAAAGATCAAGACCAGATGATAGTCAGAGATGCGCGAGGCGTCCGGCGAATGAAGAATCTTGTGGGCGGCAGTTCGCCGTCCAGCCATCGCTTCAGTGTAAGCGATGGCCTGCAAGGCTGACAGTGTTTGGTCTTTAAGCATCTTCCTGAATTCGAGAATGGCCTCGTCATACATCCCTTTCTGCACATACGCTTCCCCAAGATTTAAATGGCCGTCAATAACTTCCGGGTCGAGTTCAAGCGCCTTCCGGCAATACTTGATAGCTTCGTCAGACCTGCGAGAGATGGTCAACAGATAACCAAGCGCGGCGTTGGCGACTGGCGACACAGGGTCGAGCGATTGGGCCATTCTCATTTGCTCAAGCGCGTGATTCAGACGCAGAGAATTTAAGAGGAAGAAAGAATATCGCAAGCGTGCAATGGCATGATTCGGGTTCAGCTCTATTACGTAACGATATTCACGATCCGCCTCTTCATTATCACCCTGCTGATATTTCACTGAAGCCATGACCATGTGCGCCTCTGCCAACCCGGCATCAAGCTCAATCGCTCTCTGTGCTGCTTCGAAATGCCTTGCCTGAGCTTCTCTTGGAGGAACAATGTGATACGAGTTTTTGAGGCTCAGAAAATAACTGTCAGAGAGCATGGCGTAAGCGAGCGCGTAAGTGGGGTCGCGCTCAATGGCCTGCTCAAAGTAGATAATAGCCTTCGCCAGCGCGGGCTTGGTGCGCTTGTTCCAGAAATACAGTCCGGTCAGATAGGCTTCATAAGCCGCAGCATTTGTGGTGTAGCGTTTTGTCAGACGCTCGCGCTCATTGCCGTTCAGATGCGGCATGAGCGCGACCGCAAGCTGCGTCGAGATCAGATCATGAACTTCAAAAATGTTATTGAACACTTCATCGAATGTACTGGCCCACAACGTCCGTCCGTCAGCAATGTTAATGAGTTGGGCTGAGACGCACACATGCTCGCCCGAACGCTGCACCGTCCCATCGAGCACGACATCAACTCCCAATTCACGCCCAACCGCCAGCGCGCTTTTCTCTCTCCCGATATATTTGTAGACGGAATTAGAGGGAAGCACAGAAAGCCTGTGTAGGTTGCTGAGCTTAATGATGAGTGTGTCGGCCATCCCGAAACCCAATAGTTCCGTCTCGCTCTCCGGTGTACCGACTGTGTTAAAAGGCAAGACTGCAATAGACTTTGCCTGAACATCATTGCCGGCTTTGTTGATTGACGACCACCGCCAGAAGTGTAGGCACGTTGCAGCCATGACTATGGCGCAGCCAATGAGCGCGTGTGTTTTCCATCCGAATCTCTTTGCCACGCGCGCTTGGCCTCTGTGTGGAGGAGAGGCGTTTGCCTTAGTAGTTGTCCCGCTCTCCTCTGTCATCTTCTGCCCGGTAATGATTTCTCCGCTTGCGGCCTGCTCGTGAGAATGTTCAGCCGCCTCGTCTGTGACCGCATGAATGTCGCCGATGAAACGGTAGCCGCGTTTCGGAAGAGTTTGGATATATTGTCGCTGAGAAGTATCTGTGCCGAGAGCTTTCCTCAACAACGAGATGTTTTGCGCGAGACTGCTCTCCTCGACAAAGCTGTCGGGCCAGAGCTTCTTCATCAAGACTTCCTTTTCCAACACGTTGCCGCCGTTTTCCACCAAGACCAGCAAAGTGTCGAAAACCTTCGGGGTCAGAGGAACAGTCTTCCCGCCGTGTTGCAAGAGCCTCTCTCTGAGGTCTAAACGAAAAGGCCCGAACTCATAAAAACGTACTCCTCGCGTGCTCATAACTCTCCTTAAAAGCGCAATCAAGAATTTATCAGAACTATATCAGCGGATTTTTAAGATTTTTAAATCATCCGCAGGCTAAGGTGTCGCCGGAGGTGAGCAGAAGTTGAAAGGATTTAATGTCGCGGAATCGACCGAAAATACCGGAGGCTCCCGGCTCACCTCCCGGCTGAATCTTCGTTGTCTTGGATATATAGCACTAGAAGCTCAGGCTGCGCCAGACATTTTCTAGCGCTTCCATTTCAATGGATGAAATTACGAAAATTTAGATTTCACAACTAAAGAAAGAGAGGAACAATCATGGACATTTTAGCTTTGATAGTTGCCGCTGCGCTCGCGCTCGGTTCGGCTGGAGGCGGAACAACCTCCGGGAAATCTGTACCCGGAGCAGGCTCGCACATCGGCTCCGAATCATCGCGAGATTCCGGGCCGGGATCGCCGGAAGACACCGAAGCAAGATCACACATCATTGATCTCGGTTAGCAGTCATCAGGAGATGAGACGGGGATGATGTCTCTTTCTTCGTCTCATCTTCATCAAACCACTTGTAGCTCGCAAAGGGGAAATCATGAAGACAGGTTCAAAACATCTCAGGCATCTCTTAGTCAGCATCGTAGTTTTGCTGACGGCATCGGTCACGGCCTCGACTGCTTCCGCGCAGTGCGGCCTTGCGCCATATAAACTCCAAGAGGAGATACTGGCGGCGTTACAAAATGAAGCGGCGATTGCTGCCGGAGCAGATGTCAACGTCGGAACAAAATACTGGGCCACATCCGGTAGCGGAATCCAATATACTTTGTGGCGCAAATGCACCAATCCGAACTTCAGTGCCTGGAATGTTAACGGGAGTCAGAACCTTCCGGTCTTATCTGCTGCCATCGGCCTGATTCGCAAGTCTAATGCAGACATCCCTTATCCCGGCGCTTATCCCAACAACAGCCCAAGCGGGATTACTTACGAAAAGTGGTGGACGGATTTTCTCGGAACTCAGGTCGGAGTTCTGCCGCCGGGCAACACAAAATGGCTCAGGTACTTTAAGGGTACGGAACTCTTCTCGAACGTTTACGACGCGCATGTCGTGACGGCTGTGATAGCTGTGCGCTACTGGGCCAGAAAGAATGGACGAGGGCTGCTGGAAGATTACGCGCTGAGATACTTGCGTGCGAACTGGGCTGTTTATGCCATGTCGGCGGGTACGGGCGCGGCCACAAGGTTCAATCTTCCCGAACGCACTCCGACATCGGCTAAAGGAGTCCCCCCTGCTCCCAACACACAATACAGCCCGTGGGAGCCATTGCAGGAAAACACGAACAATCCGAAATATAACGGCCACTTCCTTGCGTTGCCCGGAGCGCGTTCAGACTTGAAGCATTGGACCAGCGGGGACAGGTCTGCTCTGCTCGACAGGGCTATCATGCGATACCCTGTCAGCCCTAGCAACGAGGCCGTGTACCAGAGAACCTTGCTCGACTATATGAAGAACCGTTGGACGTATGCCGCAAATAATCTCTATGGTCTGTCTCTTGACGATGCAAACGCTCTCATAAAATTGATAGATGAAGGGACGAACGCTTCGGAGTTTCTGCCTGGCGGAGCGCGCCCGTGGCTGACAGGTATTCGCACGGTCAAGACCTTCCGTTTGATGGGCTGGCGCATCGGCCTATCGCAGTTCAGAGCCTCGAACATGGAGGGCAATCCGAACGGTAACACTCCATGCATGTACGCCGTCACATACGACGGGGCGCAAAAGATAGCGACCTTTCTTTATTTATGGTGGGACACCAAAAAGAGTGGCGGTTATCCGATGGGAGGGAGTCGTTTACTGCCGGGTGAAATTGCGGCAGACAATGGCGGCGGCATTCCCGGCTTCCATCCTCCAATGACAGATAAGAGAATACCAATTCCGACTACGCAACCGCTCTTTCATGTTGTGCTCACTGCGGCGCAGGAATCGTTCGACGAGAAAGCCGCTCCGACAGTCTTCCCGCCGTATCAGCCTTATGACCCGTGGCCGTTCGATCCTCCGTCCGGCGACCTAGACCCGCCGGAGAATTAAACGGCATGCAGGGGCTAAAGCCTCTGGCCGCCAGCGATGAGCTTATTTTCAGTCTGGAGAAGACAGAAAGTCTTTGGCTGGCTCTGTAGGGCAATTATATTCTTGACTCATTTAAGGAAAGGTTGTGGCTGAGAATGCCACACATTAACGATGTTCCGCGAGTTGAATCGGATGCCGGATGAGTCAAATATATTATTGTCTTAACAAGGCTGCATACTTCTGGCACAAGATACCAAAAGTGGAAGCCGCGCTTATCCGAATGTAAGCGCGGCTTCGATAGCGAAGGGCAGAAGTAGAACGTGTTTAGTCCTCGCCAGCAATTACGGTTCCCAAGAGTCGTAGGAGCAACCAACTGCTTTGACCCAGTCGCAGGTCGTCTCCCCACAGAATGTTTGTTATTGGACTCCGGCCATTGTTCTTTTTAGCGATATCCAATCTCACTATAATCTTGTAATGCTCGCCTACAGCGCGCTCTGGCTTTGTGCATCCGGGCTGTATATAGTGTGGTGCGATACTTACCTCAATCTTCGAATGTTACATGTTACTTTATCTGATGAACTATGGCCGAAGATGGTGCCGAGCCGTTGATTGGTATTGTAATGTCACTACTATCAACGTCGGAGTGTTGGGCCTGACTTTGACTGAGTAATTATTCTGGGGCAACGGATCCTTTTCAGTCAGCAATTCTCTCCCCCCAAAGCTCGCAGCCCGTTCACGCTCTGTTTGCGGCTTACCTATGTTGTCCTTCGTGCTGGTGCGTATTGCTCCTGTGAGCCAATCTCTTTCCCACTTCTCAACCAATGTAGCGTCTAGCTGCATTTCTGTTGAGCCTAACCTTCTTGGCAGCGCCAGACGTTTATGCGAAATGATAATTGTCAGTCGCTCTGCTATTTGCTCCCGACCGTTATTATTGGGTGTAACTTCGAACGAGATATCAGGGCCGTTAATCATTCTCGGCTGCCCTGGTTCGATATAATTGTTGCCGTCGTACGTGGATAAGGTCGGGAAGATTAATAGAGCACGCCCCCTCGTGCCGTCCGCGTATAGCTCACGGTCAACAACGTACAGATACCCTTCGAAGCTCGGCTCAATGCTGATTTTCACTTTATCGCCTGCGGAGAGTGGCATGTCATCTTCGATGCGCGCGAACACCATTTCTTTCTCTTTGTCCGGCGAATTAGGCGTCTTACCACCAGCCGTCTCAGTAACCGGACGCTGACGCATAATCGTGACCCCGATCTCGCCGTCGAAAGCCTTTTTCTTTGCACGTGGAGAACGGGGCCGTTGACTGCGCGACGCGGCGGTCCGCAGGCGCGCATCTCTTATAGTTTCGCCGGAGCGATTATCTGCGGGTTCGATGGTTCGGCTTTGACCTGTTGGCTGTTGTGCAACGAAATCTTGGCCGGACGCACTACACAACACCAAAAGCCACAATGTCAGGGAGAAGATTTTTTTAAGAATTACACTTCGTCTCATCACAAGTCCTCCTCACTCTACTCTCTATTCTCTTCGATTCTCCTAAGGCGGGTCAGCATGCTTGAGCCTGCGCACGCTGACAAGAATGTCGCCCCGTCCTTTCAAGGTTAGTAAACTTTGCTCCTCGTCCTCAATGCTTTCCGTCAGCGTCGTGGTATCAAGGAAATTCTGCCACCTGTTTCTTCCGGCCTCCGTCAGCCTATATCTGTTGTTACTATTTTTGTCTCCCTCAGACTCCTTAACTACCTGCTCAAGCCAGTCGATGGGGCGTACAGACCAGACGATAAAAATCTCCTCCTGTCCCCGTTTACCGGAGAACCATGCCCCTTTAATCCGACGTTCCTGATCTGCCTCAAGACGAGCATCCCAGTTATTGCTGCTGCTTCGGGTGGGAAAGAGTGTTATCAGGGCGGTGTTCCCGCTTACGTCTTTCCCTCTGCTGATGAGGTAGAGCCAACCTGTTTGCGCGGGTTTGGCTACGATGTCGAACTCCTCTTTGGTGAAGAACGTCTCCGTTCCCAGAGAGGGTCGCATTCCCGGTTGTTTCAAACTTGAAACCATGAACCAGTAAGTCAGCGAACGTTCAGGGCCTAGCGTCTCCGGCGAACTAGATTTGGCGGACTGTGTAACTTGAGGAGGCTTATAACCTTTCTGGAAAATATACCAAAGGGCGAAGCCAATCAGGCAAACGAGGAAGACCGAAACGGCAGCGATGCGCCAGCGATGAGATATACGTAGGAATGGGAATCGCCGTTTGCTTGTCAGCGGGGCGAGTCGGGTCGCAGGTGTTTTGACATGGGCAACGGCTTCTCCGATAGCCTTTTCAGGTGTTGGGGTTTCGGTGTCTACAGCAGGCGTGTGTAAGACCGTCTCTTCAGCAATTTCAGTTAAAGCGCGCGACAAATCATCTCCAAACTCAAGCGCGTCCTGATGGCGCTTGGTGGGGTTGTAGGAGAGCGCTCTGAGAATCGCTCGTTGGGCAGAGTCAGACAGGTCGCCGGGACGAAGGTCTTGTGGCATAACCTTGACTCCTCTCCTCTGTAACTCCGCGAGATGAATAGGAGTCCGAGCATGAAAGGGACGGCGGCCTGTCAGCATCTCATAAGCGATGACGCCCAGAGCGTAGATGTCGCTGCGAGGAGTTGCCGTCTCCCGCTGCAACTGTTCGGGTGACATGTATTGCCACGTGCCTGCGAGGTGAACGGTCTGTGTGCTAGGGGCAAGAACCGAATTTTTAACTTTGGCGATGCCGAAATCTATAACCGTTGCCTGTAGAAGCCCGCTCGCGTTGCGGTGAATTATAATGTTATCAGGCGTCAGATCACGGTGAATGATGCCGGCCTTATGCGCCACGTCGAGCGTCTGCCCGATTTGCTTGATAATCTCAGCCACCTCTTCAAGTTCTATGTCCTTCTGCCGTTCCTGCTTCCTCTTACAATAGCAGCGCAGGGCTTCCCCCTCGACGTACTGCATCACCAGATATGGCTTCCCGTCCAGCAAGGTGCCTGCGTCTAGTATGCCTACGACTCCGGGGGCGTTGATTTTCGTTAGGGCTTCGGCCTCCTGCTTGAATTTGTTTACTATCCACTCATCTCTGAGTCGTGCCTCTTTCAGTACCTTAATGACGACGCGTCGGTGCGCCATTTCCGGTTTGTCGAACGCTATGTATACATCGCCCATGCCGCCGCCGCCCAACTTCTCCGTAACCGTGTAACGACCGTTCACCAGCATGCCGAGCATGCAATCGATGGGCGCGGGCTGCGTGCGGTCGAGAGTGTCTTCCGTGCTCCCCAGCTCTGTGCCTGCTAGGATTTCTAATCCCAGAGGAACAGCTGTCTCACGCAGGAAGTCCGCATCTGAATCGTCCGCAGCCAGCAGTGACATCACTTCTTCAAACAACGCCGGGTCATCGCCACAAGCCTGGGCGACGAACGCGGAGCGTTCTGATAGCTCCAACATCTGCGCATCGTGATAGATTCTTTCTATCTGCTGCCAGCGTTCAAGATCTTTCTCCCCGTTCTCGTCCATTAACGCCTCCATGCGAGGGCTACGTCGTTGCGCCGTCGCGTGAAATCGAATAAGGCCGGTTGTTGAATCTTACGGAGGGGTTCACCTTTATCCGTCGGTTTGTCGGAGACTGGCCGCAACTCGATAAGTTTCTCCTTACACAACTCCTTTTGAGACTCCCCTGCCTCGGACGTTGTGGTGTTCATCGATTTGTATAGTTCGGGGACGTGGTCTGCGCCGTACTCCAGCCACTCCGATATCAGTATGTTTTGATCGTTATTTAAATTAGCCAGACTGTCCTCCAAGCCCTTCTTCGTCAAGGTGTAGGTCAGTAGCCCGTGCTTGATCGGCTGGCCTTCCTTCGTCTCGCAAGCCTCCCAAGCTTCGCTGTCGGCCTGCGACGCCGTCAGTATTCTGATGCCTTTGTCGTATGCCAATTGGCCGAGGCCGCGGCTGCCCATCGGGCCGGGCTTGAAGCCCGAACTCTCGACAGCCGCCGCCGAGTAACAGGCATCCACGATTAAGGTCATATGTCCGGCATCTACATCGCGCAACCAGAGGCTCAGTTCGTCGCTAGAAATACAGCTCTGCAAAAACGAGTAGGCGCGCTCCTTATCGGCCTGGGCGACGCCTGCCGCGTTAAGTGCGAGCGTTTTGTTGAGGAAGCTTGAGTTGATGCCTTTTGCCTCGCCGGTGTTATATGGAATCATGTAGAACTCTCCACCTGGCGCGGCATAGCCGTGACTCGAAAAAAGAATGATCACCAAATCCTCCGGCGTGGCGGGGCGCAATTTGTCGGCGTTGAGGAGTTGACTGCGCCGCTCAGCCGGGACTTCATGAGCTTTGTTTGAGAGTAATTGTAGAACAGCCGCGAAGTTTTCCTTTGTGGCCTTTGCCTCTAAGACTTGAATCTGCCCGTCTTCCTTCCGCCGCCAATCGGAAATCAGAGAGACAGACACAACCTCTTCATATTGTCCCCCCGCCAGCAGTTCCTTAGTGACAACTCTTTCCATCACCGCTGCATCGTTGGCAGCATATTTCAGATTAAAGTTAGGGTTTTCGTTAGCGTTGACGCCGACCGTGATGATGTAGGCGCGCCCCTTGCGCGGCTGACTCACGTTCGGCAACGAATACGAGCGTCGCACCGTCTTGCTCTTGACGCGGTCGCTGTTGAAGGAGTAGGCAGAAAACTCCACCTCCTTGACGGCTCCGCTCTGCGGCAGCTTGATGTTGCTGAAGGTCAAAGTCGCGCGCCCTTTATCGTCCAGCTTGACCTGATTGGCCTGTCGCCATAAATTCAACTCTTGCGCGTCACCCTCTGGCGTCCGCTCTAGCCTGCCGACCACTTTTATATAGTTCTCCAGCGGCAACTCAGCCGTCGAATTACCAACCATCTGCCCATCACGAAACAGCCTCACGTCAAACACGCCGGACTGCAACGCGCGCCCCTGCGCGTCGGTCTGGCTCTGGCTGACGGTACTAGCAACTTCCAACGTCACTTGTACCGTGTCCGCGCCGCTTGGCACGACTTCCTTGATAGTCACTTGCGGTTGCGTCCGGTTGATATTAGTGATGTCCCTAATTGACTTGAACTCCTGATTACAATCGCCCTCTTCAGTGCACCTCAGAAGCCGCGGCAGCAGTTGTGGCTCGTAGTAGTCGCGCATGAAAATGTCTAGTGGGAGCGGCGTGACCGGCGCGTCGGGCGCGACCCAACTCAAGCCCTTGGAGTCTTCGAGTTCATTCGTATCAAATCTTCCATCAGGCGTGACGACTACCCAATTGTCTTTGTCCAGCGTAATCAACCATGCCAACGGTTTGTCGGTTTTGTTGTCATATATCTCGACCCGGTTGTATTTGCCGTCGTTGCCTTCTTCGACTCGGAACTTCCTATTGGCTGTTCGCAAGGGAGCAGGAATGTCAGGTATGCTATCGACTAACACCTTTACCTTTTCAATCTCTCTTAAAGAGAAGACATCTTCCAGCTTATAAGTATCAAGGTTCCACAACTTAAAGATTTCATTCCGATCGACGCTGACCAAAGTTTTATCGTCCCTGAAAATGAGCGCCCTACCCTCGGCCCCTTGGCCTATGGAAAAAGTTTTCAACTCTTGACCGGTTCTCACATTCCAGAGTTTAATATTTCCATCTTCGTCAATACTTGCCAGCACATCTCCTGCAGGACTGAAGGCAATACTGATTACACTTATGCCCTTTTCACTGCGCGAGCGCGAGCCGCACCCAGCCAGTTGATCAAGCGCCTGAAGCACCTTGCCAATCCCAAGCTCTTCCTCCGCGTTTCGTTTACCCACAGTAAAAGTAAATTGCTCTTTGCCCGTTTTAACATCCCATATCTTTATATTTCCGTCTCCCCCGCTACTCGCCAGAATCTCCCCTTTGGGATTGAAAGCGAGTAAAGAGATTTCACTGGTGTGACCGCGCAGTATTTGCACCGGTGTCCGAGTTTCCATATCCCACAATTTGATTTCCATGTCTGAGCACTGTGACTTATTCGAACTGTCTAAGTCGGGCAGAGTATCTATCTTCATCAGCCTGGGTAACCAGGGAATATATTTCGCTACTAACTCGTTTGTGGCGAGCAGCTTTGTCATCTCGGCAAACTGCTCGATGTTAATGTGAGTTTCGTCCGTGGTCGCCAACAGTTTTTTGTTGGGACTGAAGACCATTAGATTTATGTCACCGATGTGTGCCTGAATCGCACCGAGTTTGCGGCCTTTCGTCAGATCCCAAACGTGCATGAGGTTATCGATTGCCGTGACCAGCGTTTTGTCGTCTTGACCGAATGCATGCGGGGTGACATATTTTGTATATCCGAATAAAGATGTTAGTTCATTTCCACTCTCAACATCCCACACCTTGATGGTTGAATCGCCGCTGGCACTTGCCAAGCGTTTCCCGTCCGCCGAGAAGCTGACCGCACTGACGAACGAAGTATGGCCGGTCAGAACTTTCGGTTTTGCATCGCCTCTCATATCCCACAGACGAACGGTTCTATCCCAACTGCAACTCGCCAGCAAATTGCCATTCGGACTAAAACTTACCTGCCGCACTCCCGCGCCGTGACCTTCTAAGATTCTTATTTGTTTACCCGCCGGGTCGAGAATCTCAATAGTTTTTCTATCCTCACTATATCGCGCAGTAAGTTTTCCGTCGGGGCTTACCCACGGCAAGTTGAACATGGAGGGCGAAGGAACGTCTTTCAGTGTCATCCCACTGGCAACGTCCCAGTATCTATAGCTTCTGTCATTGCCTATACTCAGCAAGGTGCTGGAATCCTTACTGAAGGTGATAAACCAAACTCGATTGGTCTGGTCTAAGGTTCTCTTTGCTCCGGTCACCAAGTCCAAGAGTATTATGGTTTTGTTGGTGCTGCCGATAGCCAAACTTTTCTTGTCTGGACTAAAGGCGAGCGCGTAGACCGTCTCCGCCACCCCGCCCCCGTCTATGCGTTCGAACAAATTTACTAATTGATCTTCACTATCGGGCGGTTGCGGATCTTCGTCCACCTCAAACTTGATTGCAGGAGTCATTTCGATTGACCGTATGAGTCGGCTACTCTCCAAGTCCCAGAGCTGAACCGTCCCGGAACTGCCCCCACTTGCCAGAATTCGCCCGTCCATGCTGAATGCGACCGACTGAATCCAGGCTGCGTTAGTTGCTTGAACAATAAGTTCCGGTTTCTGCGCCAAAGCCGTAGACACTGCGAAAACAGTCATGACTGTCAACATAGTCAGAGCGTTTCTTAATTTGTCTTCGATTCGAGTGTTCATGATGTATATCCTCTTGATGCGCGCTGCGTCCGTACTGATGGCGGCCCTATACCTTTGCCGAGAACCGCCCCTACTGACTAACGCGACATCCTCGGCTAAAACCCATCATCCTTCCTTACAAAAAACTCGGAAGACTCTGTTTACCGAAAAGGAGTAACGAATGTGAGTCGCAACCGAGGGGCAAATTCGGCACGAGAAGAGGATGTTTAGAGGTACAGCATCAATGCACTTGACTATTGTCTTAGTGCGATTTGTGATACAGAACTGTATTGAGCGAGAAAAAGTTGGACATTGGGTTATTTTCAGATTAAGGCAATGACCTGAGACTTTGTTATAATGAGAGGTGATTTTCGCATCTTTCAAAAATAACTAAAAGACTGGTACGGCTTATGACCACCTCACAGTCAATCACAGACTTACTTCAAGCTTGGGAACATGGCGACCAAGAGGCGTTAGAGGAATTGATGTCAGTGGTGTTGGCGGAACTGCATCATATAGCTAAAAATTATCTGCGCCACGAAAGGCCCAATCATACGCTGCAAACCGGCGCGCTGATTAACGAGGCATGTATTAAACTAATTGGTCAGAACCGTATCAAATGGCAAAATCGTAAGCACTTCTATGCTATAGCCGCCCAATGTATGCGGCGAGTCCTAATCGATTACGCCAAGATGCGTAAACGAGCCAAACGCGGCATGGAGGCGCAACAGCTCAGTCTTTCCGATTTAAACATCTCTGAAGAGAAATCCGAAGAGCTGCTCGCGTTAGATGCGGCATTAAAAAAGCTGGCCGAGAGAGACAAGCGGAAAAGCCAGGTGGTTGAATTGCGCTATTTCGGCGGCCACTCGGTCAAGGAAGTTGCCGACATATTAGACATCTCGGAAATTACAGTCGTGCGTGACTGGCGGCTTGCTCGCTCGTGGCTCCGACGCGAGTTGGATACCAACTAATCCTGAGAAGTTAGCTGTCCCTTGGTCTTAATGAAGTTTATTGGTTCGATTTATTTTTCCGAAAATCGAATACCAGACTCCTTATATTTATTTCAATCACCCAAAGTTTCAACCGATGAAGAGCAACTTAAAGTGGTAGTTAAATGAGTCCCAACGGGTCATTACAGTTACATTCCTGACCTCAGTACTGGCGTGACCGAGGGGCGACATTTCCCACTTAAGGTTGCCGCTGTGCTGCTTGCAGAACCCACACAGAAGGCGGCTGCACGGTCTTGCCCGATTGCGCCTGTTCAAAGGTGTTCCAGCAAAACTTATATCCACCGGCCCTGTCATCTTTGAGATCAATCTTTGACCAGAAAAAGGGACACAATGCCCGGAGCTGCTGAGCCGCGTCGAAGGGAACGATAACAGGAACCCCTTCAGGCGATATAATCAGCAATGCGTCTCCGTCCGGTAGAAACTCAACTCGCCTTGTGTTAGGAGAATATGGCACGTAGCTAACTTCATTCCCGGAACCAAGCCTCCAGACTTGTAGCGTCCCGCGATCTTCAGATGAAGCGACGCCAGCGGCGGCTAGATTGGTGGATTGGGAGAAATCAAAAACCGTCGGGTGTCCTCCAAGCTCCGTTTCCACCCCTTCAGGTTGCCCTCCAATTTTCAGCAGCGTCCCCTTTTTGAGGGAGGGGTTGGGACGCCATGAAATCTTTGCGAGGATTTTGCCGTCCCGTAGGTTCACGATGTTAGTATATCCATCGCTGTATCTTGCCCACAATTCATTCGTGGATTCCACATTGATCTTCGATGATAATTCTTGCGCCTCCGCCTCCCGCTGCTCGATTAGAGGTGAGCCGCCGTGACTGTCCCACACCACGATGCCATTACAACCTTCGGCCACAACACGCGTGTCAGACATAGCAAACTGTAACTTGTCGGCAGCGCATGGCAAGAATAGTTCCGTTAGTTGCAACTTTGTGACGCGCTGTATGTCAAGATCCATAATGCTCACGCTTCCGTTATCTTGGGCAACTGCGAGACGACGACCATCCGCGGATAGAGCAAAGGTCTCTTGCGTCGTCGCCAGCTTTATCCACCTCTCATCTGTCAAGACATACATCAGCCCCTCCTGGTCATGCACCGCTACTGTGCGACCATCTTTAGAGACCTGAAATTCCTTGATTGCCTTTACTTCGTGCGGAACATTGAGATTATCAAGCGTACCATCATTCATCCATTTGAAGAGTTGCCCAGCCTGAGATGCGGCGTATAAGGCGTACTTGTCAAGTGTCCCTCTCCAGTCTATTAAGACCCGTTCCCCCTTTAGCCCTCCGATGACGCCGATGAGAGTCCTGTCATCGAGTCGCCACAATGCCACATATCCACTTGGATGAGCGGTCGCGATCAGTTTCCCGTCAGGCGCTATCGTTGCATCGGTTGCCTTGCCGATGTCAATGCCGATGTTCGATGGGTAGTATAATAAGTCAAATCCTGGGGCGGGATTCATCTCCCAAAGGTAAATAGTTCTTCCAGCCATCCCCACTTGATAGGCACCTCCCAGAGCCTGTTTTAGATTCATGTTATCCCAGAAAATTTCATCGGCATCGAGTGAGTAGCGGGTTTTGCCATAGGGCGTACCCAGATGGAAGATTTGTAGCTCTCGCGGCTCGGCCTCCCTACCATTATTAACCATGAGCACGATCTGCTCTCGGTTAGCCGGGAATCCCATAATTGTGAATGCGCCGGGAGTCTCAATGGTTTGGCTCGCAAATGCTTTGGGGGCAGCCAGAGCAGTTTCGATATCATAGACAAGGAGCTTACGTTCTGTCTCTCCGATGAAGAGTAACTTGCTTTTCGGGTCAAACGCGATTTGAGGCTCCGCCTGGGCGTAGATTGATTCCAAACGATATACTGGGACGCATTTACTTTTTGTTTTAGCAAGACAGGGAAGGTCGATGAGCAAAGGGACTCTTGGCATTTTCTTGCCAGCGAACGGGACGCTAAGGAGCCAGCGTCCATTTGGCGAGAGTGCCATGGTGTCCCGCATGTTGAGGTCTCCAATCTGCTGGCTAATATGCTTTTGACCGAGTTCATATTCGACAGGCTCACCAGTTTCAATCGGGACAATTTTTAAGTGAGAATTAGAATGGAAGACACCGGTGATTGAGGGGCCTTGCTGAAGGCGTGTGAAGTCCCGCTGACCGTTGCCGAAATCCACTCTGGCGGCTTGCTTGGGGAGTGCGAGCGAACGCTGCGCACCAACCCGCGGATCGGCTAAGAAGTAGTTCTGCCCTGTCCAACTCCCCCCGAAGCTATAGCAGATTATGAGCTTCCCGCTGGCAGTAAATTTGATGGCAACTACCGAAGATATACCTGAAAGGCAGTTCGATAACCACGAGGAGCCATTGACCAACCCGGCTCAAAAGTTTAAGTAGAACACTAAAGGGTGATGGCTCTTTGACTGCTTGCGCCTGCTTGTTGTCGTTAGGGGGGGCGACGTTTTGCATGGTCATTTCCTTAAGTTTGGGAGTTATACGTTAAGGTTTTCCGGCGGAATGAGGCCAATGAGTAATTATTTTCACCAGCGTAAGAATGATTCGCCGATGCTGAAAGATATTGCAGCAGTCATTACTGTGTCAAACCATATAAATCCCGACAGGGCATTCTCTGGCTGATAATCTTTGACGTAAATGTTCAGCTTCACCACGTCCGATGTTTTCGCCCCAGCCGCAGCCAAAGCCATCTCCAAATTCTGAAAAGCGCGCAGTGCCTGAGCCCTCAGATCACCTTCGCCGATGAGATTCTGATGCTCGTCCATAGAGACTTGCCCGGAGAGATATATGGTCCTTGAGGAGTGGTGCGAGACAATGACGATTTGAGAGAAGGTTTACTCCCAATTCGGAAGAGTAGACGGATTGATGAACTCTTTATTCATACATGAATGATACTACGCTTCAACCACAAAGCCATCTAACGCTCGAATTAACCCGCGCCGAGCGAGCAGCATCAAACGCGGAAAGGATAAATCAATGATGTAAAGAATACTATCGAGGCGTCGGGCGGCCTTGCACATTTATTCAAGTGTAATGCATAAATTTTAAGAATTATGCAATCTCTCCTCAATACATGTACAAGGCTAGGCTGTGGGAATTGAAGCGAAATAAGTATTAAACGATTTCCCAGGTTGTCATAAAAAGAGCGTCGGCGGTGTTTCTTTTTAAGAGACAAATGAGATTCTGTGCTTGGAGGATACTTGCATGAACTCGTCCACATTATTGAGAAACAAAATTATTTTAGCGGCATTCGTTTTATTGCTTGCTCAAAACATTTTCGCACAGGCGGACATCGTCAAAAGCGAAGGCATCACGAGTTCTCTTCATCAGGCGCACATCGGCAAGATTACCTTTATGTCAAAACTCATTCCGATAGAGAATTATAAGGAAACAGATTTTTTGAAGACGTTTGAATTGAAAGAAACGAGTGATTTCAATATCAGGGTTTTTATGAATAATTCCCTGACGAACTATCTGCACCGTCTCGCGCCTGAATTGTCTGCCGAAGAACTTGTAAGGCGCGGCAATTATCAGTTTTCGTTTTTTGTAGATGGCGCTTTGGTTTACAAGGAAAATGCTTTTGCCAGCGCCTATGGGATTGAAAACAAAAACTTCAAAACTATTTATCAACTGACTTTTATTAGTTCAGCGAATGAAGAATCAGGGGGAAGTTATCTGTGGAGACGTTTCCTGCTCAATGGCGGCGAAGAGGCGTTGTCAGAAGGCAGGCACTCGCTGAAGATAGAACTGAGACCGTATCTCAAAACCACTGAAGTTAAAGTCGGAGATTTAATTGCCGAAGGCGAACTGCAATTGACGGTCTTCAAGCCGAAAATTGATGAGAAGCTCATTGCCATTCAACACATCAAACAAAATAGCGGGTGGGAAGTTTCCAAAGATGTTTATGACAAAGAAAAAATCAGACAGCTTAAACGGAAAATTGCCGAAAACTTTTATAAAGAAATAAAGAGCATCGTCGTTATCAAGGACGGCAAATTATTAATCGAAGAATATTTTAACGGAGCAACGCGCGACACCTTACATAACACGCGCTCGGTCGGTAAATCTTTCGCCTCTGCGATGATGGGCATCGCAATCGGTGATGGTTACATTAAGAGTGAGAATCAAACTCTCAAAGATTTTTACGACCTCCGCAAGTTTGCGAATCACTCGCCCAAAAAAGAGTGTGTGACCATCAAAAGTTTGCTGACCATGAGTTCAGGTTTTGATGGCAATGACGATGACGAATCTTCGCCGGGCAACGAAGAAAAAATGTATCCGACAAATGATTGGATAAAATTCGCTCTGGATTTGCCGATGGATGATAAAAAAGAGGTCGGCGGAACTTTCAATTACTTCACCGCTGGTGTCGTCGTCTTAGGAGATATGATCAACAAATCCGTTCCCGTTGGTTTGGAAAAATACGCCGATACAAAACTGTTCAAGCCGCTCGGAATTGAAAAATACGAGTGGCAATACACGCCGCAAAGAGTGCCGAGCACGGCGGGCGGTTTGCAAATGAGCGCACTGGATTTTGCTAAGTTCGGACAGCTTTACAAAAACGGTGGCAAGTGGAACGGAAAGCAAATCATTCCGCGTGACTGGGTCAATAAGACGTTCACGAAATATCAAGGTCGGCAGTACGGCTATTTATTCTGGAACACGACCTATAGCGTAAACGGCCACGAATACGAGGCGTTTAATGCATCCGGCAACGGCGGCAACAAGATTTTTGTCTTCAAAGACCAGCCGTTGGTCGTGGTTGTCACCTCCACCGCTTACGGCAAAGCGTGGATGCACCTACAGGTTAATAAAATGATGGAGAAATATATTTTACCGGCAGTCGTCAGATAGGTAGATACTTGAGCAGTCGTCGCGCCAGCCGTGCAGTTGAGAGACTTCCACTTTGTTTGCACAAGATGTGCATGTCTGTAAAAGCCAGACACAACCGAGCAACGGACGGTAGAAACTTTTCATTATCATGCAAGCATACGCGCTGCTCTCGCCGCTCTGGAAAATGAGAGGAGCGCACAGGCTTTCGCCCAGCGAAAGCCTGTGCGCCAATGCTTCAGGGCGTCTTTAAAACTCTTGCTGCTTAATCAGACAACCCATCCGCGCAACAGCTTAATACTCGTAGCAGGGCATCTGTGGCCCATTCGGGTATTGTTGACCACAGCCGTCGGGTGGCGGTTCATAGCAATCCCAACGATAAGGATCAAACGGGTAGCAGTCCATATCGTCGTAGACTCCGTCACCATCAGTATCCGGGCGATCTCTGCCCCAACAATCGACCCAGGCACTGCCGACTGTCTCCGTGTACAGTCCATTGGATTGCTTGTTGGTCACGACAAGCTGATAAGCGCCAGACCAGGCCTGCGAGAGATTAGGCACGGGCGCAGTCATCTGTGTGCCGTCGCCGGAAACCCATGTCGCAGTTGTGATGCCAACCAAATAACCATCGCCATCAAAGTATTTGACCTGCGGCATCCCGTAGGCCGCGCTCATGCTCTGACCATAGATGGTTGCAGACCAGGGCTGAGCGTTGAGGTTGATTGATGAAGGCGAAGCCGTCAGGCTCACACCCAGGTTAATGGTCGGGAAGACCTGACCGCAATCGCCGTTGCGTTTGAGATAAACCACGCAACCCAGGACATCGGCCATGCCTTCCGTTGTCAAGCCATCGCTGTAGCGGATGATGACGCGCGCATGAGGAAGAAAGCCGCAAACCACGCATTGTGGAGGAGGAGGATTATTGTTTCCGCCACCGCCGCAACCGGCAATCGAGACGAAGAAGAGACACATGAGAGATAGCACAATTAATTTTTTCATGGCTATTTAATGCCTCCTTCCGCGCTGGTTAAGAGTTGGTCAATGGCTGCTCTGTCAAAGAACAGGTTGACGGGAGATGAATGGATGAATCCCTTGAGTCCATAAGCTTTTCCTGAATCACGATTCTGCGGGCCAGTTGGACGAACCTGCATTTCGACCATCCGCTTTTGCACAATCTGATGCCTCAAATCACTTTGAGAACTCTCTAACGGATCGTCGGCGGCCAGCGAATAAGAGATCAAAAGAGCTTGCACAGGTGTTGCGCCTTCTCTGGTCACGCTCCCGAACTGTTCCGGCAGGCTGGTAACCAAAGCATGGACGCGACTCTTTACTTCTTCGTCAATCATCGAGCGCAAAGATATTTTGAGCGTCGCGTCTCCGCGCCTGCTCCACATGCGACCCGCTTTGACTTGCCCGATAAACTGCTCTCTGTTCAGATAGCCCCATTGGCCGTTGGCGCGAGCCGTAATCTGGCCTTTCGAGTTTGGCCGGAAACTATCGGCGGCCTGCATGATTTGCTTGTCACTGAGAGTCAACAAGCGATTGGTCACGATGACAGTTAAGGTATCGGTCAACTGATCAACGCTGATGCGTTGGCCGTTGCCGTTCAGCGCATCTTGCTCTGCGCGCACTAACCTGTTTTTCGTCTCTTCACTCATAAACAGGTCTGCACGCTCCGAGATGAACTTGGCAGCCGAATCCACAGAAACCTTGACACGCTCCTCGGAATCTCCAGCCACAGCAAGTTTCACCTGACCTCCAACGCCGCGTTGCATACGTACCCGCGCGGCATCTCTAATCTCATTCTCAGAGAGTTTGTGAGATAGGTCTGCGTTTCTCTGGAAAGCTGAGATACGCCAGATACTAAAGCCTGCGAATCCTACGCAGGCGAGAAGCAGCCCCACTAGCGTTGAGCGCTTTCGTCCTAATGAAGTTACAAATTTCATGGAAAATTTCTCCTTTGAGGCGAGGGAGGTTGTTGATTAACGGGACGAGTGTTGTGTGTGTCTCAATGCAGAGATTGACGCCAGAAAGACATCCATCCCGGTGAGCAAACTCCATGTACGGTTGAGGCTCGAAATAGGAGTCTCTTCAACAGTCACAGGTGGAGTGAGCCAAAGTAACAGACTACGGAGACGATGCAGCTTGATGCTCACATAAGAGAGCACCTCTGCGCTAACTTGTCTGGTGAAAAGATGAAGTTCCGAGCTTGAAAATTTAACCAGGGCGGGACGTGTTAGCAGTTAAAATTTCTCTCTAGCAACTTCGATGAACCATTGCGAAGCCTATTCGCAACGTCCGAGATTTCGGATGGCGGGATGTTAACTGATGAGCATCAGGGTCTGTCTGTCTGAATCAGACATAAGCGGAAATAAGAGAGAGAAAACTTAAGAAAAGCCATTGTCGCCATCGAACAGCCATTTTCGCCACGCTTTAAACTGAAATATTCTAAAATTAATACGCTGCCGGAAACCATCCGCGCGTATATATGAGCATGGTTCTGAAGCCTCTCCCGCTCGTCCCATAAAATGCTTCACACCGATGAGCGAGGAACCGAGCTGTGTCTGCATCAGCAGCTTCAAAAGAGATTTTTCATCCAGTCGGGAATCGGCTCTTGGCGGCTCTGTCTCCGGTCGAGCATGAGCGATTTTTTTCTCGCTTGGAGTTGGTTTATCTGACGCGCAACAAAATCCTCTACAGCGCGGGTGACGTAATCAACTACACATACTTTCCTTTGACCGGCATGATCTCTTTGCTTTCCGTGACGGAAGACGGCAGGACGATGGAAGTTGCGATGGTCGGCAATGAGGGAGCGATTGGCATTCCTGTTATCTTGAGAGCGCTCACCACACCTTATGAAATCATTGTGCAGATTCCGGCACGCGCCCTGAGAATCAAGTCCAGTCTCCTGCGTGAGGAGTTTGATCGCGGGGGACGCCTGCAAGACGTGTTACTGCGCTACACAAACGGTCTGCTCTTACAGGCTTCTCAATCGCCTGTCTGCAACTACTTTCACACGGTTGAAAAAAGGCTCTGCCGTTGGCTCTTGATTACCAGAGATTGTTTGCAATCGGATACTTTCTATCTGACACATGAATCGATTTCTCAAATGCTCGGCGCACCACGCAGCGGTGTGACGGTCGCCGCCGGTCAGCTTCAGAAAAAGGGTCTGATTCGCTACAGCAGGGGCAAGATTACTATTCTCAATCTAAAAGGATTAAGCATGGCTGCATGCGAATGTTATCGCATCGTGGCAGCGGAGATTAGCAAGGATGAGGCTGCTTGAAGGTATCAGAAACGAGGGTAGTGGGTCAGTTTGAAAAAAGAGAGAAAAGAAGTTTCCCGCAAAGGCGCAAAGGCGCAAAGAAGACAGGTTGTTTTTCTTTGCGCCTTTGCGCCACCAGCGCGAGATTCTTTCGTCGCTGTTACTCACCTGAATTTCAAACTGACCCACTACTGAAACGAGCAGGTGCTTGACCGCTTGGGTGAAGAACCGCTTGGCTGCTGCAATATCGCGGTCTTCGCGCAACCGGAAAGCAACGGTGAACCCTTGTTTATCAACGGCGCGAGACAGGTAAACCCACCGTCCTCTGACTTTGATCTATGTTTCATCTCCTCGCCAGCATGGACCGACACCTCACTCATAGTGGACACTTTGATCATAGTGGCGCCAGCGTTTTTCAAACTCCGGGATGTAGTGCTGGACCCAGCGGCGAAATAGAGAAGGCGGGGATTGATGCAGGCGGCTGATTATCAGCTAGACTTAGTCTTTGCTCCTGAACCGTCGGTTTCATGACGACTTTATTCGCTTGCGAGTGTCTTAATCGGTGCGCCTGCCGTATTTATCGTGTTGGCCGAACACGAACGAAGGGTGCGGCCTACGTGGGCGGTCACTTCAAAGACATTAGATCCTTGGTCACGGATTTCCGGTCTTGATTTTGCCTCATCATTTTGCCGAATCTTCCCTGTGAAGCTACAAATTCTTTATTGAGTATCGCCTCGACTCTTTGCAGCTGATAAAGATTAATCAGACAATCCTGCACCAGTTTTCCCTTTCCAAGCAGCAGAGCGTTTAGGGCCAACCTTTTTTCCTTCTTGATCATCAGCCCAATGATAGTGGCAATCAACTCAATCTGCTTCACGATGGCTTGTTGGCTGCCCTTCAAATCGCTCAACGAAATCATCATTTGGAAGTCTTTTTCTGGTTCCTCTGGAACCATGTCGAGCGATGCGGAGATTAGAATTAGCAAAGTATCTATCGCTCTCCACAACTCGTTCCAACTAGCGTATCCACTGTCCACGCTAAAATTGTTCTTCTCATTATGATAAAGACCTTTCAAAAATTCCTGGTCCAGCATCTTGCTGTGAAGCTTTGTACGCGCTTCGAATGCACCGATCGCATCGCTGGAATACTTCCCAAACTGATCATCCAAATGCTGATTGAGCAGCTCCATCGATTTCTGGAAATGCTTGTAAACCGCGCTGTATATCTTTCCCTGTCCGACGGTTTTGCCCGATGTCGGCACCTGCGCATCAAGCGTCCCACCGATGGCATTCACCAGCGTTGTCTCTTCTGCACTTGAGCTGGCGGGTAATACGAATGGTCTCCAGCATGAGAATGGCAGGCTCTGGTAAACGGTGCGACCAAACCTAGCTTCGTAGATCCTAGTTGATGAAGTCTCATTCTCGTGAACGAGCGTTTCCGCATAATGAGCGGTATGGTAGAGCTCCAAGAGCTGCGGCGTCATCGTTGTCAACTGAGATGGGCCGCAGGAGTTCAACTTCGTTCGACACAGCGAGAAAGAAGCACGGTGACGCTGGAGCAAAAGATCATACGCCACGTGTATTTCCCACGGGTTCAGGATATGTTCTGCCGTCTTGTAGAAATGCGCATATTCCAGATTGATGTATTGCACGGTTTCATGATAGCTGGGATCTATATATTTCTTGCCCCTCTTCTTTCTGCTAAGTAACTGGTTTTGGAGGATAGCGCTTCCCTTTGCCTCTACTTCTATACGTTGCCCGGTTTTTCGTATCTTGAAGCTTGAAGGGCTGGGAACCTTGTAATGATTTAGAAACCAATAGATTTTGCGCAAGTCCAGTTGGCTCTTGTTGACGATGATCTCGGTTCCCTGTTCAGATGAGGGCTTCTTTCGTGGATGCGTCTGTTTTTTGCGAACCAATTGCAGGACTCCACCTGAGTATCTGGGATGCAAAGGCCGTTCTTCCCGGTAGGCACTGACCGGGCGCGGCCCAAAGTGCGCCTGATCCAACCCTGCTTCATGCTGAGAGAATCGAGACGGCGAACTGTTTGTCCGTAAGACTCCCGGTGCTTGTTGAGGACGAGAGACGGGATGTTCGGTCGGTGCCTTCATCTTAGCCTGCAAGTTTGGTTGTTTCGGTTGGGGACGGCAGGCAGGTAGCGCCTTTGGCTGCGCATGCCCAGGCGCCGCTCTGGACATTTTAGGCTGCGCGACTCTTTTTTGTTCTGGACGATAGACTGGCAACGCCGTGGGCGGCTTTCGCACGTGCAAGCAGGTCTGCGGCTGGACAATCTTCTTTGCCTGCGGACGATAAACCGGAGGCGCGACAGGCCCGCGCGGCACTTGATCTGCCTGTCGGGTTTGACCCGCTGAACTCTTTGTCTGTAAGACTTTTGTCGCCTGTTGAAGACGATAGACAGGCGGAGCGACCGGCGGTTTCCGATTCAGAGCGTCATGTGCCATCTTGGGTTGCACTGCATTCGGCGTCGGTTGCGGACGATATGCTGGAGGTGCGACGGGAGTCTTCACACTCTGCGCAGACACAACACGCCTTAGTTGGGCGACCACAGGTTTGAGTTGAGGCGAGTGTCCTGCTTGCCGATTGAATGGCTGTGGGATGAGGCTCGCGCCCGGTGCTTTTTTATTTGTCGAGTTCATAACGCAAACCTCATCCTCTCCTGCGTAGATGCTCGCCCTTGATAATCTGCTGGTAGCTGTAGAAATTATCCATCGGCAAGTTAGCCTGCTCTGGTGCGCACGAAGTTGTATTTCATGTTTGGGACGTTGACGCTGTGCGTGCCGGCGCGGTGCAGCCTGTACTGGTTCGCAAAACTATCGAGGGTGAAAATGTTGCTCCTCTCCACAGGAACTGCCGCGCCCGGATGCAGGTTCGGATAAAATTTTGTCGCCTGCACAATGCCTGACTTAAACCTTTGGGTGACTGTGCGCTGAATGACGGGACGAGGAAGCATCACGATGCCTTGAGGTGTATGAAGTTGAACCGGCTTGGCTTGAACAGTGTTCATATGCGGCGGCGAAATGGTGTGTGATGGCTGCATGCGAGCGACATGCGGCGCGACGTGTCGAATTGAGTTGATTCGAGATGGCGCAGGATGCGGCTGGCCGTTGCATACTTGCATTCCCATTTTTCTCAGACCATCCTTTCGCTGCCGGACTATCAAAGCATCAGGATTGCGGCGGCAGAAGTGGAAAGGGCGCGGGCTTGCCGTCTATGTAATAACCCCTCTGGATGAGGTGAGCCGTGTATTGCCACGGACTCGCCTCCTGAGCCGTATGAGGAAGCTAAGTTTGTGGTGGCACGCGCGGACACACTGGCTGCGGGTCGTTAGCCTTACATTCACTCATACAGGCTCTATAATCCTCAGGAGATAGCCCTGCGCAACAACTAGCACAGCTTGCTCTTGGTGTGGCCTGTGGAGCAGGCGTGTAGAAGAGGGCTATCAAAACCGCTAAAAGAATGAAAAGTTGTGCAATTTTCTTTCGCATGTGTAGGTGCCTCTAGGTGGTTGAGATGAGGCAGGCGCACCTTACGCCCGCGTTTGAGAAGATAATAATACATTAAGTAGGGAACCAACAGAAGTAGCTGGGTTTGTGAGCAACACACTATTACCCCACTACCTAGGAACGTTGGTTCTTGACTAGGGGCGGGGATGATGATAAACCTCAAACCTGAGCAGGGTCGTCAATCCGTTACGCAATAGCATACAGCAAGACATCAATCAGTCTGGACTCGTAAGGCGGGTCTGTTTCTAGTTGCATTGCATCTATAGGTTCCCGCGCAAACTGACATCAGGATGCGTTGCAACTGCGTGGTCAGGGGTCAACTCCAGCAGCAAAGTACTGCTTGCTTTCTCACACTTCACAGCCTACGGAAAAGGGATCAAAAAATGAAAAACAGCAAAGTCTCTCTCTTCGTGATTGCGCTTGCCCTTCTAGTCTTCCCGTGCGTCTTGATGGCACAGGACACGCTCGTGTCGCGCGCGGAAGAATCTTTCAAACATTTAGCCGGGACAGCAGACGAGATGCCGCAGATGCGTCTGCCAGAGGCTGCGACTCTGGGGATTCGTTCTAAAGCGGCGATGCTGCCGATTCGTTTACAGCCGGATGCAAAGGGCAACGCTGCATGGTCTGCCGACGTGCCGGTTGATTTCACTGGGGAATTAAAAATGACGCTGCTTGCGCCCAATAGCGCTGATTGGCGAATCCGCGTCACGACGGGCGATGGTCAAATGGATTTACGAAATAGTTTTCAGGTCGAGAATCAACCGGGCGCAGTCAGTCTTGACGGCGTCAGTTTCCCCGCAGAAGTTTTTACTTTCAGAGATGCAAAAAAAGGAAGATGGAAAGTGGAAATCCACACGGCAGGCATGACAAATCGTTTTTCCGAGACCGCCGGTTATCTGGTTGTTTCCAGCGATTCGCCCTATCGCCTGTATAGCTATTTGAACACACATCAAACGCTCACCGGAAAATCGCTTGAGTTCGTCGCTACGGTTTTCGACCAGCGCGCAGAAATCAAATCAAGCATTCCAAGAGCGATTGCCGGAGTTGTGACGGGCGCGGAGATAGAGATTCGCATGCCCGGCGGCGCAACCGAAAAGTTAATGCTGAACAGCGAAAATAGCAGGCATTTCAAAACAAACTTTGTCCCGCGAGAAGCCGGACAATACACTGCTCAAATCCTCTTGCGCGGCGTGAGCGCGGAAGGTGAGCGATTTATTCGCACCAGCGAACACGTCTTTCATGTGCTCGCGGATAACGTCACACTTGGAAGGCTTGCAAATTCAGTTGTCATAGATGACACACGCTTGCGCGTCAGCATTCCTGCGATGGGCCTGGGCGTCGGGCGCAAAGTCGTAGCTTACGCAGAAGTCTGGGGCCGCAATCAAAGCGGCGAAGAATCGCCTGTCGCGTGGATTAGCGGAATGGCAATCGCGCAGGAAAGAAAAAACGGCGTGCATCTTGATTTAATGCTCGACGCGCGCTGGCTGGCGATAGCCGGTGCGAAAGATTCTTATGAGCTTCGCAATGTGCGTCTCGAAGACCCGGACTACTTTGTGACGCTCGCAGAGTCGAATGCGATGACGTTGAAGATAAATCAACTGCCGGAAGCTGCGACAAAAGCTTTGACTGGAATCACAGATGAAATGCGAATGGGCAGGAAGCCGGACGCCTTGCTCGCAAACCAAATTTCATCGGCAGTTGGCGGCAAAGTGCTTTTGATTCACGGCTACTGCTCCGGCGGAAATCCTTTTCCGACTTCGCAGTTCTCCAATTACGCCGTCTTCAGCGACCCGAATCAAAGCCGCACGCACGACCAGTTCGCTAATCTGATTCGGAATTTCGGCGCGCAATTTCCCTCCTTCGGCGCAGTCGCGCATAGTCAGGGCGGCGCGGCCTCGCTTCATCTTTACACTTACTACTGGAGCGGTTTTGATTACGCGACGGGCAATCGTTTAATTCAATCTGTCGGCACGCCGTATCAAGGCACGGCTCTGGCAGGAAACCTTGCGGTCTTGGGACAGGTCTTCGGCGCAGGTTGCGGAGGCAATGCGAATCTGACCTATAGCGGCGCGGCGGCATGGCTTGCCGGAATACCGTCTTGGGCGCGGGCGCAAGTCCACTACTCTACGACTTCGTTCACGGACGTGTGGTACAGATACGATTATTGCAGCCTCGCTACAGACCTGTTTCTGGGAGACCCGGAAGACGGCGTGACGGAGAGAGCTTACGGACAACTGCCGGGCGCAAACAATCGCGGACACAAGACAGGCTGGTGTCACACGAGCGGCATGCGCGACCCTGCGCAAACTTCCGACGCTGCGCGCAACGCCGATATGAACGCCAACGCTGCGCGATAGGATTTTTGTTTGCCACAGAAGTTAGGGCTCAGCATCAGAGGTCGCTTGATTGTCAGCCATAGAAGGGACGACCATCAAGCGACCCCGTCCGAGAAACTCTTGCACTATCCAGTTTATGCATAAATTTCAAGAATTATGCAGTCTCTTCTAAATAACCCAAGTTGTTAGTTATCGAAACGACTGCGGCTTGAGCCGCCTGCGGTGCGGAAAGTCTCTGACTTTCCGTCGCCTTGCCACTCTTGACTTGCAGCGAGGCTCAGCCTCGCTGCAAGCTTGAGCTGACACTGGCCGGAAAAGCGAAGCTTTTCCGCACAGCAGGGCGGCAAGCCGCCATCACTCTGTTAACTAGCAACTTGAATTAAATAATGTGCAAGGCCGCGCTTTGCGTCCTTCTGAGTATCAAAGAAAAGGTAAGCAGTGGAGGAAATTTGGAGGAAATTTATTCTAGATTCAAAAGCTCACGGTTTGCCGCCTAAAAATGCGGTAGAATTCCAATGCTAAAGTCCTAGCTGCGGAGCCGGATTAGAGACGGGGATGTCGCGTCATACGCGGCGTCCCCGTTTTTATTGTGCGTTCTCTTCTCTCCGAAAATTCATTTTCCTGATGCCTCTCTCTCGCCGTTGGAGAATGTTTTGAAATGAATCTTAAATTTCAGTGTGTGTTTCATTATGGATAAAAACCACGCGCGCTCCGGTCGTAGTTCTACTCAGCGATGCGCGGAAATTTTCGCAAACGTATTTCCTCTCAAAAGTAGAATTAAATAAGCGTTGTTGACAGGCAAGCTGACATAAAAATGTCGCGCGAAGAGATGAATTGAGCACCGGGCATGTGGTTTGCTTTTAGTAATGTGTTGGCAATCGAAGCCGGAGATGTTTGTGTTGTCTTTCCGGTTTTTTCCACACTGCCGATGAAATGAAGCATTAATCTCCAGAGGTATAATTCGTTGAAGAATTTTTATAAACGCATATTGTTAATCGCGGCTGTCTTTGGAGCTGTGTTGCCCGGCATTTTTTTGTTGAGCAGGAGCGAGTTAAATCTCTCTGCAAACTCAAAGAGCCAGACTAGTGCCGTTGCTCCGAACAGCAATCCTGCGGCCAATTCACAGCTTGCTCAGACTCTTGAAAGAGAAAAGATTTTAGAGGCATACGGCAAACTGCCGCTCGTCTTTGAGCCGAACTTCGGGCAGACGGACGAGAGCGTGAAGTTCGTTTCGCGCGGGCAAGGCTACGGGCTTTTCCTGACCAACACGGAGGCCGTGCTCTCGCTGCGCAAAGTCGAAAACCGGGAAACAAGCTCGGCGGTTGTCCGCATGAAACTCGCTGGGGCAAACACGCAGGCCAAATCCTTTGGCGTTGATGAGAGCGAAGCTAAATCAAATTATTTCCTCGGCAACGATTCACAGAAGTGGCAGGCGGGCGTCCCGAATTTTCACAAAGTCCGTTACGAGCAGATTTATTCCGGCGTGGATTTAGTTTATTACGGCAACGGGCGCGAGCTTGAATATGACTTTGAGGTTGAGCCCGGCGCAGACCCGAATCAAATCAAGCTCAATTTTGATGGCGTTTCAGATGCCCGCCTTGATGAAAAGACGGGCGACCTGCTTTTAAAAACCGCGCTCGGCACGATTCGTCAACATAAGCCAATCGTCTATCAGGAAACGGGCGGCGAGAGAAAAGAGATTGCGAGCGGTTATGCAATCAGCAAAGACCGGAAAAACTTCGCCGTCTCGTTTGCCATCGGCAGCTACGACACATCGAAAGCTCTGACGATTGACCCGATTCTTGTTTACTCAAGCTATCTCGGCGGCAGTCAAACAGATGTCGGCAATAGCATCGCTGTTGACAATCAGGGAAATGCTTACATCACAGGCAACACTTCTTCGCTTAATTTTCCGACGACGCAAGGGACAATCAAACCTGTTTTGGACAATCCCAACGTTTACTGGACAGATGCGTTCGTGACGAAAGTTAATCCGAGCGGAACCGCGCTTGTTTTCTCGACCTATTTCGGCGGGCGCAGCGGCAGCGAGTTCGGAAATGGAATTGCTGTTGACGCGAGTGGAAATGTTTTGGTGAGTGGTTTGACGGGGGCTGCGGATTTCCCGACGCTCAATGCTTATCAACCAACTTTCGGCGGTGGGCCAGAAGACGCTTTCGCCGCGAAATTAAATCCGACTGGCTCGCAACTCATCTATTCAACTTTCATCGGCGGCAACAACACGGACATCGGCGGCAAGATTGCTCTTAATCAAGCAACGGGCGAAGCAGTCTTTGCCGGCACAACTTATTCACCGAATTTTCCGACCACCGCGGGCGCGTACAAGCCAAAGCTTTGCGATACGCAGCAAAGCTGTAACGGCATCTTTTTCTCAGGCGGCTATGTTGCCAGACTCACGGCCACAGGCTCTGCACAGTATGTCACGCTGTTCACTTCGGCTATCAATGATGTCGCGTTGGACGCGAGCGACAATGCAGTCATTGTCGGCAGCACTAATGCGCTCAATTTCCCTGTCACGGCGGGCGCGTTTCAAACGGCTTCGAGCGGCGGCATCGAAGGCTTTATCGCCAAGCTCAACGCGTCAGGCAGCGCGGTTATCTATGGCTCATATCTCGGCGGCGGTTTTCAGTCAGACCGCATCAACGGCGTCGCGCTCAATGCAGCCGGAAATATGTATGTCACTGGACAGACAGAGAATCTTGGATTCCCGACCACAGAAGGCGCGTTTGATAGAACTTTCAACGGCGCAGAAGAGGCGTTTGTGACGAAGTTCAACGCCGCGGGTTCGGCTCTTACTTTCTCAACTTTCTTAGGCGGCACAGGACGCGACAAAGGCTTTGCCATTGCGGTCGGAGAAAACGACAACGCTTTTGTCGCGGGCGAAACGGCAAACGGTTTGACCTTCCCGCTGCGCAATTCAATCAACGGCACGAATGGCACAATCTTCCTGACGCGCCTTAACACGGATGCGAGCGCGCTGGTCTTCTCGTCCATACTCGGCATCGGCGGCGCATACGACATCGCGCTTGATAGTGCGAGCAATGCTTATCTGACAGGTCAGGCGCGCAACCTCGTCGTCACGCCGGGAGTTTTCCAACCCGTGAAAGGCGAAGAGACAACCGTTTCGACGCACGATGGCTTTGTGATGAAAGTCGGCGCGGCGGATGAGAACGCGACTTACTACAGCATCAGCGGCACGGTCACAGACCCGACGCAGTTTGGCAATTACTCGCCTGTCGTAGTGACCTTGAGCGGCGCGGTCAATCGTTCTTACATGCTGCCATACGGGAGCGGCAACGGAGTCCTGCCATATTATTTCGGCGCACTTCCGGCGGGCGGCAGTTACACAGTCACGGCGCGCAAGATTGGATTTTCGACAGAGCCCGAAAGCGCGACCTTCAATAACTTGCAGGCTAACCAGTTTGCGGATTTTATGATTCAGTCGAACGAAGAACCGCAGGGCGTGATTACCAGCCCGCAGCACGGCGCGACTTACAACGCGCCCGCGAGCATCACGATTCAGGCGACGGCTTCAGACCCTGACGGCCATGCGATTCAGAAAGTTGACTTCGAGGCTTATTCGAGCGAGCTCGGAAGCATCAATATCGACACGGACACAACCGCGCCGTATGAAATCACCTGGCCGAATGCGCCGACGGGTACTTGGGCTTTGTATGCGATTCCGACTGATGAACTGGGCTTGCGCGGATACTCCACGCCGGTTGTTCATGTTGAAGTTCTTGACACGACAAGTCCGGCAGTCGTTTTGACCAGCCCGCAAGACGGCTCGTCGTTCACGGCTGGAACAAACATTTCTTTGAGCGCGAATGTTTCGTCTTCGATTGCGATTCTGGAATTTTACGCAAACGATGAACTCATCGCCAGAAGAACAAACGCGCCCTGGACTTCTACATGGCGTCCGCTCGAAACAGGCACTTACAATGTTTACGCCAAAGGCATCACTTCTACTAATCAGACTGTGACGACGCCGACTGTTGCTGTCAGCGTCACTGCTTTCAATCATCGCATCACAGGCAAAATCAGAAACAGCTTGACAGGAAACGGCCTCAGCGATGTGACGGTGAATCTGACAAGCAGCACGAACCCGAACATCTCGGCCACGACGACAACCGATGCGGAAGGCAATTACCTGCTGACGAATCTGAATGCCACGCCGGAAGATGGCGTAACGATTACGCCGACGCTCAATGGCTACAACTTCACGCCGCAGAGCATCAATATCGTTTACTTAGGCTACGTTGACCGCGAGTATGAACACTTCTCTGCTGTGCCGCAGACAGGAATCTCTGTGAATCTGATTAGCCCGAACGAGGGAGAGACTTTCACAGCTCCGGCGACGATAAACATAGCGGCAACGGCTTCGAGCACTGCAAGCGGAATTACGAAAGTTGATTTTTACCGCGTCTTGAACGGCACGCCCGCTCTCGTCGGCACAGATACAACTCCGCCTTACGAGTTACCGTGGACGGACGTGCCAGCCAATATCTATTTCCTGTATGCGCGGGCGACGGATGGAACGGGCGCGAGCGCGGATTCGTCAACAGTTTGGGTGAGGGTCAATGATGCGCCGACAGGCGTGAGCATCAACGGGCAAGTGGTTGACCCGTTCGGCAATGGCATGTCCGGCATCACGCTGCAACTCACTGGAACGCAGACGCGAACCGTGCAGACTAATAGTTTGGGCTATTACGGTTTCTACAATCTGCCTATAGGCGGCAGCTACACTGTCACGCCGCAGGCAACGGCCAACACCTATACGCCGACCGCGCAGACCTTTAACAATCTGACATCAGACTTGCTCAATGTGGATTTCGTCAGTTCGGCGGCGAATCAAGCTCCGACTGTGCAGATTAATAGCCCTGCGAATGGCGCGACATTCAACATGCCCGCAGTCATTCCGATTAGCGTGACGGCCAGCGACGCTGACGGCAGCATAGTGCACTTGAGCGTGTCTGCTTCAAACGGCACGTTTTCATCTACCATCGGACAAACGAACGGCAGCACATACAATGCGCCGTGGCAGCCAGCCACGCCCGGCAATTACACACTGACCGCGCAGGCGCGCGACAACGGCGGCAGGCAATCTTTTGTCCAACTCAACATCACAGTCAATGCGCCCGGCCCAGTTTCCGTTTCGGGCCGCATCGTCAACCGCGATAGTCAAAGCATAGAAGGCGTGACGGTGACGCTCAGGAATTATCCAGAGGAGCAGAACGTCATTGCGACTGCGACAACGGACACTAATGGCAATTACACGATTCCAAATGTAGCGACCTTTAACAGCTACATCCTGCGCGCAGAGAAACTGAACTACACCTTCTCGCCGCAGCAGAGAATCTATTTCAATCTCGCCGGCAGTCAGACAGCAGATTTCACAGGCACACTCGCTTTGCAGCCCGGAGATTTTGACGGCGACGGCGAGACTGACATGGCTTACTGGCGTCCAGCCGAAGGCTTGTGGAGCATCAAGCGTTCGAGCGATCAGACAGAAACGTCTATCCAGTTCGGCTCTGCGGACTTTGGCGACATTCCTGTCCCCGGAAACTATGACGGCGACCAGAAGACAGACATCGCCGTTTATCGCAGCGGCAACTGGTATATCTTGAATAGCTCGGACAATCAGGTGCGCGGCATGCAATTCGGTCTGCCGGACGACAAGGCTGTGGCGGGCGATTACGACGGCGACGGCAAGACGGACATAGCAGTCTTTCGTCCTTCAACCGGCTCATGGTATGTCTCGCGTTCGTCCGACAACCAGTTCTGGGCCGTGCAGTGGGGAACAGACGGCGACTCTCCGCTGGCGAGCGATTACGACGGCGACGGCATCACGGACTTGACCGTCTGGCGGCCTTCGACCGGCGCATGGTACATACGCCAGTCGTCTGACGGACAGATGCGCACGGCGCAGTTCGGCATGCTGGGAGACATCCCGCTCGTGGCAGATGTTGACGGCGACAAGAAAGCAGACCTGACAGTCTTCCGCCCGTCAACAGGCATGTGGTACGTGTTGAAGAGTTCCAACAACTCCTTTGCAGCCACACACTGGGGCGCGACAAGAGACATCCCGGTTCCCGGCGATTATGACCACGACGGCAAGACAGACTTCGCAATCTTCCGTCCGGTCAAAGGCCGCTGGTATGTCCTACAGACTTCGGACGGCAACTGGACTGTGCAGGATTACGGCCTGAACGGAGACGTTCCCATTCCGGCATCTTACAATCGTTAGAAAACAGGAAAGCCGTTTCCCGCTGGTGGCGCAAAGGCGCAAAGAAAGCACGCAAGATAAAGAGTCGTTCAACTCTTTGCGTCTTCTTTGCGCCTTTGCGCCTTTGCGCGAGACGTTTCTTTCCGCTTATGAAAGCGCATATAATCGAAGACGTGTGCCACCCGAAAAATCAGTAGAACTGCTTGACCTGTCAGAGGAGGCAACGCGCCATGAGCTTACCCAAAGAAAGATTCAGCCTGAGCGTGACGGACTATCTCGCCGGAGAGAGGGACAGCGATGTGCGCCACGAATACGTGAGCGGGCAGGCTTACGCAATGGCTGGCGCGAGCGCGCGGCACAATCGCATCGCGCTCAATATTGCTGGCCGTTTGAACGAGCATCTCGCAGGGGATGAGTGCGAAGCTTTTATGGCTGACATGAAAATCCGCGTGGCAAAGGATTTGTTCTACTATCCTGATGTCGTGGTGACATGCGACGGGCCGGGCGGCGACCCGTACTTTCGCACAGAGCCGCGTCTCATCATAGAAGTGCTGTCGCCCACGACAGAGCGCACGGATCGCCATGAGAAACTGGCCGCCTACAAGAATTGTCCGGGCGTCGAGGAATACGCGCTCATCTCGCAGGAAACACAAATGGTCGAGCTACACCGCCGGAGCGGCGACGACTGGCAAATCGAAATCCTCACCAACGATGACGAGCCATGCGCCCTCAACTCCGTCGGCCTCACACTGAGCCTCGGCGACATCTACCGCAACGTGCGCTTTGATGAAGAAGCTAAAGCATAAGGTTTCGCGCGAAAGTTTTCCATATCACCGCAAAACATTGCCGCTCAAGCGTGAAAATTGGTCATCTCAGCCTGTAAGTTGCTCATATCAGCGTCACACTTTACTTCTACAGCGTCAAAGTCGCTCATATCAGGGTGAAACTTGTCCATATCAAGGCGAAAGTTAGCCATATCAGTGTGAAAGTAAGCCATATCAGCGCGAAAGTTGGTCATATCAGTGTGAAAGTCGGTCATATCGGCGTGAAAGACGTGTGGCGCGAGGTAAGCAGTAGGCGACGCAGCATGACAGCCGCGCAAGGGGCGGCAGGCAGTGGGTTTGCACACAAAGTCTGATGTGACTACAAAATCAGAGGCTTGACAATAAAGTCGGAAAGTGAGAAATAAAAGGACTTAGATAGGCATGTAACTTTTGGAACATTGAAAGCGAGGCCGCCGAGTGCGTGGGAATGTCACGACGGCCTCTCCGCAGCAGCCCGCCCCACCGGACGGACGCGCGGCAGTGGGCGTACCCATCCCCCAACGCCCACTATTCAAGCTTTAATGATGTCAAGAAAGTGCGCGCTCTGATAAGATGGCGCGCGTTCTGTTTGAAAACTTAAAGCAACGGCTAATGCGTCGTCTCAAACCCTCAACCTCAAGCTGAGTGATGAGCGTCGCCGTTAAGAAGCAAAGGATTCTCACGGCTGCAAGTTTGAGGAAGCGCATCTTATCGTCATTTGACGATAAAGGCAAGGTTCAAATTTTGTTCTCATCGGGAGGCCATGCCTGATGGGAACGCGCCCGCGTTTGAGGCCAGAGCGTCTTGCAGAGAAGTTGTTGCAAGTACGGACGGCGTTAGGTCTATCTCAAACAGAAATGCTTTACCGTCTTGGAGTAGAAGACTTGATTAACTACAAGCAAATTTCAAAGTACGAGACGGGCAAGGGAGAACCAATGTTGATAATCCTGTTGCGCTACGCTCGCGTCGCGGGCGTGAGCATGGATGTGTTAGTTGATGATGAGATGGACTTGCCCGCGAAGTTGAAAAGATAACGCCCGCCCCTGTCAGTGCTGAGAAAACCAAATCCTTCTTATCTCAAACTCACTTTAAAAAAAGGCTTTTCAAGAACAGGGATTTGGATATAATTTGTCGCGCCGGAGCGGAAAACCTCTCTGTCTATCCCGGCTCGAAAAACCTCGCAAAACTTCACGCCTCAAAGGACTTTAGCTCCTTTTCCGGCTTCACCTCAGTAAGGAGATTTTTTCCATGAAAGATACAGAAAGGCGTCGCCTTGAGATGTTCAGGCGTGTGCAGGCATTCGGGCTGGAACACGTCGCGCAGTTTCCTCAGACCAGTTTCGCAGGCGAACAGTTTGTCGTTTTGAACAACGTCATTGACGAGCTAGAGACACATGCCAGCGCGCAGACCGCAGGCCGCAGCACTGTGCGGCAGGCGGCATCCGGCAAGGCTGCCGCGCGTGACGAGTTGCTGCGCGACCTTGAAGCCATCAGCCGCAAAGCGCGGGATGCCCGCAGATTTTCTGGAAGACTTAGAGGCCGACATCAACGCCCTTGAGACTGCCGCCACGCAAAAGATGCAGGGGCGCGACTCGCACGTCACGGCGACAGCAGCCATTGATGAATTAATCGAGCGCGGCATGCGCGCAGTGCAGGAGCTAGACCCTGTGATGCGTAACACTTTCACAGCAGACGCAGCTAATCTTGCTGGCTGGCTCAGCGCGTCCCGCGTCGAACGCTCGCCCCGCCCGGCGAAGGGCAAAAAGGCCGGGCCACCTGCGCCCGCGCCCTCCGCAACCGGCGTTTAATATTAACCGCAGAGGACACAGAGAACACAGAGGTAAAACTCAATGGCTTTCCTCCGTGTCCTCTGTGGTTAATTAACCCAAGTTGCCAGTTATGAGAGCAATGGCGGCTTGGCCGCAATGCTGTGAGGAAAGTCTCTGACTTTCCGACTCCTGCTCCTCCTGACCTGAGGCGAGGCTCAGCCTCGCACATGGTTGGAGCCAAAGCTATCGGAAAAGCAAAGCTTTTCCGCACAGCATTGCGGCAAGAGCCGCCATCTCTCTGTTAACTGGCAACTTGAGTTAATTACTTCGTGTTGTCTGCGATAAGCTGCTGCAAATCTTCCAGCGTCTGGCAACGGTTAATCGAATCGGCGTCGAGCAGAAGCTCTAGGCGGTCGCACTCTTTGCGAAAGACTGCGGGCAGAGGCACGCCTGAGATTGAGTAGCGTTGACGGAGTTCATCTGCGTGCAAAAATTCCAGTGGCCGTTTGAGAGTTTCGAGAAACTGCTTCCAGCCCTTGCGCATCCCGAAGGTCGTGTGCGTCAGCGCGCAGAGCTGGCATTGATATGTCTGCGGCGAGAAAGCTTTGTGGGCCATGTCCGCCGCGAGATTAAAGAGACCGCTCTCGGCGTTATAGACAAAGACCAGCGCAGCGTTCGGGTTGTTCTCCATGAGGTTTGATTGTCAGTGATGAGAAGATTTTTTTAAAACTATTACTCTTCATCTGTTTTAACCTTGTGGTAAAAAAGGCTGGATTGAAACATAATCAAAACTTGTTTCAAATCTTTGCCGCTTAACTTGCGGCCCTGCGGATTTTTTTAGATGAATTTTTATAGCTATGTATAAGTGACCGTCAGGGAGGGCGCACTCACCTGCAAAATAGATGAAATGAAGACTAAAAAGGTTCCAACATGGATTAGCGCGCCGCTTATCCTGGGAGCATTCGGCGCGCTCTGCTGGCTTGAACGCAAGCGTGCTTTGCGGCGTGCGGTCGAGCCGAAGCTTAGGCGCGAGGCGCGCAATCTGGCTGTCGCGAGTCTCAGCGCAGCCGCGCTGCAAATCACAGAGCGGCCAGTAGTCGAAATGCTTACGGCTCTGGTCCAGCAACGTCGCTGGGGATTGCTCAAGCTTGTGCGACTGCCCGTTTGGTTAGAGGTGGCGTGCGCTGTCGTCCTTCTTGATTACACGCTCTATGTGTGGCATGTGCTGACGCATCGCGTGCCGCTGCTGTGGCGTTTTCATGTCGCGCATCATGCAGACCTGGACCTTGATGCTTCGACCGCTTTTAGATTTCACTTCGCAGAGCTCGTCGTCTCCGTTCCCTGGCGCGCGGCGCAGGTCTTGTTGCTCGGCGTCTCGCCGCTCTCTTTTTCCGTGTGGCAGCTTTTCCTGTTTCTCTCAATCATGTTTCATCATTCCAACGTGCGACTGCCGTTTGAGTTTGAGCGGCGACTCAATCGCGTGATTGTCACGCCGCGCATGCACGGCATACATCACTCGTTTGTGCGCGAGGAGACAGATTCAAACTGGTCTAGCGGACTGACTATTTGGGACTGGCTGCATGGCACGCTGCGCCTGAATGTGCCGCAGGAAGAGATTACTATCGGCGTGCCTGCATATCGCAGAGCGGAAGAAGTGGAGCTTGAGAAAATTCTCATGCTGCCGTTTGTCGAGCAGCGTCCAACGTGGCTCTTGCCGGGAGATGGAGAGCCTGTGCGCGTCTCTGCGCCAGCACAGCGCGACCAACTTTCCGCGTGAAGTGGCAAAGACTTTGTGAAGCGGCAAAGACTTTTCTGCAAGAGTTCGAGTCATGAATTCACAGCCAACATCTCTGCGCACGCAGCTTTCCATTATTATCCCCGCGCTCAATGAGGCGCGCGCAATCGGCGCGATGCTTGAGGCTGTCGAGAGCGTGCGCGGTAGCAAAGAGGTGATAGTGGTTGACGGCGGGAGTGCGGACCAGACTGTGTTGATTGCAGAGCGGCACGGCGCGCGTGTTCTCAAGAGCGAGCGCGGGCGAGGGCTACAGATGCACACGGGCGCGTGTGCCGCGCGCGGAGAAGTGTTGTTGTTTCTACACGCAGACACATCACTTCCGCTTGAGGCTGCGGAATTAATCAGCGAAGCTTTGGCGCGCGAGGCGAAAGCGGTCGGCGGCAATTTTAGTATCCGCTTTGACGGCGAGAGACGCGCGGCACGTTTTCTGACATGGCTTTATCCGCAATTACGGCGGCTCGGACTCTGTTATGGAGACTCGGCAATCTTCGTGCGCGCCAATGCTTATAAAGATGTCGGCGGCTTCAAGCCATTTCCGATTTTCGAGGATTTGGATTTTGTGCGCAGGCTCAAGAAGCGCGGGCGCATGATTCATCTACAGGCTGCGGTCGTCACCTCGTCGCGGCGTTTCGAGGGCCGCAGCTTCGCGCTCACCTTCACGCGCTGGGCCATCTTGCAGACGCTCTACTGGCTGGGCGTTCACCCGCGCGTTTTAGATAAGCTTTACTCGCCCGTGCGCGAGGCAAAGGCGGGCAACTGAGTCTTACTTGAAAGACATGCTTATGCGAATGGCAAGTCGTGTGTGAGCAGCCATTGAGTTGTCGCAGGCGCGCGTCTTTGCGCTTCATTGTCAGCAAGGATTTCGTCGCGCAGATGTAAGAGGTCTGTGAAGGTGTCCACGTCGTACCAAGTCGGAAGTTGTAGCAGTCGCAAGTTTGCCTGTGCAGCATTGCGCGCGGTCTGCTCGTATGCGTGCGGCGTGCTCCAGTTTATGTTTTGAAAGAGATTGGGAATGGATTGTCGCAAGCCTACTAGATAATAGCCGCCGTCCGTCGTTGGCCCAAGAGTGATGTCTGCCTGTTCAGCCGCCAGCGAGTCGAGCGCTGTTTCGATAATTGATAGCGGAAGCGTCGGGCTGTCTGTTCCGATGACTATGATTGGGCCAAAGCCCAGACCGTATGCATGCTCGATTGCAGATTCGATTCGCGCGCCGAGGTCTGCGCCATGCTGTTCGAGCCAGAGCAGTTTGTCCGGCAAGAGAGATGCGAGCGCGGCTCGTTCATCTGCCGGAGCGTATGCGACAATTACCTGCGGCACTGCGCGCAAGGCATTGTGCGCTGTGTCGAGCGCGAAGCACGCGGCAAGCTCTGCCGCTTCATTCGCTGAAAGCTGCGGCATGAGCCGCGTCTTAACAGACCCCGCGCGCGGGGCTTTGACCATCACAATAATCACAGGCCGCATGAGAGTAAGTATGAATGATGAATGATGAATGATGAAAGGCATGCTCTTCAAAGTTGAAGGATTCAATTTCAAAGAGCATGTTCTTCATCATTCATCATTCATCATTCATACTTTCTTTTCACGGAGTATCGCATGTCATATTACGAAGAAGAAGACCTACATCGTTTCTCTGAAGTGGGCAAGCATCGCCCAGACCTCTTTGAAAAATTTATGGCGTGGTATCAAGCCTGTCAGGAGGACGGCGCGCTCACAAGACGCGAGAAGGCTTTGATTGGCCTGGCGGTCGCGCATGCCTTGCAGTGTCCTTACTGCATAGACGCTTACGCGCAGGCTTCGCTCGAAGCGGGCTCGAATATGGAGCAGATGACGGAGGCCATACACATGGCTTCGGCCCTGCGCGGCGGCGCGAGTCTGATACACGGCTTGCAGGCGCACAACTCTGTCAACAAGGTATCAATGTAATGCCGCAAGCTTTGCCCGTTATTAATTCGCAGGCTTCCGCGCCGCACTCGCCCAAAAATTTTGAAGAGAAACTGGCCGCGCATGGTCTTGAACTGCGTGCCTCGCAGATAGAGACTTTGCAGGTCAATGTCGGAAAGCTCTGCAATCAGGCATGCAAGCATTGCCATGTTGATGCTTCGCCTGCGCGCACGGAGATTATGTCGCGCGAGACAGCCGCGCAGGTCATCAAGGCTCTGGGCCAATTTCGCATTCCGACTCTGGACATCACAGGCGGCGCGCCGGAGTTGAATCCTTCGTTCAGGTATCTCGTCAGAGAGGCGCGCGCTTTAAAAGCGCATGTTATGGTGCGGCACAATCTGACGGTCATGTTCGAGGCAGGGCAAAGCGACCTTCAGGATTTTTTCCGCGAGCATCAAGTGGAGGTCGTTTCGTCTCTGCCGTATTTTCTGCAAGAACAGACGGACGCGCAACGCGGGCATGGCGTCTTTGAAAAATCCATTGCCGCGCTGGAAAGATTGAATGCTGTCGGTTATGGAATTGAGGGAAGCGGTCTGATTTTAAATCTCGTCTATAATCCTGTCGGAGCATTCCTGCCGCCGCCGCAAGGCTCTATCGAAGCTGATTTCAAACGCGAGTTGGCGGCGCGTCACAATGTCGCTTTCAATCATCTCTACACAATCACGAACATGCCGATTAAGCGTTTCCTGGATTACCTGCGGCGGAGCGGAAACGAGGAGCGTTACATGCGCAAGCTTGTCGAAGCATTTAATCCGCAGGCGGTCGAAGGCTTGATGTGCCGTAACATGTTGAGCGTGGATTGGACGGGCAGGCTCTACGACTGCGATTTCAACCAGATGCTTGAACTCGGCGTTTCAAGCGAGTTGCCGCAAACCATCTCTGATTTCGAGCCGGAAAAATTCGCGGGACGACGCATCATGACTGACTCACACTGTTTCGGATGCACTGCGGGCGCAGGCTCAAGCTGCGGCGGCGCGGTGGTGCAAAATTAGCCGGGGCTGCCTTCAAAAAACAGTCAGCGTCGCAGGCTCTGTCATGACGAAACATTGTAGAGCGAGAGGTTCGTCATCGAGCATGACTTCCATCGTGGTTTCAAAAAAACCGTAGAGCCTGTAAATTCCGGGCTGCTCTAACGCGAAGGAAGATTGCGCGCGCCTCTCTATCTCTTCTCCCGCGCGTAGTGTAAACGGCGCGGCAAAGGCTATCGCCGGAAGAGCCTGGGCCGCTTTATAAAAACTCAAAACCGGGATGGTCTCGTGCTCCTCTGTCGTCGCGTAGAGCCGGAAGATTGTAGCTCCGCTTTGCGCTTCACCCGTCAATAATCGCACGGGCTCTACGCCGCGATTTTTGAGAGAAAACTGAATGTCAAACTCATGGCCTGCTTCGATTCTGTGAGAGACGGCGCGGAGCGAGGCGTGGATAGTTTGGAACGGATGCTGGCGGCTCTGCTGAATAAGCTCAAGCAGCCGCGCTTGCAGTTTTGCCAGCGGCTCTGGAATGCTGGCGAAAGTTCCCCACTTAATTTTTTTCTTCTCATCGCCCTGATATAAGCTGAGAGTCTTGAAGCCTGAATCGGAATGCATAGGGCCATACTTCTCTTTCAGCCCGAAGAGGTCGTGCTCTGAAAGAAAGCTTTCGAGCGCGGCCACATCCGTCTCAGAAAGTCTGGCACGGTAAAGTCCGGCCTCTGGCTGTGGCAGAGCATTTCCCAGAAGATAGCTTGCCGTTCCATCTCGCGAGAGTTGAAGCAACTCGCTATCGGCTGGCGACGCGCCGCCGCCGCGCGCAAATTTGAGCATCAGGCTCTTGTTCATTTCAATATTTTCCAGCAGCAAAAATTCTACACAGCCGCGCTCGCTCGACAGGCTCAGGGGCCGGCCACAAGCTTGTAAGGCTTCTCGCCCGCGAGACGATTCTTGTTGAGCCAGTCAAGGAAGGGAACGAGGTGGCGTCCCTGCACGGGGCCGGTTCCGTTATCCATCAATCCCGGAACCGTATAGCCCATATTAACATCCTTGTCAGCAGGCGTCGGCGCAGTTCCCGTGATGCGCTGAAACTCGTCTGCCGCCAAGCGATACTCATCTTCCAGCCCGACCATGTGGCCGAATTCGTGCGCCGCTACATCCCCGGTCGTATTTGTGAAAAAGGTTGACTGATTCTCGCGTTGAATGCCTGTCGCGGGAGGCAGGTTAATTTTGACTTTATGGTCTGGATTAGAATCTGTAAAGATTGGCTCGAAGACGACTGCCAGCCGCCGGTCGTTCTCGATGTGGAATTGATTGTTCCAACGATTCTGAATCCCCGTCGTCCATGTCGTAATCATAGCCGGAGTGGCAGGTTCTCCGGTCGTCTTAATCCGCACGACGATTCTCAACTCGGTGCGCGTATATCGTATTTCATACTTCGCCTTCACGGTAAACTTTTCTATCTCCCAGGGCGAAGTCGCATCATCCTGTTCGTAATGCCTCTCTTTGACAGAGTAAGATTTCTCTTCCCATTTGAGAAGCCCCTGAGTCAGCATCTGCTTCACGCGCGTGAATTCGCCCTTGCTCAATTCGCTTTCCAAACCATCCATCACATTTTTGTCGGCGATGACATCTGGAAACTCTTTCGCATCGGTAATGCGGATGAGCGCGTAAACGAGTTCTTCATTAGTTCCTTCGGCCAGCATCCAGCGCAATTTTTGCAGCAAGGTTCCGCCCAACAACCCGACCGCTTCGGCTATCTCTTTGTTATTACAGACATCAACGAAAAACGCGCGCGCCTCGTCGCTGTCATAAAGCGCAACCTTCTGCTTCGGGTCTTTCGTGGCATTGATTTTGGTTTTCACCTGCTTCCAGCTTGCGCCCTCTTCCTTCATCCAGATGAACTTCTCAAGCAATGTCCCATCGAGAAGATCAACAGCCTCCGCCATTTCATCATTGTCACAGATGTCTGAGAACTGTTTCTTCATCCAGCCATCGGCGCGGACGCGCTCCTTGCCCGACGGAGCATTCGTGACCACATCACGCACCTTCTCCCAGTCAGTCCCTTCGTCGAACATCCATTCCAGACTCGGATACAGGTCGCCCTTCATGGCTTTCACGCCGCGATACATCTCTTTATTGTTGAAGGAGTCGATCGCCAGTTCTTTGAATTCGCGGCTGGCAAAGACCTGCTTCACCTCGTCCTCGCCCAACTTGCCCATCAGAGTAATAGCATCGTCTTCATCATCGTCTTGCAAATGCTGACGCAGCTTCTTGAGGTCTTCCGTTTCGACAGGAGCAGCCGGAGCAGGTGCAGGTGCGGGCGCAGGAGCAGGAGCAGGGACGGGGGCGCGGCGGATGACTGTCTTTGAAGACTGCTGGCGGACGTGTGCCAGTTCGTGTGCCAGCAGTCTCTGGCCTTCGGCAGTCTCAACTGCATACTGCCCCTCACCGAAAACCACATCCTGTCCAATCGTATAGGCCCGCGCATTGATAGTGCGCGCAGACTCCGCCGCGCGCCTGTCCGTGTGAACACGCACACGGCTGAAATCCTGATTGAAGCGCGGCTCGAAGAAATCGCGTAACGGTTGTGACAATGGCTCGCCCCTGCCTCGCAGAGCATCTACCTGCGTCTCGATTTTTGCAGGGTCATGTGAAACCTGTTTCGTTTGCGCTTTGGGCTGACGCTGTACAGAGAGAGGCGGAGACTGTTTTGCAGGAGACTCATTCGCGTGTGGATGAGATTCCGGCATCTGCAACACCCGGTCGGCCATGCGGTCTGCCTCCTGCTCATACTCGTCACCGGGCGCGCCTACTTTAAGCTTGGCTTGAATCACGGCAGGCTCTTTCCGGCAACGCGGGCAGCCACCGCCGCAGGCGCATTGCGACGCGCGTTGCAGCCCTGTCTCAGCAGCCGCAGCAGAGATGTGCGCGGAAGAAGCTTCAGGCTCAGGCGCGTGCGCGACGGGGCGATGCGATTTGCCGGAAGCACTCTCCGTGTCAGATTTGGCGGTCACGTATCTCATCTCGGTTCAAGCTCCTGTGAAGAATGCGTGCGGGGCGTTAGCGACGCGGGGCAGCCGCGCGCTCTGGAAAGCTTCCTCTCTGTGCGACATTACTGACATAAGCGTCCCAGTGCGGAGCGAGAAAGCTCAACGGGTCTCCCAGAGTTCGTTGATTAGCAATCGCCGCTGCTCTAAACGGACTCTGTGCATCAAAAAGCGCCCGATCAAGTTCGTTCCGATGTGCCTGATCAATCTCGTTCCGAGGTGGTTGCGCCTGAAAGAAATCAATCAATGCCTGAGCTATCGGATAATATGACCAGTGCCATTGCTCGGCCATGTAGCCGAGATTGTGGATGTTGCGCAAAGAGCTATCCTGTATGAAGGGTTGGATAAAACCGAAGCGGGCGGCATGTCTGCGCATCCATGAGTACTCGTCTGCGTATTGCGGGGGAGGGAGGCCGGCTGGCTGCTCCCAGTCACTGCCCTCTGTGCTGAAAAAATCCATATCAGTGCCAAAGTGATGACGCGAAATACCGGGCGCAGATGAAGCCTGTAGAATTTGTCTCTGGCGCACTTCACTACTAAGGCTAAACCAGCATCTGCGTTGTGGCTCGCTCAACGGATGCGGAGGGTTGCCTCGTCTCGGCCTCCATTTGTCATTCACGCTCACACCCAATCCGACCAGATAAGGACAGGCGTCGAGAGCTTCCTGTGTAACCCGATCAAACGGTCTTAGGCCGTTCTCAAACGTAAACTTGCGCCACCAGATGCCTGCTTGACCCGCAAAGTCACGATACCCCGGCAAGGGGCTACGCCGCTCGCCTTCGACATAGCTCTCAAGGTTCTGGCCGGGCTCCAGAGGCCGCATCGTGACAGCCCGGTCGCGGCCCATCTGTGTCAGCATACAATTCCTGTGCAGGCTGACTTCCTGAACCACAGCAGTCGGCGGCAGCACCATGCCGATGAACCACCCGCGCACACAGGCCGCCGCCTCAGCGTTCCTCGCATACATGGCTCTAATCATAACTAGCCAGGCTTCTTTGCGAGTATCTAGGGCCTCCTGATTAGCGAAGTTGGAGCAGGTTGAAGGGACTGTGATAGCCTCCCATGTTTCCCTGCATCTGACAGCCGACGGAGGAGCAGGCGGTGGCGAGGTTGGCGGCGACGCAGGTTGCGTGACGCCGGGCTGCTGTGGCGCGGGGACTGAGCCTGCTTGCGGTTGTGCTGCGGGCCGCGCGCCCGCGCCGCTTTGCCGCTGGATGCGGATGTCTGGAGTTCTTTGTCTGACTACTTCCGGCGCGCGTTTTGGAGAAACCTGTGGCTGGGTTGTCTGTGTCACGGGCGGCGTTTGCGCCGGAGACGTAGTGGCAGCAGGAGCCGTTGTCGAGGCGGCTGGAATTTCCAGAAAACGCCGCACCGCCGGCAGATAAGAAGCCCACGGCGCGCTGGCCGCGTATCCAGGAATTTCCAGAGTGATAATCGGTTTGCCGAGTCCTGAAACAAAAGTGCCGAGTGAGGTTGGAGTTGTGACTTGCGATTGTTGCGGGTAGGCCAGACTGTAAGGCGACGCTCCGGCGGGAGTGGTTTGTCCCGGCAAGGTCGGGTAATCGCTGGCCGGAAAACCGGCCCCGCCGCGCGGCGCGTTTCCCGGAGTCGCGCTGCTGCCTGCGGCGTTCACCATTTCTTCGGTCAAATGCATCGCTTCCAGATTGCGCACGTCACCCGTAAATGCTCGCTGTCGTTCGCGCGCTGTGCCGACGGGCGGGTAAGTTCCGGTGTTAATCGGATCAAGATAAATTCCCCCCATTGACGGATTGTTAATCGCATGAATGCTTAAGACTCTCTCCGGGTCGAATTCGCTGACGATGGCGCGAATCTGTGTCGCCAGCGGGTTACGGCTCGGATGCGCCGGGTCGAAGTCACGGTTGAGATCGCTCACATAGGTGCTTCCGCTTCCGCTCGAACGGTCGCGCGATTGACTGATATGCGGAAGGACGAGCGCATGAAAATCCGTGTGCGCCGTCCCGGACTGTAGGTCTGCGTTGGTCTGATCGCCCAAACGTCTGGAGCTGACCTCCTGGCCGTGAATGCCCGCGAGCACAAGCGCGCGGCGGTTGCTGCGGTTACGCGCCGAGCCGGGATAAAAAAAGGTGTCAGGGTTGGACGCGACGGGATTAGCGCGGAGCGGAGCGCCACGCGGCGATAATAGTTCGTTGAGGCGGAAAGTTCTCTGCACTTGATTTCGACTGCCGCCTTGCTGGACAACATGTGTCAGCTCGTGTGCCAGCAGCCGTCGTCCCTCCGTTGTCTCCGGCGCATACTGCCCTGCGTCGAAGGCCACATCATGCCCGACAGTGTAAGCCAGCGCGTTGACCGCACGCGCAGATGCAGCCGCGCGCTCGTCCGTATGAATCCGCACGCGGCTGAAATCCTGATTGAAGCGCGGTTCGAAAAACTCACGCACAGATGCCGCTAAGGGTTGGCCGCCGCCGCGAAGCTCTGTGACCTGCGCCTGCGTCCCGGCACTGAGATGCGAGGCATCGGCTTGTCCTGTGTCTGCTTTCGGCTGAAGAGTCTCTTCTTCCTCTTGAAACTTCGAGACATTTCCCTTCACGCTCTTACAGGCCGAGCACTTGCGCTGAAGATGAAGACCGCATAGTGGCGGGGCCGCTATTTTTTCCGCTCCCTGCGAGTCGGTCATCCGCATGACCTGTTCCGCAACGCGGTCTGCTTCCTGCTCATACTGGTCGCCGGGTGTGCTGATTTTTAATTTGGTTTGAAGACGCGGCTTTTTCTTTTTCTTCTGCTGCTCGCTCTCGCAGCGCGGGCAATCGCCGCCGCAGGCGCAGGAGGCTTTGCGTTGCAGAATTGTCTGAGGCAAGGTTGATGTTTGAATTTGAGAGGGATGCTGAACAGGCTTCGGCTTGAGCTTTGCGCCCGCGCTTTGCGGATTTTTTTTGGATAAAGTTCCGAAAGCCATTTGGCTCATGGCTGTCCCTCAAAATCTTTTACGACTCGTCGCCGGCGTGCTTGAGCAAATAAATTTGCTCCCAGCCGATGACGGCCAGCATCTCGCCCCACCATGCTATTGCGTGTACGAAGCCTTTAAATATCACAGGGCTCTTGCCCGGCAGCACGAGCGCATTCATCCATTCCACTTCCTCGCCCGCATCAAAATCTGCGCGGCTGGCACGGACGAGCGGCTGTGTGCCGGAGACGACGGACAGCGTGCCGCCTGCATTTTCCAAGTCGAGTTTGATTGGATTTTCCGCAGACTCTGTTTCAGAGTTGATGCGTGTGAAGAAGACAGAGCCAGCCTCAATCCATGCGAGGCAAGCTCCTTCGGAGCACGCGCAGATGGCAACGCCGTTGGGAAAAGTTGCTGCGAGACGGAGGCTGCGCGAAGCTTGCTCTGTGATTTCGAGACAGTGAATTTGAGTGGCATCGTTCCAGGCTGCCCAGACCGCGCGACTTCCTGCGGCGACGCTGAGCGGCGGGCCGCCGACGCTGAATGAGCGCGAATCAACAATGCCGTTTGGGCCACAGCTTGCGACTTCGATTTTGTCGAGCGAGGTTTGCCAGACAATGTAAGATTGCGTCGCGCAGAAGGGAGCAGGCCAACGTGTGGGCGATGCGCCTTCGAGCTTGAATTGCCAGAGCAGCTTTCCATCCGCCGCGACACGCATCACAACAGGAGCGCCAGCTTCATCCGCGCCCGTCACCAGCAATTCATCAGCGCATTGGGCCACGCCCGCCGCGACCAATGGAAGAGGCGGCAGGTCTTCTATCTCTAGTGTCGGAAGCAGTCGGAGATGTGTCGTGTATTTCAGGCCGGGCTGATTAATCAAGATGCGCAGTTCCTCTCCAAGCTGCACGGCCTGCGCCGATGTCTCGACAGCTAACGGAAGGGCCAGCACATCAACGGGCCTGAGCGATGAGGCGTTGACATTGTTGGATTCGATTGCAAGCGAGCGCAACATCATCTTTCTCACTTGTTCTGGCTATGAATCCACTCGGCCAGAGAGACATACGCGGGGACAAACGCCGGCTCGACATCTTTGGTGGAACGCGCCAGAGCTTCGAGCAACAGGGAGATTTGGTCGCCGGGTGATGCGCGGAAAAAGTCCGGGCCAATCTCAAGCTTGTCTGAGGCCAGCATGTCAGTCCCCCCGGACGCGGGCCATTTCACCTCGCCCACAGCCATACGCGCGATACTCAGATTGCGCTTGACTGCGGCGCGCATGCGCATGTATCGCTCAAGGATGCTTGCCAGTCGCGTCTGGTCTGTGGGGGTCGGCGTGGCTCTGGGCGCGGTCAGCGGGAAACGCTTCGCAGACTGTCTCATTAATTCTTCGGCCCAACTTGCGGCCCAGGTCTGTGTTCCCTTTTTGATTTTGTCCACCTCTCCGTAGAGTTGCGAAAAATCGGTTTCGACCCATGTGAGACGCTTTTCGAGTTGTGCGAGCGCGAGACTCAAGGCCGGTTCGTCTGTGCCGAATCCCGGAGCCGAATCGGTTGACGGAGTCTGAATGCCGCCCGGCACTGCTGTCTTAATGCCCGTCGTCTCGATTTCACGCAGGAAGAGCGCGAAGAGCGCATAGCTATCAGAGTTGCGCAATCTGTCTGCGGGCGAAAGTTGAAAGAGCATTCGCTCGTGCCTGTAGGCAACATCCTTTGTCCCTTCGGACGGATTCGCAGGGCCGCCCAGAGGAGTGGTTCCATGCGCGCTCTCGTGTATCAGATTTCGCACTTGATCGTTAAAAGTCAGAGACTTGAACATAGGCACACAGAGCGTCATTTTGGATGCCGCATCAACACCGTCATTGTAAGCAATGACGCCCTTCTTTTCGCACCCGCCGGTGTCACACTGCGAGCCGCAATTAGTTGACGAAGGCAGCTTGTCAACATGGTCTTTCAGGTTTTTGAGATTCGTCTGGAGCGCAGTGATGGTGGCCGAGTCGTGATTGCCGAAGAAGCGGTCAATCAGTTTCTCGTTGTCAGACGTAATCGCGCCCGTGACGGCGGCCTCTGCGCGCTTCATGGCGTCGAAGGCAATCGGCTGCGCGGCTTTAAAAGCGGTCTCCGTGTCCGGGTCCATCGTCGGACAGGCTTGCTGTGGCGGGTGGAGCTTTCTCTTCTTCGCGGGGTCTGGCTCAGGGTCTGTCGGGTCAACTGCGGCGCAATCGAGAGTTGACGGAGCAGTTGTGCCGACGAGAATCTCCACGCTTCGCACTTCTGTAAAGTCGCCGCGTGAGGCCGTCGCGGGAGCGTTGCCGATGGCGGAGGTCGCGGTGATTGGAGTTTCGACGGGCGCGCCGAGAGCCTTCGGACTTGAAATCGGCGGAGCGGCGAGAGCCTTTTCGACTTCTTTGGCGCGGTCTGCGGCCACAGATGCAGGCTCGTCCGCGCTGGCATAACCGATAAGGCGTATGCTGCTGCCCGGCGGAGTAATCCTCAAGTCGAGTATCCTCGCCCTCGCATTGGAATCGAGCGCGAATGAATTACGCGCAAAGTAGATACGTTTGATTGTTGATTTACCGACGCGCTCAATCAGAAAATCCGACGCGCCCGCTGCCGGAACAGTCGTCGGCAGAGGCGTCGCGCGCGGCGGCGTGAGAATCACATTCCTGCGTGCGGCAGCAGGGCCGGGCGTTGGCCCATGACTAAAGATGCCCTTGATGCGCGCGGCGGCGATGCCAGCCCCGCCGGGAGTCGGAGCCGTGAGAACTGAATTTGCTTTTAAAGCTCTCGCGCACGAAAGATTCTGATTGAAGGTCACGTCTCCGGCACTACTCGCAAAGCCATGTACCTCAATCTCTGCATCCACAGGCAGAGCAGTCGCCGCGGTAATCATTTTCGCCTCTTCGCCACTGGCGAAATCATCACAGTCAGGCTCGCTCTTAAATGTCGCGTTCGGATAGCCATCCAAGAAAACGGATGGCAGGGTCGTGCAGCCTGCGGGCGTGCCGATGCCAGCCGGAAGACATGCGCGCTGGATTGTGAGCAGGGACGGCGTTGCCTGATGAGCCTGTGAGATGTGACCGATGCCGGATTCCGCGCGTCGCGCAATCTGAGTATCGCCGCCGCTTTCAAGATTCTGCATCGAGATATTCGCGCGCGGCTTGCGATGCAACTTGCTGCCCGTCGCGCCCTGTTGCACGACATGCGTCAATTCATGCGCGAGCAGTCTCTTGCCTTCCGTTGTGTGAGGTGAATACTGCGCCGCACCGAAAACCACATCGCGGCCCACTGTGAAAGCCAGAGCATCTACAGACCGCGCAGCAGCCTGTGCCTGTGCGCCGGAATGGACGCGCACATTTCCGAAATCATACTCGAAACGAGATTCCATGAAATCTCTTGTCGCGGCATCCAGCGGCTGGCCTGCGGAGCCGAGCACATCGCGCATCACCTGCGGCACATCTTGAGAAGCAGACGCAGGAGAGCTTGCATCGTTGTGCGACTCTTTCCTCTGCAAAAGATTTTCATCCTCTTCGCAACGCGCACATTTTCTCTGCACGCTCAGGTCGGATGATTGTCTGACTTGAGATGTGTCCGAATGCACAGGCGGCGCGGCCATCCGCATGACCTGTTCCGCAACACGGTCTGCTTCCTGCTCATACTGGTCGCCGGGCGTGCTGATTTTTAATTTAGTTTGAAGGCGCGGCTTTTTCTTCTGTTCATTCTCGCAGCGCGGGCAATCGCCGCCGCAGGCGCAAGACGCTTTGCGTTGAATCGCCATTTCAAGAAAAGGAGAGACGGAGACATTTTGATTCTGCGCAGAAGCTTTGGATGAATTCCGAAGCTGAGCTTTGTCAGAATCTTGTTTTGGGTTTAAGTCTCTCATTCCCAAACTCCGAATCACCATCAGGCTTGACGGCGAACTACATGAACTTCGCGCGCTAATCTTTTCTCGCAGACATTACTTGCATGGCTCTGAATAATCGGAGCCGCAGTCTCTATTGGCTAGTCCCTCTAAGCTCGGCTTGAGAGTGTTACCGGAAGAGAGCACTTCCAGTTTGCCAGAGATGAGCCTGTCGGGATTGGCCGTGGCCTCGTAGGTTGTCTTCCAGTCAATGTGGTGCAGGAAGTGTAAGCACGTATCGTCTTTGGCAAATCTGACGGCGACCCAGGTTCTAAATTTATGGTTCACGTTAATGCGTGTCAGCGTTCCGCTACTCTTGCCGGGGCAGGCTGGATTGACCGACAAATCGAGCATCGCCGCGCCGCCCGGAACATCACGCAACTGGAGCCTCGGCTGTTTGCGCTGCAAGGAGATGTCTGTCAACTCCTTATCGTTGTTTGACATAAAGACGGTATCGGTTTCACCCTGCTTTTCCGAAGCATCTCTGATGGGCAATTTTTGCGTGCAACGGCTTCGGACAATCTCTCCTGTCGAATAAGTGTTTTGCCAGTCTATCTCAATGGCGTTTTGGATGAGGCCGACTTCAAATCTGTCGTCAAGCTCCTTGCCTCTGCGGGGACGCAGTGTGATTAGAGGCTTGTAGTTCACCGGCGCGGGTTTGGCCGACAACCACAATCCGGGAACTGTCTTGCCCATGAAATCCATCCCTTTTCTTTCCAAGAAGACAGCATCATCAGACCCTGTCGCCTCTTCATCATCTATTTCAAAATCAACATGGCCGAATCCTTTGGCGCAGGATGAAAGGACATCTGAGGTGGTGGTCTCTTTCGTTCCGAGGTCTTGCGGAGTGGGGCCTGTGAAACGTACAAGCCTCCGGTCGCTGCCGGCGATGGAAGCAGTGACAGTGAAAGTGCCGCTCGGCGGCTTTGCCGTTGCGTCCCAGTTCTGCCGGAAAACAACCTGTGTGCCGTTTAAGAAGTGTGTGGAGAAAGCATCGAGCGGCGCACCGCGACGACGCGCAACCAGCCAGAGTTGATATTCAGAACTGCGCGCGACGGTGGCGAGCGGCGTCCCGGCTGTGCCTTCCCTCTTACCCGACAGAGGCTGGAAGTTGAGCGCCAGTTCCTCTGCCATAATCTTTGACATGGAGACCTCGACCTGGCCCGACTTTGTAGATTCAAATGAGCCCTCGGAAAACCATGGCTCTCTGGCTTCGAATCCGTCCGTATCTCGCATCGGAACCGGAAGACCCTTGACAACATTTTCGCCGCCACGATACGCAATGTTTGTGCGATCCTGTGTGAGGCTCATCACGAAGCCGACATCGTAGTTGCGTAAATCCTGCGGCGAGCCTTTGGCAGTCACTTTGGCGCGCGCGCGCAGAGCGTCCGGTGTGGTTTCGAGCGAGCCTCTGTTGCCGGGCAGGGGCGCAATCATCTGCGAGGCTCCGGCGCTGGTGAGGAAATCAATCTCATTGACTTCGAACTTAGGAATCCTGGCTCCGACTTCGCCGGGCGCAGGCGCGCCTTTGTAAGTTGGCGGAGGAACTTTCTGGCACCTGGGAGCAGGCTTGTCCTTGAGAGGATCAGCAGTCCTCGCTCTGCGCGCGACCAACTCCTGCAAATGAAACGCGGCCTGCTCTCTTTCGCTGCCGCGTTCGCGTGCCGTTCCGAAATCCTCGTCGCTCACCTTGTCAAAGAAAGAGAGATAGGTCATCGCGCCCATCACATCCGTCAGATTACCAGCCTTATCTTGAGTCCTATCAAAGAAGACATCATCGGACACAACTGCGGAGTTGAGACCGAGCCTGCCTCCGGCCTCGCCGGAGCTGACCTCGGTGGTTTGCGGAAAATGCAGATACTTGGGAACGCCTTCATCTCCCTCTACAAACCAATGCGTAGTATTGACAGCATGCCTCACAGTCGGCACGCGGCCACACGTCCAGAAAGAGATGTAAGCATCCGCTTCGAGACGATAGCCGCCCGTATCGAGACGCGCGCGAGCCATGTCAACAATGGCATGCTTTTCCTGCGGCGTCTTCGGCGTCTTGATTTCGGGCGCGGGGCCGATGACGGGCGGCCTGACGCGAACCATGCCGACGCGATTGGCTTCGGCATCGCCAAACTGTGCCGTCGCTCCTTTGCCGGAGATGTCTATCTGTTCCTGCGGAACTCCGACCTTCATCAGTTCGCGGGCCAGCCGCTTGGCGCGATGACAGGAGAGGCGCAGGTTGTAGGCGCGCATCTGGCTGCCCTCGTCACTGGTAAAGCCCTGCACTGAAAATTGAGAAGCAGCAGGCTGACGGCGCGCAAACGCCATCACCCTGCCGGGAGTCTGCGGAGAGGAAAAGATGTCCGAGTCGAGACAGAAACGGAATGAGCCGCACTCCGCCGCTCTCTGCCCTGCGCTCAAGCTCTGGCATTCTGCGCCGAGGTCGAGATGACTATCAGGACAAGCCGGGTCTGGCTCGACATTGCCGAGATTGGTCGGCATCTTGGGACACTCCGGGTCGTCTCTCAATTGACCGAAGCGACGCTCAGGCGGAATTTCCGCCTTCACGACAGCGACCTGATTAAACTCTGGCCCGCCGGGAAACTCATCTGTCGCTCCTTTGCTCGCCGTCGTCATGTCCGCAGACGCGACGCCCGCATCCATCAACAGGCGAGACATGCGATTGGCACGATGGCAGGCAAGCCGTTTGTTGTAGAGGTCATCGCCGCCGAGGCTGGAATAGCCATGCACAAGGAACTGCATGTCAGGAGCTTCCTCACGCTTTTTGGCGACGAAGGTAGCGACATTGGCAGAGGTCTCTGCGGCCAAAACATCCGAGTCAAAGCAGAAGTGGAAATGCCTTCCGCTCAAACCAATATCTATCGGCGGCGGCATAGTGCATTTTGGCTGCGGCTCCTGAAAGCCAAGCCCCTTCGGAGCTCCCTTACAATCCTTCCCGTCTAATGCGGCTTTGGCGTCGGCTGTTTTTTTCTCCTCTGCGGCTTCCTGTGTCGTAGCTTCCTCTTCCGATTCCTTTTCCGGCTCTTCGCCGGACTCGCTTTTCTCTTCCTGTCTTTGGACCAGAGATTGTGCAGGGCCTTGCGGTCTTTGCTGTATGACGTGCGTCAATTCGTGGGCCAGAAGTTTTTTTCCTTCCACACTCTGCGGCGCATACTGCCCCGCGCCGAAGACTATGTTGTGGCCGACTGTGTAGGCTCTGGCATTCAAGGCACGCGCGGATTCCGCAGCCGCGCCATCCTGATGAACACGCACGTTTCCGAAATCATACGCAAAGCGTGATTCCATAAACTCGCGCGTCAAAGCATCGAGCGACTGGCCTGTCGAACGGAGCACTTCATCTGTCGCAGATGAAGCATCTTGAAAATCATCCGCCGCAGGTGCTTTGTGTGCGTGCGATTCTTTGCGTTGGGCAAGCTCTTCTTCATCTTTGCAGGCAGCGCATTTTCGCTGCACAGAGGTTTCGAGCTTTTTGGTGAAATCTACTTTGCTATGCCTTGCAGGTTCGGCCATCCGCATGACCTGCTCCGCGACGCGATCTGCTTCCTGCTCATACTGGTCGCCGGGTGTGCTGATTTTTAATTTAGTTTGAAGGCGCGGCTTTTTCTTTTTCTTCTGCTGCTCGCTCTCGCAGCGCGGGCAATCGCCGCCGCAGGCGCACTTGCGTTGGATGAGTGCGCCCGCAAAAACCGGAACGGGTTGAGCGGAGACTTGAGAAGCGGACTTGGCGCGCACTTCCGTCTTCTGCTTTTTGGCAGGAGCAGTGTGAGTTGCGTTTTGTGCGGCAATGGCTTTCATCTCTTCTCAATTCAAGGCGTGCTCTTGGCCGCGCCCTTTGCTTCTTCTTCCTCTTTGACGGCCTTCGCGTGCGGCGTATAGGTCTCGCCGTTGCAGATGGGCATGAACCAGGAGAGGGCCTTATTGTCGCGCAGTTGATGATAGATGGCGCGCACCATCTTGCGCAGGTCTGTATCGTTGTGCGTCTGCCAGAACGACCAGGGGAAATTGATTGGCGTTGCATGGCGCGAGTGAACTGCCAGCGCAACGCTGTCGAGCGGCCAGCCGAGAATCTCGCCCGGAATGCCAGCCACGGCATGAGAGAGATAAACCTCCCACTGCGCGTTGACCATCGCCTGCCTCTGGCCTTCGACGCCCTTCGCATCAGGTTTTTTTCCGGCGATGTCCGGCTGCGTGCCTTGACTCGCGTTGATGAAGAGAGAGAGCAGCGCGGTGTTGGTCTGCACATAAGCTGCTGCGGCGAAGCCTTCGAGTATCCAGTTTTTGTCCGTGTCCACGACAACCAAAGTGTCTCTGCCTTTGAGCTTGAGCCCGGCAGCGAAGGCCACTTTCTGCACTTCCGGCAAAGCGTCAAAGAGATTGGCAATCACCTGCTCGACCTGCGTTCCGGCAGAAGAGAAGCCGACGCCGATAGTCAAAGTTTTGTCGGAAGTTGTAATCGTCCCGATGCGGCCTTCGAGGAGAAAGAGTTTTTTGAAAATCTCCCACTTCTTCTTGTCGTCCGCATTCTTCTCGTCAAACTTTGAAGTCGGTTTCGCGCCGCCCATCCAGACGTTGTAATCCGCAGCCTCCTTGTCGCCTTTTTTGGCGGCGATTTCCGGGTCGTAGAAATTTCCAACCTTCTTCTCGCTAAAGGGGCTGCGTGTGATGTTGCGCGCGGGGATGGCATTGCGTGCGGCGGTGATGTCTGTGATGGCCTTGTATCTTTTGTCGGCCAGCTCTTGACGCTTCTTGCGGTCTTCCTCTTTAGCGGCGGCCCAGGCCCAGCCGCGCCCCATGCTGCCAGCGTCTCTGTAGTCTTCTTCAGCATCGCTTTCACGAGCCATAGGCGCAGGCTCGCCCGGCATGGCTTCGACCTTATACTTGCCTTCGTTGTATTTGAGCGTCGGCGCTTTCTCCGGCTCATGGACAACGCTGACGACATCCGGGTCGCGCAGTTTCGTCTTGTCAGCACTGTGCACATGCGGGAGCAGTTCTTCCCAAGTCTTTTCCGGTTGAGCCGCAGCCGTCGTGTTAGTGGTTTCAGTAGTAGCTGGCGCAACCGTAGGAGTTTGGCGTGCGATGTGCGGAGTTGCCTGAACTTGCGGCGGATGTGTGGCCGCGCCTGTTGTCACGATGGCGTCTGCGAGATTGTCTGCCTCGCGCTCGGCGGGGTCTGACGGCTGGCTGACTTCCGTTTTGTGCTGGCGTGTTGTCTGGCCCAATCCCTGCTGCACTGTATGGACTGCTTCGTGGGCCAGAAGCCGCTTGCCCTCTGTTGTCGAAGGATTGTATGCGCCCTCTGCAAAATGTATGTCGCTGCCTGTGGTATAGGCACTCGCGCCAATCTCTCTGGCGGCACGCGCGGAACTCTCTCCGGTGTGCACGCGCACGTTTTCCAAATCGCTATCGAGGCTTGAGCTTAATTGCTGCCGCAGGTCTGCCGGGAGCGGAGAGCCGTACGAGTTGTTGGCTTGATTCAAAAGCTCTGCGGCCTGCGGTGCGAGATGAGCTTTGGTCGTGTCGGCCTGCGCCTGCCCGCAACGCGCGCAACCGCCGCCGCACGCGCAAGATTCTTTGCGCTGGATGATTGCATCCGCCGGAGTGGGAAGAGGTCTGTTTGATTTGGGAGAAGCAGACTTTGTGCGCGCTTCTGCCTTCTGCTTTTTGAGAGCAGAGCTATCTGTGATGTTTTGTGCGGCAACAGCCTTCATGGTCGCTTGCCGGAGTTAAATAGACGCTTTGCCAGCTTGCCTCTTAAATAAGCTTATCTCTCCAGCTTAATATTGATGATTTCGACGCGACCGGCTTGACACCTGAGCTTGCGCTTTGAAGTGTGCAGTGTCTCATCATTCTGGTCCAGAACCTTGAGATAGATGTCCGGCTTTCTCTCTATCAGGTCGCGGAAATCTTCTGCCTGATAGATAAAGCTGTAGCTGCCTTGATTATCCGTCTCCGCCTGACCGAGCCTGTCATCATAGAAGAGGTCTTTGTCATAGAGGCTGATGATGAGACCGCCGATGCCTTTGCCGCTCTCGTCCGTCACGCGCCCGCGCACAATCCATGCATCAGGGTCGCCCGTCGGGTCATCGCGGCTCTCTCCCGGCGGCACGCAGACTTGTCCTTCTCCGCTCAAAACTATCTCGCGGTAATCAACCTCTCCGGGCTGCGGCGTGAGCGGAGTTTTCGCTACATAGAGGTGCTCAACCTTATTGTTGAGCACACGTATGTAGGCTGAAAGCTGACGCCGTATGGCATCGCTCGTCGTTTCGATTTTGAAATAGCCGTTGGCGGCGGTGCAGGCATAGCCTAAATCATCAATCCATTCACCGGCTCTGCTATAGAGCGCGACTGTCAGGTGGCCGAGGCCCGCGCCGTTTTTATCGCGTACATAGCCATGCAGAATCCATGTGTCTTCGTCCGCCACAGGAATCTCTGTTTTGGCTCGAATCGTCTCCGCGACAATGTTGCCGAGGAGCCCAATATTGTGCATGGACTTGTACGCGACGGATTTGACGCGCGGGTGGTTTGGCCCATACTTCGCGCTCAAGCGCGCGTGCTCTCTCTGCAAGCTCGTCGCCTTCGCGTTGCGTACAAACTGTAGCCGCTCAAACTGTGCGACGCGCTGTTCATCTGCGCCGTCCAGTCCTTTGCCGATGCCTTTGGCGATGTCGTCGAGTTTGATTTTTCGTTCGTCTGCCATGATGAACCTCATCCCAAAACTTCTAAAAAAATTCTGACGCCGCCCCTTGCTTACTTATAAGCACGCACAGTGTAAGCCTGATTAGCATTGACAGGCGTGGTTGTTACCTCTACAGGTGTGGTTTGTGCTGGCTGATTTTGTCCGGGCTTCTGGCCGAAGTCGTTTCCGACACGGCGGAACGGAGCGCAGGCGTTGTCCCGATAGAAAGCATCGAGGAGCACACTGTTCGGAGAATCCACAACCTTCCAGCCGCGTATCATCATGCAATGCGTTGATTGATTGTCAGTCGTCATATTGAGCAGACCAAAAGTGATTGCTGACAGCCATGCTCCGAGGATGCCTTCTTTAAAACGATTGTCCTCGACCCTGAGCGAGATGCCAAACAAGACCGAGTGCGTGAAAATAAAATCTCCGAGCATCAGGTCGCAGTCACATTGGTTGCCATGAAAGCTGACATCATCAAGACTCGCAATCAGGATGGAAGAGAGCGCGAACTCCTGAAACTTATCTATCAGATTAACCGTCACCTGATTGTCGCTGAAAAGCACGTTGCCGTTGGCTAAGTACTGGCCCAGATTCTGGTCGTCAAGTCCCTCTTTCGGCGCGACCAGCGTGTCGCCGTCAAGGACATACTTATCTTTGCTCTTAATCTGGCCCAGAGCCAAAACCCAGAAGGCCAACAGTTGAAAGTAAAGCTCGTTGGAGAGTCCAAGATTAAAAATCAGAACCGTCGTCGCGACCCACGAGAGAGAGAAGCTACTCATGCCCATCACGCCGAGCGTGGTGAATTGATTGCCGACCACAGAGACCGGGCCAAGCGCAACGAGAAACAATGCCTGACCGAGCGGCGCGCTGACGATATTGTCATGCGCCCTGAAAGCAGGCACGCCGTTCTGCACAGGCACGATGTCCATTTGCGGCAGGAAGGGGACGCGCGGCGCGATGGCATAGTTGATATAGATTCCGCCGCGCGCTCCTGAATGCGCGCCCTCTGCCGGCAGGCCGTCGTGCGCGCCGTTGTTGATGATGCGATTGCGCGAAATCTCTATGCCCTCGCCGTGCAGCACGTAGATGCCGCAGACGGGCATGATGTGGCTCGGCCCGTTGTTCTCAATCAGGTTGTCATGAATGATTAGATACTCAACATCCGCGAGCGCGATGCCGCCATAGCCCATGCTGTTGAGCATCTTCTGCGGAATCTTCTGTATGTTGCGCCGGAGGCAATTCCGAATCTCGTTGTTGCCGATGGTCAGACGCTCGACAGTAATAAACTCGTCCTTCTCTTCGAGGTCGAAGAAATTGATAACACTGATGCCGTTCGCGCCCATGTTGTAGATGAGATTGTGCTTGATATAAATGTCATAGAGCGCACCGGCAGAGATGGTCGTCGTCGTGCTGTTCGGCTTATCCTCTTCGTGTGTATTTGTGTCGTGACAGGGATCGCATTTATCTATCACGCCGTCTCCGCCGGGAATGTCTGTCGTGCTCCCGCCGCCTTCTTCAACCTTGAGCAGCGAGCCCAAGATGATGCCGTGACTGATGCCGCCCTGAATCAGGTTATGACTGATAAGGACGCGCTCGGAAGTGCCGCCGATTTGAATGCCGCCACGGCCCGCCACCGCAGGCTCGAAGAGACTCGTATCCAGTGTGCGCCCGCCGCTGATGCCGACGCCTTTCACGCGCGCTGAGATGACGCGGATAATATTCTCTTTGATAAAGCAGTCGTCGCCCGTGAGAAAAATTCCGACAGCATCAGAAGGCTCGTCGCTCATCTCTATGTCGCAACCCTGAATCGTGACGGCAAAGCCGATGTGACATTGTATAGCGCAGCGCGTAGCGGCTTCGATGTAGAGTTTGTTGAGCGTGATGTCGCGCAATGTTCCGCCCTGCAATCCCTGCATGTCCGGCCCTTCGAGTTGCACGCCGACGCCCTTGTTATGCGCGAAGATGCCGAGCGATTCGACCTTGATGTTCTGCGATTCGTAGATGTGTATGACGGGGTCGGATGTCCCTGCGTTAGCAGCCGTCGCTGTGACAACGCGACTGCGCACGCCGCAACCCTTGAGCGTGATGTTCTGCCTGTTCTTGATAACCACGTTCTCTTCGTACTCGCCGGGGAGGATGCAGATTTCGCCGCCGCCCGCCGGAAGGTTATCAATCGCATCCTGTATCTTGTCGAAGTCGCCCCAGCTCTGCATGCCGTCACCGACGCGATAGGAGCAGCAGGTCGCAAGCCGCGTCAACGGATGAAAGATATGCCTGCAATCCTCTATCGGCAGCAGTGTGTTCTGCGTGTCGGCCCAACTGAGGACTGCGAGAGGGACGCGATGATAGTGGATGCCCTGCGGAGCTTTTTTATCAATCAGGATTTCGTTGTTGGCGATTTCGCCAGCGCGCACAGGGAACGTCCAGTAATCTCCCGGCACATAGTTGCTCGCCGCAGGAGCTTCAAAGTCAAGAAGGATGCCGACGTTGTTCGGCAGCTCTGTGTTCGCAAAGTCCTGGACCAGAGCGACACCGTTCCAGAGACGAAAGAAGGTTGTGTCTGTCGGCTGCGGATTGTTTGGGATGGCTCCGAAGTTCTCTACGCCGAGCGAGAGGATATTATTATTCAAAGTCGCATTGGCCCCGTAAGTCACGCGCCAGTGTCCGAGGTCTGTGTCATACTCAACCGCTTCGACATAGAAAGAAGTGAGACCGGAATTTGTGATGGCCTGCAAGTTGGCTTTGATGGTCACTTCTTTTTTGGCGTTATCGAAGTGGCCGCGCCCGACGAGCCCGCCAGCGTATTGCGACCATTTAAATTGCGGCGGCCCGCTTTTCACGTTCGCGATTTCGATGCGATATATGTTGTGCTCAAAACCTGTGTAGCCGCCGCCCGCGACGACAGGGCAATCGCCTGAACCCGGATTGGTCGGCTTGAGCGTGACTTTCAATTTTCCCTTCTTGCTAAAATCATCCTGAAGGCGTCCGCGAATATTTTCGCAAGTGTCGTTTGGGCCAAGACGCATCAGGCGAAAGGCCATCGCCGTGTGGACACGCTCGGTCGTATCCGGCCCGCCGAGAGCAGGCTCAATCAATGTCTCTGGAATCTGGAAGCCGTTTATCTCTTCGCGCCAGACTTCGAGGACGACGGCATCTCTCACATTTGTGTTGATGGTGGATTCATCAAACGCAGGGTCTTGGACGGGCGGCTTGAGATAGGTTGCCACGCGCGTCACGTCACTTAAAGAGTCGGGGTCAGGCTCGCCATAGAGCTCTGTGAGCAGGCCGTCGGCCCAGACGCGGCCCGGCGTGACCTTGAGTTGTACTTCTGTCAGCACGTGTTTCGCGGAAGTCATCTTAAATCCGTTCGGCTTATCCGAAGGGACTGCGGCCACGCCCGCGCCGATGATGTCCTCGGCGGCTGTATCCTGCCAGTTGTTGTTGATGGCGGTTTGCGCGTTCCAGTCGGCATCCAACAACACGCGGCCCTGCTGATGCAATACTCCGTTGAAATTGCGTCTGCGCTCATCGCGCCAGCTCGAAAAATCGCCTTTCATCACGCTCTCCTCAAGTGACAGGTATCAGCAAGGGCCGAATTCCTACCGGCATAAATTCACGAAAACGAATCTGTAGATTGAGCCATTTGTGCGCTTCCGTGAGAAATCCGAATGCGCCCATCTCGTTTGACTCCGGCCCCTGCTCGCGTATGCGCTCGTCCGCGCTGTGGGCCAACTGGCAATAGGCGGGCGTCCCGAAAATCTCGCTCGTGAAACGCAAGGTGGCATCAGGCGCAAAGACGCAAGCATGATTCTGTGGCAAGCGGTCTTGCGTCTCGCCGGAGAAGTAGCTGAACTTGATGCAGCCCTTCTGGTTGTCCAGAGCTTCGAGCGCGTGGACAAAGATTGCTCCGCGCCCCTCTATGCTCTCGACGCGCGTGCGGCCTAAGATAGTCACGCCGCTCAAGACCGTCGGCGGCCCCCAGTTGTTAATCGGGTCAGTCGCGCTCGCAATCGCAAAGCTGCTCGTCGTGTTGCCGACTCCCTGCCCCGCATCAATTATCGAATCCGTGACATCGAGCCGATAGATAGCATCAATCAGCATTGGCCCACTGCTCGTGTGATACAGGATGATGTTCGGAATCTGGTTGAAGGCCGATTGTTCGTTCGGCTTTGTGAAGCCATAGGTTTCATCCAGCTCAAGCGAAGTCAGAATCGGCGCGCGCGTTGTGCCTTCGACAGTTTGATAGCCCGCAGGGTCTAGCGTGCAGTTGATAAGCTCAAGGCTATTGAGCGCGGCACGCGCAATCAACGGGTCATCGTGGTCGCCGGGGTCTGGTGGAAACGTCGCGCCGCGCGTCAGGTACAAACCTTCGAGCCGGACAGTCAATTCAGACATCACGGCATTAAACTGATTCTGCTGTTGCTGATTCGCTCCGGCGACGTTGAGTGGCCGGAAGCGCAGCGGCTGGGCCAATTCAATAATTGGTCGCTGGTTATTCGCGGCGCGTATCACCACAGACCTGTTGAGCAGCAACGTGAGCGGGCCATCCGTCGCAGTCTTCTCATTCGTCAAAAAGGCGTCGCTCAAATCGAGCTTGTGCGTCAGGCTGTCGTTAATCTCTATGACGATAGGGTCGCCAGCGACGTGTATGTCTTTGAGAGCTTGCAGCAAAGTCAACGATGCAGGGTCGTTGGCATTCACATGCCGCACATCTGCGGGCGGGATGCCCCACTTGTCCTGCGGGAGTTCAGGGCGCGAGATAGGATGCGCGCCGACCGGGCCGACCGCGCCGTAGGTGTAAGTCAACAATAAATCTTGGGCCAGCGTTAGGGCTTTCGATTTATTCGAGACGCCAATCATCAATCGGCCAATCACAGGGTCTATCGCAATCTCATCTTTTTGCAGCGGCGGCTGAAGTCCCGCTTCCCACGCGCAAAGATTTGCTCCTCTAATTTTCCAAGTCAGTGTTTGTCCCGGCTCCGGCGGAAAAGTCTGGCCGGTAAACTTTGGTTCGGGCAGATGAAGTTGCAGCCCTACATCCGAGAGGTCTAGGGTATTTAAATCCGTGATTGTCGTATCGTAAGTCTCGACCGAGACATAAGCTTCTGGAACGCCCGCAGCGGAATCTTCCGTCAGTCGCTCCATTGGAATCGGGCCGGGCGTTTCGTCTATCTGCGAGATGGACGGAGCAAGGCTTGTGTTGTTCAGCTTGTCTGTGCCGCTACGGTTGCTGTTGGTAATCGCGACGAGGTTTGTGTTGAAGAGGCGCAGAGGCTCTTTATCTTTTTCGAGCGCGACATAAGGACGGTCAACAGGATTGATGGTAAAGCCGACGATGTGCGAAGCCATCGGCGTGAGCAATCCTGTTTCAATAACCACTCCTTTGAAGAGCGGTTTCATGACGCGTATGCGATAAGCCTCCAGCCGCCAGAGAAAGATTGCGAGGTTCGGCAGGTTGTAGCGAATGCTCGCGCCCGCCGGAGGCTTAACATCGGCTGTGTGCGCGAACGGGTCAAACGGCGTGTCTAAGAGAGACAGCATCGCGGGGTCGCGCAAAGTGACAGTGCCTCCGCGAATCACTGTCTGCCGTTTCACTTTCGGGTTCGGGTCACGATAGGGCGGCGGGCCTCCCTCGTCCGGCCTCTGGTGATTGAGGTGCTGATTCCAGACCATGTTTTCCAGAAGCTCTACAGAATGCACGCCCCAGCCTGTGAGATTGAAAGTCAAAAGCTCGATTGCGCCGAGCGTGCCTTTGCGCCTGCGCAAAGCAATCGTGTCCGCGACATCCGCGCGCAGCGTCCAGGAGTCGCCGCTCAAGTGGCTTGTGCCGAGCAGGTCGCCGATGTATGGAATGGCCCACTCATCGCAAGATTCTATGAAGAGGTCGTGATAGAGCGATTCGATATTTTCATGTATCGCGCCGAAAGCCGACTCGACCAGCGAGAGATAATCGCGCAGCTGATTCGGAACAGCTTGCTCTGCATCCTTCGTACGATAAATCTCTGGCAGTCGCCGGAAGAGTGGCACGCGGTTGTCGCTCATTTCAGCTTACCTCCCGTAAAAATCTCGGAGACGGCTGTGAGCTGTAGATGACCTTTGTAGAGGCTCAAGAGTTCTTCAGCTTTGCAATCTATCGCCTTCTCGACTTTCTCTGCGGAGACTGGAAACGGAATAGCTGTCGGGTCTGCGAGTGCGCCGAGCGATTGAAAGCGTTTGACCTGCGCCCAGATGACGCCTTCGACCTGTTGAATACGGCCCGCGATGCTCGTCGCATATTCGCTCTGTCCGAAGCTGCGACGGCGCAGGCTGAACAATCCTGTCTGGTCGTCTTCAGCATTCGGCTCGCCGCTATTCGTCCCCAAAGCTTTCTCGACAGCATGCCTCACATCCTCTTCCAGATATGTCGAGTCGTAGCCGAAGGTCGCATGGATTGCGACATGCTTGCGCTGACCTTTTAGCGCGCTGACGGGAAAACGATTCGGGCCGCGACTCTTGTTGTAACCGTCGAGAGTCTCCTGCACGGCTGCAAGCTCTGCGTCGCGCCCTGTGTCCATCAAGACAATGATGACGACTTCGGGGATGTTATTTATCAACTTCCACGCGGCTGAAACTTTTGTCACGCCGGACATGGCGATGGTTTCGCTCTCAAAATCTTTGAGCGAGACAAGCCTTCCCAAGCTTTGAATCTTTCCCGGCGCAGCCTCTCTGGCATTCTCTCCATCTTCCGGCTCGGATCCGCCCGCAGCCACATCCGGCATCTGAATTTTATCCAGGCCATCGAGCTTGCCGCCGCCCTGCGCCTTTGTTTTTTCTTTCAGCGCGCCGAAAGCTCCTGTGCCTGTGCGATATTTGGCGACCACGTTCTTGATGCCCGAAGGCAGACGCGCGCCTGTCTTGCCGTCGCCAAACTGAACCCAGCTATTGTCTTCCGCGTCTTCACGAACAATGTAGATTTCTTCGTCGGCACGGCGACCGAAAAATGATGAGACTCTTTTCCAGAGACGATTGTTGACATAAATCTCTAGCTCTGGGACTTCGGGCGGAGTCTCGCCGGTCGAGAGCAGATAGGTGAGCGGCGATTTCGGAATTTTGAAGTTTTGGAAGACAAGCCGATTGTCTCCATTGCCGAGCGTCGCCTGCGTCTCTGTCTTCCCTTGTGTCGCCTCTACGATGTTGCCATAGACCGTGTAAGGAAACGGCGGCGCGTTCGGGAAGTCTGCGTATATCAAATCGTTGCGGTCAATCTCGATTTTATGCAGCAATGGATGCAGGCCGTCTGTCGCTGACGGCGCGGCAACCGATTTGACGTGAACGGTCAGAGGCGCGCTTCCTTCTTTGACGAAAATCAGATTGCGGCCCAAGAGGTTTTTCGCCTGCTCGTATGGGCCATAGAAATTGAGTATGTTTTTGCTGGAAGGCGAAGCATCCTGCAAGACAGCGCGGAGGGACAGAAGCGGGCTGACAGTTTCGTGGAACTGCGTCTGCCGTATGTCCATGTAGTTGTAGCTGTCGGAGCTTGTATCCAACGCTTCATTGAGAGTCACAAGGCTCGACGTGCCTGTCGAGACTCCCCACGTCATCGAAGTCGTTTTGATATTACTGATGGTGCGTATCAGCGTGAACTCATCATTTGTCCCGCCCGCGCTGCTCTTGTGTAGCTGCGACTGTATGAGCAGCGTTACTCCCGGCGGCAAATCCTGCACCTCTGCATCGAGCGGAAACTCTGTCTTGCCGAGCGTCGGCTCAACGATAATCGTCGGCTTGAATGCCTGCGAGATGTCTATGTTGAAGCCCGGCATGGAATACATTGGCCCACTGTTGCCGAGTATGAAATTCATTTGATACTGCATGTTTTGATTAAAGCCGCCGTAGCCCTGCAAGAGATTGCCAAGATAAAAGCCGGAACCGGATGAAGTCTTCGTGCTCTCTGTGTTGCCACTGATGCTGCGATAAAAAGAGATGTTGATTTGCTTCGGCAGCTCGCTCTCGACTTCCGTTTCCGTGTCTGAAATGATAGTCACAGTCGAAGAGACTTTATCCGGCGGCTTGGTCATCGTGCGCGGCCCGTTGTGGCCGAAGTGATGAAAGGAGCGACCGAGCTTGTAGGCCGCAAGCTTCTGAACGCTTCCACTTCTCTTGAGCTTGCCTTTTATCTTAAAGACCTTGATGCCATGCAACTCGCGCACGGAATCCACAATCACTATCTCTGCTTTGTTCAAACGTTTGGGATTGTTTGCGGAATCCGCCTCGCCCATCATCAAACGGTCTCCGGCTTTGAAAGTCACAAGCGAAGCGGCGTTGAGTTGGTCTGGCGACTGTATAAAAAATTCTGTAATCGCTGACGAAATCTGCGGCGATGCGAGTGGAGCATAGAGATTGAATTTGCTGAGCCACGGATAAGCTGTAGCATCTTCGTTGGTTTCAAAATCGGCGGGCTTGTCCAAGCCTTCGACATCAGCTTTGACAGGAAAGCCCGCAGGAATAGCGACTGGAGCATCGCCTTTAATCTCGAATGCAAATGTCGCCTGGCCGCCCACGCCCGGCGAGAGGCGATAACCTAAGAGGCGTGCTAAATCAGCTATGCTCTCGCGCCACTGCGCAGTGCGCATGTAAGCTTCGTTGGCATATAGCTCTTGATAAAAAGTCAGGATGTCGCCGAGGATGGCTGCGCCTTCAAGCAAAGCTATGCCGGGGTCGTCCGCGCCGCGATGCGTCCACGCGGAAAGATTTCCGCTCTTGTCCAAATTGCGCAGGAGATACTCGCGTATCTGCGCATACGTCCCTATGCGATAGCCTATGTGCGAGAGGCCGGGGCGATTGTCTGGCCTTCTGGGAAAGCTCAAGGACTCAAGGCAATCATTGCGACAATCCTTTTTCACTGGCGACCTCCCTTCACTTCAAAATCAATAAAACCTTTTTCCATGTGGTCAGGGTCATTTAAGACTTGAACTATCTCGTTAAAGTTCAACTCAATCGTTTCGCCTTTGGCCTGCGCGGGGTCGTTCCAGCGTTTCATGGTCACGCTGATAACATGCTCGACGCCTTCGACTGAGAGCACGCGCCCCAGGATTTGACTTGCGCGAAGCTGCTGGCCGAACGTCCAGAGGTCTGGATGGAAAAAGCCCATGCGCCCGTCCGGCGTCCAGCCGTCTGAAAATTCCTGTTCCAGAATTGACTTCAAATCTTCGGGCCAGAAATCCGGCTTCGCGCACAGAGAGACGTGAATCTCAAGCGGCACAAAACGCGGCGGGCGAATCTCCAAATCTTCTCCGATGTAGCGCACGGCGTTGAGATAACGCTCTATCTTGCGACGCACTTCATCTGCGAGCGTGAATGTCCCGACAGGGTCAATCGTGACCTGCACTGTGCGCCAGCTTCCAGTCCATGCATAACGCGCCGCCGCGCGCGAAACCTCCGGCAACTCTTCCGCGCGATTGACGTAATCCTGAAGAGTGACGGCGCGGAGTTGGCGCACGCGATAGGCTTCGGGCGCGCGGCGTATGATTTCCGCAGCCGGTTCGGGCGCACGCCCGCTTGTGATGTCAAACGGATTCCAGCAGCGACGAATGATGCTGCCGTCAACTGCTGGCGCGAGAATGTTGGCTTCGAGCTTGAGGAGATTATTTGCCGCCGTGTCGAAGTTGGTCAGAGTGTTGAGACCTATATTGCCTTCGATGCCGACGCCGACCTGATAAGCGCAACCGACGAGCGCGCCCTGCGGCAAGGCTTTTCCATTCTTGCCGTTGCCGAAACGTATGCGGCTTGTGCCGTCTTCGTCCGTCTCGACCATGAAGTGGTCGCCGTTCTCATCGCTATCGTCGCTATGAATCAAGCTCGGCACTTCGTCCCAGAAATCCACGCCGCCGCCGGGCTGCGACACGACGACAGACAAGGTTGTGCGCGGCGGCACATCGCCTCCCGGCTCTGTGTTGCGATAAGCGATGGGCCGCGCGGGCAAGGTGCAGAGCGCGCCCCACTTGCTCGTTCTCTCGAAATGAAATTCAAGTGAATTGTTGAGCAGCTTTCCCGGCTCTTTGAAAAAAGTTACCTGCCGCCGACCATGATTGGCCTCGACCAGATTGCCGTGAAAGAGCGAGACATTTTCCACCTTGCCTGTCGGCGGCCCGCAATCAACCGTGAAGCAGTAGTTTGATTTGAGCTTGTCCTGCTCGGCCCAACGCACGCGCACAAACCACTCAGCCGTCGCAGGAGTTCCGGTCGTCGGGTCATGCATCGCCTCCGCTCCATTGTCTCCGGGCAAGAGGCGCAGCAGTTGACGCTTCTGCGGATTAAAACCATTGACAGTGCCTGTCGCAGGATTCAAGTGCTCCTGTATGAGCAGGTGCTTGATGACTCCCGTGCGTATCAAAGCCTCTACGGCGCGTGCGGATGCTTCGTCTGTCGCGGGCGTCACGTCATTTAAGAAGAGCCTGAGGTCTGCCGTTGTGTCTCCGGCAAGGAGAGATGGAATCGCATCGCTCCATGTGTAGAGGCTCATGCGATTGACGAGCGGATGAACGCGCTGCTGCTCGCGCGTCAGGAAAATGACGGAGGAAGAATTTTCCGTCGGCCCTCCGGCCCAGACTTTAAAATTGTCCGTGAGAAAATACTGGCGCGTGGCTCCGGCCTGCGGCTCGGAAGGAAGCGCGGGCGCAACTTCGAGCGCGAGCCACGTACTTGCCTGATTGCCCTGATGTATGTGGTAATCCATCAGGCGCGCGTGCCGCGCCAGAGAGACACGCTTGCGCGCAGAGGACAAGTAAGCTTCATTCATTACCCTGTCCTGATAATCGCTCAACTCGTCAGCCGCCGCGCTGAAGAGCTCCAATAGCACCTGGTCCAAATCCGCTTCGCTACTCGCCTGCCAATCCGGCACGCGCTGCATCATCGCCGTCATCATCGTGTGGCGAAACGAGTCGTAATCTTTAGCTAGATAATCAATGACAGGTTCTTCAAATGGCTGCGGGGCTGCATCCCAGTCGGGCGCGCAGTTGATGTTGAAGCAGCCGGGACGGAATTTGAAATCTATCTCATTAAAAACAGGGTCAATGATAACGGGGTCGTTCGACGGAAAGACGCTCGTATTGATGCTCAGCTTGTAAGTCGAATAATCTCCGATAGGTTTGATAGTTAATTTTAGTGTCGTCGGCTGCTTTGAGTTCGGGTCATCGAAGTCAGCAGACTTTTCAATCTTCTGCACCTGCACCTGGCCCACAGCCGCGCCCGCAGGAACTCTATGCCCGCCGGAAATAGAAAAGATGCGCCGCGCAATCGTCGGGTCAGTGGGCAAGTCCGTGTCGTGCTTGTCCACAATCTTTTGCAGGTAGTTGCGATTGAAGAACTGGACTTCGAGAATCGCTGCATCCGCGACAATCGAGACAAAGACGAGCTTGATGCCGTTTGCCAGCCCCAGACATTGCAGGATGCGATAACGCTCTGTGACGGAAAGCTCTGTGACAGGTTTTTGCAGAACGTAGCGCGGGCCAACAAGCTCGTAAAGAGGAGTCACGCCCTTTATCAAATCCTCGCGGCAGGAAACCTCCAACGCCTCGACAAAAGCTTCCGCGAGTTCTGTCGGGACGATAAATAATTTGCGCGCTCGCTCCGCGAGAGCTTCCTTATCTGTCGCGCGACTTCTTAAAGTTTTGTGCTCTATGACGGACATCTCTCTTTCTTGTCTAGCCTCCGTTCCTCTGGAATCTGAGAGTCCGCGTGTCCTCTGTCCCCGCGATGCGATACTTGAGGTCAACTTCTATCTTTTCGTTCTCAATCAGCACGGTCAGGTTTTCCAGCACGACGCGATGACCAATCCAGCGCGAGATGGCGCGAGTGATGATGGCCTTTGTCATCGCGCCTGTCGTCTCGTCTATGTTCTCGAAAACCAGACGACGAACGCCCGCGCCGAACTCCGGCACAAAAAGTCTTTCCGCAGGATTTGTGAGAATGAGTTGCATCAACTCATCGCGCACGTGGTCTTCGAGCGTCGTGACCTGCGCCGCGCGCCCGGTCGTTTCTATGCGGAAAGGAAATGCAAGGTGTCTTCCGTTGTTCGGATTCATATCGCGCTGACCTTTACCTGTGTGGAGGCGATGACGGCGATGCCCTGCATCGCGCCTTCCGGGCTATAGCATTTGCCGATGCTGCTTTGCATGAGCACGCCGACTCCGTTCACCTGCATCTGCTGCGAGCCGCCAGACCACTCGATGCGTATGCAGGGCGAAGGCTTTGTGCCGGACGGCGCGGGAATCTGAAACGGGCAACCGGCGACTGAATGCACGTCCGATTCGAGAAGCGCAGGCACGTTGTCTGCCATCACTTTCGTATTGCTCGTGGTCAAGATGGCCGAGCCGCCATGCATGCACATCACGGAGCTACTGATTGTGAGCACGTATCCGGGCATCTGTTGCTACATCACCTTTATCGCGCCGTTGTTAATATCCACGCCGCTCGCAGAGAGCTTGACCTGCGCGGTCGGCCCGCCCTTCAAGGTCAGCTCTGTCATCGTCATCTTGATTTCCGCCGCGCCGATTTTGAGAGTGATGCTATCGGCAGTCATCTTCACTTCGGACTGGCCGATGGTGAGCGCGATGTCATCGTTAGTCATTTTCATCAGCGCGCCGCCTGAATGAAGAAGCTGTATCTCTTTCTTGTCGTCATCAAGGACGAGCTTGTGGCCCACAGTCGTCGCAATCGTTCGCACTTTCGTATCGGCAGGGTCTGGCAACTCGCCACTGGCCCACCAGCCGCCAGTCCAGATAGGTCGCGAAGGGTCGCCTGCTTCAAACTCTATCCACACGCCGTCGCCCACTTCAGGGATAAAGACAAAGCCGTGCTTTGGCCCAGCGAAGGGAGACTGCGGGCAAAGCCCAGGGCGAGGTTTCTTCGTGATAGACTTCCGGCACTTGAGCCTTGATGCGCGCAATCTTTTCAGGGTCGTCCACATCCGTGACCACGCCGCGATACTTCCCGTAAAAACGGGAGTTCATGTTCTCAGTGAGATTGACTAATAGCTCTTCGTATTCTGTGGACATTAGAAGATGCTCACTTGCACGTTGAAGCTGACGCTCAAGGAAGCAGACGGCTGCGGGCTTGTGGCCGCGCCGCCCGCAGCGACAGTCACTCCATCGCTCTTCATCGCGAAAGATTGCCTGTAGATGGAGCGCGTCAGAGTGTGCGTCACCTGTGTGATTAAATACTTGGTGCTGAACTTGCTGTCAGAAATTCTGACAAGCACCCAGCGATATGGAGACAGGACGGCCTTGTAACAGAAAGGCACGATGTTGCCTGTCGCTTCGAGCGCGAAAGCGGAGTTGGCCGCCGCGCCTCTTGTCGCATCAGTGAGACTCACGCGGTCACTGATGCCCGGTCGCATCAGACACTCAGCCTCGTTTGTATTTCCGGCATCCGGCGGCTGGTCTGCGAGTAAAGTTTTGTCACGATAGCTTGACTTGCTCGTTTGCACTTTGTCGTGAGCAAGGCTGAGCGTCGCCGCCTGCATCGTGCAGGGATTCTGCGCCTTGTTGTTGACATTAAAGGTTTCGATATTGCGGTCTAAGCCGAGCAAGACCATTTCGGGCAGCGTGTCCAATTCCTCTGGAAACTTTCTGAAGCAGCCGATGCTCTGGCCCTTTTCCTTGCCGGGCAAGACATAGGCGTGCCATTCCTGATTGCGCCGCGCGAGTTCTCTTAAATACTGCATGGGAGTTCCGCGCTGGACTGCGGCGGCGGTGATGGCGTCCGGCTGCGGCGGCGTCGGGTCAATCTGATGCTCTTTGATTCCGGCATCGGTGTAGATTTGTTTGGCAAGGTCGCTGTCTATCTGTCCCTCTTTGACTTCGACTTTGGCTTTGCGATTCAAGAGCGCACTCGCGTCATGCACAACGACTGTCACGACGCTCTTGCCGGGTTGCGCTGTGCGCTCGCTGTCAAAGCCCACGACCGGCCCGTCAATCAATGGCACAAACTTTCCGTCGCCGGGATTGACCTCAATGCGTATGGTCGTGAAAGCCTTCATCCAGGCTTCCTCTTCGCCCTCCCACTTGCCGTCGTTGTTGACGCAGACGGGTATCTTGATGCGAGCTTCCCAGGCTTTGTCCACAGCCTGATCCACTTTGATCTCGTCAATCTTGTCGAGTTGTTCTTCTGTCGCGCTCGCGCCGTCGAAGAACATTTTGTATTCCACCGCGCCCATCTATTTCTCCGGGACGTTAATCATGCGCGCCGCTTCATCGTGCTCGCGCTGTTTGACTAAATCATTTGCTTCGAGTTCCGTGTTAGCGTCCGCGATGTGCCAGAACATTGTCGGGTCGCTGAACCTGCGCTGGGCCATGACATCAAGGCGGTCATTGCCTTTGACGAGAGTGGGCGTGCCTGCCACGTAAGGCAGGCGGCGCAGCTTGATGGCCGTCACCTTGCGACCTTCTTTGGTCTCGGCCTCGACGGTCTTGACAGTGAAGTATCTGGAATTTTCCAAAAACACTTTCCGTTCCTCCTCCTAAAATGGAATCAGTTCGGCAATCTGCTCAATGGTATTAGCGAGATTGAGTATGGCCTGCGCCTCTTTCGCTAAGTTGGAATATTCGAGCGCGCCTTTGCCGACCACATCGTCAGAGCAGTTGTCTATCGGATTGACCGCAAGACCGATGCTCACATCCGCCTGAATCGGATTGAGCAGAAAGTCGTACTGCAATTCCGTAATGCTCATGGATTCGATGACGACGGGCAGCACGCGAAATGGCCCCCAGATAAAAAGTATGCGCGGGTAGCTTTCGCGCGGGACGGTCTTGCGCGGCTCCGTGTCGCCGCCGCCCAGCGCATCGCCGATGGCGTCTATCGCCGCGCCAATCAGGCCGCTGATTTTTCCAGCCGGATGCACCATCTTTTCGAGCGCGGCGAGACGTGGGCCAACGCCCATCGTGCGCGCAAGGATATTGCCCGTACCCATGCCGTCCGCCGCGCTGAACTGCGCTTTTAAAGTTATCTTTTCAATCGAAGGCTCGCCCGCCTGCGTGGTCTCGCGCGCAGCAGCTCCGGCAGGGCGCGGCGGTATCTGTATGGTTCGCGTGAGAGTCTCAGGATTGAACTGAAAGATGACGACGTTCGGCAGTGGCCCAAGAAAATCCGAGCCGTACTCAATCATCGCTCCTCTCAAAAGATATGGCATGGCGACAAGCTCTCCATTGACTTACAAAAAAAGTTTCTATTTCATCTTCGACTTGATAGACGCAGCAACCTTTCGCGCAATTATGTTTCGTAATTCGCTCGCGCGTGTCTCACCCGAAAGATGAACTGTGCCTGCGTCAACTTTGTTGACGGCGCGAATGCCGCCCGCAGGATTGCGCTGCGATGTGAGTTGGCTCAGGATGTCGCGGCCCAAATCGTTTGTCGCCGCGCGAGCCGTTTCTGCGGAGATGCCTTTGAGACGAATCTCCAACCTGTCAATGCTGATGCTGTGTTTGCTCATTGCTCTAATCCTTCGACAAGTTCTGCGTGCTGCCCGTACTGCTCCAGGCTCAACGTGCGATTCAGTTTGTCGTACTCTCTTTTGATAGCGACGATAATCTCTTTCATCTCAAGCGAACCCGCCTCGCCGTTTTCCTTCAACGCTGAGCCGTCCGCGCATTGCAGGCAGGCGTTGAAAATGATTGAGCGTATGTTGCCGCCCGCGAGTTGAAACTGTTCCGCGAGAAACTCAAACTCCAATTCGGAAGCATTCGCGCCCGGAGGAATGACCTGTTCCCAGATGCGCTTGCGCTCCTGTGCATCCGGCAGCGGAAAGTCAACGACATATCGCAGCCTTCTCAAGAAAGCTTCATCGAGGTCTTTCTTCCGATTGGTCGCAAGGATTGCAAGACCCTTGAACCGCTCCATGCGTTCCAGGAGATAACTGATTTCGAGATTGGCATAGCGGTCGTGCGCGTCAGAGACTTCCGTGCGGCGACCGAAGAGCGAATCCGCTTCGTCGAAAAAGAGCACCATGTCCGAAATATCCGCCGCATCAAAGACACGCTTTAAGTTCTTCTCCGTCTCTCCGATGTATTTGTTGACGACCTGCGAGAGGTCTATGCGATACATCGGCAGGTCGAGCTTGATGGCGAGGATTTCGGCAGCCATAGTCTTGCCGGTTCCCGGCGGCCCTGCGAAGAGAACTGCGATGCCGCCTTCGTTCCAGACCTGTCCGGTTCCCCAACCGTAATGGACTTCTGTGAGCGATTGCATCGCTTTTAAAATCTCTGTGAATTGCAAATGCTGTTTGTGCGGCAGCACCAAATCCTCTTTGTCGAATCGCGGCATGACGCGACTCGCCAACTCTCCGATGTCCGAATCAAGCTCTGCACGACACGCGGCGATAAAATCCGCCGCCGAAATTTTTCCCGAAAGCTCTTTGAGTTCCGTCGAGACGGCGCGAATCGTCTCGCGCTCGAAACGAAAGCGGCGCGAGCATTCCGCGATTGTCTGGTCCAATCCTTTGGCCTTCGCGCCAAGCTCTTTTTTCCAATGCTCAATCCGCTCCTGATATGTAGTTGCAGGGACATGCACGGCGGGCAGCAGCAGATTCGCTGGAAGCTGTGAGAGTTGACTGCGTTCCGTTAAGGCAAGAAAGATTGTCGCCGGAATGGTCTGCGCGGGCAGCGCGAAATTTTCAAGAGCGCGGTGTTTGTCCGTGCCTGTAGAAGTTGCCACCTCTTTACCAAAATATAGATACACATCTCTGAGCCAGCAGACAGTGGCGACAGAGTTTAAATATTGACTATCTGAAACGAGAACTGCATCGCCTTTGAACTCCACAACCTGCTTGCCATTTTCAGCGGCAATCGCCTGCACGACTTCGCGCCGCGCCGCGCCCTTTGGCCCAAGCACAGGCACTATGCGCAAAGCCTCTTCCTGCATGGCGCGCAATCTGAGCGAAGCAATGCGCGCAGTCTCCGTCAGAGCTTCATCTTTATCCAGAGTGTCGAGCGCGACGACTCCATGCGGCAGAGGACTGAGATTGAAAAGCAGTTGGCTGGCGACCAGTGACGGCACAGTGATTGGAGCATCCCATCCGGTCTCTGCCTGATAGTGGCTGCTGTGATTGCTATATCTGACGAGGCCACAGCGAAAGAGCGGATGAAAAGGGTCTGCCAGATGCAAGACATCCTGCGGCTCGTCCCATAATCTTTGCGCGAGTGAAAGAGTCGGATAAGTTTTCGATTGGTCATTCAAGCAGGCAGCGATGACGCTGCCCATGCTGCCATCGAAAGCTACTGTCAGACCGAGAGCCAGCACGAAAGCAGAGACATCATCAAGCTCAAGCTTCTCGACCACCCAGCCGAACGAGCCTTGAGCAGCATACTTGTTAACACCGCGCGGAAGCTCCGTCGCAAGCTCTTCCGTCAAATAACGCGCCGCGGGGTCTGTCATATAAAAATTCTGTTTCTCGGCCCAGAAGCGGCTCATATCGAGCGTCGCGGAAACTTTGTCTGAGAACGGCGGGAGAGTCGCCGCGCCTTCTGCTGGCTGCAAGCCGCGCTCGTGCCAGCACCAGGAGATTTCACGACGCAGGCGCAAGGTCACTTGCCGCATCCAGTAGTTGGCGCACAGGTCGTCGGCTCGCAACTCCGGCAAGAAAGTGATGGACTCTTTTTTCTTCCTCACGGCTGTCATCAAGTCATGTCTAGCTCTGCGCTCTGCACAGCCTGCTGGCCGTTGACGCGATAAAGGACAAGATATTTTCCGGGCGGCACGGCATCCGCCCTGACCATCACGCATTGCCGTGCGGTCTGCCGCGCGCCTGCCGGCGAAGTATCTTTTAAATGCTCTAAAGGAGGATCGTTCTCGAAGAACTTGACGGTCGCGCCGTTTCTGTAGAGCGCGAGATAAAAATCATCTTTGTCATTCTGGCCCAGAAGCTTGCCCGTCAGATTGATGGTCGCAAACTTCCAGCCGGTGGGCGGCGGCGGTGGCGGCGGCGGCACGCCGACGGTTTGCAGCGAGCCCGCGAGAATCTCCACAAGCGAAAGAGTGGGCAGCAGATTTCCCACGAGCAGATTGCTCAAACGCTTGCGGCCCGAAGGCAGCAACTGGCCCACAGAGATGGCATGGCTGCCAGCCGAAATCACATTGCCCGTCACCACATCATCTCTCACGACGAACTCTAACCTGTCAGTCTGTTGCATGGTCACAGGCAATTCGACCGGGCCAAGATTGACTGAAAGATTCGAGAGATGCAGGTCGTTGCCATAGATTGTGACCGTGTCGCCAATCTCAAAACCGAGCGGAGAAATCTCTGTAATCGTCGGCCCCATCGAAGGCAGCACGACGGTCTGTATCCCATCTTCGCCAATCACAGACGCGGGGCTCGTCGTGTAATCCACGCCGACGAGAAGTGAATAAGAAGGAAGCTCCGAGGGAGCAATCATCACCGGGCGCACTTGAAAGGCGATTGAGAGCCTGTACTTCTCGTCGCCCTGCATCATTACTTTTGAAAGCAACTCTGTCGGAGCTTCGTCAAAAGTGATGTGCAAATTTTCCGGGTTATCACTCAAAGCCTTGACGACGCTTGAAGGCAGACCGGGCGTGAGCCGCAGGATGCTCAATTCCTGTAGAGCGCGTATGCCGAGCCCCAAATTTTCGTGCGCTTCGACGGAATCGCTGGTCGCTCCGTCTGCGGCAAAGGCTGTCAGCAAATATTTCAAGACTAGCCAGACGGGAGGCTGCTGCCCGTCTTCGAGCGGATAATTTTTGAAGCTCGCATCAAACTGTGATTCGTAAAGAAAGATATTGAGCTTCTTGCCTGCCGGCGGACTATCAGGCGGTTCGGGCCTGCCGACAGTGACAGTCATGTTCGCTATCGTGCTCAGACGCTGGCGTATAGCTTCGCTGACAGCGCCAATCGCTTTTCCTGTATCGGCCAGTGTCATGTTCCCTAAAATCCTTAAAAGCTTCTCAGATAGTAACGACTCAAGCTTGGCGACTCGTTGCGCGCGGGCGCGTGTGCGCTTTCATTTCTCGGCGCAGGCGCGGGCAAAGCTGGAGTTGTAGTCGCCTTCGATTCTTCAATCACAATGCTGATTGTCCCGATTGAAAGATTTAAGTCTTGGACTTCCGGCTCGCGCGCGTGCGCCTGCCGTGCGACCGATGCCGCGTCACGTTCATGCTCAAGAGCAAAACTGTTTTCGCTTTCCGGCGCGCGCAGGATTTTTGTCCGGTGCGTTTGCTCAATCTCGCTCTCATCAATTTCAGGCGGAGCAGAAATCCATTCCATCACTTCTTTCAGGTAATGCTCGACAGTCGCAGTCTCCGTCTGTTCAAGAGCAGAGACGGGCTGTGCTTCCGCTTCATGAAGCGGAAGCTGTTCGGACTTCTGCTTGAGGCTCGATGCTGTTTGCGCATCGGACGGCTCGCTGCTTTGCTGCGAAGATTCCGCAAACGTCGTCTGGGAAATTTCTCTAACTTCCGAAAAATTTTCTGGCCCAGTGGCCTGCGCTGATGAAAGGCTTTCGTCAAAACTCTCTTCTGCTTGATGCACGCTCGCGCGGAGCTCTTTTTCAGATGAGCCCGCGAGAGATGATTGATGGCCTGTGTCCGGGAGCGGAGCTTCTGCTGAAAAAGTTTGTGGGCCAATCTCAAGCATCGTGTGCGGCAATGGTTCAGGCGAAGATTGCGTGCGGTTTGTCTCACTCGCTTCTGTAAAATTGTTGACTTCCGAAGGCTTGTTGACTGAAGAGCTTTTTGGAGCAGCGTCTTTATCAACTCTGTCCGGAATTGTGCGGGCGGTTGCTGGCGGCTGGGCGACGTAGGTGACTTCTTCTACATGAAGTGGGGAGATTCTGGCGCGGCTGCTTGTTTGTGTTGGAGCAGAGGCGTGGTGTGCGCGCGAGTTATTCGGGGCAGAAGAGGACTTCGAGCCGGACTCGAAGCTGAGGCCGGTCTGATGCGCCAGTTGCTTGAAATATCCCTTCATTGATTTTTCTCTTTTTCAATGAGGCTTAAATATTGCGCGCGTCGCCAGAAGGGGACGGAAAATATCTGCTGCTCGCTCCAGTGATAATGCGCGGCCAGTGTATGAACAGATGCGAGCAGGCGCAGTTGCGCCCGTCGCAAGCGGCTCAGCGAAAGCTCTTCTAAATCAATCTCGTATAAATTTTCCTCCTCGCAATAGGGACACACAGCCGAGAGGCTGAAGTTCACAAGCGGGTCTTGCTCCTCCAATGCGCTCTCAACCGTCTGGACCAATTCGCGCGAGAGCGGCCCGCCTTCAAGCGACACTGCGGACGTTTGCTCAGGCAACAGCGTGCGGAGCATGGCGCGTATGGCAGACTCTTCATCCGCAAAGCGACTCTTGAGCCATGCCAACTGGTCGCTGCCAGTCGGGCGGCGCAAGACGAGCGAGTTGCTTTCAAGCTCTACGGAAACCTGTTCCGCCGCGTAAGCCTCATCTTGCAACGCGCAGATTTCCGCGACGGAAATTTCTATCTCAAGACTCTGCCCGCACGTCTGGCTGTGGCAACGAAACGTGAGCGGAAACTCAGAGCCTTCGCCGGAAGCAATCAGGTTGAGCAAACATTCCGTGCGCTTGCCGACCGTCAGGTTCCAGAAAAACTGCGGGTCAAGCTGCTGCTGCTCTTGCCCTGTATCTCTGGTGCAGCATTCGAGGATGCGCGTCACCAGAAAGGGCCGGAGCGTTCGCTGGAAATCCACATTCAGGTCGCTTTCATAAAGCCCGAAAGGTCTGAGCGCGAGATTTCTGGTCGAACGCCCGGCGGCATCTGTGGCCGTCTCCGCGAGTTTCGGAAACGGCAAGAGAGGCTCATGTCTTTCCGAAATGAACATCGAGCAGATTAACCTCTAGCCAGCTCAGGGAGCCGGAACTGCATCCGCTTCATTCGGCTCTTTCGTATCCAAATCGCGATCCCAGCCTTCAAGCTCTATCTTGAGCGATTCGATGGCGAGGGCGTTGGCGTTGGCGTTGAGTTCCGGCAAGGCCGTGAACTCGCTGACCCAGCAGTCGTACAGGAAATAACGAAAGACAACATGCCCTTTCTCATTCATCATTTCGAGCGTCAACTGCTTTTTGTAGTTAGCCAAATCCATCGCCGCATCGCCCGCGTACGGATGAACCATATTGGCCCACTTCTCAAATTCCGGGTCGTGTGTCAGCCCGCGCTCCATCGTGATTGAATCGTAGGTCGTGCGACCGGGCGATTTGTGGTCTGTGCTGTTGTCGCCGCCGTCGCGATGCTTGACGACCTCCGTTGTGCGCTTGAGCGCGCTTACCTTGCTGACACCGAGCACGGTCTTCCCGTCCCACTTGACGCGAAACTTAAAGCTCTTGTAGGGGTCAACGCGCTTTGCATTCTTGACGAAACCTTTAGCCATTGCGATTCCCTCTCAATCAAGTTAGATCACCGGCAATCTGTTGAATCTTGATGACGACAAACTCGGCGGGTTTGAGCGGGGCAAAGCCCACTTCGATATTGACGATGCCGAGATTGCGGTCGTTCTGCGTGGTCGTCTCCGCATCACACTTCACGTAGAAGGCTTTGTCGGGCGTGCTGCCTTGAAAGGCCCCCTGTCGGAAGAGACTCATCATAAAAGCGTTGAGGTTGAGCCTGATGCTGGCCCACAAGGGTTCGTCGTTCGGCTCAAAGACAATCCATTTCGTGCCTCTGTAGAGAGACTCTTCGAGGAAGAGCGCGAGGCGGCGGATGGGAATATATTTCCACTCGGAGCCGAGGTCGTCCGAGCCGTCGAGCGTGCGCGCGCCCCAGTTGACGATGCCGCTCGGAAACTTGCGTATGCAGTTGACGCCGAGCTTATTCAAGACACCGTTCTCAAGGTCTGTGAGATTGACTTCGACATCGAGCACGGCGCGCAGGTCTGCCTCTGTTCCGGCAGGAGCTTTCCAGACGCCGCGCTCGGAATCCGTGCGCGCCATCAATCCGGCAATCATCCCCGAAGCTCCAATCAGCTTCTTGATGCCAGCATCGCTGTACTGCACTTTCGGATAAAAGATTGCCGAGTGGTCTTTGACGACAAGGTTGCGCACGGCGTTGACCGCAGAGGCATCCGCGATAGGAATGTCCACGTTCGTCCAACTCGCGGGCGCGTCAACTAAGAGGAAGGCTCTGTGCTGATAGCAGTAGATGCTGGCCGGGCCGATAATCTGTAGATAGTCTGCTTCGAGCACTTCTCTATCGCCGGGTATCACCATCAGGTTGAAGAGGTCAACCTTGTCGAGCGCGTTGAAGCCTGTGTGCTTGACAGGGTCGCCGACGTAGGTTGCGACATCCGGGAACGTGCCGTCGCTGCCGATTGTGCCTGAGCTAAAGTCGCTGGTTCCGGCAGTGCCTAACACGTACTGCTTTGTATTGGCGATAAAATCGCCGCCGAACGTGGCGTCCAATGTAGTGGTGACCGCCGACTTGTCGTTAATCGCTCCGCTCTTTTTGCGGAAGGCCAGGTGATAGCCCCATAGCTCTGCTGCCCATGGAACATTCGGGTCGTTATTAACAGTCTGAGCGATGATGCGCAGTTTTTCTCTCACGCCGTCAAACCCGCTCGGCGCACTTTCGTAGTTTTTCGCGCCGACGGTCGTGAGTGTGACAAGGACGTTGGGAGAGCCGGCAATCTGTATGCCTGCGACGGCTGTCTGGGCCAGGTTGGCAAAGCTTCCGATGTCGGTAATAAAGTTTTCCGGGACATTTGCCTGCCCGCCGTAGAAGACCGTGCCGTTGAAGGCCGGACGCAGGTTGCTGTAGCGCGCCACCTCTATTCCGCCCTGCTCGACTCCAAGCAACATCGGGACGGAGAAATCGTTACTGGGCGCGCGTTGGATGCGCACGCTGCTCTTGTCGCCGCAGTCTGATGTGAGACGCATAACGACGAGCTTGTTGGCATCAATCTCGTCCCACTTACCCAACACGTTGAGCGTCGGGTCTGTCAGTTTTATCTTGTTATTGATGGCCGTGACGAGAAGATTCAACACCTGATCGCGGTCAAGGGGGGCCGGAGTCACGTCAATCCCGCCGAGGTCTATGTCAATGAATTGGCCTCCGTTAAGACTGATAGAGAATTTGCACTTGCGGTCTGCCACGGGGATTGCTGGCCCAATGAGTTTGTTAAGCTCCGTCTTGATGTTAGCCAACAGGGACGGCGTTCCGGCCCCGATGAACGGGCGGCGGCTCTGGCTAAAGCCGGAAGAAGTGTTGGCCGCAACATTGATGAAGGCGAGCGGGTCGGTCGCGCTCGCGCCGCCGACAAGCATGTCCGGGTGCAGCGTGAGGTCTATGATTTTCGAGGACTGCGTGACGAAGGTCGGCGCAAATCTCGCGCTTAAGGGATTCATGGAGAGATTGCTGAAGTCTTCACGCGAAATCACAGTGCCTTCGACTTCATGTATGACCGCGAGGTTGAAAGAGTCGTCTGGATTCGACGTGTTGTAATCTACTTCCAGTTTTACGTCGTGCGCCCACTTGCCCGCGCCTTTCGCCTTCGCCGTCAAAACATTCTTCGACCCGACGCCGCTCGCAAGATTTTTGAGAGTCACAGTGGCGGCGGCTGCGCCTTTGGCGAGGCGCACGACATAACAGTCTGTGCCGCCGTTATCGAAAAACTGCCTGACGCTCTGGGCCAGGTCGCTCAAGGGATGCGGGCCGCCGAATTCGCGCAGGAAGTCGGAAAAGCTCAGGCAGCGCACGGCCCTGTCAATCGGGCCTTTCGCCGTCCTGCCAAAGAATGCCGCGATGGAAGTGGAGACGCCGGTGATGGTATGCACACCGCTCGGAACCTCCTGTATATAGACACCCGGATAGCTGACCTGTACTGGCATTATTTATTCCTCCGTCACGCGCCGCTCGCATCTAGGAAAACGGCTATGAAGCTTTTGGTGGTCTCTTTGTGCGCGCAAGCTTTTGCACGCGCCATCAATCTTCTCTCTTTAACAAAGCAAGAATGGCTTTCTCTTTGCGCCGATTGACGCGGTAATGAGTTCGTGAGTCACTTGTCTTGTATTCGACAATTAATTTCCGGGCGGCGAGGTCGTCTAAGACTTCCTTGACTTCGGCGGTCTGGCGTTTGATTTTCTGCTCAAGCAGCCACCACTCGACGATGCCCTCCAATGTGTCTTGCGCGGCGGTATTCTCAGCCAGATAGGACAATACATCTCGCGTGATTTTAGCTTTGTCCGGGACACACATAGGTTTTCGATTCCACTGTTATCGACAGATTGCAATTTCAAGACCAGAGAACTGCGCGCGTTTTTTCAGCCAAGCGGACAGTGGGCCAAGCTTTTTTTGTCCTAGCGGAAAGAGATTTTGGAAGATGGTTGAGCGAGATGAGGCAGCAAAACCGTGTGGATAAAATTGTCATAGCGTTGGTGGTGAATTGTCCTAGAGCAAGGGAGCAAAAAACATTCTCCCGCAAAGGCACAAAGAAAAGACGCAAAGAAGATTAAAGAGACTAACTCTTTGCTCTCCTTCGCGCCTTCTTTTTTCAGGGTCAGCAAATCCTACTGTTTCAACTTATTTGAAATCTGTCCAATGTCCGCCGTGCACCGCCCACTGCAACTTACCCGCATTAAACCTGATTCTGATCTTCCCCGCTTCGGTCGGCGGCTGCGCGTTTTTATCCTCCTCCAACTCCAGCGCGCCATTAAAGCCAAAGCCCCTGTGCGGGCCTGCCTGGCTGGCGCGAAACTGGAAAAAGCCGTTTGAGTCTCGCGAGGTTTCGGCGAAGTGTCTGCGCGTCCCCCAGCGCGTCAGAGCTTTGCCCACGACCTCGCTCTCGAAAGTCGCAATCGGAGCATTCTTCTGATAGTAGTCTTCGCCGGGGTCGCGGAAGATATGACGGGCGGAACTTTCGTTGATGCCAGTCAAAGGATTCTGCTGGTTCATCACCAATGCGCCGTCGGACAAGACAAACGGAGTACGTGAATCTGTCCGCTTCCCACAATCATCAATGATGTTGCCTTCAAGGTTTCTGAACAAAGCATCCATCTGTGAGTTAATCCTGACCGCGCCTGTGGCGTAGAAAGAGTCGGCGCAGTATGTATTAGCCTCCGAGTTGATAAGAGCGGCGGCTTCGCAGATCACTCTGTCCTGAACCGCATTGGCCTTTAAGTCAATCGTCCACAGCCATGAGCCTGTGCTGACACGCATCCATTCCTGCATTCCCTCTGTCGGGCTGTTGATAATGCTGACCGGGCCACGCTCTCCCACGAGATGAATAAAGGTTCTGGCGTTATTGGGGTTGGGCTTGCCACCAACGCAGATAGCCCCCGGCTCACCGACGCCGAGACAGCCAACCATTGTCAGCATGCCAACTTTTTGCATCGACAGGCCGTCATTGCCGACGCCCGGTTTGAAATAACAGTTGGTCAGGACGAACTGGCTGTTGGTCGTATTACACCTGATGCCCGTGCCATTGATGATCTGCACATCTTCGAGCCTGAGCATGTTGCACTCCCAGTCCGACTCGCCGGGCAGCGAGCGAACGTCAAGGCCATAGCGAAAGCCACGCAGAGTGACGCGCTCAAAGCTCGTCATAAATGCGGAGTTTGGATATTTGCCTTCGGCCAGAACTCCGATATTGTTTTGTCCAGAAGTGCAGATTTCGATGTCGCGGAAGTGCACGCTGCGGCTGTGGTCGCCAATCTTGAAAGAGTAGCGATTGTCGCCTACTAATTCGACCCGGCAGTTCGAGAAATCACGATTGCTGACGCCCTCAATCGTGACGCAGGACGGCATCTCATGCTGACCACTCGTCTTCCACACGCCCGCAGGAACGGAGACGACGCCTCCGCCGACGCTGCGCGCTTCGATAATCGTGCGCTGGATGGCTTCCGCGTTATCGAAAGAGCCGTCGCCACGCGCGCCATTCTTTTCAATGTTGAATCTGACCTCTTGCATACACTCTCCTTTATTTGCTTTATCTTGATGAGTAGAAAGTAAAGCTTGAGCCTTGCGCGCTTCCTTAAACTTTGCGCCTTTGCGAGAAACTTATTTTGTTTGGATTACGAAGTGCCGGGTCGGAACTTGCCGACATCTATCTCGTGTTTGCGAATCAGTTCCCAGAAGGCGCGGCGGTTCTTGCGCGCAGCCTGCGCGGATTTGCTGATGTTGCCGTGATGCGAGAGCAATAATTTTTGAATGTATTCCTTCTCAAACTGCTCGACCATCTTGGCCTTCGCCTGCTGGAAAGATTCTTCTGCGTGAGAGATTTCCGGGATGGGCAGACAGATGTCTTTCTCCGTCAGAAAATCTGTCTCGGAAAACATCACAGCGCGCTCGATTGTGTGCTCAAGCTCTCTGACATTTCCGGGCCATGCATAGCTCGTGAGCTTTTGTATAACTTCCGGCGAGAGCGCGGTCAGTTCTTTATCAAACTCTGCCGAGTACTTCTCCATAAAATGATTTGTCAGAAATGGTATGTCTTCCAAACGCTCGCGCAAAGGCGGGAGCACAATCGAGACGACGTTGAGACGATAATAGAGATCCTGGCGCAGCCGTCCCTCTCTGACAGCCTCTTCCAGCGGAGCATTCGAGGCGGCGATGACGCGCACATCCGCCTGCCGCATCTTTGAAGAACCCAGACGCCTGTACTCTTTCTCCTGCAAAAACCTGAGCAGCTTTGTCTGGGCCATGAGCGGCAGGCAATCTATCTCGTCTAAGAAAAGCGTGCCGCCCTCTGCTTCCTGAATCAAGCCTGCCTGCGCCGTGTTAGCTCCTGTGAATGCGCCGCGCTCGTGGCCGAAGAGTTCATTCTCAACCAACTCGACGGGGATGGCTCCGCAGTTAACAGGCACAAAAGGCATGCGCAGGCGCGGGCTGAGATAATGAATCGAGCGCGCGCACATCTCTTTGCCAGTGCCTGTCTCGCCGGAAATCAGCACGCGGCTATCGCATCTGGCGATTAAGGGAATCTTTTTTATCTCGGCAACAAAATTCTCGGCCTTGCCGACGAGCAGCTTTAAACCGACTTTCTCTTTGAGCTTCTGCGTGAGGCTCTCCTGCTCGCTCAGTTTCTCAAGCAAACGCCAGACGCGCGGCAAGGTGTTTTCGGTCTTGAGCGGCGGAGCGATAAAATCCGCAGCCCCTTTTTGCAAAAGCTCAAGCGTCTCGACCGCGCCGCATTCCTCCGTCACGACAATAATTGGAATGTCCGGTTGTCGCCGTTTGATGGATTCAAGCAGCACGCCGCCCCATTGCAGCTGGTCTGGCAGCAGTATCAGAAAGATGAGAGACGGGTCAAAGTGGTTTTGTTCTGTGAACCAGTGGCGGTCAAATTTAATCTGGCTGGAATCGATGATGACTTCGTGGCGCAGACGGCCTCCGAGATCGGAGGCGACGAGGATTGATTCTAATGTTCCGCCAGTAGATCTGTCTGGATTACAGTTAAGCAATAAAATATCGGACGGCTTCATGACTCTTGATTCCTTTAGAGGTGGTATAAGGAACCAGCCCGCGTGTTCGATTTTTTGCTAGGATGTTATGTCAGGTTAAGTTCATTGGCTTATAGATGCCGACAACAAAACAATCCTGTTGGCCCAGATTGGCATGAGAGCCGGCAGGCTTGAAGTTATCCGCGAATTTCAATCACACGAAGCAAAGACAAGGCAAGTGTGAGACAAAAAGTGGGCAAGGAAAGTCTTCCTAAAAGCGTTGGCCCAGACTGGCCCAATCAACCGAATTTTCCATCTCCCAAGCGATTTTGACAAACCCTATTTTTAAGCGAGCCAACTCTATGCCCGTTGACTGCTGGCTGTCAAGAGTTTTGCCTTAAACTGCGAGTTAAATTCACCTTAAATCCGAATGCAAGGAATCATCCATCACTCTGCGGCCTTACGCAGGGTAATCTTGACAGGCATGCCTTCCAAATTTACTTCCTCCGTATAATCGGCAGGCTCCATCGCTTCATACATCAGAGAGGAAACCAATCCTTCCGTCTTCACATATTCTTCCTGGGCCAGAAGAGCCGCGCGCAGTTCATCCGTCGTCTGCAATCCGAGATGTATGTAATCTGAAACATCCAGGCCAGCTTTTTTGCGCGCGTTCTGCACATGCCGCAGGACGCTGCGCGCCTGTCCTTCCATCACCAGTTCCGGCGAAAGCGTAGTGTTGAGCGCGACCAGATAACTGCCTTCCTCTACGGCTGCGTAGCCTTCTGGACTTTTCACATCCACAAGAAAAGCAGTCGGCTCAAACTCGATTGTCTCTTCTCCGACCTGAACCTGAGTCGCGACGCCGCGCCTCACGTTGTCCGCCACCTCGCGCGCATCAATCGTTTTGAGAGCTTTGACAAACAACGGCACGCGCTTGCCGAGAAGTTTGCCGACGACAGGCAGGTTGGGCCGCAAGGTGTAGTTGATAAAGTCTGAATTGAAATCGAGAAAGCTGACCGCTTTGACATTCAACTCTTCCTTGAGTTGATGTTCGAGACGACGCAAAGCAGCGACTTCCGTATCGGTTCCAACGCGCACGAGTATTTCCGGCAACGGCTGGCGAAACTGTATCGCGGCAACCGAGCGCGCAGAACGTCCAAGCTCTATCAGTTTGATAAGCAGGCCCATCTCGCCCAAAAGTTTTTCATCTATCAACGACGCATCAGCTTCGGGCCAGTCTGCCAAATGCACAGATGGCTGTTCATCCGGCTTAACATTAAGAACTAGATTTCTGTACATCGCCTCCGTCACAAACGGAATCATCGGCGCGCAGAGCTTTGCCAGCGCGACGAGAGTTTCATACAAAGTGACATAGGCTGCGCGTTTATCTTCATCCGCTTCGCTTTTCCAGAAGCGGCGGCGATTGCGGCGCACATACCAGTTGGACAAATCCCTGACGACAAAATCGCCTATCGCGCGCGAAGCATCCGTCACATTGTAGTCGTCCAAATCAACCGTCACGCGCTCAATCAAGCGATTGAGCTTGGCAATCATCCAGCGGTCAATCTCCGGTCGGTCTTTCACTGCGAGCGGCGTCTGCAAATCCGGCTCATCCAGGTTGGCATAGAGGATAAAGAAGCTATAGACATTCCAGAGCGTGAGCAGAAAATCTCTGACCACCTCTGTGACAAATCGCGGATGAAAATTCTTGTTGGCCTCCGGCGGGCTTGAGACATACATGTACCAACGCAAGGCATCCGCGCCCTGCTCATTTAAAACTGTCCAGGGGTCAACCGCGTTGCCTCTGGACTTGGACATCTTCTGCCCCTTCTCGTCGTTGATAAAGCCGAGCACGACGCAGTTTTTGAAAGCAGAGGTTTCCGCAAAATTTGAAGCGAGCGCGCCCGGCTCTCTTCCACTCGCAGCATCGCCTTTGTCTGTCAGCAAAGTCGCTAAGGCATGCAGGCTATAGAACCACCCGCGCGTCTGGTCCATTGCCTCGCTGATAAAATCCGCCGGAAAGCTCTGTAGAAATTCTTCCTGATTCTCAAAAGGGTAATGCCATTGTGCATAAGGCATCGCGCCCGACTCGAACCAGACATCAATCGTGTATGGCAGGCGTTTGTATGTTTGTCCATTCTTCTCGAAAGTAATTTCATCAACAAATGGTCTGTGCAAATCAAGATTGCCAAGCTCGCGCCCCGTCAGTTCTTCAAGTTCGCGGATGCTGCCGACGCAGATTTTGTCTTCGCCATCTGAACTCATCCAGACCGGAAGCGGCGTTCCCCAAAAGCGTTCGCGCGAAATGGCCCAGTCAATATTGTTCTCAAGCCAACGGCCAAACCTTCCGGTCTTGACATGTTCTGGAACCCAGTTGATGTTTTGATTGTTCGCCAACAACTTTTCTTTGACGGCAGTCGTGCGTATGTACCAACTCGTCTTGGCGTAAAAGAGCAGAGGCGAATCGTCGCGCCAGCAGAAAGGATAAGCATGGCGAACTCTTTCGGAGCGATACATCAAACCGCGCTTGGAGAGGTCGCGCGTGATGTTCTTGTCCGCATCCTTGAAGAACATGCCCGCGTATGGGCCAGACGGTTCATTAGAATCCGCCGCTTTGACTTCCGCGTAAACTTTGCCCGCGAGGTCAACGGAAAAGATTGTGGGCAAATCGTGTTTGCGGCCCACTTCCAAATCGCCGTAGGCAGGAGCGATGTGGACGATGCCCGTGCCGTCTTCGATGCTCACAAAATCGTCCGCCACAATGCGAAAGCCTTTTGAGAGGTCTTCGCCTTCAGGCAGACGGCCTTGCAAAATTTGTTCGTAATGAAAGCCAACAAGAGATTCGCCCTTGAAGGTTTTGAGCGGGCGCGGAGCATCTTCACCGAAAACTTTTTCCGCGAGCGCGACTGCGAGAATGAAAAGCTCTGTGCGCTCGTCCTCTTTTCCGTATGCCGGAGCGGATTCAAAGAGTCCGTACTCTTCATCGCCGCGAACTGCGAGCGCGGTGTTTGCTCCCAAAGTCCACGGCGTCGTCGTCCATGCGAGATAAGAGACAGCACGCTTTTCATCTGCGGATAAAATCCCTGCTGTCATTAACTCTTCACTGCGGGCGGGAAACTTGGGCCAGATGGAAGGGTCTTCGGTTTCGTCGCGCATTCCTTGCGAGACTTCATGGTCTGCGAGGCTCGTGTTGCAGCGCGGGCAATGCATGGTCGTCTTGTAATCTTCATAGAGCAGACCGCGCTCCCAAAAAGTTTTCAGAATCCACCAGCAGGTTTCTATGTAGCTGTTCTGATAAGTGATGTAAGCGTTCTCTAAATCTATCCAGAAGCCTATGCGCCCGGTCATGCGATTCCAGTCCTGTATGTAACGAAAGACAGAATCGCGGCAGAGCTTATTAAATTCCGCAATGCCGAATTTTTCGATGTCCTGTTTGCCGGTCGAGCCAATCTCTTTTTCGACCTCGACTTCGACGGGCAGGCCGTGCGTGTCCCAGCCGCCGCGCCTCTGCACATGAAAGCCGCGCATGGTCTTGTATCGCGGATAGAGGTCTTTGAAAGCGCGCGCGCTGACATGATGTATGCCGGGCCTGCCGTTGGCTGTGGGCGGCCCTTCATAGAAAATATAGCTGCCCTTCGGCGAAGGCTTTGCCAGAGCCGCGCGAAAAATTTTGTGCTCTTCCCAGAAACGTATGACCTCTTCTTCCAGTTCGGGAAATCTAATATTTTGCTTGACGCTCTCGAACATACTTATCCAGTCGTGTTTTGAATTTAAACGAAAGACAGTTTCCCGCAAAGGCGCAAAGACGCAAAGGAGTTGAATAGCTTTTTATCTTGCGAGCTTTCTTTGCGCCTTTGCGCCTTTGCGGGAGATTCTTTCGTTACTAAACCACTGCTAACTTTTTAGCATGTTTGTAATTAACTTAGCTACAGATTAAGATGAAACAGAGGTCGTTTTCATCGGCTAAAAATTTTTCAAGGGGAAACACATGAGCAGCCAACAATCCAATCCTGAAATCTCGGACGAGATGCATTCGATGATGGACGACAGCAAATCCAACTCGGAAGCGTTTTCCATCATCGGCACGGAGTTGATTGAACTGAAAGCGATGCTGATGACCTTGATTGACTTGCAGAAATCGAGCCTCTTAGCCGCGGGCGTGTCCGAGAGCGATTTGGAAGTCAATGTGCAAAATCTGATTGACGGTTATCGCAACAGGTTTCTCTCGCATCTTTCGGGTCGCATCAAAGAGGCTGCGGCAGACCAGCAGTAGTCGAAAGTTATATGCAAAGCCTGTCCACACTCGCAAACAAAAATGAACCCGCTAATCTGGCGGGCGAAATTCTGCGTCTTGAATCTCTGGTCGCAGAGCGGCGCGAAGAGTTGACAGATTTGCAAGAAGAGTTTCACGAGTTTAAGACGCGCTATACGCAGGTGGTCGGCAGCCGTCTCTCTGAGTTGGCCGAAGTCGAAGCCGCGATTCGCGAGGCAGAGGCGCAGATGTTTGGCGCAGAAGCAGAGGCTGAAGATGAGAGTGATGCTATACAGGATGCCGCTCAAACATCTGAGCCGGTTGTCGTCGGCGGAAGTTTCCGCAAGCTCTTCTGGTCAGTCGCAAGGCTGTTTCATCCAGACCATGCGAGTGACGAGAAAGAGTCGCGCCGTCGTCATGCTGTGATGGCAGAGGCAAGCCGCGCTTACCGCGAAGGCGATGCGGAGAGTTTGCGCGCGCTCCTGGGCGATGAAGAGTTGCAATTCTTCTGCACAGGCACGCACGCGCATGAAGAGGCAGCAGACTTAGCCAGTCGTCTTGTCGAACTCAAAGAAGAACTGCGGACAATAGAATTTGGCATCAAGCGTTTGAAGCAAAACGGGCTTTATCAACTCAAGCTCAAGGTTGAAGAAGATGCGAAGGGCGGGCCAGACCCGCTCGCAGCACAGGCCGAGCGCATTAATCGTCAGATTATCAAAGCAAGGCGGCGGCTCGAAAATCTTTCATCATAAATTTAATACATTGCTCTTTTTTCCTGTGCTTTCAAACTTGATTGAGAGGCGGAGGCGAATCTTTATGTACGGTTCCGTACTAGTCTCTTAGATTTAAGTCTGTTATCATTCATGCTGACATTTCTTCTCGCCATCAGGAAAGAGTTTCCCTGCTCCTTCTGCTGACGTTTAAGTCAATATTTAAGTCACTATTTCCGCTTCCCCCTTTATAAGGGTGGTGAGCATTTCATTTAAACTTAAGGACAGGGGACATGAAAATACTTTTATACAACCCGGACAATGGTGTGACGCGCAACTTTATGCCGCACCTGTGGATGTTTCTGCTTCAGGCTCTGACGCCGGAAGGACACGAAGTGCTGCTCGTGGACGGCAACGCGCGCGCGATGGACGAAGACGAGTTGGTGCGCTTTGTGCGCGAAGAGCAAATCGGCTTGGTCGGCATCGGCGCGATGACGCGCATGATTGCCAAAGCCTACAGGATGGCCGATGCCTTGCGCGCGGCAGGCGTGAAGGTCGTGATGGGCGGGCCGCATGTCACGGAAGTGCCGGACGAAGCTTTGGGCCGCAATGGCGGCACGCGTCATGCTGATGCGGTCGCGCTCGGCGAGGCCGATGAGACATGGCCGCAGATTGTCTTGGATGCAGCGCGCGGAGAGTTGAAAGAAATCTATCAGCCTGAACGCGACGCGAAAGGCAATGACCTGAAGCCTAGCTTGCAGCCTTATCCTTCAATCCCCTGGGAGACTCTGGAGCTGAGCCAGTTCAGTCTCGTCCCGAAATTCATACGTCCAATCTTAGGGCGGATGGGCGGCGGCTGGGGAACTTTTCATGTCGTGCCGATTGAGACAGGGCGCGGTTGTCCATACGGCTGCGAGTTCTGCACGGTCACAGGATTCTTCGGCGACTCGATTCGCTTTCGCACGAATGAAAGCGTGGTTGACGAGTTGTTGAGACTCAAGGCGCGTGCGCGGCGCGAGGGCGGGCAGATTGCAGTCTTCTTTATTGATGACAATCTGGCAATCAATACTAAACGTTTAAAATCGCTCCTGAAAGACATCATCAACGCCAATGCACAGTTGCCGTGGGTCGCGCAGATTAGCGCGAATCTGCTGAAAGATGAGGAACTGATAGACCTCATTGCAGAGTCCGGCGGCCAGTGGGTTTTTATCGGCATGGAGTCCATAGACCCTGCCAACATGGCGGATGTGAATAAGAATTTTAGCAAGCCGGGCGAGTATAAGAATGTGCTTGAGAGGCTGGCGCAGCGAAACATTTATGCCATCACGTCGTTTATCTTTGGCATGGACAACGACACTCCCGGAGTGGCTGAGCGTACTTTGCAAGAGATTCATTCATGGCCTCCGGGCTTGCCTGTCTTCGGCCAGTTGACGCCGTTTCCGGCGACTCCGCTTTATGAACGTCTGCAAAAAGCTGGAAGGCTCGCGCGGCCTCTGCACTGGCTGGACTTTGCTCCGTTCGAGATGGCGCACGCGCCTTTGAAGATGACGATTAAAGAGGCGCGCAAGGAAGTTAACGAGGCTTGGTCAAGCTCTTATAGCCCTGAGCGCAATGCGCAGGCGGTTGAGGCTATCAATCATGCACACATCAAATATCGCATCAGCCATCTGATTGCGCGGCTCTTCTTTCGCGGCATCTATTTCCCGCAGATGAACAAGCGCGCGTGGCTGAAACTTATCGCGCAGAATCGTTCCACGATTTTCAAGCTTTTGAAAGAAGGCGTGATAACATGGCGCGGGGCGCGAAACAAGCGGGCTGCTATGGCAACGACGACGGCGAATAGCTGAAGAGTTCCAAAGTCTCAAGACGCGCTTTGGAGCGCAAGTTTCTGGAAAAAAGTTAAAGGAAAAGTTGTTGTCAAAGAAATTCAGACCCGTCCTCGCCGTCGAGCGGTTGTCGCATACTCTACCTCGTCTTAACTGGTCGCATAGCTTTCTCGTCATCAGCTTGCACGCCTGCGGGCTGCTCGGCCTCTGGTTCTGGCCGCGCACAGTTGACCTGGTGCTCTTTCTGACTCTCTATCTCTCCACGACATTTGCCATAGGCATCGGCTATCACAGGCTGCTCACGCACAGGGGCTTTGCGTGTCCGGTCTGGATGCGACGCATACTGGCATGGACTGGCGCGGCGGCTTTGCAGGGAGGCCCGGCTCGTTGGGCTGCGATTCACAGGCGGCATCACCAGATGACGGACAAGCAGGGCGACCCGCACACGCCGCTCAAGGGTTTTTTGCACGCGCACGTCGGATGGGTGATGTGTCTGGATGCTGAGGACGGAAAAGATTATCGCGAGCTTGTGCCGGATGTTTCAGGTCAGGATTCGTGGATAAGGCTGCTGGATAAAGGGCTGCTGTTCACGCTTCCATGGTTGCTGACGGCAATCTTTTGTTACGCGGTTGCAGGCTGGCGCGGCGTGCTCTGGGGTACTGTCCTGAGGACTCTTTGTTTGTGGCATCTTACATGGTGCATCAATAGCGTGTGCCATGTCTGGGGCAAGCGGCCCAATGCGACAAAGGATGAAAGCCGCAATGTGTGGTGGCTCGGACTGCTGACTTTAGGCGAAGGCTGGCATAACAATCATCATGCGCGTCCGGCTGCGGCTGTGCATGGCTGGCGTTGGTACGAGGTGGATTTTTCAGGCTATGTGATTCGCTTAATGGCGCGGATGGGCCTTGTCTGGAAGGTCATTCGAGAGCCGAGCGGCGGAAGATAACGATGACTGTCAGGCACACGCAGTTCCGGCTTTAGTCTCTAAAAATGAATGAACCACGAAACTACACGAATGAAACCGGACGAAATAAAACGCATGAAGTTGCTTTTCTTTTGTGTGATTTCATCTCAGGTTTCGTGTCGTTTCGTGGTTCGTTCACTTACCTGTTAATTGATATAGTCTCCGCGCGGCCTTGCAACTATGCATGACTATAGTGCATCATAGCTGCTGTTAATTCCTTCTCTCTGGCATCAACGGTGATGCGCTACACGCTGGTTAAGTCTTTCGCGATGGCGTTTTGGATAGTTTGAGAGTAGGCTGATTTCAACTTTAGAAGCCGCTCTTTTGCAGAGCACCCGAACACGAAGCCTTCGCTGCCTACCGTTACATCGAAGCCACTACAGATTCGCAGCTTCTCTCTGATACTCCTGATAGTTCTAGGAGCAGGTACACATTTATGTCTATGAAACTTTACGTTGGCAATCTCTCGTTCCAGACTTCGAGCGAAGACTTGCAGGAACTTTTTGCGCAAGCAGGCACGGTCGAGTCAGCATCTGTGGTCGAAGACCGCGAGACGGGTCGCTCACGCGGCTTCGGTTTCGTCGAGATGGCATCGAACGAAGAAGGCCAGGCGGCCATTCAGCAATTCAATGGCAAGGAAGTCAACGGTCGTAATCTGAACGTCAACGAAGCACGCCCGCGCGAAGATCGCGGTGGTCGTGGCGGCGGTGGCGGCGGACGCGGCGGCTTTGGCGGCGGCGGCAATCGCAATGGCGGTGGCGGACGCGGCGGTTACGGCGGCGGCGGTGGAAACCGCGATTCACGCTGGTAATCTCTCACCTCATATCAAAAAGGATATGAGCTTAAAGAGCAAAACTTTTTTGCGCTCTTGAGTCTTTCTTTTCTTTGCGCCTTTGCGTGAAACACGGGCGAACGGTTCACGCAAAGGCGCGAAGATAAAAGACAAGCTCGCAAAGGGTTGAGTTAATCGCTCTCTTAATAGTTTTGCTTTACAGATTTTTGTTAGATAGTAAGCGGCTTGCTCGCCCTTTGAGGCTTGAGCGGCCACAAGGAACTTCATGAACTTTTCTCAACTGGGACTCCAGCCTGCGCTCGCGCATGTCTGTGAGTCTCTCGGATACAACGAACCAACACCGATTCAAAAACAAGCTATCCCGATTGTGCTGACCGGTTCAGACCTTATCGGCTGTGCAGAGACAGGCACAGGCAAGACGGCAGCCTTTCTGCTGCCAATCATTCAACGCATGTCTGAGAGAGAAAGACCCGGCGTACGCCTGCTTGTTCTCGCTCCGACGCGCGAACTCGCATTGCAGATAGAAGCCAGCTACCGCTCTTTCATGCCGAAGAAGAAGGCGCGCATCGTCACGATTATCGGCGGCGCGGGAATGGCGCGACAAACAGAGGCCTTGCGTCGCGGCGTCAACGTTTTGATTGCGACGCCCGGACGCCTGCTCGATCACATGGAGCGCGGCGCGGTTGATTTTTCTTATCTCGAAACGCTCGTCCTTGATGAAGCGGACAGGATGCTCGACATGGGATTCTGGCCCGCGATACAGCGCATCCTGGCGGCTCTTCCGAAAGAGCGACAGACGCTTCTCTTCTCGGCCACGATGTCGAGCGCGATTGAAAAGATTGCGCGCTCGAACATGCGCGAGCCAAAGATGGTTGAAGTCAGCCCGCGCGGGCAGGCCGCTGGGACAGTCCAGCAGATGGCTTATCCTGTAGCGACTGAATCAAAGACTGCGCTCTTGCTAGACCTCTTGGAGCGCGAACGATTCGAGCGCGTGCTCGTCTTTACGCGCACACGCAGAGGAGCCGAAAGGCTCTCGCACATTTTGCAAGCGCGCGAGCATAACGTCAATCGCATTCACGCAGACCGCTCGCAGCCGCAACGCGAAGCAGCCCTGCGCGCCTTCAAGAACGGGCAGACGCGCGTGCTCGTGGCAACGGATATCGCAGCGCGCGGCATTGATGTGGATTCTATCTCGCATGTCATTAACTACGATGTGCCGAATGTGCCGGAAGATTACGTGCATCGCATTGGCCGCACAGGCCGCGCCGGAAATGTGGGACGCGCTATCACGCTCGTCACTCCGGTCGAAGAATTAAACATGCGTGCCATAGAGCGTTTGACAGGCCAGGCGGTCGAGCGCGTCACGCTGCCCGGCTTCGGCGGCATGCAGCCAGCGACTTCCGTTGCAACCAAGCCTTTCGCAGCCGTACGGCACGCCAGCAGTGTTGGCCGCCGCTCATTTCGCCCGCGCCGCTCCAGATAAAGAAAGAGCGCGCAAGCTTTTTACAAACAGTCTGGCCCAAAGATTTCTCAAGGGCCGGACTTTCATCAACCTCAAGAGGAGAAAAAAAGTTTGTCTAAAGAAGATTTGATTCCGGCAGAGGGCGTTGTCATTGACAAGCTGCCCAACGCCTTTTTCAAAGTTCGCCTCGACGGCTCGGAGCATATGGTTCTGGCCCAGATTTCCGGCAAGATGCGCAAGAACTACATACGCATTCTGGAAGGCGACCGCGTCAGCGTCGAGATGTCCCCCTATGACCTGACCAGAGGCCGTATCACTTATAGATACAAATAAAAGTTTGGAGAGTTTATAGAGTTCGGAGTTTTTGAGTAAAAGAAAATTTCTTTCACTCTCAAACTCTCCGCACTCTCCAAACTCTCAACTTAAAAAAGAGGTGTTATGGAAAAACATGTATATGCCTTAGGCGATCGCGTGGAAAAGCTTTGCACTGTGTGCGGCGAAGAGCGCGGTCATGTGGTTTCGTCTCTGAGCAAGCTCGGTCGCATCTCTCGCGTCAGTTGCACGGCCTGCGGGACGAGCGGCACATTTAAGAGCGGCGTCAAGACATCTGGCCGCGCCACGCTCAAAGCCGGTGCGCCTTATGACCAGAAGACGCTCTATCGCACAGGCCAGACCTTGATGCATCCGGTCTTCGGTCTAGGCGAAGTGACGGCTGTCATCGAGCCGCAGAAGATTGACGTGCTCTTCGCAGACCGCCTGCGCCGCATGATTCACGGCCAAGTCTAAAAAAAGGCAACAGTAAATAAATTTTCTTAGCCCCGCGAGGGGCGGCATGACAGTAGCTCGGCACGTCAGTGCCGAGACACTCGTGCCACACACAAACCAAGCCCCGTAGGGGCGGCATATTATGTCGCCCCTACGGGGCTTGATAATTTATTTGCGATTGAGTGTGACCTGATGCGCCCTCCCTGACGGTCGGGCTACTGCCCCGTGAGCAACAGTAGAGGGGCAGTAGCCCGACCGTCAGGGAGGGCGCAGGCTATTGCAAATTGCTATGCCAAAGTTTTGAACGGCGAGACTTAAAATGTGCGAGGCGGCGACTTAGAGGCTATAGTCTCTAAGCCGCCAATAGTCAATAAGGGTATCTATTTTTGATATTACCAATATGTTATAACCCACCCATGATTCAAGTAAAACTGAGAGATGTGATTGAAAGTCGTGGGCGTTCGCGCTACTGGCTGGCACATGAAACGGGGCTTCAGAAAAGCAGATTGCCATGAGTAAATCATCAGACGAATATCCGCCCGATAATATAAAAATCCTGCTCAATCGTGAGCAACTGGCTTCGGATATTGAGTGGATTTTGAAGGGCGATGCTTATTCGCCAGAGGCTCTGGCCCGCCTTTTGGTGAGTTTCAGGCAAGCCATTGATAGCGGTTTGCATGGCATCAATCATGCCAGAGAAGCTCTGTTGACGGCGGTGGAATTGGTTTACCTATATTCGGGCGCGCATGTCTCCGCGCTCAAGTTGTACGGGCTTTATCTGGAAGGGCAGTTGAAGATTGAAGACGAGCCCGTCAATTTAATCGGCGCAGCAATAGAGAGAAGCGCAGCGAAAAAGGCGAAAGGTAAAAGTAAAAGATAGCGATTCGGTTAGAGCAACGGCGACGAAAGAATCTCCCGCAAAGGCGCAAAGGCGCAAAGAAAAGCACGCAAAGGTGTTGAGCTATGACTTAGCTTGAAAGCTTTCTTGGCGTCTTCTTTGCGCCTTTGCGCCTTTGCGGGAAACTGTCTTTTTTCTCTCTGAAACTGAACTGTTCGTTTTATTCGTATCTCAACGCTTCAATCGGATGCAGTCGCGCGGCTTTCCATGCGGGCCAGAGGCCGAAGCCGACGCCGAGCGCGACGGAGAGACCAAAGCCGACGACGGGCGACCAGAGCGGGATGTATGTCGGCATGATGAGTTGTACGAGCTTGGCGATGATTGTCCCGCAGATGATGCCGAGCACGCCGCCCAGACCCGTCAGCGTCGCGGCTTCGATTAAGAATTGCAGAATGATGTCGCGCCGCTTCGCTCCGATGGCTTTGCGCACGCCAATCTCTTTTGTTCTTTCGGTGACGGACACCAGCATGATGTTCATCACGCCGATGCCGCCAATCAAAAGACCGACGCTTGAGATGGCGACCATCAGGGCAAAGACGCCGCTCGTGATTGCGCTGAACTGCTCTATGATTTGCTCTGAGGTCGAGATGCCGAAGTTGTCCGGCGCGTTGTAGGGAACTTTCCTGCGCTTGCGCAAGACCTCGCGCATCTCTTCGACGGCCTGCTTCATACGCCCCGGCACGGCCTGCGCCATCACAAAATTGTCTTTCACATTCGGATAAAGCTGCTGCAAAGTTTTGTATGGCAGATAGACAGCCTTGTTCTCGTTGTTCGGGTCTTCCGCGCCGACTAGAAAAGTATCGCGCTCGCTTAGGACTCCGACCACGCGATAGCCGCGCCCGTTAATCTGCATCTCTTTGTCTATCGCGACGAAGTTGGGAAACAATGTGTTGGCGACATCGCGCCCGATGACTGCGACATCAGCGCGCCGCTCGTTCTCTTCATCCGTAAAATACCGGCCTTCGTCCAAACCCGTGACGCCCATCTTAAAATAACCCGGCAGAGTTCCCTGCACAGTCGCATTCGTCATCTCGATTTCGCGGAAGCGGACATGCACGCGCTCTGTAAAAGGCCCGCCGATGAAATCCACTGGCGACATAAACGGCGCGACATAAGTTATCGAAGGACACTCGGCTTGAATCGCCAGCGAATCTTCGTAGCTCAAAGGCTTGCGCATTCTCTCTTCGGCAGAAGGATTGAAATTAAAACCCGGATCGAACCTGTAAGCATAAATCGAATTTGTCCCGAACGATTCAATCTCTTTCGACACGCGCGCCTCTATGCCGCCGACAAAGGCTGCAATCACAATCACAGTCATCGTCCCGATAACCACTCCGAGAATCGTCAGGAACGAACGCAGCTTGTGCTGCCAGAGCGTGTCGAGGCCCATCAAGAGATTTTCATAAATGTCTGTGCGAAATAGCTTCATAAGATTTGCGATTTCATAAATTGAAATTGAAAGATGCGCCCTCCCTGACGGTCGGGCTACTGCCCCTCAATGGTAACTACGGGGCAGTAGCCCGACCGTCAGGGAGGGCGCATCTTTCAATTTCAATCTGAACGAAGAGCTTCAATCGGGTCTAATCCCGCAGCCTTCCATGCCGGATAGACTCCAGAGATGAGGCCGACGCTGCCGGAGACCAGAAGCGCGACCGCGACGGCGAGAAGTGGCAGAGACGTTGGCACAGGAGTTAAAGTGGCGACGAGCTTTGCTAAGAGATAAGCAATCAAGACTCCGATTGCGCCGCCGCAGAGCGCGAGTAAAGTTGATTCCGCGAGAAACTGTTTGAGTATATCGCGCCTCTGTGCGCCGATGCTCTTGCGTATGCCAATCTCTTTGGTGCGCTCCGTCACACTGACGAGCATGATGTTCATAATCACTATGCCGCCGACGACGAGCGAGATGGAAGTGACGCCGACCGCAGCCGTTTGAATCGTCCCGAAAATCTTGTCGCGCAATTCGTTAATCGCGCTCGGCGTGATGATGCCGAAATTGTCCGCCTCGCCGGGTTCGAGTTTGCGGCGCGCACGCATCACGACGCGCGCCTCGTCTATCGCATCAAGGTACGCTGTATCGTTCACGGAAGTAATGCTCAAAGTGATAGAGCGGCGCGAGCCGTAGGTTGATAAAAAGGTAGAGAGCGGAATGGAGACATACATGTCTCGCGGCTGGCCGAAGACTGTGCCAAGAGCTTTGCCGACGCCTATGACTTCATATGGCCGCCCGTCAACTTTGATTGTCTGGCCCAGAGGATTACTCGTCGGAAAAAGTTTTTCCGCGACATCCGCGCCGATAAAGCAGACATTGCGCCGCGCGTCTTCTTCCGCCTGTATGAAGTAGCGGCCATCGCTGGCTTCTATCTTCTCAATCTCCGCTATGTTCGGCGTCGTCGCATTGATGCCGATGCGAAAGAGCGTTGTTGAGCCGAACTTAACATCGCCCGCGCTGCCAGCCTTGCCGCCGACATCCTTGATAGCTCCGCCGCGCGCTTTCAAGGCCGCGAGGTCTTCGAGCGTGATGTCCTTGTTGCGACGGCGCGCGGCATTCAAAGCTTCGACGCTCGAAAAATCTTCAATCGCATATTTCTGCACGCCAAAAGCATTGGTTCCGATGTTGGCAATCTTTTCATCAACGTAAAGATTAAAGCCTTCGACCAGAGAGACAACGACAATCACCGTCGCCACGCCGAAGATAACGCCGAGCAGCGTCAGAAACGAGCGCAGCTTATTGGCATGAATCGAAGAGAGCGCGAGCTTGAGAGCTTCGTAGAAAGACATTGCTGTGCCTGCCTGCCGAAAAGCGATAAAAGCGCGAGGTTCAGTTTTTTATTACGTCTGCGAGCCGGACAAGTTTCATCTATAAAACATTGAGGCGTCAATGGCAAGCTTACTCAAAAAAATAAGGGCGAGTCAACAAATGACTCACCCTTGCCGAAACCACCCAATGGTTCGTTTGCGAATGTTTCCCTTTCCCTGTTGCTTCGTCTGGCACAGACGACACTCAGAGGGAGTATCCAGGTAGATGATGAAGAGGCTGCTGTTTGTACGCAGTCGTACTATCTCTGTACTATGTCGTACAAATTCATTTGCAATAAGCATGCACTTTTTGTAGCATACTGGCTCAAGGCCAGATAGTAGCCTGTGTAAGTCGCCTAAGGTGAACCGCCAAATGCTTTAAGACCAGATGGCAGCTCCGGCGTTCACTTCTCCGAGATACAACTGAATCAGGAAACAAGCTCAACCTCTTAAGGAGCTTCGTCAGAGTTTAGCAATGCACACGTACCCTGAAACGTCCTCAATCACAAAGGGTCATTCGTCTATGAAGACCTTTCCTGAAATATCAAGACCGACCATCATGGTTGTCGAAGACGACGCGGACAGCCGTTTCATGATGAAGACGCTGTTGGAGATGAAAGGCTACCGCGTGCTGGAAGCCGAGAGCGGCGAGGCCGCCATCTCAACCGCAGAAGCAGAGCAACCCGGCCTCATCCTGATGGACTTGCAACTGCCGCGTCTCAACGGTTTCGCAGTCACGCGCCACGTTCGCCAGCATGACCTCTTGCGGACGATTCCAATCATTCTTATCTCAGGCCACGAGCCGGTACAGCATCGCAGGCTCGCACTCGCAGCGGGATGCGACGAGTTTCTGCACAAGCCAATAGACTTCGGCCTGCTCGAAGAAACCCTTAGCCGCCTCTTGCCTGTTAACGCGAAGAATGCGGAAATTTAAAACAAGTCACAGATAAAATCGGATTGTGCCGCTACATAAAAGCCCCGGCAGGGGCGGCATATAGTAGCCCACGACGTGAGTCGTGGGTTCGAGCAGTAGAAATAAATAACGAGCCCCGTAGGGGCGGCACAAATTGTGTCGCCCCGACGGGGCTCGGTTTGTGTGGGATGCGCGTGTCCCCGCTCGTCAGCGTGGGGCTCTTGCATGTCGCCTCTGTCGGGGCTTAACGAAAACGACTCTTTCTTATAATGTCTGTTTGTCAGTGAGCACTGGCTTGAACAGATCGCCCACGCGCGAGATGCGCTTGAGCATGGTCTTGATTGTGAAATCCTGTAGCCTGATTTTTTTGCTTTTGACCTCGCTCCACTTGAGCGGAGCAGAGACCATCGCGCCCGGCTTCGGACGCACGGAGTATGGCGCGACGACAGACTTGCCGCGCGCGTTCTGCATGTGATCCATGTAAATCTGCCCGCGCTGCCGCTTGCTCAAAGCGCGTTCGATGGTCGCAGCCTGCGGATGTTTTTCCGCCACCTGCGTCACCACACGCAAAGCCACATCGGCTATCTGCTCATAACTGTAGATGGGTTTGATTGGGACATAAACATGTATCCCTCTCGAACCCGAAGTCTTCGGATAAGACTTGAGGCCGAGGCTCTCAAGCACATCTTTAACAGCCAACGCGACCTCGCAGATAGTCTCAAACTCTACGCCCGCGCCGGGGTCTAAATCGAAGACGAACCAATCCGGGCGGTCTATGTTTTTGACGCGCGAGTGCCACGGATGTCGCTCTATCGCGCCGAGGTTCGCCATGTAGAGCAATGTTGGAAGATTGTCTCCGACGATGTAATCAACCGCGTGGCCTTCGACCATATCCAGCTTCGCAGTCCGCACATAATCCGGCGCTTCGTCCACATCATGCTGGTGAAAAGAGCTTCCACTGATGCCGTTCGGATAACGCTTCATGATGAGCGGGCGGTCTTTCAAGTAAGGCAGGATGTGTTTTGAGACTTCGTAATAATATTTAATCAGGTCGCCTTTGGTATAGCCTTCATCCGGCCAATAGACTTTGTCGAGATTGGTGAGATGAACAATCTCTTTCCCAATCTTCACATCAACATCTCCCGCCAGTTCTCTCTTCTTGAAAGCAATGCTGGCAGAAACAGCTTGCCTCTCATCTTTCGCTTTGACGGAAATTTTTCTGACAACTTTTCCGCCCGCGCCCTGTTTTGTCGCCGGAGATTTTTTGCGACTCGCGCGGCCCGCGCCCTCGACAGGCATACGCAATTCGAGTTGCCATCCTTCCTGTGCAAACTCGTCGCGGCTTTTGATGAGCAGCCACTGATTGTCTCTGCCACCCATCCGCACGAGATTAAAATCGCCTTTCAGTTTTTTACCGTGCAGACGAAATTTGAGCTTTCCCTTTTCCAGTTCTGCGAGCGCATCTGTGCCTGCGACTAATTTGTAAGTTCCTTCATCCCAAATCATGTGTTCGCCCGCGCCGTAGTTTCCTTCCGGGATATGCCCTTCAAATTTCAGATACTGGACAGGATGGTCTTCGGTCGGGACGGCGAGCCTCTTCTCGCGCGGGTCGAGCGACGGGCCTCTGCGCACAGACCAAGACTTGAGCACTCCGTCCATCTCCAGACGAAAATCGAAATGGAGCATGGAGGCGTGGTGCTCCTGCACGACAAAGCGATGGCGATTGGCCTTTGAGATTTTTCCTTTCGGCTCAGGCGTGCGCCTAAAATCTCTCTTCTGTTGATAAATGTCGAGTCCCATTTTTATCTGCGGCACGAAGCTCAAGACTTCTCTTTGCTCTTTGCGCCTTTGCGCGAGGTTTTCTTCTCTCCGACAATTTCCGCTGTGTGGCCCACAAGGGCGTGCTCGTCTTTCACTTTCTGCAAGAGCCAGAGCGGACGCCCGCGCTCCTTGCGGCCTTTCATGCGAAAGAGTCGCCACGCGCCTTTCAGCCGCTTGCCGTGAAGACGGAAACTGAGCGAGCCGCCTTGCCAGCTTTCGAGCGGGTCTTCATCTGTAGTTGATTCAAAAGTGCCGATGTCCCATTGATAAACCTGGCCCGCGCCGTAGTGGCCTTCGCTAATCTCGCCCGTAAAAGTCAGATAAGAGAGAGCGTGGTCTCCGACCTCAACGGCCAGCCGCTTAACTGTCGGGTCAAGCGACGGGCCTTTCGGGACGGCCCAGCTTTTCAGCGTCCCGCCAATCTCAAGGCGAAAGTCCCAGTGCAGGTGGCTCGCATGATGCTCCTGCACAACGAACTTAGGCTTGCTTGCCATTTGACTAGCGGCTGAAAGTGTAGCTCTTAAAACTGGAATTTGACGGCGAATTGCACGGCGCGCGGCCCGCCCATTTGAAAGAGCGGATTAAAGCCCGTGCTATTGTTGGCGGTCTGGTTGCGGCCCAGCATGCTTGTTGACCAGCCAAACTGGTCACTGCTCAAATCTCCGACGGGGTCTCCGAAGTTCGGATGGTTGAAGAGATTGAAGACTTCCATACGGAATTGCAAACTCATTCTATCCGTCAGAGCAAAGCGACGATGCAAGGCAAGGTCAACCTGCGTCAGTGGAAATCCGCGCAGAGAGTTGCGCGGCAACGTGCCTTGTCTAAGCTCATTCGGCTTGGTAAAGGCAGCGGGGTTGAGTCGCCTGCCGCCGGGCGCGTGGGGGTCGGAAATATAGAACGGCTCGCCTGCTACTAAATCAGGTCGCAGGGTGAAGTTGCCGAACTCGGAATTGCGGCGCGAGAAGAGGTCAATGGGCGCAGAAGTGCGCGCGTTGATGAGTGTATCTATAGACCAGTTGCGCAGGAGCGCGCCGCCGAATCCTTCTTTGACGAAAGAGGGAATGTCATAAGAGATTGCGGCCATGAAAGAGTGTCGCACATCAAAATCGGATGGCCCGCGATCCAGCGCGGCATCATAGCCGGAGACGATAGGCAGATTGATGGACGAATCATTCGAGGCGATGTCCGACGAATTCGCGTAGGTGTAAGAGGCTACGGCCTGCAAGCCTCTCGACAATCTGCGCTGAAACTGGACTTGCACGGCGCTGTAATCCGAAGTCGCCTGATTGGTCGTGACATAGACCCGCTCGAAATTCTGATTCGGATAGAGCAAGAGTTCCGTGCGCAGAAGTCTGCGACCGTTTGCCCTCACAAAAGTTGCCGAGAGAGTCTGCTTGCTGCCGAGCGATTGCTCGATGCCGAAGTTCCAATGCATCACGCGCGGCAGTTGCAAGTTCGGGTCTGCGACGCGAATCAGGCCCACCGGATAAGTTTGCGTGTACGGAATCGGCGTATTGTAAATCGGTTCGAGCGGGTAATAATAATAGAAGAAAGTCTTCCGACGCTGATAGGGGAACGAGCTGGCGGAATTGCCGAGCGGCCCTGAGCCGAGGTCGTAGAAGATGCCGAAGCCGCCGCGCACCATCGTCTCCAAACCCTGCTTCTCTGAAAGCTGGAAGGCAAAGCCGAAGCGCGGCGCAAAGTTATTGTAAGTGGTTTGATAGAGCGGCGTCCCCTGAGGCGCAAGCGTCAGATTCTGGCTATTGTTGAGCCCCTCCACAGTAAAAAGACTCTGCTGCTCGCCTTCGCCTATCGGCGCAGGATTATATTCCCAACGCAGACCGTAAGTGAGACTCAGACGCCGCTTGATGCGCCAGGTGTCCTGCGCGTAAACGGAAAAGTTTGTGAAGTTAATCGCGGTGCGATCCTGCACGCTGAGGATGACGTTGCTGGCAAGCCCTGCCTTCAAGTCGTCCATGCTCGGATTAAAGATAGCGTTCTCTCTATACTTCCACTCATCATAGATGGCTGTCAGGCGGCGATAGTCGAAGCCAACCTTTAACTGATGCGCGCCGAGATTAAAAGAGAGATTATCAACGACATTGATTTGATCCTGAAAACTGCTCGCATCCTTGCCTAAGAGAAGTGAAGTATTGCCGCCGAGACTGAGACTGTAGAAAGAATCCGCGCTCAATGCATACGACGGAAAAATGTTCGCGCCGTTAAAAGGAACTGCGCTGCCGAAGTTATCAATCTCGAAAAATTTCTTGCCCGTGCTGCTGCTGTAGTTGATGCGAAAATCGTTTATGAGATTCTGCGTGATGCTCTGCGTCGAGCCGAGCGTCATCGTCTCAGTCTTGAAAGACATGTGCAGCGGATTGTTCAGACTGCTTCCGGCTCCGCGCTGAACGATTTCCGACGGCGCATAATGGTAGCGCGCAAAAATATTCACACGGTCGCTGATTCTCTGGTCCAGACGCAGGCTGCCCGCATGAAAGCTCGCGCTGTCCATATAGGCTGCGGAGAATTCTGCCAGCGCGGGATTGCTGCGCACAGGGCCGTTCGGCACAGGGAAAGCGTTGAGGAAAGGTCTAAGCTGCGGCAGAGCTTGCGCGCGCGCGGCCATTGACGGGACATCTCTCGTCGCAAACTGCGGCAGGTTCGCGTTCAATCCTTCATAGGAGAGAAAGAAGAATGTACGGTCTTTGAAAATTGGCCCACTGAAGACTCCGCCGAAATTGTGTGTGTGCGAAGAAGGCAGAGTCGCGCCGCCTGCGGAAGCAAACCAGTCTTTCGCGCCCAAAACGTCGCCGCGAAAGTATTCAAAGAAGCTGCCGTGAAATTGATTCGTTCCGGTGCGCGTCGTCATGATGACCTGCGCGCCCGGCGTGCGCCCGTACTCCGGCGCAAACGGGCTGGTCAAAATTCTCAACTCCTGCAACGCATCAACGGAGACGAGCGTGTTCGTCGTCCCCATCACGCTCGTGCTCGGCAGCGAGCCCGTGCCTGCCTGTCCCGTGCCGGAAGCTCCTGCCGCGACGCCTATGTTCGCGCTCACGCCGTCCAGCATGAAGTAGTTGGCATTGGCCCTTTGCCCGTTGACGCTCAACTGTCCCTGCTCTGTAAAAGTCGCTCTCGTCGCCACAGTGCCGGGCGCAAGCAGGATTGCGGTCTGCAAGGTTCTCCCGTTCAGAGGCAACTCTTCGAGAGTTTGCCGCTCAAGCGTGACGCCCGTCGCCATAGATTTTTTGATTATCGCGGGCTCGTCTGTAATCGTCACAGTCTCGTCTATGTGGCCCACGCGCAACCGAACTTTAAGCTCTCTCTGCTCGTTGACCTTGAGCAGGACATCTCTGACTTCGGCAGTCGAAAATCCTTGCTGCCTTACGGACAGGACATAGTTGCCGGGCAACAGTTCTGTGAAATTAAAGCGGCCATCGCTCGCCGTCGTCGTCTCAATCTCCGCCTTTCGTGCGGCGTCTCTGATGATGACGGTCGCGCCGGCAACGACAGCCCCATGCTCATCCGTCACAACGCCTTGCAGCGCGGCTGTCGCGGACACGGCAGCGTTCGTGCTGGCAGGCTGTGTGCTCTGCGCCATGCAGAGAGCGGCTGTCAGTAAAAGTATTGAAAGCGTGATGAAAAGCTGGCGACCAGTGTGTTTGTGCGAGATGGATAACATGACATTCTCCGAACCGGTGAACCCGTGTGCAGACTTCTATAAATTGTCCGGTTTAGAAGAGGTAAAAACTTCAGGCCCTCTGCGACTGAGGCCAGTTATTCTACACCGATTTGGCCCATTCTGCCTAGCTTTGGGTTGACAAGTTGCATCAAAAAGTCAAGATTATATTTCAGCCCATCCGGGCCGAAGAAAAGCTGAAAGTTAACTTTCCATGAAGGCAATAAAGAAAATTTCCCGCAAAGGCGCAAAGGCGCAAAGAAGAGAAGACGCAAAGAGAGCATGCGAGATAAATAAACACTTAATATCTTTGCATCTTCCTTTGCGCCTTGGCGTCTTTGCGGGAATTTTCTTGCTCGCAGTCTGCCTGCTTTCCTCTACAAAGACATCCCGCGCGCATTTTTTTCATCAGACACAGGATGAAGCGACAGCCCGCGCCGCCGCGCAACAACTCTATAGCGAAGGAGAAAGACTGTTCAAAGAACACACTACGGAATCGTTGCAAAGCGCGCTCAAAAAATTTGAGCAAGCGATTCCGCTCTGGGAAAAAGTCGGAGACAAAAGCGCGCAGGCCACGACGCTCATTTACATCGGCAATATCTATTTCGATATGAATCAGAAACAGCGCGCGTTGGATTACTTTCCAAAGGCGCTCACGCTCCTGCAAGCCATCGGCGACACACAAGCGCAGGCCGTCACGCTGAGCTTTATCGGGAAGACTTATGATGCGCTCGGCGACAAACAGCAGGCGCTTGAGTTTTACAATCGCGCGCTGCCATTGATGCAAGCAGCCGGGGCTAAAGGAGCGGAGGCCGCGACGCTGACTAACATCGGCCTCGTCTATGACAATCTGGGTGAGAAGCACAAGGCGCTTGAGTTTTACAATCGTGCGCTGCCCATCTTGCAGTCACTCAAAAATCTGCGCACGGAAGCCATCACGCTCGTCAACATCGGTCTCGTTTACGAAAGCATAGGCGAAAAACAGAAAGCTCTCACTCATTACCAGCAGGCATTGCCCATCTCTCGCGCCGCCGGAGACCGCGCCTCCGAAGCTGTCACTCTTAATAACATTGGCCTCGCCTATCATCGTCTGGGCGAGAGCGAACAAGCCTTAGATTATTTCGACCTGGCTCTGGCAATCATCCATTCTATACGCGACCGGCGACTCTTAGCCGTCACGTACAACAACCTCAGCTACGTCTATGACGCGCTCGGAGAGAGAGAGAAAGCTTTAGAGAATTTCAATCTCGTAATGCCCGTGCTGCGCGAGCTTGGCGACCGTTTTACAGAGGCCGTGACGCTCAATAACATCGGTCTTGTGCAGCACGCTCTGGGCCAACACGAGAAGGCTCTGGACTTTTTCGCGCAGGCTCTCAAATTGCGGCAGACGACGGGCGACCGTCCCGGCGAGGCCGAGACGCTGAGCGATAGAGGCATGGTCTATGCCGCGCTCGGAGATGTGCAGAAGGCTCTGGATTCCTACAACGCCGCGCTCAGCCTGAGCCGCGCTGTCGAAGACCGTCGGGTTGAGGCTTCGACCCTGCGCCGCCTCGCGCTCCTTGAACAGCAGCGCGGCAATCTCTCTGAAGCGCGCGAGAAGATGGAAGCGGCCATCTCAATCGTCGAAGCCGTGCGCACCAAGCTTGCGACACAAGAGCTACGCACTTCTTACTTTGCTTCCGTCCATGATCATTTTGAGACTTACATCTCCATCCTCATGGGCCTGCATAAACAGCAACCCGCGCGCGGCTACGACGCGCTTGCGCTTTCCGCCAGCGAGCGTGGGCGTGCGCGCAGTATTCTGGAGATGCTCATCGAATCGCGCGCAGACATACGGCAGGGCATCGCTCCCGCGCTTCTCGAACGCGAGCGCAAACTCCAACAACAACTCATACTCATAGCCGAGAAGAAAACGCTACTGCTGAATGAAAAACAGGTCAACCGCGAAGAGGCCGTCGCCTTGCAAAAAGAGTTGTTAAAAGTCCTGGACCAATTCCAGCAGACGAAAGCGGAAATCAGAATCGCCAGCCCGCGTTATGCCGCGCTGACGCAGCCCGCGCCTTCGAGCCTCAGAGAGATTCAACAACACGCGCTCGATGCAGACACGATGTTGCTTGAATACGCGCTCGGCGATAAAAAAAGCTATCTCTGGATGGTCACGCCGACCGCGATAAAGAGCTTTGAATTGCCCGCGCGCGACGAGATTAAGCGCGCGTCTTTAGAGGTCAATCAACTCCTGACGGCGCGCAATATTCGGATAAAGTTTGAGACGGCGGAAGAGCGTGAACAGCGTGTCTCTCAAGCTGATAGAGACTATGTGCGTGCGGCTGCGAGATTGAGCCGGATGCTACTTGGGCCAATCGCGTCCGGTTTGCAAAAGCAACGCCTGTTGATTGTCAGCGACGGCGCGCTCAACTATATCTCATTTGCGGCTTTGCCGGTTCCAACAACCGGAACGAATGCTGAATCGCTGGCCTCGCTCACACCGTTGATTGTCAATCATGAGATTGTGACTCTGCCTTCGGCTTCAACGCTCGTGACTTTGCGCAGAGAGCTTGCGGGACGCAAACCCGCGCCGAAGACCTTAGCCGTCATCGCCGACCCGGTTTATGATAAACAGGACGAGCGCGTAAAGACTGGCGCAAACGTCAAGGGAAGCGAGACGCGCGGCCTCAACGAAAGTCGAAGCGCGCACCAGAGCAAAGAGTTTCCCGATTCCATCTCTGCACAGCAAGCAAACGCAGCAGTGCAGCAGCAACAACAGTCTGCAAATTTTCCACGCATTCCCGGCACGCGCCAAGAGGCAGACAAGATTATGGAATTTGTCCCTCTGGCCCAGAGCAAGAGGGCTCTGCTGGATTTTGACGCCAGCCGGCAGACTGCGGTCAGCACAGAGTTGGGCCAGTATCGCTATGTGCATTTCGCTACGCACGGCATTCTGGACAGCGCACACCCTGAGCTTTCAAGCATTGTCCTCTCACTCGTCAACCGCGCGGGCGCGGAGCAGGATGGTTTTCTTAGGACGCATCAGGTTTTCAATCTGCGGCTGCCGGTCGAGATGGTCGTGCTGAGCGGTTGCAGCACAGGACTCGGCAAAAATATTAAGGGCGAGGGTTTGGTTGGCCTCACGCGCGGGTTTATGTACGCGGGCGCGGCGCGCGTTGTCGTGAGCCTCTGGAATATCTCCGACGAAGGCTCTGCCGAGTTGATGGAAGAGTTTTACAAAGGATTGCTCAAGGAGCGTTTGCCACCGGCTGCGGCTTTGAGAAAAGCGCAGCTTGAACTCTGGCGTGAGCAGCGTTGGCAGGCTCCTTACTACTGGGCCGCCTTTGTGCTGCAAGGCGAGGCCAGGTAAAAAAAGACGGGCCAACAGAACATTAAGACAGCAACTCAAACCGGTGAAAGCTGCTGGCCTTTGTCTGCTGGCCCGATGCGGCTGTCAGTCTCCCCCTGCGCTGCTCTAACGTCGCCCTTCAAGTTTCAGGACTTCGTCAAGCAGACCCTCAATGACACCTTCAGCCACAATCTCGATTGAACCTTTCTCTCCCGCGCGATTGCTGGTCCAGATAATATCGCCGTCCGCATTTATCAGTTCAGCACGAAGCGAGAATTTTCCAGCCTCGCCCGCGACGCCTTTGACCGTCACACGCATCCGAGCATCCGCTTCATCTTTGCTCTCTACCGCGACGAATCTGCCGCCCGCGCTCAATTTTGCAATCAGCTTCTCGCGCACGTTTCCAGAAAGCGTTGCGTCTCCACGCAACTCAACATAAATCTTTTTGACTTCCAGAATCGTGGTGGCAAATTTTTCTGTTCCGCTTCTCGGACCGCGCGTCTCCTTAGGCTCAGTCGTGGGAATGCGCTCTGGCCCTATTGGAGCGTTTTCATTTGGTTGAGTTTTTTGGCGAGCGGCCAGTCGCGGCTGCCGCTCGCGCGGCAAGTTCTCGTTGCCTTCATTCTCAGGCTTGACCGCAGCCGTCGCGGTCGCGGGTTTTCTTCGCGTAAGTTTTCTAGGCGTGTCTTTATCATTCGCCGCACTCGCTTCGAGCGGAGATGATGCGACTTTTGGAATCTCCGTCTCGTCTTTAACGGGCGGCGGATTTTCTACGATTGGATTCTCGCCGGGCTGATTGACCGTCGCCGTTTCAGATATGGGGGGTGAGGAGTCTCTGCTTCTCAAAAATTGTACGATGCCGAACGCAGAGAGCATCAAGAGCGCAAAGCCGAGCACAAGCGCAGGCACGCGCGCGGAAGCCCAACTCCTATTGCCTGATGAAGCGCTGCTCTTTGCCGTAAGCTGTCGCAGGTAAAGCGAAGCGGCACGCAGTGCGCGCGTCTCGCTGTAAGCGACATCCACCAGAACTCCCTCTTTATCATTGACGGGCGCGACATTGATGGTCAGCTTCTGCCCGCCTTCGAGGATGATGGAAGCTTTCGCTTTCTGCTGTCTGCTCTCCTGCGCCTGATGCGCGAAGAGATGCGAGGCAAGCAATAAGTCATCTCCGTTCACAGTTGCGCGAACTTCGAGCAGTTCTGCTTCATCATCTAATGCAAACCGCGCATGGCTTGAGCGCGAGAGGTCTAGCCGCGCATGCTCATTTCCATCCACGAGGATGCGCATGAGTCCTGCAAAAGCTTTTTTGCGTCGGCCAGATTGTTCATCCAGATGGCCTTTGATTTCATCCAGTTCATGCGGCGCGAGGCGCGTGGGATTTTTGCGTTCGCGTTCACCGCCGCTGCTCGTTCCTTCTCCACCACTGCTCCCGCTAGAGAGAAAGAAGTGCGGGACTTCGAGCCTTTGCGCGGGGGCGTCAAAGCCCAGAGCTTTGATTAAGCGGTCATGGCAGGAGGGATGAAGCACTGCATGAATCCTGTCAACTTCGACCTTGTCCTCTTCCTTCTGACCGCGCGAAGAGAGGCTTGTGATGCCGTCCATGATGGGGTTCACACCGGCTGGCACAAGACAGGGCGTGTACCAGGGCGTGAAGAATGAGAGGCATTCTGCCGCGAGCTCTGCAAATTTTGCCTGATTGTCTGAGGCGCGAAATCGCTCTTCACCGCGCGGGCCGCGTGCGACTTCGAGCAAGTCGCCGAAACGCTTTTTCAGCTCCTGCATCAGGACTCCTTTACGAGAGCGATAGTAGTAGTCATCTTTAACGCGCTCCGGGTCTTGAATCACAGCGTTATAGACCTCCATCGTTTCCGCCGTCGAGTAGTTATAGAGCAGGCGACTCAGGCCCAGTGTGACGTAGAAAGAGTTGCGGCGCGTCGTAATTCTCACCAGATGTTTGATGAAATGTATGAGCATAGCCTCTTCACCGGATAACCCGTCCACGCTGTCGCGCTCCTCTCGCTGTTCGTAAGGCTCTGAGGCGATATAGACGAGGCGTTGCAGTAGATGCACTTCGCTAAAGAGCACTTTGTTTCTGTATCTGTCCGCCTTTGCGCCGCCCATCCAGCTGGAAGCCGATTTGTAGTAGAGCCTCTTGCCCTGCGCGGCGGTTGTGACATTCAAACGGGCCATAGCCTCTTCGACTGTGCGGACAGCATCCTGCCTGCTGCCCAAGATAAAGCAGGCCAGTGAAAAAGCTTTATTCAACAGCTCGTCAACGGACAGGTTATTCATCTGGTCAGCTGTTTATCTTCCGGTTTGCTCATCTTTCAATGAGCCAATGAATAAATCCTGACAGACATACTGTCGGGCTATCGTGGATTATATGAAGCTTTAATTTTGAGCAGCGTGTCAATCTTGGAACTCCAAAAATGACACGCTGGCGAAAGAGAAATATGTTGTATAACTGAGGCTCACGTTCATGGCGTGAAGCTTGTCACTGGCATTTGGCGGTAAGAAGCTTTTGTTACTGGCAGAGTCGGCCTCGGTGGTGGACGGCTCTGCCGCAAAAGCATAAAAAACTTACCGCCGACGGCCAGCCCCCCGGATTCATGCTACATTAAAGGGAGTTTGAGAGAAGAAATAAGAAGGGGTAATGTTCCACAAAATCGCACCGCAGCGAACGCATACAAGTTTTTGTAAGTATCGTTTGATGTGGATTTGTGTGATTTCGTGGGCCATTGTCTTTTTCTGCAATGCCTGCTCATCTCGAACTCACTTCCGTCAACTATTTTCCCCCAAAACCGTCTAAAAGCTTGTAAGGAGAATGAACCATGCGCTCTCATCGTCAGCCGGGACTCTCAATCGCAACACTGCTCCTTCTCAGCCTCGCTTTCTCGCTCTCTAGCGGCGCGCTTCTAAGCGGCAACGCAAAGCCGTCGAAAAATTCCGCAGGGCATACGCACAAACAAGACGCACACACATCTACGCAGCACGAAACGGCGCAAGCCAAAGCAACAAACGTGGTCGAGAAAGCCCCGTTTGGCCCGCTCCAACTGAGCATCAAAGAGTTGCCGCAGCAGATGAATCATGCCGCCGGGATGAATATGAAGCAGTACATGAATGGAAAGACGACCCTCACGAATCTTGATTCGCTGCTCAAGACGAGCGCATATTTCTCTAACACCTTTGCCACTTCGGCTGCGAGATTATCCGGCATGGCAGCCAATCCGTCGCAAGTCTCTGCCAGCAGGCCCGCAGCCATTGTTGATGTCGCGGTCGGGCCGGGCGCGTCGCTCTCGTTTGTGCCGGATCAAGTGACTATCAATGTCGGCGACACAGTGCGTTGGACTTTTACGGATGTGGGCCACAATGTCGTGAGCGGCAGTGCATGCACTGCGAACAACATATTCTGCTCGCCGAATGATACTAACTGCTCACTGACAGACTCGTCTCCGGCAGGCGCGGTCTATACGCACACCTTCAATCAGGCCGGAACCTTTCAATACTTTTGCAGCCCGCATTGCTTTAATGCCATGACAGGCGTGGTCGTCGTCAATGCTGTCGTCCAGCAGGACGCAGTCAACGCGGATTTCGACGGCGATAGAAAAACTGATGTCTCTGTCTTTCGCCCTGCGAGCGGCGCGTGGTTCATCTCGCAGAGCAGCAACAACGGTTTTCGCTCAGAGGCTTTCGGCACAAGCGGCGACAGGATTGCGCCTGCGGATTATGACGGCGATGGCAAAGTTGACATCGGAGTCTTTCGCCCGTCGGAAGGCACTTTCTATATCCTGCAAAGCACTAATGGAGCTTTCCGCGCAGTGCAGTTCGGCACTAACGGAGATGTGCCGATGCCCGGCGATTATGATAATGACAACAAAGCTGACATCGCAGTCTTTCGTCCATCGGGCGGCGCATGGTACAGGCTCAATAGCTCTAACGGCGCGTTTGTCGCGCAGGCCTGGGGCGGCGCAACAGACAAGCCCGCGCTCGGAGACTTTGACGGCGACAGCAAGACAGACCTCGCGGTCTTTCGCCCGTCCGAAGGCACATGGTACATCCTGCAAAGCTCAAACAATGGTTTCCGCGCACAGCAGTTCGGCGCAAGCAATGACACGCCTGTCGCTGCGGATTATGACGGCGATGGTAAAGCAGACCTCGCAGTCTATCGCGCGGCGGAAGGCGCGTGGTTCATTATTCAAAGCTCAAACAGCGCATTCCGCTCGCACCAGTTCGGCATCTCGACAGACCGTCCCACGCCCGGCGATTACGACGGCGACAACAAGACTGACATCGGAGTCTTTCGCCATGCCGAAGGGACTTTCTATCTACTGCAAAGTACTGGCGGTTTTCGCGCACAACAGTGGGGTACGAACGGCGATCTCCCCGCGCCGTCTGCTTACGTTCCATAAAGAGCAACGGCTCCACGAGTATTTCAAAACCGGAGAACTTGTTACAGAGACACAGAGACACAGAGATAATTTATGAAAGTAAAGCAATGTATTTTTAAATTTCTCTGTGTCTCTGTGGCAAGTTTTGAATTTGTCTCTAACGGGAGGTCTAAGAAGACAAAGTGAAGCGCACAATCATCCTCTGTAGCAGCATCTTTATCTTTTTCTGCGCGCTCTTCTTCGCACAGGCGCGCATGGAAACAGCCGGGCCGGAGACGGAAACCGCCGCGCCAGCCTTCGCTGAATTTCGCGTCACCATGAGCAAGTACAAATTCGCTCCGCGCCGTTTGACTGTGCAGAAAGGGCAGCCGGTCAAAATCACTGTCACTTCCGCAGATGTGGATCACGGCTTCGGCATCAGGGAATTGAAAATCAAGGAAAGGGTTGATGCCAAACAAACCAAAGTCATCAACTTCAAGCCTGAACAGACAGGCCGCTTTCGTATCTACTGCTCTGTCTATTGCGGCGACGGGCATGATGACATGGCTGGCGAACTCGTCGTCACGGATGGGCCAGTCGCAGCCGCAACAAATACTATAGATGAGAGCGCGGCAGCAGAAGCTTCAACGCAGGATGCAGAAGCTTCTAACATGAAGGTGACTTTTGACGAGACCGCGCCGGGCGTCGTCTTCGTCGAATCAAACGGCGAGAGAATCAGGATTGATACTACCGCCAAAACCGTCGCCAAGCTCGAAGCCCCAGCCGCGCCCGCACCCGCGCAGGAAGAAGAAGTGGCCGAAGCTCAGGAGAGCGATAGGCCCAAGCCTGAGCCATACGATTATCGCCTGATAAATATCCCGACGCCCAAGCGTGTTGTGAAGGGCAGCCTCAACCTGCACTTCACACACAGATTCGCGCAGCCCGTCAGACCATTTAACAGGAGCGGCGAGAACCTGCTCGGACTGGATAGCTTCTCGGCCTCCGGTCTGGGGCTTTCCTATGGCATCACTGACAGGCTCTATGTTAACGCCTACCGCACTCCGCTTTGCCAGCTTGGCATGTGTAAGACGATTGAGATTGGGCTTGGCTATCATGTGCTTGATGAGAAGGGACGCTCGCCCATTGCGCTTTCAACTTATGCGAGTATCGAGGGCAATGATAATTTTACGGAAGAGTTCACATATAACCTGCAAGCGATGATTGCGCGCAGCGTGACAAAGTACGGCCACGTTTTTTTCTCTCCCGCAGGACATTTCAACGCCAACGGCCAACGTCGCTTTGACCCGCGCGCCTTCAATTTTTTTCCGCCGCAAGTCTTCGCAGACCAATTCAGCCAGCCGAAGCACACACTCTCTCTCGGCTTCGGCTTTAGCGCGCACATTCGCCCGACCGTCTCCATCCTCTTTGAATACACGCCGCGCTTTGGCTTCAAGCAGGGCCGATTGATTCCGATTTTCGCGCGCGGCACAAATCGCGTCATAGACTTTAGAAACGACACCGAAGCCGAAATCGGTTTCGGCATCGAAAAGCGCATTGGCCGCCACTCCTTCGCGCTCACCTTTTCCAACACGCAGACCACAACCACGGGCCACTACAACTCAAGCAATCTACAGTTGCCGCCCAGAAAATTCACCATCGGCTTTAACCTCTATCGCCGCTTGCTGAAATAATCTTCCACTTGCAGTCTTAACTCCTCATAGTCACACGCTCAGTTCCATTTGTAATTGAGTGTCATCCGGTACGCCCGCCCTGACGGTCGGGCTACTGCCCCGTGCGCAAGAGTAGAGGGGCAGTAGCCCGACCGTCAGGGCGGGCGCATCAGGTCACACTCAAGCACAAGTGACTATAAAAAAGCTCCCCTGTACAGATGGCTGTACAGGGGAGCAGTCAAAGTTTACTTCCGCCGATGCTTTATGGAATCGTGGGTGACGGCAAGTAAAGTCTGGGGACTGGAATGTCTGTCGCGTCGCCCCAGTTGTCTGTCCTCAATGCGCCGATGCCCGGAGGCGTGCCGCTATTGAGGATGAACCAGCTACCGGTGCTCGGTCTCCAGACGGCCACGTCCACCTTGGAGTCGCCGTCGTAATCGCCCGGCACAGGCACATCGCCGGATGCTCCGAGGTGTATGCCGATGCTTGTTGCGGTCGAGCTACGGAGGATGAACCAGTCGCCTGTATTACGATAGACTGCGATGTCCGTTCTGTTATCGCCGTCATAGTCGCCGGGGACGAGCACATCGCCCGATGCGCCAAAGGTTGTGACGGTTGATGTCATGCCAGAGTTCTCAAGCGTGTACCAACTCTTGTCAGAAGGACGGAAGACTGTGAAGTCCGCGCCGCCTGTGCCGACGAAATGACCTGCCACAGGAATATCGCCTGCACTTCCCCACAAGACTCCGCGTCCACTGTTGGTCGTGCTCTGATAGACAAACCAACTGCCGTTGCGGAACACAGCGAGGTCGAAAGCTCCGTCGCCGTCATAGTCTGCCGGAACTGGAGTATCGCCAGTCGTCCCCCAGACCTGTTGCCGCACAGTGTTGTTCGAACTCTGCACGATGTACCAGGTGCTGTTGGATGGACGGAAGACGGCGATGTCTGTCTTCTTGTCGCCGTCATAGTCGCCCGGCACTGGAGTATCGCCTGATAAACCAAAGGCTGTATAAGCGCGGTTGGAATAGGCTGTGCTCTCGCGCCAGTACCAGTCGCGTGTCGAAGGACGTGTTTGCGAAACATCTGTTTGACCATCGCCGTCGAAATCAGCGGCGGTAAAGCGTTTCGCGCCATAGTTGCCGCCCGCAGTGATGTCTATGCTCCAGCCGCCCGCGATGGTTCCGGTGCTGGCGGTGGCATCGTCTATGACATAGAGCCTCCAAGTGCCGTTCGGGTCTGTGCCGTTAAAGACTGAGGCCAGTGTCGCGCTGCCAGCCGTCCCCGGATTCGGATAAAGCGGAAGCACATTCGCAAAGTTATCGCCCGTGCCGAAATTGCTCGGCCTGAAAGTTCCTGACGCGAGCGGGCCAGCATCGACTAATGTGCCTGCTGCCGCGTCGTCAAACGTGAGATTCACGCCTGCGGCGTCAGCAGTTCCTCCAGCATCCGACATCAGGATGATGCGTTTTCCGCTTGGGCCGACGAGCAGAATGTCAATGTCGTCCGGGTTCAGATGGGTAATGTTTGTGAGCGTGACGTTGATGTCTGAAATCGAGCCCGTCAAGCCGCTCGAAACGATGGTCGAAGGATACGGAGTCGCCTGTGCGAAACGATCATTGATGAAGAACGCCGCTCCGTTCGTAAACGTCGTCGCGGAACTCATGGCGGTGGTGATGGTCAGACTCCAGCCATTGCCGAGACTGCCCTGGTCAACGCCCGTGTCGTCCACGATATAGAGACTCCATGTGCCGTTCGGGTCTGTGCCGTTAAAAGCTGCGGCTAAGGTCGTGTTGGCCGAAGCAGCCGGAGCCGGAGCCGGATAGATATCGCCTGCCACAAATTGTGACGGCTTGACAGGGCCGAAGCCCGTCGGCCCACCATCCGCGATGACAGCCGGAGCCGCGTCATCAAACGTCAGCGTCGTGTTTGTAATATCAATACTCCCGCCAGCATCTGACATGAGGGCGAGATTTGCGCCTGTCGGGCCGACGACCAGAATATCCAAATCGTCCGGGAAGGTATGGTTCAGGTTATTCAAAGTCACAGCCACATTAGTGACAGTACCCATCAAACCACTGACGGAGATGGTTGACGGATAGACGCTAGCCACGCCTTGCGCCGGAGCATCATTAATTGTAATCGAAGCCGGGTTGGTAAAGACGACCGCCCATGCTGGAACGGTCATGGTCAGAGTCAGGAAGAGAGCCAGACCGCCAGCGAACGGCCTGCTCACAAGTCCTCTTCTGCGAAACATCCTCTTCATGTTTTAGAGTCTCCTTAGGTTAAAGAACTATCAGCTTCTTTCCTTGCAGTTCCGGTTTTGAAACGCACAAAAGCAGTCGCCGATATCGAATTGCCAAGCCTCTTAGAAAGAAGCTCTGCGAGAGCAAAGGACGGCATTGAAAAGACCATACGAGGCGTGCAATATCCTGGCAACGATAGATTGTACAAGCCTGAGGTCGCTTTCTAATCCCTTCCAAAAATTTTTGTGGGAAGTCATCAGCATAGAAGCAACGCGCCCAAACTGTCAATAAATAGAATTACGGACAGACAAAAAAGCTCCCCTGTACAGACGCGCTGTACAGGGGAGCAGTCCAGGTAGTTACTTCTTCTGCCGATGCCTTACGGAATGGTTGGCGTCGGCAAGTAGGTGCGCGGAATAGGCACGTCTGTCGAGTTGCCCCAGTTGTCAATTCTCAAAGCGGCTGTTCCGGGATTCGTGCCACTGTTGAGAATATACCAACTGCCTGTGCTCGGTCTCCAGACAGCCACATCCGTGCGCGAGTCTGCATCGTAGTCACCCGGCACGGGGATGTCGCCCGCCGCGCCAAGGTGAGTGCCGAAGCTTGTGTTCGTCGAACTGCGCAGGATGAACCAGTCGCCTGTGTTGCGATAGACAGCCACATCCGTCTTGCCGTCCGCATCGTAGTCTCCGGGCACGAGCGTGTCGCCCGATGCGCCGAAGGTGACAGCGCGGAATGAAGTACCCGCGTTGTTCAGGATGTACCAGGTCTTGTCCGAAGGACGGAAGACAACGAAATCCGCGCCGTTCGTGCCCTCAAAATGACCGCGCACAGGGATGTCTCCCATGTGCCCCCACTCCATATTAGCGGTCACAGAATCAGACGAGCGACGCCAGAAGAAGTAGTTCTGCGTCGGGTCTGCATTCGGTCGCCACACAGCAAGGTCGAACAGGCCGTCGCCGTCATAATCGGCAGGAACAGGAACGTCACAGTTCATATTCCCCATTGGACATGGCAGACCCCAGACCTCCTGCCTCAGCGTGTTGTTCGTGCTCTGGACGATGTACCAAGTGGCTGTGGATGGACGGAAGACTGCGATGTCTGCCTTGCGGTCGCCGTCATAGTCGCCGGGGACTGGAGTGTCGCCTGCTAAACCAAAGGCTGTGTAAGCGCGGTTGGAATAGGCCGTGCTTTCTCGCCAGTACCAGTCGAGCGTCGAAGGCCGTTGGACGGCGATATCCGTTTTACCATCGCCTTCAAAGTCGCCGTTGGTAAAGCGTTTCGCGCCGAACGTGCCGCCTGCCGTGATGGTAATGCTCCAGCCGCCCATGATGTTGCCCGCGTCTGGCGTGAACTGATCCGTGACATACAGGCTCCATGTGCCGTTCGGGTTTGTGCCGTTAAAGACCGAACCCAGTGTCACAGCTGTTGCAGCGTTCCCAGCCGTTGCAGGATTCGGAATATGCGTAAGCAGATCTGGGAAATTATCACCCGTGCCGATGTTAGTCGGCCTGAAGCTTCCAGTGGCGATGGGGCCCGCGTCTGGGAATGCGCCGGCTGCCTGATCGTCAATCGTGATGTTCACTCCAACAAGGTCCGGGTCGCCGCCCACATCAGACATGATAATCATGCGTTTTCCTGTCGGGCCGACCAGCATGATGTCCACATCATCAATGAAAGTATGGTTGACGTTTGTGAGCGTGATGTTGATGTCTGTAATCGCGCCCGACAAGCCGCTCGAAACAATGGTCGAAGGATACGGAGTCGCTTTGTTCCTCGGACTATCATTGAGGAAGATGGCCGCGCCGTTCGTGAACGAGGTCGCGGAACTCATGCTCGTCGTCACACTCAAAGTCCAGCCGTTACCGATAGTACCCAGGTCAACGGCAAAGTCATCCGTGGCATACAAGCTCCATGTGCCGTTCGGGTCTATGCCATTGAAAGCCGCAGCCAGTGTGGTGTTGGCCGAAGCGGCAGGAGCGGGCGCAGGAAACACGTCAGCTCCGGCGATGTTAGTCGGCTTGTACGTGCCGGGCGAGAGCGTGCCGGTCGTCGGGACTGTCCCCGCCGCCGCATCATCAAGGGTAAAGGTAGTGTTGGTAATATCGTTTCCGCTGCTCACATCGGACAGGAGAATCAGGTTTGCCCCGGTGGGAGCAACCAGCAGTATGTCCACGTCCGGGATAAACGTGTGGTTCACATTGTTGAGCGTGACGGAGACGTTCGTCACCGTTCCCATCAAACCACTGACGGAGATGTTTGACGGATAAGGGTTAGATATACCGGTGGCAACCGGGTCATTGATGGTAATCGGGGACGAGTTGGAAAAGGTGGTGCCTGCTCCCGCCCACGCAGTGACGGTTAATGATAAAGTCAAGAGGATGGCTAGGCCGCTTGCCAGTGGCTTGCTCAAGAGTCCTCTTCTGCGAATTTTTTTACTCATAATTCTTGTAGTCTCCTTGAATTTAAGAACTGCCCTTGTTCGCAGTTCTGGGCCTGAAGCGCGAGGAGCTTTCACCGCGCCACACGACAAGCTTGTCATCGGCATCCTTCGTGAAAGAGCCATTCGAGGTAGGGGGAGAATAGCACCGAAACACCATACAAATGTTGGTGGTCTCTCATCAGAATAGATTGTCCAAGCCAGAGTAATGCCGGAGTTTTCGTCCGGCTTTTGTTAAGTGGAGACGCCAGCATAGAAGCAACGCGCCCAAACTGTCAATGGAAATTTTCCAAATCCAAAGCCCTTGCACACGCTTCGCCGGAGACAAAAACCCTGGGCCAAAGAAAAAGCCGTGGACTTTAACGCTTGTTAAAGTCCACGGCTTTTTTTCTAACTTATCCTAAAGTTTGGGAGTTATTGCGCCTGCAAGCTCTCAAGGAACGGCTTGAGAATGCGCGAGCGCGATGGATGACGCAGCTTGCGCAGGGCTTTGGCTTCAATCTGCCGTATGCGCTCGCGCGTGACAGTGAAGTTCTGGCCCACTTCTTCGAGCGTGTGCTCCTCGCCGCCTGTGTTAAGTCCGAAACGCATCTTGATGACCTTCTCTTCGCGCGGGCTCAAGGTCGCCAGCACGTCCTCTGTCACGTCTCTCAAATTTTGCGAGACGACCCTGTCGGCAGGGCTGACAAAAGTCTTATCCTCTATAAAATCTCCGAGGAAAGAGTTGGCATCTTCGCCGATTGGAGTCTCAAGCGAAATCGGTTCCTGCGCCATCTTGAAGATTTTCCGAACCTTCGAGATAGGCATATCAACACGCTTGGCAATCTCCTCTGTGCTCGGCTCGCGGCCAAACTCGCGCGTCAACTCGCGCGAAGCAGTCCGCAGCTTGTTAATGGTCTCAATCATGTGGACAGGAATACGAATCGTTCTCGCCTGGTCTGCAATCGCACGTGTGATGGCCTGACGAATCCACCACGTCGCATAGGTTGAGAACTTATAGCCACGTCGCCATTCAAACTTATCCACGGCCTTCATCAATCCGATGTTGCCTTCCTGTATTAAATCCAGAAACTGCAAACCGCGATTCTTATACTTTTTGGCGATGGAGACGACGAGGCGCAGGTTCGCTTCCGTCAACTCGCTCTTGGCCTGCATGGCTTCGGATTCGCCGATGACGATGGCCTGATGCGAGCGTTTGATTTCGACGAGCGAAAGCTTTGTGTCCTTCTCTATCTGCTGCAAGCGTCGCTTGGCTGCATTGCAGTGTCGCTTGTACTCTTTCGCATCCTCAGGCTTGACGCGCTTGTGACTGAGCTTCTCCGTGTATTTCTCAATCTCGCGCTCGGCTGTGCGAATCTCTTTGTGAACCGCGCCGATAGAGTTGATGAGACGCCGCTCCGCGCTCTCTTTGAGAGAGAACTGCGTAATCTCATGCGCGATTTCGAGCCGCGCGCGCGCAACTTTGCCTTGCAGACGCAAGAGCTTTTTAGTCTTCTTGCCGCGCACGAGTCTCTGCTCGGCATGCAGCTTTTCCCAATCCTTGAGTCCGGCCTTGTAGAGCTTGCGTATGTTCTCAATGCCTTCCAGAGTCCAGCGCAAATACTCTTCGGCCTTGTCCTCTTCCTCGCTCACTTCCGCCTGATCTGAGAAGTTGACGACCTCGCGTATATTGAGCTTGCCCTCTTCCAAGCCGTCGCCGATGCGCAGCATCTCTTCAATCGCGATGGGCGAGCGGGAAAGAGCCTTGCGCGCTTTGCGCTGGCCGCGCTCGATGCGTTTGGCGATAGAGACTTCACTCTCGCGCGTGAGCAGCGGGACAGTTCCCATCTCACGCAGGTAGAGACGAACAGGGTCGCTGCCTTTCTCAAGTTCTCCGGCAGACAAATCCAGCTCAACATCATCGTCAAGAGACTCTTCCGTCTCATCCGAAGCAGAGACAGCCGCGTCCTCATCTATCAAAAGCTCTGCGGGGACATCTTCATTCAGGCCCGCGCCTTCGATGATTTGCAGCACCTCTTCCAGATCAGCCGTCGAGATGTCGTCTTCAGGCGTCTCTTGCTCAAGACCCTCGAACGGCACATACTTTTCCGTTCCCATGTCCAGCAGCTCGACTCCGCCTTGCTCTTTGTTCTTAATAGCCAATGTAGATTCCCCTCTACGCGAGAAAATCTGTAAATTACCGGGAGAGCGTCTCGCGGGCTGCATCTCCAACATTGTTTCCGACTGAGAAACGTCGCCGGTTTAAGCTCAAAAGCTTCGTCGTCCCCAATCCCTGCTTAATGATACGAGCCAAACCTCTTATTAGATGACTATCTTGTTGCCGAGAACGTTCATTTCACTAAAGAAAGTTTGTCACATATCGGTTTATAAAGACAGCACGGCGGGCCAAAAGGTTGCCCGCCCCGCGCGAGTCACCTCCCGCGCGCCGTCCCAATCTGTAAATGGTTAATAAATCTCAAGTTTTCCGCTCAGTTTGATTCATCCGGCGACTGTTTTTCAATCGCATGGTTCGCCTTGCATAACTGCCGCTTTTTTCTTCCCGCCTGTTGAATGATTATTGGCAGGCTGGCTTGCGGCATTCTCGCGCGCCTCGAAACTTTCGAGCGCGTTCACGACCTTGACCAGAGTGTCCACAACCTGTTCCTGCTCGCTCTGGCTCAGATGCTCAAGAGCGCGGCTGAAAATATCGCGGCGGCTCTGTCGAAACCGGTCAACAAGATCGCGGCCATGATCTGAAAGCGCGACGATGACACATCGCCTGTCGCCTTCTACCGCGCGCCGCTCTATCAATCCTTTACGGATTAGCCTGTCTGTTAGTTGCGTAATGGCCGGGGCCGAGATTCTCAACTGGCACGCGAGTTGGCCGGTCAGCACAGGGCCGCGCCTCAGGATACGCAATGCCTGCGCCTGCGGCAATGTTAAATCCAGCTCGGCAATCTGTTTTTGATACTGGTCAATCATCAACGCCGACATGACTTCAGCGAAACTATTTAACACTTCTTCTATTCTCACAGGCATTTGTTTTGTCATAAATTATTACTTAACCCACTTGAATAGTTAAGATGAATTAAGTATAATACTGGTTGTCCAAATGAGTCAATAGTGGCTCCAAGTGTGTGGTCTGGTGAGGCAGACCGGACAAGAACTCAGAAGACTTTATCATGACAACAACCGAAACTTATCCAAGCTGGGTAAATGTTGAAGCGGCAGAAGATACAACGGAACTGCCGCAGGCTTCCGATCTATTGCTGGCGCAGAAAAGCGCAGAAGGCAGCATGGAAGCTTTTGAAGAGCTTTATCGCCGTCACAGTCGCCGTGTTTATTCGCTCTGCTTGCGTATGACCGCCAACGTCGAGAAGGCAGAAGATTTGGCACAGGATGTCTTTGTGCATCTCTTTCGCAAAATCGGGAGCTTTCGCGGGCAATCCGCTTTCACGACCTGGCTGCACCGCGTCACAGTCAATCAGGTTTTGATGCACTTTCGCAAGCGTAGCACAAAGACAGAGCAGACAACAGACGACGGCGAAACACCCGTGCAGATTGTCACAGGCACGGCAGACCCGAACGCGATGCCGATTATAGACCGCATTGCGCTCGACAAAGCGATTGCGCAGTTGCCGCCGGGCTACCGCTCAGTCTTTATCCTGCATGACATAGAAGGACACGAACACACGGAGGTTGCGAAGATTCTGGGCTGCTCCGTCGGCACTTCAAAATCGCAACTCCACAAAGCACGCATGAAACTGCGCGGACTGCTCAAGCAGCAGAACTCGCCTGAAGAATAATCTCAACGCAGAGGCGCGGAGATAAGAAATAAAAAAGGGGATGCTATATTTGCATTCCCTTTTTCTTTTTTCCATCTCTGCGTTTAAGTTTAAGCTATCGGCTCAGGACTAAGGCTCAATTCTTTGACGCTTTCCTCTTGCGTTGAATGGGCCAGAGTCGAAGCCGTCAAGAGTATGAGCGCGAGCCAGAGCAGGTCTGCCAGCAAAAGATGCACAAGCTGCAACCAGATTGGAGCAAGCAGGACGACATTTAAAAGTCCTGCTCCAAGCTGTAAGACAATCAGCAGGCTCACCGCAAGCATCCAGCGTTTGACCCATCCGCCGGGCCGCAGGAAATTGGCTGCGCCCGCGACTAACATCACAATGATGCTCACAGTCACTGCCAGAAACGGATGCAGGAGCCTGAGTTGAATTAACAGATGCGCGGTTGGCGAAAAATCCTGTTTCAGACCTTCGGCCAGAGAGCTAGAAGGAAACAGTGTGTCTCCCAAGGCCGCGACGGCTCCGCTCACGGCCAGCACCAAAGTCCCGAACATCGCCAGCATGAAGAGCCAGACAATGAAGCCCTGCTTTTTTAATCTGACAGGCTGACCGCCGGAAGCCCACCACGCCGTCAAAGTCAGAAAAGCAAGAAGGACAAAAGTATTGATGAGATGCACGGACATGAACATCGCTCTCGCAATCGAGGCATTGTCCGCGACCAATTCAAAGAGCACGAGCCCTGCTCCGATTAACGCTTCCGTCAAGATAAAGATAAGCGAGAGCAGAGCCCCGCGCCGCACTTGAGTTCCTTTTGGATAAGCCCTGAAAGCCCAGACCACAAGTCCAATCACCAGCAGGAGCGCAACGCCGCTCGTCAGCCTGTGTGTCAATTCGATTAGAGTCGCCATCTGCGGCGCACGCGGAAGCACTTCTCCATTGCAGAGCGGCCAATGGCTGCCGCATCCTGCCCCAGAACCGGAAGCGCGCACATACGCGCCCCACAAAATGACAAACAGGTTGTAGGCCACAACCAGCCATGCATAAACTGCAAAACGATTCAGCTTCTTCATGAATAATTCTATCCGAAAATCTTTAATGATTGATAAAGCCGATTATAACATCCCTGCTCTTTAAGCCGCAGATTAAGAGGCATTTCAAAAACACTCAACCCTTTGCGAGCTTCCGGTCTTTCTTTTCTTTGCGCCTTTGCGTGAACCGTTCGTTTATGTTTCGCGCTGGTGGCGCAAAGAGAAAACTCAAGCTCGCAAAGGGTTGAGTGTTTTTGAAATATTCTCTAAGGCTCTACGCGAATTATTCCGCCTGCAAGTCTATCATCCACGCGCGCGGAAGATATTTTTGCAGCAGGTATTGGTTTAAGTTAATCCATCTTTTCGCTCTGTCCAGAATCGTCGAATCTGAGGTGACGGCGATGTTGTCCGAGATGATAATCTCCGCATCCGGGTTGAAGACGACCTCGACGCCCCAGGGCCATTTTGATTGCGAGGCCAGTTCTCTGATTCTCTGGGCCAGCCGCCCGCTATTGGAGATTGGACTATCGAGCAGCCACAAGACTTCCTTCGGACTCAAGGCTGCGAGAGCTTCGCCAATCAGATTGAGCGCGCTCCCGGTCTCAAGCACTGCTCTATAAGAACCATGCACGCTCGACAGATCGCGTATGCAGCCGTCGCGGCAGAGCAGGAGCAGGCCGCCGCCGAGCGCAGCCTCTAAAGTAATCACCAGATTGAATCCATCAATGATTAAACTTTCGCCCGCGATGCTTTCGACTGCCACGCGCCGCGCGCTGCGACGCTCTTTCTGCTTGTCCGTGCAGGCCGCGCGCGAGACCGCGAGGCGTTGACGCTCTGTGAGGAAGTGGCGGTCGCCGACGAGTTTCAAAGAGCCTTTCATCGTATAGCCGTGATTTAAGAGCCAAGATAATTCCGATGTCGCCTTGCGCAGCAATGTGAGTTGAGCGTCTGCGAATAGCTCTTCATCCGACGGGTGTGCTCCACGATGCTGGCGTTGGTCTGGGCTCAATTATCACCTCTGCTGTTGTGCTTGAGGCAATATACTCTCTCCTGTCTCTCGAATGAAACTTGCTATCCAGTTTCTCTCTCTCAAACCATCTTCTTCTTCCAACGGCCCTGCCGGAAAATGAATGCGCTGACGACTGCGAGTGTGGAGAAGGCAATCGTCACGGCCAGAAAGACGCCACGCGGCCCGAAGCCTAAAACTATCGCGAGCACATAGGCGAGCGGAATCTCCCACAGCCAGAAGACAAAGAGATTGATAATCGTCGGCGTGAAGGTATCGCCCGCGCCGTTGAACGATTGCGTAATCACCATGCCGTAAGCATAAAAGAGAAACCCGCACGCGATGATGCGCAAAGCATCTATGCCATAAGGCATCACGTTCGCGTCTGTCGTAAAGAGACGAATAATCTGCGGCGCGAGAATCACAAAGAGCAGCCCGACGATTCCCAAGAAACACAGGTTATAAAAGCCAGCTTTCCATACAGCACGCTCTGCTCGCTCAGGCTTCCCTGCTCCTAAAGCTTGCCCCACCATCGTCGCCGCAGCATTGCTCATCCCCAAAGATGGCAAGAGCGCAAAGATAATCACGCGAATGCCAATCGTATAACCAGCTATAGCATTGCTCCCAAATCCTGAGATGATACGAATCAAGCCAATCCAGCTTGCCATGCCTATAAAGACCTGAAACGCGCCGGAGGCAGAGAGGCGAATAATTCGCAGCATCAACGCAGGGTCTGGAACAAGATGCCTGCGTTCTATGTGCACGCGCCCGCCGGGACGCAACAGTTTTGAGAAAGCATAGAGCGCGCCTGTGCTGCGCCCGATGGTCGTCGCGACGGCTGCGCCCATCACTCCGAGTTCAGGGAATGGCCCAAGCCCGAAGATAAAACATGGGCCAAGCGCAATGTTAATCAGATTGGCAACCCACAGCACACGCATCGCAATCGCAGCATCGCCTGAGCCGCGAAAGATTGCGTTCAAGAGAAACAGCATCACGACCGACGCATTGCCGCCGAGCATCACTCTGGTAAAGCCTGAGCCTTGATTGATGACTCCCTGCGAAGCTCCCATCAACGCGAGCAGTTTGGGAGCGAACAAGACTCCGCACACGCCGAGCAGCGCGGACAGAATCAATCCGACAATCAATGCCTGCACACTGGCGCGCGCGGCTCCGTCAGGATTTTGTTCGCCGATGCGCCGCGCAACGGTCGCCGTCACGCCGATGCTGAGTCCGATTGCCAGAGTATAAATCAGCGTCAGCAAGGATTCCGTCAACCCGACTGTGGCGATAGCATCCGCTCCAAGCTTGGCGACGAAGAAGACATCCACAACGGCGAAGATGCTCTCCATCAACATCTCCAAAACCATCGGGACGGAGAGGAGCAGAATCGAGCGACCGATAGAACCTTGCGTGTAATCTTTGTGCGAACCGCGCATCGCTTCCGCGATGGCAGACATTATTCCAGTAGAGGTTTCATGCTGCTCATCGGCGGATGTGCTCTTGAGAGTTTCTATCGAATCATGCATTTGAAATTTTTCTCCGCAGCCATTACGAGAGAAAAGCAAGGATTGTTCACTTCGCTTCTGCTCCTCGAAATCCTTGCTCTTATTTTGCAGGAAATGATAAAAGAATGTGAGGGCCGTCTGGCTTAACGAAGCGAATGTCTTTATCAGCACGAAAACCTGTACGCATTATGCAACGCCTGCTCGCGCTGATGCTCGTGCTCTGGCTCGGCGGGCTTGGCTGTCTGAGCGGTTGCGCGATGATGAGTTCGACGGCTCTGGCTGCCGCGCCGAAGCCTGCCGAACAACTTGAATGCGCGGCTGTGCCGACCGTCACGGTCGCTGCCGAGGGTGAGCATGCCTGTTGTCATCTGCTGAAGGATGAAGCCGCGCCGAAGAAAGATGTTTCGCCGTCAAAGCTTTTCGGGCGCGGCCTGCGCACGCATCACACGATGGATTGCTGCCCGCTCGCGCGTCTCTCTTCAGACCCCGCGCGCAAGCCGCGTGTGGCAGCAGAGCAAGGAGCAGCCTTAGCCAGAACGAGCGCGATTTTTACAGCCCGCACGCAAATATCTTTTGTCCCTCGCGCCGTTCGCGTCTGGCGACCGCCACGCGCGGAGACATATCTACTGTGCTGTGTCTTTCTGATTTAAAGAGAGGCGATGAAGTTAAAGCCGGCGAACGATTCGTCGGTCGAATCTCAAACCTTTCTCAAACAGGAGATACAAAATATGAAACGGATTAAAATTTTAGCCTGTGCCATGATGCTCAGCATGGCTGGCGCGATTTACGCGGCTGGCTATGTGCAGGACGGGTCGCACGCGAAGATGAGTTGCTGTGCGGCTGCGTGCTGCACGGACGGCGCGGAGTGTTGCAAAGCCAAAGCTGACGGAAGCCGCGCAGACTGCTGCAAAGCAGACGCGGAATCCTGCGCAGCCAAGATGGCGGAAGGCGATTGCTGCAAAGCGCATCACGGCGACAAGCATGCTGCGGGAGAAGCTTCCTGCGACATGAGCAAGAAGGACGGCAAGACAGGCTGCTGCGACGGCGGCTCGTGTTGCAAGGCTAAGGACACCAAAGAAGGCAAGGGCGTTTAGGCTGTAAGCAGAAATGCTCAAAGCAAAAGCAGGGAGGCAAGAGACACATCTCTTGTCTCCCTGCTTCTTCTTGTAATCAAAAAAGAGGAAGCAGACGAACCACGAACAGACACGAAAGGGGACGAAAGAGCTAAATTGTTCGTTTTGTTTCGTGTGTCTTCGTGGACAGTTCGCCCTCTTTTCTTTTGCGACTTATGTATTAGGATTTCCGGCTAAACTTCTTTCCGCTCTCTCTCTGCCAGAGGCACGTAATCGCGCTCGTCCGCTCCTAGATAAATCTGGCGCGGGCGGGCGATTTTTTGTTCGGAGTCTAAAAGCATCTCTTCCCATTGCGCTATCCAGCCGGAGGTGCGCGGAATCGCAAAGAGCACAGGGAACATGTCCACCGGAAATTTCATCGCGCGATAGATAATGCCCGAATAGAAATCAACATTTGGATAGAGCTTTCGCTTGACGAAATACTCGTCTTCGAGCGCGATGCGTTCAAGCTCAAGCGCGATGTCGAGCAGAGGGTCTTTGCCTGTCACTTCAAAAACTTCATCCGCCACCTGTTTGATAATTCGCGCGCGCGGGTCGTAATTCTTATAGACGCGATGGCCGAATCCCATCAATCGAAACTCTCCGCTCTTTGCGCGCTGCACATATTCCGGGACTTTATCAACCGAGCCAATCTCTTTGAGCATACGCAGCACCGCTTCATTCGCGCCGCCGTGCAGTGGGCCATAGAGCGCGGCGGCGGCTCCGGCGATGGAGGAGAAAGGGTCTGTGTGCGCGCTGCCGATGGAGCGCATGGCATTGGTCGAACAGTTTTGCTCGTGGTCTGCGTGGAGGATGAAGAGGATGCTGAGCGCGCGCGTCAGTACAGGGTTCGGCTCGAACTTTAGCTCAGTCGTCTTGAACATCATGTTGAGAAAATTTCCTTCATAGCTCAAATCGTTATCAGGATATGCGTACTGCATCCCGACTCTGTGGCGATAGGCGAAGGCCGCAATCGTCGGGACTTTGGCAATCAAGCGATAAATCTGTTTGCGGCGACATTCGGTCTCGAAAATATCTTTCGCGTCCGGGTAAAAGGTCGAGAGCGCGCTGACCATGCTCTCGAACATCCCCATCGGATGCGCGTTGTAATGAAAGCCATCCAAGACCTTCTTGATGTTCTCGTTGATGAAGGTGTGATAAGTGATGTTTCTGGTCCAATCTTTAAGCTGAGCTTCGTCGGGCAACTCGCCGTTTAAAATCAGGTAAGCGACTTCGAGATAAGTGCTCTGCTCCGCAAGCTGCTCAATCGGATAGCCGCGATAGCGCAGGATGCCTTTGTCTCCGTCAATAAATGTAATACGGCTCTTGCATGACGCCGTGTTCATAAACGCGGGATCGTAAGTCATCAAACCGAAATCGTCATCCGCGACTTTTATTTGTCTCAAGTCCATCGCGCGAATCGTGTCAGACTCAATCGGAATCTCGTATTGCTTTCCGGTGCGATTGTCCGTAATCGTCAAAGTATCTGAACTCATTTGTCCTCCACTTATCAGGTCAGAACCGCCTGCGGTAGCTGGCGGGTTTTAGATATTTGAGAGAGCTGCTTTAGAACGCCGAAGAACCGCCAGCTACCGCAGGCGGTTCTGACTTGCTAATCATTAACTCTACCTTCTATCACAAAAAATCCAGTCTCGCCGCCGCCCGATGTGACATTGACGACCGGAGAATCCGAGAGACGCACGAGCGCGCCCTCGACGCGCCCGCGAAAAAGAAAGGGATTGGTGTCCACGTACATCGGCTGTATGCTCCAACGGTCTTCCGTAAAGATTGGAAACTCTTCCGTGTGCAACTCGACAATCTCCTGCACGACGAAATCTCCGTCGAGAGCAGTAGAGATGGCTGCATCCCATTCGGCAGCCGTCAACTTGTGGCCCAGAAAAACGTCATGCCCGCCGTAATCATCATTCGGCTTGATGATAAATCCTGCGCGATGCCGGCGCAGGTGCTCAAGCAAATCTACAGAGCGGCCTTGATAAGTTGTGCGCGCGTCTCTGACACGTCTGGTCCAGGGAACAGAGCAGCGTATCACTTCTCTTTCAGCAGACGTGAACCAACCCGCGCGCGCTTCGTCCGTCAAAAGCTCAAAGCAGGCTTTCTTGTGCAGCATCTTGCAACGGAAAGGATTGACCAGACAGACATCGCCGTTGATGTACGCACGAAGCAAAGCATGCCTTTCATCATAACGCGCGAGAAATTCATGAATGATGATGCGCTTGTAAACGAGGTCTATGCGAAAGTCGCCGCAGCGCAAGTGACCATTAGCGTATTCCAATTCATCCGGCGAGCAGATGATTGCGGGGACGCCGTGCGTGACTAAATAGTTACGCATCAACGTGAACTCGTTCGCCGTCGGCAAATCTTTCCAATCGAGAATGGCAACCTGCGGCGCATCCTTGCCGCCCCACGCGTGATAAGTTTCCAGCAAAGCTTTGAGCAGTCCCGCCGCAGGGTCAAACTGCCTCAAGCGATAACGCGCGGCAAAGGTTTGTAAGGCTTGAATCTCAAACAGCACTTCATTCAAGCCCGCCTGGTCAGTGAGGCTCGAAGGATTTTCGGCATTGTATTCGACAAACTTGACTTCATCGCCAAAGACAAACGCATCGAGCCGCGTCGTGACAGTTGATTGAGCGAAACCCGGATTGACGAGAGCCATGCGACGTTCCATCTCAAGCAGGCCGACCTCATCCATCAGTGACGGCGTTTCAATCATCGCTCCCGCAATCTTTTCAAACGCGCTCGCCAGCATCTCTGAAGCATGAGAGAGCCTGTCATATTGCGCGCGCGTGAGAAAGTGTGGCCGGAGCGAGACGCCAAGCGCGCGCTCGCCGTAGCAGAGAAGATTCATCTTCATCTTCTCTTCGAGACGAGCAAAAAGGTCTGCCGTCAACTTCTCATCGCTGAGCAGCAGCCCGTGATATTCGGCAATCGCCTCTTCGCGCATGGCGGTTAGTATAGCACTGAGAAAAAACGGAGAGTTCCCGCAAAGGCGCAAAGACGCAAAGAAAGCAGCAAAGATATTGAGTGCTTATCTATCTTGAAAGCTTTCTTCGCGCCTTCTTTGCGCCTTTGCGCCTTTGCGGGAAACCTGCTTTTTACTCGTCCGGCACATTGCCGCGCAACTCTTCGAGCCAGACGGTTGCTTCTGAATCTGAGGGCGCGCGCCAGTCGCCGCGCGGCGAGAGCGAGCCGCCTGAGCCGACCTTTGGCCCATTCGGCAAACAGGAACGCTTGAACTGGCTAATCTTGAAGAAGCGGAAGAGAAAGACATCGAGCCACTTCTTTATCGTCGCCAGGTCATACTCGTTGTGCTTCTCAACCGGCAACGAATCGGGCCAGAGCCCGCGCGTCTTATCGCTCCATGCATGATGACTGAGGAAGGCAATCTTTGATGGACGAAAGCCAAAGCGCGAAGTGTAGTAGAGATTGAAATCCTGCAACTCGTATGGGCCAATCTTTTCCTGCGTGCTCTGCGTAGGCTTCTCCTGCTCCGCGTCGCCCGCAGGGACAAGCTCCGGCGAAATCTCCGTATTGAGAATGGATTGCAGGATGCCGCTCGTCTCGTCTTCAAACTGCGAAGTGCCTATGACCCAGCGAATCAGATGTTGTATGAGCGTCTTCGGCACGGATGCATTGACGTTGTAATGCGACATGTGATCGCCCACGCCGTAAGTGGCCCAGCCGAGCGCGAGTTCGCTCAAGTCGCCTGTGCCGAGCACTATGCCGTTGTGAAAGTTTGCGAGACGAAAGAGATGCGAAGTGCGCTCGCCCGCCTGCACGTTCTCAAAAGTGATGTCATAGACAGGCTCGCCGGATGCGAACGGGTGGCCCAAATCTTTGAGCATCTGCATGCAAGATGGCTTGATGTCTATCTCTTTGCCAGAGATTTTCAGTGCGCGCATCAAGCCGTGCGCGTTCTTCAAGGTGACATCGCTCGTCGCAAAGCCGGGCATTGTGTAGCCTAAAATATTTTCGCGGGGGAGGCCCAATCTATCCATCGTCTTTGCAGCGACAATCAGAGCGTGTGTCGAATCAAGCCCGCCTGAAACTCCGATGACGATGCGCTCGATGCCTGTGCTCAAGAGCCGCTTCATCAATCCGTGAACCTGTATATTGTATGCCTCGTAACAACGCTCATCGCGCACGCGCGGGTCGTTCGGCACATACGGAAAACGCTCCACATTCCGCATCAGTTTGATTTCCGTCTCAGGCACTTCATACTCAAACTCTACGCGACGAATCGCGCGCACTTTCTCCTGATGCTCGCCGACGGAATCATTAAAGCTCGTGAGACGCATCCTGTCCTGCGCGAGTCTTTCCAAGTCTATGTCTGCGGCTATGACTTGCTCGTCTGACGGAAAACGCTCGGCCTCTGCCAGCAGTTCGTTGTTCTCGTAAATCAAAGCGTGGCCGTCCCACGCGAGGTCTGTTGTTGACTCGCCCGGCCCGGCGGCTGAGTAGAGATAGGCTGCGATGCATTTGCCGGATTGCGAGGCGCAGAGGTCGCGGCGGTATTCGGCCTTGCCGACAGTGATGTTGCTGGCCGAAAGATTCGAGAGCACAGTTGCGCCTGCGAGCGCGGCATAAGTGCTCGGCGGAATCGGCGTCCACACGTCCTCGCAGATTTCGACGTGCAAGGAGAAGTCTTCGACATTAACGGCATCGAAAATCAGGTCGCTGCCAAACGGAATTTTCTGGCCCAGAAACATGACCTCGCGGCTCACAGCATTGCGGCCCGAAGTGAACTGCCGCTTCTCATAAAACTCTCTGTAGTTCGGCAGGTACGTCTTGGGAGTGATGCCCAAAACATTTCCCTTGTAGATGACAATGCCGCAATTAAAAAGCTTGCCTTCAAAACGCAGTGGCGCGCCGACAATCAGGATGGGCGAGAGCTTGCGACTCTCTGCGACGAGACGCGCGATTGCGTTTTCCGTAGCGTCAAGCAAAACATCCTGATGAAACAGATCGTCGTTGGTATAAGCAGAGATGCCCAACTCTGGAAAAAGCGTGACGGCGGCGTTCATCTCTGAGGCGCGGCGCGCGAGTCCGATTGTGCGCTCGACATTAAATTCGGGGTCGGCCACGCGGACGAAAGGAATGCACACGGTCGCGCGTATAAACTTGTGCGAGTAGATGGAATGAAATGGTCGCTGCATGGCTGATAGTTTACAGCCAGATGAATAGACATGAGAAGTTCCGAGAGGATAAGATTCTGTCTATGAGTGAAAATCAGAATCAAGAGATGGCGACGCTCGCGGGCGGATGTTTCTGGTGTCTCGAAGCAGTTTATAGAGACTTGCGCGGAGTCGTGCATGTCGAGTCAGGCTATACGGGCGGCGAGACGTTGAACCCGACCTACGAGCAAGTCTGCTCAGGGACGACGGGCCATGCGGAAGTTGTGCAGTTAACTTTCAATCCTCAGATTGTCTCGTTCAAGGAATTGCTCGAAGTCTTTTTTACAATCCACGACCCGACGACATTGAATCGTCAGGGAGCGGATATTGGCACGCAATATCGCTCGGCAATCTTTTATCATTCGCCGGAGCAGAAGCGTGTTGCCGAAGAGACGATTGCAGAGCTTGACGCGGCAAAGGTCTGGGACGCGAAGATTGTCACGCAGCTTGCGCCTCTGGAGGAATACTACAAGGCAGAAGATTATCACCAGGAATATTTCGAGAGAAATACTTACCAGCCATACTGTCAAGCAGTGGTCGCGCCGAAAGTCTCAAAGTTCCGCCGGAAGTTTTTAGAGAAGCTGAAAGGCTGATTTAAAAGGCCCTGCTGCGTTTGACGGGCATGACAAATACACCTAAAATACTGCTTCCAGATTCCGCTGGAAGCAGTGCTTCTCTTCTGCTCCCCCCAAAGCAAGTCGGAAGTAATTAATCAACTTAACAATCAACCTGATTAGCCTTGCATGGTCGTCGTGTGCCTCGTTTGCACGAGACGCGCGATGCACGTGCCTGAATTAGCATCTCATTTAATGTCAGTTCGACGTAAGTATCGGAATGCGGCTGTGCTGCCTCTGCTGTGCAGAATGCCTCTGCCTTGCGAGGCGTAGCCTCAGAAGATAAAAAAGCAGATGAACGGAAAGTCTCATACTTTCCGCACAACGTGCGCGGCAAAGCCGCCTGACATTGAACTCACGTTCATTTAAGACCTTGATTTCGGAGATTTTTTTTATGACGTTCTCTTTTATTTCAAACCTTCGCCGCCAGCGTCTGTTGATACAGGCGTTTGCGCTCGCGGCGTTGCTGCTCGCGGCAGGCATTTTTGAGAAGGCGCATGCGACTTCTGCCGGTGCGTTGCATCTCCCGTTCGGCAACGGGGGCAAGCTCACGACTGATGTGTCCAGCTATGACTTTCTGAACGGAATGGCCCTTCAGCCGGATGGCAAAATCATCCTCGCGGGTTATACAAGCGGCGGCGGGTCTTCGGACTTCCTGCTCATACGATATAACGCGAACGGAACGCTGGACCAGACTTTCGGTTCGGGCGGCAAGGTGATTACAAACTTCGGCAGCACGGACATCGGAGGCGCAGTCGTGCTGCAAGCCGACGGCAAGATAGTGGCCGGCGGAGCGACGTGGGTGAGCGGTCAGGGCTATGTCTTTGCGCTCGCGCGCTACAATCCGAACGGCACGCTCGACACGACCTTCGGCGCGGCGGGCATGATTGTTCACAGAGTCGGCACGATGGAAGACCAGATTACTTCGCTCGCGCTGCAAGCCGACGGAAAAATCATCGCCGCCGGATACACGATGACTGGCCCAAACGCCGACACCTCTTTCGCAGTTGCACGCTACAACACGAACGGCAGCGTCGATACGGATTTCGGCACGGGCGGTAAAGCGACGACAGATTTTTACAGCTTCACGGATGTCGCGCGGGCCGTCGCGTTGCAAGCCGACGGAAAAATCGTGCTGGCTGGCTATGCCAACAATGCCTCTGGCTCGTCCAATGATTTTGCGCTGGTGCGTTACAACTCGAACGGCAGCCCCGATGCGACATTCGGCAATGGCGGCAAAGTCACTCCTCTACTGGACACTGTGGACAAGGCGCACGCTCTCGCGCTGCAAGCCGACGGCAAGATTGTCGTCGCAGGAGAATCGTACCCGTCACCGAACGGCACAAACTTTCTTTTGATGCGCTATGACATCAATGGAAGCCTGGACACGAGCTTTGATTCCGATGGAATGGTGACGACTAACTTCTACGGCTTTGAAGATGTGGCCCGCGCGTTGGCGATTCAGCCCGACGGAAAAATTATCGCGGGCGGTTGGGCCGAAGAGAATGGCGGACTGCATCACTCTGCGCTGGCGCGTTATCACAGCGACGGCAGCCTAGATAACTTCTTCGGCAACGGCGGCAAAGTTCTCACACGTTACAGCATGGATGATTATGTGCATGCTCTTGCAATCCAACCTGACGGAAACATTTTGACAGCGGGTTATGCCAGCAGCGTTTCGACCGGCGACTTCACGCTGGCGCGCTATGTAGGCGCAGCGAAGCCGACTGTCTCATCAGACTTTGATGGCGATGGCAAGACAGACTTCGCAGTCTTTCGTCCGACGGATGGCTCATGGTACATCACCAAGAGCAGTGGCGGCTTTGCCTCTTACTACTTTGGACAGCACGGCGATTTTGTCGTTCCGGCAGACTATGACGGCGACGGCAAATGCGATGTTGCTATCTGGCGACGCGACTTTTCGATTAATGGTCAAAGCGTCTTCTATGTGCTGCGCAGTTCTGACAACAACTTGCAGGTTCAGCCGTGGGGTAATTTCAGAGACTTGCCAGTGCAGGCAGATTACGAGGGCGATGGCAAAGCGGACTTCGCAGTCTATCGCAATGGCATGAGCGGAGAAGCTTCCGCCTGGTACATACGTCACAGCTCGGATGGCTCTTTGCGTTCTGTGACCTGGGGAAATGCGGGCGACATTCCGCAGCCGGTGGGCGACCGCGACGGCGACGGCAAAGCTGACCTGACCGTCAGACGCTTCGCGCCCGGTGGCACGACCAACGATCCGCATCCGGCGACCTTCTATACGCTGCTCAGCTCTGACAACTCGCTCAATGCCAGAGCGTGGGGAGTTGACAGAGACCGCGAAGCGCATGGCGATTATGATGGCGACGGCAAGATGGATATAGGCGTCTATCGCTGGGGTACAGACCCTCTAGGCAGCCCCGGCACGTTCTATATTCTGAAGAACAATGGCGAGTCCATCACACAACACTGGGGCAGCTTCGGAGATTTCTCGACGCCCGGTGATTACGACGGCGACGGGCTGTCCGACCTCGCCGTGTGGCGTCCGTCAGAGGGCGTGTTCTATGTCATGAAGAGCACGGGCGGCATCCTCACACATGCGTGGGGCAAACAAGGCGATTTGCCGACAACTGTGTTCTTAGGCAACTAAGAAAGTTTTCCGCAAAGGCGCAAAGGCGCAAAGAAGGCGCGAAGGAAAACAAGGAAGAGTTCTTACTCTTTATCTCTTGTTCTTCTTCGCGTCTTTTCTTTGCGCCTTTGCGCCACCAGCGGGAAATTTATTTTCTCTCTAAAGCTTCACGATCCCAGTTAGCAAGGTTCGCGCCCGCCTCGTAAGTGCTTTGCAGAAATTCCATCAATGCAGTTTCCGGCTCATCCGCCTTTCGCACATCGTCGTACATCAACAGAAACTCTGACATCTCCTGACTATAAAAAGCTTCTGCCGGAAGAACCTTTTGCTCTTTCAATCCGGCTGGCTCAGGGGCCGCGTAAGAATAGAAGGCCGCGCCGTTAATAGAACCGCCGCCGGGCCAGAGGCCGTGACTGATGACTTCGTGCGAGTAGGCTTCGCGCGTAATCGGGTCTGCGCCCTCGCGCGGAGGCGCGGGTCTGCCGGAAAAGCGCGTGACGGCCAAATCAAAGCTGCCCCAGAAAAAATGCACAGGGCTGCACTTGCCTATGAAACGTCCGCGAAAATCTTTGAAAACTTTGTCGGCCTGCGTGAGCACGCGCCAGAAACGCGCGGCGTACTCTGCATCATAAGAGGCATGCTGTTCGTCTTTCGTGAAATCAATCGGTTCTGGAATTTCAACCGGCATAGTCCAGATGCTTATCTCCATGCCGAGAGATTTCAGGGCCGACATTACTTCATTATAAAAAGCAGCGACGGAACGCGGGACAAGCTCTATAGTCTTTAAAGCTCCATCGCTCGTCTTGATGAGCAAGCGATGGTCTATGAAATCGAAATCTATCTCAAAGAATCCCTGTCCATACTCCATAGGCGAAGTCGTCAAGCCGCGCGCGGTCAGATAGAGCGGCACATGCCACCAGTGATTGACCGCAGGAGTCTGCGCGAGACGAATCTTGCCGACAATCTGCGACCACATATGCAGGGTCGCGCAAGTGTCTTTCCATTCTTCAAGCGGCAGTGCGGGCCACGCTTCCGCGCTCGAAGAGCTATCATTAAGTTTGACTTCACTCATTGCTTTTCTCCATTTTGTACTTCAACCTTTTTTGAGACTGCGATAGCGACGCACGAGCGCGTTGGTCGAGCTATCGTGCGCGAGTTCCGGCTCCGATTCATTCTCAAGCTCCGGCACAATTTTCTGGGCCAGAGCTTTTCCTAATTCGACTCCCCACTGGTCGAAGGAATCTATGTTCCAGATGACGCCCTGCGTGAAGACGCTGTGCTCGTAGAGCGCGACGAGGCGGCCAAGCGTCTGCGGCGTCAGGCTCTCCGCGAGGATAACGCTCGACGGGCGATTGCCTTCAAAGGTGCGATGCGGGACAAGCCATTCGGGAGTGCCTTCTGCTTTAACTTCTGCGGCGGTCTTGCCGAAGGCCAAAGCCTCGCTCTGCGCGAAGAGATTCGCCATCAGCAAATCCTGATGACGGCCCAGAGGATTGAGCGATTGACAGAAGCCTATGAAATCACACGGGACGAGTTTTGTTCCCTGATGCAGCAGTTGATAAAAGGAATGCTGTCCATTCGTCCCAGGCTCGCCCCAATAGACGGGGCTGGTCTCGTAGTCAACCACTTCGCCCGTGAGTGTCACACGCTTGCCGTTCGACTCCATGATGAGTTGTTGTAAGTATGCCGGAAAGCGTTTGAGATACTGGTCGTAAGGCAGGACTGCGACGGACTGCGCGCCGAAGAAGTTGTTGTACCAGACTGCAAGCAAGGCCATCAGGACGGGCAGATTTTTTTCAAACGGCGCGGTCTGAAAGTGCTCGTCCATCTCTCTCAGCCCACTGAGCATGGCGCGAAAGTTTTTTGGGCCAATGGCAATCATCGTCGAAAGCCCTATGGCAGAGCACATCGAATAACGCCCGCCGACCCAGTCCCAGAACTCGAACATGTTCGCGGTATCAATGCCAAACTTTTCAACCTCTGCGGCGTTGGTCGAGACGGCGACGAAATGCTTTGCGATAGCTTGCTCTTCATCAAGAGCCGAGAGCGTCCACGCACGCGCGGTGTGCGCGTTGGTCATCGTCTCCTGCGTGGTAAAAGTTTTGGAGGCGATGATGAACAAAGTCTCTTCCGCTTTGAGGTCGCGCGTCGCTTCCGCGAAGTCTGTGCCGTCCACGTTCGAGACAAAGCGGAAAGTCATCTCGCGTTGGCTGTAATGCCGCAGGGCTTCATAAGCCATCACTGGGCCGAGGTCTGAGCCGCCGATGCCGATGTTGATGACATTGCGTATGCGCTTGCCTGTATGCCCAAGCCATAAGCCATCGCGCACCTGTTCGGAGAAGGCAGACATCCTGTCTAAAACTTTGTGCACCTGCGGCACGACATCTATTCCGTCAACAAAAATTTGTTGCTGGCGAGACGCGCGCAGGGCTGTGTGCAGGACTGCGCGATTCTCTGTGATGTTAATCTTCTCGCCGCGAAACATGGCTTCGATATGCTCTTTGAGTTTGCACTCTGCTGCGAGTTGCAAAAGCAGCTTGATAGTTTCATCAGTCACGCGATGCTTCGAGTAATCGAAGTAAAGCCCGACGGCTTCCAACGCGAGACGCTCGCCGCGCGTGGCATCGTCTGCGAAGAGTTTTCGGAGGTGTGTCTCACGAATTTTTTGATAATGTTCTTGAAGCGAGTTCCATGCTGCGAGGCGGGTTGGTGTTTGTGTTGATGCTATCGGATTAGTCATAATTGCCGCCAGAGCTTTCCCGACATAGTGAAACTGCTTGTCCGTTGTTTCATGAATGTAGCACAAGAGAGATTTACTACAGAAGATTTCAAATCTGAGATTTGAGATTGAGAGATTCCTCTGTGGTGAAGTTGAAGGGAGTTCATGGAGAAGATTAGTCCTGCAAGGCTGCTGCGAATTTTGTTGTCTTACGTGAAGCCGTATGCGTGGCGCGGCGTGCTGCTGGTGTTGACGCTCCTGATTGAAGGCGCGTTTATCACACTGCTCGCGCTCAGTTTAAAATTTCTCATAGACTTTGCCATCACACCGCGCGAGTCAACGACGCTGGTGTTGATTATCGCGGGGCTGTGCGTCGGGTTTCTACTGACGGCCATCTCGCAAATAGTGCGCGATTATCTGTACGCATGGCTCGGCGCGCATATCCTCAACGACATACGCAAAGAGATGTTCAGACATTTCCAGCGATTGTCACTTGGGTTTTATGCGCGCTCGCGTATGGGAGATTTGCTCGCGCGCTTCTCTTCTGATTTGAGCGCGATTGAGAACGCGGTTGTGCTCGGCGTGCCGGGAGCTTTGCTGTGCGTCATCAATATTATTTTTAGCGCGTGCGTTCTGTTTGTGCTCGATTGGCGGCTTGCGCTCTGTGCGATGCTGGGCTTGCCGCTCTGCATGATTGGGCCAAAGATTTTGGGGCCGCGCGCTTTGAAGGCCGGAGATAAGTTGCGCAGCGAACAGGCGGAGATTTCGAGCATCATCCATGAAAACTTGGGAGCGCAGCAGATTGTCAAAGCTTTCGGTCTGAAAAAATCCGTGCTCGCAAACTTTGAAGGACAGGCTGACAGGCTGGCGCGCGGCGCGACGCGATTCAATTTTTTGAGCTATGTCACGGAGCGCAGCCCGAACATAGGCATGCTGTTCTTTAATGTCCTGCTCATCAGCGGCGGCTCTTACCTTGCGTACAGAGGCTCTCTCTCCATCGGCTCGCTCGTCTCTTTCAATGCGCTGTTCATCACAGTCAGCACAGCCGTCATGGGATTGACGGCTGTGACGCCAACGCTCTTGCAGGCGACGGGCGGGATGCAGCGCGTGCGCGAGTTGCTTGATGAGCGACCGGCTATCATCGAACAACCCGATGCGCGCAGGCTTGCTCCTTTATCCGAAGGCATACGCTTTGAAGATGTGACATTCGGATATAAGGCAGACCAGACCAATCTGTCCGGCGTGACGATGGATTTGCCAAAGGGAGCGCGGATAGGCTTTGTGGGCCACAGCGGTTGCGGCAAGAGCACGAACCTGAATCTCATCATGCGCTTCTATGACCCGCAACTCGGAAGAGTCCTGTTTGATGGCATAGACCTGCGCGCGGCAAAGCTCGATTCGCTCTATGACCAGATAGGCATAGTCTTTCAGGAAAGCTTTCTCTTTAACACGAGCGTGCGCGAGAACATACGACTCGGCAAATTGGGAGCGACGGATGCAGAGGTTGAAGAGGCTGCTAAAGCTGCCGAGCTGCATGACATTATTATGCAGATGCCGGACGGCTACGAGACAAACGTGGGCGAGCGCGGCGGGCTTCTCTCCGGCGGCCAGCGACAGCGCATCGCCATCGCACGCGCGCTCGTGCGCAATCCGTCTCTCATTATTTTAGACGAAGCGACATCCGCGCTAGACCCCGGCACAGAGGCCGCGATTAACGAAACTCTTGAGCGCGTCTCTGTCGGGCGCACAGTCATCTCCGTCACGCACAGGCTCAAGTCCGTAGTCAACTATGACCACATCTTTGTCTTTCAGGAAGGCCAACTAATCGAGCAAGGCACGCATAAAGGGCTCCTTTATCGCGGCGGAACTTACGCGGGAATGTGGCGCAGACAGAGCGGGACAGTGATGTCCCCAACAGGCGACATGCGCGTGACGGACATCAACATCCTGCGCGACGTGCCTCTCTTTAAAGACCTTGACGAATCTTTCTTGATGGAAATCTCCGACATGTTTATCACCGAGCGAGTCCCTGCTGGCCGCACTATCATCGCAGAGGGAGACGAAGGCAGCCGCTTCTACATCATCATACGCGGCAAAGTGGCTGTCAGCGCGACGGATGAAGAAGGCAATGTGCATCGCGTCGCGACTCTGGACGACGGCGACTACTTTGGCGAGATAGCATTGCTCACAGACAAACCGACCACCGCCACCGTCGAGACACTTGTGTCCAGCATCTTTCTCATACTCCAACGCGAGCAACTCCAAAAACTTATGCACCAACACTCAGAACTCGGCGCGCAAGTCCGCCACGCGCTCAAACGCAGACTGGCAGAGACAGAGGCGATGACTGCCTAAAACACGAACATCTCCCGCAAAGGCGCAAAGAAGGCGCGAAGGAAAACAAGGAAGAGTTCTTACACTTAATCTCTTGTTTTTCTTTGCGTCTTTTCTTTGCGCCTTTGCGCCTTTGCGGGAACTCTTATTTGTTTCCCAATTTGAGCAACAGGAAAGCAGGATAGCTTGCGGCTAAGAGTATCAGAGCCAGGAGACTGTTTGTTGTGTCGCTGGCGATTGCGCCTGCGAGAAATGCCAGCGAGCCTGCGAGTGCAAGCCCGGTCGTGTATGGATAGCCCCATGCGCGATACGGGCGCGGTCTTTCAGGCTCACGTCGCCGCAGCACGAAGACAGAGAGAAAACTGACTGAATAGTTAATCACAAAGAAGAAGGCGAGCGCGGCCAGCAATCTTTCAAAAGTCCCGCTAAAGACAATCATCAGGACAACCATCAGAGTGCTCAGCAAGAGCGCGACATTCGGCGTGCCGCCTTTGTTTACTTCCGATGCCTGCCGCCAGAAAAGCTTATCGCGGCTCATCGCAAAGAGCACGCGCGGGGCCGCGAGCGTGTTGCCGTTGATTGAAGCGAGCATCGAAACGGTGGCAAGCGCACTGATGATAAGCTTACCGCGCGCTCCGAAAATTTCCTGCGCCGCGCGCCCGACGGCGAGTTTGTCTCCAGCCAGTTCGCCAAACGGCAAGACATAAAGCAGCGCGAGATTGAGCAGTAGATAAATTGCTATCACAAGCAGGATGCTGCCAATCATCGCGCGCGGGACGCTACGCGCGGGGTCGCGCACCTCCTCACCGAAATAGACAGTGCTGTACCAGCCATCGTATGTGTAGATGACTCCCTGCAAGGAGAGCACTAAGGCAGTCCAGAATGCTAAGCCTGTTGGAATCTGTCGCACGACAGCTTCGCTTGCATCCGTCGTCCCCTGACCGCCGAAGATAAAACACGCGGCGATAAGAGAGACGAAGGCGAGCGTCTTGATAAAGCTCGTCAAAGCCTGCGCGCGACTGCCCCAGCGCACGCCGCTCCATTGCAGGACTGCGAAGGCCAGCACCACACAGAGCGCGACGCGCACGGCTCGTCCTTCTAAAGAAGGAATGAGCGCGCCGGTATATTCGCCTATCACAAGAGAGACTGCGGCGAGCGTCCCGCAAGTCGAAAGCCAATCGCTCCACCCGACAACAAAGCCCGCGTACTCTCCGAGCGCATGCCGCGCGAAAATATAAAAGCCGCCGGAGCGTGGCAGCATCGTGCCGAGTTCCGCAACAGAGAATGTGCCGAAGAGCGCGTACACTCCGCCCAACAACCAGACGCCCGCAAAGAGCCAAGCATTCGGCAGATGCGCGGCGACCTCGCCCGGCGTACGCAGGATGCCCATCCCGATAGTGATGCCCACCGTCACGGCCATCCCGAAGACGACGCCCAACACTTGCAGCAAATGCCCTCGGCGCGGCGCGGACAGCGATTGAGTTTCAGCGATGGGCTGCAAGCTTTTCTTCCTCGTTTGTCTCTCTAATTAACTCTTAAATATTTTCATCCGAAACTTTCAGCACGAGCTTGCCGAAGTTTTCGCCGCTAAAGAGCTTGAGCAGAGTTTCTGGAAAAGTCTCCAAACCCTCGACCACATCTTCGCGCGCCTTGAGCTTGCCTTGCATCAACCACCCGGCCAGAGCCGCGACTCCCTCTGCATAGCGCGCTGCATAATTAAAAACGACAAAGCCTTCCATCCGCGCAGAGTTCACCAGCAGCGAGAGATAATAGCTCGGCCCTTTCGGCGGCGCAGTGTTGTTGTACTGAGAGATTGCGCCGCAGATAACGACGCGCGCCTTTCGCGCCAGCAGCATCAGCGCAAAATCTAAAATCTCTCCGCCGACATTATCAAAATAGATATTGATGCCCGACTTGCAATGCTCTTTGAGCGACTGCAAGACATCTTCGCTCTTATAATCAATCGCCGCATCAAAGCCGAGTTCATCAATCAGGTAACTGCATTTGTCCGCACCGCCCGCGATGCCTACGACGCGGCATCCTTTGATTTTAGCAATCTGGCCCACAACCGCTCCCACCGCGCCAGCCGCGCCGGAGACAACTACCGTATCGCCCTCCTGCGGCTGGCCTATGTCGAGCAAACCAAAATAGGCCGTCAGGCCCGGCATGCCGAGCACGCCCAAGTATCTCGGCAAAGGAGCAAGCGACGGGTCAATCCTGGTCCACGCTCCCGCCTTTGCAATCGCGTAGTCCTGCACTCCTGTCAGCCCCGTGACTGTATCTCCGACAGCGAGACTCGGATCATTCGACGCGACCACTTTCCCAAGACCGAGGGCGCGCATCACTTCACCCAATCCGACAGGCTCTATGTAAGACTTGCCTTCATTCATCCACCCGCGCATGGCCGGGTCTAAGGAGATGTACTGCACACGGACAAGAACGTCGCCTGCGCCGGGCTCGCTGACAGGCACAGTGGCAAACTCGAAATCACTGCGCCGGACAAGGCCGACGGGCCGGGAGATAAGTTTGAACTGACGATTGTTGAGCATGCTCACAAAAAGAGTCTCCTTTCGAGCAAAGCTATATGAGAGAGTTATGTCCGCTGGCTCAGCCGTCACAGCCGCCCTTTGACTTTAGTATTCGTCAGAGCCTTGAACCCAGATGAAAGATTGTATGTCTATCATGTCGCGCGGCTTCAAGTCGCGCAGGTCGCGGCTAATGGTCGCGACAAATTCTTGCAGGCTCGCGTAAGTTTCCCAAGAGGGTCTGGATTTGTATTGAAAGTCAAAGCCGTATTCGCGCGCCGCGCGGCGTGTGACCATTGGTTTGAGGAAGATGTGTTCGCGTGGCTGTGCGATGAAGCCGAAGACAGAGACTAAGGGCCACGTCAGGACTCGCGTCTGCTTGCGCGGAAGCTGTGCGATGGTTTCGCACCAACGCTCGAACTTGCGCTCCATGCTCCCGGCTCCGTAGAGAAATTCATACAATCCTTCTGCGAAGAGACGCGCGCCGTCCTTTGTTTTGACAGCATCCCGCAAGGCCATCTTCTCGAAGGAGAAAAGCAGATTAGTGCGCGATTCAATCCTGACTGCGCGCGCGGCTACTTCTGCAAACTCGCCTTGAGAGATAAGCTTCTTATGCGTCTCACGCGCAAGCTGCTCGTTCCACGATTCGTGCGCTTCCCATTTGTAGCCGCGTTCCCAAGCGATGTATTTGTCATCATAAAAACCTTTGGGAAAGAAGCGAAGGAATTTGCGGCGGCAGCGTAAGGCGGCTGCCGATGTGATGGTGGATTTGCTCGCGCTCAAATTTTTAAAGCCTCCTTGTTCGCGCCTATCATAGCAGTTTTATTTTAAGGAGGCTTTCGGCTTGAATACAAAAAAGGTTTCCCGCAAAGGCGTAAAGACGCAAAGAACGACATCTGTTCTTCTTTGCGTCTTTGCGCCTTTGCGGGAAATTTTGTTTTTAGTTTCCGGCTTACTTATTCTGCGCGACCTGTGCCGGGGTTTCTATGCGCGAGTTAACAAGCACGCTGTTTTCAAATTCGGCGACGAGGATGCGGCCCTCGCTGCGCGGAAAGGTGTATGTCGCAAGGCTCAAATTTCCATCCTGCTTTTCCGAGATGGTCTCAGGCTTGCCGAGGACTCGTATGACATCATTGATGCTGAGGCCGTTTCTCAGATAGGTGGACGAAGGGCCGACGTGCAGCACGCGCGGGTCGTTTTTGACAGACTTGTGGCTCACCACAATTCTTTTGTTCTCCGTCTTGATGCGAGGCGAAGGATTAAACTCGCCTTTCGAGCGCGTCTGAGCAGAGGCGGCGATGGCCGTTAAGATAATGATTGCGAATAGGCTGAAAATCTTTTTCATAAATTTTAACTCCTTACGAAGCTGACTTGAGATTAGATGCCGGGTCAATAAAGAGGTTTGCAAAGCTGCGACGCGGGTCAGGGCGGCGACGGCCCTGAAAGTCTTTGACCCATGCGGCCACGTTTCCGGCAATCTCGCGTGTGGCATCTCTCAGGCTTTGACTGCCCGGCTTTTCTGTTTTTGCCATCTCGGCCTGATTTTTCAGTTGAGCGCTCTTGATGACCCGTATATTGTTTTTAGGATTCATGATAAATGCTCCTGCTCTTTAGCCAGTAATTAGCAGCCCATACGCGTTTGTTTCTCTATCTGCTAACGCGCAAACAGGAGCGGGTTCGTATCAATCGTGAAAGAAAATTTTTATTCACGACCGAATAATTGTGCCTTTTTATGATTCTCGGACAGGTTTTGCGGCAATGACCGGAGAGCTAAGGCAGGCGGCTATTTATGGCCGCGCGCTTAGATGAAGGCAAGGCTCAAGAGGTTGGCAGGCTGCAATTCAAGAGACATTTACAAGTTTTTACACCGACTTTGGCGGAGCATGGCTATAATTGGGACAAAAGCGAATGTGTGTCCGGGTTCTATAAAGTCAAACCAATCTCTCGAAAGCCTGTCATGAGGAAGGAAGTGCAGATGATGAGAAACTCATACGCGAAATCTTTGATAAGCATTACAGCCTTGCTTGTTTGCCTGTGCGCGCAGGCGGCGGCGCAGGTGGGCGGCGACTGGCCCCAGTGGCGCGGGGCGAATCGTGACGGAATCTCTAAAGAGACAGGGCTGCTCAAAGAGTGGCCGGAGGGAGGCCCGCCGCTCGCGTGGAAAGCTACGGGCGCGGGGCGCGGCTATTCTTCGCTCTCTCTGTCAAAGGGGCGCATGTACACTCTGGGCCTTCGCGGGACGCGCGAATATGTCATCGCCTTTGATGTCAAGACGGGCAAGGAAGTCTGGGCCACTCAGCACGGCGACGCCTTTCGCAATGATCGCGGCGACGGGCCGCGCGGCACGCCGACGATTGACGGCGACAGGCTCTATGCCCTGGGAGGCAACGGCGACCTCTCTGCTCTGGATGTGAACACGGGCCGCGTCATCTGGACGATGAATATCCTGAAAAAGTTTGGCGGCTCGAATATCACTTGGGGCATCAGCGAATCGCCGCTCATCATGGGAGACAAGCTACTGGTCAACGCTGGCGGGCCGGATGCTTCCATCGTCGCGCTCAATAAAAAGGATGGCTCATTAGTCTGGAAAAGTCAGAGCGACAAAGCAGGCTATTCATCAGCCATTCCCGTCGAGGCCGCAGGCACAACGCAGGTCGTCTTCTTCACACACGAACGCGCGCTCGGACTTGATTTAAAGACAGGCAAGCTTTTGTGGGATTACCCGCGCGCGGCCAACAATGTCGCCAACGCAGCGACGCCGATTGCGCGCGGCAACAGAGTCTTTATCGCTTCGGACTACGGCAACGGCGGCGGCCTTGTAGAGATTAAGACTGGCGCGAAAGGCATCACGGCAGAGGAAGTCTATTTCACAAAAGAGATGCGCACGCATCACAGCAGCGCGGTCTTGATAGACGATTTTCTCTATGGCTTTTCTGGCAGCATCCTGACGGCCATGCGTTTCGACACGGGCGAAGTCGCATGGAAAGACAGGAGCGTCGGCAAAGGCTCGCTCGTTTATGCAGACGGGCATCTCTATTGTCTGAGCGAGAACGGCGTGGTTGGATTGGTCGAAGCGACGCCTGCCGGCTATCGCGAGAAGGGACGCTTTCGCATCGCGCAGGATTCGCTGCCCACTTGGGCGCATCCTGTCGTCGCTGGCGGGCGACTCTACCTGCGCGACCAGGACACGATTTATGCTTATGATGTGAGAGCGAAAAAATAATTTAAGACTAGCCACAGAGGCACAGAGACACGGAGATAAAATTTGAAATTTGAAATCTCAAATCTGAGATTTAAAGTCCTCTGTGTCTCTGTGTCTCTGTGGCTAATTTGAAATCCAAAGTTAGAAGTCTTGAACAAACATGCCGAGCGTCGTTGCAGCAGTCATCCCTGAGCCGCACTCTGAGGTCGAGTTGCGCGAGATTGCTGAGCCGGAGTTGGAACAAAACTCTGCCCTGCTCAATGTGGAGTTGAGCGAGGTCTGCGGGACGGATTTATATTTGCAGCAGGGAAGGCTCGCGGGCGTGCCTTATCCTTTGATTCCGGGTCATGTCTCTGTTGGTCGGCTAGGCAAAATTCGCGGGCGCATGACAGACATCGAAGGCGTGGATTTTAAGGAAGGCGACTTTGTAACTTTCCTTGATGTGCACAAGACCTGCAACGATTGCTGGCACTGTCTCGTCGCAAAGGCTGCGACGCGATGCCCGCAGAGAAAAGTCTATGGCATCACGTATGGCTTAGCTGATGGATTGTGCGGCGGTTGGGCCGAGAAGATTTATCTCAAGCCGGGTACAAAATGCATACGCCTCGCAGATACTTTAGCTCCGAGCAGATTCATGGCCGGAGGCTGCGCGCTCCCAACCTCTCTGCACGCAGTCGAGCGCGCGGAAATTTTAATCGGAGACACAGTGCTGATTTTAGGGAGCGGCCCGGTCGGGCTCTCCTGCATTATCTTTGCGCGGATGCGCGGCGCGTTGAAAGTCCTGTGCATCGGTGCGCCGGAAAACCGTTTAGAGGCCGCGCGGCTTGTCGGCGCGGCGGAGACTCTGAACTTCGAGGAGCATTCTGAAGAGGAACGTGTGCAATGGGTTTTGGACCAGACTGGCGGGCGCGGCGCGGACATCACGATTGAGGCGACGGGCGCGCCAGCAGCCGTCACAGAGGCCATGCGTTACACGCGCGATGCAGGGCGCGCGGTCATCGTCGGGCAATACACGGATCACGGCGAAGTGGCTTTTAATCCGCATCAGGATTTGAATCGCAAACACCTGGAAGTGCGCGGTTGCTGGGGCTCGGATTTTTCGCACTTCTATCGCGGCGCGCAGGTGATGGCAGACACGCAGCTTTCACATCCATGGTCGCTGCTGGAACTCAATCGCTATAAACTCAATCAAGCGAATGAAGCTCTGGGCGACATCGCGTCTGGAAGAATTGTCAAAGCTTTAATCACACCGCAAGAGACGTAAAAGCAAGTTTCTCGCAAAGGCGCAAAGACGCAAAGAAAGCTCGCAACGGTGTTGAAGCTCAATTTATCTCGAATGCTTTCTTCGCATCTTCTTTGCGCCTTTGCGGGAGATTGTCTTATTGACTTACTACTGCAATGGCCCGTTCCAACTGCTCGTCCTTGCCTTCAATAATTCCGCGTATGGTGCGCGAGACGGGGACTGTGGGGCGTATGCCGATGCCGTGATGTTGCGAGCCATCGTGTTTGAGGACTTTCATTCCTGTCCACGCGACGTAGTAGCCGCCGGGAAGTGTGAGCGGGTTGACGTTGCCGTTTGTGCCAGCCGTCGGTTCGCCCACGATGCTGGCGAGTTGATATGCCTCTATGATTCCCATGTAAGACTCCGCGTAGCTGATGGCGCGTCCGTCCGTGAGGAAAGCAATTTTGGCTTTTAAGCGCGGCGCGGTCGGCTCAAGCTTCCAACGCCCTTCCTCGTTATAAGTAACCGGCCCTTTGCGGTCTGGCATAGTGATGATTGGAATCATCCAGCGCGCGGATTCGACGGGCTTGTCTATCAAGTGCGAAATCAGCGCGGGCGAAACGGATGGATAGCCGCGCAGGTCAAAGATGATGCCTGTCGCTTTCTCAAGCTGCGGCAAGACGGCTTTCCAATCTTCATCCTTGATGCGGTCTAAGTCCAGATAGAAGATGCCCGGCTTAATCTCTACGACCTGCTGCGGGCGCGTCTCCTTCAAAGCCATCGATTCTGCATCACGCTTTAAGACGACTGTGCGCGGGCTGCCAGTGCGCGGCTGCACGTCCAGCTTCATCTCAGAATCTTTCGCGCCGAATCTGATTCTGTAAAGAGCGTTAAAGCGTCGCCACTGCTCTGTCGCGCCTGAGATGAGCGACTCTCTCTCAGTCAGAACTTCAACAGCATCCCTGCCATCAATCTTGTGTACGACATCGCCGGGCTGCAATCCGTTTGCGCGCGCGGCAGCGACCTGCGTGACGACCAGACGATTTTCAACCCAGCCGAAGATGGCCGGCACAGCCGCCGCAGGAGAATCGCCCGGATGATAAACGCCGCCATGCCCGTCGTGCAGCGCGACTACCATGCGACGGAGCGTAAGCAGAAAAGCTTTCTCATCCGCGTCCGTCGCGGCTGCATTGAGAGCGTCTTGCAGTGCGCGCGGCCAATCCGTTTTGACGACATCGAAGTAAGGATAAAAGTGCTGAAAAATATTCCACGCCAGCGCGACATCCGCGAGGCGCGTGGCCCTGTCATTGCCGGAATATTTAACAAGCGAATCGGCTGTGGATTTTTTCGGCGGAGCGGCAGAAGCACGCGGCAGTGTGCCACGCGCATCTGCGTAGAGCGAGAGCGGCAGCAGGCACGAGACGCCTCCGCCCAAATCCGCCATGAAAGGCTTTTGCGGGTCTGGAATATTTTCGGGGACTTTGCCTTCCGGCGCATCCTTGCTCACGCGCTCTGTTTTGTAAGGATTGTATTGATTGCCAGTCTTCTGCCCGAATCCTGTGTGACGATAAGAGACGACTTTGAGCGCGGCCTCATCTTTCGGCGGCGCGAGTCCCGTTGCGGGAGCAGGAGCTTTGCCGCTCGTCGGAAAGACGCGCAGGGTTGGCGCGAGCGTGCTGAAGAATGTTTGAAGCCTCTGGGCCAATTCCCCTGAATCTTTGGCGTCTTCGACAAAGCGCATGCCTTCGACGGCCAAGACATTCCAATCAGCCGCGCCCGCTTCATCGCTCGGATGAAAATGGCGCACATAACCCAAGAGGCGCGTGAAGGCAGTCAGATTTTCCAGAGCTCTTTTTGTCAGTGGCCGCGCGGGCTCTGCAAGCACAACGAGCTTGCCCAAATCTTCCAACGAGACATCATCAATCCATGCTTTGCCCTCACCCATGAGCATCATCCCAAAATTCAAGACCGTCGCATCTTCATCTATATCGCCCACAATCTCGTAATACTGCCACTCGCCGTTGACGATTGGCCGCGCGCCCATGTTGTCAAAAAATCCGCGCTGCTCCCCTGTGCGATCCACGCGCATCCACAACTGCGCGCGAGTTGGCCCGCCTGCGCTTTCCGTTCTGACGGCGGCGCGATAGCGCACGCGATGCCCGCGATAGCGCGTCGCGTCAATGGTCTGCATCAGATTCCCGAAGGCGCGCGCCTCAGTCTTTGCGCCCGGCACGCTTTTCAATAAGGCCGCGCGTTTCCCTGTCTTCGGATTTTCCTCCGTCAGTTCCGCGCCATAGCCCGCAATCATAGGCGGCACAGTCCATCCCTCTGGCGACTGGCCCGTGCTTCCCTGCTCAAAATCCAGATTGACCGCAGCGGATGGCATTGTCTCAGAACGGACTGCGTTCGATTGCGCGAAAATATTAAATGAATAGAGCAGGCACAGTAGGATACTGCTGAAACGACGTGTGTGAAAATGATTTATTGGATTGTTCATTTGATGATACCTCGAATTTGTTTGAGGACAGTTCTTGCGTGAGATGAACTTGCTTCATCGCTGCCGGACAATCTTTGGGCAGCCGCTATCTTACGATGAATTGCCTGAGAAGCAAGCCTAATTTTCTTTGCTGCTCATACGGCAATGTGATGTGTTAGATTTATCCGGCACATTATTGTCAGACTAAGGAGACGCAAGAAATGTTTAGAGTCAGAAGCCTGTGGATGTTTGCGCTCGTACTTACAATCGTCATGCTCTCAGGCATAGAGAGCCTGGGCCAGAAAAGACGCAGGAGCGCTTCACGGCGCGCGTCAAAGACAACGTCGCAGCCGTCTCTGCCCGGCGCAGCAACTCTCGCCAAGACCACACACACGGGTCTCACATATTTGATTACACAGCGCGGGAGCGGCAGGCAGCCGAAGGCAGGCGAGATTGTCGTAGTGCATTACACAGGGACTTTGACAAACGGCGTCAAGTTCGACAGCTCGCGCGACCGCGGCGAGACGTTCGCCTTTAAGCTCGGAGCAGGTCAGGTCATCAAGGGATGGGATGAAGGTTTTGCACAGTTGCGCATTGGCGATCAGGCGATTCTCGTCATCCCGCCGCAACTCGGCTATGGCATCAGAGGCGCGGGCAATGTCATTCCGCCTAACGCAACACTGGTCTTCTTCGTCGAACTGCTGGACATCAAGACAACATCTCTTTCAGACACGCTCTCGCAGACGCTGGACGCGAAAGGCATCGAAGCCATGCTCGCACGCTATCGTGAATTAAAGAGCGCGGGCAATCAGGATATTTACAGCAGCGAATCTGACATCAACGGCTGGGGCTACAGGCTGCTGGCGAAGAAAAGAATGAGAGAAGCGATAGAGGTTTTTAAACTCAATGTGGAAGCCTACCCGCAATCCGCAAATGTTTATGACAGCCTCGCCGAAGCATATCTCAATAGCGGAGACAAACAACTCGCGATTGAAAATTATCAAAAGGCGCTTGAGCTTAACCCGCAAATGGAGAGCGCAAGGAATGCTTTGAAAGAGTTGACAGGCAAGTAAGATTATCAAATAAGAATTTGCCACAGAGACCGGAGAGGCACAGAGATACAGAGCTAAAATTTCAAATTCGAAATCTCAAATCTGAGATTTAAAGTCCTCTGTGTCTCTGTGGCTAAGTTTTGTTTTAAGTTAGCTTCCATCTAAACGTTCCCGCATGGCTATGCCAGCCACAGCAAGACGAACGCCGCTCTGGGCCACTCTGATTTTTGTCGCGGGCGTGCCGAGAATCCTCGCGGCCTTTCTCCTGCCAAACGCTTTTGGAGACGCCTATGCATACATCAAAGACATCGGCATCCTGAGCGCAAAGCTCAGCGCAGGCACATTCCGGCTCACAGACCTCTACGGCTTCTGGCTTCCACTTTATCAATTCATCTGCGCGCTCTTGAGCGTCTTTGTGGGCCACCCGTTCTATGTCGGCAAAGTTGTCTCGGCCATCTTTGGCATCGGAGTCTGCCTGCTGGTCTATGACATCAGCCTGCGTCTGACTGAACATCACAAAGCATCGCTGCTCGCCTTCGCTCTGATAGCTTTGAATCCTTTGCACATCTTTAATTCGGCCTCAGCGATGACGGATGTGCCGCATGCATTTTTTGTTCTGGCGGCAGTGCATTTTGTTTTGAAGAAGAGTTGGCTGATGGCTGCCACTTGTATCGCGCTCGCGGGGCTGACGCGCGTGGATAGCTGGATGATTATCGTCCTCATTCCCCTCTTACAATTTTATAAAGAGCGGCGCGTCTCTATCCTCGCCTGCCTTGTCATGCTGTTGCCGCCACTGTTCTGGTTTTACGTTTCATGGAAAGCGACAGGCAACTGGCTCGCCTGTTTCGTCGCGCGCAAAGAATATATGGACTGGCTCATGCAAGCCAATCCGACGCTTGCCACACACACTCTCTCAAACCTCGCGCGCGACACTGGCGGGCTGCTGCTCTCCACTGACACGGCAGTCCTCATAGCATGCTTCGCAGGAACATGGCTCGCAGCAAAACGCATGTTCTCTTCAACAGGTGAACGAAAGTCTGAAAATCTTCGCGCAGTTCTCTCTGTCAGTCTCTTTTTCTTCGCCTTCCTGAGTTTCATCGTCTTTGCATACCTGACATACAAACAGCCGATTATTTTCCCGCGCTATGGATTGATAAATTTCGCGCTCGGATTGCCGCTCCTGCCCTGGACTTTTCTTGAACTAACGCGGCGCAGGCAGCGATGGTCGCGCAGACTTTTGACAGGCATCATCGCCCTCTGCCTTCTCAACGCGGGCATACAACTCGCCTACAGCATTGGCTATATCAATCGGGAGCGGGCGCACGGCGCAATCGCTAGCCACTTGCGCTCGCAGTTTCAAACCGATTCGACGATACGCATTTTCAATGACGACGGCACAGTGCTCGCGCTTTCGGAAATCCCTGCGGAAAATTTCCTTTCAACAGCAGATGCCCCGCACGACCGCGCTGGCTTTCTGAATTTTTTGAAAGAAAGAAAAGTGTCATACTTGGTCTTCATAGACCGTCAAGGCTCTACGCCCGCACAGCTTTTCCCGGAACTCAAAGACGGGACAGGCAATGAGTTTTTCCGGCCCGTGATGCGTTCCGGTTCCAGATTCTTACGCACGGAGATACAGCTTTATAAAATTGCTAATTGAGAGTCGCAAGTTGCATTCATTCGCCGCGTCTGGTTAATTCGGGCGTTAGACCGCTTCGATTATTCCTGAGATGTTAATTTCTCTACGGTTTAAATTTTAATGCTTTCCATCACCGAACCATAAAGTTGTAAGACAACTCCCTTCTCTAAATTTCTCAAATAACATTACTTCCGCCTCAATGCTAATAGTAGTATGTAGAACTTTAGTATTCAAAACACTAAAATTTACCCTTTGATAATGGCGATAAAAATACTTGAAAAATTCGGCGAAAGGGTAAGAGAGGAAAGACTTAAACAGGGTCTTTCTCAGGAAGCTCTTGCTGAAAAAGCTGGCGTGCATAGAACTTATATTGGAATGATAGAGCGCGCGGAAAAAAACATCACGTTAATTAACATTGAGAGAATCGCTATTGCGCTTGATATACCTCTTGGCGAATTAATGACTTTAAGAGGAGTAAAGTGTGGGAAGCCCACTAAGAAATAGGCTAAACTGGCAGAGGTTAAGTGGTCTCAAAGCTGGAGTCGCCGAAAACACTTTTTACATAGTGTTTACTAATGTCTTCAAAGATACCGATTATCGAATTCGGTCTAAACCAACAGAATTAAAAAATATTTATGTTGATGTCCCGCTAACTGAAGAAGTAAAGTCTTTAACTTACAATCCCGGCGTAGAGTATAAGCACGGCGTAGTTCCTGATTTTGCCATAGATAACAACGTGACCGGCAAAACTCTGTATGTTGAAGTTAAACGCCAAGACGGATGGGTAGAAGGAAAACCGCCAAGTGCCGGTAGAGGAAACGCGCACGAGCGGTCAAATAAATTTTTTACGCCTGGTTTACTGAAAGTGTTGCGAAAATACAGCAAAATAAGCAACACTGCCCTGCCATTTTGGACTGTTTTTCAAGGCGATATCGCCCGTGACCCAAAGCGAACAAGAGAAATACATTTGTGGTACGATACATACGCCGATCATTTCTTTTTGTGGAGAAACTCCGCCGATCCTGAATCAGTGGTATTGCATTTTGATACTAAACTCAAGCATTTGCTTGACTAATAATTATTCGGCATTAAAACAATAATTTGGGAGATTTTTCTGGTATTGACGTATGGTTGTGCATTTCAAGTACGCTTGCCCTATTATTTTTCATTATCATATCCAATCCCCAGACTGACCAGCCTTGAGTTTCCCGCCGTGCGAACAGTTCAATCTTTTCTTGCGTCGGAAACATTTTGGTTATTGCGTCAATTACTTCCGTCGGTTTTTCGCTATGTTCTTTTCTTGGGCTTCTTACTAATTGCTGTATATTTCTTGCTCCTCTTGGTTGCGGTATTCTGCCGTGTTTAAATACCAAACAAAGTTCGCAATTTGAAAGCGTGTACTTTCCGGGATTATGGCTCATTTTGTCCCAAATGAACGCAACTGTGCGATACTCAAATCCCCACGCTTTGCCGAGTTCAATGGCTTGAGATAAATGTGGATTAGAAGACCACATAAATAATAGACAGTCATCATTAACAATTTCCTGAACGGGAATTTTCATTAACTCAGGAAGTTTCAAGGTTGGATATTTGAATGAAGCTGAACTAATAAAGATGTTCCTTGATAAATCAATTTCGTCCGCACTTTTGCTGCTTTTATCAAATTGCAATTTTCCATTGTAGTCCCAAGGTGGGTCAGCATAGATTATATCGAATTTTTGATCGGGTAATCGTGGATAGAGTTCTGCAAAAGTGTTTTGCTTTTTTCGTTTTTTTGTATTCTCATTGTAAATCGAATATCCCGTTTGTTTTTTCATCATAATGGCTCTAGTTTTTAATTTTGTAGTTTGGGCATGATAATTATAGTATGCACAATTATCGCCTCTGTCAATAGAGAATCTTAGTTCTTTAGCTTTTTAATTGTATGCAGAAAATGAGTTAGCTATATTACTTATAGTCAAAGAAGCACGCCATAATTCGGCGGCGGTCTAACAAGTCATTCGAGATGACTCCCGATAGATCTCTTTCAAGGTTGAATATAGAAATGGAAGTTATATGCTTCATGCAGGGCGCATCTCAATTCGGGCATTAGGTGCTAGCAGCGTCTGAGGCAAGCGGAAAATCACATTGCTTACTGCTATGACTTGCGCTACGCTCTACGGCCTTAGCTCTACCAAACCTCATCTGGAGAAAAGCTAATGGAAGATAGAGTCTTAATCGAAGAGCGGCTCAAGCTTGAGAGTCAACTCAAGTCTGGCGCTCACTGGTTCTTCTTCATCGCCGGGCTGTCTGTCATCAACTCCCTCGTCCTGCTCTTCGGCGGGACGTTCAACTTCGTCGTAGGTCTCGGCATTACGCAGCTCGTCAGCGCACTTGCTCACGAGCTTGGGTCAATAGGGAAAACCGTCGCTTTTGTTCTCACTCTCCTCGTAGCCGCCTTCTTTGTTCTCTTCGGCATTCAGGCAAAGAAGGGACAGAAGTGGGCTTTTCTGGTCGGCATGATTTTGTACGCAGTAGATGGGCTGTTGTTTTTGCTCGTCCAGGATTGGCTCAGCATCGCCTTTCACCTGTTTGCCCTGTATGGCATCTTCAAAGGTTTACAGGCGCTTAACGAGCTCGGCAGATTGGAGACTGAGAAGAGCGCCGGCCCTACACCCTGACGGGTTAATATTAAGAACGCCGTGCCTCACAACTCATCCAACCCGGCACTTCAATAGGATGGCTTTCAAGAATCTCGCTCAGATGTAGGACGATTCAAACAATACTGCCGAAGAGACCTTCGCGGTGTACCTGGCGAGGTCAAATGACCTGTGCCTGAACTGATGTTTTCGAGCTTATGGGCGAATGGTTTTCACCTTATGCCCGGCGTGACATGGAAATAATTTCTTGACAACCGGGAAAATCAGAATAAAATACGAGCGTTCGTTTTTCAGGCGCGGTTCATGCCCAAACTCAGTCAAGAGATAATCGAAGAGAAAAAAGGCCGGATTGAAGATGCGGCCAAGCAGACTCTTTATCAAACAGGGATTTCACGCTACTTCGATGCGTGACATCGCTGGCCGCACAGGAACTTCGCTGGGCAATCTGTACAACTATTACCGGACGAAGGAGGCCATACTCGAATCCATCATTCGCGGTTATCAGAAAGTTATTGATACGCGCCTGCGCGATATGTTCGGCGAGATTGAAGAGCCTTTTCAGCGCGAAAGCCTGATAAAGTTCGGGCGTCTCGTCAAAGAGATGGTCAACGACCATCACGATTTCTGGCTCCTGATGTACATAGATGTCCTGGAGTTTGAGAATCGTCACTTTCGCAAGATGTTCGAGGGGCTTTCACGGAATCTGCAAAGACGATTCAGCAGCTACTTTACGGAGTTGAAGGCGAGCGGCAAACTGTATGACGGCATAGACCCCGCGGTCGGATTCACTGCCGCTTACATGCAGTTTTTTAACTATTTCCTGGTCGAAAAACTTTTCGGCGGCAATCGCCATTTCGGGATTAAAGACGACGAGGTCATCGTCAAATTAACTGACATCTTCTGCCGCGGCGTGTTGCGCCCGGAAGCTATCGAGTGGCCCCAGCCACAAAGGAAATCCCACAACAGAGCCACAGGCAGTCGAACCGGGCGAGCAGGTTCGACTCCAAAACGTAAATAAATTAACGAGCGCGATTTTGGCGCTCTTATCGTTCAGAGAAAACAAAAACGTACGTTCGTTTTTATCTTGAAGACGATTACTTTCAACGACTGAAGCTCATTGCAGGAGGTCTTTTAAAATGTCTCAGAGGAAATGGTTCACGGTGTTGATGCTCGTCATCGGCATCCTGTTGGCGGGTGCGGGCCGCAGCGCAGCCCAGAATGCAACCGGACAACTGAGCGGGACGGTTGTGGATGCCGCAGGCGCGCGCGTGCCGGGCGCAAACGTCACCATCACCAATCGTGACACGGCGCTTGAGCGTCAGGTGGTCACTAACGAAGAAGGAAATTTTTCAGTCCAACTGCTGCCGCCGGGCCGCTATCGCGCGGAGATTTCGGCGCAGGGCTTCAAGTCTGCCGTGGTCGAAGAGATTGATGTCAACGTCGCGCAGACGGCGACGGTTGACATACGCCTCGAAGCCGGGAGCGTCGAAGGCGGCGTGGTGACTGTGACCGCAGAGCAATCGCTCGTGCAGCAGGAAAGCTCGCAGGTCGGGCGCGTGATAGAGGAGACGCAGATTCGCCAGCTTCCCCTTCCGACGCGCAACTTTCAGCAACTCTTGACGCTCTCGCCCGGCACATATGCCAACGTCTCGAATAACACAGACCTTGGTCGCGGCGATTCTGTTATCACCGTCAACGGGCAACGCCCGACGAGCAACAACGTGCGCATCAATGGCATTGATGCCAACTCCGTCGGAACCAACTCGACGCCGAATCTCGCAGTGCCTGCGACAGATAGCTTGCAGGAATTTATCGTGCAGACGAGTCTTTACGATGCCTCGCAGGGACGCAACGCCGGCGGCAATATTGAGGCCATCACAAAATCCGGCTCCAATGAATTTCATGGCAACGCTTACGAGTTTTTCCGCAATCGTTCCTTGAATGCCAACGATGCTTTTCTCAAGGCCGCAAGACAGCCGAGGCCTGTGCTCTCGCGCAACCAGTTTGGCGGAACCATCGGCGGGCCGCTTTACAAAGACAGAGCTTTCTTCTTTGCTTCGTATCAGGGAACGCGTGAGCGCAACGGAGCGTCTCTGACAAACAGTTTGATGTCTCCGACGCTTCCGGTTTTTCTGACGGATTCAAACCGCACCGCCGCAGGAATTGTGGCCGCATTCAATGCTTACAATGCGACGCTGCCCGCCGGACAACAACAGGCTCCAATAACCGTCGCGCAGGTTAATCCAATCACAATCGCAATCCTTCAGGCCAGATTGCCTAACGGACAGTTTGCGATTCCGAGCCCGACGACTGGAAGCGGGCTGACTCCGATTTCAGACATCTCGCGCTTTCGTGAAGACCAGCTCAACGCAAACGTGGATGTGAAGCTGAGCGATGTTCACTCTCTTTCCTTCAAAGGTTTCACGGCAACTAATCCTACGAGGCAAGCTAATTTTAGCTTCGCGGGTTTAGGCAACGGGCCGACGCAGCTTCCCGGTTTCGGCAGCGATTTGCAGATTAAGCAGACGTTGATTTCCATCGCGGACAATTATGTCTTTAGCCCGAACGTGGTCAATCAAGCGCGTTTTGGCTTTAGCCGTTTGCGCGTCACCTCGACGCCGGAAGAGCCTTTTACGGCGCAGCAGTTTGGCATCAACAGTCCGCTCGCGGGAGCGTTTCCGGGATTGCCGACCATCACTGTCGCGGGACTCTTCACGCTCGGCTCATCATCATTCGCGGATCAATCTTCGCGTATCAACGCGTGGAGCGTGAATGACACGCTGTCTTATGTTGTGGGAAATCATCGCCTGCGCTTTGGCGGAGAGTATCGCTATTCGCAGGTCAACTTTTATTTCAACGCCTTCTCGCGCGGCTTCCTGCAATTCTCTCCGACGACTTTGAATCCTGCTTCAGCCTTCGTCAATTTCTTGCAAGGAAATGGCATCTCCATCATCGGCTCAGGCGTCTATGACCGCGCGTTGCGCACGCACGACTTTGCCGCTTATGTGGCAGATGATTGGAAGGTCAACTCTCGTCTGACTTTGAATCTGGGTTTGCGTTACGACTATTACGGCTATCCTGTGGACATACGCGGGCGGCTCGTGAATTTCGTGCCGGAGCAGTTTAGAGCGGGCGCGCCGCCGAACGGTTTTGTGCAGGCGGGCAATGCTGTGAATCCGATTCCGGGTGTGCCGCTTGTGGAAGACACGCTGGTTCCGAATGACCGTAATAACTTTGCGCCGCGCATCGGTTTCGCTTACACAATCTCGGAAGAGAATCGGCTGGTCTTGCGTGGCGGCTATGGAATTTACTATGACCGTCTCTCGACGCGTTATGCCAATACGCAGCTTTTAAATTTCCCGTATCTCGCGCTGGCCGTCGGCTTAGTCAACCCGCTTGGGCCGCCAGTCTTTCGCCCGCTCTCAAGTCCGTTTATTCCTGTTCCGCAGCCGACGCAGTTTCCAGTCGCAGCGACGATTCCTTCGCCGCTCAGCCCGCTCTCGCCAGTCGGCGTGCCGATTAGCGGTCTCTTCATAGACGAGAACCTGCGCACGCCATACATACAGCAGTACAACGCGAATGTGCAGTGGGAGTTTTACAAAGACTATCTGTTAGAGGTCGGCTATGTCGGCTCGACCGGCAGAAAGCTCTTGCAGGTCATCACGCTTAATCAGCCCGTGTACAATCCTGTGACCAACAGTTTCTCTGCGCCTTTCACGACGGCCCTTTCGACGCAGAAGAACGCATCGGGCGGCGTACAGCAGGTGCAGTCAAGCTCAAACTCCGAATACAATTCTTTGCAAATCAGCGTCACCAAGAGATTCAGCAAGGGCTTGCAATTCCTGTCCGCTTACACGCTCGGCAAGTCTGAAGATTATTATTCGGGCGGCGCGGGCGGCGGCGTCAACGAGATTGCGACGCTGGCCGGAGACCAGAGAGATTGGCGCACGAATTTCGGCCCGTCGGATTTTGACCGCAGGCATCGCTTTGTCACGAGCTTTGTTTACGACCTGCCGAAGTTTGAGACGGAATCAGGTTTCGCTAATTTTTTGCTCAACAACTGGCAGATGGCAGGCATCCTGACTTTGCAGTCCGGCTTGCCCTTCTCTGTCATAGACAATCCGAACAACAACATCATCCAGCGCGCAAACTTCAACCCGACATTTTCCGGCTCGCCCTACGGAGACGGCACGCCCGGCAATTACTTGAACCCCGCTGCGTTCGTCCTCTCGCGTCCAATTCTTGCGGGCGGCGCAGTCGGAGTTGTCAACAATCCGAACTTTGACCGCAACGCGCCCTTTGGCAACACGCCGCGCAACTTCTTTCGCGGGCCGGGCCAGAAGAACATGGACTTCTCCATCGTCAGGTTCATTCCCTTCACGGAGCGCGTGCGTGGTGAACTGCGCACGGAATTTTTCAACGTCTTCAACTGGGTGAATCTGGCAAACCCGAACTCGAATCTCGCGAACCCTGCGACCTTCGGCAAAATCACGCAGACCAGCACCGGCCCGCGCGTGATTCAGTTCGCCTTCAAGCTCAATTTCTAAAGAGCTCAAAGCAGAGAGCAACAGCAGGGGCGCGGGGCAACACTTTGCGCCCCTGCTTTAACTATCAAGAGAGTTTTGCCGCCATCGGGAAGTAACTTACACTTCAGAGCATGCCGAAAATTCCGATAGGGGAGATAGAGCTTTACTACGAAGAGCACGGTGCGGGCGTGCCGCTCGTTTTGATTCCGGGTTTCAGCAACGGTCTCTGGATTTGGTTCAAACAGATTCCGGCCTTTGCACAAAAATTTCGCGTCATAGCCTTTGACCCGCGCGGCATCTCGCGCTCTGTTGCACCGGACAGCCCTGTCTCCATACGCATGCTCGCGGACGATGTAGCACACTTGCTCCGCGCGCTTCGGATTGAGAGCGCGCATATTCTCGGAGCATCTTTCGGCGGATTCGTCGCACAGGAATTTGCGCTCGCTTATCCGCAGGTGACGCGCTCGTTGATTCTCTGCTGCACGAGTTTCGGCGGCGCGAATCACGTTCCGCCTTCGCTTGAAACGCTGCAAGCAATAGCTTCGACCAAAGGCTTGAACACAGAGGAGCGTGTCAGGGAAAATTTGTTACTGGCTTTTTCGCAACGCTATCTGCAAGAGAAGATGGAAGAAGTGCAGAGCGTGATTGAGCTGCGCGAATCCAATCCTGCGCCCGAACATGCTTACCTGCATCAACTGCATGCCGCGCGGGATTTTAATACGGAAGAGCGCGTGCCGTTTATCAAAGCTCCGACGCTCGTGATTACAGGCGACGAGGACATCATTGTTCCTTCCGCCAATTCGCAGAATCTAGCCGGGAGGATTCCCGGCGCACAACTCGCAGTCATCAAAGGTGGCAGCCACACTTTCTTTATCGAGCGAGCTGACGAATTCAACCGCGCCGTCACAGATTTCATAGAACACAGCAAGGCTTAATAAAACATTTATGCGACACGCACGAATCATCGGCACGGGCTCGTTTGTGCCGGAAAAAATTCTGACGAACGACGACCTCAGCCTAATGGTCGGCGAGAATGTCAACGAGTTTGTCTCGCAAAAGCTGGGCATAGTGGAGCGGCACGTCTGCGCCGCAGACGAGAGCACTGCCGACCTTGCGACGGCAGCCGCGCAGGCGGCTCTGCAAGCAGCGAACATCGGCCCGGAAGATTTAGACTTGATTATCCTTGCGACGGACACGCCCGAATATCTTTCGCCAGCCACCTCTGTCGTCGTACAACATCGCCTCGCCGCGAAAAACGCAGGGACATTCGATCTCAACTCTGCCTGCGCAGGTTTCGTCACCGCGCTCGACACAGCCTCGAAGTATGTCATCTCCGATACTTCCTACAACAACGTGCTCGTCATCGGCGCGTATGCCATGAGCAAGTATGTTGACTGGACTGAGAAGAAGACCGCGACCATCTTTGCAGACGGCGCGGGCGCGTGCATCGTGCAGGCATCGGAAGAAGTTGCGGGCTTTCTGGCTTCAAAGCTTGTCGCAGACGGCAGCTATCACGACCACATGGGAATCTACGCGGGCGGCACGCGGATGCCGATTACAGAAGAAGTCTTGAGCGAAGGCATCTGGGCCAAACTTCGCTTTGCCAAAAAATATCCATCCGAAGTCAACACCGAAGGCTGGCCCGCGATTGTCTATGACGTGCTTCGCAAATGCGATTTGACGCTCAATGATGTCAAACTTTTTTTGTTCACGCAGGTCAACCTGAGCACGATTAAAGAGGTCATGGCAAAGCTCTCTCTCCCGATGGAGCGCACGCACACCGTGATGCAGAAATGGGGCTACACCGGCTCTGCCTGCATCCCGATGGTTTTGGATGACGCCGTCAAAGCGGGCAAGCTCGAAACGGGCGACATCTGCGTGATGTGCGCTTCCGGCGGCGGACTCAATATGGCCTGCGTCGCATATCGCTGGTAAGAGCAGTTTTCAGTTTTTAGTTTTCAGTTCGGGCTGAACTCTTAAACTAAAAACTAAAAACTGAAAACTAAAAACTGCTTTATGAAGTATCCGAATATCTATTCTCTCTTTCGCGAGCGCGTTGAGCATTATCGCGCCAACAATGATGAGCCGGGGCGTGATGTCTTTTATTTCCGTCAAGAGGGACGTTGGGAAGGTATTTCATGGAATCGCTTTGAGAGCGAGGCGCACGAGTTCGGCTACGCGCTGCTGGCTTCGGGGCTGACGCGCAGAGCTTCTGTCTGCGTACTGATGGGCAATGTTCCAGAGTGGCCCATCAGCGACATCGGGACAATCAGCGCGGGCGGAACGGGCGTCGGCCTCTACCCGACAAGCTCCGCAGAGCAATGCCAGTACATCATCAATCATTCCGATGCAGAGTTTGTGTTAGTGGACACAGCACACCAGCTCAATAAGATTCTGAGCGTCCGCGCGAATCTGCCGCAAGTCAAAGCCATCATCGCGCTTGATGAAGAAGCTGCTAATAAAACTTCAGGCGTTATCAGCTACAAAAATTTTCTGCAAATCGGAAGAGATGCGAGCGAACGTGTTCACGCGCAACTCATCGAGCGCGCAGAGAACGCGCACGCAGACGACACGGCCATCATGGTCTATACCTCCGGAACGACAGGCTTGCCGAAGGGCGCGTGTCTGAGCCATCGCTATATCCTCAACAGCGTCGAATCGCTCAGGCAAACCATTCCGATTTACGACACGGATGTCTCGTTCTCTTATCTTCCCTATTGCCATGTGGCGGAACGCATCTCAGGTCTCTACAACAGACTCTATGCGGGCGCGTCCGCTTACTTTGTTGACGACCTGATGAAGCTCTGGGAGTACATGCTGGAAGTAAAGCCGACGGTCTTTGCCAGCCTTCCGCGATTTTTTGAGAAGGTACACGCGCGCGTGATGTCCGACCTCGAAAAATTTTCCGATGAAGAACAGCATAGCTTTCATCAAGCACTCGCCATCGGGCGCGAAGTGAGTCGCGTCAGGCAAGCAAGAAAAAATATTTCTACGGAACTGCAAACGGACTATGAAGAAAAAGCTCTGCCGATTTTAAGCCGCGTCAACGATTATTTCGGCGGGCGCATGCGGCTGGCGACTTCCGGCGGCGCGCCGCTCTTACAGGAAGTCGCAGAGTTCTTTGACGCCGCAGGCATTCCAATCTTGCAGGCTTACGGGCTGACGGAAAATATCTGCGTCGCGTTTAATCGCCCGGACAATTACAAGTTCGGCACAGTCGGCCCGCCGATGCCTGGTTGCAATGTCGAAATCGCCAGCGACGGAGAGATTCTGGTCCAGAGCGAGATGATGTTTAGCGGCTATTACAAAGAGCCTGAGAAGACTGCGGAAGTGATGCGCGACGGCTGGCTCTTGACGGGCGATTTGGGAGAGATGGACACGGACGGTTTTCTCAAAATCACTGGCCGGAAGAAAGAGCTTATCATTCTCTCGACAGGCAAGAACATCGCGCCCGCGCTGATAGAAAATCTGGTCAAAGAGCATCACCTCATTAGTCATGCGCTCGTCTATGGCGAGGGCAAGAGCTATCTGGTCGCGCTCCTGACGCTCAATCCTTTGGAGGCCGAAGAGCATGCGCGCGCGCGTGGGCTTGTCTATCAAGATTTCGCAAGCCTGACACGGCATCCAGAAATTATCGCTCTGGTCCAGGAAATTGTTGACCGCGCCAATGCCAGAGTCTCTTCCAGCGAAGCCATCAAAAAATTCGTCATCCTCGACCGCGACTTTCAGATTGAACAGGACGAAGTGACGCCGACAATGAAGCTCAAGCGAAACATCGTGTCGGAAAAATTCAGTGAGCTTTTACAGGGCATGTATGCCTGAAAACGAAACTCAGCCACAGAGGCACCGCAGACACGGAGCAGGAAAACAGATGAAGGAAATGCTATCTAAAATGTCTAATCCTTTCTCCGTGTCTCTGTGTCTCTGTGGCTAATCTTTTTAGGGAGTTATCAAAGATGTCAGACCACATTAAAGACTCGCAGAGCCGAAGTTTTTCTCGCGCGCTCGCTGCCGCGCTTTTCATTGTCTTATCTTTCGCAGCCGCCGCGGCACAGCAGCCAGCAGCCGCGCCGGTTGATAAAGAGGTCACTCTTTTCGGCACGAAGATTCACTATGTTGAGGCCGGAAGCGGGCCTGTCGTTATCCTGCTGCACGGGCTTGGCGGGAGCACGGTCAACTGGGCTTTTAATATTTCCGCGCTGGCCCAGAAGTATCGCGTCATCGTGCCGGATCAGATTGGTTTCGGTCGCTCTGAAAAACCTTTTATCAATTATCGCATCGGCACGTATGTTGATTTTCTCGACGCGCTTTACAAAGAACTAAAGATTGAGCGCGCCTCGCTGGTGGGCAATTCGATGGGCGGTTGGATTGCTGCCGCTTACACGCTCGAACATGCGGACAAAGTAGAGCGGCTCGTGCTGGTGGATGCGGCGGGCTTTGCGCCGCCGCAAGATTTTGATATGCGACAACTCGCCGCTTTGAATCCTTCGACGCGCGAAGGGATGAAGACTCTGGCATCGCTTGTCTTCTACAACAAACAGCTTTTCGCGAGTGATGCGGCGATTGACCTGATGCTTACGCAGCGCATCAAGGCCGGCGACGGCTATACGATTCAGAGCTTGAGCGAATCCATCTTGCGGCGCGAAGACATGCTCGACAATCGCCTCTCGGCCATCAAAAAACCGACCCTCATTATCTGGGGACGCAATGACGGGCTGACACCGCTCGCCGCGTACGGCGAAAGATTCAAGAAAGAGATTCCAAACTCGGAGCTGCTCGTCTTTGACGAATGCGGCCACGCCCCGCAGGCCGAGAAGGCTGCCGAATTTAATGCAGCCGTGCTGAAGTTTCTTGCTCCATCAAATTAAAAGGAAAGAAAGTTTATGGCCTTACAAGTTGGCGAGACAGCATCGCTCTCAAAGACAATCACGGATGATGACATCAAAGCTTTTGCAGAATTGACGGGCGACCATAATCCTGTGCATCTCAATGACAGCTTTGCACAGACTACGAAATTCGGTCGCCGCATCGTGCATGGAATGTTGAGCGCGTCTTTAATCTCGGCCCTGCTGGCAAACAAGCTTCCGGGACAAGGCACAGTCTATCTCAGTCAGACTTTGAAATTTGTCGCGCCCGTCTATCCGAATGACACTGTGACGGCGCGTGTCACAGTCACCAATGTCAGGGAAGACAAACCCATCGTGACGCTTGAAACCATCTGCTTTAATCAGAAGGAAGAGACGCTGATTAGAGGCGAGGCTGTTGTCTTGCTGAGTTAAGACGTGCGCGGGAAATTTAAAGAGCAAACTGATGTCCAGTAAACCGATTATCAATACAGAAGCGGACTCAATCATCAAGGAAAAAGTTTCGGCGTATTCATGGTACGCGCTTATCTTGCTGACGCTGATTTATGTGCTGAACTTTCTTGACCGGACGCTCATCTTTATTCTCTTTCAGCCAATCAAGCAGGAGATGGCGTTCTCGGATTTCGAGCCTGGCTGTGCTTGGCCCTGCCGCCTTCGCAATCTTTTACACAGTGCTCGGCATTCCCTTTGGGCGTATGGCCGACCGCACGACGCGGAAATATCTGATTGCGGGCGGGCTGGCCGTGTGGAGTCTTTTTTCGGGACTAACGGGTTTCGCGGATGGCTTCTGGACCATGTTCCTGTGCCGCGTGATGGTCGGAGTCGGGGAAGCCACGCTCGGCCCGGCTGCGCTCTCGCTCCTGAGCGACTATTTTCCGCCGCGCATGCGCGCGACTGTGCAGGCAATCTATTCCACAGGCATCGCCGTTGGCGGAGGTCTGGCATATTTCTTAGGCGGCTGGCTAGGGCAGAGTCCGAATTGGGGATGGCGTTGGGCCTTCTACCTGCTCGGATTTCCCGGACTTGTCTTAGTCATCCTTGTGCTCTTTTTGAGAGAGCAGCCGCGCGGGCGCACGGAGAGCGAGGCGGTTCGTTATAGCGGCAAGGATTGGAAAATACTTTTTCAATCAGTGCCTCTCAGATATTTGTATGTGGGTTACGCGCTCTTTGGATTAGCCGCGAACAATCTGGGAATCTGGGGGCCTTCATTTTTCGCGCGCGTGCATGGAATGAATCTGGCGTTGATAGGATTGCTGGCAGGCATCCTGTCTGTCGCCGCCGGAGTGCCTGGAACAATTTTGGGCGGCTATGTCTCAGACCGTTTTCGCAGGATGGGAAAGGGAGGCCGCATGTACTTCACATCATGCGCCGCGCTCTTCTCGATTCCGCTCTGGCTGATTCTGCTCTTTAGCAACAACGTCGCGCTGCTCGTGATAGCTAACTTCATCTTGCTTGGCCTTGCTCTCATGTGGCTTGGGCCAGCCGCAGCAGATGTGCATGACATTGCCGGGCCGCACTTGCGTGGACTCGGTATCGGCATCTATTTTTTCACAGTCATTATCACGGCCTACGGCATCGGCTCGCCGCTCATAGGCAAGCTCAACGACCTGCTCGGCGTGAGCAGCAATCCGGGGCTGATGCGATACGCGCTTCTGGTCTGTCCACTGGCCTGCGCCCTGAGCGCGCTGCTGCTCTGGCGCGGCAGCCGTGCGATGAAAGCCCTTGATGAGACTTGAGATGTTGGCAAGCTTTAAAAAATCTCCCGCAAAGGCGCAAAGGCGCAAAGAAGAAGGTCTTTGATGAGGCTGCGAGTCGGCACACAGGAACTCGAATATAGTTGGCATGGCCCGTCTCCGCAGGAGTCGCCGACGCTCGTGTTCCTGCATGAAGGGCTCGGCTGCGTTTCGATGTGGCGCGATTTTCCTGCGAGAGTCGCGGAGGTTACAGGCTGCGGGGCTCTGGTCTATAGCCGCGCGGGTTATGGCGACTCAGACCCTGTGACGCTTCCGCGCCCCGTACGCTTTATGCATGACGAAGCGTTAATCACGTTGCCTCTCGTGCTTGCGGCGACAGGCGTGCGCGAAGCAATTCTTGTGGGCCACAGCGACGGCGGCTCAATCGCTCTGATTTATGCAGGGAGCGAAAAGGCGAAAGGCTTGCGCGGCCTTGTGCTTGAAGCTCCGCATGTGTTCGTCGAAGACATCAGCGTCGAGAGCATTGTGCGTGCTGCTGAAAATTACTTGAGCGGGGATTTGAAGCAGAGACTTGAAAGGCATCATGGCACAAATGTCGAATGCGCCTTCTGGGGCTGGAACAAAGTCTGGCTCGAACCTGCGTTCCGCGACTGGAACATAGAAGAGTATCTGCCAAACATAAATGTCCCCACGCTTGTCATACAAGGCGCGGATGACGAGTACGGCACACTGCGTCAGGTCGAAGCTATTAAGAATAATTGCGGCTGCGATGTGCAGAGCCTCATTCTTCCAGCCTGCGGACACAGCCCGCACCGAGACCAACCCGAACAGACGCTCGCAGCCATCAATGCATTAGTGCGCGGCCTTATGTAGAAGCCGTGTCGGCTTCCTTCACTTGCTTCTTATCTGCAAAGCGCGTCAGGAGCATGAGCGCGCCGAGAATAAAAAACGGCAGATAGACAAGAGTATTGACAGAGAAAAGCTGCTGCCATTCATTGAACCAGAGCCTGTAAAAAACAAAGCTCACGGTCGTCAGATAAAAGAAAGGAATGAGCGGCGTAAAGCACATGAACGGCACGAGCCACGCGAAATACCATGGAAAGTGCGGCGACAGGAGAAGTGTAAAAACGCCTGCCAGCAGAAAGGCTCGCGCGACGAAACTGGCTTCGTGCCGCTCCTCTTTCCAGAGACACCAGATAGCAAGACAAAGTAAAAGCAGTGCAGCCGCAAAGAAATAGATTGCGCTCGGCACATTCTGCTCACCGAAAACTTTGCGCGCGATGCTCAGCAGATAAAACCTTGCGCCGTTTTGTATCCCCTCTTCCACAGTGTATCCGGGCAGATAGCCGAGCACGGCTCTCCACCCGACATTCAAGTAAGGCAAGTATGCAATGACAATCGTGCTCACAAAAACCACTGGCATCTTCCAACTCCAACGCTTGTAGAGAGCCGGAAAGAGGACTACCGGAAACAACTTGATGAGCACGGCGCACGCGAGTGCAAAGCCCGTCGCGGCTTCCATCTGTTTGCGTCGCGCGAGCAGAGCAAGGCTAATAAAAGCTATGGCCGCAGCGTCCACATGTCCACTGCCAGCCACTTCCCACACCAGCAGCGGATGCCATGCATAAATCAGCACGCGCTCACGCGGCAGATTGAAAGAAGCCAAGAGCGAGATAAGAGCCCAGACAGCTAAAGCTTCAAAGCCAACCAGCGCGGCCTTCATCCACCACACACTCTCGCTCACGCGCGTCACCAGAAAGTAAATCACTTGCGCGAGCGGCGGATAGATGGTCGGCGCGAAATCCTTGCGATTAATTTTCGGATAGATAGCCTCGTCGCGCAGCGGCTCTAAAGCTTTGTCCGCGGGAATATACCTGTACGGATTGATGCCAGCGGCCTGCACGCGCCCGTCCCAGACATATCTATAAATGTCATCCGAAAGATACGGCGGCGCAAAGAGCAGGCTCAAACGGAAGAGGCAGGCAAAGGCGAGCACAATGATGAGTGTGCTGCGATTGGAACGCGCACGCCAGACAATCCACGCGGCACAGAGATAAATCCATCCCTGACAGAGCGCGAGTGCGATTAACCAGTTAACATCCTGTGCATCCTTTGCGCGCAGGCCAACTCTGTAAAGAACAACAGATGCGATGCCGGATAAGACTAGCAACAGATTGGGCCAATTCAGGATTTGTCCTTGAGAGAGAGAACGCAGAGCCTTTGTCATTATCGCCGGAGCTTAACTTGGCTTGCCTTAAATAATCAATGGTCTGCATCATGGCCGGGCAACAGAAGCGGCTGTATGTGCGTCTTAATTGGCTCTTAAGTGTGGCTCACCCGATTGCAAGCCGACTCGCTTAATCAAAATAAACTTGTCAGCTAAAAGGATATAAAGATTTTTGGAGGAAAGAATTATGCAGAGACTATTTGTAGCACTTGCCTGTCTAATTTTCTGCGCCGGTGTGGCTGTCGCGCAGAAAGGAAAGGCTGTTGGTGATTTGTATCCGATTGGATATTCGGGCGACACATGGACGGGAGAAGTCACGGCCTTTGACAACAACCAGAGGACTTTGACCTTAACATACACCAAAGACAAGAAAGAGTTGACGTTCGTCGCTTACATTCCAGACGCCCCGTACGAGTGGGGACGCGACGCGCGCAACTTCCGCGTCGTTGATTTTCCGTTCGACAAAGAGGCCAAAATCCAGACCTTCAAATACGTCGGGACAACAGACGGAGCAGGATATTTGCTGCCCGCAGGCATTTCCACAAGCGTACAGAAGCGGCCCAATCCTCCTGCGGAGAATGTGATTTCCGACTTCGCAGACTTCAAGGGCCGCCGCGTCACCGTTTACTACACCACGCTTGAGCGCACTGTCGGGGGCGCGAAGGAAAAGTACAACGAAGTCTGGCGCATCAGGATAATACCTGAGAAGAAATAGTCAGCTTGAACTTTTAGAGAATTAACGAAAGAATCTCCCGCAAAGGCGCAAAGGCGCAAAGAAAGAATTGAATCTTTTCTTTGCGCCTTTGCGCCTTTGCGGGAAACCTGTTTTTTCTTTTCCCTCTTTTTGAAACTAACTGTGACTTACTTCTTCGCTTCGCCTGTCACGGTGAACTTTATATCGTCCGCGCTTTGCGAGAGCTTGATGTCGCTGCCGTTGTAGGCTTCGACCCTGCAAGTGTACGAGCCGGGCAAGAGCGGCTTATCCAAAACGTATGACAGTCCATCAACACGCTTGTTGATGTAGTCATACTCTGTGGTCGCTCCCGTCGAGTCTGTCTGCGAAGATGCTGAACTTGTAATAAGCCGCGTCCGGGTAAGCGTCCCATTTCACCTCTATGTTGCTCCCGGCTATTTTCGCTCCGGCTTTCGGATTCACGAGTTTTAAATCCTGCTTGAAGAGATTTGTGTCCGGCGCGAAGAATGTCTGTCCTTCATCAATCTTATACTTGGCCGACGAAACAATGCCCGAAGTAGCGAAGACGTAATAATCCGTGTCGAACACTTTCGCAATCAAGCCTTCGTAAGTTTTGGGCGGCACGTCTTTGATTAAATACTCGCCCCCTGCGTCCGTTTTAGCTGTGAATGTCTCGCCACTGCATCCGCCGAGATACTGGCTGAACTTTTCGCACAACTTCATCTCAATCCCTTCGGCGGGGCGGCCATTGTACAAGACCTTGCCCTGCACATTGCCTTTGCCCGCAGAGGGTTTCTCTTTTTCCACGCCAGTGCCGGAAGGAATTGTGCCGTCCGCGTTCGGCTTGACGGGCGAAGTGTTTTTCGCAGTCGCTTTATTTGCGTTGCCCGGTTGATTGGAATTGACTTCGCTGGAAGACTTGCAACCCAACATGAAGATGAACGAAAGCAACAGCAGGGCGACGACCTTCTGACCTTTAATTGACATGCAATTCATTCTCCTTCTTCGGTCTGACTTCTAAAATATTTTTACGGCTGTTCCCAAATTACAAGAAAACGGGCCAGCTATAGCCGCCCGTATGCATTCGGATTTATTGGTAGCGGGGGGAGACTTGAACTCCCGACCTCGGGGTTATGAATCCCTAAAGAAGCCTTCCACATAATCTCATCAAATCAGACCTAGCACAATTAACCGAACCGTGAGCCGTCAAAGTCTCATTTGGTTAAATCAAGTATCAGCAGAGGAGAACGTCATTTTCACGTCATCTTCGAGAGACATGAAGCTCCACGCGATTTTAACCCTTGAGGCGTGTAACACCTAATCAGTTTTACAAGGACACAAAGCCATGAGCCAAACGTCTAACATGCAACAATCAGACAAGAGCAAACGAGTCTTGCTTGTAGATTTCAAAGCATCCTCAAATAGAGAAGAGTTAGCTCCCAAACAACAGCGCGCCCTGATTGCTTTGCTCTCTTCCAATACCATCGCTGATGCGGCGAAGGCTTGCCGGATGAACGAGGCGACGCTTTATCGTCTGTTGCGTGACGACGCTTTCAAAGCTCAATATCGGCTCGCACGGAGCGTTATCGTCGAACATGCCATCGCACAACTACAGCGAGATTGCGAAACGGCAACTAGGACGTTGCGCGACATCTGTAATGACGAGAAAGCGCAAGCGAGTGCCCGCGTCTCAGCAGCCAAGACAATTATTGATGGTGCAGTCAAAGCAGTGGAATTAGCTGACTTGGCTCAGAGGATAGAAGAGCTTGAAGAAAAGTCATCTACAAAGAAATGAGTGAGAGCGATGAAGCTACGCCAACGTCTGTCTCGAATCGAGCGTCAAATAGAATCAAGAAGTGTGAAACCCACTCGCCACTGGCTTGAATCCCTGATGCGCTATGTTCTTATTCATGCTCATCTCGCAGCAGTTGTGAAACTCAGCCATAAAACCCGCGAAGAGATGTCAGAAGAAGAGTGGATTGAATTTTGCGCCATCTCTGTCAAACACTTTAACGCGCACAAGCAGCAGTACAAAGAAGAAGATATTCTGAACCATATCGGCGCGACACCTGAAACTTTGCCAGCACTGATTTCCGCTTTCCTGAGCCTGCCTGACCGAACAAATTATGAGCACTAAAAACTTACATAAACGACTCAAGAAGATTGAAGAGCAGCAACATGCAAATGGTATCAATCCTGCTTACCTTCCGCACATTCCCCGCACGCTCGCGGGTGCAGCACGGGCTATTCTGGAGTTTCATTCAGAGCACGAGATTAAATACGAGGGCGCGCAGGCTTCGTTTGAGAATGTCAAAGAGGCAACGGACGATGAATTGTTAATCTTGTTAGGATTCACTCCAGATGTAGAAGGGCTGGGAAAATTCTTTTTGGTGAAGCAGCACTGGATTGCTTTGATTTGTCACAATCTTAAAGTTCCACATAACTGCGGCGAGTATTGTCCGGGCTATGAGTTTGGCCCTTACGTTCCTAAAGCTCCCGTTTTCCGGCCCGAATATGAAAGGCTTGCGGCTCGCCATAATTATCATCTATCGGAAGAAAGCACACCAGACAGAACGCAGGAAGAAGCGCATTGCAAGCTTTTGCAAGAGAATGCAAGGCTCTGTCCTACTTTTCCCTTCTCCATCTCAATACTAACTGGCTGTTGCTGGAGACACGTTGACCGTCTCGATCAATGACCGCTTTCTCACCAGCAATTTGTCTGAGAGTGAGAGCAAGCTGCGGAAGGAAGCATCTATTCTTCGCTCAATCGTCCTGCCCCTGACGCGAAGTCAATATCTTTTTTTGAAGCTCAATCTTGTGTCGCTTAATCATGCGGACGAGCGTTTTGGAGTCAACATCCAGCAGGCGCGCTGCCGCCTGTTTGTTGCCTTGCGTGTGTTCCAGCACACGCGCCACATAACGCCCTTCTACCTCCGAAAGCGTAGGCCATTCTTCCGGCGGCTGGATTGATGAAGCCGCAGTTCCTTGCGCCCCTGCTCCTGCGGGCAGGCGATAGTTGCGTATGTTATCTGGCAAGTCCTCCGGTCTGACGATGTTGGTACACAGAGCGACTGCGCGCACAACTGCGTTCTCCAGTTCGCGTATGTTGCCCGGCCATGAATATTGCTCTAACAATTCGAGAGCTTCCGGCGAAAATCTGACCGAAGGGTTCAGGGCCAACACGCGCTCTGCAAAACTGCTGGCGAGCGGAAAGATGTCCTCGCGCCTCTCGCGCAAAGGGGGCAGGTAAATCGTCACGGCATTCAGACGATAGAAAAGGTCTTGACGGAATCGGCCCGCCTCTATCTCTTTTTCCACGTCGCGATTACTGGCGGCAATGACTCTCACGTCCAGACGCTGCGAGCGATTGGAGCCAACGCGCCCTACTTCCTCATCGTCAACGATTAAAATCTGCTTATCGCTCTCATCCAAGAGATCAAAACTGCCGTCGGCAGTCATCACTGTCGGCCACAGGCGCGATGTATTGGCTGATGATGCTTCTTTGCTCATTGAAAGGTAAAGGCAAGTCTAGTTGATGATGAGCCAAGAGACCTTTGCTTCGTCTGAGAGATCGGATGAAAGGATAGTGAAAGAGGCGCCCTCGACAATGTTTGTATATGAGTAGGTGATGACATCTCTTGTGGATGATTGCCGCGTGACGAGAATCGCTGAGCCTGCTTGCACGCAGGTCGAATTAATCTGTGCGCTGCCCCTGCGAATTTGCGCCACGCCGCGACACTGGCCGCTCATCTTCAAAGGCCCTTTGACTTCGACCTCTCCCTCAAAATAGTTCTTGCTCGCAGCCCCGACAGAATAGATGTTGAAGCGCAAGACATCTCCGATGGTCGAGTGGTCTCCGACATAAAGCCCAATGTTGTTGTAAACTTTTGTGCCGTACGCGCTCGACGGCTGGTTGATTTTGATGCCGTACATGTTAGGAATAATCCCGGTTCCCTGCCCTCCCAGATTCTTCAGATTGATGACGGCCTGCTCCGTGACATCAGCATTGCCGTTATTCGTCACGCTCGTAGAGATACCGAACATGTAAGGATTGGCTCCCGGCGTGTTCTGCGTCGAATTGTTGACGAGGTTGATGGCTGCTCCAATCGAGCCATACTTGGGCACAATGCCTTCTATATATGCGCCGATTTCCGCGCCGACGACTCCCCACGTCGAACCGGAAGTGCGAGCGTCTATGGCTTCGAGCCGCCCGCCAAAGGTGCGTCCGTTGAACTGACCCGCGCCGGAATTGCGCGCTGCGGAATACGAGCCATAAATCTCGCTTGACCCACTAGTGTTGATGACAACGCCTGAGGGAATCTGCACGCGGTTGTAAGAGCCGAAGGTCAGATACTTGCCATTGATATTATTGTTGTCCGGGTTGAGCGCGACATCGTTAAAAATTCCAACGCGATAGTCCGTCGTATGCGAGAACGACTTTTCAAAAGTGGCCGCCGTTTCCACAACGCCCGCGCCTCCCAGATAAGGAGTGAAAGAAAATTGATTGCTCCTATTCTCTCCAATTTGCAATTTATCTCCCGCAACATCTTGCGAGAATGCTGTAGAGACTGAAAGCAGACAGGTTAACAAAAGGGTAATTGTCGATAGGAGAGTTGAAGTGTTGCGTTGCATAGAATTTTCTGGCCTCCTTAGCCTGTGAATAATTTAAAAGCCGGGTCGCTTTTAGTAACTGAACGGATTGGCGAAATGGGATGCACTAGGGCATTTAGGCTATGCGTTTGTCCTAACAGGATATGAATAATGAGCTATATCTCATTACACACACTACAATCAGCATGTCTTGTGCCAAAACCAAGTGGTGTGGGGTGATTGCAGGTTTCTTTTCTCAATTCAGAGGAGTGCCTGAGATAACAGCTCAAAAGCGGCCTACGTAACTCTTGAATCCCGGTTGCTTCCACAGGGGGCATCAAGACAACTAACGGCTACACAGCCGTGACGGTCTATCCCAGATCGTCAGTAGTTTCGTATAGTGCTGCAACCTCCTTTTACCGCTAATCTTTTAAGGGCAACCTAACTTTAAGAGGAGAGCCTTTCTTTAAAGGCTCTCCCCTTCCTGTTTATGCTATCTGATTCCTATCTAATGTGAGTTCGACGTAAGAATTGAAAAGAATTAGGCGAAGAGTGGAGGGGGATACGTGCTTTGGAGTGTTGGTGACGGAAGCCTGTCTGTTTTGGCAGGCGCACGCGGCGACTTCGTTTCAAAATTACCGATGTTGGCAAAGCTCAGGCCCGGCAAAACATACACGCACCAACAGCCCGCGTCTTCTCCTGATTGAATTAAGGCTCAAAGCCTCTCTCATCATCGCAACCTGTCTTTTGGGTTGTAGCACAGCCCAGAAAGGACAGCTAAATTAACTTCAGGCGAAGGTAACTTCGCCCTAAAAGTAAAGCCCGCCTCAAAAGTCGCACGTGGGAAATAAAGAATTTAGATACCCTTGCAACTTTTGGCACATTGAGGCTTCGTTAGAAATAAAGGACTTAGCAATATATGTTCCCAAAGTTACAAGGTGTGCTAAGTCTTTTGGTTCTTTGGTTTCTTTATAACACTCCGCAATCGCCTCTGCGCGGGTGTCCTCTTGCTCAGCAAGCTCTTGTGTCTGTTCCTGAGCATTTTGGAGAGAGCTTGATGACTGACACCGAGCAGTTTAGCTGCATGGCTAATGCTCCCGCCCTCATCTTCTAGTGCTTGCTCAATAAACTTTGCTTCAAACTCCCGCACAGCACCGTACAGGGAAAAATTTCTATCATGCACGCGCATACCTGAGAGTCGTCGCATGACAATCCGAGCGCACGATCTGAGCCGTGCTATCTCTTCCGCATCTTGTGTGCCTTTGAGCAATCTATCAGCGCGGCGATAGATGTTATAAAGGTCTGTGGGATTTAATCGCCTTGACCCGTGTTCTTCTATCAGCGTGAGAGCGGCTAGTCCGGCGTTTGAAAGTGCGCCAGCATTTTCGGCAATATCTATTGCACGGCGCAAGATGCTCATTGATTTGTCATAGACTCCAACGCGCGCCCACACGACGCCTTGAATGGTCAACGCATCTGCGAGCATGGCAGACTCATTGCCCTTCTCAAATGTTTGAATGACGCCGGAGATAATCCCGTTAGCGAGAGTAATGCCTAGCAAGATTTAGTGCAATAGATTTTTGTGACTTCTTAGGGGATGAAATTTAACTTATGCGTTGAATGAGAAGTCTCATAAATAACTATCGAACTGCTATGGTGGGGCTTCTTGGTAAGTGGATAAAATCTTATTTTGGACTGTCCTTTAACAATATAAAATGAAATTTATGATTAGCTACAGAAAGGCCCAGCATCGTGAATACAAATCAAGAGGAAGAACTCGCAAAGTGGGAACACGCTTTTAATATTCTGAAAGAGGTAGTGCGCGAGATTGGTCTAAAAGACGTATCTGAGTACAAAGGCGAAATCTTAAATCAACGCTGGCAAATATTTAAGCGGGAGCATCCCCATGATGTCAGTCTAGTCCTACTTGTATCCGGTTTGTATGGAACTTTGGAAGGAGATTTCTTTTTGTTAAAAGGAGCTTTCTGGATTATGGAAGAGGTCGAAAAACTCTTGCGCCAGCCACACGCGGATAAATTATTTGACCTGCCTGATGAAGAAAGCCTGATTGCAGCCATAGATTATCATACTCGCAACCTCTTAAATAATTATATCCATTACCTTCCGGCTAAAATGTGTCAAGCTCTCGACCAAGCACTTGATGACAGCGTTTGTGGTTACATCAAGAATGTAATTGAACCTACCTTCAGAACTCAATGGGAATCTCTAGGTTTACCAGATGATTTCACTCTGTTACCAAGTGATGAACTACAAAAATACGACAAGCAGCTCGAAGAATTACGAAAGATTTTTATCGGAGCTAAGCGACCTAAATTGACTGCGGAGCAACGACAAGCTATGCGTGAGGAATATCAAAACCTCCGCCTTGCTTATGCCGAGGCAAGGCGCTTCCACGATTTATCGAGAAAGACATTCTTTAAGAATAATCCGACCTCAAAGGACAAAGACGGAGCTTGGCGCGAAAAGTGGTTTGCAATCCATGTGGAGATGTTTCCCAAGCTTCGCTCCGAGTGCTTACAGATTTGAACTATGCGCCTTATGAGTTGGCGATTAGACATTTAGCCCTTTCTTACAGATACAACAACGAATATGTGAGAAACCTCATCAAGGGTGGTTCTAAAAGCAGGAAGCAAAAGTAAGACATCCTATCGTATAAGCATTTTTCTTTGGCTTTGTTGGAGTGGGACATTTACATCATAAAATGTCCCTGTACTCATCTTGGCTCTTCCATTAACCTCGCGCCACTGCTGTTCTAAGGCAGTGGCATTTTGATTTTTGCGCCGTTTACCCACCGGCTGAACATTTGATCTTCTCTCTTGCCGCTACCGCAGCACCGGAGAGATAAGAAAGACGCCTGAGAGGTTGTGTGGGTACAGCTTCTCAGGTGTTTTTCATAAAGAGTGATAACTGGAATGGGCTACCCACAACATTCAGAACTGTTATTACAGGACATTGCGTCCTTAGAAAAGTCATACATCACGCCGAAGTTAGCTGAGCAGGCGGGGCTTTTCAGGGTTAATTCGACTGAGGGTGCGATGCTCATCGGGCGCAACGGTCATGCTGATTACGCGGGCATAGTATTTCCTTACTACTGGCCCGGCGAGAGCACGCCGCGCGAGTATCGCTTGCGTCGTGATCATCCTGAGCTTGAGCAACAGCCTGACGGGACACTCAAAGAGAAGAATAAATACCTGTCACCACCGGGCGGCGCAAATCTTCTTTACTTTATGCCAGACACGCAGCCTGAGTGGTTGCGTGACAATGGATTATATTGCTTTTACGGAAGGCGAAAAGAAGACTATCGCCCTTTATCGTTTGGCACTTCACGAGGTGGAGGAAATGCAGCCGCGCTTTCTTCCGATAGGTATTCCGGGCGTTTGGAATTGGCGCGGAACAATCGGAAAAGCCGACGATGAGAAGGGCGCGCGGTGTGATGTTAAAGGCCCGATTCCAGACCTTGACCGCATAGAGTGGAACGGACGTATCGCATACATCATCTTTGATACCAATGTTGCCACTAATAGCGATGTGCGCGCGGCACGGCGAGAATTAGCGAAAGAATTAACGAGACGCGGCGCGCAGGTGCGCTTGGTTGACTTACCACAGATTGAAGGCGTCAACGGCGTAGATGATTTGCTGGCAATCAAAGGCGAGGATTTTGTTCTAAGGTTGATTGAGAAGGCAAAGCCTGCGCAGGCCAAGATTCCTACGAGCTTCCGGTTATCAGAAAGCGGCGTTTATGCGATTGATCCAACGGGAGAGAAAGAGGACATCTTTATTTGCTCTCCACTTACTATTGTCGCCGCGACGCGCAATCAAGAGAGTGAAGACTGGGGACGGCTGCTTGAATTTAAAGACCCAGATGGATTGACGCACTCTTGGGCCATGCCAATGAGCTTGCTTGCCGGAGACGGAAGCGATTACAGGTCTCGCTTATTGAGTACTGGCCTCATGATTGCGCCAAGTCGAAAGGCGCGAGAACTTCTCACAACCTACATCCAAAGCTCTCGCCCGGACGAGCGCGTGCGTTGCGTATCTCGCGTTGGCTGGCACAACGGCTCGTTCGTCCTACCGGATGAGACTTTCAGCCCGGCAGGAGCAGAAGAAATTCTGTTTCAGACCGTATCGGACTTGAATCATAAACTGCGCGCCAGTGGCACTCTTCAAGATTGGAAGGACAACATCGCGCTTTGCGCTGGTCGCTGCGGCTGGCGAGGCGGCGGCTGAGATTATCTGCTGGCCGGGCGGAGAGGCGATGAGAGCGGCAGCGACAATGTTCAGGGTCTGGCTCGACGGGCGCGGAACAAAAGGCAGCAGTGATGCGGAAGCTTCCATCAGGCAAGTCAGAGCTTTTATTGAAGCGCATGGCTCTAGTCGCTTTCAAGCTGTCGGAGATGACTTCGCTAAAGTCATCAATCGCGTCGGCTTCAGGCGAAAAAACGAACAGGGCCAAACTGAATATCTGATTCTCCCTGAATCTTTCCGCAAAGAAATCTGCTCTGGCTATGACGCTAAGACGATAGCTAGGACGTTAGCCGAGCGCGGCTATTTGCGCCGAGGCGACGGTAAGAATCTGGCGCGTCACGAGACGCTGCCTGGAATCGGAAGGACTCGTGTATATGTATTGCTTTCGACATTGTTGAGTGCGGAGGTGGCATAACTGTGGTCGGGCAGGTCGGACAAATCGGTAAGCATTGCAAAAATTATCATTTCTCAGTGCTTTGCATGGCAAGCAAGTGGTGTCCGACTTATCGAATCTCACTATCTGAGTCGGACAGTTTTCAGTTCAATCCTGCGAATCGTCCGACATGCCCGACATACTTTCTTGGAGTCGGACAGATGTGCCGGAGCACTCCAAACAGCTACAGAGATGATTTAACTCATGCGTCCGCCTCGTCCGACCTGTCCGACCAATAGATAACTGAACCGATAAGTGTGATGAGATGAAAACATTTCTGACAGAGTGGATGAATAAAGAAATGCCGCCTCAAAGCGATGACATGCTAACGCAGCCACGTCTTGATGAAACCTTGCCGGATGAAATCTACATTCCGTCGAATTGTCCCAATGATATTGAGAGTCTTCGAGCTTGTAAGGGCTAACTGGTGGATGGAATTTACCCTGCGAAGCATGTTCTTCAGTCCATTCCCGGCGCGCGGACTCGCGCACAAGCAGAGCGCGCTGAAAACAATATCCGTGAATCAATCTACAACGGGAAGTACAACAAGGCCATTACGACGGAACGATTCTGGATTTCGTAGATAAGGAATATCTCCCTTGGGCTAGAGAGAACAAGGAGTCTTACGGACATGATGAATATCGGGCCAAGCTACTGAAAGAGTTTTTCGGTAATAAGCAGCTTCGGGACATCAAGCCGATGCAGATCGAAAAACTCAAATCACTCTTGCTGAAAAAAGAGACATGCAGGGAAACTCTATTCAAGGGGTCAACGGTCAATCGTTATTTGCAACTGCTATCGAAAATCTTTTCGATGGCTTATGACAACGAACTCGTTGACTCTAATCCATGCCGCCGAGTGCGAAAAGAAATTGAAGGACGGCGACGTGAAAGGTATCTGACTTACGAAGAAGAGCGTCGCCTGTTGAAAGCTCTGGCGGGCGAACTTTCTTATCTGCTTCCGGCAGTCATCGTTAGTCTTGGGACGGGGCTGAGAAAATCAGAATTGCTTCGTCTCAAAGCCGGGCATCTGAACTTCAGTAGCTTGCCTATCTTTTATTCGGTCAAGGACAAGGAAGTAGAGATACTTTCCAACTGGCTATTAGTCGCAAAGAGTAAAAACAAGAAACTGCGCACAATTCCGATGAATCCACTTGTACGCTCTACCCTTCTCGATTTAGTTCAGGAAGCAAGCGGCAATGAGTTTGTCTTTTCTTACGCGCGAACAGGCGTGAGCGATGCCACAATCAGAAAGGGATTCAAGAAAGCATGTGGATTAGCCGAAATACCTTGCGGTCAGATGACACCGGGCGGCCTCGTTTGGCACGACTTACGACATACCTTTGCTACGCGCCTACGCGAGCAGGGTGTGCATGAACTCGACATCATGCAACTGATGGGTCATTCATCTATAAGAATGACCGCCAGCTACGCGCACGGCACGCCGACCATCATTCAGCATGCAGTCAACGGGTTGATAGGGAGACGAGGAGAGGTTGTGGAATTTGAACGCAAGGCGGGCTAAGCACGTCATCTTCGCGTCACCTAAGCACAGGCGGCAACCTGAGAAAGACAAGTCGCCGCCGTAACTCTTTGAAAAGTTTGCGAGATATGTGGTAGCGGGGGGGAGACTTGAACTCCCGACCTCGGGGTTATGAATCCCGCGCTCTAACCGGCTGAGCTACCCCGCCTCAAGCGATGGAAAGGTAATTATAAGGGCGCGTGTCGAAAGGTCAAGTTAGTGTCGGTTCTATTTTGCGGGTGATATGTTTGATTGCGTTGAGGCAGATAGGTATGATGCCGGGACATGTCTGACCTAATTTATCGTCCGAGAAGATTGAGACGGAGCGCAGCATTGCGCGCTCTGGTACGTGAGGCGCGACTCGCGCCGGAGGATTTCGTGCTGCCGCTCTTCGCCTGCGCGGGCGAAAGTGTGCGGCGTGAGATTTCTTCCATGCCCGGCGTGCATAATCTGTCTGTGGATGAGATTGTGCGCGAGGCAACAGAGGCTTATGAGAAAGGCATACGTAGCGTAATCTTATTCGGCCTGCCCGCAGCCAAAGATGAAACAGCATCCGGTGCGTATGCCAGAGACGGCATCGTGCAGCAGGCTACGCGCGCTGTGCGCAAGGCTGTGCCGGACATGATTATCATCGCGGACACATGCCTCTGCGAATACACTTCGCATGGACATTGCGGAGTAGTGCGCGGAAGCGAAGTGCTCAATGATGAAAGCCTTGAACTCTTAGCGCGCACAGCCGTCAGTCAGGCAGAAGCAGGAGCAGACATGGTTGCGCCCTCCGCTATGATGGACGGGCAGGTGAGAGCGATACGCGAGGCTCTGGACCAATCTGGCTTTGAGCAGATACCAATCATGTCTTACGCGGTCAAATATGCCTCTGCTTTTTATGGCCCATTCCGCGAGGCTGCCGATAGCGCGCCAGCTTTCGGAGACCGCCGCGCATACCAGATGGACGCGGCCAATGCGCGCGAAGCTCTGCGCGAGGCCGAGCTTGATTACACGGAAGGCGCGGACATTTTGATGGTCAAACCCGCGACCACTTATCTGGACATCCTGCGCACACTGCGCGAGCGTTTCGATTTGCCACTCGCCGCCTACCATGTCTCAGGCGAGTACGCGATGATAAAAGCTGCGGCGCAAAAAGGCTGGATAGACGAACAGCGCGTGATGCTCGAAACTTTAACGAGCATCAAACGCGCCGGAGCAGACATTATTATCACTTACTACGCACGCGAAGCCGTGCAAGCGTTAACGAAATGATGAATGATGAATGATGAATGATGAAGGGCGTGCTGTTCAAAGTTAAAGCATTCAATTTCAAATAGCATGCCATTCATCATTCATCATTCATCATTCATCATTCATCATTTCCGTCTCACTTCCACTTCCACAGGCTTTGCTCCCTTTGAATCGTAGCCTTCGGGCCAGTTTGAGATGTTGATGCCGAAGGGCTGGTCTGCCTCTGCTTCGACGGCGAAGCGTATGGCGAGCGGTTTCCCGCGCATCGCGTCGAGGCGAAATCGCAGTGAATCAATCTTCCATTCTTCTACATGCGCCTGCGGAAGATTTTCGAGCGGGATGAGCCGCGAGCCGCAATTCCTGCCGTTGATAAAGAGTGTGACGCGAGTTGTTTTCACACGCCCGCGCGCGTCGAACGGAACGACGGGTTGCAGGTGCGCGCGCACAATGATGCTGTTGACTCTTCTGTAGTCTTCGCGTCCCGGCACAAGATATTCGACATGGCCTACGCCTGAGCCCCAGATATATCCGTCGCCTCCGCCTACTTTCTCGAATCGCTGGCTAAAGGCCTGTTCGGGTTTGAAGCGATAGAGAATCGTCTTGTCTTCCTTAAACTCTGTTTCCGGCTTGATGTCCGAATCGTTTGGCTGGCGTGTGAAAGCGAACTGGCGCGGGATTAAGTGTCGCCCGTCATCGCGCAGGCTGTGCGGCGGCCAATCGTTCTGCATCGCAGCCATCAACTCTGCGCCGCGACGAACCTGCGCGCGCACTGCTTCATCTCGCGGCATAGTATAGTTGACGCCGTAGCCGCGATGCGGGTCTGGCGTCAGAATCCAGAACATAGCTCCGTTCGCGCCAGTGTGCGCCGCGTTCTCAAAAAATGCGCGATACCAATCCGCAGCAGAAAATCCATTGTAGCCTTCCGGCCCCATCCCAAATTCACCGAAGACCAGAGGCTTGCCGAGCGAGTAACTGGCGGCGACGCGGTTCTCCATAAACTCTTTGACAGCCGCAGGCGAATCAACATAGCTGTCAAGGTCATCGCGCGGGTAGTTGTGCACATCCACAAAATCCACATTCGGCAGGCGATGCTCGTCCAGCCACTCGCGCCGCTCCCAAGCGGAGCGATAGCCCCAGGTTCCCGGCGTGATGAGATGGTCAGGGTCGAGCGAGCGTATCAGGTCGCTCATCTCCGCGACCCAAGCTTTGCGCTCTCCGCGCATTCCGGTCGGAGCCTGCGCTTCGTTCATCAACTCGTAGCCCATGATGGTCGGGTCGTCACGATATAGAACTCCAGTCACAGTGTTGCGGCGCGTGACGATGCGCTCGACGTGCTGGCGATACATGCGGCGCGTTTCCGGGTTGGTGTAGAAGAGCATGGCGCGCTCGACGTTGATGCCGAAGGGTTGTTTGTCGTCGGCTGCGTCTTCGATTCCGGCCCAGCGCAGGTACTGCGTCACGCCGCCAGTGTCGCGCCACCAGTTGGTCAGACAAAGCTGCACGTAAAGCTTGTTGCGTGCGGCCTCTGCGATGACGTTGTCGAGATGTACGAAAGCTTCTTCGTTCCACTCGTCAGGCTTAAAACGAAAGGGATGCTGTCTGGGCCAATCTGCGCGGTCGCCGCCGACGGATTTGACTGGAGAGTCTTCCCCGCCCTCGCCGTATGCCCAGACACGTATGACACGTATGCCATCCTGAGACGCGACGCGCAGAGTCTCAGGCATACGCGCGCGGTCTTCATTGCGATACATGACCGCGACATTGGCTCCGACAAAACGAAAGGGGCGGTTATCAATTACGAAGCGACCGTTGCGCGTGGAGACAAAGCCCGGACGCGCGCCTTTGCGCCCGTTGGTTTCGCGCGGACTCTGTGCGGCAAAGAAAATCGCCGCGCCCACTATTAATGCGAACGCGGCAAATAGAAAATGTTTTCTTCTCATGAAATCAAAGCGTTCAAAAATCTAAAGCTCTTCAAAAAAAAGTTAATCGGGATTTGCCGGCGGAGATGCTTTCATCTTCATAAAGCCCATGATGGCGCAGATGGCCGCGAGCAGGATAAAAAGATTTAAGAAAGTAATCAAAGGAAACGCCAGCGAGCCTTTGCCGGAGATGGAAGCAAAGCTCATAAACAAAAGATGTATGTGATAGAGAAAGAGGCAGGCCGCAGCGAGCGCGAACCAGCGCACGTGTGGGCCAAAGGAGCGCGCGCGTCCGAAACCTATCACGGCTGCGATGAGCCAGCAGAGCGCGCCGCCAATCATCAGCACGGAAAAGATTGGCAAAAAATATGACGGCAAGTCATAGACCTGCGCGGCCTGTCCGTCTGCCTGCGCAAGGATGAGCGGCAATCCATCGAGCATTTAAAAAGTTCTCCTACAACGAGGGGCTGTTAACACATCAAAGCGCCGTTTGCGCTCGGCGCAGGCGACCCCAACGGGCTGCAACTCGCGCGCAAACGGCGTCAAAGGTTTTCGGCTCAACCGGACGAGTTGGAAAAGCTATCGCTTGCCACTACTCGTCGCATCCGGTCTTCGGTGAGCGAAACCAACACCGGGCCACACACGCATTACTGCGTGATGTGAATTTCTTCTTCCTTGTTGACATGGCGCACGAAATAGATAATTCCACACGCGAGCGCCACAACGGTGGCCCCGATTGCCATCCACAGATAATTCCGACCGCCTTGCATGTCAAATGCGCCAGTCGGACTCTTATACGTGGCAAACAGGTAATACTCGTAGATAGCAAAAATCGCTGCCGCTAAGCCGATCACCCACATCAAAATATCCAGCATGCTCTTCATGTCGCACCTCCAGCGTCCGTTTTAAGTAACAAAAGATGGCTTACCTATTTCCAAGCCCATCAGACTCATAAATATCGGTCGAGAAGAGAACAGTCGGGTCAATGTTCTTGCCGCCAAGAGACTGCTTTGGTGTTGATACGCGCAATATGTTACCGCCTACGCACGCGGAAGCGCAAGGCAAAAGTCAAAAGGTAAAAGGTAAAAGGCAGTGTCGTGTCCTATTGGCTCTCAAGGTATCTCACAAAAATAGTTGGCGATGCTGAGGAAAATTATTCGACAGGGTATCAGCGCATAAGGCATACTTCCATGCTTTTAGTGAGATGGAAAACCGGAGCAGGTATGACTTGTAGAAATGGAGAGAAAGAAAATGGCTGAGAAAAATGCTGCTGCTGATACAGCAGAAACAACAAGCGACAAGTCTGTCGAATTAGAATCGGGCGGCTCTTTGTCGCTTAAGTTAACAGCTAATTTGATGGAGTTATCAAAAGAAGACCGCGCTTTCGTCTTTGAGCTTATTGATAAGCTTAACGATTATGAAAAAGCGCAGGCAGCGAAGGCAGAGGCCAAAGCAAAAGCCAAGGCAGACGCCGAAGCAAAAGCTAAGGTCGAAAATAAGGCCGGGGCAGCCGCCGCAAAATAGGCGTCAAACGCCGGATGGCTAGTCTCAGATGGAATTTGTTTGCGAGCCTGCGGCCTCCTCCGGCTGAATTAGAAAACGAATCTCACTCTCATTCACATTAAGACATTACCAAAGGCAGAAGAAGCTTGCTTTAAAGTATGAGCCTTTTATCTCCTGCGCGGCGCGTGATGCGCTCCCGGTCTAAATATTCGAGGAGCGGGATGGCGTATTTGCGCGAGATGCCCGCAAGGTCTTTGAAGGCCGGGACATCTATCAGTCGCTCAGGCTCATGCGCGGCGGCATAGTCTCGCAGTTGCGCAAGCAAGCGTTCGAGCGCATCGCGGTGAAAGAACATTTCGCCTGTCACACGCACGAGCGCGCCCGCATCAAAAAGTAGTTGAAGCAATTTACGGCTGTGTTCACGAGAAGAGCGCGCGCCGCCCGCACGCTCTAAGGCTTCATCAAAAGTCGGAGCTTCGAGCGCAGCTTCTCTGTAAACTTTCTCCAAACTATCTTTGAGCGCGGCATCCGCCGTTGAGAGCGAGAGGCTGTGCGAAGCCGCGCGCACAATCTCTTTATCGGCGACGAGCGCGCCAGATTTTTCGAGCGCGACCAGCACACTGCGAAAAACTTCCGGCGCAGTGTGCGCGAAATGACGCTCGCGCAAAGTCTCTCGCGCCAGCCCGCGCGAGAGCGGCTCGCGTTTGTGATGCGCTGCGACCTCTTCCACAGTAACCTGTTCCAGTTCAGCGAAAGCCGCGCGCCCAAGATAGTTGCCCTCTGCATCAACTATCGCGCCGCTTGCAACGGCTTGATGTAAGGCTTCATTTAAAACTTCATCACGCCAGCCTGTGCGTGCTGCAAGTTCTGCGCGAGGCAGGCCGAGATTGCCGGCAGTCTCTATCAGAAGCGGAAGCTGCTGCGCTTTATCCGCTTCGATTAAAGAAGCAAGACGCGCACGCGCCGCAGAGACTTCGCGCCCGCGATGCTTAATGGCGAAAGCATCCAGCACGCGCCCGCCTGCAATCGTCCGCGCAGGAGAATACGAGCGCAAGATAAAACGCTCTTGCGGCAACGCGACGACAGGCGATTCGAGACGCAGTTGCACAAAGCCCGAACCACCCGCAGCAATCTCGCCGCCTTCTTCAAGGACACGCACGCGCGCCAAAACTTCTGCCGCTCCAAGATGAAGCCGCACACGCGCGCGTGAGCGCAAAGGTCTCGGCGCGCTCTCTAAAACCTCTACGCGCACATCCATCACTTGCGTCGCGCGCAGGCGACCGGCGGCAACCAGAGTCATCCCGCGTTCAATCATTCCGGCTTCGACGCCGCCCAGATTGACAGCCGTGCGCTGTCCCGCGAGAGCCTGCTTCACAGCCTGCCCGTGCACCTGTAACCCGCGCACGCGCACGCGCATTTTTTCTGGAAGAAGCTCCATCTCATCGCCTTCGTTGATGCTCCCTGCGACGAGCGTGCCTGTGACGACTGCGCCAAAGCCGCGCATCGTAAAGGCTCTGTCCACTGGAAGACGCGCAACAGATTCTGCTGAACGCGGCGGCACATTCAGAGCCAACTGGCCCAGAATCTTTTTCAACTCTTCAATGCCAACGCCCGTGCGCGCACTGACGGCGACCACCGGCGCGCCTTCGAGAAAAGTTCCCGCCACAAGCTCTTCCGCTTCCGCCTGCACAAGCGAGAGCAACTCTTCATCAACCGTATCGGATTTAGTGAGCACGACGAGGCCGGACTTGATTCCTAAGAGACGACAGATGTCGAAATGCTCACGCGTTTGCGGCATCACTCCCTCATCCGCCGCGATGACGAGCGCGACCACATCTATCCCATGCGCGCCCGCCAGCATGTTCTTCACGAAACGCTCATGCCCCGGCACATCAACAAAACCGAGCCGCACTTCATCAAGCTCAAGCTCCGCGAATCCTAAATCAATCGTGATGCCGCGCCTCTTCTCTTCCGGCAAACGGTCTGCATCCACGCCTGTCAGCGCGCGCACCAACGCGGTCTTGCCGTGATCTATATGCCCTGCTGTGCCGACGATGATTGAGCGCATAGGAGAGATGATAAGTGATAAATGCCCGGACAAGTTAGCCTGTACGCGGCTTTGAGTGAAGCTTCTGCGCTTTATATCTTTGCAGCAAGATAAACGAGAGTCCACAGATGTTGTTTGAAGAAACGCTTGATTGATTTCATCAAACAAACCTAGTAGCCGACAGACGGAAGATACGCGCCGCGCGGCTCTTGATACTCTCCCATCGTCATCAAGTTCAGAGGCTTGACGACGCGCATTCCATTGCTCAAGCACCAACGGAAAAGTCCTGCCTCACGAATCGGCAGAAGGAAAGTCTGGCGGGAAATTATGCCGCGAGGCAATCGAATGAAAAGCTTCATAGATAATGCGCCCGCACGCTTTGACATCAGCAGGCGTGGCCGGACGAAGTTTAAGAGCCATGCTGTTTGACCTTTCTTTAGTGATGAAGATTTAAGAGCGAAGAAAGTTTCCCGCAAAGGCGCAAAGGCGCAAAGAAAGACATAACAGCTTTTCTTTGCGCCTTTGCGGGAAACTTTTTCCGTCATGCTTTACTTCTCAACAACCTGAAAATCTATCCACTGTGTCGCGATGCGTTGCTTATCTTTGGCGAGCAGGTCTGTGACGATGACCTGCACGACATAATCGCCGGGCGTCATCTCTGTGCCGAGTTGCAGGCGGCCTCCGGCGTTGAGCCGCTTGAGGTCTGTCTGCTTGCTGGCGTCATAGATAACCAGATTGCCTGCGAAGATTTCCTGACCGTCGCGAAACAGTTTGAGATGTGTGTGGAGTTGCGGACGCTGCGTGGCTTTATCGAGCCGCGCGTTGTAAATCACATAGCCGACATCCATCACCATCCCGCGCCGCAGTCTGCGGACGGCTGGCCCTGCATTCGGGTCTGCTTCGACAACGGCATCCGGTTGCCCTGCTACAACAATCTTTGTTTGCTTCGCAGGGTCGAAGCCGTTGATGACGAGGCCGGAAATCGTCAGCCGGTTCTTGCCTATGTCAGGGACTTCTATGAACTGGCTGGCAGAGCCGACGCGCTCTGTCGCGCTGTCGCGCAGGGCCGTGCGAAGTTGATAAGCTCCGGCCTTTTTAATCGGCACGGTGATGACGTACTCGAAACCGTCGCGCATGATGCGCTGGTAGGTTTCGCCGCGCACGCGGACTGTGTGCGTGCGACTCGCTTCGTCAACGACTCTTCCGTTATCGCCAAAGGTGACAGCCATGATATCGAAAGTGACTTTGTGCCAGCCGTCGGCTTCCTCCGTGAAGGTCATGTCTTTCGCGTCCACGTGCAGGAGCGAGCGCATGAAAGTTCCTGACTTCGGGTCGTTGGCAAAGAGCGATGTCAGGCGCACGTCTATGTCGCCTGCGGAGAAAGGCGAAGTGATGGCGCGAACCAACTGCGACTGGCGCGTGCGCGGAGTTTCCGGCTTCGCCTGTTCGTCCGTGATGTTGATAAAGCCGTTGCGATAGCGAACCTTGAAGCCCGGTCTTTTGACTTTGATTTTGAGATTGGTGAACTGTATGCGCTTCGGGTCAAACGTCCCTTCGTCCGGGCGATAGCCAATCAGGTAATAACCCTGCTGGTCGTCCAGCATCTCTTTGATGCCCGCGCTCAAATCGTTATTGCCGCGTATCGAAAGCCCGCCCGTCTGCTTTGCCAGATAAATCAATCCGTTCTGCGACTCTATGTAATCATTGCGACGATTAAAGAGGCGTGTTTCAATCTGCTGCGTCGTCAGACCTGAGACATTATCCGCCGCCGTCAGGTTGATGGTCTGAACGCCGCGCGCATCCATTGTGTAGATGACTACGGAAGCGCGATTGGCAAGGTCTGTGAGGCGGCGCAGGGAATCTATGATGCGGTCGCTCTGGCCCGCGCGGTTGAAGATTTTGATGCCGTCGGAGACAAGCATGACGGACTTGCGTCCGGGCATTTCTCTGAGGCCGCGCACGATGTAGTTGAGCGCGCCGAGCGTGCCGACAGTGTATATCTCATCACGGAACTGGCTGAGGTCATCGTTGATGTCCGTGTCAACAGACCTGCCGGGAAGACCTGCTATCGTCTCCGTAGCAATATTGCCGCCTTCAAACGGCGGAATCGCAGAGACGCCGCCGCGCCCCAGTTGCGTCCACTTCACGCGCTCGATGGCCGCATAAAGTTGCCGCTTGTCGGAAGTGAAAGCCTGCAAAGCTCCCATGCCGCCGCCCGTGCGAACGATAGCAACAAGGTCGCCTTCCTGCATCTGCTCGTCCACAAATCTTTTCAAAGCGCGGCGCACGTAATAGGTGCTCTCAAACGAGAGACCCAAATCATCTACGACGAGCGCGATGGTGCGGCGCACCTGTTCCGGTTGCAAGCGCGTGGGCGGCAGCGGCGGGGCGTTCTTATCAGCCGTTGTTGTATTTGCCGCAGAACTTCTTCTGCTGACGGGCGCGACGGGAACATAAGAGAAGTTTGTAATCTCACGCTCCTTGCCGTTTTCGAGAATCTCAAAATCCTCTGCGCGCAGGTCTGTCACAGGTCTGCCGTCTTTATCCGTGACCACAGCATCCACCTGTATCAGGTTGGTCGTGATGCGCACCACATCGTCGTCATCGGAAGTCTGCGGCGCAGGATTCTGTCCGAAGATTTGCGCGACGAGCGCGAGCATGAGAATGATTGAGAGAGAGGATTGTTTCTTCATTTCTAACCTCCGGTGTGATGAGCTTTCAGTTGCGACGCTTTGCACAAAAGTTAGAGATTGGTCGCTGGCTTTTCAAGGGGCAATATGCGATGCTCTTGTGCCAACAAAACTTCAATGCAGAGGGTTAATATGATGCCAGAGCAAGCGAAAAAAGGCGACACAGTGCGCGTACATTACGAAGGACGCCTGACGGACGGGCAAGTCTTCGACTCTTCCGCAGGCGGCGAGCCGCTCGAATTCGAGGTCGGCTCAGGCCAGGTCATCGCAGGCTTTGACGAAGGCGTGCGCGGGATGAGCATCGGCGATAAGAAGACGATTGAAATCGAATCCGACGACGCCTACGGGCCGCGCAACGACTCGCTCAAGCACGCAGTCCCGCGCGACAGCATCAATCTTGAGACAGACCCGCAACCCGGCATGAATCTAGTCTTACAACTGCCGGACGGCAACGAGATACCCGTCGCCATCACGGAAGTGACAGAGGACGCCATCACCCTCGACGCCAATCATCCGCTCGCAGGCCAAAAGCTCATCTTCGACATCGAACTCGTCGGACGAGAAGAGAGCAACAAAGAATAGCTTTGAGCAATAAGTGATGAGAGAAAAGCAGAGACAGCTTTTCTCTCATCACTTATTACACATCTTCTTCATCATCTTCCGGGCCGACGCCAAAGTAGCGCATCCATTCCGGGACATCTTTCTGATTAACTTTTGGCTCTTCGTCCGTCGAGCTTGAGCTATCTGTTGCGGTCTCTGCCAGACGCTTGCGAAAATCGCCTGAGCGTATGACCTGCACGCCGCATTGCCGTACATAAGAAGCAAGCTCGCGGTCAGAGGTGACGACCATCAGCGTGCGCCGCTCTCGCGCCTCATCCACCATGCGCTTGATTCGTTCATCCGCATTCGAGCCGCGCTCTGCATAAAAAACTTTGACGCCTCTGTAGCTTGAGCCATCAGCGAAATGCTGTTCCGGCTTTCCATCAAAGACCACCGAGACACTGACGCGCTTCGTAATCGCAAACCGTGCCAACTCTTCCAGCAACCCGCGCCGCGCTCCAGGCTTGTCCTTGTGCCAGCCAACGCGCTGCCCCATCACGTTATTGCCATCAACGAGATATGACATAAAAATCCAGTCGGCGGCTCAAGCTAAAAATCCATTCAACCCTTTGCGAGCTTGAGTCTTTCTCTTCTTTGCGCCACCAGCGCGAAACAACAACGAACGGTTCGCGCTGGTGGCGCAAAGAAAGACTGCAAGCGCGCAAAGAGTTGAATGATTAACTGCCTTGAGTTTTGAAATCAACTCTAAGGGAGATAAGCAGATGGCACGGCGCGGTCGCCGCCTGTGCCGAACTGCTCGGCCCTGAACAGGTTGTCAGAGCTTTGCCTGATGTACCAGAGGCCGCCGCGAAAGACTGCGATGTCAGTCTTGCCATCGCCGTCGTAATCAGCGGGCGATACATCGTCGGTCTCAATCCCGAACTGCTCTGCGCGGAATCCGGCTGTCGTTTGCTGTATGTACCACGTGCCGCTCTCTGGACGATAAACGGCAAAGTCTGTCCTGCCGTCGCCATCATAATCGCCCTGCGCGGGTTTGTCTGCGCTGATGCCGAACTGCTGCGCGCGGAAAGCTCCATCCGAGCTTTGCAAGACATACCAACTGTTGTCGGACGGACGAAACACTGCAAGGTCTGCTTTGCCGTCTCCGTCATAATCTCCCAACACAGGTTTGTCTCCAGCGAGGCCGAACTGCTGCGCGCGATAAGCCTGATTAGAGCTTTGCAGGATATGCCATGCGCCGTCGCGATAGACAGCTATGTCCGTGCGTCCATCGCCATCATAATCCGCCGGCACAGGCACGTCCGTGCTGATGCCGAACTGTTGTGCGCGGAAAGCACTGTCGGAGCTCTGCATGATATACCAGACGCCGTCGCGATAGACCGCGAGGTCTGTCTTGCTGTCTCCATCAAAGTCCCCCGGCGTGATTCTGTCCGTGCTCAGGCCGAAGGTTTGAGCACGCAGAGAATTGTTAGAGCTAAGGAGCGCGTACCAGCCGCTATCGCCTGGGCGAAAGACAGCCAGGTCGCTCTTGCCATCTCCGTCAAAATCAGACGGCACGGACGCACGCGCATTCGTTGTCAGATAACGCGCGAGAGCTATGTTTGTGACATTGCCGTTGCGTGTTGAACCTGCAACCACGATTCTGCCGTTCACCTGCAACGCGGCGGCGTTCGCAGTATCGTTCAGACCGAAGAAGTCTGTCATCAACTTGCCGTCCGCATCAAAGCTTGTATCAAGCGCGCCATTCGTCTCGTAACGAACCAGAGTAAAGTCTCGCTGTGTGGTTTGGTTTAAGGCATAGCCTACGGCAACTATCTTGCCATCGGACTGTATGACAACATCGCGCGCCCAATCATTCACGCCCGTAGAGAAATCCGTCGTCAGCTTGCCGTCCGTGTCAAAGCTCTGGTCCAGAGAGCCGTTGCTCAGATAACGCGCGACAGCGAAATTGGAGTCCATGTTTGCGACGTTGGCACGCCCGACGAGGATTAGCTTTCCGTCAGCTTGCCTCGCAAGTCCGAATCCTATGTCGCCCGAAAATACAATGTCATGAGTGAAGATGCCGCCCGTCCCAAAGTCTGTGTCAGGTGCGCCATTTGTGTTGTAACGCGCGATGGCGAAGTCCGAACCGCTCCCGACAATGTTGGCGTAACCGCCGATGACAATTTTTCCGTCGGGTTGCAGGAGAGCCGCGTGCGCGCGTGCGTAAGCGACGCCAAAGGTGTTCATGACTTTGCCGTCCACGCCGAAATCCATATCGGGGCTGCCATCGCTGTTGAAGCGCGCGAGGGCTGCGAAAGAGACCGGAGCAGTAGGGACTACTGCATTCTGACTGCTGCCGACGGCGACAATCTTGCCGTCCGGCTGCACTATAACTTTAAAGGCAATCTCGTCATTCGCATCGTCCGGCACGAAATCTGTAGTCAGCTTGCCGTCCGTGTCAAAGCTCGTATCGAGGCTGCCGTCGCTGTTGTAACGCGCGAGTGCGTAATCGGATGTAGTAAAAGACATGCCCAGGTAAGCAGAGCCGCCAGCGACAATCTTGCCGTCCGGCTGTAGGGCGAGTGTGTGTATCTGGTCTGTGAAGCCGAAGAAATCCGTCGTCACTTTTCCGCCGACGCCAAAGCTCGTATCGAGGTGGCCGTTTGCATTGTAGCGAACCAGCGCAAAGTCCAGATTTCCGCCCGGCATCACGTTGTAACCGCCAACGACAATCTTGCCGTCCGGTTGAATGACGATGGCTTGCGCCACTTCATTGCCGGTAATATGCGTCGAGACTTTTCCGCCAACGCCGAAAGTGGAATCAAGACTGCCCGCAAGCTGCTGTGCATGAGCTGCGCTTAACATTCCCGATAACAGAATTAAGATAGCCATGGCGCAGAATGCTAAAGCGCGCGCTGGTTTCGTTAAAACCGCCTGCCGCTTTAACAATCCAATGTTCAGGCAGCTCATTTGTTCATTCATCGAAGTCATTCTCATAATCCTTGTTTCAAATAAATTAAATTTTCGCACGAAGACGCTGGCGATTATCAACTTACCAATCGTCTGGCATTACCTTTAGCTTTACCTTTAGCTTTTAAGAGGCAATGTGCGGTTTAAGAATGGGAGACTTGCAGGCTGATGGCAGATTAATTGGGCCAACAGCCCGCGCATTGTGCCAGAACATCAAGTGGACTGCAACTCGCCAGCAAGCGATTTTGTGTCTATTCTTCGAGAGTAAATTTATAGGTCAATATGCCTGTGACCTTAACAGGTTTGCCTGAGAGCAGCGTCGGAGAAAAGCGCGCCTGCCGGGCCGCGCTCACGGCAGCCGCTTGCAGGAGTGGATGCCCGCTCACGGCGGTTGCGGAAACAACTTTTCCTTCCTCGTCAACAGTCACCTGCACTGTGACAGTTCCCTGCGCGCGTGCTGCTCTGGCCGCCGGAGGATAAGGCGGCTGTGGTTTGCTTGTAGCCTTGCCGTCAATCACTCCGCCGGAGATGGTCTTACTCTGATTGGAATTTCCGGCGCGCGGCTGATTGGCATTGCTGTTAGCATTGCTGTTGTCATTGATGTTCGTGTTGCTCTTTTGCATCTCTCCGCCGCCGCGACTCGTCGAATCTGCAACGGTGATTATCTCGCCGCCCTTTAGCTCAACATAAGCGTGCTCAATGCGCCACTTGCGCTGCGAGCGATTCATAACTACATAGTAACGCCCACTCGCTTTCTCTCCTTCAACAGACATATGGAAGTCGGCGTGGCCTGTGTCATTCCCCTTTTCCTCGTAATTGCCAATCGGAAAGCCTGTGCTCTTAATCTCGCCGAGCCTCTCTTTCACTTCTGCGCTCTCTTTGAGCGCGAACTCTGCGACCGCGTAAGCTTCGGAAGATTTCAAAGTCTGTTTGAGATACCTGTAGCCGTAATAGATTGCAAAGCCCGCGCCCGCGACAAGCAAGACGAGCACGATGCCTATGATGAGCAGAACTTTGCCGACACGTGACTTACGCTGCGGCTGCGTTGTCGGCGCAAACTGCGGGTCTTGCGACCACGAAGACTGCACCTGATTGACCGGCGGCGCGTAGCCTTGCGCGCTCGCGGGCGTCCCGCACTTCGGACAAAACTTCAGAGATGGAGCAAGCTCATTACCGCAGTTTTGACAGGTCATCGTCTTTCGCCTCCGAAGGATTTTAGATTTGCGATTTTTGATTTGCGATTTGAAGCAACGAGAAACACCTTAAATTTCAAATCAAAGACTTGTCCTTCTCCAATCTAAAATCAAAAATCTAAAATCGCAAATTCTCAGTATCGCAAATTTCCGTAGTCGCAATATTCCACAATCGGGCAACGTTCGCAGAGCGGGTCGCGCGGGCGGCAGAGTGTGCGCCCGTGTCGTACGAGGTTGACGTGGAAGGAATAGAATTTTCCGTGCGGCACGATGGAGTTCATTATCTCGTGCGCGCGCTGGTCTGTGCACTTTTGGGGAATCAGACCGACACGGCGCAGGATGCGGAAGATGTGCGTGTCGAGCGGAAAGACCTCTTTGCGGCACGCAAAGAGCAATGTGCAGGCAATCGTCTTTGGGCCAATCCCGCGAAACTGTTTGAGATAATCAACAGCTTCCTGCGCAGACATGTCATGCAGAAAATTTAAATCAAGCTTGCCATGCTCCGATTTAATCTGCTTGAGCAAAGCTTTGATGACTTTCGCTTTTTGATTCGCAAGGCCGCCCGCCTGAATCACATCAGCGATGGTTGATTCTCTGGCCCTCAAAGCAGCTTCCCACTGCGGAAAGCGTTTCTTCAAAGCGGCGAAAGTGCGATGGCTGTTCGTGTCGCTCGTCGCCTGCGAGAGAATGATTTTGATGAGCATGTCGAGCGCATCGGACGCGCGCTCGTTGACAGGCACGCCGTATGTGCTCTCAAGGTTTTGAATAATATAGCGAATCGGTTTTTCGCCTGACGAAAAATCCGCTTCTGAGATGGCCGCTCTATGCGGCGAGGACGCGCTCATAAAAGTTTATATACTGCGGAATGATTGAATCCGTGCTGTAGCGCGAGAGGGCTGATTCGCGTGCGCGCTTTCCCATCTCGCGGCGCAAGTTTTCATCTGCGACGAGGCGCGCGGCATCCGCGCTCATCTTTTCGACATCTCCGACCTCGCTCAAAAATCCTGTCTCGCCGTCTGTCACAACTTCCGGGATGCCGCCCACGCGCGAGGCTATGACAGGGACTTCGCAGGCCATCGCTTCGAGCGCGGCGAGGCCGAAGGATTCCTGTTCCGATGGCAACAGGAGCACATCAGCCGCCGAAAGATAGTCAACAATCTTCGGCTGCTTGCCGACAAAAGAGCAAGCTTCATAGATGCCCAAGCAACGCGCGCGGTGCTCCGCGTTGGTGCGCTCGCTCCCGTCTCCAACCATCACGAGCCGCGTCTTTGTCTGCTTCAAGACGCGCGCCAGAATCTCTACGCAATCAACGGGTCGCTTGACGGGGCGAAAGTTTGAGACGTGGACCAGAAGAGGCGTGCCGTCCGGCGACAAGCGGCTGCGCAGTTCCGGCACGTCATGCCTGCGATAATCCGTGCCGCAGATAAAGTTTGGAATGACTTCAATCTTATCGAACTGAAAAGTTTCAATCGTCGCCTGCTTCAAATATTGCGAGATGGCTGTCACGCCGTCCGATTGCACGATGCCATAGCGCGTGATGGGAAGATAAGAGCGGTCTGCGCCGACGAGCGTGATGTCCGTGCCGTGCAGGGTCGTGATGACCGGAAGCCGCAAGGCAGGCTTCAAGGATTCGCGCGCGAGTATCGCGCTGATGGAATGCGGAATCGCGTAATGCACATGAAGCAAGTCGAGCTTTTCCGTCTCAGCGACCTTCGCCATCTTGGTCGCGAGCGCGAGTGTGTATGGCTGATGCTCAAAGAGCGGATAGGACATCATTTCGACTTCGTGGAAACGCACGCGCTCGTTTAGCTCTGTCAGTCGCGTCGGCAGAGCAGACGCGATGAAGTGAACTGTGTGGCCGCGCGCCGCCAGCTCTTTGCCAAGCTCTGAGCCGACGATGCCGCTGCCGCCGTAAGTCGGATAAACAGTAATGCCTATGTTCATAAAAAGCAGAATGCCGTATGTCAGATGCCGGATGTTAGTTTGAGCTTATACTAACATCTGACATCTAACATACGGCATTTTTTCTGAGTCTCTTAATAACGAGAAAGCAGGCAACCCTCGCAATTGCCTGCTTCTCGTCTCAACTTGTCTCACCTGCTAACAGGGGGTCAAGCGAGACTCGGAAGTATATACCCACCCCAGACCTTTCGCAACGATTTGCTTGCAAGAAAATACGCAATTTATGTTAAATCAAAATGCCCGCCGCTGTGACTGCCCGGAGATGTCAATTACCTCACAAAAATTGGCCCAGTCTTCCAACAATCGCGCCCTGTAAATCTTTTCCGCGAGTCTTAGACGAAGCCTCGCTGCGGCTGCAAGAGCTTAGGAAACAAGGTATAATTGCTGTGTCTGTTTGAGACATAGAAAATTTTTATTGGCCGTCTGAATTTTATCTTGAAGGGCGGCGCATTAATGGAGATATAGAATGCCTAAGATTAGTGATATTGAAGAGACACCGAATCCGAACGCCGTCAAATTTATCCTCAAAGAGCCTGTCAGCAATGGCACTGCGCACCAGTTTGCTTCGAGCGAAGCAGCGCAAACGGATGCGCTCGCCAAATCCCTGTTCGATGTCGGACAGGTCGTGTCTGTCTTTTATATGGACAGGATGATAACGGTCGAGAAAGAAGAGTTTGCGGATTGGGACGACCTGCTGCCGGAATTGGCCGTGCCGATTCGCGCAGCCGAATCAACAGGCAATGGCGCGGCTGCGGCTGCGGCTGTTGGCGGCTCGATAGCTGCCGCAGTCGAAAGCTCAGACCCGCGCATTGTGCGTATCAATGAGATACTCGATGAAAAAGTCAGGCCCGCGCTTGCGGGCGACGGCGGCTGGCTCGAAGTCATGGGACTCGCAGACCACACACTGACGATTCGTTATCAAGGCGCGTGCGGCAGTTGCCCAAGCTCTTTGTCAGGAACCTTGATGGCAATCGAAGGCATGCTCCGACAGGAAATTGACCCGGAGCTTGAAGTCATCGCTGTCTAAAACTTTTCCCGATTAATTCAAGTTGCCAGTTAACTCAAGTTGCAGGTCATAGACGGCTGTGCCACCTGCTGTACGGAAAGTCTCTGACTTTCCGTTACCTACTTCATCTAACAGCGGCTCTGTTAGTTCAACTTGAGTTAATCAAACAAATCTGACCTGTGAACTTTTGCAACTGCATCCCTCCGCGACCGTATAAGTAATTGAAGTTCCTTACTCGCTCTAGCTTTCTGAAAGCTTTGGAGACAAACATGACTCATCACACACGCATTTATCTGGCCGCACTTTTTCTGATAGCTTGCCTCTCATACGCCAGCGCGCAGACTTCTCCCGCAGCTAAACCCACGCCGACTCCGAAAAGTTCTGCTGATAAAAACGCTGCTGATAAAAACAGCGCGGATAAGAGTAAGGCTGCACGCGATGAAGCCAAGCGGCTCGAAGCGCAGAGGCGCGCGACAGCCATCGCGTTGCTCATCTCTGTCGCAGACGAGGCGCGCAGCTATCGCAACCAGACTTTGCGCGCACGCATACAGGCACGCGCCGCGGACATTCTCTGGGAGACGGATGCAGAGCGTGCGCGCACGCTTTTTCGTCGCGCATGGGAAGCCGCAGACACTGCGGATGCTGAGAGCCAGCGACGTTTTGAGGAAGAGCGACGCGCGCTTGAGAAGGAAGGCAAGAGGTGGTCTGGCTCTGTGCCGCCGAGCCTCCGCACGGAAGTCTTGCGTATGGCTGCGAAGCGCGACCGCACGCTCGGCGAAGAGTTTTTGGGAAAACTCGATGAAGCCAGAAAGCAGGAGGCCGCAAATGTTTCTACGCAGCCAATCAATCCGAATGATGATGAAGTTGACCCCTTCGAGCTTCCGGCGGCATTGAGACTGCGACTGCGTCTCGCGTCGCAGCTTCTTGAGACCGATGTCCCGCGCGCGATTGAGTTTGCAGAGCCCGCGCTGGGGCGCGTCAGCGTAGAGGGCTTGCTCTTTCTCACTTACCTGCGTGACAAAAATGCTGCGGCGGCTGACGAGCGTTATGCAGGGATGCTCATGCGCGCGCTGGCAGACCCGACCTCTGACGCTAACATTGTCTCGCTGCTTTCCTCTTACGTCTTCACGCCTTTTGTGTTCATACGCCACACGCCTGACGGCAGTACCAACAGCAGCCAGTACGACCAGGGGCGGCCCGCGCCGGACATTCCTGCGGAACTGCGCGCGGCCTTCTTCCGCGTCGCAGAGAATATCTTTCTGCGACCTTTGCCGCCGCCAGAACAAGACCGCACGACCTCCGGGCGCACCGGAAAATATATGGTCATGGCGCGTCTCATGCCGCACTTTGAACAGTATGCTTCCGAAGAGACGACGAGATTATTGAAAGCGCAGAGGCAGGCTCTCTCGCCGGAAGTGCCTGAGAATTATCGTCGCGAATCAGACCGCACGGCGACCAGAAGCCCGGACGAGGGAGAGGAAGAAGATTCCATCGAATCAATTCTCGCTCAAGTAGAGAGCGCGAAGAATCAGGACGAGCGCGACGACCTGTACACACGGGCCGCGTTGCTCACGTCGCAAAAAGGCGAGACTCGCGCTATAGATTTTTCAGACAAGATTAGCGAAATGGAGTTGCGCAAAAATGTGCGCGCCTACGTGGATTTCTCTCTGGTTAGATTCCATATCGAGAAAAAGCGCATGACGGATGCCTTGCCGCTCGCGCGCAAAGGTTCGCTTTCAAGCATGCAGCGCGTCTGGGCGTTCACACAGATTGCGCGCTCTTTCGTTAAGACAGACCGCGAGACGGCCATCGAAGTTCTCGACGAAGCGCAGGCGGAAGCTCGTCGCATAGGCTCTTCAAGCGCAGACCGCACGCGCGCACTGACAGCCGTTGCCACAATCCTTTACGAGCTTGAACGCCCGCGCGCGTGGGACTTGATGAGCGAAGTTGTGAGGACTGCCAACAATACTGCGGATGAATTCTCAGGCGAAGACACACGCATCGTCGCCAGCGTGCGTTCGCGCACACAGAATTCCATGTACACCTTCACCTCAAACGAGTTTGACCTGCCGACCATCTTTCGCTCGCTCGCCAGAGAAAATCTTGACCGCGCCATCCTGCTCGCCAAAGATTTCAACGGCGAATCGCCGCGCGCCATAGCCCTGATTGCGATTGTCAGCGCGACCTTGGAGAAAAAGGACAAGTAAGCAACGTGAGTTCGACATAGCAGCAAGAGATGTAGCACGACAGCCCCGACAGGGGCGGCATGCAATAGCCCCGCGCGTCAGCGCGTGGTCACGCTATGAATAAATATTCATCGGGCGCGTGAGCAGTTTAAAAGGGTCTTCGACGTTCAGAGCTTCGCGGACATAGAAAGCCTCGCCCGCCTGTGCGCCGATGAGCGAGCCGTAATAGCGCATGCGCCATTCTATCTGTAGCAGAAAGCCCTCGCTGCTAATGCGCGTCTCAGGCTCCTGCGCTTCGGGGCGATAAAACTGCGAAGCGTGCGCGCGGATGGCTTTCATCTTCTCTTCCAAAAAATCCGAAACGTCAACGATGAATGAAGGCGCGACAAGACGCGAATAGACTGCGTGCGCAATCGCAGGAACTTGCGCGGCATCCTGTCCGGCCTCTTCGTCATAGCGGCGCATGCTGGCGAGACGCGCGCCTTCGCGCACGATGCGAGAAGTGTTGGCGTGGTCAGGATGCGGGTCGTCCCAGTGCGAAGTGAAAATCACGCGCGGTTTGTGCTTGCGTATGACACGCACTATCGCGCGGCGCGATTCTTCTGTGGGCCAGACATGACCGTCCGGCTGGTCCAGATTGAGCCGCGCATCAAGCTTCAACACACGCGCTGCCTCTAACGCTTCGGCTGCGCGAATCTCAGTCGTCCCGCGCGTTCCCATTTCGCCGCGCGTCATATCGAGCACGCCCGTGCGATAGCCCAGCGATTTGAGCTTGAGCAGAGTTCCGGCAACAGTTAGCTCTGCATCATCTGGATGCGAAAAGACTGCCAGCACATCAAGCGTCGTGTCCTCTGTGTTCATTCTCTCTCCGACTTAAGATTAAGTGCGTCAAACAAAACTATAGATTAGCCACAGAGCCACAGAGACACGGAGATAACGACACTCATTTTAATTTAGCATTCCCTTCATCTCCCTTTTTTGCTCTGTGGCTCTGTGGCTCTGTGTCTGTTTTTTCTTAAGCGTTCTTAGCGTAACAAACAGCCATCGGTCAAGGGAAGCCATTGACGACAGATGGCCGATGTTGTTAGCCTCTGAGTCGCAATTTCCCCCAAGCAGAACTTCAGGTCATCAGATTTCCCTAAAAAGCATTTATGGAATTGATTGTTTTAGGCTCCGGCACTTCCGTTCCGCATCCGCAACGCGCGTCGAGCGCGCACTGGCTGGAGACCACCAGCGGCTCGCTGCTTCTGGACGCGAGTGCGGCCTCTGTGCATCGCATGGCCCAAGAGAATCTTGATTGGGCCAATCTGGATGCCATCTGGATTAGCCACTTTCACCTAGACCACGTTGGCGGGCTCGCGCCTTTTCTCTTCGGGACAAAATGGGCTCCGCAGACACAGAGACGCCGCAAGCCGCTGATGATTTACGGCGGCTACGGTTTGAAGAAACTGCTCCGCGCTTTTGATGAAGCAAACGATTACAAGCTGCTTGAGCAATCTTTTCCGATAGAAGTGCGCGAGGTCGCGCCGCGCGCAAAGTTTGAGCTGCTGCCGGGACTCGCCGCGCAGACTTTTTCGACGCCGCACACGCGCGAGAGTTTGGCCCTGCGCTTAACGGATGAAGAAGGCACATCGCTGGTTTACACTTCGGACACAGGATACGCAGAAGCGTTGGGAGCGTTCGCGCAAGGCGCAGACCTCTTTGTGATGGAATGCTCTTTCTGGCGCGCCAAACCCGTCAATACGCATCTTGAGTTGGAAGAGGCCATGCGCCTTGCGCGCCGCGCGGCTCCGCGCAAAGTTCTGCTTGCACATCTCTATCCCGAATGGGACGGCGTGGACATCGCCGCCGAAGCAGAGAAGCACGAGCCCGGCTGCGAAGTCATCGCCGCAACGGACGGCTTGCGGTTGAAATTCAAAGCCGAGTTGGAAAGTGATAATGAATCACAGAAAGCACAAAGAGGATAAATTCTGATGCCTGTTTGCAGACCAGATTTTAGATACAGCTTACCTGTCTTGCTGATTATCATGCTCACCTTCGCCCCGCTTATCTCCTTTGCTCTTTCTACACCTGCGCTGTCAGACACGAAATTTCTGGAGAAAGGTCGCGCGGCGAAGGCGGAGACGAAGGCTGCGGCCAGCGTGCCGGATGAGATTAAAGTTGTCACCTACAACATGCGCTGGCGCGGCGGAGAAGATTTGCGCAGGCTGATTAAGCTGCTCAAAGAGGACGCAGAGATTGGCAAAGCCTCTGTCATAGGCTTGCAGGAAGTTGACCGCGATAAGAAACGCACGGGCAACGCGAACACTGCGCGCTTGATGGCCGAAGAGTTGGGGATGCATTACGCATGGGCCGCGCCCCCGCAGGCCAAAGGCAAAGAGCTTGCGGAAGAAGAGACAGGCGTCGCCATCTTGAGCCATTATCCGATGACGGATGTGACGCGCATCGTGTTGCCGCACGAAGGCCCCGGAGGCCGCCGCCGCGTCGCGCTCGGCGCAACCATTCACATTGGCCCAAAGAGCCTGCGCGTCTATTCAGTCCACGCCGAGACGCGCACCTCGAACGAGAAGCGGCTTGAGCAGTTCAAGGCTGTGCTCGAAGACCTTCGAGCGCATGACAAACTCAAACACTCCATCGTGCTCGGAGACTTCAATACCATCACAGGCAAAGATGTCAAACACACCTCGCGCCTCTTCACAGGCAACGGTTTCCACACGCCCTTCTCCAACGACGAGGCGACATGGAAAACCTTCATCATCGAACTCAAGCTCGACTGGCTCTGGCTACAAGGCTTAGATGTCAAAGCCTACGGGATTGACAAGAAGGTAACTCTCTCAGACCACTGGCCGCTGTGGGCAGTGTTGAAGATGAAAGATGAAAAGCAAGCTGTGAGATAAGGAGGTAGTGGGTCAGTTTGAAAAAAGAGAGAAAAGAAGTTTCCCGCAAAGGCGCAAAGGCGCAAAGAAGACAGGTTGTTTTTCTTTGCGCCTTTGCGCCACCAGCGCGAGATTCTTTCGTCGCTGTTACTCACCTGAATTTCAAACTGACCCACTACTGATAAGGAGGTAAAGCATGCTCAGTAAAGAAAGATTTGTGATGTTGTGGATAGTGTTAGCGTTGGCGGGGTTAAGTTTCTTCGCCGCGCCGCAGGTGTCTGCACAAGGCAGATGGATCTTCGTCAATCGTATGCCGGCGCATGTCGGACGGGCAGGGCTTGCAGCCGCCACCGGGCTCGATGGCGCTATCTATGCTATCGGAGGTCTGACCATCGGCGACCCGAATGTCGTCAAGACTGTAGAGGCTTATAATCCGAGAACTAACACATGGAGCATCAAAGCCCAGATGCCAACAGCGCGGACAGGTCTGGCGGCAGCCACAGGGTTGGATGGTCGTATCTATGCCATCGGCGGTTGTCTGACCAGCGACGGCTATACGGGTCTCAATACAGTAGAGGTCTATAATCCCGCAACCAACTCGTGGAGCAGTGCGGCCCCGATGCCAACAGCACGCACAGGTCTGGCTGCGGTGACAGGGCCGGATGGTCGCATCTACGCTATTGGCGGTTACAACTTTATGGGCGGCCATTTCAATGCTGTGGAAGTTTACAATCCGTTGACTAACAGTTGGGCGACTGCGGCTCCGATGCCGACTGCGCGTCAGTCTTTCGGCGCGACGCTTGGCCCGGATGGTCGTATCTACGCCATCGGCGGAACAAATCAATGGCGTCAGGGGATACTCAATACAGCAGAGGCATTTGATACGGCGAATAATACTTGGACAACGATTGCCTCTATGCCTACGGCTCGTGACGGGGTTGGAGTTACAGCCGGGCCGGGCGGACTGATTTATGCCGTCGGTGGTTTCAGCTTTGAGAGCGGCCCGTTTGGTGATGTGACAGGGACAGTCGAAGCCTATAATTTAACAACCAACAGTTGGAGCACACTGAGCCCGCTGCTCGTGCCTGAATACGGCCCGGCGACTGTCACAGGGCTGGATTGTCGCGTGTATGCCATCGGCGGCGGAGGCTATGGCGTCTCAAGTCTGGTGCAGGCATTGACCGCGCGCCGCCAGCGTTGCGGCTTCACGATAGTTCCGCAGGGCTGATTCTCTGCAAGACAAGCAAGCGTACGCTCTCGCTTCCTTTCAGACCGAAACAGAATAAAGGCTGTGAGTCCTCGCCCCAAGCACTCACAGCCTTCAGTGTCGTAAGGTGCTGCTGAAATAATTCAGCGCACGCTCACGACAACATTGTTCGCTTGCAGGGAATTGCCTGTCGCGCGCTGCAACTCTGCGATGGCTTTGTTCAAATCCGTCTGTGCGCGCAATTCGTTGCCGCGCGCAGTCGTGAACGCGGTCTGTCTTTCAAGAACGAGGAAGAGTGTTGATTGTCCTGCGTCAAAGCGTCGCTGCTCGCTCTGATACTGTTGCTCGGATGCGCTGCGTGCAGCAGCAGCCGCGCGCAGGCGCGACTCAGCCGTGCGTACAATCTGCAAGGCATTGCGCACATCCACCTGAATGAGTTGCTCAAGCTGCTCGCGCTGCGTCTGTATGCGCTGGCCCTCGACGAGAGAGCGGCCCAGTTGCGCTTCCGCCGTGCGGTTCCTGAGCGGCAAGCTCAACTGCACGCCGACGCGAAAGTTGTTATAGCGATTCGCGCCCAAGTTTAAAAGCGATTGCCCGTAGCCGCCGACCAGATTTTCCGGGATAGTCACCGCAGGCGGCACAGGCAGAAGCGGCAGGCCGTTGAGTTGCGAGAGCAGGTTGATGCGGTCGCGCAGTTGGGCGTTCGAGTTGAGCAAAGGATTCGATGCCGCCGCGAGATTGACATCTCCCGCGAGGCCGACCGCGCCATAGCTGCCAATTAAATCAACCTGCGGCTTGGTCTGCTCACGATAGAAACGCTGGTCAAGCTGGTTTATCTCAAGCGCGGCGTCCGATTGCTTTAACTCCGGGCGATTCTCTATCGCCGCGCGCATAGCCTCTTCGAGCGGAATCACAGGAGGCGTCAAATCAACTGCATCCGTCGGAACTATCGAGACATTCCAGAGCGCAGAGTTGCGATTCTCTGCTATCAGATTTTTGAGATTGTTCTCCGCGCGCGAGACATCTTCGAGCGCGGTATAAACGCTCTGCTCAAAGCCAGAGACCTGCGCGTCCGCCGCCACGACATCAATCGGCGCGAGCACGCCCTCGCTGACGAGCCGCCTATTATGCTCAAGCTGCGTGCGCGCGTCTCTCACGGCATCGCGCTGTATCTGCAAATTTCGTAACGCATAAACCAAATCCCAGTAGGCGCGCTGCACAGAGGTGATGGTCTCAATCGTGCGCTGGCGAAACTGCGCGTCTGTCAAAGAGAGATTTTTCTTCGCTACTTCTATCTGCCGACGATTGATGTCAAAGCTAAAGCCGCGCCACAACGGTTGCGTGTAGCTGAAAGTCAGAGCCGTCGGATATTGCGGCGTGAGCGCGGTTAATACATTGTCCGTGACGAGCCGTATGCTCGAAAAGTCCACGCGATAGCCGCCGCCGTATTTTGAGACTAAGCCCTCGAAACGAAACGTGCCTGTAAAATCGGACTGCGTAACTGTCGCATTTGCTCCGCCGCCGCTCAGGATACTCGTGACAGGCGTTGTGCTCCGCTCGTAGTAAGAGAGCGAAGAGAGGCGCGGATCATAAACGCCGCGCGCGCCTTCTAAATCAAACTCAGCAATCTTCACATTCGAGCGTGCGACTTCTATGTCCTTGTTATTGACCAGCGCCATCTCCAAAGCTTCGCGCAAAGAGAGCGGCTTTTGGTCAGCAAGGTCAACGCCGACGCGCGCCATCTCCGGCAACGGTCTTGAAGGAGCTACATAATCTGGCGCAATCGTCGGCACGTTCGGCAGAATGTCTGGCGCAGGCGTCGGCACGCTCTCGCGTCCGGGCTGGCGCACGCCGGAAGGCGCGGGAACTGTTTGAACCGGCGTCTGTCCCGGCTGAATATTTGGAATCGCAGAAGGCTGCGCGCCTGTCTGAGGCAAGCTGTCGCTCGTCTGTATGCCGCCCTGCGGAGTTTGCGGCTGCGTGTTTGGCTGAGATTGCGTTCCGCGTCCCTGCTGGTCTGCCTGCGTCGTCGGCTGCTCGCTCTGCTCTATCTGTCCGGCAGGAGTGACGGGCCGCGCGTTTGAGCCGGGCGCGGGAGCTTGCCCCTGCGACGAATTGCCGGAAGGCGCGATGTTGACTCCGCCGGAAGAAGGCGGAGCAGACTGCTGCGGCGTGTTGCCCGAAGGCGCGGGCGACGCTGGCGGGCTTGTCTGCTGCTGCGCGCGCGCAACCAGCGGCAGGCACAACAGCATGACTGTCATCAACACGCGAAAAATAAATTGCCTGTCCTGTATTCTCATAAACTTAAAAAATGATGCCCGTTAAATTTCACTCAACTCTTTGCGAGCTTATGTCTTTCTTTTCTTTGCGCCACCAGCGCGAAACTAAAACGAACGGTTCACGCAAAGGCGCAAAGAAAAACTCAAGTCCGCAAAGAAGAGGTTGAATGAATTTTCAAATATTGTTCTCTGCGCTCAGTTCTTCGTTATCAAGCCGAACAATGACGCACTCGCCGTCGCTACTTTGCGTCTGGCCCAGGCGAATGTGCCTGTGAAGCCGTTACCGATGCGGCCCCAGATGCGGCTGCGGCCAAGGTCGTCAAAGAGCGAATAGAAGACAGGCACTGCGAGCAGGGTCAGGAGCAGACACAAGCTCTGCCCGCCGACGACGAGCACGCCTATCGAACGGCTCGTGCCTGAACCCGGCCCGGAAGAGACCACGAGCGGCATCATGCCCGCCACAAGCGCAATCGTCGTCATCAAAATTGGACGAAGGCGGTCGCGGTTCGCTTGAATAATCGCCTCGCCGCGCTCCATCCCCTGCGAGCGCAATTCGTTTGTATGGTCTATCTGCAAAATCGCGTTCTTCTTCACCACGCCGAACAATAAGAGCAAGCCGAGTCCCGAAAAAATATTGATGGTCTGCCCTGTCACGAGCAGCGAGAGGATGCCGAACGGAATGGCGAGCGGCAGCGTGAGCAGAATCGTGATTGGATGTATGAACGATTCAAACTGCGCCGCCAGCACCATGTACATAAAGACGAACGAGAGAAAGAAGGCGAGGCCGAAATAGTAGCCCGCGCGGCCAAGCTCTTTCGAGCGTCCGGCCAGTCCGGTCTTGTATGTGCTCTCTATGTTCAGCTCTTTGACATACCTGTTCATCTGCTCAATGACTGCGGCCTGCGAGCCACCGGGCCGCACGTTGCCGAGCAATGTTACTTGTCTCTCACGATTGATGCGGTCAATCGCAGACGGGCCTGTGCTCTCCTTGACGGTCACTAAATTATCAAGACTGACCCAGCCGATTTTCTGCGAGGCGACAATCATGCGCTTTAAGCCTTCGACACTCGCGCGAAATTCTCCGATGGCGCGGACGCGCACAGGATACTGATCCGTTCCGGCATTAAAATTTGAAACTTCCTGCCCCGCGACTAAGGTGTTCAAAGCCTGCGCGATGTCGCCGACGCGCACGCCGAGGTCTGCCGCGCGCGCTCTGTCAATCTCGACGCGCAACTCCGGCTTGCCGTTAATCAAAGTCGAATCCGCGTCCACGACATCCGGTATCGTCTTCATCTTCGCCATCAGCTCTTCAGAATATTTCGTCAGCTTCTGCAAGTCCGGCCCACCGATGACATACTGTATGTCTGCGTTGCGAAAGCCGCCGCCGGAGATGGCCGCGACCTGCTGCACGCTCGTGCGCAACTCTTTCGGATAATTCGCCAGCAGTTTGCGCGCGTCCGTCATGTAGTCGTCCTGCGACTTGGCGCGCTCATGTATATCGACCAGCTTGACGTAGATGCTCGCGCTATTGACCTGCTGCTGTTGCCCGCCGCCGATGGTCACAAGCGTGTCCGTCACGCCGGGAAACTGCTCCTTGTTTCGCAAGTCGGCAGCAATGCGCTCGACCAGCGCGTTAGTCGCAGCCAATGTGTAGCCCTCTGGCGCGCGCACGCTAATCTCAAACTGCGATTGGTCGTCAACCGGAAGAAAGTTTTTGCCGACGAACATGAACAGTGGAACGATGCTGATGATGACGCCGATGCACATCAGGACAATGGCCCAGCGATGAGCCATAGACCACTTGAGCATCCACGTATATGTCCTATCAATCGGACGATAAAAGCGTCCCTCTTTCGAGCCATGCCCGCTCGGACTTGCGCCCACAGCTTTAACTTCCCGCGCCGGAATCGTCCCGGCACTTTCATAACTCGCGCCGTCTTCGACATTCTTCTCAGCATCGCTCTCAGCCGCCACAACGCGCGACTCGTTTGCGAGAAGCGATGTTGCATCTCCCTCCGAAGGCTCGCTGCCTGTACTCGCGGGCAGCGGGTCTTCCTTGCGCTTGATAAGACGCGCGGCCAGCATCGGCGTCAAGGTGAATGAGACAAGCAAAGAGACTGCGACGGCAAAGCTCGAAGTCAGACCGAACGAGGACATGAAGCGACCGACGATGCCGCCCATGAAACCCACTGGCAGAAAGACCGCCAGCAGAGACAGCGTGGTTGCCATGACAGCCATGCCAATCTCGCGCGTGCCTTCAATCGCAGCCTGAAAGGGCGGCATCCCCTTCTCTTCTATGAAGCGGAAAATGTTTTCCAGCACCACAATCGCGTCGTCAATCACGATTCCCACCATCAGTGTGAGCGCGAGCATAGTGATGTTATTAAGCGTGAAGCCCATCCACAACATGAGGCCGAAGGTCGCAATCAAAGATGTCGGAATGGCTATCGCCGCGATGAAGGTCGAGCGCAAGCTCCACAGGAAAACAAAGACGACTATGGCCGCGAGAATGCCGCCCTCTATCAAGTGCGTCTGGATGGCTTTGAGCGAAGCTTTAATGTAAGTGGATTGGTCTCCGACAATTTCGGCTCTAAAACCATGCGGCAAGGTCGGCGTAATCTCCGCGAGGCGAGCTTTGACTTCATCCGCGACGGCGACAGTGTTTTGTCCTGACTGCTTAGAGACGATGACCGTCACGGCTGGCTGGCCGTTCAAGGTCGCCTGCGTGCGCTGTTCCTCCGCGCCGTCTTCGACATAGCCTATGTCGCTGATTTTGACTGTGTAATCGCCGCGCGTAGCGACGACCAGATTATTAAATTCCAGTGGATTCGTGATGCGGCCCATCGTGCGGACGGTCAATTCGCGCGTGCCTTCGTCAACGCGCCCGCCCGGCACTTCCATGTTCTGCAAGCGTATGGCTGCGGCAATTTCCGCAACCGTCACGTTGTAGGCGCGCATCTTGTCAGGGTCAACCCAGACCTGTATCTCGCGGTCGCGGCCTCCGATAATCTCTACCTGCCCGACGCCGTTGATGGCTTCAATGCGCTGCTTGATTTGTTTGTCCGCGATGTCCGTCACTTCGCGCACAGAGCGCGGCGCGGAGACCGCGATACGCAAGACCGGCGCGGCATCCGTATCGAGTTTCTGGACCACAGGCTTTTCCGCAGTCTCAGGCAAGTCCGGCAAGACGAGGTCAACCTTGCTACGCACTTCCTGCGCGGCAACGTCTGCGTTCTTCTCAAGCAGGAATGTGATGAAGACCTGCGAGACGCCTTCGACAGAGGTCGAGCGCAATTCGTCTATACCGCTAATGGTATTGACCGCGCCCTCTACCTTGTCCGTAATCTCCGTCTCAATCTCCTGCGGCGACGCGCCCGGATTAACGACCGTCACGGTAATCGTCGGCAAGTCAATCTTCGGAAAAAGATCAACGCCGAGAGATGCATAAGAGAAGATGCCTACGACCACCAGGGCCAGGATGAGCATCGTCGCAAAGACCGGACGGCGAACACAAATTTCAGCAAGCTTTTGCATGTCTTTTAAATTTGCGATTTTAGATTTTTGATTTTTGATTAAAAGCGGACAAAAGATTTATTTAATAAAGTCTTTGTCCTTATCCAATCAAAAATCGCAAATCAAAAATCAAAAATGTCCTTACTGCCTGACAGCCATTCCATCCGAAAGCTGCTCTATGTTGCTTGTCGCGACAGGTTCGTCTGCGGCGACTCCGACTTTGATTTCGATAAGGTCGCCTTCGGTCTGGCCCAGTTGGACGAGTCTCTCTTGCGCGCGTCCGTCCTTGATGACGAAGACGCGGCTCGTGCCGCCTTCTGTGCGGACTGCGCGTGCAGGCACAAGGACTGCGGGCGCGCTCTGCGGGAGCAGGATTCGCACGGTCGCAAATTGTCCGGGCTTCAAAATGTTACTGCCGTTCTCGACTTCGGCTTCGACTGTTAAAGTGCGCGAGGTCGCAGTAATGCTTGGCGAGACGCGCGCGATGCGCCCGTTGAAAGTCCTGTCAGGATACGCGCTGACAGTTAAGGAAACGCTCTGGCCCACCTGCACTTCGCCGACAGCCTGTTCCGGCACGTCTATCTTCATGCGCAAAGGATTTGTGCGAACGATGGTCGCAACCTTGTTGGTCGTCGCCACATACTCGCCGAGCGCGACAGGTCTATCGGAAACATAACCGCTCATAGGAGCGACGACTACTGCATCCGCTATGGCCTTGCGCGCCTGCGAGATTTGCGTCTGCGCTGAATCAACAGCCGCACGCGCAGTCTGCACTGCCGCATAATTCTGCCGCGCCTGTGTCAGTTGAGCTTCATACTGCTGCTGCAACTGGTCGCGCTGCGCACGCTGCTGGTCATAAGCAGAGCGCGAGACATCACCCGATTCAATCAGGCGTTCATAGCGTCTTAAATTCTTCTCCGCCAAATCGAGCGCGACGCGCGCCGACTGCACCTCCGCCACGCGCGTAGGGTCAAAGCTCTGACCTGCGCGAAGACCGATGCGCGCCTCTGCCTGACGGACAGTGGCCTGCGCCTGCGCGACCTGCGCCTGCGCCTGCTCTAAACGTATGCGTGCATCCCTGTCATCAAGACGCACGAGCACTGCGCCCTGCTGCACATAGCTGCCGAGGTCAACTCCGACGGCCACAACTTTTCCCGCCACAGTCGGAGCAACATCCGTCTGCTCGTCCGCAGCGAGACTGCCCGTCGCTTCAAAGAAGCGCGGCAACTGGCGCATGATGGCCGAAGCCGTCGTGACATCAACGACAGCAGGTTGCGTCGCCGCGCCCTGCTGTTGATTCGTTTGCGCGTTAGTTGACCTCTTGCTGCAAGCGATAGACAGCAGGCTCACGGCTGCGAGCGCGATAATGAGTGCGATAATTTTTAAGTGCCTGAGGGAGATCATCTCTTTTTCTTTTTGGAAATCACGCGGGAGGCGCGTGGACGCCGCGCAACGCCGCCGGTCTCCGACTTATCCGCCAGAATGCCGTTCAATAAAATTTCTGTGAACTCGCGCGCGGCCTGCTCGTTGGAAATGTTGAGCAGGTTGCGCTGTTTGTCCCACAGGTTGTTATTCAAAGAATGATGAATAATCATGCCGAGAAAGGCGCGCACGATGATAAAAGGGTTGACCTCGCGGAACACTCCGGCGCGCTGCCGCTCGCGTATGTACGAACCCAAAAGCTGATAGACCTGCAAGACCGTGCGCTCCCAGAACATCTCTGCCAGGTCGTGCTCTTCGAGCGCGGAATGAAGGAGCAGACGCTGAAACTCCGTGTCATGCTCGTGATGCTGCAAAGCTTCAAAGGCGAGTGTCTCAAAAACTGCGCGGTCATCCTGACGCCCCATAGCATCGGCCAGCATCTCGCGCGGCTCCTGCCACTTGCCTCCGGCGCAAGCCTTGTGGTCGAGGATAGCTTTGTACAACTCCTCTTTCGTGGCGAAGTGGCGAAAGACCATCGCCTCAGAAACGCCTGCCGCCTGCGCTATCTCTTTGGTCGTCGTTCCGCGAAAACCTCTCTGCGAAAAGAGGCTCACGGCGACGCGCAGGATTTGCAGGCGACGCTCGTCTCCGGCCATCCGTCCGGCAGTCGTGACGGCGGGCCTGCTGTTAACGATATTTGGCTGTTTACTCAATTAAAATCGGTTTCCATTCTTCTACCGGAATCAAAGTAAGTACTTACTTACCATCCCTGCCTTACGTTGTCAAGCAGTTAAGAGTTCAAAAAAAGTCTAAAGTCTGGAGTCTGGAGTTTAGAGTCAAAAACACATTTCTTCGACTCCAGACTCCAGACTTCAGACTTCAGACTCTTGACTCCAGACTCCAGACTGTTCGCCGCGGGTTGTACTGTTCCCGACCTTTGCAGTATCTTAGCGCGTACCTTTTCGCAACAAAACAGGCGAGGCAGAGCACGCGCGATGCGTGCTTGCAAGCGTCATTTCGCTTCGGGATGGCGGGCGTAAGCGCGTCGCGCGGGCAATGTCAGTAGCGTCGGCACGAAGTTTGCTCAATATGAACCAGTGCGACCTATTTGAGAAAACAAGAACTCTCGCATCAGTATCCTTAATGAGAGGATACAAAACATTATAAGAAGGAGAATTGAAGATGTCAGAAAATAGAAATACGGGTGGCCCGACAGCGACAGGTGGAGCAGGCACTGGCCGGACTGATGCCGGAACCACGCGCGATTCGAGCAGCCATGATAATCAAGGCACGGGCGGCAGCAGCAGCACAGGCACGGGCCTGACGACAAGCGGCGGCAGCACAGGCGGCAGCCAGAGCACTGGCGGCGGCACGGGCGCAGCGACGGCGACGGGTCTTGCAGCGACGGCCAAAGAGTATGGCGGCAAGATTGCTGATGCTGCGACGACGGCTAAAGATTATGTGACGGACAAAGCCTCTGTCGTGACGGATAAAATCAAAGACTTATCTAACAGAGATTTTTCGGAAGTCGCCAACGAAGCCAAAGACTATGCGCGGAAGAATCCGGGACAGGCGATTCTTATCTCCGCCGCCGCAGGGCTGGTCATCGGCCTCTTGATTCGCGGCAGCCGCAGGTAAAACAAAGGATGAAGGATGAAGGATGAATGATGAAATAAAAGCTTTTTGTCTTTACTTCATCATTCATCATTCCGCCTTCATCCTTTGATGAAAGGAGGCACAGGGCGATGGCCGATTTAGAGAGAACAGCCGCGACAGCGCCCGCGAGGAGCCTTGAAGAGCAGACAGACCTAGAGGGTTTGCCTGCGCTATTGGGGCGTCTGGGCGACGATGTAGTGACGCTGCTTGACACGAAGCTCAGTTTATTAAAGGTCGAGGTCAAAGAGGATGCGGAGGCATATGTCAGAAGCGGCGTGCTGATTGCCATTGGCGGCGTCATCGCCGCAGTCGGCTTTGCGCTGCTCAATGTGGCAGTCGCATTTCTTGTCTCGACACTCTTCACCATCAGCGAGCCGGTCAATTACGCGCTCGGCTTTATCATCACAGGCGCGGCCTACATCCTGATTGGCGGCATCGTCGTGATGGTCATGAAGAGTCGGCTGACGAAGGTTGACCCGGTGCCTCACAGGAGCGTTGAAGAACTCAGAAAGGATAAGCAATGGCTGAAGAAAGAAATTTAGGAGTGGCGCGCGCGCCCGAAGCGGATGATGAAGATTACACGAAGGCGGAGCTTCAACGCCGCATGGAGGAAGCGCGCGAATCCATCACACAGACCGTCACCGAAATCAAAGATACAGTTGCCAATCAATATCAATCCGTCAGAGACAGCGTGAGCGAGGCTCTCGACTGGCGCGAGCAGTTTCGCAAACGGCCAGTCGCATGGACTGTCGGCGCGCTCGGCGTCGGCGTTGTCGTCGGCTATAGCCTCGGCGGCGCATTCGTCGGCGACGACGAAGACGAACGCGACTATCCTTCGTATGACGAATCGGATGTCTATGCGCGCACGGGCGCAACCGCTGCGGCGGCGCAGAGCGCGTTCACAGACCATCGCTCTTACGCTTCGCACGCGATTACGAGCGGCCCTTACGGCTCATCCGAATATGCTGCTGCGCCAACGGCACAGGCCACGCCTCAAGCGGCAGCTTTGACAGACAGCGCAACGGACACGCGCCCGTCTTACAGCAGCGGCTATGAGCAAGTGCCTGCCGAAGCCGAAGAGGACAAGCCCGGCCTGATGGAGCGTTTCAAAGAGACGCGCGCTTACGACCGCTTGCAGGAAGAGGTCTCGGAACTCGGCAATCGCTTTATGGACGAGCTATCAAACGCCGCGCGCACCATCGTCCTGCCCGCGCTCTTTAACAAGATTAAGGAACTGGTCGGCGTTGACCTCTCAAACAAACAGGAACAGCAGCAGAGCTCAAGCACGCGACAGGCAACCAGCGCGGCAAGCGCAAAGCCCGCGCTCAACACACAGGCCGCGACAGCTTCCGCTTCAAGCAGCCCGACTGGCGCGCAGCCGTCTACTGCTTCATCTTCCGGCACAGACTCGCGCAGCAAGTTTGAACGTCTCGCAGAAGATAGCGGGCCTTCGACACAGAGCGAGAGCAGCCTGCGCAACACATCCGGCTACGATGACCGCTACGAGCGCGAATCGCAGCTCTACGCGCACAGCCAGAATCGCGGCTTCGGCGCGCAAGGCGGAAGAGGAGAGAGCCAATCCACTTCAAACGATGCTCCGGGCAACACACGCGACGAGAACAGCTAAAGTAAAAAGGCAAAAGTAAAAAAGCAAAAGGCAAAAGTGAAGACAGCATCTTTCGCATCTTCACTTTTGCCTTTTTACTTTTGCCTTTTTACTTTTACCTTTGGCCTTTTATCTTTTTACTTTCATCCACTTGCTCATCAGATAATGTTTATGTTCGACAAAGCCTGTCCTGCGATAGAGGCTCTGCGCGCGCGTATTCGTTAACCCCACCTCCAAGTGCAGAGCGCGCACTCCAAGCCTCTGACAGGCATTTTCTATGAACTGCAAGCCTTTCTGCCCAATCCCCTGCCCGCGATATTCTTCCCGCACATAAATCTCATCCACAAAGGCATCGCGCCCGTGATAAGCCAGACTGAATCCTAAGGTCAGCACAAGATAGCCGACCACCTTTCCCTCCAACGCAATCAAATAAACTTCGCCCAGCGACCCGTCATTCAAAATTTCCTGTAAGGCCGCGCGGGCTGACGCCTCGTCAAACGCCAGACCATCACACGCATAAAACTCGCGCATCATCTCTGTCAACAGAGAGACATCCGCCATTGATGCTTGATTGAAAACAGGCTCCATATTTTTTTTGAAATCACCCTCTAGAAACCTTGCCAGTAGAAGCTCCATCAACGTGGTCGTAATCAAAACTGGCGGAAGGATTGACTGCCGGACGGATGCTGATGATGACGGATTTGGATGCGGGCGTGTTGCTCTTTTCGGCGACGCTGCCGATGGGGACTAAAACATTGGCTTCCGGGAAATAGGTTGCGGCGCAGTTGCGAGGGATGCTGTAGGGGACGACTAGGAAGCGGCGGGCCGTGCGCTCTTCTCCATTGAAGTGGCTCGTGAGGTCAACGATTTGTCCGGCGGAGAAGCCATGCCGGGTTATGTCTTCCTCATTTAAAAGAACGACGCGGCGGCCTCCGTGTATGCCGCGATAGCGGTCGTCGAGTCCGTAAATCGTCGTGTTGTACTGGTCGTGGCTGCGCATGGTCATCATCAGGAATTGTCCCGGCTGAAGCTCATGGCGCGGCAGTGTATGGACTGTAAACTCTGCGCGCTCGCTCTTTGTTTTAAAGACGCCATCGCGCGCTGCGTTTGGAAGATAAAAGCCACCGGGCTCGCGCACGCGGCGGTTGTAATCCTCAAAGCCCGGAATGACGCGCGCGATTCTTTCGCGTATGCGGTCGTAATCTTCTACGAGCCATTCCCAATCAACAGCGGATTTCGTTCCGAGCACTGCGCGCGCGAGATGCGCGACGATGGCTGGCTCGCTTAAAAGCTCTGCTGATGCTGGCGGCAATGTCCCGCGCGAAGAATGCACGACGCCCATAGAGTTTTCGACGGAGACGAACTGTGGCCCGGTGGCCTGCGCGTCTTTTTCGGTTCGTCCGAGACAGGGAAGAATCAGAGCCTCGCGGCCAGTGATGAGATGCGCGCGGTTCATCTTGGTTGAGACATGCACGGTGAGGCGCAGGCGTGTAAGCGCTTCGGCTGTGTATTCCGTGTCGGGCGTCGCTGATAAAAAGTTGCCGCCCATCGCAAAGAAAACTTTGGCACGGCCTTCGTGCATGGCCTTGATGGATTCCACTGTGTCGAAGCCATGATGACGCGGCGGCTCAAAAGAAAATTCGCGCGCGAGGCTGTCAAGAAAAGCTGCGGTCGGTCTTTCCCAGATGCCCATTGTCCTATCGCCCTGCACATTGCTGTGGCCGCGCACGGGACACGCGCCCGCGCCCGGCTTGCCAATCTGCCCGCGCATCAAGAGTAGGTTGACTATCTCCTGTATGTTGGCGACGGCGTTCTTGTGTTGCGTCAGGCCCATAGCCCAGCAGAAGATTGTCTTCTCTGAGCGCATCATGATTTCCGCAGCTGCGCGAATCTGCTCGCGGCTAATGCCGCTCTGCTCTGTGATGTCATCCCAACTGACTTCATCAAGCGCGCTTTTAAAACTCTCAAAGCCTCTGGTCTTTTCGCTGATAAATTTGTGGTCCAGAACTTCGCCGGGACGCAAGTCTTCTTCCGCGAGCATCTCTTTCATGATGCCTTTCAAGAGCGCGACATCGCCGTTGATGCGTACCTGTAAGAAGAGGTCTGCCAGTTCCGTTCCCTGTCCGATGATGCCGCTCACTTCCTGAGGATATTTGAAACGGCGCAGGCCGACTTCCGGCAGAGGATTGATGTGGACGATTGTGCAGCCGTTGCGCTTGGCTGCTTGCAAAGAGGTCAGCATGCGCGGGTGATTCGTGCCGGGATTTTGCCCTATGACGAAGATGGCTTCGGCCAACTCGAAATCGTTGAGCGTGACTGTGCCTTTGCCTATGCCGATGGTTTCCGTCAGCGCGGAGCCGGAGGATTCGTGGCACATGTTCGAGCAGTCCGGCAGATTGTTTGTGCCGAACTGGCGCACGAAAAGTTGATAGAGAAACGCTGCCTCGTTGCTCGTTCTTCCAGAGGCATAGAAGAGAGCTTCATCAGGCGAAGCGAGTGAGTTCAATTCCTGCGCGATAATCTCAAATGCCTGTTGCCAACTGACAGGCTCATAGTGTGTCGCGCCAGCCTTGAGATACATGGGCTGCGTGAGTCGTCCCTGCTTGCCGAGCCAGTAGTCTGACTTGCGCGATAGCTCCTGCAAGCTGCACTGTTTGAAGAACTCAGGCGTGACGCGCTTTGTGGTCGCTTCCTCCGCGACGGCCTTGGCTCCGTTCTCGCAGAACTCCGCGTGCGCGCGCGCGCCGTCAGGGTCGGGCCACGCGCAGCCCGGACAATCAAAGCCGTCCTTTTGATTGACTTGCAGCAGCGTTTTCAAACTGCGCGCCGCGCCCATCTCGCGCCAGGCATGTTTGACGGAAGAGAGTATGGCCGAGACTCCGCCAGCGATTTTGCTTGCCTCGCCAATCTCTATGCCCGCGACATCATCAGGCGGCTGCGCTTGCACGGATGCGGAATCTCTGCCACTCGCGTCCTTCCGTTGCGCCTCGCCATTTGATGAAGCGGAAGCAGCAGAAGTGTCGCCAATAGTTTCCTCGACGCTCTTGCTTCCGGCTTTAGGCTGATAGTGACTGTGGCCCACATCGCTGTCGGCGGTCGCGGTCTCCCGCGCCGTGTCTGTTAAATGCTGCTCTCTCTGATTGCTCTTGTCAGACATCATCGCTGCTCCAAAAGATAGGCATTGATTCTACTGTTTGACACTCCGGCCAATCAACCATAGGGTAGTGGGTTAGTTTCAAAGGTAGGAAGAAAAAGCAGTTTCCCGCTGGTGGCGCAAAGGCGCAAAGAAAACTATTGAAGCTTTTCTTTGCGCCTTTGCGCCTTTGCGGGAAACTCTCGCGCCCGTTATGTTATGCTCAAGGCTCAAATCAAACGAAAGGTTAAAGACAAACGTGCCTGCGCGTCCGGCGGTCATTATCAATGCTTCATCCGGGACGAACGAGAAGGGGCAGGCTGTAGAGCTTCTGTCGGAGATTTTTGCCTCAAGCGAGATTGATGCGCGCATAGATTTGGCTGAAAGCGGCGAGGAAATTATTGATTTGACACGGCGCGCTGTGAAGGAAGACCGCGCGCCGATTGTCGCGGGCGGCGGCGACGGGACAATCAATGCCGTTGCGTCGGAATTGGTTGGCACAGACCGTGTGCTCGGCGTCTTGCCGCTCGGCACGCTCAACCACTTTGCCAAAGACCTCAAGATTCCGCTCGACTTGAAAGAGGCCGCGCGCACGATTATTGAAGGCCGCGAGATGCGTGTGGATGTAGGCGAAGTCAATGGCCGCATCTTTCTCAACAACTCAAGCCTCGGCCTCTATCCGAGCATCGTGCATCGCCGCGAACAGCAGCAAGAGAGATTGGGGCGCGGCAAGTGGCCCGCCTTCTTCTGGGCCGCGCTCTCCGTCCTGCGGCGTTATCCTTTTCTGGATGTGCGCTTGGAGATGGACGAGGGCAAGCTGGTGCGGCGCACGCCCTTCGTCTTTATCGGCAACAACGAATACGAGATGGAGAGCTTTAATATAGGCGCGCGCTCTTGCATGGACGCGGGACAGTTGAGCCTTTACATCGCGCATCGCACGGGGCGCATGGGACTTTTAAGACTCGCCTGGCGCGCGCTCTTCGGCGGCTTGCGCGAGGAACAGGATTTCGACGCGCTCTGCACACAGGAAGTTTGGATTGAGACAAAGCGCAAGCGTCTGCGCGTAGCGACGGACGGCGAAGTGACAATCATGAAGACGCCGCTCCATTACCGCGTGCGGCCACGCACTCTGCGCGTTATCGTACCACTAGAGAAAGGGGATGAAGGATGAAGGCGGAAGGACGAAAAGGAAGCTATTAAAAATTTTGTAGCTCTTGAAGGTGAATGCTTCATGCTTGAATGGCATGCCATTCATCCTTCATCCTTGCGGCCTTCATCCTTAATTTATTATGCGTATCATCACTCATCTTTCGGACTTGCATTTCGGGCGCGTTGACCAGACGGTCATAGAGCCTTTGATTCAAATCATCAAAGAGCTTGACCCGCACGCTCTGGTCGTCTCAGGCGACCTGACGCAGCGCGCGCGCAGTCATGAGTTTCAAGAGGCGCGGGAATTTTTGGACGAGTTGCCATCGCCGCAGATTATCGTGCCGGGCAATCATGATGTGCCGCTCTATAACGTGTTCGCGCGCTTTTTCCAGCCTCTGGACAAATACAAGCGTTACATCACGGATGACCTTGAACCGTTTTTCGCGGATGAAGAGGTTGCTATCCTGGGCATCAACACTGCGCGCTCTTTGACGATTAAGGACGGGCGCGTCAATCAAGTGCAGGCGGCAAAGATACGCGAGCGGCTCTGCGCTTACGGCGACGAAGTCACAAAGGTTGTCGTCACGCATCATCCTTTCGAGTTACCGGAAGGACACGATCAGGACGAGCTTGTGAATCGCGCGGAGATGGCTATGGAAGCACTCGCGGCCTGCGGCGCGGATGTGCTTCTCGCGGGCCACTTGCATGTCAGCCACACGGGGCAAACTTTTACGCGCTACAAGATTGCAGGACACAATGCGCTTGTCATCTCTGCTGGCACGGCTACCTCCACGCGCGGGCGCGGCGAGACAAACTCCTTCAACGTGCTCCGCATCAAGCATCCAAACATCGCCGTCGAACGTCTCTCCTGGCAACCCGAACGCTCTGTGTTTGCGGTGGCCTCGACAGAACATTTCCAACACACGCCGCATGGCTGGGAGCGCGTGCCGGATGAAGCGGCGGCTGATATTATTTATGAAGATTAAGGGATGACTTTAAAACTCGCTGAGACGTTATCTCGAAGAAACTTCCCGCAAAGGCGCAAAGACGCAAAGGAAAACATTTAAGTTCTTCTTTGCGTCTTTGCGGGAAACTTTTTTCTGACAGCTTGTCTCTCAACGCGCCGTTGGATGCTCGCCCTGTTCCTTTGTCACAGTCGCGGGAATCGTTGCGCGTGATTCTGCTTGAGCGCGATAGCCGCATTCCTCTTTCGCGCAGATAAGCATCGTGCCTTCCTTCTTCGTCGTCTTCTCCAAGAGGAACGGCGCATTGCATTGCGGGCAAACTTCGCTGACCGGCTTATCCCAATAGACCACATCGCACTTCGGATATTCCGAGCATCCGTAAAAAGCTTTGCCGCGTTTCGTTTTCTTGACGACCAACTCGCCCTTGCAACCGGGGCGCGGGCAGGCCACGCCCGTCGTCTCGCGCTTGATGTAAGTGCACTTCGGATAGTTTGAGCAAGAGACGAATTCACCGAAACGTCCGTGACGGCGTACGAGGTGCGCGCCGTCCACAGGACAGGTCTCATCGAGCGGGACGGGCGCGGGCGCAACTGCTCCGCTCTTGGCAATCTTTCGTATGTTGCGGCACTCTGGATAACCCGTGCAGCCTAAGAACTGTCCGAACCTGCCGCGCTTCAAAGCCATAGGCTTGCCGCACAGGTCGCACTCTTCCGCCTCTTCGCCAGCGTCCGCGCCGGATGCATCAGTAGTTGATGAAGCGTTTGCTGTTCCGGCTTCACTTCCTGCTTCCGCACTCGCTGTTGAAGGTTTAGCTATCTCGCGCGTCGTGCGGCATTCGGGATAGTTTGAGCAGGCTAAGAATTGTCCGAAGCGTCCGAACTTGATGACCATCTGCGAGCCGCAGTTTTCGCAAATTTCATCCGTCGGAATCGCCTGCTGCTTGGCGGCGCGCATCTGGCTCTCTGCGTTCTTCAAATCCTTCGCAAACTTTTCGTAGAACTCATGCAGCGCGGCAGTCCACTTGAGCTTGCCTTCTTCTATCTCATCAAGCTCCTCTTCCATGCGCGCCGTGTAGGTCTCATTGAAAAGGTCGTCAAAGCTTGCGACCAATAAATCGTTGACGGTTGTGCCGAGAGCAGTCGGATGAAAACGTCCTTCATGTTTTTCGACATACTCGCGGTCGAGAATCGTCGTCATAATCGCGGCATAGGTCGAAGGCCGCCCGATGCCTTTCTCTTCGAGAGCCTTGACCAGCGTGGCTTCCGTGTAACGCGGCGGCGGCTCTGTGAAATGCTGTTCGGGCGCGATTGCATTGAGCTTCAAGGCTTCGCCTTTTTCCACCAGAGGCAGTTTGCGCTCGGCCTCTTCATCCTCTTCCGTCTTTTCGTCGCGGCCTTCCTGATAAACCTTTAAGAAGCCGTCGAACTTCTGCACAGAACCCGTCGCGCGGAAGATAAAGCGGCCCGCGTTAATGTCTATCGTCGTCTGGTCAAAGATAGCTGGCATCATCTGCGAGGCGACGAAACGCTGCCAGATAAGGCGATAGAGTTTGAGTTCTTCTTTATTCAGAAAGCGCGCGACGGCTTCGGGCGTGCGCGCCACATCCGTCGGGCGAATCGCTTCGTGCGCGTCCTGCGCGCCCTTTTTCGAGCGATAGTGGACGGCCTTTTCCGGCAGATAATTTTCGCCGTACTGACCATTGATAAAGTCGCGCACTTCATTCAAAGCGGCATCAGACACGCGCGTCGAATCCGTGCGCATGTATGTAATCAAACCGACAGAGCCTTCCGCGCCAAGCTCCACGCCCTCGTAAAGCTTCTGGGCCAGCATCATTGTCTTCTTGACTGCAAAGCCCAATTTGCGCGAAGCCTCTTGCTGCAACTTTGAAGTGACAAACGGCGGGACAGGATTGCGCTTGCGTTCCTTCGTCGTGACATCGCTGACAACGTAACTCTGCTGTTCCGCTTCCGCGACAATCTCTTTGGCTTGCTCTTCATTCCCAATCAGGATTTCAGTCTTCTTCACATCCTGATCGAAGCCCGAAGTCTTCACAGTCTGCTCGCCAATCTTCCAGAGACGCGCGTCAAAAGCCGGAGGCAGTTTCGCAGTCAGATTCGCATTGACAGTCCAGTATTCCGTCTTGATGAATTTCTCTATCTCGCGCTCGCGCTCGACAACCATGCGGAGCGCGACAGATTGCACGCGGCCTGCGCTCAAACGTCCTCCGACCGTGCGGCACAAGAGCGGCGAGACTTTATAGCCGACGAGACGGTCAAGCACGCGCCGAGCTTGTTGAGCGTCAACCAGATTGGCATCAATCTGCTTCGGCTCTTTGAAAGCATCCTGCACAGCGCGCTTCGTAATCTCGTTGAACATCACGCGGAAGGTAGGCTTCTTCGGACGCTTCGGCACAATCTCTTCCGCAAGATGCTGGCAGATGGCTTCGCCTTCGCGGTCAGGGTCTGCGGCCAGGAAAATAGCATCGGCTTCCTTCGCAGCCTTCTTCAGTTCCGAGACAATTCTTTTATTATTACGCTTCTTCGTATCAGGAATGACTTCATAGGTCGGCTCGAAATCATGCTCGACATCCACGCCCAAGCTTTTAGACGGCAAGTCCTTGATGTGGCCTATGGAGGCCATCACGCGATAATCGTTGCCCAGATATTTATTAATCGTTTTCGCCTTTGCGGGCGATTCGACGATGACTAAGTTCTTTCCCATTTGAATACCTTTTAGATGTCTTAATAAGACAATACGCTCGCTCAAATTTACTTTAAATGATTCATCAGCCGTAACAAGAATTTGCTTTTATCCTGCCAGTTGTCAAATGCTCTCACATTTTTCTGACAAAGCTTTTGCCCGGCAACTGCCTGATTAGCTCCCTCATTTCCAGAGCCAGAAGCGCGTTTGTCAACTGCGGCACAGACAGCTTGCTCTGCAAAGCAAGCTCGTCTATATGCGCGGGATTTTCGGGCGAAAGCAGCTTCCAGACAGCATGCTCCGTAGCAGTCAAATCTCCCGGCACAAGCTCTAATTGCTCCACCAGATTCTTCTCTTCCTTCTCAACTAAAGGAGGCGGCAAAAGTGTTGCAGCGATGTCGGACGGAAGCTCAGCCACTATGTCTTGCCATTGTTGCACGAGCTTTGCGCCCGCTCCCTTTATCAGATAGTTCGTCCCGAAGGAGTTGCGCGAAGTAATGTTTCCCGGCACTGCAAACACTTCGCGGTTCTGCTCCATTGCGAGACGCGCCGTAATCAAAGAGCCTGAATTCTCCGCAGCCTCTACGAGCACGACTCCCAAACTGAGACCGCTGATGACGCGATTGCGATACGGAAAATTTTGCGGCGCGGGCGGCGTCTCAAGCGGAAACTCGGAGACGAGCGCGCCAGCGTTGTCCAAGATTTCCTGCGCCAATTTTTTGTGGTCGCGCGGATAAACCTGGTCTATCCCTGTACCCATCACGGCCACAGTCTTGCCGCCTGCTTCGAGCGCGCCGCGATGCGCCGCAGCATCTATCCCGCGCGCAAGTCCAGACACAATCGTCACGCCGCGCTGGGCCAGATCGCGCGCCAGCATCAAGGCTGTGTTCTGCCCGTAAGTCGAACAACGACGCGAGCCGACCAGAGCGATGCAAGGCTGGTCAAAGCATGCCTCCCATGCTCCGTTGACATAGAGCGTAATCGGCGGATCTGCAATCTCACGCAGCAGGGACGGATAGACGCCATCGTCGAGCAAAAGGATGTCTGCGCCTATGGAACGGACGCGCTCAATCTCTGTTGCGGACTGCGCTTCGCGGTCTCGCGCGAGGATGCTTTCGATGGCTTCGGGCCGCAACCGCAGGCTCTCCAATTCCTCACGCCGCGCGCCAAAGACGCCCTCCACAGACCCGAAACGCTCCAACAACTTTGCGGCAGCGCGCGGCCCCACACCCGGCGTCATATTGAGCGCAATCCACTCTCGCATAAATTTTAGATTTGCGATTTTTGATTTGCGATTGAAAGCAGATTCTATCTTAGCTTGTTCTTCAAATCGCAAATCAAAAATCAAAAATCGCAAATTCCTGTGGCGGAGGCGTGTGGGAATCGAACCCACCTGAGCCTGCTCTCACAGTCTCACAGACGGTTTTGAAGACCGCGCCATTCACCAGAACAGATGCGCCTCCACTTTTCTGTCCCGAAGCGAACAAGACCCTACGCGCGGCAAGTGTCGGCTGTCAAGCAAGAGTTTCAGGCGCGCTTGACGCGGGCGTGAGGACAGGCTATCATACTTTTTCGAACGAGCGTTCGAAAAATTCAGAGATTTATTATTCGATTAGCTTAGTGGAGTTAACTTTACTGATGATTAATTTCGAGACGACGCCGGACAGTTACAAGCACTGGAAGTTGGAGATTGACGGAGCCGTGGCAAGGCTTTCGATGGATGTGCAGGAGGACGAGACGCTTGCGGATGGCTACAAACTGAAGCTCAATTCTTATGATTTGGGAGTTGACATAGAGTTGGCTGATGCAGTCCAACGCCTGCGCTTCGAGCACCCGGAAGTGAGGGTCGTGATGGTCACGAGCCTCAAGCCGCGCATCTTCTGCGCGGGCGCAAACATTTACATGCTCGGCACAAGCTCGCACGCTTTTAAGGTCAACTTCTGCAAGTTCACAAACGAGACGCGCTGCGGGATTGAGGATGCTTCGAGGCATTCGGGCCAGAAATATGTGGCCGCGCTCAACGGCACGGCTTCTGGTGGAGGCTATGAGCTGGCGATTGCGTGCGATGAAATCTATCTGGTCGAAGACGGCAACTCCGCAGTCTCGCTGCCGGAAGTCCCGCTGCTCGGAGTCTTGCCAGGCACAGGCGGTTTGACGCGGCTCGTTGATAAAAGAAAAGTGCGACGCGACCGCGCGGATGTTTTCTCGACTCTCGCGGAAGGACTCAAAGGCAAGCGCGCGAAAGAGTGGGGCTTGATTGACGGCTATTTTCCGACAAGCAAGTTTCAGGACGAAGTTGCTTCGCGTGTCCAAAGTCTTGTTGAAGCAGACGGCGAGCAGAAGACTGAAACAGGCATCAAGTTAAATCCGCTTCAAGTCGAAGCAACGGAGAATGGGCGTGAGTACAAGTATGTCAGCGTCAGGTTGCATCGCGACAAGCGATACGCAGACCTGACTGTGCGCGGGCCTCTTGGCGAAACTCCGCAGACGATTGAAGAGATAGAAAAACTGGGCGATGCTTACTGGCCTTTGCAGGCTTACAGAGAATTGGATAATGCGCTCCTTCATCTGCGTATGAACGAGTTGGAAATCGGTCTCGTCTGCATGCGCACGGAAGGCAACATCGCAGACGTACTCGCTGTTGATGAAACGCTGCTCAAACATAAAGACCACTGGCTCGTGCGGGAAATTCTCTTGCACATGGCGCGCGTCCTGCGTCGTCTTGACCTGACGGCCAAGAGCTTTTTCGCCTTGATTGAACCGGGCAGTTGCTTTGCGGGAAATCTGTTGGAACTCGCGCTCTCGGCAGACCGCACATTTATGCTCAACTCGCCGGATGAAAAGGTCGAAGTCGCTACGAGCGAGTTGAACAAAGGCGCGCTGCTGATGTCGAATGGTTTGACGCGGCTGCAATCAAGATTTCTGGCAGAACCGGAAAAGGCGGAAGAAGTGTTTGAGCACGAAGGCGCGTTTGATACGGATGAAGCAGAAGAAGCAGGGCTTGTCACTTTCGCGCCGGACGATCTTGATTGGGAAGACGAGATTCGCGTCGCCATCGAAGAGCGCACATCGCTCTCGCCGGATGCTTTGACGGGCATGGAAGCGTCTTTGAGATTCGCTGGCCCGGAAACAATGGACACCAAAATCTATGGCCGCTTGACCGCCTGGCAGAACTGGATTTTCCAGCGACCCAATGCAGTCGGCCCGCAGGGCGCGCTGACCAATTACGGGAAACCGACTCAGCCGCAATTCGATTACAAGAGGACTTAATAGTTATCAGTTTTCAGTTTTCAGTTTTCAGAAAAAGAAAATCTAGTTCTTAACTGAAAACTCAAAACTGATAACTGCGAACGGAGTGAGCACTAATGAATTTATACGAACGCATTCCTAACAACGTGAATCTGTCTGAAGACAAGAAGCTTCAGCGTGCGCTTGAGAAGTGGCTGCCGAATTACTTGGATTGGTGGCGCGAGATGGGGCCGGAAGGTTTTCAGGAAAAGGATGTCTATCTGCGCACGGCCATCAGTGTCGAGCCGGAAGGCTGGGCGCATTTCGATTACGTCAAGATGCCGGATTATCGCTGGGGCATTTTTCTGAAACCCGCAGATCCGGATGCGCGCGTCGGCTTTGGCGACAATTACGGCATGCCTGCTTATCAGGAAGTGCCGGGAGAATTTCGCAATGCACTGCGCCGCATCATCGTCACACAAGGGGACACAGAGCCCGCGTCAGTCGAACAGCAACGCGAGCTTGGCAAGACTTGTCCATCGCTTTACGACCTCAGGAATCTTTTTCAGGTTAATGTCGAAGAGGGCAGACATTTGTGGGCTATGGTCTATCTGCTGCAAAGATATTTCGGGCGCGACGGGCGCGACGAGGCTGATGAGCTTTTGGAACGCAGGAGCGGCAACCCTGACAAGCCGCGCATCCTCGAAGCTTTTAATCAGCCGTGTGATGACTGGCTCAACTTCTACTGCTTCACGATGTTCACAGACCGCGACGGCAAGTATCAACTCGCGGCTCTCGCGGAATCCGGTTTCGAGCCGCTGGCGCGCACCTGCCAGTTTATGTTGACGGAAGAAGCGCACCATCTTTTTGTCGGCGAGACGGGCGTGGGCCGCGTTGTCAAACGCACAGGGCAGTTGATGCGCGAGGCGAATGGCGGAGATGTGCGCGAGCTTGGCGGCATCCCGCTAGACATCTTGCAGCGTTACATCAATTTCTGGTTCAGCTATTCGCTAGACCTCTTCGGCGGCGAGATAAGTTCTAACTCTGCGGACTTCTTCGCCGCAGGGCTCAAGGGTCGTTTCAAGGAACAGGATCAATACGAAGACCATATCGCGACCAAAGAGTCTTTCACTTTGATGGTCGTCGAAGATGGCAAGATTGTGCCGCGCGAAGTGCCTTTGAGAAATGCGCTCAACGAAGTCTTGCGCGGCGAGTATGTCAAAGACTGCGAGCGCGCCATGACGCGCTGGAACAAGTATCTGAGGGACGAAGGCGCGGACGCGCAGCTTTATCTGCCGAGCACGCGCTTTCATCGTCACGTCGGAGAGTTCGCCGGACACTCCTTCGACATTCAGGGCAATCTTATCGGCAAGGAAGAGTTTGAGAGCCGGAAAGACGAATGGCTGCCGACGATTGAAGATCGCGAGTACGTCCGCAGCCTCATGCATCCAGTGACAGAGCCCGGCAAGATTGCCAACTGGATTGCGCCGCCCAACGCGGGCATTAAGGGCAGGCCGTTCGAGTTTGAATACGTTCGGCTGTAAGGAATTTTAGATTTGCGATTTTTGATTTTTGATTGGATAAGGCGAAAAACGTCTTTACAGATTTTGCAGTCAGATTCGCAGAATCTGTCTTCTTCCAATCTAAAATCGCAAATCTAAAATCAAAAATCTGCTATGTCAGACTTCACGCGCTACGATCAGAAGCTTGAGTTTATCCTGCGCAATGCGGCGCGCATCTTTGCGTCGAAGGGTTATCATTCGACCTCTATGCGCGACATCTCGCGCGAGACGAATGTTTCGCTCGCGGGGCTTTATTATTATTGCAAGTCGAAGGAAGAGCTGCTGTTTCTGATTCAGGACAACTGCTTCGGCCATGTCCTCGAACGTCTTGAGCAGCGTTTGAAAGAGACCACGCAGCCGATTGCCAAGCTGCGCTTCGTCATCGAAAACCATCTCTCGTTTTTCGCAGCGAACATGGCTGAGATGAAAGTGCTCTCGCATGAAGCAGACTCGCTCGCGGGCGAGATGCATGAGCATGTCTCTGGCAAGAAGCAGCAATACACGAAACTCGTCCGCCGAATCTTGTCCGAAGTTCAGGCCGGGCAGGAGAGCGAAGGGAAAAAGATTGACCTGACCGTAGCGACCTATGCGCTCTTCGGAATGATGAATTGGATTTATAACTGGTACGACCCGCGCGGCAAGCTCTCTGTGACAGACCTGATAGCCAACATCACGCGCCTTTTTCTCTCAGGCTTTCTGGAAGGCGCAGGCGCGGGCGCGCTGCAACTAACACCGCAGACGGCCCACACGGAAAGCCTCAGCATCTGGCGCGAGTCGTAAATTTGTAAGGCTTAGCTACGAAAGATTGACAAACGATTTCCCGCAAAGGCGCAAAGGCGCAAAGAAGACGCGAAGGTGTTGAGTAGTTATCTATCTCGAAAGCTTTCTTTGCGTCTTCTCTTCTTTGCGCCTTTGCGCCTTTGCGGGAAAATGTTTTTTCCTCACGCTGCAATAGAGTATATTCAGAAACAAAGAAACAGATTCTGTTGATGGAGCGAATTTAAGATGGCGGAAGCGGAAGCAAAAGCGCAGGATGAAAAGGAAGTGGCGGGCAAGCTTGTAGAGTATCGCGTAGAGGATGGCATAGCTGTCTTGACGCTCAACGATCCTCCGGCCAACACATACAGTTACGAGATGATGCAGGAGCTTGACCGCTCTGTCCTCGCGGCGCGTATGGACGAGAGCGTGAATGTCATCGTTATCACCGGACAGGGCGAAAAGTTTTTCTGCGCGGGCGCAAACATCGGGATGCTCTCAAGCGTGACGCCGGAATATAAATACTATTTCTGTCTTCATGCGAACGAAACTCTGTCCAGATTAGAGCAGACGCCGAAGCTCGTTATCGCCGCGCTCAACGGCCACACAGTCGGCGGCGGCCTTGAAGTAGCGATGGCGGCAGACATACGCATCGCTCGACGCAACGCCGGCAAGATGGGTTTGCCGGAAGTTTCTCTCGGAGTTTTGCCCGGAACGGGCGGCACGCAACGCCTCGTGCGTATCGTGGGCAAATCGAGAGCGATTGAACTCATGGCGACGGGCGAGTTGTTCGCTTTTGAGAAGGGCCTAGAGCTTGGTCTTATCAATCAAATTTACGAAGCCGAAACGGGCGCGGCTTTTATGGAACAGGTGATGAATTACGCGCGCCAGTTCACTTTGCCCGACAAGGCCGCGCGCGCCGTCGGGCGCATCAAGCGCAGCGTCCAATCCGGCGCAGAGATTCCCTTCGAGTACGGCCTCGCTCTTGAAAGAGAGTTGCAACAGCAGCTTTTTCAATCGGAAGATGCGAAGGAAGGACTCAACGCTTACGTTGAGAAACGCAAGCCGCAATTCAAAGGCAGATAATTTTGACGGAAATCCAACTCCATGCCCTACGATAATATTTCAGTCACAACCGAAGCGGGCATCGCTACAGTGATGCTCAATCGTCCTGAAAAGCTCAATGCTTTTGTGGGCCACATGCGGCGCGATTTGGCAGAGGCTCTGGAACGCGCGGCGAGTGACCGCAATGTGCGCGTGATTATCATCACGGGCGCGGGGCGCGGATTTTGCGCGGGCGCGGATGTGGCCTATATGGCAGAGTTGATGGAGCGGCAGGACGTTGACGAGTTCACAAGACTGCTCGGCGCAGGACGCCGCGTGCTGACTACTATTCGTCAGATGCAGAAGCCTGTCATAGCTTCCGTCAACGGCGCGGCTTACGGCGCGGGCTTCAATCTCGCGCTCGGCTGCGACCTGCGGCTTGCAGCAGAATCCGCTTCGTTCAGCCAATCGTTCGTCAAAGTCGGCCTGCACCCTGACTGGGGCGGAACATATTTTCTGCCGCGAGTCGTCCCGACCAATCTGGCCTGCGAGATGTTTTTTTTGGGAGACGCGATTAATGCTGAGAGAGCTTTGCAGCTAGGGCTCGTCAATCGCGTAGTGCCTGATGCAGAGCTTGCTGCGGAAACTCTGAAACTTGCAGCGCGGCTGCGCGATGCGCCTTACAAATCCATCGCAGCGGCCAAGCACGCGGTCTATATGAGCGAGGAATCAAACCTCGAACGAATGCTGCAATATGAGACGGAAGCGCAGCTTCAATGCTTTCAATCCGAAGAAGCGCGCGAGCGCGTACGTGCTTTCGTCGAAAAACGCGAGCCGCGTAAGAAGCTGTATGAGTGATGAAAAAACTCTCTGACAAAGTAGCTGTGATAACCGGCGGCGGGCGCGGCATCGGGCGCGAGATTGCTTTCGCGTTTGCGCGTGAGGGAGCGAGCATCGCTGTCCTCGCACGCACGGCAGAGCAGGTGCGTGAAGTCGCAAGTGAAATCGAAAGCGCGTGCGGCACAAAAGCTATGCATGCCGTGTGCGATGTCTCTCAGAGAGAAAGCGTGGATGAGGCTTTTGCCAGCGTCATAGAACGTTTCGGGCAGATAGATATTCTGGTCAACAATGCTGGCATCGCTGAGAGCGCGCCGCTCTTGAAGACCAGCGATGAGATGTGGCAGAAGATTATCGGCATCAATCTCAACGGCACTTTTTATGCGACGCGCGCCGCGCTGCCATACATGCTTGAGCGCGGTTGGGGACGCATTATCAACATCGCTTCCATCGCAGGGAAAACGGGCGCGCCGTACATCACTGCTTACACCGCATCCAAGCATGCCGTCGTCGGCCTGACGCGCGCACTCGCTTTGGAAGTCGTCACCAAAGGCGTGACGGTCAATGCCATTTGTCCGGGCTATGTTGAGACGGAGATGGCCGCGCATGCTATTGAAAATATCACGACGAAGACTGGCAAGACGACGGAAGAGGCGCGCGACATCCTGAATCGCATGAGCCCGCAGAATCGCCTCCTCGAACCGGAAGAGGTCGCGGCCCTTGCACTGCTGCTCGCCAGCCACGAAGGGCGCGGCATCAATGGTCAGGCGATTAACATAGACGGCGGCAGCGTGCTCTCGTAATTTGCGATTTTAGATTTTTGATTTGTGATTGAAATCAGATTAAAGATTTATTTTATAAAGTCTTTATCTTTATCCAATCGCAAATCAAAAATCTAAAATCTAAAATCCGAAAATGTCTTTCACCTTTATCAATCCTGAATCTCTCGGCGCGCCGCGCGGGTATTCAAACGGCGTGCTTGCGCAGGCGGGCGGCAGACTCCTTTTTGTCGCAGGGCAGATTGCATGGAATCAAGAGCAGCGAATTGTGAGTGCGGATTTTGTAGAGCAGTTTGACCGCGCGCTCGAAAATGTCATCGCCGTTGTGACGGAGGCCGGAGGCGTGCCGGAGGAGATTGCGCGTGTCGTGGTTTATGTGACGGACAAGAATGAGTATTGCCGCCGCACGCGCGAGATAGGCGAGAAGTGGCGCGCGCGCCTGGGCAAACATTTTCCGGCGATGTCGCTGGTCGAAGTCAAAAGCCTGCTCGAAGATGCGGCGCAGGTGGAGATTGAAGCCATTGCTGTGATTGCCGCTTGATACTTTCTCTTTTTGAGAGGCATCGTGATGAAGACTCGATACAGGTTGCTGCTCGTGTTGCTGGCTCTGCTGTTGCCGGGCGCGAGTCTGGCGTGCACGCAACTTCTCAGTTGGCAGACGAAAAAGCCGCAGGACAAAGGCGGCATCGAATTGCTAATCGCCGTCAAGGCGGATAAGTCGCAACTGGACCAGACTATTCAAAAGACGATGGCTGTCATACAGAATCGCTGCGACCGTTTGAAAATTTATTGCAAGCTGCAAAGGCTGGTGGATGACAGGCTCATGCTGCGCTTTTCCAGCTCGATGGAATCATGGCGCGTCAAAAATATCCTGCTCGCGGAAGGCTTGGAGTTGCGCGCCGTCGTCTCAGAGCCTTCGCCAAATTTCTTGCGGCGTTATGACACGAAGGCGGAAGCAGAGAAAGCGGCAACGGACAAGGAGACGGAAGTGCTGCCGTACATTGAACGCGAAGATGGCACTGGGCCAAACGACAGGAGCTTTGTTGTCGTCAAGCGTGAAATGATTATCACCGGAAACGATGTCAAAGAGGCCGACGCAATCTCTATCACGGGCCGTGATGACGACTATCAAATATCGTTTCAACTCAAGCCCGAAGCCGGAAAGCGTTTCGGGAAATGGACGGGCGCGAACATCAATAATTATATCGCCGTCGTCTATAACAAAGAGATAAAGTCTGTCGCGTACATCAAAAGTCAGATTACATTAGACGGCGAAATCTCTGGCCGCTTCACATATCAGCAGGCAGATGATATTGCGAAAGTCCTGATGAGCGGCAACCTGCCCGCGTCTCTGGAATTGCTGGAAGAGAAAACATACAAACCTTGAGCAATTAAAATCCAGTTCATAAATCTTATGCTTGAACCGAAGAGTTTTCTTTATGAAGTTGGCGACGGAGTGGCGACCATCACGCTCAATCGTCCAGAGCGATTGAATGCGCTGACCTTTGAAGTCTATCGTGAATTGACTGACACGTTCGCGGCCATGCGCTTTGAAGAAGATGTGCGCGCCGTTGTGATAACGGGCGCGGGGCGCGCGTTCTGTTCAGGCGGCGATGTGCATGACATCATCGGTCAACTCTTCGAGCGCGACATGCAAGGGCTTTTAGAGTTCACGCGCATGACCTGCGAGTTGATACGCAATATGCGCTCTTTGGAAAAACCTATTATCGCTTCTCTGAACGGGACGACTGCCGGGGCTGGCGCGTGCATCGCTCTCGCGTCGGATATAAGACTTGCCGCGCCTGCTGCGAAGATAGCTTTTCTCTTCGTGCGCGTCGGCCTTTCGGGCGCAGACATGGGCGCGGCTTACTTGCTGCCGCGTCTTGTCGGCTTGGCGAAGGCGACAGAGATGCTTTACACGGGAGATTTTATCTCTGCTGAAGAGGCTTTGAGAATCGGACTCTATAATCGCGTCGTCGCGGCGGAAGAATTGGAGACAGAGACGCGCACACTGGCCCAGAGACTCGCGCGCGGCCCCTCTTTCGCGCTGGCAATGACGAAAGAGATGCTCAATCGCGAGATGGAAGTGAGCCTCGACACCGCGCTCGAATGGGAAGCGCAGGCACAGGCCACTTGCATGCAACATCCTGATTACCGCGAAGCCTATGAAGCTTTTGTCGAAAAGCGCGAGCCGAGATTTAAGTGATTTTTGATTTTAGATTTTAGATTTGCGATTTGAAGAATAAGCTGAGATAGAATCTGCTTTCAATCGCAAATCAAAAATCTAAAATCGCAAATTTCTTCATGGATCAATTTATCGAAGAGACGCCGTTTTTCACTTCCGCGCAACGCCGACTGGTGGCGAGCGTGGCGGATTTTGTGGCGCGTGAGATAGAGCCGCGCGCTGCTGAACGTGAAGATGAAGAAGCGCATTTTCGTGAACTGCTCGGACTGCTGGCGGATGCCAACCTGCTGCGTTTTGCTGTCGCAGAGGCAGGGACTCCGCTGGACACGCGCAGCCTGTGCCTGGTGCGCGAGGCTCTTTCTTATTCATCTGCACTCGCGGATTTGGCTTTTGTCATGCAAGGGCTTGGCACGTATGCCATCAGTCTTGCTGCGCCTGAACATGTCCGCGATTTCTGGCTTGAGCGAGCAGCGACGGGCAAAGCCATCGCGGCTTTCGCTTTGACAGAACCGGACGCAGGCTCAGATGTCGCGGCTATCAAAACAACTGCGCGGCTCATACGCGAAGGTGAAAGCGGCGAAGAATTTTATGTCATAGACGGGCGCAAGCGTTTTATCTCAAACGCGGGGCTGGCGGATTTTTATACTGTCTTTGCTAAAACAGGCGAGCGCGCGGATGGCCGCGCAGAGCTTTCCGCCTTCGTCGTCAGCGCGCGCATGCAGGGCTTTCGTGTGCGCGAGCGCACGCACATGATTGCGCCGCATCCGATTGGCGAAATCGAGTTTGAAAATTGCAGCGTGCCAGCAGAAGACATGGTGGGACGCGCTGGCGACGGCTTTCGTCTGGCCTTGCAGACGCTTGATACTTTTCGCGCGAGTGTCGGCGCGGCTGCCTGCGGCATGGCCGGACGCGCGCTCGATGAGTCAATCGCTTACGCCAAGTCTCGCAAACAGTTTGGCCGCGCACTGGCAGAGCATCAACTGATTCAGGAAAAACTGGCGGACATGGCAACAGAGCTTGATGCCGCGCGCCTGCTAGTCTATCGCGCTGCATATTTGAAAGACGCAGGCGTTGCACAAGTGACGCGCGAAGCCAGTCAGGCCAAGCTCTATGCGACAGAAGCCGCAGGCCGCATCATAGACTCTGCACTTCAAATTCACGGCGGCGCGGGCCTTGTGCGCGGCAACGTCATCGAACGTCTTTACAGAGACGTGCGCGCGCTTCGTATTTATGAAGGCACGTCCGAGATTCAGAAGCTTGTGATTGCGAGCCAGCTCTTAAAAGAATAGAAGCATGAGAATCAATATCATCGGCGGTGGGCCAGCCGGATTGTACTTCGCGCTCCTGATGAAAAAATCCGACCCGGCGCATGAGATAACCGTCCGGGAACGCAACGCACCCGACGACACCTTCGGCTGGGGCGTGGTCTTTTCCGATAAGACGCTCTCTTATCTGAAAGAGAATGACGAACCATCTTACAAGCGCATCACCGAAAGCTTTGAGATGTGGGACAACGTGGATGTCATACATCTGGACCAGAAGGTAACGATTCGCGGCAACCGTTTTTCGGGCATCGCGCGGATAGAGCTTTTGAATATCTTGCAGGAACGCTGTCGCGAGTTAGCGGTTGACCTGCGCTTTCGCGCAGAAGTCTCGGATATTGAATCACTCGCCAGCAACTCAGACCTGCTCGTCGGCGCGGACGGCATCAACAGCACTGTCAGGCAAACTTACGCGGAATTTTTCGAGCCGGATTTAAGCATCCGCGCCAACAAATATATCTGGTACGGGACACAGCAACTCTTTCATGGCCTGACGCTCACCTTCCGCGAAACAGAGGCCGGAGTCTTCGCCGCGCACTCTTACAAGTTCAACAAAACGACCAGCACTTTTATTGTCGAATGCGACCCTGCGACCTGGGCCAGCGCGGGATTTGAAACGATGAGTGAAGAAGAGACGCGCGTTTTTCTCGAAGAAGTTTTTGCTAAAGACCTGCACGGCTATCCGCTTTTGTCGAATAACTCAAAATGGATAAACTTCGTCAACGTCAGGAATCATCACTGGCATCACCGGAACGTTGTGCTGCTCGGCGACGCGCTGCACACGGCGCACTTCTCCATCGGCTCAGGCACAAAGCTCGCGCTCGAAGATGCCATCGCGCTGTATAAATGTTTTGTTGAAGTTGAAAATGATGTCACGTCTGCGCTCAGAGAATTTGAGAGAGTGCGCAAACCCGTCATAGAAGAATATCAGGAAGCCGCGCACGAGAGCCTGATATTTTTTGAGAACGCAAAGGACTACATGCACCTCAGCCCGTTCCCGTTCGCTTACAAGCTGATGACGCGCAGCAAGAAGATTGATTACGAAAATCTGAAAAAGCGCGACCCGGAATTTATCGCCGCGTATGAAGCTTCGGGGAGTTGAATTAGCAAAGTAGTGGTTCAGTCATAAGCGGGAAACGTCTCCCGCAAAGGCGCAAAGGCGCAAAGGAAAGCACGCAAAGAGTTGATGGCTCTTTATCCTGAATGCTTTCTTCGTGTCTTCTTTGCGCCTTTGCGCCTTTGCGGGAGATTCTTTCGTGCTGATGGATATTGACCTGAATTTCAAATTGAACCATTACCTGACTGTCGGCCACTTTGTGTATCGTTCAGTTCAACTTTATACTTGGACGACATGCTTTTTCATCTACGCCATCTCCAAACAAATTTTTTGCAGGCCAAGCCTCTCTCAACTCTCATTCGCCTCAGTAACCGGATGCTCAAGTGTGCCTTGCTCTGCTGCGTATTAACTCTCTTACTCCTGGGCGGCGCGCACGAATCGCAGGGTTCTACGCCCTGGTCCACAAAGCTGGACGGGAGAGTGCGTTTCTATCAAGCGACGGAATTGGGAGTGCTCGTCGTCGGCACTGAGAAATCTCTTTACGGCGTAGAAGCCGAGACGGGCGAAGTCCTCTGGCGGCGCAAGGATGTGCGGCTGTATGAAACCGATGTGGCTCCTGTTCCCGGTACAGACATACTGCTTTTAAGTTTGGAGAGCGGAGACAAAACACGTCTGGAAGCGACAGACCTTCTCACAGGCGACGTTATCTGGCGCACCGATAAAGTTCGCGGCGCAGTAATGCAGATGGCTTTCGAGCCCGGCTCAAACCTGCTCGCAGTCGTCTTTGTGCGTGATGCGCGCGGGACGGCGCGCGAAGGATTTAAGCGGAAGCCCGTCATACACTTGTTTGACATCTCAAGAGGCGACGAGTTGTGGAAGCGTGAGCTTGAGAGCGAGATAGAAATGATGCCCACGCTCTGGACGGAGCGAGAGGGCCAGGAGGTTTCTTACACGCTCGATAACTATCGCCCGCCGGCCTTTCTGGACGGTCGCCTTTATCTGTTTTACGAAGGCGTCACATCGCTCGATGCGCAAACGGGGCGCGAGCGCAGGCGTGAAAAGTTTCGCGTCAATGAAGAGGGACTGGCTTTGACGGAAGCGGACGCAGTGGCTGATGAGCGTTTTATCTATTTCTCAGGGCGCGGGCGCGTCCGCGCAGTCTCGCGCTCGGAGGGCGAAGCCGCATGGGAAGCAAAAGATTTGGGGCTCACGCCGGAAATTATTTTGGGCCAAGATGTGCTCTATGTCCGAACGGGCGGACGTTTCACGCGGCTCAAGGACGGCGAGTTAACTGAGCGCGGCCCCTACGGCGTGAGCGCGATTGAAGTGTCCACAGGGAAAGTGCTCTGGCGTTACAAGGGAGCGGATAAAGGAATCACTAACATGGCGATTCCAGACGCTTCGACCATCGTGATAGCTGACCGTGACGACCTTGTCCTGATTGACACAGCGACGGGCAAGCGTCGTCTGAAGGTCTCGCATAAAATAGATGAGGCTGCGTTTATTCTGCTTAACGAGCGCGGCGAAGCAGTCGTCGGAGGGAGAAACGAGGTCGCGGCTTTTGATGTGAGTGACGGTAGAAATGTCTGGCGTGCGCGCCACAATCCTCCGGGTCGTGGCATCTTTCGCACGGTCGCGGCCATCGCTGCGCGCGCAGCTTCGCTTTACTTCCGTTATGGCGGGACGGCGACGACAGTCTTTCGCGGCGCACAGGCGTTAAGAGTAATTGGGTCTTTGCGTTGGTCTGGACTGGCGACGCACCTGACCACCTCGAATCTAACCAGTCTCGCAGGAAATTATGCGCGCGATTATGCGCGGGAACGTTTCTCGACCTTCGGAGTTCTCTCACGCGCGCGACAGGTTTCTTCCGCGCGAAATATTTCCGTGCCGCGTCCTTCAGTTAATGTGGAAGAGCGTCTGCTTGACCGTCTTGACCCGGCCAGACAGCTTGAGCGGCTCTCGCGCTTTCTCTGGCGACAACGCCAACTGGCGGCCCTGCGCGGGCAGTGGATGTATTTCTATACGGACTTAAAAGACAGGGGCGACGGGAACGGATTGGTCGGCGTCAATATCAACACGGGAGAGGCGGAGCGCGCTCTGCGTTTGAGCGAGCCGGACAAGAGATTTATTAACGACGAAGTGACAAACCTGCTCTACTCTGCGAAAGATAATAAGCTTTTTGCGTATCGGTTAGATGAGCGCGAATAACCAACTACTGTTTCCGATTATTCTTTATGGTCTTGCTTAGAACTTTTGTCTCGCCAGTGTGGAGGCAGGAGCCTGCGTTTACCGTCGCTGCTTAAAGTCACATCAGGTTTGTCTAAATCAACTCTATCCCAGAGCTTGCATGTCACCTGCTTGTGCATCTGGTCCAGAGCTTCGCAGTAGTTTGTATATGTGCAGCGACGTATCTCTGCGCCGCGTCCGAGTTTTACTTTTAAAAACCAATCCGGGTCTGCCAGAGCCTGCCGCGCAAAGGCTGCTATGTCTGCATGTCCTTTTTGGAGGATGCCTTCGGCCTGCTCAAAGGTTGTGATGCCGCCTGCCGCGACGAGCGGCGTGTCGTAACCGGCAGACTTGACCGCGTGCTTGATGGCAGCGACGAGCGGCACGCTGCGCGAGAACGGGCCGCGCTCGTCCGAGAGCGTCGTAGGCATGCATTCATAGCCGCTCTGCCCCGTGTATGGATAAACGGCCTGGCCCACTTTCGGCTGCATCGCGTCCTCAAACTTGCCGCCCTTCGAGACGGAGAGATAGTCAAAGCCCGCGCGCGCAAACTCCGCGCCGAAATAGACTGCATCTTCGATACGATTGCCGCCCGCGATGACTTCATCGCCAAGGAAGCGCACGCCGACGACCGTATCATGCCCGACGCGCTCGCGCACAGCCCTGTAAACTTCGAGCGGCAGCCGCACACGATTCTCGCGCGCGCCGCCATAACCATCCGCGCGGTCATTGCGCGCACTCAAAAACGAAGCCATCGTATAAGCATGCGCGTAATGAAGCTCTACGCCGTCGAATCCGGCCTCGCGTGCGCGGGCGGCTGCGGCTGCGAAGATTTCTGGCAGCGCTTCGGGCAGTTCGCGTATGTGCTCCAGCTCCGTGTCCGTCACGCGCTCGCGATAACCGAAGCGCATGGATTCCAGCTCGCGCTCGTCAAGGATGCTATCTAAAAATTCTTCCGGCGCGTCTTTTAAGAATGCACGCAGCTCTGCTTCATCTCTCTCAAGCCAGCTTGCGTCTTCCGTCTTTTCTGCAAGCGCGCGGCGATGACGCTCTTCGAGTTTCAAAAAGCGTTCAAAGAACTTTGCCTTTTCAGGGCGGCGTTTGACCGAGAGGAAATCTATGATTTGTATGAAGAGGCGCGTGTGACCGCCGCTCGCCTTGCGGACTGTTTCGACAAGTTCGCGCAGGCCGGGAATAAATCTATCATGACCGATTCTGAGAAGCGGCCCGCTCGGAATATCTCTCACGCCCGTCGCTTCGACCACCAGCGCGCCGGGTTGGCCTTCCGCGAAACGAGCGTACCAATCAAGATTATCTCGCGTCACAAAACCGTCTGCGGTTGCGCGCCAGGGAACCATCGCGGGAACCCATGTGCGGCTCTCAAGCTCGATTGGGCCAATGCGTATCGGTTGAAAAAGCAGTGCGCGCGCAGCCTCTTCCGCAGCCGGCCAGCGCGCTTCGGGAATCGGATGCCGTATAGGATTATCGAATCGCCAGATCATTTTTTTTGGATTCAGAATTTAGGGCTCAGAATAATGAAAGGCATGCTTTTTATTATTCCGAGTCCTGCTTTTCATTGTTTCATATCAACGGGCATCATAACAGTTCTTTTGCTTACCTCTCAAAACTGCACTAGAATTACTCATCGCTGAAAACCATTGGAGGAATCCCCCGTTTGACAGATGAGCTTTTAGAGTGGCGCGCAGAGTTTCCGATTCTGGACCAGACAGTCTATCTGATTTCACACAGTCTTGGCGCGATGCCGCGTGAGACCTTTGACCGCTTGCAGGATTATGCGGAGTTGTGGGCCACGCGCGGCGTGCGCGCATGGGCCGAAGGGTGGTGGGACATGCCCGTCACGGTCGGCGACGAAGTGGCGCGCATCATCGGCGCGAGAGCAGGCACAGTCGTCATGCATCAGAACGTCTCCGTCTGCCAGTCGCTGATTCTCTCCTGCTTCGACCCGCAGCCCGCGCGCAACAAAATCGTTTGCGAAGAATTGAATTTCCCTTCCGTGCTCTATGTCTATGAAGCGCACGCGCGCGAAGGGCGGCTGCGTATCGAGACAGTCAAGTCCGAAGATGGAATGACCATCCCGCTCGAACGCATGCTCGCGGCGATAGATGAAGAGACTCTGCTTGTCCCAATCTCGCACGTTCTCTTCAAGAGCGCGTTCCTGCAAGACGCGCGCGCCATCATCGAACGCGCGCATGAAGTCGGAGCGATGGTCGTGCTTGACACATATCAATCCGCCGGGACAGTTCCTTTTAATGCGACCGAGTTGAACGTGGACTTTGTGACGGGAGGCTCTGTCAAGTGGCTCTGCGGCGGCCCCGGCGCGGGTTATCTGTATGTGCGACCAGACCTGCAAACAAAACTTGAGCCGAAGACGACAGGCTGGATGGCGCATGAAGCTCCGTTCACGTTTGAGAGCCGCATGCAATACGCGCCGAACATCACGCGCTTTCTGCACGGCTCACCGGCAGTGCCTGCGCTCTATGCAGCGCAGAGCGGCTATCGCATCATCAATGAAATAGGCGTCGAACGGATTCGCGCGAAGAGCGTGCGGCAAACGCAAATGCTTTTTGAGCTAGCGGAAGAAGCAGGCTTTCGCGTCACCAGCCCGCGCGACCCTGAGCGGCGCGGCGGCACAATCACGATTGCAGCGGAGCACGCGGGCGCAGTCACCAAAGAACTCATCCGCCGCGAATTTATAGTGGATTACAGGCCCGGCGCGGGCGTGCGCATCTCGCCGCACTTTTACACGAAGGACGAAGAACTCGAACTCGTCATCAGCGAGATGAAAAAGATACGCGACACACGCGCCTACGCGGCGCACGAATCGGCTGGAGCAGCATTCTAAAATATGTCTAAAGAATACGGCGGCAAAGCTACGCTTTCATATAACAAGTACCTGCGCGTGCAGGATTTAATCTGTTTGCAGGATTGCCTCTCCGAACCTGCGCATCATGATGAGTTGCTCTTCATCACGATTCATCAGACATACGAGTTATGGTTCAAGCAGATTCTCCATGAGATTGATGCCGCCATCGCACAGATGAACGAAGACCGCGCCGCAGCAGCCGCGCGCGCGCTCCATCGCGTCGTCGAGATAGAAAAAGTTTTGGTCAGCCAGATACACATTCTTGAGACGATGATTCCCATCAGATTCCTTGACTTCCGCGACAAGCTGAACCCTGCGAGTGGTTTTCAGTCCATGCAATTCCGCGAGATAGAATTTTCTTCCGGCATCAAGGATGAAACAGTGCTCGAACATTTCCGCGAAGATGAGTTTGCGTCTCAGAGACTCGAAGCGCGCTTCACTTCGCACACGCTCGCAGACGCTTTCTTTGCACTGCTTCGTCGGCGCGGCCTTGATGCTCCGGCGGATGACGAAAAACTTTCCGAGGAAGAGAGACGCAAGCTCTACGGCAAACGCACGCGCGCCGCGCTCGAAATCCTGACACACTTTGAAGAGCGTTACGAAGAATTTCAACTCGCGGAAAGCCTGATTGAGCACGACGAATATTTCTCGCTCTGGCGCGCGCATCACATAGCGATGGTCGAGCGCATGGTCGGCACAAAACGCGGCACAGGCGGCTCGGAAGGAGTCGGCTACCTGCGCACTACGCTCAAGAAAAAGTTTTTCCCGGAGTTATGGGAAGCGCGCACTTACCTCGACACCAAACACGGCGAAGCGGGATGCCCGTTCGCTAAATAGATTCAAATCTTAGTTGATTATGTTATAAGTGCATGCGTAGTCTCTGCCCCTCATAAGGAGATACGCTCGTGCCTGTTGAAGATTTTTACGATGAAATGAGCGAACAATCACAAGCAAAAGTCGCTATTGTTCGTAAGTATTTTTGGATTTGGGCCAAGATAATAGCGGAGCAAGTAAAACAAAAGCCGAATGGGAGACTTGCATACGTTGATTTGTTTGCAGGCAGAGGACGCTATGATGATGGCACTAAATCTACTCCCTTGCTAGTACTAGAAGCAGCAATTAGAGACTCTCTTATAAGTCGATTATTAGTCACTGTTTTCAATGATGCTGATAGTACTAATGCTCAGATTTTAGAGAATGAAATTAAAGCATTACCCGGTATAGCAACCTTAAAGTTTCCTCCGAAGGTATGGAATCTTGAAGTTGGCCCTCAAGTGGTTGAGCAATTTGAAAAGGCTAAGTATTTACCACCAACATTACTTTTTATAGATCCATGGGGTTATAAAGGCTTATCATTAAAATTAGTTGAGTCAGTACTCAGGCATTGGGGATGTGAATGCATCCTCTTTTTTAATTTCAAACGAGTCAATATGAGCCTGTCAAATCCTATCTTCACTCAAAACATGAATGAACTGTTTGGCGAGGAACGCGCAAACAGGCTTCGACCGAGCTTATCTAATTTATCTCCTTATAAACGCGAGATAGCAATAGTAAACGAATTAACCTTAGTTCTAGAAAAGATTGGTGGCAAATACGTTCTGCCATTTTGCTTTAAGAACGATGTTGGGAGCAGAACAAGCCATCATTTGATTTTCGTAACAAAGAGCGTGCACGGTTATACGAAGATGAAAGAAATTATGGCCGGAGAAAGCTCCCAAATAGAACAAGGTGTGGCTTCATTCACTTATTGTCCGGCTGATAAAAATTATCCACTCCTTTACGGATATGCCCGTCCTGTAGATGATCTAGCCGATATGTTATTAGAGGCTTTCGCTGGACGGACTCTTGCGATGAAGAATATTTTTGAAACACATCACATAGGCACACCTTACATTAAAAAGAATTATAAGGATGCACTACGGAAGCTAGAAGCGGAAGAAAAGGTCAAAACAAGTCCACCAGCAAATAAACGTAGAATCCAACAGGGTCAAATCAGTTTTGGTGATAGTGTGATAGTTACCTTTCCTTAGCAGGAGAAATAAAATATGGGGGCGAAATCAAATATTGAATGGACTGAATCTACTTGGAATCCCGTTACTGGCTGCACAAAAATCAGTCCGGGATGTAAGAATTGTTATGCAGAGCGATTGTCCTATCGCTTGAAGGCAATGGGACAGCATAACTATGCCAATGGCTTTGCTCTCACGCTTCAGCCCCATATGCTGGAAATTCCATTACGCTGGAAGACTCCTCAAGTTATCTTTGTCAATTCGATGAGCGACCTCTTCCATAAAAATGTGCCGACAAGCTATATCCAACAAGTTTTTGATGTGATGGTTCGCGCTGATTGGCATTACTATCAAGTTCTCACCAAACGCTCAGAACGTCTGATGCAACTTAGCTCTCAATTGCCTTGGCGGCCACATATCTGGATGGGCGTCAGCGTCGAAACTGAAGATTACACATTTCGCATTGACCATCTTCGTGAGACGGAGGCGTGCGTTAAATTCCTTTCGCTCGAACCGCTTTTGGGCGCATTACCTAAACTCAACCTACAAGGAATTGATTGGGTAATTGTAGGTGGCGAGTCAGGGCCAAGAGCGCGAGTGATGCGAAAGGAGTGGGTGCTTGATATTCGTGACCAGTGCGTTGCATCAGATGTTCCATTCTTCTTCAAACAATGGGGAGGAACGAACAAAAAGCAGGCTGGGCGTCAACTCGAAGGACGCACATGGAATGAGATGCCAGCATTAGCAGTCGCATAACAATATAAATCATTCATGAGAATCAATGAAAACCGAGTTTCCAGAACGCTTTAACATGGCGGAATACTTCCTCTATCACAATGTGGAGGAAGGGCGCGAGCATAAGACGTGTCTCTATTTTGAAGACGAGACTTACACCTACGGCGAGGCTGTGCGGTGGTCGAATCGGTTTGGGAATGCCTTGCGCGAGTTGGGGTTGAGACAGGAAGAGCGCGTGTTGATTGTGCTGCCGGATGTGCCGCAGTTTGTGTGGGCTTGGTTCGGGGCGGCGCGCGTCGGCGCGGTGATTACGATGGTCAATCCACTGCTGCCCGCAGAGGATTACAAGTATTATCTGGAATACACGCGCGCGCGCGTCGCTGTCATACACGAATCTTTTTTGGAAACTTTCGCGGAAGCTGCGAAGGATGCAAAGCATCTACAGAAAGTTTTAGTTGTCGGAAAAGAGGATGGAGACTTTCTCTCGTTTGAAAAAGTTCTGGGCCAGATGCCGGATGAACTCTCGCCTGCCGACACGCATCGTGACGATATAGCCATCTGGCTCTTTACGTCCGGCTCGACGGGCCATCCGAAAGGCGCTGTGCACCTGCAACACGACCTGCCTTTTAATACGGAAGTCTTTGCCAAACGCACAATCGGTGTCAGCGAAAACGATTTGACAGTCTCCGTGCCGAAACTTTTTTTCGGTTACGCGACGGGAACGAATCTGCTCTTTCCCTTCGCGGTCGGCGGCGCGACGGCTCTCTTCGCGGAACGCTCGACGCCTGAAAAATTGTTTGAAGTAATAGAGCGTTATCGCCCGACGATTCTGACGACTGTGCCGACGATGATAAATGCGATGCTCAATGCTGGAGGCAGCACTAGCCGAAATTTATCCGGCCTCAGATTCTGCTATTCGGCGGGCGAGGCTCTGCCCGTAGAGCTTTACACGCGCTGGATGGAAACTTTCGGCGTTGACATCTATGACGGCATCGGCTCGGCGGAGATGTTTCATATCTACATCACGAATCGCCCAAGTGATGTGAAGCCGGGAAGTTTGGGTCGGATTGTCGAGGGCTACGAAGCGCGGATTGTTGATGCATCGGGCGCGGAAGTTAAGACAGGCGAGATGGGAACTTTGCGCATCAAGGGCGATTCTGCATCGCTCTGCTACTGGCAGGCGCACGAAAAATCGAAGGAGACTTTCGCGGGCGATTGGTGCACGACCGGCGACCAGTTTCATGTTGATGAAGACGGCTATTACTGGTATCACGGGCGCACGGACGACATGCTGAAAGTGTCGGGCGTCTATGTCGCGCCGGCAGAGATTGAGAACTGCCTGCTGCAACACGAAGCAGTGATGGAGTGCGCCGTCGTGGGCCACGACGCTGGCGATCATCTGGTCAAGCCCAAAGCTTTTATCGTCCTGCGCGAAGGCTTCACTGCGGGCGAAGGATTGGACCAGAGCATTAAGGAGTTTGCCAAATCAAAAATGGCTCTCTACAAATACCCGCGCTGGATAGAGTTTGTGGAATCCCTGCCGAAGAATGATCGCGGGAAGATTGATAGGAAGAAGTTGAAAAGCGGTCAATAAATTTCACCACAGAGGCTTTAAGAAGATTTCAAATTTGAGATTTGAAATTTCAGATTTGAAATCTTCTGTAAGCTCTGCGTCCTCTGTGGTGAATTATTATTTGTTGAGAGCGTACTTGACTATCTGCGTGCGCGCGGCGACGAAGAGTTCGTTGCGGTCGTTAAAGAGCAGACCGAAGGCCACGTTTTTTTCCACTTTGAAAACATCCAGATAGCGGCCATTGGTGTCGAAGACCTGTACGCCTTTGATGTCGCTGACGTAGATGCGGCCCTGCCCGTCAACGGCGATTGCGCTCAAGGCGCGAAAGAGTCCCGGCTCGTTGCCTTCGCCGCCGATGCGTGTCAGAAATTTCCCCGTCGGCGAAAACTTAAAGACAGCATCATTAAATCTGCCCATCGCATAAATGTTTCCGAGCCCGTCAACAGCTACCTTCGCATCCAATTCCGAATCGCCGGATTGCCCGCTCACGGAATCTTTGATGGTCAAAGTGACCTCGCCGTCCGCATTAAAGCGCAGGATGTCTTCGCTGTTCTGGACTGCGACGAGTCCGCCGTCCGCCGTCGTAATCACATCATCAAAAGACCTGCCTGCGGGCTGAAATTTCCCTAAAACTTTTCCCGTCATGCCTTCATAGCGCGTGATGTCGCCGCTCTGCACAATGTAAACAGTTCCCTTGCGGTCTGCTGCGAGCTTGAGCAGTGGCATCTTTGCATCAACCATCCACTGCGTCAGGAATTTTCCGTTTGCATCAAAGACCTGCACGCGTCCGCCCGTGTAATCCGCAGCATAGATGCGCCCCTCGCCATCAACAGCCACTGTGCGCGCGTCCTTGAACTGTCCCGGCCCTATGCCTTCGCTGCCGAACTTGAGGATGACGCGGGCAAAGCCTGCGCTGTATTCGCCGCCGCCTTCGCCGCCACTGCTTCCTCCGTCGCGCCTGACGGCGGGCCTATCAGTTCCCGTGACGCTTGCCGGACGACGAAGGCCCATGTAGATAGAGAAAGCTACGATGCCGCCGACGACTGCGATGATTGTGAAGATGCCGAGCGCAATGGCAAGAGGCGAGCAGCCGGACTTCTTTACGCCGTGCATCTGCTGCATAGCGTTGAAAGGTTGCTGCGCGTGGTGATGCTGATGGCCTCCGACCTCGAATGTGCGCGAGACTTCGACGGGCTGGCCCGCCGCCAATCTTTCAACAGCATCCTTTGCTTCCTTCAAGCCGACGCCGAAAGTCTCTCTGTATAATTTGATGGCAGCAATCTTGTTGCCGCCGCGTATGAGTCGGCCTATCTCCGCAAGATTTCCGAACTGGTCTTGCAAAGGGACTGCGCGGCGCGATGGCCCAAACTCCGCGCGCAACTCTTCCGGCACGATGACGGAGCTTGAGCAGAACTCGCAACGAATTGTCACATCGCCGCCCTCGTATGTCAGTGGGCCACCGCATGAAGGACATTTGAAAGGTTTTGTCATTGAGCTTTTCTCTGGTTTTGAAGCTGACTCTTGATGCTTAAATTATAAAACAGTTGCTGATTGTAAATAATGGTAAAAAGTTATTACAGCGATGTAAATAGTTGTGGGCCAGGCCCCGCGCGCTTCCCTTTATCCTGTAGAATTCCGACAGCACATTCCTTTTGGCCCGAAAGCTTATCATCGGAGGCGACTATGAAAAGATTTTTCTCACTCAAGCATTTATTACTGATTGCAGTTTCTCTGGCAGTGTTGCTTTGTGCGCCGCCCGCGCGTGCGCAGAACGATGCTCCGATGCGTCTCGTCATCAAGTCGGAGACGCTGAACGAAGAGCGCGCGATACTCGTGCGCACGCCGCCCGGATACGAGCGCAATCAGGAACGCTATCCGGTGCTCTACCTGACGGACGGCGACGGCCATCTTGCGCACACAGCCGCGACTCTTTCATTCTTAGCGCGCAATGCACGCATCCCCGAAATGATTATCGTCGGCATCACCAACACAGACCGCACGCGTGATTTGACTCCGACCAATGCGTCTATCCAACTCCCGGACGGCAGGACGCAAGCTTTTCCGACGAGCGGCGGCGCGGATAAATTTTTGAAATTTATCGAGACGGAATTAATTCCGCACATCGAAGGCAAGTACAGAGTGCAGCCTTATCGCATCTTCGCGGGCCATTCCTTCGGCGGCCTCTTTGCCATTCACGCGATGATTGCGCGGCCTGAACTTTTCAATGCCTACATCTCCGCCAGCCCTTCGCTGCAATGGGACAATCAGGCGACACTCAAACGCGCGGAAGAATTTTAAAGGCGCGCAAGGAATTTAAGAAGACGCTCTTTGTCTCGCTTGGCAACGAGCCGGGAGACATTACTACAGGCTTTAATCGCTTCCGCGAATTTTTGACAAAGAATCCTGTCAAAGATTTTGAATGGGCCGCAGAGCACATGGAAGACGAAGACCACGGCTCGGTCGTGTTGCGCAGTCATTATCAGGGCTTGCGCAAAGTCTTCGCCGGATGGCAGCTTCCGAGAGACCCTGAGACGGGCGCGTTCGCTGGCGGTCTCGCGGGCGTCGAAGAGCATTACAAAAAGCTCACGCAGAAGTACGGCTACACGATTCTGCCGCCAGAGGCTCTGGTCAATTTTGTCGGCTATCAACTGATGGGCGGAGGCCGTCTGGAAGAAGCCATCGCCGCCTTCAAATCAAACGTCGAACGCTATCCAAACTCCGCCAACGTCTATGACAGCCTCGCCGAAGCCTACGAGACGAGCGGGCGTTTAGACCTTGCAAAGCCCAACTACGAAAAAGCCTACACGCTCGGCAAACAGAACAACGACCCCAACACGGAAATCTTCAAAACCAACCTTGACCGCGTCACAACCAAAGCCAAACAGGACACAGGCGCAAAGACCGGCGGCACGAAGTAATAAGCAAAAAAAGAAATTTCCCGCAAAGGCGCAAAGGAAAGCAAGTAAGCTCTTCTTTGCGCCTTTGCGGGAGATGTTTTATGTCTTCTGCTAATGATTCCTTATCCGTGTATAATCATTCCCGCAACTGAGAATCTTTCTCACATTCTGGACCAAAGAGGAATCGAAGCCGTGCGAAAGTTAATCTTGCCGATAGCCGTGTCGTTAGTCCTGCTCATCTCTGCGCCGTGTATGCGGGCGCAGGATGAGGAGAGGCCGGAGTTTAAGATGCCCTGCGCGGAGGTGTTGAAGCTGGGGCTGGATAAGTTTATGGATGTTTACGGCGAGCAGACGCAGGACTATTCGACGTACGGGATGAAGCAGGCTTATGGTTATTACGTTGATTGCAAGCGGCCCGCGAATGATGCGCAGGCGCGGCGTTTGACGGAGGCGCGGCGCAAACAGTCGGACGCGGCGCGCGACCAACTCTCTAAGCTCGGCAATGCTGTCTGGAACATGGTTTATATAGAGGCAGGGGGCGGGACGATGTGGGGCTTGATGAGCGTCAGCGCGTATGGAGCGCGCGAAGATTTTATGACGACGCTTATCAACGCGCTCGCGCAGGAGAAAAGTCAGCCAGCCGCGCGCCGTCGTGCGAATGCAAGTCTGGCGAAGTCCAGAAGATTGCTCGCGCGCTTCTCGCGTGTGCCGAAGGTGGAGGATTCCGGCTGGGACAATCCGGCAGAGATGCGCAAGAGTTATCTGGAATCTTTCAGGGAAGCTCAAGCAGCCTTTGTGCAATTAGAAAAGCTCGTGCGCGAAATGCCGGACACGGCAGCCGAACGCGCAGCCCGTCGCGTGTTGGAAGAATTGACGGTTGAAGAATAAGACGCAAGTGATAACTTTTGCTTTTTGAAGATGCTGTATAACGCGAAACAGTCATACACGTTGCCGCTCGAACGCTATGAGTTCAATCATCAGGCATTGATTATTGATACGGAGACGGTCGGCACTGGCCCACTGATTGAGGTCGTGGAAATCGCTCTCGGTGACACAGAGGGGAAGATTGTCTATCACTCTCTAATCCATCCAGTCTTCAATCCATTGCCGAGGTCATCCAAGCAACAGCGTTTCGACAGGGCTGAGTTTGCATCCGCGCCGGAGTGGAAAGACATCTGGCCTTTGATTGAGAAGCTGGTAGCGGACAAGCTGTTGATTGCCTACAACGCAGCATTCGACAGGCGCGCGATGGCAGCCATGTGTGCGCGCCATCGCCACACCTCGCCTGAGAGAGGCTGGCGTTGCGCTATGCAATTTGTCAGGCAAGCTATCGGCACCAGACGCTCGCTCACGCTCGAAGAAGCCTGCGCGCATTACGGACTCGAAGGCGGAAATCATCGCGCACGCAGAGATGTCGAAGCCACTTACAGCTTGCTCAAAAGCTTAATTTAAGAATCTCCCGCAAAGGCGCAAAGGCGCAAAGAAAGACGCGAAGAAAGCTTTCAAGTTAATTAATACTTCAACTCTTTGCGGGCTTTCTTTGCGTCTTTGCGGGAAACCTGCTTTCAAACTCTCAAAAGATAAGGTCAATGCCATTCTGCGCAAAGCGTTGCGTTGAAGCCAGAGCGCGGCTGTCCAGTTCATTATCAAGCGACCACTGGGCCTGTCGCGCGAGAAGCGCGAGCGCAAGAGCGCGTCCGATGGTCAAGGCAAAGCGGCGCGCGCCTGCTTCGACTGTTGCCTGTCCATCTTTCTCTGCATTCGAGAGCCAATCCGTTGCATGCTCGATTGCAGCCTGTGCGGCGCGCGTGGCCCAGAGTAGTTTCGGCTCGCTCACTTGCTCAAAGCAACGCGCCATCTCTCTCTTTAACAATTCGAGCGCGCTTTTATCCTGGCCCAGAGCGCGCAGTGCGTCGAGCGAGAGGACATTGGTTGTGCCTTCCCAGATTGAGAGCACCTGACTGTCGCGCAAGAGGGCTGGCAATCCTGTGTCTTCCACATAGCCCGCGCCGCCGAACGCTTCTAACACTTCACTCGCAACCATCACAGCCTGTCGCGCCGTCAGGAGTTTCATAACGGGCGTGAGGAGGCGCAGGAGCTTTGCCTGCTCTTCGCTAATCTCGGAGGCTTCATCAAGGCCGACCAGTTCTGCGACGTAGAAGGCGAAGTGAAAAGCCGCTTCAAACTCTGCGCGCAAGCCCGCGAGTGTGTCCATGTGAAGCGGTTTTTCCGCGAGAGTTGAGCCGAAGGCGCGTCGCTTGTGTGCATAATCCAATGCCAGCGCGAGGCCGCGTCGCATTAGCGAGACTGCGCTGATGCCGTTCCAGAGCCGCGTGATGTTGAGCATCGGAGCAATGTTGCGCACGCCGTTTGTCGTGCCGAGGACAAGCTCAGCCGGAGTGCCGCTCAAGGTTAGCTCTGCCGTCGGAACTTTTCTTGTTCCAAGCTTGTCTTTCAGGCGATTGATTTGAATGTTGCGCAAGCGTCCATCGTCGTCCCGCGCCTCTATGAAAAAGAGCGCGAGCCCTTGACCGCCCGCGCTGTTTCCTTCGGGCCGCGCGAGTGTGAGAGCAATCTGCGAAGTCGTAGCGGAAGTGAACCACTTTCTTCCGTACAGATGCCACGCGCCTTCGCTGTCTTGCCGCGCAATCGTTTCCGAGAGTCCCACGTCAGAGCCGCCTGTGGATTCCGTCATCCATTGCCCGCTGGTCCAGAACTCTTCCGGCACGCGGCTTACAAGATGCGGCACGGCATGCTCAATCAGTTTTTTATTATTAGAGCGGAGCAATGTGTTCGCGGCTCCGTCCGTCATCGCTAAGGGGCAACTGTAAATGTCAGTCGAAGGCGTAAAGAGATAAGCGAGCGCGCATTGATGTATGCGCGAGAAGCGGCCATGCGCGCGTTCGTAAGCAGTGGCGACGATGCCTCGCTCTGCTGCGAGCCGTTCGGCGACGCGCCAGAGCGGCGAGACTTCTATGCTGTCAATGCGTTCGCCCCACGCATCCCACTGTGTCAGGACAGGCTCGTGCAAACGGTCTGCGAGCTGCATACTGTAAAGCTCTCCGCCCGCCAACTCGCCCAACTCCGAAAGCGCAGGCTCTATCTCATAGAGCACTCCCGAAGGCAGCGCACGTTTGAGGAACGAGCGCAGCACAGCATCATCTTCATATTGATTCCCAAGAGTCGGCGGCGGCTGGTTAAAGGGCGTATGCATTTTCGGTGAATTCAGAAAACTAAAATTGATTTACAAAAATAGATTAGCCACAGAGACACGGAGATAATACAGAAAAGTTTATCCGGCATTTCCTTCATCTATTTTTCCTGCTCCGTGTCTCTGTGTCTCTGTGGCTAATTTTTGTCAGACGCTTTTAAGCTCAAGAGCTTTACTTGCGCCGCCTGTATTTCAAGGCCGGGCCGAGACGCCGCTCAACTTGTTCGGCAATCGTTCTCCGGCGCGCGGGCTGAGCCGCTGGCTCTGCGCTTGAAGATTCATCGTCGGATGATAACAGCGCGCGAATCATCTCCGAAGCTCTTTCCGTGTCTGAGCTAAAGGGCGCGCACTTGCTGCATTGTGCGGAGATTCGCAAGGCGTGTCCGGTCAAAGAGCGGCGCGTGAAGAGTTCTCCGGCGGAAATTTTTGCGCCGCAGGACGAGCAGGCAAGGCTGCGCTCTGCTCTGTAGAGCGGGATGCATTCTCCGTTTGCGTCATACATCTGCCCGACGATGACGCTGATGCCTTTCTCTTTTTCTTTCATCTCTTGATGAAAGTTATGCTATCTGATTTGAATTAGCAATCCTTCTCCCGCTATCCTTCGCCATTATGCCTTTCCAGACACGCATACGCGTTCGCTTTGGCGACGCAGACCCCGCCGGGCTCGTTTATTATCCGGTCATCTTTCATTATTTCCACATCGCGCTCGAAGAATATTTCGCGGCCTGCTGCGGCATCAGTTACGAACGCTTGATGGCATCGGAGCGGATAGGCTTTCCGACGGTCAACGCGCAGACGGAATTTTTAATTCCGCTTGTTTACGGCGACGAAGTTGAGTTGGAGATTTATGTCTCAAAGACTGGCAACAGCTCCGCTACTTTCGAGTATGCAGCAAAGCGCGTGAGCGATGGCGCGCTCTGCGCACGCTCCAAGCAGATACAGGTCTGCATGAATTTAGACACGCGACGCGCTGTTCCCATTCCTGATAAATATCGAAAAGCTTTCGCGGAATAGAGAGAAGAAAAAGAAAGTTTCCCGCAAAGGCGCAAAGAAGACGCAAAGATGTTGAGTGGTTATTTATCTTGCGTGCTTTCTTTGCGCCTTTGCGCCTTTGCGCGAGATTCTTTCGTCGCCTTTGCAATCTTGCTTCAGGTCACAGCGCGCAAACGTTGCGCGAGTGTGCGTATGACGCCCGAAGCGATGGCCGGGTCATCCGCGAGTGCATCACGAAACGCTTCGCCGTCAAGACGCAGGACGCGCACACCTTCTTCCTGGGCCAAAACCGTCGCGGCGCGCGGCGCAGGGTCTAGCACAGCCATCTCGCCTATCATGCCGCCCGCGCCTTCCCTGTTCACGATTCTCTCCGAGCCGTCGTCATCAATGCGTATGACGTTCACTCTGCCCGCCAGTATGATAAAGACTTCGTGGCCCTGCTCGCCCTGTATGCAGAGAGCTTCGCCCGCAGCATAGACAGCTTCGCGGCTCGCGCGTGCAAGCTCCGCCAACTCCTCCGGCGCGAGATGCGAAAAGATTGGCACGGCCCTGAGCGCAATCATTTTTTCAATCACGATAAGCGACACGGGCTGCACATTTGAGCTAACGCTCATGCGCTCAGACAAGCTCTGCGCAGTCGCGCGCACAAGCTCATGCTCATCACTGCTCATACGCTCTAAAACTTCTGCCTCCGCCGCGCCGCGCTCGCTCAAAGCATAAAGCGCGACGGCGCGCACATACGGATCAATGCTCTTCGTACGCGCAAAGAGCATGTCTGTCAGCGTCGGCAGAGTGGCTTTCAGCGAGACGGTTTCCCTGTAAGCCGCCAGAAGCTGTTCGGCAATCTGCGGCGTCACCAGCTGGCGCAGACGCTCAATGACAGACTCGCGCTCTGCATCAACATCAGATGAAAGCCCTTCACGAAAATCTCTTTCAGCTTCATCTTCAAGAGTAAAGCTCAGCCCGCGCATCAATCTATCAATCGAACGAGAGCGACGCCGCCGCAAAAGCTCTGCCAGAAAATCGTGTGTCGGCGAAGGCGATCTTTCAAGTGCCTGTATGGTCATCGCCGCGCGCTCGATAGCCCCGACCTCCTGGCCCACACGCGCGGCAAGGCCCAGACTCCCGCCCAAAAGGTCATCAAGCACAGCCGCGTGCTCTGCTTTTGTGACGCGATACTCTGCCCTTAGCTCTCTGACAAAACTGTCATCGGGGTCGCCGTCTGCGGCCAGCACGCGCTCAAGATAACGCGCCAGCGCGCGCTCATAAGTCTCAAGCTGCAAACGCTTCTCGACGGAAATCTGCTTTGAAGGGTCGCTCATGATAGCGCGCTCTTCTTCCGCCAGCGCAGACATGACCTTCTCGTGATCCGCCTTCTTGATATGCAACTGCTCGCGCAGAGATTCGAGAAGCTGAACTTCCTCGCGCGTGACAAAGCCGTTGGCTAAAGTTTCGCGCACAGCGTCCTTGTAAATTTCCAGAGTCTGCGCCGCGCCGCGCTCCGTCTCGCGCGAACGAATCGTGTGAATCAGGAAAGCCTCGTGCAAATCCTTCGGCGGCTGTATGTCAGTCCAGGCCCAACGCTTGATGACATTGCGCGCCAGGGTTTCTTCCGCGAAAGATTTCTGCGTGCGTCGCAGACGGCGTACAAGAAACAGCGTGGCTGTCAACACGACTATGATTAAGAAGAGATGCGGAAAGACCCACGGCAACTTCCACAGGCTCGGCGCGCCCGCGAAGGTATAGAAAGTCAGGAAAGCTGTAAAAGCAGCCAGCGTAAACATCACATGACGCACGCGCATGCCATCCGTCTCTGCATCCCTTTTCTTGAGCCAGCCGCCGACAAATCTTTCCAGCAGCGAGAACAGACCGAAGCTCAAGAGGCCGCACAATGCCAGCGTCAAAATCGCAGCCACCGCGCGCGGCACAAACGGGAAGAAGAAAAAGCCCGCCGTCCGTGCATCATGTCCCGGCATAAAAGCCGTATGAATCATCATCGGCTCATTGGTCCAACTGCCGCCGAAGTAGTAGGCCCACGTTCCCGATTGCAGGTAGTAATAAAAATAGAAACCGAAGACCAGACCGGGAAAGACAAAGTAGGCAAATCTTTTCGGGCGCGATTCAATCTCTTTCCAGTAGCCGTTCTCCTGATTGATGTCCGGGCAAAACTTTTTACAGGCAGTGCATTTCGTGCATTGCGAGTTCTCCGTCTCGCGCAGGCCGTGCGGCTCCGTGTAAATCTTTTCGATAAAGGAGAGCGGGCAGACATAGTTGCACCACGTCTTGCCTGTGAAGAATGCGCCGCAGATTAAAGCTGCGATAGCGATGAGCACAAAGAAGGTCGCAATAGCATGGCCGTCGCCGTTGGTCGCAATCAGCCGCAGCCACAGCGAAACGAAGAAGACCGTCAATGTCAGGTAGTAATAATTTTTTTCCAGCCACTCGGACGCGCGGCTCGTGCCGGGACGGCGCAGGCGCACGGGAATCTGCGCGAAGAAAGCCAGGGGACAGATTCTGCGCCAGCGATGATAGCCGACGAGCACTATAAAGAGCGGCAGGGCCGCGACGGCTATCGTCCACACGACGCGCCCGGCGAGCGATTGGACCAGATAAGTAAAAATCGGAATGGCGATAAAGACCGCGAGCGCAGTCCATTTGATTGGCGCAACCCACCACTCTTCATCGGACTTCGCAGGCGATTTGGCAGCGACCGGCAAACTGGCGCGCACGGGCGTCGCGGGCGGCCTCGGCGAGGCAACAGCCATAATCAGTTGTTAGCTCCTAATATTTTTTCGATTTCCATCTACATCGAGTTGACGCTCTGGCGCGGGAGACTTGCTTTGCCAGTGTAGTAAGAGACAGGCTGCAAGAGCAAGGCGGAAGGATGAAGGCGGAAGGATGAATGATGAAAGGCAAGCTCTTCAAAGTTGAAGCATTCAATTTCAAATAGCACACTCTTCATCATTCATCATTCATCCTTCCGCCTTCATCCTTGCTCGACCCGCCCGCTACCGCAGGCGGTTCTGACTTTGATAGTATCAACGGCAATGACGCCGGAACATCCAGAAAAAAGTTCAGACCATTCCCGTCATACCTCCTCATCTCTCTCATCCGAGCGCAAGCGCATTCTCTACACGATGCTTCTTATCTTTCTCGTCGCGCTCGGCGTACGGCTGCTGGTCTGGCAACACAATCGCTCTGACATCGAACAGGTGATGACAGGCTTGACCGCCGGATATAGAGACGATGCGCGCGTTTTATTGAGCGGCAATCTACAGCTCTTCCTGCGCGGCCCCGCGCCTCCGTCCGATGCAACTGTGCTGGCGCATCCTCCGGGCTACGCGACGCTGATGGCGGCCATCTTTAAGATTTTCGGAGAGTCGGATTCCGCGCTCAGATTTTTTCAGATACTCTGCGATGTCTTCTCAGTCGTCCTTGTCTTTCTGATTGCCTTTGAGCTTTCAACGTCAAAAGGCATAGCCCTCATCGCTGGCCTGCTGGCCGCGCTGTCGCCGCAGCTTGCATATAACTCTTTGCTGCTGCTGCCGGATTCCATCTCGGTTTTGCCCGTCCTGCTGGCCCTTTATATTTTGGCGCGCGCGAAAGGAAAAGCGCTGCGCTGGCCCAATCTGATTTTGGCGGGAGCTTTGCTGGGGCTTTCGAGTTGGCTGCGACCAAACTGGTTGCTGCTGCCTCTTTATGTCGCAGCGCTCTTGCCGTTTCTACAGCCACGCGGCCAGCGTCTGCGTGCAGTTGTCTTGCTCATCTGTGCAGCCATGCTCGTGATTGCGCCGATGACGATTCGCAATCTGATTGTCTTTCATCGTTTTATTCCAAACTCGCTCGGCGCAGGCGTGACTCTCATCGAAGGCATCGCAGACTATGATGAAGAGAAGCGGCTCGGCCTGCCGCGAACTGACATGGAAGTCTTGCGCTGGGAAGCGGAAGTTTACAACCGCCCGGACTACGCAGGCTCGCTTTACAATCCTGACGGCATAGAGCGTGAGCGTGCGCGCGTCGCGCGCGGAATGGCTGTCATCAAATCGCATCCCTTCTGGTTTACGGGAGTGATGCTGCGCAGAGCAGCCTCTATGCTGCGCACGGAAAGAGTGCCTGTCATTTCAGGCAGCGTGTTGAAGCCCGGTTCGGATGAGACAAACACGAAGATGCTGCGCTATCCCGGCATGGCTCTCAAGAGCATACAGAAGCTTTTTATCACAGCCATCCTGTTGCCGCTCTCTCTGCTCGGAATCTTTCTGCTGGCGCGTCGGCGTGACAGGCACGCTCTGGCAATCCTGCTCGTCGTGCCTGTTTATTTTCTGAGCGTGCAATCAATGCTGCACACGGAATATAGATACTTGGTTGCGCTACAATATTTCCTGCTCATCCTTGTCGCCGTCGCGCTTTACAAGGTAAGCAATGTGCTTTGTGAATACGCGACGAAAAACATTTTCCCGCAAAGGCGCAAAGGCGCAAAGAAGACCGCAAAGAGTTGAGTCATTATCTCTCTTGAATATTTTCTTGGCGTCTTTCCTTTGCGCCTTTGCGCCTTTGCGGGAAATTCTCTTAGCTTCTCCCGCGCCGCGTGTCGTGCGGCCACTCGTTTGCGAGTGGCGATTTGATGTTGACCTTGACGCCCAGATAATCACGAAATACGCCTTTGAGATTTCCGACCTGTTCTTCCTCTTCACGGCGTATGTATTCGCTGCGGCCTTCGCCAAGAGTTGGCACGATGACGAAAAAGACGCGCTCGATGTCGCGCGTCGCGCCGACTCTGGAAGACTGTTTCGGGTCGTTCACAGGATTGAGATAATCGCCTTCGTCGAAGTTGCGCACGTGACACTGTATGCAGGTCATCCCGCGTTCTTCAAAGAGGCGGCGGCGCGGGTCGCGCAAGGGAGTTTCAGCGACCATGAATCTCATCTTGTGCTCGCGCGCGAATGAAGCAGAGTCTATGTTGCTAGCTTTCACAGAGCCGTCCGCGCCTACATCTGGGATAGCAACATTTCCATGATCGTCTTCATCCACAAGCTTGTCCCAGCCTTTGATGAAATCCTTGCTGTCGGAATTAAAGCGCGGCGCAGGCACAGGCTTGTAGGCCGTGCCTTCCGCGTTCGGCTTGATGCTGGTGGCAAAGCCGTCTATGAAAGGACTGATGAAGGCCAAAACTTTTTTACCGTTGCGTTCGATTGGGCCAATCTTCATCGTTCCCAGAGCCCACCCGTCGCCTGAGATGTAACGTCCTTTCTCGTTGTACTTGTTATCGCCGCCGAGACGCGCATTGTGCGGCATGGCCGCAAAGTTGGCCTGCATCAAAGGGTCGTCCGGGTCGCTGTAGCCGACCACGCTCGTCATGAAATCCGCCAGAGCCTCGCCGTATTTCTTCTTATCGCTTGCCACAAAGTCTTTGAGATTTTCGCCCTCGAAGAAAGCGTTATAGAAAAGCTTTGCAAACTCTTTATTGTTCTTCTCCCTTAACTCTTCCGGCCTTCCGGCATCGCTCCCGCGCACAATGCGCAGGCGCGGCATCAGATAGACAGGCTCAGGCGCGACGATATTGAAATACACCAGCCGCAACTCGAAAGTCTTTTTGTTGAGACGCGGGCGCACGGCTGTCAGTCGCCAGTTCTCAGCCTTCCATTCAGGATTGAACTTCGGGCTGTCCGGGTCTATCTCTTCGTTGCGATGAAGCTGGGCCAGATTTTTCAGAGCATCGCGGAAGAGAGCTTCGCCAGTTGTCGGCTGTATGTTGTCGTCGGGCTTGACTTGCTTGGTGGTCTCTATGCCCGCGATGCGGTCAAACAATTTGACGATGGGCCAACGCTCGTTGGCCGCTGCGAGGCGCGCGGGGTCTATCACTGAGACGAGTGTTTCAACTTCTAAGGGCGCGGTGGGCCACTGGAAAATTTCTACTGGCTTGGCTTCGACCGGAATCATAAAAGTCTTGGTCAGAGAGCGCGGCTGCCGCGTCTTGTTGAGCGGGTATTCAGTGATGCGAACTGTGAACATTCCCTGCTTGTCATCCGTCGGCCTGGGCGTCCAGTCCACTGTCAGTGTTCGCTCATTAAACCGCGCGGACGCTGGCTTCTGTAAAACCTCTATACGCACATCGTCGCTCTCTTCATCAATCGCGCCGAGCCCGAAATGTATGCGCTGGCCCAATCCGACACGCTTGATACGCACCGGAACCATTTCAGGTAATTTATTTTCAGTCTGAGCGTTTGGCAAAGAGGATGATGCGCGCAAGAATCGCGGAACAAAGGAAGCAAGCGCGGCTATGAGAAACAAGACGAGGCAAACTAGCTTGAGCGAGCTTGTTTCGTGTGCGGAGGAACTTTTTGTTTTCATCTGATTTTAAGGACTTCGGATTTTAAGTTTGAACTGCTCTAAAATTTTCCGGGCCAAACGGCAGGCGCGCGGCGATGCTCTGGATATTCAAACGCGAGGCAGGATAGATGTCAAGAAAAGGATAAAGGCGGGCCGCTTTCTTGACCACTGTTTGACATTCATCACTTGCAGGAATAGTTTACATGCGTCGCTGGCGCGTGACTGCCGCGCCAGCCTAACCTTCGTTTGTCCCTCGCATGTCAAGTCGGGCCAGCCCTTATCAGGTAATTAAAGGATTAACGCGATGAGTAAACCCAGACGATTCCTGACACCGTCGCAGTCTAAAAATCCCCACGCGCTCACGCAGAGTCAGCAAGCGATGAAAGCGCAGCAGTCTCTCAAAGAGCAACGACATGTCATGCAGCTCAAGACGGCGACGGCTTTGCCAAAGCCGCGCACGCCCGTCGCGCCGCCCGTCTATCGCCCACAGCCGTTACCCAAAGTCTTGCAGAAAAAGAACGCCGTTAATCAGGAGCAATCAGGCAAGCCAAATCAAACCCGCTCTCCGCAAGCGCCTCAAGCCTATCGTCCTCAACCGACACCCAAAGTCTTACAGACCAAGATGAATGGCGTGCAGCCAAAACCTGTCAACCAATCAGGAGCGTCAACAACTCCTGTGCGCCGACCTCAAACTCCGCCTGCTGTGGCGCAGAGAACTACTGCACAGCCACGCAATGCGTTTAAGCCGAACGCAGCCGGTAATCAAAGCTTGAAGATGAATGCGAACCGGCAAGGCACACAAAGCGGCGTGCCGCGAAATGCAATCCAAAGGCAGACAACTCAACCGACACATGTGATAACCGCGCGGCATAGTCAGACGATTCAACGCCAATGGGTCAAAAGAAACGGGGTTACCGTCTGGGAAACACCAGGGGATTTTGATAAAAACAAAGAGAACTATCAGGCGACAGAAGAGAAGAAGTGGATGTACCCGTTGCTTCCAGAGAGTGTTTGCGGAGTGCGTCTCAATAAAGAGTTGTGCGTCTATGAGCCAGTTCAAACTAAGTTAACAATGAAGAATGCAACCGCGCAAGAGATGGAGGACGCATTAGCTCTCATCCCGCAATCCCCAGACCTCGAAGAGATTACTTTTATGCGCTGTACATTCCCCAACTGGTCAATGGAAGTCTTTTCCCAGTTGAAGTGGCTTACATCGCTAACTATTTATTCTCCGAGAGGGAACGACCCGACAGACAATCTGGCCGGATTGGTCAAAGTCACCTCGTTGCGAGAACTGACTCTCGTCATGTGTCACTTTATGGATGAGGCATGCTATCAGAATCTGGCAAAGATGAGGCAGCTTAGAAAATTGAGCTTGCTGAGAACTCTCACTACGGAATTCAGTCCGGGAGTACGTGGCCCGGATAAGCATCACGAGGATGGACGGGTCACTACGCAAATAATATCAGTGAGCACGGTAGTGCTAAACGTGCTGAAAAACTTAATCAAGGGCGTGCTGCAAGAACTAGACCTTCGAGGCTGTGCTGTTCTGGCAGAGCATGTGAAGGACTTGAAGGCTCTGGGAGAAACTTACAACTGCAAAGTAACTTACAGTGACTTTAAGACCAAAGCATATTAAGAGGTGTGAGCAGCCATCTTATTTTAATAATGACAGTGCATGCTCAACTGCGACGTTCGAGATTGTAATCGCGCAGGCGGCGATAAAGAGTTGAAGGCGAGATGCCTAAAATCTCAGCAGTCTTGCCGCGATGCCAGCCTGTCTGTTCGAGCGCGGCGAGGATTTGTTGGCGTTCGACTTCGCGCAGGGATGCAGAGGCAGGCGCGTCGGATGAAGTATTGAAAGCGGGGCTGCTGCTCGGCGCGATTGTCCTTCCGGGCGCGGGGAAAGCTGCGGGACGTGTGACTTCGGGCGGCAATTCGGAAAGTGTGATGCGCCCCTGATCTGCAAGGAGCACTGCGCGTTCGAGACAGTTGCGTAGCTGGCGCACGTTGCCGGGCCAGTGATATGCGCGCAGGGCTTCGAGCGTTTCGGGCGACAGTTCCGGCGGGCTGGCTCCGCCGAGTTGCTTTAAGAGATGATGCGCGAGCGGCTCTATGTCTTCGGGCCTTTCGCGCAAAGGCGTGAGATTGATTTGAAAGCCGTTGATGCGATAGAGCAGGTCTGCGCGAAAAGTTCCGCCCGCGACTACGTCATCAGGATTGCGATTTGTCGCGGCGACGATGCGAACATTGACTTCGACCTTGCGCACCGCGCCGACGCGATAGAACGAGCGCGTTTCAATCGCGCGCAAGAGCTTCGCTTGAAGCGATATCGGCAGCTCTGTTATTTCATCTAAGAAAAGCGTCCCGCCGTCTGCTAACTCTATCAATCCGAGTTTGCGTCCCTTCGCGCCGGAAAAAGCTCCTGCCTCGTAGCCGAAGAGTTCGGATTCCAAAAGAGATTCCTGAAACGCCGCGCAGTTCAAATCAATAAAGGAAGATTCCGCGCGATTCGAGAGACGATGGACAGCATGCGCGATAAGCTCTTTGCCCGTGCCGCTCTCGCCGGTGATTAAGACAGAAGCATCGGAAGGCGCGACGCGCTCAACCAGCCGCACGGCTTCGCGCATCTGGTCTGAGACGGAAACAATCTCTGGCATCGCGGATTGTCGCGCAAGCTGTGCGCGCAATCTCTGATTGTCCACGCGCAGTCGCCTTTTATCAGCAGCCTGCTTGACGAGCGCATCCAATTCCGTAATGCGATAAGGCTTCGAGAGATAATCGTAAGCTCCGAGCTTCATAGCCTCGATGGCCGTCTCAACCGTCGCATGGCCTGTGAGCATGATTGCTTCCGGCGGGTTGGGCCGCTCGCGCACGCGACGCAAGAGTTCCATTCCATCCATGCGCGGCATGTTGATGTCGCAGAGAAGCACATCAACATTGCTCTCTTCTAAAAGTCGCAGGGCCGCTTCGCCGTCGGGCGCGGCCTGCACTCTGTAACCTAATCGTTGAAGTTCTTTTTGAATGACAAGGCGCAGGTTAGCTTCGTCTTCAGCCACAAGGATGCGTGTCGGAATGGTCTCGCTCAAGCTCTCTTAGTCTCCGTCTGATGCGGTCTTGGCGGCAGGGAGCGAAATCGTAAAAGTCGTGCCGACACCGACCGTTGATTGGACATCCAGGCGTCCGCCGTGCTCCGTTACAATACCATAACAGACGGCGAGACCGAGACCCGTGCCGCGCCCGACCTCTTTGGTGGTAAAAAACGGGTCGAAAATTTTTGTCAGGTTTTCAGGAGCAATGCCATGCCCTGTGTCCGAGACTTCGACCAGCACATAGCCGTCTTCGTTGCGCGTGCGCAAAGTCAGCCGGCCTCCGTCCGGCATCGCGTCAATCGCGTTGGTCGAAAGAGCTATCACGGCCTGTTGCAGTTGGCCTTCATCGCCCGCGATGAAGGAAATATTTTTCTCTGCCTCGACGCGAATCTCTACAGGCTCGCCGCGCCTTTGATGCGAGAGCAGCCGCGCGGCAGAGTTGACGACATCCGTCATGCTCACAGGCATCTGCTGGCTGGCCCGCGTGCGGCTGAAATCCAGGAGCCCGTTTGTGATTGACTTGCAACGAAAAGCCTCGCTCCGAATGAGGCCCAGATATTCTTTTAAATCTTCGACATCACTTGACGAGCCGAACGCGCCTTCGAGGACACGCGATTCCAGAGCTTCCGCGCAGGCCGCGATGGTCGCCAGAGGATTATTGATTTCATGCACGACGCCCGCCGCGAGCCTGCCGACAGCCGCGAGTTTTTCCGCGCGCCCGATAGCGCGATTCGCCTCGATGCGCGCCGTTATGTCTTCGCCCAAAGTGATGACATGCGTGACAGCGCCGTTCTCATCGCGCATCGGAATCTTGCTGATGAGCCAGTGCTGACTCGCGCCGTTGGCGTCCGTCGTCTCCTGCTCGAACCGCTCAATCTCGCCATACTCAAACGCGCGCTTGAACTCTGCTTCCAACACATCGCGGCGTTGTCGTGTGAGGACTTCAAAAATATTTCTGCCGATGGCATCGTCGCGCGGGATGCCCTGCCCGCCAGACTCGCGATTGCGATTCCAAGCGACGATGCGATAGTTCCTGTCAACGGCATAGAGCGAGAGCGGCAAGGTGTCTATGATGGCTTCCGTAAAACGCCTCTGCTCTTCCGTCGCGTAAGAGATGGAAGCATCGCGCGCGGCATCATAAAGCGATGAGATATGAGCCGCGAGCGCGGTCTGATGCGCGGCTGCATCTACCAAGCGACGAACGGACTCCGTGCAATCTTCCGCGCGGTCAAAGCCGACTATCAAAGCTCCCTGCGCATGCCCGCCGAAACAGAGCGGCGCGAGATACTCCACAGCATGCTTCTCATCCTTCAGAAAAAATTTTTCCTTCTGGTCCAGAAAAACAGAAGACAGAGATTCAGGCGATGCGAGCCATGCTTCCAATCTTTCAAGGTGCAGATGCGACTCGCCCTCCGCGCTGCCCTCGCGGTCAAAGACGCAGACCGCCGAGCCAAACGCTTGCAGGTTGACCGCGACGGCGCACAGCACTGCATCCGTGCCTTCGTAAGTCGCGCCAGCCACGCGGCGCACGACCTGTTCCGGTTCGAGCGTCAGCAGAAGGCTGCGGCCCAAATCTGCAAGGAACATCAACTCGCGGTTGCTGCCGACGAGTGCGCGCGTGCGCTGTGCGGCCTCAAGCCGCGCGCTGACGCGAGATAACAATTCTCTCGGCGTCGAAGGCTTGACGATGTAATCGTCCGCGCCCGCGGCAAAGGCTTCGACCTTGCGCTGCTCGTCATCGCTTGCAGAGACGACGACTAAAGATAAGTGTCTGGTGTTGGCCTGCGCTCTTAGAAGTCTGCACAACGCGAGGCCGTTGACATCCGGCATCTCGACATCGAGCAAGACCAGATCGCAAGGCTCTCTGTGCAGGAGGCGCAGGGCTGTGGGCGCATCCCGCGCTGTGTGAACCAGATAATCCGCGTCCTCAAAAATTTTTTGCAGACGCACGCGCACGCTCTCTTCATCATCCACGATGAGGAGCGAGGTTTTTATCTGTCCGTTGCCGGATGGAGCAATCATGCTTTCATCCTCTTGGTTCTCCCACTGGCGATGAAATTGCTCATCGCATATCTTAAAGGGGATTGAAAGCGAAGGCGGGGGGTTTGTCAAGATAAGGTAAAAGTAAAAAGGTAAAAGGCAAATGTGAAGACAGCTTCTCTCTTATCTTCACATTTGCCTTTTACCTTTTTACTTTTTCACTTTTTCAGTGCGCTTTCCATCTCTACGAGTCGCTGTTGCAAGTCGTCTGCCTGACGGCGTGCATCGAGTGCGAAGTAGAGCGCGCAGGCGGCAATCAGGAGCGAGGTAATGACGATAAGCCACTGGCGGCGATGCGATGGCCTTGAGAGAGCTTGTTTATGCTCTGGTCCAAGAGCGTCGAAGAATCCGCCGGGCTGCGAGTCTTTATCCGTCCCGTTGTCCGCAAACCATTGTTCGTCGAATTGATGGAGAATGTGATAGCTCATAAATTTAATTCAAAATGCAAAATGTAAAATGCAAAATGGAAGAAATTTGCTTTAGTTGAAAATTTTGCATTTTACATTTTGCATTTTTCATTCTTTAGTTGATTGCTGTCGAAGCCAGTTTGCCCGTATGCAGGTCTGGAAGTTCTTCTGGCGCATCCTCTGCGAGCGAATGACGGCGGCGACGCTGTTGTTTGTGTTCAGACTTGGAGGCATACATGGCCTGGTCTGCCGCTATCAAAAGCTGGTCCAGAGTTTCGCCGTGCACGCCGTAGGTCGCCGCGCCGACGCTGATGCCGACGGCGGCAAACTCTCCCACGCGCACAGGCAGAAGGAAAGTAGAGATAGTCTTCTCTATGCGCTCGCGCAATTCATCAACCTGATCGCCGACGAGTTCCTGCACGATGGCGACAAACTCATCGCCCGCATAACGCGCCAGGAAATCATACTCGCGCAGTTGCGCCTGAAGCAGCCGCGCCACTTCGCGCAACATCTGGTCGCCGACCTTGTGACCGAAGGTATCGTTGACGAGTTTGAAGTCATCAAGGTCAAGCATGACGACTTGAAACGGTCGCTTGCTGCGATTGGCGCGCGAGACTTCCTGCTCGAAACGCAGGTACATGCAGCGCGCGTTCGGAAGACTTGTCAAGGGGTCTGTCAGCGCGTTGGATTCCGCTTCGGCGTGATGCATCGCGTTCGCAAGAGCATCGGAAGCAAGTCTCACAACTGTATCCAAGAGGCGCATGTGGTCGTCCGTGTAGTTTGCCAACTCTGACGAATAGACAGAGATTGCGCCCAAGAGTCTTTCATCTTTGACGAGCGGCATCGAGGCCATCGCGCGATAGCGGCTGCCGGGCGCGAGATGCATGCCAGCGAAGTCGAGCGTCGGGTCAATTCGATTTATCGGGCGGCGATTGGCAAGCGTAAAGCCCGTCACGCCTTCGCCCGGCGCGACGCAACGACCAAGCAGGATGTCTGCATTCTTGCCCGCCACGTGCGCTGCCTCCGCATAGCCTTTCAACTCGTCATGCAGATACACAACGCAGGTATCGAACGGCACGATGTGGCCCACTTTGTTGACGATGATGGAGAGCGTGTCCCGTATGTCGAGTGATGCGCCGAAGGTGCGCGCAATCTCGTAGAGCGCATAGACTTCGCGGTGCGCGTTCTTAATCTGGTCCAGATAAGCTGGAGTCGCGCCGCGATTCGGCGCAAGACTGTTCTCGGCCAGAACTGTGACTCCGAACTCGTCTTCGAGATGCCCGTGCTGGTCCAGACCTTGCGCCACAATCTCTGCTTCAAAGCGCGGAAGATTTTTCAGGAACAGGTCAACGACATTCGGGTCGAAAGTGATGCCTGCGCCGCGCAGCAGAAGCGCGCTCGCTTCTTCGCATGTCATGCCCGGACGATACGGGCGGTCTTCGCGCACGGAATCAAAGCTGTCAACGACAGCCAGTATGCGCGCAGTGATGGGAATGTCTTCGCCTTTTAATCCATCCGGGTAGCCAAGCCCGTTCCACTGCTCATGATGATGGCGGACAATCGGCACGACCGGATAGGGAAATTCAACGCGGCTCAGTATCTCTGCGCCGACGGTTGTATGCACTTTCATCTTCTCAAACTCTGCGGCGGTCAGCCTGCCGGGTTTGTTCAGGATGTGGTCAGGCACAGCCAGCTTGCCTACGTCATGCAGCAAAGCTCCGGCCTTCAAAGCTTCTATCTCGCTGTCTGAGAGTCCGAAAATTTTCCCCATTCCGGCGGCGTAAATCTGCACGCGGCGGACATGGCAATGCGTCGTCTGGTCTTTGGCGTCAATCGCGGTCGCCAAAGCTTCGACAGTCGCAAGATGTATGCGGCTCATCTCCGAAGCTTCGCGCGTCTTTTCGTTAACGCGCTCAAAATAAATTTTGTAGGTCGCGTAAGTGACAGCGATGACAGGCACGCTCAAGAGCACATAGAGGAAGCCGAATTTTGTGATGGAGACATGAATGAGCGCGGCGGCAATCGCGGCTCCGAAGAATGTCCAGCATGTCCAGAGATAACCGTCGCGCCAGAATCTCCAAATCGAGCGACGATTCTTCAAGGCGCACATCGTCGCCACCGTCAAACCGTTCAAGAGGTATTGCAGAATCGTCATCACCGCGAGCGGCACAAGCAGTTGAGTAGAGATGGTTGTGGCGGAAGTTCCGAGCGGTTCGCTTTCGATATGCGCGTAGGCCGAGAGCACGAAATAGAAGAAGTGGCCGGAGATAAAGACCGAGACGGCCATCATCATCGGCGCGCCAATCCAGCTTGTCACGCGCTTGGTCGTGCGATGCGAGCTGACAAAAGAATCAACTACGCCGAGCAGGATGGCGGAAGGCACTCCGAGCATCATCACGCTCAGAAAAGTGAAAGCATCGCCCGCAGTCACGCTGGCCGTTGTGTTCGGAATGCGAATCGGGTAAGAACTGGTGATGAGTACGAGGCTCAGGAGCGCGATAAACTGTCCCCACTGGGCCGCTGTAAAGTCCAGACAATAATAGAAGCCCCATGCGCCCACGAGCAGCCCGGCAGCAACCATCACAGCCCAATACAGCTTGGCTGCAAAGTTGTAATCTGACATATCTATGAATTTCACTCGCCGCGTCTCCGTTTCGCTACGAAAAGTGTGGAGTCTGAGGTGTGGGGCTGTGGTTGAAGTCTAGAGTCGTGAGTCTGGAGTCGTCGGGTCTGAAGCTTTTGACTCCAGACTCCTGACTCCAGACTCTATACTATCATTCCTGCTCGCCGTTTAGCACGACATTTAAAGCATTGCTGAACATCACGCCTTCGCTGATGGTAATTCCTTCGCTCATCGTGATGCCTTCGAGGAGCGTAAAGCCTTCGCTCATCGTGATGCCTTCGCTCAAGGTAATCCCTGTCGGCAGCGTGATGCCTTCGCTCAGGGTGATGCCTTCGCTTAAAGTGATGCCCTGCGTCAAGTTTATGCCGCTCGTCGTATTGTTGAGCGTTCCCCCGTTATAGAGCACAGTGTAAGTCATGAACAGCACGCCGGGCGTCAAGACTGCCGGAGGCGTCAGTTGCGAACGAGTCATGTCTATCGGGTTGTAAAGCCTGTAGGCATACCACGCGGCTTTCCCCTGATACGGAAACTGCATCTTGCGGAAAAGCTCGTCGCCGCCATAGATGTTCCAGCCGTTATAGAAGACTATGCCGCTACGCTTAACGCTCTCGCCGCTCACAGTCAGCGTCGCCGGAGGCATCGAACCGCTCAGGATTGACGAGCCGACTTCCGCCCACGCGGCATTCGTGCTGATTGCGCCTGCGAGTCTCACAGCCGCGTCAATATTCAAAAGCCCTGCGCCCTGCGAGACGACATCCGTATTGCGAATCGGCTGCGCCGTGAATTGCAGGATGGCGCGAACCATCTGCGGCGTCAGGCCCGGATTGCGTTGAATCAAGAGCACTGCCGTGCCAGCGACCACAGGGGCCGCCATAGAAGTCCCGCTCAACTGCATCATGCCCGGCTCGACCTCTATCTGCGGATAGTCATTTGAGAGCTTGCTGCTCCCGCTCGGCTTGCTGCCGACGAGGCGATTGCCCGGCGCAACCAAATCAGGCTTGATAACGAAATCGTAAACCTTCTGGCCCGAAGCATTGAGCCTCCAGCCCAGAGTCGGGCCGCGAGAGCTAAAGTTAGCAACAGTGTCATCGGAACGCCGCGCGGTGTTATGCATATTGACTGCGCCGACGGTGATTGCCATTGGCTCGTTGCCGGGCGAAGTGATGCTGCCGTAAACCCTGCGTCCGAAAACATCCTGTCCAAAGTTGCCAGCCGAAGCGACGACGACGATGCCTGCGTTGACAGCTTTGCGGACGGCGCGACAGAGCGGGTCGTTGAAGAACGAAGCCGTTGAGCGTGCGCCGAGCGACATGTTGACGACACGTATGTTGTATGTGCTCTTTTTCAGGATGACCCATTCGAGGCCGCGTATGGCATCGCTCGTCAAGCCGGAACCGTTCTGACCGAGCACACGCACGTTAATAATATTTGCTCCCGGCGCAGTCCCGCCGCTTCCGGTCTCAGAGTCTCCTGCGGCCAGCGAAGCGACCATCGTCCCATGCCCGTTCAAATCATTAGTCGTCGTCTCGCCTGTCACAAAATTGATATTGGCGACGACGCGATTCGGAAACCTGTTGCGATCCACGCCTGTATCCAGGATGGCTAGGCCCACGCCTGCGCCGGTCAGATTCGGCTCGCGCGCAATGGCTTCGCCTCTGCCGGTCGTCGTCCTTAATCTCAAGTGCGCCGCGCTGGTCTCGTTGTCGAGAGAAATCTGCGCGACATCATCACGGATGGCAAGCTCTTTGACTTGCTTCAAGGGAAGCTCTGCGACGATGCCGTCAAAGGCTTTGAAGTCCTGACCGATGACGCGCGCTTCTGATTTCAAATCAGCCTGCGGAGCTTCGTTGGTTTGAATGATGACGCGAACTGTGCGATTCAAATCTGCTTCGGATTTGTTTTCGACAAGCTCTTGAATCTCAGGCGCAACCTTCTGATTGATAATCGCGTGCGCGACCTCTGCATCCTGCACCCCTGTTTCCCACTCAGGCTTTCTAGTATCTAAAGAGATGCGCACGACATCCAGACGCGCGGCGATGCGCTCAAGGTCTTCGAGAGCAACTTCGCCTGCGGTCTTATATATGCCTCTGGAATTTTTCTCGGCGGTATAGCTTTCATCTACGGAGAGGAATTCGCTTCTGAGTTCTGATGTCAACTCGGCCTTCGTGCTGAGGATGATGCTCAGGCGATTCTTCTTTCCGTTCTTCTGATAATGACGCGAGAGAGCTTTGACTTCCGGCGCGATTTTGCGGCGCGCGGATTCAAGCTGCGCTGCGCCCGCGTCATTACCCGAAAGAGTCTGGGCATTAATTGAAAAAGCGAAGACGGGGACAATCACGTTGAAAGCGAGCGCCAACTGCAAAAGCAGCGCGCAGGCTTTCGCCACACGACGCGATTTATTCTTCCCGTTCACCTGCAATCCTTGCGGGTTATTTTTTGAAACGTGAGTTTTCACAACTTCCTCGCTCTGTAGGCTTCGTTAACGGAATCTCTCAAGCCCCTCTCTGGGTAGTGAACGTCCGGGCTGTTGATGAAAGCCTTGTGGAGCAAATCTACTTTCATCAACAGCCCGGACAGGGCAAGTGGCGGACACGTGGCACTCGTCCGCCATTCTCGGGGTGAGATTCCTTGTCATGCATCCATTCCGCAGCAACCTTGGACGCTCATAAATTTTCAAAACTGGCGCGGCTTTCGAACTCCGTGCGGAGAGTCCGCGAAGCGCTTGTTTAGAACGCTTCAAGCCGCGCCACACTCTATTACAACTCATGTGCCGCGTCCGCGAGGCATCCAGAAAATTGATGTAAACTGGGAAATAGTTAGACTTAACTTGCTAATTGCGAATCCTTCGTGAAGCTGCTTCCGCTGCTCATCGTCAATCTGACAGGTCAACTTGATAAGATGGTCAGGCTTCTCTGACCGAACAACGGTTGACAATCTCAGACCCGCAACCTGATAAGTAACCCAAGTTGCTAGTTATCAAAACGACTGCGGCTTTAGCCGTTCTGCTGTGCGGAAAGTCTCTGTCTTTCCGTGCGCCTCGCCCAAAGTTCGTGCGGCTATGCCGCATCTGAGGCGCAGCCTCAAGGATTTTAAGGAGCAAGCTGACGGTAAATCCAGAGGCTGACCGCACAGCCGGGCGGCTAAAGCCGCAGTTGTTTTGATAACCCGCAACTTGGGTTCAGTAATCAAACGATAAATGACGAGTAATGAGCGACGAGAGCCAAGCGATAACTGAAAGTGTTTTGCCGGAGCGGCCAATCGGCTATGTAGAGTTGCTGCGTGGCAACAAGGATTTTCGTCAACTGTGGATGGGCCAGGTCGTGAGCCAGATGGGCGACTGGTTCAATACCATAGCCCTCTATAGCATCGTTCTCAAACTCACAGGCTCAGGCCGCGCAGTCGGTCTGGTTCTGGTCGCGCGCTTTCTCCCGACGGTCGTGGTTGGGCCACTCTCCGGCGTCATCGCGGATAGGTTTAGCCGCCGCACGATTATGATTGTCTCGGATGTGCTCAGAGCTTTTGTCGTGCTTGGCTTTCTTTTCATACGCAGGCCGGATCAGGTCTGGCTCGTCTATGTCCTGACTGTGCTGCAACTCGTCTGCTCAAGTTTCTTCGAGCCAGCGCGGACGGCTGCGATTCCTTCCATTGTCTCTGAACGCGAACTTGTCGCGGCCAATGCCATCTCTTCCGTCACATGGTCTTCGATGCTCACGCTCGGCGCGGCCATCGGCGGTTTGATTACCGGCGCGTTCGGCACAGACGCAGCTTTTGTCTTAGACTCTCTTTCATACTTTGCATCGGCAGCCTTGATTGCAGTCGTGCGTCTGCCCAAACGCCCGCCGCGCGTGAAGAGCAAGCTGACTATAGCTAAGGCTCTCGGCATAGAGCAGACGATTGAGGGCGCGCGTTATGTCATGCGGCGTCCGCGCGTGCTGGCGATGTTGCTGGTCAAACCCGCCTGGGGATTGGGCGGAGGCATCCTCGCGCTGCTCGCAGTCTTTGGAGAAAAGATTTTTCCGGTCGGAGGAAGCGGCGCGACAGGCATCGGGATACTCTATGCTGCGCGCGGCATAGGCACAGCGATTGGCCCAATCGTCATGCGAAGATTTGCAGGCGAGACACGTGAGAGAATGCAGAAGGGCATCGGCATCTCATTTTTGATTGGCGGCATTTTCTATATCGCATTTGGCGCGGCGACAAACTTTGCGCTCGCGCTCGCGATGCTGTTCATAGCTCACGCGGGCGGCAGCATCGTGTGGGTCAACTCAACAGTCCTCTTGCAGCGCATCGTGGAAGATGAATTTCGCGGGCGAGTCTTTGCGACAGAGTTTATGCTGCTCACGCTGACGATGGCCGCCTCGAATTATGCGACCGGAGAATTGCTTGACCGCTTCGGCTATTCCCCGCGCGCGGTGACGATTGGCATGGGCATGCTCTTCATACTCCCTGCCGCGCTCTGGTTTGCGACGCAAGGGTGGTGGGACAAGGAGTAGTAATTGACTTTGAATCCTGAACAGGGAGTTATGAATATCTTAGAAGCCGCACACGTTGCGGCTGACATCAAGGCAGATGATTTGGAGCATGCGGCATGGAAAGCTGCGCGACCTGTGAAGCTTGAGCGATATTGGTCAGGCGCGCCTGCTCCGCTTGAGCGACAGGCGGAGGCGCGTGCGGTCTGGACGCCGCATGCATTTCTGGTGCGCTTTGATTGCCAGCAACATGAGCCGCTTGTCCTGAACAGCGAGCCGCAGTTCGCACACAAAACCATCGGCCTCTGGGAGCGAGATGTGTGCGAAATCTTTATCGCGCCTGCAAGCTCTGAGGCTGAATCTTATTTCGAGTTTGAAGCCGCGCCGACCGGAGAGTGGATTGACCTTGCAATCAGGCAGATGCCTGACAGGCGCGAGACAGATTGGAAATATGCATCAGGCATGACAGCCGCCGCGCGGATTGATGAAGCAAGCATCACGATTGTGATGCGCATCCCGTGGGCAGCATTCGCGCGCATGCCGCAAGCGGGAGAACGTTGGCGCGCGAATCTTTTTCGCTGCATCGGAAGCGGCGCGGAGAGAGGCTATCTGGCATGGCAGCCGACCGGCACAGTTCAACCAAACTTTCATGTTCCAGAAGCCTTCGGCTGGCTCTGCTTTAATGATTAAGATGTGCTGATTGACAATCTCATGCTGACTTTACAATCGGCTATGAAGCACTTAATCTGTTAGATAATCCCCTGCATTCGTTCCCTTAAATATCCCGACATGCGGGTTGAGCATCATGAGAAATAGATTTCTTCCACACTTCTGTTTCTGGTTCTTGTTAGCCAGTTTGCATCTCTCGCAGATTGGCGCGCAGTCGCAGACGCTGAACGCGAGCCCTGCGCGTCAGGAAAGTACGGAATCTTTGCGCGGGCTCCTGCTCAGGAAACAACTGGAGCCGCCGCTGCGTGATGACATTAAGCGTGTTCGTTTCAGTCCCGACGGGAAATATATCTTGGCGCAGGATGACGGCGGCATCAATGTTCTGACGCGCACGCCATTCGCCGCGCTCTTTCGCATCGAAGCGTCAAGAGCCTCTGAAGCGCAGTTCACACCTGATTCACAGAGCATTGTTTTTCATAAGACTAGATTGCGCGTCCAGCTATGGAGTGTGGCGGAACAAAAGTTAAAGACCGAGCAGAAAGTAAACTTTGACGGTTATTGCACGCAAACGAGCCTCTCGCCGGACGGCAAGACGCTGGCCTGTCTGGATTTTGGCAGAAACCTTGTGCTGCTGGATGTTTCGACGGGCGCGCAGATTCTGCGGCGAGATGATTTTTTCACAGACCCCTTTGAAGGAATGCTGGTGCTCTTTCCCAGAGAACTTTTTGAGGATGAAAGCTTAGACAGACAGGTCAACATGGATTTCTCGCCGGATGGCCGCTACTTTGCCGCAGGCTTGCGCCATCTCAGGCAACGAAACTTTATTGATAAATCGCGCACGGTCGCAGACGCTTCTAAACCCACGCCGGTGAGAGGCTATGAAGAAGACCCGAACGACATCTCTCAGGGGCGTCCCATAAGAGATGTCTATCGCCCCGGCGAAAGCGCGGAAAGCTCAAAGGCCATTGCTATCGATTTGACGACGCGCAAACTGGTCTCGCTCGGCGGCCAACTCAAAGACATCATGGCCGGAGGCTTTACCTTCATCAGCCCTGACCGCGTCGCAGGAGTCCACAGGCAAGACCGAACCAAATCTGCACTCGTCACTTTTCCCGCAGGAGAAGCCATCAAGCTGCTGCCCATCGAACAGGGCCAACTCGACGCGCCCGCGCGCGGCCAATACGTTCTTATCCGACCGCTTAAAAATTATCCTGTCGGCGTGATGAATCTCACAGACGGTTCGCTGCTGATGGCGAACAAGAAGGCTGCGCTGGACATCTACGAGGATGTTTATGTCTCCGAACGAGCAGATGGAGAAATCGGGCTCTACGGCGTCGGCAAGAATGACTTGCGCGCCAAGCTTCAATTACCGCCGAGCCCCCTGACATATCTTGAGGCAGTCGCACTTTCAACGGATTTCAATCTGCTCGCCATCTCTGGACGCACGCGCGCTGCCGTCTGGGACTTGAACAAAGGTGAGCGACTCTTTTACCTGCGCAAATTTAACGGCGCATATTACGCGGAGGATGGAGCCTTTCATGTGGACTTCCCGCGACAGGATTCCGTCGAGCGCACGACCGCCATGCTGCAAACACAGCAGCGTCAGGTTCTGCCAGCACATCCGCTCGAAGCTCCGCCAAATATTTACATCAAACAGCACGGGCAATTTCTGACTCTCATACGAACGGCGCAACTGGAAATCCTGCCGAAACCAACGGGCGTTCTTGCGCCCATCGGCGGCCCCGTAATGTCCGGCTCGTCGAACAAGAATGTTGCGCTGGAAGTCAGAGACGTGCGAACGATGGCCGCGCTCTGGAGCAAGCAGTTTCCGAAAGAAGCACCGAGCGTCTGGGTGGATGCGCCGAATGAAACGATGATTCTGCGCTGGGAGGTTTCCGCCGAGACAGCGAAGGCAGAGATTAAAGGCGACGCAAAATTGAGCAAGCGTCTGGCCGCGTTGAAAGAGAAAGAGGGCGATGAATATCTTCAGATTCTAAACGCGCGCACGGGCCAAGTGCGCAGTAGCTTCCTGCTCGAAATAGATAAAAAATCATTTTCCGTCCGGCAGGTGCTGGCCGCAAACGACGCGCTGGTCATCGCAGACTCTCTCGACCACATACGCGTTTATTCGCTGACGAGCGGTGAACAGATTGCCAGAGTTCCCGGCACGGACGCAGCCGTCACACAAACCTCAAACCTGCTCTGCGTGAAGAGCAAGGATAAAGAGTTAGCGATTTATGACTTGGCGAACATGCAAGCGCGCGACCGTTTGAGCTTTTCAAGTCCCGTCGCCTTTGCACGCTTCAGTCAAGACGGCAAGCGTCTTTTTGTCCTCACAGAGAACCATACGGCCTATGTGCTGGATGTCTCTGCAAAGTCCTGAGAGAAAAGTAATCAAACGTGAGTTCGGCATAAGAAAGAATTGGTATCCTTAGCCCCGCGAGGGGCGGCATGTAATAGCCCACGACGTGAGTCGTGGGTTTAAGAACAGAGATAAAGAAAGAGCCCCGTAGGGGCGACAGAAATTGTGCCGCCCCTACGGGGCTCGGTTTGTATATGATGCGCGTAACCCCGCACTGACGCGCGGGGCTACTGCATGCCGCCCCTGTCGGGGCTAAGAACACCAATTCTTTCTTATGCCGAACTCACGTTTGATTATTTCTTACCGGCATTCCTAATATCCAACTCTTTCAGAATCCAACCCGCGCCGCCGAACTTGTCCGTCACGAAAAGCACGTAGCGAATATCAACAGAGATGGTGCGATTCCTGTCAAGGTTGTAGAAGAAGTCGTTGCCCAAGCCTTCGTAGTTGCCGTCAAAAACAATTCCGACCTGCTCGCCGCGACCGTTGAGGATTGGGCTGCCGGAGTTGCCGCCGATGGTGTCTGTCGTCGAAATAAAATTGACAGGCACATCACTGCCGCCGGGGACAGCGTATGGCCCAAAATCTTTCGCGCGATAAAGCTGCTTGAGTTTGTCAGGCGCATCGAAGGGCGCGCGGCCTGTGTCTTTTTCCAGAATGCCTTTCAGCGTCGTAAACGGCGTGTAGAGAATCGCCTCGCGCGGCACATAGCCTCTGACCTCGCCATAGGTAAAGCGCAGCGTGCGATTGGCATCCGGGTACGGCTTTGTGCCGCGCATCTCGCTCATGCCTTCCGTGAGCACGGGTCGCCAGCGTTGGACAGTCGCGTTAAAAATTTGTGTGCGCACCTGCGCCTGCTGCACTTCCGTGCCAAGCTCGTTCGCAAACTCTACGAGCGGCTCGCGCACTTCGCGCATCTGGGCCAGAGAAAGATTGAAGAGACCGGAGAGAGCATCAGAGTTCGAGAAGCGTTTGCTGTCTACGACTTCGCGCGCGAAATCTTCTTCGGCGCGGCGGCGCGCTTCGCCCTGCAACTGTCCGAAGCGTTTTTCAATCGCAGGGATTTTTTGATTGGCAGGCAATTCATCAGCCTTGCGCAGCATGTATGTCAGGACTTCGCGCTCGATAGTCGGATTGCGTCTTTCCAGTGTGCCGGGAATCAGCGAGCGTGCGCGCTCAATGTTTCCTGCGGCGAGTGCGGGGCTGCGTTCGGTTTCGGGTTTCTCTTTGTCCACGGCAACCTGCTGCGCAAAGAAGGCTATGCCGAGCAGGTCGCTGGCAGTGAACATCTGATTGACAAGTTGGTCGCGCAGTGCCGTCTTATTCAATTCCGCGTAAGCTTTTTCAAGGCTCGGCAAAGCTTCGCCGTATTTAGTTTTCCGCGCGGCATCCGCACTCGCCCAGCGCGTAAACTCTGCTTCGGCGGCGCGCTTTTTCTCCACCAGTCCCTCGCGGCGCATCGCCAGCACAGAGCCCGCAAAGTTCTTCATCGTGTTATTTAAATCGGCAAGCTGGCTCTGCAATTTGACTGCGAGTGCGGAGTCGCGCTGGCCTGCGTTTTCCAGTATCTCAATCTCTTTGGAAAAGATGTCCACTTGAAAAGGAAGCGTAACGTCCTGATTGTAAGCCACCGAATAGCTCTCTCTGTAGCGGCGCGTCGAGCCGGGATAACCCATCACGAGCGCGAGGTCGCCTTCCTTCACGCCGCCCATAGAGATTGGCAAAAATTTCTTCGGCTTGAAAGGCACGTTATTGGGAGAGTAAGCGGCGGGCTTTCCATCCGGGCCGACATAGGCGCGCATGAATGTGAAGTCGCCGCAATGTCTGGGCCACTCGAAGTTGTCATCGTCGCCGCCATAAAAACCTATGCTCTTCGGCGGCGCATAGACAACGCGCACATCGCTCAAGACAAGATAAGTAAATTTGTAATACCACATCCCGTCGTTCAAAGCCTGCACGCGCACGCGTATGCCTTCGGCCTGATTTGTTCCGGCAGACTCAAAGGCGCGAATCTTGGTTTGAATAGCACGCGCTTTATCAGGCTGCGGCATGGCAGCCACGCCGTCCGCCATAATCTCGCTCGTCACGTCCTTCAACTCCTGCGTGATGGAGACCGTGTAGCCTTCGGCGGGCAATTCCTCTGCGCGCGACATGGCCGTGTAACCTGTCTCGCCGTAATTCTTCGCGGGCGTCGAAGCATCGACAAGAGCGTCGAAAGCGACGTGATGATTTGTCAGGAGCAAGCCTTCGGGCGAGACAAACTCGCCAGTGCCGCCGCCGACAATCACGACCGCATCCTTGATGCTCACGCCCCCGGCAGGGTCATAGAGGTCTCTGGGCTTAATCTTCAACCCGCGCTTGACGAGCTTGTCTATCGGCAGCGAGGCAATAGCATCCGGCAGAAACATTCCTTCGTCGGCGCGCACAGATCCAAACGGAATCAAGGCGACAAACATCAGCAGGGCCAGCACTGCGCCTGCCACACGCGAGCGTTTAAGAGACTTCATGGGACGACTCTCTTCCTTTGTTTGAAATTAAGAACGACGGATAACGGAATGATAAGCGGAAAGGAGTAAAAGGGGAAATGGTTAAAAGGAAAGTAGTGATGCAGTTTGAAATTCTAGCAATCAGGCTAAACGATAGAATCTCGCGCAAAGGCGCAAAGGCGCAAAGAAAACAATTAATCTTTTCTTTGCGCCTTTGCGCCTTTGCGGGAAACGGTCTTTTCTTTTTCTTAAAATTTTTGATAGCGGGTCAGTTTGGAGTTTAGTTCTGTGGAATTGAAGCCTAATTGCGTGAAATTAAAGCTTAATGCTGCGCAATTAAACTTTAATTGTCGAGAGTTAAAGCTTAAGTGCGTACAATTAAAGGCTTGATTTGAAGAATTAAAGCCTTGTTGCGCACAATTAAAGCTTTGTTACACGCAATTAAAGCTTTGTTTCACACAATTAAAGCTTTGTTGCACGCACTTAAAGCCTGATTCCGCATCGCCGGAGTCGTGTTCTCCTCAAATTTGCGGAAAGTTCTCGCGACAAATTTTAATTCGCGCCGGGCAGATACCTGCGCGGGTTGACTGGCTCGTTGTTGAGGCGCACTTCGTAGTGTAGGTGCGGGCCTGTCGAGCGACCTGTCGAGCCGACGAGGCCGAGAGTTTCGCCGCGCGCGATTGATTGCCCGACCGCGACGCCAATCTGCGAGAGATGCCCGTAGCGCGTCGTCAATCCGCTCCCGTGATCTATATAAACGACCTGCCCGTAGCCGTTCTGCCATCCGGCATGAACGACCGTGCCGCTCGCCGCAGCCATCACAGGCGTTCCCATCTCTGCATCAATATCTTGCCCTTCATGATATTCAAAGGACGAGCCGCCGAAAGGATTGCGCCGCCCGCCGAAACCGCTTTCGAGATTTCCCTTGACCGGCCAGATAGAAGGAATCACCGACTTCTCTTTGAGCAAAGCTTCATAAGCTCTTAATTCCTGCTCCACATACTCGGCTTTTGATTCGACGAAGTTGACAGTCATTTCATCAAACGGCAGAGCAGGGCCGCCCGTGCCGCCACTGATTGACGGCTGGCTATCATTATTTTCGACACCTGACATCTCGACTAGTTTGCGCGAAGCATCTTCGACGGCCTCGACGCGATTATTCAAACTTTCAAGTCGCTGGCGTTGTCTCTCATTCTCTTCGCGCAGCCGCGCATTCTCGCTCTGCGTCTGCAAGTGCCGAGCCTGCTGGGCCAATCCGTAAAAGCCGTAGAGAGCGGCGCAGAAGACTACAAGAATTGCGATGGCAGAAAGTTTGAGCCAGCTTTTGTGGATTGCTATGCGACGGATGCGAGAGCGGGAACGAGAAGTGTGGGCCACTATAAAAGCGTAAAATCTATCGTCTCTAATCATTAAAACTCCTTTGAGCGTCTTTGCGCGCGAAAAATAAAAGTAAGTTGCGCGGAGCGACGCGAAAGGCACAGTCCGCCAGACGAAGGCGACTGGTGCGAAAACAAAAAATTACAGTTATTTCTTTAGACCTGCCTGGAAATTGCAGCCCTGTAGCTCATGCTTTTCGGATTTATTTTCCGAAAGCACAAATCACATTTATGCTGCAAAGGGAGGGCAAACTATCACACGAAGAGTGAGATTGCAACCGACGAGAGAAGGCCAAATCAAAACACAAAATGCAAAATGGAAGAAAAGCTTTCGGGCTTCTCTCCATTTTGCATTTTTAATTTTTCCAGTCTTTAGAAATCTTCGGCTTCGCGGCGGCGACTTCTGCGGCCACGCAGGATGGAAAGGATGATGAGCAACATCAGACCGACGAACAGAATGATGATCATGATCTTGATGGCCGCCATCAGAAAAGTGACGAACTTGATGAGCGTGGTCAACAAAGTGATGATGAGTGCGATGATAGTGAGGATGCCTCCCCACTTGCCTGCTGCTGCGAAAAAAGCTGACATGATAATGATTCCTTTACTGCTTAATTGCTCAAAACCTCAAAACCCATCATAAAGGCAAAATGAAAAATGTAAAATGCAAAATGAAATCTGATTCTTAATTTTGCATTTTTAATTCTTCAAGGTCTCGGCTCAAAGGGCCACGGCTTGGCCTCGCGCGCAGAGACGTGTGTAATCAGTTCGCCCGTGCGAAACCTTGCGGAATCGAGCGGCGCGCTGACGACAGACGGCGGCGGATGGTGCGTGTCGAAAGCCGGCGTGTTGCGCTCGCGTTTCGCGCGACGCTGAATCCAATCCACAAGCATATAGACTCCGAGCACGACCAGCAGCACTGGCAGCATCTCGCGCACAGGCAGTCTTATGCCGAGCATCGTATGAAGCAGAAAAACTGTGCCGAGCACGAGCAGCGTCAAGCTCCACGCCAATGGATTTCCATAAAGCCTGCGCGCCACCACATCTTCGGCAGCATCTGGCGCAAGCCCCGCGCGCAGTAGTTGCGCAGTCCGGCAGGCATCCACCGCCGCAAAGAGCCAAGTTCCCGCGAAACCTAAAATAAAAAACAGTATGCCGTCCGTGATAATGGACATCTGAAAGAAGCTCGCAAAGATTGCGAACTGCACAATGGCTTTCGAGGTCTGCCCGTTATAGGCTGCGCCCAAACCCGGACACATCAGCGACAGCAATGTGGCAACGAGCGGAGAACTTTTACGACGAATAATCGGCACGGCGGAGGTTTGCGATTGCTGGCGCAACATCTCTACGCCGACGACTATGCAATCCTGACAGAAGGGGAAACCGCGTATGCGGTGATCGCACGCAGGGCATAATGGCCGCGCGCAGCCGTTGCACTGGACGACCGCCGGATTCCTTGGATGATATGCGCAGATCATTTTAATTCGCCGTATGCCCCCTCTGTGTCACTACTCTTGTTGCCTTTTCTCTTGAGACTTATTTGAAGAAGCGTCGTTTGATTTCTGCTCCTCGTTCTTCGGCTGCGCGCTGTCGTTGCTCTTCTCGCCTCTGAACACCGTCTTGAGTTCTTCCGAGAGACGGTTTACGTCATCCGTAATTGTGGAAGGAACAGCTTTGCTTGAGCCCTGCGAATAAGATTGCTCGGCCAGCTTGACGCTCGCCAAATACATACCGCTGATAGAGCCGTCTGCGGAGACAGTGTTAGTCAACACGAGCACGGCCAGCAAAAGCATCATGGCGACGGTTGCCAGTTGCGGCGACATGAGCGGGTCAAGAAGCCCGCGCAGCCATGCCGCGAGTCGCGCGCCAAACGGAGCCTGTATGGTCTCAGCCTCTGTCGTGCCGAGTGTCGCCTGCAAGATTCTCTCATGCAGACCAACGGGGACGGCGCGTTCTTCGCTGATGTATGTATAGCAAGCTCCGATGGAGCGCACGACCTGTCCGGGCAATTCCGTGCAACTCTCGCACAGAGCGGCGTGCCGTTCCCAACGATGAAAGATTGGAGCCGGGAGAAATCCGTCCAGATAATCTGTCAGGTGTTCTTCAAATTCTTCGCAGGTCATGGCCGATTCCGGCATGGTCTGCTGTAGGATACGCGCTTCCAGTTCGGCTGGCGGCGCAGGCGTGTCGGCCATGCGGCAAGCCTGCAAAGTGTTTTTGACTTCACTCAAAAGCTCGTGACAGACAGGGCAACGCAAGGCGTGCTCGGCAAAGGAGCTATTGGTCTGTGCATCCAGCGCGCCATCCAGATAGTCTGTCAAGCGATCTTCAAAATCTGCGCAAAGCATCGTGTTACTCGTTTCTATCCCCTCATGATAAATTTTCCAATCAAGAGCCGGAAGCAAAGCATGTCTTCCAACCTTTAAGACGCAGGGCCAGCCTGCTTTTGTTAAAAAAAAATCAGGTCATCGCCACGACGCGCATCCGGCGTAAAATTTTCGCCAGCTCGATGCGCCCGCGATTGATGCGCGATTTCACTGTTCCTTCAGGTATCTGTAAAAGATCAACTATCTCCTGATAACTGAGTTCTTCTATGTCGCGTAGGATGACGCAGGTGCGCAAGTCAGGCGAGAGCTTGTCTATGCCAGCCTGCACCTGCGTGCCAAGTTCGCGCCGCTCCATCTCGCGCTGGACGGAGTTGCCAGCCGTGCGCAGATGATATGTATGGTCTTCCAAATCATCCGCGTGCGTATCCTGCGGCGTGCGCTGGCGGCGGCGGTAATCATCAATCACCAGATTGCGCGCCAGTCGCATGAGCCAGTTTTGCAGGTCGCCCTGCTTCGGGTCATACTGGTCCAAAGAACGATAGACGCGGATGAAAACATCCTGCGTCAAATCCTCTGCGGCGTCTGCGCGCGAGGTAAAGCGATACGCGAGATTGTAGATGCGGCGAGAGTAAGTCTGGACAATCTCCTCCCACGCCGCGCCATCGCCCGCGCGACATCTTCTGACTAATTCGGCTCCTTCGCTGGCAGCCAAAGTCTGTGCAGCTCCCACCTGATGCTTCTCCGAAACGGTTCGTCCTGCTTGGTTAAAGCACTGCAACGCAGGAGGGACAACTCCCTTGTCAAGCCTGGATTACGACGCGCGGAGAGCTAAAGTTCCCCTCAAGAATAGTTAGCAGTGGGCAGTGGGCAGTGGGCAGAAACATATGCAGATATAGGCAGTTAATGGTTTTTGCTCTTACTGCTCACTGCCCACTGCCTGCTGCCCACTGCTTTCTGCCTTCTTGCGCCCCTACAGTAATCTATTGTAGCCTTACTTTGCTACACCATATCTTGTGGTTGCTGTCCCGCGAAGTCAAGTTTGGCGTGGAGTCCGTAAGGGCTCTTGCGGTGTTCCCCGTCGAGGTTCAAGCGGATTGCGTAAATATCTAAAATTCATAGTCCTGTTGCTTCTGGCCGTGCTCATTCTGTGGCTCTTTGCGCGCAATCTGAATTGGGCCGAGGTGAAAGGGAGCCTGAGCCGCGCGGATTGGCGACTGCTCACTCTGGGCGGTGCGATTATCTGTGTGGGCTACATGGTGCGCGCTTTTCGCTGGCGGACGCTGCTCGCGCCGATTACTCCGGCCAGTTTGCGTGAGCTATTTGCCGCGACGACAATGGGGTTTAGCGCGATTTTTCTTTTGGGCCGCGCGGGCGAAGTAGTCAGGCCAGTCGTGCTTCCTTTGCGCGACTCACGCGTCGGGCCGAGCGCGTCTTTTGTGACTATCATGGTCGAGCGTTTGTGCGACATGGTGGCCGTCGCGCTGGTCTTTGCGGTCAACCTTTTGTGGTTTCGCCCGCCCGCCGGACGCGAAGCGGATTATGCATATGTGCGCAAGGCCGGACTTGTGCTGCTCTTGGTCATTGCGCTCGGCATCATCATTCTCGCTCTGTTCAAGCGGTACTCGAAAATTTTTATTCCATGGATTGAGCGGAGATTGAGCGGCTGGCGATTTGTGCCGCAGAAAGTCCGCGCAGCCCTCACAGGATTGCTTGAGAATCTGGCACGCGCGCTCAGCGTTTTTGTCAACGCGAAAGAGCTTGCACAGACAATCGGCTGGACTGCTCTGTTGTGGCTCGCGGTGACGGCGACAACGTGGCTTGTGATGCGCGCGTTTGGTTTGATGCCGGAATTCAGAGACGCGCTTTTTATCATGGGCTGGGCTCTGGTTGGCTCGCTTGTGCCGACGCCGGGCGGCGCAGCCGGAGGTTTCCATGCAACAACCAAGTATGGCCTGACAACCTTTCTAGGGGTCGAGCAGAATCAGGCTGCGGCCATCGCCATCGTCATGCACTTGTCATATTTCGCGCCCGCAGTCATTTTCGGTATCTACTATTTCTTGCGCAGCGATTTGAGTATCGCGCGCCTGCGTCAACTCGCTTCCGATGAAGCTGTCGAGCAAGCGGTTGAGGCTAAAAAGATTAAAGTCGGGCGGATGTCGGAAGGAACTTGAGCTTAATTTCAAATCACAAGGAGCTTTCTAAAGATGAAGTGTCCCTTCTGTGGTTTTATAGAAGACAAAGTGGTTGATTCCAGAGAATCGCGTGAAGGCGATTCGATTCGCCGCAGGCGCGAATGCCTGCGCTGCGAGCGTCGCTTTACTTCTTACGAGCGGATTGATGAAATCCCTTACATGGTGATTAAGAAGGACGGGCGGCGCGAGCCTTTTGACCGCAACAAGGTGATGGCGGGCCTCTTGCGCGCGTGCGAGAAGCGGCCAGTGCCTTCTTCAAAGCTCGAATCAATCGTCAACTCTGTAGAGAAGTATGTGCAGGAATCGCCGGAGCGCGAGCGTCCGACCAGCAAGATTGGCGAGCAGATTATGCGTCGCTTAAAAGAGCTGGACAAAGTTGCTTATGTGCGCTTTGCCTCCGTCTATCTTGAGTTTGAAGATGTTTCGGAGTTTATGAACGAACTGAAAACTCTGGTGCGCGCGCGCGCCGGAGGGGCTGCGGCCAAGCGAGTATGAGCGAGAGAAAAATCCCGCGCCCGCGCGAGGTCACAGTCAAGATGATTAAGCTGGTTCACGCCACGGGGCTTGAGCGCATAGAGCTTGAGCGGTTAAGAGACCGCGTGGGCCGCCTTTACGTTGCCTTGCAGGAAGCGACAGAGACGGACACGCCGCTTGCGCCCGGCGCATGGTCGCCGCCCGTTGATGTCTATGAAGGAGAAGACGCTGTCACTATTTGCATAGAGTTGCCGGGCGTGCGCGCTTCTGAAATCAAGCTTGGCTTGACCAACTCGCAGCTACGCATCTGCGGCGAAAAAAAGAAACGCACACCACGCCAGCGCGTCATTTCGCATCTATGTTCCGAACGCGGTTACGGCAGATTCAGCCGCGTCGTCACTTTGCGCTGGACAATTAGCATCGCGGATGCAACAGCCGAACTGACAAACGGCATGCTGATTGTTCATCTGCCAAAAATAAAAGACCGTCGCGGCGCGGAATTTAAAGTGCCGATCAAGGAGAGCAGTGATGAGTAATGTGTGATGAGAGAAAAGCTATCCTGGCTTTTATTCTTCACTCATCGGCTCGTCACTTAAATTTATGGCTATTACTAACGAAGACATTATCGAAAGCGTGGAAGTTCCAGACGCGAGCGAGCAGCAGTTACAGATTCCGGGCGAATTGCCCGTGCTGCCTCTACGCGACATTGTGATTTATCCTTTTATGATTGTGCCGCTCTTTGTCTCGCGCGATAAATCCATACGCGCGGTTGACGAAGCTCTGGGCGAGAATCGCATGATTCTGCTGGCCTCGCAGAAGGACTTGGACAAGGAAGAGCCTGCGGGTGAAGACCTCTACGAAGTCGGGACGGTGGCCGTCATCATGCGCATGCTCAAACTGCCTGATGGCCGGATACGCATTCTCGTTCAAGGATTGACGCGCGCACATCTCGACACAGTCGAGACAGGCGGCGACTACCTGCGCGCGAAATTAAGCGTCGTGCAGGAATCACTCGCGCCCGAACGCTCGCTCGAAGTCGAAGCACTGATTCGCAATGTCCGCGCCTCTATGGAGAAGGCCGCGAACCTTGGGAAAAACATCTCGCCGGAAGTGATGGCAATCATCGCTAATCTGGATGATGCAGGGCGTTTGGCAGACCTCTCTGCCTCGAATCTCGAACTGAAAGTCGAAGACGCGCAGAGCGTTCTTGATATTTCCGATACGACCGCGCGCCTGCGCCGCGTCAACGAGCTTTTGAACAAAGAGATTGAAGTCCTGACAGTCCAGCAGGAAATCAACACACAGGCGCGCGCAGATATTGACCGCTCGCAGAGAGAATTTTATCTGCGGCAGCAGTTGAAAGCGATTCAAACGGAGCTTGGCGAAGGCAACGAACTGGCGGAAGAGATTGCGCAGTTCCGTGAAAAAATCGAAGCCGCGAAGATGCCCAAGCCAGCCGAAGAAGAGGCTCTGCGCCAACTCAAAAAGCTTGAGCGCATGCACCCGGATGCGGCGGAGACTGCGACCCTGCGCAACTGGATGGAGATTATGACAGACCTTCCGTGGTCTAAATCTTCGACAGACAATCTTGATTTAATCAAAGCCGAGCGCATCCTGAACGAAGACCATTACGGTCTTGAGCGAGTCAAGGAACGCATCATCGAAGCCCTCGCCGTGCGCAAACTGCGCAAGACGCCGAAAGGGCCGATTCTTTGTCTCGTCGGCCCGCCGGGAGTCGGCAAGACTTCTCTGGGCCGCTCGATTGCGCGCGCGCTTGATAGAAAGTTTGTGCGCCTCTCTCTGGGCGGCGTGCACGACGAAGCGGAGATACGCGGCCACCGCAGAACCTATGTCGGCGCGATGCCCGGTCGCATCATTCAGGCAGTCCAACAGGCTGGCACGAACAACCCGCTCATCATGCTCGATGAGATAGACAAGGTCGGCGCAGACTTTCGCGGCGACCCGTCCTCCGCTCTTCTGGAAGTCTTAGACCCTGAGCAGAACAATGCTTTTCGTGACAACTATCTGGGCATCACGTTTGACCTCTCGAATGTGATTTTCATGACGACGGCAAACGTGCTCGACACGATTCAGCCAGCCTTGCGCGACCGCATGGAGGTCATACGACTTGCCGGTTACACCGAAGAAGAGAAATTCCAGATTGCTCGTCGTCATCTGATGCCAAAGCAGATGGAAGAAAACGGCATCACCCCGCGCGATGTGAACATTTCCAAGACCGCGTTGAGGGCAATCATCCAGCAATACACGCAGGAGGCTGGTCTCCGTCAGCTTGAGCGCGAAATCGGCACTATCTGTCGCAAGGTTGCGCGCCGTCTCGCAGAAGGACACACGAGCACGACCCGCGTGACGCTCAAGAACCTGCACGAATTTTTGCGCGCGCCGAAGATTCTGCCCGACGAGATTTTGAAGAAAGACCAGATTGGCGTGGCGACCGGCCTTGCATGGACGGCAGTCGGCGGCGATGTCCTCTTTATCGAAGCCTTGAGGATGCGCGGCAAGGGCGCGCTGGTCTTGACCGGACAGCTTGGCGAAGTGATGCGCGAGTCCGCGCAGGCTGCTTATTCTTACGCTAAATCGCGCGCCAAAGAATTAGAGATAGACGAAGAGGATTTTAATAACTACGACCTGCACATACACATCCCTGAGGGCGCGATTCCGAAGGACGGCCCGTCGGCTGGCATCACACTCGCCACCGCTATGGTCTCCGCGCTCTCGCAGCGTCCGATTCGCAAAGATGTAGCGATGACGGGCGAAATAACTTTGAGGGGAAATGTCCTGCCCGTCGGCGGCGTCAAGGAAAAAGTCCTGGCGGCGCGGCGCGCGCGCGTCAATACAATCATCCTGCCACAGCAAAACAGGCGAGATATGGACGAAGTGCCGAAAGAGCCTTTTAAGGACATACGGTTCGTTTTTGTGGACAATGTGAGGCAGGTTTTTCGTGAGGCTTTGAAGGAAAAAGTCGCTCCGCCAGCCTCTTCCGGGCCGCGTCCGGCGCGTGTCCCGCAGGCCGCTTCAGGGAGGAGCAACAAGGAGGCCGTTCTCTAATTATTGCAACAGTTAGAGACACTAAAATTTTCCCGGAAATGTGTCAAAAGTGACGCAACCCGGCGCGATTTCGAAGCATCTTTATATTATGCGAAGCGGTTTTATGTGGAAAATTTAACCGCTTCGCTTTATAGTTATAGAGGGGATTGATTGACACTCCAAAGGTCGTGTGATAACCTCCGCGACCTGTTGGCTCCGCTAAACAGTCTAAAGCCCCTCCAAGGCGGAGTCGAAGTTCAAACAGGAACTTTTATCAAAGCCTCGCGTTGTAAGTAATGGTGCCGCTCGTGCGCATCTCTCAACGGGAAGAGATGAGCCGTCGTGGAGTTGCCCTGAACCTCGTACAAAGGAGAACGACGATTTTGATCAAAACGAGCTTCCCCCGCTTAATCGCCTGCACAGCTATCATAATGGGGCTCATGGCCCCGACGGCAATTTTAAACGCACAGACTTCCGGTTCTTCCGCCCGCTACATACCCACAGAGGTAGAGAAGCTGGACGGACGTGTCTCGCAGGTTATCAACAAAGCCGAAGACCATTTCCGCAAAGGCCAGTTAAATCTGGATGACAACAAGCGTGAGCAGGCGCGTGATGAATTTGATAAAGCGGTGGATGTCATTCTTGAATCAGGGATGGATGTCCGCGCCAATCATCGCCTTCAAACTTTCTATCTCGAACTGATTGAGCGTATCTATCGTCTCGAAGTGCCGCAGCCGCAAGTTGCGCCGCAGGCCAATTCGCCTTTTACGCTCGTCGCGCAGAACTCCGCAAACACGACCGGCAATGGCCGCGTACAGGATGGCGCGCAAGAGACTCCGCAAGTCGGATTCCGCGAACAGAAGTTTGAGCCATCGCCGCTCGATGAATTGAGCAAGCTGGTGCTGAACCCGGATGAGCAGAATGTTACGCCGGGCGCAATCAGCGATTTGGAACTTGCCAAGAACTCCGTTGACTTCGGCTTTACCATCAACCCGCTCATACAGCAGTACATCAACTACTATCAGGGTCGTGGCCGCTCGACGATGGAATCGGGGCTTCGCCGCTCAGGTCAGTTTATGAGAATGGCCCGAAAAATTTTCCGCGAGGAAGGCGTGCCTGAAGACATCACTTGGCTCGGTCAGGTCGAGAGTGCGTGGCGCGTCAGAGCTATGTCATGGGCTTCGGCTTCCGGTCTCTGGCAGTTCATCCCTGGAACGGGCGCGCGCTTTGGCCTGCGTCAGACAGCCTGGGTTGATGAGCGCAACAGTTACGAGAAAGCGACGCGCGCGTCTGCGAAATATTTAAAATTCCTTGCCAATCGTTACAACGGCAACTGGGAACTGGCGATGGGCGCGTACAACACCGGCGAAGGCAATATTGACCGCGCCATCTCGCGCGCAGGCTCGACCAATTTCTGGACTATCTACCCGTACATCGCGCAGGAGACGCGCAACTACGTGCCGAATATCCTGGCGACGATTTTGATTGCAAAGAATCCTGAGAAGTATGGTTTCAAGAACATACGCCCGGATGCGCCGCTCTCTTACGATGTGGTGCAAGTGCCGAGCGCAACTAGCTTGCAGCTTATCGCAGACGCGACCGATTCAAGCGTTGACTACCTGCGCATGCTCAATCCTGAGTTGAGGCGCGATGTCACGCCGCGCGGCGAAAGTTATCAGGTGCGCGTGCCAGCAGGCCGTGCCAAGCAGTTTGTCGCGGTCTTGAAGCGTGTTCCGGTTGAGCGCAGAGAAGCTGCGCGCGTGATTACGATTACGCCTGGCGAAGACTTGCAGGCCGTTGCGAATCGCACGGGCCTCAGCGTCGCGCAGATTCAGGCGATGAACGGCGGCGCGGATTTGAGCACCACTAACAAGCTCGTTGTTCCGAACAGCTCTGTTCGCAACGTCGCTCTCGTGCGTGCCAAGTCAGGCACGACCAGCAGCCTTAAATCCGTCAAGGCCGGAAAAGGCGACACGATTGCCAAGATTGCTTCCCGTCATAACATCGCTGCCGATGAACTGGCGAAGCTGAACGGCGTGCTCGTGGATGCAGAGCTTGAAGCGGGCCGTGAAATTCGTATGCCCGCGACGGCAACCGCTAAGCCTTCCACACGCGCACAGCGCAGAGGTCGTTAAGCTAAGTAAAAACACATTCACTTTCAAGTGAACCTGAGATAACATGAGCGCGCTTTCCGGTTAAAGAAAGCGCGCTCGATTTTTTTGCGCCTCTTCGGAAAACAAAATCGGAAAACAAAACTGGCCTCGCTTCCCTTTACTCCTCCCCTCGCGTTAAGGGATAGCTCCACAGATGCTCTTTCGCACGCAGTCCGCCGCCGTTTACGGCATTGATGCAGACCTTGTTGATATAGAAGTTGACCTGACGCCCGCGCGCGGCGAATCCGATGCGCAGCCTTCCGTCACTATCGTCGGCTTGCCGGATGCAGCCGTGCGCGAATCACGCGAACGCATACGCGCGGCTATCGCCAACTGCTCTTTCTTCTTTCCCTTTCACAAAACGACAATCAATCTTGCGCCCGCAGATGTGCGCAAAGAAGGCGCGAGCTTTGACTTGCCGATTGCGCTCGGCATTTTGGGAGCGAACGGCGACCTCGGCGCAACAGAAAATTTAACGGACACTTTGAGCGTCGGCGAGCTTTCTCTTGATGGCCGCGTGCGCCCGATTCGCGGAGCACTATCCATAGCCATACGCGCACGCGAGGCTGGCATCAAGCATCTCTTGTTGCCCGAACAGAATGCGAAAGAGGCGGCAGTCGTCAGAGGCGTTGATGTCTATGCCGTTGCAGACCTGCGCGGCGCGGTCGAGATGATTGGCGCGCTCTCTGGCCCACTTGAAACACGACCCGCGCCCTTGCGTGTCGAGCCGTCGGAAGTTTTGTCAGACAAGGAGCGTTATCACGTTGACTTTCGAGAAGTGCGCGGACAGTTTGCGGCCAAGCGCGCTCTTGAAGTAGCAAGCGCGGGCAGCCACAATATTTTACTTATCGGCCCGCCCGGTTCCGGGAAGACGATGCTTGCCAAAAGGCTTCCGACTATTCTGCCGCCGCTCGAATTCGAGGCCGCGCTTGAGTTGACGCGGATACATTCGGTCGCCGGACTGACAGGCCGCGCGGGGCTTGTCACAGAAAGACCTTTCCGCTCGCCGCATCACACCATCAGCGATGCTGGCTTGATTGGAGGCGGCGCGATTCCGCGTCCCGGCGAAGTCTCACTCGCGCATCATGGAGTGCTTTTCTTAGACGAGTTGCCGGAGTTTGACAGGAGCGTGCTCGAAGTCCTGCGCCAGCCCTTAGAAGACCAGCAGGTGACGATTAGCCGCGCCGCCATGACGCTCACTTTTCCAGCCTCCTTCATGCTCGCCGCCGCGATGAATCCCTGTCCTTGCGGATTTTGGAATGACGCGGGCCGCGAATGTCGCTGCACGCCGCTGCAAATCCAGCGATATGTCGGGCGCGTTTCCGGCCCTTTGCTTGACCGCATAGACATACACATAGACGTGCCTGCTGTTCGTTTCAAGGAATTGCGCGGGGACGCTGCGCCCGAAGGCGAAGGCTCTGCGGAGATACGCGAGCGCGTCTGCTCGGCCAGAGAGCGGCAGCGCGAGCGTTTTCAGCATGAAGGAATTTTCTCGAATGCGCAGATGACGCCGCGTCTGATTCGCAAGGTTTGCAGGATTGATGCGGAGAGCGAGAAGCTTTTGGAGAGCGCGATGTCGCGTTTGGGCTTGTCAGCCAGAGCGTATGACCGTATCTTAAAGGTCAGCCGCACCATTGCAGATCTTGAAGGCCATGCTGAGATTGCTCCCGCACATGTCGCGGAAGCTGTTGGCTATCGCTCGCTCGACCGCACCTACTGGACTTGAAAAATGGACTCGCGGCTACACGAAGGCGTTGAAGTGGCGCACGAAAAAGCTTAACATTTGCGTGGGCAAGGCAACGACGCGCCTAAAGCATTGCATCACAAGGCACGTGAGACAACTCGTCGCTCGTAAGACAGCTTGGCTCAAGCGAGTTCAAGCTCAAGCGGCAAGCCATTCTCAGCAGAAGGTCTAATGGGCGCTCTCGTGTCGGTAAACAGCAGTATGGAAGCGAAAAACGCTATCAACAATCTTCTGCTGCTCGCCCGGACAGACGGACACGTGACCGCAGCCGAAACCGAGACAAATCAGACGCCGGATTACGGGCTGGCGCAAGCTGCCGCCGCAGGCGATATGCAAGCCTTCGAGCAGCTTTACCAGCGACACAGCCGTCGCGTTTATTCCCTCTGCCTGCGGATGACGGGCAACGTCTCGGAGGCCGAAGACCTGACACAAGAGGTCTTCATCCAGCTCTTTCGCAAAATCGGCAGCTTTCGCGGCGAATCGGCCTTTACGACCTGGCTCCACCGCCTGACGGTCAATCAGGTCTTGATGCATTTCCGCAAACGCAGCGTCAAGCTGGAACAGACTACAGATGAAGGCGACACTCCTGTGCAGATTGTGCGCGGCACAGAGAATCCGAACGCGATGCCTGTCGTTGACCGCATTGCGCTCGACAAAGCTATCAAACAGCTGCCGCCGGGTTATCGCACAGTCTTTATCCTTCACGACATAGAAGGACACGAGCATGAAGAGATTGCGCGTATGCTCGGCTGCTCTGTCGGCACTTCTAAGTCGCAATTACATAAGGCGCGTATGAAATTACGCGACCTGCTCAGGCAACAGAACGCGGCCACATAGCTTCAAACCACGTCCGCCGCCTTCGGGAGCGAAAGATTTCCCCAAAGCAGTCTCCCCAGTGGATTGCTTGACCATGAACTTGAAAGAACAGCGCGCGTGTCAAAAGTCTTTTCCTAAATGGTAGAGACGAACGTGCAGCCCCAGAGGTTACAGGTAAGATGAACTGCGAGAAATGTCAGGAACTGCTCAGCGACTTTCTTGATGGTGTCTTGAGCGACGAAGACCACCGGACGCTCAACACGCACCTGGAAGAATGTCTCTCCTGCTATGGCACACATCAGGAGCTGGATCAAATCATCAGCTTTTGCCGCGACCATCGCGGCGAATACGACGCGCCGCCCAACGAGCGCGCTTTATGGCTCCGCATACGCAACACGCTTGAAAGCCAACCGGGCGCAGCGCGCTCTGTGGCCGCGAGTCACTCTGCCAAACCCGTACGCACATTCGGATGGCTCTCAGGCTTTTTGAACCGGCAGTGGGAACTCTCATTGCCGCAGATGGCTGCGGCTGTCGCGGCCATCGCGATTGTCGTTTCCTTAGCCACCGCTTTGAGCCTCAGAAGCGGCAATCAATCGAGCGAGTCTGCAAGTGTTCCCTCATCGAAAGGCGCACAACGCTCTAACGAATACGCCGCCGCGGCGAGTTATCCGGGCAGCCTTGATGACCGCTTGAAGCGACAGCAGCAGCAGATAGATTACTGGAACAATCGCATCGCGACGCGCAAGGCGCAGTGGAACGCGCAGTTGCGCGAAGCCTTCGAGCGCAATCTGGAAGTGCTCGATCAGGCTGTCGCTTCGCATAGCGAAGAGTTGCGTCTCAATCCAAACGATGAAGTCACGGAAGAGATGCTCAACGCCGCGCTCAGCGAAAAGATGGAACTCCTCAGAGAATTCTCAGACCTGTGAGAACTCTTTTTTTTGAGCCTCGCATGAATAGCTAGAGTTAGCCGCCCGCGCTCTATTTCTGAGCCTTTAGAGAAGTGCTTGGGACGCGGGCGGATGATTGTCAAAGTTCTCCCAATTAATCAAGAGATTAGTTTCAAGGAATTGATGACCAAGACAGAGATGAACATTTGCCCTCCCCGCGCGCGACATACGGGTAAAAATTTGAGCGCCATCCTGACCATGGCGGCTCTTTCTCTCTTCATCTTCACGCAGGCCGCGCCAAACGTTTTCGCACAGCAGAAATTTTCCAAAACCTATCCCGCGCGTAAAAATATTCGGATTCGTCTGAACAATTTGTCCGGGCCCATCACGGTCGAAGGCTGGCAGAAAGACCAGATTAAAATCAGCGCGACGATAGAAGCTCCTGCGGCTCGCTTTACGCCGCAGATGAGCGACGATGGCCTTGTGATAGATGTCGTGCGCGACAATCAGGGGCGCGAGGTCGGCAACATCAACTTCAAGATTTTCGTGCCAGTCAATTCGACTGTGGACATAGAGACGCGCTATGGCGATTTGAGTGTCGCCAACATCGAAAGCTCTATGGTGCGCGCGCACATCTCGCTCGAAGGCGACATCTCGCTGACGCAGATACGCTCGAAAGCTGTCATGGCGCGCAACGTCTCCGGCGATATTCTCTTTGACGGAGAAATAATCAGCGAAGGCGTTTATACTTTCCAATCCACCGCCGGAAACATCAACATACGCATTCCCGAAAACTCTGCCTTTCGCCTACAGGCGATTGCGCCTGCCGCAGGCAACATCACGCTCGGCTCTTTCGCCAACTCCGGCCTGAGTCTTATCGGCGGGCGCAAGGTTGTTGGCAACGTGGGCAATGCGAGCGCAGTGCTCAGCATTATGAACCAGCGCGGCAACATCTCCTTCATCCGTCGCTAAAAGAAAAAGATTATTCACTTGACGCGGACGCTGCTTCTGTTCTCAAATGACTTTGGAAGCAGTGTCCGCATCTTTTTGACGACCAAACTATGCCAAAACTTAAAAAGCTTTTCGCCACACGCCGCGCTACGCAGGCACGCAACATCTTCTTCTTTAGCTTGCTTCTCATCTTCGCTCTTCCCACACTCGCGCACGCGCAGAAGAAAAAAAATCAGACGCCCGACGTTCCGCCCGCACTGATGCGCACGACCACGCGCCACGAGACGAAGCGGCTCGGCTATGGCAGCACGATTACTATCCTCGGCGCGCCGAAAGGCTCCATCATCATCGAGGGGTGGAACAAGAGCGAGATTGAAGTCACAGCAGAAATAGAGCTGCACGCAAACACTGAAGAAGACCTCGCGCGGCTCGCGCAGGTCAACAGCTTCGCGCTCGACAAGGAGGGCAACCACGTGCGCGTTATCACCACCGGCACGCACGATAAAAAGTTTATGAAGAAGGTCAAAGACTTTCCCAAAAATCTTTTAGGGCTGCCCTGGCAAGTTGATTACTACATCCGCGTGCCGCAGATGTGCGATTTAGAGATAGACGCAGGTCACGGGCCGATTAAACTTTCCGGCGTCGAAGGAGCAATCAGCTTGAAGGCTGTTGAGAGCGATGCCAATCTGAATTTGACCGGCGGCATCCTGATGGCGACGATTGCGACCGGCAAAGTTAATCTCAATATCGGCGCGCGTAGCTGGCGCGGTCGCGGCGCAGAGATTCGTCTCGCGCTCGGCGACATGACAGTGCAACTGCCGACAGGTTTCAGCGCAGACATCAACGCAGACGTGCTCCGCACAGGCAAAGTAGAAAACACTTACACAGGGCTTGAAGCGCGCGAAGACACGACCGTCACCGAGCGTTCTCTCAAAGGCCGCACAGGAGCAGGCGGAGTTGTGCTAATCTTCACCGTCGGCGACGGCACAATCAGTATCAAGAATAGTGACAAGTAATGCTCTCTTAAATTTTCATCGGACGGAATTTTTAAAAAGATGACAGTCAAATCAGATCGCTGGATTCGCCGGATGGCTGAGCAAGAGCAGTTGATTCAACCCTTCGACGCGCAACTCGTGCGCGAAGTCTCCGGTCGCCGCATCATCTCTGCCGGAGCATCTTCATACGGCTACGACATGCGCTTGGCCGACGACGGCTTTCGCGTCTTCTCACCGATTCACGGGCGCGAGATTGACCCCAAGAAATTCGACGACGACTCGCTTGTCGAACCGCCCCTGCAAACATCCGAAGACGGCTCAAGATACTATCTCATGCCGCCGCACTCCTACGCCCTCGGCGTAACTGTCGAGACCTTCATCATGCCGCGCAACGTGACAGGCATCGCGATGGGCAAATCCACCTACGCACGCGCCGGACTACTCGTCAACACGACCCCTCTCGAAGCAGGCTGGAAGGGCCGCCTCGTCGTCGAACTCGCCAACCTCGCAGACCTCCCCTTGCGCGTCTACGTCAACGAAGGCATCGGCCAGGTCGTCTTCCTCCAATCCGACGAAGACTGCACAGTGTCCTACGAAGACCGCGGCGGCAAATATCAAGGCCAGACAGGACTGACCTATTCTCGTTTATAGGAATGTGCAGCTCACCATAAATCTTGACATATCTACTTACTAGATATAGATTGTACGGACATACAGCTAGTGTTCAGTTTTCTAAAACTGTCATGTATTAAAGCGGTTCTTTCAATCCTTACTGCCAACGCTAAAGCGGTAATCATTATTGATTACTTAACCTAAGGTAACCCTAAACTGGAGCCTCTACAGTAACATCAGTACTGACACGTAGAACTTTTAGACTCACAAAAGCACGCCTTGAAATGACACACGACTTCAGTATCACTGCTGAAAGTCTAAGTGGCATCAATAATCTTAGTTGGAGGTAGTTATGATTAAAGAAGTCTTAGAGATTGCCCCAATCCCGCCCAAATCCGTCGCCGCCTTGAAGGCTGAAATCCAGTCTAACATCGAGGAACTGCTCCGAGAGAATGGGAAGGAAGAGCTCTCAAAAAGCGGCCAAATCTCTGTTGATGTGGCAGAAACCATGCCGATTGATGCCGAGGTCATACATGTGACCTTGACGCTCGCGTCTGGAGTCGCTCTGGAAATCTTCAAACAACTGATACTGCCCTGGCTTAAAAAGAAGTATGAGGTCAGACAGGGAAAAGCGGATGACGAGGAGAATATTGAGAGTAAAGGGTAACGCGCAATGGCATTACAGGATGATGTAGCTATCAAATACAGCGTCTATACCTTGTTTTGTCGCCGTGTGATGGAAAACATACAGGCTCTGGAAAGAGCCGTCGAGGGAGACCTGAATCTGTCGATGGATGAATGCCTACAGCGCTTCGGTGTTTGGCTCAAAGAGTTTTTTAATCAGGAGACATCGACGGCTACTGAAGCCTCTGTCCGGCTTTTCTGTCAAAAGGTTACTGCGCAAGCTAATGTTATGCGCACCGGTCAAGGCGGCGGTGCCGCCGCTGCCGCCATTTTTGATCAGGTAGTCTCGGACGCCAACGGTTTGGCATGCTCCTGGGATTTTCTACCGGAGATAACATCGTATCATGATCAGGGGCGGGATCTCGCGCAAGCCTTCTTCAACAACTTGTCAAGCTCTGTCTCACCCAGCCGGTTGACACCAAGGGCGCAACTCGACCTTGAATTTAGAGGGTCTGGCACAATGGAGCAACGGTCGAGCGGAAACATTGGCTGGGGTCACAAAGTTGCTCCCATTGTCACCTTCCCCAAAGAGAATAGAATCGTCTTAAGGTTCACATACGAACATGATTTCCCTCTGTATCTGTTATATCTGTTCCTCTTCCTACATGAATATACGGGACACATCTTCTCGAACGACTACGGAAACACGCTGATAAGTGACGGTTGGATGATCTTTGCCGCAGATGAATTTCTGCGCTGGCATTTAATGAAGAGCAACTCTTCATCAAGCTTGAAGCCTGAGCAAGTTTTTGCTTTCCGAAAATATTTTTTGGGAAAAGTTTCTGGTCAGCCTCGCGAGGGATATGATATTGCCCATCTCTTTTACGATTGGCTGGGTAAACACTCCGGGACGCTCTTATTCCACGCAATTACATACGAACTAGCAACCTTCACTCTCCAACCCGGCGAGGAAAAATCGTGGCCCACCAAATTTTTCCAGGCCTTAAAAAATGAACTTATTCGGGGCGATAGACAGAAACTGCTTTCTAAAATTAAGGCAGCTCGCGATATTAGGCATCTCTACTCAATGCTTACCCCACCAAAGCCTCCCCCCTTCTAAAAAGATAACTAAAATAAAGTCTTGGAATAATAAATGTGCAGTTGACCAAAAAGGAGTTCTCTGCTATGCTCTGCACTCAATTTGATCCAAGGGTTCCAAGGGTGAAGCTCAAAGGCTAATATGTAAGCAGTTAACGCTGCAATGCGAGACCGTTAAGGAGACGCCATTGTATTAGCAAAATAAGGACAACCTCGTTTGTCGAATAAATATGCAGTTGACCGAGAATGGATTATTATGATAGCTTCAATTTCGGGTATGTCGCTACCCCCACTATTTTTGTTTCGGCGAAGGGATTTCTCCTTTGCTTTGAATCAGGTTAGGCTCCAGAGGATGGGGTTCTTGACCACTCCGCTTTCAACGTCGGAAAGCTTTGTGAGGCTTCGGATCTCTCTTTAGACAAGAATTTCCCCTATTTGATGACGGGACGTGATAGATATTAATTTCGCTCTCCCGCTAAGAAAGGGAGGTAGGCAAATGAAGCGAATCCAAGCATTAGAAGTTGCCGATCATCTGCATCCGTTCATTGCTGACACAGTCTTCTCGCGCTCTCAAGATGACTCATCCCAGCTACAAGGTAAAAGGCTAAGAAGACCTGTTGCAGGTTGCTCCCGTGCAATAGCTATAGGTCGCAAAACCTTGCGCGGAGAACGCCGCGTTGCCCGTATGCGTATTAGTTTAAATGGAATGCGGAAATCCTATGGCCTGATGAGACAAAATTCGGCGCGGGCCATAGCTCTGCGATTTGTGGAAACGAGAAGTAGATTAAGCGAATTGTATGCGCTCAAGCGTCTAAAGGTAGTGAGCCGGTAGACGGCTAAATGTCGACTCTACGTTAGACGAATAGATTTGGGCGACAGGAGGATAAAATGTTGTGCGTTCATAATCATATTGGAGGTAGTTATCATGGCTGTTGAAAAAGAGCCTATGGGAAAAGTTAAACTCCGCGTCCGCGAAAGCGCTCTGACCATGCAAGAATTTACGCTTGAAGAGATGGTCAGGGCGACGGGCTTAAACAAAGTCAGTGTGGAATCTGAATTGAAGCGAATGCGGCAAAGCGGCCTCATCACTGCGCACAATGTGAAGAGGCCACAGCCTGGGAGACCCCGATGCATCTACAGGTTAACGTCCGATCCAGAGAAGCGCTTTAAGCTGTCCTCGCAGGTTGCCGAGTTCTACCCGAAGCCTGCGCCGCAGGCGCGACCAACAAGCCGTCACTATTTTAATGCCGTCGAGTTGTTGGATAACCTGGGGGCTAGTGAGAAGGCGGAAGAGTCGGCAAGGACACTCAGGGAATGTGAAGAAGAATTAAACTTTGCTTGGTATGAAGAAGGATCGTCGGACGAGATTTTAGAAGCTTTTATCAGAAGTCAAAAAGGGCGTGTTGAGTACTTGAAGGGAAATTACGAGCAAGCTCAAGCACTATTCGGAGAAGCACGGGAAACCTTCACCTCCTTTGATTTGCCTGAAGAGAAGGCTTGGGTGGGAGAGCATTGGTTGGCTTCGCGCGTACAACATAGATGGAAAGAGGAGCCGGGTTCCACTCTCTTAGATAAAGCGCGCTCTATGATCGCTGAGCTTGTTGGCTTGGGGATAACATCGTCCACGCAGCATCCTATGACAGTGCTGCTGTTAGACATGACCAAGCAACTGGTCGCGGCTCTGGCTAAGCCCGCTCGCGCTATGGTGTTGGAAGACTCAAACTACATGGTCAGAGAGGCGGCGTTGAATAAGCTCTGGAACGTGGTCGACGTGCCGAGCGACCACATAGTCTCCCGTGCAGGCAGCGCCTTAAAGAACAAACAGCAGGCAGGTCCCCAAACCCACTATAGTGAAGCGCCCTCGGCCTCTTCGGCGTGGAAGCATCACTTGTCTGACGAGTATAGCTATGGACAGTCCAGCGGCGATGATCTGATTACAGCCCTCAACTCTCCGTCTCGTAATATGAGTGCTGCTACCGCTGCTGCCGCGGCAACCACTATGTTTGGGCCACAAACATGGTGGCTGCGTGGACATGGAAAAGACTAATACCCAGAGCTAGTCTGGGTATTAGTCTTTAATAAGCCTCTAAGAGAATACGAGGAGAGCTATGCCGGAAACTGAAGAAGAAATTATCGCTACTCTATCGCCATCAAGCGGCTCACGCGACGTGTACCTGCAAATCGGTATGCACATGAAGCAGACCGGGCAGATAGAGAGAGCCATAAAAGCCTTCTCCAAGGCCGCTGAGATTGATATTGATTCTAAGTCTCCGACTCCCCACTTAGCTTTAGGAATTATCTTTAACGAGTCTGAAAAATACAGGGAAGCGAGAGAAGCATTAATAGAAGCTTTGGAGCGCACGGAAGAGACTGATATAGAGGCGAGGATTGCCATTTTTTCTAATCTGGGTATCGCGCTCTACGGCCTTGAGCGTTATGACGCTGCGCGCAGAAAGTTTCAGGCGGCCATTGAGCTAGGGCATAAGACTGCTGATTTATACACTTGGGTAGGCGAATGTAATCTCTCCGCCAGAAAGTATCAGGACGCATTCGAAGGCTTCCAACTAGCCCTGGAAGTTGATCCTTCCTTTGTCAGAGCACTCATCGGAAAGGGAAAGGCTCTGGAATTGCTGGGGAAGGGTGAAGAAGCTTTAAAGGCATTTGATGAAGCGCTCGCTCATAATAAAGACGATGTCATCGCGCTGATGGCTAAAGCAGCCTTACTGTTTTTGCTCGGCGATTACGACGAAGCTTTGACCCTTTACGATCACATATTAGAGATAGAGCCGGATAATGTCCGGGCCATTGATAGAAAGATAGAGACGCTCGCCTATGGCCTGAAGCGTTACGAAGACGCTTTGGCATTGCTCGATAGAGCTATCAACGAACACCCACGCTCCGTCTGGGCGCTCTTCGATAAGGCTCAAATACTAGCCATCTCCGGGAAGCCTAATCTGGCATTTCCGATTTTAGAAGAGATACTTGAACACGATTCTGAATTCGCTCCCGCCTTCTTCCTCAGGGGGCAAATCTTTGGAAAATTGAAGCAGTATGACGAGGCGTTGGCGAGCCTGAACAGGGCCATCGAAATTGACCCGACCATCAACGCCGTATTTGTGACGAAGGCAAATTTTTTAAGTCAACAAAACCGCATGGAAGAAGCTCTCGCCGCTTATGGCGAGGTACTTAAAAGAGAGCCGAACGACGTTGCTGCTCTCACAGGGATAGCCTACCTCCTTCATACTCTTGAGCGGCTGGACGAGGCCCTGACCGTCTATGACAGGATTATCGAGTTAGTCCCCAACTACGCTTGGGCTATCGCCAACAAGGCCAGCATCTTAGTCTTAAACGGTAATTATGATGAGGCTTTACAGTTATTTAATGAAGCGGTTGAGATTGATCCTGACTTTGACTGGGCGAAGGCCGGCAGAGGATATGCCTTACGGCGAATGGGCCGTTACGAAGAGGCAAGGGTCGATCTCAACAATGCGCTGGAATCCAATCCAGATAATTTTTGGGCTATGTATCAACTCGCTCAAGTCTATTTCCGTTTAGGACAGCATCAGGATGCGCTGCATTATTTTAATAGCGCCATAGCCCTCGAACCCAGCGAAAGCTGGTACAGATACAGCCGTTCTAAAGTTTTTCTAGCTTTAGACCAAATGGCCCAGTCTCGCAAGGATTTAGAAGTCGCGCTAGAGCTAGGCATGCAGGAGTATGAGTCAAATCCTACTAGTGTGATGGCTATATTCAACCTGGCTCTTTATCATTTGAATATAGGAAACGATGAAGAGGCATACAGGCTTTATCATAAGGCCACAGAGTCAAAGCCTTCTCTCTATGCTGTTAAATCCGCATTGCGCGATTTAGGCGATGTCCCGGCTGCTTCTTCATCTTATCTAGAGCATGTCAAGGAACTACTCGAATCCCAAATAACCCTCAAACAGGTTATACAGAAGCCTGAGCAGATAGCGTCGCCGATAATTTAGCCTGGCCCGCGCGAAGTAAGGGCTGAATCCAGATTTCTGCGGTTCAGACCATCTCACATAAATAAAGCCTTCAAAGGAGAATGTTTGAATCATGCTGCCGCCGATTCCTGTGTCGTGGCGTCGAGAGATTGGGGAGGAGACGGAGAAGCCGTACTTCCGGCAGTTGAAGGAGTTTGTTGCGCGGGAGCGTAAGGAGTTTGAGGTTTATCCGGCGGAGGCGAATACTTTTCAGGCTCTGGAGTTAACGCCCTTTAAGAAAGTGAATGTGTTGCTACTGGGGCAAGACCCGTATCATGGGCCGAATCAGGCGCACGGGTTGTGCTTTTCCGTTAAGCCGACGGTTGCTATCCCGCCGTCGCTCAGAAATATTTATACCGAATTGAAAAATGATGTCGGCTTTAAGATACCAAACAATGGTTATCTGGTGAGTTGGGCCAAACAGGGAATGCTGATGCTCAATGCTGTGCTCACAGTTCGCAGGGAGCAGCCTAATTCGCATAAAGGAAAAGGCTGGGAGAAATTTACAGACGAGATTATTCGTCGCGTCAGCGACAAGAGCGAGCCTGTGGTCTTTGTTCTCTGGGGCAGATACGCGCAGAAGAAGACCGCGCTCATTGATACCACGCGCCATGTGATTATAGAGGGCAAGCATCCTTCACCGCTCTCCGCGCACCAGGGCTTTTTCGGAAGCAAACCCTTTTCGGCTATCAACAAAGCTCTCAGCAAAGCAGGCAAGCCGGAGATAGACTGGCAGATTCCAGACATTTGAGAATGAAAACAAAGTTTCCCGCTGGTGGCGCAAAGACGCAAAGAAGACAAGCAAATCTTTCTTTGCGTCTTTGCGCCTTTGCGGGAAACTTTTCTTGCTCTGTCTATCAGCGCATGGCTGCTTGCCAGTAGCCGTCTTGTTGGTGCATCATATCTTGTGTTTACTCCTTCTCTCGCGCATCAACGGTGATGCGCCCCGCGCCTCTGTCTTGAAAGGCGCCGGCGTTCGGATAGTACGAGAGCAGGCTATAAATTCAACCGACAGAAGCCGCTCGTTTATGAGCATCCGAACCGGAAGCCTTCGCTGACGACCGTTACATCGAAGCCACTACAGATTCGAAGCTTCTCTCCAAATTCCACTTGAGGGAAAGGTACACTCTAATGGCTATGAAACTTTACGTCGGCAATCTCTCGTTCCAGACTTCGAGCGAAGACTTGCAGGAACTGTTCTCACAAGCAGGCACAGTCGAATCTGCTTCCGTTGTCGAAGACCGCGAGACCGGACGCTCGCGCGGCTTCGGCTTTGTAGAGATGGCTACCAAAGAAGAGGGCGAAGCGGCTATCGCGCAGTTTAACGGCAAGGAAGTTAACGGTCGCAATCTGAATGTCAACGAAGCACGCCCGCGCGAAGATCGCGGTGGTCGTGGCGGTGGCGGCGGGCGCGGCGGCTTTGGCGGACGCGGCGGCGGTGGCTACGGTGGTGGCGGCGGACGCGGCGGCAGTGGTGGTCGCAGTGGGAATCGTAGCGGCGGCGGCGGTGGTCGCGGAGATTACGGCGGCGGCGGTGGCGGCGGCGGTGATCGCACGCCTCGCTGGTAAAAAAGTCTGGACCAGCGACACTTTTTTTTCAAAGCGCCCCTGGCAAGACGAGAGAGCTTTTGCCGGGGGCGTCTCGGTTTTATAGAGGCATGCTCAAAAGTGCGTGGGGAGAGCTTGGAAGTCTATGGAAGAACCTGCTTATAAAGTCGGCGACCGCGTAGAGAAGCTTTGCACTGTGTGTGACGAAGAGCGCGGTCATGTCGTGGCGACCGTCACCAAACGCGGGCAAGTCTCGCGCGTTGACTGCCCGAAGTGTGGCACGCGCAGCACCTTCAAAAACAAGGGCCGCACAGCCACCACACGCGCCTCTACGCAAACCGGCGCGCCATACGACCGCACGCGCACATACAAGCCCGGACAAACAATGATGCATCCTGTCTATGGCATGGGCGAAGTGACGGCTGTCATTGAGCCGCAGAAGATTGACGTACTGTTTGAAGACCGCCTGCGCAGACTGATACACGCGCGCGAAGAGTAATGCAAAATTAAAAATGTAAAATGCAAAAATCAGAGCTGTCTTAAATTTTGCATTTTACATTTTTAATTTTGCATTTATTATCCATCCCGAACATGAGCCGTTTTTGGTTCTTCTTAAGTTTGTCGTTTCCAGCTTTACAGGCAAATCTTTTTCTCTCAGGCGATGACCTTTTATGAGCGAGCGCAGGGCATCAGGTTTGACAGTGCTTGTGGTCGAAGACGATGAAGATGTTCGTCTCGTCATGAGGCTGGCCTTGGAAGAGCTTGGCTATCGCGTGGTCGAAGCAAGCGATGGCGAAGAGGCCGTCGAAGCAGCCTGGCGCGTCTGCCCGAATGCCATCCTCATGGATTTAAGCCTGCCGCTGCTCGACGGCCTCTCAGCCACACGCCGCATACGGCAAGACCCGCAGATGCAGAACGTGCCGATTGTCGCCGTCACCGCTCACCAGGAGGCGCAGTTTCGCGCCAACGCACTCGCCGCCGGATGCAGCGCCTATACAACTAAGCCTATAGATTTTAACTGGCTCGACGAACTGCTGCGACAGCTTCTGCCGGATGATTAAGGCCACTTCCAAACTCAAGCGACAAAACCACACAACTCTTTGCGAGCTTATCTTTTATCTTCGCGCCTTTGTGTGAACCGTTCGTTGCTCTTTCGCGCAAAGGCGCAAAGAAGAGAAAGACGAAAGCTCGCAAAGGAATATACTTCTTAAAATGGCTGATGCTTTAGAGATTGCTGTCGAACAGAGTTCCCTGAGCAGATGGTCTGCGAAAAGTATTTGAGCGTGTGGACGTGTCTCTCTGCTCTGTCTGGGCATTGAGGCCCAGACGCTTGCAGTGCAGGTGGAACATCTGCACGACTATCTTCCATTGCTCACTCTGACCGCGCATACGCTCGCCAAACTCTCTGGAATTGAGCTTGCCGCCTCTGGCTTCCAACAAACGATTCATCACGCGCCCGGCTTTGAGAGGCAGACGCTCTCTGAGCTTCTGCTCGAAGTACGGAGCGACGCTGCCGGGCAGGCGAAGTAAGTTTAAGAAAGCTCTGGTCGCCCCAGACTCGCGCGCGCGTCTGAGCAATTCAGGGATGTGCGAATCGCTCAGACCAAGAATCACTGGCGCGACTGCAATCCCGACAGGGATGCCTGCTGCGGCCAGAATTTCCATCGCCTTGAAACGCGCTTCCGGCGCAGGCGTCGAAGGCTCAAGAGCGCGCGTCGTCTCGTAATCCTTGAAAGGAATGCTAAAGAAGACAAAGGCCGCGGCCTCAGATGCGAGCGCGGCGAGGATGTCTGCATCACGTCTTATCAAAGCAGACTTGGTGACGATGCCAACGGGGTTGCGAAATTCCAGACAGATTTCAAGACACTGGCGCGTCAGTTGATAATGAGCTTCGAGCGGCAGGTAAGGGTCTGATGTAAAAGAGAAGATAATCTCCGCGCCCTTCCATGAAGGTTTTAAAAGCTCTTGGCGAAGCAGCTTCGGAGCGTTGACCTTGACGACTATCTTGCGCTCGAAATCCGTGCCTGCGCCAAAGCCGAGGTATTCATGCGTCGGTCTGGAGAAACAATAGCTACAGGCGTGTGTGCAGCCGCGATAGCAGTTGATTGAATAATCGAATCCGACATCAGGACTGTTGTTGTGCGTGATGATTGTGCGCGTCGCAGTCTCTTCAAAAACTTCGAGCCGTGCTTCCGGCGGCTCGCCGATCCACTCGACGTTCGTGCTGAGCCAGGGGTTTGGAGGATTCTCGACGTAACGCATCAGATAAATTTAGCCACAGAGACACAGAGACACGGAGCAGGAAAAGTAGATGAAGGAAATGCTATATCAGATTTTATTGTTACCTCTGTGTCTCTGTGTCTCTGTGGCTAATTAAGCAGCCTTGCGGCGCGGCTGTGCGGCTCGCTTTGAAACGAGGCCGAGCCGCTCGCGCAGGCCGGGACATTCATCCAGCTCTCTTTCGGGAATGCAATAGGGGCAGACCCACTTGCCGTCTGAGTTGCGCATGTGCAGAGAGGCCACAGGCTTGCGGCAAGCTTCGCATTTGAAATCCTTACTCATCTCTTTAAAAATCCTCTTCTCTTAAATTCAAGCGACGCGCGCATTCTGCCTGTGCGGGTTGTATTCAAGGGCCAGATAGCGGCGCGCGATAAACTTCAAAACGGCAGAGACGTGCTTGCATTCATAGCCCGGCTCGGCGTTGCCCCTGTAAATAAAATCTGCGCAGGTGCAGGCCAACTGCTTTGTCTGCGGTTCGCGGAAAAGGTGATATTCGCGCTCCACGCCCGTCTCGGAAAAAGCAATCCAGCCATAGGGCTCCGCTTCAAAAACCTTCACGCGCTCGGAACGCGCCGCGCGTTGCTCTGCGGGCGTGAACTCGCGCACGTTCGATGTCTCATTCTTTTTCGTACTCATCTCGAAAACCTCTTATCAGATAACTTCTCAACGAAAAGCATTATAGCACATTTGAAGCGCACATGGAACAATGTTTTATACATGAAACAAGCTCGAAAAGCGAAAATTTCTTTGCGGTCTTGAGTTTTTCTTTGCGCCTTTGCGAGAACCGTTCGTTTGAGTTTCACGCAAAGGCGCAAAGAAAAGAAAGACGAAAGCTCGCAAAGGGTTGAGTCGGATTGTCTCTTGAGTTTTGAAATATTCTGGATAGCTCAACTGTGGCTTGGCTCTTGCTTCTAAAGCTCCGGCGAATAAATTCCGGTATCAAAATCATACGAGATTTAAGTTTCTCTAACAGGAAAGAGTAAAAATGGCGAACACTACAAAGCGCAAGGCTGCGAAGAAAAGTAGCAAGAAGAATGTTGGAAAAGCGAAGGCTGGCAGGAAGCAAACCGCTCAAGGGAAATTGCAGGAGCAACCAAAAAATCCTTTTCCGGCACAGCATCAACGCAAGCCTGGCATAGAGTCAAAGCTCACGCCGAGACCCGAATACGAGGCTCCGCTCTACAGAGGCTCTAGCAAGCTCAACAATAAAACTGCGCTCATCACCGGCGGCGATTCAGGCATCGGGCGCGCAGTGGCTGTGCTCTTTGCGCGCGAGGGCGCGGATGTAGCAATCGTTTATCTGCCTGTCGAACAGTCGGACGCAGAGGAGACGCAACGCGCAGTCGAAGCAGAAGGCAGGCGCGCACTCTTGATTCCGGGCGATGTCACCGAGTCATCTTTCTGTCGCAAAGCAGTCGAGCAGACCGTCAAAGAATTCGGCAAGCTCGATATACTGGTCAACAACGCTGCTTTCCAGCAGCATCAGAAATCGCTCGCAGATATTTCCGAAGAACAATGGGATAGAACTTTTAAGACAAACATCTACGGCTATTTCTATATGACCAGAGCCGCTTTGCCGCACTTGAAGGCTGGAAGCGCAATCGTCAACACAGGCTCAATCACAGGGCTTGACGGCAACAAAGAATTGCTCGACTACGCTTCGACAAAGGGAGCGATTCACGCCTTCACAAAATCTCTGGCCCAGAATCTTGTCGAACAAGAGATTCGCGTCAACTGCGTCGCGCCCGGCCCGGTCTGGACGCCTCTGAATCCATCGGACAAACCGGCCAAAGATGTCGCAAAGTTCGGCGCAGACACGCCCATGAAGCGGCCTGCGCAGCCGGAAGAGATTGCTCCGGCCTTCGTCTTCTTCGCCTCCGAAGCCGATTCCAGTTATGTCACAGGCGAAGTGCTGACTCTGCTCGGAGGTGAAACCACCGCCGGATAAATTGCCTGCAAACAATTATCACATTAAGGGAGGGAAACAATGTCAGACAAAGACCGCCGCAAGAAAGATGGCGAGAGAAAAGACAAAAAGAATCAGGCCATGCGTGAAGCCGTCAACGAACGCGCGCAAACATCCGAAGCGCAGCCGCAGGAGAATACGGACAGAAGTATTTCAGACGATTCCGAGCGCGCAGATGCACGCGGCGCGTGAGCTTTTAAGCTTCATAGATTTTGTTTTTTAAGACACAGAGAAAGCTTTTGTGACGAGCTTTCTTTGTGTCTGCGAATGTAAATCTCTGGAAAAATATTTGTTACATAAATGCAAATAAATCTGTACGAAACCGTATTGAAAATTTCTTTGGGGACTTGATATATTTTATTTATTCCCCTCAACCAATATTTTCCCCCGACAGTTTGAAGGATTTCAATGAGCGCTCTTTATGCTCATTGATAAATGCTTTACCCGACGCATGCGGTAGCTTGCAAGGTGAAGCAGAGAACGAGCAAGGGGAGGGCGAAGGGCAAGTTTAGAATAAAATTTGCCCTTCTTTTAACATCGCGTTCAAGGGGAGAAGTAAAGATGGACAGAGCAGAGCGCCTCATACCTCAATCTAATTTCAAAGTTGTATGCACATGGTGCGGGGTCGTCATTCGGCGCAACAGCGCGAAAGAATCGCGCGGGATGTGTTTGAAATGTTACGCGCGCATGTTGGGCGAGCATGGACACTCGCATGAAACGGGCCACATGCCGCGCTGGGCCAGCGACCGTTAAGCCGATTTAAATCGGACGCAGAGAAAAGCCATGCGCGGGCAATAAATTTGTGACGTGCATGTGGGATGATGCGATGATTGCTGTTTTGACTGTGTACTGATAGAGCCATCCCCCTCAAGCTCACTTAAATCCTGCGTCCAAACCTGCGCGGCTTTAAATCACACAAGTGGCAAAAAACTTTAGCCTGACGAGAGTATAACTATGACTACGACTACGGAAAATTCTCCATTATTTGTTGACTCAACGAAATCTTCGCGGCAGCAACAGTTGCCAGACCTCGTCTGCCTGTCGCACCTGCGGTGGGATTTCGTTTATCAAAGACCGCAGCATCTCTTGAGCCGCTTTGCAAGGCAACGCCGCGTCTTCTTCGTTGAAGAGCCTGTCTTCGCAGACGCGCACGCGCGCATGGATGTGAGCCGGCGCGATGACGGCGTTTATGTTGTTGTCCCGCATTTGCCGCAAGAGATGTCTGGACAGGACACGGACGGCATCCTGCGCGAAATGATTAATCAGTTTTATGAAGAGCAAGCCATTACAGAGCATGTGCTCTGGTACTACACGCCTATGGCTCTGGGTTGGTCCAGACATTTGCAGCCACTCGCAATCGTTTACGATTGCATGGATGAGTTGTCCGCTTTCAAGGGCGCACCGCAAGCTTTGCGTGAGCGCGAGTTGGAACTCTTTACGCGCGCCGATCTGGTCTTCACAGGAGGTCAGAGTCTTTATGAAGTCAAACGCGATCAGCACCCGCAGGTCTATGCTTTTCCGTCGAGCATAGATGCGCCGCATTTTGCACAGGCGCGCTCAATCAAGTGTGACCCGCAGGATCAGGCAAATATCCCGCACCCGCGTCTGGGTTTCTTCGGCGTGATTGACGAGCGGATGGATATAGAGTTGCTCGATAGTCTTGCAGAGGCAAGGCCCGACTGGCATCTGGTGATTATTGGCCCGGTCGTCAAGATTGACGAAGCGCAGTTGCCACGCCGCGCCAACATACATTATCTCGGCGGCAAGTCGTATTGAGAGCTGCCGAATTATCTTGCAGGCTGGGATGTCGCGCTCCTGCCGTTTGCGCGCAACGAGTCAACGCGCTTTATCAGCCCGACCAAGACTCCTGAATATTTAGCGGCGGGCAAGCCTGTTGTCTCGACTTCGATACGCGATGTCGTGCGTCCGTATGGCGAATCCGAGATGGTGCAGATTGCCGACACTGCCGTGGAATTTGTCGCCGCCTGTGAAGCCGCGATGAACGAAGACGCGGCGGCGCGTCTGCATGAAGTTGATGCTTTTCTAGCGCAGACTTCGTGGGACAGAACCTGGCGGCGAATGTCTGATTTAATTGAGGACGTAGTCACGGCCAGAAAAACTTCTGCCGTGACCGCGCAGCCCGCGCTGGCAAAGGCGACTGCTGCCAGTGCAACTAGATCACAGAGCTTTATGTCCGGTGATTAATTTTTTTTAGCTAACCCAAGTTGCTAGTTATGAGAGCGATGGCAGCTTATGAGAGCGATAGTGGCTTATGAGAGCGATGGCGGCTGTGCTGCTATGCTGTATGGCGGCTCTGCCGCTATGCTGTGCGGAAAAGCTCTGCTTTTCCGGCCACTGTAGTCTCAAGCATGTGCGAGGCTGAGCCTCGCTAAAACATAAGAGCAGAGGTGAAGCGGAAAGTCTCAGACTTTCCGCACAGCTGGCGGCTCAAGCCGTCCCTCACTCGCAACTTGGGTTAGCTAGTTGAATCGTTAAAGAACGAACCTGAGGGGGAAGGAAAGAAGATGTTTGATTATTTAATCGTAGGGGCCGGATTCGCCGGAAGTGTACTTGCCGAGCGGCTGGCCGCAGGCTCTAACAAAAAAGTCTTAATCTGCGATAAACGTCCGCACATCGGCGGCAATGCTTACGATCATTACAACGACGACGGGATTCTGGTCCACAAATACGGCCCGCATATTTTTCACACTAACTCGCGTGATGTCTTTGAATATCTCTCGCGCTTTACGGAGTGGCGTTCTTACCAGCATCGCGTGCTTGCTTCTGTTGACGGTCAACTCGTTCCGATTCCGATTAATCTGGATACCATCAATAAGCTCTACGGCTTGAAGCTGACATCATTCGAGGTCGAAGAGTTTTTCAAATCCGTCGCAGAGCCTGTCGGGCAGATTCGCACTTCCGAAGATGTCGTCGTCTCTACTGTAGGCCGCGAGTTGTATGAAAAATTCTTTCGCAGCTACACGCGCAAACAGTGGGGCTTAGACCCTTCGGAGCTTGATGCCTCAGTCACCTCGCGCGTGCCGACTCGCACCAATCGTGATGACAGATATTTCACGGACACTTATCAGGCGATGCCTTTGCACGGATACACGCGCATGTTCGAGCGGATGCTCAATCATCCGAACATCAAGATTATGCTCAATACGGATTACCGCGAGATTGAAAAAGAGATTCCGTACAAAGAGATGGTTTACACTGGGCCAGTGGATTCATACTTCGATTACTGTTACGGCAAGCTTCCATATCGCTCGCTTGAGTTCAAGCATGAGACGCATGCTGCGGAGACGTATCAGTCCGCTCCGGTGGTCAATTATCCGAACGAGCACTTGTACACGCGCATCACGGAGTTCAAATATCTGACGGGACAGGAGCATTCAAAGACCAGCATCGTCTATGAATTTCCGCGCGCCGAAGGAGACCCTTACTATCCTGTGCCGCGCAAGGAGAATGCAGAGTTGTATGCGAAGTATAAGACGCTGGCGGACGCGACGCCCGATGTGCATTTCGTCGGCAGACTTGCGACATACAAGTATTACAACATGGATCAGATAGTGGCGCAGGCTTTGACTGTCTATGCCAAGATGCAGGGCGCGAAGCGCGCGCAGGCTGTGGCGACGATACAGGCTCATCTTCCGCGCAACGGCAATGGCAAGAGTCATCAGACGCCGTTGGCGACTCTGACGGCGACGGCAGGCAGTTAGTTTGGGAGAGATGCTACAGAAGAACATTTTCGGGTTGACCCCGGAGACACCTTTCAACTCGGCAACAGCAATCGAGTTATGGGGTGGGATTGAATGCACAGTCAATCGCGTCGGAGATGAATACTTCGACCAGATAGAGCGGAGCGGTCATGCGGCGCGCCTCGAAGACCTGCAACTTTTCGCAGAGCTTGGAGTGCGCGCTTTGCGCTATCCCGTGCTCTGGGAGAGAGTCGCGCCAGACGGTTTAGATAAGGCCACATGGACCTGGACTGACGAGCGTTTATCGCGCCTGCGTGATTTAAATATTCGTCCCATCGTCGGCCTCGTGCATCACGGGAGCGGGCCGCGACATACGAGCCTCCTCGATTCTAAGTTTCCCGAACAGCTTGCCTCTTATGCGCGCGCAGTGGCCGAGCGTTATCCATGGATAGAAAATTACACGCCCGTCAACGAGCCGCTCACGACTGCGCGATTCAGCGGACTCTACGGCCACTGGTATCCGCACAAATGTGAGGCTCTGAGCTTTGCGCGCGCGCTGCTCATGCAATGTCGCGCGACGGTTCTGAGCATGCGCGCCATCCGTCAAATCAACCCGCAGGCACAGCTTATTCAGACAGAAGATTTGGGCAAGACTTTCAGCACGCGCAGGCTCGCGTATCAGGCAGAGTTTGAGAACGAGCGGCGTTGGCTAAGCTTTGACCTCTTAGCGGGCCGCGTCAATGCAAGCCATGCCATGTGGAGCTATCTCAAATGGGTCGGAGTTGACGAAGCGGAGCTGGCATGGTTTGTTGATAATCCTTGTCCGCCGGACATCATCGGCATCAATCATTATTTGACGAGCGAGAGATTTTTGGACCAGAGGCTCGAACGCTATCCGGCGCACACGCATGGCGGCAACGGGCAGGACGCTTACGCGGATGTCGAAGCCGTGCGCGTCGCAGCCGAAGGGCCAGCCGGGCCGTATGTTTTGTTGAAGGAAGCATGGCAGCGATACCGTTTGCCAGTGGCTATTACGGAAGCTCATCTTGGATGCACGCGCGAAGAACAGATGCGCTGGCTCAAAGAGGTCTGGGAAGCTGCGTTTCGTTTGCGCTCGGAAGGAGCGGACATACGCGCCGTCACAGCATGGTCTCTGCTCGGCGCATACGACTGGCACAATCTCTTGACGCGACGCGAAGATCGCTATGAGCCGGGTGTCTTTGACTTGCGCTCAAGCGTCCCGCGCCCGACCGCGCTTGTCAGGATGCTGCGCGATTTATCTGCGGGCCGCGAACATGACCATCCGGCATTGGACGCGCCGGGCTGGTGGCGCAGGCTGGATCGCTTTCAATATCCACCCGTCACAAATCGCCAGCACGACGCTGTCGCTCCGGCCATACGCGGCGTCAGCGTGAAAGGCAAAGGCAATCGCACGCTCTTGATTACGGGAGCGACAGGAACTTTAGGTCGCGCCTTTGCACGCATCTGCGAGATGCGCGGGCTGCCATATCGCCTGCTGACGCGCCGCGAGATGGACATCGCGGACGCACGCTCGGTCGAAGCAGTTTTGGCGGAGCATGCGCCCTGGGCCATTATCAATACGGCTGGCTATGTGCGCGTGGACGAGGCCGAAACGGATGCTGTAAGTTGTTTCAGGGAAAATACTCTTGGGCCAAAAATTCTGGCCGCCGCCTGCGAGCGGCACAAGTCTGCGCTCGTCACTTTCTCTTCAGATTTAGTCTTTGACGGAAACTCAAAAACTCCTTATGTCGAGACGGATGCGTGCGCGCCTTTGAACGTGTACGGGCAGAGCAAGGCCGCAGCCGAGAGAGAAGTTTTAGCATCGCTGTCATCTGCTTTAGTGATTCGCACGAGCGCGTTCTTCGGCCCCTGGGATGAACATAACTTTGTCACGCAACTCTTGCGCGCACTCTCCGCTAGCCGGACATTTGTGGCTGCGAGTGATGCTGTTATTTCTCCAACCTATGTCCCAGACCTTGTGCATGCGTGCCTTGATCTTTTGATTGACGGCGAAAGCGGCGTGTGGCATCTGGCTAACAAAGGCACTGTGACATGGTCGGAATTTGCGCTTGAGGCCGCGCGAATGGCAGGGCTTGAAGCGAGCGGCATCGAGGCGCGCCCGACTAAAGCTTTGAGACTCGCCGCGCCGCGCCCGCTCTACAGCCCGCTCGGCAGCGAGCGCGGGCTACTGCTTCCATCTTTGGACGACGCGCTCGGTTGTTACATACGCGATTGCGAATTGTGGCGCGAGCAAAGAGTTGAAGAACAAAAGCCACGCGCCCGCGCGGCTGCGGCTGGCGCAAAATAGATTGCAGCGAGAGCTTCAACTCTTTGCGAGCTTATGTTTTCCTTTGCGCCACCAGCGTGAACCGCTCGTTTTAGTTTCGCGCTGGTGGCGCAAAGAAAAGAAAATCTCAAGCGCGCAAAGGGTTGAGGGTTTTGTTTCTTGAGTTTTGAAGATGACGAAAAGTGATGAGACGGATGTGATGCGGCGCAGGCGGATTACTTTGAAGGATGGAAGATATATGGTCTTCTATACTTTTGAAGATGAAACAGCCGCGCCTGCTGATGAAAGCAAAGCTATCACTGAACCGCAGCCTACAAATGAAGCGGAGGATATGTCGTAGTGTCTGAACTGCGCTGGAATCCTCTGTTGGGTGAATGGGTGGCGACGGCGACGCATCGCCAGAACCGCACCTTTCTGCCGCCGAAAGATTTTTGCCCGCTCTGCCCGACAAGGCCGGGCGGCTTTCCGACGGAAGTTCCCGAAAGCACTTATGACATCGTAGCCTTTGAAAATCTCTTCCCTTCTCTGCGCCCGCAGCCGGAGCCTCCGAGCATCGAAGGCACAGAGCTTTATCCTGTGCGACCGTCGCAGGGCGTCTGCGAAATTTTGCTCTACAGCCCGCGCCATGACACGATGCTGGCCCAGGAGCCTGTCGAGCAGATAGACAAGCTGGTGCGCGTCTGGACAGACCGCTTCGCGGAGTTGGGCGCGCTTGATTATGTCGAGTACGTTTTTATCTTCGAGAACAAGGGCGAAGCCATCGGAGTCACGCTGCATCACCCGCACGGACAGATTTACGCTTATCCTTTTATTCCGCCGCGCATCGCGCGCGAGCTTGAAGAGTCGCGCGCACATCAAGAGCGCACGGGCCGTTGCCTGCTATGCGACATCATACATGAAGAGCAACGTGATGGTCGTCGCATTGTCGCTGAGAATAATTCCTTCATCGCCTGCATTCCCTTCTTCGCGCGCTGGCCTTATGAAACACACATCTATGCCAGGCGGCACGCGCAGGCTCTGACGGACTTTCGCAGAGATGAGCAGAGAGATTTGGCAGCCATGCTCAAGATGGTTCTCGCTGCGTTTGACCGCATCTTTAATCTTTCGTTTCCATACATGATGGTCTTGCATCAACGCCCGACGGACAGAGCGGAGGCTTATGACTACTATCACTTTCACATAGAGTTTTATCCGCCTCTGAGGACAGCTACGAAGCTCAAGTATCTGGCGGGCAGCGAGACGGGCGCGGGGCTCTTTATCAACGACACGCTGGCCGAAGAGAAGGCTGCGGAGTTGCGCGCTCTGGTCCAGCCCGTCACTTGGGCGCGCGAGAGTGGGAGCAGTGAAAGTTGATTGACCGCGAACGACTCCGAGCAATTTTCCATAAACTTTACAAACGCGAGCCGCGATTGTTTCGCGCGCCGGGCCGCGTCAATCTGATAGGCGAGCACACGGATTACAACGAAGGCTTTGTGCTGCCGATGGCGATTGAGCGCGAGACTGTTGTGGCCGGAGCCGCGCGCGATGATAGCCTTGTGCGAGTCCATGCGTTTGATGTCAAAGAGTCTGCGGAGTTTGATTTAAGTGCGCCTGCGGGTGAGCGCGTGCGCGGCCACTGGCTCGATTATGTGGAAGGAGTGGCGCGCGTTCTTCAAGAGCGCGGTGCAAGTTTGCGCGGAGCCGATTTGGCGATTCATTCAGACGTTCCGGCGGGCGCAGGTCTTTCATCTTCCGCCGCGCTCGAAGTTTCAGTCGGTTTAGCTTTGCTCTCATTATCCGATTTAAAGTTTGACCTGACCGCGCTCGCTCTCGCAGCGCAACGGGCAGAGCAAACTTATGCCGGAATCAAATGCGGAATTATGGACCAGTTCACTTCCGCGCTGGGCCGTGAAAGGCATGCTCTTCTGATTGATTGCCGCTCGCTCGAAACAGAATATCTCCCGCTTGAGACAGACGAGACAGCAGTGGTCATCTGCGACACGCGCGTCAAGCATGAGTTGGCTGCTTCCGAATACAACACGCGCCGCGCCGAATGTGAGCGCGGAGTCGAGCTACTGCGCAAGAGCTTGCCTGACATACGCGCGCTGCGTGATGTGTCAGTCTCAGATTTTCTGCCGATTGAAGAATTGCTGCCTGAGCCAATCAGGCGACGCTGCCGTCATGTGGTGACGGAGAACGAGCGCACGCTCGCTGCCGCAAAGGCTTTGCGTGCAGGCGAGATGAGATTGATGGGACGCCTCATGTATCTTTCTCACAGGTCTTTGAGAGACGACTTCGAGGTGAGTTGCGCAGAGCTTGATTTGCTGGTAGAGATAGCTTCAAGCTTTGCAGGCACAGTTGGAGCGCGCATGACCGGCGGCGGTTTTGGCGGTTGCACTGTCAATCTCGTGAGGCGCGAGAGTCTCGCAGAGTTTCAGAAAATTATTGTCCGCGAGTATGCGAAAGCAGTCTCTTATGAGCCAGCTATTTATCTCTCCGAGCCGGGAGACGGCGCGCAGGAAATTGCTTTTTAATTAACTCAAGCCGCAAGTTATCAACGGCTGTGCCGCCTGCTGTGCGGAAACTCTGTGACTTTCCATTGAGCTTCACTCTTAAAAAGGGGCTACGAGAGCGGCGTAGCCGCGAAAGAAAACAGGCATCATTCCGGTAAGGCCGAGCCTTACCGCACAGCAGACGGCTAAAGCCACAATCGCTCTGAAATCGCTCTGATAACTGGCAACTTGGATTAATTAACCCAAGTTGCCAGTTATCAGAGCGATGGCGGCTCTTGCCGCAATGCTGTGCGGAAAAGCTCTGCTTTTCCGGCAACTGTCATCTCAAGGATGTGCGAGGCTGAGCCTCGCACAAACTAAGAGCAAAGATGAAGCGGAAAGTCTCAGACTTTCCGCACAGCACGCGGCTGAAGCCGTCTCTCACTCGCAACTTGGATTAATTAAGCTAGTATCGAAAAATCTTTCTCCGCGCATGAACACATCAAACATCCCGCGTCCTGAATATCCGCGACCACATTGCAGGCGGCCCGTGTGGCTCAATCTCAATGGCGAGTGGGAGTTTGCCTTTGACGACGAGAATGCAGGGCGCGAGCTTGGCTGGCAGTACGGCCTGCCGCTAGACTTGCGCATCGTTGTTCCCTTTCCTTATCAGAGCGAGCTTTCAGGCATCAACGATAAGACTGTGCACGAGGTCGTCTGGTACTCGCGCAGCTTTGAAGTCCCACCCGAATGGCAGGGCCAGGATGTCCTCTTGCACTTTGGCGCGGTGGATTATCGCACGACCGTCTGGGTCAACGGGCAGGAGGTCGGACATAATCAGGGCGGCCATGTCCCGTTTCGCTTTGACATCGCGCCTTATCTCAACCCAGATGTCAACCGCCTGACCATTCGTGTCGAAGATAATCAGGACGCGCAACAGCCGCGCGGCAAGCAATCCGTTTCCGGCCTGCCGCATGACATAGACTATTACTGCACGACAGGCATCTGGCAGACCGTTTGGCTTGAGCCTGTGCCGCCGATTCGGATTGACGAAATCAAGATTACTCCGAAAGCCGCGCAGAACATTTTGGAAATCACAGTCTATCTGCACGCGCCTTCTTCTATCTGGCGACTGGAAGCGGAAGTGCTCGACAAAGGAGAGACGGTCGCGCGCCAGTTGGAAGAGACGACGGCTGCGACAGCATGGCTGACATTAAATATTCCTTACGCCAAACTCTGGTCGCCTGAATCGCCGCACCTTTATGATCTGCGCATACGTCTCTATCAGGGCGAAGAACAGCTTGATGAAATCTCTTCCTATGCTGGCTTGCGCGATATAGAGCTACGCGAGGGCCGCGTGTGGCTCAACGGCAAGCCGATTTACTTGGCGATGATTCTGGACCAGGGCTACTGGCCTGAGAGTTATCTGGCCGCGCCGTCTGATGAAGCTTTGAGGGCGGATGTCGAATGGGCTAAGAGGTTCGGCTTTAACGGCGTGCGCAAGCATCAGAAGATAGAAGACCCGCGCTGGCTTTACTGGTGCGACCAACTCGGCCTGCTTGTCTGGGAAGAGATGCCGAACGCGCGCGAGTGGTCTTCGCGCGCCGAAGACTGGCTCGCAGCCGAATGGAAGCGTGCAGTCCAGCGCGATTACAATCATCCATGCATCATCGCGTGGGTTCCTGTTAATGAAAGTATGGGCTTTCCCAGTCTGGGCCAGCAGCATCCGGGCCAGTATGACTTTATAGAGCGCATGGTCGCCATGACCAGACAGCTTGACCCGAAGCGGCCAGTGATAGACAACGACGGTTGGGAGCACACGGACATCACAGACATCTGCGCGATACATGACTACACGCCGACGGCAGAACTTTTGCGCCAGCGTTATCAGGAGACGGCAGCAGGCGGCTCTCTGCCCGCGCATGTCTGGATTGGAGAGAAACCGCTCTTCGTGCTCGGCTCGCGTTATCGCGGCCAGCCAATCATGCTCACGGAAGTCGGCGGCTTTCTCTTGATGCCAAAAAACGTGTCGCCTGAGAAGCGCGATATGCTTTATAACTTCTACGGCTCGTTCAATACGCCTGACGAGCTTTTGGTGAAATACAGAGATTTGATGGAAGGCATCGCTTCGCTAAACTTCATCGCGGGCTTCTGCTATACGCAACTCACGGACATAGAGCAGGAGATAAACGGCCTCTTGACCTATGACCGCAAGCCGAAAGTTTCGCCCAAGCTAATTGCCTTGATTCACCGCGAGTTATTTTTCCGGCATCAGGGCGCAGATGAAGCGAGCCAGCCCTTCCTTGAAGTGAACACCTGACAGCAAAGCCTTTATGAACACAGACCTGAAAACTTTACGCGAGGCTGTGCGCGCGACGACCATCATCGAATCGCCGCGACTGTCAAAGCACGCGGGCGCGCGGCTCACTATCGCTTCGGAAACTTTTCAGCACACGGGCAGCTTTAAATTCCGCGCGGCCTACAACGTTGCTTCGCAAGTTCCACAGAAAGAGATTCTCACGGCCTCGTCCGGCAACTTCGGACAGGCGATGGCCTATGCCTGTCGTCTCTTAGGCAAGTCATGCATCATCGTCATGCCGCACACTTCCGCGCGCGTCAAGATTGATGCCGTGCGCGAATATGGCGGCACAGTTGATTTGACTGACGTGATGGTCAAAGGACGAAACGAGCGCGTTGCCGAACTCGCGCGCGAGCACACCGATGCATACATCGCCAGCGCGTACGACGACCCGTTTGTCATTCAAGGCAATTCGACTCTCGGCCTTGAGTTGGCGGAGATGAAAAAGAGCTTTGATGTCATCATCGCTCCCGTTGGCGGCGGCGGCTTGACCTCTGGACTGATTACAGGATTGCGGCAGGCCGGGGCTGAGACAAAAGTTTTCGGCGCAGAGCCTTTGATTGCCAACGACGCCGCGCGCTCGCTCCGCGCGGGCCACATCATCGTCAACGAAAAAGAGCCGCAGACAATCGCAGACGGAGCGCGCACTCCGAGTCTGGGCCAACACAACTGGGCCATCCTGCGCGAAGGTTTGTCAGGCATCGTCGAAGTTCCCGAAGAGCGTATCAAGGAAGCCGTGCGGCTGCTCTTCTCGCTCGCCAATCTGAAAACGGAGCCGACGGGCGCGCTCTCTCTGGCCGCAGTCCTCACAGAGCCAGATAAATTCCGCGCCCTTTCCGTCTGCTGCGTCGTGAGCGGCGGCAATGTTGATATGGAAATTTACAGTCAGATACTCAATTCATCTACAGATAAATAAAACCATGAAACAAAGTATCGCGCACATTGCTCTGGTGGTGGACGACTATGACGAAGCCATCAAGTTTTATACTGAGAAATTAAATTTCACTCTTCTGGAAGACACAGCCCAGAGCGAAACAAAGCGTTGGGTCTTAGTCGCGCCGAAAGGCTCTGAAGAATGCAGTCTCTTGCTGGCAAAAGGCGTCGGCGAAGAACAAAGAAGCCGCATCGGAAACCAGACGGGCGGTCGAGTTTTTCTATTCTTAAAGACCGATGATTTCTGGAGAGATTATAAAAACATGCAGTCGCAGGAGATAAAGTTTGTCAGAGAACCGAAAACCGAAGAGTATGGAACAGTCGCTGTCTTTGAAGATTTGTACGGCAATCTCTGGGATTTAGTCGAGTTCAAAAAGTAGAACTGTGTAGCATAAATAATAAGGTTTCAGTTATCCTCATGCCGCTTTTTTAAGAACACAGGGAAATTGATTGCGATGTCGAAAACGAAAACACAGAACACGGAAGACGCGCTGCTTGAAATGGCGCACGGGCGCGAAGAGTTAGCGTTGGATGAATTGGGCCAGTTAGACCTGAGCGTCTTGCCTTCGCTGGCTAAACATCTGACAAGCGATTTGCCGATTGAGACGCTTGAGAGATTCGAGACGATTCTGAAAGCAGTGCTGCACACAAATCTGCGCGGGCGCGTGTCCGGCGAGACGGCGCGCGAGGTCGCAGGATTTCAGAAAGAGATAGGGCTTTTGAGCAAGTACAAATCCTATGCGATTAAATGCGCGAGCCCGCTCGGCTATTCCATCTTCTTGCAGAGCGCGGGCGAGGGCTTTAGCTTTCAAAGACACATCACGCATAAAACGGAAGTCTTTCACATCTTAGATGTAGAGCCCGGCGGCTATGTCTTCATCTGCGATTTCAAAGATTGGGAGCAGTGTTACGGTCAGGATTCGTTTGCCAACTGGCTCGCGGGCGGCGCGGATGAAAGATACGAACGCTTTCGCTACCAGCCGCAGCCGGGCGATGTCTTTACGATTAACGAACTCGGAGTGGTGCACACTGTCATCGGATGCGTCCTCGAAGAGTTTGCAACCGTCTCGACGGACATGGTTGACAGGCTGCACGATCAGAATGAAGGAAGAAAAGTGCCGGAGCATTTCACACGCGGCTATGTGCAGGAGCGGCTCAAGCAAATCTCTTTCCCGGACAGCAACCGCCTCGTCAACAACTGCTCGCCTGAGAATCCGCAGATAGAAGACATCCATCCTGTCCAAATACAGGGCGGGCGCATGACGCCGCTGTCGCGCTCCACTGTCAATGCTTCGCGTTACAACATCGAAGCCGGAAAATCGAGTGAGCTTTTTCTTGACGAGGAACGCGCGGCATCCATCTATATCGCGGGAGGCGCGGGCCGCGTTATCATCGCGGATGAAGCGGAAGCTATTCGTGCGACTCCGCCCGCGCTTGCCGTCGCTGCCGGAGATGTCCTGATGATTCCGGCGGGCATCAATTACGGATTTGTGAATGAAGGAGAGCAGCCCTTTGTTCTCTCCGAGCAAAGAATCTCATTCGATGTAGCATTTCTCTGATATGAAAAACATCTCCCGCACAGACGCAAAGGCGCAAAGAAGGCAAGTTGCTTTTCTTTGCGCCTTTGCGTCTGTGCGGAAAACTTTCTTTGTTAAAGACTATGCACAAAAAACTCGAAGAGCTTGAAGCGCATCTCGCAGAAACCTCTGACGAAGAGGCGACGACTGAGCAGGTGGATGCGATTAACGAGTTGGCGTGGGAAGCCAAGTATGCAGACGCGAGACACGCGCTGGATTTTAGTCGCCGCGCATACACTCTCGCGGAAAATCTTTTGTACATGAAAGGCATGGCCTACGCGCTGCGCACGAGCGCGGCGTGTCACTGGCTGTTTGCCAGTTATGATGCCGCGCTCTCTGATGCTCTCGAAGCCTTGCGGCTTTTTGAAGAGACGAAGGATGATTTCGGTCGCGCGCACGCGATGAACATCGTCGGCAATGTGCATGAGCGTCTGGGCAATCATTCCATCGCGCTCGAATTTCATCGCAAGAGCTTGCAGCTTCGTCAGGAGATTAATGATACGGAAGGAGCTTCGACTTCGCTCAACAATCTGGGAAATGTCTATAGCAGTTTTGGCGAGTATGCCACCGCGCTCAATAATTATCTCGAAAGCCTGCGGCTCTATGAAGAGATTAATAGTTCCATCGGCATCAGCCGCGCGCTTAACAACATAGGCTACATTTACATCCGCCTCGAAGATTGGGACAAGGCTCTTGACCACTTGCAGCGCGCACTGCAACTCAAGCAACAAATCGGTGACAGGCAGAATGAAGGATTGGTGCTGATTCACATCGGCAACGTTCATGAATCGCGCGGCGATTATGCGAACGCGCTTGAGTTTTACACGCGCGGTTTGAAAATCACGCAGGATGTTGGCGACCGTCAGAATGAAGCTGCCTCTTTGAATGACATCGGAAATGTCTATCAAGCGTTGCGCGATTATCAGAAAGCTCTCAGCTACTACGCGCAGAGCTTGCAGATTGCGCAGGAAGTCGGCATCAAATATTACGAAGTCAATGCTCTGATAAATCTTGGCGCGACGCTGAACAAATTGCATCAGCCGCAGGAAGGCATCGTGCATCTACAGAAAGCTCTCGCCATCTCCGAAGAGATAAAATCCAACGACCTGATTTACAGAGCGCATCAATCGCTCTCGGAAGCTTATGAGCAGGCTGGCGATTTTGTTCATGCGCTCAAACACCACAAAGCTTTTCACAGTTCGCGCGAGCAGGTCTTTAGCGAAGATTCTGCGAATAAGATTAAGAGCGTCGTTATCCAGACGGAAGTTGAGAAGTCGCAGCGCGAAGCGGAAATCTATCGCCTGCGCAATGTCGAGTTGGCGCGCGCCTACGAGGACTTGCATCTCGCGGACGAGCAGAAGACGGAGCTTGTTCAGCAGTTGCGTCGTCAGGCCGAAGCCCTCGACCGTCAGACCAAAGAGGACAGCCTGACAGGTCTCTACAATCGCCGCTACTTTGACAGCGAGATGGCGCAGGAGTTCAGCCGCGCGCGCCGCTTCAAACGCCACCTCACAGTCGTCATGGCCGACATAGATTATTTCAAACAGATTAACGATTGCTGCTCGCATCAGACTGGCGATGAAGTCATCAAGGTTGTGGGCCAAATCCTGCGCGAGAGTTGCCGTATGATAGACATCGTGGCGCGTTATGGCGGCGAAGAGTTTGTCCTGCTCCTGATAGAAACGCCCGCAGAGAAGGCTGCCATCCTGTGCGAGAAGATTCGCGCCGCCATCGAAGAGCATGATTGGAGCAGGCTTCATACACAGTTACAGCGCGTCACAATCAGCATGGGATTATCCGACGACCTGACGGTCTTGAATGCGGAAGCGATGCTCGCGGCGGCGGATGAAAAGCTCTACAGGGCCAAGCGCGGCGGCAGGAATCAGGTCGTGTGGCAATAGCGCGAGATGTTCAGGCTTTTTGCCATTTCAGTCAAAGCGATTGACTTATCTTCATCCAATAGTATAGATTTTGAAGTGGTCTTAAATCTTCAGACACAAGTTCATCCAAGTTTGCAAATTCCAAATACCCGACCCGTTATAATCACGCCACATGCTTACGGTTTCGCGGGAGTGTATCAGTTATAGTCTGCGAAGCACTTATTGAATCCAAATAAGATTAATGGGCGAAGTTTGTTTGTTGTGCTCGCCTGTGCCAAAAATCACTTCACTAACAGAAAGAGAGAAAGATAAATGAAGAACAAAGCCTTGATTGGCTGTCTGGCCCTTGCGTTGTTTGTCACAGGAGCTTGCTCCAGTGCAAATACGAACACGACGACGAACACGAACAATGCTAACGCCAACAGGAATGCCAACGCCGCAGCCAGCCCTGCCAACGCGAACACAGCCACAGCCCCCGCGAACACTGCCCCTGACAGAGCAGCTTCGTCAGAAGGCGCGCAGGATTTCATGCTCCACAATAAGACGGGCGTTGTGATAAACAAGCTGTTTGTCTCTCCGAGCGACAAAGACGACTGGCAGGAAGACATTCTCGGACAGGACACTTTGGCGAACGACCAGAGCCTTGAAATCAAATTCAGCCCGAAGGAAAAGGCCGCCAAGTGGGACTTGAAGGTCGAAGACACACAGGGCAACAGCATCGAATGGCATGACCTGAACCTGATGGAAATCTCCGAAGTCACCCTGCACTACGAAAACGGCAAGGGGACGGCTGAGGTTAAATAGCAACCACCTGCAACGATTCACTTGAAAAGGAGTTCCCTGAAATAACATGAGATACATTACACGCAAAAGCCTGCGCCGCTTGACGGCTGCCGTCTCCCTCTGCTCTTTGACAATGCTGCTCGCCCTGAACGCTTTCGCACAGGGCAAGCAGGATTTCACAGTGGTCAATGAAACAGGCGTCGAGATTGCAGAGCTTTATGTTTCCCCGCACAACGTCAATAGCTGGCAGGAAGATGTGCTCGGACAAGACACCTTGCCAAACGGCGAAGCGGTCGAGATTAAATTCAGCCGCACAGAGAAAGCGAAGCTGTGGGACTTGAAGATTGTTGACAGTGAAGGCAACAGCATCGAGTGGGGGAATCTAAACCTGCTCGAAATCTCAAAAGTCACGCTCCACTTCAACGCCAAAACCGGCAAGGCATGGGCCGACGTGGAATAGCAAAAAAACATTTCCCGCAAAGTGCGCGCAAACACGATAAGGCAGACGATTGAAACACGATAATGGAGCAGAACTCTATATTGACTGTGTCAATACGTCAAAGCCACGAAAACGAGCGGCGAGGCCCCTTGCCCGAAGCCTCGCCGCTCGTGAGCACGCTCTGAGCCTCGTGCTCAGGGTGTGTAACTCTAATATATTCTGCCCGCTTGAGGTGTCAATCTTTCTTTGGTATAGGAGGGGCTTGCTCGCTCCCCACCTGTGCCGTTGCCTTCTCAAAATAGATTGCGCCGTCGCTCCCCACCTTCATCTCGAAATCATTGGGCACTTTCAAGGTCAGGCGCAAGCGCAGGATTAAGTTTTCCAGCCGCAACTGCGCCGCCTCAAGCTGGCTCTGCGCGGCGCGCACGTTGGCGCTAGTTGTTGTGACGGACGCCTGTGCATCCGGCGGCAAGGCGATACGCGATGCAGCGACGGGCGCGGGCGTCTTCGCTTCGCTGGCCGTCTGAGCATTAACAGCAACAGCAGTGAATAAGAGCAGCAATAAGGTAAAGAGAAGTTTCGTTTTCATGTTAGAAGAGTAACCTCCATGCGTAATCTTCAGCCTCGTCCTTCGTACACATCTCAACAGTGTCTGCAACTTCAAACGCTCCAAACTCAATCCAGAACAGTCCCCTCTTTGTCTCATCACAGGTGGGCTTAGTTCCGGGGTCGCCAAAGCGTAGCGTGCCTCCGTTTGCTCCAGTGCCGTCTGTGAGCTTGAGGACGCCCTGCTGCCCGCCAAACTCCAAAGCCCCAACCTCCACGCCGGAAGAGACAAAGCGATAGCCTCCGAGGGCAAGTTCGTTGGCGTAGTATTTACTGAGCGGGTTAGTGGTTGAGCCGAGTTGTGCTGCTGTCTCTGGATAAAAGACAGAGCCGACCATCGTCCACCATACGCTGTCATGGTCGCCAAACTGCACGAGGCCGTTATTGTAAGAAGCCAGACGGACAGGGATGTCCAAAGACGAGCCTGCTCTTTCCACGCCGAAGATGACGACGCTTGAACTCGCGTCCACTTTCGCGCGGATGTAGTTTGACCCACTGACATAGCCTCCCGAAACGTAGAGCTTATTTGCTCCGCCTGTGCCTCTCTGCTCAACCGTATCGCCGTCAACCCGGACGAAAGGAGAAGACCCCAGCGTGTTAGCGTCCGTCCAGTAAGGCAATCGGTCTGCTACGCCTGAGCCGTCAATCAAACCCAGAGAGCTGACAGCCGAAGAGATTTGCGCGGTTGAGATGGAGCCGCCAATCTGCGTAAAGCTATCAATCGTAATCGTGTTTGGAACCTGAGCGTCCGTGACTGCGCCGCCAATTTGAGAGAAGCTCGTCAGCGTAATCGTATCCGGCACTTGTGCGTCAGTCACAGAGCCAGAGAGTTGCGAGAAATTTATTCCCATAATGCCTGACCCTGAACCTACAAAGCTGGTTGCAGTCAGAGTACCCGGCATCGTCAAGCCGCTCGGCGTCCACGTCGCAACACCATCTGCACCTGCGCGGAAATAGAATTTATAAGCTGGCGCGGTTGTCCAGAAGTAGCCGCTCTCAACGCCGTTGGAAATCTGATCAGGAGCTGCGCCTGGATAATAAATATTTCGCGCACCCTGATAGATGTCCAACTGACTCGGCGCATTGATGCCCGTTCCATCCCACGAGAAAGTCTTTGTGCCAGGCATCAGTACTTTGTTGTTGATAGTGACGGTCGTGTCATCATCACCAATCGAAGAGTTCTTCAGCTTTCCTGTCACGCTGTCATATTTTTGCAGAGCGTTATTTGCGGGCGTGCCTGTATAGATGGCTGCCACGCCAGAGGCAACGCTGAGCACGGTATTCATCGCTGCCATGTCCACAAAGACATACTGCGCGGCGAGATTAGTGTCTGTCACTCGATAAGGAGCAAGCGTGATAGTCGAGGCTGAGGCCGGAATTGCATAGACGCCGATTAACTCTTCCTTAAAACTTCCCGTTGCAGTGAACTTCACCTGATAGAAAGCCTGCGGGGAAAGGGCCGTCGAGGGATAGACGCTAAGGTCGAATTGCCCTGAGCCATTCAATGCAGCAGAGACAGAGCCGCTCAGTGGAATCAAACCGCCTGGACTCTGTGCTTTCTGCGTCAGGATAAAAGTCACTTTACCTGCGCGCGGATTGCCAGACACATCAACCAATGTGTCCACAATTCTGGTCTTGGCATTCGTGATTGTGATAGTGGCCGTTGCCGCCGCAGTCGTCTGCCCTCCGCTCGTTACCGTAAAGGTGAAGCTGTCAGTTCCAACGTAACCGCTCGCTGGCGTGAAGACGACATATCCGTTGCTGGTGTTGAGACCAGAGAGCGTACCGTGCGCAGGGCCGGACGCGACGGCGAATGTCAGAGCCGTGCCGTCAGGGTCTGCCCCTTGCATCTGGATTAAGGTTGCGCCGACTGTCGAAACCGTTGCCGAAAAGTTTGATGCTACTGGCGGCGCAGCAAAAGCTGTGACGACCATCGTGAGCATCACGATAATTAAAAGGGGAAATTTCTTCATGTAGCTCCTCACTGAATTAAGGTTGTTCAAGTTCAAATTCTGCGCGCGGGATGGGGTCAAAGTTGCCCGCGCTGCCTCCAGTACCTGCGGCTGAAGCGAAAGTAACTTCCAGCACAGGTGAAGGCGGGCCATATTCAAGTCCTGACGAGTGCGAGACCCTCACGAATCTGGTCTTGGGCGTTGCCTCGCTTTCGCGCGTGAGGTTCACGAAGCGCGGCAGCTCCTTACTCGCAAACCCCTCGCTGTCGTAAATCATAGTTTCCAGGTCGGCTGTCATCCCTGCATTACTGGCTACTTCGACCTTGCGAAAGCGCGCGAAACGGGTGAAGCCATCAATGCCAATGACGATGCGCGAATGCGTCACACTCTCAATCACGAGCGTTGAAGCGTTCTCCGACTGCCCAATGACAGGCGCGACGGTCTCTCTCCTGATTTGTAAGATTTGTGAGGAAGCATCGCTGAGCATGGATTTATCGGGCTTGCCGTCTGGCCCTCTGGAAATCAGGGTGATGCGCAGGTCACGGTCAAACTCAGGCGTGTAATCCATGACAAAGGTTTCGCCGACAAAGGTGACGCCCACCTTCTGCGCTGTGCCTACCGGCTGATCCCCGTAGCTAATGTAGATCTCCGCCAGCACAGGTTCCTGCGTGCTCGCGGGTGGCGTCTCATCTTCAAGTACAAGATTGACGCTGAACTCGTCTTCCAGAATAAAGTCCATCTAACAGTTATTCCTCGGTTGTCACCTGCGTGATGTGGCGGGCCATGCCAAAATAATTTTCAACCCGGAAGCGCACGACTGTGCCAGCCGGAACATCTAGTGTGCCTGCGGCAACGATGCCGTTTTCATCTGTGACTAAATCAGGCAAGTCAACATGGTTGCTGGCATCGAAAACCTTGACCGTAATATTAGGGAGAGGGACGAATGCGCCCGTTGCTCCTCTATAGGTCATATCGAATTGTTTATAGTGGCTTGTCAGCATAATTCTTCATACGCAGGGCAACACGGGAACCCGTAGTTGCCCGTTGATATATTCAATCTCGCCGAGTCGCGCGCTGCACGTCGGCGGGTCGTGTGGGTCATTCGGGTCGTGCGGATCAATCGAAGTGTGCAGCAGCGTTAGCTTGTCAATGTCTGGTATAGGAGTATTCGAATTCAGCAGCTTGATAGTGTGATTTGTTAGAGCAGTGAGCCTGCGAACGATAGTCACTGCTCCCACTGCGCCATTGCTTGAAGGAAACACTTCCGGCTGGGCCGCGCCACCATTTAGAGAGATAAAAACTGTGCGCTGAACATTCGATTTATAGTAAATCGAGATTTCATAAAAGCCTGTAGCTCCGACAGTCACACCGTTAAAGGTCAAGGTGCTATTCAATCCAAGCTCTATGACTTTCGCGCCACCACTGCAAGAGGCATCTTCGGCCACCTCCGCTTTGCCCGTCAGAGTGTTGTCTTCATCTTCTGCCTCATATTCCTCTGAGGCAGGCGGGATAACTACCTCTAATTCGTCGTAATAATCTTCTGGATACGCCCAGACCTGCACCTCATAAGAGAGATCGGGCAAGCGTCTCTTCTTAATCACGCGAAAGTAAGTAAAGCCTTGCGGCCTGTCCTGTGATGGAGAAGTGCGACGCACAAGCGCAGCATCAAGCTTGATGACCTGTGATTGATAGAGAGCGAAGCCTGCCTGAAAGGTCGTGTAAAAACGATAGCCGCAGTTATTTAATGTGCCGCCTGTGTCGAACTCGCCGAGGTAATAGAGCTGCCAGCCGACGCGCACGAGATTGGCTTGCTGGCTAATTCCCAGAGCAGAGTATTGCTTGCGCACGATGCGCAGTGAAGATTCACCGGCAGCCCTGCCCGCCTTGAGTTGTTGCTTTTCATCAGCAAAGGTTTGTGGCCGCTCGATATTGCCATTCTGCGAATCCTCAAAAGTGATTAGTAGTTCATTCGCCAACTCAGCATCTGACTTTTTGGAATAGTAGATGCGCGGCATAAGCGGCTTGTCAGGATCATTATCTGCGTTGCGCAGAATATTCTGCTCTGGCCCTTCATCCGTAAAGACAGGGACATTCTCCAAAGGCTCTTTCTGAAGTGGCAGAATTCTTATCTTGCCCAAGTACTGAAAGGGCATTGTGTAGCGGCCAAACAGGCAAAGGTCTCTAATCTGTTCCTGTGCCGAGCGGCCCTGCAAGTCTGCGCTGAATTTATTACGCTGGCCTGTCCAGGTATTGCCGAGAGGGTCAGTGAAGGTGAGGTTCGCGGCATCCTGCTCTGCTATATAAATCCAGTCACCTATAACGAACCGGCGAATGTCTATGCCATGACCATACCGCCACTTGTGATAGAGGTTGAGCAGACACCAGCCGCGCAGGTCTGTGTAGATTTCTGTGTATTCAGTCTCAGAAGTATAGACACGGATGTTAGCCAGCCCCATAGCTGTGCATTGCCCTGTGATATTTGAAGCATTATACCCACCTGGGTTTAGTGGGCCAATGCGCCCGAAGAAGTTTGCAAGGTAACTGAAATTAGAGATGTTCGGCGCGTAAGAAGTCGGCGACTGACGATTTGTGCCAAGTCGAGTGTTGAGATGTGCTGCGCCAACAATAGCTTGGTTGATTGAACAGTTAGAGATTGAAAATAACGGGCCTTCGCCGATGGAAAATTGAGCAGCCAGAAAGCCTTGATCTGCGTGCGCCGTGTTGTGCTCTTGCCTGTAAGCCAGAAGGTCAAGAGCGCGCACGACGCGCGGCCCACCGTACAAGACACGAATGGGCTGCTTGAGCGTGGTCTCATTGCCTTTGCTGCTGGCGAATGTCGTCTGTCCGTGCGTCTGGATAGCGACGGCGGCGACGGTTGTAATTATGCCTGTATAAGACTTCGTATCGCCGACTATCTTTTGGCAGTCGGGTATCGTCTTCGCGCACTTCGGATAGACCTGTCCTGTGGCCGGATCAATATTTCCGATAGGCCCACCGATGTGCTTATTAACAGGGCAGCCGCTCTCGTCAATCTCCTCTTGCGTAAGGAGCGGGACTGATGGCCCGTATTGATTCTGGCAGGGCAGTTGATAGATGCGATGCGGCAGAGGAAGTCCAGCCGAGCGAAAGCCTGATGCTGCGCTTGTAGAGAAATCAACCATGTCAACTTCACTTGGCGGCTGGAAGTGACCAAACCAATGTGCCACGAACCAGTCAATTTGAGGAAAGAAATAGATTAGCTCAACCTTCACGCCTTCGCCGTGCGTCCGAAAGAGACGCGTGATCTCGCCATCTGCATCCCAGAAAGTAAGGTTAATCCGCTCATCCGAAACATCAGCCGCCAACTCTGCATTAGGGAAAGAGCGGCCCGGTAGACGCGGATCAACGCCGTCCGGTACATATTTCAGAATGCCTCTGAAGTTCGGCAGTTCATCCAGCTTCGTGCCCGCGTAATACTTCGTGCCGTCAGGCGCAGGCCAATGCACTGCCAACACTTCACACAGAGTTAACTCCGGCTGCACTTTGAGCGCAGCCAGCTTGGTTTGTGTTTCTGCGTCGAGAGTGAGCGGCATGATTAGAATGAGTCTGGATTGTCGAGAATTCCGAGCGAGCCATCTTCGAGCGTGGCGACACCGGGCTCGCTGCGATATTCGAGAGCTATGCCACTTGAGAAGAGTTTGGCAGCAAACATGCGATAAGAGAGTCTATTTTCAGCAAACCCCACTAGATAATCCTTTCCGCTTCGTGGGTCTGTAATAACGAAGCTTCGGCTGTTCCTCTTCAGATGACGACAAAAGAATTCCCATAAGTAATCAGCGCGCGATTGAAGCTCCTCGCCAAACATAATTCCGCCGTCCGTCGTACCCGGAAGAACATTAAAGACCAATCGCCAGTCAAAAGTTCCTGTGCTCGAACCGATGGTTATGCGGTTGCTGTAACCGCGATCAAGCTTCTGCTTGATGACTGCGAATTCAATTCCGCAATCAAGACCGAAATCGCCGATGTCTTCTAGTTTTTCAAATTCCGGGTGCATAGCTATTAAAGAGTTCCGCCTCCGCCCAGCTTTCTCTTCAACTCATCCGCTTTATGTGAATTATCCAGCGCGCGATTGAGGCCGTCCGCGACGGCGTTGGGGTTTTCCTTAGCTGCCCATGCCAGAAAAGCACCTGCGCCCATCGTTTGGAGCTTCTTCAACAACATCTGACTTGTAGCAGTGTTTGATTCGAGCGCGCCGACGATAGCCGCAACTATCGCAGGCGGCAGTCCACTATCTGAAGGCTTCGAGCTTTGTGAAGAATTCCCGCTCGACGCAGGAGCGGAAACAACCACAGGCACTCGCGGCTTAGGCGTGGTAGGTGCGATGGTCGCGCGGCCTTCATTAAGCGCATTAACGCGCTCAAGACCTTCACGCGCAGTTACCGCAGACCGCAGCATGTATTCGCCGCCGTCAGCTAAAACCGGAACATGGTCATAGCCATGCGTGAAGCCCGGAATGATGCCGCCAGCAATGCGAGTGATAAATCTATTGCCTGAGAAATTTGGGTCTGCCAACTGCTTCTGAGTAACCAGCTTGGATTGCTGCCCTGTACCCTCCGCATAGGCTTGAATAATTGGTTTGACCTGGTCGAGCCGGATAGTCTCTTGAAGATGTTTGCTAACTTGCCCTTTACCAAAGACGCCCTCGCCGATCTGTTTAATTTCAGAGAGAGTCTTCATGTCTTTGATTGAGACCTGATACTCGTTCTGAATCGCCTCTCTCAATTTCTTCTCTGTGCCATTTTTGAAATGCTTCCAGAGCATGAAGCCGCCGATGGCCGCGCCAGCGGCCACAGCCGTCCAGGGATTTGTAAACAACGCGCCGAGTGAGCCGAGCATGCTGCTTCCACCTGCTGCCGCGCCCGTGCCAGCCGCTCCGGCAGCAGCCCCGCCGCCGATGCCAGGGATGACGGGCATGAAGCCTCCAGCAAATTGACTGGCCGCCCCACCTGCGATAGAAGGTAAGCCGCCAGCCGTCGCCGCGCTCGCGGCTCCGCCACCGAAGCCAAACAGATTCTTGAGGCCACCAAGAAAACCATTCTGACGGAAGCTATTAAAGATGCCGCCTATACCGCCTCTGCCATTGCCGCTACCGCTATTGCCGCCACCGGATAGATTTAAGAGACTACCGGGATTGAAGCCGCCCCCACCGCCTGCAAAAGTTGGTGTGCCTCCCGGCCCCGCTGCGCCTTCAAGACCCAATATCTTGCGGAACCAATTACTGGCCTCTAACTTCAGAAGGTCAGCAACAATCTGCTTGATGATGTCACCAAAGCCATGAGCTTTCGGGATGATGCGATCCAACACATTATCAACGCCCTCAAAGCTCTTTTGCATAAGACCAATCTTTGAGTCGGCCACGATGTCTGTGATTCCCTTTTGCTGCGCGAGGAAATCGAGAATTTTCGCGTTGGCTTGCGTTGCGTGATAGACACCCTGGTCGGCAATCTTCACCTGACTAGCAATCATTGACTCAGTGGCATCAAGGTCTGCCAACTGAATATCATTAATGGCTCGCTGCCAAGCATTGCGATAGCGTTCCGCTGCCGTCTCAGAGGCGATAGCCACCTCACCTTGCAGGTCACGAAACTCCCTATTTAACTTCTGGCGCTCACGTTCGACGGGAGTAAGCTTTTCTGATAGCTCTTGTGCCTGAAGCACCAGTGCTGCTATCGCATTGCTGGTCTGGTCTATCTTCGCAGGGTCAATAGCCGCGCCTGCATTAATGAGGATTTCCTTGACGATGCCAGCCATTGTTGGCAAGTCGAAGTTGCCAGTCTCCTTGAGGAAATCAATCAGCGGTTTGAATCCATCGGGGTCAAGCTTAAATTCTTTTATGGCCTCCAACTTGGTCAGCAATTTATCAAGTGGCGTAGCTTCGCCGATCATCTTCAATTCTAAGTCTGCTTCAAGCATCTCACGGCGAAATTCTGTGAGTGATTCGGTTACTTCAAGGGTGTTCTTACGCAGTTCCTTTGCCCATTTGTTAGAATTATCGGTGTCATTCATGCGCCGAAGTTCGGCGCGCATTTCTTCGATATTGGGCTGCAATAACTTAAACTGCTCTGCCGTCAGCTTGCCGGTCTTTTCAAGCTCTCTAAGAGTGAAGTCAAACTTCTCCAGCGGAGTGCGCCCATCTTCAGAGGCCGCTCCCAACTCAAAGATTTTTTCTTTAACAGTGGTCAACTGTTGCTTGATTTCATCTCGCGTCTTTTTCAGGAGGCTAAGCTGTTCAACTAAACGATGTGCCTCCTGAGAAGTCCCTGCCTCTTGCGGCCCTAAGCCCAAATCGCCAGCAAGATTCGCAATCTCTTCTCTGTCACGCTTGAACTGTTGCAGTGCCTTTAATTGCAACTCGCGCCCGGCCTGGTCTGGAGGGATCGGTATGTCAGCGACGATGGTTAGCTCGCGCCGCAGCTTTAGAATATCGGTCAACAGGCGCTTGGTTTCTTGCAACTCGTCCCGCTCTGTCAGAATCTCGAACGCGTGGCCCCCACCGGCTTCTAGTGCTGAAATTTCTTTATTGAGTTTGGCAATCTCACGAGTCGCTTCTTTAATCGGATCGGACGCGCGCCCGCCCCCGCTGCCGCCTCCACTTCTGAGAGATGGGGTAAAGACGCTCTCTGCCGCTGCTTGTGACTCTTTTAATCTTCGGCTTTCATTAACAGCATCCTTTAAGCTGGAATCATCTCGCAGCCTCTCACGCGCCATGCGTTTGGCTTCTGTGGCGTCCTTCGCATTTTTGACAATATCAAGCACCGCCTGGTCAATCTTCTCCTGCGGAGCTTTAGCCAAAGCTGCCAGTTCGGCCCGCAAGTTGCGCACACTATTAGCCTGTTGGTCTATTGCCTGCGTCGTCTGATTTGTAGCGTTCGCGTTGTTCTTTGCGGCGTCGGTAGCCTGTGCATACCCGGCAGTGAGGAAATCAATCTGCTGTTTTGTGTAGCCGAGTTGCTGGAAGAATAGACGCAACTCTGCTTCGCTCAGGTTAAGCCCCTGTGCCGTTTGGAAGAGTTTTACTTTGTTCTCAGTCAGACTCGTATTAAAGCCTGTTAGGCGGACATTCGCATCAACAATAGATTGACTGAAATTATCCATGCGCAGCTTTGCATCAGCAGCTTGCGGATTGATGAAGATATTGTGGCCTGTAACATTCTTTTGTAGTTCATTTATTTTAGTGTTCAGCCGGTCAATAGATTGAGTCTCAGAATCTATTGAAGCCTTCTGCTCTAATGCACCTGAGCCGACAGTTCGTAGAGTGGCTTCCAAAATGGCTTTACGAGCATTCAGATTCTTATCAATCTCACCCGTCAGCACGCTAATCTGAGTCTTCTCATCTTTAAGGCTCTTGATATATGCCTGCGTGACTGGATCGAGGCGACCAAGCACAGCATTGAGACGCTCGTGCCGCTCAGCCGAACCTTCCTGCGCGGCTGCTACATTGCGCACCTCTGCGGCTAAGGACTTGCTCTCGGCTAGGGCACTACTCTGTGCCGCAACCTGCTCTTTAGTGATTTTGTTTGCGCGATCTGCTGCGCCCTCATAGCTTCGCCAGGCGTAAATCAGCAGGCCGATAGCTGCGACGACCAGACCGATCCATCCGGCTGAAGCAGTCAGGGCCGTCTGTGTATCGGTTAAAGCCGTGCGGAAATGAATCATCCAGAAGACCACGCTCTGGATTCCTTTAATTACTTGAGGCAGGTGAGTGGCCGCATTGATTGCAAGCTGCGTGTTATAGAGAGTGTAGGCTGCCGCCAGACCAGAGACGACAACAATGGCCGCGCTGAAGACAGCAGGATAACGATTGACGACGCTGAGCGTTCCGGTCAGCAGAGGCTCAAGGAAGAGGAAGGTTTTAATGAGTCCCTGCGTGAAGGCGACCTTTAGCTCTTCGGCCTGCGCACTAAGAGATTGCTTCTGTTTCTGAAATGCCTCTTCGACCGTGCCGGAAGCAGCAGCTATTCCTTGCAGGTCGCTGGCAAAAGTCTTCGCCTGATTACCCGTGACTGACATGACGAAGTTGAGTGCCTGGACATCGCCGAAGAGGACGGCCATCTTCGCAGCATCGCCTCCCGTAGCCTCGCTCACTTCGTTGAGGAATCCGGCCAGACCCTTTGCCTTCAGGGATTGAGCATCGAATTGAAGTCCTAAACTCTCTGCCAGCTTTGCCGCTTGCTCGCTCGGCTTGATGACATTGACGAGAGCAGACCGCATCCCTTCGATTGCTACCGTTGGGCGATTGGTGCGTGAGGCCGTCGCTATGGCAGCAAACATCTCATCAACGCTCAGGCCGGTTTGAGCAGCGACGTTTGAGACTAGGCCGATGCTGGAAGCGAGTTGCGGCAGCTCTATCTTGCCCCGCTTCACCGTCTCGAACATCTTGTCATAGACCGTCATGACGTTTTTGCCTTCAATACCGAAGCTCGCCATGACGGAAGTACCGGCGTCTACCGTCTCGAAGGTTGTAGCCAGACCGGCGCGGGCAGTTTTCGCAGAATCGGCGATGAACTGAAGAGCATCGCCTTCATTAACGCCAGAGCTAATCGCCTGATACATGCCGCGCGCCAACTCGCTCGTCTGTCCTAACGCGGGGTCAAGCTCAAGCAGGCCATCACGGAATTTTGTGAGCGAGGCGCTGTCATCAAGAAGGGTGTTGAGGTTGGACAGACTCTCGTCCGTAACGAAGGAACTCCTGCGCGCCCGCAATAACCTCGCGCGTCACGAAAGAAATCGCGCGAGCAGTCAGGTCGGCTTGAATAAAAGCATTCCTCAGCCCACCACTGCCCGCGCGATCTGCCGCCGCATCCATCCGCTGGAAGGCATTCGTTAGCCCTCCAACGACAGCCTGAGCGTTGCGGTCATCCGCCGTGATTATGATCGGGACAAAGCGCGGCATTTATTTACGAGACGTTTGAAATTGGGATACGAGCCAATCGAACAGGTAGGTGATTCTCACCTGATGTGCTCGTTCATGTGCGGCGACGGCCTCATCCCAAACCAGTAACAACTCAAATTCATCTGCATCTAATGCACTCAGGTCGAGACTTCGGCAGGTATCGCGCTCGCTGGCGATCCGTTCAATATGAGCGACAATTTCGGCCACCTCGTCATCGCGCTCAGGTTTATCTGCGAGAGGGGCGTTCCCCCGGCAGCGCGCACAAGTATCTAATATCTTGCGCTGCACTTCCGGGGGCTTGCCTTTTGTGCTGCGGAATCGCGGACACGACTCGCCGGGGCATCTGGCATTTGTACTTTCAGTGCTGTAAAGCTCCGCTACCCGCGCCTGAATCGCGGGGGCGAAGCGTTCTAGTTTTTTATGACGCCCTCTTGTCCGCCGCTGAGGTGATAGATAACAATGTCCATCTGATGATTCAGTGGCACAATGTCATCAACATAACCAGTCACAGACTCTTTCAACTCTTTGTAGAGCTTGCCGTACTCACGAGCCAGCATCGGCTTTATCAGGTCAGCATGGTTGAGGCGGCTGCCCGGAACCTGGCGCGACTGACTTCTCAACTTCTGAAAACGAGCCAGTTGTCCCGGATTAGCTTTCTTCATGTAGTGCCCAAGCACTACTTGATAAGCACCAAAGCGTGCGCGTAGCTGAACGAGGCTCGTAGTTGTCTTGTATCCCCAGGGCAGACTCTTACCTGATTCTTTGGCTACTGTCGCTAAGGGAACGATGTCGGTGGCGAGAAGCTGTTGGATAGCATAATCCTTATCCTCATCATCCACGCGCTCCTTCCAATCATCAGGCAGTTCCTCTCCCCCGTCGCCCATGCCTATAATTCCCACAGCCAGTTTGTTCCAGAGCCAAACATTAGCCTCGAAGGAGTCGGTTTCTCTATCTACCGATCCTTTTACCTCGCCGCTTCTGAGTGTTGTCTTACAACGCTCCGCATAATCGGCCAATCGGTCTTCATTGTCATAAGGGTCAAAGATATGCTCGACAACATAAAACTCCCCTTCGTACTCAACTTTGATAGGCACGCGCTGTTGCGCCTTAGCATCGAAATGGCTGGGAAACGCTGCCTGGGGGTTGTTCGTATCCGCTTCGCGGGGACTGAGTTCCATACTTAAATTCTTCCTTCCTGAAAATAATTTTTGACTAGAGGCGAGACGCTATCAGCAGCGTCTCGCCAGTTAGATTTCTCTTAGCTCATCAGATCGTGTAGCTCGCCACAGTGTTGTAGAGCGTGAACGTGATTTGCTTGCTGGTGTCGTTATCATGCAGGGGGTCGCCCTTGATTTCGACTGAGACTAAGCCGTCCTTATCGCCCACTTCGGCTGTCTCATAGACCGTTTTCTCTCCTTCGATAAGGAGTTGGTGGAAATAGTCCGTGCCACCCGCGCTCGCAATCAACTCGCCTTGCAGGTCAACTTTCCACTTGAAAGGGGTCTGGTTGCGCAGGGCTGTGAGCCATGCATCATCACCCGGCAGGCGCGTGTTGAAGCCCACCGTCGCGGTCTGCTTAGAGACGAGGCACTCAGAACGCAGCGAGCCGCTCGCAGGATTATTGGCCGTCTGGTAGCGACGCGCGCCGGGTCTGTATCCCTGCCCGGCCAGCAGCTCGTTGACGATGCTGCACATCCAAGAGTTAAGCAGCAGGTCTTGGCTGTAATTGACGACGGTGAGACCGGGGTCAGTCGTTGTCAGCACTGCCTGCGAGTTGTAGAGGTAGTGCATATCATCAAGGTCGGCGAGGCTATCTATATCCACGCCGGAGGGCAAGACCATCGCGCCTGAGCCGCGCAGAGCCATATCTCCAGTGATGATTCCAACCTCATCGCCTTTAAGCTCAAACGACTCGCAAGCCATCGAAGCCATCATGCGGTCAATCGCGTCACCGACCTTTTCCAGATAAGTGGTCACAGGAAGCTGGAGAGTGGTGAGCAAGTCCATCAACGTGAAGACATGCTTATAGACGGTCGGAGCCTGCGCCGCATTCGGCTGGGTCGTAACGACTTTGCCGGTTGCCAGCAGCAGATAGCGGCCAAGCTCTTCAGTGCATATCTGCAAGGCGAGTTTGCGGGCCGTGTCATGCGAGACAGTCCAGCGCCGGGTCGCCTGGCCTTTGCCGGTGGCATGCTCACGATTGTTAGCCGTGTCCACTTTATACTCAGCGACGTTCTTGTCAGTGGATTCGACGCGCTTGAAATTCGCGGCCAGAGCAGCAGTCGGCGTCAGGTAATTTGTTTGCGGAATGCGCCCGATGGCATTCTGCCTTTGGTCAATGTGTCCGTACACTTCTTCTCCTTCTTCGCCCCTTCAGGAGCATTAAAAATTACTTGGCGGGCTGTGATGAACGTGTGCTGCGGCGCGGAGACTTCGACGTGTTCGTCTCGGCAGAAGACTCTTCACTCTGCCGCTCGGCCTCGCTCGCTGAAGCATCGCCTTCAGAGTTTTGCCCGTCGCTCTCCAGCTTGGTTTTCCCATCAGCCTGCGACTGCTCTTCGTTCTCCGTCGCGGGGACTTCCGGCAGAGGCTGCAAATCGTCAACGTCCCTGAGCAAGCGGGCCTCTTTTTCTGTCACATCGAACGGCTCTGCACTGCGCTCGAAGCGGCGACTGTAATCTCCGTTCTGCACATCAATCACTGTCGCTTCTGAGTCGGGCTTAAACTGGAATTTCATGGCTCTGTATCTGCCTCCCTGTTTCATTAACAATGAGCGGGAGATTTACGACCGCGTACACCTCTCCGCTTTCGAGTGAATCAAACCCGCGTTTACCTCTCAGCACGCGCGAATTCTTGACCTGACCGTTCATCGTCCGGTTTGTGTAGAAGACCTTTGCGACTTCAAGCCCCAATGCTCTGGCTTTTCCCCGCGCGGCGCGGCGCGCGGCCTTGTCGGTTTTGTCTGTGCCTGCGACTCGCGCATAAGCGACCAGCACGAATATGGCATCAAACTCATCCATCACTTCGCCGCCTCTAAGCGGCGCGATGTCAGCCCCGTCGCACTCACCGATGCTTAGTCCGTAATCCTGCGTGATGTTGTCATCCGGGTTGTCGAGCAGCTCTGCGCCGAACAACACATCACCCTCAACTGCCGCGCCGATAGCCGCTTCCAATAAATCAAAAGCAGCGTCCTCTGGAGGCGTTGTCATAGCTTGCCCTCCAGAGCTGTATCCAAGACCTTGTCAAAAATCGGCTGGGCTTCCTGCTCTAATCGCTTCGCCGCGCGTTCGTCATAGGGGTTTGGCTTCATGCCCTTGATAGAGCGACGCATCACAAAGGTCTGCCCGCCGCTCGTGATGTAAGTTGCAGGTTTGCCGTTAATCGTCGGGGGACTCGAAACAGGCACAAGCAACGCCTTCGCTTTCTTCGGCCTGATGCGCGCCCGCTTCGGCCCGAACTCTCCAGTACCTTTAGCGACCGCTTCTGGATAATTGAAAGGGGGCACGACGCGAAGCTTCACCTTCCTGGTCTTGCCACTCGGTAGATGAACCGTCGCATCGCGCCGGTCGAGCCGTCCGCTCCGGGCCGTAACGATGACCTCACCGCGCGCCCCATTGCGCCCGACTTGAACATCCGATGAGACGCCCTGCTTGAGATTGCCGCCGACGCCTGTCGCCTCTTTGCCCTTCGCCTCTGGAGCTTCCTCGCGCACGAGCTGCTCGCCGCGCTCGGTCACTCGGCGCACGCCGGTCTCCTTCGCCCGGCGTAAATCATCGCCAAGCGTCAAGACCTGCGTGGTATCAACTTTGAGGGTCGTTTTACTCATCAGTTACGACTGCGAATTCAGCTTCGGGAGTCCCATCATTGAGCAGATAAGGCTGTGCGATTTCCTCAGCTTGTTCGAGGTAGAGCGCCTTTAATTGCTTAATCTCATTCGGCGACAAATAGGTGATGATGTTTGTGCCCTGGTCGGTCTTACTCGATTTGATTACTCCGGTCGGCGTGACTTTGGTATTGATGCCGGGCAGAGCAAAGTGCATGGCGAGCGCGGCCTCAGCGTTTCTAAGGTCTTCCTTGCGGTCTGCGTCTGTTGGATTTTCGAGCAGAGCGTCTGCGTAAGCATCAGTGCCCACCCACTTTTTTAGCCGCCGCGAAGCCGCGCTAATATGCGGCGTCAACCTGGTCGAGTTGATGTCTTTGTTGATGTCGAAATACTCGCGCAGCTTCGTGGCGTCTATCAGAGTGGGCACGGTTTACTCCTACTTGTTCGTTCCTACACTGCTCTTGTTATCGCCTTTTTGCTCTTTCTCTTGCGCGACTCTGGCTTCGACCAGGCGACCGTTCTGAATTGCTTGGGTTGTTGCCATGCCGACGTTTTTACCCAGCGGCTTTCGCTGGTCGCGCACAATCTTGAATCCGGTCTGGCTATCGTAGAAACCAGTGGTTTGATCCTTCAGCTCATAAAATCTCTCTGCCATGTGTCCTCCTCTGTCATAGCGTGGCGGCGAGCGCGCTGCCCGCCGCCACTTCTTACTGCTTGTTATTGCTGCATCAGTTGATCGTTACTCTTCGGGCTGCATCCAAGCCGGGAATGGGGCAGCGTCAATGTCCAGCGTCTCGTCAATGACGACTCTGGCGTCGCGCTGAATGTTGCAGAAGCCGGTGAAGATAGTCGCCGTGCTGGCCGCGATCTGCTTGAGCACAATCTTTTCCGCCTCCACCATCAAAGGCAGGCAGGTAAGCTGTACCAGCGCCATTGTCGAATCCTGAAGGGTGAGTTGACTCGGCGCTGCCTTCGGACTCGGAAACAGGTTCTGCTGAGTAGGCAACGGAGTCTTAACCACTGTCGGGAGGAGCGCCGCGCCTGGGAATTGGCGATTCTTGACTTCTGGCAGGTTGAGATATTTATTTGACATGACAGCGTTACCAACGATGTCGGTGGAGAGACGGCCTATCAGGCCGAACTGAACCCAGACTCTCGTGATGTCCTCGTACTGGACGCCTTTTGTCGGGTCGCTTACACCGATGACCGCAGCCGCTTCGCTGCCATCTGCCTGATCGCCATTGACCATCGCAGAGACGGCCATGCCGTTGAGCGAAGAACCGAGCTTGCGACCGGCATCGAGAAACCACTTCGAGACCAGATTCAGGGTGTTGAACCAGATAGCCTCATAGCTAATCTTGATGGCCCGCGCCTTCTTGTTGAGCGTGACTTTCTTCGTGCCGTATTTGACCGAACCTTCTTCCAGCGTGACGGCTTCGTCGCTGTCTACCAGTGCCGCATCGCTCACGTCCAAGCGTGGGACGGTTATATCCGGTGAGGCCACCATGATTTCATCCATCACCAGATCACGGAAGAAAGCCGCTTGAATCGCGCCGCGACTAATCGGATCGAGAATCACTTCCGGCGAGATGAAACGCTGGCCGCCCGCCTCACTCAAGATCGGAGATAGCGATGCCAGGCGCTCATAAAGAGCGGACAGTTGCTCGTGCATTGAGATCATCTGCTCATGCTGAGAGACTCCCAAGCCGCGCAGAATGCCGTCGCGGATAATCTCCGGCATCAAGTAGACAGTGTCGGTGTCGTTGTAGAGGTCTTTGACTCTCGTGAAGCTGGGGTCAATGTTCAACTCGGAGTAGAGATGCTCCGGCTGAATCGCCTCGCCCTGTCCGGTCTTATAGTGCTGCCCCAGGAACTGGCGAAACGAGAGATTCACTGGCCTCTCCGGGTCTGTGCGGAGCGTATTAAGCTCCGTGACCATCTGTTTGACTTTACCTTTCAATCCGTAGCTCATTTATTCACCTCAAAGAAAAATTGTTTGTTGTGGAATCCGAGATGTAAGCCCGGACTTAGTAGGTCAGCACTTCGATGGTTGCGCCATCCGCTCCACCGTTCCAGCAGACACCGAAGAGCGTGTCCGGTTTGTCGCCTGCCACAGCGTCGGTTTGCGATGTCCACTTGATCACACGGTTCTCACCCGTCACGCCGTCAACGGCAGCGAGCTTGACCCTGTCGCCGGCAGCGACCGCTCCGCTGGCCTTGATTTCGATCAACTCCTTGAAGCGCGTCTCAACCGTTCCTTTGCCATTGGCTGCCGCAGATGGTTTGCTGATGCGACCAATCACGACCGCATCTGCTCCGGCTTTATTGACTGTGCGGTTGCCGGTGATAGAGACGAACGTGTCTTTTGCCAGCACCGCCGCGATGGTGGCGAGAATCGCCAGACCTTCTATTTGCGCACGTAACTTCATTGCTTTCTCCTCAAGTTTGATTTACTGGCTCATCATCATTTCACCAGCTAAAAATGTTTCAGGTTAGTGCAGCGTTCTCACGCGCACAGGTTTGCTCTGCGTAGCCGTAGCCGTCTCGGCAGGCTTCTCTTCAATCGAAGACCTGCTGGCGGCACTCATCTGCGCGCCGCACTTTGAGCAGCTCTGTGTGAAGCGTGCCGCCGCGCGTTCCTCGTACATCTTTGTCAGAGCCGAAAGCTCCGTCGCGCCAGCTTTACTAATCATCGTGGCGATGGGAGCAGGCAATGTGCCCTCGGCTCCGCATTCGGCCAGCGTCGCTACGCGCAGGCATTCCGCGCGCAGGTTTTCGACCAGCGTGTCTCCGACCTGTGCTCTTTCGCCGAGCTGCGAGAGCGCGGGCAGAAGCACTGCATCCGGCACGTCCTCTCCCTGTGTGTCGGGGAGGCCGAGCATCTTTCTTAATTGCTCACTCAGTTTCACTGTTTCACTCCTTTGCGTTGTGGGATGGCCTCCACCGGCCCCCATCTCTTTTTTGCGCCGCGCGCCCAATTCATCCGAGCTTTCGCCCGTTGCTGTTTCATCGAGTAGCTGCTTTGCCAATTCGTCTGCGCCTTGAAAGACGAGCGATAGTTCCCAATAGCCGAGAATCAGCGTCACAATCAGACGCACGATCTGGCCGTCTACTTCCTCGCCGAGCATCCGCCAGAAGTTTCCCTCTGCGTACAGGTCAGGGTGCGAATACTCGAACTCGAATAAGACCGTCACGGAGGCGCTGTGAATAGCTGGAGGCGTCATCAACAGCCCGCGCGCCATCCAGGGGTCTTTCCGCCAATCAATCTTGAGTTCGACATTGATACCGGGAACGCTACTGCTCTGTGCGCCCTTCGCATCCCAGGCGGATTTGCTGACGACGCCGACCCAGCGGTCTACGCTCCAGAAGACGTGATCTTTGTAGACGGTCTGACCTGCGAGCAGCGGCGTTGAGGCTTCGAGCACTCCGGGCTTTGAGAAGTCCAGTCCGTAGCAGTTAATCGGCGAAGCAGAGATGGCGCGAAAGTTCCGAAGGATATAATCGGTCTCTTTGGGCTGAAGGTCTTCAAGCGTCTCGAACGGAGAAGGCGCGGACTGCGCGGGCATCTGCGACACGCTGCCTGTATCCAGCGATTGCGGCCCTTGCGCAGCAGCAGCTCTGATTTGAGAAACGATAGTCTCTCGCATCGCTGCTTCATAAGACGCCTGTGTATTACCATCGAAGGGCAGGCGCATTGTGAACTGCGCTTTGCCGCCGGTCTGCAATAAGCTGAGAAATAAGAAATCCGGTTTCACTTTTCGATTACCCCTTCCACCCTGCAACGGCATCGAGGGTGTAGAGGCGGGAAGCCTCTACCCTCTGCAATTAAATCGTCATCAAGCACGCCTTCGTCGCTGATGCGGTCTGTGACATAGCCAACCGGGTCGCTGGCAAACGCGCGCCCCGACTCGCTCTTGTAAAGTTCTTTCGCGTAGTCCCCCGGCTCCAGTTCCGTGAGACGGTCAATAGACTCAGCCGCGACTTCGACCTTCAGAGTCTTGCCGTCGAGAGTCGGGCAGATGTTGGAAGTGCAGCGGTCATCAAGAATCGCTCTTATCTTCGCCAGCTTGATGCGTGCCTGACGCAGGCTATTGATGTGCGCATAGTTCCTGGTTCGCTGAACGCTCGACTGCACAATGGTCTCGACTGCATGGTCATTCATGTTGTCGAGTTTGCCGCCAGCAGCTTTGCGGAAATCGTCTAGCTCTTCCTTCGTCCCTCTGCCGAACAGTGCCGCGCCCTTTTCCAGATACTCCTCGCGCAGGAAGGTCTTAATCTCTTCGCGCCGGTTATCAACAAAAGTGCTGAAATAAAAATTGTCGAGCTTGCCGAAAAATCGAACGGCGCGCTTATCCGGCCCACCGAATTTCAACTTAACCGGCGACTCATCTCCGAAGGGAGAGGCATCACGCAACCGATAAAAGGTGTAGATGTCCTTCGTTGTCCGCTTCACCGCATTGACTGTGCTGGTGGACGTGAAGGTCGCGTCGTATGCGGTTTTGATTTCTTCAAAAACCGTGTCGGCGAATTCATCTTCGGAGGAAAAATCTGATGACTTGGCATCGCGCAGAAATCCAGTGACGCGCTTCATCGCTGAATCGCGGGCAACATCCGCGACCGGCCCCATCACTCTGAGATATTTTTTAATGAAGCGTTCCATCAGCGCGTCAATCTCTTCCTCAGACATCAAGCGGCTTTTTTTTTTACCGTAAGAAATTTATGCGTGGGCACATAGGTTTCCACTTCGACCGGAGAGCCATTCAGTTCGAGCCGTTGGGGAACGAAGCGATAGCGTTGTGAACTCCGGTCGAAGCGGAACGTGGCCGGGGGACGCCACGCGCTACCAGCCCCCAAAGCTGCGCGTTGCAATGCCCCGGCCAATTCCGGTGAATCCGAGAGGATTGAAGGGTCGAAGGCTGAATCGTAGCCAAGCTCCTGCGCCCCTTGATCCGGTGAAATGAATCCGGCTTTAACTTTCTCGATGACAGTCAGCACGCGCGCCTGTTCGGCCTGAGCTTCCTGAAGGAGATTGAGAGCGTGTGCGCGGTTGAAGCCGAGTGATATTCCCTCAACATCCATGCCTGCAAGTTGCAGATCAAGACGATAGGTAGCTTCCTGCCTACGCTTCGCCAACCGTTGTATGTTTGCGACCTGTGCGGTCAGCAGGTTATAGACTACTCCGGCATAGGTCTCAGTTGTTGAGTCAGTGCGGCCAAAGAAAGCCGGTTGCATGGCAAGGCCCGACATCGCCTGCTCTTCAATCACACGGAAAATCTCAGTCGAGCCGCGCGCGTCAGATGGCACATTTGAATGGTCAATCTTCTGGTCGCGGAAGTGGACTAACAGCCCTCGCATAAAACTTCCGTCGAGCACCTTGCGGACATTCGCCAGGTACTTTTGCGCGCGAGAGTTGTAAGCAGAGTCGTCTTCATTTCCTTTGCGGCCAGGGGGAGTGACTGCGACAGAAACTAAGCCGAGAATGCCGAGCTTTTTGACGATGTATTTGATGTTCTCAACGGCATCGCTCTGCGGCCCTGTGAGGATGCCAACAGCAGCGGTCGCAGGAGGTTTGGCGTAAGGACTATTTTCGACAGTCTGAAGCGCGTAGTAGTGATAGGTCGCTTCATTGAGTGGTATTAGTCCAAGCACTGAGCGCACAAAGCCGATGCCGAAGCCCGGCTGTTGATGTGGCACATACTTACCATCAATATATCTGAAGCGAATCTGCTCGACGGGAACGAGCACCGTCTGCTCAACTCTGCGTCCTGCGAAGTTGACCACATCTTCACTCGACAGCGCACCGAAGACTGCTACCTGAGCGAGATATTCATTTATCAATCCATCCACGCCCGCGCCGTTGGCATAGATACGCGAGGCAGTTTCATTGACTCGCTTGACGGCTTGTTCCGCGCGCTGGTCGCTTCCGGCCTCAACTGTGATCTGGTGGCCCGTGTTGCCGAGATTGACGATGTTGGAGACGTACTGCGAGAGGTCAGGGTTGAAAATCCAGAGTTGCTTGAGACAGGCCAGCATCTGAAAATCTATCAAAGGCGAAACACTGCCGAGGGCTTCAAGCGAGCCGATGAGACGGTTGGAGAGCGGCTCGACCGAAGATCGCCCGCCCTCCGGCAACTCGACCCCGCCGACTCGCCTGAATGAAGCCCATGCTCCTTTGAATCTCTCTAACATCGAATCTCGCGTTTATTTGCCCTGTGTCGTTGTGCCCTTGCTGCGAGGCTTATTTTCTTCAGAGACAGCACAGAGGCGATGAAAGGCGGCTTTGTGGGCCTATTAAGGGGCCAGTGCCAGCTCCTGATTTTTGGTTTCTACCTCGTAGTTGAACCAGATAGATTCAACCCTCTTCTGTTTCTGCTTCACCGCGTCCTTGACTATCAGGCTGTTTAGCCTGGTACGACCGGCTAAGCCACAAACCGTCCCCCAATCTCTGCGCTGCCAACCGGCTCGCTCCAGCTCTGCATAAACAGGATTGGCATATCCTGAGAGGAGCGCCTTGCCCTTGATGCCTTGCAGCACTTTGACCAATCGCCTGTGACTCTCATTAGTTAGCTCGTGCTCATAGCCGCCGTCTTTTCTTGTTGAGAGCACATAAGGAGGGTCGAGATAAAAGAATGTCTCAGGGCCGTCGTAGCATTCGATAAGGTCAAAAGCATCCTTGTTCTCTACCTGCACTCTCATGAGTCGAGCACTAATCTCCGGTAGCATCTCGATAGCACCGAGCCAATTTGCAATCTGGCACGCCATGCCGCGAGAAGAACCGTTGACCGTGTATCCCCAACTGCGAAAGTTTCCGCCGAAGCTCTGGCGAGCTATGACGTACCAGCGGTGCGCCTGCTCAACCGGGTCATTGGTCTCTCTCAAGGTCTTTCTACAAAGATCGAATTCTTCGCGCGCATAAGGTGTCAGCATTGCCAATCGCTGAAACTGTTTGAATTGCTTAGCGTCTCGCAGCACGCGAAAGAAATTCACGAGGCCGCTATTTAAGTCGTTGTAAACTTCGACTGAGCTTGGCTGGCGGGCAAAAAGCAGACTTGCTCCACCTCCGAAAAGCTCAACATAAATGCGATGGCTGGGTATATATAGAAGGAGCTTTGACACCATTCTGCCTTTGCTCCCAATCCACCTAATGGGACTGCGTAACCTCCGACTCTTTCCGGCCTGTAACTTGTTATTTGCTTCCGAGCCGTTCGGGAGTCCGTTCATCCGCTCTCTCCTTTTTTTCTATGAATTAAGTTTTCACCTCGCGTCGCCAACTTCCGGCAACGCACCCACAAATCCGGTCAATGACCCCATCTCCATCCGCAGAATGTAAGCGCCAATCGCCAGCGCCATGAACAAGTCGTCTTCGTAACCTGAGAGCGCGGCGAAAGAGCCGCTATCGTTCCAAACAACCGTGAGCGCCTGGTCGCAAAATGCCTGGCTCGAAATTCCAAGCTCTCCTTTGCGAACCATCTCTTCCAGAGCAAGTCCGGCCTGTGGCTTATTCTGAGCATCAGTCGGAAAGCCGTACTGTGCTTTCTCGTAGGCTTCGTCAACGTCAATCTTTCCCTGTTGAAGCTGGCGGCGAAGCGTCGCGTTTAGATGCTTGTAAACCCGCTCGGCATAACCGAGCGCGGTCAACGTGACGATGGTTGCGTAGCCGGTGTTGTTACGCTCAGGCACAATGCGCGCCCCGTTATAGAGGTCGCTGACTTCAACCACACGGTGGGCCAGCAGGTCTGGCGGCAGCTTGAGCTTCTCTTCAAAGACCTGCCATACGTTCCAGAGGTCTATTACCTGAATGGCTGAAGGGTTGCCGCGCTCGGTTCCGGCACTGGTGTCAACAATGACCAGATACTCATTGCCAGGGATTGGGTCGGAAGGCTCGCAGGTAACTTTGAGGTATTCGGCGCGAATAACGGGACGGCCCGTCTGCTCAAAACAGTCCTTGTCGTTTTCTGGATATTCGACCAGGAAAGTCTTTTCGCCGCGCTCTTCAATCTTGGCTCTGCGCCAGGCGAGATACTCTGCAACTTCGGGCGCATACCATCGCGCGCCGCGCTTCACATATTTACGCTTGATGAGGAAGTGCAGGATGCGAGCGCAAACTTTGCGCTCCTCTTTCGAGAGAGGCGCTTCGTTTCTCTTCGCATCCGGCTCGGTAGGATCGGTGATGAACCATTGCTGGTCGTCTTTGAAGATGTACGCGCCGGGCTTTCGCAGATCGCGCCGCCACCACCACTCATAGAAATGAGAAGTCCAGCCGCCACGCTTATGCTTCCCATCTTGGTAGACACTGTAAAATGTCTCGACGCCACCGGCTGTTGACTCAACTGTGATGTCGGCCTCTTCCGTGCAGGCTTCGAGAATAGCCGTCAATGCAACCTGCGTGTCACCACGCATGTATGGCATCTCAGTGATGAGCACATCTGTGAGGTCATCACCTCGCGCGTTATCTTCAAAGCCCGGCTGTACGCCCATTGTCTCAACGGTCGTGTAGCCTGTCTCGTCATCATTCCATTCAAGCCCGCCTGACTCCGTCTTCTTAGCTGTTGGTCTCAGGTGAGTTGGCAGATGCCGGTGCATAGTCCGAATGTCACGACGAAACCGTTGTTCCGTTTTCGGATTGTGCGCAAAGACGCGCATCGTGCGCCCGCCCAGCACAACTGCATTAGCAAATTTCTTCGCTATGAAGAAGGTGGACGAGCCGCCCTTGCGCATCTTCAGGTTGGTGTCTTTGCCTGTTAGACGTTCATCCAGGTCATCCTGCATGTCGTTGTACTTCAGCAGGACTAACCGCTTTGTCTTCAGGTCGCGGATTTTGATGAAGTTTTCAATGAACAGTCGGCGGATAGCTCGATCCGCCCATCGCTCGCGCCACCACGAAAGTGGCGCGGTGCGAAAATCAATCTCAGTGGCATCGCCGGTCTTTTCGGCGACGCGCTTGCGGGCGCGCTCGGTCGCGGCGCGTGCCCTGTCAAAGCTTTCTGTCTTGGCTGTCTGCTTCCTGCTCGCCATACTCTTTGCGCGCCCTGTCTAACAGTTCGTCTGCGACCGATAGCAGCGCGCTCGCAGCATCCGGTGACATATCAGGCAGCCAATCCAGCAGTTGCTCCCAGAAGGCAACAAAGCTATCAAAGGTAAGTCCCGCGCCTTTCAGCTTCGCCAGCGCGCTGACTGCGAGGCGGCAGTAAGCAAGGTGCTGGTAAACCACATCACGATCTACACAGCCCGCAAGAATCTTTTCGTGAAGGCGCTTTCGCGCCTGCGCGATTTCAGAGAACAGTGCCTGCTCTTCCGTGACTGCCTGATTGCTGTTAGCGCAGGCAATCTTTTCTTTTACTGCTCGCTCCCAGCCGTTCTTTTCAATCCAGCCAATCTTGTCGCCGCGCGTGTAGAGATTCTGTTTGCTCCAGCGCGGATATTCCTTTTGCATCTCCTTTTCAATCCGGTCATGCTGTTGACCGTTGAAACGGAGATACAGGCGGAAGCACTTATCAACTGCGGTCTCGTCATAACTGCGCGGCATCGTTTGTTTCTCTCAGTCGGGCTTCCAACTCGCGCTTTTCCTTTGCGAGTTTCTTTGCCTCACGCCGCCAGCGATTGGTGCGCTTCTCAATCTGTAAGCGAAGAAGCGCGTCAAGAAGTTTGCCGACGATCCCTACCAGGACGGCCCCAAGCAGCGAAGTCAAAAGACCGGTCACTGACACCATTCCCATGCCCGAAAGAAACGTCAGCGCCATAAAGGGGGCGTTTGTCCCCATGCTGCTATCCATTGATGCCCTTACCTCAATCATGACGCTGCTGCCGGTGGGTTAAGACTCCAAGTAAGTGAGGTCTTCTGAAAGTTTGGTTTCGTTGTCGCGCAGACGCTGGCCCTCTGCACTTTTGATGTGAAGGACATCATCTCGATTGAGATTGTCTAAGATAGTGACGACATCACCGGCCCCGCGAATCAGGTTAGCCCGGACATCTGCGGTGTATAGCTCGAAGCAGCGCGCGGTATCAGTGACCTGCTGGAGGCCGCTGTTTGTGCCGCGCATGGCGCGTGTGATTGGAAGCTCAGCCGGACGCTCAAGGTCACCGTTAGCTCTGAACTCACGCTTGATGACTATGCCTTCATCAATCGCTGTGGCGGCAACGAGCGTGCCCTGTGCAGCTCGTTTGGGGGCGTCATCACAGGCAGAACTCAGCAAGGCCAGCGGCAGGATGGCAAAGAGCAGCAGCATTCCTAAGCGAGAGCGATTGCTACTCCGGCTGGTCGCGCGCTTGCGCGCCTTCCGCGCGCGGTTCTTATCAATCAAGGCTGGGCCGAAGGCGGCTGCGCCAGCGGCGATGATGACAATGATGGCCCCGGCATTCGCATTCAAAGGCGTGACCAGCGGCGCAATCGCAAACGCGGTCGCGGCGATTGCGCCGACGATTCTCACAAGACTTTTCATTCGTCTTATCCTCAAAAATTAGTTGGCTCTATCGATAATTCCTCTTTTGGAATTTTTATGAAGGCTTCGACCACAGTCGGGTCAAAACTGAGGTCGGACTGGCTGAAGATTTCATGCAAGGCAACTTCGTAGCACTCGCCGCGTCGGTAGCACCTATCCTGCGTGATGGCATCGAAGGCATCTGCAACTGCGACGATTCGCGCTTCGAGCGTGATGTTTTCGCCGCTCAGACCGCGCGGATAGCCAGTGCCGTTCCATCGCTCATGGTGCTGGCGAACAACTGCGCACACGTTGTCAGTGAAGCCTAGAACGCCGATGAGGTTTGCGCCGCGCCAGGGATGCTCGCGCAAAATTGTCCACTCTGTTTCTGTCAAAGGGCCGGGTTTTGAGAGCACGGCGTCAGGCACTGCCATCTTTCCGATGTCATGCAACAGGGCACCGTGATTCAGCGTGTGCATCTGCTCAGGAGCAAGATTCATCTCGCGCCCGATGCGCAGGGCTATGCTTGCCACTCGCTCACAATGCTCGCCCGTCTCTCTTGACCGCATCATCAAAGCCAACAGCAGCGCAGTCGCTTGCGCTCGCAGATTATCTGTGGAGGTGTCAGAGAATTGGGGGAAACTCATTTGACCTCGCTGACTTGAACTGAGTGATTGCGTTTGGCATGAGCCAATTCGTTGACGCGAGTTGCGCCTAAGAACTGCTCAGCTTTGCCGACAAGAGTTTTAAGGCAGGAGTAGAAGGCAGCGTTACGCTTTGAGGCCGGAACACTCTCGAAGAAAGTCTTGGCGTCTATCTCCCGCTCGGTGCGAGTGATGACTTCGGCTACTGCCGTCGCAATCGGAACGCGAGTGAAGGCGAAGCTCTCACCCTCTTTGACTGTATTGAGAAAGACATTTTCAATCTCTTTCTCAAGTCGGCTCATCTCCTGAGTGATTGGAATTAGCTTTTCATCGGCGGCAGAGTTGATCGGAGCGCACCGTTGCTCGAAGCGAGCCTTTATAGGTGCTAGTTTTTGTTCACGCTCAGCGTTGATGCGCTCCGCTCTGCCCCGCAGCTTTGACCACTGCTTTAGGAGACCCGCGATTCGTTGTTGCGTCGCCTTACTCACAGGACGCACACTACGACGAATTCAGCAAAGTGCGTGATAGCACTTGTGAAGGTTGGAAAGGTTGGAATAAATGGAATGAATGGAAAGGTTGAGAAGGTTGGAAAGATTGAAATAAGTGACTACTGTTCAACCTCACGAATCATAGTTGACTACTAACGTTCACAGTTATGAAAGCAAGTGTCCTCATTTATTGACACCTCATAACTTCATCTTTGAATAAATTTATCAACTCCTTCCTGTAATCGCACATGATGTCCTTACCATAGTTATTGGTACGAGTATTGCTGCCTAGATAAATTGTCTCACTAACATTTCTGCCGACGAGAGCCTTTCTTGTCGGCCTCACATTTCACAAACAGGGAGGGAAAAATGAAGAAAAATCAAAAAGCTTCGCTTCTGTCGCTTGTCACGGTTCTTTTCGTGTTTTCAATTTTTGCCGTTGAAGCCAATGCTCAGTGTGTCCAATGTGAAGCCACGCCTGAGGGATGGATGTGCATCGGCGCAACTTCTGGCGGTGGAGGCTGCATCACTAAACAGGGAAACTGCACCCTTGTCGGCATTTGCTTTTATAACGGCGGCGGGCGTGCAGAGGGGGCAAGCAAGTGCTCGCCCAAGATGTTAAATCATTCACTGGTGAATGTGCCTGACAGTATGATTCAGGACATTGCTCGTCTCAATCCGCAGGCGGCAAGTGCCTTAATCAGCATCAGAGACATCGAAATGGAGTTTAGTGTAGGGAAAGTTCTGGTTTCCCCTATTGAACTAACGGCAGAGGATGTCGAAAAACATCTTACTCTACCTGCGTCTGCTGATTATTTTGAAGCACGGAAGGCTAAAGTCAGAGAGGCTTTTGCAAACAAGCGAGAGCCGATTGTGTATGAATTTTTCTTGGATAGAGACGATGACGCCAATACGTTTACTTTACGCATAAAGGCCGTGAGTCCTACCGCTTCGGCGTCTTCCTTAGAGATAAACTTGTCGAAGGTTTCAGTGGGGAGAGGGGAAGACACATCAATTAGGTTTGACGCTACCTCTTGGCAAGCTAATTGAGCCAGATCATTAACTGCGGCATAGGTGAGTTTGCTTAATCTTCAAACTCACCTGTGCTCGATTATCGTTTATCAAGACCTCAACACAAAAGCGTCTGGATGGAATGAGCGCACGTAGGCTTTGAAGGATGTCTCCGTGACCAGATAGCCACTCTTCGTTTTGTGTCCTTTGAGCGTGCCGTCATCAATGCGCCGGATAAGTGTTTGGCGCGAAGGGATGGGTTCAATTACGCGGGTCTCTCGTAGAATCTGCTCGATGTAGGAGAGTCGCAGACATGGTTCATGCGAGAAACCAAAGTCGAATTTCTTTCTTGTCATATAGAGGGGGAATCTCCGCTTCCAGTTATGGGGGCTGGTTGCGAGAGACGCCAATGCGTCTTGTGAGGAAAGTACACCAAACTTATAGCGGGCGGCAACTGAATAATTAAATTATGGTGAAGGATAGCTTGATGGAATTGGCGAATCTCCTGTCGTACCCCATTGCTGATAAATCACAGATGCATCCTGCGTAGAGAGCACATACCAAGTCCCGTTAGATGGACGGAAGACAGCAATGCTCGCTTTGCCATCAGGGTTTCCTGCCTTATTCGCAGAGTCGTCATAATCGGCTGGCACAGGAATATCAGAAGCCAATCCCCACTGCCGCGCAAGGATTGCACCATTCGAACTTTGTGAGATGTACCAGATGCCTCCTCTGAAGACGGCCAAATCGGTTGTGCCATCTCCGTCGTAATCAGCAGGCACAGGCTTATCTCCATTCAAACCAAACTGCCCAGCATTGAACGCACCATCAAAGCTTGAGAGGTAATACCATGTTCCATTCGACGGTCGAAAGACTGCGACATCAGCTCTGCCGTCAATACCATAATCAGAGGGCAAAGGAACATCCCCGCTCTGCCCAAACTGATAAGCTCTAAAAAGATTGTTGCTACTATTGATGATGTACCAATCGCCGCTTGATGGACGAAAGACTGCGATGTCTGTCTTGCCGTCGCCGTCATAATCTGCTGGCACAGGCTTATCGCTGGCAAGTCCAAACTGCTCAGCTCGCAATGTATTATTCAGACTTTGCCAGATGTACCAGATGCCGTTTCTGAACACAGCCATATCAGTCCAATCATCGCCGTCATAATCTCCCGGCACAATCCGATCTGTAGAGATGCCGAACTGTTGAATGCGTAAGTAAGGAGGAAAGTATGTGCTGAGCAGCGCATACCATGTTCCCGCGCTCGGACGAAACACGCTGAAATCTGCCTGACGGTCTCCATCAAAATCATTCGGGTTGGCCGCCACTATTATTTTCAGGTTGTCATAGAAAACAGAGTTGCGCTGGCTTGCGCTTCCACCAATCACTACAAGCGAGCGGATGCCTGCCGATTGAAGAGAGAGGGTTGCGTAACTGAAATTAGTGCTGCCCGGCAGTGTACCTGTTGCCGTGCCGAGTAATCTGCCTGTGCCACCTACACCTGAATAAGCTTTTAGTGAGAGTGTATCTGTATCTATATCGTAATCGCCCATGTCTATTGAAGCGGCAATTAAAGGATATGAAAAATTGATGATTAAAGGAGTATTAGAAGTGGGTTGAAAGAATGGAGAGATGCTGCGGAAGCCGAAGAGTGGCAAGCCACCCGGAAACTGCGAGTGGTCTTTAATATCGAATCGCGCGCCGGGCCGCGTGATTGAGACGAATATCCAGTTGGCTGCTATGTCCAGTGATTCATATTCACCCTGCCCACTGGATGGCTGCATAGATTCAAAGTTGAATGGAACTGTTCCGGCCTTAACGGTTGTTGCAGCAATCAAAAGGAAAAGCAATAGAGCAAATCGTGAGGCTCGCATATTATCTCCTTAAATCATTTATCCAAAAGTTTTGCCGCTTCATTGAGATGAGGCTTGGCCGTAGGCCAGATTAGCCCAACAACATCTGATGTATAGATTCTGTCATATAGAGATGAGCCGGGTTTCTTGTCATATCGTGGAAGGTTATAGCGCGCCTGAATGCTCCTTCCCGGTTCAACAGAAATATCCATGAAGCCATCAACGTTCCAGACAGTCGCAGCATCCTGATAGACCTGCATCGCTAGATTCAGTTCTTTCTTCAGCGAGTCATCGGGCAATAAGCGATTCGTTTCGTTAATTAGTGCTTTTGATTCAATAAGCAAATTTCCATATTGAATTTTGTTTACACCTACTTGTGTAGAGGCTTCGAGCTTTCGTAATGACTTCAGAGCTTCACGCGCAGAATTCTTTGCTTTCTCTTCATTGATTTGCTGCTGACTCTTACCGCATCCAGAAAAGACAAGAAGCATAGGAATGAGAACAACTATCTTAAAGCGTGAGGCTCGCATAATTCTCCTTCAGTTGATTAGATTCTGTACCGCTCATATATATCTTTACGAACTGCAATCAATTCCTTCGGATAATTATATTCTTCCATGATGTCGCCAACAGTTTTGGACGTAACCAGTATGGTTGGCATCAGCGCAATAGCTGCAAAGAAATTGGCTTCACGGTCAATTCGATAGAAGGTTGAACGGCTGAATCTGTGTGTGATGGGATAATGTAATAGATGATGACCTAGCTCGTGCATCCCGACCCACAATCTCACTGGAGGTTTCAATCCCCTTCTAAGCAGAATTAAAGGTGTATCTCCATATATTGTGTATTCGCCTTTTGCTTTGATAGGCGCTTCTATCACGGGCAAACGGTCTCGCGCACAGAGCGCGTAAAAATCATCTTCGGTTAAGACTCGGCGATTCCACTCGTTCACCTTTTTCTGTAAGATTTGTGAGAGTATAAAAGACATAACTATTCATCATTATTCATTCTTTCAAATTCTGCTTCTAGAAGTTTAGTGAGCATTTCAAGCTCTGCTTTTGAACGCCTCTTCTGTTTCCCTCCAAAGGTTAAGCTGGATTTTAGTTCTACAAATTCACGGACGCTCATGTCTTTGACAATGTCCTGTTTGCTGAGCGGCGGTTCGTTATCGCTCAAATACTCGTCCAGCCACGATTCGCCAAAATTGTCATTTAAAACTTTAGCTAGGGCGATAAGTGTTTTTTTACTAATGTCGTTTTTATTATTTTCAATCTGAGATACGGCGGAATGTGTAATACCAACAAGCTCACCTAGAACTTCTTGGGTAAGCCCTCGCGCCTTGCGTGCCTTCCTAATTTTTTCACCTATTTCCATCTGAATGTCAGTGCTTACTTTTGGTCGTTGACAAATGTAAGTGCTTACATTATCTTTTGAACGTTCACTTTTGAACGTAGGAGGCAATATGCCATTTACTCCCGCTCGAATCAAATATCTGCTCACCGAAAAGACAGGGAAATCTCTCACTGCGCTGGCCGAAGAGTGGGCAGTTCGGATCGAGGAATTGTCTATGTGCATCCGTCAAGTGCCGGGCCGGGTTTACCCGGAACTGAGGCTCAAGGTCTGTGAAGCCATCGGCTATTCGGTCGAAGAGGTCTTCGGCAGCCATCCACTCACGACTGCGCTTTTGAATCCTGAGACAGAGCAACGGAGCGCAGCTTAATTCATCACCGGAAATTTGAACACTTGTTGAGAAAGGAATTTTTCAATGCGCCTGCTTGACGAAGGAATCTTAGCGCAAGCCGCAGATGGAATCGTAAAACCCATCGCGCTCAATCTACAAATCTCGCCTCAGAGAGTTCATCAGATTATCGCCAACGACCCTTACGCTCAGTTTATGCGGGTTCATCGCGCGATGGCTGTTGTCGCTCCTGAGCGCGCTGAGGAAATGTCAGTTTCATTCAACACGACGCATGACGGATTGATGATGAAGCGTGAGCTTCCTCCAATCGAATCCATCATCAGCGACATGGCTCTTAATCAGGGCAAGAACGTGGCGGCAGCACTTAGCCAAGCGGATGTGAATGAAAAGCTGCAAGAGGCGTTTAAGGCTCAGCGCGCTATCGCTGATTACATCGAATCGCTTTTAAGGAACATCCCGTCATCCTCGAATACTTCTGAGTATCCCCGCCCGCAGGCTGTTGGAGGTGCGAAATGAGCGCAAACCTTCAACCCAAATCTACCGGACAGGTGCGCTGCATTTTCGGCCTCGCTCGACAGAAGGGAATCGGGGACGAGCTGCTGCGCGAAACAGTTCTCAGCGTGACGCAGAGAACAAATCACATCAGCCAACTGACTAGCGTTGAAGCTGATGCCGTCATCGCACGCCTGAAGGGGCCAGACTACAAACCCACGCCACGCCGCACGGTTCAGCATCGTCGCAAGCGCGCAGGCGTCAAGCAGGTCGCACAGCCCGCGCATCTCGACCTGATGCATAGCCTCGCGCGCCAGCGCGGGATGACTGAGGAAGGCTTAGAGCAACTCGCGCATCGCGTCTGTAAGTGTTTCCCTCCGCGAACGACCAGCGATACCAACAAGGTCATTGAAGCAATCAAGGCGATGAACCGGAGGGAACATGTCTAGGCAGACAGAGGCATTCAGATTTCATCCGGGCCAGTGCTACGACTGCTGGAGTTCAACCATCGTCATTACTCCTTATGGCCCCGGCAAGTGCATTACCTGTCTTGAGCAGGGCAACATTTCAGAGCCAGCGCAGAAGCTTTCCGAAGTCGTATGGCGTCGCCTTGAGAAGAAGCAGCTTGTTGACCCGCGTGCTCTCAACGCGGCCCGCGCGCTCGTGACGGCAACGGTCGAGTTACCAATCTCAGGGCCAACTCTTCAGGGTCTGCTGCGTGAGAGCGAGCGCGGCGTCAAATCCTGCATTGAGATATTGCGCGGCGAGTGGGTCTTGCCTATCGGCTCAACTCGTCAGCGCGGCTACTACTGGATGCTCGCTGCGAAGGACTTCATTGATTGGGCACGCGCCTATCGCTCGCAGGCCATCACCTCTTTAGTCACTCTCGCCAGAATGCAGCGCGTCAACTTTCCTCAGCTTGCCGGGCAGGAGTCTTTGCAATTCATCGAACAAATAACAGACGAGTTGAAGGAGGCCATCAAGTGAGCAGTGAGAAGCGCCAGCAACGCAGTGAAGGCACTTATGTGATTGATGCAGGGCTTCGGATGTTGAAGGTCTTGGAAGCTCTGCGCGGCACTAATTTTGAGCCGGTGAAGATTGCGAGAGTTCAGCAGCGCACCGGCTATTCATACGACTTCTGCCGCCGCGCGCTCATCACGCTGAAGCGCGCGGGCTTTGCGACCGAGTCGTCGGACGGCTGGCAGGTAGGGACAAAGCTGATGCAGTTCGCGGCCAATTTTAATGATGTTTGTCTGGCCGCGCTGACTGCGCAGAGTTCTGAAATTTCAGAATTCCAAAATCGCTAAGTCTAATGAAATCAACAAAGGCTCTCAAAAGGAGTTCTGAAATTCAGAACTCTGGAGGATTTATGAAGGCAAAGAAACCCGTAGATAAATCAGACAAATTGGCAGTCATTAAGGGGCGGGGGGCAGAGATAGCTCATCAGGAATTCAACCTCAGCCAGCAGAAGACACAAACCATTGAGGCCGGGATGCGGCTCGGCGCAGCCGGTGCTCTGCTTACTGTCTCTCAAAAGCTTAACGCTGAATTCATCCACATGTTGGAGCAGTTCGCCGAGACCAAAGGCCACAATGCACTAGGCTTTTCTAATTTTGATTCTTTCCTTGACGAGTCTCCCTACTCACCAATGACCAGCAATCAATACCGCGACCGTAAAGCTTTATTAGAGCGTGAGGGTGATTCCACTTTCGACTTGCTCAATAGCCTCAAGGTTCCCGCCTCTACCCGTAAGGCGCTGCCGGAAGGCGTCGTAAAAATTGAAGGCGACGTTATTGCTATTGCAGACGAGCGCATTCAGATGACAGACCGTGAGCGCGTCAAAGAGTTAATCCGCGACCTCGCCAAGCGTAACTCACAGCAATCAACCAAGCTCAATAAAGGCCAGAAGGATTTCGAGAAGCTGCAAAAAGAACTGACGCAACTCAAAGCGAATCCGGCAGCCCTTTCTCTCAGTTCCACTCCGCACAACCAGGCATTGACGCTGGCCGTCGCCGCTCTCGGCGGGCTGGCGATAGAGGTTGGAAAGCTGCCTGCTGAAGAGGCCGCACAAATCCGTGACGAAGCGATGCGTCTGCTCTCGGCACAGTGGGCCAATCTTCAATATGCCTATGGCTTTGAAGAGCGACCTACGGGCCAAGTGAAAAGCTCGTTTCTGAGTCAGCAGGAATTAGAGGAAATCGGAGACGACTTTTAACCGGGAATCTGCCGATGCATACGCCATTTAATTTCAACTTATTTCAAGCTCACGGCGCTGCTCCTATTGCCATAGAGAGCGCCGTTGCGAGAGCCGTCCTGAGAGGGGGCGAGGGCGGCTCTCCTGCAATTTCGCGTGGCGCGCAGATGCGCCAACGAAGCTCCACAACTTTTACGAAAGGAGGAAATGATTTCGCTAATTTGAAGATTTTGTAACGCGACTTGCAGTCCTGCGCGTGCCTTATGAACACGCGCAGGACATAACTCATAAACCAGTCGCGCTAATAGCGCGGCCCTTACTCGGAGGATTTACTTTTATGTCAGCACAACCTGCACCGACACCACCGGCTTATCAGCAACGAGGGCCGACAAAGGTCTTAACTCTCCAGCAGGAAGAACTCATGCGAGAGTTCACCGAAGCCTACGGGCTTGACTCCAAACAAATCAGCTTTGAAGGAGAGCGACCGGAACCTATCTTCGATTTCGACGCGCTCTCAACCCTGAGCTTGGCCTTGACCGATATTCCCGATATTCGCGTCGAGCCGGGGGACTTCAACCACATCGCTGGCCTGACTACTGCTAATTGCAGAATCACCTTGCGCGATGGCCGTGCGCGTGAGGTTTACGGCAATTGCTTGGTCGGCGAAGTGATGCATGACGGCTCAGTCGTTGATGACATCGGACAGGCTCTTAACATCTCTCGCGCCCGCGCTCTCCGCAACGGCCTACGCGCTGTCGGCTTTGACCCCGTCCGCGCTCATAAACTGGCGAAGGCAAATCAGCAGCAGCAGAGCACTGCCGAGTTTAGTGATGCTCGCACCAGGGAACTGGCTGAGGCTCACATACTCGGCGCGGAACTCGGCTACATCGTCGGAGAGAACAAGACCGACTGGCGGAAGATGATAGGCACATATTTCGAGGGCAAGTCATCTTCGGCTGACCTGAGCGACCTTCAACGCTCGCAACTCCTGGGAATGCTTCGCGCTTGGAAATCTGCCCGCCTAAAAAGCGAGGTGGGGGTTTCCACAGAGAGCGAGAAAGGACAATCGTAAATACGCGAAGCGGCGCGCTGCCTTGAGACCAGCGCGCCGCTCCTAGTTTCCTGCGCAGTATTGAGGTGCGACCCTCTTATGGCAAATTCTACACTAGGCGATTTAGCTAAACAAGAAATACGCGAAACTTTACATGGCCTGAGCGGTTCACGCGCGAAGGCTGAAGCCGAACGACTTGCTAAACATTTCGGCGTCTCTGTCTCGCGCGTCTATGAAGTAACTCGTGACCTGCGGCCCGCAAGGAAGCGGCGCGCGGACTGCGGCAAACGACGCGCCGACCTGCTAGAGCATGACGGCCTGCGCTTCGCGGCAGAGCTGGTGGTCATCAAACATCTTGACCCCGATCTGGCCCTGCAAACCGCACGGCTCAACGGCTTCGACATTCCGGTCTCTGATGCCACGTTCGTGCGCTACCTGCGCGAGCGCGGCCTCAGTCGTGACGAGCGGCGCAACGGTCGCCGTCCGTATCGCGCATGGGAAGCGGACGCGCCGGGCCAGCTCTATCAACTGGATATGTCGGGCGTCAAAGAACGTTGGCTTGACCATCGCACGCGCTGCATCCTCAAGGTCTCGGAGCTTGAGGTCTCAAAAAACCATCCGAACAAAAATCCCAACCGCGTGCCGCTCTGGAAGTTTGCGCTGATTGACGACTACTCACGCTTCAAGTTTGTACGCTTCTACGCGATAGACCATCCCAATCAAAACTACGTCGCCGACTTTCTGCTGGCAGCCTTCCGCGTGATGGGCATTCCGCTCACTCTTTACAGTGACAATGATGGAGTCATCAAAGGCGCGCGGATGCAAAACGTCGCTTCGATTCTTAATCGTGCCTTTGCCGAGAGCGGAGGCTTCCAGCTCTTACAGCACGAAGCTGGCAACGCACAGGCGACCGGCAAGGTCGAGCGCACCCACCAAATCTTCGAGAAGTTCGAGCGGCTAATCGGCGTGAGATACGAGAAGCCCGGACTTGATGAGCTGAACGATTTCTGCGCGAATGTCTGTAATGAGTTGAACTGGAAACAGCATCGCGTGACGGGCGAGAAGCCCGCCATCCGTTTCAACTCGACCAGGCGCGTGCTGCGCGTTCCGCCACCGGCTCTCCTTGACTCGGCATTCAAGGCGGACAAGCACAATCCTACTCTCACAGATTCTTTAACCATCAGCATCCTGGGCAGCATTTATCAAGTGCCGCAGGAGCGCCCCTTCACTGACTGGATAGGCCAGCAGGTGCAAGTAGTCTGGCCTCCTGAAGCGGATTTCTTCATCCTGCGCGGGCGCGACGAGACGGACTACGAAATAACCAAGCAGCTCTGGAAACCGGATGCTGCCGGGGAGTTTAAGAAGCCGCAGGAGTCACGACGCCAGCGCGCGACTAAAGCTCTGAAGTCTTCGGAGGCCGAGAGACGCCGCGCACATAAAGAGGCTGGGACTGACCTGAAAGTTCCTTTCTTTGGCCCACAGGCAAACGCTGACACGCGCCTAGCCTTCATGCCCCAACCCACAGAGGAAATGACGACAGCAGCCTTACAGGCGCTAACAGGGGCCGTCCCGCCGTCGCTCTACGGTCGCCTGATTGATTACTGGTCAGCCGCGCAGCTCCTTCAGGAAGAAGGCGCGCTGGCTACTCCGCTCACGGATGACGACACCGCATGGCTCAAATCCGTCTTTAGTGGACGCGATGAAATTCTCGACACGGAACTGCGCACGGCGGTCGGCGAACGCGCTATCGCAGTCGCAGATGAGCACAGCGAAGTCATGCTAATGAGGGCTTAATACATGTATCTGTTTCTCTCTTTTTTGCTCGCGTATCTATTCGTTAAGTGGCTCGGATTCTTTGACGATCCCAGCCCTATCACCAGCGATTTCACTATGAAGATAGCTCTGCTGGAAACCCTGCTGATTGGCCTCGCGCTCTATCTCATCAGCTTATTGCTTAGGCCACAGCATAACCTTCTAAAACGCAAAGGATGATGGCATGAAAAAAGCATCCACTCATTTGACTGAGGATGCCAAGCGCAAATTCTGTGCGGGCGTATCGAGCTCTGCGTGAACGATTCGACTTGTCTTTGCGTGACTTATCACTTGCCTGCGGTGGCACTAAATCCGGTGTGAGCAAAGCCACTGCCGAGCGCATCTGCAACGGCAAGATTAGCCTCGAACACGCCAGCAGAATTAAGCCTGTGGTGCTTGAGCATCTGCATTCTTTTCTTCGCCGTCGCGGCCTGATGGAGAAAGAAGTTACCAATCAACTCAAATCAATCTCCACCGGAGAGGAGTACAAAGCTGTGATTATTCCAACGACCAATTTGTCTAATGCCGCGCAGGAGTTTTTTGGACTGCAACGTGATCCCTTCGATATTTGGAAGAGTGACCCGCGTGATGCCTCAGAAGCTTTCACTTCACCCGCTCTCGACCGTGTCGCTGCTGCTCTTGAAGATAATATCAATTATCAGGGCTTCACCGCTGTCGTCGGCCCTGTGGGCAGCGGCAAGACTCAAATGAAAAAGAGAATCGTTGATAAGGTCGCGCATAGCAATGGACGTATGCGCCTGCTGTTTCCTGACTTCACAGAGATGCGGCGAGTCAACAGTGGTGCAGTAGTCGCTTATGTGCTGGAGCGTTTTGATAAGAGACCCCGACAGAGACTTGTCCTAGCTTTAGAGCAGTTACGAAGCCATCTCGGACACCTTAATGAGCAGGGCATCCGCGTTGCTCTGGTCTTCGATGAAGCGCATCACTTGAACGATGACGAGATGCGGGCATTAAAGAATTTTTGGGAACTCGGCACAGGTGGCTATCAACGATTTTTAGGCGTAATGCTTTTCGGCCAGCCACTGCTCAAGAGCCGCCTTGATGATTACAAGTTCCGAGAGATTGCAGAGCGCATTACGGTCATAGATATGCCTGAGATGACTGCAAAGTACGCTCACGATTATCTCGCGCATCGCCTGCGGCTTGCCGGGGGCGACGTTGACAAATTGTTTGAGCGCAAGGCCGTCGAACTGTTAGCAGCACAGGCAGAGACCCCGCTCGCGCTCGGCAACCTCGCAAACGCCGCTCTCGACAAAGCCTATCGCCTCAACCAGCGTCGCGTGCTGGCTGCATTTATCGAAACCGAAAACGGCAACGGCCAAGCGCGCGTGCGCGCCGTGCGTCGTGCCAGCTAATCCTTGAAAGGAGTCCTTATATGTCTAGTGCTATCGCTTCAACTATGGCTGCCGTAGATACAACGCTCGCGCAGGTGGAAACTGCCCATGAAGATGTCGCCGCGCTGCTGGCCCGTATAGCCCGCCAGCAGCAACGAATCACTGAACTGGAGACAGAAGTCTCGCTGGTCGAAGAAGACCGTGACACAGCCCTAGAACTCCTGCTGTGGCCCTTCCTCGTCCATCACGAGACCACAGAAGAGGTGCTGGCTTTCTTAGACGAGCACGGTCTTAACCCTCACGAACCGGAACACGCAGATGAAATTATTGCCTTCTTAGAGCGCAAGGGTAAGCTTGAAGATGCTGTGATACAGGAAGGTGAGGAGTAAAAAGAATCATACAAGTAAATATAGGACAAGAATTGAAAAGGGCGAGGCTTCAACCTCGCCCTTTTTCAATTCTCCTGCTAAACCTTCAATGCTAAAATATGTAAGCAGCTTGAATTAACAGAAGGTCATAAATCCGGCAAACCTTCGAAAAATTTAAGTAAGAAATGAAAGAAAAATTTACGCCAGAGTCGCTTAACACACTTTGCGAAAGCGTTGCCGACAGGTGGATAAATGTGTCACTCATTGCTCCGCATAGGGGTGAGGCATCCTTCAAATTGCAGATGCTCCGCGACCTCCGTAATGATGTCTGGAATTACATCGGCGCACCGGACGATTCTGATTATAGAGTCGCGCCGCTTAGTCTAAGCGATGAGCACTTATATAAAGCTGTCATGCAGGAAACCATCAACATGGTGCTCAGCTATTGCGCTTATACATTTCCGCCAGAGCCTATTATTGCAGCGGCAATCCAGAGAGCAGTCGATAGCTGGCGCGATAGGGGAAGGCCGCAGCAGACAAAGGAAGGGACTTGATTATGAACGAGAAAGAAAGAGAGATAGTCATCAAAGAGGCTCGGATGAATGCGCTTTATGAAGGATATAAGCAATCGGCTGGAAGTCAGGAGAACCCTGAAACGAGCCGTGTCTCACCGACGGAGCATCCTGTATATAGCAGCGACATTTTAGAAAAATTCGGGTTTGAATCCAGCGTCTATGAAAGTTCAATAGATAACCTGCTCAGAGTAAGATGCATAGCTTCCTATATAGAAGAAAAGGAGATAGATATAGACGGAGATAGTGACAGTTTTGTGGGCGGTACTCGCGCTCTATTAGAGGAGCGCAGTAGTCGCTCCTCGTTTGGCTATCGTGAAGTTCGCCGTCCCCTTTGGGGTGGGTTGGGTGAACAATATCAAGTTACTTTTGACCATCGCTACGATGCTGTCAGCCTGACTTCATTGGGACTAGATTTTATCGAAACCTGCACAAATCAAAAACAGGGTGATGTCCCGAAAGAATAATTGTCACCGTCGAAGAAAGATTATTAAAGCTCGATAGTACAATTAATAAAAGCAGTAAGAAATAAGGAGATACATAATGACTGAATTCTTATTCCAATTCGCGCAGGGTCAATATGCAAGCACATTTTACACCCGCCTAGCAGAAGAGATTCAAGACGCTATCTCGCAAATCGGAGATGATAAGAACCTTACTCTATACTTTTTAAGTAACGCTGGTCATCAGATTCGTGTAGTTTCGATAGGTTATTCCAATCCCAGTATTTTAATAATTCAGGGAGCGGATGATGCAGGGCGTATTCATAGAGTCTTTACTCATGTGAACTCTGTTCAAATGATGATGGTTATTGAAAACAAGGCTAAGGATGAGCCCCCTAAGCGAAGAGAAATTGGCTTTGTTGGAGATGTGTCTCGTAAAGGGGAACATGCTGCAACTGAAAAGTAAGGTGGCAGACCTTCAAAGAAAGCGGCAAGAAAAGAGGGAAGTCTATGAGTGACCTGGATAAAATGTTTGGCGAGTATGAAGATAAGCTCAAGCGTGAGCGTGAAGAGAAAGAGCAGCAAAAGGCTAAAGCAAACGAACTTCAAAAGAGTAGCAGCGAGACTCTCAGAGCAATAGTTCTACCCGTGTTGAAAGAACTTTCTCTCAAGATAAATGAGAAGGGTTATAAGTCTTCGGTATCTGAGCTAATAGATAATCATGTTTATCCACACGTTCAGCTTAACTTCACGCCTAATTCTAAAGGCGGCTCATTCACTAATAGCTCAACATTGCGTTTTGCTCATACTGAATCCGGTCAAATAGAAATGAAGGAGGAAATTAAGGCAGGAGAAGGTAAAAGCTTCAGCGGTTATTATGACCCCAATTCAAAGATTGAGCCTTCTAAAATATCTGAAGATTGGGTGCGCCAGAAAGCCATGTCATTTATTGAAAAGGTACTAAAGGCTGCCTAAATACCATAAAAAGGATAATTAAGCTGCTAAGAGACAGCAAGATGAGCCGCTAGATACGGAAGAGGGGAAGGATAAACACCTCGCCCTCTTTCCATTATTCTAATAAATCTTCAATACTAAAATATGTGGTTAATGGCTACAATTTTTGGAGCAATTATGGGAGACGACAGTAAAGTTAAAGACGCCGCCGAAATTTGCGATGGGCGTAGGCAAGGCGACCCGACCAGCAACCCGGCTTATACAGTCACGCTCACAGTCGCCCACCTCGACGCGGACGGCGGGCCTTGCCGATGTGCAGAAGAGTTCGGAGTCAAGTTCGACATTGAAGAGCACCTGAAAGCGATGTGTAACCGTTGCCACTTGGTCTAAGACCTGCCTCATCACATCCGAAATGCGAAGGCCACGCGCACAATTAGGAAGGATGCTACATAATCGCCTTTGCATCTAGTTGGTGATTAATTATTGTCTTAAAAAAGTATTTCTTGACGATATGGATAATTGACCTTATCCTTGAGGCACTGACACACCCTGCCCCGGCTGATAGTCGGGAGCAAATCAAAGGTGGTCACAAGGAGAACAACATGCATACATCCCGCACAGGTGCGGCTGGAAACCGCGCTAACTACACCACTCTAATCTATCACACCTTAAAAAAAATCAGCTCTCCAGAGGATTTGGAGAATGATCGCCAGATATACGCTGGAAGCATTCTCGCTGACAAGATTCTCGGATTATCAACTGAAGAAAATGTGCGCGAATACTTGGCTAACGCCGAAGGTAAGAAACGTCGCGCGAAGACTACCGTACATCGTGCGATCCTAAATACACTTCAAGATCGCCCGCAAGATTTTGCTGTATTAAACGGTGGCCTTGTGATCGTGGCAAGGGCTTCTGAGGTAGATGATTCAAAGAAAACTTTGCATCTCTTGCGACCTAGCATAATCAATGGGGCGCAGACGCAGGGGGTGTTGAAAGAATTCTACGAAGAATTGCGTAAAGCTCGTAGAGAGCCAATTCCTATCCACATTAAATTTGAGCTAATTGTTGTGGATGACGACGAACTTATCGGAGAGGTTTCAATATCACGAAACCTCCAAGATGACGTGTTGCAAATCTCGATTGCTGGTCGCCGCCAGGCGTTTGAGGAATTAGAGCAGCACTTTCAGGCTTACAAAGGCACTCCAGAGGGCATGCAACTTCGTAAGAAGGAGACCGATCTCTCAGATGAATTTGCTAAAACAGAGCGACTGCTTCAGGTGCTCATAGCTCTAACCCCGGCCCAACTTTGGATAGGCAAGTTCAAAGACAATTTGCCGAACAAGTCATACTCTTACAGTGCAGCGGCAAGGTGTTTAAAGGAGTTTCAGAATGTACACTCCTTAGCAACCGAAGAGCCAAAAGAGGATGAGAGCGACGAAATGAAAGCCACTCGCGCGAAAGCTAAGATGCTCTACAAGTTTTACCTCGACATCGCGGGACAGGCATGGGAGCTGTATGTTAAATGGAAGTCTAACCCAGCCTTCAAAGGATTACATATAGAAAAAATCGAGAAGGATCAGGGTCTTAATGTGATAGATGTTCCCGATGGGATTTTATTCCCTATCCTCGCAGCTTTATCCGTTTGTGCAAAAAAGACTTCAAGAGGTTGGCGAATAATACAGCCGGAGTCACTCACTGATAGGATGTTGGCTATTGCCGCAAAACAGATATATATGACAATAGCCAACCATAATCCTAATGTCATGGGTAAAGAACCAGCTTGTTACTCAATCATTAATATGGTTGCTCAAAGCTACATAGATGGCTCGACAGGCTGAGCTTTCGTTGGATTAAAGGAAACCGGCGTATCCTCGCTTCACGCCGGTTTTGAATCTTATTTTGATTAAAATTTTTCGCGCGGCGGAAAATACAGGTTGAGATTTACCCTCAACCTTGAATGCTGCTTAAACACGATAAAGAGCAGAACTCTATATTGATACAATCAATAATTCATTCCTATGTTGTACCTACCGCGTACTAAAATTCCTATCATTATCGTGTTTCATTGAATTTATTTATCGTGTATCCCGTCAAAGGCGCAAAGACGCAAAGAAGACATTTAAGTTCTTCTTTGCGTCTTTGCGCCTTTGCGGGAAACTTTCTTACTTACTTAATTCAAACGCAACTCCAAACTCTGCGGCAACTTTTCTATTGAGAGCACAAGCCCGCGCGGGCTTGCGACAGCTTCCTTCTTAGGCGTCTGAAAAAATATAAGCCCCGCGCGCCGCTCTCCCTGCGCGAGAGGCGTCTCCACATTCAAAGCATGCGCGCGAAAGTCTTCCTCAAACTTTGCGCGCGAGTTAGGGTTATAGAGAAACACTGCATTAGCTTCCATTATGCGCGAGACGGCTTGCTTTGGAGACCGCGCTTTCCACTCACGCCCCTCCGCATCACGCAAGCGAAAACGAACCTTCTTAAAATCAATCGCCGCCCCGCTCTGATTACTAAACTCCACACGCACAGGCAAGAGCCCCGCGAGTAAGAGATTCGATTCAAAAAGCTCCTGCGTCTCTTCGTCCGTCAGCATCGGCGTTGCGCGCACGCGCACGCCGCCAGCTTCCGCTCCCGCCGCGCCGTCCGCTATCGGCGGAGTTTCGACCACAGGCTTGACCTTATACAAAGACCCGCCGCACGAAGTCGTCTGTATAAAAGCAAACGTGAGCATGGCCCACGCCATGATTTTTCGTTTTAAGTTCTTCGCCACTGTTTCTCTCATCATCGCCAGCGCGCACTCTCTCACGCAGCTTTGCGTGCTGTCAACACTTCTCTTCCTTGCTCCTCAGCATCCGCTCATGTTACCGTTTTCGCTTTCATCGCAAGCGGCGAAAGCCGGTTTTGGCAACAGTAGGGCGTCCAATTATGATTCGACCGTTTCGCGGCGTCGAGCCGCAGATTCATCCGACAGCCTTTATCGAAGAGAGCGCGCAAATCATCGGCGACGTGCACATAGGCGAAGCGTCAAGCGTCTGGTTCAATGCCGTCGTGCGCGGCGATGTCTATTACATACGCATCGGCGACCGCACAAACATACAGGACGGCACAGTCGTACACGTCACCAACGGCACGCACCCGACTATCTTAGAAGACGAAGTGACTGTGGGCCACAACGTCACGCTGCATGGCTGTCACATCGAGCGCGGATGTTTGATTGGCATGGGTTCTATCGTGATGGACGATGTTGTTATCGGTGCACAGTCAATCGTCGCCGCCGGCGCGCTCGTCTCGCCCGGCACAAAAGTTCCGCCGCGCTCGCTTGTCCTCGGCGTCCCGGCGAAGGTCAAACGCCCGCTCACGGATGAAGAGGTCGCAGGACTTGCTCATTACTGGCAGAACTACGTCGAATACACAAGACTGTACAAAACTGATGAGTGACGAGCGACGAGTGATGAGCAAGAATCTTTAACTCGTCACTTGTCACTTGTCATTTGTCACTTAATTACTTTTATGAATTCAAAGCCTGCGCGCGGGATGCGCGATTTTTTACCGGCGGATGTGAGGCGGCGTGAGTATGTCATCGGCGTCATCAAGGAGGTCTATGAGCGTTACGGGTTCGAGCCGTTGGAGACGCCCGCGGCGGAGAACATAGAAACCTTGATGGGCAAGTACGGCGAAGAAGGCAACCAGCTTATCTTCAAAATCCTGAAACGCGGCGAGCATGAGAAGTCCGGCGAGGCAGACCTGGCCCTGCGTTATGATTTGACTGTGCCGCTTGCGCGCGTTGTCGCGGAATACAAATCGCAGCTTCCAAAATTTTTCAAGCGTTACCAGATTCAACCTGTCTGGCGCGCAGACCGCCCCGCGCGCGGGCGTTTCAGAGAATTTTATCAATGCGACGTAGACGCGCTCGGTTCACGCTCGATGATTGTCGAAGCAGAGTTGTGTGCGGCAGCTGGCGAGGCTTTAGCGAAATTAGGTTTTCGGGATTTTACGATTCGCATCAATCATCGTCAGGCGTTGACGGGCGTGTTGGATGCTGCGGGCATCGCGGCTGACAAACATGCCGATGCGCTGGTCGCGCTCGACAAGCTGGATAAGATTGGACGCGAAGGTGTGGCGAAGGAATTCGCCGCGCGCGAAATTACAGAGGAAGCGGGCAATGCCCTGCTCTCTTTCTTTGAAGGCATCGCACAGCTTGAGCAGGCCGCGCGCACAGTCCCGGATGAAGTGATGTTGCAGTCAGAAGAGCAGCAACCTTTGAACACAGCCATCCTCGGACGACTGCTGGAATTTATCGGCGACCATGAAGCGGGCGCACGCGGCGTTGACGAACTGCGGCAGATTATAGAATTTACCAACGCGAGCGGCGCGGGCGCGAAAATCAGAATTGACCCAAGCCTCGCGCGTGGTCTCTCTTATTACACAGGCGCGATTATAGAAATCAACGTGCCTGACCTCGCGGGCAGTCTCTGCGGCGGCGGGCGTTATGACAATCTGGTCGGGATGTTTCTGGGCCAGGATGTTCCGGCGTGCGGTTTCTCTCTGGGCCTTGACCGCATCATCGTCGTGATGACGGAGCGCGAGATGTTTCCCCAAAACCTTGCGTCTGCGGCGGCTGAGGTGATGGTCACTGTCTGGGATGAAGAGAGCGCGGGCGATTCGCTTCATCTCGCTACCGTGTTGCGAGATGAAGGCTTGCGCGTTGACCTTTATCCAGAGGCGGACAAGCTTGGCAAGCAATTCAAATATGCTGCGTCCCGTCAAATTCCATTTGTCGCGGTCATCGGAGCGGAAGAGAAAGCGCGCGGCGAAGTGGCAATCAAAGACATGCGCACGGGCGCGCAGCAAACTGTGAAGATGGAGCGCGCGGCGGCAACTATTAGAGAAGCATTGAACAATGAGTGACTCACTGGCAAAGCATTATCTGGAAGAATCTCTGAGGAGCTTTCGCAGTTACAGGAAGCTTGCGGAAAAGGCTTTCGCGCAGGTCAGCGATGAGGAATTTTTCGTGACGCTGGACGCGGAATCAAATAGCATCGCTGTCATCATCAAGCACATGACAGGCAACATGTTTTCGCGTTGGACGGATTTTTTGACGACGGATGGCGAGAAGCCTACGCGCCAACGCGATATGGAGTTTGTCATCACGCCTGAGACAACGCGCGCGGATTTGCTTGAGGTGTGGGAGCGCGGCTGGCAATGCGTCTTTGATGCGATAGAGCCTTTGCAGCCTGAGGATTTGAGTCGCAAAGTTTTCATACGCGGCGAAGAGCATACTGTGCTCGAAGCTATCAATCGTCAACAGACGCATTACGCTTCTCATATCGGGCAGATAATTTTTCTGGCGAAGCATTTGAAATCTTCCGAGTGGAAAACTTTGAGCATCCCGCGTAACCGTTCGGCGGAATTTAATAGTTACCTGACAGAGAAAGTTAAAGAAGCGGGCAGGCAAAATCGTTTTGATGCGCCGCAGGATTTTATAAAGGAAGTTGAAGATAAGAAACAATAGTTATGCTAGACAATTTAGGAAACCTTGAACGCACGCACTCGTGCGGCCAGTTAAGAACAGAGAATGTGGGCCAGACTGTGACCCTGATGGGCTGGGTTGCGCGGCGCAGAGATTTTGGGCCACTCACTTTTATAGACCTGCGCGACCGCGACGGAGTGACGCAGGTTGTCTTTAACGAAGAGACAGCTTCGGAGGCTCACGCGAAAGCAAAAGAAGTGCGCGGCGAGTATGTCATTGCAGTGACGGGCGAAGTTGTCTTGCGCGAAGAGGGGCGACGCAATCCTAAGCTTGAGACCGGCGAAGTGGAAGTGCAGGCGCGCGAGATTCTGATTTTGAACGACGCGCGGACGCCGCCCTTCCAGCTTGAAGTCACTTCATCGGATGCTTTGGCGAGCGAAGATTTGCGTTTGAAATATCGCTATCTGGATTTGCGCCGCCCGCAGTTGCAAGCCAACCTGCATCTGCGTCATCGCGTCGTGAGCGAGATTCGACGCTATATGGACGAGCAGACTTTTACGGAAATCGAGACGCCGATTCTGATTAAGTCCACGCCCGAAGGCGCGCGTGATTACATTGTGCCGTCGCGCATCCAGCCGGGAAAATTCTTCGCGCTCCCGCAATCGCCGCAGTTATTCAAACAGCTTTGCATGATTGCGGGCTTTGACAAGTACTACCAGATTGCGCGCTGCTTTCGTGATGAAGATTTGCGGGCCGACCGCCAGCCGGAGTTTACACAGCTCGATGTGGAACTGAGCTTTGCCTCGCAGGAGATTGTCTATCGTCTGGTCGAAGGCTTGTTCTCGCGCGTCTTCAAATTAGTTGGCGCGAATCTGCAAACTCCCTTTCCGCGATTGACCTATGCGGAAGCGATGCGGCGTTACGGCTCTGATAAGCCTGACCTGCGTTTCGAGTTGGAGTTGCAGGATTTGACAGGCACGCTTGCAGGAACAAGCTTTGCTCCGTTTGCAGCCATCATCGAAGGCAAAGGAGAGATTAAAGGGCTCGTTGTGCCAAACGGGGCCGCGCTCTCGCGCAAAGTCTTGGATGAATTGCAGGAGTTTGTGAAGCGTTATGGAGCAAACGCTCTGGCTTGGATTAAGCTCGGCGATGAGATTTCTTCTTCGCTCTTAAAAGTTCTGGGCCAAGAAATGATTGAGCGCGTCGCTGGCGCAGCAGAAGCAAAGAAGGGTGATGCAGTTCTGCTCGTCGCGGGCAAAGCGAAAGTGGTCGCGGCGAGTCTCGGCGCATTGCGCGTTGAGATTGCGCGGCGCGAAAAGCTTATCAACGAAAATCTCTACACGCCGCTCTGGGTGACAGAGTTTCCGATGTTCGAGTTTCACGAAGACGACGGGCGTTTTTATGCTATGCATCATCCGTTCACTTCGCCGCTTGACGAGGATTTGCCGCTCTTGAAGCGCGCGGTTGAAGAAGGCGAGACAGAGCTTCTGGGCCAGCTTCGCGCGAAAGCATATGATGCTGTGGTCAATGGCGTAGAGGCCGCTGGCGGCTCGATTCGTATTCATCAGAGAGAAGTGCAGGGGCTTGTCTTTAAAGCTCTGGGGCTGACGCCGGAAAAGGCGCGCGCGCGTTTCGGATTTTTCCTGGACGCGCTCGAATACGGCACGCCGCCGCATGGAGGTATCGCTGCGGGCATCGAGAGATTATTAATGTCCATGACAGGCATCGAGAACATACGCGACCTGATGGCGTTTCCGAAAACAGCTTCGGCGGCTGACCTGATGATTGACGCGCCGGGCGAGGTGGATGCAAAGCAGTTGGAAGAGTTGAAGCTGAAGATTGTGAAGGATTGAGTTTCAAAACTTCAAACCTCTTCTTAGCGACCTTTCGTTTTTCTTTTCTTTGCGCCTTTGCGAGAAACAGCAACGAACGGTTCACGCTGGTGGCGCAAAGAAAAACTCAAGACCGCAAAGGGTTGAATGATTCTCTAAATATATTGAGGAGACTGAAACGTGGACGAACTTTTAACTAAAGAAAATCTTGAATATCGCGCGATGGCGCGTGAGATTGCAGACAAGCATGTGCGCCCTGTGGCGGCTGAGTTGGATAGAACGGCGGAGTATCCATGGTCTGTCGTGCGCGCGTTGCAGGACGCTGGCTTGATGGGCGTCTGGATTCCGAAAGAGTATGGCGGGCGCGGTGGCGGCGTGATGAATTTGTGTATCGTCGTCGAAGAATTGTCGAAAGCCTGTGGCGGAGTGGGCGTCACTTATGCCGTCAATGCCCTCGCCTCGTTTCCGATTATCGTCGGCGGCACGGAAGAGCAGAAACAGAAATACCTGCCCGATGTCGCGCAAGGAAAAACCCTGATGGCCTTCGGGCTGTCTGAGAAGGCTTCGGGCTCTGATGCCGGAAGCTTGAAGGCGCGTGCAGAGAAGCGCGATGACTTTTATGTCTTGAACGGCGATAAGAAATGGAACACGAACGGAAACTCTGCGACGCTCTATTCCATTTTCTGCTCGACGAACCCGGAGCGCGGCGGGCGCGGCGTCTCTGCTCTCTTAGTAGAGAAAGGCACGCCCGGTTTTGAGATTGGCAAGAAGGAAGATTTGATGGGCATACGCTGTGTGCCTGTGCATGAATTGCATTTCACGGATTGCTATGTGCCGCAGGAAAATCTGCTCGGCGGCAAAGAGGGTTATGGCTTCAAGCACGCGATGATGACATTAGACCTCGCGCGTCCGGGCGTAGCGGCGCAGGCTCTCGGATTGGCCCAGGGCGCGCTCGACCTCGCGGTTGATTACACAACCAAGCGCGAACAGTTCGGGCAATCGGTCGCTTCTTTTCAAGGCATACAGTGGATGCTCGCGGACATGGCGACGAAGGTCGAAGCCGCGCGCCAGCTTGTCTATGCTGCGGCGCGTGCGATTGACGCGGGCGCGAAGAATGTTTCCAAGATGGCTGCGATGGCAAAAGTCTTTGCGACGGACACTGCGATGTCTGTCACGACTGACGCCGTGCAACTCTTCGGCGGCTATGGCTATTGCAAAGACTATCCGATTGAGAAGTACATGCGCGATGCCAAGATTACGCAGATTTACGAAGGCACGAATCAGATTCAACGCCTCGTCATCGGCAGAAGCTTAATCAAAGAGTCTGCCGCCACCGCACCGCGCACGCAAACTGCGGAAGCTTAATGATTAAATACAAAGGCGCAAAGACACTAAGAAATTTTTCCTTTGTGTCTTTGTGCCTTTTTGGTTTAAAGAAGGTCTGGCATTGAGCATGATTGTGCTGCAACGAGCGCATGTCGAAGAGATGTACGCGCATGCACGCGAGGCCGAGCCGGAAGAGTGCTGCGGGCTGATGGGCGGAGCGCGCGAGGCCGTGCAATCTGTCTATCGCCTGCGCAATGTGGCACGCGATGCTTTCTCTGCTTACGAGGCCGCGCCCGAAGATTTGTTTGACGCGCAAAGACAAATGCGTGTCAGAGGCGAACAACTCCTGGGCATTTATCATTCTCATCCGCGCTCCGGCGACCCTGTGCCATCGGAGACGGATGTGCGATTGGCCTATTATCCGTCGGCGATTTACTTTATTATTGGCCTCGAAGGTGTAGAGCCAAGCCTGCGTGCCTTTCGCATACGCGAGAGCGCGCGGCTGTGGGAAAGAGTTGCTTACACCATCGGTGAATGAACAATCAACACTCGCGTGTCGTAATAAGATTTCGCAATCATGGAAAAGAAGACCAAGTACGACACCAACCCGCTCGACCCGGACTTTCCGCGCCGCACGCAGGAAGTCGCGCGCGGGACGGATGAAGTGGCACGCAGCGAAGGCGAGAGGACGCAGACGCTCGAATCCGAAGCTCCGACGCGCAGGATTGATGCTCCGTATTCCGCGCCGACTTCTTATCCTTCTGTCTTTGTTCCGCCAACAGCCGCGCCGCCTGTGGCGCAGGGAATTCCGTTCGCGCCGCCCGCGAATATCCAGCCGCCTACGTCGCGCAATATTCCCGGCATCAGTTTGCCGGAGAATGTTGTTCTGATTCTGCCGTATCTTCCATTTTTTGTGCTCAGTATTGCCATCGCGGCGATAGAGCTTTATCTTGTGCCGCGCAATGAGACGCGCGTGCGCTTTCACGCCGCGCAGGGGCTTGCGCTCCAACTGGCCGTCGCCGCCATGCTATTTCTGTTGAGGATGTTTGGCAACGCTTTCTTCGGCGCGCGAATCGGCTACTGGATCTTATCCATCGCCGCCTTTGTCTTCTTTATCGTCTCGATGATTCGCGTCTGGAAAGGCGAGCCGCATCACATCGCCCCGCTCGATGATGCGACCAAGTGGCTCGACGATGCGATTGAGCCGCGAAAGTAGTCGCCACGCCCCCAGCCTTTCTGTGTTAAGCTTCAAGTGTATTTTGCTCTCCTCATATAGTCGTGATGCTGCAAACATTTTTTGAGACAGGTCTTCGTGTTTGATGAAGAGGAAGCTATTCGTTTTATTACTCGCGTTCGCACTTCTGGCGAGCATCTTCGAGCCGCTTGAAATCTTTGCACAGAGGCGCACGAGGAGGCCCGCGCGCCGCCCCGCAGGCACAGTCGCCAGCCAATCTCTACAAGACCGCTTTAACAGAATCGCAGACGCATACCTGCGCGGCTATTATGAATTTAATCCGACAGAGGCGACCGCGCTTGGCCTGCATGAATACGACGCGCGGCTCGAATCTCGCAGCCGCGAATCCGTCACGGCAGAAGTCAGGCGATTGCGCGCCGCGCTGGCGGAATTAGCGCGCATCAATCCAAATGTCCTGCCGCCCGAATCGCGTTACGATTACCTGACGCTTCAATCACACGCGCGCGCGCAGATGCTCGAACTCGAAGACGTGCGCATGTGGCAGCGCGATCCGAATCTTTATAACCGACTCGCCGCGAGCAGCATTGACAACATACTCAAGCGCAACTACGCGCCGATTGAGCAGCGGCTCGAATCCATGCTCACGCGCCAGCGTGAGATAGCACGCCTCTTAAATGAAGCGCGCGTCAATCTTGAACAGCCTCCGCGCATCTACACAGAGACGGCCATCACACAGGTGCGCGGCAGCCTCGATTATTTTTCGCGCGTCGTGCCGCAGATGATTGAGCGCGCGGGCGGCGGGCGACTCACAGCAGCACGCCGCGCGCAGATAGATGCCTCGAACCAGAGCGTGATTAGCGCGCTCAACTCTTACGCAGAATGGCTCGCGCGCGACCTGCTGCCGCGCTCATACGGAGAGTTTGCCATCGGCGAAGAAAATTATCGCCGCAAGCTGCTCTATGAAGAGATGGTCGAGACTCCCATCGCGCAGCTGATACGCGATGGTGAAAGAGAGTTGCGCCGGACGCAGGAAGAGATGCGCGCGCTGGCCGAAGAGATTACGCCGGGCAGAGATGTCATCTATGCTTTGCAAACTCTGGGGCGCGACCATCCGACGGCAAGCGGACTTGTCGGAGACACGCGCGCAGAGCTTGACCGGATACGCGCCTTCGTCCGCGTGCAAAATATTTTGACGCCGCCCGCGCGCGAAAATCTGATTGTCAGCGAGACGCCCGAATACGCACGCTCAACCAGCTTTGCCTCTATGGATTCGCCCGGCCCTTTCGAGCGCGTGGCAACTGAAGCTTACTACTACGTGACGCCGCCGGATGCACAGTGGGATGCGCGCCGCCGCGATGAGCATTTGAGTTTTTATAATCGCTCTTCGCTGCCGGTGATTTCCATGCACGAAGTTTATCCGGGCCATTACTATCAATACCTCGCGCTCCGCGGGCAACCATCGCGCGTGCGAACTGCGCTCGGCAGCGCGAGCTTTGCGGAAGGCTGGGCGCACTACTGCGAGCAGATGATGCTCGACGAAGGTTTCGGGGGCAACAATCCGAAACTGCGTCTGGCCCAACTCAATCTCGCGCTGCTCCGATTGTGCCGTTACCTAGTCGGACTGCGACTGCACACGCAGGGGATGAGTTACGAGCAGGGCGTGGATTTTTTCATGCGCGAAGGTTATCAGGAAAGAGTCAATGCCGAACGCGAGGCGCGGCGCGGCACACTCGACCCGACTTATCTTGTCTATACGCTCGGCAAGATGGAGATTCTGAAACTGCGCGAAGAATGGAAGGCAAGGCTCGGCACATCTTTTCGTCTCGGCGAATTTCATGACAGGCTCTTGAGCTTTGGCATGCCTCCCATCAAGGTCGTGCGGCTTGCTATGCTTGGGCAGTCGAACGGCGAGAGTGAATCGCATGGCGAAGCGGAAGAAGATTCGCGCGCCGTTGATTTCTCTGTGTTGGCGACAGGGACTAACAGCAGCTATGAAGGCACGCGCAGGCTTGAGCTTGTCTCTAATCAAACAGATTGGCAGCGCGTGTGGCGCATCGTCGGCAACGAGCGGCCCGCGCCCGAAGTCAACTTTCAGACGCAAGCCGTGCTGGTCGTTTATCAGGGACGCAAAAACACCGGCGGCTATAGCATCGCTGTTGAAGGCATACGGCGCGCTGGCTCAAACCTGCTCGTGCGCGTCAAAGAGCAGATGCCGCGCGCAGGAGAAATCACTACGGATGCGCTGACTTCGCCTTTTGTAGTCGTCTCGATTCCGCGCCCGCCGGGTGGGCTCATGGTAAAGTTTGAGGACGATGTTATAAAACAAGAACAAAATCGTAACGTAAATCAGCGAAATAATAGACCACGCAGGCGTTACAGGCGTGGCTCTCGTTCGTTTTGACCGACGAGGCCAACCTCTCGAAAGGCATGCTTCATCTAAAGCATTGCCAACGAACCAGCCGCCTGAGTAAGTGTTTTTGGCAAGCGGCCCCTTTGGCAAGAGATTGACGTGCTCTCTCCCCCTGCACGCCGTGTGTTGTGCAGTTGACATGTGTTAGCGGGGGAGATACGCATTCAGCTTTTTACGTGAAAGAGCGATGCGCCCTCCGGCAAAGGAAATGGCGCGTCGCTCTTTTTGATTTTAACTGGACGAAAAGCTTGAGCGAGTCATCTCTCATGTGAGTTCGTTTTGAGGAGGAAGAAGATGTTTAGAAGCAATTATCGCAAAGCTCAGAGATTGGCTGTGTGGCTGATGGCTGTCGCCGTCTTCACGATGCCTCTTTCCGTGCTGGGCCAGACACGTATCTCTGCTCCGAAGAATAAGTACAATATCAGAGACGACGTACAGGCCGGACAGCAAGCGGCGCAGGAAGTCGAACGGCAGATGCCTATCCTGCGCGACAATTCAATTCAAAGCTATGTCTCGAATGTCGGGCAACGGCTGGTCGCAGCGATTCCGCAGGAGTTTCAACATCCTGAGTTTCGCTACTCTTTCAAAGTCGTCAACGCGAGTGACATCAATGCGTTTGCCTTGCCGGGCGGCCCTATGTATGTCAATCGCGGGATGATTGAAGCGGCGCGCACCGAAGGCGAGATGGCCGGAGTGATGGCGCATGAAATCAGTCACGTCGCTTTGAGACACGCGACGGCGCAGGCGACCGAAACACAGAAAGCGCAGATTGGCTCAGTGCTCGGCCAGATTGCGGGCGCAGTCATCGGCGGCGGCCTGGGCCAGATTATCGGCGGCGCAAGTCAGGTCGGCTTCGGCGCATGGGCTTTGAAGTACAGCCGCAAGTATGAATCGCAGGCGGACATCCTCGGCGCGCAGATTATGGCGCGTGCAGGGTATGACCCGCGCGACCTGGCGAATATGTTTCGCACGATTGAGCAGCAGGGCGGCAGTCGCAGTGGCCCGGAGTGGCTGAGCAGCCACCCGAATCCGGGCAACCGCTATGAAGCGATTACGCGCGAAGCTCAACTCCTGCGCATAGACCGTAACGGCTATCAGGATTCGAGACAGTTTCAGAACGTGCAGGCGCGTCTGCGCGGCATGGGTCGCGCTCCTTCTATGCAGGAGATAGCGCAGAGCGGGCAGCAGTATCCGAACGGCGAGAGCGTCGGCAACAGCGGCACATATGCTGGCAACGTCGAATATCCTTCGTCGCGCTATCGCACATACACCGGCGGAAATGTTTTCCGCATTAACGTTCCGGGCAACTGGCGCGAGCTTTCGGGCGGCCAGAGCTCAATCATGTTCGCTCCCGAAGGAGCCTATGGACAACAGGGCATTACGCACGGCGTGATGGTTGGCATCGCGCCCGCGTCCGGCAGGAACTTTCAACAGTCAACGGACGAATACATACGCGGCTTGCTGCAAAGCAATCCGTACCTGCGCCAGCAGAGCAACTATCGTCGCGGCTCTCTGGCAGGCAGAGAGGCTCTGGCGATGCAGCTTGCAGGAAGGTCTGACGTAACCGGACGCAATGAGATTGTGACCGTCTATACGACTCCAATGCGAGATGGCAATCTGTTCTACTTCATCACCATCGCGCCGCAGAACGAAGCAGGCACATACAACAATGCGTTCAATACAATCATGCGCAGTTTGCAGCTTAACGGCTAAAGATTGCTGCCTGATTTAGAAAAAGATAAGAGGGATGCTGTCTGGCATCCCTCTTATCTTTTATTTTCTCAGCCCCGACAGGGGCGACATATATTAGCCCCGCGCGTCAGCGCGGGGACACGCGCACCGCACACAAACCGAGCCCCGTGAGGGGCGACACAATTTCTGTCGCCCCTACGGGGCTCGTTATTTATCTCTGCCGTTTAACCCACGACTCACGTCGTGGGCTAAAATACGCCGCCCCGCACGGGGCTGCGCTGTTGAGCCTTACGCACTTTTCGCTTCCTGCCACAACTCTTCCATCTCTTCGAGCGTTGCTGCTTCAAGTGCGCGCCCGCGTTCTTTCAATTTCTGCTCGATGTAGCGAAAGCGTTTGCGAAATTTTCTGTTGGTCACTTTGAGCGCGGCTTCCGGCTCGACTTGAAGATGGCGCGCGATGTTTGTGACGGCAAAGAGCACATCGCCTATCTCTTCGCGCACGCGCGTCTGTTCTGATTCCGCAGTCTCCTTGTGCTCGCGTATGGCCGCGCGCAACTCTTCAATCTCTTCATGCAGCTTGTCAAAAATGTCTTCGAGGCTCTGCCAGTCAAAACCAACGCGCGCGGCTTTGGTTGAAAGCTGGTGCGCTTCCATCAGGGCCGGAGCTTTCGCCGAAACTCCGTCGAGCAGCGATGAATCCTTTGCTTCCGCATCTTTCCCGGCGGCGCGTTTCTCTTCGGCCTTGATGGCTTCCCAGTTGCGCAGGACTTCCGCAGCATCGTCCGCACTCGCATCCGCAAAGACGTGCGGATGACGACGCACCATCTTGGTATGAATCGCATCCGTCACATCATCAATCTGAAAATCGCCGCGCTCCTTTGCGACCTGCGCGTAGAAGACTATTTGAAAGAGCAGGTCGCCAAGCTCATCACGCAGTTCAGTTGCGCGGCCTTCGCGCGCTTCCTCTACAGCCTCGAATGCTTCATAAGCTTCTTCGAGAAGCATCGGCGCGAGCGTCGCATAAGTTTGCTCTCTATCCCACGGGCAGCCTTCCGGCGAACGCAGACGCGCCATCAGTTGTACAAGGTCATCGAATGTAGCAGGCATCGGATTAGTTCAAAGTCTAAGATTCAAATTAAGAGTAAACTTCTAAAACCACTCAACCCTTTGCGGCCTTGAGTTTTTCTTTGCGCCACCAGCGTGAACCGTTCGTTCTTGTTTCTCGCAAAGGCGCAAAGAAAAGAAAGACTCAAGACCGCAAAGGATTCTCAGAGTTTAAAGCACACGACCGGATGTTCCAAGTAAACTTTGAACTTGAACTTGAAACTGTTACCATTCGCAGAGAAATCTCAACAGAAAGAAGTTGCGGCGCGGTCTTGTGCTCTCTCTCATAAAGAGCATTGCGGCCCGCGCCTTGCGGGATGAGCAAGATGAGCGAAGAACAATCCAATTTCAAAGTCACAGATCGCCGCCTCTTTAACGCTGACGGCACGCCGCGCGACATTGAGCGCGAAGAGGAAACTACACCGCCTGCCGCGCCTGAGAGCCAAGCTGCGAGCGATGCTTCAGCCGACACAGCGAGCGCGGCTTCAACGCCGACACCACCGGATGAGAGCAGCGCGAGCGCGACAGTCGCCGCAGAGTCAAGCACAGACGCGCCGCCGTTTGAAGATGAAGCGTCCGGCCTGCTTGACGAAGAAGGCATTCCGGGGGCCAACGACCCCGCGAGTTTTATCAACTTTCTGATGTCCATCGCCTCGAACGCGGCCTCCGCGCTCGGCATGATGGAGCATCCCGTGACGGGCGAGCGCGGCGTTGACCTGCAACTCGGCAAACACTGGATAGACATCTTGGGCATGTTGCAGGAAAAGACACGCGGCAACCTGCACCCGCAGGAAGAACAGATTTTTAAAGGGCTGCTCTCAGACCTGCGCATGCAGTTTGTCTCGCTGAGCAATACTGCTCCGCGCACGGCTCCGCCACGCGGCTTCACAGGCCGCGACATTATCGGCGGCAAGTAAATAGTTTTCAGTTTTTAGTTTTCAGTTTTCAGCAAAGACAAATTTGCTTTTACTGAAAACTAAAAACTGAAAACTGAAAACTGTTATGAAGCTGACTTTCCTCGGCACAGGCACGTCCACAGGCGTGCCTTCCATCGGATGCGATTGCGAGACGTGCGTGTCAACTGACGTGCGCGACAAGCGGCTGCGCGTCTCGATACTGATTGAGCACGGCGGGCAGACTGTTATCGTTGACACATCTTCTGATTTTCGCCAGCAGGCTCTCCGTCACAAAATCAACTGGCTCGATGCAGTCCTCGTCACGCATTGTCATGTTGACCACATCTTCGGTCTTGACGACATACGCCCGCTCAATTTTCGTTATGGGCCAATCGGCCTCTATGCCAACAGCATCGCGTGGCGCGACATCCGCCGCATCTTCAAATACATCTTCGAGCCTTCGCACTTCGGTGGCGGGCTCCCGCAGATTGTCCCGCACACGGTCGAAGCGGGCGCGTCATTTTGCATGGGGCGCGAACTGCACATCACGCCGCTCGAAGTGATACACGGGCGGCTGCCTGTCATCGCTTATCGCTTTAATGATTTCGCGTACGCGACAGACCTGAGCGAGATTCCGCACGCGACGATGGAAGGACTAAAAGATTTGGATGTGCTCGTGCTCGATTGCCTGCGCCTCAAAGCGCACGCCACGCATCTCTCGCTCGGAAGCGCGCTTCGGTACATCAATGAACTGAAACCGCGTCGCACTTACCTGACGCACATCGCACACGACATCAAACACGCGCGCGACTCAAGGCTGCTGCCGCCGGGCGTCGAGTTTGCTTATGACGGACTTGAAGTAGAAGGATGAAGGATGAAGGATGAAAGGCTTGCTATTTAAGCTTGAAGGATTCAAATTCAAATAGCACACTCTTCATCCTTCATCCTTCATCCTTCCGCCTTGCTTTTCTTATGCGTCTCTTTCACGGAACAGATAACGCGAAGATTGTGCGACCGACCGTGCTGACCTTAGGAGTGTTTGACGGTTTGCATCTAGGCCACCAGTTGATTATGCAAACGGTGTCTGAGCGCGCCAGAGAGATTGGCGCAGTCCCGACAGTCATTACCTTCGACCCGCACCCGCGCGCAGTCCTGCATCCTGAATCCGCTCCGCCCTTGCTGCAAACCTTCGACCAAAAGATAGAGGCGCTCGGCGTGCTCGGCATCGAGCAGACCATCGTCATACGTTTCACAAAAGAGTTCGCGCACATACGCGCGGAAGAGTTTCTGCATCAGGTCGTGCATGAACGATTGCAGGCGCGCGAGGTTTACCTGGGGCGCGGCTTTGCCTTCGGGCAGGGGCGCGAGGGCAACATAGAGCTTTTGCAAAATGTCTCTGAGCGTCTGGGCTTTTATGCTGCGGAAGTGCCGGAGGTAAGACTGCGCGGGCGGCGCATTAGCTCAAGCAAGATTCGTGAGCTTTTGACAGAAGGGCGCGTCAACCTTGTGCGCAGGATGCTAGGGCGGCCATACGGCGTCGAAGGCCCTGTCGTGCGCGGGCAACAGCGCGGGCGCACCTTAGGTTTTCCGACAGCCAACCTCTCGCCGCAGAACCGCGTCATCCCGCGCTCAGGCGTCTATATCTCCGCGACCTTGATTGAAGGCGTGTGGCGACGCAGTATCACAAACGTCGGCACGCGCCCGACCTTCGAGATGGAGGCCGCGCCTTCTGTCGAAACTTTTGTCATGAACTGGTCTGGAAATTTATACGGCGATGTGGCGCGCGTGCGCTTTCTCCGTCGCCTGCGAGACGAGAGAAAATTTTCGTCGGTCGAAGAATTGAAAACACAAATCGGAAAAGATATTGCACGCGCCGAAAACTATTTTGCGCGCGGCGGAGTCAGAAAGATGCTTGCCATTCAATGAATGTCAGAACCGCCTGCGGTAGCGGGCGGGTAGAGCAAGGATGAAGGCGGAAGGCGGAAGGATGAAAGGAATTGATTCATTTAGTTATTGATTCATTTGCTCATTTAAGAAATGAATCGATGAGTCAATGAGCAAATGAGTTAATCTCTTCATCCTTCCGCCTTCATCCTTCATCCTTGCTCTCGCAGGCGGTTCTGACAAACTTAATCCGGCGGAAGAGTCGAGAGCGCGAGCCAGATTTTATATTGACCATTTTCTTTGACCATCAATAAGCCTATATGAAACGGGAGGATGATTTTGGCAAAGCGCGTCCCGGCTGGCCGCCCGTGCTCGTGTTTCGCTGAAACCCAAACAGATGGTTGCTCATTCTTCTGCTCTTGCAAATGCTTTTCAAAAATCGCTGAATTTTTCTTGAAAGTTTCTGTCTCTTCCGGCGGATTCTTCAACATCTCTTTTTGCATAGTAAGCCGCGCACGTTCGAGATAAGAGAGATAGTTGCGCGCCTGCTTTTCCGATTTGATATTGCCGCCGAGCTTTTCCATCTCCGTAAATAATTTTTCCATCTCTGGCGACCAGATGTTAGTCAAAGGCTCCTTTGATTCCAGAGAGATTTTCCCGACAATGTGGAGGCGCATCAGATATTCCAGACTGAACGAGACGACATAGCAACGCACTCGCTCCTCTCCGCGCAGGTTCTCGACAAGTGAACGCCCCTGACCGACCACGCCGCTCCATGAATCATCCTCTTCTATGAGCTTCCTAAAATCGCTCGCGAACATTTCGCTAACCATCGGCGTTAAATCTCTTGTCTCGCGAAATCTTTTGACAAAACGGTCTGCAACTTCCTGTGCCTGTTTCAATTCTTCTTCCGGCTTTGTCTGGGCCAGAGCCGTTGCGCAGTTTAGGAATATCAGGATAAGCGCGATGAAGCAGCTATATTTCATTTTGATTGCCTCCATAAGTTACTATCGTAACACGCGCAAGTTTTGTGCATCTAACTCAGCACTTGGGACGTTTTAGTCATAGGTTCGCGATAACATTTTTCTATTTTAGATTTTGTCATGGCAGTCTTAGAGAACAAACAGACACTGATTTTGACTCCGAAAGTCGAAAGGCCCAACGGCCACAAGCCTCTTTCGGATAACAACGGCAACGGCCATTTGGCTTTGCCTTCATCTGCGGCGGTGGCAGTGGTAGATGAAAGCCAAGCTGAAAAGCGTTACGGGCTGCGCGGCTGGCTGCGCGCGGCGAGTATCGTGCGCGTGCTGGGGCTGCTCTCCTTCTATCTTTTCCTTGACAGCTATGACATACGCGCAGGGTTCAACGAGCGTATGGCCGAGAGGCGACGCGAAGAGGCGCGCGCGCGTGGCCGTGTCGCGCTCTTTCAGGAATGGAGCAGAGATGTTGACCGCCGCGCGATTGATAAACTGATTCGCCTCGCGCGCTTCTTCGTCTTTCGCGGCGCGGGCGAGAATAAGGCTAGGCAGATTGAGCGGCAGTCCGTGTGGCTCAGAAAAAGTCTCATCTCTCTTGGCCCAACCTTTATCAAAATCGGTCAATCTCTTGGCACGCGCGCAGACCTTCTGCCGCTCGCATACATTAAAGAGTTGGCGACACTGCAAGATCAGGTTCCGGCATTCCCGACTGCGGAAGCCTTTGCGCGTATCGAAAAAGAGTTGGGCCGCAGCATACGCGAGGCTTATGCGGAGATTGACGCCGAACCTATCGCCGCAGCTTCTCTGGGCCAGGTCTATCGCGCTCGTTTGCACACAGGCGAAGAGGTCGCCATCAAGGTTCAGCGTCCCAACTTGGAAGAAGCCATCAGCTTTGACATCTCTGTCCTACGGCGTATCACAGACTTTCTCAATCGCATCCCGCAGGTCAGCGACAACGCAGACTGGTCTGGCATGCTCAGAGAGTTTGACGAGACCATCCACGAAGAGATGGACTATGTGAAGGAAGGGCATAACGCAGACCGCTTTCGTGAGAGTTTTAAAAGCTGGCGCGTGATACATGTCCCTAAAATTCACTGGAACTATTCCACGCGCCGCGTCCTGACGATGGAGTTCATACGCGGCACAAAGGTCGTTGACCTCGAAGCCTTGAAAGCGCGGAACATCTCCGCAGTCAAAGTCAACCGCCTACTGATTCGCACTTATCTGAAACAGCTTTTGGAAGACGGCTTCTTTCATGCAGACCCGCATCCGGGAAACTTGTTGGTGATGGATAACGGCAGGTTAGCCTTCTTCGACTTCGGGATGACTGGCAAGATTACGCCGCGTCTCCAGTCGCAGATGATTGATGCCTTCTTTCATGTCGTAGCGAAAGACGTGCCGGGTCTTGCACAGGACTTAATCAATCTCAACTTTCTCAAGCCGAGCGTTGACCCTGAGACTGTGCGCCCTGTCATCGAAGGGCTTTTCCAGCATTATCTGAATCTGAAACTGGGCGATGTAAACTTTAAAGAGTTGACATACGACCTGGCCGAAGTGATGTATGAATATCCTTTCCGTCTTCCGGCGAATTTCACATACATCATGCGCGCCTTGATGACACTCGAAGGCATAGGCATCGTGACAGACCCCGGCTTTAACTTCTTCGACACGGCCAAGCCCTACGCCAAAGAGTTCATGCTCCGCCGCGAAGGCAAACAGTTCCGCAAACTGCTTCTGGACAAATTCACCGGTCGCGACGCCGAAGGCCGCATCGAATGGGGCAAGATGTGGAAGCTAGCAAAGATGGCTGCCAAGATGTATCTCGACCAGAAGTGATTTTTAGAGTTATAGATTTAGACTGCTAAATATCATGCTTCCTTTAATCATCGTCGCCGCTATTGCCACAGTCCTGATTATCGCGCTCTATGTCCTGCTTATCAGGAAGCACTACTGGGGGCCGGATGGCCCGCCGCAAAAGAACGACAAGAAAAATTCCCGTTCAAGATAGCTTAAAGCAAAAATTAAGAAGTCCTTACGTTGTCAGCCCCGAAGGGGCGACATACCAGTAACCCAGCATGTTAGTGCTGGGAAAACAGAGAGACATCACAAACGAGCATAAATTATGCCGCCCCTATGGGGCTCGGTCTTGGAATCGAACCGTGTTCCCACGACTGGCGTCGTGGGCTACTGATATGTCACCCCTGTCGGGGCTGGTTATTTTAATTTATCTGTTCTTAACGCCTACGCCGCCTGATGCCTTCATGTTTCTTCGGGCTTGGTAATTTGACAGGCATGTCTAACTCGTCATCCGCCAGCACATCTAAAATTACATTCGCTGCTCTTGCGTATTGCAAGAGAATCATTAGCGGCGGCTCGTTCTTGCCCAATTCATAATCGGAAATCCTTTTAAATGCGATGCTATCTTCAACTCCTAAGAGCTTGTGCATCTCGCTCTGAGATAGTCCAAGCGCAAGCCGAATCTGCCGCAGTTTCTCGGCTAAACGTTCTGGCTTCGGACGTGCGCTGCCCATCAGGAAGAACCTCCTGACAGAGCCTCAACCGCACGATACAGCTTGCGCTTACCCTTTGTTACGGGTAAAATATAGTCACTCAACTTCTTCGCCGTGAGAATGAACCTTTCATGCTCAACGGCGACGCTCATTTACTCACTTTGAGGTTGAGGGTTGAGACGACGCATGTGCCGTTGCCTTAATTTTCAAAGACTAGAACTTATAAATCATATCAAAGATGTTCTCACCACACATTAACAAGTTTCAGACATGGAGCGCGGACTGGGTGGGCCGCGCTCCCTGCCGCTCGCCCCTCTAACTTGGCCGTTCAGAGATGGCTGATGCGGAGAGGCCGCTGCTTGCTGTGCTTCCACGCATGGAGCGGCGGCCTTGCTATTTATTCTTCTTAAATCTTCCGATAGCTCGCCATAGTAGCACTCTCTTCACTTACGATAAGGAACATTTGCAAATATTTTTTGTTTCATGGATGAAATTTTGTTCCATTCCCGCTTGAAATGTGTTAGAGTGCCTGCCGTCAGATGCAGATGCGCTACCGTTTCCGGTAGTTACAGTTAAGTCACTTGGGGCGAGAAATCGCTTGAAGAATCCAGCCGGAGACGGCTCAAACCTTTAAGGAGTAAAACAAGATGAGCAACCCAACGAAGGCGAAAGTCAACCCTTTGAGCCGCAGACCGCGACAGCAACGCCTTGTGATGGCCGTGCGCGGCGGCGCAGGCGTCGGCAAGAGCCATTTCATACGCAGCATGTCAGAGGCTGGCATGGGCCGTCTCTGCATCTTCGATGTCGAGCGCAAGGCGCGACTTTTGAAGGGCGTCGGCCAGACGTTTGACGCTTTTGAGATAGAGCGCCCGGACGAGTTGCCGGAATTTATTGACTGGGCTTTGACGGGCGAGGGCCGCGAGCAGAATTATGAGTGCTATGCACTGGATTCGTGGGCCAGCTATTTCAGCGCGAAGCATGCAGAGATGCTACAGGCTGTGCGCGAGCGCACTGGCGACCCGCTTGCACAGCCTTCTGCGGAAGAGCTTGCGGCAGACCAGATGGTCTTGCAGGGCGTGCTTCGCAGACTTTGTATAGAGAGCGGCAAGTCCGTCGTCATCGTGGACCAGATTGCGGCCAAAGGAAAAGAGGCGAAGGAAGACAACGAGATTGGCCGCGTGTTGCCGATGACTGCGAGTGGTCTTGAATACTTCGTGGACATTATGGTCGAAGTCTCCATGCAGGAGCGCGACGGCGAAATCACGCGCGTCTTTCAGGTCGTCAAGAGCAACAGCTCCGCTTTCGAGGTTGGCTTTGAGATGAGCGGCGACATCGCGTTCAAAGATTTTCTGGACCACATGAGGGGCGAAGAAGCTCTCAATCTGGCTTTTGAGAAGCCCGCGCCGTCCACTGTTGCGGAGACCTTAGAAGAGAAGCCTTCGCGCCTCTCAATCGTCCCGCCGCAGATGACGATTCAGGAACTCATCGCCAAGGCCGAACAGCATGGCTTTAAGCAGGCAGACATCGTGACAGGCGCAAAGCTCTATCACAATCAGCCGAACATCTATCGCCTGACGCCGGACGAGATTGCAGACCTTGACCGTCGCATCACCGCGCGCATAGAGAAGATGAAGGGCGCGCCAACCGAAGCGACTGCAAGTGCGAAGCAGGAAGCTGCGGCTGCCGCGAGCAGCAACACCAAAGCTCAACCAGCGCGCACGCTCAAGAGAGCGTAAGAAGAGCAAGGATGAAGGCGGAAGGATGAATGATGAAAAGAGTGCTATTTAAAATTGAATAATTCAAATTTGAATAGCAGCCACTTCATCCTTCCGCCTTCCGCCTTCATCCTTAGGAGATTGTCATGCCCCCTACAAAGCGTTTCCGCGTGCTGCTGGAAAAGCATGAAAGTAGCGAAGCGACAGGCATCAAGATTCCCTTTGACGTACAGAAAGTTTTCGGCACGCGCGCACGTGTCCCTGTGCGCGGCACGATTAACGGCTTCGCCTTCCGCAGTTCAATCTTTCCAATGAGCGGCGGCCACTACATGGCCGTCAATAAGGAGACGCGCGAAGGCGCGAAGGCCAAAGGCGGCGAAACCGTCAGCGTGGTCATGGAGCGCGACGACGAGCCGCGCACAATCACACCGCCGCCGGATTTCGAGCGAGCCTTGAAGGCCAGCAAAACTGCGCAGGCAATGTGGGACAAGCTCAGCTACACGCATCGCAAAGAGCATGTGCGCGCCATAGAAGAAGCCAAGCGGCCAGAGACGCGCGCACGCAGAATCCAGAAAGCCGTCATAGACCTTGCCGCAGGCAAGAAACCTTAAAGATGAAGGAGACGTTATGTTGCGAAGCATCGTGGCTGTGATTGTCGGAAGTGTGACATGGATGGTGACTGCCTTGGGGACGGATGCGCTGGTGATGAGCATCTTTCCGCAGTGGTATAAAGACGGAGGCAGAGTCGAGAGCGTTCCTGTCCTGCTCTTTACAATGTCTTACAGCTTGCTCTTCTCCATCCTCGGCGGCTACGTGACCGCGCTCATCGCCGGGCGCAGCGAGATTAAGCACGCTTTCATCTTAGGCGTGCTGCAACTCTTGATGGGCATCATGGCGACCATCAAATTCTGGGACACTGCGCCCACCTGGTATCACATAAGCTTCCTCGTGCTCTTGATTCCGGCTAACCTGCTCGGCGGGCAATTAAGATTGATGCAGAAGAGCAGGTCTGCGCGGCAGCAATTAAGAGCTACAGCGTGAGAGACAGCTTTTCCTTCACGCACCGGGCCTTTGCATTATGCACAGAGGTTTCTGTAAGCTCTTCTCAGAATGTCTGCTTCACAAATCACTCTGCGCTTTGATTCGGGTACGCTCGTGCTCGATGGCGCAGACAAAACTTTCCAGGCTCCAACAGCTTTTCGTTGGGACGAGCGCATCAACAAGTGGCGCGCAACGGCCTCTGCTTACAGGCATGTCCTCACGGAATTAATCAGACGCAAAATTGATTTTCAGGACGAGGCGCGCGGCTATCACAAGTTTGATTTCCGTGCGAAGTTGCATGTGGAGGCGCGGCCTTATCAGGAGCAGGCTCTTGCAGAATGGAAGAAGCATGAGCGTTGCGGCGTCGTCATCTTACCGACGGGCGCGGGCAAGAGCCTTCTGGCCCAGATGGCGATTGAGCAGATAGGCCGTAGCGCGCTCGTCGTTGTCCCGACGATTGATTTGATGAATCAGTGGTACGACCTGCTGCTCTCTTCCTTTGATGCAGAGGTCGGACTCATCGGCGGCGGCTACTTCGAGACGGGCGCGCTCACAGTCACAACCTATGCTTCCGCCTTTCGTTTTATGGAGCGGCTCGGCAATCAGTTTGGCCTCGCAATCTTTGACGAATGTCATCACTTGCCGAGCAGCATCTATCGCTATGCTGCGGAGATGGCAATCGCGCCGTTTCGCTTGGGACTGACGGCGACGCCGGAACGCGCAGACGGCGAAGACCGCCTGTTAGAAGAATTGATTGGGCCAATCGTTTACCGGCGCGAGGCGCAGGAATTGGCGGGCGAGTATTTAGCAGACTACACAGTGGTGCGCGTGCATGTTGAGTTGAGCCGCGAGGAGCGCGCGGCCTATGAACATGAGCGCGCAATCTTCCGCAGGTTCTTGGATGACAAAGGACTCTCTCTTGGCGGCCTGCGCGGGTGGCAGCTTTTCATCATCGCCAGCGCGCGCAGCGAAGATGGAAGGCGCGCGATGATGGCTTATCGTGAATCAAAGCGCATAGCTCTCGGCACGGATGCCAAGCTGCGTGTGCTTTCGGATTTATTGTTGCGCCACAAGCGCGACCGCGTGCTCATCTTCACGGCAGAAAACGAGATGGTCTATCGCATCTCGCAAAAGTTTTTGATTCCGGCCATCACGCATCAGACAGGCGTTAAAGAAAGACGCGACTGGCTCGAAGCATTTAACAAGGCGGAAGTGCTCGCGCTTGCGACGTCAAAAGTCTTGAACGAAGGCGTCAATATTCCAGATGCATCTGTTGCCATCATCCTCTCCGGCTCCGGCTCGACGCGCGAACACATACAAAGACTTGGCCGCATCCTGCGCAAACGCCCTGACAAAGAAGCAATCCTTTATGAAGTCGTCACGCGCGACACGACCGAAGAACATATCAGCAAACGCCGCAGCGAAGGCGGGCAGTTTCAAAATGCAAGGCGGGAGGATGAAGGCGGAGGGATGAAAGGAATGCTGTTTGAAGGATGAAGGCTTTAAGGATGCATAGCATGCTCTTCATCCTTGCTTTTCTATGTTGACGGCTGATTTAGCAATGAGTTGGCGGCGCGGCGGGCGCATTTATCCGTACTTGTTGAAGACGGAGGATGCGGCGCGGCTTGAGGAGGCGCGTGCGCTGGTTGCGGTTTTCGAGGAGCACGCGGGACGCACGCGCGCATCGCTCGATGCAGCTTTGCAGGATTACGTCGGGACAGGGACTGATTACAAAATACTGCGCGGGCTGATAAAGCTCTTGCTCGATAGGTGCGAGTTTGAGAATGCGATTGCGACGGACGCTGCGGAACTTCGCCGCGCGCTCTTTCTCGCGGCCAGAGAGTTTCATCCAATCATTGATAACGAAGAGGTGCGCGCACAGCTTGCAAAGCGTGTCGCGCTTGAGCTTGGCTGCGCGACAGAGATGGTGCTTGATAACATCTATGCAGACCTGCCTGAGAATCAAATCCTGACTTCATTTGAAAGCCTGAGCGCGGCAGAACTCTTAGACCGCTACAATCTGGCGCAGGCGCAAGCCCTGCTTTATCGCTGCACAGAGATGCGACTTCAATTCACTCCGCAGGATGCAGCAAGCGCGCGCGAGTTGTTCGGCGCAATCAAAGCTTACAGGCTGATTCATGCGATTAGCGGCAACGCGAAAGATGGTTATAAGATAAGGCTCGACGGGCCTGTCTCTATGTTTCATCGCTCGCAAAAATACGGCGTGCAGATGGCGGTCTTTCTGCCCGCGCTGCTCACATGCAGGAACTGGCGCATGAGCGCGGAAATCATCTCGAAGCCCGGCACGGGCGCACGCTTCGAGCTTGAGAGCAATCAGACACAGCTTCGCTCTCATCATTTCAGCGAGACGCCGTATGAGACGCCTGCACGCGAAACGCTCTCTGCGAAGTGGGCCAAATATGACGGCGAGTGGAAACTGGAAGCGTCAAGCGAAGTGATTGATCTGGGCCAGAGCGTTTTTATTCCAGACTTTGTACTTCGTCATGCAGACGGCAGGCGCGTTTATCTGGAGATACTCGGCTTCTGGACGCCGCAGCATCTTAAAGCGCGCATGGCAGAGTTTGCAGAGAGCGGCTTGAAGAATTTTATCATCGCCGCGTGGGATGAACTGCGCGGCAGCCGCGAGCCGCCCGCGCGCGTGCCGGAGAATGTGATTCTCTTCAAGCGTTCGCTTGACCCTGCGATAGTTGAGTTGACGATTGAGAAGTTGAATGTTTGAAGAGAGCGAAGAAAGTTTCGCGCAAAGGCGCAAAGGCGCAAAGAAAGCTCGCAAGGTGTTGAGTGGTTATTTATCTTGAAAGCTTTCTTCGTCTCTTCTTTGCGCCTTTGCGCCTTTGCGGGAGAAGTTCGTAATCTTCTTTAAGTGACAGCGATGACTGTACAAACTTTGCTGACCATCGAGATGGTTCCGAAAACATGCTGGTACAGCAACGTTCGCTCGCATGTTTCAAAAGACGAATGGGACAGGCTGCGCCGAATCATCTTTGAGCGCGCGGGCCGCGCGTGTGAAATCTGTGGCGGCAAGGGCAAGCGTTGGCCCGTCGAGTGTCATGAAGTCTGGCTTTATGATGACGAGCGGCATGTGCAGAAGCTTGAGCGGCTGATTGCTCTCTGCCCTGCGTGTCATGAGGTGAAGCATATTGGACTCGCGAGCGTGCGCGGGCGGCAGGCGCAGGCTCTAGCGCATCTTGCAAAAGTCAACGGCTGGTCCAGAGAAGATGCGCGGCTTTATCTGGAAGCCTGTTTCGAGCAGTGGTCGCGTCGCAGCCGTCACGAATGGACGCTCGACATCTCTTATCTCGAACAGCTTTGAAAAACTCACCAGCGATGATAGGCAGGATGTCCGGCTTTGACAGCCACGAAAGTCCCGCGACAATTAGCGCAGACTTTTCCATGTGCGATTAACTCTGCCTCGACTATCGCGCGGTCGTCGGTTGATTCGACCACCTTCGCACGCAATTTTATCGGAGCATCCGTCGGCGTGGGCCTGAAGAGTTTGATTGCATAATCAGCCGTGACGGTGCATGGCGGAGAGCTTGCGCCCGTGCGGTTCATCAGGTGCCACGCCGCCGTCCAGTTTGAATGGCAATCCAGCAAGGCTCCGATAATTCCTCCGTTGAGCATGCCCGGAAAGGCTTCGTAATGCGGCAACGGCATCCACTCCGCGACCACCTCGTCGCCCTCTGCAAAGCTGCGTACGTGCAAGCCCTTCTCATTCATTGGCCCACAACCGAAGCAGGTATTGTGCGGCGCGTATTTTTCCTGAAGACTTTGTTCCGTCATGCAAATGATTATGACAGAAACTAAGCACAGAGGACAAAAGAGGAAGCAAAATGTAAAAAACGTGGGTTCGGCATAAGAAAAGCGTTTGGTCAGCCCCGATAGGGGCGACATGAAGTACCCCCGCGCGTCAGCGCGGGGACAATCATGCCATACACAAACCGAGCCCCGTGAGGGGCGGCACCATTTGTGCCGCCCCTCACGGGACCCATTAATTAACCCAGGTTGCCGGTTATCAAAACGACTGCGGCTTGAGCCGCCTGGCTGTGCGGAAAGTCTCAGACTTTCCGACTCCTGCTCCTGCTGCTCAGAGGCGAGGCTCAGCCTCGCCTCTGCTTGGGTCACAGTTGCCGGAAAAGCAAAGCTTTTCCGCACAGCAGGCGGCTCAAGCCGCTGACATCAAGCGCAGAGCCGCCATCGCTCTCTTATCTGGCAACTTGAGTTATTTATTTATCTCGCTTAACCCACGACTCACGTCGTGGGCTATTTCATGCCGCCCCTATCGGGGCTGTCTGCGGCATCACCTAATGCTTATGTCGAACTCACGTTAAAAAGCAAAAAAGGGAAGATGCATTCGACGCCTCTTCCCTTTTAACTTTTTATCTCTTTTACTTTTGCCTTACTGATGCGCGACACTCTGCGGCGGCGTCTGCTGCGAGAGCAGGCGGCGCAGTTTCATACGCGCTTTGTGCAACTGCGATTTTGAAGTGCCGACAGAACAGCCGAGCATGCGTGCGACTTCTTCGTGCTCATGGCCTTCTATGTCATGCAGTACGAAGACGGAGCGATAGCCCGGCGGCAGTTGCTTGATAGCATTGTCGAGCGCGATGCGGTCAACGACAGGCATCGCACGCGGATTCTCTGTGCCGTGCACAATCTGCACAGGCGTCTCGCCCTCTTCCGTAGTCTTTTCCATCTTCACGCTGCGCTTGCGAAAGTGCATCAAGACCTGATTGACCGTCAGGCGATGGAGCCATGTCGTAAAAGCAGAGTCTCCGCGAAAGCTCCCTATCTTGCGATAGAGTTGAATAAAGGCTTCCTGCGTCAGGTCTTCGGCCTCCTGCACATTCTGCGTCATGCGCAGGCAGAGGCTATAGACGCGACGATGATGACGCTGATACAGAATCTCAAAGGATTCCATGTCGCCTTTGGCGGCGCGCTGGGCCAGCGCATAGTCTGTCGAACTATGCCTCGATTCTTCCGCATCCGCGATGCTTGCATCTGCGACCTTTTGCCAGATTGGGTATGTTGCGGCGTCTGTGTTCATCATAGCCTGTTACTCAGCAAACAGGATGCCATGCCGCAAAGATTGCGTAACTAACTGTCAAACCGTGTATTTGCAGGAACGCAAAACGATTTTTGAACCATATCAGCTTGCATTGAAACGAAACGGTGTAGTCAGAAATGGACAAAATGCAGCATTTTTTGGCAGGCAGCGGATTACTTAACTTAAGTTGCCAGATAAGAGAGCAATGGCGGCTCTGCGCTTGATGTCAGCGGCTCTGCCGCCTGGCTGTGCGGAAAGTCTCAGACTTTCCGACTCCTGCTCCTGCTGCTCAGAGGCGAGGCTCAGCCTCTCCTCTGCTTGGGACATATCTGCCGGAAAAGCAAAGCTTTTCCGCACAGCAGGCGGCTACAGCCGCAGTCGTTTTGATAACCGGCAACTTGGGTTACTTAGAACACTCTTGAGCGCGCCTTATACGCCCGCGAGCGCGGCTTGTACGCTCATGAGCGTAGCTTATACGCTCATGAGTGTGCGCCATACGCTGGCGAGCGTGCTTTATATCATCCTGAGCGCGGAAGGGACGCCGCGCGGCGTAGCTTATAGCCAGTTGAATGAAGTCTCATCCGATACGCCCTCCCAGACGGTCGGGCTACTGCCCCGCAATTATCGCTCATGGGGCAGTAGCCCGACCGTCTGGGAGGGCGCAGGCAGTTGCAAACCGCGATATATCATTGCCGGCTAACGTAAGGATTATCTTTCACCCAGAAACGCCAGGGCTTGCTCAAATATTCCTCTGCCTGCCCTAGTCCGATGCGCGGGCCTGCGGCAATTTGTCGCGGCTTGATGCTTTGGCCCTCTTCAATCCACACTTCATCACCGAGCAGGTTTGCGCGGTCAAATCTTCTATCTATGCCGAGAGCCTTGCACAGTTTGCCCGGCCCGTTGGTCAGATTTGTCTCAGGTTTGACAGGACGCCTCAAGCGCATCATGTGCAGGCCTTCGCGCGGCTCAAGAGCGCGAATCAAGACTGCGCTCGGCTCTCCTTCAACATGCGTCACGACGTTGAATTGATAATACATGCCGTAGATAAAATAGACGTAAACCGTCCCGCCCAAACCGTACATGGATTCCGTGCGCGGCGTGCGGCGAGACCCGTAAGCATGCGAGGCTTTGTCTAACGGCCCGTGATAGGCTTCCGTCTCAACGATGATGCCTGAGACGCGCTCGCCATCAAGAGTCGGGACGACCAGAAGTTTTCCCAACAGTTCCTTTGCAACCAGCAACGTGTTGCTCCGCGTGTAAAAATCTCTCGTCAACTTTTTTGGGCTACGCATGTTTCGTGATAAATTCTCTCTCAAACAAATTCAACTACAAAGGGGGCAGCATTATGAGCAAGGTTAAATCCGCGAAGGCTAAGCCCGCACGCACGTCTGAGAAACAGCCGCGCTCGCAGAAGGTCAGCAAGAAGGATCAAATCATCGCGCTCTTCCTTTCCGGGATGAACGAGATTGAAGACCTCGCAATCATCACGGGCTCGCGGCCCAGTTACGTCGGCTCTGTCTTGCAGGAAGCAGGATTGATGACGGGCTACTTCGACCTCTATACCTCTAGCGCGCATCCGATGAACGTCTATTCAAAATTCTTTGCCAACAAGCTCGGCTTCAAGGATGAAGAGACGGCGCACGCAAGCTTAGAGATAATTGACCGCCTGCACAATCAGTTCGAGTTTGCCCAAGACCGCGCGGGACAGCATCACGCCTTGATGATGGCGCTCGTCATGTTTGACCGCGCGCGCTGGACTGGCAAGGGGCGCGAGGCAAACATCTTTCGTCAATGGCTGATGGCTCATCTGGAGAACGCAGACCTTTCGCGCACGGAAGAAGAAGAGACGGAGGAGATGGATGTAGAGGATGCTAAACCGAATTGGGTTGAGCAGTAGTCTCCGGCTTGGCAAGGCAGAAGAGCAAGGATGAAGGCGGAAGGATGAATGATGAAAGGAGTGCTATTTGAATTTGAATGCTTCAAGATTAAAGAGCATGCCTTTTGTCTTTACTTCATCATTCCGCCTTCATCATTCATCCTTTGCTCTCAGGCGCGTCTCAAGCTTTGTCCTGACCGTATTCGGGCGGATAGTAGATGACTTCAACCGCGTGGCCGCCGACGCCTTTTGTGTAGAAGGAGACGGAGCGGTCGCGGTGCTCTCTGAGGGGGCGGCCCTCTCTGGCCGCAGCCTCTTCGAGAGCCTCGCGCGTCTCTACTCTCAAGCCGAAGTGCGGCGGATGCTTTGAGCCGCGCGCAAGCAGTGCGATACCAAACCCGCGTTCGTCTCGCAGCATGGCCCAATCGTCATACAAAGTCTCTACGCGAAATCCAATCCTTTCATACTCGCGCACATCTCGCTGCAAGTCTTCCGAGTTGACAGCGATATGATCCATCACGCCCGCGAATCTGGCCCCGGCTTGCTCTGACATCTTCAACCTCCGCTTTCCCGGATTGTACCAGCAGACGGCTTGAAAGGGTAAACTGCGTGAAGGTTTCTTGACAGCTGCGACCTACGCGCGTCAACCTGTCATGCGAAGCTTTTCATATCAAAGATAAAAGAGGTTTTTAAAATTTGTCTGGCAAACCAACGCCGCGCATCGTCTCTCTGCTTCCGTCTGCGACGGAGATTGTGTGCGCGCTCGGACTTGAAGCTGCGCTCGTCGGCGTGACGCATGAATGTGATTATCCTTCATCCGTCATCGAAAAACCCAAACTGACGGCGAGCCGCATCTCGCACGAAACCATGTCGAGCGCAGAGATAGACCACGCCGTGCGCACACAGCTTGACGGTCATGGCTCGATTTACAATCTCGATGAAGAGGCTATGCGCGACCTGCATCCTGATTTGATTCTAACGCAGGAGCTTTGCGAAGTCTGCGCCGTCAGCTACAAGACCGTCGAGCAGGCCGCGCGTATGTTTGAGACGGATGTGCGCGTCGTCTCGCTTGAGCCGAATACTATCTCCGACATCTTTACGAACATACGCACAGTCGGCGCGCTCGTCGGGAGAGAGACGGAAGCAGAAGCTCTGGCCCAGAAACTTTCCGCGCGACTCAATGCTGTCTCAAATGCTCTGGCCCACACGGAGCGACGCCCGCGCGTGTTGATGCTCGAATGGCTTGAGCCTGCGTTTGCGCCGGGCCACTGGGTTCCTGAACAGGTCTTGATTGCGGGAGGCGACCACGCATTCGGGCGCGCGGGCCAGCCGTCCGTGACGACTACCGCCGCAGAGATTGCGGACTACGCGCCGGAAGTCATCGTGCTGATTCCCTGTGGCTATTACAAAGAGGACATCCTGCGACAACTTCCAACCTCGCGCTTGCCAGAGGGATGGAGTGAGCTTCCGGCTGTCCGTCGCGGCGAAGTGTGGGCCGTTGACGCAACCTCATACTTTAGTCGGCCCGGCCCGCGCGTCGTGCGCGGCGCGGAAATACTCGCGCGCATCCTGCACCCGGAAATCTTCGGCGCGCCGGAAGAGGACGAAGCGATTCGTGTTAGTTCTGAACTGATGAAAGTTTAAATTTCCCGCAAAGGCGCAAAGACGCAAAGAAGGCGCGAAGAAGAATTTCAAGATAAGTCATAGCTCAAGACCTTTGCGTGCTTTCTTTGCGTCTTTGCGCCTTTGCGGGAACTATTTACCGTCTCATGAGAATGATGCAAACAGAAAAAACTTCAAGCGGCCTGCTGGAACATTTTGCAGAGACTGCTGAGCGTGTAGCGGCAACAACGAAGAAGCTTGAGAAGGCCGCGCTGCTTGGCGCGTACCTGCGCGAGTTGAATGATGAAGACTTAGCGCGTGCGGCAAGATATTTCGCAGGACATCAGTTTGCGCTCCATGATGCGCGGACGACAAATGTTGGCTCTTCCGTCTTGCGTGAGGCCTTGAGCGAGGCGACAGGAATTGCCGTCGAAGATTTGCGCCCGCGTTATGTGCGGCTCGGAGATTCAGGCGAGGTTGCAGGGGAAGTGATTCGTGAAGTCAAAGGCTCAAACATCATGCCTTCCATCACGCTCATGGAGACAGAAATTTTTATCGCGCAACTCAGCGAGATGCGCGGGACGAAGAATAAGCGGGCGATGCTGGCCGAAATGCTTTCAAGGACAACTGCGCTCGAAGCGAAATATCTGGTCAAGCTGTTGTTGGGAGATTTGCGCATCGGTCTTAAAGAAGGTCTTGTCGAAGATTCAATCGCGCGCGCTTTCGAGCAATCTCTCGCGGAAGTCTCGCAGGCCAATATGATGCTCGGCGACATCGGCGAGACGGCTGTGCGAGCGAGGCACGAAGACCTCGGCAGCATCTCTATGCGGCTCTTTCACCCGCTCAAGTTTATGCTCGCCACAGCCGCCGCAGACCTTGCGGATATTGCGCGCACGATGCCCGAAAAATTCTTTGTCGAAGACAAGTTTGACGGCATACGCGCGCAGGCGCATGTGAAGGATGGTCGCGTGGCTCTTTACTCGCGGACGATGGATGAGATGACGCATCGCTTTCCAGAGTTGATTGCGCCGCTCGGCAAGCTCAAGACGGATGCCATTCTTGACGGCGAGATTGTTCCGGCGCGCGGCGCGTCAATCCTGCCGTTCGCAGAGTTGCAAAAGCGTCTGGGGCGCAAGACCATCAGTGAAGAGATTCTCTCAAGCACGCCCGTCGTCTTTATCGCATACGATCTGCTTTACGCAGACGGGCGCGTGCTGATTGACGATGCGCTCAATGAGCGCAGGCGCATGCTTGAGAGCCTTGTGAAGGAAGATGAAACCTTGCGTTTGTCTGTGGCTCAGAATCTGTCTGATGTAGCTCTGCTTGATGATGAATTCGATGCGGCGCGTGCGCGCGGCAACGAAGGCTTGATGATTAAAGACCCGTGCTCGAAGTATAAACCCGGCAGGCGCGGGCGCGAATGGCTGAAGCTCAAGCGCGCCATCGCTACGCTGGATGTTGTCGTCACAGCGGTCGAGGTCGGGCATGGCAAGCGGCGTCATCTGCTCTCCGATTACACTTTCGCAGTCCGGCGTTCGGAGGAAGACCCGGAATTGCTGAATGTCGGCAAAGCCTATTCGGGATTGACGGACGCAGAGCTGCTTGAGTTGACCGAATGGTTTCGCGCGCACACGATTCAGGAGTTTGCACACGGGCGCGTCCGCACCGTCGAGCCGCAGATTATCCTCGAAGTCACTTTTGACCGCGTGCAGGAATCAAAGCGGCACAAGAGCGGATACGCCCTGCGCTTTCCGCGTATTTTGCGGCTCAGAGACGACAAGACCGTGGCGGAGATAGACACGCTGGAAAACGTGCGCCGTCTGGCAGAAGCCACATAGCCGCAAAGCTCCGGGCAAAGCTCTGCCCGGCCATGCAAAATCATGCCCGGCAGGGAACTTATTTATTGCTTTTCACTGCCCAGTAGGGTTAGGATGCACTACTGTCATGGCTTCCTCGACGGGCCTTATAGTGAAAAATTGTCTAGTGACTCTCCCCGTGCGCACAATAAGACTTGGCCCGCCGTTTGTCTTGACTTGGCAGCCTGCTTAAATGTTAGCTGGCTGGCTGCTTAAAGAACTGCCAATAACTTCTGACAGAAGAGCAGTGCAGCCTCAGTTAGTAAGTCATAAGTGCAGATAGTTTCGTCCGGCGAAGGCTCCACAGGCGGTGACTGAACGCGCCCGCTGGATGGCGGCGGCGGCTGATTTGTTGAAGGGCCGTGCATCTCGCCTGCCAGAGCCGGAGCGGCAAGCACAACAGTCAACACTGTGGCTGCAAATATTCTTTGGGTGGTTTTCATGGTCTCTCCTAACGGGTGTTTTAGTTATCAATACAAAAGTGAGAACGGGTTAAACCTCATGTTGGGTGCTCCATCATATCATCTCAAACAGGCTTTGCAAGGAATCTTGCAACATCATAGAAAGGCTTACCTCACATGAACTTAGTGGCTGAGCTGTCCCAAAGGTTAGAGAATCCTGCGCTTGATGCGAACGAGCGCGCGTTGCTGCGTTGTCAGATTGCCAGAGATTTGGAAAGAGTCGGCGATTACGAGACCGCGCGCTCTGCCTTGAGCGGCCTCTGGCATCGCGTCGGCGAACGCCCGGCGATTGAGGGGCTTGACCAATCCGCAGCGGCGGAAGTGCTTTTGCGTATAGGCTCTTTGTCAGGCTATATCGGCAGCGCGCAGCAGATTTCGCGGGCGCAGGAAATTGCCAAAGACCTGCTCTCGGAAAGCGCAGCCCTCTTTACAGAGCTGCAAGAGACTGCGAAGCTCGCAGAAGCCTACAACGCTCTCGGCGTCTGCTATTGGCGCGAAGGTGCGTTTGACGAAGCGCGCGTCACCTTGCAACAGGCTTTGAACCTTCTCGCAAAAGATAAGAGCGAACTCAAAGCGCGCGCACTGCTCAATAGAGCGATGGTCGAATCCTCTGCTCTGCGGCCCTCTAACGCGCTCGATTTCCTCCTCGAAGCTGCTCCGCTTTTCCCGTCCAGCGATAATCACGCGCTCAATGGAAATTTTTATCTGGAACTGGGAACAGCCTTAAATAATTTGGGCCGCGCCGAACGCCGTCCCGAATACATAGACCGCGCTTTAATCGAATACGCAGCAGCCAGCTATCACTACGAGAAGGCAGGCCATCAGAGCTATCTGGCGCGCGTCGAGAACAATCTTGGACTTCTCCTTGTGCGCGTCGGCAAGCCGCAGAAGGCGCACGAGCATCTGGATTACGCGCGCAGAATTTTTGTCACGCTTAAGCAGAGCGGGAACGTGGCGCAGGTGGATGAGACGCGTGCGCGCGCCTTCCTCGCAGAGCGCAGGCCCACAGAGGCAGAGCGTCTGGCGCGTTCCGCCGTGCAGACTTTCGACAAAGGCGGCGAGCAGATTCTCCTGGCCGAAGCTTTAACGACGCATGCGACGGCCCTGACGCGGCTCGGAAGATTTGAGCAGGCGCGCTTTAACTTTGAGCGCGCTATCGAAATCGCGATTGAGGTCGGGCATAGCGAGAGCGCAAGCATCGCGGCTCTCGCCCTGCTCGAAGAACTCGGAGCAAGGTTCACGAATGAAGAACGACGCGCGGCATACGAGCGCGCAGACCAGCTTCTAGGCGACTCTAAAAATCCAGAGTTGTTTGCGCGACTGCGTAATTGTGCGCGCCGCATCTTTGCAGCGCAACCTCGCACGGCAGAAGTTTTACATTCTCCGAACTTTGTCTATGCGGCGGACGAAACGGCTGCGCTGCTGCGTATCGCGCATCGCGTCGCCAGTGTCCAGTCGCCAGTCCTTATCTCCGGCGAGACAGGAACGGGCAAGGAAGAGTTGGCGCGCCTGATACACGAATGGAGCGGGCGCGCAGGAGAGTTTGTGCTGATAAATTGCCCGGCCCTCACAGGTCTGCCTGTCGAGTCGCAGATTTTCGGCTACAGGCAGGGCAGCTTTGCAGACTCTGCAAGAGTTGAGCAGGGCGCGGCGCGGCGTGCCGCCGGAGGCACTTTGCTCCTAGACGAGATTACCGCGCTCAGCCTGCAAGATCAGGGCAAGCTCGTGCGCTTCATAGAGCACGGCGAAGTGCATCCGATTGGCGCGCCTGAGCCTGAGCGCGTGGATGTGCGCATCATCGTCACGACCAATCGCAATCTCAAACAGGAAGTCGAGCGCGGCAATTTTCGCAGCGACCTCTTCTATAGATTGGAAGCTTTCAATCTCGTGATTCCGCCGCTACGCGAACGCGCGCAGGACATTCCTGCCATCACCGAACACTTTCTCAAACAGTTGTGCGCGATAAACGGCAAGCATATTTCATTCACGCCCGCAGGCATGGAAGCTTTGAGCCGTTTGCCGCTCAAAGGCAACGCGCGCGAGTTGCGCTCTTTAATCGAGCACACAGTCTTGACGGCAGCAGACGGCACAGTCCTTTCCGCCGAAGCCGTTGAGACAATGGCGCTCAGGCGCACTCCGCAGGCCAATCTGCTTGAGCCGTGGGCTGGCTGCTCGCTTGAGGAAGAAGTCCTGCGTTACGAAGGCAGCCTGATTCAGCGCGCGCTCGAAACAGCCGGTGGCAGCGTCACGCGCGCCGCGCGACTGCTCGGAGTCACGCATCAGGGACTTGCTTTCATTCTTCAGGGACGACAAAAAAATCTGCTCCCGGCACGCACGCCCGTCAAGCGACGCCGCAGCAGCATCATGCGTCCCGTGCAACGCTGAACAGGTTTCCGCGAATCAATACACAGCAGGGATGGATGCGATAGACAGGATAAGTCGAAAGAAAGATAATTATCCTGCTTTCCATTCATCCCTTTTTCTGTGAGAGCCTAATGAACTATCGAACTAATATTCAAGAGAGAGAATCATTCAACTCCTTTGCGCCTTATCTTTTCTCTTCGCGCCTTTGCGTGAACCGTTCGTCGCTGTTTCGCGCAAAGGCGCAAACAAAGAAAGACAGAAGGCCGCAAAGAGTTATGTCTTTGATAAGTGCTTTGCTCATTCCGGCTTGTCTGCTTGCATTCTCTATCAATGCCTCTGCACAGTCTGACGCGCTTGCCGTCGTCAATGACCGCACCATCACATTCAGCGAGCTTGACCCGCAGGTGCAACTCCTCGTAGGCAATCTTGACAACGATATCGCCACGATGCGTCGCGCTGTGCTGCAAGACCAGATTAATGAGTTGCTGTTTGAAGCGGAAGCTAAAAGGCGTGGCATTTCTGTCGAGCGTATGCTTGATTTGGAAGTCGAGCGGCGCATTGTTGCTCCGACCGCAGAAGAGATTCAATCCATCTATGAAGCCAACCGCGCGCAGTTCGGCGCAGCCGACCTGAACGCAGCACGCCCGCGGATAGTTATTTACCTGCGCGGGCAGAGCGCGCAGAAACTCGCAGCAGATTTTGTCGCGCGTCTGGTCAAGCGGCACGCGGTTGTGATGGGCGCGGATGTCAATTCGCCAAAGCTTGCGCCAGACACAGTGCTTGCCACTGTCGCTGGCCGCACGCTCAAGGCCGGGCCAATCATGGAGCGTCTCAAGCCGCTCATCTACGACCTGCGCATGCGCGCTTTTGAGGCGACGAAGAATGCTGTCGAGCAGATGATTTATAACTATCTGATTCTTGAACAGTCGCGCCGTCAGAGCGTCGGGCCGGAAGTCATCATCCGCAATGAGATTACAAACAAGCTCAAGAGTCCGACCGAAGAGGAGATTGAAAAGTTTTATGCAGAGAATAAAGCGCGCATCAACAAAGACCTCGCAAACGCGCGCCCGCTGATTATCAGCCACCTCGAACAACAGCAGCAGCAGAATCTTGAGCGCGCACTCAACGACAAGCTGCGTGCGGGCGCGAGCGTTCGCATGATGCTCACAGAGCCTGAGCAGCCAGTGCTGGCCGTCCGCACGGATGACGACCCTTCGCGCGGAGAGGCGACCGCGCCGGTCTCCGTCGTCGTCTTCACAGACTTTCAATGCCCTTCATGCGCTGCGAATCACCCTTTGATTGAAGCGGCGATTGCAACCTATGGCAAGAAGGTGCGGCTCGTGATACGCGATTTTCCTTTGGAGATGCACGAGAATGCGCGCAAGGCAGCCGAGGCCGCGAATGCTGCTCACGCGCAGGGAAAATTTTTTGAATACGCGGAGTTGCTCTTTAAGAATCAGAAGGCTTTGGATGTAGCTTCTCTCAAAAAGTATGCGACGGAATTGGGACTCAATCGCGCGCGGTTTGATGCCGCGCTCGACGGAGGGCAATACGCAGCAGAGGTCGCGCATGATGTCGCGGACGGCGAGATGTACGGCATCAGGTTCACGCCGTCCGTCTTTGTCAACGGCGTGCTGGTACGCAATCTCTCGGATGAAACTCTGCGCGCGGCGATTGACCGCGCGCTGGCGCGGAAGAAGGCAGCCAACACAACAAACGCCCCTGCAAGCTCTGCGAATTGAGCGAAGGATGAAGATGCAAGGCATGTTATCTTTGCTGCTATCGCCGCGCTCTGTGTCTCTCAGAATTCTGCGCGGCGTGCTGATGCTGCTAGTGCTTCCGGCAGTCATCTCTCCGCTGGCCGCGTGCGGCAAAGATTCGACCATGCAGGATTCCTCCAGAACGCCGAAGGCCGCGCCGACGCCGGGCAGCAATGCTTCAAACACATCACAGCAGCCATGCGCTAATACACAAGTGCAGAACATTCCGGTCTATACATACGAAGTCGTCAACGCATGGCCGCACGACGCAAGGGCTTTCACGCAGGGGCTTGCCTTTCATCAGGGCTGGCTCTATGAAAGCACGGGCCATTACGGTCAATCCAGTTTACGCAAAGTCGAACTGCGTTCCGGCAAACCTGCAAAAAAATTCGAGCTTGCCTCGCAGTATTTCGCAGAGGGGATGACGATTTTTCAGGGCCGCATTTACCAGTTGACGTGGGTGGAGCGCAAAGGCTTCATCTATGATTTGAAGAGCTTGAAGCCTGACGGCGAGTTCAATATTGATGGCGAAGGATGGGGGCTCACGAATGACGGGCAGTCGCTGATTATGAGCGACGGCACGCACCAGATACGTTTTCTGGACCCTTTGAATTTTAAAGTCCAACGCACAATCAATGTTTGCGAGAACGGCTCGCCTTTGATGGAAATCAACGAACTGGAATATATCAAGGGCGAGATTTACGCGAATCTCTGGAAGTCGAATCGCATCGTCAGGATTGACCCGCAGACGGGACGCATTCTCGCCTGGGTTGATTTGACTAATCTTCTGCCGCCGGAAGAGCGCATACACCCGGAAGAGGATGTGCTCAATGGCATCGCTTACGACGAGAAGGAAGACAGGCTCTTTGTGACCGGCAAGCGTTGGCCCAAAATCTTTGAGATTCGTTTGAAGAAAAAATAGCTTTTCAAGAGCTTATTTGACAGGCTTTCGGATTTTGCTTTTTGCGCGCTTCTGTGGGATACTCCGTCGCTTGATAAGGCGCATGCCTGCTCACTTTTAGACGCTTTATGCGAGACATGCTAAAAGCGCGAAACCCTTAACCGCAAGACGATTTCACACACAACTCGTAACTCTCTTTTTTTACCAGCAAGATTTTTGAAACCTCTTTCTACTTTTCAATTCAGGAGGTACAAATGAATATCAGATTTTCTTTTAGCTCGCGCGCCCTCATGCTGGCCGCAGCTCTTTTCACAATCTCCGTCGCCAGCTCTTCCGCATTGGCCCAGATGACTCCGATTCCGCGTCCGACAGTCGAAGGCGGCGGTGTCAATAGACAACAGCGTCAAGGCATCCCGCCGCACTCGCAGCCCACAGGTATTGGCCGGACTAACACGCCGGTACTTCCCGGTACGACCACCCGGAACAATATCCATGTCAAAACCTCTGAAGCCCTACGGTTCGGAGATCAGGCGCGACAGGCTACGCCGCCGGATTATACGACCGCCATCTCGTGGTATGAGTTTGCGTTGATGACGGATGCCGGCGAAGCACGCGCGTATGTGGGCATGGGTCAGGTCTTTGTCGCGACAGAGCAATATGAGGCGGCTGCATCAGCTTATCAGCAAGCCATTACTCTCAAGCCCAAGATGGTCGAAGCGCATGTGGGTCTGGGCAATGCCCTGCTCAAACAGGAACGCTACGACGAGGCGATGGAAAGTTTTCAGAAAGCCATCTCGCTCAAATCCAAAACGGCTGAGGCTCACTTAGGTCTGGCCGATTGCCATTTCATCAAGCGACAGTACACGCAGGCCGCAGAGTCTTATCGCAAAGCCGTCGAGTTTAATTCCAAATCCGTTCCGGCCAATTACCGGCTCGGCATCACTTACCTGCTGCTCGATAACCGCGAGGCCGCACTCGCACAGCACAACATTCTCAAGTCGCTGGACAAAGACATCGCCGCTAAATTTGAAACGATTCTTAACCAGCAGCCTGCGGTCAATAAATAGAACAAGGAAGTAAGCAGCAGGCGATGCAGCATCACAGCCCCGCGAGGGGCGGCAGATATTAGCCCACGACGCGAGTCGTGGGTTAAGCAGCAAGAGATGAACAATGAGCCCCGTAGGGGCGGCACAATTTGTGTCGCCCCTACTTGGTTTGTGTGTGGCACGAATGTCCCGGCACTGACGCGCCGGGCTACTAATATGTCGCCCCTGTCGGGGCTGACGAAATCAACACTCTCTTAACCAACACTCTCTTATAAAACTCTTGTTATATTTTTTTGAGTGTGATGGTAATCAACGGCGAATCGCCAGCCGTGCGGCTGTAGGAGAGCCAGTAGCCAGCCTTCGGAAATCGAATCATCTTGTGCATTGACCCGTCCGGCTTGGCTTCGAGGTCTGTCCCAAGCACGGCTTTGGGCTTCGGCACAGCTTCGCTTTCACCGACATAGTTGACGGAGATGGCATCTACCATCTGGGCTTTATCATAATAAACCTGCACGGTTTCTTTGTCGGAGAAGACGTAAAAATCCTGCTCGACGCTCGTCTCTTCCGCCTTCCCCAACTTTTTCCTTGCTTCCGCCGCGCTCATGCCGAGGCTCACGCCCTTGTAGTCACGAAAGCCCGGCTCAACTGCGGCCTGTTCGCCTTTCTGCGTTTGTGCAGAGACGCTCGCCGCGCTGCCGAGGAGCAGACTGCACGCGAAGGCCGCAACGAGCAGAGACAGAACAAGAGGCGAGAAAGTTTTATCCGCTCTTTTTATATTCTGGTGCATTGGAATTTCCTCCGTAAATTCAGGAAGATTCTGCGAACCGAGCGGCCCGCAGTGCGTGGGATGAACTGTCATGAGCCGCACAACGGATAAGACAAGGCGTCTGATGCTATTTCCGGCGCGGCGCGGCCTGTGAAGCTTCACAGGCTGCAAAAAAATATTCCAAATACAGCATTAAGTCAACAATCAAGTTGCACTCGGCGTTAATATTTTGCGGCAGGAATGCAAGGCTGCCTGTGAGGCGGCGCAACTGGGCTATTTACAAAGCTGCTCGTGCGCGGTAAATTTACGCTACGCTTATTATCCTCTGCGGACAGTAAAGCCCCTTGTTATTTCTTGACAGCCGACGCTGGAGGTTCAACATGAAGAGCATGGTTGATATTCTCTGTTTGGTCGTGGGGGTTGGAGCTATTGGAGTAGCGTTCTGGCAAGTCATGCTGTTCGTCACAGCGAAAGACCCGAAAACGGGGCTGACCGATATGACGTTCGGGATGACTAATCTATGGATTGCCATCGGAGCCGCCATTCTGGCCTGTGCCTGCGTGGTTTATTACTTCATCCGCCACCCGCGCGTAGAAGAGGAAATACACGTCACTAAATAAACTTCGAGGATGCGGCACATTGTCTGATTCAAATGACGATGCGCCGCATCATTTTTTTTGCAGATTTTTTGCAGAAGTCAGAGCGGAAGGCCGACGCGTCGCAAGAGGTCTATGAACTGCGGAGTAGTGCGCAGAGGGTCTAGGCGCGGGTCAACCTTGAGCCAGACCAGAGCCTCCGAGCGATTCTCATAAGTTCTTTCAAGAGCCGCAAACGCCTGCTCGCTCTCACCGAGCGCAGTATAGATAATTGCGAAATCATAAGGCGAGACATGCGTGCTCTCTGAAAGCTGCTCAAACTCTTTCAGGATAGCTTGCGCTTCATCCCGTCGCCCGCCAATCGCAAAGGCATGTCCGAGCGCGGCTTTAATCACCAGAGCATCTTCTTCTTCAGCCGCACGACGATATTCTGCAATCGCTTCGTCAATCAAACCCTGCTGCTCTTTGGCCCACCCGATAAAAAATCTTGCCCAGATAAAATGTTGGTCCATCTCTAGTGCTTTACGAAACTGCTCAATCGCGCGGTCATATTGTCTGGCGAAGAAGAAAGAGAGACCTAAATCGGCTGTGATTTCGAGCGAGAGCGGGTCAAGCTCCTGCGCGCGTTGCATCTCTGAGGTCGCCTCGTCGAGTCGTCCCATCAGGGCCAGATACCATCCGTACCAGTGATGCGCCGAAGCATAGCCCGGATTAAGCTCTATCGCGCGACGATATTCCGTCTCTGCGCCAGTCCAGTCCCAATCATAAAAAACTTTGACGAGAGCCAGAGACGCATGCGCCTCCGCGAGTGTGTCATCAATCTCCAAAGCTTTTAAAGCGGCGGCGCGCGCTTTTGGCATGGCTTCCTTCGGTGGCTCGTGCGCGCCGGACAAACCATAGAAAGCTTCTGCCAGCCCGCTATAGGCTAAGGCGTAAGCCGGGTCAACCTGTATGGCCTGATGAAAATAGTCTATCCCTTTTTGCAATCCCTCGCGCGTCGCCTTGCTCGTGTGATAGCGGCCACGCAGGTAAAGCTGGTAAGCCTCCGTGTTGTCCGTATGACGTTTGATGAGCCGCTTCTTATGGTCTTCGCCAGTGAGCCTGAGCCGCAGCTTCTCGTAAATCTCGCCTGAGATTTCATCCTGCACGGCGAGAATGTCTTCGGGCTTGCGATTATACTGCGCGCCCCACAGATGCGAGCCGTCCGCAACATCCACAAGTTCTGTCTTAATCACAAGCTGGTCGCCAAGCTGTAAGACGCGACCGAGCATCACCGCGCGCACATCCAGAGCCTGGCCCACTTCAATCGGGTCAACCTCCAGACCCTTGTAGCGAAAGACTGTCGCGCGCGCCATGACGCGCAGTTGCGGCAGTTGCGAGAGACTGTTGATGATGCTCTCTGTGATGCCGTCCGAGAGATATTCTGCACTCGCGTCGCTGCTGGCGTTCACGAGCGGCAGCACGGCCAGAGAATCTATCGCGTCCTCGCGGCTATAGCGGCGCGAGGTTTGCGCTCGCGAAAGTCTGTCATGCGTCGGGTTGAGAGTTCTGTAAAGACTGCTCTCAGGCTCTTGCACAGTCTTGGCTGCTTTTCCGACAAAGGTCGGGCCGCCGGGCTGAACCTCTTCGCGACGGTCTGTCGTGCGTTCGAGCTTAATTTGAAAATCCCATTCCTGTTTAAAATTTTTCAGGTCAACATGCATGTCTCTGATGGTCTGGTATCGCTCGTCCCTGTTCTTTGCCAGCGAGCGCGTGATGATGCGCTGGAGTTCTGCCTGACTATTGGGAAGAAAGCGAGAGAGCGGCGGCGGCTCACGCTCAAGGATAGAGACCAGCACACTGCTCGTAGAGTTGCCGAGAAAAGGCGAGCGGCCCGTCAACATCTCATACAGCACGACTCCCATGCTAAAGATGTCCGAGCGCGTATCAACCGACTGCCCGCGCGCCTGCTCCGGCGACATGTAACCGACTGTCCCCATGACTACGCCGGGGTCTGTCTCGGCCAGCGTAATCGCGTCGGAATCCGAAGTCTCGCGCTCTGCCAGCTTGGCTAATCCGAAATCCAGAAGCTTGAGATAGCCATCCTGCCGCAGCATGGCGTTCTCAGGCTTGATGTCACGATGCACGACGCCAGCCCTGTGCGCGGCATTGAGCGCGCTCGTCATCTGTATGGCAAGCTCAAGAGCTTCGCTCACCTTCAAAGAGTTGCGCGCCATGTGTGCGCGCAGGGTCACGCCGTCTATAAATTCCGTTGCGATGAAGAGCGCGCCGCTATCATCGCCTATCTCGTAGATGGTCAGAATGTGCGGGTGATTAAGCGCGGAGGTGGCGCGCGCTTCCTGCTTGAAACGACGCAGGCGGTCTGTATCGGTCGTGAAATCTGCTGGCAAGACCTTGATGGCGACCGGACGCTCTAGCTGCGTGTCCTGGGCCAGATAGACCTGTCCCATGCCGCCCGCGCCGAGCAGCGAACGAATCTGATAGCGTCCTATTTTATCGCCCGCAGAAATTGGCATGCGCGTCTCACATTCGAGTTGCTGACAAAAATGCTAAAGAGATTTTGACGGACATGTGAGAAAAGTCAAGAGGCAAACTCTACAAAAGAAATTCCCGCAAAGGCGCAAAGGCGCAAAGAAAAGATAAAAATCTTTCTTTGCGCCTTTGCGCCTTTGCGGGAAACGTTTGTTCCCTATCTTTTAACTACACGCGATTCCTTTTTGAAAAAGCGTGCGTGATGAGCTTAGTGTTCAGGCACGTAAGCTGCCGGAACGGGTTTGTCGCCGGGCAGACCCCATTGCCCGCCACCGGCTAGTTCAGCACGATTGTCCACAGCTCTGTCAGCAAGTGTGCTTTCCCTGATATACCAGATGCCCTCACGGAAGACCGCGATGTCGGATTTGCCATCGCCGTTGTAATCCGCCGGAACGAGTTTGTCGGTAGCAATGCCAAAGTGCACGGCCTGGAATCCGTTCGTGCTGCGCTGTATATACCACACGCCCTCTGACGGACGATAGACGGCAAAGTCTGTTCTGCCATCGCCGTCATAATCGCTCTGCACCGGCAAGTCGTTTGCAGTTCCGAAGAACATGGAACTAAACGTGCCGGAGCTATTGGAGACATACCACGCGCCCTGCGAAGGACGATAGACGGCAAAGTCTGTCCGGCCATCGTTGTCGTAATCTCCCGGCACAGGCTTGTCGCCATCAGACCCGAACGCCTGCGACGTGACGACACTGTCCGAGCTTCTCTCGACAAACCATACGCCCTGCGACGGACGGAAGACAGCCAGGTCAGTCTTGCCGTCGTTGTCGTAATCTCCGGGAACGGGAATGTCTGTCCCGGTGCCGAAAAAGCGCAAGCGGAAACCGTTGTCGGAGCTTTGTCTGTAAGACCATTGGCCGTTTTGAAAACCAGCCGCTTCCGTCTTGCCATCGCCGTCGTAATCGCCAGGCACAAGCTTGCTTGGGAGCGGGACAGACGATTGCACGAGAAGCGTGCCGTTGCTGCTTCTGAGGATATACCAGCGTAAGTCGCTTGGGCGGAAGACGGACAGGTCTGCCTGACCGTCGCCGTCAAAGTCCGCCGCCTTGTTACGCACGGCCAAGCGGAAATAGGCCACAGGCATATCGTGATCCGAGATGCGTTCGGGCCGGTTTGCGTCTTCGTAATACTTCTGCGGGAAGTCGCCGTTGTTGCGCGCGTAGGCATGGCGCGTGAGACGCGAGCGCAGGTTGTTGTTGACCAGTATGTAGTCAAGAGCCTGCGCGTTGCCGTCGAAGGTGAAAGAATATCTTTCCGTCGGCGGCAGCAGGTCTATCAAGTTGACTAGGTCTGGAGTGACCAGATCGCTCGAAGCAAGAACGACCTCGTTGGCAGGCGTAGGCATGCCTGTAATCGTGCCTTCGACATCAACGTAACCATCGTTAAACGGGAAAGCATTGAAGTCTCCGACGACCGCCAGGTTTTCATTCGGGTCTGCCACCTGGCGCGCCTGAATCAGGTTGGCAAGAAACTCTGCCTGTGCGCGACGCTTGAAGCGTATGCGCCCGCCCTCTGTGCCAGTGCCATTGACAGCAGTGCTGTCAATCCCGCTCAAAGAACGCGAGTGGTTGACAATCACCGTAAAGGGAAGCGCCGTCTGGTTGCCGGGCTGCTGTATGGTCGCGCGCAGGATAAGCGGCGGGCGATCATTCAGGAGTTCGGCCATCCCTGTGTTCGGATTTGTAAAGTTGTAGCAGGTCGCAGCCGTTTGCATGCAGCCCGCAAGCTCTGCCTGCGTCACATCAACAACAGCGACGCGCGAAGATTTGACGAGGAAGCCGACATCAATCAAGCCAACGTCGTTGCCTTCGACAAGGTAAGCCTGATAATTCGGGTTTGGCTGACCCGCCGCAACAGCATCGTTGTTAACTTTTGTCGCCACAGCCTGCAAGGTCGCAAGGTTCTCCATCTCGACTACGCCGATGACATCCGGCGTGCGCATCACATTGCGGATAGCAAGCGAGGCTTTGTTCAGCCTGTTGTTGAAGGCCTGCGTCGTCAAGACGACATCCGCGCCCGCGTCATCCACGTTGTTATAGAACCTCTGCATGTTAAAGCTGCTGATGCTCAACTCGTTGAACGTGGCAGGGTTCACAGGACGCGCGCTCGCCTGATTCGTCACCGTCGGCGTCGTCGCGGCATCGGGAAGAATCGTCCACGTTGTGAAACCATAATCGAGTGGGCCAACGATGTTCGAGACAGTCGCTCCGGCTGTCACATCAAGTATGGCTGCGCCGGGCTGTGCATCGCTGTCAATGCGCAAACGCTCAGGATTGGTGTCAAAGCGCGGCACGTTTGCGGGCGCGCCTGCCGGAAGATTGAGCGTGACTTCGACGCCCGGCTCACGGAAGGGACGCGGGACTCCCGGCAGCACGCCGAAGAAAAGTCCGTTGGAGGTCACTAACGCATCGTTCTCGTCAATGTTGCCCTGCGTCGGGGCGACGACAATCAGTTGCGCGACATGCACGCGCATGGCTTCAAATCTTTCGAGATTCTCAAGATTGTTCGGGGTCGTATCGTTGGCAGTAATCGTAACCGGCGCAGGCAATGAATTGCCTGTCGAATTGACGCTCACGGTCGGCGTAGTCAGTTCCGTCAAAGGCGGTGAGTTAGGCTCAGCCGCAGGAATAAACTCCGCGACAGTAGCCGTCACCGTGACACTGTTGCCGATGGCAGCAGATGCCGGAGGCGCGCTCGAAGTGAAGACAAAGATGCCTTCCGAAGTATTTGGATTAGCATCGGGCGACGGCTCCTGTATGAAGAAGCCGTTGCTCTTCGTTCCGGTGACGATGCCCGTAGTGGTGACGAGTTGTCCCATCAGCGGCGAAGAAGAACCGTTGCCCTGTATGTCGTGAATCGAGACCGGAGGTCCTGTGACGGTCAGAGAAATGTTGCCGGTGCTTGAGCGCATCTGCGCGTCCGCGACTGTGAAGGGCAGAGTCTTCGGCCCAGTGGGCGTGCCTATCGCAACCGTCGCCTGATAAGAAAAGATAAGGTCTCCGGGCATCACATCGCCGTTCGTCCCGTCGTCAAAGAACATCTGTGTGGCAGAGCCGCCGATGTTCGTCAGGTTGCCTGTGACGGTGATACCTGTGCTGGTCGGATTTGTGCCGGGAGTGACAGCGACGGTCAAAAGCGTCGTGCTGCCCACGACGACTGATGACGGGTTGGCCGCGCCGACGCCGGTCGGAGGAGTAGGCCCGCCCAAGACGCTGATATTGATGTCGTCAATGCCGACCCATTCATCGCTGCCGACGGCATCGTTCGTGATGACGCGCAACTGTACGAGAGCTTGATTATCGCAAGCCGCAGGCAAGGTGACGCTCACAGGCGTGACCTGTGTGGCCTGACTTGGCCCGGTCGTGGCATCTGCGACAAAGGCTGCCGGGATGTTCGTGTAATTTCCAGAGCCGCCGACGCGATACTGAAGCGCAACCTGCTGCACAGCATTGTCAGCCGAGCCGTCAATGTCGCGCACGTTATAAGCGGCAGTGATATTGCTTTGGCCTGTCGTGTTCAGATGAATGACAAGGTGCGGCGCGTCCGCCGTGCCGGAGCCCTGCAAGGCGACGACCGGATTGGTGATCTCAAATTCCGCGATGCCGCCTGTGGTATTGGTATTCGGAGTGGTCTGATTAGCCATCACGTTGACAGGCGTGGCCGAACCGTCTGCGACGATAGTTTGCGGGTCAGTGCCGGGCGATGCGGTCAGCGCGTCGCCGCGATAGCCGATAATTCCGGGGACGCCGCTCCAATCATTAGCCGCCGTAATCAGACCTGTGTTAGTCCAGTTTTGTGTAAAAGGAATGCTCTGCGGCGTGTTGTCGGCAGACGCTGTCAGCAGATTGCCGAAGGGCAGCAAAAGACCTAATGCGATAACGAGCAAGAGAGCCAAAACTTGGCTGCGGACAGAAACAGATTTTCGTCCGCGACGCGGGTGTGTAAACACTTGTGTGGAATTCCTTTCGTGAATAAATGACTGTAATGACTGTTGGGACAAGCGTCTGCGGCTTCGCTCGAAAGACGCTTCTGCAGAGGGTCGAAAGAGACTTGTACCGGATTATCAGAAGCGAGTCAAGGGAGAAGAGCAGGGCGGAAGGATGAAGGCGGAAGGATGAAGGCGGAAGGATGAAAGGAGTGCTCTTTAAGCTTGAATCACTCAACTTAAAATAGCATTTCCTTCATCCTTCATCCTTCCGCCTTCATCCTTGCTCTTCTCCTTGCTCTTCTCCTCTCTGACAGGCAAAATACGAGGCGCTCGCGGTTCGTAATTCACAATCCATCATCAACGAGGAAACCCATAAGATGAGCGCGTCTCCGCAACAGGAAAACAGCAACGTCACAACCGATCTCGATCAACTCTGCATCAACACGATTCGCACGCTCTCGCTCGACGCGGTACAGCAGGCCGAGTCAGGCCATCCGGGCTTGCCCCTGGGCTGCGCGCCTCTGGCTTATGTCTTATGGACGCGCTTTCTGCGACACAATCCGCAGAATCCTGTGTGGGCCAATCGTGACCGCTTTCTGCTCTCCGCGGGTCACGGCTCGATGCTCATCTATTCGCTCTTGCATCTGACGGGCTACGACCTGCCGATGGAAGAGTTGAAAAACTTTCGCCAGTGGGGCTCAAAGACTGCGGGCCATCCAGAAAATATTTTGACGAAGGGAGTGGAAATCACGACCGGGCCATTGGGCCAGGGATTTGCCAACGGCGTCGGGATGGCTATGGGCGCGGCGCATCTGGCCCAGAAATTTAACCGCGACGGATTTCCAATCATAGACCACCATGTCTATGCGATTGTCTCGGACGGAGATTTGATGGAAGGCGTCGCCAGCGAAGCAGCCTCGCTCGCGGGCCATCTGAAACTGGGCCAGCTCATCTATCTTTACGACGACAACAAAGTGACCATCGAAGGCTTTACAGACTTAGCCTTCACAGAGAATGTCCCGCAGCGTTTCGAGTCTTACGGCTGGCACACACAGACCGTCGAAGACGGCAACGACCTTGCGGCGATAGAGAGCGCGATACGCGAGGCGCAGGCCGTGACAGACCGCCCGTCTCTCATCTCCGTCAAGACGACTATCGGCTACGGAATGCCAACAGCCGGAACGCGCAAGGCGCACTCGGACGCGCCGGGCGAAGAGGCCGTGCGCGAGACAAAGAAACATTTGGGCTGGCCCGAAGACAAAACTTTTTATGTGCCTGATGAAGTCTCTGCTCATTTCAGAAAAGCGGTTGAGCAGGGAGCGCAGTTGGAATCGGAATGGAACGCTCTCGTCGAAAATTATGAAAGAGAGCATGAAGAGTTGGGCCAAAGTTGGCGCGGGGCGATGAGCGGCGAATTGCCTCTTGGATGGGAAGCACACTTGCCTTCGTTTGAAGACGCCAAGCCGGTTGCGACACGCGTGGCGAGCGGGCAGGTCATCAATGCTCTCGCGCCGCACATGCCAATGCTCATCGGCGGCTCTGCTGATTTGGGCGTCTCGAATAACACGGACATCAAGGATGGCGGCGATTTCGAGGCAGGCACTTACGATGGTCGCATAATGCACTTCGGCGTGCGCGAGCATGCGATGGGAGCCGCGCTCACTGGCATCAGTTTGAACGGCGGGCTGATTCCCTTCGCCGGAACATTTCTGACCTTCTCCGATTACATGAAGCCAGCGATACGCCTCGCTGCTCTCTCAGAGGTTCAAGCCATCTATGTCTTCACGCACGATTCGATAGGGCTTGGCGAAGACGGCCCGACGCATCAACCCGTCGAACACCTAGCGGGCTTGCGAGCCATCCCGCATCTCTATGTCATACGCCCTGCGGATTCGCACGAGACACGCGAAGCATGGCGGACAGCTATCCTGCGCCGCAAAGCTCCGACCGCACTCGCGCTCACGCGCCAGAAAGTTCCGGTCATAGACCGCACACGCTTTGCCTCAGCCGAAGGCGCACGGCGCGGCGCATACATTCTCGCAGAAGCAGAACACGCGGGCGGCAATGTTGATGAAGCGAACACGAAAGCCATGCCCGCTCTGATTCTGCTTGCCACTGGCTCTGAAGTATCGCTCGCTCTTGAAGCGCGCGAGACTCTTCAACAAGAAGGCACGCCGACGCGGGTTGTCTCCATGCCCTGCTGGGAATTGTTTGAAGAGCAAGACCAAACATATAGAGACGAAGTCTTGCCGCCTGCCGTCACTGCGCGTCTTTCAATCGAAGCGGGCGTGCGCCAGGGATGGGATAGATGGGTTGGCCCGGAAGGCGATATCATCTGCCTCGAACGCTTCGGAGCCTCCGCGCCCGGCGACGTTGCCATGAAAAATCTAGGCTTCAATGTCGAGAACGTGCACAAGCACGCGCGTGCTCTCGTTCAAAAGTAAAAAGCATTTTCACTGTAGAAGAGCACAGGGGAAATTATTTAATCCAAGTTACTATGAGAGCGGCTCTGCCGCCTGCTGTGCGGTAAGCCTCTGGCTTACTGTCAGCTTACTCCTTAAAACTCTTGAGGCTTCGCCTCATCTGCGGCGTAGCCGCAAGAGTTCCGGGTGCGCATAACGGAAAGGCACAAGCCTTTCCGCACAGCAGGCGGCGGAGCCGATGTTCAGTTGTTGACTGGCAACTTGAGTTATTTATCTTCTCTGTATTCCTTTGTAGTAATACAGCTCTTAAACATCTGACATTGAAGGAGACTTCCCCTTGAGAAGAGAATATATTCCCGGCTTCTGCGCGCTGTTGTTTATCTGTCTTCTCTGCTCCGCATCAAAGCTCCGCGCGCAGCAGCCTTCCGCGACCAAGCCGCAGCAACCGTCCGCCCCAAATCAAACGGCTCAGCCATCTGCCAAACCTTCAACGCCGGACGCGCCCCCGAATAATCAGGACTCGCGCCGGGTGGAAGGGCCGCCAGCAGGCTTTGACCGCACGCAAGGTCAATCGCGCACGCTGACTATTGACGAAGCCATCTCGCTCTCGCTCAAGCAAGCCTCGCTCTATCAGCAATCGCAGCTTGACGAGCGCATCGCCGCCGAAGATGTCAAACAATCGCGCGCAGCCTTCTTTCCACAATTCAGTGTGCCGCTCACTTATTTCGGCACAACTCCTTCGCGCTATCGCATCGAAGGCGAGCCGCCGACCTTCAGCTACGTTTCATCAAGCGCGATTAATGAAACCGTCGCACTCTTTCAAGCATCCGGCGAGATAGATATTTCGGGTCGCCTGCGCGCACAGCTACGACGCAGCCGTCACCTGCTCGAAGCCGCACGCGCCGGGACACAGGTTGCGCGCCGCGCACTCGCGCTCAATACGATTGACGCCTACTACAATCTGGTACTCGCGCGCCAACGCCGTCGTCTAGCAGAAGAGACGCTCTCACTGGCCGAAGGCTTTCACAAGGTTGTCGAAGGAAGAATGCAGCGCGGCGAAGACGAGAGCGAAGGCGCGGACATCCTGCGCGCGCGTTCGCAGCTTGCGACGCGACGTGACGAACTTGAACAGGCGCGCGCCGCAGAATCAGGCGCGATGGATGTCTTGAGAGTTTTGACGGGCGTGAATTTTACGACCGCGATAGATGTTTCGCGCATCGCGCAAGACCTGCCGACCGCCAGCGATTTTGCGAGTTACACGGAAGAGATGCTCAAGTCCAGACCTGAGCTGGCGCAAGTGGATGCCCAAAAACGTGCCGCGCAGGAAGAGGCACGCGCCGCGCGCGGCGAGCGTCTGCCGCAGTTTGCTTACACCGTCAACGGAGGTTTCGACGCAGGCGATTTTCGTCCGCTCACAAGATATTCCGGCGGCTCTGCGACAGTCACGCTCACGATTCCCATCTTCGATTTCGGAGCCAGCAAGAGCCGCGAGACGCAGGCACGCCTCCGCGCACAATCGCTCGACGTGCAACGCCAAATGACGCTCAGCCTTTTACAGCAGGAATTTTATACTTCGCGCGCCATCGCTCTCAACGCCCTCACGCGCATCCGCGAGACCGAGACCGGAGCCAACGAAGCGCAGAAAAACATGATGCTCATCCTCGCGCAATATCGCATGAAGAAAGCTACCATCACAGACGTGGTTGACGCGCAGGCCGCCTATGCAGATGCGCGCCTCGCATACTTTCAGGCAATCATTGACTATCGCACCGCGCGCTTTCGTTTAGAGCAGAGCTTAGGACAGTAAGACCAACAAACTCCCGCAAAGGCGCAAAGAAGAAGCGAAGAAAGCTTTCAAGTTAAATTATCCTTCAACTCTTTGCGTCCTTTCTTTGCGTCTTTGCGCCTTTGCGGGAACATTTCGTGCTTTTTAATTTTACAAAACTACACGCAAAGCTCCCTCCATAATCCGAAACCTCGCAGGCGTCACGCCCCGCACATTCCCATCCGCCTCAACCGGCAAAGCATCTTTCCCGCCAGCCGTTTCGATGCTCACACTCTTCGCCTGCATCGCGCGCACGTTTGGATTTTCGAGATGCGCGCCGCGACGTATGCGCGGCAACTCACGCAGGATTGTCGCGCGCTTGATGTCGCAAGAGATGAGCACATCAAGTTGCCCGTCATCCACACGCGCCGCAGGAGCAAACATCATCCCGCCGCCAGCATAAACTCCATTCGCCACCGCCAGCAGATTCGACCGACACTCAATCGCTTCGTCTTCATCAACCTTGATACTGACCGCGCGCTCGCGCCAGGCGGCCAACGCGCCGCACGCCGCCGCGACAAAACGCGCCTCGCCCGGCAAGCTTTGCAGGATGCGACCCTGCGCCCCCACACGCCCCGCGACCTCCGCGCCCAACCCAATCGTCACGACATTGAGACAGATAAAACGATTCATCAACGCATCGTGCGCATCGCGACTCGCGCAGCCATAAATGACATCCACGACGCGCGTCATCTTCGCATCCGGCTTCCGGCAATAGGAGACGAGCGATGAGAGCCATGCCTGCAAAGGCTCGCGCCCGCCCTTCAAGCCGCGCGCAAAGTCATCTCCAGTCCCCGCAGGCAACAGAGCCAGCACAGCATCCTTCTTAACCTGCAATGGAACATCCGCGACAGCATCCGCTTCATCTATCGCAAAGAAACCCGCAGCCGCCTCGCTCAAAGTCCCATCGCCTCCCACGACCGCTATAACCTCATAGCCCGCACGCAAAGCCACACGCGCCGCCACAGTCGCATCGCCTGCGCGCTTCGTCACATGCACATCAAATTTGATATTGCTTCTCTTTAAAACTTCTTCGACAGTGGGCCACGCGCGTCGCGCATTGGCGGCGACATTGTTGACGATGACGAGCAGGCGCGGCGTTGCATCCATTAGCCGACACTCTATCATATTGAGCTTCGACCGCAATTTGATGGTAAGCTAAGCTTTCTAAATTAACCGCAGAGACGCGGAGACGCAGAGAGAAGAACTGAAGAAAGGAAGCAATCAAAGCAGATTTCCTTTATCAGTTGAATGCTTATTGTTTATTTCTTTCCTCTGCGTCTTTGCATCTCTGCGGTAAAAGTTAAATGAAGATGATGCAGACAGGAATGATGCGCGCAGTAATCATTGTTTCGCATGGCGGAGCGGAAGGGCTTCAGGTCAGACTTGTGCCGCGCCCCGCAGATGCAACGGCAGACCGCGTGCTCGTGCGCGTCCGCGCCGCCGGACTCAATCGCGCAGACATACTCCAGCGCAAAGGCTTTTATCCCGCGCCGCCCGGAGCCGTGCAGGACATTCCCGGCCTTGAGTTTGCTGGCGAAGTCGAGCAGGTTGGCGAAGAGGTGCGCGCGTTTCGTCTGGGCCAGAGAGTCTTCGGCATCACTGCTGGCGGCGCGCAGGCCGAATACGTGCTCGTGCCTGAAAGCTCTCTCACAGAGATTCCGCAAAATCTCGATTGGGCAGAGGCCGCAGCCGTCCCCGAAGTTTTCATCACGGCTCACGATGCTCTGTTCACACAGGCGGGCCTTCGGATGGGCGAGCGCGTGCTGATACACGCGGCTGGCTCAGGCGTCGGCACTGCCGCAGTCCAACTCGCGCATGCCGCGGGCGCAATCACTTGCGGCGCTTCGCGCACTGCGGAAAAACTCGAACGTGTGCGCGAGTATGGATTGGATGAAGCAGTGACGGTTGACAAAGACCCTGCGCAATTTGCCGAAGCCGTGCGCGTGTGGACAAACGGAGCGGGCGTAGAGGTCATACTAGACCTCGTTGGCGGCCCGTACTTCGCAGCCAATCTTGATGCCTTAGCCATCAAGGGCCGCATGATGCTCGTCGGGACAACCGGCGGCGCGAGTGCGACCTTTGATTTCGGCAAAGTGATGTCCAAGCGTCTGCGCATCACTGGCACAGTCTTGCGCGCACGCACGCATGTTGAAAAAGCTCTTGCCACACGCAGCTTCGCACAGCATGTCGTCCCGCTTCTGGCGCGCGGTGTGGTGCGTCCGGTGATTGATGAAATTTATCCTTTGAGCGAAGTTGCAGCGGCGCACGCGCGCATGGAATCCAACGAGAGTTTTGGGAAGATTGTCTTGCTACTTTGATGTCAGACGCAAACAAGCATGGATATGATGAAACTCATTCTCTTAACATTTCTTCTGCTCAACATCTCGACAGTTCTGCACGCTCAGATGAAAGACCGTGAGCCGGGCGTGCCGCGCGAGTTGGCGCGCTGGCGCGTGGAGCATTACATCGATGTGCGTTACGCGCTGAGCCTTGAGCTTGCGCCCGGCGCGCAGATGTTAAAGGGCTCGATGGAGATTCGCGCGACGCTTAAAGAAGGCGCGGACAGCATCATTCTCGACTGGCGCATGAATCCGTTGAAAGAGGGCCAGTCGCGCCCGCGCGTGTGGGAGGTGATGCTTAATGGCAAAGATGCGCAAGGTTTGAAAGAAGCTAACGAGCATCTCATCATTCCGGGCGCAAAGCGTGGCGAGAATATAGTGTCTCTCAAATTCGAGTCGCCGATTGCGACTTCCGGCAGCGCGGTGACGCGCTACATGGATAGGGAGGACAATTCGGAATACATCTACACGCTTTTCGTTCCTTCGGATGCGAGCACTGCTTTCCCTTGTTTCGACCAGCCGGATTTAAAAGCGCGTTTTAAGTTAGATGTCATTGGGCCAGAGAGATGGCAAGTCATCACCAACACGGAGGCGGAGGAAGTCAACGTCAGCGCAAGCTTGCGCGGCACTCCCGTTAGTCTTCTCATTGACGGGCGAACTTCCGGGAAAGGAATGAGACGCAGCATCTTCCGCGAGACAGAGCCCATCAGCACTTACGTTTTCGCTTTCGCCGCCGGGCCTTTTGTCGAAATCAAAGATGAAGCGGCTGCTATTCCGATGCGCCTCTATGCGCGCAAATCCAAAGAGGAGAAAGCGCGCAAGGAAGCGACGGAAGTTTTCCGACTCAATCGTGAATGTCTGAAATTTCTGGCCCAGTACTTCGACTACAAATTCCCTTTCTCCAAATACGATCTCGTCATCGTTCCCGAATTTGCTTATCGCGGCATGGAGCACGCGGGCGCGACCTTTCTGCGCGAGGAATCCATACTGTTTCCGACTGAGCCGACGGCGAATGATTTTCTCTCAAGGGCCAATGTGATTTTTCATGAAGCCGCGCATCAATGGTTCGGAGACCTTGTGACGATGCGCTGGTTCGACGACCTGTGGCTCAAGGAAGGCTTTGCAGAGTTCATGTCATTCAAAGCTCTGGAAGCCATCATGCCTGAGTTCAATGCTTGGAAAGCTTTTTACGAGCGCACAAAGCCCGCCGCTTACCTGACGGACGCGACGAAAGGCACGACGCCAATTTTTCAGGAGATAGCTAATCTCTCGGCAGCGAAATCCGCTTACGGCAACATAGTCTATCGCAAAGCTCCCTCGATGCTACGCCAGGCAGAGTTTTATCTTGGCCCACAAAATTTTCAAAAGGCTGTCCGCAGCTTTCTTAAAAAACATGCTTACGCGAATGCGACTTGGGCAGACCTTGTGAGCGACTTTGAAAAATCTTCGGGACAAAAGCTTGATGCGTGGGCGGATGCGTGGGTCAAGCGGCGCGGGATGCCTGAGGTGCGTGTCGAACGCGCCTCGAACACTCCCTTTAAAGTTCACGGCCTCTTGATGACACAAAAGAATGTCCTCGGCGAGGGCGGCGTGTGGCCCATGCGTATCAAGGTCTTGTTCGTCACAGACAAGACGGGCGCGCAAAATAAAACGGTCACGTTCGGAGTTGAGAGTGATTTTAAAGCCATCTCACTTGGCCCAAAAACGCAGAAAGTGTTGTATGTCTTTGCCAATTACGAGGACTACGGCTACGGGCGTTTTCTGCTTGATAAAGAGAGCCGCGATTACGTGCTCGCGCACTTAGGCGAAGAGAAGGATGATTTTCTGCGCGCGTTGCTGTGGGGCTCTTTGTGGGACAGCGTGCGCGAAGCGGAACTCGCGCCGTCTGAATATATCGAACTGGCGGTTAAGAATCTGGGCGCGGAGCGCGATGAAGTGACAGTGCAGAGCATCCTCAATCGCATCTCTCTAGCCTTCAATTCTTATCTTACAGAAGCGCAGGCCAGAGAGGTTGCGCCGCGTCTTGAGCGTCTGCTTTACGAAGGCATGATGAAGTCTGAGAAGCAAGGGCTTCGCATCACCTTCTTCCGCGGATTTCAAGCAATGGCGATGACTGTGGAAGCCCGCGCCGAACTCAAGAAGATTTTAAAAGGCGAACTCACAGTGCCTGGCCTGCAACTACGCACGCGCGACCGCTTTGACATCATCACACAGCTTCTCGCGCGCAGTGACAGCGACGCGCCCGCTCTTCTTGAAACGCAGAGCAAGGCCGACACGACGGATGATGCGAAGCGATATGCTTACGCCGCCGGGGCCGCGATTGGCACTGTGGAGAATAAGAAAAAATATTTTGACGCTTATCTGAATGACACGAAGCTGGCTGAAAGCTGGATTGAAGCGAGCGTTGGCCCATTCAACACGATTCATCAAAGCGCGCTCACGCAAATGTATCTGGACGAAGCCCTGCGCGCCCTGCCGCAACTCAAACGCACGCGCAAGATTTTCTTTATCAATCAATGGCTCGCGGCCTTTATCGGCGGCCAGTGCGACCCGCGCGCGCTTGCGACCGCGCAGAATTTCTTACAGCGCGAAGAAAAGACGCTCGACCGCGACCTGCGGCTTAAAGTCCTTGAAGCTTTGGACGGGCTTGAACGCTGCGTGAAGATTAAACAGAAATCCTAAGACTTGAGACTTGGGATTTGGGACTGATTATGGATTCGACAGCATTTCTGGTCATCGCCATCATCGCCATCTGCGTGTTGAGCTTTCTGCTCTTTCTGGCCCTCTTTGAGCCGGGGCTGGATTACAAAATCTCTACACGGAAAACTGCGCCGCTTGATTCCGAAGAATTTTTGCGGACGCTCGAAGCGATTACGGATGCGAAGGTGCAGCGATGTAGCCGCATAGAAGTTTTGACCAACGCGGATGTTTATTATGAAGCCGAACTCGAAGCGATTCGCGCTGCGAAAAAAAGCGTCAATCTCGAAGCTTATATTTTTCAGAAAGGCGAAGTCACAAAAAGATTCGTAGAGGCTTTGACTGAAAGAGCGCGTGCGGGCGTCGAAGTGCGTGTGGTGCTTGATGCCATCGGGAGCTTTGCGTCGTGGGAAAGTTACTTCAAAGAATTGCGCGCGGCGGGCGGGCGTGTCTGCTGGTATCACCCTGTTCGCTGGGCCACGATTGCGCGCGTCAATAACCGCACGCACCGCGAGATTATAGTCGTTGACGGCGAAGTTGGATTCCTCGGCGGCTCAGGCTTTGCGGATCACTGGCTGATTGGAGATGAGAAGAATCCGCCGTGGCGCGACACTATGTTTCGACTTGAAGGCGATGCTGTGACGAGCCTTCAATCTAGCTTTGTCGAAAACTGGCTCGAAGCTTCGGGCGAGATTCTGGCGGGCGAAGAGTTTTTCCCCTTCCACGAATCTCCAAGCGGAGTCCCTTCGATTATCGTGGACAGCTCGCCCTCTATGGGCCGCTCGACGCGCGCGCGCATTCTCTATCAAATGCTCCTCGCCTCCGCGCAAAAGAGCATACACATTACTACGCCATACTTTCTGCCGGATCGCAGCGCGCGCGAAGAGATGATTCGAGCCATCAAGGAGCGCGGCGTCGAAGTCAAAATCATAGTGCCTGGCAAACACAGCGACCATCTCCTGACGCGCCGTTCGAGCCGCAGACTGTTTGGCGATCTCTTGCGCGGCGGCGCGAAGATTTACGAGTATGAAGCGGCGATGATTCACGCCAAGACGATGACGATTGACGGCATTTGGAGCGTCGTCGGCTCGACCAATTTCGACAATCGCTCCTTCGGCCTCAATGATGAAGTCAACCTCGCGGCCATTGATGAGCAACTCGCCGCGCAGCTCGAAGAAGATTTCGCACGTGACCTGCAAAACAGCCACGCGGTTGATTACAAGAAATGGCAGCGACGCTCCATCTTCGAGCGCATGCATGAATGGGTCGGCTGGCTGCTGGAAAGACAACAGTAAAAATAGTCAGGAGTCAGGAGTCAAGAGTCTTAAAGTCTTTAAGCTTTTGACTCCTGACTCTTGACTCCTGACTCCTGACTTTCGTAATCGTGTTTCGCATCGTCACCTACAATGTGCATAAGTGTCGCGGGATGGACAGGCGCGTGCGGCCTGAGCGCGTGGCGGCTGTGTTGCGCGAGACGGATGCGGACATCATAGCGTTGCAGGAGGTCTTGAGCGTCGAGGGCTTTGCGCGTGAGCGGCATCAGGCGCGTTTCATCGCCGAAGAGCTTGGGATGCAGTATCACATCGGCGAGAACCGGCGGTTGGATGGCGGAGCTTACGGGAATGTGATTTTAAGCCGCTTGCCTTTTGGCTTGGTCAATAACTATGACATCACCTGGCGCGGGCGCGAGCGGCGCGGAGCTTTGAGGGCCGATGTGCTTCTCAAGACGGATAACAGTTCGCTGCTCCTGCACGTCTTCAACATACATCTCGGCACGGCTTTTATAGAGCGGCGGCATCAGGCGCGGCAAATCGTCTCGGAAGAGATTTTAAGTGATAAAAATCTGGCGGGCGCGCGCGTCGTGCTCGGAGATTTTAATGAATGGACACATGGATTGGCTTCGCGCCTGCTGGCGGAGCATTTCAAGAGCGCGGACATTCGCCAGCACCTGAGGCGAGCGCGCACATATCCGGGCGTGCTGCCGCTCCTGCATCTGGATCATATTTATTATGATGAAGTGTTGGAGCTAAAGAATCTGACGTTGCATCGCAGCCGCGCTGCGCTCATCGCGTCAGACCATCTGCCGCTTGTGGCAGATTTTGTGTTGAAGGCTGAAGAAAGTTAACAAAAAAGTTTCCCGCAAAGGCGCAAAGGCGCAAAGAAAGCACGCAAAGGTGTTGAGCTATGAATTATCTTGAATGCTTTTCTTTGCGCCTTTGCGCCTTTGCGGGAGATGTCTTTATTTTTTGACTCTGGCTGGCGGAACGAGTGCGTCGCGTTCTGCGGCTTCGGCGGTGACGATGCAGAGGCCATAGACTTTCTCGCTTTGCAGACGGCGCAGGAGTTTTAAAGCTTCATCGTAGAGCATCGCTGTGGCTTCGACGCCGCGTTCGCTGATGACGGCCCAACGCTTTTCCAGCAGCTCACTCATGACAGGCATCCTATTAAAAAACTTCTCACTTCATGCCCTGTTTGAAATCGCTGATGAGGATGACATCATTCGTCACGACGCCGCGCGCGAGTGCGAGGCGTTTGCCATCAGGGGAGAAGGCGAAATCAAAGATGCGTTCGGATTTCCATTCGGTTAACTTCTTCGGCTGCCCGCCGTCAATCGCCTGACTCCAGAGATTCGAAACGCCGCCGCGTGTCTCGTTGTAGATGAGCGCGCGCCCGTCGCTGGCCCAGCGAACTGCCGCCGCAGGGAGATTGTCAATGGTCTTGACGGGTGCGCCTCCGTCAAATGGAACGAGCGAAATGCCGAACGGGCTATCGGGTTTCTCTTCCCAGTAATAGCAGGCAATCAGCTTGCCGTCAGGCGAGACCACAGGCAGCTTTGAATATTTGTTTGTCAGTCGCACAGGCTCGCCGCCGTCAATCGAAATTTTCCAGACGGTCGGCTTGCCTTCACTCGCGGATGTATAAATAACCCACTTGCCATCGGGCGAGAACTGCGGGAAGTGCTCGTGCATGCCGTTGGTCAACTGTTTGAGATTGCCGCCGTTGATGTCCATCTTCCAGATATGCGTGCCGGAATCCACGCGGTCTGAGACAAAGACTATCGTGCGTCCATCCGGCGAGACTGCCGGATAGAGATTGAGGCCGGAAGTGTCCGTCAACTGTTTCTGCCCTGTGCCGTCTGCGTTGACAATCCAGATGTCCTGCTTGCCACTCGCGTTTGACGAATAGACTATGCGACCGTCCGGTGTCCAAGCTAATCCATAGCCCCAGCCGGATTCGTTCATAATCTGCTGCGAGCGTTCCGCATCAAGTCCGGGCGCGACCCAGATGTTCGAGACTCTGCTGGATTGCACAGTCGCCAGCGTGCCGGAATCCGCAGTCACGCTCAAGGTCATGTAAGTATTTAAATCATTTGTGATTCTGCGCGCCTGACCGCTCGCTTTCTCAACGAACCAGACTTGCGAAGATTCCAGAGCTTCGTCCGCAGGAGCCAGCAAGAGCAGCCCGCTTCCATCCTGCAACCAGACCGGATGGCCGGCCTCGCGCCACGTCTGTGTGCTCAAAGCTTTCTGGCTTGCGTCCGCAAGCTGCACTTCTATCGGATGCACGCGATAATCTTTTGTCGAACTGAGGGCGATGCATGTAATGGCTTTCCCGTCTGGCGACCAGACAGGATGCCACCACCCGTCTGGAGCTTTGCGCGAAGCAAGCTCCTGCACGCCTGTGCCGTCCGCGTTGGCAATCATCAACTGTGTCGCCCGCTCGCCGCCCGGCGTCAGCCGCATGAAGGTCAGGCGTTTGCCGTCCGGTGAAAATTGAACCTGACTGTCCACATCCGCAATCAAACGCTTCGGCTCGCCGCCCAGCACAGAGATTTGATAGAGGTCTTTCAAAGGCTGATTTCTCTCGCCGCGCACGTAAAAGATATGGCTGCTGTCCGGCGAGAAGGTCGCGCCCCAGTAATTGACTTCGGCTGGCGGCACAAGCTGCACATTGCGCGACGAAGCGACCTGTCGTATCCAGAGGCTACGTTGCGAGCCGTCGCTGAAAATGTGCGCGACATAGTTGCCGTCGGGCGAGATGCTTGCATCAATGGATTTGCCAGTCGAAGTTAAGCGACTGATGCGTGTCGTCTGGAAAGGAGCTTGACGAGCATCGCGCCCGCTCGTCCATAAAAATTTATAAGCCGCGAACACAAGCCCCGCACACGCCAGCACGCCCACAAGCGAGAGCAGCAGTAGCATCCCTTTCATGCTCTTTCTCCCGCCCGTCGCTACATTGCCAGCAGTATTTCGCGCGGCCATGAAAGCTGTGCTGTGAGCCGCTAGCTCTTCACGCTCTGTTGCAAAGGCAGCCTGTCTCGTCTGCCCGCTCGTGCGATGTATGTCGCCGCTTGCGCGTTCGAGCTTCGCTTCAAACTCCAACTCCTGCTTGAGCGTGCGCAGGTCAACCAGCATGTCTTTTATCGTCTGGTATCGCTCCTCTTTATCTTTCCGCAAACTCTTTCTGACAATGCGCTGTAGCTCTGCGGGCGCATCCGGCAGAAAATCCGCAAGCGGCTGAGGCTCGCGGTCGAGCACGGACACAATGACATCGCTCGTCGTCTCGCCCGTGAACGGCACGCGCCCCGTCAACATCTCATAGAGCGTCACGCCCAGGCTCCAGATGTCCGTCCGACCATCGAGCGCGAGGCCGCGCGTCTGCTCAGGCGACATATAGCTCACCGTACCCATAATCATGCCCGGACTCGTGTTGACCAACATCTTTGTCGCGGCTTCCGAATCAATCGCGGCAGATGCGCGCTCGGTCGGCTTCGCCAATCCAAAGTCGAGCACCTTCACATAGCCGTCCTTGCGAACCATCACATTTTCCGGCTTGATGTCACGATGAATGACTCCGGCTTGATGAGCGGCTGTCAACGCGCCAGCCACTTGCACGGCAACATCCAGAGCTTCTGAAATATTCCCACGCACGCCCGTCATGCGCTGGCGCAATGTCTCGCCGTCTATAAATTCTGTGGCGATAAAGTGCGCGGAGTCTGCGTGTCCTATCTCGTGAATCGTGATGATGTTCGGATGATTGAGCGCGGAGGCGGCTCTGGCTTCCTGCACAAAACGCTGCATGCGTTGCTGGTCTGCTGCAAACTCCTGCGGAAGAATTTTGAGAGCGACCGTGCGTTCGAGTTGCGTATCGTGTGCCAGATAGACTTCGCCCATTCCGCCCGTGCCTAGATGCGCGCGGATTTCATAACGACCAAGAGATGTGCCTTCGTTGATGGGCATCAATTTATAAAAATAATATTCTATCCGCCTTGATGAGAGCCCGCCAGCCGCAGTTGATTCCCTCTGTAAAAATTTACAACCATTTTACACATCAGCCGCGAGGCGTATTCCTGCAAAGGCGATACGAAAATGGCGGCGGAAAAAGTTTCTGAAAGAAGTGCGCAGGAGCGGCGCGCGTGTGGCCCACGACCCGCCCTTGAGGACGCGATGGTCGCCGTCAAACCAGGCTTCCGAATATTCCGGGTACGGAAAATATTTAAAACCCGGATAGCCCGCAAAGCTGTCGCTCGTCCACTCCCAAACATTGCCGGTCATATCAAGGCAGCCATAACTGCTCGCGCCCTTTGGAAAACTTCCGACAGGAGTTGTGCCTCCGAATCTTTCATGAAAGTTGCAAAGCTCGTCTGTCGGAGCTTCATCGCCCCACGCAAACTTGCGTTTACATTTTTTTTCATCATCCCACGAAGCAGCCTTTTCCCACTCGGCCTCCGTCGGCAAACGTTTTTTCATAAAACGCGCATAAGCTTCGGCTTCATAAAAGCTCACACCCGTCACAGGATGCGCGGGCTGCCACAAGCCTTCGTCAAACAAAGTCTGCACGCGCCATTCCTGCTCATTGCGTTTCCAGTAGAGCGGGCTCATCCAATTCTCTTTCTCGCGCCACTTGTAGCCCTCTGCGCTCCACCACTCGCGCCGCTCATAGCCGCCCTCTTTGATAAACTCCGCATACTCTTCATTCGTCGTCAGCAGTTTGTCTATCTTGAAAGCCGGAAGATTAATTGTCTGAACGGGAAGCTCGTTGTCATAAGCGAAAGAGTTCCACACCGCTCCCATCTCGAAAGGGCCAGCCTCAACCAAAACCATCTCGCGCGCCGTTGAGCTTTCATTTAAGACAGCATGCCTCTCATCTACACTCCGCGACTTGAGCGCGGGCTCTAGCAGGTGAAGCAGATAAGCCAGCGTTTCCTGATGCTGATATTCGTGTTCCAAGACCAGTTGAAAAATATAAGCATCACGCAGCAACGGCTCTGCTTCATCAAAGCGAACCTCGTCGAGATAATCCATCACGCGCGCTCTAACATTTGTCAGATAAGTTTCCATCTCGCGGCGCGTCGGAAGATTTTTAGATTCTTCGCGCGGTGTGCTGATGGGATCAAAGATGCGCTCATAGCGTTCGTCGGGCGCAGGCTGGCCCTGCATCTTTTGTATGAGCCAGTAAGCCTCGAAGACGCCGATGTGGGCCAGATGCCAGATAATCGGGCGAAAGCCAAAGCCGGGACTCCTGTGCAGATGCTCTTCCTGAGCCATGTCAAAAAGCCGCAGCGTATCCGTGCGCGCCGCCGCCATCTTTTGTGCAATCACTTCTTTTATTTGCTGTGACACTTCTTTATTTTGATGCTTCCTCGTGAGTTGATAATGAACCGTGATGAGTTATCATACCATCGGAGAAAATCAATGTCGCAAACTTCCGTTACTGCTTCTGCCGATAGACTGCTTTTACACAAACTCGCGCGCACAGAGGCCGAGGCGGGCTTTGCGGAAGACGTGCGAAAGGGGCTTCTGGCGCGGCCTAAAAAATTGCTCCCGAAATATTTTTACGATGAGCTTGGCTCGCAACTCTTCGAGGCCATCTGCCTGCTGCCGGAGTATTACCCGACGCGCGCCGAAAATGAGATTTTAGAGCGTTATGCGGATGAGATTGTCAACGCAGTCGAGGGCCGCAAGACCCTGCTTGAGATGGGAAGCGGCAGCGCATCGAAAACTCGCTGCATCATCGAAGCCATCTTGAAAGAGCAATCCGATTTGCTCTTTGTCCCTGTGGACATCTCCGCCACCGCGCTTGAGACAAGCTCGCGCGTCCTGCTGCAATCTTATCCGGCCCTGCGCATAGAGGCTTATGCCGGCGATTACTATGATGGATTGAATGCCTTGCGCGAGAGGCCGGAAGGGACACGGACGCTCGCGCTTTTCTTAGGCTCGAACATCGGAAACTTTGATGCGGATGAAGCCAATAAATTTCTTTGCGCTCTGCGCAAAGTCCTGCGCGCGGGCGATGCCCTGTTGCTCGGCGCGGATTTGAAGAAAGAGCCATCTATCCTCGAAGCAGCTTATGATGACGCGCTCGGCGTGACCGCAGCCTTTAATCGCAACCTGCTCGTGCGCATCAACCGCGAGTTTGACGCGAATTTTAATCCGCGCCTCTTTCGTCATTACGTGACATATAATGAAGAGGCTGGAGTTGTCGAGACTTACATCGAAAGCCTGCGCGAACAGTCCGTGCAGATAGGCAAGCTTGAACTGGACATCCGTTTCGCAGAGGGTGAGCGTATTCATACTGAGAACTCTTACAAGTATGATTTGGAAGGGCTGTCAGGAATGGCTGCGGAAACCGGATTCACGCGCACGCGCACATGGCTCGATGAGCGTGAGCAATTCAGCAGCAATCTTTTTCTCGCCGTTGGCGAATGATGATTTTTTTAGGGACATACAGCATCGAAAGCTTGACGCCTCTGGACCAATCGTTTTTGTGGGAGATGTTGTATCAGGCTCTTTATGTTCCGGCGGGGCGCGCGCCGTTCGCGCGTGAAGTAGTCAACGAGCCGCATCTTTCGAGATATGTGAAAGATTGGGGACGGCAGGGCGATGTGGGTTTCAAAGCCGTAGCCGAAAATGGCTTGCCTGTCGGGGCCATCTGGCTGCGGCTGTTAAAGGATGTGGAAAAGGGATTCGGTTATGTGGATGATGAAACGCCGGAATTGGGGATGGCCTTGCTGCCCGAATATCGCGGGCAAGGAGTCGGCACGAGCCTGCTCTCTCACCTCATCGAAGCGGCGCGAGGGTTTTATGAAAATATTTCCCTGAGCGTGACGCGCGAGAATCCGGCCTTGCGACTGTATCAAAGACACGGATTTCAGATTGTCGCGGAGCATGGCGATTCGCTCACGATGAAAAGGAAGCTGTCTCTCAGCTAATGCCTGCGCGCCATGCTTAACTTTCGTCTTCAGATTACTGCTCATTAAGAAATCATGCCTCAGCATCAGAGTGATTTAGCAAAACGAGATTGCGCCGACTCAGAGAGCCTGCAATCAAACTCACAGCAGCAGGCGCGGCGAGAAGTCTTTCCGCTTCTGACAGACCCTGTGGCGAAATCCAGCGCGCCGCGCTTTGAAGAGAATCTGTTGCGCGGGGCCAAGCCCGAAAACGATTGGATGTGCGGCGTCGAGTTCGAGCTTTTCGGCTATGACACTACGCGCGACTTTGCGCGGCTCAATCCGGCGCAGGTGCAGAGGGTGCTCGCTGGCTTTGCTCCTTCTTCAAACGATCTGGTTTACGAAGGCCGCGTGCTCATCGAAGTTGACGCGGGGCAGATGAATCGTTTGACGGTCGAGCCGGGCGGGCAGGTAGAATTTTCGGGCGCGCCGCAGGGCAGGCTGCATGATGTCGAGCGGGAAATCAGACGCTATCTGGCGCGTCTCTCGGAGATTGCAGAGGGCGAGTGCCTGACTTTTCTCGCAGCGGGCTTTGACCCTTTGCGCACGCTCGAAGAGCAGCAGTGGTTTCCGAAAGCGCGTTATGAAGTGATGCGGCCATACCTTGCGACGCGCGGCGCGCGTGCGTGGGATATGATGACGCGCACTTGCGCCGTGCAGACCAATCTGGATTATGGCTCTGTCGAAGACCTCGCTAAAAAATTTTTGTTGGGGAATCGTCTCGCGCCGGTTGTGACGGCAATCTTCGCCAACTCTCCTTTTGAGAACGGTCGGCCTTCGGGTTACAAATCCACGCGCGCAGCCGTCTGGCTCAACACAGACCGAGACCGCACAGGCATCTCTCCGCCCGCGCTTGATGAAACTTTCACGCCTGCGGATTTTGTCTCTTACGCGCTCGAAGTGCCAATGATTTTTGCGCAACGCGACGGCATCTATCTGGAAGCGCCGACGGGGATGAAGTTCGGAGAATTTCTTGACGGCGGATGCGTGGGCGTGCAGCCAATCTTTGGCGACTGGGCAGACCACTTGACGACGCTCTTTACGGATGCGCGTTTGAAGCAGCACATCGAACTCAGGAGCGCGGACTGCGGCAATCTAGCGCATACGCTCGCGCTGCAAGCTCTGTGGAAAGGCTTGATGTACGATGCAGGGACTCTCAATGAAGCATTGCGACTCGCGCCGCGATTGGGCCAAACGGAAGCGCAAAGCCTGCGCGAAGAGGTGGCGCGCGAAGCATTGGCCGCAAGATGCGCGGGCGTCAACGTCCTTGAGTTGTCGAAAGAGATTGTTAGATTGGCTGTCATCGGGCTCAAGAATATCGCGCCCGATGAAGTTGCTTATCTGGACATTCTACGACAACAGGTTATCGAAGAAGGTGTCTCCCCCGCAGATATTTTGCTTGGCAACTGGCATGGCTCCTGGCAGGGCTCTATCAAGGAAGTCATCAAATATCTGCGGATTGTTTAAATAACCCAAGTTGCGAGATATAGACGGCTGTAGCCGTCTGCTGTGCGGAAAAGCAAAGCTTTTCCGGCTGGTATCGCATCAAGCTGATGCGAGGCTCAGCCTCGCCCTATATCAAGAGCAGGCAGGAGTCGGAAAGTCAGAGACTTTCCGCACCGCAGGCGGCAAGCCGCCATCGCTCGCTTAACTTTAAAACACGTTTCTGAAAACCATGACATTCCAACGCAAACTTTTCCTCGTGCTTCTTGCAGTATGTCTCTTCGCGCCTTTCATTTCGGCGCAGCAACCGGAGCTTTATGTCCGAACCAATCACGCGGATGTGATACGCACTGTGGCCGTCAGTCCCGATGGCAAACTGGCTGCGAGTGGCGGCGCGGACAGGACTGTCAGGCTGTGGGATGTGCAGACAGGAATGGTCATGCGCACCTTGAGCGGCCATTCGGGGACTGTCTTTTCGTTGCTCTTTGTTTCGGACACGGAACTCTTGAGCGGCTCTGCCAGAGAAATTAAATCGTGGGATGTGAGGACTGGAAGGATGCTGGGCGAAAAGCCTTCGCACAGGTCAGTCACCTCTATGGCTCTCAGTCCAGACAAGAGGACGCTTGCTTACGCGGCCATTGACCGCGTTGTCCTCGTGGACAAAGGCAATAAACAAGAGCGCGAGTTGAAGGTCGCGGGCAAGAGCCCTTCGCGCGTCGCTTTTCGCCCGACAGAGACGGGCGGCGTGCAGATGCTGGCCGCGACCTTTGACAATCTGGTCGTCCTCTACAACGCTAAGACCGGAGAGGAACTCGGCGTGGCGGAACACTTCGCCACAGCATCAGTCAAGGCCATAGCCTTCAGCCCAGACGGCAAGATGCTCGCCACCTGCGGCACGGATTTCTGGTACATCTGGGATGTTGAAACCAAAGGCTCTCTGTATCGCGGGCGCGCTCTCGGCTATGGAGCCGCGTTCAGTCCCGATAGTAAAACCATCATTATCTCCGGCCATGATATAGAGATTTGGGATTTGGAGACGGGCAAGAGAAGAAAGACTATCGAGACTAAAAACAATCTCATCGAATCCATTGCCTACAGTCCAGACGGCAAGCTGCTCATCGGCGGCGGCTATCAGTCAACCAAGCAGACCAATTCAATCGAAGCAAGCTTTAAAATTCTGGATGCTGCAACGGGCGTTGAGCGTCCGATTAAAGCTATCAACACGACGAGCCTTGAGGCCATCGCGCTCAGCCCTGACGGAAGGTTTCTGGCCTCCGGCAGCGCGGACAGAAAGATTCGCCTGTGGAATTTATCTTCGGGACAAGTGGATCAACCGCTCGGCGATCAGGATTCAATCATCGTCGAGTTGGCTTTCAGTTCCGACAATCGGCTGCTCGCCAGCACAGCCTCGCAGGAGACCGCGCGCTTCTGGGACATGACGACGAGAAAAGAATTTATTCCCGGCGAGAAAAACAAACCAGCCGCAAGCAAGAAGCCCGCGCCAAAACCGGCTCCGACTCCAAAGCCTGCGCCGTCAAAGGACGAGGGTGAAAATGTCGCGGACAAAATGATTAGCGCGCTCGGAAAACTGAGCGATGCCATCAACAGCATGAACTTTGCGATGCCTGTCTTCAGTCCAGACGGAAAAATATTTGCGACGCTCGAAGGCGATACCAAGATTGCTTTAAGAGATGTGAAATCGTGGGAAGTGTTGCACACGCTCTCCGGTCATCAATCGCAGGTTTACGCTTATGCTTTCAGTCCTGACGGAAAACTCTTTGCGAGTGGCAGCGATGATGGCCTCACCAAAATCTGGGACACTGCAACCGGACAGGAGCTTCGCACGCTCTCAAAGCATCGCCAATCGGTTCGCTCTATCGCTTTCAGTCCAGACAATACCCTGCTTGCCACAGGCAGCAACGACACGACCATACGGCTCTGGGATGTAGCGACGGGCAGGATGCTGCGCACCCTTTCGGGTTACGGGGACATGGTTCGCTCTGTCATCTTCAGCCCGGACGGCAAGAAGCTGCTCAACGGCGGGATGGCGAATAAGGCAAACGTCTGGGATGTGGCGACGGGCCGCCTTGTGCGCAGCCTCGCGGGTCATCACACAGAAGTGCGCGCAGTTCTCTATTCGCCCAACGGAAAATTTCTTTTCACTTGCAGCAATGACGGAACAACTAAAGTCTGGCGCGAGGCGGATGGAGCAGAGCTTGCGACGCTCATCTTGCTCGGTGACGGAGACTGGCTGGTCGTTACTCCTGACGGACTTTTCGATGGCTCGCCTGTCGCGTGGCAACAGATTGTCTGGCGTTTTGGCGATACATACAACACTGCTCCCGTCGAAGCCTTCTTCGCAGACTTTTTCTATCCCGGCCTGCTCGCGGAAATTCTCACAGGCAAACAGCCGCGCGCCGAAACCAACATCGCGCAGAAAGATATACGCCAACCTCTGCTCACGCTCACGCAGGATGAAATCCCAAGCGCGGCGGCAGGCCCTGCGCGTGAAATAATAGTTCGCATCAAAGTCGAAGAGGCAGCCGCCGATAGCAAGCATACAAGCGGAAGCGGCGCGCAGGACGTGCGCCTCTTTCGCAACGGCTCGCTGGTCAGAGTTTTCAAAGGCGATGTCCTCAAAGGACAAAAGAGCACGGTGATTGAAACGACTCTGCCCATCACAGCCGGAGAAAATCAATTAACGGCTTACGCTTTCAATCGAGATAACATCAAAAGCGCGGATGCCACGCTCACCGTCACGGGCGACGAGAAACTGCGGCGCAAAGGCACGCTCTATCTCTTAGCCATCGGCGTCAATACTTATGCCAACCCGCAGTACAATCTCAAATATGCTGTCGCAGACGCGACGGCGTTTGGCGCGGAGTTGAGAAAGCAACAGCAGCGTCTGCAATCCTATGCGCGCGTCGAAGTTATTGCGCTCAATGACAGGAATGCGACCAAAGCCAATATCAAACAAAAACTCGCCAGCCTCGCCGCTCTGGCCCAACCGGAGGATGGAGTCGTAGTCTATTTCGCAGGTCACGGCACAGCGCAGCAAAATCAGTTCTATCTGATTCCGCACGACCTCGGATACAAAGGCGACCGCAAGAACCTGACCAAGGAAGGCTTAGAGTCCATCATCGAGCACAGCATCTCTGACAGAGAGCTTGAGCAGGCTTTCTTAATGATTGACGCAGGACAACTGATGCTCGTGATAGATGCCTGCAATTCCGGTCAGGCACTGGAAGCCGAAGAGAAACGGCGCGGCCCGATGAACTCGAAAGGCTTGGCCCAATTAGCTTATGAGAAAGGGATGTACATCCTGACTGCCGCACAGAGTTATCAGGCGGCGATGGAAGCCTCTCGTCTGGGACATGGCTATCTGACTTACGCGCTTGTCGAAGAAGGTTTGAAGAAGGGCGCGGCTGACCACGAGCCGCGCGACGGAACTGTCGGCGCGCGTGAGTGGCTCAACTATGCGACTGCGCGCGTCCCGCAGATGCAGGAAGAGAAATTGCAGGGCCGCATTCTGGACCAGGAAGATGTCGCTTTCGTCGAAGGCGAAGAACAGACAGACCCGAAGAAGCGCAATGTGCAGAGGCCGCGCGTCTTTTATCGCCGCGAGATTGAAACGCAGCCGCTCGTCATCGCGCGCACGCCCGGCGGTGGCGCAGCGCAAACAAAGTGAGCACAGCATCACCTTCAACATCAAACCCTGAAACGGTTGTAGAATTTCGCAACGTCAGCTACAGCGTGCCTCAAGTCGCCTCTCCGATTCTTTCAGAACTCAATCTGAAAGTTTTGAGAGGCGAGACCCTTGTGCTCTTAGGCGAATCAGGCTGCGGCAAGACGACCACGCTCCGCCTTGTCAATCGCCTGCTGCTGCCGACTTCCGGCGAGGTCTTGGTCGAAGGCGTTGCGACGACTAGTTTGGATGCGATTCGCCTGCGCCGCCGCACAGGATACGTGATACAGGAAGCGGGACTGTTTCCGCATTTCACCGTCGCGCGCAACGTCGCGCTTGTGCCGGAGTTGGAAAGCTGGGACGAGTCGCGCGTGCAGGAACGTGTCGCAGAGCTACTGAATCTGGTCGGGCTTGACTCGCAAAAGTTTGCCGCGCGCTACCCGCGCGAGTTATCCGGCGGGCAACGGCAGCGTGTCGGCGTCGCGCGTGCGCTTGCGGCAGAGCCGCCGCTCCTGCTTCTGGATGAACCCTTCGGCGCGCTCGATCCGCTGACGCGCGCCGCGCTGCAAAAAGAGTTTGCCGCGCTTATCCGGCGACTCGGCAAGACGGCCATCTTCGTCACGCATGATGTGCGCGAAGCATTGCTGCTCGGCACGCGCATCGGTCTCATGCGCGCGGGCAAGCTGCTCTTGCTGGAAACGCCCGAAAATTTTCTGCGCTCCGAGCATGAGTATGCACAGGCATATGTCGAGACGTTGCAGTTGAGTCACGCATGATGGAAAGAAAAAACATTCTCCCGCAAAGGCGCAAAGGCGCAAAGAAGGCGCGAAGAAAAGCTTTCAAGTTAAATAATCACTCAATACCTTTGCGTGCTTTCTTTGCGTCTTTGCGCCTTTGCGGGAAACTTTCTTTCCCCGCGCCTTTATGGAGCTACGCATGAAGCTCTGGCACTTTATGGTCCAGAACCGCGCAGAGATGCTGACGCTTATCGCACAGCATCTCTGGCTGGTTTTTCTCTCGACTTCGATAGCCGTCGCCATCGGTCTGCCCATCGGCATCATGCTCACGCGCCAGCCAAAGCTGCGCGGCCCTGTGCTCGGCCTCGCCAATGTAATGCAGACCGTGCCGAGCCTTGCGCTCTTCGGCCTTCTCATCCCGCTTCCGTTTATCGGCGGCATCGGCGCACGCACAGCCATCGTCGCGCTCGTGCTCTACGCGCTCCTTCCCATCATTCGCAACACAGTCACGGGAATCCTCGGCGTGGATACAAACGTGCGCGAGGCTGCCGTCGCGATGGGCATGACAGACAGGCAGATTCTGTGGCAGGTCGAACTTCCTTTGGCGATGAAAGTGATTCTCACAGGCGTGAGGGTCGCTGTTGTGATTAACGTCGGCGTGGCGACGATTGCGGCAGTCGTTGGCGCGGGCGGGCTCGGCACTTATATCTTTCGCGGGCTTCGTCAAAATGTTGATGAGTTGATTTTAGCCGGAGCAGTGCCAGCCGCGTTGATGGCGCTCGCGGCAGACTTCCTGCTCGGTTTAGTGGAAAAGCGTTTCGACACGCGCACAAGCAGTGAGCGCAGCAGCACGTTTGCGCGCAAGATTGCGTGGGCATCACTCGCAGCAGTCATCTTAAGTCTCATCGCTTTCACAGCATGGCGCGCAAACTTCTCTGCGGGACAACAGCCGCAACAGAACACATCGCAAGCTGCGCCGCGCATCGTCGTCGGCTCGAAAGATTTTACAGAGAGCGTGATTCTCGCAGAGATTATCGCGCAGAAACTTGAAGCGCGCGGAGTCTTTGTCGAGCGCAAGTTCGAGCTTGGCGGCAATCTCTCGCACGACGCGCTCTTGAGCGGCGACATAGACATTTACCCGGAATACACTGGGACTTCTTACACAGCGATTCTCAAACACCAACCCATCACAGACACACGCGCCGTCTATGAGACGGTCAGGCGCGAGTACGGCGAGAAGTTTAATGTGGAGGTGAGTTCGCCTTTAGGCTTTAGCAATGACTTTGCGATTCTCGTGCGCGGAGCGGAGGCGCGTCGTCTGAATTTGAAAACAATTTCGGATGCAGTCCCGCACGCGCGCAACTGGCGCGCAGGCTTCGGGCAGGATTTCATGTCGCGCGCGGACGGCTATCCGGGTTTTGCACGCGCCTATGGCTTGCAGTTCAAACAGCAACCGCGCGAGATGGATTTATCGCTCACCTATCGCGCGCTGGCAACAGGACAGGTGGACATCATCGCCGGCAATTCGACGGACGGTCTCATCGCCGCGCTCGACCTTGTGCAACTGGAAGATGACCGCCGCTACTTTCCGCCATACGAAGCGGTCTTTCTCACGCGACGCGACGCGCTCGCACGTTCTGAGATTATTTCTCAAACCATCGAGTCATTGAACAAGGCTATCAGCACGGAAGAGATGCGCCGCTTGAATCATGAAGTGGACGGCAATAAGCGCGCGCCGAAAGATGTCGTGCGCGAATGGCTTTCGAAGAAGTGATGCGTGATGAGATATAAGAAAACCTGTGTGTGAGATAAGTGGCGGCCTGAGAACTGTGCTGCTTGAGTTATGCGGCTTTGCCGCTTAAGCTGTGCGGAAAGCCTCTGGCTTTCCGGCTCGCGTTTCTTAACTCCCGCAGGCGAGGCTGAGCCTCGCCGGGCTAAAAGAGAGCTTAACGGAAAGTCTCAGACTTTCCGCACAACAGGGGCGGCAGAGCCGCTTTTATCTCAAACTCACGTTAAGATAAAAAAGATGCTGTTGCTTATCACTTTTTACTTATCAATGGGGAGCGCGTGATGGCTTTATCAGAGCACGAGGTGGAGATTGCTGTCGGGAGGCGCGCGGGCGACGGGCAGGTGCGCGTCTCTGTCTTTGCGCGCGAGTTGTTGGCCCTGACGATTGAGGGGACAAGCGAGCGTGCGCCGACATTCCTGTTGACGCTCGAACAGGCGCGCAGCCTTCAGCGTGCGCTCGATAAGTTGATTCCGATAGTGAACGAGGCTGCCCTTGAGCAACGGCCTGTCGCGGAGGCTCCGGCTTGGCATGGCGAGGAGAGAAGAAAATAAAAAGGCAAAAGTGAAGACAGCATCCTTTGCATCTTCACTTTTGCCTTTTAGCTTTTTACTTCTTATTTAATGTCACGCGCACGGGTTCGGAAAGAGAGCTGGCGGAGACATCCATGTGCGCGGTTTCGTAGCCTTTGGCTTTGACAGAAAGCTTGAGCTTGCCCATGTGAATCGGCAGGAGCGCAATCGCGCCTTCGTTGTTGGTCGAGCCGAAGGATTCGCAGAAGCGGTCGTCGCCGTAAGTTGATTCCAAGTTGGCATGAGCGCCTTTGACCGGGTTGCCGTTTTCATCCGAGACAAAGATGACGGCGCGGCCAATCCCGTCCGTCTCTCTGGGCGCGCGTGCGAGCCTTGCTAACTCTTCACGGCTCAATCTTGAAGTCTCGTCGCTCTGGGCCAGACCGAAGGCGAAGAGGGACGCGATTATCAGTGCGGACGCAAATAATTTACGCATTTCTTAAATCTCCTGTACTACTCTAACGCTTTAATGTTTTTATTCGTGAGGCTGTGGGGCTTGCCTTTTGTAGCCTTTGCGTGCTTTGCATGAAAAATTCCGCGCCGCGCTACGAGAGTTATTATATGTGCACACGTGATTGTTTTGAAAGCTGAAAAGCTCTCGCTTCCTCTAAAAGGAGATGAAAAAAATGAGAAGATTTCTTATCGCGTTGCTCGTCGTCTCGCTCTGCCAGCTACCTTTTTATGCACAAACGGATGCGCGCGACAAATCGAAGCCTCTAGTCTTTATCAGGGCCGGGCGATTGTTGGATGTGCGTTCAGGGCGCGTGCTTGAGAATCAGGGAATCCTGATTGAAGGCGAACGCATCAAGGCCGTCGGGCCGTTTGACGCGCAACGCGCGCTCGTCCCGCCCGGCGCGCGTATCATAGACCTTTCAAAAGCCACAGTCCTTCCCGGCCTCGCAGACTGTCACACGCACATCCTACTGCAAGGCGACATCACAGCCGACGATTACGACGCACAGCTTCTGAAAGAATCCATTCCTTACAGGACTATCCGCGCGACGGTTGCCGCACGCACGGCACTGATGAACGGGTTCACGGCCTTGCGCGACCTTGAGACGGAAGGCGCGATGTACGCGGACGTGGATGTCAAGAAAGCTATTGAGCGCGGCGTCATACAGGGGCCGCGCATGTTCGTCTCAACGCGAGCTTTTTCAGCGACAGGCATGTATCCGCTCTCAGGTTATTCTTGGGAACTGAAAATGCCTGAGGGTGTGCAGATTGTTGACGGGCCGGATGAGATTCGCCGCGCTGTGCGCGAGCAGGTCAAGTATGGCGCAGACTGGATAAAGTTTTACGCAGACCGTCGCTATTATATGAAGGACGGCGCGCTTCACTCTTGGGTTAATTTCACGGAAGAAGAGATGCGCATGTTCGTCACGGAATCTCATCGCCTGGGTCGCAGAGTCGCCGCGCATGCGATGGGACGCGAAGGCATCGAAGCTTCGCTCAAAGCCGGAGTGGATTCGATAGAGCATGGCTACGGTCTTGATGAAGAGATGATGACGCGCATGGTCAGGCAGGGCGTCTATTGGTGTCCGACAATTTATGTCGGAGTCTATGTCGCGGAAGGACGCGCGGCTGCGGGCGCGCCCATCTGGCTCACGATGCGCGACCTCGAAGCCAAAGCCTTCGGCATCGCGGTGCGCAAAGGCGTGAAGATAGTTTACGGCACGGATGCTGGCGGCTATGCATGGACAGAGAATCAGGCGAAAGAGTTTGCATACATGGTGCGCTATGGAATGACGCCGATGCAGGCTATTCAATCCGCGACCATCGTCGCCGCAGACCTTCTTGAGAGACCGAATGACATGGGCGCGATTGAAGTCGGAAAATTCGCAGACATCATCGCCGTCCGCAATGATCCTTTGAAAGACATCACAGAGCTTGAGCGCGTACACTTCGTCATGAAAGGCGGCGAGGTCGTGCGCGACGAGACCGGGCGCGGATTTAACTTTTAATGTTTGGAGATTATTTGCGATGAGCTATAGTTGCGAAAGATAAATCGCAGGAGGTCAACTGATGGGTCTGATTGATTTGCTAATCTTGTTAATAGTGGCGGGTCTGTGCGGAGCTCTGGGCCAAGCGATTAGCGGTTATTCGCGCGGCGGATGTCTGGTCTCAATCGCGCTCGGATTTATCGGCGCGTTGATTGGCATGTGGCTCGCGCGTGCGCTCGCGCTGCCGGAGCTCTTCGCGGTCAACATCGGCGGCACAAAGTTTCCGATTATCTGGTCCATTATCGGCTCTGCGTTGTTTGTGGCAGTTATTAGTTTACTGACGCGCAGCCGAGTTTGAAGACGGCGAAGAAGTTTCCCGCAAAGGCGCAAAGGCGCAAAGAAAGACAAGGCGCAAGATTGTCGCTTAAATGTTTTCTTTGCGCCTTTGCGCCTTTGCGGGAAATTTGTATTTCGTTTATGGAACAAATGCAGCAGGAACTGGCTGGTCGCTGCTCAAGCCGAACTGAGTCGCCATGAATCCCGATGCGCTTCGCATGACGTACCAGTTGCCATTGCGAAAGACTGCGACATCAGTTTTGCCGTCGCCGTCGTAATCTCCTTGCGTAGTCAAATCATCGCTCAAGCCAAACTGCTGCGCGCGAAAACTTCCATCGGAGCTTTGCTGTATGTACCAGTTGCCCTGACGATAGACTGCTAAATCAGATTTGCCGTCTCCGTCATAATCTCCTGTGACGGGTTTATCTCCGCCGATTCCAAACTGCTGCGCGCTAAATCCCGAAGAGCTTTGCTGCAAGTACCAGATGCCGTTTCTAAAGACGGCTAGGTCAAACTTGCCGTCGCCGTCATAGTCCGCAGCGACAGGCATATCGCCGCTCTGTCCAAAGAGTTGCGCGCGAAAACTGTTGTTAGAGCTTTGCATGATGTACCACGCGCCCGCGCGAAAGACCGCGAGGTCTGCTTTGTTGTCTCCGTCATAATCGCAAGGCACGGGCGCATCTCCGCTCTGTCCGAACTGAGCGGAAATCAGGTTGCCTGTCAAACTGCTCTGGATATACCACGCGCCCGCGCGAAAGACTGCGATGTCAGTCTTTCCGTCGCCGTCAAAATCTGCGGGAGCAATCCTGTCTAAAGCTGCACCGAATTGCAGAGCGGCGAATCCATTCGTGCTCTGCTGCAAGTACCAAGTCCCGCCGCGATAGACAGAGACATCCGTTTTGCCGTCGCCGTCAAAATCAAAAGCGGCGCGGCGCAAAGTTGTGCTGCGCACAGTGATGTCCACGCTCTGTTGCGAATAAGCCTGCACGCCGTTTCCGGCTGTCGTGCGGGCGAAGACAGCATAACGACCTGCCGGAATATCGTTGACAGTAATGCTGTATGGCGCGGTTGTGTCCGTGCCGACCAATGTCGTGTTGAGAAAGAAGTCAACACGATTGACGCCCTGCGTGCCGCCGGAAGCAGACGCGCTGATAGTGATGCTCGCGGGCGCATCATAGACAGTTTCGTTTGCAGGCGCAGTCAGACTTGCAGAAGCGACGGGCAAAGGCGTCGGGCCGGGCGAATCAATTATCGTGACGTTAATCGGAACAGAATCCGACGTTGCTCCTAAATTATCAACGGCGCGCGCCTTAATCGCGTGCGTGCCGACGCTCGGATTGTTGAAAGCGATTTGATAGGGCGCGCTCGCGTCAGAGCCAAGAAAGTTTGCGCCGTCATAAAATTCCACGCGGACAACTGTGCCGTCCGGGTCGCTCGCGCTGGCAGCGAACAAGACGCTCTGTCCTTCATTGTATGAAGCATTGTTTGCAGGAAAAGTAATCTGCACAGCGGGCGGCACGTTGAGCGGTGGCCCGCTGGTCAGGCGGAAAGAGCGATTGGCTCCGTCCGAAGAATTTTGAAAGCGACGATCAAAGGCTACGACGCGGACGCGCACATCATTAAAGCCTGCGCCCGGCGGCGTCTGCCAGTTATAGCTCGTCGTCTCTGGCGGCAGATTCTCGACCAGCGTCAACCAGGTGCGCCCGCCGTCCGTCGAATACAAAATGCTAAAGCTGCGCAAGGCTTCATCATCCGTCGCTGTCCATGAAATCGGCACGAGGCTGAGCACTGGAAAACTCTGTCCGGCCTGCGGCGAAGTCATAGTGATTTGCGGCGGCGCGTCGGGCCAACGCGCATCCGCGCGAATCGAAAACGGCTGGCTATAAAACCATTTCACCTGATTAGCCCCGCCCTGCGAATGGACAGCTATGCGCGCCGAATCCGTGCTCACAAGTGGCATCACGACCTCGCCAAAGGTTCCCGTGTTTCCGCCGTTAGCGGAAAAGACAGCCTTGCGGTCTCCGTCGAGCAGGACAAAGACGCGGAACTGCGGACTATTGAAAGGCAGCGTGATGCTCCAATTAATCTGCACAAACTGGCCGCCGCGAAAAGTCTGCCCGGCAAGCGGAGTTGTGATGACAAGCTCGCCCGGCTCTGTTCCGGTCGGGACTTGCACCTGCCACTCGTCATAGCCTTCCTGCCCCAACGCATCCACCGCGACGATGCGTATAAACTTGTGCGTGCCGCCGAGCACGCCCACGTCCGGCATCGTAAATTCGTAAGAGCGTTGATTGCCCGGCAGGTTGTCTGCCATGACTACGAAATTTTCTCTGCGATTACCGTTTGCCGAAAAAAGGATTTTTTGTCTGACGATTGAAGCGTTATCAAAAGCATTCCATGTGAGGATTACTTTCTGTCCTCTTTCAATCACGCCGTCAAAGCCTCCGGCTGTGAGTTGGAACGGGCGGCGCGGCAGACGCACGACGGGCGGATGGTCTGTGCGGTCTGGTCTGACTGTACGGAAAGGTTGAAACTGCGCCGGGCCTTCGATGATATCGCCAGTGCCGCCCGGATTCTGCTGCGTCGTTGGGCCAGTAGGCGAGTTCCACCAGTTAAAAGGGATAAAAGGATTGGCCCCGTTTATCGCGCGCACGCCCACACCGTTGTTCTCAAAAAGATTCGGATTAGTCTCGCCGGAAAAGTTGCTGCTCAGTGGGCCATTGAGGTTGACGGCAACGCCGTTGTTTGTAAACAGGTTGCCCTGTATGTAATAGACATCGAAGTGCGGGTCATTGATGGCGATGTCGTTGTTGCGCCAGATGGAATTGTCCACCCAGCGAACGACGCCGCTTATATCCGTGTCTGTGAAGCCGTTCCGCGTGCCGTCTATGATTGTGTGCTCCATGCGGTCGCCCGTCTGGTGAAACTCGACCGCATTCCATTTCTGTTCCGGCACGAACGGCTCAAAAGTGAGCGGCGCATCCGGCAGACCAAGCAAGCGTCCATGCGTATTGCCGAAAGTATTGAGCGTCACGTTTGGTCTCATTTTAAAAATCGCGCCGGGCAAAATCTCCGAGCCACTGAACAGCCCGCCTGATGCCACGTAAGGCACAGACTGCGGAGCGAAAATCGAAAACGGCTGCATGCCGCCATCAAGCTCAATCCAGTTATTCAGATTGCCCGTCGCAGGAATGTTGCTGCCGGGCAAGATTCCCGCTCCGCCACGCACAGGATATTTGTTGCCGACGAGCGTCACATTTTCGCCGATGAAGTAGTTGCCCGCGAGGAATCTGAGGCCGGCATCGCCTGCGCCTGTGACATTGATGTTATTCAGAAAGAGCGGTTGCTGCTCGCTCAATCTGAGAAACTCTATTCCGTCGCGACGCGCGTTCTGCGAGTTGTAATTGTCTATGTAGATATATGAGCGATTGATGTTGACCCACGCGCCGCGTCGCACTGTCACATTGCGCAGGACTATATGAACGAAGGAAAGATATATTGAGGCGTTGTCAGAGGCTAATTCTTCATCCGAATCAAGCGTGCTGTTTTCAATGAGCACGAACGTCGGGTTGAAATTGACGAAGTTCGGGTCAGAGCTTCCTAGCCCCGCGAAAGCTCCGAGGTTACAATCACGATAAGTGACATTTGCGCCGGGAAAAAGCCTGACATAAGCCGTGCTGTCCGTGAATCGCAAATCGAGCGTGCCGCGCACTTCCAGCTTGTTCGGGAAAACATCCGTGCCGACAAGCTGTATGCGGTCATCGCTCGCGCCCATGCCGATGAGTCTTCCATCAAGCACGATTTTTCCTTCGCCCACAAATTCGACGCGCACGCCCGGCTCTATGCACACGGTTTGTCCTGCGGGAATTGTCAGCGTCGTGCTGATGACGCGCGTGCCGTCAATCTTGCGCCACGTAATATCGCATGTCGGCGTCTGTGCAAAGGTCGCTTGACCGCTACAGAGCAGATAAAAGAAGACTAATCCAAAACTAAAAATAAAATGCTTCCGGCCCTTTTTGCTCATCCCCTGTGTTCTCCTCAGACTTTTTTCTAACAGTGCTGCTTTATCCATGAAAGAGACAAAAATTGTATGACGAATGTGTGCCATTTTTCGACCTCCCCGGACTCGCATTTTTATATGTGGCTCTATACAGTAACGCGGATTCGGCGCACAAACTCCCTCAGGCTTTCCGGCGCATACTTTTACAACTCTGTTTCGGGAAGTTACTAGACGAATGTTTGATGCATCGGTTACACTCACACGAAAGTTTCAAAGCTCTCCAGCATGTGTTGTAACTCAGGCTCGCGCGCAGGATTATTGCGAGTCTCTTTGCGCCGGTAGAAATACAGTTTTATGGTCGCCGCTCCAGCCAAATCCCGCAGCAAATATCCTCTGCCCGACCTGAGCGATTTTCGCCGTCGCTATCCTTTGACCGTCGCCAGCTTCGGCGCGCTCGCAGACCGCGAAGCCTGGCTCAGACGCATCTGGGAAACAGACGCACACTGGCAAGAGGCTCTTGCCGAAAGCGGCGGCAGCAGCGCGACCGAATGCATCGTCAGAGGCGCGCCGCCATCGAACCTGAGTGTCGAAGCGGAGTTTGAAATCATCTATGCGGGCGGAGTGCTGGGGCTCCTTCACGGGGCGGTGATGAACTGCTGTCATCAAAGGCGCGTGATGGTCTTTGACGAGCGCGCAATAGGACAAGCAGCGCGCGGCTGGAATATCTCGAATGAGGAATTGAGCGAGCTTGAGCGCGCGGCTCTCTTTACGAAAGAGGAGCTTGAGGCAAGCATCGTCAATCGCTATCGCTCAGGCTTTGTGAAATTTCATGACGCGGCATCGCGCATTAAAGCTCCGCCTTTGTGGATGGAAGGCGTGATGGATGTCGCCATCGAATCAAACAAGCTGCTGGAGTTGGCCGCGCAAAAAATGCGGCAGAGCGCGAGCGCGTCGCTCCTGCTGGAAGGCACGCGATTGGTGCGTTGCTATGTGCAGCCGGAAAAGGTTTTGGTTGAAGTCGAAGAGGTGCGGAGCGGGAGAAGAAAGTTATACGGCGCGCGGCTCTTTGTTGATGCGACGGATGCGAGCAGTCTTGTCTCGCGCCAACTCAATGACAGCTATGCTTTGATGCATGTGCGCCCGACGGTCGGCTCTGTTGCCAGAGGTTTTGTGCGCGGGTCTGAACCGGACAAGGCGGATTTCGGAGTCGGAGAAATTCTGGTGAGCAATGAAGATGTGCGCGACCACCGTCAGCTTATCTGGGAAGGCTTTGCCGGAAGTCCGCAACGCGACGAATACACGACCTGTCTCTTCTTTTACGATGCAGCAAACTCCAGGGCGGATAAATCTTTGCTCTCGCTCTTTGAGCGTTACTTTGAATCGCTGCCCGGTTACAAACGCGCGGGAGCGCAATGGCGCGTCCTCAAACCTGTCTTCGGTTATCTTCCGAGCCAGCAATCTCGCGGCAGAAATACGCGCAGGCGTACGGCGGATGAGAGAGTTCTATTAGTCGGAGAGGCTGCGAATCCGTCCGGCCCGTTTACCTTCTGCGGATTCGGCACGCATGCGCGCAACCTGCATCGCCTGACGCATCTGACAGAGTTGGCTCTCAAGGCAGACCTGCTTGATGCAGGCTCGCTCTCGCAGATTAACTTTCACGAGCCGCGCGTCGCGCAGATGGCGAGTCTTGGGGAATTGATGCGGCCCGCGCCGCGCTCTGCGCCTCCTGTGGTCAATGAGACGATGAACGCTGTGATGGCTGCGCTGCATAGCTTGGACGCGCGCTCGCGGCAGGATTTTTTTCAGGACAGGATGTCGTTCAGCGCGTTTAAGAATCTGCTGGCGCGCACTATTAAACTCTATCCGCGAATTTTTCAGCACGTGCGCGAACACATGGGAACGCGCGGCACTTTCTGGTGGCTCGCCAATATCGCAGAGTCCGTCTTTCACGAGCGCAGAAGCAAGCGTGCAAGTCTGCCTGCGGAAAAGCAGGATTCGCCTGACGAAGACGCTGTTGAGAATTTCGCGCGCCACGTCGCGCTCTATCAAAACAAAAATCACGCGGGCGAATCTTAAAACAAAACGCCCGCGTGATTTTTTTTAAGAGCCAAGCGCATGCAGCTAAAATTGCATGCGCTTGGCTCTTTTGAGAATCAGAAAACTGATTAAGGTTGTGTGGGATTGATTTCGCCGCCAGTTCCCGGCGGGTCGCCTTCATCACCGGTTCCGGTCGAGTCGCCGAGCGAGTCGCCTGTTCCGGGCGTTCTTCCGGCGGTGCTGTCACCAGCCGCTCTTCCGCCAGTTCCCGGCGGGTCGCCTTCGCCGCCAGTTCCGGGCGGGTCGCCTTCTTCTTGCATGTTAGTTTCTCCTTTGTAAGTTGTGAGAGTTTACTGGGCAGCGGTTATTGCTTCGCTGAGTTGGTTGCTAAAAAATTTGATGTCCTCTCTTTCCAGATAGCGCGCGGAATCTTTGTTCCACTGCGATGCGAGACGTGTGAATTCCTCCATGGCCCTATCCAATCGCTCGTGTGCCACTTCCTTTTCACCCGCACGTAAAGCAGCAAGCCCTGCGACAAGCCACGCACGCCACACGGATTCCTGTTCGCCGGAACGCGCCAGACGCTCCTGCGCTTCGAGAGCGCGAGCCGCTGCGCCAGCGTTGTCACCGCTTTGATAAAGAGCCTGTGAAAGGGCCAGCGTGGCGTCTAAAATAAGAGCCGTCTCGCCAGTGCTGCGGGCCATTTCGAGAGCCTCTTCGCAGGTGCGCTTGCCTTCGCCTGCCGAGCCGGAAAAGGCTTGCGCCAATCCGAGTGTGATTTTGGCTCCGATGGCAACATCCGGGTAAAGCTTGCCCGCTTGATTCAGCGCGCGCAGGCTGTACTCTTTAGCATCTGGAAAGCGACGCTCGCTCAGGGCCATCTGCGCGTAAATCATCTGTATCTCCGCGAGCACAGCCTTATTACTGCTTCCGGGCCGCTCTGCATATTTAGCCGCCTCTTCAAGAGAGGCGCGAGCATCATCATAAAGACCAAGCTGTGCTAACACGTTCCCGCGATTCATTCGATTATACGCTAAGCCCACCGTATCGCCCACACCTTTTTCTGTGACAGAGCTTTTGATGATGACATAGCTCTCATCATAACTGCGCAAAGATTCAGGATACCGCTCCTGCTTGGCAAGCGAGGTCGCAATCTCTGCATGCGCGGAAGCAATCTGCGATTTGATGCCGGAAGATTCGGCCAGCGCAAGCTTCTGCTGAAAGTCTCTGAGGGCTGCGTCATACTCTCCCGCGCGGCGATGCGCGCGCCCCAGATAGGTGAGCGAAAAAGAGATTTGCTTTTGATAGTTGCCCTGACGGAAAAACTCCAACGCCTGCTCGATGAGAGGCAAGCCTTCATTCGTGCGTAGCTGCTGCATGAGGTTGCCGCCGAGATTGAGCTTGCTCAAAGCTTCGAGCTTGCGGGCCTTGTTGCGCTGGGCCAATTCGAGCGCGCGCTTGAAATGTTCTTCGGCGCGGTCATAATCGCCGCTCGCATTGAAGGCATTGCCCAAATCGAGCAAGGCGATAATGGCGAGGTTGCCGAGGCCGCGCTGCTCCGCAAAGGCGAGAGCTTCATTGGCATAATCGCGCGCTTTGTCCGGCGCGCCTTCGTTGTACGAGAGACGGCTCAGTTGCAGGAGCACTGTGATTTTCTGCGACTCGTTGCCGGTTGAGTTTGTCAGGTCAAGAGCCTGCTGCAAGACTGTGCGCGCTTCTGCTAATTTGCTTGTGTCCGTCAGGAGCACGCCGCGCCAGTAAAGAACTTCCGTGCGGCCTTCGATGTTGCCTAAAGCATCATAAAGCGAAGCTGCCTTGTCGAGCGTGGATGAAGCGTTCTCGACATTCTGTTTGCGTATGGAAACGATGCCCGCTCTCAAGTAGGCTGTCGCGTACTGCGGGTCGCGCCGCGAAGCTTCGACATAACTCTCAAGAGCTTTATCCACCTCGTCGTTCTTCTCATAAGCGCGGCCCAAATCAACATAGACCTGCGGCTGCTCCGGCTTTTCCTCTACAATCTGTTTGTAAAGCTCGGTCGCGCGCTTGAAATCGTTTGTGACAATGGCATTGATGGCATCAAGATAAAGCGCGTCGAGCTTAGGGAGCGCGGAGCGGTCAGGCACAAGCGTATTGACGGTCAGCAATTCATCCTTCGCCTTGTCCGCGTAATCAAGCTCGGCATAGGCTTCGGCCAGACTCGCGTGCGCGAGTGCGAAACGCGGGTCTATGCTGATAGCTTTTTCCAGCGACTTGCTGGCCTGATAGTAAGCTCCTTCACGCAGGAAATTCATGCCCGTGTCATAGAACCTTTGAGCCTCTGCGGTCGGCTGATGAGCTTTCGTTTTCAAAAGCCAGAAGAGGCCCGCAATCACAAGTCCAATCGCAAGGACGCCGACAACAAGTGTGAAGAGAGAAATGCGCGGCTGGCGCAAAGAGGTCGAGATAGTTGTCAACGCGCTCGTGCGATGCGAGCCGCGCCTGTGCGTTGTGAGGCGACGGATTTTCTCACCATCCGCGCTCAGGAATGCGCGCACCTGCGCCAAATCCTCACGCATCTCTGCCGCAGTCTGATACCTGTCCGCGACCTTCTTGGCAAGAGCCTTGAGCGTCACGCGGTCAAGCTCAAGTGGAATCTGCGGATTTAGCTGAGAGGGCGGCGGCGGGTCTATGTGCAAGACCTGCGCGCCGATTTCTATCACGCTGCTGCCGGAAAAAGCTGGCTTGCCTGAGATGCATTCATAGAGCAATGCGCCCAAAGCGAAGAGGTCGCTGCGCCCATCAACATTGCTGCCCGTCGCCTGCTCCGGCGAGAGATAGAGCGGCGTGCCGACAACCACACCGTCTCTCGTATGCGTAGCGAGCAGCGTGCGCGCGTTCGGGTCTGTCTCCGAATGGTTCTCTTCGTTCATGCGTTTGGCGAGTCCGAAGTCTAAGACCTTGACCTGCCCGCGCTCTGTGACGATGACGTTTGAAGGCTTGATGTCGCGGTGGACGATGCCGCGTTGATGCGCTTCATCGAGCGCGTCTGCCACGTCTTCGATAATCTCTACGGATTCAGAGAGCGTCAGCGCACTCGCTTCCAACAACTCGCTCAAGGTCTCTCCCTGAATCAACTCCATCACAAGAAAAGGCTTGCCGTCGGCAGTCTCGCCGTAATCATAAACAGTAGCGATGTGCGGGTGACTCAGAGAAGAGATGGCGCGCGCTTCGCGCAGGAAGCGTGCGCGATAGTGGTGATCGCTGGTCGAAGCGTTCAGGAATTTGATGGCGACGCGGCGGCCCAGGTGCATGTCTTCCGCAGCATAGACCATGCCCATCCCGCCCTCGCCGAGCTTGCTCAGGATACGGTAATGTGAAACCGTCTGACCGATCATTAATTTAAGAGACCGTTCTCGCGCTGGCGCTGGCCTCCTTGAAAGGAAGGCGAATAATTCTCTGCCCGTCAACCGGAGCAAGCCGCGAGGGTTAAAGCAGAATTTTTAACTCTTTTTCATTCTGCGATAAAACTTGCGGTTTTCCAAGAGCAGACGAGGAATTAGCCACAGAGCCACAGAGCCACAGAGATGAAGAAAGAAAAAGTAAAAGTCAGAACAGCATTCCCTTCATCTTCCCTTTAGCTTTTTACTTTTGTCTTTCTCCGTGTCTCTCCGGTCTCTGTGGCTGAGGTGGCTAAAGTCTTTTTCAAACTCTTTTTGGTGGCGGTTTTTAGTCTTGCGCTGTGCGCGGAATCGCGGCATACTATTTTGCGTTAGTGTTCCTGCTCTCGCGCATCAAAGGTGATGCGCCTGCCTGTGACCGTGCAGCGACCCGCGTTCGGCTGAGGAGAGAGTGAGGCTCGTTTGTCAACCTGTTTGAAGCCGCTCTCGCGTTTTTGTCAGAGCACCGGGCATGTCGCGCTTCGCCAGCAGAAGTCGGAAGCTGTCTCCCCTTCTCAGAGCATCTCTGGATTTATTTGCAGCCCGCGCTTCCTTTGACCCTGAAGGATAAGATATGGCTACGAAACTATATGTTGGTAATCTCTCGTTCCGCACGACGAGCGATGATTTGAAAGAAGCTTTCTCACAGGCGGGGACGGTCGAATCCGCTTCCGTCATCGAAGACCGCGAGACTGGACGCTCACGCGGCTTTGGCTTCGTCGAAATGGCGACACCCGAAGAGGCTGCGGCAGCCATCGAGCAGTTCAACGGCAAGGATCTTGGCGGTCGCAACCTGACCGTCAACGAAGCCAAGCCGAAAGCTGATCGCGGCGGCGGCGGTGGCGGTGGTCGCGGCGGCGGTCGCGGCGGCTATGGCGGCGGCGGTTACGGCGGCGGTGGCGGCGACCGTGATCGCGGAGATCGCGGAGGCGGTGGCGGACGCAACGACCGCGAGCCGCGCTGGTAAGTTAAAAGTAAAAAATAAAAAGCAAAAGGGTGGATGAAAAACAGCTTTCCTTTCATCCACCCTTTTGCTTTTTAGACCTCAGTTCGACAATATCAGAATGCGGCTCTTGCCTCTCATGCTGCGCGGAAAGTCAAAGCGGCTGATGCCGCCCGCGCTGTGCGGAAAGTCTCTGACTTTCCGTTCATCTGCTTTTCATCAGTGAGGCTGCGCCTCACGTTTTTACTTTCTCGCTGCCGGAATAATTTTCAGCTTCAATCTTTCACTGCCGCGCATAAGCTCGACTTCATATTCCTCTCCGGCCTTCATCTCTCCGAGCGCGTATGTATAATCATAGACATTGCGTATCTCGCGCCCGGCCATTTTGACAATCTTGTCTCCGGCCTTCAATCCGGCCTTCGCCGCAGGCGAATCGTCGCGCACTCCGTCGAGCAAGAGCCCGTCATTCGATTCCGCATAATTCGGAATCGTGCCGAGCGAAACTTTAAAACCCATATTCGTGCGCCCTGTGGATTCACTCTTCGCGGTCGTGTATGCAGGTCGCTGAGCATTGCTGTCAATCGCCTGCACGAGATTCATGACCATAGAGAGGATGCGAGCTTCGCCTTCATAATTGATTTTGTCAGCAGTGTCCGAAGGCTTGTGATAATCCGCGTGCGTGCCTGTCCAGAAAAAGAGCACAGGCACTTTCTTCGCATAAAACGATGCATGGTCGCTCGGCCCGTAACCGTCTTCATTAAGCGTGAGCGCGAATTTCGATGACGGATTAGGAGCGGCTTTAGAAATCCAATCGCGCCACTCCTGCGCTGTGCCGACGCCGCCGACAATCAGCTTCTCATCTTTCAAACGACCAATCATATCCATGTTAATCATCGCCACAGTGTCCGCGAGCGGCACGACCGGATGATTGACATAATAGTTTGAGCCGAGCAATCCCTCTTCCTCGCCGCCGAATGCGATGAAGATAATCGTGCGCTTCGGACGATTGGCAGAGAAGAGTCGCGCCAGTTCAAGCAAGCCTGCTGTGCCGGAAGCGTTGTCGTCCGCGCCGTGATGGATTTCGCCTTCGCGCGTGGCTAAGCTTCCGCTCCCGCCGCGTCCAAGGTGGTCGTAATGCGCGCCAATCACAATCGCTTCTTTTTTCAGTTTCGCATCAGAGCCTTCGAGGATGCCTATGACATTGTGCGCGGGGGCTTCGCGCCGCACGATGTCTGTCGCGAGCGTGAGGCGGCTCTGCTCCATAAAGGATGCTTTATTGACAGCATCAATGACCGGCGAAAGTGACGGAGCGGCATCTCTCTGTCTTGAGGCCGCGCCTGCGGCCACACGTTTCTCTAGCTCCGCCAGTTGCGCTATGCCGCCGAGTCCGAGTATCTGTGCGGCGGATTGTCTTGAAATAACTATGACAGGCAAGCCAGCATCGCCCGCGCTGTTGTCATAAGAGAGCCTTGTCAGCCTGTCGTCGCGAAAATTGTCTGCGCCTGCAATGACAATCAAAGCCTTTGCGCCATGATCGCGCGCGGCCACTGCTTTCCAGCGCACGTCCGTATAGCGCGCAAACTCTCCATGCGGATTGTTGTCGCCGTCAGGCGTTCCCGTCAGCGCAAGCGAGACGCGGTCTTTGACATCCATGCCAGCATAATCATCATACTTCAAATCCGAAGCAGTGATGCCATAGCCGACAAACGTGACGGGCAAAGTGTATAAACGCGCGTTGGTGGAAAAGCCTAGCGGAGCCCAGTCATCGTTGAGCCGCATGTCTAAGGTCGTGATGCCTCCGCCCAAAGGCTCGCCCTCTACGGCAGGCGCGCGGCGCAAGAGCGACATAGCATTTGTCTTTCCCAATTCCACGCCCGCGACATACGGAAATTTCTGCATGTAAGGGAGCGTGTTTGTCCTATCGCCTTTCCCGCTTTTGACGCCCGAACGCAGGCCGAGGCGTCTAAACTCCGACGCGATATAACGCGCAGCCGCACGCGCTCCGTCCGTCCCAGTCCTGCGCCCGTCCATTTTTTCAGACGCCAGGTATGTGACATGCGCGCGCACTCTCTCTGCGCTCGGCGCAGTCGCACTCGCGCGCTGCTTTTTTTGAGCCGATGCGCTGAAGACGAAAACGAAGATGAGCAGGAAGGAAAAGATTTTTTGTCGCATAGCTTTTGGCAATTACAAATACCTTGAGAACAACTACAAAACCAAAGATTAGCCACAGAGGCACAGAGACACGGAGAAAGCATTAAACATTTTAGATAGCATTTTCTTTATCTACTTTTCTTGCTCTGTGTCTCTGTGTCTCTGTGGCTAATTTGCACGCACTTCATTCAACCCAATCCGCGATGAACACGTTTGTGTCTCCGCGCGCCTGCGCGTTGCGATTGGAAGCGAAGACGAGCCGCTTGCCGTCCGGCGAGAACATCGGAAAGCCGTCGAAGCTGTCATTAAACGTGATGCGTTCGAGGCCCGTGCCGTCCACGTTTATCATGTACACGTCAAAGTCGCGCCCTTTCGGGTCATTAACATTTGAAGCAAAGATAATGCGTTTGCCGTCGGGGAAAAAGTATGGAGCAAAGCTAGCCTTGCCGAGCTTTGTGACCTGTCGCTTGTTTGTGCCGTCCGCGTTCATGACCCAGATTTCAAAGTTGTTCGGCTCAATCAGATTTTCCGCCAGTCTCTGTTTATATCGCTCGACTGCTTCCGGCGTTTTCGGATGATAAGAGCGATACACAATCTGCTTGCCGTCTGCGGAGAAGAAAGGGCCGCCGTCATAGCCCAACTCATTCGTCAGCCGCTTCACATTCTTGCCGCTCGCATCCATCGTGTAGATGTCCAAATCGCCATCGCGCATCGAAGTGAAAACAATCTTCTTGCCATCCACAGAGATTGTCGCCTCCGCGTCGTAGCCATCTGTCGTGGTCAAACGCTTCACGTCCGAGCCGTCCGTGCGCGCTGTGAAAATATCGTAGGACGGATAAATGGCCCAGACATAGCCGCGCGAGAAATCAGGGCGCGGCGGGCATTCCTTCGCGCCGAGATGCGTCGAAGAGTAGAGGATGCGATTGCCTTTCGGGAAAAAGTAGGAGCAGGTTGTGCGGCCCATGCCTGTCGAGACCATCTGCGTCTTTGAGCCGTCCACATCCATCGTGTAAATCTGGTCGCACTCGCGGCTCTCGCGCTTTGACTGAAAGATGAGTTGGCGTCCGTCGCCCGAAAAATAGGCTTCGGCATTCTCGCCGCCAAAGGTCAACTGCCGCACATTGCGCAAGTGCTTTTCCTGCGGCTGTGCGTTTGCGTTTGAGCTCTCAGGCTGCTTTGCGGTCTGCGCCTGAAGCGCAAGCGCGAGAATGAACAGAGGTAGAAGAATTAACAGCGTGTCTTTGATTTTCATGTTGGCCGATTCAGATGCAGAATTTTTACCACACAGGACACAGAAGATTTTAAATCTGAAATTTCAAATCTCAAATCTTCTGCATGTCCTGTGTGATTAATTTAACCCGCATCAACGCTCGACGTAAACCTTATAGACATAGCGCAGCTCTTTTTCGCCGGGCGGCAGTGAGAATTCCCACCTGACTACTGATTGCGGATTGTTGGCCTGTAGCTCCGCACCTTCGCGGCTGATTGCGCCTCTTTCAGTCGCGGTCGTGATTGTGCCTGAGACTCTGCGTGTGATGACGACATCCACCGGCTGCTTCTTCACATTGCGGAGTTTGATGATGCCTTCGACCGTGACAATATCATATTCGTCTGGATTCTCATCCGGCTTCTTGGGCTTTACTTCGCGCACGCGCGACCTCTCAAGAAGCTTATGCGTGCCGACCACTTCCGTTGCGGGCGTGACGCGCACAATCGTTTCCGTGTTGATGGGCGTGAAGGCGAGTATGTCCTGGCCCAGAGGCTTCCAGTCGCGGAAGGTCAAGGCGGGCGCGGTCGTCCAGGGCATGCCCGTCTCATTTTTTAATTTCAGTGAACGCCAGAATCCGCCCGACAGATTCGTCAAAGAGTGCGTGCTGTACTCTTCACCCGATGTCGAGGCATCAGGCACATTCCATTCAAAAATCTCACGACACGGCACGGTCAGAGAAAAGAGTCGCAGGCTTGCACGCTCGCCCTTTTTGAGCGCGACCTGATCCGAGCGATAAAGATAAAGCTCGTCTGCGGACATCGCCGGCAGGCTTCCTTCTTCCGGCACAATCCCAGGTGAATCGCTCGCGCGGCTTCCGCTAGATGGTCGCAATTCGCCCGCGCGGCTCTGCGTCATGATGGCATTGGAATACTGATTCTGCTGGCTGACGTAGAAGTAGCTTGAGACGCCTGCAAAGGTCTGGCTCAAAGAGAGCGGCGAGATTAAATCCTGATAGAGAAAGTGCGGGACGCCGACGACGAAATAAAATTCCGCGTTCGAGATGTCAACGAGTTCGTTGATGACCATCGCTTCCAGTTCAAGCTTGGCCTCTGTGACAGGGTCGCCCTTCGGCTCTATGCGATAAGCCGGAATCCAGCGAATCCCGCGTTCAAGCGCGGCGATTCCCAGCTGTACGCTCTGCCCCGCAGGAACATTTTCGGTCTTGAGGCCGAGCCGGTTTTCCTTGCTCGTCATCAGCTTATCCCAGCGCGGCTGGCCCACAAATTCCAGAAAAGCAATGTTGCCTGTGCGCATTACCGTGACGCCCGTTTCGGTTGTGATGGCGATGTCCGATTCGCCGTTCTGAATCCCTGCGCCCGTCTCGCGCAACGGCTCGCCCGTTGTCCCGACACTAAAAGTTCTGCGCTTATTGAGGATAAGATACGTGCCTTCTAAAATCTTATCCGAATACTGCGACTTGACACGTATGCGCGAGCCTTCGTTGACGAAGAGCAACTCTTCGAGATTGGCGACGCGATTGGCTTCGTTCTTCTCGGCTTCCGTGGCAAGAAGCTGCGTGACGCGCGCTTCGGGCGAAGAGCTATAGCCCCAGACTGTACCCATCACGCCAATCGGCACATCCGTCGTATAGACCCAACCATTAACAGGCACGGCCTGCCCTTCACGATACGTGAAGACATAGCCGTTCTTAAAAACCGCGACACGCTTGACCGAAGGCTTAAAGGAAGCTGGCTGTCTGCCGTCCTGCGCTTGAGAGACAAGCGGCAGATTAAGCAGCGTGCTGATGACAAAGAGAGACACGACGCGAAGACATTTTTTGAACATGCGGGGGTTTACCTCCGTTATTCTGATTCATCGTTAAAGACTTCGGGGAGCGTTTCTACTGCTTAGCATTGGGGAGGCTGACTGGATAGAGCTTGTTATAATCAGTAATGAAATCTTGCGTGACATTTATGCTCTTGTCTGAAAAGTAACTCACGTCCTTGAATTTGCTGTTATCGAATATGAAGGCGTAGCCACGTTTTTTTGCGTAAGCATCAAGAGCTACGCCTATCTGACTGGCAACAGGGCCAACGACTTTGTCATAACGCTTGTCAAACGCGGCTGAGGCATCCTTCCTCTTGTTCTCCAATTCCTTTTCAAGTTTCCTGCGTTCCTCTTGCTTGACCTTTATCTCCTTCTCATTCTTCATGTAGAGCAGTTCGTCTGAAATCGCCTTGATTCTACCTTTGATACTCGTCATCTCGTCTTGCCGACTTTTAAATTCGACTTCCAGACTTTTCACAGCCGCCACATAACGATTGATGCCAGTCTTCTCATCACCGAAGGCGCGTGTGTCAATAAAGACGAGTTTGCCTGTGTCTTTCATCTTCTCTGGAACGACCAGAAGTGATTCAACGTCTCTGAGTTCTATCAGCTTCTGCACCTCAGCTTTCACCTCTTCCGCCTTGCCCTGTTTATCAAGGGCCACAGCCAGACAGACGCGCCACACAGGGCTGTTGGACTGGCGTTGCGTAGCAGTTCTGAAATGTCCCTCCGCCGCAGCCCATTCGCCGCGCTGGAAAAACTTCTCGCCCGCGCGCAAATATTCTTTCTCAAGATCGCCTGAGAAAGACTCCGGCGTCAGTTGTGCAAAGCCGTTCACATGACCAATGAGGATGACGGCCAGAAGCAATACGAGTTGTGAGAATAGTTTCATGACTGATTTCTTTTGAATTTCAACCGTTCTTGCTTTCAAACTCTTTCATAAACTGAACGAGCGCCCCGACGCCCTCTTGCGGGAAAGCATTATAAATTGAGGCGCGTATGCCGCCGACGGAGCGATGGCCCTTGAGGCCGTCCAATCCGGCTGCCATAGCTTCGCTCGCAAACTTCTTTTCCAACTCTTCCGACGGCAGACGAAAAGTGACATTCATCTGTGAGCGCGAGTCCGCATCTGCGTGGCCGCGATAAAACTCCGTCGCGTCAATCGCATCATAGAGCAGCCTGGCTTTCGCTTCGTTCTCGCGCTGCATCCCACTGAGGCCGCCCTTTTCTCTCAACCAATCGCAGACAAGAGCAATGATGTAGATGCCGAAAGTGTTGGGCGTGTTATAGAGCGACTTGTTCTCGACATGCGTGCGAAAGTCGAGCATGGTATGCAAGCCATCCGGGATGCGCTGCAAGAGGTCGTCGCGGATGATGACGAGCGTGACGCCGCTTGGGCCAATGTTCTTCTGCGCGCCTGCATAGATAAGACCGTATTTTTCCGCAGCAACGGGACGCGATAAAATATCCGACGAAGCATCGCAAACGAGCGGCACATCGCCCGTCTCTGGCTCCGTCTTAAACTCCACGCCTTCAATCGTCTCGTTAGAAGTGAAATGCACATAGGCAGCATTTTTATCAAGCTTCAATTCGTCGCTTGCAGGCACGCGCGTAAAACCGCCATCGGCAGTCGTGGCTGCGATGTTGACGTTGCCTTCGCGCTTGGCCTCTTTGACGGCCTTCTTGCCCCAACTGCCCGTCACGATGTAATCCGCGCTCCCGCCCTTCGGCAGCAGGTTCATAGGAATCATTGAGAACTGCAAACTCGCGCCGCCCTGCAAGAAAAGGACATGATAATTTTCCGGCAGGCCCATCAACTCGCGCAATCCGCTTTCCGCGCGCCCGATGATTTCATCAAAAGCTTTTGAGCGATGGCTAATCTCCATCACGCTCATCCCGACGCCCGGCAACGCGACAAGCTCGCGCTGCGCCTCTTCCAACACAGGCAGAGGCAACACAGCAGGCCCCGCGCTAAAATTAAAGATTCTCTCAGTCATCTGTTTTCTCCAAAGCGTTTTCAGATTGAGTACGCAAAACTTTTCCAGCGATTCGCGTGACAACAGAGCGCGGGACGAGGCGTTCCGTTTCCGTCAAAAGATAATTGGTCCAGCCTGAGATGATGTGGCCGCGCCCGCGCTTGAGACCGCTGAGGGCCGTTTTGACTACCTGTTCCGGCGTCTGCGAAACGCGCATGGGCGGGCGTTCCATCTCTGAGGCCGCAAAAAAATTCGTATCCGTCACGCCCGGACAAAGGGCCATGACAGTGATGCCATGCGCGCGATTCTCTTCCCACAAAGCATCCGAAAATGAAAGCACAAAAGCTTTCGTCGCCGCATAGGTCGTCATATACGGCACTGGCTGAAAGCCAGCCGTCGAAGCGACATTGATAATCGAGCCGCGCCCGCGCTCGCGCATCGGTTTCAGGAAGAGATAAGTTAAAGCGACGAGAGCTTTGACATTCAAATCTATCATCAAAAGCTCGCGCTCTATCTCAAGTGTCGTAAAATCTCCCATCGAGCCGAAGCCAGCGTTGTTAATCAAAAACTCGACTTCAAGACCGCGCTCTTGAGTTTCCGCAAACAACTTTGCTGGAGCATCCTTTTCAACTAAATCCATCGCGACGAACTGCGCATTGATATTGTGCGCGCGTCCAAGCTCGCTACAGAGCGCGGCCAGCTTCTCTTCCGTCCGCGCCACCAGCAACACATTCTCGCCCTCTGATGCCAGCCTGCGCGCGAAGGCTTCGCCAATACCGCTCGATGCGCCTGTGATGAGCGTGGTTTTCATAAATCAACGCAATGTTGCGATAAATAACAAGCTACAAAAACCTATCCACTAAATCACACAAAACGGAAACAACCAATCACACAAAATTTAGTGTAGCTTCGTTTCATATTTCGTGTCTCTTAGTGGATAGCCTGCTCTTTTTCAAATCACAACCAATACGACTCTTGGAAATTCATTTTCAGCTCAGAGATTAATCAGGTTCAGTTCGATGATGTCTGTATTCTCTGCGCGCAATCGTTCCAGAGTTTCCGCTTGCGGCTCGGCTTCCAGGTTGATGCGCGCGACGGCTGCCTCTGAGCCTTCAAAGATGATGTTCTCCATCTCCTGCACATTGATGCCAGCCGTGCGTATGGCTTCGAGCACAGAGGCCAGAACGCCGGGGCGGTCTCTGTGGCGTACGACGAGCATGTGTGTGGCGGGCGTGCGCCGGGCCACGTTGACAACATTCGGGACGCGGCCAGTGTCTTTGAAAGTTTGAATAATCCGCACAGTCTCGGCGGCGATGGCTTCCTGCGCCTGCTCTGTCGAAGCCCCTATGTGATGCGTGCCGTAGAGATTTTCTTCACGCGCAATTTCATCCGTAAACTCGCCAGTCCCGCCCGCAGGCTCAGCCGCATAGACATCAAGCCCCGCGCGTATCCCGCGCGTCTTCATCGCATGAATGAGCGCGGCCTGGTCCACAACTTCGCCGCGCGAAGTGTTGATGAAATACGCGCCCTCTTTCATCGAATTGAAAACATCCGCGCCGACAAGCAATCGTGTTTCGGGTTTTAGGGCCAGATGCACGCTCACGACATCTGCTTCGCGCGCGATCTCTTGCGGACTCTCTTTGTATTCGACGCCGAGCGCACTTGCGCGCTCAGGCGTCAGGCTGCGGCTCCAAGCGATGACAGGCATGCCAAAGGCGCGTGCGCGCGGAATCATTTCCTGTCCGATTTTGCCGACGCCGATGAGGCCGAGCGTGCGACCATAAAGCCCGCGCGCTTTGGAAAACTCTTTCTTGTTCCAAACGCCCTCGCGTAGTTGAATCACATTGTCTGCGACCTTGCGGTCAAGCGCGAGGATGAGCGCAAAGGCAAGCTCTGCGACGGCGATGGAATTTTTGCCGGGACAGTTTGAGACATAGATACCGCGCCCCGAAGCCGCCGCGACATCAATCGTGTTATAGCCTGCGCCCGCGCGCACGATTAACTTGAGCGCGCCCGCATCCATCATCTCTTCTGTCACTTTGGTCGAGCGCACGACGAGCGCATCAGGTGCAATCTCGCGTATGGCTGCTGTCAGCGCGTCGTCTTTCAAGTCGGGTTGATACGACACTTCGCAACCGATGGCGAGCAAGCCATCATGGCCCGACAGCTCAAACTTATCAGCAATCAAAACTCTCATCCGTTTAGCCTCACTCAGATAATTAGCCACAGAGACACAGAGACACAGAGATAATGAAATTTTGTAAAATGAATTTCTTTTCTGACTTTTTCCTTTTGACCTTCTCCGTGTCTCTGTGTCTCTGTGGCATATTTTTCAGACGCTCTTATTCATGGACTCTGTAAAAAGCATTCTTATCCGGCTGAAAATCTTTGCGCGCTATCGCGTAATAGACGACATCAAAGCCGTAGTGCTTTGCGTTCTTCTCATACTTCATGCCTAACTTTTCCATCACGCGCCAAGAAGGTGTGTTGTCTGGAAGAGCTATGGCGACAATGCGTTCGAGGCCGATGTGCTCAAAGCCGTAACGGAGCCACGCGGCTGCGACTTCGGTGGCAAAGCCTTTGCCCCAGTACGGCACTTGAAAGCCATAGCCGATTTCCACTTCGCCCGAATCTTCCAGAGGTTGCAGCCCGCTCCAACCGATGAGCGCAGTCTCGCCTTTGAGCGACACGCCGCACGCGCCGAAACCGTTCTTCTCGTAAGATTCAATATAAAAACGCAAACGCTCCGCGACCTTCTCTCTGGTCTGCTCTCCGATGTACTTCATTACCTGTGGGTCTGAACGCAAGGCTGCCAACTCGTCCAAATCGTCAGCCGTCAGCGGACGCATCATCAATCTTTCGGTCTCAACTGTTTTCACAACTTTTAAATATTATGTATCAAGAGCGCGTCGCGCAGTTTCGGCTCGAACCAAGTGGACTTGGGAGGCATGATGCTGCCCGCGTCCGAAACATTCAGGAGGTCGTCAAGCGTCGTCGGTGAAAGCGAGAAAGCGACGGCAGCTTGTCCTTCGTTAACGAGCCGCTCAAGCTCTTCTGTGCCGCGTATGCCGCCGACGAAATCTATGCGCTTGTCTGTTCGCACATCCTTGATGCCCAGGATAGGGTCTAATAAATTTTCCTGCAAGATGCTCACATCAAGCGCGGCCACAGGGTCTTCCGATTGCAGCCTGCTTTCATCTTTCAGCTTCAAGCCAAACCACTTGCCGCCAAGATACATGCTCCACTCGCCGCGCGATGCGGGCGATGGTTGCGCGCCTTCCGCGACTGTGAAAGTTTTTTCGACTTCCGCGAGAAATTCTTCCTCTGACATTCCGTTCAAATCGCGCACGATGCGATTGTAAGGAAGTATGCGAAGCTGCTCTGCCGGAAAGAGGACTGCGAGAAAGAAGTTGTATTCCTCTTCGCCTGTATGCTTGTCTGCGTTCTGCTCTTTGAGAAATGCGCGTGCGCGCGAGGCGGAGGCGGCGCGATGGTGGCCGTCAGCGATGTAGAGCTTCGGCACTTCGCGAAACGCCTGCACAAAGCGCACAGGGTCTGGCACATGCCAGATTGTGTGCTGCACGCCGTCGGGCGCAGTAATATCATAGAGGGCTTCAATCATGGTTACTTCCATGACCATCGTGTCAATCTCCTGATTGCCGCGATAGGTTAAAAAGACCGGGCCGGTCTGCGCGCGCAAAGAGAGCATGTGGCGCGTGCGGTCGTCCTCTTTGTCTGGTCGCGTCTTCTCGTGTTTGAGAATCGTGTTGTCGTCGTATTCGTCAACCGCGCAGCAGGCGACAAGCCCTATCTGCTCCTGCTCGCCCATGATGAGGCGATAGAGATAAAGGCTCGGCTCCGGCTCCATCTTGAGCGGGCAACGCTCCGTCAACTCGCGGAAATTGTCTGCGGCTTTTTTATAGACCTCGTCGCTGTAGATGTCCGTGCCGACGGGCAGGTCTATCTCCGGGCGCGAAACATGCAGGAAGCTAAAGGGATTTCCGGCGGCAAGCTGCCGCGCCTCCTCCGTGTTGACGACATCATAGGGAACGCTCGCCACTTGCGCCGCAAGCTCTGCGGGCGGACGAAGCGCGCGGAAAGGATGAATGACAGCCACTTCTGCTTATCTCCTTTGACCGAAGTGAAAAGATGTGTAGCTCTTTTAAGGCCCTAAGACTATCCGTTCCGGCACTCATTTGCCAAGTGCTCAGCGCATCTGATGGCTTGTGATGTAGAATTAAAAAGGAATCTTAAATCTGAAACCTCGAATTTGAAAACTTCTGACAAAGGAGCGATTGAGCGATGAATGATTTAGCGAGCCGCGAATGCGTGCCGTGTCGCGGCGGGATGCCGCCGATGCGCGGGGATGAAATAAAAGAGTTCTCGGACGAGTTGGGAGGCGAGTGGGAAGTCGTCGAAGAGCATCACTTGCAAAAGCGTTACGAGTTTAAGAACTTTCTTGAGGCGCAAAGTTTTGTGCAGAGAGTCGGAGAGCTTGCAGAGGAGCAGGGCCATCACCCGGACATCTGTTTCGGCTGGGGCTATGCGGAAATCAAAATCTGGACGCACAAGATTGACGGCCTCAGCGAGAGCGATTTTATCCTCGCCGCCAAGATTGATGCGCTCTGATAAAGAGGCCACACAAAAAAACTCAACCCTTTGCGAGCTTATGATTTTCTTTTCTTTGCGCCTTTGCGAGAACCGTTCGTTCTTGTTTCTCGCTGGTGGCGCAAAGTTAAATCGGAAGCGCGCAAAGGGTTGAATCAATCCTTGCTTGAGTTTTGCAATCCTCTATCAGAATGGATTGTAAGTATTGCCGTAACTTGCCGGGGAGAGGTCATTCTCGTTTCCCCAGTGTATGGCTGTAAAGCCTGCCATGCTGCGCAGGACAAAGATGTCGCCGCGCCCCGCAACGGGGCCGCCGAGCCGTCTCACAGCCGGGTCTGTTTTACCGTCGCCGTCAAAGTCGCCCTGAATGGCGATGTCTATCACAGCCGCGCCAAACTGCACGCCTCTGACCTGCCCGTTAGAGCTTTGCTGCCAGTACCACGCGCCGTCGCGATAGACTGCGAAATCTGTCTTGCCGTCGCCGTCATAATCTCCAGGCGCGACGATGTCCGTTGAGGAGTTTCCGAACTGCTGACCCAGAAGCGTATTGGTCTGGCTGCGGAGCACATAAAAAGTGCTGGCCGGACTGGGAAAGCCGCCGCGATAGACCGCAAGGTCTGCCTTTGTGTCGCCGTCGTAATTGCCGCGCACTGGAGCGTCAATCGTGCTCAGGCCGAACGTCGCGGCGCGGAGCGTACCGGTCAGGCTCTGGCGTATGTACCAGATGAGGCTGCCGCCGACTTTGCGCACGACGGTCGGGTCTGCTTTGCCGTCGCCGTCAAAATCCTGCGTCATATACGGATTGTCTCCGCTCGTACCCCAAGAGATAGCTTGCAGCGTGCCGTTTGAGCTGCGCAGGATATAGAAGGCCGCCTGCGCGCCTGCGCGCCAGACTGCGATGTCGCATTTGCCATCGCCGTCATAGTCTGCCGGCACGAGCTTATCGTTGGTCACCGTATCCTGATAGACGCCCCACTGTGTGCCTTGAAAGCCGTCGCGGCTGCGCTGCAAGTACCAGATTAAAACTCCGCTAAAGGGACGCGCGACAACATAATCCGTCTTTCCGTCGCCGTCGAAATCGAGCACTGCCGCCGCCTGCGCGTTTAAGAATGAAGAGATGATGAGCGCGAAGGCGATGAATGAACTGATGATATATTTTCCGACTTTGCTGTTTGACTTTGAATGCATCTTTCCTACTCCTCTTGTGTTTAAGAGCGCGCCTTACGAAAAGTGACGGCTCAGGGGTTTATTGAATGAACGATTGCACGGCGCTCATGCGCCGCTTATTTGTTTCGGGGTTGCGCCGGGAGTTTCAAGCTCCGCGAGCGAGTTTTGACAGATGAGCAGCCTTCCGTCAGGCGTCTCTGCAAAGTGTAGAAGGCTGGCTTCAACCAGCCTGTAGATGGCGCGCGTGCTGGCCCCTATGACGGCTGCGGCCAACTCCGGCGTGATAAGCTCTGCCGCCGCACCGCATTCGTCGCAGAAGGACTGTAAAGACTGTGCGGCTATCGCGGCGTTAGAGGATTGGCGGACGACAAATATTTCGTCCGTCTCGACAATGATTTCTGTGGTCTTTGTTCGTCTCATAACAATTTCCCCTCTCATGCGCGCCATGATGCACGCGACGCGCTTCAGAAGTCCTTCGGAAACTCAGACAAAGTTCTGAATTAGTTCTGACAGCTTTTCTGACTCATGTTTAGACGGCTTTGCAGACACCTCACGGGCGCATATTGCCTTGCCGCAAAGCACGGCTGTACAATCCTTTGCGAAGGAAAAATTTGGCGCAAGAAGTTTCTGGCAAACCGGAAAGATGAGCACGAAGCCACAGCAAAACTGCTATTCCTTTGGCCCATTTTTGCTGGACACACGCGAGCGCGTTCTGCTGCGCGACGGCGAGATTGTGCCTTTGACTGCAAAGGTCTTTGAGACTCTGGTGGTGCTGGTCGAGAACAACGGCCACGCGCTGGAAAAAGAGGAACTCATCAAGACCATCTGGCCCGACACTTTTGTAGAGGAAGGCAACCTGACACAGAATGTCTCGCGCCTGCGCAAAGTGCTCGGCGAAGATTACATCGAGACGCTGCCGCGACGCGGTTATCGCTTCACAGCCGACGTGAGCGAGATAGAGCCTGAGAGCATGGAGACGATTGTGCGCCGCAAACGCACGCGCGCGCGCATCACCATCACAGAAGAGCTTGACGCAGAGGATGAAGCGGAAGCTCCTGCGGCTCTGCCTGAAACCAGCACGGCTATGAAATCCATTGCCGTGCTTCCCTTTATGACCTTAGGCATCGGGCCTGAGAGCGAGTACTTAGGATTAGGATTGGCGGACGCTCTTATCACACAACTCGGCAACACGCGGCAGATGGCCGTGCGCCCGACGAGCGCGGTCAGGCAGTATGTGGACGCGCGGCAGGATTCGGCGCAGATAGGGCGCGACCTGCGCGTCGGGGCTGTGCTCGAAGGAAGCTTGCAGATGTCAGGAGAGCGACTTCGCATCACAGTGCAGCTTGTCAGCGTAAGCGAGGAAGCGCCGCTCTGGGCAGAGAAATTCAATATTGCTTTTACAGACATCTTCGAGGTGCAGGACGCGATTGCCGAGCAGGTCTCAAAAGCTCTGATGCTCAAACTGAACGAGCAAGAGCGCGAGCGTCTGATGCGCCGTTACACGGAGAACACGGAAGCCTACAAGGCTTATCTCAAGGGCCGTTACTTCTGGAACCGTCGCAACCTCGAAGGCTTTCAGAAGGCCATCGAGTATTTCAATTCTGCCATCAAGCAAGACCCGACTTATGCGCTGGCCCACGCCGGTCTGGCGGATGCCTATAACAGCCTTCCCATCTGGGGCGAGGTCACTTCCAGGGAATCATGCCCGCGAGGCAAAGCCGCGGCCAGACTCGCGCTGGAATCAGACCCGACGCTCGCAGAAGCGCATGCCTCTCTGGGCTATGCCATCATGCATCACGACTGGGATTTTGCAGAGGCCGAACGCTCTTATCGCCGCGCGCTGGAACTTAATCCGAACTACGCGACGGCGCGCCAGTGGTACGCCAAGCTGCTGGTCGCGCTCGAACGCACGGACGAAGCCATTGCGGAGATGAAACTGGCGCAGGAGCTTGACCCGCTCTCGCTGATGGTCAATACGGCAGTCGGCGGGCCTTACCTCTATTCGGGCCAGTATGATTTGGCGATTAAGCAGTTTCGCAAAGTCCTTGAGCTTGACCCGGATTTCGTTCCGGCCATCTATTCGATTGGTGTCTGCTACACATGGAAGCAGATGCACGAGGAAGCGATTGCCGCGCACAGGAAAGTCCTTGAGCTTTCGGGCGAACACTCGTTCGCGCTCGCGGGACTGGCAGCCACTTACGCCGTTGCCGGACGCCGCGCGGAAGCAGAGAGCACTCTTGAACGCCTGCTCGAAATCTCGCGCCAACGCCATGTCATAACCTATGGCCTCGCAGCCATCTATGCCAGTCTCGGCGACAAAGACAGAGCCTTCGAGTGGCTCGAAACTTCATACGAGGAACGCGACGGCCATCTCGTTGACCTCAAAATCGAACCCTTCTTCGCGCCCCTGCGCGACGACCCGCGCTACACAGACCTGATGCGCCGCGTCGGCCTCAAGGAATAATTAATCACCTCTGAAATCTCAAATCTGAAATCTCAAATCTGAAATTCTTCTGCGGTTAATTCTTTCCATCGTTTTTGATAAAGCCGTAAACTAAAACTCCGTTCACGTCTCCGACCTGGCGGCGGCGGAATTTGTATTTATTTTTTGAGGTTTGCTCGGCAATGACGTAATCGGTGTGACATTGAAGGCAGGACTCGTTGGCGGCGCGGACGGGGCGCGCGACGTAAGACCAGTTGCCGATGCTGAATTCGTAGTGATTCCGGTTGGGGCTTGTGGGTGTCTCAAATTCACGGAAGGCATGCTTTACTTCCTTGAGCAGCGTGTCAGGTTTCTGCATCTCCTTCTCTTTGAGATTGCCGGTCACGGAGATTGGCCTGTTCAAGCGATAGTTGACATTAAATTCCTTGCGCTCTTTGCCTTTGACCACTAATGGCTGTGTGCGCCGCCCGAAGAGATAGATGTCAACCTTCCAGCCATTGTTGACAAAATCCCCGACGCTCTTTCTCTCTTCTTCATCTTCCGGCACAAACACTCGCAGGTGCGGGTTGGGTTTGAAAGCTGGCTCAATACGAGCTATGCCAAAGAACGGTTTTGTGAGAAAGCGTTGTTGCACCGCTTTATCAAACCTGTCAATCAAAGCAAGCTCAGGCTTTGGATTTGATTTGATTTCTTTATCTGTTAAAGCTACGCGGGCATGGCTCGCAGACGGCTTGACCATCTCTGCGTTGAACAAAGCAGAGGCCGAGAGCATCCATAACACGCAAGCTATCAGTTTTACTTTCCGTGTGGTCAAGGCATGTGTCCTCAATTTTTGATTGCAGCTTATCAGAATTGATGGTCAGACCGGCAGGGCAGTTGCTTTGTGCGCTCGTTGTAGAAAAATTTTTGGCTGCGTCACGCTGGCCCAAAAGGTGTTACAATCCGCAGCCTTGATAGAAGCCTCTCGTTAAACTTCAACCGGATGGGCAAGCGCGCAGAATACTTTTACGAGTTTGGCCCCTTCCGCCTCGATCCTGCGGAGCGTTTGCTGCTGCGCGCTGGAAAAGTCGTCCCGCTCACGCCAAAGCTTTTCGATACTCTGCTCGCGCTCGTTGAAAATAGCGGGCATGTCATGTTGAAGGACGACCTGCTTGAGCGCGTCTGGCCCGACAGTTTTGTCGAAGAAGGCAGCCTCACGCGCAATGTCTCGCACCTGCGCAAACTGTTAGGTGAAGATGCCAACGGGCGAGACTTTATCGAGACGCTGCCGAAGCGCGGCTATCGCTTTGCCGCAGAGGTCGCGCAGGTCGGCAATCTCGAAACGGATTTGATTGTGCGCCGACGCACGCGCGCGCACATCGTCACGCACGAAGAAGAAGTTGATGAAGACGCGACCGATGACGCTCTGTTGGGCGCAGGCGCGAGACAACTTCCAGTCGCGTTGGATGCCGCGCTGCTTGAGCTGCTCGCAAGCCGTCCCAACAATCTTTCAGCGCAACCTTTGCAACTCATCGGGCGCGAAACGGAAGTTAGCGAAGCTCTGGCCCTTTTTGAGCAAGACGAAGTGCGGTTGCTGACTCTGACAGGGCCGGGCGGGACTGGCAAAACGCGGCTCGCTCTGCATCTGGCGACGCGCCTTCTGGAATCATTTAAAGATGGCGTCTTCTTCATAGACCTTGCGCCGCTCAGCGATGCAGAGCTTGTGGCTTCGACCATCGCGCAAAGTCTCGGCCTCAAGGAGAGCGGCGCATCTTCGATGTCCGAGAGCCTCAAGCAGTTTTTAAGAGGCAAGCAAATGCTGCTCGTCCTCGACAACTTTGAACAGGTGCTTGCGGCGTCATCGCTTGTCACAAAGCTTCTCCTGTCCTGCACGAAGTTGAAAGTTTTAGTCACGAGCCGCGCGCCTTTGCGCGTCGCGTCCGAGCAAGAGTTTCCAGTCCAGCCGCTTGCGCTGCCTGACACTGCGCGGCAATCATCCGCAGCAGAGTTAGCAGCAAATCCATCCGTCAGGTTATTCGTCGAGCGTGCGCGCGCTGTTCAGTCAGGCTTTCAGTTGACGGAGGCGAACGCGCAGGCCCTTATCCAGATTTGCATTCGTCTTGATGGATTGCCACTCGCGCTTGAGTTGGCCGCCGCGCGGATACGATTGCTGCCGCCCGCGCCTCTGCTCGCGCGCCTCGAAACCCGTCTCAAACTTTTGACGAGCGGAGCAGAGGATGCGCCCGCGCGTCATCAGACAATGCGCGGGACGATTGCGTGGAGCTATGACCTTTTGAGCGAGGGAGAGCAGAGATTGTTTCGCAGGCTCTCTGTTTTTGTCGGCGGGTTGACGATTGATGAAGCGGAAGCTGTTTGTAATGCCGCGGGCGATTTGGTGATAGATATCTTCAACGGGCTGACTTCGCTTCTTGATAACAGCTTGCTTCGCAAAGTTGAGTTGGGCGAGAACGAGCCGCGCTTTAAGATGCTCGAAACTGTGCGCGAGTACGGGCTTGAGCGGCTGGCCGAAAGCGGCGAGTCAGAGTCTCTGCAAAAGCATTACGCAGACTTTTTCGTGCGGCTGGCAGAAGAGGCGCAGCCGGAATTGAGCGGCGCGCGGCAGGCCGAGTGGCTTGAGAAATTGGGCCACGAGCATGACAACTTTCGCGCGGTACTGGAATGGGCTTTCACACACAACGCCGAAGCGGCGTTGCGTATCACGCGCTCGCTCTGGCAATTCTGGTTCGTGCGCGGCCACTTGACGGAAGGCAGCATGCTTCTCAAGCGCACCTTTGCAGTGCGCTGCGATAGTCTGCCCGATGTGCGCGGCAAAGCTCTGGTGGGCGCAGGATTTCTTGAACGCCTGCGCGGTGACCTCGTGGCCTCGCGCGCCTACTTTGAAGAAGCTGAGACAATCGGGCGCAAGCTTAATGATGCGGATTTGATTTCCAGCTCGCTCAACGGGCTAGGCATCCTCGCGGGCGCGGCGCATGACTACAACGCGGGCCGCGTTTATCTCGAAGAAGGTCTCGCGGTCAGCCGCGCGGCTTGCAATAAAAGATTCGTCGGCTTGCTGCTCAATAATCTTGGAGAGAACGCGCGCAATCGCGGCGACTTTGAAGGCGCGCGTAAACTTTATGAAGAAGGTCTTGCCATTCAGCGCGAGATTGGCAACAAACGCATCATCGCTATCGGCCTCGGCAATCTGGGCCGCGTCGCCTACCATCAGGGCCAGTACGCAGCCGCGCGCACATATTACGCGGAGAGCATGACGCTCAATCGTGAGCTTGGCGACCAGCACAGCATCGCCGGCTTGCTCGACGGCTTTGCTGGACTTGCCCTGAGAAATAAGCACGGCGAGCGAGCGGCGCAGCTTTTGGGCGCAGCCACTTCTTTGCGCGAGTCCGTCGGCTCGGACATAGACAGCGCAGACCTCTCTTTCAACCAGCGCATCATGTCGGACGTGCGCGCGACATTGAGCGCACAAGCATTCAACAAAGCCTTTGCAGAAGGCAGGGCGATGACGTTTGAGCAGGCAGTCGTGCGCGCTTCCGAAAGCGAGACTGCGACACAGGCTTCCGATAGCTTCGGAGTCCACACGCTGGCCGTGCTTCCCTTTCGTACTTTCACAGAGGGCGCGGGAGATTATCTTGGGCTCGGACTGACAGACGCACTGATTACACAACTCGGCAACACGCGCCAGATTGTCGTGCGCCCGACGAGCGCGGTGCGTAAATATGCAGAAGCGTGCACGGATTCTGTCACAGCCGGAAGCGAACTTGGAGTGGATGCCGTGCTCGAAGGCAGCATCCAGCGCGCGGGCGAGCGTTTAAGGGTGACTGTGCAGATGGTCAGCGTGCGCGGCGGCGCGCAGATGTGGGCGGACAAATTTGAAGTCGAGAAGACGGACATCTTTGCCGTGCAGGATTCCATCGCGGAGCAGGTCGCGCGCGCTCTCGCGCTCAAGCTGAGCGGACGAGAGCGCAAGCTTTTGACCAAACGCTACACGGAGAACGTCGAGGCTTATCAAAAATATCTTAAAGGGCGTTACTTCTGGAACAAGAGGAGTGTCGAAGGATTCAAAAAATCCATAGAGTATTTCGAGCAGACGATTGAGATAGACCCGACCTACGCACTCGCCTTTGCGGGCCTCGCGGATTGTTACAACCTGCTGCCGCACTGGGGCGTGCTTTCCTCCAAAGCATGTTACCCGCGCGCGAAAGCCGCCGCGACTAGAGCTTTGGAGATTGATGACGAACTCGCAGAGGGGCATGCTTCGCTCGGTTACGCGCGGCTCTATTACGATTGGGATTGGCCGGGCGCGAAAGAATCTCTGCTGCGCGCGATTGAGCTCAAGCCGAACTACGGCAGCGCGCGCCAGTGGCACGCGGGCGGGCTCGCGGCTCTGGGCCAATTCGATGAAGCACTGGTTGAGATGACACTGGCTTTAGAGCTTGACCCGCTCTCTTTGAGCATCAGTGAAAACATGGGAGTGCTGCTGTATCTGGCTCGCCGCTACGAGCAGGCCATCGCGCAGATGCGCAGCACGCTCGAAGTCGCTCCGCAACTCGCAATCGTTCACTGCGACATAGGCTATTGTTACGAGCAGTTGGGCAAGCGCGCGGAATCTATCAAAGAGTTTGAGAAGGCTGCTGAGATTGCCTGCGGCAACACGCGCATCTTGAGCGGGCTCGGCCAAGCCTACGCGGTTGCAGGAGAGAGAGACAAAGCCTTGCGGATTATTGAAGAGTTGCATCAGCTTTCCGCGCAGGAATACGTCTCGCCATACAGCTTTGCTCTCATCTACATCGGACTCGGAGAGAAAGACGAGGCATTTGCGTGGCTCGACAAAGCATACGAGCAACGCTATCCCGGCCTTGTCTTTCTCGGAGTTGACCCGGAGATGGACAGCCTGCGTTCCGATTCGCGTTTCCAAAATTTGCTCAATCGCGTCGGCCTCGCAGGTTAATTAAAGCGAAAACATTTTCCCGCAAAGGCGCAAAGGCGCAAAGAAGAGAAGACGCAAAGAGTTGAATGACTCTTTATCTTGAAAGTTTTCTTGGCGTCTTTCTTTGCGCCTTTGCGCCTTTGCGGGAGAATTTCTTTTTGACATCTATTGCCCAATCCCTTTAAGCTCTCGCGGATAAGACAAAACCAGCGAAAGGCATTCTTTGCATCATGTCGAACAATGTTCCTATCACGGTCGCGCATGGCGACGGCATCGGCCCGGAGATTATGGCTGCGACGCTGCATATCTTGCAGGAAGCGGGCGCGCGTCTTGATATTGAGACCATAGAGATTGGCGAAAAAGTTTATCTCGCGGGAAATTCTGCGGGCATCGCGCCAGAGGCTTGGGACTCTTTGCGCCGGACAAAAGTTTTCTTAAAAGCTCCGATTACAACGCCACAGGGCGGAGGCTACAAGAGCCTGAATGTCGCCGTGCGCAAGACTCTTGGCCTTTATGCAAACGTGCGCCCGTGCGTCTCTTATCATCCGTTTGTAGAGACCAAGCATCCTGTCATGGATGTCGTCATCGTCCGCGAAAACGAGGAAGACCTCTATGCTGGCATAGAGTATCGCCAGACGGATCAGGTCGAAGAATGCTTAAAGCTTATCTCGCGTCCCGGCTGCGAAAAGATTGTGCGCTACGCTTTCGAGTACGCGCGGCGCAACAATCGTCAGAAAGTCACATGCTTTATCAAAGACAACATCATGAAGCAGACCGATGGACTCTTTCATAGAGTCTTTGATGAAATCGCTGCAGACTATACGGACATCACTGCTGACCACTGGATTGTGGACATCGGCGCAGCCAAGCTCGCAGACACGCCTGAGAATTTCGATGTCGTTGTGATGCCGAATCTGTATGGAGATATTTTGTCGGACGTGGCCGCGCAGATTGCCGGCTCTGTCGGTCTCGCCGGCTCTGCCAACATAGGCGAGAACGTAGCCATGTTTGAAGCGATTCACGGCTCTGCTCCGCGACGCGCGGGACAAAACTTAGCGAATCCTTCCGGTCTCCTGCTCGGCGCAATCCTGATGCTGGTTCACATTAACCAGACGGACATAGCGGAGCGCGTGCACAATGCCTGGCTCCGCACGATTGAAGAAGGCTTGCACACTTATGACATTTACGCGGAAGGCGTGAGCAAAGAGAAAGTCGGGACGAAAGAGTTTGCCGAAGCAGTTGTTGCGCGTCTGGGCCAGAAGCCAGAGACTTTAAAAGCTGTCAGCTACAAAGCAGGCGAAGAGGGAGTCGAATCCAAACCGCTCATCAGCAATCGCCCGCCCGCGCAGAAAGACCTTGTCGGCGTTGATGTTTTTCTCGATTGGAACAAAGGCTCTGCGGACGAGCTTGGCTCAGCTTTGCAGGGCGTTGAGACACAAGGCCTGCGACTCGCTTTGATTAGCAATCGCGGCGTGGAGGTCTGGCCCAAAGGACAGCCCGATACCTTCTGCACAGATCACTGGCGTTGCCGCTATTTCGCAACCGACGGCATGATCACACACGCGCAGATTGCCAGTTTGCTCGAACAAGTCTCCGCCGCCGGATTTGATTTTATCAAGATAGAAAACCTCTACAACTTTGACGGCCAGCCGGGCTTCTCCGGCGCAAGCAAGTGATGAAAAAAAATAACAGGAAACAATCCACACAGAAATCGAAACCGGCGGCAGAAGCAACAACTTCGGAGACGCCATTGGTCGCAGTCATCATGGGCAGCAAGTCCGACTGGGAGACTATGCGACAGGCGGACGAGACGCTGACAAAGTTTGGCGTCCCGCACGAGTGTCGCGTGATGTCCGCGCATCGCACGCCCGCGCTGGCTATGGAGTTTGCTTCGGGCGCGGAAGCGCGCGGGCTGGAAGTCATCATCGCAGCAGCAGGAGGCGCGGCGCATCTCGCCGGAGTCATTGCCGCGCACACGTTGCTGCCAGTGCTCGGCGTTCCGATGAAGAGCGTGCTACAGGGATTGGACTCTTTGCTCTCGACGGTGCAGATGCCGGGCGGCATTCCCGTCGGCACGCTCGCCATCGGCGAGGCCGGAGCCAAGAACGCAGCCCTGCTTGCCATTGCCATTCTCGCCAACAGTCGCCCCGAATTGAGAGAGCGGCTCAGAGAATTTCGCAGAGAGCAGGAGCAGAAAGTTCTCGAAGCAACGCTGCCTTAAGAAATCAGCATCGCACGGGTAAGATTTTCAAAAAATTTCTCAAGCCTTTAACTCGTCCCGAACGTGTACCAGGCTCAAGGAGAACTATGAAGAAAGCATACCTGATAACAATAGCCGTGCTGGCAATCTCGCTTCTCGCAGTGAGCCATATCAGTCAGGCTTCAATAGTCCTGCTCGCGCAGGAGCAGACCGAAAAGAAGAAAGATGAGCAAAAAGAGAAGGGCAAGTCTGATACAAAAATCTCCGGCGAGTTAGGAACACAGACCAATCCTGTGCGCTGCGACGACCCGAAAGGCGAGCGGCAGTATCTTAATCGTTTGCGCTGTGCGGATAACAACCGGCCTGTCTATTCACGCATCGGCAGTTTCGGCATCGGCCCGTATGGCAACATTCTTGACGGCTACAGTGTCAAGTGTGAAGGCAAGGATGAAGTAACAATCTTCATGGATATGTATCACGAAGATTATGTCGAGAAAGAAGCAGTGCCGGGATTTACCATCGTTGCCAAATAATTATTCGCGTCGCTCCTGATGACAACGACGCCTGAGACGCGAAGAAAGCTTTCAAGATAAGTAGAGCTTCAATTCCTTTGCGTGCTTTCTTTGCGTCTTTGCGGGAAACTTTCGTGCACTTCACCACTATCTCGCCCGCAATGCTTCAAGATAAACCTGCTCCGTTGCTTCAATCATCTTTTCGAGACCGAACTTCTCACGAGCTTCTACTCTTGCGCGCGCGCCGAGACGATTTCGCACAGCTTCATCTTCAAGCAAAGCTGCGAGGGCTTCTGCAATTTTTTCAGCATCTCCGACAGGCACAATCAAGCCTGTTGCGCCGTCTTCAATAATCTCCTGCGCGCCTTCTGTGGCCGTCGCCACAACGGCCCTGCCGCACGCCATCGCCTCGACGATTGAGAGCCCAAAAGCTTCCGACCGCGAAGCCGAGACATAGACATTGAGCGCGGCATAAAACGGAGCCAACTCATCCGGCCAGTGCATCAGTCGCACACGCTTCTGCAAATTCAAATCCGCAATAAGTTTTTCTATCTGCACACGATGCTCACGATGCCGCGCCTCTTCATCACCGATGATGACAAAATCCACATCCTCACGACGCCGGGCGATGAGCGCAGCCGCGCGCACAAAATCTTCATGGCCCTTCATCGGCAGCAGGCTGCCGACAGTCCCCACCAAAAGCCTTCCATCAATCCCCAGCTTTGCGCGCACAGCCGCGCGTGCGGCGACATCCTGCGCGCTCTCGAATCGCTTGAGATTAATGCCGTTATGAATGACACGAATTTTTTGTTCATCAAAGATGCGTTGTGAGAGAAGAGTGCGCGCGACGGCTTTTGAAACTGCTATCACGCATGCGACTTTTTTGAGCGTCAAGGAATGAAAGCGGCTGAGCGGGAAGAGCACGTGGCGCGTGATAACGAGTTGCGCGTAACGGCGGACGGCTAAGGAAGCGAGTGGATAGTCGCGAGCTAAGTGCGCGTGCACGACATCTATCCGATGTTCGCGTACAAGGCGCGCGAGTCTGAGTGCGCTCAAAACATCAAGCGCGTTTCGCATCCGAATAGTGTGGATGTTTTGCTGCGGCACATCCGAAAGCTTAGCGGCAAGCGGCGAGCGCGGCGCGAGCGCGAGATAGACTTCGTGGCCGCGCTTTGACAGGGCATTCGCAAGCTCGGCCACATGCCTTTCGCCGCCGCCGAGCGTGCGCGCAGAGCAGACTTGCAAGATTCTCATCGGTAATTTGCCACAGAGACACAGAGACACGGAGACAAGAAAAAGGAAAAGGTGTAGATGGATGGAATGCTGTTCTTACTTTTTCCTTTTACACTTTTCCTTTTGCCTTCTTTATCTCTGTGTCTCTGTGTCTCTGTGGCGTTCATTGGTCTCTGTCAGGGCGCAGTAGAAATCGAGTATGCTGGCGGTATGTGATTTTTCGAGAAGCTGGCGTTGCACGTTTTCGACAAACGCGCTCTGGCCCTCTTTCTTAAAGATGGGAGTTTCCCAGAAGAGGACGCTAAGGCCTGCCCGCTCGATTAATCGCTGCAAAGTCTTCGGCGTGAAAAACCATAAATGATGGAGCGCAGCATAATGTCGCCAGCGTCGCTTTTTCAGATGCAGGCGGCTTTGCAGGTTCTTCAAGTGCGTGCTGATGCCGCCGATGTTCGGCACGCTGATAAAGACTATGCCTCCGGGATTTAAAAGCTCGCGGCAACGCTCAAGCTCTGCCAAAGGATTCTGCGTGTGCTCTAAAACATGATTGAAGCGTATGGCGTCGAAACGCTCTTGGCCGAAATCTATTTTCAGTAGCGGGCCTTCCCAGAGCGGAAATTTTTTCAGGTCGCGCACAAAGGGCGAGAGCCAGATGTCGCAACCGAAAGCTTGCCAGCCGCGCGTCTGGCCCAGTTGCAGAAAAGTTCCATTGCCGCAACCGACATCCAGAATCTTGCCCTTGTGGCCCAGGAGTTTCTCTATCATCCCGAACTGCCGCTCAAACTGATAACGCTTGGCCTCGCTCAAATCTCCGGCGGGCTCTGCGTGATAAGTTTCGTTATAGACGCTTTGCGAAAGCTGCTCGAAGGTCGGGCGCGGGCTGAGAAACTGTAAATCACACTCTGTGCAGCGACAGAGTTGAAAGCCCTGATAATCAACCGCAAAGGGCTTGGGCGCGATGCCGCAGACGGGGCAGAGCACCTCTTCCATGTTTTTGATTTCGGCCTCGATGACCGAGCGGTCACTGCCGAACAGGCTTGACGGTGCGCGAGAAGTCATTGGTCAATTATAAAAGATAAGATTGCTGCTCAAAAACAAGCACGACATCTTTGCGAGCTTTCGTCTTTCTCTTCTTTGCGCCACCAGCGCGAAACTAAAACGAACGGTTCTCGCTGGTGGCGCAAAGAGAAAAGATAAGTTCGCAAAGAGGTTGAATGATTTTCTCTCTTGAATTTTGTAATGGTCTCTTTGTCAATCTAAAACTTATCTGCCAGCCGAATCAGCCGCACGCTGGCCGAGCGGTGATTCGTCATAGCGCGCGAGCAGGTCTGCTGCATCCTCGAAAATCGGAGACGCGCCCGCGCCGCTCAGTTCCGCTTCTGGAAATCCGCCGGAGAGAAATCCGATTGTGCGTAGGCCAATCCTGCCCGCGGCCTCTGCGTCATAGGGCGTGTCGCCAATGACGATGACTTCATCCGGTTTCAAATCTCCAAGCCTTTCGAGCGCGGCTTTAAAAATGTCCGGGTGCGGTTTTGATTTGTCAGCATCATCCGATGAAGTCTCTTCTTCGACGAGGTCTGCGATGTTCGCAATCTTTTTGTAAGCATCAAGCTCATCCTGTTTGGCGGATGAAGCGAGCGCGAGTTGTTTGCCGTCGGCCTTGATGCGCTCGAACAACTCACGCACCTGCGGAAAGGCGCGCACGCGCGGCAGAAATTCGCGCTTGAAGAGTTTGCTTCTGTGCTCTTCCATCTCTTCGCCAAACTCTTCCAATTCTTCTCTGGAAAAAAAGACTGGCATCAACTGGTCGCCGCCCTTGCCTATCTGATGCCGCACCTGCTGGTAAGGAACGTCCTTGCCATACTCCTTAAAAGTCTCTTTCCAGGCCTGCGCGTGCAGGTCAACAGAATCCACCAGCGTCCCGTCAATATCAAAGATGACGGCTTTAATCATGATGCTCTCCTTCGGCCCGAAATGCTCTCACTACCTTACACCAAGCTCTCCATACTTGGAAATTCAATTAACAAGGATAGACAGGATGAACAGGAGAAAGGAAGAATGCGGAAGTATGAAGGAGATGCTATTGAAGATAGCACGGCTCAAGCCGCGAACAGCATGCCTTTCAAACATCATTTCCTGCTTTTCTATCCTATTTATCCTGTCTATCCCTGTCCGAATCTCTCAAAGCATTTGTTTGGCTTTGATACGGCGAACGAAAGGATGCTCGCCCCTTTGATTGCTTTGCTTATCTTTTGAAGCGTTGATTTCTCAAGGTTTAGCGGGCGAATCGCGTGTGGCGCGGCTTTGCATGCAAGTCGCAGAGCATCGGCACGGGCGTTGCTGTATGATAGAGAGATAAAGATTACAAGGGGTCAATTTTTTTAAGAGCTTGCGGATAAGCTGAAGGAGTGTAGGAAGATGGCTAAGGCTAAACTTGTGACAGGATTATTCAAAACGCGCGTCGCTGCCGAGGCAGCCGTTGACGCGATTATCAAGCGGGGTTACACGCGCGACGACATCAGCGTGTTGATGTCTGACGCGACCAAGAGCAAAGAGTTTGCTGTCGAGACGCGGACGCACGCGGCGGATGGAGCGGGCATCGGCGGCGCGGTCGGCGGCGCAGTCGGCGCAGCAGCCCTCGCAGCCATCGTCGCTCTCGGCGCGCCCATCACTTTGCCGGGCATCATCATCGCCGGCCCGATTGTCGCGGCCCTCGCGGGCGCAGGCGCGGGCGGCGCAACCGGCGGCATCATCGGCGCGCTCATCGGCGCAGGCATCCCGGAGCATCGCGCAAAAGTCTATGACGCGGGCTTACGCGGCGGCGGCATCCTGCTCGGCGTCGAATCAAAATCCGATGAAGATGCGGACAAGCTCGAACAGCTTCTCGAAGACATAGGCGCGGAACACGTGAGGCAAGAATAAAAACGGTCTGGAGTCTGGAGTCTGAAGTCTGGAGTCAAAAGCAGTTTGTCTTTGACTCCAGACTCCAGACTCCAGACTTTTAAATAACAGGACTTGAAAAAAATGCAGTACACAGAAAAGTTTATCGAGATTGACGCGCCGCTTGAGCGCGTCTTCGATCTCTTCAGCAACTTCGAGAATTTCCCGCGCTGGATGCGCAACATCAAGGACGTGCATTATAGCGGGCGGCACTTTACGCGCTGGACGGCTGCCGCGCCCCTCGGCTCAGAGGTCGAGTGGGAAGCGGAGACGACAATCTTTCAGCCAGACCACAAGATTGCATGGCGTTCAGTGCGCGGCGATGTGGACACGGAAGGCGAAGTGATTTTTGAAGAGACACGGCGCGGCACAACGCGCATGCATGTCATACTCGGATACGACCCGCCAGCAGGTCGCTTCGGCGCGATGGTCGCCAGCCTCTTCGGCAAAAATCCAGAACAACAGCTTGAAGACGACCTTGAACGATTCGCGGCAGTCGCAGAAGGGCGCAGGAATGTTGGCCCATACCGCGAAGCAATCTCGCGGCGCGATGAGGAAGATTATCCGCCGCATCAATTAAGGAGCGCACGACGCGACCACGCCGAAGATACGCGACGCGAGCACAGTAGAGAGCGTCGCAGTTTCGATGACGAATTGCGCGCCGCGCGCCGCAGCCAACTCGAAAGCCAGCGACGCTACATGGAAGATCGCGGGCGCGACGAGCGTCACAGATACATGGAGCGCGACGAAGAGATTCGCCGCGCAGCCTTGCGCGAACGCGATAGAGAACAACAACAGATGCGTGAGCGTGATGCACAGTTACGTTATGCGGATGAGCATCGGCGCGACGAGCGTTCACACAGAGATGAACGTTCAGAGAGAGACGAGCGTTCGCACAGATATGCCATGACGCCGCGCGAAAGAGAGCGCGAGCGAAGACGCGGACGCGAACCCGACTACGGCTATTCCGAGAAAGCTTTCAGTCGCGGCGTGGACAAACTCTTGGACGACCCGCCGAGCGATCGCTGGCGAAGATAACATGCGTTTGAGATAAGAAAGATTTTAATTTCGTGAGCCCCGACAGGGGCGGCATGCAATAGCCCCGCGCGTCAGCGCGGGGTCACGCGCACCGCACACAAACCAAGCCCCGTAGGGGCGACACCATTTGTGCCGCCCCTACGGGGCTCGTGATTTATCTCGTGCTGCTTAACCCACGACTTACGTCGTGGGCTACTACATGCCGCCCCTCGCGGGGCTGTTAACTTTTGCCTTATCTCTTAATCGCGTCGCCGAGGTCTTCGATGGCTTCGCCGACTTTGCGTTTGGCTGTGCCGTAGCCTTCCTGTATGTTGCCGCCCGCGCGGTCTGCCTGGCCTTCGGCCTCCATCTCATCGTCATCTATCGCGCGCCCGACATTCTCTTTGACCGCGCCCTTAGCCTGATCCCATTTGCCTTCAATCTCATCCTTGTTTGGTAAACCCATGATGCAAACTCCTCCTTCTGAACTTTCCAAAATGCCGACGCAAGGTTATTGGCAAGCAGTGTTCCAGAAGGGCGCGGGAGGTTTTCAAGATAATCAAGCGACAAGCGAAACTATTGCAGACAGAGAGATAAGAGCGTGCGGAGAGCTTTTTGCGCAGCCTGTAGAAGCAGATGAGACAGAACACGTTTCCGTACGTTAACAGAGCGTGCGCGTGGCCCAACTTAGGACAACGACGAAAGGAAAAAGTGTGAAGATGAAAAGCAAGCTTTTAAAAGCTTTGCTTTCATCATTCTTCAATCCGCGAAGAACCTGACAGAAGTTTCACAGCCTCTTCGAGCACGTCTGTGCCAGCGAAAGGTTTTTTGATGACGACATCGAGGCGGCCCTTTTCGTAATCTTCGGGCGTGACCATTTCGGGCCAGCCTGTGACGAGGATAAAGAAGGTTTCGGGGCTGTGCTCTTTGACCCAGCGCGCGACGTGCAGGCCGCTGATTTCCGGCAAGCCTAAATCAGAGACCACGAGGTCAAACTTTTCTTCCTTCGCTTCTTCCAGATACGCGATGGCCTGCGAACCTGTCGCGGCTTCTGTGACATCATGCCCCGCAGTCTCAAAAGTATCGCGCATGACGGCGCGCACTCTTTCTTCATCTTCCACAATCAGCACGCGCGCACGCTTGACCTGCACGGGCAAAGCAGCAGCAGCATCCTCTTCACGTTTTCTCGCCAGTGTGGATTTTTCATAAAGCGGAAGCCTGACTTCAAAGCGCGTGCCGAGTCCTTCTTCGCTGACGACCATAATGCGCCCGCCGTGACGCGCGATGATACCGTGCGAGGCCGCGAGTCCAAGCCCTGTGCCGCGCTCGCCTTTGGTCGTATAGAAAGGTTCGTAGATGCGTGCAACAACATCTGGCGGCATGCCGCAGCCCGTGTCCGCAACCCAGAAGCAGGCCGTGTCAAGTTCGCCGCGCGTGCCTGTCTCAATCGTGCCGCCATCGGGCATCGCATCCACAGCATTGAAAATCATATTGAGCACGACTTCGCGCAACTCTGCGGATTCGCCGAGCACATAAACCGCGCCCTGATTTTCAATCGTGACATTGATGCTGCCGGTGCGTGTCGCGCTACGGTTCTGCCACTTGGGCCGCGCAATCTCGACGCTCGAAGAGATGAGTTCCGCGAGGTCAACGGGCGCGAAATCCTGCGCCGTGTCGCGCCGCGCGAAATCGAGTATCCGGCGCAAAGTCTGCGAGCCGTCGGCCACTGCGCGCGTGATGACCTCTAAGCTTTTCTTTGTTGATTCATCCTCCGTGCGCATCATCAAGAGTTGCGCGCGGCCCTGTATGACGGTGAGAGCGTTATTGAGATTGTGGGCCACACCTGCGGCCAGTTCGCCGACTGCGCGCAGCTTGTCTGATTGGGCCATGCGTTCCTGCGCGCGCTTGCGCTCAGTCATGTCGCGCAGGAAGACCAACGCGCCTGAGACATTGCCGTCCTTCCAGAGCGGCGAGGTGTGCGCTTCGACATAACGCACGGTGGCGTCTGCGCGAATGACCTGCACTTCGCATTGCGTGGCTTCGCCCGCGAAGGTGCGCGCGAGATTGTCCGCGACGCTCTCTCTGGATTCCGCCGCGACTATCTCGCTCAGTTGTCTTCCGAGAAGTCCGGTCGGAATCAAATCGCTCGAAGCACGCGCGCGCTCGTTCATCCATGTAAAGCGACCATTGAGGTCGAGCGTGTAGATTTCATCCGGCGCGAGGTCTGCGAGACTCGCCATGAAGGATTTGTGTTCGAGGACTTCTCGCTCGGCGCGTCTGAGTTGTGAGACATCGCGCGCGATGACCACCGCGCTGCCCGCAGGCGACTGCGCAGTCTCCCTGAGCGGGATGACAATCAAGAGCGTCGGACGGTCGCCATGCATGCCCGCAGGCATCTCTACTTCAACCGTCTCGCCGCTTCGCAAAGCCCTGTCCACGACGCACTCTTTAGCCTCCGCGACGCGCCAGAACATCTCGCAGCAGAGACGACCTTCGAGCGTCGCGCCCGCAGAAATCTCAAGCTCTGCGCCAGCCGGATTGACGCGCGTGAGGCGTCGTTCCGCGTCGAACAGAAAAAAACCGTCCGGCAATGAATCGAGCGCGGCATCAAGCAGAGGCAGCGAATCAATCAGTATCACCGGCAGAGGTCTGTCATCGGCAATAATTTCAGGCGATAGGTCTAAGAATTCCATCTCTTTAACTTTGGAGATTTTCCACTGGCCGCAAGGACTGCGGCCAAGAGGGGCAAAATCACTTTAGCAGATATGTGCTCGGTTGAGCCAGAAAAAAGTGTCGCCGGTAGTGGTTCAGGGTGAAATTTCAGCGAACTACATTGACGAAAGAAGCTCCCGCAAAGGCGCAAAGAAAGACATTAAGTTCTTCTTTGCGCCTTTGCGCCTTTGCGGGAGAGTGTCTTTCTTTTACCTCTTTTGAACCTCAAATCACTACGATGCAAAAATAACCGGGTACGCCCTTTTTCAAAAGCGTACCCGGCTATAAGGTTTAAGATTCCTTTTAGAAATGGAATCTTAAGGCGAACTGCACCTGGCGTTCGCGGTAGATTGAGTTGCCTGTTGAATTAGGCACTCCGAAGTTAGGCCCGTTGGGCGCAAAGTTGAGGTTCGAGCCGGAGAAGGTGTACTGCGTGGTGTTAACGCCCGTCACCTGATAACGGTTGAAGAGGTTAAACGCCTCGGCCAGAAACTCAAGGTTCATCGTTTCGGTAAAGCGGAAACGACGCGAGATGCGCAGGTCAACATTGACGAGTCGCGGTTGACGGAAAGCATTGCGTTCGTAAACCAAAGGAATGCGTCCCAAAGCTCCAGAACCGGTGATGCCGCCGGCAATCGAGCTCGGCCCGAAGCCGCTCACGTTCGCCGAATAGACGACGCCCGATTGGGCTACGACGATGGGCGAAATCGTGAACCCGCCGAAGATTGCCTTGCCCACTTTGCTGTTCTCTAAACCGAACGGCAAGCCCGGAGTCCACACTGCGCTGGCAACGAAGCGATGCGGGATGTCCAGATTTGAACGGCCACCTTCAAGGCTCAAGTCGAACGGATTGAGCGGGCCGTTGGTAAAGGTAAAGGTCGCGGAGTTCTGCCCCGTGTCGGTTGATTTCGAGAAGGTGTAGTTGACCTGGAATTGGAGGCCCTTCGACAAGCGACGGTTGGCCTGCAAGACCAAAGCCTGATACTCGGACTTGATGGAGCCTGTAATCTCTGTGATGGCTCCGAAACGTGCATCGGGTCTGGCTCCTGTAAAGAAGGGAACCGTAATCGACTGGCCGCCGAGCGGGCCGCCGACGAAGTTAAAGGTTCTGTTGACCGGATTCGGCAGGTTGCGATCCGTGAAGGTCGGCAGCCTGCGTCCGAGGCTCACAAGATAAGAGGCCGAGACAACAGTGTTCGGCATAATCTGTCTTTCAAAGACGATGTCTGCCTGATGAATCTGCGGGGCAGCCATGTTCTCCGAGAAGACGACGATGGCCGGAGCCGCAGTCGTGATGGCAGGCGGAGCCGTGAACACATTCGGGAAGACAGGCGCGCCTGCGGCTGTCGCCGACAGCGAGAAGGTGCGCTGTGCATTGACGGTTCCGGTGTTGCTGATGGCATTGATGATGGTCGAATTGATGATGCGTCCATAGTAAATGCCATAGCCGCCGCGAATGGATGTCTTGCCGTCGCCTGTGATGTCATAGGCGAAACCGACACGCGGGCCGAAGTTATTCTTATCCGAAGGCAGGCTGCGCGTCTGGTCTGGTCCAACAAACTGGGTTGGCAGATTCGACAGCGTGCTCGGAATCTGCGGCTCAGGAAGCTGCTCGTACTCATAGCGCATGCCGAGATTAACGGTCAGCTTCTGAGTCACGCGGATATCATCCTGAAAGAAGAAGTTGTAGTCTGTCGTTGAGATGCGGAAAGCTGTCGGGCCGAATGCCTGCTGGTAATTGCTGGTGTAGCAACGCCCGGCAATTCTCTGCGGCGCGGGCGGGACTGGAGCCAGAGTGAAGCACGGCACATTCGCCGTCCTCAAATCTCCGCCGCCTCTGAGGTTGGTGTAGTCAACGATAAAGTCGTTGATGTTGCTGTAGGTGTAGCTGCCTGCTTCGAGTCTCAGGTTATCGAGCAGGTCGTTGACGCGGTTGATGTCTCCACCAAACTTGAAGGTGTGGCGGCCATAGTTCCACGTCATCGTGTCTGCATACTGCCAACGCTTCTCGTCCGGGTTGGCAACGCGCTCAAGAAAATCCTGCTTGCCGAAGGTAAAGCCGTTGACCACGATGGTCGGCGGGCGTCCGCCCGGAGCCGTCGCCAGGATGGCTTCGCCCGGTGAAGGCGGCACGCTGAAAGCGAAGAGATTATCGCGTCCATACTGGAAGCGAGCTTCGTTCAAAAGGGTCGGCGTGATGGTCGAAGTCAGACGCAGATTCAGGCTGTCCGTCTCGACGAAATCGTCGCCGAAGGTCGCAATGCCCTTGAAGGTCGTCGGCTGCGTCTCGATGCCGGCAGGCGATTGCGAGCGCATGCGATTGTAAGAGGCCGTGAAGGTGTTGCTGTTGTTGATGACCCAGTCAATCTTCGGGAAGAAGATGCGCTGGTCTTGCGAGCGCGGCACGGGGCCGGTCAAGCCTGACAGGAAAGCCAGAGCCTGATCAATACGCGCATTGGTGATGAGCGGCGAGCGGGCCATCAGCGTCGCACGGTTGACTGCGCTCAAGTAGGTCGCGTTCGGGAAGACCGACGCGCCCGGAAATTCTCTTCTCTGCTCGTCGTAGGCGAAGAAGAAGAACAACCTGTCTTTGATGATGCGTCCGCCGATTGAGCCGCCGAACTGCTGGCGCTTGTCTTCCGGCTTGAAGGTCTGATTGACAGGAACGCCGCCGACCAGGACTGTGCGCGTGGTCGTCGGGTTGGTCGCGCCTAGTTTGTTGTCGCGTATGTAATAGAACAGGCTGCCGTGAAACTCGTTGGTTCCGCTCTGCGTGACGGTGTTGACAACGCCGCCCGCCGCGCGCCCGTACTCTGCTGAATAGTTTGAAGTGTTGACCTGAAACTCGCGCACAGCAGCTTGGCTGACAACATAGCTGATGCGCGTGCGGCCACGCTCTTCCGAATAAAAAGCATTGTTGTTGTCGCCGCCGTCAACCGTATTGTTGTTCAAGAGGCCGGAGATGCCGCGAAAACTGATGAGACCGAAGTTGCCGTCAGGCACAACGCCCGGCGTGAGCAGGACAAAGTTGGAAGCGCGACGACCGTTAATCGGCAACTCGTTAATCGAAGTCTGGTTGACGTTGCTGGAAAAGTCCTGCTGCGTCGTATTGATGACGGGCGCTTCGCCTGTCACTTCGATTTGGTCGCCGCCGACGCCGCCGACCGAAAGCGGAATATCCAGCGAGGTCACGCGACCGACTTCGACCACGATCTTCGACTGGCTAAACGCGCCAAAGCCAGAGGCGTTGATTGAGACGGTGTAGTTACCGGGCTGAAGCTGAACCACGCGGAAGCGGCCTTCGCTATCGGTGGTGGCTGTTGCCTCTTTGTTAGTTTCTTCATTCTTGACCGTCACGGTTGCGTTAGGCACGACGGCCCCGTTCGGGTCTTTGACGGTGCCGCCGATGGCTCCATCTAAAGATGATTGGGCCATCGCCACTGCACTCATCAAGGAGAGGACGAGCGCGACAAGAGAGAGCCGGAGAATTTTGGACATGTAGGGAACTCCTTACCAGAAAAATCAGTTGAAAATTGAAACTATCCGCGCTTCACCGGGACGGCGCAGAGAGAACCTGTAAGCTTTCGAGAACTATCAGAATTTGCGTTTACCATTTACAAAGGCGTGGACAAACCGCTGGGTAGAAAGATGCTTCTACCATGCCGCGAGGTATTTATGCAAGCCTTACGGCGAGGCTAATTGCTTGTTAATAATTCACTGCTCGGTGACGAGCAATAAGTGACAAGTAAAAGATAGCATTTTTCTCATCACCTATCACTCATCACGCTGAAAATTTTTACACTCTTTCGACGATCATGGCGATGCCCTGACCGCCGCCGATGCAGGCCGTGGCAAGGCCATAACGACCTCCGCGACGAGCGAGTTCATGCAGGACTGTGAGCACAAGTCGCGTCCCAGAAGCGGCCAGAGGATGACCGAGCGCGATGGCTCCGCCATTGACGTTGGTCTTTGAGCGGTCAAGCCCAAGCTCTTTTTCCACCGCCAGATACTGCGCGGCAAAAGCTTCGTTGACTTCTACCAGATCAATATCTTCGAGTTTCAAACCGGCCTTCTCTAAAGCCTTGCGCGTCGCAGGCACCGGGCCAATGCCCATAATCTCCGGCTCGACTCCAGCATAAGCCCAACTCACGATGCGTCCCAAAGGCTTTGCATCCCTCGCCTTGACATAATCTTCGCCGGCGATGATGAGAGCCGCCGCGCCGTCAACAATTCCTGAGGCATTGCCCGCAGTGACAAATCCATCCTTGCTGAAAGCCGGGCGCAGTTTCGCCAATCCTTCGAGCGTCGTTTCAGGACGCATGTGGTCATCCGTCTCAAAAAGCGTGACGCCTTTGCGCGTCTTGACCTCGACTGGCACAGTCTCTTCCGCGAAATATCCTGCATCCAAAGCGCGCTTGGCTTCCTGTTGCGAACGCAGCGCGTACTTGTCCTGCTCCTCGCGCGAGATTTCATGACGACGCGCAAGGTTCTCAGCCGTCCCGGCCATAGGCGTGTTGCAGTAAGTGTCCAGGAGCGCGACCATCAAACTGTCTTCCAGTTTGCCCTGTCCGAGCGCAAAGCCCGAACGCGCGCCGTAGATGACATGCGGAGCCTGCGACATGGATTCCATCCCGCCGACGAGGGCCGTGCGTGCTTCGCCAAGTTGAATCATCTGCGCGCCGCTGATGATTGATTGAATGCCGCTCCCGCACAAACGATTGACGGTCAGAGCCGGACGGTCAAACGGCACGCCCGCCTTGAGCGCAACGTGACGCGCGCCATAAATCGCATCGCCGGAAGTTTGCAGAGCGTTGCCGATAATCGTGTGGTCAATCTCATCTGCCGCCACGCCCGTCGCTTCCAGCGCGCCGCGCGCGGCAACTGCGCCCAAGTCAATCGCTGAAATATCTTTCAGCCCTCCGACATACTCGCCCATCGGCGTGCGCTTGCCGCCTAAGATAAAAACATCACCTGACATAAATTTGAATTGCCTTTCTATAAAGAAGATACAGACCGCGTATCCCAAACAGAAAAGCTTAACAGAGGCTTCGCAGGCGCGTCAATTTAGATTGATTATGGGTAGTAGTTCAGTTTCATAAGCTGAAAGAAGAAGTCTCCCGCAAAGGCGCAAAGGCGCAAAGAAAAGCACGCAAAGAGTTGAAGTATTAATTAACTTTCAAAGCTCTCTTCGCGTCTTTCTTTGCGCCTTTGCGGGAGATTCTTTCGTGCTCATTTTTATTCACCTGAATTTCAAACTGACCCACTACTTGATTATGGTTTTGGAGCAGATGAAAGGATGCGTTCTATCAGTTTGGCATCATCCGGCAGGAGGCCGGACTTGACGAGGCGCGGCGTGAGCGTCATCCAGTTTTTGTCCATCGCAAAGACCTTGCGAAAGAGCGGGAGCGCGTCGTCCGTGCGGTTCATGTTGACGAGTGCGACGGCGTGCCAGTAAATCATCTCTGCATTATCAGGGACAAGCTTTTCCGCCGCCGCGTATTCGCGCAAGGCAGCTTCGTTGTCCTTCTTCTCCATCGCAAGGTCGCCCGCGTTCATATGATTGTAAGCGCGCTGCAAAGTGATGAGGCGGCGCAACTCTTTCAAAGGCTCAGGGCTATCGTCCACACGTAAATCGAAAACGCGGTCTGACCATGCCTTGCCCGTCGGCTTGCCCGTGACGACTATGAGCGCGGCTGATTGACGCCCGCGTATGTCGCCGCCAGCCTCTTGCGCAGCATCGAGCGCGGCCATCATTCTTTGGGCCAAGTCGCCCTTCGTCGTCTCAAAGGCTCTTGCCATCGCGGGCCACACTTTGTCGTTTGCCATCATGTTGGCCTGCACGGAAAAGTTCTGGCCCACAAAATGGCCTGCGGCCTGAATATCTCTCGCGCCCGTCCATGCATCCACACGCCCCTGCGCGTCAATCATTGCCACTTGACGAACATCGCGCCCCTCGTCTCCGGCGAGCAGAGCTTTCAAAGCATCCGGCGCGCTTTTTCCCGCGCGCATCAAATCCAGACCGAGCTTGCCGTATGAAGGGTCAACAAAGGATTGCGTGGCGACTGCGCCGACGCCAGCTTCGGCCCACGGGACGATTGCCCCGACGCTGAACCAGTGCGACTGCACAGCCACTCCGAGTTCTCCTGTGGCGGGGTCGCGCGCGACGATAGAGTAAGTGTGAACCGGACGCGACGGGCGCGTCTGTTGTGTTGAAGACTGTTGCTGGGATGCGATTGGGTTTGAAGCCAAAATCGTGATGAATAAGATGGCAGTCGCCAGCGTCATTCGCTCAAGCAGATGCTTCATAGCTTGCCTCTCGACCTGCCATCATTCTTTGCGCGCTGACGGTCTTTCTCTTCTTTGCGCCTTTGCGCGAAACACGAATGGTTCACGCAAAGGCGCAAAGAAAAACCGCAAGCACGCAAAGAAGAGTTTGCCTCAGCTTGCTCTCTATGCGCCTGTGCCGTAGCCTGCGCCGCCGCCCGGTGTGAAGCCGCCCGGCTGGTCGCCGCCGTAAGTTGGCGGAGGCGGAGGAACATCGCCGCCCGGCTTGCGCTTCTCGAAGATTGCCACGCCGAGCGCGCCGCCGCCGGTTGCCAGCACCGTCAGGAGGAGACCGCCTATCAGCGTGCCGACGATGATGAGCGCGACTCCGCTAATTGGCGAAGAGCTTCCAAACTGACGCATCTGAGCTTCATAGACAGCCGCGCCGATAATCAGGCCGATAATCGTGCTAATCACAAAGTAGATAGCGCCGCCGATTGCGCCCGCCATCGCGCCGAGCATCGCGCCCTCGCCGATGCTCATGGGCGTCGGCGACTTCTTGACATACATCATCACCGCCACCACGCCGCCGCCAATTCCCACCAGACAGCAACATAAACTCACGATGGGGATTTGCCCAAGTATTGAACAAAGAATTCCAATCATGGCTCCGCCGATTAGCGCGGGCATCAGTTTGTTATTCATCAGAAGACGATCCTTTCATTGCTGGCAATCACTGTAAACGTGATGCATAACTAACAAAGCCTTGCAGACTTGTCAATAAAATCATCGCTATCAATAAAAGTGCGCTGCCACAATTCGAGCGTGAGAAGCTGAAAGACCTGTAGGCTGTAATCTTCGCGGCCCGAAAGATTACTGGCGACGATGCGCGCAACTTCTTCCGGGCGAAAGAGACCGCGCCGACGAACTTCTGTTTCAGACAGCAACTCTTTCACGAGCGGCATGAGCGGCCCGCGCAGCCACGCGCGTATGGGCGCGCCAAAGCCAGCCTTCTTTCTCCACACCACATCTTTAGGCAAAAGCTTTTCGGCGGCACGCTTCAAAATGTACTTACGCTTCAAACCGCGCAGCTTCAAACCGGGCGGCATACGCGCGGCCAACTCCACCAACTCTACATTCAGAAACGGAACTCTCACTTCTAAATTAGCAGCCATCGAAGTCTTATCCGTGTAAGCCAAGTTGAGGCACGGCAGAAAAGTTTTCAGGTCAACATAGAGAAGTTGATTGAGCGGCGCAGCCTCGCGCACTCGCGCAAAGTAGCGGCGATGCTCTTTGTATGCATCCATCCCGCGCACACTCTCGCGCAGTTCATCCGAATACAGACGCTCTTTATCAGCCTGCGTAAAATATGTGCCGTAGCCCAGATAGCGGTCTTCAAAATCAAGCGCGGCGCTGCGCGCAAACTTCTTCGCATTGCGAAGCGGCGCAGTAAATCTTCCCGGCAATCCGCCCGGCAAAACATCCGCCACAGCTTTCATCAAAGGAGCGCGCAAAAGTTGCGGCACAGGGTCGAGCGCGCCCGCCAGTTTCATAGCAAGCTGGCGCGGGTATCCGGCAAAAACTTCGTCGCCGCCAACGCCTGACAAGAGCACCGTCAAAGTTTCGCGCGCCGCGCGCGAGACCAGATAGCTTGTCAACACAGCAGGGTCTGCGACAGGCTCGTCCATGTGATAGACCAGCTTCGGCAAAAGCTCCGCAACATCCGGCTTGAGCATCAACTCGTGATAATCCGTGTCGAGAATTTTTCCGACACGTCTGGCCCAGGCGGCGTCATCAGGGATGATGTCGTAATGCAGGTCTTCCGGCTCGATGCCAATCGTGTATGTCTGCACGCGGCGGCCCGCCGAATGATTTTTCATCAACGCGACTATGGAAGAAGAGTCCACGCCGCCCGAAAGAAAAGAGCCGAGCGGCACATCCGCAACCATCTCCATGCCGACAACGCGATCAAGAGTTTCCATCACGCGCTCGCGCCACCATGCTTCGTCTCTTCCTTCTTCTATCTCATCAAAAGAGACATCCCACCATTCGCGCACATTTATTTCACCGTCTCGCCATGTGAGCACGTGCGCGGGAGGAAGCTTATGTATGCCGCGAAAGAGCGTGTGCGGGTCTGGCGTCCAGAGGAAAGTAAAATATTGATTGAGAGCTTCCGGCTCAATCTCGCGCGCGACCAGTCCGGTTGTCAGGATGGCTTTTATCTCGGAAGCGAAGATGAAGGACGAGCTATCTTTAGCTTGCGCGTAATAGAGCGGCTTGATGCCCACGCGGTCACGCGCGAGTGTGAGTTCGCGTTCCTGCTCATCCCACATAGCGAAGGCGAACATGCCATTGAGATGCGCGAGACATCCCGCGCCCCATTCTGCAAAGGCCGCGAGCAGGACTTCCGTGTCCGAGTCTGTTTGAAAGCGATGCCCTTTGGCTTGAAGCTGTTTTTTCAGTTCGCGATAGTTATAAATCTCGCCATTAAAAGTGACAGCGAAGCGTCCATCCGGCGAGAGCATAGGCTGATGCCCCGCCGCGCTTGTGTCAATAATCGAAAGCCTGCGATGGCCCAGACACGCGCGCCGCCCTGCCTCGTCAATCTCCAGCGAACTCCACACACCTACATCATCACGCCCGCGATGCTCTATGCTCTCAAGCATCGCGTTGATGCGCTTCTCAGGTTCGAGACTAATGAGCCCGGCAATGCCGCACATAAAAAACAGAAGACCGAAATTCAGAATTTAAGTTTCAGAATGAAGCGCGAAAAGCTTTTCATCCGTCTTTTGAATTTTGCGTCTAAGAGCTTCTTCAATCAAGTCGCTGACCCACTCTGCGCGCGCGTCCCATGTCCCGCCCATCACAGCAGCCTGCCGCAGACGCGCCGCGTCAGCATCATTTTCATCAAGCGCATCCTGAATCAAATCCAGAAACTCCGCGCGGCTGCGAGCGATGCGGAGCACGCCCTTCATCGGTTCATATTCCGGCAAGGGCGCGATGACCACAGGCTTGCCCGTCGCCAAATATTCGCGCACCTTGATGGCCGAGCCGTAACTCGTAAACGCCTGCTCCGTCTCCCAAGGGAGCACGCAAACATCAAAGCCCGCCGCAAACTTCGGCAACTCGTCATACTTGACCGGCGGCAGGAAATGCACCTGCTGTAAATTCTCTATCTCCATCCCGCGCGACTTGTTGCCGATAAAGACCCAGTGCCAATCTGGCCGCTCGACAGCCGCGCGCTTGATAAGCTCCTGGTCCACAAGCCAGGGTTCAATCGCTCCGAAGTATCCGAGACGCGGACGCGGGATAGCAGCCACTTCATCTGCGATTTCCAACTCGCCCGTCCCGACTCTGGCCCAGTGCTCAAAGTCCACAGCCTGCTCTAACAAAAACGAACGCTCGCGCCCGCGCGTCGCTTCCTCAAAAAGTTTGCGGCCCGAATAAAGAATGATGTCCGCCGCATCCAACGCGCGCTCGTGCAGGCGGCGAATCGTCGCCGGGTCTGTCGCATGATCCATCGTGTTCGCGTCATACTTATCAGAGACCTGATAGACGACCAGCGATTCATTCATCCGCCCTATCATCTCAACTGCGGTCGGGATAGCTATCCACAGAATCGGACGCTCAAGCCCGCGACTCCGCGCAAGCCGCGCAATCTGCGCGCGTATCAAACGCCGGTTCGCATCACGCGCCGCACGACTCCCAAAAAAAGGCAAAGCTGCGGGCGAGACAACCGTGATGCCTTCCGAAGTCTGCCGCGCGAGCTTTGAATAGCTGCGAATCTTGCGCACGACGCGCGGCAACAAATCCTTGTTCCTGATGGAAGGCAAGCCCATCGAAATTGAGTTCACAAAAATGACGCGATTCCCGGCGCGCGCAAAGCGGCGCATCAAATGGTTCTTCGAGTGCGGGTGGTGATACCACCAGTCCTCGCCGCCAAAGCAGATAATGCTTTTCCCTGAAAACATTTATGAGTTTTTTCTGTTCAGCTTGATTTAAAAAGTTGCATCTAAACTTTGAATACTAACATGCGTTGGACTGTAAAGATAAAAGCGTTGATTGGGAATCTTCGAGGTAAAAGTTTTCCGCCGGATTGGTCAAAGCAGGAACAGTTCATTTATATTGATTCCTGTATTATCGCCTCATTCTTTTGGAGCAATTTGATGAAAAGATTTGTTGTAGCTCTCTTTCTTCTATTCACACTCGTTTCCGCAGCGCAGGCGCAGAACCGTTTGAAGTTTGAAGGACAGGTTGTGTGCTGTGCGGATTGTTGGGCCGAGGCTGACCGCACAAAGGTTGAATACGGGACGGCGGAAGATTTGTTGAAGGCGCAATCGTGCGTTGCGAACGGCGACCCGACGCTGCTGGCCGTGCGCGAAGGCGATAAGTTTACGCTCTATCAATTAGAGCAAGCAGGGTTTCGCCTGAGCGGAAAGAATTGGCTTGAATATGTCGGCAAGCGTATCGCCGTCACAGGCACGGTGCATAAGAAGAAAGATGCGAGCGCGATTCGCGTTGAGACGCTCGAAGTGCTTGCGACAAGCATCGCTGAGAGAGAGGCCGCGAATGTCTTGGGGCAGGGAGTTGATTTAACTCTCAAAGATTTGTTCGGAGCAGAACAGCGTTTGAGCGCGCTCAAAGGTCGCATCGTCGTCTTAAACTTTTGGGCCACTTACTGCGTGCCGTGCCGCAAAGAGATGCCTGACCTCGCGGCGATTCAGAATGAATATGCAGCGTTAGGCATACAGGTGGTTGGCGCATCCACGGATGCTGCGGAAGACCGCGCTAAAGTTTTGCAATTCATCAAAGAGACGAAGATAAACTTTCCTATCTGGATGGGCGCGACGACAGGAGACATGCTGCGCTTCGGTCTCGGCGGAGCTTTGCCCGGCACTGTCATCATCGGCAGAGACGGGCGGATTGTGAAAGTCATCTCCGGCATAGTCAATCAGGCAGAGTTGAAAAAACAGATTGACGCGATGCTGGCGGTTGATGAAAAGGCGGCGGCGAATGAGCGAAAAGAAGAGAAGCCGCAGACCGCTTCCGCTAAGCCGCGCGCAAGCGAAGCGTCGAGCGTTCCCTCCTGACCGCTTTGACCCGGCGAAGGTCGCGCCGTGAGCGGGACGGAAACAGAAGATAATTTGAAATGGACATTCGGCGTGCGCGTCATCTCGAATCAGATAGACCGCGCGCGCTGGCGCAACACTCTGACATACAGATTCCACCCGCGCTTCACAGCCGGAATGGAATACAACCCGCTCGCAGACAAGGCAAGCCCGCTGGCGAATCTCGTTGTGCTCACGGAGACAGACAAGCGGCCAGCATTAATCTTAGGCACAAGTTCAGACCGCATAGGCACTCCTTCCGGTCAATCTTTTTATGCGACCTTGAGCAAGAGTTTGAAGCGCGCGACGGGCTGGCCCATTGCGCCGTACGCAGGCATCGCCTACGGCACATTTGAAGAACGCCTGCGCGCCATCGGCGGCTTAAACATCTCGCTCAGCGAACGCTTCACTTCGACCATCCTCTTCGACGGCGTGCGCGTGCATCCAATAATTATCTACACGCGCGGGCGACACCAGTTCGGCCTTATACTCGAACGCGGGCGCAATCCCGGCGCAAGCTACAGCATCTCTTTCTAATTTTAAATTGATAACGTCAGTTTGACGTAAGCATCGGAATGCGGCTGTGCCGCCTCTGCTGTGCGGAATGCCTCTGGCTTTCCGTCCGCTTCTTAAATTTGTTAAGGCTCTGCCTTGCGAGGCGTAGCCTCAGAAGATAAAAAAGCAGATGAACGGAAAGTCTCAGACTTTCCGCACAGCATGAGCGGCACAGCCGCCTGACATCGAACTCGCGTTCAAATTGATAAGCGAGCAGGAATAGCTTTTCGCTCATCACTTCTTTGCAGTGACGATGACGTTCCAGCCGATTGAGCAGCCGAGCCGTGTGAAGAGTTTGTCCGGGACAAGCGGCGAGAGGAAACGCAACTCTGCGCGCGTCATCTGTTCGACTTCGGTGTTTACTTCGTCGAACATCTCAAAAAGCTTGCGCGCCTCTTTGCGTGTATAGACTTTGACGAGCGGCTCTGCATCGTGTTCGGAGTATTCGACTCTGCGGTTCATAATCTGCTGCGGCGTGCGACCACGAAAAAAATCGCCTCCGACCAGACCATGACGCAGAATTATCTCGCCCCAGTAGGCCAGCGAGTTTTTGTGATAGAGCATCACTTTGGCAGTGCCGCCCGGCCTGAGGACTCTGTGAACTTCGCGCACCGCGCCAGCAGTATCCGGCGTGTGATGCAGCACGCCGTTGGAATAGACGACATCAAAGCTTTCATCCTTGAATGGAAGACGCTCGCCGTCGGAAATCAAAAAGTCTGCGCGCTCGTCGTAAAGTCGAAAGCGATGTCTGGAAGTCTCTATCGAGCGCGGCGTCAGGTCAATGCCTGTGCAGATAGCTCCTCCGCGCGCAAACTGCAAGAGGTCTGAACCCATCCCGCAGCCTATTTCCAGAAGACGCGCGCCCGCGAAATCATTAAAGCCCATCACGCGCGGCATCCATGGCGCATACTCTTGATAACGATGCCGCTCAACCGTATCAAAAAATTCGCGCGTGCCGAATTCGTGCTCGCGCCCGTGCTCTGCGCCGCAAGGGTCTTGTCCCCATTGCTCGCGCGCGCGCCGCTTCTCTTCTGCAAGCGTCGCGCTATTTTTAGTTTCGACTGTCTCTTTCATTATCCAAGTCTTAAAGTTAATTGCTCAATAATACCAGACTAGTTTCCTTCTTCAGTCGCGGAGCGACGAGATAACAGTAGCCCACAGCGCAAGCTGTGGGTGGAAGGCAAACAATCCGTTTGAGCTATCGAAGATAGCGGCATAACTTTAAATTTATGTCGCTATCTTCGATAGCTCAAAATCATTGCTTGCTCATGTCCCACAGCTTGCGCTGTGGGCTACTGTTATGTCGCTACTCCGTAGCTTTTCAAGCTAAATGCATAACAGCGATTATTCATTCAGCCATGCGCTTATAAGCTTCGAGCACACGCGCGGCATTGTGTCCCCAGGTGTAGCGCGCGATGGCTGCTTCTCTGGCCGATGCTCCAAGCCCTTCTCGCAAATCTCTCGATTGGGCCAAACGCTGTATGGCTGTGCTTAGCTCACGCGCATTGCCGGGCTCTACAAGCAGTGCTGTCTTTTCGTCCTCAAGGACATCTCCGATTTGGCCCAAGCGGCTGGCGACAATTCCTTTGCCCATCGCCATGTACTCGAAGAGCTTGGTTGGTGAGCCGAAGAAAGGGCTTCCATCCGCGAGCGGCACATGCGGCGAAGCCAGCACATCGCATGCATCGAGCATCAACGGCACACGCCCGTGCTCTATGACTCCGGCGAAGATGACGCGCTCTCTCGCTCCCGCTTCATCAAGCATGCGCTCGACTTCGCCTTTCAAACTTCCGCCGCCGATGAGCAGGAAGCGTATGCGCGCCTCATTTGGCAGAAGCGTGATGGCTTCTGCGAGAGCGAGTACGCCATGCCAGGGGCCGAAAGTGCCGACGAAACCGACGAGCGTTTCATCATCATGAATGCCAAGCTGTGCGCGCTCTGCTTTGCCTCCGATGCCGGGCCTGAATTTTTCCGCGTCAACTCCGTTCGGGTTGACGATGATTTTTTCTTCCGCAACTCCCGCGCGCAAAAGGTTCTGCCGCTCGACCTCCGAGACGACAAAGATACGCGCCGATGCCGCCAGATTCAAACGCTCGCAACGCTGCAAGAGGCCGAGCATCCCGACCTTGTCCCAGTGCTTTCCGACCCAGACCTCTGAGCCGTTGTATTCAAGAAACAATGGCCGCCCGGTTTGCAAACTCGCCTCGACTCCGGCCCAGCTAAAGCGTCCATATCTTTGATAGATAAAGTCCGGCGGATTGCGCGCTATCTCACGAACTGCGCCGCGCGTGAAGCGCAGGTTGTTATGCATGTCAAAGATGGCGCGGGTCGAGCCGAGCGGCTCAGGCCAGATGATGTGCAGAGGAGTTTTAGATTCGTCCAATCCGGCCAGCTCGTCATTGCTGATAAAGCGTATCCGCGCGCCCTGCTTGAGCGCGGCATTGACAAAGCCGTTGATGTGGCTCGACGCGCCGCCAACCTGCGTGCCTGCTCCCGGCGTTGCGCGCAGGTAAACAATTTCAGGCGCAGATTTTTGGGCCACACTTTTTTCTTTTTTCCGACTGAAATTTTTCTGGGCCACAACGCGCTCAAGCCGCTTCAACTCTTTGCGCGCGCGCGCGAGTGTAATGCCGCTCAAAGCCGCTTCCCATGCGAGACGCGCAGGCACGTTTGTCAAAATCCCTGCGCGCTTCTCTTCGCGCAGATTGCCGTGCGCGTCCAGGAGCACAGAGCGTTTCGCGCCTGCCAGTGCGCCGAAGAGCAGAAAAGCATTCTGCCCGCGCTGCCACGCGAGTCGTTCATTTGAAACGGCAAAGATGTCCGGCCCGCGTGCGCGTAAGCTTGCGAGACGCGCGGCAGGCTTTGCGCTCTCAAACTCTTTGCGCGGGAGATGTTCGATTGTGGCTTGCGGGTAACGCCCGGCCAAAATCGCGCGCGCGCGCGCGACTTCGCCATCAAGTGCAAGCAGGACAATCTTCACAGGATTAATTTTAAGATGCAGCCGCTTCCGCGTCCGGCGTGATGATGCGCAGGTTTGGAGATTCTTGCAGCACGCGCGTGCCGGGCGGGACGGAGTGTGTGAGCCACACGTTGCCGCCGATGACAGAGCCGCGCCCGATGATTGTCTCGCCGCCAAGGATTGTCGAACCGGCATAGATGACTACATCGTCCTCAATCGTCGGATGGCGTTTCGTGTTGCGCACAAGCTCGCCCGTCCCGTCCTTATCAAACGAGAACGCGCCGAGCGTGACGCCCTGATAGATTTTGACATTGGCGCCGATGACGGCTGTGCCGCCGATGACAACGCCCGTGCCGTGGTCTATGAAAAAGCGCATGCCGATTTGTGTGCCAGGATGAATGTCTATTCCTGTGCGATGATGCGCGTGCTCCGTCATGATGCGCGGCAGGAGCGGAATCTTCATCTTGAATAATTCGTGGGCCAGACGATAGACCATCACCGCGTAGATGCTCGGATAACTGAAAATGATTTCGTCCTTGCAGGTCGCTGCGGGGTCGCCGTCAAAAGCTGCATCCACATCGCCCGCTAAAGTTTCGCGTAAGGCAACAAACTTTGAGAGAAAAGCTGCGGCACATTCGGACGCCTCGCGCGCAGTGATGTCGCAAGACTCTCCAATCTTTGTGCTGTGGCCGATGGCGCGTTTAATCTGTTCGGTCAGAGTTTCATAGAGCCAGGACATGCGCGATTCGACATGCAGGCGCAGGCTTTCGCCAGTCAACCCCTGCGCGCCGATGTAGCCGGGAAAGAACAGCTCATGCGCAGTCACAAGCACACGTATGATTTCCGCGTGCGATGGCAGAGGCTGGCGGTCAAGGTGATGAATCCTGACTCTCTCGCCCGTGTAAGATTCGAGCAACTCTGTGGCTGCCCGTTGGATTTTGTCGTGCATGATACAAGTGTGCAGTGTGCAGTGGGCAGTGGGCAGTTGGCAGTAAAAGCAGATTTTATCTGCCCACTGCACACTGCCTACTGCTCACTTTATTCAATTTCCAGGCCACGCTCTTTGGCTATGCCGCGTGCTTTCATAATCACGTCGTCGTCAACCGCTTCGGCTCCGCCCATCCAGCCCTGCACTTCTTCGAGCGGACGACCAAGCGCGACGGCCAGCTTTTCATCGCTGCCTTCAAAGCCTGTGTCGCGCAGCTTTTTGAGTATCGCGCGGCCTTCTGTCTGCGATGTGCCGCGTTCATCAACTTCGCCGCCGGATTCGACCGGCGCTTGTCCTGTGCCTTCTTCGTTCATGCTCCCACCTCGCTTTGCGCTTCACCTGAAACGGTTGCCTGATAACCTAAGTCCTGAATTTTTTTGACGAGTGTCGTTTGCTGTACGACCTCTTCGTCAAACTCGACAATAGCCGTCTTGCGTTTGAAAGTCACGTCCGCGCTCACAACGCCCGCAGTCTCTTCGAGCGTCTCCTTGATACTTGCCGCGCACGAATCGCAATGCATCGCTTCAATATTAAATTCCTTTTTCACGTCCCACACTCCTCCTTGCTTTAATCTACGCCGCGCCTGTTTGTTCGAGCTTTACAAGTTGCGCTGTATTATATAAGGCAAGCGTGGAAAAGGAAAAAGCAAAAGCATTTTTAGAAAATTGATTTCCGCTTTGCTTTTTACTTTTTCCTTCTTTGCTTTTACCCTTTAACCTTCATGAACAACTTTTCCATCGCACAGGCTCTGGTTGAAGCGACGCAGATGTTGCGTCAGGCTGGAATTTCAGAAGCGCGGCGCGATGCCGCGACGCTGCTGGCGCATCTCATCGGGCGCGACCAGACATATCTCATCACGCATGCCGAAAGAGAGTTGGCCGGAATGGATGTCGCGCGCTATCGCGCTTCGGTCGAGCGAAGGGCTGCGGGCGAGCCTCTGCAATACATCACTGGACATCAGGAATTTTTCAATCTCGATTTCAAGGTCACGCCGGATGTCTTGATTCCGCGACCTGAAACAGAGTTGCTGGTGGAGACCGCGCTCGAACTTTTGAAAGAGTCTGGCCCAGAACCTTTTATCTGCGATGTCGGCACAGGCACGGGCTGCATAGCCATCTCGCTCTTGCACGAGAAGCCGGATGCACGAGGCGTCGCGCTCGACATCTCGCCCGAAGCACTTTCGATTGCCGCGCACAATGCCGCGCGTCATGGAGTTCAGGAAAGACTTTCTTTGATTGCCTCCGATTGCTTTGCCGCGCTTGGGCCAGAGCGTGCGCAGTTCTCTTTAATCGCTTCGAACCCGCCATATGTGGCTGAAAAATCTTACGACGGTTTGCAGCGCGAAGTGCGCGAGCATGAGCCGCGTGTGGCTCTCACGCCCGGCGGCGACGGCCTCCGCGTGATTCGCAAACTGTTTACAGACGCGCCGCAGTTTCTCTTAACGGGCGGGCATCTGTTGCTGGAAATCGGATTCGACCAGCATGAAGCAGTGCATGAGATGATTGACAGAGAGGTCTGGACGCTGCTCGACATACACAAAGACTTGCAGGGCATTCCGCGCACAGTAGCGGTCAGAAAGCAAGGATGAAGGCGGAAGGATGAAAGGAATGCTTTTTGAGATTGAATAATTGATGCTTGAACAGCATTTCCTTCCGCCTTCATCCTTCCGCCTTCATCCCTGCTTTTCGACTTTCGCGGGTCGTGATAAAATCCGCGAGAATTTTCTGCCCCAAGAAATCTGATTCCATTCTTCGTTCCTGCTCTGACAAGGGGGGAGTTTTATAGCAGTGTCGAAAGAGAGGCGTGCGCGCGCTCTCGGCTTGCCGCAGACCGCGCGTGCTTTAGAGTCGGGCAGAATTTAAGGAGTTAGCCTTATGGAGAAATTCAGTATCACAGGCGGTCGCCCCCTGCGCGGGCGTGTGAGGATAAGCGGCGCGAAAAATTCCGCGCTGCCCTGCATGGCCGCGAGCCTGCTTACGCCTGAGACAATCATCCTGCACAATATTCCATACGTGCGCGACATCATTACGCAGAGACGACTGCTGGAAGATTTGGGCGCAACCGTGCTCACGCCTGAACTGCGCACGCACAAGATTGCCGCCTCGAACATAGAACTGTTTGAAGCTCCGTATGAACTGGTCAAGACGATGCGCGCCAGCGTGCTCGCGCTTGGGCCACTACTCGCGCGCTTTGGCAAAGCCAAAGTCTCTTTGCCCGGCGGCTGCGCCATCGGCACCCGGCCCATTGATTTGCACCTGACTGCTTTTAAAGCTCTCGGCGCGGAGGTGACACTCGAAGCAGGCGATGTTGTGGCGCGTGCGCCGCAGGGCGGGCGACTGCGCGGGAGCGAAGTAGAGTTTGATAAAGTGACTGTCACAGGGACAGAGAATCTGATGATGGCCGCCGCACTCGCGGACGGAAAGACCGTGCTCAACAATGCCGCGCGCGAGCCTGAGATAGCAGACCTCGCAGAGCTTTTAAATAAGATGGGAGCGCGTGTGCGCGGCGCAGGCACGCCGACTATTACTATCGAAGGCGTCGAAGCTCTGGGCGGAGCAGAGCACACAATCATTCCTGACCGCATAGAGACCGGCACGTTTCTTGTCGCCGCCGCGATGACGAAAGGCGAGTTGGAAATCTTTAATTGTCGCCCTGAGCATTCGGCCATCGTCATCGCAAAGTTGCGCGAGGTCGGAGTCGAGATTGAAGAGGTGAATCAGAGCACATTGCATGTCGCTTGTTGTCCGAAGGGTTTGACGGCGCAGGATGTAGTGACAGAGCCGCACCCGCGTTTTCCGACAGACATGCAGGCGCAGTACATGGCCTTGATGACGCAGGCGAAGGGACGCTCCATCATCAGCGAGACGATTTTTGAGAACCGCTTTATGCATGCTTCCGAATTGCAGCGCATGGGAGCGAGCATACAGATAGAGGGCAGCACTGCGACGGTCGAAGGCCCTACGCAACTAATGGGCGCGCGCGTGCAGGCGTCTGATTTGAGAGCCTCCGCTTCGCTCGTACTCGCGGGCCTCGCCGCAGAAGGCGAGACCATTATTGACCGCGTCTATCACATAGATCGCGGCTATGAAAAGATTGAAGACAAGCTGCGCTCAGTCGGCGCGGACATCGAACGCTTGCGCGATTCAATCACCGCTCCGCTCCACGCGCCCGAACAGGCTGTGGCGGCGGAGATAGCTTAGCTCATCAACTATCAAATATGTCTAAAAACAACTGTATTTTCTGTCAGGTTATCGCAGGCGAGATTCCCGCGACGATTGTGCATCGCGACGAACGATGCGTGGCCTTTGATGATATTAATCCGCAGGCTCCTGTGCATGTGCTGGTGATTCCGGTTGAGCACATCGAATCGCTCGACGAAGCTTCGCAACGTGATGAAGGATTGCTCGGCCACCTGCTGCGCATCGCTGCGCGCATAGCGAACGAGCGCGGGCTTTCTGAAACAGGTTACAGGACGGTTATCAATACGGGCGCGGGCGCGGGCCAGTCTGTCTTTCACCTGCACGCGCATGTCCTCGGCGGTCGCGCGCTCGGCTGGCCTCCGGGTTAGAATCCGTTTGATAAAAAGATTTTATGAAGCAAGCAGGTTTTATCAAACTCATGTGTGCGGCGGTGGCAGCCGTTTGTCTTGCGCTCTGCCAGCCCGGTTGTTCGCGCAAAGGGAGTCAGACCTCAGACCCTTCGGGCCTGCCGTCCGGCGCGGCTACTTCTGACAACTCTAACCAGTCGCAGGTCTCTGTGCCGCAGCAGGGCGAAGCGCGCGGCTACTTCGATCAGGGCAACGAGTTCTTAAAAAACAATCAGGACAAAGAGGCTGCCGAATCCTTCCGGCGCGCGGTCGAGTTGGACAAGGATTTCGCGGAAGCCTATCTCAAGCTTGGTCTGGCCTACAACGCTTTGAATCAGGATGAGGACGCGGAGAAGGCTTACAAGTCTGCCGTCGAGGCTTATGAAAAGCGCATCCGCAAAGATGAAAAGGATGCCCGCGCGCATTACGAGATGGGCCAGGCATTTCAACGCCTGCACAAATATGAGGAGGCCGCCAGAGCCTTTAAGCAATCAACCAAGCTCGACGCGCTCAACGGCGATGCCTTCTATGAACTCGGCATGGCCCAGAACCGCCTCGCGCGTTACGACGAAGCGGTCATCGCTTTTAAGAAGTCAATCGAGTTAGACCCGGACAACTATCGCGCCGTCGAAGCTCTGGAAAAAGCAGAAGAGGACAAAAAGCGTCTCGCCGCAATGGTCAAACATCAGGAAGTCGCACTCAAGAAACAGCAGGAAGCAGAAAAGAAAAAAGCGGAGAACGCCAACGCCAATTCCAATGCCAGCCCCGCCGCGAAGCCAAGCCCGTGAGCCCCGACAGGGGCGGCAGATATTAGCCCCGCGCGTCAGCGCGGGGACACGCGCATCACACACAAACCAAGCCCCTTGAGGGGCGACAGAAACGGTGTCGCCCCTCAAGGGGCTCGTTATTTATCTCGTGCTATTTAACCCACTCACGTCGTGGGCTAATATATATCGCCCCTGCCGGGGCTGTCCCGCTGCTGGCTCTTCTGCTTATATCCAACTCACGTTAGCTTAACAGCTCTCTTCCTTCTGATTCTTCTCTGTGTCTCTGTGGCTAATTCTAAGAACGGCTGAACACAAGTATCAGGATAAGCAAGAGGAATAGCATCGCCGTCACGAAGAGCGCAATCTTGACGTAGCTGTAGGGGCGGTCGCCCTGTATCTCGCCTGTGCGACCGTTGATGACAATCTGATAGACCTTCTGGTTAAAGCGATATGCTCCGGCATAGACGGGCAGCAGCAGGTGCTTGAAAGTGATGCCCGAATAATGTGTCTGGATGTCGTGAATCCTCTGCTCGTCGCCGCCTATGTCCTGTCGCACGTCTGATTGTATGACGCTCTGTGTCAACTGCCGCGCGCGCTCAAAGCCCTGGGCCAGTTCGACCTGATAACGCTGTGCTTTGTAGCCGGAGAGAAAGGCAGGCTCGTATGGCGTGAGCTCTGCCAAATCCCAGGGCTCTAAAGCTTCGAGGCGATTCTGCGGAAGCGAAACGGTGGCCGGGACGAGTATGTCGTCAAACCAGCGCGCGACAGTGCCTGAGGCATCGTACCAGCGCGTGTGTCGCACCTGTCTTGTGCGTTGCACCTGATTGCCCTGCGCGTCGCGCTCGTAATAGGTTTCGGTCGTGTAGTAATACTCGCCGCGCTGGCCCGTATAATAACTCGTCGTGTGCGTGTCGTAAGTCCAGAAGGGAAGGTAAACTCCGTCTATCGCATCGGGCTGCGCGAAATGTTTGAGTGCGTTGGGCGCAAACCAGCGCGAAGAGAGCCATTGTTTGAGGGCTGCGCTGGCCTGCTGCTGCGTGACGCGAAAAGGCAGGACTGCTTCGGGCGCAAGAATCGGGTCGGCTATTTTCGGCTGGGCCACAATCTGCGCGCCGCAGAAATCGCACTGCCGCGCGACCTCAGGAGGCGTAAACGTCACCTTCGCGCCGCAACTCTGGCATTGAACTTCGAGCGCGCCCGCTGCCATTCGCTCAAGTTGCTCTGGACGCACCTGTAAGTATTGCTCATAGGAGCGTTCCTCTATCTGCTCTGCGCTCGTCGGAATCTGTTCCTTGTGGCCGCAGTAAGGGCAGGAGAGAAAACCGTCCTTCGGCTCGAACAACAAGTTGGCTCCGCAGGCCGGACACGGATAGCGATGAATTTTTTCCTGTGCTGTTTGCGGGGGAGATGTCTGCATCTTTTTATTTTTTTCACGAATCAGATTTAAAGTTATTTCGCGCGCTTAAAATAATAGACTTCCTGCGCGCCGCCCATCTCGACTGTCACAAGTTCCCAGCCCTGCGCGCCGAGGTCGTTGAGCGAAATCTTATCCGTTTCCGAGACAACCTTGTATTCCCAAGTGACCTTTGGCGGCGCAGGCTTTTGTCCATAGACTGTCCAGCCGATTAAGCTCAGGACGACAAACGCCATCAGGATGAATGACAAATTTTTCTTGGTCTTCATTTCAATGACTCCTCATTTAAAAGGGTTTCTCAATTTCGGTCTGAGAACGAATATCAGTGTGACTTCGCTAAGATTTCCAGCAGGATAATGATGCCGACAAGGAAAGCAATCGCCAGCAGGCCGAGGATCAGCAGGTGTGGAATGCGCGGCACGAAACGGCGGCACATACGGCATTTCAGGCTCAAAGCGCGCATTGGTCTCTCGCAATACGGACATTTCATCTCTTCCTTGTGTCCTCCCCAAGCACTGTTTTGGCAGTGTGCTATGAATTAGAAATCCAATGCCTGCCTGTGCCTCAAGCGAGATGAGATTCATGCCGCGCAACGGACGCAAAGCGAGAGTGGTTTGTGCGTGCCTGCGTGGGTGGTTCATAAACGCTGCAATGGTTCTTGGCTCAGGCAGACCATTAGCTCTCTTCTTACATTACCGCATTGCCGTAGAGCGAACAACCGCGCATCAAGCGCGGCAGCCAAATGCGGCGACGACTCCGTATCAATCCTCCGTTTGACATTTGCGCCTGATGCCGTATTTACTTAAAGAGAAGATGCTGTCTCTCATTTCAGAGATGGCCCGAAGACAGGCGCAAGTTACAACTTCCCTCAGCATCAAACTGGATAAGCCGAAAAGAGGAAATCAGACATGAAGACAAAGCTGACGCTGACGGCGGCTTTGCTGCTTTACATCTTCCTGCTGTCGCCGGGACAGACTTTGCATGCGCGCGACAATGAGATGCCTGCACAGCAGACGACAAACACGCCTCGCACAGTCGCAGACTTTGACGGCGACGGGCGCACAGACTTTTCCGTCTTTCGTCCTTCAAACAACTACTGGTACATACTGCACAGCTCGGACAATTCTTTTCGCCCGCAACCCTGGGGCGCAAGCGGCGACATCCCTGTCGCAGCCGATTATGACGGCGACCACAAGACGGACATCGCGGTCTTTCGCGCGGGCGTCTGGTACATTCTCAAAAGCTCCAACAACACTCTGCGCGCAGAGACATGGGGACTCGCGTTCGGTGATTATCCTGCGCCGGCAGATTATGACGGCGACGGATTTGCAGACCTCTCAGTCCTGCGCTCCGGCCCGGAAGTTTCATCGCCAATCGTCTTTCATATCAAGCGCAGTTCCGACAACGCGCATCAGTCAAGACAATGGGGTACGACCGGCACAGACAGAGCCGTCCCCGCAGACTATGACGGCGACGGTCTTGCAGACATAGCCATCTTCAGCCACGCGGGCGGCAACTGGCACATCTTGCAAAGCTCAAACGGCGTCATTAGAAATGAGCATTTCGGAATCGGCCATTTTCAGGAGCGTCCACTGCGCGCGGATTTCGATGGCGACGGCAAAACAGACCTCGCAGTCTTTCGTCCAGCAGACCACGCCTGGTATATACAACAGAGCACCGAAGGCTTCCGCGCACAAAAATTCGGCATAGAGACAGACGTTCCAGTTCCCGGCGATTATGACGGCGACGGCAAAGCTGACATAGCCGTCTGGCGGCCCTCGAACGGCGTGTGGTATGTCCAGCTTAGCTCTAACGACACAGTCATCGCGCAGCCCTTCGGAATGAGCGGCGATATAGTCATACCAAATTAACAGTGATGGAGAGGATGAATCCTGAATCTCTTAATTGCCCTATGTGCGGCGCAGCCGTTTCGAGCGATGCTGCACAGTGTTTGTTTTGCAGCGCGCGGCTGGCGACTGTCTCTTGTCCATCGTGCTTCGGCATGATGTTTTTGGGCAGCAAGCATTGCCCCGGATGCGGCGCGAAGGCTGCGCGCGCGGAAGATGCGGCAGAGGCTGTGAAGCGCAGTTGTCCGCGTTGCCGTGCAGACATGGCGAGCATCAGGGTTGGCGAAAGTTCCGTGCGCGAGTGTGCGCGTTGCAGTGGCTTGTGGGTTGATGTCGCTGCGTTCGAGGAAATCTGCCGAGACCGCGAGCAGCAATCAATCGTGCTCGGCGCGGCTAAGCCCGTGCCGCAAACGCAAACGGAATTTGACGGCGGCAAGCGCGTGCGTTATGTCCCTTGTCCCATGTGCGCGCAACTGATGAATCGCGTCAACTTCGCGCGCTGCTCAGGCATCGTCGTGGATGTCTGCAAGGGACACGGCACATGGTTCGACCGCGACGAGTTGCAACAGATAGTTGAGTTCATACGCGGCGGCGGCATGGATGCTGCGCGCACCAAAGAGAAGCAGCAACTCGCGGAAGAGTGGCAGAAATTGAGGCAGGAGCAGTTGGCCCACAGCCGCAATGAAGCAAGAACGCTCGGCACGATGGATTTCAACACAGACCACAAAAGCGTCGTCCGCGCCGCCGGAGAATTGCTTAAACTTCTTGTTGAATAAACTCTCTATACATTATTGACATCATAGAGAGCACAAAGAAATTTTCTCACAGCGTTTTAGATAACAGATTTAAGAACGGACGAAAGAATGGCGAAGAAGGGTTCAGTGCTCGTCGTTGACGACGAGGAGATTATGCGCGATGTGTTGGAGACGCTCTTGTCTTCGGAAGGCTATCGCGTTGATTTGGCGAAGACCGGCGAGGAAGGTTTAGAGTCATACGGGCGTCGCTCGTATGATGTCGTCCTGCTCGATGTCTCTATGCCCGGCATGGGCGGCCTGCGCGCGCTCGAAGAGTTTTTGAAGATGGACGCGGACGCAGCCGTCATCATGATTACGGCTTACGCGACTTATGACACGGCCATCTCCGCCTGGGAGAAAGGCGCGCTCGGCTGCATCCGCAAGCCTTTTCAGAACGAGCAGATTACAGCCACGGTCGCAAACGGCATCAAGCGTCGTCGCAAGGAAGAAGAGCGACAAACCTTGCGCCGCGCGATGAGCCGCGCAGTTGATCGCGGCGGAATTGTCGGACGCTCCGATGTCATGCAACAAGTCTTTCGCATGGTTGACCAGGTCGCGCCCGCGCGCTCGACAGTCCTCATCACAGGCGAGAGCGGCACTGGCAAGGAACTCATCGCCAAAGCCATTCACGAATCAAGCCCGCGCGCACAGATGCCTTTTGTGACTGTCAACTCTTCAAACATTCCGACGGAGCTTTTAGAGTCGGAACTCTTCGGCCACACGCGCGGCGCGTTCACAGGCGCAGTCGCAGCCAAGAAAGGCTTGTTTGAAGTCGCAGACGGCGGCTCAATCTTTCTGGATGAAATCGGAGACATCCCGCCCGAAACGCAAGTCCGCCTCCTGCGCGTGATACAGGAAAGAGAGTTCACTCCGCTCGGAGACACGAGCCCGCGCAGAGTTGATGTACGCATCGTCGCCGCGACAAACATTGATTTAAAGGAAGCGGTCAAGCAGGGCGCGTTTCGTGAAGACTTGTATTATAGACTCTCTGTCGTGCCGATTGAGTTGCCGCCACTGCGAGACAGGCGCGAAGACATACTGCCTCTGGCCCAGCATTTCATACGCAAGTATAACGAGGAAAATAGTCGTCAGGTCTCAGAGCAGATTGCGCCAGATGTCTTGGCTCTCATGGAGACATACACGTGGCCGGGCAATGTGCGCGAACTGGAGAATGCGATTGAGCGCGCAGTCGTCATCGCGCCCGCCAACGAAATCACGCGCGAGTGCCTGCGCTCAGAAATCAGCGACCCGCAATCCGCACGCGCCGCCGCACGCGAAGGCACAAGCTCTCTTTCAGTCCCGGAGATTGGACGCGGCATCAATTTCTACGACGAAGTGCGCCGCTTTGAGATAGACATCATCCGCCGCGCGCTCGAACAAACAAGCGGCCATCAATCCAGAGCCGCGCGCCTTTTGGGAATGAATGCGACGACGCTTAATTCCAAAATCAAGACCTACAACATAGACCCGCGCTCGTGAGGAATCTCAAATCTCAAATTTCAGATTTGAAATCACACTTATCTAAGCTTTGACTTCTGCGCGTGCCACTCGATTGCGGCCCTGCTCTTTGGCGTGATAGAGCGCGAGGTCTGCGCGCGCAATCATGTCGTTGCCGGATTCATTGTCGGTGAGATTGGCCGCGCCGACGCTCAGGGTCAGCGAGAAGACATGCTGGCCGTCGCCGAAGAGACGCGACGAGGCGGATTCGCGTATCTTCTCCGCGAGCGCGACTGCGCCTTGCAGGTCTGTCTCAGGCAAGAGCGCGAGAAACTCTTCGCCGCCGTAGCGAAAGACCATGTCCGAGCGGCGCACAGCTTCTATCAAGATGGTTGCCACCTGTTGCAGCGCAGTGTCGCCAGCGTTGTGTCCGTGCGTGTCGTTGACCTTTTTGAAATTGTCCAAATCAATCATGAGGCACGCGAGTGGGCGTTCGTAACGCCGCGCCTCTGCGTGCTCTCGTGACAGCGAGCGTTGCAAGCCATAGCGATTCAAGAGGCCCGTCAGAGCATCCGTCACGGCGCGTTCCTGTGCCAACTCTGCATGCGCGCGCGCTTCTTCCGCAGACTCGCGAAGGCGGTCGCGCTCATGCTTGAGACGCATTGCGACATCCACGCGCGCGAGAAGTTCTTCGGCCTTGAAAGGCTTGCTGATGTAATCGTTCGCGCCTAAAGAGAGACCGTTGACCTTAACTTCCGTCTCATCGCGCGCAGAGAGAAAGATGATCGGAATGTCGCGCGTCGCCTCGTCCTCCTTGATGCGGCGGCAGGCTTCGAGGCCGTCCATGACGGGCATCATGACATCGAGGATAACTAAATCGGGCAGCGCGATGAGAGCCTTCTCGACAGCTTCGCTGCCATTCTCAGCCGTCAAAACCCTGTAACCCGCGCGCTCAAGCCGTCGCTGAATCAGCGAGCGATTAATCGGCTCGTCGTCCGCCACCAGAATCGTCGGAAGGTGTCCTTGCCCTGTTAGTTCAACCATAATCAAGTGATGTGTGACGAGTGATGATTGATAAGAGAGATGCTAAACAGCATGTCTTTCATCTCATCCCTCATCACCTATGTCTCCGCTCCCGGAATTTCAAGTGGCAGGCGAAACCAGAAGGTAGAGCCTTCGCCGGGCGTCGAAGTGACGCCGATTTGCCCGCCCAATCTCTGGACCAATCTTTTCGAGACGGCGAGGCCGAGGCCCGTGCCGCCGTGTATGCGCGTCGTCGAAGCATCGAGTTGACGAAAGTCGTCAAAGATATGCGGAAAGGCTGCGGCGTCAAAGCCTATGCCCGTGTCCGTCACGTTAAAGCGCGCGCCGCCAGTCTCGTCGCGCTCGACGCTGACATGAATCGAACCTTTCTCCGTAAACTTCACAGCGTTGGAAAGCAGGTTCGAGAGAATCTGCCGCACGCGCTCCGGGTCTGTGCGGACGAGCGGCACGTCCTCCGAAATACGCGACTTGATATGCAGCCCTTTCTTCTCAGCTTCGGATGTGACGCTGCCGACCGCGCGGCGCACCACATCATCAAAGGCTACTGTGTCCATAAAAATCGGGAAGCGATGCTCGTCCATACGCGCCAGGTCGAGCGCGTCTTCGACCATCAGCAAAAGCTTGTCCGCAGAGTCTGTGATGGTCTGCACATCCTCGCGCTGCTCTTCGGTAAGCGGGCCGGAGAAGCCGTCTATCAACATCTGCGCATAGCCGATAATAGCGTTGAGCGGCGTGCGCAATTCATGCGAGATGATTGCCATAAATTCTGTCTTGTACTGCTCTGCGCGGCGCAGGCTCTCTTCCAACTGGTTCACTTGCAGGCCGAGCTTGCGCTGCTTGTGGCCGGACTCCAGATACTGCATCGCCAACGCGGCGGGTTTGGCAAAGAGTTCCGCCAAACGCTGCTCGTCCGGCATGACTTCCACCGCCGCGTGCGAAAAAGAGATGAGCATTCCCAAGACCTGATTTGCTCTGCCAGTAATCGGCGTGGCCCACATGCCGCGCAGGCCAGACCAGCGCACGGCTGCATAAAGCGATTCAAAACGCGCATCGCCCGCAAGGTCTGCGACGACGCCTGTGCGCCGCCCGGCTGCAATGCCGCACACAGGGTCATCCATGCTGACGCCGTGCGTGTATCTTTCCAGAAGTCCCGTCGGCAGATGCTCTGCAATCGCCAGCCGGAACAGTTTGGCATCCGTGTCCCAACGCAAGATGGCATTTGAATCCGTGCCAGCAATCTTGCCCCACGAGGCTAAGACTGCGCGCAAAGCATGGTCGAGGTCTTCCTCGCTCATGACATCTCCGGCGAGACGCATCAGTGTCAGGAGGTCTTCGATAAAGGAGCGCGAGCGCGCGTGTAGCTGCGCGTTGAGGATGAGCGGCGCAATCGTTTCCGCCACGCGCGCGAGCAGCAGTTGCTCGTCCTGTGTCCAGTTTCGCTGTTTGTCCGATTCGATAAGGCCGAGCGCGGCCAGCGTCTGCCCGCCGTAAATCACAGGCGCAAAGCGTATCGAGCGAGCACCCAATCGCTCGACGAGCGGGCGCAGTTCATTGCTCATGCTACGCTGCGCGCGCGCATCCTCTATAAACACCGCGCGCTGCTCTGTATAGAGAGGACGCTCCTCTTTTGAAGCGGGCGCGTGCAGTTCGAGCGGCGGGCGGTCATCGCCCGGCGTCCAAGCGCGCAGTGTTTGCGCGGGCCGCCCGAAAGAGACTGTGCGGAGGACTACGAAGCTCGCGGGCAGAGCGCGCGCCAGAGCATCAATCGCGTGCTGAATAATCTGGTCCAAATCGAAAGACGAGCGCGCAGCCGAACCCAGACGCTGGACCAGAGCCTCTTCGCGCTGGCGCACGCTCTCACGCTCTTCCGCGCCCGTCACATGCTCCGAGAGTTTGAGCCGCGACACCGCAGAGGCCAGCAGTCCCGCGATGATGCCCGCAAGAGAGGCGTCCGATTCCGTATAAGCGTTGGCGCGAGAGTGGCTGGCGACAATGACGCCGAGATTTGTTTGGCCCAGACTTAACGGAGCACACAGGATGGATTGCGCGTCTGCCTTGACGAGCGAGAGCAGGAGCGCGCCGCTCGCTAACTCTGTTTGCGCTTGATTGAAAATCTGAGGCGCGCCTGTTTCCAGTGCGCGCTCTAACATCGTGTGCGCGACAGGTTCAATTTCTCCGGCATTGTTGATGAAAAATTCTTCGCCGGAAAGTGTGGCCCACAACTGTTGCTTGTCTTCTCCGGCAGAGACGGTCACACGCACAGAGTCGCACGGCAGCAGCTGACAGAAACCCTGCATGGCTATCCTGTAAGCCTCATGCGCAGAGACAGTCATGTTGAGTTGGCTTGCCAGCGCAGCTAACGCCGGTAAGGATTCAGCCGCGCTGTGAGAAGCAGGCTTGTGTATGGCGCGGGAATCTGTGTCGGGTTGGGTCATATAAACGAAAGCTCTGGCCGACGGCGGCGGCGGCAGACTGTGCACGCCTGCACCCCGGCAAGTGGCTCAATTATCACACGGGCAATGGTGAGGGTTGTCGAGGCGCAAGCCTCACGCGGGGCAAGGCATCTTAAAACAAATTCATTTGTCGCCGCAATGATTAAAAAGTCTGAGAGTCTGGAGTCTGGAGTCTGGAGTCTGAAGTCTGGAGTCTTTATTCTCCGGCTTGAATCCACATTTTTTATGATAAGCTCTGCTCGCTTGAATGTTTGGTTTTAGACTCCAGACTCCAGACTCTCAGACTCCAGACTGATTAAGGGAGGCGAGCTTTACTGTGAGACGACGTGAAGGCGACGGGTGTCCTGTGGCAGGCGCGCTGCAAGTGATTGGCGACAAGTGGACGATGTTAGTCGTGCGCGACCTCGCGTCCGGCCCCAAACGCACGACCGAACTCCTGACGATGCTCCATCCCATCAGCAGCCGCACGCTCGTGGGCCGCCTCAGAGACATGGAGCGCGACCAATTTATAGAGCGCAGAGATTACGGCGGCAACCCGCCGCACGTCGAATATGTTTTGACAACACGCGGACGCCTCCTGCTGCCCTTTCTCAATGCGCTCAAAAAATTAGGCGAGACTTTAGACTGCAATGAATGCGAAGACCGCAAAGAGCAGCGCGGTGATTACTGCGAAGCCTGCCCGCGTCGCAGCGAAGAGCAGACGCAGACGCGACCTTCAACGCGACGCCGCGAGCGGGATGATTCAATCGTTCTGCTTTGATTGAACCGATTAACTGAAGGGGTGTTAAGGCGATGAAACTAGTAACTCTCGTGCTCTTGATTCTGCTCGGCGCAGCCTATGCTTTTTCGCAAACAGTTGAAGACAAGCAAAGCGTTGAATACTTTTGCGGAACTCAATCCCCTAGACAAGATGAAGCGCGGGCCATCGAACTTCTCTTGAACGAATATAAAAAGAGTGGAAGATTCAGAGAGCTTGCCTCGCGAACCACTCCGATAAATATTCCGGTCTATGTCCATATCATCAGAAGCGATGACGGCACACAGGGCAATGTCCAGCTTTCTGATGTCGAAGCCAGTGTTCAGGCCTTGAATACAGCCTTTCTCAACAGATTCACTTTCACCTTAATGAATGTCCAGTATGTGAATAACAGCAACTGGTTTTTCTCTTCTTTTACGACTCCAAATACGGAGCTTGAGATGAGACAGATATTGCATGTCGGAGGAAGATCAACCTTAAATATCTATTCTGTGAATTTATCGACTTTCACGTATGGAGGTTATGGTTATTTCCCGTGGGAGATATATCCGCTCGGTCGCGGTGTGTTGGATGGCGTCACTCTCAAATATAACAATTTTTCGCATCCGATTGGTCGTCCTGCCGTGACGCCGCACGAAGTTGGTCACTGGCTCGGACTGCTTCATACCTTTCAGGGCGAGTGCTCGGCCCTCAATGATTACGTGACGGACACTCCGGCAGAAAGGTCACCGACCGCGTGCGTGCAGGATTCGTGTCCTTCGCTGCCGGGAACCGATTTGATTGATAATTATATGGGATACAGAGCGCCCATGGGTTGCATCTCTCCCACTTCTAATATCTTTACGCAAGGTCAGTGGGACAGGATGTTAGCCATGTACGGGATGCTGCGAAGCGAGCTTGGGCCAAACGCTTTTTCCATCTGGACATATTCGCTGACACGTCCATTTGGCGGGACTCAGCCGATGCAAATTCCTGTCTATGTAACCGGAACTCGTTATCAGCTTGAGACAGTGCAATTCAAGGTCGCAGGATTACCGGCAGGTGCAACTTATACTTTGCCGGACAGGCAGTGCCGACCAAGTAATTGCAATTCGACTTTACGAATATTTACGACGACAGAAACTCCGCCCGGTGAATATCTTCTCACGGTGACGGCGATGGCGAAACGTGGAAGCACAAGCACTCAGACGGTTTTGATCGTTCAGTAGCGTTGAGACAGCTTTAATTATTTGCAGCTCTATCGCTTCCACGCGAAAATAACTTTAACGTGAGTTCGACGAAAGCAGAAAGGGATGCAGAATCTCAGCCCCGACAGGGGCGGCATGTAATAGCCCACGACGTAAGTCGTGGGTTCGAGTAGCAGAGATAAATAATGAGCCCCGTAGGGGCGACATAAATTATGCCGCCCCTACGGGGCTTGGATTGTGTGCGGTGCGCGTGTCCCCGCGCTGACGCGCGGGGCTATTATATGTCGCCCCTGTCGGGGCTTATGGAAATCAACTCTCTCTTATGGTGAACTCACGTTAACTTTAATCGCCGTGCGCCGCGCCGCCTTCGTCCCCTTTGTTGGAGATGACTTCGCCATCGGGCATGATAATTTTTTCATGGTCGGCGGTTACTATCTCGCCCTCTATGGTGATTTCTTCGCCGGTCGGCATGGGAACCGGCAGGTTGTCTAAATATCTTTCGGCATCAATCGCAGCCATGCAGCCTGTGCCAGCAGCCGTGATGGCTTGCCTGTAAAAAGAGTCCTGCACATCTCCGCAGGCGAAGACGCCCGGAATGTTTGTTGCCATCGAATGCCCGTTGGTCTTGAGATAGCCGACCTCGTCCATCTCAAGTTGGCCTTTGAAAAGTTCCGTATTGGGCTTGTGGCCGATGGCGACGAAAACTCCTTCGCAGGGAAAGACGCTCTCTTCATCAGTCACTAAATTGTGCAGCCGCACGCCAGTGACGCCTTCCTGCATCGTCCCTAAAATCTCTTTGACCCCGGTGTTCCAGATGAATTCTATCTTCGGATTAGCAAAGGCTTTGTCCTGCATAATCTTCGAGGCGCGCAAGCTGTCGCGCCTGTGGACGACGTAAACATGCGAGGCATAGCGCGTCAGGAAAGTGGCCTCTTCCATCGCAGTATCGCCGCCGCCGACGACTACCAAACGCTTGTTGCGAAAGGCCGGAAGCGGCCCGTCGCAGGTCGCGCACGCAGAGACTCCGTTGCCGCCAAGTCCGTCAGGCACTTTTGCTTCGCCCGGAATGCCGAGCCATTTGGCAGACGCGCCGGAAGCGATGATTAAAGTCTCGGCCTTGATTTCGTGCTCGTCCGTATAGAGCGTGAAAGGTCTTTGTTGTAAGTCAACCTTTGTAATCCATGTTTCAAGAATCTCTGTGCCGAAACGCAAAGCCTGCTCACGAAACTCCTGCATCAACGCTGGCCCATCTATGCCGTTGGCAAAGCCCGGATAATTTTCGACTTCGGTTGTAATCATCAACTGCCCGCCGGGAGTCGTCTGTTTTTCCGTATCGGCTGGCGCGTCTATGACGAGTGGTTTGAGACTGGCGCGCGCAGTGTAAATCGCCGCCGTCAATCCGGCTGGCCCAGTGCCGATGATGACTACTTCCCTGTGCAGAGTTTCTTTTGCCATACGGGTTTCAAATGCTCCTTCGGAAATTAAATGGCGGGAGAGTTTTTTAAGCAATCTCGCGCTTCTTCGCTAAAACCTTTTTCGGTTGCGCGTATAGTATAACAAAGCGTGCAAGACTTTGATATTTTGGGCAGTGGTTCAGTTTGAAATTCTGTTGAACTACAGTGAAGAAAGAATCTCCCGCAAAGGCGCAAAGGCGCAAAGAAAAACGATTAAGTCTTTTCTTTGCGCCTTTGCGGGAGACGTGTCTTTCTTTTCCGCTTAACGGATTCTGACGCGGCTGATGAGTCGTGTCTGAGTTCTACCGTTTGGCAAGTACCTGACCTGATAAGTCTCGCGGTAAACTCGCCTGCCGACACGCACTATACGAGATTGTGTAGTGACTCGTACACGGCGGTTATAACGCCTGTCATCCCATCTTCCCCGACCCCGTCTTTGGAACAGAGCAGAGTTTGCTGTAGCGTTTGTCGCAGATGTCATTGATTCATTCGCTTTAGCCTCTGCGGATGAAGCGACGAAACCTATGGCAGCCAGTGACAACACTATGGACAATAATTTCTTCACGATTTTCCCCTTTCCCGATTTCAGGCCGAGCCAAGCTAGTTGGCCGGGCCGGTTTAATGATTTACGGGAGAGCTTGTTCTAATTAATAAGACACCGCATGCGGTCGAATGGTTACAGCAATTCTGACTCAAGTTTCATTTACGGAACATTAGCGGACTCCACTGGAATATCGCCCGTCTGTCCCCAAAGTTGCGCTCCATAGTTGGTTGAGGCATCCAGAGAGGTGTACCACACACCTGTGCTCGGCCTGAAAACGGCGATGTTCGTTCGTCCGTCACCATCATAGTCTGCTGGCACTGGGATGTCCGTTCCAACCCCGAACGGCTGTTGAACATAGCCGCCGTTGGAGCTATTGAAGATCCACCACGTCGCCGTCGAAGGACGAAAGATAGCGCGGTCGTTCTTGCCATCGCCATCGTAATCTCCAGGCACGGGCGTGTCTCCATTTTGTCCCCACGCGAAGGCGTCATAATTGGTCGCCGGATTCTGCGAGGTATACCACGTCCCGTTTGAAGGTCGCCACACAGCGACATCAGCACGGCCATCTCCGTTGTAATCTCCCGCCACAGGCTTGTCTCCGCTTGCGCCAAATTGAATCGCCTGCACAGCGCTGTCGGAGCTTCTCAGGATGTACCAGATGCCGTTTGATGGACGGAAGACTGCAAAGTCTGCTTTATCATCGCCGTCATAATCTGCTGCGACGGGAATGTCGCCGGTCGTTCCGAACTGAAAGGCTAGATTGCCGGGGCTGCCGACATAAGAGATGTACCAAATGCCGTTGCGATAGACGACTAAATCGGTTCGACCATCGCCGTTAAAGTCGGCAGGCTCAAGCAGGTCGCCGCTCTGTCCCCATTGAGAACCGAACAGGCTGCCGTTGGAACTCAAGCGAATGTACCAAGTACCGTTTGATGGACGAAAGACAGCGATGTCGGCCCGACCGTCGCGGTCAAAGTCGTATGGCTTTGATGCTGGCGCTCTGGTTTGCAGACGCGCCAACATGAAATAGGTTGTCGAAGGAGAAACTTCTGCGCTGTTACTGGTGAGGCCGAGAATGTACTTCCCGTCAGGCTGAATGAGCAGCGAAGAGGCGTTGGATATTTCCGGTGTGATGATAACGGCCTTGCCGTCTCCGTCAAAGCTGCCATCGGGACTGCCATTCGGGTTATAGCGCGCCACCACAAAATCTGTACCTTGACCGAGAATTTTGGTGTAGCCAGCGACGACAATCTTGCCGTCCGGTTGAAGGGCAACGGCGTTAGCACTCTCATCCGAGTTAGTCTGAAAAGAGGTAGTCTGTTTACCGTTGACGCCGAAGCCGGAATCCAAACTTCCATCGGCGTTAAATCTGACCACAGCGATGTCTATATTGCTATCCCTATTGGAGTATCCGGCGCCGACTATCTTCCCGTCCGGTTGGAGAACCATGTCAACTATTGCATCCTGACCGAAGATATCAGCCACAGCCCTGCCACTTGTGCCGAAGGTAGTATCGAGGCTGCCATCCGCATTGAAGCGCACAACCGTCAAATCATCCAGCGACCCGACGTTGCGGGAAAAACCTCCGACGAGTATCTTGCCGTTAGAAAGCAGCAGTGCGCTATAGGCGTAATCACCGTAACCGAAATCTGCTCGCCCCCATCCGCCCATCCCGAAGTCTGTGTCCACCGTGCCGTTGTTATTGAAGCGAATCAGCGTAATATCTGTGTAAGCCTGATTGTTAATCGCATAAGAGCCGCCGACCGCGATAATCTTGCCGTCCGGCTGGATGAGCACGTCACTGAGATTGTCATAATGATTAACTCCGAAGTCGCGTGTGACGCGGCCTCCTGTACCGAAGTTGCTATCGGGGCTGCCATCACTGTTGAAACGCGCCACCGCAAAGTCATATAAAGTCTCTGTCGTGTAAGTATCTCCCGCAACCACGATTTTACCGTCCGGTTGAACGGCCACAGCCTCCGCCCCGTACGGAATCAGATTAGAAAGCACAACTCCGCCGACGCCAAAGCTGGAATCAAGCGTGCCATTGCTGTTGTAGCGCACAAGTCCTAAGCCGTGTGCCTGGACATATCCTGCCGCGATGATTTTACCGTCCGCCTGGAAAGCTATATCGCCTATTTCATCCTGATTGGCGCTCAGATCAGTCCTCACGATGCCGCCCGCGCCGAAGGTGATATCCAAAATCGCATCCGCAGCCAAGACCGTCACGGGCAGTTGAGCGAGAACTATGAGCATTGCCAGCAGCACGGGCAGGATGAGCCAACGCCGCCGTCCCTTCACAGCGCGCTTTGCATAGGGAGAAAGAAATATCCTCAGAATTGAAAAGTCATAATAATGCCTTGAGATTTTCATTTGATATGTACCTCTTGAATTGTAAGCAGGGGATTAACAGATAAAAAAGGGCTAGTGCATTCATCTCGACCGGAAGCAGCGTGTCAGCTAGCCAGACCAATTAAAGTACGCTTAGAGATTAGTATATCATCTTAAAAAGGGCAATTCCGATGGCAGAGATTTATCGCAGATGTTAGTTGCCGCCTGTTAGTTCCCTCTGGCGCATAGCCCTCTGGCTGTTGTATAACTAGACATGCACTGGTAGTCGAATATGACCCGACGTATTTGCGGGCAACCAAAGCCCGCGCTGACTCTCTTTTGATAACTTCGCACGAGACAACAAGAACTTCTGGGAACACTTTGAGCGCATCGGAGAGCAGTCCTGACGCATCGCGCGTCATTCAGACCATCAGCGTGCTCGGCGCAGGCACGATGGGACACGGCATCGCGCAGGTAGCCGCAGCAGCAGGCTACCCTGTCATCATCCGCGACATAGACAAAGAGAGCTTGGCGCGCGGCATTCAAGCCATCGAGCGTAATCTAGTCAAAGGCATCCAGCGCGGGAAATTGACAGAAGCAGACCGTGACCAGACCTTGCAACGCATACGCGGCACAACGCATTTAGCAGAAGCCGCTCATGCTGATTTAATCATCGAGGCCGCGCCCGAAGTTTTAGAATTAAAGCAGGAGATACTGCGCGAGACGGAAGCCGCAGCGCAGAAGCCTTTTATCTTTGCGACCAACACCTCATCGCTTTCGATTACGGAGATTGCACGCGCCTCAAATAATCCGGCCAATGTCGTCGGGATGCATTTCTTCAATCCGGTTCACCTGATGCGCCTTGTCGAAATCGTCGTCGGCGTTGAGACCGGCGTTGAGACCATACAGACAATTCTCGAAGTCACGCGCAAGATGAGGAAAGAGCCGATTACGGTCAAAGATGTACCCGGCTTTGCTTCGAGCAGGCTGGGAATTGCGCTCGGCCTCGAAGCCATGCGGATGTTCGAGCAGGGCGTGGCGAGCGCGAAAGATATAGACACAGCGATGGAACTTGGCTACAACCATCCGATGGGGCCGCTGCGCCTGACCGATGTTGTAGGCTTAGATGTGCGCCTGCACATCGCTGAATATCTGCACAGCGCTTTGGGGACGGAAAACTTTCGCCCGCCGGAAATCCTCCGCCGCATGGTCGCGGAAGGCAAGCTAGGCAAGAAATCCGGCGAAGGCTTTTACAAATGGGATGAATGAAAACAGTAATCAGTAGTCAGTAGCCAGTAGACAGCATAAAACAGAAATGCTTTTCTACTGATTACTGACTGCTGGCTACTGACTACTGCTTTATGAGCATGCCGCCAAACAACGAAGAGAGACGCTTTGCTTTGCGCATGTCTTTGCGCTTGCCGATAGTCGTGTCGGGCAGGGCTGAGGACGGCGCTGCCTGGAGCGAGCCGACGGAAACCGACGACATCTCTACGAGCGGCGCGCTCTTTCATCTCAACCAGAAAGTTACAAAAGGCGAGAGGCTTTACCTGCGCGCGCATCGCCCGGACGGCACGCCTATCGAAGTCACTGCGCTGGTCGTGCGGGTCGCGCCAGCGATTTACGGCACGGCCCGAATCGGCGTCTCCATCAGCGAGCCTGTGGACAACTGGCTGCGCCTCTTTGTCTCCTGGGTCGCAGACGAGCAGCCCGCGCCCGAAGCCGAGAACGAATCTTCTACGGAATAAATTCGAAAAAAAAATCCGGCTCGAATTTTTGCATCTGAAATCTTAAACTAACAAATCATCGGAGCTTTCAAACATCATGTCGCAATCTCAAGAATCTCTATCGAAGACTTACGAAACCTTGCTTGTCGAACGCAGAGACCGCGTGGCTCTCGTCACAATCAATCGTCCTGAAAAACGAAACGCTCTTAACATTCAGACGCGCGAAGAGGGCGCGCAGGTCTTGGAAGAACTGCGCGACGATGATGCGGTTGGCGTCGTAGTCTTCACAGGCGCAGGCGACAAAGCTTTTATCGCCGGCGCGGACATAGCAGAGTTTGCAGGACGCACTGCGCTCACACAGCGCGCAGTCATGCTCGGACGCTCGCTCTTCACAGCGATTGATTCATTTCCGAAACCTGTCATCGCGATGGTCAACGGCTACTGTCTCGGCGGCGGATGCGAACTCGCGCTGGCCTGCGACCTGCGCATCGCCAGCGACAAAGCCAGCTTCGGTCAACCGGAAATCAATCTCGGCATCATTCCCGGCGGCGGCGGCACGCAACGCCTAACGCGCCTCGTCGGTGAAGGCAAGGCTATGGAGTTGATTCTGACCGGCGACATCATTGACGCGCAGACTGCATACAGCATCGGACTCGTCAACACAGTCGTCCCCGCCGCAGACCTCGAAGCAAAGACAATGGAGATGGCGCAACGCATCGCAGAGAAAAGTCCGATTGCGCTGCGCATGGCGAAAGAGGCCGTCAAGCTCGCTTCCCGCTCAAACCTCGACGAAGGTTTAAGACGCGAAGTTGACCTCTTCGCCCTCTGCTTCTCCAGCGAAGACAAAGACGAAGGCGTCGGCGCATTTTTGGAAAAACGCAAGCCGCAATTTAAAGGCAGATAGATGTTTTAGATTTGCGATTTTAGATTTTTGATTTGCGATTGAAAGAAAATTTCATCTTAGCTTTGTTCTTCTAATCGCAAATCAAAAATCTAAAATCAAAAATTCATATGAAGATTGCAGGAATCATCATCGGCCTGCTGGTAGCCGCGATTGGCGGCACAATCGCCTACCGCGCACTGTTCCTCGAACCGTCCGCAGGCGTCGTCATCACAAACGAAAGCGTTCGCGAAATCCCGAACACCCTGCGCATCGCCAGCGGCATCATCCTGCTTATCATCGGCGCCGCCCTAGCCTTTTTCGCAGCCCGCCGCAAACCCATGTGAATGGCCGCTTGACGCACTTTCCCGCGCTAAGCTAATCTGTTTCTTCGTCGCACAAAAGCGTCGCACACCGCATACGGGGCCGTAGCTCAGCTGGGAGAGCGCTTGACTGGCAGTCAAGAGGTCAGGGGTTCGATCCCCCTCGGCTCCACCACTATTTTCAAGAAGTTAGGGGCAGCCATGTGGCTGCCCCTAACTTGTTTGAGTCACTATAGAGTCACAACCGATTGATAAGTATCTTTTGAAGCTTCCAGTGGGAGCTTTCCGTGTGAAATGATATAGGTAACAATTGAGGTGAACGGGACAGTTGAGTTCTTCTGTCCCGTTCATTATACCATGCTGTCGAGTATCAGACTGTTAACTCGTTACGAGTAGAAATGACAGAAGGCACCACTGAACAAGGGTGCGTTATGATTGATCAATATAGTCTTTTGGCCAGTTATACTACGCAAAGGTGTACGTTAGATTAATTCTAACGCGGACAAGTAAAAGCCAATTATTATTATAGTGGAACAGAAGATGTAGAATGTTAGATAAATTTATTATGGAAATCCGTCGTGATAATATATTTTAGCTGCATATGAGTTGGACAAGAGAATACTGGAAGTAGTCACACCAGCGGAGGATAAACTATTAAAGCAGTAGTTCTTCATAGCGGTGGGTTGGACTCAACCTTATGTCTGTTGATGGCAAAGGAAGCTGGCCGCGATGTCGTTAGCCTTGGTATTGACTACGGTCAGCGACACCGTATCGAGTTGGAATATGCTATGGAACAGTGTCGTCGGCATGGGTTCGAGCGGCGTGTGTTGCGGGTTGAGTGGGACAAACCTGCTAGGGATATTCCGACTAGCAGATCGCTCGATGAAATTCGTTCAGGGATCTCGCCTGCTTTCCTCCCTGCGCGCAATGCGGTATTTCTGACACTTGCCTGTGCAGAAGCTACAGGGATCGGAGCCGGAGAGGTCTGGATCGGCGTGAACGCTGTTGACTTCTCGGGCTATCCTGACTGTCGCCCTGAGTTCATAGAATCCTTCAAAACCATGATCAAAGCTGCCGTGCCTAGCGGTCCACAGGTGATAGCGCCTCTGATCAAGATGTCGAAACCATCTATCGCTGCCGAGGCAATGCAGCGTGGTCTTGCGCGTGGCGACACATGGAGTTGCTACCAACCACGGTTCATGAACCAGGGCATTTTACCTTGCGGGCAATGCGATGCTTGCATTCTTCACAATCATGCTTGGCAAGAAGCAGAGCAGAAGGAAATCTAAGGACAAGTAGATGGCTCATATAGGCCTAATATCCTGTGTTGGCAAGAAACGTTCGAGTGCCGCTGAAGCGAAGAACCTGTATGATTCCGCGCTCTTCGCTAAGTCAAGGGAATTCGTCGAACAGCATTGCGACTCCTGGTTTATACTCTCCGCAAAGCATGGTTTGGTCGATCCAGCAGAGGTTATTGAACCATATGAAGAAACACTAAATACGAAATCACGACGAGAACGAGATGATTGGGCTGAGGGAGTTTGGGCAGTACTCCGCCGGAGACTTAGGCGAGATGATTATGTCACAGTTCTCGCCGGAGAACGATACCGGGAAAGCTTAGTGCCTCTTATCCAGGCATATGGTTGCCACGTTGACATACCAATGCAGGGGCTCGGTATAGGTCGTCAACTACAATGGCTTTCACGTCAACTAGTAAAACCACAACGAGACCGAGATGTAGAGCGGCTGTATCGAGCCTTACGTAGGTTGGAATCTGGTGTGGGCGGCAAGCGACTGCTATCACAATCTAATGGCCAACAAGGATGGCCGAAGAGCGGCGTATATTTTTTCTTCGAGCCGGGCCAACTGAGAGCCGACGCAACAGAACTCCGTATCGTTCGGGTTGGCACACACGGCGTAAGTAGAGGATCTAAAGCTACTCTCTGGAATCGTCTCCGTACTCATCGTGGGGCCGGTGATGGTGTGGGAAATCACCGCAGCTCAATCTTCCGTCTTCACGTTGGCGCGGCAATCTCCGCCAGAGACCCCGATGCGATGGTGGCATCATGGGGCGTAGGCCAAAAAGCAGATGCCTTAGTACGCAAGTCTGAAGAAGGCCTGGAGCGAAAGGTATCAGCGTATATTGGTTTGATGAGTGTTCTGTGGCTGGCTATAGAGGATGAAGCCAGTCCCTCAAGCGACCGAGCCTACATCGAACGAAATCTGATTGGCATGCTAGCAGGCAAGACTGGGCCTGCCGATCCGCCGTCCCCCAAGTGGTTGGGGCGATTCAGCCCAAACGAACGAATACGGTGCTCAGGACTTTGGAATCTGGGATTTCTTAACTACAACTATTCGCCGGATTGGCTTGATGTCTTAGATGAGTATGTTCTAATAACTACAGGTAAGCAGACTCGGCCAACGGGTCCCATTGCTCCTAGTGACTGGTATAGCAACGAACGGCAGGGAGTACCTCACAATCAGATGTCCTTTTTTTACAAACAACGACATGCCTAAACTCAAAGCCATACATAAGTCAGTCCTCAAACTCTACAGTCGGCCTGTTGTTCACCTTCGCAAGCAGGTATTGGAGAATCGGTTTGGCCTTGTCTTCGGGGCTGGCCTGAGCAAAGGATTCGGCATTCCCACTTGGGAGGAATTAGTTGACAACTTAGCAAAGGATAAAGAGGTAAAAGGCGAGGGTGTCTTGCACATAGTGCCGCCTCATGCAGCATTGCCCTATAAAACTGAGATGTTGTTCGAGCACTTCAAACAGCGTCGTTACTCAAGCGCGCCACCCCATAAACAGCACACACGCCCTCTGGATTATCGTATCGGGGCCGATTGGAGAGAGATCGTCCGTAAGCATCTCTACGCAAAGGTTGACAAGGACTTAAAACCTTTGCTCGTTAGCCACCCGTACCTCAAGCAATATCTTCCGCTGATCAGGCAGTCGCACATGACAGTGACCTACAACTTCGATGACTTCATAGAGCAATCATTGCTTATAACGAGGGTTGGAGATCAGGTAAATACACTTGGCTTTGAGTCGGTGACCAATCCGTGGACCCAGTTCCGTAGAACAAGTGCGATTATCTATCATCCCAATGGCGTCATTCCTCAGAATTCCCTAGAAACACCCAGTGACCGCTTTGTATTTTCGGAAGCGTCGTATGCCGACCAGTTAATGGGTATCTTTGCTGGCGATCAAGCGGGTCTAGTTAATCATCTGTCGAAACACACATGCTTGCTCATTGGCCTGTCGCTGGAGGATGACACCCTTCGGAATGTCCTAATGCAAGGAGCTCGTGCCTGTCCTGGCAATTTCCATTACTACGTGCGCTATCTCAAGCCTAGGGAAACGCTGGACGATGAGCAGCAACGTCTTATCAGATTGGCGAACTTTAAGGTTTACAACCTCATTACGTTGTTTTTGGATGATGATGGCATTCGCGCTCTTGGCGAACTCATTGATGTTAAGAGTTGTCCCCAAAATGACTTCTGCGATTTTGCCAGTGAGCACCATATACCTGTGCGGTTCCGCTTCTATGTAACTGGGCCCCTCGGTGTAGGGAAGAGCACAGCCATCAACCAATTTCGGAACCTCGTTGTTCTAGACGAATGGCTCGAGCAGCGCCCTTCTGTACTAGCGAAGGATTGGGAGACATTGACCCCGGAAGAGAAGAAATCTGCTGATGAGTGGATCATTAACCAGTTCAAGCGAAAGAACGACTTAATCAGACACGATCGGGAAGGGGTGTTTATATTAGATCGTGGCCCACTCGACCCACTTTCGTTCACACATGATGCTGAGTGGGGCGAGAAAGCCAAGCGACTTCTTGGCGCGATCTGCCCAGGTCGTTCGCCATGGAAAGTGGAAGATGGCCGGGTTATTTTCCTTCAGGGAGAAGCCAGTGAACTCGCTCTACGAATGGTGATGACGCAGCGAAAGGAATACACAGCCAAGAAGCTTCGTGATATGGAAGAGCGCTTGTTAAAAGCATACGGCACTGATGGAGTGACGAAATTCGACACTAGTGGGTTGTCGCCGTCAGACGTAGTCCGTCGCGTCGCGGAGATTATTCATCTGGACGAGTATTCTCCGACCTGCAATACACACAAGAGGCTTAAAGACATCAGGAAGGATGCTTTAAATGTTAAAGACTGACATTCATGGGCGGCACCGACCCCAAGTGTATTTTGCCGCACCTTTGTTCAGCGAGGCGGAGCTAACATTCAATATTCGTGTGACGAAACTGCTTGAGGAATTCATGGATGTGTACTTGCCCCAACGTGACGGGGGGCTCATGTGTAAGATGGTTGCTACTGGAATACCGTACGCTATTGCAGCACGTCGTGTTTTCCGCCGAGATATTGAGGCTATTGGACAAGCGGATTACGTGATCGCCATTTTAGATGGCAGAGCTATTGATGAGGGAGTTGCCTTTGAACTGGGGGTTGCCTTCTCACAAACTAAACGATGTATCGGACTACAGACTGATAGCCGGAGGATGGCAGTATGGGGGAATAATCCTATGATCACTGGAGCGTTGGAAACTGTATTCATGTCGGTGAGTGATCTAATGGAATGGGTCAAAACCTCGGTTTTGGACAATCCGGCCACGTTACGTGAGGACTGGGAGTTAACTCTTGGAATTAATCAAGATAACCCTTCTGACAAATCTTCTTTCTCTGAGCCTTAACTAAACCACTCTGCACTGAAAGTGCAGAGATTTGAGCAGGACTGAAAGTCCAGCTATTCCAAGATGAATGTTTCAGTCTCTTCGTTGGAGGCTTCTCAATGATGCTCCAGATACTCCTGCACCATCTCTTCGGTAATGTTGCCTGTGCTCCATGCGCCGTACCCGATAGCCCAGAAGTGTCTGCCCCAATATCTTTTCCGTAGCTCTGGATATTCTTGTTGCAGCATCCGTGAAGTTCGCCCCTTGAACCGTTTAACCAAATCTGAGAGTGCTTTGGATGGCGGATACTCAATGTGCATGTGGACATGGTCTTTGCTCACCACGCCTTTGAGGATCTTGACATCTTCGGCATCACAGATTTGAATCAACAGGTCACGACAGCGAACCTTAATGTCATCTGTCAGCACATGATAGCGGTACTTGGTGGCCCAAATCAGATGGACGGTTAATCTGCTGACAGTATGGCTGCCGTATCGGTTCTCTTTCATGCTCTCGCACTTCTAGCATGTCCAGAAGTGTGTAGCAACTGAAAGTCTTGCACCAAAGGTGCATAGCTTTAACTACCGGCTTGGGACAGTAAACAAGAAGAAGCTGGTTCAAAAAATGGGCTAACTTCTTTATGGCTTAAAGAAGACCCTGCGGTATTGACGCTGGTGGGTCGCAAGATGCGTAATGTAAGTTGACCCTTCTTTATGCTCAGTTAATTTAGAAAACTTCTGCGGAAGGAACTTTCTTCAATAGACAGAAGTGATATTTAATGAATTGCTAGAGAGTCATGGCTGTAATTCAAAACTCCTATCTGATGCTTAATCCTGTGCGCTCCAAGAGTGCAGGATATGCGTCACAAAAACTCTTGCAATAAGCTTTGTAAAAGAATACTCTTTGCGCCATCAGTGTGACCTCGCACAGCAACTCTAAGTCCTGACACTCATCATAAGCACACTGATATTGAACCGTCAGTGAGAAAACGCACGGCGGTCAGCCATCCTTGAAGTTGCAATGTGTCTAAACATTGAGCAGCCTTAAAAGAGTTGGTAGTAGTTTCCACGTGTTCCCTGACGCTCTGTTTGTTTCAGGTGTTGGTGCGATTCCTTGCCGCAGGTGATTAACTCACCACCGAAGTTAAGAGCCTGCCACATAGCGAGAATTAGCGACTCCTTCCTGATCCCACATAAAGGAGACGAACATGAAAACCTTACATAGGCGAAGCGGTTGGTTAACCGGTCTTCTGATGGTGTGCTTATGGCTGGCGATTGGTGCGAGGGTAGTGTGCGGGCAATCCGCGCTTGATGGATTCGACCCGAGTGCTAATCATCTGGTTCACACTGTTGCTGTGCAGTCTGACGGAAAGATTCTTATAGGCGGCTTTTTCACAAATGTCGGTGGCATGCCGCGCGGCTACATCGCACGGCTGAACTTGAACGGAACGCTCAATACCAGCTTTAACCCGAACGCAAACAATCTTATCTATTCAATCGCTTTGCAGTCGGACGGTAAGATTTTAGTTGGCGGCTATTTTACGCACATCGGCGGACAGCCATGCAATTATCTTGCGCGACTCCACGCGAATGGCACACTCGACACTAGCTTCAACGCGCAATCAAACGAAAACGTTCATACAATTGTTGTGCAGTCTGACGGCAAGATTTTAGTCGGAGGTTACTTTCAGAGCATCGGCGGACAGACGCGCAATTATATCGCCCGGCTGCACACGGATGGAACGGCTGACTCGTTTAACCCAAATTCGAATGGCGTCATCGAGACAATCGCCGTAGAAGCGAACGGAAGCATTTTGGCGGGCGGTTTTTTCCAGCTCATCGGCGGAATGCTCCGCCACAGTATGGCACGGCTCGACCCGACGACCGGAACAGCAGATTTATCTTTCAACCCGAATGTAGACGGGAATGGTCTCTATGCAATCGCTGTTCAGCCGGACGGAAAGATTTTAGCGGGCGGATTTTTTACAACCATTGGCGGGCAGCCGCGCAACAGTATTGCGCGGTTGAATCGGGACGGAACATCTGATTCGTCATTCAACCCCGATGCGAACAATAGAGTTTATTCAATCGTTGTGCAGTCGGACGGTAAAATTTTAATGGGCGGCTTGTTCACAACCATCGGCGGACAGCCGCGAAATCATATCGCCCGGCTCAACGCGATAACCGGACTGGCAGATTCATTTGACCCAAACGCGAATGGTGGCGTTCAAACAGTCGCCGTGCAGCCTGACGGTAAAATTTTAGTGGGCGGCATTTTCGTAACTCTCTCGCCAAACGGTGGAGCAGCAGTTACTCGCAACTACATAGCCCGACTTGAAACCGACGGCAGGCTCGACAAGACGCTTAACTTAACCGACATCGGCAATTATATTTATGCCACTACCGTGCAGCCGGATGGCAAGATTCTCATCGGCGGCTTGTTTTCGATCCCCGGCAGGCAGCCGCGCAATAATATGGCAAGGTTGAATGCGGACGGGACGCTGGACGTGAGCTTCATCTCGAATGTGGACGGCCAAGTCCATTCAATCGTTGTGCAGGCAGACGGCAAGATTCTAGTGGGTGGCTTGTTCACAACCATCGGCGGGCAGATGCGTAATCATATCGCGCGGCTCAATATTGATGGAACGGCTGACTCGTTCAACCCAAACCCGAACTCTCGCGTCCATTCCATCGCAGTTCAAGCTGACGGAAAAATTATAATGGGTGGCGAATTTACGAGCATCAATGGACAGTCTCAAAAATATATCGCTCGGCTCAACACAGACGGCACACTTGATTCGTTCAATCCGAACGCGAGCGAAGATATCAACTCAATCGCCGTGCAGCCAGATGGAAAGATTTTAGCGGGCGGCTTGTTCACGAACATTGGCGGACAGCCACGGAACCGGATCGCTCGACTTAATGCAGACGGAACGGCAGACTCTTTCAACCCGGACGCGAACTTTTATGTCCGGTCAATCGCCGTGCAACCGGACGGAAAGATTTTAGTGGGCGGTGAGTTCACGAGTATCGGTGGGCAACCGCGTAATCGTCTTGCTCGACTTGATGCTACAACCGGAACGGCAGATTCTTTCGACCCGAACTCAGATGGTGTTGTTTGGTCAATCGCCTTTCAATCAGACGGTAAGATTTTAGTAGGCGGCGGCTTCTCTAGCGTTGGTGGACAGCCGCGTAACGGCATCGCACGACTCAATGCCACGAGCGGCGCAGCCGATTCATTTGACCCGAATGCAAATGATGTTGTTTTGTCAATGGCCGTACAGCCAGATGGTAAAGTTCTAGTGGGTGGTGAGTTTACGAGTATCGGCGGGCAAACTCGCCTTCTCTTTGCCCGTTTGAGCAACGACACAGCCGCGCTACAAAACCTCACCGTGACGCAAACCGCCGTTACTTGGACTCTCGACGGCTCAAGCCCATATCTTTCGCGTGTCGCCTTCGAGCTATCGGGCGATGGTGTGAATTACACCTTCTTGGGCAATGCAACAGGTAGCTTTGCACCGCTCGCCAATGCCAGAGATGAAGGCAGTCAATTCGCGCCGACTGCCACAAACTGGACGTTGACCGGCTTGAACCTACCTACGGGACTAAATATCTACATCCGTGCTCGCGGTTATTATCGCGGTGGTTTCGAGACTGGCTCGGAATCAATTACGGAAACGGTGCGGAACGCTTTTCTGTCTGGGCCAACGGCGGCCAGTGTGCCAGTGTCGGGTAGAGTCTTGACGGCAGAGGTCTACGGCGTTGCACAGGCGACCGTTTCATTGACCGATTTGCAAGGACAGACGCGCACCGCATTGACTAATGAACTTGGCTATTATCGGTTTGATGATGTACAGGTTGGAGAAACTTATATCTTTAATATTTCCTCATGGCGTCATCAATTCACGCCGCAAGTCGTGACGGTGATGAACGAGATACAGAGCTTGAATTTTACGGCTCAACCGTAGCTCGTGATTAGAGGTGCATCTGAACTGATAGAGGCGCGCCTTATTCTTATTTTTTCAAAAGCTCTATGACAAATGAGCTTTGCAAGGTCTAAAGGCGCAATTCTGAGTCACTATAGAGTCACAACTCAGCTAAACCAACCTAAAATCATCTTACTAGGCCAGAGTTGAATTGCACGAAACATCAATGAAAGCATATTCTTCCGCATTCAACTAGACTTAACACAACTCATATTTTAGACTGGCAGTCAAGAGGTCAGGGGTTCGATCCCCCTCGGCTCCACCAAAATCATCCCATTCAATAATAAAAAATCGGTATTTGATGGAGACAAAGCGGATTGTCTGGTGCATGTTCCTGAGAGTGAGAAAATCTTTAAGCTTCAAGTTCGGGGTGTACATTCACCATCGAGGCGCGGTCTGCCGGTTGTCAGGTTAAAATGCGCGGAGGGACACAATCAACGCCGGCGATACAGAGAAGGAGAATTTGATTTCATTGTTGGATATTATCTTTTTAATGACACAGCATACGTGGTCTCTGCTGATGAAGTGAAGCAGCATAAAACCTACATCACTATTTCTGAAAAGTATGCGGAGAGATGGGATAAGCTGAAAACCTAACTAAGAGGTTAAAAAGTTGAACAATAATTCAAGCGGTCTGTTCTCTAAAATCGGCGCGGCCTTTTAATAAATAGATAGATGAGCAAACACTCACGAGCCAACGAGCAGAAATTCTTTAACGCCTTGCGCGACATCTTCGTCGGCGCGCGGATTGAAGGCGAGAGCGGTTATATCAACTTGATGCGCATCAAGTCGCGCTATTACATGGAAGGCATTTTTCCGAAGCTGCAAGAGAAGATTGACGAAGAGTTGCAGCCGTTTCCCGCCTTTCGTGAAGAACTGTTCGACAAGCTCTACAGCTTTTTCAAACGCTACTTCAGCGATAGCGGCTCGATCTATTTCCGGCACACGCCGTATTACCAGGACATCTACGAGCGCATCTACACGGATGACCGCGATGTGATGCTCTTCTGGAAGACGCAGAATCTTTATTACGTCAAGACCGACAGGCTTTTTCGCAGCCTGACTTTGAATCTTGACGACGCGCCCGACCAAAAGTTCGCCTTTGACGCTTCGGCGGTTGAAAGAAAGTCTTTCAACTTCGACGCTTCCGGCTTGCAGAACAAGCGGAACAACGAAAAGCGCAACCTGATTTTCGAGTACAAAGGCAAAGCCGACGATGAGACTTTGAAGTTTGCCGTGCAATACACCGAAGGCGGCAAGAAGACGAAAACCGATGATATTTTGAAAGCCATCAAACGGGACGGCGTGGCGGTCAAAGAAGAGCAGTTGACGCGCGCCTTTCGCCTGTTTGAACGGCAATCGGAAGTCGATTTCTTTATTAACAAAAACGCCAAAGCATTTCTCGAAGAACAGTTCGATTTGTGGATGTATCAATATCTGTTCAAGCGCGAATCGGACTGGACGGAGAAGCGCATCCGGGAGATGCAAGCCTTGAAGCGCGTCGCGCGCAGCATCATCGAATTCATCTCGCAGTTTGAAGATGAGCTTGTCCGTATCTGGAATAAGCCGAAGTTTGCGCTCTCGTCGAATTACGTCATCACGTTTGACCGTGTATTTGCCCGGAGCGAAGAGGTGGCGAGAAAGCTGCTCGCGCACGAGGGTATCAAGGCGCAAACCGCCGAATGGCGCGAACTCGGAATGATTGGAAATGATGAATCAGGAATGCGGAAGGATGAATCAAAGCAGGCTTCGCTGCTTGCGGAAGATAGCCTGTCGGAAAAGGAGATTGCTTTTCGCAAGCTCGCCACCGAGTTTATGAACGATTCCGCATTCCGCATTCCGCATTCATCATTTCGCTTCCTGCCTTTTGACACGAAGCATTTCAAATCGTTGGAGCTTGAGCTTCTGTCTCTGTTCGATAACCTGGACGAAGAGCTCGACGGGCGACTCATTCACAGTGAAAACTATCAGGCGCTCAATACGCTGAAAGACAAGTTTCGGGAAAAGGTGAAGTGTATTTATATTGACCCGCCGTATAACACTGGAAGCGACGAATTTATTTATAAAGACGAATATCGCCATTCAGCATGGCTTTCAATGTTGGAAAATCGTTTGAGTTTAGCGCGTGAATTGATGGACGGAGATGGCGCTGTATTTATAAGTCTGGATGACACTGAACAATCAAGATGCAAACTAACGCTTGATTTTATTTTTGGTGAAGAAAATTTCATTTCAAATATCATCTGGCAAAAAAAATACTCGCCTCAAAATGACGCTAAATGGTTTAGTAACGACCACGATTTTGTTATCGCTTACGCCAAAGATAAATTAGAATATCGCCCGCGAAAATTATCCCGCACTGAAGAACAGAACGATTTATACACAAACCCGGATAACGATTCACGAGGAGCCTGGATGTCCGGTGATTACACATCCAACAAATCCGCGCAAGAACGCCCAAATCTTTACTTTCCTATATCAAATCCTTTTACAAACAAGGAGATTTTGCCAAGCAAAAATAGAGTGTGGGCATATAATCGCGAACAGCACGAACAAAATGTCAAAGAAAATCGCCTTTGGTGGGGACTCAAAGGCGAAAATAAAATGCCTCGTTATAAAAGATTTCTCAGCGAAGTTGCGGGAGTCGTGCCAAGAACGATTTGGTTCTATCAAGAAGTTGGACACACTCAAGATGCCGCACGCGAATTGCAAAGTTTGTTTGGCGAATTTGTTTTCAGCAATCCGAAACCTTCAGGGCTCGTTTATAAATCAGTCAATCTAACTGAAGGAGATTTAACTTTAGATTTCTTCGGTGGCTCAGGAACGACGGCTCACGCCGTTATTAATCTCAATCGTGTAGATGGCGGACGGCGCAAATACATTCTGGTCGAAGCCAACGATTATTTCCACACGGTTATTTTGCCGCGCGTCAAAAAGGTTGTCTTCTCGGACAAGTGGAAAGACGGCAAAGCCCAGGCGGATGGCAAAGGTGCGTCGCATTTCTGCAAATACTTCGCCCTCGAACAATACGAAGACACTCTGCGCCGCGCCGTTTATCTCAAAGACAGCGAAACCGACCAGCCAGCTTTCTTCGACAATCCTTACGAATCGCCGTTCGCCTCTTACGTCTTCCTGCGCGATAAAAAGATGGCGGACGCGCTCACGGTAGATTACGAAAACAATAAAATCAGTGTGGACTTCTCCAAACTTTACGCGGACATTGATCTGGCGGAAACACTCTCCTGCGTCAAAGGCAAGTTTATCAAAAGCCTGACCGCCGACAGCGTCACCTTCACCGACGGCGAAACCATTAAGTTTGACGAGTTGGACTACCGCGATGTTTTGCCTCTTATTTGGTGGGACAAGTGAGGAAATGATGAAGTAGGAATGATGAATGATGAATATAAAACAATTTTCTTTAATTCATCATTCCTACTTCATCATTTAGAAGATGATGAATGAAGGAAAAGAGCGAGATTTGAAGGTGAGGACTAAGAGGTTTGCCTTAAGAGTCATAAAACTTTTCACGGCTTTGCCGAAAATAACCGAAGCGCAGGTTATCGGGAAACAGGTTTTGCGAAGCGGCACTTCCGTTGGCGCACAATACCGCGAAGCCTGTCGCGCTCGTTCAAACGCGGAGTTTATCAGCAAAATCGAAAGCAGTTTGCAGGAACTTGACGAAACGGCTTACTGGTTTGAATTATTAGTTGAATCTGAAATTGTGAAAGCCGAAAAACTTAAAGATTTACAAAACGAAGCGGAACAACTGACAGCGATTTTGGTCTCATCGGCAAAAACCGCCAAACAAAAATGACAAATTCATCATTCATCATTCCCACTTCATCATTTAAATGACGCAGCCTTTACTGGAAAGAATTGTCGCCGATTTTGAAGTTGACGCGCCGAACTGGACGACGTTCGACTTTGAAAACTTCTCGCGTCATAAGCGGCTCTGGGATTACCAGCAGAACGCGCTGCAAGGCGCGATGAAAGCTCTCTGGAAATACTACGAAGATTATCGCCCCTATCAACCGAACGAAGCCGACAACTATGACGACGCCACGAAGAACGCCAACGGATTTCGCAAAGGCAAGCTCTGGTCTTGCTACGAAGATAACGGTTTAAGCGAAAATCTCGACTACAAACTCGACAAAAAGAACGCGAAGATTTTAAGCGAATATTTCGCAGTCAATAATGACAAGCTCGCCTTCAAAAACTTCATCAATCGAATGAGTTTCTGGATGGCGACGGGTTCGGGCAAAACCCTTGTCATCATCAAACTGATTCACCTGCTTCACGCGCTCATCACGCGCCAAGAAATTCCGGCACACGATATTCTGGTCTTAGCGCACCGCGAAGAACTGCTCGAACAATTCCGCGCTCACGTCCGAGAGTTTAATGCGGCGAATTTCGGCGTTTACATCCGCCTGCGCGACCTGAAAGAGTATGCAAACGCCAAACAAAGCAATCCGTCGCTTTTCAACGGCGACGAACTGACCGTCTTCACATACCGCTCGGATAACATTGGCTTTGAACAGAAGGACAAAATCATAAATTTTCGCAACTATGAAAACGGCGGCAAGTGGTATGTCCTGCTCGACGAAGCTCACAAGGGTGACAAGGAAGAATCAAAACGCCAGCATATCTATTCAATCCTTTCGCGCAACGGCTTCTTATTCAACTTTTCCGCAACCTTCACTGACCCGCGAGATATTTACACGACTGCTTCAAACTTCAATCTCGCCGAATTCGTCTCACGCGGTTACGGCAAGCATCTCTCAATTCTCAAACGACAAATTTTAGAGTTCAAAAAAAGCGGAGACTTCAGCAACGAAGAGAAGCAGAAGATTGTTTTGCAATCGCTTCTGATGTTGACGATTATCACGCGGGCAAGCGATAAGGTGCGCACCGTCAACGCTGAACTCTTTCACAAGCCTTTGCTGATTACTCTGGTTAATTCGGTTAACACCGAAGACGCTGATTTGAAACTCTTTTTCCGCGAACTTGAACGCATCGCCAAAGACATTATCTCAGGCGACCTGTTTCAATCAGCCAAAGATGAGCTTTGGACAGAATTGGGAGATGGCATCGAATGGATGTTTGAAGGCGAAACGCTTCTCTTTAGCCGCACCGATTTTGACGCCCTCAAAATCGAAGATGTCCGGCAAGCTGTTTTTAATACCAACGTCAAAGGCGCAATCGAAGTTATTCGCCGTCCAACGGACGACAAAGAATTAGCCTTCAAGATTCAAAACGCCGAAAAGCCTTTCGCGCTAATCAAAATCGGCAAGACTGCTGAATGGCTAAAAGTTCATTTAGCCGGATACGAGATTATCGAAACCTTTAACGACGAAGGTTATTTTGAAAATCTAAACAAAGACGCCTCGGACATTAAAATCCTGATGGGTTCGCGCACGTTCTACGAAGGCTGGGATTCAAACCGTCCGAATGTGATTAACTTCGTCAATATCGGCACCGGAACGGATGCCAAGAAATTCGTTTTGCAGTCAATCGGACGCGGCGTTCGCGTCGAACCTCTGCCCAATAAACGACGCCGCATCGCGCAACTTCTAAACGCCAAAGAGATTGACCAGGCAACTTTTCAGGCCGCAAAGACGCCAGCCGCATTGCTCGAATCGTTGTTCATCTTCGGCACGAACCGCGACGCGCTCGAAAAAGTCGTCGAAGAACTAAAAAAAGAGAAGCCGGAAAAAACTTATAAGATTGAGCTTGATAAAAATGCGGACATTACACTCAAGCCTTTATTGATTCCGACTTATCGAGCAGCAAGCAATCCTATCATCACGCAAAAGACGCCAAAGAAATTTGAAGTATTGCCGGCGGAGATTGATGTCTTAAAAAACTATATAGACTTTATCGGCGACGACAGTGTCCTGCTTTTGCGTCATCGCACCGAGCCCAAAGATTTCTTGAGTTTGCAACAAACCGTCGCCGACGACGAGAAATATTATGAGAAAGACTCAAACGCGCGCGCTTTCAAAAACATCAACTTGCTCTGGCAAAATCTAATAGGATATTTCAATCTCATCCCGCAGGAGTTTCATCGCTTCAAGGAGCTTGAAGACGAAATTTCACATTACAAACAGATTCTCGTCACGATGAAAGATATACTGGACGTAGATGAACTGAAAAAGCAGATTGAGAAGGTCAAGAATTTCAGAAGCGTGGAAGATAGAAAAACCGAATATGAAAAGCAGTATAACGATAAGAACATCACCTTTGCCGAATACACGGAGAAAGTAATGCTGCTTGCGAAGAGTGTCGAGGAGACCGCCGAATATACTTATGACGGCGCAAAGCTCGAAATCAAACGCTTCGCTTCGCATTATTACGTGCCTTCAATAATCTCGACTGTTGAGAAGGTGGCGTTCATCAAACATATCGTCAAAGTTGAAAGCGAAAGAATCTTTCTTGAAAGGCTTTCAGGTTATTTAGGCAGAGCAAACAAGTTCACAGAATTTGACGATTGGGCTTTCAGCAAGCTGGATGAATCGCTTGATCGCGTTGTGATTCCTTACATCGATAAATCCAAAAACGCCACACGGGAGTTCAATCCTGATTTTATCTTCTGGCTTAAACGCGGCAATGACTATTCTATTGTTCTAGTTGATCCGAAAGGAAGACAGAACACCGGCGGATATGAATACAAGATGGATGGCTACACTGAGTTATTCATGGACGGAGAGAGGCCGAAGATATTTAAGTCCGGCAATTTTAATATCAGAGTTTTTGCATTTCTTTTTACCAAAGATAAAAATGTCGTTGGCGCGGGAATCTACCCTCAATTCTGGATTGATAAAATGGATGATATATTAGACAAGGTTTTAGCCGCGACTTAATATTGGAACCGGGAGAATCTGAGGCGTCGATTGTGCGCCACTCATCAAAACAGCCTATCCCAGACCGGGCAGTCATGAGGTCAGGGGTTCGATACCCCTCGGCTCCATTTCCATAACTCCTATTCGGCAAGTAACTCTTTAAACTCTTCAGTCACATTCTGAGCAAGATAAGATTGAGTAATGAGGAGAATTGAACAGTTGAGTTCTTTTTTCTATTAACCGGTCGCGATATTAGGAATTATTCTTGAGGAGTTTGAAGATGAGAGGTTTCGCTAAATTATCCGTAGCGTTATTTGCAGTCTTATCCACTGCATCCTTCTTGATATATACAATCACGGCATCATCTGAGACCCGTAAAGGGATGATGAAAGGCGTGTCTCTGAAAACGTCAGCGATGCGTGTGCCGCCGCAATATCAAATTTACGATATTGGTATTGTGCAAACCGGCGACACAGCTTCGCAGGGGTTCGGTGTCTCTACGAATGGTATCGCGGTTGGCCGTTCGGTTCGCAACGGCGGGGCGCAAGCTTTTTCTTGGACGCAGGGCGGCGGAATCGTTGGCTTGCCGAATCTCTCCGCGCGCCCCTTTTGTGTCTCTAACAGTGCGAACAACAGCGGCATCGTCGCGGGGACGTGTGCGACCACTCTGTTCGGCTCTAGTCGCTTGCCAGTCATCTGGCAGAACGGCGTCGTGTCACAGCTTCCGCTTCCCGCAGGGCAAACGCTCGGTGACGCAAACGATATCAACGCTTCGGGCGTCGCGGTCGGTTCGGTTGACGGCGGCTCTTTGCAACGCGGCGTCGTTTACAGCGGCGGCAACGCAACTGTCATCACACAGACGACTGCGAACGGAAGTTTTTTTGTGACAGCCTTCGGCATCAATGATTCCGGCAGGGTCGTCGGTCAGGGGATTGACCCGACCAACGCCGCGCGCAATGTCGGTATCGTTTATGACATTGGCAGCAGTTCCGCATTCGAGGTCGGCGCGCTGTCCGGCGCGAACGGCGCACTCGCTTTCGGCGTCAGCAACAACGGTTACGTAGTCGGTTCGAGCATGCTTAATCAAGGCTCTGGCCTGCCGTTTATCTGGTCTCAGGTTGGAGGAATGGTGGCAATCCCGCTCCCTTCGGGAACGACGCAAGGCTCTGCGCGCGCGGTTAATTCATCCGGTTGGGCTGTCGGCACTGCCTCCTCTGCGTTCGCCATCCCGTTCCTTTATGATGGCATATCGACCTATCGTCTGGCTGACCTTATTCCTGCCGGAACGGGTTGGGATTTGTCTATGAACACGTCGTCGTCTGCTCTCGGAATCAGCGAGAATAACGTCATTGTCGGGACAGGCGTTTACAACGGACAGGTTCACGCCTACGCGATGGTTCCGTTGACGCCGCGCGCTCAATTCGATTTCTATGGTTCGGGACGCACTTCGTTTGCAACCATCGGTCAACAGAACAATGATTTAATCTGGCGTTTGCGTAACAACGGCGGCGCGGGACAAGACGCCGTGGTGTGGGGATTGAGCACGGATTTGCAGACGCCTGCTGACTTCGACGGTGATGGACGAACAGACCTTTGCGTTTTCCGCAACGGAGTCTGGTATCTGCAACGCTCGCAACTTGGATTTGCTGCTGTTCAATTCGGACAAGCAGGCGATATTCCAGTTCCTTTTGATTACACAGGTGACGGACAAGCGGAAGTGGCGGTTTATCGCTCTGGCAGTTGGTACATGCTCAATCTCTCGAACAATCAATTTCAGAGCGCGCAGTTCGGCATTTCTGGAGATAAACCTGTCCCGGCTGATTATGACGGCGACCGTAAAACTGATGTGGCGGTTTTTCGTGATGGAGTTTGGTACTGGCTCAGAAGTTCGGACAACGGTTTTCGCGGCGTTCAGTTTGGCTTGGCTTCGGACAAACCTGTGACGGGAGATTACGACGGTGATGGACAAGCAGACCAGACCGTTTTTCGTTCCGGCATTTGGTATCAACTCAGAAGCACACAAGGCTCTTACACGACGCAGTTTGGTCTTGCCAGCGATATTCCGCTCGTCGGTGATTATAATGGCGACGGCACGAGCGACATCGCAGTTTACCGTCCCTCAAACTCGACTTACTACTGGCTCGACAGCCCGACCAACTCGACCTTCAGCTATCAACAGCACGGACAGCCGAACGATACCCCCGTTGCAGGGCAACAATGAAATAGCTGGTGTTGACAACCGCAGATGTTAGAATTATCTTGCGGTCACTTCAGAGAGATGCTCGGCGGCGTGGGCCTTAGCTTCGCTTCCATTTAGTTTCGCGTTTACTTCCCACAAACGCAGGAGCCATTAAGATGTCCAAATGTTTTCCGCTCTCACTTCTTCTTAATTTTTATCAAACCATGTGGCAATCAAATTTGAGTTTCAAGTTTTCTTACAGGCAGGCTTTGCTCTTGCTGCTCCTGTGCCTGGGAGCGGCCAGTCAGGTTGTGGCCCAGCCGGGAAGCCTTGATGCGACTTTTGGAACCGGCGGGAGAGTCGTTGCTTCGCCTAACGGGATTCCGGCAAAGAGTTTTGCGATTCAGCCTGACGGCAAGATTGTGGTCGCGGGTGCGACCCTCAATGGCAGTTCACAACGCCAGTTCAACGTGATGCGCTATCACCCGAATGGAACTCTCGACACGACTTTTGATGGTGACGGAATTGCCATCACGGTCATTAACACCAATGGGTCAGGCGAGGCCACAGCTGTTGCCTTGCAGGCGGATGGAAAAATCCTTGTCGCCGGTTACAAGAACGTCAATAGCGGTGAGATAGTCATTGTCCGTTATAACTCTGACGGCTCGCCCGACACGTTTTTCGGCGTGGGCGGAATAGTTCTCACGAACCCTGGCGAGACCAGCATTCCGCGTGCGTTGGCGGTTCAGACGGATGGCAAGATTTTGATTGCAGGCTATCGCACGCCGGGGTTTGCCTTTTCAGACTTTCTGCTCGTGCGCTTTCAAACGAACGGCATGCTCGACACGACGTTTGATACGGACGGCATCGTCACGACGAACTTCACAAACCTGCCCGGCATCACTTCCGCGCGCGATTTCGCGTATGCTGTGCTGATTCAACCGGACAACAAAATCGTGGCCGTCGGCAGCTCTTACGAAGAGTTGCAACAGTCAGCCCCGCCGCGCGTGGCCCTAGCGAGATACAATTCCGATGGCTCGCTCGACGCGACATTTGACGGCGACGGCAAGGCTCTGACGGCCATCGGTTTTTTGGATGGAACAAGTGCGGCGGCTGCTTTGCAAGCGGACGGAAAGATTCTGGTCGCCGCGAGCGTGACGGCGACTTATGCAGGCAACCAGAATTTTCAGACTCTCTATGATTTCGCTCTGCTGCGTTACAACACTTCTGGAAATCTGGACACAAGCTTTGGCGATGGCGGCAAAGTCGTCACTCCCGTGACGGTTAGTACCGGAGAGGATTTTGCAACCGGCGTCGCAGTCCAACCCAATGGCAGAATAGTTTTGGCCGGGCATACCTCACAAAATCTTGCGCTCGCAAGATTCGGCACGAGCGGCGCGCTCGATACGGATTTTGAAGTTGACGGCAGAGTGATTGTGCGCAGCTTTGCGACAGAGCGGGCTGTGGCCGTCAGGCTTCAGGCGGACGGAAAGATTGTAGTCGTCGCGACCTCTACAAGCGGCGGGTGGATAGTCTATCGGTTCCACGGCGAAGGGCCGGTTGTGCGCCCGACCATGTTTGATTTTGACGGAGACCGCGCGGCTGATTTGGGAGTTGTGCGCCCGGAGACGAGCTTTCCATTGAGTTGGTATTTGAACCTTTCGACCAACGGATTCTTTCACACCTTCTTTGGCTCAGACCCGCAGAGAATCGCTCCGGCTGATTACGATGGCGATGGCCGGACAGACATTGCAGTGCGCTTTGTAAATCCCAACAATCCTGTCATGCCCGGATTTAACATTCTCAATATCGCCTTCGTCAGCTTCGGATTGCAGAATGATATTCCGATGCCGCTTGATTGGGACGGCGACGGGCGCACGGATGTGGCTCTCTACCGCGCCGGGTCGCAACCGGGCGAGCAGAGTTACTTTCTTTATCGCCCTTCGAGGACAAGCTATATAGAGTCTGAAATTTTGGCTTGGGGCATCAGCGGCGATAAGCCTGTGCCAGCAGATTATGACGGCGACAGGAAAGCTGACGCGGCAGTTTTTCGCCCGTCAAACGGCGCATGGTATATCAGGCGCAGCTCTGACGCTCAGCTCTACTCATTCTATTTCGGATTAGCGACGGATAAATTTGTGCCAGCAGATTATGACGGCGACGGCAGAGCGGACATCGCTGTCTATCGTGACGGCGTCTGGTATATTCAAGGCAGCCAGAATGGTTTTCAAGCCATGCAATTCGGACTCTCGACAGACCGTCCGGTTCCGGCAGACTACGATGCCGACGGCAAGACCGACATAGCCGTTTACAGAGACGGCATCTGGTACTGGATTAATAGCTCCAACAATCAATTCAAAGCTGTACACTACGGACTGGCGACAGACACGCCGATTCCGAATGTGTATGTGCGTTAAGCTCGTTTGAGAGAATCAAACATTGATGAAAGAAAAGTGATGAAAAAGTTTTTTTGTCTGACAATGTTTCTGCTGCTGCTCGCCGGATTAGCTTTGGCGCGGCAGGATGCGCCTCCGATTCGAGAGTTCTTACGGATTAACAAAGAGTTCTGTACGGGCGCGCAACCGAAGCTGGAGCATCTGGCCCAGTTAAAAGCTGAAGGCATCAAGACCATTATCAACCTGCGGCCTCCGAGCGAACACCGCGCGGCGGAAGAGGAAGCGAAGGCAAAGGAATTGGGTTTGCGCTACTTCAATATTCCAGTTGTCTTTGCAGACCCGAAGGATGAGCAGGTCGAGGAGTTCCTGAGAATCACGGATGATGTGGAGAACAGGCCAGCCTTTATACATTGTGCCGGAGCCGTGCGCGTCGGCGCGTTCTGGATGATTCGCAGAGCGCTGCGTGATGGGTGGACTGTTGAGAAGGCAGAAGAGGAAGCACGCAAAGTCGGATTAAGAGAGAGCCCGCATCTGAATGCCTTCGCGCGCTCATACATCGAGCGGCATCAAAAGAAGAAGTAGCGCAGTTTGCAAATTTGAGATTTCAAATCTGAAGTCTCAAATTTGTCTTAATCTTCCTCGTCGCTTATAAGCTTCTGGTATTAAAAGTGTCGCCCTGTCGTATGTCGCCTGTCTCGAATCCCTTGCGGAACCAGCGCATGCGTTGTTCGGAAGTGCCGTGTGTGAAGGAATCCGGCACGACGTAGCCCTGAGATTGTTTTTGTAACTGGTCATCTCCGATGGCTGTCGCGGCGCGCAGAGCCTCTTCCAAATCTCCTGCTTCAAGCAGTCCACGCCTCTGCGCGTAGTGCGCCCACACGCCCGCGTAAAAATCTGCCTGCAATTCCAGACGGACGGAAAGCTGATTGGCCTGCGTCTCGCTCATACGCTGCTGCGCCGCATGAACTTTGTCCATCGTGCCGAGAAGTTGCTGTATGTGATGCCCGACCTCGTGCGCGATGACATAGGCTTGCGCGAAATCTCCGGGCGCGCGAAATCTTGTCCTCAGCTCTTGAAAAAACGAGAGGTCCAGATAGACGCGTTCATCTCCCGGACAATAGAAAGGGCCGACAGCAGAGCCAGCGAGGCCGCAGGCCGAACGCACTTGTTCCGTAAAGAGCGTCAGCGTTGGCTCTCTATACTTGCTGCCGTTCTGCCGCAGGATTTCATTCCAGACATCCTCCGTGCTTGCCAAAATGGTTGAGGAAAATTGTTTGAGCTCTTCTTCCTGCGGATTGACATTGCGCGTCTGCTGCGCGCCGGGGTCAGTCTGTGGCTGCTGATTCAGAAACTGGCTTGGGTCTCCGCCGAACAGCAGGGCCAGCACGACCAGCAGGATTGAGCCAAGCCCGCCGCCGACAGCTAAGCCTTTGCCGCCGATGCCGCGCCTGTCTTCCACATTAGTGCTTTGACGTTGATCTCTCCAGCGCATCTCTTAAATCTCCTCTTAAATTTGAAGCTGCCTGACTCAAATCACGACATTCGATTAAAAGCTCTCAGACGCTACCAACAGAATTTCATAGCTTTCTCTAAGCTACTCGTTGCTTCATCACCCGGAAGCGGCTTGTATTCATACACAGCTATTGAGCTAAAGCAATTTAGATGCCTTTCCTTATAAGCCAACAAATCAGAACCGCCTGCGGTAGCGTGCGAGTTCCTCCTGGTTAAGAAAGAACCCGCCCGCTACCGCAGGCGGTTCTGACGTTTGATTCTTCTTTCTATCCTTGATTCAAAGCCATCTCGCCGTTGAGTTTCAAAATCTCCAAAGTCATCTCTGCCGAGGCGTACATGTCTTTGACATCAAGCCATTCGTTGACGGTGTGTATGGCGCGCATGCCTGTGCCGAGGTTGGCGCATTCGATGCCTTTGCGATTGAAGATGTTGGCATCGCAGCCGCCGCCCGAAGCCATCGTTTTAACTTCGAGTCCCATGCGCGAAGCCGCTTGAAGGACAAGCTGTACGACATGCGAGCTATCCGGCACATCCATCGCGAAGTATTCCGGCGAGACATTTGATTCGACCCATGCCTGCGTCGTCTTCCCTGCGACAGTCACTTGATATTTAGCAGCAGCATCCTCGAAACACTTGACCATGTGGTCGCATTGAGCTTTCAACTTCTCTTCACTCAAAGAACGCGCTTCGCCTTTGAGGACAACGAAATTGGTGACGATGTTTGTCGCTTTGCCGCCCTCTATCACACCGATGTTAGCTGTCGTCTCGTGGTCAATTCTTCCGAGCTTCATATTAGTAATAGCTTCGGCTGCAATCTTGATAGCGGAGATGCCTTCTTCGGGCGCGACGCCCGCGTGCGATTCGAGGCCGTGCACTTTAAATTCCAGATGATTTGACGAAGGGCCTTTGGTAAAGAGAAAGCCCGGATCATCGGAATCAAAAACGATGCCGTACTTCGCTCTGATTTTTGAGACATCAACATTCTTTGCGCCAAGGAGTCCGACCTCTTCGCAGATAGAGAAGATGGCTTCGATGTCCGTGTGCGGGATGTTCTGCTCTTTGAGACAGCGTATGGTCTCGATGATGACGGCGCAGCCGGATTTGTCGTCGCCGCCTAAAACAGTTGTGCCGTCAGAGCGTATGATGTCGCCTTCGACGATGGGCTTTACGCCTTCGCCGGGAACGACTGTGTCCATGTGCGCGCTCATCATAATCGGCTCTGCGCCATCAATCGTGCCTTTGAAGCGTGCGATGACATTGCCGCTATTGCCACCGACTTTTTCGCCCGCGTCGTCAATCGAAACCTCCGCGCCCATCTCTTCACAATACTTCTTGATACGCTCTGCCACGTCGCGCTCCTTGCGCGAGTGGCTGTCTATCTGAACGAGTTCGAGCAGCAGATTTTTGATGCGTTCCTGATTAATCATTTAGCCTCCGTCAAGAGTGAAAGAGTGAATTGTTAATGGTAAATAACCTCAGTTGCAAGCTAAGGAAGGCTTTAGCCGCCTGCTGTGCGGAAAGTCTCTGACTTTCCGTTTACCGTTCCTCCTGAACAGATGCGAGGCTGAGCCTCGCACTTGATTGGAGTCACATCAGCCGGAAAAGCAAAGCTTTTCCGCACCGCATTGCGGCCAAGCCGCCATCGCTCTCTTAACTTACTACTTGAGTTAAATTGAAGAAACGAGTTTTATCTATTTACCATTTACCTTTCACTATTTACCAGTTATTTCTGCGCGCCAGGCATCGCCGCGCCGGTTCAAATCATCAAGCGCGGCTTGCAATTCGTCGCGCTTGGCTTGAAGCAATTCTTCATCAGCATCGGACGGCACACGTATCGGCGGCGCGACATAGACGCGCGCGCGCGTCAATGGTTTCGGTATCTGAAAAGAGTCCCAGCTAGGAACTTTCCAGTAACGCGCGAGCGTCATCGTCACAGGCATAATCGGATGCCCGGACTTTTTCGCCAACAGCACCGCGCCCATCTTGGCGACATAGGGCGGCCCCTTCGGCCCGTCAATCGTAAAGGCCGTAGTGCATCCGGCGCGCATCAGTCGCGCCATCTCGACCACCGCGCCGACAGCCCCGCGCGTCGAAGACCCGCGCACCGCGCCGTAACCGAACCTCTGTATAAAGCGCGCGATGTATTCGCCGTCAAAGCTCTGCGAAGTCATGACGACAATCTTGCGCCGCCGCCACCAGTAGGTCGTCAGGAAAATCCGGTCGTGCCAGAAAACGTAGATGGGAAGGCCGCTATCTTTCGTCGCCTCGTCATGATTGTGCCAGTCAATGACTTCAAAACGCGCTGTGCGCCCGATGAGATTTATCAGAAAATAGAAAGCCAAATCGGCTGCGCGAATCAGCAATCGCTTCTTAAAAGGATACGCGGAGAGGTCTGCGAAAGCATAAGCGCGCTCGACGCTCTCTTCCACACGCTCGTTCATGCGCTTCGCTGCGCGCTCGCTCTGTTGTTCAGCCGATGCCTGCATTTGACTGGCAAAGGGTAAAAGGAAAAAGGAAAAAAGGGAAGCCGCGCTCAGACTGTAGATTTAAATATGAGGATAGAAAAGAAGTGTGGGAGGCTTGCCGCTCGCGCGTGTTGAGAATTTTTGCAGAGCTATTGGACAGGTTTTGACTCAAGCTTTTCGACGCGATCTTCAAGGTCTGACTGATCTGCGCGCAGAGTTATCATGTCTCTGGTAAGTACGTCAAACTTTCGCACTATCTGTCTTGAAAGCTGTTCTAAAGAGTCGAGCCGCTCTTTGACTTCTATTATCTCAGCTTTGACTTCTACTATTTCAGCCAGCGCGCGTTCCCAGATTGGTTTTGTTTCCAGTGCGCGCTTCTCTGCTTGGATTTCCAAAGCTTGCAGGCGTGAGTCAAATGATTGCAAGCGCGCATCAAGAGCGTCGAAGCGTGCGAAGATGCGCTCCTCGAAAGAGCTATTGTTTGATATATTCTGTATCGTTTCCTCGCTCATCACAATGGATTATGAACCTTAAAAAGTTTAAGTTCAAGCATGAAAGATTACGCATTTATGAAGAACAAAGTTGCCGGACAAACTTTTTAGACTTTTACCTTTGGCCGTCTTTCGATATTATTTGAAACGGGACGCGCTTCTTTTTCGTACAGGGGTTTTGCGGAAAGCGTGTGCGCTCTCTTCCCTTCCAAGGTCAATCAAGGTTCGATGCGGTAAATGAGGTCGGATGGAGAAACGACGAATCCTCATCGTAGATGATAACGATGAACTGCGCTCATCGCTTGAAGCGGTCTTGCGCGAGTTGGGCCATGAAGTGTTCGCCACAGGCGACCGCGACGAAGCACTCGCGCGCGAAGACATAGACGAGTTTGACCTGATTATCTCAGACCTGACGGATGACGCGGATTCCGGCGTCCAACTCCTGAGCGAGATAAAGCGCAAACGCCTCTTAGTTCCCGTCGTCGTCTCTTCGGATGAAGCGCAGCAGCCCGGCGTCGTCAAGGCTTTTAAGATGGGCGCGGTCAATTACCTGCGCAAGCCTTATGACAAAGGCGAGTTGTGCAACATCGTCGAAAAAACTCTCGCCTACAAGCTGCGTTTTGTCGAAGATTTAAAAGTGCTCGCGCACATGCACGAGAAGATAGAGTTTGAATTGCCGAGCGATGTTTCGTTGATGAACGGCGTGCTGCATTACCTGATTGAGCGCGTCGCGCAACTTGGCGTCATCAAACCCGAACGCTCGAATCTCTTCATCGCGCTCGATGAAGCTTTCGTCAACGCAGTCAAGCACGGCAACAAGAACGACCATTCAAAGCTCGTCAGAATTACTGCCGAACTCTCTGCGAAAGAGGCGCGCTTTACTGTCGAAGACGAAGGCGAAGGATTCAATGTGCAGGAGATTCCAGACCCGCGCGACCCGGAAAATCTTTTCAAGACATCTGGCAGGGGCGTGCTTCTTATCTACAACATCATGGACGAAGTCAAGTACAATGAGCGCGGCAATCGCTTGACGATGGTCAAACGCCCCGAAGATACGCTTGACGCAGAACTGATTGAAGCCCTCAGCCAAGACGATAACGACCACGCGCGCAACTGATTTGACTGCGCCGCCGGAGAGCGTGCGCGCCGCGTGGCGTTGGTGGCTCCCGCCCGCGCTGCTTGCGCTCGCACTCGCGCTCTACTTTACAGACCCTTTCATAGGCGACTGGGACGGACTTGATTACACAGTCCTTTCCGTGCGCGGCGAGCCATCCTCAATGGCTCTGGGCCGCACGCTCTTTATCTTCTTCAACCACGCGCTCTGGCGCATAGCCCACGCACTCTTTCAGCTTCCGGCAGATAAAGCGTATCTACTTTTTAAATATCTGGTCGTCGCGCAATGCCCGCTTGCGGTGATTGCTGTCTGGACGCTGGCGCGCGATGTGACAAGCTCTGTGCGCGCCGCAAGCATCGCTGCGCTGCTCGTCGCAGTCTCGCCCATCTTTGTGATTTATAGCGGACAGGTGATGACGGATGTGCCGTCGCTCTTGCTGGTCACGGTTGCGCTCGTCATACACCTGCGCGGATTGAGAACGAAGCGCGTGTGGCTAGTGCTCTGTGGAGCGGCGCTGCTCGGCGCGGGAGTGAACATGCGCGAGACAGTAGCCTTTTATGCTCCGTGGCTTGTCCTTGCGCCGTTTGTCTGCGGATGGAAGTTGCGCGCGAAAGAGATTGGATGGACGCTGCTGGCATGTTTGATTTTTGTGCTGCTGGCATCTGTTCCGTTTGCGCTGCTGTATGCGTCGAATGTCAACAGCTATCGCGCGGCATGGCAGGGCTGGCGCGAATCCATGAACGCGGAAATCGCGCGCCATCCGGTCATGCTCGTAAATCTGAAGCCATTCCTGCTCTACTTCTTTGCGCTCTCGCCGATGACGCTCATCGCGCTGCCCGTCGCCGCCTGGCGTGAGTGGCGCGAGCACAAATTCTCTGTGATGCTCTTGCTGGCTTTGTGCGGAGTCTTTGCCAACCTGCTGCTTTTTTTCAACTACAGCACGGTTGTCAACTGGCGTTATTTTTTGACGGGGCTGCCCGCGCTCGTCCCAATGGTCGCGGACTATTTTATGCGCGAACAGAGTGAGCGGCTCGGCAATCACACACGCGCGTTCTGGGCCACTGTGGCGGGCATCATTTTTACTGCGATTGTGTGCGGCATCTATCTGAAACCCATCAGCAGCGAGCATGTCAGAAAGCGCGCCGAGACCAGAAACTATCGCGCGCGTCTTGCGCTGCTGCCGGAGGATGCAGTCATCATGGCGGGCGGGCAGACGATTGCAGTCAATTACTGGCGCGGCATAGGCGCGGGCCGTTGGCTGACGATTGGCACTGGGAGCGGCTGGCCGGGCAACAATCTGATGACGGAAATCGAAAGCTATCTGGCCCAGGGCCGCCGCGTCTTTCTGGATGCAGACCCGCGCTGGTGGTCGCCATGCGGATGGCAGCGCACGGAGACCATCGCGCTCACCGCGCTCGAATCGCGTTTCCGTTTTCGTCATCTCAAAGACACCATCTATGAGCTAAGACCGATGGACGACGAGACGGCGCAAGACCATCCGGGCTTGCAACGGCTGCTGCCTGAGAACAGGCTGGAGGATGTGCGAAAGTGTGCGCGCGAATAAAAGCATGTCTCATAAACACCTGAAATGGCACAGAGAGTTTGAGAAATTCTTAAATTGATACGGTGCGAGAGACTGTGATGAGCTATATCTAAAAACTGCTCCCGAATTGAGTCTTTATTTCAATGTCGCAAGCTGTGTCTCGATGTTTTACTTTCCAAGGAGAAGAATGCAATGCCTCGTCGTGTTGGTCGGAAAAATTTTCTGATGCTGTTCAAGCTCTCAATTTTCTGTGCCGTCCTGTTTGTTATGCAGGCCGCGATAAATGTGCAGGCCATGCCGCCGTGCAATCCTGTAGGCTTTCGGATTGCGCGGCAGTCGATTCAAACATCCGGCATCGGATCGCCTGTCTCTGCGGATTTTAATAACGACGGCAAGCCGGATGTGGCGCGGCTCAATTCGAGCGGCACGATATCTGCCACAGTTGGTTTGAATAACGGCTCAGGCGGTTTTGGCTCCGGGATTAATTCAAACACAGGCTTGACGAATCCCGGAACGCCCTATTTTTTCCTTGAGACAGGAGACTTTAACGGCGATGGCAAAGCCGATTTAGTTGCGACGCACGATCTATCAACAACCATTGCTTTGCTTTTAGGAAATGGCGATGGAACTTTTGCCGCGCCCGTGGGCTTCCCCCATCTCATCAATGCTTATTCGCTGGCGACTGCGGATGTGAATGGCGATGGCCGCTCGGATGTCATACTCGGAACAGAACCGAACATCTCAGTCTTGCTCGGCAATGCTAACGGAACGCTTTCGTCTGCGACGCTCTATCCTTCGGGCGGCTTTGCGAGGAGCATTGCTGTCGCGGATTTCAACGCAGACACCAAGCCAGACCTCGCATTGACAAATAGCCAGGTTGGAAATCTGCCGGGGACAACCATCTCTATCCTGCTCAATAACGGGACGGGCGGTTTTGGCGCGCCGGTCAACTTTCCCGCAGGCGGAGCTGATCCGAGAGGCATCGCTGCCGCAGATGTGAACAACGACGGAAAGGCTGATTTGGCCGTAGGCTTTTATCTGGGGAATGTCTCTGTGCTATTGGGCAACGGGACTGGAGGCTTTGGCTCTCCGGCGATGATTCCGTTTTCGGAAGGCTTTAAAGATTTGGCCTTCGCAGATTTTGATAATGACGGCAACCGCGACCTCGTGCTGTCGAGCAGGTTCAACGCCAAAGGCTTTGTGTCTGTGTTTCGTGGAAACGGGACGGGAAGCTTTAGCCCTCTCAAAAACTTTGGCGAGTGGTCAGAGATGAGCGGCGCGCTCGTCAGGGATTTTAACAACGACGGCAAGCTCGATGTCTTGTCTGCAAATTTTTCGACTAACCTGCTGCTCTTCTTAGGCAGTTGCACCATGCCGCACATCAAGAGCGATTACGATGGCGACGGCAAAGCTGATATAGCTCTCTGGCGACCGAGCACGGGCCAGTGGATTATTCGTCAAAGCTCAAACGGTGTGACGCGCACACAGGAATGGGGCCTGGGCAGTTTGGGCGACAAGCCCGTGCAGGGTGATTACGATGGCGACGGCAAAACAGACCTCGCGGTCTTCAGACCGAGCCAGGGCGTCTGGTACATACTCAACAGCTCGAATAATTCTTTCACGGCGCAGGCTTGGGGTACGAATGGTGACAAGCCTGTGCAGGGCGACTATGACGGAGATTTAAAAACGGACTTCGCAGTCTTTCGACCCGGTGATGGCAACTGGTATATCCTCAGAAGCTCTGACAGCAGCTTTGTCGCATTTCACTGGGGAGACAGCACGGACAGACCTGTGCCGGGAGATTATGACGGCGACGGCAAGAATGATGTCGCGGTCTATCGCGACGGCACATGGTATTTGCTCCATAGCTCGGACGCCAGCTTCCATTATGAGGTCTGGGGCTTGGCGACAGACAAGCCTGTGCCTGCCGATTACGATGGCGACGGGATGACGGATGTCGCGGTCTTTCGCACGAATGCTCCGAACCCTGCTTCATGGTTTGTTCTTGGGCCAGACATCACGAGAGGCACAGGCACAAGCGGCTCTGCGACAGACATGCCCGCGCCTGCGGATTATGACAACGACGGCATCTCTGATTTTGCAACCTTTCGCACCACGGTTCCTCGCTGGGAAAGCAATCTGAGCACCAGCGCAATCGGCCCCGGCGGTTTCACTTTCGGAGCTAACGGCGACATTCCGGTCTCAGGTCTTTACGTCGTTGAGTAGGAAACGAGCAATCTCCCGCAAAGGCGCAAAGGCGCAAAGAAAGCATTCAAGATAAATTACAACTCAACACCTTTGCGTCTTCTCTTCTTTGCGCCTTTGCGCCTTTGCGGGAAATTCTTTTAACTGCTTCTCTGTATTCGGCATCATAGATAGTTAAGTTGATATTCTTTTTCGCACCCCTACATTTTCCAACTTCACAGCTTTAATAATTTTAGAGTCCAACATGCCGCAACAACAAATTTTGAAAAAATATCTTTTGCATCTCTTCACGCTCACGCTCTCGCTTGTCATCATGCTTGGCTGGCAGGCTTCGCCCGTCCATGCGGCCTGTGATGTTCCTGCTTTCCAGTTGGGAAACTTCTATGAAGGCCCGCCTTTTCCGTCGCGCGCAATCGTGCGAGATTTTAACGGCGACGGAAAACTCGACCTTGCGACAAACGGCGGCGGCAACAACGTGTATATCTTTCCGGGCAACGGCGCGGGCGGATTTGCTCCGAGCGTTGCTTACCCTGTGGGCTTTCCGCCTACTAGACTTGAGAGCGCGGATTTTAACAGCGACGGTAAATTAGACCTCGCAGTGTTCAGTTTAAGCGGGACTTCGCCTGATTATCAGGTAGATGTTTCCATTCTCAACGGCGACGGGATGGGAGGCTTCGGCGCGGCGACAAGTTATAACGTCTCGACGACCGGATTTTCCAACTACATCGCCATCGCAGATTTTAATGGCGACAGCAAGCCTGATGTCGCAGTCAGTGTGAGCCGCCCTCTGGGTCAAAGCGTCATCACGGTTCTGTTAAATAACGGCGCGGGAGTTTTCCTTACGCCGATGCATTCTAATCTCGGCACGGACTTTTCCGGCAGCACCGTCGCCGGAGACTTTAACGGCGACGGCAAGCAGGATATAGCAATCTCAGCAGCTTCCACTGTGCTTCTGGTTCCGGGTAACGGCATCGGCGGCTTTGGCCCACCGGTTCCTGTCAATCAAGCTCCATTTAGCGGCGTGGGTCTGGCCGCCTCGGATTTTAACGCAGACGGCAAACTTGATTTAGTAGTCTCCTTCGGTATCTCGCACTCAAGGATTTTGTTGAATGACGGCACGGGCGTCTTTACGAGCGTCATCGTCATCGCGGTCGGCAACAGCATTACTATTGGAGATTTCAACGGCGACGGCAAGCAGGACGTGATTATACGCGAGTACATCCATCTCGGAGACGGAGCGGGAGGATTTATTCCCGGCGGCAGGCTGCCATTCAACGGCGACAACTATCAGGTTTACGGAGGCGACTTTAACAACGACGGGCGGCGCGATGTCGTTATCATCACCAATAAAGTGACAGTCTATCCAAACCTGTGCGGCGAGCTTTTCTCGCCTTCGGATTATGACGGCGATGGCCGTGCGGATGCAGTTGTCTGGCGTCCATCAAACGGCAACTGGCTTTATCGTCGCAGTTCGAGCGGCGTTGTAGAGACAGTGCAATGGGGACTCGGAAGCCTCGGCGACATTCCCGTGCCGGGAAATTATGACAGCGATATTAAAACCGACATCGCAGTCTTTCGCCCGTCAAACGGCACATGGTACATACGCAACAGCAGCGACAATTCCTTCCGCGTCGTGCAGTGGGGATTGAGCGGAGACAAGCCTGTGCCAGCAGATTACGACGGCGACCGCTTGACGGACATCGCAGTCTTTCGTCCAACGGACGGCAACTGGTATGTGCTTCAAAGCTCGAACAATAGTTTCGTCGCATACAATTTCGGAATCAGCGAAGACCGTCCCGTTCCCGCAGATTATGACGGCGATGACAAAGCTGATATTGCAGTCTTTCGTCCATCAAACGGCTACTGGTATATCCAGCGCAGTTCCGACAACGCCTTTCTTTATTACAACTGGGGACTCTCGACGGACGTTCCTGTCCCTGCGGATTACAACGGCGACGGCAGGGCGGAGATTGCGGTCTATCGTCACTCGATAAACAACTGGATTACCAGAGAGGAAAACGGGCAGGCATACTTCTTTCCCTCGAACATGACCGGCAATTCGATTGTGCCGCAACCCGCAGACTATGACGGCAATGGCCGAATGGACAGAGTGGCGTGGCGACCATCGGATGGCTTCTGGTACGAACCACTGTCTTTATCCGCCCAATTCTTTCACGGCAGCGCGGGCGATATTCCAGTCACCTCGCTCTTCGGACGAAATCAATAGCGATAAAACTTCGCAGAGCAACATAATTCAAATCTGAAATCTGAAATCTGAAATCTCAAATTTGAGATTTCAGATTTCAGATTCCTCTGACCTTCTTTCCGCTCCTGTCTCTTCCGACCATCCTTTGTTTATAATTCTTCTCCTGAAGGATTCATGCCCTACGAACTTTTTCTCGCGCTTCGTTATCTCTATTCGCGCCGTCGCAGACCGATGGCGCGCGTCACTGCTTTAGTCGCCATTGCAGGCATCGCCGTCGGCGTCGGCGCGCTGATTGTCGCGCTCGCGCTCGCCAACGGTTTCCGCGATGAGATGCGCGAGAAAATTCTGCGCGGGACGGCGCACGTCACCTTGATGCGCAAAGACGGAGAAGCGATTAAGGATTGGGCCACAGTCGTCGCGCGTGTGCGCTCTACTGAAGGCGTGCGCGAGGCTTCTGCGACGACTTATGACGGCGCGCTTTTGAGCGGCGAGACAGGCTCCGCTTACGCAGTCCTGCGCGGCATTGATAGAGACTCCGCACATGCCGTTGGCGAAGTCCGCAGCATGATGATGGAAGGCAGCATCGAATCATTGCTCAAAGAGCCTGCACGGACAGATGAGACACAGCGTGCCTCGCAAACAACCGAACTCAAACCAGACCTCGAATCATTCTCTCAGCCTCCAAGCGATGCCGCGCTCTCGGATGCGATTATCGGCTCAGAGCTTGCGACGCGCACTGGCCTGCGCGTAGGGGATGTCGCGCAGATTATTTCCGGCGATGCGCAACTGACTCCGCTCGGACTCGCGCCGCGTTATCGTCGCCTGCGCGTTGCGGGCATCTTTCGCTCAGGGCTTTATGAATATGATGCAACGTGGATTTATGTCTCGCTGCCGACGGCTGCGAGCGTGGCGGGCGCGTCGCCTGACTCCGCTCCGGTCATCAGCATAGAGGTCGCGGACATCTACGCCTCGAACCAAACGGCGGCGCGCATACGCGAGCAGATGGGCGCGGAGTTCACGACTGTTGACTGGCAGGAAGCGAACAAGCCGCTCTTCGCCGCTCTCGCGCTTGAGCGTCGCATGGGCCTCGTCGTCATCGGGCTGATTATTTTTATTGCGACGCTGAACATCACAGCGACGCTCGTGCTCGTCGTCGTAGAGAGACGCACGGACATAGCCATCCTCACGGCGATGGGCGCGCGCGCGCGAAATATCATGCTTATCTTTATGATTGAAGGCGCGTGTGTCGGCACAATCGGCGCAGTCGTTGGCGTGTTGCTTGGATTGGCTGCATGCTTTATCGGAGACCGCTACAAGCTGGTCAGCCTGCCCGCGGATGTCTATTCGCTGAGCAATGTTCCCTTTCACACACGCGCGCAGGATGTCTTGCTCTCGGCCCTCGTCGCGTTTCTGTTGAGCCTGCTGGCGACCATCTATCCTGCGAGAGCGGCGGCGCGCGTGCGTCCGGCAGAGGCATTGCGAGATAGTTAAAAAGAAAATTTCCCGCAAAGGCGCAAAGACGCAAAGGAAAGCATGCAAGCTCTTCTTTGCGCCTTTGCGCCTTTGCGGGAGACGTTCGTTGTTAAGCTTTCACCGCTTCAACAATACTCAGAGGCGATTTGGTCGGAATCACGCGATTGAGTTTGAGTCCGGCCTGGGCCAGAAGTTCTCTGTACTCGCTTTCTGTTCTTTCAACGCCGCCGGGCGAGACGAGCATCTCCATATCCTGAATCTTGCCGAAGTGCGGCTCGTTGCCGGGAGCGATGACCATTTCGACAATCAGGACTTTGCCGTGCTCAGGCATCACTCTCTGTATGTTCTTCAGGATGGCGATGCAGCGTTCGTCATCCCAATCATGGATGATGTGCTTCATCATGTAGGCGTCCGCGCCCGCAGGCACTGACTCGAAGAAGTTGCCCTGCTCAAGCTTCACGCGCGCGGCCACGCCTTCTCTTTCCAGAATCGCGGGCGCGCCTTCGATGACGGAAGTCATGTCAAACAGCATGCCTTTTATCTCAGGGTTCGCCTTCAAGATTCCTGCGAGCAGCAGGCCGTGACCGCCCGCGATGTCAGCCAAGGTGTTGATGCCTGAGAAATCGTAAGCCTCTACGATTGCCGGAACTGCCATCTGAGAGATATTCGTCATCGCGCGGTTAAAGATTTCCGCTTCTTCCGTGTGCGTCCCGAAGTAGTCAAAGACCTCTGCGCCGTGCACGCGGCCCCACGCGGGCTTGCCAGTCTCGACGCTGTATTGCATCTCTCCATAAACGCGCCAGTGCCATTCTTCGCCCATAAAAATCGCAAGGTCGCGCACGGAATTGGGCGCGTCCGATTGAAGCGATTCTGCGAGCGGCGTCAGTGAAAAAACCTGCGGGTCTGTCTCTGCAAAGACGCCGACGCTCGCCAGACAACGCAGCAGGCGATAGAGCGAACGTTTATGGGTCTTTGTCTCCGAAGCCAACTCGGAAACGGTTTTCGGTTTCTGCGCCAGAAGGTCTGCGATGCCGAGCTTGGCCGCCAGAGAGACTGCCTGCGAGACAAAAACTCCGCCGACCATCTGCATGATGATGGCTTCGGGCGGCAACTGCTCTGCGGCTGGCGCGTTGGCGGCTGTGCTATGTTGTGTGCTCATGATTTCCTCTTCTCCACTCGATAAAGATTGCATGAAATGATTTTCCCTATTGAGCTAACGCGGAATCGCTTGAGGGAAAGTATCATTTCCGGCAGGGGAAATTGTTCAGGCGAGAACAATTCGTTTATAATCTTTACTTGAAAGCGAGCCGGGCCATCCTGAATAACTGGAAACTCCACACGTGAGCGAGAGCGGGCAGGACAGTGTTACACAACTGTTGATTGAATTGACCAACGGCAACCGCGCCGCAGTAGAAGTGTTGTTGCAGGTTGTCTATGATGAACTGCGCAAGCTGGCGGCCAACTACCTGCGCCGCGAGCGTCTGGACCACACGCTGCAACCGACCGCGCTCGTGCACGAAGCTTATCTGCGCCTGATAGACCAGACGCAGGTTAACTGGCAGAACCGCGCGCACTTTTTCGGCGTCGCCGCGCAGATGATGCGCCGAATTCTTGTTGACCACGCGCGCCAGCATAATGCGGAAAAGCGCGGGCATGATTTTCAAAAGCTTTCGCTGGATGAAAATATTGACAAGGCGGTTGAGCGCAGCGCGGAGTTGATTATGCTGGACGACGCGCTCAAAGAGTTGGCCGAGATTGACGAGCAGAAGAGCCGCATTGTCGAACTCAGATATTTTGGCGGCCTCACTGTAGAAGAGACTGCCGAAGTTTTGGGCGTCACGCCCATCACAATCAAACGCCACTGGCGCATGGCAAAGGCTTGGCTCTACGGGCAGATGCAGAAGCAGTAAAGAAGGATTTGTTGTATAACTTAGAAAAGTAGAAATAGAATTGATGCTGCGTTGCAGCCACGCGCAGTTCAAGCTTTGATACTTACTCGTCTGAATTTTCCAACTCCCCGGTTATTAAATATCATTCGTTAAGCTTTTATGACCCCCGAACGCTGGCAGCATATCGAAGAGATTTTTCAGACCGCGCTAGACCTTGCGCCCGGCGAGCGCGAGCGTTTTATTACGAATGCCTGCACGGGTGATGCAGAGTTGCAGCGCGAGGTCGAAACACTCCTCACACAATACGAACAGGCTGGCGATTTCATAGACGAGCCGCTCTATGACCAGACAGGCGTGCAGGCTCTCGCTTCGCTGATTAATGACGAAGGCGACCCGATGCTTGGGCGGCTGGTGGGCGCGTACAAAATCGAGCGCGAGATAGGGCGCGGCGGAATGGGCGCGGTTTATCTTGCGACGCGCGCCGACAATGTCTTTCAGAAGAAGGTCGCCATCAAGGTCGTCAAGCGCGGGATGGACACGGACTTTATTCTGCGCCGCTTTCGCCGCGAGCGTCAGATTGTCGCATCCTTAGACCATGTGAATATCGCGCGCCTCTTGGACGGCGGAGCGACGGAGGACGGGCGGCCCTACTTCGTCATGGAGTACATAGAGGGCGAGCCGCTTTATCAATACTGCGACTCACGCCTGCTCTCTTTGCGCGAACGGCTGCGCATCTTCGCACAGGTCTGCGAAGCCGTTGAGTATGCGCATCACAATCAAGTCATACACCGCGACATCAAGCCTTCAAACATTCTCGTCAACTCGGCAGGCACGCCGAAGCTTTTCGACTTTGGTATCGCAAAGCTTTTAAATCCAGAAATGTCTGCGGACACTGCGCCGCAGACCGCGACAGCCATGCGTTTGATGACAGTCGAGTATGCCAGCCCCGAACAGGTGCAGGGCATGCCCGTCACATTGCTGAGCGACCTCTACAGCCTTGGCGTGCTGCTTTATGAACTTCTGACCGGACACAGGCCATATCGCTTTCGCAGTCGCCTGCTGCATGAGATGGCGCGCGTCATCTCCGAAGAAGAGCCTGAGTATCCGTCCGTTGCAGTCAATCGCTCTGAGAGCCTGTTGCCCGTCGCGCATGTGGATCAGGAAGCGATGACTATCGGCCACCTCTGCGAGATGCGCAGCGAGACGCCCGATAGCCTGCGCCGCGAACTTGCAGGAAGTCTTGATAACATCACTCTCAAGGCTCTCAGGAAAGACCCTGCACAGCGTTATCAATCGGCTGCGGCATTGCGCGATGACATCGTGCGTTATCTTGAAGGCAAGCCTGTCTCCGCGCCGCTCTATCTTCCGCCGTCTGCCTCCAGACACACACATGCCGCGCGTCCTGTGAAGAAGACGGATGAGATGTCAATCGCCATCCTGCCGTTCAAGCTGATAGGCTCGACGCACAGTGGAGAGACGGACGACGAATATCTCGGCGTCGGCTTAGCGGATGCGATAATCACACGTCTCTCGAATGTGCAGCGTCTGGTCGTGCGCCCGACGAGCAGCGTCTTGCAGTACAACAAGACGGGCGAGCCGCTGGAGGCCGGGCGCAATCTTGATGTTGACTACATCGTGGATGGCAACATTCGCCGCGTCGGTGAAACCTTACGCGTGACCGTACAACTCTTGAGCGTCCGTGACGAGGCGGCGCGTTGGGCCGGAAAGTTTGACGAGAAGTTGACGGACGTGCTCGTGCTCGAAGATTTGATTTCCGAACAGGTGGCCGTCGCGCTCGTCCCGCAACTGACTGGCGAAGAGCAGGAGCGGCTTGCCAAGCGCGGCACGAACAAGCCGGAAGCTTTCGAGGCTTACCTGCGCGGGCGTTTTCACTGGAACTCTCCGACGGAAGATAACATCGCCAAGTCAATCGCTTTTTATCAACGCGCAGTCGAGCTCGACCCGAATTATGCTCTGGCTTACGCGGGCATTGCGGATTACTACAACATGCTCGGCGTCTATGGTGTGCTGCCGTTTGCAGAGGCCGCGCCGAAAGCAAGGGAGGCCGCGCTTAAAGCAGTCGAGCTTGACCCGATGCTTGCAGCCGCTTATTCCGCACTTGGCTTTGCTGTCCTGACGCACGATTTTGATTGGCAGAAGGCGGAAGAACATCTTCAACGCGCAGTCGCGCTCAATCCGAATTATTCAACAGGCAGATTGTGGTACGGCTACTTCTTCGCGCTCGCAGGGCGGCCCGAAGAGGCCTTGCCGCACGCGCGACGCGCGATTGAGTTAGACCCTTACACGCCTATGATTCAGCAGACGGCGAACTGGGTCTTTTATCTCCTGCGTCTTTACGATGAAACCATCGAAGCGGCGAGCCGCATTGCCACAAACGACCCGCAGTACGGCCTCTCATACGTCATCCTGTGCCTGGCCTTCTCGCAGTTAGGCAGACATGAAGAGGCTATAGAAGCGGCCCTGAAGGCTACAGAGCTTATGGGCAGAAGTCCGTACACGCTGACGCGGCTTGCGTCCGCTTACGCAGCAGGCGGGCAGCGCGAGCCTGCGCTGCAACTTCTTGAAGAAGTCAAACGCATGGAGGCGACGCGCTACGTTTCGCCGCATCTGCTCGCACCAATTTATGTTCATCTCAAAGATTACGAGCGCGCGTTGTCGGAACTCGAACGCGCTTTGGAGATACACGACGCGCGCGTTATCTGGCTCGGCGTTGACCCGCAGTTTGATGCACTGCGCCGCGAGAGGCGATTCCATGAACTGCTCAGGCGTACGAACAATCCTGCGCCGCAGCCGCATCTGGAGAAACCTTCGACGGGCGAGTCTGCGAGCGGCAGGAGATTTTCCAGCGAAAGAGTGACGGGCGAGCCGCGCACAGGGCAGAAGTCCATCGCAGTCCTGCCGTTCAAGATGATTGGCGCGAAAACTTCCGGCGACACGGATGATGAATACTTGGGCGTCGGGCTTGCGGACGCGCTGATTACACGTCTCTCAAACGTCCGCCGCTTTATCGTCCGCCCGACGAGCAGCGTCTTGCAGTATGCGGAAAAAGGCGACCCGCTTCATGCAGGTCATGAACTCGATGTGGACTACATCGTGGACGGCAACATTCGCCGCGTCGGAGAAAAATTGCGTGTCTCCGCGCAGCTTTTCAGCGCGAGTGATGGCGCGACACGTTGGTCTGAAAGATTCGACGAAAAGTTTACAGACGTGCTTGAGTTGGAAGACACGCTGTCGAGCCAGATTGCAGGCGTGCTGATTCCGCAACTGACTGGCGAAGAGCAGGAGCAACTTGCCAAGCGCAGCACGGACAACGCGCAGGCTTTTGAAGCCTACCTGCGCGGGCGTTATCACTGGCACAGTCTGACCGAAGAAGGCTTTGCCAAATCCATAGCCTATTATCATCGCGCCATAGAGCTTGACCCGAATTATGCTCTGGCCTACGCGGGCATCGCTGACTACTACATTTTTCTTGGCATCTACTGCATCATGCCATTTGCCGAAAGCTCTCTCGCGGCAAAGCAGGCCGCGCAGAAAGCGGTCGAGCTTGACGACACTCTTCCCGAAGCTCATGCCTCGCTCGCCTTCGCGCTCGTCTCACACGACCTTAACTGGCATGCCGCCGAAGTTCATTACAAGCGCGCCATAGAGCTCAATCCAAACAGCGTGATAGCGCACAACTGGTATAGCTTTGTTCTCTTACAGGAAGCGCGCTTTGAAGAATCGCTGACAGAGATAACTCGCGCAGTCGAATTAGACCCGATAACTCCTGTCGTCCGGCAATCGCTCGCGTGGTGTCATTATCACTCGCGCCGCTTTGATGAAGCCGTCAGCGTTCACCGTAAAATAATTGAATCCGAGCCGCGCTTTGCCTGGGGACGTGTGACCTTTAGCTGGGCTTTGATGTGCGCGGGCTTGCTTGATGAAGCAGTCGAGCAGGCGGAGAAGGCTGTCGAACTGGGCAGCGATAATCTGCTTTACCTGACTGCTCTCGGCGCGATTTATGCTGCGGCGGGCAGGACAGACGAGGCGCACAAGGTTTTGGCGCAACTGCAAGAGGCCGGGCGCACGCGCTATGTCTCGCCATATTTTCTGGCAATGATTTATTGCCATCTGGGAGACAAAGAACAAGCTCTCTCGCATCTCGATCAGGCTCTGACCATCAACGACACCTGGACGACATGGCTCGTCGTTGACCCGCAGTGGGATGCTCTGCGCACGGACACGCGCTTTGATGAACTGCTCTGGCGCACCAGAAATCCCGCGCTTGCGAGGCAAGCTGCCGCGCAGCAAGTCTCTACGAAAATAGATGTCGTCAAAGATAAAGACGGCAGCGAGAAATCCATCGCCGTCCTGCCTTTTAAGCTGATGAATGTTTTGGCTGACGGCAACACTGATGACAAATATCTGAGCATCGGACTCGCGGATGCTTTGATTACGCGACTCTCAAACGTGCGCCGCATCAATGTGCGACCGACAAGTTCTGTAGCACATTTTTCCGAAGACGATGCCAACCCGCTCGATGCAGGTCGCCTGCTCAATGTGACGCATGTCCTAGACGGGCGCATACAGCGCGCGGCAGACCGCATACGAATCACTGTGCAGCTCATCAGCATCAAGAACAACAAGCCCGTCTGGGCCGGACAGTTTCAAGAGCAATTCACAGATGTGCTCAGCATACAGGACACAATCTCCGAACAGGTCGCACAAGTTCTTGTACCGCAGTTGACGGGCGACGAGCGCAAGAAGCTTGCCAAGCGCGGGACGGATGACGCCGCAGCTTTTGAGTCATACATGCGCGGGCGTTACTACTGGAATACTTTTACTGTCGAAGGATTTGCCAAAGCTCTGGTCTGTTACAACCGCGCCGTTGCTTACGCGCCTGATTACGCGCTGGCCTACACAGGCATCGCGGACTATTACACTTTCCTGGGCGTCTATTCCGTGCTGCCTTTCTCTGAAACTTCTGCGGCGGCCAAAGAGGCCGCGCTCAAAGCCGTAGAGCTTGATGACGAGTCGGCTGAAGCATATTCCGCGCTCGGCATTGCAACGTTGCTTCATGATTTCGATTGGCAGACAACAGAAAGACACCTGCGCCGCGCGGTTGAGCTTAATCCAAACTATGCTATCGGGCGCACCTGGTACTGCTATTTCTTAGGCATGACGGGCCGCTTCGATGAAGGCTTTGCACAGGTGCGCCGCGCGCTTGAGATAGACCCTTTGACGCCGATTATTCATCACACGCTGAACTGGACTTATTACTATGCGCGGCAGTATGAAGAGTCAATCGCTTCGACCCGCAAGCTCATCCTGAACGAGCCGCAGTATGGATTGGCCCACATCTTTCTCTGCATGGTCTTATGGCAGACGGGCCAGTACCGGGAAGCCATAGAATCCGGGCAGCGCGGCATAGAGCTTATCGGCAGAAGTCCTTACACGCTCTGCTTCCTCGCCTCTGCACACGCGGCTGCGGGCGAAAGAGAGCAGGCGCAAAGATTGCTTGCAGAGATTCACGAGATGTCAGCGACGCGCTATGTCTCGCCTTACTTGCTGGCGATGGCCTATAGCAATCTGGGCGATAAAGAGCGCGCACTCGCAGAGCTTGAGCGCGCTTGGGCCATACGCGATGGCCGCCTTGCTTGGCTTGGCGTTGACCCGCAGTTTGATTCGCTCCGCGACGATGCGCGTTACAACGCGCTCCTGCATCAGACGAATAATCCGTTAGCTTCAAAGCCAGTGACGACAGGCGAGTTGTCCACGGCAGAAAAAGTTTTGGAAAAATCTATCGCTGTCCTGCCGTTCAAACTGCTCGGCGCGCGACGCGGCGATGATACAGGCGACGAATATCTCGGCATCGGACTCGCGGATGCATTGATTACACGACTCTCAAATGTACGGCGATTCATCGTCCGCCCGACGAGCAGCGTCCTGCGTTACGGAGACAGCAGCGACCCGCTCCCCGCGGGTCAGGAGCTAGGCGTTGACTACGTCGTTGACGGCAACATACGCCGCGCAGGCGAGCGCATACGCATCACAGCACAACTCTTGAGCATCAGCGAAGGCGCGACGCGCTGGGCCGGACGATTCGACGAAAAGTTTACAGATGTGCTTGAGCTTGAAGACTCCATCTCCGAACAGGTCGCGGAAGCCTTAGTGCCGCAACTGACGGGAGAAGAGAGAAAGAAGCTTGCCAAGCGCGGCACGGATAAACCGGAAGCATTTGAATCTTACCTGCGCGGGCGTTATCACTGGAACACTTTTACAGAAGAAGGATTCGCCAAATCCCTGCTCTGCTATCAACGCGCCATCGCGCTCGACCCGAATTATGCTGCCGCTTACACAGGCATCGCGGATTATTTTAACTGGCTCGGCGTTTATGCCGTGCTGCCTTTCCATGAATGCGCGGCGGCGGCGAAAGAGGCTGCCGAAAAAGCTATTGAGCTTGACGACACGCTCGCAGAAGCTTATACCGCGCTCGGCTTTGCAGTGCTCTGCCACGACTTTGACTGGAAGAAGGGCGAAGCATTGCTCCGCCGCGCCATCCAGCTTAATCCGAATTACGCGACGGGCTATATCTGGCTCAGCTTTCAACTCACGATGCAGAAAAATTTCGATGAAGCCCGCGCGGCTGCTCGTCGCGCAGTCGAGCTTGATCCGCTCTCGCCGATTAACCGCTACACAGTGGGCTGGACTTACTATCAGGAGCATCGTTTTGAAGAGGCCATCGCGGAATATCGCAAGGTAATCGCAGCCGAGCCGGGTTACGGCATGGGCCACTTCGGGTTGAGTTGGGCGTTGGGCCAGACGGGGCAACATGAAGAGGCCATCCGCGAAGCGACCACCGCCGTCGAGATACTTGGCCGAAGCCCTTTTTACCTGAGCGTGCTGGCCGAAGCCTATGCCGGAGCCGGAAAGGAAACGGAGGCGCGCGAAGTCCTGCGGCAGATTAAAGAGCAGTCAGAGATACGATATGTCTCGCCCTATCATCTCGCGGTTGTTCACTGCCAGCTCGGTGAATTTGAAGAGACATTCAAGCTGCTCGAAGAAGCTCTGGCAATCACAGACGGCTGGCTCGTCTGGCTCGGCACAGAGCCGCAACTCGAACCCGTGCGCCAAGACCCGCGCTTTCAGGAAATAATGAAGCGCATCAACCATCCTGCCGCCGTTTGAGTTTCAAAAAGAAAGATACGTCTCGCGCAAAGGCGCAAAGGCGCAAAGAAGAGAAGACGCAAAGAGTTGAATAACTCTTTATCGTGAAAGCTTTCTTGGCGTCTTCCTTTGCGCCTTTGCGCCTTTGCGCGAGATTCCTTCGTATCTTTTTTCCTGCAACAAAATCTATCCGACATTAAATGTTTGTGATAGACTCCGCGCCGATTAAAGCTACCCGGCCACTTACTTCCAGAGTGCGCCCCTCTTAAACTCTCTTCTCTCGCGAGAGAGCATGTGTTTTTGTTTCTGACTGCTTTTCTCAAGGAGCATCATGCAAAATTCAATCAAATCCCTTGTCTGTTTCCTCTCATGGTCAATCCTGACAGTCGGCTTGCCCGCGCCAGCGATGCTCAACGCGCAGACGCCCGCACAGACGGTTGCGCCCAATAACTCTGCGCTGCAAACTGATGCCAAGAATGCGTTCGCGCAGGGACGCTCGCTCCTCAAGCGCGGCGATGCTGAGCAGGCTCTCATTGCGCTCGAACAGTCGCTCAAGCTTTACACTTCTGCCAATGATGCGAAAGGCATTGCCGCTTCGCGTGACGCGCTCGGAGATCTCTACAGCCGTCAGGGTCAATACAACGTCGCAGGCAATCATTATCAGGAAGCGAACAAATCCTTCACCGCCGCAGAAGATTCTTACAACGCCAATCTGATGCTCGCCAAGACTGGCGACATGTTCTTTCGCGCAGGGATGGTCAATGAGTCGCGCGATGCTTACTCAAAAATGACCGTGCCGAAGATTGACATCAGCACGACCGGCAAAATCAAACAGGCTATACAAAAAGCGGACAAGGTGGTGGCTCTCGTCAACAAAGGGCGCGAGGTCGCGGCAAGCGGTCTCAGTGCGGGGACTGTCAATAAGGCCACACAGTTTGCCGCAGATGTGAAGACTGCTGTGGATGAGGAACGCGCAGCTTATCGCCAATTTATCATCTACTCGATTTACGAGCTTGGCATGGGCCGTCTCAATTACGCCAACAACCAGCTTGACGCGGCCAGGACACATTTCAACAACGCGCACGCCGCCGCAGACAATCCTTTCTACAGCAGGTTCGGGCAGGCGCGTCGCTGGCGCGTCGCCTCGCGCACTTCTCTCGGCGACATAGCTCTCTTGCAGGGTCGTTATTCAGACGCACTCAAGCTCTACAATTCGGCAAGCGATGGTGCGCGCAAAGACAATCGCGCAGACCTGCGCTGGCCCGCGCAGCGCGGCACAGGCAAGAGCAAGTGCTTGATGAGCAGACAGCATTGCTGGAATATACTTTAGGCGCAAAGGATTCGTACCTGTGGGTCGTCACACAGAGCGGCGCGGCTCTCTACAAATTGCCCGCACGCGCTGTTGTGGACCAGCAAGCGCAGGAATTTCGCGCGCAGATGATTCCCGAAAAATTCAGGACGCCGATTGCCGGAGTTGCTAGCGCACAGACGCGCGGCCTCGGTCTTAGTAGCTCTGCCCCCGCCTCTACTAATGTCGGAGGGTTTGCAACTGCTTCCAACAATCTCTACAAAACTGTCATCGAGCCAGCCTCCGCAATCATTGGCGACAAGCGCATGCTCATCGTCGCGGACGGCGCGCTCAACTACATTCCGTTCGAGGCGTTGATCAAAACGACTGACACAGATTACTCTGCGCTTCCATATCTCATAACGACCAATGAGATTGTCTATGCTCCTTCGGCCTCGGTCGTCGGAGTTATCAGAAAACAATCTGCGGCCAAGCCGACCGGCAAGAGCGTGTTGCTCGTCGCAGACCCTGTCTTTAATGCCAATGACCCGCGCCTGAGGCCCGCATCCGCGCGCGCAAAGGTTAGCAATCCGCGCGCGAAGGCAAGCACTCCACGCGCGAAAGGCAGTGGGAGAGCAAAAACAACTACAGCCGCACAGACGCCTGCAACCACCGCCCCAACACCCACTGCCAATGCTGGCCCGGACACTTCGCGCGGCCTTGGACTCTCAAGCGCGTTGACAGATGTGGCCGGCACTCCTGCTGCTCAGGCAACAGGCGCGCCCGCTCAAGGCCTCATGCTCTCGCGCCTCAACGGCACGCGCACAGAGGCAGAGAAGATTGCTCTCTTAACCAAGCAGAGCGGCGGCACCGCTGATGTCTGGCTCGACCTCAATGCCAACGAAGCCAATATCCAGTCCAAGGATTTAAGAAACTATCGTGTGGTGCACGTGGCAACTCATGGCCTCTTGAATGCCGAACGTCCACAGTTCACAGGCCTTGTGCTTTCGCTGGTCGGCAACAAATCCGGCGACGGCTTCCTCCGAACGGATGAGATTTTCAATCTCAAGCTGGGCTCACCGCTGGTCATGCTCTCGGCCTGCGAGACAGGCTTAGGCAAGGAGAAGAGAGGAGAAGGCGTGATTGGCCTGACGCGTGCATTTATGTATGCAGGCGCGCCGACAGTGGGAGTGAGTTTGTGGTCAGTGTCTGACAATTCGGCGGCGGAGTTGATGACAGACTTTTACAAGCGGATGTTGACGGGACAGGGGATGGCGCCAGCGGCAGCGATGAGGGCGGCGCAACAGCAGATGATCGCGGGCAAGAAGTACTCTGCGCCGTATTACTGGGCTCCGTTTGTCCTCGTCGGTGAATGGCGTTGAGGATGCGTCGGGCAACAGAGTGTTGATATAACTATTTGAGGAGAGTCGGCAAAGAGTTTAATGAACATGGTTCTCAAGAGATAATAGAATTCTTTCCCGGCTTATCCTTAAAAATAAAATGCGGCCCGACAATAAATCTGCAAGCCAAAATCTATTAATCGTTTCTGAAATTCGCAAAGCCTTTCGCACACCGGCGGGCGCGCGGCTGGAAGTCTTGCGCGGCGTCTCGTTTGAAGTCGCGGCGGGCGAGATGTTGGCGATTACAGGAGCTTCCGGCGCGGGCAAGTCAACTCTCCTGCACATCATCGGTGGCCTTGAGGCTGCCGACGAAGGCAGCGTGAGACTGGGCCACACGGAGATGCCGCGCGCAGGAAAATCCGTGAGTGCGCGCCCTGCGGGCAGCGAGATTGGATTTATTTTTCAGTTCCATCATCTTCTGCCAGACCTGACGGCAGCGGAAAACATCGCGCTGCCACTGCTTATCAATCGCGTCGCGCGCCGCGAAGCGATGCGTCAGGCCACCAATTCGCTCGCGTTGATGAATCTCGCAGCACATGCAAAGCATCCTGTCTCGCATCTCTCCGGCGGCGAACAGCAGAGAGTCGCAGTTGCGCGCGCGCTCATCACAGAGCCGAAGATTGTGCTGGCAGATGAGCCGACAGGAAATCTTGATGCCGCCATCGGAGACGAAATCGGCGCGCTGCTTGAGGCCTATTGCCGCGCGCGTCGCGCAGCAGTTGTGATTGCTACTCATAACGAGAGACTGGCGCAGGCTTGCGACCGCGTGCTGCATTTGCAGGATGGGGAGATAAAAGAAGTCTGGAGTCTGGAGTCTGGAGTCTAAGAACAAAGTCATCTGCTTCTGCTTTGTGCTTTTGACTTTAGACTCCAGACTCTCGACTCTTTGACTTCTTACTTTCGGCATCTCACGTTAATAGGTTATACTGCTGGCGGCGGCGCGAAGGCCCAAGTCTCCCTTCGTCTCTGGCCCGCGCTAGCTCGGCAATCATAAAAAGAGCAATTCGCAGACAACGGTTTCATTATGTTCGAACGCTATACGGAAAAGGCTCGACGTGTCATCTTCTTTGCGCGTTACGAAGCATCGCAATTCGGCGCGCCCGCCATCGAGCCTGAGCATCTCCTCCTTGGACTGATGCGCGAGGACAAGACCTTAACGGGTCGCTTCTTCCCGCGCGCACAGGTCTCCATCGAAGCCATACGCAAAGAGATAGAAGGCCGCACGCTCCTGCGCGAAAAGATTTCGACTTCGGTCGAGCTTCCACTCGCGCCTGAGACAAAGCGCGTCTTGGCCTACGCTCATGAAGAGAGCGACCGCTTACAGCATCGCCACATCGGCACAGAGCACTTGCTGCTCGGTCTCTTGAGGGAAGAACGCTCGATGGCCGCAGAGATTTTGTACGAGCGCGGGCTTCGCCTGAATGCTGTGCGCGATGAGATTGCGCGGCAGTCTGGAGTTGATTCACGTTCGGCGGCCAAGAAGGACACGCCGCATCTCGTGGAGTTCTCGCGCGACCTCACAGATGATGCTGGAAGCGACAAGCTTGATCCTTTAATCGGGCGCGAGGCGGAGATTGAGCGCGTAGTCCAAATCCTTTGCCGCCGCACGAAAAACAATCCGGTGCTGATTGGCGAACCCGGAGTTGGCAAGACCGCGATTGTCGAAGGTTTGGCCCAGAGAATTATCAGGGGCGATGTGCCTTCGTTTCTTGAGAACAAACGTATCTTGTCTTTAGACCTCTCGCTGATTGTCGCAGGCACAAAATATCGCGGGCAGTTTGAAGAACGGCTCAAGCAGATTATGCGCGAGCTCGTCGAAAATCCGCATTACATAGTTTTCATAGACGAGCTTCACACACTCGTCGGAGCAGGAAGCGCGGAAGGCTCTCTGGATGCCGCGAACATTTTGAAGCCTGCGCTGTCGCGCGGCGAGATTCAGTGCATCGGCGCGACCACGCCTGCGGAGTTTCGTAAATCCATTGAGAAAGACCGTTCGCTCGAAAGACGTTTTCAGGCCGTCAAAGTTCCGCCGCCTTCTGAAGCAGAAGCCGTGCAGATTCTCGACGGCGTGCGCGAGCGTTACGAAACTTTTCATCAGGTGCGTTATACGGACGACGCGCTCGAAGCAGCCGTCTATCAATCGAACCGTTATATTCCAGACCGCTTTTTGCCGGACAAAGCGATTGACGTGATTGACGAAGCGGGCGCGCGCGTCAAGCTGCGCGTACGCCGCGAGCAGGGCAATCTGGAAGAGAACTGGAATCAGCCTTTGACGGATTGGCCGCGCACGCCTTACGGCATGGATAGGCCCATCGGCCTGCGCCTGCCCGAAGAAGAAGCAGACCCGCTTGCAGCAGTCGAAGTCACGAAAGATGACATCGAAGAAGTGATTGCGCGCTGGACTGGCATTCCAATCACTTCATTGAAAGAAGAAGAGACGCAGAAGCTTCTCAGGATAGAGATGGAGCTTCATAGAAGAGTCGTCTCACAGCGTCCGGCGATTTCTGCACTCGCGCGTGCCATTCGCCGCTCGCGCGCAGGATTGAAAAATCCGCAGAGACCTGTTGGCTCGTTTCTCTTTCTTGGCCCAACGGGCGTCGGGAAAACGGAAGTCGCGCGCTCGCTGGCCGAATGTCTCTTCGGGTCGGAACGCTCTATGATTCGCTTCGACATGTCTGAGTTCATGGAGAAGCATTCCATCTCGAAGATGATTGGCTCTCCGCCGGGCTATGTCGGCCACGAAGAGGGCGGGCAACTGACAGAGCGCATACGCCGCTCGCCTTATTCAGTCCTGCTCTTTGACGAGATTGAGAAAGCGCATCCTGACATTTTCAATGTTCTCTTGCAGGTCTTTGAGGATGGAATCTTGACGGACGCGCTCGGCAACACTGTTGACTTCAAGAATGTCATTATCATCATGACCTCGAACATCGGCGCGCGTTTCATACAGAAGAAAGGGACGCTCGGATTTCAAGGCACAGCCGATGCTTCGCGCGAGAAGTTGGAAGAGATGGTCATGTCTGCTGTCCGCCAGACTTTTAATCCTGAATTTATCAATCGCCTGGACGAGATTATTATTTTCGACCAGTTGCAGGACGAAGACCTTTTGGAAGTCGTGCAGTTGCAGATTGACCAGATGAACCGGACTCTGAATAATCACGGGCTTGAAGTGCGCGTCACAGAAGAAGCGAAGCGTTGGCTGGTGACAAAAACCTGCGCCGACCGCTCCTATGGCGCAAGGCCCTTGAGGCGCGCTTTGCAAAAGCATGTCGAAGACCGTCTCTCCGAGGCATTGATTCAGGGACATCTTGAAGCAGCCTCTTTGATTGAAGTTTTTCTGGATGAAAATGAGCTAAATTACCGTTCGGCGGGCGTGGAAGAGCCGGGCGACGCGCTTTTAATTCACTGAAATCGAGTCTGGAATCCGAACGTCTGGAGTCTGGAGTCAAATCGTCAAAATGCTGATAAAGCTGGTTTTGACCTTGACTCCAGACTTTACACTTTGGACTTTAGACTTCCTTTGCCTGTATAATGCGCAACTTTGTGAGGGGGGTAATTGGGCAACGGAGCGTGAGCGTCCTGAATCCAACTGCTTCCTGAAACTGTCTGACACAAAACTCTGTAGGCTTTATTTGAGCCTGTTACCTTTTACTTTTATCTAAATTTCGCGCTCCCTGAAGTCTTTCAAGAACCTCTGAGGGAATAGCACTTATGCAAATCCGCCGGGTATCTCTGCTCATTTTATTGAGCGCCATTATTGGCATCTCTCTTTCGTTTGCGACTTCTCCCGTCGCCGACGCCCAAAATCCACAACAACAGCTTGTCGAATCGGTTGACATACAGGGCAATCGCCGCCTGCGCGACGAGGACATACTTTATTACGTCACGACGCGGCCCGGTGATGTCTTCAACCAGTCACAGATTGAGCGCGATCTGCAAGCCATTCTTGCGCTCGGCTTTTTCGACAAGACAGAGACGCGCGTGCTCACAGAAGAAGGAACACGCGGCGGCATCAATGTTATCTTTCAGGTCAGAGAGCTACAGATTATCCGCGACATACAGTTTGAAGGTCTGAAGAGCGTCGCGGAGTCTGATGTCCTCAAAGCTTTCCGCGAACAGCGCGTCGGCATCTCGAAAGAATCCATCTACGACCCTGTCAAAGCGCGCAACGCCGTGCGCGTGATTAAGGAACTACTGGCTTCGAGCGGGCGGCCCAATGCGACTGTCGAGATTCGCGAAGATGAAGTGTCTGCCACTTCGACTGCGATTACCTTTGTTGTCAACGAAGGCGACAAGGTGCGCATCGTCGAGATTCAGTTTGAAGGCAACACGATTTTCAGCGACGGAAAACTGCGCTCGCAATTAAAGCTCGTCAAAGAGTCAGGTCTTATCTCGCGTTTTCGCGGGCAGGACATTCTGGATAGAGCTAAACTGGATTATGACCTTAACAATGTGCGCAACTACATGCGCTCGAAGGGCTACTTGCAGGCGCGCACGGGCGAGCCGCGCGTAGAGGGTTTGGGCAAACGCCGCACAGGATTTTTCCTGCCGCTTCCTTTCCTCTCTTCGACGGACGAAACTCTGCGCGTGATTGTGCCTGTCACGGAAGGCAAGCTATATCGCATCGGCGACATCAAGATAGAAGGCAATTCAATTTTCAGCGAACAGGCGATTCAGGCTGTCATAGGGCTCAAGAAGGGCGATGTCGCGGACGGCAAAAAAATCTCCGATGCGCTTTTTGAAAATCTGAAAAAGCTCTACGGCTCGCAGGGCTTCATACAGTATTCGGCAGAACCCGACCCGACCTTCAAAGAAAATCCTGCCAATCCAGAAGAAGGCATCGTGGATTTCAACATCACGATTGACGAGGGCAAGCAATACACGCTGCGCAGGCTCGAATTTTTGGGCAACACGTTTACGAGAGATAACGTGCTCAGGCGTGAAGTCCTGATTAACGAAGGCGATATTTACAGTCAGACGACTTTTGAATATTCCGTGCTTCGTCTGAATCAGCTTGGCTACTTTGACCCGATAGACAAAGAGAAGGATGTTGACTATCGCACGGACGAAGAGAGCGGCAATGTGGATGTCAACCTGAAGGTGGTTGAGCGCGGACGCCAGCAAATCTCTTTCAACGGCGGCGTGTCGGGCATCGGCGGCTCGTTCTTCGGTCTCGAATATTCGACCAACAATCTTTTGGGACGCGGCGAAACCTTGTCGTTCAATCTGGCTTACGGCAACCGCCAGCGTTCGTTCCAGTTCTCTTTCACAGAGCCGTACTTCCGCGACAGACCGATTACCATCGGATTTTCCATCTTTACCTTCTCGCAGAAGTTTTTCGGTGAAGGCACACAGCTTTCGCAGAATCAGGAAATACTTTTCGCTCCCTTCACGGGTCTCGGCTTTGAAGGCGTGAGCGACCAGAATCTGTTCACGCGCAACTCTTACGGCGCATCGTTGTTTGCCAGCGCGCCGCTTTCAGAGTTTTATCGCAAGCGTCGCTTTACGCAGTTCTCGCGTGTCGGTCTTTCGTATTCCTTCTCGACAACGAGTGTCAAAGACCCGCCCGTCAACGCAGAGAATAATCAGGCGACCTTTATTCCGGTCATCTATAGCCAGCCGAGCATCATCACGAGCCGCGTCACTCCGACCTTTGTTTATGACACGCGCGCCTTTACGCGAGACGCCAACGACCCGACGGGCGGCAAACAGATTTCCGCGTCATTGGCCGTCGCAGGACTCGGCGGCGATGTGCGTACATATCAACCGAGCATCTCTTACACGCAGTTTATCCCTATCCGTAAAAAAGGCACGGATCGCGTTGAGGTCTTCGGCTTCCGCATCCTTGCGGGCAACGTCGGCAGCTTCGCAACATCAAGCAAGGTGAGAGAGGCCAACTCGCTCTCCTTCGTCAACGGTGTGCCAATCTTCGAGCGATATTTTCTCGGCGACGAATTTACGATTCGCGGTTACAACGTGCGCTCTATCAGCCCGATTGCTCCGGTTGATGTCTTTGTGACTTCGCGCAATGTGCGCGTGGCGACAAACTCTTTCGGCAATCCAACGCCGGTCGAAGGCTTGCCTGCCGATTTCGTTGCGGCGTTGGCCGGGGTCGGGACTTTCACAGGCTCTAGCGGCGCGAATCCTGCGAAGCTCGGCGAAACAGCATTCACGTCCATCGGCGGCGATACGCAAATCTTAGGCAACTTTGAATATCGCATCCCGCTCTTTGGCCCTGCGAGTCTCGCGGCCTTCGCGGATGTCGGCACGGTCTTTAACCTGCGCAAAGGCAACATACAATTTATCAACAGTAACTTTCTGGCAGACCAGCCGTTCCTCTCGCCTTTCAGCCTGAGCACGCTGGCCTTGCAGAACTTCCCGAATCTGGCTCCCTCGCCGCTTGGCGGACTCGTCATACGCGACACGCACTTAGTGACGCGCGAAGAGTTTGCGCAGGCTCTTGAAGTCGGGCCGGTCGATCCTTTGACGGGCTTGCCTTTCGGGATGCAGCAGATTTTCCTGCGCGGCGACGCGCAGACCAACACGCTCGTCAGCGTGGGCCAGAGCCGCTTTGCTAAATTTTCGGATATTCGTTCGAGCATCGGACTTGAGCTGCGCGTGCAAGTGCCAGTCGTCAATGTGCCGTTTCGCTTAATCTATGCTTATAACCCGAATGCCCGGCGCGGCTTCGTTGATGACGTGCCAAATTTCTTCTTTAACGAAAAGAAAAGCGTTTTTCGTTTCAGCGTGGGACGGACATTTTAAGTCTGTTCGTGAGTCAACCACATAGGCGGCGCAGACATCTGAAAGGAAGGTAAATAGTGAAGGGTAAATAGAAACGCTGTTTCATCTATTTACTATTGACCATTTGCTATTCACAAATCACAACATCACAGCATCGCCTCTTACTGTTAAGGAGTATTACAAGAAAGTCATGAAAATATTTCGCCTGTTCGCCGCGACCATGTTTATCGCGGCTATCGCCGCCGCCCTCCCCGCCTTCGCACAGCAACGCGGAGGAGCGTCAGCTACACCACCACCCGCAGCATCTCCGGCAGCCACGCAAGCCACCGGCCCTGTGCCTTCAACCAAGATTGCTTTTGTCAACACACAGGCATTCGGCAATGAGAAGAGCGGCATCACGCGCTACATTGCTGCGATCAGGAATCTGGAGCGCGAGTTTAAGCCGCGTCAAGACGAACTGAATGGTATTGCGACCCGGATTAAAGCGATTGCCGACGAGATTCAAAAAACCGAGTCAGTCGCCAAGCCTGAAGAGATTCAGCGCAAGCGCGAAGAAGGCGAGCGTTTGCAGCGCGAGTACAAGTTTAAGAAGGAAGAGGCCGAGGCAGCTTTCCAGAGCCGTTATGAGCAGGTCGTCGGGCCTGTCTCGAACGACATCGGCAAAGCCCTCGACGCCTTCGCCAAACAGCGCGGCATCACGATGATTCTTGACCTGAGCAAGGCGATTCTCGAATCCGTGCTCATGCTCGATCCGTCAATGGATGTCACAGCCGCCTTCATCGCTGAGTACAACAGCAAGAATCCGGCGACCGCTTCAACCGCAGCGCCCGGACGCTAAAGCTCAAGGATGAAGGCCGCAAGGATGAAGGATGAAAAGCATGCTCTTTAAGCATGTCGCATTCATCTTCAAAAGCTACAAAATTTTTATTAGCTTTCTTTTCATCCTTCCGCCTTCATCCTTCATCCTTTCTTCTTATGGACACAACTCTCGACGCGCGTGCGATTCAAGAGTTTCTGCCGCATCGCTATCCCTTTCTGCTCGTTGACCGCATCATCGAGCTTGTGCCGTTCGAACGCATCGTCGGCATCAAGCAGGTGACGATTAACGAGCCTTTTTTTCAGGGCCACTTTCCCGGCGCGCCCGTCATGCCGGGCGTGTTGGTAGTCGAAGCTCTGGCCCAGTGCGGAGCCGTGCTGGCCCTGCGCGAGATTGCAGACCGCGATAAAAAGCTTGTGCTCTTTAGCGGCATTGACAACGCGCGGTTTCGCCGCGCGGTCGTCCCCGGCGACACACTAACGCTCGAAGTCACAGCCCTGCGCTTTCGCCAGCGTGCGCAGCGTATGCGCGGCGAAGCGAAGGTCAACGGCCAGCTCGTTGCCGAAGCAGAGATTATGAGCATCGTCGCCGACAGAGAACCAACGCAACAATAAAAGGGAAAAGGGGGAAAGGGAAAAGGTTAAAGGGGAAAGACAAAGCCATAGAAGTTTTAAGTGCTGACGTTTCTTTCCTCTTTCCCTTTTACCCTTTTAACCCTTTTCCCTTTTTGTTTGATATGCAGACCATTCATCCATCAGCAGTCGTCGGAGCGGGCGCGAAAATCGGCGCGGGCTGTCACATAGGGCCTTACACAGTCATCGGCGACGAAGTCACGCTCGGCGAAAATGTGCGCATCGAATCGCACGCCGTGATAGACGGGCGCACGCACATCGGCGACGGCACACACATCTTCCCTTTCGTCTCTATCGGTCTTGCCTCGCAGGATTTGAAGTACAGGGGCGAGCCGTCTGAGACGCGCATCGGCGCGCGCAATTCGATACGCGAGTTTGTCACGATTCATCGCGGCACAGAGGGCGGCGGAATGCTGACCGCGACGGGCGATGATTGTTTGATTATGGCCCAGGCGCATGTGGCGCACGATTGCATTCTCGGCAATGGAGTCATCATGGCAAACGGTGCGACCTTAGCGGGCCATGTGACTGTTGAAGAGCGCGCTAACATCGGCGCATATTCCGGCGTCCACCAGTTCTGCCGCGTCGGGCGCGAAGCCTATGTCGGCGGCTATTCCGTAGTCGTCAAAGACGCGCTTCCCTTCGCGCTTTCCGTCGGCAATCATGCGAAATGTTACGGGCTGAATGTGACGGGCATGAAGCGGCGCAAATACACGCGCGAGACAATAGACGCTCTGCATCATGCCTTCCGCCTGCTGCTCTCCGCGCGCCTCAATACCTCGCAGGCCGTCGCACGTATCAAAGAAGAGATTACAGATTCACCCGAAGTCGCAGAACTCGTGCGCTTCATCGAAACTTCAGAACGCGGAGTCATCAAATAACAGTGACAAGTGACGAGTGATAAGTGACAAGATAAAATACTTTTGTCTTTAACTTATCACTCGTCACTCATCATTCATCACTGCTTTATGAAGTACGGCTTGATTGCTGGCAACGGGCGATTTCCTTTTCTTGTGCTTGAGGGCGCGAGGCGTGCGGGCGCGCGTGTCTCTGTCGCTGCGATACGCGAAGAGACGGACGCGGAAATCGAGCGCGTCGCGGACAGCTTTGTGTGGGTCGGCATCGGCCAGCTTAATAAGATGATTCGCTTCTTCAAGCGCGAGGGCGTGGAGAAAGCAATCATGGCCGGACAGGTCAAGCATGTGCAGATTTTCAGCGGCGCGATTCCAGACCTGCGTATGCTGCGTATGCTCCTGCGCCTGCCGCGTCGCAACACGGACGCGCTCATCGGCGCAGTCGCCCAAGAGCTTGCCAGCGAAGGCATAGAGCTGATTGATTCCACATTTTTCCTCTCACATCTTTTGCCGCAAGTCGGCACACTGACGCGCAGACAACCTGACGGGCGCGAGCGCGGCGATATTGAATACGGCCTCGAAGTCGCGCGCGAGATTGCGCGACTCGATTTGGGCCAAACAATCGTCGTGCGCGCCAAAGCCTGCGTCGCTATCGAAGCGATGGAAGGCACGGATGCGACTGTGCGACGCGCAGGAGAATTAGCACGTGGGCGTCTGACGGTTGTCAAAGTCGCCAAGCCGGATCAGGACATGCGATTTGACGTGCCTGTCGTCGGCATCCCGACCATCGAGACGATGGCGCAGGCTGGCGCAACGTGTCTCTGCATCACTGCCGGCAAGACCTTGATGTTCGACCGCGAAGAGATGATTAAGCTGGCAGATGAAAAAGGAATCTCCATGATTGCTGTCGCATAAAGCAAAGAAAGTTTCGCGCAAAGGCGCAAAGACGCAAAGAAAGCACGCAAAGGTGTTGAATGGCTCTTTAACTTGAAAGCTTTCTTCGCGTCTTCTTTGCGCCTTTGCGGGAGACGTTATAATCTTAACTAAAATCATTCGTCCCACTTATCAGAAGCTTCTGACAAATTGCCGGACGGAGAAAGCCATGCATAAATTTATCAAACTCAATGCTCTGTTTCTGCTCATAGCAATTTTGCTACTCGCGCAAACGCGACCATTGACCGCGACGGCGAAGAAGGACGGAGTTGTTGCCGGAAAACTGGGCGAGCAGATGGACAAATATTTTTCCACCATCGCTCAACTAGGTTTCTCAGGCTCTGTGCTCATCGCAAAGAATGGAGAGGTGGTATTGCAGCGAGGCTATGGCTATGCGGATAGCTCTCGCTCTCTTCCCGTCACGACCGAAACCGTTTTCGACATCGGCTCTATCACCAAGCAGTTTACGGCGGCGGCCATTATGAAGTTGGAGATGCAGGGCAAGCTCGACACGAATGACCTGATGAGCAAGTATCTGCCGGATGTGCCGGAAGACAAAAAGGCTGTCACGCTTCATCATCTGCTGACGCACACGGCAGGGCTTTCGGCTTATTCGGGCGAAGACTATGAGACTTCGCCGCGAGATGAAACGGTCAAGCGCATTCTCTCGTCAAAGCTTCAATCAGAGCCGGGCAAAGAGTATTCGTATTCCAATTCCGGCTTTAGCCTGCTCGCGGCAATCGTCGAGCGCGTGTCGGGCGAAGCATGGGAAGCTTTTGTCCATAAAAATCTTTTTGAGCCTGCGGGGATGCAGATGACAGGCTACAGGCTTGCGAAGTGGAATAAGCAGCAACTCGCGCGCGGTTACAACGGCGAGAGAGATACAGGCACGCCGCTCGACCATAATTGGGCCACAACCGGGCCATACTGGAATCTCTTCGGCAATGGCGGCATCCTTTCCACTCCGGGCGATTTATACAAATGGGCGCAAGCCTTGAAGGGCGAAAAAATTCTTTCCGCTGCGGCGAAGCAGAAATTGTTTAAGCCCTTTCTGAATAACTACGCCTACGGCTGGATTGTGGAGGAGACGCCGAACGGCAAACGCATCACGCACGGCGGCGGCAGCGACTTCGGTTTTCTCGCACACCTCAGCATGTATCAAGACAAAGATACTTTTATTATCATCACGAGCAACACGATTCCTTTCGAGGATTTCGCATACATGCAGGTGCTCGTCAATCGCGTCATCTCAATCGTCTTCAGCGCGGTTGTGCCGGAGCATCTGTCCATCAAGCCTGCGAAAATTTCTCCCGCGCAGCTCAAGGCTTTGACGGGAACTTACAATCTTCCATCGGGCGAGCGTTTTGTTGTCACGCAGTATGGCAATCGCCTTCTTATCGAAGCCGAAGGACAGCAGGCGGTCAATGTCCTCGGCGTTCCCGTCGGGATTGATACGAGCGTGCATCAAAATCTTAACTCGCGCACGGCGACTGTGGTTGAAGGAACTTTGAAAGAGAACTACGATACGCTGAACGCGGCTGTCGGGGATGATGCGCGGAGCGAGCGTTACCGTCGCACGCTGACGCGCTGGCGCGAGACGTGGCAGAAGGAGAACGGCGCGATTCTGGGCCATGAAATTTTGGGGACAGTGCGGAACTGGTGGAACGCAGGAGATACTGCGCTGGTCACATTCGTGCGCGTGCGGCTTGAGCGCGGCCAGCGTCTTCTCAGGTTTCACTGGCGAGAGGGCAAGATAGTCGCCGTCGGCGGCGAGGGCATCAGAAGCCCTGCGCCGACGCCTTTCATCGCGCAGTCAAAAGATGATTTCGCAGGCTATCACGTGGGCCTCGCGATTCCCCTGCGCGCGAGTTTCAATCTCACAAAGAGCGGAGAAGTGACCGCGCTGACGATTCGCGGAAAAGGCGAAGCCGTGACAGCATCGAAGGCAAAGTAATGCGGCTTTGCCGCCCATGCTGTGCGGAAAGTCTCCGACTTTCCGTCTAGTTATCCGTCTTCCCGGCGAGGCTGAGCCTCGCCTAAAGTTAAGAAGCGCGAGTCGGAAAGCCAAAGGCTTTCCGCACAGCTGAAGCGGCAAAGCCGCGTACCATCCACATCAACAGAGCCGCATGCCAGCGCTTATCTTGAACTAAAGAAGGGAGTTGCTTCATTAAAGCAACTCCCTTCTGTGTTAGTTGAGTTTGAGAGTGATGCTATTGACCGCCAGAGGGCGAAGAGGTTTGCGCTGTCTTCGGGTCATAAGCCGTGGAGCGGAATTTTCTGGCGACACTCTGTGCGTTGTCATAGTTTTCGCCAGTATCTTCCGCAGCCTTATATGCCGCGACTGCGCGCGCGCGCTCGCCTCTCGCATCATAGGCATTGCCGCGTTTGATGTACGACCAGACGACGACCCATGACGGTCTCTTGTTGCCGTCTATCGCTGCCTGAAAGTTGTCGAGCGCGAGTTGGTAGTTGCGCTGTTCCAGATAGAGGAGACCGAGATTGTAATAGACCCAAGAGTCTGACTTATCGAGCTTGAGCGCGGCCTCAAACTGCTGCTGAGCCTCCGCGTATTGTCCTTCCTTGAACTGCTCTATCCCGCGACGCGCGATGACAGCGACGCGCAACTCGTCAGACATGCGCAGGATTTTGTTGTTCGGGTCAACGACGACTTCAACCGGCGGGCCGTTGGATTCAAAGCTGAAATCCTCGCTCTTCTCTTCCATGCGAACGGTCGTCATCTGGAAGTTGCCGCCTTCACTGCGAAGCCCTAGCTCGACAGGCAGGCGCAGTGTCTCGAAGTTCTGGCGAACTGTGCCGCGCGTCACAAACTTGCCGGAGCGCGTGCGTATGATTTGATACTCGACCTGAAACTCCGGCACTCCTGTGCCTTCGACCCACTGCGCGAAAAAGTAGCGCAGGTTATCGCCGTTGATTTGTGTGGCGAGCCGCTCGAAATCATCTATCGAAGCATTCTTGCCGCGATATTGATTGAGAAATTCTTTCAGCAGTTGATTAAACTTTTCATTGCCCATCGTCTGGCGCAGCATGCGAAAAGCCATCGCGCCTTTATAGAAGACTATGGATTGGAAGGCGGCAGATTGATCATCGAGCGCGGCGGGCGCGCGTGCAATCGAGGCTGTCTGCTCGAAAGTCAGAGCACGCTCCTGCATCTCGCGCTGTGCGGCATCGAGCGCGCCTCCGCTCAAAGCCGATTCGCGCAAGGCAAACGCGCTCCACTCCGCAAGCCCCTGCGAGAGCCATGCATCGTCAAAAGATTTAAGGCCGACGGTCTGTCCCCACCATTGATATGCAACTTCGCGCTGCAATCTATCTTCCGGCACCGGGCGCGCGGTGCTGAAAAGTTTCGAGGCGAAGAAGTGCATGCCCGGCGCTGTGTAGGCATCAAGGCTATCGTCGTCAATCTGCGCGACGACGAGGCGCGTGCCGAAATCCGGCGCGCCATATTGTTGCGTGTAAAACTCCAGAGCCTTGCCCATCAATTCGCCGTAACGCTCAATGCGGCCTTCGCTGCCCGGCTTGGTGAAAAACTGTATCTCGTAATTTCCATAACGCAGCGAGCGCGTGATGTATTGCCCCGCAGCAAAGTTTCCGATGAGCGCGGGCTTGGTTCTCACAAAGCGATAGCGCACATTGCCGTCCTTGCCCGGAGGCGGAGTCGTCAAAGGCTCGTCGCTTGAGCCTGCGACCTGCACGCCGGGCGGGACGAGAATCGTGATGTCCGAAGTCGCTCTGTCCGCGGCATAATCATGAAACGGAAACCAGCGCGCGGCATACATCAAGTAAGAACCTTCCGTGCCGACATACGCCAGACGCTTTGTCGCCAGCGGCCCGCCTTCGGGCGTCGTGAGCGCGCCGCTCCAGCGAAAACGCAAAGTCACCGGCGTGCCTGCCTGTACGACTTCGCCGAGGTCAACCCTCACGCTTGGCCCAAGGACATCAACGCCGACTGCGTCCTGCACAAAGTTTGTCAAAGGCTTGCCGTTGCGCTCAATGCCTTCGACCTTGAGCGAGCCGTTGAGTTCGAAGACAACCGAGCGCGTCGCATCGAGCGGCGTAAAAGTCACTTCGGCTGCGGCGCGCAAGAGATGCTGGTCTGGAATAAGCTGTGCTTCAATACGATAATGCGTGACATCAAAGCGCGCGCGGCCCGTTTGCGTCTGCTGTGCATTGATGGAGACACAGGCACAAAGAAGTGCAAAGGCGAGCGCGGCTGTCCGGTAAAAGCGAAGTCTAATGGTGCTCATAAAAGAAACGTCCGTCTGATTGTTTGATTTATCTTGCGATTATCTGCCGTCCGCCGTCAAGAGCGTGCCGCCCGGCAAAAACTTTTTCTGCACCCTTTTATCTCTTCGGCCCGCGTGCTCGCGACGGGCGCGCGCAAGTCCCGGCGAGAGGACTCTCAAATCTTCCTGTGCAGTCTGGTTTTTGATGATTGCACAGGCTTTACGGTTGGCTGAAAGCCTGTGTAAAGACACGGTAAAGAGCGGAAGAAAAGCAAGTTTCCCGCGAAGGCGCAAAGACGCAAAGGAAGAAGCAAAGGAAAGCATTCAAGCTAAGTCATAGCTCAACTCCTTTGCCGCCTTCTTTGCGCCTTTGCGGGAGATTCTTTCGTTTTGACTGCCATCGGAACATTAGCTTAATCTTTCCACATGAAATCCCGTCAATTAATTATCAAGCGCATACACGACGAGGCAAGTGAGATACGCGCCTTTGACATGATGCTCGAAGAGGAAGGCGAGGCGGCTCGTCTTTCATTCCGCCCCGGACAGGTCGCAGTCCTCGGCGTGGGCCAGGAATCTCCTGCCTACTTTGCCTTTGCCAGCGCGCCAGAGGATGAAGAACTGGAATTTCTTATCAAGTGCGGCGGCGGCGCAAGCGGCCTCATCTACGAGATGCAGCCCGGCGACCGTGTGGAATTAAGAGATGTCGTCGGGCATGGCTTTCATCTTGAAGAACAGAAGGGCAAAGACCTTGTCTTTGTAGCGATGGGTACGGGCGTCGCGCCTCTGCGCTCTGCGCTTCGTCATGCCATACGCCACAAAGAGGATTACGGGCAGCTTGTCGTCCTCTATGGCGCGCGCACGCCAGCATACTTCTGTTATGTGGACGAATGGGAAGAATGGTCGCGCGCGGGCGTGGAGCTGCGCGAAGTCATCTCGCGCCCGGACGGTCATGATTGGTCTGGGCCAACAGGCTATGTGCAATCGCTTCTTGACCACATCGTGCCGGATTTAAAATCTCCGGTCGCGCTCGTCTGCGGCTCGCGCGAGATGATTGAGCAAACGCGCGACAGGCTCATACAGATGGGCTTTGCGCGCGAAGCAATCTTGACGAACTACTAATTAACCCAAGTTGCGAGTTATAAGAGCGATGGCGGCTCATAAGAGCGATGGCGAGTTATAAGAGCGATGGTGGCTGATGAGAGCGATGGCGGCTGTGCCGCTATGCTGTATGGCGGCTCTGCCGCTATGCTGTGCGGAAAAGCTCTGCTTTTCCGGCCACTGTAGTCTCAATCCGCTAATACTAAGAGCAGAGATGAAGCGGAAAGTCTCAGACTTTCCGCACAGCTGGCGGCTCAAGCCGTTCCTCGCTCGCAACTTGGGTTAATTACTTTAGTTGGTCGCGACAGACACGCTCAGGCGCGTCGGGTATCTTGGCGAACGATAGATGCGTTGTGTCGCCGTCTGGAAATCAGACTCTTTCGCCAGAAAAATATTGTCCACAAATTTTTGTGGGTTGCGGTCATAGAGCGGAAACCAACTGCTCTGAATCTGGACCATAATCCGGTGGCCTTTCAAGAAGCTGTAATTGTTGCCGTGCAGGTCAATCGTATATTCGTTCACACGACCGGGCATAATCGCCTCCGGCTTCTCAAAGCTCTTTAAATACCGCCCGCGAAAAATCTCACTCGCGACCATCAACTGATAACCGGCCAGCTTCGCATCAGCCGGATACTCTGACGGATAAACGTCAATCAGCTTCACAACCCAATCGCTGTCCGTGCCTGTGGTCGAAGCGAAAAGGTGCGCGATGATGTCGCCTGTGATGGTCACGTTTTCTTGCAGAGGCTCTGTCTGAAATGTCAGCACATCGGCGCGCTCTCCCAAAAATCTCTGATCCTGCGCGAGCCACGTGTACCACCTTGAGCCGTTCGGGTCGTAGGTCGCTTCGACAGGCCGTTTGCGATAAGGCACAGGGTTCGCCGGGTCTGAGACGTAGCTGTCGAAATCTCCATCAACTTTTTTCGCCTGCGGCTTTGTAAACGAAAGACCGCGATTCGCCTGCAAGTATAAATCACGCTTCTGCATATTCCGGCGCGGCGACCATGAATCATAAGTCATCCATTTATTAGTGCCGGATTGAAAGACTGTGGCTTCGGCCTGTTTAAGCTGGCCCTTGTTTTTCAGATGATAAGCGAACCACGGAGTTTCTATCTCTTTGCGATAATATCTTCCTGTGTCGCTGCCGAAATCCACATCCGCGAGACGCCTCCCGCGCCCGCCCCAGCCGCCGTGATTCCAAGGGCCTTCGACCAGAGAGACCAGATTCCTTTTGTCAAACTTTTCCAGAACCTGATAGGTCGTCAGCGCGCCATACAAATCTTCCTGATCCCAGAAGCCGCCGACAACTAGAGTCGGGACAGTTACCTCTTTAAGATAAGTTTTCACAGCGCGCTGCCGCCAGTAAGAGTCATAGCTCGGATGCGCTAGAAAAGCATTCCATGTGGGAAGCCGCCCGCCAAGCTGCGTTGTGAGAGTGGAGAGCGTTTTCAAATTAAGATACCAATCGTAAGCGTCAGTTTTTCCGAAGGTGGTATTCTCCCCCGTCCTTGAACCTTCAAGAGACTTCACCCACTCGTGGCCGTAGCTTTGACGAAACGCCCCGTAGTGGAAGAAATCATCGCCCATCCAAAAATCCGCGACCGGAGCTTGAGGCGAAGAAGCTTTCAAGGCCGGATGCGATTCGATGAGAGCCATCGTCGAGAGCCATCCGTCATATGAAGTACCCATGATGCCGACGCGCCCGTTGTTCTTCGGCACGTTCTTCACGAGCCAATCAATCGTGTCATAAGTGTCCGTGCTTTCATCAACAGACTTTGCATCGCGCACGGCGCGCGGCGGGCGCACCATCACAAACTCGCCTTCGGAATCAAACTTGCCGCGTATGTCTTGAAAGACAAAAATAAAACCCTCCTGCACAAGCTCTTTGCGCGCGCCGTTAAGTCTTCCAGAACTCCAACCCTTCACGCCGTAGGGCGTGCGATTGAGAATCATCGGCAAAGGTTCTGTTTGATTTTCCGGCGCGAGGATAATCGTGTAGAGATGCGCTCCATCGCGCATCTTTATACGCGCCTCTGTGCGCGCAAACTGGATGCGCGTGTCTTTGGCCGGCTGGTCGCTTGTTCTCTTCGCAGGATACTCTCTGCCAGACTGATGCCAGATGATGGAAACAACTTTGCCTTCAGCATCGCGTACGAAATCCACCTGCGCGTTAAAAGCTTTGAGAAAAAACTTTGTCTCGGAGGCAGGGAAAATTTCAAATTTATCCTGGTCTGTGGCTTGCCCGTAAAACTTATCTCCCTCACGAAAGAATGAAAAAATAAATTCCGGGTCTCTGGCATCCTGATACTGTCCGACATAAGCGTCAAAAACTTCCGGCTTGATTTTTATCTCGACAGGCTGCGGAGTCGGTGTGGGCGTTTGCGCGACAAGCAAATGCGACGGCTGAAAAATTGTTGAACTTAATAAGACTAAAAGCGCGAGACTGGCGAAAGTGCGGCGAAGAGATTTCATCTGAAGCTCCTGGTGTAGGGAAATAAACAAAGCTCACCGTCTGTGAATTCTTTGCTCTTGCCTTAGCACAATCTTGCCCGGCTTAGCAAATAGATTTCAGAAGACGAAGGCCACAGCTTGGCTTTCTATATTCACGCAACAAACGGCAGGCGGTTCGATATTTTGCAAGCGGGATTGAAAGTGCGTAGAAGGAAAAAGTAAAAAGGTAAAAGTAAGAAAGCCGTTGATTTTCTCAGCCCCGTGAGGGGCGGCATATCTTAGCCCACGGCGTTAGCCGTGGGACACGCGCACCGCACACAAACCGAGCCCCTTTAGGGGCGACACATTTATGTCGCCCCTAAAGGGGCTTGATATGTCATTGGATTGCTCTCCCCACGACTGGCGTCGTGGGCTAAGATATGTCGCCCCTGTCGGGGCTGTGAGGTTTTCTTATGCAGGAATCTGGCAGCGAATAGTTTCTTCGCGCGCGGCCATCAGTTTGACCTTCTTGAGTTCCGCGCCCTTAATGCCAAAGAAGGCTGCCATCTCGACTATCTGGCGCGGGCTGACGAAATCTTTCGGGTCGGCGCAGAATCGCTCCATGCCCGGCTCAAACTTGTTGCATCCCATCCCTTTCGGGATGCTCAGGTCGAGACTGCATTTTCCGTTCTGTTTGTACTGCACACAGAATTCACAAACCGTCATGATTCATTTCCTTTTAATTCCGACCAGTGCCGCTCGTTTAGTGTCCGACAGCGATTCGTTGAAAGCGTGTCTTGCCTTCAACATCCTGCCATGAAATATCAAGCACATAAGGTTTGGTTTCGCCCGGCATCGCTTGCAGGCGCGCCAACAGGTCTTGAGTCGAATCTACAGGTCGCCCGTCAATCCATGTTCGATGAGAAAGCAGAGCCTTCTCTTTTGCTTGAATCACACTCACGGCATCAAATTTAATATGCGCGCGCGAAGGGCTGCCGGGAGCTTCTTCATCTTTCAGAAAAATACTGAGCACCTCGACACACTTGAGCGGCGTGTCTGTCGTATTCGTCAACTCCAAAAGAACCTTCGGCGCAGCTTCTACAAACCTGATGGTAAAAGTTTCTTCTCTATTAAAACTCATCTTGCCCTCGCCTATTCCTTGACAATGGTCGTGAAGGGGACAAGCCCCCGTTTGACTTCTTCAAGGGCGATGCTGATATTGCGATGCCTGCGCGCGTCGGCTTCGATTCGCGGAGTTGCTCCATGCAGGAGTTGCTTGCTTCTCAAAGCGGCGACGACTATCAAACGATAACGCGAATCTATTCCGGGCCATTGTTCCGCGCCGTTAATCGAACCCTTGCCGTCGGTTTTATTTTTGTCTGACATATAAGCTTTTGACTCCTCTATGGCCTTACGCTCCGTCTCAAAATAAGCGAACTCTGCAAGCGTCTGCCGTCCGTCGCTTGCGTCCATGTCCTAAAAGACATTGAACATGTAGCAAAGAATCGGGACAGAGAAAGCAGTGATGACGACAATTTGTATCCAGTTCACAGCCGATTTATGGCAGGAAGGACACTTGAAATCCCACACCCGTAAAAGCCTTCCGCATTTATTACAACTAGGTTCCATCTTCTCCAGACCTTCTTACTGCTGCGTTTGCTGTACGGCATTGCGTACCATGACAGCGAGTTGCGCATGCTCAAGCGGATGACCGTACTTTAGTTTGGCCGACGGGTTGTTCACCATCCAGAAGCCCACAGGCTCTTCCGCCGACGTTGATGACAGGTCGCTCAGCGCAAGCTCGTCGAGCAGGACAGGCTTAAAGTGCAGCATCTGAAAGTTACGCGAGCGCGCCTGCATGGCTTCGCTTTGACTGCGAAAGACAGGCACACGCAGACGCCCCCAATCATCAAGCCCGAACCAGTCGCCGTTAGCGCGCTGCATGGCATAAATAAAACTCATCTATCTTACTCCCCTCACCTCATGCGCCTTCTGCATCGGACGGCTCATGAAGTGATATGCATGACATCTTCCTTTTCCTGACGCAGGAAGACAAAGAACACTACATAACCCGCTAGACACGCAAAGAGAGCCGCGCCGATGGCCCACCACAGATGCGCTGTTCCGCCCTGCACATCCACAATGCCGCGCACATCGCTGAAAGTGGCGAAGCGATAGAACTGCCAGACGGCGATTGCCGCCGCCACCATCACAACCGCGATGGAGACTAAAACATTGCTCAGACTTTTTCTGATATAACTCATATCTTATCCTTTCGGACGCAGGGGATTAAAAGTGTGGAACCGCGGTCTCTCGCAAAGCGGAGACTAAAGACCCGGAAGTCTTCAAATCTCATCCCTCGCAGAAGAACTTCAAGCGGCTTTGGCGAATGTCTCCGAAAGCTCGAAGGTCGTCACTTTCGGCAGCCCCTCAATGACAATGCGCCCTGCGGCGACGGCTGCAAAGCAGACCACTTCATGTGGAAATCCGTTTTGCTGGCGAACCAACGGGAGAATCTTAGTCTCGATTGTGCGGGCAAGCTCTTCGGAGCAGGTGGCCTTGAGCCGCTTCGTAAATTGGCGGGTAAACATTCTTAGCTCCTGATAAGTAAGCTGTGGAGTTCAGGTAGTCTGGGTGATTCCAGAGGAGCTGAGAAGGGAGCAAGCTAGACTCAATTCTCTATCACCTTACGCTAGATAATAGAGATAGTCAAAGCTTCGCCCGCAGAGCGCAGGCCATATCGCTCGGACGCCTGAACCTTTGTAGGTTCGCGCATAAAGTGAAAATTCCATTCATGGAGAGTCAATAATTTATATTTAGAGTTAGCGCATAAAGTGAAAAAGGATTCGGGCATAAAGTGCGATATTCTGATTTTTTCGTTCATAACTCGAAAATATCAGAAGGCTGGATCTTACCTGATCTAATGTGGCACTATCGGCTCAGGACTTATGGCTCATGACCAAACTGAAGTAAGACTTGAAGAATTGCTTGCTCTCGCTGACAGATAATCGCCCTTGAGAAATCGACAGTCGTCTGCTGATGCTTATGTCAAACTGACATTAGATTAAGCTTCTTAAAGGGTAGCGAGCGGTGTATCAGTAATAGAAGCTTAAGTAGGTTTAATTTAGAAGACCGATAGACGGATGATATTTCCGCAGCACGCGAATCAAGTGTTCTTTAGTAATATGCGTGTAGCGTTGGGTAGTGGCGATAGAGGTGTGTCCTAGAAACTCCTGTACTACTCTAATGTCAGCACCGTTGCGAAGCAGCAACGTTGCTACTGTGTGCCGCAACATGTGGGGAGTTATATGCCGATCTATCTTAGCCTTCTTACGCAGCTGTGAGATAACGTTAGAGATTCCTTGGGTTGAGAGGCGTCCATCGGAGGAATTCAGAAAAAGCGCTGAGGTCTCTGTTTTGATTCGTGTCCGGGCTTTTAAGTATTCTCGCTGAATACGTACAGTCTCTTTATCCACCACAAAAGCTAAACGATCCCTTCCGCCCTTGCCCTGAACTCTAAAGACGCCTTCCTCCACAAGGAAATCCCGAACGTCAAGAGATGAAACCTCTCCTACACGCATCCCTGTTGCGAATAGGAGATCAATAAGTGCTAGGTTCCGGAGCACACGGTAGCCACGGGATGAAGCTTGTCCGGTTCTGGCTGGTGTTGATCCATTGCCATTTTGATTAGTTTCGATACTCGAATAGTTCCGCCATGCTTGAGCAAGTAAAGCGCGAATCTCCCTCTTTGTTAAAGTTCGGGGAAGCTGCTCTATACGCCCAAAGCTTAGCTTCACACGCCAGAATGGCGACTCCGAGATTACCCCTTTGCGGACCCAATAAGAACAGAACACTCTGAGGGCCACCATTTTTCGCCGGATAGAGGCCGGAGCATATTCTTCATGGCGGAGATGATCTGCCCAGCCCTCAATGTTAGTGCTACTTAAAGATAGTATACTAAGGTCTGCACCTAAAAATAATCGGAATTGCTCTAAGTCTGAGATGTAAGCAGCCTTAGTCTTCTTCCCACGATCATGGGTGGAAAAGTATCCTCTCAGAAACTCAGCACATGCCTCTTTTAATTGCATACTGAATACATGGGAACAGACCCTAGCCCATATTCTCTCTTCAAAGTAGAAAAGCTTCTTCTGAATCACATGTGAAGGTGGGAAAAACTTTGATATGAGTTTAATGATAAGAGTCGCAGGTTTCAAGTAAATCCGGGTGGAAAGGGGTAGCAAAGTTTAGCGTTGCGCGACAAGTAATATTTGAGTAATCTGTTAAAATTTGGAATCGCTCCCTATACTCAATTCTCTGGCAAGAGGGGTTATTCACAGATCCAAATCTTCTAAAAAATTGCGCTAAATCCCATTTCGGGAAATAATACCTGCGTATTTAATAGTTAGTAGATTCCAAGTAGTTTGGATAATTAGGAATTATCTCAGCCTCAACGGTCGTAAAACTGCGCCGCAGTCAGGGCCTGTTTATGCATTATCTTACTCGATTTTGTGAGACTGACTCCGAGCGCATTCGTTCGATTGTTGATATGCATTGGGGTCTCATTCAGGACTGGATCCACTTGATTGCCAGCGCTAGCTACCCGTTTCCAGAAGTAATGAAAGCGCTGGCAGAGCCGATGTGCGTCTTCCCGATTGAAGGCTTGCCAGGCGAGCGATATTTCCCCGGGACGGCGGTGATGGATACTATTGAAAACCGCGCGGAGGAATTGCTCCGTGAGTTGTTTTTTCCGACTCATGAGTATCGAGCGACGATACAGCCGCATTCGGGGACGCAGGCTAATCAAATTGTATTCAACGCGGTACTTGAGCCGGATGATGTGGTCTTAAGCTTGAGTCCTACCGAGGGCGGACACATCTCTCATAAGGTGCTCGTCGGACGACGTAATCGCGTTATTTTTTATCCGCTCGGAGAAGACAATCTCATAGACTACGGGTCTCTGGAAGAATTAGCCGCACGCGAACGGCCCAAATTATTAATTGCCGGAGGCAGCGCTTGCCCGCGAGAGATTGACTTCTATCGAATAGGCAACATCGCACACCGCGCAGGCGCGCTCTTTCACACGGATGTGTCTCACACAGCTACCTTCATAGCAGCAGGCGTCCACTCGTCGGTTTTTCCACACGCCGATTTTGTTACCTTCAATATGGTGAAAAATATGCGTGGCCCAAATGGCGGAGTGCTACTCTATCGTAGCGCACATCATAAACGAATTGCTCGGGCGCTTTTTCCAGACACCCAAGGAGGGCCAAACGAGAACACTATGTTTGCAAAGCTAGTTGCGCTTGAGAAACTCGCTGAGAGTGACCTGCGCGGGTACGCCGAGCGGATGGTAGAGATCGCTCGCCTCATGGCAAACACTTTATTAGCGCGTGGCTTACAACTTATTACAGGCGGGACGGATTCGCACCTCTTGCTGATAGATCTGCGGAAACAGGGTTTCACTGGCGCAGAAGCCGAGCAGTCGTGCGAGCAATATCGTGTCTTACTAAACCGCAACCTCGTTCCATCCGATCCACAAAAACCATGGATCACATCTGGTGTTCGCATAGGAACAGCATGCATCACAATTCTAGGTTACTCTAACACCGATGTAGAACGATTAGCGCATTGGATCGCTGATCGACTAACAGGCGTGAACACATCAGATCCGACCGCTCTTATCAAAGAACTCACAACCAATTACAACTCCAAATTACTTCCTCCCAGTTAGTGGTGGCTTATCCGGCATCAAACAAGGGAGTTAATACCGCCAGTGAGGGGAAAGCACAAAGACGATTGTTATCCGATGTCCTTCTCTTTTTAACTCTGAAAAAATCTCAAGTCCAGCGCACTTGCTGAAGCGAATGCGGGAATCGAACGCCGCAGGTATAGGAGTAGAGCTTGCACCGAAGCGCGTGGACTCCAATTGATGCGCAAACCAGCAAAGAACATCTTGGAATCTTAAATCTTTCGTCTGGAGACTACGGTTATACAATTCCCTAGCTGTGGCTGTGGCATCAGTGATGGTCACACTTCCATTAATCAAATTCAGGACGAGCCGATTAAATCGCAGCATAATTTCATCCATTAGAAGCCAAGGGGAGACAGCCCTTTGCGCTTGTTCTAGCAGTTGCTCGGCGGAAACCAAATCGCCCTCCATTGCGTGTAAGACAGCTAAATTTGTGAGTGGTTGATACGTCTCATTTGAGCCGAGCGCATCAAGCATGTCGCGCGCGATGGTCAGTTGTCGCCGTGCCTCACCGTATTTTCCATCCCATATCTCTAGGAGACCCAGATTGTTCAGCGTTGTTGCTTCTCCGAATTTAAGACCGAGCCTACTGAAGCCCTTCTTCGCTCGCGTCAATAGTCGCCGTGCAGTAGTGGTATCGTAAAGGTGGCCTGCATTTCTTAGCATTACGCATTGCGCTTCGTCGAGTTCGTCCACCCGTCGTGGGAGCGCCGCAACCATTCGCCGGGCCTCGCTTTCCCGGCGCAGATTGAGCAAAATATTAAACAGAATAGCATCGCTGTCCGAATTAGGCTTAAGCTGCCGTAGGAGTGATTCAGCCTCTTGATACTCAAATTTTTGCACCAGATACTTCGCCGCAAAGAGAGACAGACTACGGTCTGAAAGTTTTCCGTGCTGACGCATCAACTCGACTGCGGCCAAACCTTTGTCGAATTGCGAAGTTTTCTGAAATGCATTGAGAAACGCTGTGAGGCAATGAGCGGGGAGCAGTTCCAATGTGCCTTGGCAAGCTGTTGTGCCAAAAAGCGAGGTCAAGTAATGGAATCGTTCCTTGGTCCGTTGGCGATCTATGAGGGCTATCAGGTGCGCAAGCAAGTCATGACGGGCGTGCAGGTCGTGTGGTGAAAGTAATCCCACCAAACGATCTACTAGGCGTTCATATTCGTCGCTCTCAATAGTATGCTCTAGGCGTTGACTGAGCGCTGAAATCACGTTTAATCGTAGTCCTATTGCTTCTTCCTCAGGGGTAGTTCTACGAACTGAAGTGCGCACTAACTCATGCTCTGTTCGGACGCGATTATTATATGAACCGTTGATAATTAGTAAACCAACCAACGCAAGATCAAGAATAGCTCGCCGAATATCTTCTTCTGAGAATGGATGCACGATTCGGCGCAGAATCCATACCAGGTCTTCAAGTCTAAGATTACCCATTAACAGCGTGACCAGTTGAAGGGCTAGACGATCCAGTGCCGGTAGGTTCAAGATTGTTTCATCATAGCCGCTGATGATCGCTTCTTTTGTGGCCTGAGTTTTGTTTAGTTGAAGCGCGCGAAGTTGAAGCCATATCTGCTTGGGATTGCCAAGCGACTTGCGAAAGATAGCATCGCTAATCTCAGACAAGTTCGGCGTCTGCTTGCCGAGCACCTCCTGCGATAACTCTTGCGTCTCTTCCTGTGAAAGAGATTTGATTTCAACATAGAGACGATGGTCGCTAAAGCATCGCGGTTCCCACGCACTACTTCTTCCGGCTTGCAAACGTTCGACCAATACGAGTCGGAAGCCTGTATCTGCGATGGCAAAGACCGAATCAAGTTCTAATGCTACCGAATCGGCTAAGAATTGGATGTTGTCTATAACCAGAAGGACCGGCTCATGCCGCGCTGTAGTAATGAGATAATCCCAGAAACGACCAGCGACGACCATTTCACGTTTCTTGGACAAAGGTATTTCTCGCGGTAGAAAAGCGTTGATAATCTTCCCGATGACCGGAATCTGTTTGGTTGACTCTTTTACCCCATCGTAAATGTATTTGAACACTTGAAGTCGTTTCGGTAAGGGGCGCAGATACTTTGCCAGATCGGCATCAACCGGTACGTGCTGAGGGTCTCTTCGAGTAGGTTGCGTGGGATATGAAGCAATTATAGCTAATCGTTTTTCCAGTTCAGTAGATTCGAACTCGCTCTCCTCAACATCTATGTAAAGAGCAATAGATGGAGGGACGCGCTCTGTGAAACGGCAGATAATCTCTTTGACGAAGAATGATTTTCCGATGCCGGATTCTCCTGCTACACGCAATAGCCGACTGGGAGCTTGAGCCTCATGTGGCATTAAAAAATCAAGGCATCGATTTAGCTGTGAAGCCCTGCCTAGAAACGGCCATCTATCTTCATCTAGAAACTTCCCCGCCAATAATTCGCCAGCGAGATTCCGAGTTATTGCCTGCTCTGCTTGAGATGACATGTTTAGCCTTTGCTGATCAGCCTATAGCAAGTAGACCAGTGTCCCACTAGATACAACTGCTTCCTATATTTTCTTAAAATATCGCTGAGCCAGTCGCATCATTCATTACTATACGGATCTACTGCAAAGGGCCAGCGTCGTGTTGATCGCTCTCTTTTATTGAAAGGCCGTTAACCTGAAGAGAGTAGAGAGTTTAATAGATTCCAAAGACCGGTTTTAGTATAAGATAATTCCTAATTATCATTACCCCTATCTTCAGCGATAGTAGTTATTTGCAAGCTTTGATTGAATATTTGTCCTGTTAGGTCTCGGTCGCTAGCACGGTTAAGATAAAGTCTGTAAGAGAATCGTTTGTAAATGCGGCTAGCAGAAAGATTTTGTGCTTGACTGTCTTTGTGAGAAATCGATTGAGGGATATAAACCGGGGATAGTAAGCATTGGATAAAGCCGATATAGTAAAGAGGTAACGTATAATGAGATATGTCTGAGGCAATGTGCTGGCTTTGAATTGTGACTTCAAGGGACAATTAACTCGCGTGAAGTTGGCACTTAAGTTTTTGTCCGTGGCCCACTCAAAGGAGATAATTTTTCTATGCAAACAATCTCTCTATTAGTAGGAGGACGTTCAATAGAGCATGATAGTTCTCTGCATATGTTCTACTACTTACGTGAGCTTCTGATGGAAAATGATCGCGACTTGGTTCAGGTTGCTGAAGTTTATTACATTAGTTCATCAGGACTCCTTTACAAGCATGACGTATCGACAGCCGCAGATATTCCTTGTTCTGAAGAGGGACTTAAGGATGTTCAACAGTTAGACTTGAGTTTACTACCCCATTATCTGAAATTGGGCGGCCATTTTGTTTTTTCGCTGCTTCAAGGTACTGAAGGGGAAGATGGTCATTACCAAGGAATTGTGAATGCGTTAGATATTCCGAGTAATTTTGGCTCTGTATTTTCCTCGGCGGTGAGTATGCACAAGTGGAACCAAGCTCTTATCGGAAATACTGTGCTCACAGATCAACTCACTTCGATAGATACTGTAATTTTAACTTCCTCTCCCTCTGATAGAGATATAAATAAAACGGTCACCTACTTCGCGGGTCGCCCCTGTGTGCTAAAACCAAATGGACTTGGGGTTTCAGCTTTCTCTAAACCAGTAGACCATCTTACAGAGGATATTCTCGACGATTTCGCACAGCAAGTCGCTCCATACGATAACAGGATATTAGTGCAAGAGCGCATTTTTGGTAGAGAGTTAAGTTGTGGGTGCGTACAAGCCGAGCAATCATTAATCGCATTGCCTGTAATGGAGCTACATGTCCCTTCGGGGTTTCTTAGCCAATCTGCAAAATTTAATAACGGAGGCTATTCTTATTCTTTCTTGCCCGATAGTGATGAGTTTGCAGAGCGATTGTCAGCGATTAGCCTTGAACTGTTTAAGTTTATGGATTTTGATACTGCCTGCCGTTTTGATTATATGGTATCAAAAGAAGGCAATATTTATCTTCTGGAAGCAAATTCCAAGCCCGGATTAACAGAAGAAAGTCACTACACCCTTATGTTGGATAGAGCCGGGTATTCATTAATTGATCTAATTAAATTTACCATTCAAAATGAGGCGCGTCGTTTTAGACCTAAGACTGAACTTCGGTACGATGTAAACCAAGTCTTTGTCGAAAAAAATCCTAATACATAATATTAACCCGGATCGGGAGCTATTGAGATTCTGTGTAAGTGGCGATAATCAATCTTTAGTCTCGAAAGGACGAATAGATTATGCCACCAATTAGACCTGAACTGCTTGATGAACGGCTGAAAGACTATCAGAAGCCGGACGATCTGCTTGGTCAAGACGGCCTTCTTCAGCAACTTACTAAGGCTCTCGTCGAGCGTGCTCTCGATGGAGAACTGACTCACCACCTCGGCTACGAGAAGCACGACGCCGCCGGTGACAACTCCGGCAACTCTCGCAACGGCGCCACCCCGAAGACCCTGCGCGGTAAGCGCGGTCAAGTCCAGATCGCTGTTCCGCGTGACCCTGCTTCTGAGTTCGAACCATAGCTCGTCAAGAAGAATCAGACGCGCTTCGACGGCCTCGATGAGAAGATCATCTCACTATACTCGCGCGGCATGACACAGCGTGAGATTCAAGGTCACTTGGAAGAGATTTATGGCGTGGAAGTCTCGCCCTCTTTGATCTCGACCGTCACTGACGCGGTACTCGATGAAGTCCGAGCCTGGCAGTCTCGCCCGCTCGATGCCGTCTATCCGATTCTTTATCTCGATGCTTTGCAGGTCAAAGTGAAGAGTCAAGGCAGAGTCTCTAACAAAGCGATTTACCTTGCGTTCGGCGTCAATCTCTCCGGCCTCAAGGAAGTCTTAGGGATGTGGGCAGCGGACACAGAAGGCGCGAAGTTCTGGATGCAGATCGTCACGGAGTTGAAGAACCGGGGAGTGCAAGACATCTTCATCGCGTGTGTGGATGGCTTGAAGGGCTTTCCTGAAGCGATCGAAGCGGTCTATCCACAAACACAGGTGCAACTGTGCATGGTGCATCTGGTGAGGCACTCACTTTCTTATGTCTCGCACAAAGATCGCAAACAAGTGGTGATTGATCTGAAGATGATCTATCACGCTGCGACTTTGGAAGAAGCCGAGCGCCAACTCGATCAGTGTGCTGAGACGTGGGACGAAAGCTATCCGGTGATTGCCAGATCAGCGCGCTCGAACTGGTCGAGAGTGGTGCCGATGTTTGGCTATCCGAGCGAGATTCGCCGTGCGGTCTATACCACCAATACAATCGAGTCATTGAATATGACGTTACGCAAAGTGAGCAAGAATCGGTCGCTGTTTCCGTCTGATGAGGCTGTCTTCAAGTTGCTGTATCTGGCATTGAGAAATATCAGCAAGAGGTGGACAATGCCGATCCGTGAATGGAGCGCAGCAATGAATCAGTTTGCCATACTGTTTGAAGGGCGAGTGCCGATGGGCGGACTCACTCAAAACTCACTTACACAGACTGCTTAGAACCTCCCATTTGTCCTATCAAAAAGCACCTTTTATTCACCAAAGATTATTCTATATTTTAATCAGGAAGCCAAAGTAGTTACAAACTTTAAAGACAATGGATTATACAAAATAGCAGATATTGACTTCAGCCGTCATGCTCTTACTTGCTTTTGCATTTAATGCTCAATGTTTCGCAATTAATGCTCTAGCAATTTGTACTTAATGTTCCAACTGACACTCGCCCCCCACAAAATACCATTGCATTTAATGCTTTCCTCACATTGCGTTCTCTGGCTTAGAAATGCCTAGTCTCTATATTCGAATTTTCCCATTTTATGTCCGAAGGATTTCATTTTATGCCCGACAAATATCACTTTATGCCCGAACCTACAACCTTAAAGAGACACACTAAAGACTGCTAAAATAGCTTTTCCGGCCTTGCTGAATGAATGCTCATTCAGTTATGATGACTTTTCTCGCAATAGACCCTCTTGGAAGGAAAGGTTTTCACTCTCTTATGTATCGGATTGAAAAGGCTGCTGTCCTGGGCGCGGGTACGATGGGCGCGCAGATTGCCGCGCACCTGGCGAATGCAGGCATCCCCGCACTGCTCTTGGATATTGCGCCGCGCGAATTGACGAAGGAAGAAGAGGCCAAAGGCTTGACCTTGGAATCAAAGCAGGTGCGCAATCGCATCGCGCAGGCCGGACTGGATGCCGCGAAGAAGGCCAAGCCAGCAGCTTTCTTCACGCCCGAACGTGCCGCGCTTGTCTCTGTCGGCAACTTTGATGACGACATGCAGCAGTTAAAGAATTGCGATCTTGTCATCGAAGCTGTCGTCGAAAATCTGGAAATCAAGCGCAGTCTCTTTGAGCGCGTCGAGCAGCATCGCAAGCCCGGCTCAATCATCGCCTCGAACACGAGCGGCATCCCGATTCGCTCTCTCGCAGAAGGTTTTTCAGAAGACTTTCGCGCATACTTTTTAGGCGTCCATTTTTTCAACCCGCCGCGCTACATGAAGCTGGTTGAAATTATTCGCACGGAATGGACGAAGCCGGAAGTCTCCTGCTTTATGTTTGGATTTCTGGACCAGAGATTAGGCAAGGGCGTGGTCGCAGCGAAAGACAGGCCCAATTTCATAGCCAATCGCATAGGCACTTTCGGCGCGCTCGTGACCATGAAGACGATGCTGGAAGAGGGTTATTCGATTGAAGAGGTGGACAAGATGACGGGCGTTGCGGTCGGTCGTCCGAAGACCGCCACGTTCCGCACGTTTGACCTCGTCGGCCTAGATGTCTTCGGACACGTTATCAAAAATCTTTTCGAGAATCTGCCGGAAGACGAAGAGCGCGAAGTCTTCATTGCGCCGGAGTTTTTAACCCAAATGATTGGTCGCGGAATTTTGGGCAACAAGACGAAGGGCGGTTTTTATAAGCGGCAGAAGGGCGAAGGCGAGAAGCAGGACATCTGGACTCTGGATGTGGCTTCGCTCGAATACAAGCCTGCGGAGAAAGTGAAACTGCCCGCGCTCGACATGGCGAAAAATATTGAGAACACGCCGGAGCGCATCAAGGCTTTGGTCTGGGGCAAGGAGAGGGCTGGCGCGTTTCTATGGAAAACTTTTTCGCGCACGCTGCGTTATGCGGCCAGCCGTATCCCTGAGATTGCAGACACAGTGGTTGATGTTGACCGCGCGATGAAGTGGGGCTTTAGCTGGGAGCTTGGCATTTTTGAATCCTGGGATGCGATTGGAGTTGAAAAGTCTGTCGCGCGCATGAAGGAAGAGGGCCAGAGCATTCCAGAAAATGTGCAGAAGATGCTCGACGCGGGCGCGAAATCTTTTTACAAGGAAGAGCAGGGCCAGAAATTTTATTTCGACTTTGCTTCCGGCGAGTATGTGCCGCTCGCAGAGATGCCGGGCGTCACCATTCTCAAATCAGTTAAAGATAGAACGGGCGTGATTAAGAAAAATGCTGGCGCGTCGCTTGTTGATTTGGGCGACGGGGTGGCGTGTCTAGAGTTTCATTCAAAGATGAATGCCATCGGCGGCGATACTTTGCAGATGTTGAAGCAATCGCTGGCCGAAGTGGAAAAGAATTTTGTCGGCATGGTCGTCGGCAATCAAGGCACAAACTTTTCAGTCGGCGCGAATCTGATGCTGCTCCTTTTGGAAGCGCAGGAAGAGAACTGGGAAGAGATAGACATGATTGTGCGCGCGTTTCAGAACGCGACGATGAGTTTGCGCTATTCCGCAAAGCCTGTCGTGGTCGCGCCGTTTCAGATGACGTTCGGCGGCGGGTGCGAGATGGTCTTGCATGCAGACCGCGTGCGCGCAGCATCGGAGACTTACATGGGTCTTGTAGAAGTCGGAGTGGGTTTGATTCCGGCTGGCGGCGGGACGAAAGAGATGACTTTGCGCGTGCTCGATTCGATTCCGCAGGGCGTGACGGACGCAGACCCGTTCCCGTTTATCAAGCGCGCGTTTGAAACCATCGCACTCGCAAAGGTCGCAACCTCTGCTGAAGAAGCGCGTGCATTCGGATTTCTCTCGGCGGACGATTCCATCTCTATGAACAGCGACCGCTTGATTGCGGATGCCAAGCAGGAAGTGCTTTCGCTGGCCGCGACTGGTTATGTACAGCCGCAACAGCGCACGGATATTCTCGCGCTTGGCATGCCCGCGCTTTCTACTTTGAAGCTCGGCATACATCAAATGGTGCGCGGCGGTTTTATCTCTGAATACGACGCGCTGATTGGCACGAAGCTGGCGCGCATCCTGACGGGCGGCGATTTGAATCATCCGACAAAAGTTTCAGAGCAATACCTGTTAGACCTTGAGCGCGAGGCGTTCCTCTCTTTGTGCGGCGAGCGCAAGACGCAGGAGCGCATCGGCCACATGCTCAAGACAGGCAAACCTTTGCGCAACTAGAAAGGAGTGTCAGCTTTTATGTCCACACACGCGGCTCTCAACGCTACGGAAGCGCAGGCGAATGCAAGAACAGTCTCTGCAAACAACGAGCTCGACAGTTTACTCGCGGAGGTCAAAGCTGTCGCAGATGAAGCGCGCAAAGAGTTCGGGCATCTGACGGCGCAGCAGCTTAACTGGAAACCGTCTGCGGATGAGTGGAGCATCGGACAGTGTTTCGACCATCTGATTAAGACCAATGAAACTTTTTACCCGGATGTCGCGCGGCTCATACGCGGCGAAAAGCGCAAGACATTCTGGGAGCGCGTTCCCCTTCTCTCAAACTTCTGGGGCAGCATGATTATCAAACGCGCGCGGCCAGACGCGACCACGAAATCAAAAGCTCCGAGAGTTTTCATGCCATCCAGCAGCGAGATTGACGGCGGCGTTATCGAAAAATTTGTCGCGCATCAGGACGAGTTGATAGAGAAATTAAAGGCGACTGAAAAGCTGGACTTGCGCCGCACGAAAGTCACATCGCCCGTGGCGAAGTTCGTCACCTATAGCCTGATGGATGCTTACACGATTCTGGTCTTTCACGAACGGCGGCACTTCATGCAGGCCGAGAGAGTTTTACAGGCAGAAGGTTTTCCCAGCTCTCAAGACAATTAAGAAGGATTTGAAAATTCAAGAGATTAAATCACTCAACCCTTAGCGAGCTTGTCTTTTATCTTCGCGCCACCAGCGAGAACCGTTCGTTGCTGTTTCGCGCAAAGGCGCAAAGAAAAGAAAGACAGAAAGCTCGCTAAGAAGAGTTTAAGTGAATGCCTGAATCGCTTAAAACCAGAATGCTGCGCTGGCGTTTCAATTTCTTCCCGGCTTACAGGGGAACGGGCGGGCGCATCACATACATGGCAGATGATTTTCACGAGATACGCATCAAGCTGCCTTTGAATTGGCGCACGCGCAACTATGTCGGGACAACTTTTGGCGGCAGCCTCTATGGCGCGGTTGACCCGCTCTACATGGTGATGCTCATCAAGATTCTGGGCAGCGGCTATATCGTCTGGGACAAGGCCGCGACGATACGTTTCAAGCGACCGGGCCGCGAAACTCTTTATGCCAGGTTTGTCATCGAGCCGGATGAGATTGAGTTTATTAAAGACGAGTTGACGCGCAACAAATCCATTGAGCGTGTCTATCAAGTGAATCTGGTGGACCAGAATGGAAAGGTTCACGCGGAAGTGTTGAAGACGCTTTACATCGCGCAGAAAAGGGCGGCGGAAGTTTTGGGCGTCAAAGCGGAAGCAGGCATCGCCGCAGCAGCAGGCTCAATCTAAAGAGAGAGATGGATTATCCGATTACTCCGGCTATACGCCTTCTGCGCGCACGGAAAGTTGATTTCAAGCCGCATCTATACTCTTACGAAGAGCACGGTGGCACAAAGCGTTCGGCAGAGTTGCTAGGCGTTGAAGAGCATGCTGTCGTTAAGACTTTGATTTTTGAAACGGATGCGCGCAAGCCTTTCATCGTGCTCATGCATGGCGATTGCACAGTCTCTGCAAAGCAACTCGCGCGCACGTTGCAGGTCAAAAGCGTCGAGCCGTGTGAGGTTGAGCGCGCACAGAAATTGACAGGCTACATGGTCGGAGGCACAAGCCCATTCGGGACGCGCACGCGTTTGCCTGTGTATGCGGAAAAAACTATTTTCGAGTTGCCTTTGATTTATATCAATGGCGGCAAGCGCGGCTTTCTCGTAGAGATTGCGCCGCGCGTTTTGAAGGAACTGCTGGAAGCAGTTGAAGTAGAAGTCGCAATCGAAGATTTTTAGGGGACACATATGAGAGAAGCAGTCATTGTCTCAGCCGTGCGTACGGCTGTCGGGAAAGCTCCGAAGGGAACTTTAAAAGATACGCGGCCAGATGAGATGGGCGCGGCAGTCATCAAGGAAGCCATTTCCAGGGCAGAAGGTTTAGAAGCATCAGAGATAGAAGATGTGATTATGGGCTGCGCGATGCCTGAGGCAGAGCAGGGCATGAACGTCACGCGCGCGGCTGCGATTCGCGCAGGCTTGCCTGTCGAAACATCCGCGATGACGATTAATCGTTTCTGTTCTTCGGGCCTGCAATCAATCGCGCTCGCGGCTGACCGCATACGCACTGGCGGCGCGGAGGTTGTCATCGCGGGCGGGCTTGAAACGATGTCCATGATTCCGATGGGCGGCCACATCATTCGCCCGAATCCTTATCTGGTTGAGCACTACCCGGATTTTTACCTGAACATGGGACTCGCGACCGAGAACGTCGCGCGCAAGTATGAGATTTCGCGCGGAGAGCAGGATGCCTTTGCGCTTCAATCTCATCAACGCGCGCAGCGTGCTCTTGATGAAGATAAATTTAAAGACGAAGTAGTCCCGCTCAACGTAACTTTTGAAGAGTTGGACGAGAAGGGCCGCAAGCAGAAGCGCGAGATTGTCTTTGACAAGGACGAAGGCGTGCGGCGCGATTCCTCCATCGAAGGATTGCAGAAATTGAAGCCAGCGTTTCACATCAAAGGGACAATCACTGCCGGAAACGCTTCGCAGATGTCTGATGGAGCGGCGGCTGCCGTCGTCATGTCTGACGAACGTGCAAAGCAGCTTAACCTGAGACCGATGGCGCGCTTCGTTGCTTACGCGACAGCCGGATGCCCGCCGGAAGAGATGGGCATCGGCCCGGTGTTTGCGATACCGAAGGCTTTGAAGATGGCCGGCCTGACTCTGGACCAGATTGATGTTATTGAACTCAACGAAGCTTTCGCAGCGCAGTCTCTAGCGGTCATCAAAGAGCTTGGGCTTGACCCTGAGAAGGTGAATATCAACGGCGGCGCGATTGCTCTGGGCCACCCGCTTGGGTGCACTGGAGCGAAGCTGACTGCGACTATCCTGCGCGAGCTTGAACGCCGCAATGGCCGCTACGGCATGGTCACGATGTGCGTCGGCGGCGGCATGGGCGCAGCCGGGATTTTTGAACGGATTGCTTAGAATGCCACAGAGACACAGAGACACAGAGAAAAAAAAATAAAAATGATTTTCCCTTTTAATCTCTGTGTCTCTGTGTCTCTGTGGCAAAATTAAATTGTTATATTCAACCCTGAAAGGAATACGAATATGTCAGCCGTAGCCGAAGAGAAACAGGCCATCAAAGGCGGAAGTTTTCTGATTGAAGAGCGGACGCCGGAAGAGATTTTCACGCCGGAGGATTTTACAGAAGAGCATCAGATGATCGGGCAGACGACGCGCGAGTTTTTAGACTCGGAAGTGCGCCCGCGTCTCGAAGAGCTTGAGAATCACGATTGGAAACTTTCGCGCGAACTGTTAGTCAAGTGCGCGGAGCTTGGCCTTCTGGGCGTCAACATTCCCGAAGAATTGGGCGGGCTTGATTTGGACCAGACGAGCGGCGTCATCGTTTCCGAAAACCTGGGACGCGCGGCCTCGTTCGCCGTCACCTTCGGCGCGCAGACTTCGATTGGCATGCTTCCCATACTCTACTTCGGCAACGAAGAGACGAAGAAAAAATATTTGCCGAAGATTGCTTCGGGCGAGCTTGTCTCTGCCTATGCTTTGACGGAAGCGGGTTCGGGTTCTGATGCTCTGGGAGCGAAGGCGACTGCGCGTTTGAGCGAAGACGGCAAGCATTACATCCTGAACGGCGAGAAGATGTGGATTACCAACGGCGGCTTTGCGGACATCTTCGTCGTCTTTGCCAAAGTTGACGGCGACAAGTTCAGCGGCTTTGTGGTCGAGCGCGGCGAGGGCGTGACCAACGGCGAAGACGAGCACAAGATGGGCATCAAAGGCTCAAGCACGACTGCGCTGATTCTCTCGGATGCAAAAGTGCCTGTCGAAAATCTTTTGGGCGAAGTCGGCAAGGGAGCAAAGATTGCTTTTAATATCTTGAACATCGGTCGCTTCAAACTGGGCGCGTCCTGCGCGGGCGGCATGAAGCTGATGATTCACGAGGCCGTGCGTTATGCGAACGAGCGTCATCAGTTCGGCAAACCTATTTCCTCATTCGGCGCAATCAAAGCGAAGATTGCGGAGATGGCGATTCGCGCCTGGGTTGGCGAGGCAATGACGTATCGCACGGTCGGCCTTATCGAATCCGCGATTGGCGACACCAAAGACCCGGAAGCCAAGCTGCGTTCTATCGAAGAGTACGCGGCGGAGTGCTCGATTATCAAAGTTGCCCTTTCGGAGTGGTGCGATTTTGTGGCTGATGAGATGGTGCAGATTTTCGGCGGCTATGGTTATTCGGCAGACTATCCGGCTGAGCGCGCTTACAGAGACTCGCGCATCAATCGCATCTTCGAGGGTACGAATGAAATCAACCGCATGCTCATTCCAGGCATGCTGATGAAGCGCGCGATGAGCGGACAGCTTGCTCTTCTTCCTGCGGCGCAAGCCTTGATGGACGAAGTGCTCTCGCCTTCTATGCCGAGCTTTGATGAAGACGAAGCTGTGCTGGCTACGGAGATGAAATTGGCCCAGAACGCGAAGAAGGTCGCTTTGATGACTCTGGGAACTGCGGCGCAGAAATACATGATGGCTCTCGCAGACCAGCAGGAAATTCTGATGGGCGTGGCAGACATCATCACGGACGCTTTTGCTATGGAGTCCGCAATTCTGCGCGCACAAAAACTCGCGGCCTCAAAAGGCGAAGAGGCCGCCGCGCGTTACATAGACATGACGCGCGTCTTCTGTAACGACGCGGTAGAGAGAATTGACGCGCACGCCAAGAACACTTTGGCAGCGATGAGCGAAGGCGACGAACTGCGCACGATGCTCGCGGCCCTGCGTCGCTTTACCAAACTGACGCCCATGAACACCATCGCCGCACGCCAACGCATCGCGGATGTGTTGATTAAGGCGAACAGGTACATTTATTAATTTGCGATTTTAGATTTGCGATTTTTGATTGGAAGCGGACTAAAGAATTATTTTATAAATTTCTTGTCTTTATCCAATCAAAAATCGCAAATCTAAAATCTAAAATCCATCATGCGAATCGTTCCCATCTCAGTTCCCACTCCCTTTTACGTCGGGCCGGTCAACTGCTATCTGATTGCGGAAGACCCTGTGACGTTGATTGACACTGGGCCAAAGACCAAAGAGGCTGCGGTAGCTTTGCGTGAAGGATTGCGGCACGCGGGATTTCGCGTCTCAGACCTGCGGCGCATTGTGCTGACTCATGCGCACGAAGACCATTGCGGCCTTGCGCGCTCTTTGAGGGATGAAGCGAAGGATGCTGAAATTTTAGTGCACGGTTGGGAGACCGGGCATCGCGTCGGGCGTTTGGAATATGAGGAGCATCGCAGCCTGCTCGTGCGCGCGGGCGTGCCTGATGAAGAGATAGCGCAGATGCGTCGTATGTATGAAGGCGTGCGCGCGCTGGCAGATGCGCTCGAAGATGATGAGCACAAAGAGTTGCATGACGAGCAGGAGTTGGAATTTACGACAGGCTCTCTCAAGGTCGTGCACACGCCTGGACACACGCCCGGCTCCTGTTCTTTTATACGCGAAGCAGACCGCACGGTAATCGCTGGCGATTGCGTCTTAAAGCGCATCACGCCGAACCCTGTGCTCTCGCCAGACCCTGTTGACCCTTCGAGACGTTTTCGCTCGCTGGCGGAATATCTTGTGAGCCTCGCGCGGATACGCTCGCTCGCGCCGACGCTCGTGCATGGCGGGCATGGCGAGGCCGTGACGGATTACGAAGAGCTTTTCAATCGTTACCTGCGCGCGATACGCGAGCGGCAGGCGGAAGTTATACGGCTTGTGCCGAAATCAGGCGCGACCGCGTGGGATGTGGCGCAGGAGATGTTTCCCGGCGCGGATGATGTGCACAGATTCCTGGCCGTCTCCGAATCTGTCGCGCATCTTGATTTGGCGCACTCGGAAGGCAAGCTGGCAGTAGAGCTTAGTTCAGACCGCGAAGTTTACAGAAAAGCTTAATTTGAAAAACCCTTAACCTTTGCGGTCTTGAGATTTTATTTGTTTGCGCCTTTGCGCGAAACATCAACGAACAGTTCACGCTGGTGGCGCAAAGAAAGACTTAGACCGCAAAGGGTTGGAGCATTATGTTTCTTGAGTTTTGAAATGGCCTCTTAGTGACTTTGTGGTTAATTTTTGGAACTCTTGCTCAAATCCGGCGTGCAAGGCTGGAAAACCTACTCTCTTTCTGGAGGATTTCTACCTATGAGCTTGAGAAAATTAATGCTTCCGGCATTCGCTCTGTTATTGATTCCATCCGGTATGATCAAAGCGCAGCAGGCTCCTGCCAAACCTGCCGCGCCTGATGCTCCGTCCGAGTTCACTTTCTTTTATAACGGCGGCAGTTTTCTAGGCGTGTACGCGGAAGAGGTCACGCGCGAGAACATGTCGCGCTATAACCTGCGCGAGCCGCGCGGCGTGGTCATCACAAAAGTAGTCGAAGGCAGCCCTGCGGAAAAAGCCGGTCTCAGAAAAGATGATGTCGTCTTGCGCTTTAACGGCGAAGAGGTGACGAGCGTGCGCAAACTCAATCGCCTGATTGGCGAGGTCGCGCCGGAACATACTGCGCGACTGACCATCAGCCGCAGTGGAGGCGAACAGGAACTTTCAGTCACGCTTGCCAAGCGCAATGATTACACAACCGCGCTGACAATGCCGCGCGTCGAAGGCGAGTTGGGCAAAGCTTATGAAGGTCTGTTGGGCAATGCGCCCGGCGGATACACATTCGCGCTCGGCTCAAGCCGTCGCATAGGCGTCGGCACAACCGCTTTGACCAAACAACTCGCGGAATATTTCTCAGTCTCTGGCGGGCAAGGCGTGCTCATCACCAGCGTCAGGGAAGACAGCCCCGCCGCGAAGGCCGGACTCAAAGCTGGCGATGTGATAACAGAAGTTGACGGCGAGCGTATAGAAGATTCGGGTGAACTCTCGCGCGCCATCAATCGCAAGCAGGAAGGCGAAGTCAGCTTGACGATTGTGCGCGACAAGTCTCAGCGCACGATTCGCGTCACGCCTGAGAAAGCGGATGGCATGCAATACTTCAACAACCCCGACTTTAAGTTTCAAACCGCGCCGCGCATAGGCCAACTCAGCATGCCTCGCATCAAAGCCCTGCCCCGCTTGGACAAAATCAAAATGAATCTACCGCGCATCGAAGCCAAACCGCGCGTCAGAGCTTTAATCGGCACACAACCGCTCTAAAGAAACTAAAAAGGTAAAAGCAAAAGCGAATGATGAAGAGCATGCTCTTCATCATTCGCTTTTGCTTTTAACATGAGTTCGATATAAGAATTTATTAGTTTTCTTAGCCCCGTGAGGGGCGACATATCTTAGCCCACGACGCCAGTCGTGGGTCAAGCAGCCAAGATAAAGATAAAGCCCTGTAGGGGCGACATAATATGCCGCCCCTACGGGGCTCGGTTCGTGTGTGGCACGACTGTCCCAGCACTAACGTGCTGGGCTAAGATATGCCGCCCCTCACGGGGCTGCCTTGCTGTATTCACTCCTGCTAATGTCGAACTGACTTTTTTTACTTTTACCTTTTTACTTCTGCTGCGTGAGTCTGGCTTTGCCTTGCAATGATTCCTGATATGCGCCGCCCTCGACAGGGCCGAGTTTGATTGCGGCCTCGAAGGCTTTGAGGGCTTCCTGTGGGCTGTCAAAAAATTCGAGGATGCGGCCCATCGCTGCGTAGGCGCGTTGGACCAGAGCTTTGTCGGCCTCTGTGTCCGCAGCGCGAATGGCATTGCTGTAATGCGTGAGCGCGCGTTGGAGGCGTTCGCCCTGCACATCTTCATCCGTAGCATCTTCGGCAGAGAGGCTTGCAGCCTGGCCTAGTGCGAAAAAGATGCGCGGCTCTCCCTGATATTCCTGCATCAGTGTGCGCAGCCGCGTCTCTGCCTCTGCATAATTTTTCACGCGCAACAAATCGTCTACAGCAGACAGGCTTTTTATCAAAGCATTGCGCCGCGCCGCCTCCGGGCTTTCCGCCTCATCCGCGCCAGCCGCGCGTTGCGCCGCACGCAGCCTGCGCGCTTCAATGGCACGCTTACGCGCCTCTGCATTCTCCGCCAGCCTGCGACCTTCGCGCGCAGCATCGAATGAACTAATCATGTCTGCGAAAAAGTTTGTGATGTCGAAGCCGGAAGTCTCTATGCCTTTGAGTTGTTCCGCGAAGTAGAAAGAGAGCACAGCGCTGCGCTCGTAAGCTTCTGCAAGCTGCGCGGCGGATTCGTCCGCGAGGGCTGCTGTCTGCGCCTTCAACTCGTTGGCGATTGCCTCACGCGCAGTCTTATCGGTCGTCGCGTCTATCCTGCGCCGCGCTTCACGCGAGAGGTCGTTGAGCCGCGCTGTCTGGTCCATGCGGACTTCTGTGGCTGCGACCAGCGAGCGCGCGACGGCCAGAAAAACGTCCGGCGAGGATTCGCTTTTGGTGGCGGCTGCTTGTTCGTCAAGCAGAGTCTTAAGCTGCACGCGTCGCGCGGCGATGTCGCGGCTATAGCGCAGGATGATTGGGTCTATCACATATTGCACATAGGCGCGGCGCAGTTCTGATGATGAAGGATTGGTGTCGAACGGGACTATCACATAATAGTCGTCTGCAATCACGCGAAAATTTATCGTGCCGGGAACGGCGAGCAAATCAGGCACAATGAAGAAACGACGCTCGCGCTCTTTGATTGAATAAGCCTTCGGCGGGTTCTTTTTATCGCCCGGAGTTCCGGGACTTCTAACAGGGATGCGCTCGATAGAGGTTGTCGCGGGCCGCGTGTGCAGATAGGCCAGCACGCTTCGCACCATCTCGATTGTAGCGGGGCGCAGGCGGTCTCCCTCTGCCTGATACTTTCTCAAATATTCCGGCAGCCGTTCGTCAATCCCAGACTTGCGATAAAACTCGCGCACGAGCGGGGCAAAGTCCAGAACTTCTAACAAGCCCGCAGGCAAATCGTCCGTCCGCGCGGGCGCTTCAAAGTTCGGCGCAGGCCCAAGAGCATAAGCCAGAGAAACATAACGCGCGGCCTGTTCGGCGGGCTTGGCGTTTGCAAGCTGGCGATTGTTGCGCTCAAAGAAAGTGCGCATACGCCCTCTTAAATCATCATCAAGGTCTTCCTGTTCGCGTCTCACCTGCGCGCGAAAAGGCGACGGCTCCTGGCCCTTCGGTGTCGGGTCAAATCCTGCGGCATCAAGCGCAGCCATCACTACCACAAGCCTTGCATCCGGCTGAATACGCACGCCTGATTCTGTGAGGTCAAATCCTGTCTGTGTGCGCGTCTGCGCAGCAGAGCCGGAAGCGGAAGTCGCTGTGCGCGGCGTCGGCTGTGTAGTGGCCGCAGGCTGCTGTGCCTGCGTTGCGCTCAGGGAAAACGCAAATAAAAAGAAGATAACGAAAAGCTTTATTTTCATGATTTATTTCGCTGAAATTGTAGAGATGCTTTGAACCGTTTGACGGATGCCAGAGAGCTTTTTGGAAGAGTGTGGAAGAGCAGCTTGCAGAAAAACAAGAGACGCCGTAAAGCTTCTGGCGCATCGGTCAATGGCGCGAGGGACGGCCCTTTGAGGCGCGGCACAAATATCTCTGGACAGTGATAAGCAACGAGTGACAGGCCACAAGTTCAGAAAACTTGTTCAACGCCTGTCACTCGTCAGGAAGTCACACGTCAGTTCTATTTGTAGCTGTTGAGCGCCTCTGCTTCGCTCTCGTAAACATCGAAGACCGTCAGGAGCTTGGTGATTGCCAGCAGGTCTTGGAGCTTTTGCGTGAGGTTGAGAAGCTTGAGCTGCCCGCCCTCTTTGTTGATTGCCGTAAAGCTTGAGACAAGCTCGCCGATGCCGCTCGAATCAATGTAGCCGACGCCTGCGAGGTTTAAGAGAATCTTCTTCTTGCCTTCTTCGAGCAGGCGGCGAATCGCGCCGCGCAGGGCGACAGAGCCTTCGCCAATCGTCACCTTGCCGTCCATGTCGAGCACGGTCACATCTCCTGCCTGTCGCTCTTTGATATCAAGTTCAGCCATAACGGGAAATCTCCTCAGGGAAGTTGCGATTCCAGATTTTTGATTTGCGACCTGAATATGCCACATAAAATCGCAAATCTAAAATCTAAAATCTAAAATTGTTCTATCTCTTTTTAGTCATACGCACGAGCGTGCCGCCCAACGGATGGCGCGACCACTCGACCGTATCCATAAAAGTTCGCATGAAAAAGATGCCGCGCCCGCTTGTCTTCAAAAGGTTCTGCTCTGCGGTCGGGTCTGGCACATCTTGCGGGTCGAAGCCTTCGCCCATATCTCGCACGCTGATTTCAAACGCTTCCGCCGAAACGCTAAACGTGACTTCGACCGTCTTGGTTTCGTCTTGTAGATTACCGTGCAGCACTGCATTAGTCACGGCTTCGCGCACCGCCATATCAATGCCAAACATGGCTTCGTCGCCTAGCTCTGCGCGCCTCACGATTTCTGCCGCCGCGCCGGCTGCGTCAGCAACGGCCTCTATGCGGCTCGGCAATACGAGTTCAGTCGTCTCTTCGGTCACTACTCTGGGCGTGGCCTTTCCATGAGCCATCCGGCGGGCCTGGCTGCAAAACGTGATTCGGAAAGCGAACCGGAAGAATAGACGGTGTAACACGCCCGCTCACCGCCTGTCAAGAAGACGCAAGGAGCAGTAGTGATTCAGGTTCATAAGCGGAAAAAACGTCTCCCGCAAAGGCGCAAAGCGCAAAGAAAGACAAGCTGTTTTTCTTTGCGCCTTTGCGGGAACTTTTTTCGTCTTGATTGTTATTCAAACTGAACCGCTACAAAGAGAGTTAACTTTAGCTTGCGCTTTCCACCCCTTCGCCTTCATGCTTAACATCAGATGAGAATCCGACCCGTCAAACGCCTGCGCGGAAGCCTGCGACTTCCCGGCGACAAATCCATCTCGCACCGCGCAGCCATCATCGCCGCTCTGGCCGAAGGAAGCACGCGCATAGACAACTTTTCCACCAGCCAGGACTGCGCCGCGACTCTCTCCTGCCTCAGACAACTCGGCGTCAAGATAGAGCAGGAAGGCGCAAGCATCACAATCGAAGGCTCTGGACCAGACGGATTGCGCGCGCCGCTTGAGCCGCTCGACTGCGGCAACAGCGGCTCGACGATGCGCATGCTCGCGGGCGTGCTGGCCGCGCAGGATTTCGTCTCAGAGCTCACGGGCGATGAATCCCTGCGCACGCGCCCGATGCAAAGAATCATAGAGCCGCTCACACAAATGGGCGCGCACATCTCAAGCACAGATGGCCGCGCCCCGCTTATCATCAAAGGCCAACGGCCACTCAAACACATTTCCTATCGCATGCCTGTCAAGAGCGCGCAGGTCAAATCCTGCATCCTGCTCGCCGCCCTCGGCGCAGATGGACTAGCTGAAGTGATAGAAGAGACTGACTCAACACGCGATCACACAGAGAGATTGCTCAGATGGTTCAGCGTCCCGCTCACGTTAGAACCCGAAGTCATTGATGCATCAACTCAAAAAATTTCTCTCAGAGGTCTTTCAATCCCTCAAGCCCGCGATATAGAAATTCCGGGCGACATCTCTTCCGCAGTCTTTTTTATGATTGCGGCGGCGGCTCTTCCCGGCTCCGGTCTGGAAATCAAAGATGTCGGCCTTAATCCGACGCGCGCCGAAATCATCAAGACGCTGCAAGAGCTTGGCGCAGACGTGCTCGTCAAAAATGAGCGCGCACGCTGCAACGAAGCCATCGGAGACATACACGTGCGCGGCGCGAATGCGCTCTCAAACATATCGAGCAATCAAACAGCAAACATCTTACGCGGGCCTACGGTCGCTCGCTTGATTGACGAGTTGCCCGCGCTCGCAGTCTTCGGCACGCAGGTCGCGGGCGGGCTTATGATTCGTGATGCACAGGAACTCCGCGTCAAAGAGTCTGACCGCATCCGCGCCACTGTTGAAAATTTGCGCGCGATGGGTGCAGAGGTAGAAGAATATGATGACGGACTGCGAGTCGCAGGGCGCGTGCGGCTGCGCGGAGCAAAGCTTGATTCATACGGCGACCACAGGATAGCTATGGCCTTCACTATCGCCGCGCTGTTTGCGGAAGGCGAATCTGAAATCGTCGATGCAGACTGCGCCTCAGTCTCTCTGCCGGAGTTTTATCAACTGCTCGAATCCGTGATTGAGCAATGAACAAATCTTCGCAGCGCATTATTCTGACGGGCTTTATGGGCGCAGGAAAAACCACTGTCGCCACAGAACTCGCGCGCCGGCTCGACTGCCGCGTGATTGATCTGGACCAATTCATCACCGCGCGCGAAGGCCGCAGCATCAGCGACATCATAGAAACGGACGGCGAAGCGCGATTCAGAGAGATAGAAACTCTCGCTCTGCAAACTGCTTTGGAAGAAAATCCTGTGCGCGTGATTGCGCTCGGCGGCGGAACATGGACGATTGAAAAGAACCGCGCGCTGATTAAAGAACATGGCTGCCTGAGCGTCTGGCTCGATGCATCGTTCGAGCTTTGCTGGCAACGCATCGAGCGCGAAAGCAACCCGCGTCCCTTAGCGCGCGACAAAGAGAGCACACAGCGGCTTTATCAACAACGACAGCCAAGCTACACGCTGGCTTTGCTTCATCTCAAAGTAAATGAGAAAAGCCCGCAAATGTTAGCGACAGAAATTATCAAAGCTCTGGCGGAAGAAGAGCACTAAAACTATTTCTCAGAAAGACTCGCGCACATCGGCAGAGGCAGCTACAATGAAATCAAGAGCAAGTAGATAATTTCAGGGACGTGTAAGACATGGCTCAAGAACATGCGGATGCGAAGGCGATTGAAGTAGCAAAGACACTGAAGAACGCGGACAACTGGAAACATCTCGCGCGTTGGCACGGCGACGGCTATTACGAGCTTCGCACGGAAGACACAGGCGATGTGCCTGTGCGTCTCTTTCTCACGCCGTCTCTGCTGGGTGATGCGGAAGACACGCTCTATCGTCAGATAATCAACGCCACACGCTTTCCCGGCGTCAGGATGGTCGTCATCACGCCCGACACGCATTACGGCTACGGCGTGCCGGTCGGCTGCGTACTGATTACGGATGTCGCAAACGGCGCGGTGGCAATGGGGCCTGTCGGCTATGATATTGGTTGCGGGATGATGTCTGCGCGTTCGGAAGTTCCGGCGGAGGCGGCGACGCCGGAGAGGAAGCTGGCTTTCAATCGCGCTGTGATGGAGCGCGTGGAGATGGGCGCGGGCGGGAAGAGTCACAGGCTGGGGCAGGTGTCCGGGCCGGAGTTTAATAACTTGGTGCGCGGCGGCGCAGAGTATTATGTCGAAAAATATGGCGCGACCTTTGACCGCAGTCGTGCGGAGAGGCATCGCATCCCTGTGGATGATGACTGGCAGATTCCGTTTGGTGGCAAAGGACGGCCAGAGCGCGGGATGAACCAACTCGGCAGTCTAGGCGGCGGGAATCACTTCATAGAATTGCAGCGCGCAGAAGAGACCGGAACGCTTTTTGTGCAGGTGCACACGGGCAGTCGTGGTTTCGGTCACGGGCTGGCGACAAACTATTTCGAGCTTGCGCGCGAGGAAAGGCCGCATGCCATCAAGGATATAGACCTCGGCTATTTCACGCCCGACTCGCGCCACTACAAAGATTATCTGAATGCAGTCGCGGCTGGCGGCAACTATGCGATTCTCAATCGCCTGATTATCTTCGAGCAGATTGCAGAAGCTTTCCGCGAAGTCTTTGGCGAAGAGCTTGAGTTGATTTACGAGATTAGCCATAACCTCGTGCAGCAGGAATGGCATCCAGATTTTGGCGATGTGTGGGTGCATCGAAAAGGGGCGACCAGAGCTTTTCCGGCGGGCCATCCGGCATTGAAAGGAACACACTGGGAAGATAAAGGCCATCCGGTTTTGATTCCCGGCAGCAATAAAGATTACAGCTACATCCTGCGCCCTCTGCCCGGAGCGGAGCGGAGCGGTTATTCGGTCAATCACGGCGCGGGCCGACGCCTCTCGCGCGGCGCGGCCAATCGCACACTTTCGCAGCGCGCGATTGACGACGAATACAAAGCCGCTGGCATCCTCGTCAACATAGACGGCCATGTGCCGCTCAATGAAGCCGCGCCTGCGTACAAATCTTCCGAGGAAGTCATCAAGGCTGTGACGGGAGCAAACTTAGCGGAGATTGAATACACGCTCTGGCCGCTCGCATCCTTGAAAGGCACTGAAGAAGGCAAAGGGAAGAGAAGAAAAAGGAAGGGCGGAAAATCGAGCAAGCATTTTTAGAGCAGTGATGAATGACGAGTGACAGGTAAGAATGTCGTAAAGGAGAAAAACTGATGCGTTTGAATATATACAAGGCGGCTCTCTGCTGTAGCCTTCTTTGCTTTTTGTCAACGGCTGCGCTGGCCCAGTCAAAAAATCGCGCGCAGCTTATGTCAGAGATAGATGCTCTGCACAATCAGATTAAAGCGAAGGAAGTGGAACTGCTCACGCCTTCTGCGGAAGACAGAACAGCCTTCGCGGATTTTCTCAAGGAGCCGGACACGGGTTTGATTCGCCTGCTGCCCAGAGAAACATTTCAAGACAAGCTGACCATCAGAGGCGGCGGAGCATACTATTCATTCGCGCGCCTCGCGCATGAATACGGCCACTCTGACATCGAATTGCAAATGGCAACTTTTCAGTCAGGGTTCGCAGGAGCGAACTACGGCTTGCTGCTGATGCTCGGTGATGTGCCGCTTGAAACCGTTAATCTGGAAACGGCGGGCGTCCCGTTTCTGGCAAAATACATTCCGCCTTCCAAAGAGGCAGAGGCGCGCCAGCAGAAACGCCAGCTACATGAAGGCATCAACGCCAACGGCCTGACCTACAAGGAGAAACTCCCTGCGCTCGTCGAGAGAACATACCTCCTGCGCTCGATTGATTACAGCTTCTCAGACACGCTCGTCGCCTTTCGCGTCATACGTCAGGACACAGACGGCAGCCTGATTCTTCTCTGGAAGCTACTGAAAAAGTTTCCCGCCACACAGTTAATAATGAAGGATGAAGGATGAAGGCGGAATGATGAAGGCGGAAGGGCGTGCTATTTAAACATGAGTGATTCAAATTTAAATAGCACACTCTTCATCATTCATCATTCATCATTCCGCATTCATCCTTGCTTTTCATCCTTGCTTCTTCGCGCGCAGCATGTTGAGCAGGGCTTTCTCTTCCGGCTCGTATTCGGGCTCTATGCGGTGGACGTAACGCTCGACTCTTCTGCGAAACTCTTCAAGGGTTGTGCCTTGTTGATAAAGCTCAAGGACGGTCGGGTGTATGTAGCAGCCGCGACAGACGGTCGGCGTGTTGCCCAGGCGTTCCGCGACGCGCTTGACCGCTTTGACCAGATTTTTTTTAGCTTCCCTCTCATCCTCTGCGCGTCCCATCTCCGCTAATTCAACAGCCGCGAGCAGCGTCCCGCCCCACGTGCGAAAATCTTTCGCGGAAAATTCCGGCGAGGTCGCGGCCTTGATGTACTCGTTGACATCGCGCGGCGTGATAGAGCGTATGCGGCCCTCTTCGTCGTAATATTCAAAAAGCTTTGCGCCGCCGATTGATTTGATGTCCTGCATCAGCATCGACAGTTCTTTGTCCACGATGATGCGGCGATGATGTATGTGATGCTTGCCTTTGAAGCTGAAGACAAGCTGGCCGTTGCGCTTGATTTCCAGATGGCGATTGCGCAGGGTCGTCACTCCGTAAGTGCGATAACGCTTGACGCTGTCCTCTGAGCCGACGCGGAAATAGAGTTCGTTGATGAGGCGTATGACGACGGCCAGCACGCGCTCGCGCGAGAGGTCTTCGCGCGCGATGTCTTCATTAGTCTTGCGACGCAAGGTCGCAAGAGATTCGCCGAAGCGTTCTATCTTCTCAAACTTTTTACGCTGCTGCCGCGCGGCAAACTGCGGGTGATAGAGATACTGCACGCGGTTGCTTGTGTCTATGCCGATGGCTTGCAGGCGATTGCGCGCAGACGGAGAGATACGCACATCTGTCCACGCCGGAGGAATGACGAGCGACTTGATGCGCTGCAAATGTTCCTTATCGGTGATGCGTGCTCCTTGCGCGTCTTCGTACCAGAAGCGACGCTTCGAGCCGCGCCTGCGCCACCAACGCGCACGCGCGCCGCGCTCAACCATCTCAAGCATATTCTTTTCCGGTTTCGCTGGCACGGTGTTGGTGAGATTGGTTGCCATCTTCATTTAAAATCTCGGAAAACTAAAATGCTCAATCAGATTGAACCACAAAGGCACAAAGACGCGAAAGCATTTATCTCAAGCTTTGCGTCTTCGTGCCTTGATGAGTGTAAGGCTTTAATCAGCTTGCTCTTCAGATTCCGCCACAGCGAGGTCGCTGTTGGCCGGCCCCATCACGACGTGGCCCAGCGCATCGAAGCGCGAGCCGTGACAGGGGCAATCCCATGTCTTCTCTGCCGTGTTCCAATCCACGATGCAGCCGAGGTGTGTGCAGACAGCAGAACGCTCATGCAGTTGCCCTGCTTCGTCGCGATAGGCCGCAATCTTTTTCAGACCATGACGAATGATTGCGCCTTCGCCATTTGAAATCTCGTCTGCCGAATCAACTTCGCCGGGCGTCACATAATCCGTGTATTGCACAGCGACATTCAGATTCTCTTTCGCAAACTCTTTGATAGCACTCAAGGTCTTGCGCGAAGGATCATAGAGCGTGGCCCATTCGTTGTCGCGTCCCTGAATGAGGTCTGTGAGCAGGATGCCAGCAATCGTGCCGTGCGTCATGCCGTTGCCGGAATCGCCCGTCGCTATGAAAACATTGTCTGCATCCATTGGATTCCGTCCGATGAAAGCCATGCCATCAATGGGTTCCAAGACCTGGCCTGACCAGCGATACTCTATCGCTTCGGCCATCGGGAAACGCTCTCTGGTCCAATCTTCAAGGCGTCTGTATCGCTCCTCGAAATCCTCTGCCTGACCTGTCTTGTGGTCTTCGCCTCCGACAATCAAGATGTCATGCGTTTGCACATCACTCGCACTCTCAAGCCGCAGGTAGTGATAAGGGTCTGGCGTGTCCCAGTAGAGCGCGCGCGTGACGGAGCCGCGGGGAATGCGCGCGCCGATGACATAAGTAATATACGGAGCTTGCTTTGTATGAATGGCGACTAAATCATTGACGGGCGTGTTGGTCGCTACGACTATATTGCGCGCAATGACGACTGCTCCGTTTTCAGTTTCAACGCGCGCGGACTCGCCGCCTTCAATCACACTCGCGTGCGTGTTTGTATGTATGCGCCCGCCGTGTTTTCTGATTGCGTGGGCCAGTCCCGCTAAATATTTCAGTGGATGAAACTGCGCCTGATTTGGAAAGCGCAGGGCTTGGCCCGTGTCGTAAGCATCGAGCGGCGCGCGTGTGACTAGCTCTGTCCCTGTGATTCCTGCGCGATGCGTCGCTTTGAGTTCGCGCTCAAGCACTTCCTTCGATTCATCCGGCGGCGTGAAGAGATAGCCGTCGAGCCTCTCAAATTCGCATTCAATCCCTTCCTCTCTGACAATCGCTTCGACTTTATCAATCGCAGCCGTGTGGCTCTCGGCAGCGAGGCGCGCGCCCTTTTCGCCGTGATAACTTTCGAGATCGAAATAGCGGTCGTCGAGCGCGTTGACTAAGTGAGCGGTTGTGCGCCCGGTCATCCCGCCGCCGATTGGGCCATCATCAAGAACAATCACCGAGACGCCTTCGCGCGCCAGCAGATAGGCAGTGGTCATGCCTGCTATCCCTGCGCCGACGATGCAGACATCCGCCTGCGCATCAGCCGCGAGCGCGCCGTCAGATGAAATTTCCTCCGCCGTAGCCATCCAGACAGAGACTGTTTGCCCCGAATCATTCTGCATAAATTATCCCTCACGCAAGTTGCGAGTGAAAGGACGGCTTCAGCCGCGTGGCTGTGCGGAAAGTCTCTGACTTTCCGTCGCTGGCCTCTCTTGACTTGCGGAGAGGCTCAGCCTCTCCGCAAGGTTGAGTTGACACTGACGGAAAAGCGAAGCTTTTCCGCACAGCAGGGCGGCCAAGCCGCCATCACTCTGATAACCGGCAACTTGAATTAATTACTCTCCGCATCGCTGTTGCCGAGTTTCTGATTGACATCCTCTTCGACGGTTTCTCTATCGCCTTCGGCCTTGCCGGGCGTGCGGCCTGGGTCGCCTGTTTGCGATTGGCTGCGTGTCGAAGATTCGCTCTCCTGATTGTGCGGCTGATTGTCGCGCTCGTTTGTCTCGTCCATCTTTTCTCCTTAAGGTTTGAGCACTACCTTGATGCAGTTGTCCTGTTTGTGCTTGAAAGTCTCGTAGCCTGCGGGCGCGTCCTCAAGTCGCATCCTGTGCGTGATGATGAACGACGGGTCAATCTCGCCCTTCTGTATGCGCTCAAGCAGTGGCTTCATGTAGCGGCGCATGTGCGTCTGGCCCATCTTGAGCGTGAGGCCTTTGTTAAAGGCCGCGCCGAATGGAAACTTATCCAGGAATCCGCCATAGACGCCGGGGATTGAAACCGTGCCGCCTTTGCGACAGGCATGAATCGCTTGCCTCAGAGCATGCGGTCTATCCGTAGCCATAAACATAGCGGCCTTCACACGGTCATAAATAGCATCGATGCTCATCCCGTGTGCTTCAAGGCCGACGGCATCAATGCATCTATCCGGCCCGCGCCCGCCAGTCATCTCTTTGAGCTTATTAAAAATGTCTTCGTCAAAGAAATCGAGCGTTTCGGCCTTGCCCTCTTCGCGCGCCATCTGGAGTCTTTCGGGAACTTCGTCAATCGCAATCACGCGGCCCGCGCCGAGCATCCACGCGCTCTTGATTGCAAATTGGCCCACAGGCCCGCAGCCCCACACTGCGACAGTATCGCCAGCCTCTATGTCGCAGTTCTCCGCAGCCATGTAGCCCGTCGGAAAAATGTCCGAGAGGAACAAAACTTTTTCATCCGGTATGTCTTCGGGAATCACTAGCGGGCCGACATCCGCGAAAGGCACGCGCAGGTATTCGGCCTGCCCTCCGGCATAGCCGCCCGTCATGTGCGAATAGCCGAAGAGTCCCGAAGGAGAATAGCCATACAGCTTTTCTGCTATCCATGCTTTCGGGTTCGAGTTATCGCACAAAGACCACAACTCTTTCTGGCAGAAAAAGCAGTTGCCGCAAGCGATGGTGAAGGGAACGACCACGCGGTCTCCGACCTTTAAAGCTTTGTTCTCGCTTCCGACTTCTACTACTTCGCCCATAGGCTCGTGGCCCAGTATGTCGCCCGCTTCCATCGTCGGAATGTAACCGTTATACAGATGCAGGTCAGAGCCGCAGATGGCCGTCGAAGTTATCTTGATAATTGCATCACGCGGATTGAGTATCTTAGGGTCTGGCACATTCTCAACCCGCACATCGTTCTTGCCAAACCAGCATAGTGCTTTCATAAAACTTCCCCCTGAAAAAAAGTTGGCAGTGTGCAGTGGGCAGTAGGCAGTAGAAAGACAGATGAAAACAATGCTCTTTGTTTTTTCTGCCCACTGCCTACTGCACACTGCACACTGATTTATCTTCCCGCGCTTGCGCTGCGGCCAGAAGGCTGGCCTTCTGTGGTTGGTGTCTCGCCTGCTTCCATCAGTTGTTTGAAGCGGCGCAAGTCTTCCTCGACCTGCTGGTCTGGAGCTTCGCCGAAAAGCTTGGCGACAATCTTGCCAAGTGTGCCGCCCGGCGGGTCATACTTGAGAGCCACGCGCACGACAGTGCCGCGACCTGCGGGGTCTGCTTCAAAGCGCACGCTGCCAGCGTTGTCCACATCCGCGCCTTCGAGCGAACGCCATGCGATAAGCTCGTTCTCTTTCTCGTTATAGACTTCGGCCTCCCACTCGACAGTCGTTCCGGCAGGAGCTTTGGCTACCCAGTGCGAGCGATTCTCGCCTGTGACATGCACCGCTTCGAGATGATTCATAAAGCGCGGCAGGTTTTCAAAGTTGCGCCAGAAGCGAAACAGCTCTTCGGGCGATTTATTGATGGTCACGCTCTTTTCGACCTTAAAACCTTTGCCGCCGCGCACGCTCACGTTCGGATTATCGCTGCCCTCCGAAGTGTTTATGCCGAGTGCTTGATACATTTCGCAATGGCCCGTTGCGCCGCGATAGACGAGCGCGCCGCCGACGAGCGCGAGCACCGCGCCGCCGATTGAGCGATGTGTCAACAGTCGCGTGAGACCGAAGACTGCGAGCGCGCCGCCGCCGATGGAAGACCCCCAGCGTTCCAATTCGCTGATGTTGACGCCGCTGCTCTCTTTGATGTCAGACTCCTTATTCCGTGTCTGCGCTGATGTGTCCTCTGTGGGAACTAATCCGGCTTCTTCCGCCGCCAGCCGCAATGATTCTGCCATGATTCTGATTCTCCTTTTGAAAAAGCAAAGCTAGGCGGTTTGCGGACACATCCGCTCCATAAACGGCCCCGACTGTCCGAAAACGCCTCGTCTCAATAATGTTTTCAAGAAGACACTCAAACAGCGTGCCTCAGAAGAAAGGCAAAAGCAAAAGTGAAGATGGATTGCGTGCCTTACAGCCCCGCGAGGGGCGGCATGACAATAGCCCCGCGCGTCAGCGCGGGGTCACGCGCACCGCACACAAACCAAGCCCCGTCGGGGCGACACCATTTGTGCCGCCCCGACGGGGCTCGTTATTTATCTCTGTCGCTTAACCCACGGCTCACGTCATGGGCTAATATCTGCCGCCCCTCGCGGGGCTGAGAAAACCAATTTTTTCTTACGTTGAAATCACGTTATTTATATCCTTCAGGATGAGCCTGCATCCACGCCCAAGCGGATTCGATAATAAGTCTCAAATCCTGTAAAGATGGCTGCCAGCCTAGCTCGCGTTTGATTTTGCCCGAAGCGGCGATGAGCACGGCTGGGTCTCCTGCGCGGCGTGGGCCAATCTCTGTCGGAATCTCGCGGCCAGTCACTTCTTTGGCCGTCTCTATTACTTCGCGCACGCTGTAGCCCTCGCCGCCGCAGCCCAAATTATAAATCGCGCTTCTCTCATCAAGTATGCCGAGCGCGAGGATGTGCGCGCGCGCAAGGTCAACGACGTGTATGTAATCGCGCACGCATGTCCCGTCGCGCGTCGGGTAATCGTCGCCGTAAATCGTCACATGCTTGCGCCTTCCTGCTGCCGCCTGCAAGACAATCGGAATGAGATGTGTTTCCGGGTCGTGCATCTCGCCGCACAGCTTGGTCGCGCCAGCCGCGTTGAAATAACGCAGCGAAGCGTAATGCAAGCCGTAAGCTTTTTCGTACCAATCGAGCGCGCGTTCAAAAGCGAGTTTCGTTTCGCCGTAAGGATTGGTCGGAGCGGTCGGGTCTGTCTCTTCAATCGGCTGCTTCAAAGGCTCGCCATAGGTCGCCGCCGTCGAAGAGAAGACCAGACGATTGACTCCCGCCTCGCGCATGGCATCGAGCAGCGCGAGACCCGCAACGACGTTGTTGCGATAATATTTCGCAGGCTGCTCCACAGATTCACCGACCAGAGAATCCGCAGCCATGTGAATCACAGCCTCTACACGATGCTCTTCAAGCGTGCCGCGCAAAATTTTCTGGTCCATTAAATCCGCTTCGACAAACAACGCGCCCGCGACCACTGCTTGACGATGACCTTTATAGAGACTGTCATAAACGACTACCTCGTGGCCGTCCTTCACTAACTCTTCCGTCACAACGCTGCCGATGTAGCCCGCTCCACCCGTAACCAGAACTCGCATCCTCTTGTCCTTTGCGGCAAATTTTGAAATCGTTGATAGGTTGGTTGCCATGATAACATGAAGCAAACACGGTCGAGAGGAGGCATGGGCCAGGATGCAACAGAACATGCGCGCATCGCGTCGAGAGGAAGCGGATGTCTTGAAGGGATTGGCGGCGGGTCTTATCGGAGGACTGGTCGCGGCCTGGACGATGAATCAATTTCAGGCCATGTTGGGCAAGCTCATGGCGGGCGTCGAAAAATCGCACGGCGCGCAAAGTTTGCAGCAAGGCAAGCCTGCTGAGAGCGAGCAGGTAGTCGAACCCGAAAATGACAGCGAAGAGGACGACGCGACAGAGCGTCTGGCGAGTGCGATTTCGGAAAATATTTTCGGGAAGGAATTGACCGAGCATGAAAAGGATGCTGCCGGAACCGCCATCCACTACATTTTCGGAACAACGACCGGAGCGGCCTATGGCGCGGCGGCAGAGCTTGCGCCTGTCGTCAGCTTTGGCGCGGGCCTTCCCTTCGGCGCGCTGGTCTGGATAGCCGGAGATGAAGGCGTCGTCCCCGCGCTCGGTCTCTCAAAATCTCCGACAGAGTACCCGCTCCAAACGCACGCCTACTCGCTGGCCTCGCATCTGGTCTATGGATTGACGGCGGAAGTTGTGCGGCGTGCTGTGCGAGAGATTTTATAGAATAACGTGAGTTAGATGTAAGAAACCATCAGGGTTCTGAGCCCCGCGAGGGGCGGCATGACAATAGCCCAGCACGTTAGTGCCGGGACAACCGAGCTATACACGAACCGAGCCCCGTAGGGGCGGCATAATATGTCGCCCCTACGGGGCTTGCTATTGAAATTGAATTGTGTTCCCACGACTGGCGTCGTGGGCTACTGTCATACCGCCCCTCACGGGGCTCAGAATATAATGGTCTTACATCGAACTCTCGTCAAAATTATCTTTACGAAGCAGCAACTCCCGAAGAGGTCGCAGATGAATTGGGATTCCGAACTTCCTGTTTGCTCTCCGCCGGTTCGTAGTAGAGAATGCGATTGCAATTCTCGCAGGTGATGATTTCCTGACCACGACGCACTTCGGCCATCATCTGCGGGCGCACGGGCATGAAGCAGGCAGTGCATGAGCCGTTGCGCGCCTCTGCGACGGCGATGCCATCGCGTATGCGCGTCGAGATGCGGTTGTACATCGCGCTCATCTGTTTGGGCAGGACGGAGAGCAGGCGTTCTCTCTCAAGTTTTGCGGCGTCCAGTTGCGCTGTCTGCGCGCGCGTCTGCTCTTCAAATTCTTTGATGCGCTCTTCCATATCGCCGCTCAGCTTTGCAATCTCAGGCTCGCGCTCTTGAAGCGTGGTTTCGGCCTGCTCGACCGATTCCATCTTTTCCAGAATCTGTGTCTCAAGCTGTGAGATATGTTTGCGTGCGGCGTCTGCCTCGCGTATCGCGGCTGTGTACTCGTGCTCGTTCTGCGAAGACATCAGATTGCGCTCGGCGCGCTCAAGACGCACGCGCTGCTCTGTGATTTCCGCTTCGAGGTGTGCGCGCTCGTGTTTGCCGTCGTCGCGCTGTTTTTCCAGTTCACGAATTTCAAAGGCGCGCTGATCGAACTCTTTTTCGATTTCAGCGCGCCTCTCTGGGATGGCTTCGATGTCTGCCTGTAGTTTGCGTAAACTTGTATCCGTTTTCTGCAAAGCGATTAACTGCTCTAATTCCGCTTTCACTCTCTTCGTCTCCTTAAAAGATCATAGCTGATTAAGATAAATGTGGCACATAATTCAATAATTGAATATCACACATCCGATGCCTCTCATGCAAGCGAAGAGCAACAGGGATGGACAGAGATGTGCAGGATAAAGCAAGAAAGGAGAGAGCATTTGTGCTGCCCTCTCCCTTTTTTATCCTGCCTATCCTGTCCGTCCCTGTAAATTTATTTCGCTACTCTGCTCCGACTGCGCTGGCCGCGTTGAGGCGTCCGCCCGTAGAGACTTTGCCGCTCAAGGCCGGCAGTTTGTCCACAGATTTGAAGAGACGCGCGCGCAGGTCTTGCATTGAAAGCTTCGGCTCGACTGCGAGTACGAGAGCCGCAACTCCTGCGACTTCCGGCGTCGCCATCGAAGTCCCAGAGGCTTCGCGGAAATCGCTATTGAGCCAGGTGCTCAGAATCTCTGCGCCGGGCGCGGCGAGGTGAACGCTCTTTGCGCCGAAGTTTGAGAAGGATGCTAACTCGTCTTTGCGATTGAGGGCCGCGACGCTGATGACATTCGGCAAATCATAGCTCGCAGGATAATGCGGGTATCTGTCAGCATCAGAGCTTGCGTTGCCACTCGCGGCGACAAACAGGATGCCTTCTTCGCCCGCTTTGCGAATCACATCTTCGAGGGCTTTTGACTTCTGCGTCGAACCCCAACTCGCGCTGATGATGCGCACATTGACGCCAGCCTTCTTGCGGTCAATCACATAATTGATAGCTTCAATCGCATCTTTGGTCGAACCGAATCCGCCTTTGGACATAAACTTCAAAGGCATAATCTTGACGCGCCAGTTGATGCCGGCGATGCCTATGCCGTTGTTGCCGTCCGCGCCGATGATGCCTGCGCAATGCGTGCCATGCCCGTTCTCGTCCATCGGGTCGCCGCTATCCGTGATGGCATCATAGCCAAACTGGTCGTCAATCAAACCAATCTGCTCGTCGTAATACTCTGCCACATCAGCAGGACGCATCCAGACATTCTGCGCGAGGTCTGGATGCCTGTAGTCCACGCCGCTATCGAGCACGGCGACGACCACTTTGTCGCTGCCCGTAGTCTTCTTCTCCCACGCGAGCAGGGCATTGATGTCTGCTTCGGCTTTGCCTTCGCGCTGGCCCGTGTTGGCGAGCGACCACTGCTCTACGAACATAGGGTCGTCAGGCACGTTGCCTGCCAGCAACTCGCTCTCGTCATCCGCGCGTGAATCGTTGCTGAACTTTCCATATTCAGGCTCAAGCTTTATCTCGTTGTTGGCCTCCGCATATTCGACCACATCCGACATGCTTCTGTAGAAGCTTGCAACGGCCTCAGGGTCTGCGTTGTCCAAATCGTCAACCGCGACGAGGCCATCCACGCTCTCAATCTCATCTTCAACAGTATCGTTGAGCCGCGCTGTGACCTGCCTGATGGCTTCTCTGCTTGTGCCTTCACGAAAACGCACCATTATTTCCGGCCCGCGCTGGCTGGAAAGAAACGGGGGCGCAGTCGAAGTGTTTGTGGATTTGGCGCGCGGGAGATAATCGCGCTGGCGTTCCCAACGCCGTAGCTGGCCCGCAAACGCAGCCACCAGAATAATCGTCATTGCCAGCGCAAGATGTCCTAGAAAGTTCTGCCGATTCATCACATCACCTCAAAATCAAGTCAGGAATCTGGAGTCTGGAGTCTAAAGTCTTAAAGCTTTTGACTCCAGACTCCTGACTCTATATTAGATACGATAATTCGACCCCTTGAAGTTGTAAAGCCTGAGCTGGTCATCATTCGCGCGATACTCGTGGCTGCCATGCTCGCCTGCCTTGAGGCGTATGCGCCAACCGCTGGTCATCATCTGCCCGCTCATCTCGTCTTCGACGCCCGCGCCGAGCGCCATGTCCGGGAAATCCGCATTCTCGACAGCCTCTTCCGTTATCTCGTCTTCCGAGACGCCGAGCCGTTCGGCCAGATCGCGCCGCGCCCTTTTGACCGCATCCTCTTTGCTCAAAGCCATGTTCCCTAAAATCCCTCCCTGTGGACGAATTATGAGGCCGTTTGGAATTTCGTACAAGCTCTGGAAACAGTGTTTCAAGTATATTCCCAAAAAACTTGTCCGCGCACTTCCCTTACAAATATGCTTACGCCGGAGACTGCGATAAAGTTTTCTTCCGGCATCACAAAAACAAAGCATCTATGCCAACATCGCTGACAGACATTATCCATCAAGCAGACGCTCTCTACAGCGCGCGTGCGTTGATGGAAAACGTGCGCGCAAGCATCCATCTGTTGAACGAAGCAGCAACAGAGACTTACGAAGCCGCTTGGCGTTTGGCGCGCGCGCACTTTTTTCTGGGCCAGGAGGCAGAAGATAAAAGCCAAGCCCGCGAAAGTTTTCAGAGCGGCATCAAGGCATCAGAGCGCGCCGTCTATCTTGCAGCCGCGCGCGTCGAAGGCCATTTCTGGCTCGGCGTCAATCTGGCTCTGCTGGCCCAGAAGGAGAATATTTTATTCGCACTCACACACGCCCTGCGCGCAAAGAAAGCTCTTGAGCGTGCAGTAGAGATTGATAAAACCTATCACGCCGCAGGGCCACTGCGCGTGCTCGCGCGCCTGCAACACAAACTCCCGCGCGCACTCGGCGGCGGCCACACGCGCGCGCGCACGGGCTTTGAGCAAGCAGTCGAGCTTGCTCCCGCTAACACAGTCACAAGGATTTACTTCGCAGAGTTATTAACCGATATCGGAGATGAAACAGAAGCCCGCGCACATCTCGAAGCAGTTCTGCATGCGCCAGAAGATTCCGCGTGGGAGTTTGAAGCAAACCGCGACCGGAATTTAGCGCAGGAGAAATTAACAGGGATGGACATGATAGACAGGATAAGAAACTAACCAGAGAGCCGATGCGCCCTCGCTGACGGTCGGGCTACTGCCCCGCAGATCACAAGAGAGGGGCAGTAGCCCGACCGTCAGCGAGGGCGCAGGCAGTTGCTATTATCCTGTCTATCCCTGTTTGAATTTTATCTCAGGTCGCCAAAGAGGTGTTGCAGCAGGACGACGGCGGTGATGCCTGCCGTCTCTGCGCGGAGCGTGCGCCCGCCGAGCGTGACGATGGCCCAGCCAGTTTGCCTTGCCTGCGAGATTTCCTCGTCTTCCCATCCGCCCTCCGGCCCGACGAGCGCGGTCACGGATAAAGGACGCGGCTCAAGTTGATTCGTCAACTCAAAGAGACTCTGGCCCATTCGCTCAGCAAACATCAGCCGGACTTCGCCGCTCGCGGGCGAAGAACTTTCCATCAAAGATGAGAAAGCCAACGGAGTCTCTATCAAAGGCACGCGCGCGCGGCCAGATTGCTTGCAGGCTTCGAGCGCGAGTCTCTGCCAGCGCGTGACACGTTTGATGGCATCCTGTTCATCACGCACGCGCAGGTCTGCGCGCTGTGTGGACACAGGCACGATGCTCTGCACGCCAAGCTCCGTCGCCTTCTGCACGACAAGATCAAACTTTTCGCCTTTGAGCAGAGCAAGCGCGAGAGTCAAATTTAAACTGGATTCAGCGTGCGGGGCCGCGACCTCTTCGCGCACTTCGAGCAGGGCAGGATGATTGCCTCTCCCTATCTCAGCAACCGTGCAGAGATATTCCTTGCCCGCGCCGTCAAAGACGAAAGCCTCATCGCCAGTCTTCAAGCGCAAGACATCGCGCAGATGCCGCGCCTCTTCGAGCGGAAGCGTGACAAGGTTCTCGTTAAATGCTTCTGGCGGCGCGTAGAATCTTCTGCGAGTCATAAAACGAAAGAATCTCATGCAAAGGCGCAAAGGCGCAAAGAAAAGCAACTTGTCTTTCCTTTGCGCCTTTGCGCCTTTGCGTGAGACGTGTTTTTTCTCTTCAAACTATGATTGCTATCCATTCTCCATCCGTCTCGACATCAAACTCGCCGATGCCAAGCTCGCTCAAACGCGCTTCGACCAGAGGCATCTGCTCCTGCAAGATGCCGGAGAGAATCAGGTGGCCGCAGGTCGCGTCCAACAGTTGAGGCAGGAGCGGCATGATGACATCGGCAGTCAGGTTGGCGCACACCAGATTGGCTGAAGCAGTCGCTTCATCATCAATCGTGCCGACGCGAAAGCCGATGCGCTTGTCCACTTCGTTAAGCCGCGCGTTCTCGACGGCTATCTGCACAGCTTCCTCGTCCGTATCGCAAGCCTCTATGCGCGCCTCCGTTTTGAGCTTGGCGGCGGCGATGGCGAGGATGCCCGTGCCTGTGCCGACATCCAGAAAACTCCCGCCATCGAAATATTTTTCAATCGCCGCGAGACAGAGCCTTGTTGTCTCGTGCGTCCCGGTGCCGAAGGCCATGCCCGGTTCGATGCGTATGACTAGCTGGCCGGGCGCGGCTGCGACTTCGCTCCAGGGGGGCGCGATAATAAAGCGACGACCGATGGCAACGGGCTGCCAGCTTTTCTTCCACTCGCCGAGCCAGTCGCGGTCTGCAAATTCTCTAAAAACTATTTCGCGCACAGCAGACGACTGCAAAGAGTAAAGCTTGAGCGCATCAAAGAGAGCCGCGCGCACATGCTCTTTATCGGGCGGAGCATCGAAGTAAGCAGAAATTATAATTAATTCGCCGCTCTCGCCTTTGCTCTCTGTGCCGAGCGCGCCCGCTTCCATCAAAGCATATTCGACGGCCTCGCGCGCCGTCGGCTCAGTCACTGCATCAAGCGCGTACCACGATTTACTCATCCCTTTTTGATTCCCATATCATCAAGCAGATGCTCTTTGTCGCGCCAGCCTGCTTCGACCTTGACGAACAATTCCAGATGACAACGATGCCCAAGCAGATTTTCTATATCGCGCCGTGCGTTGATGCCTGTCTCTTTCAAACGCTCTGCGCCTTTGCCGATGATAATTTTTTTCTGCGTCGGACGCTCGACAAAGATGGCGCAGTGTATGCGCGTAAAGTCCTCGCTCACTTCGTCAAACTTTTCGGTCACGACGGCAGTGACGTATGGCAACTCTTCGCCTGTCGTCTGCAAAATTTTCTCGCGCACAATCTCAGCGACGATTTGCCTAAGGGGTTGATCCGTCAACTCATCTTCTTCAAAAATCGGCTCGCCTTCGGGCAGGTGTTGAATCATCTCTGCAAGCAAAACTTCAATCATGTCTCCCTTCAAAGCGGAGAGAGGAACGACAGCTTGCCAGTCATGCTCTGCGCCGTAAAACTCCATCAGAGGCAGCAGCTTCGATTTGTCCGCCAGCTTGTCTGTCTTATTCAAAAGCAGCAGCGCGGGCTTGCCGGAATTTTTCACGAGGTCTAGGACGAAGCGGTCGCCGTTGCCCGTCGAGACTGTCGCATCACGTATCAGGCACACAAGGTCAACGCCTTCGAGCGCGTCATGCACGGCTGCCATCATCCTGCGATTCAAGAGGTATCCGGGCTTGTGCACGCCCGGCGTATCAACCAATACAATCTGTCCTTCGTCGCGTGTGATGACGCCCTGAATTTTGTGGCGCGTCGTCTGCGGCTTGTTCGAGACGGCGGCGATTTTTTCACCGACCAGACGATTCAAGAGCGTTGACTTCCCCGCGTTCGGACGCCCGACGAGCGCGACATAGCCGCTCCTGTATGGAGCTTTTTCTGCTGACTCTGTTGACATTATATTAACGATAACACAAACCATGCCAATTAAGGGTAGTGGTTCAGTTTGAAATTCAGGTCAATATCCATTAGCACGAAAGAATCTCGCGCAAAGGCGCAAAGGCGCAAAGAAGACGCGAAGAAAGCATTCAAGTTGAAAAGACATTCAACTCTTGGCGAGCTTTCTTTGCGTCTTTGCGCCTTTGCGGGAAACTGCTTTTTCTTCCTCCCTTTGAAACTGACCCACTACCAAGATTTTTCTATTCTTGATTCGCATAAACCTTTGAAGACGCTCTCAACTTTCCGACGAAAAAAAGTTTGCAACCTTTTGCCCCCGCGCGCCACTTACTCTATTGAAAGGCTCAAGTCAGCTTTGACTTCATCCGAAATCTTGTGAAAACTCAAGCAGCAGACACTCTGCTCTCTCGAAAGACGATGATGAAGCGGCTGACAGTTGATGCAATCAAGGATGCGGGCGAGGCCGAAAGGGCTTCTGGAACACTGATGAACAGTGCAGAGGAACTGACAGCGCGCGCCCGCGCGGGCGACGATGAAGCCTTTCGTCTGATTTTTGAACGCTATGCGCGGCCCATCATCAGTTTTATTTATGACATGGTTGGCGAGCGCGAGCTGGCAGAGGAACTGATGCAAGAGACATTTGTGCGCGCCTACAAAAATCTGCACGCGCTCCGCGAAGAGGCGCGGCTCTCGACATGGCTCTTCGGCATTGCACGCAATGTCGCGCGCGAATCCCTGCGCACGCGCCAGCACTCTGCACGCAAAGTTTTCCTCGATGACCCGGAGGTTAAAGAATTGCACGACGCGCGACTTGCGCCAGATGAAAATTTGCTCAACGAAGAGATGAACCGTGCGATGCGTGAAGCGATTTTACAGCTTGATGAAGACAAGCGGCTGGTCTTCACGCTCAAGGTTTTTCAGCAACAGAGTTACGAGGAAATAGCTTTGATTACAGGTTTTTCCGTAGCGAAATTGAAGACGGATTTGCATCGCGCACGCGCGGAGATGCGCCGCCTGCTCAGGCCATACATGGAGGTGCGCCAGTGAAGTGTGAAGATTGCATGCCTCTCTTTGAAGAGCACCTTGACGGCGAACTCAAAGAGCCACTTGCAGGGCGCGTCGCCGCACACATCAATGCGTGCACAGTTTGCGCCGCAGAGTTTGCAGAACTCCTGCGCGAGCAGGAGATGTATGCGGGCTACAGGCGCGAGATAGAAATCACGCCTGCTTTGTGGCAAGGCATCCGCGCACAAATCGAAGCGGAAAAAGTTATAGAGTCTCCCGCGCGGCCCGCACGCTGGCTCACATGGCTTACAGAAGCATTCACTTTGAGAACGCAGATGCGGCCAGCGTTCACTGCGGCTCTGGTTTTGATTGCGCTCGGCATCGCGACTGTCGCTGTCATCAAGTATCTGGGCCAGCGCGAGCAGGCAGCTTGGTCGCAGGCCAGCACGGCGCAGAATAATTTGAAGCAAGTTGAATTGAACCAAACCACACAAAAGAAAATTGTCGAAAAAGAGTTGGCTGTCGTACATGAAAAGCAACCTAAAAAAGCTTTTCTTGCAAACGCGTCCACACGTTCAAAGAATCGCTTGCCTCTTGAGTTAACGCCTGAGGCCGCGCCGACGGCTGAAAGTATCACGGCGACAAATCTGCCGCAGCCTGCGGGCGACGCGAACCTTGAGATTGCGCGTCATGTCGAAAAGGCGCAGATGCTTTTGCGCTCGTTCAGAAATGTGCGGCTGGCCGAGACGAGCCACGCGCCCGATATTTCTTACGAGAAAGAGGAATCGCGCAAGCTGCTTTACAAGAACATCGTTCTCAGGCGCGAGGCCGCGACGCAGGGCAATGCGTCCGCCGAGAAACTCTTGAGCACGCTTGAGCCAATCCTGCTCGATATAGCGAATCTCCCAAATCGTGCGACGGCGCGCGACGTGCGCTCCATCGAACAGCGCATGCGTAAAAAAGAGATTGTTGCCAAGCTGCAACTACATTCATTGATTGCTCCGAATTCATATTGATAAAGGTCAGAGAAAAAATATGCAGACACAGAACTCGAACTCAACAGGAACACGAATCAGATTGCGCGCTCGCTTTGTCTTGATGCCGCTCTTCGCGCTGATGATTTTGACAGGCGTGCTACTGCTCGTCGGCGGCTTTGCCAAAACGTCTGCCGAAGGACAGGACTTAAAAAAGCTCAACAGCTTTGTAGAGCAACAGACATCTTCGGGCGCGTCGCAGAAAGTTTTCCGCGAAGGCAGAGATTTAATCGGCGAGGAAAACTGGAACGGCGCGGCGGAAAAATTCAAAGGTTTTATAGAGGCTTATCCGAAAGACCCGAACGTGGATGCCGCGCTCTACTGGCTGGCCTTCGCGCAGGTCAAGCAAGAGAAGTTTGCGGATGCGGATAGCCGCTTGCGCCTCCTGCTCAAAAAATATCCGCGCTCGAACTGGGCAGATGATGCGCGCGCTCTTCAGGTACAGATTGCGCCGAACCTCGGCAACAATAAACAGATTGACAAAGTTCTCAGCGACGATGACGAAGAGATAAAAATCATCGCTTTGCAAAGTCTCTTTCAGGCGAATCCTGAACGCGGGATGGCTTATGTCGCAAACATGCTGCGGCCCGGCGCGACCGATAGCCGCCGTATGAAGGAAGCCGGAATCGAACTCATACGTCGTTATGGCGGCGAACGCACAGTGCCTTTGCTGATTGAAATTATACGCACGCAGCCGGATGCGGAATTGCGCAAGTCTGCGATTCACACTCTGGGACGCACAAGAGACGAGCGCGCCTTTGAAGTTTTGATTGATCTGGTCAGGAATTCTGCGGACGATGAGGTGAGCAAGGCTGCCGTCTATGCTATCTCGCGCTTTGAAGGCGAGCGGGCGCGCACGACGCTCTTCGAGATGGCGCGCGGCGCAAAGTCCAGAGAAGTCCGCAAGGATGCAATCTTCTGGCTGAGCCGCGAGGGAGATGATTCGACGCTCGATGCATTGATGAACATCTACGTTGCGGAACAGGATGTGGAAATTAAAAAGCAGATTATCTTTGCTTTAAGACGCATGGGCAGCCCGCGCGCCGTCGCTAAACTTTTCGAGATTGCGCGCAGTGGAAACGATACGGAAGTCCGCAAGGATGCCATTCACTGGATTGGGCAGCGCGGCGACGAGCAGGCCGTACAGTATCTGATTCAAACCTACGATCAGGAGACGAACCAGGAGGTGAAGAATCAGATTATCTTTGCCTTGAGCCGCGCCAATCAGAAGACCGCGCTTAGAAAGTTGATAGACATTGCGCGCAATGACAAGTCTCTCGAATTGCGCAAGCAGGCAGTCTTCTGGCTCGGCAGAAGCGACGACCCGGAAGCGGCAAAGTTTCTTGAAGACATTCTTAAATAACCCTGGTTGCGAATCATAGACGGCTTGAGCCGCCTGCTGTGCGGAAAGTCTCGGACTTTCCGCTTCATCTCCGCTCTTGGTTTTAGCGAGGCTCAGCCTCGCACATGATTGAGGCTACAGTTGCCGGAAAAGCAGAGCTTTTCCGCACAGCAGGCGGCAAGCCGCTATCACTCTTATCTGTGGCCCAATTTTCTCTCTCAAAGTTTTTAATTGAAAGGCAAGTCATCATGCATCTCTCAGATATTTTAGTCTCGTGCTTGCTTGTCTGCACATCGCTCTTTGGCTCTGCATCAACTGTTCAGGTCGGCACAACAACGCAGCAGCAGCGCGAGCGTTTCATCACGGTCGAAGGCGCAGACCTGCGCGCGAAGATGGAAACGGCTGTGCGCATGGGGCGCAATCTTTCGCCGCAATCACGTTTCTGGCTCGCATACTCTTTCGATGTCAGGCCCGGCATCGCCGTTGACCCCGGCGACGGCAACTTCAGAGGCAACATGACCACTTACGACGACGGCATGGTGGTCTTCATGGGCAAAGCGGCTGACGGAAAGATGATTGAGACGCGAAACCTCGGCGTCTTTCTGCTCTACGAGCCGGACGGCAACACCATCTCGCGCATAGAGATTTACAATCTGGACAAGCGACGCGAGTACAGCACCTATCCTGTCTATTGGCTCGGACGCGGCGGCAATGAAGAGAGCCTCAACTTCCTGCGCCAGCTTGTGACGACAAACCGCGCGCGCAAACTGAACGAGCGCGGCGTGCTCGCCATAGCCTTGCACGACGACCCGCGCGTCGCCGCGCAACTCAAAAGTTTTGTCTCGACATCAACCGATAATGAAGTCCGCCGCACAGCCGTTTACTGGATTGGCTACACAGGCGGCGAGACAGCTTACCTCGCAGACTTGGTGCGCAATGAGCAGGAGAAAGAAGACGTGCGCGAGACTGCGGCTCATGCCATCGGCATCAGTCGTGACGCGGCTGCGCTCAACACATTGACGGAACTTTATCGCACCATTCCAAACCGCGAGATAAGAAGAAAGCTGATTCACGCTATCTCCATCAACGATAGTCAAGACCCTGCTGTAGATTTTCTGATACGCATTGCCAAAACGGATCAGGACATGGAAGCCAGAAAGCAGGCTATGTTTTGGCTGGGCCACAAGGCCGGAGAGAAGAGTCTCGGAGTCTTGAAAGATTACGTCGAAGCGACGGATGCCGACACAGAGTTGCAGAAGCACGCGGTCTTCGTCATCAGCCGCAGACCGAAGGAAGAGGCCGTGCCGCTTCTCATCAAACTCGCGCGCACGCACCCGAAACCGGAAGTGCGCAAACAGGCTCTCTTCTGGCTCGGCAGAACCGGCGACGAGCGCGCACTCGCACTGTTTGAAGAATTACTAAGCAAATAAGCCTAGCCACAGAGGCACAGAGGCACAGAGAGAAAATGAAAATAAAAGAGTTGAGCAAAACGAAAAATTATTTTGATTGTGCTGTCTCTGTGTCTCTGTGCCTCTATGGCAGTTTTAATCAAGGAGAAGAATCATGAGATGCAAGTCTGCATTCGTCCTCTCGCTACTGCTGCTCTTGACTATTGCTGGCGACACTTTCGCGCAGAAGAGGAAAGTTAAAGACAAACGATACGAGCCCGCCGCGCGTCCCGCCCTCAAAGATTATGAAGGCAGATACACAGGCATCGAAGGCTCTTACTTCATAGAGATACAGTTCACACAGGACGGCGGGCTGAGCATCACCAGCTACGAAAGCGAGCGTCAGGCTGTCCTCAAAGACATACGCCTCACAGGCGCGATTATCACCGCGACGAAAGTTTATACAGACGGCGCGACAGAAAATTTCTCCGGCGTCTTTGCCAATCGCATCCTCAATGGTCAGAGCGCGTACGGCATCATCGTTGACAACATGCAGGTCAAGGTCGCAGGGCTGACTCTCACTGCGCTCTTCTATAAGCTCAGGGAAGAAACGACTGCGGGCATGCCTCTTATCGTCGAGACAAACGCGAGCGTCGTCCGCAGGGAAATCGAAGCGCGCCACGCAGAGCTTGCCGCCGCCGTCGAGGGAAAAGATTTCGCCGCACTGCAAAAACTCTGGACTGAAGATTTTCTGGCATGGCTGCCATCCGGCTCAATACAAAACAGCGAACAGATGGCCTCTCGTTCAAAAATTTTACTCGGAAAAATCCAGCAACCCATCCACATCAGCAACACGATTGAAACTCTTATCTTAATGGACAGCGAAGCCATCGTCCTCGTCCGTCAAAACTTTTCCAGCATGCAGGAAATCTCCGGCCAACTCCGCCTGATTGAGACCAGCGCGCGGCAGCGCGAAACCTGGACCAGAACTTCGGAAGGCTGGAAGCTAAAATTCATTGACCACATACATGACCAACAAACCCTGATAGACGGACAGCCTCAAGACGAAACAAATCTGGCGGGCGAGCCGCAAGTGTCAGTCGAAGTTTTATAAGTCAGAACCGCCTGCGGTAGCGGGCGGGTCTGCGGTGTTCCCTGATGTGCATAGACGACGATTGCGAGCCATACAATCCAGCGCGGAGAGCTTTTCTCTCAAGCAGCGCGGCAACTCTTGTGACTCTCGCCGCGCTTGGCTTGAGAGCCGAAGCTCAATTACAACAGAATCCGCCGACGCGCGTGCTCAATGCGCCGAACATAGTTCACGGCAGCATTTCTTTTAAGAGCGGCGGCAAAGAGATAGACGGCTATCTCGCACGGCCCAAAGATAAAGGAAGACACAAAGCCGTCCTCGTCGTCGCCGGAAACAGAATCACGGAAGAATATATTCCAAACACCTGCGCCGCACTCGCCGTCGCAGGCTATGTCGGCCTCGCGCCGAACATCTTTCACACAGTCCCCGACACAGCGCGCACGCCGGACGAGATGTCAAAAGCTCTCGCAGATCGCACAGACGATGATTTCATGAATGACATACGAGCGGGAGCCGACTATCTCAGGGCGCAGAGTTTTGTGAAGACAAGCGGGATGGGCATCATAGGCTTCTGCTCCGGCGGAAGAAGGGCCATGTTGTATGCCGCTCGTTTTGATGACATCAAAGCTGTCATTCCATATCACCCTGCGAAGATGCAGAAGGAAGAGGTTTCAGGTTTAAAAGCTCCCGTGCAGATTCATCAAGGCACAAGTGACCGCCACATCCCCGTCGCAGACATACAGGAATTAGAAAAAGTTTTTCGCGGACAGGGAACGCCCGTCGAAGTCTATTTCTACGAGCAGGCGGATCATGGATTTCTGGCCTACACGCGGCCCTATTACAAAACTGACGCGGCGCTGCTGGCATGGAAACGCACGGTCGAGTTTTTGAATAGGCATCTTAAAAAATAAGTTTCCCGCAAAGGCGCAAAGACGCAAAGAAGACGCGAAGAAAAGCAAAGAGAGCTTCTAATATTCATCTCTTGTTCTTCTTTGCGTCTTTGCGCCTTTGCGGGAAACTTGCTTTTAGTTTGTCATCCGCGCGACTTCGAGTTCCATTCCGAGCCGCGCAAAAATTTCTCTAGCCTCAGAATACATCTCGCGCCCGCGCTCACTGTCGCCGCGCTCTATTTCATAACTGGCCCACGCGCGCAAGGTGCGTGCGCGTTCGGCTTCTGCTCCGACTTCTGTCCAGACTCTCAGGCTCTCTTGAAAGCAGCCGCGCGCGTCGTAAGTCCGATTCATTACTGTGAGTGTTTCACTTGGCAGACTGGCCGCGACAAGGCCGAGCGTGCGCCAGACGCCTCCGATATATTCAGGGTTCTCAGTCTCCAATCCGAGCGGGAGCGATTGGCGCACAGCTACGATTGCATCATCAAGTTTCTTCTGGCCCAGATAGGCTTCGGCCAGAAAGCTATAGGTTTCCGAGAGCGCATAAAATCTGTCCGTCCCGGCCATAGAGATAACGCGCCTGAGGTCTTCTTCCGCCGCAGCATAATCTCCGAGCCCGATTCGCGCGCCGCCAAGATTGCTCAAATAAGTCATCTCGTTGGCGCGGTCGCCAATCTCGCGTGTGATGGCGAGAGCTTCTTCATAGCGCGTGACTGCTGCGCTGTAATCTCCGCGCAGCCGCGCGGTCTCGCCCAAGCTGTTGAGCATGTTGCCAAGCCCGCGACGATTGCCAAGCTCGCGGTGCAGACGCAAGGCTTGCTGGAAATAATTTTCGGCCTCTGCAAAGTGGCCGAGCATGATATGCACGACGCCCAGAGATTTTAAGCTGTGACCGCGCTCGCGCCGCGCGCCGTCGCCAAGCTCTGTGGAGATTGAGAGACCTTGTTCGCAGAGCGACATCGCAGCCGAAGCATCTCCCAAACGATAGAGCGACCAGCCCTGACGGTCTAAGGCGCGTGCAAGTTCTTTTCTGGCCGGAGCATGTGTGCCAGCTTGTCTCGCAAGCTCTGCGGCGGATTTCGCGCTCTCAAGCATCGCGCGATAGTCGCCCAGTCTATCCTGCACGGAAGCAAGGCCATTCAATGCGCGTGCCTGTATGAGCACATCGTTTTCGGCTTCTCCGGCCTCGCGCATGGCCGTGTAGGCTTCGACCGCCTCAACAAACTTTGTCTGCATCCAGAGAGCTTCGCCCAAACCTTCATACCACTCTGCTCTTTGCGCGCGGCTTGATGGTGAATCACTCTCCGCCTTCTCTGCGACTGGTGAAAACTCAAGAGCCTTGCGATAAAAGACTATGGCCGTCTCCGGCTCATAAGCTTCGCGCGCCTGCATGCCCGCGCGCCCGTACCACTCTGCCGCGCGATTTAATTCCTTAGCGCGCTCGTAATGCTCTGCGATGGTCGCGGCGTATTCATCCACGCGCTCGCCGCTCTGCGCAATCAGCCACTCTGCGACGGCCCTGTGATACCTGCGCCGCTCGCGGCGGAGCACGCTCTCATAAGTCACATCTCTGAGAAGCGCGTGCTTGAAAATATATTCACTCGCGCTCGCAAACGCAGAGGCTTCGCGCCTGTAGATAAGCTCTTTGCGTCTGAGGGCTTCGAGCGCGGCGCGCGTGTCGCCTTCCGCAGGATCGCTCCAAGCCTCTGTCTGCTGCTCGCCTAACTTTTCCACTGCGCTGTCCCAGAACTCTCGCCCGACGACAGACGCGCGTTGCAAGACAGTTTTTTCCCAAAGAGAAAGTCCATCAAGACGTGCCTGCAAAACGCCCGTCAATGTCGGCGGCACGCGCACTTCTATCAGGCGACTCGCATCCACCTTCCAGTGGCCCGCGCCCGGCAGGATGACCTTCTGGTCAATCAGCATCTTGATTAATTCTTCGACATAAAAAGGATTGCCCTCCGCGCCGCTCACAATCAATTCGCGCAAAGCCTGCGGGATGCTCTGCGCGTGACGCATAATTTCTTCGACAAGCTGACGACTCTCGCGTCTTGAAAGCGGCTGCAACGTGAGGCGCGTGTGCGCGGTCTCGCCTTCGCCCCATGAGGGCCGACGCTCTAAAAGAGACGGGCGCGCAAAGCCAAGCACAAGCATCGGCACATCGCGGCACGAGCGCATCAGGTAGCTGATGAAATCCAGCGAGCCGTCATCGCCCCAATGCAAATCGTCCAGATACATCAGCACGGGCATCTCTCCAGAAACGGCTCTAAAGAATTGCGCGGCGTAATGAAAAGCTCTATCGCGTATCTGCCGCGCGTCATCTAGGATGCCTGAGAGATGCGGGCTGTGCGAGAAATCAAGACCAATCAGGTGGCCTATGAAATGCGCGCGCATCACTGCTTCTTCATCCGCATCCGAGAGAGCGAGCATCCCGCGCTCAAGCTTTTCGCGCGCAATGGCAGGCGTGTCGCTGTCCTGTATCTCAAAGCGAAAAGAGAAGACATCGCGCACTAAGGCATAAGGCAAACTGCGCGTTGATTGCACCGCGCGCCCGTTAAAGATTCGCACTCTATCCGGCAGAAGCTCGACTTCGTTGCTAAACTCATAAAGCAATCTTGATTTTCCAAGTCCAGCCTCACCGATGATAGTGACAGAGCGCAACTCTCTATCTTCAAGCACGGTATGCAAGGCATCCATCAATCTCACAAGCTCTGCCTCGCGTCCAATCATGCGCGTCTCTATGCCTTCGACTCCGCGCGTGCGCAGGCGGAAGGCGCGCGGCTTTGCTCTCTGGACCAGATAGGTGCGCACAGGTTCGGCTGTGCCTTTGACGTTCATCAGTTCCAGTTCCTGCACGTCAAAGACTCCGCGCACATGGCGATATGTATCGTGCGAGATAAGAATTGTGCCGAGCGGCGCGGCCTGTTCGAGACGGCTTGCGACATTGACGGCTGCGCCTGTGGCTGTGAACTCGCCGCGCGTGCCGATGGCACTCAAAAGCGCCGGGCCGGTGTTGATGCCGACGCGCATGATGAGAGGCAAGCCATTTTTTGTCGTCTCAACATCAAAGCGGCCACGCAAATTTTCTGCGACAAATTCGTTGACCTCTGCCTGCATTGTGAGCGCGGCGCGGATGGCTCTCTCAGGGTCGTCTTCATGCACGGCCTGCGCGCCCCACAGGGCCATCACCAAATCGCCCATGTGCTTATCCAATGTCCCGCCGCAATCAATAATGGCCGTGTCTATACGCTGCCACAGCGCGTTCATCGTCTCGTTCATCTCTTCTGCATCAAGAGATTCCGAGATGGCTGTCAATCCCGAAAGGTCTGCGAAGAGAATCGTCACTTGCTTGCGCTGCTCCGCAGAAGGCTGCGGCGGAAGCGAAGTGACAACAGGGCGCGCGGAGAGGAGAGCGTTCTGCGACTGAGCATCAACAGTTCCGGCGTTGGTGCGATAAATCTCCGCTTCAAACTCAAGCCGCTGCTTGTGCCTGCGCAAATCAATCAAGAGGTCTTTGACGGTTTGATAACGCTCTTCTCTATCTTTCGCCAAAGCTTTGGTGACGATGCGCTCAAGCTCCGCAGAGACGCCCGCGACTGTGCGGCTCAAGGGCTGCGGCTCGCGATTGATGACAGAGGCCAGCACATCGCTGTTGGTGCGCCCTGTGAAGGGCGGATGCCCGGCAATCATTTCATACAGGATGACTCCCAAACTCCAGATGTCCGTGCGCGCATCTATTTCAAAACCGCGCGCCTGCTCAGGCGACATGTAAATCATTGTTCCCATCACCATGCCGGGCTGCGTGCTGACGAGCGCGAAGGCGAGTGAATCCGTATCAATGCCTGCGGCGGCTTGCGGCGGTGTGAGCTTGGCGAGTCCGAAGTCTAAAACTTTAATGTAGCCGTCGGGCCTGACCATGATGTTTTCGGGCTTGATGTCGCGATGAATAATTTTTGCGGCATGCGCGGCTGCGAGTGCGGCGGCGACCTGTATGGCGATTTCTAAAACTTCATGGAGCTTGAGCGGCGTCTGCTTGATATGCTCGCGCAGGGTTTGGCCTTCGATAAATTCCGTAGCAATAAAATGCGCGCCGTCTTCGACGCCGATTTCATGTATGGTCAGGATGTTCGGATGATTGAGCGCGGAGGCCGCGCGTGCTTCCTGCTCAAAGCGTCGGACGCGGTCTGTGTCTTTGACGAGCGCGGCTGGCAGGAGTTTGAGAGCGACCTTGCGACCGAGCCGCGTGTCCTGCGCGAGATAGACTCTGCCCATGCCTCCCGCGCCGATGGTATTGACGATTTTGTAATGGCCGATTGTCTGTCCGGCTTCGATTTCTGCCGGCTCGTCCGGGCCAAGACCTGTGCTCGCTTCAAACTCTGCCGGAGCATCAAGAAAGCTTCCGGGCCGTTCGTGCGCGGCGACGAGCGAGATGATTTCATCGCGCAACTCTTTATCATCAGGACAGCGCGCCTCCAGAAAAGCCGCGCGCTCATCCGTCTCGCGTTCCAGTGCGGCATGAAACAGTTCTTTAATCTGTTCCCATCTTTGATTAATCATGCCATCTCACAAAACCACTCAACCCTTTGCGGTCTTCTGATTTAACTTTGCGCCTTTGCGAGAAACAACAACGAACGGTTCTCGCTGGTGGCGCAAAGAAAAACTCAAGCGCGCAAAGAGTTGAATTTTTCACTCTCTTGAATTTTGTAATGGCTCTTAAACATCCAAATCTCTTCTGAGCCACGCGCGGGCCATTTTCCAGTCGCGCTCGACTGTCGCGTGTGAGACTTTTAAAACCTCTGCCGTCTCTTCAATCGTCAGGCCGCCGAAGAAGCGTAGCTCGACGATGCGGCTCTGCTGCGCGTCTATCAACGCGAGACGATTCAGGGCTTCATGCAGGGAAAGCAGGAATTCGATTTCAGGCTGGTGGCCGATGTCCTCTGCCTGGCTGAGCCCGACTTTGATTTCCGCGCCGCCGCGTTTCGCTGCCTGATTGGCGCGCGCGTGGTCAACAAGAATGCGTCGCATCATGCGCGCGGCGACTCCGATGAACTGCGCGCGATTCTGCCAGCGCGCGTGTCTCTGGTCCACCATCAAGAGATAGGCTTCGTTGACGAGCGCGGTTGGTTGCAGTGTGTGATTGTCTCGCTCGCGCCTCAAGTAGCCACCGGCCAGACGACGCAGTTCGTCATAGACCAGTGGCATCAATTCATCGAGCGCGGCGCGGTCGCCGTTGCTCCACTTCTCCAGAAGCTGGGTCACTCCTGCGGATGGATGTATCGCCATCTTTAGTTTTTACGAAGCCCTTGCCTTTGCAGAATTTCGGACACACTTAGAACTTGTTGGCCGGGGTAGCAGGGATTTTTTATCTTAACACTTTTCGCCGCCGTGAGGGACTTTGCGCGCGGTTTCCGCGTTTACAGGTAGAGAAGATTATTTTCAAAAATATTTGGCGGATTCGCCTCTGAGAGCGGTGGCGGTTTTTGAGAGACAAGCAGAGTTTGGCTAAAACATTAAGCCCGTGCTAAATTTTGTCTCCCAGCTACAAAAAATTCTCCCGTCGCAATCTAAGCGTTTCCATTCTTAAATCGGAGCAGTCAGTTTTGTCTATTTTTCTGTCCCGATTAGTTTATAGCTGTCCGAACCAAAGGGGTCTTACAATGCGGCGTCTGTCCTACAGAAAAACGGCCATCCGGTATGCGCAAGGCATCTTTACGCTCTGTGCTTTGCTCGCACTCGCGGCTTTCGTCGCGCGCAATCCGCATCAGGCATTGCATGAAAGCCAAGCTCAAACGGCTTCCATTGCGGAAGCATACGGGCGGCTGCCGCTCAGCTTTGAAGCCAACGAAGGACAGGCTCATGAAAGTGTAAGATTTATTTCGCGCGGGCAGGGCTACAGTCTCTTTCTCACCGCTCAAGAGGCGGTGTTGGCGCTGCGTCAGGATGAAGGCGTAAGGGGGAACTGGCAGGGGAGACCTTCGCCTTCGTCCGGGCGGGCGGCTACGCTCAGGATGAAGCTGGTTGGAGCAAGCGATGCGCCGCAGGTTCAAGGCGAGGAAGAATTGCCCGGCAAGAGCAACTACTTTATCGGCAACGACCCGCAGAAGTGGCACACAAATGTCGCTAACTATGGCCGTGTTAAATACGCGGAAATCTATCCGGGCATAGACCTTTTTTATTACGGCAATCAAAGACAACTGGAATACGATTTCGTTCTCGCGCCCGGCGCAAAGACAGAGCAGATTAAGCTTGCCTTTGATGGCGCAGACGAGATACGCATTGACGAGCAGGGCGAGCTTGTACTTCATCTCAACGGCAGCGAAGTGCGCCAGCTTAAGCCGCTCGTTTATCAGGAAGTAGATGGGCAGCGTGTAGAGATTGCAGGCAATTATGTCCTGCGCGGCAAGCAGGAAGTCGGCTTTGCTGTGGGCCACTATGATGCTGCGCGCCCGCTCGTGATTGACCCAGTCCTCGTGTATTCGACTCATATCGGCGGCATCAATGGTGATACCGGATACGGCATTGCACTTGATTCACAGGGCAATACTTACATTACAGGCACGACCAGTTCGCGCGACTTCCCTGTGACGCCGGGAGTCGTCCAACCAACCGTGCAGCCTCTTCCCGGCTCCATGACTTATTACACAGAGGCTTTTGTCACCAAGCTCAATCCGGCGGGGACGGCCCTTGTCTTTTCGACCTATCTTGGCGGCACTGTCGCCGCAGAAATCGGCAAAGGCATTGCCGTTGATGATACAGGCAATGTTTATGTGACGGGTTACACGGGCAGCGGCGCGACCGGGACCATGACAAATGATTTTCCGACCGTCAATGCTTATCAGAGCAACTTTGGCGGGGAGTCTGACGGGTTTGTCACCAAGCTGAACCCGAACGGGTCTGCAATTATCTATTCGACATATCTCGGCGGCAACAATGCCGATAGCGGCACAAGGGTTAAAGTCAACCGCGCCAACGGCGATGCTTATGTGACGGGCGGTGCTGGCACTAACTTTCCAACGACGCCCGGCGCATTTGGCTCCGGGAGTTCTAATGGAGGAGCTTTCATCGCCAAATTCAATGCGGCGGGCGCGGCTCAATTTGTCGCGCTCGTTGTCAACGGCTACGGCTATGACATAGCCATTGATGCTGCCGGTAATTCATACATCACCGGCGCGACCGGAGGTGGAATTCCAATCACGCCGGGAGCATTTCAAACCAGACTCTGGATTTCAGGATGCCTTTGTCACGAAGATGAATCCGGCGGGGACGGCCCTTGTCTATTCGACATATCTTGGCGGCGGCCCGCAAACAGACAAAGGTTTCGGCATTGATATAGACGCGCAGGGCAACGCTTACGTCACTGGCTTCACACAGGCTCCGAGTTTTCCGACAACGCCGGGAGCATTCGATGTCAGCTATAACTTCGGTGAAGATGTCTTTGTCACCAAGCTCAACCCGACTGGCACGGCGCTCGTCTATTCGACCTTTATCGGCGACGGGGCCAGCGAGACCGGGCGTAGCATCAAGGTTGACGCAAGCGGCAATACTTTTATCACAGGCCGCACAGGCTCTCCGAACTTTCCCACCAGAAATTCTTTGCAACCGAAAAACGGTGGCAGTGAAATCTTTTTGACGAAACTCAATCCAACAGGAAGCGCGCTCGTTTACTCGACCTTTCTTGGTGAAGGCGACGGCACGGATGTGGCAGTTGATGCGGCGGGCGTGAACGCGTACATGACAGGGCAGGCATACTGGATTCCCGTCACGCCGGGGGCATACCAGACGCAGAAAAATAAGGGCAATAATATTCAGCACTATGATGCGTTTGTCATGAAGGTTGGCTCGACAGAAGAACCGACGCAGACCTTCAGCATCGGCGGCATAGTTACCGACAACAATCCCTATGACCCGAACAGCCCTTTGCCGCCTGTCGTCACGCTGACGGGAGCGCAGAATCGCACGACGACCATCGGCTCCGGCAATCGCTTCCTGTTTAGCGGGTTGCCGACGGGCGACTATACTGTGACAGTCACAAAGCCCGGCTATGGGGCCAACCCGCCGAGCGTCAGCTTTCCTAACTTAAGCGCGAATCAGAGCGCGGATTTCACAATCGTCACAAACCAACCGGCGATAGCTACTTTGACGAGTCCGCCAAACGGCTCCACTTATACTGCGCCAGGGCCAGTGGAGATGACCGCTACGGCTTCCGACCCGGACGGCACAGTCACGCGCGTCGAGTTCAGCGCGTATTCGAGCGGGATGGGAAATGTCTTCATCGGCTCGGACACGACCGCGCCTTACAGTTTCACCTGGGCCAATGTCCCGGCAGGCGTCTGGTCTTTGACCGCGACGGCAGTGGACAATCTGGGACAACACAGCAGGCTCTCAGAATCTGGTTTTCATTACCGTCGCCAGTCAGAGCGGGCCGGAAGTGACGATGACCCGCCCGACCAACGGCGCGAGCTATCCTGCGCGCACATGGATTCCGTTCAGAGCGACGGCGACGCCGAGCGGCGGCACGCAGATTAACTATGTAGAGTTTTATGTGGGGACGACCAAGATTGCTACGGACTGGACGTGGCCCTATGGTTTTGACAACTGGATGGCAGAGGCCGGAACTTTCTCTCTGACCGCGAGGGCTGTGGACAACATAGGCACTGCGGGAACTTCGAGCCCTGTGATGATTACTATCACGCCTCCGCCTCCGCCGACAATTTCGGGTCGTGTGACGACGAACTTCGGCGGCTCTTTGACGGGCGTCAAAATCACTTTGAGCGGCGCGCAAACGGCTGTTGTGTATAGCGGCCCGAATGGTGAATATTCTTTCCCAAACCTCGTGGCCGGAGCGAGCTATCGCGTCACTCCTGAATTTCCCGGCTATGATTTGAATCCGATTTACAGAGACATTCCCGCGCTCAATGCCGGAGGCTATACGCTCAATTTTCTGGCGACGCAGGTGACGCCGGTGACGGCGCAGATTACCAGACCGCATTACAACGAGTCTTTCCCCGCGCCCGGCAACATTCCGATTGAAGCGACTGCACAGAGCAGCGCGGGAACAATTACAAAAGTTGATTTTTATGCCGGCGGCGATTTGATAGGGACGGACACCACCGCTCCATACAGCACGACTTGGAACAATGTGCCGCAAGGTTATTACGCGCTCCATGTCGTGGCGACGGACAGCACTGGCGCGACAGGACAATCCGGTTATCACTCCACACATGTTTATCCTGCGCCGACGACCGTGAGAATCGCTGGCGAGGTTACGGATGGCGGCGGCTTCGGATTGGAAAATGTGACCGTCACCTTGAGCGGCACTGTCAATGCAACTCAGACCACAAGCTACTTCGGCGCATTTTCTTTCGAGGTTCCTATTGGCGGCAACTACACAATCACGCCGCCGCCGCAGTATGTCTTCACGCCCACAAGCTACACTTTCAACAATGTCACGGAAGATATTTATAACGCGAACTTCGAGACTTCGCAGTTCAATACTCCACCGACTGTGACGATGACGAGCCCGGCGGCAGGCTCTATCTACACGATGCCTGTTGACATCACTGTCAGCGCGAATGCCTCGGATTTGGAAGGCTCTATTTCGCGCGTCACTTTTCAGGCCACGCGCATAGACGGCGGATACAACGCAGGCATAGGCATTGACAGCGTCGCGCCGTACTCAATCAACTGGGGCGTCACTGAGCCCGGCACATACGATGTTTACGCCGTCGCCAGAGACAACGTCGGTTTGATGACGACCTCTGCTCCTGTGCGTATCACTGTCAATCCGCCGCCGCCGGGCAGCATCAGTGGCCGCGTCGTTGACCGTAACAGCGTAGGCATTCCCGGAGTCCTGATGACCTTGGGCGGCGACGCGACGGCTACAACCGTGACGGATTTGAATGGCAACTATGCTTTCACTAACTTGCCGTCTCTGGCCGATTACGTTGTCACGCCGCTCCGTCTTAATTACACCTTCAGCCCGGCGAGCCGCACGATTACAAGGCTCATCGGCGACCACAACGCAGACTTCACGGCCACGCTCGTCATTCAACCATCCGACTTTGATGGAGACGGGCAGACGGATGTCGCTGTCTATCGTCCTTCGACAGGCGTGTGGTATGTCCTGCGCACGGTTGACGGCACGATGCTGACCAGAAGCTTAGGCTCGCAGAGTCATGGCGACAGAGCCGTGCCGGGTAACTATGACGGAGACGAGAGGACAGACATCGCGCTCTTTGCAGCAGGCAACTGGGTCATTCAATCAAGCGCAGACAATAGCCTGCGCACGGAGAGATTCGGCATCAGCGGCGACAAGGCCGTGCCAGCAGATTACGACGGCGACGGCAAGACTGATTTAGCAGTCTGGCGTCCGGGCAATGCGACATGGTATGTGCTCAATAGCTCGAACAGTTCTATGAGTTCAATTCAATGGGGGCTCAATGATGACGTGCCTGTCGCGGGCGACTACGACGGCGACGGGCGTGCGGACATGGCTGTCTTCCGTCCGACAAATGGTTACTGGTACATACGCTACACGAGCGACGGCAGCTTCGCAGCCATACACTGGGGCGCGAGCGGCGATGAGACAGTGGCCGGAGATTACGACGGCGACGACCAGACGGATTTAGCAGTCTTCCGTCCAAGCAATTCGTCCTGGTACATACGGCTCAGCTCGAATGGCTCTCTGCTCACGCAGGCATGGGGTACGGGCGGCGACCAGCCAGTGCCGGGCGACTATGACTTGGACGGCAAGGTTGACATCGCAGTCTTTCGTCCGAGCACGGGCTACTGGTATATCTGGCGCAGCTCGAACCAGACAATGCAAACACAATCATGGGGCATGAGCGGCGACGTGCCTGTGCCATTCGCTTATCTGCCGCAGTAAAAAGAAAGTTTCCCGCAAAGGCGCAAAGACGCAAAGAAAAGCAACTTGTCTTTCTTTGCGTCTTTGCGCCTTTGCGGGAAACTTTCTTTCGCTTTAAGTTTATTCAAACTGCTTCTTAAACTCTTCAAACTGCTCTCGCAACTCCGCGACTTCGACGCGAAGAGTTTGGACTTCTGTTTCGAGTTGCGCGATTTTTTCATTCTCGGCGCGGACTTGCGCGATGGCTGGCTCTGTGCGCGGCGCGCGTGGCGGCAGCTCTTCGACTGCGACCTCTCCGGCCAGCAGATGCGCGTAGCGCGAATCCTTCTGTCCGGGCAGGCGCGGCAATTTTGCGACCAACGGCTGCTCGTCCTCGCGCGCCATCAATCCGTCGAGAGTCTTTTCGACCTCCGCCAAATCCGCGAACTCATACAAGCGATTCGTGCGCCCGCGCAACTCGCCAATCGTCTGCGGCCCGCGCAGCATGAGCACACACATCACTGCCAACTCCGGCGGCGCGAGCTTGTAGATTTCCGTCATGATGTGCTTGTACTTCGGCACGCGGCTCTCGCTGCCGTAAAAAACATAGACCAGATTTTTTTCCCTTAAACTCTCAAGCGCGCGCGCCACCGTCTGCTCGTCAAAAGAGACTACCGGGTCACGATTCGAGATTTGATTGCACGCATTGACCAGCGCATTCAAAGTGAGCGGGTAATACTCCGGCGTCGTCACCTGCTTTTCAATGAGCGCGCCGACAACGCGCACTTCCGCGTCATTTAATAATGGATTCAAGTCTGTTTCTTACTCCGAAGATTTTTCAGATTTTACTGCGACGGACAAGACTGGCGGCGACGGCCACGAGTTCCGCCAACTCTACAGGCTTCGGCACATGCATCTGATAGCCCGCACGCAATGCCTGTAGCCTGTCTTCCGTGCGCGCGTAAGCGGTCAAAGCAATGGCTGGCACAACGCCTCCTTCATCTGCATTGAGCGCGCGAATCTTTCTGATTAACTCATAGCCATCCTCGTCCGGCATCCCTATATCGCTGATGAGCAAATCAGGCGCATCTGCGGCAAACGCCTCAATCGCCTCGCGCGCCGTCCCGACAACCGTCACATGCGCGCCGCATTGCGAGAGCCCGAACTTCAACAACTCGCGCGTGTCCGGCTCATCATCCACAACCAGCACTTTTAAAGCGTCGAGCCTCTCAGGATATTCGTACGAGGGCAGCAAGTCTCTCGCCGCCGGATGGATGCGTCCCGTCAGATTGTCGGATTGAAAGACGGGCGCGACAGGCAGCAGCACTGTGAAGGTTGAGCCAAGACCAATGCCCTCGCTTTCGGCCTTCACAGTTCCTCCGTGCAACTCGACCAGATGCCTGACGATGGCAAGTCCCAGGCCAAGCCCGCCGTGCTGTCGCGTCGTCTTCTGGTCTGCCTGCCGGAAGCGGTCAAAGACATGCGGCAAAAATTCCGGCGCGATGCCTGCGCCGTTGTCGCTGACGGCAATCTCTATATGCGAGTTGATGCGCTCAAGCTTGACCTGCACGCGCCCGCCTTTGGGCGTAAACTTGAGTGCGTTAGAGAGCAGGTTCCAGACAACCTGTTGCAGCCGCACAGGGTCTCCGGCGACAGAGACCACGCCCGTGTCCATAATCTTCTGCACGCGCACGCCCTTGGCCTCGGCTGCCGGGCGCACTGATTCGACTGCGGCTTCGATAAAAAAGTTCGGGTCAACGGGCCTTACATCGAGACGCAATTTGCCTGTGATGATGCGCGAGACATCCAGGAGGTCATCAATCAACTGCGCCTGCGCGCGCGCATTCCTCTCTATCGTCTCAAGCGCGCGGCCATCCTCGCCTTTTGTCTGTCCTGTGCGCAGCATGTGCGCCCAGCCGAGAATGGCTGTCAGAGGCGTACGCAATTCATGAGAGATGGTGGCGAGAAACTCATCCTTGAGACGGCTCGCCTCCCGCGCGTCGCGGTAGAGTCGCTCGTTCTCTGCTGCGGACTGCTCTGCCTCTGCGCGTGCGCGCTTGGCCGCCTCATAAAGCCTCGCATTGTCCATCGCAACGGAAGCCTGCGCCGCCATTCCGACCACCAGCCGCTCATGCCGTTCTGTGAACGCGCCAACATCAGGATGACCGAAGAAGAGTCCTCCCATGACTTCGCCGGAGCGCGAGATGACAGGCACGGCCAGATAGCTCACCACGGGCAAGTGGCCTTCCGGCATTCCGTAGTAAGGCGAGTTCTTGCCATAGCGCGCATCCTGATGCACGTCAGGAATACGCACCGCACCTTCGCCGCGAAAGGTTGGCCCAAAGAGGTCTGTGGCGCGCGGCATCGGAAAGTGCTCGAAGGCCGAGCGCGGCGCGCCCGAAAGTGTATAGAGCATGTAAGACGCGCCTCTCTCATCCAGCACGTTGTAGAAGAAGGAGCCGAAGCGCGCGCCCGTCAATTCTGTCGCGGCGTCTGTCACGGCCTGAACAATCTTCTGCAAGTCGAGTTCGGCAGAGACTATGTGGCCTATCTCGTTGATGGCGCGCAGAGCTTCCGACTGCTCTCGAATCGCGACCTCCATACGCTTGCGCCCTGTGATTTCCTGCACCACGCCGAGCATGCCCAACACTTTTCCTTCATCATCATAGAGCCCGCGCCCGCGCGCAGAAATCCAACGCAGAGAGCCGTCCGCAACCGTGAGGCGATACTCTATGTCGTAATCGCTATGCTCGACTAATGATTGCTCGACGGCCTCGCGCGCACGCTCGCGATCTTCTTCATGCAGAAGTTCGCGCATCTCAGCCCATGTCAGATGCGGCCCCGGCGGGATGTCCAAGATTTCTGCGGCGGCCTCAGAGAGAGTCACGATGTCTGTCGCCGCATCCCAACTCCAATCTCCGAGACTCGCGGCGGTGAGTGCCAGATTCAAATGTTGCCCGCGTTCTGCGAGGGCGCGCTGGATGTGATGACGCTCAGTGATGTCGCGCGCAATCTTTGAAGCTCCGATGATAGAGCCGTCCGCGCCCCTGATGGGCGACACTGTGAGCGAGATGTCTATCAGCCTGCCGTCCTTACGGACACGCACCGTCTCGTAGTGTTCGATGCGCTCGCCCTTTCTGAGACGCGCGAGGATAGCAGGCTCTTCATCCAGATGGTCTTCTGGAATCAGAACGGTCACGGACTTTCCAACCACCTCGTCCGCCTTGTAGCCGAACAGATTTTCCGCTCCCTTGTTCCAACTCGTGATGATGCCGTCGAGGGTCTTGCTGACGATGGCATCTTCGGCAGAATCTATGATGGCGGCCAGCCAGTGTGGAGCCAGCTCAGGGCTTTGCAGGTTGGTAACCCGGTATGTTTGATTGTCGGGCAGTTCCTCCTGTGGAGGTTTGGTCGGCATAGGCGCACTTATCCGGCGAAAGCGAGTCGAAAGATTGGCGGGGGAATTTAAGGAACGAAAGGATTATACAGAGTCTGCTTTGAGATTCACAAGACGGCGACCTTAAAAGAGCTTCAAACCGCGCGCGAGTGATTGTTCCAATCTTGTGAGAAACTCGCGGCGGCTAATCTCTCTGGCTCCGAACGCGCGCATGTGCGGCGTCATCACTTGAATATCAAGCCAGTCTAAATCTCTTTGTCGCAGATGCTCGATTAAATAGAGCAGCGCGAGCTTTGAAGCATTCGCGCGCTTGAAGAACATGCTCTCTCCGGCAAACGCGCCGCCGGCATCCACTCCATAAATCCCGCCGACCAGCGCATCGCCTTCCCACGCTTCGACACTGTGCGCGTGGCCCACACGATGCAGTTCGACATAGGCGCGAATCATCTCCGGTGTAATCCATGTGCCGTCTTCATCCTTGCGCTTGGCCTCGGCGCAGGATTGAATCACCGCTGGAAAATCTTTATCAATCGTGAAATGAAACTGCGCGCGTTTCTGTTCGCGTTGCAGGCTGCGCGGGATATGCAAATCTTTGAATTCGAGAATCGCACGCTCTTCGGGACAAAACCACGGGAGCGGCCAGCCGTCTATGGGCCAGGGAAAGATGCCCCTGCGATACGCGCCGAGCAGATTGGCCGCGTTCAACTCTCCGCCAATCACCACGATGCCTTCAACAGCCGCGTACTCAGGATCGGGAAAACGAATTAAGGACATGCCCGACTACTCAACACACACAACCAGTTCTTTGCGAGCTTATGTCTTTCTTTTCTTTGCGCCACCAGCGCGAAACCTCAATGAACGGTTCTCGCAAAGGCGCAAAGAAAAACTCAAGCGCGCAACATGCCGCGACTCTCTCTGATTTCAATCCGACGAAAAACGCAGCGCAAGCTCGCCGTCCTTCTCTTCCACAAAAACTTGCGCGCCTTCCTGCAATGAGCCGAAGATAATTTCTTCCGCGAGCGGCTCTTTGATTTTTTGCTGAATCAGCCGCGCCATCGGACGCGCGCCATAGAGTCTGTCAAAACCATTCTTTGCGAGCCATGCACGCGCTTCTTCATTGAGTTTGACAGTGATGCTTTTTTCCGCAAGCTGTTTGTTCAATTCCTTGATGAGCTTATCCACGACCAGCTCTATATCTTCAAAGCTCAGAGATTCAAAAGCTATCCATGCATTGAGACGATTGCGAAACTCTGGACTAAAGGTTCGCTCAATCGCGCCGCGCCCGATGCCTTTGCCGGTCGTGTTGCCCTGAAAGCCTATGCCGCCTTCGCTCAGTTCACGCGCACCCGCGTTGGTCGTCATAATCAACACGACGTTATGAAAGTTTGCTTTCTTGCCATTGTTGTCCGTCAAGGTCGCGTGATCCATCACCTGCAAGAGAATGTTGAAGAGATTCGGGTGCGCCTTTTCAATCTCATCTAAAACCAAAACTGCGTAAGGAGTCTTGTTGATAGCATCCGTCAAAAGCCCGCCTTGATCGAAGCCTACATAACCGGGCGGCGCGCCGATGAGTCGCGAGACCGTGTGTGGTTCCGCATACTCGCTCATGTCAAAACGCAGGAACTCTACGCCGAGCGCGACGGCAAGTTGCTTTGCAAGCTCAGTCTTGCCGACTCCCGTTGGGCCAGAGAAAAGAAACGAGCCGACAGGTTTGTCCGGGTGGCCCAATCCAGCGCGTGAGAGCTTGATGGCTTTGACAATCTGCGCGATGGCATGGTCTTGTCCGAAGATGACAGAGCGCAGCGCGCTATCCAAATCACGCAGGCGCGGTTTTTCAGAACTCGAAACAGTCTTCGGCGGAACTTTCGCCATCCGCGCGACGACGATTTCCACATCACGCGGCTCAATGGTCTCCGGCCTTTCGGCTTCCGGCAAAAGTTTTAAGGCCGCGCCCGCTTCGTCCATCACATCAATCGCTTTGTCCGGCAGAAAGCGGTCGTGTATGTGCTTGGCCGCGAGTTCCGCAGCCGCGCGCAAGGCATCATCCGCATACTTCACCTTGTGATGCTCTTCGTAATAACTTCTAAGACCGTTCAGAATCTCCACAGTCTCTTCGACAGTCGGCTCACCAATTTCTATCTTCTGAAATCTGCGGGCCAGCGCGCGGTCACGCTCAAACGCGCTCTTGTATTCCGCGTAAGTGGTCGAGCCGATGCAGCGCAACTCGCCTGAGGCCAGCGCGGGTTTTAAAATATTTGAAGCATCCATCGAGCCGCCGCTCACCGCGCCCGCGCCGACAATAGTATGGATTTCATCTATGAAGAGAATCGCGCCCGGCAGTTTTTTGAGCGCATTGATAACGCCCTTGAAACGCTGCTCGAACTGCCCGCGATATTTCGTTCCTGCAAGCACTGCGCCCATGTCCAGCGCATAGACCTTCGCCTCGCGCAACACCTCAGGCACTTCGCCCAAGTGAATTTTCAGCGCGAGTCCTTCGGCAATCGCAGTCTTGCCGACGCCGGATTCGCCTACATAAATCGGATTGTTCTTGCGGCGGCGGCAGAGAATCTGAATCGTTCTTTGAAGCTCAGGCAGGCGACCAATCAAAGGGTCTATGTAGCCCGCGCTGGCGCGCTCAACCAAATCAACTGTGAAGGCCGCGAGCGGGTCGCGCTGTGGCTGCGCGTCTCCTTCGCCCGCTTCCGTCTCGTCGCCGTCCAAAGCAGGCTCGTACTCATCTCCAATCTTTGAGATGCCGTGCGCGATGTAGTTGAGCACATCGAGCCGTGTGATGCCCTGCTGTTTCAAAAGATAGACGGCATGAGATTGCTCTACCTGATAGAGCGCGGCGAGGATGTTGCCGCCATCAATCTCAGACTGCTCCGCGCCCTGCGCCTGCAAGACTGCATACTGCAAGACACGCTGGAACGCAGCCGTGTGCTCAGGCAAGTCGTCCGAAGATTCTGGAAGCGGCGTCAGATATTCCGCGAAATATTTTTCCAACTCTGCGCGCAGCCCATCAAGGTCGCCGCCGCAATGGATGATGACTTTGCCCGCCGTCGGGTCGTCAAGCAAAGCCAGAAGGAGATGTTCGAGCGTCACAAATTCATGCCGACGCTGCACGGCCTCGCTCAATGCGACGCTTAAAGTAGCCTGTAATTCTCTGGTAATCATTTCTTAATTGTACAAATTATTTAGCCACAGAGACACAGAGATGAAGAAGAAAAAAGTAAAAGTTAGAACAGCATTACTTTCATCTTCGCTTTTCCTTTCTCCGTGTCTCTGTGTCTCTGTGGCTAATCATTCTTAAACTTCTTCAATCGTGCAGAGCAACGGAAACTCGTTTGACTGCGCGAGGCTCGTCACCTTTGCGACCTTCATCTCGGCAATCTCGAAGGGATAAATTCCCGCGACGCCGACGCCCTGTATGTGCACATTGAGCATGATGCGTATGGCATCGCTTTCGTTGTGCTGAAAGATATTGTTGAGCACATAGACGACAAACTCCATCGTCGTAAAATTGTCGTTGTGAATCAGCACCTTGTAGAGCGGCGGCTTCTCAAGCTTCGTCTCGTCTTCGGTCAGGACTGATTCTTCATGTGCGAAATCATTTTCCGGCATCTGCTTTTAAATTTACACGGGCGCGAACTCTGCTAAGCTGGCTCTGGTAAAAATTATAAGCGAGACGGGAGCAAAACACGACACGGCGGGGCGCGTGATGAAAAGAGACGTGATTATTATCGGCGGCGGCGCAGCCGGTTTAATGTGCGCCATCGAAGCCGGAAAGCGTGGCCGCAGCGTGCTCTTAATAGAGCACATGGAACGCATTGGAAAAAAGATTGCCATCTCCGGCGGAGGCCGTTGCAATTTTACGAATCTTTATACCGCACCGGAAAATTTTTTGTCCGCCAACCCGAATTTCTGCAAATCGGCTCTGGCCCGCTACACTCCCGCGGATTTCATCGCGCTGGTTGAAAAGCATGCTATTCGTTATCACGAAAAGAAGCTGGGCCAATTATTCTGCGACGGTAGTTCGAGAGAGATTATCAATATGTTGCTTGCTGAGTGCGAGCGCGCGAAGGTTGAGATACGTCTGAATTGCCGCGTGAGTGAAATAGGCAAGAATGATTTATTTAAGGTTGAAACCAATCAGGGAATTTTCGACGCAGCATCTCTAGTCATCGCGACGGGCGGGCTTTCGATTCCGCCTATCGGCGCGACGGATTTTGGCTATCGCATCGCAAGACAGTTTGGCTTGCGCCTCTGCGAGACGCGGCCCGCGCTTGTGCCGCTAGTTTTTTCCGGCAACAAGCTGGAAGAATTAAAAGCTCTTTCGGGCGTCTCTCTCGACGCGATTGCCGGATGTAACGGCGCGGAGTTCAGAGAAAATATTCTGCTCACGCATCGCGGCCTGAGCGGCCCGGCCATCCTGCAAATCTCTTCCTACTGGAAAAAAGGAGATGCGGTTTCAATCAACCTGCTGCCCGAAGCGGACGCACGCGCGCTTCTTCGCGCACAGCGCGAAGGCCAACAGGAATTGCATAACCTGCTCGCACAATTTCTGCCGCGCCGCTTTGCGCAAGTCTGGTGCGAACTCTTTGCGCCGTCAAAGTCGATTAATAGTTATACGCAGAAAGAGTTGGAGACAGTGGCCCGGAGGCTTCACGATTGGCGGCTCGTGCCTGACGGCTCGGAGGGATTTAAAAAAGCGGAAGTCACAATCGGCGGCGTGGACACGGATGAGTTGTCTTCAAAGACTATGGAATCGCGCAAGGTTCCGGGCCTCTATTTTATAGGCGAAGTGGTTGACGTGACGGGCCATCTCGGCGGCTTCAATTTTCAATGGGCATGGGCCTCTGGATTTGCCGCAGGGCAATTTGTCTGAGTCTCGCTGCGAAATCTTTGCGCTCTTTGCGAAAATCACTTTGCGTGCTTTGCGTTAAAAAACTACTTAACCGCAAAGAGCGCAAAGAAGTGAAGACGCAAAGAAGCGCAAAGATTTTTCTACTCTTTATTCGCATAAATAATTAACTCAAGTTGCCAGTTAAGAGAGCGATGGCGGCTCTTGCCGCAATGCGGTGCGGAAAAGCTTTGCTTTTCCGATAGCTTTGGCTCCAACCATGTGCGAGGCTGAGCCTCGCATCTGGTCAGGAGGAGCAGCCAACGGAAAGTCAGAGACTTTCCACACAGCAGGCGGCTCAAGCCGTCATCGCTCTCATAACTAGCAACAAAGCCGGCATCGCTCTCATAACTGGCAACTTGGGTTAATTACTCAAAATCGTCAACGAATTTCCAATTCGGTGCATCTAACCGCATCTGTTCAAGGGAAGTTTTCGCAGCCTTAGTTTCACAGATAGCTTCGATTTCAGAATATTCCCCTTTGCTACGAACACTTAAGCCTTTTTAATTCCCGATTTTACCGTCTTTACTACTTTTTTCAGGAGCAACTATGTTTCGTGTCCCACGCCCCCGCATGTCGTCTGTCTATGTCGTCCTTTCAGTTTCCATTTTAGCTTTAGCAGCCTTCATCTTTGGGCCATCGCAGAGAATGATAGAGGCCAGCCGTTTGCAGTCAGAAGATGCGCAGACGGAAAGGGCCGCGCGCAGCCGCATCAGCGAGATGTATGGCCGATTGCCTCTGAGCTTTGAAGCCAATCAAGGGCAGGCGGATGCGTCAGTGAAATTCGTCTCGCGCGGCGTAGGCTATCAACTATACCTGACAGGCAATGAAGCGACGCTCGCTTTGAAGCGCAGCGACGCGGCAGATGATGCGAGTGAAGCGGAGCAGAGAGCTGTGCTGCGCCTGCGCCTTGTGGCGGCGAAAAGGAATCCGCAGGTCGTAGGGCTGAACCGGTTGCCGGGCAAGACGAACTATTTTATCGGCAGTAAACAAAATGACTGGCACACGAACATTCCGAGCTTCGCGCGTGTTGAATACAAGGATGTCTATCCGGGCGTGAACATTGCTTACTACGGCAATCAAAGACAACTCGAATACGATTTCATCGTCGCGCCCGGCGCAAAGACAGAGCAGATTAAGCTTGCCTTTGATGGCGCAGACGAGATACGCATTGACGAGCAGGGCGAGCTTGTGTTGAGCACTGCGGGCGGAGAAGTGCGACAGCACAAGCCTGTTGTGTATCAAGAGACGGACGGCGCGAGGAAAGAGATTGCCAGCCGCTATGTCTTGACGGGCGAGAACGAAGTCGGCTTTGTTTTGGGAGACTACGACCGCAGCAAGTCGCTCGTCATAGACCCTGTGCTGGTCTATTCGACATATCTCGGCGGCACTGGCACAGATCAGGCTTTAGCGATTGCCATTGATGCAACCGGCCATGCATATGTGAGCGGCATAACGTTCTCGAACAATTTTCCGACGGCCAATGCATTGCAAGGCACTGCGGGCGGAACGACTGCGACCTCGGATGTCTTTGTAGCAAAGCTCAATCCGGCAGGCACGGCTCTAGTTTACTCTACATATCTCGGAGGCAACTCAAACGATCGCGGTCATAGCATCGCCGCGGACTCAGCAGGCAATGCCTATGTGACTGGCTTGACTACCTCTGCTAACTTTCCGACGGCTAATGCCTTGCAGCCGACTCTTCGCGGAGGCTCGGATGCCTTTATCGCCAAGCTGAATCCGGCGGGCGCTTCACTGGTTTACTCGACTTATCTGGGCGGCTTGAGCATGGATCACGCCAACGGCGTCGCAGTTGATGCCGTTGGCAACGCTTATCTGACGGGCATGACCGGCTCGCCAAACTTTCCGACACTCTCGCCCTTGCAGGCCAACCGAAACGGCAACATCTTTTTCAAAAGCAGCGATGGCGGCGGTCAGTGGAATGCCGCAGACACTGGCATTCAAGCAGGACTCATAACTTCGCTCGCGGTCAATCCGGCCAATCCGTCTATCGTCTATGCCGCGACCGATAGCGGCGTCTATAAGACCGCGGACGGCGGCGTCAACTGGGCAGGCGCGGGACTCGAACAACTCAATGCCTTTATCAACGAGTTGGCTATAGACCCGACGAATCCATCCACGCTCTATGCCGCGACCAACAGCAGCGGCGTTTACAAGAGCACGGACGGCGGCGGCACTTGGAGCCAGAGCAATACTGGCTTGAACACCAATGTCATTCTTTCGCTGGCCGTCAATCCCATCTCGCCAAATAACATCTACGCGGGAACGAGACTCGGAGGCATTTTCAGGAGCGCGGACGGCGGCGCAACATGGGTTGCGAGCAGCACAGGGCTTCCCATCAGCGTAAATTCCGTCCCCGTCATAGTGATTAACTCCGCCAATCCCGCAATCATGTACGCTGGCACGAATCGCGGCGTCTATCGGAGCGACAATGCGGGCATAGGTTGGAGCGCGCCAGCCAGTCTGACGACCTCAACTATCAACGATATAGCGATTGATAAAATCAATGCTTCAACGCTCTATGCGGCTTCCAATTTGGGCTTTTATAAAAGCACGAACGGCGGCGTCAACTGGACACACATTGCAGCCGCCACAAATTTTTTTACGGCGACTGCCATTGTCATTGACCCGAACAGCCCTTTGACAATGTACGTCGCTACCGGCGGAACAGGCGTGTTCAAGACCACTGACGGCGGAACGGTCTGGACCAGAATTGACAATGGCTTTCCGAATCGGACGGTCTATGCTCTGGCCCTTAACCCGCTCAACACGTCCATCATTCACGCCGGAGCTTTAGCCGGTTCGGATGGCTTCTTAACCAAGTTGAATCCGGCGGGCGCGCTGCTCTTCTCCACTTACTTCGGCGGAGCTTTGAACGAGGCCGCAAACGCCATCGCCCTTGACGCGCAGGGCAACGCCTATGTCGCAGGGCAAACCGAATCCACAAACTTTCCGCTGGTCAATCCGGTGCAATCCACAAATGTGGGAACGACCGGAGGCTTTGTCACAAAGTTTAATGCTGCGGGTTCGGCTCTCGTTTATTCAACTTATCTGGGCGGCTCTGAATATGACATTGCCAGCAGCATCGCAGTTGATGCGGCGGGCAATACTTACGTCGCGGGCGAGACTTATTCCACAGACTTTCCGACGGCCAACCCGTTGCAGGCGACATGCGTGAATTGCGAGAATTTCGCGACGGATGCTTTTGTCAGCAAACTGAATCCAAGCGGCAATGCTTTCGTTTACTCGACATATCTCGGAGGCTCTGAGTCGGATGGAGCGACGGGCATTGCTGCGGATGCGGGCGGCAATGCTTTCATCACAGGCTATTCCAACTCTTTCAACTTTCCGGCGGTTGACCCCGCGCAGGGTACGGCGGGCGGGTCGGGCGATGCGTTTGTCACAAAGCTCAATGCGACAGGCTCGTCAATACTTTATTCGACCTATCTCGGCGGGCAGATACTCGAACGTGCACATGGCATCGCTGTGGACGCGGGCGGCAACGCTTACGTGGCTGGATATACAGCCTCTGCGAATTTCCCGACGGCCAGTCCGTTGCAGGCGACTTACGGCGGCGGGAGCACGGATGCGTTCATCACTAAGCTCGGAATAAATATTGACCTCGCTATCTCCAAGCTCGACTCGCGCGACCCTGTGATGGTCAACAACAATTTTTCATACACCATCACAGCGCGCAATAACGGCCCTTCGCCAGCGACGGGCGTGACGGTGACGGATGCGCTTCCGTCTGGACTCACATTCGTCAACGCGTCTTCAACTCAGGGGACGTGCAGCGGGACGAGCACGATTACCTGCAACATCGGCGCACTCGCCGTGAATGCAACGGCGACCGTGACCATTAATGTGACTCCGACAATCGCAGGCACAATCAGCAATACGGCAACCATTACAGCCAATGAGCCGGAACAAAATCAGACCAACAATTCCGCAACCGCGACTACAAGCATCTCTTTGCTGCCGTCCATCACAGGCCGCATCCTCAATGCAGGCAACAACGGTTTGAGCAATGTGACCGTGACCTTGAGCGGCACGCAATCGTCTGTCACACAGACGGATGCGAGTGGCAATTATCAATTCAACAATCTCACGCAGGGCGGTTCGTTCACCGTCACGCCATCAAAGCAGGACTATACTTTCACGCCGCCCGCGCACAGCTTCAATAACTTGCAGCAAGACCAGACGGCGAACTTCGGCGCGATGATTTGCGCATACAGCATCTCGCCTGCGGGTCAATCCATCGCATCGGGCGGAGGCAACGGAAGCGTGAGCGTTACTGCGACAGGCGATTGCCCGTGGACTGCGACCAGCAACGCAAACTGGATTACCATCACTTCGGGCGCGAGCGGCAACGGCAACGGCGCTGTCAACTTTACTGTCACGCCGACGACCGCGCCGCGCAGCGGCACGCTCAACGTCGCGGGCCGCACCTTTACCGTCTGGCAGGAGTTTAATTCGTGCGCCGCTCTATCTTTTCGCGGCGCGCGAAATTATGTGACGGCCACTACGCCGAACAGTATGGTGTCAGCAGACTTTAACCATGACGGCAAGAAAGACCTTGTGACGCTGGCGACAGGTCATTCAGGTTTTTATCTGAACGTGGTTGTCCACTTGAATACAGGGGCGGGCGGCTTTGGCCCTCCTGTAGAATATCAAACGCTCTCAGGGACGCCGCAGCATTTGAATGTCGCGCAAGTCAATACCACAGACAACAATATTGACTTGATTGTGACGGACGGCTTTTCCGTGCAGATTATGTTCGGCAACGGCGCGGGCGCATTCGGCTCGCACCAAACCTTCACGGTCGGAAATCATTTTCATTACTCAACCATCCCCGGCGATTTCAATGGCGACGGCAAGACTGACTTAGCCGTGTGGTACGCGGGCGGCTCAACCGGTAATGTCGTCTCGGTTCTGCTCGGTAACGGTCTCGGCGGTTTCGGCTCGCCTGTGGCAACTTTCGATGGCTCGTCTCCATTTGTCAGGGATTTTAACCGCGACAATAAAATGGATTTGGCAGTCTTCAATGGCGGCAATCTATCAGTGCGTTTGGGTGACGGGCTTGGCAATTTCGGCGCGCCTGTCAACACTGTGATGAACAATGTGAGCGGCCCGGAGTTTCACGACCTCAACGGCGATGGCAATCTGGACTTTCTCAATCAAACATACATCGCGTTTGGCAACGGAGCGGGCGGCTTCGCGGCTCAGATTCCACTCTCCTTTGGCCCACAGGTTCGCAGAGTCCTGGCGGGCGATTTCGATGGCGACGCTAAGACAGACTTAGTTGCGACTGTGGGAGAGTATGACCTTGTGATTGTGCGCGGCGACGGGCTTGGCAACTTCGGCACGCCGACGACCTACTTGCCGGGCCGCGACCTGCGTGCTCTGGTTGTCGCAGACTTTGATAACGACAACAAACTTGATGTGGCTGTGGGCGTTTACTTCAGCAGTTCTATCGGCGTGCTGTTAAATTACTGCGGCGGCGATCCCGGCATCAACATCGGCGGTCAGGTGACAACGAATACAGGCGTCGGACTTCAAGGCGCGACTGTCAAACTTGTGAGCTCGCAAGTTGGAACTATCACGCGGCAGACAGACGCAAGCGGCAACTACTCTTTCGACAACCTGCCGCGCAATGACACTTACATCATCAGCGTCAATCAATACGGCGGCTACAACTATAACCCGCAGACGGTGACGAACCCGCAGGTCAACCAGACAGTCAATTTTATGAGCAACCCGCCGGCCCATCTGGTTTCGGGTCGCATCATCCTGGGGTCAACCATTCAGCCAATGGTCGGCGTGACTGTTTATCTGAACGGCCATGTCACGGCCACTGCTGTAACTGATTCGAGCGGCAACTTCTCTTTCGGACTTCTGCCCGCTCAGCAGTCTTACACCGTGTCTGTGCTTGCGACGCCGATTTATACTTACAACACCGCCATGACCGTCAACATTCCTTCGCTGAATCAAGCGCAGTCCATCTATTTCGAAGGTGCGAGACGCAAATACACGCTGACCGCGATGGTGCAGAACAGCGTGGGCCAACCCGTTGGCAGCGTGCCGATTGTCCTGAGAGGCGGAGCTAACAGAATCGCCTATACATCAGGGACTAACGGCACGATAGCTTTCGCAGACCTTCTGGCCGGTGATGATTACACGTTGACGCCTTGGAGCGCGCTCTACAGTTTTTCGCCGGTCAAGGCCTCTTACACTTCGCTGCAATCCAATGCCTCCGTCACCTTCACGGTCGGGCCGCGTCGCACAGTCTGCGACTTTGACCGCGACGGCAAGACGGACATCTCGCTCTTCCGCCCATCGAGCGGACACTGGTACATCAGTAATAGTAGCGACGGCAGTTTCCGCGCAGAGCACTTCGGAGCAAGCGGCGACCAACTAATGCCCGGAGACTTTGACGGCGACGGTCACACAGACCTCGCGGTCTTCCGCCCTGCAAACGGCTACTGGTACATCATGGAGTCTTCGACCAACACTTTCCGCGCGCAGGCCTGGGGACAGAGCGGAGACATCGCCGCCGCTGGCGACTTTGATGGTGATGGCGTCACAGACATCGCAATCTTTCGCCCGTCCACAGGCGCGTGGTATCTACTGCAAAGCTACGAGGGGTTTGTGGCCCAGCAGTTCGGCACGAGCGGCGATGTGCCGGTCGTCGGTGATTATGATTTCGACGGACGGAAAGACATCGGCGTCTTTCGTCCTTCGACCGGAAGCTGGTACATACAGCGGAGCGCGCTTGGACTTCTTGCTCAACAGTTCGGCACGAACGGCGACCAGCCCGTGACCGGAGATTTCGACGGCGACAACAAAGCAGACCTCGCTGTCTTTCGCCCGTCCGACGGAAACTGGTACATACAGCAGAGCACCGCCGGATTCCGCGCCGAAGCTTTTGGGACGAGCGGAGACATCGCCGCCGCTGGCGATTATGACGGCGATGCTAAAGCAGACATAGCAGTCTTCCGCCCGTCAAACGGAAGCTGGTATATCCTCAGGAGCAGCAACGGGACTTTTATGTCTCAACAGTTCGGAGTCGCGGGCGATATGCCTGCTCCCGCTGTTTATATCTCTCAATAGTAACGAACGAAAATTTCCCGCAAAGGCGCAAAGACGCAAAGAAGAGCTTGAGTGCTTTCCTTTGCGTCTTTGCGCCTTTGCGGGAGACTTTTAGTGCTACAATCAAATCCCTGAAAGCTATGAACCCCGACACGAGAATGGAGAATTGAGGCATGAATAAAATTGCTTTAAGACAGATGCCGCGCGTCGCGAGCATTCTGCTTCTGCTGGCGATGTTTGCGGGCTTGCATCTTCCAGTAGAGGCACAACGCAGGCGTTCGACAGTCCGGCGTTACACAGTTCCGGCGAACACAGTCATCCGCGTCCGCATGAATGAGAAGCTCACCTCCAAGAGCGCGCGCGTCGGCGATACTTTTACGACGACAGTTGTTGACCCTGTGTATGCGAACGGGATTGAAGTCGTGCCAGCAGGCAGCATCGTGACCGGGCGCGTGACGATGGTCAAACGCGCCGCGCGCAAGAGCAAGGCCGGAGAGATTGGCGTACAGTTTACTTCCATACGCACACCGCGCGGCACTTCTTATCCAATCAACGGCTCACTCGCGGGCGAAGAGGGCGGCGAAGTGAACTCGGACAACGAGGGCGGCGTTAAAGGTCGTTCGTCGAAGAAACGTAATATAGGATTTATCGGCGGCGGCGCGGCTGGCGGCGCGCTCATCGGTGCGATTGCCGGAGGCGGCTCTGGCGCAGCCATCGGCGCGGGCGTCGGCGCGGGTCTGGGAATCGCTGGCTCGCTGCTCTCCAAAGGCAAAGAGGCAGAGGTCAAAGCAGGCATGGAGTTCGGCGTCATCCTCAATCGCAGCGTCTTCATGTACGCCGCAAATGTTCGCTGAGAGCAACTGTGCGCTGACAATAAAGCTGGTAACTAAATGACAGCCCCGACAGGGGCGGCAGATATTAGCCCACGACGTGAGTGGGTTAAGCAGCACGAGATAAATAATGAGCCCCGTAGGGGCGACACAATTTCTGTCGCCCCTACGGGGCTTGTTTCGTATGCGGCGCATGTGTCCCCGCGCTGACGCGCGGGGCTAATATATGTCGCCCCTGTCGGGGCTAAGACAGCCGAACTCTTTCTTATGCCGAACTCACGTTACTTACACGGGCAGATAAACGGGTAATTCGTATTGTCTATAATGGGCTCGATGCCGAAAAAATCATTGAGCACCGATTCGGCTGTGCAATAAGCTCCTTCCACCCACGCCTGATCGTTGGAATAGGTTTCGCCGACGATGAAAATATTGGCGTCCGCTCCATCAATCAACTGCGAGGGCTTGCGTATCTTCTGCTGCACATCACAGATATCGTAGTGGCCCGCGTAGGCATGATAGCCAGCATTGAAAGGCGGCAAAGACCAATCCATATAGGTTGCTTCCAGTGGCGGAGGCACGGCTGTATAGTCTGATTGTGGGCCATAATGCACGGCTGCCAGTTGCTTGCGCAGCATTTTCACCATTCCATCAGGCACTTTGCGCGGGCCTTCGAGTGGCTGGTAATTTTCCGAGATTGGCACTTTGCGGTCTGCGTCCGGGCCTAACTCCAACTCCTGCCAGAAGCTTGTGAACTGCTCGTCGTCGTAACTGGCGAGAATCCCGTAAACCGGCGCTTGTTTTTGGTCAGCCGCATTATTCCCGAAATAGACAATCATGCGAATCGGTGTGTCTGTGATGCTCGGCCCAATCGTGTTACGCACGGAAAGATTCAGCAACAGACTCTTCCTGCTTGATGGTTAAGCGTTCCTGTATGCAGGTTTCCACTGTCTGGATAAAAACGTCGGCAGGTGTGTACGGCGTTTCAACTATTTGGGGATTCGTCGCCGCGCTAATCGCGTTGATGTACTTCTTAGGAAAGCCTTTGGCTTCTAATTCTTTGAGCACATCATTCGTCACTTCGTAGGCTGTAATTTGCGCCGGGTATGCAGGCGGATTGCTAACGATTTGGGAAACATTCAGTAACAATTCCTTCTGTGTTGCAGTTAGCGGCTCGCGTATGCAGCCCTCCACCGTTTTGATGAACTCATCCTGTGCGTATGCAGTGTTCACAATAGCTGGATTTTTAGCGACACGGATTGCTCTGATAAATTTTTTGGGAAAGCCTTTGGCTGCCAGTTCTTCGAGCACATCATCCGTCACCAGATAGGTGGGAAGTTGTCCGGCTGCATCAGTCCACCAGGGCGAGGCAAAGAACATGCCTACCTTGTAAGAGGGTTGCATAATTGCGGACTCAAGATACAACTGCACTTTCTGGTGGTTGAGCACATCGAGCCCCGTATGGTCTTCATAGCGTGTGGCCTGTGCCACCAAATCAAGCGCATAACGCGGCATCGCCAGCCACGCCGCATCTGTGGTTTTTGAAGCCGATTTTTTGTTGGGGTTCTTGCGCGTGGCTATCGAGTAATGAATTACTTTATCAATCTGCAAGATAGAGTGAAGGCGTGTGTCTGGATAATAATCAAAGTTCACGCCCTTCTGTTTTGCCAGTTTGACAATGGCATCAAACAAGGCATTGAACATGCTGGAATAGCCTGTCGTCAAAGTCTTGTATTCCGTGCCGGGTGTAAATTCATTGTTGGCCTGAATCGCATCCGCAGAGTTCCAGTTAATAATGTTCGAGGTGTAGCCGTTTCCATCCGCAGTATAAGCGAAGCCTTCCGGCCCTAACTGGTCAAACATCAGATTCCAATAGCCAATGTCGCTCATCCGATCACCTTTCTGGAAAACGGACGAGTCGGGCATGTCAACATTGATAGTCCCTTTTTGATAAAACTCACACCAGTCCCGACGGGTCATGTTCCCTGCCGCAGTCGGTGACATGGCAAGGTCTTGAAGAACTGTAAAACCGTTATCGGGCGAAGTGGCCGCACCGAAGTGGTCAACATTGTAGGGCGCGGGATTGTTTGAGTTGATGTCGTTCATATACATGTTCTTCGTGCGCAGGTAGAACAAGGGATTAGTGGACTCATTGAACGGCACCGAATATTTTTTGAGACCAAGCTGTTCAATAACGGTTGTCACCAGCCTGTGTCCTCCGCTTGTACCAGCATCATTGCCGTCCCAATCCGAATAGCGCATCCCGCCCAATTCCAGATAAGAGTTTTTCTTATCGTTCTGATAATGATAGGTGCAAACGCGCGCACCCGCAGCGCGCGTTCCGGGGTCATCTTTTGAGAAGTCATACTTTCCCCAGTCGTACAATTCAAGCGTGTCGCCTTCTGCTAATTGTTTCGCCTGTGCGCTCTTAGTGCGGGGTTCGCCGTCCAGCAAACGCCATGCTGTGTAAAGCCCTGCGGCCCCTGCGCCGAATATGGAATAGGTTTTGTTCTCCATGCGATTGAGTCCTTTTAGTTAGAGTGTTGTCAGGATTTTGACTTTGAGGATTTCTATTCTATTCCCAGACGATACATCTGTTGGGGAAGGTCTTTTTCAGGAATCACGACTTCGACCAATACTGGCTGCTTGGTTATTCTTTTCAATTTGTTCAGGACAGCCTTTAATTCCTTAACGGTTGTCACGCGGTATCCTCTGGCTCCAAACGCCTGAGCGAGAGCCATGTAATCCCATTTGGGCAGGATGTCAAAAGCATCGAATTTATGTTCGGGGCCGGATTCAAACGAAGTGATGTCAACGTAAACCTGTTCGATGGCATAGACTCCGTTGCTCATTACAAAAATCACTGCGTTCAGATTGTTTCTGGCGAGGGTTGAGAGCGACTGACAAACCATCATAAAGCCGCCGTCGCCAGCTACAGTCCATGCACGCTTTCGACTTCCAAGCTGCGCGCCCGAAGCCGCGCCGGTCTCGAATCCGATGCATTGCCATGCTGCCGACCCGATGAAGCTGTTCTGTGCGAGACCGTAAGCGTTGGTGGCGACATAAAGCGACGAACTCACTCCGAAGGTCATCACTACATCATCGAGCATGTTGTTGTCTTGCAGGAACTTCATCGAGTGCTGAAAGAAACGGTTGTAAGTGATGAGTTCAGGTTTGTCATTGAACTTCGGGTCTGAATTGGAGGCCCACGGTTCAGGATAAGCCGGTTGCGCTGGGGCTACAGTTGAGAGCGGATAACCTTTAGTCTTCTTAAAACGGAGCAGCAAGGCTTCCATGAAATCTTTCATGGTCACGCCTTCATAAGTAAAGTACCCGACACGTATCTCTTCTGTGGTAGCCAGCACCATCCCTGCATACTTGTTCTCGATAAACCAGAGGTAATCATCCGTGATGATTGTGCCAAGAGTGAGGAAGCAATCTGCCTGCTGCACAAGGTCAAGCACATTGTTGATTGAGGCTGCATCAGAATAGGTTCCGATAAATTTATCACCCTTCTCATCCAGCACGGTTTTGCCGAGAGTGGTGGTCGTATAGAGAAATCCGCTCGCATCTATGAGTTGTTGCAGCAAGTCTGACAATCCGTGACGAAGCACTTCGACCCCTGCAAATATCATAGGGTTCTTCGCTGCTGTGATTTGAGCCCAGGCCTGCTCGACTGCGTTTTCAAGAGCCGCCGGTTCGCTTTTGATGATTAATGGTTCTAAAGGTTTATTGCTCGGTCGCGGACAAGGCTCGCCCCAGACTTCTTTGTAACAGGCAATGTAAACAGGCCTTTGGTGTGTGATGGCTGCTATCAGCAGATTGTCTATTTTTTCGGGCGCGCCCACCGAAGTGCTCAGTGTCTCGGCAGCCACCGTCACGCGCTCATACACTTCCTGGTCGGCATTGAGGTTGCCGGTCGAGTGGTGATAGAGCACGTTATACATTTTGGTGACCTGACGTGTATCTGCGCCCGGCGCGGCGCTGATGACAACCACCGGACTGCGTTCGACGTATGCACCGGCAATGGCATTGAGCGCGCTGAAGGTGCTCACTCCGTACTGGAGCGAGACCGCTCCCAGGCCTCTCGTGCGCCCGTAGGCATCTGCTGCATAAGCAGCATCAAGCTCATTAATCGCGCCGATGGTTTCTATCCCGTCAAAGTACTCCAAAGCCTGCGTGAAGTGCTTTACATAATCACCGGGAATCTGAAAGACTTCCGTCACGTTGAGTTGCTTCAATCTGGTTAACAGATAATCAGCGACCGTAAAAGTTTTTTTCTGCATTCTTTTTGATTACCTTGCCTCTGAAAAGGTCATCAGAGATGAGGATGTTTCGACCGTAAAAGTTTTTTTTCTGCACAGATTGATTGCAGGTGCGAGATGTACTGCAAGATATGCTGATAACTTTACGATGTCAATAGTTAATCAGAGACAGCTTAGCTCACGACGTTATTGTTCGTGGGCCACAACTGTTTACAACGCGATTGGCCCAGAAGAGCGGTCAATCAATTTTTCGATTCCGGGATTCGGAAATCCCAGAAACGAACACCGCGCAACTGTCTTCCCTCGCTTTTCCTCAACAAATCCGGCCCTTTTCAATAGTTTGACTTTCAAGTTAAAACTGGCACGCGGCTTGTAATAAGCAACTACGGCGAGAAATTAAAAATGTTGAGAGCTACCACAAAAACTGAAAACGGCGCGCTGAAAACTTCAAAGCTTATCCGCCTTGAAAATGTCGGCAAGGTTTTCTCGACCGAAGAGGTTGAGACGCACGCGCTCTCTGGCATTCACTTGGAAATCAGCGTGGGCGAGTACTTAGCGATTGCAGGGCCATCGGGCTGCGGCAAGTCAACGCTGCTGGCGATTCTCGGTCTGCTTGATTCACCGACAACTGGAAGCTACTGGCTGAATGGCAAGCTGGTTTCAGAGCTCGCGCAAGCCGAACGCGCGCGCGTGCGCAATCGTGAAATCGGTTTCGTCTTTCAGAGCTTCAATCTCATAGGCGACCTGACTGTGTTTGAGAATGTGGAACTGCCGCTCACTTACTGGAACATCAAGGCGCAGGAGCGAAAAGAGAAGGTCAATGCCGCGCTGGAAAAAGTCGGGATGGCGCATCGCGGGAAACATTTGCCGAGCCAGCTTTCCGGCGGACAGCAGCAGCGTGTCGCAGTCGCGCGCGCAGTCGTGGGCCAGCCTTTGATTCTGCTGGCGGATGAACCGACGGGCAATCTCGATTCGGCCAACGGCGAGACAGTGATGGAACTCCTCAGAGACCTCAATCGCGGCGGCACGACAGTTTGCATGGTGACACACGACCCGCGCTATGCGCTCTATGCAGGGCGCACGATTCATCTTTTCGATGGACGCATTGTCGAAGAGAGTCGCGAGAGCGCGGAAGATGTGGAGGAAGTGGCCTCATGGAAAAGCTGATGCAGGATTTGCGTTTCGGCTGGCGCACGCTGTGGAAGCATCCGGGCATCATGGCTGTCGCGGTCATCGCGCTCGCGCTCGGCATCGGCGCGAACAGCGCAATCTTCAGCGTCGTTAATGCAATTCTTTTAAGACCGCTCAATGTCCCGCAGCCTGAACGCATGGTCGCTGTGACGGAAAACAGAGGCGGCGAAATCTGGTCAACAGTCGCGCCCGCCAACTTTGTCTCATGGAGAGAACGCAATCAAGTCTTTGCAGAGATGGCTGCGTTTGCCGGCTACAGCTATAACCTGCTCGGCGGCGAAGCGCCTGAGCAGTTACAGGCCATGCGAGTTTCCGCATCTCTCTTTCCGATGCTTTCCATCAGTCCGGCTCTGGGCCGGAATTTTCTGCCGGAAGAAGACCAGCCGGGCAAAGAGCGTGTCGTCATCATCAGTCACAATCTCTGGCAAAAACATTTCGGCTCGCAGCCGAACATCATTAACCAGACAATTAATCTTGGCGGCAACAGCTACACAGTCGTCGGCGTGATGGCTGAGGGCTTTGAGTTTCCAAACCCGGACACGGAACTGTGGACGCCGATTGCGATTAACGATGGAACTGTGGACGGGATGGGCGGGCGCATCATCAATGTGCTGGCGCGTTTGAAGCCGAATGTCACGCTCGGAGAAGCGCGCAGAGAGATGAACGCTCTGGCCCAGAAACTGGCGGAGGAGAGGCCGGATTTTAATGCCGGATGGGGCGTCTCGATTACGCCGCTGCAAGAGTTGGTCGTAGGTGATGTGAGGCGTTCGCTGCTGGTGCTGTTGGGCGCGGTCAGCTTTGTGTTGCTGATTGCGTGCGCGAATGTCGCGAATCTTTTGCTGGCGCGCGCCGCTAGAAGACAAAGAGAGATTGCTATACGGATTGCTCTGGGCGCGAGTCGCTTGCGGTTGGTGCGTATGCTGCTGACGGAGAGCATGCTGTTAGCGATGGTCGGTGGCGCGCTTGGATTGTTGCTGGCTGTGTGGGGCGTGGATGGATTGCTCGCGCTCGCTCCCGGCAACTTGCCGCGTGCCGGAGAGATAAGCATGGATCGCTGGGTCTTCGTCTATACGCTCGCGGTTTCGCTTTTGACGGGCTTTATCTTCGGACTCGCTCCGGCTTTGCAGGCATCGAAGCCGAATCTCAACGAGTTGCTCAAGGAAGGAATCAGGAGTTCCCCTGCGGGCTTTGGCCGCGACCGTTTGCGTAGTCTGCTCGTTGTCGCAGAGGTCGCGCTCTCGCTTGTTCTGCTCATCGGCGCGGGGCTTTTGATGCGCAGCTTCGTGCGCTTGCAGAATGTTGATCCGGGCTTTGACCCGCGCAATGTAATAGCGATGCGCGTCTCTTTGCCGGATGAAAAATATGCTGAGGACGAAAAGGTCGTAGGCTTTTACCGGGAAGCATTCGCGCGGATTAAGCGTTTGCCGGAAGTCAGGCAAGCGGGCGCGATTCATGTCTTGCCGTGGAGCGGAGACAATTCGGGCCGCTACTTTCATCCAGAAGGCAGGCCGATGCCGAAGGCCGGTGAAGAGCCGACTTACAATTATCGCGTCGTCACGCCGGGCTACTTCGAGACGATGAGCATACGCCTCCTGCGCGGGCGCGATTTCGCGGTCGAGGACACGGCTCAAGCTCCCGGCGTAGTGATTCTCAACGAAGCTATGGCGCGTCTCTTCTGGCCCAATGAAGAAGCCCTGGGCAAGCGCGTCAAGCACAGAGGCCGCGAGGAAGACCCATGGTTCACAGTGATTGGAGTTGTCGGCAATGTGCGGCATCACTGGCTCGGCGATGCGACGCAACCGGAAATCTATTTCACTTACGCGCAGGTTCCGATTCTCGGAAGCAGGACGATTGAGCGGCACAGGCGTTCGATGCAGATAGTGGTTCGCACAGATTCAGACCCTTTAACAATCGTGCCTGCCATGCGCAGAGAGGTCGCAAGCATTGATGCGGAGCTTCCGCTCTACAACATCAAGACGATGGACGAGAGGCTGGGCTACTCGCTTGTGCGGCCACGCTTCAATACGCTCTTGATGTCCATCTTCGCGGCGGTCGCGCTCATCCTCGCGGCGGCGGGCCTTTATGGCGTGATGTCTTACATGGTCGCGCAGCGCACGCACGAGATAGGCATCCGCATCGCTCTGGGCGCGCGGCAGAAGGACGTGCTGATGCTCATCCTCAAGCAAGGATTCAAGCTGATTCTCGCGGGCATCATTATCGGCCTTGTCGCGGCTTTGATGCTGACGCGCTTTATGTCAGGGCTGCTCTACGACGTGAGCGTGAGAGACCCGTACATTTTTGCGGGCATCTCTTTTGTGCTGGCGGCGATTGCGCTGCTGGCCTGCTACATCCCCGCGCGGCGCGCAACACGCGTCGAGCCGACTGTGGCTTTGAGGTACGAGTAGATTTGAAGACGATTTAGTTTCAGGAAGAACAAGTAAGTAAGACTACAGACTTTGTCTCGCAAGTGAATAGCAGACAAGGCTCAGGAGAAGTGTTGCCATTTTTCGATTTGAAGAAGGAGTTAAAGTCATGAAAAAAATTTCCCGCAAAGGCGCAAAGGCGCAAAGAAGAGGAGCAGTTGCATTTCTTCTTTCGCTTGCGATGTTGATGCAAGCAATTTTGACATTGCCTGTCAGGGCGCAGGAGAAGCCAGCGGCAGAGACGAGTAAATATGCGGAGAAGCTGCGCGCTTTTGAAGAGTTTGTCAAAAAGCAGATGGAGACGGACAGAGTTCCGGGACTGACCATCGGTTTCGTCAAAGACGGTTTCACGTGGGCCAAAGGTTTCGGGCAAGCAGACCTTGAGAACAAAAGTCCTGCGACGGCTGAGACTGTCTATCGGCTTGCCTCTGTGACCAAGCCTATGACTGCGCTGGCCGTGCTTCAGCTTGTCGAGAAAGGCAAAATCAATCTTGATGCAGAAGTGCAAACTTATGTTCCATATTATCCGAAACAGAAATGGCCTGTGACCATCAGACAGCTTCTGGGCCACTTGGGCGGCGGGCAAACTGGCTCAGGCTTAGGCGCGGAGCGCAAGACCGTGCGCGAGGTCGTAGAGGCAATCTCGAAGCATGAGCTTGAAGCGGAGCCGGGAACAAAATTTGTCTATACGACGAGCGGCTATAACCTGCTCGGCGCGGCAATCGAAGGTGCTTCCGGCAAATCTTTCGCAGAGTACATGCGCGACTACATCTGGCAACCGCTCGGCATGATGAACACGACGATGGACAACCCGCGCGATGTTGTGCAGAACCGCGCGCGCGGCTACGAGCTTGTTGATGGAAGAATCAAGAATGCACAGTTCGTGGATGTCAGCACTCGCTTTGGCGGCGGCGGCGCGAGTGGGACTGTGACAGACCTCTTGCGCTTTGCGCGCGGTCTCAATCAGGGCAAGGCTCTGTCGAAAGAGTTTGTGGATTTGATGTACACGCCGATGGCGAATCGCGAAGGCCGCTTTATGGCTCATCAGGGCGGCGATTGGGATTACGGCATGGGCTGGTTCGTCTCGCCCGTCAACGGTCGCTTTGCAGCGCATCACGACGGCGGGCAGAAGGGAACGCAGACTTCGCTCTATCGCGTGCCGTCGGAAAATTTTGCGATTGCCTTTGCCTGCAATCTGGAAGGCGTGGATTACTCACCATACATCTCGCGCCTCTACGAGCTTGTGTTGGACGAGGCTTGGGACATTCGCGCCTATACGAAAGAGAAGAATGATGTCGCGCTCTACAAAGCTATGGAGAGCGCGTTCAAATTCGGCATGATGCACTACGACAGGACGCGGCAACCGCTCACGACTAACACGCAGGAGTTGGCACAGGCTTTCGCTTACTTCAACACGGTCGTCAATCGTGAAGCAAGCAGCTTATCCGCGCAGGAAGCGGAACAGAAAATCAAGGATGGCAGGCATCCTGTCGCCGGACAGGCTTTCGTCAAAATCGGCTCATGGATGGCCGCGCGGCTCGCAGAGCGTTACGGCGCGGAGCGGCTCAATTCTTATCACAAGTCTGGCGCAATCTCTTTCTTCGGTGATTTCATAGAGGTCGCGCGCGCGACTCAAAACTTTCCTCAGGAGCTTCGCTTTCAAGACTCTTTCGAGCGGACGGCTGCGAAGTGGAATCAGGACTGGCAAAAATCTTTTAGCGCGGAGATACGCAATCTGAAAATCGCGCCGGGCGCGGACATGGATGCAATTTCCGCAAAGCTCCGCAGCAATTTTTCCGGCGTGGAAGTTTATCCGAATTTTGTTCCAGAGCTGATGAGGTTTCAGGTCGGAGGCGTGGAAGTCGTCAAGGCGCAGAAGCTCGCGGCAGAGCTTTATCCAAATTCAGATCGCGCGGTTGGCAACTATGCCATCATTCTTCTTGCGCTCGGAGACAAGCGGCCCGACGAATTTAAGAATGTCATCGGCGCGACGGACGATGCGCGCACGCTGATGAAAAAATCTCTGGAGCTTAATGCGAACGGAATCGCGAGTGCGAAAATCCTGAACATGATTGCCAACAACTGGGCCAATGAAGGCGCGGCGCACAGGATTGAGAAGGCTATGAATGTGCTCAGGCTGGCGCAGGAACTGCATCCGAAAGAGGCCGTGCTGTATGACAGCTTAGGAAATATTCATTGGCGCAAGGGAGAAAAGACGCAGGCCGCAGAGCAATATCGCAAGGCTCTTGAAGTTGATGCGAAATTCGAGCACGCGCAGAGCATGCTCAAGCGAATCAGCGAAGAGTCTCAGGCGGGCAAGCGGCCCACAGGCCCGACTGACCCGAAAGAGTTGGAAGCTTTTCTCAATAAATTTTTCTCTGAGCAGATGGACAGGCTGCATGTGCCGGGCGCAATCATCACCGTCGTGAAGGATGGAAAACTTTTCTTCACCAAAGGCTACGGCTTCGCAGACCTAGAGAAACAGATTCCGGTTAACCCGGACAAGACGCTCTTTCGCGCTTACTCTGTCTCGAAATCTTTTACGGCGACGGGAGTGATGCAACTGGTCGAGCGCGGCAAGCTCAAAATGGACGAGGATGTCAATAAATATTTGAAGCGGTTCAAGCTCAAAGAGAATTTTCCAGAGCCTGTGACCTTGGCAAATCTCTTGACGCACACAGCCGGATTCGTGGACACGGATTCGGGCGTGGATTCCATGTTCGCGCGCGGGACATACAAAGGCGTTGCGCTCGGAGACAATCTAGCCGGACACATGCCGCCGCGCTCGAAGGCTGTCGGCGCGTTTCGTTATTCAAACTATGGAGCTTCGCTCGCGGGCCATGTGCTCGAAGAAGTTTCGGGCGAACCGTTTGAGCAGTATATGGAAAAACATATCCTGCAACCTTTGGGCATGAAGCACAGCACTTTTCTCTTGCCTGACAAGTTGCCCGCCAACATCGCTTCGGATGTGGCCGTCGGTTATCGCTATGTTGACGGCAGCTATCAAAGAATGACGCCGGACGAAGGCGACTTCTGGACTGCTCCCGCCGCGAACCTCTTGACGACAGGCACGGACATCTCGCGTTTTATGATTGCGCACCTCAACAATGGCCGTCTGGGAAACACGCGCCTCCTGAAGGAAGCGACCATCAAAGAGATGCACACGCAGAGACACATAGGCGAATCACCGTTTATCTCATACGGCTTCTTCCGCCATTTTGAGAACAACCAGCAGGCGATGTTTCATAACGGAGGATGGGACGGAGCCATCAGCCAGATGATGCTCCTGCCTGAGCATAACCTCGGATGGTTTGTCTCTTATACTTTCGGCGGCGACGTGCGCAGGCAGTTGCGCTGGGAACTGACGACCGCGCTGTTCGATCGCTACTTCCCGGAATAAAGAGAACCACAGAGGACACAGAGGAATTTGAAATCTGAAATCTCAAATTTCAAATTCCTCTGTGTTACTCTGTGTCCTCTGTGGTGAATCAATCTTTGCGCTGCACGCGACTATGCCGAACATTCTTATCGCAGACGATCAAACAGATGTGCTCGAAGCCTTGCGCCTGCTGCTCAAAGGCGAAGGCTTCGGGACGGAGACCGTCACTTCGCCCGCCGCAGTCTTAAAAGCGCTTAACGCAAATGATTTTGATGTCGCGCTGATAGACCTCAACTACGCGCGCGACACTACATCCGGGCAGGAAGGTTTAGACCTGCTGGCAAGCATACGCGCGCTCGATGCTGAATTGCCTGTCGTCGTGATGACGGCATGGAGCAGTATTGAATTGGCTGTCGAAGCCATGCGCAGAGGCGCGCGCGATTTTGTTCAGAAACCCTGGACCAATGAACGGCTGCTCTCAATCCTGCGCACACAGATTGAATTGGGCAAAGCTCTGCGCAGAGGCGTGCGTCTCGAAGCGGAAAATCGCCTGCTGCGTTCCAACACGCGCCCGGCCCTGATTGCCGAATCCAGCGCGATGCAGCCCGTGCTGGAAATGATTGCGCGCATTGGCCCATCGGATGCAAATGTTTTGATTACAGGCGAGAACGGGACTGGCAAAGATGTCGTCGCGCATCACCTGCATGCAGCCTCTGAACGCGCACAGCAACCGCTTCTGACGGTCAACGCGGGCGGGCTCTCCGAAGGCATCTTTGAGAGCGAGTTGTTCGGCCATGTCAAAGGAGCTTTCACGGATGCGAAGGTTGACCGCGCAGGACGTTTCGAGTTGGCCGACGGCGGGACGCTTTTTCTCAATGAAATAACGAATGTTCCAATCAGCTTGCAGCCCAAACTCCTGCGCGTTCTCCAGACAGGAGAGTTTGAGCGCGTCGGTTCTTCAAAGACGCGGCGCGTCAATGTACGCGTGCTCTCGGCCACCAACGCGGATGTACATGAAGAGGTTGCTGCGGGACGTTTTCGTCAGGACTTACTCTTTCGTCTGAACACAATCGTCATACGCCTGCCCCCCTTGCGCGAACGCAGAGAGGACATGCCACTTCTGGCCCAACATTTCCTGCATCAACACGCGCAGAGATACCGCAAAAGTCTGGAAGGTTTTGAGACTGAAGCTTTGCGTTTGTTGTCAGAGCACGCGTGGCCGGGCAATGTGCGTGAGCTTGACCATGTGGTTGAGCGCGCGGTGCTGATGGCGCGCGGGTCTGTGGTGCGCGTGGACGATTTAGGTTTGCGCTCATCTCATACGGAAGTCGCGCGGCCTCTGGAAGAGATGAGCCTTGAAGATGTCGAAAGCTTTCTCATCAGAAAAACTCTGGCGCGTTTTGAAGGCAATGTGAACAGGGCTGCGCAGGCGCTCGGCCTCAGCCGCAGCGCGCTCTATCGTCGCCTGCAAAAGTATGGACTTTAAGAAGTGCTCAAGGAAGAAACTAAAACCGTAGAAGCCAAGCCGACACTTCCGCTTCATCATGTGAAGGGCAAGCCGCGCGCGTTTTTGAGGCATGAAGGACAAGTGCTCCTGAACGCCTTGATGGTCGGACTGCCGGGAGTTGTTGTGGCCCTCGCGCTTCTTTGGAGCAATGATTACAGCATCAAGTTGCAGGTCACGCTCAGCTTGCTCGTGCTGGCTTCGTGGCTGGGTTTTGCTTTCATGCTGCGGAATCGCGTGGCGAGACCTTTGCAGACGATTGCCAATTTGCTGGCGGCTTTGCGCGAGGGAGATTATTCGATACGCGCGCGCGGGGCTGTGCGTGTGGATGCGCTCGGCGAAGTCTTGACGGAGATTAACGCGCTCGGCGAGACCTTGCGCGAACAGCGACTCGGCGCGCTTGAGGCGACGACGCTGTTGCGTACAGTGATGGCGGAAATCAATGTCGCAATCTTCGCCTTCGATAGCGAGCAACGTCTTCGTCTGGTCAATCGCGCGGGAGAAAAAATTCTGGACCAGCTCGCAGAGCGCATCATTGGATTGAGCGCGGCTGAACTTAATCTCGCGGAATGTTTAAAGGATGAAGCGGCGCACACGCGGCAGATGAATTTTCCGGGCGGGACTGGTCGCTGGGGAGTGCGGCGCAGCGCTTTCCGCGAGCGCGGCTTGCCGCATCAGCTCTTAGTCCTCACAGACCTCAGCCAACCTTTGCGCGAAGAGGAAAGACTTGCATGGCAACGTCTCGTCAGAGTTTTGGGCCACGAGCTTAATAACTCTCTGGCCCCGATTCAATCTCTCGCGGGCAGCCTGCGCCAGCTTCTGCTCAAAGAGCCGCAGCCAGCAGACTGGCGCGAAGATATGGAACGCGGACTCGCAGTCATCTCTGCGCGCGCCGAATCGCTTGGCCGCTTTATGGAAGCATACGCGCGTCTCGCAAGGCTGCCCGCGCCGCGCCTTCAGCCGGTTGATTTGGGCCAACTCGTAGAGCGTCTCGCGGAACTGGAAAAGCGTCTGCCGGTTGCGATTGAGCCCGGCCCGAAACTGACGATTCAAGCGGATAGAGACCAGTTGGAACAGCTTCTCATTAACCTGCTGCGCAATGCTGCGGACGCCGCGCTTGAAACAGGCGGCGGCGTCAAAATCGGTTGGACCAAAAACGCCACGCATCTTGATGTCTGGGTCGAAGACGAGGGGCCGGGTCTTTCAAACACCAGCAATCTCTTCGTCCCCTTCTTCACCACCAAGCCTAGCGGCACGGGCATCGGCCTAGTCCTCAGCCGCCAGATAGCCGAAGCGCATGGCGGCACATTGACGCTCAAAAATTGCACGACGCACACAGGCTGCGAAGCGCGCCTCAGGCTTCCGCTCTAAAAAAAATCCGCACGCATAATTAGCTCAAGTTGGTTATTATCAAAACTACTGCGGCTCTGCCGCCCTGCTGTGCGGAAAGGCTTTGCCTTTCCTTACTCCTCGCAAAATTCTGGCGGCTACGCCGCAGATGAGGCGCAGCCTCAAGAGTTTTAAGAAGCAAGCTGACGGTAAGCCAGAGGCTTACCGCACAGCAGGGCGGCAGAGCCGCCATCGCTCTCAGAAAAAAGCCGATTGCTCTCAGAAAATGCTGCCTGCATAATTAACGACAATTTTATACTCTCTTCACCCGGAATTAACTCGCCTCATTTATAAATCAGCAGACCGTACAACCGCTCGTTTCCCTTTCGGAGCATTTATTTGTTGATGCTTTCAGACAACCCACTCTGCACACAATGCACATCTTATGTTTCAGGAATTGAGGTTTAAAGACGATGGCAGAACAGATTGTCTTACCATTCAGGATGTTGAAGAGACAGCTTGCCGTAAAAACTCCGGCAGGTCATCAAGACCTTATCGGAGATTCCTACTTCGACGGCGTCTCCGATGTAGTCGTGACAGGCATCTCGCCCTCGAATCCAAATCATGTCGCGGTCAAGCGCGAATCGGATAACAAACAATGGACTGTCCCGGCGGGATTGATTCGCCTGATTATGGGCCACAAAAAGCGGCGACGCCGGATTGCCTGAACAGCTTGGCTGTCTAAAAAAAAGAGGAGAGGCAGGGGATGCCTCTCCTTTTTCGTCCGCAATTACAGGCAAGATAATTTAAGAGGGGATTGAAATTTATCCTCTTGCCGCTAACGAAGAGTTACAGGCAGCTTAAATGTCAGTTAAGTTTTAAATTGCCTTTTACCTTTTTACTTTTCCTCTCTGCTTCAAACTCCTGCTTTCTTTAGACCTCGCAAGCTCTCTTCGCTTATACTTGCTCGCCAGAAATCATTTGATTTAAGTTCGGAGAAATTATGAAACAACACGCCCGCTCTCGTTTGCTCTGGCGCGCATCGTCTGCGCTCTTGCTCGCACAAGTCCTGCTCATCACTTCCGTTTTCGGACAGCAGGCTGCTCCGCAAACAACTTCGACGCTCTCGGCAGCAGAGCGTGAAGCTTCGACGCATTTGAAGGTCGAGACTGTGCGCGAGGTGACGACCGCGCTGGCGGACAAAGCTATGGAGGGGCGCGGGACTGGACAGGCGGGCGGCGAGAGGGCCGCGAAATATCTGGCGGATAAATTTGCCAAGCTCGGTTTGAAACCGCTCGGCGACGCGGGCAGTTATTTGCAAGCCATCAAATTCAGAAGCACGCAACTCTCCGCAGAATCTTCCGCCAAGATTGGAGAGACTGCGCTCAAGTTTGGCGAAGAGTTTGTGCCGACGCCTCCGTTCACGGCTGAGAAATTAAATGCGAGTGGTCAGCTTATCTTCGCTGGCTACGGCGTCACTTCCGAAGCTCTCAAGCGCGATGATTTAGCGGGCATTGATGTCAAAGACAAAATCATTCTCCTCGTCAGTGGTCGCCCGAAGAATGTGGATGAAGAGGCTTGGAGACAGGAGGCAAGCCAGCAGGACATCGGACTCAATCTCATACGTCGCGGCGCGGCGGGCATCATGATTGCCAACGGCGGAACCGCCAGACGCCCCTTTAGCATGATTGCCAGATACGCTACGTTTCGCCGCGTCACAATGACGGACGCGCCTGAGCCGCCTTTTAAATTGCCTCCCATCCTGCTCTTGAGCGATACCGCCGCCGAAAAGATTTTCGCAGGCTCAGGCATGACTTACGCGCAAGCTTTAGCGAAAGCCGAAACCGGCGAGATGGTTTCGCGTGATTTGAACAAGCAAGCCGCGATTGATGTCACGGTCAAGCGTGAGCAGGTGACCGGCTATAACGTCGCGGGTTTTATCGAAGGCTCTGACGCGCGTCTTAAAAGCGAAGCTGTTATCTATACTGCGCACTATGATGCTTTCGGCATAGACGCTGCGGGCCGAATTTATCCGGGCGCAGCGGATAACGCGCTCGGCGTCGCAGAGATGGTCTCAATCGCAGAAGCTTTCGCCAAATCAACGCAGAAGCCGCGCCGCTCCATGATTTTTCTCGCAGTGACGGGCGAAGAGTATGGACTTTTGGGTGCGGAACACTGGGCCAAAAATCCCGCGTGGCCCATCGAAAAGCTCGCGGCAAACTTAAACTTTGACGGCATCGGCACAGAAGTCTATGCGCCCGTCAAACGCATTGTCGGGTTTGGCAAGGAGCATTCGGAGCTTGGAAAAGTTTTGGAAGACGTGCTCGCGGCGACAGGGCTGATACCAGCCGCAGACCCTTTACCGCAGGAGCAGGTTTTCTATCGCTCAGACCACTACGCCTTCGTCAAGAAAGGCGTGCCTGCCCTGATGTTTCTCGGCGGGCCGGAGAGCGACACGGCAATCTGGATTGCACGCGCGATGAAATGGATGGAGACGGATTATCATCAACCGGGCGACACAGTGCGACCGGATTGGCACTGGGACGGCGCACGCACAGTCGCCCTCGTCGGCCTCATCACAGGCCACAGAGTCGCCAACGCAGAAGCCGCGCCGCGCTGGCTGCCCACTTCTCCATTCAACCGCGCACGCGGCACAGGCGAGCCTCCGCCATCGGAGAAGAATTAATTTTTACGCTGCTTAGGTGGATGCTCCGTTGCGGCCTTCGCTGATATATCGTTCTACGACATTGATGAAGCTATTGAGCCTCTCATCGGTTCGGGTTTGAGATTCAAGCAGGCGCATGTGTGAATCTACAAGGGCAGCAAATTTAGCATTCGTATCCTCGTGAACCGCCAGAATAATTCCCTCCATGCGCGTCATGCGTACGTCGGCTTGAGTCATGCGTTCTATAGCTTGCGCGTTTAATTCTTTCAGGTGTTGAATATCGGCGGAGAACTGCGCCTGCTGGTTGACGATAAACTCAACCTTTCTATCCCATTCTTCATTAGTCATAGCTCTCGTGCCTCAAAGAGATTTTGGAATGGATTTTACAGGACATTCATCTCGGATTAAAGAGTGATTGATAAAAAATTTTATGGAGAGCATGCTGACTTTAGGCGGGTTAGCCTAAGCTGATACTAACGGAACATATGTTTCTGCTAAACAGATTCTTGGAATTTAATCGCCCGCCGCAGCTTTCAACTGGAAGCGTGCGTCTGCCGTTGGGAGTGTGATGCGGAAGGTCGTGCCTCTGCCGGGAGTGCTCTCGACAGTGATGTGGCCGGAGTGTTCCTGCACGATGCCGTAGGTGATAGCAAGGCCGAGACCTGTGCCGCGCCCGACGCCTTTGGTTGTGAAGAAGGGGTCGTAAATCTTGGCTACATTTTCGGGCGCGATGCCGATGCCTGTGTCTGTGACTTCAATCGTTAAGGCTTCATCCTCTTCGTTTGAAGAAGTCGAGAGACTGATGCTCCCGCCGTCAACGATTGCATCACGCGCGTTCAAGAGCAGGTTTGTAAAGACCTGTTGAAGTTTCCCGGCATTGCCGAAAGCCTTCGGCAAATCTTCTTCATAAGAGCGCACAATCTCTATCTGATTCCGGCGGAACTGCGGCTCAAGAAGTTGCAGCGTGTCATCGAGCACGCGATGCACATTGACTTCGGTAAACTCTGTCGCGCCGCCCGTGCGCGAAAAGTTTAAGAGGTTATTGACGATGTTCGAGGCGCGGTCTGCCTGACGGCGAACTTTCTGCAAGAGCGCATGCTTCGGGTCTGTCTCAGGCAGCATACCAAGAAGCATCTGCGTGTAGGAAGAGACGCCTGTGAGCGGCGTGTTGACTTCGTGGGCCACGCCCGCCGCCAGGAGGCCGATGCTCGAAAGTTTTTCGCGCTGCTGTAATTGCTCTTCAAGCCGCACGCGCGAGGTCACGTCTTCAATCACGACGAGCGCGCCTGTGCGTCCGGCTGTATCGGACTGCAAAGGCGCAACCGAGATGTTCACGATGAGCGGGCGGCCCAGTTGCGTCGCCGTGTGCATCTTGTAGATATTGCGCAACTCCGTCAGCCGCCAACGCTCGCCGCCCAAGACCTGTTGCAAAGTCTCCGCGAAATCTTCCGCGAAGAGTTCTTCGACATGCTTGCCGATGGCCTCTTCGCGCTGAATGCCGAGCATCTCTTCGAGAGAAGAATTGCAGCGCGTGACGCGGCCTTCGAGGTCAACTGCAAGAAGACCTATGTTGACGGATTCGACAATGGATTCGTTAAACTCTTTGAGCAATTCAAGCTCTGCTGCGCGTTCCTGCTGCTCCTGATAGAGCACGCTGTTCTCAATCGCCACCGCGACATAGCCCGACACAGTGCGCAGGATTTCCACGTCTTCGGAAGAGAGCAGCGCGCCGTCTGCCGAGCGGCCCAAGCCAATCACAGCCACCATCCGCCCGCGCACAACGCACGGCACATAGTAGTGCAAAGCTCTGCGCACAAACTCTGTCGTCTCAGGCAAGAGGTCTAAGTCATCCGCCCTCACGACTCCTGTCTCGGCAGAGCGGCGGCGAATCATCTCGCGGAAATCCGGCGGCACAATCATCGCAGAAGAAAGCCCTGCCGCACGCGCCACGCGATAGCCAGAGGCAGAGCGTTCATCTTCGATAAAGATAGCAATGCGCTCGACGCTCAAGACTTGCTGCAAGCGACTGACGAGCGCGTTCAAGAGCGGCTCAAGCGCAGTCGTAGCGGAGAGCGTGCGCCCGAAATCCATCAAGCCCTGCCGCATATCATAAATCTCGCCGTAGAAAAATCTGTCCGCATGCTCTTGCAGAAAATTCTTAATCGGCGCGGCGACCATCACAATCACTGCCATCGCTACGACGGCGATGATGACAGGCAAGGTAATCTCACCCGCCGTCACGACATTGCCGCTAAAGATGTAAGCTCCGACGGCGAGGACAACTCCGCCAATCAAGAGCGCAATCGCCAGCGTCGTTAAGGCATAGACCACTGCGCGCCGCACGACGATGTCCACGTCCATCAAGCGATAACGCACAACCGAGTGGCCGAAGGCCAAAGGAATCAGGATGAGCGGCAGGATTGCAAGGTCTGTCAGCCAACGCTCGCTCTCAAGACCGAGCAGGTGATTGATGCCATAGAGCAGCGTGAGCGGAGTGGCCGCGATGACTGCGCCCCACATGACCCACTTCAACTGCTGGCGGACAACAGTTGACTTGCTCTTGATGAATCGCCAGAACAACAGGCCCGCGCCGAGCGCGAGTGCCGCACAGAAATGTACAAAACTCGCTTTATCGAAGATGCCAATGAGGTCTGCGTTCTCCGCGATACCAAAACGCGCTAAGCGCGAAGGCGCAACGAAGTAAGCGACAGCCGCCAGCGCAAGCAGCAGAAAGGCCAGAAGATAAAGCGTGACTGCGAGCCAACGTCGCTTGCTGTTCAAGTGATAGCGCGTCGGATAGACGGCGCAGAAATGCAGAAAGAGCGGCGCGAACAACACAAACGCTGCATCATCCAGAAACGCAATCGCGAGGTCTAAATCTTCAAACGTGCCGATGGGCTTGTAGAAATGAAAGACGAAAGCTGTCAGGCAGATGCTTGCGAAATGCGTGACGAAGGGAGCGCGCCCGCCCTGTTTGAAGAGCACAAAGAGCCCTACGAGCAGATAGACGATGCCGACGAAGTTGAGATACAGGTCGTACTCAGTCCATCGCGCCTTTGAATCCAGATTGTAAAGATAGGCGTAGTAAAGCCGCGTCTCAGGCGGGTTCGATGGCCGTTCGTAGTAATAAGTCGTGTGGCCTCCGACGCCAGCTTCTTCCAGAAAGATTTGCACGTCAGAGGCATTTGCGACCTCTTCAAAGTTTGTCTCGTCCTGGCTGATTCCAATCAGACGGTCGCCCGCGATGATGCCCGCGCGCGAGCCTGACTGGCCCGCGTCAACCCTCTGCGCAATGATGCCCTGCGGAGTTTGAACCCAGACGATGCCGTCGGTTGGCGGGAACTTGTGCGTCGCGCGTTGTGTGAAGTTCAGTGCTCCGGCAGCCACGAACAGGGCCGCCACAATCAGCAGCACCCATGTACGTGTTGTCAGTACCGAACTTTTCACCGCCGGTTTGTCCCCTCTTGAATGGTGAGCATACCTCGACAGAGAGCAAAATTAAGCAATCAATGTTCCAGCCGATTTCATACGCCCCTCGCCGCTTCGCATCCTGACTGAGAGTCTCAGGGCGCGCCGAGCAAATGTTCTCTGCACACCGCTTCTTCCCTTTGTAAAGCACGATTAGCCTTAGATTACCGGGAAGGACGGAGCGCAGGATTTATCCGAGTTTTTGGAGTTTTCCGAGATTTTGGAAAAGCAAAGGGAAGAGAAAGTATGCCTGCCCGCATCTTCCTCTTCCCTTTGCCTTTAACTTTCACTGTCTTAAAACCTGACTGAGATACCGCCACGCAGAGAACGCCGCATGGCATTCACAAGCATCTGCATCTCGCCGTCATCCATCCCGACCTGCGTGTCGAGCAGATTGCGCGCATCAATCACTGCCTCTGCGCGCACAGGCAGCCCGAAGGTCGGAAGTTCCTGTGTGACCAAAATGCTCAGCGACGGGTCAAAGACCGCGAGTCGTCCGGCGAACGGGTCAATGGCAAAAATGGTCGCGCGCGGCGAGAAGCGAAACACTGTGCGTATGCGTGTGCCGCTTCCCATATCCGCATTGACCTGCGCCGCAAAGGTCTGGAAGAAACTGCTCTCAAACAGTTCCGCCGGATTGGTCAAGCCTTCCTCGGAAAGAGACTGGCCGCGCCCGAATGAATAGCCAGCCGACGCGCTCAAAACGCGGCTGATGCGACGCGAATAGACTATACGCACGCCGCGCGCAGTTCCCTGCTGGTTTGCGATATTCATCAGAGCCTCGCCGCCCTCGCCATTCAGCGAAGACAGTGGCGCGCTCAAGAGTCCGACGCCGCGCCCGCTTGTCATATCAAAAAACGCGGTGGCTTCGACGCTCGATTCGTTATCCAGGATTCTTTCAATACCAAACTCGAAGCGGCGGCTACGCTCCATCACGGCCTGACCGTCAACGAGTGCGAGCGGCTCTGCCTCTGCCTGCTTGAAGACGATATTGTTATCTTCAAACGCAACGACGCTCTGCATCTCTTCTTCATCGCCGCCCGGCGCGTAAGCAGCATGCAGGCGTGTGCGCGCATTGGCATCGTACTGCACACCCAAGCGCGGGCTCATGGAAGACGCGCTGCTTGAGCCGACAAAGCGCGAGTAATCCAGGCCGATGACTACAACTACTCCATCGCGCACGACCCATTCATCAACCGCGCGCATGGAAAGCTGGCCCAGAGCCTCTGCATCATTCTCGTCCTGAGAAACAATCGCGCTCAGCTTCATTCCGCCGACAGTCAGATTCAAACGATGCCTGTCATTGACGCGCCAACTCGCGGTTGTCTCCAATCTTTGCGGCGCGCCCGCGCCACCTGCGCCAAACTGTCCTGCAAAAATCAGCTCAAGATTTTTTCGTGCGGGCTGTGCGATGGCAAAGTTGACTCCGACATGGCCGGGAGCAAAACTGTTTGCAGAAGCGACAGCATAAGTCTCTATCACGCCCTGCGTGCGCGCCTGCTTCTTCCAACTCGAACGCGATGACACGGCTCCTTCGTCAGCAGGCTCTTCTTCCGCAGCTTCGCCTTCCAAAGCTGCCGTGATAGCTTCGTCTTCGCCTTCCTGCGCGTGGAAGATTGAGCGACGGCCTTGCGCGGAGCGCAGACGCCACTTCGCGCTATCGCGGTCAACTCTTCTTTCAGGAGCAGTGCGGCCAGAGCCCGCCGGAATCAGATTGAAGCTGTATATTAATTCGTCTGCGCGACGAATCTGGACGGCTGGAAAAGAGGCTGGATTGAAGCCTGTGGCTTCCGCGCGCAGGCTGTAGCGGCCCGGAAGAATCTTGGCAGTAAAGCTGCCGTCGGGCGCGCTGCGTGTCTGCTTGATGATTTCGCTTGCGCCTTCGCGCAGGAGCGCGATGACTGCGCCCGCGAGTGGATTTCCTTTATTGTCTCTGACAGTGCCTGTGATTGTGCCGAGCGCGGGGCCGTTGTTTCCATAAACCTCTGGCACGCTAACTCCGCAAAGAGACACGACCGCCAGCATTAGAAGCAGTTTCATGCGCCGGAATTTTCTGAGCTTCATGCCCTTTGGCAACATAGGAATCTCACCTCCGCTTAAACGAGAGGCCACAAGTCGGAGTGTCTAGCGAGGCCGAACGCCCTTCGGCATGGTTGGAGACTTAAAGTTTACCCACCTCAACGGCCTGCATTTTCCGCTAATTGCGCGAATTGTGTCAAGTAATCAAACAGATTTTAGATGCTGTCGGTCAGATGACGAATTTCGACTCAGGGATGCCGGAGACGGAAAGAAGACGAAAGAAACTCCCGCAAAGGCGCAAAGGCGCAAAGAAAGCAGTCAAGCTTTTCTTTGCGCCTTTGCGCCTTTGCGGGAGACGTGTCTTTCCGTTTATAAATCTGAACCACTACTCATCCTTGCCCTCGTTTGCCGCCGATTTTACGGCATGTTAGGATGCTTTGCTTGTTTAGTTGTACATTTCAAAGGCTCTGAAAGAAGTAGGTTTTTACAGTTTCAAAATGACAGATCAGATACAATCCACGCGGCTCGCAAACGGCCTGACCATCTTGACAGAACACATGCCGGGCCTTCGTTCCGTGACCGTCGGCATCTGGGTCAGACGCGGCTCGCGCCACGAATCCGCAAACCTGAACGGCATCTGCCACTTTATCGAACACACAGTTTTCAAAGGCACGCGCACACGCTCTACGCTCGACATAGCCATCGAATCAGACCGCCTCGGCGGCCACTTCGACGCTTTCACGACGCATGAAGTGACAGGCTTTACGATGAAGGTCGCGGACAAAGCTCTGGCGAGGGCTTTTGACCTTTTGTCCGACATGGTCGCGCGCCCGCGTTTTGACGAGGCAGATTTGCTGCGCGAGCAAAAGGTTATCATTGAAGAGATGAAGATGGTCGAAGACACGCCCGATGAATTTCTGGGCGAGCTTTTCAACGCCGCATACTTTGCCAATCATCCGTTGGGCCGTCCAATCGAAGGGACTGCCGAAACAGTTTCGTCTTTCAATCACAAATTGACGGCAGAATTTCATGCGCGCGAATACGCGCCGCGCAATCTGGTCATCGTCGCCGCAGGAAATGTCGAGCACGAGAAATTAGTAGAGCTTGCCTCGCAAGCTTTTTCGGAAAACGGCGTGGACGAAGGGCCGGAATCAATTTCAACTGCGCCCGCGCCCGCCGCGCCGATTCTGATTGAGAAGAAGAAAGAGCTTGAGCAGGCTCATCTAATCATCGCGGCCCCTTGGCCTGATGCGCGTAGTGATGAAAGATATGCTGCGAGTCTCTTAGCTTCAATTATTGGCGGCGGGACATCTAGCCGACTCTGGCAATCCATACGCGAAGAACGCGGCCTCGCCTACTCTGTCGGCGCAGGCGGCAGCGCATACACAGACGCCGGCGTCTTCAACATCTACGCCGGAACATCGCCCGAATATCTGGATGAAGTGATTGATTTATCGCTCGCGGAATTAAGACGCGCGGTGAGCGAAAGTGTTTCTGAGGACGAGTTGCGGCTCGTTAAAGATCAAGCTGTCTCGTCTATCCTGCTCGGCCTCGAATCATCGAGCATGCGCGCGGGAGCTTTGGCGCGGCAGGAGATTATACACGGTCGCCGCATCTCGCCCGATGAGATTATCGAGCGACTGGAAGCCGTCACGCCCGAAGACGTGCAGCGCGTCGCGCGCGCTTCATTCACTTCCGACGCGCTCGCTCTCGCAGCCCTCGGAGACCTCAACGGCTTCCGCGTGGATCGTTCGCGGCTGGAAATTTGAGACAGTGATGAGTAAAAGAAATATCATTTCACTCATCACTCATCACTTATGAAATTTAGTGTCTTAGGCAGTGGTTCGACCGGAAACGCCGTGCTGATTGTGGCGGGCGAGACGCGCGTGATGGTTGATGCCGGGATGAGCGCGAAGGAGACGGTCAGGCGTCTGGCACTGATGGGCGAGGATGCCGCGCGGCTCGACGGCGTGATTATCACGCATGAGCACGGCGACCACGCGGGCGGACTGCGCGTTCTTTTGAAGAGCTTACAGTGTCCCGTCTATGTCTCCGGCCCGACGCGCGATGCTTACATAGGCGAGAGGCACGGCGTCTCGAATGACGAACCGCGCAAGCGCACGGATGTCTTGCGTGACCGTGTGGAAGAGATTGAATCGAGCAAAGACTTTCGCATCGGCGCGATAGATTTTCATCCCTTCACGGTTCCGCATGACGCGGTTGATAATTTCGGTTTCACGGCCAGCCATGCCGGAATCAAGATTGCGACGCTGATGGATTTCGGCTGTATCACGACGCTCATCACAGAGCGTTTGCGCAACTGTGCGGCCATCGTCATCGAATCGAATCACAGCCGCGATATGCTCAAGGCTTGTGATGTCTATCCATGGGAACTCAAGCAGCGCATCCTTTCGCGCACGGGCCATCTATCGAATGAGGATGTCGCAGTCTGGCTGCAAGAGGGATTTGACGGTGCGGCGCGACACATAGTGCTCGCGCATCTCTCGCAACGCGCCAACAATCCTTTTCTGGCAAAGCTCACAGCCGAAAGCGCGCTCAACGAACGCGCGCCGCTCTTTCGCGCCGAAACAGAAGTCACGCTCTCGCATCCCAAAGAACCGACGCCGTGGATTGAGTTTTGATTGATGAGAAGACGAGAAGCTCCCGCAAAGGCGCAAAGGCGCAAAGAAGAAAAGGCGCAGAACGAATGCTTAATTGATTCCTTCGCGTCTTTCTTTGCGCCTTTGCGCCTTTGCGGGAAATTGTTTTGTCTTCCACTCTTCCTGCCTTTGCTTATCTTGCTTGCGTCATGCGCAGCAAACCAGAAACAGGTCGGCATTCCGCCCGCCGCGCAGACGACGATAGACACTGTTGCGGATGACATTACCAACGCGCGCGAAGAGAAGATTTATACGGAAGCGGCTGAAGAATGGCGTCAGGCTTCGACGCTCGAACAGACTAAGGAATTTTTCAAGACCCTGCGCACAAAGCTCGGCAGCGTCAAGTCGCGCACCTTTCACACAGCGCGCATAGAGCAGAACACCGGCGGCGCAAAGCCTATGCAGACGCTCACAGTGCAATACCAGACAGCCTTTGAGCGCGGCAACGGCATGGAAACCTTCACGCTCGTCGAGCGCGAAGGCCGCTGGCAACTCGCCAGATATTTCGTCAACTCGGATGCCTTGAAATAGTTATGATTCAACGCTACACCCTGCCCGAAATGGGCGCGCTCTGGTCTGAGCAAAACAAGTTTCAGAAGTGGCTCGAAGTCGAACTCGCCGTCTGCGAAGTGCATGCAGAGATGGACGTGATTCCGCAGGAAGCACTTGACGAAATTAAGAGCCGCGCCGCCTTCACAGTCGAGCGCATTAATGAAATCGAGAAGACCACAGACCATGATGTCATAGCCTTTACCACTAACCTCGCGGAATCAATCGGCCCCGCCGCGCGCTTTGTGCACTATGGCCTGACATCTTCGGACGTAGTGGACACAGCCAACGCGCTCCTTCTGCGTGATGCGTGCGATATTTTGTTGGAAAAAATTGACGCGCTGATGTTGGTCTTAAAGCGTCGCGCGTTTGAGTTCAAAGACACGCCGCAAATCGGGCGCACGCATGGCATACATGCCGAGCCGACTTCCTTCGGCTTGGTCTTCGCACTCTGGTACGACGAGATGCGGCGCAATCGCAAGCGTTTGAAAAGAGCGCGCAAAGTAGTCGCCGTCGGCAAGATTAGCGGAGCCGTCGGAGCGTTCGCGCATCTGGACCCGATTGTCGAAGAGAAAGTCTGCGAGCGTCTCGGTCTCAAACCCGCGCCCGTCTCGACGCAGATTATACAGCGCGATTCTTATGCAGAATTTCTCTGCACCTTAGCTGTCATCGCTTCGTCGCTCGATAAATTTGCGCTGCAAGTTCGCCACTGGCAGCGCACAGAGGTGCGCGAGGCGCAGGAGAAATTCAAGCGCGGGCAAAAAGGCTCATCCGCGATGCCGCACAAGCGCAATCCGATTTTGTCAGAGCGCATCTGCGGCATGGCTCGCACTGTGCGCGCCAATTCCATCGTCGGTCTCGAAAACGTGGCCCTCTGGCACGAGCGCGACATCTCGCACTCTTCCGCAGAGCGCATAGTGCTGCCGGATTCATCAGCCGCGCTCGATTACATGCTCGCCAAAACAGCTTCGCTCTTAGATGGCCTCGTCGTCTATCCAGAGAGAATGCTTGAGAACCTGAACGCGACGCGCGGCCTGGTCTTTAGCGGTCAACTCCTGCTCGCGCTGACGCAGAAAGGCATCTCGCGCGAAGAGGCTTACGAGTGGGCGCAGCGCAACGCGATGAAGGTCTGGGACGAGGGCGGCGATTTTCAAACGCTTCTGGCTGACGACAAAGACATCCGCGCGCATCTCTCAACAGAAGAGCTATCGCGCATCTTCGCGCTCGACACTTATCTCAGAAATGTTGATGCGATTTACGAGCGTGTGTTTAAGGACAGCGATGAGCTAAAAGACAAGCGCGCTTAGCGGGCTTATCTTTTATCTTTGCGCCTTTGCGTGAACCGTTCGTTTTAGTTTCTCGCAAAGGCGCAAAGAAAGGAAATACTCAAGCTCGCAAAGAAATGCTTTCGCTTTCTACTTTGTAAACTTTTCGGCGAGGTTGCCGACGATTGGGAGTTTGAACATCTGGCCCTGATAGGCTTTGATGGCGGCAAAGAGTAGGCCGCCGATGATGAGAAGCGGGAGCAGTGCGATTGCTGCAATCCAGATGAGCATGGCTATGACGCCTGCAATCGCTGCGATGCCGCCGCCCGCGTTGCCGCCGACTGCGGCTCCAATCATCATCAGTACGAGGCTGATGATCCAGAGGAAGATAAAGAGGATGACCATCAAGACGCTCATCCCGCCGCCGTAGAGCAGCGATTGCATGGCGTGGAAACGCACGAACCGATTCTCTTTTTCGATGATTACGAGAATCAGTCCGACGACGCCGATGTATGCGAGCGCGCCCGCAGCATTGGCATCCATATTGCCGAGCGCGGATTTTCCTAAGTGCGCGAAAGGCGATGCTACTGCGTTATAAGCTTGTGTTGGCGGCGGCGGCGCGCCATAGCCGTAAGGCTCGTTGGGCGGGGGATTTTGCATAGCGTCTTCTCCTTCTTAACCGAAAAATTCTTGATGCAGATTTGTTTCTGGATGAATCTTAGGGCAACGACTACGCATCCTGCAACATTTTGCTTTATCATCTGTGGAGCGGAGGAGCAAAATCTTTTAGATGAAAGCTAAAGTTTACGTCACACTCAAGCCGGGCGTGCTTGACCCGCAGGGCAAAGCCATACAGCATTCCGTTGAGCTCTTAGGCTACAACGGCATCGCTGATATACGGCAGGGCAAGTATTTCGAGATTGCGCTCGCAGACACGCTCGCACACGCGGAGGCTGAGGAAGCCGCCACACGCATGGCGCGCGAAGTCCTCTCGAATCCGGTCATCGAAGATTTTCGTGTGGAGATAGAATAAGTGAAATTCGGTGTCATAGTTTTTCCCGGCTCAAACTGCGATCACGATGCCTATCATGTGATTTCAAAGCACGTGGGCCAGCCCGTTGATTTTATCTGGCATCGCGAGACAGACCTCAAAGGCTACGATGCCGTGATTATTCCCGGCGGATTTTCTTACGGCGACTACCTGCGCGCGGGCGCACTCGCAAGATTTTCGCCGGTCATGAATTCCGTCAAAGAGTTCGCAGCGCGCGGCGGTCTGGTCTTGGGCATCTGCAACGGCTTTCAAATCTTGTGCGAGGCTGGCCTTTTGCCGGGCGCGTTGATACGCAACCGCGACCTGCATTACATCTGCGAGCATGTGCGCGTCAGGGTCGAAACTACTGAGACGCCTTTCACAAACCAACTCGCTGCCAGCACAATCCTGCGCATCCCGATTGCACATGGCGAAGGCAACTACGTCTGCGATGATGCGACCTTTGATGAATTGGAAAGCGAAGACCGCATCGTCTTTCGCTATTGCGACGAGCGCGGACAAACGACTCCAGAAGCCAACCCGAACGGCTCGCGCGACAACATCGCAGGCATCTGCAATCGTGAGCGAAATGTGCTTGGATTGATGCCGCATCCTGAGCGCGCGTGCGAAGACCTCCTGGGCTCTTCAGACGGGCGCGACATCTTCCGCTCGCTGGCCGGGACGCTCGCGGCGATGGCCTGAGTTTGAGAGGCAAGCTGTTTCAAAATCTCCGTGTTGACAACTCGTATTAAGAGGAATAGTGTTTGTCATCATCTTGGTCTTTCCGCCGAGAAGTTCTTCCCCAGCGCAAAAACTTTTTTTTGAGATGGCTTGAACCGTTCAGCCATTGCTGTTCGCTCATCAAGAGCGGCCTCGTCAGGAGAAGATTCCAATGAAGCACATCAGAATTTTGTTCCCCTTCTGCATTGTCCTCTGTGCCTGCGCAGTCTTAATCACATCCAGCACGACCGAAACTTCTGCCGCGCGCAAGCAGCAGCAGTTAGCTCAACGCGACGACGAACTCGACAGAGTTTTTCGCAAGCGCGAACTCGTCAAGCTTGATACACGTCTTGTGGCCGAGCGCGTGCGCGAGACCGGACAGGTCTCCTTCAACGCCGCAGGCAAAGCTTATGAGCTTGTCTTGATGCCGAATGATTTGAGGGCCAAAGACTATCACGCAGAAGCGACGACTGCGGGCGGCGTGAGGCGCGCGGTTGAGAGCGACGCTGTTCGCACCTACAAGGGATTCGTGCGCGGGATAGAGAACTCGCACGCGCGTTTCACGATTGACGAGAAAAGCTTTGAAGGCATGATTCTGATGCCGTCGGCAAACTATTTTATAGAGCCTGCCGGAAAATTTTCGGCAGCGGCGGCGGCAAATGATTTTGTGCTCTATGACGAGCGTGATGTGATAGCGCGCTCAAATCTATCCTGCGAAGTGCCGATGCCTGAGAAGGTTTCTGCAAAGACCGCAGAGCTTGCTCCGCGCGTGGCTGGCGGCCAGTTGCAACAAGTCATAGAGCTTGCGACGGAAGCCGATGCCGAATGTGTCGCGGCGTTTGGCAGTGTGGCCGCAGCCAACGCAGATATTTTGGCGATAATGAATCAGGTGGAAGGCGTCTATCAGCTTCAACTCGGCCTGACATTCTCTATCACTTTCCAGCACGGTTGGACGACGCAAGACCCGTATAACACAGCCAGTCAGACAGCTTTTCTCGATTCATTCAGAGACTACTGGAATCAAAACTTTCCTTCGAACAATCCGTTGTACAGGCGCGACACGGCGCACATGTGGACGGCCAAACAAGTCTTCTTCGGGGCAGGGCGCGCGAAAGTCGGGGTCGTATGTAACAATCCGACGAACGCTTACGGGTGGAGTAGCAAGTTCGATTTCGCGCCGCAGAAATACATCCTGCCCGCGCATGAGATTGCACATAACTTTAACGCAACTCATGTTGACACTGCGCCCGGATGCGCGAACACAATCATGATTACCATCAGCAGTAACAATACGCAGTTCGCATTCTGCCAGACATCCATTACAGAGATTAGAACTCATGTGAATGCCAATCCCGCCTGTCTCAGCCTGCGCACTTCGCACACGCGCTTTGATTTCGACGGCGATGCCAAAGCAGACCTCTCTGTCTTTCGTCCCGGCGGCAGCTTCTGGTACATCATAGGCAGCGAGCAGAATCATTTCACAGGGCAGGCTTTCGGCACGCAGGGCGACATCATTGCGCCGGAAGATTACGACGGCGATGGCCGCACAGACTTAGGCGTCTTTCGTCCCTCGACAGGAAGCTGGTATCTGCTGCAAAGCCGCGCGGGTTTCGCTGGCGTGCAGTTCGGCACGCAGGGCGACGTTCCAGTCGCAGAGGATTACGATGGAGACGGCAAAGCAGACATAGCTCTCTATCGTCCTTCGACCGGAGCGTGGTACATCCTCAACAGCAACGGCAACACTGTCAGCTCATACTTCTTCGGCATACAGGGAGACTTGCCCGCGCCCGCGGATTTCGATATTGACGGCAGAGCGGACATCGCTGTCTTTCGTCCTTCAACCGGAACCTGGTACATACAGCAGAGCCTTTTGGGATTTCGCGCCGAAGCCTTTGGCGCGAACGGCGACAGGCCAGTGCCTGCGGATTTCGACGGCGATGACAAGGCTGACTTAGCAATCTTCCGTCCCTCGACCGGAGGCTGGTACATACAACAGAGCGGGGCCGGATTTCGTGGACAACTTTTCGGCAACAGTCTGGACATTCCAGTCGCCGCAGACTATGACGGAGACAGAAGAGCCGACATCGCCGTCTGGCGCACGACGACAGGCGAGTGGTATATCCTCAACAGCAGCAACGCCACAATCAGAGGACAAAGCTTCGGCACAGTTGGCGACATGCCAGTGCCTGCGGCTTATGTTCCATAAGAAGAGCAAGGCGGAAGGATGAAGGATGAAAGTATGACTGACGAAAGTAATGCTTTTCCTTCATCCTTCATCCTTCCGCCTTCATCCTTGCTTTCGTGGGCCGAAGTCAATCGCACGCATCGGATACAGAGCGGCGTCTATCAACGCAATGGTCGGCTCGTCTCTCTGCTGACAGACTTCGGGCTGATAAATCCCTGTTATCCAGACCGCAAGAGCGAGTCTGGCAATCGCATCTACTACACAGGCGCGGGCCGTCGCGGCGACCAGCATTTGTGTCCGGCCAATCGCGCCATGCTCTCTGCAATCGAGAGCGGCCACAGCGTGCCGCTCTTTAACAAGCTCGCGGTCGGACGCTGGCAGCACATGGGATTCTGGCGCGTGATTGATGCCAAGCATATCTTTGACGAGAAAGAGAATCGCATGCTCTGGCTCTTCACGCTCGAAAAAGATTTAGCCACAGAGACACAGAGACACGGAGAGCAAGGAAAGTAGATGAAGCACATGCTAAACAAATCTTTTCTTATCTCTGTGTCTCTGTGGCTAATGGTCACGTCTTTCCGTCCGTTCGTCACACGCGGCTGTCTGTTTGTCCCTGCCAGCTTGTCATGCGCGTCTGGCGGCTGTTAAGCTTGTCGCTTGCAACCAGCTATCTTGAAAGTTTAAGGAGTCTCTAAAGTTATGAAGAAGTATCAGGCATTCGCGCTGGCTCTCACACTGCTCATCGGCGGCGTCCTCATTGTGCCGACCGGAAAGATTAAAGCCGCAAGCGAAGAGAGCAATGCTGGCCCGGCCATCGGCTCAGTCATCAAGAATTTTAAGTTGTGGGACACAAACGGCAAGGAGCAATCGCTCGCTTCGCTCAAGGGCAAGAACGGCACAGTGTTTATTTTCATCTCCGCCAAGTGTCCGGTCGTGAAGGCTTATAACGAGCGCATGGAAAAGCTGGCGCAGGATTACACAGCGCGCGGCATCAATGTCGTCGGCATCAACTCCAACTCGACGGAGAGTGTTGACGAAATGAAGGCTCATGCTGCGGATCACAAGCTCTCCTTTATGATGTTGCAGGACAAGGGCAATAAGATTGCGGACATGCTCGGCGCGCAAGTGACGCCCGAAGCTTTCCTGCTCGATGCCAGCAACAAGCTCGTCTATCACGGGCGGATTGACAACTCGCGCTCAGGCACGAATATCGAATCCAGCGACCTGCGCGATGCGATGGAATCTATGCTGGCGGGCAAGCCGATTGCGAAGACGCAGGCCGATGCCTTCGGTTGTTCCATCAAGAGAGCTTCGTAAGAATTTTTCATGAAGTCGCTGCTATTACTCGCGCTCTTCGCGCTTGTCTTCACTCCCGTTAACCTGTCGCGGCGTGCGCCGAACGCGCACGCCGCTTTTGCACAAGAAACGCGCAAAGCGGACGCGCCCGCTAATTCTGCCAAGACTGCTGCGGAAACTTTCGCAGTCCGCGAGCTTGACCTCGAAGGACTCAAAAAAGTCTTGCAGCACGGCGAGGCTCAAGAGGCGCGCCCGCTCATCATTAACTTCTGGGCCACCTGGTGCGAGCCGTGCCGCGAAGAATTTCCAGACCTCTTAAAGATTGAAGCCGACTACAAAAAGCACGGCCTTGAGATGGTCTTAATCTCGCTCAATGATGTGTCGGACATCAAGACCACTGTCCCGCAATTCCTGCGCGAGATGCGTGCAGACAAGCTCTCCTCTTATCTGCTGAACGTGCCGGATCCTGAGCCTGCCATCAAAATGGTTGACGCCGAATGGCATGGCGCGCTGCCCGCGACATTTCTCTACGACGCGAAGGGCAAGATGGTCTTCAAACACACTGGCCGCATCAAGCCTGCGGAACTCCGCGCCGCGCTCAATGGCATAGTCAAAAATCCTTAAAAGAAGAAAGACAATTTCCCGCAAAGGCGCAAAGACGCAAAGAAAGCTCGCAAAGAGTTGAATCACTCTTTATCTTGAATGCTTTCTTCGGGTCTTTTCTTTGCGCCTTTGCGGGAAACTTTCTTCGCTCCAAGTGACAAGCGGCGGGTGACAGGCTAGAATCCTCTGTTCTAAATTATCTGTTGTCACTCATCATTTATCACTCGCTTATGATTACTCCCGAAATTATTCAAGCACACAATCTGACTCAGGAAGAGTACAAGCGAATTTGCGAACTCATGGGACGCGAGCCAACGTTTGCGGAGCTTGGCATCTTCTCCGTGATGTGGTCTGAGCACTGTTCTTATAAATCTTCGCGGATACATTTGAAACGATTGCCGACGACGGGCGCGCGAGTGATTGTGCCGCCGGGAGAGAACGCAGGCGTAGTTGATGTCGGCGACGGCTGGTGCGCGGCCTTCAAGGTCGAATCGCACAACCACCCGTCTTTCATAGAACCTTTTCAGGGAGCGGCGACTGGCGTCGGCGGAATCCTCAGAGACATCTTCACGATGGGCGCGCGGCCCGTCGCGGCGATGAACTCTCTCAGGTTCGGCTCGCTTGAGCACGCGCGGCACGGGCGACGCAATCGCGCACTTCTCGCAGGCGTGGTCGCAGGCATAGCTCATTACGGCAATGCCTTCGGAGTTCCAACCATCGCCGGCGAAGTGGCATTCGATGATGCATACGCTTTGAACCCTCTGGTCAACGCCTTCGCGCTCGGACTCGTGCGGCATGACCAAATCTTTTTCGGCAAGGCAAGTGGCATTGGCAATCCTGTGCTCTATGTCGGAGCAAAGACCGGGCGCGATGGCATTCATGGCGCGACGATGGCTTCGGCGGAGTTTGATGAAGAAGCTCTGGAAAAACGTCCGACCGTTCAGGTGGGCGATCCGTTCCTGGAAAAGCTGCTGTTGGAAGCTTGCCTTGAAGCTATGCGGAGCGGAGCGGTCGCGGGCATACAGGACATGGGCGCGGCTGGCCTGACTTCTTCATCTTGCGAGATGGCCGCGCGTGCAGGCACAGGCATCGAGCTTGACCTCTCGCTCGTGCCGCAGAGAGAAGAAGCGATGACTGCGTATGAAATGCTGCTCTCGGAATCTCAGGAGCGGATGCTGATTGTCGCGCATAGCGGAAGAGAGCGAGAAGTCGTTGACATCTTTCGCAAGTGGGATCTGGATGCAGTCGTCATCGGGCGCGTGCGCGAAGGCTCGCGCATGGTCGTCATACACGAAGGAGAAACTGTCGCAGACATTCCCGTCGCCGCCTTGACGGATGAAGCTCCGCGCTATGAGCGACCGATGAGAAAGAGTCTGGAGTCAGGAGTCAAGAGTCGGGAGTCAAAAGCAGATGAGGAAGTTTTGATTGGTGTTTCCGATACAGACTCCAGACTCCAGACTCCTGACTCCAGACTTCAAAACGAAGTTTTGAAGCGTCTTATCTCCGCGCCGAACAACGCGTCGAAGGAGTGGGTCTATCGTCAGTATGACCACATGGTCAGGACGAACACGGCTGTGTTGCCGGGAGCGGATGCGGCTGTCGTGCGTATCAAGGAGACGCGCAAGGCTCTGGCGATGTGTCTCGATGGTAATGGTCTCTACTGCGCGGTCAATCCGCGCGAGGGCGCAAAACTCATCGTCGCGGAAGCCGCGCGCAATGTCGTGTGCGTCGGTGCGCGGCCTCTTGCGATTACAAACTGTCTGAACTTCGCTTCGCCGGAAAAGCCGGAAGTGATGTGGTCTTTCTCGGAAGTGATAGACGGCATGGCCGCAGCTTGTACGGCTTTTAATACGCCCGTCGTCTCCGGCAATGTCTCTTTCTATAACGAGACCGAAGGGCGCGGCGTGCTGCCGACGCCTGTCATCGGCATGGTTGGTCTCATCGAAGACGTGCGACGGATTGTCCAACCCGGCTTTAAAAATTCCGGCGACATCATCGCGCTTCTGGGAACGACGAACAACGACCTCACAGTCAGCCAGTATGCAGCAGTCATTGAAGGACGCACGACGGATGAGATGATTGACGGCGGCAGTATTGCTAAGATTAATTTGGAGACCGAACTCGCAGTACAGGACGCATGCCTGCGCGCGGCTGAAGAAGGCTTGCTCATGTCCGCGCACGATTGTGCAGACGGCGGCCTCGCTGTCGCAGTTGCCGAAAGCTGCTTCTCATCCATCAATCGCGCGGCCATTGGCGCAGAGCTTGATTTAATAGACTCGCTTCCAATCAACGCGCGCCTCTACAGCGAAACTCCCTCGCGCATCATCGTCAGTTTCAAAGAAGACACGCTTGGGCAGATGCAGGAGATAGCCGCGCAAGCCGGATGCGCTTTAACTCTGCTCGGACGAACCGGAGGGCCGGATTTAATCATCAAAGCAGACGGCGCAGAGGTTATCAATCTCAATCTCAAAGAGCTTGAAACAGCATGGCGCACATCGCTCGCAGACAAACTGCAAGCGGAAGTTATCGCGGCAGGCGCGGAATAATTCTGGCTCTTAAACTTTCCGCAGTTATAATCTTAACCGGAGGTTGATGTATGAAGTACAAGGTTGTGCTGCATGAATCGGAAGAAGGTTACAGTGTGTCGTGTCCCGGTTTGCCCGGCTGCTGGTCGCAGGGTGAGACGGAAGCGGAAGCGATTGAGAATATAGAGGATGCTATCAGAGAATATCTTGCTACTCTAAGTTAAAGCTCAAAACTATAAGGCGAAGGTTATGAAAAAATTTCTTGCAATCGGATTATTGATTATCGGCGTGGTTGTCGCCGTCTCGACTCAGACACGTGTGACGGGCGCGCAGGAAGAGAAGGCATTTTGCGCTGTGAGCGCGGCGCAGGTTCCGCAGCTTGGCAATCTCAAGACGGGTCTTACGGTCGAGCAGGTGCTGGAGATTTTTCCCGGCAGCAGTGCGGATAAAGAGATTGTCGCTGAGATAGCAAAGCCTGCCAATCAGTTTGGCGCGACCACGTTGACCATCAGGCCCGAAAGGTATGAATCGGTAAAAGAAAAATTTGCGGGTGTGCAGCAGATTGGTTTTAAGTTTCTTGACGGGAAGGTCGCATCTTTCCGCGTCGGGTACAGTGGGCCACTGTGGAAACATGTTGACGAGTTCATCGCAAAATTTTCCGCAGGGTCGAATCTTCCCGCGACAGATGCTTGGGAAGCTTATGTGGGTCTGGATAATCAATTAAAGACGCTCAAATGCAGCGGCTTTGAGTTGAGCATCTTTGCGGGCAGCACTGACGGCAAGACCAATTATGTGGAGATGCGCGATTTGGCGGCGGAGGAAAAGCTAAAGGAACGCAGGGCCAAAGCCAGAGCCGCGCAGGAATCCAAGCCATAAATTTTGACTCTCAAATCTTGAATCTTTAGGGCTTCATCTATAAGCTATCCGCGCCGCCATGCCGGATAGCATCTCTCTTATCTTCTCCGGTTTGAATGCTTCATGCGTGCAAGTGCGAACGCGGGACTTGCTTAGCTTCAAAACTTCTGCTTCAGACACTAACGAGGAAAGAGAACTTTTAAAAACTTCTCTTCCTTTCCCTTGAAGAAATAAGGAGACTCCCATGAGATTAAGTACCGGAAAAAAGATTGCGCCGCTTTTAGTCTGTCTGTTTTTAATCGCCTTTACGACCATCCATGCCGCGCCCGCTCCGCTGCCAAACCCGATACTTGTTTTTACGCACTATGAACTTTTTCAATCGGGCGGCAAGCAGATGAAACGCTACAGGTACACAGTCTTCAATCTGAGCGCATACCCTGACAGCCTCTTCAGCCCCGCTCCGGCACTGCCACCCTGCGGCAACAACACGAATGCCGCGCGCACATGGGTTGACCTTTACGACCAGAGCGGCAAGCGGCTCAACGGATTCTGCGCGCTCGGCAAGAGCAAAGACCTCAACGGCATCTGGTTTGCGCTCGAACTAGACGCGCTGCCCCCAAGCTGGATTTACATAGAGATGAACGACAGGCAAACCAACACCAAGTACAAATCAAATCTGGCCGAGACGACTTTATAAAGAATGCTGGAATAGAAAACCATCTTTGCGCTCTTTGCGAAAAAAAACTTTGCGTGCTTTGCGTTAAAAAACAACTTAACCGCAAAGACCGCAAAGTGTGAAAGCGCAAAGAGACGCAAAGAGGAAGCATTCTTTCTTTAAGCTCGGCTTTCGTAGCGCAAAAGTTTTTTGGCCCAGACTAATGCGAAGACAACTGTGAGCAGGCAGCCGATGCCGCCTGTGGCGACTGCGAGCGGCGCGCCGATGGCTGCGGCCAGCGCGCCCGCTTCCAGTTCGCCGAGTTGCGGCCCGCCCATAAAGAAAATCATATTGACGGAAGTCATACGCCCGCGCAGATAGTTCGGCGTCACAAGCTGCCGTATAGTCTGCCGCAGGACAGTGCTCACTGTGTCCGCCGCGCCGACAATAGACAGCATCAAGAGCGAAAACCAGAAGACGCGCGACAAGCCAAAGCCAATCGTCGCCAAGCCATAAACGGCGATTGAAGCAATGATGATTGCGCCCTGCCTGTGCACATTTCCGAGCCGCGCCATGACGAGTCCGGCGATGACTGCGCCGACAGCCGGCGCGGCTCCGAGCACTCCATAACCACGCGCGCCGACATGCAAGATGTCTGCGGCAAAGACCGGCAAGAGCGCAGTCGCACTCGCAAAAAAAGTCGCCACAAAATCGAGCGTCATCGTCTGCACAATAATCGGCGTCCGCCAGACAAAGCTCAATCCCTCTTTGAGCGCGGCAAAGCTCACGCGCGGCGCGGCGGAGTCATCTTCCCTCTCTGCGCGCCCACTCGCGCGCATCAGTAAGAGCGCAAAGATGTATGCCACAAAAGAGATTGCGTTGATGACATAGACGAGCGCGGGGCTGTGCGCGGCGAGGATGAGGCCCGCGAGCGCAGGGCCGCCAATCATGCTGAATTGAAAAAAGACTAAGCCCAGGCTGACTGCATTCGGAAAGTCTCGCGCAGGGACAAGCATTGGCAACAGTGCCTGACGCGCTGGATTTTCAAAGGCGACGGCGGCTGAAGAGACCGCTGTCAAAAGATAGATGGGCCAGATGCTCTTGAGGCCCGAAGCAGTCCAGAGCGCGAGCGCGCACGCGCTCAAAAGCATCACTGCCTGCGTCAGGAGCAGCAGTCGCTTGCGGTCAAAAACATCCGCCATCACGCCGCCAATCAACGAGCACAAAATAATCGGCACGACGCGCACCAATCCCACCGCGCCCAGAGCCAGCTTTGATTGCGTGAGCACATAGATGTGCCAGTTAATCGCCGCAAGCTGCATCTGCGAGCCTGTGAGCGAGATAAACTGGCCCATCAACATGAGCCGAAAATCTCTATGCCTGAGCGCAGTGAAGGATGAGCGTTTGCTCTGCTGCTCTGGCTGCGAAGGAATGTTTGCATCGGGCATCAAGCAAGAGATTATAAGACGAAAGAATCTCGCGCAAAGGCGCAAAGGCGCAAAGAAGACGCGAAGAAAGCTTTCAAGATAAATAAAGCTTCAACACCTTTGCGTGCTTTCTTTGCGTCTTTGCGCCACCAGCGGGAAACTCTCTTTCTCTTAATCTGTTCGCGCCAGCCGTTTTCATGTATCCTCAACGCGTTCTAAACATTTCGCAGGTTGTCCCTTTCATGGGCCAGCGCATTTCGAGCCGCAGATGCACTCGCGCATCATTCTCAACAATCGTCTCATTGAAGCGACACGTGCGCGCATAGAGGCTGTCACGGCTGCGACGCTTTACGGGCGCGGCGTCTTTACGACGCTCGCGGTTCACGGCGGCAAACCATTTCTCTGGCCCGAACACTGGGAGCGGCTCACTTCTCACGCAGACCGCTTGAGCATTGATTACAACTCTCTTGAAGCGGAAGCTGTCAAGGCTTTGCTGCATCGCTTGATTGAAGCCAACGAGGTGCGCGACGGGCGCGCGCGCATCACACTCTTAGCCAACACAGGCGGCGGCACCTGGCGTTTGCAGGATGAAGCGGAACACAAAACCAATCTCTTAATCATGACCGGCGAGACACATGCAGCAGCCTTCGAGGAAGGTCTCGCACTCACGCTCTCGCCCTATCGCGTCAATACGCATTCGCCGCTCACAGCCGTCAAGAGCGTCAATTATCTGGAACAGATTCTCGCGCGCGAGGAGGCGCGTGCGCGCGACTTTGACGAGGCCGTGCGTCTCAACGAACGCGGCGAAGTTGTCTCTGCGACGATAGCAAATATCTTCTGGGCCACGCATGGCACGATTCACACGCCCGCGCTTGCGACGGGTGCGCTCGCCGGAACAACACGCGCGCGCATCATCGCTCTCGCCTCCGAATTGTCCATGCCGCTTGTCGAAGGCGTCTATGAAATGGGCCAACTCTCCGACGCGGATGAAATCTTTCTCACCAGCGCAGGCTTAGGCGTCGGCATCGTCACGACCTTTGACTTTCACCGCTACACAGTCCCTGTCGGCAGCATCGCCTTGCGCCTGCATGAAGCTTTTCGCCAGCTCACTCTGCAAGCAAATTAGCGTTAGAGGATTTTTAGGAATGATGGAGTCTGCGATAAAAGATGCGCTCGAATATTTGATTCGAGATTACATCGCGCACATGAAACATCATTTAAGACAAATCTTCGGAGAGCAATAAAAGAAGTTTCCCGCAAAGACGCAAAGGCGCAAAGAAAGCACGCAAGATAAATTACAACTCAACACCTTTGCGTCTTCTTTGCGCCTTTGCGTCTTTGCGGGAAACTTTCTTCGCTTCTATTTTTTCAACAGCACGACAGGCGATTGCTCTGCGGCGCGGATGCCAGCGAAGAAGCTGCGAACTTTGGCATAGTCTTCAACTGGAACTGTCATCGCGCGCTGGACGAGTTTGCGCGTGAAGAGCAGGTGTCCATCCTTGACCTCGTATGTGGCAGAGAAAGTGCCGAAGCTTGTATCCAGTTTCATCGGGTCGGGCATCTCGTCCACGATGAAACCTTCCGGCAGTTTGATACGCACCGTCTCATCATAAGCTTGCGATTCGAGCACGACCGGATGCTTGCGTTTCGATTCGGTCAGGGAGATGGACTCCCGCCGCTCGACAATCGCGGGGCGAAAAACGAGCAGGCGATTCTGCATCACTTGCCCGTAGCTGCCTGCGGTAAATTCAAAGTCAAGCGCAAATTTTCCTTCGGTGCGGTTGTCCGCCGGATTGATTTTGCTGACCTTCGCGCCGTTGGCTCCGCGCGAAACCCAGTTCTCAACGACGCTGTTGTAATCCGTCCGCGAAAGACTGCGAAACACGCGCCTGTAGTTGGCCGCCACCTGGCCCAGAGCGTTCTCGCGCACAGTCGCTGTAATCGCGCCCTCTGCATTGAGCGTCACTTCGGATTGCCGCTCAACCCTGTTGGCCTCCGGCGGCGTCGTCGGCATACGCATTAGCGTGCCGCCATCTCCGGCGGCGACAAGAGCAAAGCTGCCCTGCTCGTGCTCCGGCAAATCACCGACAGGCGTGACATCATCCGTCGCGTCAAAGATAAGCAGGCGGCCCAGCTTCGGATGCGCGACGACGGTTGGAGCCTGCGTCTCATCGCTCACTTTGACGGCGATGATGCAGTGATTGAACCAGCTTGGCGAGGCCCACTCTTCGCGCACGTATGTCGCATCGCCCGAAAAAATAAGCACCAGATAAGAATCAATGTTGACGGCCTTGAGCATCGCGCGCATGAGGTTGGCTTTGTCCTTGCAATCGCCGTATGACTTGGCGAAGACATCCGCCGCAGCGTGCGGGCGATAGCCGCCGATGCCAATCTGTATGGAGATGTATTGCAAGTCCTGCGCGTAGCGCGCGATGGCGCGAATCTTTTCCAGTTCCGTCTTCGCGCCTGCCGTTAACTGCCTGGCCTTTGCGACAATCAATTCGTTTGACGCAGCCTGCGGATCTGTCAACTCCGTGTACCAGCGAGAGACTTCCGTCCAGCTATCGAAAGTTCTGGCCCCGTTCTGTCGCGCGCCTTCCGCAGGATAGTAGCTGACGGCGATGCGCGGCGCGAGGTTCGTCACTTCCGGGCTCGCAGGCTCCGGGTCAATCGGCGCGAGATTGCGCATCTCCCATGAATAGGTTGAGCCGCTGACCGTCGGCTCGACCTTCGCGTGGTTGAAAGTGACGCTGGAAGCGCGCCAGTTAGAGGGCAGCGCAAGTGTGTAACGAGACATGAGGACAGGAATGCGTACCTGAAAAGACCAGATGTCCTGATTAAAAAAGGAACGCTCTTCGGTCACAGTCTGATAGCCGAAGACATCTCCTGCTTCCGCATCATCTCCCGCAAGGATGACTTTATAACGCGCTTCGTTATAGACATCATTGTTGACGGAAGCGACATCAGCCGTCTGATCCTTGCCATACTTTTTGACATCGCCGGAAGCGCGTATGAGCCACGCTTTCAACTCGCGCACTTTTCCGTTCTCGCTGTGATAGTCCTCTCTGGCGACGGCCATCTGCCTGCCTTCGCGCGTCAGGATGCGTATGGCAAAGGTCGTGACGGTTGTTATCTTGCCGTCTTCGCCGATGGTCACACTCGCTTCATCATGGAGCACGACTGCCGGAACCTCTTTGTCATAAGCGGGGGCTTTCGCGGCGGCAGCCTGTTGCAGCCAGTTGGGGACATCATCGCCTGCGGCCAGAGCGGGAGCGGCCATTGCGACGAGCAGAACGAAACATAAGAGGGTCAATCGGTAAAGCATCTTTCTCATTCCTTTGCGCTTTTGATGAGCGCGTCAAAAGTGACAATCTCGGTAGCTCAATCAAGAGACAGCTTAGTTGGCGGAAGTTTGCGCTGTCGTCGCAGCCTGTTTGAGCGTGATGGTGTGGCTGTCGGCTTTGTAAACCTTGTCGAAATATCCTTTGAGCAACTCGTAGTTGGCCGCAGGGAAAAGGATAGCTCCGTTGCCGCCGAAGAAGAACGAGCGTTTGTAAATCAGCGTCCGCTGGTCTTGCGAGATTCCGATAGTGACCTTGTAATCGCTGATGTTCTCCGAATGGAAAGGAGCCGGAGCATCCGCGTTATCAAGCGTGAATCCTGTCGGCAATTCGATACTCACTTCATCTTCTTCAGACCACGGATAGTGAAAGTAAATCGGGTAACGGCGCGTGCTCGCGGTGAACATGGCATTGATGCCGAACTGGAAGAAAGCGGGCTGGACGAAGAGACGCTTGCCTGTGCGCTGTGCGTAACCCGGAATGCGTATGTGATATTCATAGATGAAAGGCTTGACCAAATCCTGCACGTTCTCGATTTTAATAGCAGAGACTTCGGCTTCCTTCATGCGCGCCTTGACCATGTTGCGCAAGGTCTCTTCACGTTCGGCTGGCGCGTCGTCGTCGTTATACTCCTTGCGCTCCATAGCCATCTGCCCAGTGTATTCGATGCGCACATCGCCTTCGAGCGTGCCGTCTTCCAAGAGGCGCAACTTGGCCGTGCGCTTCTCCTGCGTCTTCTGCGGCGCAGACATGGGCGTTCTGGTCCAGAGCGGGTCGGCGGGGTCTGAGATTAAAGCCTGCTGGCCCTCTTCCTGCCAGCGCAACATGCCGAGCGGAATGTATGCTAGGCCCGGATTGTAGAAAAGCCATTTCTCGCCGACGCGCACGGCAATGCTCGAAGGCTCCAGAAAATATCCGTTGGCAAAGCTCTTATCAAAGAAGATGTCGCCGCGATCTCCTGTGAGGGCGAGGCGCGCATCAAAGCCTGCGGCTGTCGCCAGAGACGCAAAGAGCATATCAATATCAAAGGCCGTGCCGATGCCGCGCTTGAGCGTGTCGGATGGAGATTTGTTGTCCTTCACCTTTTCCAGTTGCTCGTCGGTCATCCCTGTCGCATCGTCCGAGACATTCTTGATTTTCGTCTTGCAAAATTGAAAAATCCGCTCAAGCTTCTGTTCGGGCGTCGAGGCATCGCCGACAATCTCTGTCGCAGCCTTGCGCACATCGTCGTTGACTTTGGTGAAGGGCTTGAGAACTTCGTGTATGTTTTTGCCGACCTCTTTCCAGTACCACTCAGGGCTGAGGTTGAAGACGCGCGTGTAGTAAATCAAAATCCATGAGCGCACCTGATCTTCGGGCGGCATGCGCGGCTCTTCACGAAAGGCCGCAACATTCGTCATCGTGACGCTATAAAAGCCATCCTTCTCTTTGTTGAAGCGAACCTCATCCGGCACGTGAAAGGGCATGTAGCGCATGCCATAGATGCTGCGCGCAGGCTTGACGTAGTAAGTGGCCCTCTGCACGGGGATGTCGCGCTGGAATTGGAGCCGCATGTAGTTGGCTCCGCTCCCGCCTGAAACCTCGCGCCAGCGATACTCTATAATCACGCCCGGCTCGATGCCCGGCATGGCGAAAGATTTGGCTTTCAACTTAACGTCGCCAGCCTTGACGATTGTGCGCTCGAAAACATCTTCCTTCTTGAGCTCGATAATCGTGCCGTCCGGCTTAATCGTGCGCGCCGCGATGTCTTTAATCTTGGTTCGATTCAAGTAAGGCAGGTCAATTCTGCTCTGCGATTCTTTGCCGCGCTCCGTAAAAATTTTGAGACGAACGTAATGCGATTTGATCAGATCCTCCGAAGGGCTGTCATCAACTCTGACTTCCCAGAAGAGGACTTCCGCATCAGCATCCTTCTCAACAGTAGGGCTTTTCAAAGCCAACTCGGCGGGTTCGATGGGCTTCCACTCTTTCCAATCTTCTCCGCCTGCAACCATAGTCGGAGCAGCGAGAAAAAGCAGACACAGGACAGGGACAAATAAAGATATGGGAGGACGAAGGAACTTCATAACTTAAAACCTTTCAACAAGCAGGAGCTTAAAGCGGAAACTAACCTTTAGGTACGCAGATGGGGGTTCAAAAACCGGGCAGCGTCTCACGCGAGCCAACGCCGCAGGTGTGTGAGCGACGGCAAAATAGTACGATAAGAGACCTTGTAAGTGCAAGCCGGGCCGCGCTTTCCGGCGAGACTTTTTGTCAAGGCCGTTTAGAAGCCAAAACTCAAAAAATAGATGTCCGTCAAACGCTATTTCCTTTGCCTCTTTCACAGTTACGCTCAGTTAATCAACGCTTCCTGTGTTATAATCCGCGCCTCAGCTTAATGCCCTCTAGTATAAAATAGACAGAATCTTTCGCTATCAATCTCGGAGCAGGAGGACGAGACACCGAAAATGGCTACCGAACTTAAACGCGATGCAGCGTCTCTGGGCAAAATCGAAGAGCTTTTAGGAGAGAACGCGCGCACTCTTCTGGATCACACGTCCAGCACTATCTCGAAAGAGCACATCCAGTTGCCCGGCCCCGACTTCGTTGACCGCGTGTGGGCCAACTCGGATCGCAACCCTATGACGTTGCGCTCCATCCAGACGCTCTTTGATAACGGGCGGCTCGCAGGCACTGGCTATCTCTCAATCCTGCCTGTGGATCAGGGCATAGAGCACTCAGCCGGAGCCAGCTTTGCTCCCAACCCGCAGTATTTCGACCCGGAGAACATCGTTCGTCTAGCCATCGAAGGCGGATGCAATGCTGTCGCTTCGACCTTCGGCGTGCTCGGTCTTGTCTCGCGCAAGTTCGCGCATAAAATTCCCTTCATCGTGAAGATTAACCACAACGAGCTTTTGACCTATCCGAACAAATTCGATCAGGTCTTGTTCGGCACAGTGGATCAGGCGCGAGATATGGGCGCGGTCGCAGTCGGCGCGACCATCTATTTCGGTTCAGACGAATCCACGCGCCAGATAACGGAAATCAGCCAGTCGTTCGCCTACGCACACGAGCTTGGGATGGCGACGATTCTCTGGTGCTACCTGCGCAACTCGAAGTTCAAGAACGCGGACGGCGACATGCACGCGGCGGCAGACTTGACCGGACAGGCAAACCATCTCGGCGTCACGATTCAGGCCGACATCATCAAGCAGAAGTTGCCAGAGCGAAACGGCGGCTACACCTCACTCAATAAGGAAGGCTCTTACGGCAAGTCGCACAAGAAGATGTATGAAGAGTTGACGAGCGACAACCCGATTGACCTTGTGCGTTATCAGGTCGCGAACTGCTACATGGGCCGTTGCGGCTTGATTAATTCCGGCGGCGAATCCAAAGGCGCATCGGATATGAGCGAAGCTGTGCGCACTGCTGTTATCAACAAACGCGGCGGCGGCATGGGCCTCATCTCCGGGCGCAAAGCTTTCCAACGCCCGATGAACGAAGGCGTCGCGCTCCTGAATGCGATTCAGGATGTCTATCTCGCGGAAGAAATCACCATCGCTTAAATTTTAGATTTGCGATTTTAGATTTTTGATTGGATAAGACCGAATCTTCGATTTGAAATCTAAAGTGTTTTCACTTGTCTTTCAAATCGCAAATCAAAAATCTAAAATCGCAAATTATCTACCCTTGCATCCCGAACAGGCACAAACGACAGATGCTCAACTCCTTGCGGCGATGGCGCGCGGGGATGATGCGGCATTGGCGGCTCTCTATGATCGCTACAGGTTAATCCTTTTCGGTCTCATACAACGTATATTACATAGCCGCGCAGAAGCGGAAGATGTGCTGCAAGAAGTTTTCCTGCAAGCATGGCAGAAAGCAGCGGATTTTGACGAGGCGCGCGGACGCCCCTTTACGTGGCTCGTGACCTTAGCGCGCAGCCGTGCGATTGACCGCCTGCGCTCGCTCGGCGCGCGTGACAGGTTGGCGACAGCCTCTGCGCTCGAAGCGACGGAGGAAGTCGCGGATGCTGTGGACGACGCGATTCTGTCAGAGCAGAGCGAGATTGTGCGCGATGCCTTGAAAGAGTTGCCGGAAGACCAGCGACAGGTTTTGCTGCTCGCATATTTTGAAGGCTTCACGCAATCAGAGATTGCTGGCCGACTCGGCGCGCCGCTCGGCACAGTCAAGACGCGCATGCGTTCAGGGATGATTAAGCTCCGAGAGTTATTAGGAGAGAAAGTGCAACTGATTCGTTAGCCGATTTTTGAGCATCAAAGATAAGGTTTGAGCTACAGAGAAAGTCCGTACAGCTTGTCTCTTGAAAGTTAAAAGTTTTGCCTAGCCACGAAGATTACAAAGAGTTGCTTATTCCACATGCGCTGGATGCGCTTGAACGGGCGGAAGCGCGCTCGCTTGAAGAGCATCTCGAAACTTGCGCAGAGTGTCGCACAGAGCTTGACTCATGGCGCGCAACGACAGCCAAGCTCGCCTTCGCAGCAGAGGTGGCAGAGCCGTCCGCGCTCTTGCGCACACGCATTCTCGACAATGCAGTCGCTCTGGGCCAACCCAAAGCAAATACGCAAACGAAAGTTAAAAGAGAAGCTGCCGAAACCGTCACTAATTATGCAGACCGTGAGAGCTCAAATATTATCCAGATGCCTCAGCGTCGCGCGTGGAGTTCATCGCAAATCTTTGGCGCGATTGCGGCGTCTCTGCTCATCGCAGCCCTCGCCATCTCTTCGATAGTCTTATGGCAACGCAACAAGGCTATGGAGGCCGAGACGGCGCGTCTCTCACGCCAGCTCAAAGAGCAGGAACAGGAGATTGTGAAGGCGAAGGAAGATAAGAGCATGCTGACTGCGCCGGGCAGCAACATGGCTATGCTTGGCGGCACAGAGATGGCAAAGGACGCACGCGCGCGTATCGCTTATGACCGCCAGACCGGACGCGCCATGCTCATCGCGGACGGCCTTCCGCCTGCGCCCGCCGGAAAAGCTTATCAACTCTGGTTTATCGTCGAAGGCAAACCGCCGATGCCCGGCGGAGTTTTTAATACAGACGCCAACGGCCACGCAGAGATGCGCGACCAGATGCCATCCGAAGGCCGCCACGCAGGAGTCTTCGCCGTCACACTCGAACGCGCTGGCGGCGTCCCCGCGCCCGAAGGCAAAGCATACTTGCAGGGCAAAGCTTCTTAAAAACAAGTTTCCCGCAAAGGCGCAAAGACGCAAAGAAGATGGCAAAGGAGTTGAAGCATTCTTTATCTTGAATGCTTTCTTTGCTTCTTCCTTTGCGTCTTTGCGCCTTTGCGGGAAACTTTTTCTTCTCTCCTTAAATCCATCCTCTAGCTTCAACCGTAAATAGAACAGAGCAATCCCAAAGACATCGGCTGGAGTGGCAACCGCTGGCCGGACGCTTGTGAGAGCGGCTTCAAGGTTTACAGGGTTCCGCAGACTCAAAAGCGTGTTTCGCCACGACACGTCAGGCTGCGTCGAAAAGGTCGGCGCGGTTCGAGGTGGTCGTGTGTCTTTTTCGAGAGACACGCGACAGTGCGCAAACTTTAACTTTCATTGGGCCAGAAATCTTATACGAAAATTGGCTCGCAAGAAGACCGAGGAGAAAAAGAAGAACATGATGAACTTGAAGAGAAAATTATTCGGTGTGTTGCCCGTCGCGGCTTTGATGCTGTTGGTGATGACGCAGAGCGCGTTCGCGCAGAGCGGCGAGATGAGCAAGGGCATGGCGATGGAGAGCAATACTATCGTTGATGTAGCGATGAGCGATTCCAGATTCTCTATGCTCGTAGAGCTTTTGAAAGAGGCGAATCTGGTGGAGACCTTGAAGGGCGCGGGGCCGTTCACGGTCTTTGCTCCGACCAATGATGCGTTTGCCAAAGTCCCGCAGGCGACTCTCGCCAAACTCAAGAGCGACCCTGAAATGCTCAGGAGCGTGCTGCTCTATCACGTGCTCGGCATGAGAGTTCCGTCGAGCGCGGCGCGGACGATGAAAGCTCCGACAGCGCAAGGCTCTGAGCTTCAGGTCAAAGTCAAAAAAGGCAACGGCGGCGCGACCGTGATGGTTGATAAAGCGACTGTCATACAGGCCGACGTGATGGCCTCAAACGGCGTCATACACGCGATTGACACAGTGCTCATGCCGAAGATGGACGGCAAGATGATGGGCAAGAAGTCCATGAAATAGTTTTTTCTGGGCCACAACAACTGCCGTTTGTTCGAGAACGTTTTGGACGGGGCGCGTCAAACATTTGACGCGCCCTATTTTTAACTTGAAAGATAAAACCTTTTCGCAAGCCAACGATTCGAGCTAAACTATAGCCACTTGAAATTGAGTGCGCCCTCAGGGAGGGCGTACCGGATGTCACTCAATCGCAAACGGCTATAATAACGCCGGAAACATACCAGACGCTTTCAAGCTTCAAGCTTGAATCCAACAATTTCCCTCGCTCCGTAATATTTTGCAGGCGCACGCGGCCTTATCAAATTGCAGCAGTTAGCTATCTACTCAAAAACTATTTTTAAGAAGGAGCACAAACCATGCTGAAGCAAAACCCGTTGGCAAAGTTGATTCTTCCCCTGTTTGCATTTTTCCTGATTGCCTCTTGGAGCGCGACGAGCGCGCAGGCGCAGGAGAAATCTTTGTATGAAAGGCTCGGCGGCTATGATGCGTTGACGAAGGTCGTGGACGAGTTCATCACACAGCTTGGCAAAGACAAACAGCTCTCGCGCTTCCTTGTCGGCCTCAGCGATGATTCCAAAAAGAAGTTGCGACAGCATGTCGTGGACCAATTCTGTCAGGCGACTGGCGGCCCCTGCATCTACACCGGGCGCGAGATGAAGACCGTGCACACCGGACTCAAAATCACAGAATCGGATTGGGAGATTGCGGCCAAAGCTCTGGTCGCCGCGCTCGATAAATATAAAGTCGGGCAGAAGGAGAAGGACGAGGTCGTCGCGTTTGTCACCGGACTTAAAAAAGATATTGTCGGGCAGTAAGACAAGGCGGCTTTTCTCTCCGGCCAGAAAACTTGCTACACTGCAACCCGGACGCCCTTTCCGGGCGACAAATTTTCAGGATTGCGGGGAATTAATTGTGGCAGAGAAAAAAGAGATTGTGCCGAATGAAATTTCAGATGAGACAGGACAGTATGACGCGCGCTTCTTGCTCTGGCGTCAGTTCTGCGCTCAACACGGCGTGCCTGTAGAAACTCTGCCGGGCGATCTCAAAGGCGACATCAAAGACCAATGGGAAAAGCTCAAAGAAAAACGCCTGCACAAAAAAGCCGAAGAAAGATAAAAAGCAAGTGAAGAGTCATGAGTGATGAGAGAAATGCTAAACAGCATTTCTCTCATCACTCATGACTCTTCACTGTTTTAAAAATATCTGCCGATTCTGTAGCCGCCTGTGAGGAAGGGATTCGTCAGTCGCTCCTCGCCAATGGTCGTGACCGGGCCGTGACCTGAATAAACTTCCACTTCATCTCCGAGCGGGACGAGTTTGTTCATCAAGGAGTCCATCAACTGCTCGCTCGACCCGCCGGGCAAATCCGTCCTCCCGATAGAGCCTGCGAATAAGCAATCGCCGACAAAAACTTTTTTCTCAGACGGCTCGAACAAGACTACATGACCCGGCGTGTGGCCCGGACAATGCAGAATCTTGAACGTCAGATTTCCGACCACATAAAGCTCTCCATCCGTCCAGTGTCGCTCAATCTTCGGCGGCTCTTCAAAAGCTAAGCCGAGCGCGGCCCACTGCCCGCGCGGAATGCCTAGCCAAGCGGGCTGCTCAGGCAAACCGTAATACATAAACTCATCTGCCTCGTGCAGAATAATCTCCGCTTCGGGTTTCAACTTTTTCAAAGCCGCCACGCCGCCCACATGATCCAGATGCGCGTGCGTCAGCGCAATGGCTTGCAACTCTAATTGATGTTTGTCCAGCGCGGCGACGATTCGCTCCGCCTCATCGCCCGGATCAATACAGATAGCCCGCCCAGTCTCAACGCATCCGAGTATGCGCGTGTGTTGTTGAAATGCCGTGACAGTAATTTCTTCTATAATCATGTGTCTCTCTATGAATTGCTCAAGCTGATAACTGCTCTTTAAAGGAGTATAATTGCAAGAAGAAGTTTCCGCTATTTAACGAGGGGTCAAGCGTTATGCCGATGTCTGCAAAGTCTGCATCGCTCGCAGAAGTTTTAGACGACCTGACAGCCGAAGGCGCGGCTGAACTGACAGAGCATTTGGACCACAACTCTCTGCGCTGCTACGCCTGCGGCCATCGCTGCCTGATACACGAAGGCAAGCGCGGCATCTGCAAAGTCCGCTACAACGAAAAGGGCCGCCTGCTTGTCCCTATGAACTACGTCGCCGCGCTCCAATGCGACCCGACGGAAAAGAAGCCCTTCTTCCACGCCCTCCCAGGCTCCGACACACTCACCTTCGGCATGCTCGGCTGCGACCTGCACTGCGCCTATTGCCAGAACTGGCTGACCTCGCAAGCCCTGCGTGATGATTCGGCTGGGACGAGGCCGAACATTGTGTCTGCCGAGCGTCTGGTTTCGCTGGCGAAAGCTTATGGCGCGCAGTTGGTGGGGACGAGTTATAACGAGCCTCTGATAACTGCCGAGTGGGCCATAGAGGTTTTCAGGAAAGCGAAGCCAGCGGGATTCAAGACAGCATTCATCTCAAACGGCAACGCGACGCCGCAGGTGCTGGATTACATACGTCCGTGGACGGATTGCTACAAGATTGATTTGAAGTCCATGTCCGACCGCAACTATCGCCAGTTGGGAGGCGTCGTGGACAACATTCTTGAGACCGTCAGGATGGTTCACGAGCGCGGGTTCTGGGAAGAGATTGTGACGCTGGTGATTCCGGGCTTTAATGATTCGGAGGACGAACTCAAACGTGCTGCGGATTTCATCGCGTCCGTCTCGCCAGACATTCCGTGGCATGTGACGGCCTTTCATCAAGACTACAGGATGACAGAGAACGCGAACACGACGGCAGAGCAGTTGATACGCGCGTGCGAGATTGGGCGCGAGGCAGGACTTCGTTACATCTACGCGGGAAATTTGCCGGGCCGCGTTGGGCGTTGGGAAAACACGTATTGCCCCGCGTGCGATGAACTCCTGATTGAACGCTACGGTTACATCATACGCCAGATGAAAGTGACGCGCGAAGGCAAGTGTCCCATGTGCGCGGCTGCGATTCCAGGCATCTGGTCGTAATAAAAATTTGCTGAATAAGACAAGCGCCGCTTTCGTGCGACGCGGCTTCCGGCAAAACTTTTCTTGACATCTTTCTTCGGCGGGGCGTAGAGTCGTCCCCACTTCCACCGGGAAGCAACCTCGTAAGGCAGCCTTTGGATGCATCTTCTTGCCTCTTAGCATCCACTACATTTTTACATCCTCAGAGGACACTGTTTATCGCACAGCGTCTCACATTCAACCTGTTTTCTGACACAGGCCTGTGGCTTGTTGTCCAGACAAAGCACCAACATTAACCCTAAGGAGGTTCCCCTATGATGGGTGCTAAAGATAAATGCAAATTACTGCTTATCCTGGGAGCTATGCTGGCCCTGACAATTCCGGCGCTCGCGCAGCTTAACGATAAGACTCAAACTCCTAATCTGGCAGATGCAGGCATCGCCAAGTCTCTCGCGCAACAGACGGGCGCGGGCCGCGGCAATGTGATGACCGTAGATTCTTCTTCGTTCATCATGAGCCGCGATCCATTTCGGGCTATTCGTCGCGGGCGTCAACTCTTTCAACGGAAATTTTTGCGCAGCCAGGGCAGCGGGCCGCTCAACGGAGACGGCATCGGCAATATCGAAACGACCTTGATTCTCGGCGCGGGGATGGCGGACAGTTGCGCTGCGTGTCACGGTCGCCCGCGCGGCTCGGCTGGATTCGGTGGCGACGTAGTGACGCGGCCCGACAGCCGCGATGCGCCGCATCTGTTCGGGCTCGGTTTGAAAGAGATGCTGGCGGATGAAATCACTGCTGACTTGCGTGCGATTCGCGCTCAAGCCGTTGCGCAAGCACAACAGACAAATCAGACAGTGACGAAGCAACTCAATAGCAAAGGGATTAACTACGGCTCAATCAAGGCGCAGAGCAATGGCACAGTGGACACCACGCAAGTGCGCGGCGTTGACTCAGACCTGCGCGTGCGTCCCTTCTTCGCACATGGCGCAACGATTTCGATCCGCGAATTTCTCATCGGGGCGTTCAACGCCGAGATGGGTTTGCAGTCGGTTGACGGCGAAGTCATGTCGGCGAAACACGGCTCGCGCATCACGACGCCGACCGGCATGGTGCTGGATGGCGCGACAGACCAGATTGAAGAGCCGCCGACGGACAACCCCTTGATGGATTTGGATAGCGACGGAGTCGCAAACGAAATTCCGACAAGTCTGGTTGATTTCATGGAGTTCTACCTGCTCAATTATTTCAAACCGGCTACCTACGAGGAAACCAATAATGTCAGGCATGGCCGCCAGAAGTTTGTGCAGGTCGGGTGCGCGCAGTGTCATATCCCGGACTTGCAGATTAACCGCGACCGCCGCGTGGCAGATGTTGAGACCGTTTACGACCCTGTGAGGGGCAACTTCAACAACCTCTTTGCGACGGCCACTCCGCTCTTTAACGCGGTTGACGATGGAAGCGGGCATCCGACGCTGAAGCAGCCGAAGCTGAATCCATTCCTCGTCAGGAATATCTTTACGGACTTCAAGCGCCACGACCTTGGGCCAAACTTCTACGAGAGAGACTTCAACGGCACGCTGCGGACGCATTTTCTGACCACGCCGTTGTGGGGCGTCGGTTCGACCCCGCCTTACGGGCATGACGGGCGGAGCATCAATCTCACAGAAGTGATTTTGCGGCATGGCGGCGAGGCGCAGGCCGCGCGCGACGCCTTTGCAAGGCTTTCCGAATCGAACAGGATAGATGTCGTGTCGTTCCTAAATTCGCTGGTCATCTTCCCGCCGGACGATACAGCATCGAACCTTGATCCGGGCAACCGCAATCTCCTGAACTATCCGCAATACGGCCACGGCAGTATCAAGCTGTCAGCCCTCTTTAACAACCCGCTCGACCCGGAGTAAGGTCGCTCGCGGATTTTGTCAGCTATAGTCACTTGTGATTGAGTGTGACCTGATGCGCCCTCGCTGAGGGTCGGGCTACTGCCCCGCAATGGTAACTACGGGGCAGTAGCCCGACCCTCAGGGAGGGCGCACTCAATTGCAGACCGCAATGAGCCATTAAAAATTTGATGAATGCCGCTCGCTGCCTTCGGGCGTGCCATAAAGCGGAGCATACTCTTCATCATTCTCTGCCGCTTTGAGAGCGCGTTTGAGTTCCGCTATGTCGCGCGAGGCTGTCTCAAACTCTGCGCCGTCAAAAGTCTCGCACTCGCATGCCAGTTTAAGCACGCGGTCAATTCTCTCACCGGCCTGGTCCAGAGCTTCCAGAGATAGTTCGCCTTGCTCTACTGCTTTGACAATCGCGTCGCGCGCGGCGACAAAGTTGGCTTCTCTTTCGCAAATCAGAATCATGTCCGAGCCAGCTTGAATCGCGCGCAAGGAGGCTTCGGCGACAGAGAGCGATTGGACGACTGCGCCCATCTCCATATCATCCGTAATCACCAGCCCATCGAATTTTAATGCCTGACGCAAGAGTCGCATCACGACGTTGCTGCTCACTGTGGCGGGAAGCTGATGGACGCTTCCTAAAGGCGGCAGTTGCCCTGTGCGGCGAAACCATGCTTGCAGGAATTCTGAGACTTCTGGAAAGGCCGCGTGGCTGACCATCAGTGAATGCAGCCGTTCGCCCGGACGATGAAAGAGCAAGTCCATGAAGGGGACTAAATCGCGCTCGAAGATTTCTTCCCATGTGTGCTTGACGACGGGCAGGCGACGATGCGAGTCAACGCTTGAGCCGCCGAGACCCGGAAAGTGTTTGCCGCAACCGACAATGCCGCCGCGTTGCAGGCCGTCAAGATATGCTCCCGCAAGCCTTGAGACATGCGCGGGTTGTGGGCCAAAGGTTCTGCCCCTGAGGCCGTTGTCATGATTGTCGCCTGAAAGGTCTAGCACGGGCGCGAAGTTAATATTAAATCCGAGGAGGCGCATGACGCGCGCCGTGAGCGCGCCGAATTTTTCCGCGAGTGCGGAATGGCCCGCATCGCGCACGGCTTTGGCAGAGGGCATTGGCTCGCAGATATTGCGAAAGCGGTCAACGAGTCCGCCTTCCTGGTCTGCGCCGATGAGCAAGGGCTGCTCGACTGCATCGCGTATCTGCGCGGTCAGGAGCGCGACTTGTTGAGGCGATTCGATATTGCGTCCGAAGAGGACTACGCCGCCCGGCTGCACTTCCTTGAGCAGCGCGCGCGTGTGACGGTCAAGCCTTGTTCCCGGCAAGCCAATGAAAAGCAGCCGCCCGGCCTTGCGCTCAATGTCACGCATCTCACTCACCGGCTCATGTTTTGTGCTCACTACCATTTTGAAAAACTTCCCTCGCTCCCTTTGATGCACGCCTGAGCCTCAAAAGTTTCAAGACCTTTGACACACACTAAAACCTCTCTCTGCTCTCGAACAGAGCAACACATCAGGAGGCATAAATATTTGGGAGAGTCAGGGGACGCCGCACCGGACTTGTTGAAAAGCTTAGAATGCAAAATGCAAAATGTAAAATGCAAAATTAGGAAACTGATTTCATTTTGCATTTTACATTTTGCATTTTTAATTTCTATGATGCTGTTTGTGTCAGATGTTTTGGACAAAAAGCTCAGCCCGGCCCGGCTCTCGCAGGAGATAAAATTGAGAGCGCGCGCAGAGGGTTTTCATAAGGTGGGAATTGTGCGCGCGTCTGCGCTCGCAGAGGAGCATGCGCGGCTGGAGGAGTGGCTGCGGCGCGGGCTTCATGGCGAGATGCGATGGATGGCGCGCGAGCCTAGCGTGCGTACAGACCCGCGCAAGATATTTCCGCAAGCACGCTCTGTGGTCGTCGTGGCCCTCAATTATTTTACGCCGCACGAACACTCTGACGAGGCCGCGACAGGCAAGATTTCGCGTTACGCTTGGGGCGACGATTACCATGATGTTGTGGGCCAGAAGTTGAAATCGCTGCTGGCATGGATTAAGCAGGAGTGGCCCACCGCCGAAGGCAAGACATGCGTTGATATTCAGCCGATGATGGACAAGGCTTGGGCCGTGCGCGCGGGGCTTGGCTGGATAGGAAAGCATTCCAACCTCATCACGCAGGATTACGGCTCGTGGGTTTTTATAGGCGAGTTGCTGCTCAATCTTGAACTCGAATATGACAGCGAACGTGTCGAAGACCACTGCGGCAGTTGCACCTTGTGCCTGGAAGTTTGCCCGACGGGTGCGATTACAGAGCCTTATGTAGTTGACTCGAACAAGTGCATCTCTTACGCGACGATAGAGCTGCGCGAGCCGGAGTTGCCAGCAGAGGTGGCGCGCAATCTTGACGGGTGGCTCTATGGCTGCGATGCCTGTCAGGATGTCTGTCCGTGGAATCGTTTTGAGCAGCCGACGGATGAAACGCGCTTTGAGCCGCGCGAGGGAAATGTCTCCGCAAAGCTTTCTGAGATTCTGGAGCTTGGACCAGAAACCTATGCGCAACGCTTTCGCCGGAGCGCCATCAAACGCGCCAAGCTCACGGGCCTCAAACGCAATGCGCGCGCTCTGCAAATTAATCAGCAGGAAGATACGTAAGTCACACCACGACCGTAAATTCTATCTTTCACACACAAAACTTGTGCTAGTATGCGCCATGTTTAGACGCATCAACCGAAGCGCATCGGTTAAGCCATAGTGTAACCTCAATTTCATGCCGACCGCTTAGTGGCCTCGCCGCTCCGTTCACAATAAGTGGTCAACCTTCACAGAAAGTATCGCCATGAAAACCGCCTCTCTCAGAATTCCTCAATGCCTCCTGCTCACTCTCTCAACGATCTTTGCTGGAATGTCTCTGCCCCTTCAACTCGCTTCTCGGTCGAAGGCACAAATCCTGATTCCTGAAAGAAAGCCAAAACCTGAGCAAGCGGATAATTCGCCATTACTCATTGGGCGATTCTCAGTCGAAGAGGGGAAGTCAAGAAACGTGGCATTTTCGCTCGACCATGATTGCAAGATGCAGAATCTCATTAGCATAAAAAGTGAAAAGAAATTCTTTCAGTTGAAAGAGCCAACGGATTCTGTTGTATTCCGACCAGGCTCGAACCAGTTCTTCGCCAACATTGATGCCACAAAGTTGAAGCAGCGTGTGTATCCCGTTAAGGTCAACTTCAAATGTCTTGATTGCATCAAGCCTTGTTCCAGAAAAGTAAAAAACTTATTAGTCGAAATAAATGTCATTAAGCCATCCTCGCAAACGCCACAGAGCACTCCTCAAACCGAATCAACAACCTCCACGAAACCTTCTAACGGCGCGGCGGAAAAAGATGACAAAAAGGCGCAGGAATTATTCGAGAGCGGGCCGCAGTTCCCAGAATCTTTCGACATGAATAATTTCAAAGCCTTCTTCATTATCAAGGGTGGCTGGCCCCTCGTGCTCAAATATGAGTTGGAAGAGGGCGCGATGGTTTCCGTTATGGTACGGCCTTTAAGAGACGAGAGAGCGCCGATGAGATTCGAATTTCATCCGACTGGTACGGGGCAGGCTAAGACGGTCATCTTCATGTTGCCGGAGTCATTAGGAGCAATGCCGCAGACTGCGCAACTGACTTTCAAGGCAGTCTTTGCCGAGCCGGAGAGAAGGGACAGACCCGTCAACTTTAATATTCATTCTCTGGGAGTTGGGCCAGCCGCTCTTGGCCCACAGAATCCTCAAAGCAATCTACGGCAAACAACTCTCTTCGGTGCAGCCACATTCGAAGCCGTCTCTTATGAATTGCCACCATTCTCCTTGATGAGCAGTTTGCAGGCGGGCGAAGTGGCGATTAACGGCATTAACCTGACGCCTTCGGATGCGCTCAATGCCAGTCAGGGCAGTCAGTCTGTTTTTCAGCTTCCGTTCGACCAATGACTTTCCCCTGTGGTCTGCGAGTATCCAGCGACAGGTCAGCGGCGGCGGCGGCACCGATTGGAAACAGGAGAACCGCCTTCTATTTAAAGATGAGCCTATCCGTCAAGGCCAGCCAATCAGTAAGGCCTGGAATGGGAAAACACGAAAAGGCCACGTCGAGCCGGGTAAGTACAAGATAATGATTAACGCCTGGACGGCGGCCAACGTTAATGAAGGCGCGGTGACCTCCTTTTCCAGTCCGCCGGTAAGAGTTTATTGAGTTGGCTGCTATGCAATTCTATATCATCAGAAGAAAGCTTCAATTCCATTGGAAGAAGAAGTCTGTCAGGGCCATCGCTGTTTTGCTTGTCCTGTCCGCCACACTGCTGCTTCAGTATTACCTCGCAAATAGACCTCAGCCCGTCCAAATTGAAATGAGGGAAAATAAGTTCACCATCCCTGACGTATCACCCGGACAGAAACTTGTGCTTGAAGGGTTGTCATTGGATTCTTCGAATATCCTTTTGCTCTCTCATGTCGGCAACTTGAAAGAAGAGGTTGATGTGCACTTCAGTAATGCCAGACTATCGCCCGATACACTTCGAGAGTATGAGGACGCTCACCCGCCGGAAAGCGCGGGAGAGATTGATTGTTCCCCGATGAATTGGAAGCCACAGCTTCAATCCGAAAGCCAATCTGAAACGTTAAATCAACCCACGCCCGCTCCGACAACGAAAGACAAAAGCCATTCCGTTGGCAAAGCTTGCAGCACTTCTATCAGCGTTCGTGTTGCAGCCAACAAAGATAACTCTGCGGCACTCTCTTTCTATCAAACCGAGATCACAGGGCGCGGACGTTATCGCCATCTGGTTATGAATGTTCGGGACTTAGAGGCCGCCGTTAAACTGAAAATGGTGCCGCCTGTTTCTCCGCCGCAGGATATGGACGAGAACGCGGTCGAGGACGAAAACACGGATGACCCGCGTGCCGAATGCGGAAAAGATTTAAGAGTGCGCGACTGGCGTCATAAGCTTAGCGGCCCTTCTGAGGTAGAGGCAATCATGACTTCCGGCTCGACCCTCCGTCTGCGTTTTACTCCTTTTGCTGATAGCGCTCTGTCGCCCGGCGACAAGGATGGATTTTTTGAACCGTTCTTACTTGGAACTTCCGTGCAGCCGACGAACAATGTCAACGCAGCGATTCAAAGTCGTTCCGTGAGTATCAGAGCCATGGATGATACGGGGGTGGTCTTCAAAGCCGAGAGTCCCGACGGAAAATCGCTTGTCAGCCTTGACACTCTCAAAGTCGGCTCGGATCGTCTTCGCGTGAACATGCGTGGAATGGCTTATGTCACCGTCAACGATGTACCCGTCACTGTGGACTTATTTGAACGCGTCAAAAAATACGGGCTGCTCATCACATTGCTTCTGACGATGGCGAATGCTGCTATCCTCACCTGGATTGTAAAAGTTATGCGCGGTCTATTTTCTTAATTAAGGCTCACCCAAACACTTTTGCACCTGAACTTTAGTGACATGATGCGTCGGATACGCTATTGTGTTCATGTTCAGAGTCGCAGAATTGCTTTGATAGTCTTTGGCCCAGAAAAAAATCTCCCGGCGTCCGACCGGATTGAAGCACCATACCATTACGAACTGCTACCTAAAGAGGTTGACATTTTGGCCCAAACAGGCGTAAAAGCCTTTTTGCAAATTATGCGTTCCGAGTAGAGCCCCGTATTCCGCTCGTTCGCCGCAGCCACCCGAAAAGGTTTTGACGAGATCGAAATAATCGTCCTCAAAACTTAACTACCCTATAAGTCTTAGAAGGAGACTCTCAATGAATAAATTCCGCTTTACGCTCCAGACCCTCCTGGTAGCCCTTTTCACACTCGCTTTTGCTTCTCTGGCCCAGGCACAGGCCACACGTACATGGGTTTCCGGTGTCGGAGACGACGTTAATCCGTGCAGCCGCACAGCCCCCTGCAAAACTTTCGCGGGCGCGATTTCCAAGACTGCCACAGGCGGCGAAATCAACGCCATTGACCCGGCGGGCTTCGGCGTGATAACGATTACAAAATCAATTACGATTGACGGCGGAGGCACACACTCATCTATTCTCTCAGCCGGAAGCACTCAAGCCATCCTCGTCAATGCTCCTGCGACCTCCCACGTCGTTATCAGAAATCTCTCTCTTAACGGAGCAGGCACAGGCAGCTTCGGCATACGCATGCTCGGTGGCGGCTCTATGTCAGTAGAAAACGTCGCCATCTCCGGCGTCACCAATCACGGCATCCAGATAAACTTGGCGAACGGAACGACGAGCAACGTCTTTATCAAAGACTGCTTCATCCGCACGGGTGAAACGACTGTCAGTCGCGGCATTAACATTCAGCCCGTCTCCGGCACGGCCAACGTGACGGCCACGATTGACAACGTGCGTATGGAAAGAATGTTTGTCGGCCTCTATGTCGGCGAAGGCGGCAAGGCTACGCTTCGCAACTCCGTCGTCACCAACATGTCCTATGCGGGCGTCGTGACGGAAGCCGTCTCCGGCAACGCGCAGTCCAACATCATCAACACCGCTCTGGTCCACAACGGCATCGGCCTACAGGCCGGGGCAGGGCCGACCATCACGCGTATCAATAATGTGACGATTGCCAACAACAACACGCAAGGCATCATCGGAGCCGGTAATGTTATCTCATTCGGCAACAACAACGTCTTCGGTAACGCAACGGACGGCGGCGTCACGCAGACAGTCCCCCAAATCTAACTTTTACGGTTAGACAAAGTTTTAAAGAGAATCCCGCTCATCCGTCATGGATGAGCGGGATTCTCTTTTGACTTCAAAAGCATTATCATCAAATGCAGTGTAAAATATAATTTGAAGGTTTGAAGATTTAGAAGTGACTGACCTGCTCAAAGATTCCTATGGCCGCGCGATACGCGATTTGCGCGTCTCGCTGACAGACCGTTGCAACTTTCGTTGCTTCTATTGCCTGCCGCACGGCGAGCCGCCGATTGCTCCCAAAGAGCAGATGCTCTCCTATGAAGAGATTGAATACGTGACGGAGATTTTCGTCAGCTTAGGCATCGAAAAAATCCGTCTCACGGGCGGCGAGCCGATGATGCGGCGCGACATCGAAACCATCATCAGAAAACTTTCCGCCTTCAAGCCGCGCTTGCAGGATTTGGCCTTGACGACCAACGGCTATTTTCTGCCGGGCCGCGCAGAGGAATTGAAAGCGGCTGGTCTTGACCGCATCACTATCAGCCTCGATAGCCTGAAGCGCGAAGTCTTCAAGAGCATGACCGGCGTGGACGTGCTCGACCGCGTGCTCGAAGGCATACGCGCGGCGCAAAGCGCGGGCTTGAATCCTGTGAAAATCAATGCCGTCATCGTGCGCGGACACAATGAAGACGAGATAGCAGACTTCGCAGCCTTTGCGCGCGAGCATGATGTCTGGATGCGTTTCATAGAATTCATGCCGCTCGATTCCGGCCATGAATGGTCGCATGAGATGGTCGTCTCCGGGCGTGAGATTTACGAGCGCATCCACGAGCGTTTCCCACTCGTCGCGCTCAAGGTCAAACGCGGCGCGGAAACCTCCAAACGCTATCGCTTCATCGACGGCGCGCACGGCGAGATAGGCATCATCGCTCCCGTGACGGAAGCTTTCTGCGGCGCGTGCTCGCGCATACGCCTCACAGCCGACGGCCAGATTAGAACCTGTCTCTTCTCAACCGTCGAACACTCGCTGCGCGATGTCATCCGAAGCGGCGCGACACGCACAGAGATTGTCGAGTTCATCGAATCGGTCGTGATGAAGAAAGAGCCGCGCCACTACATCAACGACCCTGAGTTTATGCAGCCCGCGCGGACGATGAGCTTTATCGGCGGCTAGGCAGCAGACCGGATTTGATAATTTAAAAAGTTTTCGGGGGAGCTTCGCTAAGAGTCGAGGCTGAGAGTCACAAACGTGTGAGACCCCTTGAACCTGATACGGTTAGTACCGTCGAAGGGAGAAACAACGGAAAGACCGTTCCCTTGTCTTATCAGGCGGAGCGGTTTTTCTTTTTCGGGCCTCAATCTTGGGCCAGAAAGTTTTGGAAAGTTATGAGCACAGTCAATCAATCAAACGAGAAGCGGAGCGATGAAGTGCGTCTGCCGAACTCGCGCAAGGTTTATATCGCAGGCGCGCAGGCGGGTGTGCGCGTTCCCTTTCGTGAAATCGCTTTGCATCCGACAAGAAATTTTAAAGGCGAAGTGGAAGAGAATGAACCGCTCAGAGTCTATGACACGAGCGGCATCTGGGACGACCCTGCGATGCGCTGCGATGTGCGCGAAGGACTCGCGGCCCCCAGACGCGAATGGATACTCGCGCGCGGCGATGTGGAAGAATATGAAGGGCGCGTGGTTAAACCGGAAGACAACGGCTATCTGACTGCGGGCGCGGAAAGTTTTGCGCGCGGCAAAGAGCGTGGCCGTCTCGAAGAATTTCCGGGCCTGCGCCGAGCCCCTCTGCGCGCTCGTCAGGGAAGCCGCGTGACGCAGATGCATTACGCGCGCCGTGGGCTAATCACGCCTGAGATGGAGTTCATCGCCATCCGCGAGAATCTTGGACGCGAAGCTGCTTTTGAAACGATGAGTGAAGACCGCAGTTCGCTTTATCACCAGCATGTGGGCCAGAGCTTCGGCGCACAGCTTCCCTCCTATGTGACGCCTGAATTTGTACGCGATGAAGTTGCGCGTGGGCGCGCGATTATTCCTGCGAATATCAACCATCCTGAATCCGAGCCGATGATTATCGGGCGCAACTTCCTCGTCAAAATCAACGCCAACATAGGCAACTCGGCAGTTGCTTCTTCGATTGAAGAGGAAGTCGAAAAGATGCGCTGGGCCACAAAGTGGGGCGCGGACACTGTGATGGATTTGTCCACAGGCAAGAACATACACGCGACGCGCGAATGGATTCTGCGGAACTCGCCAGTGCCTGTCGGGACTGTGCCGATTTATCAGGCACTTGAAAAAGTTGGAGGCAAAGCGGAAGAGTTGACGTGGGAGATTTACCGCGACACTTTGATTGAGCAGGCCGAGCAGGGCGTGGATTATTTTACGATTCACGCGGGCGTGCGGCTGCCTTACATTCCACTGACTGCGCGCAGAACGACAGGCATCGTCTCGCGCGGCGGCTCCATCATGGCGAAGTGGTGTCTGGCCCACCACGAAGAGAGTTTTCTCTACACGCGCTTTCGTGAAATCTGCGAAATCATGGCGGCCTATGATGTCTCTTTCTCTCTGGGCGACGGCCTGCGGCCCGGCTCTATCGCAGACGCGAATGATGAAGCGCAGTTTGCAGAGCTTGAAACTTTGGGCGAGTTGACAAAGATTGCTTGGGAGCAAGACTGTCAGGTGATGATAGAGGGGCCGGGCCATGTGCCTATGCATCTCATCAAAGAGAACATGGACAAGCAGCTGGAGATTTGCAGCGATGCTCCATTCTACACTCTTGGCCCACTGACGACGGACATCGCGCCCGGCTATGACCACATCACTTCGGCTATCGGCGCGGCGATGATTGGCTGGTTCGGCACGGCCATGCTCTGCTATGTCACGCCGAAAGAGCATTTGGGCCTGCCGAATAAGAAGGATGTCAAGGATGGTGTTATTACTTATAAGCTCGCGGCGCACGCTGCGGATTTAGCCAAAGGACATCCGGGCGCGCAACTTCGCGACAACGCTCTCTCGAAAGCGCGCTTCGAGTTTCGCTGGGAAGACCAGTTCAATCTCGCATTAGACCCGGAAGTGGCGCGCGAGTTTCACGACGAGACTCTGCCGCAGGAGGGAGCCAAGCTCGCACACTTCTGCTCAATGTGCGGCCCGCACTTCTGCTCTATGAAAATCACGCAGGATGTACGCGAGTATGCGGCGCAGAAAGAGTTGGACGAACAGGTTGTCTTGCAAGAGGGAATGAAAGAGAAGGCTGCGGAGTTTGTCGCAAGCGGCGCGGAGATTTATCAGGGCGAGCGGCCCGCCGGAAGCACGCAGCACGACCACTAACAGCTAGATTCTATTAATTGGCTTAAGAGAGTTTATTTCGTTAGCCCCGACAGGGGCGACATGCAATAGCCCCGCGCGTCAGTGCGGGGACAATCAAGCCACACACAAACCGAGCCCCGACAGGGGCGACACAAATTGTGCCGCCCCTACGGGGCTTATCATTTATCTATGCCGTTTAACCCACGACTCACATCGTGGGCTACTACATGTCGCCCCTGTCGGGGCTATATAAATTATCTGTTAATTAAGCTCGAAGACGTAAGTAAGCACGCCTGCGACTTTGACTGGTTGGCCTTCAACCGTCATGGGTTTGAACTTGGCCTGACGCGCGGCGGTCACAGCGGATTCCTGCAAGAGCGCGTGGCCTGAGACTGCTTTGGCCGCAATCACATTGCCCTCTTCGTCAACAGTAACCTGCACTGTGACAGAGCCGAAGGCTCCTGCCTCGCGCGCCTCGCGCGGATAGATAGGCGTTGGCAGAGAGGTCGCGCGCCCGTTGAGCACGCCTGCTGAGACAGGTTGCCGCCCATCATCCACGCGAATGATTGAGCCGTCCGTCAAGACTGCGGCAGAAGAGGTATCTCTGCGCGGACGGACGCGCACGTAGCCATCGCCGCGCTGCGTTAGTCCCGCTCTGCCTGCAAGCGTGCTGACAACGGAATTCAGCATCTCTTTATTCTCAAGCTTGAAGCTGGTGACGCCGGAGAGGCGCGTGTCCGGGTCTTCAAATTGCAGCGTCATGTAGCGATGTTTTTTCTTGATGAGCAAGGCTGGAAGCCCTAGCCCGTAAGGGACTGCGCTGCCGATGACGGTTGCAGCCGTCGGTCTGCGCGATTGCGTGTCTGCAAAAGCGGAGATGACCGCGTCGTATGGAATAAACAGCACTTCCTTCATCAGCTTGTTGCGAAAGACAAGGCGATTGTTCGCGTCATCAAAATGGAGAAAGCCATCCTGTTTCTGGTTATAACCAAGGATGCCTCCCTCGTACTTGGCCTTCACGCTCGCCGGAGCAGGAGTGTCGGCAGTAGCAACTGTCGTCGTCTGATCCGATTTTGAATCTTGTGTGATGCGCGGTCTCTGCGCGAAAGCCGTGCACGCGAGCAAGGCCGCAAGCAGACTTGCAGCAACGAGTTTGGATAAACTTTTCATTTAAATTTCCCCTCTCAAAACTTACGGAAGCTAAAAAAAGGCCGACCGAGTGGGAGACGACCCGGAATCTATAGTATTACAGACGCATTCCGCCGACCGTGCGTTGCCAGACCAAAGCCTGTTTGAGAACACAGAGCCTTTGCCGCTCGCCCGGCTCGCACGCCGGTTCGAGCTGTTCCAGTATGGCTTCGATTAAAGGCACGCTGAACATTCCGGCATGCGTGATAATCTGCGAATAGTAATGAAGCTGCACGCGCCCGTCCGCGTCCTTGTGAAATTCGAAAACGTCTTCATCCGCGAGACGATGTATCTCCTGATTGACAGGAATCACGCGGCGCGGCACGCCATGATGATTCTTGCGAGTCATGCTATCTCGCCAACCGAGCAGGAGTATGCCAACTAAGACTCCCTGCTCATTCAGATAATCTGGACTGAGCACAGACAGGTCTGGCGCGGGCGAAAGTCTTGGCCCATAGTTTCCATAATCAGGATTCGCCAGCATCGAGTTATAAATCACGCCGACGACTTCCATCTCTTCGGCCAGAGGCATCGAGACAAACTGCGCGAAGCCATAATCGGCGGCAGACGGCGGCGCATCAGCATCCAGCGCATCTATCACACGCCCGACATAATCTATATGCGAATTTGATTTAACTATCTTGGCAAGACGAACCATATTTGGATTTGCGATTTTAGATTTTTGATTTGCGATTTGAAGAACAAGCTGAGATTGAATCTGCTTTCAATCGCAAATCAAAAATCTAAAATCAAAAATTCTAAAACACGTTTCCCTGCGCCCAGTGCGGCACTTTGTAGAGAATCCACCACAGGAAAATCTGTAGGCCGAGAATCATCACGCCAAAGACGACGCCCGCGTAAGAGGCGCGGCGTCCGCCCACATCCGGCACGCGCCATGAACGCACAAGGCCGATGCCGCCCATCAGGACTGCGCCCGGACAAAAGAGTATGCCGAGATATGGCACGAGCGAATAGGTCACAAAGGCGATTGCAGTCTGCGAAGCATTGTTACGATTCGGCGTCGGCAACTTCGCGCTGAAGGAGCGAATCCTGTTCTTGATATTCATACGCTGATGCAGAGATGCCTGCTGGTGTTGCAAGTGATAGGAAGCGCGCAAGGCATCTGCCGGAAGATACGCGCCTTCCGTGAGCGAGCGACCGCATGTCGCACAAAAGTGCGCCTGCCCGCGCCGCGCCAGTGCGCCGCATGCAGGACAAGTGCGCTCTTCTTCTGCTTCGACAAAGCCGCGCGTCCGTCTTAACTCTTCCCGCTCTTCGTTCTTAAAACTTTCCATAAATCCTCGCCTGCTCAAAAACACTCTACCTTTCAAAGGCGCGCAAAGGCAACTAACTTTATAAGATGCTGAAAGCCATGCTAACGGCGACGCGCTTTGCTGGCGGTTTTGGACGAGACGCGGAAACTGAAATTTCCTTCCTTCGCAAAATCCTGCACGGCATGCAGAAACTGCTCGCGGTCGCGCGCAGTAATGACGGCAGCCGCATCCGCAGTCTCAATCGCGTATGGATAACCAAGCCCGCCGACACATTCAGCGCGCACAGTATCCAAAACCTCGTCCAACAATCCCGCTTCATAAACCCACGCGGGAATATCAAGCCGCGCGGGAGCGGCGTCCGCAGTCGTCTGCAAATAAGTTAATCCGACAAGCGGCTGGCCCCGTTCGTCGCTAAAAAATTCCGTCAGTCCATGCCTGACGCAATAGCAGAAGGCAGTCCTATCGCCCCAGTTTTGCAAAAATCTTTTGTCCTGATTCAAAAGCTGCGCGTCATAAAGCGTGTGGCTTTGTCGTCTTTCCAGATTTTCGCTCGCAGCTAACGCATCAATCATCGAGACAAGATCGCGCGCATAACTCTGGTCCACAAAACCGACGACAGGCACTTCCGTCTCGCGCGACAGCTTGACAAGCTCGACCATCGCGTCAACATACGCGCCCTGTATTTTTGTTTTCGGCAGCGCGATGGAGATGAGCAGCGTGCCATCGAAAAAGGCTACGGGCGGACGCTCTTTGCGCGCGCGCCAGCCGCGACTTCTTTCGAGAAAGCGGCGCAGCTCTTCCGTCTCAAGCTGAAAACGGCGCAGAGCCACAACCGTCTCCGCGCTTGTACGCCCCTCTGTGTCTGACAGCAATTCTCCCGGCGGGATGACTGCGAGGCGCGCCTGCTTAGTGTAACGGCCATCGCGCGTGTGCGGATTTTCAAACCAAGCGACCTGCACGGCTGCGACGGGCAGAGAGATTTCTCTGCCGGGCAAAAGCTGGCTGCCGTCTGCCGCGAAAGTCACGCGGTCTATGAGGACATCTATGGCCCAACGCCGCGCCTCTTCATGGTTGCGCCAACTCCTGCCAAACGGCACGAACAGAGAGCCTGCGCTATCAAGCTCTGTGGACGGCAGCGCGCCCGGCTCGCGCGCATGGCCCAAACTCTCGCGCACATCTTCGGAGCTTTGCCCGTCAAGCTTTGACAGGCGGCGCGCGTAATCCAACACATCCTCGCGCCACTCTCGCTCAAAGCGCACGAACTCCGCCTGCTGCTCGCGCAACGCTTTTGTCAGAAGACTGTGATAGAGCATAGTAGGCAGTGAGCAGTAGGCAGTGGGCAGCAAAGACAGATTGCATTGCTTTTATCTGCCCACTGCCTACTGCCAACTATTTCTGCGCGCGCGACCACTGGTCTTGAGAAGGCGTGAAGTAGGTTGTCTTGAGCCTCCCGCCCATGAAGGTATAGACGATGCCTTCCTTCAAGTTGGTGAACTTCGTCACGCCCTGTCCCTCGTCTCGCTTGAAATCGGATTTTTCCGCGAGGCCCATAGACTCCGGCGTGTCCGAAGAATTTTCGTGCTGCAAGACAACCTGCCTGACTGTGCCTTCGAGGTCAGGCGAAAGCCTCTTGGCGGCGACGAACCGTGCGTCAACGAAAGCCACGGTCACATTGCCGCCCGCGACCTTGAAATGGAGTATGCCGGTTTCTCCCGGCTGGTTTCTTGTCGGCTGGCCCAGAACGCGCTCGACATCTGCGCGTCTGGATTTCAAAGGCTCTATGCCGTTCCAGTTGGCAGCCGACGCAAACTCTGCGCACAGAACGAAAGCGGCGAAAGCTGCGACAAAGGCGGCAAACACGCGCCGCGCATGATTGCCTGAAAAGCTTTTGTTTCTCATATCAAGAGATGCTACAGCTTGGCCGTGAATGATTCAAGAACAATTCTCAAAAAAGGGTAGTGGGCCAGTTTGGAATTCTGTCTCTCTATCAGCAGAAAAGAATTTTCCCGCAAAGGCGCAAAGGCGCAAAGAAGACCGCAAAGAGTTGAGCATTCATCTATCTTGAAAGCTTCCTTCGCGTCTTTCTTTGCGCCTTTGCGCCTTTGCGGGAAACTGTCTTTCTTCTCGCCATGTTTTGAAATTGGCCCACTACTCAAAAAAGCTTTGCTTTCAGGATAAGCGGTCTGTGCAGTTTGTCCGCAGCGGCAAGCTGGCCCTGCTCGTTGACGCTGCCCCACTGGCTGTTGGCGATGAAATAAAAACTGTCTTTAGCAATGACGCCGAGCGTCGGCTCGTCAAACGACGGATGATTGGCTTCGATAATTTCTAAACGCTCGACACGATTCATCTCAGGGTTGAGATGCAAGCGCACAACGCGATGCGAGCGCAGTCCGTTCTGAATAGCAATCAAGCTGCCCTTGTAAAAATAGAGTCCATCAATGCCTATGAGCGCGACGCTTTCCGAATGCTCTACCTTCGCAAACTTTTTCGTCTTCACATCACAAACGAAAATTCCGCGCCCGTAGTCCGCGACGAAAAGTTGTTTGCCGTCGGCAGAGAAATCCAAACCCTGCGGCGAGGCGAAAGGCTCCGGCCCTGCATAAAGCTCAAGCGCGTCCTTCTGTTTCGAGATGAGATAGACAGCCGCCGTCAAACTGTCCGTCACATACACATCGCCCGAAGGATGCACTGCCAAATCTCCGAAGGTGTGCGCGTTAGTCGTGTCCGGCAGCAGATATTTGTTCAGGAGCTTTCCGGTCTTCAGGTCGTACTTGAAAACGCCCGCGCGATTTTTATCACTTGCCGCAAAATTTATCATCTGCGGAATCGCAGAGCTTGCGACCCACAAATGGCGACGCTTCGCATCCACCTTCATGCCGAGCACGCTCCACAAACCATCCTGCGCTGACGAGAAATCGCGCGCCAAGCCCTGTTTGTTGATACTCAAAATTTTTCGCTTGTGCACGCTGCTGACATAAAAAGTTTCCATCGCAGGGTCATAAGCGACGCCCTCCGTGATGAGCCCTTTTTCTTCGAGCGTGAAAGCAACTGTGCTGTGATTGACGGGAGCTTTGTTGGCTTCAAAGCTCTTGAGCAGAGTTTTAAATTCCGCAGAGTCTTTAATGGAAATAAAATCTTCGTCTTCCGCTGCAGGATAAAACAGGCCCATCGCCGCAACCTTGCCGAGCAAGCCAAGAGCTTCACTCTGATTCGCATTGAGCGCGTAAGCTCCTGCGAGGTTATACATGATGGTCGGATGATTGGGCCGCAGGTTGTTCGCCTGCTTCATGTTTTGAAGGTAGCCGGCAAAGTCTTTCGCGCGATAAGCCTTCACGGCCTGCTGCGTGTAATAGCGTACATCCTTGACTTCAACATTTTGAGCGTGCGCGCCGGTCAGCAGTAAAGAGCAGAGCAAGAGACCGGCGGCCAACGCGCGTCTCAGTGCATTCATTTTTTATCTCGCTTCTTTAGGAGGTTGGCCTTGACTGTAGGATTAGTAGCAGGGAGCGCGTGTGAGGATGCCTCGCGCTCCCAAACCTTTTACTGCTTGGCGAACGGGCGCACGCGCTCGATGGATTGTTTGAAATCTGAATCCGCAGGCGCAAGCTGCGCGCCTTTTTCATAAGTCGCAAGAGCCTTGGCATACTGTTTCGAAATTTCGTAAGCATATCCAAGTTCCCGGTAAATGTTCACATCATCTGGCGAAAGAGTCGCGGCGCGTTCGAGCGCGGCGATGGCTTTCGGGAAATTGTTCGCGCGCGAATGCGAGACGCCCAAAAGGTAGAGCGTCACGCCTTTCGTGTCCGGCGCAGTCGTAACTTTTTCAAGGGCTGCGGCGGCGCGTGCAAATTGCTTGGCTCCTATCAAAGCCTGCGCGTAGAGCGTCACGGCTTCTGCATCCGTCCGAATGCGCGTCAAACTCTCTCCCGCGCGAACTGCGCTCAGGTAGTCTGCATCGGATGCCGCGCCCGTCGTCTGCACAGCGCGTCGCAGGTAGGCCGTTGTCAACAAGGCCCACGCGGGAGCAAAGCGCAGGTCTGCCGTCGTCGAGCGATTGAGCGCGCCGATGGCTGCCGTGAGATTGTTTCTCTCAAAGGCTATGCGGCCTAAATAAAAGAGCGAGGCGGCATCTTTCGGATTGGCTTTGACGGCGGCATTGAAAGAGCGTTCGGCATCAGCAGCTTTGCCCGTGCGATATTCCGCGATGCCGCGATAATAGAGCATCTCTGCATTGGGACTCGCGCCTGCTCTCGTCGTGGCGGTGATGAGCAAAGGCAAGGCGCGCTCAAACTCTTCCGTGCGCGCATAAACCTGCGCGAGCGCGTCCAAAGTGTTCGCGTCCTCCTGATTGCTCCTGCGTTGCAGGTCGAGCGCACGCTGCAAATCACTTGCGGCCTCTGCATACTGCTTCAGATTCAGCTCTGCAAAGCCAGCTATCTTCCATGCTTCGGAATTGTTCGGCTCACTGGCGGCCACCTGCTTTGCCTCGCGCGCTGCCTCCGCATACTGTTTCTGTTGCAGCAAAGTGTAGGCGCGAGTTGTAGAGCCTGCTGTTGAAGCAGCGACAGGAGTAGTTGCGCCAGCGCTTGATGCCGGAACGCCTGTGCTTGATGCCGGAACGGGAGTGAGCAAAGGCTCTTCAGCCTTTGGTGTGTTGGTCGTCGTCGGCTTGGGACGCGGCGTGGATTGCGGCTGCGGCACGCGGCGCGGTCGCGTCGAGCCCGACTGTGCGTGCACGAGCGCGGTCGAAAAGATAAATAGGATGCCTGTTAAAATCAGTGCGCGTTGAAAATATTTGCTCATCATAACGATAGATTCTTTCACGTTCTTGCAGGATTTCCAAACTCACGCGGCAGTGGCCCGTGCAGCGCAACCCCTGCGATGCCGCGAGAGGCCGCAAAGGTTCGCTTTGTCACCTTAACGTCAGACGATGAAATCAAGACACTGCTGGCCGGATGTTAAAAGCGGCGGGGAAGCTTGACTGAAAGCTTCCCCGCCGCTTTAAAGATTCAGGCCGCGCTTTTGGCGGGCTTTAACCGTCAGGGCGTCCCCGTCTGATTTGGTCTCAGTTTACGCTCAAGCTCACCGGCGGCCTGACTCATTTTCTCTGCTTCCGGTTTTCGACCTGTGTGGAGCAAGACCTTCGCATAGCCCTTGTAGGTCTCTACCATATTCTGGGTCTCGCTCAGCCCGTTCTTCTCAAGGTAAGCCCTCGCTCTTAAATAGAGCTTCTCCGCTTCTTCATACTTTTGCTGTTCATAGTAGACCGCCGCCAGAGTGTTCAGGCTGATTGCCACATATCCAATATTATCCCTGTATGTAGGATTCTCCCTGGCATACCTGTCAAAGACTCCTTCGACGATTTCCAGAGCCTTCTTGTAATTCTCTTCGGCCTCCCGATATTTCTTCAGGCCGAGATAAATGCGGCCCAGCTCATTGTAGGCATCAAAGACAAGTTTATTGTCCGTCCCGTTATTAGCTTTTGTCCGTATGCCCAGCGCACGCTGGTTGAGGGCGATTAGTTTGGTTTCGCTGCCTGGCTGGCCGTGGTAAATTTTCCCCAGTCTCCGAATCACTTCCTCGGCGTTCGTGGCTGTTTCCAGCTTGCCCTGTATCACTCTCTCTTCGCGGATGGTTAAGAGTTGTTCGTACAGCTTTTCAACTTCAGCGATGCCCCCTTCCTGTTTCGACTTTCTTTCCTCCAACTGATCGAAAAACTCTCTCAGGTTCTTATTAGCCTGTAGTTCCACTGATGAAGAGTTTGAGACGGCAAGGGCGCGGCTGAGCGAGTCCTCAGCCTTCTTCAAATATTCCTGCATCTTTTCGGGCTGACTCTCCTGTGCTGCGTAGTTGTAGTTGAGGGTGGCCGTATTGATGAGGCTGAAGGCCAGTTTCTCTTTCTCTTCGGGGCCTGCATTATCAGCGACAGCCAGAGCAGCCGCTTTGAAGCTTTCCTCAGCCTCTTTGAACCTATAGGTCGCACGATAGATTTCGCCCATCGCATTATAGTTATCAGCTATGGCCTTGGCGTTTGTCTGAGCCTCTTTGGAGTAAATCCTGAGAGCCTCCTTATAATTTGTCAGAGTCTCTTCAGATTTGCCCTGTTTTTGCAGAACATCAGCAAATCCGGTTAAGAGTTCGGCAAGGGACTCGTCCTCATATCCTTCGTAGTCTTTTTTAAAAATATTTATAGCTTGTCTGTAATACTCTTCAGCTTTGGTGTTGTCTCCCTGCTTGAGATAGAAGTCGGCTAACTTTTTCTGAGCCACGAGGAGATACACTACCGCGAAGTCTTCATTCATCTGTTTAACTTCATCAAGGGCTTGCATGTAGTACGACTCAGCATCTTTGATTCTCCCTCGCGTGCGATAAAAATCTGCGAGAGCAGTGAGACTGTAATACACATAAGTCGTCTCGGAACCGGCGAAGGCTACTCTTCTCGCTTCCAAAATCCGCAGGTAGAGTTTTTCAAGGTCTTGATCATTCTCTCTCTCAGTATAAAGCGACACCAGATTATCAATCAGTTCGTCATACTTTGACGCCTCCTCATCCTGCTTATCTTTCTGATACTGCTTTTTGATAAGCACTTGCTCCTGTTTATCCAGGGCTTGCAGGTATTTGGCCGCTACTTTGTTTGCTACTTCCTCAGCTTCGGCTGCTCTACTCTGCTCGCGGTAAAATTGCAGTTGATCTTCAAGGATAGAAATGATGTTCGCGTCATCGGGCGGCGTCTTAGCTTCTGCTTCCTTCAGTTTCGCCTGAATAATCTCCAAGGCGCCGTTATAGCTAATTGAGGCGCTGTTATAGCTGTAGCTCGCGCCTATCTCATTCCTATTTCTCCTGAATTTATCTCCCAACATTCTGCTGGCAATGGCGTGTGCGCTGAGCGAGCTTAGTACTCCTTCACGATCATTTAGACGCTGATAAGCATCGGCCAGATACTCATACGTCCTGGTGGCAATTTCTATCCGGTTCCTTTTGAATTTTATATCGGCCTGTTCACGCAGCGTTTTTAATTCCAACCGTCGCGCCAGTTGTTGCTGGTTTAATTGAATCTGCTTTGAATAATTGTCAAAATATTTATCTGCTTTCTTTTTCTCAGTCCGAGCAATTTCGGCTTGCCGTGCTGCCTCCGCAGCCTGTTCCTTCGCCCGTACACTTTCTGTTTGCGCTAATTTCCTGTCCGCTTCTGCCTGCGCAAGCGCCTTCTTCGCCGCGTCTTCACTCTTTTCGGCCCGTACCCTTTGCTCTTCCGCTAGCTTCCGCTGCTTGTTGGCTTCTTCCCGCTCTTGGTTGGCTATTCGCTTCTCCTCTTCAGCCTCTTTGTTACGCGCCATCGCATAAGCTTCACTCTGACGGGCCAGAGTTTCACTCCTACTTGCAAGATTTTCTTTCTCCCGCGCTCGCGCCGCATAGACAATGGCGGTCGCCGCCGCAGTGAGGCCGAGGAGGGTCATGATGGCAAGGATGGAAACGAAAAGGCGCAGCCTTCTGGCATTCTTGGCCGTCTCTTCGGCCTTCTGCTCAAGAGCCAGCAGCTTGGCCTTCTCAAGCTCTTGTTCGCGCTGGCGTGCGTCCTCTTTCTCCTGCTCGGCGCGGTCGGCAGCCGCCATGCTGGCCTTGATAAATTCTTTTTCGAGGTCATTCAAATCTTCATGCTGTCGCGCCTCTTCGAGAAGTGAGCCGCCCAGCAGCCCGCCCTCGTCTTTGCCGTGTTCGAGCCACTGCTCGGCAGCCGTCGTCAGGCGCAGGCGTTGACGCATCGTACTGCGCTCGCGCTCAATCCAGTCAACCAGCGTCGGCCAGTTGCGCACCAGAGCCTCGTGCGCCACTTCTATCTTGTCGTCGTATCCCTGATCTCCTCTAGTAATTTTTATCAGCCCTGCGCTGTACAACTCGGCGATGACTTCGTCAATTCGCTGCGGGGCTTCAAAATAGAGCGAGCTACGCTTGACCGGATTACTCAACACTTCGGCATTGCCGCTCGGACGCGCCAGCCTGAGCAAGAGTCTTTTGACCGTTATCTTTTTCTCTTCCGAAAGCTTGTCGTAAACATCGTCTGCGGAGAGAGCGAGTGCGCGCCGCGCGCCGCCAAGCTTTCTATAATCCTTCAAGGTGATGCGATTGCGCCCGTCCTCGCGCATCTTCCACAGTTGAAGCAAAGTGAATTGCAGCAGCGGCAGCCCCGCCGGTTCTCCAAGAATGTCTTTCACCAGAGCATCAACGACGCCGGCTTCAAACTTCAAACCGATGCGCCGCGCAGGCTCTTCGATGGCGTCGCGTAAATCGGCAGCCGTCAGCGGCGTAATCCGCAACTGTCCCTTGTCGAAATGCGACATCAATGTCGGATTCTGGACCAGATAGGATTCATAATCGGCGCGTAAGGTTAAGATGACCAGATGACGCGCGCCCTGCGCTTCGACGAGCGTGACCAGATTATCAATAAAAGCATCGCGGAGTTCATCATCCGTGCAAAGCGTAAAAACTTCTTCAAATTGGTCCACAACCAAAACGGCAGGCTCGCTGCCTGCGCTCGTGATGGTCTTGAGCAGAGAGTTTGAATCCTGCTTCATTTGTTCAATCTGCCGGGCCACCCATCCGCTCGGATGCTGGTAAAGTTTTTTGAGCGAGACGGCTAGATTTTTGAGCGGGTTTGGGCCGGGAACAATGCGCGGGAGATATTGCCAGTCTTTGCTTCCCTCAAGCATGCCGTTCTTCATGGCCGGGACGAGACCGGCCAGCACGAGCGAAGACTTGCCGCTGCCCGACGGGCCAATGACAAACAGCATTCTTGTCTCAGACGCCTTCTGATAAAGCTGCTCTATCAGGCGTTGACGCCCGAAGAAAATATCTTTGTCTTCCTCTTGAAAGGCGTTGAGGCCGCGATACGGGCAGAGGCTGTCATCAAGCTGCGGAGAGAGAGAAGGGTCGAATTCTGCGAGCGCGGCATCGGGCGGCGTCCGCTTGGCTTTATAGAGAACCGTCATCCAGAAATCCAGCAGACTCTGACCCGCATATCTATCGTCATCGTTGTCGAGCAAAGTGCCGGTGATGCTGGCCCTGCGGATAAAGACCTCTATCTCATCAAGGACTTCCTTTGTCTCGCCCTCTTTATGCAGTTTTAAAATGGCTGTATGAGCTTCTCGTAACGAGGACAGAGAATGGTAAGGGATGCTGACGGCATCCGCATCGGTATTGAGGGTACTCATTTTATCATCTCCCAAACGATGGCTAGAGGTTCACCGACTTTTCGCAACTGGGCGCAGAGCTCTTTTAAGGTCAGGTCAACATCATAGAAACGATGATTCGCTCTGGTCCTGAAACTCTGAAAGGATTGCCGGATTCTGGTGGTGTCCGCCTCTGCCAAAGCCTTATCCAATTTCCCAATCTCTCTTTTGAGAACCTGCGCCCACTGCTCTTCGCAGCCATTGGCCTGCGTCTCGGTCATAGCTTTTAAATCGTTCCACGAATATTCAAGCTCGCTGTAGTCCTGCGCCATATTGCCTTCAATCCGACGCAGCACAATATCAACTTCCTGCCATACGTTATGGCTATCAATGAGCGTCGTTAAATTGACCTTCAGGCCGTCAATGGCATGTACGCCGTCCACGAATTTTTTCACCGTCACGGGATTGACGCGCGCTCTGTCGAGACTGTTGCGAACTCCGGTCAGGGCTTCGACCAGCATGGGCAACGGCAGACCTGCCGCCGCCGCGGACAGACGGTCATTGATACGCGAAGGCTCTGTGGCGAGAGTCCGCTGAATCGGGCGAATGGCAACCTCTATCTTTTCGAGATCGTTTTGTTCCAGAGCTTGAAACAAGGCTCGCAAATCCTGCGTCAGCCTCTGTATCCACGGCAGCGCACGGGCCAGCGAAGTTTGCTCAGCAGCTTTATCAAGACCTTCCAGAATATTCTGTAGAGCCAATTCGTACTCGACCACATTGTCCCAGACGGAGAGGTCATTCGGGTCGCGCTTGGCTGTGCGGACGATGCTGATTAAGTAGTTGTAGCATTTGAATTGCAGCGTATGGAGCAGGTCGTGTAAATCTTTGTAATAGCCGAGCACTTCAATCTGGTTGGAAGAGGTTGCAAAGACCGCTTCAAAGGTCGCGACCTTGGCCTGCACTTCGGGATTGCGCATCAGTTCGACCAAAGCTCTTAATCCTTCCTCTGCGGATTGACTGGCGACTTCGACCATGGTCGAAGCAGGAGCTTCGGCAGAAGCGTCAATGGCTATCACCGGCGAAACGGTCTGCGGCGCAGGAGGCGTGATGGAAGGAGAATCGTTAACAGGCGGAGCAGTGACGGGCTTAAAAAGTCCCGTCACTTTTTTGCAGATTTTGACCAGCTCTCTTTCGCATTCGCTCTCGGTCATGGCGTCGAGCGGCGTTTGCGGATTATTGGCCCACTGCGTCACCTCAAACGGCGCGGTCTCCCACGCGCTGAAACGCACGGCGACGGGAATAATCGTCGCCTCTTTTTCCTTCGCCACTTTGATTAGATATGGAAGCTCTTCCTGAAAGATAAAATCGGAGGCGAGGAAATCCGAACTCACCAGCAAGACTGCAATCTTCGCCGCCTCAAGAGCTTTGTTAATCTCTTCGCGCCAGTTGGCTCCGGCCTGTATCCGTGTGTCATCCCACGCGACGACCGGGCTTCCGCGCAGATAGGGCTTGAGGTTTTTTTGAAATTTGTCGAGCCACTCTTTATCCTGATGGCTATAGCTGATGAAAATTTGATTGCGTACCACCCTTAGACCTCACGCATCGATTTTTGATTGGGAAATAAAATCTTGCCCGTGCAAGTAACTTTCAACCGCTGTATCTTAACTGCACGTTTGGACAGTAGGATTAGAGGTTCGGTGGTTAGCCTAAGACGGGCCAAGCCAGAGAATGCTAGGGATTCAATTTTCCGCTTTCAAGCTCTGCGAGAAAATAGCGGCAAGGCCTTTTCTCAAAGCAAGCGGATTTATGAATGCGTGTAAAATAGTCTCTTCGGACTGGAGAAGTCAATAAAAATCATGCTTTAGTAGTGGCCCAGTTTGAAATTCCGGTGAATGACAATGAGCACGAAAGAATCTCCCGCTGGTGGCGCAAAGGCGCAAAGAAAAACAGCTTGTCTTCTTTGCGCCTTTGCGCCACCAGCGGGAGACTTCTTCTTTCCGCTTATGAAACTGAACCACTACCGTTCTTTTAATTATAAATTCCTGCGCGCACGGAATTGAGGATTAAGCTGGATGGCTCTTTGAAAATGTTTTTCCGCAAGCTCGTTCATCCCGACGTTTCGTAATCGGAGACCGACCATCCAATGAAAAAACGGATCAGGCGGAGTGAACTGGTCTGCCTGTTTTTCATAAGCGACTGCTGCTTCCGTTTGGCCCAGCAACGCGGCTGCGCCAGCGAGTAGATTATTCGCTAAAGGAAGACCTTGATTGCGCTTGATGGCATCACTCCATGCTGCGACGGCTTCCTGCTTGCGGCCAAGCTGCCAGAGCGATTCGCCTCTTTCCTCGCGCGCGAGAATTAAGTCTGGCCGCTCTGTCAAAGCCTGGTCGAGACTCTTTAACGCTTCATCGTAACGCCCAAGACGATTCAGGATTGCGCCGCGATAATAGAAGCTCAAGGCTTTGCCCTGACCGTGCTGATGCTCTGCGGCTTTGCCGAGCAACTGTACGGCCTGCTCCGTGTTGCCGGACAGATATTCAACCCACGCGAGTTTCGGCAGCGCATCGCTATTGGTTAACAATCCTGCATTCGTAGCGGCGTGAAGATGCTTTTGCGCTGCGACGATATTCTCACGGTCGCTCGGACTGAGCCATTGTTTGGGATTTGTCCCCGCCAGAGCAAGCTCGTCAGGAATCTGTATATTTTGGAATGCGCGCGCTCCGGCGGATTCGTGATAACGCACCCAGCCGCTGTGTGCATTCAAGCCAATCCACAACAGCGCGAAACTCAAAAATATCCATCCGGCTTTTCGAATGCTGCCGGACGACTTCAACTTAAAACGATAGAAAGACAAATCACTCGCACGGAATAATCTCCAAGTTCTCAGAGCGAGAAACGTCGTGACCGTAGCAATTCCAAGAGCCATCAACATCGGAACGAGTTGATAGACATCCCATGCAGCCATAAAGCTTGCGAAAAAGACGACCGCTCCCAAAATTTCTTCAGGCCAGGTCAGTGAATAATTTTTCGTTATTGATTTCGTAACTGCAATCGTCGGCTTTCCAAAACCGAAATACAAAGCGTCGTTAGGACAGACGCTGATGCAATCCATGCACTTCATGCAGCCGGGATCGACAACCATTCCGTATTGCTTCACCTCAGCGTGGACCAGAACATTTGAAGTGCATGTAGCAGTGCAATGCCCGCACTGATTGCAATCGTCATTGACGCGAATCTTTCCGGGCGCAAATTTATCTGCGATAGCGAAGACGCCGCCATAAGGACAGGCGTAGGTGCAGAATCCTTTCTGGCCCAAAAAATAGACTGTCATAAATCCGCAGACGAAGAGAAAAGGAATGGCGACGAAGACTGGCGGAAAAGTTTCCCAAAAATTGCTCGTTATCAGATGATTTGTAAACTGTGGAATCAGCGGCTCGTGCTTCGGCTTTACGAAGAAGCGATATGCTGTGGGCCAGACAAACATATAGAGCGCGGCGAGGAGCGGAACATAGACCAGCAACCGCGAGCGAAACGGCTTCGGTGTGAGGCCAACTTTCTTGAGCAGCCACGCGCAGAAATCCTGTAGGGCGACAATGTGACAGCCCCAGCCGCAAACAAAACGCCCGAAGATGAGTGTTGCCAAAATTGCCAGAGTAAAGAAAATAAATCCCGCGTTGATTGCGCCGCGCTGAAGCGTGTACATGGTCTCGGAAGGCTCAATCGGCGAAATCGTCTGGCCCATAAGACGCCACTGTATGAAGTGCGCGACCATTAAAAGTGTCAGAGTAATGAGGGCCACAGCACGCCAGATGCTTGCGCGTGACTTGCGTATATCGTCTTTCTGAGTTGCTGAATTTTTTAGAACAGGAAGTTGAATTGAACGCTGTTTCTTTACTTCTTTGCTCGTACAACCACTTTTCATAAATCTATCCCAGTTCTGGACCAGAGAATTCGGAGGACAGGATGCGCTTCCGCCGACTTGATTAAATCACCTAAAACAGTGTAAAAGAAAAGCCGCGTTCTACCTAGTCGCGTCGCCCCTAGCCGACAAAACTTAGAGTTCATCAGTTTGTAAAGCCCACATGGCAGGAAATCCAAAACTATGTTGAAAACGATTCTCGTCGCTTCGCTCCAGTTTTTTGTGCTCTTTGGCAATGGTTCGGGTAATTTATTAACCGGGATAAAGCCGAGCCGCCCGGAAGGCAATACCGGGACTCTTGAAAGAATGATCGTGGCGCGCGGCAGCGTTGCGATGGATATCAATTTGAACCGGCTCAATGGAACCGGCTCTGCCGCGAAAGAATCGAAGACGAGCGTCTTGCGTTTTGACGTGGAGCGCGATTCTTTTTTTACAGTCCTTGTTTTTAACGATGAGTTGCGCGGGCCGCTGCCCGGTTCGATGTCGCTCACTCCACAAGCTTCTGCGACTCTTCCCGCAAAATTGAATGCTTCGTATAAACAACTCGTCTTGGAGAACACGCCGTGGGGCGCGCAATTTGAGCTTGTCGTACGCGACGCGAAAACGGGATTCGTCTTTTTCAATATTGAAGGGCATCAATACGAGTACGATGCCGACCAGCATTTGCTCGGCATCCAGATGGGAAGGATGCTCCTGTCAAAAGAGTTTGCCAGCGCGCTTGGGCGTCCGTCGGATGCAGGGGCTGTCGTCGGGCAAATCTCTATTAACGCAAACATGTACCCGGTCGAAGTCACGCGGATTGTTGACGGCGAAGTTAAATCGGCGAGCATGCCTGTCGCCATTAGCCCGGAAAACGGAACTGTGCCGGGGCCGGATGTCGTTGTCGGAGACCTGAACGGGCTGGCGCAATTTGGCGGCAGCAGCGGAACGCAGGTCGGCCTCGCAGTGGGAACGGACTCTTGCAATTTCGGCACAGTGGACTTGGACTGGTTTGCCAATCCGGTCAACAACCATCCGGTGATTCCGCAAAATCTTTATCGCATGAGCGGCGGCGCGACGAACGATGAACGCTTTGAGCAAATCGGTCAATCGCAAGTCAAGCATGCGTTCACGGCATTGACCAATAACATCTGCGGTCTGGGTTGCAACGGAGTCGGCGGCACCAGACTTGGTTCAGGATGTTCCGATCCTTATTCGGCCAACCTGAATTCCGGCCCGAATCTGGGTTCGCGCGCATGGATCAATCCATATACGGGCGCTTATCCGCGTGGCGATGGCGCGACGCCGAATAACAATCACCAGGGTCATACGCACACAAACACCTCGCACAGGATTCTGACGGAGATTAGTGACCTGAGCAACGCGCAGAATCCCGGCGCGACCTATTATGCGGAAGGACAGTACGTCACGCCGCACGAGTATGTACACTGTCAGGCGAATCCCGGACAGTGCAACATGAACAACAACGTCTCGTACCGCAGGTACAATGTCAATGGCAATGGCAGTCCTTTCAGCTTTTCGCAAGCCGGAACGACGCAGAGAGCTAAGGCGGCAGTCAATGCCTGGACGGGAGCGACGCTTGTTCAGATTCAACCGGACGCCGCAAACGATGGCATTGGAATAGTCGCTTACAAAGTGACGAATCCATCGCCCGGTGTCTGGCATTACGAGTACGCTGTCTATAACCAGAACCTCGACCGCGCCATTCAATCTTTTAGCATCCCGGCGGGAAATGGCGTGACATTGAGCAACATCGGATTCCACGCGCCTCCACAGCATCCCGGATGGTCTGGCGATGGCACGGTAGGCAACGCTGGCTATAGCAGCACGCCGTGGGCGCAGTCGCAAGCCGGCGGCGCGATGGTTTGGAACACGGAAACCTTTGCTCAGAATCAGAACGCGAATGCCATTCGTTGGGGTACTCTGTATAACTTCCGTTTTGATTCTAATCGTCCGCCAACGAACGTGAATGCCACGGTCGGATTCTTTAAGACAGGCTCTCCGATTACCGTTCCAGTTCAGGGGCCAAGCTCTCCTGCCGCATCCGTCTCAGTGAGCGGTCGCGTCACGACAGCCCTCGGACGCGGAGTGTTTCCAGCACGCGTGTCTATCACAGACTCAAACGGCAACACACGCATCGTGGTCACAAACCCGTTCGGCTATTACCACTTTACTAATGTCGCGGCAGGCGGCACGTACACGGTCACAGCTTTCTCAAAAATGTACACCTTCACACCGCAGACATTGCCTGTCAATGACAACCTCGCGGACGTGAATTTTGTGGCCGGGCCGTGACACCTGAACCTATAGCCACGAACTTAAAAGGCGGTCTTCGGGCCGCCTTTTTTCATGCTCTAAACCTGCGTAAATGCCGCTCTATTATGTTCGTCGTGGCGTAGCCGTTGTGATTCGTAAGACCTGCCTTCCGGCTGCTTGACATATATTCAAAACAAAAGTAGTGTGGTCGCCCCCTAGTTGTTCCTGAGACCTCACGAACGAGTCTCATGCAAACGACTTACTCTTAAATTTGGAATACTGACCAATAAACGTGGCCGATGATTTTTGACGCGGGGCAATGTCTAAAGCCTCGCTTAAGCCGGGAGACTGTTTCAATTCAACCGACAGTTTTTTGGAAATAATTGTCTGCACGTTGTCGGGCATTGATTCCTCAATCTCATCAAAATCAATGAAGGAGCTCTATGAAGTTAACAAATTATTTGCGCAGTGGTCGCAAATGGAGAAGCGTCTTGATGGCTGCCGGGTTGCTGCTTGTCTTGACCGTTGGCGCATCTTTGGCTGCGGCGCAAAAGGCTGCGACCCCACTTAACGATCAGGAAGAATTAACGATGACGGATTTGCTCAAGCTCCCCGGTAAAACATTAGGCGAAGGGACAAACATCAGAGCAGTCGGCAAATACAAAGTAGTTACTTATCGCGTGGAAGAGGTCACTCTGCCGCAAGCTGTCGAAGTCGAAATCGGCGGACGAAAAATGCGTGCGACACAGGCTTTCCGTTTGACTTTGACGGGCGGGCCTTTCCCCGTGCGAGCCATGCCGCCTGTCATCTGGATAGACGATACGCCCGTCGGATACGGAGTCGAAAACGAAGACCTGAACGCTATCACGGTTGTCACATTTGATTCTGCGCTGCTGCGCGAAGGAGCCACGCTTTATCTTTCTTATGGAGATAAAGAGAACAAATCAGACCGCGTCGCGTTGCCTGAGAAATTGAAACTCGCTGGCTCGAAGGGAGGTGCGCAATGAAAAAAGGTTTACGCTTTTACTTCCCAATACTTTTTGTGCTCGTCACGCTGCTGGCAGGAGCGCAGTTGGCTTCGGCGCAAACTCCCGACCCCGGAACAACAGGCCCTTACGCCGTCACGCGCGAAGAATATAACTTTGGCAACCAGGCTTTCAGACCAGTCGGCTTCCCAATCTTTGTTGAGTTGATTGCCTCCGTTCATCGCCCTACGGACATGACGAACGGGCCGTTTCCTCTAGTTGTCTTTTTGCATGGTCGTCACGCGACCTGCTATAGAGGCTCTACAGCCACGTTGCGCTGGCCTTGCAGAACTAACGAGCAGTCGATTCCAAGCTATCAGGGCTATGACTACATGGCTCAAACTTTAGCCAGCAACGGCTACTTCGTCGTCTCCATCAGCGCGAACGGCATCAATGCTTACGACAATCAGGTCTCTGATTATGGAGCGCAGGCACGCGCCGAATTGGTCCAGAGACACTTGAGCCAGTGGCAGACATTTAATACAACGGGAGCTGCGCCATTCGGAACCAAGTTCGTGGGCAAAGTTGACCTCACGCGCGTTGGGACAATGGGCCACTCGCGCGGCGGCGAAGGAGTCGTCAAGCATTATCTCTATAACGCTTCGCTCGGCTCTCCTTACAATGTGCGGGCCGTTCTCCCGCTCGCCCCGGTGGATTTCAATCGCCATGTCATTAACAACGTCGCTCTCGAAGTGGTCTTGCCATACTGCGATGGCGATGTGAACGACAATCAGGGCGTGCACTTCTTTGACGACGCGCGATATAACGTGGCGGGCGATACAGGAGCTAAGCACACAGTGCAGGTGATGGGAGCAAACCACAATTACTTCAATACAGTCTGGACGCCCGGACTCTTTCCGGCTGGAACGGGAGAAGATTGGACTGCATATACTAGCGGCGGCTCATCAGACCCGCACTGCGGAACGGTCGCAGGCAACAAGCGTCTGACAGCCGCGCAGCAACAGGCCGTCGGGCGAGCTTATCTTTCGGCCTTCATGCGCGTTTACGTTGGCGGCGAGACACAGTTCCTGCCGATTTTGACGGCCAGCGCGCCGCCGCCCGCCTCTGCGCTGACGACCAATCTGCATGTCTCCTATCACGCGCCGGATAGTTCCTTGACCAGACGCGACATCAATCGTCTGCTCAATTCCGGCGAACTGACAACCAACACTTTGGGCGGAGCAACAACGCAGAGCGGACTGACTCCGCACGATTTGTGCGGCGGCAATTCTCCGCAACCCGCGCAGTGCTTGCCCGCAACTCAATCAACGGCGAGACAACCGCACACAGTTCCGAGCGCGCTTTCAACCAAGCGCGGTCTGAGCCAACTTCGCACAGGATGGGGAACGATTAACGCTAACTACGTTAACAATATTCCTACAGGCTTGAATGATGTGCGTGGGTTTCAGTCGCTCCAATTCCGTGTCGGCGTTAATTACAACGATTCACGCAACACGCCGAATGCGTCTCAGAATTTCAGTATCGTACTGACTGATGGCACAGGAGCCACAGCCAGCGTGCGCGTCAGCGATTACGCTGATGCACTCTTTTTCCCGCCGGGGACGACCGCCTCTGTGCCTAAGATTTTCTTGAACACAGTGCGCGTCCCGCTGACAGCTTTTGTGGGCCTCAATCTGGCCGACATACGCTCGGTGCAATTTAAGTTCGACCAAACGGCACGAGGCGCGCTCCAAATCTCCGATCTGGCGTTCGCCTCCGACCCGTTAGTGCAGTGAGCAAAGCTTGAGTAAGCCAAACAGCAAAGCATCGATATCTTTATCAGATACCGATGCTTTGATTTTGAAAGAAAGGCTGGCTAGTTATCATCTAGTCAGCCTTTCTTATTCCTTACTACAATATTGCTCTACCCAATTCATCCTCAATGTCTGTCATCCATCCATGTATAGGCTCTTGACGACGCTCCCGCGCTTCCCTGATTAAACGCAGGTTGCGCAAAGTCGTCTCCGGCTCCCACTTTTCCCGTACCGAAGCGAGCGCGTTACCCAGTGCGTCTAAAGATGCCTGCTCGTCTTTGGCAAGGACGGCGAGTTCGAGTTGCGTGGCGTAGTCCCAATAGTCAGGTTTGCCAACGGCCATGCGCCGATCTAGAGAGTAAGAGACGACGGTCACGAGCTTTTCGCGTCGTGGGTCTGGGGGCTCTTTGAGTTCCATTAAAGTGACTGCGTTGACACCCGGATAAGCATCGCGCCAATCCGTCTCAAACCCTTTCAGGTATGCGCCAATAGCTTTGTCAAGCAGCCCACGCGCAGCGATGCGTTCGTTCCTCTTAAGCGTCTCCTCCCAGCGGTCTTTATAAACGCGTCCGAGGATGCCGTAGGTCTCACTGCTAGGCCCCCTGTTATCCAGTAATTCAGTTAAGATGCGCTCGGCTTCATCGCGTCTTCCTAATCGGTTGAGTGCGAGAGCCAACTGTTCTTGTATCATTACAGTGGCGGCCAAAGCGAGCGGCATCTTTTTAACCAACTCAATCATTTCCGGCCAGCCTTTGACCGCGCGATACGAGAGGAAGAGGTCAACCACTACCCCGGACTCCGAGTCACTGATTGGCTCTAGCTCCTTCTCCATTGCGCGCACTGCCTCAATCCCCTGGTCTCGTGCGACGGCCAGTTTTTCTTTCTTTTCTGCGGAGTAGCGAACCTGGTCACGGAACACATCTGTCTTCTCGTGAGCAATATTGGGATAGTCTTCGACGAGTTGATAGATTGGTGAGTCTGGCGCGGGTTTATCCAAAGCCATGCGGCGGGCTTCTTCGAGCCGTTGTGCCAATGCACCCTTTGATGTCTCGACATCAGTTGGCGCGCCATCAGAACCCAGTTGGTATGGCATCGCCCTTAAAGGAGCTACGTCAAAAGGAAGCTGACTTCCGCCTTTCGAGAAAATCAGAATGGTGCTCGAAGGTCTGACCGCGTGGCGCAGTCCTAGTTCGTAGAAGACGTTAGCGTTCGCCGTCGTTAAGTCAGCAACGGCGTATTCACAGAGGATTAATCGCTCAAACATTGGCTTGTGAATAATCCCGCCGGTCATCTCCTCGTCAGCGCGCAAGGGCTCCATTCCGGCAGTCGCGATGGCCGGTGCGATTAAATCCTTATAGACGGCATCAAAATCAACGACTGTACCAGCAGCGTCGGGCTTTTTGCCAAAAGGCATGAGGACAAAGCAGAGCGGTTTAGCCATATAATTTCTCGCAGGCGTTTTAACGCTCAATTTTTGCTTTCATTTTTGGAAGCGTCCGTTGGCGCAAAGTAATTGGAAGCCTCCACTGGCGTCTGATGCCAATGGAGGCTTCCAATTACAATTCTATTTAGAAGTAAATCTTCACACCGAACTGGAACTGGCGTGGGTCAAAGGAGGCGGTCGGGCGGCTGTAGTAGAGGCCGTCTTTGCGCTGGCCGAAGGAGTTGACCTGGTCGAAGAAGGGATTGGCGGCGGCTTCGTTGAAACGATTAAAGAGATTGAAGCCTTCGGCAATCAAGTCCACGCGGACGCGCTCGCCGAAACGAATCGCGCGCGTCAGTCTGAGGTCAACCGATGCGTAAGAATGTGTGATGCCTGCGTTGCGCCTGAGGTTTCCGCTCGTCAGCACGCCCGGCAGCACGAGCGTCCCGTCAGCCGCGACGTTCGGACGGTCGTTAGAGCTTTGCAGGTCGCCGTTGGTATCCGTCCCCGTGATGATATTGAAGGGGCGGCCCGAAGAGATTTCGATAATCGGAGCGACTGTAAAATCTGACAGCACATTGCGCCACGTGCTGTCTGAGCCGCGCCAATCGGCAGGCGAGGTCAACACGCCGCTAAACACAAAGCGATGACGCTGGTCAAAGAGCGAGTCAGAACGCTCTGCGCGGAAGTTGCGATTGTCCTGCGGCTTGAGCAGCGTCTGCAAGTCCGAAGAATCGTCAATCGAATGCGACCACGTGTAGGAAGCCAGGAACTGGAAGTTGTTGGAGAAACGCTTTCTCACTTCCAGGTTCATCGCGTTATAGCTCGAATTGCCATCCGACAGCTGCGCGCTGACATCGCCGAAGGGAGAGATGGGACCCGGCCTGCGCAGGGTGTTGTTGGCTGCCAGCAATGCATTGAAGGTTGCGGGCGAGACCGCGCCGCCCGTGGCCGCGCGCAACAGGAAATAGTTCGGCGCGCTCGGACGGAAAAAGTTGGCGATGGCAGGAGAAACAACTCCTTGCCCTAAGCCATTGCGTCCGAGGATTCCCGGAATGACAACGGTGAAGCCCGGCGGGCAAGAGCCCGGAGCCGCGCACGAGGTCGGCAAACTAAAGAACAGAGCTTCGCCGTTGCTGTTCGGCGCGCGCCCGGCAAAGCGCCTGAAGTTTTCAATCAAGGCCGCAGTGTCCGGCGGGTTTATATCCTGCGGGTGCGGCAGGTGATGCGCGCCGACAAACAGGTAACTGGCCGAGAAGGACATATTCTTGCCAATCTGACGCTCGATTGTGAAGTTGGCCTGATTGGCGTAGGCGTACTCAAAGTTTTTGGCAACGGCCAGCGTAAACGGAAGCACCGGGCCGAAACCCACAAAGGTCTGGTCGTTGAATCTGATTTGGCCGTTCAGATATTGTGCGCTGGCGGCCACGCCCGGAGTAACGCCGGGGATGACCGTGCCTTGAAAAATTTGCAGGAGATTCAGCGAAGCCGTCGGCGCAGGACTGCCTGGGATGACGGTCGTGAACTGTTGCTGCTGCGCTGCGTCGGCGATGTCCGAGTTAAAGGCGACGGCCAGCAGCGGGTGGTCGTAAAAGATGCCGTAAGCGGCGCGAATCACCGTCTTGCCGTCGTTATTAATGTCCCAGGCAAGTCCGATGCGCGGCGCAAAGTTATCCTTGTCGCGCGGAAATCCCTGCTGCACGCCAAGAAAATCCTGAGCCGTTTGCAGGTCTTCGGGCGAAAGCTGGATGCCTGTCAAGGGGTCTCTGAAGCTGGTCGTTGGAAACGTGTCCGTCAACTCAACGTCATAGCGCAAACCGTAGTTGAGCGTCAGATTCTGCCTCAGCTTCCAGGAGTCCTGCGCGTACAAGGCGAGTGGACGATTCGTCAGCTTGCTGTTCGGATTGCCAAAGCCCTGAATGAAGACGCCGGGAGTTCCCGCCCCATAGGATTGGACAGGAGCCAGCGGCGGAGCCAGCGGAGCTCCGGCCACAGCCCCGATAAAGGGATTGGCGTCGAAGTTTCCGAAATTAAAAAGTCCGGGGAAGTTGAGCTCGAATCTTGCATCCACGTTAATCAGGTTAGCGTCGCCGCCAAACTTGAAGCTGTGGTTGCCGACCGTCCAGTTCACATTATCCGTAAACTGGAAACGCCTTTCCTTTCTATCCACAGGCGAGAAGGGGTTCGAGCCGATAAATGCCGTACCCGAAATCTGTATCGCCGTGCCGGGAACCTGTGAATCAAAAGTCGCATTGCGATGTCCGAAGTTAAAGCGAGCTTCGTTGACGATGGTATTCGTCAAGGTCGAGGTCAGGGCTGCGACCAGTGAATGGTCGCGCAAGTCCTGTATGCCCGTGCGCGAGAAATCGTTCTGGCCCAGAGTCTGATTCTGTGACTCGTCCTGAATGCCTGTAATCCGGCTTGGGTTATAGCCAAAGCGGACATTGAATTGATGGTTCGCATTGAACTGGTGGTCGCCGCGAATTGAAAAGAAGGTCGTCGCCTCGGCAATCGGGAAGATGCGCGCCAGTTGGTTCAAGGGACGAAAAGCTATGGGCTGGCCTGCTGCGTTGACCGTCATAAATCCGGGCGCGTTATTGGCCGCGCTCGGAATGGGCGCGCCAGAGAGAAAGAAGCATGCGCCCGGACGCGGGCCAGCGGCCTGGTTGGCCGGAGACAGGCAGCGTCCAATGCTAAACGGGCTGAAGCCCTGAAGAGCAGTCTGCGCGCCGGCTGTCGCGATGTTGGCATAAGTAAGCGCACGTGTGATACGCGCAGCATTGCCTGTCGCCAGTTCTCCGGCGATAAAGGCCACCTGTTGCGGAGTCAGTAGATTAAAGGTCGTCGGGGCTGGCAGGAAAGGCGCGCCGACGGTGATGCTGCTTCCCAGTCCCTGCGTCGGCTCGCTGGTGAAAAAGGCTGACTCCTGACGACGACGCTGCTCAAACGAAGCAAAGAAAAATGTTCTGTCTTTTTTAATCGGGCCGCCGAAGGTAAAGCCGTACTGCGCGCGTGTGAACGGCGGGTCTTTGTCCGGGTCGTTGTCAATAATCGGCGCAAAGGCATTGCGCGCCTGAAAACTCTTGTGGCGCAGAAAGCCGAAGACGTTGCCGCGAAATTCGTTGGTTCCGCCTTTGGTGACAACGTTGACGATGCCGCCCGTCGCGCGTCCGAACTCAGGCGCGTAAGAGTTGGTCGCCACCTGATATTCCTGCACGGCCTCTTGCGAAACGGTCGAGCGCGCTGCGTTCACAGAGTTGTCTGTGTAATCCGCGCCGTCCACCTGCACTAAGGTCGAGCGACCGCGCTGGCCGCCGATGTTAAGGCCGGAACTCGGAGCAGGGCCGATGGGCCTCCCGTTGTCGCGCCCGACCGTCGAGATGGTCAGGGCAAAGCCAGTCGCGCTGCGCTCGTTAATCGGCAGGTTTTCGATTCTCACCTGCTCAATGGTGTTGGCAACAGCCGTCCGCGAAGTCTCAATCACATCGCCCGTCGTGCCGGAGACAGTGACCGTCTCGCCTATTGCCCCGACTTCGAGCGGGATGTCTATATCCGCACGTTGCCCGACAGTGAGCTTGACGTTTGGAAGCAGAGCCTTTTTGAAGTTGGCCGCTTCCACAGTCACTTCATAATCGCCCGGCGGCAGATTGATGATCTGGTAAAAGCCTTCATCGTTACTGGTCGCAGTGCGCGTAAAGTTGGTCGCAGTATTGCGCGCCGTGATGGTCGCGCCGGCGACGACTGCGCCCGAAGGGTCGCGCACAAAGCCTGCAAGGTCAGCCGCAGTTGATTGCGACTGGGCCATTGACGCGCCCGTTAAAGCCAGCAATGCTGCACAGCAAAGCGCGAGGCGAAAGGAAGCTGAAAGAAATCGCGTAGGGAACGCACGCATGATTATCATCTCCTTAAAATGGGCCAGACGTAGAAATCACGGCACACTCTTGCCGAACAAAGCGCCCGGCGAGAGAAACGTCAGTGGTGGACATGTGACGCGCTTTTTGCGTCCTGACCCGGAACCAAACTCTTTCTTTAAATTTTAGAACAAGTCTCCGAAGCGCATGCGGGAGTAGAACAGTCGCGCGCGAAATGGCAGCACTGCCAACAAAGCGCCGGAGTAATCAACGAACGCGCCTTGCTTTGTACCGCAAAACACACGCCTCTGGCAAGAAGATTGTTAAAAACTCCCTGAAATTCATTATTTCGGATGCGATGCAAAAGTTAAGACAGCATCCCTTTCATCTGCACTTTTACCTTTTTACTTTTGCCTTCTTGTCGCGCGGGCCAGACGCCGCCGCACGCGCTCGCTCGCACCGAGCATAAAAATCATCGCTTCGGCCAGACGCGGAACAAATGCCGCGCGGCGCAAGTAGGCAGAGACGCGCAGGCGCGAGTTAAATCTCTCTCGATAGCCAGCGCGATAATCCGTCGCCAGCATTTGAAACCCGCTTCCCTCTCGCAGCCCGCGCAGGTTTCGCGCGATGGCTTCTGCGGCCAACTCTCCGCTCTCCAGAGCCATCAGCATCCCACTGCCTGTGAACGGGTCTATGAACGAGGCCGCATCGCCAATCGTCAGCAGGCCAGACGCCGGAACAAGTTTTCGCCTGCCAAAGCCTTCGAGCGAAACTGCCAGCCACGGCGTAGCCGCACTTGCATCTGCCAGCGTCCACGCCGCGCGCCTGTTTCTCGCGACGACTTCGCGCATGACCTTTTCAGCATCGCCGCCACACGCGCGCACATCTCGCGCAGAAGCGATGAAGCAAAGATTGCTCAATCCATTCTCCACAAAATTCAACCCGCCATAGCCGCCCCTGTAACAATAGATTTCGCAATGCCCCGGCTCGCCGCGCGCTCCCTCAAGATGCGCCTTGAAAGCTACGAGACGCGCGTGTGATTTCTTCTGCAACTGATTCTCTTCCGGCTTGCTCTTCTCCACACGCCGCGCCAGCGTGCGCGTCCTCCCGGTCGCATCAATCGTGACAAGCGCGCTCACAAAGCTCGATTCGCCGCCAGCGTTTTTCAACTGCACGCCGCGCACGCATCCAGTCTCTAAAGAGAGATTGACAGCCTGTGTCTCTTCCAAAACTTCTGCGCCCGATTCGCGCGCACGCTGGAGCAGCCGCGCATCCATCTCTGCGCGGCTGAGGCCGAGAGCGTTTGCGCCGCCCGTCCCGAACCACGCGCTCGGCACAGAAACCTTGCTTCCGCCGCGCGCATAAAAAACAGTCTCTGTCAGACGCGCGCCGCCAGCTTCGCTCATACGCTCCGCCACGCCGAGCCGCGCAAAATGGTCCAGACATTCCGGCGAGATAAATTCTCCGCAGAGCTTTGCGCGCGGAAATTTTTTCTGCTCGCAGAGCAACACGCGCGCGCCGCCCTGGGCCAGATGTATCGCCGCACTCGCGCCAGCCGGGCCGCCTCCGACAATCAATACATCATAGGTTTCTGTTTTTCCGGTCATACGAAAATTTCCCGCAAAGGCGCAAAGACGCAAAGAAGGCGCGAAGAAAGCTTTCAAGATAGATGAATGCTCAACATCTTTGCGGCCTTCTTTGCGTCTTTGCGCCTTTGCGGGAACTGTTTTCTTTTCTAATCACCACTCAGCACCAGACGAAAAGGAAAACGCCGCTCGACGTTGACGTTCATCAAACCTGCTTGCGAGGCAAGCTGTTGCAACTCACGCGGGCGAAAGCTGCGCAGGATGGAGAGCGCGCCGTCTTCGCGTATCAAGCGATTGTGCAGAAAAATCTTGCCAACTGTCGTGTACAGAAAATACGCAAGCGGGTGGCGATGCAGGTCTATCACGAAGACGCGACGACGCGCGACGCGGCTCAACTCGCGCAGGACATGCACGGCCTGCTCATCCTTGAAGTGATGCGTAAAGAGCGAGCAGATGGCATAGTCGAAGCAATCAGACGCAAACGGCAGACGGAGCGCATCACCGCGCACTGAACGGATTTCCGCAAACTCTGCGGACTCTTCAAGAATCGCTGACGCAGAGCGCGCGTTCAGCTCAAGCCCTAAAAGCTGTGCGCTTCTTTTCTCTTCGCGCGCCGAACGAGCGATGACGCGCAACAGTTCGCCTGAGCCTGCGCCGACATCCAAGACGGAAAAGCTTTTTAAATTGGCCCGCTCAATTTCCTTTAAGAGCGACTTGCGCAAAGCCCATGTGTCGCCCAAAAAGCGATTGATGCGACGCAGTTCGACAAGGCATCCTTCATACTCTTCCGGCGTGTAATCGCCTTTATCAAGATGCTCTAACTCAACACTTCTCTGAGCGAAGCTTTCAAACATCACTCACTACTTTTTTCGATGATGAGCGCGCTGTTCTTTGAGCCGAAGCCGATGCAGTTGCAGAGCGCAATCCTCACATTCGCTTCGCGCGCATGATTGGGAACGTAATCCAAATCGCAGTCAGGGTCGCTCTCATCCAGATTGATGGTCGGGGGAATGATATTCGTGTGCATGGCGCAGAGGGCAGCAGAGAGTCCTGCCGCGCCGCTCGCTCCCTGCGGATGGCCGACCTGCGATTTGGTCGCGGACATCGGAATCCTCAACGCATGTTCGCCTAAAGCCAGCTTCATCGCCTGCGTTTCGATGCGGTCATTGAGCAGAGTTGAAGTGCCGTGCAAGTTGACGTAATCAATCTCCGCAGGCTCGCGCCCAGCATCGTCGAGTGCGAGTGACATGGCGCGCGCGGGCTCTTCGCCTGTCTCTGCTAAACGCACGCGATGATATGCATCACACGTTGCGCCGTAGCCGGTTAGCTCCGCGTAAACTTTCGCGCCGCGCTCGCGCGCATGCTCCAACTCTTCGAGCACGTAAATCCACGCGCCTTCGCCGAGCACGATGCCCGAACGATTGCGCGAGAAGGGACGAGACGCGCGCTCAGGCTCTTCGTTCCATTCGTTCGTCAGGACTGTCATCAGGTTAAAGCCCGCTAGAATGCCCGGCGCAATCGGCGCATCCACGCCGCCCGTGAGCATCACTTCCTGACGACCGAGCGCGATGTGCTCTGCCGCGTAAGCAATCGCATCCGTAGAGCTTGTGCAGCCAGTCGAGATGATGTGCGAGAGACCGCGCAGGCCGAAGGCCATCGAAAGCTCCGAAGAGAGACCGCCATGTGTGGATGAAGGAATGGTATAGACGCTCGCTTTATGAACCGGGCCGACGAACCAGTATTCGTATTGCTGCTCTGTGAAAGCAAGGCCGCCGCCGCCTGTGCCTAACACAACACCTGTCTCGCGTCTCTGGGCCAGTGTGAAATCGCTCGTGTGCAGTTGTGCATCAGCGAGTGCTTCGCGCGCCGCCGCAAGCGCAAGCGGCACTGTGCGCGCGACATGCTTGCGGTCTTTCGGATTGAGTTGCGACTCCCAATCAAAGCCGCGCACTTCGGCAGCAATCTTGACCGGAGATTGCGAGACATCAAAGCTCTCTATACGGCGCACGCCGCTCAAACCCTTTTGCAGCGCATTCCAGAAAGCCTCGCGCCCGATGCCAATCGGCGTCACACATCCGATGCCAGTGATGACGACGCGCCGCGGCTTCTTCAAGTGTCTGAGCATAAACAGGTCTGCCTTAAGTTTTAAATTTCCGCGTGGAATTCAAAGCATAGCATTGCGCGCGTGCGAACAGCCAACTCAAGAAGAAAAATAAATTTCAAATCAGAAATCTCAAATCTCAAATCTCAAATCTCAAATTCCAATGGCTGTCCACTCTTGGTCACACGTTTGTTTCCGATTGAATACATGACGCTAATATTGCGCCTGACAAAACTCGCATAATTAAAGTGACTCGCGCAGGGCGAGCGCATCGGCACATGCTTTGCTTCGATAGCTTCAGAGCATTTCAATAACACCTCGTCACAATGCCCTTCATCATCCACTCGACGGCGAATGAATGGGCGACACGATGTATCTCATTCTATGAAAGACAGGAGTATCTTCAATCATGCCTAAGAAGGAAAGCACGCCCCCCCCGTCTCCCCTTAATCCAATCTATCCGTTGCACGGAGGTGGATATAAAGAACTCGGACGCGCAGAGTTTCGCGCACAGCAAGTGCCGGGCGCAGTCATCATCTTCGCAGAGGGCTGGCATCCCACGTCCGGCTACGTGGATTTTTTCGAGCAGTCCCCGATAGATATTTATCCGCCTGAGTTTATCCTCTGGCAGATTGCGCCGACAGGGCCAACCCTTGATGTCATCACGCCCTTCGCCATCTGGGTCATGTTCGGAGCTAAGGAAATAATCAAGACTGTCAGGGTGACGGATGCCGACGGGACACACGAAATCAAGGTCGAGCAGACGCCGGATATTAAAGTCACCAAGTCGCAACGCACATGGGTGCACGGCAGCGTCGGGACAGGCGCATCTGCACTGCAACGCGGCGGCGAAACAACCATCGCCGTCGGCGAAGAAGAGCCGACAGCCGCAGCAGCGCGTCCTCCACTCACGACGCTGGCCGTCGGCGAAGAAGGCCCAGGGCCAACGACTCTGGCCGTTGGCGAAGAAAGCCAGCCGACCACATACATGCTTGGCGAGGAAGGCTCGACCACTCTGGCTATCGGTGAAGAAGGCCCGACCACCTTGCGCTACGGCGAAGAAGGCCCGACGACAGATGCCATCGGTGAGGAAGGCCCGACCACTCAGGCCATTGGCGAAGAAGGCCCAACCACCTACATGGTTGGCGAGGAACAAAGCGGCGGCAATCCGTCTTCTGGAAATCCCTTCGGCAGTTTTTAAGACGGAGGATTGATGAAGACGGCTTCCGATGCTCCACTCTTAATCGTTGGCGGCGATGCAGACCCGAACATACAGGTCTTGCTCGCCGCCGCGCGCCGCTCAGAACAGGCTTTCGTGCATCTACTCGTCGGGAAAGAATCTCATCCCGCGTTGAGATGGGAAGTAGCGACGGGCGAACTCCTGTTGGAAGGCAAGCCTTTGGAGTGCGGCGCGGCCTTCGTCCGCCATGATGTCTTCACAGCGTTAAGCGACGGCCAACCGTCATCGCATTACCGCGCGCTCGCGTGGCACACTGCGCTGACAGGATGGCTATCAGCGCATCCCTCGATTCAAATCTTCAACCGCCGCAACTTGAATCACATCACAAACAAGCCTTTAGTCCTCCATCAAGCGCAAACAGTCGGGCTCGCAATCCCGCAGACTCTCGTCACAAACGACTTCGATTATCTGGCCCAGTACGAGCCTGAGCAGAGAAAGATAGTCAAGCCGATTAACGGCGGCGGCTACTGTCAGGATTTAGAGGAAGTAGCAGCGCAGACAACTCTCAGGAACGGACGCGCGGCTGCTCCGGCAATCGTCCAGCACATGCTGGTCGCGCCTGAAGTTAGAATCTATGCCATCGGACAGAACTATTTTGGGTTCAATGTGATTTCAGATGAACTCGATTACAGAATCACTCCCGCCTGTCGAGTTGAAAGTATAGAAAGCATCCCTGCTCAACTGACATCTGCGCTCGGTCGTTTGATGGACATGATGGGCCTGGACTTCGGGGCCGCAGATTTCAAGACCTGCCCGGACACGGGCCAGTTGGTGTTTCTCGAAATCAACACCGGGCCGATGTTCGCAGCCTTTGATAGAGCAAGCAACGGGCGGCTCACAGACGCAATGATTTCTTTCCTCACTGCTCGCGGAAAGAAAGATTCGGAATAGCCCACTGATAGCCCCGGAGGGGCGATATATCAGTGTCCCGGCACGTCAGTGCCGGGACACTCGCGCCACACAAAACGAGCCCCGTAGCGACATATTATGCCGCCCCTACGGGGCTTGTGATGTATCTATGCTGGTTGACCCACGACTGGCGTCGTGGGCTACTGTCATGTCGCCCCTCCGGGGCTGACTGAGCTTCTAAGCTATTCGGCAGCCTCTATCTTCGTGCCGCACTCGTTACAGAATTTCGCGTTGGCAGAAACTTCCGCCTGACAGTTAGGGCATTTGGGCTTCTCCTGCTTCGAGCCGCACTCGCCGCAGAACTTTGCGCCCTCTTTTAATTCCGCTCCGCACTTAATGCACGGCACAGTCGCTGCCGCCGTCTCCATCTTCGCGCCGCAGTCGTTACAGAACTTCGGCGAGCCGACGTTGGCCGCGCCGCACTTCGGACACTTGCTGGTCGCAGAGCCCGCAGAACCTCCGCCCTGTGCGTTCTGTTGTTGCGGGTTCATGGCATTGCCCATCGCGTTCGCCATCGCGCCGCCGACAGCAAAGCCCGCGCCGAGTCCCGCGCCGAGTCCTGCGCCGCCCGATGGATTCTGCGCGGCATCGCGCATCGCGTCCGCAGCCTGAAACTGCGCGTAACGCTGCGCGTCGCCGAGCACGCCCATCGAAGTACGCTTGTCCATCGCAGCCTCTACCTCAGGCGGCAACGAAATGTTCTCAACAAAAAACTTTGTCAACTCAATGCCGAACGTAGCAAACTCTTCGCGCAACTTATCGCGCGCAATCTTGCTCAGCTCGTCATAACTCGCCGCCAAATCGAGCGCGGGAATCTTTGCTTCGCCGAGCGCGTCCGTAAAACCACTAACGAGCGAACGCTTGAGTTGGCCCTCTATGTCTTCCGTCTCAAAATGCGCGTTTGTCCCCGCGACCTCTTTGATAAAGGCGCGCGGGTCTGAGACGCGAATCGTGTAGATGCCGAAAGCCCGCAAACGCACCATCCCGAAATCCGCGTCGCGCATCATGACAGGATTCATCGTACCCCACTTGAGGTCTGTGAACATTTTGGTGTTGACGAAATAGACTTCGGATTTGAAGGGCGAGTTGAAACCGTATTTCCACGCGCCGAGCTTGGACAGGATAGGCGTGTTGCCGCCGTCAATCGTGTACATGCCCGGCCCGAAAACGTCTGCTACCTGCCCTTGAAAGACAAAGACTGCGGCCTGCGATTCGCGTACGGTCAGCTTCGCGCCGTTCTTAATCTCCTGATCTTTGACCGGGAAGCGATAGAGCATCGTGTCGCGCGAATCGTCGAGCCACTCGATGACTTCAATAAACTGGTTGAAAGGATTAACGCGGTCAAGTATTCCCATCTCTGTTTTAATCTCCTTCTGCGAGCGGCACAGCATCATGCCATGCGCGACATTATACGTCTGAACGCGACGCGATGTTCGCGCCGTTCAAATTCTTCGGATAACCTACCTGCATAAACAAACTATGACACAAAACTCAAACTGCTGACAATGCGGCTATAGCCGCTTGGCTGTGCGGGAAGGCTTCTGCCTTTCCGTGCACGTTGCCCAAAATTCTTGCGGCTGCGCCGCAAGAGGCGCAGCGTCGCCAAGATTAAAAGCGCAGGCTGACGGTCAGCCAGAGGCCGACCGCACAGCAGAGCGGCTAGAGCCGCGCAGCAGACTATAGAGAATGAGCGCGGTCAGCCCGCCCGCGATGTCTATGAAGCTATCGTAGATTGAACCAGTGCGCGTGCCTGTGAAGGATTGATGTAGCTCGTCTGCGAAAGCGAAGGCGGATGTCAGCAGGAGCGCGAAATAGAAGAAGCCGCGCCGCAACCTTTCATTTGATGAAGTAGCAAAGGCACGCGCAGCCAGAAACGCGAAGACTCCGTACTCCACAAAGTGCGCAGTCTTGCGCACGTAGAAATGCGCGAGACGGATTTTGATTTCGCTGATGTCTGGAAAGAGCCAGAGGAGTAGCGGGCGTATGATGCGCGAAGTGTTGGCCGCAGACAGTTCGCCCGTAGAGGCAACGGAAATTAAAATCATCCATGCGATGAGCGGCGCGTAACGCCAGAAGCGGCTGGGCCTCTGCTCAGGCATCTTTGGATTTTAGAGACCAGCCGCGCCGGAGACGACTTCGATGATTTCGTTCGTGATGGCAGCCTGTCGTATGCGGTTCATGTTGAGCGTCAACGTGCCTATAAGCTCCGTCGCGTTCTTTGATGCGGCATCCATCGCAGTCATACGCGCGCCCTGTTCGGAAGCGACCGATTCCAGCAGCGCGCGAAAAATTTGTGTCTCAATCAAGCGCGGCAACAGGCGGCTGAAAATTTCTTCGGGCGGTTGCTCGTAGATGTAGTCTGTTAAGTTGACTGCACGCGCAGGGTCACCCGCGCCAGCTTCTTCCGTTGTCTCAGTCGCACGCGAGACGGGCAAAAGCTGTTCGATGACAACGCGCTGAGAGAGGACTGATTTGAATTCGTTGTAGATGATAAAAACTTTGTCGAGTTCCGTGTCTTCCGTATAACGCTGGATAACTTCGCGCGCAATCTCCGCGGCTTCGGAAAACTCCACGCGGCCTTTGCCTGTGAGGCCGATGTACTCTTTGATGAAAGAGACATTGCGTCTGCGAAAATAATCGCGCCCTTTGCGGCCAATGGGCATCATCTCTATCTGCTGGCCTGCGTGTTCCTGTATAAAAGCCTGCGCGGCCTTGTTGAGATTGGTATTGAACGCGCCGCACAAGCCTCTGTCGGCTGTGACAAGGATAATCAAGTAACGCTCGTCGCCGCGCTGGTCCAAAAGCGGATGACTAAAATTCTCGTCCGTGCGCGAAGCCAGTTCGCCCAACACCTCCATCATCTTGTTGGCAAACGGGCGCGCCGCAACCACATGATCCTGCGCGCGCTTCAAACGCGCGGCAGACATCATCTTCATGGCCTTCGTAATCTGCTGCGTATTCTTAACAGACTTAATGCGGCGACGAATGTCTAAGAGATTTGCCATAACTTAGTTTTGAGTTTTCAGTTTTGAGTTTTCAGTTTCAAGGAATTGCTGAAAAGCCTTTCTCAAAACTGAAAACTAAAAACTGTTCTTATACTCCGGTTGTCGCAGCCGCAGTGCTTGCGGCTGGCGTCGCGGTTGTTTGAGATGCGATGAGCGTCTCTTCGTTCCAACGGTCTTTGAAATCTGCGATGACCTGCGCGAGGTCTGCTTTAATTTCATCGGTCAGAGATTTTTTCTCGCGTATGGCTTGCAAGACTCCAGGGTGCGCGTTCTCGACAAAGCGCAGTAGCTCGCTTTCAAACTTTCGCACCTGTTCGACAGGCACATCATCCACATGGCCGTTGGTCGCGGCCCAGATGACAAGCACCTGCTGCTCGACTTCCATCGGGCGATACTGCGGCTGCTTCAAAATTTCCATCAGGCGTTGACCGCGCGCAAGCTGTGCCTGCGTCGCTTTATCAAGGTCAGAGCCAAACTGCGCGAAGGCCGCAAGCTCGCGGAACTGCGCGAGGTCTATGCGAAGCGTTCCGGCAATCTGCTTCATGGCTTTAATCTGCGCCGCGCCGCCGACGCGAGAGACACTGTTGCCGACGTTGATGGCCGGACGAATGCCGGAGTTGAAAAGGTCTGCTTCGAGAAAGATTTGTCCGTCCGTAATCGAAATCACGTTTGTGGGAATGTATGCAGAGATGTCGCCCGCCTGCGTCTCGATAATCGGCAGGCTGGTTAAAGAGCCGCCGCCCTTCAAATCAGACATCTTCGCCGCGCGCTCAAGCAAGCGCGAGTGCAGATAGAACACATCGCCCGGATATGCCTCGCGTCCCGGCGGACGGCGTAGGAGCAAAGAGATTTCTCTGTAGGCTGCGGCCTGCTTTGAAAGGTCGTCGTAAATCGTTAAAGCATGACGGCCATTGTCGCGGAAATATTCGCCGATAGCGACGCCGGAGTAAGGAGCTAAGAACTGCATTGCAGCGGGGTCTGAAGCAGTCGCCTTGACGACGATGGTGTAGTCCATCGCTCCGTTATCCTGCAAAGTCTTGACGACTTGCGCGACGGTCGAAGCCTTCTGCCCGATGGCGACATAGACGCAGATGACATCCTTGCCCTTCTGGTTGATGATGGTATCAACCGCAACTGCGGTCTTGCCCGTCTGACGGTCTCCGATAATCAACTCGCGCTGACCGCGTCCGATGGGAACCATCGAGTCAATCGCTTTGAGTCCTGTTTGCAAAGGCTCTTTCACAGGTTGGCGGTCAATGATGCCGGGCGCGATGCGTTCGATAGTATTGAACTCATCCGTCAGGATTGGCCCACGATCGTCAATCGGATTGCCGAGCGCATCCACAACGCGACCAATCATCGCATCGCCGACAGGCACGCGCATGATGCTGCCCGTGCGCTTGACCAGATCGCCCTCTTTAACTTTCTGAAAATCTCCAAAGAGCACCGCGCCGACTTTGTCTTCTTCCAAGTTCAAAGCAAGCCCGCGCACGTCGTGTGGAAAATCCAGAAGCTCTCCGGCCATCACTTTTTCCAGACCGTGAATCTCCGCGATGCCGTCTCCGACTTTAATCACTGTGCCGACCTCTGTGACGGTCACGCCGGTGTCGAAGTTCTCAATCTGCTGGCGAATAATTTCATTAATCTCGTTGGCTTTAATCGGTTCCATATGATTCCCTTTTCAGTAAATAGTGAATAGGAGAAGTGCTGTTTCTATTTACTATTTACCAGTAAGTTTCGCTTTCGCCTGTTCGAGTTGATTGCGCACAGAGCCGTCGTAGATGGTCGAGCCGATGCGCGCCACGATGCCGCCAATCAATTCTTCATCCGTCTTAAAACTGAGGCGCACATTCTTGCCTGTCATCGAAGAGAGACGCGCGCGCAAGGCTTCCTGCGTCTCTGTCGGCACGGGCCGCGCCGTCGTCACATCAGCAGAGACAACTCCCGAACGCTCGTCAAGCACCTGCGCGAATCGCTTGTTGACTTCGCTCAAATCCGCGAGACGCTGATTCTGTAAGAGCACTTGCAAAAAGTTTGCAGTCATCGGACGCACACGTGTGCGCGCGATAAGCTGTGTCAAAACTTTCTGCTTCTGTTCGTAGGGAATGGTCGGATTGCTGAAGACTTCCATGAGCAGACTGTTGGATTGCATCATGCGCTCCCACTCAGTCAACTCCTCATGAACTTCCCGCGCCTCGCCGCGCGCTATGACCACATCGGCCAGTGCCGTCGCGTAACGGCGCGCCACCGTCTGTACGCTCAATGCCTGCTTCCCCCCAATTCTTCTATGCTCTGCTTGACGAGGCGCGCATCATCCTCCGGGCGTATGTCGCGGCGTATCATCTCTTCCGCGAGCCGCACGCTCTGCTCCGCAGCATAACGACGCAACTCCTGTCGCGCAGCTTTGCCCGCGCTCTCTATCTCGCGCATGGATTGCTCACGCAACTTTCGCGCATCCTCTTCGGTCGAGCGCGCGATTCGCTCACGCTCCGCCTCTGCATCTCTCTGCGCCTGCTCACGCACAGTCGCAACCTCTTCATCAAGCTTTGCCAGACGCGCTTCCACTTCTTCCAGCTTAGCGAGCGCAGCATTGCGCTCTTCCTGTGCGCGCATCAGGTCGCGTCGAATCGCCTCGCGGCGCGCGCGCATCGCTTCGCCAATCGGGCGACGCAGGATATAAAACAGCACGCCGACGAAAAGGAAAAGGTTGAAAAACTTCCAGAGCTCAAAGCCCGGATAGTTCCACCAGTGTGCGCCGCCTTCTCCGCCCGCCAGTGCCAGAAAAGTTTTTGAAGAAATTAAAGCAATCAACATGAGTTATCTAAACAACACTTGAAATTGTCGTCTCGCTGACAGGACGATGCAGAATATGCGCTCCGATTTCCGCAGCCAGCCGACGCGAATCTTTTTCCAGAGTCGCACGCGCTTCCTCTGTCTGATTTTGAATGGCCTCTTTCTCTGCGGAGAGAAAAACATTTATCTCCTCGCGTATGGCATTCAATTTAGTTTGCCGCTCCATCATCGCTCTCGCACGCTCCTGCTCCATCAAGCGATAGCCTTCCGCACGCCCTTCGCGCAAAGAACGCTCGTAATTCGTCATTCCCTCTTCAACGCGTCGCAGAATGTCGTGCGCTTCTCCAGAACGCCCGGTCGTGCGTCGCTCGCGTTCTTCGAGAATGCGATTGATGGGCTTGAACAAAGTCTTGTTCAAGACATAGACCATCAAGAGTATCAGCGCAATATGGAAAAAGAGTGTGCCATCTGGCACAAGCTGGATGGAATTTTCAGCGAAGCCCAAAAAAATCATAGCAGTCGAATGGCTCACCCGACAGAGTTATACGAACGCGGGGGATTGTATGTGATGAAAATGCATGCCTGTCAAAAGCTTGCGAGTCTAGCACGCACTTTTACAACCCGTCAAGGCAAGGCCTCTCTCTTGAATTTCGAGGAAGCGAATTTTAGACGACTTCAATCAAAAACTCTGTGCGCGTCTGGACGCTTCCAATAATTACTGCTCCATCAATCGTCTTGACCAACTCTTCTGCTTTTGCAGGGGCAATACTAATCAGGAGTCCGCCAGCCGTCTGCGGGTCAAAAAGCGCACTCTGCATCTCCCCTGAAACATGCCCGGCGATATTTACAGTTTCACCTACATAAGCCCTATTATTCTTGTCGCCGCGTGTCAGCATTCCCTGCCCTATAAGCTCCAGCACATCCGGCAACAAAGGAACTTCCATTGACTCAATCCTCAGACAGACATCACTCGCGCGTGCCATCTCGTAAGCATGACCGAGCAGGCCAAAGCCAGTCACATCCGTGCAAGCATGCGCCCCGGCCTCTTGCATAGCAAGCGATGCCGCCGCCGCAGAGGTCGTCATAGCCTTCATCGCAGCCTCTACTGCCTCACGGCTCGCCACGCCGCGCTTGATGCCAGTGCTGATGGCTCCGGTTCCTATTGGCTTTGTTAAAATGAGCACATCTCCCGGTTGTGCATTGGCATTCGTCACAATCTGTGCTGGATTGATAATCCCCGTCACAGCATAGCCAAATTTGATCTCCGCATCATCTATCGAATGTCCGCCGAGAATAAAGACTCCAGCCTCATTCATAGCCAACTGTCCACCGCGCAATATTTGACCCAGAACTTCCATATCTTCTTTCTGCGGATAGCAAACTATAGCCAATGCTGTCAACGGTTTACCGCCCATGGCATAGATATCATTAAGCGCATTGACTGCCGCCACACGCCCATACACCTCCGGCTCATCCGCCACAGGCGTAAAGAAATCAACGGTTTGCACCAACGCAACATTATCCTGTAGACGAAACACGCCGGCATCATCTGCCATGTCGTACCCGACGAGCACGTCATCACTTAAGGGTTGCTGTGGCAGAGAGCCCAACACTTGGGCTAGGTCGCGTGGAGCGAGCTTAGCCACTCAACCGGCGCAAGACACCATTTCTGTTAGTCTTTTCTTCATTTTACTTTGTAAGCCAGAGACAATAATGCCTCATCAAATTTCAGACTCCGAGTCTGATTTTAAAGTGATAAGGAGTGGAGTTAAACTGCCGTAGAAGATTCTTGCACACCTGTTAAGAGCTGATACAAACGATCTAGGTCGCCGTCGTTATAGTATTCAATCTCGATTTTCCCGCCCTCGCCTTTTTGGCTCGGCGTGATGCGTACCTGTGTGCCGAAACGGCGACGAAGCTTGGACTCAGCAGAGCGCACGTTGGCGTCGTCAGATTTAGTAACCTCACGCATAGTTGCTGCGACCGGACTGACGCCCGCGATGATTCGTTTGATAGCGCGCTCAGTCTCGCGAACTGACAAAGACTGCTCGACTATATTTCGCGCGACGCGGCGCTGTATGTCTGCATCGTCCACACCGAGCAGGGCTCGCGCATGCCCCATAGAAATCTTTTCTTCCTCGACGAGGGATTGTATGTCTTGCGGTAAACGCAATAAACGCAGATAGTTAGTAACAAAAGAGCGATCTCTTCCGACACGCTGCGCGACCATTTCCTGTGTCAGGCCGAGTGTTTCAATGAGTCTTTTATAAGCATGCGCCTCTTCAATGGCATTGAGTTCCTGACGCTGTATGTTCTCAATCAGGGCCAGCTCAAGTAGCTTGTCATCAGGGATGTCGCGCACGACGGCCGGGACGCGAGCAAGCTCTGCGCGTTGTGCTGCGCGCCAACGTCTCTCGCCCGCGACAAGCTGATAGCGCATCCCTCTGCGCCGCACAAGCAGAGGCTGGACGATTCCGTTTGAGCGGATTGATTGAGCCAATTCTTCGAGACGGCCTTCATCGAAATGCGTGCGCGGCTGCGCGGGGCTAGGATCTATGAGGTCTATATCAATCTCAATAAAGTCCTCACTCGGCGTCGCCGCCGACGTATCCGACAGCAGTGCGCTCAATCCCCTGCCTAGAACTCTTCTTGTCATGAGTCATAACCTCCTTTGCCAACTGAAGGTAGCTTTCCGCGCCGCGAGAACGTATATCATAGAGAATAATAGGCTTACCGTAACTTGGAGCCTCTGCTAGACGGACATTTCGCGGAATAAATGTTGTCAAGACCTGCTGTCCGTAAAAATCCCTCAAATCCGCAGCGACTGCCCCGGAGAGATTCGTGCGCTCGTCATACATGGTTAGAAGCAAGCCTTCTATAGTCAAAGCCGGATTCAAAACACGACGAATACGCGCCAACGTATCGAACAATTCCGTGACTCCCTCAAGCGCAAAATACTCGCATTGGATTGGAACAAGCAGGGAATCAGCGGCAGTCAAGGCATTTAAAGTCAGCAGGCCGAGAGAAGGGGGGCAATCAATAATGATGAAATCGTAGTTATCTTTGATACTCTGCAAGATGTCTCTGAGCTTGTATTCGCGTTTCTCAGTCTCGACCAATTCCACTTCAGCTCCGGTCAGATTCTTATCCGACGGCAGCACGTGTAAGAGCGGAATCTCGGTTGTAAGAATGATATTTTGGAGAGGCTCGTTCAAAATCAGCGCGTGATAGAGACTGCGACGAAAGCTGCCACGTTGTACGCCGACGCCGGAAGTAGCATTTGCCTGCGGGTCTGCATCGACAAGCAGGACTCGCATCTCCTCTACTGCCAGAGAGGCGGCCAAATTAACAGCGGTAGTTGTCTTCCCGACTCCGCCTTTTTGATTTGCGACAGCTATGATTTTGGTCATTTTACGGTCTTCAAGCTGTAAAATGGCAGATAAATCTGTCAAAAACTTTGCGCGTAAACTAACACAACCTGAGGCGACGCGCTACATTTTTATGAAAGGGAAGCTGATTTTCGATGTTTCACGTATCCCATTTTCAGGCTGAGTTAGCGATTTTAGCTATGGGATACGTGAAACATAAGTGGGAAATAACAGAACTCAGGCTGCTTTTGCTAAATTGAGGCTGACAAGCAAAGTAGAAAGGGCTGCCGGAGTCAAACCCGGAATTTGACGCGCTTGGCCGAAACTCTGCGGACGGGCGCGCTCCAAACGCTCCATCATCTCGTGCGAGAGTCCACTAATCGTGCGGAAATCGAAATCTTTAGGAATGCGCAGCCCGTCGTTTTGATACAGACGATTGAAAGTTGCCTGCTGAGCCTCTAAATACCCGCTATAAAGCGAATCTGCGAGAGCGGATTCCAGTTCGGAGAGGCTGGAACTGGTGCGCAAGTCCGACGGGAGCAGAGTTTGTATAAGCTGTGAAGTGACATTTGGACGCTGCGCAAGTTGGGCCAAGGTGATGGAATCGCCCAAATCCGTACCCAAAGTTCTCGAAAGCGCAGCATATTCGGCTTGCGAGCGTTTCAAACGTGTCGTATTGAGCACAGCACGCAGTTGCGCAAGTCGATCCTGGCGTTTATTGAAACGTTCCCAGCAGGATTCTCCCACAAGGCCAAGTTCTCGTCCATAGGGCGACAAACGCGCGTCAGCCGTATCATGGCGTAGGGCCAGCCTATACTCCGCACGCGAGGTAAAAATCCTGTAAGGCTCGTCAACTCCTTGCGTGATTAGGTCGTCAATCAGGACAGCTATATAGGATTCATGTCTTTGCAGGCGCAGCCCTTCGCGCTTCTGTACGGAAAGTGCGGCGTTGATACCAGCCATCAAGCCCTGACAAGCAGCCTCTTCATATCCAGTAGTCCCGTTTATCTGTCCTGCGTGAAACAAGCCTTTGACGCGAACTGTTTCCAGATAAGGCGTCAGTTCGCGCGGGTCAACATAATCGTATTCGATAGCATAGCCCGGACGGATAATTCTGGCTTGATTGAGGCCGGGAATCATTCGCACCAATTCCTGTTGCAGCTCAGAAGGCAGAGAAGTGGAAAAGCCATTCAAATAAACTTCATTTGTGTCATGGCCTTCAGGCTCTAAGAAGAGCTGATGACGATCTTTATCTGCAAATTTGACTACTTTATCCTCTATCGAAGGACAGTAGCGCGGGCCGACGCCCTTTATTTTCCCCGAATAAAGAGGAGATTCATGTATATTTTCGCGTATCGCGCGGTGCACAGCGTCCGTCGTGTAACCTACATGACAGGTAATCTGTGGCTGTTCTATGCTATCTGTCGCAAAGGAAAACGGCACGGGGCGTTCATCGGCAGGCTGTGGCTCAAAGGCATCCCAATCAATCGTGCGCCCGTCAAGACGCGGAGGCGTACCTGTTTTGAGTCGTCCGACTGGAAATCCGAGCCGCTTCAAATTCTCCGCCAGTTCGATGGATGCAGGTTCTCCTGCGCGACCGGCTGTAAAGGTACGACGCCCTGTGTGGATTAAGCCATTCAGAAATGTCCCTGTAGCGACCACTACGGCAGAGGAGCGAAAACGGCGCGCGTCTTGCATCTCAACGCCGTAAACGGCTCCATTTTCAACAATTAAGTCCGTCACCAAGCCCTGTCGCAAATGTAGATTCGGCGTAGCTTCGAGCACCCTGCGCATCTCTTTGCGATAGAGTGCGCGATCAGCTTGCGCGCGAGGCGATTGGACTGCCGGGCCGCGAGAGCGATTTAGCAAGCGAAACTGTATCCCTGTGCGGTCAATGACACGTCCCATGATGCCGCCCAGAGCATCTATCTCACGCACCAAGTGACCTTTGGCAATCCCGCCGATAGCAGGGTTGCAGGACATCTGGCCTATCAAATCTAAATTGAGCGTGACTAGAGCCGTCTGTACGCCCAGACGCGCAGCAGCCGAAGCAGCCTCGCATCCGGCGTGTCCGGCCCCTATAACAATTACATCAAAAACTTCATCAAAACCGTTCATGGCTACTTACCTATGCAAAACGTGCTAAAAATCCGCGACAGAATATCATCCGGCGTAGTCTCTCCAGTAATCTCGCCCAAAAAACGCAATGCATCATGCAGGCCAACCAGTATTAACTCTTCACTGGCGCGCTCTTTGAGGAGATGACTGGAAGAAACAAGCGCACTTTCCGCGCGTTGCAGCAAATCGAAATGGCGCGCATCCGTAATGAGCAGTCCCGTGTCATGTGCATCACGCGCTGAGAAAGGCGACAGTATAGCATCTCGCAGTGAATCCAGCCCGACACCCGTTTTAGCAGAAACTTCGATGACGGCTTCATGCCCATTAAACTGTTCATGCAGAAGGGGATTAAAAGCCTCTAAGTCTTTCTTGTTAAGAGCGATAAGATGAAGTCTGTCTTCAACTTCTGCCAGAATCTCACGGTCTTCTCTGCTCAGAGCCTGTGATCCGTCAAGCACCACGACAATCAGATCTGCGTCCGCCATCGCACGGCGCGTGCGCTCGACTCCCATGTTCTCAATCCTGTCCAGAGATTCGCGTACCCCGGCTGTATCCGTCAAGAGAACAGGGACGCCTTGAAGGCTTATCAACTCACTTAAACTGTCCCGCGTAGTCCCCGGAATATCTGTCACAATAGCTCTATCGACAGACAGTAAACTATTGAAAACGCTGGACTTACCGACATTAGGCCGACCTGCAAGCGTTACTTTAAGGCCGTCGCGCAAGAGCCTTCCGCTCCGAAATGTGGCGGACAACTGCTTCAGATTAACTATGAGCGCGGAAAGATTTGCTTCAAGTTGTTCAGAGGCGATTTCCGGCAAGTCGTCTTCAACAAACTCTATCGAAGATTCCAGTAGAACTATGATGTCCAGCAGTGCATCCTTGACGGGCTGAAGACGTGTGGACAGCTCGCCCTTCATCTGCCTCGCGGCCTGCCTGACGGCGGCATCAGTTTGCGCATTGATGAGGTCGCGCACGGCCTCTGCCTGTGAGAGATTCAGTCTGCCATTGGCGACTGCGCGCAATGTAAATTCGCCTGGGCCAGACTGCGCGTGCATCGAGGCTCAAAAGCAAATCTATAAGACGGCGAAGCAAGACGGGCGAGCCATGACAACTAAGCTCAATGATGTCTTCACCCGTAAATGAATGCGGAGCTTTGAAGAAGGTAATCAAAGCCTGGTCCAAAACTTCGCCCGTGTCAGAATCGAGAATAGTTTTTAACTTTGCCTGATTTGGTTCAGGAGAAAATTTTTCATCACGCACGAGTTGGCGCGTGAGGTCGAGAGCTTGTGGTCCAGAGAGACGTATAACGCCGATGCCGCTGCGACCGGGCGGAGTTGATAAAGCGACGATGGTATCTGTGGCTGGCATTTCCTGCCGGATAAAATATCATGCAGCAAGCTAGAGAGCACGTGGAGGATTGTGCGACGAGACTTAATGTGTGGAGGAATTTTTGAGACTGACTTTGAGCCTGCGAGCCAGGCCTTCACCGATAGACTCTGTGTGCAGGTCTTCTTCTGCCGCGAGGGTCAAGTGTATGACGCGGCGTTCATTCGGAATCATTGGACCAAAGGTGAAAGGGACGCCGGACTTACGCACACGCTCGGCGGCGTGGCGTGCCATCGCGCGCAGTTCCGCTTCGCGTGTCGCGCGAAAATTTTCTACGTCACAAACAATTCTCTCGCCTTTGGGAAGCGTGCGCCCGAACGCTTGATTGACGAGGTGCTGTAAAGCTTCCAACAATTCTCCGCCTTCGTTGAGCAGCGCAGAGGAATCATCGCCGTCAATATTCAGCAGGCAACCATCCTCTGCTTGAGTTGCGCGCGCGCGCAACTCAAGACCAGTGCCATCAAAAATGGCATTCAGAAATTCTTGAGATTGATTACAAACTTCGTTCATCTTCGACCAATCTTCTCTGGACCAATCGCGTGCAAGCATCTCCCTTAAATTTTATTTTTAAGAGGCGCGCGCAGTTTTTAATTTCTTCGGCGGCCTGACCTCGACGCCTTTCTTCTCGGCAGGCGGCGGCTCTTCATCGTCTTCGGATTTCGTCAAGCGGTTAATCAAAACCTGCTGACCAAAACCGACGATGTTGCCGACGAGCCAGTAAAGCAATAAGCCGGAAGGCGCGCTCCACAGAATATACAACATGAAGAGAGGCATGCCTATCGCCATCATCTTGCGTTGCAGAGGATCTGCCGAAGGCGCAGGCGTAATCAGTTGCAAGACAATCATCGAGCCCGCCATTAAGAGCGGCAGAATGTGTATCATGTACGGCTCGGCAGAAGAGAGATCTGGAATCCAAAGGAAAGATGCCTGCCGAAAATCAATCGAGATTGTAATCGCACGATAGAGCGCAAAGAGGAATGGCATCTGAATCAAAAGCGGCAAACATCCGCCGAGCGGATTGCCCTCCTTCATCAAACGCAGTTGCTCCATCTGCAACTCTTTCAAGCGCGGATCATTCGCCTTCATGCTCTTGATTTTTTCCTGCAACTCTTTCATGCGCGGCGCAAGCTTCTGCGCCTTCTTCATCGATTTCGACGAGCGCCATTTCAGAGGAAAGAAGAGCGAATAGATGACTATCGTGAAGAGAATGATAGCGATGCCGTAACTGCCTGTAATTTTGTAGAGCCATTTAATGGACCACAAAATCGGCACGGCCAGAGGACGCGAAACTGTGCTAAAAAGCCCGTAATCAATGGCTTCTTCGAGGTCTATCTCACGACCGAGCGCGGTTCCGAGAGACGTACTTGCATCAGTTAAAAGGTCATGATCTTTTGGCCCAACGTAAAGCTGCGTGCGGCTTCCGTCAGTCGGAATCGGGACAAAAGCATTGAGCAAATATCTATCTTCTTTGACGCCGTTTGCTTCGTGATGATACTTGGTCGTGCGAAACTCCAAGCCCTTCATACGTCTCGAAGGAACGGCAATCATGGCAAAGTATGTATCGCCGACTCCGGCCCAATCAGTCTCGCCATTCAAGCCATAATAGTTTGGCCCACCGGGACGCTGTGATTTGAAGAGCCAGCCTTCCTGGTCACTCTCAATCGCTGGCCCAAGAAGTCTGTGCGCTTTGCCATCAACGACAGCGATGCCTTCGGGCGCGACGGAGTAGAAACTATATTGAGAGATGCCTTGATCTCCGATACTTGGGCCAACGACGAGTTGCGCCTGCGGAACCGGCTGACCGCCGCGCGTGAGTTTGACATCAACGCCGACATCGTAACGCTCTGCATGAAAAGTAAAAGCCTTGATGACTTCGAGGCCCGTGCTCTCATCACGCAAGACAAACTCGACTCGCTTCTCACCCGTTGAGAAATCTACAAGAGCTTCGCTTCCATCTCCCTCAACGCCAGCAGTCACAGTGAAATTTTTAGAAGCGAGCAATCCATCAATCGTCGCGTCGCCTATGGTCAAACGAAGCGGAGCTTCCATAGGCTCTTTCTTCAAGCCATCTTGCGAAATCAGTTGGAGTGGTTGCGGATTGTTCTTCCCGCCCGCGCTGGAATAGAGAGCGCGGCCAGTCTCTTTGTTCTTCTTGATAATCCAACTCGTCGCCACAGCTCCGCGTGTATCAAACTGCGCATCGTACAAAGGTGTCTTGATATTTATTATGCGATGCTGAGTTGAATCTTGAGTCTGAGCCTGCGATGGTTGCGCTGATGGCTGCGGCGCAGCTGTAGCCGAAGCAGTAGCTTGCGGCGAAGGTGAAGCTGTCGCCTGCTGCTCTTGAGCCGTGTTGGTATTATCTTGTTTCGGAGTTTGTGATGGAAAAAAATAGCTCCACCCGAAAAGGATCGCGGTAGAGATAATAAGTGCGAGAACGAAACGCTTCTGTTGCATTTGAATCTTATTAAACTATCAATACGCTCTGGATATAATTTCGGTTTAGTAAAAATCTGTAATCACTTTACTGGATCATAACCGCCCGGATGAAAAGGATGACAACGCAGCAATCTGCGTGTGCCTTTCCAACTCCCGCGCAGAGCTCCGTATCGCTCTATAGCTTCGCGCGCATACTCCGAACAGGTCGGAACAAAACGGCAAGAGGGCGGCAGCAGTGGCGAGATAGCTGCTTTATAAAACTTCAACAATGAGACCAGAATAAATCTCACAGCCGTTTACTTCCCGCCCTTGAATAAACCATCCCGCTCATCGCGCGCAACGGAGGCGATGATCTTTTGAAACTCTTTCAAAGGCGCAGCCACCTTGACGCTCAAGAGCGTGCGCCTGGCATTGAACACCCAGTCGTATTGCAAACCGAGCGCGCCGAGTTCTGCTGCGCTTTGCTGAAACATCTCGCGCAGCAAACGCTTCGCACGATTGCGCTCGACTGCATGGCCCGTAGCTTTGCGTGAAGCCGTAATGCCAAATCTATGACAAGCTAAATCGTTTGGATAGACAAAGACAGACATCAAGCGCCCGTCATATCTTTTGCCATGCGTATAAACACGACGGAACTCGCCGGACGTGCGTAAATGCGTGTTTTTAGACAAAGAGCTTCGGGACTAAAAAATTTTTAGTAATGCGCAGGAGTCAGGCGTTTGCGCCCCTTTGCACGGCGTCTCTTTAAGACCAGACGGCCATTCTTGGTCGCCATCCGCGCGCGAAATCCATGCGTCTTTGCGCGGCGGCGATTGTTCGGTTGAAAAGTGCGTTTCGACATAGTTGCTTATTCTCCACTCAAAAGAAAAGTGTAAGACTAACTGCGCAAGCGGTTTCTGTCAAGAAAGCATGGCCTATTTCGCCCCTTTTCAAGCAATTTTGATATTTGAGGAATCCGCCTTTCAACTTACCTCTTAACTCCCAGATAGAGATAGCATCAGACATATCTGGCTCAAATGGAAGAAGTCAGATCATCATGAAGTTTGATTTAACTACCTTTGCTTCGACCAAGCTGGTCAAAACGAGTGTTCTAAAACCGTTCTAATCAGCTATATCAAGCCAAAATAGGGCTAATAGGAAATCCACGATAAGAAGGCAATTTCGCCGGATAAAAATATTTTTCAAAGCCTGTGGATTTTTCTTGCTAATGAATCCATATTATGTTAGTCTCCGCCCCGTTTCGGACACGAAATATCCTTGTAAGTGATTGATAAATAAATACTTAAAGCAATACTTTAAGTTCCACAGGGTTTTCCACAGGGCTGTGGAAAACCCTGTGGAAAACCTTCAACTGAAGCTTTAAATTCAGACCAAGTTGGTGCGTTTTCAATAGCTTCCGTTGGATTACTCAAAGAAGAGCTTGAGTAGTAGAACTTTAGATTTCGTATCAATTTATGACATTCTCTTGTCTAGGGTAAAAACATCACAATTCTCGGACGAGACAGGACGGATAACCTTATGAGCACCGTGATACAGAACAGCCTCTGGAACAACATACTTGGCGCAGTCGAAAAACGGCTGAACCGCCAGAGCTTTGAAACCTGGTTTCGTCCAATACAATTTGAGGGCTGTGATGACTCAGAGCAGATACTGCACCTGCGCGTCCCGAACCAGGTGGTTAAGGATTGGGTGAGCACAAATTATTCCGAGGTGATCGATGCATCGTTGCAGGAATTGAACCTGGCGGAGTATCACGTTGATTGGACAATAGAGGACGGCGAGATGGATTCTCTGGAAAAACTCGCTGAAGAAGAAGACGAAGCGGATTCTTATCTCGCCCCGGCGAGCGCATCTTCCAATGGAAAAAGTAAAAAATCCAGTCTTTTCACGCTTTTGGAGGCAGCTGAGTCCGATGGTCTGACTCCCGGAGCAACCACTTTTGTTGATATAGAGCCGATTGAGCTTTCTCTTAATCCCAAATATACCTTCCAGACCTTTGTGGTCGGCTCGTGCAACCAGTTTGCGCACGCAGCCTCGCTTGCAGTCGCAGAGGCTCCCGGCAAAACCTACAATCCGCTCTATATTTACGGCGGGGTGGGACTTGGCAAAACGCACCTCATGCATGCCGCAGGGCATGACATAAAGGAGCGCAACCGACACCTGCGTCTCTCCTATATCTCGGCAGAGAAGTTCATGAACGAGTTGATTAACGCCATTCGTTATGACAAGGCGCAGACTTTTCGCGAGAAATATCGTTCGATAGATGTGCTGCTGATGGACGACATACAGTTCATGGCTGGCAAGGAGCGCACGCAGGAAGAGTTTTTCCATACTTTTAATGCTCTCTATGATGGGCAGAAACAGATTGTCATCTCTTCTGATTGCCCGCCGCGCGAGATTCCGACTCTGGAAGAGAGGCTTCACTCACGTTTCGAGTGGGGATTGATCGCGGACATGGAGCCGCCGGACTTGGAAACGAAGGTGGCGATTCTCAAGCGCAAAGCAGACTTGGATGGCTTCGCGCTCCCGGATGATGTGGCCTTCTTTATCGCCAGCAAAGTCAAAAGCAATATACGTGAGCTTGAAGGCTCGCTCGTTCGTCTGGTCGCTATCTCTTCCTTGCGCGGTTTGCCCATCTCAAAGATGCTTGCGCAGGATGCCATACGCAACATAGCGGAGGACGACCAACCGGCAGGAATCACTATTGAGCAGATTCAGCAAATCGTCGCGTCGCATTACAGGCTGCGCGTGGACGAGTTGAAATCAAAGAACAATGCGCGGCAGATTGCAGTCCCGCGACAGGTCGCAATGTACCTTTGCAAGCGGCTCACGAAACACAGTTTTCCAGAGATTGGAAGAGAGTTTGGAGGCAAGCATCACACGACTGTAATCCACTCCGTAGAGAAGATTGAAGGGCTGGTTTTGAAGGATCAAAATTTCCACAGGGTCGTCAGTGACCTTATGGATAATCTTTGCAAGTAGTTACAGAGATTTTACCTTAAAAGTTTTCCACAGTATCGTTTTCGGTTAAAGCTTTTAGATATAACAGCTTGACTCTGAGTTTTCCACATTTCCACAGGGTAGGTGAAAAAGGGGCCTGTGGAAATGTGGAAAACTTTGTGAAAGAGGAAGATTTCCACAGAAGGCAAAAGATTTCCACAACGATTTCCACAGGGGTTGTGGAAAACAATTCCTTTGGTGTCAACAATAAAGTGACTTTTCCACATTTCCACAGGCCCTACTACTACTACTATATATAAATATAAGTTATTTAAATAGTAATAATAGTAAAAGGCGCAGCCAGAGAAAGTTGTCTTTGAGCAGATAAAATTGAAGGCTATTATCAATCCGAAGGAGTTCATAAATGGAATTCAGCATTAGCAAGAGCGCTCTACAAAAAGAGCTTGGTTTTGTTCAGGGCGTAGTCGAAAAGAAGAACACGATTCCGGTGCTCTCGAATATCCTCATAGAGTCTGTGGGCGAGAACACGATTCGCATTATCGGGACAGACCTGGATGTAACGATTCGTTGTGAGTCGGAGGCGGAGGAGATAAAAGTTCCCGGCTCAATCTGTGTACAGGCTCGTAAGCTGTTCGACATTTCGCGGCTGTTGCCGGAAGCGACGGTCAATTTTAAGAAAGAAGACAACGACTGGGTTTCCGTTAAGTGTGAGAATTTCCGTTCGCGTGTGCCGGGCGTCCCGCGCGAGCAGTTCCCTGAAGTTCCGAACTTCAAATCCGCGCCGACCAAGCTGCCCGCAGATGTTTTTAAATCTTTCATAGACCGCACGATTTTTGCCATCACGCAGGAAGAGTCGCGTTACCAGCTTTCGGGCGCAAAATTCATGCTCGACAAAACGGGCGCAAAGATGGTTACAACCGACGGACACCGCTTAGCCTATATTGAGCGTCGGGATTTGGGAAAAAACGCGTCTAACGAAGCGTTAGACGCCCTTATACCCCGCAAGACGCTGGCAGAGCTGACCAAATTGATGACCGGATTTGCGGAAGAGATAAGTTTGGGCGCAGACGACAATCACATTTACTTTGAAGTCGGCCCCAGACTTCTGATTTCCAGAAGGCTCTCCGGGCAGTTCCCGAACTATGAGATGGTGATGCCGAAGGGCAATGACAAGTCCGTAGTTTTCGACACAGCCATGCTCAATCAAGCAGTGCGTCGCGTCGCCCTGATGGCGGATGACCGCTCGCACGCGATTCGTTTTCATCTGACTCCGAATCAACTGCACATTACCTCGCAGAACGCCGAAGAGGGAGAAGCAGGCGAGACTATGTCCGCAGACTACAGCGGCGATGACACCGAGATAGGTTTTAATGCACAGTACATACAGGATTTCCTCAACGTGCTCGGCGAAGGTCAAGTCGCTTTCGAGTTCAAAGACGGAAACTCGCAGGCGCAACTGCGCCCGGCTGTCGAGAGCGAATACGAATACAAATACATCGTCATGCCGATGCGTATTTGATTCAGGCGGCCCTGTATAAACTTTTGGCAGGGCTGCCATAATTTACGGCAAGGCAGCCATAAAGATTGGCTGTCTTGTTGCAAAGATTGGCAGGCCAGCCAATCTTTATTAAAGGCTTGCTATAATTTACGGCAAGCCTTTAATAATTAAGCGCAGCCTAGTTATAAATTATGGCTAGGCAGCCAATCTTTATGGCAAGCCTTTAATAAAGATTGGCTGCCTAGCCATAATTTATGGCAGGCATGCCATCGTTAGTTTACATAAACCACAATTAGAGCTATGTGCAGTTGAATACGCCCTCCCTAACGGTCGGGCTACTGCCCCGCTGCTTACAGTTGAGGGGCAGTAGCCCGCCGTCAGGGAGGGCGCATCAGTTTGCTCACGGGGCAGTAGCCCGACCGTTAGGGAGGGCGTATTGTATGACATCCACTTATGCATGGCCCTGTGATAAGTGCCAGCGCAAAGCGGAAGTGTGTTAAAATCGCTTCATGCTGCTCGAATCCATTGAGGCTCACAATTTCAGGAATCTGAGCGGCAAAGTCTCTTGGGGCAGTGGCCTCAATATCATCTACGGCGACAACGCGCAGGGAAAAACCAACTGGCTCGAAGCAATCTATCTGCTCGCCACTACCAAATCTTTTCGCGCGCAAAAACTTCTGGAGACAATCCGTTTTGACGAAGACCTCGCGGTCGTGCGCGGGCGTGTGGCCCAGAGCGAAGAGATACAGCGCGACCTGCAAGTCACGCTTCAAGGGAACACCAAATCCATCCTCGTCAACGGCAAGCGCGAGACCATCGCGCGCTACCTGGGCCAACTACACACTGTAGCTTTCACAGCAGACGAACTCGATGTCGTGCGCGGCATGCCCGAAGCGCGTCGCAAGTTTATAGACAAAGGCGTAGTCTCTCTGCATCCGGCTTACGTTCAGACTCTCGCGGATTACAACCGCGTCATCAAGCAGAAAAATCGTCTCCTGCAAGATGCTTCTGAATCCGAGATGAGCATGGAGCGCATAGGGGAAATAATTGCTCCCTGGAACGAACAACTCGTGCATCTGAGCGCGGCCATTCATCGCGCACGAGTTGATTATGTAGAGAGACTAAACGAACTGCTTGAGCATCGCCTGTTTGAGCGCGAAGACATCACCATACGTTATCTCTCATCGCTCGAAGGCAAGGGAGATTTGAGCGATTACGAAAGCCTCATTGCCTCGCGTCTTGAGCTGCGTTTACAGGCCGAAATGTCCGCCGGATACTCGCTCATTGGCCCACACAGAGACGACCTTGAAATCCTCTTTGATGGACGCGATATGCGTGCCTTCGGAAGCTCCGGCCAACAGCGTAGCGCATTGATAACACTTGACTTAGCGGCGATTTCCGTGTATCATTCATGGCACAATGAGTATCCACTTTTCCTCATTGACGATGTGGATGCAGAGCTTGATCGCAAGCGCATCAGCTACTTGCTGGAATACCTTGAAGGGCGCACGCAAACTTTCATCACGACCTCAAAAGAGACTCTGGTGGAGCAGTTTGTGACAAGGGCAAATGTCTATCGCATCAGGGATGGAAAAGTGTTGATTGATGCCTCAAAAGATGACTTTCAATCAGCCGTGAGCGCGGTTAAAAGCATCTAAGTTTGGCAAGGATTGTCCATTTCATTTTGAGTTAAGAAAAATATTTAAATGGATAGCAAAGAGGAGAAAGATTTGGCTACACCAACGTCAACTTTATCAAAGAAAAAGAATGCTACTTATGATTCGAGTTCGATAACAGTTCTTGAAGGACGCGAGGCCGTTCGCAAACGCCCGGCCATGTACATCGGCTCCACAGGCGATATGGGACTCCATCACCTCGTCTATGAAGTGGTGGACAATTCGATAGATGAAGCCCTCGCCGGATACTGCGACACGGTCGAAGTCTCCATACATCTCGACAACTCGATTACGGTCGTGGACAACGGGCGCGGCATCCCTGTGGATTATCACAAGCAGGAAAAAAAATCTGCCGCCGAAGTCGTCATGACCAAGCTGCACGCGGGCGGCAAGTTTGATTCAAATGCTTATAAAGTCTCAGGCGGTCTGCACGGCGTAGGCGTCTCCTGCGTCAACTTTCTCTCTGAATCGCTCCGCCTTGAAATCTGGAGAGACGGCAAGACTTATGAACAGGAATACGTGCGCGGCATTGCCTCCACCAAGCTTGAGCAGACCGGCAAGACACGCAAGCGCGGCACAAAGGTAACTTTCAAACCGGATGCAGAGATATTCGATGTCTCCGAGTTCAGCTTCGATAAGCTGTCCGAGCGTTTAAGGGAAAAAGCTTTTCTCAACAAAGGCATTCGCATCACCATCAAGGACGAGCGTGAAGAGACTGAGCGTTCGCACGAGTTTTACTACAAAGGCGGGATTGCAGAGTTCGTCAAGCATCTCAACAAGAACAAAACCACTCTGCACGACAAGCCTCTCTATTTCGAGCGCGTCGGCGATTCGCTCTCGATAGAGGTCGCCATTCAATACAACGATGGCTACGACGAGAAGGTCTATTCCTTCGCCAACAACATCAATACAGTTGATGGCGGCACGCACCTTTCCGGCTTCCGCTCGGCCTTCACACGCACAATTAACTCCTACGCGCAGTCTTCTGGCCTAGCCAAAAACTTCAAAGGCTCTTTGAGCGGCGACGATGTGCGCGAAGGTCTCGTGGCTGTGATTTCCGTCAAGCTGCCACAACCACAATTTGAAGGGCAGACGAAAGGCAAGCTCAATTCGGATGTTAAAGGCGCTGTGGAATCTTTCCTGAATGAGCGTTTGACGGAATTTTTTGAGCAGAACCCAACGGTCGCTAAGAAAATCGTCGGCAAGGCTGTGGACGCTGCACGCGCCAGAGAGGCCGCCCGCAAGGCTCGCGAGATAGTTCGTAAAGGCGCAATCGGCTCGACCATGCTGCCCGGCAAGCTTGCAGACTGCCAGGAACGTGACCCTCAACTCTGTGAGATTTACATTGTAGAAGGGGATTCTGCTGGCGGATCTGCCAAACAGGGCCGTGATCGCAGGAATCAGGCAATTCTCCCGTTAAAAGGTAAAATCTTAAACGTAGAGAAGGCCCGTTTCGACAAAATGCTCGGTCATGGCGAGATAAAAACGCTGATTACAGCCCTCGGAACGGGCATTGGCAAGGACGATTTTGATGTCAACAAGCTACGCTATCACAAAATCATCTTGATGACAGATGCTGACGTTGACGGTTCACATATACGCACGCTGCTTTTGACCTTCTTCTACAGGCAGATGCCGGAACTGGTTGAAAGAGGCTATGTTTATATAGCTCAGCCGCCGCTGTTTAAAGTAAAACGCGGTCGCAAAGAGGAGTACATCAAGGACGAAAGGTCTATGGTGCGCTACATGATGCGGCAGGCCACGAGCGATATGAAGGTTAAGTCCGTCAACTCGAAATCTGTGATAGAGGGGCGCGATCTGGCTCGCACGCTTGAGCAGATGGTCGAGTTCAAGCGGTATTGCGAAAAGGCCGCGCGTCGCTTGGGCGGTGACAGTGCTCTTCTCAATCTCCTACTGGAAGCTTTGGGCGGGACAAAGGGCGTGTTGCGCAAAGAGGGTATGACGCTGCGCAGTGTTTTTGAGAGCGAGGAGGACATTGCTTTCATCGAAGGATTTTTGGATAAGAAAGGCTATAAAACAGACCTTTCCGTGGATGAAGAGCATGGCTTGTGGGAGATTGAGACGGTTGCGGATTCCGGTGTCAGCATCTGTATTGACTGGAATCTTGCCAGCTATGTCGAATTTCAGAAGGCCGTAGAGTTCTACACCAAACTGGAAAATACTTTGCCAGCTCCATTCGTCGTCGGGGAAAACGGCTCAAGCGAGCAGATTTCGACGCGCGAAGAGCTTTTGGAGCGCGTGATGGCTGCTGCCAAGAAGGATTTGACAGTCCAGCGATATAAAGGTTTGGGAGAGATGAACCCGGAGCAACTTTGGGAAACGACCATGAACCCGGAGAAGCGCACACTGTTGCAAGTCAAAGTGGATGATGCTGTCGAGACGGATCAGATTTTCACAGTGCTGATGGGCGATGCCGTCGAGCCGCGTCGCCGATTCATAGAGGACAACGCGCTGGATGTGAAGAACTTGGACGTTTAATTGAGGAAATAAAAATCAGCCCGATGTGGCAACTCAAAAGAGTAATATTTGACACACCGGGCTGACTTGCTTAAAATGCAGTCTCTTTCCTCCTGTGGATCTTACCGCTGCATACTCTCGCGTATGCAGCGGCTTTTTATTACACACGCTCCTTATTTGTCCTTTTCCGACTCCAAAGCCGACTTCACCTGTTCATCTAAGTCTATGCGGTCTGGGGCGAGCACGTTCTGCTGGTTGTAATAGCCGCCGGGCGCGTGTTGCCCGGATTCGCCGAAGTCTTGCGCGCGCTCGTCAATGGCTACCTCATTGACAGGGTCAGGGGCAGTCGCAGGTTCGAGGCCCTCATCCTTTGAGCCACCATCCAGAGAAGAGTTCAATTTATTATCATTTGCCATTTTTCCGACTCCTTAAAGTTTTGATTGGTTTTAATCCTGCGCCGATTCGCGGAAGCGTTCGACACGAAAGCGAGAAAGCTTGAGCGGCATGCCCGGTGCGATGCCAGCCTTGCGTGCTGCGATTGCGACTTGCTGGTCTGCTGTTTCGACTCCTTCAATATCCGGCAGGAGAAGTCCTCGACGTATGCCGCTTTCGTCTTCGACAATCACTCCATAAATTTTCGGATCAAGCTCTTCAAAGCTTGTCGGCTCAGGCTGCGATAAGACATCTACGGAATAGCGCAGGTATGGCAGCTCTGATGAAGTGACTGGCGGAAAGCGCGGGTCGTGCGTTGCGGCATTGATGGCATTGGCAATCAACTCTTCGGCCAGCGAATCTTTGATTGGCTCAATCGTGCCGATGCAGCCGCGTAAATCTCCTGTGTCCGTCTTGATGGAAACGAAGCATGCTGCGCGTTCGCTTGAAGCTGAAGCAGGCGGGCTGATTTTCTTTCCTTCAAGCGTAAATGTTTCGACAGCCCGCCGCGCCATCAATGGAAGCTCTTCGCCGCGCAGAGAGACATGCTCTTCCTTTTCTTCTTGAACAGAATTTTGCACGTGCTCTTTTTCATCTGCGCGCAAGCGTGTGAGTTGGGCCACTAGATAGCCGACGCCGAATGGAGCTTCATAACTCAAGACTTCACAGTTCTGGGCCAATCCTTGTGTCGCGCCCAGAGCCACCAGCATCGAGCGATAGCCGCATTCGCCAGCCATCTTTCTCAAATCCTGATTGATGTTGATAATTCTCTCAGGAGCGCATGAGCTAATGGCGGCGACAATCTCTTCGTCAAAGAGATATGCTTCTTTGTTGAAGCCTGCGGGCGCGCCGGGCTTGAGCCTGTGGCTCAAATCGCCGCTGGCGACAAAGGCTACCGGCTTGCCTCTCTCTTCCGCAGCGTCCCTGATGCAGGAGCCGAAATTCAGATGGTCTTCATTTGAAAGAAATGTGTAGCCGAGCGCGACGACCTGTCCGCGCCAACCATTTTTGAGTAGGAAGTAAAGCGGAACGGCTGTGCCATGATCAAGGTCATAGCCATTGATACCAATGACTTCGTAACCTCGCTCACGCGCCGCGCTCTTGATTGAAGACAAAGTTTCTTCGTCAAGCTCTGCTTCGACGACTGCATCCGGCGCATGAAAGTTGGCAAAGCTGCCATACAAATTTTCTTCCTGATAAGCGACGAAAGCTCGCGGTTCGAGCGGAGCGTGCGGGGAAACAAGGATGACCGTCTCTGCGCGGCTGGCAATGATGCGCTCTGTAAATTCTCGCATCGCTTCAATCGAAGCGCGCACCTGTTCTGCCGCTCCGCCTCCGACCTCTGGAACCATTATCGGCGGATGCGGTGCGATGCCTGCAAAGACTATTGAGCTTCCGTTCATCGCCTGACGAGAAAAGCAATCCACGCTTGATGCAAGCTTTGCATCAAGCGAAGCTACAACGACCGTGCACAAAAACTTTGCGACAGTCCGTTAGAGAAATTTGGAAGGGGTACGCGAAGCATTCTATCATACGACGCGCGCCACCAAGCAAGCGCGTAATTGCATCACACGACAAAAGCCATTTATGATGCACGCGCTCTGCGGCAAAAATGTTCAAGGCTTGAGAGCGATTTTTTGAGAGAGCAAGGCAAGCAAAAAGTTTTATGAGATTCGATGTCTTAATCGTAGGAGCAGGGCCAGCCGGTTCGTTTGCGGCTGAGAAACTGGCGCGTGCGGGCGTGCGCGTCGCGCTCTTTGACGGGCGACCTGCGGGCGAGCCGAAGGCTTGCGGCGGCGGCGTGACCTCGAAGGCTCTTAAAGCCTGGCCTCATTTGCTCGAAGCAGTCGGGCGCACGGTTGATGATTTGGAGATGTATTCGCCCGGCGGCAAAAAACTTTATCTCAAACTCGAAGAGCCTTTCGCCATCTATTCGCGCATAGCTTTTGATTCTTACTTGCGCGACCGCGCAGGAGAAGCTGGCGCGCATATCTTCGCCGAGCGAGTTTCATTCCAAAAACGCGAGAGTGAAAAAGAGGATTGGATAGTCAAAGGTCGAAAGAAAGAGACGTGGCGCGCGCCCGTGCTGGTGGCTGCTGATGGAGCTAATAGTCGGATTGCGAAAACTCTGGCCGGGCCGCTTTCAAAAGCCGAGATGGAAGTTGCCTTCGGTTATCGCGCGCCTCTGCCGAAGGATGGAGACGCGCCGACAGTCGTAGCCTTTCTTCCGGGTTGGGCCGGTTACGCATGGTCGTTTCCGCGTCCAGACCACATCTCTTTCGGCATCGCCACTTCGCAGGATGCATTCGACCATCAATCGCTGGATGCGCTCCTTTGGCAATTCATGCTTGGCTACTATCGCATGCGCGTTGACAAGACTGCGCGGCTCTGGACTTCGCGCAAGAAGGATGCTGCGCGTGACTTAAAGATTAAAGAAGAGTTGCAAGGCAAAGCAGAGCGATACGCGGCGCGGATTCCGGGTCTCAATGCGAAGACGTGGGACACGCGGCGCGCGTGCGGCGAAGGCTGGGCTCTGCTCGGCGACGCGGCTGGCTTTGCAGACCCTGTGACGGGCGAAGGAATTTATTATGCGCTTCGTTCGGCAGAAATTTTCGCGGAAACTTATCTCGAAAGAAAGCTTGCGGATTATGAAACTCGCTGGCGCGCGGATTTCGGAGGCGAGTTAAGACGTGCAGCAGAGATGCGTCGCAGGTTTTATGGCAACTTCTGGGGCGCGCCTTTTACGGAGAGGATGATTGAGTTTGCGCGCGCGCATCGCGGGATAAGAAAAGTTTTAGGCGAGTTGGTCGCGGGCGATCAGGGCTATGTTGACCTCAAGCGCACGCTCGCGCGCCGCGCGATGTGGCCGCTCTGAAATCTTTTAGAGAAGCAAAGATGAAAGCCATGCTCTAGCAAGCATGGCTTTTATATTTCATCCGGGACATCTTCATTGCCGAGCAGGAGCGCGCGTGCTTTCTCGAAGGCTTGCGCGTTGTCGAGCACGCGGCGCAGCGTGTAGAGAATCTCTTCCTGCTTGCTTCTCTTTGTGTCTGCCAGCAGAGAAGTCAGCTTCGATACATCGCGCATGCCTTCCACGACATAGAGCGCAATCTTTTCTGCTTCAATCAGGTCGTGGCCCTGTGCTGTCAGGACATCCGCGAGCACGCGCCGGATGTCTTCAAATCTATCGAATTCCAGACTCGGACTTGGGTCGTCAATCATGATTTCTTTTTCGGAACGCTCGTGTGCTTCTTACGAACTGTGAACTGGCCTCCGTTGTTCTGCGGCGCGTTGTCGTTAATTCTGAACTCAAGCATGCCGCGCTCGTCCGGCAAGTTTTCCCAGTAGCCTGTTGCGCCAGCCGCAGAGACCGGCAGCGTGTTGGAGAAACGACCATCGGCATAGCGCGTGCGCATGAGCAGCGCGCCTGTGGGCCATTCGGGGAAGAGGCGGCGCGATTTGTATTGTTCTTCTTTAGTGCCGCCCGCGCGGATTCCGGCCTTTGCTCCTGCTAAGTCCACGATGCCTTCAACAGTCGTCGTATATTTTTCTTCCGGCACGACTGCGATTTGAGAGAGCTGCCATCCTCCGTTGGCATAGATTGTAAAAGTGCCATCCTTCGTCGGCTCTGTCGGAGGCGTGAATAGTTGCGCGGGTGTCGGAGATGGAGTCGGTGACGGCGATGCTTTCGGCGTCGGGCTTGAGTTCGCGTTCGCGTCGTCATCACCGAAGTTTGAATTATGAACTCCCTGATTGCTGTTGCCGTCGGCCACTTCGCCGTCCGAACGCGAGTAATAGTAATAGCCTATGCCGCCAGCGACGACGAGCACGCCAAAAAGCGCGAGAACGGCAATGATGCTGATAATCAATCCGGTCTTGCTTTTCTTTGCCTCTGCGACGGGCGGCGTTTGCGCTTTGTAGCTGTCAGCGAAATTGGGCCAATTTGTCGGAGCCGTCTGCGGGTTAGCGGGCAGGCTCAAAGTCTCAACAGAAGATGAATCGGGCGCGCCACTCAAAGAGTTTGCTTCTGCGATTGACGCTCCGCAGTTGGTGCAGAAACGCATTCCCGCAGGATTCTCTCGACCACATTTCCAGCAACTAGCCATATGAAAACCCGGTTGTTAGATTAAGTTGAAACAGGATTCACTGAATGCGAGCGCATTCTAACATAACGCGAGGGTGATAAAAGCAGAGCAGTCGTTTTTAGAAAGAATCTCCCGCAAAGACGCAAAGGAAAACAATCAAGATAATTTATAGCTCAACACCTTTGCGTGATTTTCTTTGCGCCTTTGCGGGAAACTGTCTTTACCCAGTTTGAAATCTCTCTTACTTGATGGTCAACTCGAACGGCATCAATGCCATCATCTCGCCGCGTTTCATGCGATCCATCATGGCTGCGTAGCGCAGTGCGCGGCGCGCGTCTTCCGGCAACGCTTCAAAGGCCGCGCGCTGTTGTCGCATCTTGATGGTGGACTCTTCGCCGTCTCTGCCGAACAGGTCTTCAAAGAAGGTTCGCGGGTACGGCATGATAACGCGCTGAATGCCTTTCTCAGCCGGAATGTTTGCGAGACCTTTGGCGACTTCGATGGCTTTATCGAGCCCGCCGAACTCGTCAACCAGCCCGTGCAGCTTCGCCTGATCGCCCATCCACACGCGCCCCTGTCCGACCGAGTCTATGAACTCAGGATTTTTGCCGCGACCTTTGGCGACCTTCGGCACAAAGTCTTCGTAGTATGTGCTGCTAATCATCTCTTGAAATTTTTTGCGCTCTTCATCCGTGAACTTTTCAGACTCGCGGAACATGCCGGCCATCTTGCCGCGCAGGACATACTCGTTAGAAATTCCGAGCCAGTCATAAAAACCTTTCATCACGGGCTTGCCCGCGAAGATGCCTATAGAGCCTGTGATGGTCGAAGGCTCTGCGACAATCTTGTTGGCGTTGCAGGCTATGTAATAGCCGCCTGAGGCCGCCACGTCGCCCATCGAAATCACGACGGGCTTCTTCTGCTTGGCATTCTCAGTCGCGTGCCAGATGATGTCGGAAGCGTAAGCAGAGCCGCCCGGACTGTCCACGCGAATGACAATGGCTTTGATACTTTTATCTTCAGCCGCATCGTTAATCGCTTTCGCAACTGTGTCTGAGCCGACAGACTGATCGCCGTATGGCCCATCGCTTGAGCGGCCAGAGCCGATAGCTCCCGAAGCATATATGACAGCGATGCGTTCGCCTGTGTTGAGACCGACTGATTCAGGTGTGATTTCACGATATGCGCCGCCGGAGATTTTCGGCAACGCGTCGGAATCTTTAAAGCCAAGTCGTTTCTTTAATTCATTCTCGACTTCATCACGATAAGATGCTCCGTCAATCAAGCCAGCATCTTTAGCCTCCTTCGCGCCGAGCGGAGCATTGTCAATAATCGCTTTCACTTCATCCGGCGTTTTCTTGCGCGTCGTCGCAATCGTATTGACGATGCGTCCATACAGATTGTCGAGCATAGAGTTGACGACTTCTCTGTGCGCCTCAGACATCTCCTTGCGCGTGAATTGGTCTGGCGCATTCTTGTACTTGCCAATCTGAAAGACATCAGGCTCTATGCCAAGCTTGTCGAGCGAGCCGCGAAAGAACATCACTTCGCCCGCGAGTCCGTTGATGAAGAGGTCGCCCGGCGGAGCTACGAAAACTTTTTCGCAAGAGGTGGCGATGTAATATTCTTTGTTCGCGCCGTATTCCATGTAGGCGTAAGCAGGTTTGCCGGAAGTGCGAAAGTCTGCAATCGCATCGCGTATCTCATCTGCCTTGCCCCAGCCCGCGCCGGAAAATTCTATCTCCAACAAAATTGCGCCGATGCGTTTATCAACCTTCGCTTTCTTAATCTGCGTCAGCAGATTTGTCAGAGACGAATCATCGCCGCCAAAGAAGCGACGCATCGGGTCATCCGGCACAAAGTCCGGCATCGCGCCTTCGACCTTCAAGACGAGCACGCTGTTATCGGCCACGCGCGGCTCGCTCCCGCGAAACGCGGAGATTAAAATCGCGAGAAAAATAAAAGCCACCAGCCCAAGCGCGACCACGATGCCGGTGATGATGAGTACAATTTTGCGTGTGCGTGACATTGCCATAAATATTTCCTGTAACTAACAAATTAAAAACTTGAGAGCAGCCGGGTTATCAGTACGTAAGCGCGAGGGAAAAAGTTTAAGAGCAAGGATGAATGATGAAGGATGAATGATGAAGGCGGAAGGATGAAAGGCCTGCTGTTTAATCTTGAATCGCTCATCTTCAAATAGCATTCTCTTCATCATTCATCATTCATCCTTCATCCTTCCGCTTGACTATCCATCCGCCGCCGACAACCTCGTCGCTGCGATAGAAGACCGTAGCCTGTCCGGGTGTGATGGCGCGTTGCGGTTCATCAAACTTGATGCGCGCGCGTGCGTTTGGAAGCGGCGTGATGGTCGCGTGCGCGGGCATGTGACGATAGCGCACGCGCACCTCTGCGCGCACTTCCGCTTGCGGCTCGTCAAATGAAATCCAGTTGACGCCCGCCGCCGTAAACTCTACGCTCAAGAGTTCGTCCTGCTCTCCGACAACAACGCGATTGCGCGCAGAGTCAATCGAGACGACATAGAGCGGATGCTCGTTTGAGATGCCTATGCCGCGCCTCTGGCCCACAGTGTAACGATGTATGCCCTGATGCTGGCCCACGCGCTCGCCTTGCGAGTTGACAATCTCGCCCGCGCCCGGCAACCGCTTTGTCTCGCCTTCCGCTTCCAGATAGCGGTCTATGAATCCGGCGTAATCGCCATCGGGGACGAAACAGATTTCCTGCGATTCAGCTTTCTCAGCGACTGCGAGATGCGAAGCGCGCGCTACTTCGCGCACCTCCGGCTTGGACATTTCTCCGAGCGGAAACAGCGAGCGCGAAAGCTGCTCCTGCGTCAGTTCCCAGAGAAAGTATGATTGGTCTTTCTGCAAATTCCTGCCGCGAAAGAGCCTGTATCGTTTAGCTTGCTCGTCAAACTCTACGCGCGCGTAGTGTCCCGTCGCAACTTTGTCGCAGCCGAGACTCGCGGCCAGTCTATCAAGCGAAGCAAACTTCAAACGGCTGTTGCATGCGACGCACGGAATCGGCGTCTCGCCTTCGAGATAACTTGTGATGAAAGGCCCAACAACATCGCGCTCGAAATCGCGTTCGAGATTAAGAACGTAAAAAGGAAAGCCAAGCTCTTCGGCCACGCGGCGCGCGTCATAGACATCATTGAGCGAGCAGCAACGCGAAGGCAAAGGGTCGCCGTGCTCGTCCACGCTGATGCCGCGACGCTGGTTCCAGAGCTGCATCGAAAAGCCTACGAGGTCGTGACCTTCGGCCTTCAAAATCGCCGCCGCCGCGCTCGAATCCACGCCGCCGCTCATTGCTACTGCTATCTTCATAAGAGAATTTTAGATTTGCGATTTTAGATTTTTGATTGAAAGCGAACGAAAGATTTATTTTCTAAAGTCTTTGTCCTTATCCAATCGCAAATACCGTCGTTTGCCGCTCATTTAAAGCGGATGTTAAGATGCACGCTCTGTTGACATCATGCAGCCAACATCAAACATGTAAGGATACCTTAAACGAGAAGAATCGTCAGCCCGGCGAACCGAATTGATGTGCGATGGCGATGGCAGCTATGACATTAAGGACTAAAGCTCTTGTGCTCACAGGTTTCCTTCTCGCGGGAGCCTTATTTCTTTTTTGTGTCTGGAAATACAGAATAAATATAGGTCAAACCACAGGCACGATTCTTATCATTCTAGCTCTCTGGCTCTGGCAATATCAGAGAAGAAAATAAACGACAGTCGGCTATAAACTTTTATTAAACTTAAAGCTATGGAAAGAGCCATTGAAGAATACCGCGTCACGGACGAGCCATACTACCTGGCTGTCGCGCGCGAAGTTGAGTTGTTCGAGGCGGCGCACGCGACGCACTTGCCTGTCATGCTCAAAGGCCCAACGGGCTGCGGCAAGACGCGCTTTGTCGAGCACATGGCGTGGCGTCTGCAACGTCCGTTGATTACAGTCGCCTGTCATGAAGATTTATCCGCGACAGACCTTGTGGGCCGCTTCCTGCTCGAAGGCGAAGAGACCGTCTGGCACGACGGGCCACTGACTGCTGCCGTGCGGCATGGCGCGATTTGTTATCTGGATGAAGTCGTAGAAGCGCGCAAAGATACTGTCGTCATCATACATCCTTTGACGGATGACCGCCGCCGGCTGCCGATTGAAAAGCGCGGCACAATTTTGGAAGCCCCGCCGGAGTTCATGCTCGTCGTCTCTTACAATCCGGGCTATCAATCCATCCTCAAAGACCTCAAACAATCCACGCGCCAGCGTTTTGTCGCGCTTGAGTTTGATTACCCGCCGCCGGAGCTTGAGACGGAAATCGTGGCACGCGAAGGCGGAGTGGACGAAGGCACTGCGCGCGATTTAGTCCTCATCGGTCAGAAGGTCAGAAACCTGCGCGGGCATGGTCTTGAAGAAGGCGTCTCGACACGGCTCCTGATTTACGCAGCACAGATGATAGCGCGCGGCATACAACCCATCGCCGCGGCAGATGTCGCACTCTGCTCGCCCATCACAGACGACAGAGAATTGCAGCGCAGCATACGCGAGATTATTACGACTGTGATTTGAGTCTCGTGAAGATTCAGAGGACATGCGGATACTTGTCTTAACGGCACTCGTGGTTATCTCTGCGGCCCTCACGATTTCTGCCGAGTGTCGTGGCCCAAAGCGCAATGTCTATTTTTTCAAACCTCTGACAACTATTCTGATAATTCTGCTGGCAGCGATTCCGAAATATCCTGTCCCGGCGGTTTATCGTTACCTGATTATCGCGGGCCTGGTCTTCTCGCTGGCGGGCGATGTGTTTCTGATGCTGCCGTCGGATAGATTTATTTTGGGACTGTTGAGCTTTCTCGTGGCGCACCTGTTTTATATTGCAGCTTTCATGTTCGCGGGTTCGGGTGCAACCTCAAAGTTAGTTGGCGCGGTGTTGTTAATTTATGGATGTTTGATGTTGTGGCGGTTGTGGCCCACGCTGGGCCATATGAAAACGCCTGTGGTGGTTTACACGCTGGCGATTCTGTTGATGGCTTTGATGGCTGTGAGCTGGTATTTGAAAGGTGGACGAGAGGGAAGCTATCTGGCGGCAGTCGGAGCGATAGTGTTTGTGGCTTCCGATTCCATCCTCGCCTTCAATAGATTCAAAGGCAGCTTTCGCGGCGCACAGTTTCTTATTCTCACAACCTACTTCACGGCGCAATCGCTGATTGCCCTTTCCACTTGAATTATCTAAGCTGAATTGCAATGAACGAAGGCGAAGATAAATTTGGCGCGGATGCAGAGCCGATGGAGCGTGCGTTTGAGGAACGTTTGAGTTCCGTCAAAGGCGTTGCGGAGCGGAAGACGATTGCAGAGTTGGCGCGCGAGCTTGGGCGTCTGCCCGTAGAATCTTCGCGCGCCGCGCTTGAGACGAGCGCGCTGATTGCGGGCGTGAGCCTGCGTGCGAGTATAGAATTTTTGCGCGCCGCACCCGCAGCCGCGCGCGTTCTTCAAGCCGAAGAGTTGCGCGCGTGGGGCGAGATGGGGCGTCGTCTTGCGATGGGCGACGCGGAGTTGGCTGCGGCATTTTTTAATCAGGGTGTTGCGGAACTCGCTTCCGTGCCTGAGCCTGCGCGCCCGCTCATCTTTCAGGTCTGCGCGCGGCAGATGACGCTCTCAAGCTCCGTTGCTGTGGAGACATTCCGTCGCGCGCCGCATCTTGCGCGCAGCATCAACGACGCAGAACTCTTGCGCTCCGTCTTTGAGACTGCGGCAGAGATTTCGCGTCGCTCTGCCAAACACAGCGCGGACTTTCTTGAAACCACTCCGCGCGTCGCCGCACGTTTCAGGGAGTTTGGCGAAGATGAAGCAGTAGTGGCGCGCGCAACAGTCAATCTCGCAGCAGCCTTTGCCGCGCGCGCGGGCGGCATAGCAGCAGATGCTTGGGCCGCCATGCCCGAAGCCACAGCGCGTTTGAGTTCCGAAGACACGCTCAAGCTTGTCGGGCGCGCTGGAGAATTTTTGGAGCGCGGAGGCGGCGCGGCCCTGCATGTCCTGACGGCTGGCGGCGAAGTCCTGCGCGCAGTGCCGCAAGCATTTGATGATTGGATAGCATTGCTCTGGACTGTCGCAGCTCATGGCAATGCAGCCCTCATCGCTTTCGTGCGCGTGAGTCCAGCTTTTTTTCAGAGCCTCGCGGGAGATGCCACGCGCCGCGCGGTCGAGTTGGCACGACGCGCCATCAGTGTCACACGCGAAGTCGCGCAGGTTGACGGCGAGGCCGCGCTTGCCTGTTTCCGTTCGAGCCTGCGAGCTTTGCGCAGTGTCTCTATAGAGCAGTTTGAAGAATGGGCGCGCGATGGCTTGATGAATGAGCGCGGCGCGGACGCGCGTGCGCGCAGAAGTTATTATGCGCTCGAAACGCGCAGGAGCAGCGATGCCTTGCATAGCGGAGGCAAGGGTCTCGCGCTCGAAGAAGTGCAACATACTTTAAAGCTGTATGTCGAAGCCCTGACGGGACGCGCAGTCGAAGTCGCACCACTCGCGGCTGTGCCGGACGAAGCGCGCATCGGCGACGGGCGCATGATTCACCTGCCTTCTGTCGTCGCAGAATTTAATGACGAAGAGCTTGATTTTCGTCTCTACAAAGTTTTGGCCGCGCATGCCGCAGGCCAGATAGAGTTTGGCACGCACGAGCGCGAGAGTTCGGATTTGCGCGCGGCCTATGCTTCGATTGCAGAGATGTATGCGGAAGAGAATGTGGATGCGCGTGATGCTTTTGCGCTCGACGGTTACATCAACGATTTGGAGAAGGGCGAGCGCGCGCTCTCGCCGGACGAAGAGGCGCGGCTGGCTGCGCAAGCGAAACGCAAACTTCCCGAAGGCGCGGATTATCGCGCAGTCCTCGCGCTCTTTCCGCAGGTCGGCCTCGCGCGCAGAATCTTCGGGACGCTCGAAAACGGGCGCATAGACCGCAGGCTGCGTCATATTTATCGTGGTCTTGCGCGCGATTTGGATTTGACGCGCGAGCACTTGCGCATCAATCGCCCGCGCATCATCGAATTGCCTGTCACGCTCATTCCCTTCGAGCTGCTTTTTCAAATTACTTTATGCGGCGGCGCGCTCGATGATGCGCGGCACTATTATCATCAGGTCGTCTCAGAGCTTGAAGGCATCGTCGCGGATTACTTGACCGGCCCGGACGCAACAGTCGCGGATACCTTGATGGCGACGAGCCGCGTCTATAAGCTCTTTCAATCCATCACGCCCGAACAGTCCGAGCAACAGGTCGAGCCTGAGGATGACGATTCGGAAGAGGGAGACGAGAGCGGCACAAACAGCCGCGCGCTCGAATCCGAAAGCGGCGCGGAAAGCAGCGGTCGCGCACGACAACATGACGCGCGCGAGCTATTCAACGCCTGGGCCAATTCCGACGCGCAGGGCGACCCCGACGAGCTTGACGGAGCAGAAGCATGGATGCGTGCTGAAACTCCCGAACAGGATTTAGAGCCGGGCGAGTTCGCTTACAATTACGATGAATGGGACAGAGACCTGACGGATCATCGCTTAGGCTGGTGTCGCGTGGTGGAAAAGCGCGTCAAGCGCGGCGACCGCACATTTGTCGAAACAACGCGCGAGCGTCACAAGGGCGTCATCTCTTCCATACGCCATCAGTTCCAACTCATGAAGCCGGAACATTTGAAGCGCGTGACAAACGAGTTGGACGGCGATGATTATGATTTGAGCGCGGTCATAGATTACGTCATAGACCGCCGCGCAGACGGCCAGCAATCCGAAAGGCTCTATACCAAACGCCTGCGCCGCCAAAGAGATGTCGCGGTCTCTTTTCTTCTGGACCAATCCTCTTCGACCGCGCGCACCATCGGGCGACATCCTTTACAGCCCTACACGCATCCGGGCCGCCGCATCATAGAGGTCGAGAAAGAGGGGCTCGTCCTGATGAGCGAGGCGCTCGAAGCTGTCGGCGATGTCTATTCCATCAATGGCTTCACTTCCGAGGGCCGCCGCAATGTCAAGTTTTACGTCGTCAAAGATTTTAATGAGAAATACACGGAAGAGGTCGAGCGGCGCATCGGCGGCATCACCTACCAGAACAACACACGTCTCGGCGCAGCCATACGCCATGCCGCCGCGCGCCTCGCAGGGCAGGAAGCACGCACGCGCCTCCTGATAGTCCTCTCCGACGGACGCCCCTACGATCATGACTATGGCGACGCACGCTACGCACGCGAAGACACACGCGAAGCTCTGCGGCAAGCCAAGCAGCAAGGCATCACGCCCTTCTGCATCACCATCGACCGCGAATCCGAAGCGGAACTGCGCGACCTCTACGGCGACATCGGCTACACGATTATCGACGACGTGCTCTCGCTGCCGGAAAGGATGCCGGGCATTTATAGAAGGTTAACGACTTGAGTTCGCCGCGCATGTTACAATGCGAGTTAACTATGAGCAAAGAATACGTTACACAGCAGGAAGGCAAGTATCGCGTTGCCGAAACTCGCGTGTCGCTGGACTCTGTGGTGTATGCCTTCCGGCGCGGGGCTTCGCCGGAAAGTATTCAACGCTCTTTCACCTCGCTCTCGCTGGAACAAATCTACGGCGCTATAGCTTTCTATCTGGCGCATCAGGAAGAAATAGATCAATACCTTCTGGCGGGTGAGGCTGAGCATGAAAGACTGCGCGCCGAATCGCGCGCCAATCACCCGGACTTATATGAGAAACTCCTCGCGCGGAAAGATTCATTGGCTTCACGTTCATGAAAATCAGTAATTCCATGCTCACACTTCCACTGTAAAACGAAACTGCGCTGCCTCTTCAGCGACAGCAGCTTCTTTATAATCAATATAGTAAGTTTTGACTTTTAAGAGTCCAGCCTTCAGACTCCAGGACTATTATGTATGACTGCATAGTTGTCGGAGCAGGGCCAGCCGGGTTGTCTGCCGCGCTTTTTCTGGCGCGGTATCGCAGGCGCGTGTTGACGTTTCATCACAACAGCCCGCGTAATCTTTATTCGCATGGCGTGCATGGTTTTCTGGGCCATCACGGCATCTTGCCTGCGGAACTCCTGACGCGCGGGCGCGATGAGGTGGCGCAGCATGGCGGGTTGATTGTAGAGGCTTGTGTGACGCGCGCGGAGTTGATTGAAGAAGGACATTTTCGCGTCACGACCGGTGATGAAAATGATGCTGAGAAAACATTCGAGTCGCGTCGTCTCCTGCTCGCGACAGGCTTGCGCGACCTGATGCCGGATTGTCCGGGCTTTCGAGATTTTTACGGAGCGACAGTTTTTCACTGTCCTGATTGCGATGGCTTTGAAGTGACGGGCAAGCGTGTCGCTGTGTTCGGGCGCGGGATGCAGGCTGTAGGCTTTACGCTCTCTCTGCTGACGTGGACGGACAAGCTGACGCTCATCACAGGCGGCGATGCCGGCGATATGACGGATGAGCATCGCGCCAAACTTGCACACTTTAACATCCCGGTTACAAACCAGAGCATCGCCAGTCTGGAAGGCGATAAGGAGGCATGCCAACTGAGGCGCGTCTGCTTTGAGGATGGCGAGACGCTCGAATGCGACGCGCTCTTCTTCAATCTGGGCGTTGAGCCTTCCTCCTATTTGTATCAGATGCTTGGCTGCAAGCTTGATAAAGAATGCGGGCTGGTCTGGGTTGACGACGAACGACAAACAAGTGTGCAGGGAGTTTATGCCGCAGGCGATTTGACGCCGCGCTCGCAACTCGCAGTCGTCGCCGCTGGCGAAGGCGCGATGGCAGCCATACACATACACAAGTCTCTCATCCCGGAAGAGCAAAAAATTTCATAAGGGAATTTGGGGAACACATGGAAGAATTTACAATCGGGGTCGAAGAAGAGTATCAAATCATTAATGCCGAGACGCGCGAGTTGCATTCGCGTGGCGCGAGTATCCTGCGCGAAGCTCAGAGCGCGGTTGGAGAAGAAGTGCAGCCTGAGCTTTATCTTTCTCAAATCGAAATCGGCACGCCAATCTGTCAGTCGCTCACGGAGGTGCGCCAGGAGCTTGTGCGCTTGCGTCGTGAAGTGATTGCGGCGGCTGAGAGTAAAGGCAATCGCATCGCTGCGGCAGGCACGCATCCTTTCTCCCACTGGGAAGACCAGCAGTTGACGCCGAAGGCGCGTTATGTCGGCATTGAGCAGGATTACCAGCAGCTTGCGCGCGAACAACTCATCTTCGGCTGCCATGTGCACATCGGCATACGCGACCGCGAAGCGGCGATACAGGTGATGAATCGCGCGCGTCCCTGGCTCGCAGTGATGCTCGCGCTGGCTGCCAACTCTCCTTTCTGGCTCGGCGCAGACACTGGCTATAGCAGCTTTCGCACGGAAATCTGGCGACGCTGGCCCATGAGCGGAACTCCGCATCCACTTGCCTCGCGCGCAGAATATGATGCGCTCGTTGAGTCTCTGGTCTCGACCGGGAGCATTGAAGACGGCACAAAGATTTACTGGGACGTGCGCCCCAGTGCGCGCTTCGAGACTCTGGAGTTTCGCGTCACGGATGTCTGCCTGACTGTGGATGAAGCGGTGATGATTGCCGGACTCGCGCGCTCTCTGGCCCAAACCTGCTATCAAGATTCTGTGAATGATGTGGATTACAAACACGCGCGGCCCGAACTCCTGCGCGCAGCCAAATGGCGCGCCGCGCGTTATGGACTTGAAGCAGACCTGATAGATACTGAGGCGTTGCGCGCCGTTCCCGCTCAGGAATTGGTCCAGAAATTTCTGGCCCACCTGCGCCCCGCGCTCGAAGCAAGCGATGAATGGCAAGAGGTCTCAACACTCGTCCATCAAACTCTCGCGCGCGGCAACGGCGCGAAACGCCAGCGCGAAGCTTATCTCCAAAAGGAGCTTTTCGAGGATGTAGTTGATTTAGTGTTGGAAGAGACAGCCGGAGGGTTAGTATAATTTGGGAGTTTAATTCCTGTGAGAGGCGAATGAAATTTATGGATGGACATATCTTTCAATTAAATTGTTCGGATGGCGGCGTGCCTAAGTTGGCTGTGCGTGAGGCTGTGTTGACGGAGACAGGATTGATTGGAGACCGTCAGGCGAATGTTAAGAATCATGGCGGGCCGGAGCGCGCTCTGTGTTTGTATGCGCTCGAAAATATTCTGGAGCTGCAAGCCGAAGGGCATCCGATTTTTCCGGGTTCATCAGGCGAGAACGTGACTCTCGCGGGGCTTGATTGGAGCAAGCTGGAACCGGGCGCAAGGCTCGCGCTCGGTGAAGAGGTGTTGATTGAAATCTCTTCTTACGCGAGTCCGTGCTACAAGATTGAGGCTTCGTTCGCAGAGCATGAGTTCAGCCGTATCTCTCAAAAAATTCATCCCGGCGAGTCGCGGCTTTATGCGCGCGTGCTGCAAACGGGTCGTCTGGAAGTGGGCCAGCCTGTTCGCCTGTTAGAGAGCAGTGGCGATAAATGAAAAGAGCGCGAGAGACTTTTGAAAGGCATGCTGTAGTTGATTGCGCGGGCGGTTGAGCGCAGGCGCGGGCGTGCTGTATATTGATCCAAGCCGATGTTGGAGGGGTAGCATAATTGGTAATGCAGCGGTCTTGAAAACCGCCGCCCTTGCGGGCTTGCAGGTTCGAGTCCTGTCCCCTCCGCCAGTCATTAAAGTTTTTCCAGCGAGCCGTCCAACGCCCCCAACTGCGCGGACGGCTTGTAGTTTGTAAGGAGTGTTAGAGAAATTGTCTATCGGATTCTTAAATTTAATTAGCTCGACGCACACGCTGCTCTTGAATCTCTGGTGGTGGCAGCAGGCGGCTGACCCTGCCGTGTCGCCGACGCCGACGCAATCGCCCGCGCCCGCGACGCCTTTGTCGCAGCCCTGTGGCGGCAATGCTCTCGATAGAATCCTGTGCTACCTCAACAAGCCTTTGATGATTGGCGATACGCTCAAGATTTCGCTGGCGAGCTTAGCCATCGGCATAGGCATCTTTCTCATCGCTGTCATCGTCTCGCGCTGGCTGCGCGCTTTCATGGAGCGCAGGCTCGAAAGGCATAAGAATCTTGACCCCGGCATACAGTACACAATCCTGCGGCTCATTCATTACGCGATTCTCACAGTCGGCATCCTCTTTGCATTTAAGAATGCTTTCAACGCAGACCTGACGACGCTGGCCGTGCTCTTTACTGCTCTGTCGGTCGGCATCGGCTTCGGCCTCCAATTCATTGCAGGCGACATCGCCTCCGGCTTCATACTTCTCTTTGAACGCCCCGTGCGCGTCGGCGATTATGTGACTATCACCGGGCCGGATTCCAAGCTGACGGAAGGCCGCGTGCACAGTATCAACCTGCGCACGACTAATGTTGTGACGAACGATCACATCACTGCGATTGTGCCTAACTCAAAGCTGGTCAACCAGACTTTAATCAACTGGTCTTACGGCGAGAAACGTTCGCGCATCTCGATTCCGGTCGGCGTCGCCTATGGTTCCGATGTCGAACTGGTCACGCAGACACTGCTCCGCTCAGCAGAAGACGTGAAGTATCTTTTGCATGAGCCGAAGCCGAGCGTGCAATTTCTTGGCTTCGGTGAATCGTCATTGGACTTTCGCCTGCTGGTCTGGACTGACCGCCCGCGCCGTTATCCGCAGATTAAGAGCGACATCAACTACCGCATCGAAAAACTCTTTCGTGAAGCGCACATCGAAATTCCTTTCCCGCAAAGAGAATTTCGCGTCCGTCCAGCCGAGAAGCCGGAATAAAAGATACGTCTCCCGCAAAGACGCAAAGGCGCAAAGAAGACAAGCTGTTTTTCTTTGCGCCTTTGCGCCTTTGCGGGAGATTCTTGCTTTTAGAGTTGGACAAAAAGCTCTCTTTAAGGTTAGGCTAGGGCCTCATTCTGAATGGCTATTCATTCAGCAGTCTCCTCGTAAAAGTTAATTTTAGATTTGCGGTTGCCTTAGAGCATATAGATGCGCACATCACGTACACTTTCGTCCGTTCGTCCGACGATCACAGACAAACGCGAGGCCATCCTGCGCGCCGCCACGCACGTCTTTGCGAGCAACGGTTATTTCAACTCGAAGGTCGCGGACATTGCGAGCGCGGCGGGCGTCGCGGACGGCACAGTCTATCTCTACTTCAAAAGCAAGGAAGAGATTCTGCATTCCATCTTTGACCGCACGGTTGACGAGGCGATTGCGAAGGCGCGCGAAGAGCTGGCGCAGATTGAAGACCCGCGCGAAAAGTTGCGCCGCCTAGCGCACCTGCACCTCGAAGGTTTGGGAGCAGACCGCGACTTAGCTGTCGTCTTTCAGGTGGAGCTGCGCGGCTCTACCAAGTTCATGGAAGAATTTTCCGCGGCAGGCTTTGCCAGCTATCTGGGTTTGATTCGCGCGACGATTGAAGAGGGTCAGCAGGCCAAAGTCTTTCGCAAGGAGTTGAACGCAAAAGTGGTCTCTAAAATTTTGTTTGGCGCGCTTGATGAGATGGCGACGAATTGGATTTTATCGAAACGCCGCTACAAACTCGCGCCGATGGCCGATCAGGTGCTGGACATTTTCTTGAACGGAGTGAGCGCCTAATGCAACAGACTCAAACCACACAGAGAGCGCAAACTTCCAGCCGCCGCATCCCGCTCGATGAAGGCGAGCCGCAGACACTCGCGGAGATGTTCGAGCATACTGTGCGCGAGCACAACAAGCCGGACATGCTGAATTATAAAATGGACGGCGAGTGGAAGCATATCTCTTCGGATGAAATGCTGGAACGAGCACGCCGCATCGCGCTCGGTCTCTACTCGCTCGGCATACGGCACGGCGACCGCGTTGCGCTGCTCTCCGCTAATTGTCCAGAGTGGACTTTGACTGATGCCGGTTGCCAGTTCGCAGGCGCGATAGATGTACCAATCTACACGACGCAAGCTCCCTCGCAGGTCTGTTATATCCTCAAAGATTCCGGCGCGCGAATTTTCGTCATACAGAATCGTGAAGCCTTAGACCGCATCCGCGAGTCAATCAAAGATTGCAAAGGGATTGAGCGTTTCGTTTTCTTTGATAAGACCGGCGTCGAAGAAGAGAATGCGATTTCGCTTGCAGAACTTGAAGAGATGGGCCAGAGGCTTTCCGAAGAGAGGCCGCAGCTTTCCGAAGAGCTTGCGCGCTCTGCTAAACCGGATGACTTAGCGACGATTATTTACACGTCGGGGACGACGGGCGAGCCGAAGGGCGTGATGCTGATGCACTCGAATCTCGTCTCGAACCTGATTGATTCATCCGGCCATCTCTCTTTCGGCCAGCAGGATGTCGCGCTCTCCGTGCTGCCGCTCTCGCATGTTCTCGAACGCCTAGCGATGTACATGTACATGCATCACGGGATGAGCGTCTATTACGCAGAGTCTCTGGAAAAGGTCGGAGAGAATTTTCGCGAAGTGCGCCCGACGATTTTTGTCGGCGTGCCGCGACTGTTTGAGAAGATTTACGCGCGCATCAAAGAGAAGGCTGCGGCTGAAGGAAAAGCCAAAGCTGCTATCCTCACGTGGGCTGTCGCAGTCGGCAAGACTTACGCGCAGCATGCTCTTAATCACAAAAAAATTCCAAAGCTTCTCGCGCTCAAACATAAGCTTGCGACGCGCCTTGTCTTCTCCAAATGGCACGCGGCTTTAGGCGGACGCGCGCGGCTCTTTATCTCAGGCGGCGCGGCTCTCTCGGAAGAGATTGGCTATATCTTCGCCGGCGCGGGCTTGCCGATTGTGCAGGGCTATGGTTTGACGGAGACTTCGCCTGTCATTTCTGCCGGAAGGCTCGAAGACAATCGCATCGGAACTGTTGGTCGTGCTATCAGAAATGTCGAAGTCAGAATCGCGTCGGACGGCGAGATAGAGACGCGTGGGCCAAACATCATGGTCGGCTATTACAACAAGCCTGAGGAGACGCGCGCGGTCTTTACAGAGGACGGCTGGTTTAAGACCGGCGACATAGGCGTTCTGGACGAGGATGGTTTTCTGCGCATCACAGACCGCAAGAAAGAGCTATTTAAAACTTCCGGCGGCAAGTACATCGCGCCGCAGCCCATCGAACAACTCATCAAAGGCTCGCGCTTCGTCAATCAGGTCGTGCTCATCGGCAACGAGCGCAAATTCCCTGCGGCCCTCATTGTGCCAAACTGGGAACAGCTTCACTCTTATGTGGAACTCAAAGGCATCACCGAAAGAGAGCCGTCAGAACTCATCAAGCACCCGCGCATCCTAGACCTTTTTCAGAGACAGGTTGATTCGCACACAGAGGGGCTGGCCCAGTACGAGCGCGTCAAACGCATCGCGCTCTTAAAAGATGAATTGACCATCGAAGGCGGCGAACTCACACCGACGCTCAAGGTCAAACGGCGCGTCGTAGATGAAAAATATCGTGACGTGATTAATCGTTTGTATGAGGAAGCCTAAAGCCGTTAGGGATTGACGGCAAAGAGAAAAACAGTTTCCCGCAAAGGCGCAAAGACGCAAAGGAAAACATGTAAGTTCTTCTTTGCGTCTTTGCGCCTTTGCGGGAAATTCTTTCTTAATGCTTATTTGACAGTCACAGTCACATCCTTCGAGCCGCACGGCGATTTGAAAGTGATAGTAAAAAGTCCTGTCTTCTTACTAATCGGTGCGACAGAGAAGACGAGCGCGTTGCTCGAAGGCGCGTTGCTTCTGGGTTCGGGGAAGACCGCGAGTGCAGACCAATCGCTGGTGCTGGCCGTGACCTGCTCCGTCGAATCAAGACCGTCGAGCGTGACTGTGATGAGCGCAGAGCCGCCGTTGTTTTGTATTGTGAGAGCTTGCTCGCTGACATTAATAGTGCATTTGCCATCACTCACGACGCGCCGTTTGCGCTCTTGCCTGCGCGCAGATTCCGGCGCGGAAGGAGTCGGCTGCGGCGTGGGCGTCGGAGTGGCCGGAGGCTCGTCATTCTCTGCTGGCTGCGGCGGGCCGGGCGGGACTTCGACGGGCGCAGTGTTGGTCGCCATCTCAGAAGCGGGCGTCTGCTCCGGTGATGGTGTTGGCGCAGGAGTTGGTTCAGGCGTGGGCGTGGGCGTTGGTATTGGAGTCGGCTCCGGCGTTGGTGTCGGTGTCGGTTCAGGCCGTGCTTGTTCTGTGGTTGTCGATGTGTTAGCGGCATCACTCTGCGGGAGAGTGTCTGTCGGTTTCGTCTCCACAGATTTACTGGCATCAGTCACGCTCTGTGCCGGCACAGAGCTTTGTGTCGGATTGGTGTTAGCGGCGATGACTGGCGCGGCTCCGATTCTGGCGTCGAGACCTTCGAGCGAGCCGTTGACTCTGCGATAGAGAGATTCAATCACTGCGCGTCGCGTAGGGTCTGGGCCACCGCTGCTGTAACTTTTATAGTAAGCTTCGAGAGCTTCCTGCTGTTTGCCACTGGCGTTGAGCGATGCGCCCAAATGCCACATGGCATTAGTCCACCAGATACTATTTTCGGGCAGCACGCTCGTCGCGCGCCTGAGCCTGACAACGGCTTCGGTATGCTTGCTTTGATTGAACAGAGTCCATCCGGCGAGGTCTTCGATGCGCCCGCGCATAATGTTGGCGAGAGTATTGCGCGGGATGCTCGGCACATTCAGAGTCGAGCCTTGCATGTTCGCGCTGGCGCGTGCGCTTCGTAGTTCTTCGGCCATCACTGCGACTGCGGCTGTCGGGATGTTGAGCGCGGCTTCGACTTCTGAGGTCACGGCTTCGGTCAGCTCAAAAGCTTTCGGCAAAGCGACGTTGTATTCCAGCAGGCGACTCGCAACATAGAGACGACGAAACGCGCGCATCTCATCTTCGCCGCCGATAAACTCGCGCGCAGCAGCCAACACATCCGCCTCTCTAATCGCTTCACGACCCGCAGATGGATTGAGCGCATTCGTAAAAGCGAGCAATGATTTGAGTCTTCGCGCGCTTGTCTCATTGTCCGCCGCCGTGAATTGAAAAATACTTGCGCGACGTTCGGGCGCAAGCAGTTCCGTAAAGCTGCTTGAGCGCGCGAGCGTGCGGCCCGCTAAGTAGGTTTCGATTTGTTCATCTTTCACTGCGAAGGATTGAGCAAGAATTGAAGCCGCTTCGCCATAGAGACCTGCCTCCGCGAGAACTGATGCCATCTCGTAATCAAGCGTCGGAAATCTTCCGTACTGTCGCGCGACGAGCAACGTGCGCTCTGCCTCAAGCGGTCGTTTCTGCGCGAGCAGCGCGCGCGCCAGCGCGACATGCCCCCAAGTGTAACGCGGCTCTACAACAATAGCTTTGCGCGCAAACTCTGCGGCACGCGCGCTGTCTTGATGCGCTGCAAACCAGTAGGCCGCGCCTATCAAGAGCGCAAGGCTGTTCGGCGTCTCTTTCAAAGCCGCTTCCAACTCGCGCTCGGCCTCTTCCTTTTTGCCAAGCTCGAAAAGTGAAACAACCAGACCCGTGCGCGCAAACTCATCCCTGGCATCAACCTTCAAACGCTCGCGGTAAAGGGCCAGAGCCTCTTCCGTCTTGCCCGTCGCGCGTCGTAAATCTGCCAGGCTTCTGCGCGCACTTTCGGATTTCGGGTCAAGCTCGACTGCGCGCGCGTAATCCGCAGCCGATTCATCAAGGCGAAGCGCGATGCGATGTGCCGCAGCACGCGCCTGATAAGCCGCAGACATCTCCGGCGCGACTTTGATGACCGCATCCGAGACGCGCAAAGCTTCATCCGCAGCCTCTATGCCAAGATAGAAAGCCGCTATGAGCAGCAATCGTTTCGGGTCTTGCTTGACCTGTTCTTCTATCAAGCGCGCCATCTCGATTGAGGTCGCGCGCTCGCCGCGCAGAAAAAGATTGGTCGGAATCTGTGCAACGACTTCCGTAAAAAGTTTTTCCGACATTCCCTGCGGAATCTCCGCGACGGCCAGACGAAATTGCTCCGTGCCTCCGGCAGCATCTCCCGCATGCAGCTTTTCATCACCGAGAGCCGCACGCGCGCTGACAATCAATTCCAGTGCGCGCATCTTTAAAGCAGAGCGCGGGTGCGCGGCGACGAAGGCTTTTAATTTCTCAATCCGCTCTGCCGGAGCGAGAGCTATCGCGGCATCCAGTTCTTCCTTCTCGTTCTTAACGAGAGATGCAGATTCTCCCTCACCTTTGCGCGCTGGCTTCCTTTGCGCGCTAGTCGTTTCTGTCAAACCGAAAATAAAAATGAAGAGCAAGCTGATGATAAATAGTTTGTTTTTCATAACAAAAGATTTCAAATTTGAGATTTCAGATATGAGATGATTTCGATTTCTCATTACCTTTTAATTCCCTCGCTCAAGACGCGCCCGGTTGCGCTGCTTGGCGATTGGATGCCGAGCAGGTGTGCGAGCGTCGGCGCGATGTCTGCGGGCGACGCGGCCTCCGCGTAACGTCCCATCTTGATGCCGCCGCCCATGATAATCAAAGGCACGTGCGTGTCATAGGAATAAGGCGAGCCGTGCGTCGCAGCATCTCGCGGAGCATCCGGGTCATCCGGCTCACCGAAGTGGATGCTGTATGGCTGGTAAATTATCAAAAGGTCGCCGCTCCGCGCAGGATGAAAGCCATGCCTCACGCGCCGCATCACCGGGTCGGAATCCGAGACAACGCCGCCTTCAAGCTGTGCGCGCGTAAAATATCTGGCAGTGCCGGGAATGCTCAAAGCCGCTTCGCCTACAAGACGCGCAAACTCTTCCGGCTCGATTCCATCTCGCTTCAAGGCAGCCCTGTTAAAATAAAAATTGCCGTTGATGAAACCATCGCGCTCTGCGTTATTGTACTTAAACTTCTGTAGATAGTCGTCCAAACTCTTCTTGCTGCCATAACGCTCTTTGATGGCCGCCGCGACTGCTTTGAACAATTCATCTTTCCCAAGCCGTCTGCCCGGAAGATTGATGGCCGCAGCGTGTTCCGGTATCGGCGCGACGCCGTGATCCGCTGTGAAGACGACTATCGTATTCTGCAAGCCGACGCGCGCATTGACTTCTTCAAGCAAGGCTGCAATCTGGCGGTCAACGCGCAAGGTGACATCCATTGCTTCTTGACTGTATGGCCCAAAGCGGTGGCCCACGTAGTCGTTACCGGAAAAGCTGACGGAAAGAAAATCAATCTCATCATCCGCGCCGAGCTTCTCATTAGCAATGGCTTGCTTTGTAAATTCCAACAACAACTCGTTGCAGAACGGCGTGTAATCAAGAGCCTTGTAGAAAACTTTGCCAGGCTCTTTCGCTCCGCCTGTGACTATGTGCGGGAAAGTGTTTGTGTCTTTCGCCGTGTCAATATTTTCCCAGGCAGGAGCATCCGCGCCCGCGCGCTTTTGATACTCTGCTTCGGGCAATAACCTGTCCCAACGCGCGCCGTAAAACTTATCTATCAAGTGCGTCTTGTTAAAGCTTTCGACCCACGCGGGCAGGCGATTGAAATAATAAGTGCTCGACACCATGTTGCCCGTGTTGGTGTTGAACCAGTAGGCAGCGTTGGCGCGTCGTCCGGCTGGAAGAATGGCCGAGCGATTTTTGAGAGAGATGCCAAACACCTTTGAGCGGTCATTGGTCGCAAGGCGCATCTCATCGCCCAAAGTCGAAGCCAGCAAGCGGCGCGGGCTTGAGCCTTTCTCTCCCTCTTTGCCTCCCAACAGCAACGTCGCATCATCCGTCACACTCGACACGCGCTTGCCCGTCTCGCGCTCAAACCAGTTGTTGGCAATGATGCCGTTCTCGCTGCCCCATGTGCCTGTCATCAAAGCGGCGTGTCCCGGCGCGGTGTATGTCGGCGCGTGGTCATAATTCGCCTCAGACCACGAAGCTCCTTCACGCATCAGCCGCTTGATGCCGTTTGCTGCGAACAGGTCTCCGAAGCGTTCCAAGTAATCATAACGAAATTGGTCTACAACAATGAGCAAGACCAGACGCGGACGCGTGCGCGACTGCGCGGAAGGCTGGCCTGCATTGTTTGAGCTTGAACGCTGACGCTTCTGCGCGATGACTCCCGCCAGCGTTGCACAGACAATGAGCAGCGAGAGGACAAGAATTACAATCCGGCGTTCTTTAAGTTGTCTCATGCTTGAGTCAGGCAGATTAGCCACAGAGACACAGAGCTGATAATAAGCATGTTACAGAGCATTTCCTTCATCTGCTTTTCTTACTCCGTGTCTCTGTGCCTCTGTAGCTAAATTTTGTCTGTTATTAAAAATCCTTGAGCGTGCTTCTTCTTTTGAGAGCTTTGTCTGCATCCGAAAGATTCCGGTACTCATAGATTGCGCTTTCCCACTCGCCGTACATGGCATTCGGGATGACTATGAAGCGCGAGCCGAACTCGTCCCGCATCTGGTCAACGGCGGCGAATCTTTCCGCGATAGGTTTCCTTTCAAACACCTGCGCGAGGTCGTTCAGGTTGTCGCCAATCAGGAGCACCGTCCTGTGTTTCTGGTCCACAAGCTGCCGCCGCGCCTCTTTGCTGGACGTGTCCGTCCTGAAGAGCAATGTCTCGTCGCTGACATCCGGGAAACCGAACTTCTTCAAATTTTCAGATGTGCAACCTTTATCTTCCTGCCTGCGATTCGAGACATAAAAAATCCGCGCGCCCTTCGCATGTGCGTACTTGAGAAATTCGAGCGCGCCGGGAACGGGCGTCGCTTCCGCGACCTTGCACCATTCTGTAAAAGCGGACGCGCCGTAATTGTTGCGCCTGAGGACAAGCGCGGCCTGATAGCGGCTGTTGTCCAAAACAGTATCGTCCACATCCACCACGACCGCGCGCTTGCGCTTGTTGCGGCGCATGGTCTTGAGGTCTTTGTCAAAAAGCAGTCTGGCGTAATTGAAGGATTGATATGTGAGCGCGCGATATTCTGCTGCGGTCTGTTGCCAGAGGGTTGCGCCGACCATGTATTCGTTGTCGGGCGCAGTTGCAGTTTGCTGCGCCGTCGAGTGGCCCAGAAAAGTCGCGCCGGAATAGGCGGACACTATCAGAGCCAAGATAAAACCGGCTCCTCTCAGACCCTGATTCTTTTTCAAGTTCATAGATGCCTCAAACGTGGAATTTTTATGGAGAGAAATCGAGCGGCATCATAACACCAGTAGAAAGGTAAAAGGAAAAAGGTAAAAGACAAAAAAGGCGCGCATCGCTTTTCTCTCATGCTTGGAACTTTCACTTTTTCTCTTTCGCCTTTATGCTTGAAGCGTGAGCGAATTGGATGAAGCATGGGCAATGGCTCTCGCCGAAGCCGAGCGGCAGGCGCGTGCGACAGGTCGCGCGGATATAGCGGAGTATATAGCCTTGCGCGCCTCGAACGACCTGATGCGCAGGACTGGCATCGAATGGCTGCTCTCAACTTTGACGACCTTAGCGGGCGAAGCCAATCGCACTGGCGTCGGCATACGCATTGAGAAAGAAGAGGGGCATCGCTTTCGTGTCGGCAGCGCGACGATGGTCGGGACGCGCCTGACTTTTCGCGCAGGCGTGCGCGCTTTAATCATCGAAGCGGGCTGGCCGCGTACGCCCGCAGATGGATTCGTGCGCGGCGGCGGATTAGCCTGCGGGCGCATCGGACACTTTGGCAAGCGCGCGGCTGATGAAGAGTTGATGCTTGTGCGCTCCAAGACAGGCGCGCCGGAGTGGGCCATTCTGGAAAAGGAAGGCACGCGGCAGCCACTTGCGGAAGCAAGATTGCGCAGACATTTTTCTCTCTTCACAGGCGGCTGAAAATTTTTAAGAGGCAAGCTTTCCTCACTTCTCTTTCACGATATGCGATACGGCCTGCACGATTTGGGACGAGTTTGAATTGGCCCAGAAACCACGCAAACAAAATTCTCTCAAACATCAAAGCTTCGTTTCCTTTCAATCACTTAGGCTGCTCTGTGTGATGGCTCATCTCGCTTCACGCGCACTCGCGGCATAAGGCTTGCCATCGCCGGAATGTGTCTGACGCCTTATCTAATAGCGTCGTCCCCGCGATGAGGCGTTCGAAAACAAAAGGCTGAACCGGTTACCGACACCTACCCCAGAGAGTTCGAGCACAGGTTGCCTTCATCAAAAATCTTGAGGAGATAATTCGATGACTAACCGACGCACACTTCTTCCGACAATTTTGACAGTCGCTCTTATCGCTCTGGCTCTGCCCGCATTGGCTGTTGCGCAGGGCGGCTATTATGGCGGAGACCGCCGCGATAACCGGCGCAACGACAACAATCGTTACAACCAGCGTTACCTGCGCGACAGCATCAAGCGCGTGAAAGATCGCAGCAACAATTTTGAGGAACATATTGACAGGGCGCTTGACCGCAGCCGCTATGACGACAGCCGACGCGAAGACCGCATCAACGATGTCGTGAAAGACTTTCACAGGGCTGCAAACGTTTTGGAAGATCGCTTTGATAACGGCAGAAACTTGAGCCGCAGTTCAAACGAGGCGCGCAGGGTCTTGCAACTCGGAGCGCAGATTGACCGCTTCATGGCGCGCAATCGTCTGGGCGGTCGCGCAGAATCCGAATGGTCGCGCATACGTCAGGACTTGCAGGTGATTGCCAACGCCTACGGCTTTAACTGGTCTGATTTCGATGACCGTTATAACCGTCGCGGAAATAACGGGCGCAACTGGTAAGCCTGTAAAAACTTTTCACTACCGAAGCGTTCGGGCTTCGTCAACAAAAAAAGCCTCGGACACTTTTCAAAAGTGTCTGAGGCTTTTCGCTTGCTCTCCTATTTAACCCAACTTGCTAGTTATGAGAGCGATGCCGGCTTTGTTGCTAGTTACGAGAGCGATGACGGCTTGAGCCGCCTGCTGTGCGGAAAGTCTCTGACTTTCCGTGCGCCTCGCCCAAAGTTCGTGCGGCTACGCCGCATCTGAGGCGCAGCCTCAAGGGTTTTAAGGAGCAAGCTGACGGTCAGCCAGAGGCTTTCCGCACAGCCGGGCGGCAGAGCCGACGTTCATTTTTGGACAGACAACTTGAGTTATTTACGATTTACCATTTACGATTCCTTTTATGGCAGGCACGCTCTATCTGGTGGCGACGCCCATCGGCAATCTCGAAGACATCACGCAACGCGCGCTCAAAACGCTCGCCGCAGTTGACCTCATCGCCTGCGAAGATACGCGGCACACTGGCGCGATGCTGAATCACTACGGCATCAAGACAAAGCTCGTGAGCTATCACGAGCACAACGAGCGCGAGCGTGCAGACGAGTTGGGCCGGATGCTCGAACAGGGAGCCAGCATCGCTCTCGTCTCGGACGCAGGCACGCCCTGCATCAACGACCCAGGCTTTCGTCTGGTCAACGCGGCGCAAGAGCGCGGCGCGCGTGTCATCCCCTTGCCCGGCGCAACAGCCTTTGTCGCCGCGCTCATCTCAACAGGCTTGCCGACAGACCAATTTTTTTTCGGCGGCTTTCTGCCCGCGCGCTCTGCACAGCGTCGTGCGCGTCTCGCAGAGTTGCGCGCCATGCCCGCCACACTTATTTTTTATGAGACTCCGCATCGCATAGCCTCTGCGCTCAAAGACGCGCGCGAGATTTTGGGCGAGAGAGAGGCAGCCATCGCCAGAGAGTTGACCAAGCTGCATGAAGAGATTGTGCGTGGACGCTTGAGCGAGTTGGCCCAGAAATTTGATGCGACGCAAACCAGCACGCGCGGCGAGATTGTGCTGGTCATAGACCGCACGATTATCGGTGAACAATCGGGACAGGATTCGGAATCGGATATCGCAGCGCGCGTCAAAGCTCTCGAAAGCGAAGGCATGGATGCACGCGCCGCTCTGAAAAAAGCCGCGCGCGAACTTGGCCTGACACGCGATGAAGCCTATCGCCGCCTGACAGCCGCACGCGCACGCGAGCGCAGTTGAGTTGCGAAAAAACGCAAAATGGCTAAACTTGCATGCTGTGTAGCATGCTTTTCAAATTCAAATTTATGAAGGAAAATTTTTGATGAAGAAACGATTTAAGCTTTTATTCACCTGCGCGTTGTCCGCGCTCTTGCTGCTGTCCGTCACGGCCTTCGCGGAGGAAGAGCATTTCAGCGTCAAGGAATATAACGAGTTCCATGACGTGCTGCATCCTTTGCAGCATGAAGCTCTGCCGAACAAGGATTTCAAAACTATTCGCGCGCAGGCCGCAGAGCTTGTGACGCGCGGCGAGGCCATCGTCAAGCTTGGCGTGCCAGCGAAAGTCAAGAAGACTGCCGAATTTGAGAAGGAGTTGAAGAAATTCGCAGACGCGCTGGCGAAGTTTAAGAGCGATGCTGCGAGTGCTGCGGATGCGCAGTTAGAAGAATCTTATCTCGCAGTCCACGACACCTTTGAGGTGCTGGCCCACATGCTGCCGAGGAAAAGCAAGTAGGAAGGATGAAGGCGGAAGGATGAAAGAAATGCTGTTCCTTCCGCCTTCCGCCTTCTTTTTAACGAATCGTGACTTCCAGTGTATAAGTCGCGTTGCCTCTGGTCGGGCCGACTTCGATAATCCAGTCGCCGTCAAAAGGCAGACTGCCTTCCCAATCCGTCACGTCCACCGCGCTCGCCAGCACATCAGAGCGGCCCGGCACATAAATCGTAAAGCTCGCGTTCTTCTCGCGCGAAGTCAGATGCACGTACATCATCTGGCCTGAGCTTGCGCCGAGGATGTAATTGTCGCGCGTGCCGCGCACGACAGAGCCTTTGATGACCGTCGAAGTTCGCCCGCGCGCGAAGCGTATGCGCTGCGTCCTACCCGTTTGCGCCGGAACGATTGCCGCGCTCCACACCATCACTGTCACAGCGACGAGCGCGCAAACCATTTTCATTTTCGATTGCATGTTTTTTATGAAGCCTCCTCTATGAACCATTGAAATTTTGCATCGCCGTTTTGAGCTGACGCACAAGACCTGCGGATTTTGCATCTTCTGCGGAAAAGAATCAAACGTTGCTACTACTGGCCCGTCAATTCCGTCGGCAGCTTTTTATCAACGAGCGGGCGCGTCTTTAAATCCGCAGTCTCCCACAGCGTCACAAAAATCGTGCGCGCGACCTTTTGCATCTTTTCGTAATCAATCTTCGAGACCTCGTCGTCCGGGCGGTGATAATCTTCGTGCACACCGTCGAAATAGAAGATAATCGGGATGCCCTTCTGCGCGTAGTTGTAATGGTCAGAGCGGAAGAAGAAGCGGTTCGGGTCTGTCGGCTCGTCATATGTGTAATTAAAACTGAGATTGAGATAAGACTGGTTGACGCGCTCGCTCAACTGGCCCAACTCCGTGCTCATCATCTTCGAGCCGATGACATAGATTTCATTCGGCCCTGTCAACGCGCGATTCGCAGTCTTCGTATCACCCTCTGCTTTGCTCCGGCCAATCATATCTATGTTGAACTGCGCGATAATTTTTTCGAGCGGGACGGTCGGATACTGCACGAAATATTCAGAGCCCCACAAGCCCTTCTCTTCGCCGCAGTGCCAGACAAAAAGAATCGAACGCTTCGGGCGACGCGACGCACGCGAGAGAGCTTCGGCCATCGCCAGCAGCGAGACTGTGCCGGAGCCGTCGTCGTCCGCGCCGTTGTAAATCGTATCGCTCCTGTCGCCGCCGGGCGGCACTGCAAATCTGCCATTGCCGCCGGGCGGCCCTGTGCCAACATGATCGTAATGCGCGCCGACTGCGACGTATTCATTTTTGAGCACGGAGTCTGAGCCTTCAATCACGCCGACGACATTCTGCGTAGAGAGCATCGCGGGTTGGCCCGCAATGGTCATGCTGATTTTTTTGTTGGGATTCAAATCAAAGGCTGCGATTGGCGCGCTTCCGCTTTTGCTCTGCAAGATTTCGACCGCGCTGTGCTTCTCTCCGTCAAACAGAGCATCGGCCATCTTCTGCGAGAGCATGATGGCGGGCAAAGTTTTTGCAGCGGGTGGTTGAAATTTTGCGACGACGATTGAGCCGCCCGTTTGCTGGTTGCGATGTATGCGTTCCCAGTTAGCAATCGTCTGCGAATCCGGCAACTCTACGATGCCGAGCGCGCCCATTTTTTGTGCATATTCCTCCGGCTCCATCCAATCCAGGCCTTGCTTGCCGCTGTCCAAATCGCTAAAGGTCAAACCCTTCGGCAATCCGCCTGAGACGACGACGAGCTTGTCTTTCACATCGAGGCCACTATATGCATCTATGTTCTTCTGCTTAACGAGCCAGCCGTGACCGACATAGACGAGAGGGCCGCTCGCTGTTCCAGCCTGCGGAATCGCCAGAAAATCTTGCCCGTAGTTATAAGCCTGACCGTTAATCTCTGCGCGCGTGCCGTTGGCTTCGATGCGCGCACGCTGCATCACAATTTTTTGAAAATAAGTGCCGTTATCGCCAGCCGGTTTGACGCCCCAACGCGCAAGCAGTGTGGCGATAAACTTGGCCGTCAAATCCAATCCGCGCGAAGGCGTATCGCGTCCTTCCATCTCGTCCGCCGCGACGAAGCTTAGATAGTCGCTGAGCTGTGCGGCAGTGATGCCTTCGGCAGCCTTGCGCGATGATGAAGAAGCTGCTGTTGCGGATGCCGCTCTGCGACTGCTGCTTGTCTGCGCATAACCCGCCGGAATCTGCGCGACGAGCGCAGTTAATAAAACGAATGCTACGAAAAATCTTCGCATTTACCCTCCAGAACTATTTTCACTTGCAGAATTTTATCAATGTGCTTCTCTAAGCAATTTATCCAGCCACAGGTTCGCCATCTTTTCCTGCACGGTGTTGGCCCTGAGGCGCGAGTTGAGATTACTGAAATCAACTTCGTCCAGTTTCTGATCCTGATTAAAGCATGAGAAGACGAAAGACTCTTTGCCCGTCAAAGGGTCAACGTGTCTTTGCAGGCATTGCGCGCAGACCTCTTTCATCATGCATTGCATCGGGCTGTTGATGGAGCCGATGCCTGTGTGCTCTGGTTTAAGATGCGGAGCAAGCACTGTGTGGCGCGCATCCTTGACCGCGCTCATCATGCGGTCTGAGCCGATGGCGATGATGCGGTCAACATCCGCGAGACGAAAGAGCGGTTGGCCTAAACGTCCTTCGGCATAAGCAAGCATGGCCTGCACTATGTTGCCGCGAAAGTGTGTGTCCTGTGTTCTGCGCGGCTCAATCTCAATGCCAGTGTCCGTGGCCCAGATGACCTGGTCTGTCGCAGCCTCTATCTCTTCGCGCTTAAAAAGGTCTTCGCCCTTTTTGTATCCGGCGAAATAGATGACGCGATTGCTTTTCTCTCTTAAAGCTTTGGCGATGGAGAAGAGGACTGCGTTGCCGAGCCCGCCGCCCGCGAGCAGGACTGTCTCGTTCTCTGGAATTTCTGTCGGCGTGCCTGTCGGCCCCATCACAACGATAGGCTGTCCGGGCTTCAAGGTCGCGCACAGGCGAGATGAGACACCCATCTCCAAAACAATCAGGCTCAGCAAACCTTCTTCGACATCCACCCACGCGCCCGTCAGCGCGATGCCCTCCATCATCAGCTTTGTGTGATGCACGACGCTCGCATCCGTCTCGTAATTTTGCAGACGATAAAACTGTCCCGGATGAAATTTTCGAGCCGGCATCGGCGCGCGAACGATGACATCCACGATGGTTTCCGTCAGGCGGTCAACTCTGACGACGCGCGCGATAAGTTGCTCGTCAAGATATTCTATGAGACGCGTAAACTCTCTTTCTCTCTCAGGCTGTGTTTGAGAGACAAGCTGTGACAACTCTTTTTCAAAGAGCGCGGTCACATGCTCATAACCATCCTTCGCGGAAGCCATAGCCTTGACGACATTGCCCGCATAAACAGGATGGTTGTCGCCGTAATAAGAGATAAAGCGGCCATCTTTTTCGTAAGAAGTAAAGAACGCTCTCTCGCCTCTTCCTGCGGCGACCGCGTGCGCTTTTCCATCCGCCGCTTGCTCTACACGATGCGGCGCGAAAAACTGATTCCATTCGTCGAGTTGAAAAGTGCCGGGCTGTTCTTTCTCGTAAATAATATTCGGGCTCGTTCCGGCTGCGACGCAGACAGTGCGCGCTGGAAAGTGTACCAACTCTCCAGTGCTGCTCCATTTCTCTGTCTCCGCGTCCTGTCGCATACGCTCGAAGACAAGCTCAGAGACCGCGCCGTGCTCGTCTGCGACGGCCTCGTGCGGGCTCATGTTCTCGATATAGCTGATGCCTTCTTCCAAAGATTTGACGACCTCTTCATGGTTCAGGCGATAGGCTGGCGAGTCCTGCAAGCGTTTGCGATAGACGATTGAAACGCCGCCCCACTCGCGCACGAGCGGAATAAAATTCGGAGCTTCCTGAGCCGCATGCGCGCGTTCGCGCTCTGCACGAATGGCTTTTCCGTGGGCCAGAAATTCTTCATAAACGGCGCGCTCTTCCTCGTTAAATCTATTCCATATTTCTTCAACGCTAAACTCCGACGCCAGCTCTTCATGCCGCGCGAGCATCTTCTCGACCTGCACTGGATAATAAGCGAAAAGCTCTGTCGCGGTATCAATCGCGGTCAGGCCGCCGCCGATGACTATGGCCGGAAGACGCACTTGCAGGTTGGCTAAGGCGTCGCGCTTGAAAGCTCCTGTCAGTTGCAGGGCCATCAAAAAATCGGAAGCCTTGCGTATGCCGCGAATCAGGTTGTTCTTCATCGAAACGATGGTCGGCTTGCCCGCGCCGGTCGCAATCGCTATGTGGTCAAAGCCAAGCTGCCATGCGTCTTCAATCGTCAGTGTCCCGCCGAAACGTATCCCGCCGTAAAAACGAAAATGGTCGCGCCGCGCAAGTGTCAGATGAATGAGCGTTAGAAAATTCTTGTCCCACCTGACAGTGATGCCATATTCAGAGACGCCGCCAAAGCCAGCCAGCACGCGCTCGTCCAGCTTCGTCTCTATCTCTCCAACATCGCGCACGGGCAAAGGCGTTTCATCGTGGCTGCCCGTCAAGAGATGCGTCAAAGGCTCTATCTTCAAGCCGTCTATGCCGACGACGCCGAAGCCTTCGTTCAAAAGATAGTGGGCCAAAGTGTAGCCAGCCGGGCCTAAGCCCACGACTAAAATATTCTTGCCGTTGTAAGGCAGAGCATAAGGCTGCTTTGCGTTCAAAGGATTCCATCGCGTCAGGAGCGAGTAGATTTCAAAGCCGTAAGGCATCTCCAAAACATCCGTCAGCACTCCTGTTTCAGCCTGCGGAATATTGACCGGCTCCTGCTTCTGAAAGATGCAGGACTTCATACAATCGTTACAGATGCGATGCCCGGTGCCTGGACACATCGGGTTGTCAATCATCACGAGCGCGAGCGCGGCAATCGAATCGCCGCGCTTCTTCAAGACATGCATCTCGGAAATCTTCTCGTCGAGCGGGCAGCCTTCGAGCTTGATGCCTAGAGGATTGCGCTTGACCGCGCCGTCTCGTTCGTACAAGCCTTTCGAGCAGGAATCCTTGTTGCGCTCGTGGCAGTAGAGACAGTAATCAACTTCGTCAAGGACTTCGCGCTTGGTCGCGCGCGGGTCTGTCAATCCAAAGCCGTCGCGTCGCCTGAGGTTCTGGTCCAAACCCTGCATCAACTCCGGCACATCCGCGCGCGGGCGTTCTATCTGAACCAGATGTTGATAATCGAGTTGATGCGGAAAATGAAAACTAACCCAACGGCGCACGTGCTCACGTGCATGCCCTTGCGTCGCATGCGCCGCAGCCCATGCTTCCAGAAGACGCAAAGCGACGCGCACGCGCAGAGCTTCTTCCGCGCTCTCGCCTGCTATCTCAGACTCGAATTGCGCGAGAAGTTTTTCCGTCTCCGTTCCCGCAAGCTTTCTGCGCGCAGCATCAAGCACGCGCAAAGTCTCTTGAGAGACAGCATCACTTTCATCAGCCTTCTTCTCTAAATGCTTTTCACAATCAAGCAAGCGCACGGTCATGCGCGCCGTGCCAAGCTCTTTGTCCGAGTCGAGTGTTTCGGGGAAAGCAGCTTGACGCAATGCTTCAAGCGAGGCATGCAATGCATCTGCGTCGAGCAGGGAAGCTTCTGCGGCGGGAAATTTTTTGAGTGCGCGGCGTGCGATGAAGAACTTAAAAATCCATATCGGGTCTTGCTCTCTGACGCTTTCAATCTGCCGCTCGCGCATTTCTTCGACCTCGAAAATGCGCGCGACAAATTGTGAGAGATGCGGGGCGGCTGCAATCAGTAGTTCGGATTCAACCTTCTGCTCGTAGCCCGCGCCGCGCGCCGCTAGATATGCCAAGAGCGCGCCGTGAAGCTCAGGCTCGGAATGTGCCAACTCTTCGTAAAAGAGATTCGCAAGCTCGCGCAGACGCTCAGGGCTGTAAAGGTCTGCGTAAGAAAAGCCGTCTATGCCCAGCTTGAGATTTGTGCTTGTGGTCTCGGTTCGCGCCCGCTCGTCCGGGGCATGGTCGGTAATGATTTCTGGCATATGTTCCGGCAGGTCTTATAATCGCGTCTGAGAAAGTAAACGGGGAGCACCTGTCGCCCGCACTCGCTCGCCGAAGAAGTTAAGCTAATGCTGCATGATGGCTTTCTTGTTCGAGTGCGGACGCAAGCAAAGTATAACACTAGGGCCGGACGTGTCTCAAAAGAAGGTAGTGGTTCAGTTTCATAAGCGGAAAGAAGAAGTCTCCCGCTGGTGGCGCAAAGGCGCAAAGAAGACAAGCTGTTTTTCTTTATTTCGGTGATGAATGAAATGGACGAAACTGTGCGACGGCAAGATAGCTCCGCTTGCCAATCAGAGATGGCTGATTCTATAATCCTGACTTCAAGTTGCGGCCCGTTCGTCTAGGGGTTAGGACGTAGCCCTCTCAAGGCTAAAACACGAGTTCAATTCTCGTACGGGCTATTAAAGTTTAAGGCCCGGCAACCTTTATGGATTGCCGGGCCTTTGTGTGTTTGAGAGCTAAGCTCTCAAGCTTTGTGTCGTCCGTTAGAAGATAAACTTAATCTGGTAACGGATGACGCGCCCACCGGCGTCTGCAAACTTCGGATCGAGGAAACGACCAGAAGCCGTGCCGGGGACAAAGGCTGTTACGCCAGTCATCGGATTAAACGAAGCCGAGCCGACGCTCGCGCCGTAGCCCTGCTCGCCGGGCGAGAAGGGGCTGACGCTTGGAATAGTGTACTGCGGATGGTTGAACGCATTGTAGAGTTCCGTGCGGAACTCCAATGAGCGGGTTTCACCAATCTTGATGCGCTTCAAAAGATTGATGTTCCAGTTGTTGATTCCAGGCGTGCGCTCTGTGTTGCGGCCCGTCGTGCCGAAACGTTGCGCGCTGGCGGGAAGCGCTGCGCTGAAGGCCGGAAGGCCGATATACTGAGCAGTGTTCGGATCAATCGCCGCGAAGCCGCCGAGCGGGCCGGGAGCATCAGGGTTCAGGTATCCGGTAATCGCACCGGTCTGCGTGTTCACGATGGGAACGGCGCGCACGCCCTTCTGTCCATTCGGGTTGAAGAGCGGACGGTCAAGGTTGCCGCCCACGCCATCTGCGTCCACGCCGTTGACAACCGTCAGAGGCGTTCCGCTTTCAAAAGTGGTGATGCCTGAAATCTCAAAACCACCAAGAAGCTTGCCGGCAAAACCACGCTGCTCCTTCATGAACGGAAGAGCATAGACGTATGTGATTGAAGCTCTGTGCGGACGATCAAACAAGGAGACCGAACGCTCGCGCGCCTGGCCGCCGAAGATTGAAGGAAACGCAGCTTGCTGTGGCAGGTTGTTTCCGGCGACGCCAAAAACTTCGCTGCCGTTGTCAATGAACTTGGACCAAGTATATGCGCCAGTAATCGTGAAGCCATTAGCGAAACGACGCGTCAGGCTGAACTGCCCTGAGTGATAGTTTGAATTTCCGCTATTGGTACGGATCAGGCGCGAGCCCTGCAAGTTGTCAAGACGGCCAGAGATGTTGCAACCCGCAGCTCCCGGCGTACAGGTCAGAGAACCTGTAAAGGCTGCCGGTGTGATGCGCGTCGGGGTGACGAGCGGAATCACGCGGGTCGGGTTCGGAGCCGGAACGGTCGGGTTCAAGTCTTCATTGATGAAGAGCTTGGTTCCCTTCGAGCCGACATAGGAAGCATCCAAGACCAGATTGAGTGGCAATGTGCGTTGGAATCCGGCAGACCATCTCTGGTAATACGGATTGACTAAATCGCTCGTGACCAGCGTCTGGCCGTCGAGCGGAGTAAGCGCGCGTGCGACAGTCGGCAAGTTGCCGGACAAGTTCGCCAGACCGCGCGGGCCGTTGCTTGCGTTCGAAGGGATATTCGTCGCCACTACGTTCGGCGAAGAGGTTGCCGCATTCGAAGCGATGTTGTTAAAGAACGAGTCGTAGCCAATCTGGTAGCCTGCGCGGAAGACAGTCTTTCTGTCGCCCACAAGGCTTCCGAGGAAGCCGCTCGTGTAAGACGGCGACCATGCGATACCAAAGGTCGGAGCAAAGTTATTGTTATCGCTCTCGACCTGATTCGGCAGGCTGAACGGCCCTGTTAACGTTACCGGGTTGATATTGAACAAGCCCGTGAAAGCAGCCGTGCGCAGCGTGCGCGTCGGGTTGCCGAAGTTCTCATAACGCAGACCGAGCGTCATTGTCAGAGACTCCGTCACGCGCCAGCGATCCTGGAAGAAGTAGGCTTGACGGAACAGGAACGGATAATAGACGGGGCTGCCGAAGTCTATACGAGCGCCGCCCGCGCCGCCGCCAAAGTTATCCACGAAGTTAGCAAAGCCTGTATAGCCTGTGCTGGCCGAGTAGGTCAGCAATCCGCGCTCGACAATCGGAGCAAACTGCTTCGAGCGTTGCGAGAGCAAGTCCACGCCGAAGCGGAACGTGTGATTGCCTTTCAGCCATGTCACTGTATCCTGTAGACCATAGTTGTTGGCGATACGTCCCTGCGGGATGTTGGTCGCCACGCCGAAGGAGCTGATGCCGCCAACGTCGAAGCGCGGCAGCGTGAAGGCCTGCAAGTCCGGCCCGACAATCGGGAAGTCAAACAGGATGCGGTTATAGTGCAAGCGCACTTCGTTCGTCACGCTCGGTGAAAAGACGTGCGTTTCAGTAAGCAGCAGGTTATTGAACGTGCCACGAAAATCCGCGATGAAGTTGGGGAAGGTGACATCCGCGCCCGCAGGCTGGATTTGGTCGCCCCAAGTATAGCGGATAGCAAACTGATCTTTGTCGCTGATCTTGTGATCAACGCGGGCGATAATCTGCTGGTCAAAGAACTTCGTGGGAATTGAGAAAGAGCCTATGCCGAACTGAATCGCAGGACGTGCGACGCCGCCGGGGCTCACGCCAAGCGCGATGTTCTGGAGATTCGTCGTGCCGATGACGTTTCCAGTGATGGCTAGATACTGGTCAACTCTCGGATTAGTTCCAACCGGGAAGAGGGCGCGCAACTGGTCGCGGCCCGCCTGCGTCGGAACTGTGCGGTTGAAAGTGGAATTGGCGCGCAGGCGCTGTTCCTGATAAGAGAAGAAAAAGAAGGTGCGGTTGTGTCCGTTGTAAATAGCTCGCCTTCCACCTTCGCCGAAGCGCGGCAGAAGAACCGGGCCGCCGATGGTGGCAGAGTACCACTGCTCTATACCGAACGGCGGATAACCACGCGCGACCGTGCTTGGAACCTGGCCCTGCGTATTCGTGATGGCGTCGTCACGTGTCGAATCCAGAAGATACGAGAGTGTGCCGTGAAACTCGTTGGTTCCAGACTTGGTGATGACGTTGACCACCGCGCCGCCTGCGCGACCGAACTCCGCGTCATAGTTTGAGGTCTGCACTGAAACCTCTTGCACGGCGTCAGGGTTGGTAATCTGGAAACCCTGTCCGGCGACAGAGATGTCATTGTTCTCTGTGCCGTCAATCAGGAAGTTGTTTGAGCGACCGCGACCGCCGTTGACGGAGAATGTGCCGACACCGAAACCGAAACGGTTGGTGGAAACACCGGGCAGCGTCAAGGCGAGTGACACCGGATTACGTCCGGCAAAAGGAAGCTCTGTAATCTTGCGCTCGTCAATGTTGCCGCCGCGCACGGGAGTCTCTGTTTGCAGCAGCGCAGCCGCATCCGTCGTTACGTCAACGACGATGGACTGTCCAGCCGGAGCCAGCGAAGTGCTGCCGTCCGCTATCTGGTTAGCAGAAACTTCAATACCTGTTTTAGTCGCCGTGCCGAAACTAGTGGCAGAGACTGCGACTGAATAGTTTCCAAGATCAACGGCGTCGAAGCGATAAAAGCCTTCGTCGTTGGTCGTGGTGGTGCGTGTGACACTCGTCTCAAGGTTGGTCAGAATCACAGTCGCGCCGGGGATGACCGCGCCGTTCGCGTCAGTAATCGTCCCGGCGACGGTTCCGCGGCTGGTCTGAGCAACGGCTACCAGCGAGAGACTGAGCAGCGCCGTTATCAGAAAGAAAAACCTTATTTTCATATACTCTCCTTCGATGGGGCTAAGAGTTAAGGATTTACAATTTACTCTCAGCTAAAACTAACTGGCTTTTGGTTTCGGAGAATCACCCTCTGGGCATTTCTAAAATCCTGCAAGAGCGACAATCCGAATTGTCCTGAATTTTGGAAGAATCAAGCTAAATGAAGGAAAAAAAGAACGACTAGCAGCCTGATTAATGCAATGATTATACCAACCGCATGGAAGCGGCGGGCCGAGTGGTGAATTGTTGATTTATATATGGTTAATAATCCGGCGGGCTGCAAATTGTTACGATTATTCGTCTCTTCCTTCCAAAATTATGGATAAAGTCCAAATGCTCGTAATTCCGAAACACAAAAAATCCCGCAAACTCTAGCTTTGAGTAGGCTTTAAAAGCAGACAGCCACCCGCTCAAGGTGGCTGCCTGCTTTCTGATTTATCTGCCTGCTAAGACTTAACCGGCCTCGCCGGTTTTCTTCAGATAACGGTCAAGGAAATCGAGCACGGATTTGTAGCCGCGTATCTCATTCGCCTTCTTCGTGAATCCGTGACCTTCGTTGTCGAAGACGACATATTCAACGACGCCGTTGCTTTTCTTCACCGCTTCGACAATCTCATCGGATTCGGGCTTGATGACGCGCGGGTCGTTCTTGCCCTGCAAGACTATCAACGGCCTGCGGATTTTGTCTGCATGAAAGAGCGGCGAGATGGCGCGCAGGTTCTCTTTGTCTGTTTCAGGATTGCCCATCTCTTTGTAGAGAGCCTTGCGGAAAGATTCCCAGTAAGGCGGAATGGATTCGAGCGTGCGCACCCAGTTGGAAACGCCGAAGATGTCCACGCCGACCTGAAACTCTTCCGGCTTGAAGGCAAGCGCGGCCAGGACCATATAGCCGCCGTAAGAGCCGCCGATGATTCCGATTTTATTTTCGTCAACATAGCCGAGCGATGCCAGGTACTTCTTCGCCTCGATGCAATCCCACAAGGGCTCGCGCCCGTGCTTCTGGTCGTCCGCCGTGAAGAAGGTCTTGCCATAACCGGAACTGCCGCGATTGTTGACTCCCAAAATCACATAGCCGTGATTGACAAGGTATTGCATAAACGCGCTGTAGCCTGTGCGCGTCTGCCCGCCCGGCCCGCCGTGCACCCACACAAGCGCGGGGACTTTGTTCTGCGCGCTCGCCTGATGCGGCTTGTAGAGGATGGAAGGAATTTCCATTCCATCAAAAGATTTGTAGCGAATCACTTCCGCTTCGGCCAAATCGTTCGGATTGATTTCAGGATTCAGACTGCTCGTCAGCCTCGTCACTTTCTTCGTCGAAAAATCATAGACGTGCAAATCATTCGGAGAGCGCGAGCCGTTGAGATAGAAGGTCATCAACTTTTCGCTGTCCGAGATATTGACCGCAGTGATGTCTCCCGCCGGAAGCTTGGGCAGCGCGACGAGCTTGCCCGTCGCGTTGTCGTAAATCTTAATCTTCGTCCGCGCGTCTTCGTTGATGCCGACGACGCGATACTTTCCTTTCTCGGAAAAGTATGTGTACTGGACATCCCACTGAGCTTTCTCCACAGACTCTTTCTTGCCTGTCGTTAAGTCATAGCGCGCGATGTATTGAAACTCGCTGCCCTCGTCCGTCAGGTAATAGAGATAACGCGAATTGACATCGAATGCCTGCGGGCTGTGGTTAATCTCTCCCTGATGCTGCGTGATGTTCTTTAGCTCTTTGGTCTCGACGTTGTAGAGGTAGATGTCCGCGTCTGTGGTCGTACTCGGCTTGGTAAAGGCGAGATGCTTTTTATCATTTGAGATTGCTCCAAGCTGGTAGCCTGTCGTGTCCTGATAAATGAGCGTGCGCTTGAAATCCGGGATGCTCATCTCGTAGATGTCAAAGAAGCGCGGGTCGCGTTCGTTGGTCCAAAAGAAAAAAGATTTTTTATCGTGGCTCCAACCTAAAAACTGTGCTTTGGTTTTCTCGCCGGGCGTGAGGTCTGTCTCTTTGCCGTCCGCTTCTTTCACATAGAGATGAGAGTTTTCGTTGCCGCCCTGATCGGCTGTAAAGATAAAGCGCGTGTCGTTGGGAAAGTATGCGACGGCATATGTGCTTTCCTTTGTGGAGTTGGTCAACTGTCGCGGCTCGCCGCCTGTGGCCGGAATCATATAGACATTGAAGATGCCGCTCTTGTTACTTGAAAAGAGAATCTGTTTCTCGTCGGGCGAAAAAGAGCTGCCCTGTATGCGCGTCGTGTCCATGAACTGCTCTATCGTGTATTGCTTAACTTGGCGCGCGGTCTCTTTGCGCTTCTGCGCGTGTGCGGCGGAAGCGGTTAAGAGCAGGGCCAGAAGCGCGATGATGTATGTGTGTCGGGTTTTACGAAAATTGCGTGAGGCTTGTAACTCTTCTGCTGAATTCATCGTCTCTCCTTATAGGTAAATCTGTTCTAACACTCAAAGCTAGTAAACGGCTGGCGAGGTTTGATATTAACATCTTCTACGGCGCAAGCGGAAAATCTTGCACGATATAGTGCTGCCGCCGCACCATCTCGCACAAAGCGTGGCCGGAGAGTATGATAATTTCAATGCAAAATCGCTAGAGATGGAAGAATGGAGGATGAGGCTCAAGAAAAGGCACGCCTCTTGCTCTTGGCCTTCGGCAAAAGCAACATCCCTCGCAGGATGCTTTTTAGAACTGCACGCGCCACGCTCGCCCCTTTGAATATTTCGCGCCTGCGGTGTCAAGGGTTTCTACTTGCCTGCTGATTCAACAAAAGGAGCCACGCATCATGCGTTACACCAGACATCTATCTCTGTTTCTGACGGCGCTCATCGTCTCACTACTTACCGCAACCATCGCAACGGCAAACACCGTAGAGGACGAGACGAGCGATTATCAAGTGCGCGCGCGCGTGGCGCGCATCACACTCTTGAGCGGCGACGTGCAACTGCGTCGCGCAGGGAGCAGCGAATGGGAGCGCGCGGCTGTCAACCTGCCGCTCGTCGAAGGCGACCAGCTTGCCACAGGCAGAAGCTCGCGTCTTGAAATTCAGATTGACGCTCACAACTTCGTGCGCCTCGACGAGAGTTCCATTCTCTCTTTTGTCACATTGCGTGATGAAGGCATCGCGCTCAGTCTCGCGGAAGGCACGATGACTGTGCGCCTCGCGCGCTTTGATAAGGAGCGCGAATATTTTGAAGTGGATGCTCCGAAGACGACTATCGCGGCGGAGAAGCGCGGCCTCTATCGCATAGACGCAGGGCGCAGAAGCAGCGGAGAGACAATCGATATTCGCGTCACTGTCCGCGACGGAGGACGCGCGCGCATCTACTCTGAGACTTCAGGCTTTACCCTGCGCGACGGGCGCACGGCGAGGCTTTTCTTTGACGGCGCGGAAGAAGGCGGCGATTGGGAGTTGGCTTCCGCTTCATCCTTTGACGAATGGGATCGCTGGATAACGGAGCGCGAAGATAGCCTCGCGCAGATTTTGAAATACGACCGGCGCGAACGCTATTACGATAACGGCGTGTGGGGAGCAGAAGAGCTCGATGCATACGGCGAGTGGGTCAACACCGGAAGTTACGGCTATGTCTGGCGTCCGTATTCGAGATACACAAGGCAGTATAATAACTGGGCTCCGTATCGCTTCGGCTTCTGGCGTTGGCGTCCGCCATACGGCTGGGTCTGGATTGGCGAAGAGCCTTGGGGCTGGGCTCCTTATCACTATGGCCGTTGGGTCTATTACGACGGCTACTGGTGCTGGTCGCCGCGCGACTATTACAACTACGGATATAGCCGTTGGCATCCCGCGCTGGTTGTCTTCGTTAATGTCTCATACTCTTACGGGCATTACGTCTGCTGGTATCCATTGCCCTACAGGCATCGTCGCCCGATTATCTATCCGGTCACAGGCACAGGCCCCGGCTCTGGGCCAGGCGGCCCGGTAGTAGTTAGAAAACCTATCGGCGGTGACAAAAATAAAGACGTGCTTGTCGAGAAGGGCAAGCGGCCCGGAAGTGGTGACGATGCATATCTGACTGCCGTGACTTCTATCGCGGCGGATGAGTTCGGCTTGAAGACAAAGGGCAAAGCCGCTACAGGCACGCTCGCGCAAGCCGCGCTTGACAGCGATGCAATCAATATCAACAGCGTGCCTGTCAAGAAACCCAGGTCGGGCGTGGAGACACCTGTTTTGCCGAAGGGCAATGACAACAACCCTGTGATTGGTCGCCCGCGAGTTCGCGGCGGCGATGGCGGAGCTACATTGTTTGACCGCCCGACAGGAGCGGGAACGCGCCAGCCCGGCAAACCGCTCGATGATGAGTTGCGCAACAAGCGTGTCTATAACGGGCGCGAGCCGCGTGTGAAACAGGAAGCGGACGGCAGCGGCGTCACTATCAAGGGCGACACGGATACTGGAGTTGTCGCGCGGCCTTCGCGTCCTGTGAGCAGACCCGCGACGGATGACCGCCCTGTTATCATCAGGGGCAGTGATGATGACAACTCTACAGGCGTTCGCCCGTCGCGTCCGAGCCGAGACAACTCAAGCTCCTCGCAGGACAATGACGGTCAGGTAGTCAGACCGCCGCGCCGTCCTCCTGCACGCCCGGATGTAGAGACGCCAACAGTCTCTGAGCCGAGACCGCAAAGGCCCCCGCGTCCCGAAAGGGATAACACTGTAGTGCGTCCAGAGCCTGAGCGTCCGCGCCCGGAACCCGAACGTCCAAGACCTGAGCCTGAACGTCCGAGACCTGAGCCGCCCCGGCCAGAGCCGCCGAGACCTGAACCGCCACGTCAGGCTCCGCCTAAATCCGAGCCGCCTCCACAAGTGGCTCCGCCGCCGTCAAATAATGACGGAAGCGGCGGCAGGAAGGGCGGAGGTTAAGGAAGAAGTTAAAAGGTAAAAAGCGAAAGGCAAAAGTTTTGATGGCAGAAATGCTGTCAACACTTTTGCCTTTTACCTTTTAGTGCCTTTATCTTTATTCTGAGTTTTGAATTCTGAACACTGAGCTCTTCCTTTATGCATCGTCTTGTCTTCTTAGATCGTGATGCGTTGATAGCCAATCTGCGGCGTCCGGGCTTTGCGCACGAATGGCGCGAGTATGCGGAGACTGCTCCCGAAGATGTTGTGGAACGTCTCAGCGAGGCGACGATTGCGATTGTCAACAAAGTCTCTCTGCGCGAAGCAGAGTTGGCACAGTTGCCGCAGCTCAAACTGATTGCTGTGGCCGCGACGGGCGTGGACATCATAGAGCTTGAGAGTTGTCGCCGCAGGAACATTGCGGTCTCGAATGTGCGCGGATATGCAAGGCATGCTGTGTCTGAGCATGTGTTGATGTTGATGCTCGCCTTGAGTCGCAATCTTATCAATCATCGTCAGGACATAGAGCGCGGCGCGTGGCAAGAGTCAAAGCATTTCTGTTTATTCAATCACACGCTGCGCGATTTGCATGGCAGGACTCTTGGCATCATCGGCTACGGCACGCTCGGTCGGGCCGTTGAAAAGTTGGCGCGGGCTTTCGGGATGCGCGTGCTTGTCTCGGAGCACAAGCATGCGAAGGAGACTAGAGAAGGGCGCGTGAGCTTTGATGAAATCTTGCGCGCGTCGGACATCATCACTCTGCATTCTCCTTTGACAGGTGAGACGCGACACATGCTTGGCGCGGCAGAGCTTGAGAGGATGCGCTCTGATGCTATCTTGATTAATACTGCGCGCGGCGGGCTGGTGGATGAAGCCGCGCTGGCAGATGCTTTGCGGCGCGGCATCATTGGCGGGGCTGGCTTTGATGTCTTGAGCGAAGAGCCGCCGCGCGAGGGCAATCCGCTGCTTGAATTGCGACTGCCGAATTTTATCCTCACGCCGCATGTCGCTTGGGCCAGCAATGAAGCTATGCAGTCGCTTGCGGATCAACTGATAGACAACATAGAAGCCTTCGTGCGCGGCGAGCCGCGTAATCTTGTGACATGAAATCAAAATGGAATGTCTCTTAAATTTTAAGCCCGCCTCGTCCGTCTCGCTTGATGGACTGGCGGCAGCTTTTAATGCAGGGTTTGCGGGTTATTTTTATCCGCCGCAGATGACTGTAGAGATACTCGCAAGGCGCGTGCGGATGGAGCATCTGGACTTACAGAGTTCGTTGCTCGTTGATGCGGAAGAAAAGTTCGTTGGACTTGCGCTCCTGGGTTTGCGCGGTCGAGAGGGTTGGTGTGGAGGCTTTGGAATCGCGCCGGAGTTTCGCGGTCGCGGATTCGCGCATCAAGTGATGGCGGAGTTTGTCGCGCGTGCGCGCGGTTGCGGGGTGAAGAAATTGCGCCTCGAAGTCTTGACGCGAAACACGCCCGCGATTTGTCTGTATGAACACGCAGGAATGCGCGTCACGCGCGACCTGCTCATTCTTGAACGTAAGCGCGACAGTGAGTTGAGTGCGACGAATCGTTTGCAGGAATTGAAGGAGGCCGGGCCGGAGGATTTACTGCGCCACTTTGAGAGGCTGCACGGATGGCCTATGGCATGGCAGCGCGATTTTCCGTCGCTGCTTTCGGCGGACGGGCTGCACGGCGTGTATCTCGGAGACAGAGGCGCGCCCGACGCATACGCGCTGCTCGTCACGCGGCCAGACGGCATTACTCAAGTGATTGATCTGGGAGCTGCCGATGAAGAGCATGCTGACATGCTCTCTGCCGGAATCGCTCAACGGTGCGGCGCGCTGCGCGTGGTCAACGAGCCTGAGGAGAGTTTATTTATCGACGCACTCATGGCGCATGGTTTCACAGAGCAAGAGCGGCAGCATGAGATGGTGTGCGAGCTTTAGTTCATCATAGAAGACACAGAGGAATCTTAAATCTGAGATTTCAAATCTCAAATTCCTCTTGTGTCCTCTGTGGTTAAAATTTTTTTGCGTGGCTAGGCGGAAGCAGTGTCGCCGGATTCCTGCGCTGGCTGTTCGTCGTGATGGTCTGCCGTGTAGAGGCGCAGGATTTCCTGGCCCTGACGCGAGCGCGGGTCAATGGTGCGCAGGTGCTTGCGGCCCTGCATCTCCCAGATGGCCGTCACCTGTCCATCCTTTTCGACAGCATGATATGTAATCTCTTCTGCGGGCGTCTGCTCTGCTGCGCTCTCCGTCGTTGACTCGCTGCTCTCAGTCTCCGGCGCATTCTCCGCTGGCGGATTTTCGCCTTGCGCGTTTTCCATTTCTGACATGTGAGTTTAAAAACTCTCCTCTCGTATTAAATCAACTCTCTGAAATTTTCGACAGCGATTGTGGCACACGCGCGCAACGCATGTCTAGCCACATGACTTGTCAAGAACTACAAAAGCAATCACTCCGAGAGCTTGCGAAGCGCGAGCGCAAACTCTACTGCGCGGCGCGGCGCGACGACGCCCCAGCCCTGACGGTCAACCTCTATGTGCGGCAGACGCTCGGCAGTCTCTATCAGAATCCGCTTGACCTGTTGCGGCGTCAGAGCCGGATTGGCTTCGAGCATGCACGCGATGACGGACGAGACAACAGGCGCGGCAAACGAAGTTCCGTCCACATACTTGTAATGCTTTGTGATGACGTTCTCTTCATGCAGCTTGATTGTAATCAACTGGCGCAGGAGATAGGCCGGCAGTCCTCTCGCTTCATCCAAATCTTTGTCCACTCCCTGATGCGCTGCGAGAAGCGCATGCAGTTGGTCGTCTGGCGCGCTGTCGAGTGTGGCTAAGAGTGCGGCGGCTTCGGCTGTCGGCGTGTTCGGCAGGATAGGAGCGGGAACCCAGATGCCGGGCGCGATAAGTTCGGGCTTTTGCAGGCCGTCAATCGTTGGGCCATAAGACGAGCGATACATGCCGCGCCGCGCGCGATTCAGAGAGTTATTATCATCAAGTCCGCCGACGGCGATGCAGGCAGGCGAACTCGCGGGCGGCAAGACAGGGTGGCCCGGCATGTGGCCCGCGTTGCCCACAGCGCAGACGACAATCAAGCCTTCGCGCACAGCGCGCTCGACTGTCTTTGATAAAGAGTTGTGCAGGTAAGAAGCTTCTTCATCTCCGCCCGCAGAGATGTTGACGATGCGTATGTCGTACTCTTCGCGGTGGGCCAGAATCCATTCGAGCCCGTGCTTGATATTCTTTTCGCTGATGCGGCCCGTGCGCGCGAGCTTGACGAGCACGACGTTTGATTCCGGCGCGATGCCGCGATAAAAACCGTTTGAGAGAGAGCCGTTGCCAGCCGCCACAACAGAAGTCATCATCCCGTGCCAGCTCGAAACATCCGGCGTGTCGAGCGTCGTCTTGTCGCCTTCCGTTGCCGCTAAACTGTGATAAGCGAGAATGCGATTGTGCGGCGTCGTCAAATCAACATGCGGGTAAAATCCTGAATCAAGAAAAGCTATCGTCACGCCGCGACCTGTGAAACGGTCATCTGCATCGAGCCTCAGCGGAGTTGAGAGCACATGCCCGCCCTGCTCAAAAATCGCTGCATCGCTTTGAATCTGAATCTTGGCGCGCTCAAAAAGCTCTACACAGCGCGGGCAGACCTCCGCGACCACAGCATCCGCCGGAGCGTTGGCCGCAATCATGACCTGCAAATCTTCGGCTAAAGAAACGAGCGGCACGCGCCCGTCCGCAGCCTCGCGCCCGCACACAGGACACACAGGATGCCCTGCGGCCATATTTGAATGAATGACACTCGGCTCAGTTGAAATAATCGTGTCTGACATAAATTATTTGATAACCCCTTGTTCTTTCGATTTCGTTAACAGGCATTTATGATTAACGCAAGAGACGGATTAACGCAAGGCACGAGATAAAGCAGTAATGGCCCAAATCGAGTTTAAGAGGTGCGTTGTCATTCGTGACTTGTGTTATGAAGAGAGAAATAGTTTCCCGCAAAGGCGCAAAGGCGCAGAGGAAGACCGCAAAGAGTTGAATGCCATTTGCTCTTGCATGCTTTTCTTTGCGCCTTTGCGCCTTTGCGGGAAATGTCTTTCCTCTTTCTCTTTACTAACTGAACCGCTAATCCAACTTGAGGTCAGGTTGAGATTCGCGCGCGGCGCGTGTAAGGTATTCACAAAACGCCACCGATAAGACTTTTGAGAGGAGGTCTAAAGAGACTTCAGATGGCAGCAGAGCAACTGACCGTCGCCGACATCTTTCGTCGCGCGCAAGAGCTTCGCAGACAGCACCCGCAGGCCTCTTATAAAGAGACACGCAAGATGCTCGTGCAGGAATTGGCGGGCCGTCCGTTTCCGCGAGCCGACCGTCTCACGATTCCTGAACAGGATGCACGCGCGCCCGAAGAAGATTGGACGGCGGGTTTGCCTCTCATCATGCGCGGCATACAGCAACAGGATTGGGAAGAGATTGCCAACGGCATCACTCTCAGCCTTGAGCAGACTGAGAATTATGAAAAGGAGCGCGGGCGACCCGGAGCCGCAGACACCTGGCACGACCGCACGGCTGGCATCGAAGAGCCTTTGCAGAAAGGCATAGGCAAATGGATGCCGCCCGAACTGCTCCAACTGGCCGAGAAGAAATCGAAGGAATAGTTTTTCCAAAAATGAGTTTTCTAAACAAACTATTCAACGACCCGCTCTATCAACAGAACGAGCCGCGCAGGCCGGAAGAGATTGAAGACACAGAGGTCATCATCAGCCCAGACACGCGGCGCAGGAATCGCATTCCGCCCGGCCAGACGCGCACGCGCAAGTGGCCCGTCCTCGACGCGCACGGCACGCCAGACATAGACCTCGAAAAATGGAAGTTTGCAGTTGATGGTCTGGTCGAAAAACCTTCCGAGTGGTCGCTCGAAGAGTTTATGCAGATGCCAGCCATCAAGGTCTATGCAGACTTTCATTGCGTGACGCGCTGGTCGCGGCTGGATAATGTGTGGAGCGGAGTTTCGACCAGAGAGCTTGCGCGCGCCGTTGGTCTCAAGCCGGAAGCAAAGTTTGCACTCGCCTTTGGATACGACAGCGGATGGACGACAAATATTCCGCTCGAATATTTCTTAGCGGAAGATTCTCTACTGGCCTGGTCGCATGACGGCCAACCGATTGCGCCGGAACATGGCGGCCCCGTGCGCCTCATTGTGCCGCAACTCTATGCATGGAAATCCGCGAAATGGATTAAGGGCATTCGCTTTCTTGAAAGCGACCAGCCCGGCTTCTGGGAAGAAGGCGGCTATCACATGCGCGGCCTCCCCTGGAACGGCGACGACGGCGAAAGGTTTCGCTGGCAGGGATAAAAAGTCTGGAGTCTAAAGTCTGGAGTCAAGAGTCCTCTTGTCCGGGCTTCTGACTCCAGACTTTAGACTCTTGACTCCAGACTTTTAAGCGTGAGTACACAAAACAAAGTCATCACCGAACCGCCCGCGAAAGCGGCAGCAACGCCGAAGGATGCTGCGGCGGTTATCCTGTTGCGGCCTGAGACAGACACTGCTGACCCGGAAGTTTTCTGGGTGCGGCGGAGCGAGAAGCTGGCATTCCTCGGCGGCTTTCATGCTTTTCCCGGCGGCCAGCTTGATGAAGAGGATGCTGTCACTCGTGTCGAAAATTGTGTGGACACGGACACGCGCGCGATGATTGCCTGCGCGGCGCGCGAGCTTTTTGAAGAACTCGGCGTGCTCGTCGCGCGCGGCTCTGAAAGATTGACAAAAGGACAGCTTGCCTCGCTTCTTGATGACCTTGAATCCGGGCGCATGACTTTCGCAGAGCCTCTTGGAACACTTTGAACTTTATCTCGATGCAAATGATTTTACATACGTCGGACGCTGGGTGACTCCGCCCTTTAGCCCAAGACGTTTTGATACCTGGTTCTTTCTCGTCAAATGTCCGCCGAAGCAAAAGCCGCATGTCGCGCCGGGCGAGTTGGAGACCGGAGAGTGGATAAAAGCGCGCGAAGCCTACGCGCGTTGGCAGCGTTCCGAAGTGATTTGCGTTCCGCCTGTCTTGCATGCTCTGACGACGCTGGCCGGTGGATTCACAGATGATTTGGTCCAGAGATTTCTCTCTATCCCGAACGCTCATAGAGAGCCTGTGCGGCGCATAGAGTTTCGTCCGGGCTTTATCTGCTTTCCTGTGCGCACGCCGACCAAGCCTCCTGCGACGCATACCAACTGTTATCTCATAGGCGAGCGCGAAGTTGTGATACTAGACCCCGCATCGCCATATGAAGAAGAGCAGGCAGAGCTTGCGGCTTGCGTTGATGATTTGCTGGCCGAAGGCCGCGAGATACGCGAGATAATCCTGACGCACCTGCACCCGGATCATGTCGGCGGCGTCAATGCTTTGTCAGAGCATTTGAAAGGCAACGTGCCGGTGGCCGCGCATCGTTTGACTGCGGAAGCTCTTAGAGGCTCGATTCGCGTTGACCTTGTGATTGAAGACGGAGAGATGATAGAGCTTGCTGGCGAGCCGCACATTAGTTTGCGCGCGATGCACACGCCGGGACACGCGCGCGGTCATCTCTGTTTTTACGAAGAGCGAACGGGCGCGCTCGTGACGGGAGATAACATCGTCGGCCTCGGCTCTGTTTTGATTGACCCGCCCGAAGGCAACATGCGTGATTATCTTGAATCGCTTGAGCGTCTGCGTGCGCTGCCCAACCTGACAGTTCTCTTCGGCGCGCATGGGCCAGCGATTGGAAGTGCGCGCGCGAAGATTGATGAATACATTTCTCATCGTCTCGAACGTGAAAGAAATATTCTGGCGGCTGTGAGAGAGGGCGCGTCTGCGCCGCCTTTGATTGTCGCGCAAGTTTATACGGATGTGCATCCGAAAGCGCGCGCGATGGCAGAGCGCGCAGTGCTTGCTCATCTGGAAAAACTGGAAGCGGATAATCTGGTGAAGCAATTAGAGGACGGAAGTTATACGGAAGTAAGTATCTAATCAAAGATGAAGGATGAGAAGCAAAATCTGATAGCCCAGTATGCGGTGACGCGCGCGCTGGCAGAGTCTGCATCGCTCGATGAAGCGACGCCGAAGATTTTGCAGGCTGTGTGCGAGAGTTTGGGCTGGCAGTTTGGCGCGCTGTGGGTTGTTGACCGCGACGCGGATGTGCTGCGCTCTGTGCATTCATGGCGCAATTCTAGTGTGGAGCTTGCGGAGTTTGAAAAGCTCAGTCAGCAGCCAGCCTTCAAGCGCGGCAACGGTTTGCCCGGAAGAGTCTGGGCCAGTGGCGAGGCAGAGTGGGTAACGGACATCGCTGTCAACGACAATTACCCGCGCCGCTCGATTGCCGCAGAGGCCGGATTGCATGCAGCCTTTTGCTTTCCCATTCTGCTCGGCGGACAGACGCTCGGCGCGATGGAATTTTTCAGCCGCGAAGTGCGCCAGCCGGATGAAACTCTCCTGCACATGATGGAGAATCTGGGCAGCCAGATTGGACAGTTCATCGAACGCAAGCGCGCGGAAGAATCTTTGCGCGAAAGCGAAGACCGTTATCGCATCGTCGCGGAAACAGCTTCGGATGCCATCATCACGATTAACGCAGAGAGCAGGATTGTCTTTCTCAATCGCGCCGCCGAAACTATTTTTGGCTATACGATTGACGAAATGCTCAATCAGGATTTGACAATGCTGATGCCGGACTACCTGCGCCGCCTGCATCACGCAGGCATCGCGCGCTATGTCGAAACGGGCGAGCGGCATATCTCTTGGGATGGAATGGAATTGCCCGGTCTGCACAAAGAGGGCCACGAGATTCCGCTTGAAATTTCCTTCAGCGAATTTACAAGGCACGGCCAGCGATTTTTCACAGGCATCGCGCGCGACATTACGGAGCGCAAACGCACGGAAGCTGAAAGACATCAGAGCGAAGAGCGTTATCGCAGTCTCGCAGAAGCCATGCCGCAACTCGTCTGGGCCACAGATGAAAACGGCTCGCACTTCTATTACAACCGTCGCTGGTACGAATACACAGGTCTTACGGAAGAAGAGTCTATGGGCTTTGGCTTTGCCAGCGCGCTGCATCCAGAAGATAAAGAGAGAACGCTTGCACGCTGGCAGCGTGCGTGGCGTGATGGTGAAAGCTACGAGATTGAGTATCGCTTTTATTCACGCCCGCGCGAAGAGTATCGCTGGTTTCTGGGGCGCGCTGTGCCTGTGCGTGATGCGGCGGGAAAGATACGGCAATGGGTCGGAACCTGTACGGACATCGAAGAGCAGAAACAGATTGAAGAACAACTCGCGGAGCTTAACCGCGAGCGCGAACAGATGCTCGAAGAAGTTTCGACGCCGCTTGTGCCTGTCTGGCGCGGCGTGCTTGCGCTGCCGCTCATCGGCTCGCTCGATACGGAACGGATGCAGAAGGCTACGGATGCCGCGCTCTCGGAGGTGACGCGCACGGGCGCGCATGCGTGCATCATAGATATTACCGGCGCGCGGATTATAGACTCGCATGCTGTTGCAAACCTGAGCTATCTGGTTTCATCCTTGAAGCTCATCGGCGCGGAAGCCATTGTCACAGGTGTCTCAGCGCACGCGGCGCAAACTCTTGTCGGTCTCGGTGTAGATTTAGCAGACATGCACACGCACCGCACGCTGGCAGAAGCATTGGCGGGAATTATTAAAAGCAACGGGCATCGCAGAGAGTGAAATGAAAAATTAAAAATGTAAGATGCAAGGTGAAAGAGCATTGTGAGAAGTGATTTCAAAACTCTGGATTGAAAGACTCAATCCTTTGCGGTCTTGAGTCTTTCTTTGTTTGCGTCTTTGCGTGAAACAATAACGAACGGTTCTCGCAAAGGCGCGAAGATAAAAGATAAGTTCGCAAAGGAGTCGAAGCATTCCGGTTCTTGAGTTTTGAAACTGTCTCTCATTTTTACATTCTTTGGACAAGTGGGGAATTATTCAATGGCACAACCGAAAACTTTAGGCGAACTGAAAGAGAGCGGCTATCGCGTCCGCTCTGTGAAAGACGAGATGCGCGCCAACCTGATTGAGAAGTTGCGCGCGGGCCAGAAACTTTTTCCGGGCATCGTCGGCTATGATGAAACAGTTGTTCCGCAAATCGTCAATGCCATCCTTTCGCGTCATAACCTTATCTTGCTCGGCCTGCGCGGTCAGGCCAAGAGCCGCATCATACGCCAGTTGACAGACCTGCTCGATAAAGAGATTCCGGTCATCGAAGGCTCTGAGGTCAATGACAATCCGTTTCATCCAATCTCGGCTTACGGGCGACAGATGCTGGAGCTTCATGCGGACAGCGCGCCAATCGTCTGGATTGAGCGAGACGCGCGCTTTGTCGAAAAACTCGCCACGCCGGATGTCACCATCGCAGACATCATCGGTGACGTTGACCCGATTAAAGCTGCCAAAGGCGGGCATCTCTTGAGCGATGAGTTGACGATTCACTACGGCCTCTTGCCGCGCGCCAATCGCGGCATCTTCGCTATCAACGAACTGCCAGACCTCGCTGGGAAAATTCAGGTCGGGCTCTTCAACATCATGCAGGAAGGCGATGTGCAGATTAAAGGTTATCCTGTGCGCTTGCCGCTGGATGTGATGCTCGTCTTTTCTGCTAATCCAGAAGACTATACAGCGCGCGGCAAAATTATTACGCCCTTGAAAGACCGCATCGGCGCGGAGATTTCGACGCACTATCCTGCGGACTTGCAACTCGGCGTAGAGATTACAAAGCAGGAAGCATGGACTGTGCGACCGGAGTTAGATGGACATCTGAATGTGCCGGATTTTATCCGCGACATCATCGAACAGATTGCCTTTGAAGCGCGCGACGACCAGCGCATAGACAAACGCTCAGGCGTCTCGCAACGGCTGCCCATCACAGTCATGGAATCCGTCATCTCAAACGCAGAACGCCGCGCGCTTCTCACGGAAGAAGCAGAGATTGTGCCGCGCATCTCGGACATCTACGCCGCCTTGCCTTCGATGACGGGCAAGATGGAGCTTGAGTACGAAGGCGAGCAGATTGGCGCAAACAAAATCGCCAAAGATTTAATCAAGCGCGCCGCAGGGGAAATCTTTGAAGGCTATTTCGTCGGCATAGATTTCACAGACGCTACGCGCTGGTTCGATGCTGGCAACAACCTGCGCCTCGCGGACACAGCCGATGCCGTCGAATGCATGAACCTCTTAGAAGCCGTGCCTGAACTGATTGACACCGCGCTCATCCCCTTCGACTTCAAACGCTCCGACGAAGCGCAAACCGTCTCGGCCTGCGAGTTCGTCCTCGAAGGACTCTACGCGCAGAACAAAATCAGCCGCAACGAAGAGGGCGGCTACACGGCTGTCACAAAAGCGAAGAAAGACAGGCGCGGGATGATTTATGATGACCTGACGGAAACGGGTCGTTATAGCTAAAATAATCTTATGAAGTTCACACGCTATTCAAAATTCAAAGGTCTCGACATCTCTTCGCTCAATCTGGGCGATTTGATGGATGCGCTGTCGGATTCGGTCTTAAATTCCGGTTATGACGATGATTACTATTGGACCAGACAGCGCCGGCAGCCGGACACTTCGTTGGATGCTTTGCGGCGCGCGCTGCTTCAGGCAATGATTGAGCAGGGCATGATTGACGAGCAGCAGATTGCGGAGATGCTGGCGGACAATGAGGGCAAGTTCAAAGGCTCTTTGCTGGAAGAGATGCTCAATCAGCTTATCGAGAGATTGGTGGAAGAGGGCTATCTGACTTTAAGAGAGGAAGAGGCGCAGCAGACGCGCGAGCGTATGCGCGGCGGTCAGGGAGAGGTCGGAGAGCCTTTGCCGCGCAATGTGCATTTTGAGGTGACGGAAAAGGGATTGGATTTTCTAGGCTATAAGACTTTGCGGAATCTGCTTGGAAGTCTGGGAAAAAGTTCTGTCGGGCGGCATGAGACGCAGCATCTCTCTACGGGAGTCGAGGCGGCTGCGGCGAGTAAGCTTTACGAGTTTGGCGATACGGTCAATCTGGATGTCAACACGACGCTGCTCTCTGCCATCAAGCGCGAGGGTTTGGGCGTGCCGCTCAATCTGGAATACGGCGACATACATGTGCATCAATGCGATTATCAATCTTCGTGTGCGACGGTTGTGATGCTCGATTGCTCGCACTCTATGATTCTCTATGGCGAAGACCGTTTCACTCCGGCCAAGAAGGTCGCGCTTGCGCTGGCCCACTTGATACGCACGCAGTATCCGGGCGACTCGCTCAAGATTGTGCTCTTTCATGATTCTGCGGAAGAGTTGCCGATGGCTAAGCTGGCGACCACGCAGGTCGGCCCGTATCACACAAACACCGCAGAGGGTCTCAGGCTTGCGCGTCGTCTCTTGCAGGCGCAGCGCAAGGAGATGAAGCAGATTGTGATGGTCACTGACGGAAAACCGACCGCGTGCTTTTTAGACCCCGGCAGCCCGGTTTCAGTTCCGTACAGGCGAAGCTCAAACAACGCGGATGCGCCGCAGCGCAGGCTGTATAAGAATCCGATGGGGCTTGACCCGTTTGTGATGGACGAAACTTTTAAAGAGATTCAGGCGTGCCGCAAGGCTGGCATCATGATTAATACTTTTATGCTGGCGTCGGATTATTACCTCGTCGAGTTTGTTAAGCAGATGACGGCGATGACTAACGGCAAAGCTTACTTTGCCAACCCGGACAATCTGTCGCAATTCGTGCTCATGGATTTTTTGAAGCGACGCACGAGCCGGATAAAATAAGGCAAAAGTGAAAAGGTAAAAGGCAAAAGGAAATCAGAATTTCAAACAAAAGTTTTGTCTTAACTTTTACCTTCTTGCTTTTGCACTTTTACTTTTGTGAGTAAGTCTCCATCGAGAATCGAGCAGACGTGGCGCGCGTGGACTCCGTACTTTATCCTCGCGTTGACGATGCTGCTGACGGTCGTCGCCATGAATTATGTGGCGGCGGAGAGCCACAAGCGTGACCAACTGCGTTTTGAAAATTCCGCGCGCCGCATACAGGATAATGTGCAAAATCGCATGGATAACTACATCGCCATGCTGCGCACGGGCGCGGCTCTGTTTGCCGCCAGCGAGCAGGTGACGCGCGCAGAGTTTCGCCTCTACTTCGAGCGGCTCGGATTGCAAAACACTCACGCGGGCATTCGCGGCATAGGTTACAGCGCGCACATCCAGCCGCAGGAAAAAGACAAGCTCATCGCTGACATGCACGCGCAGGGAGTTAAGGATTTTAAAATCTATCCTGAGCAAGAGGACACGGAATATCATTCGATTATTTATCTTGAGCCGCCGGATGAGCGCAACACTCGCACGATTGGCTATAACATGTTCACAGAACGTGTCAGGCGCGCCGCGATGGAACAGGCGCGCGATTCAGGAGAGGCGACGGCTTCCGGTCGCGTCACGCTGAGACAAGAGACCGGGCAGAATCCGCAGGCAGGTTTTCTTATTTACGTTCCGGTCTATAAAGGCGGAGGGATTCCCGCGAGCCCGGACGAGCGACGCGAGAAGCTTGCGGGTTTTATCTATGCTCCGTTTCGCGCGGGCGATTTGCTGGACGGCATCTTCGGCTCAGAGAAAAGTCACGAAGTCAATTTCGCAGTCTTTGACGGAAAAGAATTAAATACAGATTCGCTTTTATACAGGTCAGAGCGAGCCGCGCCGGATTCATCCAGCCCGCGCTATACGGCCAACGCGCCTATCGAAGTGGCCGAAAGAGTATGGACTTTAACTTTTGCCACAGAGCCGCAATTTGAACATCAATCCGGCAGAAACCTGCTGCCATATATCCTGCTCGTCGGCGCAGCATTGAGCCTCGTGCTCTTTGGCTTTACGCGCTCCGAAGTCAAGTCGCGCATCCTTGCAGAGCGCGCATCCACAGAGCTTCTCAAAACAGAGCAGCGCGCAGTCAAAGAATATGAAAAGCTGCTGGTAAGAATTACTGCGCTTGCGCAGGCTCTCGGCGCGGCGCGCAATCTTGAGACCATCTATGGCGCGCTGCGCGAATTCTCAGTCGCTTCAGTTCCCTGCATAGGCATCTTTATCTCGCTCTATGACGCCAAGCGCGAAGCGCGCACAGCAGCCTATGCTTGGGGCGAAGGGCAGGACGTGGATGTCTCGAAGCTGCCGCTCATGCCTATCTCGAAGGATGGGCCAAACAGTCGCGCGGTCAGAACGGGCGAAGTCGTCATCACGGATGATTACATGGCTCTCATGCGCGGCCACCCGACTGTCAAAGTCGGAGTTGATAACGGCTTGATGCCGCAATCCTCGCTCGTCGTTCCGATGGCCGTCATGGGCCGCATCGTCGGAACTATCGAAGTTCAGAGTCATGACCTTGCCGCTTACAAAGAAGAGCATGTCACAGCGATGCGTATGGCTGCGAATCTGGCGGCGGTGGCGATTGAGAACGTGAGGCTCTTTGAGCGCGAGAGCCGCGCGCGTGCGGCGGCAGAAGATGCGAGCCGTATGAAGGATGAATTTCTCGCCACGGTCTCGCACGAATTGCGCACGCCTCTGACATCCATGCTCGGCTGGACTCACATGCTGCGCGCGAATGATTTGGATGAGACGACGCGGCGGCGCGCCGTTGACACCATCGAGCGCAATGCGCGCCTGCAAGCGCAGATTGTTGATGACATCCTCAATGTCTCGCGCATCATCACAGGCAAGCTGGTGATGGACGTGCAGCCTGTTGATTTGACTTATGTGATTGAGACGGCCATCAATGCCGTGCATCCTGCGGCGGAAGCCAAAGAGATACGCATCGAGCGACAACTGGAAGGCGGGCCGCATCTTGTTTCGGGCGATGCCAATCGCTTGCAGCAGGTCTTGTGGAATCTCTTCTCAAACGCGGTCAAGTTCACGCCGCGCGGCGGCCTCGTCAGGATTGAGATGAAGGACGATGGCTCGCATGTCGAAATCAAAGTCTCGGACACGGGGCTTGGCATCAACAAAGAATTTTTGCCCTACGTCTTTGACCGCTTTCGTCAGGCTGATAGCTCTACGACCAGAAGATACGGCGGCCTCGGATTGGGCCTCTCGATTGTGCGCCATCTCGTAGAACTGCACGGCGGAACTGTGCGCGCCGAAAGCGAAGGCGAAGGACGCGGCGCGACTTTCATCCTCACGCTCCCGCTCACAGCGACGCGCACGCTGATTGATAAAGAGCCCGGCGGCGCGAGTGTCGTTAGAGAGAAAAGGATGGAGCCGCTTAAAGGTCTGCATATTCTGGTAGTGGATGATGAAGAGGACGCGCGCGAGATGCTCAAGATTATGCTTGAGCGAAGCGCGGCTGAAGTTTCTACCTCTGCCTCTGCGCGCGAAGCTTTGCAGGCCATCGAAAGAGAGAGGCCGGATGTGCTTATCTCAGACATAGGAATGCCGGAAGAGGATGGTTATGATTTGATACGAAATGTGCGGCAGATGGAAAGCGTGCGCGGCGCAGTGCGCCTGCCAGCCATCGCGCTCACGGCTTACGCCAGAGACGAAGACAGACAGTATTCGCTCGCGCAAGGCTATCAGGCATTTCTCACTAAACCCGTCGAGCCCGCAGAACTCATCAGCGTCATTTCAGATGTCGCTAATGGTAAAACAAACGGCGGGCCTGAGAAATCTTAAATCAGACTTAAAAGAAAATTTCCCGCAAAGGCGCAAAGGCGCAAAGGAAAGACGCGAAGAAAGCTTTCAAGATAAATAATGCTTCAACTCTTTGCGAGCTTTCTTTGCGCCTTTGCGGGAAACTTCGTCTTGCAGTCGCTTTTCAGAGAACACGCATGAAAGCCACCAAATCGTTTTTCTCCTGCGCCGTCAGGTCAAGCTCAAGCACGAGGTTGAAAAACTCCACAGTGTCTTCCAGCGTCAACAGCCTTCCGTCATGCAGGTAAGGCGGCGACTCCTTGATACCGCGCAAGGGGAAGGTCTTGATTAGCCCTTGCTTGGTAATCATCATGCCGCCTTCCATGCGCGGTTTGAAGAAGCGTTCGACCATCAAATCGTGCATCGTGTTGTCCGTGTAAAATGGCGGCGTGTGACACGCTGCACAGTTGGCCTTGCCGAAGAAAAGCTCTTCGCCGCGCACTTCCGCCTCGGTCGCTTTCTTCCTGTCCAGACGCCCGAAGACGTTCAGCTTTGGCGCGGGTGGAAAATCAAGAAGCTCCTGAAACTCTGACATGTTGTGCACCTGATGACCGCGATCCAAAATGTTCAAGCCCTTCTTGGCCGCTATCACAGGGTCGCCGTCAAAGTAGGCCGCGCGTTGTTCAAACTCCGTGAAATCTTCGACCGTCTTGAGTGCGCGCTGCGAGCCGAAGAGTCTTTGTATGTTGACGCCGCGCAGCGAAGGCGTCTCGATGCGCCTGCGATTTTCCTGCGGGCGTATGTCTCCAACCAGATGCGCCGCGCCGAGCGTGTGGCCGTTGACATGACAATCAAAACAGGTCACGCCCTCCATGCCATCCGCCCTTTCGGTCTTGCGGTCTGCGGTGGCGTTGAACTGCTGTTGCGGAAACTGCGTCACCAGCAGTCGCAATCCGTCTAGCTGTTTTGGATTGAGAATGCCGTTGAACAACTCGTAAAAATTATTGATGGTCACGAGTTGGCCTTTTGACACATCGCCGAGGTCTGAGCGCGTTGTCAGAAAAATCGCTGGCGGAAATTCCGGCAGGAAATGGTCTGGAATATCAAAGTCCATATCGAAGCGTTCAAGGCGCGGCTGCGCTTTGACATGGACTTGCGGAAAGATCATCCCGCCGACAGGATGGTTGACATGCGGAAGCGGTAAGTAAGGAAACAAATCTTTCTCGCGTATCTCGTCTGGCGACATGCGACCGAGTTGTTCCCAGGTGACTCCCCTTTGAAGTTTGGCTGTCGGGCCGACCGGAATCGGCTTGCCGCGCGTCATCTTGACGTTCTGGTCCACACGACGCGCAAGGTTATAACGCTCTTCGAGAATCTTCCTTGCAGCAGCCATGACACGCGCCTTTGCAGCCTTGTCGCGCGCCATGACAACTTCAAAAGGCTCCTCAATAACAGGCATGAAGGAAGATTGTTCTTTGTCCTTTGGTCTTTGCGCGCCGGCGCGCGGCCCGACGAGCAGCAGGCTCGCAAGCGCGCACACAAAAACGAGCAGCGCCAGAAGCTTAATGCGGGCAGTGGAGTTCATCTTGCTTCTTCCTTTCTGGTCTCTCTCAACTGCCTTTGGGAGAGCCGGTTCAGGTAAAGCTACGGGTTTGATAGGGGTTTGATTGGAACTCCATCATACCCATCTTTCTTAAACTTGCAACACTAATAATTGAATCTTAGTTGCGGAGGCGGCTTGCCGCCTTGCTGTGCGGAAAGTCTCTGACTTTCCGTTGCCTGCTTTATAGTATCTTCAGCGAGGCTCAGCCTCGCTGAAGGAGTGGGCCACAGTTGCCGGAAAAGCAAAGCTTTTCCGCACAGCAAGGCGGCTGAAGCCGTTCCTCACTCACAACCTGGATTAATTATCATTGAACTCGCTTGTGTCTTGATTTAACTTCTCGCAAAATATTTTTGCACTCTCTCAATCCTCAACCGCGTATTTAAATAGTAGCAGCACTCGACCATCACCGAAATGGACGGAAGCCAAGAGTGTCCGAGACCTTAGCCAGAGCAGCCGCCAATGACCACGCAGCCTTCGCGACAATCGTGCGCGAGCATCAGGCGATGGTCTATAGCATGGCTTGCCACTTCCTGCGCGATGCGGCGCAGGCGGAAGAACTGGCGCAGGAAGTTTTCCTGCAACTCTATCGTCATCTCTCGGACATGAAATCGGACGAGCACCTGCGCTTCTGGCTGCGCCGCGTGACGACGAATCGCTGCATTGATTACGCGCGCCACACGCGCAAGCACACAGAGCTGAGCCTTGAAGATGCGCCCGAAGTGATTGCGCCGCCCGCGCCGGAGTTTGACCCTGCGCTGGCAGGTCGGCTTGAAAATTACATCGCGGCCTTGCCAGAAAAGCCGCGCCTGATTGTCATCCTGCGTTATCAGGAAGAGCTTGAGCCGACGGAGATTGCGGAGATACTTGAGATGCCTGTCAACACAGTCAAGAGTCACCTCAAACGTTCGCTCGCCATCCTGCGCGGGAAGCTGACACGCACGATTGGAGAAGTTTGCATATGAATCGCCTCGAAGATGATTTGAAACAAACCCTGCGCCGCAAAGAGCCGCCAGCGGATTTCGCCGCGCGAGTCATGAACAACATACGGCACGAGCCGCAACCACTCGCGACTGTACATCAACTGCACTCCGCGACGCGCACGACGCGCACTTATCTTAATCCGCGCCTGCTGGCGATTGCTGCGACGGTTGTGCTGATGATTCTGGCGGGCGTGCTCTGGCTCAGCCTCCGTCGCGCTCCGTCTCAACCTGTGCTGGTTGAGAAAGACAGACCTTCGGAGCAGAAGCCGGAAGAAAAGACTGGGCCAGACAAAGCTCCGCCATCGCCTGAAAAGAAGAATGATGAGCAGCGTGCTTATCAAGCTTTCAAGCGGCAGACCATTCCGCAAAAGCATGCGCGCCCGAATGAGCGGCAACGTGTCGAAGCTCTTCAACCGGAACTTGAAAATCTGTCAGCAATCGAATTGCAACTCGACTCTTATCCGGTGCTTGATGCAGAGACCGCGCGCCACTTGAAGAAAGCGCAACTGCTGCTGCGCTCTTTCAGAAACACCGAGGTGGCGCGGAACGGCTCGACCATTGACATCAGTTTTGAGAAAGAGCTTTCGCGTTCGCTCCTTGCAGACAACATGCTCTACCGTCGCGAGGCTGAGACGCGCCAGAATCTTGCGGTCAAAGGAGTGCTCAGCAGTCTTGAGCCTTTCCTCTTGGACATCGCCAACCTGAGCGACAAGCCTGTCGCGGAAGATGTGCGACAGATTAAAGAGCGTATGCGAAAAAGAGAGATTGTCGCGGAGCTACAGGTCTATGCGGCGGAAGCTGCGACGGCATCTTTCTAAAGTTTTTTTCAGATGAGGATAAAAGCCATGCTATCCAAACTTATTAATTCATTGCGCGCACGCAAACAAAGCTTTCTTAGCTTGCCTCTCATATTCTTTAGCTTGCTCTTCATCATGCCTCTCAATGTCGTGCGGGTTGAAGGCGTGCAGGACAAAGAGGGATTGGCGCGGCTGGCCCAGATACATGCCGCGATGGAATATTTTCGCGAAGGAAGAAAGCTTGTGGCGGATGAGCAGTGGGCCAGCGCGGCTGTGAAATTCAACAAAGCCATCGAGCTCTATCCCAAGGGCGACCCGGCGGACGCCGCGCTCTACTGGCTAGCCTTTTCTCTGCGCGAACAGGGCAAATTCGAGGAAGCGAAAAAAGCTCTCCTCAGATTGTTTGATGAATTTCCAAACTCAAATTGGATTAACGATGCGACGGCCATGCGCCTTGAGATTGCTTCGCGGCTTGGCGAAAAAGAGGTCGTGACAAGGATTGTGAGGCGCGAGGTAAAGCCGAATGATGAAGTCCAGATTGCTGCCATGCAGAGCCTTTTTAAGACAGACCTTAATCGCGCGCTCGCGCTCGTGGACGAGACGCTCATGCAGGGCTCGCCATCGAGCATGCGTTTGAAAGAGGCCGCGCTCACTCTGCTTGGAATGAACGGCGGACAGGCCGCTGTAGCGCGCCTGATGGAGATTGCGCGCGGCGAGAAGGACAAGCGTTTGCGCAAGAAGGCTATCTACTGGCTGGGCCGCAGTAATGATTCGGCGGCGCGTCAACTGTTGCGCGAGTTGGCCGCGAGTTCCAGAGACAGAGAGATTTCCGAAGCTGCTCTGGCTGCTGTGCCGGAGCGTCTTAAACGCGCTGCATGGCTCGTCGTCAAAGAAGGCGGCCACGTCCTGGAATTTTCCAAAGACCGTGTCATCAAAATTGAGGGAGACGGAAAGCTCAACTTCAAACACGACGGGCGCGTGGTCGAAATCCCAGACGACAATACGGTCAAAGTCAACGGCAAAGCTGTGCCAACGCAAGGGCAGATTGTGCAGGAAGGCGACGAGGTGCACATCGTTGACCAGAGCGACAAAATTATCTGGACATTAAGCCTCATGCCGGACGAGCCGAACACTGGCTTTGACAATCTCTCTTTCAACGGCGAGTTCACCTTTATGCTCGACTCGCCCGAAGCTTATCTGGTCAAGCCGACTGCGGAAGGCATGCGCATGCGAACGGTTGCGCCCGCCGTCAAATTCGGCGTCAAGACGGATTCTGTTGACGGCGCGCTGGCCGCGCAACTCGGCCTACGCCCCGGCGCGGCAGAGCTTGTGACGGAAGTGAGCGAAGGCGTTTTGACTGTGCCGAACGGACTCAGAAAATTCGATGTCATCACGCACGTTGACGGCAAAGCTCTCACTGGCGAAGGCGAGATGTGGCCCACAATCTACAAGAGAAGTCCCGACGCTGCGAGTGACAGGTTGAGACTGCGCGTTATCAGGAATCGAGAAGCTTTTGATGTCATCTATGCAATCAATCATGCCAACGGCGTCTGGTCTGCGCAGACGCGCGCGGCAGACACATCCGCGACAGCATCCTCTTCAAATAGCTCTAGCTCAAACCTTCCCGCGACAAGTGATGTGACTCAGCAGTCTTATCAAATCAGCATCGGCTCTGAGCCCAAGCTGCTCCTGCTCAATTCACACGGCGAGCTTTTCCTGCGCAGTCGCAAAGGCGTGCTGGACGCGATGATTGATGGTCAGGCTGTGCCGTCGAATCGCTTAGTGCGCGAAGGCGGGATTGTGCGCGTCCTCTCTGCGAACGGCGAGACGCTTTTCGTTGTCGGCATCCTGCCGAACGGCAGCCTGATTTACAGCAACGCGCTCGACCCCTTCACAGCGCGCGGGCGTCTGGGCATGACGACGGACGGCATCGGCAATGCTCTCGCCGCGCAACTGAATCTCAAGCCTCAACAGGCTTTGCTCGTCACGAATGTCTTGGAAGGCATGCCCGCCGCGCTCTCCGGCGCGAAAGTCTCAGACCTCATTGTCGGCATTGACGGCCAATCGCTCGATGGCCCGAAGACTCTGGACCAGATACTTTTTCAGAAAAAGCGCGGCGACACGCTCAAGCTGCTCGTCCTGCGCAACGGCGAAGCGCGCGAAGTCGTCATCGAAATCAAGGACGACCCGCGCTGGCAGGATTTCCGCAAACTGGAAAAACGCTACCTCGAAATGAATAGAAAGCTACTGTAAAAGCAGAAGCTTTTCCTTTCTGCCACAGTAGAAATTAAACACCATCCGCGCACGCGACGCGCGGCGGGCAGGGCCAAGTCTTGCCTGATATAGATTCCGCACAGGAGGTTTTTAAAACCAAAATGAATCAAGCGAAAAGATTTTTCACGTCTCTTCTCTGCTGTCTGTTGATGTTGCCGTGCGTGTCTGTCCTGGGCCAGAAGCGGCGCGTGCGTGTTGATTTCAAAGAGACGACTCTCAGGAACGGATTGCGCGTCATCACTGTTGAAGACAGAAGCGCGCCCGTCGTCTCTGTTGTCGTGACTTACGATGTCGGCTCACGCGACGACCGCGCGGGACGCACGGGCCTCGCGCATCTCTTCGAGCACATGATGTTCGAGGGCTCCGAAAATGTCGGGCGGCGCGAGCATACCGTGATGGTTTCCAGCTACGGCGGCTTTCCGGTCGGCTCGACCGGCAGAGACCGCACGTGGTACTACAACACTCTGCCCGCCAACCAACTCGACATGATTCTCTTTCTCGAAGCAGACCGGATGCGCAGCCTCAACCTGACCGCAGAGAATCTCGCCAACCAACTCGAAGTCGTCAAGGAAGAGCGACGCCTGCAACTCACACGTCCCTATCGCCGCAGTATCGAAGCCGTCTTTGAGAATTTGTATGACAGCTATGCTTACAAACACTTGGGCTTCGGCACGATGGAAGATCTCAATGCGACGACTGTTGAAAAGCTAAAAGATTTTTTCAACTCCTACTACACGCCCAACAACGCTGTCTTAACTCTCGTCGGAGATTTCCGCACGGATGAAGTCCTGGGCAAAATCAAAAAATATTTCGAGAACATTCCACGACGCGCGAGTCCTCCGCACGTTGACATCACAGAGCCCGAACAACGCGCGGAAAGACGCGCGACCATCGAAGATGCTGCGGCTCGCTTGCCCAGACTCGACCTCGCATACAAAGTCGTGCCTGGCAATCATCAAGACTTTTATCCGCTCGCAATTCTTTCCATCATCCTGCAAACGGGCCAGAGCTCGCGGCTCTATCAAAAGCTCGTCAGAGAAAAAGAGTTGATACAGGACATCGGCGGCGAAGTCTCCGAAGCGCGCGGGCCGGGCATGCTCCTCATCGGCGTCGTCTACAGGCCGGAGCAAAAAGTTGAAGCCATCGAAGCTGTCATCTTTGAAGAGCTTGAGAGATTGAAACAAGAGCCCGTCGCGGATTGGGAGTTACAGAAGGCTAAAGGTTTGGCGCGGCGCGCTTACATCAACGGCATGCGCGATTCAGTCTCGCGTGCAACTTTGCTCGGCAACTATGCGACGCTCTTTCGCGATCCGCACCTCATCAACAAACGGCTCGAAGGCATAGAGGCCGTCACCGTCGAAGACGTGCAGCGCGTCGCCGCAAAGTACTTGAGACAAACCAACCGCACAATCGTGCTCACGATGCCGAAGCAAGACGCTGCGGCAAAGCAGGAGGCAGCAAGATGAGACGACACAATTTATATCAAGTGGCAATCAAAAAAGAGGAAGCAGACGAAACACGAAAAGACACGAAACATCTGGATTGTTCGTTTTGTTTCGTGTGCCTTCGTGGACAGTTCACCCTCTTTTACTTTTGCACCCTCGTATTACATCAAGCGAGACGATTGACGTGGGTCAGCGCGCACTTACTTCTGATAGCATTCCTTTCATCAACTCTCGTCACGGCCCAGACCGCGCCAAACTCGCAAACTAAATCTTCCGACAAACCATCAGTCGGCGCAGTCCTCTTGGGCCGCGCGCCTGTAAGCAAAGAGGCCTTGCGCGTCAAGCTGCCGCGCGGTCAGGAGTTCACCTTGCCCAACGGCCTGCGCGTTATCCTGCTCGAACGCCACGAGCTTCCGACCTTCACAGCGCGCATGGTTATTCTAACGGGCGGCGGGCTTTCCGATTCGCCCGACAAACGCGGCCTCTCGCAGATGACAGCCTCGCTCCTGCGCGAAGGCACGGAGAGACGCGCGAGTAAAGAAATTTCTGAGCAACTGGAAACGCTCGGCGCGACCCTCAACGCGGATGCAAACCTGCAAACCACATGGAGCAGTATCGCTGCCTCAGGGCTAGTCGAAAACTTGGACCAGACGCTGGATGTTTTCGCAGACCTCATACGCCATCCGAAATTCCCTCAGGACGAAGTCGAAAGATTCAAGACGCGCACCATCGCGTCTCTCAAAGCTCAGCAATCAAATCCGCAAATCCTCGGAATTGAGAGAGGCTTGCGCGCACTCTACGGCAACCATCCGGGCGGCTTCTTCGCCGCGCCCGTAGAAACTATCTCGCAACTAAACAGCGCAGACCTCAAGCTATTTCACGCGCAGCACTACAAGCCCAACAACTCCGTCCTGCTCGTCATGGGCGACGTGGCCTTGAATGAAGTCAAAGCCAAAATCGCGCGCGTCTTTGGCGACTGGCCGCGCGGCGATGTGCCGACGGTAGAAATCCCCGCCGCTCCCGCTCCTTCCGCGACGCGCATACATCTGGTCAATCGTCCCGGCGCGACGCAAACCATGCTCGGCTTCGGCACACTCGGCATACAGTTTGGCGATGAAGACTATTTTTCGTTGCTCTTAATGAATCACATCTTGGGCGGGCCGGGCGCGCCGCGTCTCTACCTCAACCTGCGCGAAGAGAAGGGCTACACTTATTCTGTTTCCAGCTTCTTCAATCTCCCGAAATATCGCGGCTACTGGTTTGCCAGCGCAGCCGTCAGAACAGAAGTCACAGACGGCGCGATGCAAGAGTTTATGTATGAACTGAAACGCATACGTGAGGAGAAAGTCACTGCGAAAGAGATGGAGGACGCGCGCCGCGCCATCATCGGCAGATTCGCGCTCGACCTCGAACGTCCGACAGACCTTTTGGAAAATATCGTCATGCAGAAAATCTTTAATCTCCCGGCGGATTACTGGGACACGTATCCGCAGAAAGTTTCCGCCGTCACAGCAGATGATGTGCAACGCGCCGCGCAGAAGTATCTTGATTTGTCACACCTGCAAATCGTCGCCGTCGGAGACGCAGCAAAGATACGCGAGACGCTGGCGAAGTATGGAACGGTCGAAGTTTATTAAAAGGCATGCCCTTCATCCTTGCTCTTCGGATTTCTAGTTGAGAGAATAAGATTTACACACGTTGTTGAGAGATAAGTGGCTCTGCCGCCTGCTGTGCGGAACAGCCTGACTGTTCCGGCAGCTTTGCCTTAACCCTGTGTGAGGCTCAGCCTCGCGTGGAGTTGTGATGGCAGGAGTCGGAAAGTCAGAGACTCACCGCACAGCAGGCGGCAGAAGCCGCTAACAGCAAGCGCAGAGCTGCCGTGGCTGTGATGACTGGCAACCTGGATTATTTAAAAAAGGAAACAACATGACTCGCGCGCGTATCAACGGAATCGAGATGGCATACGATGATGTCGGCAAAGGCCAGCCAGTCCTCTTGTTGCATGGCTTCCCTTTTAACCGCACGATGTGGCGCGGGCAGGTCGAAGCCTTGCACGGCTCTTATCGCTTCATCACGCCGGACTTGCGCGGTCACGGCGAGACGGAAGTAACAGAAACTGCGACGATGGATGAGATGGCTGAAGACGTAGCGGCTCTGTTGGATGAATTAAAAATTGAGAGCGCAGTGGTCTGCGGGCTTTCGATGGGCGGCTATGTGACGCTTGCTTTCTACCAAAAATTTCCTGAGCGCGTGCGCGCACTCATCCTGGCAGACACGCGCCCGCAGAGTGATACGGATGAAGCAAAAGCGACGCGCGAGCAGCAGGCTTTGAAAGCTTTGCAGGAAGGCATGGCTCCGATTGCGGATGGATTGGCGCCGAAGCTTCTCGCGGAGGAGACATTTGAAGAGCTACCGGAAGTGGTCGCGCGCCTGCGCGAGATGATGCTCGGCATGGATGCGCGCGGGACTGCCGCGGCCCTGCGCGGAATGGCCGCGCGCAAAGACCAGAGCGCGCGGCTCCGAAAAATTGATGTGCCTACGCTCGTTATCGTCGGCAGCCGCGATGCCATCACGCCGCCGGAAGTCTCACACGAGATGCAGAGCGAGATACACGGCTCGCGTCTGGAAATTATGGAAGGCGCGGGCCATGTCTCGAACCTTGAACGTCCAGCCGAATTTAACCGCGCGCTGCAAGAGTTTTTAGATGGCCTGCAAAATTAATCAATGAGTCAATTCAAAAAATATTGCATCGAAGAGCGCGTGCGTTGGGGCGATGTTGATGCCGCGCGCATCATTTTCTACGGAGCTTACATACGCTTTTTCGAGTTTGCGGAGACAGAGCTATTCCGCTCCGTTGGCTTGCCTTACAGCGTGATGTTTGAAGAGTTAGACGTGTGGCTGCCGCGCGCGCATCTCGAATGCGATTTCCGCCGCGCGGCGAAGTTGGATGACATGCTGGAAGTCTGCGCCTTCGTCGGTCACATCGGCACAAAATCACTGCGGCTCAATTTTGAAGTCAGGCGCAAAGGCGAAGACGCGCTCGTCGCAGAAGCTCACTTCATTCTCGTCGCCGTGCGCAGAGATACCTTCGAGACAGTCTCGCTGCCGGAAGAACTCAAGCGACGCCTCGCGCCATACACTAATAATGTGAGTTCGACATAGAAAGAGTTTTCTCAGCCCCGTGAGGGGCGACATATATTAGCCCCGCGCGCCAGCGCGGGGACATGCGTGCCATACATAAACCAAGCCCCGTAGGGGCGACAGAAATTGTGTCGCTCCTACGGGGCTTGTTATTTATCTCGTGCCATTTAACCCACGACTCACGTCGCGGGCTAATATATGTCGCCACTGTCGGGGCTGTCATGCTGCATCAACTGATGCTTATGTCGAGCTCACGTTAAGAATCAAACTCCTTACTTTTGCGCTTCGGCCACAATCTTTTCCAGCCCGTTCATGTATGGCCGCAAGACTTCAGGAACAATAACGGAGCCGTCCGCCTGCTGATAATTTTCCAGCACGGCAATCCATGTTCGCCCGATGGCGAGGCCGGAGCCGTTGAGCGTGTGCACGTATTCGGGCTTCCCACCGCCCGCGCGACGAAAGCGTATCTGCGCGCGCCGCGCCTGAAAATCTTCATAGTTCGAGCACGAAGAGATTTCACGAAAATTGTTCTGCGATGGCAGCCACACTTCAAGGTCGTAAGTCTTGGCCGCGCCGAATCCTATGTCGCCGGTCGAGAGCGTCATGACGCGATAATGCAAGCCAAGCTTTTGCAAAATCGCTTCTGCATTGCGCGTCAATGCTTCCAATTCCTCGTAAGAATTTTCCGGGAGCGCGAGCTTGACCAGCTCAACTTTTTCAAATTGATGCTGGCGAATCACGCCGCGCGTGTCGCGCCCGTAGCTTCCGGCTTCGGAACGAAAACAGGGCGTGTATGCAACCATGTGCATAGGCAGTTGCGCTTGGTCCAGAATTTCTTCGCGGTGATAATTTGTGACGGGGACTTCCGCAGTCGGGATGAGATACAGGTTGCGCTCGTCCTCTAACTTGAAAAGGTCGTCCTCGAATTTCGGCAGTTGCGTTGTGCCGAAGAGAGCATTCGCGTTGACGATAAAAGGCGGCAGCGTCTCCTTGTAGCCATGCTCGCGCGTGTGCACATCGAGCATGAAGTTGATGAGAGCGCGACTCAAACGCGCTCCCGCGCCGTTCATGATTGCAAAGCGCGCGCTCGCAATCTTCGCCGCGCGTTCAAGGTCTAAGATGCCGAGCGATGTTCCTAAATCAACATGATCCTGCGGCTCGAAATCAAAAACGGGGGCTTGTCCCCAACGCCGCTCTTCACGATTGTCAGCTTCTTCTCCGACAGGCACGCTTTTATGCTGCACATTTGGAATCGTCGAAAGGATTTCATGTATGCGCGCTTCCGCGGCGTCGCGTTCTTTATCAAGCTCCGCGATGCGCTCTTTTAATTGGCCCACTTCGCCGCGCCGCGCTTCCGCTTCTTCTTTCCGGCCCTCTTTCATCAGCGCGCCAATCTCGCGACTCGCGGCATTGCGCTCGGCATTGAGCTGGTCTGACTCTGCAATCACACGCCGACGCTCTGCGTCTGCACGCGCAAAGTCGTCGAGCGCATCTGTCGGAAAACGTCTGGCTTCGAGCGCAGCACGCACGCGTTCAAGATTTTCACGAACGAAGTGGAGGTCGAGCATTTGATGCAGTCCTTCAATCTATGGTATGAGTTACGCCTTTTAGCAAGACAAAGACGAAAAGCGTCAAGCTAACGTGCGCTATGCGTGCCTGTCAAGCAACACGAAAGCAAGCATGCTTTGCTCTGCACGCGACGCGCGAAATTCTCTCTTTCAAAAGTTCAAAAGGGTTATTGGAGTGATGTCAAAAAAAGTTCGTAAAGCAGTTTTCCCGGCAGCAGGTTTAGGCACAAGATTTTTGCCCGCGACCAAAGCCTCTCCGAAAGAGATGCTCCCGCTCGTTGATAAGCCATTGATTCAATACGTGGTCGAAGAAGCAGTCGCTTCCGGCATGGAGTCAATCATCATCGTCACAGGCCGCGACAAGAGCGCCATCGAAGACCATTTCGACATCTCTTTCGAGCTTGAACACCTCCTGCGCGAGCGCGGCAAAGAAGAATTGCGCAAAGAGTTGCGCGCTATCTCTGAGATGGCACGCATCTGTTATGTGCGACAGCGAGAAGCCCTCGGCCTGGGCCACGCAATCTTGCAGGCGTGCGATTTTGTCGCAGACGAGCCGTTCGCAGTCATGCTCAGCGATGACATAGTGGATTCAGAAAAGCCCGCGCTCCAACAGATGCTCGAAGTGTATGAGAAATATGACGCGCCCGTTCTCGGCACGATGCAGGTCGCAGGCGAAGCCATCTCGCGCTTTGGCGTGATTGATGCGGAAGAAGTCGGCGAAGGCGTTTTTAAAATCAATGATATGGTCGAGAAGCCGCCCTTTGCGGAAGCTCCTTCCGACCTCGCAATCATCGGACGCTACATCCTGACGCCAGACATCTTTGACGAAATCGAGCGCACACAGCCCGGCGCAGGCGGCGAGATTCAAATCACAGACGCGATGCGCGCTCTGCTCAAAAAGCGTCCCTTCTATGCTCTGCGCCTCGAAGGCAGACGACACGATGCTGGCGACAAACTCGGCTTTCTCATCGCCACCGTCGAGTTTGCTTTGAAACGCCCAGACCTCGCGCCGGAGTTTGTGGAGTATCTCAATTCATTAAAATTGTAGAAGTTAATGGAGGACTAGAAATCTTGAGTGAGACAAATAAAGCTTTCGCAGGTCGTGCGGCTATCGTCACGGGTGCGACGCGCGGAATCGGTCGCGCCATCGCGCTCGAACTTGCGCGGCGCGGCGCGCATGTCGCCTTTAACTATGCACAGAGCGCGGAGGCCGCAGAGAGTTTGAAGGCCGAGCTGGAAGGGATGGGAGTGAGCGCGCTGGCGATGCAGTGCGATGTGGCCCAGACGAATGCTGCCGCAGAGATGGTCAAGCAGGTCAAAGATACATTCGGGCGGCTGGATTTTCTGGTCAACAATGCGGGCATCGTGCGCGACACTTTGATTTTGCGTATGAAGGAAGATGATTGGGATGCTGTCATTGATACGAATTTGAAGGGCGCGTGGAATTTCGCCAAAGCTGCTTTGCGTCACATGCTCCGGCAGGAAGAAGGCGGCTCGATTCTGAATATCACTTCGATTAGCGGCGTGGTCGGGATGGCAGGGCAGTCAAACTATTCAGCCTCAAAGGCAGGGATGATAGGTTTGACCAAAGCTCTTGCCAAAGAGGTTGCGAGCCGCAAGGTGACTGTCAATGCACTCGCGCTCGGCATGGTGGCGACGGACATGGCTGGCACTCTTGATGAAAGTTATCAGGCCAAGATTATGGAGCAGATTCCTTTGGGCCGCTTCGCAGAAGCAGACGAAGTGGCGCGCATAGCATGCTTCCTGCTCTCGGACGACGCGCGTTATATCACAGGACAGGTGATACAGGCAGACGGCGGCTTAGCGATGTAAAGTTGAGTCCTCTAAAAAAGTGATTTAAAAGGAGGAAGCCCCGCTAACCTTTTCAGATTAGCGGGGCTTAAAACTTTTGGGGCAGGCGTCGGAAATTCAGGGTGGCTAGTGCAATGAACTGAAGATCGTCGCTTATGTTCGATCCCGTTAAATAATGGGGGTGCGTTTGTACGGGCGAGATAATTCCGTTTAGGTTGTGGGCGCAGTTGCCATGAAACCCCACGCACCATTTAACTGGGCTTCAATAAAATTACGCCAACCTTAGATTTTCAATCACCGGAATGAACTTACCGAAGCCTTTCCCCAGGAACATCGAACTTCAGTATGTGTGAAATTATACGGAAGTTTTGTGAATTGTCAAGCGAAAAAATCACCGATTCTCAACAAATTTGTGACAGAACAGGCGGCTGCGGAAGGAAAGGCCAGTGATTTCAAGCATTTAGTGGGGAATAAATATTTTTCAGAAGGGGAAAATTTCGCGAAATTATGGCTTTCCGTGACCACCTCCGCCGGGAGTTTCGATGCGTATGCGGTCTCCTGCGCAGAGTTTCCAGCTTCCTTTAGAAGTTATTTTGCGCCTGCGTCCCTGCCGTATAATCCAATCGCTTCCGACCTCTCCGGCGTCTCCATCTTTTAATCCATAGGGCGCGCCCTGTCTTCTATCTGCCAGCAAAGAAACCTGCGCAGAGACAAGAGTTTCTATTTCGCGTATGACGCCATCGCCGCCCTTTTGTTTTCCCTTGCCGCCGGATTCGCCCCTGATGCTGTAGGCGCGTACGCGCAAAGGATATGCATATTCGAGAGCTTCGGCAGGCGTGTTGAGGCTGTTGGTCATGTGCGTATGCACTGCGCTCATTCCATCGAGTTTCGGTCTTGCTCCCATCCCGCCCGCGACCGTTTCATAGTAAGCGAACTCTTCAGCTTTGCGCGGATTGATGCCGCCGATGGTCAGGTTATTCATAGTCCCCTGGCTCGCCGCAGGAATTTTAGACGGCAGAGCCTGGGCCAATGCTTTAAAAAGAACATCAACGATGCGCTGCGAGGTTTCTACATTTCCGCCGGCCACAGAAGCAGGATGAGCAGCATTGACTATAGTGCCTCGCGGCGCAACAACTTCTATCGGCTCCATCAAGCCCGCGCTGGCAGGCACATCTGTTTCAATCAGACAACGAAAGACATATGCGACAGCCGAAACTGTAATCGCTTCTACAGCATTGATTGCACCCGCGACCTGTGGCGCGCTGCCTTGAAAGTCAACACGCGCATGCTCTCCCTTAATCGTAATCATCACGCGCACAGGCACTGCTTCATCAGACACACCATCATCGTCAAGCTCATCAACAGCTTCATAACTTCCATCAGGAATAGCAGCGATAGTGCGCCGCATGATGCGCGCGGAATATTCTATTAAATGTGTGGCGTATGTGATTGCCTCACGCGCTCCGCGTCGTTCGACGATTTCGAGCAAGCGTGCCATTCCTGTTTGCAAAGAGCCGACCTGCGCTTCAAAATCCGCGCGCCGCTCATCTGCTGCGCGGACATTTGCCAGCAGCAACTTCAACATCTCTTCACACGGCGCGCCTCCGCGCACAAGATGCACAGGGGGAATACGCAAACCCTCGCCGTAGATGTCTGTCGCCATGCCCATCGAACCCGGCGTCGCTCCGCCTATGTCTGCATGATGCGCTCGATTGGCAACATAAAAAAGTGGGCAGTTAGCAGTGGGCAGTTGGCAGTCAGCTTTCTTTTTCCAACTGCCCACTGCCCACTGCCCACTGCCCACTTTTTCAAACACTCCTGCCACGAGCGTGACATCAGGCAGGTGCGTGCCGCCTGCGAATGGGTCGTTGAGAGCTACGACATCGCCGGGCGCAAGAGAGACTTCGGCGAGCGCGGCGGCGACAGCCATCGGCATTGAGCCTAGATGAACTGGCATGTGGTCGCCTTGCGCGATGACGCGGGCTTGGCTGTCGAAGACTGCGCAGGAATAATCGCGCCGTTCTTTGATGTTTGGAGAAAAGGCTGTGCGCCTGAGCGCGATGCCCATCTCCTCTGCGACAGAAGTGTAGAGTGCGCGATAAATCTCCAGCGTGGTCGGATCGAAGCCGCGCTTCTGTGCGCTTTGCTTTCGCTTCATAGCTCTATTACCAGATGGCCCTCGTTATCAATAACAGCTTTCGCGTCATGCGGAATCAGCGTCGTCGCGGAATATTCCGTGACGATGCAAGGCGTTTCGAGGCGCGCGCCCGGAGCCAATTCATCACGCGCATAGATGGCAGCTTGCGCTCTACCGTCCGCGAAATAGACTGTAGCGCGGCGATGCGTTTTGACGAGCTTGCCCGCGCGCGTTTGATGCTGATGCTTTTTCATCTTCGATTGATTGACTAAGCCGGTGGAGCGAAGCCGCGCGCTGACAATCTCGACAGTGTTGGCCTGCTGCGCATAGCCATAGCGCGCGTGGTGGGCCAGATGAAATTCATCTGCCACGCTCTTTTCAGGCGAGAAGGGGATTTCCAACTCAAAAGATTGGCCCAGATAGCGCACGGCGAGGATTCTCTCATGCTGCTGTTGCTCGCGGCTAAAGCCTTCATGCTTGAGGGCCGTGCGTGCTTCGCGTTCCATTTCATGAAAAGCATGCTGTATGAGATGCAGGTTTTTGTCGGTCGCTTCGAGCATGACTGTGCGGCTCCAATCCTTGACGACATCCGAAGAGCGCGCGCCGAGTGCTGAGAGAGCTCCGGCGTATGTCGGCATGATGACGCGCGGGATGCGTAGAGCGCGCGCCAGTTCCACAGCATGCAGGCCGCCCGCGCCGCCGAAGGGAACTAATGTGAAGTCGCGCGGGTCATAACCACGCTCGACGGAGATGGCGCGCAGCGCACGCTCCATGTTGACGCTGACGACGCGGAGGACACCTTGCGCTGCTTCTCTCATGCTAAGTTTACGACTCGCGGCTGCGCTCAACTCTTTAGCCAGTTGGCCCAGAGCCTTGCGCGCACGCGCTTCATCAAGCTTCCACTCTCCTCCTAAAAGTCCGGCCCCGCCAAAGTGGCCCAAGACCAGATGCGCGTCCGTCACAGTCGGCAGCAGAGATTTTCCATAGCATGCTGGGCCAGGGTCTGCACCGGCAGATTCCGGCCCGACGCGCAGAGAGCCGCCCTCGTCCACACGCGCGATAGAGCCGCCGCCCGCGCCGACCGTCTGTATGTCCATCATCGAAACGGCGACGGGCATGCCTGCCAGCAAAGCTTCGCGCGTCATACGCATGCCTGTCCGGTCGCAGAGGGCCACGTCTGTCGAAGTGCCGCCCATGTCGAAAGTGATGGTGTTGTTGACTCCGCACGCGCGTGCCACGCCGAGCGCGCCGACAACTCCACCAGCAGGGCCTGAAAGAATCGTCCGCACAGGTTCATCCCCTGCAACCAACGCAGAGATACTGCCGCCCGAAGATTGCATCACGCGCAAGTGCGGAGCGTGCTTCTGCAAACGCTTGAGATAGCGACCCATCAAAGGTTGCAGGTAAGCATTGATTGTGACCGTAGAGGTGCGCTCAAACTCTCTGTACTCTGGAAGAATCTGATGCGAGATGGAAAGCGGAATTTCAAGTGCGCTTAAAGCTTCTGCCAGACGCTTTTCATGTTCCGGGTGGATGAAGGAGAAGAGCAGACAGATAGCTATAGATTCGACGCGCGCTTTTCTGAGTTTCTGGACCAGAGTGCGGATAGCATGCTCTTCAAGCTCTTCTAAAATTTCTCCGAAGGCAGAGACTCTTTCGCGCACGCCAAAGCGCAGGCTTGAAGGAACAAGCGGAGCAGGACGTTCGGCATTGAGATTATAAAGCGATGGCCGCGCCTGCCGCCCGATAGCCAGCACGTCTTCAAAGCCTGCTGTCGTGACGAGAGCCGTGCGCGCGCCGCGTCGTTCGAGCAGCGCGTTTGTGCCGACAGTCGTGCCGTGTATGACCTCTATCTCGGAAGGCTTTGCGCCCGTCTCGTCTGCTACGCGCAGCAAACCTTCGATGATTGCCAGCGAAGGGTCTGCGGGAGTCGAAGCGAGCTTGAAGACGCGCAATCCGTCCGATGCTTCAAAGACAAAATCCGTGAACGTGCCGCCCGTGTCCACGCCGACGCGGAGTTGTGAATTTTTGATTTTTGATTTTTGATTTTTGATTGACTGCGTGGACATAAGATTTCACATCTCAAATTTATCAAGCAGTCAATCGCGAATCAAAAATTCTCCACCGTTTCCCGGCAGCCGCTTGCGTGTGAGCGATGCGCTGCATCAAGGACAAGCTGTGTGTTGTGTCCGTCTGTGAAAGTCGCGGCCCCTGCAATTTCCTTGCGGCCATCGCGCAAGGCTCTGACAATCCCGCGCGAGAAGATTGTGAAGCCGCGCGACCATTCGCTGTCACGCATGCCCTCTGCCAGCGGCGCGCTCTCGACCTCGACCGGCAGCCATTCGCCGTCGCCTGTGTTCGCTCTCCACAATTCATCGCCCGCGAGCATCAGCGCGCCCTTTGAACCGAAGACTTCCATGCGATGTTCCGCGCGCCCGGCTTCTACGACTGAAATAGAGACGGTCGCGTTTGCTTCGCGCGTCAACTCGCTGTCTGACATATGCAGGACAAGTTGCGCTTCATCATCCGTTGTCACATGCCGCATCAAATTCTTATCTTGCGAGTCAGGTCTTTCTGCAATTCGTGTGGCAAGTGTGGCCCAGACTTTTTCAACCTGCGTGCCGAGCAGCCAGCAGAAGCCGTCAACGGCATGAGAGCCGATGGCTCCGAGCGCGCCGCCGCCTGCATCTTTGTCAGACCACCAGTTCCATGCGCGCGTGGCATCCAGCCGCGAGTCCGAACGAAAGAGCAGCCTGGCGTGATGCACAGTTCCTATCTCGCCGCCCAACAGCATCTCTCGCATCTTTTGTCTGCCGGGCAGGAATCTTAGCTCGTGGTCAATCAGGGCGAGTACTCCTGTCTCGTTTGCGCGCTTGCGCATCAAGTCAGTCTCGCGCGCATTCATCGCCATAGGCTTTTCGCAGAGCACAGCTTTGCCCGCATCCATCGCCGCCAGAGACATCTCAAGGTGCGTGACGGGCGGCGTGACGATGCTTATCAAATCAACATCATCGCGTGCGACCGTCTCGCGCCAGTCGGCTGTGAAATGTTCTATGCCAAACTCGCGCGCCACGCGCTCTGCATTCTCCAGATGCGCGCTCGCCAGAGAGACGACGCGCGCGCCCTCGCACGCGCGAAACGCTGGAAGCTGCGTCGTGCGTGCAAAGCCCGTCCCGATGATGCCTATGCCGATGAAATCTTTGTGAGCCAAAGTGTGTTCCTTGAACGTGTGATTAAAAGAAGGAAAGGTAATGGTGGCCCCGCAGGGATTTGAACCCCGAACCAACGGATTATGCTTGCCGCTACGGCTTTCGCCGCGCTCTGATTCTCAAGAAGCAATCAGAGTTTGTGGTCTGGACTTTCTCTTCGCTTTACGCGTCTGCCATTAAGTCTCTACACCTTCCCTGCGCTTGAAACAGCACAGGGCTTGGCTCGGGATTACCATGATGCTTTCGCACTTTAGGCTTCCCCGAATTTGACAGATTCTACAAGCGCACCTGAAACAAATCGAATTTGAATGTGATACGCTTGCAACCCAAATTTGGAGGTCTTATGGAAAGATTCATAAATCAGAATTTTCCACTTAGACCTTTCAAAGAACTGAGTCCGCTGCTCTAACCATTGAGCTACAGGGCCATAGCAAGTTTGCGGAAATGCTCAAGAGAGTTTAGTGAAAACTCTGTGGCGAGGCAACTGTGCGTGCGGGAATTTGCGTGCCGCGATGCGAAAAGTTAAAGGGACTGAGAATCGGCTTTCGATTCTCAGTCCCTTTTGGTTAAGCAGACAAGTTACTCTCGGCTCATCACGGCCCGGCGGGCGGGGTGAAGGCGGATGGAATCGGCCTGTCTGTCGCGATGCCGAAGGAACTGCTCTTCAACACGCACGGGCAGCTTGAGAAGATATACCAGGCTCCTTCTGTCGGACGATAGACGGCCATGTCTGCCTTGCCGTCGTTGTCATAGTCTGCTGCCACAGGCACGTCGCCGTTGAGGCCCCACTCTTCCGACCTCATGCCGCCGTTGCTGCTTTGCAGGATGTGCCAGAAGCCAGTCGAGGGTCTGAAGACGGCCATGTCATCTTTGCCATCGCCGTCGTAGTCAGCAGGAACCAGCACGTCCGTTGCGACGCCCCAGTTCTCGACCGTTGTGCCGCCGCCGGATTTCTGTATGAACCAGCGAGAGACACTCGGACGCCACACGGCCACATCCGTAAAGCCGTCGCCGTCATAGTCTGCCGGAACAGGCTTGTCGCCATTCATACCCCAGCTGCGTACTTCCGTGCCGCCGGTTGACTTGATGATGTACCAGTTGCCTTCTGACGGACGGAAGACTGCGATGTCTGTCTTGGCATCGTTGTCATAACGTCCCGGCACTGGAATGTCGCCAGCCACGCCCCACTGCACAGCCCCGTAGTTGGTCATCGGGTCGAGCGAAGTGAACCATGTATTGATGGACGGACGGAAGACTGCGACTTCCGTGTCTCCGTCGCCATCGTAATCGCCCGGCACAATGAGGTCAGAATCGTGGCCGAACTGTATGTTCTGCACAGTGTTGTCACTGCTCTTGAGTATGAACCAGAAGCTAAAGTCATTGACCGTCGCTCCCGGACGATAGACAGCCACGTCAGCCTTGCGGTCTCCGTCAAAGTCATACTCTGTCGGAGCGGTCGGCGGCGCGACGACTTGCAGCGTGAACTGCGAAGAGCCGGTTGCGCCGCAGTTGTCTGTCGCAGTGATAGTGATGGTGTGCGTGCCTACAGGATTGTTGCCAGTGATGGTAACAACGCCTGTCGCGGCATCCACAGAGATGTTGCCAGTGAAGCCCATCGAGCCTGCGCCCGTAACGTTCATCACCGAGCCGTTGTCAGCAGGCGCGGCAGTCGGAACGAGAACGAGTTTGCAGGACGAAACGATGGTCGAGTTGGCATAGCTGCCAACTGTCGGTGCGATGTTGCTCTGGACGTTGAGCACCAGATTGGCGTTGATGTCCAGAGCCTTGCCATCCGTAGCCTTGAGCACGATTGTGTTATCGCCCGTCGCCGCGTTACATCCGGCTTCGAGGTTGGCGGTAATCGTGCCGTTGTTGTTGATGATGTTACTGACAGTGATGCCAGTCGGGACAGTCACAGTCGTGACCGTGATGTTGCCCGGCATAGAGACATCATCCGAGACCGTAGCAATCTGCGAGTTGCTGGCAGGGCTGCCCTGCGTTCTCGTCAGACCGACTGACGGAATCAGAGCCGGTGGCCCTGTGATGACCTGCGGATTGCCTGTCAACGAGCCGTTGCTCGTATTGAAGCTGCCATCGCCGCTGTATGCAGCAGTGATGGTGTGGTTGCCAACCGTCAAGGCATTGGTCTGGCATGTTGCCTGTCCGGCTGTCACAGTTTGTGCAGTACAACCTGCAATCGGGTTCATGCCGTCGAGGAACTGTACAGTTCCAGTCGGCGTGCCTGCTCCCGGCGCAGTCACAGCGATTGAAGCTGTGAAGGTAATGTTCGTGCCGAGAGGCGCGGGATTCTGCGAAGAGGTCAAGCCAACAGATGTATCTGCTTTATTGACCACCTGCGGATTGCCCGTCAGGTTGCCTGTCGAGGTGTTGAAGCTGCCATCACCATTGTATGTAGAACTGATGGTGTGGTTGCCAACCGCCAACGCGGAGGTCATACACTGCGCTTGCCCGCCAGAGATAGCCACGTTGGTGCAGCCCGTAATCGGATTGCCGCCATCAAGGAAGCTCACCGAGCCAGCAGGCGTGCCTGCTCCCGGCGGAGCCGCCGCGACAGTCGCAGTGAAGGTCACTGACTGACCGAACACGGACGGGTTCGTCGCAGAGGTCAAGCCGACTGTAGCATCCGCTTTGTTCACAACCTGCGGGTTGCCTGTCATGCTGCCGTTCGAGGTGTTGAAGTTGCTGTCACCACTATAAGCAGCAGTGATTGTGTGATTGCCGACTGCCAGATTAGAGACAGAGCAACCAGCCATGCCTGCCGAGACAGGAACATTCTGACAGGTCGCAATCGGGTTGCCGCCGTCGAGGAAGTTGACACTACCTGTCGGTGAGCCTGCGCCCGGAGCCGTCACGCCTATGGTCGCAGTGAAGCTCACTGACTGACCAAAGACCGACGGGTTCGTTGCGGAGGTCAAGCCGACGGAAGTATCCGCCTTGTTGACTACCTGCGGGTTGCCCGTGAGCGAGCCGTTGCTCGTATTGAAGTTGCCATCACCATTGTATGCAGCAGTGATGGTGTGATTGCCTACGACCAGAGCATTGCTCATACAGACGGCTTGACCGCCCGTTAGAGCAAGGTTTGTGCAGCCCGTTACAGGATTACCGCCATCGAGGAACGAGACAGTGCCTGTCGGCGTGCCTGCGCCCGGCGCGGTCACACCGACTGTTGCTGTAAAGCTCACGGTCTGTCCGAAGACTGACGGGTTCTGCGAAGAGGTCACGCCCGTTGTGGAGTTCGCCTTGCCGACTACCTGCCCGCCAGAGAGCGTGCCGATGTTGGCGTTGTACTTGGTCGCTCCCGCGCCACCGCCACTGTATTCAGCAGTAATGACATGCGTGCCGACCGAAAGCGAGCTGATGCTCACCTGTGCCGTGCTGACATTATCGCCAGCCGTTCCAGCGACAACCGCAACAGCCGTTCCGATGTCGGTGCCGTTATCCTTGAACAGAACGGTTCCCGGCGGGTCGCTGGCTCTCGAAGGCACGCCCGTCATAGTGGCCGTGAAGGTCACGTTCTGTCCGAAGACGGACGGGTTGGCATTGGAGGTGACGGCGACCGTCGTGTGGTCAATGTTAGTGACCGTCGGGTCGTTTGCGGCTCCGGTGTCAGGATCATTCGTCAGGACATTCGAGAAGTTTGTGCCTGAGACCGTTCCCTGATTGGAAATCTGCGCGACGGATGGCTGCGGGTTGCCGATGGTCGCGCGGAAGACGATTGTAAAGCTCTTGCCGTTGGGCAGCGTGAAGCCGTTTGCGCCGCCGACGCTGACGGTCTCGCCGCTATTCGTGGTCTCTTCTCTATTCTGCGTAGTATTCGAGCTTCTCGTCTCTGACAGGTCTCTTGCGCTCTTCCTGTGCAGGCTTGCCTTCCTGCCCGCTGTGAATCTGCGCGTTGCCGTCAGCCGTTCTGCGACGCTCTTCCTGTCCGGCAGAGTGATTGAGCGAAACTTCTCTCTGCGTTGAAGAGGAAGCTGTCTGATGGTCAGCGAACTTCCAGAAGGAGAGTTTGAGCGAGTTGCTGTCGGAGCTTGTCTCCTGTGCAACTGCCGCTGTCTCTGTGCTGGCCGTTGTCGAAGTCTCTGCTGTGGCAGCTTCGTTGTTATCCGAAGTCTGTGCGACTTCTTCCTGCGGCAAGCCTTCAAAGAGCGGCGGGACTGAGCAGGTGGCGTTGAAGAAGCCATCTGTCGTCACACTCGGATCGTCGTTCACGGTCGCATCAACATTGGTCGCGCCGGGATTGTCTGTATCCACGCGCGTGATGACGGCGGCAAAGTTAAATGGCGTGTTTGTGTAATCCTGCAAATTGAAGCGCGTCTTGTCGCGTTGACGGACGCGGATGCCGAAGAGGCCCGTGCCGCTATTGGCCGTGTTGTTTTTGATATTGGCGCAGAGCGTCGCGCTGAAACGCGACATGATTTCAATGCCCATGCTGGCGTTAGGCCCGACGTTCACATTGTTGCCCGTCACTGTGACATTGGCGTTCACGGTATCATCTGCGCCGCCGGTTTCGCCCGCCTGAACAAGGATGCCTCTGAAGTTATGGATATTGGTCAGAGTATTGTTGGTTATCGAAATGTTGTCCTGCGCGTCGCCCGCGAGCAGCGCGCCGATGCCGAAGTTGTCCTGCACGCCGTTGACGGTGTTGTTTCTAATCTTGCCAACCAACTGCGCGGCGGAAGTGACGGTCGTAGCATTAGTGACTACGATAGCCGCTCCGGCTTGATTCAAGGGCAGAGTGTTGGTGATGGTGTTGGTATCTATGTCGAAAGTAACGTCTGAACCCTGATTATTCGAAACGACTATGCCTTCGTTGTTGTTGTTGAAGGTGCTGAGCCCTGGGCCTGTTCCCCTGACAGTGACGTTGAGGGTCGAAGTGTCATTCGACATGCCCTGAAAACCTTGCGTGAAGTTATTGTTGAAGGTGCAATTCTGAACGCGAATCGTAGAGTTGGCGGTGTTTCTCGTTTCCATGAAGAAGCCGTCCGCGCCGAGATTGGCTGCGTGAAGCTTCGTATCGCTAAAGGTGCTGGTATCAACAAAGAGGTCTGTCAGCGTGCCGCTTGTGTTGATAATCTCTACGTTATGCTCTGACGATTGACGCACGACAGAGTTGGAAATCCTCGTCGGGAAAGAGCCTGCCAGACCCGTTCCGCTCAAGCCCGTGCGCGGGCCTGCGAGAACAGAGTCTGCGAATCTCAGACCGCATTCGTCAACCGAGTTTCCGTTGTTCTCAAGAATTGAAGTGTCGAGAATGAAGCCGTTGACTTCTGTTCCGAAGATGCCGTTGTCTGCATGATTGCTGACTCTCATCCTGACCAGTTCAACGTTCTCCGCAGCATCCAGACGGATGCCGTGGCTTGTCGCAGTGATAGTGCCGCCCGTGCATGTCGGCGTAGCAACAGTACAAGTGCCGCCGTTGCCTTTGACGCGGAAGCCGCCCGGCGAGCCGGAGGCGGAAGTGTTTTGAATCAGGATGCCGTTGGTCGCGCCGCCCGCAGCAACTTTGGTGAACTGTATGTTAAGCGGCGTGCGCGAGGCTGCACTCGTGCCGACGATTTCGACTCCGACTGCGCTTGAGACAGTGATGTCGCCGCTCGCAGTGGTAATCGCGCCTGTATTCGAAGTGGCATGAAAACCACGATCGCCTGCGTCTGGCGTGATGTCCAAATCGCCGAAGGTGATTGTGCTGGAATTAGAACTCAACTGGACTCCGGTGCTGTCCGAGCCTGTGACGGCTGTGGTTCCGAAGCTGATGCTGCCCTGCGTGTTGTTAACCAGAATGCCCTGCGTCGTGCTGTTGGTCGAAGTGGTGTTGGTGAAAGTCAGGTTGGCAATGATGTCCTGTAGCTCGGCTGCCGCGCCTGTTCCTGCGCTCAGTGTGTTTCCAGAAGCCGTCATGTTAACAGCGAAGTTGCCTGTGCTGTTATCTGTCACAAGACCTTTTGCGGCAGAGCCTGTGACAGCGAGGGTCACATTATTCGCAAAGGTGATGGCCGTCGAAGCTCCGCCTGTGTTATTGCGCAGCGAAACAGCATCTGTCGTTCCGCCCGTCACGTTGACGGTCGAGCCGCCGTTGAAGGCGATTGTGCCGCCGGTTCTGTTCTGAATGTCAATGGCACGCCCGCCCGTCTGGCCGATAGGCGTGTTGGCGAAAGTCATGGCTCCGCTGCCGCCGCTAATGACAACAGACGTGCCGGAGCTTGTGCCGGAAATCGAGCTGTTGCTCATGTTAAAAGTGCCAGCCAGATTAGTCAGGCTGACGCCGCCGCCCGTTGCGCTGGGGACGATGGAGACGTTGCTCACGTTCGTCGAAGTGCCGCCCACGCCTGAGCCTATGATGGCAAAGTTGTTGGCCGCGTTGATGGTCAAGCCGCGTATGTCATTGTCGTTGGCAATCGTGACAGCGTTGCCTCCAGCATTGGCAAGCGTCGGATTGCTGGCCGCGCCCGGCAGCGCATTGCTGTTCGGCGCAAGCGTAATGCCGTAAGCGGTCAGAGCCGTCGATAAGCTCACGCCCTGTCCGACGAGTCTCTGCGTGTTCAGGAGCACGACTGGGCCAACGTAGTTGCCTGTTCCCTGATAGAGGAAAATCACATCGCCCGGATCGTCAGCAGCAGTTGTGTTGAAGTTGCCAAGCGTGGTGAAAGGATTGGTCAAGCGTCCGTCGCAGTTGGCCGAGCATGCGCCCGCAGTGTTGTTGATAAACCAGATGGTATTCGAGACCAGAACACTGACGGTTCCGGTTCCGGTGTTGTTAGTTGCGCCGCTTGAGTCCGTCACCGTGTAGGTGAAAGTATCTGTGCCTGTAAATCCGGCAGGCGGATTGTAAGAGAAGCTGCCGTCGGCGGCCATCACAACATTGCCGCCCGCAACGCTCGTTGCTCCTGCGCTCGCAGTCAGTCCAGCGTTGTTCTGTGAATCAGGGTCAATATCATTGACGAGCACGCCACTGGCCGCGCTGATGCTGATACGCACGTTGCCAGTTGCGGAATAGCCCGTGTCATCAAAAGCTATGGGCGAAGAGTTGATTGAGCCTGCAACCAGCGTGAGATTGGTGCTGAGCGTGTCTGAGAATTTGACTCCGGTGGCAGGGTCTGCGCCGCCGTTGCTAACCGTGACTGTGTACTGCAACGTCTCGCCAGGGTCTGCGCGCCCGTCGCCGTCTGTGTCTGTGCTAACCGAATCAACCATGTTCGCAGAGATGCTTGGGACGAGCAGATTCGCGCTCTGCTCTATCTGCGACTGCAAGATGGTCTGGTCATTCGTCGCAGGCTTTTTGGAAGCATCCGCAGGCTTGTCAGTGTCAGGCGAGATGAGCCTGTCGAGCAAATCCCTCTTCGGCTGCTGAGCATTGGGAGCGGCCTGTCCATCTGCCGCGGCAATCGTTGGGCCATTGTCTAGCGTCTGTCCGAAGCTGGCCCACATGGTAGCGAAAGGCCCTGAGAGAGCTGCGAAAGTGATGAAACAAATAGCTAGGGTTGTCAGATGGCGTAGGGTTAGCATAGGGGTAAAGCGTCTCATAATTCTCCTTAGGCAGTCATCTTGCCCGGGTGAAGGGCTGGCTTTCTTGGCTAGGGTCTGGACCAGGATGTAGAAATCAATGTCAGCAATTCTTTAGCGCAGGGTATAGGTTGATGATGATTCCAAAAACAATATCTGCATCAAGTGAAGATGTCTGGTGTTATTTATAAACGAGGTGCGCAGATGATTATCTCTCTGTAATATGATTCCAAAAGCTAAATTTTACAGGCTCATCTGGCATTTCAAAGACTGGGGGATGAGCAAGTAAGCAGACCGCGCCCCATTCAGGCGACGAATAAAGTAACACATACCGGAAGAGAGCAACAAGTTTTTTATTAAAACAGGGTTTTGCCTGCCCGCGACGGCAGACGCGAGAGGCAGGCGATTTTTGCCGTTATCGGCATCCGATGAGTTGAGGACTTGCGCGGAAAGCCGTCCGTCAAGAGACGGCTTTCCGCGCATGGAGGTTTAGCTTCTGGGCGGGAAGACTCCCTGCATGGCAATGATAAAGGTCAAGGTCAGATAGGGCTGCATGTTGTTATGAGGCAAGCTTCCGCCAGCCGGAGTCAAAGCCTGCGGGGCCAGTTGGACGATATTGTTTGGCGGGCCGTACAAAGCTCCGCCGGAGGCTCTGGAAAAAGCTTCGCCGACAGCCACTCTGTCCTCGCCGTCCGAGATCGAACCCATCATCGAATGCGTGTGAAACGGCATCTCGCTGACAAGCAACGTGACGAAAGGTGTGCCGCCCTGCTCGCCGAGGAAGCGTTCGGACAGTCCAGAACCCTGACCCTGATGAAGCGGAACAGAGTCTTGTAAATTAGGCAAAGCGAAAGTGCTTTGACCGTTGCCGCCGTAGAAAGTTCCGAGCAGTGAGAAGAGCGCAGTGTTCTGGCTAATGGGCAGGATTTGACCATCACAGGTGGCCCAGCCGGTCGGGGCAAAGTTTCCGGCGAAGATGCGAATCTCAGCAACAAAAGGTGATGACATAATAATCTCCTCTATTGATGGGGGAATTCCCCAAAGAGCGAAATGATGAAAGTGATGACCAGATACTGCATCATGTTCTCGTGCGGCTGGCTGCCGCCGACCGGCGTGACGGCATTGCCATTCATCGCGGAAGTAGCATTCTCCACAATGTAAGTCAGAGCCGTGACCGTCTCTGCGGCGACGCTGTTCTGCGGATTGGGGGTGGTGGCCTGCGATGACGAGGCGAGCATCGGGTGCGAGTGAATCGGTATTTGGTTTACGGTCAGCGTCACACTCTCTGTGCCGGCCTTTTCTCCGAGTTGGTAATTCTGGCCGAGGCCCGGCCCCTGTCCCGCGTGAATCGGCACGCGTCCCTGCAAGTCAGGCAGCCCGAAAGTCTCTTGCCCGTCTCCGCCGTAAGTCGTTCCGATGAGCACAAACAAAGCATCGTTTTCAGAGATAGGCATTAGCTGCCCGTCGCACATGGCCCAGCCCGCCGGAGCGAAGCTTGCGCCAAACATTCTAATTTCACCAATAAATGGATCAGACATTCTAAAGCCTCCTTAGTTGCGTGATGGGAAGACGCCGATCAGCGCGATGATGTAGTTCATGACGATGTAGGGCTGCATGTTGTTATGCGGCTGACTGCCGCCAACATTAGAAACCGTGCTCGGATGCATCGCGCCCAAGTTAATCGGGTCGCGGTAGGTTTCCGCAGCTCTGCGCGCGAGCACGTTGCCGCCGGGGACGAGCAGCGAGCCGACATCGGATGTCGCCTGCCCGAAGTGTAAGTGCTGCGGCATCTCGCTGATGGTTACGGTGTGTGCCTCCTGGCCGCCTTTAGTTCCGAGAGTGTTGGAATTGCCTCGGTGCAGGGGGGCGCGCCCGCGCAAATCCGGGAGGGCAAAAGTGGTTTGACCGTTCCCGCCATAGGTCGTGCCGAGAAGGGAAAAGAGCGCTTGGTTCTGATTGATGGGCAGGAACTGACCGTTGCAGAAGGCCCATCCTTGCGGGGCGAAGTTCCAGGAAATAATCTTGATTTCTCCCAAAAATGGTGTTGGCATTTTTTCTCCTTACAGGTGGAGGCCGGTCAAAAGTTAGATGGACTATCGGATCAAGAGTCCCCCTTGACCGGCACAAATCTCGGTTGTACTGCTGGTGAAACTTAGATGGTTTCCGCCTTCCAATGCTCTACGAGGGAACGACATTAACTGACACTGAAAAGCGCACTGAATTAAAGGTCTTGCTGGCTCCCCATGAACGAGGCGCGGAGATTGTACTCGCAAGACCCAAGCAATTCAAGAAAAGTTTTCCGCCGCGTGAGGAAATTTTGTTGTATGATGCGAAGAGCTTTGGCAGAAGCTACCTCGTGAAGAGTTTTGTCGCAGTAACTTAACCAGGACGCCTCCCAGTCTCATAGAAATACAACCTTTAATTTAAGGAGAAATTCGATGTCTACATCACGTAGAGAGTTTCTGAGGGCAGGGAGTGTTTTCGCTCTCGCAGCCGGTCTCTCTCTGAGTTTCGCTGACGTGGCAATGGGCCAGAAGCGACGCAAGCCCCAGGTCGTGGACCAGAACCCCGTCGTCCCCCAACTCGCACAGCGAACCCCGCTCTTTCGGATGACCAGAGAAACCTTTGCCCCCTACGTCAACACCACTTTTACTCTTGACCCGGGACACACTTTTCCAATCACCATCACGTTGATTGCCGTCAAGGATTTGCGTTCGGAGTTGGAACTCAAGCAAAACCTTCCCGGCAGAGAATGCTTTTCGCTGACGTTCAGAGCGCCTGAGGAGGACTTGCCAAGGCAAGGCACTTATCGCATGCGGCATGATGCGCTCGGAACATTTGATCTTTTCGTCGTTCCTATGACTGACAGTGAAGGCCAGCGATTCTTCGAGGCAATCATTAACCGTCTATAGTCTGCATCGCCACACTGCGCCGTTAGTGAATAGTTTCTAAAAGGCAGCGCAAACCACAACACGAATAAGAACAGACAGGTTGGAACGAGTCTCAAGCAAGGCAGAAATGCTCTGAGACTTTTGCTCTCACGTGTGCTATCTCTTCGTGTGCCTTGAGCCCTGTCAACTTTTCTTTTGCAGTGCATCATGCGGCTTTGCCGCTTGCTGTGCGGAAAGCCTCAGACTTTCCGCACAGCAGGGGCGGCAAAGCCGCAGGCGATAGCTTGTCTTAACTTGAGGTTATCTCTCGGCGCGCCACTCGAACAAGATATTCATGCCATCATCTTCGAGCGGAAGAAATCCCAGCCGCTCGAAGATTTGGCGTGAAGGGTTGTAGGTCTCGACATGAATCGTCAAGGCTTTGCCTGCGGAAGCTGCTTCTTCCATCAAAGCTTTGATGAGCGAAAGACCGATGCCCTGATGGCGATGCTCTGGCAGCACTGTGATGTCCAGAATGTGAATCTCATTCTCGCGGCGATCCACATAAATCCTCCCGACAGGCATGCCATTGAAGAGTATGACATCGTGTTTGGCCTGTGGCGTGTTCTTCTCGTAGTGTTGCCTTTGTGCCGTAAACTGCATCTGCACAAAGGCTGCGCGCTGCTCCTCGCTCCATGGCACGTGGGCCAATTCAGCCGCGCGCGTCGTGGCATAGACTGAGAGCAGAAACGGCTCGTCGTCCGCCGCGACAGGCCGGAGCGTGACTGGCCCAATGTTGGTTGCGCCGTCTTCAGTCATGATGCTTCGTCCTGCTTGATGAAACGGTTGAAGGCCGCTTCGTAAATCATGCTCTGTTCGTCTTTGCCGATAGGCACCAGAAAAAGTGTGAGTGTTCCGAGCGTGTCATGCTCAAGCTGACGTATGGCCTGCGGAAAAGGCATTTCAAGCGGGCCGCGAAAGTGCAGCGCGAACTGTTCCTGCCTGTCAGTGGAAAGACCTTCCGTAATCTCAAACAGTTCCAGCTTCAACGGGTCGGAATTTTCTACGGGAATGCGAAACTGTGTATTTAAAACCTCTTCAAACTCTTCTCTCTTTATTCTCCTGTCCATCTTTCTCTCTCAATCTCCCTTCACAAGTTGCTGCTCTAAATTTAGACTACTGTGGCCGCCACTCCATCTCGAAGTGCATGCCGCTCTCGCCTGTCCTGACAAAGCCGAGCCGCTCGTAGAGTCGCGCCGCGCGATTTGTTTTGACTACTTGAAGACGGCAGGGCTTTGCGCCTTGCGCCGCCTCGTCAAGCAGTCTATTGATGAGCTCCGCGCCGATTCCGCGCCCGCGATATTCCGGTAAGAGCGCGATGTCCGCCAGCACAATCTCTTTCTCAGACCTTGCGACATAGAGCCTGCCGACTGGTTTATCATCGAGCATAATAATATCGTGGTCTGCATTCGGATACTGCGCGCCGTATGTGCCTTTCTGGGCCATAAACTGCAAACGCAGAAAAGGCTCCTGCTGGGCCGCATCCCAGCCCCACGCCGCCAACTCTTCCGCGCGTGTCCCGGCATAAACTTCAAACAGAAATGGTTCGTCTGCGGCAGTCACCCGACGCAATGTGAGAGCCATCTTTTTCCTCTCGCTCAAAAATCTTTTATTGCCCGACGGGCGCGGAAATTATCGCTTCTATCTGGCGCAGGTGACGCCCTTTGTGTATGCCCAGCAGGATGAGCCATTCGTATAGATTCATTGGACCAAAGGCCGGGTGCGGATAGCTCACATTTGAAAGGTTCGTCTTTAACAGACGCGGGCGCAATTCTTCGAGAGTTGCGCGCACCGCGCGCATACGCGCCAAAGAATCTGTGGCAGACAGGTTGCCGCTCGGCAGAGCGGTTTCGGGAGCATTGTATTTTTCGCGCTGGCTGCGTTCGACAATCTTCTCGACAGAGATTGGCCCAATGCTGCCGTCCGGCTCGGCCTCGACTCCAGCCTCCTCTGCTTTCACCAGCAACAGATTGATGAGCTTCAGAATACTCTTCTCAACAAGGCTGACATGCTCGACGATTTCTCCGACAGACCAACTCGCTGCATCGGGCCGCGCGCTTAAATCCTCCGCGCTGAACGCCTCCACGCGCTCATAGAAACGCGCGTGTATCTCATCCATCTCATCGAAAATTTGCGAAAGGCTCTCATAAGCCATCAGGGGAATCTCCTTTATTAAGTTAAGCGAAGCCGCGTCAAGATTAGCCACAGAGGCACAGAGACACAGAGAGATTTGAAAAGAAAGCTATCTTAAATTTCTATTTGTTCTGCTCCGTGTCTCGGTCTTTCTGTGGCTGGTTTTCTGGTTTCAACTGAGCAGGGCTGCCTGCGCGCTCAGGCGCAAGGCGTGCCAGCGCATGAAATTTCGTATCTGCTCATTCTCAAAGTTGCGCACGAAGCCTGTCTGCACAAAGAGCGATTCGGGTTGCGGCCATTCGAGCGTGACAATCGGGTTGAATGAGACTGGCAACTTATCTGCCGCCGCCTCTTTCGCTTCGCTCGAAGTCTTGCTCTTCTGTGCTTCCTTCTCATCATACACGCGCGAGGCCGCGAGTAAAGGCTCGCGCAGGTTGATGCTGGCCTGCGTCGGCGTCTCACCGAGCGCGTCATAGATTCTCACGTTCGTCTCAAAAGCTGTCGCGACCTTTGAAGCATCCGGCGACCACACAGGCAGCACATCCGTCATCGCGTCATCCAGCAGACGCTCGTTGCCATTAAGTGCAATCAGGCGCGGGCGTCCGGCTGGCAGCAGAGGTCGCTCGCGCCATTCGCTCTCGCGGCACGCAAGCGCGGCAAGCTGTTGACTGTCCGGCGACCATGAAAGATAAAAGTAGATAAGCCCTTCGCGCGTCGTGAGAGGTTTTAAATCAAAGCCGTCGCGGTTGCAGATGTAAATCTGTTCCGTGCTAAAGAGCGGCAGCGTCTGGCCCACACCCGGCGGCGTTGAGGGCGAAGCTATCGGACTCGGAAAAACTTCCGGCAACAATTCTTCGAGCGGCGTCGGCGTCGGCTGCGGCGACTCGCTTTTGTAAGCGATGAAGGCGACGTAATTTCCATCCGGCGACCAAGAGACGGCGGGAGCAAAGACGACTGCGAGACCCGCGGGCGTGATGTGTCGCAGAAAGTTTCCTTCGGCTCCATATAAATCTATACGAAACTCGTTTGGCTGGTCTTCGCCCGTCGCATAAATCGCTAAGGCACGTTGCCTGTCAGGCGACAGCGCAGTGCGCAGGAGCGCATCTTCCGTTCGCTTCGTCGTGAAATCGTTCTGGATGGATGGCAGCAGTTCGCCGTTATTCTCTGCGGCGCGCGGCGGTGCATCCGCGTCAGGCGTGAAGCTGTATGCGAGTCTCTGTGCAGGGACATCGCGCAGGGTGCGCGGGCGCACGCCCTGCTTCTGGCCGCCACGATTGCGACAGCCTACTACGGTCAACAGCAGCGCGCACAAGGTTATGAGCGACAGAAGAGGAAACAGTTTGCGATTCATTTGAGCCGGTGATGATAGGAAGGCATCACAGACATTGTCAACGCGCCCTGCTGCGCGCCGTTGAGTTGTCCGAATTTCAACTGCTCCAGAAGATTGTCTTCCTGCTGGATAATCTCGCGCGCAAAATTGGGGTCGAGCGCGAGGACTGCGCGCATAGTGCTGCGCGGCGAGAGATGTTCTTCGTCCGTGTCGTCATCGTCAACGCAATTATGCTCAAGCGTGCGCGCCAGCCTTTGCCGCAAGGTCTCTGTTGTCGGCGTGAGCGCAATCAGCCTGCGCGCGGCACGCATCCCGACCAGATCGCAGGTCAACTCTTCCGCCTTCTGCCCGTTAATCTTCAAGCCCGTCAAGGTTGCCGCGCGCTTTCCGATAAGCTGGAAAAGAGGTTGTAACGAATTTGGCCTTCCGTCTGCGATATGCGTGAGCTCGTGCGAGAGCACGCTAATCATTCCTTCATCGGACTGCAAGCCGACGAGAAAAATTGTGCCGAAGCGAATCGTGTGCGGGTCGCTCATCATGACTGCGGCGTTGTCGCGCAAGTCCGGGTCTGGAAGAATGTCTATCACGGCCTGCACACGCCGCGAGGCCGCGCGCACGCGCCACAAAGGAAGCTTGTGCTCGACCGCGAGTTGGCGCAGTGCCTGCACGACTAATTCTTTGGCGACGGGCAGAAGTCGCTTGGCTCTCTGCGCTCCGATGACAGCTTCTGGATGATTGAGTTCGAGAGAAGGCCGCGTCTGCATCTCGTCAATCGGCACGCTGCCCAGTGGGTCGCGCACGCGCTCGGCGCAGATAATGCCCATCGCCTGTTCTATCTTTTGCCTGTCGAGCGCATTCGGTTGCGCGGGCGGCTTCGGCTTTGCTTTCGTCGTCGCTGCTGCGGGCGGCTTTCTGGTTCTGCTCTGCTTCCTTCTCTGCCCGTAAGCAGAAAACATCTCAAGCGGAGCAAAGAGCGCGATGATGAAAATTAAGAGACAAGCTGTTTTGAGAAGGATGAAGGCGGAAGGATGAAGGATGAAAGGCCGCGAGATATTTTCCGGCTTTTTGTTTTGAAGTTGAAGCAGAATTTTTTGTGCCTTCATCTTTTTAAACAACACATCCTTCACTTATTTCGCCAGACGGGTTTGCGCTTTTCCATGAACGCGCTGACGCCTTCCTGCGCGTCTTCGGTTTTCATCAACTCATTTAAGTATAAGTCTTCGACCTTTTTCAATGCCTCTTCAAAGGTCTGGCCGCGCGCCATATCAAGAGCGCGGCGCGTGGCTTCGAGCGCGGGCGCGGAAAGCTCACGAAGTTTGGCAAGCACTTCATCAGTCTTTCCCTGTAGCTCGGAGCTTTCCACAACGTAGCTCACGAGACCAAGCTTAAAAGCTTCTTCGGCGTCTATCAATTCGCCCGTCAAGACAAGTTCGCGCGCACGCTTTTCGCCAATCACGCGCGGCAAAAGGACTGCTGCGACCGGCGGAAAGACTCCGAGCTTAATCTCCGGCTGGCCGTAACGCGCACGCTTGCTTGAAATCACAATATCGCACGCGGCTACAAGCTCGCACCCGCCGCCGAGAGCCGCGCCGTCCACAACTGCAATCGTAGGCTTGCCCGCCTGGTCCAAAAGTCGAAAGATGTTGTGAAAGGATTCGAGCATCTGGTAGATGGTCTCTGCCGCATGCTCTTCGACGGCCACGCCCGCGCTAAAGGCACGCGCCTGCGGCGTCGCTTCAAAGACAATCGCCACGACTTCTCTATGTGTCAGGCACTCGTTAATCGCCTCACTTATCTCGCCCATCATGGCGATGTTGAAGATATTCAAAGGCGGGCGCGCAAAGCTGATGCGCGCGACTCTATCTTCGATGTTGAGATGGATACTCTGATACATAAAAAAGTGATGAGCGACAAGATTAGTTTTGAGTTTTCAGTTTTCAGAAGAAACGCAAACTGTTTTTACTAAAAACTGAAAACTCAAAACTGAAAACTGCTCTTAAAGACTCTGCCCGCCGTCCACTTTGATGACTTCGCCTGTGATATAGCGCGCACGTTCAGAGCAGAGAAAGGCTACGAGGTCTGCTACGTCCTGCGCTTCGCCGACTCTGCCGAAGACGGATTCGCGGATGGCTTCTTCGCGCACGCTCATGGGCAGGCGCGCAATCATCGGCGTCTCTATAAAGCCGGGCGCGACGGCGTTGACGTTGACGCCTGAGCGTCCGAGGTCTGCCGCGCTCGCTTTCGTCAAACCAATCACGCCCGCCTTCGATGCCGCATAGTTGCTGATGCCAAAGCTCCCGCGCAAAGCCTGTATCGAAGTAATGTTGACGACCTTGCCCGACTGCTGTTTGCGAAAGAGCGGCGCGACCGCGTGCAGGTAATTAAAAGTCCCTTTGAGATTGACGTTGAGCACGCGATCCCACTGCGACTCCTGCATCTCCCAGATAGGAGCGTCGCTGTAAACACCTGCGGCGTTAATCAAAATATCCACGCGCCCAAGACGCACGCGCGCCTCAGAGACAATGCGCGAAGCTTTGCCGTGATCCGTCACGTCCGCATTAAAAGTCGCGACCCGCGCGCCCGTCTCTTTTAAAAGATGCGAGGTCTGAATCATTACTTCTTCGCTCGCCACATCAATCAGAGCTACGGACGCGCCCTGCCGCGCCAGTTCCAGCGCGCAGGCCCGACCGATACCAGATGCCGCGCCCGTCACCAGCGCAACCTTGCCCTCAAATTCCATCTCTTCTAAACCCCTTGCTCTCAAAAAAGTTTTGGCATTCTACCCTTTTAACTTTTTCTGACCAACGGCGCGCCGAGCCATTGTTGATAAAGACGCTGCTGGTCTGCGTTTGGTTGGGCCACAGGAACTATGATGTAAGGCGCGACGACGCGCCCGCCCAAAGTTATTTCAATCGGGAGTAAATTATCGCGGCGAAAGACCGTGACAGTAATTTTGTCTCCGGGCCGCTTCTCCGCGAGGCGCGCGTCCCATGTCTCCAAAGTCACGCGCATTCCATCGAGCGCGATTATCTGGTCATCGAACATGATGCCCTGCTCGTAAGCAGGAGTTCCGGCGCGAACATTTCTGACCATCAAGCGGTCGCTCACCTGCGCTAAGGTCGCGCCGAAGTATGCGCGCTCGGCTGGCGGCGCGGAAGAAGGAGTTGTCACGCCGGTTGTCTCAAGCCGCAAGCCGACCGCGGAGAGGATGCCATTGTAATCAAGCTCTTCGCGCCCGCGCACGTATTTGTCAAAAAAGCTTTCGAGGCTCGCGCCCGCCGCGCGTTCCGCAGCGCGCTGAAAATCCTCCGGCGTAAAGTTTCGTCCCTTCTTCGCAAAGTCTGCATGAAGAGAACGCATCACATCGTCAAGATTGCGCGCGCCGTTTGAACTCTTGCGAATCTCTACATTGAGCAGCATGCCGACGATGCCGCCCTTGTCATAATAAGAGATTTGATTGTTGACGGCGTTCTCGTCCGGGCGATAGTACTTAATCCACGCATCAAAGCTCGCTTCCTCGATGCTCGTCTCAAAACGTCCGGGACGATTCTGCAAATCCTGTATGCCTGCTGCAAAGACTGTCAAAAATTGCCTGTCGGAAGTCAGACCCGCGCGGCGCAGGATGAGGTCTTCGTAGTAATCCGTCAAGCCTTCCGCGACCCAGAGCAGGCGCGTGTAGTTCTCCTGCGTGTAATCGAATGGCCCAAGCACGTCGGGCCGAATCGTCTTCACATTCCAGACATGAAAATGTTCGTGCGCGACAAGCGAGAGAAAGTCTATATAGCTTGCTTCGGGTCGAAAGCCGTAGGGCCGCCAGATAAGCGCGGTCGAGTTTGTATGCTCAAGACCTCCGCCGCCGGGCGCGCGCAGGTTCAAAATAAAAGTGTAATCGCGGTACGGGAATTCATTGCCGAACATCTCGCCGCCCGTCTCGACGATTTTCTGCACATCGCGCCGCATGCGCTCCGCGTCAAAGTTGCCTTTGCCATTGATGACGATGCGATGCGGAATGCCTTTGACTTCAAATGAAAGAGTCTGAAAATTTCCGACCTCGAAGGGCGAGTCATAGAGGACATCAAAATTCTCTGCGCGAAAAGTGTTCGGCTGTCCCGCGACGGCTGGCAAGCCCGTTGCAACCTTCCATTCTCCGAACGGCACGACGCGCACAGTCGAAGCAGCTTTTATTTGACCAGCCGGATACATCAGTGTCGCGGCGTTGTTCCAGAAAGCATGCTCGTCATTCAACTCATTCGTACGCACAGTCAACTCATTCGCATAGACCTTGTAAGTGACAACGACCTCTTTCGCCCCTGCGGACTCTATGCGCCATGTGTTCTTGTTGACCTTGCGCCACCTCAGAGCGCGCCCCGTAGCATCCTTTGCAGCGAACTCCTGCACATGCCGCTCATACTCGCGCACAAGGTAAGAGCCGGGCGTCCAGACAGGCATCATGAGGTCTGTCATTCTGGTCGAAGACTTGCGCAGACGCATCTCGACTTCGAGCAGATGCGTATGAGGCTTTGACATCGAGACCGTATAGCTGATGTTCGTGTCCGAATCTGCATCGCGGCTCTGCTGCGCGCGAGTTTCGGCGGCGGCGGTAAATAAAACAAGGATGACTGCCAGCATTGCGGCGGCATGTAAGCGAGCATCACGCATCATTATCGAAAGCGCCCTTCCGTGTGAATTGATTTTGCAGGGAGAAAATTTGCGAAGCGGCATCTTACTACGAAAAGCTGGCGCGAGACTATTGAGGAAGTAAAAGCTTAACTTGCGAAAACTTTCGCCATGAATGAGAGTTAGCATTTTCTTCATTAGAGAATAAGGAGACGAACATCATGGCGATTGTGGCATGTAGTAAGTGCGGCGCGAAGAATCGTGTGGATGAACAGGCTGCTCTGGCGAGCAAGCCTGTGTGCGGCAAATGCGGCGCGGCTCTGGATGTCAAGGCTGGCGGCAACGAGGCAGATACAAGCAAGCCGCGCATTGTGACGGATGCGAGGTTTGCCAAAGAAGTCTTGGAGGCAGACCGTCCTGTGCTGCTCGATTGCTGGGCTCCGTGGTGCGGGCCGTGCAGGATGATTGCGCCCGCGCTGGACCAACTGGCTGCGGAATCAAACGGGCGTTACATTATCTGTAAGCTTAATGTTGACGAGAATCCGCAGACGGCTGCGCGCTTCGGCATCCGCAGCATCCCGACGCTGCTCATCTTTAAGAACGGCCAACTCGTGGACACGCTCGTCGGCGCGCAATCCAAGCAGGCCATCGCTATCCGACTCGAACGCGCCGTCTCCGCCGCGGCATAATCATCAGAGACAAAAAGGAGCAATGCTTATCTGGACTTACGTCTCCCGGCATGTTTATTCGGCTCAGGCATTGCTGCTTGAAGCGCTTCTGCAATCTCCGAAATGCGTGCGAAACTTACGCACTCATACTCTATTGCTTCGTATCGCTGAATCTGCTGCTCTTGCATCCCCAACCGTTCTGCCAGTTCCTTCTGACTCAGCCCGGATGCAATGCGCGCACGAATCAGGTGTTGAGGCACAACTGCGATATATCTCAGATCAGGAGGCGGCACATCTCCCGCCTTCAGTTCATCATATTCTTGCAGTTCGTCCTGTAGAGACTTGAGCTGGCTACGCAGTGCGTCCTCCTGCGCCTTAATCAGGCGTGGGTGCGTTGTTCGGTCATTAGCCGATTGCTTGATGAACGACTCCAGTGCGGCATCGAGTTTTGCCGCCTGAGCCTTCGTGATTCGATATTGACGTTCATTCTTAATCATTTACTATCCATCATCCAAAAATAATTCAACAATTCCTTTTGGCGCGCCCATCTGTTTGTCAATTTGAAAGAATTCCAGAAATGTTTTGCCGGTGATTCCCTCTGGCACATTTGCCGGGAAGAACTCTGCTCCGAAACGAGCTTTCTGCGCCGCGCGCCCATCATCAAAATCGAAGAACACAGGATCGAGCGCATCAGCATCAACGCCAGAAATGTCCCAGCAGACATCTATGTCGTTTGGCATCTGTTTAGCTGTCACAAAACTGCCGTCTATGTAAACGCGACGACAGCCTGCCGAGCGCAGCAGATTCAAAGCTTCGCGCAGTTTCTTGAGCAGCTCTGCTCTTCTCTCATTGACTCCAAAACGCTCTCTCACCTCATCCCAAGTCGCGGGATGTATCCCAGTAGGCAGCAACCCTTGCACATCAAAGTTTGGAATCAAGGCTTATCCTCCTCTTCGATTAAAGGGTGTGTGCATATAATCTCCTTTCGCTGGTGGTCGAAAGTTTAAGCAAATGGCAATTAATCTTGAATCAAAATTTCCGCTTGTAGAATTCAAGACGCTATAGGCAAGCAACACAATAATATTATTGTGTCACTTCAAATGTCAAGAGACCATTCTAAAAATCGAAATTTGCAAACTTGGTGTCGCTTGACTCGCCGCGACATTTGGCATAGAACCGAGAGGATTTATTTAACCAATTTTTCAGGAGTCAATAACATGAAGCTCATGCTCATCTGTGCAGTTGTCGCGCTCGCGGTTGCTGCGGGTTGCAGCACGCCGACGCAGACGACGACGAATGCGCCGGAAAAGTCTGCGACCGCCAGCCCGACTGCGACGCCGGCGACTGCTGCGCCGCAACAACAGTCCGGCTCTAATATTTCCGATGAAGAGATGATAGCCAGAGAAAAACAGATTTGGGAGACGCTCAAGCAGAGGAACTACAAAGCCTTTGCGGATATGCTGGCCGAAGACCAGTTTGAAATCACGCCCAATGGCAGTCATGACAAAGCAGCCACGCTCACGCAAGTTCAGGGGACAGATTTTTCAGGCGCGCAGCTCAGCGATTTCAAGGTCATAAAGATTGATAAAGACGCGGCCATAGTGGCCTATATGGTCAAAGGCCCGATTCCAGCTTTCAGCATCGCGGGCGAAAGGCACAGCACCGTCTGGGCCAATCGCAACGGGAAATGGCTCGCGGTCTTTCATCAGAGCACACTGGTTTCTGGCACGCCGCCCGTCACCACGCCGCCATCCGGCACTGGAAAACCACAAGGCACATTGAAGCCGACTAATTAACTCAAGTTGCCAGATAAGAGAGCGATGGCGGCTCTGCGCTCGATGTCAGCGGCTCTGCGCTTGAGGTGAGCGGCTGTGCCGCCTGGCGGTGCGGAAAAGCTTTGCTTTTCCGGCAGCTATGCCCCAAGCAGAGGAGAGGCTGAGCCTCGCCTCTGAGCAGCAGGAGCAGGAGTCGGAAAGTCAGAGACTTTGCGCACCGCAGGCGGCTCAAGCCGCAGTCGTTTTGATAACCGGCAACCTGGGTTAATTAAAGCGAAAAAAATTCCCGCAAAGGCGCAAAGGCGCAAAGAAAAGCTTGATTGCTTTCTTTGCGCCTTTGCGGGAAACGTATCTTGCTTTTCGTCTGACGAGTTTCAGTTGATGCCGTGGTCGCGCAGCTTGACCAGTTCGTCAATCGTCAGGTTTTGCATGCCGCGCTCTTTCAGCTTCCGTATAAACTCCGCAGTGACGCCGTGGTCTCTCATACGTATCAACTGCTCCGGCTGCAATTTGTCATAGCCGAGTTGCTTGAGAGCCGAAATATATTCCGCGCTCACGCCGTGGTCTCTGAGTTTGACAAGCTGCTCCGCAGGGAGGCGACTGTAGCCAAGCTGTTCCAGCCGCTTGATGTACTCGACGCTGACGCCGTGATCCCTGAGCCGCACGAGTTGTTCGAGCGGCAGACGCCCGTAGCCTGCGGCTTCAATCTCTCTGGCGAAATCCGGCGTCACGCCGTGGTCTCTGGTGCGTATCAACTGGTCGAGCGGCATCCTCTCATAACCAAGCTCGTCAAAGCCTTTGATGAATTTGAGAGTCACGCCATGATCCCGCATCCGTATCAGCAGCGGAAGAGTCTGCGGATTATAGCCGAGCGATTTGAGACCTTTAAGATATTCCAGCTTGACTCCATGCGTGCCTGCGCGAACAAGCTGCTCCGTCGTGGGCTTTTCATATCCTTGCGCCTTTAGCTCTTCGATAAATGCGAGGCTCACTTCGTGGAGCGTCATGGAGAACTGCTGCTTCTCATCCGGCGCGTCATAGCCAAGTCGTTTGAGTTCTGCGACGAAAGATGGATTCGGAGCATAAGTCCAGTGGCCCGAACCCTTGCCCTCTTTGAACCAGCCTTCACAGCTTAATGTCCCGGCATCGCGCTGAATTTGAAAACGCACATTCGAGCCGCCCGACATGACCTGCGACTGCGAAAGTCCCTGTAGCCGCGATGCTTCAATCTCGAAAGAAGAGTTGCTATGCCAGTTATCATCCGCCGAGCGATAAGTCAGAGTCAGTTGCGGATTGGCTTTGCCCGAATAGAACTCAATCATCCACTGGCCCTCAAAAATTGCCTGCGACGTATTCATCGCGGCAAAGCCTGCGGGCCAGAGCCGCGCGGATTTCTGCGCGCCGATGGATGAGATAATGAGCAGGCTCAAGAGCAATGCTCCCGCCAGAGTAAAGCGCAGCATTTTAGTCCTGTTAGCAAATTTATACATGGCTGCTTCCTCTTATAAAATTTAAAGTCCATTTCAGTCACGGCAGTGACGGCATGTCAGTAGCCCACAGCGTAAGTGGGGAAAGATGCAAGCAAGAGTTTCAAGCCCTGTAAAGGGCGGCATAAATCTCATATAGTAGATTTATGCCGCTATCTTCGATAGCTCAAAATGAATTGTTTGCGAAACCCATAGCTTGCGCTATGGGCTACTGATATGTCGCTACTCCGTAGCTCATGGCAAATAGCTGCTTCACAGCAGCTTAGTTATCAAGACCGTGAATCTTGAGATTGACCAGTTCTTCGATGGATAAATCCTTGAGGCCGCGCGAGCGCAGCTGTTCGATGAAGGCGATGGTCACGCCGTGTATCCGCATGGCTATGAGCTCGTCTGTCCCCGGATGGTTGTAGCCGCGCGATTGCAACTCGCGTATAAAGCCGGTCGTCACGCCGTGAATCTTCATCGCCACTAAATCTTCGGCAGGCACGCGCTGGTAGCCGAGCGCGCCAAGCTCTTTGATAAACTCGGCGGTCACGCCGTGAATCCGCATCGCCACCAAATCTTCAACCGAAGGATTCTCATAGCCCAGAGCTTTCATCTCGCGTATCACATCCGTCGTCACGCCGTGAATCCGCATCGCCACTAAATCTTCTGCGTCAATGCGACGATAGCCGTGCGCGTTGAGGTCTTCGATAAATTCTATGCTGACGCCGTGAATCCGCATGGCGACCAGTTGCTCAGGCAACATGTTCTCGTAGCCTCTGGCGCGCAACTCGACGATATACTTTGTCGTCACGCCGTGAATCCGCATCGCCATCAGGTCGTCGAGCGAGAGCTTGTCATAGCCGAGCGTCTTCAACTCTTCGATATAGCCGAGACTGACATCATGCAGGGCAAGCGTGAAGAGGTCATCATTAGAGAGCTTGTCATAGCCGAGCTTTGCCATCTCGCCGATAAACGGCTGGCTCGGAATGAATGTGAAATGGCCTGAGCCTTTACCAGATTTGAACCAGCCTTTGCAGTCGAGCGTTCCAGCGTCGCGGACGATTTTGAAAGCGACAGCCGCGCCCTCCTGCATCATCTGCTCGCGCGTCAGGCCCTTCAATTTTTCGAGCGGAAAGTCTGAGGACGACTGCGAAAACCTGCCGTTCTCGCCCTGCACATACAAAGAGAACCAGACCTTCTCCGCGCTCGATTTATTTTCGATGACCCACTGCCCCGCGAATTGCTCCTGCGCCGGAGACACGTTTGTGTTCACGGCCCAGCCGTAACAGAAGGGCAGCGCAAGCGCGCTCAGGATGATGCCGAGCGAGAGTTTGAAAGCAATGGATGATAGACTTGTGACATGATTGCTGCTCATGGTGAAATCTCCTTAACTTCTCTGTCAGGAAAAAGGACGGATTCTCCCTTTGCGTTTCTTTGCATCTTCACACTTTGCGGTCTTTGCGGTTAAGTAGTTTTTTAACGCAAAGCACGCAAAGGTTTTTTCGCAAAGACCGCAAAGATGATTCTGCTTATCAATCGCCGTTAAAGTATGTTTGCGTCGCGTAGCTTGATGAGCTCGTCAAGCGACAGGTTATTAAAGCCGCGCTCTCTGGCTTTGCGCATGAAGGCCGCGCTCACGCCATGGTCGCGCAGGCGTATGAACTGCTCCGCAGAGATGTTGCTGTAGCCCATCGCGCGTATCTCCTTGACGTACTCTGGCCCAACTCCGTGATCGCGCATCCGTATCAAGAGGTCGAGCGAAAGATTGCTGAAACCGACTTCCGCCATCTGCTTGATGTAGGTCGGCGAGACGCCGTGATCCTGCGTGCGTATAATCTGTTCGAGCGAGAGATTCTTGTAGCCAGCCGCGCCGAGCGCCTCGATAATCTCCGGCCTCACGCCGTGATCCGCAGCACGGATTAATTCCTCAAAGCTGAGCTTTTTATATCCCATCTCTGCGAGCTTTTTGATGTAGCTGATTCTCACGCCATGATCCGTAAGACGAATCGCCATCTCGACGGGCGGCAAGCCATAGCCCAAAGCTTTCAACTCTTTGAGAAAGTTCGGCGAGACGCCGTGGTCTCTGAGCTTAATCAACTCATCTACGGACAGGTTTGTGTATCCGGCTTCCGCCATTCCATCTATGTAACTGCCGGAAGGTTTGTCTTCTTCATCTTCATCATCCTGCACGGGCGCGCCCGGCGCAGGCGTCGGCGCATAACTAAAAGTTCTGGGCGCAGCAGGCGCAGCAGGCGTCGGTGTGAAGGAGAAAGGCGCGGACGGCGCGGTCGTATAGACGAAAGGTCTGGGAGTGATGCTGATGACGGCAGGCGACGCTGGCCTCGGCTGCAAGACAACCGGTGACACAGGAGTTCCCGGAGCAGCCGGTGTCGGCGGCGGAGTAGTTCCGTCCTGCAAATCTTCATCATCCTGCGGCGCGTCGCCTACGACCATCACGCTCTCGTTGATGCCGCGCTGCAAGACTGTCTGAGAGTTTGCGGACGCGCTCTGCTGCTGTTCGTAGCTAAAGCCGAACGCGCCTTCGAGAAGAGCTTTTCCGAAAGCCGTGCGCGCACGATGCGATTCATCTCGTTTCGCATCGCTCTCAAAAATTGCCGAGCGCGCGCCGACGCAGATAGAAAAGATTGTGGCGATAGCGACGAGGCTTGCAATCCACGCCGAAGACCTTTGATGCGGAGATGCAGGAGTTCCTATCAAGCGTTGAATACGACTCAAGAGCGAGCCGCCTCCGTCTGCCGCAACGGCCAGTTCAGGCAGAGCCTTATGACCGCGAAGCTGCTCAAGCTCTGCCAGCGCGCGCGCGTAAGTCAGCACATTGCCGCAGGTCGCGACGGCCAAATCATCACAGCAATGCTCACGCTCCGTGCGAATCTGCTTTGAGACCCACCACACAGCCGGATGATAAAAAAGAAGTGTCTCGATTGCTGTTTGCAGCAGATTAATCAAGTAGTCATGGCGACGTATGTGGGCCAACTCATGCGAGAGCAGAGCTTCAATCTGTTGCGGGCTCAGACCCGTGAACGCGCTCACTGGAACGAGTATCACAGGGCGCAGCCAGCCAACCACAGTCGGCACTTCCGCCACAACCGATTCGCACAGCCGCACAGTGCGCGAGACTTTCAAACGCTGCGCCAGAAGCTCTACGGTCTGTTGCCACTTGATGGTCGCGGGCGTGGTCTTCCAGTTCTTCAATCTCTGGGCCATCACCCAGCCGCCGAGCACGCGCAAAGAGAGCACCAGCACGCCAACGAGCCAGATGGAAACCAGCCACGGCAAAGCCTTCGCCAGCTTCTGCCGCAAAGCCATGCGTTCATCAACGGCAGGCTGCGCGGCCTCAGGCATCGCCGTCCACGAAGTCGCAGCTTGAGTCGTCGCAGTTTCTCTCGCGGCTGTGGTCGTCGCTTCAGCTTTCCATGAAGTTGAAGCATTCGTCTGCGTCACTTCTTGAGCGGGCGCGGGAGGCGTCTGAACGATGCCGCGCTTGATAATCAAAGTCGTGATGATAGGCGAGGCCAACATCAGCAAGAGCGCGCAACAGCCCAGGGCATAACGCACATTTGCCGCGCGCCTTTGCAGGATAACGCGCAAGCTTGCATAGAGCAGCGCGACGAGCGCGCCCTGCCAGAGAAAATGCAGCAATGCCCATCCGAGCGCCTGAAAAATTGGCTGGGCCAGTAAGGTCTCATTCGTCGTCATCATCGCGCCCCTCTTTCAAATTCATCCAGCAGGTCTCGTATCTGCGAGAGTTCTTCCGCCGAAGCTCTTTTGGTCTGTAGCGCACGCATCACAAGGTTCATCGCAGAACCATCGAAAGCGCGCTCTAAAAGGTCTCCAACAAGCTGCTGCTGCGTCTGCTCCTGCGCAAACCGCGCCTCGTAAACATGCGCGCGCTGGCTCTCGTCACGACGCACCAATTCCTTCTCGGCCATAATCTGCATGAGCTTCAAAACGGTCGTGTAACCCATATCGCGGCTTGCACTTAACTGCTCATGCACATCGCGCACAGTAGAAGGCCCGCGTTGCCAGAGCACAGTCAATATCTCCAGCTCAGCATCGGTCGGCATCAAGGTTTTGGTCTTCGTCACTTAGGTCAGTTCCTTTCCGGCAGGTGTCGAACCGGGACATTACTACGAAACATTTCGTATTGTCAACGAAAAAATTCGTACTTGAGAGAAAAAGTTTGAGAACCAACCTGTCCGAGAGGTGTAAACGCCCTGCAAGTGGAAATTGTTTTGGGTTTTAGTTTGAGCCTGCGAAAAAAATTGATACCACTCCGCGCTTATTTTTCGCGTTGGCAAGTGGGACATCAATTATTCAAGGAGCCAGACAAATGCTAACCGGCAATCATAATCGTCGAACCAATCTCACAATGAGACTCTCAAACGTTATCCACAGCTTGCCTTTCATGCGCCGCAGGCAGAGCGCGACGGCTTTGAAGACAGATTCCGTCAACTGGGCGCAGACCTCCTGGGGACAGAAATTTATCAGGTCGACCACGCTTGCACTCGCGCTCATGTGCATGGCTTCAATCGCCGTTGCGGATGTGAAGATTACTACCAAGAGCGGCGCGAGTGGTCAGAGCATGACTTACACGACCTATATCAAGGGCGCGCGCCAGCGCACGGAAGGCATGGGCTTTACGACCATCTATCAATGCGACCTCAAGCGCACGATTCAGATTAACGATAAGACCAGAAGCTATCTCATCACGCCAATATCTGGAACGGACGGCGGAGCAAATACGCAGAGGACAGCAGGAAAAGCGCGCAAGGGCGGCGTTATCACTTATCACACGACCAACACTGACACGGGCGAGCGCAAGCAGATGTTCGGCATGACGGCCAAGCGCATCAAGTCGAAGATGGTGGTCGAAGCCAGCGAGGGCGCATGTAGCTCTATGAACATGGAGATGGAAACGGACGGCTGGTATGTTGAGATTCCCGGCGGCATGAACTGCCAGACAGAGGCTGCGTCGAGTCTGCCGTCTGCGCAGTCCGATTGCGTGGACGAAGTTCGCTTCAAGACAACCGGCCTTGCGAACGCAGGCCATCCTGTGATGACGACGACCACTATGAAATTCAACATGGGCGCGGACGGCCCGGCCATCCCGTCTTCAACATCCACACAGGAAGTGACGGACATCTCCACTGCGAAGCTTGACCAATCGCTCTTTGAGATTCCGGCGGGCTACACGGAAGTCAAAACCATGCAGGAGCTTGGCAGCCCATACTAAATTTCATCTGCGAAAAAGTTAGAAGGCAAAAGTGAAGAAGCGTTGAATGCTTCCTTACTTTTGCCTTTTACCTTTTACCTCTTTACTTTCTCAGCCTCTCTTCGGGTTATACTGAGGTTGAAGCACGAAGAAATTCAAATTCGCTAGTGAGTTGGTTGAGTTTATCAAAGCTATGACAGAGCCTTCTTATGCTGCCGCCAGAACAGTCGCCTCTACAGTCGAGGCGCACTTTGCGCGCCATCTCGCGGCGGCAAGGCAGCGCACTTGGCTGGAGCTTGCCACGCAACCAGACGCGGCAGTGATTGAAGCCATCATTGATGCAGGTTTCTGGGCCAGCCTGCGGCGCGAAGAAGGTTATTCGCCAAAAATCTCTCTGGCCTTTCTGCGACCGGAGCAGGCCGGGCAGCCTCTCCTGTTCGAACACTCTTTGCCGCTCACGCCCGCGGCCCTCACGCGCCTCGCGCCTGCCGTCGAGCGTCCCGGCATACATCTGGGAGTCTGGCGCGAAGGCGACCAATTATCTGTCTGGGGAACGACGCGCACGATTCCCAAGCTCTGTTTTGTGCTTGAGGTAATTGAGCCCGGACTACTTGTCGTCAAGTATCGTCGCGGTCAGGAGCCGGGCAAGTTTGTCAACGTGCTTGTGCTCAAAGCAGACCAGATTAAAGAGATAGACGAAAGGGGGACGAGCCTGCCGGATTGCCCTGCGCTGTTGACCTCGCTGCTCGGTTTCGGCTCGCCTGTCGCGGAGGATGAATCCGTCAACGTGCTCGTACAGCTTGCAGTCTCCATGCGCGCGCACGGTCGCGGCGGCTCTCTGATCGTCGTGCCGCACGGCACGACGAGCTGGCGCGAGTCTATCGTCTGGCCCGTGCCTTATGCAGTCTCGCCTGCTTATTCGGAACTCGCTGAGTTGATGCGGCAGGAAGAGAGCGAGCAGGACAAGCGTGTCTGGCAGGAATCTTTGATAGATGCAGTGGATGCTATTGCAGGGTTGACGGCTGTGGACGGCGCGACTGTCCTCAGCGAGCAGTATGAAGTGCTGGCCTTTGGCGCGAAGATTGGGCGACGCGAGGGAGGCACGCAGGTCGAACAGGTCGTCCTCACAGAACCGATTCTAGGCAACATGGCATCGGTCGTTTATCCAGTCCAAATCGGCGGCACACGCCATTTGTCTGCGGCACAATTTGTACAGGATCAGCGCGACTCTGTGGTTCTTGTCGCCTCGCAGGACGGACGCTTTACAATCTTCGCCTGGTCGCCGTGTGAAGAGATGGTGCACGCGCATCGCGTGGAGACGCTGCTGTTATAGACTCTGTTTTTGAAAGCTTTGTTTTGAAAGCTTTTAAATAAACCGAATTGCTGATTGTGCGGCTGTGCCGCCCTGCTGTGCGGAAAGTCTCTGACTTTCCGACTCCTGCCCCTCCTATATATACTGCGCGAGGCTGAGCCTCGCGCAGGGTTCAGGCTAAAGCTGCCGGAACAGCTTAGCTGTTCCGCACAGCAGGCGGCACAGCCGCTATTTATTTGTTGACTACCAACTTGAGTTATGAGCCTGAGGCGCGGCGCAATCTCTCATCACAGAAATACAATAATTCTCAACGATGATAAATCTTAACAACGGCTGTCGAATCTGCTACTCTTGTATCCCTCTTCGACAGCGGCGGCGGCTTTCAGGCTGACGCCAATGCCTCAACCGGCCCACAAGGTAGCGTTTCGATAGTGCGTCAAGCGATTGATGTTTTCTAATCAATCCTGGCCGGAGAAGAGGTAGGAGCGTCGCGTTGCTGCTTTCCTCAAGTGCATCGGCGCGATTCGTTAGACCGGGTAAGTGAGTTTTTTTTCCAGTCCCCAGTAAATTTAGACAACGAAGGCAATTCTCAAACGGCCACACCCGCAGGGCGTGTGCGATTTTCCAAAGTCGCATAAGCTTTGCGCAACCACCGCGCGAGGCAGTTGCAGTACCTCAACCAAACACTAATGGAGGAAGAAAGAATGCGTAACAGATTGCTCGTAGGATTGTTGGGCGTGGCCCTCGCAGCCGCCTCGATCTTTCCTTTCACCAAGTCGGGCGCTACCCCAGCGCCTCAAGCGAAGGGCGCTCTCACCAGCCAAGCCCAGCCCCAACGTGCGACGCTTCCCAATTTTGATGTTCGTCTCGCCGACAAAGGCGAGTTTATGGATTTCGATCTCAACTCAACTTTAGACACACAGAGAGCCATTGAGAGCGGCAATGCCGTTTTGAGTTTGCGGGCCAATGCGGTTAACAATTTCCGCGCGAACCTCGCGCCGGAAAATGCTGCAAACCTTCGCGCGCAAGCGAACGAAGCTGGCGCGCTGAAAAATTTCTTCATTGACGGCAGCGCGCTCTCCGGGCCGCAGTCGGGCATGCCTGACAGCATCGCGCGCAATTTCCTGCGCAGCGAGTCTGCGCTGTTCGCGCTCACGGATGCTGGAGTCTCTAACTTGAGACTCGCTAACGAAGACAACGATAGAGGCACGACCTTTCTTGAATACACGCAGATGGTCGGCGGCATCAAGGTCTTTGAAGGACAGGTGAAGGTTGTTGTCAACCAGAGTGGCGAAGTCCTCTCTGTACGCGAAGGCTTTCTCATCACAGACCAGAAAGTCAGACTCCGTCCGACGCTCATGGAAGCTGACGGCATCGCCAGAGCTTTCGAGCACGCTGGAAGAAATGTCATTCCTTCTTTCGTCGAGACAGACCAGCGCGCAACGCGCGGCGAGATGTCTCGTTTCGCCAATCCCCTGTCGCCAGACTATGAAGAAGTGCTTTCGGAATTGAATGTCGTGCGCGTGGGCGAGACGGCAAGGCTGGCATGGCATGTCTATGCAGAGGTCGGGCCGAGCGAGTGGTATGAACTGCTCGTTGACGCGCACACTGGCGAACTGCTTTTGCGTCATAACCTCTATGTCTCAGAAGCGCAAGGCACTGTTTACATCGAAGCTCCTGACAAAGGCGCGCGTCAGCTTATCTCCTTTGTAGGCGACACAACTATCAACACCGCAGCCGGATGGATGGGAACTTCGACCGTCACAACCGGCAACAACGTCGAAGCATATCTGGACACAAATGCAGACAACGCGCCGGATGCCAACAACGGCACGGGCCTCTCGAACGGACATGCTTTTGCGGCCAATCAGGATTTCACTTTCCCGTTCTCGACCACAGTTGACCCGCGCACACAGCAGGCTGCGGTCGTGACGAATCTCTTCTACTACAATAACTTCATACACGACTTCTCGTATCGCTTAGGCTTTACGGAAACGTCGCGTAACTTTCAGGTCAATAACTACGGGCGCGGCGGCACTGGCAACGATTCTGTCAGGGCAGAAGCGCAGGACGGCTCCGGCACAAACAACGCAAACTTTGCGACGCCGCCGGACGGCTCACGCCCGCGCATGCAGCAGTACCTTTTCACCTCGCCCAATCCAGACCGCGATAGCTCTATGGACGGCGATGTGGTCTTTCACGAATACGGACACGGCATCTCGAATCGCTTAATCGGGAACGGCAGCACAGCCTTGAGCGGCACGCAGTCGGGCGCGATGGGCGAGGCGTGGTCTGACTACTGGGCCATTACCATCAACGGCGACGGCGCGGTCGGTGAGTATTCGACGGGCAACCCGAACGGCATACGCCGTGCGCCCTACACAGTCCCTGCCAACTCCGTCCACGATTCATACGCGGACGTTTGCGTCGGCGGTTGTCAGGTTCACCGCGACGGCGAAGTCTGGGCCGCGACTCTCTGGGATTTGCGCACACAGCTTGGCGCGACCATCACAGACAACATCATTCTTAACGGCATGAAGTTCACGCCGAATCGCCCGTCGTTCCTGAACGCGCGCGACGGCATTCTGCAAGCAGACCAGAACTTGAACGGCGGTGTGAATCGTTGCGCCATCTGGACTGTCTTTGCGCGTCACGGCATGGGCGTCTCGGCAGTCGGCAACGACGGCACGACGCACACAGCCGCGACTGATTTGCCATCTGATTGCGGCGGCACTTGCAGCTATTCAATCAGTCCTTCGAGCGCGAGCTATGCGGCTGCGGGCGGCACTGGCAGCGTCAGCGTGACTGCCGGAGCGGGTTGCGCCTGGACTGCTGTGAGCAATGCAAGCTTCATCACCATCACTTCCGGCAGTAGCGGAAGCGGCAACGGAACAGTCGGCTACTCTGTCGCCAGCAACACAGGCACATCATCGCGCACAGGCACGATGACCATCGCGGGCCAGACCTTCACAGTAACGCAGGCAGGCACGGGCGGTGGTGGCTGTTCGCAGTTAATTACGAACCAGGGATTCGAGACAGGCACGACTCCATGGATAGTCAGCGGTCAGGTCACACGCAGCACCGGAGCCTATCCGCACAGCGGCACGGCTTACATGATTATCAACGGAGTCAACAGCAGCAGCGGCACGTTGTACCAGACAGTCACGATTCCGAGTGGCTGCTCGCCCAATCTTAACTTCTGGCTCAATATCACGACGAGCGAGGCGGCTGGCGATCCTATCTTTGACCGTCTCTTCATCGAAGTGAGAAATACGTCAGGCACGCTGTTAGCAACCCTTGCGACCTTCAGCAACCAGAACAGCGGCACGGCTGGCGTGTATGTCCTCAGAGGGTCATACAGTCTTTCCAGCTTCGCGGGCCAGACAGTGCGAATTCAATTTCGCGGCACGAACGACATTACATTGCCCACGTCATTCCGCGTGGATGATGTATCTGTCCAGTAAACTCACTATGACAGCCCCGACAGGGATGACATGATGAGAGCCCCGTGAGGGGTGACATGATGAGCCCCGGTAGGGGCGGCATGAAGTAGCCCACGACGTGAGTCGTGGGTTACGCAGCAAGAGATAAATAATAAGCCCCGTAGGGGCGGCATAGCTTATGCCGCCCCTACGGGGCTCGATTTGTGTATGGGACGCATGTCTGAAAGTCTGCCCTATCACCGCAAAACCTTGCCGCTCAAGCGTGAAAGTTGGTCATCTCAGCCTGTAAGTTGCTCATATCAGCGTCACACTTTACTTCTACAGCGTCAAAGTCGCTCATATCAGGGTGAAAGTTAGCCATATCAAAGCAAAACTTGCTCATATCAACGTGAAAGTTAGCCATATCAGCGTTGAAGTCACTCATATCAGTGTGAAAGTTATCCATATCAGGGCGAAAGATAGTCATATCAGTGTGAAAGTTGGTCATATCGGCGTGAAAGACGTGTGGCGCGAGATAAGCGGTAGGCGACGCAGCATGACAGCTTGAGATTTGGGTGAATAAAGGGGACAAAAGAATCTCCCGCAAAGGCGCAAAGGCGCAAAGAAAAGCAACCTGTCTTTCCTTTGCGCCTTTGCGCCTTTGCGGGAGACGTTTCTTCCCTTTCTTTGAACTGACCCACTACCGAAAAGTGAGAAATAAAGGACTTAAAGAGGTATGTAACTTTTGGAACATTGAAAGCGAGGCCGCCGAGTACGTGGGAATGTCACGACGGCCCCTCCGCAGCTATCCGCCCCGCCAGACGGACGCGCGGCAGTGAGCGTACCCATCCCCCAACGCCCACTGTTCGAGCTTTATTGATGTCAAGAAAGTGCGCTCTCTGCTATATTGAGCGCGTTCTGATTGAAAACTAAACAACGGCACATGCGTCGCTCAACCCTCAATCTCAAAACTGAGTAAATGAGCATCGCCGTTGAATGTGAAAGGTTCACACTCACGGCAAAGCGATTGAGCGAGCGCATTCTATTCCCAAACGGGAACAAAAGTAAATCACAAAATTCATTTTGCCCATCAGGAGACAAATTCTGATGGGTACAAAGCCACGCCCCAAACCTGAACGCCTCGCGGAAAAGCTTCGCCAGATTAGAGATGCTTTCGAATTGTCTCAATCGGAGATGCTGAAACTTCTTGAGGCAGACGAGCTTATTGCTTACAACGAAATCTCGAAATACGAGCTAGGATTGAGAGAGCCGAGTTTGCTAGTTCTCCTGCGCTATGCGCGTCTGGCTGGCGTGTGTCCTGAGTTGTTGATTGACGACGAGCTTGATTTGCCCGCCAGATTGCCAGCCAAGCGAAAACATTCCAGCCAATAATTTTTCGCCCGACAATTATTTTCAGGTCAACGAAGCGCTTTGCAGAAGACTCTTCCGGGGCGACAATCGGCGCAAGATATTTTAAGATGACCGCGCCCCTCGGAAATCCATAGCTCTCTGTTGAAAGGAAGCGGCAATGTTTCGTCGTTTAATCGCCACAATGCCAAGTTGGTTTACGCTGCCCGTCAGGCTCGCGCTCGGCATCATCTTTATCGCGCATGGATTGCAGAAAGTTTTCGGCTGGTGGGGCGGCCCCGGTCTCAACGCCTTTGTGGAGAATCAGGGAAAGCCTGCGCCGTTTGGCTTGCGGCCCGTCTGGCTCTGGATGGGCGCGGCTGCGTTTGCAGAGCTTGTCGGCGGGCTGCTGGTGCTCATCGGACTATTGACGCGGCTCGGCGCGCTCGCCATCACCTTTGTGATGCTGGTGGCAATGTTCGGCGTACACTGGGGCGCATTCTTCCTGCCGAGCAGAGGCATCGAATATACGCTCGCGCTGCTCGGCATGGCCCTCGCGCTGGTCATCTCCGGCGGCGGTCAGGCATCCATTGATATGAAGCTGATGCATAGTCGAAGAAGATTCTGAAATTTTAGATTTTAGATTTTAGATTGGTCATGCAGACTCGGCTTGCACACCTCTCAATTTCTTAAATCAAAAATCAAAAATCAAAAATCGAAAATGACAAAACGCTCGCCCCTACTGGTCATCTTCATCACTATCTTCATAGACCTCATCGGATTCGGCATAGTCATTCCGGTGCTGCCGTTTTATGTCGAGAGCAGCAAGTTTAATGCGACGCCGCGCTCTGTCGGTCTCTTGTTTGCTTCCTACTCCGTGATGCAGCTTATCTTCTCGCCGATTTTGGGGAGACTGTCTGACAAGTACGGACGACGACCGGTTCTGTTTTTTAGCTTACTCGGAACGAGCCTTGGCTTTCTCGTCATGGGTTTTGCGACGACGCTGTGGATGCTCTTTGCCGGAAGAATTTTGGACGGCATCACTGGCGGCAACATCTCTACGGCGCAAGCATACATCGCAGACATCACTGCGCCCGAAGAGCGCGCGAAGGGCATGGGCATTGTCGGCGCGGCCTTCGGCCTGGGCTTTATCTTTGGCCCACCGATTGGCGGCATCATGAGCCGTTGGGGAATCAGCGTGCCTTTCATCTTCGCCGCCGGGCTCGCCTTTGCCAACGCCATCCTGCTCTACTTCACGCTGCCCGAAACAGTCACGCCGGATCATCCTGCGCGCGCGCGCACAACAGAGAGCCGTTGGGCTCTGATGATGCGCTCTATCAAGCAGACGCGGCTTGCGTTTGTGCTGCTCATCTATTTTCTGTTCGTCGTCGCCTTCTCGATTATGACGACGACCTTTGCGCTCTACACAATGTATCGCTTCGGCTATGACGCGCAGCACAACGGCTATCTCTTCCTCTTCATCGGGACGATTGCGGCGATTGTGCAAGGCACTCTGATTGGAAAGCTGGTTAAGCGTTTCGGAGAACTGCCGCTTGTCGTCGCGGGCGCGTTGATGTTTACTGTGAGCCTTTTTATAGTGCCTTTCGTTGGCCCGCAGGCAGGCGGACTTGCCGCGCTCTTGATGATTACGTGCGTGCTTGCCATCGGCAATTCTTTAGCGACTCCGGCTCTCACGAGTCTTTCATCAAAGAGCGTCAGCCGCGGCGAGCAGGGCAGCGTGCTCGGCGTCACGCAATCCGCAGCCAGCCTCGCGCGCGTCGTTGGCCCACTCCTGAGCGCGTTTCTCATCTACAGCGCGACCGCGCCCAAACACATCTCGGATGTTTCCGTGCGCGCGACCTTCTGGACAGCCGCCGCCATCATGTTCATAGCTTTTCTGGCCGCAGTCTATTTCACGCGCAGCCATGCGAGGGAATACACGGAAACCGAAGTCGCTCAGGTCAGTAGCTGAAGCTTGCAGGACAACTATTTCATTAACCTCAGTTCGACATCAATGAGCTTTCTGAAAAAGAAAAAAGAGCTATCCACGAAATTACACGAAACATAACGAGATGAGATTTCATTCGTATTGTTTTGTGTGGTTTAGTGGATAGAAATCTTTCCTTTCTTATCTCGCGCCCCACGCTCAGTTGCATGTTCCGGCCTTTGAATGGAGGGAGAAAAAGAGATGAGACCGACGAAATCAAAATCATGGTTCACACGCTTTGCCAAGTTGACGGCGCGCATGACAGGCAAGCCCGCGACATTTGCCATCGCCGTCGCAATCATACTGGTCTGGGCCATCACCGGGCCGCTCTTCCATTTCAGCGACACATGGCAACTCGTCATTAACACAGGCACGACCATCATCACTTTCCTGATGGTCTTTCTCATACAGAATACACAGAACCGCGATTCGGAAGCTCTACAGGTCAAGCTGGACGAGTTGATTCGTTCCACAAAAGGCGCGCATACGGTGCTTCTGGATTTAGAGGAGTTGGAAGAAGAAGAGCTGGACAGGATTCGCCAGAGTTATGAGAAGCTGGCGGAACATGCCAGAGAGGATTTAGAAAAGGGAGGGAGAGATACGGACACTCCTGATTTGGAAGTTGATGAGCGGTCGAAAAAATAGCTTTGATGTCATATCGGTTTTGAGTGTCATTCGATACCCCCTCCCTGAGGGCGCATGTCATTGCAAATTTCTATTCAAACGTGAGTTCGATATCAGGCGGCTGTGCCGCTCCTGCTGTGCGCAAAGTCTGAGACTTTCCGTGCATCTGCTTTTTTATCTTCTGAGGCTACGCCTCGCAAGGCAGAGCCTTGGCAAATTTAAGAAGCGGAGGGAAAGCCAGAGGCATTCCGCACAGCAGAGGCGGCACAGCCGCATTCAGATGCTTACATCGAACTGACGTTATTCAAGGCTTTTCATAACCGAGCACGCGCGCTTTAAGCCCGGCTGTGCGCGGGTCTCTGTCAAACGTCACCCAGCCTTCGCGCGTCGCATGGCGCGGCAGAAAGGGAAGCTGTAATTCACTGCGCGCCTGCTCCGCGCCATCCTGTTCCAACACGACTTCGATAATCACGCCTGATGCTGTCTGGTCGCCGTGATTGAGCACTGTCACCGGCACTGTAAAATTGTGCGCGTGCTGTTCGGGCGTGCCGAGCCTGACCTCTATGCTCGGCGGCTCGTTGCCCATCGTCGCGCCCACATAAGCCAGATAGCCAAGTGTGGTTGCGACCAATAAAAGGCCGATGGCGAAGACGCTCCACTCAAGCCAGTTTTTCTGTAGTTTGCTCATTGCAACAGGAGCCTTCCGGCGGATGCGCCCAGAGTCGCGGCCACTCCGAGCACGATAGTCTGCGCCATCATTGTGTAGAGCGTGACACTATCGAAGCGACCAAAGAACCAGAGAATCAAAGCTGAAGAGATAAGCGCGACGGCATATGTCAGCATGGTGCTCAAAAGGACAGAGCTAAAACCATCGCGCCGCACAAACTCTTTTGCGCCCGTGAATTCGCTGTAGTGAAGAATCAAAGCGCACATCAGGAGCGAAAGCAAAGCCAGTCCGAGCAGCTTGAGCCATGAATTCTCAATAGCGATGATGACAATCTCTTCCGTCGGCGCGAGGTTGGCCGCAAAGAGCACTGCGCCGCAAGCCGCCAGCAACATCTGCCCGCCAAAGTGAATCTCAGTTTCGTCTGCGCCCTCCATGCCTTTATCTTTTTTCTGCTTTGTGCCGGTCGCATCTTCCGCCATTCCCTCGTCATCTCCGCCGCCGAGTTGCGCCGTCCCGATTGAGACGCCGATGGCAACCGTCATCGCTTCGATGACAATGCGCCCGGCAATCTCATCCGCCTGCATGTCTAAAGTCAGACGACCGAGCAGAAATAAGACCAGCGCCGAGAGTAAAATCCCGACGCCCATCTCTTCCACAGAATCAATCATCTCTTCCAGCAGATTCGCATCACGACGCAAGCCAGCGTAGCGGTTATAACCGAGCAACAAAATAAATGTCGCCAGCACATAGAAGAGCAGCCGCACAGGATGCGCTGTAAATCCTGCCCACCAGACCTCCATCGTATAGAGCAGCGGCAGGCTGAACATCAACCCGCCCGCTACGCCGCGCCCGTACTCCTGCAAAGATTCAGAGATTGTGCGCTGCTTTGATTTATTGGCCCTGCGTCGAGGCATAGAGAATTATTTTCTGGCCCAAACAGTTAAGGAAAAGTTTTCGGAACTTGTTACCAGATAGAAGCGATGGCTGCTTCGTCAAACTCTGCGGCTCTGCCGTCGGGCAGGATATGCAGCAGTTTCGCGCCGCGTTCGCGCAAGGGGATTGAGAGCAGCCCTACGCGATGACAGTTGGCGCGCGGCTCTGTGTGCTGCGTGAGCGGTTGCGATTCAGAGCACATGATGGCGACGCGCATCTCCGAAGCAAGCTCTATAATTCTATCGAGCCCGCGCGCGAGTTCATCTGGCGGCGCGACCGTCTTGCCGCCGCACTCCGGCAGATGCTCGTAGCCAATGCCCGCCTCTCTTAAATTCTCTTCCAACACGCGCCCGTTATACTGCGGCCAACGCGACCGCGCCGCGCTTCTCACATCGCAGACGAAAGCAATCTTGTGCTCGCGCAGGAGTTTTAAAAAATAATCGAACGGGTGTCTCCCGTGTCCGATGGTATAGATGGTTGGTGAAGACATGGAAAAACTATTGCGCGGCGGAATTTTTATCTGCGCCTTTCGGATTGAGATATGCGCGTATCTCTTCCGCCGTCAGGAAGGCGAGCCGCGCGCCCGTGAACATCAAATCATTCGTCACATCCATCAAGGCGAATGAAGGCAGCTGGAAATTAAACATCTCTTCGTCCGTCTCAAAACTCGTCTCGCAGAGAATCAAGCCGCGTAGCGCGCCTAAGAAAACATCTATCGAAAACTTGCGGCCTTCATGCTCGTACTTGTAACGGTTCTTGCGAATCTCGTTGCCTTCAAAGATGGAGAGGACTTCATACTCTGTCGCCGAAAGATAAGTGTTAGTAATTATCGTCCGCGAAAAATCATCAGGCGCGGGCGCATACTTTTGCGTCAGCTTGGCAATCCACTGGCGCGTCTGCGGCAGTCGAATCTTACGCAGGCGCAGCCGCGTGTTCGTAATATAATTGTCCCAGATTTGCACATGCTCACTCGCCATCGTCAAACCTTCCGGCAATTCGCGCAACAAAAATCTGCGCTCACGCTCGACTAAAGCGTACTTGCTCTCCGTGATGACGAGAGTGTTTTCAGTTGTCGGAATCGCTGCGCCCATTGTTAATATCCGGTGTTATTTGATAAGTATAAAAAGCAGCTTCACGCTTTTCTCAACCATGCTATGTCGCCCTGATCTTTATCACGACCTGCGGCCACCTTATTTTTTAACAAATCCTCTTTGGAAAGAACTTGAACCTCCATCTCATCAATCATAACACTCAGCTTATTCTTCCAGGCCTCATCAAATTCAACGCCATCTATACTTGTTAAAATGTCTATCCGACATGGCTCGACGCCAAGTTGAAGTACTATGTCGGGAGAGATGAAATCCTGTTCCGTGAAATCGGAAAGCGGAGCGCCGAACACAGACAACGCCCGAAAAATTTTTCGTGCATTTGTCATGTCGTTTCTAATCCAGATGTCAATGTCGCCTGTAGCGCGAGGAAGGCCATGTGCTGCCAGCGCATAAGCCCCAACAATGATGAATTCAACTCCTTCGTTTTTTAAGCACCACAAGATGTCTCTGAAGTCTTGGTTCAGCATCGAGGTTTTCCTTGAAAGCCCAGGCATTGAGGGCTAGTTGCCACATCATCCCGATGAGTTGTTGAGGCGTCTTGTCCTTTAAGTCCTCATCTTCGTTGGTTTGATGAAGCGGCCTCTTCCTAATCATGGTGTTTCGCATCAGAAGCTAGCCCTTTTCTTTATGCTCCGACCAATTCCTCTTCCGCAATTTTGAGAAACTCTTCCGGCGCGACGATGCGACCGGCAATGGCTGAGGCCGCGACGACATAAGGGCTTGCGAGATAAACTTTGCCCGGCCCACTGCGTCCCGGAAAATTGCGATTCTGCGCGCTGATGGTCACGGTCTCAGGCGACTTGGATGCGCCCGGCCCGGCGTTGATGCACGCGCCGCAGCTAGGGTCTATCAACTCCGCGCCCGCGCGCTCAAAGATTTCGATATAACCTTTCTCGCGCGCGTACTGCTTGATTTTCTGCGAGCCGAATTGCAGGTAAAGATGAACGCCGGGCGCAACACGCTTGCCCTGCTCGACCGCTTGCCGCAAGACCGCCGCGTACATGTCCATGTCAGCCATCTTGCCGCCGGTGCAAGAGCCGCCATAGGCCGCATCAATTCTGACTTCTTCCTGTAACTCCTCAATGTTGATGCCATTGCGCGGGTCGCCCGGCGTCGCCACCATCGGGCGCAACTCGTCCAAATTAATTTCAAAGACGGCTGCATACTCCGCATCAGCATCGCTCTTAAGGAAACCTTCCAAAATTTCTTCTGCATCAAGACCGCGCATGCGCGTGACATATTCGAGCGTGACTTCATCCGGCTCGATGATGCCTGTCGTGCCGCCCGCTTCGACTGCCATATTGGTCAGGGTCGCGCGCTCATCGAGAGACATTTCCTTCAAACCTTCGCCCGCGAACTCAAGCACCTGCCCGATGCCTTTGCCCTGCTTCATGTAATCCGTCGCAAGAATGTAAAGCATCACATCTTTCGCCGTCACATCCGCGCGCTTCTTGCCATTTAAAACAAACCGCACAGTTTCTGGAACGCGTATGCGTATGTCTTTCGTGTACCAAGCATTCGCCATATCCGTTGAGCCGACGCCGAAAGCAAAGCAGCCGAGCACGCCAGCCATGCACGTGTGCGAGTCCGTGCCGATGACAAGCTGGCCGGGCAAAGCTATGTCTTCGACCACCGCGTTGTGGCAGATAGCTTCAGAGCCGCCTTCAGGATTTTCACCATAGAGACGTATGCCCTGCTCTTCCGTAAAACTCGCCTGCGTGACTGCCAGGCCGTCAGCGCGTTCGAGCAATCCCATCTTGCGTTTATCTTCCGACATCACCTGGCCCAGAAAAGTCAGGTGGTCGCGGAAAGCATAAACGGATTCGGCTTCGGTCACGCGCGCATCTTTTCCGAGCGATTGCGTGAACAAGGATGCAGCCATCGGCGTCACATACTCGTGCGAGAAGCGCACATCCGCAACTGCGAAGAGAGCATCGCCCGGCTTGACCGCTTCGACGCCAATTTCTCCTGCTCTCACAAAAGCATGACGCGCGATGATTTTTTCGACGATGTTCATCGGACGCTTTTTGGTTTCAAGAGCGGGCGGCGCAATCTCTCCTGCGAGCCGCGCCTTGTTGTAGTTGAAGAGGCCGCCATACTCGACTATGGATTTTGAAATCGGGTCGAGGCCGCGCGTGAACTCCGCGAGCGGAATCTCTTCGCCCGCGCGTATGCGCTCTATCAAGCCGAAATCCGTAGAGGTCAAGAGGCCGATGTTCTGCGAGTTCTGCCCGTAAATTTTTTCAATCGTTTCGGCAATCACCAATTCGATGCCCGCCCACTTCTCAGCATACGGCGCAGTCTCGCGCGATGAGCCGCAGCCCTTCGAGAGTCCTGAGACGACGACAGAGAAGCCGCCATTTTTGACTTCATCCTTTTTGACTGCGCCCTCGCGCATCCCTACATAAACATATTGGCCCAGAGTTTCGTCGTAATAAAAACAGACCCAGCCCGGCGTGATTTCATCCGTCGAGATGTTATTCATCAAAGGCGTTTCGGGATTGAAAGCCAAATCCTCGCTGCCCTCTAACTGGCGTCGAATAAGCGTCGTGTCGTTAGTCAAAAAGAGTATGCGCCCGCCGAACTTGATGCGGTCTGGTCGCTTCTGAATCTTCTCTACAGTCATGTTTGTCCCCTGATGGCTAAATTTGATGGCTCATGGAAAAGAACAATTATAAACTGTTGCGGCGGAAATGTCCCAAGCAGATGGCTGAAACTAATTAACCGCAGAGACGCGGAGACGCAGAGGAAAGAAAACAGTAAATAGTAAAAACAGCTTGCTTCTTTTTGTATCGTCTCTGCGTCTCCGCGTCTCTGCGGTTAAACTCAAATCATGAAGCTATCGAAATGGCCCACACTTCTTTTGCTCGCGCTGGCCGAGCTACTGGGCATGGCTGTGTGGTTTTCAGCTTCGGCGGTTGTGCCTGCTTTGACAGAAGCATGGAGCTTGAACGACTCCGGGCGCGCATGGCTCACGATGTCCGTGCAGGTCGGCTTTGTCGCCGGAGCATTCGGGTCTGCGCTGCTCAATCTGGCAGACCGCGTTTCCGCGAGAGTTTTATTTACAGCCTCAGCTCTCTTAGCAGCTATTGCAACAGCTTTGATTCCACTCGCGGCAACGGGACTCTGGCTCGCACTGCCGCTCAGATTTTTGACGGGCATGTTTCTCGCGGGAGTCTATCCTGTCGGGATGAAGATTATGGCGACGTGGACGAAAGAAGATAGAGGGCTTGGCATCGGTCTGCTTGTAGGCGCGGTGACATTGGGTTCTGCTTCGCCGCATCTCGTCAATGCCTTTGGCGGAGTCGGAGACTGGAAGCCTGTCCTGTATCTGTCCGCCGCACTCGCAGCGTTTGGCGGGTTGATGGCCGCGCTCTTTATCAAGGAAGGGCCGTATGCTTTCGCTTCTCCGCGTTTTAACTGGAAGTATGTCGGAGAAATTTTGCGTGAGCGAGAATTGGTGCTGGCGAATCTGGGTTACTTGGGCCACATGTGGGAGCTGTATGCGATGTGGGCCTGGATACAGATTTTCCTGCTGGCGAGTTTCAGGCTGAGCGGAGTGGGCGAAGTGTGGGCCAGCGTGTGGGCCTTCGCAGTGATAGCCATCGGCGCGCTTGGGAGTCTGCTGGCAGGCAAGCTGGCAGACCGTCTGGGCCGCACGACTTTGACGATAGCCTCGCTCCTGATGAGCGGAAGCTGCGCGTTGTGTGTCGGATTTCTTTATGGCGGCAATCCTGTTTTGCTGGTCGCGGTCTGTCTGCTGTGGGGCTTTGCAATCGTCGCGGACTCCGCGCAATTCTCAGCCGCCGTCAGCGAGTTGTGCAGGAAGGAATACACCGGGACTGCTTTGACTTTGCAAACGAGTCTGGGATTCCTGCTGACCTTAGTGACGATTCGTTTGCTTCCGCCGCTCGAAAGACGTGTCGGCTGGCAATGGGCCTTTGCGTTTCTGGCGATTGGGCCAGCCATAGGCATCTGGGCCATGTATCGTCTCAGACGCTCGCCTGCTGCTGTAAGATTGGCAGGCGGCAGGGGCTAAGATTTAAATCAAAGCTTGTGAGTTTGGGAGAGAGAAAGTTTCCCGCAAAGGCGCAAAGGCGCAAAGAAGGCGCGAAGGAAAAGAAGCAGGAATATTGCTTCTTAATCTCTGTTTTTCTTTGCGTCTTCTCTTTGCGCCTTTGCGCCTTTGCGGGAAATTTCTTTATCATCTCCGAGCATGCAATCCATCCTGACTCAAGAGCAACTGGCCCAATACAAACGCGACGGCTTTCTCGTCCTTAAAAATTTCGTCAAGGACGCAGACTGCGATGCCTTGCGCGCACGCGCGGAAGAGCTTGTAAGGAACTTTGACCCGCAGGGCATCGTCTCCATCTTTTCCACTAAGGAACAGACGCGCACGAGCGATGATTACTTTCTAACTTCTGGAGACAAGATACGTTTTTTCTTTGAAGAGGATGCCTTTGATGAGAACGGCAACCTGCGCCAGAGCAAGGAGCGTTCGATTAACAAGATAGGCCACGCGCTGCACGACCTCGATGAGACATTCGAGAGCTTTTCGCGCACGCCGGAGTTGGCCCAACTTGTCGCAGACTTGGGCATCAGCGAGCCGCTTATGATGCAGTCCATGTATATCTTCAAACAGCCCAACATCGGCGGCGAAGTCACATGCCATCAGGACAGCACATTTTTGTACACAGAGCCTTTGAGCGTCACGGGTCTCTGGTTCGCTCTCGAAGACGCGACGATTGAGAACGGCTGCCTGTGGGCCATACGCGGCGGACATTCGGGAGGTTTGAAGTCGCGCTTTGTGCGCGATGAGAGAGGCGGCACGCGCTTTGAAATTCTGGATGAGAGCGCGTGGCAGATGGATGAGCTTGTCCCGCTCGAAGTTGAGAAAGGCACGTTGGTTATTCTTGACGGAAGATTGCCGCACCTCTCGCGCGCCAACCTGAGCCCGCGTTCGCGTCATGCTTACACGCTGCATGTTATTGACGGCGAGAGCCATTACCCTGCGGAAAACTGGCTGCAAAGAAGCACGGATTTGCCCGCGCGCGGTTTTCGGAAAATTTGATTGATGAAAGATAAAGACGATGAATCAAGACATCAGTATCCGGCTCGCGGATGAGAGAGATGTGAGCGCGCTTGTCAGTTTCAATCAGGCGATGGCGCGCGAGACGGAAGGAAAATCTCTGGACCAATCTGTGCTCACATCGGGCGTCAAACATCTGTTAGAGCAAACACAGCTTGGCTTTTATGTAGTTGCGGAAGATAGAAGCGCAGAGCGTCTGGAAGTCATAGGCTCGTTGATGGTGACATACGAATGGAGCGATTGGCGCGACGGGTTGTTCTGGTGGATACAGAGCGTCTATATCTTGCCGCACGCGCGCAGGCGCGGCGTCTATCGCAGGCTCTACGAATTCGTCAAAGAGCTGGCGGCGACGCGCGGCGGCGTGCGCGGCTTTCGTCTCTACGTCGAGAAAGAGAATCGCATCGCGCAGCAAACTTATGAGCAGCTTGGCATGCAGGAGACGCAGTATTTGATGTACGAGGAATTATCGGAAAGTTAGGCTGAATTTCCGATAAATTGTCTTTATTTCCAAGCCGTCGGAAGAAACTCCCGAATAGAATTTTTTCATCCGGTTCGAGACAACTCTGGCTCTCTCAAAATCTACAAAGCGAATGTCTGGACCAGAGATTTTTTTATACCTTAAAGATGGATACGATTTCCGAGCAGGAGTTCAAGCGGCTCTGCGATGAGATTTACAGAGACCGTGCTGAAGTTTATCAACTCCTGCCGAGTGTCTCCAAAAGAGATGCGCTGCTCTGGATGCTCCTTGGAAGTCTAGCGGTTTTGTTGAGCGTGCCTGAAGAGGAGCAGCCGTTTGTGGATTCTGCTGCAAGCCGAGACCCGTACGGCGAGGCCATCGTCAGTCTCCTAGAAGAGCGCACCGCTCCCATCTTTGACCCGAAAGTTTACCTCGCAGAGTTATCTGAAAAACTGGAAGCCGAGTTTTAGGTCGGAAGCCAATTCAAAAATTAAGAAGCAATTCTTTGCGGTCTTATGTTTTTCTTTGCGCCACCAGCGTGAACCGTTCGTTGAGGTTTCACGCAAAGACGCTAAGAAAAACGGAAGCTCGCAAAGAGAGTGCGAATGATTTCTGTTTGAGGGAGGTTCTCATGAAGAAGAATCTGCGGTTAATCGTCCACGTGCTCTTTGGCCTGATTGTGTTGCAACAGGCTGGAATCGTTTCAGCGCAGCAGAGCCAGACTGCGCCCGCGCAATCCGTCACGCCTGAGATGCGAAGTGAGGCTAACAATTTTTACCAGCAACAGGATTGGGCCAACGCCGCGAAAGCTTATGAAGCTATCACAAAGCTTGAAGCCAAAAATGCCGGAGCATGGAGTCGCCTCGGCGCATCGCTGCTTTCGCTTGGCAAATACGAGAAGGCCGTCGAAGCTCTCAAGCATTCCAACGAGCTGAGCGCGAACGCGACGACGATGTATAACCTCGCGTGCGGCTATGCGCGTTTGCAAGATAAGGCGCGTGCGTTTGAGTGGCTCGATAAAGCTATGCAGGCAGGCTTTAATCAGCCGCAAGCAATGAGCGCGGACGCAGACCTTGAGAGCCTGCGCGGTGAAGCTCGTTTCAAAGAGCTCGTCGCCAGAGCGCAGGCCAATGCCAAGCCATGCTCTGTGCAACCTTTGAACCGGCAGTTCGATTTCTGGGTTGGCGAATGGACTGTCGAGAATCCGCAGGGGCAGCGCGCAGGGACGAGCAGCGTGCAATTAATTCTCGGCGATTGCGTGGTCTTTGAAAATTGGAGCGGCGCGGGCGGCGGCGATGGCAAGAGCTTCAATTTTTATAATGCACAGAAAGGCAAGTGGCAGCAGACATGGGTGGATGCCGTCGGCGGCACGGTTGAATTTACAGGAGAATACAAGGACGGCAAGATGCTCTACACGGCGGAGACGGTTGCGCAGAACACGAAGACGCTGCATCGCATGACATTCTTCAATCTCTCTCCAACGCGCGTCCGGCAACTCTGGGAGCAATCAACAGACGGCGGCAAAGTCTGGACAGTGGCTTTCGATGGCATGTACGTGAGAAAGCTGTGAGCAGTAGGCAGTGGGCAGTAAAAAACAGAAAGCAGATTAGAGAAAGCAAATATAAAAAAGCAGCGGGCAGTAAGTTACTTACTGCCCGCTGCTTTTCTCTTTCGCTTTTACTGCCCACTATTCAGTAGGATTGCGTTTGTTCTGGGCCGTCTGGGCCAGTTCGCGCGCGCGTGGCAGGAGGTCTATGGCCTTTGTGATTTGCGGGTCGTCTGCGTTGAAGACTTGGAAAGCTGTGACGGAACCATAGGCCGCAGTCACGATTTCATAACGCAGTTGCCGCTCAATGTATGCGCGCTCTTTATCAAGCAGCGCGGGCGTCACCTTAAAGACGGGCTTTGATGCCACAAAATCTTTAAAGGCTTTGAAGAGCGCATCCGTCATCGGAAAGTCTGCCGCCTGCAAGTCATGCTCAAACTGAATCGGACGCTGCACTTTGTAGGCGTCGAAGCCCTGTACGCGGCCCGCTATAAGTTCGAGCGCGAAGGCAAAGACAGGATCGGTCACGCGTTGCTGCAAGGGCGAGATAAGACGCGGGCTGACAGTCTCGTCCGGCGAGATGCCGCCGCCGCCATAGACCACGCGGCCAGTGTCTGTGCGTTTCTCTTCCTGTCCTGTCGGCGCAGCCGGGCGATTGGCGTCGCGCGTCGTTCCGCCCTGCGTGTAGTAGTCATAAAAACCCGCGTTCGAGTAGTCGCGTTGAATCAGGCGACCGGACGGCGTGTAGTACTTGCCGATGGTCAGCAAGAGCGCAGAGCCGTATTCGAGCGGGAAAGGAATCTGGACCAGACCTTTGCCAAAGCTTGTCTCGCCGACAATCAATGCGCGGTCGTGGTCTTGCAAAGCTCCCGCGACAATCTCCGAAGCAGACGCGCTGCCGCGATTGACGAGCACGACGAGCGGCGTCATATCCGGTTTCTCGTTGTCCGCATGATAAGGCTGCGTGCTGCCGCGAACTCTGCCCTTCTGCGTGAGAATCAACTGCCCGCGTTGAAGGAATGTATTGGCGACTCGCACTGCCTGATTGAGAAGTCCGCCGCCGTTGCCTCTGAGGTCAAGCACTAGAAGCTTCATGCCCTGCGCGTGCAGGCTTTCGAGCGCGGCTGTGAACTCATCCGCCGTCGTCAGGTTAAAGCCTCCGGTCATCGCTACGTATCCGACGCCCGGACGAATCATGTAAGCTTCCGGTATCGAAGGCTGCGGCACAGCGTCGCGTGTAATCTCAACTGTCTCGACTTTGCGCGTTCCAGCGCGCTCGACCGTTACCTTGACAACAGAACCGCGCGGGCCTCTGAGGTGCGTGCGCACATCGTAGTAAGGCTTGCCTTTCATGTCCTTGCCGTCAACTTCAACTATCTTGTCGCCATAGCGAAGACCTGCGCGATGCGCCGGAGCATTATCAAAGGTCGCGCGAATGTATGTGTTGACCTTGTCGCCTTCGCGCAAATCACCGATGGTCGCGCCGATGCCGTAATACTCCGAACGCTGGTCTGTACGAAACTCGTCAAACTCCGCGCGGTCGAAATAGTTCGAGTGCGGGTCAAGCGAGCGCAGCATGCCCGTGATGGAAGATTTAAAGACGGCGTTATAGTCGAGCTTGTTGCCGTCAATATATTTGTCCTGAATGAGCGTCAGAGCCTCTGCGATGTCCGTCTCAATGTTCTCTGCATCGGCCACTTTGCGCTCGCGCGTCGAACGCGCAGACGCAGGGCCGCTCGCAGTTGTCTCCGTCGAAGCCGTCTGGCTTGAGCTATTTTTCTGTCCGTAAATAAATGCGGGGAGCGTTAAGGCTGTGATGAGCAGCAAGCTGAGCGCAAATAAAACCTTGTTTCTCACGCGACGAATCTCCTCTAAAACTGACCATGTGTTGCATTGGCCCGACGGGCCATGTCGGGGCAGTATAACACGCTGCCATGAGCAGGCTCTAAGGCCGCTCTTGTCAAAAATGTAAAATTTAAGATGCCGAACTATGCGAAAAAGTAGGCAGACCAATGCAAAATTAAAAATTAAAAATGCAAAAGTCGGGAGTGAATTTCATTTTGCGTTTTCCACTTTTAATTTTACGCTAGTTCGACAGTATCGGAATGCGGCTCTGCCGCCCGTGCTGTGCGGAAAGCCAGTGGCTTTCCGCACAGCACGGGCGGCAGAGCCGCTTATCTCGCGCCTCACGTTAATATTGCATTCCGCTGTCTCAGTAATATTGCATTCCGCTGTCTCAGTCGCAAAAAAAGGGACTTTCGGGTAACATATATCAGCTATCCAACTCCCCTGTTCTGTTGAGCGATAAGAATTATGCCCTTTGCTTCGATTGAAGAGGCCGCGCGCGAGATTAGCGACGGTCGGATGATTATTATTGTTGATGATGAGAGCCGCGAGAACGAGGGCGACCTTGTCTGCGCGGCTGAGAAGGTGACGCCGGACATCATCAACTTTATGGCGACGCACGCGCGCGGGCTCATCTGCATGCCACTCACGGAAGAGCGTTGCGACGAACTGCACCTGACGATGCAGGTCGCAGACAATACCTCTTTTCTCGGCACAGCCTTTACGGTTTCGATTGAAGCGCGCAAAGGCGTCACGACTGGCATCTCCGCTTCTGACCGCGCGACGACTATCCTGACGGCTGTTGACCCCAAGACGCGCCCGCAAGACCTCGCGCGTCCCGGCCACATTTTTCCATTGCGCGCACGCACGGGCGGCGTCCTTATGCGTCCCGGCCAGACGGAAGCAAGTGTGGACATGGCGCGCATCGCAGGTCTCTATCCGGCGGGCGTCGTCTGCGAGATTATGAACCCGGACGGCACGATGGCTCGCCTCCCGCAACTCGAAGTCTTTGCCAAAGAGCATGACTTGAAAATCATCTCCGTCGCAGACCTCGTGCGCTATCGCATACGCAAAGAGACTCTTGTCAGGCGTGCTGTCGAGACGGATGTCCCGACTGTTTACGGCACGTTCAGAGCAGTCGCTTTTGAAAATATCATGAACGGCGAAGTGCATCTGGCGATGATTATGGGCGACGTGGCGACGGACGAGCCTGTGCTGGTCCGTGTGCATACGGAGAACATTACCTTTGCGATGTTCGGCGCGCTCGTCGGCGACACAGGCTTTCAGCTTCACACCGCGCTCGAAAAAATCGCAGCCGCAGGGCGCGGCGTCGTGCTCTATCTCAGACAGCGCGAGCACAATCTGGATTTGATTCACCAGTTGAAGACTTACGCCTTGATGCAGGAAGAGAAGATGAGCGCGCAGGATGCGAGCATCGTGACGGGCTATGGCGCGGGACGCGACTACGGCGTCGGCGCACAGATTTTGCATGAGCTTGGCCTGCGCCGCATTCTGCTGATGAGCAACCATCCCCCCAGAGTGGCTGCGCTCGAAGGCTTCGGGCTGGAAGTCATCGGCAGCGTGCCGCTCGGCGCACCCGCCGCCGAAAAAGAGATGTCCGACACACGTCGGATAAAAGCTGCGCTGCCGGAAGATAAGGAAACTACTTACGAGTGAAGGGAAACGGCGCACAGCTTGCCTGTTAAGATCGAGGGGACAAGAATGAGGAAAGATAATTTCCCGCAAAGGCGCAAAGGCGCAAAGAGAAGACGCAATGGAATTGAATGCTTAATTATCTTGCGTGCTTCCTTTGCGCCTTTGCGCCTTTACGCGAAACTTGCTTTTTCATTTCCAACTATTTCGGTTTAAGATTTCGACTCTCCCTCTTTAATCTGAACTTATGCCCGTGGATGACCGCGATGAACTCCCCGACGCCCCCGTGCCGCCGGAGAGCAAAGAGCCTGAAGTTTCCGACGCGCTCAAATCGGAGACGGATGCACCCTTGCCTGCGCGCGCAGAGGCTATCGCCGAGCGCGATGCAGATCGGCCTGAGCCGAGCACGCCGCAAGGACGCCGCCGTCGCTATCTGACGCGCCGCAATGCTGTCATCGCCACACTTGCCATCGCAGTCATCACAGTCTCTCTCATCCTGCTCGCCATGCTTGCCTATCGTCTCGGCTACGTTGACCGCTACGTCGCCGGACAGATTAAGAACACGCTCGCGGAGTATGGCATTCGCGCGGAGATAAAACATTTCGAGACAAAATTCTCGCCGCGCACGGTCGAGATGCGCGAGATAGAGCTTTACGATATGCAGACGGGCGCGCCCCTGGGCAACATCAAAAAGATGCTCGCCACCGTACGCATCGAAGACCTCTATGCTTTGAACCTCAGGCGCAACGTCAATCTTGAATCGCTCGAAATTGACGGCCTCGAAATCTGGGTCAAGTTTGACGAAGCTGGCCGCTCAAATTTCAGCAATTTAAAACTTCCCGCGCCAGACCCGAATCGCCGCATACTTTTTTCTTACTCGACAGCCAACATCAAGATTGCTAACTCCTTCGTACACTACGGCGACGAGCGTTACGACATCGCGGGCGAAGCGCGCAACATCGTCGCCACCATCGAGCCTGAAAATCCGAACGCGCCAGCAGAGAGTTGGTCCAATCGCGTCAACCTCGCCTTTAGCAATTCATCCTTCATCTACGAAGGCCGCCCCGTCAATGACATCAGCGTCAATGTGCGCGGGCGCGCCAATCAAACGCGCGCGGAGATTGACGAGTTGATTTTAAAATCGCCGCTTGCCGAAGCGCGGCTCAATGGAGTGATGGACGATTGGCGCGCTCTGCGTTATCGCATGCAGATAACTTCGACTGTGGATTTGACGCAGGCTTCCGATGTCCTGCAAGCGGGCGCGACCCTGCGCGGCGATGGCAAATTTACAGGCACAGTCAGCGGCGAAGGCTCGCGCTATCAGGTTGACGGCGAGATTAAATCGGACGCGCTCGCGGCGGACGGCGTGCGCCTCAAAGCTTTGACCATCAGCGGGCGCGGGAAGGGCGACGGCGCAACATACGAAGCCAACGGACGCGCGGTCGCAGAGCTTTTGACGGCTGGCGATTTTCAGTTGAACGCGCTGCAAATCGTCGGCAATGTGATGGGTACTGGCACGGATTTTAAATGGCTCGGAGAATTGTATGCGGCCTCTGCGAAAGTTCCGGGCGGGACGACCATCGCGGGTTTGATTCTCTCTGATGCTGTCGCGGAATCTCGCGACGATGTCCTGACGGCCAACGCGCCGCGCGCGACTGCGAATAGCATTCGTTTGACGGATGCGACGGTCAGCAATGCTCAGGCTTCGGATGTGCGTGTGCGTTCGGAAAGAGGAGTCACCACAGCTTCCGCTTCAAGCGTGCGCGCGGGAAATGTCACGACATCGGACGCACGCATCAATGGCCTCGTGGCGAGTGATGTTAATGCCGTTGACCGCGACGGCACAACGAATGTGACCATCGGAAAATTAAATGTCGGCGGCGTACTCGCTTCCGGCGCGCAGATTGGCAGCCTCAATATCGCTGGCGTTCGCCTCGCCATACGCGACGGGCGCGTTGAGGGCTCATCGGGCGACATCAATGCTGGAACAGTTGCACTCGCTAAGACGAAAGATTCTCCCGGCGGTAAGCTTGAGAATGTGCGACTCGCGCGGCCAGTGTTTACGCTTGAGCCTGCGGGACGTTATCGCGTGACTGCTGATTTGAGTCTCGGCGGCGGCGTTCTGGGCCAGGTCAATCTGGGTGGCGCGCGCGCCGCAGTCGTTGCGACAAACAATCAGATTCAGCTTAATAATTTTACAGCTGAAATCATGAACGGCAGCGCGGCGGGCAATGCCACGATAAGCACTAACCAGCGCGGCACATCAAAGGTCGCGGCGGATTTTAAGAATCTTGACATCGGAAAACTTCTCGCGCTCGCCTCTGGCCGCGTCGTCCCGCTCGCGGGCAGCACGAACGGCAATGTTGATCTCACTTTTCCGGGAACGAATGTCGGGCTTGCAAGCGGCGTCGTGCAGGCGGCTTTTTCCGCCGAGACCGGAAGCGAAGAGAGCGGCAATACTTCTCTCAACGGTGTCATCTCGCTCAACGCGACGCGCGGCGTCTTTAACATCGAGCGCGCCAATCTTAAAACGGATGCCAGCGAATTGACCGCGACGGGACGCTTCTCTTTCGAGAGCGATGATTCGGATTTGCAGCTTGATTTGACTTCCGAAGATGCTACGGAATTGCAGCGCGTCCTGCTCGCCTCAGGCTTTTTCCCTGAAGTCGAAGAAGAGTTTGAGAAGTATGGCATAGAGGTCGCGGGCAGTCTCTCTTTCAAAGGCAACCTGCGCGGCAGGCTGACAGACCCAAGCATTGATGGCGAAGCTTCCGTCGAGCGTTTTGTGATGGGCGAGCGTGAGCTTGGCGAGTTGCAGGCGCGGCTCAACATCACGCCCGAACTCATCAGCGTGCCGGAAGGTCGCCTCACAGAACGCGACGGCGGCAGCATACAGTTTGCGCTCAACGCTCCGCGCACGGGCGAAAACAATATCTCGCTCGAAGCGCAGCTTGAGAAAGCCAATGCCGGAAACCTGATTGCCGCGCTGCCGTTTATCAAAAAGAGCACGCGCGAGAGCTTGAGCAGTTTGCGCTCTGATGTCTCTGGCCGTCTGAATGTGACAGGCTTGCCGGATGCAATGGTCGGCAACGCAGACCTCAACTTTGCAGAAGGAAGCATCGGCGGCGAGCCTTTTGATAGCATCATTGCACGCGCTACCTTGAACGGCTCGACCGTCAATCTGGAAACTGTTGACGCGCGCTTCAAAGCCGGGCGCGTCGTGGCGAACGGCACGCTCGACACCAAGACCTTTGCCTTCAATCTCGATTTGAATGGCGAAAAAGTTCAGCTTGATAAATTGCGCTCGCTCGCCGCTAACAGAAACTTGCCGCGCCTTACAGGGACAGCGAATCTGACTGCGAAAGCCACCGGCATCTTTACGGATTTTTCTACTTATCAAATCAACTTTGACGGCACAGGCACGGATGTGACCATCAACGGCAGGCCAGCCGGTGAAGTCTCGCTCGTCGGGCGCACGGAAAATCAGCAACTCAATGTCACCTTCACGACAGGAATTTTGGGCCAGCCGCAGATTGTCTCCGCGCAGGTCAATCTGGCTGATAAGAGATTGCCGACGACGATTGAGACAAACTTGTCGAATGCGGATTTGACGCAACTCTTCGCGGTCTTTCTCCCGCCGGGAAGCGTGCGCGTGACGGGCCGCGCGACGGGCAAGCTGCTTATCAAAGGCAACCTGACGGATGAAGACGAGAATTTTTCCGTCGCAGGCTTGCAAGGCACTGCGGAGTTTACAGACCTCACAGTCTTTGTCGAAGACATACAACTCTCAGCCGTCTCGCCTCTTCTGGTCCAATTTCGCTCGAACGAAATCTTTTTCGAGAAGACGCAGTTCACAGGGCCAGGCACAAATATAGTCTTCGGCGGCACTGCGGCCACCGGCACGGGCGGGCGGCAAAACCTTTCCATAGACGGCAAGCTGAACCTGCGCGCTTTAAATGGACTTTCGCCGAATGTTTTTCTGACGGGCGCGGCGGATGTCGCTGTGCGCGTCGGAGGAAGTTACGAACAGCCGCGTTTTAACGGGACGGCTTCGGTGGCCGGAGCATCCATCTCGACATTGATTGCCGATGAGCGACTGACTTTTCAGAATGTGCGTGGCCGCGTCATCTTCAATGCCAATCAGGCGCAGATTGATTATCTGAATGGAACTGTCGCAAGCGGCGGACGAGTTTCCGCGACGGGCGGCGCGCTGCTCGCAGGATTTACGCCTTCGCGTTTTCGCCTGAGCGTGCGCGGCGATGATGTGACCGTCCCGTTCCCCGAAGGTTTCAGGACGACTGCCGATGCCAATCTTGAGATTAACGGCTCGCTCGCGGGCGCGCAACGCTCAACGATTATTAGCGGCACTGTCAACCTGCGTCGCGCGGAATATACGGAAGACATAGAACTGGCAGACCTCATCAACCAGCGCGCGGAAGGCTCTTTGACGGAAGGGAGCGGCGAGTCTTCGCTCGTGGCTTCGACGCAACTCGACCTGCGCGTCGAAGGCCGCGATGCGCTTGTCGTCAATAACAATCTGGCCGACGCGACAGGCTCAGTCTCTCTGCGGATTGTTGGCCCAATGGAAGACCCAGTGGTTTCCGGTCGCATCAGCGCGACGAGCGGGACACTGAATTTCCGCAGAGACCGTTATGAGATTCAGCGCGCGATGATTGACTTGCCCGCGCAGCGCGAGGCCGACCCGATTCTAAATATTCAGGCGGAGGCGGAGATTAAAGGCTACACGGTGGCTGTGAACATGACCGGGCCACTCTCGCAGCCGAACGTGACTTTGCGCTCAGACCCTGCGCTGCCGCAGTCGGATGTCGTCGCTCTGGTCTTGACCGGAAATCTTTCGAGCGGCGACACGGGCGCATCCACACTCGCGCAGACAGGACTCGGCACGGCTGCAAGCCTTTTGACGGACACAATCATCAATGCCCCTGCGCGCCGCGCGACAGACAAGCTGTTCGGACTTAATCGCTTTGAGATTGACCCTTTGATTACAGGGCGCGGCGGCGCGAGCCCGACTGCGCGACTGACCATCGGGCGACAGATTAACAAGAACTTGTCCATCACTTATTCGACCAACGTGACAGCCGACCAGAATCAGGTACTCGCGCTCGAATATCGCGTCTCGAATCGTCTCTCCTTCGTCGCGCAATATGAACAGGGCTCTGTCTCAGGCTTTAGCTCGCGGAATGACAATTTTAGTTTTGAGATTAGATTCAGGAAGAGATTTTGAAAAGCAGGATTTAGAACTCAGAACTCAGGACTCAGAAGAAAGAACAGCATTGTTTTTATTCTAAGTCCTGAGTTCTTTTAATCAGTGTGAACCTTCGTCCCTTTATCTTCGGTTGCGTGTTCGGGCTGGCATGTTTGTTGACGCCTCTGGCGGGAGTGTGCCGCGCGCAGGGTTTGGAGATAGGCGATTATGAAGGACGCGCTGTCGCAGGCGTCGAGATTGCGTTTGAAGGCAGCCCGCGCGACGAGGTTGCGGAAGCAGAGATTTTGACTTTGCTGCGCGTCACTTCCGGCGATGAATATTCAGCCGTCCGCGTGCGCGAATCTCTGGAAGAGCTTTTCAAATCGGGCCGCGTCTCGAATGCGCGCGTCGAAGTTGTCGAAACCGGCCCAACAGTTTCGACGGATACGCCATCGAGAAGCCCTGTGCGCGTGCGCTTTATCATTCGTCGCCAGCCGCGCGTCGCGGAGGTCGTGCTTGACCTTGAAACAACGACAGGCGCGCCTATCTCTGAGGACGAGTTGCGCGGACGACTCAACATGCTTGAGCCCGGCGCGAAGCTGACAGAGCAGGCTCTAAGAACTAACGCCGATTTGATTCAAGCCTATTTGCGCGATAGAGGATTTTTTCGCGCCGAAGTCACTTACACACAGCAACTCGACGCGAGTGGCACGCGCGCGACAGTCGCCTATCGCGTCCGGCCCGGAGAGCAGGCGCGTGTCGAAGCTTTCAATATCAAAGTAGATGGTTTTAATGAACAGAGCGTGCGCCCGACGCTGACGCTTCAGACAGGTTCGCCTTTCACGCGCGCCGCGCTCGGTGAAGATGTCGCGCGCATACGTCGCGCCATCATCGCGCTCGGCAATCTCGCGCCGCAGCTTGACGACGAGCAGGTGTCGCTCAATTCGGAAACCAACCGCGTGACGATTAACGTCAAAGGCGGGATTGGCCCAAAGGTCGAAGTCACGGCCACCAACTATGTCTTGAAAGAGAAAGAGTCGCGGGAGCTTTTGCCAATCAAGCGCGAAGGCAGCATAGATTGGTCTGTGATTGTCGAAGGCGAGCGGCGGCTGCGTAACAAGTTGCAGCGCGACGGCTATTTCTTCGCGCAGGTCGAAGCTGTCTGTTCTGTCAATCCTGCTCCGCCTGCCGACGCGGGTGTGATGAACGGCACGGTTGAGATGTGCCAGTCTCTCAATCCGGCAGAGTTGACCGGGCGCACAGTGTCAGTCAACTACAACGTCGAGCGCGGTCGCCGCTTTAAGCTCACGGAGATTCGCCTCGAAGGCACGAATCAGCTTGCCATCGAAGACATCGCGGATGAGTTGCGCACGCAGGAAGCAAATGCTTTCGGGTTCATTCCCTTGCTCGGTTACGGGCGCGGCATTACGAGCAACGAGGCTCTGGAAGAAGACCGCCGCTTTATTGAAACGCGGATGCGCAATGATCTTGGTTACAGGCAAGCGCGTGTCACTGTGCGGCAGGGCGCGGCTCTCAACGGCGAAGATTTGATTGTCACTTTTGCCGTCGCGGAAGGCCCGCTCACGCGCATCGTCGGCGTGCAGGTGCGCGGCAATCAAATTTATACAGAGGCTCAGCTTCGCAACGAACTGCGCACGGTGACGGGCGCGCCATTCTCGCGCTCGCAGGCGCGCGCAGACGCAGACCGGATGCTCAATCTCTACGCGCGCGAAGGTTACATAGACGCGCAGCTAGATTTTTCTATCGTCGCGCTGCCTGACAAAACCCTGCCCGACGGCAAGCTCGAACAGCAAGTGCGGCTCGTCTATACTGTGAGAAATGAAGGCGACAAGGTGTTCGTCAATCGCGTGCTGGTCAACGGTAATGTGTTGACGAAAAGAGAAGCGATTACGGGCGCGATTCCGATTGAAGCAGGCGAGGTCTTGCGCGCAGACCAAATCTCAGAGAGCGAGCGCGTGCTTTATGGAACGGATGCTTTTCGTCAGGTCATCATCCGCACAGAGCCCGCTGGCGAAACCGCTTCCGGCTTTAAGAAGCGCGACATTATTATTGACGTAGAAGAATTGAAGCCGCGCATCCTCAGTTACGGCGGAGGATTTTCGACAGACAACGGGCCGCTCGGATTTGTGGACATACGCAATGTCAACCTCTTCGGGCAACTGCGGCAGGGAGCTTTGCGCGTGCGCGCGAGTCGCCGCCAGCAGACTTTGCGGCTCGAATATTTTGACCCGCGCTTTCGTCGTTACGGCGAAGGAGAGTTTTCGCCGCTCACAATCTCTGCGCAGTACACGCGCGACACAACCATCACGCGCTTCTTCCGCTCGACGATTGACAAGGGCGCGTTCGGCATCGTTCAGCGACTTGACCCGGACGGCAATCCGATTGACCAGTTCGGCGCGCGTACCAAAGAGCCGACCATCAATCGCTTTACCATCAATGCAGAGACGCAGCGCGTCATAGACCGCGATTCGCGCAGCATACTTTTCCTGCGCTATTCCTACGAAGACGTGCGCCTCTTTCATCTCGACAGCCTTTTAATCCAACCTATCCTGCAACCAGACCGCGTCGTGCGGCTCTCTCGCTTGGGCGCGGCCTTTGTGCGCGACACGCGCGAGAAATGCGGCGGCAATTCTCGCCTTCTGCAATTCAATGGACGCGGCGACAACAACCCTTGTGAATATAGCTCGACGGATGCGACCAACGGCGACTATCTCTCTCTGGACTATTCGCTGGCCTTGAGACAACTCGGCGGCAACATCTCTTTCAACAAATTGCAGGCGACATATCGCCGCTACTATCGCATTCAGAGAGCACGCAACACTGTGCTCGCGGGCAACATCACTCTGGGTTTAGCGAATGTCTTCGACGCGCAGGACAGAAATGATGATGGTGTGATAGACGAAACGGATTTGACGCTGCCGATTAGCGAGAGATTTTTCTCCGGCGGCTCGACGACACTGCGCGGTTTTGGTTATGAAGAAGCAGGGCCGCGTCAAGTCATCTGTCCGGGCTCTGCCGGTCTTGTCGTCAATTCGCTCGGAGCTTGTCAGGCGGGAATTTTTTATAACCAGCAGGGCAGGCCGTTTGTTTTAAATCCCTTCACAGTCCCGCTCGGCGGCAATGCTCTGGCAATCGTCAACCTCGAAGCGCGCGTGCCGTTGACGAAAGCTTTTCAGGTCGTGCCGTTTTATGACGGCGGCAATGTCTTTCGTCGCATCGGCGACATCTTTGGCAGAGACACACAGCCGGGCGGCAACACGACGACTGCCAACCTGCGCGCGCGTTGGACCAATACAGTCGGGCTCGGCATCAGAATCAAAACTCCGATTGGCGGCGCGCTCTCTGTGGATTACGGATTTCTGCTAGACCCGCCGGAGTTTCTCATCCCGCAATCGGATGCCAGCATAGCTATCTTCCGTCTCAAGCGAGGCCAGCTACACTTTCGCTTCACGCAATCATTTTAAGTATGAAGCTGTCAGAACCGTTTGCGGTAGCAGGCGGGTCTTCTGTGTTAGCTAAAACAATTTCTAATGCTAATGTGAATTCGACATAAGAGATAAGAGACAGGCACTCTCTTAGCTCCGTAGGAGCGATATAGCAGTAGCCCACGACTGGCGTCGTGGGCTACTGCTATATCGCTCCTACGGAACTCTCATTACCTCGAACTCACGTTAATGCTAACTAAAACCCGCCCGCTATCGCAGGCGGTTCTGACCTATGCTGCTGAACAGGTGCATGAGCGTGCCTGTCAACAGACCTATCAGCGCGGGCAGTGTGAAGGTGCGCTGCAATCCATCAAGCTGCGGCTCATAGAAGAACGCGCCGACAGAGAAGAGAGTCGCAATCAACAAGAGACTCGAAGCCAGAAGCTGCAAGACCCTGCGCCAACTTTCCCTGTGCCAACTGAAATACGCGCCGAGCGCGATGTTGACTAATCCTCCGAGCAAAATATAGATGTGACGCGAGCGCAGCATCATTCTCATCCCTTCGCTGATGGCAGTCTTATCCGGGTAATAAAAATCCATGTACTGTCCGGTTAAGAGAAAGATGATGACTACAGAGATGCCTACGATTTGATGCAGCAGTTTCATGCTTCTATAACAATTTGCAGTTGCATGCGCGCCCTCCCTGACGGTCGGGCTACTGCCTCTCTAGTGTAAGCTGCGGGGCAGTAGCCCGACCGTCAGCGAGGGCGCATCAGGTCACACTCCATCGCAATTAATTTTAGACTTCTGTTGAACGCCCGAAGATTGTCAGGTTCGGAGTGGCATCGGACGAGCCCGCGCCGCTCTGCAAAGTGTAGCCCGTCGCGCAGAAGAGCTTCTGGTTCGCATAGTTCCGCCTGACGGTCAGATAGTCTCCATACTTGTTGTCCGAAGGGCCGCGCGTGCTCGTAAAGGTCGTCACCTGTCTGCGCGTTCCTGTCAGGATGCCTACGACATGCGTCGGGAAGACTGGGCCGCCGCCGACCATGTACGATGCTCCGACCTCGCTGTTGGAATTGGTGCTGAGGCCCGCGTAAAAGATTGCGGAGCTCGGATCCCAGAGATTGATATTTTCAATCAAGGTCATGTTCGTCGCATTGATGCGCGCAATCTGCACGAAGGGGCGCGGGCGATTGTTGGCCCCGCCTTTGGCCGAACCCCACGCGAACCAGAGTTCGTTTCCGGCTAAGGTCGCGCCTGTGTGTCTGCCGTCCGCGCGTTGCAGCCAGTTGCGTCCATCCGGCGTGGTCGAGCTATATGGCCCGGAAGACCATGAAGCGATTGCCACATTGGTCGCAGTCGGCGCGGCGTTCGACTCCCTCCATGTAAAGACACGCAAGGAGCTGGTCGAGTTGTGCGCGACGAAGTATGCGGTTGTGCCGCAGTTCTGCGCGACGCGCAGGCTGGGATGCGTCGTGGAGACAGTTCGCGTGGCAGACAATGTGTTTGAAGTAAAACTCGACAGGCGGATTCTGGCGATAGCCGCAGCGCGCCACGAGTTTCCACTGAAACAGTTCGTGGACATGTAGAGCATGTTTTCTCCGACGGCGAGGTCTGGAAAATCCAGCCAGATGCCCGCGCCGAGTCCGAGACTCGCAGGCGTGATGTCAAAGAAACGCCACTGGCCTGTTCTGACGCGCGCGGTCGTCGCATAAGCGATGCGCTGTATGTTCTTGCCTGTCGAATCCTCTGAGTATTGCAGCAGCCAGACGAAGGTGTCTATGCTCTTGATGTACTGCACCACCTGGTCGCAGCAGAATCCCATGCCCGGCGGATTCGGAAAAGTTGTGAACGGGTCAACGAACTTAAAGGTCGTGCCGCCGTTGGTCGAGAGGGCTGCAAACCAGTTGCCAGTGTAAAAGACTACGCTGCCGTTGATGGCCGCGCTCGGCTCGCAGACATGCGAAGCTGTGTCGGCTGTGGCGACATCATTGAGTTGCACATTTTTGACGAGAGTGATGGTGTCCGTCGGCGTCATCGGAGCCGTAGCCATCCTTGCACGCGCGGCCATCGGCACTCCCATTTCAAGCGACATCGGAGCCGTGGGCAGCATGTCCAACACCTTTGGGCCACCAGGCACTTTGGGAAGCTCCTTGCGCGGGTGAATCTTCTCTTTGCGCCGCGCCTCAGAAAATTTATAGGCTTCTTTAACGTAATGAACTTTGACCTCCTGCGCTTTGATGGCTTCAACCTTCGCGGTCGAGACTGTGGCGGCAGTGGCGTAAGGGCGAGCGGCTGGCGGAGTCTTCCCTGCTACTTTCATGGCGACAGGTTTTTTAGCCGCAGCTTGTCGAGTCGCGGCATTTTTAGTCGCAGCTTTTTTGGTCGCAGCTTTTTTGGGAGTTGCTTTTCGCGCGCTCTTCTTTGAGGCAGCCTTCTTTTTTGAGCTTTGTTTTCTGGCAGGCATATCAATACTGTTCCTTTCTGGTTGGAGTGGCTGGTGGTTCCGGCGAGGACACAAACCCTTTGTTGCTTTGCCTGCGCTTCTTTGAGAAAGCGCGTGTCAGGCGATGCAACGAAAGAAAGCCTCCTGCTCTGCTGGCCGGTCAGTGTGTAGGAGGTGATGTCAATCGAGCTTCACAGGTGGCGAAGGCGTCTTGTCCGGTCTTTCCTCTCCTTCAGGCACAGGCGGAATCTTTTTTCGGGGATGTATCTCGTGACCCGCAGGCTTCCGCGCAGGCGCGGGACGATAATCAACATGCACCTCGCCGCCTGACTGTGCGGGCATCTCGTCCGTTGACATTGACTCGGACGACTCAGTCTTCGATGGTTCGCAGTCCTCTTTTTTCTCGCTCATGGCTTCCCCCTTTCTCAAAAGCTCCAAAAGATTTTGTCACGACTGCAACTTGGTTTCCGCTTCAAAGCGCGGCGCGGTTTTTCTGGCCGCAGTCAAAAGACTCAAGAGAGCATCTATGACAAACCATGTCGCCAGAAAAGCGAGGCATTCGAGCGTGAAGCTGTGGAATTTGTAGAACAACTCAGCGATGATGACAGAAAAGCTGAGCGACGGGAGTTGTTTGAGGAGCAGTTGCTTTTTGGACATCGTTCTCACTAGTGAGTACATATGCTTCCTTTCTTTGCAGGCCGAGAGAGAATTTGCGCCCGCCTCTTGTCAGGCCGCAGCGACCGACCCACGCAACCCGGAGGACGAAGCTCTTTGCTGTCGAGCTCTATCAACAGTCAGTCGAGACGCTGCCGTGTGATTTGATTCCCATGTCCGTTGAACCCATAAAAATATTCCGCAGATTCTATCACTAGCCGCGCAACATTTTTAGATTATTTCTTGGTATTGATTTCACTGCTGCGGAGCTAAGCAAAAATTAACTGAGATAGATAGTTTTCCTGTCCTGTTGGCGCGATAGTGATTAAGGAAAGTATGTGCGACATATTATTTTCGAGCTTGCGCTAACGTCTTACGTCTCACCCACGTTTGGCTGCTTTCTTTGGTAAGAGAGGTCACAAAATGAAATCTTCGACACCGAACATTCTGATTATTGTCGGCGGTTGCCTCATCATAGCTCCTTTGGCTTTCCTGTATTTGAGTTATCGCCTGGTAGTAGAAATGTTTTCTCAAGCCTTTGCTCACGGGAAACAATGGGATAAAGTTTATCTTCACCCAATACCGCCTGAGTATTATGTGCCGGTCTGTCTAATACTCGGAGCGCTGTGTATTGGCATCGGAGTGACTTTGGCTTGGCGAGAGAGAGGTCAGACATCTCCCTCAGAATTTCAAAGCCTGAACCTCAGTTGATGGTTCTTTTTCGACGCAGATTTCTTTTTGCTAAGCTCGCCCTCAATCGTATTTCGTTTGATTGCCTCATTGATTACTCGGAGCGGCTCATCTTGCGGCTTTAGTTGTCCTGTTAGCGATAGGAGATACAGTTTCTGTGCGGCTCTGTGTGCATCGGTGTAAAGATAGGCCGCCTCAATACCAGCCAATAGTGCTCTGCTCGCTTGCGATGCTCCGTCTGGCCCAGTCTCAATCGCCTTCTTAATTATGAATAACAACCGCGCGAGACATTCGACGGCGGCTGAATCCTGACATAAGACAGGCTCAAGAATAGCAGCCCAATCCTCATGGGTTACAACCAATTCATAATCGCTAACAATTTTACTAATCAGTGTTTTCACAAGATGCCTACTCAAGTTTAATCGAAGACACTCAATATGTCGGCGTTGATATATTACCAACCTTAGTAATTTTTATCAATCGGCGAATCTCGAATTGGGCTTGAAATTCGTCCGTTGCTTGTTTGTGGTTAATATTGTCCTTACCAAGCTTGGTAAGCCATCCAAAACCGATGTCATAGCGGTGATATAGTCACATGCCTATGGCCCTGAAACTGCAAATTCAAGAGATAGCCAGAAAGCTAGGCATAGAGAACGCATCTCAACTGGCGAAGCTGACGGGACTTGGGCTGACTTCTTGTTATCAGCTATGGGAGGGAACGGCTCAAATGGTCTCGTTAGGCACCTTGAATACCCTATGCAATAAATTGAAAGTCCATCCGGCGCTGTTGTTTGAGTATAAGCCTGATCCAGAGGAGGGAACTAGACATTCAGTTAAAGGCAGAAGCAGGCGAGGTAAGTCGTAAAGCAGAGATGCTAGAAGAACATCTTAATCGCCGCTCGGTGTCTTTGTCTTGCAAGGCGGGTCATAATAACATCCGTGAAAGAACAGCCGAACAGCAAATAGAAGCTGACGAGCGGGCTGAACCCGTCAGCTTCTATTTGGCATTATCTCACTTCCTCGCTCACCACCTGCCCGTTGATGATGACGCCTGTGACATGCGAGGTATATTCAAATGGGTCGCCGTCAAAGAGCGCGAGGTCTGCGTCTTTGCCGCGTTCGAGTGAGCCGACGCGATTGCTGATGCCGAGGATGCGCGCGGCATCTATCGTGACGGTGGCGAGCGCTTCTTCAAAAGAGAGACCGTTGGCCGCAGCCGCAGCCGCTTCAAAAAGCACGACGCGAGATTTCGGCACATAGGTTTCATAGCCGCCCTGAAGCGCGACCTGTATGCCCGCTTTGCGCAGGGTCGCAGCCGTCTCCATGCTCAGGTTTTCCTGTTCGCCTGTCGCGCGGTACATCGTCGGATGAACGATGACAGGCACGCCCGCAGCCTTTATCTCGTCCATGACCTGATAGCTCTCCGCCGCTCCGTCGAGGATGATGCGAATATTAAATTCCTTTGCGAGACGCAGTGCGCTCATGATGTCCTGCGAGCGTTGCGCGTTGACGAGAAGAGGAATCTCACGCCTCAAGACGCGCGCGAATATCTCCATCCGCAGATCGCGCGCGGGCTTCTGGTCTTCCTTCGCCGCAGCCTGTTTCGAGTCATACTCACGCGCCTTCAAAAATTCTGCGCGGAGCATGGAAATCTGTTTGGCGCGCGTCCCCGGCGATTTCCCGCTCTGGCCCAATCCGGCATTGCCGAGAGTGACAACCACCATCGCCGTCGGCACAAACGCAGCTTCGTCAACTTCATCGCCGTAAGTTTTGGCAATCATCGTCTGGCCCGCGACGAGCGCGCCGGGAGCATGGCCCGTGTGTATGGTCGTCACGCCAAAGCGACGCAGCCATTCGACCAGACGTTCGTGCGCATCATAAGCATCTATCGCGCGCAGCTCCGGTTGAATTGAAGCCGAAAGCTCTAGCTGCATCTGGTCGTGCGGCTGGTTGAGATAGCCTGAGAGACCTACGACGGAGCGCGCGTCAATCAATCCGGGCGTGACCACCTTCGCGCGCAAAGTTTTGTAGCCCGAAGGAATCTTGACCTCACTCGCTGTCCCGACTCTCTCAATCTTGCCATCGCGCACAAGCACCACGCCGTCGCGTATCGGCTGACCGGCCATCGTATAAACAGTCTCGCCGCGCACGGCTAATTGGCCCAATGCATATTCACTCGAAGCAACAAAGGCGAGAAGGAAAACAAAGATGAATGTGATGGATTTTAAGATTCTCATTTGCCTTCCTCCGTGCCTTGCTCGAAACAATCGAAGTCCAACATCTGGTCGCGCCCCGCGCCGTAACCGCCGACAGCATAAAGACGATCCTGCGGATTGCTGCGGTCAAAAACTCTGACGCCCTCGATATATGTTTCAAGAACTTTCGTATAGACGCTCAAAGGGTCGCCCGAAAGAATGATGAAGTCTGCGTCTTTGCCTGCTTCGAGCGAGCCTGTCCTGTCCTGCAAGTCGAGCATACGCGCGCCCGCCAGCGTCATCGCGTAGAGAGCTTTCTCGCGCGACATCCCCGCGCGCACGGCCAATCCGGCAGAGCGCAGGAAGAAGCGCGAATCTGTGATGTAGTCGTCCGTGTGAAAGCCTACGAGCACGCCCGCGCGGTCAAGCTCCGCGCCTGTCTTGTACGCGACATCAACTGTCTCTAATTTTCCGCCCGGACTATCTATCATGATGATTGAAGCTGGAGCTTTAGCCTGCGCGATTTCGCTTGCGACCTTCCAGCCTTCCGAGACATGTTGCAGCACGATGCGAAAGCCGAATTCTTTCGAGAGCCTGAGCGCCGTCAGAATGTCATCATGCCTATGCGTGTGAAAATGCACGACGCGCTTGCCGTCCATCGCTTCGACTAAAACTTCCAGCGCGAGGTCGCGCGCAGGCAACTTTGAGGCATCGCCTTTCGCGCGGCGAATCTTTTCTCTGTACTCCTGCGCTTTGACAAACTGCTCGCGCACGAGCGAAGCAGACTTGGCGCGCGTGCCGGGAAAAGGGCCGGGCGAATTGGGCCGCAAAGGATTAGTCCCGTTCGCCATCTTTAACCCGCCAGCGATGTTGCCCTGCGCGTCTTTTATCAAAAGGTCGTCAACGATTTTGCCCCTGCGCAATTTCAGATAGAGCGTCTGCCCGCTAGACAAATGACCGGAGCCGGGCATCACATTGACTGTCGTGATGCCGCCCGCGCGTGCGCGATTGAGCCCAGTGTCCTGCACATTGATAGAATCGAGGATGCGCGCTTCCGGTTGAATTGGACCAGAGCCGTCTGCGCCGGAGCCGCCTCCGATGTGACTGTGCGTGTCAATCAGGCCGGGCATGATGACCTTGCCGCTCATGTCCGAGACCTGCGCGTCGGCAGGAATGTTGGTAGAGCTTCTCGAACCGACAGACACAATCTTGCCGCGAAAGACAATCAGCACGCCGTCCGCAATCGGCGGCCCGTTGATTGGAATAATCTGCGCTCCGACAAAAGCCTGCGTCCTCTCTCCCTGCGCCCCTGCGAAAGGCGCGACTGCGCACAGCAGCGCACAGCACACGGCGAGCATGTATTTCATCTGCTTCTCCCCAAAAAGTTTTTTACACGGAACTGGTCTTGCTTGCTTCTTAACATCTCGCGAAGCGTGTGAATGTGTCAAGACTTCTGGCGCGCAGGTAAGCAACTGATTTATATTATGTGCATGCGAAAAGCGGGAATCAGAAATCAAAACTCAAAACTCAAAAGAGGGATAACAGTCAAACTCCTACTGCTCACTGCCCACTGCCTACTGCTCACTTTCTTTTCTTCCGATGCGCAGGCGCAGAAAGTTGTTGACAGGATGGTGGCGACGGTTAACGGCGGCGCGCGCGTTGACCTCATAACCTATTCAGACCTTTTGTGGCAGATAGCTTTAGAGCCTGAGACGCCGCTTGAGAATCCTAGCTCGACTGAATTGAATCGCGTCCTGAATCTCTTGATTAACCAGAGATTGATTCTTCAGGAAGCAGAGAAGCTGCCGACAGTCGCTCCGACCGCCGAAGAGGTTAAGAAAGAGATAGACACTCTGATACGACTTTTTCCTTCGCCCGCAGAGTTCCAAAAACGACTGCGCCGCGTCGGTTTCAACTCGAAAGATGACGAGCAGTTCGAGCGCATCATCGAACAGCGCGTCGCCATGCAAAAGTATCTAAACTTTCGTTTCCGCGATTTCGTCGTCGTCACGCCGCAGGAGGTCGCGGATTACTACCGCGATGTCTATGTGCCGCGCTTTCGCCAGCAAGCCCCTGGACGCATCGTGCCGACTTTAGAAGAAGTGCGCCAGACGCTTGAGACCTCTCTTACACAGAGCAAGATTGCAGCAGACATAGACGAATTTATCGAGAGCGCACGCGAACGCGCAGAGATTACGATTTTAAGTCCGGTATAAAAGTCAGGAGTCAAGAGTCTGGAGTCTGGAGTCAAAAGACAAGACTCGTTTTGCTTTTGACTCCAGACTCCAGACTCTTGACCCCTGACTTCAGAATTTCCAATGCCTCAGAAAAATTCTCAACCGAATAGGCCGCGTGTCGGGCTCGCGCTTTCCGGCGGCGCGGCGCGCGGGATAGCGCATCTGGGTGTGCTGCGCGTTCTTCTGGACCAGAACATTCCGATAGATTTCATCGCAGGAACATCTGCGGGCGCGCTTGTCGGCGGCGCATTCGCAGCCGGAATGCCGCTCAACGAAATCGAAGAGATTGGTCTCAAACTGCGCTGGCGCGATATCGGGCGGATGACTCTCTCGCGGCTCGGCGTGCAATCGAGCGCGCGCATGGAAGAGTTCATACGCGCACGCTTTCCCGCGACACGTTTTGAAGAATTGCGGGTTCCTTTCGTCGCCGTCGCCACAGATCTTCATACGGGCGCGGCTGTGGAGATGAAAGAGACTGGCGATGTAGCCTTTGCGATTCGCGCGAGTTGCTGCATTCCCGGCTGGTATGTGCCTGTGACGGATGAGCATGGAAGGCAACTTGTTGATGGAGGAATCGTCGCCAACATTCCAACGGCTGCCGTGCGCTCGCTCGGCGCAGACATAGTCATCGCGGTTGATGTCAATGCCGAAGGCGCAAAGTTTTTAGGCGCGCCGCAATCCGCCATCGGAATTATGTTCCAATCCATGATGGTCATCCAGCGCACAGTCTCCGCGCATCAACTACAGCAGGCCGATGTCATCATCCAACCAAAGGTGGGCCACATACGCTGGGATGAAGTCTCGCGCGCCGAAGAGCTCATCGAGGCGGGCAAAGAAGCCGCGCGCGAGGCGGTTGAAAAAATCAAGCGCCTGATACAACCTCTGCCAGAGCCTGCCACGCGAAAATGGTTTCAATTCCTGCGCCGCCGCCACGAGCACGCGCCAAAAGAAAGCAGCAGCCTCTCGACACTGCCTTAATTATCTTGAAGGAAACAATGTGACCAGTACCCTCTTATTAAAGTCAAACGAGAGCCGCAGAGAATTGTCGCCATGCGTACTGGCTTCGGCGGCACACGCATCGTTGACATGCTAGTCAGTGAACAGCTTCCAAGAATATGTTAGAAGAACCTGCTTTAACACAACTCAGCGCGTTTGCACTCTTGGGGCTCGGACTCTTGTTCGGCCTCAAGCATGCAACAGAGGCTGACCACATCGTCGCCGTCTCCACCATCGTCAGCGAGCAGCGCAGCCTCTGGCTCTCGTCGCTCGTCGGCGCGCTCTGGGGAGTCGGGCACACTGTTGCTCTCATCTTTGTCGGCATCATCGTCCTCGCGCTTCGTGTGGCTGTCCCGCAGCAGATTGCGAGTTGGTTGGAGTTTGCTGTGGCGTTGATGATTATCGTACTTGGCATAAGCGCGTTCCTTGCTGCACTGCGCCGCCGCTCGGATGTGCATCTGCATCAGCACACACACGACGGCGTCTCGCACGTCCACATACATTTTCACGAACCTAAAACCGAGCACACAGCCGCGTCCACCGCTCACTCGCACGCCGTCTCGCGTATCGGTTTCAAACCTCTGCTCGTCGGCGCGATGCACGGCCTTGCAGGTTCCGCTGCGCTCACCTTATTGGTGCTCACGCAGATTAATTCCACCGCGCTTGGCCTGCTCTATCTGGCAGTGTTCGGCGTCGGCTCCATCTGCGGAATGCTCTTGATGTCAGGTCTTGTAGGTCTGCCTTTCGCGCTCAGCGCGCGCAGGTTCAAGGGCGCGCATTACGGGCTGCAAATGATTGCCGGAGCCTTGAGCATCATTTTCGGATTGTGGTACGCATACCGGACGGGCATCGCAAGCGGTCTCTGGCAAAAAATCCTCTAAAGGAATTAGGCTCTGCACGAAAATTCAAAATGCTGCGCGATATTAAGTCGGGGTCAGCCTTGACTTCAACAACTTAGACTAAAAGCCCAATTTTTGTGCAAAGCCCTTATCTGTAGATAATTTAATATTTCTCCTATCACAAAAAAGCGGCGCATTGGTTATGAACCTTTGTGCCGCTTTTGTTTGTTCTATAGCCTAAATCACTCTGCGTATAATTGCCCATTGCGCGGATTTGAGATAAAAGCCTCATAAGCCTTTCGCCCTTCATCCGACGGGATTATTACTCGCCATTTCGGCTCTGGAGTTATAGATGGATTGAGTTCAAGGAGAATTTCATTCTCTTCATTATCAGGTTGGTTGAATAGCCTATAAGTGAACTCTTCACCATGCTTGAGAATCTGACCGCCGCCAGCATCGTCTAGTCCAGCATCAGTCAGAAAGGCGTGCATAGATTCATCGAATGTTTGATACATAGATTATTCCTTTCTTATTTAGTAAGTATTGCCATCCAGCTACAGTATAGCCTGCTTTATGATTAACTCATTTTCTCAACTTCGCTGGCAAGTCTCGCTCATCATCAATCAATACATCTGTTGAAATCTTCGCCACTCGCGCATACTGTAAAAGGATAATCAGCGATGGCTCATTCCTGCCTAGCTCATACTTTGAGATTGCCGTGTAGTCTATTTGGTCTTGCACTCCGAGCCGCTTCAACATCTCGCTTTGAGAGAGTTCTAAAGCTTCTCTAATCTGCTTTAGCTTTTCCGCTAGACGCTCTGGCTTTCGACGCTCACGCTTGCCCATCAGGAGTTTCCTCCTGATGAGAGCTTGACCTCATGTATAAATATACATAAGATGCTCTCGCTCAAACTTTTCGCCGTGAGAATGAACCTTTCATTCCGAACGGCGATGCTCATTTACTCAGTTTTGAGATTGAGGGTTGAGCGACGCATTAGCCGTTACTTAGTTTTCAAATATCGCGCGCATGATAACAGAGCGCGCAGCTACTTGACACCAATCTATTGAATGGTGAGCGTTGGGGGATGGGTACGCCCACTGCCGCGCGTCCGTCCGGTGGGGCGGGCTGCTGCGGAGAGGCCGTCGTGACATTCCCACGCACTCGGCGGCCTCGCTTTCAATGTTCCAAAAGTTACATACCTGCCTAAGTCCTTATATTTCTCACTTTCCGACTTTTTCATCAACATCTGAATTATTTCATCAAAAGAGACTTTTTCAACAAAGCCCTTATCTGTAGGATTATAAAACGCACTTTCAAACTGAAACTCACAAAAGGCTGTACTGCTAACAGACAGACGGAACTCTCCTGCCCGCTCGCGAATTGCTTCCGAAGATAGCTTAAGTCTCTTATAAAGCTTGCTTTACACCATGCGTGCCGACCGGTGCGAGGGTTTCGGCATGCACGTTGCTCAAAGGCTTGTGCAGGTGACTCTCCCGGATTAAAAAGTTTAAGAGGGGAAAAAGAATGAAAGAACTTGCCAATGGTTTTGCAGAGCTTGCAGCCATCATCATGATTCTGATTACGCTGGCTGTCTCGACTGCGGTCATCTCGCAATGGGCCAGTGAGGATGCATCGGCTCCTGCAAGTCAGTCGCTGACGATTTCTGGACGCTGAGCCAAGAATTTACGACCGATTGAGAGTTTATTGAAAAAGCATAGGACAAGAGATTCTTTCTTCTTAAGGCACGCTCGGCCTGTTGTGTAGCCGTGCGTCGCGAGGTTTGAGGCGCGCATGGCAATCGAAGTTACATCCGTACACGAGAACCGCCGGACACGTATAGTCAAAGCTGCGGGACAGGTCTTCAAAAAAGGCGCACACGCCGCTGCTTTACGCAAACGCAGACTCATATTCCATTCCGTCATTGCCATCCTTGTCATCGCGCTCGGCAGTCTCATCACTTTTTTAGTTCTGTCTTACATCTCCTATTCAAAGATTGTTGACGCGCGATTGGCGAGTGGCTATCTGACGAGTCGCGCGGGAATCTATGCCGCGCCGCGCACACTGCGCGTGGGCCAATCGCTCTCGCGCGAAGGTCTTGTCGAACTATTGCGCCGCGCGGGCTACATCGAAACGGATGCGAGCGATGTCTGGAGCGGCAGCTTTACGGCGCAGGAAAATTTTGTGGAGATTCGCCCGCGCCAGCACGCCGCAGGCTCTAAGAATATCGTGCGCGTCGGCTTTAACAAAAAGAATCGCATCGCGGAATTGATAGGCGACGGCGCATCGCTCGAAGATTACACGCTTGAGCCGGAAGTCCTGACCAACGATACTTCGATGAAGACAGGCACGCGCGCCGCGCTCTCTTATAAAGAGATTCCACAGACACTCGCGCAGGCAATTCTCTCGATTGAAGACCGCAGATTTTTCGAGCATCGCGGCCTGGACATCTTCGGCATTGGCCGCGCCATCCTGCGCAACGCTGGCGACAACGAGATGGGACAGGGCGGCTCGACCATCACGCAGCAGCTTGTCAAGAACACATACCTTTCGCCAGAAAAAACTTTGAAGCGCAAGTATGCGGAAGCCATGCTCGCCTTCACGCTTGAGCGAAGACTTTCGAAAGAAGACATCTTCGCGCTCTACTGCAACGAGATTTATCTGGGCCAGCGCGGCAGCATCGGCGTGCGCGGCGTACAGCAGGCCGCGCATATCTATTTCGGCAAGGAGTTGAAAGATTTGACGCTCGCAGAGAGCGCGTTGATTGCCGGAATGATTCAAAGCCCCAGCCGTTATGCGCCGGATAGAAATATGGAAGCCGCGACCGCGCGCAAGAATTTAGTGTTGGCGGCGATGCTGCGCGACGGCGTGATTTCAAAAGAGCAGGCAGATGCGGCGTCGAATGAGGCTCTGGCGGTTGCGCCGTTGAAGGATGAAGGTGATGCTACCGCGCCGTACTTTATTGATTACGTCAATCGCGTTGTCGGGGCAAAGCTTGCTTCATCCGCAGAATCTGACGAGCGCAATGTACGCATCTACACGACGATAGACTTAGACTTGCAGCAACTAGCGGAAGACGCTCTCAAGCGACAGCTTGAGCGGTTAGATAAAATTTCTAAAAATCGTGAGGCCAAACCGCAGGCCGCGCTCGTCGCCATAGACCCGCAGACGGGCAACGTGCTGGCGATGGTCGGCGGTCGCGGTTATCAGGAATCGCAACTCAATCGCGCAACGGATGCGCTCAGGCAGCCCGGCTCCGTCTTCAAGCCTTTCGTTTACGCAGCCGCTTTGGAGAGCGGGCTTTCGCCTGTCTCAATGTACACGGATGCGCCGCAGGTATTTGTCTATGACAGAAATGCTAAGTATCGTCCGGCGAATTACGGCGGCGGCTATTCGATGCACGAGGTCACGCTTCGCACCGCGCTCGTCAAATCTCTTAATGTCGTGACAGTGGATGTGGCGATGCGTACTGGCCTCAAGCGCGTCGCGCGTTTCGCGGAAAATTTTGGACTGCCAAAGCCTGCGCCTTATCCTGCGCTCGCGCTCGGCACGACGGAAGCCACGCCGCTCGCGCTTGCAAGCGCATACACAGCATTTGCCAACGCGGGCGTGCGCGTAGAGCCGAATGTCATCGCGCGTGTCACGGACGCTTCGGGCCAAGACCTCTTGCACGAATCTGCGCGCGCGCGAAAAGTAGTCGAGCCGACGACTGCATACATGATTACGGACATGCTGTCGGATGTGATTGAGCATGGCACTGCGCGCGCTGCACGCGGCACAGTCAGGCGGACAGCGATTGCCGGCAAGACAGGCACGTCGCGCGATGGATGGTTCGTCGGCTACACGCCGAATCTGGTGGTCGCCGTGTGGATTGGTTTTGATGATAACAAGCAGTTGGGCCTGACAGGAGCGGAAGCCGCGCTGCCCGCCTGGACAGAATTTGTCAAAGGCGCAGTCGAACTCAGGCCCGAACTCGGCGGCGAAAGCTTTCAGCGTCCCGCAGGCATCGTCACAGTCGAGATAGACCCGGAGTCAGGCCGCCTCGCCAGCCCCACCTGCCCGCAACGCCAGCGCATCGCCGTCACCAACGCATTCGCTCCCAACGTCGAATGCTACATGCACACCGAAGCCTATCTGTATGAAGATTATCTTGGCGAAACGGAATTGAGAGACGAAGCTTACGCGCCTTCCGATGACGGTTCACTCAGAGAAGACACAATCCAGTATCGGCCTATGACGAAAGAAGAGATGAAGCAGCCTTCATCTTCCCGCCCGACTCGCGTCATCACAGACGGACGCGGACGCCCCACGCTCGTCAACGAGATGCGCGTCAAATCTCAAAGATAGAAAATCAAGACCACAACTTATCTCTAAGGTGAGTTCAACGTAGTATCGGAGTGCGGCTTTGCCGCCTATGCTGTGCGGAAAGCCTCTGGCTTTCCGTCTCGTTTCTTGAATTTGATAAGGCTGCGCCTTGCCAAATGTGAGGCACAGCCTCTTAGATAAAAAAGGCGGATGAACGGAAAGTCAGAGACTTTCCGCACAGCACAGGCGGCACAGCCGCCTTTACTTTCCGCACAGCATGAGCGGCACAGCCGCATTCCGATACTTACGTTGAACTGTCGTTAATCTAAATGTTATTCCATTCGTTCAAGGACGACTTGAGCGATGGCGTGTTCCGTTGTGTGTGAGATTGAGAGATGCGCGGCGGTCGCGCCGAATTGTTCGTAGATTTCGCGCACGCGGCCATGAAGGATAAGGAAGGGCGCGCCGCCTTCGCGTGCAGAGACTTCTATGTCCTGCCACGCGATGCCGCCCGTCCATCCTGTTTGCAAAGCTTTCAAGGTAGCTTCTTTGGCTGCGAAGCGCGCTGCGTAGTGCTGCGCGGCGACGGCCCCGCGCGAGTCGCAGTAGGCGCGCTCCTTCTCTGTAAAAACGCGCTCGGTGAAGCGCGGCGTGCGTTCCAGCACTTCACGCACGCGGCGAACTTCTGTAATGTCTATGCCAATGGAAATAATCACGGATCAAACAATCGAACTCAAGGCTGCCGGATTCGAGTGGCGCGAGCGTGAAGGCATTCGCGCGCTCACCTGCGCGCCGCTCGAACATGACGGTTTCACAAATGCTTTCTCCACGCGGCTCGGAGGCGTCAGCCCGATGCCGCAAGACGCGCTCAATCTAGCGGGCTTTAATGAAGACGAAGCCGAAAATATTTACGAGAATCGTCGCCGCTTCTTAAAGCTCTTTGAAGGCGAGTGGCTGCTCACGGCCTGCTGGCAAGTGCACAGCGCGTCTGTGCGCACAGTGCACGACGCTGCCGATGCGCGCTGTGACACAGAGCATTGCGATGCTCTGGTGACGAGCGCGCCGCGCATTCTGCTCGGCGTCAAGACGGCTGATTGCGTGCCGATAATTTTAGGCGACATGCGAACGGGCGCATGCGCGGCTGTGCACGCCGGATGGCGCGGCACAATCGCTTCCATCCTGCCGCGCACGCTTGAGCGAATGGCGCAAGAGTACGGCACGCAAGCTTCGGATGTCCGCGCGGCGATTGGCCCAGCCGCAGGCGCATGTTGCTACGAAGTGGGCGCGGAAGTCATAGAAGCTTTTCAAAAAAACTTTCCGCAATCAGAAAATCTCTTTACGCCAACGCGCGCAGGCCACGCGCGAATTGATCTTCAAAGAGCGAACCGCGAACAACTGCTCGACGCAGGCGTCCCGGCAGAGAGCATTCACACAGCCCCCTTATGCACAATCTGCCGCACGGATATTTTCTTTTCCTACCGCAGCGAAAAAAAGCTCTACGGTCGCACAGGCAGATTGATGGCAGTCATCGGAAAGCAAGGATGAAGGATGAAGGCGGAAGGATGAAAGGCATGCTCTTCAAACCTGAGTGATTCAACTTTAAATAGCATTTCCTTCCGCCTTCCGCCTTCATCCTTGCTTTTCATCCTTTGCCAAAGATGTTCGTGTTGGCGCGTTTGACTGTCTCGTTGTCTCCGGCAATTCCAATCCAGAGTTCCGTATCGCGCGTGACGGGCGGATAACATTCATTGTCGCTACAACTCTGATATTTGACGCGCGCCTTGACGAGCATCTTGCTATGCGGAAAGCCCTGCGGAATCGTCAGATTAAAACGCATCACGGCGCGGCCTTCATAGACCGAAAGCTTCTCTTCCGAAAAGCTGAAAGTCTTCACAAGCGGCTTCGGATAGTTGACGGCTCCGACCTTCACATTGTCGCCCACCTCAACCTTGACCGAAGTCGGCACCAAGTACTTGCCATTCGGACGATTCGAGTTGACGTGATAGCCTTTCGGAATCTCAAGCACCACAGCCGCCTGCACTGTGCGCCCGCGCTGCGCCTTCTCTTGAGAAGAATAGCTCTTCACGCCGATGTTAGGTTGCCTTGCAGCCGCGACAGATTTTAGCGAAGCCGCAGATGTTTTGAAGCCGTAAGAAGCGGCCAACGCGATGATTGCAATAGTCAATAAAAGGATAGCTTGTCTTGTAACTTTCATTTCTCTTCTTGCTCTTTGCCGAAAATTTTTGTGATTGTACAGGCAAGCGGCGGAAATCTAAAACGCCTTTGCCCGGTCAGAACCGCCTGCGGTAGCGGGTGGGTCTTTGATGTTATTAAGCGAGCCCCTGTTGCATCTCGAACCCGCCGCTACCGTAGGCGGTTCTGACAATTTTTAAGCCAGTTGATGAAGAGTCTGCTGTTCTGTGTTGATTGTCCGTCGCGCTGCGAGTTGGCCGCAGGCTGCGTAGATGTCGCGCCCGCGCGGGCGGCGCACAAAGGCATGTATGCCTTTGGTTTCCAGAATCCTCTGAAAACTCTCTACACGTTCGGGCGCAGAAGGTTGATAGGGCAAGCCTTCCGCAGGATTGTGCGGAATGAGATTGATTTTGACTCGCTGCAATCCATGACGGTTAAGAAGATTGCCGAGTTGTCGCGCCTGCTCGTCTGAATCATTCACGCCGTCGAGCATCACATACTCGAAAGTAAAACGCTCGCCAGGCTTCAATGATTGCTCGAACACTTTGCATGCCGAGAGAAGCTGTTCGAGCGGCCACTTCTTGTTAATCGGCATTAGCGTGTCGCGCAACTCATCCGTCGGCGCGGCCAGAGAGATTGCGAGGTGCGGGCGGTCTGCTGTGTTTGCTAAATCTAATATGCGCGGCACGATGCCTGCCGTCGAGACGGTCACGCGATTCGGCACGATGTGTAGTCCCTTCGGGTCAGCCATCACGCGCAGGGCTTTCATCAAAGGCTCGAAGGCGAGGAAAGGCTCGCCCGCACCCATCGCTACGAGATTAGTCCCGCGCGGCGTTTGTTCTCCGATGCCGTATGCATCATTGAGCGCGACGATAATCTGCTCGACCATCTCGCCCGCCGTCAGTGTGCGCAGGAGTCCAAGCTTGGCTGTCAAACAGAAATCGCACTGCAACGGACAACCGGATTGTGAAGAAAAGCAGATTGTGTCGCGCCTCTCTTCGGGGATAAAGACTGTTTCGACTGGCAGGTTGTCATGCGTCTTCATCAGGTAGCGGCGCGTGCCGTCTTCGGAAATGTAGCGCGATTCGATTGTGAGAGACGAAGCCGTTGCGCGCTCTTTGAGTTTCGCGCGAAACTCTTTCGGCAAGTCTGTCATCTCTGCAAACGAGCGCAGCCGCCTGTGTTGCAGCGCGGCGAAAATCTGCCGCCCGCGATAGGCTGGCTCATTCATCTCTTCGACCAGCGCGACAAGCTCGGCCTGCGCGAGTCCGGTTAAATGTACTGCCTTGTTCATAAGATGTATATTTTAACATCCTGCGGCGATTGCAACTAATTGAGCTTGTGTTAAGCGAAGGAGAAAAACAAGTGGCACGCATTGAAGAAGTGAAGCCCGAAGAGGTTGATGCTTATACAAAAAAGGTCTTTGAGGCGCAGGCGAAAAAGTGGGGCGCGCCGCTCTTAAATCACCTGCTCTATGCGCGCCGCCCGACAATCTTTCGCGGCGTGCGCGCGATGTGGACGGGCATAGATGGCTCTGGATTGATTGACGCGAAACTGCAAGCCTTGCTTAACCGTCGCGTGGCTTTTCTGAACGGCTGCGAGTTTTGACAGGACATCAATGCTGCCGTGGGCAGCGAGCTTGGCCTGACGGAAGAGAAGATTCTGTCATTGGCGGAATATGCAGTGAGTCCACTTTATAGCGCGGAAGAGAGACTCGCGCTCGAATATGCGGACTGCATGACGATTACTGGGCGCGAGGTGAGCGACGAATTGTTCTCGCGCCTGCGCGAAATTTTTGATGACGATGCGATAGTTGAGCTAACGGAAATCATCGCGTGGGAAAATGCTTCGAGCAAGTTTAACCGCGCCCTGCGCGTGCCTTCGCAGAAGTTGTGGAAGCGTTAAGAGAAGTTTCCCGCAAAGGCGCAAAGACGCAAAGAAAGCACGCAAAGGAAAGCATTCAAGATAAAGAATGCCTTCAATTCCTTTGCCGCCTTCTTTGCGTCTTTGCGCCTTTGCGGGAAATTGCTTTTGCTATTTCGTCTCTTCCACTGTAACCGGACGGCCTTCTTCGTTCAGAAAATTAATCTTCGCGCCGATGCCGTCGAGCGAGCGCAAGGATGGCTCTATCACTTTGCGGTCGCCGACGACCAGAATCGCCATCCGCGACGGGTCCAGGTATTTATTGGCGACGCGCTGTATGTCCTCTTCTTTAACGGCCTGCACATTCGCGATAAAGTCGTTAAAGTAGCTGTCAGGCAAGCCATAGATAACGAGCGTCGTCAAACGATTGGCAATCTGGTCGGGCGTCTCAAACGTGCGCGGGTAGCCGCGTATGATTGCCTGCTTTGAAAACTCAAGCTCTGCCTGCGTCACTGGAATCTCGCCGCGTATGCCGCGCAGCTCTCTTAAAAATTCGACGATGGATTCCTTAGTGACGGCAGTTTGTACGCCCGCTGTGGCGGCGAATGGCCCTGCGCCTCTGCGGTAATCAAAGCCAGTGCGCGCGCCGTATGTGTAGCCCTTGTTCTCGCGCAGGTTCATGTTGACGCGCGAAGAGAATTGCCCGCCGAGCATCATGTTCATCACGAGCAGCGGGAAATAATCCGGCGTGTTGCGCGGCACGCCTACATGCCCGATGCTGATGACGCTCTGCGCCGCGCCGGGTTTGTCCACGAGGTAAAGCTCCGCACTCTTGCGTTCTGTCGCCGCAGGGATATTGACTGCCGGAACATCTGCCTTCTCCCATTTGGCGAAAGCTCTTTCAAGCTGAGACATCACAGCATCCGGCTTCACATCGCCGACCACAATCAGCGCGGCGTTGTTGGGCCGATAGTATGATTTGTAAAACTGCTTGATGTCGTTAATCTCCATCGCGCGCACGCTCTGTTCGTCGCCAATCAGAGAATGGCCGTAAGGATGTTGTGGGCCATAGAGCAGCGAAGCATAAGCGAGTCCGGCGATGGCATCCGCGTTGTCTTTCCTTTGCAGGAGAGCCGCGAGACGCTGGTTGCGTTGCAGTTTGAGTTCGCTGTCAGGAAAAGACGGATTGATAATCACGTCCGAATAAATGTCCAGAGCGCGTTCGAGATGCTTGGTCAGCGTCAGCATATTGACGGCTGAGACATCCCAGTCCGCGCCCGTCCCCAGAGACGCGCCGATGGCGGCCAACTGATTTGAGATGTCCAAAGCCGTGCGCGTCTGTGTGCCTTCGTCAAGCAGCGCGGCTGTCATACTCGCAAGCCCGCCGCGCGAGAGCGGGTCAGCCGTCCCGCCAGTCTTTAAGACCAGACTCAAGTTAACGACAGGCAACTCGTGATGCTCTACGATTAAAACTTCGAGGCCGTTCGAGAGATTGCGGCGTTGCAGCTTTGGCAGAGCAAAGCGCGGAGCAGGGCCGGGTTTCGGTTGGACATAAAGCCCGCCCAGCTTAGTCTTATCAACAGCTTTGCTTTTATCCGTCGTCGCAGACTCAGCCGCTGGCGGAGCCGCGCCCGCAGTTCTCGTCGCAGAGGTTTCAGATTTAGTCTGTGTCTGCACGCCTGCCGGCTTGTCCGTCGCAGGCACGGTCGTCGCGGCCTGCTGCTGCCCGCTCACGGCGGTCGCGGTTTGCGCGCCCGTCGAAGCTCCGACCTGCGTGCCAGCAGTTTGTTGCGAAGGCGAGGCGATGGCGTCTTTCGGATTCGTCGCCACAGGCTCGCCAGCCTTCTGGCCCTTCGCGCGCGGCACAACCGTGAGAATCATTCTCTTGTCGGTCAGATAAGTATTGGCCGCACGCTTCACATCCTCCGGCGTGACACGCGCATAGCGCGCTATGTCTTCCTGAAAATAGTTCGGCTTGTTGAGATACGTTGCATAGAGATTAAGCTGGTCGCTCTTGCCCCCAAAGCCTCCGACCGTTTGCATTCCGTAAATCAATGAAGACTCGCGCGCATTGTAAGAACGCTCCATCTCCTCAGCCGTCGGCGGCTCTGACTTCATCTTTTCAATCTCTTCATTGATAGCTTTCTCAAGCTCTTCTAAAGAGACGCCGGGCTTGGCTGTCGCGATTATCTGAAACTGTCCGGCCAACTCGCGCGTGAAGTTGGAAGCATCCACGCTCTGCGCAATCTGTTTTTCATAGACGAGAGATTTGTAGAGCCTAGAGCCTTTGCCGTTGCTCATAATCGTAGCGACCGTGTCGAGCGCGGCCTCGTCTTTTGTGAACTGCGGCATGCTGTGCCATGTCATGTAAATGCGCGGCAGCGAGACGCGGTCGTCCATCTGGACGCGCATCTCCTTTTCGATGCCCGGCGGGCGCGTGTCCACTTGCTTGACCTCCGGGCCGCGCTTGAGTGGGCCAAAATATTTTTCGACGAGCTTGCGCGCCTCCGCCGGATTTAAATCTCCAGCGATAACCAGACTCGCATTGTTCGGCGTATAGAAACGACGGAAAAAGTCTTTGACATCCTCCATCGAGGCGGCTGTCAAATCATCCAGCGAGCCGATGGTCAGCCAGTGATACGGATGCTCAGGCGGATAAAGCGTCGAAGCAATCTTTGCGCTCACCAAACCATACGGGCGATTGTCATAGTTCTGCCGCTTCTCGTTCTTCACCACATCGCGCTGGTTGGCAAGCTTCTCTTCCGTCATCGCGTCGAGCAGGTAGCCCATGCGGTCTGATTCGAGCCAGAGCGCAAGCTCCAAAAAATTCGACGGCACGACTTCCCAGTAGTTCGTGCGATCCGTATTGGTCGAGCCGTTCAGGGTTCCGCCTGCTTCCTGCAATGGGCCAAAATAATCTTTGTCGTAATGCTTCGAGCCTTGAAACATCATGTGCTCGAAGAGATGCGCAAAGCCCGTGCGGCCCGGCACTTCATTTTTCGAGCCGACGTGATACCAGAGATTGACCGCGACAATCGGCGTCGAGTGGTCTTCATGCAGGATGACGCGCATGCCGTTGTCGAGCTTGAACTCGGTGATGTTGATGGGCGGCAAAGTGTTTGCGCCACCATTTGCGCCTGTTGACTTGTTCTGCATTTTATCCTTCTGCGCGAGCGTCAAACCCGGCGAAAAAATTGCGAGCGAGAGTAAGATTACTGCCAGACGTTTGATTCTCATGTGCAACTCTCCTTTTCCGCAAGCCGCGCGGAACGAAATTGTGTTTGAGACTTTCGCGCAGTCGTACAAGCAAGACGCGCCGTCTCCTTAAAATCTTTTTTCACATGTGGGGAACAAAGGGATGCCTTTATTCTAGCTCGTAATTTGGCAGACATGCAAATCGGTGTACTATGCAGCTTTGGCTTGGCTGCTATAAATTTTTTGATTGGAGCGCACATGAAAACAATCAAGCAGGAAGATTACACGAACAGTTTCTTTCAACTTCTGAAAGAGACTTTTGAAGGGCCGCCGCCGAACACCGGGAGCGCGTATCTGGACAAGGGCGCGGGTCTCTTTCAAACGCTCGAAGGCGTCACGGCGGAGATGGCTTCAACTCCTTTGAGGCCGGATGCGCCGACCATCGCCGCACATTGCGAGCACGCGCGCTTTTACGTCGTCGCGCTCTATGAATACATGCGCGGGGCGCAGGGGAAGATTGATTGGGAGAAAAGCTGGCTGGTCCAGACAGTGACCTCTGCCGAATGGAACGAACTCAAAGAAGCTTTGCGCAGAGCTTACGACACGCTGACCGGGTACATGCAATCGGTTGAGAATTGGAGCGATGAAGAGGTCGGAGACGGGATGGCGATTGTCGTGCACACGGCTTATCACCTCGGAGCTATACGGCAGCTTGTGCGCGCTCTGGCTTAAACTATTGACGCTTAAAAACTCAGCCACAGAGACACAGAGCAAGAAAAGCAGATGAAGCAAATGCTATCTAAAATGTCTAATGCTTTCTCCGTGTCTCTGTGTCTCTGTGGCTAATCTTTGATTATGTTCAGTCACAAAATTGATGCAGAGACGGAATTGCGTCTCCTTGAAGAAGCAGACGCGGAAGAGCTTTATGCCGTGCTTGATAAAAATCGTGAGCGGCTCTACTGGCTCAAAGCGGATTATAGTTTTGAGGACGCGAAAGCTTTTATCAAACGCGACCTGCACACTTTTGCAGACAACAAAGGTTTTCGCGCGGGCATCTGGTACAAAGGACGACTTGTAGGCTCTATTCGCTATAACCATATTGATTGGACGAACAAGAAGACAGAGCTTGGCTACTGGATAGATGCCGCGTGTGAAGGCAAGGGGCTTGTGGCAAAGGCTTGCAGGGTCTTGATTGATTACGCCTTTCATCAGTTGAAACTCAACCGCGTGGAGATACACTGCAATCTGGACAACCGGAAAAGCCGCGCGATTGCGGAAAAACTCGGCTTCACGCAGGAAGCCATCCTGCGCGAGGCTTACTGGCACAAAGACCATTTCGTTGACCTTGTGGTTTATGCAATGCTGGCGAGCGAGTGGCAAAGTGATGAAGGATGAAGTTAATAAAGAATCGAAAATGAAGTTGCTCGTCTTAACAGGTTGCGCAGCCTTGCTCATCGGCGGAGCTTTGCTTATCACATTGCACAGCCGCGCTCTTGAGACATCTTCCGATAAATTTTTAAAACTTCCGCTTCTTAATCCGCGCATCGTTGTGAGTAAGAGCAAGCGGCAGTTGCTTTTGTATGCGGACGGAAAAGTGGTGCGAACTTACGCGGTCGGGCTTGGCTTTAATCCTGTGGACGACAAAATCAAAGAGGGCGACGGCGCGACTCCCGAAGGCAAGTTCTACATCTTCACGCGCAATGAGCAGAGCAAATATTATCTCTCACTCGGCATCAGCTATCCGAACACGGAAGACGCAGAGCGCGGCTTGCGTGATGGTTTGATTACAGAGGAACAGTATCAGCAAATTATTGATGCCAATCAGAAGCGCATCATGCCGCCGCAGTACACTCCGCTCGGAGGATTGATTTATATACACGGGCATGGGTCTGAGAAAGATTGGACGCTCGGCTGCGTCGCGCTCGATGACCCGAATATGAAAGAGCTTTTTGATGCTGTTCCTGTCGGCACAGAAGTCTTGATAGAACATTAGAAGAGAAGTTTCCCGCAAAGGCGCAAAGGCGCAAAGAAAAGACGCAAAGAAGAACAAGAGATTAAGATAAAAACTCTCTTTGCTTTCCTTCGCGCCTTCTTTGCGCCTTTGCGCCTTTGCGGGAAACTTTTGTGCTGATATTGCTATAATACCCGCAACTTAAAGTTCAAGAATGAAACGCATGGCACTCGAAACAGATTTCATTGTCGTCGGGAGTGGCATCGCGGGCTTGCGCGCGGCCATCGAACTGGCGCAGGCGGGCGCGCGTGTCACTGTGCTCACCAAAGACCGCACGGATGAATCAAATACGGAATACGCGCAGGGCGGCATCGCCGTCGCGCTCTCTGAAGAAGACGAAGTTGCGTTGCATGAAGAAGACACACTCGCGGCTGGCGCGGGACTCTGCGACGAGCGCGCAGTGCGTGTGATGGTCGAAGACGGCCCGCGCTACATACAGGAATTGATTGAGTGGGGAACAGAGTTTGACCGCGAAGGTGGCCGCCTCGTCTTCACACGCGAAGCCGCGCACTCGCGCCGCAGAATCCTGCACGCGCATGGAGATTCGACGGGCCGCGAGATTGTCCGCGCATTGATTGCGCGCGCGCGTGCAGAACGCTTGATAGCATTCCTTTCTCATGCCGCGACGGAATCCTTGATTGTCTCTGACGGGCGTTGCTGCGGCGTGCGCTATCTGGATCCGCTCGTGCGCGCTGTGAGAGAGTTGCGCGCGCGCGCAGTCATCCTCGCATCGGGCGGCGCGGGACAGGTCTTTCTGCATACGACCAATCCGCAGGTTGCGACGGGCGACGGGATGGCTATGGCTTACGAGGCCGGAGCGGAATTGGCTGACATGGAGTTTGTGCAGTTTCACCCGACCGCGCTCAACATAGAAGGCGCGCCGCGTTTTCTTTTGACGGAAGCGATGCGCGGCGAGGGCGGCATCCTGCGCAATGAAAACGGAAAGCGTTTTATGACGCGCTATCACGAGCGCGCGGAGCTTGCCCCGCGAGACATTGTGAGCCGCGCTATTGTCGCAGAGATGCAGCGCACAGCGACACGCACGGTCTATCTGGACATGACCGGGTTTGATAAAAAGTTTCTGGCCCAAAGATTTCCGACGATTTATGACACATGCCTGCGCTATGGCTTAGATATTTCGAGAGACTTGTTGCCCGTCTCGCCTGCTGCGCATTACTGCATGGGCGGCGTGCGCGCAGACCTCTACGGGCGCAGTTCTTTGAGAGGACTCTACGCGGCGGGCGAAGTCTCCTGCACAGGCGTGCACGGCGCAAACCGTTTGGCGTCAAACTCTCTGCTCGAAGGATTGGTCTTCGGCGCGCGTGCCGGACGCGCAGCCGCAGAAGATTTCATGAGCCAGAGCGCAAGCTGTTTCGATAAGAGTGGGCCAGAGGATACAGAGCCCGCACAGCAAAGCGAGCGCGGGCAGCAGGGAGACGTAGCCTTTGCCGTGCGCAAGCGCGTGCGCCGTTTGATGTGGGAGCGCGTCGGCATTCTGCGCACGCGAGAAGGCATCGCGCGCGCCCTGCGCGAGTTTGAGCAGATTGCGCAATCTCCACTCACGCGCGCTTCCAGAAATTTTCTGACCGTCGCCACACTCATCGCGCGCTCAGCCCTCTGGCGCGAAGAATCGCGCGGCGCACACTATCGTCTTGATTTCCCTCAACCCGACAACGAGCGATGGCGCGTGCATTCAATCATTCAATCCGGCGCACAGATTTCCGCCAGCGAGGAAATAGACTTTAGTGCAGTGATGAGCGATAAGTGATGAGCGACAAGGTAATCACATATGAGATGTCGCTTCACTCTTGCATGTAAAAGCTCGAAGATTTAAGCTGAATTCAGTATGAGCACAGAACTTTCAGAGATTTTGCAGTTGAGTATTGCAGAGCGTATTCAGTTGGCGGAAGACATCTGGGACAGCGTCGCTGCTTTCCCCGAAGCTATACCTTTAAGCGATGCACAAAAAGATGAACTCGACCGCCGCCTTCAAGCGTATGCTCAAAATCCAAACGAAGGCATTTCATGGGATGAGTTAAAAGACAGGCTGCTTAAATCTGCATGAGCTATGAAATAATTGTCCGTCCCGAAGCCGCTCGCGAAGTTCAGGAAGCTTTTGATTGGTATGAAGAAAAGAGCGAAGGACTGGGACTTGAGTTCTTACGTGCGGCAGATGCTTGTTTAGCCGGTATCAAAAGGAATCCTCTTGTTGCTCCCGTCATGCATCAGGAAACCCGCCGGGCATTGTTGAGAAAATTTCCTTACGCGCTTTTCTACATTGTCAAAGAAGAGAGGATTATTGTGCTGGCGTGTTTCCATGTGAAACGTGATCCGGCAGATTGGATGCGGCGCGTCTAGCTGCCTTATCAACATTTTTCCGATGGCAAGATATAAAAAATTACATGACTGGCAGATGACGCCGCGCGAGGCCGTAGAGCTTCAGAAATCTTTGCGCGAGCGTGTGCGGCTTGTGCCGCTTGCGCGGAGTGTGAAGACGATTGCGGGCGCGGACATCTCTTTTAATAAATTCTCGGAAACGATTTATGCGGGCATCGTCGTCTTGAGTCTGCCGGAGCTTGAAGTGGTTGAAGAGGTCGGCGTTGTGAGTCAGACGCGGTTTCCGTATGTGCCGGGGCTGCTCTCTTTTCGTGAGTCGCCTGCGGTGCTTGAGGCCTGGGAGAAATTAAAGACTGAGCCGGATGCTGTGATGTTTGACGGGCAGGGCATCGCGCACCCGCGCAGGGTCGGCATCGCTTCGCATGTCGGGTTGTTCATTGAAAGGCCCACGCTCGGCTGCGCCAAATCCGTTTTAGTGGGAAAGTATGAAGAGCCGCCACTTGAGCGCGGAGTCTGGACAGAGATGGTTGATAAAGGCGAAGTGGTGGGCGCGGCCTTGCGCACGAAGACGAAAGTGAAGCCTATCTATGTCTCGCCCGGTCATTTGATTGACCTGCAAGGCGCAATCACTCTCACGCTACAGTGCGACGGCGGCTATCGCCAGCCGGAGCCGACGCGACGCGCGCATCATCTCGTCAACGCGCTTCGTCGCGGAGAAAGAGGGCCTTGATTCAAACAGGGATGGACAGGACGGGCAGGATAAAGACATAAAAGAGAAAAGATAAAAGGGGAAAGGGAGAAGCTTACTGCTCTCCCTTTCCCCTTTTCACTTCTTACGTTTTGACTTCTCTGTTTATTGCACAATCGAGAAGTTGGACTCGCGGTTGAGCGTCTGTCCTGTGACGCGGTCTTTGACGCGAACTTCTATCTTGTAGTTGCCGGGTGCGAGTCCTGTCGTCGGCATCAGGCGGGCCAGAGTCAAACGCTGTCCGGCATCCGACATCCCGCGCCAGTCTTCCGGTTGACGGCCAATCTCTTTGCCGTCTTTGAGCAAGACGTATTCGACATCAACGGAAGGACGCAAGGTCGTCTGGTCAATGCCGGCATTGTAAATCTGCATGTAGATGCCTACGTCATTGCCGCGACGATAGACGCCAGAGACATTCGGGATGACCTTGTTCTGGCCGATCATAAACATGCTTGAGTCAGCCACGCGGTCGCCTGCTGCCTGTAGCTTGGCCGCGAGGATGAGCGTCGAGCCATCGAGCGTGCTCGCCTCATACTTCGGAACCGTAAAGCCGAGGTTGCGTATGCCTGTCGCACCGGAAGCCACGTCGCGCACGATGACGGAGACCTTGTAGGTTCCGGGTGCGAGTGCGATGGCTTTCTGATAAGCAGACTTGCGGTCTTTGGCAGACGCCAGTTCTTCTATCGTGGCATCCGTCATCACAGGGTCTTCAAAAATTCCTACGCGACGGCCTGAGACGGAAGTGATGCGGCCAAAGATATTCAAGGTCGCTCTTTGCACGCCGCCGCTATCCTGAAAGACAAGGTCTTTATTCTCAGTCTGGATTGTGAAGGCCGTAATTACGCGGTCGTCAGAGAGACGGAAATAATCAACGCGCACATCAAAATCGAGCGGGTTGTTTTCAATCTTACCTGAGTCGCGTGTGTCTATGCCGGCGAGGTCGTTAAACTTGACTTGCGGCGGACGGCTCAGGTCGTTCAGGATTTGCAGGCGCGTGAACGGCGAATCCTGCTCGCGCCCGTAAGGATTGCCACTGGCAAAGTAGCCCTGGCCCAAAACCCTGTCGGCCTTGTTCGCTAAGCCCAATTCTTCCGCCAGCGTCAGGCCCGCGCCCGGCACATTCAAGAGAGCATCCTTCTCTTCCGGCGAACGCGCGATGCGATATTCGCCAGTGCCTGTCGGGTCAACGAATTCAATCTCAATGCCTGAGCCGACGCCCGGCAGATAGCGATAGAACCAGACCTCGAACGGATAGGTCGTGGTCGAGCCGCCGCCGTGATAAGACGGGCGATGGTACGGGCCGCCTGTCGGATGCGATTCGATTTCGTGCGGCTTGCCAAACTTGATATAGATGCGCCCGCGGTCTGTCATCCAGCCGGGTTTGCCGGAAGTGAAATGCTCGTTGGCATACGCGATGCGCTCGTAATATTCTTCCTTGTACTCGTTCTCGTCCGTGTCCGGGTCTGGATCACGACGACGCCAGAAACTCTCTATGAACTGCTCGCGCTCCTCATCGGTCGCCAGCTTCTTAAAAGCTTTACGCTCCTCGTCCGAGATGATGTAGGCCACATCCTTTTCAAGCCAGTCTTTGTAGGCTTTCTTCAATTCAGGCTTGACGTTGCGTGGTCGTTCCTGCGGGTCTTGCGACTTCTGCCCGAAAACGCCGGGGGCTGCGACAAGCGCAATCAGGAAGGCCAAGACCAGACCTCTTCCGATTTTTTGATGAGATAACATTTGGAGAACTCCTGTTGAATTACTTAAAAGAAACAAGCTGCGACGCGCATTCCATCTGCGCACAAGGCACATCTGTCAAGGGTGACAGGCGCATCATTCTAAGCGAACACAGCGAAAAAGGCTAATACATACCGAGTTGCAAGGCAATGGCGCGTCAGATTCCTAAAAATCGCCCGCGCCCGTCCTTCGAATAAGTGTGAATTTTAGGCCCACCAACAGAACACAGTCAAGATGCACGGCAAGCCCGTCAAAGTTGCCTGAAAAGCAGAAGCAAGATGCAGGCTGGAAATCCTATTAAATGGCGAAAAGGATTCAAGTAATCCGGCTCATAAATCTTGCGGCTTGAGTCCCGTATGTTTAGCGATGCGCGACAACATCTTAGGCCCGATTTCCTCTTTATCATGGAAAGCAAAGACATAATCAGGCCAGCCGGGACGTGAGAGGATTTTGTGCGAGCTGGACTCTCGTTTAAGGCTCCAGCCTATTCGAAGCAACGCGGCGAGAACGCGCTTTGCTTTAGCGGACGACCACTGACTCATGCAGCCTCAAAAGAAATATTTATAGGTTCCGGCAGGCTCTCGCCATGCTCAAAACGATCCGCGAGGACGCGCAATGCTAGAGCCTTAACTTTAGCAATAGCTTCCATCTCGGTTTGCCCATAGACGAGTACGCCGGGAATCTCTGCTATTTCTGCCAGCCAGCGTCCATCTTCTTCCTGTGCAGATTCAATTGTATAAGTCATTGCCCAAACCTCACCTAACTTTAACAAGGCTGAAGAAATCCTATCATTATTCATCGGGCCGCTAAAGTCCAAATAATCCGCCACTTGTCACTCGTCACTCGTCACTGGCTTCACACGTTTCTTGCCAAAAATCCATGCGATGAAGATAGAGACGATATAGAGGACGACCATCGGGGCTGCGAAAAGGAGCATGTTCGGGATGTCGCTCGTGGGCGAAAGCACAGCCGCCGAAATCAGTATCACAATCAGCGCGGTCTTCCAGACGCGCAGCAGAAAGCGTGCCGAGACAATGCCGATGCGCGCCAGAACATATGTAATCGCGGGCATCTGAAAGACCACGCCCATCGCCAGCATGACCAGAATGATAAAGTCGAAATAGTCGTCGGCCTTGAGCAGCAATCTGAAATCCTGGCCCAGACCGAGCAGGTATCTCGCAGCAGGCGGAAACAATATGTAGTAAGCGAAGGCCGCGCCGAGCACGAATGAGATTGTCGAAAGACCTATGAAGGGCGTGACGTATGCGCGCTCGTGCGGGTAAAGTCCCGGCGCGACGAAGGCCCAGATTTGCCAGAGCAGGAAAGGCACGGCCAGCGCAATCGCCGTATAAAGCGAGACTTTCAGATAGAGCGAGAAAGGCTCCATCGCCGTCGTCACAATCAGCTTGTCATTGATGCCCGGCATCGAATCCGGCCTCGCGTTGAAATCAATCGGCAGCCGCACGCCTTTCGGAATCACAGTCGCGCCCGCATACAGAGCCTCATCCGTAAAGAGTCCGAGTTGCCCCTGCGCGTCTCTCAGCATCTTCGCCTGCACGCTCGCTCCCATCGGAATCAAACTCGCGCCGAGCTTGGTCTCCTCCGCAAAGATGTAGCGGCCACTGTCGCCTTCTTTCAAAGAACTGAGCGGCAGAAAAGTCTCCTGCCCTGTGACCCCTGCCAACTCAACCTGCCTGCGCTGCGCTTCTGCGAGCGCGCGCTGCACCGGAACGGCCAGAAAGTTGTAGATGTGATCGGAGACGAACCAGCAGCCGAAGAAGATGACCGTCACGAAAATGACGGAGCGCACGAGGCGACGGCGCAACTCGTCCAAATGGTCCAGAAACGACATCTGGCCGCCGAGCCTATCCTCGCGTTCTTCGTCTTTGCCGCGTGAGCCTAAAAGAGTTGCCATCCGGTTCTACAAGAAGGGAGTTTACAAGGGAAGCGAATCGAAGCGCGTTATAACCAATCTCGCTTGCGCGTCGGAGCAGCCACTTCGACAGGCTGTGCCGTCGCGGGCTGCTGCATGGATGAAGTGTCAACCGGCGTCACGGACGGGGCTGGAACATTGTCTGAGATAGCTTCCGCTTCATCTCCCGCAGGAGTTTGCGCGGAGGTTTCCATCATGTTGCTGCTCGTCTCAAAACTATCAGCGCTGCTGCGCCCGACGGTCGTGTCGAGAATTGATTCCGATTCCTGCGCCGAAGGCAGTGCGCGCTCAATGCGTGCATCCTTGTCTGCCATCTCCATCTCGACCTCTCGCTCCCACGTGCGTTTGAAATCTTCGGACGCGCGCCTAAAATCCGCGAGGCTCTTGCCGAGCTTGCGGCTCATCCCCGGCAGCCTGCGCGGGCCAAGCAAGATGAGAGCCACCACCAGAATGACGAGCAGCTCGTTGGTTCCCAGAAATTCTAAAACTAAGAGATACAAGTTTTGCGCCTCTCCTTCGGCCCCGGCCTGCTTCCTGCGAAAGCTATGCTACGCCCCGATGAATGAAAAATGCAAAATGAAAATGCAAAATTAAGAAGCCGCCTTCTCAATTTTGCATTTTCACTCTTTGAGTTTGCCAAGCCCTATTCGGTCAACGACGGCGCAAAGATGCTCTTATCCACGCTCGCCGGATTGCCGAGGACGACGAAGCGTATGTTGCGCATGTATCTCTGCGAGACGCGCTGAACATCTTCGGGCGTGACGGCGCGCAGGCGTTCGATGATGTTGATGGAGTTGCGCCAGCCGCCGCCAATCAATTCATACTGGGCCAACTCTCCAGTCTGCGCGATGTTCGTCTCCTGCCGTATGTAATAGTTTGTCAGATAACCAGCGACGGTGTTCTGTATGACTTGCGGCAGAAGGCGATTGTTCTGCAAGAGGCTAATCTGTTCGAGCATGACTTTGACGGCCTGATTGGCGTTGACCGCCGTGACTGAAAGGCCGCCGATGTTCGCGCCCTGACTATTCAAAAAAGCATCCGGCGCGTAAGAGAGATTCCGCCTCTCGCGCACTTCCTGATAGACAAGCTGGCTCAGGATGTTCGAGGCGATACGCATAGCATAGATGTCATCCGCCGTTAAAGGCGGCGCGACGAAATATCCCTGCACATAGTTGGTCGGCAAGCCGCGCTCTGTCACTTCCACCATCGGCGCGTTGAAGCTCAGTTGCGGCAAAGGCTGCGGTTGATAATTGCCGCTCGGCAGTTTGCCGAAAGCCGCAGAGACACGCTCGCGAATCTGCGCGGAGTCTAAATCGCCAACGACCACCAGCAACAGGCGCGACGTTTCCATCATCTGCGCGTGATACTTGCGCACATCTTCGAGCGTCAAATTGTTGACCGTGTCAGCCGTCCCGCGCGGGCTGTTGGCATATGGATGGCCCGCGTAAGCGACTTTCTCTTGAAGCCTTTGCAGGTAGCTGTCAGGGCTGTCAACATCATCGCGCAGAGAGATGAGTGTGCGACTCTTGACGCGCTCGAAATCTTTGCGCGTGAATGACGGATGCAGTGCGGCGTCCGTAAAAATTTCCCACGAGCGGTCAAAGCTGCCGCGCGTCGAGGCCATAGAGAGCACTGAGTAATCGTAGTTTGCGCCGGAGGTAATTACCGTCCCCATGCGCGACACTTCCGAACGCAGTCGCTTGCGCGGAAAGCTCTTGCTGCCTTCTGTCGCTATATTGAGCATCAACGATTCGATGCCAGCGTTCTTCTCCGTCACATTGCGCGAACCGCCGCGCAGGAAAAGTCCAGCCGCAACCGTCTGGCTGCCCGCGCGTCTTTTGACAAGAACTTTAAGACCATTGACTTCAAACTCTGTGACGAGCGCGGCCTGGTCTGAAGCGAATTGAGCATGCGCGGGCGTCGGCGCAACAGCAGTTTTCTGTTCCTGCTTAACAGTAGATGTTTGCGCCTTGACGGACTGGGCGGGAACGCCGGACAGCATCGCTCCCATCAGCAGGAGAATTAAAATTTTTGATGTCAACTTTCGCAGCATAACTTTAAAATCTTCTCTTTCTTATTGCCCGATTAACTCTTCCGGCGTCAGACGCGCGGTGGCCTGCGCCTCTTCCGACATCATCGCAATGCCGACATGCGGCTTGCCCTGTATGTAAGTCGTGACATAGCGGCTGATGTCCGCGCGCGAAGTCTTGCGCAGGTTTTCATGATAGCCGCGAAAATAGTCCAGGCCCGTCGAAGCCCACCAGAAAGCGATGGTGTGCGAGTAGTCGCTCAGCTTCTCGCGCGAGTAAAGGTCTTCGGCTTCGAGCAAAGCCTTCGCGCTCTCAAGCTGTTCGTCCGTGTAGTAGTCCTTGTCATTAAAGCGCGCAATCGCTGCATAGATGGCCTTGAGCGCGGCGCGCGCTTTCTCCGGCGTGGTCTGCGCAAAGATCTGTATTGGCCCAACGTTGCGCTGCGTGTAATAGCCTATGCTAACGCCCGTCACAAGACCTGTATCAACGAGCGCGCGTTGGAATCTTGAGTTGGGCTGGCGAAGGATAAAAGAGAAGACATCGGCAGCATAGGTCGCAGGATTATCTTTGCCTATGGATGGGCCGTGCCAGCCGATGTTGATGATGACGTTTTGAATCGGTTGCTTGACAATGGCGCTTTCGCTTTTCGCAAGCGGCGGATGCTCGACCATCGGGTATTTGATGAAAGGGTCTTCGGCGCGCGGCCAGTCGCCGTATAAATCCTGCGCCTGTTTAAAAACTTCTTCGGGGCGCACGTCGCCTGTGATAATCAGCGCGGAGTTGTTAGGCACATAGTATCGCTGCTGAATCATCTTCATGATTTCAGTTGTAGATTTAGTAACTGTCTCGCGGTTGCCGCCCGGATTTTTGCGGCTCGGATATTTGTAGAAGAGGCGCGTAATCATCGCGTCATTGAGATAAAAGCTAGGGTTGGATTCGTGCCTGTCAATCTCTCCGATGACGACCTCTTTCTCGCGCGCAAACTCCTTCTCGTCAAAGAGCGGATAGCGCGCAGCATCGCGCATGAAGCGAATGGCCGTCGCAAAATTCGGGCTCGTCGTCGTGAAGTAATAATTGACAATCTCTTCCTGCGTCTGCCCGTTATAGACCATCCCGATTTGATAGACCTTCTCGACATACTCTTCCTCGTCAGCCTGTGCGCGATTGGCTTTGAAGAACATGTGCTCGTAAAGATGCGATAAGCCGTTTAGCTCAGGCGGCTCCGTGTAAGAGCCGTTTTTGACGGCCAGCTCGACAGTCACAAGCGGCACGGAATGGTCTTCGAGGACGATGACCTCAAGGCCGTTGGGGAGCACGCGATTGAGGAACTGCGTCTGCTGCGGTCTGGTCGCTGTGGCTGTGGCCGCAGCAGTTGCAGAAGAAGTGCGCGGCCTCTGCTGCGCCGTAGAGACTTGCGCGAGCAGAGACAAGAGAAGGGCGATGGATAACAGATAGCGTTTCACAAAAGCTCCGTTCGTCGTTATCAATTCAGGCGGTTTCCGAATTGCCTGCCGGACAATCGAAAATTGTTGAGCAGTTTCGATGTCTGCGAAAGCGCAAGGGATGTTTATTCGCATGCGACTTTTACATCTGGCCCAGGCTGCTTTCCATGCAGCTTTATCTTGACATGGCATAAAGGTTTCCCGCAAAGGCGCAAAGACGCAAAGAAGAGCTTGCATGCTTTCCTTTGCGTCTTTGCGCCACCAGCGGGAAATTTTCTTTGCTTCTCTTAAACTCTAAAATGAGCCTGTGACGGAGCGCACTCTTTGTTGAAGCAAGCTTCTGTAGGGTGCGGCCTCGACCGTCATGGAATTGGATGAGATGGTTGTGCGCGCACGTTCTTTGCGCGTGGCTGGCTCGTGGCGCAGGCTGTAGGTTTGCCGCGTGCGCGGAACATAGAGCACAAGGCGCGAGGCCGCGCTCGGTTTCCTTGCGCTTGTGCCGATGCAGAGCACCTCTTCGTATCCGTCGCCTTCGACATCAAGGCTCTCGAATGTCCAGTGCGCGCCGGTAAAATCTGACTTGTCGAGCGGCGTGCGGTTCGTGACTCGATAACGCTCGTTTTGTTGCTCCATCAAAAAGAGATGCATGCCGTCCCTGCGTTGGTCGTGAATCACAGCTATTGCAGACTCTCGCCCCAGACGCACGACGCACACATCCTCAACCGGCTCAGACGAAACAGAGTTGACCACACGATGCGCGGCTTCGAGCGTGAGCGGCGCGGACGCTTGTTCCATCATGCTTGTTGGCTCGGCATCTATCGGGTGCGAAGCGATGTCTGTGACGGGAGGCGAAGCGCTGGTTGAAGTCCGTGCCTTCGATGGCAGCAGAGCGGCCTGCGACATCTGCTGGCGTGTCTCCTGCGGCCTATCAAGACTGTCGCGGCCCCAGACAAAGAGCAGAGTGCCGAGCACCGCTATGAGAAAGAGCGGCGTGGCGGCGCGAAAGACTACGCTTGGCCCAGAGCTTATGGCAGCCATCGTCGAAGAGAAAGGCTCTGCATCCGGCAAATCTATATCGGGTCTGGTCAGACTCTTTTCCAGAAGCCTGCGCGTTGCGGCTGCGCTGATAGGACGGTCGTCAGGTTGCTTTGCAAGCAACGTGTGGACTGCGAGCGCGAGCGGGCGCGGGATGTCTTGTCTGAGTTTCGGCAGAGGCGGCGGATTCATCGTCGCCTGCTTGACGAGCACTGCCGACGGCAGCATGTCCGTAAAGGGCGGTTGCCCCGCGAGCATTTCGTAGAGCAAGACGCCTAGACTGTAAAGGTCTGAACGCGCGCCGACCTTCTGGCCCAGACATTGTTCTGGCGACATATAGCGCGGCGTGCCGACGATGAAGCCTGAGCCTGTCGTCGCGTGTGTCGCGGCAGCCTCAGCCGCAGCCGAAGTCGCAAGGACTTTCGCCACGCCGAAATCTAGCACGCAGACGCCACGCTCATTGAGCATGATGTTCGAGGGCTTGAGGTCGCGGTGGACGATGCCTAGTTGATGCGCTTCCGAGAGCACGTCGCAGATGTCGGAAGCTATCTTGACTGCGCGTTCGGGCGTGAAGCGTCCTTCGCGCGCTAAAGTTTCCGAAAGCGTCTCGCCTTCGACAAACTCCATGACGATGAAGTGTCGCCCGTCGGGCAGATTGCCCGCGTCGAAAATCATCGCGGCATGACGATGACGCAGCTTTGCCATCGTCCGCGCCTCGCGCATAAAGCGTTCGGCGACAGCCGTGTCTGAGGCGAATTCCTGTTTGATGATTTTGACGGCGACGGGACGTTCAAGCCCTAAGTGAGTGGCACGATAGACAGTACCCATGCCGCCCTTGCCAATCTCACACTCGATGCGAAAGCGACCGGCGATAATATGGGGGACATCCATGACTTAAAACCCTCTTGAGTCGGGATCAAGGGTCGCTAAAGGAAGCCGCAAAGCTCCGTGTCGGCTGGAGACACGAAACGTGCGCGCTGACCTTTGTCGGCGCTCGAAAAGTTTTTTGTTTCCGGTTGAGCGGGAGAGGGGATTCCCGGCCTGTTCATGCCCATCAGGGCCAGGTAGCGCGTAGTTTAGCACTTTTGCTTTAGGAGGCAAGCTTTTTGTTGCAATCTTCTTGCAGCGAAGCGGAAAGACAGTTTCCCGCAAAGGCGCAAAGACGCAAAGAAAAGCATGCAAGCTAAGTCATAGCTCAACTCCTTTGCGTCTTTGCGCCTTTGCGGGAGATTCTTTCGTTTTATTTACTGCTCCGTGTTGAAAGAGATTTCGGAAATGGCTGTGTCTTCATAATCAACTGAGCCGCGATACGCTTCCTCTATCACGAGGCGGACAAAGCGCGTGCGGATGCCGCCTGTGTCCAGACTCTGCTGCTGCATCTGGTCTGGAAAAGTGTAGCGGCGCGAAGTGCCGTCGGAGAAGTGCAAGGTCGCTGCGGCCAGACGATTGTTCTGTTTCCAGATGGAAGCGTTTTTGAAATAACCGGGAGTGAGCTGCACTTGATTGACTTTCACTTCGCGGTCAAAGTCACATTGAATCCATTCTCCAAGCCCCGGCCCGCTTGCGCCTTCAATCCAAGCTGTCTGCATATTTTTATCAAGGACATGCGAGGCATAGTATGTAAAAGCTTTCAACGGCACGCGCGTCGAAGAGGCGTTGGTTGAAATCCTCAACGGCGTTTGGGCTTGCGTTCCATCATTAGTGTTTGAAGACGATGCTGTATTTTGATTGTTCGCTTTTGAAGGCGATGGAGATTCGTTGGTTTGCACAGAGTTGTTGGCATTTGGCGTGCTGTTCGCGTTAGTTCCGCCGCGTTCTTCTTCTGCGGGATTGCGAAGCAGCAGGGCTATGCCGATGCCTACGAGGGCCAGAAGCAGAATGACGATGACCGTCACGCCGACGATGAGCAAGGGGTTCGTAGTCTTCTGCGGCGGAGCAGCAAAGTGCGCTTCGCGTGCAGTGTCGTGCGCCGACTGATGAACTGTCTGAGCCGTCGGCGGCATCTGCAAAGTTGGCGCGGCCCGCGAATCCGCAGCCTTGGTCGGCGCGGGAGACTCGCGCCGGCTGAGAGGATTTTCCGGCAGTATCCATGTCGCATTCACACTCGGCGAGGATGAAGATTCACTCACGGGCGCAAGCCGCGCGCCGTCTTGCAGACAGAAATCCAGCGAGTCGTCCGTGTAAGTGCTCTGGCAAGTAGGGCAGCGTTTCATTGCTTCAGTTGCAGGCGAGAAACATTCCCGAGCAAAAGATAAATGTTATCGAAGCGCCAAACTGTCGCAGCCTCGCAGTGATGACTGACCCGGTAACATCTTCAACTTATCTCTGAATATTTAATGAATGGGAAGCGGTGTCCCATCCTGTAAACAAAACTTATGTTCCGGTTGTGCTTGCCACCCGCACTTCGGACATAATCTTGCTTTTACTGGCAATGAGTTGGTAGGGGAATAATTGCCAGCTAAGATATTACTATATTCTGCACTTCCCACCCACTCATCTAAAGCTCTAGCACGCTCAACAGGGAAAGGATGACTGGTTCCCATATTAGCCAAGAAACGATAGAAGCGGTCAGACATATTCTGGTCCAAACCCTCTTTATAAGCGCGTGCTTGATTGAGAAATTGTTCAGGGTCTAACCATTCTACATGACGGGTCGTTCCGCCAGCCAATTTCATGAGCATTGAAATACATGGGCGTGCCTCCTGCATGCTCAACAATGCTGCCCGGTCTGCGCTTAACTCGGAACGTTTGTCCCACGCGGATAGCCCGGCTTCTATACCTGCACCGACCATTGAACCAATGCCGAGTGTTGCTTTGCCGACCATCTGAATCAGAGGTTTTATGCCACGAGCCATGGTTTTGTAAAGTACGTGGCCGCACTTGATATGTCCAAGCTCGTGGGCAATTACGGCCATCACTTCATCATCATCCATCAATTCCAGCAAACCGGTGTTCAAGACGATGAAGGGGTGATTATGCCCGGAAGTAAAGGCGTTGACCCCTCCCTCCATGACATAAAGCTCTGGTTCGGACACGTCAAGGATATTGCAGCATTCAAGCAACATCTCATAATGTTTAGACATTTGTTTTGGCCCAACACGGATTCCACCACCAATATGGACAACGTAATCTATACGCTCAAATCCATATTCAATGAACTTGCCCACGAGCCAATCAAATCCTTTTATCCTTTTAAGATGCTCTGTTGCCTGACGGTCAAGCGGATGCTGAAACGTAGTAGCTGGGAGGCCCTTTAAGGGAACTCTTTGGGGTTTTGGAGTGAGTGCGTCAATCAAAGACATGTGGGTGTGTCTCCTGATAAGGAAATTAGGGATGACTTGAGGTAACTGCGAGGGACGTGGATTCTATCACCGAAACAATAGTTGTCAAATTCTTTCAGCGACCAGTACTTAAAGGTTCGTCACTGCTTATCTTTCTCTGTTCACGTAATAAACCTTCAAATCCTTTTCGCCAGTGATGCGCCAGCGTCCGCCGATTTTTGTGAGCCAGACTTTCTGATGGACTGAGCCGGAGGAATATTTTTCATCGCCCTCGAATGTCCATGTCTTATCGAAGGTCGCTGTCGCGCGCTCGCCCGATGGGTCTGGAACGATTTTGATGTCGCTCAATTCTACATTGAGCGTGTTGTATTGCGTGTAGGCGCGCGAGCGGTCTGAGCGGACGCGGCTTGAGCTGACGTTGGCCGCGCTGTAGTAAGTGTCTAGCGTGTCGGCGTAAAAGCTCATGTGCTTGTCCAAGTCGCGCGCACGCGAAGCTGATGTCCAGCCATTCAAAACGCTCGTCACCTGTTCGCGCACGGCGGCCACGTCAACAGGCTGCGGCGTCGGTGAAGCTGTGGCTGCGGGCGATGCGCTGGCTTTGGTCGCGGGGCTGCTCTTGGGATTTACGTTGGCGTTCGGCACGCTGTTCTGATTCTGATTCTCCTGCGTCTCAACCGGCCCGGCAGTTTTATCGTCTCTCACAAACAACCAGACGCCGACGCCGCCGAGCGCAAGCAGAATCAAAGTTGCCACGACTGTCAGGCCGACGACGAGGGCTGTGTTCTGTGTTTTCGGCGGGCGAGTATTCTGGAGTAGGTCGCGCGCGGTGTGTCGCTGCTCGTGCGCGAATGTTTCTGCGGACTGCTGCATCTCGTCTGTCGGGGCAGAGCGATAGGCAAGCACTTCTGTCGGCGCGTTGCTGCGATGCGATGAAGATGCAGGCAGCGTGGCTTGCGGGTCGAGCGACGAGCCAACGTCGCCGCTCCCGCCGAGCAGCGTCGAGCCGTCTTGCAGACAGAACCTCAGCGTGTCGTCAGCATACGTGCGCTGGCATGTCGGGCAATGTTTCATACTACTTCTGCCGGGCTGCCCTTCCAGCCGAATCATAATCCAAACGCCAGCCGCACAACCCACCACACGAGCGTCAGCGCGAGAATCAAAATGCCTGCTGTTGCGCCGGGGCGCAAGCGGTTGACCATCGCGCTCACGCGATGCAGCTTCAGCAAAGTCGCAGCCGCGCCGACCCAGGCGATGATAAATGAAAGATAGAGCAGCGGGCTGAGCGCGTTGAAACGCACTGCACGACCAATCTCGCCGTGTCCGAGCGCGCAGAAAGCTCTGGTCATCCCGCAGCCCGGACACAAAAGCCCGGTCAGCGCGCGGAACGGGCAGAGGATAATCGTCGGCTCGTCCGCAGGTCGCCATATCATGCTTATCAAAAACACAGCCGAGAGGCCCAGCAACATCAACCACGCCAGCGACCTCTCAGCCTGAGCCGGAGGCGAAGGCAGCGCATGATTGTGCTTGATGCTACTGCTGCTGCCGCCTCCGGCTCCGTTCAACGCCTCGTTCATAACTCATCTACGCGCGGCGGCGTCCCAAACTTTGTTCAGCTCTGTCTGAATCATAAAGAGACTGACAATGCCCAGACCGCAAATCGCCAGAATAATCGAAATCGTCGTGATGTCATTGCGCGGCTGCGCGGTTCTGTCCTGCAATTCCATCAACAACTGCGGATACCTGTAAGCCAGATAGATGACATAGAGGCCGCAGGTAAAGATGCTCAAGACGACATTGAGCGTCGGGTTGATGTCCTCGCGCCCGCCGAGCGCGTTCTTGATTTCCAGACTCGTCTGATAGACCCAGAAGTACATATAGATGCCGCAGGTCAGGATGCCGAACACGATGACCATGATGGGATCGCGTTTCTCTCCGATGGCCGAAAGGCCGCCACCGCCGCCCGGTCTTTGCTGCATCGGCGCGCCGTAGCCGGGCGTACCCCAGGGAGTCTGCTGCTGTTGCTGTTGTTGCGTTCCGGGGGAGCTGTAAAGGGGGTTGACGAGCCTTGCCCGGTGAATGCGTTACCGCAGTTAAAGCAGGTGCGTGCGTCATCAGCATTTTGCTGGCCGCAGTTAGTGCAATAGATCATTGTTCAGGGGTTCTCCTTTAAGTTGAAGGCGGAAGGATGAAGGATGAAGGATGAAGGGCGTGCCATTTAAAGTTGAACGGTTCATTTTCAACAGCATCCCTTTCATCCTTCATCCTTCATCCTTCATCCTTGCTTTTAAACATTCGGAATCCAAAAAAATCGGTCGTCGCTCAGCACAGCGCGGAGGCCGAGCGAGGGCAGAGACGCTTCCTTCTGGTCCAGAAAAGTGAAGTGCGGTAAATCGCTCTTGACAGTTTGAAACCAGCCGTTGCGCGCGAGTATCTGCCGCACGCGCTCGTCTTGAAACTGTTCCACATTGAGCGCGAGCATGGCTATGTGCTGCGAAGTTCCGGGCGCGGCGATGGAATACAGGATGGATTTTGACAAATCCTGACTGAAAAAGATGCCTTCCTTTTCCAGCTCAAGCACTTCGTTGACCTGCTCATGAAGCGGCAGAGCCTTCAAGCGCGCGACCTGTTCTTCCGTCAAACGCCCCTGCTCCTGCCAATATTTGAGCGCGGGCAAAAAGCGCGTGTCCCACAGGCGGCGCGTGTCCGCAAAGTCGCGGCGCGCAGCTTCTGTTCCGCCGCGCGGAGTAATATCCAAACCTTCGGCCTGCGCCTCTTCGCGCGCTTTCAAGAGAGCCTGCATGGCTGCCGGTTGCAGTTCGATATAAGTTTCGGCAATCGTGGCCGAGCTGACACCGGCCTTGCTCTGAAACTGCGCGACCTCTTCATCGCTCTTAAAGATGCAGACGGGCGGCGGCAGCACGCGCTCGCTTGCCAGAAACATCGCGCCGTACTCTTCTAATATGCGCCGCGAGACGGGCTCGTTGACATCGCAGATAGCATCAGTCTTTGTGCCGCGCCGCGCGAGAGCTTTTTCCAGAGCCGCGTAAAAGGGGCTTTTGTTTGCGTTCTTTTCTTCCGACATTCCGTTCTTCTCTTGATTGGATTCTTCGCCTGCGCGACGTGCGCGCGTTTGCCCCTGCGTCGCGGGCTTGACCTTGTTCGAGCAGCCTGCGAGTAGCGTCGCGCTGCCTGTCGCCAGAAACGCAAGCAGGCAAAAGAGCATGAGCCGCGCAACGGGTCTCGAAGCGGCCAGACGCAAGGCATGCCATACTTGATGCGAGAATCTATTATGAAGCAACATGAAAATACTTAACCAGAGACGCATCATAAAGTGCTGGCGTGCGTCGGTCAACAAAACAGCGACCCAATATAGCATCTAACGATTCTCGAAAAACCGCATCCTGAATTGGAGCGCGCCTGTCCGATTAGTATATACTGCGCTGCTTTCCAGATTGCGGAACGGAAAATAAGTTAAGAGAGAATTGCACCTGCGGCTCTGGTTCATCCGCGCAGTCATCAAAATTTTTAGGAGATAAGAATGAAGATTAGACAATTCAAAATACTGGCCGTCGCGCTGGCCGCTTTGACTTTGACAGCCGCCGCGTGCACGCCCGGCGCGAAGGCCGGAGACCAGTCCACGCCCACACTCGCTTACAAAGCTCTCTATGAAGCCGTCAAGAAAAAAGACCACGAAGCCATCAAAAAGACGCTCTCAAAAGGCACGCTGGAAATGATGGAGACTTATGCGGGGATGCAGAAGAAGACGCTCAATGATGTCATCGAAAACGGACTCACGGAGACCACTTTCGCGCCCAAGCTGCCGGAGACGCGCAACGAAAAGATTTATGGCGATCTGGCTATCCTCGAAGTCAAGAACGAGAAGACCGGACAGTGGGAGCATTTGCCCTTTGCCAAAGAGGACGGAGTGTGGAAGCTTGCGATTGACACTTTCTTCAAAGGCACGATGTCTCCCAAAGGGCCAACCAACCCTGAGAATCCGGGCCAACTTCCGCCGGGTACACAGAGCGGCCCGCCGCAGGAAGTGAAACCCGGCCAGCAACCCGAAGGCATCAACCCACAGGCGCCGCCCCCCGCGATGTCTCCCGGCAAACCCGGCCAGCCGCCGCCTGCCGCCCCTGCTCCCACACAGGGCGCAAAGCCGTCCGCGCCGCCGAAGACAAAAGACATCAAACCGCCGCAACGGTAGGGAAAGTTTTTTTACAGAAGATACAGAAGACACAGAAGACACAGAGGACTTTGACGATTTCAAATTTGGAGATTTGAGATTTGAAATCGTCAAAGTCCTTTGTGGTGAAATGAAGCGAGATGAATCGGCTTGAGCAGTTCAATGAAATCATCGCCACCTATACCAGGCACGGGTGGCAGCTCAAGCGCGTGTTGATGCAGGAAGAGACGCTGCGTGCGTGTGCAGAGTTTGAGAGCGATGCTTTTGCGGGCATCTTGCCGGAGGTTGCGGGAGTTAATGGCTTATGGTTTGCGCGGCCCTCACACGGCGGGCGCGAAGCATGGGAGCTGCGCCTCGTTGGCGAAACTCCCTATGCTTTGTTTGAGACTTTTGAAGCTGATGAAGCGGAAGAAGAGAGAGAAGAAGTCCGCCGCGAGATGCAGGCGCGACTCAGAGATTATGTCGCGGGCAATTAATCATCCACGCCAATCTTGATGTCCAACTCGACGCGCTGCCCTTCGCGCATGACAACTGTCTTGACAGTCGTGTCGGGTATGGCGCGCTCGATACGCATCTCAAGCTCTCTGCGCGTGCGCGTCGGGATACCGCCAAACTCAATCACTATGTCGCCCGTCCGCAAGCCCGAAGTATAGCCGGGCCTGTTCTTGCGTACATCGTTTAATTGCACGCCGTAGATATTCATGCCAGGCACTGGCACGCGGTCAAGATTCGTGCCTTCACCGATAAAGCCTTTGCCGCCCTGACGGTCTTCAAAAAGCTCTGTCAACCTATCAAGCTCTTCAGCCGAAGTGGTTGTCATCTTGGTCATCTTGGTTTCGCCGTCGCGTATGTAAACGACATCCACAGTCTTGCCAATCGGCGTGGAAGCGAGAATCTTTTTAATCTCGCTCTCGCCCATCACAGCCTGACCGTCAAAGCTTGTAATGATGTCTCCGCCCAAAAGTCCGGCCTTGTCGGCAGGGCCGTCCGGCGGCGTCACTGCGTCGAGCATCGCGCCGCCATCAACGCTTTTGAATGCGCTGACGCCAAACTTCGATGCGGGCGCGGAAGAAGCTGCGCCGCTCTTGCCGCCGATGTTGATATTGAATGGCCGCATGAGACTGCCGCCGGCGACGGATGCGATGATGACTCCGAGTATGACCCAGACAATCCAGTGCGGGCCTTTGCCCTTGCGCTTCTTCTTGCCAAGCGCGACCGGCTGCGCAGTCGAGACCGCGCCCCACTGGCCGTGGCCGAAAGCATTGGTCTGCGCGTTCGTCGCGCCCGTGATGGCCGGAGCCTGACCGAGACGGACAGTCTCTGTATATTCCTCTACGCCTTCGCCGAGACGAAAGCCGCACAGGCGGCAGAAGCGCATCCCCTGCGGCATCTGCGCACGACAGTTGGGACACGGCATGTTATCCTGTGGGCCGCTATTGCCCGTTGGCGGTTCCACGTTTTGCGATTCTGATGGCATTTGTTGCTGTCACTTCCAGATAGATAAGAGCCAATGGCTCAACTGGTTCAGTCGTGCTATACGCCGGGTAGAGCGTTACGGTTGCATGTTCTTTACGCACCGTCAAGAATTTTATCATGCAATGAGCATGAATGGCATGCTGTGCGCCGCTCTTAAAGGCAACGGCATCTCGTCCGCAGACATCAAGTTCAGAACAGATGTCATAAAAATTCTGATGCCTTTCTTAGCGAGCTTATGTCTTTCTTTTCTTTGCGCCACCAGCGCGAAACTAAAACGAGCGGTTCTCGCTGGTGGCGCAAAGAAAAAAGATAAGACCGCAAAGAGTTGAAGCATTTTTGCTCTTGAGTTTTGAAACGATATCTTTAAGTTTTAAATGTTGGAAAAGAAAGTACGGTATCAAGTGGAAATTACCAAAGCCCTCGCAGCCCTCAAGCCGCTCTATGGCAAAGACAACATAGAGATTATCACGCTCGACGGCAAGCATGTGCGCGGCATCGTCCGCAGCATGAAAACTACGCAGGCTTTGACAACGCCCTCGCTCAAGATGGAACGCGCCGATGGCGAGATTGTCAAAATCCCTTTTACGAACATTAACGAAATCATAGACCACAACCCTGCGGCAGATGCCGCGAAAGGATGAAGGCCGAAGGCCAACGACGGCACAGAATGCTCTTCAAACATGATGCGCTCATTCTCAAGAGCATTGCTTTTATCTTTCATCCTTCCACTTGACTGCTTCATCCTTTTCCCCGTTCGCGGTATAGTAGAGCCATCTTGACGGGGAAACCGGCCCTCATTTAATGCCGGTTCAGGAGCGAGTGTTTGAGATGATGATTGAAGACTTAGGGGCGCGAATCGCGAGCGTATGGGAAGGCTTGCGCTCGACGACACGCAAGATGATTGTCGGCGCGCTGCAAGCCCCTGGCGCGCTCTCCCTCACAGCGCAGCCGCACACCGGCGCGATGGCTTACGATGCGCGCTCGGACTGGGAACTCAGCCGCCTGCTGTCCGCGCTCGATGAGAGCGTAGCTGAAAACATACAGCAGAGCGAAAGCGAGCAGGGCCGCGAGATGCGCCGCATGGCTGAGACCTGCGCCGCGCTCCTGCAAAATCAAACACAATCGGCAGAGGTCTTCGCACAGCTTGTCATACGTGCACATCGCGCTCACGACTTTGCGCGAATAGACGCGCTGGCAGATGCTCTTGCGGCTCGTTTTTCCGCGAGCGAAGTTTGCGAGCTGGCGCGTCACAATCACCCGGTCGTCTGCGCACTCGCGCGTGAAGCTCTCGCGCAGTCGCCCACTGCGAACCTCGTCGCACTTCTCGCAGACCCTGTTGATGCAGAGACCGCACGCAAAGCGCTCGAACTTCAGGCCATAGAGTATGGCAACGAAGAAGCGCGCCAGCTTGTCTATATGCTCGACCAGGCCGATATGATGGACGAAGACGACGCCTGAGATAAGAAAAAAGTAAAAAGTTAAAAAGCAAAAGGGAAGAAGGTTGGCATGCCTTTCTTCCCTTTTGCTTTTTAACTTTTTTCTTGTCAAACAAAAATAGATTGACTTTCGTCTGCTTTCCAGATAGAAGCCTCCGCACCGCACTTTGTTTTCTGGTCCAGAGTCGAGCCAAAGGTCTGTCCGAAAAATTCCATTCAAAGGAGAATCCGAAGAAGTGGACGATGCGACATGGAAAGCGCCAACCTGTATGCACTGTGGAACTCCGGCCACGCCCGGCGAAGGTTTTTGTCGTCACTGCGGCAAGTCTCTGCTGCCCCCGACCATAGCCTCGCCCGCACGACCCGTCGTCCCGCCAACTTACCAGCCGCCAGTGGCCGCCGCTCCGCCTGCTCCCGCGCGAAAGCGTCGCAGTCCATTGCTCAAGGGCTGCCTGATTTTTCTGGTAGTGCTCGTCGTGGCTGCGCTCGCGGGCGGAATCTACATCTGGCGTAGAAGCGTTTACACGCCGCCTGACCGACAGGCTCCGCAACTGCCTGAGCGCGCCGCAGGGACGCTCACGGAATTTCCTGTGGACACAAATTCCAGCGCGCCCGCTGGCCCCACTTCCGTCCAGACCGAAACGCTCGGCGAGATGGCTAAATCCGCATCCGCCAGCGAATCGCAGACAAAGCTGCCTCCCGGCATAGACCGCACGCAGCTCTCAAAGGGCGCGACCACGATGACCTCCTCGACCTACAGACCTCCTCCGACAACTACGAGCACGACATCTGCTTCGTCTTCAACGAAGGATGAGATTTATATCTGCGTGTTGACAGCGATGCCAAACCAGCCTGGCTTTGCAGACGGGCTCGCGGCCTCCGTCACGCAATCAACCGGCGGCCAGCAAAAAGGCATCAAGGTGCAGAGCCCAAAAGGCGCGACCTACATCGGCTCAAGCATTCGTTCCTCGCAGGGAATAGTTTATGTTCTAAACAAACAGGGCGGGGACATAGTGATTCTCATCTACGCGCCAGACCCGTCCATGCAGGAGATTGCCGAACGTCTGGCCCAGAACGTTGGCAACGGCGAGGGCCTCAATGATTACGAGGAAGTCAAAAATTCTTACTGGACTCTGCCAGCCACTGCGCCGAGCGGTTTGACCTTACGCGAAATCACAACCCAGACGCGTCAGCAGATAGAAAGCTCGATTGCCGGAAGCAGCAGCGGCGGTGGCGACGAAGTAGAGCGCATCCTCTCGCAGATGCGAACCTTCATCCCTGAGCGTTTGACCGGCGTCCGCTACACAGACGCGAGGGCGCAGGAATGGGTCGCTCTCGAATTCGAGTACGCTTCAACTTTTCAGGCTTGGAGAACGTGGCTCTTAGCACGCGGCGCGCTCGGTCTCAGCGACTCTCAATCAGTCACCGTGCGCGAAGTGGATGGACTCTATCTTGAGCAGGAAGGGAAACGGATTCTGATTTTTCAGAAAGGCCCATACCTGGTCTTCCTGAGCAGCCCTTCAAACGCTTCGTCAGACAGCCTTGTCGCGCTCGGCAACCTGTTTCAAATCTGACCTGTGATATATCCGGTCAGTTATGCCGCGCCAATCTCGCGCAATCTTTCGACGACTTGATTGATGAGCCAGTTGGGTGTGGATGCTCCGGCGGTGACGCCGACGCGGTTGATGCCTGCGAGGTCGGCTGGATTAATCTCGTCGGCAGTCTCTATCAAAAAGCTCTGCTCGCATTGCTCTTTGCAGACGGCTAGGAGCTTGACGCTGTTCGAGGAGTGGCGTCCGCCGATGATGTAGAAGGCTTCGACCTGTCCGGCGAGGGCGCGTGCTGCGTCCTGACGGTCGCGCGTTGCGGAGCAGATGGTGTTGACGACCTGCGGCTCTGCGTCTGCCTTGCCGCGCACGGCTTCGGCTGCATCGAGAAAGGTTTGCAGCTTGAGCGTGGTTTGCGAGACGACGAGCGGTTCATGCAAGGATGGAAGATTGGCGACCTCTGCTGCATCGCGCACGACGTAAGTGTTATCTGGAGCATAGCCGACGACGCCAATCATCTCCGGGTGATCCGGGTTGCCGACAACGACGACATCTCTACCTTGCGCTGCGGCGCGCTCCGCAAGCTTCTGCACTTTGGTGACGAAAGGACAGGTCGCATCCACGACCTTCGCGGCGCGCTCTTCGAGTTCGCGCTGCACCTGCGGCGTGACGCCGTGTGCGCGAATCACAGCCGTCACGTTCGTGTCTGCTTCCTGCGGCGCATTGATGGTCTGGACGCCCTGCGCTTCGAGCCGCTTCATCTCCTGCGAGTTATGAATCAGTGGCCCAAGAGAGCGCACTACGCCGCCCTCTTGCACGGCCTCTTCCACCATCTCTACGGCGCGCTCGACACCGAAACAGAAACCGAATTCCTCAGCTAATAAGACTTCCATCTTTTCTCTCAATTAAGAATTTTGTCTTCTACTAAATGCCGCCACCGGCATTCTGTGTCTGGCGCGCGCGTGCGCTCTCACGCCATTCTTCCCTTAAACGGTCGCCGCCCTCTACGCGCGCCGCGACCCATTCAATCTCTTTATCAATCAGCCAACGCACGCCGCTCAACAGGTTAGTCTTTAACTCGCCAAGCTGATGCGCGACATCTTTCGGCAGCACGGCATAAGAGGCATCGCCCAAATATTTCAAAGCATCGCACACGGCGTTGCTCGCGCAGTAAGGAGATTCTTTTGTCTCTTCCATAATTCTTTCAACCTCCGATTTTATTCTAACACAATCATTCTCTTACTCATTAACGAGCGCGCGTGCGACTTCATTAATATGATTGCAGAGCGTAGAGAGATGAGCTTCATTCTCATATGTCACCAGTCGAGCGTCCGGCAGCATGGTCATCACCTTCCGCACGAGAGCGATGGGAGCATTCACATCCTTCTCGCCGTGAAAAAGTTTGAGCGGCATACGTATCTCGTCTAAACCGAAATCAAACTCGCGCACGTACAGCCGCGTGTCCCACGCCGCGCCTTTTGTTCCCTGCCGCATAGCCTCGCGCATAATCTGCCCGAAGGCTTCAATCCTGCCCGGCACAGCAAACGCTTCATAGTCCGCCTGCGGGACTCGCTTCTTTAACTGCGCCAACTCCTTCTCGCGCTCGCCCTGCGAAGAACTGCTCATCGCCTTCAACAATAGACGCAGGAGCAATGGCGCGCGTGCCGCTAAAATCAAAAACAGCCTGTTCGGGAAAGGCATGTTGTTCTTCGCCTCAGGCCAATCCATGCGCCAGCCGCCGGAGACAATCACTGCATTCGTGATTCTCTCAGGAATCCGCGCCGCGCAGACCGCGACATACGGGCCGCCGCCTGAGTTTCCCAGAAGAGCGAATTTCTCAAGCCCAAGCGCGTCTGCGAGTGCGACTACATCTTTGGGCCAGTCTGAGAAACCGCGATTGTCTTGAAAGTCTGATTGGCCCACGCCCGGACGATCCGGCGAGATGACGCGCAAACCGAGTTTGCCCAAGACTTCATCTCCGATGAGCAAAGGCTCAAGCCGCGAGGAGGGCGCGCCATGAAAGTAGATGACAGGATAGCCATACGGCCTTCCAAATTCTGCGTAAGCTAACTTGCGTTTGTCCGGCAGGATGATGTGTCTCTCAGTATCCATGAAGCATACTGTACGGAAACGAATGGGAATATGTTCGCTTGGGAGCTATTTCTCCAACATGCTCTTGATTGTCGGCCACATCTCTTTGGCCCAGTATTCATAGCCCGTATCGGATGGATGAAATCCGTCGTCAGAGAAAAATTCAGGATGCGTCGGAATCACTTCGCGCGTCGTGGTGTAAGCGTCAACCACTTGCGCGCCGTGACGCTCGGCTATCTCTTTAATGCGCGCGTTAAAGGAGACGATGCGCGTGTGAACTTCATCGCGCAGGTAGCTTGGGACGGCTGGAGCAAGCGAGATGTCCGGCAGGTTTGTGACGACGATGTGCGCGCCCGTCTCGTTTTTGATGCGCGAGACAATCTCTTCAAAATTTTGGGCGAAAGTCTCTTCTGAAAAACCTCTGCCGACATCGTTGGTGCCGATGCCGATGGTCACAAGGTTGGGACGCGCTTTCAGCGCCGGACTCAGTTGTGAGCGCAGGACATCGTTGCTGGTCGCGCCGCTCACGCACAGGTTTGTGAGACGCGCGCCCGGACGCTCGCGCTTGATTCTCTCAAAGAGACGCGCGACATAGCCGCCATTTTTTGCGCCCACGCCCGCTCCCGTCGAATCGCCCAGCGCGACATACATCACAGCAGCTTTGCTTTTATCATTCGTCATCCCCGGCTCGCTCTCTTTCGATAAAAGATTGTCATTGTCTCCACACGCCGCCAGCGCAAAGACAAGAAGAAAAAGGGGGAAGAGGGTAAATGGAGAAATGTGGAAATGGAAGAAACGCAAAGCGGCTAACTGTTTTATCCTTTTTCCCATTTCCCTCTTCCCCTTTTTCCCAAAATGCTTTTTAACGAACTGGCTCGCGCAGAACTGCTTCGGCTGCTGCGGCTGCGATGTGCGCGGCTGGCCCTTGAGTTTTATGCAGACCGGCGATTTGCAGTAATGACTCGCCCGTGCGCGAGAGCATGCGCACGAGGTCGCCCTCTTCTGCGCGCGTCTCCTGTACAAGCTCAGACCAGTCCATCCCTGCGGCCCAGTGCGCGGCTGTCGCTGCTGCCGAAAAGTTCATCTCCGGCGCAGGCTCTAACCCTTGCTTCCATTCTTCAGTTGCCACTTTATAAGCGACTTCATCAAACTCCGTGAGCGCGGTGACGAGCGCGCCGTCCATCTCAAGCTCACCGTAATCTCTGTCTGAATCCGAAGCTAAGGCAGCCATCAAGCCCGACGCGCGCGGCACATTGAGCGAAGCAAAGAGGCCGTGCCTCAAGGCTTCGCCAACGAGCAACGGCCTGTCCACATGAAGGTCTGCCAGCCAACGCCCGCGCTCCGTGACGCGCTCCTTCTCCAAATCGAGATAGCCGAAAGAGGCGAGCACACGCGCGCGTCGCTCAAACGGTTGCCATACTTCCGCGCGCAAAGCTTCGATGCGCTGCTCAATTCTTTCAACTGACTCCGCATCTTCAATGACAGACCACAAGGCTTCCGCGCACGCAGACCTTTCGTCCGCGCTCAAGTGCTCAGGCGCGAGATCGTCAATCATGTCGTTGATGATATTGACAGCATCATCTTCAACACCTTGCGCCTCGCGCAACTTCGGCTCAGGCAGGATTTCATCCTTGCCTGCACGCACAGTGGCAAACGCAGCTTCAATCGCATCATCCTTCAAAGCATACTGTCCCTCATAAACTTTGCCGACACGGTCAAGCGCGAGAGTTGCACTGCGCCCGTCTTCGCGCAGGCCGATGACACTGTCGCCGCGACGGCGCGTGACGAGCACGAGTCTTTTGCCAGCGCGTCCGACGCCGACGATGCGTCCCGGCACAACCTCTTTATCAAGCCAGTTCAGGATGACTTCAAAGCGCGTCTGCGGCAGCTTTTCCAGAAGCCGCGCGCGCGCGCTCGCCAGCCTCTCAAGCCCGCGCGCAACGGCCAGAGGCAGATTGCATCCGGCCTTGTCTAACTTCTCACGTATCCGCCGCTCGTTTGATTCGCGCTCACGCTCAAAACGCGAGACGCGCTGTGCTGTGTCTCTATAGGCAAAACTTTTTTCCGCAATCTCGCGCACATGCGCGAAGCTCTGATAAGCATCGAGCAGATTGAGCAGCGTCGAGTAGGTCGCGCGAAACTGGCTCTGCAAAGCATCAGGCGCGGATTCGAGAAGGACTGCGATGCGTTCCGGGTCTTGGTGCAATCCCGGCGCGGCGACGACAAAGCCCACGCGGTCGCGTCCACGCCGACCCGCGCGCCCGGTCATCTGCTGCAACTCGGAAGCAGTCAGAGCGCGCCAGCCGCTCCCCGTGCGTGCATCAACATTAGTGATGACAACCGTGCGCGCAGGAAAGTCTACGCCCGCCGCGACAGTCGCCGTCGCAAAAATCGCATCGAGCAAACCCGATTGCATCATTCTTTCGATAAGAAGTTTCCAAGCGGGGATGTGGCCCGCGTGATGCGAAGCGATGCCGGCCTTGATGATTGTGTTCCAGTGACGATGCCCGCGCACTTCCGCGTGCTCTTCTGCAAACTCGCGCGCGATGCGACGACGCTGCTCTCTGCGCTCATCAAAGCCATCGCGCCGCATCTGCGCGGCTTCCGCAGCAGCCTCGTCACAGCGTCTGCGCGTCGGCAGAAAGACTATGGCCGGAAGCAGATTGTAAGACTGAAGCGCCGCAAGGAGTTGTCCGGGCGGCATCTCAGGCATCTTGAGTTTCAAGTTACGACTCCACGAAAATTTTCCCGCAAAGGCGCAAAGGCGCAAAGAAGACGCGAAGAAAGCATCCAAGCGAAGTCATAACTCAACACCTTTGAGTGCTTTCCTTTGCGCCTTTGCGCCTTTGCGCGAAACTTCTTCTTCACCTGTAACCACCTCTCCTGCCGCGCCAAGGAGTGCGCGGCGGCTGTCGCTCCTGTCTCTCGGTCAATCTTTCAATCTCAGGATTGAGCCCGCCTTCTTTATCAAGCAGTGGCGCAAGCTGTCCGTCTGGAAAGAGAAAAGCCGCGCGCAAGGGGACTGGCCGCGCACCGGGTCTTGAGACGACGCCGCAGCGCACGCCGCGCACCTCTTCCATCCACTTTGCAAACTCGCGCGCATTGCCGATGGTCGCGGACAAGAGCAGCAACCGCACGCGCGGCGGCGAAAGGATGATTGCTTCTTCCCAGACATGCCCGCGTTCTTCGTCCGCGAGGTAATGCGCTTCGTCTAAGACTACGAGGTCTGCGCGAATGTCTCTGCCGCTTCGCAGAGCGTCAAAGAGTTGGTTGCGATAAATCTCCGTTGTCCCGACGATAAGCGGAGCGTCCGCGTTCTCTTTCCTGTCGCCAGTCAGAATACCAACCATCTCCGGGCCAAACTCTTCCGTGAACTCGTGGTATTTGGAATTGGTCAGAGCCTTGAGCGGGCTTGTGTACCAGGCTCTGCGACCGGACGCGAGCAGGCGGCGAATCTCTTCACGCGCAATCCATGTCTTGCCGCTTCCCGTCGGAGCAGTGACAAGGACATCCTCATATTCGAGCGCGGCGAGAGCTTCGAGTTGAAACGGGTCTGGTTTGAAAGGAGCAGGCGCGGGCGCGCCAATGCCTTCGAGAAGCTGTCTGAGCGCGCGCTGTTGCGCAGGTTGGCGCGTGGCTGGCAAAGGTTGTGCGCTTGAGGCTTTTGAAGCGCGCGCCTGCTCATCCGGCTTGCGCCGCGCGCCCTTGCGCCTTTTGCCTTCGGAATCCTGCGCCCCGTCGCGCCTCTTGCGACGGCCCCCCTTTTCTCTTGAACGCGGCATGTGGACATTCTAAAGGATGAAAGATGAAAAGCAAGGATGAAGGCGGAAGGATGAAGGATGAAGGGCGTGCTATTTGAGATTGAATGCTTCAAGCTTGAACAGCATGCCTTTCCGCCTTCATCCTTCATCCTTCCGCCTTGCTTTTCCGCCTTCATCCTTTATACTTGTCTCGCAACGCCGGGAGCGATTTCGGCGTCTAAAAGAGGGCCGGAGGAGCAGTTTCTCCGGCGCGTTTTGTTGATGGTGAGAGAAATGGCGGAGCTTTTTGAACATTTTGAAGTAGAGCGCGTGTCGCGCTGGCCCATACTCGCGCGCCTCTTGGGCGGCTCTATCGTGCTGCATTTCATCATGCTCGCGTGCGTGTTCTATGTGCCAGCCGTGCGTGATGCCTTGAATATCGCGGCCATATATTCAGATACGAATATAGTCAGCCGCGATTATAAAAAGACCAATATCGAAGACCGCGCGCAGATTCTCAATCTTCCGAAATTTCAATACCCGGAAGGCTACTTTGTACAGGCTGCGCCGACGCCGGATCCATTTTCGGGGATGATTGTCCAGACCGCGCCGCCGATGGGCATTACGCCTCCGGTCATGATGCCCAAGATGCCGAACGTCAAGCAGACGCCGACGCCCTCGCCCTCTGCAAGCCCTTCGCCTTCGGTTGACCCGAAAGACCCTGCCGCCGCCGCGCTTGCCTCTACAGGCAAACCGAAGACGGCTGATGAAGCGGAAGCTGAACTGGCTCGGCTCGCAGAGAAGGGCGGAGTCGGAAGGCCCAGCGATGAAGAAATTCAGGAGGATTTCAATAACAAGCCTTTCAAGGATTGGGCCAAGAAAGTCAACGACCTGAAGCTCGCTGGCAAGCTCGATTTGAACAAGCCTCTGGACATCACAATCATCGCGGACTTTGATGAGAACGGGAAGTTAAAAGGCACGCCGCTTGTTTCTCAAAAATCCGGCGACCCGATTCTCTCAGAGCTTGCTAAAGAGTTGGTTGCTGCGATGATTGACAGCAACATGATGAAGTTTCTGAAAGACCCGAACACCAAACGGCTTGAGACAAAGCAACTGGTCGTGCGAGTCATGATGAACGAGCAGGAAGTAGTCGGCGTTGTGAAATCCGACGCGGCCTCAGAGGAGCGCGCCAAGCAATTATCCATGACCTATACCTTGATGCTCGCCGCAGGAAAGGTCGCGCGCTCCGGCAAGGATGAAGAAATCCTGATGAAGAACACAAAGGTGACAACCGAAGGCAAGCAGATTATCTTTAACTTTACCATGCCGCGTCAGGAAGCCACCGAGATGATTAAAAAGCAACTTCCGCCGGCAACATAACGTACAAAAAATTTCGCCGAGACAGCTTGGCTTTTATCTAACTTGCAAACGACACGGATTAACAACATCTCTCTTTTCGTCACAGTGCTCTCGGCCTGCCTCTTAGCCGTCGGCGCGCCCGCGCAAGCCTGTGCGAAACACGCGCCCGCTGCGGGACTCTTCGCTGTCGTCAAAGAGAATCGAGAAGGAGTTGACGCGGACGGGCAAGAAGACGAAGGCTTGCTCTATCAAATCGCCTTCATTCGCCCTAGAGCAGAATTTACTTCTGACCTCAGAACTTCCGCGCAAGCCTTCACGGAAAACACAAAAGCTCTTAACGAAAAGCATTGTTTCCTCGTCGTCACAAACCTGCCACGCGCCGCCTTAGACAAAACGCAGGCGGAGCAGCCTGCATAAAACTGAGCAGGGATTCTGGAAAATTCCTTTCACGCACACCTGCCAACCGGCACTCGCTTGCCACAGGCTTTCAAGCTCCATTAAAATCATCTGTTCGCGCAGAAGTGCGTCTGCACACGCTTTTAACCTGTGCGCTTCTTAGCACGTTTTCGATAGGAAAAGATTATGGGATTCGATAAGTTTCTGACCAAAGTTTTCGGCAGCAGCAATCAACGCTACCTCAAAAGCATTCAACCAATCATCGCACGCATCAACGAGCTTGAGCCGTCCGTCAAAAAGCTCTCGGACGATGAACTGAGAGCGCGCACCGCTCAATTCAAAGAGCGTGTCGCGCAGGCCGTCGCGGATGCGCGCGACCCCGAAGACCTTAAGCGGCGCGAGCGCGTGGCTCTGGACGAGCTTTTGCCGGAAGCCTTCGCCACCGTTCGCGAAGCGAGTGTTCGCTCAACAGGCATGCGACACTTCGACGTGCAGTTGATTGGCGGCCTCGTCCTGCACGAAGGAAAAATCGCAGAGATGCGCACGGGCGAAGGCAAAACTCTTGTCGCCACGTTGCCAGCTTATCTCAATGCCCTCACCGGGCGCGGCGGCGTTCACGTCATCACCGTCAACGATTACCTTGCCTCGCGCGACGCGGAATGGATGGGCCAGATTCACCGCTTTCTCGGTCTCGAAGTCGGCTGCATACAGAACGACATGGACGACTTTGAGCGGCAGACGGCCTACGCTGCGGACATCACATACGGCACGAACAACGAGTTCGGCTTTGATTACCTGCGCGACAATATGAAGTTTGATTTGGCGACCTGCGTTCAGCGCGGCCACTACTTCGCCATCGTGGACGAGGTTGACTCTATCCTGATTGACGAAGCTAGAACGCCGCTCATCATCTCCGGCGCGTCCGATGAAGCGACAGACAAATATTACAAAGCCGACGCCATCATCCCGCAGCTACGCAAGGGCCAGAAGGATGAGATGACAGGCAAGACATCCGGCGATTATCTCGTTGACGAAAAGCAGCACACAGCAGTTTTGACAGAAGAAGGCGTGGACAGGGCTGAACGTCTCTTAGGCGTCGGCAATCTTTACGACCCTTCAAACATGGAAATGCTTCACTGTGTCGAGCAGGCTTTGAAGGCGCACACGCTTTACAAGCTTGACCATCAGTATGTCGTGCAGGACGGCGAGGTCATCATCGTTGACGACTTCACAGGCCGCCTGATGAAAGGCCGTCGCTGGTCTGACGGATTGCATCAGGCCGTCGAAGCCAAAGAGGGCGTCAAGATTGAGAAAGAGAATCAGACCTTAGCGACCATCACGCTGCAAAACTATTTTCGTCTCTACGAAAAACTTTCCGGCATGACGGGTACAGCCGAAACCGAAGCCGCAGAGTTTCATTCGACTTATAAACTAGATGTCGTCGTCATCCCGACCAACATGGACATGGTTCGCAAGGATCATTCCGACATGATTTATCGCACGCTGCCGGAAAAATGGGATGCCGTCGTCGAAGAGATAAAGGACTGTTACGAGCACGGCCAGCCCACGCTTGTCGGCACTGTCTCTGTCGAAAACTCTGAGTCTGATTGCGCGTCGTCTGCAAAAAGATGGCATTCCGCACAACGTGCTCAATGCGAAGTATCACGAGCGCGAGGCGGAGATTGTCGCGCAAGCGGGGCGCAAAGGCGCAGTCACGATTGCGACCAACATGGCCGGGCGCGGAACTGACATCCTGCTCGGCGGCAATCCAGAGTTCATGGCGCGCGAGTTTTTGAAGCGCGAAGAGATAGACCCGGACGAGGCGACGGAAGAGCAGTGGGAAGAGGCCGTCAGAAAAGCCAAGCAGATTGTCGAAGAAGAGCACAAGGAAGTCGTGGGTCTTGGCGGCTTGCACATCATCGGCACAGAGCGTCACGAGTCGCGCCGCATTGATAACCAGTTGCGCGGTCGCGCAGGTCGTCAGGGCGACCCAGGCTCTTCGCGCTTCTTCCTTTCCTTAGAAGACGACCTCATGCGCATCTTCGCGGGCGATAAAGTCAAAGCCCTGATGCAGCGACTCGGAATGGAGAAGGGCGTCGCCATCGAATCCAAGATGGTTTCCAAACGCATAGAGGGCGCGCAAAAATCTGTCGAAGGCCGCAACTTTGAATCTCGCAAACACCTGCTTGAATACGACGACGTGATGAACAAGCAGCGCGAGACCATCTACGGTTTGCGCCGCCAGTTGATGGAAGAGCCTGACCAGAGGGAATACCTTCTGGGCGAGACGGGCGTGGCGCGCGACCTGCTGGCGGATTTGACGAAGCAGTATATCAATCCCGCCGCGTCGCCTGATGACTGGGATGTTGATAACTATAAGATACAGCTCGACTCCGTCTATGATTTCGACGCTGACGCGGAAGGCATTGATTTCCAGAACTCCACTTCGGAACAGATTGAAGAGACTGTCTGGGAAAAGCTCAAGGCCAAGTATGCAGAGAAGGAATCGCAGATTGGAGCCGAAGCGATGCGCACATACGAGCGCATCATCATGCTCAACATCATTGACGCGCAGTGGAAAGACCACCTTCTCTCGATTGACCACTTGAAGCAAGGCATAGGGCTTGTCGGCTACGGGCAGAAAGACCCGCTCGTCGAATACAAGAAGCAGTCGTTCGACCTCTTTCAAGAGATGCTCGACCGCATTGACACCACGACGATTCGCTCGCTCTTTAACCTGCAAGTCGTGACGGAAGAGCCGCCTGAGCGACTTCAGCAGCGAAGGCCGCTTCGCCGTCCATCGCAGCTACAATTTACCGGGCCGAATCAGGGAGCCGCCGCCGCAGGCGAAGAGGCCGGCAAGGTCAAGACCATCACGCGCGACCAGCCGAAGGTCGGGCGCAATGATCCATGCCCCTGCGGCTCCGGCAAGAAGTACAAGAAATGCTGCGGCGCGCAAGTTTAAGCCGCGCGAGATTTTATAGCTGTTTGTAATTGAGCACGCCCTCCCTGACGGTCGGGCTACTGCCCCGCAGCAGTGAGCATCGGGGCAGTAGCCCGACCGTCTGGGAGGGCGTACCGGATGACACTCAACTACAAATGGCTATAAAATAATTTCAGGAGCAGCGCTTCATCGCAAAGTTTCCACTTACACTTCATGAGCACGGGCGTCAAATCCACAAATCCAATCGTTCAAGCTATCGTTGCTGGCACGGCTCCGCAGGCTGCGCAGATGGCTGCGGCGCGCGGCCTCTTGCCGCTCCCGCAGGCAGACCTTTTGGAAGCTCTCGTCGCTTTGCGCTCAAGCGACAAAGCGGAATTGGCCCAGGCTGCCGAAGCCACGCTCGACGCGCAGGAAGCAGAGTCTTTATTAGTCGTCGCCAAAGATACAGAGACCGCGCCAACTGTCCTGTGGTATCTGGCCGCGCGCAAAGAGGCCGGAAGAGAGATTCATGAAGCTGTCGCGCTCAACAAAAGCGCGCCCGACGAAGCCATCGCACAGCTTGCCTCGCAAACAGAAGACGGCGCGCTCCTCGAACTAATCACAGTCAACCAGCAACGCCTGATTCGCGCGCCTTCAATCATCGAAGCGGTCATCAATAATCCTGCGCGCACTCCAGAAGCCGAAAGACGCGCCAGCGAAACGCGCCGCGAGTTTTTCGAGAAAGAGCGCGGCGCACAACAGATTGCCGGAGAACTTCGCGCGCAGGGCAAGACCGCCGCCGCAGAGTTTATGGAGAGCGCGGAGTCCATCGGCGCAGTTGACGGCATCACCCTGGACGATGCATGGCTCATCGCAGAGCACATCGAAGTCTCCGATGTGGACATAGACGATTCATGGCTCTTGATGGAGCGCATCGAAGAATTTTTCGAGGAGAGCTATGAGCAGCGAGTCGCCAACGCCGAGCGCATCATCGGTGAGGCCGCCAGAGAAGGGGATCTTCCGCCCGAACGTATCTCGCTCATCCGGCGCGTCATCATGATGACTGTCAAAGACCGCCTCAAGCTGGCGATGAAGGGCGACCGCGAGGCACGCACAATCTTGATACGCGACTCGAACAGAATTGTCGCGGCGGCTGTGATACACAACCCGCGCGTCACAGACCAGGAAGTCGAAAGCATCTCGGCTATGCGCACAGTTTCTGACGAAGTCTTGCGACTCATCGCCATGAACCGCGCGTGGGCGCGCTCTTACACAATCATCCACAACCTCGCGCGCAATCCGCGCACGCCGATTGCGACGGCCATGTCCATCCTGCCGCGCATCCGCTCCAAAGATTTGCAGCACATCTCGCAGAACCGCAATGTCTCGGAAGCCGTCCGCCGTCAGGCTTATCGTCTGGCCCAGACGCGCTCCGGCCACTGAATACTCATTGACACTCCGCAAAGCCGACCCGTAGAATCCGAGTTGCCGATAATCCCCTGTAAACTTGCAAGGTCAGAACCGCCTGCGGTAGCGGGCGGGCGAAACCTGTAAAAGTAAAGAAGGCCGCTTAAGCTCTCTTCACTTTTGCCTCTTACCTTTTTACTTTTGCGTTGACACAACGACCCGCCCGCTACCGCAGGCGGTTCTGACCTTTAAGGAGGGGAATTATGTATAACTTAATTTCGTGGATCGTCTTTGGCCTCGTGGCGGGTGTGATTGCCAAGCTCTTGATGCCAGGCAGAGACCCCGGCGGATGTGTAATCACGATGCTGCTCGGCATCGCGGGAGCTATCATCGGCGGCTTTCTGGCTCAGGTGCTCGGCATCGCTGGCGAGACAGGCCGCTTCGGCGACAGAGGCTTTCTGATTCGCCTCGTCTTCGCAGTTCTCGGCGCAGTCGTCATCCTCGCAGTCTATCGCATGATTGCAGCAAAACGTGCGTGATGAGTCAGGAGTCAGGAGTCAGGAGTCAGGAGTCTAAAGTCAAAAGAGTGTTCTTGACTTTAGACTCCTGACTCCTGACTGCTCTTAAAATATCTCGGAGCTTTTGCGCAGGACAGACCACGCGACATCTGTGAGCGTGTGGCTGGCCGCGCCCCACCAGAGTCCAGCAAACACTGCCAGCGCAGCATGCCTGCCAACTGTTTGCACAATCCCCGTTTCAATCGCGCGCCATGCTTCGACAATCTCGCTCAGAGCAGGCGGCGCGCCGCCCGTAAACATCGCGCGCAGGTAAACCGCCGCCGCGACGACGAGCGCGATGACGAGCGCGAAGTAGATGACGCGAATCAATGTGCCGAAGAGTATGCCGTGCGACCATCTTGAGCGATGACGAAAGAGCATACGATAGGGCAGCCACAGGAAACGAAAGATGCCCCAGCGCGTATATTGCCGCGATTGAATATCCAGGTCAGGCCCGAACATCAACCCGCCAAAGAGCGTCGCGCCCGTCGTCAAACATGCCAGCGCAAGACTGCCGGACACGACCCACGCGGCCACGAAAGTCGGCGCGGCTAAAATAAATGTAATCGCGTCGTGCGTTTTTCCAGAAGGCATCCTCTTTCCATTGTAGCCCGAAAAACCCGTAGAGGTAGAATTTTATGGTAATTGATAATTCAGGTAGTCAGTGCCAGGTCTCGCTTTGCCAAACCAGCTTTTCTTATATCAGGCTTCGGCAGTTTTTTCCCGCCCGTGTATGTTTGCTGATTCGTTTACGGATTTTGTGCGCCCTGAAATTAAGAGCCATGCGAAGAGCGAACTCATGAGAGCAAGAATGGTTGAGACCAAAATGACGACGCGAAAGCCGCTCACAAATGAATCTTGAATCGCGCGTTTGACTGCCTGTTTCAATTCATCCGAGAGAGTTTCGGGAACAGCGATTGTAGCCAGACGACTCGCCTGCGCTTGCAGTTCGGCGCGAGCATCGGCGGGAAGATTTAAAGACTGTAGGCGGGCCTCAAAATTTCCGGCGAAGACTCCGGTCATGACGATGCCCAGCACCGCAACCGAAATCAAACCTGCTGTCCTCAATACGGCATTGTTGACGCCTGATGCGATACCGGCATGACGCTCTTCGACCGCGCCCATGACAGTCGTTGTGAGTGGCGCAACACTCGAAGCCATGCCGAGGCTCATTAACATCACAGCCGGAAAAAAACTCGTCCAGTAGCTCATAGCTCCTGCGCCCGGAATCATGAAAAGCGAGAGGCCAAGCCCTGCGATGATTGGCCCAAGAACGAGCGGTAGCCTTGAGCCGTAGCGCGCGACAAGTCCGCCTGCCCAGCGCGACAGCACGAACATCGTTAGCACAAAGGGCAGCAGCGCAGCCCCGGCTTCGGTCGCGGAATAGCCCTGCACTTGTATCAGGTTAAATGGCAGAAAGAACATCAGCCCGCTCAGCGCAGCGTAGAGAAAGAGCGTCAGCAGATTTGCTCCTGTGAAAGTTCTGGAACGAAAGAGAGCCAAAGGCATCATCGCTCGCGGCCCGCGTTTTTTCTCAATGATGAGAAAAAGGAGAAGCAGAAGAACGCCAACAGAAAAGCTCAATATCACACGCGCGTTTTTGAAGCCATGCGTGCCTGCCTCTATCAAACCGTAAACGACTCCGCCTAATCCAAAGGTCGCCGTCACGGCTCCCATAATGTCCACGCGCTCTCCTGCGCTTTCATCGCGGCTTTCAGGCACTCGCCACCAGGTAATGACGAGCACTATGACTGCGAGCGGCAGATTGATAAAAAATATCCATCGCCATGAGATGTTCTCAATCAGCCAACCGCCGAGGACAGGGCCAACGCCTGCGGAGATGGCTGTAAATCCAGACCATGTGCCTATGGCCCGCCCTCTGTCTTCTTTAGAGAATGATGCGCTGATAATTGCGAGACTTCCCGGAACCAGAAGAGCCGCGCCGATGCCCTGCGCCGCACGCGCGATGATGAGTTGTGCAGTAGTCTGCGCCATGCCGCAACCGGCAGAGGCTAAAGCGAAGAGCACGAGCCCGATTGAGAAGACGCGCTTTCTTCCGAATCTATCACCCAATGAGCCGCCGACGAGAATAAGCGCGGAGAGCATCAACGCGTAAGACTCCACGACCCACTGCGCTCCGACTATATCCGTCCCTAACTCGCTTTGAAGCACTGGCAGCGCGACGTTGACGACGGTAGTGTCTATAAAGATGATGCTGGAGCCAAGGATAGTCGCCGCCAACACCCATGGCGCGGCCTGCCTGGAGCATGGAGCTTTGGCCGCCCCGGCTCGAATCACGGCCTCATCGCATGGAGATTTAAGAACGGTCGTCAGATTTCTCCCTCCGTAATTCGCGTGAAACAGATTGCACGACTTGTTATCAAGCCACTGATTTCTCGCCCTCGATGAACGCAATCAAATCCGCGTTGAATTGTTTCTTACTCGTGTCTCCAGGACTGTGCGACGCACCGGAACAATATCACGTTCTGAAAACGTAAGTCGCGTCACGATCTGGTGTAATCAATCATGGCTCTGGTAATTCAATAGCTCGAAATGCGCAGTTAAATAGTTAATTTCCTGAAAATGGATTATCGCAGGTGGTTGGCATGGTAATTGATAAAGACTATGTGGGCTGTCGTGTGGACAGAGATTTTAGATGGTTGGATAGGAGAAATTTAATGAACACAGCTAAATTGCGTAGAGGAATCAACGGCGCGCTTCTGACGCTGTCTTTACTCTTTGGCCTGACGATTATGAACAGCCTGACTGCTCAGGCGCAGTACAGAAATCGAGACAGATATGGCTACGGGCAGAACGTCTATCGGATAGCTGCGGAGAATGGTTATCGCGACGGCTTGAATCGCGGCGCGGAAGACGCGCGCGACAATGATCGTTACAACCCGGAGGGGACGAGCCAGTACAAAGATGGCAAGAACGGTCACCGCTCGGAATATGGCGATAAGGAAGCATACAAGCAGGCTTATCGTGAAGGCTTCCGTCGCGGATACGATGAAGGCTTTCGTCAGTATGGTAACAATGGTCAGTATGGCAACAATGGCCCGTACTACGGACGCGATGATGAGTATGGAACTTACGGCGGCAACAATGGCGGTTACGGCGGCTATGGCAATGACACCTACAGGGTAGCGCAGGATCAGGGCTACAGAGACGGCTACGAGCACGGCGCGCAACACGGGCGCGACGGCAAACGCTTCGACCCTGAAGGAACTCGCCAGTACAAGAATGCCGACAACGGTTATCGCTCGGAGTATGGCAACAAGGACGCCTATCGTCAGGCTTACCGCGATAGCTTCCGACGCGGTTATGAAGAAGGTTACCGCAGAGATTATCGCGGCGACAACAACAACGGTCGCGGCAACAGCAACACGCGCGATACTGTCATCAGTATCTTAGGCGCAATCCTCGGCGGCGGGTTCTAAAGACCAGAGCCCACCAGACCGAATCAACGATGGAGGCACGAATTCATAGTTCGCGCCTCCATCGTTTATTTAAAACTGTAAATAACCCAGATTGCGAGTCATAGACGGCTTCAGCCGCCTGCTGTGCGGAAAGTCTGAGACTTTCCGCTTCATCTCTTCTTAGTTTTAGCGAGGCTGAGCCTCGCACATGCTTGAAGATACACTTGCCGGAAAAGCAGAGCTTTTCCGCACAGCATTGCGGCACAGCCGCCATCGTTCTATAACTGGCAACGCGGCAAGAGCCGCCATCGCTCTATAACTGGCAACCTGGGTTAATTATTAAGTTGATTGACGGCTGCTCTGATATTTGACGATTTGGATGACCGTTGCGCGTAGGCTACAATAGCAATGTTGTGATGAAAAAAGTTTTGCTCATCCTTGTCCTCTCTCTGCTCTTCTTGAGCGGCTGGGGAGTCGTGCTTGCGGATACGCTCTGCCCGCACAAGCAAGCCCGCCGCGTGCAACAGAAGACAGAGCCTGTGATGGCGCACGGACAAGCGCCGTCGTGTCATGCAGAGATGGCAATGGATGATGCAGGGACTGCTGGCGCGACTTCCGCAGAAGATGAAGAGAGAGCTTCCGTGACAGGGCATACGGGGCTTTGCAATCATTGCGTCAGTAGGCCGGAGACTCAAGATACTCTCTTTATCTTCGCGCGCGGGACAGAGCAGACAAAACGTGACGCAGCCGCGCCTTTGTTGCCAGCCGCAAACTCTCTTTCACCATTCGCAATCTCGTTTGCGCCGCCCATCCGTGCCAGACAGCACGCTCCGCCCGCTAAGCTTTCGCGCAGGCATCTCCTCCTCAGTATTTTCCTGATTTAACTTCCCTCGAAAATATTTCAGTCGCACGAGACTGAAAGCGCACACATGTGTCTCAAGAGAGTTTTCATTAATTCTCTTGCATGCTTTATTAAAAATTTTTCGAGGGGAATCATGAATAAATTATTTTTACGAGCAAAGCTCTGCATGCTTTTTGTCATCGCTCTGTTCTTCGCCATAGCTGCGCCTGTTGCGATAGCTCAACACGAAGGGCATGACATGGGCCAGCCCAAACCTAGCCCGACGCCCTCTACGCAGAAGGCACAGCCTGCGCCGAAAAAAGATGAGCCGCCTGCGCCTGCGCCAACGCCTGCGCCGTCTCCGAGTCCGACGCAGATGAACATGGGTGAGATTGAGACAAAGGACGCTCTGCCGGAGATGGAGACGGGCAAGACCAGTTCCGGCACAGGGACTATGGACACGGACTCTTTGATGGTCATGTCGGGCGAGCAGATGGACATTCGCGTCGGGGCGAGCCAGAGCAACTCCATCGCTATGGGCCAGATGGGTTCCGGCACATCGTGGCAGCCTGCAACCACTCCGATGTACATGTGGTACAAAAACGCGCGCGGCTGGCTGCTCTTTTTTCACGGGGACATGAAGCTCGGCGTCAATTCGCAGGGCGGCCCGCGCGGCGTCACCAAGTTTGAATCGCAGAACTGGTTTATGCCGATGGCCTTTCGCAGAGTCGGCCCCGGCACACTTCAACTGCGCGGCATGTTCAGTCTTGAGCCATTTACTTTTCCGCAGGGCGGCTCAGGCCAACTCTTCCAGACGGGCGAGACCTTCGAGGGGCGTCCAATCATTGATGCGCAGCACCCGCACGATCTTTTCATGGAACTGTCTGCGACATACACCGTGCCGCTTGGCGAGCGTGCGACATGGTTCGCTTACTTTGGCTATCCGGGCGAGCCTGCGCTTGGGCCAACGGCCTTCATGCATCGCTGGTCTGCATCGGAAAATCCTTCCGCGCCTTTGACGCATCACTTGCAGGATTCGACGCACATCACTTTCGGAGTTTTGACCACAGGTTTTACTTATCGCTGGTTCAAGCTCGAAGGCTCCGTCTTTAACGGTCGAGAGCCGGGAGAGAATCGTTATAACTTTGAATATAACCCGTGGAACTCGCGCTCCGTCAGGCTCTCGTTCGCGCCGAACGAGAATTGGGCCATGCAGGTCTCTTACGGATTTTTGAGAAACCCTGAAGCCTTAGAGCCGGGAGACATACGCCGCGCGACGGCATCAATCAGCTATAACAAACGCTTCAATCGCGGCAACTGGGCCAGCAGTTTTATCTGGGGACGCAATCATGGAAGTCACGGCGAAGGAATTTTTAATCTGAACGGATACACAGCTGAATCAACGGTCAACTTCCTCAATAAAAACTATCTCTACACGAGGCTTGAGCTAGTGGACAAGAACGAGTTGCTGCGCGAAGAGGACGAGCATTTGTTGGGCTTCTCGCACGACCAGCATCCTGTCTTTCGCATCGGCGCGTACACTTTGGGTTATGCGCGCGATATTTGGAACACAGATAAACTCTCTGTCGCTGCCGGCTCGGATTTCACCTTCTATTCAAAACCGGATGTGCTCAATCCGATTTACGGCGAGAATCCGACTTCGTACAAGTTCTTCATACGCATACGCCCGAACAAGATGTCCATGAGCAGCAGTCATAGCGGCCATAGTGGGCATAAGTAATTTCACCACAGAGGACACAGAGGAAAGCGATAGAGTTTTACCTCTGTGTCCTCTGTAGTTAATCTTTCGCTTAGTTGCTATAATCCATGCATGAAGAAAGTTAAGAAGAGAGCGCGTCGGGCGAGCGATGAAGAGCGGAAAGATTCTGCGCCTGACGAGGTGAAGGCTTACCAGAGCGCGGATTCTGAAGAGCATGCTGACAAAGATATTCTACGACCTGTCGAACGGAAGATAGGCGAGGGCCACAATAATCTTCGCCAGCGTGAGAAATGGTTTCAGCAGCGCACGACGGGCAGCAGTCGCAAGTGATTGCTAAGAACTCTGCACAAAAAATCTGCCACAGAGACACAGAGTAAGAAAATAGATGAAGGAATGCTAAATTAAATGTCTAATGCTTTCTCAACTGTGTCTCTGTGGCTAATCATAAGCTCTCACTTCAAACTAATTCGCCAGATGCTTCGTCCGTAAGTAGCCACGCTCAGCGTCCCGTCCTTCACGTGATAGACCATATCTATCACCATCGCGTTCGGCAGATTCTTTGTTAAATTCTTCCACGTCCCTGTCTTCGCATCCATCACAAAGACTCCTGCATCATTGCCGACATAAACTTTGTTCGGGTTGTCGGGTCTGATGAGGACGACGTGATGCGGCACATTCGGCAGTTGTCCTTTGTCTATGTCCTGCCATGTTGTCCCGCCGTCCTTCGAGCGAAAGACATGCGAGTGGCCGAAGTTTGCTACTGTTGCATAGAGCAGTTTGGCATCCTTCGGATGCGACTCAAGCCTTGTAATCATGTAGCCCGGCAGCGTAGCTCCTGACAGGTTCGGACTCCAGGTCTTGCCGCTATCGAGACTGCGAAAGAATCCGCCGTTCTCCGTGCCGATATAGATTCGCTCTGTGTTTGCCGCCGCGACCTCTATGGCCGTGATTGGGCTTCCATCCAGAGGAGTCGAGACAGCTTTCCAGTTGTTGCCGTCATTGACAGTTTTCCAGACGCGGTTTGAACCTGTATAGACTATCTTTGAATCCGAAGGATCCATCGCGATGAAAGCCATCCAGACGCTCTCTCTTTCATCCTTCGGCGCGGGCGGCGAGACATCCACGTGCGTCTTGCCGCGAAAGCGATGGATGTTCATGTTGTAGTACGAAGCATAGGCATGCCCTTCATCCTGCGGGTCAAAGACAATCCATCCGCCGTCTCCGCTGAGCAACTCATAAAACGTATCGCTCGTTCCGTCTGTAGTGATGACCGTCCCGTTGTCCTGCGCGCCGCCGCCAAAGACCAGGCCTTTGCTCTGCGCGATGTCCATGTCGTAGAACATTGTGACTATCAGACCGTTGCTGCGATTAGTCCATGTGAGGCCGCCGTCTTCGCTCAAATCCATCCCGCCGTCGTTGGCATCGTAGATGCGACCCGGCACAGCCTGCGGCATGACTAGTTGATGATGATCCGCGTGCGCGTAACACTTGCTGCCGCGTTTCAAGTCCCAGCGCGTGACCTGCTTCCAACTCTTGCCGCCGTTTTTCGTGAGGTGCAAATCAACGCCGCCGCAGATGACATGATCCGGCTTTGTCGGATGCACGGCAATCGTGTTGCCGTAAGAGATTTGCCCTTCACGATTGAACTCGTTGCCGCCGATGCTTTTCCAGGTGTTGCCGCCGTTGGCCGTGCGAAAGACGCCGAGCAGCAAGTCTTTATTGTTTGAAGTTTCATCTTTAGCGAAGGCGTAAAGGACATCAGGTTTTGAGCGACTGATGGCGAGCGTCGTTCGCCCGAAGCGCGCCGAATCGGGCAAGCCTTTTGTCAGGTGCTCCCACTTTTGCCCGCCGTTGGTCGTGCGCCAGATGCCGCTCCGCGCGCCCTGCTCCGTAAAGGTCGCAAGGATTGTCCCGCGCGTCTGCGGGTGAAAGACAATCGAGTGACACCAGTAGTTTCTCTCGGAGATAAAAGTGTGGCGCGTCCACGTGAGGCCGCTATCGAATGATTCATAGAGCCCGCCGAAATCGTCTCCAGTGTCAGAAACTTCTGCATAGCCCACGCCGCCCAGAAGCAGGTGTGTCGAATCGAAAGGGTCTATCGCAATCACGCCGATGTGACGCGGAAGTCCAGTCCGCTCTGTCGAAGCGATGAGCTGCCAGGTCTTCCCTGCATCCATGCTTTTATAGAGCCCGACGCCGGGATAGGAATCAAGCGAAAGATTGGCTTCGCCCGTCCCGCAATAGATTGTGTCAGGGTTGCGCTCGTCAATCGCGAGCGAGCCGATGGTCAGAATGTCTTGATCGTTCCAGATGCTGCGCCATGTTTGCCCTGCGTCATTGCTCTGCCAGACTCCGCCTCCGGCGGCTCCTGCCCAGATGCGTTCCGAGTGCAATGGATGACAGACAAGGCTTGTGATTCTGCCGCCGATGTTTGATGGCCCGACGCTCTCCCACTTGCCGGAAACTTTGGCGGGCGTGGCGAGCGTCTTTTTAACTCGCGCGCGTTCCTGCACAAGCTTGCGGACAGGAGCTTGTCGCACGGGCCATGTCGCGCGGTTCTGAAACCACGCGCTGCGCTTCTTGTGATGCGAGAGCCTTGCTGCGGGGACGCCTTTGGGTCGCGGCTTGCGCGGGCCGGGTGTGAAGAGAATTTCGTCTCTGGGCGGCTCGACGGATGCGAGTTCTTTGACATCCACCTGCTCGTCAGTCAGCTTGCGCGCGCCCGAACGCTTCTTGGTCGCAACTCTCTTTTTATTTTTCGCCATTGAATGGTAGGCATCTCCCTGTGTGAAATGTGAAGAGCGTGAGAGACAACAGCTAAGGAAACTTCAGGGCAGCTAATAAACCCTGACAGCCTCTTATGTCAAGCTGTTCATGGCCCGGAGAATGAAAGCTGGAAATCTTCCTTTGCGTTTCTTTGCGCCTTATTCTTCTTTGCGTTCTTTGCGGTCGGGTGTTTTTTTAACGCAAAGCACGCAAAGTGTTTTTCGCAAAGAAACGCAAAGAGTTGATTGCCTGTTAACTGTTGGCGTTTGCCCGTTTGCCAGCCGTCGCATTACACTCTACGCGGCATTTGAGAGATTTTCTGAAATGGGTAAACACGGAAAAGTCCAGACCGCGCTCGAATACTTTGCGGCGCGCACGATTCTCGGAGCCTTCGGCTTGTTGCCGCGCCGTGTGGCCGTGACTGCCGGTCTCGGAATGGGCCGCATCGCGCATGCCTTTGGCGGCAGGCTCAGGCGGGCTGGCACGCGAAATCTCGAAATAGCTTTTCCAGAGATGAGCGCACAAGAGCGCGAGCGAGTCCTGCGCGGCTGCTTTGCTAACTTGGGCCGCCTGCTCGGTGAGTTCAGCCAGTTTGCAGATGCAACGCCGGAAGACGTGACGCGCCTCATCGAATGCGAAGGGCTTGAGCACCTTGAAGCAGCAGAGGCGCGCGGCAAAGGTGTGATTCTGTTTACGGGACATTTGGGCGCGTGGGAATTGACGAGCCTTGCGCTCTCTGCTCTGGGCCACAGGGTTGATTTTCTCGCGCGGCGTATAGATAACCCGAAGGTCGAAGAGATAATCGAACAAACGCGCACGCGCTTTGGCAATCGCTCGATAGACAAGCGCGCCGCCGCGCGTCCGATGCTGCGCACGCTCAACTCTGGCGGAACTCTGGGGATTCTCATAGACCTCAACACGCATCCGCACGAAGGAGTGTTTGTAGATTTTTTCGGCACCCCTGCTTCGACCACGACGAGCCTTGCGACACTTGCTTTACGCACGGGCGCGACGGTCTTGCCGGTCTTCGCTCCGTGGGATGAAAAGCGCGGGCGTTTCCTGTTGCGCGTTGAGCCGCCTGTTTCCATCACACAGACGGGCGAGCAGGAAGAGGACGTGCGCGCACTTACGGCAGAGGTCACGGCTGTGGTTGAAAAGTACGTGCGGCAATTCCCTGAGCAATGGCTCTGGATACACAAACGCTGGAACACGCGGCCCGCAGGCGAAGCAGACCTCTACGCGATTCGTCAGCCTGAGATAACAAGCACCGCGCCAGAAGTTTTAAGAGACGATTTCAAAACACAGGGTCAGGGCTGAGACAATTCTCTTCTTTGCGAGAAACACGGAATTTTCCCGCAAAGGCGCAAAGGCGCAAAGAAGACGCAAAGAAGTTGAGTTGTGATTTATCTTGAATGCTTTCTTTGCGCCTTTGCGCCTTTGCGCGAGATTCTTTCGTTTTTTGTTCACTAGAATTCCTGTCACAAATTTCCGGCGCGTGGTGTTTATCAATTAAAGAACGCTCTAAGTGTGTCAAGCTATTCGTTATTGACCAACCTGAATTAAAGAAAGAGAGTCCGCTATTATGAAGAGACTGGCCTGCTTCTTAACCGTCGCGCTGCTCTGCTGTCAACTCCTGCACACGACGCCCGCGACGGCCTTCACGCTCCATCAGCCCGCACCGCTTGCAGGCAAATATGACGACAAGCTCAAGAGCTTTGAGGAATTCGTCAAAGCGCAGATGGCGACAGACGGCGTGCCGGGTTTGTCCATAGGTTTCATTAAAGATGATTTTATGTGGGTCAAAGGTTTCGGCTATGCGGATTTGGAGAATAAGAGTCCGGCCAAGCCTGAGTCTGCATATCGCCTAGCCTCTGTCACAAAGCCTATGACGGCTTTCGCGGTGCTGCAACTGGCGGAGCAGGGAAAAATCAATCTTGATGCAGAGGTGCAAACTTACGTTCCTTACTTTCCGAAAAAGCAGTGGCCCGTCACAGTGCGTCAAGTCCTGGGCCACGTGGGCGGCATCAGTCATTACAAAAACGCCGCGACAGAGTTGCACATCAAGGAGCGCAGGACGACGCGCGAGGCCATAGCCATCTTCGAGAATTTTGATTTAGTTGCAGAGCCGGGAACGAGATACAGCTATTCGAGCTATGGCTATAACCTCCTCGGCGCGATTATCGAAAGCGCGTCCGGCAAATCCTTTGGCGATTACATGCGCGAGAATGTCTGGCAGCCGCTTGGGATGACGGACACGCGCATGGACGACCCGCTGGAATTGATTCCCAATCGTGTGCGCGGCTATCAGATGGTGGACGGCAAGATTAAAAATTCCGAGTTCATAGACATCAGCAGTCGCTTTGCTGCGGGCGGAACGCGCTCGACCGTCGTTGACCTGCTCAAATTCGCAAAGGGAATGAACGAAGGCAAGCTGCTCTCGAAACAGAGTTACGAAGCGATGTGGACTTCGCTGGCGACGAAGGAAGGAAGATATACGGACTACGGTTTAGGTTGGGAGATGACGCCGATTAACGGACGCTTCACGGTCGCGCATAGCGGCGGTCAGCAGGAGACGCGCACGCTGCTCTATATTTTCCCGGCGCAGAAATTTGCGATTGCGGCGGCCATCAATTTCGAAGGCGCAGGGCCAGACCCTTATGTCGCCAGACTCTACCAGTTGTTGACGGATGAAGTATGGTTCATGCAGGCTTATGCCGCGGACAAAACAGTCGATCTGCTTCATCGCGGCCTCTATGCAGCCTACACACACGGCCTCGCCTACTTCGACCGTCATCAAAAACCCATGACCGACGCGCGCGAAGAATTGACAGCAGCCTTCGCATATATCAATCAGGCTCTACAGCCAGAGACGGCGCGCGCGGATACGCAAGGCACGATGGCGAAAATCAGGTTCGGGCGGCATCCGGCCTCAAGTCACGCTTTCACAAAGGTCAGTTCCTACGCGGCGCAGAAGCTAAAGGAGCGCGGCGGGGCAAATGCCCTGCAAGCTTACGGGGGCGCGGGCGCGATTACATTTTTCAATGACTACATAGAGCTTTACAAAAAGGACGCGAGCATCCCGCAGGAGTTTCGCTTTAGCGAGCCTGTCGAGAAGATGATTACAGGTTGGAATCAATCGTGGGCCAGAACCAACACGCCATATATTCGCAGACTGTTTCTCACGGAGGCGACGCTGGATGAAGCGAGCGGGAATTTGAGAAAGAGTTTCGCGGGCGCAGAGATTTATCCGAACGTGCTTGAACCTATGCTCGAACTCGCGCGCCAGTCAGCCCTGCGCGGTCGGCGCGAGCAGGCTTTGAAAGCCGGAAAGCTGGCCGTAGAGATTTATCCGCAGGACGATAATGCGATTGCGACTTTAGGCGTCATTCATCTTGTCTTCGGCGAGCGGGCGGAGGCGCAAACGCTGCTCACAAAAGCTCTCGCTCTTAACTCTTCGGGCCTTGCGAGCGCGGATGGTCTCAACAGGATGGCTTATCAACTGGCCGGAGCGGGTAAAGCAGAAGCCGGGATGGAAGTCTTAAAGCTTGCCATCGAAATGCATCCGAAGGTCGCAAATCTCTATGACACTCTCGGAGAGTTTTATATGAACAAGGGCGAGAAACAGAAGGCCGCAGAGTTTTACCAGAAGGCGCTTGAGATAGACCCCAAATATCCGAACGCCGAAAACGCGCGTGCCATCTTGAAGAAGCTGTCGAGTTAGAACTCAAATCCATTTCACCACAGAGGACACAGAGGCATTTGAGATTTGAAATTTCAAATGCCTCTGTGTTTTATATTTCACATCTGGCATCCATCTTGCAGTCTCTCGTCAGAGTACAGCGATAAATTGCTAAAATGCTGGCAAATCAGTTGGAGCTTAACTGAATGCGGCACGGCACACGTATGAATGTGTGGCGCGCGTGTTCGTTTAGTGGACATTTCAGGGCGCGGAGGATTTTCGAGATGGCAAATGAAAATAATGCTCAACAGAATCAGAATGCTGCGACGGCGACGGCTTCGGCACAGCATGATGAAAGCGCGCGGCAGGGAGATGTGACGACTGGAAGAGGCGGCGAGCAGTCAGACCAGATTAGCGGCGAGACGCAGAAGGGCGCGCACAATCAGGAGGCACAGGGGCGCAATCCGCAGGGCAACAAACCCGACCAGAATTAGAGCGCAAGACAGGAAGGCAATGCTTTCTAAAATTAGCCACAGAGACACGGAGATAAAATAGGTGAGAAGCAAATTCAATTCAAATTCCTATTTCTGTTTGCTCTGCGCCTCTGTATCTCTGTGGCAATTCTTTGGAGGATAAAAATTGAACTGGCAAGAGAATTTGATTGATGATAGCGAAGGAATCAGAGAGTTGGCGGCAGAGTCAAAGCGCGTGGCCGTGCTCGGCATGAGAGGCGAGGATTATCCTTTCAAGGCTGCGTTCTATGTGCCGCAGTATCTAGTCTCTGCGGGACTCGAAGTTATCCCTGTGCCTGTGCATCCTCCGATTGCGGAAAAAATTCTGGGCCAGAAGACTTATCGCCAACTCGCGGACATACCGGGCGAAGTTGACCTCGTCAATGTCTTTCGTCGCGCGGAAGATATTAACGCGCATCTCGAAGACATCCTGGCAAAGAAGCCCGCCGCCGTCTGGTTTCAATCAGGGATTCGGAATGACGCTGCGGCGCAGAAATTGGCCGAGGCCGGAATCAAGGTCGTGCAGGATCGCTGTTTGATGGTAGAGCATCGTCGCGCCGCTCCTTTCAGATAGAAAGAGTCAACCCTTTGCGGTCTTATGTTTTTACTTTGCGCCTTTGCGAGAAACCTCAACGAACGGTTCTCGCAAAGGCGCAAAGAAAGACTCAAGGCCGCAAAGAAGAGAATTAAGGGAAGATGGAAAGCAGGGAGAAAATGAGCGTGCAACTTAAGAGATTGAATGAGCAGGTGATTGTTTTAACCGGCGCGACGAGCGGCATAGGGCTTGTGACTGCGCGGATGGCTGCCGCACGTGGCGCGCGTCTCGTGCTGGCCGCGCGCACGGAAGAGGCTTTGCAACAGCTTACCTCTGAGATTAAAGCGAGAGGCGGCGAGGCCGTGCATGTAGTTGCGGATGTGGGCCGCGAAGATGATGTGCGGCGCATCGCGCAGGTTGCGATGGAGCGTTTCGGCGGCTTTGATACGTGGGTCAACAATGCAGGAGTCTCTATTTACGGACGACTCATGGAAATTTCGATGGACGACCATCGCCAGCTTTTTGAAACTAATTACTGGGGTCTTGTCTATGGCTCGCAGGTCGCAGCCGAGCATCTCAAACGAAAAGGCGGCGCGCTCATCAATGTCGGCAGCGTGCTCTCTGACCGCGCGATTCCGCTTCAAGGTTCTTACTGCGCTTCAAAGCACGCGGTCAAAGGCTACACGGATGCGCTGCGTATGGAACTGGAAGAAGAAGGCGCGCCCGTCTCTGTGACTCTGATTAAACCGAGCGCGATTGATACGCCTTATAAAGAGCACGCGCGAAATTATCTGCCCGTCGAGCCGGAGAATCCGCCGCCAGTCTATGCGCCGGAAACTGTTGCCGAAGCAATTCTTCATGCGGCAGAGCACGCGGAAAGAGATGTCTATGTCGGTGGCGGGGGCAAGGCTCTCTCGTCTATGAGCGAGCACGCGCCGCGCGTGATGGATAAAGTGATGGAAGCGACGATGTTTGACCTTCAACAATCCGACAAGCCTGTCAAGACGGACAAGCATAAAGGATTGTATGCTCCTTCAGGTGAGCTTGAGGAACGCGGCGGCTACGAAGGCCATGTGGCTGAGAGCAGTCTCTACACCAAAGCTTCTCTGCATCCGTTTATCACCGGCGCGCTCATCGTCGGCTCCGGCCTCGCACTCGCGGCCATCTTGCGCGGCAGTAACGGACACGGGAGAGAGCAAGGATGAGTGCGGAATGATGAAGGATGAAGGATGAAGGAGGAAGGATGAAAGGCATGCTGTTTAATCTTGAAGGATTCAATTTCAAATAGCACGCTCTTCATCCTTCCTCCTTCCTCCTTCATCCTTGCTCTTCCTCTCCTTGTTTGAATCCAGACTTGGTTTATATAATCACTCTCGTGCCTTTGACTCCCGATAACACGCGCCTGATTGCTTCTCTCAAAAAATCTTTTGGAGAGTTGCGCCTGCCGCTTGAGATGAGCATACGCAGTGTGTGGCGCGGGATGGAGCGTCCGCCGGATGCGCGGATGGTGATTGATAATCAACTTCTTGCGGTGGCAAAGCGTTTCATAGATATTCGCCAGATTCCGATTGCTGAGAAGCAACGTTTCTTTGAACAGCTCTGCGGATTGTTCGAGCTCAAGGCCGAAGCGAATACCTTTCCGCTTTCCACGCAAGCCTCCTTTGACAGGCACATAGAGCAGAGGCTCGACCGCGCGCCCGTCGCCGTTTCTTATCTGGAAGAATATGACCGTCGCTATGGCTTCAACTATGCAGACCGCGCGCGACACGCGCTCTTCGAGTTTGCTAATCTGGTCGTCAAGTTTGACGGCACTGTTACCAAATCGGAAGCCGCAGAGCTTTTAAAATTCAAGCAGACGCTCTACCCGCAGGGCAATGCGCCGCTTGCGGAAGAGAAGAAGCAGGATGCGTCAACTGCCGCGGAAGAGCCTGAGCAGGTTGTAGAGATTGTAGAAGAGCCGCCGCGCTCGATAGAAGATTTGCTCAAAGAGATGGACGAGCTTGTCGGGCTTGAGCGCGTCAAGCGTGATGTGCGCGAGTTGATAAACTTTCTCAAGGTGCAGCAGATGCGCGTCGAGAAAGGGATGCAGCCCTTGCCTATCTCACGTCACTTGGTTTTTTATGGCAATCCAGGCACGGGCAAGACGACCATCGCGCGTCTCTTAGCGCAGGTCTATCGCACGCTCAAGATTTTGAGTCGCGGGCATCTGATTGAGACAGACCGCGCGGGACTTGTTGCAGGCTATGTCGGGCAGACGGCTTTGAAAGTTAAAGAGGTTGTGGGCCAGGCTCTCGGCGGCGTGCTCTTTATAGACGAAGCTTACGCGCTTAACCCGGAGGGACGCGGCAATGATTTTGGACAGGAAGCTGTAGAGACTTTGCTCAAGCTGATGGAAGACCACAGGCATGAGTTAATCGTCATCGTCGCCGGATACACGGAGAAGATGGATGACTTTATCGCCTCGAATCCGGGCCTGCGCTCGCGCTTTAACAAGTACCTGCACTTTGAGGATTACAGCCCCGAACAGCTTGCGGAAATTTTCAAAGGTTTCTGCAAGAAGGCAGACTTCAAGTTGACTGCGGATGGGGAGCAGGAGCTTTTGGAAATCTTTAAGCTGCTGGTCTTGACGCGCGATGAATCTTTTGGCAATGCGCGCACGGCACGCAACCTCTTTGAGATGACCATCAGCAAACAGGCGAACCGCATCGTCTCTTTGCCCGAAGTCAATCAGGAAGTGCTCTCGACGATTGAGGCTGCGGATATTCCGACCGAAGAAGATTTGCGCTCAAGCGGCATCGGCCTGCCAAAGCTGACAGACGCGCAAGACTCTTTCGTCAAGAATATCTAATTTCAAAAACTGACACACTACGTAAAGCGTCAACTGTTTTATTCTTCATTAAACTCTAATCGCTCTCTCTCGCGGAGCAGAAGGAAATATGTAGATGAGAAAGAATCTTGTGCTGCTGCTTTTGTCGGCTCTTGTGTTGCCAATGCTCTTGCTGCCCGCTCGCGCGCAGCAGAAGAAGGCTGAATCGAAGTCTGCGCAAACGGGTGTTGAAGGACAGGAGGGCGCAGACCCTGACCTGCCGGATTTCGTTGGCGCAAGCTTCAATAAACGCGCCTTTCTGCTGGCGCGCGACGAGCAGATTAGTTTACTGCGCGGCTTTCCTTACAGGCGCGCGGATGCTCGCGTGCGCGCCATCTATGCTATGCAGCGCAAGGAAATGGAATTGGCCCAGAACCGCGCGCAGGCTGCGGCGGCGAGAAGCTGGCGTGCGATTGGCCCGGCCCCGATTCCGAACGGGCAGACAGTCGGCATCACAACTCCCGTCAGCGGACGCACAACGGCCATCGCTATTCATCCGACCGATCCGAACATAGCTTATGTCGGCACAGCGCAGGGCGGACTTTATCGCACGCTCGACGGCGGCACGAACTGGACGCCACTGCTCGACGGCGCGCTCTCTTTAGCCATCGGCTCTGTGGCAATCTGTCCATCCGACCCGACCATAGTCTTTGTCGGCACAGGCGAGCCGCAGTTCTCTTCCGACAGTTTTTTTGGCGTCGGCATCTATCGTATCACGACCGCCGACACAACGCCTGTCGTCGCGGGGCCGCTCAATCTTGATGGTCTCGGCAATGATGTTTTCACAGGCCGCGCGGTGAGCGAGATTCTGGTCCACCCGACAAATCCAAACATTCTTTTTGCTTCGACTACTTCGGGCGTCGGCGGCTTAGGCGCGAGCCAGCCTATATCAGCCGGGAATCGCGGACTCTATCGCACGACAAACGCGCTCGCAGCTTCTCCGGCTTTTACACAACTGCCGGTAGCAACCGTGAGCAACGACCGCTCTATCGTGGATATGGTGATGGAGCCGGGCAATCCGAATCGCATAGTGTGCGCGGTTTACGGGCTGGCAGGAGTGGGCGACGGCGGCATTTACCTGAGCACTAACGCGCTCGATCCTGTCCCGACATTCACACAGACTTTGATGACCGGAACGGCGATGGGAAATATCCGCGCGGAACTGGCAATCAACAAAGTCGGCTCGGTTGTGACAGTGCTCGCGGCGACGGGGACGAATAACGGCGAGTTGCGAAAATCTATTGACGGTGGCGCGACATGGTCAACTCCTGTGACTGCGGTTAACGGGTTCTGTAATCCGCAATGCTTTTATGACATAGCCGTTGCGATAGACCCGAATGACGCCAATCGAATTTATATTGGTGGCTCGCCCGCACAGGTCTTTAGAAAATCCACTGACGGCACAACTTTCGTCACACGCGCAACGGGCTTGCATGTGGACACGCATGTCATCGCTGTTGCGCCGTCGAGTCCTTCCATCATCTATTTCGGCAGCGACGGCGGCATCTGGAAATCTATTGATCAGGGCGAGAACTGGATAGACCTGAACAACACGCAGTTCAGCGCGACGCAGTTTCAGAGCATCGCACTGCATCCGGTTGACAAGTTTTTCTCGATTGGCGGAACACAGGACAACGGGACAGAGTTTCTGCGACCAGATAACACCTGGGTGCGCGCAGTGGGCGGCGACGGCGGGCAGACTGTGATTGACCAGAACGCTGTGGACAACACAAACCTCACGATGTATCACACGTTCTTCAACCAGATGAACACGCAGATAGGTTTTAATCGCATCCTCTCCGTCAATCCTACTGGGACACTGCAAAGCGGCACATTCTTAGGTTGCGGCGGAACTGCCAACGGCATTGCCTGCACGGATGCAGTGCTCTTCTATGCTCCGTTCACGCGCGGGCCGGGCAATCCGAACACGCTCTACTTCGGCACAAATCGTCTCTATCGTTCTGACAACAGGGGAACGACGATGACTGTCGTGAGCCAGGCTCCACTGCCCGCGCGCGTCAGCGCGATAGGCATCTCGCAGCAGAATGACAACGTGCGTATCATCGGCTTGACGAACGGCAACGTGTTTGCCACCGCGACGGGCTCGACCACTTTGACAAACATCACCGGGCCAATTCCCGCCAGATATATTTCGCGCGCAGTCGTTGACCCGAACAATGCCGAGACGGCTTATGTCACGCTCTCAGGCTTCGGCGTGCCGGATGGACAGCACATCTGGAAGACTCAGAATCTTTCAAGCGCGACTCCGACATGGACTGCCGCAGGTGTCGGCATCCCGGATGTGCCTGTGAGCGCGTTTGTGGTTGACCATGCAAACTCGAATCATCTCTATGCAGGCACGGACATTGGCGTCTTTCGCTCGACGGATGCGGGCGCGACATGGATTCCGTTTAGCAATGGATTGCCGCGCGTCGCTGTCTTCGATATGGTGATTCACAAAAATCATCGGCTGATGCGGATTGCGACACACGGGCGCGGCATCTACGAGATGGATTTGCGCGGCGGCTCTGTGGTCGCGGATTTTGACGGCGATGGTAAAACGGATGTCTCTGTCTTTCGCCCGTCAGACGGAAACTGGTACATCACACGTAGCTCCAACAATTCTTTCGCCGCGCAAAACTTTGGCATGAGCGGAGACAAAATCGCGCCGGGAGATTTTGACGGCGATGGCAAGACAGACTTCGCGGTCTTTCGCCCGTCGGACAATCACTGGTACATCCTGCAAAGTTCAAACGGCGCATTCACGGCGCAGAACTTCGGCCTCGCCGCAGACATCCCCGTCGCAGGAGATTACGACGGTGACGGCAAGACTGACATCGCAGTCTTTCGTCCATCGGACAGCACCTGGTATTTGCAGCAGAGCGCGGCTGGATTCAGGGCCGTCGCATGGGGAACGAGCGGCGACCTCGTTGCTCCCGGAGATTTTGACGGCGATGGTCGCGGAGACTTTGCAGTCTTTCGTCCGACGGAAGGCAACTGGTATATCCTGCAAAGCTCTAACGGCACAATGCGCTCGCAGAATTTCGGCATGAACGGAGACAAGCCTGTCGCAGGAGATTATGACGGCGACGGCAAGCATGATTTAGCAGTCTTCCGTCCATCCGATAGGACATGGTACTTGATGCAAAGCACAGCAGGTTTCGGCGGACAGGTGTTCGGGCTTGCGACAGACATTCCCGCTCCCGGAGATTACGACGGCGACGGCAGATTTGACATCGCAGTCTTTCGTCCGTCAGAAGGCGCGTGGTACATACAGCAAAGCACATCCGGCTTTAGGTCGCAGTCTTTCGGCTTGAACGGCGACGTGCCTGCGCCTGCGGGTTATATTCCATAGACTAAGAAAAAACGACTCCCGCAAAGGCGCAAAGGCGCGAAGAAAAGCAACCTGTCTTTTCTTCGCGCCTTTGCGCCTTTGCGGGAAACTTTTTTTTATTCTCCCTCTCCTGATCCCTTTTCCCGAAAAAAATTCGCGTTAGAGAATGGCGGACATAATTCATTGGGAAATTAACCTGGAGCACTGAAGGGAAATAAGGAGAGCGGTCATGTTTTCATATTCTCATACAGCACATCATACGGGGCGGAAACAAATGGTTTCCAAACTTTTCTCACGCTTGCTCACCATCACTGCGCTGCTTGGCGCGGCGACGGCGACGAGCTTTGCGGCGGGCAATCTGGACAGAACTTTCGGCACGAATGGCAAGGCCGTGACGCCGATTGGCAACGCGAGCGATAAAGGCTCTGCCGTTGCCGTGCAGCCTGATGGCAAGATTGTTGTCGCGGGCTCAAGCTTCAATTCCGGCTCGGAATTCGATACTGCTGTCGCGCGTTACAATGCGGATGGAACACCGGATCAGACATTCGGCACGGGCGGCAAGAAGATTGTTAACTTGAGTTCTTCGGGCGAAGCAATCAACGCGCTCGCGCTCCAAGCGGACGGCAAGATTGTCCTCGCCGGACACATCAGCACGGGCAGCGAAAGCAATTTTCTGGTCGTGCGTTTTAATTCCGACGGCTCGCTCAATACTTCTTTTGACGGCGACGGCTGGGCCAATACGCCTGTCGGCGCGACGGGTGCGCCTGATACCGCTTGGGCCGTGACCATACAGAATGTTGACGGCGAAGAGAGAATTGTCGTCGCAGGCTCGACCGGCAACAATTCCGATTTCGCAGCCGTGCGCTACAAATCCGACGGCTCGCTCGACACTTCTTTTGACACGGACGGCATCGTCATCACTTCCATACAGAGCCTGACCGATTCGGCCTACGATGTGGCGATTCAGCGTATCGGCGGTGAAGACAAAATCGTCCTCGCAGGCGTGAGCCGTTTCGATGCGGGCGGCGGAAGTTTCAATGACGACTTTGCAGTCGCGCGCTATAACACGAACGGCACGCTCAATACTTCCTTTAGCACGGACGGCAAGCTCACTACTAACATCAGCGCAGTTGATGTCGGACGCGCGATTGTGATTCAGAACATCGACAACTTGAGCAAGATTGTGGTCGGCGGCATCAGCAAGCGGCCCTGGCCCAATAACGATTTCACGCTCGTGCGCTATAACGAGAACGGTTCGGTTGACACGACCTTCGGCACAAACGGCAGAGCCTTCGCGCCGATTGCAAACCATGACGACCAGATACTGGCTATGGTCTTGCAGCCGGACAACAAAATCATCGCAGCGGGTTTCGCAGGCACTGGCCCAACCGGCACGAATCAGGACTTCGCACTCGCACGCTTTAACGCGAACGGCACGCTCGATACTTCTTTCGGAAGCTGCGGCAAAATCATCACGGCTGTTGCGCCTGCCACTAATCAGGACATAGCAATGGGCGTAGCCTTGCAGCCCGACGGAAAAGTTGTCGCAGCAGGTTACACGACGACCAGCATGTCGCCCGTGTGGAATGACGACTTCGCAGTCGTGCGCTATACGCCGGATGGGCGTGCCGCGACGCCCGCGAGCATAGACTTCGACGCAGACGGTAAATCCGATATCGCAGTCTATCGTCAGGGCAACTGGTATCAGAACTGTTCATGCGCGGGTCTGAAATCTGTCCCGTTCGGTCTGAGCACGGACAAGATTGTCCCGGCAGATTATGACGGCGACGGCAAGACGGATGTGGCTGTCTATCGTCAGGGCATCTGGTACATTCTTAACAGCCAGACCAGCACCATCACAGGCTTGCAGTGGGGCCTCGCCGAAGACCTTCCGGTCGTGGGCGACTTTGATAATGACAGCAAAGCTGACATCGCTGTCTTTCGTCCGGCGAACGGCTACTGGTACGTGCTCAATAGTTCTAATGGCGAGACGCAGTCTGTCAATCTCGGTCTCGAAGGCGACATCCCTGTCCCAGCGGATTATGATGGCGATAGCCGTACGGACTTCGCTGTGTTCCGCCCGTCAACGGGTATCTGGTACACTTCGCCCGACCCGGAAATTAATTACGGCGCGGTCGAGTTCGGACAGCAGGGCGATGTGCCTGTGCAGGGCGACTACGACGGTGACGGCAAAGCTGACATAGCGGTCTTTCGTCCGGTGGATGGAGCTTGGTATCTGAAACAGTCTAGCGCAGGATTTCGTACAGTCCAGTTCGGTCTTGCGACAGACATTCCGGTCATAGGCGACTATGACGGTGACAGCAAAAATGACATCGCAGTCTTTCGAGGCGGTGCATGGTACATACAGCAATCAACCGGCGGCATGCGCTCTGTGAACTTTGGCACGGCGGGCGACATTCCGGTCTCGGTCAGATAAAGCTCCCAAAAACCTCCTAAGCTTCGGGTGGGCAGAGGGGGAAAGGAAACGTCACGCTTGGGGCGAGGGTGGCGTTTCCTTTTTTTTGTTTTAGAAGAGGAAGAAAACAGTTTCGCGCTGGTGGCGCAAAGGCGCAAAGAAAAGCAATCTGTCTTTCTTTGCGCCTTTGCGCCACCAGCGCGAAACTTGCTTTTGAAAACCGCTCAGGTTTGTTCACACGAAGTTCACAACCTTGTCAGGCGTTTCAACGTATAAGCGTATATGAAAGATAAAGAGAAATGGCCGGAAGTTGTGAATCTTAATGAAGGAGGCTCTATGCCGAAAGGTAAGTATTTTATCGCGGTGGTGATTCTGATTATCATCGGGCTTTTGATTGCAGTCAGTGTGACATACTCGAATATCAAGTATGCGCAGGAAGGCACTGTGCAGGTCGTGACCAAGTGGGGCGCGATTGAGCGCGTCTATACGCCGTCGGATGGATGGTTTACGACGATTGCGCCGGGCCGCAGGAGCTACGAGGTCAACATCAAATCTTTTACGGAGAGCGCGCCAGTGCGTGTGACCAGCAAGGACAACGCGGCCTTGCAGGTGGACATTTCACTGACGGCCTATACAGACCCGAAGAAGATTGAAGACTATGTGCGCAAGTACGGGTTTTCGGAAGAAGAGAGACACCGGCGGCGCAACGAGATTCTGAAAGGCATCGTGCAGACAGAGGCGCGCAACGCCTTTGCAGATTACGGGGCTTACGAGATTTACGCCAATCAGGAGCAGATTCAAAAGCGCATTATCGAATCCTTGAGCCCGCAGCTTGCCAATCAACTACAGCTCATCACAGAGTCTGTGCAGATTGGCAATCCTGATTTTCTTGATGACAGGGTAGAGGCAGCGGCCTCCGGCGTCGTCGCCAACGAGAAACAGAAACAGGCGGAAGAAGCGCGCCTCGAAGCCGCCAAGGTCGCGGCCCAGACCAAGCAGATAGAGGCGCAGACCTTTGCCAACCCTGCTCTGCTCGAAATCAAGAAGCTTGAGCTTCAACTCGAAATCGAGCGCGCACGCGCCGACGGCATCAAGAACCATCAAGGCCCGCTGACAATCATGTACGGCGAACAGGGAGTGCAATTACAGCTTCCCGCCGGGAGGTAAAGCATTATGAGATTTCTCCTGTTCATCTGGCTGGCGATAGAGGTCTTGCAACTTGTCTTAATAGGCATGCTCATCGTCGGCTACCGCAACCTGCAACGCCGCCTCGACGGAGGCCGCAACTTCGCAACCAATCCGCCGCGCTCTGTGACGGAAGAGTAGAAAGAAGGCAAAAGTAAAAAACGTGAGTTCGATGTCAGGCGGCTGTGCCACTCCTGCTGTGCGGAAAGTCTGAGACTTTCCGCTTCATCTCTTCTTAGTTTTAGCGAGGCTCAGCCTCGCACATCCTTGAGATGACACTTGCCGAAAAAGCAGAGCTTTTCCGCACAGCAGGCGGCACAGCCGCCATGCAGCATTGCAGCACAGCCGCCATCGCTCTCATAAGCTGCCATCGCTCTCATGAGCCGCTATCGCTCCGTTAACTAGGTTCTGTTTACATTCTCAGCGTAACCAAACAAGTGCGCTAACAAAGCTCAAGAACCCCATGTAGTTCTTTGATAGTTTTTCAAATCGTGAGAAGACTCTGCGATATTGCTTGATCTTATTGATGAAGCATTCAATCAAATGTCGCTCACGATACAAGTGCCGGTCGTACTCGCGCTGCACCAGCCGATTCTTTTTCGGCGGGATCACGGCCACGATGCCTTTGGCCGTGACCGCCTCTATCAAAGCGTCTGCGTAGTAGCCTTTGTCGGCAATCAACACAAGAGGTTCATAGCCTTCAAGCAAGTGAGCTGCCTGTGGAGAGTCATGGCACTGTCCGGCAGTTAAGAGCAAACGCAGCGGATTGCCGAGTGCATCCACGGCAATATGAATCTTGGTGGAAAAGCCGCCGCGACTGCGACCTAACGCTTGAGTCTCTTGGCCGCCACTTTTTTTCGCGCGCCGGCCGCCGAAGGGTGAGCGCGAATGATGGTTGAGTCAATCAGTAAGCGCTCCAGATCTGCATCACCGGCAAAGGCTTGGTGCAGTTCATGGAAGACGCCTTGTTCAGTCCAGCGCGCAAAGCGGCGATAAATGGCGTTCCAGTAGCCGTATTCTTGAGGCAGCAGTCGCCATTGCGCTCCACTGCGAGCGAGCCACAGGACAGCAGAAAGAAAGCGTCGGCATTCAAGCTCTTGTCCGACATAAACATTCGGATGAGCTAGCAAAATGGGCAGTATCTTCTGCCACTGTTCATCAGATAAAGTAACGGGCAACATTCAAAGAGCTTAACCTGAAATGTAAACAGAACCTAGCAACTTGGGTTAATTAAAAAACGCGGAATATTTATTTTGGAAGGTAAGGTGCGAGCGATAAAGGAGTAAGATGAAGTTGATAAAAAAGGCGCTTGCAGGATTCAAATTTCCTCAAAAGTTTTCCACACTGTGGAAAAGTTTTCCACAGCCATACAAGCGGCAAACGGTTTGGTGATTAATTTTCCGGGATGATGATTAATCCTCTTGACACCATTTTATTCGCGTGTATAATCCGCTTCCCTGTCGCGCTTCTCACGGGAACGCGACCGGCGAGAGGATCGGCGAGCGGTGCGGTGACGCGCCGTTTGAGGGTAAAGAGCAGGCGGATAGACGCTCTTTGCTAATGACGCCTCTGGCCGAAGCCGAAAGGCTTGCCAGGGAGAGTTTGAAAAAAACTTTCCTGTGCAACCCGGATAAAAACAGGTTGCGCTTCGAGGACTTGATCAGCCTTTGAAGTGGCGTAGTCGCCTCAACGCAAGTTGAGCCTCGTTGCCGGTTCGTAAGCCGGCGGTGGAGGAAAAGCCACCACACCAAAAACCAAGCGGCGCGTGCTTCAAGAGAGCACAAACGGTTTATGAAAATAGACCGGCGCTGACCGGAGATGAGCCGACCGCCGGCACATGCTTCGGGATACAAAACAACGGCGATTGCAAGGCGTGTACATGCAGCAGTTGCCGGATTCCCCTGAATCGCCTTTGGTGATTCATCGGAATTACAGAGGATGCGTTGCGCTCACTAGTTGGGATGCAGCGCATTCTCGCTTTTAAAGACTTAACGAAAGTTTCGCGCAAAGGCGCAAAGACGCAAAGAAAGCTCGCAAAGGTGTTGAGTGGTTATTTATCTTGAAAGCTTTCTTCGTCTCTTCTTTGCGCCTTTGCGCCTTTGCGCGAAACTTTGTTTTTAAGAACCAAGCCTCACGATTTCATCCTTCAACTTCCGATGCTTCTGTAGCAGCCTCAAGTATCTCGCTTCCTCTGCGCCAACCTTCGCCTGAATAATTCTGACGACAGCCTCCTTTTCATCCTTTGTCCAACGCGAAAGATTTGGAATAAGCGCGAGCACAAGCGCGAGATTTTCAAACGCCTGCCGCTCAAGCTTCTTCCACTCCGAAGTCTTCACGCCGAGCGCATGCTCTACGGCAGAGACAGACGCGCGGCGCATCTTCGCGGCATCGCTGTCGAATCTTTCTGCCATGCGCCGTCCGGCGGCCAGGCCCAGATTGCGTATATGAAATCTATCCCAAACTTTATGCGCAGAAGGCTCAAGCTCAAACAGCATGTGGGTCGCAGCCATCCTCCGCAAAGTTTTCGCAGAAGTTCTGTAAGCTGTGCGCGTCGCAATCTTTCTCTCTTCCTGCGTTGAAAGCTTTGCTATCTCAGAGCGCACCGGACGAAAGCCCATCTTGCGATAGAACCAGAACGCGCCGGACTCTATGCCCTCCTCGTTTTCAAAACCTATCTGGTACGGGTCAATGGAGAAGACCGTCACACCCAGAAGCTGTCTGAACATGCGCATGACGCGCGCGTAAAGCCACGCGGATTCGCCTTCGCGGAAAGTGTAATAGACATTGATGCCTGTCTCTATGCGCTCAAACAACGTGACGCCTTCCGTGTAGCCGATAGGCACGCCGTTCTTGACTATCAGCCCGGAATGGTAAGCGCGAAGTGGCAGGCGATATTCTGCTCCGACGCCCGCCATAAAAAATTCCACGCCGCGCCCTGCATCCACACGCAAGACATGCAACGCATCGCCATATGTGAAGCCATGCAACTCTCTGTAGCGAAGCGTGGATGTGTCACGAATCATGTCGAGCACACGCGCGCCTTCGCTGCGCGAGAGCTTTTTGACGGGCAAGGGCGGCCCGTTCATCTCTTCGATGAGCGAGACTTCGCGGCGGCTGAGCAAAGGCCGCTCGTGATAGAAGATACTGCGCACCTTGCGCTTCATTCCTGTGCGCGTGATACGAAAGTCGCGCGGCTGCCAGTGAAGATAAAGTTTGAGCGAATCGTAAAGCTCTGCCTTCTCCGTGTCCGTGAGCGGCAAGCTCTCAAAGCGTTTGATGAGCCAGACCAACTCTCTGCGTCGTGGCCCATGCGCGGCGCGCAGCCATGCTGTGTAAGGCACATTGGCTTCGACCAGAGATTCTTCTTCGAGCAGTGGAATGAAGCGCGGCAAAGTCTCGCCGAGTCGCGCAGAGTCTTCATAGCCTTCCCAGTCAATCGTGATTTCTGAAGGATGACGAGAGGCAAGCCAACGCGCGACAGCGTAGCTGAAGCTGCCTGTGAGAGATGTCCCGGCGATGCCGGAGACCTCTGAGTCTGAAAAAGGCGAGAGGTCTGCTTCGATGCTTTGCAGATGTCGGATGCGCGCTGTGAAGTTTTGCAGGATGGCTTCAACTCTTTTCAGATGGCGCGGGCTCTGCGGATAGGCGCGCATGAAGAGAAGCGTTTCATGAAAGCGTATCAACTCTTGCGCATCTGTGAAGCGTCGCCTGTCGAGTTGGTCCAGAAGCTTGATGAGGCTCGCTTCATCCAACACGGAAGGCCGCTTCGATTCTTTGAGCCGTTCAAGCAGGCGTGCGAGTGTTTGAGTTGGCACTGAGTTTAAGTTCAACCTGTAAGTTGAGAGAGCGTTTAGCTTCTATGACAAGTAGAGTGCGAAGTCAAATAGCAAAGTTCAATTACCTGCGCCCTCCCTGACAGTCGGGCTACTGCCCCGCAGCAAAAAGTAAGGACTGTGAACTGACAAGAGAGCCAGCCCACAGTCCTTTTAAGTTATGCTTTACTCCTTAAAGCGAATTAAGGAATGTAAGCTCCGGGGACAGATATGTCGCCGCTCTGCCCGAACTGGCGTATGTCGAGCGAGTTGGTCTGGCTGAGCTTGATAGTCCAGCTTCCATCTCCTGCGCGGAACACAGCCACGTCTGCTTTACCGTCGCCGTCGTAATCTCCCGGCGATGGCCTGTCCGAAGAGAGTCCCCAGACGAAGCCTATGAAGCCAGCCGTGCTGCGCTGCAAGTACCATGTAAAGGTGCCGCTGCTCGGACGCACAGTGGCGAGGTCTGTGCGACCATCGCCGTCGTAGTCCGCAGGCACAGGCGAATCGGTTGAAGCACCGAAGGCTTGCGCAGTGGCTCCCTGCGTGCTTCTCAAGAGATACCAGACGCCTGTGGATTGACGATAGACTGCGAAGTCTGCCCTGCCGTCCGCGTCGTAGTCTCCCTGCACAGGGATGTCGCCGTTTGTACCCCAGCTTTGCACCGTAATGCCGCCGTCTGAGCTTCTGAGGACGTACCATGCGCCGTTTGACGGACGGAAGACCGCGATGTCCGCTTTAGCATCGCCGTCATAATCGCCGGGGACGGGGATGTCGTTCGCCGCCGCGCCAAAGGTGGCGGAAGCAAAGCCCGATGTGCTGCGCTGCATATACCAGTTGCCGTTGCGATAGACTGCGTAGTCAGTCTTGTTGTCGCCGTCATAATCCTGAGGCACGATTCTGTCTGACGCAAGGCCGAAGTTATAGACATTGTATCCAGCCGTGCTGCGGTTGACGTGCCATGCGCCGTTGCGATAGACGGAGAGGTCTGTCTTGCCATCGCCGTCAAAGTCTGCCGTCTTGGCAAGCAACGCGCCGACGATTGAGAAGTTCGTGTTGCTAATGTCAAAGAAGATGTTGCCGACCGCTTCAACCTTCATGCGCGCCGTCGTGGAATTCGGAACGGCGGGAATCGCGACCGACTCCGAGCCGTCATTCGGCGTCGAGGCCGAAAGCACGTGCGGGAAGGTCTGCCCGCCGTCGGTCGAGAGTGAAATCTTGACGTTGGCTGTGTTAATCGGTGCGGCGGTTGTGCTGGCGACGTTCCATGTCACATTGAAATTGCCGCCTGCAAAAACGCTGACGTTCGTATTAGGCGATGTGACCTGGAATGGCCCTGCGGCATTGCTAACCGTCACGGTCATATCCGTAAACTGTGTTTGACCAATGGTTGAAGATGCAACGTAAGGACGATTGTCCCTGACCGTTAATCTGAAGTTGAGCGTTCGTGAAACTGAACTCAATGCTTCGATGTTTGCACCGGCATCGCCGCCCGGCAATGGGCCGGTTACCTGATTACCGGCGAGAATCGTCGCTAAGATGGGGAAAGTTCTGGTCGGAGAGCTTGACGGATTAAATGTTAACCAGTTTGGCCCGGTCAATTTAGTCGGTGATGCAACGCTGGCTGCTCCGGTCGTTGTCGAGTTGTCATTTTGCTCCCACTGATAAGTTAGTGCGTCACCCTGCGGGTCAGTGGCAGAACCGGTGAGTGCAAACGGAGTGCTGATGGGAATAGTGTAATTGCTAACCGGTGCAACAACGGGAGGATTGTTAGCTGTCATGACCGTGGTTATCGGGCATGCCTTAGTCGCTAAGTTGACCTGAATCTGCTGGATTGAGGTTGCATGAAAAGTGTCAATCGAGTGTGGGGCTACGTCCTGCGCTGTGATTCCCGCGTAACCCATAACGGTGATGCCGGAACCCACTTCTTTATTTTGCCCGGTGCCTTCGCTTGACATGGAAAATGTGTGATTCGCACCCAGCTGATGGCCGATTTCATGGGCCACATAATCAATGTCGAAATTATCGCCCATCGGGATTGCATCGGCAGGCGAAGTAATTCCGCGTCCTTTCTGTCCGTCCACGCAGACGCAACCGATACATCCGGCATTACCACCGCCACCGGAAGCTCCGAACATGTGGCCGATATCGTAATTTGCCTCTCCGATATTTGCCGTGAGCGTGGCTTGCAACTGGTTATTCCAGCTGCCCAATGTTGTGTAAGGGTCTGTCGCCGGGTCGTAATAAATAACGGCTGTTGTGTTTGCAATCAGGTTGAGGTGCAATGCCAGGTCTCTTTCATAGACTCCATTGGTGCGGGTCAGCGTGGCGTTGAAAGCAGCCAAAACCAAATTGACCTGCGCAGAACTGGTTGCTCCGAAGAAGTTGGAATACTCTCCGTTGCAGGATTGGGCCAGACGCATGGTCTTGAGCTCGCCTGTGTTGCTGAGAGGCTCGGCTGTAGGAAGCTGGGAATTTACATCAGAGACCAGATTTTTATCTTCCGTGGAGCACTCCCAGGGCAAGCCGCCGATTGCTCTGCGGCCTTTGAAGACGGCATAGACTGTGTGGTCGTCAGAGTAGGGTTCAATGAATTCATTGTCCGTGTCGGTTCTGAAAACCATCGTCTGAATTCCCTGCGGAGAAATACTTAACTTCAAAGTTGCATATTTATCCGTGACGCCGCGACCGGAAAAAGCCCGAATCTCTGGAAACTGGGCCTGTAGCTGTGGGTCAAAATTGGAAGCTTCATAAACATCAAACTGTTCGATGTCGCCAGCCGCGTTGGGCAGGGAAATCCGTGCTGATTGCTCACGGGCTGCGCTATCGACGATAGAAAATAATTGTTGCCTTAAAGGTTCAATATCCAAATTAAATAATTTGAACTCTTGGGGGAACGACTGTCTGGCAACAGCTTTGTGTTTAATAATCTCTGCCCTGTTTTCAGTATTGACAGACCAAATCTCTTGGTGGGCTGTGACCTTGAGTGTTGAAACGGCAATAGTCACGGCGATAATCGCGACAAGCAACACCCCTAATTTGCGGGTCCACGTCCTAAACATACACAATCTCCTTCTAATTGTCCTTGGTACCGGATTTACGTTTTACCTGAAACGAGCGTTTCAGACACAGATCGAAGCTCCCCTTGATATTTCTATTTTGACGAGAGGAAATAATACAGGCGTCGAAGGTCAGTTCGCACCACGACCCCACAGCGAGGGACTGGCTCTGAATTCGCGGATGGAATGTATGATGTCAGGCAAGCTACTGTCAAGGCGAAAAGGTCTCTCCGGTCACAACTTCTGCAAAATTCTTTTCAGAGTTACGAGCACTCTTAAGTGATAGGCATTATGGTCTGCGATCATCAGCCAACGCTTGCATCTCTGCGGATTCAAAAATATTGACGCCGGAAGGTTGTTCTTTCGCGACTCTCAACATGGCCCGCGCCACATCGCGCGCGTGTATCGGACAATATTTTTTCAAAGGCCCGATAAAAGCGAAAGAGAAAATTTTTGCGGCCTTCTCTGCTATCTGCTCGCCGCGACGAAACTCTGCGCGCTGGCCCAGGAGCAGCGACGGGCGAAAAATCTGCACGCCTTTAAAAGGCAGAAGACTGACGGCTGTTTCCAACTCGCCTTTGACGCGATTGTAAAAGATGCGCGAGTTTGCATCTGCGCCGAGCGCGGAGACGAGCAGGAATTGCTCTGTTCCATTTTGCTGTGCGAGGCGCGCCGTCTCGTGCGCGTAAGTGAAATCAATTTTGTAAAAGGCTTCCTGCGAACCGGCCTTCTTAATCGTCGTGCCGAGACAGCTAAAGAAATCCTGCGCTTTGAACAGGTGTGCAAACTCCGGCAGCCGCTCAAAGTCAATCAAGCACTGCTCAAGCTTCGCGTGTTCGAGAGAGACTTTGCGCCTGCCGAGCGAGATGACCTGCGTGTAAGCTTCATCTTTGAGCAAGAGGTCTAAACAATGACCGCCGACGAGTCCGGTCGCTCCTAACAGCAATGCTGTGCGCGGGTCGCTCATGACAGAGAGGATACTACGCTTTATGAAAAAAATATCTCCCGCAAAGGCGCAAAGACGCAAAGAAAACATTTAAGTTCTTCTTTGCGTCTTTGCGCCTTTGCGGGAAACTTTTTTTGCGTTTATCTGCTTGCAGTTTTCTGCGAAGGCTTGCCGATGTGTATGTGCGGGCCTGTGGCAGAGCCTGGGACGGCGCGGCGAAAGGCCATGAAGGGGATGCCCTGACTGCTCAAATAATTCATGAGCGCGATACCTTCCGCGCTGTCCGGGTGGACTCCGACATCAAGAGCATTGCGATGGTCATAGCCCCAGCGCGTGTGCAAATCCGATTGGCCCAGAGCCGCGACGGGCAGAGGCCGCTTGAATTTCCCGGAAAAGAATTTTTCTATCTTCCCGACATCCGAGACAGACCAGTTGGCCGAACCTTTATAACGTATGTAGGCGACCTTCTTGAGCATCTTGCTTGAAAAGGTCTGCGAGTCGAACTCAGCCACAGAACCTGCTTCTTTTTCAGCAAGAGATTCGACAACCACGACATCCGTTGAGGCCAACTGCTTGCGCGTCTCTTCGACCTTGTGGCGAAGCTCTATGAGCGCAGTCTCCGTCTCTTCCAACTCACGTTTTGAGATGAAGCCGTCGCTGTAGAGAGCTTTCAGTTTTTCCATCTGCTCTGTGGCGCGCGCCACTTCCTTTTCGCGCGCGGCCAGCAGTTGCTGCAAACTCGTCTTGTAGATATTTGCGGCCCTGACCGCCTCGCCGGCGTTTTGCGGCGCGGGCGGAGCATTGACTTCGCTGATGACTTGCGGCTCGCTCAATTTGGGGCGCGGCTGCGCTTTTTTCTTACTTTGCGCGGCGGCTGCGCCTGCCGTTGCAAGCAGCGCGAGAATGATGACGAGATTTAGCGAAACTTTCTTCATACCAGATTGTGACGTGCCGTCCGATTTCAAAAAGGGGGCATGTCTTTAGATGCCATTCCCACCGCGGAAGTAACTTACGCTGATGGCAAGATTTATGTTCCCGCGCCTTTTTTTTCGGCCAGTTCAATCTCTTTCTGGATGAAATAATGCAAGCCTTCTAGCTCTATGCCCTGACTTTTGAGGCGATAGAGGACGGATGCGCTCTCGCTGTCCAAAAAGTTGAGGTCTGCTAAATCAATCGTGATGCTGCCCGGTGTTTGCTCGCGCAAATCCCCACAAATTCTCTCCAGGAGTTCCGCATCCACCAATGTCAGCGAGCCCTCGACACGAAGAATCGTTCCCGTTCCGTCTTCACTCTCAAGCTGCCTGATGCTCGTTGGCATTTCTCTTTCCTCAACTTCTCAAAAATTTCTTTGACAGTAGAGCGGCTATGGTACAGCATTCGCGACATAATTGGCACAGGAGAACTGCGCGTCGCGTCGGGTTGCAAGACATCAAAACATAATCTCACCGCGCAAGGTTGTGACAGCTTGCCCGCCAAGTTGCACGCGCTCACCTGCAACGCGCACACGCACTTCGCCGCCGCGCGGCGAAGCCTGATAGCCGAGCATCTCATCTTGGCCCAGACGCTCGCGCCAGAACGGGCCGAGACAGCAATGCGCAGAACCCGTCACAGGGTCTTCGTCCACTCCGGCTCCCGGCGCAAAGAAGCGCGAAACGAAATTATATTTCTGATTATCCGCGCGGCTCGTCACAATCACGCCGCGCGCGCGCAGGCTGCGCAAGAGGCGCATGTCCGGCTCTAATTGGCACAAAACCTTTTCGTTCTCGACTTCGACGAGAAAGTCCAGGCGATTCTGGCCCACATAGCGCGGTTCTATACGCAGACCGTCTATCAATTCCATTGGATAAGCAGATTGTTCAACGGGCGGCTCTGCCGGGAAATCAAGCTCAATCCAATCGCCCGCGCGTTGGGCCGTTAGAACTCCGCTCCGCGTGTGAAAACTCAGGCGCGAATCCTTTTGCGCCGCGCCCTCTTCCCAGATGAGATGCGCGCTGGCGAGAGTCGCATGGCCGCAGAGGACAACCTCCGTCGTCGGCGTAAACCAGCGCAGATGAAAACTGTCTGCGCTCTCTTTATCGCGCTCCAGAAACGCTGTCTCCGCGACATTCATTTCGCGCGCGACTGCTTGCATCCACTTCTCATCTGCGGCTTCATTGAGCAGGCATACGCCGGCAGGGTTGCCCTTGAACGGCTCGGCTGTGAAAGCGTCCACCTGAAAAATTTTCTGGGCCATTTGTTTCTCCACATAAGAAAGAGCTTCCTCTTTGCGTTTCTTTGCGTCTTCACACTTTGCACTCTTTGCGGTTAAGTAGTTTTTTAAACGCAAAGACCGCAAAGGTTGTTCGCAAAGACCGCAAAGATTTTTCTACTCTTGATTCGCATATATGTTATCAAACAGGCGTAAATGTGGTAAAAGCCATGCAGTATAAAAGTCGCACGGGTCTCCGAACGAATTGCCCTTAGAGCTTGCCCCTGATGAGAAAGATACTCTCAGTCATATTTCGTTATGGTCTGGCGTTGGGATCATTCATCCTGATTCTGCTCATCTCTTTCGGCATTCAGAAACTATTTTTATTTCGTCTGGACCTGACGACGCTCATCATCGCCGTGATGATTGGGAGCGCGTGGTATTTGGGCAGAGGGCCGGGCCTGCTGGTCGCGGTCGCGTTTGAAGCTGCGCTTTATTACTTCTCGCCAACTCCTTACACAGGCAGGTCTGCCGTCTTAACTTTTAACCGGCTGGTGCTCTTCAGCAGCCTTGTGCTCTTCGCCAGTTCGCGCCGCGATGTCGAGAAAAAATTGCGCGAGCAGCGCGAGTGGTTGCAGGTGACGCTCAACAGCATAGGCGATGCTGTGATTGCGACGGACATTCACGGCCACATCAATTTTATCAACCCTGTGGCCGAAGCCATCACGGGCTGGAAGATGTCTGAAGCCGCAGGCAGGCCGCTCGGTGAAGTCTTTCAGATTGTCAGCGAAGAGACGCGCGAGCCTGTTGAGAGCCCGTTCGCTCTGGTTGAAAGAGAAGGCATCATCGTTGGCCTAGCCAATCACACGCTCCTGCTGGCGAGAGACGGCACAGAGATTCCGATTGAAGACAGCGGCGCGCCAATCAAGGATACATACGGCAAGATGATTGGCGTGATTGTAGTCTTTCATGATGTCAGCGAAAGACGGCGCGCGGAACAGGAGCGCGAAAAATTGCTTGAGCGCGAACGTGCCGCGCGCAGTGAAGCAGAAGCCGCCAATCGCTTGAAGGATGAATTTCTCGCCACGGTCTCGCACGAACTGCGCACGCCTTTGACTGCGATTCTCGGCTGGGCAGGGATGCTCAGGCGCGGCGATTTGGAAGAAGAGACGACAGTGAATGCGCTTGAAGTCATCGAGCGCAATGCCAGAGCGCAGGCTGAAATCATAGATGATATTTTGGATGTCTCGCGCATCATCACAGGCAAGTTTCATGTTGACGCGCAGCCGCTCGAACTCGCGCCGATTATTCAAGCCGCAGTTGACACCCTGCGACCTGCGGCTGCGGCCAAGTCAATCACGCTCAATCTCTCGCTCGATGAAACCGGAGGCCTGGTCTCAGGCGACCACGACCGCTTGCAGCAGATTATCTGGAATCTTGTTTCAAACGCCATCAAGTTTACGCCGCTCGGCGGGCAGATAGAGATTCGGCAGGAGCGCACGGATTCCGAGATGGAAATCACTGTCAGCGATAACGGCATCGGCATTGAAGAGCATTTTTTGCCGCATGTCTTTGAGCGATTCCGGCAGGCCGATTCATCCTCTACGCGCGCGCACGGCGGGCTTGGTCTCGGCTTAGCGATTGTGCGGCATCTGGTCGAACTGCACGGCGGAACTGTCCGCGCCGAAAGCGCAGGCGACGGCAATGGCGCAGTCTTTACAGTATGCCTCCCAATCGCATCCGCACGTGATGTGGCATCACTGCCGCAGGGCGATTCGGCAACAGCCTTGAATCAGGCAGCAGAGACAGGCGACAACTCTGCACACGCGACGGATTTGACAGGACTGCGCGTGCTCGTCGTGGATGACGATTCGGACACGCGCGAGATGATTAGCATGATGTTGAATCAATACGGCGCGAAGGTCTGCACAGCCTCTTCCAGCGTCGAAGCTCTGGAAGCTTTTCATGAATGGCAACCTAATGTGCTGGTTTCCGATTTGGGAATGCCGGGCGAAGACGGCTTTGCGCTGATTGGAAAAGTGCGAACACTCACGCCTGAGCAGGGCGGCAATATTCCTGCGGCTGCCCTGACGGCTTATATCAGGGACGAAGACCGCCAGCAGGCACTCGCCGCAGGCTATCAAACACACATCCCAAAGCCTGTTGACCCGACCACCCTCGCCAGAGCAGTCGCCGGACTGGCAAAGAGAGAAGAAAAGCAAAAGTAAAAAAGCAAAAGGGGATGCAGCATGAGAGCCCCGCGAGGGGCGACATATATTAGCCCACGACGTGAGTGGGTTAAGCAATGTAGATAAATCACGAGCCCCGTAGGGGCGACAGAAATTATGCGAATCAAGAGTAGAGAAAAACTTTGCGCTCTTTGCGAAAAATCTTTGCGACCTTTGCGTTAAAAAACAACTTAACCGCAAAGACCGCAAAGTGTGAAGACGCAAAGAGGTGCAAAGAGAGAGCTCTTTTTCTTTCTCTCTAGTTCTACTCTTGATTGACATTATTTATGTCGCCCCTACGGGGCTTGGTTCGTGTGCGGTGCGCGTGTCCCACGACTCACGTCGTGGGCTAATATATGTCGCCCCTCGCGGGGCTGAGAAAGCCGAACTCTTTCTTATCTCGCGCCGCACGGTTTTAATTTAAATCACGGCTTCGGGCTTGAGATATATTCTTCCAACAACTTTTGCGCTCTGATGCCGGGACTGATGACTGCGAGTTTTTGCTGGCCGTCGTAACTGCTGAGCACTCCTACAAGCTCTGCCTTCTCGTTATAGACCGGGCTGCCTGAATAACCGTCGCGCGTATCAATCCGCGCAGACCAGTATTCCAAACCGCGAGACATGTATGGCCCGTGAAAAATGCCGCGCTTCACTTTCTTGCTGCCGTGCGGTCTGGCGATGAGGAAGAGTTTCTCTTCCTTATTAAGATTTGTTTGAAAGGCCAGTGTCCGTGTCTGCTTCGGCAGTTGGCAGACGCGCAGGAGCGCGAGGTCTGCGTGCTCGTCTATCTTGATGACTTCGGCCTGACAGTTGTTGACATAGATTTTGACATCAAGCTGCTCTTTCGACCCGAAGCCGAGCATGGCTCTCTTCGAGATGCTCAGGTTGCCGTTGACTACATGATGTGCGGTCATCACCAGTCCGTCGCCGACGATAAAGCCGGTGGCAAATCCGTTGTAGCCATAATCGAGGAAAGACATTGCGCGTTGCAGCGAGTTCGGATTCTTCCTGCTAAAAGTCAGGTTGAGAGACACAGTATAGCCTTCCTCACGGATGGCCGCCGGATCGTCTGCCATGCACAAAGGCGCGAGCAGAGAAAATAACGTGACGACAATTACCAAGCAGAAAATTTTCCTCTTCATCTGTGTCTCCTTAAAAAGTCAAAAGGAAGAGAGACTTCCCTTGCGTGTGTGGTTGTTATTTCGGCATGAGCAGTCGAGGGCTGCTCTTGCTTTCAGTTGTCCGGTTTAAGAAGCTGGCGAGAACGAATCTTTGGAAAGAGACGAACGTGGGCGAAGATAATACCGCGCCCTTGAAAGTGTCAATAGTTTTGCTGACCTGGTAGTGGTGCAGTTTGAAATTCCAATGAATAACAAGCTGGACGAAAGAATCTCCCGCTGGTGGCGCAAAGGCGCAAAGAAGACGCAAAGAGGTTAAGTGGTAATTTATCTTTGCTGCTTTCTTTGCGCCTTTGCGCCTTTGCGGGAGACGTTTCTTTCCTCTTTTGAAATTGAGCCACTACCGCTGACCAGGTTAGCCGTTCAGATTCCCGCGACCACGCAGGCACATCATAGTGGCAAGCATCGTCGCGACCAGTTTGCTCTCTGCGCCGCTGATGGCCCACGCATCTGCCGTGCAGACAGTCACGGTCTGACCTGCGCGCTTGACCTCCGCGCGTGCGCGCAGCCTCTCGCCTTTCGCAGGAGCAAGCAGGTTGACCTTGAACTCTATGCTCAGCACAGCGGCATCGGCAGGCATCAGGCTAAAGGCCGCATAGCCGCACGCGCTATCGAGCACGGTTGAGACAATGCCCGCGTGTATGAAGCCGTGTTGTTGTGTGAGGTCTGCGCGAAAGGGAAGCTCTATCTCTACGACTCCGGCTTCGACCAGTGTGAGATTAGCCCCGATGGTCTGCATCACCTGCTGGCGCGCGAAGCTTTCTCTGACACGGTTTTGGAAATTTTCATCCGGTGTTTGAAACTGTGTCATGGCGTGCGCTGTGTGGGCCTTTTAATTAGATATGTAAACGCGCGCGCGACGCCGATGCGAAAGGCGCGATTGTTCTCGCACCCGGCGACCTTGACCGTGCCGCAAGACTCTTCATAGATGACGCTCTCGTTCTTCTTCACCTGAAAGCTGTAAGTAATCGCGCCCGTCTTGTTTTTGACTTCAAACTTGATTTTATTATCGTCCCTGACCAAGTCCTGTGTGATGTCGAGCCAGTTGCTGTCTTCGTCAAAACCCACGTCAACGACCATCATGCCGTTGATGTATGCTCTGCCTCCGTCATCACATGCGGAGACACGTAAGTAGTATCTGTCGGCTCTTAACGATTTTGAGCTTCGAGTTGAATGCGCCGTTGTCGCGCACAGCAGGATGAGAGCCATGAAGAGAAGAACGGGAATCTGTAGCCGCGTTGTCATGGATTAAGAGTCTAGGCGGAGCCTGCGCGCACGGTCAAGGTTCAATCGAGCAAAGTAGTCTTTTGTTTCACAGCAGATTCTTAACGGCGTAAATAATTCCTAAGAGCATCGCGCTACCCACGAGCAGGAGCGTGACGATAAAGAATGTGCCGACGAAATCATCCAGGATTTCCATCGCGCCAAAGAGCACGGATTTTGTTTCGGTCTGCTGCTTCTCACCTTGAACGCGCGCGCGCCTGACGAATTGCGCGCGATAATTTTCCACATTGCAATAGCTACAGAGAGTGACGAAAGCTTTGCTATCATACTCTATCCCGCCGCCGCATGCCTGACATTCAGCAATCTCTCTGCCGCTCGACTCCGGTTCCAAGAAAGGCACGACAGGCAACTTTCGTCGCAGGCTTTTGCTTAAGCCATTGAGAAAGATAAAGACTATCATCCAGATGACAAACCCGAAGAAGGCGAAGAGCATGATGAGAAAACTCAAGTCCTCGCCAAAGGCTTTGAGCGTGCGGTCAATCCATGTGTCCGGGAACATGTTGCTGCCGATGAGCGTGACAGGGAAGATGACGAGCGGCTCCGCAAAAATCATCAGGAAGAAGAGCCAGCCGACAGCGGGCCGCGTCAAAATATTTGCTATGCGCCAATGCCTGACCGCGCTGCGGAACAATCTTCTGACTTCCCACTTGAGCGCGGCAGCCTGTGCATAATCCTGCGGCAACTCGCCGCGCGTTTCGCAGCGCGTGCACAAAGTCTCTCTTTCTTTGAGCAGGATGCCCGCGCCGCAGTTGACGCAATTTAAAGGCTTGAGCTGCGGCAGGCTTTTGAGCATCAGTTCGGAAATCTCACTCGCCGTGAGTTTCTTCCCGCGCTCTATGTGCAACTCTCGCTTGAGGCGTTCGAGCTTGTGATTCTGTTTCCACGCGAGGATGCCGGAAATTATCACGAGCAGGGGCAGCGAAATTCCTTGCAGCATGAAGACCGTGGCGCAGAGCTGGTAGAAGTATGCAAACATCCGTGCGAATGTAGCACAGGGCGGATTCAATGAAGAGAAAGCTCATGTTAAAGTGAATCTACTGTATTCGGAGCAGCAATGTTTTATCTGATTCTCATCCTTGCGGCCTGCGTCCTTTTGCCGCTGGCCTACTTCTTTCTACGCTTTCCTCTTACTCCGTCATGGCATCGCGGCATTGAGTACTACACCAATTTTATTTTTGTCTATGAAAGAGATTTCACCTCCTACGCGCTTTCTGCTATCTTTGCCTTCTTCAAGTCTTAAAGCGTAAACATGAAATCAGGGAGACCTAAGGAGATGCGCTCGAAATCTATCTTGGCATTCATTATTCTTCTCATCCTCTCGCACACTTTCGCGCGTGCGGAGAACTGGCCGCAATGGCGCGGGCCTGAACTCAATGGCACGAGCCGCGAGAAGAATCCGCCGCTACGCTGGTCTACCGAAGAGAATGTGAGTTGGCGGCTCGCTCTGCCGAGCTGGAGCGGCTCGACTCCGATTATCTGGGGCGAGAAAATCTTTCTGCATATCGCGGAAGGCGACGAGCTCTTTCTCTGGGCCATAGAGCGCAAGCAAGGCACGCCCATCTGGAAAAAGCGGCTCAGCGGCGGCAACATCAAGATGCGCAAGCAGAATATGTCTTCGCCCTCGCCCGTGACGGATGGAAAGAGCGTCTATGTCATGACCGGGACGGGAATCCTGAAAGGCTTTGATTTTGACGGGCGCGAGCTGTGGACGAGAGACCTACAGAAGGACTACGGACAGTTTGGTCTCAACTGGGGCTATGCTTCATCGCCACTGCTCTATGAAGATGCGCTCTATGTGCAAGTCCTGCACGGGATGAACACGGACGATGCTTCTTATGTGGTGCGTCTTGACAAAAAGACAGGCAAGACCGTGTGGCGCGTCGAGCGTCCGACCACGGCCATACGCGAATCGCCGGATGCTTACACGACTCCGGCCCTCCTGCGTTATGGCAAAGCTGTCGAGATAGTCATTACCGGCGGAGATGTTGTGACGGGCCACGACTCTGCGACGGGCAAAGAGCTCTGGCGCGCGGACGGACTCAATCCTGACAATGAACCCTTCTATCGCATAGTCGCTTCGCCAGTCATAGCCGATGGCATCATCTACGCGCCGACGCGCGTGCGCCCGCTTCTGGCCCTCAAATCCGGCGGGCGCGGCGACATCAGAAAGTCGCACCTGCTCTGGTCAACACAGAACGGGCCGGATGTGCCGACGCCTGTTACAGATGGCAAATATTTTTATATCGTGAATGATAAGGGCATCGTCTGGTGTCTGGACGCCAAGACCGGGCGAGAGCTTTACGGCGGGCAACGCATCGCGCAGGGAACCTATAGCGCGTCGCCTATTCTGGTGGATGACAAAATCTATGTGACCAATGAAGACGGGCTCACGACTGTGATAAAGGCGGGGCCGAAGTTTGAAGTGCTGGCGGAAAATAATCTTGACGATTACTGTCTCAGCTCGCCAGCCATCTCAGACGGGCAGCTCTTCATACGCACGACCAAATATCTTTACTGCATAGGCAAGCGTGCGTAGATGCGGAAGAGCTTGAGAGGCAGTTACTATTTTTTAGGCTTCTTCTTTTTTAACCAGGGAGCTTCGATTGTGACTCTCGTTCTAGTCTGAACGTAATCGTAAGCCTTTGGAGCATTTGTTGGAGAAAGATGTATGCACCCTTCTGATGGCCGATTTCCATTGTCTGCGAGGTTGTCGGGCATCTCATGTATGTAGATGCCCTTCTGGCCCCAGATTAGGATGGCCCAGGGCATCTTTATGCCGTCAAACTCCACGCTGATGTGAAGTTCCTCCTTGTCACTGGGATTGACGGTCATGTCTTGCGGATAATCCCTGTTGGGTTGTCCGAGCACCTTGAATGTTCCCAGACCGACGCATTCCAGAGTTCCTTCTCCGTTGGCTCCAAGCTTAATCTTGATGCGCCCCGTGACCGTCACGTCGATTGACTTAGCCATGCTTAATTTCGTGAGCGTCAGGGCTTCCAGCGTAGTGACGCCAGTCTTGAGGCCGGTGATTTCCCAGTAATGATTGTGCGGATCTGGTGAACGGGTCGAAGCACTAGCCTTTGCCACGTTGACGATGCCAGAGGTCAGAGGGACGACATCCAATTCCTCGTAAGTAGGTTTTGGCCCGCCGCCCCAGAGCGTGACGGTGGTGGTGCGTGTTATCTGAACAAAGACGGAAGATTGGAGGAAATGGGCCATGCGCTTTTTCTCATTTCACTCATGCAGGCCGGGCGGCTCTAATTGTGAAGAGGCAGGTCGGGGAGGGGGCCTGACCTGCCTTGCATGAGGCGTTTCGCGTAACTGTCTTTGAGACAAAGCAAAGCACATGCCGCTTCTCGTTGATGAGCAAATGCCCCAAAAATTTTCTTTTCATGCTTGAGAGTCTGTCAACTGCTGTGGACACAACGCGGCCTGGACTGTCCACAGATGAAAACAAGTTTCGCGGCCAACATTTTATTGACATGCGGCGCGGCAGGTGTAGAATTCACTACGCACACTGCCCCTCTTCTGACGTGAGAGCGGCGAAGAGTCAAATCTCTCTCGCCGCTCTTACTCTCTTGAGCAGTTCAATTCTTCAAGCATGACAAACCACAAAGCAGGAGTTGAGTTACAAAGATGAGTGAAATGATTATCAACAAACCGGAAGCGACGGAATACGCGCCATATTACGAAAGTTATATCTCGCTCGTGCCACAGGGCGACATCCTCACGATTTTGCAGGAGCAGTTGGATGAAACGCTCAAGCTCCTGCGCGACATCCCGGAATCGCAGGCGGGCTTTCGTTACGCGCCCGACAAGTGGAGCATCAAAGAACTCGTGGGCCACATCATTGATGGGGAAAGAATCTTTGCCTACAGAGCACTGCGCTTTGCGCGCAATGACAGCACGCCCCTGCCCGGTTTCGAGCAGGATGATTACATTCAAAATGCTTCCTTCGATGATTGCACGCTCAGCGACCTGGCCGACGAGCTTGAGAGCGTCAGGCGTTCAAGCCTCTTTCTCTTCAAACATCTCAATCAGGAAGCATGGCTGCGAAAAGGCACTGCCAATGAGAGCGAAGCGAGCGTGCGCGCCTTAGCCTATATCCTCGCAGGGCATGAGCTGCATCACAGAACAATCCTGCGCGAAAGGTATTTGCAGGCGAAGCAAGAAAGTTGATGGCTTGAATCAAAGGCATGAAAGAATCTCCCGCAAAGGCGCAAAGGCGCAAAGAAAAGACGCGAAGAAAGCTTTCAAGAAAAATAATGCTTCAACTCTTTGCGAGCTTTCTTTATGTCTTTGCGCCACCAGCGCGAAACTTGCTTTTTCCTGCGCTATCTTTGAAACTACTTTTAGAAAACTACTAAGGAGAGAAAAATGATTCGCTTTAAAAATTTCTACATTTCCGCTCTGGCCCTCTTGCTCTTGACCATTTGCGCCGCGCCGCGCGCTGAGGCTCAGAATCCCACCGTGCGCGTCCCGCGCCCTAGCCAGAAGGCCAGCGTCATGCAGACCATTGGCGTCACGGATGTGACCATCACTTACAGCCGTCCCGGCGTGAAGGGACGAAAAATTTGGGGCGACGCTCCCGCCACAGCCGAAGGCGCAAACAGCACTGCGACTTTAGACGACGCGCGCAAGCGTCAGAAGGATGCTCCGATAGTGCCTTACGGCCACGTCTGGCGCACAGGAGCCAACGAGGCCACGACCTTTGCAGTGACAGACGACGTGTTGATTAACGGACAGAAATTGCCCGCCGGAACATATAGCCTGCACACAATTCCTGGGCGCGATGAGTGGACTGTTATCTTCAACACGGACGCGGGCCAGTGGGGCAGCTTTACATACGACGAGAAAAAGGATGCACTGCGCATCAAGGTCAAGCCGCAGATGGTTGCGGAAAATCAGGAGTGGCTGCTCTACAGCATCCCTGACGTTGGCCCAAACACCGCGAAGGTCGTGATTCGCTGGGAGAAGATTGTAGTGCCTTTTACTGTCGAAGCGCCGGACGTGGAAGCAGCCATGCGCGCAAAGGCTGAAGCGACCATCGCCGCCAACCCGAACGACTGGCGACTTCCTTTGAGCGTCGCCAACTACTATGCAAACGTTGAGAAACGCGAAGAGGCTTTGAAGTGGGCCGAACAATCCATCAAGGTCAAAGAGACTTTTCAGAATCTTTCAGCCAAAGCAAATCTGCTCTACAGCACGGGCCGCAAAGACGAAGCCTACACAGTCGCAGAGCAAGCCATCCAGCGCGGCAAAGCAGATAAGGTTGACACTTCAAATTTTGAGAAGAGACTCGCAGACATGAAGGCCGGAAAGCTGTAAGGGAAGAATTAGCCACAGAGACACAGAGGCACGGAGATAAGGAAAAATGTAAAAGGAAATCTTTTTTCTAATTTTGCATTTTACATTTTTAATTTTTAATTTCTCTGTGTCTCTGTGTCTCTGTGGCAATCTTAATCGCTCGGCCACGCGGCGCGTTGCAGGACGACGCGATAGCCGTCTGCGTCCTCAAAAGTTTTTCCGCTTATCTCCCAGTAAGGATTGTGTGACATCACTGGTTGATAACCAAGCTTTACCATGCGCGCGACTGTTCGCTGCCATTCATTCTTTTGGGGCAGATAAAAGACGAGCAGATTTTCTTTCGATGGCGCACTCCCGCTCTTATGCCCGCGTTGATGTGTGAACTCCAAGTGATAACCGAGTCCGGCATGACCGAGCATGACTCCGTCAAAACCTGCGTGGTCTGTGAAAGAGCCTAGCTCTTCAAAGCCGAGCCCTGCGCAATAGAAGCGCAGGATTTCCGGCAGCTTATCGGTCGGGCGCGCGACACGCAGATGCGCTTTCTCAAGTGGCTTTGTCATCGTTTTCAGCAGCGGCTAATTTGCGCACCACATTCTCTTTGTGATGCGTGTAGTGATACAGGGTGAAAAAGAGCATCTCGCGCAAGGTGAGTTTGCCAAGCAAAGGATGCGGCAGGCGATAGAGGTCTAGCTCGCGCTCGTCCCAACTTTCTGTCGCGCGCTCTAAATCCGCGACGGCTGCGCGGCATTGGTTGATGAGGTCGCGCTGCCATGCGCTTTCATCCGCAGGCGTTGAGACAACTTTCGGAGCAAAGCGGCCAGCCTTGCCGCCGCCTGCGAGAACTTCCTGATATTTCATGCGAAGGCTGCTATATGAAAGTGTCTGCTCCTTTGCTTTGCCGAAGAGCGCGCGGAGGACAAAGCCGGGAAGCTTTAAAGCTTTAGTGACAGGCAAAGTGGATTTTATCAAGTGGCGCACATTGTCTGCGGGCGACCAAGATTCTCCGAAGGGAGTCGCAAATTTTTTTGGATTCATCCTGGCCCAGAAGTCTAGTCCGTCTTCGCGCAGGCTTTTGAAGGCTGCTAAAATCTCTTCGCGTGATTGAGGCTCTGTCTCTCTCATTATTTGTTTTCTTCGGCTTCTATATATCAGGTAAAATAGTTTGCCAGCAATGTAAAAAAGGAGATTAACCCATGATTTGTCCTGGACGATTGTATAAGAAAAAAACTTATTTCGCTCTGGCTTTAACCTTTGCACTCATCTCTCTGGCCGCGCAACACGCACAGGGGCAAACGCCGTCTTCCGCTTTTAACTTCCGCGCGGGTCAGGCGATGTACATCGTCGCTTTCCGCCTCTCGCCGCTCGCAACTACGGTCAATCCTGCGGACATGAGCGTCAGCGTGAGCCAGCAGGAGTATGTCAATTACGACCTTGATGCCGAAAGAAAAGTCAGAAAAAGAATAGAGGAGTGGCAGTTCTTCAAGGTAGCGGAGAAACCGAGCGAGGCCGATTTTGTTTTCCTCGTCAATCTGGATGAAAGCTCTATGGAGGCTCTGGCAATTCCGTTTGACGCTTATCGCCAGCACTTCAAGGAAAAGTTTGACCTCGATGCTTTGCGCGACGCAGCATACGGGCGATACCTGATTGGCCCATTAAAAATTGCGACCGTCACGCGCCTGAGCGACCGCCTCGTCAAGCAAGTGCGCGAGAAGATTACAAGAAGAAGCCAGCTTAAATAACCCAACTTGCTAGTTATGAGAGCGATGGCGGCTTGCCGCCTGCTGTGCGGAAGGTCTTGGACTTTCCGCTTCATCTCTGCTCTTACCTTGAGCGAGGCTGAGCCTCGCTCCGAATGCAGGTAACGCCTGCCGGAAAAGCAAAGCTTTTACGCACAGCACTCGGCTGAAGCCGTCTGTTACTCGCAACCTGGATTAAATAGATAGAACTGTCTATTCGTCTATCGCCGGCAGAATGTATTTTGGCACATAGCCCTGCACGATTTCCTTGCCGGGCGCGTCTGCGTAGTTGCCTGCGTAGAGCGCGACCACTAAATCAAGGTCTGGAATTCCCATCACAGTCTGCCCGCCGTTCCCGCTTGCGAAAAAGGCGCGCACGGTTCGCCCTTTGTAAGGATAATCAATCACCCACCAGAGATAACCGTACCTGAGAAATGTATAAGGCGCGAGAGGTTTAGAACCTTTGATTTCATACAGCGGCATGGTCGAGCGCGTCACCCATTCCTGCGAAAGAATTCGACGGCCATTCCATGTCCCGCCATTGACGTGCAACTGTCCGAGCTTTAGAAAATCGCGCGGCAAAAGTCTGACGCTGCCGCCCATATAGGCATCGCCCGTCGGCGTGAGAGGCATGTAATATCTTTTAATCTGTAGCGGCTCTGCGAGAAGAGTCTGCATCAGCACGGGCAAAGTTTGTTTCGCAGCGCGTGACAAAACGCCGCCCGCGAGGTGCGGATTGATGCTGCAATAGACAGCCTTCTCACCCGGCTCGCGTATCTGCTTTAAGCTCAGGATGAATTTGTAATAATCTTTAATCTCTTGCGAGTCTATGACGTTGTTTTCCGCGCCGGGCGAGTTAGAGTCGCTGTCATCGCAATCGAGGCCGGAAGACATGGTCATCAAATGCTCAAGCGTGAGAACTTTTTTTCGCGGGTCTAGGTCAGACGGAAACGCGCCTTCGTTCATCACTTGATAAACCGGACTTGAGGCTTTGAGCGGAACGCCGGAATGGATTGCTGCGCCAATCAGAGTGGCTGTCAAACTCTTGGCGGCAGAGCGAGTATCGTGCGGCCTATCGCGGTTTGCGCCGTGAAAATATTCTTCCAGCACAAGCTTGCCGTGCCGCGCAATCAAGACGCCGTGAACTTCATGTGCGCGCACGGAATCAATCGGCGTCTCGATTATCGTCTGGATAAATTTTTCGACGCCCGCGCGCGACATGCCTACGTCTTCGGGCGAAGCTGTAGGCCATCCGTCATCTAAGGCTACCGGCGGCGCATAACGATAAGTCGCGTTGGGACGCCCGCGCGGATAGAAGTCGCTCGACTCGTTATCCGCCACGCGCCGGAAATCAAAAGTCCCGCCCCACGTGATAAAGATTGAGAGCGTTTCGCGCTCCGCATCGTATCTGCCTTCGGCCAGCACGCGCCCTTTCTCTGTGCCATTATTTGCAGCAAGGAGTTTGACCGTCTCTCCTTCGCGCTCGATATTGTCCACGCGGTATCTTTGAGTCCAGCCGATATTGCGTTCGTAATTTTTCAGAAACGCGCCGACAGAGCCGTCTTCCCTGACCTTGACCATCAGGTAAAAAGTCATCGCATGGTCGTACGGCGAGACTTCTCCGCGCCACACATCGCGCGCATCTTTCGTGAGAATGACTGGCGAAGCGTAAGGCGTTCCGCCGTCCTGACCCGGCTCTTGAATCCAGTGGCCCACAATCCGCGCGCGTCGCGCTTCAAACTTTCCGCGAAAAGTATTCTGTCCATCAGGCAACTCAAACGTGATTGCGTCGCCCGCCAACTTTGCCTGAGCAGCATGCCCAGCTATCTCTGCCCACCAGACGCCGCCCGTCTGCCTGATAAGCAGTGGGCCACGAATGTCTGGCCCAAAGCGACGCTTCGCTTCCCAGAGTCCGGCGAGTTCTCTGGCGGAATTTGATTGCGCGGTTGCAAGTTGTATGGGCGTTGTCACAGAAGACAACGCCCATATGAGTGTGACTATCAACAAGAGAAGTTTTTTCATGCTTGTCATAATCTCGCAGACGGGAAGATTTACTGGCTCTTAAAGAGAGAACCCCGCGCCGTTTCGATTTATGACAAATATCTTCTCTTGCTGATGGTCAAAGATTTGACACAGCCTTACATTAACGTCAGTTCGACATAAGCAGATGCGAATGCAGCATCGCAGCCCCGCAAGGGGCGACATATCAGTAGCCCGGCACGTCAGCTGGGACACTCGCGCCACACACGAAGCAAGCCCCGTAGGGGCGGCATATTATGTCGCCCCTACGGGGCTTGTTATTTATTTTCATTGCTTAATCCACGACTGTCGTCGTGGGCTACTGATATGTCGCCCCTCGCGGGGCTGACAAAACTGTCTCTTTCTGATATCGAACTGACGTTACATTAAGGCTTGCCTCCGAACTTGCCTTGCAGCTTGTTGTTCGTCTCGCTGCTCTCCTTGACCGAGTTCGAGCGATCAACGAGGGCTTCATATTCGGCCTGTATCAAGTCCATCCCTGTGTTGACTGAGATTTCTGTTTCCTTGCCGGACAGCAGGCCGTTCACCTTCGGGCTGAAAACCTTTATCTTGCCAGCAGAAGTCTTAATAGTAATTGCCATATAACACGGCCCGCCCGTAACCACACCCTGATTCTTGATGCGCGCTTTGAGGTTCACGTAATCGGATGTTGTGACACTGAGGACGACATAGTCCGGGAGCGACGCGGGCGACGCAGGCGGCTTCAACGCGCTTGCCTGTGGTTGGGCGAAACTCAAAGCTGCTAGAACAAGTGCCAGCAAAATAATTTTTATTTTCATCATCATTCTCCTTTTGAATGTGGGTGGAGGTTTGCTTACTTTGTGGGATTAGACTTCCAGACAGAAGAATCTGATTGGCCCGTCGCCAGCTTTAAGGCAAAACTTTTATAGCTGGCTTCCATGTTGTCAACCATCTGCTTGTATGACGGGTCGAAGTCATATTTGAACGCATGAAGTTGTAAGAACTCGAACTCTATCGCATCGAGGTTGTTCAGACCGGGCGCGTTAAGCTTCTTCTCTACGTACTCAAAAGTGCCGTCGGCGACTATTTCTCCGGTCTTCATTTTGACATTCTTGCTGATTTCCTTTGCCCTGAAGATAATTCTTTGACTCCGCGCATTCGCGCCAGCCGGGAGTTTTAATTGAATCTTCTTGAAACCTTGCGCGACCAGCTTTCCCCAGAGCTTTTTCGAGGCGAAGCTCATGATGAACTTCCCCTTCTCGTCGCCGTTCATGTATTTAGCTAAAAGGATAAAACCCTCCGCGAGGCCAAGAGAAACTCTGAGAGCCACATACTCCGGCAGAGCCAGTTGTGCGCCCGGCACGACTATGAGGATAAGCCCGACTGCATCAATGATGGTTTCAACTACCTCAATCTGTGCCGAGCGTTCCTCTCTCAGTCTCTTCGCCTGTAATAAGACAGATTTCTCATGCAGCAGCTTCTTCTCATAAACATGTAGCGGCTCAATCTTGGTGATGGAAACATTTGCAGGGCCGGATAGCGCAATCGGCAAGCCTCCGATTTGAGGTTTAAGACGATCAGATGGCAAGGTAAACGCGCTGATATTTATTTCAGAGCACATCTCAATGTGAAAGAGCGCGCCATTCTCTTTTTGACCAAAGCACTCATAAGTATCGAAATACGTCATCATCTCCGTCCTTTCATTGGTGGAGAAATCATTGACATCAGACTTGCGGGTCGAGCCTGTTTGACACTAATCAGTTTTCGTCTGTGCAGAGCAAGCAGGGACTATGAGCGGAAGTGAGAAAAGTGAGAAGGCATTGCATGTGAGAGTCCTTTCTGTGAGAGGCACAGGTTATTGAGCGGCGACATCATACTGCCTTTGACAAGTTATTGTTAGTTTTTTGCGTAGAGAATATTTTTCGCAGGCTAAACGGTGGAAGTTGTTGCAGTCTCAAACTCTCGATTGTCTTCTGGACCAGAAGACCAATCCGACAGCGAAGAAAATTGTTGACTTGCCGTCACGGTAAGCATATCCTCTGCCCATCGCAACTACAGCGCTGGCCTCAATGATTCGCGCTTGCCCTCGCTTCTCCGGTCAAGCCCGATAACGCTCTATCCATAACGGGGGACCATATCAAAGCAGCTAAGACACTTATGCTTGGCAGCCGCGGCCTGGAGGTTCACGGCTCTATACCTCTGCGCGCTTTACGGAGCACGTGCGAATCACAACACACACTCAGGACTGATTGCTAAGAGCTTTCGCCCGAACGCCACTCCGACCTTACGGGAGCGACCGGCGGGCATCGCCCTATTAATCAGTAACCTTTCCCTCTACAAAGGAGATTCTCTAATGAGATTGATTAAGGGTTTACAACGAAGGCCATGGATGGCTATTGCGCTGGTGGTCGCCTGCGTCGCGGTCGGGAGCATAGCCTTCTGGCGCGCGTCCAAGCTTCCGGCTGAAGCCTCTGTTGAAGGTAAACAACGCTTGCAAGAGCAAGCGCGCTTGCAGGAGCGTTTGCATAACGGTGTCGGGAGCGAAGTTCGATTCGCGACAGCCTCCGCCAAGCCTGAGCAGATAGCCGAGGCAGTCAGGTCAACAGCCGATTTCATCTACTGGCGTTCCGGCCTCAAGATGTCGGACGCAACTGAGAGGCAACTGGTCGAGGCCGAAAGCAATGTGCTGCAAGGCAAGGCTCCACACATCACCCTCGGTGAATTGACAGCCAAGCTGACAGAGACAGTGGTCGAGCGGCTGGCAACCATCAGGGACGATGAGATCGGGCAGGCGGCTCAAGTCTCGTCCAACGAGCACGGCCAAATCTTGTCGCGAGCCAATGGCAAGTGGGGCGCGTTGACTGAGAGGGAATTTATTCAGCAGGCGAAGTCAGGCCGGGAATGGAGCCAGCGAGGTGATTCTACGCTCAGAGTCGCGCTGCGTTCGATGATTGAAGAAGAAGTGAATGACCGCGTGGTCATGCTTGGCACAGCCCTGCCAGAGCAGTTCGGGCAAGCCACCGTGGAGGGCTTCACCCCGACGCAAGCTCTGCTCATTGTCTATTCTGTGGCGGCTGATGATCCTTTGACTGATTCGCGGAGCGACATCGAGCAGACGCTCGTGCAGAAGAGAATGGAAGCCGGGCAGACCAGAGCGCAGAGGAAAGCGCAGAGGCATATCTCCGGCAGACCTTACGGCCCGCATGGATTGTTACATCCTTCCGCCCCGTACCTCTTCTTTAACAAGACCGGCATCGACAGACTCCTGAATCTCAGCGAAGGAGGTGGAAAGTAATGAAAAAGCTAGTCATAGTCTTATTGCTCTCTCTCTCGTTTATCGGCTTTCAGGGGTGTGGCGCACTGATTGACTATTGCAACTTGACCGGCCCACCGAACGCGCCCTGGATTGTCGTTTACACTAATCATCTCCCGCCTTTGGTACGCTCCGGTAACGTGAGACCGGATGGAACCTTCAAGGCTCCGAAACTCGGGTGGAACTGCTCTCAGGTGGGCTTCGCTGTGAGATTCGGCAACAACTTGAATTTAACTCTCTCTGCCAGTCCGTCGTCCGTTTACTTGCCTACTCCTCCCACATCGGGAACCATCTCCGGGCAGAGCTTCGATCCTACTTACGGCATGCCGAGGGTTGAGTACTTCGATGGCAGCGGCTATCTGGTCGGGTCTGTGACGGCGAGTTCTGTGACGGGCGGCGGCACGTCCTTGCAGGCCAACACGCCTGACCTGTCAAACGCTTACTCTGGCACCTATCAGATAAAAGTCACCAATATGACATACGAGGGCCACTACCTGAACAAAGTCGGCTCTGCAACCATGACTGCCTGGGGCAGAGACCGGCCTGACAGCGACGGCGATGGATGGTATGACGACGAGGATTGTTCTCCCTACGATCCGTACCTCAACTATGACTGCGGTGGGAACTGTGGTGGCGGCGGCAGCGGGCCTCCTTACGAAGTTCCTACATTCTGCGAGTACTGATGATGATTGTCTCATCAACTCGTCAGATGGCCGACGGGCGATTTCGAGCTTGCTCCAAGCAACTTGAAACGCCCTGACCATCTGAAGCAGAGGATTCCGCAGGCGGAAGTGAGCAACTCAATGCGACCTGCTCACTTCCGCCTGCGGAAGATTACATAACTCAAATGACATCTCACACAAAGGCGATAGAAATCACAAGACAGTAGGAATGATTCTCAAGCGCACACTTTTAATCTTGCTGCTCATTTTTCTTCTCAGCGTAAGCTGCAATCGTCCCGGTGTTGTAGCAGACAAAGAGGCATCCACGCTTGCATACGTGGCTGTCGGAGACTCGACCGGGATAGGCCTGGGTGCGCGAAACGGCGGCGGGTACGTTGACCGCCTCTTTGCGCGCATAAAGCAGAAGCGTTCAGATTCCACTCTGACTAACCTCTCCGCGGCGGGGGCCACGACAGCCGATGTAATCAATAAACAACTCACACAGCTAGACGGCACACGGGCGACGCTCGTCACAATCTGCGTCGGCATAAACGACCTCCTGCGTGGCCGCGAGGCGAAACAATTCGCTGATGATTACGAGACACTTGTCGCAAAACTAAAGCAGCCCGGCAGGCTGATTGTGATAGCGAATCTCCCGGACATTGCTTCCGCGCCGGCGATGAAGGCGATGGCTGATGAATCCTTCCGCTTGCGGCTGGAGCAATTCAACAAAGCCATCGGAGAGATTGCCCAACGGCACGGAGCGCTGCTCGTAGATCTCTATAAGTTGAGCAGCGAGATTCTCAGGTCGCGTCCAGATTTTTTTTCCTCGGACGGACTGCACCCATCTGAACTCGGATACGCTCACTGGGCCGAAGCGATGTGGGTGGTGGTAGAGAAAGCCATTCAAGATTAGCCGCGCGTGCTCCGCTCTCCACAACAACTCTTCAAGGTTTGCTTTAATTTTTCTCTGTTGCGGTTTGCAAATGCCTTGCGCCCTCGCTGACGGTCTGGCTACTGCCCCGCAGCTTACACTAGAGGGGCAGTAGCCAGACCGTCAGCGAGGGCGTACCGGATGACACTCAATTACACATGGCTATATTTCAGTAGGACAGGTAAATTGTGGTAAAAGCCTGTCCGCTATTGTGCGGTGCTGTGGAGTGTGTTTTCAAGGATTTAGACCGCTCCTCAGCACCCTTTTGTTGCTCCGGTGCGGTGGGGTTCGCAGATTTTTCGCAGATTTCTAAATGAAGCTCAGAAGATTAAATATATCTTTACTACTCGCATACTATTTTGCTGATGCTCAATATCAGAAAAGGAAAGGTGGTAATAGCTTTGATGAATAACTACGCAGCTTGGCCCTATACCTTTGCAACTTCGCTGACATCCACCTCACTACACAAAACTATTGCAATAAATCTTGCATGGCTGTACTCTCTGGCTTCGTGAGTGTCACCTTGCAATTTCCGACACTCTCATCTAAACACACTAAAACCAAGCCGCCCGTGAGAAAGCACGGCAGCAAAGCATGACTAAAGATGAAACGTGCCTGTTAGAACAGAGGCAACACGCTTTGCAGGATTTGCAAGGTTATCGCCATCGTCGGGTCAATAGCACTCGTTTTGTCGGTGGGCATTTCTCCAACCCTGCCGCCGCCGGGCATGTCTCCGGTTCTATCGCATGGTATCTCTCCGGCATTAGCGCAGACGGAAAGTGCCAAAACAAGTATTAAGGCTCTAAAAGCTCTCATCACTCTTTCCTTTCGTTTTAATGGGATTCGTCCATTGTTGCCGCCGCGCCTCAAACGAGTGTGGCGGTTTTGATATGTTAGCAACTTTGTTGCTAACACATAGAAAGGCTTTCCTCACATGAATTTAACAGACAATCGCCTACAAGAACTAGACAATCCTGCACTCACTCGCAATGAACGGGCTTTACTGCGTTGTCGCCTCGCTTCTGAGTTTATCCATGTCGGGCAGTACGAAATCGCCCGCGAAGCATTAGGCGAACTGTGGCAAGGTATCGGAAAGCGACCTGAAATAGAGAAGCTAAGGCCCCTGACTGCTGCTGAAGTCTTATTGCAATGCGGCACGCTATCCGGTTGGCTAGGCAGTGCACAGCACATTGCAGATGCACAGGAGAGAGCAAATGATCTGCTCTTTGAAGCACTCCGCATGTTCAAGGCTCAGAATCGCCCCGCGAAAGTGTCAGAAGCGAAATATGAGCTTAGTAAGTGTTACTTTCGTCTTGGAGCTTACGACGATGCGCGTGTGATTTTAGAGCAAGCCGTTAAAGGTCTTGGCAAAGAAGATATTGAACTCAAAGCCAAAGTCTTGATTCGCCGCGCTGTCATTGAGTTATGGACAGGTCATTATCATGATGCTTGGGAAGTTTTGGAAAAGGCAAGAGAGTTTTTTGAGTCAAGCGGAGATGCCTTAAAAGGCAAGTGGCATACTCAGAGAGGCTTGGTTTTACGGCGACTATCTACCACTGAACAACAAGTTGATTATGCAGATAGAGCCATTATGGAATACACGGCAGCCATTTATCACTATGAGCAAGCGGGACATGAACGCTATAAAGCGGCTAACGAAAACAATCTCGCTTTTCTGCTCTACAAATTAGGCCGTTACAGCGAAGCGCACGAAAACCTAGACCGCGCTCGCCGAGTGATAGTCAGGCTCAAAGACGCTGGCCTCTTGGCTCAGATAGATGAAACAAGAGCCAGAGTCTTTATCGCAGAGCAGAAATATAGAGAAGCTAACGGTATCATTGCTGATGTGATTCAGACACTTGAGAAAGGCGGCGAGTCAGCTTTGCTTGCAGATGCACTAACAGCGCAAGGCGTCATCTGGTCAAGAGTTGGAGTCTATGACAAATCAATGGGCATCCTACGCCGTGCAATGGATATAGCCGAACAGGTTGGTGCTCTCTCTAACGCAGGACTAGCAGCCCTCACATTGATAGAAGAACATGGAGCAAGGCGACTGAATCCGACAGAGCTTTATAACATGTATCGTCGTGCTGATAGGTTACTAAAAAGCACACAAGATGCAGAGGAAATAGCCCGCCTAAGAGCGTGCGCCCGAATAGTAATGCGAAGGCTCTCAGGCATGAATCTACATGATAAGAACTTTTCGCTGTATGGTGCGATGCAGGAGTTTGAAGCGAAGTTTATTGAGCAGGCATTGGATGAAGAGAGCGGGAGCGTCACGCGAGCAGCAAAACTACTCGGTATCAGTCACCAATCGCTTGCAAAATTGCTCAAGAGCAGGCACAGAAGCCTAATGCATAAGAGGAAGCCAGCGAAGCGACGATTACGCAGTATTGTCAAGAAACAAAAGACTTAAAGAGGTATGTGCCAAAAGTTACAGGCATAGCTAAGTCCTTATATTTGTCATGCAGCCCTTTTGACTTTTTGTGCAAAGCGTCGGAGTTATGGGTAAATAAGTCTTAGGAATCAGCGAATATTTCTGGGCAAATTAGATGGGTGGAAGTATAAGGGTGTAAGAGATTTGGGGTGGTGTTTCAGAAATGATGATGAGCTAAATTGGGCCTTATTGGGCCTTGTCTATAGCTTCTGCTCTTTGCGCGTAAAAGCCCGATTAAATAAAGGCTCACATGCTTGCCATTGATAAAAGGTCAAAAATCGGCAATTTCACCTATCATCATTTCTGAAACATGACCCCTTATTTATAGTCACCGTAGCTGCAACCGTGCATACCAGCGTCCATATGAATTACGATCTGTTTTCTTTTACCTTTTCGTGGCGCTTCCCGAATCAATTGGATTGGCACGTTAGCTGTACAGAAGACGCTATATTTCGCAACTAAACGATAACGACCATTTGGAATGTCTTTAAAGCCAAACCGCCCTTTTTTGTCCGAAGTCGTTTCTGCAACAAGACGATGATCGTCTTCTGTAAATAATCCCATACATACGTTGGGAACATCCGCTCCACCGGGGTCAATAATACTTCCTGCTATTACATTTACCGACAGGACATTGGGTGACGACTGATTAGAATCTTCATATTCAATTGGCGAGTGACAGACGGACATTCTTTGCTGGGGAAACGTCTGCCCCCCATAAATTGAAAAGATTAAGAATAAAATCTGTATCTTTATAAACATAAATTTTACTTCATTTAGGGACTGTAGCTCTTAATTCAGCGTTTATTATTTTTTGTGTCTGCTGTGCTGCTGTTTCCGTTCGATTATAAAATTTGCAGAAGACCACGTCCTTTGCTACTACGTCAGCCGGAACAGGATATTTACCTTTGAATGCGGGAAGGTTGAGATATTCTTTAACATAATTGTTTGCCTTTTGAGCAAAAACAGCGTCAGCCGGATTATTGAGAGCAAATGTCGCGTGTCGCGCCTCATGCCCGAAAATTTCAGCAAGTCTTCGTATAGCATTTTTATCGCCAAGCAACCCCTCAAACATCTTGAAGCCTTCAACCTTATCTGCTTTTGAGGCATTTGAAACATCTGCTATTTTTTTGAAGTCTAACTCAATTGTGGCTGTTTTGAAATCTCCACTGCCATTAAATTCAGTTATGTTAGTAACTCCCAATGTTCCCCCATCTAACTTAGCTCCCAAAATAATGAAAGTGTGTTCCTTATCCTCTTTGAGCCTCGTATATTGCTCATGAAGTTCTGGATGCAAATAATTCCCGTTTTCGTCCTGTGCATTAGCTAAAGCCTCGACTTGCCGAAATTGTTCTTGTTCTTGTTCAGTCAAGCGGGTGGTATCAATCTCCATGCCAGTTGGGTCAATATACTTTAGGGGGTTGTTTCTTGTATAAGCATAAAGATTAATCTGTTGGGGGTCGATTGCTCGATTTAGCGTTATCGTGATTGGATCAACCGATATGAACCTTCCCTGCGCACTGGAATAATAGCGAGCAAGGAAATAATCCAGCTCCGTCTCATCGTCTCTCTCTTTGCTAGTAAATTGTTGGCGCACACTATCGCTGACATAACCCTGTGCTGCTGTCCGGCCTGCTGTGCCAGCAAATATCTCTTCCCCGAATGGTAAATAATCATGCCGCTTGATGCCACTGAGCGAGCCTGTCCGCTCGGCGATCATTCTGGGAGTCCCCAAGTGGTCTGTGACGAGCCACAAGGTCTCTCTATATAACGTGCTTGCCACTTCCTTGAAGGCAGTCGAAGATGCGAACCTCATCAGTACACTTTCTCGCCCTCTGATGCTCACTTCTCTTGTCCAATGCTCCCACCCACTCTGGTCTGGCACTCGCTGCCAGAACACTTGATAGAGGTCTGCGACGTATTCGCGGTCTGTTCTATTGCGTGAAGCGTAAGCAGTGGATGTAATCTGCGCTCTGGCTATCTCTCTGGCCTTTGCAATAACCGCTTCCTCTCCCTGTGCGGTTGCCAGATTGAGAGCATTGATGTGCGGCTGCATTACTGATGGTGAAGGCGGGGCTCCCACTGCTCCCAAATAGACGTTCCAGAGAAAATGCTCTGTCCGCTCATTCTCTCCACTGGTGTTGCCACCCCACAACGCCGTCACCTGTGTCGTAAACTCGACCCAGTTAGCACACACTTCTCTGAGTTCTGCGCGCGTGATGGGATTACTAGAGCCTGCGGCCAATCTTCCGGCCCACATTTCTTCTTCTGACTGGCTCGCTCCTCTGCCGAAATATGTCCAGTACAAGTCCTGCACTGCTTAACAGGAGAATTACGCCGAGCGATCAAGAATATATCGCTCACTAGATTCTTCGCCCTCAAAATATGCTAACTTTCCGAGGATGCAGGAAATCAATGTGCCCATACCTTCCCCGACGGTCTCTTCTAGTGCCATACGCAAAGGCATTTCTTGATTATCAATGTCACTGTTTGACGACATAACGTGACAAATTGCAGGAGCTCCCTTCTGTTTTAGTATCTTTTCAATATCATTAACCGATTGCTGATCTGCCGGAATCAATTTAGCGTAACGCATATCTAAATCGCCAAGATGATCAAGCCCTTTGACGAGCTTTAATCTACCTTTGGGACTCTCAAGAAGCGAAAGATACCTTGAACGCTTCACGGGTATAATAAATGCTTTTACCAGTTCTTCCTCATGATTCATCACTTCTTATTCTCACTCTCATCCTCACTATCGTATTCATAGAATGTCCCGAAGGCTACAGAGTCAATCTTTCTGACGGTCTGTGCCATTGTTATAATCTCTTCATCCACAGTCCATTTGGAAAGTCGCTCGGACAATGGTTCAAGATCGTCTATTTCTATTAAGTTCAGACCTATTTCCTTCAGCGCACCTTTAACTTTAGTGGTGTACTTTGCTGCGCTTGTCGCTGAAGCCAGGACATTAACGTATGCGCCCTTCGCATCGCCAAGAAGATTGTTTCCTGGCTGAGGAGTTACCCCAACCAGACCTATCCATATCTCTTTCCGTGTGCTTCTGCGTTTATTCATCTTGTTGCCGCTTAGCTTTCTTTGGATATCCTCTCCCAGGATAGTTATAGTGTGTGCCATCCTGTTTTTTATTTCCACTTCTTCTAGTTGGATGATAATGAGGGTTTCCTCTTCTTGGATTTGGATGCTTCATGGGCGCGCCCTGTCCAGCTCTTCGAGCAGCATCTCTGGCATCCTTTTTATGTGGGAATCTCGGGTTATGTATCATAGGTTTACCACTTGGCCCCAAAGGTCTGCCATGTTTATCAGTCGGGCGTCCCGATGCGGTTCTGCCTAGTTTCTCTAGATTTGGGTCAGGCGGCTTAACGATAAGTTCAGGGATGGATACGGGCGGCATGAGGGACTCACTGGCCTTCGTGTCACCCTGATCTGACTTATGAACCAACTCAAGGTTGTCAAGTCTCTCCTTTGTTCTTTGCGGATCATAGGGCTGCGGACCATAAGGCTTCGGAGTTGGAGCCGGGTTCGGAGCTCGACCATGTTCTTGGTCAGGCTCATTATCTTCCGGCTCATGCCCATCCGGGTCTATGTAGCGCAACGGATTGTTATAAGCGTATTGATACTTGTTCAGCGATTGCGGGTTTCTTAGGTCGGCGTAGAAGGTCGGATTGGCTGACACATCATCTACAAAGTCATACAACTCATCAGGCCCACCCGTGAACTCGTCAGGCGAAGTGAATCTTCCTTGCCTCGAACTGTAATAACGAGCAAGGAAATAATCTAAGCCTGTCTCATCATCTCTCTCTTTGCTAGTGAACTGCTGCCTCACACTATCGCTGACATAACCTTGCGCACTTGTTCTGCCCCCTATGCCTGCTTGGATTTCCTCGCCGAAAGGCAAATAATCATGACGCCTGATGCCAGAGAGTGCGCCAGTGCGCTCCACTATCATGCGCGGCGTCCCCAAGTGGTCTGAGACTAACCACAACATCTCTCTGTAGAGTGTGCTCGCCACCTCCTTGAAGGCAGTCGAAGTCGAGAACCTCAAGAGTACACTTTCACGCCCTTTGAGAGTGACCTCTCTCGTCCAATGCTCCCACCCAGATTGGTCAGGGACTCGCTGCCAGAAGACTTGATACAGGTCTGCAATGTATTCTCGGTCTGTTCTCTGACGATTGGCGTAAGCAGTGGATGCAAGCTGTGCTCTGGCAATCTCTCTGGCCTTCGTAATAACTGCTTCCTCACTTTGTGCCGCAGCTTGGTTCAGAGCGTTGATGTGCGGCTGCATCTGTGTGGCGGAAGGCACAGCTCCGACTGCTCCCAAATAGATGTTCCATAAGAAATGCTCACTCCGCTCATTCTCGCCCTGAGTGTTGCCGCCCCACAGAGTCTGTCACCTGAATAGTGAACTCCACCCAGCCCGCGCACACTTCTCTCAGCTCTGCGCGGGTGATGGGGTTCGCTGAGCCAAAAGCTAAACGTCCGGCCCACATCTCTTCTTCAGACTGACTGGCAGAACGCCCGAAGTAGGTCCAGTAGAGGTCCTGCGCCAGTTGCCATCTTGTTCGAAGAACATGCAAGCTATGAGTCGCGGACATGAGACCCGATTAGCGGATTGTAAACCTTATTGTTTTCTACTCCCAATACTGACCAAGGCGCAGGATTATTAGAGAAGTCATTGAGATTATTTATTGCATCAATGATAAAACTGCTTTAGTTCAATGCCTCCTTCTGAACAAGGTTCCATATAATCGGGTGCGAGGTGTGCGAGTAATGTTTTATCTTTGCCCTTTGCTTTAGGCTCAACTTTTATTGGGATATGCAAAGACGAAAATAATTCACGACTAATGACGAGGAGGTATTTACCCCTCTTGACATCTTTGATTTCAAAGCTGCCCTCTTCATCCGTCAGGACTTTTATCAGCGTCTTGCTCTGATCCTTCCAGTCTCGTAATTCAACAGTGACTTGAGGAACCCCTTCCCATTTAGACATGACCTTTCCTTTTACAGAAGAAACTTTCATTGTTGGTATTACGCAAATACCTTGCGCCTTCCCAATAGGAGTAACAGCCAGAAACAGTACAACAAAGCCGACAAAGTATAGTCCTTTAGTCTCTCGCATCTAAATTCTCCTCTTGCTATGGCCTTTTCTCCAAAACATTCATTGCCTTTTGGGTTTGAGAAGTTATGCTTTTCCCTGCTAATTGACGAATCACCGGGATAGCATTTCGTTCAGCATTGTTGTCGCGCCTTATACTATTAGTGCTTACGGTCATGCCGAACTTGCTCTCGAACTGGTGTTCTAACCTTTGACGAACGGGATCGTTCATGTAGTCTTTCAGTGAAAGAGTTCTATAGCGTTCGCCTATCTGATTGATGATACTTTGCTGCTCATAAAAGGTTTGTCCCATGCCACGGAAATCATCCAAGTGTCCAAACTCATGGGCAATCTTGGCGGCGGCTCTTGTATGTGCATCGTATGGCGCTGACTCAGAGTTTATAGTCGCTGATACAGGGTAACGCTCAGAATCTTGACTGCCTCCGCTCCCCAAATTATTTCCTAATTCCATTGTCGCTCCAACAAAAGCTCCCTTGTCATCAAACTTGAAATCTTTAACCTCTGCGCTGGCATTTCTACTGTCATTGCCACGATCAATTAAGGTAATGTTGAGCGTGAAATTTTTGTCATTGGCATAACTATCCCATTGCTTCCGCCCTGCTTCAGTAGAAAGGAGCTTTGCTTTCCAATCATCATACCGCTTCTGATCTCTTTCGCTTAGACCAGTTGGCTCATTGATAATCTCGCCAGTAGGATCAATATATCTGAGAGGGTTATTTCTGGTGTAGGCGTACAAGTTGATTTGCTGCGGATCAACAGCACGCTCTGGGGCCATGATAATTGGGTCAGTTGAAGTAAACCGTCCTTGTTGGCTTGAGTAATATCTGGTTTCGAAGAAATCCAACCCAGTCTCATCATCTCTTTCTTTACTGGTGAATGCCTGCCGCACGCTATCTGTGACATAGCCTTGCTCTACTGTCCTGCCCCCAATGCCTGCAAATATCTCTTCCCCAAACGGCAAGTAATCATGGCGCTTGATGCCAGAGAGTGACCCTGTTCGCTCGGCTATCATGCGCGGCGTCCCAAGATGGTCTGCGATGAGCCATAGAGTCTCCCTGTATAAGGTGCTCGCCACTTCCTTAAAGGCAGTCGAACTAGCAAACCTCTCTAGGACATTCTCTCGGCCTCTCACGGCGACCTGTCCTGTTCAGTAGTCCCACCCTGATTGGTCAGGTACTCTTTGCCAGAATACTTGATAGAGGTCTGCGACAAACTGACGGTCTGTCCGATTGCGTGAAGCGCAGGCGGAGGATTCTATCTGCGCTTTGGCAACCTGTCTGGGCCAGCAGACCTCGGCGGCTCCAATAACGTGAAGGCTCATTCTGCCAGATACTCAGCTTTTTCCAGTAATATAGAATCTCAACTAGAGAAAGGCTTGGCCGATGAAATACAAGATGAAACACGGTGTGGTAGTTATAATGAAATTTGTGATGGCGATATTGAGCTAGTAAGAATCGCTGATTTAGTTTCCTTCTCTGCCAGGAATACAATAAGTCGGGCTATTTTTCTCAAGTGGCATTACGCGATAAAGTTGTCCCCCAACATACAGCTCTATCCGACCAAGACCTTTAACCCTACTGCCCTCGGCCAAGATGTATTTCAAATCAGAACCTCTTCTCAGCACATATTCCTCAACTACCTCTAGCCGCTCCTTATTGAGGCGACTTGATTTCTCACCTGTTCCCAGACGAGCTATTATAATCAGGTAACTCTTCTCTAGCTTTCGTGTATCTATCACAGCAAGATCCAGATAAGATGCTGCCGTTTCACATGGCTCTGGCTTTTCAGATGAAGAGATAGGATTTCCTCCTTTTTCTTGATTTAATTCAGAAATCCTCAGTGCTTTCCGCTCTCCGGCTAAATCGGAAAATTTTATTTCTCTATTTATTGTATTCACGGATTCAGCTTTGATTCCAAACCTTGAAGAAATAAAAGGCTCCATGTAGATCACAGCAGGAACCAATAATGTGCTGATAGCTATTCTACGAATGGTTTTCTTCATCATTTCCACTCCGTTACTACCGTCTTCTAATTAATGTCCTGATATCTCTTATGTGTTGAGCTTGCGAGATGTCTATGGTTCTTGTAAAGCCCGGTACGCCAGCTCTTCTAACTTTTGTTGGTTCAGCTCTCCAATCCTCTACGGTCTTCCGAGAAGTCCTATTTTTATATAACGTTAGATGTGCATGCACATCATTTTTCCCATCTCCTCCGGGGCCACCTATGTCTCCAATATACCTTGAGCCAGCAGCATTCGGTTTTTGGGCCTTACCCCTAAGGACGTGATTAATCTGAATCACTTCCTCTGTTTTGGGGTTTCTAGCTACTACAGTGCTTTCACCAATCCACCCAATCTGAGAAAAAGCTGCTGGTATATAAATCCCTGTTCTCTGCGATGCAGTTGGATCACCATAAATGTGGAAAGTATGAACTGTGCCATTCGCAAGTTGATAGTGAGTATCACGACCTGGTTGATTTCTGATTGAGCCTACGCCTCTAACAATCCCTGTCCCATCTGTGAATAGTTGTGCGAGGTCATAATCAGCACAGGCATCCGCAGGAGTCCCACCTGTGCGAGATGCGTCTGGCTTTTCTGTTTGCACTTCCGGGTCAGTGTTGACACAGGGCGCGCCAGCACCCGGTACGTACCCGTTCGGCTCAAATTCCAGTGATTCCCAATCGATGCCTGGTGACTCAGGCTGTGGCGCATGATGTGTACGAAGCGAGTTACGAATCGCCGTCACACCTTCCGCCATATGCCCGCTCGGGTCCACATATGTGAGCGGATTGTTCTGCACGTAGGCATAGAGATTTAAGGTTTGCGGATTATCTTTGAAGCCTTTGAATTTATCGGGGCTGGTGAAGCGGCCTTGTGCGGAGGAGAAGTATCTGGCCTGTGCGAAGTCCAGATTGGTTTCCGCATCTCGCTCGTACTTAGTAAACTTCTGCCGGAGAGCATCAGTGACATAACCCAGCGTTGCTGTCCTGCCTCCTGTGCCTGCAAATATCTCTTCCCCAAACGGCAAATAATCATGGCGCTTGATGCCAGAGAGTGACCCTGTTCGCTCGGCTATCATGCGCGGCGTCCCAAGATGGTCTGCAACGAGCCACAAGACCTCTCTGTAGAGCGTGCTTGCCACCTCTTTGAACGCGGTCGAAGTGGAGAACCTCAAGAGCACACTCTCTCTGCCTCTGAGATTCACCTCCCTCGTCCAGTGATCCCACCCAGATTGGTCTGGCACTCTCTGCCAGAACACTTCATACAGGTCTTGAACATACTCTCTGTCTGTTCGATTGCGATTAGCATAAGCCGAGCCTTCCAGTTGCGTTCTGGCTATCTCTCTGGCTTTTGTGATAACTGCGTCCTCTCCTATGGCGGAAGCGAGGTTGAGAGCGTCGATGTGCGGCTGCATCTGTGCCTGCGAGGGCGCGGCTCCATAGGCTCCCAAATACACGTTCCACAAGAAGTGTTCTGTCCGCTCATTCTCGCCCTGCGTGTTACCGCCCCACAGGGCGGTCACCTGAATAGTGAACTCCACCCAGTTGGCACACACTTCTCTCAGCTCAGCGCGGGTAATCGGATTCTGTGAGCCAGAGGCTAATCTTCCGGCCCACATCTCTTCCTCTGACTGACTCGCTCCTCTGCCAAAATATGTCCAGTACAAATCTTGCACTAACTCTCTGTCTGTCCGATGGCGGTTGTAAGCTTCGGGAGAATCCAACAGATAAGCCGCCATCATACGTGCGCCTGCGAGCAACGCACTCTGCCCTGCTTCAGCCTGTCCTGCCAGCCACTCAAACCAATGCTGGATGTCTGCCTGTGTCGCCTCGCGGCCCAATGCGCCGCGATAGATTTGTTGAATAAAACGTGAGAGACGTTGCTCGTCGCCGTTTGCGGCGGTGACCAGAAGCTGGCCTGAACGATAGCCGTATTCCTTCTGCGGAATAAACGGAGAGACAGTGGCGGCGTATTCGGCCAACAATTCTCCGTCCATCCCATAGACCTGCCACACCTCTCCTTCGCTGGCGGTGTTTCTTCTGACACGCCTGCCGTCTGCGTCGTAAGTATATGTGCTGGTCTGGTTGCTCATGTCTGCCGCAGAGGTCATCCGGTTCTCTGCATCATAAGTGCGAGAACCCGTGCCTGTGTAACTGTCAAAAGTGAGATTGCCTGCCGCGTCATGCCGCATCTGCCGCTCATTCATCAAGCGTGAGGGGTCGCCCGGAGACATCAGACGGTTAGTGGCAGTCTCCACTTCAAACTGCTGGCGATTGACATTGGCTGTCGTGGTCGCTTCTTTGATCTTGCGATTGCCGTAGCGGTCATACTCATAATCCTGCGTGAAGCCTGCCTGCGCCTGACCGTTGAGGAAGGGTAGCTCAGTGACGACATCCAGCCGATTCAAATCGTCGTAATCGTACAAGTCCACTGCCTGATAATAACCTCCATCACTCATCGGCACATAGGTCTCTGCCTTACGCACATTGCCGTTGTTATCTGTTCCGCTTTGTCCTGTGTTGTAGGAGAAGGCTAGACATCCTCTGTTCCAGTCCGTCTCGGATTGTGAGCGCGACTGCGTGCTTAACCTCACATCAGAGAGTTGTCCGCGCACGTTGTATCTCAGCTTATGATAGAGCGGTGTCAGTGTCCCGTACTTCTCTTCACGCATTCTTCCGGCTTGATCATAGCTGATGGCAGAAGCATACTCTCGCTGCACGCCGTCGCCCAAGTTGCCCCTGAACTCCTTCAATCTTCCCGTCGCATCGTAGTCATAAGTGACCACATGCCCTGATGGATAAGTCTGTGAATTGACCTGTCCCGCGAGGCCGTAAGTGCGCTGCACAGTGTAGCCCTTGCCCCATGCTCCGTTTATCATGAACTGCTGTTTCTGCACAAGCGGGCGGCCCAGCGCGTCGTAAGCCTCAACGGTCAGGCGTGTCCCTGTAGCTCCACTTGTCTCGCTCTGCCAGAGCAGTCCTCTGCCGTTCGTCGCACTGTCATAGCGACGTGTGACGGAGGGAGTTGAGTCCGTGTAAGTGACACTCGTATTGCGGTTCAAAGCATCGTAAGCGTAGGTGGACACGACGCCGCGAGCGTCCGTGCGGGTCGCAAGATTGCCAGCCGCATCATAACTGTATTTGACAGACCACTGGCTGTTGTTATCCACCAACTCTCCATCTGACTCACTGAGACTCTGAATCACTCCCTGCTCAGGATTACGCGCATACAAGAGGCGAGAGAGTGAGTCATAGTGGAAGTAGCGACGTTGCGCGCCCTGCTCGACCTTGCGCAAGTTAGAGAGCACGTCATACGTATAACTGGTGCGATAGCCCTTGAGACCAGCATAGCCGGGAAAAGAGACTGCCTCGGCATCCTGAGCAGAAGTTATCTCCCAGACATCAGTGAGCTGGCCCAGAGCGTTGGTGCGGCTCAGACGCTTCTTGCCCGCCTGATCCGTCACCAGCACGCGCGCTCCGTCATACTTGGTTTCAATCACCGCATTGTCCGGCGTTTTCACAGCGACGACTCTGCCCAGAGAGTCGGTCATGGTCGTTGTCCACAGAGGCGTCTCGCCCTGCTGTAAGCGATACGGGTTCGACACTTTCGAGATGGCTCTCCACATGCCCGTCTCGGCCTCCTGCTCAACGGCAAAGGGAGTCTGCATAGTCGAGATGTAATCAACCGCGTTCTCGTAAGTGCGAGCTTCTGTTGTGCGTCCCAGTCCATCGTAGAGCATTTGAGTCTTAAGCAGATTGTCATTGTAAGAGTTTAGGTCGCTCGTCACAGTAATGATACGATTTGTGTCATCGTAGCTGAAGGTCTTCTGTTGCCGTAGAGCCGTGAGGTTATTGGCGAGAATCACTCGCGTCGGGCGATCCAGATGGTCTGCGAAATAACTGCTAGAAATCAACCCATTGGCATCTCTCACATCTACCGCCGCTCCCAGATAGTAATCATACTGGCTGAGAGCAGTGTGGCCTAGAGCATTGGTCGTGATAGTGGGGAAGGCATAGCTTCTTTGGCCGTTCAGTTCTGCGGGTTGAAAACTGGGCTGGACATCTCCATCTGGTTCGCCAAAGTTGAAGTTATCCTCATAGGAGATGGTAGTTGCATGACCGCGCGCGTCAATCGTTTTAACGACATTGCCCGCAATGTCGAACTGTGTATAGGAAGTAATGGCCGTGTTGTTTGAGAGCAGCCAGCGCGAGATGGTGGTCACATTGCCTCTGGTTTGATAAATAGTCGGACTGGAATTGGTGTTTGAACATATTCCGACAGCAGTATAGGTTGTGCATAAGCCGATGATGTTCGCGTGATTGGTCAACCCGCTGTGATAAGTGTCTGCCTGATAGTTGTCATACTCGTATGTAGTGCGCGAAACTTTATTCAGACCTGCACTGTCTGAAGAGACCCATTGCTCTATTGGCAAATTACGCATATGGATACTATTCGCGCTCGTGCCAATGGTGTAATCAACTCCATTTTGAGATGGGTTGGTCGTCAAATAGTGAGTGTGCGTGCGGCGCAACAGCGCCCCGCTCGGCTGGTCGTTGCCAAAGTCATACTCATAAGTATCCGTCAGGTTATTGTAGTTATCGTAGGTGAAGGTCTGTTTGGAGATCAAATCAGGGTCGCTGTCGGCCAGCGTCGTGATGGTTTCGGCAATGTACGGCCCTTTCCCCAAAACCTCTCCCGGATTCCAATCATGAACGACGCTGCGCAAAAGCACGCCGCTGCCGATTAATGATTCGGTCTGCTCCTCTTTTCCATTCATAAAATCGGGCGGCACGTACCACTGGCTTGGAATATAAGTCGGAGCAGCGTTGCCGATGAATTGATGGCGTTGAATGGACAAGGGCGACGGGCTGCTTCCGCCATATTGCTTGACCTCGACAATCGCTTTGGCCCCCTGCCCGGTCGGGTCTGTGGGGATGCCGTAGGTCATCCTGCTCTCCGGCACATTCTCTGCCTTATTAACATAGACACGTCGCTCCAACACGCGGCGATAAATCTGCCAGACGTATTCACTCCCGATGCCAGAGCCGCCCCACAGCCCACTCGGATGCTGCGGATTCGCCGAGCCTGCACCGTAGTCATACTCAATGGCTCCTTTGGTCGGCAGCTCGACTCGCGCCAACTCTCCATAGATGTTGTAGGAGAACTGATACTTTCTCTGATCCGGCAACTCGACGTAAGAGACCAATCGCGGATTGTAAAGCTCTTCGACTGGATGTGTGCCAGAGGGAAAAAGCTGTTCGTAGGTTTGCGCCTGAGCCGTTGTAAGGTCTCCCGGCCTCGTCATCCGCAACACATTCTCCAGACAATTGTATCCGACCTTAATCCTTCGCGCGGCTCCGCCAAAGCCTTTGTAGGTAATCTCATCAAAGCCGCCGCACTCAGAGTATGTGCTTGCAATCTCGATCCGTCGGCCAATGGAATCGGTGATGGATTGCAGTCGTCCTCCATATGGCGAATCATAGGAGAAGGTCGTGAGGTTACCATTGCGGTCACGTATCCACCGCACAAATCCATGTTCAATCCGATAGCGTGTTCCATCCTTGAGCAGTAAATAGCCATTGGCTGCGCTGGGAAAGGAGGGGTCGCCGCTTCCTACTCCTATCTCTTTTAAGTCATAAATATTGACATCAGAGATGAAGGTCATAGCCGAGCCGTCTATGGATTTGAAGACATTCCCGCGATTGAAGCCCGTCGAGTTCCAGTCGCAGCCGTTAATCACTGCCGTCCCACCTATCCCTGTTCCTTGCTGGCCCACAAATTCATATTCCGTGCCATCCGACGAGGTGAAGATTATCTTCGTCATGGTCTGCCGGTAATAGCGCGGGGGATTGGGGTTGCCGTAAGCATAACAGGGAAGATCGCCGTAGCCGCTATAGTAAATCTGCATCACGCCGGGGCTGTAACCCGGCTCAAGGCCAGTGCGAATGACTTCGCTGGTGTACCAGTAAGTCCCCGGCTCAGGCAGTGTGATAGTGCCTGTCAGAGTCGTCCATCTGCGCTCAATCTTGAGCGGGATGGTGTAACCTGATGAGCCGCGTCCTGTGAGGCTGAGTAGCGGCAGGTTAAAATTTAGATTGCCGTTAAAGAGATTGACGTTATCGAAATCGCTCAAGGCATAAGAGCCTGCGGGAGCGCCGGGAGTTTGTGCAGATGTGGCAGTGCCGCCCGATGAGCGTTGAGCGCATACTATGTTGGTGGATAACAGCAGAATACTAAAAAGGATGAAGAAGATTATAGTAATCTGTGTGCAGAGAGTAAGAGCATTATCTATGGATGTCTGATGACGGGGCTTCATGATCTTCAATCCTCCGATAGATTCGCTATCTGTAGTGTTTATGTCTTGGTCTTGTGCGAGGCTAATTGGCGAGGCCGCTCCATTCTTCTTTAGAGGTCGCGGCCTCACCGCAGGAGGCTGGTCTATAAAGAACCTAGCCTGCTGCTGCGGTGGCCGAGCGCAAGCGTCCCAGAGTGCTCGCGCCAAGCCTCCGTCTCTCATCTCTATAGATTCCAAGCTGTGCCGTAAGTTCCCACCTAGCACACAGCTATCTCAGATGTATTGTGTTCTGGACGCGCGCCGGAAGGTCGATGGACAGTGAGGCAGGTTCGACGAGGCGCGACACGTTACGCGCGGGAGATTATTCCTCTGTGTGAGACAATGCAAGAGAAAATCTTTCTGCAATCGGATGGTATGATGTTGATTTATTGGAGTTAGTTCTAATTGTAACTTTTAGCACATGTGAGCTTTTACGCCTTCCGCGGATAATCCCATGAGTGGCGGATAAACCATTCCGCGCCGCTCAAGAGATATGTAAGAGGCAGCACACCTTGTTTTCATGCATTTGGAAGGAGCGAAGCCACCGCTTTGCCTTCAGGCATTGCAACACTTTATTTCTCACTTGCCAACTTTTTCATCACTATACCTTGCACGAATTCTCGTTCCAAGTATGTACAAGCCCTCATCTTTTGCGAGCGGCTTTGGCACTGTTTTTAGGTGATGCTTTTTTGCTGGTTGGTTTAGCTGAACTATGAGAGGCAGATCGACGGACTGCTTCCCACAGTTCATCAAGCTCAGATGCTTTATGGCGTGGGGAGAAGTGGAAATCAAGCTGGCAATCCAGAGGGCGCGCAATCTTGACCAGCGATTCGAGGGTGATGTTGGTGTTGCCTTGAAGAACTTTAGTGACATATGCACGGCTCTTGCCAAGGCGTAGGGCCAATTCCGCGTTAGACAATCTTGATGCTACATAGCCAAGTAGATTTGTTCAGCAATCTCAACTTTTATGCATTAGATCAATGCCATTTACTATCTCTTGACATGACTTGTCACTTGTTAGAATTGCTTACAGTGATTTATTGGTGACTTATGCAAAACATGCTATCAAAATGTAATATATATTATTACCACTAGATATTACATATCTGCATTGCGTTAGGAAAGACAATAGACTTTTGAGTGGTCTCCGCTAAGGGAAAGCCCACTTTTGATATGTACCTATCCTACTAACTGGGGCCAAGGTAATGTGAAATGCCATTCACTTTCATTGGGCAGGGTCAGCCAAGCAAATGCCAATGCTTGCGCATATGGTTTCCACATTCTTTCCTGCGCAGTTTTGAGCAGCTTCTTATAATCGCTCCCGTCTCGGAAGCTAAGGTAAGAGGATTTGATGTAATTGGTTAATATAAAATCAATGCCTAATATCGCATCCATAGGTGGATGCGCAAATCTCGGGGACTCTAAAATCAATGCCGCTCCAAAATTAAGTCTCGAATTCCAAGTATGCCTTCCGCCATGCTGAAAATGATAGCAAGGGTGCATAAACTTATGCGTACTTGCGCTAGGCCGCACGTCTCGATCTAAATGCCAAGAGCACATTGCTGGATTTGTTTTCCCGCCAGAATTATGCTTTCCATTAAGTACTATATTGAACTCTAATGTATAAAGGGGATCTCTGATTTCCCCTCCTTCACTACAGTGACCTGTTAGGCTAGTACTGAATGCTAAATTGACATCATATATCTTGTCTGGGATACGGTGTTTAAGGTCTTGTTCTTGAATTCTAAAGAGTAATCTCTCTAAGGAATATCCCCAACGATCATCTGTTCTCGCACGGCATGAGGCAGACGCCTTATACAAAGGTGAAGGATCAGCACATACACCATTCCTTATGAGAATTTCAGCAAGAAGGTCTAGCTCTTTAGCCCTTTCGAGGCGAAATCTGTGAGGATCAAGCTTCGGCATTTTCTGTTCTGCTGGCCCTAATTTCTTTCAAGCGTTCCATCTCTGTTGGATGAGGGCGCAAGCCCTCATCTTCCCCTCTCCGTTCGAGCGCAACATTTAGAGAAATATATCGACGATCTTGCCAAGGTTTCGGCTCTTTCTTCTCATCTATGAGAACACCATCAACAGGGTCAAGAGGCCTACGGGTCACTTCACATATAGTTTGAAAATAATCACCGTAAGATTCGCTTATAGGCTTAGCGTCAATAAGTCCTTTAATCTCTGTTTTCTCGATTATCATTGCAACGCGCTCTGGGGCACTCAGCGAACTAAGGATTGGCATATCTTCACCAAGAGAGTGCCACCATTTCTTCTCAACTAATTGAGACCACCATCTAGGCCAAGCGTCATTAAATGATCCACCGTAGGCTGCTCCGCTAAGCACTTGCTCAAGCAGGACATTCCAATCAGGAGATTCTTGTTTATCAATTCCTAAGCGAGTTGCGAGCAGGTCTTCATCAACTAGGGGGCCCGGCCTAAAAACGACCTCTTTTAGAATGAACCGGGCGTATTCATGAACAGGTAATCTTTCGGACTTAGGTAACGCCCCTGTGAATCGTGGATCAAAAGAATCAAAGATTCCATCATCAAGCGCAAACATTTCAGCTAAGGCTTGGCCACGAGTAAGCACGGCGGCTATTTCTTTGTAACCATCTGCAAGAGATATTAACTGCTTATTGACCTCATCAGCAGTATCTACAACAACTTCTTTATCGTACAAAACGTCAAAGAGATCATGGCTGGTATGATCAGCATAATATGATCTCTGGAGCTTAGGTTTTGTAGACCAGAGTACAATAGGAAGTCCCTTAACTTCCTTTGATGTTTCACGAGTCCTAAGCTCCTGTGCTAATGCCCCAGCACGAAATAGTACTGTGACGCCATCGCTAGAAGGGATGTCATCAAGTTGCCAATCGAGAATGATCCCATCATAATTTACAAGCGTCTGTAATAGATGTTTTACTTGCTTATCAAATTGATCAGGGCGCTCTGCCACTATTTCTAAGCTATCATCATCTCCAACAACAGCACGAATATATGATTCGAGTCTATTAGGATCATCGTCATCATCTATGTAGAGATATTTAGTAGCCATGTTTCTTAATTTCCTCATCTGTGGCGCGTGGGAGTTCAATTTTAAAACAGGTTCTATAGCCTTTGGGAGGTGGCACAAGTCTAATCTCACCATTATAGCTAGTGACAATGTCTTTAACGATTTTTAGCCCTAATCCCATTCCGATATTCTCTTCCTGCTCTCCGGCAAGGGGATCGGCAGGTGATGTAGTTGTAAAGAAAGCGTCAAATATACGTGGTTCGATTTCTGGAGCTATGCCTGTACCATTATCTGAAAAATCAACATATACATTCTTGTCAATCTTCCCGGCCCTCATGAATATCTCTCCTTTAACTCCAGCCTTCTTTATTGCTTTATGAGAATTTGTAAATAGATTGAAGAGAATAGAAACCCACTCTGATGGGTGCATAGGTGGAGTAAAAATGTCGTATCCGTAAATTTTAGGTTCATGAATTAAAATGCCGTACCTTTCCGCAGCAGGTTTTATTGCTTTCTGAAAGCTGCGAAGAACTACTCCTAACTCTTGTAATGCAAGTTCGCGTCGCGCATTTTCTGACACAGTTCTATCAAAATAAGCGATATAAGTTCTAAATGTATTAAGATGATTTATTAAGCTCTGAGCTACTTTATTATGGCCCCCAGTCTTGTGTAATTTGATGAAATAATTCGCATCTGCAATTATTGGCGGGAATCGGTGTCTTAGCTCGTGGGTAAACTCGCCAATGATTAATCCCAAACTTGCTAGAACTCGTAACATTCCCAGTTCGTGGATATTACTAGTTATTTCCTCTTCTTGCTCCGTAGCAGCATCTTCTAGTTCATGAACGAATGCTTTAATACTTTGAGCCATTTGTTTAGCAGCCTGAGGAGTATAGTTGCCCTGAGGTTTTGTTGATTCTTGCTCAAGATCCTCAGCAAGCTGGGCGAGGTTTTGAGTCGTTTCTTTTAATCTGACAGTAGGGCTCTTCTTCTTCTTTTTCCACTTCTTCTGACCAGCAGTTTTTTTACGTTCACGGACCTCAGCTATTCTTAAAACGGCACTCTTGAGAACACGGGATGCAAAATCTTCCAGCTCTTTGTAAGCTTCATTTTCTACCAGCCCCTCACGACTTGATGTTTCTTGAAACAACTTCCCTTCAGGGTCAATTATCTCAACGAAACCGAAAAAATTTATATTTGCATGAGGAGGTAATATTAAACGTCTACCAGACGATGCATCTACAGAGAGCCAATCGTTTAAAGGTTCACCGTAGGGGAGTACTCTGAAACCATTCCTGTAAACACGAATTCCACCTCTCTCATAAGCCATATCAAGGATCATCCTATTTTGTATCGGTGGAATATAGCCTGCATTGTAGATATAGTAGTAAGCTTTAAGATTTATGTTTTTGAGATACTTATATCGTTTTTGTGAGTCATCTCGTTCTCTACCTATCTCAAGCGCCTCCTCGTTTATATTGAGTTGTTTGGACTTAACTGACCAGCCGCCAAGACCTTTGCTATCAACAAAACCTTCTATTTCTGCCAGTGCATATTCGTAGATTATTTTTTCAACACTGGCGATAACACTTGTTTCCCCATCCTTTATCTTAAATATCTGAACGTCAAAGCCGGGATCAATTTTCGATATTTTGAGTCGCTTTGAGAGGGGGAATGGCTGAATGAGGTCAGCAATATAACGATAGACGCGAGTTATTGACTCATTGGGCCACGAGTCAGCAAGGTTCTCAATGATTAAAGTTGTGCCTTGACCGCGCGTTTTTTCTATTTCCTCAATATGACTGGGAATGTTAAGCAAGTCGGCATCACCCTTAAAACGACTCCAATCGATTTGAACTTTGAAAGCTTTCTTTGATTTCTCTGTCTGTGTAATGACCGTTAGCTTGCTCCCGAGTCGTTGAGCAGCAAAGCGACCAATGCCTTTTTGGCCTGCGCGTGACCGTTTAAAGAGGGGCGAAATAGGATGTTCTATCTTTTCCCTTGAAGATAAGCGCATAAAGCCATTAATAAGTAGGCTCCTATTCATGCCAGAACCATCATCATCTAACCTAAGAACTCCACCAGGTTTATCTGCGTTCTCGAAAGATAACTTAACCCACGTGGCATCTGCGTCGTATGCATTCTTGACGAGTTCAGAAACGGCTGTTTCTTGACGAGCTACCAGCTCTGTCCCTAGTCTACTAATAAGAGCTGCATCAACTGAGAAACGAACGTTGTACGGGTCAAGGCTGGCGATTTTTGATGAGAGGTCTAGCACTTTACCGAAGTCAATCTCAGGCTGGTCTAAACTCTTAATCAGTTCCTTGCGAAGCCGATCAATATTCTTATCACTTGTCATATGAGGTGAAAGGTTACGTCCCCATCCTATTCAGAGGAATGCTGTCTTCTGGAGCGGGCTTCCCTTAAAGCGCACCCTAAAGCGGATAAGTGATGTTGCTTAACTGGATTCGAGTAATTGCTTAAAACAAAGTTATCTGCTTCAGTCTGTGCTTTGTCGCTCATACCTTGCCGCAGAAGAGAATCGATTTTGATGAAAGTTCTATCTACCACCTCATCTGTCATGCTAGGAAGTAAAAGTTTAATTCTGTAAGCTTCTGAAGGCTCATGTTTCAGCACGCCAGAGCCATAGCTCCGTCCTTCTATTTCTGCGGATAGTTGGCTAAAAGTACTTAGGATTGATATGGCTATCGCTTTCTTGGAAATGTTATCAACTGCTTGGTTAAAAAAAACCCTATGTATAGTATTGGTGGATATTGTTTGTGCTGTGTTCAGTTTTAAAGCTGGGCCTTCAGCCTGCATATAGGATAAAAATGCATCTGGAACTAGACCATCATTAGGACGATGCCAGATTTTTCGTTTCTCAAATGTTCGGTTTGTTTTTCTTTCTGCTTTGGGGTAGGTATTTAAATACGTTTTAAGTTTGCCCTCAATTTGATTAACTAGAGACGTATCTATTAAAAGACACCTCCTTCCTGTGCGTTTGAGATTCTTAAGATCAGACTTTAGAAGTCTTAGCCCTTTGGCATCACTAAATTTGGCGAGCACGAAACTCAAAGATTCATCGGGAAGGTTTTCAGATAAGGCCTTCTCTTCGTTAATAACAAAAAATTTATTAGCTCCTGTAACAATTCCTATTTTTATCTTGCAAAGGTCTCCTAATGATTTTGATGACTTGCTTGATGCAAGTTCCGTGTAAGACAGAAGAGATTCGCCATTCATTAAAGCTAAGTTAGGACGAACCTCAAACTCGACTCCTTGCCAAGACCCTCTGCGCCAACTATCTATTATTGAACTCATGGAAGATAAGTCTGAAGCAAACCCCATCTCGATTGTTCCTTCATTCTTAACAGAGTGCCAGTCCTCACAAAGCAAAACTATTGTTCGTTCATCTGTGCCTTGGGACAGAAAAATCCTTTCTCCAAGTGCCAGAACAAGAGAGCGCGAGAAATATTGCTTCACTAATTGTCTTATCTCTTTAGCGTAATCTGCAAAAATGAAACTGCTTGGAAGTAGCCATGCACATCTACCCCCTTCCTTTAAGAAAGTAAGACTATGTAAAATAAAGTATGCCCATAAGCTAGGTTTATTGGGCAACCTAATGCCCTGAGCTTCAAGGGAAGCTTTTACTGCCTCCCTTTGATCATCTGACATCGAATGATGAGAAACATACGGCGGATTCCCGATTGCTGCCGTAAAAGACTGCACTGCGAAATCCCTTGGTTGTAGCATGAGAAAATCATTAAGAAGGAAACGCCTTGATATGTGTGTAATATTTAATGTCCGCGATAGATGCTCAAAGGCCTTAGGGTCTATGTCACATCCGAAGAGTTGAGCTTCAGGGTTATTACAATTCAGTTGAGAGAGTCTTTCTTTTGAAGAAGCGAGGAAACCGCATCCCCCAAAACCGGGCTCGATCACATAATCCTCAGGAGATCTAATAGCCCACTTACATAGAATGTTCGACGCCTCAAGGGGGGTATAGAAGATTCCATTTCTCTTGCGATCTAATTCAGGAAGTGCTAGTGAGGTGGCTTCAGTTATGTGCATGTTTTCAGCGATTCAATTAATGGTCTTTTAGGCTTCACTCAGCCCACACACATTAAAGCTTAGGTTTTGAGCACATAGAAACTGAGTCTTGAATGTACAACGTAAGTTACTGACAGAAGGTGGATTTATTCATATGTCCTACCTTATTAGGCTCTCAAAGTACACTCAATAAGTAAACAATTTTAGCATCTATATTTCTTAGCGTAAACGGAATTCTGAGATGACTCTAACCAGAGTTCTGATCGATACACTAGTGGTACTCCTACTTAGGTGTGCTTGATGCGCCAGATTGTCCAGGGCTAAACACAAATATAGAATCGAACGCAATTGGGCTGGCTAAACGAATACTCTAATCCTATCGCTGCATAAATATTGTTGTCATTCCGCAGATCCCTCAATCAGGCCTATACCCTTCATTGAGTATTCGAGACTCGTCTGCGCAAAGGCGAGCTTCGCACAAGCTGGTGCAAGTTTATCTGCAATAATCCGAGCTGGGATGCTTGCTGTCAGATTGGCTTTTAGGACAAAGCTTTGTAGAGACCTAAAACAGTGCAGCCTATAAATTACAGATTCTGCCCGAGGCAGGAAAATAGATATATTCAATATTAGTATTCTGGGAAATAAACATCCTGATATTGATGCTAAAAGTAGCTCCTTCTCAATATCACATCGTCCGCAGCGAGAGCTTCCTAATTATATGTCCAAATCTATTAAGTCTGCATCCGTTTATAAACAACGCTCTTAGCAAGCTTACTACATTCTAATGCACGGTAGCCGAGCGTATATGCATTCCACTGTATAGATACCCTCGAATGACTTGTCATTCGAGGGTATCTATACAGCCTCTATCAAGCGACGGTTAGCAGTGATAGGGAATAACGCATTAAACAATCACACAGACCTAATCTAAACTTAACCCTACAAGATCACATTCATCATGCGATAGATGTCAATGATTTTATAAAATCCCTTTTTGATCTAATGCGCTTGTCTCTGAGAAATTATTAATAAACTTTCCATCTCTTCTATTCGGAATTTCCGCATTAGGAAATTGTCTACTTTTGATTTCTTTAACTGTTTTTACCAACTCTGGAAAAGCCATTGGCGAAAACCACATTAGGTAATAGCTAAGCCCTTTGTTTAATACATTTAACAGAATATTTTGTGTTGCAATAGAAAGTGGTAGATGGTAAGAAAGCGAGTTATTGAAAAGTTAATGGGCAACGTCTCGTTTGTTTATCTTGGCGGATATGCCGAGACGTTGCCCTAGCCACACCCGCGCCGATATTCGAGATCGGAGCGGTGTAATTACCGCGATTGCGGCGCGGCAGGATTATCCTACCGTTTACACCATTCCTTTTCAACATCAGCGCAGAAAGATTTGCGCCCGTGTTAGCAATTCAGAGCACCATATCGAAGAACATAGCACTGCTTACTCTGACGCGCTAGGCCAAAGTAGGCATTGAATCAATTGCCGAAGCTGCGCGCCTGAAAAAGGGCTGGCATGAGAGAAACACCTTTGGAGCAGAAGCGAACATTCGCTAACGTGACGGATGCAACAAGCTTCCTCCTAAAAGATTTGGGCTTTCGCTCGCGTCGCCTGCGAGATTTTATCTGTGGTCTGCAAGGTGTAGCAGGTGCGCGGCATGAGTTTGATTGCACTCATCGGGTGCTCGCGCGCCGCTTAAATCATGGCGGCAAAGCCGAAACCGCCGAAACATTTGTTTCACGCTGTCTGGCCGCGCTCGAAAAAGAGCAGCACAGAACAGGACGGATACTTTTTCATGTCGAGCGGGGTGGCGGCGTTGAGCGCAAGCCAACACATTATATAGATTACGTCACGCCTGCGGCGGTCTGGATAGTCAGACAGGCTCAAGCTTCGGAAGTTTGGGCAGAGAGTCATACAAGGGCAATGCAGGTATTTGTGCCAGCCGCCACTGAAATGCTCCCTCTTGTTAAAGAAAGCCAAGCTGAAGAGATTGATGGGGATGTTCTAGCAGTGCCGGATGGCGTTCGGATCGCGCGCAACCGTAAACATGCTATTACACGCGCTTGTGCGAATTTTGAAATCATCGCAGAGAATCATGGAGATATTATCGAACATGCTCAAAGCTTGGCTAAGGAGATTTTAGAGCGAGCTTTCATTATTGCACAGAGGGAAGGGGTACAGTTTTGTACCCCTTCTGATGATCAAAATATTAGCAAGTTGGACGGAGCACTAATTTACGCAGGACGCGGCTGGCGTGTTTTTCCGTGTGAAGCTAGAGGCAAAAGGCCATTCATTAAGAAATGGCAGAAGTGTGCGACGACTGAGGCCACTCAAATCATAGAATGGTGGAGCAAATGGCCTGATTCCAATATAGCTATTGCGACAGGCGAAGCTTCTGGCCTTCTTGCTATAGATATTGACCCAAGACACGGTGGAGATGAAACATTAAGAGGTCTGATCGAAGCGCACGGAGAGTTGCCGGATACTAAAGTGGCAGCGACGGGCGGCGGCGGCTTTCATTCTCTTTTCATTTATCCAATCGATTCTAACATACGCAATTCAGTCGGGAGGCTTGGCGCGGGCATAGACGTGCGCGGCGAGGGCGGTTATATCATCGTACCTCCGAGTGTGCATAAGAGCGGCAACCTGTATAAATGGTTAAAGGATTTCACACTCGCGCCTCTGCCGCAGTGGCTCTTCAAACGACTTACAGAAGAAAAACCTACATCAAAAGTCTCACGCGAAACTAAAAGCAGCGCAGTAAGTGAGAGCCTAATTAGTGAAGGGCAGCGTAATGAAACATTATTCCGGCGAGTGGCTGCCCCGTGCGCGGGCAAGGGCGCAAGCTATGAAGAGATTGAGGCGGCTGTGCTGAAATACGGCAAGATTCAGGCCAACCCTGCGCGAGATGTAGAGCTTCCGCCAAGAGGCAAGTCAAAGAAGGCGCGTGTCTTCAATGAGGAGGAAGTTTTTCAGTTCATTGAGGCCACGCGACAGGAATCAAATGATCTCGTTTTCGTCTTTGCCCTCTTTACGGGGCTAAGGCCATGTGAGTTCATCGGTCTGGAATATGACCGGGTAGAGCTTGTTAAAGAAGGCGACGACGAGCGAGGGCTGGCCCACATCACAAGAACAGTAGTTAAACTGAAAGGCGGAGGATGGGAGTTCAGTAGTCCCAAGACAGAAGCTGGAATCCGCTCAATCTACTTCCCGGCTTTTCTCTATCACGAACTTGAAGCGCGAAAGGAATCACATCTGACGCGCCTCAAAATCTTGGGTCAGAGTCACCGGCTAATCTTTACCAACTCAAAAGGGAATCCACTTGACCGAGACAATCTTGGCGCACGGCAATTCAAGAACGTACTAACGAGAGCCAAGCTGTCATGTGAGGGCCGGACGCTCTATACGCTTAGGCGTTCGTCCGCGACCTTCTCTCTTCTTTTGGGCGATAGCCTCAAGGGAATCTCGGAAAAACTCGGCCATACGAAGGTCGAATTTACACAGAACGAGTACATGGATGTGCTGCCAACGATGCAGAGAATCACGTCCGATAGACTAGAAAACTTTCTCCTTCGCAGAAATCTCGCAGATTCAGAGGCCGAAGGGGTGATGTAAATTATTGAAATAGAACATTTATCATAGTGAGATAGGTAAATTGTGGTAAAAACTGTCAACGAGTTGTAAAACTAGCCCTCACGCTACAGACTACAAACGGGGATTCGGTGTATAAGAAATTCGGAGAAGAATTTCGGAAGAGATGCTTAAGCTGCGTACATTCTTAAGGCGGCATATCCTGTGGGTGGGATTTTTCGCTGTGGTCGTGCCACTGCTGTGCATCCTCGCGCTGCAATACCAGTCGCTGGATAAGCTGAAGAAGACTTCGACTGTGGCCGAGAATGTGTGGATGAAAAACTATCTCTCGGATGTCTCCAAAGAGGTCAAGTATTTTTACAAGAGCAATGCAGAGCAGACCTTGACCACTTCCGCGAGCGCGATTACTGGAGACGGGCCGAAGGATGAAAAGTATCTCTTTGGCAAGTGCGAAGTCGAAGGCGCAAAGCTGCTCTTCGTCGCAGCCTTCAAGGAAGACGACCCTGCGGAAGTCTCTTTCTACAATCCTTTCAATATCAAAAAATCTGTCGTCCCTTCGCCCGCCGAAGCGCGTGCCGTCAACTTAGCGATTGCGCCCCTGCGACTCTTGAGTCAGGAAGAAGTTCCGAAGGATTCGCCGAGCCTTCTTGTGGATGAGTACGATCCTGAGAATCGCATCATCTTCAAGCCCATCAGAAATGAGCAGCGCAAGGTTGTCGGCGTCTCCGGTCTGATTATTGACACGGACTACTTTCGCACGGTCTATCTGCCGCGCGCGATACAGCAATCGCTGCCGAGATTTTTTCCCGACGAGGCGCGCGACAACGTGATTGTGACAGTGCATGACAACAGAGGTAACCGCGTGCTGGCGACTCAGGAAGTCAAAGGCCAGAACGACGAGACCTATACCATGCTCCCGTTTTTCAGTGACTGGAAGGTCGGGATACGCAGCCGCTACATGACGCCGGAGCAGTGGGCGCACTGGAATTTCAATGTCAGCCTCTCGCTCTCTGCCTTGATGACATTGATGCTGTTGGGCGGCATCGTGCTGGCCCTCAGAACCGTTTCCAGAGAGATGAAACTCTCGCAGATGAAGACGGATTTTGTTTCCAATGTCTCGCACGAACTCAGAACGCCGCTCTCTTCGATTCGCGTCTTCGGGGAATTTCTGAAACTCGGTCGCGTCAAAGATGAAGAGAAGATTTGCGAGTATGGCGAATACATCGAGACGGAGAGCAGGCGTCTCACTCAGCTTATCAATAACATCCTAGACTTCTCGAAAATCGAATCGGGCCGCAAGACTTACCAGTTCGAGCGCGCCAATGTCGCAGAGCTTATCTGCGCGACGCTCAAGACCTTTGATGTGCAACTCAAACAGCAGGGCTTTAGCATTATCTTCGAGACGCCGCAGACATCTTTGCCCCCGGCCTTTGTTGACACTGACGCGCTTGCGCAAGCTTTTATCAACCTGCTCGATAACGCTGTCAAATATTCAGGCGAAGCCAGACAGATACATGTGCGTCTGGGCCAGAAGGATGATTTTTTGACTATTAGTGTGACGGATCACGGGATAGGGATTCCGCGCGAGGAGCAGTCGAAGATTTTTGAAAAATTCTATCGCGTGAGCACTGGGCTGGTTCATGATGTGAAGGGCAGCGGCCTCGGCCTCTCGCTCGTGATGCATATCGTCAAGGCTCATCACGGGCGCGTGACGGTCGAGAGCGAGACTGGACGCGGCAGCACCTTTACCATACACCTGCCCGCAGCCGAGCGCGTGCCGGAACAGGGCGAGCAAAAGAACAGAGGTCTCCAGGTCGGCGGCGAGCCTTCTTTGAATTTAGGTGCGAGGCATTAAGAAGTTCTAAAAAATTCAGCCACAGAGACACAGAGACACGGAGCAAGAAAAGTAGATGAAAGAAATGCTAAATCAACTTTCCAGTTTTATCTCTGTGTCTCTGTGTCTCTGTGGCTATTGATGAAATGAATACTATGCGTAAAGTTTTAATTGTCGAAGATGATCAGGCGATGGCCGTTGCGTTGCGCGATGGCTTCACGTATGAAGGCTATGCCGTGCAGGTGGCGCGCGACGGGGCTGACGGCCTCAGACTCGCTTCGGAGAAAGAGCTAGACCTCGTTATCCTCAATGTCATGCTGCCGAAGATGAATGGGCTGGATGTCTGCAAGCAACTCAGGCACGACGGCAAGAGCACGCCGATTATCATGCTCACGGCGCGCGGGCAGGAGATAGACAAGGTGCTCGGCCTCAAGACCGGCGCGGATGATTACGTGACCAAGCCTTTCAGCTTTCTCGAACTGATGGCGCGCGTCGAAGCAGTCTTGAGGCGCGCAAGCAAGCCCGTAGAAAATATTGAACAGGTCAGCTTTGGCAATGTCGAACTGTGTTTCAAAAAATTCGAGGCGACAAAGGACGGACAAAACCTTGACCTCAGCCCGCGCGAGTATAAAATCATGCGCTACTTTGTAGAGCATCGCGGCGAAGTAGTCAGCCGCGACCAACTGCTTGACGCCGTGTGGGGCTATGATTACCTGCCGCTGACGCGAACGGTGGATATGCACATTGCCAAACTGAGGCAGAAGATAGAAGATACACCGAGCGACCCGCGCTATATCATCACGGTGCATCGCGTCGGTTATAAATTTACCGGATAAAAGTCTGGAGTCCAGAGTCTAGCGTCAAAATCGATTTTAGACTTCAGACTCCAGACTCCAGACTCCAGACTTTAGACTTTTCAAATGAAACGCACGCTCGCATTCATTGCTGTCTTGGTTCTCTACGTGCTGCATCAGGACATCTGGTTCTGGCGCAGGGCGCGGCCATTTGTCTTCGGTTTCATTCCGATAGGATTGTTCTATCACGCCTGCTTTGCTGTCGCGGCATCCCTGGTTTTGTGGATGCTGGTCAAGTACGCTTGGCCCGCGCATCTGGAAGATGAGGTCTCGCTCGAAGTCTCAAACGTGGAGGACGAAGCGCGTTGATTCCTGCCATCGTAGTCTTTATCTATCTCGGAGTCGTCGTCTATATAGGCATCTTCGCGTTCCGTCGTTCGAGCGGGAAAGCAAAGGCCGAAGACTATTTTCTCGCCAACCGTTCGATTGGCCCATTCGTCTTTCTGCTCTCGCTCTTCGGCACGAACATGACTGCGTTTGCCATCCTCGGCTCAAGCGGGCATGCCTTTCAAAACGGCATCGTGACCTTCGGCCTGATGGCTTCATCTTCCGCGCTCGTGATTCCGCTCAGCATCTTTTTCATCGGCACGCGTATGTGGGCCTTGGGCAAGAAGTACGGCTTTATGACGCCCGTGCAGATGTTCCGCGATAGATGGGAATGCGGCCACATCGGCACGGTCATCTCCATCGTGCAAGCTATCTTACTCGTGCCTTATATCATCATCGGCATCATGGGCGGCGGCACGACTTTGAATGCCATTAGCGGCGGGCTTGTGCCTTTCTGGTTCGGCGGAGCAATCGTGGCTCTGGTCGTGATGAGCTATGTTTTCTTTGGCGGGATGCGCGGGACGGCATGGGTTAACACGTTTCAGACGATTCTGTTTTTAGTCTTCGGAGCGATTGCCGTTATCGTCATCGGTTCAGCGATGGGCGGATTTTCAAACGCCGTCGCCGCGCTCGAAAAATCTCCGCTTGCAACCTTGCTTACGAGAGAGAGAATTTCGCCGTACTACTTTTTCAGCTACACTTTTATCCCGCTCTCTGCGATAGCCTTTCCGCACATCATAATTTTTTGTCTCACCGCAAAGAAGATGGCGCAGTTTAAAAAAACTGTCATCTTCTACCCGCTCTGCATCATGGCTATCTGGTTGCCGTGCGTCTTTTTGGGAGTGATGGCGAACCGCATCGGCGACGTTCCAGAAATCCGTGCCAAGCAGGAAGCGCGCCGCACTCTGGCCCAGCAGGGCGCGCAGATGCCGCCCGAAGCGAGAGATGAAAAACGAGAGCAGGCGGCGGGCGATGATGTGCTGTTGTTGATGCTGAAAAAATACGCGCCGCTCTGGCTTGCGGGCATCTTAGGCGCAGGCATCATGGCTGCCGTGATGGCGAGCGATTCGCAAATCTTGGCTCTCTCGACAATGTTCACAGAGGACATCTTTGCTTTTTACGGAGGCAGGCGGCGATTCGGTGAAGCCGTGCAGGTGCAGACGGGCCGCATCTTCGTTATCCTGCTCACCATCTTTGCTTATGCCATAGCCCTGCGCGCGCCGGAAACAATTTTCGAGCTGGCGATTCAATATGCCTTCTCAGGCTTCGCGGCTCTCTCGCCACTACTTATCGCAGCACTCTTCTGGCGCGGCAGCACCAAGTGGGGCGCACTCGCCGCAACCGTCTGGACTGCCTTAGCCGTCGCCGCCGTCGCCATCTTTCAATACTTCGTGCACGCGCCCGCGCCCGGCCCTTCAAATGTCATCTGGTCTCTCGGCGGCACGGAAATTCTCTCGCGCACACCGGGCGGCACTGCCGTCTTAGGTTTCATGCCGGTCGTGCCGATGGTGATTATCTCCGCGCTCCTGATGATTGTGGTTTCCAAAATGACTGCGAAGCCGCACAGCGCAACCATCGAAAAATATTTCCCGGCCAAGTCAGAAGCTTGATTGACTAAGCAAGTGGTTTAGCGCGCGCGAGCTTTAACGAAAAACAATTTCCCGCAAAGGCGCAAAGGCGCAAAGAAAAGCAACCTGTCTTCTCTTTGCGCCTTTGCGCCTTTGCGGGAAATGTTCTTTCTTTTATCTCTTACCCGAAGCAATACAATCGTCCATCCTGCGAGCCGACGACGATGCGGCCATTGGCGATGCCGGGCGATGCCGAGATGGGCGAGCCGGCGTTGAATTCCCAGACCTTCGCGCCGCTATTCAAATCGAGCGCGTAAAGCTTGCCATCGTTTGAACCGACAAAAACTCTGCCCGCAGCAATCGCTGGAGATGATTCGACTCGCGCGCGTGTCGGAAATGTCCAGAGCTTGCCGCCTGAGCGTGCGTCTATGCAGTGAATCATTTTGTCGCGCCCGCCGACGACGATGCGCACGCCCGCGATGGCTGCCGATGAATAGAATGGAAATTGTCTCTGCGGATTACTGTAACGCCAGACGACGCGCTGCGCGCTGAGGCTCACGCCGAGCACATCGTTATTGAAAGTTCCATAGAAGGCTGTGAAGCCGACGACAGCCGGAGACGCGCCCGTGTATGCGCCCGAAGAAATTCTGTACATCTCTTTGCCGTCAGAGATGCGCACCGCCCTAAAGTTTTCGTCGCACCCGGTGATGTAAGCAATGCCATTCGTGACGGCTGGCGTCGCGTGCACCTGCGCGTCCGTCTTGAGCTTCCAGAGCTGCGCGCCGTTCGATGCATTGAGACAATAAAGATGTCCGTCGTAAGAACCTATGAGAACTCTGTCGCCCGCGACTACCGGAGAGGATTTAATCTCGCTGCCTGTCTTGAATGTCCATCGCGCTTTTCCATCCGGGGCATTGACTGCGTGCAGCACGCCGCCCAAATCGCCTACGAAGACCATGCCATTGCCATAAGCCGGAGATGATTCGCCGATTGGTTTCCCCGCGTTGTATTTCCAATAGACAGAGCCGTCCTGCAAATTCAAAGCGACCAACTCGCCCTTCTGCGAAGCTGAAAAGACAGTCCCACCGACCACAGCCGCCGAAGACTCTATCCCATCGCCAGCCTCATACGTCCACAAAAGTTTGAGGGACTTTGGCAGATTAGAGCGCGACACGCCCGTTAAGTTTTGATTGCCGCGAAACTGCGACCAGTTCTCCGCCGGAGCTTCCTGCGCCTGTGAAGAATTAAAAATGCAAAATGCAAAATTAAAAATTAGAAGGCATGCTGCATAAAGCAAGCTGCGGCGCAAAGCATTTTGTGTTTTTAATTTTGCATTTTTAATTTTCAGTATGCCCATTCGTAAATCTCCTCTGCACCATGCCGGTCAAACTGGCGCGGATTAAATCGGCCAGTCCATTGCTCTGCGGCTTCCGCGGCTAAAGTCTGTAATTCATCTCGCGGCACATTTATCGCGCTCAAGCTGGCGGGCAATTCTCCGGCCTCTTTCAACTCTTCGAGCCGCACGGCCAGAGCTTTGCCCGCTCCATTTTTATGAGACTGTTGAGAGAGACTTAAAAGCTCTCTGTACCTGTCTTCGACAACTGATGTGTTCCAGCGCACGACCGCTGGCAGCATGAGCGCGATGGCGACGCCGTGCTCCGTGCCGTAGCGTGCCGTCAAAGGATTGGCGCAGGCGTGTGTCGCGCCGAGCATGGAATTTTCAATCGCCATCCCGGCATAAAATGCTCCGAGCTGCATCGCGCCGCGCGCTTCTATGTCAGAGGGCTGGACCAGAACTCGCTCGTAGTTTGCTTCTAAGAGTCGCCAAGCCTCGCGCGAGAAAACTTCTGAGAGCGGGTTGCGCTTTGTCGTGACAAAGGTTTCGACCGCGTGGGCCAGAGCATCGAAGCCAGCCGTCGCTGTGATGTGGCGCGGCTGCGAGACTGTCAGGGCCGGGTCGAGGAGCGCAATCCGAAAGGCTGCTTGCTTTGCGCCGCAGGCCATCTTGATGTGCGTCTCCGCATCAGAGATGAGCGCATAGCTCTGCGCCTCGCTGCCCGTTCCAGTCGTCGTCGGGATGCCAATCATCGGGAGCATAGGCTGTGTGGCCCTGCCGTATCCCAAATAATCCTGCATCCTGCCGCCGCCTGTCAGCAGAAAGTTGATGCCCTTTGCGCAATCTAAGGAACTGCCGCCGCCGAGTCCGATGATGGAATCAATGCCAAGCGGCGCGGCAAAGGTGCGGCCAGCTTCTATCATTCGCGTGTCTGGATTGACTTCGAAATCGTGGAAGGGAATGACTTCGATTCCGGCTTTTGTCAGAAGATGAGTTGCCTGCGAGACATGCCCGCAGGCGACGAGGCCGCTATCCGCCACCAAAAGCGTTTTATGAAATCCAAGCTCAGACGCGAGTCGGCCCAGTTGTTCGAGCGCGCCATTGCCGAAAATCACGCGCGTCTGAGTTTGAAAATCAAAGAACGCCATTGATCTTTTATTGCTTGGGAGCTGCGCCCGCTTTGGCTGGCGCGGCTGTCGCGGGTGCGCTTGAGAGCGCGTACAAATGATTGCGCGTCGAAATGTACAGCGCGCCATTGGCCGGGACAGGCGTGCTATAGACGGAAGAGTCCATACGCATCTCGCCCAACTCTTTCTTCACTTTCCCGGCCTGCATGATAATCACATCGCCGTCCTCGTCCCCTAGATAAAGTCTTCCATCAACGACAAGTGGCGAACCCCAGATGGCTGCGAGCAGGTCATGCGTCCAGTAGACCTGTCCTGTCTTGGCATCAAGGCAATGCAGAAAGCCGCTGAAGTCCGGCATATAAACAAGGCCGTCCACAATCGCCGGGGTCGAGATAGAGCGGCGAATTTTATCGTAGTGCCAGACCATGCCTGGCTTTGTAATGTCGCCGCGCTTGGTCGCATCTATGCAATACATGTGGCCCACGCCTTCGCCGTGCTCAGGGTCTTGGCCGTTGGCGATATAAACTTTGTCTTCATAGACGACTGCCGTGCTGATGATTTCATTGCGCGTCTTGGGCCAGACGGAATCCTTCGGGTTAGTGTCAAACTCCCAGAGCTTCTTTCCGGTCAAAGCTTCATAGCCGCGTATCCATCCATCGCCCTGTCCCATCATGACCATATCCACGCCGCCGACTTTTCCAACCGTCGGCGAAGCCCACTGACCATGCAGGATTTTTTCAAAGACTGAATTGTCTTCCCAGACAAGCTTGCCTGTCTTTTTGTTGACAGCGATGATGGCCGGAGCTTTCGGCGCAGGAACATTAACGTGGCTCTCATCCTGACCATTGGAAGTGCTGACATAAATCAAATCTCCGAATGTGACCGGAGAAGAGTTTGCAAGATTGTGCGGCAAAGAGCCGACCTCTTCCATCATGTCGAACTTCCAGACGATGTCGCCGTTAAATTCTCCGTTCAACTTTTCATCTGTCACAGGCCCGTCGTTCTCTTTGTCCCTGAACCCCTGCGTGTCCAGACACATCAACTCCGCGCGGTTCGAGACATAATAGAGACGGTCGCCTTCGACCAGCGGCGAAGAGGCCACGCCCTGATAGGGCCAATCGTTGACACGACCTGCGGCCAGCTTGTCATGCACCATCTGCCACATAAACTCGCCGTCCGATTCACGAAAAGCCATCAACACGCCCTTGTCGCCAGTCTGTTTCGGGTCGCGCAAGCCCTCGTTGTTCGTCCCCACAAAAATCATCCCGCCTGAGACGACAGCGTTGCCATAGGTCTGCGAGCCGAGCTTTGAAACCCACTTCACATTGGTCTTCTTCGAGACATCCCAACTCGTCGGCAAGCCCTTCATGTTTGAACGCATATTGCGGTCAGGCGTCCCGCCCCACATGGGCCAATCGCCTGTGCCAGGATCGGAAGCCGAAACAGAGAAGGCAAAAGGTAAAAGTAGAAAGGTAAAAATCAAAGCGCATGAAGACAAAGCTGCGACTGCCCGTTTGTGTCTTTTGACTCCAGACCCCAGACTCCAGACACTTGACTTCTTCCTTTTCAAAACTGAAAACTGAAAACTGAAAACTGCTTTTCTCATTTGTTAGGTGTCACCTTTAAGTTGTCGAAATAAATTTCCGCCAGCGCGTTGCCGTAAATGCCCGGACTGCCCTGATGGTTGCCAATCGGGTCTATGCGCTCGATTAACCAACTGGCTGGCTCCGTTTCTCCGACGGCCCAGACCTTGCCGCGCGCGCGCACTTTTCCGTCAGGCATATTCTCCACCTGCAACTTCATCCGATACCACGTATCAGCCTTCCATGCAAAAGGCACGGAGGCCACGCGCGCAGTCTCCGGCTGCCACGGCGTGAGGTCTAATCTTTGCGAGTTGCCGAAAAGTGAGAGCACATAACGCTGTGCGATGACTCCGGCCTCGCCCATCTGCCTGCGCTTCTGTGTCGCCATCACATCCGCTTCGACTGTGTAGTTGGACAAATCCGACTGGCCCATGTAAGCACGCGCGCGGCTCAAGAGCGAAGAGCCTTCCGTTGTTTTCACCAGAACTTTGTTGCCATTCACTTCGCGCACTTTGTACTTTGAACCCGTATTCGTCCAGTGCTGCGGGAAAGCGTCAACAGCCATGCCGTCAAAATTTTCGTTCCATGGAAGTGGCGGCACAACGCGCACGCGCGCTTCGCCTGTAATTCCGTTGACAGTCGCCTTGACCGTTCCGACCTGCGCGATTGCATCAGTTGAAGCGGTAAACTGTCCATTTTCAACTGCGCCTTTGAGTTGGTCGAGCGCCCATGTCGCCGCCTCTTCTTTCAGAAATTCACCTTTGCCATTGAAAAGCCGTGCGCGAAAAGTGGCTTTGTCTCCGGGCTTAAGTGTCAAATCAGTAGGCACAACTTGCACATACGTTGCTGGCTCTTCCGGGCTGGAAATATTAACGAAGCTTGGACGACCGCGACCGCCCTTTGGATTATTATCGCTTGGCTGTTTCTTCCCGATGCAATACAGCGCAGCATCCGTCACCAGAAAGATGCGCCCGTCCGAGATGGCGACAGAGCCGATGATGGCTTCCGGCTGCGCTTCTGTTCCAAGCTGGTCTTCATCCAGAATCTCGCAGCCCGTCGCAGAAGGTTTCAAGATAAAAAACTTTCCATTCTCAGTCCCGACATAGAGCTTGCCATCTGCGAGGACTGGCGAAGCTCTTTGAATCGTGCCGAGATTCTTGAGCCAGAGTTGCTTGCCCGTTGCGATGTCAAAGGCCGCGATGTTTGCGCCGTTGTCTATCTGATAGAAACGGTCTCCGTCAATCACGGGAGAAGAAAAGCCGCCCTGCCATCCTTTGATGCTCCACTTCATCTGCTCTTTTTTAATCTCGCCTTTCAAGCTCGCGTCAACGGCTGCGACCATGCCCATCTCGCTTGAATCCAGATTCTCTTCGCTGTGCGTCAGGATGGCTGTCGTGTCTTTGACAACCACGCCAGTGTTGATGCCGCGTTTGCTGATTTCAACTTTCCAGACAGGCTCGCCCGTCTGCGGCTTGATGGCGTGGACAAATCCGTCGCTCGTCCCTTGTATCAAGAGGCGCGTGCCGTTGATGTTGGCGATGATGGGCGCGGCATAGGTCGTATCGTAAGGGCGTCTGCCGGGCGTGCTGACCCAGATGGTCTCGCCAGTCTTTTTGTCAAAAGCCATGAAGCGATGCGAGCCGTTGAAGTGCGCGCCCCAACTAAAAGTCGGGCCACTGGCAATCACTAAATCGTCGTCAATCAGAGGCGAGACAGTGCGACCGCCGTGCGTCGTCAAAAGTCCAAAGTCTTCGCCGAGCGAACGCTCCCACAAAACTTTTCCATCTTTTGAAAGCGCAATCAGATTGCCGCCCACGCCCTGCACATAGACATTGCCCGTCGCGGGGTCGCCGACGGGCGAAGCCCAACCGACTCTGTGCGGCGGCACATCCGAAAGATAAACATTAAAGCGATGCTCCCACAAAAGTTTTCCCGTGTTGGCATCGAAACACAGCACACGCTCCTGCAACTTATCGCCCTTCTCTGCGCCGTTTTGCAGATAGACATGATTGCCCAACACAATCGGCGCGGAGCGTCCGCCATACGGAGCTTTCCAACTTAAATTCTCTCCTGCCGGCGACCACTTGGCTGGCAGATTCTTTTCCATAGAGACGCCGTCGCGCGCCGGGCCGCGCCATTCGGCCCAGTCAGCCGCCTGCGCTAAAACGGAAACGGACAGCAACACGGCGACGAGCGGAAACAGCCGCTTTGAAAGAAGAGCATTTATCATAAGCTTTTACCTATCGCACTGAATAATGCAAAATGAAAAATGTAAAATGAAAGACAGTTCCTAATTTTGCATTTTACATTTTGCATTATTATCTCTCTTTAGGAAAAGAAAGTGTTGTAAAAAAACGGTAAAAATTCGCCACATTTTACATCTCTTGCGGGCTGAGAGTTGTACAATCCAATGCTATTCTATGCGTGCAGCCGACGAGAGTTTCCCGCCCGCTCATAGATAATTTTACTGCTAAAGCTTTTTGCAGTCATGCGAAGTTGTTCAAGACTTTCCGACAGAGACCCCGCTAGAGGAGACATCTACAATATGAAACGAGCTTTGACAGGCATTGCGCTGCTGGCAATTATCAGCCTGATGTCTATAACAGTTTTATCTACATCATCCGCTATCAAAGACAAAGAGTCCAACTGGCCGCAATGGCGCGGGCCTGAGAGCACAGGCATCTCGCCGGAAAAAGATTTGCCGACCGAATGGAGCGCGTCCAAAAACGTCAAATGGAAAACTGCTATTCCCGGCAAAGGCCATTCGCAACCAATCGTCTGGGCCAAGCGCGTCTTCCTCACAACCGCGATAGAGGGAGAAGTCGTGCCTGGCGCGAAAGCAGTCACGCACAAAGTTGAAGGACAGGATTGGAAACATCCTGACAGCGTCGGCGCAGACCGCAAGCACGCGTTCAAAGTCATGAGCATTGATCGTGACACCGGGAAAATCTTGTGGGAGCAGACCGCATGGGAAGGGACTCCATACGATGACCGTCATCGCAAGAGCAGTTATGCCGCGCCGACTCCGGCGACCGATGGCAAGATGGTCTATACCTATTTCGGAAGCGAAGGACTTTACGCGCACGATTTTGACGGCAAGCTCGCCTGGAAATATATGCCGGGCAAGATGGGGACGGCAGGCATGGGTACAGGCACTTCTCCAATCCTTTACGAAAATTTTGTTATCCTGCAATGCGATGAAGAGGACGGAGTAAATTCTTTTATCGTCGCGGTTGATAAAAAGACAGGCAAAGAAGTTTGGAAGACGCCGCGCAAGGTGCAGGTCAGTTGGTCTTCGCCAGTGCTTATCAAAACCGCCAAGCGTACTGAGCTTGTGACAAGCGGCAACGAAGCAATCATCTCTTATGACCCTGCGACGGGCAAAGAGTTGTGGCGCACAAAGGGCGTCGAGAGCAATGCGATTCCGAATCCTGTTGCGACAAATGATATGGTCATTGTCTCTGCGGGTTTTCCGGCCAAGATTGCGATGGCTCTGCGCCTCGGCGCGAGCGGCGAGGTGAAGGATACCGATGTCGTCTGGAAATACACGAAAGGCACAGCCTATGTGCCTTCACCGATTCTGTACGGCGAGTATCTCTACCTGATGTCGGACAGAGGCATCATCACATGCCTCAATGCGAAGACGGGCGAGGTGGTTTACGAGGGCGGGCGCGTGCCGATTCCGGCGACCTTCACGGCTTCGCCAGTCGCCTTTGACAACAAGATTCTGCTGACGAGCGAAGATGGCGACACCTTCGTCATCAAGGCCGGGCCAAAGCATGAAGTGCTCGGCACAAACTCGCTCGACGAGCCGGTCTATGCATCACCGGCCATCGCTGATGGAAAGATTTTCATACGCGGAGAGAAACATCTTTACTGTATCAGCAAAGCGATGAAGTAGAAGTTAAATTCACCGCAGAGACGCAGAGGCGCAGAGAGAAAAAAGAAGATGGAAGAAAAGCTGTGGAACAAATAATTATCCAACGGGTTCTATTTGTTTCTTATCTCTGCGTCTCCGCGTCTCTGCGGTGAATTGAATTGCGGAAGGAGTGGGAAATGTTCGCACAGGAAGAATCAACGCCCTGGTATCGGACGACGATGGGTTTAGTGTTGTCGTCCATCTTGCTGCCGCCTCTGGGCCTCGCTGTGCTCTGGAACAGGCGCGAGATGGCTCTGGTGAAAAAGGTTCTCATCTCGCTCGGCATCGTCGCGTTCGGAGCGGTTTATCTCTATGCCATCTCCGGTGTGCTCAAGCGCAGTGGAAGCGGCGACCACGAAGACCAATACACAGCCCTTGAGCGGCATCGTGCTGAGCAGCAACAACAGGCGCAGAACGGAGCAGCCGCGCCTGTTGGAACAGACCAGACGGCTGCGGCCAATCCTGCGCAACAGAATCCTGCTGGCGTCACACAGGAGAGCGCAAACGCCGTCAATATGTCTCACAGCGGAGACCCGAAGGCTGCGCGAAATTACTGGACGGATTTTCGCGGCCCGAACCGCGATGGCCGCTACGAAGAGAAAGAGGTGCAGACCAAGTGGCCCGATAAAGGCTTGCAGCAAATCTGGAAACAGCCGATAGGCATCGGATACGCTTCCTTTGTCGTCGCGGACGGGCGCGCTTACACCATCGAACAGCGCAGGGCGCAGGAAGTCGTCGCGGCTTATGATGTGGCGACCGGGCGCGAGTTGTGGACTCAAGGATGGACTGCTGAATTTAAAGACTCTACGGGCGACGGGCCGCGCTCGACTCCGACATGGAGCGACGGCAAGATTTACGCCGTCGGCGCGACGGGCGAGATGCGTTGTCTGGATGCGAGCAATGGAAAAGTTTTGTGGGGCAAGAATATTTTGAGCGACAACGGCGCGGGGAATATTCCCTGGGGCGTCGCAGCCTCGCCGCTCATAGTTGACGATAAAGTGGTTGTCATGGCTGGCGGAGGCGGCAACAAATCCATCGTCGCTTATCATAAGCAGACGGGCGCGCCTGTCTGGAAATCGCAGAGCGATGAATCCTCTTATACTTCGCCGATGCTGGTCACACTCGCGGGCCGCAGGCAGATTCTGGCCGTCACAGCGAGTCGCGCACTTGGCCTTGCGCCCGAAGACGGCTCGCTTATCTGGGAGACAGAGTGGCGCAACAGCTCTGGCATCAATGTCTCGCAGCCCATCATCGTTGACAAGAACAGGGTCTTTCTCTCCGCAGGCTATGGCAAAGGAGCCGCGCTCGTGGAAGTGACAGGCAACGGCAAGACACTTTCGGCGCGCAAGGTCTGGGAAAACAGTTCGATGAAGAACAAGTTTAATAGCTCAGTCCTGCACAACGGTTACATCTATGGATTGGACGAAGGCATTCTCACTTGTCTTGACGTGAACACGGGCGAGCGGAAATGGAAGGGTGGTCGCTACGGCTACGGGCAGGTCTTGTTGGCGAGCGGACATCTCATCATCATCGCGGACAACGGCGAACTCGCGCTCGTGCGCGCCGCGCCCGAACAGTATTCCGAAATCTCGCGCTTTGCAGCCTTGAGCGGCAGGTCTTGGAATGTCCCCGCCATCGCGGACGGACGGCTGCTCGTGCGCAATGCTACGGAGATGGCCGCCTTCAATCTCGCGCAATAAGAAGGTGAAAGGGAAGGATAAAGTAACGTGAGTTCGATACAGGAGATGGATAACCTTACTAGCTCCGTAGGAGCGTCATAGCAGTAGCCCGGCACGTCAGTGCCGGGACAACAGAGAGACATCACAATCGAGCCCCGTAGGGGCGGCATAGATTATGTCGCCACTACGGGGCTCGGTCTTGGAATCGAATTGTCTTCCCACGACTGGCGTCGTGGGCTACTGCTATATTGCCCCTCACGGGGCTCATATTGTGTTGAAATCAATTTAAAATAGAATTGCGTTTCCTTTTCCTCTTCCACTTTTATTCCGCCGCCACTTGCTTCAATCTCTCGCGGTCTGTGATGGAGATTCTTTTCCTGCCGATGGTAATGATGCCTGCCGATTTCAATTCATTGAGAGCATTCGTTGCCGTTTCACGATAGACGCCGAGACGCTCAGCGATGTCTCTGTGCGAGAAGCCTTTGACCTCGCCGTCCGATGCTTCGCGCAGCAGAAGAGAAGCTACGCGCGCGACTAAGCCTTTAAAAGCTATGTCTTCAAGTTGCTGCTCTGCGTCTATCACGCGCTTGCCGAAGGCTTCGAGGATGCGCAGGGCGATTTGCGGCTTGGACATCAGAAGACGCTCAAGATTGGCGCAGTTCATCGTGATGACCAAAGAGTCTTCGGTCGCTTCCGCAAACGTGTCGTACATCCCTTGCCCTATGCAACTCATCTCGCCGAAAAAGGAGTAGGGCAAGAGATGCGCGATGACCAGCTTGCGGCCTTCGGGCGACATGCGATAAATCTGCACCGCGCCGCGCCGCAAGAGGAACAGAGCTTCGCCCGTCTCGCCCGGCGCATAGAGCATGCGGCCCTTCGGGAAGTTCTGCACGACTGTCATGCGCTCGACCTCCTGCATCTCTTCCGGGGTGAAGTCGCGAAACAAATCAGCGACAGGCAGATGCCCGCTCCCAGCAGTAGTGCGTGTCTCAGGCTCTGAAGCCATTCCTTAAAAACTCCTTTGGGCCAAGTATATACGAAACACGCGCCCGTTATGTAAGCATGATTACTGACTTTCAACGAAACCAAGCGCATACTGCCTCTTACAAATGGGACGAGCGCCCGGAGATTTTAAGAATCGTCATCAGGAGAAAAAGAATTATGAGTGAAATTGTTAAGAACGCGAATGACAACAGTTTTGAGCAGGATGTGTTGCAGTCAGACCAGCCTGTGCTGGTGGATTTCTGGGCCGCCTGGTGTGGGCCGTGCCGCATGATTGCGCCGACGGTTGAAGCCATCGCCGAGAAGTACGCCGGAACAGCGCGCGTCGTCAAAGTGGATGTGGACGAGAATCCCTCTATCTCTCAGAGATACGGCATCAAAGGCATCCCGACCCTGATTCTCTTCAAAGGCGGCAAGGAAGAGGAGCGCATCGTCGGCGCGACCAGCAAGGAAGCTCTCGCGCGCATGATTGACAAGCACACGAGCATGGCCGCCACTGCCTAAAACAAATTAGCCACAGAGACACAGAGGCACAGAGATAATAAAGCAGTAATCCATTCCTACTGTTTCTTGTTCTCTGTGCCTCTGTGTCTCTGTGGCTAATTCTTTCCGATCTTACTTCTTCACAAACACACGCTTTGTCTCAAACGAGCCGTTCGGCCCGTCTATGTACATATCTATCGTGAGGGTCGTGCCGTCCGGCGAGAGCGTCCACTTGCGCGTCAGTTGATTTTTGACCGGGCCATTCGGAGTCTCCGCGACAGTCTCTTCGTTAATCACGATGCCGTTGCCGCGCGGCAGCCATCCGCCTTTGCGTTTGCCTTTGGCCGGCGGCGCGTTGGGCGGAGCCGGCGGAGTAAACTCGGCTTCCTTGCCGTCGAGCATGTAGCTATCTTTGACCACGCGCTCGCCCTGCGGCGAGATGATTTTTGTTTCAAGCTCAATCTTATCGTCTGCCGAATGAACGACCGTCATGGTCTGCTGCACGTCTGCCGGAAGACCTATGCTGCGGCTTCTGTCCATGACCCAGGTGCCTGTGAAATTAATCTTCGCGGCGGCGGAAGCGGCGAGGCTTAAAGCGAAGATGAAAAGGATGCTGACGGTAATTGCGCGTCTCATTTTGTTCCTCCTCCGGCCTGCGGGCGTGCTTTCGGTTCAGACACAAAAGTCTTATTGACTATCTTCCATTCGTCGCCAATCTTGAGCAGCGACATGTAATCCGTATAGCGCGTGTTCGGATAATCTAAAATGACTTTGGCGACGGCTGCGTTGCCAGTGATGTCTATGCTTTCAATCCAACGCTTGCGCTGTGCTTCGTCTGGAGCGGGCTTGCCTGTCGCGCCCGCAGCAAATTCCGCGCTCGTGCGTTGTGTGAGTTGTCCTTCACGAATCCAGAACAGCTTGGCTTCCGTGTGAAAAGCTTTTTTGAAATTCTCGCCATCGCCTGTCACATGGCCCTGTATGTAATAGTTCAGAGCCTGCCGCACGCCCTCTTCCTCTTTGTTCTGCGCGAGAGTGGAATACAACACGCCAGCCGAGACACATGAAATAGCTATCAAGCATAAGACCAGCTTTCTCATCTTTGATTCTCCTTTTATGAAAGCGTTTGACTAAAACGACAATGACGCGAGCGTCGTTTCGTCTTTCACTAAAATTCGATTGCCCATGAAGACCGGGTGCGCCCATGTCGGGCTGGTCGCCACAGTATATTGCGCTAGAATTTCATACTGCGCCGCGCCGGGTTTTATCACAAACAGGTTTGCATCATTGTTCAGGAACAGTAAAACTTTTCCGGCGTTGAGCATCGCAGCGTTTTCGCCCATCCTTCCGGGACTCTGCCAGACTGTCTTTCCTGTGTCCGCATCAACGCAGAAAAACTGCCCGCGCTTTTTGATGGACAAGCCGTACAACAAATTGCCTTCCAGGATTGGCGAGTTCATGTACATCTCATTATCAGCGTTGCGCCAGACTTCCTGCGCGGCATAATCCGCGCCCTGCTTTGTGATGCGAAGCGCAGCGATGCCCTGTCCCTCTCTTGAGATAATGAGCATGTCTTTGTAAACAAGAGGCGTGACACAGTTGGTGTCGTATTCGGTTTTAGCAGGAAGCTTCCACAGCAATTTCCCCGTCGCGGGGTTGATGCCGACAAGCTCTTTCTGCGTGAAGGTCACAAGCTGGCGCAACCCCGCGAGCGTCGTGATGATGGGAGACGAATAGGCCGGGCCGTCTGCGTCGTAAGACCATTTGACCGCGCCCGTCGCGGCATCGAAAGCAGTCAAAGCTCCTTTGTCATGCCCGCCGACATGAGCTATCAACATCCCGCTATCAACTATCGGCGACATGGCCGTGCCATAGAGCGGCGAATTGACCGGATACTGTTTGGAAAATTCTTTGCGCCACACAACCTTGCCATCGCGCGCATCATGACAGGAGAGAACGCCGGTGATGCCCAAGGTATAAACTTTGCCGCCACTCATCACGGGCGTTGACTTTGGCCCTTTGCCGTGACCCGTCGCCGCAGAGTTCATCTGATATGCGACTGCCAATCCTGTAGAACGCCACAACTCTTTGCCTGTCGTGGCATCAAGACAGAGCAGGAGTTCTTCATCGCCTTGCCGCGTGTGATGAAAAATTTTTCCGTCCGCGACGAGCGGCGAAGAGTGGCCCACGCCGACTGTGACTTTCCATTGCTCCTTCAAACTCTTGGGCCACGCCGCAGGAAGCGCAACGCCCTTCACATTGCCGTCGCGATTCGGCCCGCGCCACTGCGGCCAGTCTACGGCGGCAAGCGAAGGCTGTGACAGCAGCGTTGCCAAGAGCACGGAGATTTTCAGCCACTTAGTAAAGACTTGCATCTTTGGTTGCTCCACAACAAAAACGAAGAAGTTCGCGCAAAGGCGCAAAGGCGCAAAGGTGTTGAGTTGTAATTTATCTCGAATGCTTTCTTTGCGCCTTTGCGGGAAACTGTCTTTGTTCATTCTTCTCAAACCCTCAAAACACCAGCTTGGCCCCGAACTGTATATGTCTGGGGCTTTGCGCCGAGAGAATGCGCCCGAAGGTTGGCGAGCCGAAAAAGTTGTCCGGCAGGTTAAAGTTCGGATGATTGAAGAGATTGAAGAACTCCGCGCGCAGTTGCAGATTTATACGCTCGGTCAGCGAAGTGTTCTTGACCAGAGAGGCATTGACGTTTCTGTAGCCCGGCCCTTCAAGAATATTTCTTCCGGCGGAGCCGAAGCTGCCAAACGGCGGCAATGCGAAGGCTGCTGTATTGAACCAACGTTCGGGCGTGCGCGTCTGCAAGCGCGGGTCGCCGACGAGATTCGGGCGGTCGTTTGCGCCAAAGCCGAGGCTTGCGAAGCCCGTCCCGCTATTATCAAAATCCGTCGGCAGCGCAACCGTAAAAGGTCTGCCGGTCTGCAAGGTCACGATGCCGTGAGTCTGCCAGCCAGTCAAGAGCGTCGTCAAAAATCCATCATTCGCAGCAAACCTCTGGCCCTTGCCGAAAGGCAGGTCATAGGAATAACTGACGGACAGGCGATGACGGACATCGAAGTTAGACCTTCCTCTTTCACCACGCGCATTGTAGCTGTCCTGCGGAAAATTCGGATCGCCCGCGCTCGTGAAAAAATTAGAGGCGTCGTCAATAGATTTAGAAAACGTGTAGGACGAGAGCAGTTGCAGGCCATGACTCAGACGCTGTTGGAACTTCGCCTGTAGGCTGTGATAGTTGGAGTTGGCGCGCGATTCTATAAAAGTGATATCCGCGAATTGCGGCACGGGTCGCGGATTGAAAGGCAGCGCGCTCGGCTGCGGCTGGTTGATGTCGCGCGCAGAGACAAGCTTTGTTCCTTTCGAGCCGACATAAGCGACTTCGAGCACGCGGCTCCGGCCCAGTTGCTGCTGCACGTTGACGTTCCAGTGCTGCATGTAGGCCGTGCTGAAATCACGTTGGATGGCAAGCGCGGAATCCGGCAGCGCGAAGGGAAAGAAGGCCGGAAACGGATTGCTCAAAGTGAGCGGCAAGCCCGGCAGCGGGAAGTAGAGATTGAAATCAAAGTAAGGCGCGTTGAAATAGAGAGCCTCGCCGGGCGCGAGCGCGGATTGGTCGTAATAGATGCCATAGCCTGCGCGCAGGACAGTCTTGCCTGAATCGGTCGGCGTCCATGCGAAGCCTATGCGCGGCGCAAAATTATTTTTGTCCGCTTCAAAGCCGCTGCGCGGAATGCCGTTCGTGCCAACTGGCACGAGGCTGCGTGTTGCGGGGTCGTAAATGTTCGCGCGGTCAAAAGCGTCAACGGGCGGCGAGTTGTATTCATAGCGCAGGCCCGCATTGATTGTCAGTCGCGGCGTCACGCGAAAGCTATCGTTGATAAAAAAGTCGTAGCTTTCGGTTCTCAAGTGTTGCGCGTTATCCACGCGCGCTCCGCCCGTGCGTATGGGAAAGCCAAGCAGGAGGTCTGCCAAAGCGTTGCCGCTAATCTGTCCCTGCGGCGTCGAATCCACAAAGGTCAGAAAGCCGCGCGACTGCACATCGCGGAAACCGTTCTGTTGTGCAAAGCGAAAGTCGAAACCGAATTTGAAAAAGTGTCGCCCGCGCGTGTAAGTCGCTGTGTCAAGAATCTGGTAAGTGTTCGTCACACTGTTCTGCGGATTGTTGCCTTCGTCGCCGATGGGCGAATAGCCCGTGATGGTGATAAAGCTCAGACCGAAATCGCGCGGGTTATTGGAAAGCTCAGGCATGCCGACCGCGCGATTGGTGCTCGTGCCAAACTTTTCCTGAAAGACGCCGATGGCGACTCGATTGAAAGCCACGCGCGCTTCGTTGATGAAAGAGGGAGAGAAGATGTGCGTCTCGCCGAGCATGATGTTCTGGCTGCGGCGCGGAATCTGTGTGCCGTAGCCCGGAAGCGGCGAAAATCCTGGCCCACTGAAAGGCTCGAACAGATTGCGGTCGCCAAAGCTGTAACGGAAAACCCAATTTGAATTTTCATTCAGCAAGTGGTCGAGCCTGACATCGAAAGTGTCATTGCGGTCTCTTTGCGTGGGCGAAGAGACGAAATTCTGCAAAGCGTCTGCGCGGTTCGGCAAAGGATAGAGCGCGACAATCGCGCGGCCTATCGCATCAAATCGCGCCTGCGGAATCACATTGCCGGGAAAGCAGCCAATCTGCGTCGTCGCATTGCAAGGCAATGGCGCGCCCGTCATATCAACCAGAAACGGGTCGTGAACAAAAACAGGATTGCCGTTTGCGTCGCGCGTCTGCGAGAAATCGCCCGCGCGCTCAAGCAGGCTCGGCACACGCGCCAGCCTTGTGATGCCTTCATTTGCGCGCGTGCCTTCGTAGTCAGCGAAGAAGAAAGTTTTGTTTCTGCGGATTGGCCCACCGAGCGAAAAGCCGAACTGGTTTCTCTGATACTGCGGCCTGTCTTCGCCCGCCGGAGCAAAATAGTTGCGCGCATCTAATGCGCCGTTGCGGAAGAACTCAAAGACAGAGCCGTGAAATTCGTTTGAGCCGGACTTTAAAACAACATTGACCTGCGCGCCCGGATTGCGCCCGAACGAAGCATCATATGTGCTCGTCAACATCTCATACTCGCGCACTGCATCCACACTTGGGCGCACGCCGAAGGTGTTCAGCTTCGGGTCAACGTTATAGACGCCATCTAACAGAAAATTATTTGAATCCTCGCGCGCGCCGTTGACGCTAAATGAGAAATCGCCGCGCACGCTTCCGGCAGAGCCTTGCGCCGCCGGGACTGCTCCCGGCACAAGCAGGTTTAGCTCATAAAAATTTCTTCCATCGAGCGGCAGGCCAGTCACTTGCCTGTTATCAATCACTGTGCCGAGCGCAGCAGAATCTTTTTTCACAGGCACGGCGAGCGTGTCCGTGACCGTCACAGTCTCTTCGGCCAGCGCGCCGACTTCGAGCGCGAGGTCAACTCTAAAAATCTGATTGACCTGTAGCTCTACCTGCCGCACAAGCTTTTTGTAACCGGACAATTCCGCTTCGAGCCTGTACAGGCCGGGCGCGAGTTGCGAGATAATAAACTCTCCCTCTGCGCCGCTCGTCGTCGTTCGCGTTTCATTCGTGCCGATATTAACGAGCGAGACTTGAACTCCTGCGAGGTTGCCGCGCGTCGAATCTGTAAACGTGCCGCGAATGGTGGCGCGGTGCGTCTGGGCCAGAAGAGTGTTCGGGCCGATGAATAAAAGCAGTAAGAGGACGAGAGCGTTTGGGACGAAGCTTCTCACTTTGATTGCTCCTTAAAATGAATAAGTCGGACGGATGAAAAAACGCGCGCGGGCTTGCATCTTTTATTTGAACAGCATCGTATTATGAACAAGTCGGGCCTCTTTGTTGTAAAAAAGGTGTAAAAGTCCACGAGCGAGCTGTCAATAGTTTGTAAAAGCGCCCGGAAGATTTTACTAAACGACAGTATAGCTTGCTAGAATGCATGATGCTTGGCGCATTAATCAATACAGGCGCAAAAGTTTTTGTAGATTCTTCATTCACAAAATCCGACAGGCTAAAGGATTCATACGGGAGAAATAATTTCATGTTCCATCTTTCGTTATCTCAACACAGAGCTTTATTGAGCATCGCTCTCATCCTCTGTTCAGCAATCTTCGCGCAGGCGCAGCAGACGACAGGCACTATGACCGGCGACATCAGGGACACGAGCGGGGCTGTCGTGACGGGCGTGACCGTCACTGCCAGAAGCCTTGAGACGGGACTCACGCGCACGGCTGTCAGCGATAGCGACGGTCGCTTTATTTTTCCGAGCCTGCCCGTCGGCGTCTTTGAGATTCGCGTCGAGCAAGCAGGTTTTAAGAAATACCTTTACGAGAGAATCAGCCTCACTGTGGCCGAGACGGCGACGCTCAATATCGTCTTAGAGATAGCCGGATTAGAGGAACAAGTGACCGTCGCGGATGAAGCCGCGCTCGTCAATACACAAACTTCCGAACTCAGCTTTCTCGTCAACGAGCGCGCTATTAGAGAACTGCCTTTGAACGGCAGAAACTACACAGACCTTGCTTTCCTGCAACCCGGCGTTATCTCTTACCCGCATCGTGACGGCGGCTCTGTCGTCGCGCACGGCGTCGGCGCGAGCATCAACGGTCAAGACCCGCGCTCGAATGTCTATCTGCTGGACGGGACGCCGCAGAACGATTTTACAAACGGCCCCGCCGGAAGCGCAGCCGGGACTTCTTTAGGGATTGAGACCATCCGCGAGTTTCGCGTCGAGGTCAACACGTACAGCGCGGAGTACGGGCGCAACTCAGGCGGGCAGATAAATGTTGTCAGCAAGTCCGGGACAAACGATTTTCACGGCAGCCTCTATCTCTTCCATCGCAATGACAATCTTGATGCGCGCAACTTTTTCGACGGCGCGGAAAAGCCTGAGTTCAGGCGCAATCAATACGGCGGCAGCATCGGTGGGCCAATCAAGCAGGACAAGCTTTTCTTCTTCTTCGGTTACGAAGCTTTGAAAGAGAATCTGGGAAGAACTATCAATACGGTCGTGCCGGACTTGAATGCGCGCATGGGCATCTTGCCCGGCGTCCCCGGCGTGATTACGATTCATCCAGCGGTTCGTCCTTACCTTGACCAGTTTCCACTGCCCAACGGCGCGAATCGCGGGCAGGGCTTGGCAAACCATTTCTTCGGCTTTAACCAGCAAATCAACCAGCATTTTGTGCAGGGCCGTATTGACTATAACCGCAGCGCGCGGAATCAATTCTTCGGACGCTACACGTTTGACGACGCAGACCAGGAATTGCCGACAGACTTTCCGCAGTTCCCGCGCACCTTCATTTCGCGCAACCAGTTTTTCACGGGCGAGTATCGCCAGACGCTCTCGCCAAATACTTTTAATACATTCCGTCTCGGCTTTAGCCGCACGCGCGTTGGGCAGAACGTAGAATCGAACGTGCCTTCCACCTTATCGCCGTTCATCGCCGGACGAACCTTGATTGGCGACATAGACATCGGAGGCATCCCGCGCTTTGGCCCACAGTCTTCAGGCAACCTGAGGCTGACGCAGAATGTTTTGGGATTTGAATATGGATTGGTTCACAGTCGCGGGCGGCATCTGATTAAGGCGGGCGCGCTGGCGGAGTATTATCAGGACAATATGTTCAACCCGACATTCAGTCTGGGCATCTTTACCTTTTCCTCTCTGCGCGACTTTTTAGAGAATCGCCCGCAACGCTTTATCGGTCTGCCTTCGACGGGCGCGCTTGACCGCTACTGGCGGTTTACGCTTTTCGGTTTTTATATACACGACACTATGCGCGTCAACTCGCGCCTGACGGTCAACGCCGGGCTGCGTTATGAAGTCGCAACCATGCCGCAAGACATCAACGGGCGTGACTCCGCGCTCATTAATTTCCTAGACCGCGCGCCGACCACAGGCACGCTTTACCAGAACCCTACGACCAAAAACTTTTCGCCGCGCGTTGGCTTTGCCTGGGACATCTTCGGCGACGGCAAGACTTCCTTGCGCGGAGGCTATGGCGTTTTCTTCAACACGAACAACCAGCAGAACCTGATTGTGACAGTGACGAATCCGCCGGCGACGCCGCGCATCATCATCGCCAATCCGCCCGTCACAAATATTTCTTTTCCAGTTCCGAACCTGAGCACCGGAAGCGGCAACTCGATTCGCCCTGTGCAGTGGAATCTGGACAATCCTTACATACAGGTCTGGAATCTGAACCTGCAACGCGAGTTGTGGTATGACACTGTTATCACGCTCGGCTATGCTGGCTCGCGCGGCATACATCTTTTAAGAAGCGGCGATGTCAACACGCCCGTGCCTATCAGGCAAGCTGATGGAACTCCCTTTTATCCTGCGGGCGTGCCTCGCCCGAACACAGCTTTCAGCACGATTGAGTTAAAGAGCAGCGACGGCAATTCATGGTACAACGCTCTTATCTTTGAAGTGAGGAAACGCTTGAGTCAGGGCTTGACCTTTCAATCGTCCTATACCTTCTCGCGCAACATAGACACGACGCAGGCTTCGACCTTCTTTTCGGATGCGACCAACGGCACGACGAGCGCGTTTCCTGAACCGTTCGGCCTGCAATACAACAAGGGACTCGCAGACTATCACGCCAAGCACAACTGGGTTTTGAATTTTACTTGGGAGATACCGTTTGCGAGAAATTTCAAGGGCGCGGCGAAAACGATTTTAGATGGCTGGCAACTCTCAGGCATCACGCAGGTGCGTAGCGGTCAACCACTGACGGTCTTCGTGCAGCGCAATCGCTCGCGCTCGCTCTGGTCGCCATCGCTCTCGCCGGGAGTCGGATTAGATCGCCCGAATATCTCTAACGGCTTCACACATCAGAGCGCGGTGACGGGCGACCCGAACAACTACTTTGCGCCGGGCGCGTTCTCGCTTCAACCTGCGGGTTACTTGGGCAGCCTCGGACGCGGCGCACTCATTGGGCCAAACCTACGCACCTTCGATTTGTCTGCCATCAAGAACACGCGGTGGGCAAGGCTTGGAGAGAACACAGTCATACAACTCAGGCTCGAAGCCTTCAATCTTTTCAATCGCGCGAACTTTGCTCCGCCGAGCTTAATAGCCTTTTCCGGCGCAGCCAACGCAGAGCCGACGCTCTCGACCTTCGGCCAGATTCGCTCGACTGTCACTAGTTCCAGACAGATTCAACTCGGACTGAGAATTACATTCTGAAAAGCAGGAGTCTTCCCAAATGATTTGGATTATCTTTGCGCTGGGCGCGGCGATTTCGTGGGGATTGTATGGGCCAACTTTGCATCGCGGGCAGGTGCAGCTTGGCAGCCCTTTGCGTGCGCTGCTCTGTGTCGGCGTCGCTTATTTTTTGATAGGAGTTTTGTTTCCGCTCGTGGCTCTCTGGTCGCAGGGCGAACTCAATGGCTTTAATATCAAAGGCTCTACCTCTGCGACTATCGGCGGCATGCTCGGCGCGCTCGGCGCAATCTGTATCATCTATGCTTTCAGGACGGGCGGCCTGCCGACGTATGTCATGCCGCTCGTCTTTGCGGGCGCGCCAGTCGTCAACGTGCTCTTCTCCATGTGGATGCATCCGCCGAAGACCGCGCCGAATCCGCTGCTCTACGTCGGCATCGTTTTAGCATCAGTCGGCGCGGGACTGGTTTTATATTTCAAGCCGCAATCTTGAAAAGCAAATTTCCCGCAAAGGCGCAAAGACGCGAAGAAAGCACGCAAAGACGTTAAGCTATTACTTACCTTGAATGTTTTCTTCGCGCCTTCTTTGCGCCTTTGCGTCTTTGCGGGAAATTCTTTGTCTTTACTCTGCCCTAAGTGCCGGAATCAGAGGTGAGCGCAGGACAGCCGCCGTTGCTGTCACAGAAGCGATAAGGCCGGAGACAATCACCGCCAGCAGCAACAAGCCGAGCGAGACGAAAGGCAACTTGCCGCCGCGCGCGAAAAAGACAGGCGCAATCGCCAGCAGCGCGCAAACAGTTCCCGTCACCAATCCGCTGAACAACAGAAAAGCATTTTCCCCAATCACCATCAACGCAAAGTGCTGGCGGTTGTAACCCACTGCGCGCAGCAAGGCCAACTCGCGCCGTCGCTCCAAAACATTTCGCAACAAGACAGCCGCCAATCCCAGCGTGCCGAGCGCAAGCCCCAAACCGCCGAGCATTTGAAAAGTTGAAAGATAAGTATTTTCGACGCGATGATATTCCGCCAGCCGCTCGACGGTCGGCAGAGCATCAAAGCCAAACTCCGAAAGTCTCTCTTCCAAAACTCCGCTCACATCTGCCGCTTGCTGCGGAGCGTCCATGAGAAAAAAGCTGTAGCCCTCTATCTCTGGAAAGAGACGCAGGAAATTTTTCTCGGACATCAATAGCTCGCTCTGAAACAAGCTGTCCGACAGAGCCGCGACCAGACGCAGGCGAATTGGCCCACCATTTACTTGCAGCACAAAATCCTCTCCGAGCTTGAGATGAAGCACGTAAGTCATGGAGTTTGCATCCGCTATGACAGGCACGACTCCTGCTTCCATTTCGCGATTCAAGAGCAACCATGGATTAGCTTTCTCTTCATCACTCCGGGCCAGAGAATCCTGAAAGGCGAAACGATTGTTTCCAATAAAATCCTCTGTCGCGCCGAGCACGCGCGGGTTGCGTGGTTGATAAAGATTAAGACAACTCGCGTCGTCTCCGGGCCGCAGGCGAAAGCGCGTGAAAGCGACTCCATTTAATTCTGCGTCCTGTAGATTCAAAGCCTCGCGGCCCGCCTTAGTGTTCGGGTCATAGACCACCGGCAGGTCTGTTTCCCCCAACAACGTATAGCCGCCGCTCCCCGATTTTTTATCGCGCGCAAGATTCCTGTCGTCTTTCCTGAAAGCGTCCACCGCGACGATGATAAAAGCTGCCGATGCGATAAGCGTGATGCAGAGTATGCTTCTCGCAGGGCGCGAAGAGGCATTGCGCAATCCCATGCGAAAGACAGGCCAGAATCCGCTTCCGGCAATCAAGCTTCGACCGCCGCGACGAAGCGTGGCCCATTGATAACAGAGCAGCGCGACCAGCAACATCGTCCCGCCTCCGAAAAATCCGGCGACCTGTCCAATGACCTTCAATGCCGCAAGCAGGATAAGAGACAAGCCAAAAAGCGTGAAAAGGAAAAAGGGGAAATAGGTAAAAGAGAAAAAGGAAAAGAGAGATTTGCTTCTGACACCTTTCTCTTCTCCTTTTTCTTTCTTGAGACTTCCGTGCAGCAGGCTGCGCGTCGAAGCTTTTCTCAGGCCGCGCAAAGTTAGCGCGATGCAGAGCAGTGCGGCGAGGATTCCGCCCGCGCCGCCGATAACTAGAGAGAGCGGCGAGACATGCAGCCTCAAGCTCGTCGTGCCGACGGCTCCGACCCAAAAAGTGCTGAGGCCGTACATCATCAGCTTGCCATAGACGAGGGCCAGAACTAAGCCGAGCAAACTGCCGAAGGCCGAGAGCAGTAGTCCTTCCTTGAGAAAGAGCGTGCGAATCCGCGCGGCTGGAAATCCTATGGCCTGCAAAGTTCCTATCTCGCGCAAACGCTGCTCGACGCCGAGCTTGAAAAAAAGCGCAGCCAGCATCAGTGCCGAGACGACCAGAAAGAAACTAAAATATAAAAAGTATTCCCCGAAATCCGTCGCCCCGCGCGAAGCTTCAAGCCCCTGAGCACGCGCAGGGAAAACTACGAAACCCATCGCGCCTGGATTGAGCTTTGCTCTCAAATTATTTTTATATGTCTCAAGAGCAGACGAAAGCTGCTGCGCATCCGCAGGCATGATGCGCAGGGAAGTGAGCTTGCCAAAGCGCGCGCCCCACAATTCCTGCCCCTTCGATAAAGTGATAAAAGCTTTTGGAGTCGTGCGATATTCGTGCCAGTAATCTTCGTCTCTCTTTTCCACGCGCGCGAGGTCAACAGGAAATGGCGGATCCCAATCAGAGATATTTTCCGATTGAGTGATGCCCGGATATTCTGGAACTAACGCGCGGTCTGCCGCGAGGCCCGCGATAGGAACGATGCTCGCAAGCCTGAACTGCGCGCTCTTTGTGAGAAGGCTTCCGTCCGGCTGCCACAAATAATATTCGAGAGAAACCTCTGCGCCCACTCCCGCGCCAAGCTCGCGCGCAGCCCACTCGTTAAGAATAAGCGGAGGCAGCGCGAATGCATCAGTCGTGTTTGCTATTCCCGAATCACCCTTCGCGCCTGTGCTGCTCAAGCGCGCGAACGCCTCTTCGTCAATCGCCGTCACAAGCGAATACGGAATTTCTTGCTCGCCAGCTTTAATGCTGTTCGCTAAGTAAGAGAGCACAGGCATTGTGCTCATCTTCATCTCACTGGCCGTCCCTCTCGTAGTCTCCGCGAGAGCGTCATTTATAATCGCGCTCTCGGTTTCAAGCGCGAGACTCTTCTGCTCATTCAAAGCGCGCACGCGGATTTCCATATCCGCGAGAGTGATTCTGTCTCTTAAAATTTTCTCAAGCGACTCCGCGCGTGCCTGACCTTTTTCAGAGACCAGCAGAGTGTTGACCTTGCCCTCCTGGGCCAACTCTTTTTGCAAAAGCTGAAGCGGCACAAAGACCGCGCGCGTGGCTGTCTGCTCCGGGCTCACGGAAAATTCGCCCATCGCATCGGCAGACAAAACTTCGCGCAGGTTCAGACGCAAAGTGCGCCCCGCGTCCTCTTTGCGACCATGCAAAGATTCGACGGGAATCGCAGACGGCATAGAGACGCGCAAGAGCAATGCATCCGTTCCAGTAGCCGCTAACTCCTGGGCCAGACTCGGACTGACTAAAGCCTCTCTCTCATGCGGAGCTTGTACAACTCCCGCGCGCCCGTGAAATTTCCAGAATCGCTCGTCCACTCCATAGACGCGCACATCCGCCGCGCGCCGCCCGCTCGCTCCATGCGTGATGCTGCCCTCAAGAACTGTGAGCGGACAAATGCTTGCGAATCCATCCGAAGCGAAACGCACATCAGCATGCATTTCATCCGCAAGCTGCTCGCGGAAAAATCCTGCTGCGGAAATGACATGGCTCGTCTCTCCGAGCCTTTGCAGAAAGAGACTGCGCAAACTCGCGCGCACGGAATCTCCGACCAGCAGCGCGCCCGCCAGCACCGCGACGGCAATCGCTACGCCCGACACCACAGCCAGATTAGTGCGCCAGAAATACTTTAGATTGCGTTTGAGTAGGAACAATTATTTTTTTACCAAGTGCTGTTCATGCAACTCGTATTGCGTTGGAAAGCGCGCGGCAAGCTCTGAGCTGTGTGTGACGACGATGAGGATTGTCTCTTGCTGCTTATGCAGTTCGAGCAGAAGCGACGCAACGGTCTCTGCTGCTTTGTGGTCCAGATTGCCTGTCGGCTCGTCCGCCAGCAAGAGGAGCGGCTTCATCATCAATGCGCGTGCAAGCGCGACGCGCTGCTTCTCGCCGCCGGACAATTCCGCAGGGCGATGCTCAAGCCGCTCGCTGAGTCCAACCTTGTCCAAAAGCTTGCGCGCCCGCGCCGTCGCTTCCGTCTTATCAATCTCTGCAACCAGCGTCGGCGTCAAGACATTTTCCAGCACAGAGCATTGCGGCAGCAGACAATGGTCTTGAAAGATAAAACCTATCTTTTGATTTCTGAATGCCGCAAGCTTCGTCTCTCTGAGCTCAAAAGGATTCTGTCCATCAAGCCTGACTTCTCCGCCCGTCGGCGGCTCAAGCGCGCCCGCGATGTAGAGCAGCGTGCTCTTGCCGCTGCCAGATGGCCCCATGATTGAGACCGCATCGCCGCGCGCCAATGTCAGCGACACATCCGCCAGAATCCTCAGCGGCCCCTGCGGCGTCGGATATTCTTTCGAGAGATTGACGACTTCAAGCAAACTCTAAAACTCCATGAAAAGTAAGGATAAAGATGGATTGATGTCGGATGAAAGAAATGCTCAAGATGAAGGCTTCAAGCATGGACAGCATGCCTTTCATCCTTCCGCCCTTCGCTTTCATCCTTGTTCTCTAACAGGCTCTCGTAAACTTCGAGCGCGCGGCCAGCCATGTGTGCGACTGTGTAGTGCTCGCGAACTTTGCCAAAGCCTTGCTGGCCGAGTTTAGTTGCGAGTGAAGGGTTTTTGTAAATGTGAAAAATCCCATCGGCGAGGCTCTCTGCATTATCCGGCTCAACCAGAAGCCCGCCGCCGGTTCTTTCAACAATCTCTGTGAACGCGCCGCGACGCGGCTGGACGACGGGAACCGCGCACGCCATCGCTTCAAAGAGAAAGATGCCCTTCGGCTCGTCATACGTCGCTGGCACTGAGAGGACATCGAGGCCGCGCAGGAATTTTATCTTCTCATCTCTGTCCAAAATGCCGCGATAGTGAAACTCTTCCGCGAGTCCCGCGTCTTTCATCTCGCGCTCAATGCCGCTCAAATAATCTTTGTTCTCCGCGCCGAGATAGCCTGCGACTTCAAGCCGCGCATTCTTAAAATCTTCACGCTCGCGCAATCGCTTGTAAGCTTCTGTCAGCAGATGCAAACCTTTTTCGGGCGCGACGCGCGCGAAGTAGCCGATGGTGAAAGGCTCGTGTCGCTCCACAGCACGTGCTTCATATCCGTTAGTGTTAATGCCGAGCGGGACAACGCGCATCTTCGCTTCCGGTATCTGTAGATAACCCGGCATGAAGCGCGCGTAATAATCACTGACGGCGATGAAGGCATCCACGTGTTTGACATGGCTGCTAATCAGAGAAAGAGATTCGCTGCGATAAGGCTCAGGCAGGTTTTCCAGAAAAAGGTCTTCGCCCTGAAGCGTGCAGCAGATTGGGCGTTTGAGAGCCGCTTTGAGCGGCCCTGCGAGACTGATGAGCAGCGTGTATGGAAGATTGATAATATCCGGCGCGGGTTCTGATTTCAGCCAGTCAATCATCTTCTCCAATTCTTTTCGCTGAAACCCGTTTTCGCCTTTGAGCATCGAGACAGTCATCTCTCCCAAAAATTTCGGGTCAGTCGGAATCGAGCGGCGCGAAGCAAGGCGCAGCATCACAGGCGAATCCCACAGCCTGTCAAGAAAACGCGGCGTCTTGCGGAAAAATTTTAAGTGCTGTTGCAGATAGACACTGATGCCGCCGAAAAAAACTTTCTCGCTGCTCACATTCGCTTCATCCGTGAGAGTCGGCGTATAGACGGGCAGCAGCATCACATCATGACCGCGCGCGATAAGCTCTGCCGCCAGCGCGTTATCACGAAAGCAACTACCGCAATACATGTTCGCGGCTCCGGCTGTGATGTAGAGAATCTTCATACGGAAACTGCTGCGGCCATTTGAAAAGACCTGCGCCCGTACAGGTGCTCGAACAGGTTTCCCTCGTGCGGCTGATCCCAGCTTATCTGGTTCGTCGGCACGGCTCCCAAATTCAGGCGGTCAACATTCGCAGATGAAACGAGCCTGCGGATAAAATCCGCATCGCGTGTGATGGCCGTCACGACGAGGCTTGGGCCAATGGCATCGGCAATCAAATCCTGCTCCATCTCTACGACGCTCGCAAAGGGAAAGAGAAACTCACGATTCGCCAAGCTGTGCTCCGTGCTTTCGCAGCGCACAATGGTCGGCAAAAGATAAGAGCAATCGTGCCACTCCATTAGTCGCTCGCCGTTGCGATAGCTCGCCGTGACATCACGCGCGCCCGGCTCATTCAATCCCTGCTCAATCATTTGATTGACGCGGCTTGCGACCTGCGCATCTGTGAAGGGAGCTATCTGCGCCGCTTCATCATCGGCTTCGCGCGGCACAATTTGGGCCAGTCTTGCGGCGAGAGCTTCAGCGATTTCATCTGCATGCTTCGTCACCCAGATGCCGGAAGCATTGACGCACGAACGCCCGCCGTTCTCGACAATCGAAGCCACCAAGACATCCAGATATTTCTCCCACTCGCCGATGCAATCATCACCGATAATGACTTTGCTATAGCCCGGCCCGTGTATCTCTACGCGGCCCTCGTCTCTCCACTGGCCTGTCGAAGAAGCGTCACCGAAAATCATCCCGCGCCCGCAATGTCGCAAAATCTCGCCCGCGCCTGAGTGGTCTGTCGGGTAAAAACTGAAAACTTCGCGCGGGCATCCGGCGCGCACGAGCGACTCTATGATTCTGTAAGGCGTCCAGGGCTCCGTGCTGCCGGGTTTTAAGACGAGCGGGATTTTCAAAGCGACTGCGGGAATCCAGAGCGCGTGCACGCCCGGCGAATTGTTTGGCAACACGACTCCGAGCGATTCTGTGCGCGGGAAAAAACTCAAGGCGTGACCATCGGCTTCTCCGAAACCTAAATCGAGTATCCGCGTGTCCAGATTGCGCGTCAGGCCGTCCAAGACATTACGCATCTTTGCCAGCACGCCCTCTATCTTCCGCATATTCCGCCGCGCCAGAGCATGCGGCAAACCTGTCGTCGCAGAAATCTGACGTATGTAATCCTCCGGCGTCTGCACGCTATCTCCGAGCGGCAGCGCATCACTCGCAAAATGCTCCGCCGCCCGCGCGCAAATCTCCAACAACTCGTCAGTCGAAAAACGCAACAGCGCATCACGCCCCGCCTTCTGGTCCAGAAGGTCACGCCGTATCAAACCATTATTCGCCTGACTGATTTCAACAAACGGCTCCCGCGTCCTGTGATGCAAGACGCGCGCGACATCCAGACTTTTGTATGGCTCGCCTTTTCGCAATAACGGAATATGAAGCATGATTCGATTTTTGATTTGCGATTTTTGATTTTTGATTGGAGAAGGTCAAATCGCAAATCAAAAATCAAAAATCGCAAATTTCCTAATACACTCCTTCGACGACATTGGTCTGCAATCTGGAGAAAGGGCGGACGTTGCGCACGCCGTCCCAGGGGTACGGGTCGCAGGGCGGCTCGCGCTCTGCTTCGTCGCGTTCGAGAAAGCGCGGCATGAAGAACTCGCGCGTCAATGTAGTCAATCTCACGCGACCGGTCGCGCCGTATTCGACAATTTTATCCGGGTTGTCCGGGTCAACGACCTCTATCATCGCGCGCGGGCTGGGCGGATAATAGATGACTGCATAGTTGTCTTCCAACGCGCGCGGCTTGTGGACGGCGAGGCCCATTAAGGTGTTGCCGTAGGTCGGAGCAAAGTATGCGCCTTCCAATAATTCTTCGACGGCGAAGCGATGAAACTGCTGTGTCATCTCCGTGCCGCCGCAGAAGACACCTGTGATGCCCATCTTCTTCAAAGAAACTTTTTCGCAGAGAGCTTCAAGAAGCTTCGGCGTGGTGAAAAGACATTTGATGTTTTCGTGCGCGCGTAGAAGCGTGAGGCCCTGCTCGATGACATGCTGTTTGTAAGCTTCGGCCATGCGCGGCTGGTTCATCTTCAAAAGCTTGATGACCCAGCGCGGGTCTAGGTCAACCATAAAGCAGATGCCGCCGCGATATTGGGCCAGATGCTCGACCGCGAGGCGCAGGCGACGCGGGCCGGTTGGGCCAAGCGAGAGCCAGTCCGCGCCTTTGGGAAAAAACTCGTCGGGCAGGGTTGCGCTAAAGGCTTCATAGTCGAGCCGGAAATCTTCGATGCTGATGCGCGATTTGGGAACGCCAGTCGAGCCGCCGGTCTCAAAGGTATAGACGGGCCGCCCTGCATAGCCCTTTGGAATCCAACGCTGCACTGGGCCGCCGCGCAGCCACTCGTCCTCAAAGAAACCAAAGCGCGCGAGGTCTGCATAAGTTTGCACTTCCCTGCGTGGATCCCAATCGAGCTTTGCGGCATAGTCGAGCCAGAACGGGCAACCCGTCTGCGGGTCGAAATGCCAACCGATAATCTCGCGCACATGCGCATTGAGCGCGTCACGCGCCGCGTCTATTTTTGTTTGCACAGCTGTTTCGATAATCCTGCTCCCGAAATTATTTTATGAGGAAATTACCAAGCCGCACAGAGAAGCACAAGCAGAGAAGGCAGGGAGTAGGGTGTCGGGTGTAGGGTGTAGATAAAAGCATTTATGTTTTCACTACACCCTACACCCTACTTCCTACTCCCTGCTTTTCTATTTCTGCTCTTTGAGTCTCTTGAGCTTGTCTGTTGCGCTTGTTCTGATGGGAGCTTTGGCTGCTTCGTCAAGGGTCGTGTCTTTGGCGAGCAGTTCTAAGGTCTTCTCCGCGTTTTGAATCGCCAGACTCTTTGTTGCCGTTGGCTTCGTAGGCATCGCCGAGGCTGTCATAGACATTCGCGGAGTTTGGATAGGCCGCGACATTCAGTTTGAAAATCTCTATGGCTTCGCGTATGCGGCTGTCCTGTAGCATCTGATAGCCAATGGCGTTGAGCACATTCTCGCGGTAGATGACGGCTTGCGGGTCTGTCTTTTTTCCTTCCTCAAAAATCTGCACGGCCTTTGTGATGCCGTCGTTGGTAATCATCGCGACGAACCTGCCGGGCGAAGGCGCGCGCACTCTCGCTGCTGTCGCGGCTTCATCTCTCGTGAGGTGAAACTTGAGGAAGTCAATAGTCTGTTTGACAATCTCTTTGGTCTGGTCTGTGTTGTCGAGTATATCAAAGGCATGCTGTCCGTCTGCGTAGCTGATGAAGGTGAGCGGGAAATCCTGTGCGACAGCGCGTGCGACAAAAGCGTCAATCGTGTTGTTGATAAAAGGAACATCCTGACCCGCGCGTGCGACGAGCATCGGCACATCAAAGCGTATCTGCTGCGTGTTCATCACGCCGTAGTACATGACAGCCGTGCGTATGTACTTGCGGCTCTCGTTCATCGTCATCGGCAACGCGACCGGCACATTCGCAGAGCAGGCCCAGATGCCCATACGGTTCTCGTCAACTTTCAGATTTGCAGCATTGCTGCGCACATAGTTGATGAGGTCTGCCACGTCTGCCGCCGCGTCCGTGTTGCGGCTTTGATGCGTGATGGCAATCATGCCTGAGGCAGCAGTCAGCTTGCCCCAGTCAACATAGACCTGCCAGTCTTTCAAATCCATAATGCCGACGCCGTTGACGAAGATAACGACGGGCAGCTTTCCATCTTTGAAATCCGGCGGATAGTAAACATCCATCTTGAGAGCAACGCCTTCTGCGGTCTTGTATGTCAGGTCGCGCTGCGTTGTGACCTTGTCCATCGCCGGAAGCTTTAAGACTAGAGGCTGTTTTCTGGGGTCTTGTCGTTGCTGCGCATGAATGATGGACGCGCTTGAAAGTGTGACAAGCAAACTGCACAGGGCGAACGCTTTGAGCAGGGACGAAAGTTTGCTTTGCATGTCTGTTATCTCCTTTGAGAGTTATGAGCCTGAGAAGGATAAAGAAGATTTCAAATTTGAAATTTCAAATCTGACGATTTCAAATCTGAAATCTTTCTTTGTCTGACTACTTGCGCAGCTTGATATTCTGCACGCAACGGAGCATGCCCGAATTATCTTTTTCCAGCGGGCGGATGGAAAAGATGCTGTCTTGGCTCTCGGCGTCGCGGCGCATCTCTTCGCTGATAAAAGTGTCGCCCTCAAAAACTATCTCGAAGATTTTCTGACTATAGCCGGGCGCGTTGACGACGTAATGTATGTGCGCAGGGACACGCGCCGAAGGATACGGGCCGGGCTTGATGGTCTCAAACTCGTAGCGCCCGCGCGCGTCTGTGCGCATCGTGCCGTTGAGGCGCGGGTTCGAGTTGTTCGTCGTCTCGCCCGAATAATAGCCCTTGATGTCCGTGTGATAGACGTAAACCGAAACGCCTTCGAGCGGAGTCTTGCCGTCCGCCGTCGTCACAGTGCCTGAGACCGTGAGCCGCTCGCCCGGTTCAGACTTTGGCGCGACGATGATTTTCCAGCTTGCATCGCTCTGGGCCAATTTCGGCGACTGGCCGGAGCAGACAGAGTTCAAGAGGACTATCAACAAGAGAGCCGTATGCCTCAAACGATGCGAAAATCTGTTCATGTGCCGGGCCAACCTTTCTGTTGGAAAACGCGCGCGGGTGTCTGTGAATGAATCTCTCGTCAACATATTTCAACTCGCCCCGGTTTGGCTATAGCTTCAGAAATATTTTTACCGATTTTTTACACCTCACATATTGAAAGATTAGCCACAGAGACACAGAGGCACAGAGAAAGGGTTAAAGGGGAAGAGGGGAAAAGGGAAAGGGCATGATTCAGAATTGCTCATCTTCATTTTTCCCTCTTCACCATTTCCCCTTTCTTCTTTCCTCTGTGCCTCTGTGTCTCTGTGGCTAAATGAATGCATTCCGGTTTACTATAGCCCGCGTTCGACCAAGCCTGCTCAAGAGTTCCCACATGCACATGAGATTAAATTACCTGTTGACAGCCATCCTGTCTCTCATTCTTCTGACATTGCACACGGGTTGCGGCCAGCAGCAGCAAGGCGGCGCAAAGCAGTTGACTCTCGCTGTCAATTCCGGCGTTGAGGGCGACGCGCTCAAACAGGCCGCGCGCGATTACGAAGCGCAGACAGGCGTGCATATCAACATCGCTGAATTTCCTTACGCGAATCTGTTTGAAAAAGAGTTGGTAGATTTGAATGCGCGTACAGGCGCGTATGATTTAATCATGCTCGACGACCCATGGTTTCCGCGCTTTGCGGAGCAGCAAGTCCTGACAGACCTCAAGCCGTTTTATGAGAAGCGCGGGCAAGCTGGCCCGGACAATGATTTTGTTCCAAACTCGCTCGCGCTCTGCAAGCATCCGTATCAAACGGGCGCGCTTTATGCTCTGCCCTACGTAGGCAACTCGCAACTCTTCTTTTATCGCAAAGACGTTTTCCAGAAACATTCTTTGAAAGAGCCTGCGACGTGGGATGAAGTGCTGACGGCAGCAAAGATGATTCAGGAGCGCGAGACTGCTGGCGCGCCGGGCGGCGGCAAGATGTACGGCTATGTGATGCGCGCGGCGCAGGGCAATGCTGCGGTCGCGGATTTCATGCCAATCTTCTGGGCCTTTGGAGGGGAGATGTTTGACGCGAGTGGCAAGCCTACGGTCAACAGTGCGGAAGGCGTCAATGCTTTAAAGTTTATGCTTGAGCTTGGGAAATTTTCGCCGCCCGGTTATGCCAGCTTCAATGCAGATGAAGTCTCCGCGCATCTCTTGCAGGGGACAGCCGCGATGTCTATCAACTGGCCCGCGTGGATTAGCTCTTTCAACGATGCCTCGAAATCAAAAGTCATAGGCCAGATGGAATTCACAGTCATGCCCGGCAAACAGAATCCGGGCCGCGCGGAGATTGGCAACTGGCTGATAGCCATTCCGCGTGACGCGAAGAATGCAGAAGCCGCTTTTGACTTTCTCGTCTGGGCCACAAGCCGCGAGCAGATGAAGCAATCCGCTCTTCGTGGCAATCCGCCGACGCGACAATCCATCTTCAAAGACGCGGAGATGATTGCTAAATTTCCGGCCTATCCGGCACAGCTTCGCTCGCTTGAAAACTCTCGCCCGCGCCCGCGCACGCCGCTCTGGAACGAGATTGAAAACTCTTTCGGCATCTTTCTTTCCAAAGCCAATAGCGGCGAATTGTCTGCCGAAGAAGCCATGAATCAGGCGAACGCGGAGATTGCGAAAATCATCGAGCGCGGAAAATGATGTCGAAATTGCGCCGTCAGATTTTTTCGTCAGGAAATGATCGCGCTCTGCCGTACCTGCTCGTCGCGCCGACCGTCGCTGTGCTCGCCGCGCTTTCGATTTATCCACTGATTTATTCCATCCGCGTCAGTTTTCAAACAGGCATGGGCCAGCGCACCGCTTGGTCTCTGGGAAACTTTACAAGGCTTGCATCGGACAGATTTTTTCTGGATGCTCTGGGCCACACGCTTGTGTATGCGCTGGTCGCGCTCACGTTTGAGTTTCTGCTCGGACTTGGCCTCGCAGTTTTGTTGAACGAGAAGCTGCGCGGGAGAAACTTTTTTCGCGCGCTGCTGCTTGTGCCGATGATGTTGCCGCCTGTGGTCGTGGGCGTCGTGTGGCGTCTGATGCTGAATCCGAATTTCGGAGCGGTCAACGGGACGCTGAAAGGAGCGGGCGTCAATACTTCTCAGTTAACGTGGACGGCTTCGCCAAAGCTTGCGCTCGCGTCTGTCATCATGGTTGACATCTGGCAATGGACGCCTTTCATGTTTTTAGTTTTGCTCGCGGGCCTGCAAGCCATTCCGCAGGAGCCATATGAAGCGGCTGTGATTGACGGCTCAAGCCGTTGGCAAACTTTTCGTCACATTACGCTGCCACTTTTGAAACCGGCGATTCTGATTGCGCTGCTCTTGAGAACGATGGACTTGCTGCGCGTCTTTGACCAGATTTTTATTCTCACGGAAGGCGGGCCGGGTTTTGCGACGGAGACCATTAGCCTTTATATCTATCGCACTGCGTTTCGCTTTTCTGATTTCGGCTATGCGGCGGCGATGTCCTTTGTGCTGCTGATTCTGACAAACATCATTAGCCTGCTCTACATACGGCTCTTGCAAAAACAGGAGGCCGCTTGATGAGAGCAAAGCTAAAATCCATCTTTGCACTTTCAAGCTTGCTGAAATATGGGCTGGCGCTGTTCGCATTAGTGGCGGCATTAGCTCCTGTCTATTGGCTCGTCACTATCTCGCTCAAGAGCGAGGTTGACCAGTTCGCAGTCCCGCCGCGCTGGTTGAGTTTTAGCCCGACGCTGGTTCATTACAAGGATGCATTCGTCGCGCGCTCGTTCGGCCAGTATCTCATCACGAGCGCGATTGTCGCAGCGCTTTCGACTGTGTGCGCGCTCGTCCTTGGAACTTTTGCGGCTTACGCGCTGGCGCGTTTTCGTCTGCCGCGAAAGTTGGACACGAGGCTTGCGCTGTGGATTCTCTCGACGCGCATGTTCCCGCCGATTGTGACGGCGATTCCGCTTTTTCTGTTGATGCGTGATGTGCGCCTTCTGAACACGAAAGCCTCGCTGGTGATTGTCTATACGGCATTCAATCTGCCGTTTGTGGTGTGGATGATGCGCGGATTTTTTATGGAAGTGCCGCGCGAGATGGAAGAGGCTGCGATGGTGGACGGCGATTCGAGACTGGGCGCGCTCTGGCGCGTAGTCTTGCCGCTCGTGACGCCGGGATTGGCGGCGACGGCTGTCTTTTGTCTCATCATTTCCTGGAATGAATTTTTGTTCGCGCTCGTGCTGACGCAGACGGATGCCGCGATGACACTTCCGGTCGGCATCGCTGGCCGCGTCACGCAGTACGAAATCAAGTGGGGCGTGATGAGCGCGGCGGGAGTCGTAGCGATGATGCCGATTCTCATTTTTGCAATGGCCGTTCAGCGATACCTCGTGCGCGGGCTTTCTTTAGGAGCAGTGAAAGGATGAAAAACATTTTCCCGCAAAGGCGCAAAGACGCAAAGAGAAGACGCCAAGAAAGCATTCAAGATAGATAACTACTCAACACCTTCGCGTCTTCTTTGCGCCTTTGCGCCTTTGCGGGAAATTTTCTTCGTGATTTCGATTCGATAGCTTAAAGATGAACGTAAAGTTTGAAAAGGTGACTAAAAAGTTCGGCGCGTCTATTGTGGTTGACGGGTTGAATCTTGAGACGGTTGACGGCGAGTTTGTTGTTCTGCTTGGCCCGTCGGGTTGCGGTAAGACTACGACCTTGCGGATGCTTGCGGGGCTGGAAGATGCGACGGATGGAGACATCTTTATTGGGCCAGAGCGTGTCAATGATATTCCGACGCGGGAGCGTGATGTGGCGATGGTCTTTCAGAGTTACGCGCTCTATCCGCACATGACTGTCGCGGAAAACATAGCCTATCCATTGCGCGTGCGCAAAGTCTTGAAGAACGAGATTCCGCAGCGCGTCGAGCGCGTGGCGGCGTTGCTGGAAATCTCGGCCCTGCTTGAACGCAAGCCGCGCGATTTATCCGGCGGCGAAAGACAGCGCGTCGCACTCGCACGCGCCATCGTGCGCGAGCCGCGCGTGTATCTGATGGACGAGCCGCTCTCGAATCTGGATGCCAAGCTGCGCGTACAGATGCGCGGCGAGTTGAAACGCTTGCAGCAGACTCTGGGAACAACCACTGTCTATGTGACGCACGATCAGGCCGAAGCTATGACACTCGCGCATCGCGTCGCGGTGATGCGCAACGGGCGTTTGCAGCAGTTCGATACGCCGCTCAATATTTACAATCGCCCGGCCAATCGTTTTGTAGCGGAGTTCGTCGGCAGCCCCGGCATGAATTTCATCGAAGGAAAATTTGATGCGTCCTCAAGACATTTCACGAGCGGCGAGTTCAAGCTTCCTCTCTCCGATATTCAGCTTGATAGATTGAAGGCACATGAGCGCATCACGCTCGGCATCCGGCCTGAGCATTTACATGTCTCGCTGTCGCAACATGAAGGAGACGCGCCAGCCACAATCTATGTGACGGAATTGATGGGCAATGAGACGCTCGTTTTTTTTCGTCTCGCGGGCGGTCAAAAGCTTATCGCACGCGCGCCCGCGAGTTTTCGCGCAGAGCCTGAGTCGCAGGTCTGGATAAGATTTGAAAACGGCCAGCTTCACTTCTTCGATGCTCAAAGCGAAGTCGCATTATTAACCACAGAGGACTGAGAAGATTTGAAATTTGAAATCTGAAATTTGAAATCTCAAATTCTTCTCCTGTCCTCTGTGATGAATGCTTTCTTACTCGCCTGACGCTGAAGCTTTTTTGTTCGGTTGCGGCGTGACGCGCAGGTAGGGTTTGAGTGCTTTCCAGCCTGCGGGGAATTTTTCCTTTGCTTCTTCGTCGGACATTGAAGGGACGATGATGCAGTCGTCGCCGTCGCGCCAGTTGACGGGCGTGGCGACGCTGTAGTTGGCCGTCAGTTGCAGGGAATCTATGACGCGCAGGATTTCGTCGAAGTTGCGGCCAGTGCTCGCCGGATAGGTAATCATCAGTTTGACTTTTTTGTCCGGGCCGACGACATAGACAGAGCGCACTGTGAAGGTGTCGCTCGCGTTCGGGTGAATCATGTCATAGAGGTCTGAGACTTTGCGGTCTGAGTCTGCGATGACAGGAAAGTTCAATGCTTGCCCCTGCGTCTCTTCTATATCGCTGGCCCATTTTTGATGCGAGTCGGCTGGGTCAACGCTGAGACCTATAATCTTGACATTGCGTTTGTCAAACTCCGGCTTGAGGCGCGCGGCCTCGCCCAGTTCCGTCGTGCAGACGGGCGTGAAATCTTTCGGATGAGAGAAGAGCACGCCCCAGCTATCGCCTAGCCAGTCGTGAAAGCTCACCTCTCCTTCCGTTGTCTCGGCAGTAAAATCCGGTGCGGTGTCGCCTAATCTGAGAGCCATAACGGTGCATTCCTTTCTTTGTGAAAAAATTCAAATTAAGATTTCCTGAACGGCTGTAGATAAAGCAAGGGCTGTAAGCAAGCGTGGCTTTTACACCCAAGCCCATTGGTAAGTCAATGAAATTAGCCACAGAGACACAGAGACACGGAGATAAGGAAAAGAAAAAACGTAAACTGAAAAGAGTTCTTATTTGTTATGTGTCTCTGTGTCTCTGTGGCAAAAATAGGACGAGCATAAGGGCTGCGAGTGAGAATGTGATGGCTGCCGAGAGCAGGCAGAACTCGCAGTATTGATTGAGCACAAAGGCTTGCAGGTATATCAGGCGCAGGGTCATGAGCGTCATCAGGAAGACGACTATGATGAGCAGCGTGCGCGCCATGCGATAGCCGTAGAGGGCAAGTGTCGCAAGGCTAAAGACCGTAAAGTAAGCCAGCGCGCCGAGGGCCGCGAGTGGATAGCCGCCGATGCTCGCGTATGGACTGCTGAGCACTGCATCGCATCCGGTGGAGATTGTGCATTGCACGCTCTGGCCCGTGAGATGTTTGACCGTGAGATAGATTGCATCGGCCAGCCCTATGAGCGAGAGCAATGCTGTCAGCAGGTAGGGCCACTTGGGGCTTAGAGTCGCGGCGTGCGAGTCGGCCTCGCCGGAAATATTATTTATCTCCGGCGCGCTCATTGTTTCTTTTCTTTTTCTTGCAGGACTTTGTTAATCGCGCGGCGCAATCCGTCCGGCGTCACTTCTTCGGGGGGAAGCTGCCTGCCCTCTACAAAGAGCGTCGGCGTGGCTGTCACGCCCAGAGACCTGCCGCGCCGCATGTCGAGTGTGACGCGCGCCGTGACAATCTCTGCCGTCATATCGCGCGTGAAGCGGTCTGCGTCTATCCCCAAATCTTTCGCATAGCCTGTGAACAATGCGCGCGGATCCGGGGCCACGTTCCATTCGTTCTGCTTCTCGTAAAGCTTGTCGTGCATCTCCCAGAACTTGCCTTGCATGCCGGCGGCCTCTGCTGCACGCGCGGCGTCGTAAGCATGCTTGTGAATCTGCGGAAGCGGGTTATGCCTGAAGACCACGACCAGCTTCTCGCCATATTCTTTCTCAATCTCTTTCAGTATCGGATGCAGTAGGCCGCAGGGCGGGCATTCGAAGTCGCCAAACTCTTCAATCATGACGGGCGCGCTCATCTGTCCTCTGGCGCGCGGAGGGTCTGCGCCGGGCGCAACTGTGATGGTAGATTTTGGCGGCACGGGCTGTTGCGGCGCAGGCTTCATACGCCTGTACAAGACCGCGCCCGCAGCGATGGCTGCCAAAAGGACGCCCGCGATAATCAGTAAAGGTAAGTTTCGTTTCATCTATCTTCTAATCTTTCCAAGATTCAGTTTAACTCTCTGGAATGATACTGATATAACATCTTAAAGCAAAACGGAAGGAGCACTTCATGAGGTTAGCACTAAACGGCGCGACCACTATGAAAGCAGACCTTGAGACGGACATCAAGGCTGCGAGCGCGGCCAGCTTCGACTATCTCGAAATCTGGGCCGCAAAGCTCAGAAAATTTCTCAGGACCAACACCGCCGCAGATTTAAAAGCCATGCTCGCAGAGCATCATTTAAAACCCTATAGCATCAATTCCATAGAGCACATCACTTTCAGAGACGCGGAAAGACACAAGAAATTACTGGGCGAATGCGCGGAGCTATGCCATATAGCATCAGAGCTTGACTGCCCTTACATCGTCGTCGTCCCAAGCCCCTTGCCTCCTGATAAGAGCCGCGACGAGGTGACGGAAGAGTCCGCGCGCGTGCTCGCGGAACTTGCTAACATTGCGGAGCAACACAAAGTCAGCTTGGCCTTCGAGTTTCTGGGCCAGACGGATTGCAGTGTCCAGACGCTCGCGCACGCAGACGAAATTGTCCGCAAGGTTGCGCGCGATGATGTAGGGCTGGTGATTGATACTTTTCATTTCTACGCGGGCGGCTCAACGATTGATTCAATCCTTGAGCTTGATGCCGCGCGGCTTTTTATCTTTCATATCAACGACGCAGAGAATCTCCCGCGCGCGGAGCTTGAAGACAAACATCGCCTGCTGCCCGGCCTCGGCATCCTGCCGCTCAAAGAGATTTTTGATGCCTTGCGGCACATAGGCTATGACGCGGTTGCCAGCGTAGAAATTTTCAGGCCCGAATACTGGGAACGCGACCCGTTCGAGCTGGCACGCGAAGCGCATCAGGCGGCGACAAAAGTTCTTGGACAAAATTAAGCGGTCAGAACCGCCTGCGGTAGCGGGCGGGTTTTAGTTAACCCAGGTTGCGAGTGAGGAACGGCTTCAGCCGCCAGCCTGTGCGGAAAGTCTCAGACTTTCCGCTTCATCTCTGCTCTTAGTCTTAGCGAGGCTCAGCCTCGCACAGGATTGAGACTACAGTGGCCGGAAAAGCAGAGCTTTTCCGCACAGCATTGCGGCAGAGCCGCGATACAGCATAGCAGCACAGCCGCCATCGCTCTCATCAGCTGCCATCGCTCTTATGAGCCGCCATCGTTCTGATAACTCGCAACTTGGGTTAGTTAGCATCAGAGACTCGCTTTAGAACACAAGAAGACCCGCACGCTACCGCGGGCGGTTTTGACAAGTCCGTTATGAACAAAATCAAAGTCGGAATTATCGGAGCAGGTTACATCGGCGGCGTGCATGGCTCGCTGCTGGCGCGGGACGAGCGCGTGCATGTGGCGTTCGTGCATGACATAGATGCTGTGCGCGCTGCGCGGCTCGCAGCTTCGACGGGCGCGGCAATGTCTGCGAGTGCGGAAGAGTTGATAGAGGATTGCGATGCCATCTATATCACGACGCCGAACACAAAGCACACGGAGCTTGCGATTGCAGCCGCGCGTGCAGGCAAGCATGTCTTCTGCGAAAAGCCTATGGCGACAAATCTCTCAGACGCGCGCAAGGTGCTTGAGGCTGCGAACGAGAGCCATGCTGTCTTTCAGGTCGGGCATAATCGCCGCTTCGCTCCGGTCTATGCGCGGCTCAAGCAATTACTGGCGGAAGAGTCTGCACCGCACTCTGCGCATGTGAAGATGAATCGCGGCGAGTTGATAAATCCAGAGTGGGTCGGAGATGCGAGTGTGACCGGCGGCTTTCTCTACGAGACGACGATACACATGTTCGACATGCTGCGCTTTCTCTTTGGCGAAGTCGCGCAACTGCAAGCCCTCGGCTCAACGCATGAATATCCAGAGACGGATGACTTCTCAGTCCTGCTCGGCTTCGCAAACGGAATGCACGCCACGCTCTGCTCTGCCGCAGACGCAAGCTGGCTCTTTCCCTTTGAGCGCGTCGAAGTCTTCTCGCATCACCGCACTATCACGACGCGCGAGATGGAGAGCCTCGTGACAAGCGAAGCCCTTGACGGCAGACACACGACGCATTCCATGCACATGCTCTCGAAGGAAGAGAAGTGGGGCTACGCGCAGGAAGACCAATCGTTCATAGATTCGATTGCAGGTGATGCGCCCGTCGCCGTGACCGCGCTCGACGGCTACAAATCCGTAGAGCTGGTCGATGCCTGCTATCGCTCAGTCAACACAGGCGAGCGCGTGCGCTTTAATAAAACCTAGAGAGCATAGTCATCAAAAGATAGTTGAATCTCTGGCAATTGCCTTTTGAGGAAACTAGTTTTAGAGTCGTTAAAAGGAAATCTATATAGATAGGAAGAGAAGAACTTGAGCACACAAGCTTCGTCAACTTCTACGGACCTTAAACAAGATGTCTCCAGCCTGGATAAATGGCAAGATAGAATTATTCTTGGCGATTGTTTGGAAGTTTTGCAGGAGATGCCCTCCAATTCAATAAATCTTATTGTCACCTCTCCTCCTTATGCTGATAGCCGGAAGAACACGTATGGCGGGATTCATCCTGACAAATATGTTGAGTGGTTTTCTCCAATCGCCGGAGAGCTAAAGCGAGTCTTAAAGGATAATGGAACCTTTATTTTGAATATCAAGGAAAGGGTTGTTGATGGCGAACGACACACATATGTTCTTGAACTTATCTTAGAACTGAAAAATCAAGGTTGGCTATGGACGGAAGAATATATGTGGCATAAAAAGAATTGTTCGCCGGGTAAGTGGCCTAACCGCTTTCGTGATGCATGGGAACGATGCTTACAGTTTAACAAGCAAAAGAAATTCAAAATGTTCCAAGATGCTGTAATGGTGCCGACAGGCGATTGGGCGAAGGCTCGGCTTAAGAAATTAGGCGACAACGATAAAATCAGATTCAACTCTCAAGTAGGAAGCGGTTTTGGTAAGAATATTTCAAATTGGATTGGCCGAGAGATGGCCTATCCAACAAATGTATTGCATTTAGCAACTGAATGCGGCAACAAAAATCACAGCGCAGCATTCCCGCAAGCCTTACCGGCATGGTTTATTAAATTGTTTACTGAAGAGGATGATGTCGTACTTGACCCGTTCACAGGGTCCGGCACTTCATGTACGGCTGCTTACGAGTTGAATCGAAGCTATATCGGAATTGAAATCAATAAGGATTACTATCACCAAGCAATCTCTAATCTTAATGCTCTCAAAGCTCATCCCGTCCAGCGAAACCTTCTATGACAAAATTGAGCTATAAGAAATACTATGTTTACCTCACTGAACACGTCATCACTCCCTTTTATAACGTCAGGCTGAACAATTTGAACTCGCTTCATTTAGCGACAGTTCTCAAGCGTAAAAATCCGTACCTGTTTAAGGCTAAAAATATTGAGCTAGCTGGCGATTTGGTTAAGAACATCGTAGATGCTTTTCTGTCATCACAAGAAGAAACCATTTTCGGAAATTTACTTGAAGGTTTTGCCATCCACGTCTCAAAGACGCTTTATGGCGGATTTAAATCTGAGCTTAAGAGCGTAGATTTAGAGTTTGAGCGTGATGACAGATATTATATCGTCGGAATTAAGTCTGGGACTAACTGGGGAAACAGTGACCAGGTAAATAAAATGCGCGACAACTTCAAACTTGCTAAAGAGTTATTACGTGAGCGTGGGATATTAAATGAGATAGTTGCTGTCAACGGATGTATCTATGGTAAAGATCGTGTGCCGTTAAAAAAACATGCAGACCCTGATAAGCAGTATTACAAGTATGCAGGACAAGATTTCTGGCGCTTCATTTCGGGCGACGATAATCTTTATCGTGAAATGATCGCGCCGATTGATCAAGAAGCACGACAAAAAGATGAGACATTCAAAAAAGCATATGTAGGGAAGATTAATGAGATGACGCAGGACTTCATCACTAATTTTACTACAGATAACCAGATTGATTGGATGAAGTTAGTTGATTATGTATCCAAACGTGAAGATGCTCAAACTCAAAATCGCAGGAAAAGATCATCAGGAAAGCAAAAATCATAAATACAGAGTTTTCTAAGGCACAAGCACAACCTTGCCGATGTTCTTGCGGGATTCGATGTAAGTGTGTGCCTCGCCAGCCTGCTCGAATGAGAAAGCTTTGTCCACATGCGGGCGCACCCATCCGTCGTGGACGCCTTCCATGAGGACGCGCACCCAGTCTGCAACCTTCTCGCCTTCGTGCCACATGTGGCCGAGATTGAGTCCGAAGACGCCTTTGTTGCGATTGAGCAGTCCGAAGGGATGAAAAAAGGGAGTCTGCACTGCGGCCTTGAGCATACGCAGTTTCCCTTTGATGCCAACCGCTGAAGCCGTCGAGATGCCGAACATGCCGAGCCGTCCGGTGGTGCGCAGAGCTTTATAGCTTTTCTTCCAATGGCCTCCGCCAAGCGGGTCTATGACAAGCTCTACGCCGCGCCCGTTCGTCAAATCTTTCAAGACGGCGAGCCAGTCTCCAGTGCGATAGTCAATCGCGTGGTCCAATCCTCTCGCTTTGAGAAATTCGTGTTTCGCAGGACTGGCCGTGCCGTATGTCGTGGCTCCGATTTTTTTGGCGATGTCGAGCGCGGCGAGTCCCACTCCTCCGCCAGCGTTATGAATCAGCACTGCCTCAGACGCATGCAGCGAACCCATCACGACCAGCAGCGCGTAAGCCGTCAGATAGTTAACCGGAATCGCTGCGGCTTCCTCAAAACTGAGGCTCGCAGGCTTTTCAAATATCTGTGCTGAACTGACAACGACCACATCTGAATAACCGCCGAAGCGTGTCATCGCCAGCACGGATTGGCCCACAAGATTTTGCTCCACTCCATCACCCACAGCTTCGATGATGCCCGCGACTTCATAGCCGACGACACAAGGGAGTTTCGGAGCATCCGGGTACAAACCCTGACGCGCCAGTATGTCTGCGAAATTGATGCCAGACGCTTTGACGCGAATCAACACCTCGCCGCGCGCAGGCACAGGGTCAGGCCGCTCCTGAATTTTCAGCGCTTCCGGCCCGCCGCTTCGTGTGATGAAGATTTGTCGCATCGCGCGGAGTGTAAACGTCTTCAACTGCGGCGCGCAATATTTCTGCGACGCTCCAAGCCTGCGCGATGCAGCCGCGCGGTGTGTGCGGTTCGTCTCCGTCAAAGATTTCCGAGACCTGTCCGAGTCCTGCTTCGCCGAGGTGTTTGTGAAAAGGCTTGAGCATCGCTGCGGCTTCATCGCGTGCGCCGGAGCCGGAGACTTTTAGATAAGCAGTGATGTATGGCCCAATCAGCCACGCCCAGACAGTGCCTTGATGATATGCGCCGTCGCGGCTGAGCAGGTCGCCTTCATAACGCCCGCGATACGCTGTGTCTGTGGGCGCGAGGCTGCGCAGGCCGTAAGGCGTCAGGAGTTCGCGCTCGACAGTCTGCACTACGCTGCGAGCGCGTTCTGCTGAGAGCAATGTGTGCAGGAGACTGACGGCAAAGATTTGATTCGGACGGATGGCAGCATCGCGCCTCTCGCCGTCTATCACATCAAAGAGACATCCGCGCTCTTCGTTCCAGAATTTTTGATTAAAGCTTGCATGCGCGTGCGCGGCCAACTCGCCGTAAAATTTTTCGCGCTCGGTGTCCGCAAATTTCTGGGCCAGATGCTCCATCACGCGCAGGGCGTTGTACCAGAGAGCCTGTATCTCAACTGGCTTGCCGCGTCGCGGCGTCACGACCCAATCATCAACCTTTGCATCCATCCATGTCAGTTGCGCGCCTTCCGCGCCAGAGGCGAGCAGCCCGTCTTCATCCACCTGAATATTGTGACGTGTGCCGCGCACATGCCAGTCAATGATTCCGATTAAAACTTCGTAAAGCTTGTCGCGCACAAACTCGTAATCGTTTGTGTAATCAAGAAGAGCGCGCACAGCTTCAAAGAACCAGAGCGTCGCGTCCACAGTATTGTATTCCGGCTCTACGCCCGCATCTGGAAAACGGTTCGGCAGCATTCCTCTATCAACATGGCGCGCAAACTCAAGCAGGATGCTTCTGGCAATCTCTGCGCGGCCCGTGACGAGCGTGAGGCCGGGCAGCGCAATCATCGTGTCGCGCCCCCAATCGCTGAACCAGTGATAGCCAGCGATGATAGTTTTTTGCTCGCCGCGCGCGACGATAAATTGCTCTGCGGCAAGAGTGAGCGCACAAACAAACTCGTCGTCGGATGGAGCAGCAGCAACTATCTGTCGCCGTCTCTCAATCTCTCTGTTTTTATATTCTTCAAAATTTTTTATCTCGTGCGGTTCAGTTGACGCAATCACACAGACGCGCTTGCGCTTGCTCAAATCGAATTTGAGAATGAACGCATTAAAAAGGTCTTCAGTAAAATCAAAGCCGCGCTCGCGCTCTGCGCTGTATTCAAGCCCGCCATACCAGTGTCCGCTTTTTTCAATCGCATCCGCTTCATGCGCGAAGTAAAGCTCAGGCGCATCCTCGTATGGTCTGCAAGCGACCGAAGCCTTCTCTATTTTTATTTCATCATTAAGCACGGAGTTTTCATGTCCGAGGCTGTGATAATCACGCGCGGCGATGAGCGGATGCAATTCTAAAAAGCAGTCGGCAGTGGGCAGTTGGCTGTGGGCAGCATGGTCTTCATCAAATGTAATTTCGTATTTGAGAGCGACGGAGTTTTCGCCTTGAATCATGAAGACGGATTTTTCGAGAGTGATGCCTGCAACCTGATATGTGAAGATTGGAAACGGGTCGAGGCGGAAACCTGTCTGGAATTGATAGCCGTGCGGGTGAACCGCGCCGGGATACTGGTTTGTCGAAAGCTCGTATCGCTGCCCGCCGATGATGAGCGTTTCTTCGAGCTTGGAGAGCATCACTAGGCGACCGACGGGCGGGCGCGTCGCGGCCACGAGCAAGCCGTGATAGCGGCGCGTGTTAAGCCCCGCGATGGTGGACGAAGCGTAGCCTCCGAGTCCGTTTGTCTCCAGCCACTCGCGCTCTGCTGCGGCTTGCAGGTTGCCGCACGTCTCTCTGTCGAATTGAATCATGCGCGAAATTCTGAAAGACCTTCGACTCAATCCTTTGCGAGCTTATGTCTTTCTCTTCTTTGCGCCGCCAGCGCGAAACCTCAACGAACGGTTCACGCAAAGTCGCAAAGAAAGACTCAAGACCGCAAAGATAGGTTGTCGCTTAATTGGTTTCCGCAGCCTTCCGCAATAAAGTTTTGCCGCACAGAGAGCAGCTATGAGCCTCTTCGATTACGCCGCCGAAATCGGCATCAAAAGCATCCGCTTCATCCAGCGAGGCGTTGTAATCAATCTTCTCCGCGTGATAATTCATCTCCACGCCGCAATCCGGGCATGTCATTTTAGTTTTCTCAGGCATACAAATTCCTTTCTACTATCTCGGATTTGAAGATTGTCGCGCCCTCGCTGACGGTCGGCGTGCCTTAACTTATGCCAGCGAGACGTTTTCGCGCCCGTGCCTCAAGACCTTTGACATCCAGATAAGCTCGTTCAAAAACTTGTCTATGCGCTTGACGTAAGATTGGTCCAGAAGCTTGCCTTCGGCGTCGAAGATTTTTTGGACGCCGGAGAAATTGCCGTCCCAGAAAATCGTCACAAGGCCAAGCTCTCTTAAAACAGGCAACAGGTTTTCAATCACGCGCGTCCCGCCAAAGCCGCCAGCCGAAACGCCGCAGATGCCCGCAGCCTTGTGTATGTACTCCTTCAAATTCGTATCCAAGACATGCTTGAGCAAACCCGGATAGCCGTGATTGTATTCGGGCGTCACAATAACAAGCCCGTCCGCACGCGCGATTGTTTCGGAGAAATGTGAATCCTTGATAGCTTCGCCAGCATCTTCGATTGAGAGCTTGAGCGTGCGTATGTCTATCAACTCCGTCTCGACGCCGTCGCGTTTAGCAACCTCTTCATACACGAATCGCGCGACGTGCTCGCTCATGCGGCCCTGTCGCGTCGTGCCGAGAATGACCGGAAGAAAAAGCTTTCTCTCATTAGTCATCTTCAACCATCCTGTCTGAAATACAGATTAGCCACAGAGTCACAGAGGCACGGAGATAAGACAGAAAAGTTTGTTTGGCATTTTCTTCATCTACTTTTCCTGCTCTCTGTCTCTGTGCCTCTGTGGCTGATTTTTGTTAGATGTTCTTAGTCTTATTTAACTCGCCGCGCGACGCACAGGGCGGAGACGCCGAAGGGAAGATTCATGCGGCGCAGCCAAGTGGCTTCTGAACCCAAAATGCGTCCGAGGATTCCGTTAAGAGATGAAACGCCGATGTTGTTTTCCGTAGAAGTCTTGATGCCCATCCAGCGCATGAATGTGCGCACCGCGAGGATTGGCAGAAAGAAAGTGATGTTGGCATAGGTCGCGCGCTCGACCTCAAAGCCTGCTTCGCGCACAGCTTTCAAAAGTTCCGGCAAGCGATAACGCCTGCGATGATGGCTCACATCATCCTGCACGCCCCACAGGAACATAAAGGCCGGGACAAAAAGCAGAGCATGTCCGCCGGGCCTCAAGACTCGGCGCATCTCTCTGAGCCCGGCCATGTCGTCGTCCAAGTGCTCTACGACATCGAGCGCGGTGACAAGATCAAACGTGCCGTCTTCGTAAGGAAGTTTTTCCGCCGCGCCGTGTTGCACGCGCTCAAGTCCGCGCGCGTGACAAAAAGCCAGCGCGTCATGCGAGACATCTATGCCGTGCGCGTCGCCGTACTCGCCAAGCATAACCAGGTTGGCTCCCGTCCCGCATCCGACATCAAGAATCTGCGGGCGACGGTCTTTGACCTCGCGGCAAACCTGCTCAATGAAGAGTGAGAGAATGCGTCGGCGGCCACGATACCACCAGTGCGTCTCTTCGACTTGATAGAGAATCGCATAGGTGTGCTGCTGCATCTCTCGCGGCAACTCTTTGAGGGCAATCTTTGCTGCGCTAGCCATTTTGTTTATATGAAATCCTTTCGGCTAATTGATGCGCCCGGTTCCGCGCCAGCTATTTTTGTTGTGCCACCCGATAGTCGTCTCTGTCGCTCCGACATCGCTCCACCATTTCTCAAACTCTTCGCGCGTCACATAGTTCGCAGTCGGCGCGACCAGATGGTCAAAGACGATTGTGTGCTGCTCGCGCCAGCCGAATCTGGAAATCGTGTTCATGTAATCATTGTAGAACAAATGACGCGCGAGTGCAGAGCCTCCGTTGCTCCGATTGAGTGGGCCATAAACCAACTTGCTCGCGGCATAAACCGCCGCCGTCGGAAGTTTCGACAAGTGAAGCAGCGCGCGACGATTCATGCGCGAAGTAAACTTTTTGCGCAAAGGGCTGACGAGCGTCGTTATCCACTTGTTATTCTCCGCGCCGTAAACCCAGACGGAGAAATAGCCGCCCGGTTTGATTTTTGAAGCCAGCGAACGAAAGCCCACAGACGGGTCTTGCAGGTGATGTATGACGCCGATGGTGTATGCATAATCGAAGACGCGCTTGAGCGGCAATTTACACAAATCCGCCTGCACGACATGCATATTCTCAGAGCCTTTGGTCGAAGCGAAAGCGGATTCGACGGCATCGCTCAAATCAATTCCGACGACATCTTTCGCGCCCCACTCGGCAGCGAGTTGCATGTGACGGCCTTTGCCGCAGCCGCCGTCGAGGACGATTTTATCTTTGAAGAACTCTGCCTTGACAGGGTCAATCCAGCCGAGCATCTGCTCGCCGTATCGCTCGTCCTCTTGCGTGAAATGCTGCCACTCCCAGCCGAAGCTCGAAGCTGTAGCAGCCTTGTCTTCTTCTATCTCACCCAGGTTGGCAAAGCGCGGCACGCCGCGCACGATTGGAAAACTCGCTGCGCACGGAGCGCAAGCCAGCTCGCCCTCTAAAATCTCTATGCCCTCTGTCTTCACTTCTGTGAGTTGCAAGTCACCGCCACACGAAGGACAGGCGAGATACTCCATCAGCTTTCTCTTCATAACAGAACTTGATTCACCTCTCTCATCTATTCCTTAATCTCAATTTGTGATAACAACCAAAACCATCTTATCCACGAAAGAGCACAAATTAGAGACCGACTCACACTAAATTTATTTTCTCTTCTTCGTGTAATTTCGTGGATTGTTCGCTCCTGTTGTGATTAGCTCTCGCTGAGCTTGAACTCGCGTTTTGTTTGCCTGCCAGCAGTACGACGTTGCCGCACGCCATTAATGATTTCGACCACGCGGCACACCGCGAAGCCTGCGAAGACAAGCAGCACAGCCTGCATCGGCAACACATATCGCATCTCTGTATGCGCAAACGTCCCCGGCCCTAGATAATAAAAAACAGTCGCCAGCAAGAGCACGCTCATGCGCCACTCGCGGCGCAGGGCCAGCCAGATGCCGCAGACCATCAAAGGCAAGGCCAGATAGCGAAAGACGCTCTGGGCCATTCCCAGCAGATTGACGGCGAAGGCTACAACTCCGCCCTGCCATTCCTGCGGCAGACATTTCTTGCTCGTGCAGTTGATGCCGGGTGAGCCGTAGTAAGGCGATGGCTCGCCCGCGAACTTTAACATCCCCCACATGCGCTGCGCCATCACGCCCGCGTACCAGAACGGACGACCCATGATAATTTTCAGAGACTTGCGCGCACGCTCTCTGTCGCGGCGTATGCCGTCGGGCCAGACAGGCGTTATCGGATAACCTTCCGGCAAACCAAGCGCGATGCGCTCCTGCTCGACCATGTTATGGTCGCCATACGGCGCGCCGAGCGAGCGGCCATACTCCGTCTCGCCCAATCCCTCCCACAGGTTCGACCCGACATTCAAACCCGTCAGGACAAATTCCCGAAAGACTATGACATTGCGAATCGCAATCGGAGCGACGAACACAAAGACGCCCGCCAGAAGAGCCGCGCCGAGCCGCGCTCTCATTCTCCATCCGGCACGCACAGACAGCATCAGAGCCGCTGCCCAACAGACTGCCAGAAAAAGTGGATTGACGCGAAACCAGCACGCAAGCCCAAGCATCAAGCCTGCTCCGAGCGCCCACTTCCAACTCTCGCGCCGCGCGCTCAGGAGCAGCATCCACGCTCCGCCCAGCACAAACCATGTCGTCGCAGCATCCGACGCAGGCGACACGCCGTACAAAGCCAGCACAGGCGAGAGAGCCGCCAGCGCGCCTCCCATCAAACCCGCGCGCCAACCGAAAGCAGTCACTCCGATGCCTACGATGAGCAGGACAGACAAAGCATCCAAGACCCACAAGACTCTATGCACAGCATATGAAGTGCGCTCGCCGCTCAACTTGTAAATGAGCGCGATGGTGAGCGGGAAGGCCGGAGGATACTGAATCAAGTCTGTCCGCGACGCATCATTAATCCAGAAAAAAGATTCTTTCCCGTCGAGTATGTTCTGCGCGAGGCTGTCAAAAATCGCATACGAGCCATACTGAAACCAACCCGCATCATGAAGCCGTGAGCCGATAAAGTTGGCCGTCAAACCGCGCACAGCGAAAGAGAGCGCAAGCACCAGCAACAGCCCCAGCACGCGCTTGCGCTTCGTCGTCTTAGTAATTATTAGCGGCAACTTCATGTGACTCGTTTAGAAAATAATTCAACAGTTTTCGCGGCTGTGCCGCCTGCTGTGCGGTAAGGCTCAGCCTTGCCGTAATGCTGCCTATTTTCTTTCGCGGCTACGCCGCTCGCCGGGGCGTAGCCCCTTTTTAAGAGTGAAGCTTGACGGAAAGTCACAGACTTTCCGCACAGCAGGCGGCCACAGCCGCGAAAGGAAGACTCGTCTCTGAAAAGTGGCAAGCTATTCGAGAACTTACTGTCTCGCCTCGCCGCGAAACCATTCGACAAACTTGCGTATGCCGTCCTCTATCTGCGTCTGCGGGTTATAGCCGAGCAGTTTTCGCGCCTTTGTAATATCCGCGAAAGTCTGCGGCACATCGCCCGGCTGCATCGGCTGCCTGTCAACAATGGCCTTCCGGCCCAACTCTTTTTCAAGGAGCGCAATCAACTCGCGCAACTCGACCGTGCGCGATTCGCCTAAATTAAAAACTTCGTAATCACTCGCAGTGTAATCAATGGCTGCGCGCACACCCTGTATGATGTCGTCAATGAAAGTGTAATCGCGCCGCGTTGTGCCGTCGCCAAAGACAGGAATCGCTGCGCCTTCATCAATCAATCGCGCGAATTTGTGAATCGCCAAGTCCGGCCTCTGCCGCGCGCCATAGACCGTGAAGAAGCGCAGGCACACACAACGTATTCCGTAGAGATGCGTGTACGTGTGACAGATAAGCTCGCCCGCAGCCTTGGTCGCGGCATAGGGCGAGATGGGCTGGCGTATCTCGTCTTCCTCGCTGAAAGGAACTTTGGCATTGATGCCATAGACGGATGAAGAAGAGCCAAAGACAAAATGCTTTATCTCATGCTCGCGCGCTAGCTCAAGCAGGTTGACTGTGCCGTTGATATTTGTCTCCGCATAAAGCTGCGGCTCAGAGAGGCTCGGCCTCACGCCCGCGCGTGCAGCCAGGTGAACAATGACATCAAACTTCACGCCCGCGAAAATTTTATCGAGAGCCGCGCGGTCGCGTATGTCTGCCTCTATAAGTTGATAAGCAGCATCGGCCTGATGCGCAGAGACATTCGCGCGCTTTACTTGCGGCGCATAGAAATCATTAAAATCATCTACCACCGTCACGCGCCACGCGCGCTCACTCAAAAGTTTATCCACCAGATGCGAGCCTATAAAGCCGGCCCCGCCTGTGACCAGTATGTTTTTCATAAATCAGTGTGCAGTAGGCAGTGTGCAGTGTGCAGTAAAGACAGCTTGCTTTTTATCTGCCCACTGCCTACTTCATTGCATAAATCCACAGATGCCAGCCCCAGCGTGCGGCGAGGCTGGCTTCCATTTTGCGCGGAAGCAGGTTGCCGATGACAGGCAGCCAGCGTTTGTTCAAAAAGTGTGCGCTCAATTCCACCTTTGAGAAATCTTTGAAAAGCTCTCGCGCCTCGCGGCGGGAATAGACGCGCGCGAGTGGATTGCCCGCGCCGTCCGTGTTCTGATTCAAAAATTCTCTGGGCGCAAGATAGCTCTCCGTGTCGGCTTTGAGCAGCCGCGCGTGCTCTCGCAAACTTTCAACAGATTCGCCAGTCAACTTATGCGCGAGTTTGAGTCCCGTTTCGTATTTCAAAAGGCGCGCTCCGGCGCGTCTCAAGATTCCTATGTTGACGCGATAATTATAAGAGTCGCGGTGATAGAGCATGATGACCGCGCGCCCGCCGGGTTTTAAAACGCGATGGACTTCGCGTATGGCGCGCGCAGTGTCCGGCGTGTGATGCAGGACGCCGTGCGAATAGACGACATCAAATGATTCGTCTGCGAAATCAAGTTGCTCTGCATCAGCCGTGCGGAATGTGCCGGGAAGATTGAAGAGCTCGAAACGTTTGCGAGCTAATTCCACAGCCGCTTCCGTCAAATCAACTCCGGTATAGATAGCTCCCGCGCGCGCAAACTGCGCTCCGTCCGTCCCAAGCCCGCAGCCGATTTCCAAGACCTTGAGGCCACGCGCACTCGCAAAATCCGCAGCCGCAGGAATGTGCCATTCCGTCCGGTAGCGATGCTCCTCGACACGTTCATAAAAGAGGCGCGAACCCATCGGCGCGTCGCTGAACTTCGTGCCGCACGGATGCGCCTGCCAGAACGCGCGCACGCGCTCTTTCAAACTCTCATTAGTCTCTGACATCAACATCATGCGCCGCGAGAACAGATAGGCGCGAGAGGAAGAAACCGTCGCGCTCAAACAAACTCAGGAAAGTAACATGCCCGGCCTCGCGGCGACAAGCGAACCTACTGGCTCTGACACGCATCTACGTTTGGCGATACAGGCTCTCCGTGCTAGTATCCGCGTTCGCTTGCGGGCCGCAACCTCTTGGATTTCCCGGCATTGGCGGTCAATTCATTCAACATCATCCCCCATTAAATAATCTCAAGGAGAATTAGAAAGTGAAGTTCAGAATTAGCACGAACCTATTTACCCGTGTCTCTTTTTCCATGCCTCTCGCAGCTTTGTGCCTGCTCCTGATTGCTGGCTGGGCCAATCCAACGCGCGCACAGTCAATCAGCAGTTTTGACCGCGAACGCTCGCGCCTGATGCTCGACGCGATTAAGAGCGATGTTAAAAATAACTATTACGACGCAACCTATCACGGCATCAATCTGGATGAGCATTTCAAGCAGGCCGATGAGAAGATTAAAAAGGCTACGACCATCGGACAGGCTTTCGGCATCATCGCGCAGACCTTGCTCGACTTTAATGATTCGCATCTCTTCTTTCTGCCGCCGGGACGTGTGGCAGAGGTTGAGTATGGCTGGCAGATGCATGCCATCGGAGACAAAATCTTTGTCACGGCGGTCAAGCCCGGCAGCGATGCAGACGCCAAAGGGCTCAAGCCGGGCGACGAGATTCTCTCGATTGACGGCTTCACGCCCAACCGCGAAGAGCTTTGGAAAATTCAATACTACTATTACGCATTGCGACCGAAAGCCGGCATCAAGCTCATCGTCAAAGACCCGCAGGGCAAAGAGCGCGAGATTCTGGCGATGGCGAAGGTGGACAAGGGCAAGCGCATTAAAGATTTTGAAGACATGATGACGATTGATATCAGGGACGCGGAAAACGCCAGCCGTCTGGAGCGCAATCGTTTCTTCAAGATGGGAGAAGACCTTGCCATCTGGAAGATGCCGACCTTTGTTCAGAGTCCGTCAGAGATGGATGACATCATGGACGACCTCAGAAAGTACAAAGGGTTGATTATAGATTTACGCCGCAACGGCGGCGGCTACGTGGTCGCGCTCGAAAGACTCGTCGGCAACTTCTTTGAGCAGGACATAAAGATTGCAGACTTGAAGGGCCGCAAGAAGATGGATCCGCAGGTCGGAAAAACTCGCGGCAGCAAAGTCTTCAAAGGCAAGCTGGTCGTGCTCATAGATAGCGGCTCAGGCTCAGCCGCAGAAATCTTCGCGCGCGTCATTCAACTGGAAAAACGCGGCATCGTCATCGGAGACCGTTCGTCCGGCGCAGTCATGCAGAGCCTTCAATACCAGCACACCTCCGGCGTGGATATCATGGCTTTCTACGGCGTGAGCGTGACCAACGCGGATGTCATCATGAAAGACGGCAAGAGCATAGAGCATGTCGGCGTCATCCCCGACGAAGTCTTGCTCCCGACAGGCGCGGACATGGCTAACAGGCACGACCCCGTAATGACACGCGCCGCAGCCCTCCTCGGCATCGAAATCTCACCGGAAAAAGCTGGCGAGATTTTCCCTGTCGAGTGGAAGAAAAAGTAAATTAATCACACACAAAAGACACGGAGGAATTTCAAATTTGAGATTTCAGATTTGAAATTCCTCCGTGTCTTTTGTAGTGAAAATTTTCTAATCAATAAACCTGTGCGTCGCTCGATAGCGATGCAGTAGCTCTTCTAAAAATCCCTCGTAAGTAAAGTTTGCCAACTCATAGGTCGGGCGCAGGCGATACATGAGCGGGAGCGAGACGCGCCATGCCATCCATTGCCGCTGCACGTCCGGCAAATCCCAGCGACGGCGCAGGAATGTCTCGACCACTTCAATCTCTGTCTCTGTCAAAGAACTAAGGTCTGCCGTGAACGGCGGCGGCTTGAACGAGCGGCGATAGGCAGTGTCGCTGACGGGCGCGGCAAAGACCTGCTCGAAGGTCGGAGCTTCCGCTTCGCGCTCGCGCACGACGACTGTTCCGGCAATCATATCGCCCGCGCGCTGGTCTTTCTCGCTGATAAAAACAGAGATGAGGCCGATGGAATAAAAAGGCGTCGGCATCATATCGAAGATGCGCAGGAGATTGCGCACAGCCGCTTCCCAAAAAGTGACAGGCCGCCCGTCCTCGCGTATCACACGCAGCTTGAGCCAACGCTTGCCCGGCGTCTGCCCGTTCCACAGCCATTCGAAAAAAACGAAATAGCCGGACATCAGCAGAAAGACAAAGATGATGAGAATGGCTATCAACCACTTCGGAGCCTCTGTCAGCCCGCCGCCGAAGAAGATTGAATACTCCGTGATGATTGTGAAGACGAGATAGATTAAGAAGAGCAAGATGATTTGAATCGCGTGATCCACAGCGCAGGCCAGAAAGCGATTGCCAATCGAGGCCAGCGCGAAATGCAGAGGCACGCGCTCCGGCGTCTCAATCACCAGCGTCTCTTCATTCGAGATTGCAAACTCGGAAGCCATAAGAAGGATTTCTCTTTGCGTCTCTTTGCGTCTTCACCTTTGCGTGCTTTGCGTTGAAAAAAACTTTAACCGCAAAGAGCGCAAAGAAGAAACGCGCAAAGCACGCAAAGATATTTTCTATTTAAACTCACATTGAGCTATCAAGCGGCACGGCGCGATAGTAGCCGTGCAGGTTGGCAGAGACCCAGCGTTTTGTGCGGCGTATCTCCTGCCCTTCAAGATTGCCTTCGATACAATCATATGGCCCGTCGGGTTGAGCCGGGTCTGGTTCGTCGGCAAGGATGCAGTGATGCTGGTTATCGCTCTTGACATAGAGCAGGTCGCCGCGTTTGGCGTTCTTCAGCTTGGGGTCTGCAACCCATTCGAGGTCGTTGACCTTTCCGTCCCAACGCCCCTTGCCTGTCACAGCGCGTATGGCCCACATGGCAAAGATGGCGCACCAGGACCATGGGCCGCCCGGATTGGGGAAGGAGAATTTATTGGGCGTCATGGTGTCCTTCACGGCCTGCGAGAGAGTTGGGTCTGTAGGCTTCTTGTCCGCCAAATCTTCCGTGTTTGGCCCAAACGTGTACGGGAAATATTCCTGCATCTTCGCAGGTTTCTTTTTGTCCTGTTCAGTATTGACCATCGTGCCTGCAAAGGCTACTTCGTAATAACGAAGGATGCGTTCCCATCCATGCTTTCTGCCGTCGCCGCGATTACTGGCGAAGACTGTCCCGACCTGACTCTGCGCGAGACCGACGATTTGTTGGCGGAGGGCAAAGGCGGTGTTGCCGCCGCCTTCCGCTGCTTGTTTGCGCGCCGCAGTTTCCTCATTGCGTATGGCCTTGAACTCGGCATGGTCTTTAGCATTCCAGTCAATAGACTTTCCAGTCGGGTCAAAGCCTTTGGTCTTGAAAGCATCAAGCGTAGCCTGGTCTAGTTGTCCGTTTTCCGCGAGTGGCTTCTGCGGGTTCTCAATGTTCCATGCTATCTGCCAATCGAGCGTGGCGTCTGTCACGGGTTGTATGATGTCAATCCATCTCTCGCCGGGAAAAAAGGTGTAGTGTTTGGCGCGCTCCTTACTATCTGGAAAATGTGCTTCGACTGTCTTCGCGGCAACCTTTTCGCCGCCCTTGTCCTTGTTAAAGTAATAACCCTCGCGCGGCATGACCATCGGGACTTTGAGAAATTCCTGTATCGTCGCCATGTCCATCTTGCCCGCGAGCGCGGCATTCTTCTTATTGGCCGCGTCTGCGTCATAAGGATGAAAACCGCCGACGACAAGCTGATTGGTAGTGGTCGCATTTGTCGTCGCGGGCGCGGGTGCAGGCGCGGGCGCAGGCTGGCGTTGCAGTTTTGGACCAGAGCGACTGATGACAGGCTCGTGCCGACCGGAAGCGACTGATTCCGCCACGCGGTCTGCTTCCGTTTCGAGCGCATCACCGGGCTGACTTATCTCTAACTTTGCGGCAGGCTGCGCAGAGCTTCCATGCTGCTGGACTGTGTGAACCAATTCATGCGCGAGCAGCTTGCGTCCCTCTGCGCGGTCTGGCGAGAATTGCCCGGCTGCGAAAAAGATGTTGTTGCCGACTGTGAACGCACTCGCGCGCAACTGCCTCGCAGCATCGCTGGCAGCAGTGTCTGTATGCACGCGCACGTTTTCCAGATTCTGGCCCAGACGCGGCTCAAAGAAATCGCGGCTTGCGCCGTCGAGCGGGCGGCCAGTGTGACGCAAAGCATTGTCCACCAGAGAAGGCGAGCTTGCAGGACTACTGCATCGCGCGCATCCTCCGCCGCAGGCACAAGCCTCTTTGCGCTGGATGCTATTGCCTTCCATCTGTCCGGGCCATGGCGAGCGAGAGACAACAGGATTGGCTGTCGCCTGCTGTTTCCGCAGCAGCTCGTTATCCGAAGTTGATTGTGTGGCAAAGGCTCTCATAAATCTTTTCCCACGACCAAAGAAACTTTAGATTTCACGCGCTCGAATTATAGAAGAGCAGGGCGGAATGATGAAAGGCATGCTGTTCTAAATATGATGCCTTTCAAATAGCACACGCTTCATCTTTGCTATTCCCAACGCACGCGTAAGAAGCGACGCTTGCCAACTTTTATTTCATCTGCCGTTCCTGATTGCGGCGTGATGATTTGATTCGTTGTGCCGACGCGCTCGCCGTTGAGATGGACGCCGCCCTGTTCAATCAGTCGGCGTGCTTCTGCTTTTGAAGCTGCCAATCCTGTCTCGACTAAAACCTGTGGCAGCGTCCATGTTCCTTCTCCGACCTGCAAGGCTCTCTCTTCAATCTCGCTCGGAGCCTGTTTTTCGCGAAACATGCGATTGAACTCGTCTTCCGCCGCGCGTGCTTCTGCGGCAGAATGAAAGTCCTTGATAATTCGCTTTGCCAACTCGACTTTGATGTCGCGCGGGTTGCGCTCGCCGGCTTCTGTGGATGCGCGCAAGGCTTGAATCTCTTCGGCGCGCAGGTCTGTCAATAGCTCGTAGTAACGCCACATCAAATCGTCTGAGATGGACATCACTTTGCCGAACATCTCTTGCGGCGGCTCGTTGATGCCGATGTAGTTGTCCAGGCTCTTAGACATCTTCTGCGTGCCGTCTATGCCTTCGAGGAGCGGCATGATGATGGCGACCTGCGATTCCTGCCCGTACTCTCTTTGCAGGCTGCGGCCCATCAGGATGTTGAACTTCTGGTCTGTGCCGCCGAGTTCGACATCCGCTTCGAGCGCGACAGAATCATAAGCCATGACAAGCGGGTACATGACTTCATGCAGCGCGAGCGGGCGATTGTCCGCGAGACGTTTTTCGAAATCATCGCGTTCGAGAATCTGCTTGACCGTGACATGCGAGGCAAGCTTGATGAAGCCCGCGCTGCCGAGCGTGTCCATCCAGCGTGAGTTGAAATCAATGACAGTCTTTTCCGGGTCGAGCAGTTTGAAAATCTGCGTCCGGTAAGTCTCCGCGTTGGCGTCTATCTCTTCGCGCGAGAGTTGCGGGCGCGTCGCGCTCTTGCCGGAAGGGTCGCCAATCATGCCTGTGAAATCGCCTATCAGAAAAATAATCGTGTGGCCCAATTCCTGAAACGCGCGGAGTTTGCGGAGCACGACTGTGTGGCCCAAGTGTATATCCGGCGCGGTCGGGTCTGCGCCGAGCTTGACGCGCAGCGGCCTTCCAGTCCGCGCAGACTTTTCCAGCTTTGCGCGCAAGTCTTCTTCACGGATTATCTCGACCGTGCCTTTGCGCAGGTAAGAGAGTTGTTCGTCAATCGTCATGATTAAGAAAAGATAAGCTCCCGCAAAGGCGCAAAGACGCAAAGAAAGCTCGCAAAGAGTTGAATGGCTCTTTATCTTAAATGCTTTCTTCGCGTCTTCTCTTTGCGTCTTTGCGCCTTTGCGGGAAACTTCTTCATGAGTCCTCCAATTAGTAATAGAGTAGCGCATCTCACGCCGCTTGCGCTATCTTCAGTCCATGACTACTAACATGGCGAGCGAAGATGTAAATCCTCTTCAAGCAGTACAACTCTCCTTCATCGGCACGGGAGTGATGGCCGAAGCAATCATCGCCGGACTCCTCAGACAGAAGTTGGTCGCGCCCGCGCAGATTATCGGCAGCCACCCGCGCGCCGCGCGCGGCGAAGAATTGAAAACGCGCTATGGCATTGATGTCATTGAGAACAATCGTGAAGCGGCCACAGGCTCAATCGTTATCCTAGCAGTCAAGCCGCAACGTCTCGGCGGCATCCTGCATGAATTAAAAGGCGCGCTCCAAGCAGACCAACTTGTGCTCTCTATCGTCGCGGGCGCGAAGATAGAGACGATTGCGGGCGAGATACTGCACAGTGCGGTTGTGCGCGCGATGCCGAACACGCCCGCGCAAATCGGTCAGGGCATGACCGCATGGACTGCCACGCCGGAAGTCAGCGATGAGCAGCAGTCGCAGGTGCGCGCCATGCTCGCCGCTCTTGGGCGCGAGATGTACGTCGAGAATGAACGAATGATTGATATGGCGACGGCTTTGAGTGCGACCGGGCCGACCTATATTTTTATGATGATGGAATCTTTGGTGGACGCTGGCGTGCACATGGGTTTCTCGCGCCATGTCGCACAGGATTTGGTGCAGCAGACGATGCTCGGCAGCGTGCTCTTTGCGATGGAATCGGGCAAGCATCCTGCGGAACTCAGAAACATGGTCACATCCCCCGGCGGCACTTCCGCCGAAGCGATTTATCAGATGGAGAAAGGCTCTCTGCGCACAGTGCTCTCGAAAGCGGTTTACGCGGCCTTTCAGCGAGCCGTTTCGTTAGGGCAAAAAAAGTAGATAAGGATTGCTCGAAGCCTGAAGGCCGTCTGAGTGCGCCCTCCCTGACGGTCGGGCTACTGCCCCTTTGCTCACAGTAGAGGGGCAGTAGCCCGACCGTCAGGGAGGGCGCATCAGATAACACTCAATTACACATGGCTATAAATTTGTTTGACGGCTGACAACTATTGAGCCAATTCAGGACTCAAAGATACCCCCGAAAAATTCTTAATCTTCAGAGGTCAAAATTTAAAAGATGAATATCACACAGCGGCCTGCACGGCAGTGGCAAGCGTCAATCGCCCTCCTGCTTGCCAGTTTTCTACTCTTCGGACAAAGTTTCGCGCAAACCGCAGCCCCTGCGAGACTTTCTGCAACCGAAAATCAACTGGCTGAAAAAATCAGCGTGGAGACGATTAAAACCATCACCGCCGCGCTCTCTGCGGAAGACATGCAGGGACGCGGCACAATGCAATCCGGCGGCGACAAGGCCGCCAACTATATCGCAGACCGTTTCGCACGATTCGGCTTAAAACCGCTTGGCGACAAAGGCTCTTACCTGCAAAAAATTGATTTCAAAGAGACCGTTGCCACTTCCGAAACGATGTTCAAAGTCGGCGAAGAGACTCTGGCTTACGGCACGGATTACGCGCTTGTCCCGCAGCATAATGGCAACAAAGATGTCAGCGGCGAAATGGTTTTCATCGCCTATGGCATTCAGGCCGATGCCATCAATCGCAACGATCTGGAAGGCGTTGACGTGAAGGGCAAAGTCGTCGTCATGCTCGAAGGCCCGCCCGCCAACATCAGTAAAGGAGCCTGGGAAAAGGCCGATGCCGCGATGAATATCATGGTTATGTTAGTAGCTCGCGGCGCGACCGGCATCGTTTATATTGGACACGGGCGCGAAGAGCATCCGGCGGATGAAATGATTAGTTATCTGAGTCGCAGACAGATTACATTGCCGGATGAGAAAGGCTATCCAGAATATGTGCCGCCGTTTGTTTATGTCGGTTCAAAAGGGGCGGAAAAACTTTTCGCCAAATCAGGAGTCACGGTCAAAGACGCTTTAGCCAGAGCCGAGCGCAACGATTTCAAGCCGATAAAGTTAGAGCAAAAAGCCAAGCTCGTCACCAAATACAAGACTGCGAAAGGCGCGAGCAGTAACGTGGTCGGCTATTTAGAAGGTTCGGACGCGAAATTGAAAGCGGAAGCCGTTGTGTTCAGCGCGCATTACGACGCTTACGGAATGGAAAACGGCAAGATTTATCCGGGCGCAGCCGACAACGCGCTCGGCGTCGCGGAAATTCTCGCCATCGCCGAAGCCTATTCAAAGATGGAGACGAAGCCGAAACGCTCTATCATTTTTCTGGCCGTGACGGGCGAAGAATACGGGCTTTACGGTTCAAAATATTGGGCCAAAAATCCGACATGGAAAATCAAGCAGGTCGCGGCCAATCTGAACCTTGATGGCATCGGGACGGAAGTTTACGCGCCCGTCAAAACCATTGTCGGTTTCGGGGCGGAACATTCGACTCTTGGAGCCATGCTCGGAGATGTTTCCGCAGCCTTCGATGTGAAAGTTATCGCAGACCCGATGCCGGAAGAGAAAATCTTTTTACGCTCGGATCATTATTCGTTTGTGGAAAAAGGCGTGCCTGCGCTGATGCTGCATGGCGCGCCCGAAGGCGACCCGCAAGTGTGGATTAAGCGCAGCAAAGAATGGCAAAAAACCGATTACCATAATCAGGGCGACGTGATTAAGTCCGATTGGGATTGGAGCGGGGCGCGCACGGTCGCGGTCGTCATGGGCATTATGGGTTGGCGCATTTCGGAGACGGAAAAAATGCCCGAATGGTTGCCGTCATCGCGTTTCGCCAAACTCGAACGCGGCAACTCCAAGGAAATCCCGGAAGAGAAATAAGATAGCGGATTAGTTTGAAGAGAGAGAAAAGAATCTCCCGCAAAGGCGCAAAGAAAGCATTCAAGATAAAGAGCCATTCAACTCCTTGCGTCTTCTCTTCTTTGCGCCTTTGCGCCTTTGCAGGAGATTCCTTCGGCTTGCTCAAAGCCTCTCTAACTCCGCGACTGTAAATTCATCTTCGACGTTGCCGGTGTTGAGCGTGCTCGCGGGCTCAAAGAGCATGACATGCGCTTCTTCTTCCGCGACGGGGCGATGCTCTACGCCGCGCGGGACGATGATAAATTCGCCCTCTTCAATCCACACTTCGCGCTCGCGAAACTCCATCCGAAAACGTCCCTTGACGACGAGAAACATCTCGTCTTCCGTTTCGTGATGATGCCATGTGAAGGGGCCTTGAAACTTGACCAGCTTGACGAGTTGGCCGTTCAACTGTCCTACGATTTTTGGTTGCCAGTGCTCGCTAAAGAGCGACAGCTTCTCTTTGATATTGACCTTATCCATAATTTTTCGCCTGCTTCAAATTGATAACGCGCCTGCCTTCAATCGAGTAGTTCCCGCTTAAAACCAGCGCGACTGCTTCCGCATAAAGACGATGCTCTTCTGTGAGGATGCGCGCGGCCAGAGTTTCTGGCGTGTCGTCGTCCATCACTGGCACAACTGCCTGCGCGATGATTGGCCCACCGTCCAGCGTCTCGTCAACAAAGTGGACTGTGCAGCCGGAATATTTGACGCCGTGCGCGAGAGCTTTTTCATGCACATCGAGGCCGGGAAAAGATGGCAGGAGGCTCGGATGTATGTTGAGTATGCGACCGCGAAAGGCTGCGATGAATTCAGGCGAGAGCAGGCGCATGTAACCTGCGAGGCATACTAAATCAACCTTGTGCTCGCGCAGGGCGTTGATGATTTCAAGGTCATGCTCAAGACGCTTGCGCCCGCGCCGCTCAATGACAACGGTTTCGATGCCGCGCTCTCGCGCTCTCTCAATCCCCGCCGCGTCTCGCTGGTCGCTAATCACGAGAGCAATTTTCGCATCTGTAATACGACCATCTCTGACAGCATCAGAGAGCGCGAGCATGTTCGAGCCGCGACCGGAAATCAGGATGCCAATGCGGCTTGTGTTCTTGTAGTTATCCATCACACAAATAAAACGTCCGGCAGCTTTAAGGTTTTAATTTTAGACTAAAGACATCAATCAGATAAGGTTTGAGATAGCTGCCATCCTTCATCTTGTTGCTGCCCTTACTGACCGGTTCTCCGATTCTGCCCACATCATCAACCGCAATCACATAGCCTGTTAAGCCATCCTTCGTGACGCGAAAACGTATGAATTGTTTGAAATCCTCTATGCGCGCCGCTCCACCGGTTTCGTTATTGTGACCATTGAAGCCGAGGCAGACGGCCAGATACCAGCCAAACCACGCGCAGCACATCAGCGCGCCGATGCCGCCTGCGGCGAGAGCAACCATTAATTCCATCCAGCCACTGTAATTGGTCCAACACGAGCGATACGCGGGCCACCACTGCGCCAACTCGCCCTGCGGCAGCAAGAAGCCCTCACCTCTATAGGCAGATGCAAGCGGCGGATGAAATTTATAAGCCACCCAGAGTATGACCGCGCCAAATAATATCCAGACGACCAGCAACCCCCACGAATACATCCATCGTTTCGTTGAACTCATCAATCCCTCGCCGGCTATCCTAAACAGACAGACGAAAACGATGACAGCTAAAAGCGTGAGCAGCGTCCCCTTCTTCACCAGCAAAAAAGGAACGGCTATCTGCAACAGCGCGTGCCAGATTCCAACCAATGACATGGCAAGCTTGCCCGGCCAACGATGCGTCTCTCCGCCCTTCAAGGCCGCTAACAAGATGAGTGCGATGGGCAGTCCGACCGCCACGATAATGAACACAATGTCCGACACGACCAGAGCCGGAAGGTTGTCTCTGCCAAACGCCCAGAGACCCGTGACAACGCTCAGCACGCTCAAGACGGAAAGCAGAGACGGCAGAGCCCAGTCCATCGGCTTGATATAATCTCTGGCAGCTTTTTTGAAGAGATGCTCGCTGTAACGAATGCCCAGCAAGGCTGCCGCGATGGCCCAGATGATGGAGAAGAAAATCAGCAAGCTGATATTGAAGGGCGGGATGTGTGAGCGATAAGGCTTGACGCTCAAGAGCCCTATGACAGCCATCGCCGCCGTGAGAGTGACAATCAGCCAGAGCCACCTGTCAGGTTTGGCATCCACTTCAGGATCATATCTAGAGGGCCAGATACGCTTTTCTCCGCCGACATATCCCTCGACACTCGGCTTTTCATCCGTGCCGAGCGACGCTTCTTTTTCCTCTGCGCCAAACAATCGTTTACTAAAAAGAAAAGACAGCAGGATTGGAACGAGAGAACCGAGCAGGAGCCAGAGCCCTAAGTGATAATCCCAAGACCACTCTTTAGGACTTATTTCATACATAGACAGATAATTTCTTTGCTCTGTCTGAGCAGGCAGCCTGCGCTCTTCGGCTCCGAATAATTTTCTCCACAGCCAGAAGGGTTTGATTAATTCGGTTGCAGCATCCGGCGATGCCTGAGCAGTGGGCGTGTTCTTTGCCGTTGCTTCCTGTGGCTGAATCACGGTCGGCGTAATCGGGTCACTCGCTCTCTGTGCAAGTTCGAGACGACTCAGAGGCGGATTGAGAGATTCCCGGCTGCTCTGCGGAAGAGCGGACGCAAAGTAGAGTATGAAGGCGATGATAAAACCTGCCAGCCCCACGTTGCCGCCGCCCAGGATTGTCCTGACCTTGAAAACTCTTTTCGCGACCTCTACGCGCGAGCGGTCTTCCGTCGGATACAACACCTGCTCACGCACCTCGTCAACGTAGGTTGTCGAAGGATGATGAAACGCTCCGCCGATGCCTGAGACGACCGAAGCATAACTCTCGCCTACAGGAGCCTCGGCCTTTGCGTTGGCGCGCGTCTGCTGGTCGCTCTTCGGCCCCCAGTATCTGGCATAGTGATGCACGTCGCCGGAGATTTCCAGGAGACACTGTTTTGAATCCAGCTTTGCATCGCCGGTCTCGCTGAAATCATAAGTGCCGTCCGGTCGCTTCTCATCTTTTGGCAGAAAAGATTGTTCGAGTCCGATTTGAAACAAAGCGTCCGCGGCCTTCTTATCTTCTTTACTGGCTATCTTGCCAAACACTGTGGTCGGAGAACAGGTCGCCACAATCAACTTGTCCGGCGGAATGCTGCGACCATCCGCGCGTCTGTTCGGACAAAGCTCGTTGAAAAATTTTTCCTGCCGCTCGTCAATCTGCCCGACTTCCGTGTCCAGTCCCCAGAACCACCACTCGAAAGGAAGTTGCAAGGCGATATAGCTTGCCTCTTGCGCGCGATAGAATCCGGGAATGATAAGCTGCGGCGCATTCAAACTTTCAGGAATATCGCAAGCGTTGATTGGGTCTTCTTGAATGGGATGGCGAAACTGCCGTCGAAAGCCATCAAGCTGGTCGTAGTAATCATGATTGCCGGGAATGCCGAACACAGGGCGGCGAGGTTCGTCTGCGGCTTGTTGCAGGTCTTCGCAGGCCCACTTGAAAGGCAGTTGCAGCCGCTTCGCCAGCGTCATATAGTCGGAGACGTGATAAGCCGTGTCGCCGCCGATTAACAAAAATTGCCCGCGCGGTAATTCAGTCAGAAAATTCTCTTCTTCACTTTTATCAAACTTAACTTCACGCTCGGCTTTATCTTGTGGCAACGAAGTCCACTTTTGCCTGGCCCACAAATCGCTCATCGCAAGATAGGCGATGCTGTAAACAGCTTTCGTGCCGTCCCCTGTGTCTGCGATGTAATCGAACCAGAACTCTTTTTTATCCTCCCAATATTGCTCATCAGTTTGCGCGGAGGATTGCGTCGCGCCTTCATCCAAAGCTTTTGACGCGGGCGTATTCCGCCAGAATTTGAGAGCCTCCGCGATGTCTGGATTGGGAAAGACGGATGGCTGCATCCAATCCCGCGGGTCGAGCTTGCGCCCGTAAGCAACATAGAGAAGTGTGCCTTTTAAACTTCCGAGCAACTGCCTGCCGAGCAGCCATGCGACAGGCTTCTCAAAGACTCTTTTGTTATTCGATTGTGATTGTGATGCAGAGGCTTGAGCGGATTGCGTTGGGGGACTGGTCGCCATGATTTTCTATCCTTTGGGAATGGATGAAGTTGACAGCCAACAGTACGCTGCACGGTGAAGCTTTGATATGTGCGACGTGCCGCAGAGGGTTGCGGATTTGTGCGAGAGACCTACATGATTGTGACTTCGCGCGCGCCTGAAACTACGATTCCGATTTTATAACAGGTCTGGCCCAGAGCGTCCAGATCCGATTGAATGACTTCTGCGTCCGCAGCCGCGCAGACGATGACCATGCCGACGCCCATATTAAAAGTGCGATACATCTCAGCGTCCGGCACGTGGCCTATCTCCTGCATCAATTTGAAGACGGGCAGGACGGGCCACGTATCGCGCGCAATCGTGACGGCTGTTCCTTCTGGCAAAATTCGCGGAATGTTTTCAAGGAGCCCGCCGCCAGTGATGTGCGCGAGTCCCTTAATCCTTCCGCTATCGAGCAAGCCTTCGAGCGCGTGCAGGTAACTCTTGTGCGGTTGCAAGAGAGCCTCGCCGATTGTTTGGCCCAGAGCGTCCAGCTGCGTTCCGGCATCGTAGCCCGCGACCTCGAAAAAAAGTTTGCGCGCCAGCGAGTAGCCGTTCGTGTGCAGGCCAACCGAAGGGAGCGCAAGCGCTGTGTCTCCCGCTAAAATATTTTTTCCGTCAATCACCTTTTCGCGGTCAACGATGCCGACGATAAAGCCCGCGACATCATATTCGCCAGCAGCATAAAAACCCGGCATCTCAGCGGTCTCGCCGCCCAAAAGCACGCAGCCGTTTTCCCTGCAACCGTTTGTCATGCCTTCGACGATGCTTGCCACGACTTCCGGCGCGAGCACGCCCGTCGCAATGTAATCCAAAAAGAAAAGCGGTCGCGCGCCCTGCACAAGGATGTCGTTGACGCAATGATTTACCAGGTCGCGTCCGATGGTATTGTGCGTCCCGGTTTCAAAAGCGACTTTCAATTTTGTCCCGACGCCGTCAGCCGAAGCCACGAGCACAGGCCCCTTCATCTGCGGAAACGCGGCATCGAACATTCCGCCAAAGCTGCCTATCTCAGTCAGCGTCCGCTCGTTAAAAGTTTGCGCGGCGAGTCGTTTGATTTTCTCCGTCGCCACATTCGCCGCGTCAATCGAGACTCCGGCGTCGCTGTAGGTGATTGATTTGCTCATTAAATAAATTCTGTCAATCAAGATTTAGAATAACCCTTTGCGCTCTTTGCGAAAAAACCTTTGCGTGCTTTGCGTTAAAAAACAACTTAACCGCAAAGAGCGCAAAGTGTGAAGACGCAAAGTGACGCAAAGAGATTTCTACTCTTGATTCGCATAAATTTTATGACTTGTTGCGATTCAACAATTCCTCTTGCAGGCTTCTGATTTTATCCGCCATCGAATCGCGCGATTCCTTGTCGAGCTTGATAGTGATGCTGAGATGGTCACCGTCCATCGCCTCTGTTGGAAGTAAAGCTTTCGGCACATCAAGCTGCGCCGCTTCATCATCACCGACGAGGACGACGGCCATGTCATTATCTTCTATGCGGTCTATGACGGCACGGAATTGAATCGAGCGCGCGTTCCGTTCAGATTCTTTGTCGCTCATCACTTGTCCTCGCTCCAACCGGAAGCGGTTTTGGATTTCTTCTCTTTCTTCTCGCGCGGCGGCGGGCCGTAGTCGCCGTATGAGACGAAACCTGTGCGCTCCGAATCATCCTTCTGCGCTGTGCGCCCGGCCCACACGTCGCCCTTGCTCTCTTTCTGCGTCTTGACTTCGTAGAGCTTGCCGTCCTTTGTCTTGCCGGTCGTCGTAATCGAAATCTCGCCGTGCAGGTCTGTGCGATAGAGCTTGACGCCCGCAGACTTCAAGCGGTCGAGCGCGTCTTGAGAAGGATGCCCGTAACGATTGTTTTCGGCATCGGAGATTAAAGCCAGTTCGGGTTTGACTGTCTTGAGAAAATTTTCCGAAGTCGCATACTTAGACCCGTGATGCCCGACCTTCAAAACTTTTGCTTCGAGCACAGCATTCTTATTCATCATGCGCTCTTCTGTTTGCTCCTCAGCGTCGCCGGTCAGGAGCATTGAGAAATCTCCGTAATCTAACCGCACGACGATAGAGTTAGCGTTCGGCTCATTGCCGCCGGAGCGCAACTGTTCTTTGGTAAAGAAAGGCTCAATCGGCGCGAGCACGGTCAGGATTGCGCCGCCTCCAAGATCATATTTTTTACCCGGCTCGGCCTTCTCATATTTCGCATCGGTCTGTTTCTTTACGGCCTCCAAAAAATCCAGATAAGATTTTGTCGTCGGAAGCTCAGTAGTCCTGCCGCCCGTCTTCGGCTTCGCATTTTTATTTCCGCTCTCGTTTGAAGAGCGCGTGGGCGGCACGACTCCGCTATCAATGACATTTAAAACCTTTGTCGCATTGAGGACTTCGTCCGCGCCGCCGATGTGGTCTGCGTGCGCGTGCGTGGCGATAAAATAATCAAGCTGCTTGACGTTGTAACGGCTGAGCGCATCGAGCACAATCTTGCCGCGCCCAGTGTCGCCTGCATCAACGAGCACCGTCTTGCCTTCCGGCGAGATAATCAGAATCGCATCGCCCTGCCCTATGTCGAGCATGTGCACCTGCAACTCTTTGCCCGAAGGCGGCGGAACCTTTCGCTTCTCCAGCCACGGACGAACAAGCCAGAAATAGATGCCCAACACGACACAGACAAAAACCACCAGCGCCGCAATCGCGCACCCGCATCCTTTTCTACTCTGGGCCACTAAATTCTTACTCCTGACTAAAAATCTTCTAAGTATAGGTCAATCGCTTCGCGGATATTTTGAAGAGCTTCTTCTTTGGTCTTCCCTTGCGACCAGCAGCTTTTGAGAGTTGGCACATGAGCTACATAATAACCGTCTTCGCCCTGTTCGATTATCACTTTGATGTTCATGTTTTCTCCTTAGTCTGACGGCACGGGCTCGTGCTCGCGTGCGAACATGGTTTCGGCCTCGCGTGTAATGCGCGTCGGGTAGTTTGCCGTCCAGCAGGCGACGCAGGAAGAATCCGCGCTGATGCCTGTTGCTTCGAGCATGCCTTCGAGCGAGAGATAGCCCAGAGAGTCCGCTTCGATAAAGCGGCGTATCTCTTCAATCGGCAGCTGCGCGGCAATCAGGTCTGACCTGTTCGGCGTGTCCACGCCGTAGAAGCAGGGGCTAATTGTCGGCGGGCAACTGATACGCATGTGCACTTCACTTGCTCCGGCCTCTCTGACCATGCGGACGATTTTTTTGGAAGTCGTCCCGCGCACAATCGAATCGTCAACCAGCACGACGCTGCGACCTTCTATGAGATGCCGCACGGGATTGAGTTTGATGCGGACGCCGAAAGAACGTATGGACTGCTTCGGCTCTATGAATGTGCGCCCGACATAATGATTGCGCACAAGTCCCTGACGATAGTTGATGCCGGATTGCGCTGCATAGCCGATAGCCGCAGCCACTCCCGAATCAGGCACAGGCACAACGATGTCCGCTTCCGCAGGATGCTCCAACGCGAGACGCTTGCCCATCTTGTGACGCGATTCGTTAACAGACTGCCCGTAGATAACAGAGTCCGGTCGCGCGAAATAGACGTGCTCGAAGATGCACATCGAATGCGGGCGCGGGGGCAGCGGGAAAGAGGAATGCAAACCTTCCTCGTCAACGACAATCATCTCGCCCGGTTCTACGTCGCGCACATAGCGCGCGTCAATCAAATCGAACGCGCACGTTTCAGAGGCGACGACCCATGCATCTCCAAGTCGGCCCAGAGCGAGCGGGCGAAAGCCGCGCGGGTCGCGAATCGCAATCAAACTCTGAGGCGTTAGAAAGAGCATCGAAAACGCTCCTTCCGTTTCGCACAAAACTTCCGGTATCGCTTCCGCAATCGTGCGTGCGCGCGAGCGCGCGATGCCGTGCAAGATAACTTCCGTGTCCGAAGTCGAAGAGAAGATTGCGCCCTCGCGCTCAAGGCGTTTTCTCTCTTCGGTGGCAAAGGGAAGATTGCCGTTGTGACAGACGGCGACCTGTCCATGCTGGCAGGCGACGAGGAAAGGTTGCGCCTCGCGTATAGAGACTTCGCCCGCAGTCGAATAACGCACATGCCCGATTGCACTCGCGCCCGGCAAGCGGTCGAGCGTGGCTTGATTGAAAACATCCGAGACGAGTCCCATCGCGCGTTCGGAGCGAATCAATGCGCCGTCGGAAGAGACTATGCCGCACGATTCCTGACCGCGATGCTGCAAGGCATACAATCCCAAATAGGTCAGCCGCGCAGCCTCCGCGTGTCCGTAAATCCCGAACACGCCGCATTCGTCTCGAAACTTATCCGTCATAAAAAACATTTTAAGGGCAAAAAGGAAAAAGGGAAAAGGGAAAGCGCATGCGGGAACAAACTCTTTCCGTCTTTGCATCTCTTTCGCGTCTTCACACTTTGCGCTCTTTGCGGTTAAATACTTTTTCAAACGCAAAGGACGCAAAGTTTTTTTCGCAAGGAGCGCAGAGAAGAGGAGAACGCCATGAAGAGAGTAACTTTATCGCTGCTGCTTCTACTGCTTTTGCATGCAGCCTCAAACGCGCAAACTAAAATTGACATCTCGCTCAAAAACGGCAGCCGCGACGAAGCCGCGACCAGAGAGCAGTTGCAGCGGCTTCTCAAAACTTATGATTTGTCGAAATGGATTTTCACCAAAACTGTCTCGATTGACGAAAAGGCAATCCCGCACAGTCACCCTGTCCTGACGCTGAGCACGCGACACCTGAAGGATGATGAGCTGCTGCTCTCAACCTTCGTACACGAACAGATACATTGGTTTCTGGTCCAGAACGATAAAGCGACAGCGGAAGCCATGAAAGATGTCAAGGCTCTCTTTCCCAAAGTGCCGTCAACCTTTCCAGAAGGCGCGGATAATGAAGAATCAACTTACCGACATCTCTTGGTCAATTATCTTGAGTACAGAGCAGCCAGAGAATTGCTTGGCGAATTAAAGGCTAAACAGGTGATGGAATTTTGGGCCAGCGACCATTACACATGGATTTATAAAACTGTCCTCGAACGCCCGCGCGACATAGGCAATATCATGTTCAAGCACAACCTCGTTCCAAAATCACAGGACAGTCGAACAAAATCTAAATAACGTCAGTTCAAGCTAAGCGATTAACCCCGCAAGAGCATGTCTTTCGTCTCGTTCTCGTTTCATGAAGAGCTTCTTAATATCGCTGTCGGCCATCCTGTTTCTCGCGTGCGTCTCGTTGGCCCAATCGAAGAAGGCAGAAGACAAATGCAAAGCCCTCGACCCGAAGGTTGTTGAGCTTATAAGTCAATACAAAGAGTTGCGCGAAAAGCGCAGGCTGTTGCCGCAAGGGAAGTTTGACAAAGATTTGCAGGCCGATGGCGGCAAATTGAGCAGGGTCTTGAGTGAGCTTGGCGTGCTGTTAGGGCATCCGCCGCAGACAAAAGAAATTATTGTTAAATGTTTGGGCGAACCGGATGCTGTGAAAAATCACAGGCAGATGCAACCTCTCTTGGGAATTTATCACAGGGAATTAGAGAAGGCTGGCCGCAAGGTCTTGGAGAAAAATAATCGGGAGTATCTGATTTATTTTTGGAGAGGATGGCATGATTTCATCTTTTTCATTAGTGAGGACGGCAGGATAGTAGACCACGGTTGGTGGTTTGCGTATGAATAAGAGTTTGTCAGGCCGGACGGCGCGATGCTAGATTGATGTGCAAAAGACCGGGATTTTGTTTATCAAGTGAAGCCGAACACCCTGATGCTCAATCTAGTGACCGCAGCCTTGCAGGTCGCGCTCGTTATCGCGCTCGCCGCAGCAGGGTGGAGCATCTATCGCTATCTGCCGCACAACGCAGACGACGCGGGCAATGGTGAAGCGAAGGCTCTGGCGGAGACTGCGCTCAGGATTACCCTGCGCGGGCCGTCGCGCGAAGATGGCGCAGCAAAGAATGTTCAGGTCGAGCTTTATCCGATTGACATCCTAGCCGCGCGAAACGAGTTCTTCTCCGAGCGGCGTCCGGGCAAACGGCTGGATGATTTTCTGGCAGAGCGGATGGGCAATCGCTCTCCCGTCAAGGGCCGCTTTGACGGCGAGGGACAGGTGACGTTGATGGTCAAGCCCGGCCCGTGGTGGATTCACACAACGCTGCCGGGCGAACTGAATATCGAATGGCGTCTGCGCGTCAACGTCTCCGGCACTCGCCAGACAGTCGAGCTGACGCCTGACAACGCTTACACTCGAACCAAAAGTTTTTAAGCAACTTGATGAAAGCTCTTCGTTACGAACAGGGCCAACTCTCTCTGGCGGAGATTCAGAAACCGCAGCCTGAAAGGGAAGCCGTTGTGCGCGTCACGCTCTCAGGCATCTGCAATACGGATGTAGAGATTGTGCGCGGCTATGCGGGTTTTGAAGGCACGCTCGGACATGAGTTTGTAGGCGTGGTCGAAGACGCGCCGGGACATGAAGAGCTTGTGGGCCAGCGCGTCGTCGGTGAGATTAACGCCGGGTGCGGGCATTGTGATTTGTGTGCGGCGGGAGATTCCCGTCATTGTGCTTCGCGCACAGTGCTTGGCATTGTCGGGCGCGATGGAGCGCATGCGGAGTATCTGAGATTGCCCGCGCGCAATCTGCTCATTGTGCCGGACGGGATGCCGGATTATGTGGCTGTCTTTGCAGAGCCGCTCGCAGCCGCTTGGGGCATCACAGAGCGCGCGTGTGTGACAAAAGAGACGCGCGCCTGTGTGATAGGAGATGGCAAGCTCGGCCTGCTTTGCGCGCAGGCGTTGGCCCTGACGGGCGCGCACGTTTCTCTTATTGGCAAGCATCCTGAAAAGCTGCGCATTGCAGCGGCGCGCGGCATCGAAACCATGACGCTTGAAAAAGTGAATGGATTAGAGAGCGCGTTTGATGTCGCGGTTGAAGCTTCCGGCGCGGAGGCAGGCTTTGCGCTCGCGCTGGAACTTTTAAGACCGCGCGGCGCGCTTGTCTTAAAATCAACTTTTCATGGCGCGACGCAGGTAGAGATGGCGCGCATCGTCGTCAATGAAATCAGCATCATCGGCTCGCGTTGCGGCAGGTTCGCGCCCGCGCTCGATTTGCTTGAAAGAAATGCTGTTGATGTCGAAAGCTTAATCAGCGAAGAATACGCTCTCGCGGATGGAGTCAAAGCGATGGAGCGCGCCACAGAGCGCGGCGTGCTTAAAGTGTTATTGAAGAGATGAAGAAAGGCGACGAAAGAATTTCGCGCAAAGGCGCAAAGGCGCAAAGAAGAGAAGACGCAAAGGAGTTGAGTCGTTATTTATCTTGAATGCCTTTCTTTGCGCTTTTGCGCCTTTGCGCGAGACGTTTCTTTCTTTTGACATTGACCCATAACTCTTTTTTGCTTCCCGTCACAGGTTTCGTTATACTGCACGGACTTCCCTTTCATGCGCTGACCCGACGCCGAACGCATGATGTCCATTAAGAGATTGGCGTTCGCACAAGTTTTCTCGATAGGTGGTGTGTTATGTTCGAGCTTCCTAAAGATCAGACGACTGAGACAGAGCGGGCTATCCTGAAAAAGCTGCGCGTGTGGATTGCTGCGCTGGCAATCGCGTGTGTGGTGGCGGGCATCGGCATCGGCGCGATGCTCACGGGCTTGCCTGTTATCGCGCAGAATGATGCGCAGATTGCGCGCGCCCCCGAAGCTCTCTCGGCTTCGTTTGTCGAGATTGCCAAGCGTGTCGAGCCCGCAGTCGTCAACATTGATACCAAGACGGCTGTTCCCGAAATCGCAGACCGCGAGGGAGACGAGGAAGAAGAATCTTCTAACAGCAATCCGCTGCTGGATATGTTTCGCAAACAACCGCGCCGCCCGTCTTACGGAGTGGGCAGTGGTTTCATCGTTGACCCCAAAGGCTACATCCTGACCAACCAGCATGTCGTGCAGGGAGCGACGCGCATCACAGTGCGCTTGCAGTCTGGCGAAGAGTTTCGCGGAGAGATTGTCGGGATTGATGAAGAGACGGATATCGCTGTCATCAAGGTTAAGACGGAGCGCGATTTGCCAACCGTCAAGCTCGGCGATTCGAGCACCGCGCAGGTTGGCGACTGGGTGCTTGCCATAGGTTCTCCCTTCGGTCTGGACCAGACAGTGACGGCGGGCATCATCTCCAAACTCCAACGCGAGACGCCTTACTTCACAAGCTTCCAGCAATTCCTGCAAACGGATGCGGCGATTAATCGCGGCAACTCCGGCGGCCCGCTCGTCAACATGCGCGGCGAAGTCATAGGCATCAACTCGCAGATTGCAACTTCGACAGGAGATTACAACGGCATCGGCTTCGCGCTTCCGGCGAATGAAGCGGAGTTTGTATATCGTCAGATTATTTCAGTCGGCAAAGTTCGGCGCGGGTATTTGGGCATCAATCCTGAATCTGTCAAAGAGCAGTTTGCGCGCGTCTATGGATTGCAGGACGCGAAGGGCGCAGTCGTCGTTGACATGCCTGTCAAGGAAGGCCCTGCGGCGAAGGCCGGCATACAGCTTGGCGATGTGATTGTCGAATTTAAAGGGCAAGCTATCGTCAATGCGCAGGACTTGATTGTGAAAGTTGCGGCCACGCCTGTCGGAGAGACTGTGCCGCTTGTCTATCTGCGCGAAGTCAACGGCAAGCTCGAACGCCGCACGACCAACGTGACTTTAGGCGAAAGACCGAGCACGCCGATTGCGCGTGCCGATGACGAAACTCCTGCCAAGACACGCGGGACATCTTCGGGAGGCAACCTGCGTCTGGGAGTGACGCTGGCAGAGTTGACGCCGCAGATTATCGCGACAGGCAACCTGACAGGAGTGCGCGGCCTCTTTGTCAAAGAGATTGACCCGAACGGCATCGTCGCGGATGTCAGGCAGCCTGCGGGCGCGCCCGCCGTCGTCGAAGGCGATGTCATCACGCGCATCAATCGCACTTCCGTCACCACGCTCGCGGAATTTGCGCGCGTCGTGGACACGCTCAAGCCGGGCGATCCAATCGTCCTCAACATCTCGCGCTACGACAGAAGATCTGACAGAATCATACAGCGCATTGCACAGTTCACATATCAATAAAAAAGTGACGAGTGATGAGTCATGAGTGATGAGATAAATGCAATTTAAAATCTTTTCGCGCATCACTCGTCACTCGTCACTCACCACCTAAATATGGCACAAGCGAAAAAAGCTCTTAGCAAAACTGCGAAGAAGAAGAATGGCCGGAGCGTGTCGCGCGCTTCCGTAAAAACTTACCAGAATTATATCGGCGGCAAGTGGGTCGCAAGCGCGAGCGGTGAGATGTTCGAGAACATCAATCCTGCGGATACGCGCGACGTAGTCGGACGCTTTCCGCTCTCGACGCATGAGGATGTCGGGCTGGCTGTTGCTGCCGCGCGCAATGCTTTTGATAAGTGGCGTCGCACGCCCGCGCCGCGCAGAGCCGAACTCCTGTTTCGTCTCGGCGAAATTCTGATGCGTAACAAAGAGCGTTACGCAGAGGACATGACGCGCGAGATGGGCAAGGTCTTGAAAGAGACCGGCGGCGATGTGCAGGAAGCGATTGATTGCACTTACTACACTGCCGGCGAAGGTCGTCGCCTGCACGGCTATACGACTCCGGCTGAGATGCCGAACAAGTTTGCGATGTGCGTGCGCCAGCCGGTCGGATTGTGCGGCTTGATAACGCCCTGGAACTTTCCGATGGCGATTCCTTCATGGAAAATGATTCCCGCGCTCGTCTGCGGCAACACTCTCGTCATCAAGCCAGCCGAAGACACTCCGCTCTCGACTTACAATCTGGTCAAAGCCTGCGAGGAAGCAGGCATCCCGCCCGGCGTCGTCAATCTCGTCACGGGCTATGGCGAGACTGTCGGCGCGGCGATTACAAATCACAGAGACCTGCGCCTTATCTCTTTCACAGGTTCGACTGACACGGGCCGCATAGTCGCCTCTGCCTGCGCCGAGCGCAACGCTATCTGCTCGCTTGAGATGGGCGGCAAGAACGCTATCATCGTCATGGATGATGCGGATGTTGACCTCGCAGTTGAAGGCGCAGTGTGGGGCGCGTTCGGCACATCCGGTCAACGCTGCACAGCTTCATCACGCCTCATAGTTCACAAAAAAGTCTATAAGCAGTTTGCCAAAAAACTTGTCGAACGCGCTTCCACTTTGCGCGTCGGCAACGGCGCGGACGCCAAGACAGAGATGGGGCCTGTCATCAACGCAGACGCCGTGCATAAGATTATGGGCTACATCGAAATTGGCGAGAAAGAGGATGGAGCAAAGCTCGCATGCGGCGGCAATCGTCTTGAGAAAGGCGACTACGCGCACGGCTATTTCATAGAGCCGACCGTCTTCACAGATGTCGCGCCGGACATGCGCATCGCGCAGGAAGAAATCTTTGGCCCGGTCACCGCAGTGATTCCGACGGACTCATTAGAGAACGCGATAGAGATTGCGAACGGCGTGCGCTACGGGCTCTCCGCAGCCATCTACACGCAGGATGTCAATCGCGCCTTTCACGCGATGAACGAGACATACACGGGCATCTTCTATGTCAACTCTTCGACCATCGGCGCGGAAGTCCACTTGCCCTTCGGCGGCACGAAGGGAACCGGCAACGGCCACCGCGAAGCAGGCACGCAGGTTCTGGATATTTTCTCGGAATGGAAATCCGTTTACGTTGACTATAGTGGCAAACTGCAACGCGCGCAGATAGATGCTGTTGAGTTTGGCGAGTAATAAAAAAGGTGTTAAGGAATAAGCATTCACAGCAATATCCAGTTTTAACTCCCCGACTGATTGGAGACAAACACAGTGATTGTCGGACTGCCGAAGGAAATCAAAGACAACGAATACAGAGTCGGCCTCACGCCTGCGGGTGTGCGCGCGTTGAGGGACGCAGACCACAAGGTCATCGTCGAGCGCAGCGCGGGCGAAGGTTCAGGCTTTGAAGATGAATTGTATGAGCGCGCGGGCGCGACCATGCTTGATACGCCGGACGAGGTGTGGCAGCAGGGCGAGATGATTGTCAAAGTCAAAGAGCCGATTGCTCCCGAATATTCGCGCATGCGTGAAGGACAGTTGCTCTTTACTTACCTGCATCTCGCGCCCGACCCGAAACAGACAGAGGCTCTACTTAAAAATAAAGTCACAGGCATTGCTTACGAGACAATTACAGATAAGAAGGGAACGCTGCCGCTCCTGACGCCTATGTCCGAAGTCGCGGGGCGCATGGCCGTGCAGGTCGGCGCGCACTACTTGGAAAAGATGCAGGGCGGGCGCGGCATCTTGTTGGGCGGAGTGCCGGGAGTGACTGCGGCGCACGTGGTTATCATCGGCGGCGGAGTGGTCGGGACCAACTCTGCGAAGATGGCTGTCGGGTTGGGCGCGCAGGTGACTATCATTGACAACAACCTTGACCGCTTGCGCGAACTCGATGACATCTTTATGTCAAAAGTCTCGACGCTCGCTTCCAGCGCATACATGATTCACGATGCCATCTCGCAGGCGGATTTGATTATCGGCGCGGTGCTCGTGCCGGGGGCGGCTGCTCCGCGACTGGTCACGCGAGGCATGCTCAAGGATGTGCCGAACGGCGCGGTGATTGTGGACGTGGCTGTGGATCAGGGCGGATGTATTGAGACGACGCATGCGACGACGCACTCTGACCCGACTTATTATGTCGAAGGCGTCCTGCATTACTGCGTCGCCAACATGCCGGGCGCAGTGCCGCGCACTTCGACCTTCGCTCTGACCAACGCGACATTGCCTTACGCTTTGAAGCTTGCGAACAAAGGTTTCATCGATGCCATCAAGAGCGATCCGGGTTTGAAGGAAGGCGTCAACACTTACGCAGGGAAACTGACTTACAAGGCCGTCGCAGAAGCACAGGGACTCGAATACACTCCGCTCGATGACCTTCTGAACTGAACGACTGCCGCGAACGCATAAAGCGGAAGAGGGAAAAGGGAAAAAGGTTAAAAGTGGAAAGGGACAGCGATGAGCTTATCCCTTTCCCCTTTTAACCTTTTTCTCTTTTTGACCTGATTCTCTTTTTAGGCTGCTTTGAGCAACAAGCGTGCGAGGCTGCCTGTGAGTTCTTCCGGGCGCACAGGCTTGGCTAGATAGATGTCTGCGCGTGATTCTGCATCCGGCGCGGCGTCTGCTCTATCAAGTCCACTGAGCAAGATGACTGGAAGGCAGGAGAGCTTTGGGTGGCGGCGCAGGAAACGGCACAACTCGTAGCCATTCAAGTGCGGCATCACTGCATCGGTCACAACCGCGTCAATCTGTGAAGCGAGTGCTGTCTTCATCGCTTCGAGTCCATCTTCAGCCGTCAGCACCTTGTAGCCTGCGCGGCTCAGGATGACTTCTAAGTAACGGCGTATGGAGCGGTCGTCTTCTACGAGCAGGACTGTGCCGCGCGTGCTGCGCGCGTGGAGGGCTGGGTCTGCGGCGTGTATGGAAGAAGTGGCGGCGATTTCAGAAGTGTTCATCATTGAGTGGGTCTCCCCTGCATCTTTCGCGGCTTCCAAAGCGGAAGCCTCAGTCGTGTGACAGCAAGCCGTGTGCCTTGTTGCCGGGTCGTTAGGGAGAGACCTGCGGGAATCCTTGTGTGCCATCCGTGTGTTTTGCTAAGTAGCTATGGATTGAACAGCTTGCAAGCTGTGTGTGCTGTCTTTGAGGAGAGTCTTACGGGGCGTTCGGCTCTGTTCGCCGGACACTGTACAGATTAAGGCCGCGCAGGTTGCTTTGTCAATCTTTCAATTTGAATGACGCAATCAATCAGAATGATGAGTTGATAGAGTAAAGAACAAAACGTCTCGCGCAAAGGCGCAAAGGCGCAAAGAAAAGACGAGAAGGAAGCTTTCAAGTTGAAAAGACATTCAACACTTTGCGTCTTCTCTTCTTTGCGCCTTTGCGCCTTTGCGGGAAATTTTCTTGGCATCGTTCTCAACAGGCTTTGCGAGTATCCTTGTGTTATACTCTCCCCTTTCGTCAACAGGCTCATAAAACGGCTGTTGAAGACAATGCTCATCAAAGAATTTTTCCGGCGCGCTTTTATGGAAGCGAAGCGCGTTTTGTAGTCAGGTTTTAAGATGTACGAATTTGCAGTTGCTCCAGCCGTCACGCACCTCAGGCGGCGCGGAGTGGAAATCACAGAGGTCGCGCCCGCGAGCCTCGCAGAAGAATTGGAGTTGGAAGCTGGCGACCGCATCCTGCGCGTCAATGGCCGCCCGGTCAGAGACTATCTCGATTTTCGTTTTCAGACAGGCGGCGAGACGGAACTCGTCATAGATGTCCGCAAGCGTAACGGCGAAGACTGGGAGCTTGAGATAGAGCGCGAAGAAGGCGAAGACTTCGGCCTCGGCTTTGAGCAGATTGTGCCGCGCCAGTGCGCCAATGAATGTCTCTTCTGTTTCTGCAAGGGCAATCCACAGGATGCACGTCCCTCTCTCTTTGTACGCGACGAAGATATACGTCTCTCATTTCTCTACGGCAACTACACCACGCTGACTTCGATTACCGAAGACGAGATGCAGCGCATCCTTGAGCAGCGTTTGACGCCGCAATATGTTTCCGTTCATGCGACAGATTTAAAAGTCCGCGCGCACCTGCTCGGCGTCGAAGAAAAGCGCGCGGACATCTCCGGCAAGATGCAGCGTCTGCTCGACGCAGGAATAGAGATTCACGCACAGGTTGTCTTATGTCCAGAGATTAACGACGGCGAAATTCTGCGCCGCACAGTCAATGATCTGGCCGCGCTCCATCCGCGCGTCAAGAGCGTGGCGATTGTTCCTCTGGGCCTGACGCGATACAACACGGATGAGAGACTGACAGCAGTCACGCCGGAATTTTGTCGGCGGACAATTAGCGAAATGACAAAGCTGCAAAGAGAGTTGCGCGAGCGTTTGGGAACGACCTTCGCTTTTCTGGGCGATGAGATTTATGTCAAAGCCGGACGCGCAGTTCCAACGCGCAAACATTACGGAGACTATCCGCAGATAGAAGACGGCATCGGCATGGTGCGCTCTTTTCAAAATGATTTCACCGCGCTTGAGCGCAGGCTTGCGCGTCATCCACTCGCGCCTGAGAAAGCGATGAAGCTTGATGGCACAATCATGACAGGCACGCTGTTCGCGCCCGCGCTCAGGGCTGCGGTTGAACGACTCAATGCGCGCTGGCAAACGAAGCTTCATGTCGTCGCTGTTGAGAACGATTATTTCGGCGGCGATGTGAGCGTCGCGGGGCTTCTGACCGGCGGCGATTTTCTCAAAGCGCGTGCGCGCGTGCGCGGAAGCTTCGTTATCATTCCCGGCTCTGCGATTAAGAGCGACGAAGACATCATGCTCGACGGCATGAGCTTGCGAGAGTTGCAGCAGCAACTTTCTCTGCCGGTGCTTCCGATGGATTTCACAGCCTTCGCGCGCATGTTGGAAAATTAGAGATGCCGGATGTTAGTCACAACAGAAAAAAGATTCTCAATGTAGGCTGCGGAAAGAATAAACATCCGGGCGCGATTGGGATGGATTTTAATCCGCGCACGGATGCGGATGTGATACATGATTTGGGAGTCGTGCCGTATCCGTTCAAGGATGACGAGTTTGATGAGGTCGTCAGCAATCATGTCATAGAGCATGTGCCGGATGTGATGGCTTTCATCTCTGAACTTCATCGCATCACAAAACATGGCGGGCGCATCAAGCTCATCACGCCGCACTATTCAAACCCCGATTGGCCCACAGACCCGACGCATCGCAACCACTTCAACAGCTATTCCTTCAACTGCTTCATGCAAGACCGCCAGCTCTTTCCCTTCTACACCGATGTCGAGCTTGGGCCAATTCGCACCTATGTCTCGCTCGCCAATCTCTGGCGCATGACGGGCATAGAGCTTCTGGTCAACTTAGACCAGCGCGCGCCCTTCTTTCGCTTTACGCGCAAGCTCTGGGAACACTATCTGAGCTTTATCATGCGCGGCAAGGAACTGCACTTTGAGTTTGAAGTTATCAAAAAATCTCCTCGCATAGACGAATAGCAAGCTTCTTAAATCAGCCACAGAGACACAGAGCAAAGAAGAATGGATTTAAGAGCTTTTCACATGCTCTTAATTCTCCGTGTCTCCGTGTCTCTGTGGCTGATTTTCTGATTTTGAAAGGTTTTACTGTAAGTCAGCTTTTATGCAGGCGTTCACAAAATCGGATGTAAATCCGAAAACTTGGAATAACGGCCTTCCTGCATCGAGGTCAAATTAAAGAAAGCACAGAGCTTAGCTGGCTAAAGTGGCTGGGAACGGGGATTGCTTAAATCCCTCGTGCATGATCAGTCTTTGGCAAGCGGTCGCTGCTGACAAGAGTCACCCGGACGGAAGATAAATTGCCGCCCGTGAAGGCTTGCCAGAGTTCAACTGAAATTTCCCATCTACCATTCGGATAGATATACACATTTTGGGAGGATTTTCCATGAGTGAGTTTCGCACCAGAAATTGGATTGCGCGAAGCGTCGTCCTACTCGTGGCTTTGTTGTTTGCTGTGCCGTTTGTTTCTGCACAGGTCACGACAGGTAACTTGCAGGGCATCGTCAGAGACCAGGCTAACGCGGTCGTCGCTGGCGCATCCGTCAAAGTAACCAATACGGCCACTGGCGCGACGAGAGAAGCCACGACTAACGAAGAGGGCTTCTATCGCGTCACCAACCTGCTGCCGGGCGACACCTATATGGTGGAAGTCACGGCTGCCGGTTTTCAGCCGACTAAAATTGAACAGATTGCTGTTCGCCTCGGCGTCGAAAACAGCGCTGATATTCAACTCGGCGTAACCCAAGTGACTGGCGGTACGATTCAGGTCACAGGCGAGACGCCTTTAATCCAGAGCACACAGAGCCAGCTCTCGACGGCCTATACGCCGAAGCAGCTGACGCAGCTTCCCTTCAACGGCTCGATTGATAACCTGGCGCTCTTGACGCCGGGCGTCGTCACCCCTGGCGATGCGGACTTTACCAACGGCGTCGGCATCTCTGCCAACGGCAATCGCGCACGCTCCAACAATTTCCAGATTGACGGTCAGGACAACAACGACAACTCAGTCGCTGGCCCGACCCTGAGCCTGACGAACGCTGAAGCCATCGGTGAGTATCAGATTATCACCAACAGCTTCTCTGCTGAGTTCGGTCGTAACTCCGGCGCGCAGGTCAACGTTGTCACGCGCTCTGGAACGAACGAGTTTCACGGAGCCTTGTTTGAGTTCCATCAGAACGCCGCTTTGAACGCGCGCGATAACATTGAGAAGCGCAGCCAGAAGTCATTCGACTTTTTGGCGAGAAACGGCTTCCCGCAGTTCGGCTCTTTCGCCAGACGTTTGGAAGGCGCATATCCTTTCCTTGAGAATCGTCTCGGCGGTCGTCTCGGCGGCCCCATCAAAGAGAACAAAGCTTTCTTCTTTGCTACATATGAAGGCACGTTCTTCAGAGGCGAGGCTTATGCGGAAAACCTGACGCAAGGTCTTTATCATCTTGAAGCAGGCAGCGCAGCGTTTGCCGCCGCACGCTTCAACAATCCGTTCATCGGCAGCACGGCTGCCAGCGGTCAGCCCTCGCTCGTGCAGGGACAGGGAACATTCCTGATTGCCCCGCCCGTGTATGACTCGAACGGCGACGGTGTTGCAGATGGCTTCGCTTTCGCAGCCGGCAACCCGTTCGGCAACCCCGTGACGACCAACCTGCTTGCTCCTCTGGCAGTCGTTTCGACGACGCCGGGTGGCGCAGGCCGCACGGTCATCTACGGTGGTGAAGGCGTCCGCAATGTTCGCTCGGAACAGACCACACACCAGCTTATCGGTCGCGTGGACTGGAACCTGACGGACAAGGATACGCTCGTCGGTCGTTACATTTTTGACGACAGCGAGTTTCCGCTCGTGACGGGTCGCTTCCTGCAAGGCGCGCTTTTTGATGTGCCGTCGAGAAACAATAACTTCGGCATCACCTACACGCGCATCATGTCCCCGAACTCGACCAACGAAGCGCGCTTCAATTTCTCGCGCCTCTTCGTGACGTTCGGCGACACGGCTGTTCGTTACCAGCCGCAGATCGGTATTCAGGGCAACACGCCGTTCGCGGACTATGGCAACCAGTTCAACTCTTTTGCAACTTACGGCACGCTCAACAACCTCCCGCAATCGCGTAAGGTTGATGTGTACCAGTATCAGGATACGTTCAGCACCACCTGGGGCAACCATGCTCTGAAGTTTGGCGCGGACATCCGCCAGCAGAAGGTGGAGAACTTCTTCTTGCCGAACTTCCTCGGCGTTTATGCTTTCAGAGGCACACCGGGCAACGGTCTGCCGGGCGCGCCGCGTGGCGATGGTTTCTTTAACTTCGGAACCAACGGCTTGAATGGTACGCCCCGCGCGGCCACAGGTATTGCCGGCCCCACTGAGAACTACTTGCTTGGTCGTCCGGCGCGCGTGACTTTCGCGGCTGGCGATCCGGCTGTCAATACCAACCAGAACGATTTCTTCTTCTTCGTTCAGGACGACTGGCGCATCCGCCCGACGTTGACCCTCAACCTCGGCCTGCGCTATGAAATCTCGACCCAGCCGTTCAACCCGATCATTGATGACATCAATGCTCGTGAAGCGAGTGCTTCGACTTCGCTCTTCCCGGCTGGATTCCCCTTGTCAGCGCGCACAGCCAATCACGTGCCGATTGACAAGAACAACTTTGCGCCGCGCTTCGGTTTCGCGTGGTCGCCGAACATCAAGTTCCTCGGCGATCGCTTTAGCAACGGACGCACGGTCATTCGCGGCGGTTTCGGTATCTCTTACGACCCGTCGTACTTCAACATCGTCTTGAACACCGTGACGGCAGCGCCCTACGCGGCGGCAGGCACGATCTTCCAGACGCCCGGCGCGCCCGGTTCGTTTGGCGTCGGCCAGTTGCCCGGCACTCCGGCTCAGCTTGCGCTGACGCCCGGAACCAACGGCGGCGACCCGCGCCTCTTTAACCAGACGCGCGTCGCGGATGACTTCCGCAATCCTTACACGATGTCCTTTAACTTCGGCATCCAGCAGGAATTGCATGCTAACGGAGTCATCGAAGCACGTTATGTGGGTTCGCGCATTGTCGGTCAGTTCCAGACCATCAACGCCAATCCTGACCTGCGCCTCTTGGCCCTCGCGGCGGCTCAGCTTTTCGAGACCGCGCCGGGAGCAGCCAACGGCAACCCGACAAGGTTTACGCACGGTGTTGCTATTCCGTCGTTTCCGGGTCAGCCGGCTCCGTCAGCCGCCAACGGCTTTAACAGCCGTCCGGTTGATGCCAACGGCGGACGCATCACGGGCAGCGGTCGTCTCGACCCGAACTTCGGGCCGACGCGTACTCGTCTGAACGGCGCATCGTCCACCTATCATGGTTTGCAGATTCGCTATGACACGCGTCTGGCGAACTCGCTGACCTTGAATGCGAACTACTCTTTGAGCAAGACCATTGACAACGCTTCCGAAATCTTCTCGACCTTCGGCGGCGGTCAATCGATTGCTACTTCGCAAGACCCGTTTGATTACAATGATGGCGAGCGCGGGCTTTCAGCGTTCCACCAGAAGCATACCTTCACGACCAACTTCCTGTATGAGCTGCCCTGGTACAAAGAGCAGCGCGGCTGGACAGGCAAGCTGCTCGGCGGATACCAGATTAACGGTATCATCCGTCTCGGCTCCGGTCGTCCATACACGCCGGTTCAGGCTTTCGGCAACATCGACCTCGGCTTTGAAAGCGGGTTCTTGAGCGCCATCGGCCCGACCCGTCCGTTCAACGGAAATCCGAATGCGCCGATTGGAACGATTGCCTTCGGTTACACTGCGGCATGCGATGTCCTCTTCGGAGGCCCGGCTTGTGCCACTGCTGTTCCCGGCAATTTCATCATCTACAACACGCTCAGTCCGGGTTCGACCGGAACCGTTGTCCCGAACGCGGCTGCTGCGGCGCAGCAGGCTCGTTTGATCTACAACGACTTCGGTATGTTCACCAACTTCGCGGCTGCCTTGGGTGGTTTGACAGCGAATGATTTTGAAGCTCTCAGCTTCTTCAAGTCGCCGTATGGTGATGTGGGCCGCAACACGTTTAGCGGTGACCCGTTCTACACGGTCAACATGTCGGTCTTCAAGACGACGAAGATTACCGAAAACGTGAGCGTCGAGTTCCGCGCTGAAGGATTCAATCTCTTCAACCGCAGAAACTTCGGTGTGCCTGATGCCTTTACGGAAGATGCCTTCCTGGGCTTTGCGGTTGGCAGCTTCCAGAACGTCGGCTTTAACAACGGCGGAAGCCGCACCATGCGCCTCGGCGTGCGCTTGATCTTCTAATCGCTCCGTGAGGAGTTTTTTGAGCGTCGTCAAAAACGCTCGGCTTAACAGGGAGAGGGCGGCAATCGCTTCCCTCTCCCTTATTTTTTTCTGCGGCGATAAAAATTCCTGTCGCTCTTCTGCGCGCAACGTGCATCCAAAAGAGATTCGACTCGGCTGGCGTTTGGATGGAGAAATGTTTTACTCTATGCCTCACGCCGGAGTTCCTTGCAGTTCCATGTGAAGTCTGCAAGCCGTCAAAAATCTAATCCAGTATCCGAAACCTGACGAGGTGAATTTTATGTTCCTGAAAAAAATCTTGACCTTTATTACGCTGTCGCTGCTAACGCTCTCGCCCCTGGCGAATATTTACGCTCAGACTCCGACGACGCAGGACGAGACAGTGCGCGTCAGTTCTTTCATCGTGCAGACGGAAGCCATCGTGACGGACAAAAGCGGGCGGCGCATCACAGGCTTGAAGGCGTCTGACTTCACCATCGCGGACGATGGCAAGCAGCAGAATGTTGACTACTTTACTGCCATTGAAGGCTCGCGCGTGCTTGAGACAAATACTGCTACCGTACCCAGCGCAACCGATCCATCAAAGACCGAATCGCCCGTCTCGCCGCTCACGGTGCCTTATCAGGGCCGTCACATCGCGCTCGTCTTTGATGACCTGAATCTTTCGAGTGATAATTTCCTGCGCTCGCGTCAAGCCTTTGCAGACTACATCAACAACAAACTGACGCCGAATGATATGGTCGCGCTTGTCTCGACGAGCGGCGCGCTCGCCTCTCTACAGCAATTCACAAACGACAAGCAGGCTTTGCTGAGTTCCTTGAATCGCATTGCGATGCGGAACAAAACGACTACTCCGGCGGACAGGCGGCCCTGGGGAATGACGGATGACGAAGCCTTGCGCATTGACAGGGGCGACCAGATTGCGCTCGAAAAAGTGAAGAGGCGCGCGCAGGCCGAAGGCTCTGATAGCGGCCCGACAGGCACTATTGCTAGTAACGATGGTTCGGGTGGTAGTTATGGTCAACCGCCGAAGACCAACTTAGACCCCGAAAGCTCTTTGCTCGATAATCGCATACGCAATTTTGCCAAAGCTCTCGTCGGCGAAATTGGTCAAAGCGCGCGCAATAACATAGAGACTCTCAAGAGCCTCTTTCGCGGCATGTCGGATTTGCCGGGACGCAAAATCGTCGTCCTCTTAACGGAAGCCTTCGGCACGGCTGGCGGAACTTCCGAAGACCTGAATTTCCAACTCACGCAACTGATAGAGATTGCGCGGCGCGGCGGTCTCAGCGTTTATGCCTTGGACGCTGGCGGGCTCAAGACATCGAACGTGACCGCGAGTGAGCATGTAACGGGCGTCACGATGGCTGTCAAAAATGCGAGCCCTGATTTGTCCCTCAGCAATTTCGAGCAACTCAGCGCGGCGCGCAAACTCGTCTCAGGAACGGGCGGCGAATTAATCGCCAACACCAACAGCCTCATCGCTGGACTTGAGCGCGCGGTTGAGGATTCAAATTCTTACTACGTCCTCGGCTTCAAACCCGAAGCTCTCGATAACAAATTTCATCGCCTGACTGTGAGTGTCAAAAGCAGGTCGGATGTCATCGTCCGCAGCCGTCATGGTTATCTGGCGGCTGACCCTGAAACCATTCGCGGCACAGAAGCCGAATTGGTACAGGCTCTCAAATCGCCTGTGCCTCTGATGGACTTGCCGCTTGAGCTTGTCGCCAACGCCGTGCCGACGGGTGGCGCGGTGCAGGTCAACACAGGCATGCACATCGGGCGCAACTACCTAACGCTGCCCGCAGCCACCGCAGCAGACCAGACTGTCTCTTATGAAGTAGTCTCTTATGTCTTCGGGGCCGGACGCGACAAACCCGTCGCGGGCGTCGTGCGCACGCTCACTTATGATCTGGCGAAAGAGCCGCAGACGCGCGAGAAGTTGAAGAAGGAAGGCTTCATGCTCGTGCCGCAGCCCTTTACAGATTTGCCGCCGGGCATCTACCAGATGCGCGCGGTCGTGAGAGAGAAGACGAGCGGCGCGGTTGGCTCTGCTTACCAGTTCTTTGAAGTGCCAGACCTCAAAGACCGCAAGACCATCACGATGAGCAGCATCGTGTTAACGACTGCGGGCCAGTCAACCTTTAGCGGCGCGAATAGCTTCAAGCCCGGTTCGGATGTGGACATGCGTTTTATCATCTTCAACCTGCCGCGCGAGATGTCGAGCCTGACACAGCGCGTGAAGCTGGTGAACTCGCAGGGCAAAGACCTGTTTGATAGCGAGTTGGCGATTCAGCCTCCCGCAGCCACCGCAACAGACCGCTCGCAGGCTCCTCAGGGAACGCGCTTTAATCTGCCGACGGCGCGTGGTCGCTATGCAGTGATTGTCACCTTGAAGGATGCGAAGGGCAAGGTTGATATAGATAGGCGCGCGGATTTAGTCGTCGAATAAAAGAATTTCCCGCAAAGGCGCAAAGGCGCAAAGAAAAGCAACTTGTCTTTCTTTGCGCCTTTGCGCCTTTGCGGGAAATTTTCGTCTGCGTCGTCTGCCTATGATAGAATTTCCGCTCGACAGGCAATTTAAATCTTTTCCCTAAGTGAGACGAGAGTGGCGAGTCTGGTCGTCAATCAATTACCTCTGGCTCCGCTCGGCGCGGGCGATTTGATTGACCGCGCCGTACGGCTCTATCGTCAACATTTCACGACGCTGATACGCATCGCCGCGCCTCCGGTCATTATCTCTGCGGCTGGCTGGGTGATGGCGACAATCAGTTGGCGCGAGCTTCAAGCGACGGGCAGCGAAACTTCTCTGGCTCTCTATGTGTTGATGCTGATTGCGGGGTCTCTGCTGTGGATTGGCGGCGTGACTCTGAACGTGATTGTGATGGGCGGAGCCGCGCGCAATCTGGTGACGTATCTGCTCTGGGACGAGCCTTTCACTGCGCGACGAACTTACGCCAATGCGCGCGCGCGTTTCTGGGGACTGCTCTGCGCCACGATTATCGTCGGCATCATTGTCTTGATAGCCTTTATCGTTGTCTTTTATGTCTGGGTGCTGGTCTTGATGCTGGTCACTTTCGGACTCTATCTGCTGCCTGTGCCTTCATGGATGTCTGTGATTCTGAGCGTCATCACGACCTTCACTGTGACGCTCGGCGCGTTGTGGCTCTTTTTTCTGATGACGGGGCGGTTTGCTTATGTGCCGCAGGTGATGCTGGTCGAAGGCAAAGGCGTCTTTGCATCTATCGGGCGCAGCGTCACTTTAGCGAGCGGCAATGTCAAGCGTTTGATGGCAATGGTGCTGTTCAGCATCTTTGCGGCTTACTCTGCATTGATGATTCTGGTCGTGCCGCTCGGTTGGTACGGCTATTTGAATGGGATTGATCCTTTCTCTTTGAGCGCGGAAGCGTGGCCCGCATGGTATGCGATTAGTTATGAAGTGCTGGCCCAGTTAAGCTCGATTCTGTTGACTCCGGTATGGATGCTCGGACTGTCTCTGCTCTATGTGGACGAGCGCGTGCGGCATGAAGGCTATGATATAGAGCTTCTGGCGGCGCGTCGTCTCGGAGAGATTCCGAGACTTTCGGGCGGGCATCATGCGCCGATTGCTCCGGCCTTAGCGACGGCTGCCAACAGGCCCGCGCCGCCCGCAGAGATGCAGCCGACAGCGCACAGACCTTCGCCCGGCTCGACGCTCGGTCTTAGTTGAAAGCTAAAAAAACTTTAACTCCGGTGTCTGAAATCTTCCAGCAACCTTCTCATCTTCGCATCATGCTGAGAGCATGTGCGCTGCTCTTGCTCCTGCTTGCATGCGCACAGGCGGCGCAGGCGATTCCCCTTTCAACTTACCGCGAGCGCGTGCGCCAATCCATCATCGCGCTCGATTCACTGCAAACGATGGACATGAACGAGAGTATATCTGCGAATAACATGCTCGTGGCGCGCACGCTGGCGGAAGTGCGGCGCATGCTGCCGCCGACGGAGATAGTCGAATGGGATAACACTTCCTTGCAGGTCAATAACCAGTGGCTCGAAGTCGCGCTGCAAAGTTACGAAAATCTTTCGCTGATAGATGCTGGCCGCAAGGTGGTCTTGACGGAAGTGACCGAGCGATTGAGCGCACTCGCCGCAGCTTTGGATGAACTCGATAAGCCGCCAGCCGCGGGCGCAAGCAACAAGGATGAAGAGAAGGCGCGTTTGGGAACTATCTTGCGGCGCGAAGAGTATGCGCGGAAAGCTCCTGAAGAGAGCGCGATTTCGCGTCTGTGGAAACGATTTATGGCATGGCTGCGAAGTCTCTTTCCTGACCGCGAGCCGACGGGGCCGACAGAAGCGCGCACGCTCTCTTGGGTCGCGCAGGTTTTTGTGCTTGTCCTTGCGCTTGCCATCATAGGCTTTGTCGTCTGGAAACTCTGGCCGCGCTTTTGGCGTGGGCTCAAGAGAGAGAAGAAGACCAAAAAACGCGAGGCGCGTGTCGTGCTCGGTGAACATCTGGAGCCGGATCAGACGAGCGCAGACCTGCTTGCAGAAGCGGAAGCTCTGGCGCGTGAAGGCCAGCTTCGCGCGGCAATTCGCAAAGGTTACATAGCCCTCTTGTGCGAGCTTGGCGACCGCAAAGTTCTCGGCCTCGCGCAACACAAAACCAATCGAGATTACCTGCGCGCCGTCAGTCATCAGGCGCAACTTTATAAAGAGATGCAACTGCTGACATACAGCTTCGAGCATCACTGGTATGGCTTCGTTCCCGCGAGTATGGAAGACTGGAACATCTTTCGCTCGCGCTATCAACAAGCGTTGGAAAAGCAAGGATGAAGGATGAAGGATGAAGGAAATGCTCTTCAAGCATCAAGCCTTCAGCTTCAAATAACATTCCTTTCATCCTTTCGCCTTCATCCCTTTGCCTTGCTCTTATGCGTCAACGTCTCGCCATCGTTATCACTATCGCGCTCGTGCTGGTCTTGCTGGCCGCGCTCAACGCCGCGTCGTATGTGCAGATTGAGAAGACTTCGGATGTCGAGTGGAACCCGGATCGCTCGACCTACAACACAGGCGCGACTGGCACGCGCGCGCTCTATGATTTCCTGCAAGAGTCCGGGCGCGAGGTGATACGCTGGACGGAAGAGCCTTCCGCGCTCCTGGGCCAGCAGCGCATGCAGAATGCGACCTTCGTCTTTATAGGACAGGCGGCGATTCCTTTTAAGAAAGAGGAAGCAGACAATCTCCTGCGCTGGGTTGCAAAGGGCGGGCGGCTTGTCTTGATTGACCGCAGCCCGACGAATAGCCTGCTGCCCCCTTCCGGCCACTGGAATTTGACGACGCAGCTATCGCAGTATCCTCCGAGCGATGTGCAGGCAGACAATCCTGAACAGATGACGGAAGGCGTGCAGCCGATGCGTGCGGGCCAGCCGACTTTGCTGACACGCAAGGTGGATTCGGTGATGCCTTCGCGCTTTGCCGGCTACATCAGTTTTTATATCAGTGATGAAGAAGCCAACGCAGAGAATCAGGCAGGGTCAGGCGGGCCGGTCACAGTCTATGGCGCAGAGGATGAGACGCAGACGGATGAAGAACCGCCGCCGCCTGCTCCTGCTCCGTCTGTCACTGTGAATGCTCCGCCAACGGCAAAGACGGAAGTTGTTTCGCGCGCACCAGTCGCGCATCTGTATGACACGCGCGGCTCGCTGGTGGTTGATTACCCGCACGGCGATGGCAGAATCATCTTGCTCAGCGACCCTTTCATCGTTGCCAACAATGGCATCAGCCGCGCGGATAATCTGCAACTCGCGCTCAATGTCGTCGCAGGGCGCGAAGGCTTGATTCTCTTTGACGAGTATCATCAAGGGCATGCTGTCGCACAGAATCGTCTCTTCGCTTATTTCGCAGGGACGCCTGCGGCGGCGATGTTCGGTCAGTTCGCTTTGATTGTCTGTGCGATTATCTGGACACGCGGGCGACGCTTTGCGCGGCCACTGCCTCTGCCGCGCGTTGACCGCCGCTCAAAGCTGGAGTACGTCGCCTCTATGGCAGAGTTGCAGCAGCGTTCGCGCGCTTACGATTTAGCCATCGAAAATATTTACACGCGCACGCGCAGAGTGCTGGCGCGCTATGCCGGGGTTGACAACATGTCGCCGCGCACGGAGATTGCCGCGCGCATCGCCGCACGCTCGAAGATTGATAGGCAGCAGTTGGATAAACTAATGCACGATTGCGAAGAGGCCATCAACGGCGCGCCCACCAACGCGCGTCAGGCTCTCGCGCTCGTCGCAGGCTTGCGCGAAGTCGAGCGCACTCTGGGCCTGCGTATGCGTGCGCGCGAAATCCGGCAGGCGAAAGAGCAGGGCGTAGGGGATAGGGCATAGGGTGTAGATAAAAGCATGGCTCTGATAAATATTCCCGATGGTTTTTTCGCGTCGCTCTTACAATCTATACCATACAACCTGAGCGCTTTTGATTTGCTGGTGCTGGTGGTCATCTTTTTTCTGACGAGCATCGTCGGCGTAGTGACAGGAAGTAACTCTTTGATTGCTGTGCCTGCGATGTTTCAGTTTGGGATTGATGCGCGCGTGGCCGTTGCGACCAACATGTTCGGCTTGACCTTCATGGCCGTAGGTGGCACGCTACCCTTCATTGGCAAAGGCACGATTGATAAGAAGAGATTGCCCGCGCTTATCTGTGTCACGCTTGCGGGTTCTGTAGCGGGCGCGCTGCTCCTGCTGGTTGTCCCGAATCGCGCGCTGCCGTTGATTATCTCCGCCTCGATGATTGCCGTCGCGCTGTTTACGATTCTCAAGCGAGACGCGGGGCTGATTCCGGCTGCGGGCGAGCCAACGCGCGCGACGGAGGTTATGGCTTACGCGCTCGTGTTTGCGCTCGGCGTCTATGGCGGATTCTTTAGCGGCGGCTATGTCACGATGCTGACGGCCCTCTTTGTCGCGCTCTTTCGCATGACGTTTGTCGAGGCGGTTTCAACCACCAAGCTCGTCAATGTCTTTTCATCGCTGATTGCCACAATCGTCTTTATGTGGCGCGGGCTGGTTGACTACAAGCTCGGCGTGCTGCTCGGCCTCGCAATGTTCGCCGGAGCGTTTGTCGGCGCGCGCGTCGCGCTCAAGCTCAACAATCTCTGGCTCCGTCGCATCTTTCTTTCAGTAGTAGTTTTACTCGCATTAAAAATCTTGCTCTACGATTTCTTCTGGAAAGGAATGATGACAGGATAAGAGATGTGTATAAGAGGAAAGCTATTACAGCTTCACTTTCATCCCACATCGCTCGTCCTTCATCGCTACTAAATTGCCTGAATACGTTTCATCAACCGTCGAGCAGATTCTGACAGAGTTGCGCAAGGTCGTCGTCGGACAGGACGAGCCGATTGAGCACATACTGGTTGCGCTCCTTGCCGAAGGACACGCGCTGATTGAAGGCGTTCCCGGCACTGCCAAGACCTTAACGGTCAAGACACTCGCGCGCATCATCGGCGCAGATTTCAGTCGCATACAATTCACGCCAGACCTCATGCCTTCGGACATCACTGGCACAAATGTCTTTAATGTCTCGACCTCGGACTTCACTTTGCGGCGTGGGCCAATCTTCACGGACATACTGCTCGCGGACGAGATTAACCGCACGCCGCCGAAGACGCAGGCCGCGCTCCTCGAAGCGATGGAAGAAAGGCAGGCGACGATTGACGGCGAATTGCATCAGCTCTCGCCGCTCTTTACAGTGCTGGCGACTGAGAATCCGATTGAGTATGAAGGCACATATCCTTTGCCGGAAGCGCAGCTTGACCGCTTTCTCTTAAAAATCCTGATTGATTATCCGCAGCTTGAAGCCGAGCAGCAGGTCGTCGCCAACTGGGACGCGGGCTTTAACTCGCGCCGTCTCGAACAGGTGGACATACGCCCGCTCAGCGATTCTGATGCTATCTCTCGCGCACGCGCAGAGGTGCGCCAGACGCGCATGGAACCGGGCGTCCAACGCTACGTCGTGGATATTGTCAGACGCACTCGCGCGCATCACTCAGTCCTGTACGGAGCAAGCCCGCGCGCTTCCGTCGCGCTCCTGCTCTGCTCAAAAGCCATCGCGGCCCTGCGCGGTCGAGAGTTCGCAACTCCCGATGACGTGCGCGACATCGCGCGGCCCGTTCTAAGGCATCGCCTTTCCTTACGCGCCGAAGCAGAGCTTGACGGCGCAACTCCTGATGCTGTTATCACAGACATTTTGCAAAGCGTCGAAGTCCCCAGATAAGCCGCATGAAATTTGTTTTCACCAGACTCTTCTATGTGCTGCTCGCTATCGGGTTTATTCCTTTGTCCCTGTCATGGGGAAGGCCCGTGTTGCGTTGGGCCACGTTTGCGTTTGACGCTGCGCTTGTGCTGGCGGCGTTGGTTGATGCGCGTGCGAGTAAGTGGCCTGCGGGCGTGACGATTGAGAGAGTGTTTGGCGGTCGCTTTGCCGTCGGCGCGGAGACAGAGGTGAGTGTGCGCGTGCTCAATAACACGCCGCGACTGATGAAGCTTCTTATCAAGGACGAGTATCCGCCGCAGATGCGACTTTCAGGTGAGCGCGAGGGGCGTGTGAATGTCGAAGGGCAAACGACTGCCGCGCTGGTTTACGGTTTGACGCCGCCGAAGCGCGGGCGTTTTGAGTTTGGACAGATTGCCGTGCGTTACCTGTCGCGGCTAGGGCTTGTGTGGCGCGAAGTGCGTCTGGGCCAGCCTGTCGCAGTTAAAGTCTATCCGAATATGCGCCGCGCGCGTGAAGCAGAGTTGAAAGCTCTGGGCGCGCGCTCGCTTGTCGCGGCGCATCGCAAGACTTCATGGCGCGGCGAGGGGCGCGAGTTTGAATCACTGCGCGATTACGTGCGCGGAGATGAGTTAAGGCATATCTCATGGTCTGCGACTGCGCGGCGCGGAAAGCTCGTGACGCGGCAATATCAGATTGAGCGCGACCAGACAATCCTGGTAGCGATTGATGCGGGGCGTTTGATGACCGCGCGGATAGAGCAGGAGACAAAGCTGGACTCGGCTGTGCATGCGACGCTCGCTTTGATGTCTGCTGCGGCGCGCGGCGGCGACAATGCCGGAATCGTAGTCTTCGGGCGACGCATCAAAACTTACCTGCCGCCCAAACGCGGAAGCGAACACATGGACGCCGCGCTCGAAGCTTTGCACGCCGTCGAGCCTGAGATGATTGAGCCTTCATACGCGCGCGCTTTTGAATTCATTGCGGCTAACTGTAAGCGACGCTCGCTGGTCGTGCTCCTGACAGACCTCGTGGACGAAGAAGGCTCGAAAGACCTTCTGACTTCGCTCAAACTTCTGCGCCCGCGCCATCTCCCGCTCGTCGTGACCATCGGAGACCGCGACCTCAAAGCCGCCGTACGCGATGTGCCTGAGACTGTCACAGACCTCTTCACACAATCCGTCGCCGAAGAAATCATGCATCAACGCGAAGCAGCCCTGCGCCTCGTCGAAGCACAGGGCGGCCTCGCCCTAGATGTCAACGCCGCCGCCCTCGCGCCTGCATTATTGGAAAAGTATTTGCAAGTCAAGGAAAGAGGATTGCTATGATTCTCTAAAGTGATTGTGAGATAAAGAGCAAAAGCAGTTTCCCGCAAAGGCGCAAAGACGCAAAGGAAAGACGCAAAGAAAGCATGCAAGTTAAATAAAGCTTCAACCTCTTTGCGAGCTTTCTTTGCGCCTTTGCGGGAAATTTTCTTTTCTAAGTTTCAACCTGCTCTCGTCCCGCGAGAAGCAGATATGTATAGAGCGCAAGCCCCGTCAAAATACCTACACTGAATTTGATAACGGGATTAATCGGAGCAGGTGAGATAAAGCCTTCGATGATGCCTGCGATAACGAGTACAGGCACGCAGCCCGCAATCAGTATCACTGCTTCGAGGCCGCGCGCTTTCAGTGCATCTGCCCGTGTCAAATCTCCGGGCGCGAGCAGCGCGTAGCCAATCATCATTCCCGCGCCGCCAGCGATAAAGATACATGACAACTCAATCACTCCGTGTCCGATGACGAAGGAGAGAAAGTCGAAACCAAAGGCTGCGTCCGTGCGATAGACGAGCGCGAAGATTGCGCCGAGCAGCGCGCCGTTAAAGGCCATCAGGTAGAGCGTGCCGACGCCGAAGATTGCGCCGACAGCGAAGGCATTAAAAGTGACTTGAATGTTATTCGTCAGAATCTGGCTCGAACCTATCTGGTTTGCGTCGTTCAAATCCTCCCACCAGTGCAGCTTTGCATTTATCGCGTGACGAAAGCCCGGACTGATGCCCGCGAACTCTGAAAAATCAGGGTCGCGCCACGCGCCGAAAAAACCGAAGAGCGCGAAAATCCAGAAGACTGCGAAGGCTAGCGCAGTGTATCGCCATGTGCGACGAAAGGTTTTGGGAAAATCCTGCGCGAAGAACTTGCGTATGCGCTGCCCGCCCTGCGCGTCCGCGCGATAGATGCGCCCGTGCGCGCGTATCACAAGGCTGTTGAGATAATTTATCAAACGCGGGTCGCGCGATTCCGCACGCGCAATCGCAAGGTCAGAAGCCGTGCGACGATAGATGCGCCCAAGCTCCTTTACCTCTTCACGATGTAAGCGTCTTAAAGAAGAATGATCCAGCAACGCCAGCAAATCTTCCAGACGCTGCCACGCGCTCTTGCCATCACGTATGAAACGATTGGTGGACATGACTCAGCATCATAAATGCAAAATCAAAAATGTGAAATGCAAAAAATAATATAACGTGAGTTTGATATAAGAGCGTTATATCCTCAGCCCCGTGAGGGGCGACATATCTTAGCCCACGACGCCAGTCGTGGGAACACAATTAAATTTCAATAACAAGCCCCGTAGGGGCGACATACATTATGCCGCCCCTGACGGGGCTCGGTTGTGGTCTGGCGCAGGTGTCCCAGCACAGACGTGCCGGGCTAAGATATGCCGCCCCTCACGGGGCTCAGAACATTGCCCATCCCTTACATCGAACTCACATTAAGACAGCGATTTCTTTATAGCTCTCTATTCTTCAATCCGACGATGCATTTCCATTTTTGGTCAAGCGCATAAAGACCTGTTCGAGCGTCTCGCGTTGTCGCGCGAGTTCCATCACGCGGAAACCGCGCTCGACCAGCAAGGCATTGACCAACGGAATCTGCTCTTCAGACATTCTCACATACAGCGAATCATCGCCATTGCGGCTCACTTTCAGCGCGGGGTTTTTTGACAGAAGCTCATAAACTTCTGCTGTGCGATCTACCGTTAGCTTGACGGTTTCATCCGTCGCCACCAAATCTTTGAGAGAGCCTTGATAGAGCAGGCGGCCCGCGTCAATAATCGCAATCCGATTACAAATCTGTTCAACTTCATAAAGCAGATGGCTTGAGAGCATCACTGTCAATCCCAACTCATCGCGCAGGCGACGAATCAACAGGCGCATCTCGTGTATGCCCTGCGGGTCGAGCCCGTCCGTCGGCTCATCCAGAATAATAAATTCCGGGTCAGGTAAAAGAGCCTGCGCGATGCCGAGCCGTTGTCGCATGCCATGAGAATAAACGCGCACAGGGTCTTTGGCGCGCTCACTCAAAGAGACAATCTCTAGGACACGTTCAATGCGCGCGGGCTTTGCACCGCCGGACATCGCCGCCAGCATTTTCAGATTTTGCAGGCCCGTGAAATTGTCATAAAAAGCAGGAGCTTCAATCATCGCGCCGACACGCGCGAGTGCGCGTATGGGATGCTTTGACATCAGATGTCCGAGCAGGCGTACGCGCCCAGAGCTTGGACGCACCAACCCCAGAGCCATACGCATGGTCGTAGATTTGCCCGCGCCGTTCTGGCCCAGAAAGCCAAAGATGTCGCCGCGCTCAACCTTCAGCGAAAGCTCGTTGACGACCACGCGCCGCTTGTATCTCTTGGTCAAACGCTCGGTCTTTAAGACAGCATCACTCATAACAAAATTTTTCAAAAGGTGTCCGATAATTTCTAAAGCGCAACTTCTATCAGCACGGGCCAGTGATCCATGCGGCCCACTGCCGCGCCGCGCAAGACTTCCGCACGTCTCAAGAGCACGCGCTCTTCCTGCGGCCCGAAGATGTAATCAATGCGGCGGTCATTAATCGCGGTGTCGCCCGCATCGCGGCCAAGGTCGCGAAAATATTTGAGCAGGTAGCTGTATGACTCGCTATCGTGTTTCAGATTGTCCGTGTAGAGATGCGAGTTATCTACTGCGCTCACTTCAAAATTAAAATCACCAGCGATAAAGACAATCTCGTCAATGGAGCGTGCGCGCGCCCAGTCAACCACCGCGCCTGTAAAAGCTCTGCGGCGAGCCGCGCTGAAAGCATCCGCGTGCGCGCTGATGAGCGTCAGCTTCTGCTGGCCCAGATGAAAGGTTGCGGCGAGTGCAAAGTTTTCGTCGCCCGGCACATCTTCAAAGCTTGCTTTATTATCTTTGACGAGCACAGCTTCCACTCTATCCGCGTTGCCGGGACGGGCCACACGCCCCTTGTAACGCCCGCCCAGATAGCCGAGCAGAATCTGAAGCTGCGCGTCGTTCATCAATTCCTGTATCGCGACTGCATCCGGGTCGTGTTGAAGAATAGTTTCAGCTACTGCTCTCAAATCTTTGGTCTGCGCGCGCGTGTCATTCTCAAGCTCTGCATAGCCAATGTTCCATGTCATCAGTCGCACGTGCGGCCCATCCGTCCGCCGCGTCGCCAGCAGTGCGCGCTCGCGCACAGGCTTGAAATGAATCGCGCCCGCAATCATCAAACCGCAGAGCGCGGCAAGCAGAATTCTGGCCCACATCTTTAGCTTGTGATGTCCTTTCGCTCAAAAATTGCGAGAGCCGCAAGTAGAGTCCCGAAGATGTATATGCCGCAGATGCTCGCGTAATGATAGAAGCTGCGCCAGGGAATCACAGGCTTGAAGACATCGCGCCAGAAGTCCATGTCTGTCGTGAAGAAGTACGGGCGCAGGTGCTCAAAAAATTCTACGCGCCCGACGATGTAAAGCATTAGATAGAGCGTGACCGTCGCCACGGTCGCCATCACAGGCGTCTCGAAGAGCACGCTAAAAAGCATCGCGATGGCCGCGACGACAAGCAATGCCCACGTGCCGGAAAAACTCGCATACAGAAAACGCCGCAGCGCATCGTCGCGCAAAATCCTGCCGGGCTCGTCCACTAGATTAAGCGGGCCGGGATACAATTCCAGATTGCCCCAGCCGACAAACAACAGCCCGACCAGCAGATTCAATCCGATGAAGAAAGCCACGAGCAGGTAAGTATAAAAAGCTACGACCAGAAATTTTGAGAGAAAGAGCGAGACGCGCGAGACTGGCCGCGTGCAAATCATGCGCAAGGTTCCAGTGCGCGCCTCTCCCGCAATCTGCGCGCCCGCAATCATCGCGACGAAGATTGGAATCAGCAGATTGAAGGAGAACATCACGGAGTAGAGCGCGAAGGTCAGGCCGTTGAAATAGCTTTTGGATTCATAAGTATACTTAAATTGCTCCGTCGCCCCGCCGCCCATCTTGCGCTCTGCATAAGAATAAAATCCCCAGAGCATGAGGCACACGAATCCTATGAGCGACAGGAAAGAGAGATAAAAGCTTTTCGCGCGCAGCAGTTTGAGAAACTCAAGCCTTAGTTGCGTTAACATTGGTTCACAAATTTAGACAAAACTTTTTTCGATTGATTTCAATTACTTCGTTGACCGAGAGGATACAGCCCCAGAAACATCTGATGCACGAGTGCTAGCCACAGATAGCACGGCTAAAATGATGTGGATTCCCACATCATTCATCACAGAGGAAATCCACATTTAAAATCTCAAATCTGAAATCTCAAATTTGAAATCTTCTCTAGTCCTACCGGCAGCACTTCGGCTAACATGCTTTTTGAGGCGGAAAATTTTTGTGGATAAATTAGTCGAGTGTGTCCCGAATTTCAGCGAAGGACGCAGGCCGGAAATCATCGAGCGGCTGGCGCGCGTGATTGAATCCGTCGCGGGCGCAGTCGTGCTCGACACGCACATGGACGCGGATCACAATCGCTCCGTCATCACTTTTGTAGCGGACGCGGAAGTGGTTGTCGAAGCCGCAGTGCGCGTGGTCAAGCTGGCGGCGGAGTTGATTGACCTGCGCCAGCACACAGGCGAGCACCCGCGCGTCGGCGCGACGGATGTGCTGCCGTTTGTTCCTGTGCGCGGAGTGACAATGGAAAATTGCGTCGCGCTGGCGCATGAAGCGGGCGAGCGCATCGCTAATGAATTGCACATCCCTGTCTATTTTTACGAACGTGCGGCGCGGCGTTCATACCGCGTGAATCTGGAAGACGTGCGGCGCGGCGGATTTGAACTCCTGCGCGAAGAGATTGAAATTGTAGAAGAGCGCATGCCAGATGTGGGCCACGCGCGCATACACGAGAGCGCGGGCGCGTGCATCGTCGGCGCGCGTCCATTTCTGGTCGCTTATAACATCAATCTCAGGACGGATGATTTGTCTATCGCGCGGCGTGTCGCGCGCAGCGTGCGCGGGCGCGATGGCGGCCTGCGTTATTTGAAGGCGCTCGGTTTTGAATTGCAGACGCGCGGTCTGGTCCAGGTCTCTATGAACCTTGTGGACTACGAAAAGACGCAGCTTCATCAAGCGTTTGAGTTGGTGCGGCGCGAGGCTGCGCGCTATGGCGTCTCTGTCGCGGGCAGCGAAGTGGTCGGCCTTGTGCCGCAGGCCGCGCTCGACCGCACGGCGGAATATTTTCTTCAGATTGAAAACTTCACGCCCGCAGTCATCCTTGAGAATCGCATCGCGGCGGCATTCGCAGGCAAGGGCGAAGCAGAGACTGTCAGGGATTTTGTAGCGGAAGTGGCGAGTGCCGCGCCCGCTCCCGGTGGCGGCGCGGCTGCGGCACATGCAGCCTCTCTCGGCGCTGCGCTCGGTGAGATGATTGCGCATCTGACTGCCGGACGAGAAAAATACGCCGAGGTCGAAAGCGAAGTGCGAGACGCGTTAGCTCTTCTCACGCCCTTGCGCGCAAGGCTCAATCAGGCTGTGACAGAAGATAGCGCGAGCTTTGAGCGCGTGATGAAAGCGCGCAAGCTGTCGCAAGCCACTAATGAAGAGAAGCGCGAGCGCATGAGTCACATCGAAGAGGCTTTGAAGGGCGCGGCCATTGTGCCGCTCGAAGTCGCCGGCGTCGCCGTGCAGGTGCTTGAATTGCTGGAGACTCTGGCCGAGATTGGCAACACGAATGCGCTTTCGGATGCAGCCACCGGCGCGCAACTCTCGCTGGCGGCAGTTGCTTCGGCGCGCTATAACGTGCTTGTCAACACTGCTGAGATAGAGGATGAAGAGTTTGCTCTTGAGCATCGTTCGCGCGCAGATGACCTGCTCGAACGAGCGCGAGAGATTGCGGCGCGGATAGAAACTCTGCTGCTTGACTCGATTTAGTAAGCGGAAAAAATTTTCAGGAACAAAACAGAGATGCTTGCTGTCTAACTTCACAGACCGCCGAACACGAGCGTGGCTGCGATGAGCAAAGACATCAAGACATTTCTCAAATATTCATGGATAGCGGCAAGCGTTGCTTGCTTTATTCTTCCTTTATTGCTGATTCCGCTTGACGAATTGGGCCACTGGCCCGGCGATGCGGCAGGCGATATGACGCTCGGCATGTTTATCCTCAACTTTCCTGTCGGGTTGCTCTATCTGATAGTGCTGAGCCTAATCTTTTACATTTTCTCGCCGCATCTGCATGACCTGCCCGTCTCATTTTACGTGCTTCTCTGGTTCGGTTTTTTTGTCACAGGCTATCTGCAATGGTTTCATCTGCTCCCTCACTTCTTCAACCGTCAGAAAAGTTTGACGACGCTCGGACTGTCAAACATCGAAGTTGAAAAGGGTGAGCGCAAACGACGCCGCCGCACATCACGCGCGCGCAAGCGCAAAGCTCCGCAGGCGCAAATAGAGAGCAAGCCCGTGCTGCAATTCGAGCAGCCGCCCCGCACGCCGCTCGAAAAAGTCATCAGCGAAAATTAGCCACAGAGACACAGAGACACAGAGGTTTTAAGAAGATTTCAGATTTGAAATTTCAGATTTGAAATTCCTCTGCGTCTCTGTGTCTCTGTGGCAAAAATTTTCAGAGATGCTTCCGAAAGAATGCGGCCATCTTCCAGCCGTCAAGATAAATCCATGGCTTCTCGCCGCTCGTGTAATGTCCGCAGGGGAGCCATGTGACATCGCAAGGAATGTTGTGCCGCTTTGTCTCCGCGATGACATCGCGCGAGAGGTTGACCGGAAATGTCAGGTCATAGCGCGCGGCGATAAAGCGCATTGGTCGCGCGCGCATCTGTTTGAGTTTTTGGATAAATGGAATCGGACTAATCGGCAGCCAATATTGCCGTAGCTCTTCAAGCTCAATCTCATTGCCGAACCCCGCGCGCACATGGCGCGTAGAGATGCCATGCCAAACTACATCTGCGAAATAGCCTGAGACATGATTAAAGACTCCCATGTCTATCCGCTCGTCATGCGCGTAAGTCAGAAACGCCGTGCACGAGCCGATGCTTGTGCCTTGAATCCCTATTCGATTGTAGCCACGCTCTTTCAACCAACTGACAGCCGCGCGCGCATCCAATACAGCTTGCCTCACAGATTGAATTGTCTGGCCGATGTTTGAGCTGACAAGATAATCCGCGCGCTCAAGCTCCGGCGGGCGGCGCGCTTCATGAAAGGGAAGCGTCAGGCGCAAAGCCGAGATGCCCAACCGATTCAACACGCGGCACAAGGGAACATGACTCTCGCTGTCCGCGTTCCATTGCGGAAGAATCAGCACAGCCCTGCGCTCACTGCCGCTCTGCGTTTCCGGTGCAGGAAAAAAACGCGCGCGCGCAAGATTATTGACAGGCGTCGGCGTCTCTATCAGGCTGGGCCAGGTCAAAACATCGCCGTCAAGCTTGTAATCTGCGACAGGTTTTATCGCATAAAAATCTTCGCTCCGCGACATCACTTCCCGCGTATGCTCACGGAAAATGTGGCGCGGGTCGTCGCCATTAACGTGATCCCTGATAAAAGATGCGCCCCACTCGAAAGGGCGCACAATCCTGTTCGTGTCGCGCTGCGAATACCACTTTTCGCGCGCGTGCATCCAGCGTGCTAACAAATCTCTCTACTTCCTTTTTCTCTCAATTCGGCAGGGCGTTTATATTGCAGCTACGAATTAATCAATCGTCAGTGGAATAATTAATCCGCGTTGCGAGTTAAAGGACGGCTTCAGCCGCTTGCTGTGCGGAAAGTCTCTGACTTTCCGTTGCTTGCCACTCTTGACTTGCGGCGAGGCTGAGCCTCGCCGCAAGGTTGAGTTGACACTGATGGAAAAGCGAAGCTTTTCCGCACAGCAGGGCGGCAAGCCGCCATCACTCTGATAACTGGCAACTCCACACATCAATCATGTCATGTCGAAACTTTGGTCGCAAGGCGTCTCGCAGGTTAATTGCGACGCTCGAATAATCTGCGAATCATCTGCGGCAGGAGCAGGGATGTTTGCAGTGGATTGCCTGTCGCAAAGCGGCGCGCGAGGCCGCGAAAGAGTTCTGTCGCGCGCGGCGTATAGCTGAACCACCAGAGATCGCGGAAAGATGTGATGCGATTGACGTGTATGTGTTGCGGCGCGACCAGTTCGAGAAGGCCGAGTCGTCCGTGTGTTCTGCCGATGCCGCTCTGCTTCATCCCGCCCCAAGGGGTCTGCGCGATGCCGTGTGTGTAGAGCACTTCGTTGACCGTCACAGTGCCAGCCTCTATCTGCTCTGCGATGCGCCGCCCGCGCCCGACATCTTTGGTCCAGACGCTGGCCGTCAGGCCAAAGACGCTATCGTTTGCCAGACTGATGGCTTCCTCTTCCGATTTGAATGTCATCACAGGCAGCACCGGGCCGAAAGTCTCTTCGCGCATGACAGTCATCTCTTGAGAGACATCCGTGAGCAGCGTCGGTTCATAAAATGAGCCCTTGAGATTTTCGCTACGCTTCCCGCCGGTCAGAGCACGCGCGCCATGCTTGATTGCGTCTTCGACATGCTCCGAGACAATCTCCAACTGCCTTTCGCTAGACATCGCGCCGATGTCCGTGCCTTCCTCTGTGCCGACGTTCTGCTTTAGCGCGCGCACTTGAGAGACAAGCTGTTCGATAAATTGCGGCGCGATTTTTTCCTGTACATACAAACGCTCGACGGACGCGCACGCCTGCCCGGAATTGGCGAAGCCGCCCCACACAGCCGCGCTCGCGGCCATCTCTACGTTTGCATCCTCAAGCACAATCATAGGGTCTTTGCCGCCGAGTTCGAGGACGCAAGGAATGAGACGCCTTGCAGCGGCTTCGGCCACGCGCTTGCCTGTCGCCACGCTGCCCGTAAACATAATCTTGTCCACGCCCGCTTCGACAAGAGACGCGCCAGTCTTGCCGTCGCCGGTCGCAATATGAAGCAGGCCATCCGCAAGACCTGCGCGCTTAAAAACTTCGCCAATCTTTAATCCGACGAGCGGCGTGAGTTCGCTCGGCTTGAGCACGACCGCGTTGCCTGCCATCAAAGCCATCACGACTTCGCCGAGCGGAATGGCCCAGGGAAAATTCCACGGCGAGATGATGCCGACCACGCCGAGCGGCTTATAGACAATGCGCGACGAGCGACCCATCAAGCCATACTGTCCGATGTCTATTTTTTCGGGGCGCAGGAGCTTTCCGGTCTTGCGTGCGAAGAATTGCATCAGGTCAAGCGTCGGCGTCAACTCCATCGAGATGGCTTCCGTCACAGGCTTGCCCGATTCCCTTGAGACGAGGCGCGCAATCTCTTCCAAATCTTCGAGGACAATTTCTCTGGCGCGCATGACAACGCGCCCGCGCTCTTTGAAATTGAGTCTGGCCCAATTCTTCTGCGCCTCGCGCGCTCTTGAAACTTTTTCCGAGACTTCCGCAGCAGACATGTTCGGGACGCGCCCGACCTCTTCGCCCGTCGCCGGGTCGCGCGAAATGATTTCGCCTGTTTCCGCTTTGGGCAGTGAAATTGTTTGCACGCTCATAAAGCTCTACGCCTCCGTGACGCGAATTATCACTCAAAAAAGGCGGCTTGGGTAGGCACGAAAGCAATTCAAACCATCTTAATTTCCAAGCCGCGCTCCTCTCGGTTACAATAGACGCTTGCCGCCGGGCGGCAACATGCCTGCTCAAGTCTAAGGAGAACATGCAATGATTCGACCGCAGCTTGCGGAGTTTATGAAGCGCATCGGCGAGGATTCCATCGCCATCATTCCGGGTGCGCGCGAAGTGACACGCTCAAACGATTCCAACTTTCGTTTTCGACAGGATTCAGACTTTCATTATCTCACGGGCTTTGAAGAACCCGAATCCATCGCTGTCATCAAGCCTGCGGATGAAGAGCATCCATACACGCTCTTTGTCAGGCCGCGCGACCCGGAAAAAGAAGTGTGGGACGGGCGTCGCGCCGGAGTCGAGGGCGCGCTTGAAACTTACGGCGCGAGCGCGGCTTTTCCCGTCGCAGAGTTTGAAGAAAAAATCACAGACCTGATAAGCGGCGCGACCAATCTTTACTATCGCATCGGAAGCGGAAACTTTGAGCTTGACGACATCATCATCAACAGCATACGCCGCCTGCGCGCGCTCTCGCGCAAGGGCAAGAGCGCGCCGCAGTCCATCATAGACACAGCAGCCGTCCTGCATGAGATGCGTCTTATCAAGAGCGCGGAAGAGATAGAACTGATGCAGCGCGCGGCAGACATCGCCGCCGAAGCTCACATCGAAGCCATGAAGGCTGCGCGTCCGGGCATGAAAGAATATGAGATTGAAGCTCTGCTTGAATATTATTTCCGTCGGCACGGCGCATCCGCTCCCGCTTACACTTCTATCGTCGGCAGTGGCGCAAACGCAACCGTGCTGCACTATGTCACCAACGACGGGACGCTCAATGACGGCGACCTCTTGTTGATTGACGCGGGCGCGGAATATCGCGGCTATGCTTCCGACATCACGCGCACGTTCCCTGTCAACGGTCGCTTCACAGAGCCGCAAAGAGAAATTTATGAACTCGTGCTCGAAACACAGGTGGCCTGCGTCGAGATGGTGCGTCCCGGTGTGACTAATGACGAGATAAAGCAACGCTCGATAGAGATGCTGACCGAAGGCATGGTGCGGCTAGGGCTCTTGCAGGGCGAGCCTGAGAAGTTGATTGAAGAAGAGAAGTACAAGCAGTTTTACATGCACGGTCTGGGCCACTACTTAGGCATGGATGTGCATGACGTGGGCCGCTACTATCACAAGGACGAAGCGCGCAAGCTCGAACCCGGCATGGTGATGACGGTCGAGCCCGGCCTCTACGTCGCGGCGGATACAAAAGATATTCCCGAAAAATATCTGGGCATCGGCGTCAGAATCGAAGACGATGTGCTCGTCACAGAAAACGGCCCGCGCGTTTTATCGAGCAAAGCTCCGAAGCATGTCGAAGAGATAGAAGAATTGACTGCGCGGTAAAGCAGCAGAAGAAACATCAGCCCCGCGAGGGGCGGCAGATATTAGCCCCGCGCGTTAGCGCGGGGACACGCGCGCCACACACAGACCAAGCCCCGTAGGGGCGATACAATTTCTGTCGCCCCTACGGGGCTTGTGATTTATCTCTACGTCTTCACCCACGACTCACGTCGTGGGCTAATATCTGCCGCCCCTGTCGGGGCTCTCATACTTCTCTTAATAGCTAATCGCTATCCATCGAAAGTTCCGCGACAATCTCGCGCATGGCCTCGCGTCCGCGCTCGACTTCATCTGGCGCGAATGAGACTGCGCCGACGACTGCGTGGCCGCCGCCGCCGTAGCGTTCGCAGATAGAGGCTATGTTGTGCGTGCGCGGGCGCGGAGCCCAGGGGTTTGAGCCGACGGAGATTTTAGTGCGATGTGCGCCGCGCGTGAGGGCTACGGAATAGGTCGTTTGCGGATAGAGATAGTAGGGAATGAATTTATTGAAGCCTTCAAGGCCGTCGTCAACCAAATCGAACTGGACAACGCCGCGCGCGTATGTGGCTTTGCGGCGAATGGTTTCGAGCGTCTGTTTGTGCTGGGCCAGAATCGGTTGAAAGCGATGCTGTACCTCTTCGCTCAAGGCTACTTCATCCAGCGCGTGCTTCGTCAAATCGCGTATCAGTTGCTCTATAAAAGAGTCGTCCGGGTCGCTCTCTATGACCTGCATTAGTTGGAGCGCGGGCGCGGCCAACTCGACACACTGCGCCGGAGATTCATAGAGCGCGCCGTCAATGATATGCGCCCAGTGAACGAGCGGCGCGAGCGTCTCGTCAACAAAGCCAAACTTTTGTCCCGCGACATCCGCGATAAATTCCGTGCATGACTTGCGCGTCGTGTCCAGAAATTTTTTGCCGGATTGATCCTTGCGGAAATGCGCTTCATCCTCCGGCGTGAGAAACGCAGACTGGTGATGGTCGAACCACCAGGTCAGTTTCTCAGAGGTCGAATACTTGAAATCAACAATCGCATTTTCGTCTCCGTCAAACATCTCTGCATCAAAGAGCGCGCCGGGACGATGCAAGAGGCCAGTGTATTCGACCTGCGCGTCAGGGTTGATGCGATTGAGATAAAAGCGCGTGAAGACGGCAGCCGAGGCTACGCCGTCAAAACAGTGTCCGTGATAAAGTAAGCGAAGTTTCATGAGCGCGTAAGAGATAAGCTATGATAGATGTGGCATCAAAAGCCTGTCATCTTAGCAGCACTCGCATGTTGTTTGCCAGACGCGGGGGATGAGACGACCAGCCACTTTGATAAAAACCGGAGAACTGAAAAGTTGTCAGAAGAGAAACAAGTGCGCGAAGCCAACGAGCGTTTCTACATGGCTATGAACGCGGCGGAGATTGCGGAGATGGATGAGGTCTGGGCCGATGACCCTGCAAGCATCTGCGTCCATCCGGGCCGCGAGGCCATTGTCGGTTACGAGCAGATACGCGAGAGTTGGCTGGTAATCTTTTCCTCAAATAATGCGATGTCCATCGCCGCGGGCAATGAGCGCATCACCATCGCTCAGGATGTCGCGTGGGTCTTATGCGTCGAGACTATTTCGCTGATGATGGAAGGCGGGCTGGCCGCCGCAGCCGCGCAGGCGCTCAATATCTTTCGCCGCATAGATGGTCGCTGGCGCATGTTTGTGCACCACGCTTCACCCATCCCTTTTATGACGCAGGACGAATGGCCCGACGTAATTAATTAACCCAGGTTGCCAGTTATCAAAACGACCGCGGCTTGAGCCGCCTGCGGTGCGGAAAGTCTCTGACTTTCCGACTCCTGCTCCTGCTGCTCAGAGGCGAGGCTGAGCCTCGCCTCTGCTTGGGGCATATCCGCCGGAAAAGCAAAGCTTTTCCGCACAGCAGGCGGCACAGCCGCTGACATCAAGCGCAGAGCCGCCATCTCTCTCTTATCTGGCAACTTGAGTTAATTAACCTGAGTTGCTAGAGAGGGACGGCTTGAGCCGCCTGCTGTGCGGAAAAGCTTTGCTTTTCCGGCAAGTGTGGCCCAGACCATGTGCGAGGCTGAGCCTCGCACATGGTCTGGAGGAGCGGCAAACGGAAAGTCAGAGACTTTCCTCACAGCAGGCGGCCAGAGCCGCGATGCATAGAAAAAGGGCTCAGAAGAAAAGACTGAAATGGCTTTTCTTCTGAGCCCTGTGTTCTGAATTCTCTGTTCTGCTGTTAAGGTTTTTTTAGCTCTAACTTCGTCGGCTCGCAAGGCGTCGTGCCGCTCAAGAGTGTCTGCGAGTTGATTGCCGCAGAAGCTTTTGAGTCCAAGCCTAAACGCTCGCGTATAAACTTTTCGACATCCGCCTCAATCAATTCGCCGTTGACGACCCATGCTTTTTCCATCAACACATCGCCGCCTTTAGAGAGTTTTGACGGCTCCAAGAAAATGTTCCATGGCGAACCCCAGCGGCGCGTGTCTCCAGTGGCCTGACGATAACCGTAATGCGTAGTCTTGTCGCGCTCGGTCTTCGCTTCGGATTCGGTGACGACTGTGTAGGGCGCGCCCTGCTCGCCAAAGCAGGCTTTGACTTCATCAAGCGTGCCGTATTCGCTGACGCCGACGACATCAAGGCCGTGCGCTTTGTATTTCTCATAGAGCCGCGCGGCGACAGGCATCTCGTTTTTCCAGTTGCCGCACCAGGGCGCGAAATAGACAACCATCACGAGCTTTTTCCCCTGCGCGAATGAGCGCAGGTTAATCGGCTTGCCGTCGACGAGCCGCTTGAAAGTCCAGTCTTTATAGTTGACTGTCTTCTCTTCGAGCGGCGCGTATTCATGGCTTTGGGCCAGAACTGCTGCGGGCGCGAGCAGCAGAGAGATGATGGCGAGAAGGAAAAATCTTTTCATAGCAAAAACTCCCGAATGATTGATGACGATTATGGGGAATTAGTTTTCTATCGGAACTTCTTCGTCCAGCAATCTTTGATGTACAAAGCGCAGGTGCGCTGTCGCAGGGGCTTCGTCCAGCAAAGGCTTGATGACAGATTCGAAGCTTGCGCGGTCGCGGCCTCCGATAATCTTTTCGCGTATGTTTCCATCGCGGTCAATGATGTATGTGGTCGGCAGGCTCGGAATGCCGCCGAACTTGTCCTGCACTGCTTCGCCGCCTAAGAGCACTTTGTAGTCCTGCTTGATTTCATTCTGAAAATCTTTGATGCCTTCGAGCGTGTCATCCCAAGACGCGCCGATGATGGTCAGCCCTTTGGCTTCCAACTCACGCTGCATGGTATTGAGTTCAGGTATCTCAGCGCGACATGGAATGCACCATGTGGCCCAGAAATTCAAGACGACGACGCGGCCCTTGAGACTGCTCAAACGAAACGGCTGCCCGTCGAGCGTCTGCAATTCTATGTCCGGCGCGGGAGTCAAATTAGCATTGCTCTTAACAGTCTTCGGAGTCTCCGCAGGCTGATTCTTCTTGGCCCATGACTCGACCCATGCTTCCGCGTTCGGCACAAGCGCAGCGAGCGTAGAGCTATTGAGCCGCGTCGTCAGCCCGAAGGCCACGACCAGACCGATGAGTATCAGAATCACGCCGGAGACGACTTCGACCTTGTGCAGGTGCTTGCGGAATTTGGCATAAAAGCCCAGGAACTGATTGATGCCGAGCCCTGTCAAAAGAAACGGAACCGAAAGTCCTGCCGCATAAAATGATGAAAGCAGGAGGCCGCTCTTCCAGCCGCCGCTTGTCGCTGCGAGGCCAATGATGCCGCCGAGGATTGGGCCAATGCATGGCGTCCACCCTGCCGCGAAGGCCATGCCGAGAGTCAGCGAGCCGAGCATCCCGCGCGGTTTCTGCTGCGAGAAAAATCGCGTGTCTTTATAAAGTGCGCCGATTTTTAAAAGCCCCATCAGTTGCAGACCGAAGCCGATGATGACCAGCCCGCCGATGATGCGCACCCAGATATTATTCAGGATGGATGCGCCGATGAGTCCGGCTGCCGCTCCGAGCGAGACGAAAATCATTGACAGCCCGATATTGAAAGCAATCGAATTTAAGATGACAGCGCGCCGCGCAGATGTCTGCGAGCCGCCTTCGCCCTTCAAGCGGTCAATGCTGACGCCCGAAATCAAAGAGACATAGCCGGGGACAAGCGGCAAGACGCACGGCGAAAGAAACGACGCGAGCCCCGCCAGAAAAGCAATCGTGATGGTTATATTAGAGCCTTCCATAACACTTCAAACGGAATCGGAAAATGATAGCAGGCAAGCTATTTCCTGCGGAAAAAACATGCCTCAGTATAACAGAGGACTTGCTTGTTAAGACAGTGATTGAGTGATGAGAGAAAAGCTGTCCAGGCTTTTACACATCATTCATCACTGCTCTTGCAACAACTTCTGAATCACTTCTTCCAACGCGTCGCCTTCGATGGAGCTGGCTCCGATGGTGATAAAGCGCACGACGCCTTTGCGGTCTATCAGGAACGCGCTCGGAAATGAGTTGACATCGTAGGCCGTGTCGTTGTCCTCCGTATTTGCAATGGCGAAGCCGTAAGGCAGGCGATGCTTTTTCTTGAACTGTCGTAGGAAAGTCAGCTCTTCCGCCGGAGTCGCTTCTTTGCCTTCGGCGTGTCCCTGATATGTAGTCACGCCGAGGATGACGAGTCCTTGATCCTTATATTTGTTGTGCCACTTTGTCAGTCGCGGGAAAGTGGCGATGCAGGGGCCGCACCAGTGAGCCCAGAAATCTAAGAGCACGACGCGCCCGCGCAAGTCCGAAAGCTTGATGGCCTGCTGATCCATCCATTCCTTGACGATGAGCTCAGGCGCAGTCTTTGCTTCCGCACGCGCGCGCGGCTTGATGGCCTCAAATGGTTGGCCCATCTCAAGCAGTCCGGTCAAAGCTTTTCTGTAGAGCATGGCCGATGGCAGCTCAAATGCGTAGCGGCGCAGTTCTTCATAAACGGCCACAGCTTCTTCCTGCCTGTTAAGGTCAAAATAGGTGCTGGCAAGAAGCTGCGAGACGATTTCAATCGCCTTCCTGCGCTCGGCTGTTTCGGCGGGCGTGGCTGGCTGGAAAAGCTTGACGGCCTTAAAAGATTCCTGCGCGTGCGGCAAAGCCTTCTCAGGCTTGTTCGCCTGACGATATGCGCCGGCCATCACGGCCTCTATACGCATTCGATGAAGGACACGCTGTGGCTCGTTCTTCAAGTACTGGGCCAGAAGCTGTTCCGCTTCTTCCAGCATTCCTTTGCGCGTCAGGAGCGGAATGACTTCGAGACGCGCAAACTGTGCATGCTCGTTTGGCCCAGTGTCCGTAACTGTCTTGAGAAATTTTTGAAAGGCGTCAAGAGATTTTTCGTCTATGTCCGCGAGGCTATAGAGCAAGCCGAGATAGTAAAAATCTTCGCCCGCGAGATTCGTGCGCGCCTGTAGTTGTTCTGCATGACGCGCGGCGGTCTCGCGCTGCTCGCGGCGCGTGCGCTCTGCCAGTTGATTGTTGAAAGGAACTTTATCGCGCTTGAACTCCGCAAACTTACGAGACACGTAAGTGTTCGCGTCTTCATAGAGCACGGAAGCCGCGCGCTCGTCCTTCGGCGGCGGCGTGACCTCTGCCTTGCGCCCGCTCTGCGCGAAAACCTGTGAGGAGAAGAGCTGTGTCGCGCACAGTAAAATAATTGCGAAGTAACGTTTCATTGTTTCGTCAAAAGAATCCTTGCGAAAATTTCTAACCGATGCCGACTGTTTGAAAACGGTCTGGACCAAAAGCTTTCATCAGATTTGGCGCGTTGCCCGTAGTAATTTGCGCGGCAATCAATTCGCCGGTCACGGGCGCGAGAAGGATGCCGTTGCGATAGTGTCCAGTCGCATAAAAAAGTCCGCGCACCTCAGCGCATTCGCCTATGACTGGCAGGTCGTCTTCCGCGCGCGGCCTCAAGCCCGCCCATGCCTCCACAAGCGGCGCGTCCGCGATTGTCTGCGGCGCAATCTCCATCGCGTGCCGCGTGATTGTGTTCAGCCCGTTGCCCGTCACATGTTTGTCAAAGCCCGCGTCTTCGGTCGTAGAGCCTGCGAGCAGGCGTCCGTCGAGTCTGGGGACGACGTAGCCGCGCGGGCTGTAAAGCACATGGCGTATGCATTTGCTTGCGGCCTCGAAGCAGAGCATTTGCCCGCGAACGGGTTCGATGCGCAGCGGCGGCACGCGGCTGTCCGTGCCTGTCAGAAAAGAAGTCCACGCGCCGCTTGCGACAATCACAAATGGAGCATGAATCGTGTGCGCAGCAGTCTTAATGCCGCGCGCTCTTGCGTGTTCGATGAGCAAAGATTCGACGTGCGTGTTTGTCAGGATGCGCACGCCGCGTTTTTCGATGGAAGATGCGAGGGATGCTATCAGGCGTCTGTTCTCGACCTGCGTGTCGAGTGGAAACCGGAGTGCGCCGCGCACATCATTTGAGATGCAAGGCTCAATCCTTATGGCTTCTCGCGCGCTCAAATGCTCGACGGGCAAGCCCGCCGCAGTCTGCCAGCGAAAACGTCTTTCAAGCTCAGCTTCATCTTCATCCGTGAATGCTAGATAGAGCGTGCCTGTGCTCTCAAGCTCGATGTCTATGCCGGTCTCTTCGAGCAAATCAACGGCCCAGGCCGGATACAAATCGCGGCTTGCGCAGGCTAGTTGGAAGAAAGCATCCGCGCGGTTGGCTTCGGCCTGTGCTGCGAGCATGCCGCCTGCTGCGCTTGATGCTTCCGCGCCGAGCGGCCCGCGTTCGAGGAGCAGGATGTCATTGATGCCGCGCTCTGTGAGCGCACGCGCGACGGCGAGGCCGATGATGCCGCCGCCGACAATCACAGCCTCTGCCGTGTCTCTAGCTTTCAGTTCTTGCGGGCTCATAACTTAACATGAGTTCGACATAAGCGGCTCTGCCGCGCATGCTGTGCGGAAAGTCTCTGACTTTCCGTTCATCAGCCTTTCTTTATTTGTGAGGCTGCGCCTCACATGCAAGGCACAGCCTTGTCATTAAATTCAAGAGCGAGACGGAAAGCCACAGGCTTTCCGCACAGCAGAAGCGGCAGAGTCGCGCTCCAGCGTAATATTAAAAGAGGTCTTTTGCTCTTTGGCCTTCGGTCTTTGTTCGTTGTACATTAGGGAGACAAAGACTAAAGAGCAAAGGCCAAAGACCAAAACATGAAGCATACTATCACACTCATTCCGGGCGACGGCATCGGCCCGGAGGTCACTTCGGCGGTCGTCAGCATCATCGAGGCGGCGGGCGTAGATGTGCAATGGGAGACGCATTACGCAGGCGCGCAGGCTCTGGAAAAGTTTGGCGACACGTTGCCAAAAGAGCTGCTCGAATCCATCAAACGCAACAAGGTCGCGCTCAAAGGGCCAATCACCACGCCCGTCGGCAAAGGCTTCACTTCCGTCAATGTTGGCCTGCGTAAAGCCTTAGACTTATATGCCAACTTGCGGCCCGTGCGCGCTCTGCCAAACGTGCCTTCGCGTTATCCAGAGCTTGACCTCGTCGTCGTGCGCGAGAACACAGAAGACCTCTACGCGGGCATAGAGCATGTCGTCGTTCCCGGCGTGGTCGAGAGCATTAAGATCATTACAGAGAAAGCTTCGACGCGCGTTTCAAAGTTTGCGTTTGAGTATGCGCGCAACGAAGGGCGCAAGAAAGTGACAGCCGTACACAAAGCCAACATCATGAAATTGTCCGACGGTCTCTTTCTGGAATGTTTCTACAATGTGGCGAAGAGTTATCCAGAGATAGAAGCCGACGACAAGATTGTGGACAACGCCTGCATGCAACTCGTCATGCGGCCCGAACAGTTTGACATCATGCTGCTCGAAAATCTCTACGGCGACATCGTTTCGGATTTGTGCGCCGGACTGATTGGCGGGCTCGGCCTCGTCCCCGGCGCGAACATAGGCGAGCAGGGAGCAGTCTTTGAAGCAGTCCACGGCTCTGCGCCAGACATAGCGGGACAGGGCATCGCCAATCCGACCGCGCTCCTGCAATCCGGCCTCCTGATGCTGCGCTACATAGGCGAACGCGACGCCGCGCAGAAGATAGAGACAGCCATGCTCAAGGTTTTCAATGAAGGAAAAGTACGCACACGCGACATCGGCGGCACGGCCCATACAGCAGAATTTGCAAACGCCATCATCGCAGCCTTTGAAGAGCAAGGATGAAGGATGAAGGCGGAAGGATGAGAAATTAGGCCATAATCAAGAGAAATTAAGGCATAATCCGGCGCGATTAGGTTCTAATCACGCCAGATTAGGTTCTAATTTGGATTGATTAGAAGCTAATCAAAGCTCATTAGAATCTAATTTCAAAAGATTAGAAGCTAATTTTGGTTGATTAGAAGATAAAGCCTGCTCATTAGATTCTAATGAGCAGGCTTTATAAGTTCCGGCAGGGACGATATATCAGTAGCCCATCACGTCAGTGCTGGGACACTCGCGCCACACACATACCAAGCCCCTTAGGAGCGGCATAATATGTCGCTCCTAAGGGGCTTGGTCTTGAGATTGAATTGTCTGCCCACGACTGCGTCGTGGGCTACTGATATGCCGCCCCTACGGGGCTGAGAACATTGCTGTTTCCATACATCGAACTCATGTTATTTAGTAATTCCGCCGTTCTCAAGTGCGCTGTAAGTGTCTGGCGAGTAGAGGCCGAGCCAGGGGTCTGAGCTTGGGGTCAGGAATAAATCCTTGTAAACCTTCTCGTTCAACTGCTCGACATCCATCCGCCACATGAATCTGCCAGCCAGCCATGCGTGCAACTTCGCATGCATCATGTACTCATTGCGAATTGTATCGAAGGCCAAGAAATGCTCGAACCGTCGCACGAGGTTGGAAAGCTGTTCGTCCGTGAGTTGAGTTTTCTGCTCGCCTGAACTCTGGCGGCGTATGAGAGCGATGCTGTCTTTGTCCAGCCGCGCATCTTCGCTGTGCAGCCTGGCGATTTTGTCCCACACAGCGTCGTCCGTCGCGCCTTGAAGTTGCACAACATCGTAGCTGATGGCGTTGATGATGCTCAGTTCCGACATAGCCTTCGACATCGCCGTGCGGGCCGCGACGCGCGCGTCGAACGATTGGCCTTCGGCTGCGTCCCTGATGATTGATTCGGGAATCTTGCCTCCGACTTTTCCAGCATCAACCGTCCATGCTTTTGTAATCGCGTCCACGCGGTCTCTGTGATAACGATTCAAGAGCTTATCGCGCTGCTCATCCGTTTGTCCTGAGATTTGCTTCACAACTGCTTCGGCCTCTGTGATGCCGCGCAGGAAAGCCTGTGGGCCATAGAGTCCGGGCAGCGCGTCAATGACTCTGCCTTGCGTGTCGAGTATGTAATGAATGCTGTTGCCCGTGAGTGTGCGTTCAAGCTTGCGGCCATCGCCGTAATCAATCGTCACGCGCGGCGCGGGGCGCACGGATTTCCAGTGGAGCACGAAACGCTCGCGCAAGACATCCGAGACAGTTTTGTTCGCATACAAAACTGTGCGGAAGAAACGACTGTTGGCGCATGAATATTCTTCGCTCAGATTGCCGAGCAGCCGCAAAGAGAGAATCGGTTTGCCGCTCGCACGCGAAGCCGCCTGCGCCTGCTCAAAATCCGTGTGCCAGTAGAGGCGCGAAGCATAGCTGTTGCGCTGCTGGCTGACTCTATCAAGCGCATCCGAAATGCGCTGCCATGTCGCGCTTTCGTTGCCTGCCTGCTGCTTAATCTCTGCCTGATAAACTTCAAAGAGCGTGTCCAATCCCTTCTGGCCCATTGAGCGCAACTCCGCAATAGCCTGCTGAGATTCCTTCGGATTCTCAGAGACAGCTTGCCGCGCAAGAGCTTTCGGATTGCTATTGGCCTGTGTTGATTGGGCCAGAAAAAGAGTGACTGCGAAAAAGAGAACGACGGAAACTTTGAAACGCATAGAAGAAAATCTCCTCAAACGGAATTGTCGGAGTTTAAGCGAGGCACGTTTTGAGACTTTGTATATTTCCGAGCCTGTTTGGTTGCATGCCCCTCACAAAGACCGACGAGCCGCAAGGCAAACTTTTGCCTCAGAAAAATTAGCCACAGAGACACAGAGACACAGAGCAAGGAAAGTAGGTGAAAGAAATGCTAAATAAAATAGCCTGCTTTCTTTGAATCTCTGTGCCTCTGTGTCTCTGTGGCTAATCCTGGTTTTGTTTGAGGCTTTAAGAAATCGGAGCTTCGCTCTTCACAGCCGTCTCGTAGTCTCCGGCAATCACGATGGTGATTTGCTCCGGGCGGAAATATTTGCGTATCGCCGCGTTGACCTGTTCGAGAGTCACGGACGCGATAATCTGCGGATAGTTATCCAGATAGTCAACGCCCAGACCATAGAATTCTGCATTCCAGATGGCGCGGGCCAGCCCGCGATTGGTCGCAAGGCCCACTTTGAAAGAGCCTATCGCAGCACTCTTTTCATCCGCCAATTCATCCGCGCTCATGCCATTCAAAACGTAATCGCGCAGGACATTGAGCGCGGATTCAATCGCCCGCTCGACATTGCCGGGATTGACGGAGACGCCTATGTACCATGGGCCTGCTGCGAGCGACGGCGCGCGAAAGGCGGAGTTGATGCCGTAGGTCAAACCCTCTTTGTCGCGCACCTGTAGTCCGAGCCGCGAAGAGAGCGTGGATTGGCCCAGCGCGCTATTGGCTAAAATGGCTGCGTAGTAATCCTCTGACGCGCGACGCAAAGGAGCGGCAGAGCCAATCAGGATGTCCACGTTGGCCTTGTCTTTCAAGAGCACGACTTCGCGCCGTCCTGCTTCCTGCTGCGAAGGGTCTGTGACGTTGACCTCAACGCTCTCCGGCCCTGCGAACGAGCCGAACGATTCCTCAAACTGCTCGCGCACGGATGAAGCATTGACATCACCGACAACCGTCAGAATCAGAGAGCGTCCGCCGTAACGCTGCGCGTAAAAATTCTGCACGTCCTCGACGGTGATGGAAGTGATGCTTTCGATGAGCCGCGCGCCGGGCGGGACAAAGTATGGATTGGTCTCATCAAAAATCAGGCTGCTCAATTTTTCATAGCCGCGATAGCGCGTGTTGGCCTGTTGTTCCTGAATCGCTGCGATGAGTTGTTGTTTCAGTTTCTCTAACTCGTCCGCTGGAAAGATTGGCTCGCGCAACTCTTCGGCCAGCGTTGTGATGACGAGTTGCAGGTCTTGCGAGAGTGCGCGCGCGTTTATGTTGACGGCGAATTGGTCTGTCGAAAAATCTATGTCCGCGCCAACCGATTCGAGGTCGCCTGCGAGTTCCAGCTTGCTCCGCCGCTTTGTTCCGCGCGAGAGCATCTCGGCGGTAATCTGTGCGAGGCCGGGTTTGTCGCGCGGCTCGAAATAAGAGCCTGCGCGCAGAGAGCCGCGCACGGCGATGGTCGGAGTCGCGCGGTTTTCCAGAACCAAAAGTGTCGCGCCGTTCTCTGATTGATGGCGGACAATGCGCGCTGAAAAATTTGTCTGGCCCACATTCTGCGGCGTGTTGGCTTCGGCAGCCTCGGATGATTTGCCGCCGCGCTCTGGCAGAGATTGTTGCTCTAAACCTTGCGGCGTCGTAGAGCCGCCGGATTCTCTCATCAAGCTGGCATCGGTTGTTTCGGCAGACGCGCCGCCCTTCTCTGTCTCCGGCTCATCATAAAATTTCACTCCGCGCGGAAAGCTTGCATGCTCTTCATGCTTCATCTTCGCATGCAAATCTTTTGGCCCGGAGCCGTTGCCGTTGCCATTGCCCGTCTGCTTTGGAATAAAGTGGCCGACGGTGCGATTGTCTTCGGTGAGATAAGTGCGCGCGACTCGCTGCACGTCTGCGACTGTGACACGTTCGATGTTGGCCGAATAGTCTTTATAAAAACGCCAGTCAGCGATGGCTTCAGCCTCTGAAATCTGGACTGCGATATTGAATGTGCCGTCGCGCCCGAAGGCTTCGGCGGCGAGAATCTGTCGCTTGGCTTTTGCAACCTCCGAATCTGTCAAACCTTCTTCGGCCACACGCTGCAATTCAGCATGGATGGCTGCCTCAACCTCTTTCGCTTCGACGCCGGGACTCACAGTCGCATAGATGTTGAAGAGGCCGGGGTCGCGGTGCTGGTCTGCGTTGGTGTGCACGCTGACGGCCAACTCTTTTTCGACCAGAGCTTGATAGAGGCGACTCGTGACGCCGTTCGACATCGCTGCCGAGAGAACAACTAATGGAAAAATATCATTATCGGCGGGCGGGTTGGCCGCGCGCTGTGCGAGTTCTTCATTCGAGAGGACGGACATCTGCCCAAGCACGCCGGGAGTATGAAAGCCAATCTGTATGAGAGCCAGTTCGCCCGCGCGTCGAATCACAAGGCGACGCTCGCCCTGTTGCGGCGGCTCTTGCGTATAGACTTCCGGGATAGGCTTCACAGATGCCGGATGCGCGCCGAAATATTTGTTGATTAACTCAAGCGCACCGCCGCGTTCAAAGTCTCCGACGAGCACTGTCGTCGCATTGTTCGGATGATAAAAGGTGTCGAAGAATTCTTTGAGGCGCGAGGTCGGAACTCCTTCCACGTCCGCGCGCCAGCCGATGGTCGGATGATGATAGGGATGCTCATAAAAGGCTGCTGCATAGATGGCTTCGTCCAAAACTTCCGCTGGCTCGTTCTGCCCGCGCTCAAGTTCGTTGCGAACGACTGTCATCTCTGATTGACGATCACTGTCTGCGATGAAAGAGTTGCGCATGCGGTCTGCTTCGAGCTTGATTGCCAATTCGATTTGGTCGGACGGCACGGTCTCGAAATAGTTTGTACGGTCGTACCATGTGGTCGCGTTAAAGTCCGCGCCGATTTTTTGCAGGGTCGCGGCAATCTGCGTGTTCTGGTCTTTGTTAAAAGTCGGCGTGCCTTTGAACATCATGTGTTCGAGCAAATGCGTCGAGCCCGTATAGCCGACGGCTTCATTGCGCGAGCCGACTTTGTAGAGCACCAGTACTGTGACGACAGGCGCGACGCGGTTCTCTACAAGGAGAACCTTCATCCCGTTCTCAAGCCTGTACTCCTCAATTCCGTCTTCCTCGGTCACAAACGTGACGCCTTGCGGCAATCTCTCATCCACAGTTTTTAAAAATCTCCTTTGGCATTTACTTCATTGCGACGACGGCTCATCGCCAATGCCTTTGCCATCGTCAAACCGTATTGTCATCTATCTGCTGCGGGAATGCGAGTGCGAGAGCAGTGAGTCCGGCTGAATTTAATGTAAAAATGTGGCCCGCACGCCCGTAGAAATATGCCGCAATCCTTTCGCGCTTTCTATGCCTTTTTGTGGCAATATTATATCTGATGAGAAAGCAAGGCCGTCGCAGCCAGCGTGGGAGTTGCGACCAGCGACGACCTCTCCGCATCAACCATCTCCAAACGGCCAAGTTAGAGAGGCGAGCGGAAGGGAGCGCAAGCCCACCCAGTTTGCGCTCCCCTTTTCAATTTCCCTGTAAAGCTTTTATGAGGTCTGTCCGCTCTGCTATATTGAGCGCGTTCTGTTTGAAAATCAGCAACGGCTTATGCGTAGCTCAAACCTCAACCTCAAAGTCGAGTAAATGAGCATCGCCGTTGAGAAGCAAAGGATTCTCACGGCGAATGAATTGAGCAGGCATATTCTATGGGAATATACCCATAGACGCAAGTGTCTTGCGCCATCTCTGTTAGGAGGCAACTTCTAATGGGAAGGGGAGCGCGCGAGAAGCCGGAGCGTTTGGCAGAAAAGCTGCTTGCCATTCGGAATATGCTTGGCTTGTCACAGACTGAAATGCTTAAGCGTCTGGGGGCTGAAGAGAAAATGGCGTATTACAGGATTTCAGAGTTTGAATCAGGGAGAGGAGAGCCGTCTTTAATAGTTCTCTTAGCCTATGCTCAAGTTGCTGGCCTCTGTGTTGACGTGCTGATTGATGATGAAATGAACTTGCCCACCAAGTTGCCAAGCAAGCCGAAACATGAAGGAATGAAACACCATCAAAAATCTATGTTTCGTCGAGCGCGCAAGCGGCTATAAGGAGGCCGCTCCTGATGGGCTATTCACGTCCGAGACCGGCACGCCTTGCCGAAAAGCTGCTACAGATTCGGAATGCTCTCGGTCTATCTCAAACTGAATTGTGGAGAAAGCTGGGAGTCGAAGACGAGATTTCATTTAAGAGAATCTCAAAGTACGAACTTGACCAGAACGAGCCACCATTAACAATTCTCCTGCAATATGCGCGGCTGGCAAATGTGGCTTTGGAAGTATTGGCAGATGATGAGTTGGATTTACCGCAGCGATTGCCAAGCCCGACAAAACATGAAGGAATCAAACGTCATCAAAAGTCTGTGTCTCGTCGCGGGCGTAAGCGGCTATAAGGAAAGGCTGCTAATTTGAAGTTGGTAGTTGCCTGATCTTATGGGTGAGGAAAAGTATATTTTAAACTGAAAGATATCAATTAATTTATTGTCACCCCTGTTTCTTAGTTTCCAACTTAAACTTTTGAAGTAACCAATCAAGCACGGCTTCCTGATCCTGAATCGTGGCTCGTCGAATTTGCGCAAGCAGGTGAATCCGGTCTGGTTTGGGCAGTGCTGTATTCTGCAAACCTTCATTGCAGTTCGTGCATACTACTCGCAGATTCTGCGGTGTATCATCTCCACCCTTCGACTTATCGATAATATGTCCCATTGTCAGGCGTATAGTTCGATTTCCGCCTAATGGGTCAGGATCGCCCGCCGCGACTCCGCACATTTGACAGGTATATCCGTTCCTCTCAAGCACCCAAGCGCGCGTTTCTTTGGATATACCGCGCGAGAAGGCCGGCACCCGCTCAATCGTCTCTAGGAGATATTGATTTGGTTTTAAATCCGCTCGGTCTTTGTAGGAAAGAATTTGATACCCGTCTTCGTTGCGTAATTCCCGAACTCTTCGCGCCCACTCAACAACTCCTCCGCTCGCATTTTGGATATCCCTTGACTCAAGCACTGTGCCGATGTTGCTAAGGAAAAATTCAAGAATTAATTGCTTCGAGCCGGGCTTGCGTGCCATCCTTTGTGCGCTCCTTACCCATTTGGGCATATGCCGGATTCAGTTCAATTAGAATTGCCTTGCGGCCCAATTCGATTGCTGCTAGTCCGGTCGTTCCAGAACCGCTGAACGGGTCTAGGATAGCATCTCCTACACGCGATCCTAACATAATACATCGGCGCGCCAATTCACGCGGGAATGCTGCCGGGTGTCCATTTCCGGTAGGGTCAGGCCCAAGTATCCAATAGTTGCGGAGGTTCGCGCCGCTAGTCTCTCTGAAGCCGTTTGGGTCGTAGAAGTAGGTTGGCGATTTCGCCAGCAGGAAAACTTCTTCCGTTGCATTTGTCGGCCTATTTTTTACACTCTCGGGCATGGCGGTTTTTTTAATCCACGTTACTTTTGATCTCAATATCCACCCATCCTCTTGCAAGGCGAAGGCGACACGCCAAGGCAACCCCATCAAATCTCTGTCCTTGAGTCCCCAGCAATTAGGAACTTTACAGTTACGTTTTTGGATCAGTTTTCTAGTGTTACCGACTATTGCATTAGGGCCGCAATTACCCGTTCCGCCATTTCTCGCATAGCCGTCTCCGACATTAAGCCAGACCGTCCCATCCTTGCGCAGAACCCGACGGACTTCTCGAAATATAGCCACAAGATTTTCGATATAAGCTATAGGCGATGGCTCGACCCCAATCTGCGCTGGATGCTCGTAGTCACGTAGACCCCAATAAGGCGGCGATGTCACACAGCATTGTATGGATTCAGCCGCTAATGTTGGTAAAACTGTTAAGCTATCTCCGGTCAGCATCTGCAAATTATTCATATCGATCATTATCTTGTCTGAAAGGTTTAATTGGCAAGCAATTAAGCTCTGAACTAGCTTTGCTTTGACAATCCTCCTGTAATATATACGAGAACTTTTGTTTCCACGCCACACCTAGCAACTCATTCAATCGGACTCGCCGCCAGCAATCTTATTAAGATTCAATATTATGTGTGGAGGTTCACCGGTTAATTCAGGCGTTTAGGACACTCCCTGCCCTTGCTGCTGCTTGACAATCTGACATCGCAGATTAGAATACTCCACAGCTTGATGGTTGCGGAGATGTGGCCGAGTGGCTGAAGGCGGCGGTTTGCTAAACCGTTATGGGTCAAAAGCCCATCGTAGGTTCGAATCCTATCATCTCCGCCAGATGATTCGAGTAGTCAGTAGCCTGTAGTCAGTAGTCAGTAGAAAACATGCTGACTATTGATTAAAGACTACTGACTACTTTTTATTTTTTTTATGACAATTCGCGTTCGCTTTGCACCGTCACCGACGGGTTATTTGCACATTGGCTCTGCGCGCACAGCCCTTTTTAACTGGCTCTATGCGCGTCACTCCGGCGGCAAGTTTTTGCTGCGCATCGAAGACACAGACCTGCAACGCTCGACGGAAGCTTCGACGCGCTCGATTATTGAGGGGCTCGAATGGCTCGGCCTCGATTATGATGAGGAGATAGTCTTTCAATCCGACAACGCGGACAAGCATCGCGCGGCGGCTCTCAAGCTTTTGAATGAAGGCACAGCCTATCGTGATTTCACGCCGAAGGAGACGCGCTCTGACGCGACTGTCAAGGAAGGCATAGCCGAGCGCGCACGCGCGCACGCGGCAGAGGGCGTTGACCATCGCAGCAATCCATACCGCGACCTGTCTTTGGAAGAATCGAATAAGCGGGCCGAAGCCGGCGAGCCATTCGCTGTGCGTTTGAAAGTCGCGCGCGAAGGCCGCACGCATTTCACAGATGCCGTCTATGGCGAACAGGAACGCGCCTTTTCAGAGATAGAAGACCTCGTGCTGCTGCGTTCGGACGGCCATCCGCTCTATAACTTGTCCGTCGTGCTCGACGATATAGAGATGGGCATCACGGACGTGATACGCGGGCAGGATCACTTAACGAACACGCACAAACAGATTCTGATTTACGAAGCCCTGGGCGAAGAGCCGCCGCGCTTTGCACACCTGCCTTTGATACTCGCGCCCAACAAGGGCAAGCTCTCCAAGCGCAAGCACGGCGAAGTTGTCTCTTTGACGACCTATCGTGATAAAGGTTTTGTGCCGGCGGCTTTCCGCAACTTCCTGGCCCTCTTAGGTTGGTCTGCCGAAGGCGAGCAGGAGATTATGACGCTTGCAGAGTTGACGGAAAAATTCTCACTCGCAGGCATACATCGCTCCAACGCTATCTTCAATTTCAGCGAATCGGACGCGCGCCACTGGACTGATGACAAAGCCATCTGGATGAATGCGGAGTACATACGCACGATGCCTCTGGAGAAACTCTTGCCGATGGTCAAAGCGGAATTGCGCGCGAGCAAGCTCTGGCGCGAAGAGTATGAAGAGGACGAACGCGAATGGCTTGAGCGAACGATTAATTTAATACGCCAACGCTTCTTTACGCTCAAAGATTTTTCCGCGCAGGGCCGCGCGTATTTCTCGGACGACTTTGATTTTGATGAAGCGGCTGTCAAAAAGAATCTTTTGAAAGAGCCGCGCTTGAGAGAGTTGCTGCCCGCTCTGGCCCACAAGCTGGAAGAGGTCGAGCCGTTTACGGCTGAAGGAGTCGAAGCAGCTTTGCGTGCTTACGCGGATGAAGCGGGCGTGAAAGCAGGGCTCTTTATCAACGGCTCGCGCACGATGCTCACGGGGCAAGCTGTCGGCCCGTCCATGTTCGAGGTCTTTGAAATCATCGGGCGCGAACGCTCTGTCCAAAGATTACAGAGCGGCGCGCCGTGGTTCGATTACATGGAACAACTCGGAGATGTCTAAAAGGATTCAAGAGAGAAAACCATTCAACCCTTTGCGCTCTTGAGTCTTTCTTTGCGCCACCAGCGTGAACTGTTCGTTGAGGTTTCGCGCTGGTGGCGCAAAGAAAAGAAAGACATAAGCTCGCAAAGAAGAGATTGAGGATGAATTTATGTTTTATAGAATAGCTTTTATTATCATGCTCGGCTTCGCGCTCGTCTCCGTGTCGCAGGCGCAGACGACCAATACTCCTTCGCCCGCGACGCGCAAGCGAACCGTCACCAATAATCCAGACCCACAGAAGGGCGGGACGACTCCGCAGGATGAAGCCGCAAAGCAGACTCCGAAATCCGCGCGCCCGTCCGACAACAAGACCAGAACAAAAAACGCTGCGTCGCAAAATGTGCTGGAGGTCTTTGAAGCTCTGCTCGACGGCATACGCGCGGCAGATGTCAAACTCGTGACGGGCATCTACTGGAACTCGCCGCAACTAGTCCTCTTCAACAACAACGGCACAGTCACAAAAGGCTGGGAGCAGATGCGCAAGAACCGCGAAAGCTCTTACCCGGAGATGAAAGACGTTGTGCTCGAAGTTAGAGATGTGCGCGTGCAGATGATGGGACAGGACGGCGCGCTCGTGACTTGCCTGTGGACGCAGTCGCAAACCTTTCGCGGCGTCTCAGAGACAGCTTCGGGCCGCATGACGCTCGTCTTTCGACGCCTCGGCGGAGCATGGAAGGCCATACACCTGCACACTTCGCCTGATGCGCCAGACCCTTCGCGCGTGCTTCCGTCAGAGAATACAACGACGCCGACGAAGACCACGCCCTAAATAAAATCAGCCCCCCTTTTAATAACCGCAGGCAATAAGACAGAAAGGCACAACCACATGGATTGGATGAAGCAGCTAAGCGGAATTTTGGAGCAGTATAACGGCGCGCAGCCTAACCAAGCTCCGCAGACAGTGGATGATGATTTCGACCAACTCGCGCAGAACGCGCCAAACTCTGCGATAGCAGATGGTTTGTCCGCAGCCTTTCGCTCAGACCAGACTCCAGCCTTCGGGCAGATGGTCTCGCAGATGTTCGGCAACGCCGACGGGCAACAGCGCGCAGGCATTCTCAACACGCTCATTCAAGCCTTAGGCCCGACAATCATCTCGCAAATCCTGACGCGCGGCGGCGGGCTTTCAGGCTTGACAGGACTTCTCGGCGGCGGGCAAACGGAAGTGACGCCGGAACAGGCCGCGCAGATTCCGCCCGAAGCAGTAGAGCAACTGGCTGCCAAAGCCGAACAGGAAGACCCTTCAATCATAGACCGCGTGAGCGGCTTTTATGCAGAGCACCCGACGCTCGTCAAATCTCTAGGCGCGGCGGCCCTGACCATCGCCCTCGCCAAAATTGCCCAGCGACAGTAAGAATAACTATGAAACTAAGCCACAGAGGCAGAGAGACACAGAGATAAGAGCAGACATTTTATAAAGCATTTCTCTCATCTGCTTTCCTGTCTCTGTGTCTCTGTGCCTCTGTGGCTAACGCTTTTTGCTTCTGCTTGCCGGTCAAGATAATCGAGCAGCACGTTTGACATCACTTTGACGCCAACCACCATGCTCTCTTCGTCAGCATCAAACTCAGCCGTGTGAACTCCGGCAGTGATGCCTTTGGCGCGATTGCCGACGCCCAGGAAATAATAGAAGCCCGGAATAACTTTTTGGTAGTACGCGAAATCCTCCGCAATCATCTGCGGCTTGATGTTGATGACGTTCGAGTCACTCAGGATGCGGCGCAATGTCGGCAAAGTTTCTTCCACCAGTTTCGGCTCATTGAATGTCACAGCCGCGTTCTCTTCAAACTGCAAATCAAATGTCGCGCCGTAAGCGGAAGTGATGCCAGCCAGCGTCTCCTTCATCAACCCTTGCGCACGCGCGCGTACCTCTTCGCTCAGAGTTCGCATAGTCCCTTCCAACTTCACTTCATCCGCGATGATGTTAAAGCGATTGCCGCCCTGTATCATGCCGACGCTGATGACGATTGGCTCAAGCATGTCTATCCTGCGGCTGCGTATGGTTTGCAAAGCGATGACGCTTTCGGCTGCGACGACGACTGCATCAATTCCTCCGTGCGGCTGCGCGCCGTGCGAACGCTTACCGCGAATCGTGATGCGAAACCTATCCGAAGAAGCCATCGCAGGGCCACTGTTATAAGCTACCTGCCCGACCTCTATTTCGGGCCGCACATGCAGGCCGAAGATTGCGCGCGGGCGCGGATTCTCAAGCGCGCCCTCTTTAATCATCAGGCTGGCCCCGCCCTCTTCGCCTGCGGGCGGGCCTTCCTCTGCGGGTTGAAAGATAAATTTTATCGTGCCTGAAATCTCCGAGCGCATCTTGCTCAAAACTTCCGCGACGCCAAGCTCGACTGTCGTGTGCACATCATGCCCGCACGCATGCTTGACGCCGGGCGTCTGCGATTTGTATGGCACATCAATCGTTTCCTGAATCGGAAGAGCATCCATGTCCGCGCGCACTGCGACGACCGGGCCGGGCTTTGCGCCCTTGAGCAGAGCCGTCACGCCGTACCTGGCGACTCCCGTTTTGATGTCTTCAAGTCCAAGAGCTTTCAAACGCTCTGCGACGATGCGAGATGTTCTCTCTTCACGGTTCGACAACTCCGGGTGCATATGAAAATCTCTGCGCTGCTCAATCATCTGCGCGCGCAGGGCCACAGCCGCCTCTGCAATCCGACGCTCCCGCGCAGTCGTGTCTGACTTGACGGCGTGCGCTTTCAGATTCTGCTTTTGTCCTGTGACAAGCATTGCTGAGAAAAGCGTGAGCATGAGAATAATTGTCAGCTTTGTTTTCATCTATCTTCTCCGAAGAAATATTTTGATGCGAAGAGTTTTACCATAGAGAACATATGGGAACACAGAGCAAAAAGTTTCCCGCAAAGGCGCAAAGGAAAGGCAACTTGTCTTTCCTTTGCGCCTTTGCGGGAAATTCTTGTTCTCGAAATGGAAAAGACCCGCCGGAGTCGAAACTCGCAGCGGGTCTTAACGGTGAACTGATGGGACTGGCCGTCCAACCGCTCACATGATAACGATGTGGGGGTGCCGCCTCGACAGGTGTCTTTTGAAGACTTGTCCGATGCACCAATCGAGGCTTATCAGGCCTCAGCCACCTCACTGTGATAAGAACTCATACTTTGTTTGATCACCTCCTTTCCAGTGTTGGAAAGAATGATAAATGACAATAAGTTGTGCGTCAAGTGTATTTTTTGTCCTCTATCTTGTGGCTTTACTTTAAGTCTCGCGACGGAAGGCGGGACGCCCTTCGACGTAAGTTGCGTGTGCGTGCTCAAGGCCGAAGAAGTAGGCCAGCTCACGATAATCCGCGCAATCGTGTATCACGAAGTCAGCGCGCTTGCCTGCTTCGAGCGAGCCTAACTGGTCGCCTCTGCCTAGACTGTAGGCCGCGTTGATGGTCGCCGCCGTCAAACTTTCGGCGGGCGTCATCTTCATGTGCGTCGAGGCGAGCGAGAGAATCATAGGCATAGATGGCGTCGGGCTTGAGCCGGGATTGAAATCCGTCGCGAGCACAACCGCAAGCCCTGCCTCTATCATCTCTCGCGCAGCAGGATAGCGCGCAGAGCCGAGCGCATAGACAGAGCCGGGCAAGAGCACTGGCTGCACATTCGCTTTTTTCAAAGCCGCGATGCCTTCCGCATCCGTGTGTTCAAGATGGTCTGCCGTCGTCGCGTTCAATTCCGCCGCGAGCTTTGCGCCGCCAGAGAGCGAGAGCTGGTCTGCGTGCATGCGCAGGCCCAATCCATGACACCGGGCCGCAGACAGAATCCGCCACGACTCGTCAGCAGTGAAAACTTTCTCTTCACAGAAGACATCACAAAATTCTGCGAGCCGCTCTTCGGCAACGCGCGGCAGCATCTCTTCTATCAAGAGCGAAACATAATCCGCGCGCCGCGCGCGGTACTCGTCCGGTATATCATGCGCGCCTAAGAAAGTCGGCACATAGCGAAGCTGTGTTTCTTCATCCAGTCTTTTTATCGCGCGCAGGATTTTTAGTTCGTCTTCGAGCGAGAGTCCGTAACCGGACTTGGCCTCGACGGTGGTTGTGCCGGTTCTTAAAAACCATGCTGTATAACGCTTGCAGGCTTTGACTAGCTCGTCCTCGCTGGCCGCGCGCGTGCGTCTGACGGTGTTGCGTATGCCGCCGCCGCGCGCGGCAATCTCCTGATAAGTCGCGCCGAGAGCGCGCATCTCATACTCGTCTGCGCGCGTGCCTGCAAAGACCGGATGCGCGTGCGCGTCAACGAAGCCCGGCAACACTACGCGCCCGCCCGCGTCAATCGTCTCGCAGTCCGCACCAATCAGAGGCTCTATCTCGCGCCGCGCGCCAACACGCTCAATCAATCCATCATTGAGCAGCATCGCGCCGTCTTCAATAATGGAAAGCTCACGCAACTCTCCAAGAATGCGCGGGCGCGCAGGGCCTGCGAGCGTGACGAGTTGTGAGCAATTAATGACTGCGGAAGGCATAAGGGAGTTTGGAGAGTTCAGAGAGTTCAGAGAGTTCAGAGAGTATGAAAGCTAATTTTCATTTTCGCACTCTCCAAACTCTCCGAACTTTCCGAACTCTCTGAACTTATTTCATATATCTATCAAGAAAGTCTGCCATCAACGGATAGACGATAAGTCGGTTGGAGAGCTTGGCGACGCCGTGGCCTTCGTCGTCGAAGAGTTTGTATTCGACAGGAGCGTTGCGTTTGCGCAGGGCTTCGACAATCTGCTCGGCCTCCGTGTAAGGAACGCGCGGATCATTCTTGCCGTGTATGACCATCAGCGGCGTCTTGATGCGGTCAACTTTATTGAGCGGCGAGATGGATTTCAAAAATTCCAAATCTTTCTCCAGCGTGCCGTACTCAACCTCGCGCAACTTGCGACGATAGCCGGAAGTGTTTTTCAAGAAACTTTCCCAGTTGGCGATGCCGACAGTATCAACCGCAGCCGCCCACAAATCAGGATAGAGCGTAATCGCTGCGAGCGTCATGTAGCCGCCGTATGAGCCGCCCATCACCGCTATGCGTTTCGGGTCTGCGCCGCCGCTTGCCTTGAGCCAATCCACAGCCGCTGCCAAATCCTTGACGGAGTCTTCGCGATTGCGCACATCGTCAAGATGCGTGTAGGTCTTGCCGTAGCCCGTCGAGCCGCGCACATTCGGCGCAAGCACCGCGTAACCACGCGCGACGAAATACTGGAAGATGCCGCTAAAGTTTGGCTGCGCCTGCGCCTCCGGCCCGCCGTGCACATTGACTATGACAGGCACGCCGCGTCCATCGCTGCTCGAAGAATTTGGCGGGCGGTAATACCATGCCGGAATCTCGCGCCCGTCAAAAGACTTGTAGCGAATAAGTTCCGGTTCGACAAAGGAAGATGGCGGAATGCCCGCGAGCGAGCTTTGTGTGACCTGCGCGAGAGCGCGCGTTTTCATGTCATAAGTCCAGACATCGGAAGTGTGGCGCGAGCTATTGAAGGTAAAGGCGAGCTTGGCTTCGCGGCTGGCTTCGCGGCTCTTGTCTCTGGAGAATTCGAGGCCGCTCACAAGTCCTTTGCCGGGCAGCTTGACGGCAGCTTCCTTTGGCCCAAGCGCAGTGATGAGAGGCTTGCCGTTCGTGTCCAACCGGCGTATGAAAAGCTCGCTGAAGCCGTCGCGATTAATCGTGTAGGCGAGCGCGCCGCCGTCGGGCGAAATCTCTATCGTGGACAAGTCCCACTCCGTGTTGTCCAGAACATCAACGCGCTTGCTCTGCAAATCCATCTGGGCCAGAGAATAGTATTCGCGCTTGTCGTTCGTCCCAAAAAAGATGGAGTGGCCGTCGGGAGCGAAACGCACATCGCCGAATTGCGCGGCCCCTTCATGCGGCGTGAGGTGCGTGGCCTGTTTCGTTTGCAGGTCAACGAGGTAGAGGTCGTTGTCCAGACTCAACTGCTCGTTGGCGTGCGAGACGATGATTTTCTTGTCATCGAAAGACCATGCGGCGGGGCCGTTCGAGCCGTCCTGTTGATAGACGAGTTCCTCTCTTCCTGTCGCCACGTCCATCACATAAACATCAAAAAAGTCCCGGTGGCGCTTGTTCGAGCCATAGGCGATTTTCTTTCCATCATGCGACCACCCGCCGAAGTTGTGCCTGACTTTCGGGTCTGAGGTCAAAGCCTTAATCTCAGAGCCGTCCGGCGACATCCAGAAAAGCTGCGCGTTCTCGTCGCCGCCTTTGGATTTGCCGAAGAGGATGCCAGAGCCATCCGGCGACCAGCTCATGAAAGAGATGCTGTCCTGATAAAAGGTCAACTGATGCGGCCAGCCGCCAGTCGAGTTGACTATCCAGACCTGCGGCGTGCCTGTGATGTTTGTCAGGAAAGCTATGCGTTCGCCGTCCGCCGAAAACGAAGGCGAGCCCGCGCTCCGTATATACAGATAACGGTCAATGGTGTAACGCTCATTAGTCTTCTGCGCAAGCGTGGCGTGCGGCGCAGACAAGGTGAATAACAGAAAAGCGCAGAGCGCAATCTGGCTCAATATTTTTCGCATGTTGGAAACTCCGATTGATTAAGATGTGTGGTCGTGCGTAATGCGCCAGCCTTCCGGCAGGCGGCGAAAGATGAGCGTAAAGCGGCCTTGCGGCGTATCCTTCTCGCGCGTCAGTTGCCAGCGTCCGATGACGATTGCCATCTCTTCGCTCACAGGTCTGACTTCAAGCTCGGTAAACGCGAGCGAGCCCATCTTCTCGCGCGAATCATAATTTCTCTTGTAGCGGTCAAGCACGGTCTGCCAACCGCGCGTCACAGAATCGCCAGAGAGAAACAGCGTCTCGTTCGATTTCCAGTAGCCATCCATGAAGCCATCTATGTCGCCGCGATTCCAAGCGGCGGCTTGCGCGTCCATCACAGCGCGAATGGCTCCATCTATCTGCTCAGTCCTCATCTTGTCCACGGTCTGCGCCGCATTGTCTCGACGATTGCATCCGGCGATGCTGAGAACTATTAACAGCAACACCAAAGCCGGAAAATATTTGCGCGTGCTTTTCATAGCAGCCAGTCGCTCAGGAGATTGCCACAGAGACACAGAGACACAGAGATGACAAAACGATTTTTAGCGGGTAAATAAATTTACCTTTTTCTTCCTCTGTGTCTCTGTGCCTCTGTGGCTAATTTTAGAAGTACCGATAATGCCCTGTAATGTGCCACGAAAAGAGTACATTTTCAATGCGCGCGCCGCTTCCGATGTTGTGGACGATTAAATAATTTTTCGTTTCCGGCGACCAAAGGTTAGTCACAATCCCTATGTGATCCAGCCCGCCTCCCAAATCCCACGACACAACATCGCCGGGCAAATAGTCTTCCGCTCTGGTCGTAGCAGGCACTTCTTTGCCCAGACGATTGAAGTAAGTTCTGAGATTCGGCACTCTGCGATGGTCTATGTTTGTGTCGGGTTTGGTGAGTCCCCACTTCTTCGGATAGACGCCGAAGGCTTGCTTCATATCTTCGTGAACCTCTTTTTGCAGGTCTGTGCCGCCTTTGCGAAAAGCGCGTATCAAGACATCCGTGCAGACGCCGCGCTCTTGTGGGATATCGCCGCCCGGATAATCTATCTTGACGTAAGCAGGGTCGTAATAAAAAGTCTGGTTGGGTTGTTCTATAGCAGCTTCGAGCATCAGCTTGAGCGCGTGCGGCGCGTTTGCCGGAAGCGGTCTTTTCTCTGCGTCCGGGGGCGGCCTGCGGTTGGCCGTCGTGCGGAAAGTCTGCTGGCAGGCAAGCATGGAAAATAAGACTGTTGCCAGAAGCGGAAGAAAAATTTTTCTGTTGATGGGCAATACTTCTTCTCCTTCGACACACTTCCTGCTTAGAAGCTCAAGCGATTTGCATGGATGCTTTTTCTGTCAACCACGCGCGGACATCTTCGCGCATCTCAGCGATAATCTCATGGCCCGCCGCGTAGCTTTTCATCTCAACATCAGATGCTCTGCGGCGCAGTTGCTCCGCGTAATTTGCGACACGCGCGGGAGGATAAAACTCATCCGTCTCGCCGTGCAGGTAAAAGACGGACGCTTTTGTCTGACGGTATTGCTCACCTGTTTCCCAATCGCCGGGCAAGCCGCCGCAGATGCCCACAACGCCGCGCAAAGAATCAGTGTGCGTAAAGGCAAAGCGAAAATTGAGCGCGCAGGTCTGCGAGAATCCGAGCAGGAAAACCTGCCTGCGTTCTGCGACGCCTTCCGCGACGAGCGATTCGATTAAATCGAGCAGCGCGCGTTGATGCAGCGCGATGGAATCTTCCGGCCTAAAATTTGTCACCCAGCCAAAGCCGAAGCGCAAAGGGCCGCCCTCTTCCTTTGGCTCTTTGATGTGCTGATGAAATCCCTGCAATGAAGCGATGGCGAAACCGGCGGGCGCAATCTGCCTTGCCTCGCGCATCATCTGCCGCTTGCTTGCGCCATAGCCATGCAGCGCGATGAGAAGCGGGCGCGGGCCTGCTTCTTCCGGCACATCAAGGTCATAATAAAGATTGACGCTCGCCGTCAGTTTGCGCTCTTCGAGAGCTTTAGAATTTTGTGTCATGAGTTAATCAAAGAGGCAGATTTTTCGCCGCGACTGCGTGCATACTTATTTGCGTCTTCATTCATAAACTCAACTTCTTCTTTGCGCGCTTATGTCTTTCTTTTCTTTGCGTCTTTGCGAGAAACTAAAACGAACGGTTCACGCTGGTGGCGCGAAGAAAAACTGCAAGCTCGCAAAGGGTTGAATCATGCTTGCTCTTGAATTTTAAAATCCGCGCTTAATTGATATAGCCGCGCGGCGTGCTCTCTTTATCTTCGGTCAGGTCTTGAACATCGTGCTCTTCTTCCAGTGTCCAGATGTCGTAAAGCTCCGGCGGGACTTCTGTGACAAAGCGCGAGGGTTTCTGAACGACTGTCTGGCGGCTGTAATCCGTGACCATCAAGGGATAGGTGATGTAAAGCTGGTCTGCTGCGCGCGTCAAAGCGACATACCAGAGACGCCGCTCTTCCTCTTCGCCTTCCGTTTCGCGCAGAGAGCGCGGGCTAGGGAACTTGCCATCCGCAGCCCAGATGATAAAGACCGCGCGCCATTCCAAACCCTTCGCCTGATGCACGGAGGTGAGCGTCAGAATTTCATCTTCATCACCGCCCATCACAACGTCTTCGCCTGCAAGTGCCTGCGGCGCGCCGTAGCGTTCGGTTGAGAGCAATGCTAACTCTGCCAAAAAATCTTCCGTCGAATTATAACGCGCGCTGTAGTGCGCGAGTTGCCTTAAATCTTCGAGCCGCGCCTCTGCGTTCTCATAACTTGCAGCGAGATGCGCCTCATAGCCGCGCGCTAAAATCATCTCAATCTGCTTCGCAGGCTGCCCGCGCGTCTCGTCCTGCACAAGGCTTTCCAGCAACCGTACAAAATCAGTCCAACCGCTTCCGCGTCTCGGCGCGCCGTCGAAATCCGCAAGGCGTACAAGCGCAAGCGGGTCTGGCGCGTATGCAAGGCGTTCCCAGATTCTATTCGCAGTCGCCGGGCCGACCTGCGGAATCAATCGCAGGATACGTTTCCAAGCCATCTCGTCGCGCGGGTTCGTGATGATGCGAAGATAAGAGATGACATCCTTGATATGCGCCTGCTCAAAAAAGCGCACGCCGCTTCGGATGCGATAAGGGATGCCGCGCCTCGTCAGTTCCAACTGCAATTCGAGCGCATGATAATGCGAGCGATAGAGGACTGCGATGTCTGCGAGCGGCACTCCTTCGTCTCTTAGTTCGAGAATGCGCGCGGCGACAAACGCAGCCTGCTGGTCTGCATCGCGACAGGGAACGAGCGCGGGCGGCAAACCTTTTGATGGCCGCACGGCATGCAGGACTTTGGGAAACTGTTTGCGATTGGCGGCGATGGCTGTGTTGGCGAGTCCCAGAATCTCAGGCGTCGAGCGATAGTTTTTTTCAAGCTTGTAGATGGTCGCCTCAGGGTATCTCGCTGGAAACTCGTAGATGTTCGTAAACTCCGCGCCGCGCCACGCGAAGATGCTCTGCGCGTCGTCGCCGACGACCATCACATTGCGATGCTTGACCGCCAGCAGGTCTATGATTTCCGCTTGCAGTTTGTTCGTATCCTGATATTCGTCAACGAGTATGTGCTGAAACTGGTCTGCATAAAGAGCAGCGATGTCCTGCTTCTCAAGCAGCAGCCGCTTCCAGTTCATCAGCAGGTCATCGTAATCCATCACATTGCGCTCGCGCTTGCGCTCCATGTAAATCATGTCCACGCGCTTGATGCTCGCGGTCAGAGGCTCGAAGTACGGATAACGACGCGCGACCACATCCTCTATCGGACGGTCTGTGTTATTGGCAAAGCTGATGATGTCCTGCAACACTTCCGCCTTGGGAAAGCGGCGGGCCTTCGTATCAATGCCGGCTTCATCCACACACGTCGAGACAAAATCCTTCGCATCCTCCGAATCTAAGATTGTATAGTTTGCCTCGTAACCGATTGACGCCGCATGCCTGCGCAAAATCAGATTGGCGATGCGATGAAACGTCCCGCCCCACACGCGCCTCACATTGCCGCCCGTCGTCAACATCTCCACGCGCCTGAGCATCTCGCGCGCCGCGCGATTCGTAAACGTCGCCAGCATAATCCGCGCGGGCGCGACTCCCTGCTCAATCAGATACGCAACACGATAAGTAATCGCACGAGTCTTCCCGGAGCCCGCGCCCGCGACCACCAGAGCCGCGCCCGGATTCGCCGTCGCAACCCTGAACTGCTCCTCATTCAGCTCAGCCCTGAACCGCGCCAACTTCTCCGGCTGAGACGCATCAGGCCGCTTGATGACATATCGTTTCGACATTAGCTTTGGATTATAATACATTTTAAGAAAAGCACTTCTGAGCCACGGAGTTAAGATTGATGGCAGACATACAATATATTTCAGATGAGAACGGCAATCCGGTCGGCGTCATCGTGCCGATTGATTTGTGGCGTGAGATTGAATCGGAAAGAGAAACTGCCTACCTGCTGAAAAGCGAAAACATGAAGCGTCGCCTTCTGGAAGCCAAAGAGCGCGAGGAAGGAATCCCTTTCGATGAAGCAATCGAAAAGCTTGGAGGTTGATAGTAAATCTGCTCTCTCACCTTCTAAAATAATACGGACATCTTTCATTTAAGGCCGATAAGGAATGACTTGTTCTGCGTTGCATTCGCGCCCGTTGAAAGTTAGGATGTCTCTCAAAGCGGATTCGACGGAAAAATTTATTTTAGAGACTAGCGAGGTAATGGCGATGAAATTTCCCGGTGGTATGAATATTCAGCAGATGATGAAGCAGGCGCAGCAGATGCAGGAGAAGATGGCGAAGGAGATGGACGAGTTGCGCGTAGAGGCTTCTGCGGGCGGCGGTGTGGTCACAGTCCAGATGAAGGGCAACCATGAAGTAGAGTCTTTGAAGATTGACCCGGAGGCCGTCAAGGAAGGCGATGTGGAGATGTTGCAGGACATGATTGTCGCTGCGCTTAACGAAGCGAGCCGCAAGATTGACGAGGCCATGAAAGGCAAGCTCGGCGGCATGCTCCCGCCGGGACTTCTTTAATTTGCGATTTTAGATTTTTGATTTGCGATTGAATGAAAGTGTTATCCGTGCTTTGTTCTTCAAATTGCCAATCAAAAATCTAAAATCAAAAATCCCATCATGCTTGAATACGCAGAGCCAGTCACAAAGCTGATTGACGAGTTCAAACGCTTGCCGGGCGTGGGCCACAAGACCGCGCAGCGGCTCGCCTTCTATATCCTGCGCACGCCCGAAGCGGATGTAGAGCGTTTCATAGCGGCCCTCAAGGAAGTCAAACAGCGCATCATCTTCTGTTCCATCTGCAACAACCTGACGGATGTTGACCCGTGCCGCTTCTGCGCTTCGCCCTCACGCGACCGCTCGATGATTTGTATTGTCGAAGAGCCTTACAATCTGGTCGCAGTGGAAAAGACGCGGAGCTACAAAGGGCTCTATCACGTCTTGCACGGGACGCTCTCGCCGATTCGCGGAATTGGCCCGGACGATTTGCATCTGGCAAACCTGCTGCCGCGTTTGAAGCCTGAAAATAATGAGGGAATAGAAGTCTCTGAAGTGATTCTCGCCACCAACCCGAATACGGAAGGCGAAGCGACGGCCAACTACATCAGCCGCCTCTTAAAACCTCTGGGCCTGCTCGTCACGAGGATTGCGATGGGCATGCCTGTTGGCTCTGACCTCGAATACGTTGACGAAGTGACGATGGACAAAGCCCTCGCCAATAGACACGAAATTTAAGAAGCGGAATTCAGGACTCAGGTCACAGGACGCAGAATGAAAGGCATGCTGTCTTTCATTCTGCGTCCTGTGTTTTGCTTTTCAGAACCGGACGCGTTCTTCGGGGGCGTTCTCTTTGCAGTCCGTACATTGCTCGGCAGAGTCATACATCTTGGCATCGAAATCTACCAGAGATTTGATAGGCACGCCGCCGATGGATTCGGGCGCGGAGGTAAAGCGGACGATTGAGCCGCAGCCGATGACTTTCGCGCCGAGTTCTTCGACCAGCTTGACTGTCTCTTCAATCGCGCTGCCACTGCGTATGATGTCGTCAACGATGATGCACGGATTAATCTCGCCCTGATTGACATACTGGCGAAACATGCGCTTGCCTTCTTCGCGCTCGGCCCAGTAAATCTGTTCTGCGCTCAAAGCCTCGCGGACGCCGAAAGCGACCGGGATGCCGCCGGAGCTTGGACTGATGACGGCAATCTTCGGCAACTGGCTGGCGATGTCTCTATCCAGACGAAACTTGCGGCTCAGGGCGACGGCCAGCACACGCGCCGTGTCGTAGTAGCGAAAGGCGAGCGGCATCTGAAAATAGTGTGGCGAGTGTTTGCCGTTCGGATGAATGAAATGGCCCTCGCGGAAAGCTCCAGTGCGCTTCAGGATTTGCATCACGGCGTCATCTGACGGGATCAGTTGTACCATTCTTCTCTTCTCCTATGACATCTGCAAAATTGGCGTCGCACAGCATACATCAAATTCCCTCTTTTGCTCCAACATTGAGCGCACGTTTGATGATGCGTCGCTGGTCGCGTCCGAGAGTTTCCGGTAATTGGTCCAGAGCAAACCATTCGAGACGATTGATTTCAAGACCGCGCGCCTTGCCCTCTTGCCCGCGTGCGCGACAACGAAAAATAATCTCCATGTGATTAGCGTGCTCAATCACGCGCGCGAAAGCAAACTCCGCGCTCTCAAGCTCAAGCCCTGTCTCTTCCAATAACTCGCGCCTGACGGCTGCTTCCGGTTGCTCGCCCGTGCTGATAAAGCCGCCGGGAATGCCCCAGCCCGCGCCCGTGCGAAAGACATGTTTTAAGAGCAGCACGCGCCCGCGCTCGTCTATGACAACCGCTCCGGCAGAAGCCGTAAAGCGCGTTTGCAAAAGACGCGCTCCAATCCTGCGCAAGCCCTTCGGCGCGGCCCGCCACAACAGCCCAAGCACCTTCTTTAGCATGTGCCGCGTAGGATAACACGAAAAGCAAGGATGAATGATGAATGATGAATGATGAAAGGAGTGCTCTTCAATCTTCAAGCATTCAACTTCAAATAGCATGCTTTTCATCATTCATCATTCATCATTCATCCTTCCGCCTTCATCCTTGCTCTTCATTCCTGCTCTCTGTAAGATGAAGCCAATTCCAGTAGTGTCCGTTTAAGTGCAAGCTCAAAACAAGTCTCAAGCGAAAAGGAATCGAATAGACCAAGAGCCATGTCAACCGAGCCGACACAAAACACCGCCGCCGCTCCGCCGCCAGCAGCCGAAGCTTCTCCCAATGTCCCGAAAAAAATCGTCAACGCGCAGACCGTCTGCAACGAGCGCAACGAAAAGAAGAAGCTGTGCAACGGTCATTTGAAACAGCTACGCACGGGCGGCGAGGAAGCCAAGAAACATTTGAGCGGCGACGACGCGCTCTTTAAGTGCCAGACATGCGGGACGCTCTACATGGGGCCGCCGCTCGGACACCTGCGCGACCCTGACAAGCAAGACCGCTTTGTCGAAAGAGAACTGGCCGCGCTCCTGCAAGCCGCTGGCGGCACGTTGCCTGCCATCGTCAAAAATGAGAAGGGCGCATATGTGCTCGCAGAAGAAACTGCGCCGCATGCTCCCGCAGCCAAGCCTGCTGCTGCTCCTGCGAAAACCGCAGGCGAAGTTGCCGCAGCTAAAGCTGCCGCTCCTGCTGCTGCCGCCAAACCAGCCGGGGCAAAAGCGGGCCACGCGATTAAAGTTGGCCCAATCAAAGGCGCAGACGGCCCTGTCCCCGGCGAAACTTTTGAACAAAAAATCGCGCGCCTCAAAGCTGTCTCGGCAGAAGCCAAGCGGCGCGCAGAGGCAAGGGAAGCTGCCGAGGGTGCTGGCGAAGTTTTGACCGCTCCGACTTCCGGCACAGATTCATCCGCAGAAGCGGATAGGCATCGTCCGGCAGCAGAAGCACAGGCCGCGACAGGCATGGCCTCTGCCGTCCCCTTGAGTCCTGCCGCCGCAACGGCTTCGCCAGCCGCAGGCGCGGAAACAGTCGCAGACCTCGCGCCCGATGCTGTCGTCAACGAAACGCAGGCTTCCGCTTCGCCTCCGATACCCGGCGCGGACGGCCCTGTCCCCGGCGAGACTTTTGAACAAAAGCTCGAACGCCTGAGAGGCGTCGTCGCGGGCGCAAGAGAAAGAGCTATCAGAGAAGGCCGACGCGAAGGATAATTAACGTGAGGCGCGAGATAGCGGCTCTTGCCGCTTCTGCTGTGCGGAAAGCCTCTGGCTTTCCATCATGCTCTTGGAATTTAATAGTGAGGCTATGCCTTGAGGCGTAGCCTCATAAATAAAAAGCCGATGAACGGAAAGTCAGAGACTTTCCGCACAGCACGGGCGGCCAGAGCCGCCAGCAAAAATGAAAAGGCGAAAGGGAAGAAAGTCATGCAAACTTTCTTCCCTTTCGCCTTTTACCGTTTTACGTGAAAACTTACCAGCTAACTTCCAACTCGTAATCGCTCGGCCCGCGATTGGTGTCGCGTATCTCTACGATAGCTGTGAAGTCGTTGTTGCGCGCGGGCTGCTGAATAATACGCATGTCGCCGCGTCCTCTGATTTTGTTGAGCCTCACAGTCGTACGCCGATTCGGAAGCGGCGATGTGAAGTTGTATGTTCCGTCAGAGTAAGGTTGGCCTGAGACTGCGCGCGCCTCAACACCGCTATCACGTATGTAGAGATGCGTCACGTCGTCCACAGTCCCGCGCCAGCGCAGGCTGCCGCTCGAAGGGAAGCCGGGGCCTGGGCCACCGCCGCCGCCAAAGTTTAAGTCGCGCTGAATGTCGCTGATGGTGCGCTGGATGTCTGTCATCAGACTGCGCTGGCGATTGAAGCGGTCTGAGCGACGCGCGATGTCAGAGACAACCGCAATCGCTTCGCGCAACTCTCCACGCGCGCGACGGTCGCGCACAAGGCGGCGATAAAAGTCCGCGCTCGTGCCAAGTTGTTGATCCTGAAACAGAGCATCCACTTCGGCGCGTGTGTTGCGCCCGCGATTTCTGAAATCTGCGTAGCTGTTATCGGCTAACTGCTGGGCCTGTCGCGCCAGCCTGTCTGCGGAATCTTCTATCTGGCGCAAGTCCTCCTGGGCCATCGCCGCAGACATGCATAATAGAATCGCCGCCATCGGCATGAGCAATCGAAAGAATTTCATCTTCTCCCCCTCCAAAAGTTTGTTCTTCAACTTTCACGCACCGTCAAACCTTCCGCGTCCATCTTCCAGTCGAGCACCTCCGCGCCCTGCTCTTCGGCCAGAGCGCGCTCGACATCCTGCCTGCGTCCCTCTGCGCAGAAGAAGGCTATGCAGCCGCCGCCGCCCGCGCCGCAAACTTTCGCCGCCTCTGCTCCGTTTGCCAGAGCCTTCTCGACCAGCCTGTCCATCTGCGGCGTAGTCACATTCGGCGCAAGCTGTTTGCGCGTCGGATACGCATCGCGCATGATGCGGCTCACACGTTCCCAATCGTTTGCGAGCAGCGCAGCGCGCATCTGTAAAGATGAATCGCGTATGTCATCAAAGAGCGTGAACAAATCCGGGTCGCCGTCTATGTGATTTTTTGTAATCTCCCAGTTGTTTGTGCCTGAGAGACGCGGCTCGCCCGTGTAGCAGATGGCGATGCGGCGTTCAAGCGTTGCCATATCAGTCTTGAGAAATTCTCGCTCGATGCCTTCAATGCGAAAGTGTATGCAGGACGTGCCGCCGAAAAAAGCAGAATAATAATCCTGAAAGCCAGCCGGAACGCGTATCACTGTGGTCTCGACATTGGCGGCGATGGTGATGAATTTATTTTCAGAATAACGATTGCCGACGAGACGATTGAGCGCGCCGATGCAGGCGATGTTGAGCGCGCTTGAGCCCGCGAGGCCCGCGCCCGCAGGAGCATCGCTGTTAGCAATCAAGTGAAAGCCCGTCTGCGGTTTGAAAAAATGTACGAGCTTTGAGATTAGCTCCAATCGTTCTTCGCGGATTAAATCTTCTATGGCCGCGAGTTCAGTCTCGAAAGCCACTTGACGGTCGCGCGATTCGAGGATGATGCGCCCGTCGTCTCTGGTTTCAATGCGGCAGGACGCGCGCAGGTTGAGGGCAAAGTTGACGGTCGCAGCCCCCGGATGAAAAAGATAGAGAGGCCAGATGTCAATCGTACCCCCGGCCAGATCAACGCGCGTCGGTGCGGATGATTCAATTATCACGTAAGAAAAAACCTTCCAATTTTTGATTTGCGATTTTTGATTTGCGATTGGAGAAGGATAAAATCTTCAAATCAAAAATCGCAAATCAAAAATCTAAAATTTCTTAGTCTCCATCAGCTTCGCCGCGCTTGGGCTGCACAGTTTTCGCTGGCGGCGAATCTTTGCGGCGTGATGTTTGCGGCTTAAAGTGTATGCGCTCCTGTATCTCTTCCTTGAACTCCTGCAATTTCTCCTGCGCCGCCTGCTCAAACTCCTGTATCTTCTCAGGGTCTGCCTCTTCCACTTTTTTAGAAAGCCAGAAACGCTCTGCCAGATAAAAACCTGCGATGCCGAGGACGACTATTACCAGCAGGAAGATTCCTATCTGATGAAAGTCGCCGATGAGGCGCGTGATTGCGCCGCTGAAAAAATAGCCCGCGCCCGAAAGAATAAAAACCCACGCGAAACAACTCGCCAGAGAGAGCGGCAGAAAGCGCAGAAAGACCATCCGCCCGACGCCGTAAAAAACGCACGAAGCTGTCCGCAGCCCGTAGATATACTTTGAGAGAAAAATCGAGAGCGGCCCGAATTTATCCGTCAGTCGCTCAATGCGCGGCTGGGCCATTCTGTAAAAACGAAAGTTGCGAACGGTCTTGTGGAAACCGCGCCCGCCTGCGTAAGCCAGATTGTCGCCCGCCGCGCCGCCCAGAGTTCCCGCCAAAAGGACTTTGGCAAAACTGTACTCGCCAAAAAAACCGCTGTGCGCCAGAACGCCGGCCAGCAGCAGCGTAATATCACCCTCAATCATGGCGAGGACGAAAACTGCATACAGGCCATACTGCCCGATGAGATCGTAAAAAGGATGGCTATCCATATAAAACAGTTTTCAGTTTTCAGTTCTTAGTTTTCAGCTTCAAGCGCGTTTCGTTTTACTGAAAACTAAAAACTGAAAACTGAAAACTAACTCTCTTGAGTCTGTTTGACGACGAGCACAGGGCATGGCGCGTGGCGCACGACCGATTCGGCTGTCGAGCCGAAGAGAATGCGACCCAAACCCGTGCGACCATGCGAAGCAATGACAATCAAATCTACTTTGCGCTCTTTGGCGACGCGAACGATTTCAGACGCGGCATCGCCATGCGCGATGACTTCTTCGACATCCAGACCGCTGCATTCGTCGCACGCGCCAATCTTCGGCAACTCACGCTCGGCGGATTCCTCCAACTGCTCGCTGAGGTCTGCCATCGGCATCGGCTCTGTCAATCCAGTGTAGCCGACCGTCGGCACGACAGGCTCTATCACATGAACGCAGATAATCGAGGCTCCGGCCTGACGCGCCAGAGACGCAGCATAAGAGAGCGCGTAATTGGCGCATTCAGAAAAATCTGTCGGCAGCAATATGGAACGAATCAGCATAGGAAATTTTTGATTTGCGATTTTTGATTTGATGGACAACGAAGCTTGAACTCTATCGTCCGGCTTTAAGCTAAAGCAGCACGCCAATCAAAAATCTAAAATCTAAAATCCAAAATTCTGAAATCCCCTTCATTCTACACGAGAGAGTGCTTTGTTTGACAGCCCTTAAACCCTCAACTAGAATAATGTGCGCCGCCTGCCTTTATAATTTTTTCTTGACCTGTGTCGAAGGCCACTGGCACAACTGGCTCTATGCCCGAAACAACAGCAAATTTTATCGGAGTTGATGTCTCCGGCGTCACTATGCGCGCGGCCCTCGTCTCGCACGAAGGACAAATAGTCGAGCGGCGCGAGTCTCCGCTTGAGCGCGAAGCTGTGGCGGCGCAGATTGCGCGCACAGTCATGGAACTGCGCGATGTCGCCCCGAACATAGAAGCACTCGGCGTAGGCATTCCCGGCCTCGTCAATCGTCAGACGGATCGCGTGCTGGTCTCGACGGATTTGCCGACGCTTGTGCGCGGCAACCTGCATGATGAATTGAAAGAGGCGACGGGCCTGCGCGTAGAGCTTGAGAATGATGCTAACGCGGGAGCGTATGGCGAGTATAAGGTTGGCGCGGGGCGCGGCTGCCGCGATATGTTTTATGTCACGATTGGCATGGGCATCGGCGGCGCAATCATTCTTGACGGCAAGCCCTGGCTCGGCGCAAGCGGGTTCGCAGGAGAGTTCGGCCACATCACGATTGACACGGAAGGCATAGAGTGCGTCTGCGGCAACACAGGTTGTCTGGAAACAGTCGCCTCCGCGCCCAACATCGTGCGGCGCACGCACGAAAGGCTCTACAGAGATTCTACATCTTCGCTCTCAAAGCTCGCCGTCAATAAAGATTTCACAGCCGCAGACATCGCGCGCGAGGCGCGTGCGGGCGACGACTTTGCTTTGATGATGATTGAGCGGACGGGCAAATATATCGGCGCGGCTGTCGCCAGCGTCATCAATCTTTTGAATCTGGAAAGAATAGTGCTCGGCGGCGGCGTGATGGAGGCAGGCGATTTGATTCTGAATCCAATCATACGCGAAGCCGGACGCAGAGCTTTTCAGCCCTGCTTTGAAGCCACACAAATCGTCGCCGCAGCCCTCGGCACAGACGCCGTCTCCATCGGCGCAGCCCTTCTCTCTCGCGACATTCCAGCCGCCGCCAGATAAGCGGCTCTTGCCGCTTCTATCGAGATAAGCGGCTTGCCGCTCATGCAGTGCGGAAAGCCTCTGGCTTTCCGTCCCGCTCGCAGAATTTGATGGCAAGGCTGCGCCTTGCTGTGTGAGGCGCAGCCTCACAGATAAAAAAGCAGATGAACGGAAAGTCAGAGACTTTCCGCACAGCACGGGCGGCACAGCCGCCTTAACTTTCTGCACAGCAGGTGCGGCTCTTGCCGCTTATCTCGACTTGACTTTCCGCACAGCACGGGCGGCTCTTGCCGCTTATCTCGATAGAAGTGGAAAGAGCCGCATTTCGATACTGTCGAACTCACGTTAACCTTAAGCACTCCTGCCAAAGTTTCTAGTCTACTTCTACATGGTTTCGTGTTAATTCTGCCGTAGCCTCGCCGGACGCAAAAACTTTCGCTGATTTTAATATAGTGAAAACTTGCACATCAGATAAAAAAGTAGTATCACTTGATAACTTCGTAGTTCTGAAATTAGTAGTGAGCCGTGAGTAAGGCAGGCGTCCGAGACCTTTGGTCGGAGTCGCAGAGCCGGATTTTATGTTCGTCTGTTGACGAACCGCGCCTTGCTACATCTTCTGCCGGAGGAGCATTTGATGAAAAGCTCCGTAATGGCAGACGAAAGGCATAAGCGATGCCCCAGATTTTTCATCACAGCACCAATACGCTTGCCAAGCTGAGCATCTTTGGAGCCATCTTTATCCTGCTCGCGGCGATGTGGGTGCTGGCGGAAATCAATCGTTCTTCATACAACACAGGCCAATACATAGAGCGTCAGCAGCCAGTCCAGTTTAGCCACAAGCATCACACAGGCGACGATGGCATTGATTGCCGCTATTGTCACACTTCTGTCGAAACTTCAAATTCAGCAGGCATGCCTTCGACGCAGACCTGCATGAACTGTCACTCGCAAATCTGGGCGGACAGTCCATATCTTGAACCCGTGCGCGAAAGCTACAAGACAGGCGTGCCGATTGAGTGGACGCGCGTGCACGACTTGCCTGATTACGTCTATTTCAATCACAGCATACATGTCGCCAAAGGTGTCGGCTGCGCCAGTTGTCACGGGCAAGTGGACGAGATGCCACTGATGTATCAGGCGTCTTCACTGCAAATGGAGTGGTGTTTGCAATGCCACCGCGAGCCGGAAAAGTTTATCAGGCCGAAGGACAAAATCTACGATATGAAGTGGCGTTTGCAGAACAAGTCTGAGCAGGAGTTGGCGGAAGCCGTGCGCTGGAAGCAGGACTATCGGATTCCAGATTCGCAGACGCTGACCAGTTGCTCGACCTGTCACAGATAACTTGGTTAAGGATGATTTAGATGCCTAGTAAAGATAGTCATATCAACTTTGCACTGATGCGCGACCGCATTCTGGCACGTCAGGGCAAAGAATACTGGCGCAGCCTCGAAGAGTTTGCGGACACGGACGAGTTTCATGAATTCGTCGAGCGCGAATATCCGCATCACGCGGAGGAATGGAACGACCCCGTTGAGCGTCGCACCTTCCTGAAAATCATGGGAGCTTCGCTCGCACTCGCGGGCCTGAGCGGTTGCGTCTATCAGCCGCCCGAATCCATCGTCCCGTACGTTCGCCAGTCCGAAGAGCTAGTGCCGGGCAAAGCTCTTTTCTTTGCAACAGCTTTTTCTTTAAGCGGCGTTGCGACGGGCCTCTTAGCCAAGAGCAACGAAGGCCGTCCAACCAAGATTGAAGGCAACCCGGATCATCCGACCAGTCTCGGCGCAACAGACCTCTTCGCGCAGGCTTCGCTCTTAACGCTCTACGACCCGGAACGCTCGCAGGTCATCACCTACCGCGAACAGCAGCGTCCGTGGACAGAGTTTCTGACAGAGATACGCAAAGTCTTAGACGAGCAAAAAGGAAAGCAGGGCGCGGGGCTCAGATTTTTGACAGAGACCGTGACCTCTCCGACTCTTGGCAGCCAGTTAAAAGCCATCCTCGCAGAATATCCGCAGGCGAAGTGGTATCAATATGAGCCTGCTGGCCGCGACAATGCGCGCGCGGGCGCGATGGCTGCGTTCGGCCAGCCTGTCAATACTATTTATCGTTTCGATTTAGCCGAAAGAGTCCTCTCGCTCGATTCAGATTTCCTGACCTGCGGGCCAGGCACAGTCCGTTATGTCAGAGACTTTATCGCCAAGCGAAAAGTCGCTGAAGACAAGACGACTATGAATCGCCTGTATGCTGTCGAAAGCACGCCGACGCTGACAGGCGCGAAGGCAGACCACAAACTCTCTTTGCGTCCGAGCGAGGTCGAAGGCTTTGCGCGCGCAGTCGCTACATCTCTCGGCGCAAACACCGGCGGCTCAACCGCAACGCCTTACACACAGCATGCCTCTTGGATTGCGGCACTCGTGCGCGACCTGCAAGCCAATCGCGGCAAGTGCGTTGTCATCCCCGGCGACGAGCAGTCGCCAGCCGTGCATGCTCTGGCCCACGCGATGAATGAATCGCTCGGCAATGTGGGCCAGACAGTGTTTTATACAGACCCGCTTGAAATCGCTTCGAATGACGAGCAGGCAAAGAAGAGCCACGTCGAAGGCTTGCGCGAGCTTGTCGGAGAGATGGACGCGGGCCGCGTCGAGGCTCTCATCATGCTCGGCGGAAATCCTGTTTACAATGCTCCTGCGGATTTGCGATTTGATAAAGCGCGGCTCGATAAAGTGAAGCTCCGCGTGCACCTGAGCCTCTACAAAGACGAGACTTCGGAGCTTTGCCACTGGCACATTCCCGAATCGCACTATCTCGAAGCATGGAGCGATGTGCGCGCCTTTGACGGCACGGTCTCGATTGTCCAGCCCTTGATTGAGCCGCTCTACAACAGCAAGTCCGCGCATGAATTTCTCGGAGCTTTTGCGACCGACACAAGCATGACCGGCTATGACATCGTGCGCCGCTACTGGCAAGGCCAGAGGATTGGAGCCGGGGGACAGGGGACTGGGAGCGGTCAGAGACAGAGCGCGCAGGGCCAAACATCTCAAGCCGGAGCGCAGCCTTCCGCTTCGCCTGCTGCCCAGGCTTCGTCAACTCCGGCTGCGCAAGGCACGCCAGCCGCGCAGTCTTCTCCAACGACTACTGCTGCCTCTGCGCCCGCGCAGGATTTTGAAATGGCATGGCGCAAGGCTGTGCATGATGGAGTCATTCCTAACACTGCTCTACAGCCGCGCGCAGGGTTGTCAATCGGAAATGATTGGGCCGGACAGAACGGGACTCAAGCAACTCCTGCGGGCGGATATGAAATAGTCTTTCGCACAGACCCTACGATTTACGACGGACGCTTTTCCAACAACGGCTGGTTGCAGGAATTGCCCAAGCCTTTAACCAAACTGACTTGGGACAACGCTGCCTTGATAAGCCCGAACACTGCGCGCAATCTTGGCATCGCACAGGACATAGGCACGCACGGCGGCAACATCTGGGTGGACACTGTGACGCTCAAGCTCGGCGGGCATCAGACATCAAAACCCGTTCCCATCTGGATTATGCCGGGCCAGCCAGACAATGTTGTGACTGTCCATCTCGGTTACGGGCGCACGCGCGCAGGGCGCATCGGCAACGGCGCGGGCTTTAGCGCATATGAGATTCGCACGTCCAACGCTCTCTGGATGGGAAGCGGTCTCGAAATCAGCAAGGGCGCAGACAGGTATGAACTGGCCGCAACTCAACTCCACTTCAACATGCAGGGCCGCGACATCGTGCGCGAGAAGACTCTCGTTGATTATTTGAAAGAATCAACCGAGGAGCATAAAGAGGAGATAAAGAAGCACGAAGAGGAACTGGACAATCTCTCTATGTACCCGGAATACGAGTACAAGGGATATGCGTGGGGGATGGCGATAGATGTTAGCTCCTGCGTCGGATGCAGCGCGTGCGTCGTTGCTTGTCAATCTGAAAACAATATCCCTGTTGTTGGTAAAGTTCAGGTCGGACGCAGCCGAGAGATGCACTGGCTGAGGGTTGACAGCTATTTCAAAGGCCGCGACGAGAACAATCCTGAAGGCATGTACTTCATGCCTGTTCCTTGTATGCACTGCGAGAACGCGCCGTGCGAGCCTGTCTGCCCTGTGCATGCGACTGTGCATAGCGCGGAAGGCTTGAATGACATGGTCTATAACCGTTGCGTCGGGACGCGCTACTGCTCTAACAACTGCCCGTACAAAGTTCGCCATTTTAACTTCCTGCTCTATCAGGACTTCAACACGCCGACATACAAGCTGATGCGTAACCCGGAAGTCTCTGTGCGCTCGCGCGGCGTGATGGAGAAATGCACCTACTGCGTGCAGCGCATACAGAACGCGAAGATAGAGGCGGAGAAGGATGGCAGGCATGTGCGCGACGGCGAGATTGTCACAGCATGTCAGGCTGTCTGTCCGGCAGAGGCAATCGTCTTCGGCAACATCAATGACCCGAACAGCCGCGTCTCAAAGCTCAAAGCGCAGCAACGCAACTATGCTTTGCTCGCGGAATTGAACACGCAGCCGCGCACGACTTACCTTGCGTCTTTGCGTAATCCGAACGAAGAGATTGAGAAGGCATAAAGGAAGATCATGAAGGAAGTGGACGAGCCACATGATGACGTTGGGATGCACCTGACTTCTCCGGTGATTGAGCCGGGGCATACCTTCGCCTCCGTCACGGACAAGATTAGCTCGCTGGCCCTCAAACGCCGGACGCCCATCGGCTGGTTTATAGGATTTGCCATCTCGTTTGCGCTGGCCCAAGTCCTGCTGCTGACCATCGCCTATCTTGTGACGACGGGCATAGGCATCTGGGGCAACAATGTTCCCGTCGGCTGGGCTTTCGACATTATCAACTTCGTCTGGTGGATTGGCATCGGTCACGCGGGAACTTTGATTTCCGCAATTCTACTTCTTCTTCGTCAGGAATGGCGCACTTCCATTAACCGTTTCGCAGAAGCAATGACGCTGTTTGCGGTCGCCTGCGCTGGACTCTTCCCATTGCTGCACACGGGCCGCCCGTGGCTCGCTTACTGGCTCTTTCCATATCCGAACACGATGGGCATGTGGCCGCAGTTTCGCAGCCCTTTGATGTGGGACGTGTTCGCGGTTTCGACTTACGCGACTGTCTCCGCTTTGTTCTGGTATGTCGGACTCGTGCCGGATTTGGCGACGTTGAGAGACAGAGCGAAGAGCCGCGTGTTTCAGATTGTGTATGGCATGGCCGCGCTTGGTTGGCGCGGGAGCGCGCGACACTGGCATCGCTATGAAGTGGCTTACCTGCTTCTGGCAGGACTCTCGACGCCGCTCGTTTTGTCCGTGCATACGATTGTCAGTTTCGACTTCGCAGTCTCGCAAGTTCCCGGCTGGCACGCGACGATTTTTCCGCCTTACTTTGTGGCGGGCGCAATCTATGCTGGCTTCGCTATGGTCTTGACCCTGACGATTCCGCTCAGGAAATTTTACGGCCTCGAAGATTTCATCACGATGCGTCACATACGCAATATGTCGAAGGTGATGCTGGCGACGGGCCTGATAGTTTTCTACGGCTACATCATGGAAGCCTTCTTCGGCTGGTACAGCGCGAACGAGTACGAGTGGTACATGATTAAGAATCGCATGACGGGGCCGTATGCTTTGTACTACTGGCTGCTGATTTTCTGTAACGGCGTCGTCCCGCAGCTTCTATGGATGAAGCGCGTGCGGCATAACCTCGCGCTGGTCTTTATCATCTCTATCATCGTTAGCGTCGGTATGTGGCTCGAAAGATTTGTCATTATCGTGACGAGCCTGCACAGAGATTTTCTCGTTTCGTCGTGGGGCATGTACTCACCGACCATCTGGGATTGGTCTATGTTTTTGGGAACCATCGGATTGTTCTTCTCGCTGTTGTTCCTGTTCATACGCTTCCTGCCAATCATCTCCATCTTCGAGATGCGGACGATTCTGCCGGAAGCCGAAGTCGAGGAGGAAGCAGCGACATAATTAAGTCTCAAGTCTGGAGTCAAGAGTCAAGAGTCAAATACGACTTGAGACTCCAGACTCCAGACTCCAGACTCTGGACTTTTTAGTCATGAGAACTGAGCACCCAATTTACGGCTTGATGGCTGAATTCGATAACCCGACAGACCTTGTCGCGGCGGCGCGTCGCACATACGAGGAAGGGTACAGGCGCATCAACGGCTACTCGCCGTTTCCGATTGAGGAGTTGTCAGAGGCCATCGGCTTTCATCACACGCGGCTGCCGCTGCTGGTGCTCATCGGAGGAATTGTCGGCGGGCTCGCGGGATACCTGATGCAGTTTTATCTTTCTGCGATTGAGTATCCATTGAATGTTGGCGGACGCCCCTATCACAGTTGGCCGTCGTTTATTCCGATTACATTTGAGACGACTATCTTAGGCGCGGCCTTGACGACAGTGTTTGGGATGCTGGCCTTAAACGGATTGCCGCAGCCGTATCATCCGGTCTTTAACGCGCCGCGATTCGCGCTCGCCACGCGCGACCGTTTCTTTCTGGCGATAGAGGCGCGCGACCCGCTCTTTGATTACGAGAAGACAAAGCAGTTCATGCAGACCTTAGAGCCGCGAGAGGTGTTTGATGTCGAAGCTTAGAAAGCAGTGTGCAGTGTGCAGTGTGCAGTTGGCAGTGCGTGGCAATGCGCGCAGAGTTTTTTACTGCCTGCTGCTCACTGCCTGCTGCCTGCTGTTCTTTGCCGGTTGCCGCATGGACATGCAGGATCAGCCGAGGCTCGAAGCCTATGAGAAAGGCGCGATCCGCAAGCCCGTCGAAGGCACTGTCGCGCGCGGGCAGTTGAGAGAAGACAGGCAACTTTACACTGGCAAGAAAGATGCAGGAGCAACTGGCGCAACGACAGGCGCGGCACAGAGTCAGACGGCGCAACAGCAGGGCGCGGGCAATGCTAATCAACCCGCTCTCGCTACTTATCCCGATGCGGTTGATACTTTTCCTTTTCCTGTGACGGAACAGATAGTCAAGCGCGGGCAGGAGCGTTACGAGATTTTCTGCGCGATGTGTCATGGGCCGACGGGCTATGGCGACGGCATGATTGTGCGGCGCGGTTTTCGCCGTCCGCCGTCATACCATACAGACCAACTGAGGCAAGCTCCTGTGGGCCACTTCTATGATGTGATAACGAATGGCTGGGGCTCTATGCCGTCTTACGCGGCGATGATTCCGGTGGCGGACAGGTGGGCCATTGTCGCTTACATACGCGCTCTGCAACTGAGCCAGAACCCGCAAGGCACAACTTCAAGTTCGCCTGCCGCCGCGCCGAGCCCGCAGAATGAACCGGCTATTAATTATAGAATTCAGAGACCGGCTGAAACCGGAGGGCAAAGATAAGGATGGATTCCGCTTACACAGCTCCGCCGGAAGTCAGTCGCTATCAGCAGTTCGCGCTCATTGTCGGCGTCGTCGGCCTGTTGGCTTTTCTTATCGGAGCGTTCTTAAATGTCGAGCAGTTTTTCCGCTCCTATCTGGTCGGCTTTATCTTCTGGGCTGGAATCGGGCTCGGCTGTCTTGGGCTCTTGATGCTGCAATACCTGACGGGCGGCGCGTGGGGCGTTGTCATACGCCGCGTGCTCGAAGCAGGGACGCGCACATTGCCTTTGATAATTGTGCTCTTTATCCCGCTCGCAATTTTGGGATTGGGCCACATCTATCACTGGGTTCATCCTGAAACGATTACCGACGCGCACGCGCGCAAGATTGTCGAGCACAAGACGCCGTATCTCAACACAGGATTTTTCTGGATACGCGCGGCGGCTTACTTTGCCATCTGGGCTGTGCTGACTTACTTTTTAAATAAATGGTCTGCGGATAATGACCGGACGGCTGATGGAAAGTTTTTGACGCGGCTGACAAAGATAAGCGGGCCGGGCATCGTGCTTTTTGTCTTTGCAGTCTCGTTCGCTTCGTTTGACTGGGTAATGTCGCTCGACCCGGAATGGTTCTCGACCATCTTCGGACTTCTGTTTGTCGTCAACTGGACTTTGAGCGCGTTCTCTCTGGTGATAGCAGTGATGGTCTTGCTGGCTAATCGCAAGCCATTCGCGGGTGTGGTCGCGCCCGCGCACTTTCATGATTTGGGCAAACTGCTGCTGGCCTTCATCATGCTCTGGGCCTATTTCTCTTTCTCGCAGTATTTGATTATCTGGTCAGGCAATATTCCAGAAGAGACGAAGTGGTATCTGCACCGATTGCGCGGCGGTTGGGGTTATGTGGGGCTTGTGCTGGTCTTGCTGCACTTCGCGCTGCCGTTCGTGCTCTTGCTCTCGCGCGATTTGAAGCGCAATGCGCGGACGCTCGCTATAGTTGCAACGCTGGTTTTCGTGATGCGGTTTATAGACATCGTGTGGCTGATTGTGCCGGAGTTTCATCGCGGGCAGTTGCGCTTTAGCTGGATGGACTTTGCCGCGCCCATAGGCATCGGCGGCATCTGGCTCTGGTACTTCGCATGGGAACTAAAGAAGCGCGCCCTGCTCCCTTTTAACGACCCGCAGTTGCATGACGCGATTGAGCGCGGGCAGCACGAAGGCCATTGAAAGGCAAGGCGGAAGGCGGAAGGACGAAGGATGAAAGGAGTGTTGTTAAGGATGAAGTAAAGCTCTTAAGGATGTGCGGCTCAAGGTTGAACAGCATGCTTTTCATCCTTCCGCCTTCCGCATTCATCCTTGCACTTCAGTTATGAGAAAAAAACGCGATGACATACACGAGACGCCGGATGTCACGTACATACACAACCCGGAAGTCTCGCACGAGGCGTCGGATGTCAACGTCAAGGCCATCATCCAGTTCACAGCCGGGCTGCTGTTGGCGATGGTGCTCACCGTCGTTTTGATGAAGCTCATGTACAACGTCTTCGAAAAGCGCGAGCAGAAGCAGGAATTGAAAACTCCGGCAGGCCCGATGGCTTTGTCGAATGAAGAGCGGCTGCCGCCCGAAGACAAGGCGCGCCTTCAGTCCGCACCCGGCTTTGGCGTAACTCTCAAAGATGGCAAGCGCGTTAATCTCGAATTACAGGCTCCGCAGGCGGAGTACAGAGTTCTCAAGAAGGAATGGGACAAGGAATTGAGGGAAGGCATCATGGATACGAAGACCGGCGCGGTCACGGCCCTGCCGATAGAGCAGGCCATGAAGCAGGTCGTCCAACAGGGATTGCCCGCAAGACAGGCCGCCGACGGACAGAAGACCTACGAGCAGACGATGCAGATGCCTTCGTATCAAAGCTCTGGGCGGATGATGGAAATGAGAAAGCAATGAGGAGAGTCAGGAGTCAGGAGTCAGGAGTCAGGGGGCGGAAAGCTACTCGCCGCAGCGCGTGGGCTATGGCCGTGTGTGTGCTGCTTGTTGTCTGTTCTACCGCGCTGGCGCAGATGGGCCAGAAGTATAACAGCTCGCCTTTGTACGGGCCGCGACCGGAGCTTGGCTCTGCGGATAACGGTTTGCCGAAGACGCTCGATAAAGTCGGGATTGACCAGAAGCTCAATGAGCAGTTGCCGCTTGATGTAATTTTTCGTGATGAAGCGGGACAGGAAGTTCGTCTGGGCCAGTATTTCAATCAAGGGAAGCCAGTCCTTATCTCGCTCGTCTATTACGAATGCCCTATGCTTTGCAATCAGGTCTTGAACGGTCTGGCGGGCAGCTTGAAGACTTTGTCCTTCGATGTCGGCAAAGAGTTTGAAGTAGTGACAGTGAGCTTTGACGCGCGCGAGACGCCGCAACTGGCCGCCGCGAAAAAAGATTCTTACATGGCGCGCTATGGCCGCGAGGGAGCGGCAAAGGGCTGGCACTTTTTGACGGGCGATCAAAAATCCATAGACGCTTTAACTCAAGCTGTTGGCTTTCGCTATGCGTATGACGAGTCGCAGAAACAGTTCGCGCACGCGAGTGGCATTATGCTCGCCACGCCGGAAGGCAAGCTGTCGAGATATTTCTACGGCATCGAGTATGCGCCGAAAGAATTGCGTTTGAGCATCGTCGAGGCTTCGGCCAACAAGGTCGGCTCGCCCGTTGACCAGCTTCTGCTCTACTGCTTTCACTATGACCCTTCGACAGGGAAATATGGATTGGCGATTATGAATATCGTGCGCCTCGCGGGAGTCATCACGGTGGTTGGCATTGCTTTGCTGCTGGTGCTCCTGCGGCAGAAGCGAAATGAAGCGGATGCTGGCGAAGGGTTGGATGCAGGAGGTGCGGCTTAAAAGTTATGCAGTCGTGGATACCATTTATGCCTGAGCAGGCCTCGACCTTCGCGCCGCGAATAGATGCGCTCTATTTCTATCTGGTCGGGTTGACGCTCTTCTTCACTGTGCTGATTGTCACGGTCATCATTTTCTTTTCCGTCAAATATCGCCGCCGCGCGCCGTTTGAAATCCCGCGCCCCATCGCAGGCTCTATCAAGCTTGAGACCTTGTGGTCTGTCATTCCGTTCTTCATCGCGATGAGCATCTTTGTCTGGGGCGCGAGCGCATATTTCATACAGTACAGAGTGCCGAGCGAGGCGATGGAAATTTTCGTCGTCGGCAAGCAATGGATGTGGAAGTTTCAGCACACGACCGGACAGCGTGAGATAAATGAGTTGCATGTGCCGGTCGGGCGCAAGGTCAAGCTGACGATGACGACAGAGGATGTGATACACGACCTTTTCATCCCGGCCTTTCGCACCAAGACGGATGTTGTGCCGGGACGCTATACGACGCTCTGGTTCGAGGCGACGAAGCCGGGCCGCTATCATATCTTCTGCGCGGAATACTGCGGGACAAATCATTCGGGCATGACAGGCTGGATAGAGGTCATGACGCAGACGGATTTTGATAACTGGCTGAGCGGCAATGCCAACCAGCAATCGCCCGTTCAAGCAGGGCAAGAACTTTTCACCACGACCTTAGGCTGCGCTTCGTGTCATAACGCTGACGGCTCAGGCGGGCGCGGCCCTGCTCTGACGGGCTTGTTTGGCAAGTCTGTGCAACTGACAGGCGGAGGAACTGTCACGGCAGACGAGGGCTACATACGCGATTCTATTTTGAATCCGCAGGCGCAACTGGTCATGGGCTATCAGCCGATTATGCCGACCTTCAAGGGACAACTCAGCGAAGAGCAACTTCTACAGCTTATCGCTTACATCAAATCCCTGAGCCCTGCGCAAAGCAAAGGAATTGAGACGAGTGCTCCGGCCAGTTCTAATAATCCGCCGACCGGGCCAGCGACGCCCGGCGCGACCGGCGCGTCGTCAACCGAATCGCAACGCTCGAACCCTGTTGGCGCGACGCCTCCGAGCGCGCGGCAACCCGGAAGCGTTAATGGGAATAATGCATCGGGCAGTAATCAAAACAGGCCGTAGTTTTTACAGGCAGTATTTTTAAGTTATGGACATCGAAAAAAGAGTCTCACCGGATTTGCCGGTCGAACCCATCGAGTCGCGTGTCAACTACTTGAATGCACAGTACGGCATCAAGAGTTGGCTGCTGACCAAAGACCACAAGCGCATCGCGCTGCTTTATCTAGGCACGGTGAGCGTCTTCTTTGCGCTCGGCGGCATCTACGCGATGATGATTCGGCTTGAACTGTTGACGCCGCAGGGCGATCTCTTCCAATCGCAAACTTATAATAAAGTCTTTACGCATCACGGCGTCATCATGGTCTTCTTCTTCCTGATTCCGGCCATCCCGGCCATCTTAGGAAACTTTCTTGTCCCGCTGATGATTGGCGCGAAGGATTTAGCCTTTCCGAGAATCAATCTCTTAAGCTGGTACATCTATCTCGCTGGCGGCATCTTTACGCTGTGGGCTCTGGTCAACGGAGGCGTGGATACAGGCTGGACTTTTTATGTTCCGTTCAGCACGACCTTTTCCAATACTTATGTTATCGCAACTGGCTTAGGAATTTTTATCAATGGCTTTTCTTCCATCCTGACGGGTTTGAATTTCATCGTCACGATTCACACGATGCGCGCGCCGGGGATGACTTGGTTCAGGTTGCCGCTCTTTATCTGGTCGCATTATGCGACGAGCCTGATTATGATCTTAGGCACGCCGGTCATCGCCATCACAGTCCTGCTCGTGGCATTGGAGCGCGCGGCGCGGATAGGCATCTTTGACCCCGCGCTCGGCGGCGACCCGATTCTGTTCCAGCATCTCTTCTGGTTCTACTCGCACCCGGCTGTCTATATCATGATTCTGCCCTCGATGGGCGTCATCAGCGAACTGATTGCAAACTTTTCGCGCAAGAATATTTTCGGCTATTCGTTTGTCGCTTTCTCTTCGGTGGCGATTGCGGTCTTCGGCTTTTTGGTCTGGGGCCATCACATGTTTGTGAGCGGGCAGTCAACTTACGCGGGAATGATTTTTTCGTTTCTGAGTATGGCTGTGGCAATTCCTTCGGCCATCAAGGTTTTTAACTGGACGGCGACGCTCTTTAAAGGCTCTATCTCCTATGATACTCCGATGCTGTATGGCCTCTTCTTTATCGGCCTCTTTCTCATAGGCGGAATGACTGGATTGTTTCTGGCGGCGATGGGTTTGGACATACATGTGCATGACACCTATTTCATCGTCGCGCATTTTCATTACGTGATGGTTGGCGGGACTGTGATGGGATATTTGGGCGGCTTGCATTACTGGTGGCCCAAGATTAGCGGGCGCATGTATCCAGAAGGCTGGGGCAGATTCGCCGCGCTGGTCATCTTCGTCGGATTCAATCTGACATTCTTTCCGCAGTTCATCGCGGGCTACTTGGGCATGCCGCGTCGTTATCATGCTTATCCGCCTGAATTTCAAATCATGAATGTGATGTCATCTGCGGGAGCTTCTATCTTAGGGATAGGGATGTTGATTCCGGTCGTGTATCTCATCTGGTCTATGCGATACGGGCGTGTGGCGACGGCTAATCCGTGGCATCTGCCGGGACTCGAATGGCGCACGGCGTCTCCGCCGCCGACAGAGAATTTTTATGTGACGCCGGTGGTCACTTGGGAAGCATACGAGTTTGCGCCGCCCGAAGAGTTGCGCGTGGTCGGCAAGCTTGAGCCGGGCGACAAGGCTGACCATCCGATTGAGGTGACACCATCATGAAGATGAGCTACAAAAAATTTGCCGCGATTGCTTTTCTAATCCTGTGCACGGCGAGTATTGCGCGCGCGCAGACAGAGGATTATGGAAGCGGCGCTATCAGAACCGAATATGGTTTTTTACATGTCTGGAACGAGGAGCCGGATAACTATTACACTCTGGAAGTCAGGGGCAAGGATATTAGACAGAAATCAGCCAAGCCGATTATGTTTAGTGTTGATGGCAAGATGCTGCAAATCCTGACCATCCCGATAGAGAAGTTTCTCGGAGACCCGAAGAATATAAAGCTCAACGAGCGCGCGATTTTAACCGCGCATCAGGATTGGGAGTTCAAGTATCTGGAAGAAACTTACAAGGAAAAGCTCATTAAGCAATCTTCATGGCAGAAGCGTGAAGGCGGCGGCGAAGCTCTCTCATGGGATATTAACGTGCCTGCGAGCGCGAAGAGTAATGTTACGAAGCAGGTTTTTCTGACAGCCGTGAAGGGCAACTATGTGATGATGCTCGGCGGAGTCGTGACCAGTGACATTGAAGAGAGCGCGGCCAGAAAACTACTGACAGACACGCTGGCAACGCTCAAGGTAGGCGATAAGCCGTTGGATTTGAATAAGCTGTCAGAGGCGATTAAGAAGGGCGTGAAGAATTAATCCGCGTCCGTTTGTTTGTAAGGGGAAAAGAAAAAGTGGCTGCACACGTAGAGAGTCATGGCGGGGCGCACGGGGCGCATGGAGCGCACAGCGCGCTGCAACACCACTTCGATAATATGGAGCAGCAGCGCGAAGCTGGCTCTATCGGAATGTGGGTTTTTCTGGCGCAGGAGATAATGTTCTTCGGCGGCCTGTTCATGGCCTACCTGCTCTATCGCTTCAAATATCCGATGGCCTTTGCCGCCGGAAGCAATCACCTCGACTGGCACTTGGGAGCTTTCAATACGGTCGTGCTCATCGTCAGCAGCTTGACGATGGCTCTCGCGGTCTATTACGCGCAGGTCGGCGTGCGTAAACTTCAGGTCGTCTTTTTAGTCCTGACGATGATTCTCGGCACGGTCTTCTTAGGCGTCAAGGCCGTCGAGTATCACGAGAAATATGTTGACCATTTGATTCCGGTCGCGGGAATGTTTGACTGGGACGAGAAGGCTTCGCCGCTCCCGCCCAACACGACGGAGCAGCAGGTGCAGATGTTTTACTGGATTTACTTTGCGATGACGGGCCTGCACGCGCTGCACATGATTATCGGGATAGGGATTCTCGCGTGGCTCGTCTATCACGCATGGCGCGGACGCTATACGCCGGAGTATCACGCGCCCGTAGAAATCTCCGGCCTCTACTGGCACTTTGTGGACATCGTCTGGATTTTCCTGTTTCCGCTCTTGTATTTGCTCGGCAGACATTTCGGAGAAGGGCATTAAAGGTTTTAGGAGATATGTCTGAACACATCGTCTCGAAAAAAATCTACTTCGTAATCTTCGGCGCGCTGATGGTGGGAACTGCGCTGACGGTGGCGGCGGCTTTTCAAGACCTCGACCACATTCTCTTTACAGGCGCGAACACGGTCGTGGCCCTGACCATCGCCGTCATCAAGGCGACGCTCGTCGTGCTCTACTTCATGCACGTGCGCTACAGCACGCGGCTCACGTGGGTCATTGTTATCGCGGGATTTTTCTGGCTGGCGATTCTGTTTGCGTTGACGATGGCAGACTACATGAGCCGGGGCGAGATAAGAGGGACGACCGGATAAGAAGAAGCAGAGTCACACAAAGAGATTGAGAGACACATAGACGCGGCGCGGAAGAAAAAAACTTTCCCGCCGCGTTCGTTTTATAGCCATTAGCAAGTGAGTGTCATACGGTACGCCCTCCCTGACGGTCGGGCTACTGCCCCGTGCGCAACACTAGAGGGGCAGTAGCCCGACCGTCAGGGAGGGCGCAGGCAATTACAAACCGCAATAAGATTGAAGGAGAGGCTGTTTAGCCTTCTGTCAGATGGAATTTCTGTTCGCGCACATTGATGATGCGCTCGCACTTCGGACACTCAAGCCTGAGCGTCGAATCCGCTGTGCGAATCATCGTCCCGCAGTTCGGGCAAGGCTCTTCAAATTCGTCGCGCGTAAAAATATCGCGCACCATAAAGAGCGGCACGAGCAATCCTGCGAGTAGGAGCGGAATGCCAAACAGGAGACCAAAGCTGCTGTCTTCGCCGAGCGTCAGGCTGACGGCGAGGCCCGCGATGAAAAGTATCAGCCCAAGCGCGATGGCGAACGAGAATCCGTATGCGCTATCGAAAGTGCGCCCGGCTGTTTCGGTTCCAGTGGGTTGCGAAAGTTTCTTTGCTTCCATAGTTCTTTTTGACCCGGTAATGTTGGAATAATTTGGAGATCAGGGCGAACCGCTTCGCAAGTTCCTGTTTAGATGCGACAAAAGTTATCACAAGCCGCAAGCTGCGGTAAAGAAAGAAACGTCTCCCGCAAAGGCGCAAAGGCGCAAAGAAAAACTTAATTGCTTTTCTTTGCGCCTTTGCGTCTTTGCGGGAGATTGTCTTTCGCTTCGCCGGATTTGAGCCTTGCGAGGGATGCTGTTAAAGTATCGAGTTTTGATTAACAGCAAGACTTATACGTCTGAGGTATCTATGAGCACAAATACTAAAACTCCTTTTGAAAATTTTCTGGCCCAACAAGATGAAGAATCGTGGTCTGCCGCTTTGACAGACCTGCTGCGCTCTGTCCATGAGGTTGACCGCAACGCGACGCAAATCTGGTTCAAGTTCTATCCGCTCTCTTTGTGGCGCGCGCTGTCGGCGGCGGAGGATGCGGGGCAACTGGCAAAGCATCTCTTGATGCAGGGCAATTTTTATTTGAAAGAGCAGGTGGATTCTTCGCACAAATTCCTTTACGGGCATCGCTACTGGCCTGAGGTCAAAAAGGAGGTCGAAGAATATGCCGCGAGTTTTAAAGCGAATTCAGGAATAAGTTTGCCAGACGAGATTCACAATGTCGCAGCGCGCGTTGCGGCGCGTGTCAAAGCCGATGAAGCTTTGCTCACGGGCATCACGGCTGTGGCTTTTATGACTTTGCTGCAAGCAGGGCTTGAAGCTTTCAAAACTGCGCCGGGCGCGATGTTGATTGATAAGAAACATGCACGCAAGAGCCCGGAAGAAGTTTTACAGGAACGCGCGAAGGATGACAGTCAGGGCTTGTTCGGTTTTCTCAAGACTGTGGATAAAGAGTGGACTGTGACTTATGACGAGAATGAAAATCAAGCGCGGTTCAAGTTGATTAACGAAGAGGAGATTGCTTCTGCCGCTGCGCGAGATCAATTGAGAGATTGGCGCGAGGTTGATGCGCGCTGCATCGAAGGGCCGATTCCGGTCGAGTGTCGTTCGGCTTCATGCGGGACATGCTGGGTCGGCGTGCTCGGCGGCGCAGAGAAGTTGTCGGATGTTTCCGCGCGCGAAGGAAAGAAGATTAAAGAGTTCGGCTATATCGAGACCAACGAGCCGAAGCCGATTATTCGTCTCGCGTGCATGGCGCAGGCTACGGGCGCGGTCTCTGTTGTCATCCCGCCGTGGAACGGCGTCTTTGGAAAATATCTCAAGGCTCTGGAAAAATCCGCAGTAGAAAACAGTGCCGACACAGAGGAAGCAGTCTCTTCAAACGGCGTTGCAAACTAAGCTGGCAGATAAAGCGCAGAGCGCGAACGCGGCTTCACATCTGATGCCGCCGCTTCTCTTTGTGCTGGCGGCGGCTCTGTTGTGGAGCACGGGCGGGCTCTTTATCAAGTGGACACAGCTCTCTGCGTATGAGCTCTCTTTCTATCGCTCGCTGCTCGCCGCGTTGACCGTAGCCTTCTTCACGCGCCGCGAAGGTTTCGGCATCAACCGGATGACCGTTTTGACTTCCGTGCTCTACGCAGGGCTCTTGTTATTTTTCGTCGTTGCCACTAAGCTGACGACTGCGGCCAATGCCATCTTTCTGCAATACACAGCCCCGATTTATGTTTTGATTCTTGAGCCGCTTTTCTACAAAGAAAAGTTTCGGCGCGCAGACCTGCTGGTAGTCGTCGCATGCATTGCCGGAATGTCGCTCTTCTTTGTCGGCAAGCTTCGCCCGCAGGATGTGAGCGGCAATATCACTGCGCTGGCTTCCGGTATCTGTTTCGCTTTTTACATACTCTTGCTGCGTCATCCGCATTCGCAAAGGATTAATCGCGCGTCCTCTGTCATCTACGGCAATCTGCTGCTGGTGTTGATTACCGCGCCGATGGGACTCGCGGCGATTCCAAAGCTTACTGTTTGGGACGCAGGAGTGGTGGCCTATCTCGGCGTCATTCAGATAGGCGTGGCTTATACGCTCTTCACGCTTGGGATGGCGCGCGGCGTGCGCTCGCTCGATGCCGGAATCGTCGGATACATAGAGCCGGTCTTAAATCCCGTCTGGGTTTTCATCGCGCTCGGCGAGAGGCCTTCGCGCTACGCACTCGCGGGCGGGGCCATCATTATCGCCGCCGTGTTGGCGCATACGCTCCTCGGAGCACGCCGCGCGCTCATGCGCTCCTAAAATACTCAAAACATTTTAAAGTTAGAGCATCCACGTCTTACGACTGGCAAAGTAAGTCGGAGAGCCTTGCGCGTGCGCTTCGCGAAATTCAGTATAGCGTGCGACAAGCTGCTTGTATCTACGTTCGGAAGATTTTAAATGCTTGTGCGGTATCTCGCAGAGGTGGTTCTCGACCTTCCAGATATTTTTAGCGGAAAAACGCCAGTCGTAACGCCCAAGCTCGTAGAGATTCGTCAAGCCGTAACCTGTGAGGCGACCTGTGTAATCTATGTAAGGCTCAAAGTAACTCCACGCGAGCGAGCGCAGGGAACGAAAGACAGGTTTGCGTCCATGCAGCCCTGTGTCGCGCGAGCGCGCAACCGCGCCCCACAAACCTTTCTGTTGAAAAACAAAGATGACATGGTCGAGCTTGTCCTGTGATTCTAAACTGACGAGCAATGGCGGAAAGCCATGCTGCTCAAGCACGACCGCCGCCGCGACGGCAGCCTCCGCACAGTGAGCAGTGTTGCGCCGCAAGACTTCGCGAAACGAGCGCAGGCTGCCGCCATCAGGCTCCCAGTTATAAGGAATCCCACTCAGCCAACGCTGCACCTGCCGGGGCGTGCGCAGGCTTTGAATAAGTTTCCACTCCCGTGCTGTAAATGCTTCTTTGCGTGGCGCGCTCATCAGGAAAGCAATAGCAGAAGCGGCAGACGTGAGGCAAATTAAATTCAAGCTGAAATGTAGAAAGACCGCCACTTGTAGCAAGCGGCGGTCTTTCGCGTGAGATGGAATTAACCGTGACGCTCTATTGGTCGCCGGTCATGCCCCATTGAACTGAACGGTGTACGCCGTTGGAACTCTGTAAGATGTTCCAGGTCATGACTCCGCCGCTCAGGACACGCGCCACGAAGTCTGTTTTACCATCGCCGTCATAGTCGCCCCACAAAGCTGTGGAGCCTGTTCCACTTGCGCCCCAGGGTTGGCTCACGTGCACGCCATCCGAACTGCGCTGAATAAGATGAACGCGTTGACCACTGATTGCGCGGTTGACCGCGACATCCTGTTTGCCGTCGCCGTCAACATCAATCGGAGAGAAGAAGAAGAAGCCATCAGTGGCAGCCGTCCCCCAGGCGAGGCTCCGCAGTGTGCCGGTCGCGCTTTGCTTGATGTAAAAGACTCTCTGTCCGGCCTCTGTACGGACGACCGTCAAATCCGCCCTGCCATCGCCATCATAATCTCCGACACAAGGCTGGTCGCCTGTCGCCGCCGAGCCGGTTGACGCTCCCCATGTCTCAAAGCGTTGCGCGCCGTTCGAGCTTTGAATAATAGACCACTGGCCGTTGAGACGACGATAGACTGCGATGTCCGTGCGACCGTCGCCGTCGTAATCGGCTATCGCCAGAGTGTCTCCGGTAGCAGTATTGAAATCTCCCCACTGAACGACACGAAGCGTGTTAGTGCCGGTTTGGAGAATGCTCCAGACGGCCCTGCCCGTCCCATCAAGCTCGATGAGCGTCGGGTCGCCTCTGCCATCGCCGTCAAAGTCGAAGGCCGAGCTATTCAACCAGATGTCACCGGCTCCAGAGCCGAAGACGGTGGTTTGCAACGTATTGGTCAGACTGGCTAGAGTGTAGAACGTATTGGTGCTCTGCCGGAAAACCGTAATGTCCGAGCGTCCATCACCGTCTGCGTCATAGACCGTGTGCGCCTGCTTGAGCTGCCCGCGAATCTCTCCGCCGGGAAAGTTAACCGTGTGCAGGTTGACGTAAAAGAGGTGCGCGCGCATGCTGGCAACCTGCGCCGGAGTGACGGCGAACGGCCCGGCATTGAATGAGCCGGAAGTCCCGCCCGTCGCCGCAAAGTTGAACAGGATGCCTGCATTCACGCCCGGCGCGGCATTGCCGTGAATGTGGTCGGCTTGCAGATTAGAAGTTAGTCCCTGATAGGTACAGGACGCGCTGATTGAAGTTTCGGCTGCGTTGAGCGTCACGACGCAGACGCCTGAGCCGGTGGAAGCTGTTGAGGGTACTTCCTGCTGCGGGTTCAGGTGAGCGATAAATTTTTGGTCGGCTAAAGCTGTGCTGCTCAAGAGCAAGAGGGCAGCGCAGGTGATAGCCCATGAGATAAACTGTCTTCGCATTACAGACGAGCTCCTTCCTATGGAAAAGCGGTAGGCCAAAGGTGTGCGCAAAACTATTCGCACCCAAAATGTTCAAGAAAATTCAGACAAGCTGGTATCCCGCATTGTGCTGATTTCGACCTCAAATGTCAAAGTTTTTTTCCGAGGAAGTAGTATTTCAATTTCATAAGCGGAAAGAAAAGTTTCCCGCCAAGGCGCAGGGGAATGCAAAATTAAAGATAGTTCTTACTTTTGCAATTTACATTTTGCAATTTACATTTTGCATTTTTAATTCTTCTCCACCTGTGCGGGAGATTCTTTCTTAAATGTTGTTGCAGATGAAGCGGATGCTAACTCGCGTTTGTCTCCAGAGATTTGTCCGGCGACTCTGCGCTTGCAGCGGCGGCGATAGCATTTTGATAGATTGTTGTCAGTTCATCCTGATTGGCGATGCCGACATTTAAATCGCGCAGCAGTCCGTCGCTCAATCCGTAAATCCAGCCATGCACGGCCAACTCCTGCTTGCGCTCCCAGGCACTTTGCACAATCGTCGTCTGGCAGACATTGGAAACCTGCTCGATGACATTCAACTCGCACAATTTATCGATTCGCTGCTCTTCATCGCTCACTCCGGCCAGCAACGCCCTGTGCTTCTGGCTCACATCCTGAACGTGCCTGAGCCAGTTATCAATCAATCCGAACTTCAAGTTGAGCAGGGCGGCCTTCACGCCGCCGCAACCGTAATGCCCGCACACGATGATGTGCTTCACCTGTAGCACATCCACCGCATACTGCATCACGGAGAGGCAGTTCAAGTCTGTGTGCACAACTACGTTCGCCACATTGCGATGGACAAAAAGCTGTCCCGGCATCAGCTTGACAATCTCGTTGGCAGGGACACGGCTATCGGAACAACCAATCCACAGGTATTCCGGGAACTGCTGTTTTGATAGCGTGTGAAAAAAATCCGGCTCCCGCGCTGTGATGTCTCTGGCCCACGCGCGATTTCTTTCCAGTAGATTATCCAGTTCTTTCATGTCCTGGATTCTAGCAAGAGCAAGTGCGGATACCAAATCGGACGGGAGTTATAGCCATGTGCAATCGAGTGTCATTCGATACGCCCTCCCTGACGGTCGGGCTACTGCCCCGTGAGCGATAATTGCGGGGCAGTAGCCCGACCGTCAGGGAGGGCGCACTCAATTACAAATAGCTATAAAAGAACACGGAGGAATTTCAAATCTGAAATCTCAAATTTAAAATTCCTCCGTGTTGAAGAGAATGCTGTGATTACTTTACTCGCCTTCGTTCAACCATTCCTCGTAGGCTTTGAAGTTAAACGGGCGGCCTAAGAAATCGGACACGAGCACATTTGCGGGGCGCGAGCCGCCGCGCGCGAGCACCGTATCGCGGTAACGCTTGGCCGCGCCCGGCGCGAGCATGTTGGATTTGTCGAACTGGCTGAAGAGGTCTTTGGCAATCACCAGCGACCACATGTAAGTGTAGTAAACCGCAGAGTAGCCATCCAAATGTCCGAAGGCTGTCTGAAAATGCGTGTCGTCAACAAACGGGAACGGCTCAAAGCGTTGCGTCAAATCTTTGACCAGCACATCCGTGTTGACTGTCTTCGGGTCGCGGTCGTAAATCGAGAGCGAGAGCTTGGCGTAAATCATCTGCCTGCGCACGCCCAGAGCTTTGCCGAAATCTTTGGCGCGCTTCATCTGCTTGACGAGTTCGGCGGGAATCGGCTCGCCCGTCTTGTAGTGCTTCGCAAAAGTGGCAAGCGTCGGAGCGTCCCAAGTCCACTCTTCGAGCATCTGCGAAGGAGCTTCGACGAAATCGCGCTCGGTGCTGATGCCAGCGATGCCAATCCACTGTTGTCGGCCCGCAAGAAGTTCGTGCATCAGATGGCCGAACTCGTGAAAGAAAGTCACGACATCATCATGCTCCATCAGGCCGGGGTCGTTCGCGTCTCCGCCCGGCAGGTTGCACACGAGCGTGGCTTCTGGAATCTGTCTTCCATTAACGCCGGTGCGAACAACAAACTCCGCCGCGTGCTTGTACTTGTTCTCGCGCGGATGCATGTCCAGATAGAAACGTCCGATGAGCTTGTCGTTCTCGAACATCTCATAAGCCTCTACGTCCTCATGCCAGACCGGAGCATCTTTCAGTTGTTTGAAAGTGATGCCAAAGAGCTTGCTTGAGACATCGAGCACGCCCTGCTTGACGTTCGCGTAAGAAAAGTATGGACGCACTTGCTGCGAGTCGAAGCTGTATTGAGAGCGGCGCAGAAGCTCTGACCAATAGCTTTTCTCCCAGGCATTAACGGCGGTCGCGCCCGGCACGTCCTGCTGCTTGCGCTTGAGAAGCGACTGATACTCGCGCTTGGCCTTCGCATCCGAAGCCGCGACTATCTTGTCTATAAAATCGGAAGCGTTCTTCGCATTGCCGACCATCTTGTTGGCTGTGATGTAGTCTGCCCAGTTTGTGTAGCCGATAAGATTCGCTAACTCATGCCGCTTGGCAACCATGCGATTGAGCACATCCATGTTCTGCGGATAAGCGCGATTGTTGTAGGCGATGTACATGCGCTTGCGCAGGTCTTCGTTCTTCGCGTAAGTGAAGACGGGCAGCGAGTCCGGGTAATCCGTCGTCAGCGTAATGACGCCGTTGGCATCCGGCTTGTGCCGCGCGATGTAATCAGCCGGAAGTCCTTCCAACTCGGAAACACTGCTGACCGTTATCTTGCGCACATCGCCGCGTATGTTCTTGTCAAACTCCTGTCCGATTAAGACTAGCTCGTCGCGCAGAGCAGTGATGCGCGCGCGCGTCGCTTCATCCTTGTCCACGCCCGCGAGACGAAATTCGCGCAATGTCTTCTCGACGTAATAGCGCGTCGCAGGGTCAGCCGCTTTGACATCAAGCGCGGCCAGCGCATCATAGACCCCGCGATTGAGCGAGAGCGCAGTGCCGAAGCTCGAAACCTTCTGCGTGATTTTTGCGGCGACCTCGCGCAGGGATTTGTCCGGGTGAACGACTTCCATCAAGCCCGCCTGATTGCCCGCCACATCCAAATGAATCAGGATTTCGTCGTAAGCCTTGAGCGTGTTCTCGATGGTGCGCTTGCCCTTGACGGCGAGCATCCTGTCGAGCGCGCCCTGCGCCTGCTGAAGTCTCTGGCCCATAGCCTTCTCAAAGGCTGCGGCGTCCGGCTTGCCAGTCCAGAACGGAGCGTCATCCGATTTTTTGGAAGAAATACTATAACTCGTATTGGCAAGCATCAGCGTCACCAGCATGAGAGTCACAAAAGTAGAAATTCGCATCAATCAAGCGTCCTCTTTATCTTAAATTTGATTCCAATCACCGAAGGGAAAGCTTCATACGCGCGGCGAGCGGGAAAAGTTTTTTCCATCTCTGGCGGGCGATGAAAAATTAAGACGCAAGCGAAGCTGGAAAGGCTGTCCTGTGACGAAGTTTTTTATTCGTCACAGTGGACACCGAAGGAATCTCAAAGCTGAAATCCCGAATCTGAAATCTTCTGCGCCCTTTGTCGTAAAAGTTTTTATCAGCCTCTTGACTTTATGCAGACATACGCTAGTCTCGCGAGAGGGCAGATTTAAGAGATGATTCACATCGGCGCGGGTACAACTTTTAGTCACTACGAGATACGCACGCAGCTCGGCGCGGGCGGAATGGGCGAGGTCTATCTGGCCGAAGACATGAAGCTGCGCCGCCCGGTCGCCATCAAGTTCATCGCCCGCCACAGAGAGATTTCGCCAAACGTCGAGAAGCGATTTTTGCGCGAAGCGCGTTCCGCCTCAAAGCTCAATCATCCGAACATCGTCACCATCTACGAGATTGGCGAGACGGAAAATCACACATACATCGTGATGGAGTATGTAGAGGGACGCAGCCTGCGCGAGTTAATCCTGGCCTGCGACCTGACGCCGATGCTCACGCTCGACATCGCGCTGCAAATCTCTGACGCACTCGCAGAGGCGCATGCTCATAACCTGATTCACCGCGACATCAAGCCGGAAAATATTCTGCTCAGCGAGCGCGGGCGAGTGAAGCTTCTGGACTTCGGGCTGGCGCGAAATTTTGGGCCATTCGCTTCAGAGCAGGACGGGCCGACGCTCGTTGACAGCCTGACGGATTCGGGCGCGGTGGTCGGAACCTTGCCGTACATGTCGCCGGAACAACTGCGCCGCGAACAGCTTGATTTACGTTCAGACATCTTCTCTTTCGGCATCGTGCTCTTTGAGATGATGACAGGCATGCATCCTTTCAGAGGCTCAAGCTCTTTCGAGATTGCGGGGTTGATTGTTAAAGATGAAGCTGTCAATACAGCTTGCTTTTCAGCAGAGTTGCCGCCGAGCGTGACGGCCTTCGTCAGTCGCATACTGGAAAAGAATCGCAGCCGCCGCTTCAATTCATTTGTCGAAGTCACGCGCGGGTTGGAAGCTATCAGGGAAGACCTCGCGCGCTGTCCGGTCAAGCCGGAAAGCTTTGTGTCCGAGCATCATCATGCGCCGCCTTTGTCCGGCATTCATTTCCAAAACTCTCTCATCTCGACCGTCGCCACAGCCATGCCGGCTGTCACCAACGCGCCTCCGACAGTGCTTGTGCTGCCGCTCGAAGCCGTCGGCTCGCAGGACGAAAACTCTTTTATCGGCATCGGCCTCGCTTATTCAATCACGACCGGGCTGGCGAAGATACGCGACCTGTCCGTCCTTTCAAAAGCGGCCAGCGCGAGAGGCGGCATCGGCGACACGCGCGCCTATGCCAGAGAGCTCGGCGCAAACATCCTGCTCGAAGGCGAAGTCATGCGCGCGGGACAGACCCTGCGCATCATGGTTCGCCTGTCCGATGTCGCAAGCGGGCGCGTCATCTGGGGCGACCAGTATTCGGGTGATGAATCAGAGTTGTTCAGAATACAGGATACTGTCTGCGAAGCTGTTGCGAATGCCCTGCGCGTGCGTGTCTCGACGGACATCCGCGCGGCTGTCGCAGGAGACGCGCGGCCAGTCAACCTCGATGCCTTTGAGCGTTACTCAAAGGGCAGGGCTTTTCTCGAACGCCGCGAAATCACGCGCAACATAGATTACGGGATACAGATGTTTGAAGAAGCCCTCAAGCTCGATGCCTCTTTCGCGCTGGCGCAGGCGGGACTCGGCGAAGCTTACTGGCTCAAGTATGAAGCGACGCATGAAGAGCAATGGGTCGAGCGCGCCATCGCCGCGTGCGACCGCGCGCTTGTGCTTGACCCGCAGCACGCGCAGGTGCATCTCTCGCTCGGCATCGTCTATCACGGCACAGGCAAAACCGAACGCGCTATCGAAGAGTTTAAGCATGTCATTGAGCGTCAGCCCTTGAGCGACGACGCGCATCGCTGGCTTGGCCGTTGCTATAGAGAGCGCGACGAATTAGAGCTTGCGCTGAACCATTTCAAGCTGGCCGTCAAGATACGTCCGGGCTTCTGGGATAACTATAACGACCTCGGCATCTGCTACTACACGCTCGGACGCTACCGCGACGCAGCGGAGCAGTTTCGTTATGTCATCAATATCCAGCCGGACAACTATCACGGCTATAACAATCTTGGCGCGATGTATTACCTGCTCGGACGTTATGAAGATGCAGCCGCCATGCACAAGCGTGCCATTGAGATACATCCTGCGGCGAAAGCGTTTTCTAACTTAGGGAGCAACCTGTTTTATCTGGGGCGATATGAGGAAGCAGTCGCGGCTTATCTGAATGCGATTGAGCTTGATCCGGGCGACGATATTTTATACAGAAACTTAGGCGATGCGCTGTTGCTCTCAGGCAAAGAGGCGGAAGCGGCACAGCAGTTTGAGAAGGCTGCTGTCTTGATACAGGATGCCTTGAAGACAAAGCCTTTGAGCGCGGAGCTTCTTGGAAGACTCGCTATCTGTCAGGCGAAGTTGCAGCATGAGCAGGATGCCTTGAGCAGCATCGAACAGGCCAGCTTGATTGAGCCGCACAACACAAACCTGATGTACCAGCGCGCGGTTGTCTTTTGCCTGACAGGTCATACGGAGCAAGCTGCCACGCATTTAACGGATGCTTTGCGTCACGGCTACAGCCGCTCGGAAGCAGAGCGCGACCCCGACCTTGAAGCCCTGCGGAGCCGCGCCGAATATCATTCGCTGTTTACATCATCCGACATTAAGCAGTAAGCAGAAAGACAATTTCCCGCAAAGGCGCAAAGGCGCAAAGAAAGCACGCAAAGAGTTGAATGCTTATTTATCTTGAAAGCTTTCTTCGCGTCTTTCCTTTGCGCCTTTGCGCCTTTGCGCGAGCTTCTTTCGTCGTTGTTATTCACGACAATCTCAAACAGATTTCCTACGGCTTTCTCGGTGAAGGCGACGGCGAAGCCTTTGGCGACGGCGATGGCGAAGCAGTCTTTGCAGCCTCTCTGTCGGTCGTTGTCCCTCCGCGTATTGAGCCGACGATGATTTGCGGGTCAAGCTTGAAGAGCTGTGTGCCGTCTTCCTGCTTGAGCGTCACATCATATTTATAAGTCCCGGCAGCGCCCATCGCCGGGTTGCTGATTTCGCGGCTCGAATCGCCTTCCTTGATGAAGTTCAAAATAAACTTGTTCTCGCAGGCGTCCGGGCCAAAGGGCGTGCCGGACGTAGTAGTTCCTCCGGCTTTGAATGAGCCAATCTCAACCGTCGCATTCTGAGCTTTAGGATTCTTGGATTGATTCTCAACCAGCCAGTAAGCTTTCAGCCCTCCGCTCAAATCTGCCGTGTCGGGCGAGACCTTTGCGATATACGGATCTCCTTTGTCATCATCGGCAATCGTAACGGTAATCAATATCTCGCCAAAGGCGCGCAGGTCGCCATTCCGATTGTCGTTGGTGTTGTAGCCAAGCATCGGCGAGGGACTGGTGTTGGCGTTGGGCGTCGAGTTGTTATTGTTCGGCGTCGTTTCGCAGGCGAGGCCGTAAGCGACTGCCGCAAGCAGCAGCAATCCTAAATAGATTCTCTTCATCTTCTGATTCTCCTTTAATTCCGGGCATGGGGCTTTCTATTTGCAAGAGGGGCTCGCGGCGGGGCTGGCCTGAGCCACTTGGATGTTTTGTGTGGTGGCGCGCTCTGGCCGTTTTTGCTTGAAGGCCCGCTTTGGAAACCAGAGGCGGCGGAGCATCGAAAAGGTTTGGCGGCGCGATGTTGAGAGCCACGCGCCTCTTAATTGAAATCCGAAATAGAGCGTGCGGATTGTACGTTTAAGACTGATAGCTTGTCTATCATAAATTTCGCGCGGTTTCGAGCGCATGAAATTGTGCGTTTCCGACTTGATATGTGAGCCTTGCTTGATGTAAGACATTATGCACGCGAAACAAATTCGTAATTTTGATAAACGCACATAGGCTATGGAATCCTTCTGCGTGCATGAGAGTGACGGGTCTCTTAAAGAAAGCCCTCTAACTCTTGAGCCACCCGTGAGAAATCTTTATGGATACTTCAATCCCTCAGATGACAAGAGCCGAACAGGAAACGGAAACCGAAGCAGGCCGTTTGACGACGCATATCGAGCGCGCGCTCACGGCAGTCGCACTGCGCTCCAAAACGGACACGGAAGAACTGGAAGCCTGCGCCGACGCCCTTGAGCGTTCCGCACGCAATCTGGTCGCAGCCCTGCGCGAGCTGGCGCATGAGAGAAAAAGACAACAGAGTGATGAGTGACAACAGTTTACAGTTTTGAGTTTTCAGTTTTCAGTAAAAACACTTCTTTCTTTTACTGAAAACTGAAAACTCAAAACTGTAAACTGTCATTTAATAGGAGAAGAATAGATGCAGGACAAAGGTCACAGGCATAGTGAATATGGATTGGATAATTACGGCATCACGGAGGCCGGAACAGTTTATTGGAATCTCAATACACCTGAGCTTTATGAAATTATAGCGCAACGCGGCGAGGGTCTCTTTTCAGATCACGGCGCGCTGATTGTTGACACGGGCGAGCACACAGGGCGCGCAGCCAAAGATAAAGCCATCGTCCGCGAGCCTTCGAGCGAAGACAAGGTCTGGTGGGGCGAAGTCAACAAAGAATTTTCGCAGGAAAAATTTAATGCCCTCAAAGACCGCATGATGGCGCACTTAAAAGAGCGCGACCTTTTTGTGCAGGACACATTTGTCGGCGCAGACCCGCGTTACCAGCTTCCCGTGCGCATCATTACGGAGCTTGCATGGCACTCTCTCTTTGCGCGCACAATGTTCATACGCAAACAGCAGGAACAGGATGCCCCGCATCAACCCGAATTTACAGTCATCAATATTCCGAGCTTTACAGCCGACCCTGAACGCGACGGCACGCGCTCGCCAACTTTTATCTTAGTGGATTTCAGCCAGAAGCTGGTCTTAATCGGCGGCACATCTTACGCCGGAGAAACCAAGAAGAGCGTCTTCACTTTGATGAACTATCTCTTGCCGCAACGCGATGTGATGAGCATGCACTGCTCGGCGAATGTCGGCGACGAGGGAGATGTCGCAATCTTCTTCGGCCTTTCGGGAACGGGCAAGACGACTCTTTCGGCAGACCCCGAACGCAGGCTCATCGGCGACGACGAGCACGGCTGGTCGCATGACGGCGTCTTCAATTTTGAGGGCGGCTGTTATGCAAAGGTCATCAAGCTTTCGCCGGAAGCGGAGCCGGACATCTATCGCACGACGCGCATGTTCGGAACTGTGATTGAGAATGTGATGTACGACCCGGTCACACGCGCCTTAGACCTTGATGATGCGACCAAGACTGAGAACACTCGCGCAGCCTATCCGCTTGAGAGCATTCCGAACATCAAGCCCGAAGGCTACGCAGGCAATCCGCAGAACATCATCATGCTGACGGCTGATGCCTTCGGCGTCTTGCCGCCTGTCGCGAGTCTGACGCCAGAGCAGGCTATGTATCACTTTCTTTCCGGCTACACGGCGAAGGTCGCAGGCACAGAGCGCGGAGTGACGGAACCGCAGGCGACTTTCTCAACCTGTTTTGGCGCGCCCTTCATGGTCTTGCATCCGGGCGTCTATGCAGACCTTTTGGGGAGACGCATGCAGGAGCACAACTCCAGGTGCTGGCTCGTCAACACAGGCTGGTCTGGCGGCCCTTACGGCGAAGGCCATCGCATGAGTATTAAATACACGCGCGCCATGATTCGCGCCATCCTCAACGGCTCGCTCGCTAGTGTGGAGACCAAGCCCGACCCAATCTTCGGCATCGGCGTCCCTGTCTCTTGCCCGGATGTCCCGCAAGAGGTCTTGATTCCGCGCAACACTTGGAAAGACAAAGACGCCTACGATGAGAAAGCGCGTCACTTAGCGAAACTCTTCAACGAGAATTTCAAGAAGTACGCGGACGGAGTCTCGGAAGCTGTCCGTGCAGTCGCGCCTGTCGCGGATTAAAGCAAGTGGTTTTAGAGTAACAAAAAGAGGGCAGCTAATGGATAGCTGCCCTTTTGCTTTGAGCTTTATCTATTGCCGGTTTCTAATCTACCGGCAAACTAACTTTGACTATCTTGAGCGTCCCGTCAGGCGTGCGCGTTATATCCATGTGAATCAGCGCATCTACGCAGATTAAGCGCGTGCCTTTCGCATAACCCATGTACTCGCTGTCCAGAATGTTTGCTTCTATGCTAGTCACAAATTCCGGGAGGACTTGTTGCTCTTCACCTTTTTCTGCGGCGTCTTTCATCTGTTCCCTGAGATAGAAATCTTTGACGGAGGGAGTTAATTCCGGCGGCAGGGTTTTGAGATGCTCGCGGATTAAGTCCAGACCCTGTTCCATCATCGAGAGGTAATGCCGCATGCGCTCGATTGTTTTGAAGGGAACCAAATCTTCAAAAGATTGCGGCTCGTTATTTTGTGTCTCTGCGCCGGTTGATTCTGTCGCTTGATTGGTTTCAGCTGTCTCCTGAACAGGAGCGTTTCGCGCGGCTTCTTGCTGCAACTCTTTTGCCAGCAGCTTTGCCAGCACGGGGTCGCTTTGAATCAGGTTGATGATAGCGGGCGGGATGATTTCTTCAATCGCGAAGTCTTCTTTCGCAGAGGCTTGCTCATCGCGCGGCTTCTGTCTTTGTTTCAAGCTGGCCGCGATGTAGAGCCGCATAGAGAGATACATAACATTGATTGAAGCCGCGTAGAGGCGAAGTATCTCGTCAGGCGTGGCCTCGGCTGCGACTTCCGGGGTGACTGCGAGCGGGAAGAAGCTGCCCATGTCGTCTTGCTGCATGCGCGCGGCAAAATCGCTGACGTAAAGGTCTTTCACTAAAGGCGTCACATCCTGCGCCTGCTCCAGCCGCTTGAAGAACTCTTCCGCCAGCGCGTGCGCCTCGCGTTCCTCTTCCGGTGTGAGTCGTTCCTGCTCCGATGTTTGGGCTGGCATCTCATCCTGCTCGATGGGAGTTTGGCCCATTATCGAAAGCGTCAGAAGGGCGATAAGCAACAGAGCTATCAGTGGTCGCATAAGCATATTATCTCCTCTAATAAGATGGAGCGAGGTTTGTGCAGTTAAGAACCATTTTCAATTAAGGCTCGTCTGTAGGCATTGCGCGCACGTTTCGCATGCGCTTGATGATGACTTTGGCTATCTCTTCGGCGGCGACGAGGCCGTTGATGGCAACTGTCTTGCCGTTGGTGACGATGATGCTGGATTCGCGGTCTTCGATGCTGAAGATATAGTTGAGCGCGGTGCGATGAATGGTCAGAATGAGGTCTGCTTTATCTTTGTCCTTGACCATTGAGAGCTTCCATTGCTGAAAGTCCGGGTGCTTGCCTAGCTTGTACTGTAGATACTCCGCGTCAATCTCTTCATTCGGCTCGATGTAGATAGTGCGCGCCGCGCGCAAGAGTCGCGCGGGGTCTGTCTCTCTTTCAGTGCGCGCGGTGCGCGAGCGCGTCACGGGGACTGATTCGGAATAGCCCTCTTCATTGTCGCGCGGAGTTTGAGCCTGCGTGCCTGTCAGACAGGCTGCGAGTGTGAAAGCTAAAATCAGGAACGTGCGAAAAAGTTTTCCGTGCATGGCTTTGGTCTCCATCAAAAATCAAATCATCCAACTGTGAAGAGAGATGGCAACAAGCATGCCGCGCGAGAATGTTTGCCGAAATTGAAGGAGACAGATGAAAGGCATCGTGAGTTGCGCCGGATTCCGGTTGCACCTGACGGAAAATCCTGACAGCGCAGGAGCGCGCGGGCGCGTGTTATAGTATTTCCAACACATGGCAACAGATGATTCAACAAGACTGGGCGATTTGACGGTCGGCGATGCCAAGCGGATTTTGGTCTATGGCATCATGGTCGCGCTCGCCATAGTGTTGTTTGCGATGCTGGTCGGGCATGTCGCGGTCGCGCTTCTTTTGGGCATAGTGGCCGCGGTCTATCTGCTGCCGGTGCAGGAATGGCTCGAAAGACATTTAAGGGCGCGTGCAGGGAGCGCGCTTATCTCAATCGCGTTAATAGTCGTGCCGCTCGTCGTGTTGACGGGTTATGCGTGGTACGAGTTGTCGAGCTACTCAAGCCTGGTGACGGAGAAGAGCGACCAGATTATCAACTCTATCAGCAACTCTCTCGAATCATATCTGCCGGGCGTGCGCGAGAGCACGCGCATAGGTTTGCAGACGGCCTTTGCCGAAGGCGTCAATCGTTCGGCGGCTGCCATACAGGGCTTGAGACAAAAATCTGCGCTGCTGCTCTCGTCTCTCGCGGTCTTTTTCTTCACGGTCTTTTATGTGCTGACGCAGCGCGCGCGCATCAACGCTTATCTCAAAGTGCGCGTGCCGGGTGATTACCTGCCGCTTTATGAAAAGCTGACGGAGAACATTGGCGGCGCATTGCGCGGCGCGCTGCGCGCAGTTTTCATAGACCAGTGTTTGAAGGCGACTGTGATTCTGATTCTCAACTTTGTCTTTGACATCCCGCTCGGAGTGGTGCTGGCAATCGTCACTTTTCTGGTCGGATTTTTTCCGCTCGTAGGAGAGTGGGCAGTCTATGTGCCGATTACGATTTACCTGTTTGTCTTTCGCGGGCAGGAGGGAGCCGCGGCGATTTATCTGGGCATTGGATTGATGATGACGATTGGCTCGTCGCTCATCCTGCGGCCCAAGCTGGCGAGCGCGGGCGCGCGGCGTTTCAGTTTTTACTGGATGTTTCTCTCGCTGGTCGCGGGCGTCTATGTCTTCGGCATTCCGGGCATAGTCCTTGGGCCAACCATCCTCGGATTCGTCAAGGCCGTGAGCGACACGCTCTTTGGCGATGTGCGTTATGAGACATCACTGCTCAAGTCAGAGCATGTGCAGAAGCAGGAAGAAGAGGCGGAAGGAGTTTCGAGCGGGGCTGATTGAAGATTCAAGAGTAAAACGAAAGTTTCCCGCAAAGGCGCAAAGGCGCAAAGAAGGCGCGAAGGAAAGCAAAGAGAGTTTTTATCTTAATCTTTCTCTTCTTTGCGAGCTTTCTTTGCGCCTTTGCGCCTTTGCGGGAAATTTCTTTTCTGCTCATTAGTGTTGAGCCGACAATTCATCAAGCATGCTAACGAACCGCGCCGGAGGCTCTAGGCCGTAAGTGCGTTTCCATGCTCCGCTGTCGTCTTTAATCAGCAGCGCAATCGGTGTGTGAAAGCCGCGTTGCAGCCTCTCGCCTGTGAGGGCCAGAAGCAAAGTTTGCATGGCTGTCATATCGCCAGTGATGAAATCCCAGCCAGCCTTCGGCTTGAAACGCTCGCTCCATGTTTTGAGTTTCAAAGGCGAATCTGTCTCCGGGTCTGTGGTGATGGAGAGCAGGTAAACGTCTTTGCCCAAACGCGGGCCGAGCAGAGTTTGCAGGCGCGCAAAGTTATCGCCGCTCAGTGGACACATGGCCTTGCATGAAGTGTAAATGAAATTGACCAGCACAATCTTGCCTTTGACCATGTCCGTATAAAACTTTCGTTTCTGACCGTCCTGAGTCAGAACCTCTACATCGGGAATCGCAAGCTTCTGAGATTGCTCTTGCGACTTATCTTCCTTCTGCCGATGCTCTGCGTGCTTGTGCGGCTTTGACTGTGATGCCTCCTGTGCGTTTGCAGAGACCGCGCACAAGAGCATCAAGCCGCAGCACATCCATTTGAATTTCATAGCTCGTCTCCCTTCATCATCAGGCAGTCACTTTAATGATTCTGGCTTCCGAAGGTGTGCCGTTGCCGTTGATGACAAAGAGCATGTAATGCCCCGGCGGGCAGGCGTTCGAGTTCGATGGTATCGTGACGGTCAGAGTGTTGCTGAGGCGTGTGAAGGCCAAGTTGTTGAAGCGTTGATTCTGATTGAAGGAATGCGTCGAGGAAGACAACCTGACGAGCGTGACTTTTGAAACAACGTCAGCCCCGAATGCTCCCACCTGCACATTGTAGTTTTGTCCGTAGTTCACAACTGTCGGAGCTTGTGTAATGGTCGGTCGCACAGCGGCAGTCCCGTCCGAGTTGTAGAGATAAGGCGGCCAGAAGATTTCCGTCTGATTTGAGCTTTGAACTTCAGGGCAAGGCGCAATCGCATTCTGATATGTAGAGCCTGCGACAAGCACTCTTGCATCCGGCAACAGAATCGCGGAAGAGTGATAGATGCGCGGCTGAGTCATGGACGCCATCGTTGTCCACGTGTCATTCGCAGGATTCCAAAGCTCTGCCGACAAGACTATGCCGCAGGTGTCGTTCCAACTCGTTCCGCCACTCGTGCCGCCAGTGGCGAGCACTTTGCCGTCTGCCAGCAGCGTCGTATCCAGATGCCTGCGCGCGACGGACATAGCGGATGCATTTCTCCAACACGGAGGCGCGTCTTTAATCCTGCCGCACAGATTTAATCCGCCGCCGAGTGTCTCAGCAAGATTGATATACTCTGCGGTATTTGTGGGCGGATTGCCGCCGCCGACAATCAGGATTTTGTCCACGTCATACATCACAGCCGAGCCGGAATCCCTGTAACCGTAAAGGCTCAGCCTCCCCGCGCTCCATGAGCCAGTGCCTGTGGTCGTCATAAAAATCGGATACTGCGACGGCCCTGAGCTATAAACTCTGCCGTCCGATGCTAAGTGCAGCCACGGATAGAGCGGCAAAGGATATTCCGCTCCAGACAGTGTGCGCCATGTTTCGTTCACAGGATGAAAGACCTGCGGCACATTGTTAAAGAGTATGCTTTCACAGATTGCGACGCCGTTGACGCAGTAAGAGCCGGAAGCGGTCAGAGTCTCGCCATTACCGAGCGCGACGTTAGTTGGATACCAACGCCCGTTGTTCATATTCTGGCCGTGCTTCCAACCATTGCCAGTCGGGTCGAAAATAGAAGACTTGTTGATGCCATCGTAGCTGGTTGACGCCTGACCGCCCGTTATCAGCAGGCGTCCGTCGGGCAAGAGTGAGTGGCCGCTACAGAATAAAAAATCGCTGTAGTTGTGTACGTCCGTGAGCGTCCCGTCGGCGGGATTCCAGAGGCGCACATAAGTTTGTATGCCCGGCAGAGGTTCGGGTGTCCAAACCGTCCACGAGAGCACCTTGCCGTTCGGCAAGAGATGCGTGTGAACTGCCGCAGCAGTATTGAATCCGTTAGTCCATCTTCCGACCTGACCCCAATTAGTCTGCACAGCTTTTGAGGCAACAGATTTCTCTCTGGCTATCAAAGACATCGTCGGCCAGAGTCCCGGACAGAAGACGACGAGCAATGCTGTTGACAGGATACAACTCGCCTTTGAAGAGGGAACACGAGAGTGTTGAGACATAACGCTTTCTCCTTTTAGGTGTGGTTGAAACGCAATAGAAGATTAAGGCTCGTATGTCTTCGTTCTTAAATAAAAGCGAGGGCGAAGAAGCACAGCTTTACTAGAAGCGGTCTTATAAATAGCAGAAGAGCGACATCAGGCAGCGTATCAATTTAAGAATATCTTAAACCTCGCTCGCGCCCTGCCGTGTATTTATGAGACTGCTTTTGGAAAACCCTTTGCCCGGAGGTAAAGCGCGGCTGCTTCCATCTGATAAGTCAGCCGCGCCGTGTGAAAAGATTTGAGAAGCGAACTTAACTTTAATTTGAGAGGAAAGCTGAGGGCGCAGCCGTGTCGCCGCCCACGCCCCACTGCTCAGTTCTCGTCGTGCCGTTCGTGCTTTGCAGGATATACCAGATGCCCTGACGGAAGACTGCAATGTCTGCTTTGCCATCGCCGTCATAATCAGCAGGCACAGGCACATCTGTCGAGAGGCCAAACTGTCTGCTCGTAAATCCACCGGAGCTTTGTTGTATGTACCATGTGCCATCGCTCGGACGATAGACTGCGACATCCGTCTTGCCGTCCGAGTCGTAATCGGCGGGCGCGAGAATGTCTGTCGCGAGTCCGAAGAGGTATGCCTGAATTGCTCCGTTGGAACTTTGCAGGACATACCAGGTGTTCGTGCTCGGACGAAAGACTGCCAGGTCGCTCTTGCCATCGCGGTCATAGTCGCCCGTCACAGGCTTGTCTCCGCCGATGCCGAACTGTTCAGACCTGATGCTGTCGTCAGAGCTTCTGCGTATGTACCATGCGCCGTTTGATTCACGCCACACGGCGAGGTCTGCCTTGCCGTCGCCGTCGTAATCTGCTGGCACGGCCCTGTCGCTGCCGAGTCCCCACGTGTCTGACCTCATCGCGCCGTTCGTGCTTTGCAAGATATACCACGCGCCCGCGCGAAAGACTGCGATGTCAGTCTTGTTGTCGCCGTCATAATCTGCCGGAACAATTCTGTCTGTGGAAAGCCCGAAGAGTTGTGAGCTTTGCGAGCCGTTGGAACTGTTGGTGATGTGCCATGCTCCTGCGCCTGCTCGATAGACAGAGAGGTCTGCTTTGAGGTCGCCGTCAAAGTCAAAAGGCGTGCGCGTAATGGCACGCGCCTGCGTAATGGTCAGGACACGCGCGCCGATAAGAATCGTGCCTGTGCGCGGGCTGTTTGTGGTGTTGGGTTCAACTGTGAAGTTGACCATCCCGTTGCCAGTGCCTGATGCGGTTCCGATGTCGAGCCAATCATGCGCCGTTGCAACCGTCCAGCCACACTCGCCCGCAGCCGTTACCTGCACGCTGCCCGCGCCGCCCGCGCTTGAGAAATTCTGTGACTCTTGATTCAGAGAGAACGGACAACCGGATTGCTGTTGCACGGTAAAGAGGCGCGTGATGCCTGTGTTCGTGACCTGTATGCGGCCAGAGCGCGGGCCGGACATATTCGGTTGGACATGGAACGTGAGCACTTGTGTGCCGCCCGCGCCGTTTGGCGCAGAGGTGATGCTTAAAAAGTCTGAGACAGCCGTAGCAGTCCATTCACAACCGAAGGGCGTGATAACATCAAAGCTGCCATCGCCTCCGTTTAGTGAAAACGACTGCACGCTGGATGAGAGAGAGAGCGAGCATGCGGCGGTCGAAGTCTGTATCGTGATGGCCCAGCCGCTCGTAATGCTTCCCGAATTGTTTCCGTTGTCATCCACCAGATACAAGCTCCACACGCCGTTAGGATTTGCTCCATTCAATGATGCGAGAGTCGCGCCCGGAGCAGGCGAAGAAGGCGCGGGCGACGGGAAAATATCTCCCGCGCCGGTGTTAGTCGGCTTGAAACTGCCAGTGAAGAGCGGCCCTTCGTCCGGCATGGAATTGGTCGCGTTGTCTTGTATTGAGAGCGTGACATTCGTCGCCGCAGTTGTGCCGCCGACATCAGACATCAGAACGACGCTGCGTCCGGTCGGCGAGACCAGCAACAAATCCACGTCATCCGGCGCAGTGTGATTGAATCCATCCAGAATCACTGCGACATTTGAGACAGAGCCAATCATGCCTGAGACAGTTATCGAAGAAGGATAGAGCGAGGCGTTGCCGGAATCTGGAATCGTAATCGCGCCGACATTCTCGCCGGAGATGTTATTGATGATGCTGATATTGTCTATGCGCCATCCGCCTGCGGGCGCGCCAACGCCGACGCTGCTGTCAGTTCCAAAACGCCACTTCAAGCGTATGCTCTGGCCCGCAGCAGCCGGAGGCAGATTAATATCTGTTGTCAGAAAGCCGTTTGAGTTTCCAGTCCATGCGGGTCTGGTGGTTGCGGGCGGCACTGGCAAAGGATTGCCAGTCCCTTTCGCCACGCCGTTGTAGCCGTTTGTGATAAAGGTGCCGCCAGCCGTGATGATGTCCGCGAAAGCTCCGCCATTGATGCTGATTTCCACCACGCCGCCGTCCCAGTTCAACTCGGAGTTATAGCTATGCCTGAAAGTTGTTCTCCCGCCTGTGAAGTGCACCGTGAAGCTCGGCGAGATAATCTCTGTTTGGCCTGCGCTGCTCGGATTGGGAACAGAGAGCATATTGGGCGCGCTCTCGCTCGAACCTGTGGCCGTCACAAATGCTGGATTCGAGCCCGCGCCGACAGTCGTCCAACCGGCTGGCAGAGCCGGAGCCGTCACGCCGTCAAAGTTCTCGGTCAGATTCAAGACCATAATGAGCGAGTCGCCTTGAGACGCGCCGCCCAGAGCCGTGCTCTGCCTCGGCACTGTCAGGAGCACGCCGAGAATCAGTAAGAGAACAAGACTGTATGTTAATGCTCTATTAAATGTGATTGTCTTTCGCGTCGAGGTTGCTCGCATAATATTACCTCTTGAAATTGTGAGACCGCACAGGCGGCAATTAAAGGAAGAGAAAACTCCGGCTCAGCTTTAAGACTAAAGTTTTCCGGCGCGGTTTTGTTCTAGTCAATAAAGAGCGACGAGAGATTGTAAAAAGTTACGCCTTCTCGCTCGGACACATTTTAGCAGGGGGGGAAGATGCGTGTTCCTATCAAGCTCGGCTTCGAGCAAAGCAGACCAAGTCATCTTGTACCGGGCGACGCGATGAAAATTAAAACTGTCCCGCGCAAATGTCAATCAAATAATTTTCGATGGCTTGCCTCTTATCAACTTTAAAAAGATTTCGTGAAATTAAAGTGACGGCTTTTTCTGGTCCAGAGAGAAAAAAACATTGCGATTTTATTATCGTTGGTGTATATAGTCGGTTCGATTGGAATCCAAAATTGCTTTACCCCCCTGCCGTTGAAACTTGTGGTTTTGCCTTCGTCCGTTTTTCTTTAGGCCGTGGTGTCTGTCTCCACGACGGAGAGAGTAATCCTATGAACAAGAATTTTCCTGTTGGCTCCTGGATACGCCATCTGAGATGGATTTGTGTCTCTTTGATGGTCTTGGCGTGCGCTTCGCTCAGTCTGGCGCAAACTCTACCGGACGCGCCCGTGCTTATCAGCGAAGAAAATTCGACGCGCGCTCTGGCAGTTGAACCCTCATCCCTGAGGATGAACCGCTTGCCCCTGACGGGCGAGCCGCTCTGGCATGCCGGACAAGGGACGCGCGTCACCTTCTTTGTCACCAATCTGGACTTGATGGCTGGCGAAGGCGCAAACGCTTTCCGCGCGGACGCGACGACAGAGACGGGGCGTCGTTATAACTTGCCCGTCGTCTCTCTGCGTCCAATATCGAACCTGAGTTGGATTTACGCCATCACGCTTGAGCTTAACCCTGAACTGGGGGATGCGGGCGATGTGCTGGTGCGGCTCAACTGGCGCGGGATGGCGAGTAATCGCGTGCGCCTCTCGATAGGCCATATCGGCGGCGGCATCAGCGATGATGAAGGAGTCTGTGCCGACGCCTGCGCCGCGCTCGCGGCCCAGGCCCAGGTCGGAGACCGAAGGGGGAGAATCGGATCGCATCGCGCGCCCGATGCTGCCTGACCACATACGCTTTCTCGAACAGGCGACCTTTGGCCCAACCTTCGAGTCGGAACTGAAACTGCGACGCATCGGCATTCGCCGTTGGCTCGATGAGCAGTTTGCGCAAAAGTCCTGGCCCAATGGCCCGGAACGCTTTTCGTCGCTGCCGTATCCGTCCGTTGAAATGATGGCGACCAATCCAGAGAACTGCGGCACTGGCACTGCTTGTTTCCGCGACAACTTCACCATGTACAAGCTGCAAAACTGGATGTTCCAGGAAGCAATTTATGGTGAAGACCAGCAACTCCGTCGTCGCGTCGCGTGGGCCTTGCACCAGATTTTCGTCGTCTCCGGTCGCGACACGCAGCAGGCCGCACACATGCTGCCCTACATACAGATTCTGGACCGCAATGCCTTCGGCACTTTCGATAACCTGCTCTACGAGATTACGCTCAATCCGGCGATGGGCAACTATCTGGATATGGTGCGGAGCACTCGTACGAACCCGAATGAGAATTACGCGCGCGAGATTTTGCAACTCTTCTCCGTCGGGTTGGACATGCTGAATCAGGACGGGACGCCCATTCTGGACCAGAACGGCAACCGCATCCCGACCTACAATCAAGACATCATCAACAACTTTACCAAAATCTTTACAGGCTGGAGGCTCTGTGGCTCTGCCTGCCCGGAGACGACGGTTGGCATTCCGAACTACCTCTCGCCGATGCGCGCAACGCCGAGCGAGCATGATACGAGCCAGAAGACTCTGATGCAGTATCAGATAGCCAATCCGATTGTTCCGGCAGGTCTGACGCCCGAACAGGATTTAGAGCGCGCCCTGAACAACATCTTCAATCACCCGAACGTCGGGCCGTTTATCGGCAAGCTGCTGATTCAACATCTCGTCACCAGCAACCCGTCTCCGGCCTATGTCCAGCGCGTCGCCAGCGCCTTTAACGATAACGGATTCGGCAATCGCGGCGACATGAAAGCAGTGATCACAGCCATCCTGCTTGACCCGGAAGCGCGCGGCGATTTCAAGACAGACCCGGACTATGGCAAGCTCAGAGAGCCTTTCCTGTTCGTGGTCAACCTGCTGCGTCCCTTCGAGCCGAAGTCTTCAAACAGAACTACCCTTAGCGACGGCGTTATCAATGGCATCACTGTTGGACTCGATCAGGATGTCTGGAATCCGCCGTCCGTGTTCAACTATTACCAGCCGGATTTCGTCGTCCCGAACACGACTGTCCTTGGCCCGGAATATGGCATCCTGACTACAGGAACGACGCTCAAGCGGCCCAACTTCGTCAACCAGATGGTCTTTTCGACGACCGGGATTGTAGCCAACAACAACATTAATATTCCTGCCGGCACTTCGATTAGCATGGACAGATTAATGAACATGCTGACGATGGATCCATCGGCAGGGCTGCTGGTTGATTCGCTCAATAAGCTGATGCTGCATGGCGCTATGTCACAGTCCATGCGCAACAGCGTCATGACGGCGATACAGGCTGTCCCAAGCAACAATCCGTTGAAGCGCGTGCGAACGGCTCTTTATCTAGTGGCGACTTCATCACAGTATCAGGTGCAGAGGTAAAAGCTATGTCACAATCAAGAAGAGAATTTCTGCGCAGGTCAGGATGCGCCGCTTTGAGCATGACGGCGCTCGCCACGAGTATCAGGCACTTCGGCCTCGTGGATGCATATGCACGTGGCGACAGCGGCTACAAGGCTCTGGTCTGCGTCTTTCTGCGTGGCGGCAATGACGGCAACAATACTGTCATCCCGAATTACACTGCGGGCTATGACCAGTACTTTACGCAGCGAAATGGCGCGTTAGGGCCGACCATTCCGCGCGCCAGCCTGCTGCCGATTACGCCGCCGAGCATCGCCCTCGATTTCGGATTGCACCCCAGCATGACGGGTCTGAAAACGCTCTGGGATCAGCAGAAGATGGCTGTCGTCTGCAACGTCGGCACGCTCGTGCAGCCTTTGACAAAGGCACAGTATCAGTCGGGCGCGCCGCGTCCGGGCCAACTCTTCTCGCATTCGGATCAGGAGCAGCAACACTGGACAGGCATCTCCGCATACCGCTCGACGACCGGCTGGGGAGGTCGCTCGGCAGACCGCACTATCGGCCTGAATCCGGGTTCGGCGATTCCGGCCATCACTTCTATCGCAGGCTCGACGGTCTTCACGGCTGGCTCGCAGACACAGCCGCTTGTCGTCTCGCCTTCACCGACGCCGCTCAATCAGGTCTTGACGCTCAACGGTTTTAATCCTGCTCAATTCCAGGAGGATGCTGTGCGTCGCACTCAGATGGATAACATCAGAGGCATGGATTTGAGTTCGACTCTCGTGAGGGCTGCGAGCGATTTGACAGCGCAGGCCATCGCGGTCAGCGAAGACCTCAGCAGCGACCCGCCTCTGACTGCCGTTTTCCCGAATACATCTCTCGGCAACCAGCTACGCCAGGTCGCCAAGCTGATGAAATTCCGCACGCAACTCGGCATGAGCCGCCAAATCTTTTACGTTCAGCTGACAGGCTTCGATACGCATTCGGGCCAGCTCACGCGCCACGCTCAACTATGGACGGAAGTCAGCCAGGCGATTAAAGCCTTCTATGATGAGACTGTGGCACAGGGCATCGCAGACAGCGTGACGACCTTTACGATGTCTGACTTTAGCCGCACACTGAACCCTGCTGGGTCTGGAAGCGGAGCCGGTTCAGACCATGCGTGGGGCAATCACTCTCTGGTCGTTGGCGGCAGCGTGCGCGGCGGCGATTTCTACGGCAGGCCCGGCCCGAACGGCACGGTCTTCCCGACGCTCGTTAACAGTGGCCCGGATGATGCCGACACCAGAGGAAGATTTATCCCGACCACTTCGGTTGAGATGTTCGCGGGGACGCTGGCCTCTTGGTACGGCGTGTCTGCGGCAGACATCCCAGTTGTCTTTCCGTTTATCAACAACTTCCCGGTATCGAATCTGGGATTCATGTTGTAAACAAACGCGCAAGGCTTTAACAATCAGAAGGCACAGAGGATTTCCTCTGTGCTTTTTCTGTTTATAGCAATTTACGATTGCATGCGCCCTCCCTAACGGTCGGGCTACTGCCCCGCAAGTCACACTAGAGGGGCAGTAGCCCGACCGTCAGCGAGGGCGCATCAACTCTCACTCAATCGCAACTAACTTCCTTCCCGAAAAAAAATTGCCACGAATCTTTTGCGCGCGGTGTTCTCAATTTGTAGGCATTAAGAATCGCGGCTTGAAAAAAGCCAATCTCTTTCTCGGAAATTATTCATAAAGGAGTATTAAAGATGAGGACTATTTGGTGTCGGCTGGCTCTGGCTGTGTTCGGCGTGTTGCTGGGCTTTTCCTCTACGGCGCGGGCGCAGGATTTTCAGCAAACTTACAGGCTTGCTGCGGGCGGCTCAATCACCGTCAAGAATGTTTCGGGTGATGTTTCCGTCACTGGTTATGACGGCAATGTGGTTGTCGTCAACGGAACCAGAGAAGGGCGCGACCGCGAGATGGTGACGGTCGAAGACAAAAGCAGCGGCAATCGCGTGGATGTCGGCGTGCGCTATCCTTCGCCGTGTAATTGCGACGCGAGCGTGAACTTTGAAGTGAAAGTTCCGCGCTCGATGAACATTGCGATAGAAAAGATTTCAACCGCGAGCGGTGACATAGAGATTACGGATGTGCGCGGCAATGTGAGCGTCAGCACGGCGAGCGGCGATGTGCTTGTGAAGGATGTCAACGGACGCATTCATGCTTCGACTGCGAGCGGCGAGATGCGCGTGCAGAATGTCGTGGGCGAAGTCAGCGCGCAGAGCGCGAGCGGCAATGTGGATGTCGAAATCTCCCGGCTCGAAGGCACGGAAAATATGAAGTTCTCTTCCGCGAGCGGCGATGTGAGAGTCAGGCTGCCAGCGAATCTTGATGCGGAAGTTTCCATCTCAACGGCGTCGGGCGACATCGAAACGGATTTTCCGATTGAGGTCAAAGAGCAACGTTACGGCTCTGGCAGTCAGGCGCATGGAAGACTCGGCAGCGGCGCGCGCATGATAAAGCTCTCGACTGCCTCAGGCGATGTGAGCTTGATGAAAAATTGAGAATTAAGGCTTGAAGGATGAAAGGCATGCTGTTCAAATTTTTATCCCTTCATACAGAATAGCAAGCCTTTCATTCTTTAAAAAGTTTCAGGGTAAAAAGGTCAGACGAGAAAGTTTTTTTGCAGGTTCAGGGACGAAGCCTACAGAAAAACTTTCCGGGGGTTGACCTTTTTACCCTGATTCTTTTTTATCTCTGTAGCTCGCTCAATAATTTCTGATAGAGAGCCGTGTCCAGCGGTTGCAGGATGCGGCTCTGCGCTATCGCGGAGTGGCGGTCGTCCAGTTCCAGATATGTGAGCGCGAGATTGTAATAAGCTTCGCCGAGTTCGGGCCTGAGGCGCGCGGCCTGCTTGTAAGCTCCAATGGCTTCGTAGAAACTTCCTGCGTAGTAATAAGCATCACCGAGTTTGTTGTAAGCCTCGTAGGAATTTGGCCGCAAGCGTATGGCCTGCTGGTAAGCCTTGATGGCTTCGCGGTTGTTGCCCTGTTTGACTTTGCAGTAGCCGACCTGAATCCAAGCCTCCACGCGATTCGGATTTTTGTCTACAGCGTTCTCGAAATAGCTGAGCGCGCTCTCGTAGTTTCCAAGCCACAGAGAGTTCAAGCCATTGCGATACCACCATTCGGAGAGAGCTTCGGCCTTCTGATGCTCTTTAGTGCGGCCCGCCAATTCTGTGAAAGTGACGACCTTGCCGGGCTTCAATTCCGCTGCGCGCTGCGCGCCGAGCGCGAGACTGATGTTCTGCCCGTTGGTCACTTTGATTGTGACGACGCCGACCACTTCGCCTTTCATGTTAAAGACAGGGCTGCCGCTATTGCCATGCGAGATGGGCGCGGTAATCTGTATTATCTTGCCAAGATTCGGAACCTCGCGTACAGCCGCGACGATACCGTCCGAGACAGAGCCTTCGAGCCGAAGTGGATTACCGATAACAAAAATCTTTTCGCCTTCGTCCGGCACGGCTGCTGCCATCTCAAGCGTGCGAGTGCGCGACTCAGGCATGTCAATATTGAGGAGCGCAAGGTCGCCCTCCTCATCTATGCCCGCGACGCCGAGCGCGGGATATGTCTTGCCCTTGCCGTCGAAGGTGCGAATCTCCACGCGGCTCGCGCCGTCAATGACATGCAGATTGGTCGCCACCTGACCGGGCCGTATAAAGAATCCGGTGCCAGTCATCTTGGTTTCGCCTTTGGCATCGTAAGTAATGATGCTGACGACGGAAGGCTTGACGCGGCGTATGAGTTCGGGGAGAGACGGCTGCGTTTGCTGTGCGCGCACACTCGTTGTGATGGTGGCGAAAAGTATGAGTAGCAGCCAAAGGGGGAGTTGGCGTTTCTTCATGGCTTTAATACTGTTTGCGGCGGGCGCTGGATGCTAACCCGACTCCGGCAGGTTATTTCCAATTCATAAACCGCGTCGCTACTTCGGGGGAGGCAAGCGCGGCTTCTCAGGCTCTGCCGTCACGGGCGACGGCAAGCTCAATATAACACTTAAATGGGTTTGGAAGGCAAGGTGTTTTGAGGAAATTTTCAGAAGGTCTCCCGCACAGGCGCAAAGGCGCAAAGAAAGTTGTAGAAACTTTCTTTGCGCCTTAAAGCCAAGAGGCCATCTGTCCGATGTTACTTGCTGACAGTGCCGACGATATTTCCGTGCGGCGATGTGGCTTCGTCTTCGGTCGTCACGAAGAGACCGAAATCCTGGAACTGCGTCTCAGACTGAATCTGAGCTTCGTTGCGCTGGCCCGTGTTGACTATCTGGCCCAGACGCTGAAACTTGTTATCAGCAGAGACGGCCCACACCACATAGACCTGACCTGCGGGCGCATCCTTCAATTCATGGAAGCGAATCTTGATGGTCGTCGGGCCATCCTTGCGCGGCTCCAGATAGACATTGGCTCTTGAGCCTGTCAACGCGCCCGTAAAGTTAATCTTCATCTCGGTGTCTGTCCCGCGACGAAAACTCGGAATGCCTAGAAGCGGCGCGCCGTAAGCAGGCGTCACGCCCGCAGTCGAAGTGGCCGCAACCTTTTCGCCGACTGCCGCGCCATCACGCTCGCCACTGCTGCCGAGCGGAACGACTGCGAAGCCTTCCGGCACTGCGCTTCTGAAAACAACTCTTGTCTCAGGCGCGATGGTCGTCAGATTTGCTTCTGGTGAAAGCACGAGCATGAAACGATTGAGCGGCGTCATAGTGCTAACCGCAGCCGTGCCGTTATTGAGATTGACTGGCCCAAGCAGCGTGGCCTTGCCCGTCGGGTCAACCGCATATAGATTGAAGCTTGTGACATCGCCGGGCATGCCTTTGAGGTCAAGATTAATCATCGTGTGATCCGCCATGCGCCTGACTCTGGCCGTGCCGATTGCGCCGGGAATCGAACTCGTCGGCGTCAGATTGACAATGACTTCCTTGTCAACCGGAAACTCTACGACAGTCCATGTGCCGTCTGAATTCTGGACCAGAGTGGTCTTCGTCTCCTGCGCCAAAGCCGCCCCGGCCACCAAAAGCGAAAGCATCATCGCCCCCGCAATCCTAAACAGATATTTACGCATCACTTAATTCTCCTCCTAAGAATTAGAATTTCGTCTGAAGGGAGAGATTATTTTTAGGGTGAACCAAAAGAGTATCGCAAGAACGATGCCATAGAGGAGAAAGATAAGTTCTTTATTTAAGAAAGTTTAGAGGCTCAGGGGAAAAACCGGGGCGCAATGTTACGATACATTGTGTACGGCAAGTTTTCAGAAAGAAGTTTTCCCGCAAAGGCGCAAAGACGCAAAGAAAAGACGCCAAGAAGAACAAGAGATTAAGAGTAAGAACTCTTCTTTGTTTTCCTTCGCGCCTTCTTTGCGCCTTTGCGGGAAACTTGTTTTTAGTAACTATACAATTCTGTAATCGCACGCACCACGTCTTCCACCTGCGGCAAGATAGCTTCTTCGAGTTGCGGAGCATACCCGACAAAAGTATCGAGCGCGGCGACGCGGCGCACAGGCGCGTCCAGATACTCGAACAACTCATCAGAGATGCGCGCGGCTATCTCTGCGCCGTAACCAAACGAGAGCGAGTCTTCATGCGCGATGATGACCTTGTTGGTCTTCTTCACCGTCGCGGTGATGGCTTGCCAGTCGTACGGCGCAAGAGTGCGCAGGTCTATCACCTCGACATTGATGCCCTGCTGCTCTGCCTGCTTGGCCGCAGTGAGCGAGCGGTTGACGAGCGCGCCGAAAGTAATAATTGAAAGGTCTGTTCCCTCGCGCACGGTCTTGGCCTTGCCGAAGGGAATCATAAAATTGTCCGAAGGATACTGCGACTTGTTGTAAGCCTGACGATAGAGATGCTTGTGCTCAAGGAAAAGCACAGGGTCGTCTGAGCGAATCGCCGTGCGAAGCAGTCCGTTGGCATCAAGCGCGGTCGCAGGATAAACAACGCGCAAGCCTGGCGTGTGCGTGAAGATGGTCGAACCGCTTTGCGAGTGATAGATTGCGCCGCCTTTTAAATATCCGCCGACCGGCACGCGCATTACTACGGGAGCTTTCCAGTCATTCGCGGAACGCCAGCGCATCAACGCCAGCTCGTTTCTGATTTGATGATACGCGGGCCAGATGTAATCGAAGAACTGTATCTCGACCACAGGCTTCAAGCCGCGCGTCGCCATCCCGATTGCGCGCCCGACGATGTTGGCCTCCGCGAGCGGCGAATTAAAAACGCGCGCCGCGCCAAACTTGCGTTGCAGGTTGGCAGTCACTTTAAAGACGCCGCCCTTGCCTTTGACCTTGTCCAGATTTTCTTCGCGCGAGCAGTCTGCGACATCTTCACCAAAGACGACGATGCGCGGGTCGCGCTCCATCTCTTCATGCAAACAGCGATTGATGAGGTCAACCATCGTGCCTGCGTTGCCGGAAAGCTCTGCTCCATCTTCCGTGTCAAACTCTTTGGAAGTCGGGTCAACATCCGGCGAATAGACAAACTGTGTCGCGGTCTCTTTCGCTGGCTGCGGGCTGGCGAGAGCAAGGTCAGCCGCTTCGTTTACTTCCTTGTCAACTTCGTCCTTTATCTTCTGCAACTCGTCCTGCGTGGCAAAGCCTTCGTCGATGAGCAGCGCGCCGAATCTTTTAATCGGGTCGCGCTCGGCATCCGAAGTCCGCTCTTCATCCGGGCGATAAAGCTTTTCATCATCGGAGAGCGAATGCGAATAAGGTCGAATCACTTTCGCGTGCACAAGCGCCACGCCCTTGCGCGCGCGCGTGTGCTCGACTGCGCGCCGCATAGTCTCAAAGGATTCTAAGGGGTCTGTCCCGTCGCATCTCTGTATGTAGAGATTCGGAAATCCTTCGACAAGCTTTGAGACATCGCCGCCAGCCGTCTGCACTTCGACAGGCACGCTGATGGCATAGCCGTTATCTTCGATAAGGAAGACGACGGGCAGCTTCAGATTGCAGGCCGTGTTCAGAGCTTCCCAGAACTCGCCCTCACTCGTCGTCCCGTCGCCCGAAGAACAATAGACTACCTCGTCGCCTTTGAAGCCAGTCACTTTATCTTTAATTTCATCGAGCAGGCTTGCGCGATAGCTTGCCTCGGCGCAACCGGTCGCCTGCAAAAACTGTGTGCCTGTCGGAGAAGACTGCGAAACGATATTCAAATCTTTATGTCCCCAGTGCGAAGGCATCTGTCGGCCATGCGAATTCGGGTCTGCCTCTGCGCCGACGGCAGAGAGAAGTTGTTCGAGCGGCGTCATGCCAAGCTGCAAGCAGAGCGCGCGGTCGCGATAGTATGGATAGAACCAATCGTAAGCGGATTTAAAAGCCAGTCCCGCCGCGACTAGCACAGCCTCATGCCCCGCGCCGCTAATCTGAAAAAAGATTTTGTTCTGGTTCTTGAGCTGTATCTCCTTGTCATCAATCCGCCGCGAGAGATACATCGTGCGGAAGATGCCAATCATCTGCTCTTTGTCCAGACCCTCAACTCCGCGCGCCTTCATTTCGGTCGCCATCTCGTCTCGTCTCCTGAGTGTTAAAATCCGTGTGCTAATTGATCTTAATCCTTGTCAATAATTCGGCGCGACTAATTGCAAAGTGCGCCCCTACATCATCCAGAATTCCTGCGAATGTGCCAATGCGCAAAGGGTTATGACGTGGAATCGTGATGTGATGTTCGCCGCCCTCTGTCGTTGTTAGGCGCATGTGGCTGCCCGTCTGCCGTGTAACCTGATAGCCAAGAAATTTAAGCGACTTAGCCAGCTCATCACCTGAAATATCGCGTGGCAGCTTCATGCAGCAATCACTTCTTCGCGCACAAAGTGAAGGCGAATCACACGCGGGCCTTGCCCTTCCTCAAAGTGGCAACGCACGGCATCACGCACCTGCTCGCGCAAGCTTTCCAGATCGTCAGCCTCTGTGAAAATCGAAAAGCCCAAAGCGCGTGCAGTCAATCCACCTTCGGGAGCTTCCGTGACGAGGAAGATTAACTCCTCCATGCTGCTTTGCATCTCTTCATCAGCCATAAAATAAATGCTCTCTGAAATCGTTGCTAATCCGCGTACTCCGTCTCAAGCGTTTCTCGATATTCCTGCGCCATCGAAGGATGATTGTGATTGTTAGCAGCCTCTATGCCGCGCAGGTATGACTCGCGCGCTTCATCGCGCATCCCTACCTTTTCATACGCACGCGCGAGCATCCCGAAAGCCGCGCCTTCATCATCCGCGCGTTGCAGGTAATTGTTCAGCGCGTCAATCGCTTCTTCGTAACGCTCCGCCTTCAAATACTCATTCGCCAACCCGAAACGCACCAACTCATTATCCGGGTCGCTTTCGAGCATCTGTTTGAATGTATCTATGCGTGATGAATCCATGATTTTATCTGGAAGAACCCTTAATGAATATTCGGGTCATCAACAATCAATCCTTCAGCCGTTGCTGCCGAATTCAATGCAGCATCAGAAGAGATAATCGTTGGCACAGATGCCCCGTGAGATGTACGCTGACGATAAAGCTCAAGCGCGGCAGCTAATTGCACTGCATCATAAGCGCGTAGTGCATGCGTTTCAGCCAGCGACATTGCCTCCGAGACTAAAAGCGCGTTGAGTTCCACTAAATTATAACTATGGGCAAAAGCTTGGTGAAAATGTGACAAAGCCTTTGCCGCGTCTTGTTGTGAAAGGCTGCCTGCACGCGCGCGTCTTGTAATAGCCGATACTACTTCTACGCCCGAAATACGTGCAATATAAAGACGATGCCCCGCAGCAGGGCTAAGTAAGCCTAATACCCAAGTGCTTCCCGTCTCGTTCGCATAACGCTTAACGAGCGCGCTACTATCAAAGAAGTAGAGGGCCAACTATCTCCGCTCCTCAATAATAGTTTCAGAGACCGGTTTGCCATCCAGTATCTTAATTGGTTTGAACTCACTGAAAGATGCTTCGTCATCTAACGGCTCTCGTGGTCTGGAGATGATGCCTAGCTCTTCCATTAGTTGTTCAAATTCTTCCTCAGACCTCTGCTGTGGACTCGGCTTCGCTAATTCCCATATCTCCAACGCTACACGCACCTGTCGCCGCTCTTCGGGGGTTAAAGATTTAATTTCATCAAGCACTCGTTCAATGTTTGCACTCATTACTTTACTTGCCTCCGATAATCAGTTTGGCGATGGTCTGCAACTGCATGTTGGAAGTGCCTTCGTAGATGGCTCCGATTTTTGAGTCGCGCCAGAATTTTTCGACCGGGTAGTCTTTGACAAAGCCGTAGCCGCCGTAAAGTTCTATGGCTTTGGAGGCTATCGTCTCGGCGGCGCGCGAAGAGTGGAGCTTTGCCATCGCTGCTTCTTTGACGAAAGGTTTGCCGGCATCTTTCAGACGCGCGGCATTGTAAACCATCAGGCGCGCGGCCTCTAACTCGGTCGCCATCTCTGCAAGCTGGAATTGCACGCCCTGAAACTCGTTGATGTTTTTGCCGAACTGCTGTCTCTCAGAAGTGTAGCGCAAAGAGGCTTCGAGCGCGCCGCGTGCGATGCCAATCATCTGCGCGCCGATGCCAATGCGACCTTCGTTCAAAGTCTCAATGGAAATTTTGTAGCCCTTGCCAGCCTCGCCCATGACGTTCTCTTTCGGCACGCGGCAGTCTTCCAAAATCAATTCGGTAGTTGAAGAGGCGCGTATGCCGAGCTTGTTCTCTTTCTTGCCGACAGAAAAGCCCTCGAAGTTTTTCTCGACGATGAAGGCAGTGATGCCTTTATAGCCTGCTTCTGGATTGATGTTGGCGAAGACGATAAAGATTTCAGCCTCTTTGCCGTTCGTAATCCAGAGCTTGCGACCGTTGAGAATGTAATGGTCGTCTTTCTCAGCGGCGCGAGTCGAGAGCGCGAAAGCGTCTGAACCTGAGCCTGCTTCGCTTAAGGCATAGGCTCCAACTTTTTCGCTTGATAATTGCGTGAGATATTTTTTCTTCTGCTCTTCATTGGCCCAGCGAATCAGAGCGTTGTTGACGAGCGTGTTCTGCACATCAACGAAGACGCCGACGGATGCATCCACGCGGGAAAGTTCTTCGACGCCGACGATGGCCGTGAAAAAGCTTGCGCCTGCGCCGCCGTAATCTTCGGGCGTCTCGATGCCCATCAATCCTAAATCAAAGCATTGCTTGATGAGCGCGGGGTCAAGCTGGCCCGCTTCGTCCATCTCTTCGACACGCGGGCGCAGTTCGCCTTCGGCAAACTCGCGCACGCTCGCGCGAAACATCTCTTCGTCTTCGGAGAGCATGGTCAGCGGGCTTCCACAGGATTCTTCCATAACGGTTTGACTCATCTTTGTCCGGCTCATTAAAGTAACTGTTCGTTTCGGGAATATAGCATCATAATCAAGGCAAAAGGCAAAAGGCAAAAGGTAAATCGCCTTCGCGCTCGCGAACATTTTTGCGCCGGATAAAGATTTGGCCTTTTACCTTTTTACTTTTACCTGATTTGTGTCTATCTTGCACCATTCGGCACTTAAAATGCTTAAATTTGCAGGTGAAATAAAATTAAGCCACAGAGACACAGAGGCGCAGAGACAATGAAAAAGGGAATTGCAAACGCTAAATGAATAAAGATTCTAATTTGGCCTTTCTTTGTGCCTCTGTGTCTTTGTGGCAAGTCCTTTTCATTATGGGATGAACAAAAGCGTTTCCAAAAAAAATGTCTCCAAAAGGTTTACACCTGTCGGAATAATCTTCGCTGTGCTGGGGCTTTTGCTTTTCGGATACTTTATCTGGAAGGCGAACCCCGCGGACATCTGGGCCAATATCAAACAGCTCGGCGCAGGATTTTTGCTGGTCATGCTCATCTCTGGCATCAGACCGCTAGTGCGCGCGATTGCCTGGACCAGATGTTTTGAGGGAGACCAAAAGCTGCCTCTGGCGGATGCGCTCAGAGCTTACTTGATTGGCGATGCAGTGGGAACGCTCGTCCCGCTCGGCATCTTTGTGAGCGAGCCAGCGAAGGCTGCGCTCGTGCGTGAGCGAGTGCCGCTCGTCACAGCCCTTTCGGCTCTCGCCGTCGAGAATCTTTTTTACAGCTTGTCTGTCGCGCTCTTTATCTTCTCCGGCACGGTGGCTCTGATGTTGAGCTTTCCGCTCCCGAAGCCTTTGCAGATTGTCAGCATCAGCGCGCTGGTCGGAGTCGCGTTGACTATATCTATTGCCATGCTGGTCATACGGCAGCAGTGGAAATTTTTGAGCGGCACGCTGGAATTTCTTTACGGGCGCAAAATCGGGCGGCGTTTTCTGGAAAACAAGCGCGAGCGCGTGCGCTCTCTGGAAGAGCGCGTCTATGGCTTTTACGCGCACAACCGCGCGCGTTTTATTCCGATAATTTTACTGGAAGCCTGCTTTCATCTCTCAGGCATTCTGGAAGTTTATGTCGTGCTCTTTTTTATCAGCGATGTCGCGCCGACACTTTTGACAGCTTTTATTTTAGAATCCGTCAACCGTTTCATTAACGTAGTTTTTAAGTTCGTGCCATTGCGCATGGGAGTGGATGAGGCTGGCACAGGAATGTTGACGAAGGTTTTGAAGCAGGGGACGACCGTTGGCGTCACTTTGGCGATTGTGCGCAAGGCGCGAATTATTTGTTGGACGGCTGTGGGCGTGGCTTTGTTGATTCGTCGTGGATTATCATTGCGCGATGTTTCGAAAGGCGCGGAAGAGGCCGCACAGGAAGTGAGCGTTCAGCCGGACACTGTTTCTGTCAGCGAATTGAGATAATCAAAGGGGAAGCTTTTGTCAGGGTCTGTCGAAATCAATGCGGTTGAGAGCAAAGCTCTGGCGACTCCTCCGATGACGGAGCGGCGCGAGGTGGCGGAGACAGGCGCGCGCGCGATTGTCTTTGCGCTCGCGCTGATGTTTGTGCTGGGCTTCGGCCTGCGCCTGAGCGGAGTGTCCGCCATAGGCTTTGCCGAAGACGAGATTAACAAGCTCGAAGCCGTGCGCGCTTACGAGCAGGGAGACATACGCCCCAACGCAGAGCATCCGATGTTGATGAAGGCTCTGATGTATATCTCCATGCAGACTGCGAAAGCCTGGAACGCGCGTGGGTCTGCAAACCTTGTGAGCGAGGAAGCCGCGCTCAGGTTTCCCAACATACTCTTCGGCGCGCTAACGGTTGTGCCGCTCTTTCTGCTGACCGCAGCTTTCTTTGAACGCCGCACAGCGTTAATAGCGGCTGCGCTCTGGGCCTTTGGCGTCAACGCCATCACATACAATCGCATCGCCAAAGAAGACACGCTGCTGGTCTTCTTCATGCTCTTCGCTTTCTACTTTTACCTGCGCGCCAAACAGGCGAGCGGGCATGACGCGAAGGCCAAGAAATGGAACTACGGTTTGAGCGGCATCTCATTCGGTCTCATGCTGGCCTCGAAATATTTCCCGCACTACTTTGGACTCAACGCGCTTTATCATCATCTGGTGCGCGTGCGCGAGCGTCAGCCGGGCGAGCCCGCTTGGAGAACGCCTGCGCTCTTTTATCTACTGATGCTCGTGGTCTTTCTATTAGCCAATCCGGCAGTGCTCTTGCCGCAGACATGGGCTTACCTGCAATCCTATACGAGCGGTGAACTGTTGACGCACACGGGCTATTTGATGGGCGACACGCTGTACAAAAGCAACATGGCGAGCACGCCTTTCAAGGGAACGCCAATCTATTTCTACCTGCTCTTTCTGGCGACGAAAGTTCCGTTGCCTGTCATCATCGCGTTTTTAATTGGTCTCTTTGAATGTGTCAGGCGTTGGCGACATCCGGGCCATGCTTTCCTGCTCCTGATGTTTATCCTGTGGATTGTGCCTTACTCTTTGATGGGGCCAAAATGGTTGCGCTATACGCTCTCTCTGATGCCTCTGGTTTATATGATTGCGGCGGTCGGCATCATGGCTCTCTTGCGCTGGCTAACGGCGATGTTCAAACGCGCGCGTTTAGAGCGACTGAATCTTTTAGCTTACGCAGGCGCGTTGCTGCTCTTTATAGCTTGGCCCGCATGGGCCGCATACAAACGCGCGCCGCATTACGCGCTCTATACCAACAGCCTCGTCAGCGAAAATTTTGCGGGAGTCTATTTCCCGCATGACGAGTTTTATGATGACGGGCTGCGCGAAGCGATTCGTTATGTCTGCGAGACTGCGCCGCAGGGAGCAACCATCGTGCATGAGACGCCGGGAGTGGTGCGTTTCTACTTACAAAAATTTGGCCGCACGGACTTGCAGTCGCGCGTCCTGTCCGACCCGAATTTCCAGATAGACCCGCAACAAGAAACTTTTATTATCCTGCAACGTGGCCGGACGTATTTCGAGAATCAGGAAAAGATGAAGCAGGTGCGCGCTGGGTTCCCGGTTGTTTACGCCGCATGCCTGACGCGCGGCCTGCCCGCCGCCGAAGTCTATGCGACAAAGGGCCAAACGGGTCTGCAAAAGATTTGCCCTGAGATAAATCTCTAAAATGAAAAATAAATATTTGATGAGAAGAATGCTGTTCAGCATGTTGCCGCTCTCGCTTGTGCTCGTCTTTGCTTTTTCAGGCAGCGCGGATGATGTCAGGCGTGCGCAGGTCACTATTCTTTCGACGACGGATTTACATGGCAATATCCTGCCGATTGATTACTACACGAACAAGCCGGATGCGCGCGGGCTTGCGAAAGTTGCGACCATCGTCAAACAGGTGCGCAAAGAGAATCCGCAACTTCTCCTGCTTGATTCGGGCGACACGATTCAAGGCACGCCGCTCGAATATTTTCACGCCAAGAGGAACAACGCGCCGCCAGACCCTATGATGCTCACGATGAGCGCGCTCAAGTTTGACGCGATGGCGGTCGGCAATCACGAATACAACTTCGGCTTGCAGACGCTCACAAAGGCGCGCAGCGAAGCAAAGTTTCCAATGCTCTCCGCCAACACTTACAAGAAGGGAACGGAGCAGACTTTCTTTGACCCTTATCTCGTCAAAGAAGTGAATGGCGTGCGCGTAGGCATTCTGGGTTTGACGACGCCCGCGATTCCGAATTGGGAGAACGCGGAAAATTACGCCGGGCTGGAATTTCGTGAACCCGTCGCAGAGGCCAAAAAGTGGGTCGCAGTTCTGCGTCAGAAAGAGCGTGTGGATTTAGTCGTCATCGCTATGCACATGGGCATCGGTGAAGATTTGGCGACGGGCGAAGTTCGTCCCGGCGAGCAGCCGCATGAGAATGAAGCTCTTTCGATTGCCAGACAGGTGCAGGGCGTTGATATCATCCTGATGGGCCATACGCACAGGGAAGTGCCTGCGATGTACGTCAACGGCGTCCTTCTCACGCAGGCCAATTACTGGGGACGACACGTGGCGCGCGTTGACCTCTATCTGGAAAAGGACATGCGCACGAGCATGATTCCGAGTTGGAAAGTTGTAGCCAAATCCGCGCGCACGATTCCGGTTGACGATAAGGTCGCGGTGGATGAAGAGATTGCACGACTCGCAGAGCCTTATGATAAAGAGACACAGAACTGGCTCGGTCAGGTCATAGGCGAATCGGATGCTGAGTTAACTGCGCAGGATTCTTATTTTAAAGATACGGCCCTTCTGGATTTGATTCAGCGCGTGCAGCTTGAGGCGGGCAAGGCAGATGTCTCGACTGTCGCGAGCTTTAACCAGCAGGCGCGCATCAACAAAGGGCCAATCACCGTGCGCGACATCGCTGGCTTATATGTTTACGAAAATACGCTGGTCGTCATAGAGGTGACGGGGCAGACTTTGAAAGACGCGCTCGAACATTCCGCTAAATTTTTCAGGCCATTTGAAGAGGGCAAATCTGCTGCCGAGTTGATTGATAAAAATATTCCCGGCTACAACTTTGACATCGCGGAGGGCGTGACTTACGAGCTGGATATACGTAAGCCCTTCGGGCAGAGGATTCAAAACCTGCGCTTGCGCGGGCAGCCGCTCGACATGAAGCAGAAGCTGCGTCTCGCTATCAATAATTACAGGGCCAACGGCGGTGGCCGCTACACTATGTATAAGGACGCGCCTGTCGTCTCTCGCTCAAGCACAGAGATTCGTGAGTTGATTATTGATTGGGTCGAGCGCAACAAGCGCATCCCTGTTGAGCCGACGAATAACTGGCGACTGCTGCCCTGAAGATATAGCAAACACAAGAACGTCTCACGCAAAGACGCAAAGAAAGACAAGTTGCTTTCTTTGCGCCTTTGCGTGAGGAATTTTTTTTGTATTTAAAAGGAAGAGAAGCGGCAACCCGGAGGGGATGTACGGGTTGCCGCTTCTTTGAAAGGCGAGATTAGTTGGTGGAGGACACTCGCCTTAAACTTTGCTGGCCGGTGGGGGCCAGTTTTCAATTTCAAGCTTAGTACAAGACTGCTGCGATGGTGACGGTCTCGGCCTTCGCGTTGTTCTTCGCAAGCTCACGATCCATCGCGCGCTGCTGTCCAGACTTAATCATCTCGCGTCCGGCTCTCTCGCCTGTAATCCAGACCTGCGAGAGATAGAGGCGATCGCCGTAACGCTGGAAGACCAGTGTGGAATGCTCTTTCGGCTCGCTGCCCCGGACGGCTGAGGTCAGGCCGCTGACGCTCTTGTTATCGTCCTGATTGCTGATGCGCAGGGCCGCGCCGTCACTCGTAATCTCTGCTATCAAGTAGTCGCCTGCGGGGAGGGTTTTGTCGCCGACGTTAAACTCAAAAGGAATCTGGGCCATCACATTGCGGCTTGGGGTCTGCGCCGAAACGCTGGAAGCCAGAGCGGATACGAATGCGACCATCACGAGTAAAATGACCATTCCGAAAAATTTCAAAGCCTGTCTTTTCATTTCCATCTCCTTCTGCCCTTTGCCGGGCTGTGGTCTTTATCTGGGCGACCACGGGGGGTAACTATGAAGGCGGTCTTGCCTGACCAGTTACTTCAAATGAATCTCTATAGTCCCTTCTGTCCTATGTCCCTGCTTGCTCTCGCCGCAGGATATTGCGAGCGTCGTGCCAAAGCTTGCAGGACATGCAAGCATCTCTCGTCTTCCGGCTCTAAAACATTGCATGATGATGAGTTAAAGTATTTTAGAGTCTCGTGGCCGAAAATCTCGGCGGGATGTGGAGCGCGGCTGGAAACTATCTGATGAGATAGAGCAAACTATCTGACCGGATAGAGATGGCAGAGCATTGGGCCAGAAAGTGTCTGCGCGGTTTCATTTAAAATTGAAGAATAATATTTGCCGATTATCTTGCGCCGCCGTAAACTCTGTGGAACAGGCCGCAAGAGTTTTATTAGCGCGAGGTGCTAACCCCGAAGGATGAACCCTAGACTGACAGCTATCGCCGGCCCGCTCAAGGGCATGGTCTTCAACTTGACAGAGGAAGAGGTTTCCATCGGGCGCGAATCAGCCAACGGCCTCTGCATCGCAGACTCTTCCGTCTCGCGCCGTCATTGCCGCATTAAAAGAGACGCCGAAGACGCCTTCACAATCTTTGACCTCGACAGTCTCAACAGCACCTTTATCAACGATGTGCCAGTCAAGGAGCGCGAGCTCAAACACGGCGACCGCGTGAAAATCGGTGACTCGCTTTTTCTCTTCCACTTGCTTGAGACAGATACTTCGACTTCCTCGACACGGATTCTCTTTGACGACCGCTTCTCGGCCAGCCGCGACACAGTCCGCATGCCCGTCGCGGATGCGATTCAGACGATGGCGCGCGACCTCTGCGCCCTGATGAAAATCAGCGCGGCCATCAACTCCATACACACGCTTGATGAGCTACAGCAACAACTCCTTGAACTGATTTTCGAGGTTGTGCCGGCACAGCGCGGAGCTATCCTGCTGATTGATGAAGGCGCGGAAGAGTTCTCTGCCGTCTTCGGTCTGGACAGGCAGGCCGGGCCGGATGCGACCGTGCGCGTGAGCCGCACAATCACCCAACAAGTGCGGCGCGAAGGCGTCTCAATCCTGAGCAACGAAGTGCCTGAGAGCGATGCTTTCGGCGCAGCCGAAAGCGTCATTGCCTCGCAGATTCAATCCGTCCTCGCCGTCCCGCTTGTGCTTTACGAAAAAGTGCTTGGCATCGTCTATCTCTACACGACAGACCCGACCGCGAGTTTTGATGAAGACCACCTGCAACTGGTGACGGCCATCTGCAACATCGCTGCCGTCGCGCTTCAGAATGTGCGGCACATCGAATCGCTCGAAAGCGAGAACGCAGAGTTGCGCGCAGTCGTGCACATAGAGCACAGCATGGTTGGCGAGAGCGATTCGATGAACTCGCTTTACAAGATGGTGTCGCGTGTTGCGCCGACAGATTCGACTGTGCTGATTCGCGGCGAAAGCGGAACTGGCAAAGAGCTTGCCGCGAGAGCGATACATCAAAACAGTCCGCGCGCCAAAGAGCCTTTCGTCGCAGTCAACTGTGCAGCGTTGACAGAGACTTTGCTCGAAAGCGAACTCTTCGGCCATGAGAAGGGAGCTTTCACAGGAGCGATTGCGCAGAAGAAAGGCAAGCTGGAAGTAGCAGACGGCGGGACGGTTTTCTTAGATGAAATCGGAGAACTGGCTCCGCTCCTGCAAGCCAAGATGTTGCGCGTTCTGCAAGAGCGCGAGTTTGAGCGCGTCGGCGGCACGCGCTCCATCAAGGTTGACCTGCGCCTTATTGCCGCGACCAACAAGGATTTGGAAGAGGCCATACGACAGGGCGAGTTTCGCCAAGACCTTTACTATCGCCTCAACGTCGTCTCGCTTGAGATGCCTCCCCTTCGTGAGCGCAAAGAAGATATTCCTTTACTCGCAAATTTCTTTGTCGAAAAGTTCAGCCACAAATGCCGCCAGCGCGCGATGAAGATTTCCAAAGAAGCGCGCACGCGCCTCGTCAATTATGATTGGCCCGGCAACGTGCGCGAGCTTGAGAATGCAATCGAGCGCGCAGTCGTCCTCAGTTCGACCGACACAATCATGCCGGAAGACCTGCCCGAAGCCGTCCTCGAAACGGAATCCACTTCGAGCGAGCCAATCACCAAATATCATGAAGCCGTGCTGGAAAAGAAAAAACAGCTTATCCTTCAAGCCATAGAACAATCAGGCGGCAGTTACACAGAAGCAGCCAAACTGCTCGGCGTCCATCCAAACTACCTGCACCGACTGATTCGCAATATGAATCTCAAGACTGAAATTAAAAAGTAGTGAGCAGTGGGCAGTGGGCAGTGGGCAGTAAAAACAGAAAACAAATATTTGAAGGCTTTTGCTGTTCTGCCCACTGCTCACGGCTCACTATCTTTTCTCTGTTTCCACCTTCGATACATATCGAGCGAGAAGGCCAGCCAGAGGCCGCTCAAGAGATAGCCGCCGAGTGTGTCGCTGAGCCAATGTGCGCCCAGATAGACGCGCGAAAGTCCGACGAGCGCGATGGGCAGCGCGAATAGTGTGAGGGCAAGCCGTCGCGCGATTGAGCCGCGCGGCAGAAGCGCATAGGCCGCGAAAAAGAGAAAGCCGAAATAGCAGACATAGAACGTCACATGGCCCGAAGGAAAACTCTGCCTGCCGACAATGTGAAAGATTGTCACCAATTCCGAAGTCGGGCGCGGGCGCGCAATCAGCATCTTGAGAAGGCTGTTGATAATCGCGCCGCCCGTTGTGCTCAAAGCCAGACCTGCGGCTTCGGTGCGAAACCTGAGAGCGTATAAGAGCATGACTGTCAGAGAGGCGAGCGCGTATGGATGCCAGCCGTTGCCTATGAAAGAGACCGCGCGCATAAATTTTAAGAGGCCCGGCCAGTTGATGGTTTGCAAAGACTGCGAGACGCGCAAGTCCCAGCCGAAATAGCTATAGAAATATGCACAGAGCGCGAGGATGGAAAAGGCTCCGAGTGCGACTGCATAAATAGTCTCCGCGCGCCACAGCCTGCGCACGACGCGCCGCCGCCTCTCGCGCGCCAGAGGCTCTTCATGATTTATCTGCGGCTCTTGCATGCCTCTTCACTCAACCCTTTGCGGTCGTATGTTTTTCTCTTTGCGCCTTTGCGCGAACCGTTCGTTGAGGTTTCGCGCTGGTGGCGCAAAGAAAGACTCAAGCGCGCAAAGGATTATCTTCCAGCATAAGTGATATTGCGTGTAGTTGTACTGTATAATAACTGCACCAATCTCCCGAAGATAGACAATTAAAAGCTTGTCTGGCAAGTGACGCAAATCTGATGATGCGGCCCGCTTGCTCTTAAAAGCCGGAGGACTATTTTTTGTTAAGAGTCGAATATCAAGAAGGATTGTATCTGCCCGATTTGGATTTGTGGCTTGATGCAGACGGGCCGCGCGAGCGTTGCGTTATCTCGCACGGCCATTCAGACCACATCGCGGAGCATCGCTCCATCATCGCTACGCCGGAGACTGCGCGCATCTTTCGCCATCGTCGCGGCGATGCCGAGATGGAAACTTTGTCATACGGCGAGAGGAAAGATTACGGCAGATTTGCGCTGACGTTTTTTCCTGCGGGACATTGTTTAGGCTCTGCGCAGGTCTTGATTGAAGCGGACGGCGAGAGGCTGGTTTATACTGGAGACATTAAGCTGCGCGCGAATGTGGCGGCTGAGTCGGCAGTCATCGTGCCGTGCGATACTTTGGTTATGGAGTCAACTTTCGGCGACCCGCTCTATCGCTTCCCGCCGGATGTAGCAACATTTGAAAGGCTCTATGCGGCGGTTGACCGCGCCTTCTCGGACAATCGCGTGCCTGTTGTACTCGCTTATGCTCTGGGAAAAGGACAAGAGGCTCTTGAGCTTCTGCTCAGTCGCGGCTACAAGGTGACGCTGCATGGCTCTGTCTGGAATGTCGCGGAGATTTACAGAGAGTGCGGCGTGAAATTTTCTGGCCCATATGAAAAGTATGACCGCGCGCACCTTGATGGCCGCGTCCTTGTTACGCCGCCCGGTTGCCGCAAGCAGCCGATGATTACAAACATCGAGCGGCGTTACGTAGTCATGCTCACGGGCTGGGCCATGCACAAGAGCGCGCCGTATATGTACAAGAATGTGGATTTGGTTTTGCCGCTTTCAGACCATGCTGACTTTGACGAACTGGTCAGACTCGCGCGTGAATCAAAAGCAAAGCGCATTATCACCATGCACGGCGAGCCGAAGTTTGCAGCCATCCTGCGCGAAGAGTATGGGCTGAATGCAGAGCATCTGGCGCATCATCCAGGCACGGAGAAGGCTACGAAAAAACGTGTCTCGAAAAAAGCAGCGACGGCTGTTGAACCGTCGCTGTTTTAAATTGAAGTTAGAAATAAAAAGAGAAAGAAAGACCATCCACTAAATCACACTAACAAGATTTTTATTAGTGTGATTTAGTGGATGGTCTTTCACTTCTGAAAATCAAAGAGAGGCGAAGCCCCCCTTCGTCTCTCTTTGATGAGCACACTCGTCAGCGCGCTTGTGTGAGGTCGCAGTCAAACCCAGCCATACATCTTTACTGGGCCGCGCCCGGAAGCGGGATGTCGCCGCCCTGTCCCCATTGCGTTCCCTGAAACTGGCCGTTTGAGCTGCGCAGGACGAACCACTGGCCTGTGCTCGGACGATAGACTGCGATGTCTGTCTTGCCGTCTTTGTCGTAATCGCCGGGAACTGGCGTATCGCCGCTCTGTCCGAACTGAACAGCCTGAACCTGACCGTTCGAGCTTTGCTGAATGAACCAGGCTCCGGCGCTCGGACGATAGACTGCGTGGTCTGCTTTTGAGTCGCCGTCAAAGTCGCCGTCCGCAGGAATGTCGCCAGCCTGTCCGAAGATAGTGGCATTGAAAGTATTGCTGCCGCTGTTGAGGACAAACCATGCGCCGTTGGATGGACGGAAGACCGAGAGGTCTGTCGTCCCATCGCCGTCAAAGTCCGAAGTATGATAGGTCGTCGCGCGCGGCTCGCCGTAGATGAAATCGTCCATCGCCACGACATCCACGCCATTGACGCCATCGCTGTTGGTCGAAGACAGGGCTGCGTTGCCGGATTCAATCACGACTCTGGCGATGCGCTCGCCGGCGTTGAAGGAGATGCCGACGAAAGAAAGACCATTGTCTGCTACGCCAGCGGAGGCTGCGGAAAGCTGTGTGCCGTCCGGCCCGTAAACGCGAATCAAAGAGCGATTGCCGCCTGTCGCAGAATCAACGTCTGCGAAGATAACGCCGAAGCCGCTGACAGTCGCCGGAATCTTCGTGCCTGGAATGAAGAACTGGACTTCCATGATGTGCGTATTTCGTGGCATGAACAGACGCTGCGGGCTGAAAGTCTGAAAGATGGTTGAATAGCTTGTGTTGATGTTGCCGAAGCGCACAGGCACGCCACTGGCCGCGGTTGAGCTGACGGCAAACTGATTGAGCGCGGCTCCGGTGGCGTCTTCGATGGAATTGAAGATGACGCCGCGCGGGCTATTGACGTTAAAGAAGTTGGGCGGAAAGTTGTTCGGCTCGGAAAAATTGTCCGGCACGCCGTCCCAGTTAACCTCGCGTCTGCCGGTTGTAAAAGACTGTCCGTTGTTAGGATTGAGCGCGCCGCCGAGGTCTGTCCGAAACTGGTCAACGATAGACTGTATGGCGGCAGCATTTGCGCCCGCGCCCTGTCTGACGACCGGAGCGGCGAAAGTTGAAATGGAAAGAGCCAATAACGTAAACATCGCCACGGCGGCGTTGCGTATGGATTTGGTAGCTGAGTTCCTCACTTTGAAAATTCTCCTTATCAATTTTAGTTAAAGTAGTTTCAGCCCGCGCGTCGCTCGTCTTTTTCGTTGACGACGACGAGGCTGGTTTCAATGACCTGTTCAGGGTCTTGCGCCCTGACGAGGGAAGCGCGGCAGATGAGCAGCGTGCCATCCGTCATGAGTCTTGAATGAATCACTCCTGTCTGGGCCAGGCGACGAATAGCCTGCGTGGTCGCGCCTGCGAAAATTGCAGCTTCTTCGGCCAACATCATCAAGACCTCTGCATGGCATGCCTCGCATCTGTAGAGTTGATTGCTCTGTCGGCTGATAATCATCACGCGGTCTATTTCGATTGTGATTTCCGTTCGTCGCTTCATGTCCTTTGCCACCGCTTCTTAAATTGTTTTCCGTGCCGTCCCTCTTGCGTTACAATCACTAGACTGTCGCGCTGGTGTATAAATACTCGAAGGTGGGCCAGAGGGTCTTTAGAAAGTCCTGAGACTTTTCTGAAGGTTTCTTCAAAAAATTCTGAAAGCCAAAATGTCTAAACAAACAGGCCATTTATATGAATTTGGCGCGTTTCGCATAGACCCGCAGGAGCGGCTTTTATTCTCCGGCGAGACGGTCATCTCGCTCACGCCGAAGGTCTTTGACACGCTGCTTATACTGGTCCAGAACTGCGGCCACGTGCTCGGCAAGGAAGAGCTGATGAAGCAGGTCTGGCCCGACAGCTTTGTCGAAGAAAATAATCTGGCCCAGAACATTTCCATCCTGCGCAAGATGTTGGGTGAGTATGCCGAAGGCTTGAAATACATCGAGACTGTGCCTAAGCGCGGCTATCGCTTCGTCGCGCAGGTGAGAGAAATCGGCGGCGCGCGCACGGATGTCATCGTGCGAGAGCGTGCGCGCGCGCGCATCGTCATTGAAGAGGAAGAGACCGACGAGAGTGATTTTCAAGCATTGGCGAAACAGGCGCGAGCCGCGATTGATTCTTTACAGCATCGAGGCCGCCGCGAATTGCCGCAAGAGATTGACACGGTCATACACCGCGCGCCCGAAACCAGATACGCCACGAGCGGCGATGTCAACATTGCCTATCAGGTCATCGGCAACGCGCCGCTCGATTTAGTTTTTGTCATGGGCTGGGTTTCGCATCTCGAATATTTCTGGGAAGAGCCATCGTTCGCGCGCTTTCTCACACGCCTTGCTTCCTTCTCGCGTTTGATTCTCTTTGACAAACGCGGGACGGGACTTTCAGACCGCGTGCCGAATAATGAACTGCCAACGCTTGAGCAGCGCATGGACGATGTGCGCGCGGTGATGGATGCCGTCGGCTCTGAGCGTGCCGCTCTGATTGGAGTCTCGGAAGGCGGGCCGATGTGCAGCCTCTTTGCAGCGACCTACCCGGAAAAGACAAACGCGCTCGTGATGATTGGAACTTATGCCAAGCGTATTTACGATGAGGAATATCCGTGGGCTCCGAAAGCCGACGAGCGGCAGAAGTTTTACGAGTTGATGCAGAAAGAGTGGGGCGGGCCTGTGGGCTTGGACGAACGCGCGCCGTCTGTCGCAGACGACCCGCACTTCCGCGAATGGTGGGCCACTTACTTGCGTATGGGCGCGAGTCCCGGCGCGGCTCTGGCCCTGACGAAGATGAACGCAGACATAGATGTGCGTCATGTGCTGCCTTCGATACGCGTGCCGACTTTAGTGATACATCGCGAGGGCGATTTGTGCCTGAAAGTGGAAGAGGGACGCTTTGTGGCCGCAAGCATTCCCGGCTCGAAATATGTAGAGTTGCCGGGCGTTGACCATCTTCCTTTTGTCGGAGATCAGGATGCGATTCTGGATGAGGTCGAAGAATTTCTGACTGGCGTGCGCCACGCGCCGGAGTATGACCGAGTTTTGGCGACTGTGCTGTTTACACGTCTCGTTGATTCTGCGGCTCAGGCCACAGAGGTCGGAGAGCGTCGCTGGCGCGACCTGCTGGAAAGACATCAGGCTTACGTGCGCCGCGAGTTGGAATTATTCAAAGGCCGCGAGATAGAGATGGTCGGAGACGGACTGCTAGCTACTTTTGACGGGCCTGCGCGTGCGATTCGCTGTGCCTGCGCGATTACGGATTCCGCATCGCGGCTGGGAATTAAAATCAAAGCGGGCCTGCATACAGGCGAATGCGATGTGATGGAAGACAAGGTGGGCGGCATCGCCGTCGAGATTGGCGCGCAGGTCGCCGCCTGCGCGACCATCGGAGAAGTCTTAGTCTCAAACACCGTCAAAGATTTGGTCGCGGGCTCAGGCATCTCTTTTGAAGATCGCGGCGCGTACACGCTCACGGATATTCCGGGCGAGTGGCGGCTCTTCTCAGTCGAGCGCGGTGTGTGCGTGAGAAGATGATTTCGGGGCAGTAGCCCGACCGTCAGGGAGGGCGTGTCAACCTGTGGTATCTGACTCTATACGGCATGGTCAGAGACTTCGATAATAACGAATTTCCGCTTGCTTATCTGATTACCTTCAGGTGTTACGGCACATGGATGCATGGCGATGACCGCGGCTCTGTAGATCGCAAACATAATATCTATGGCACCTCGAAGATCGTGCCAAATCCAAAACTAAAGAGAGCGGACTTAAAACAACTCACGCATCCTCCAGTCAGCCTCGACGCAAAACAGAGGATGCTCATAGAGAAAGCTGTCCGTGAGGTATGTATATATCGTCAATACATCCTGCGCGCAATCAACGTCAGGACTAACCATGTGCATATAGTAGTCACTGCTACGAAGCCACCTGAATGTTTGCTGAATGCGTTCAAATCGTACTCAACACGAGCACTGCGCAAAGCGAGACTCGCACCCGCGACAATGAAACCATGGGCACGGCACGGTAGCACAGTGTATCTCTGGAAGGAGCGAGATGTAGCGAAAGCGATTGAGTATGTAGCGCTATCTCAAGGCGATGAATTGTTCCGGCTGGATGAGTGAAACGCCCTCCCTGACGGTCGGGCTACTGCCCCATCAATTCCGTCGCAAAGCTGTGTGATGGCGCGTTCAAGGTTTGAGTCAATCGTGGTCAGTTTTTCGATGACATGTTTGGGAAGGCGCAGTGTGACGAGCTCTGCTTCTTCTGTGGGAGCGGCGAGGGCTTGATTAATCGCTTCCAGCATCAAGTTGTAATCCACAGGCTTTGAGAGATAATCCTGCACGCCGAGTCGCTCGCATTGTTCGCGCAACTGGTCGTTCTCTTCGCCTGTGATGACGATGACAGGCACGTCCGCGTTGAGCGTGCGTATTTCGCGCAAGACTTCGGAGCCATGCATCTCAGGCAATGTCATGTCGAGTAGCACGACATCCGCTCCGTCTGCGCGAAACTCTGCGATGCCTTCTTCGCCAGTGTAAGCGATTCTCACTTTGTGTCCGGCTTTTTTCAGCGTCGCCTCATAAAGCTCTGCTAAATCCTCTTGATCTTCGACGATAAGAATGCAATGCTCACTCATAATCAAACCCCTTTGTAGTTTTCAGTTTTCAGTTTACAGTTTTCGGCAAGCGGCTGAGAACTGAGATTGTGATCTCGAAACTGTAAACTAAAAACTGAAAACTGAAAACTGTTTATGAGTCCTGTCGCCATCGTCCTGATTCTACTCGTCGTTGCGGTCATCCTCTTTGGGACAGAGCGCATCCCGATAGATATCGTCACAATCCTGCTGGTCATCCTGCTGGTTGTGACCGGGACATTGACCGCAGGCGAAGCTTTCGCAGGATTCGGCAATGACATCATCATCACGATTGCTGGCCTCTTTATCCTGACGGGTGGGTTGGTCAAGACAGGCGTCGTGGATACTGTCGGCAGGCGACTTCATAAGATTGCTGGCGGCAGCGAGTTTCGCCTGACGGCCCTGATAATGGTTGTGGCGGCGATGTCCGCCGCTGTGATGAAGAATACGACGACGACGGCGATGTTTGTGCCGGTCGTTCTGGGCCTTTGCGAAAGAGCGCGCATTGCTCCGTCAAAGCTGCTGATGCCGCTTGCCTTTGGCGCAATCTTAGGCGGCACATGCACGCTGATAGGAACTTCGACTAACCTTGCTGTGAGCGGAGCCATCACGCGCTACGGGTTGCCGCCTTATTCGATGTTCGAGTTGACGTGGGTCGGCGTGCCGATTGTCGCGGTCGGATTGCTGTACATGCTGCTCATTGGCCTGCGACTCTTGCCGCGCCGCGGCGGCGAGGATTCGCTGACGGAGCAATATCACATACGCGAATATCTTTCGGAAGTCATCGTCACAGAAGCTTCGCCGCTCGTCGGCAAGACCCTGACGGAAGCCAACCTGAGCAACGACCTTGACCTAACGGTCGTCGGCATCGTGCGCGGCAAGCAGGGACGCATCGCCCCCAGCCCGCATGAAGTGATTGAAGCCAACGACCTCTTGTTAGTGCAGGGAAAAGTCGAAGACATCTTGCGCGTTAAGTCTGAGGCGGGCATAGAGATTAAAGCAGACTTTAAGTTAAGCGACAACGTGCTTGAGAGTGAGGAAGTAGAGCTTTTCGAGGTGATGGTCTTGCGCGGCTCAGACTTCATCGGGCGCACGCTTCGCGGCTTGAGATTCCGGCAAAAATACGAGCTCACGATACTGGCAATCAATCGTCAGGGAGTCGCGCTTTTGACAAAGCTGAGCACGGTCAGCCTGCGTTTCGGAGATGTGCTGCTCGTGCAAGGCAAGCGCGAGCAGCTTGAGCATCTGATTGCGGACGGCAACCTGCTTCTGCTGGAAGATGTTTCGGAACGGCGCGGTCGTTATGGCAAGCGTCGCTGGGCTCTCATCGCTTTCGGCGTCTTTCTCTTTTTCTCAATCACGCATCCGCCGCAAGTGCCGCTCTCTGTCGCGGTGCTGCTCGGCTCTTTGATTTTGCTCGCCAGCCGCGCAGTGCGTATGCAGGAGATGTATCAACTGATTGAGTGGCGTTTGCTGGTTTTGATTGCCGGGATGATTAGCTTTGGAACGGCGATGGAGAAGACAGGGACGGATAGATTTCTGGCGGATGCAATCGTGCGCGGCGTAGGAGATTACGGCGGCCTGGCTGTCCTCGCAGGATTCTTTGTGCTCACGGTCGCGCTGACGCAGCCGATGTCGAATCAGGCAGCCGCGCTCGTGGTTGTGCCGATTGCGATTAAGACGGCGGTCTCGCTTGGCCTCAACCCGCGCACGTTTGCAGTGATGGTCACGTATGCTGCTTCATGCTCTTTCCTCACGCCGCTTGAGCCGGCCTGCGTGCTTATCTTCACGCCGGGCCGTTATCGCTTCTTCGACTTCGTCAAGGTCGGCTCGATTCTGACTATCGCGGTCTTTGCTATAGTCATGCTGCTTGTGCCTGTCTTCTGGCCCATAGAGCAAAGGGCCAATCTGTCTGTGGCCCAGATTGCCTCGCCCAAGCCTGCTAAAATCGGACAGAGTTTGACCTATACCATCGCCGTCAGCAACAAAGGGCCGGACGCCGCGCGCGCGGTCAAAGTTACGACTAATCTTCCGGCCTCTCTCAATTTTGCTTCATGCGCCGCGACGGGCGGCGGCGTGTGCAGTAAAGGCGAAGGCAATCAGCGCAGCATCGAAATCCCCACGATTGAAAACAATGCTTCCGTCACCATCACGCTCGTCGCTTTAGTCAACGACACGGCTCCGCCCGGCTCATTCATTGATAACACCGTCACACTCGAATCGCCGACACACGACCCGGACAAGAATGACAACTCTGTGAAGGAGACTGTCACGGTCGCTCCTTAAATAAACAGCAGTTATAATGAACCCAAGTTGCTAGTGATAAGCGGCTTCAGCCGCCTGCTGTGCGGAAAAGCTTTGCTTTTCCGCCAGTGTCAACTCAACCTTGCGGAGAGGCTCAGCCTCTCCGCAAATCAAGAGGGGCAAGCAACGGAAAGTCAGAGACTTTCCGCACAGCAGGCGGCAAGCCGCATCACTTTGATAATGTTACTTGCATTAATCAAGAGGGCGATTGATGAAAAAAGAGAAGCGTCCGATACTGAGCACATTGTTTCGCAGCCTGCGGTTGCTGTGTCCTGTGTGCGGCCTCTCTTCGATTGTGCAAAGCCCGTTTCATATCAAGCATCATTGCCCAGAGTGCAGCGCGCTCTTTAAGCGTGAGGCTGGTTTTTTTGTCGGCGCGATAATGGCTAATGTAGTGACGACGGAGTTTGTCATTCTGGTCGTCTCTCTCTCTCTGCTGCTCTTCGTCGGGGCTGATTATCAAAGAGTCCTCTTCGCTCTCTTCGGCATCGCGCTACTTTTTCCTGTGGCCTTCTATCATCACAGTTGGAGCTTCTGGCTCGGCTTCGATTATCTGGTGGAGTCGCTGCCGAAATATACCGGGCCGGACGCCGCGAAGCTGAAGAAGGAGAGCAACGGCAAGGCAAATGGACGCGCGAAGCTCTGAATTATCTTTTACACCTTTTTACATACATTGCTTCTCATTTAGAACTATACTTCCATAAAACTGTGACGCGCTAACCTCGTGACCGTAGAGTTTTGAGGAGGATTACAATGGCGCTGCCGGAAGAAAAATCGGAAAAAACTTTAACCTCTCCATCGCGCCGTCGCTTCATGCAGCGCTTGGCCGCAGCGGGCTCTCTGTCCTGCATCTCGGAGACTCTTTTAAGCGGCTGCACAAACGCCTCGCAGCATGGTCTTCATGCTTCAACAGTGAAGCATGAAGATGCTGCTGTGCTGGATGAAGCACTCGCTTTACTGGCGCGCACAGGGCCGGAATATTTTGGCGGCCTCGCCAATCATGGGCCAATGGCTGCGGAGGCTCTGGTCTCTTTGGGACGCAGTGATGCTGTGATGCTTTGGGTCGAGCGTTACAAGCGCAATCTGCAAAGTCCGCCGGAGTCGCGCAAAGCTATCACGCGCGAAAACTGGCGCGAAGCTTTGGGCGACATCAGCCGCGTCGGAGATTGGATTGCTTTCTTCAATCTACAGATGAAGGAAGCAGGCTGGCGCGCAGTGCTCGGTGAGTGGGCCACGCGACTCGCGCCTGGACTCGTGGCCGCAGCCGCGCACGGACTCATACGCACAGGCCATGCTGCGCGCAGTCTCTCGCAAAAAGAGACTGATGCAAGACGCTTTGAATTGGCACAGGGCTTGGCTTACTGGGCTGCGCGTTACCAACTTCTGCCCGTCTCGCGTGAGCGTATAACAACTTCGCGTCTGAAGCCATCTGAAGCTCTGAAGCAGATTGAAAGACTTCCCACAGAACAACGCACGGGCGGGTTGATAGCAGATTCGCTTCAACGTCTTGACGGCTTTCCTCCCTTCGCCAGAGTCGCAGGGCTGGTTGATGCAAACGGCGATGCTTCGCGCTTTCTCTCCGATTTGACAGAAGCCTTTGCCGGAGTCTATCTGGCGAATGCACAAAAGTTCGGAAGTGTCATAGCTTTTATACATGCTGTCACAGGGCCGAGCGCGATACGCCTGCTGCTGCCTTACGTCAAACCGGAAGAGACTGGAAACCTGTTGCGCTATGGCTGGCAGGCTGCCGCAGGACTCTATGCAGCCTTCGCAATCGCGCCTCCCGCCGCAGATGCACAAAAGTTTTTGGGCCAGAGCAGGGAAGACCTGATTGACAGAGCCGTCGCGGCTGGCGACGAGCACGCAATAAAATTTACAGAAGCCTGCCTGCGGGAATATGCCATCAATCCAAAGCCGGTCTATCTCTCAGCCGCACGACACGCGGTTGATTATTTAAAGCAAAAGTAAAAAGGTAAAAAGGCAAAAGCGAAGAAGGCTTAAATGCTTTTCTTACTTTTGCCTTTCTGCCGTCTTGCGCTCGCGCCCGTCACTAACTATAATGCGCGGGCTTTTAAGGAACGGGCTGGATTCGGGCAGGAATCAACTAAATGTCCTTGAGAGCCATGCCTCTATAAATTTTAATCATGGCGAATTCGATTCGATTGAAGGAACGTGGCCGCGCCGCGCATCGCAGCAGTCATGCGCCGCACGCGACGCCTTTGCGCGCGTTGGCCGCGAGTCTCGCACACGCCGCACGCGCAGCCCTCGCAGAGCCTTTCATGCTCACAGTCGAGCATCGCGCGATTAATCTTAAACGATTGCCACATGAACTCGACGGCCTGCGCATAGTTCATCTTTCAGATATACATCACAGCCCTTTTACGGGCAGCGAGCAGATTGAGCGCGCGATTGAGACGGCCAATAGCCTTGAGCCTGACATAGTGGCCCTGACAGGCGACTATGTCTCGCACGACCCTTCTTATGCAGCCCCTTGCGCAGAACTTCTGGGCCGCCTGCGCGCGCGTTATGGCGTCTATGCAGTTTTGGGGAATCACGACCACTGGACGGATGCCAGCCTGATTACAGACCTCTTCAGGGCCGAAGGAATTCGCGTGTTGATTAACGAAGGGATGCGATGCGAAATGCGCGGCGCGTCATTCTGGCTCGCGGGCGTGGACGATACGATGGTTGGATTAGAAGATTTGCCACTCGCGCTGGCAGGGTCGAGCGCGGATGAGATGAAACTCCTGCTCGCTCATAATCCTGTCATCCTGCGCCGCGCCGCACGCGCCGGAGTTGATTTGGTCTTGAGCGGTCACACGCACGGCGGACAGGTCGCTTGGCGTTCAGAGCGAAGCGCATCGGGCCGCCCGCGCCGACGCATCCTGAAAGGCTTGGGACGCAGAGGCCGCACACAAATCTACGTCACAAGGGGCTTAGGCACAGTCGTGCTCCCGATTCGCTACGGCTGTCCACCGGAAGTCTCTGTGCTCGAACTACACTGTACTTGATGATGTTTTTGATTTGCGATTTTTGATTTGCGATTTGAAATTCTGAAATTTCAGATTAATAAGTTCTTTCAATCGGCAATCGCAAATCAAAAATCGCAAATGGCACATGTCTTCCAGAATCGTCACGCTGCCCAACCTGCTCACCATGTTTCGCATGGTGCTGATTCCCGTTTTCGTCTCTCTGCTTTTTTATCAAAAATTTATCTGGGCGCTCGCGGTCTTTATCATCGCGGGTGTGACGGACGGCCTTGACGGGCTGTTCGCGCGCCGCTTTAACCAGAAATCACAACTCGGCACGATTCTCGACCCGATTGCAGACAAGCTGCTACTCGTCACTTCTTTCGTAGTGCTCTCGCTGCCCTCCATCAGCGCGCAGCAACAGCCGCCGAGCCACTTGCCAGTCCCTTTCTGGGTCACAACCGCAGTCATCAGCCGCGACATCTTTATCACAGTCGGCGCGGCGGCCATCAATATCGTCACAGGCTTTCGCAGCTTTCGTCCCTCATGGCTCGGCAAACTAAATACGACCGTGCAGATACTGGCCGTCGTCTCCATACTGATTGCCGCCAGCATTCCTTCATGGATTAGCGGCTATTACTTGCCGACGGTTTATGCGACTGTCTTCGCCCTCTCAGTCATTTCGGGCGTCCACTACGTCTTTTTCGCCTCACGCCTGCTCAATGAAGAGCGGCGGCAGAACGGGCAGTCACTTCCTTAAATATCCGCACACGAGGAATAATCAAGCGCGCCTGTCTGCATCATCATTTTCCATTCCCCTTTGACTTTTGCATAGACTTTACAGATTCAAAAAAAGAAAGACACGTCTCGCGCAAAGGCGCAAAGAAAGCAGTTAAGCTTTTCTTTGCGCCTTTGCGTCTTTGCGGGAACTTCTTTCGTAAATTTCGTTTACTTGAATTTCAAACTGAACCATTACTCTTTCATTCGCCGCCCGACAATGATGCGTGTGAAAGAATCGTGCCGGGGATGGGTTCCAGAAACCGCGAGACCATCGGGAACGAATCGCCTTCCGCGCCGCTGTAGGCATTCAGCGGATAGACGAAATAAAGATGACGCTTCGCACGCGTCGTGGCGACATAAAGCAGTCGCCGCTCCTCCTCCAAATCGTCGAACTCATCAGATGAACGTGAAGAAGGAAACCAGCCGTCAGTCATCCAGATAACAAACAGTGCGTCCCACTCCAAGCCTTTAGCCGAATGCACTGTCGAGAGCGTGACGTAGCCGCCGCCGCGCGAGTCCCTGTTCGATTGAGACATGTCCGAAGGGTCTAAGGCCATATCGGCTACTAACTCTGCCGGGCTTTTGTATCGTTTGGCGATTGCTTGCAGGTGTTCGAGGTCGCGCCCGCGACGCGGATAATCGTCATACTTGATTTTCAAAAGCGGCCTGTAAAAACGCAGCACGGCGGAGAGTTGCGCGGCTGGCGATTTGCTCTCGATGAGATTGCAGAGCAGGCGCGCCAGTTTGTTCAACTGGTCTTTGTAGCTGGCTCGCGCCGGAAAGCGATGCAGCTTCTTAAAGAGCCCTTCCTTCGTTCGCGTCGCTCTGAACTCTTTTCGCTCGACGCCCAAGTGGTCGAGTATCTGATTGACCGTCGCGTCTCCGATGTGGTCTATCATCTTGAGTACGCGAAACCATGAAAGCGTGTCCGAAGGGTTGACGACGAGACGCATGAAGGCCAGCGCGTCTTTGATGTGAGCCGATTCGGCAAACTTGATGCCGCCGAATTTTCGGAACGGTATGCCGTGCTTGCCCATTTCTATTTCAAGGTCGAAGGAATGAGAACTGGCGCGGAACAGCACTGCGATTTCACCAAGCGGCACGCCCTCTTCGCGCAACTCTTCGATGCGCTCTGCGACGAAACGCGACTGCTCGTTTTCGTCATGCGCGCTGACGGCCACTGGCGGCTGGCCCTCCGTCATGCTTGAGAAGAGATGTTTGGCGTAGCCCTCTTTGACATCAGAGATAATCGCGTTCGCCACATCAAGGATGGGCTGCGTGCTGCGGAAATTCTCTTCAAGTTTGATGACCTCTGCGGCTGGATAGAGTTCTGGAAACTCAAGCATGTTCCTGTAGCTCGCTCCGCGAAAAGAATAGATTGACTGGCATTCATCGCCGACCACAGCCACGTTGTCATGCGTGGCCGTCATCAATCGCACAATCTGCGCCTGTAGTTTATTGGTGTCCTGATACTCGTCCACCATGATATAGCGATATTGTTCAGAGAGCCGCTGGCACAACTCCGTGCTCCCTTCCAATGCTTCGCGCAACCGCACCAGCAGGTCGTCATAGGTGAGCATGTGTCGTGCGCGCTTAAACTGCTCGAAGGAGATGTACAACTCTTCGAGCGCGGGCCGCTCGTCTATAAAATGCGGATAAGATTGCTTGAGCACCTCCTTCATCGAACTGACCTTGTTGACCATCATGCTAAAAATCGCGCAGATGGTTCGCTTGCGCGGAAAGCGACGGTCTTTGGTGAGCCGCATCTGCCGTCGCAGCAAATCAATCAGGTCTTCCGTGTCGCTTCCGTCCAGCACAGTGAAGTTGCGCGCAACATTCGCCGCCTCTGGAAACTTTCGCAGGACGGAGTGGCCCAGAGAATGAAACGTGCCGCCTGAGACACGCTGGCAGCGCGAGTCTGCCAGCGATGCGGCGCGTGCGAGCATGCTCGTCGCGGCCCTGCGTGTGAAGGTGAGCAGCAGCACAGACTCAGGCCGCACTCCAGATTCAACCAGCCGCGCCACGCGATAGACGAGCGTGCGCGTCTTTCCCGTTCCGGCCCCTGCGACAATCAGGAGCGGGCCTTCTGTAGTTGTCACAGCCTTCAGTTGTGTTTCGTTCAACTCCTTCTCGTAATCTATCCCGCGTGCGCGCGGCTGCGGCGTGATGCGCTTGAGGACAAGCCTTGTTTTAGTCTGTGTAGGCAACGCCTGACCAAGCTCAAGCCCGCGTTTGAATGATTTGAGTTCCGCCGCCAACTCTTCGATTGTTTGATAGCGATGCTTCGGAGCTTTGGCGAGAGCCTTGTCGAGAATGCGTTGAAGCTCTAACGGCAGTTGAGTTTTGATGGCGTCGCGCAGCCTCGGCTCTTCGTGCAGGATGGCGTGCATCGTGTCAATCTGGTTGCCGCCTGTGAAAGGGCGCGTTCCCGTCAGCATTTCGCAGAGGACGATGCCGAACGCGAAGATATCTGAGCGCAGGTCAACACGCTGGCCCAAGAGTTGTTCCGGCGACATGTAATTGACCGTCCCCATGATGACGCCGGATTGTGTCTCGACGCGGATGAGAGTTTTCTGTGTGCTGTCGATGGCAGCCGCGCTCGCGCGCCGCTGAACCAGTTTCGCCAGACCGAAGTCCAGAATCTTCGCGTAACCGTCTCGCCTGATCATCAAGTTTTCCGGCTTGAGGTCGCGGTGCACGATGCCCGCCTCGTGCGCTCTGGCGAGACCTTCGGCAATCTGTATCGCAATCTCTAAACTTTGCCTGAGCTGTAAGGCGCGCGCCTTGATTTTCTCGCGCAGCGTCTCGCCCTCTACATACTCCATCGCCATGTATGGCTTGCCGTCGTCCTCTCCGACTTCATAGACGGTGAGGATGTGCGGGTGATTCAAAGCCGAGGCGGCGCGTGCTTCCTGTAAAAAGCGGCGGCGGCGGTCTGCCTGAGAAAGATATTCCGGCGGCAGGAGTTTGAGCGCGACGATGCGGTGTAGCTTTTCGTCATACGCTTTATAGACAGCGCCCATGCCGCCCGCGCCCAGCGACTCCATGATGCGGTAATGCGCGATGGTCTCTTCAGTAATTACTTTCATGACTGGGGGAATTCAATCAAGTTCATTCCGTAAGCTAACAGTAAACTGATGAAGCCTTCGTATAATATAGCCAGTTGAATTGAGTGTCATCCGGTACGCCCTCCCTAACGGTCGGGCTACTGCCTCTCTATTGTAGCTCACGGGGCAGTAGCCCGACCGTTTGATTGGCGAGGCGCAGGTATTTTATGAAACTGTTTCTATTTACTTTTTAGTGAATACGCTGTATAAATACCGCACCAGACCATACCTTCCTTATTTCTTGTGAGAAATAAGCTGTTCGCCAAGCAAACCAGCAGTTGGTGAATCAAGTAATCTGGCAAACTCATTTTTGCGGAACTATAGTTCTTTAGTTCTTTAGCATTTCCGTCTTTATTGAACTCGGAATCTGAGCATCGGCTGGAAATGTCCGAAGCGATGCGATTGAGTCAACCCGGCAGTAGTAAAGCTGCCTCATCCTGACAGGTAAAATAAAAAAGCTACTTCTTGGCAACTAGGGTCGCCCCGTCCTGCCTATTCCTTATTTAGCCCGACTGGAAAACCCTTGGGTATATCCTCAGTCTGGTTTATTCACCCGGCCAAAGCAGCTGACTCAAATCCTTTTGAATATAAGCGTGATTGAACGCTGACAGAAAAGATCAAGCCGGACTCTTTATTTTAACTCCCACTTCAATTTGGACAGTCTCTGACTATGTGTCCAAGTTCTGCTCTTTTACTCTCGACTATCTGAAAAGCTCATCAAGGCGTCCGGGTTAAGCACTTCAAGGGCGAACCGTTGATTGAATTTTTTTGCAAGAAATTTTGCAAACGTAAATTTATGCTTAGAGGAAATCATCTACCGCGCATTGCTTTCATCTTCGCCAGTAGTGTGTGCGCCTTTGTCTTGCTGACCGCCTGCGGTGTGCCGAGGGCTATTCGCCCTGCGAGTAAGCTGGTGGTCAACGTGTCTATCTCTGAGCAAGCCAATAATAACAATCCGGTGGCGCTCGATCTGGTTTTGGTCCAGAACAAAAAGCTGTTCAAGGAGTTGATGAAAATATCCGCCGCCGAATGGTTTGAGAAGCGGAGTCAATACCGGCTCGACTATCCGAAGGAAATCGGACTGAGCGCAGGAAGCTGGGAATGGGTTCCCGGCCAGGTCGTCAAACTTGAGCCGATGTCTTTCAAGTACAAGGTGGCCGGAGCTCTGGTCTTCGCCAATTACCAGACTCCTGGAACGCACCGCGCTGTGATAGATCCGGGCAAGCCTGTCGTGATTACGCTGGGGCCGGAAAGCATCAACGTCAGACCTGAAAAATAGTTGGCCGAAACTCTTTGTCTTAAAAGAGTCTTGGAAGGGACGGTTAAGAGTCTATGGGGATGAGCGCAGACGACATACCGAACTCTATTTACTGGCACGATGGATTGTTGCTCACGCCGCAGCATTTCCAGCAAATATCACTGCGGCAAGAAGCTTTATTGCAATACAACACAGGGATGATTGCTCCCTTTTACTGGGGCATACGTTATCTCAAGCTCGAAGAGTCGAAACTGATTCAGGGACTCGTGCAAGTCAAGGAAATCGAAGCGGTGATGCCGGACGGTCTCGTGATTTCTTATCGAGAGGGCGATGACCTGCAAGCAGATCACGGGCTGCAAGTCGTTGACCTCAACCAGAAACAGTATGAAGAGATAAAGCACAAGCCGATGAAGATTTATCTGGCTGTGTCTCCGCAAACTCGCCGGTTGTCAAAGGGCGAGCACGCCAGATACCACTTGTATGACGGCGAGCCTGTGAAGGATGAATACAGTGGAGAAGGCAAGGCGCGGATTCGTCGCTTAGTGCCGCATCTGCGATTGTTCGTCGCAGACACGCCGCCGCATCAGGAGACTGTCTATTTACCTTTGCTTGAGATGGAATTTAGGAATGACAACAATTTTTTCCAGACAAACTTTATCCCGCCGCTTTTAATCGTGACCTCTAATCAGAGATCGCGCGCGCACTCGCAGCTTGGGATTGACTGCGAAAGAATTGCCAGGTCCGTGCGTGAAAAGGCTCTGGAATTAGCCGGTCAAGCAGAGACTCAATCGTCTGGCGGAGCGATGCGGCTCGACCTTGAAACTAAAAGCTGGATTCGCAGTCTCGCGGCATCGCTGCCGCATTTAGAAGCTATCCTCAGCACAGAAGTCTCTCATCCATATCCGATTTATCTCGCGCTCTGTTCGATGGCCGGGCATCTCGCCGCGTTCGGAACGAAGCTCGTGCCAGACAAGCCCGCATACAATCATTACGACCTGCGCGCCACGTTCGAGCCGGTTATCAAGTTTATCGAACAAGCGATTCGTGAAGGCTTGACCTCTTCCTTTAGCTCTCATCTGTTCACATATCATGACGAAGTTTACGACCTCAATTTTGATGCCGACTGGATGAACAGGCGACTCGTCATCGCGCTCAGAGGTCGTCCCGGTATCTCTACGGACGAACTTATTCAATGGGGCGAAGAATGTCTCATCGGCTCTGAAGAGCATATGCAATCAATGAGGTCGAAAAGGATTCTGGGCGCAAAACGCTATCACATCAAGAGAGATGGAGACCTCGTGCCTCCGAGAGACGTAGTCCTTTTCTCGCTCAAGTATGACCCGGAATTTATCGAGCCGGACAAGCCTTTGCAAATCTTCAACCGGGGCGCGCACAGAGATGCTGTGCGTCCTGTCGAAATTATTCTGCATGTCAAGAAGGCGAACGTAGTTTAAGAGATAAAGCTGCATTCACGAGTTAATCACAAAGGTTGAAAGCGCATGAGTGATTACGGCGATTCGTTTCGACTGGCTCCGTTTCAGGAGTTTTATGCGGAGATTATCCGCCTGAAACTTTTGGCGAGCGCGGGCGCGTGGGTCTCTCCTTCTTCGGGAGTGAATGCCCCGGCACAGCCGGACGATGTGCAGACTCAAACAGGCACATGGGTTTATTACCCTGATGTTGTCTCGGATGCAGGCGCGGATGATGTCGCCAGAATCACAACCCAAATCCTGACTCCGAAGCAGGACGGCCCGAACGCTCTGGTCAGATTCGAGCCGGAAGGAAACGGCTCCGATGTGGAAATCCCGGAGCTGCTTCAACCCGCTGACTCTTTCAAAGTCAGCACAGTTATCTGGCACAGGCTGGTCGCGTTGTTTCAACGTCAGGCGATAACGGCATGGAAGGCTGGCGGGCAATACGGCGCGGAGGCTTACAAGGATGCTCAATATGTGATGGTCGCTCTGGCCGATGAAATCTTTCTGCACATGCCCTGGGAAGGGCAGAAGGCCTGGGACTTGAATTTGTTGGAGGCCAAGCTCTTTCGCTCACATGCCGCCGGACAAGAGTTCTTCGAGAAACTGGATCAGATACTGCGTGAGCAGAATCCGAGAAAGAAAGATTTGGCGGCGGTTTACCTGATGGCCCTGTCGCTCGGTTTTAAGGGCAAGTATTACGAGATGGATGATCGCGGGAAACTCGCGCGCTATCGCCGTCAACTTTTCATCTTTATCTATGGCAGAGAACCCGATCTGGATGATGAAACGCGTTATGTCTTTCCAGAAGCCTACTTTCATAAAGTGCGTGAAGAGGGCCAGAGAAAATTGTCAGACCCGCGCAGGTGGTTCGTCGTGCTGGCCTTTGTGATTATCGTTTACGTGATGGCAACGCAGTTGCTCTGGATGCAGTTCACGCAGCGGCTGAACGCGGTCAATCAAAGCATCACGAAAATAATCGGCGAGCTTAAAGCGCAGCCGTAAAGTTACTCAACAATGGTCTTGAAGTTATGCTTTCCCGTCAAGGCATATACATTCTGCTGGTCGTCCTTCTGCTGTTGCTCGGCATCATCTTTCTCTATGTCGTCATCAAGAGGGCTCGGCGCGCTCCTGCTCTGCCGGAAGGCGAAGCAGCCGATGGCGGCAAGCCTGCGCCGTTAAATCTCACTGCTTCGGGCATCGGCCTCAAACTCTCCTTCAGCAACGCCATGCGGCGCATACGCGCATACGGTAAAGGCGCGCGCTACAGAATCCCCTGGTACTTGATGATTGGGGAGACCGATTCAGGCAAGACAACTCTGCTCGGCAAGACCGGCATGGAGATTTTATTTAGCGCGCCGGACGAGCAGCTGACGGGCGTCAAGCAGGGACTTAATTGGTTCTTCTTCGATCAGGGAATCGTGCTCGATGTGGCTGGCGATTTTGTGCTGCGCGCGGACGGCGCAACCTCCAATGAGAAAGGCTGGAATTATCTGCTCAAGCTGCTCCGGCGTTATCGTTCTGAGCGACCACTTGATGGAATCATTCTCACGATTCCTTGTGCCGACCTGTTGGGAGCGGCGAGTCAAACTCCTGAATTTAGACTCAGGCTTGAGCAGAAGGCGCAGTTTCTTTACAGCAAGCTCGTTGATGCGCAGAAGCGACTGGGGCTCAGCCTGCCTGTTTACGTGCTCGTCACCAAATGCGATGAGGTCGCAGGCTTCAAGAGCCTCTGTCACGAAATACATAAACGACGCGATGAGATGTTCGGCTGGTCCAGTCCTTACACGCGCGAAACCGCTTACCGTGCAGAGTGGGTGACAGAGGCTTTTCAAAATCTGCATGGTTATCTCTTTCAACTTCAAATAGAAATCTTTGCCGCGCACGAGCGCGTCGTGAAGCGGGACGAGTTTTTCATGCTGCCGTCGGAGATGCGTTCGATGCGTGCGCCGTTGCAAATCTATCTGGACCAGATTTTCAAAGAGAGCGCGTATCACGATCCCTTCTTTTTGCGGGGCATCTATTTTTGCGGAGACAGCGGAGTCGAAGCTTCCGCTTCAACCGTCGTGCTCACTTCAACCGAGCCTGAGATTCCAACGCGGCTGACGCTGCCCGATGCCGCCGCGCAGGCCATCGTCGTGACGGCAGCAGTCGCCAAGCCCGCGACACTGCCGGATAAAAAGCATGCCTTCCTTGAACATCTGTTTGAGAGAAAGATTTTTCAGGAAGAGCTTTTGGCGCGACCCATCAGCCGGACAAGGCTGTCGCGTAACAGGCTCGTGAAGGCCGCGCAAGTGTTGTCGCTCGCCATCCCAATCATCGGAGCGCTCGGAATACTGGCGACTTATCCCTCGCTCAAAGAGCGTGAGGCGACCTTCTATACATATCTCGTTAGAGAAGAACAAGACCTCAAGGCAATCAAAGCGGAAAGAGAGAGCGGGTTCGTCGCAGACCAGTCGCGCGATAGAGAGTCGAAATTATTCGAGGCCATGCAGAACATGAACGGCAAGAATTTAATCTCGCCTTTCATTCCCGGCTCATGGTTTAGTCAGGTCAAAGAAGAGAGCTACACTTCCATCAGCAGCGCATACCAGTTTGCGATTTATGACAACTTGCGCGTCCGGCTCGATTGTCGAACGGAGAGCAAGCTGATTCCCGTCTCGTCGTCGTCGCCCGCGACCTGCGATTCCACTCTCGGCTCTGACTCGGAGATGATTTTAAGCAAATGCGGCGCGGAAAATGACTACTCCTCAAGATCCGTCCACACGTTCATCGAAAGCCTCGATGAGTTGATTGAAAATCGCGCGCGTTACAACAGGTTCATCAGGGATGACACGGGCAATCTGGGTGACCTCAATCATCTCCTGCGCTACTTCAATCATGCTCCGGTGCCTGCCAATTTCGATATTCACAACGCCATCTTTGTGCAGGCTTTGAGAATGTCTGGACGGCCTTTGCTGCGTTCAACCGACGAGAGCGTGTACGACAGGGCCGCGTGCAAAGTGCAGGACATGATTCAGGAGATTTATGTCCGCACGTTTAAGAATCACAGTGTCTCCTATGATTATCTGGGCGACATTACAAAGACGGAAAAACTTTTAGCGAAGCCTGAAAACGCATGGCTTGCTAATCGTGACTTCGAGCCGCCGTCCGCTTTCGCGGGTCTGACGTTTGCCGCGGGTCTGAGCGAGTTGAAGCGTGCGCTTAACGATTTATCCAAAGAGCAATTTATGTCGCGCGAAGGCACGCCGCTGCCGGACGTTCAACCGCAGTTCAGCCATCAAGCATATGAAGCTCTCGTCTGGGACAAAGCGACTCTTCAACAGGCCATAGACCTCTACAAAGAGTATGACAACTTTGTCAAAAACAAATCCTACGACCGGCGCGATACGCTGGAAAATGATGTCAAGCTGGCGGCACGGAATGTCTTTCGTCGAAAACTCGCCGCGATACTCTCACGCGCGTCGCGTTATCAACTGCCTCAACGCCTGTCCAACGAGTCTGCGCGCAAGGCGAGTCTCAAGCTTGAGATTAAAAGTTTGATGGACGCACAGGAATTGTTATCAAAGCTGCTCGACATCTCTCGCCTGCCGGGTCTTGATGTGGGGCTCCGCGGCATACTCATTAATCAGAGTAGCTGTTTGATGAGCGCGATTGATGAAGAGTTCTGCTCAGGAAATTTTTATGCGACGGCGAGAGAAGGATTTTTCTGGTGGACTTTAGATACTGCGTTTCATTCCTACACGGCGTTTGGCGCGAGCAATGCGGATGAGTTGGAAGTTTATCTGGCGATGCAAAGAGAGAGCATCGCGGAACTGGCGCGCGAGTATGCCGCGCCCGTACTCGGTTTTGCTTCGGCGCAGAATCTTCCTCTGCGAAATTCTGTGAGTTGCAGGCTGAGCCGCAATGCGAATTGTCGTGTGAACTGGAAAGAGATTCAAGACGAGCTTGATAAATATGACGCCAAGAATCCGGGCAACACTGTGACCGTGCTGGAAAACTTCATACGTTTTGAGATGGAGAAGGTCAAGCTGGAAAACTGTGCTGCCCTCGTCAGCAGTTCAAGCCTTCAGGCGTTGGATTATTTCATACGTGTTCGCAATTCTCTGCGGCGTCCCTTTTACATTCGTTGTCAGGAACTTGCGCAGGCAGCAGATGCGCGCATCAGGCAACTCGTGATTGACGATGAGCGAAAAGTCAGAGAGAAGCTGGAAGACGATTTTTATAACGGCCTCGCAAACTACACGGAGATACAGGACGAATTCAACCGGACACTGGCCGGGAAGTTTCCCTTTTCCGGGCAGCCGCAGAGCGAGCCTTTTGAAGAAGCAGACCCGGAGAAAATCAATGCCTTTTTTGAATTGCTGGCGAAGAAAAAGGACGCGGCCAGAAACATTCTGAAAGAGGCTCCGAAATACAACATACAGCCGCAAGCCGCGCTCGATTTTCTCAAACAGATGGAGGCGGTGGGCATCTTCTTTGACGCCTACCTCAACAAGAAACAGTTGGCTCCGACCTTTGATTTCAATCTACGCTTTCGCGTCAAAGTGAGCGGAGTCAATCAGGTTATTGACTGGGCCTTCGATGTCGGCAACAAGCGTTTTCATTATCGTGACATCAACCCGTCTGGCGTCTGGGGATACGGCGAGCCTCTGATTTTGTCTCTGCGTTGGGCCAACGACTCGCCGACTCTTCCGGTCTCAAAGTTTGACCCGCTCTCGCACATGAAGCTCGAAGGACAAACGGTCAAGCTTACTTACGGAAATAAATGGTCGTTGCTCCTGTTCCTCCTCAAACACAGGACGACGGGCGTGGACGTAGAGCCTTACACGCTCAAAATCGAAGTCCCGACGCAGCCCAACGCAAAGCTCTCGAATCAGATTCAACTGGCGCAGCCGCCAACCTTGCGCAGTCCGGCCGCAGAGGTCTTCCTGAGCATCAGCTTGATGGCTCCGGGCAAGAAAGACTTTCTGTTTCTGCCGGACGTTTTTCCGACACGCGCGCCGCAACTCACTAACCGCAGCCCTGTCATTCAACAAAGTCGAGAGAACAGGAGTAACTAACATGAGCGCAACAGCAATCCCTGAGAGGATTGATTGGGAATTATTGTCGGCTCCTATTTCCGAAGAGCGGCCTGCGGGCGAAGACCTGCGCTTTGAAGGAACTTACGACCGCATACGCGAAGCGCGCCGCGAAGATGATCCGATGCAGACGCAGGGCATCTATAAAACGGAATTGAAGAAGGCCGACTGGCGAGAGGTCGAGCGCATCTGCACACAGGCTCTCAAGAACAGCACAAAGGATATACAAATCTGCGCCTGGTTGACGGAAGCATGGATGCAACTGCATGGATTTTCCGGGAGCCGCGACGGATTGTTGCTGCTGGCAGACTTGCTGGAAAAATACTGGCCGGTCTTGTACCCGGAGATGAGCGAGGGCGATCCTGAGCCACGCATCGGCACGTTTGTGTGGATTAACGAAAAGCTTTCCATGCGGCTCAAGCTGATTCCCATCACTGCGCCGAAATCAAATGACCTGCATCCTTATACTTTCTCTGACTGGGAAATGGCCTGCTACCTCGAACAACTGGCCGAGCGGAATCTAAGCCCTGCGCCAGACGCGGACGGAGCCCATCAGGTGAACCTGACGCGCTTTCACTCAAGCGCGATGATGACGAGCACGCAATCCTATTTAAAACTTTCAGATGATTTGAAAGGCACAGCCGAAGCCTGCGCGGCTCTGGATTACCTGCTCGAAGAAAAATTCGGCGCGCAGTCTCCCGGCATTGAGCGATTCAAAGAAACGCTCGGCGATATTCAACATCTCATCGCGGATATTTTGAGCGCGCGTCCCGGAGACGCCGAACTCTCAGGCGCGGCGCACGAAGTAAACTTCACAGCCGCCGCAGAAGGCCATGAGCCGGGGGCCGAGATTTGGAGCGCGCAGCCGATTCGCAGCCGCGCCGAAGCCTACTGGCGATTGTCCGAAGCCGCGGACTATCTCTTGCGGACAGAGCCGCACAGCCCGACTCCTTACCTTGTGCAACGCGCAGTCGAGTGGGGCAGCATGAGCCTGTTTGAACTCCTCCAGCAAATCGTACGCAACGAAGGCGAGATGGATGAGCTTAACCGGCTGCTTCGATTGACGAACAAAGAGGAAGGAGTGTGACGTGTAATGTGAAACTCAAATTCAAACACTTGTCGCAAATTAATCATCATCCCCAACTCACTTTTCAAAGGAGATTAAGATGCCCGAAAGCAGACAACACACACTCGACCGGGTGCGTCGCCCGCGAGTCCATATTACTTACGACGTAGAGACACTCGGCTCCATCGTCAAGACGGAGTTGCCCTTCGTGGTCGGCATCATGGCCGACCTGTCGGGATACGGTCTTGAGAGCCAGCCTGACAGAACCATTCCGAAGACTGTGCTCAAAGACCGCAAGTACGTGGAGATTGACCGCGACAGCTTCGACACCATCATGGAAAAAGTTCAACCGATGGTGAAGCTCAGCGTAAAAGAGAAGCCCGGCGTCACGCCGGCATTCGCGGATACGCTGACGTTCCACAGCCTTGATGACTTCGAGCCGAAAAACGTGCTGCAAAAAGTTACGGCCTTGAAGCAACTCTTTGATAGTCGAACACGCCTCTCCAACCTGCTCGCCAAGCTGGACGGCAACCCTGAGTTGCAATACGAATTAATGAAGGCCGTCAAAGACCTCTTTAACCCGTCGAACGAGACGGACAAGACCGCGCTCGATAAATACATCAATGCTCATCTCCACCCGACGGACTCTGAGAACACGGAAGGAGGCGCACAATGAGCGACGACACAAAGAAGAGAGAAGATGCCAAGGGGTTAAAGGAAAAACTGGGGATTAAGCAACTGGTGCGCAAAGACGCGGATGACGAGCAAGTAGTGGTCGTCGCGGACATGGTCGGCGAATTGTACACCGAGCTGCAACCCGTCGGCAGTGGGAAAGAAAAGAAAATTTCCAGCAACGCCGCGCCTCCGCAGGATATAGCAATTCAGGATTGGCTCGCCAATGACCCGCAGGAAATCGTCGGCTTGCTTGCGCAACGCATCGCGCAGCTTGATGAAGAGATTAACGACGGGCTGAGCGCGGTCATGCACGACGAAGGTTTCCAGACGCTTGAGGCAACCTGGAGAGGTCTGCATTATCTCGTCTCAAACACCGAAACCGGCGAGATGCTCAAGCTGCGTATCCTCGACGCGACGAAAGAAGAGATTGGCACCGACCTTAAGAAGGCCGTCGAATTTGACCAGAGCACTCAATTCAAGAAGCTTTATGAAGAAGAGTACGGCACATTCGGCGGCTCGCCCTACAGCATGTTGCTCGCGGATTACAAGTTCAAAGCCAGCAACGATGACCTGGAGTTTCTGGAAAAGATGTCGGGCGTGGCGGCTGCGGCTCACGCGCCGTTCATCGCGGCGGCTGATCCGGGCCTTTTCGACTTAGGGGAATTTTCAGAATTGAACAACCCGCGCGACCTGACCAAGATTTTCGGCAGCACATTGTTTGCCAAATGGAAGTCGTTCCGCGAGAGCGAGGACTCGCGCTATGTCGCGCTCTGTCTGCCGGGCTTCCTCTTGCGCACGCCTTACGGCTCTGACGATTACAAGCCTATGAACAAGGAAACAGGCAAAGCTCTTGAGCCACATCCGAAGACCAAGAAACCTGCGAAGGAAGCTCTGGTCGGCCGCTCTGTGGCCGAGGAAGTTGACTTTCAGGAGCAGATGACGCCGAGGACGAAGAACGGCAGTAGCGCAGACCAAAAGCCCACAGGTTTTCTGTGGGGCAACCCTGCCTTCCTGATGACACAGCGCATCACAAACGCTTTCAGCCTCTACAAGTGGACTGCCGCCATTCGCGGCGTCGAAGGCGGAGGACTGGTCGAGGGGCTGCCCGCCATCAATTTCCTGACGAATGAAGGCGATGTGGCTTTCAAGTGTCCCATCGAAGTCTCAATCACAGACCGCAGGGAAAAAGAGCTCAGCGACCTAGGATTCATCGCGCTCGTGCATCGCAAGAACACGGATCAGGCGGCCTTCTTCGGCGGCCAGACGGCGCAGAAGCCGAAGGTCTATATGGACCCGAAGGCGACGGCCAACGCGCGTCTGTCTTGTTCGCTGCCATACATTCTCGCCGCATCACGCTTTGCTCACTACATCAAGGTGATTATGCGTGACAAGGTCGGGAGCTTCATGTCGCGTGATAACGTCGAGAAGTTTCTCAATTCATGGATTAGCAACTACGTGCTCCTGAATGACGATGCCTCGCAAACCTCGAAGGCTTCGTATCCTTTGCGCGAAGCGCGAGTTGATGTGACGGACGTTCCGGGCAAGCCGGGTTGCTATAACGCGACCGTCTATCTGAGGCCGCATTTCCAGCTTGAGGAACTGACGGCTTCGATTCGTCTTGTGGCGGAACTGCCGCCGCCCGCCGCGCCCTAAAGCTTGACTCGCCGCGAGGCTGAGGCTCGGAAAACTTTCGGCCTCAACCTCGCAGTGAGACAACTCGCGGCGCGTCGCATCTTTGTTGAAATCTGAATCAACCTTAACTCAAAAGATATTGGAGGAGCTATGGACGTAATAATTTTGGACATGGGCGCGAAACCGGAAGGCGAAAGCTCGCTGAAAGGCTATGAGAAAAAGATGGAATTGCTCTCATTCAGTCACGGCGTCGCCATGCAGATTACCGGAGACTTGAGCAACACGGAAAGAACCTCCGGCAAACCCAATCATCAGGACATGACCGTCACCAAGTATCTTGACGCCGCTTCGCCTGTGCTGAACCAGAGTTGCTGTCAGGGCAAAGGCTTCGAGAAGGTGGACATCATCATCGGGCGCAACGACAGCGGGAAAGTAATCGAGTTGATGAGATACACGATGAAGAACGTGCTCATCTCCTCAATCTCTGTCGGCGGCGGCGGCGGCGACAAGCCTGTCGAAACCATCACGCTCAACTACAACGATATGGCCTGGACGTTCACATCCCAGAAGGCGACTATCGGCCAGAACGGGGTTGTGGAAGGGACTTGGAATCTGGCGACGAATGCTGTTGATAAGTAAGGCATCGCAAGCATCGACGCGCCATCTTTCGCGAGTCCGACACCATCATGGCAAATTCACACAACACCGGAGGCGCGCGTGCGCTGCTCTTCGAGCGTCTGGTTGATACCAAACTGGATAGCAAAAAAGAGTCGCCGCCGTTTCGCGTGTGGACCAGAGAGGAACTGCGAGAGTCCGTGAGCCGGGAACTGGGGCAGTTGCTTAACTCGCGCTGCCCCGTCCCGCTTCGCCTCCTCTCCGAAGAGGAGAGGACTGTCATCAATTACGGCATCCCGGATTTTTCTTCTCTCTCGCCGGAAAGCCCGGATGACCGCGCGCTTATTGCCTCAATCATCGGCCAGACCATCACGGCCTTTGAGACGCGCCTGCGCAACGTGCGCGTGACCGCAGAATATGTCGCAGGCAATGAGCGCAAGCTATACATCACGGTTGAGGCAGACCTCGTGACGGACACGGTCATCGAGATTCGCTCGTACCCGCAGTTCAGTTCATCTTCCGAGCCTGTTTCATTTCCCATCGTGTTGAACAGTAGAAACGGAATCATGGAAATGTATGAGAACGAACGATAGAGAAGAACTGCTGCAATTCTATCGAGACGAACTGAGCTATCTGCGCCGGATGGGCAGGGAGTTTAAGACGCAGTATCCGAAGCTGGCCTCGCGTCTCGAAATCAACGACAACGAGTGTGCAGACCCGCACGTCGAGAGGCTGATTCAATCATTCGCTTTTCTGACGGCGCGGCTTCAACTTAATCTGCGCGACGAGTTCCCGGAGATTACGACCGCCCTCATCGACACGCTCTATCCGCAACTAATCAATCCGATACCCGCGATGGGCATCGCGCGTTTCAAGCTTGACCCGGAACACGGCAAGACGACGACAGGCAATCTGATTAAGCCACACACCGCGCTCTTTTATGACACGCCGGAAAAGCTGACCTGTCGTTTTCGCACCTGTTATCCGGTCACGATGTGGCCGCTCGAAGTCGTTGACGCAGAGCTTGAAGACCCCGGCCAGGTCAACTTCCTCAGCACGGAGACCAACGTGGCGGCTGTGCTGCGGCTGGAATTGAAATGTCAGAAAGGCAGCTTCTTTAATGAGCTTGAGATGAAGTCGCTGCGATTTTTTCTCAACGGCGACTCAATCACAGTCAACACGCTCTACGAATTTTTGTTTAGTCGTCTGCGGAAGATTGCACTCGTGCCGGGAGACACCGGAAAGCCGAAGTATCTGCCGCCAGACTCTCTCAAGCCTGTCGGATTCCACGTGAAAGATGAAGTGCTGCCATATCCGCGCAATGCTCATCCGGCATACAGGCTCTTGCAGGAATATTTTTCTTTCCCGTCCAAGTATCATTTTTTCGACCTTCATAATCTGCACGATAACGGCGCGACAGAGAAGCTCGAAATCTATTTTCTGTTCGACCGGATGCCCGACCGGACTCCGGCCATCAGCCCCGACACATTCAGTCTCGGTTGCACTCCGGTCATCAATCTCTTTCATAAGACGACGGAGCCGATTCGTCTCGACCACAAAAGTTTTGAGTATCCGCTGATTCCAGATAAGCGGCGTGAGAGCACAACGGAGATACACTCTATCCTTTCCGTCTCGGCCTCTTCCGACCCTTACAAAAAGACCGAGAAGTTAGAGCCTTTCTACTCTTACGACCATTACATGGATAGCAAAAAGCATCGCGCGTTCTGGCATGCCACGCGGCGAAATTCAAATCGCCTTGAGGTTCCCGGCACGGAGATGTTCATCTCGTTTTTGGATCTCAATTTCAATCCCACAGAGCCGCCTGTGCAAACCGTCTATGCGCACACGCTCTGCACGAACCGGGAACTGACGCGCACGTTGCCGGAGGACGCGCCGCTCCAACTGGAAGAGAAATTGCTGGAATACAAAATCAAAATGCTCGGCAGGCCGTCGCTGCCGTACCCGCCATTGCTTGGCGGCGCGACCGTGTGGCGGCTCGTCTCTCATTTATCGCTCAATCATCTCTCTTTGGCAGAGGGGCGCGATAGCCTCAATGCCCTGCATGAAATACTGGGGCTCTACTGCGTCTCGAACCGCCCTTCGGCGCGCAGCCAGATTTCAGGCATCAAGCGCATGACCATCGCCAAAAAGAGCATGTTCGTCGGAGACGACCCGTGGCAGGGATTCTGTCGTGGCAACGGCATCACACTCACTTTCGATGAAGACATGTATCGCGGCGGGAGCGGCGCGTTTTTGCTGGGCGCAGTCCTCAATAGCTTTTTCGGTTTATACACGGCGGTCAATTCGTTCACCCAACTAACTATTAAAAGACTCGCGCAACCCGACCTCGTTTGGAAACAGTGGGAGCCGATGGCCGGGGATGAAACTCTACAGAGCGCGACAGGCGAAGGAATCTTGAAACAATGGGACCCTATGGCTGGGGCAAAGATCATTCTGTAATAAAGTGGCTCTTCGCGGAAGGCTACCGCTTCGATTTTTTTCAAGCGGTGAGACTGCTGGAAAGACTTTATGCGCCGGAAAAAGCGGCGGGGGATGACGGCATCAAGCTGGTCGCCAAAGCGAAGCTCTCGAAACCCTCGAAGAGCGGGGCGACATCTCCTGCCATCGTCCCAGACAGTGAGATGGTTGAAGACTTCGTGCGCTTCAAATCGGCTGTCGGGCTGAGCTTTCCGACCAGCGATATTAGCAAAGTGATTCAGGTCGTGGAGGTTCGCATGACGGCGGGCAAGTTTGAGTTTCCGCGAACTGTCATCGTGCTGAAAGGTCAACCCGTCAAGCTCATCATCACTGCGACTGATGTGGAACACGAGTTTGCTGTCAAGGAATTAGAAATCAGGGAACGGATTGAAGCCAAACAAACGAAAGTCACCGTCTCCACACCGGAACATGCCGGACGCTTTCACTTCTACTGCTCTTGCAAAGGCGGCGATGTGTATCAGGGCGCGCCGATTGAATTCGTCGTCATGGACACGGTCGGCGCTATCGGTCAAGTCCCCAACACAGAGATGACAGTTAATCTGATGGGCCTTGCGGGTGCGCTTGGCCCTTTGGATATGCCGACGACGGAATTGATTATCGAGCGGGCCGCGAAGAAGGACACCGCGCTCAAAGATTTTCTGGACATCTTCAATCACAGGCTCATCTCTTTATTATATCGAATCAGAAAGATGCACCGCATCGCTTTTGAGAACGAGCCGCCCGGTCAAGACAAAATCTCGAAATATCTTTTCTCCATCATCGGCCTCGGCACGGACGGCCTGATGGGACGCATGCAGGTCAGAGACCGTTCTTTGCTCCATTACGCAGGGCTGCTCAGCCAGCAACCGCGCTCCATCGTCGGCCTCGAACGACTCCTCTCGGATTATTTTAATATTAAAGTCAAAGGGCATCAGTTCGTCGGCGCGTGGTACGACCTCGAAGAGGAACAGTGGACCAGAATCGGAGAGAATGACGGACAGAATCATGTCCTCGGAGAAGGCGCGGTCGTTGTCGGAACGCGCGTCTGGGATAAGCAGGCGAAGATTGAAATTCGTCTTGGCCCACTGACGCGCGAGCAGTTTCTCAGTTTCATTCCCACAGGCTGGGGATACCGCGCGCTCTGCGACCTCACGCGTTTTTATCTGGGAGACACTCTGGATGTCAGCTTTCGTCTGGTCTTGAAGGGCGAAGAATTACTGCACCCGACGCTCAATGAGAGACGCGAGCCTCTGCCTGACCCGACGCTGAGTGAGAAACGCGAGCTTCTGCTCGGTTGGACTTCATGGCTCACGCCGCATCATCCGCGCCCGCCGCTCAAAAAAGCGAAGGACGATTCGCAGGTGGAGCTTCCCTTGAGCGCGCCGCCCGCCGAGTTCAAATCTGACAAGCTCCCGCACTTCTTTCATCTGCCTCCGGCGCAACTTGACGACCTGATTAGCAGAATGAAAGGGAAGACTTACGAAAAATACGAAGTGGTCATGACTCAGGGCGATGACGACAGCAGTATGTTTGCGATTCGACGCGGAAAGGTGCGCGTCACACGCCGCGAGGAGGATGGCAAAGAGGTCACGCTCGACATCCTCGGTGACAAAGAATGTTTTGGAGAGATGTCGCTGCTGCTCGGCAAACATCGAGAGGCGACTGTCATCGCTCTTGAGAAGTCCGAGATTTTGCAGCTTCATCAGGATGACTTCATAGACTTCGCGGAACAAAATCCTCGTTGGGCCAAGACCTTGAAAGCCTACCGTCACCACCAGTTCGTCAAACAGCGACGATAAATTTTAGCTTGCTGCTCAACATAAAAAGGTAACGAGACGAACATGAGTTCCACCTACATTCAAAAATCGCTTCGGCTCACTGTGACGACGCCGCTCGGCAAAGATAAGCTTCTGCTCAAGGCGATTAACGGCGAAGAGCAAATCTCAGGCTTGTTCCATTTCAGATTGGAAATGGTCTCCGAAGATCAGAAGCTGGATTTCAGCGGCATCGTCGGCAAAAGCGTGACCGTCGCGCTCCTGCTCAACGACGGCACGAAGCGTTACATCAACGGCATCGCCGGACGCTTTGTGCAGGAGGACAGCAATGTGCGGCTGACCACCTATTACGCAGACCTGCGCCCGTGGTTCTGGATGCTCACCAAGACGCGCGATTGCCGTATCTTCCAGAACAAAACTGTCCCGCAAATCATCAAGAGCATTTTCGATGAATTGGGATTCAAAGACTACCGCGACGATTTGAAAGGCACTTATACGGCTCTGGACTATTGCGTGCAGTACGATGAAAGCGCGTTCAGCTTCGTCTCCAGATTGATGGAGGACGCGGGCATCTTCTACTTTTTCGAGCATGAGGAGGGCAAGCACACGCTCGTGCTCGGCGATGATGCGGATGCGCACAAGCCTTGCGCCGGATTGAAGGAGGCGCGCTATCGTCAATCGAGCGTCGCGCACACGGACGATCATGTCATCACGCGCTGCTCCATCGAAGAACAGGTCGTGACGGGAAAATTCGCGCTCGATGATTTTAATTTTGAGACGCCGAGCACAGACCTCATGGTCGAGGCGTCCGGCGAAGGCAGCAAGATGAGGATTTACGAATATCCCGGCGGCTTCCTCAAAAAAGGTGACGGCGAAACGAGAGCCAAGCTGCGCCTCGAAGCCTGCGAGCAGCCCGCGAAAACTTTGCAGGGCGAAGGGCATGTGCGCGCCTTCATCGCCGGTTTCAAGTTCGACCTCAAAAATCATTATCGCCCCGATGCCAATCAAACTTACGTCCTGCGCTCCGTCTCGATTGCGGCGACGCAGGAGAACTACACAAACTCTTTCGAGGCTTTCCCCGTAGATGTCCCTTTTCGTCCAGAGCGCGTGACGCCGAAGCCCGTCATCACAGGGACGCAGACCGCCATCGTCGTCGGCAAATCCGGCGAAGAGGTTTGGACGGACAAGTATGGCCGCATCAAAGTGCAGTTCCATTGGGATCAGAAGGGAAAGCAGGACGAGAACAGTTCCTGTTGGATACGTGTGAACTATGGCTGGGCCGGAAAGCAGTGGGGCAGCATCTTTCTCCCGCGCATCGGGCAGGAAGTCATCGTCAGTTATCTCGAAGGCGACCCGGACCGCCCGCTCGTCACAGGCGCAGTCTATAACGCGCAACAAGTCGTGCCTTACACTTTGCCTGCCGACCAGACCAAAAGCACTATGAAGAGCAACACTTCAAAGGGCGGTCAGGGTTTTAATGAAATTCGCTTTGAGGACAAAAAAGATTCCGAAGAGATGTACTTTCACGCGCAGAAAGACCAGTTGATTGAAGTCCTCAATAATCGCACTAAAACAGTCACCAAGAATGAAACGAACACGATTAAAGGAACACGCGACCAGACCATCACTGGCGACGAGACACACACGGACAAAGCGAATTTTACGCACAAGGTGACGGGCAATTACGAGTTGAAAGTGACGGGCAATCTGACCATAGATGTGACTGGCTCTGTGACTGTGAAGTCTGCTCAGTCAATGACGCATGAGACGCAGATGTCCATGACGAACAAAGCCGGAATGTCTCTCACGAACGAGGCGCAACTCGCCATCACCAATAAAGGTCAGGCTTCAAACACTGTCGAGAGTGGCGGCATCACGACGGTCAAGGGCGCGCTGGTGAAAGTCAATTAAAAGATGATGTCCGAGAGCGAGACACACACAACGTATCACGACAACGGGCAGGTGAAAGAAATCTGCGCGCTCAAAGACGGCAAGCTTGAAGGAGAAGTTGTCACCTACACGGAAGCCGGTCTCATCTCGCAGCAAGCCAGTTTCACGGAAGGGAAGCTCAACGGCGAGACGACACTTTATGACGAGAATGGATTGGTCGCGCAAAAGATGACTTTTAAAGACGGCCTGCTCGACGGTCAGATGATGATTTACAACGAAGGCGTCTTGCAGGTCACGAGCACGCACAAGGACGGGCAGCAAGAAGGCGAGTTCATTGCGTATGACGAAAATGGAAATGTCGTTCATCGAGCAAACTACAAGAGTGGAAAGCTAAATGGGGAAGCAATGTGGTATGATGCTGGCGGCGTTCTCATCAAGCGGTCGCAGTTTCTGGACGGCAAACTCAACGGCGTCACTAACGAATATTATCCGAACGGCCAAGTCCAGACCGCTTCACAGTACAAGGCTCATAAACTTCATGGAGAAGTCGTCAGCTACTCGCCGGAAGGGATAGTCATCCAGAGGGCTTATTACATAGACGGCAAGCCCGCGCCCTTTCCAACTCTGCCGCCGCAATCCTGATGCTTTGATAGTCCGGCAGCGAAAGGATGGTCTGAGAAAATGGGAATGCAAGTATGCATGGGAGCGATGCTGCAATGTAGCTTCGGAGTCGCGCCAAGCTCTTTCGTCGTGCTGCCGCAAAACCGCGTCCTGACCGGAACGCCCGACGCAAACATCATGGACAATAAACCGATGGTCAACATCATGCCATTCGGCATGTGCAGTTCGCCGTCGAACCCTGCTGTAATCGCTGCGACTGCCGCAGCCCTCGGCGTCCTGACGCCCATGCCATGCGTGCCTGTCACGCCTGCTCCGTGGGTCGCTGGTTCGCCCACAGTCTTGCTCGCCAACATGCCCGCGCTCAATAACACTTCCAAGCTGATGTGCGCGTGGGGCGGAGTCATACAGATTGTCACTCCGGGCGAGTTTACTGTGGCGATTCCTTAGCGTCCGTTTTAGAACTCAAGCGCGAGACTCAACCTTTGCGTTTTCAAACAAGCACGGGGAGTAAGAATATGAATTACGATTTTTCATTTAGCCAAAAGAATCTCTTTTTCGCGCTCGCCGGTTTTGCCTTCGTGGGCATCATGCTTTTTGTGACCGGGTTGCTCATCGGCACAAATTGGAAAGCAGAGCCGAACGCCGCAGCTAATGTGACTGCTCAACAGCCTGCTGCCGCGCCTGCGCCCGCGCCGCCGCCTGCGCCGCAACAAGAGCCTCTCATGACGATGGATTTGTCCAGACCGGAGGCCGCGCCATTCGACCTGTTTGCTTCATCGGACGCGCCTGCAACAGTCAAGCAGGCACACGGCAGCCCCGTGAATTTTAATAGCCGGAGAGAGACAACATACGCGCCCGCCTTGCCGAACGACGGCGAGATAAAAATCATTGAAGAGGCAGAGCCTTCCGCCAACGAGACGGACGAGACGCCGGATTATTCAGTTCAGGTGGGAGTCTTCGCATCCGAGAGTGATGCTCATCTGATGGTTCGGCAGTTGCAGAGAAAGGGCTACACGCCAATCGTGCTCGCGGCCAGTGATGACAAGTCCAGATTGTTGTATTCCGTCAGGATAGGAACTTACAGGAACCAGACAGAGGCCGCGACGGCTGCTTCCAACATCGCTGATCAGGAAAAGCTCAAAGCGGTTGTGCGCCCGCTCGGCTCGCTTTAAATGCGCTGCGGATGTGCCGCGATGAGAGACAAGATATTCGTAGTTATTCTGATTTGATGAGTGTAAACTCTTCCGGCGATGTTGAGTCAAAACATCCTCGCATTCCGGCAAACTGATTGACGCTGCATTACAGGCAGCGTTGAGGATTAAGCTGATGAACAAATCATCACAGCCTCTACAAAGAGCTTCTTCAATCCGCTCTGCTTCGACAGCAACGCACAAGAGCGGCGTTGTCCATCCGTCCGCGCGAACTCCTGTTGCGCCTCCTGTGTACAGGCCGCAGCCTGCGCAGCCAGCCGCGCAAGCGAAGATGCGCGCCCCCGCTCAGTTGCCGCGCGCGACTCCCGCGAGGGCTGCCAGCGGCATCATACAGGCGAACATCATCGGCGGCACACATGCCTTGCAGGCACGCCTCGCGTTCCTGCGCCCTCAAGCGAACATGCCTAAAGGAACTCAAAGCATTCAGCGCAAGAGCGGGTCGGGCGTAGAAGCTTTTCAAGTCCCGCTTCAACCAAAGAGCGGCGGCCAGCCAATCCCTGAGCAAGTCCGCGCCAAGATGGAAACGGCCTTCGGCATGGACTTCTCGGACGTGCGCGTGCATGTCGGGCAAGAGGCGTCTTCCATCGGCGCGATAGCTTACACTTGGGGAACGAACATACACTTCGCGCCGGGCCAGTACAACCCGCACACCATTCAGGGCCAAAAGCTTTTGGGCCACGAACTGTGGCATGTCGTCCAGCAGAAATCAGGCCGCGTCAGCAATCCATTCGGCTCAGGCGTCGCTGTCGTGCAGGATCACGCGCTCGAAGCCGAAGCAGACCGCATGGGCGTCAAGGCTGCGATGACTGTGTTAGTGCAAAAGCCCAGCGATGGCCGGTAAAGGGGGCAAAGACAATGAGACCGCAAAGTAATATGTTTCCGCAGGCGCAAGGGGCGAAGCAAACGCCTGCTCGGACGCCCGGCAATCCGCAACTTAGGCCAGGTGTGTTACAAGGGAAGCCTGCGATAGCTTCTCAGAATCGGCAGCCGCCAGTTGCGCCGCCGGTCTATCGTCCTCAGAACACACCAAAAACTGTGCAACCCAAAATGCCGAACGTCGCACAGACTCGGCAACCGCCGCCAGTTGCGCCTCCGGTCTATCGTCCACAGCCAACGCCACATGCTGTGCAGCAGAAGGCAGCCATTGGTCGTCAGCCGCCGCGAGCCGTTAACACGCCCGCCAGACCTGTCGCGCCGCACGTCCACCGTCCGCAGCAACATCAACCCATGCAACCCAAGTTGGCAGCCAACGTGCCTGCGCGCAAGCCCCCTGTCGCGCCGCCGGTCTATCGTCCCACTCCATCAATCCAGCGCAAATGCCAGTGTGGAGCGAAGTGCGCTTGTCGCGGCCAACGCAATGTTCAGCCTATGACAGGAGTCATTCAGAGAGTAGATGACCCCTGCTTTATACCGGACTGGGCAAATCCTCCGTATGAGAACCTTCTGGTACATGAACGGGCGACCTACAACGTTGGCCCCGGCCTTCATTTCAACAATGCGCAGAAGGACGAAATATATGTAGAAAACCGGAACACAAATAATCCGGGCAACAACATCACAATCACGGTCACAGGCTCCAATCAAGTAGTCGAAAGCGATGGCGATAATAGTCTCCTCATCACTAAACGAGATGTGACGTTTGCTATTGCGAACGTTGACCATGTGGTCGAACTTCATAGGGGAGGATGCAACTCCTGCCTCAATGCTCAGGTTCTCGCCGAAAGCGCGAATGTGGGAGCAGTCTATGGAGGAGGGAAGTGGATATATGATCCCAAGACCGGAAAAAAATACACGGACAACCCAGGCAACCGGAGAAAGTTCAACCTGAACATGTATCCATGACGGGCAGCCGAAGTCAGTGTGCCAATAATCAATTTTCTTTGAAGTATTAAAAAGTGGCCGATGCCACTGGATAGTTGAACTGTGTGGAGAGCGTGAAGCCGAAAAGCAATCGGAAGATAATGAACGAGAGATTGCGGCAATCGAATCAGCCATCCCGCTCGCCAGTCGCGCCTCCGGTCTATCGTCCACAGCCCGTGCCAAAGGTCTTGCAAACAAAAAAGGCAAATGAAAGCCAGAATGCTTTGCAGTCCCGGATAATCTCAACCCGACCCGTCATCGCGCCGCACGTCTCTCCGACACGTCTGCAATCCGCAGTTACGCTGCCGGCAATGAATCCTGTTCAACCAAAAGCCATTGATAATCGAATCCGGCAAATAGCTCCGCCTGCGCCTACGCGCCTGTTAGCGCAGCGAGCAGTCGTTCAAAGGTTTAAGTCAGGCATTGTGCAGGCGACAAAGTTCTATCCGAATCTGCATCCGGGCGCGGCAGTTCCTGTGGAGAGGAGCAACATTTTCACCCTCGATAGTTTTGCGAACCAGTACAGGCTGCACCGCGCCGGCACGCACAGCGTCAACGTCCCAAACATGAAATATAACTTTGTGCGCACCAGAGCAGGCGAGATGCTGCTGCACAATCGTTACCGTCATCCTTCACTGGCCGAAGGGCAGCAGGTGCTCTACGCGGGCGAGGTATTTTTCAACAACGGCAACCTGCAATGGTGGAGCAACGGCTCAGGGCATTATCAACCGGATGCGGACGGAGCAGAGCAGGCTAACTTGCCGATGGATAATTTCTACAGCTACCAGCAGATTATCAAGGGCGAGCATCTACGCAGGAGAGGATGAGGTCGCCATGAACTCGACAAACAAAAAACCGCCGGGCGCGCAGGGCAGCCCGCAGCAATTTAAGCGACCGACCTCGCCCGCACAGCAATTCAAACCGGGTGTCGCGCAGTCGAAAAACGCCGCTGCTCCGCCAAACGTGAGGCAGCCCGTCGCGCCTCCTGTGTACAGGCCGCAGCAAGCGAAGCCGCCTGTGGTGCAGCAGAAAACGGCCAACCCTTTACAGATGAGAACGCAGCCGGTTGCTCCGCCGGTTTATCGTCCGCAGCCCTTGCCCAAAGTGCTACAGACGAAGAAGCCTGTCTCGCCTCAGTCAGGGAATCAATCAAAGCAAACGCCAGCCGCTCCTCCCGCTCAACGGCCTCAGCCAGCGTCCAAAGTCTTGCAGCCGCGAATGCCAAATCCACTGGCTGCTCTGCCTGCTCATCGGCACGCCAACGCTGCGCCTCATGGGATGACTAGAGCAGCAACTATACAGTTAGCGAAATACCGTCGTACCGCTCAGAACACAACAACATTCGTCGAGATAGATGAATTGAATGGCACTTACAAAGCCAAAGGTTGGAAGCAGACAGGCGAGCAGAGAGTGAACATTACAGGGTCTTTGGAAACCAAGGCCGATCCTAATGACAACAAACGAAGAGTGATAGGCAACATCAAGAGCACACCCAAGCGTACAGGAGTCGGAACACTGCTCATCTATGAGTTCGTTCAAGATGCAATCAAAGCTGGCATCACAACCGTCGGCACAGACCTCTCCGCGCTTGAAGCAGGCACGCCGGAGTTTTATAAATCACTCGGATTAGCTCCCACACCGCAGCAATCGCAGAACGTGCTGGGATTAATCAGAGGTGGACTGAATCTAACTCAGGGCCAGATTGATAACATGTTGTATGCGGGGCGGCTGGACAATTCTCCACAGGTTGTTTTGAACAACATTCAGAACGCCGTGACAAGGTGGCAAACAGACATGGATGACCAAAGAATTTGATGCGACTTAAGAAGGTTGACATTAACATGAAGCAAAGCAAGAACGGACTTATGCCAGCACACAGCGCACATCCATTGCGCGGTCAACTGGTTGGCCGACCGCAGCCACACAGGCCGAATGTCATGCAGCCCAGGTTGGCAACAGCTTCGCAGCCGAAGCAGCCACCCGTCGCTCCGCCCGTTTACAGACCACAGCCAACTCCAAAGGTCTTGCAAACCAAGAGCGCAAGTGAGCGGCAACCGCAATCGCGGCAATCGCAACGCCAGCCCGTTGCTCCTCCTTCACCCTATCGCCCGCAGCCTCTTCCCAGATGCCTGCAACCGAAAGCGTCGGCCACGCAGCCATCGCCTGCAAACCAATCAAAACCTGCTCCGGTCGCGCCTCCTCCCTACAGACCGCAGCCGACGCCGAAAGTCTTACAAGCAAGAATGAAAGATGGTCGGCATCCTTCAACTGTCGAGTTACGCCCGCCCTTGATGAAGTCGCGCCAAGCATCGCAGGTGGCACAGCGTCAAACCGTCTTGCCGCTGACAGCACCGACCGCAAAAAACGCTTCCCTCGCGCCGCGAAAATTTTCAGGTAAAGGCAGCCGACTCATCATCCAAATGATGAAAGCCGATGAGATATATGTGGGAAATAGGTACAAGTACAACGACGTTTCGACCGGGGAAACGCTAATCGGCACTTTGATGAGCAAGGGCTTTGGTTGGTATACATTTGATACCGGCAAGGCTCACGGGGCAGAGCAGGTTATCTCATTAGCTTCAGCCGCTATCGCAATATCATCATCGTCATCATCATCATCATCGTCATCATCATCGTCATCATCTTCTTCTTCTGTTGGAAGCATGTCCGAGGAAGAAGCGAGCGTATATTCGCAGCGCAGCGCTTCTCCCGACTCTCCAAGGTTATTCAGCAGTCTCGGCGGAAGAAGCCAAAATGTGTTGGGTACGTATCAAGCGAATAAATCAGAGATAGGTCAAATTAATACTTCAGAGGGCTTGGCCGCAGTCGTGAATACGTTTGACACGGCGAACAATTCCGCTGCTAATACGACTGTTCTACTCAAAGGGCCAGATGACAAAGTTTATACCTTAGGCCAAATGGGAACTGCTACGGCAGTCAAATTAGCTGTCAACAGGTTTACGGCTGGCGAGGGAGATGAGAGGGAAAGATTTGATATCCGCACCTTACCGACAGTTCAAAGCCTGTGGAAGGGAATAGCCAATGTGCATACGGAGATGCATATTCTCCACACACTGACCGGCGGAGATGAAAATAAAATAAATGGCTGTTTGAAAGGCTATACTTTAGTTGTTGATAAGCCGGTTTGTGGCGACTGTTATCCCTTCGTCGTGAGGGCCAATCCTGCTGAGGTTAGAGATTCGACCGATTTTCAGAACGTAGGTGCTGGTCAAAGACTAAAATGGTCTGGTTGGGCAAACCCATTCAATCTATAGTTTCGTTTCAAGCTCAGGTTGCGTCTGTCGGGTTATAGTTCTTCGGGCATCTTGACCCGACCTTAAAGTTTGAACTCAGGAGGCTTGATTCTAATGAGCATGCGCCCCGGCGGCGAACTGGCAACGCGACCGCTGCATTTTATCTGGATGGCGGATTGTTCCGGCTCGATGGACGTGGACGGGAAAATCCAATCCCTGAACACGGCCATCAAAGAGGCGATTCCGAATATGCGCATCGTCGCGGACGAGAATCCGAACGCGCAAGTGCTTGTGCGCGCCGTCAGGTTTTCAAGCGGAGCGCAATGGCATGTCTCGCAGCCGACAGAGGTCGCGGATTTCCGTTGGGAAGATTTGAAAGCAGAGGGCGTCACAGACATGGGCAAAGCTCTCTTGATGGTCGCAGAGCAGTTGCGTATTCCGCCGATGACCGACCGCGCTCTTCCGCCAGTGCTCGTGCTTATCTCAGACGGGCAGCCGACCGATGATTACGCGGGCGGCCTCAAGGCTCTGATGGACGAGCCCTGGGGACGCAAGGCCGTGCGCATCGCCATCGCCATCGGCGAAGACGCTGACACAGAAGTCCTACAGAAATTCATCGGCAACCCCGAACTAAAACCCTTGCAAGCAAACAATCCCGAAGCTTTAGTTAAATACATCAAGTGGGTCTCCACAGCCGTCTTAAAATCCGCTTCCTCTCCGGCCAGTCAAACCTCAGACTCCGCGACGCCTGGGATGAACGTGCCTATCCCTGTGCTGCCGGATAGCGGCCCCACGTCGGCTGACGATGTGTGGTAAGCGAGCTTATCGCATGGCCGTTGAGCAACACACAGCGCGTTGGCGAGTGGTCGGCAACAGCGTGCGCGGCGCGATGCACGAGCGCGCGGGAATGCCAAATCAAGACGCTATCCACTGGCTGCCTGAATCGAGCGCAGGACTGCCTTTGATTCTGACAGTCGCGGACGGGCATGGAAGCCACAAATCTTTCCGCAGTGAGACTGGCGCACGCCTTGCCGTAGAGACAGCCGCACAGGTCATCAGCGATTTTCTGCTCGGACAATCTCAAACCGAAAGTCTCTCCATGACCAAGCGCGCGGCAGAGGAGTGGTTGCCTGCGGCACTGGCGCGCAGATGGCTCGAAGCAGTCTCGGCGCATCTCGCGGCGCAACCGCTCAACGCAGATGAACTCAAACTCGCGCATAATATTCAAGGCGCATCCGCGCCAACCGCTTCATCGAATAGCTCTGTGGCCTACGGGACGACCATTCTGGCTGCGGCTGTGGCCGAAGGTTTTATACTTTACCTGCAACTAGGCGACGGCGAAATATTGACTGTCTCCAAAGATGGAGAAGTGACGAGACCTCTTTCAAAAGACGAGCGACTCTTCGCCAACGAAACCACCTCGCTCTGTGCGCCGGATGCATGGAGAGATTTCAGAGTCTGTTTTCAAGTTGTCTCGAACGCGCCGCCGTCGATCATTCTTCTTTGCACGGACGGCTACTCAAACTCGTTTCATGACGAGCAAGGCTTTTTCAAAGTCGGCACAGATATTTTAGATATGATACGAGACGACGGATTGGAGATGGTCAATGAACATCTGGCATCATGGCTCACTGAATCAACAAATGCTGGCAGCGGCGATGATGCGACTCTGGGACTCATCTGCTCGGAGGATGTTATTCAACCAACAGCCGCCCGGAAGTCTCGTCCGTCAATCTCGAAGCGGCGGAGCAAGCAACGTCGTAGATTCAATCAAAGGCGAAGATAGGAACGCGCGTGTGTAGCATGAGATGTAACGTATGAGCCAGCTGCTTGAACTCGGACAGAAGATTCGCACGGAGTCAACGGGGCTGAGCTGCGAGGTCTTAAAATTTCTCGGCGGCGGCGGACAGGGAGAAGTCTATGCGGCGCGCGTCGGTGGCAAGCCTGTTGCTCTCAAATGGTATTACGCGGCTTCTGCTACGACCGAGCAACGCACGCGGCTGGAGACGCTCTGCGAGATGGGCGCGCCGAGTGCAAAATTTCTCTGGCCCGTGGAACTCGCCTCCGCGCAGGGCATCGCAGATTACGGCTATCTCATGCCTCTGCGCGAAGCCAGATACAAAAGCATTGTGGATATGATGAAGCGGCGCATCGAGCCAAGCTTTCGCGCGCTGGCGACCGTCGGCCTTGAGCTTTCTCACAGCTTCCTGCAACTTCACGCGCGCGGGCTTTGCTATCGCGACATCTCTTTCGGGAATGCTTTTTTTGATCCAGACACCGGCGAAGTCTTAATCTGCGATAACGACAACGTCACGGTTGACAGCCATGCCAAAGGCGGTGTCTATGGCACGCCGCGCTTTATGGCTCCCGAAATTGTGCGCGGCGATGCTGTGCCGAGTTCGCAGACGGATTTGTTCTCGTTGTCCGTTCTACTTTTCTACATGTTCATGATGCATCATCCGTTGGAAGGAAAGAAGGAGTTAGAGATTAAGTGCCTCGACTTGCCCGCGATGAAAAAGCTCTACGGCACAGAGCCGCTCTTCATTTTCGATCCGGTTGATGCGACCAACGCGCCCGACCCTGCTTATCAAAAAAACGCGCTTGTGTTCTGGGCCATCTATCCGAAATTCCTGCGCGAGATTTTTACCAGAGCCTTTACGGAAGGATTGCGCGACCCTTTGCACGGGCGCGTGCGCGAAAGCAACTGGCGCGCAAGTATGGTGCGCCTGCGCGATTCGATTATCTACTGCGGCCATTGCAAGGCGGAAAACTTTTATGACGCGGACGCGCGCCAGACCAACGCGAGCGCGCAAGGCTGCTGGTCTTGCAAGCGTGCGCTGCACACGCCGCCGCGCCTGCGCATCGCGCGTAGCGAAGTCATGCTCAACCACAATGCACAGCTTTTCCCGCATCACGTGGACGACGAACGCAAGTACGACTTCACGCAGCCTCTGGCGACCGTCACGCGCCATCCGACAGAGCCGAACATCTGGGGACTCAAAAATCTTTCCCATCAAAATTGGTCTGCCACGAATACCAGAGGCGAGGTGAAAGATGTCTTGCCGGGGCGCAGTGTGACACTGGCCGTTGGAACCAGAATCAACTTCGGGCGGGCTGAAGGTGAAATCACATTCTGATGTGCGTTGATGAATGAGCTGGTCAGACACAAGTTACGCGAGATTGTCCAAAAGCACGGCACACAGCCGCTCACAGACCCGCGACTCTGCGAAAGCCTGCTCAAAGATTATTGCGGCCAGCACAAGAAAGAAATTTTCATCCTCGTCTGCGCCGTACGCGAGCACATTGCCGCAGACCTCCTGACCTCCGCCGACAGCATGCCGCAAGAGATGCTGCACGCCTTGCTGATTAAACGTTTGCAGAACAATCTGGCCCTGACCGAAGAGGCTTCCAAGTGGGCCGTCGAAGCCTGGTCACACGCGCTCTCCGAATTGCCTTCCGATGAAGCGAAAAAACTTTCTTCTCACAGCTACGAACTTGATGAAGCAAGCTTGCCGTCGAAAGTAAAGGAAGCTCACATCTCCTTCTCAAGTGCGCCGACAAAATTTGAAGGCGAGATTATTGGCAGATGCGAGAAGGCCGTGCGCTCTGTCGCCTGCGCTCCTGATGGCGAGAGCATTGTCTGCGGAAGCGATGATGCGACGCTCCGCCTCTGGCATTTTGACACAGGGCGGTTGGAAATAGTTTACAAGTTTGCCGGAGCCATCACCTCTGTCGCTTTCTCGCCTGACGGCGCATGCGTCGCCGTAGCGAGCGAAGAGAACGCACAAGCTTCGAGCCAACTCATCAGCATCCGCGAGCTTCAAACAGGAGAGATGATAGAGCTTGGAGCACCGAGTGGCCGCGCAGCAAAACTCGCTTACTCGCCGGGCGGTCACAGTCTGGCGGTTGCCAGTTCCGAAACGGAAAACAGTCTCCGCGTCTGGAACTTGCGCACGGGTCACACGCGCGTTTTCAAGAGCGAAGCGAGCGGCCTCTCTTCAATCTCCTTTTCGCCCGTCGCCAAAAGCGTTGTCACCGGCGAGAGCAATTTAAACCGCGCAGCCCTTCGCCTTCAACATCTGGACGAAGAGCAACCGCGCATTCTCGGCCACTGCGACCGCCGCATCACCTCTGTCGCTTTCTCACCCGACGGGAAACATGTCGCTTCCGGTAGCTGGGACGAGACAGTCCGTTTGTGGGATGCGCAGACAGGAAAGATGCGCGTCCTCGGAAAGAATTGCTCACGCATCAACTGCATCGCCTTCTCGCGGAACGGCGAACATCTCACAGCCTGTTCTCTGGACGGAAGGATTCGCATCTGGAATGTGCAGACGGCCAAATCGCGGACTGTCGGAGAATGTCACGGCATCAACTCCATCACTTTTTCGGCAGACGGGAAAAGCATCATCGCCGGAAGCATGGACGGCACGCTTCGTCTCTGGTCGCTCTCGACAAAGTTGTGAAAAAATCCAGGAGAGGAAGCAAATTAATTGACATCAATCCTCACATAGAGTTTCGTGACAATCACTGAGAAAGCTTGAATTTACAGGCATTGATTAAGAAAATCGTCAGAAAGCATCAAGCTTTTCCAGACTTGATCCATCTTTTAAGTCTTTGACATAAATAAGCTTGGAGTGCGCATGAGAGTTTAGCGGAAGGTCTTAAGTTAAACTTGACAATGAGGGACTCAGATATTATATTATGGCTGTGTTCAAGTCAGGAGCAGAGCAGGCTATCAACTCCTTTTAGGGAGTCTTAGGTGGGCGCGTCTGTAAAAGCATATTTTTGGAGAATAAAAAGCAATGAGTAAGATTATAGGCATTGATTTGGGGACGACCAATTCCGTTGTCGCAGTGATGGAGGGCGGAGAGCCGACTGTCATCACCAACTCGGAAGGCGGGCGCACGACGCCCTCTGTCGTGGCCTTTACGAAAGACGGCAACCGCCTTGTCGGGCAGGTCGCCAAGCGTCAGGCCGTCACCAACCCGGAAAACACTATCTATTCCATCAAGCGTTTTATGGGTCGTCGTTACGACGAGGTGACGGAAGAACTCAAACAGGTTCCATACAAGGTGGAGGCCGCAGGGGGCGACGTGCGCGTGCTGGCAGGCGGCAAGCAATACAGCCCGCCGGAAATTTCGGCGATGATTCTGCAAAAGATGAAGCAGTCCGCAGAGGACTATTTGGGCCAGAAGGTTGACAAGGCTGTCATCACAGTCCCTGCCTACTTTAACGACGCGCAACGTCAGGCGACCAAAGATGCAGGGCGCATCGCAGGGCTCGAAGTGATGCGTATCGTCAACGAGCCGACGGCTGCTGCATTGGCTTACGGCTTGGATAAGAAGAAGGATGAGACCATCGCTGTCTTTGACTTTGGCGGCGGCACATTCGACATCTCTATCCTCGAAGTCGGCGAAGGCGTCGTCGAAGTTAAATCCACAAACGGCGACACGCATCTTGGCGGCGACGACATAGATGAGCGTTTGATGGAATGGATTATCGAAGAGTTCAAGAAAGATCAGGGCATTGACCTCTCGAACGACAAGATGGCTTTGCAGCGTCTCAAAGAGTCTGCCGAAAAAGCCAAGATAGAGCTTTCGACGGCGATGGAGACGGAGATTAACCTGCCCTTCATCACTGCGGATCAGTCTGGGCCAAAGCACTTGGTCATGAAACTGACGCGCGCAAAGTTTGAGCAGTTGATTGAGCAGATTCTGCAACGCTTGAAGTCGCCAGTCGAGCAGGCCATCAAGGATGCCGGCGTGGATTCAAGTAAAGTTGATGAAGTTGTGCTTGTCGGAGGCTCGACGCGTATTCCGAAAGTGCAGGAGATGGTCAAAGACCTGTTCGGGAAAGAGCCGAACAAGTCTGTGAACCCGGATGAAGTGGTTGCTGTCGGCGCAGCCGTGCAGGCTGGCGTCCTCTCTGGCGAGAAGACAGACATCCTGCTCCTTGATGTGACTCCGCTTTCACTCGGCATCGAAACTTTGGGCGGCGTCTTTACGAAACTCATCGAACGCAACACGACGATTCCGACCCGAAAATCGGAAGTCTTCTCGACGGCTTCTGACAATCAGACTTCCGTCGAAGTGCATGTCTTGCAGGGCGAGCGGCAGATGGCTGCGGACAATCGCACGCTCGGCAAGTTTCATCTGGTAGGGATTCCGCCAGCGCCGCGCGGGATGCCGCAGATTGAGGTCACCTTTGACATAGACGCCAACGGCATCGTCAACGTCTCTGCCAAAGACATGGGTACGGGACGTGAGCAGAAGATTACCATCACGGCATCGAGCGGTCTCTCGAAAGATGAGATTGACCGTATGATGCGTGATGCCGAGTCGCACTCTGCGGACGATGCAAAGAAGAAGGAAGAGATAGAGGCGCGCAATCGTCTTGACGGTCTGACCTATCAGGTCGAGAAGACTTTCAACGAGAACCGCGACAAGATGGACAGCGCGGGCGCAACGGAAGTCGAGGCAGCCATTGCGGAAGCGAAGAAGGCGACTGCCGAAGGCGATACTGCGGCGATGAACGCAGCCTTCGAGCGTTTGCAGACGGCTTCGCACAAACTCGCTGAAGCTCTCTACCAGCAGACGGGCGCAAGCGGCGGCGATGCTACGGGCGAGCAGGCTTCTGCGGCTGGCGCATCGTCTTCCACGCAGGGCGCGGGCGGCGACGACAATGTGATTGACGCCGAATACGTTGACGTAGACGAGAACAAGTAAGAAAAAGTCAGGCAGTTTGCAGTGGGCAGTGGGCAGTTAAGAGCGAATTAACTTTACTGCCCACTGCCCACTGCCTGCTGCAAACTGTCTTTCAATGGCAAAAGAAGATTATTATCAAGTGCTCGGCGTCAAGCGCGATGCCAAGCCGGAAGAAATCAAGAAGGCTTATCGAAAGCTGGCGCGCAAGTTTCACCCGGATGTGAATCCGGGCGATAAGTCTGCCGAAGAGCGTTTCAAGAAAATCACGGAGGCGCATGATGTGCTCTCCGATGCCAAGAAACGTTCGGTCTATGATCGCTTCGGGCAATACTCTGACAACCTTGCGGATGCCGCTGCGCGTGGCGCGACGGGCGGAGGTGGCGCAGGTCGCGGCCCTGCCGGCTTTGACTTTGAAGGCTTTGATTGGGGCAGCGCATCCGGCGCGGGAAGCAGCAGTGGCGGAGGCAGCAGCTTTCGCGACATCTTCGCAGACCTTTTCGGTGGCGGCAGCAAGGCAGAGCCTGAGCCTCCGCGCGCACAGCCCAAACGCGGCGCGGATATAGAGATGCCTTTGGCCCTCTCTTTTGAAGAGGCCATCACGGGCATGACAACCAACATCACCGTCAATCGCTCCGAGCAGTGCTCGCGCTGCAACGGGGCTGGCGACACGGGTGGGCCAGTGGTTGTCTGTCAGACCTGCAAAGGCACTGGACAGGTGCAACGCGCGGGTGGTCGTTTGAGATTCTCGCAGGAGTGTCCTGATTGCGGCGGGACGGGCCGCAGGCGCACGCCTTGTTCGCTTTGCAAAGGCGCGGGCGTGATGCCAAAGACGGAGACAGTCAAGCTGCGCATTCCTGCCGGAGTTGATACAGGCTCGCGCGTGCGTATCGCTGGCAAAGGCGAGGGCGGGAGACTTGGCGCGCCGCCGGGCGATTTGTTTATCATCACAAACGTCGGTCAGCACAAGTATTTCACGCGCAAGGGCGATAACATTTATGTGACTGTGCCTGTGACTGTGCCGGAGGCTGCGCTCGGAGCGAAGATAGAAGTCCCGACTGTTGAAGGCAAAGCGCAGTTAAGGATTCCGCCCGGCACGCAATCGGGCCAGAAATTTCGCCTGCGAGAGCGCGGCGCGCCTTCACTCAGAAACCCAAGCTTGCGCGGCGACCAGTTTGTCGAAGTGAAGATTATGCTGCCCAATGTTATCTCGGAAGAGACGAAAGAACTTCTGCGCAGCTTCGCGCAAATGAATCCCGAAAACCCGCGCGTGGTGATGGGATTGGAATAGTTTACAGTTTACAGTTTTTAGTTTTCAGTTCGTGACTGAAGCTAAAAACTGAAAACTAAAAACTGAAAACTGCTTTATGAAGCGAAAGGTTCGCACATACACAATCAGCGCGGTGGCGACGCAGTACGACATACACCCGCAGACTTTGCGTTTGTATGAGCGCGAAGGATTGCTCAAACCATCGCGCTCGGAAGGCAACACGCGGCTCTACACAGAGCCTGACCTCGAAAGATTGGAAGTGATTCTCTCTTTGACGCGCGACCTCGGCGTAAACTTAGCGGGCGTGGAAATCATTCTCAACATGCGCGAGAAGATGGATGCGATGCAGAGAGAGTTTGAGCGTTTCTTTGAATACCTGCGCGCGCACGCAGAAGAGTTTTCACATTTTACGGAAACCCCGCCGCCCGAAGCAGGCGCGCTCGTCACCACCACTCGCGCAGCCACCTTGCAACGCCGTCGCGCCGGAGGCCAGAGCTAAAATCTCAGGTTAACAAAGGCAACGAAAGAATCTCGCGCAAAGGTGCTGATGACGCAAAGAAAGCACGCAAGATAAAATGCTCTTCAACTCTTTGCGTCTTCTTTGCGCCTTTGCGCCTTTGCGGGAAATTTTCTCTTGTCTCCACACGCGCCTCAGTGATAAAGTTCGCGCTGCATTAGAGAACCCTCGCACGGATGCCCGCTCATCCCCAAAAAACCTCGCTCACATCAAACACCATCCACACCCCAACAGTCCCTCGCAAGGAGAAAGGCTATGCACAGCCTCTGTTTCCGCGTCCTTGCGCGCACGCTCTCTTGCTTCGTTCTTCTCTTAATTTTCTCTTCAATCGCCCAGACACAGGATTTGGATGAAGCGGCGATAAGCGGGCGCGTTGTGGACCAGAACGGCGCGCTCATTCCGGGAGCGACTGTGACGGCTGTGCTCTTGAGCAAAGGTCTTGAACGCACGACCGAGACTGATGCTGTTGGTCGCTATCGCTTGATAGAGCTACAACCCGGCAGCTACTTTGTGCGCGCTTCCTGCGCCGGATTCGCAACAGAAGAGAAGAGGGATTTGCAGACTCTCGCGGGGCAGCAAGTCCAACTTGATTTCACTTTGCGCCCGGCGGATGTTGCGGCAGAGCAGACAGTGTTGGCAGAAGCGCAGGCGCAATTAATAGACACTGCGCGCACGATTGTCGGCGGCACAATCACAGGCGAAGAGATAGAAGCTTTGCCAAACCTGACGCGCTCTCCGCTCGATTTAATCTTCACGCTTCCGGGCGTCACAGAGGAACCGCTCTCGACGCGCGAACTAGCCGAAGACCGCGACACCAATCCTGCACAGACTCCAGAAGAAGCAGGAACCTTCGCTCTTTCCGGTGGGCCAGCCTATTCAAACAACTTGACGATAGATGGTTTGGATAACAACGACGACCGCGCGGCGCGCGAAAGATTTCAGCCTTCTCTGGAGGCTGTCGCAGAAGTGCAGGTCATCACGAATCAATTTTCGGCTGAGTACGGGCGCGCGTCAGGCGGGCGCATCAACATACGCACGCGTGGCGGGGCAAATCAGTTTCGCGGCAGAACCTTCTTCTTTTTTCGAGACGAAAGTCTCAACAGCAATACTCACAAGAACAACTCGCGCGGCCTCGCACGCCTGCCGCTCACAGAGCTTAATCCGGGTTTCACTTTGAGTGGGCCAATTATTATTCCTCCGCTCAAAATTAACAGACGCGGCCACAGCTTCTTTTTTATCTCATACGAATTTAATACTGTCTTCGATACGGCATTGATTGATACGCTCGTCCCGGTCGAGCAAAGCACACGCTTTCCTTTGCCACATCCGACAACGCTTGCCGCGCAGCGTCTTGAGATTGTGAGCGCGCCAAGCTTGAGCGCGTTGGTCGCTCCCTACATTGCCACTGTCAGCACGCCTGTCAAAAATCATATCTTCACCGCGCGCATAGATAATCAATTCAGCGAAGCGCACAACGGCACTGCGCTTTATCAATTAGGAAGGCTCAATAATCTCCGTCAATTCGGCGGCGGCAATCGCTTAGCCGAAGCCTTGCAGGGTAAGACGCGCAACTCCGATGCTATCTCTTACACGGACAATTATGTCTTCTCGTCAACGCTTATCAATCAAGCGCGCGTGCAATTCTCCACACTCAAGCCCGCACTCACGGCAAGCGGCGGCACAAGTCCTGTCGTTTTAATTGCGCTCAATGACCCTTTGCCCGCCAGCGACCCGCATCAACGAACAGGCACACTCGTCGCAGGCTCTTCCACTGCGGGCGGCAGCGACCGCCGCGAGACGCGCTGGCAGATACAGGACACGCTCTCAATCCTGCGCGGCGCGCACACTTTGCGTTTCGGCATGGACATGCAACGCATCCGTTCGACCTTCATCAATCTGACGGATGCTTCCGGCACTTTTAACTTCGAGAGCGCGGGGGATTTTCTGGCGGGCGTGCCGGGCAGGTTTAGACAAAACTTTCAGACCGCATCCACACAGCGAAATTTTTATACGAGCTTTTTCATACAGGACGAATGGCGTTTGAGAGGCAACGTAATGCTGAGCTTCGGACTGCGTTATGAGAATGAAACTATCCTGCGCGATAGAAATAATTTCGCGCCGCGCGTGGCGGTCGCTTATGACCCTTTTGGCAACGGCAAGACTGTTATTCGCGCGGGCGCGGGGCTTTTCTACAATCGCGCTCTGCTGCGCACGATTGACGATTTTACGCTCGGCGGTCAACAGCTTTTCTTTGATACGAATGCCTTGCGCAATCCGGTCACAGGCAGGCTCTTAACTGCTACAGAACGACGCGCCTTCATTGCCGCCAATCTCAATTTCCCGCAGACCTTGACGGCAGACTCAGCACTGGTTCAGCAGTTTGCTGTGCGCGAGTCAGGATTCCTGCGCCGCCTCGACCCACACTTGCGCATCCCTGAAAGCTATCAGGCAAACATTGGCTTTGAACGCGAGTTGGGCGGCTCTTTTGTTTTTGAAGCCAACTATACCTGGAATCGCGGCCTGCACTTGTGGCGAGAGTTCAATGCCAACGCGCCTGTGTTGCCAAGTGGGTATAGAGATTTGACCGAATACCTGCTCGCGCGCGACTTTGCAAATTTCCGCAGCGGGCCGGGCGGAATCCGTCCGCTTTATGATGTCGCAAGCGCAGGCGAATTGGTGCGCTTCACGCGCACGCCTTTTAATCCCATGAACCCTGCGCGTTGTCCTTCGCCGTTCACTCCGAGCAATCCTGATGTGGTTGGCTGCATAGTCGAATTCGGCGTTCCAATCACTTTGATAAATTTAAATAGCTTCACTTCTACGACTTCGGTTGATGTCGCGCTCGCAGCTTTAAGAAATTTGCGGCCAGACCCTGCGCGCGGCCAGATAGAGCAGCTTGCCAGCATCGGCAACAGTTTTTATCACGGCCTGACGCTGGAACTGCGTCGCCGCTTCATCAAAAGCGAGAGTGGATTTGCTTTCTCTTTTCGCGCCGCATACACGCTCTCTCGTTTGATTGACGACGGCATCGTCAACACCTCCGATGCGCTCACTAACAGAGACTTTCGCGCCGAACGCGCACGCAGCCTGCTTGACCGCCGCCATCGCTTTGTCTTCTCCGGTACGTTTGACACGCCGCGCTTCTTGGGCCACTTGCGCTTTTCGACAATCCTGCGCCTGGCCTCCGGTGCGCCCTTCAATATTTCCATCGGCGGCGCAGACCGCAATCTGGATGATGTGAGTAATGACCGCCCGATTTTTACAGGCGACATCAAACGCCTGCTCGCACGCCGCCCCGGCGAGCCTGTTGATGCCGCGTTGCTCAATTATTTCTCTTTGCCGACCATCGGACGCACAGGCAACTTGCCGCGCAACGCTGGCACAGGGCCGGGAACATTTTTCTTTGACCTCAACATCACACGCGAGTTCCGCATAGGCGAACGCATGCGCGTGCGTCCGGTTGTAGAGATTGACAACATACTCAACAAGACTGTCTGGAGTTTCGGCACGGAGTTCATAGACTTTAAGGCTTTGAGCCCCTCGTCCATGCCTGCTGAGAGGCAAGCTTTTCTGGATTCATTCCTGCTGACCACGCGCACCTTGAGGCAGCGACAGATTCGCGTCGGGATTCGCTTTGATTTTTGAGGAGAAAGGTGCTCGCCAACGCGATAATTTGAAACACGATAGTTGACAGTCTTCGCTATTAGCAATTCCGTCAAAGGACTTCAAGACCAAAGCTATTGGCAGGTGTTGCCAGATATAGGCAATTAAGGGAAACCAGGAAACCGCGCCTGAAGATTAAAAGCCAGAACTGTGTCTGTTGGAAGGCCCCACCGCCTCATTATAAAATTTTGTCCGCCCTGTGAGATTTGAAACGATGCTGTATTGCGTTGCCAGAGTGCGATGTTTGTCACGCCCAGGCCGTTATAGCTGCCGGGCGCAGGATAATTAGGATTGATATCTGAGCCGAAAGTGAAGGCTTGAATTCCACCGTCCGAGCTTCTTTTCCAAATCCAAAAGCCAGCGTCGGGGCCAAAAGTTCGCCCGCGCCAGACAACAAGATCGGTTTTTCCATCGGCATCAAAATCTGCGGGCAATACCACGTCTGTGTTGAAGTTGCCACAGGCTTCATAACGCACGTTGTTATTTGAGCTTTGCAGAATTACAAAGCTGGTTTGTGCCGTGCGCTGCGTATAGACAGCAATGTCAGCTTTGCCGTCCCCATCATAGTCGCCGCGCAACTTCAAGTCGTCATCTGCGCCGAACTGAAGGGCTCTAAAGCCCATTGAAGAGCCCAGCGTGTACCAGACGAGAAGATTATCCGGCGTGCGCCTGACAACAGTCGGATCAGCAAGACCGTCTCCATCAAAGTCTTGAGTTTGATATGGGTCATCGTCAGGTGAGCCCCAAGCGACGGCTTGCAGGCTATTGGTCTGGCTTCTCAGGATATAGAAATATGATGGCGTGCCGGGCCTCCAGACGGCCACATCCCACTTGCCATCGCCGTCATAGTCCGCCGGAACAGACTTGTCTACGGGAATGCCCCACTGGTAGGCGCGAAAGCCGAGTGTGCTCTGCATGATGTACCAGACGAGGGCGTTGCCTTCCGTGCGCACGACGGCCAGATCCGTGCGACCATCACCGTCGAAATCGAGCACAGATGCTGCGCGCGTAAAGCTCGTGCTAGAGACAACAAAGATAATTGTGAGAATGAGCCGTATGGCTTTCACGTGAGTTCCTTTCAATAGAACTGAGCCTGGTGTCCTCGATTTGGGGGGGAAGAGCACCTGTAGTCAAATTTTAAATTACTCGTAAACCCTCTTGCGCGGGAGCATGTCTATTGAGCACGACCTTATGGGATAGTGGCAGCCGGTCCGGGTTGATCGCCTGCTTGTCCCCAGTGTAGTCCGTGTAGTTGATTGCTCCAACTCCGCAGGATGTACCAGTCGCCATCACGATAGACAGCGATGTCAGTCTTGCCATCACCGTCGAAATCTCCCGGCGCAGGCACGTCCGTGCTGAGCCCCCACTGTTGTGTGCGCATCGCGCCGTCTGAGCTTCTGAGCACAAACCAGACTGTGGTTGATGGCCGCCAAACGGCGAAGTCTGTTCTGTTGTCTCCGTCGTAGTCTCTTGCGACGGGCCTGTCTGTGCTGTTGCCCCACCTGGCGGAAAGCATCGTGCCGGTCGTGCTTCTCAGGACGAGCCATTCGCCGTTGCGATAGACTGCGATATCAGTCTTGTCATCTCCGTCATAATCACCTGGAACTGGTCTGTCATCGCTCTGACCCCACTGCCGAACGACGACCGCGTTGTCTGAGCTATGCCGTATGTACCACGTTGCCTGTCCGGCAAGAGGGTCATTGCGGCGGAAGACTGCGAGGTCTGTTTTACCGTCCCGGTCATAATCTCCTGGAACGGGAACGTCGCCGTTTATGCCCCACTCGGAGCGTGTGAAGTTTTGCGCCGAACCGCGTGAGATGTACCACGCGCTCTGGCCCAAGCCGTTGTCGTTTGCGCGGAAGACAGCGATGTCCGTTGTGCCATTGCCGTCGTAGTCGCCCGGCACAATCAGGTCTGTCGCATTACCGAAATACTGCTCGACGAAGGATTGCGGCTGTCGGCTGTGAAGGACATACCACTTACCCATCTGTGTGCCGTCTGCAAAGGCGCGGAAGATTGCGAAGTCTGTCTTGCCGTCACCGTCAAAGTCTCCCATCACGGGTTGGTCAATCTGTGCGGCCTTCCAGAAACCGGAAGCGATGCTGTAAAGGCTTTGACTGCTGTTTGCGCCTGCGAGAGGTTGACCGACAGTTCCCTGAAGTGTGTATTGACCTTGTGCGCTCGCGCCGCCGCCGCCGCTGATGACGCTCAAAGAAAGATCATAGCCGCTGCTCTGCGCACGGACAGTCGCCACACAGGCTGAAAGCAATATGGATAAAGAGAGCATCAGCAAAGAGAGATTTTCGATAAATCGTTTCATGCTCGATAGCTCCTTCATTTGCTGCACAACTCGGCGTTCGGATGACTCAGACAAACGAGTTTCTTTAAGCTCTCAATCTGATTCTGTTGCTGCTTGAGTTGCTCTTGCAGCGATTCTATTTTCACATCGCGATCTTTGAGTTCTTCGTTCAAGCCTTGTATGGCAGCCAGAGCGACGCCGTCCGGGTCAATGGTTGCGATGGTCTTGTCGCCTTCGCCGACTTTGAAGGTGGCGAAGAAGTCCTGCGCCATTGGGCCAATGTGGCGGACGGAAGAGTTTTGCGTCTTGTAGTTCCAGGTCGAGATGGGAAGTTTAAGGACACCGCGCAGGATTTCGCGCGTGTTGACCGGAGTGAAGTTGGTTTTCATGTTGCGGTCGGAGAGGTTGTTCCACGAGCCGCCACCCGCCGGGAGCGAAACGCCAGCCGACCCGCCGGAGTTCGACGTGAGCGTCGTCGAGCCGTCGCTCGCCATCGAGAGCTTGCTGTTGGTGAGCGTCATCGTCGCGGTCGTGCTGTTGAAGATGAAGCCGGTTGAGAGTGCTGTGTTCGTGTAGAAGAAAGAGCCGTTGACGGCGCGCACGTTGAAGGAGTTCGTGACCGTCGGGTGAAACTGCGACTCTATGTCGGGGCTCGTGCTGTTGAACGTGTAAGTGAGTGGGACGGAGCGGTCGGAGAAGACGAACGTGCCGGTGCGCGGCGACCCGTTGATGGTCGAGGTGGACGCGCCGTAACCGAGTGCGACAGAGTTTGCGCCAGTCGCCGTGTGTCCCTCGCCGAGAGCCACCGTGCCTGTGTTGGCCGCGACCGAGTTCTTACCCACCACGATCGAGTTGTCACCGAGCGCGCGCACATTTTCGCCGAAGGCCGTAGAGTAGAGACCGATGTTGGCATCATCCCACTGCGTGCCGTTGACGCTGCCAGCGCGGATTGACCCCTTTGTCCCGTACCACATGAAGCGCGTGCCAGCACCCTCTATCGGAGCGGTAGTGTTGACGCCGCCAGTGTAATCGGCGACGGACAGAATCGAGCCGTCGTTGTCTACGCGGAATCGCTCCTTGTCATGGGTGCTGTTGTCGGGGTACGTCCCGCTGGCACTGAGCGAGATGAGTGCGTTAACGCCCGGCGTGCCCAACCTGTGATTGACCGGGTCTGTGCTGACGAGCTTGAGGTTGATGAGGTGGTTCGTGCTGTTCGCCGTCTGCTGCGCGGACGGCGCGAGTTCAAGACCTCCACTGACGCGCGCGGCATTGATGGTCGAACTGCTCGCATTGATGGCCGTGATGACGCTGTCGCCTGCCATCGAACTGACGCCGGAGGCGGTCGTGGCCGTGTTCGCGTTCGTGGCTGTGGTGGCCGTGGTGGCGTTGCCGTTCAGGCTGGCAGTGATTGTGTTCGCAGAAAAATTGCCGGAGGCATCACGGCGCACAAGTGCGTTGGGAGTATTCGTCTCGCTCGCTCCGTTTGCCAGCGCAGTAGCCGTAGCCACGTTGGCTGCGCTCTGGCCGCCAACATTGGAGACGACTGTCGCCGCTTGTGTCCCGGTTACATCGCCGGACAAAGTGCCGGAAAAGTTCGCGGTCGTCATAGCGTTTGTGGCAGTCGTCGCAGTGGCCGCGTTGCCATTAAGTGTAGCCGTAATCGTGCCTGCCGAAAAGTTGCCCGAAGCATCGCGCTTGACGATAGTGTTCGACGTGCTGCTCTCCGTCGCATTATTGGCCGCTGTCACGCCATCACTAATATTGCTCGCGCTCACTCCGCCGACAGAGGAAATTACTGTCGCGTTTTGAGTGCCAGTCACATCTCCGCTCAGGCTCCCGCTAAAGCTCGTCGCGGTCGTCGCAGTCGTCGCAGATGCGCTCTGTGTCGCATAGGGCGTTGCAGTAATCGGCTGGCGCGGCGAAAGGGTTGTGAAGTCAGCCTCGCCGCCGCGGCGCAGGCTAATCTCCAGATAGCGGTCTGCGCCGGGAAAGGCGTTTAACCCAAAATCTAATTGCACTATGAAGACGCCGTTCGTGACCGTCACATCCGAGACCGTGACGGTGTTGGGCAAGCCTTGCGGCGAACCGCTTGCGTCCACAAGCTTGAAGCTCAAGTCGTATTGGCCGTTAGCAGGTGCGCCCTGATCCATCAGGCGTCCCTGATAAGTAAAGCCTGCGCTTTGTGCAAAGGCACTGCTGGCGACCAACAACATTGCTGTCAGCAGTAACAAAGAGAAACCACGAGAGAAAGCAGACAAGGTTCTAAACATGAATCTTTTTCCTTACGAAGCCCCGTCTTTTATCGAGCGAGGGAAGTGAGTTGTGCATACGCGTCGCCAGTGAAGACAGGAGCTTGCCGATGAGCTACGCAAGAAGTGGTGTTTATATTAGGGTTTGCAGTCTGCGAGATGCAGGGTGTTATCCAAGATTGTTCAATTCACAACCATCTTGAACAAAATTATTTTGACTTTTATCTATCAAATTGTCAACAAGTTTCAGCCTTCGTGCGTGGGATGAGCTTTCCGACCATAATATTTCAGATCGTCAACGCCCGCCGAACGTCAGGAATTTCTCGACTCGTTTTTATTGACGACTCGCACCCTCAGACCGCGCATGATTCGTGTGGAGATTCGTTTTGATTTTTAATCTGAGCAGACGCTAGATTGACTAATATTTTAAGAGTAGGGAAAGGCAAGCAATGCGTAGAATCAGAATCCCAAAAATGCCGGACAGTTTTCTACCAGACATTCAGAGGTAGGTACTTTTGGGTGACGAACTGGAAGTCTGGCGGAAAGAAAGGCTTCGTCAGCTGGATTTCTGCAACATGATTTATCCTATGCCAAATAGATATACAGGTCAATTAAATCCCTTTTTCATTGCAGGCGGAGAACGGGAGCCCAACAGAACGCCAGCCCGTGTGAAGAGAAAATTCAAGGGTCTATCACAAACGTTTCTGTTAGTCGCTCGTGGAAGGGAATGCTCAGGCGCACGGTGACTCCGCTTCCCGGCAAGTTGTCTAACTCGAAGCGGTGTTGCGAGCCGTAGAGATAATGAAGCCTCGCGCGGGTGTTGCCTAACCCGATGCGGCTTTGGCTCACGACGCCTTTGTCGGTTGCCTGGATTCCGTTCCCGTCATCAATAACTAAGATGTGCAACATCCCGTCGATGCACATGGCCTTGATTTCAAGGTGTCCGCCCTCATCCCGCGGCATGATACCGTGACGGATCGAGTTTTCGACTAGCGGCTGAAGGATCATGGCCGGGACGTAAGCCCTGAGCGTCTGCGGTTCGATATTCATTCGGACTTCCAACCTATCCTCGAATCGCGCCTTCATAATCTCCAGGTACTTATTTATGAACTCAAGCTCCTGCTTGAGCGTCACCTCCTGTTCGCTCATGTTGTAGAGGCTGACGCGGAGCATGTCGCTCAAATTGATAACCATCTTTTCCGCTGCCGGCTCGATTTTCGTGAATCAACTGAACGAGCGTGTTGAGCGTGTTGAAGAGGAAATGCGGGTGGAGTTGCATCTTAAGAATTTGCAGTTGCGCTTGATGCAATCTTAACTCGCGCTCCTGATACTTTTGGAAGTGAAGAATAGCCTGGTGAACGGCCAAGATGCTCACGTAGGCAAGAATGCCGTTGAACACGAAACTCCAGGGGCCGTCGAGGCGCGGAACTTCCCTGAAGGCTGCATGCGCTTGCGGCATGATTAAGGCCAACCCGCAGTGATACACAAACGTCTGCGCCGCAGCGAAGGCTAAGCCGAAGCAGAAGTGAACCAGCAGACATCGCAGAAGATTCTCGCGCTCGACCTGCCAACGCCGACTGACAGGTAAGATAAGAGGCATGAGCACGGCCCACGAATAAGTGCCGATAATCAACTTGGCGAGCAACAGAGAATAGGGAAGAGGCGCGGAGGAGCGTTTGTTGTAAAACCATACCTGCGGCAAGAGGATGAGCAGCTTGAGCATGAAGATGAGGAAGATAACTAATGCAGTTATCCACCTCGATTGGGCCTTTGATGGATGACTCATAATCACCTAACCGCGTTTGAGCCAACAGCCGTGTTGTGCATGTTCTCCGACCGGGCGGTGGAGGGAGAGAATTGTCAAAGTCGTGCCTTGCGCGAATGCTTTTCCGGCCCATGATAAGCCAGTTGTAAAAGAGTTGTGCTGTCATTGGGACGAGGCATTGAAAAATTGTGATGAATAGCGCGGCGAGAGGGACGAAACTTTTAGCGTAAGCTTTCAACTGTTTGGTTCGTTAATAAGTAGTACTGGATAATTATGTTGTGGCGGCGCGAAAGTGATTTCAACTTCGCGCCACGCGCGCCGGATGAAATGTCGCATCTGATAGATGAAGCAGGAACGACTCTGGTAAAGATTGGGGTCAAGAGATGAGCAGAATCCGCGCATTGATTATTGACGACGAAGCGGCGGCGCGCCGTCGAATCGGAAATCTGTTAAGCGACATCCCGGACGTGGATGTCGTGGGCGAGGGAGAAGACGGGCGTGAGGCCGTGACCTTGATACGCGAGCATGCTCCTGACCTCGTCTTCCTCAATGTGCAGATGCCTCGCATGAGCGGCTTTGACGTGATACGGGAAATAGCATCAGAGCATTATTTACCGGCGATTATCTTCGTCACAGCTTTCGATGAGTTTGCCCTCAGAGCTTTCGAGGTTCATGCGCTCGACTACATCTTGAAGCCTTTTGACCGCGAGCGATTTCGAGAAGCAGTGGAACACGCCAAAGCACAGTTGAAGAACAAACAGACCATCGAACTGAGCCTGCGCTTGCAAGGACTGCTCGAAGAATTAAAGACCGAGGTTGATTATCTAAACCGTGTGGAGGTGAAATCATGTGGCCGCACCATCTTCGTTCCGACGGAAAAGATTGACTGGGTCAAAGCCGCAGACAACTATCTTGAACTGCACGTCGGGAAAGAGAGACACCTGGTACGCGAGACGATGGCACAGTTGGAGAAACAACTCGACCCCACTAAGTTCGCTCGGATTCACCGCTCTGCGCTGGTCAACATAGACCGCATCAAAGAACTGCGACCACTCTTCAACAACGACCATGTACTAATCTTACGCGACGGCACACAATTGACCGCCAGTCGCACCTACTATGAAAAGCTGCTCACGCTCCTGAGAAGACATTAGAGAGGTGACTTTCTTGACGAGCCGCTCTGTAAGCAAGGCTTGCAACCAGCCACGCATTTGTCATCAGACATGCTGGTTGCGAGCCTCGCTCACAGAGAGATGATGGCTGAAGCCTTACTTCGTAACCGGGCAGAGTTTGGCGTCTCTGCCAAAGGCGGCATTGATGACTCCATCCGCGTCATAAGCCGGGGTCTCTAAGAAATTCGGCGGCAGGTGGGGCCACTGCCCGTGGGCGATACTCCACAGTCCTCCGACAGCATACGAGAGCATGAACATATGCTGGCCGAGAACTTTAGCTTCCAGCGTGTGGATGGATTCATGCCCTGTCAGGTCGAGCGCCCAAGCATATCCCATTTGATTCTTTTGCACGCCGAACAGGTAAACATCATTTCCCCAAGTCAGTGCGCTGCTGCTGTAGCCACTCGGCAGTGGACGACCGAATCCCGGATGACCGATGTGCAGTCGCATGTTGCTGAGGACGCGCGACGAGAGTTTGAAGTATTTGCCGATCATCTTTCGTTGGCAGAGGGTCAGCTTGATGATGTCCATTCCGTACATGACGCCTTCAAGCTTTTCCAGCATCCAGTTGACAGTTTTATTGATGACATACTGCTTGACCGCAGCCAGCACCGCCATCCCGAATTCCTTAAACTTCCCCTGGAGCAAAAGCCCGCCGGTTTGCAATATCATCGTCAACTCCGAGGCTGTTTGGTAGATAGCCCACACGGGCGGAGCAATCAGCGAGATAATCGAGATGCCGAGCATGACCCAACGATTATGAAGCACTTTTGCTAAACATGTCCCGACGCGGCTGACGGCCCGCCCGATGGCCTTGAAGAACGAACCGATTTTTTTGAACAACCTGCCGAAGAACAGTCCATCCGGGTCAAGATGGTTGACGGGGTCGTTGCCGCAATAGCTGTAAAGGTTAAGCGATTGCGGGTCTGCGGGAGTGGCGGCCTTCATGCCAATCGGGTCGGGCTGCGTGAAACGGCCTTGCAAAGCGTCGTAATGACGATTGATGGCGTAGTCGAGACCCGTCGTCGTGCTCCGGTCGTAACTCGTGAAGCGGCGGTTAGTCGTCCCGGTTGACTCGGCATCGAAAGCTGTGCCGAAGGGCAGCGTCGTTTGCTCTGTGACGACACCTGTGAGCGGGTTGGAGATCAGGCGCGTCCCCAGATGATCCGGGTGATAGTAGAGCACTGACTCGACGCTGCCACTCGGCTGCTGCGTAGCCAGCAATCTCCTGCCCAAGAAAATGTAGTTTTTCAACCATATGGGAGCGGTCGGCGATGAGTTCGACTCTATGTACTCGGTGATGATATTGTTCCCGTCCCAGACGTAGTAAGTGCGCTGGTTGGAATTATCGCCGCCCTCCTGCTTCACCAGCCGCTCGCCGCCCGCGCCATAGGTGTAAATCACATAGGTCAAACCACCATCGGTCTTAACCTTCAACAGCCTGCCCGATGCATCGTACTGATAGCGTTGCCACGTGCCGTCACCGAGTTGCACGCGCGTCTGATTGCCTGCCGCATCATAGAGCCAGCCCGGCGTGTTGATACGATTGCTGCCCACGTCATAAGAGAGGGTGGGTATCCCATCGCATGGCGCGTTGGTTGAGAGACAATTACCGACCGTCGGTTGGGCGACGGTGACGGCGACGTTCGGCGTAGAGTCGCCAAACCACGCGACTCCGTCCTGCACCATGCGCCATTGGAAATTGTAAGTACCGGATGTGGACGGCGCAGTCACAGTATAATTGAAGGTGACGGAGCTGCCCGGCGAAACGCTCGCCGGAACGTTCATGCGCGTTAATCCCCATGTGTTGTTGTCCTGCGGGTTCTGCGTTCCGAGACGATGCATGTCGGCAGCCGTCCAAGTCCTGGTGCCTGAGTTTCGCATTGTCACTGTGACGCTGTATTTATGCCCGGCATTCATCGCCGTTGGCACAGTTTGTGAAACGAAGGTCGCGCCGTTGTAAATGGGGTTGCTCACAGTGGCCGTCGTCCAACTGAAAGAACTGTAAGCTCCTGCGTTGTCCCTCACGCGCAGAGAGACGTTGTAAGTTCCGGCTGACGCGTAAGTCTTAGTTGGACTGACGCCCGTGCCGGTCGTGCCGTCCCCGAAGTTCCATGCATAGGTCGTAATGAACCCATCGTCGTCGTAAGAGTTACCGCCGTTGAACTGTATGGCCTGTCCCGGCGTCGCATTGTATGGGCCACCGGGGTTGGCACTCGGCGGCATATTCGGCTGGCAGCCGGGGTCACGCTCAGGACAGATAGGGATAAGGCCGCTCGGCGCAGCAGTCGTGGTATCGGTCTGCTGAGTTTGTGGCGGGGCTGGAGTCGCCTGCGTTGTTGGAGTCGGCATTTGCGTGGGCGCATTAAGAGCCGCGCCACGCTCAGATGATTCGAGCCTCAAGTCATCGTCGTGCATTCGGGTCAGGGTGTTAGCAGGATGATGGCTAAGCGTTGATGCCTGAGAAACATTTGATACGTAATGACTGGTCTCTCCGCGGAGGCGCGCCGGAGAGGCGTCGCGCGGCGGCTCATGAGAGGCGAGTTGAAACTCCTGCGGCTGTGGGGGCGCGGGCGAGAGATTTGCGATGCTGTTGGAGCTAGTGACGGTGCGGCGATTGCCGTAACGGTCGTAAGTGTAGTTCTGCGACCATGTGGAATTGTTTGTCACCTTGCTCAGGCGACCGAGGGCGTCGTAAGTGAAGATGCGAGTCTTCTCTGCGTTCAGGTTATTGATGAGCTTCGACAGTTGGCCTGTGCGACCGGCCCTCGCATATGAGTTGTACATAAAATGAGTCAGGTCGAGCAGAGCCGTCGTGCCGCGCATCACCTTCTGATTTGAGATGAGCCCCGTCTTGTCGTCATAGAGGTAAGTTTCCTGAAGTTGATTCGCGCCGCTCGCCCCAACCAGCATCGACAGTAGTTGGCCGGACGCGTTGTAGGTGAGTTGTGAGCCGTACACAGCGTTATTGACCTTCACGGCAGTAGGTCGGCTCGCGCCGTCATAGTCGTAGTGGACGAGTTTGTTGCCAGCCGCCGTGCCGTACTGCGTCGGGTAGCGCGTGTCCGTCAGGCGGTTGGCGGTGTCGTATGTATACTCGACCACCATCGGATAGGATGGACGGCTGACGAGCGTCAACGTCTTGCGAATGATGCGCGCCTCTGCGTCATAAGCAAACTCTTCTGTGCTCACGCCCTGCGCCGTCACGCGGAAGGGACGCATGATATCGCCTGATGACATGTAGACGTAGCTGACGGTTGACGCACTCAGCACGGGACTGGCTGTGTCTCCGAATCCGCTTGTGTCGTAAGTGACAGACTGTAGGCGGTTGAGCGGGTCGTTGTTGTAGTTATAAACGGTGCGGATGCCGCGCGGGTCAACTCGCGCAATGAGGTTGGAGCGTTCGTCGTAGGTGAAGACATGACTCCACTGCCCGTTGCCGACATACTGACCGGCATCGTTGAGTGTCGCATTGGCCTCTGCCAATTTCTGATGAGTCATTCGTCCGAGCGAGTCGTAGCGAAAGCGTCGTTGCTGCTCGCCCTGCAAGACCTCTATGAGATGGCCGAGCGCGTTGTAGTTGTATCGCGTGATGAGCGCACCTGCGGCAAAGACGCTGCCCGTTCCAGAGGGGTTTGGCTCGACCACCTCAACGATATTGCCGGCAGGGTCGGAACGCTCCCAACGCTCTCTGCCCCAAGCGTCCACAGAGCGCACGGTGCTTCCCGGCTCTGTGGATGCGCCCGGCGGGCGGCTGGTTTCGTTATAGAAGTTTTCGGTGATGCTAATGCCGTCCGGGGCAATCACCTTCGTCGCGCGCCCGATCACGTCATAAGAAGTGTTGGCCCAATTTTTTGTCTGGCCGCTGCGATAGGGGCGGGTCTGGCTCACGGGCCGTCCAGATTCGTCATAGCGTATCTCTACAATGTCGTACACGCCGTCCGCCCCGGACTGTTCCTGAATCACCAGGCCGCGCCCATCGAAGCGTTTAGTCTTCGTTGAGAGCACTGTGCCATTGGCGAGTTTGGTCGTCTCGGTGACGCCCATCATATTATCGTCGTATGTGAAGGTGGTGCTTGCTCCGGTTGAGAGAGTCGTTGTTAGAGGGCGCAGGGAGTCGGAGAAGTAGCTGACTTGCGAGCTGCGCCCGTTGGCATCTGTGGCAGTGAGCGGCAACCCTGTATTGAAATCATAAGTGCTGCTGCTCGTCACGCGGACGGAAGAATAAGGGTCTAAGGAACCGCGCGATTGAGAGGTCGAATACGCGTATTGAGTATCAGTCCCAAAGTTTGATTTCGTTAGCTCGCAGCAGGAGCCGGAAGTCGTCACGCGATTTCCCGTCACGTCATAGCCGTATGTCTCGACCACCTGCCCACCGAGGTTGGCAGCATCAGCATACTTCACCATTCTTGTCAGATTACCGCGATAATCTGTTGACGGGTCGTAGTCATTCATCCAATAGCCCGGCTCGCAATGTGTGTAGCAGGGGTCGTAGCCGTTGCATACTTGATAGCAATACTCTTCGACCCAATATTGCGGGTCATAAGGGTCGTAGGCATCACTGTGCATAATCACATCGGGCGTGCTGCTCAGAGACGAACCCGGCCCGTCGTACTGGTATTCGGTGCGCGCAATTTTTGTGATCTCGTCACGGTCATAAACCGTCACCGATTTGACCAGATTGAAGATGTGCCGGTTGATGTAAGCCGCGCTGCTATCATATTCCGTAATTGTCTCGCGCCGCAGATTCCAGGGGCCGAAGCCGTACTGTAGATGCACCGTGACCTGATTGTATTTTGGCCCGTAGAGAAATCCTTCGGCGGTGACGTTGCCGTTCTCGTCCGTGTTCTCCTGTCGCGTCGGGCGTAAAGAGCCATAGTCTCCCTTCTCCCACGAGACTACAGACCTGCGCCAGAGCCTTCCGGCGGCATCGTACATCTCATCCTGATAGGTCAGACCGTCCTTGTACTTTTCAGGATTGTTTTCAGGAAGACTTGAGTAGTTATAAGAGTACTGCACGTTTCTAGTCCCGTCGGGCTGCACAATAGTCATAGTGCGGGGACTCGTGTTTTGCTGCACGGTGTAGGTCGTGACAAGCGTTGAACTCTGATTCCCTGACCAGTCCTCCGTCATTGTCGTGTATGAGGGCGCATGAGTGAGTTGAACGCCGGAGGTCATCGGGAAGTTGTAAAGCTTCAGCGTTGACATCATGCCGGGCGACACCGTGCCATGATCGCTGAGTGAGGAGGATGAGAGCGTCATGATGCGTTGGCCTATGACTTTGGCAATCATGCCATACGAGGAATAGGAGTCGGCATCACCGAACCAGTAACCTGTGCGAGTCGCCGGATAGTAGATGGCGTCAATGACCCAGGGGGAAGGATTGCGCACTCTCGGCGTCAGCCCATAAAACGAGTAGCCGAGCGTTAGCTGACGGTAATGGAGTCGAACCAGCGTGCGTAAGCCGCCACTGATTCCCATTGACGGGGCGGTGATGGCAGTGAGCCGGAGATTAACGTCGTAATGAAAGTTGATGGTGCGTCCGAGCGTGTCGGTGACGGTCTGAATCTTCGGGCCGGAGTTGTTGACGTAAGTGATGGTGATGTAATTGCCGTTAGCGTCTGTGATGCGCGTCGGGTAAACGGCGTTTAGGCCCGGCGCGCCGTAGGAGATGATAGTACCGTCGGCCTGCTTTGCGGTGGCGGAAGTAATGGTGCCGCTCGCATTCGCCCAGTGTGAATAATCTATGAAAGTGCTGTCGGTGGTGTAGCCAGTAAAAGAGCTTCCGTAACTGTAATTGGCAATCGTGCCGTTGTAGCCGTGACGCGTGCCATCGGCATCGACAATCATGCTCCCGCTCGACCCCATCCTGATGAGGCGACCGAATCCCAGAGACCAGCCGGGAGCGGGCCAGTCCTGATCTATATCGTAAGTAATCTCTGCGCCTGATTCGTTCCAGAGAGCAGCGTTATAGGTCAGGCGAAGTTGGAGGTCTATTCCGCGTCCTGGGAGTTCGAGGACGGGCGCTGCTATTTGGAAGTTGCCGCTGCCCGGATTGTCGCCTGACACCTGATCCGGCGGGTCGCCGCGCCTGTTGAAAGGATCGTCGGCGGAGCGGTAGTTGTTATCATTCCACTCTCCTTCGAGTGGGATAGCCGCAACGGCAGGCGCGGTTGACGTAGTATGTGAGTACGATGCGCCGTTCCATGTCTTGCTGCTGCGCGCGTTGCGGGTGAGCGATGCGCCGGGCTTCTCCTGCTTGAGCGAGGAAGTTTGCGGCGGCACATAGTCGCGGGTCGAAACATCCTTTTCGCTGAGCGGATTCTCGCCGGGAGGTACTTTGCCATCGACAGGACTGGCCCCGCCCGCGTTGTTGACCACTTTGACATTGACGTGCGCTTGTCGCCCGGCGGCCTCCGCCGTCACGCGAAAATCTCCAGCCACTTTTGACATGAACACGCCTGTCCGCGAAATGCGCGCCTTCCTTTCTTTGGCGGCGTCTTCTGCCAGCCACTTGAAGCGCATGCCGCCGATTGGTTGTCCTTCGCTGTCATACGCAGTCGCCGCGAAAATGACCTGTTCACCCGTCCCAATAGTCACGTTGTCGGGGCTGATCTCAACTCTGACGGCGCGCTCGTCGCGCTCTGTTTGTGTTTCCTGTTCCGGTTTACGCTCAAGTTGAGCCTGCATAGCTGACAACCATTGATTGACGTGGAACCACATCTCCCAACTTGCGGCTTTCAACCCGGAGGACATTCCGCCGAAGAGCTCAGAGGAAGCAGGCGTTGAAGTCGTGAGTAGAGCGATGACAAGTGTTAAAGATAGAGCCCGTGAAATGTTTTGTTTGATGAGAAGGTTTGAACGTCGAATGACGCAGCTAGCGCAACGCGTCGCCAACAGAGCAAACCGGTTCAGGCTTGATGGATTGTCAGGGCTTTTGTCGGAGGTCGAGCGAGAAATGCGCATCATGATAGAAACTCCTTTAGAGAAAGGTTGCAGTCGTGAGTGCACCAGCTTGCTGAGCGGCTTGTGTCACATCCTCACGCGCGGGATTATGCTGGGGACGATTTCGCCGAAGCCTCTTCACACACATGCTTGTGTGGCGTCATCCAATCTTTTCTGTCGCTCTGCGAAATTTAAGAGTTCCGCGGTCAGTCCTGAAAGCGCAGTTAAAGTTATCTTTTGTGAAAAGGTCTTCTGGTTAAAGGAAGCGGCCCACATCACACGTCGCTCGCTTTCTGAGGTCGTATGCCGGAGCAGTCGCCACTCGAAAGTCGGGCGCGCTGACCGGCTCTTCCCCTAACGTGTTGCGTCCGAGTTTAGCGGGGCGGCAGGATTTGCCAATCGGAAAGGGGCGAACTGTGGCAGCGACGTGGCAGGTCGTGAATAATCCGAAGACGAGGGCGTGCGCGATAGCCCGCCTGCCGAAGGGTGGGAAAATCAACAATACTATGTTGACTTGTTTTCATGTCAGTACTATCCTGCCTTCGCTCAATTCTTCCGGGTTATATGCGACTGCCTTACAGTTGCCACTTTATTAATTCTTTACCTAACGGCGTCCTGAGATTTACCGACTATTAACTTAAGTCCTGAATCAAGAGTTATTCATGAACTCTATAAGGCTTTGGCAATGGACATTTTTGATAGGCGTTACTGCTTTACTGCTGAGTTCTGTGCTCGTGTTTGGCCCCTCTTTGTTCGCGGCTATTGCTACCGCCGTAGCAATATCAATCGGCGTCATTAATCTCCTTCTCAGTAAGCCGGTAGCCAATAACAATAATCGGTTACTGTCAGCTCTGAAAGAAACTCTTAATGTCAATCGGTTTCTGAAAGCCGCAACAGTTACCGTTTGGTTAGCCACACTTAGTATCAGCTCTTACGGTGGTCTCATAGTCTATAGTGATTTTAAAGAGCGCCAGAAAATAACCATCGAAGGACTCGTGCTCACTGCTGGAGATTACCCGGCTGACAAAGCCACCGTAGTGCTCTATCTAAAGCAGGGAAACCTGCAAACAGTAACCTCCAACGGGAAGTTTACTTTTGCTAAGATTGACTTAAGCGCTGAGACCATCAAGAAAGTAAAGATTCATGCTCATCTAGGGTCAAAAGAGGGCGAAGCGGAAATTGACTTATCAACTGGAGGGCCACAAAACTTAGTCATCAAATTGTCGCCCGGCGATCCGCCTTTTCGCGTGACCTACTTTTTACTTGAAGACCAAGCCATCAATTTCCTTCTTCAAGGAAAGGTAGACGAAAGGTGGGAAGCTAAACTTGCAGGCCAGCCTTTCATAGTACCTAACAGGGTATATCAATCGCTGTCCCGCCTAATAAAAAATTTCTCAAAAAATAGCGTTGCGATAAGCGTAGGTTTCTACAAAGAAGAAGGCGGAAGGCGAAGCGAACCTCAATCGGGGCAGAACCCTATAAAAAGCTCTTTTGTCGGTAGTTCTGACGGCGGGTTCGTCCCTATTTACTCTGCCGCTCCTGAATTGCTTGGAACGCTAACCGACAACAAGCAGCAATGGAGAGTCTTCTTGGACCCGGTGAAAAAGGCCAGCTTACCTGACACGCTCGTTTTTCGTAAGTTTGTAAATCAACAGGATCTCGCCTTACTTTCTCATGAGCCGATAGGTAAATTTTACGAATTTATTACTAAAGAATATATGCCACCGGACTTTGGCTACGTGGAACTATATTTGTCAGGGGTCTGTGGTGATGATCCGCCTCAATATGTTTGGGCAAAATATATAGGTCGAAAATTAAGCTTGCGCATTGCTGTGATTGAGAATGTGACGAATGAACCGATAAAGTTAGGGCCATTCGCAATAAGGGAGAATGCGACGGAGAAAATTTACAGTCAAGATGAGAACAGTTCTTTACTTGAGAAGAATGAATTAAAACGCGAAACTTGGTTTCCTATGGAGCTATTAAAACCCGGAGAAAAAATAATAATTCCCATAGAAATGCAATTAGGTATTGATAAAGATAGGGTATCTAATAATTTAATCATCGCTGCGAATAACCAAGACTTATACAATGAACTCCAACTGAGACAGCAACTATACTTTCTAATTCCAGAAATAGTTACATACCCGGTGACAGGCGTCAGCATACCTTCAACTGCTATCGAAGCTATGCTGAGTAAATCAACTAGCATGGTCACATTGGAAAAGGAGTATTTACTAGGCCCTTCTATCAGAGTTGAGAATCTTAAAGTTGATAACGTTGAATTCCCTTTTAGACAGTTCGATCCAGCAAAGATCATTATCTTCGACGAGAGTGATAGTGGCAGTTGTCCCTACGTATACACCTATTCTTCTGAAGACAAGGCTTGGCGCAATGAAGGCGTCATCCTTTATGGCAGAACTGGCCTGCGAGAAGAATCACTTGATGAGAAACAACTAAGTAGGTTTGATGGAAGAATCTTAATTAAAGAGAAAGACCCTGAAGATTCATTTATTGATTCAATTTATATAAAAGCAATATCTGAAAACGGAGATGTAACTATGCTATATCCCAGAAACAGAGCGTTGCGTTCTAATGACGGAAATCGCATAAAATTAAAACAAGGGGAGCAGTTAATGCTGTTCTTTGATATTCCCAAGGACTTGAAGGCTAATAAATATGTTCTTGGCGCAGTAGGTTATTATGTCCCTTACAGGCCGCTCAGTAATCCGATTTCACAATCCTCTTGGAAGTGATCTCAGCGAATACACTCTTATCTGGAAAAGCTATGTACTTCTACAAACCTGAATCTTTCCCCGGCTTTGCAGTGTGTTTATCCCAATAAGTCTGACCGTTATTCTTGGAATAAAGAGCGCTCGTAAGCTTTTCGTGATCAAGAGTCTGTGTTTACAATAAAATCAGTTGAAAGGTGAGGCGCAGCCCAACAACTCATTCAACCCGACGCCTTGATAGCATCCCTTTCATGGTGGTTCTTAGCGTCGTAGCTTGAATGCCATTCGCGGGCAGCAGGTTAATTCGGGCGTTCGACGGTTTCGGGTTACAAATGGAAATTTCAATGCTCGCCCGCGTTTTACAACTTGAAATACTTGAGATGCCTATGAATTCACCACAAGCAGCGATAACGAGAATAATAGCCTCTATCGTAATAGGAGTTTTAATTTATTTTATCGTTGGTTTCGGCGGTTGTGTTGTTAGAATAGTTGGGAATGCAAATAATTGGATAGATAATAATAGTCCTGGCTCTGTATTCGCCTCATACTCACAAGAAGCCATAATTGCCTTTTTCGTAGTTATTGCGATTGGCGTTTTCACCGCAATTAAACCTCAGTTGTCTGGGAACGCTAACAAAGACATTTCTTCAGGATTTAAGGCTGGACTAATAGCTTTCACATTAGCGGCCATAGTTGTTTTCGGCTTTGCTGGATTTAGTTCAGAAACTAAAACGGAAAGCAAGACAGGGAGATTTTTTACAGTAGTTGATTACAACGGGATAAATCTCAAGGGCAATCATTATTCTAAGAACGATATGATAGAAGTTTTGGAGGAAACGAAGAATGCTGTCTGTCTCAAACTTCCATCAGGACGAGAATGTTACCCGACACCCCTAGTTTTGCAGCGAGCAGGTAAAACAAATGTGGATTCAATTTTGCGACATGGGAACGTTGACACGAAAACTATTCAGAACAAACAAATCGTTACAAGTGTAGTGAGCGCTTTTTTTGCAAATCTATTTATATCAGTTGTGCTTGCTTTGATGGCAGCAATTTCAACGATATTTATCTCAAGGGCTTTGTTGCAAAGGTAGCTTTGACAGCAAGATATCGTTAAGTACCTTTAAGCAGCCCTTGCCTCTAGTACTGACCTGACTTTGGCAACAAAGCCAATGAGTTGTTAGCTGGCGTGCGCAACACTATCTCTACTCCAAAGTCGCTGCAAGAGAATTGGCCCCAGAATCCAGCCTGCAAATGATGTATAGAGGCCTGGGAAATAGCCGCCGACCTTGAGCGTTAGCAAGAGATGCCAAATCGCGTTGCCGAGCACACAGATGGCAAAAAACCAGACAATAATCATTGGAGACTTCATCCCTTTATACATTCCCAAGCGGAGTTATTTTAATCCCTCGTTGATGGTAGCGATTTTATTCAGAATCTGACTTTGCGATGTGATGTCATTCAGCTTCTTGTAAACCTCTAAAGCCTGATTCAGGGATTTGAGGGCGCGCTTATCGTCCCCGCTTGGGCCAGCATCTATGTCCACATCGGCCATCTGCTGGAGGAGGTCTGCTTGCTCCTTCAACATCCCACGGGCCTGATAAATTTCAAGCGCCCTTTGCAAGTAGCCCAGAGCGCTCTTCAAGCCCTCGCTCGTGGTGTCGCTGACTTCATGCTCCTTCTTGGCGAAATTGCTATAGATAAACCCCTTCTGTTCTTCAAATTTGACCTTGAGCCAATCATCGCCGTCGATCAGAACGAGCACGCGCATATCTTTATCCTTATTCTTATCCAGCAACCGAATGCTTTTGGTGTATGCGCTGGGGCCTTCGCGTAGATTAACGCGGCTGACAGTGATTTTCCGATATAGCTTAAAGCGCATCAAAGCGATCCTAATAAGCAGATCGGCCTCAGGCAGGCGGTCGGTCGCGCCCTCGAAGAGCTTCACTGCCTTCTCAAATTCTTGGGACTGCGACTCGCCTGGCCCGAAAGCGCGTGCTATCTCAAGCCGCGTTGTTGCTTCCTCCTCTATACCTCCCTGCCTCCGAGCAACTTCGAGCGCCTCGTTACGATATTTCTCGGCGTCTGCTGGCTTTCCAAGCCGGTCTTCCGAAATATCTGCAAGCTTGAGGGCCAACGCCCTGTGATGACGCAGCGCCCCTTCCTTCAAATTCGGTGAGGAGCTTTGTTTCTTGTAAATCTCTAGCATCTGCTCGTAATACTTAATCGCATTACCGTAAGCCTCCTTTGAGTCGTCCCAAAATCTCCCGTCCAAGTGGCCGTCCACGAGTTGATTAAGAACAATAATTTCCGATTCTTGAGCGTCTTTATTCTGGTATATCTTGAGAGCTCTCTCCAGCGAAGCATGTCCCTTTTCAAGCAGATTGCGCGCGAAGGCCTTGGCATCGGCGTTCTGGTCGAGGACGGCGCGCGCGGAGTTGATGAACGTGTTGCCCATTGCGCGGAGCACCGAAGCTTTGTTGTTGAGGTCATTGTTATTCTGATTTAGTTTGTCGGCCTTGTCATAATACTCTGCGCCTTTGTTGTAATCTGTCTGCCCCAGCGATGCGTTGAAGTAAGTATCGCCAAGTTCCATGTAACTTGCTGCCGCACCGCTAATGTCGTTCAACTCGGCGAATTGCGTCGCCGCCTTATCGAACTGAACGCGGGCATCAAACACGTTCTTTATCTTCAAGAACGAGAGCGCATCTCGGTAGGCCGTTCCTGCCTCCTGCATCTTTTCCGCCTTCTCCTTCGCCTGCTTCGCCTTCCGCCAACTGATCCCCGCAACGACAGCTGTTCCCACCGCGAATAAGGAGATTAAGCAGAGCGCAGCAGCCAGCCAGAGCAGACGCCGCTTCGTTCTCTGCTGCTGTTGGGCGAAGGCTTGTGCGTGTTCCAACTCGCGGCGCTTGCGCTCGCTCTCTTCTTGACGGCGGCGCTCCTCTTCCTCTACGAGTGCGTCGCGGTGGGACGCGCTGGCGTCGAGGAATGACGCCACCTGCTCGAAGGTAGTGGTCAGTCCGACCTCTGCATGGTAGCGCTCGGCCCACGTGGCATTCGGTCTGTGCTGCTCGCGCCACTCCAGAGTCGTCTCCAGAAAAGCGCCTGAGATGTAACTGCCAGCCTCCGCTGCGTAGGCCAGACGCCGGTACATATGTGCGGACTCGGCCTCTTCATCAACCCACTTCTTCAGCCGCTCCCAGTTGCGTATCAGACTCTCGTGCGAGATGTCAATGACCTTGTCAGAGTCGAGGGCGACGCCGACCGGAGGCATCAGAAACGAACGACCCACGCGGCGGAAGACCTCGACGACGGCGACAACCTCCTCTGGGGTCGCTTCGACGATGGCGCAGATTTCGGAGAGGCGCGCAGGCCGTCGTATCTCGCGGTTGTCCGCGCCCTTCTCCGTGAGTGCCTTAAACATCTGCTCGGCGATCTTCTGCTGTCGCTCGTTCAACTCGTTAAAGGCTTCGTCAGCGTGACGCGAGAGCGCGGCTAACATCGTGCCGATGGCCTCGTAATGCTCGACGCCGATGGGTTGGCCGTCGAGCCGGTTCTGTTTCCAGTAGTCCCATGTACGCATCAGCGCGTGCTGGAGGATGGGGAGCTGGTCAGGGTTGTCGCCCACGTCGTTCAGGAGACGATTGATGAGCGGGTCGGCCAGACGCGCGCGGGCCACACCGACGGGGCCGGTGATTGCCATGCGCCGCTCGTCGCGCGTCATACGCGGAATGAGGTACTGCCCGTCATTAATCGCTTCGGGCAGCCCTTGAAACTGCGAGCAGTCGCCCAGGAAATCCGAGCGCATCGTCAGGACGACGTAGATCGGAAGCTCACGTTGTTGTGCGGCTTCCAGCAGGAGCTTGACGAAAGCCGCCGCGTCGTCGCCAGCGTTCGTGCCTGTGCGCGCTGTGCGGAAGCGGAACAGTTCCTCGAACTGGTCAATGACCACAAGCAGATTGCCGTGCGACGAGAGCCGAGCCTGCCGCGTGGCGTCAACGAGACCGAGCGAGCCGCGGCGAAGCGTCGCTTCGATGACGGCCTCTGCCTCTGCTCCTTCGAGCCCGCCTCCGGCCTCTGGCAGCACGTCCTTTTCGGCAAGCACGCAGGCGAGGTTGCCGATAGGGTCGTGTCCCGGTCGCGTGACGGCGATGCGCCAGCCCGATCCAGCCCCGGCCATCAGTCCGCCACGCATCGCGGGCAGCAGCCCCGCGCGGACGAGCGAAGACTTGCCGCTGCCCGACGTGCCGATGACGGCGAGAAAGCGCGTGCGCGCCAAACGTTCGAGCAACTCATCCGACTGACCCTCGCGCCCGAAGAAGAGGCGGTACTCGTCCGTCTCGAAAGGGCGGAGTCCGGGGAAGGGGTTAGCGATGCTTCCTGACTGGTTCATGATTGCCCTCCGTTGTCGGCTTTCTCGACGGCGCTCACGAACTCCTCCAAGTCCCTGGGGTCGAATCCGCTGAAGTTGCGTATGACTAACGGAACCAAGTGAGTGAGGAAGTCTTCCTTCTGCTCGTTCGGCGGCAAGCCGACGTAAACGGCACTGGCGCACCAGTCTGCCTCGCGCCCGTAGCCGTAAGCCTTCTCAAGGTCTTCGAGGTTCTTGCGCACCCAGGGCTCGTCTGCATTGCCGAAGTAGATGAGCGCAGCATCGCACTCCTTGAGATTCTTGCGATGATAGTCCGCTAGTTTCTCGTCAACGCCTTCGTCAAAACTGGTAATGACCTCGAACTTGTGTTTGAAGAGATACTCCCTGATAGGCCTGACGAGGGGGCGGTCGCGCTTCTCGCAGATAAGATAGACATGCCTGAGCTTCGAGCGATGAGCGGCCCGCGCGGGAGCTACGGCGGCTGGGTTGAGTTTTTCGATGATTCGAGTCTTGAGGTCTTCGACGGTCATCTGCAACAGCTCGGCGCGCGCCGTGACGCGATTCTGAAGTTCTCTGATAAACGTCTTCTGGCGCTCGTCGCTGACCTCCATGCCGGGAGACATCAGCCCGTTGGGCATCCAGAGCAGTCGCTGGAAGGATGCGTCGGCAGCTTCGCGCTCAGCGGCCAGTTCCTCCTGTATAAGCGCGACGGAACGCCCATCATCCTCCGGCGTGAGACCATACTTCGCGCCGACTAGGTGGATGGACATGGAGCAGCGTGCGAGGTCGGCACGCACGGCCTCCTCGGTCTTCTTCTTCTCGTCGAGCGGGAGTTTCTGTTCCGGCAGGACGCCGTAGCCGCGCTGCCGCAGTTCGTCGCGTACACGCTCACGCTCAGCTGCGAGGTCGGAGGTCGTCTCGGCGAGATAGACGAGCTTCGCTGGCGTAGCGCCACCCACGTGCGCGGCGGAAGTAGCGGGAGCGGAGGTAACCATGGCGTTGGCGATGTTGGTCGGCTGCGCCTCTGGCTCGTGCTTCAACTTCACGAGCATGCTCGCTATCTCCCACGCGAGCCGCTGGAGTAGGTCCCAGTATCTCTGGTCTTTGCCATTTACCACGTCCGGGCTGAACTCGCGCGGCATGTTACCTTCCATCTCGTAGAAGGCATAGCCAATCAGGTCGCGCAGTTGTTCCGGCTCTTTCTCACTCAGGTTTGCGAGCAGCAGCGGCGACTTGATCACCTTGAAGATTCGTGAGCTGAACGAGTCCGCGCCCTGCGTCAGCTCGCCAGCGCAGAACGTCTCCAACTCTTTGCGACACCAGTCTGAGAGAACATAGCGTGGCGAGACGACGGGGACGAACAGGCATGCGCGCGTGACGCCGCTCCCGATGGCACCCCGCAGCCGGTCGTTACCGTGGAGGCTTTGCTCGTCGCGCCATATCTTCGGCTTGTAGCCGAGATAACCTGCGACTAAGCTCGGCAAGCGCTCGACGAGTAAATCCACCCAGCCTTTAACGTCGCCAGAGGGGTCTTCGTCGTCTATATGGCCGTAGCTGATAAAGATGTCGTATTCAAAGGTCATAGGCGTGCTGAAGACCTCCTTTGATGTCCTTGTCTAAAAGGATCGTGAGCAGTGGGAAGCTCGTCTAACGAGATTAGACAGGTAAGCATGGACACGCTACTTGAGTGCTGTATACAGCGAAGCAGAGAAGCTGTCAATAGAGAGCCTGCAATAGTATGGCTTTGAGGATTCTTCCTTGCGGTGTAGATTGCTCGCGCTCTTATTAGGCACATTCATCTCATTTGTAGGAGCATCAATGTCCGCAGAACTGAACAAGGCCATCGTCTCGCGGTTCTATGAAGAACTTTGGAATACGCGGAACATGAGCGTTGCCGATGAAATCTTCGCCGCCGATTGCGTGACGCATCAGCTTCAGTCTGGCGCAGCGTCTGCCGGAGTCCAGCGAAGTCCCGCAGCCATCAAGCATCATATTGCCGAGTGGCTAGCTGCCTTTCCCGACCTGCGCTTTAGCGTTGAGCAGATGATTGCCGAAGCAGACCATGTGATGAGTCGCAGCATCATGCACGGCACGCACACAGGCACTTGGCTCGGCATTATTCCCACCGGCAAGAAGGTAAGCATACGAATGTTCGTCGTCCACAGAATCTTAAATGGAAAGATTGCCGAAGATTGGGTTCTGGTAGAGACCTTGGGATTCTTTCAACAGCTTGAGATTCTCCCAGCCACTCAGGAGCTTTTGGCAAAAGCGACCAGATAATCTACGGCGAGTTTGCGCAAGTGCCTGGGTGACTACAAGTCAGATCGCAAAGTTGGCAGGGAAAGCACGCATAAGATCTGATGGACTGGCGAGCACATCTTTGCTTTGGTATTCCTATTCATTCAAACCTTTCATTTTCCGCACCTCTTGTAGAGATTGATAATCTTCTCAACAAGACAGTCTGGAGCTTCGGCACGGAGTTCATAGACTTTAAGGCTCTGAGCCCTTCGTCAACGCCCGCCGAACGTCAGGAATTTCTCGACTCGTTTTTATTGACGACTCGCACCCTCAGACCGCGCATGATTCGTGTGGAGATTCGTTTTGATTTTTAATCTGAGCAGACGCTAGATTGACTAATATTTTAAGAGTAGGGAAAGGCAAGTAATGGCTAGAATCAGAATCCCAACGAATGATTGCTATTTAACTGATTTAAAGATATAAGCAATCCCGTTCCGCACCTCTATCTCGTCTCTCGCGGAGCCAGTGTCTTACTCACAAGGCGGAGTTTCTTTTCCCACAAAGGAGCGCGCTCCATGCGAATACGATTTCCCTTATCGCTCTCTACTTCTATTCTTTGGCAGTAAGTCTTAGACGCTCTAACTGTGTAATTCCTTTGAGGGGGCTAAACAGGATTCTGTCTAAGTGAGTTTGAGCCAAGTCCGGCAATGGAGGCATGTGATGCTTGAAAATCTTCCAAGTTTTCTTCTCAGACCAATCTTGTGGCTGGCTGAGAGATGGCCTCGGCTGGGCAAAAAAATCAATATGCTGGCAGTTAATAGTCTGGTTAATTCATGCAGGCACAGACCGCATCCGTGGAGCACGGCTCACAACTATGTCTCATGGACTTCTCTGACAGATCAGAGATGGAGCGCGCGTCACTTACCTGCTAAGCCAATTCCGATTGATGCCCCGCCGCCGGAGAAACTAATCGGACTTTTCAAGCTCAAGGCCGGAAAGCAGCGTCTCTCAAAAAAGTCCACATGCCTGTTTCCGGCTTTTGCACAATATCTGACAGACGGTTTTATCCGCACGCGAATGCCTGACACAAGCGCGGGTGAAACGGATGAGGTTCGCAAGCAAAACACATCGAACCATCAGATTGATTTGTGTCCCCTCTACGGGCGCGTGCTGCAACAGACTGCTGCCCTGCGCCTCAGGGATGAAGCTGCCGGAAAGCGTGGGCGGATGAAATCGCAGCTAATTAACGGCGAAGAGTATGCGCCTTTTCTTTTCGCGGGTGAAGGGATCAAGCCGGAGTTCGCCGTTCTGGACAAACCGCTCGGTCTGGACAGGATTTTATCCTTTACGCCTGACCCGGAGGGTCTGCGCGGGAGTATCTTTGCGTTTGGCGGAGACCGAGCGAACGCCGTTCCGCAAGTCTCTATGATGAACACGCTTCTGCTGCGCGAGCACAACCATCTGGCCGGCGAGATTGAGCGGAGTCATCCAGCATGGGACGACGAGCGTGTCTTTCAAACCGCAAGAAATTGCGTCATCGTCATCTTCATCAAGATTGTCGTCGAAGAATATATCAACCACATCTCTCCGTCAGTTCGCTTCAGCGCAGATCCGCCGATGGCCTGGGATGCGCCGTGGAATAAAACAAATTGGATGACGACGGAATTCAGCTTACTCTATCGTTGGCACTCACTGATTCCTGAGACGATTAATTGGAATGGCACAGCCTACCCGGCCTCTTTGACACTAATGAATAATCAACTATTGCTTGAAGGAGGATTGGCGCGCTCTTTTTCCGACTTAAGTTCTCAGGCCGCAGGCGAGTTGGGAGCATTCAATACAATAGATGCTCTCTTGCGTTTAGAAATGGATGCCATCAAGCAGGGCCGCCTGTGTGAGCTAGCGCCTTATAGTGATTACCGCGCTCACGTTTCTCTGTCGCGCCCCAAAGACTTCGCGGATATATCCAAAGACCCGCAAGTTGTCGAGTTCCTGAAAAGCGCATACAAGAGCGTTGACGAGATAGATTTTTATGTCGGGCTCTTTGCCGAAGATTCTGTCAAGAACTCGCCGCTCCCTCCGTTGCTTCTTCGGATGGTAGCTGTAGATGCTTTCTCTCAGGCGTTGACAAACCCTCTCCTCTCCAAGTCCGTGTTTAATCCTGAGACCTTCTCGGAACCGGGATGGGAAGCAATCCAGAATACGAAAACTCTGCGAGATGTTTTGGAGCGAAACGTTCCGGGCGCGATTGGCAATGCACGGATAAGCATGACCCGGAGCGATTGGAAACCCAGTTGGTGAGAGGCTGATAAGAACCTTGCTCTCAAAGCTTAATGAAATATCGGTCGCGCTTTGAGTTACAAAGTTGAAGTAGAAGGAGGCTTGGGGATAAAGATGTCTCAAGATATTTTCGACATGCCTTTAATAGACGAAAGGCTTGCTCAAGTGATTTCGGCCTCTGTAGTGAATGGCATTGAGGATGTCATCAACGTCATGCGTGGTCTCGATAGCATTCTTCAAAACAATGATGGACTGAAGTGGTTCAACCTTTTGTATTTGAAGGTCACAGAAGGCGTGCGCGATAGCCCGCCTGCCGAAGGGTGGGAAAATCAACAATATGTTGAACGCCTCGCTGTCATCTTCGCGGGCCTCTATCTGAGCGCGATTGCGAGTTGGCAACGCGACCACGAGAGTGTTGTGCGGTCGTGGTCTCCACTTTTCAGAGCAAGGCAGAAGAGCGGAATTGCGCGCGTCCAGTTTGCTATCGCAGGCATGAATGCACACATCAACCATGACCTGCCGATAGCGTTGGTCCAAACTTCAGAAGAGCAAAATATCGTCCCGCGACGCGGTAGCCCTGAGCATCGAGATTTCGAGCGAGTTAATATTATCCTGGAAGCTGTGGCGGAACAGGTGAAGCAGTTTCTTGCGACAGGCATCGTGGGAGAGATAGATCAAGACCTTGGCCGGCTTGATGATGTGGTCGCTCTCTGGAAAGTTCGCAAGGCAAGGGAGACAGCTTATACGAACGGCGAAATCTTATGGCAATTAAGAGCCACCTCGGTATTAAATGATGCCTTTCTCAGAAATTTGGATAGGCTGGTCGGGCTTTCCAGTCGAGGACTGCTCGTCCCTACCTTACACGGGAGAATCAAATGATGAAAAAAATAGTTTTGCTTGTCACGTTAATTCTATGTGGCGTATCGGTCGGCGCGGCGCAGCAGAAAATGTATGAGCCGGAAAAAGGCAGTGCGGAACGAAAAGCTTTGATGAATGCCATACGCACTTATGACGCTGCACGCAACAGTGAGTTGAAGGACGAGATTTTTGATGTGAGCGCATTGCAGGTTCAAGGGAATTGGGCCTTTGCGAGCGTTGAGCGGAACAATCTGCCGGAGGCCGCAGGAGGAACGCATCTGGCCTTTCTAAGAAAATCCGGCGCGGGCTGGAAAGTGATGTGGAGCGATTACAACGACAATGAAGAAGTCGGCATTGATGCCCTGAAAAGGTTGCGGCAAAGCCACAACGACTTTAAGAAAGCGTTAGCGGATTTTGCCGAAAGCCGTTTGGCGGGCTGATGACTGCCCGCGCTTAAAGAGCAACATAAAGGCCCGTAGAAGACATCGCTGCGGGCCTCGGCATCAAGCTTGAGTCGTCACGATTGATATTCAAGAAGACGCAAAATTTGTTTGCAATCAAAAATTATTCCATATACTATCCGCACCTCTTTGGCTAATCCTCTATACCTGACGACAGCATCGCTCTCAAAAAAAACGCTTTCGTTAGTTTAGCCAGATTACCTGTTACGGAGCAGAATTCTCATGCGACCATCTCTCACTGGAACGCAACTTCCATTAACCGATTTACGATGCCAGAGCCTTGCCGTCCGCGAGAGATGGTCGTACTCACACCTGCTAACTCATAGGAGCAGAACCATCATGGATGACTTCACGAAAATTCTCTTCAGGCGCTTGGCTGAAGGACAGCTATTTCTCTGCTGGCCCACACCGCACACCGGAGCTTAGCTCTTCCCCGAAGATTTGCGTGAAGGCTTTCGCCGTCAAAGTAACTGGCCGACATCGGGCTGGTCACTGAACCGGGAGTCTTGCTATCCATGCTGGACAGACAGCCCTTACGTGCTCGCGCAGGATAACCTCACTACACAAGAAAGAGAGAAAATAGATGAATCAAACAACCAGTAAAGGGTCGGCTCAGGGCTGTCTCAAAATCTGTTTGCTGGCGGCAGCCCTGTTGCTGGCTTTGCCGTTGGCCGCGCACGCGCAAGCACCATTAGCTGCACCGACGCCATGTGAAATTCTACCTTGCTGTCCGGGGCCAGGTTGCCCTGAACGAACAATCCAGGGAACTATTACAAGTTGCGCCGGGATTCCATTGGCTGGCATTGAGGTCTATATCCAGGGTGAAGACGTTAGCGTGATTAGATATACCAACGCTTCCGGTTACTATTCTGCTACCCTTCCGCTCGGTACTTATACTGTCATGCCAACTCCGACAACAGGATATTTCTTCAGCCCGCAGAGCTAGCAGTCCGACGGCTTCGGCTTCACCAACTTCACGCGTTACCCGCGTGACAATCGCGCCAACTTCGACGGCGATTGCAAGACGGATTTGTCCATCTTCACCTTGAACACGGGAGTCTGGAGTTCGGTTAACAGTTCAAACTCACAGTATGTCACTTTCCAATTCGGACAAAGCACGGACATCCTCGCGCCCGGCGATTATAACGCCGACGGCAAAACCGACCGCGCCGTCTTTCGTCCGAGCAACGGATATTGGTACATTGCGACCGACACGAGCGGCTCGTTCCAAAGTGTGCAGTTCGGTCAAAACGGAGACATTCCGGTGGCGCGCGACTATGACGGCGACGCCAAAACAGACATCGCCATCTGGCATCCGAGTACCGGTGACTGGTGGATTTTGCAGAGCAGCACCAACAACACCAACTGGATTGTTGTGCACTTCGGCTCTTCGACTGACAAGCCGGTGCAGGCCGATTATGACGGCGACGGTTTGACTAACATCGCCGTCTGGCGTCCGAGTACCGGTGACTGGTGGATTTTGAAAAGTGACGGGACGAGTTTTGTCATACATGTGGACTTAACAGACGAACGTCCTGTGCCGGGAGATTATGACGGCGATGGTAAAGCTGATGCCGCCGTGTGGAGTTTGACGACGGGCTTGTGGAAGGTACTGAAAAGCTCGGATGGGTCGTTCATACAGGAATACTTTGGCGGCAGTGGCACTGTGCCAGTACCTGCCTTCTACATCCCGCAGTAAGAGAGCCTGAGCCGCGAGCCGGTAAGTTAAAGAGAAGGATGAGAATCAAGCATCGCTTCACAGCTTCTCAAGTGTTTAGCTTTTGGCGAGCGTCTCACTGATAAGCACGGGCATGTTAGTGTTCGCTAGGTATTTAATAATAGCGAACACTAACATCCGTTCCTGTCCACTCAGAGTTCGCGCCGCATGACGAGTTCGCTGCCGTCCTCCTCGCCCGTGTACACAAAGCCCATCTTCTCGTAGAAAGGGCCGGGACTGCCTTCGCCTGGGACGCAGCTTGTGTAGAGAACCTTTGCGCCGGGTCGTGTCTTGACGTACTCAAATATTAACTCCAGAGCCTTTTGCCCGATTCCTCTTTTCTGATACCGCGCGTCAATCATGAATCGCCAGAGGTAGTAGTTCTCTGCGGCAGCATTGTCCTCAAGCATCACAAACCCTACAGGTGTATCACCGGCATAGATGGCGCGGAACCATGCTGTGTCGCGCGAGAAATAGGCTTCCGCAATGGACTCCGCATTCGTCGCAACGAACCGCTCTTGATTGGGACTCACCTTCAAGCGCGTGATGTCGCGCAGCGTCTCCTTCGTGACCTCTCGCAGCGAAACTTCCTGATTCGATTCCTTCATCAAGCACCTTTTATCTTTATCCTCATAACGCTCGCATTAACCGAACGGGACACGACAAACTAAAATTCAATCTCTGATTCTTTACCACACTCCGTCTCTCTGTCCAAAACCATTGACACTGCGCCCCGCCACCTAATATTCTCGCCGCGCAATAGCCGATTACAATCAACCACGCTCATAGTGCTCTATGAAAACTCGTGACATCTACGATACCGCTGTTATCGGCGCGGGAGTCTTTGGCGCATGGACAGCATATCATTTACAGAGTGCGGGTCAGGCCGTGCTCTTGCTCGACGCTTATGGTGCGGCCAACAGCCGCGCAAGCTCCGGCGGTGAATCGCGTGTGATACGCATGGGCTATGGCACTGACGAAATCTATACGCGCTGGGCCATGCGCTCGCTCAAACTTTGGAAGGACTTCTGTAGTCAGACGCAATCGCCTCTCTTTCATCAAACAGGAGTCTTGTGGTTAGCACGCACGGATGACGCTTATTCACTCGCGACCTTGAAGACGCTTCATCAAGCGGGCGTGCGCTTTGAAAGATTGGCGACAGAGGAGCTTGTCAAACGTTATCCTCAAATCGCTTTCAGTCCTGAGATGTGGGGTATCTTTGAACCAGACAGCGGGGTTCTCATGGCGCGGCGCGCGGTTCAGATGGTGGTACAGGAATCCATCAGAAGTGGCTTAAACTATATACAGGAAGCCGTCGCCGCGCCGGAAGGCAAAGGACGGCTTAGCTCCATCAAAACTAAAAGCGGTCTTAATATCTCGGCAGAAAATTTCGTCTTTGCATGTGGCCCATGGCTCCCCAAAATTTTTCCAGAGTTGCTGCAAGACTTGATACATACGACGCGCCAGGAGGTCTTCTTTTTTGGAATTGGCGCAGGCGAACATCGCTATGCCCCGCCGCATATGCCTGTGTGGATTGACTTCACAGATTTAGTCTATGGCATTCCCGATTTAGAAAACCGCGGCTTCAAGATAGCGATTGATAAGCATGGCCCTTCCTTTGACCCGGACACAGGCGAGCGTGTGGTGACAGCCGAAGGACTCGTCGCTGTGCGGCAATATCTCTCACGAAGACTTCCGGCCCTGCGTGATGCGCCGGTTGTTGAGACTCGTGTTTGCCAGTACGAAAATACTTCTCACGGTGATTTCCTGATAGATCGTCATCCTGATTTTGATAACATCTGGCTGGTCGGCGGCGGCTCAGGTCATGGCTTTAAGCACGGCCCGGTGCTTGGCGAATACGTTGCCAATCGAGTCATGCAACTCGAACGTGAGATTGAATCGCGCTTTCTGCTAACAACGAAAGGCAGCGTGCAACAACGAGCTGTTTATTAAGAGCAGTAATATATTTGACTCCCACATTCCCGCCCAAAGATTCCACTTAAAACATTTTGAGTGACAGCTATTGACGCCTGTCGAGCATGACTCCGACAATTACCAGACAAAAGCCAATCATTTCAAGTCGAAACATTCCGCTTTTCATCCCGCGTGCTTCAAAAATTATGTAGTGAAGACCAACACAAATCCAACCAGCTCCTTGCACGATGCTGCCGAGCGGCGATCGTACCCAAATGCCTCCCACCTTGAGCCAGCCAAGATTTACCAGAACACCCATGATGACTTGCACCAGGCCGAGCGTGAGAAGCGCAATATTAAGAATCATTGCATATATGTCCACCTTATTTAACCCTCCTATCTCAAGCAAGCTTTAACCGACCGTCTCCTGGCGTGTATGCCTTAATCCACCATAATCGAACCGCAAGCACTAAGACCCATAGAGATAAGACGCCCGTAGATAAACGCTCGTAGAGACCTCGCTGTGCGCCCCATAACATCAGCAGCAGAAAAATCAAACCCAGAATAGCGGAAGCAACAGAGTACAGACCAAGCCATCTCAAGCTCTGGTATCTTTTGAGAAAGATGCCCCACAAAAGGGAAGAACCAATAAGAGCAAAAAAGCCTACGCCAGATGATAAGCTATGCAACTTCTGGCTGAGCAAAATTCTTGGTTCGGCGCATCCCAACTCGCAGGGGAAGATGCCCGCGCCAATCCGTGCCAATCCATTTAGGGCCAGCAGCATGGCCGCGATTGCTGCGAGACGACTACCTTTGAAGACAAAGTACAGGAATGCTGCAAACGCCATGTGCATGAGGCCGGTGGGTACAAATCCGGCGTACCGTATTAGAAACTCTGTGGAACTGCCCCGCTCACCGAGCTCGCTAATGTATTGCGTCAGATGATTGTATTCCGGTCTTAAACTGCCGCAGAAAATGATGGCTGTCGCCCATAAGACGGGAGCCAATATGCCGCACAAGTTTCCAATCTTATAGAGCGTTACTTTCATAACAGCTTATTATTTTCCGTTCATGGCGCAATAGCCAATAATCCGTCAGGCCCGCATTTTAGACGGAGAATTCATTTACCATCAATGATGACCAGCGCACATTGGACGCCGTAATTGCGGCCAGTGAAGATACCTCTTTAGCCCACACACTCTGTCCAAACCATTGACACTCAGCCCCACACAGTACTATCTTTCGCGCAGATTGCTAACTCTGCTAAATAGGAGACAAACTCATGACACCCTCACAAAATCATTTGCTCTCTATCTTGAAGGATAGACGCCTGCATGTGCTGCTGGTTGTTCTCTTGGTTGCCGTTGTGTATCTGATTTCCAGCAAACCGGACAAGAATAGACTGGTCTTGAAAGTAAACTCACAAATCAGAGAAGAAAAGTTCGATGAGATATATGATGAAGCGTGGGACAATCTTCATTTAAACGTCACCAAAGAAGAATTTATTAGACGAATGAAAGTCGCCGTCTCTAAATTGAGAACGATAGATGCAGACTTGAATTTTCAAAGAGACAGCGAATGGGAACAGATGATGAATTTCAATAGAGAAGAGAGGTATGCAATGTCTGCATATCAAAAGCTGGAAAAAGATGGTAAGTCTGTGTTGGTTAGTTTTTGGTGGAATGGTAAAGGGGAATTCATGGACATTAGTGTCATGGCAACAGGGGAAACATCAAAGGAATATAACGTCTATGGAGTCAGCTACCAACATCTTTATATGGACGGTCAAATAATTTACTGATTCGGCCACGGATATAGAGGCAGCCCACACACAGCATGATTTCTCAATAGAACCTCTCCAATAAATTCTCGTATAGAGAATTTGCAGCGAATCTCAATCAGAGACAGTCAAACGCCTATCAGCTTTATTTCATCTTATGCTATAGGTGTGACAAATCTATTTTTGCTCCGCAGAGGAAAGACAGCATGACGCAATCGTTTGAAGAGATACATGTTTCAGGTTACGAAAAAGTAGTGCTCTGTCAGGATTTATCCATCGGCTATCGCAGTTTGATAGCTCTTCATAATACTAATCTCGGCCCGGCTGTGGGCGGCACGCGTGTCTGGCCCTACGCGAGCGAGGAGGCGGCCCTCGATGATGTGCTGCGTCTGGCGCAGGGGATGACATACAAGAATGCTCTGGCCGGATTGAAGATGGGCGGCGGCAAATCCGTCATCATCAGCGACAATCGGATTGCAGACCGCGAGGAATTTTTCAGAACGCACGGGCGGTTTATAGAAAAGCTGGGCGGGAGCTATGTCACAGCCGAAGACGTTGGCACAAGTCCGCAGGACATGGAATATGTGAACATGGAAACACGTCATGTGGCAGGACTTCTGAAAGGCGGCGGCGACCCTTCGCCGTTTACTGCGCGTGGCGTCTTTCGCGGGATACAGGCGGCTGCACAATATTGCTGGGGCGACTCAAGTCTCGCGGATAAAACTGTTGCCATACAGGGCTGCGGCAACGTTGGCTTTCATCTGGCGGGAGAACTTGCAGCAGCCAGAGCGAATTTAATTGTCACCGATATGGACGAGGCGCGCGCCGGACGTGTTATCAAAGCTTACGGCGCGAAGTTCGTTGAGCCCGATGCGATTTACTCGGCGGACGCAAGCATCTTTGCGCCGTGCGCTCTCGGAGGAATCATCAACGACCGGACGATACCTTTACTGAAATGTGAAATCGTCGCCGGGGCTGCAAATAATCAACTGCTGTCTGACGCACACGGCGACGAGTTGATGCGCCGCAATATCCTCTATGCGCCGGATTACGCAATCAACGCCGGAGGCATCATCAGCGGGGCATTTGATTTGATGGGCTGGGATGCGCCGAAGGTAAAACAGAGTGTCGAAAATATTTTCGACACTCTGCTCTCAATCTTCTCGCTCGCGGAAGCTCTTGATATCTCACCGCACAGGGCCGCAGACCAGTTAGCGGAAAGCAGATTTCACAATAGAGTCCAGCAATAGCTTGAAATGGTTCTTAGCCACAGAGACACAGAGACACAGAGCAGGAAAAGCAGATGAAGAGAATGCTAAAAAAGTTTATCTCCGTGTCTCTGTGTCTCTGTGGCTAATTCAGTTCTTGCGCGCGACGTAATAAACATTGATGATGTCGTGCGAGAGCTTGTTGACAGTGATGCTGTTAAAGCCTGCGTCTTTCAACATCTCCTGCGCCAACTCTTCGCCCCACATCGCGCCGAGCCCGTCTCCGCCCTGCGCGAGTGAAACCGTCATGCAGTGCAGGCACGAGACTGTATAACCGAATGGCCCAATCGGATGTAGCATATTCTGATGCAGGTGTGTTGAGCCAGCTATGTCCTGCATCAGAAAAGTCCCGTCGGGTTTTAAGGCATCGCTGATTCCTTTGAGCACACGCTTTGGCTGCGCCTGATCGTGAATCGAGTCGAAGGCTGTAATCAAGTCGAACCTTTCCACATCGCTCAGGCTTGCCACGTCCTGCACTTCAAAACGAATGTTGACGATGCCTTTTGCTTCGGCCTCGCTTCTGGCTCTCGAAACGCCTTCGTCCGAAAAGTCATAACCTGTGAAACGACTGTTCGGGAAATTTTCAGCCATCAGGCAGAGCGCGCGCCCGCTGCCGCAACCCACATCCAAGACCTCTATGCCCGCGCTAAATTTTTCCAAGACCTCCGGCGCGAGCGGCAGGATTGAATCGGTCAGTGCGGCAAGCACGGTCTGGCTGCTCTCTTCGGCCATCACTTCATGGAAGCGCGGGTATGAAGAGTATGGAACTCCGCCGCCGCTCTGAAAGCACTCTATGATTTCGTCTTCCACAGAGCCGAGCAAAGGTAAGAATTGCGTCGTGACCGCTATATTGTTCGGACTGGCGGCGCGCGTCAGAAACGCCGCGTGCTCCGGCGGCAGTTTGTAAGTCCGGTCTTCCAACACATAATCAACGATGCCTCCCGTGACCATCGCGCCGAGCCACTCGCGCACATAACGCTCGTCAAGGCGTGCGACGCGCGCGATTTGTTCCGATGTCGAAGGCTCAAGATAAGCCATCGCGTCGAATAATCCGGTGCGGTGGCCGATGCTGCTCATCAACGCGAGCGCGCCGGAATTAATCACGCCCAACATCTTTTCCGCGAATGCTTCCGCTTTCGCTTGATTGATTTCAGACGCTTTCGTCTGGCTACCTATGCTCTCTTCCTCTAAGAATGTGGCTTCCATAAGTGCTCCTTTGCATAAATGAAAAAGAATAAAAACTTCGGCGGCCTTTGCCGCTTCATTTGTATATGCGGAAATAATTGCCTTGAGGGATCAATGAAAGGCAAGGATGAAGGCGGAAGGATGAAGGATGAATGGCATGCTCTTCAAACTTAAAGCTTTAAAGTTGAAGCACTCAGCTTCAAATAGCACACCTTTCATCCTTCCGCCTTCATCCTTCCGCCTTCATCCTTGCTCTTCCGTGATCCTTCTTCGAGAAAAAAAACGCATGTGGTTGTGAGAGCGAATTTTTACTGAAAGAGGGAAACTCGGATGCAGCAGCAATATACTTATCAGGCAGCTCTGGCCGTCGCGGAAGGCATACGCTGGCGTGTGGAAGACATCATCGGAGGCGATAGGCGGCTCGATTTCACAAAGCCTTTTATGCCCGAACCCTTAGCGTGCGTTGAACAGCTTTCATTTCTCACGCCATACGGGCAGCGCACATTGAACCAGATTAGAGGCAATGCTTACCTCTGCATCTTCGGGCTGGTCGAAGAATTTATTCTCCCCTTCGTGCTCGATAGGGCGCGCGTGCAGTTGAGGGATGACGACCATCGGATACGCGCTCTCCTACAGTTTGCCGGTGAAGAGGCGAAACACATACATCTCTTCAAATGCTTTCGACGGGATTTTGAGAGCGGGTTTGGTTCTCGCTGCGCGGTCATCGGCCCGCCCGAAGAGATTGCCAGACGTGTACTCGCGCACGACCCTCTGGCCGTCGCGCTGATGATTCTGCACATAGAGTGGATGACGCAACGACACTATATCGAGAGCATACGCGAAGACCGCCAACTCTGCCCGCAGTTCAAGAACCTGCTGCTCCATCACTGGATAGAGGAGGCGCAGCACGCCAAGATTGACACACTGATGATTGAAGCTCTGGCCCAGGGCCGCGATGAGCAATCAATCATGTTTGCTGTCGAAGAGTATTTACAGATTGTGGGCCAACTCGATGACGGTTTGATGCAGCAGGTGGAATTCGACCTCAAGTCTCTGATGCGCGCCGTCCGATGTGCATTTTCGGAGAAAGAGAAAACCGAGTTCAGGCACGTTCAGAGGCGTGCGAATCGCTGGACGTATCTCGGCTCAGGCATGACGCATGAGAACGTCCTCGCCACGCTTGGAAAGCTCAGCCCTGCGGCCAGAGAGAAAGTCGAAAGTGCTGCACGCGCTTTCTGCTAATTAAATCCGAGTCATTAGTCATAAGAGCGATACTTGGCTTGAGCCGCCTGCGGTGCGGAAAGTCTCTGACTTTCCGTTTGCCGCTCCTCCTGATGCGAGGCTGAGCCTCGCATATAGTTGGGCTACACTTGCCGGAAAAGCAAAGCTTTTCCGCACAGCAGATGGCTAAAGCCTGTATCGCTCTCATGAATGGCAAATTGAGTTAATTATGGAAAGCGAGTCTGGACTCAGAAGTGGAAAGAAGACTATTAGAATAATCTGGCCCAAATTTTTCCAAATTTTTTTCAGATGCGGCGGGCGCAAAGCTGCATCCCGCACACATTCCGCTTGTGCTATAATCCGGCGCGCTCACCTACAAAACGCTTTGCATTTACCTCGTGTCAGAAAGTTATTCAGGATGCAGACGCCGCCGACGAATCAGGTCACAAGACTACTTCTCGATTGGAGCAAGGGCGACAAGGCCGCTTTGGATGAACTGATGCCGTTTGTCTATCAGGAACTGCGCCAACTCGCCAGCAGTTATCTCAGAAACGAGAAGCAGGGACACACACTGCAACCGACTGCGCTGATTCACGAAGCGTATCTCAGGCTGGTTGACCAGAGCACACCGCATTTAGAGAACCGCGCGCATTTCTTCGGCGTGGCTGCGCGCCTGATGAGACAGATACTCGTTGACCACGCGCGCTCGCGCGTTGCCGCCAAGCGCGGCGGAGGCGGGCAAAAGATTTCGCTGGATGACGCGCCCGGACTTGTTGCTGTCCGTGACGAGCCGTCGGAACTCCTCGCGCTTGACGAAGCATTAAAGAAGTTAGCCGCCTTTGACGAGCGCAAGTGTCGCGTGATTGAGATGCGCTCGTTTGGCGGAATGAGTGTGGAAGAGACAGCACGCGCGCTCGGTGTTTCCGAGCCGACGGTGAAGCGCGAGACGCGATTGGCCCAGAGCTGGCTGCGTCATGAACTGGAGTTGAAAAAATGACGCGGGAACGATTTGCTCAGATTGAAGATGTTTTTTGCAGGGCTGCGGAACTCGCGGGCGGCGAGCGTCACGAGTTTCTGAATGAAGCTTGCGCTGGCGACACTGAGCTCAGGCGCGAGGTCGAATCCCTCTTGGCCGAACACACGGACACGAAAGCCCCTTTCGCCTCTCTCATTGTCGGAGCCGCAGGCTCTCTGGCCTCCGCTCAGGAAGATTTTGTCGGGCGGCGCATCGGCTCATACCGCATCACAGGCGTCATCGGGCAGGGCGGGATGGCCGAAGTCTATCGCGCCGTGCGCGACGACGACCATTATCAGAAAGAGGTTGCCATCAAGCTGGTCAGGCCCGGCAGGATTACGACTTTTACGCTGGCGCGTTTCCGCTATGAGCGACAAATCTTAGCGAGCCTTGAGCACCCGAACATCGCACGCCTGCTCGACGGCGGAGCAACAGATGACGACTTGCCATACTTCGTCATGGAGTACATCGAAGGCCAGCCCGTCAACGAATATTGCCGGACACATAATCTCTCGCTCAAACAACGCCTCAAGCTGTTTCGCTCAATCTGCGCCGCCGTCCAATATGCGCACAAAAATCTTGTCGTTCACCGCGACCTCAAGCCGACCAATATTCTGGTGACGAAGGACGGCGTGCCAAAGCTGCTGGACTTTGGCATCGCCAAGCTGCTTGCGCCTGAAGTCTCTTCAAACGCTGTCACAGTGGCCCAGACGATGACCATGATGAGGCTCATGACACCGGATTACGCCAGCCCTGAGCAGGTGCGCGGCGAGCCTGTCACGACCGCCACGGATGTCTATTCGCTTGGTGCAGTGCTGTATGAGCTTCTGACAGGAGAGCGGCCACACAGATTCAAGGATCGGTCGCTGGCGGAGATTGAGCGCGTGATTTGTGAAGCGGAGATAGAACGCCCCAGCGTGGTTGCCGGACGCCTTCCAGAAGCTTCTGCCAGATGGAGGCGCGCGCTTGAAGGAGACCTCGACAACATGATGTTGATGGCTCTCAGAAAAGAGCCTGAACGTCGCTATCAATCCGTCGAACAACTCTCCGAAGACATACGGCGTTATTTAGAAGGGCGACCCGTCACGGCGCGTCAGGACACGCTCCGCTATCGCGCCGGAAAATTTATCCGGCGTCATAAGGCCGGGGTCGGAGTTGCCGCCGCGATGGTGTTGCTGCTCATAGGCTTTGCTGCGACGATGAGCTTACAGGCGGCGCGCATCGGGCGCGAGCGCGACCGCGCCAATCAGGTGACGGAATTTCTCGTCAAATCGTTTGAGGTCTCAGACCCCGGCGAGTCGCGCGGCAACTCCATCACCGCGCGCGAAATTCTTGATAGCAGCGCGGCCAAGATTCGTCGCGAGTTGCAAGGCCAGCCGGAGATGCAAGCCGCGTTGATGGATACGATGGGTCGCGTCTATTACAAGCTAGGTTTGTATGACAGCGCGCTGCCGCTCTTGAAAGACGCGCTTGAGCTTCGCCGTCAAGCTCTTGGGCCAGAAAATTCCGATGTCGCTTCGACGATGAATAATCTCGCGCTCGTCCTGCACGGCAAAGGAGATTTCGGCGCGGCTGAGCCGTTTTATAAAGACGCTCTCGCGCTCCGTCGCAAGCTCTTTGGAGAAAGCCATCGTGAGGTCGCCGCAAGTCTGAACAATTACGGTCTCTTTCTGAAAGATAAGGGCGATTATGCGGCTGCGGAATCTCATCTGCGTCAGGCTCTAAACTTGCGCCGCGCACTTTTCGGCGCGTCTCATATAGATGTCGCAGAAACCTTAAACGAACTCGGCGTCTTATCGAAGAATAAGGGAGACTTTAAGACTGCCGAGCCTCTCTATCGAGAAGCTTTAGAGATGAGACGCAGGCTGCTCGGCGAAGACCATCCGGCGGTGGCAGAGACAACTAATAACTTAGCGACGCTGCTGGACACTATGGGGAGGTATGACGAAGCAGAGCCGCTTTCGCGTCAGGCACTCGCACTCTATCGCCGCGTGCTCGGTGAAGACCATCCGCATGTGGCCGTCAGCCTCAGCAACCTCGCGGGACTGCTCAAGCGTCGGCGCGACTTCGACGGCGCGGAACAACTCTATCGTCAGGCCCTCGCCATTATGCGTAAGCTGCATGGAGAAGAGCATCCAGAGTTGGCTACACTGTTGAATAACCTTGCGTCACTGTTTCGTGAGAAGGGCGATTTAGATTCCGCCGAGCCGCTCTTTCGTCAGGCGTTAGAGATGAGGCGCAAACTTCTCAAGGCAGGACATCCGAGCATCATCAACGGGCTGCAAAATCTTGCGCTCCTGTTGATGCGCAAGGGCGACCTCAAGGCCGCCGAGCCGTTGTTCAAAGAGGCTGTCGAGCTGGCTCCGAAATCTTATCCAGAAGGGCATTGGATGATAGCTGAGGCACGCAGTAATTACGGAGCATGCCTCACGAAACTCGGTCGCTTTCGCGAAGCTGAAGAACAGCTACAGGCAGGCTATCAGGGATTGAAGTCTTCGCTCGGAGATAGACACGAACGCACGCAGAAAGCTATTGCCAGCTTCATAGAACTTTATCAGGCATCGGGCAAGCAGGACGAAGCGGCGCGCTATCGTGCTCTGTTGCTTAATTAACCCAAGTTGCCAGACAGCAAATACTGTGCGGCTCTTGCGCCTCGCTGTGCGGCGCGGCTCTGTGCGGTGCGGCTCTACGCCCTGTTGTGCGGAGCGGCTCTACCGCCCTGCTGTGCAGTGCGGCTCTGCTGCCCTGTTGCGCGGAGCGGCACTGTTGGCTTGTTGCACGGAGCGGCTCTGCCGCCCTGCTGTGCGGAAAGGCTTTGCCTTTCCGTCGCCGCACCTCTCAACTTATTGCGGCTACGCCGCACCTGAGGCGCAGCCTCAGAGTGAATGGATGGAGCAGGTGGCGGTAAGTCTCAGACTTACCGCACAGCAGGGCGGCAGAGCCGCTCAGCACAACAGGCCGGCAGAGCCGCTCCTTGATTGCTGTCTGGCAACTTGAGTTATTAAGATTGGGCGGCATCAACCTGCATAACATTGCCATGCCGCTTCCTGAGTGACGCGCGCATTTTTACGGCACGAAGGTCGCCGGAACAGGTTTGTCGCTGGCCTCGCCCCATTGACCGGAGAGCAGTTGATTATTCGAGCTTTGCAAGACATACCAGACGCCTTCGCGGAACACAGCCACATCAGTCCTTCCGTCTCCATCATAATCAGCCGCGACAGGCACATCATTGGCGATGCCGAATTGGACTGCGTAAAAACCTTGCATGCTCCCTAAGACATACCAGACACCGCCACGATAAACAGCATGGTCGGCTTGTCCGTCGCCGTCGTAATGGCCCACGACAGGCTTATCCGAAGCTGTGCCGAATTGCACTGCGCGGAGACTGTTATCCGAACTTCTCAACCAGTACCACGTGCCATCTCTGTAGATTGCAATATCCGTTCGCCCGTCGCCATCAAAGTCAGCCGGAACAGGTTTGTCTGAACTGATGCCGAACTGCACAAACTGAAATTGATTGTTCGCGAGATTGAAAATATGCCACGCGCCTGCGCGATAGAAGGCGATTTCGTCGCCTCCATCGCCGGTATAATCTGCTGGCACTGGCAGGTCGCCCGCCATCCCGAATTGCACAGCGCGGAATGCGTTATCCGAACTTTGCAAGAGATACCAATTCCCGTCGCGGAAAACCGCAATGTCTGTTTTCCCGTCGCCGTCATAATCTGCCGGAACGAGCTTATCCGTCGCAATTCCGAATTGCATTGCGAGCAAAGAATTTGACTGGCTGGCACGGACATACCATGTCGCGTTGGCCGTGCGAAAAACGGATAAGTCCGCTTTAGCATCCCCGTCAAAATCAAACCGTTTCGCAGACACACGTGCTTGATTGATAACAAGCTGATGTGGGCCAACCGTAATCGTGCCTGTGCGCGCGGCTAAGGTCGTGTTTGGCTGGACTGTGAAAGTCAGATTTCCGTTTCCGATTTGTTGCGCGGATGTGATTTGAATCCAAGAGGAATTTGATTGTCCTATCCAGCCGCAACTCGCGCCTGCCATCACAGGCACATTTCCAGTGCCTCCAGAAGCTCCAAAGTTGACGGAGGATTGCCCAGTTGAAAGCGGACACCCGGAAGATTGCTGAACTGTAAAAGTTCGTGTCAGGCTGCCGCTTGCGATGCTGATTCTCCCGCTTCTAGGGCCATCCGTATTTGGCGCGACGCTGAAATTGACAGTCGCGTTTCCTTCACCTGTGGCGGATGAGTTGATAGTCAGAAAGTCCGATTGTGCGCTGACTTCCCAGGGGCAGCCCGTCGGGATAGTGATTCCAAAATTTCCGACTCCGCCCGCCAGCGGAAATGCCTGAACGGTGTGCGAGAGAGTAAATTGACAAACTCCAAGCGAGCTTTGAATCGTGACACTGAAACTGCCCGCGAGACTTCCAAAGTTCCCGCCCGTATCATCCACGACATACAACTTCCAGACTCCGTTTGGCCCACTGCCGAAAAAGGCATTGAGCGTCGTGCCGTTTGGCTCGCCCTGTGGCGCGGGGGCGGGAAATGAATCGCCGGGTTCAAAATTGGTCGGCTTAAAAACGCCGGACGCAAGGGCTTCGTTATCAGGCAAGCTCAAAGGAGCATCGTCATCTATAGTCAGGTTCAGACTTCCAACTTCCGTATTGCCGCCGACATCGGACATCAACACGACGCGCCTGCCATTTGGCGCAACCAGCAACAAGTCCACATCATCCGGCGCGGTATGACTAAAGTTAGTCAAATTAACAGTCACTTTTGAGACTGCGCCGGGAAGACCGGAAACAGTAAACTCTGCCGGATAAGGCTGTGCCGTGCCGCTTTCAGGAATGGCAACCGCGCTCAGAGATGTTTGCACATCAAGGCTCCATCCGCCGTTGATATTGCCCGCATTGTTTCCGCTATCATCAACGAGGAAGAGTTGCCATGCGCCGTTGGCATCGCTTCCATCTAACACGCCGAGCGTGTTTCCGGTCGGTGGGCCAACGGGCGCGGGCGTTGGAAAATTATCTGCGGGTTCAAAATTTGCTGGCCTGTAATTTCCTGAAACAAGCTGCGCGTCATCGGGCAGAGAACTATTTGCCTCATCCTCAAACGAGAGCGAGAGATTGCTCACAGGATTGTTGCCGCCGACATCTGACATTAAAACTACTTTCCGTCCACTCGGCGCAACGAGCATCAGGTCAACGTCATCAGGCGAAGTGTGACTGAAGTTCAAGAGATTCACCTGCACATGCGTGATTAAGCCCTCTTGATTAGCGACTTGAATCTCAGACGGATATGGTTGAGCAACACCGGAAGCAGGAATGGCAATGGCGTTCAGATTCTCGCCCGCGAGGGATTCCGTGACACGAACCGAATCAATCCACCAGCCTATGGAAAGGATAAAAGCGTCTGTCGCAAAAATCCATTTGAAGCGGACGTTCTGCCTGTAGGCGTTTGGCGGGAGATTGACTTCCGTGATGATAAAGCCGAGCGTCGCGCCCGTCCAGGCTTTGCGATTGACGAGCGGGTTGGTTTGATCCGTTATCTTATCGTTGTATTCGCCGTGAGCAAAACTGCCCCCGGCGGCGAGAATATCCTGAAACGGGCCGCCGTTGATACTGATTTCCAGCACGCCGCCTTCATCAGTTTGCTCTGTCAGATAGTAATGCTGGAAACTCAGCTTCGGAGAGTTAGAGCCGACTTTGATAGTTGGAGAAATGATTGCGGCAGTTCCGGCGGCTGCGGGAGCGGGAGCGAAAATCGAGTTCGGCTGCGTGTACCAGTTTTCAGTTTGTATTCTGAATGACCTAACGGGGTCTGTCTGTTCCGTAGTCCAACCCGGCGGAAGCGTCGGCGCGACATCAAAATTTTCCTGATAACGTGTGACTGACGGGACAAGGTCTTCGACCAGCACGCGGTCAATGCGCCATCCAATTCCGTCAAAGGAGTTGTTCGTTCCATAGAGCCAGCGAAAGCGCACGCTCTGATTCGCCAGACTCAATGGCAGGTCAACAATGGTCGTCGCATAACCGACAGAATCGCCCGTCCAAACCTGTCTGCCGAGCAGTGGATTTCCAGTGGCCTCTGGAATTATCGCTTGGATATAACCGCCGCCAACAAAAGTTGCTCCGGCTGCGAGAATATCCTGAAAGGCTCCGCCATTGACGCTGATTTCCAGCACTCCGCCATCGTAGCCACGCCTGAATTCCGTGACATAGCTATGGCGGAAAGTTAAACGCGCGCGCGTATTGCCGAGCGTGATGTTAGGCGAAGTGACTTCGGATGAACCGGCGGTTGCAGGATTGCCTGTATAAAGCGCATTCGGCGGCGTGTCTGCCGAGACGGTTGTCGTCACAAAAAACTGATTGATGCCTGTGCGCGAAGTAGTCCAGCCCGCCGGAAGCGCAGGCGCATTCACCATGTCGAAGTTTTCCGAGAATCGAATTGTTGCAGGAACTATTTCGTCCTGTGCATGACTCGTTGTTTCCGTACGCAGACCGGAGAACAGCATCATGAGCGAGAGACAAATAAAAATCAGAACAGAATTGATAATCACACGAAGACGAAAGACAACAGACATTTTTCTCATATCTTTGGACTCGATAGAATGGTCAGCAGTTTGGGACGGTCACCAGCGATGGCCCAAGAGTAAAAGCCTCTTCGCGGCATTGTCAAGATTTTTGGGATGAAACCGGAGCAAGATATACGTTCGCTTCCGTTCTTTCTTTTGAGTTCACGGCCAGAGCAAGGCTTTGTCAGAACCGCCTGCGGTAGCGGGCGGGTCTTCGATATTCTCAAGCGGGCTTCTGCATTATCTCAAACCCGCACGCTACCGCAGGCGGTTCTGACCTCCGCTATAAAATGAAGGAGCAAACGGAAGATGAAAAGAACTAAGGCTCATATTCAAGACCGTTTCATTCTTTTATTTCTTTTATTATTAGCAATGAATCAAACTATGCACGGCCAGGAGAAAACCACTTCCGCGACAGAAGAAATTCCGACCGTCGCTTTCTGTGAAATGGTCAAAAATCCGAAGCTCTATTTTGATAAGACCGTGCGCCTGACGGCTATCTACAAGATGGCTACAGAAGCGCAATACCTCAGCGACGAGAATTGTCCACTGAGTCATGATGATCAAATCGGCATCAGATATGCAGACATCAACGAGCAGCAGCGCGAGTTGCTCCGCCGTGAGTTTGCAAAATTTCGGTCAAATGAATACGGCGGGCAGGCGCGTGTCACAATCGTCGGCATCCTGCGTAACAAGTCGCGAAGGGACTTCGCGTGGTACAGATACCGCTTCGACATCATCAGCCTCGAAAAAATTTCTCATCTCGTCTCCACTTATCAAGGCGAACTGCAAGGCGGCACAACATATCGCGCGGCAGTTCGCGGAGACAAAAATTCAGGCTTAGCTCTCGTCACTCCTGTGCGCATGCCTGAGCATCACGCTGTACACATCGAGTGGACAAACCTGAGCGAGTTTCCTGCACTTGAAAAACTGCGCCATAGCTCACGCGAGCAGCAGATTGTTTTCAGCGTTATCTTCGATGAGAGAAAGCAAATGACAGTGCAGCGTTGGAACAGAACGATAAAAGTTAAAATCATACGGATTGAATAAAACGGTCGCCGCATGCCTCTCCGTGTACAGGACATCATGCCCTGTAGAACCGAAGACAAGCTCTGCTTTCATATTCGTTTTCATAAAAGCCTGTAGAAGAACACAGTGCTATGCAATGAACCATCCGCGCTCCGCGCGTACTGCGGGATGACTCCTGCGCGCGTGTATCCATACTTCGCATACAGAGCCTCAGCCGCGCTCCCTTGCTCCGTATCCAGAACAAGCAGCGTGCGCCCCTCCGCGCGCGCGGCTTCTTCAATCGCTCGCATCAAAGCGCGCCCGATACCTTGTTCGCGGAAACGCGAATGGACAAAAAGCTTTTGTACTTCTGCGCGATGTGCGCCGTTCTCTTTCATGGCAAGCGCAAGCTGCACTGCGCCCGACACTTCTCCCTCATCGCTCGACACCAGCAACACGCGTGTCCCTTGTCTTACTTCCTGCAAAGCTTCCGACCAGTATTCCTCTGCCGCTTCCGCTCCTAAAGGCGGCATGAAGCCGACGGAAGCTCCGCCCTCGACCGCATCGCGCAAAAGTGCCACAAGCTGCGGCAGGAATATTTTTGCCTGTTCTTCAGATAATCGTTCGATCTTCATTAAAGGTGAGCATTAAACGCGCCGCCACTGACAACGAATGCTGATTGATTGACGGCTGCGATTCTTATCATAATAGAATATCTGAAACACGTTGAGATAAAATTTTAACAATGCATTTGAACTTGCCTCTCATCACTGATGCCGCCGACTACGAGTTGCACTTTAAAGATGGCGTGTGGCAGCAAGCCGCCAGGGCTATCTGCAAGCGGCATCATCTTCCCGACGCGAGTTTGCGGCGTTCGCAGCAGGGCGAAAACATAATCTTCTTTCTTGACGAACGCTTCATTATCAAAATCTTCGCTCCATTCCGTGAAAGCTATTCGCGCGAGAAGGCCGCGCTTGAATTTGCCGTTGGCAAACTTGGTGTTGAAACGCCAGCGATTTTATACGCGGGAGACTTGGATGGTTGGGACTATCTTGTTTTGACGCAGCTTGCGGGTTTTCCGGCGAGAGAAACATGGCCGGAAATCGAGTTGCATGAGCGTCTCGAAATTGTTTCGTCTCTCGGTGTCGCGCTCAACAGGTTGCACACACACGCCGCGCCTCTTTCAGAGTCGACTCTAAATCGTGACTGGCACGGGTTCATTGAGCGACAGGCGCGAACGTGTGTTGAGCATCAGCGAGCCTGCGGCGCAAACCCTGAATGGTTAGCGCGACTGCCGGATTACGTTGCAGAGAGACTTGAATTATTACCGCCAGCGCATAATCTTGTGCTGCTTCACGGCGATGTTCATCCGGGCAATTTGCTTCTCGCACAAGAAAAAGGACACTGGAAGATTACAGGTCTCTTCGATTTCGGCGACTCATTTTGCGGCTTTCATGAATATGATTTTGTCGCGCCATGTGTCCTCATGCTGCAAGGCAACCGCGAATTGCAGAGAGCGTTTCTGCTGGCTTACGGCTATCAAGAATCACAACTTGATATGAGCTTACGCGCCCGCCTGATGCTGCTCACAGTTCTTTATGAGTGCAGCAACTTGCGCAAGTACGCTTTGCGTCTGACGCCCGAAGCTGTTGATTTCACGCTTGATGAACTAGAAGCTGCAATCTATCCATTCGAGCGCAGTTAAGCCGAAGCTTTAAAACGGTCTTTATTTTCCGCTCAACGCTTGCGTCCGATGGCAAACAGGCTCTTCGATGAACGCACGTACATCACGCCATCTGATAAGGCAGGTGTTGCCATCAGCAATTCTCCCATCGAGTTGGTTGCGATGTGCTTGAAATTCTTTCCGGCTTCGATGACAAGCACTTCGCCGTCTTCGTTCGAGAGATAGAGCTTGCCGTCGGATGCAACAGGCGATGCGCTGAAGCCACTGCCGACTAAGGGCAATCTCTGACGATATATCTCCTCGCCCGTTTGCAGATTATAAGCGTCGAGGACACCGTTGTTGGCGAGCACGTAGAGCAGACCGTCATAGATGAGCGGCGTAGGCATGTATGAACCGCGACCCGTGCGGCTCCAAGCAATCGCCTCGCTCTTCGCTTGTCCATCCGGCAAGGTCAGGTCTCCGCGAGCATTGGCACGCACCACAAAAATCGGACGCTCAGGCGCGCGGCCACTGACGATGACAAACATGTCATCTGAAAAGATTGGAGTCGGCGCAGTTATCTTTGAGCTATGACCGAGCCGCCACAATTCCTTCCCAGTGCGAGGGTCGTAACCGCGTATGTAATTCGACGCGTTCGTCACCAGTTCCGGGCCATTCGATGTTACCGCAACGGTCGGAGTCCCCCACGATGGAAGCTCTTCACGCTCTGTCTTCCAGACAGTTTTTCCTGTGTCGGCATCCAGAGCTAGAATGAACGAATCGTCTTGGGTGTCGCACTGTAAAATGACTAGACCATTCCAGATGATTGGCGAGCTGGCTGGCCCCCATTCGTATGTCGGAATATCGTATGCGCCGAGGTCTAGTCGGCCCAAATCAACCTTCCAGAGAAAACGCCCGTTAACATCGTAGGCATGGACGCCTTGCGAGCCGAACCACGCCACGACGATGCGGCCATCTGTGGCGGGAGTTGAGTTGGCATAAGTTGATTTGATGTGTCGCTTGTCAACCGGCGCGCCTTCGTGTGCAATGCGCTCCCAGAGAACTTTGCCTGTTCGTTTGTCGAGCGCGTAAATCATCCAACGGTGGAGCGAGCGGTCTTGCGATGCATCGCCGTCGCCATACAGACCGGGCCGAAAGGTTGCGTTGGGGTCGTTGCTGACCGCGCTGGTGAGAAATATGCGTTGGCCCCAGACGACGGGGCTGGAATGTGCTAGGCCCGGAATCGGCGTGCGCCAGAGAATGTTCTCGCCGGTCTTGGTGTTCCAACTGTTCGGGAGATTTTGTTTCTCGGCTACGCCGGAAGCCTGCGGCCCGCGAAACGAGGGCCAACTTCCTTTCGCAGTTTTCGGATTCGCGCTGGCAGGCGCACGCGCGCCAGCAGTTCTCACAATGCTCCGCGCGGTTTTGATTTTTGTCTCGCTGGCTGGCGACCAGGTGCTGCGGTTTAGAATCATTCGTCGCGGCATGCAATCATCTGCAACGAGGTCAAAGCTGATGCGGCTGCCGTCTATACGCAGCCTGTATCGCCCTGAGCCGTCACAATCCTTCGGGCCGCCGGATGTTGAGAGCTCAACCTCATCGCCTTTGACTTTCCAGTTGCCTGTGAAGGTGGGCCAGCGGTCGCCTTCCAGTTTGAATGTGCCGCCGGAATCGAACCGCGCTGTAAAGACGCCGAACTTCAATGGCGAAGAGGGAAGCTGCAACTCTCTCTGCTGACTGAAAGTGACAACTGATTTTGAGGCGAAGGCGACCAACATTCCTGCCGCCAGCAGCAGGAAGAGCGCGAGCCTTTTGTAATTCATTCTTTTCATGTCAATCATTTCTGACGCATGTTCTCTCAAGGAATTTCAATTCAGTAGAAAGCTCACGGTCACGCTGGCTTCGACCTTGATTGCGCCGGGCGCAAAAGTTGTCGAAATGTTTTGCAGGCTTTCACTGCCCGAACTGAAATTGTTGCTTCTCGCGCGATTTGCGCTTGCGAAACCGCCTGCGCCTGTCGGGATTCCTTCCTGAATTAAAATCGCTTTGCCGACTGTCTGGTTAATAGCCGCCGCCATCGAAACGGCTTTTTCACGCGCAACTTTCATCGCCATCTCGCGTGCCTGCACACGGATTTCGCGGTACTTCGATGTTTCAAAACTTACATTCCGCACTTCCGTGATTCCGGTTTTCAAGACCTCCGAAAACAAATCTTCAAACCGCGAGATGTCGGTTAATCTGACGGTGATGGTTTTTGAGACTTCATAGCCGAGAAAAATTCTTTTGCCGGTTTCGTCTCCGTCTTCATCATAAACTCTTGCTTTCGGGTCGCGGATAATCTGATATTTCATATCCACAGAAATAGAATCGGTCTTGATATTTTGCGGCACAACTGAAAAGCGTCGCGCCAACTCCAAAATTTTGCTAACGCTTTCGTCATTCAAGCGTTTGGCAATTTGTAAATCCTTATCGGTTTTCGCTACGTCAAGAGTAAAAACTACTTCGTCCGGCGCAACCTGCACTTCGGCAGTTCCGGTCACAGTAATCGCTGGCATCTTGTCTATGTCTTGAGCAAAAGCGAACGAACCAAAACATAAACTTAAAATAAACAGAAACAAAAATCTTCTCATAAACCCTCCATTACTGAGTCGTCCATCACTGTGACGCGCGCATTTATCTGGTTGAATAAGTCTGTGAGGCTTATTCAACTTCGGCGCCGAAGCCGTTGGAAAAGTTAAAGTCTTTCAGCAGATAGGTGGCAAACTTTTTATTTCGCCTTTTGCTCGTTGGTTTGTTTTCGCCCTTCTGCTTTTTTTCTATCACCGCGCCGGTCAAGAGATTCATGTCCGTCTCTGTGGAGACATCAGAGCTATGATCTACGAGATAGATTCTGATGCCGACCAGCCGCCATTCACCTTGATAAAGCTTGAATTGATGCGTGGCCGCTTCCATCGTGCTGGCGTCCTTCGCATTGTTCTGTATGTAGATGCTTGAGCGAGCAATCCTCAAATCTTCGGCCCAGCAGCAGCCCATCCCCGGAATCTCTTCCTCTATAGATTTCTCAGCCAATTTGTATCCGCCTTGCCGTTGACGCAGGAGAACATAGAGTTGATATGTAGGCGACTCGTCAGGTCGCTGCCTGTGAATCACTCCGGCCCAATCCGCTAACCCGTCGCCGTTCAAATCGCCTCTGGCCTTGAGGCTTAACTGAGCCCCGCCTGTCGAAATGGATTTCACGAATGCCTCTGGACTGGCGAAATCCTCTTGCGCCTGAGCAGAGAAGGAAGAACATAAAATGATGAGCGTCGAAAGAAACAGAAGTTTGCGCATGTTGTTTCGGATGCCTTTGATTAAGAGTGGAGTTTTCATAAATATTCGACGGTAGCTTAACGATTGATAACTGTCACAGCAATTCTGTAATTCTCTTGAGACGGCTGTTAGCGTTTGACCTCCGAGATGCAGCACGCATGGGGAACCATCTCTGTCACAGCCGCCATCAGATAGCACATGGCCGAGTCGCCGGGATTGTATGCCCCGGCCCTGATGAATGTGTATCCTTTGCACCTCGCGTCATTTTCGCAGTTTGCCTTGCACTGTCCGGGAGTCGTGACGGGATAGTAAGTCAGGTTTGTTCCATTCATGGAAGCCCTGTCATTTCTCTTTCCCCAAATACTCTTCTCCACCGTCGCGGTTGGTGAAGGCGAAGGAGGTGGAGACGGAGACGGACTTGGCGAAAGAGAAGGAGTGGGCGAAGGAGAAGGACTTGGTTGGGTTGGCGTAGGAGTGGGCTGCGAATTAATGTTCGGGAGTTTTGCCTGCGGCGGCTCATCTGCTCCACTGTCTTTGCCGAACCAGATAAAACTCAGGATGATTCCCAGAACGAACACGAGGACGAGAGACATTCCAATGCCGATTATCATCCATGATTTGCCGCGCGGTTTTTCTTCCACACGTGCCTGCTGCTTCGCCGCGTATAAGGGCGGAGGTTGATTTGATTGTATCGTCTCAATCGCGTGCGGCTTTGTCTCCGGCACGCTTTGCGCCGGATTAAAAATCTCTGTCGGAGCCGGGTCGGTGCTTCGAGTAGGCGGGAGGCTGACAGTTTGATTCGGGTCATACGGGGCCGAAAGGATTGAGCCGTCAACCAGGCAGAAGGTCAATTCATCTTCATAAGTGCGTTTACATGTCGGACAAGTTTTCATTCGCACCTCAATAATGAGATTTAAGAAGTCTTTGCAAGAACGCGCGTGGAAGATATTACCCGACAGAGCAGAGTGTCAATGGTCTGGCGCAGCTAAAAGTCTCACACTGCGACAGTCCGACCTTGAACGCGTGGTCTAGCAACCCCGTGCGGCTCAATAGCATCTCTTGCATCGCCATCTTCACTGACGTGGCGAAACCCATCTCGGTTCCTCGTCATTCTCTTGACGAAAAAAAATAAGACAGAGATGTATTTTACTGGCTGCTGGTCGGACTGTGATTCTTAATGTGAATTGCTCTTAGCCTTCACAAATCCTACGCCTCAGCTTCGATTTTCAAAAGGGGTTTTTTAATTCAATGAAAAAGTTTTCTCAAATTATTATCACTCTCGCATGCGTGCTGTGCTTATGCGGTCTGGCTGCGGCTCAGGCTCTCCAGCAACGCGCGCCGCTGGACTTCGATGGCGATAACAAGTCGGACTATGTTGTGTTACGCAATTCCGGTTCAAGCGGTCGCCTCATCTGGTATCTACAGCAGAGCACACAGGGATTTTCAGCGCAGCAGTGGGGATTATTCGACACGGATTTCTTTGTGCCGGGCGATTACGATGGCGACCTCAAGTGGGACATAGCCGTCTATCGGATGGGCGTTTTCCATATCCTGCAAAGCTCGAACGGCACACTGTTATCCATTCCCTTCGGTCAGGTCGGTGATAGCCCGACCAGCACGCAGGACTTTGATGGAGACGGCAGAGTTGACCCGACCGTGACGCGCATCGTTGACGGCCAACTCGTCTGGTATATACAGCGCAGCACACTCGGAGCAACCGCCATCACCTTCGGCCAGAGTGATGACGAAATATCAGATATGCCGGTTCGCGGCGACTTCGACGGCGACGGAAAAGCTGACCCTGCTGTCTATCGCGTCGGTTTTCCGGTTTCGGCTAACACCTTCTATGTCCTACGCAGTTCGGATGGCGCGGTGCAGGCGCAGACCTTCGGTAATATCCAGACTGATTACATTGTGTCGGCAGACTTTGATGGCGATGGTAAGACTGACTACGCAGTGTGGCGCGGCAAAGGAGCCGGAACTAACGGCGCGTGGTATTGGCTGCAAAGCTCTGACGGAGCTTTCCGCTCGCTCTTCTTTGGTCGCGGCGGCTCTGCTGGCAGCAGCGCGAGTGATAGGCCGACACCCGGAGATTACGACGGCGACGGAAAGACAGATCAGTCCGTGTGGCGTCCGGGCTTGCCAGCTACCTTCTATGTCAACCGCAGCAGCTTAGGCTTTCACGCCTTCCAGTTCGGCAACACTGGCGACACGGCTGGCGCGTGGTTGCTATTAACGGAATAGCTCTCCAGCCCCGACAGGGGCGGCCTGTAATAGCCCCGCGCGTTAGCGCGGGGACACGCGCCCCACACACAAACCAAGCCCCGTAGGGGCGACATAAAAGTGTCGCCCCTACGGGGCTTATTAATTAACTCAAGTTGCTAGTTAACGGAGTGATGGCGGCTTGGCCGCAAGGCTGTGCGGAACAGCTCTGCTTTTCCGGCTGGTGTGGTATTAATCCAGAGCGAGGCTGAGCCTCGCCAGTGGCGAAAAACAAGAGATGAACCGGAAAGTCAGAGACTTTCCGCACCGCAGGCGGCTCAAGCCGTCATCGCTCTCATAACTATCAACTTGGATTAATTATCTGTGCAGCTTAACCCACGACTAACGTCGTGGGCTATTGCATGTCGCCCCTGACGGGGCTGAGAAAATCAACTCTTTTTATCTCGAACTTACGCTATAGAAGCATCCAGAAAAGCTTCTACGACGCGCGGGTCAAACTGCTTGCAGGCGTGGCGGCGCAGTTCTGCTACAGCTTCGTCATGCGTGAGCGGTCTGCGATAGGGACGGTCGCCGACCATCGCGTCGTAAGTGTCTGCGACCTGCACGATGCGGGCCATGAGCGGGATGTCTTCGCCGCCCAGACGATGCGGGTAGCCTTTGCCATCCCAACGCTCGTGATGATGCTGCGTGCGTATGCGCAGTTCCGGTTGCAGGTTGTAGTAAGAGGCCAGCAACGCGCCAAAGCTCGGATGCTTGTGGAGTATGAAAAACTCTGTCCGCGTCGGCTTGCGCGGGCGATTCAAGACGGCTGCGGGAACAAGTATCTTGCCGACATCATGCAAGAGTGCCGTGTAAGAGAGTTGTTTGAGACGCGATTCATGAAAACCTATGGCGCGGCCAATGGCGCGCGAAAGCCTGCACACGCGCACGCTGTGATAGTAGGTCTCAGGTCGCGTCGCTTTGAATCTTCTGATTAACGCTTCCGTGCCATCCGTTTTATGTGTCTGCCCGATAGACTTCAGGCGGCGCAGGGCGCGCTGTAAATAGTTTGCCCAACTCGCATTGACCAGTCGCAATGTCGCCGCATTCGAGGCTTCGAGCCTCAATTCATCAAACATAGAGATGCCGCTCCTCTTATGTAAGTCTCGCAATTAATCTATCGGGGGTTAATTTAAGCGTTGTTCGAGAATCCCTTGCGAGAGTTGCTAAACAAGCAAAACATCACACGCTTCGGTCTTCTCTCACCGCACAGCAAAGCACTTTGTATGCCAGACTTTACGGGCGCGGCAAAGTGTGTTGGTGTACATTGCCGCCAAAATTTTGGCAATGATTTTCACGAAAATTACTGTGCGTCTAAGAGTATATAAATTTGAGATTAGCTCTCTCAGGTTAAGAGATTTGTTGAAGACCAAGCTGTCTTTTATTTAATTTCGTCTCATACGTGAAATGCTTTTCCCCGCGCGGGCTTCTTTTGCGCTATACGATTTCGTATTTGCGCACGCATAAAAAACGCAAGAGGCGCGTGGCCGTTAGCTGTTTGTGCTAAACTTGTTTGGGCTGATGACAAACAGTTTTCAGCACTTCAAACTCTGGACCAATACTGCCAGATGAGCGATATACAGCAGACACATCAGGAAGCCACGCCGGAGGGAGAAATTGAGACGGCGTTGCTTGATGCAGACCTGTTTCTGAAATACAAAGCGCCGGAGCGGGCCATCAAGCGACTGCGGGCTGCGCTGGAAAGACATCCGCGTTCGATACGCCTGCGCGAGCGTCTGCGCGAGGTCGCGGCCATCAACAAGCAGATGGAGGAATCCGCGCGGCAATGTCTCGCGCTTGCCAGTCTCTATATTGAGCGCGACGAATTCGACACGGCCTATGACCGCCTGCTCGAAGCCAAAAACTTAGACCCGCGCATCTCCATCGCTTCCGGCCTCGAAGCCATACGCCGCGCGCGTCGCCCGGACTTGAGTCCGAGCGGTGTCGCGGCCTCTAGAAAAGATGTGACTCTCGCCGGAGACCTCTCCATCATCAGCCTCTTCGACGCGGTGCAGGTGGTCGAGAACACGCGGCTCACAGGCGTGCTCGTCATCACAGGCGAGAACAACGCCGGTCGCATCTTCTTCAACGAAGGACGCATCGTGGACGCAGAGACGGAAGACGAGATGGGCGAGGATGCTTTTCAGAAAACAGTCGAGATGACAAGCGGCATCTTCGACTTCGCACGCTCCGCGCAACCCTTCCCTGTCAAAATCAAAGCTCCAAGCAATACGAATCTTATCTTAGACACACTGCGCCGACTTGATGAAGAGAATGTCGGAGACAAAAAAGAGGAAGCAGAAAAGGTTGAAGAAGAGGAAGAGGATTTTTAATTTTCTCTAATCAATCAACAAACGCGTGTTGAGAGCTTCGGCGCGTTCGAGGGCTGCGAGCACGCGCAGGTATTGCGCGTAGTTGCGCCCGCGCGAGTGGAGCCGCGCTATCTCCGAAGCTGATAGATCATTGCGCAGAATGTAATCCAGAAAGTCATAGTAATCCGCCGCCGCCGCATGCGGAAACTCGCGCGTGTATGTCGTGCGCTCGGAATCATCCGAGCGGAATCCCGCGAGCAGGTCAAACAGGTTGTCTGTCGTCAAATGCGCGGCCTCGCGCGCGAGTCGAATCGGCAGTCGCAATTCAAAAAATCTCAAGCCGTTACCCGTCGTCACACGCCGCAACTCTTTCGTTCCTTCGCCATCGAAAGGCGATTCTTTATCCACCAGCAGAAGCATCAGGCGCGGCTGGTCTGCTTTGTCTAAAGTGTCCAGCGCGAGCTGCACGCGGTCTGCCAGAAATTTTTCAAACTGCGCTTCGATTGGATAACTGATGCGGCCCAGACAGCCAACGGCTTCGCCCTCGCCAGCAGCTTCATGCGGCAGGCACGCAGGGCATGAGGCGCAGACGATTGCTTCCTCCTGCATCAACTCTATCTCGGAGCGCGCATCTTCGACAAAGCGCAGCTTGTCCGGCGTCGGCGCGACTGTGTCTCCGGTCGTGAGACGAGTATGGATGCTGCTCAGGCGTCCCCACGCGCGCAAGTGCTTTTCCTCATAACGCGCGCGCAGCATGCATGGATATTCGACTGCAAATTCTAAAGACAATTCTCTATTTCTCCTCGACCTGCTCACTATAGCATGAGCCTGTATTTGAGCAAGTGACACAGAATTAGAGAGCCTTTTCCCTTTGCGTTTCTTTGCGTCTTCATACTTTGCGCTCTTTGCGGTCAAGTTGTTTTTTAACGCAAAGAGCGCAAAGAGTTGAAGGGAGCATCTAAAGTTTGACCGCTTCACAGGTCAATGAAAGAATGCATGCTTGAGAGAAAACAATTTTGCAGGAGTCGAATGTGACCACACTTCTTTATCCGCCCGGCCCGAAGAGAAAATTTCCCGGAGTGAATTTCTTAGCCTTTCGCCGCGACTCACTCGGCTTTTTGCAGCAGGCCGCGCGCGAGCATGGCGACATCGTGTATTTCAAAATGGGAATGCAGGAAATCTATTTTCTCAATCACCCGGATTACATCAAAGATGTGCTGGTCACGCATCACCAGAATTTCATCAAGGGCCGCGCGCTGCAAAGAGGCAAGCGGCTTTTGGGCGAAGGACTTTTGACGAGCGAAGGAGAATTTCATCGCCGCCAGCGTCGTCTCGCGCAGCCAGCTTTTCACAGGCAACGTGTTGCAGCTTACGGGCAGATGATGACTGAGTATGCAGAGCAAATGTCAGAGCGTTGGCGCGACGGCGAGACGCTCAATATGTCGCACGAGATGATGAGCCTCACTTTGAGCATCGTTGGCAAGACTCTCTTCGATGCAGATGTAGAATCCGAAGCGGAAGAAATTGGCGAAGCTCTGACAGCCGTGATGGAATTATTTAACGCGATGCTGCTTCCTTTTTCCGAACTGCTGGAAAAGCTCCCGCTGCCGCAGAAGCGTCGTTTTCAAAAAGCGAAAGAGCGGCTTGATGCGACCATCTATCGCTTAATCAACGAGCGCAGGCAGAGCGGCGAAGATCATGGCGACCTGCTCTCGATGCTGCTTCTGGCCCAGGACGAAGAGGGCGATGGCAGTCGCATGACGGACGAGCAGGTGCGCGATGAAGCTATGACAATCTTTCTCGCGGGACATGAGACGACGGCCAACGCGCTGACATGGACTTGGTATCTGCTCTCGCAGCATCCGTCGGTCGAAGCAAAGCTGCATGCGGAGCTTGATGCTGTTCTTGACGGAGGACGACTGCCGACTTTTGAGGATGTGCCGAAGTTGCGCTATACGGAGATGGTTTTGGCGGAGGCCATGCGTTTGTATCCGCCCGCGTGGGCGCTCGGACGGCTCGCGCTCAAGGATTACGAGGTCGGCGGCTACACTGTGCCTGCTCGCTCGCTTGTCCTACTGAGCCAGTATGTCATGCATCGCGATGAAAGATATTTCGCGGATGCAGAAAAGTTTGACCCTCAACGCTGGACGACAGAGGCGCGCGAGGCGAGACCTGTCTATTCCTATTTTCCATTCGGCGGCGGGCCGCGACGCTGCATCGGCGAGGGCTTCGCGTGGATGGAAGGCATTCTGTTAATCGCCGCGCTCGCGCGCAAGTGGCGCATGCGGCTTGTCCCCTCGCATCCTGTCAAACTCTATCCGGTCATCACACTTCGTCCCAAACATGGCATGCGTATGACGCTCAGCCAGCGATAGCGTTTCAGTTGTAAATTTTAGTGAATATCCAGTACGAAAGAATTTCCCGCAAAGGCGCAAAGGCGCAAAGAAGAAAAGACGCAAAGAGTTGAACGGTAATTTATCTTGCGTGCTTTCTTTGCGCCTTTGCGCCTTTGCGGGAAATTGTTTTTTTCTTCTCCATGCTGTTAAGCTTGCCTCTTATGTATTGAAGTTCGAGGAAAGGGTTCCCAAGAATGGCTATCAGTCCAGAGTTGTTGGAGATACTCGCCTGCCCCGCGTGCAAGGCGAAGGTGGATTTGAAAGAGGATGAGAGCGGCCTCAAGTGCCGCGAGTGCAAGCGCGTCTATCCGATTCGCGATGACATCCCTGTGATGTTGATTGACGAAGCAACCGTCGAAGATGAAGAGTCTGCGCAAAAATCTTGAAGCGGATGCTGGCTTTCGTCCGGCTTTCGATGTGCAGCCAGATGTGCCGCAGTCGCTTGCGCCGGCGCGTTGGGATTGGCAGGAAGTGCGCCGCGTGCTCGTCGTACGCTTGCGCTCAATCGGCGACACAGTGCTGGCGACTCCGACGCTTCATGCCCTGCGCAGATTTCTCCCACAAGCGCAGATAGATGTATTGCTGGAAGATTGGGTCGCGCCTCTGCTCGAAGGCTTTGAAGGTGTTGACAACGTCATCACAGTCGAGAGAAAAAGCACAGCCTCTCGCGCACGCATCGCACGCGCGCTTCGCACTGCGCGTTATGATGTCGCCTATAATCTGCACGGCGGAACGACTGCGACTTTTCTGACGAGAGCGACGGGCGCGCGTCATCGCGTGGGCTTCGCGGCTTATCGTTACAGCCGCCTTTATAATCACGCCGCGCCGAGCCCGATTGTGTTGTGGGGCAGAGAGAAGATTCATTCCGTCGAACAGCAACTCGCGCTCGTCGGCTGGACAGGAGTTCCGGTCAGCGACCTGCCAGCGACGCATCTGGCTGTCACGCCGTCTGCTAATGCAAGCATCAATGCAAAGTTGCGCGCAGCCGGGTTGGATGAAACATCAAGCCTCGCGCTGCTTCATCCGGCGGCAGCCTTTGAGACAAAGCAGTGGGCCACAGAAAACTTTGCGCGCGTTGCAGAACAGCTTAAAGCGCGCGGCCTCTCAGTCATAGCCGTTGCCGCGACGCACGAAACTGAGGTTATCAACACGCTGCAAAAATCTTCCGGCGCAGAAATAAAAGCTTTCACAGACCTCTCATTGCCGGAAGTGACTGCGCTCTCCGCGCGCGCGCGTCTCTTCGTGGGCAACGACAGTGGCATCGCGCACATCGCATCAGCCGTCGGCTGCCCGTCCGTCGTCATCTTCGGCTCGTCCAACGTCACGCACTGGCGGCCCTGGGCCAAAGCTCCCGCCGCAGTTGTGCGCGAAGAATTGCCGTGCCAGCCGTGTCCCGGCTATACCTGCTCGGAGTTTGATGCGCCCGAATGCATTCGCCGCGTAACAATCGAAAGCGTCAACGGAGCGATTGAGCGTGTCATGGAAGAAAGCCGCTCAGAGTCTATTTCTCAAAAATGAAAAAAAGCCGCACACAATTTTTAACTTCTCTTCTATTGCTCTTCGCGCTGCTCTGCGGAACGACTTCTCAAATATTCGCGCAGGAGCAGCAGCGCGAGCGGCGTGTTGAAACCGCGACTTCTCAACCTGCTGCGAGTGTCGCGCCGGTTGCCGCGACGAGAGGGAGCGCGCCGAAGACTGTCGAAGAATTGCGCGCGCGGATTCAAGAGGTGCTCAAGCGCACGGAGCTTGCGCCCGCGCAGGTGGCCGTCAAGGTCGCTTCGCTCGAAACGGGCCGCGTGCTTTATGAAGAGAACGCCGAGAAACTTTTGCATCCGGCCTCTGTCATGAAGATGTTTACGATTGCGGCTGCGCTCGACCGTTTGACGCCCGACTTTCGTTTCAAGACTTCTGTTTATGCTGCTGCGCGGCCAGACGCTTCGGGCAATGTGCGAGGTGACCTCGTCATCTACGGGCGCGGCGACCCGTCCATCGCCGCGCGATTCAACAACGGAGATTATGAAAAAGGGATTGACGAGCTGGCAGCACGCATCGTTGCGGCTGGCGTCAAGCGCATCGAAGGCGATTTGGTTGGAGACGAAAGCTACTTCACAGGCGCGCCGCACGGTTTTGGTTGGGAGTGGGCAGACTTGCAATGGTACAGCGGAGCAGAGGTGTCCGCTCTCTCTGTCAACGACAACGCGCTAGACCTTTTCGTCAAGCCCGGCGCAAACATCGGCGCGCCATGCACTATCACGACTGGCCCAATAACTTCCGGCGTCACTTTTACCAACCGCACGACGACCACTGCGCGCGGGACAAAAAGAGAGTTGAGCATCTATCGCAGTCTGGGAGACAACGTAATTGAGATTGGCGGAAGCTTGCCAATGGATGACCCTGGATGGACTGGAGCCATTGCCGCGCCGCGCCCCGCGATGCTCTTTGTCTCGATGCTGCGCGCGTCTCTGGCGCGGCGCGGTGTGACTATCACTGGTCGCACGCGTGCCGTTGATGCTAGAGAGAGGGCAGTCGCGCCGCTTCAAATTTCTACGCTCACAGAGATTGCTATGCTGCAATCGCCGCCGCTTGGCGAGATTGCCGCGCAGACTATGAAGCCGAGCCAGAATCTTTATGCGGAGCTTATCCTGCGCGCGCTCGGCAATGCCACGCGCAAGGATGCGAAGCAGAGCAGCGAAGAGGCTGGGCTTGAAGCCGTCAAAGCTTTGCTGCGCGAGGCCGGCGCAGACACGGGCTTGCTGATTTTGACGGACGGCTCAGGACTTTCTCGCCGCGACCTCGTGACGGCTGATGCATCTCTCAAGCTTCTGACATACATGGAGCGGCATCGTTATGCGAAAGTGTTTCGCGATTCATTCCCACTCGCGGGCAGCGAAGGCACTCTGCGCAATCGCATGAAGGGAACTGTGGCCGCCGGAAATGTGCGCGCCAAGACCGGCTCTCTGCCGACGATTGCCGCGCTGGCAGGCTATGTGACGAGCGCGGCTGGTGAGCGGCTGGCATTCTCCATCCTGATTAACAACTACTCCGAAAGCTCTACTGCACGCCGCAGCTACATAGACGAGATAGCAGTCCTGCTTGCTTCCTTCAACGGAAAATCCGGCGAACAAAGCTTGAAATAAATTCTTCCGTTTTGGACCAGATACGAGCGGCAAGTGACAAGCGGCGCGTGACAAGTTAAAATCCCTGTTTGGCCTGTCACGTATCGCACGCCATATAGCGCCGCTCTTATGCAATTCATAAAATTCCACGGCTTCGGCAACGATTACATTGTCTTTGAAATTGCACAGCTTGCCGGAGTCGAATCTTTGAACGAGCTGGCGCGGCGCGTGTGCGACAGGCATTACGGCGCGGGCGCAGACGGCATCGCCATCGTTAGTCCCGCTCAAGATGAAAGAGCGGATTTCGCCGTTCGCATCTTTAACCCGGACGGGAGCGAGGCCGGACTTTCCGGCAACGGCACGCGCTCCGCAGCAGCTTACCTGCATTATCGTGGGCTGTGGTCGCGCGAAGAGCTCAGGCTTGCGACGCGCACAGGCATCAAGCTCTATCGCCTGCGCGAGCGTGTGAGCGAAGGGCATTACTGGTTCGAGGCAGAATTGGGCCAGCCGCAATTTGAGAGCGCGGCTATTCCCATCTTGACCGGGCAGCCGCTTGAGCGTGTCATCAATCATCCTTTAAAGGTCGAAGGCGCGCGGCTCAATGTCACCGCGCTCTTGATGGGCAATCCGCACTGCTGCATCTTCGTTGAAAATTTTGATGATCTGGACTGGCGCGGCATCGGGCGCGCTCTCCAATCGCATGAGCAATTTCCAGAGAGAGTCAACGTCGTCTTCGTGCGCGTCGTTGACCGCAGCAATATAGAAATACGCATCTGGGAACGCGGCGTCGGCGAGACTTTTTCATCAGGCACCGGCGCATGCGCGGCCTCAGTCGCCAGCATGATTAACGAAAAAACAGAGCGGCGTATCAAAGTCCAGATGCCCGGCGGTCAGATAGAAGTCTGGTGGCGCGAAGACAACGAAGTATTGATGACGGGCCGCGCAGATATTGTGTATCGCGGCGAATTTTTAGACGGTTCAGAATCTTAGATTAATGCGTAAACATAATTTTCTAAAACAGTGGAACATAGAGATTAAAGAGAATTTGAAATTTGAGATTTCACATTTGAAATCTTCCTTTTCTTCTGTGTTCCTCTTTGTTCTCTGTGGCTTCATAATTTTGTCTCTGAGCGGATGCAGTAGTGACAATGCTCCGCGTGTTCAGGCAGAGGAACGCCCGCCTGTTAAAATTGTCGCGCCGCCGTCTGTGAAGACATGGCTCGGCAATACTTCGCGCAATTTTTACGGCACAGGCCCCTGGCCCACAGAGCCTTTGGAAGTTGTCTGGGAATTCAAGACCAAGACGACTGCGGGCCGCCTGCATAAAGACCAGTGGGGCGGAACCTCCTGGCCGGGCCAGCCGTCCGTTGCGGGCGAGCGAGTCTATTTTCCTTCGGCTGACGGCAATGTCTATTGCCTCGACACGCGAGACGGCAGCCTCGTCTGGAGTTTTAAAGGCGAAGACAGTTTTAAATCCACTCCGTCGCTTATCGGCGACAGAGTTTTTGCGAGCGGTCTGGACCACAATCTCTATTGTTTGAATGCGAAGGACGGCACGCTCATCTGGAAATACAAGGCAGGGTTTGAGATTGACGGCTCTGTCGTGATGGTTGACGGGCGGCTCTATTTCGGTTGCGAGGATGGCTATTTCTATTGTCTGAATTTCGAGGACGGCGCGTTTATCTACAAAACTCAGGTCGGCTCTGTCGAAGGCAGTTGCACAATCGTTGACGGGCGCGCTTACTTCGGCACGGAGCAGGGAAATCTTTACTGCCTGAATCTGGCGGACGGCGCAATCATCTGGAAATCAGTCATCGGCGGCGATTCGGATTCGACTCCGGCTGTTGTCAATGGCTTTGTCTATACTGCGGCTGAGGACGGATACGTTCGTTGTTATAAACAAGCGGACGGCGAGCTTGTCTGGAAATTCAAATCCTTGGGCGGAGGCCGCGAGAGCAAAGGGCGCGGCGGCTTCTGGGCCAGCCCGATTATTTTTAAGGAGCGCGTCTATATCGGCTCAGACGATGGAAATATGTATTGCTTGTCTGCCAGCACGGGCGAGAAAATCTGGAACTACAAAGCGCGCACAGCCATCTGGAGTTCATCCCCCATCGTGGATGGCCGCGTCGTCTTCGGAGACAAAGCCGGCTGGATGTACATGCTCTCTGCCGAAACGGGCGACCGACTCTGGGAACTCAAAATCGGCGACAACATCAACTCCACACCCGCCATCCTCAATGGCCGCATCTACATCGGCGCATTCAACGGGAAACTTTTTTGTCTGGGAAGGAAAGACAAACAACATGGATGATAATCAAGTTTATCTCCCTCGCTTGAATATCTCTTTAGATGATTTCCGTCAATCTCTCAAATTCGCCAGATATATTCTTGAAAAGAAACTCCACGATAAAAAAAGTGAGCAGTCAAAGTTAGTACGTCTAGCATTTGAGACTGCGATGGTTATTTCCTATTGGCGTCCATTCACCCGACAGAATGACTTTCCGGGACATGCTAAATTGCCATTGAACAAAGCTGTTAGTGAGGTGTTGACTGAAAATCAAGCTAAGCTACATAAAGCAGTTGGAGATATACGCTGTACTGATGTTGCACATTCAGATGCAAGGGTACACTTAGATGAGAGATTCGATTATGGCAAGCCGCATCTTGCCGCGCCGTATAAAAGTTCTAAACGCTTGAACAAGGCAGAAACAGAAATGTTGGGGATAATGATTAGGAAGTGGATTGACTATTTAGAGAAAGAAAGAGCATCTCATGTGAAAAAGAGGAAGGCGAAATTACAAGACTCAATTCCGAAAGTGTACAATTTCTCGTAAAACTTCGGCGCATATATAATCTGTTTTATGAAACAGCTAACACGAATCACCTTGAATCCACAGGTCATGGGCGGCAAGCCTTGTATTCGCGGCCTGCGCGTGACGGTCGGCACGGTTGTTGGCTTGCTTGCCTCCGGGCATACGTCAGATGAGATATTGAAACTCTATCCATATTTAGAGGAAGAAGATTTGCGCGAGGCTCTGGCGTATGCAGCGTGGCGTGCTGAAGAAATTGAACTGCCGTGTAAACTGTTTTTATGATTTACCTGATTGACAACACGATTGACGGGCAGGGAGCAAGCCCGCGTGAGATTCTGGATGCGCTTAGACGCATAAGACCTGAGACAGAAGTTCTGGTAGAACCGTTTCATCAGGTTTCGCTTCGCCGTGTCGAAGAACTCGCGCCGACGCGTATTATCCTGAGCGGGCAGAGTCATCCATGGAATAGTTACACGCCGGAATCTCTGGCGGGCGTGTTCGATGTCATACACAATGCGAGGCAACCTGTTTTGGGCGTGTGCGGTGGGCATCAGCAGATTGCTCTGGCATATGGCGCGCCCGTCGCGGTGATGAAACGATTGGGGCCGGGCGAGGGCTATGAGAACTGTTTGCGCGAGCGTGGCTTTTTTGAAATCGAGACTGACGGCGAGAGCATCTTTGCGGGCTTGCCGCGCCGCTTGACGGTCTGGCATTCTCACTTTGATGAAGTGAAAGAGTTGCCGGAAGATTTCAGATGCACGGCTGCAAACGAGACCTGCGCGATTCAGGCTATGCAGCACAAGACGCGGCCAGTCTTCAGCGTGCAGTTTCACCCGGAGTTATTTGACGAAGAACATCCGCATGGTCGCCGCATCGTGGAGAATTTTTTAGAAATATAATCGAGAGAATTTTTTCAGGAGATTTTTTAAATGGCTACGTTTACTCCGCCGCCCTATTTCCCGCAAAGCTCACTCGCGCCGCCGGATAAGAGCAGGTATCAGAAATTTAAGGTCGCAATGATTGGCATCGCGCTCTTGCTCTTGCTGATTGTCGGAGGCGCGATTGTCGGATTGGTTTATTTATTGAAGTGGATGTTTTAATTGTCCGGCTTTTTCCAGACAATCGAATAACGCCAGAGCAGATGCTTTCTCAACTGTGCTGCGGGCAAGACTTCTTCACACAATTCGCGCAGCTCAGACATGGTCAGATAAGAGTCATGCCTTCCATGCTCTTCCCAGGCCTCTCTAACTTCACGCGGCGCGCGCAGCCTTCCGGTCTTGAATAATCTCAAGCACCCGCTCACAGGCAGAGCCAGTGCGCCGGTCAACATATCTAATGCTCCATCCATTTGAAAGAGGTCTAGGACGAGCAATGTGCCGCCCGGCTTGAGTGTCATCTTCATCTTCAAGAGCATGTCCTTCATCGGCAGATGATGAAGCGTGGCGATGGATGCGACGCAATCAAATTGTTCCAACGGAAATTCCCAAGTGGTTGCATCCTGACATTGAAAGTCTATGTTCTTGTATTCATGCGAGCACGTCTCTGCGAGGCGAATCATGTTTGGCGAGAAGTCGAGCGCGAGCACATGCTCTGCTCTCTGGGCCAGCAGGCGCGAGAACGCGCCAGTCCCGCAGCCTATCTCAAGCGCAGACGCGCAACGCGGCGGAAGATGTTGCAAGAGAAAGTTTAGATAGTGACGATTATGGTCTGCCGCATCGTCGTTTGAGAGCAAAGCTATACGGTCAAAGTCTGCTCTGAACTGTTGCATCGTCTGGTCCATAAAGCGCAAGCCTTTTTAAGCTGCGGGCGCGAGCCAGTGTGCTGCGTTGCGCACGTAGGTCTTGATGTCTTCGAGCGCGTGCGGCTCTTGCTTGTAGCCTTCACCGGGCTCTTCTTCAACAAAGCTCGGACAGCCTTTGTCTGTGTCCCAGTTGTAATCCACCAGATGATGAAAGCTCGATTCGGCGATGGCGCGGCCCAAGCGGTTGCCGTGCGTGTCGTCTGCGCTCTCAAAGGCGACTATCAGATTGAAAGGGCGTCCGGTGGTTTGGCTCCGGCCTGTGGCGACGACGCGCGCGTGAGCTTCGCCATCGGGAACGCCGACCGCGCCTTCGTGCGGATGAGCCGGAAAAAGCTCTATCACGCCGGACGCGGCCAAAGTGTTTTTGAGTAGCTCGTGAACTGGTTCGGCAACAGAAATTTTCTGGTAGTCGCCGTTGTTGCCCGAATGATAATTGGGCCACGAAATGTTGGTCGTCACATTGTCGTCAACGCAATGGCGCGACTCATCCGGCTCAGGATTTTTGGTGTGAAAAAAATGTGCGCGCCCTATGCCACCGAGCGTGCAGAGCGATGAGCCTAAATCCTGATGGTCGCGAGTGGAGAGGATGCCGCCGCCGCGCTGGCGAAAGCGCGTGATGCCTGCGCAGTCTTCCGGCGTCAGGCCGTTGCCCGTATCAACCGCAAAGAGCCACAACTCGTCAAAGTCCGTTTCATTGAGCCTGCTCAAGACAGCATCATTGCCATCGCTCGTGCGCTCTATGTCGCGCGAAGTGACTTGAAAGAGCGGCTGCCCGTCGTCATCCTTGAGCGATGAGAGATATTCATGAAGCATGGAAAAACGTCCGATGTGCCAATCGTCTTCGGTCATCGGAATAGTCGTTTGCAGGAGGATGCGAGTCGGTCTTTTCATCTGTCGCCTCTTGATGCGAGCCATCGTGTTTTGAATTGCTGTAGATGAATTTACTCTCATGGTTGTGCGAGGTCAAAAGCACGGGCTTCGCGTGGCTGGACATGAAAGCGACCGTGTGTTAGCTTCTTTCACATGACAAGCGGGCAGCGATGTTCGCTTGTCTTTTCTTTTGCGTTTCTTTCAACGCACCGCATCAAGGATGCAAGCCCCCAACTCCGGCTGACGCAAGCTACTACTCCTAGAGCCGGAGGTCGAGTCATAGGAAAGAACGGACTCGCGCGCCGTGGCGTTGAAAGCCTGGAAATCTTACGGACAGGAGACCCGATTTAGATGAAATCCCTTTTTGGCGGGAGCGCAGCTCTGGTTGCGTCGCTTCTCGCCACGACTGCTATTTTTTACGCACAACCAACTCTCGCGGAAACTATCTCTCTTCAACAGGAATCAACCCAACAAGAGAAGAAACAGGAGACTAAAACACAGGACACGACTGCTCAGACGGAGCAGGCCGCAGAGAGCGGGAAGACAAACACGACTGACACAAAAACGACTGCTGCCGATGCTACATCTGAAACCATAGCTGCTCCGGCAGAACCTTACACGGCGACGGCTTATGCCTTTCGCGGCAGAACCGCAAGCGGTCGCTCCGTCGGCAAAGGCATCATCGCCGCAGACACCAGAGTCTTGCCAATGGGGACGCGCGTGCGATTGGAAGCAGGCAACTGGAGCGGCGTCTATACGGTCGCAGACACGGGCGGCGCGATACGCGGACGCAAGATAGATGTCTGGGTTCCGACCACCAACGAAGCCTGCCGCTTCGGTCGCCGCAAAGTTAAATTAACCGTCCTGAGCTATGGCGGAAGAAGAAACAGACCGCAGACCGCAAAGTAAAAGTTAGAAGCTCAAGACACTCTTAAATCGTGAATCGTAAACTGAGACAACTTTGTCCAATTACGATTCACGATTTTCTTTTAAAAAGAAATTTCCCGCAAAGGCGCAAAGGCGCAAAGAGAAGATGCAAAGAAAGCTTTCAAAATAAGTAGAGCTTCAACTCTTTGCGTGCCTTCTTTGCGCCTTTGCGCCTTTGCGCGAGATTCTTTCGTTACGGATTACTGCGCTCTCAACTTTACGACTTTCCACTGGCCTTGTAAGATGCGTTTTACTTATCAATGAGCGAAGAAGAACCCAACCAAGATATTCCGCAACCGGAGCCTCTGGTCGAAGTCCGGCGCGGCTCGATTACGGAATCGCGTCATCGCGGTCACATCGTCGCACTTGACGGAGACGGGCAGATTGTCGCGCGGCTCGGTGTGCCTGAGACGCTGACCTTTCTGCGCTCTTCCGCCAAACCTTTTCAGTGTATCCCGCTTATCGCATCCGGCGCGGCAGAACGCTTTGGCTTTAACGATAAAGAGATTGCCTTAGCCTGCGCTTCGCACAACGGCGAGCCGATTCACACGGAGACGGCTGCGGGCATGCTTCGTAAGATTGGTCTCGACGAGACGGCTTTGAAGTGCGGCGCGCACGAGCCTTTCAGCGGCGAGGTCGTGCGCCTCATGCGCGCGCGACACGAGCAACCGAATGTCTTGCAGAACAACTGCTCAGGCAAGCACGCAGGAATGCTCGCACTCGCTCTGCATCTGGGCGCGCCGACTGAAACTTATGACCAGCCGGACAATCCTGTGCAACTGTTGATTGGCCGCACAATCTCGCAATTCTCGGATGTGCCGCTCGAAGACATTGCGGTCGGGATAGACGGCTGCGGCGCGCCTGTCTTCGGCGTCACAGTGCAGGCGATGGCGCGCATGTACGCGCGGCTCGTTCTTCCGCCCGAAACTTTGGACCAGGAAACACGCGAAGCCTGCCGCCGCATAGTCTCTTCGATGAACACCTATCCAGAAATCATCGGCGGCGGTCTGACCGAAAGACTCGATACGGAAATCATGCGCGCGGCGCGTGGCCGTCTGGTCTCAAAGGTCGGAGCCGAGGGCGTCTATACTGCCGGAGTGCTGCCGTGCAAAGAATGGCCGCGCGGGCTCGGCCTCGCTTTTAAAATTGAAGACGGCGAAGACCGCCGCGCACGCCCGACAGTCGTTATAGAATCCCTGCGCCAACTCGGCGTGCTCACAGGCGAAGCCTATGAAGCCGTCAAGCCTTATGCCAGCTTCCCTTTGCGCAATCATCGCGGCGACACCGTCGGAGAAGTCCGCGCCGAATTTGAATTATATGTCTCAAAATCTTCAAGCCCCGCCGCCGATTAAACTCGACGAACAGGGCGATGTGCTGACAGGCTCGCTGGCAGATGTAATCGAGTGGTTCATCAACTACGACCAGCGCGTGGCGGTCATACGTCATCCGCATGTCGAGCAGGTTTTTCAGTGGAAGCAACGCGAGAGCATCAACGCGGGCGAAGAGATTTATCAATTCAACAATGCCGAAGACCGTCTCGCCATCGGCATCATACAAGCACTCGCGGAAAATTCGAGCGAGCGCGAACTGCATGGCTGGATTAGTCAACTGTTGAATGTCTTGGACGACGCGGCGAAGACCAACGAAGAGATTGCGGAAGCTTACAAGCTGGACAAATCTGGCGAGGCTTCCGCCGTCGAGGAAGCAAGCAAGCTTCCATCAGAACGCGAGCGCAAAGTTTACTTAACCTGCTGCTGGCTCGAAGCCCTCTGCACGGCTGAGATTCGCGTCCTCGGCTGGGTCTATCAAGAGCTTTATGGCAAACCCTTCTCTCCGAATTAATGATACAAGCCCCGAAGGGGCGTAATGAAATAGCCCGGCGCACCGCGCCGGGTCAACAGTCCACCTTTAATGAGAAGCCCTGTAAGGGCGTAATAATTTATGTCGCCCTTACAGGGCTGATAATAATTAATGGCTTGTCACTTGGGGCGATGCCCCAAGCTATTACATTATGCCCCTTCGGGGCTTTCAGACAACGTTAAGACTGCTTCTTATCTTCTTCCTCAAAAAGTTTCGTTTGCACAGGGTCAAGGCCGAGCGCCTGGCGGACTGGGCCAAAGCTACGACGATGCACGGGGCATGCTCCGAGCGAGTTGAGTGCGCGATAATGTGCGGGCGTCGGGTAGCCTTTGTGCGCGGCCAGCCCGTAGCCCGGATATTCTTTATCCAGTTCCGCCATGTGTGCATCGCGCGTCGTCTTGGCAATAATCGAGGCGGCTGCGATGCTGGCCGAGAGCAAATCGCCGCGTATAATTCCGCGCTGCGGGATAGCGCACTGCGGAATCTTTCGCGCATCCACGAGCACAAAATCAGGCTTCATCTCCAAACCCTCGACCGCGCGCCGCATCGCCAGCAGCCCTGCATGATAGATATTCAACTCGTCAATCTCTTCAACCTCCGCGCGCCCTGTGGCCCAAGAGAGCGCATCACCTTTTATCTGCGCGGCCATCTCTTCGCGCTTTGTGTGGTCCAGAATCTTCTTTGAATCCGTCAGCCCACGCAGCTTGTAATTTTTTGGCAGAATGACTGCGCCTGCGACCACCGGCCCAGCTAAAGGAGCCATCCCTGCTTCGTCAACTCCCGCGATGAGTTGAAAGCCTTGCTCCCATAATTCCATCTCGAATTGCAGAAGCTGGCGCAGGCGTTGGCCCTCCATGCGATTCTTGCGGCGGCGCGTGCGAATCTGTTTAGCGATAGAGCGTGCGCCACTTCGCTTGTCATTTTCGAGAGCTTCTAAAAGTCCCTTCGGGATTGTCGCGCGCTCGTCCGCGCAAAACTCTCTGAGCTTTGCGAGCGGCTGGGCCAGAAGTTCTTCCAGTGATGCCATGAACGGATTCTAACAGCAACTTGCTATAATCCAACTGCCATGAATGAAACTTTGCGCTCTCTTTTTCCGATTGCGAAGGATGTTGTGTATCTGAATCACGCGGCAGTCTCGCCGCCGCCTGTTCCGACTGTCGAAGCCGTCGCGGCGCAGATTAAAGATGTAGTCGAGCATGGCTTGCTTAATTACAAAAGCTGGGTGGCGACTAAGGAACGCGCGCGCAAACTCGCGGCAGCGATGATTGGCGCGCGACCGGAACAGATAGCTTTTATGCGTAACACTTCGGACGGGCTTTCGACAGTCGCGAACGGTTTGCGCTGGAAGCCGGGCGAGAACGTCGTCACCTTTCGCAGAGAGTTTCCATCAAACATTTATCCCTGGCTTCGACTGCGCGAGGCATACGGCGTAGAGGTGCGGATGTGCGAAGAGCGCGAAGGGCGGATAGACCTCGACGAGTTGATAAGTTTGATTGACGAAAAAACGCGCGTTGTCGCCATCAGCCATGTGCAATACGGCTCAGGCTTTCGCGCAGACCTTGAGAGGTTGGGACGCGCCGCGCGGCGTGTTGACGCGCTGCTTGTAGTGGATGTCATACAGGCCATGGGCGTCGTCGAAACGGATGTCGAGGCAGAACTCATTGATGTCGCGGCGGGCGCGTGTCACAAGTGGCTGCTGACGCCGGAAGGAATTGGCGTGCTTTATCTCTCAGACCGCGCGCGTGAGAGGATTGAGCCGACGCTCGTCGGTTGGGTGAGCGTGAAGGAGCCGGAGGATTATGCAAACTTCGAGCAGGAATGGAAGCACGGCGCGCTCGCATGGGAGACAGGCACAGCGGCGACTGCGCTGCTTCATGGATTGGAAGCGAGTCTAAATCTTTTAACGGCGACGGGCATCGCTCGCATCGCTTCGCACCTTGAAGAGTTGACGGATTACCTGTGTGAGCGTCTGGGCGGGAGCGATTACGAGATAGTCAGCTCGCGCCGCGCGCAAGAGAAATCACAGATTGTCTGCCTGCGTCATCGCGGCGGGCTCACGCCAATGCAGATTTATGCTCAACTCAAGCGACAGAACATACAGGTCGCCCCGCGCGGAGAACGCATACGCATCTCGCCTCATCTTTATAACGTAAAGGATGAGATTGATGCTTTGATTGACGCTCTGCCCTGATGAATTATCTTTGCGCTCTTTGCGAAAAAAAACTTTGCGCTCTTTGCGTTGAAAAAAACTTTAACCGCAAAGAGCGCAAAGAAGGAAGACGCAAAGCAGCGCAAAGAGTTGTGTGCTTATCTCATTTGTTGATTGAAAGTATTTCTTTCCCAGAACACTCCGTCCGCATAGCCCTGAATCAGTGGATTGCTCTCAGCCATCTCCAGTCGCTTCTCTGCCAGACAACAATACCGCTCGTCTATCTCTATCCCTGCAAAGTGTCGCTTGAGTTTTTTGGCGACGACCGCAGTCGTGCCTGAGCCTGCGAAGGGGTCTAGGATAAAATCTCCCGCGCGGCTGCTGGCGAGGATGATTTTGGCGAGCAGCTTTTCGGGTTTCTGTGTCGGGTGCTCTGTGTTTTCAGGCATGGACCAGAAGGGGACTGTCATGTCCGTCCAGAGATTCGACGGATGCGTGAGGCGAAACCTCTTGCCGCCGTTCGTCTCTTCCCACTTTTTCGGTTGACCATTTTCAGTGTACGGGGCCAGCACGCGGCGTTTGAGCATCGCCGCTTGGACATTGAAAGTGTATGTGTCAGAGACTGTGAGAAACCATATGTCTTCCGAGCAGTTTTTCCAGTTGGCTCTGGCCCCGCGTCCCTTCTCGCGCTCCCACGTGATGCGATTGCGGACATGAAAATACTTCGCCGCAATCCTGTGAATCGAAGCGGACGAACGCCAATCGCCGCAGAGATAAACGGAAGCGTTAGGCTTCAGCAGGCGCAAGGTCAGTTTGAGCCAGGAGTCGAGCCATTCTTCATACTGCTCCGGCGAGGAACTGCGGAATTGCCTCTTGTTGAAGGATTTCGTCAGATTGTACGGCGGGTCTGCAAAGAGCAGGTCAACAGAGTTTTCGGGGAGATACTCAAGCGCGGCGAAAGCATCCTGACAGATGGTCTTGTCCAGCACGGTTTTCAAAGCGGCTGGCGATGAGAGATGTAGAAGTCTCTTTCTATATAGAGATATCTCATCATCCGTCAACAGGATGGTCTTGTTGCGCCGCGCGTGTGATTTTTGATGAGAGGCAAGCTGTTTTGACATGTTTGGGATTCTAGCAGATGCAAGCGGAGGGGCGAGCGATTATCGGTCAATCGTACACGCGGGTTGTACGAAAGTCATGCAAGCTTTCATGCTATTTGATAGAGTGTAATAAGGTAAAAATTGCTACCGGAAAAATTTAATAGCGCGATTTTCAAAGGGCTAAATGCATGTTTCGCTTATTTTTAGCGTCGAAGGGGCGAAAGTGGCATGGTCATTGCAAAAGTAGAAACCGACAAATAGATGATAAGGGGTACATAAAGGGTAAATCGGGTCAGGCTCGGAGACAGCAGTGAGTGGCAGGCTTTGGGGGAGGTCTTCCTCTCATTTGAAAAGCGGAACAGCGGCCCTTTCGGGGGAACGGGGTCGTTAGTGAAGCAAAGCAGTCGAAGGGCATAAGTTGCTGGGCTGCTGGTCGGCGTCCTGGACGGGCTTGGGGGAGCCTTACAGGAAGACCAGCAGCCCGCAAACTTTTTACGAGCATAGGGTGGGTTAAAAAAAATTCGAGCGGTTGAGTATGAAATCTCAACCGCTCGAATTTTTTTTGTGCTTAAAAATTTATCTCACGTCGCCTTTGCCGAGCAGCCTCGCGGGGTCAACCTGCCGCGTCGTTATATCATCCAGATTGAGGCGGAGCATGCCGCCTGCATCCGAATAGGCTTCGCTCATGGCTGCCCGCGCGCGGCGACGTTTGAAGATAATGCTGCCGAAGATGCCTCCGATGCCCAGACAGACGAGCAGCGAGAGGCCGGATGCTTTTATCACGGACAGAATCACGCCCGCAGTCGTCTCGCTATATTCTCTCTGCGCGCGTTCGAGCAGTCGCGGGTTGTTGCCGAGCCATTGCACTACCTGTTCGTATGCAATCTTATCTACAAGCTGCGTCGCAGTCGCTTCGTCCGGCGCGTCAAAGACAAAGACCGCATAGTTGCCCACGCGACGATAGACGGAAGGCACTGGCTGATTGTTGCTCTTGAGTTCATTGATGCGCGCATTGATGCGTGCGTCGTTATCAGTTGCTAACTGCGGCGTAGTGTGCTCGATAATAACCATTTGTGAAGGGCCGTAGTTAGCCGTCACAGCATCCGCGCCGCCAGTGAAATTTACTGCTTCGAGCGCGGGGCGGTTGTGGACAATATCTTGCAGAGCGCGCAGGCTGAGAGCGTAAACCGCTTCCGGCTCTGCCTTCTCCCACTCCGGCAGATGCTTGACCAGCACAGGAATCTCGCCTTCGCCTTTATCCAGCGAGTCGGAAAGTTGTTTGGCGAAAGCTAAAAGCGTCTCAGTCTTTTCCGCTTTGTCCGGTTGATAAACTCGCGCCGCCACAGTCCCTTTGTAAAAATAGAGAAAGCCAAAATCGGCGAGCATCGCAGCCGTGCCGATGCCTTCCAGCTTCTGCGGGTAAGATGTCACCTTTCGTCTCTGGTGAGAAAAGAAAGCATACGCCGCACTGTCCGTGCGCGTTTTCGTCAGGACTACTTCAAAGACTTTGCCTTGCGTTGAACGATACCTGCGCTGAGCTATGATTTCGACATCTGCCAGAGCCGGGTCGTTGTTAGTTTCAGTAGTTGATTGCACTGCGCCGAAGGCGCGAAATTCACCGATTTTTTCCGGCAGCAATTTCGCAGCTTCATTTGTTGGGCCATTGGCCCACGCAAGCGCGAATGAAAAGATTAAAAGAGCGCAGGCCGGGAAAAATTTTGATAAAGATAGAGCGCGCAAAATAATACCTCTGGATGAAAATGTAGCTGTTACGATTCTTTAGAAACCATATAACTTTAGATGTTCCATCTAATGCTCGAAGTTGTGTAAAAAACTGCTTCCGAAAGCCTTTTATTTGCCGAAACGGCGCAATTCGCGCAGGAGCATATCAGCGTGTTTGCGCGGGTCGTTAATATTTTTTAAGACCGTTACGCCGCCTGTATCGTTCGCGTTCTCAATCACCAGATTGCCAAAGCCGAGCAGTCTTTGCGGAATTGTGGTCGAGACAGTCACGTCCTGTATGTTGCGCAAAGGAATGTTGCGCGTCGTGCGCGCGATGAGTCCCTGATCAATCTCTATCTTGGAATCGGTCATGGTGTAGAGGACTGTGTTGCGCCTGATGTGATAGTAGGCCGGAATCAGTAGCAGCGAAAGAGCAATCGGCAGCGCGACGTACCACGCGATGAAAGGGAGCATTGCCAGCAGGATTGTTAACAGGACTGCGCCGAGCGCGGCGGCCAGGTAACCGATTTTGATAAAGAGCATCGTCGGGCGCGCAGTGAAAATTGTCCGCTCAAGATCGCTGGCTTCATCTTTATGCGGTTGAGAAATAGATTGCGGCCCGCGTGTCGCAAGGCGTGTGACTTCCGGGTCTGCGACGGGCGTGCCGCAGTCGGCGCAGAAACGCGCATTGTCCGGTAGATAATTGCCGCAGTTGATGCAATGCATGCTCAGAGTCCTCTTTAGTCTATGCTTCCGGCGCGGCGCACGCTGTCCAAAAGTTCAGCAGGGTCATAAGGCATCGCAACGATGCCTCGCGCGCCAAGCTCTAAAGCCTCTTTGCGCGCGACCTCCTGCGTCGGCGGCAAGAGCATCACGACAGGCAAAGTCAATCTTCCGCCCGTCTGCTTGCGCAAACGGCGCAGCATCTCCACGCCGTCTATGCCATCCAACTCGTAATCGAGCAGGAGCAAATCAGGCCGCTCAATACGCAAGAGATCAAGAGCCTGCTGTCCATCAAAAGCCGTACGCGCCTCATAGCCCGCAGAGCGAATCAAGGCATTGAGCTGCGCCATGCGCGCGGCATCCGAAACTGTCAACAGAAGTCTGCGCGGCATAATCGCTCCGCGCGCGCGGCGGTCACGCTCATGCGCAGCAGCTTCGGCAGCCGCGCGTGCAGCCTCTCTATCCTGCGTCGATGCAGCCTTGCCACTCGCGGCAGGAACAATCGGCGTTACCTCCGCTTCATCATCCAGCCGCGTCTCGCGCACGATTGGCGAATCAAGTCTGTCAACAAGCGCATGCGTAGAGACATAAACATCCGCGCGTCTCGGAGCAGGCTCAGGCGGAAGAGGCTGTACAGGAGGAGGAGCTTGCACGGCAACCGGCTCAGGCTGCGTCTCGACAAGCGCGTGAGCCGGCACAGGCGCAGGATGCTTTGTCTCTTCCTGTGTCTCAGGCGTTGAGATGCGCGGAGATGATGCAGCCTGCGCACGCGCAAGGCTGTTAGCCTCTTCTGCTTTATCAATCAGAATCTCTACATCACTGCTGTCTGCCGGAAACGATGCGAGGCCGATTGTTAAATCGCTGTCCGTGCGCCCGGCCAGAAATTCTTCGCGGAGTCTGACCAGAATCGCTGTCGCGTCGTTTGCGTTGAGACGCGGCAAGTAGATGAGCAGCGTGGTCGGGCCGTAGAAACCGACTGCATCAATGCGGCGCAGGTTGAGTTTGAAAAAGCCGTGCGCTTCGGCCAGCGTGCGGTCGCGCGCCTGTTTGTCGAAGGCTTGTGGATTGTTGCCAGCAGGGATTGCATAAATGAGAGCCAATGTGCCGACGGCTCCGGCGCGTATGTCGTCGCGCACGGCATCTAGGAGCACTATAAAATTGTCTATCTCCAAACGCTGGTCGCCAGTCATGGAGGTTGCGCGCCGTCCAGCTTCAATCCGCCAGAAGAGCGCGTCAAGCCTCGCCAGTATCTGCTCGTGCGGCGTCCAGATGCCGAAGCAATCATCCACTCCTATGTTGAGCGCGACGGAACGCATCACACGTTCCTCTTCGTCATAAACAAGCACGAGCGGCAAGGCATGCGTCGCAGGAGCTTCGCGCAAATGACGAGCGAGCGCGACGCCTTCGTTCTCGCCGTTGGCAGCCCCGCGTTCGAGCAAGATAATCGCGAGGTCTGGACCAAAATCCGCAATCATGCGCGACGCATTCTGAGTCTCAGCCGCGCCAATCTCATAACCTGACTCTACCAGTTGCTGGCGCAAGGTGGCGGCGCTCGTCCCGCCGATAATCAAGGCGCGACGTTTACGTTGAGCCGCAGATTGAGCCGGATCAAATGCAGCCGTATTAGACAATTAAACTAAGCCTCCCCAAACTGTTGGCCGCCTCTCTTTCAGAAAGGCTTTGCCCGAAAGCTAATGATACGACAACTTCACGCGCGCCGAAACTTAAAACGCGAGACTTGAGGGCCAAAGTGCCTCAAGCCTCGCGTTCTTGAAAAACTTGATGTGCTTACGGATTTACTGGCTGACGAGTTGTAACCTTCCATCCGGCAGGCGAACCGCGAAGACGTTTGGCTCATAAGTTGTGAGAGGCACAGGCTCCGCGCGTGTGGCTGCCACTTGCGCGCGCGTCATGTTGCGCGCGTTATGCGCAGTCTGCGGGTCACGCATCAAGGCATAACGCCTTGAGATGCGGCGCACATATTCCTGCGTCTCACGATAAGGCGGAATGCGGCCTCCGTATTTCATCACAGCACCTTCACCTGCATTGTATCCAGCGAGCGCAAGCGCGACATCGCCGTCAAACATGTTCAGCAGAAAACGCATGTAACGTGTGCCGCCTTCTATGTTCTGGCGCGGATCCCAAATGTTGTTGACGCCGAAGCGCGCAGCCGTTCCGGGCATCAGTTGCATCAGCCCGCGCGCTCCTTTGTAAGACATGGCGCGCGGCTTGAAGGATGATTCCTGATGCATCGTCGCATAAATCAACACAGGGTCAACGCCATGCCGCGACGCAGAGTCAACGATAAAGGAATCCACACGCGCGTCTCCGGTCGTGAATCCATCGAGCGAGCGGCTTGATGTCATCGCCACGCCGCTTGAGTAAGAGAGCGTCGCGGGCTGCGTGTTATTCAGCGAAGAAGATTTATTCCGGCGACCTTTCTTGCCCGGCTTGGCGTCCGGTATCGGCGCGACCTCTATGCGTACGCCGTTGGCGAAATCAAAGTTGTCGAAGGTATAGCCCACGCCCGTCTGGGCCAGAGCCGGGAGCGCGCAAGCCAGTATCAGGATGAATGCATAAGAGACTTTTTTCATGCTACTTACCCATGTTCTGGAATCAAAAGGTTTTCCGGTCGGTCAAGGATAGAGGGCCGTTCAAAGGCACTGCAAACAGCCTGAAAGCATCATAACATGCTGTTAAAAATATAACAACATGTTTAAGCACTCCGTGTAAATGGAGATTCTAAAAGATTTAAACTCTTCAATCTGGAGAGGGTTGACAGCAGTAGTATGATGGCATGGCTTTTATACTCGCGCTTGGCCTCGCCACATCAAACGCGCTTTATCGCGCATCTCACCAACATTAAAGGAGAAGAAAAATGAAAAGATGCCTGACGGCGTTCTTGACGTTGATGTTGTCTCTTTCAATCATGGCAGCAGCACAGAATGATAACGCCAATGTGGGAAACGCATCTTCGTCGTCGTCCGCCAAATCAACCAACTCGAACAAGAAACGCGGCCCAGTCTTTCGCGCGACCAAAGACCAGATTAAGCAGGCGCAGGCGATTCTCAAACAGCGCGGCTTTTACGGAGGCGAAGAGAACGGCAAGCTGGACACGGACACGCGCGCGGGTCTGAAAAAGTTTCAGGAAGCAGAGGGAATCAAAGTCACAGGCACGCTCAATCGCATGACGCTCGAAAAGATGAACATCGCTCTGACTGAAAAGCAGAAGGCGATGCCAGCTTAAGAAACAAAAAGTTTCCGCAAAGGCGCAAAGACGCAAAGAAAGCTGTTAAGTCTTCTTTGCGTCTTTGCGCCTTTGCGGGAAACTTTTTGTTTCCAGCTCATCCGCCAGCGTGTTGTGTGCCTTCTCCTGCCAGCAGTCGCTCGATGATGCTGTAGCTGGCTTCTAAAGCTTCTGCCAATTTTTCCGGTTGACTGCCGCCGCCTTCGGCCATGTCGGGCTTACCGCCGCCACGCCCGCCGACGAGGGGAGCGAGTTCCTTAATCACCTGTCCTGCCGGGACACGCTTTAGTAAATCTTGAGATGTGCGCACGATGAGCGAGACTTTGCCGTCGCTGCTCCTGCCCAGGACAACTACGCCGGAGCCTGTACGCGCCAGCAGTGTGTCTGAAAGCTGACGCATCCCTGCCGCATCAAGCCCGCTCGCTTCACGCGCCAGAACTTTGACGCCGCCCGCGACTTCGCGCGCCTCGTTCCCGTTTGCAGATGCGCCGACCGCGCCCGTAGCAATCTTCATGCGCAACTCATCAGCCTCGCGCCGTGCTTTCTTAAGTTCTTCCTGAAGCCGCTCAATCGTCGCCGGAATCTCCGTGCGCGAAGTGCGCAACTCGCCCGCGACCTGATCCACCAAAGCTTCCGTCTCCTGAAAGCGCGTGAAAGCATCTGCGCCAGTGACGGCGCGTATGCGGCGCGTGCCGGAGGCTATGGATTCGTCGCTCGTGATTTTGAATAAACCTATGTCGCCGGTCGCGCGCACGTGCGTGCCGCCGCACAACTCTTTCGAGAATCCCGGCACCGTCAACACGCGCACCTTCTCCGCATACTTCTCGCCAAACAGAGCCATCGCGCCGGATTGCATAGCCTCTTCGAGCGAGAAAATATCCGTCTGGACTTTTTCATTGCGAATAATCTGGTAATTGACAAGACGCTCAATCTCTGTAATCTCTTCGCGCGTCAAAGGCTGAAAATGTGTGTAGTCAAAACGCAGATAGTTTGGAGCGACGATAGAGCCGCCCTGCTTAACGTGCGTTCCCAAGACTTCACGCAAGGCTGCGTGAAGCAAGTGCGTTGCCGTGTGATTACGCCGCGTCGCGTCGCGCGTTTCTACATCAACTTGGGCCGAAACCGTATCGCCTACCTGCAAACTACCCTTTTCAACTTTGACTTTATGAACAATCAAACCCTGCGCGGGCGAATAAGTATCTTCGACAATAGCCTTCGCATCTTCACCCACGAACTCGCCAACGTCTCCGACCTGCCCGCCGCTTTCAGCATAAAACGGAGTCTGATTCAAAATGACTTCGCCCTCATCATTCTCATTCAAAGATTGAACTTCATTGTCGCCCTTAATCAAAGCGACGATTTTTACATCATCAACTTTGGTCGTTTCATAACCTTTGAATTCTGTTTTTATATCGAGACGATGTGATAGAGAGACGTAAACAGATCTGATTTTTTCGTTTTGTTTGGTTGTGCCGATTTCTGAGTTTTGTTGAAGCTCTTTTAGTTGTTGATCAATAATCTGCTTAAACTCTTCGCCAGTTTGATTCCGTACAGCTATTTTTTCAACGAGTCGCTCGAACTCTTCCTCAGTTATATCCTTAATGTTGACATCTGTGGTTATATTGTTTGGGTCTATGTAAATTACTGCATCTATTTCAGCAAGTCTTACATACATTAAATCAATTGGCAGCCCATAGGTGTCGTAAAGTTGAGCGATATTTTTGACTGGAATCTGAACCTGAACGTCGGGTAGATTTGCGTAAGCTTCTCTATCTTCATCAGATTGAAGAATCGGCATGACTGGGCGGCCTGTATTGTTCACGAAAACTATTGGATGTTTTCGGCGATATGCAATTACCTCATCTAGTTTGTTTAAACCAACCGTGAGGGTTGAGCTAAACCTTTCTTCTTCGAGCCGCACCATCTTTTCTATGAAACCGCGTTGTGCTTCAAGTTCGGGATAAACTTCGCGCATTTGCCCGACCACGAAATCTGTCACCTTGTAAAAAAATGCATTCTCTAATTGGAGCGCGTGCCGTCCCTGATAGATGGCGCGGCGCATGATTTTTCTCAAGACATAGTTGCGCCCTTCGTTGCCGGGCAGGATATTGTCTGCGATGGCGAAGGCGGTTGTGCGCGCGTGGTCTGCGATGACGCGCATGGCAAAGCCTTCGGCGGTTTCCGGTTCGTAGGGTCTATCTGCGAGCTTAGCTATTTCATCTATAATCGGTCTAATCAGCGTCGTCTCGTAGTTAGAATTCTTGCCTTCTAGTACAGCAGCGAGGCGTTCGAGGCCCGCGCCTGTGTCAACGGATGGTTTCGGCAAGGGCGTTTGCACAATCTCGCCCGCGGCGGTCTTCGTGCGCTCGTACTGCATGAAGACCAGATTCCAGATTTCCATTGTCGTATCGCCGGGGCCGTTGACGAACTCCGCGCGATTCTTCGCAGGGTCGGAAGGGTCTTCGCCCATGTAGTAATGTATCTCGCTGCAAGGGCCGCACGGGCCTGTGTCGCCCATCTGCCAGAAATTGTCTTTGCGGCCAAAGCGCAGGATGCGCTCCTTGCGTGCGCCGACCTCTTGCCAGAGAGCTTCCGCTTCAACATCAGCAGGGACTTCGGCGTCGCCTTCATAGACAGTGAACCACAGACGCTCAGGGTCAAGGCCGTATTCATTGACAAGCAAGTCCCACGCAAACTTTATCGCGTCTTCCTTGAAATAATCGCCGAAGGAAAAATTGCCGAGCATCTCAAAGAAAGTGTGATGCCGCGCGGTCTTGCCGACTTCGTCAAGGTCGTTATGCTTGCCTCCGGCGCGCACGCATTTTTGCGATGAAGTGGCGCGTGCGTAATCGCGCCGCTCTGCGCCCGTAAAGACATCTTTGAATTGATTCATCCCGGCGTTGGTAAAGAGCAGCGTCGGGTCGTTGGCTGGCAGCAAAGGGCTGGAGCGCACAATCTTATGACCATGACGCTCAAAGTATTCTAAAAATTTCTGGCGAATTTCGTTTCCTGTCATAATCATACAAATCCTTATTTAGTTAAAAAGTGTAACATGATGACATAGAGCATATGAAGTAGCAGAACTTACTATCTACTAAACCGAGAAGGGATAGAGAATAACTATACCTCCCACCATAAAGAAATCAGCAGCACAAACACTCTTTGATAGGATTTTGCGTACTTGGGTGCGCCCTGAAATTGAGTCCCGTCAGGGACAAAAACTGATTCCGAAGCCATTTATTTTATACACAGCACTAATGATTTGGGATAAGCAGCAGAATTTAACAATTCTACTAAATCAGGAAGTGTCTGAAATAATTTCTGAAATGAGTATAGTCAGCACAGGCTCAGTAAAGAAAGGGCAGGCAGTCACTTCCTCTAACTATAAAAGGAATTGACAAAGTTGTTCTGCATCCTAAGCGACGAAATGACCCATACATTTTTATAGTGCAAGGTGAGCAGGGGAAATTCTACGTCGCATCGCAGAAGATGTCACGGATCATAAGAAACAAAGATTTAGAAGTGCTACGTAAGCCCTTAGCAACGGAAGGAGTCAAGCTTACACCTGTGGAATATCTTATGGATGTTTATCTTGACGTGGTAAGAAATGGGTACGACGGATTGTCTCCGGCTTTAAAACGACGTTGGACAAGTCAGTTTGTTCAAAGCCTATTGGACAATGACAAAAGCAATGCCCTTGCCAGAGTGAAACGGCATTTACGGCTCCCCACAGTATTAATTCATAAAGAAGATGAGTTTCTGCCTTTACTACTTGAAACAAGGGCGACCTATATTGATGGACATTTCTTTTCTTGTGTAGCTTCAGCAGTTACCACAGCTGACCGAATCTGTAACCGACTTCCTCAATACTATAACTTGTCAGTTTCCCTACAGCGTTGGGTGCTTAGAGCGACATTAGGGAATAAAATCTATAAGCTTCGAGCTGAAGGAGTTATTACTAAAAAACAGGAAGGCTGGCTTAAGGAATTAAACTGTATTCGCAATAGGCATCTGCATCCCAAAAGGCCAGTGAGTATTCTTACCCTTAAGCGCGATGCTTTCACTGCTATAGTTTTACTCCATAATTTATTAGAGGGAACTTTTAGCGTATTTCGTGATCACACTTTCGAGCAAGGGGAGATAGTTCCTAAACCCTTATTGTAAGTTGACTTCATCTATCTCTGCCGCCGACGCCGCGCGCACTTTCTTCATCACAAGCTCGTAAGAAAATCCCTGCCTGAGCAGATGATCCATGAGGCTTTTGGTTTCGGCACGGGTTTCTGGCCGCCCGCGCAGGCGCACGCGCTTTTCAATCGCGCGGTCAATCAAATCTTCTTCGGGCGTCTCTTCAAAGACCAGCTTGATGGCTTCGTCAGCCGTCTCGCGGTCAACCTTTTTGAGCGAGAGCGCGCGTTGCAGACGCTGGCGTCCGACGGGTTTCTGGCGCACCTGAAAAGATGCATAACCGAAGGCGAACCGCTCGTCGTTGAGATAGCCGTACTCTTTTAATTTCTCAATCACAGACTCGACCACTTCATCGTTAGTCCACTGTTTTTCCAAAAGCCTTTCGCGCAACTCTTCAACGGAGCGCGGCTTGGTTGCGAGCAACTTGGCCGCGCGCTGCATGGTTCGCGCGCGCGCCTTCTCAGGGTCAATCACACGCGGCTCACGCTCCGGCGCATCTTCATTGAGTTGCTTTACTTTTGGTTTCCACTTTCGTTGACGCATAATAAACAGAAGCGATTTCAAATTTTAGATTTCAGATTTCAGATTATACATGGATGGCATTTTAATTATAGACAAGCCCGCGGGGTGGACTTCGCATGACGTGGTGGCGCGTGTGCGTCGCCTGCTGCGCGAAAAAAGAGTCGGGCATACTGGCACGCTCGACCCGTTTGCGACGGGCGTGCTGGTCTTGCTCATAGGGCGCGCGACGCGGCTGGCCCAATTCTTGAGCGGCGCGCAGAAGGAGTATGAAGCCGTCGTGCGATTTGGTTATGCGACGGAGACTGGAGATTTAGATGGCGATGTGCGGCAAGAGACCAGAGCGCGTGCGGCATCGGAAGAGTTTGCGCGCGCGTGGGATGCCGGGAAGATTGAAGAAGCTTTAAATAGCTTGCGCGGTGAGATAGAGCAAGTGCCGCCGATGTATTCGGCTAAAAAAGTGAAGGGCCGGAAGCTTTATGAGCTGGCGCGGCGCGGCGTTGAGATTGAGCGCGCGAGTGTCAGTGTGACGGTGCATGAAATGGAAGCTATCGAAACGGACGGCGCGCTCGTCAGGCACAACGCGGATGGAACATGCGATTTGTCCATGCGTGTAGTCTGTTCAGCAGGGACATACGTTCGCGCGCTGGCCGAATCGCTCGGAGAAAATTTAGGAGTCGCGGCTCATCTGGCTTCTTTGCGCAGGTCGCGCGCGGGTGAGTTTCATATAAAATCTGCCAGCACTTTGGATGAGTTGGAAGAGATGATGACATCAGGCGTTGGGACTCCGGGCGCGTTGCTGCCGATGAAGGCGGCGCTCTCTTCTATGCCTTCGGCGCATCTTACGGGCGCGGCTGCGCGGCTGGCGCGTCATGGCGGGCGTGTGCGGTTGGCGGATTCTCTGGCGGATGGAGAGCTTGTGCAGATGTGCGACGAAGCGGGCGAATTGATTGGGATTGCGGCTTTTGACGCTGTGCAGGGAGTTTTGCGCCCGCGCGTTGTCTTCGACCCGGAAGAATAAAGCTTTGACTTGGGGCTTGATTTGCTGTGCTATACTTGCGTCGGACAACGGAAACGCGGGCGGGCCGCTTCCAAAGATTGTTAGGTCTCTCCACGCAAGCATTGTCCGTAGATCATTGAAAGGTGTCAGAGGCTTCGACGATGCGCCGCCGCGCTGGCGCGATGGCGCGCCCGCGCATATCGAAGCTCCACCTGAAAAAAGGGCCGGAGGAGATAAGTTAGGACACGAGTTGTTCCAACTTTCTCTTTAAGTCCTTTGAGGAGGAAAGGGCGTGAGTATCCCCGCACGCTATCCACGCGCGTTAAAAGCCAGAAGAGGTACGAAAGGCTATGCAAGAGCAGGATGGCAATCATAACTTTAATATCAGTGAGCGGCTGGAAGGTTTAAGGCGCGACCGCGAGGCTCTGCGCTGGGAAGGAACATTCCGCGAATATTTCGAGCTGGTTTCGCAGAACCCGAAAATTGCACAACTCTCGCACGCACGCATCAATGACATGATTCATGCCGTGGGCATCGAGAAGTTGAATGAAGGAACGCGAGACGAGATAGCGCGCTACAACTTTTTCGCGCACGAGCTCTTTGGCATCGAAGAGCCGATTGCGCGCATCGTCGAATATTTCAAATCCGCAGCGCAAAGGCTCGAAGTCCGCAAACGCATTCTTCTTTTGATGGGGCCGGTCGGCGGCGGCAAGTCAACCATCGTGACGATGCTCAAGCGCGGTCTGGAAGATTGGACGCGCAATGAGCAGGGAGCAGTCTTTGCTATCAAAGATTGCCCGATGCACGAAGAGCCGCTTCATCTTATCCCGCATGAACTGCGCGCCGAAATCGAAAAACATTACGGGCTCTATATCGAAGGCGACCTCTGCCCGCAATGCCGCTATGCTTTAGAGCACACATACGGCGGACGCCATGAAGACGTGCGCGTCCATCGCGTTCTCTTCTCGGAAAAAGAAAGAGTCGGCATCGGCACTTTCTCTCCTTCAGACCCGAAATCGCAGGACATCACGGAGCTCACAGGCTCGATTGACCTTTCGACCATCGGTGAAGTTGGAGTCGAGTCAGACCCGCGCGCCTATCGCTTTGACGGCGAACTCAATATTGCGAATCGCGGCTTGATGGAATTTGTCGAGATGTTGAAAGTGGATGAAAAGTTTCTCTATTCGCTTCTCACGCTCTCGCAGGAGCAGAACATCAAGACCGGACGCTTTGCAATGATTTACGCCGACGAAGTTATTCTCTCGCACACGAACGAGAACGAGTACATCTCTTTCGCTGGCAATCGCAAGTCGGAAGCCTTGCAGGATCGCATCATTCTGGTGCGCGTCCCTTACAACCTGCGCGTCTCGCAGGAAGAGCGGATTTATTACAAGCTCTTGAATCAATCTGAAGTCCTGCGCAATGTGCATATCGCGCCGAACACTTTGAGAGTTGCGGCGATGTTTGCAGTGATGACGCGGCTCGAAGAACCGAAGCGCGCCAATGTTGACATCGTCAAGAAGATGAAGCTCTATGACGGCGAAGATGTAGAGGGCTATAAATCGAAAGACGTGCGCGAGTTGAAAGACGAGACCGTGCGCGAAGGCATGGATGGCATCTCTCCGCGCTATATCATCAATCGCTTGTCCAGCGCGCTCGTGCGCGACGGCGTGACCTGCATCAATCCGATTGACGCTCTGCGCGCAATCAAAGACGGCTTTGAACAACACACAGGCATTAGCTCTGACCAGCGCGAGCGTTATCTGAATCTCATCTCCGCCGCGCGCAAGGAATACGACGAGCTGGCGAAGATAGAAGTCCAGCGCGCCTTCGTCTATTCCTTTGAAGAGATGGCCCGCACGATGTGCAATAACTATCTCGACAACGTAGAGGCTTACTGCAACAAGGAGCGGCTCAAAGACCCAATCACGGAAGAAGAGATGGAGCCGGACGAGCAACTGATGCGCTCGATAGAAGAGCAGATAGGCATCTCAGACAACGCCAAGAACACCTTCAGGCAAGAGATTCTCATTCGCATCTCTTCATACGCCCGCAAGGGCCGCGCGTTTGAATACAACTCTCACGAGCGTTTGAAAGAGGCTATCGAGAAGAAGATTTTCGCAGACCTCAAGGACGTGGTGAAGATTACTACTTCCGCCAAGACGCCTGACCCGGATCAGACGCGCCGCATCAATGATGTGGTTGACCGCCTTGTCAAAGACGGAGGCTATTGCCCTGTCTGCGCCAATGAGCTTTTGACTTACGTCGGCACGCTGCTCTCGCGCTGAGGCGGGCGGCGCGCTCTAACCGCGTGTGATTTAGTAAGAGAGCAAACGCCCGCGCTTTTCAATCCTGAAAGGTGCGGGCATTATTTTCATCTGAAGCTTATGAAAAAACGTTACTGGATTGCAGGGGCTGTCGGCGTGGCTGCGGGCGCGGCTGTGACAGCCAAGCTCTTGAGTCGCCCGGCGGAAGTCTTGTGGGACGACCACGCGCAGGAGATTCCGCATGCGTCGCATTCACGCTTCGCTTTAATTGAAGGCGCGCGTGTGCATTATCAGGAAGCAGGCGCGATTGATGCGCCGCCGCTGATTCTGATACATGGCTTCTGCGCCTCGACGCATGTCTGGCGTGAAGTGTTTCTGCCTCTGTCGGAAAACGGTTTCCGCGTGATTGTGCCAGACCTCTTGGGCTATGGCTTCTCCGAAAAACCGCGCGCGGGCGATTACACTTTCGATAGTCAGGCGCGCATGATTGCGGGGCTCATGGAGCATTTGGGAATCGAGAGCGCAATCTTAGTCGGGAGTTCTTACGGCGGCGCAGTCGCGGCTACATGCGCTCTCGATTTCCCCGAAAAAGTTTCAAAGCTCGTGCTTGTCGGCGCGGTGATTAACGACGAGCCTGTGAGGCAACCTATGGCGCGTCTCGTCACTGCGCCTTTGATTGGCGACCTCATCACTCCCTTCATGGTGGATTCGGAAAGACTCTCGCGCTGGCGGCAGAAGAAAAAAGTCTGGTCTGAGGGAAGCCCGCTCGCGTTCGATGAAGAGAGGATACAGGCGCGCCATCGCCCCTTGCGTTCTTCGAGCGCGCACAGGGCAGTCCTGCGCACACTGCGCAACTGGAGCGCAACACGCATCCAACAGGAAGCGCACAGCATCGAGCAACCAACCTTGCTCGTCTGGGGCGACAGCGACAACGAGATTCCGTTGCGCAACGGAGAGATTTTAAATGAAGCCATGCCCGATGCGCGGCTCGTCATCTTTCGTCAGTGCGGGCATCTGCCGCAGGAAGAATATCCTCATAAATTTGTCGAACTCATCGCGCAGTTTGCGGCATCTGAGAAGAAGATTGAAGAGAAGCAAAGTGAATTGCAGATGAGTGTCACATAAGCTTTAAGAGGTAAAGATGTCAATCCAACGCAACGACTGGTCTTTGCAGCGCAAAGGCATCATTGATCAGGATCGTCATAAAGAGCGAGTCAAAGAAGCCATCAGAAAGAATCTAGGCTCTATCGTTTCAAACGAAGCGATTATTCTTTCGGACGGTAAGCGCACGGTCAAAGTGCCTATCCGCGCGCTCGATGAATACAAATTCCGTTTCGATTATCGCAAACGAAAAAATGTGGGCCAGGGCGACGGCAAGACACGTGTCGGCGATGTCATAGGGCGCGAGGGCCATCCAGGTCAGGGGCCGGGCCAGGGTCAGGGCGGGCAGGGCGGCGGCGGTGAATATTACGAAGCCGAAGTCAACATAGACGAGATTGCCGCGCTCATTTTTGAAGATTTGCATCTGCCCTTTCTCGAAGAGAAAGCCAAAAAAGCTGTCGAGTCAAAGACGACGCGCTTTAACGAAATTCGCCGCACGGGCGTGATGGCGAATTTAGATAAGCGGCGCATGATTTTGGAAAACATCAAACGCAATGCGCGCGAGCAGGGCCGTGCGCGTTTCGGTGATGTCAAGAAAGAGGACTTGAGATTTAAGACTTGGGAAGAGACCTTGCGTTATGAATCGAACGCCGTCGTGCTCTCTTTGATGGACGTTTCGGGGAGCATGGGCGAGTTCAAAAAATATATCGCGCGCTCTTTCTATTTCTGGATGGTGCGTTTCCTGCGTACAAAGTATGACAACGTCGAGATAGTCTTTATCTCGCATCACACGGAAGCCAGAGAAGTTTCGGAGGAACAATTCTTCACGCAAGGGGAATCGGGCGGCACAGTTGTTTCCAGCGCATACCAACTCGCGCTCGACATTATCAAGCAACGTTATCGTCCTTCGGATTGGAATATCTATCCGTTTCATTTCTCTGACGGCGACAACTATTACTCGGACAATGAAGAGGCCGTGCGGCTCGCGGATGAATTGATTGCGACCTGCAATCTGTTCGGCTACGGCGAGATTGGCGAGGAAGGCGCAGCCAGTTATCGCCGCTCATCCGGCGCGCTGCTCTCAATCTTTAATGACCGCCTCAAACAGAAAGACCGCTTCGTCGGCGTCAGGATTGACGACAAAGAGGATGTCTATCCGGCCCTGAAACAGTTTTTCGGAAAAAGGAATGAACTCTGAAAAGGAGTTGAGAAGCTTTATGAGTACAGCAGCCAAGTTCGTGACTGAGATTGAACCCCTCGTCCTGCATTTTCAGCCGATTTTGAAGAAACTGAATGATGATGAGTTTTATGAATTCTGCCTCGCCAACGACCACTGGCGCATTGAGCGCACCGCCGAGGGAGACATCATTATCATGCCGCCAACCGGAGGAAAGACAGGCATTCGCAATTCAGAGCTAATCGCACAGCTTGTTGTCTGGAACAAAACTAAGCGGAAAGGTCAGGTCTTTGACTCTTCCACTATCTTTGTGCTGCCGAACGGCGCGCAGCGTTCGCCTGACCTCGCGTGGGTGAGGAATGAGCGATGGCATGCTTTGTCTGAAGAGGAGCAGGAAAAGTTTCCGCCGTTGTGTCCTGATTTTGTGGTCGAGTTGCGCTCGCGCACAGATTCGCTCAAAAGGTTGCGGGCGAAAATGCAGGAGTACATAGACAATGGCGCGCAGTTGGGCTGGCTGATTGACCCTGTGAAAAAGAGAGTTTACGTCTATCGTCCCAACTCGGCAGTCGAAATTTTAGACGACCCGCAAACAGTTTCCGGCGAACCCTTATTAAAGGGATTCACGCTCGACGTATCTGCGGTCTGGAATTAAAGCCTGTTATCTGATTTTCAGCACGCGATTTAAAATCATGCTTGACCGCGAAATCAAAGACCTCGAAAAAGCTCTTGAGCAAATCTGGGAAGTGGCCCGCCAGTTCGGCCTCGACCCTTTCCCGACGCGCTTTGAGATTGTGCCTGCGACCGTGATGTATGAGATAGGCTCTTATGCATTGCCGGGCCGCTATTCACACTGGACTTTCGGAAAAGCTTATCATCGTATGAAGACGATGTACGACTTCGGCCTCTCGAAGATTTACGAGGTCGTCATCAACACTAATCCTTCATACGGCTTTCTGCTTGAGACCAATAGCCCAATCCAAAATAAGCTGGTGATGGCGCATGTTCTGGGCCACGTGGACTTTTTCAAAAACAATGTCTATTTCTCAAAGACCAATCGCCGGATGGTCGAAAGCGTCTCGTCGCATTCGGGGCGCATGACGGAGTACGAGTTCAAGTACGGTCGCAAAGTAGTCGAAAAACTTCTGGACGCAGTCCTCGCCATAGAGGAGCACATAGACCCGAACTTTTTTATCAAACGCCCGAACCCGCAACTGCCGCGCCCGCCAGCCCCTGTGCGCCGCGAAGGCCGCTACGACGATTTATGGAAGATGGGCGAAGCAGAAGAGCCTGTGCCTGAACAGCCGCCACCGAACCCGCGTCAGGATCATCTGCCGGAAAAAGACATCATCTACTACATCATGCGCCACGCGCCGCACCTACAGCCCTGGCAGCGCGACGTGATGGGAATGATTCATGAAGAGATGGAATACTTTGTCCCGCAGATGCAAACTAAGACTTTAAATGAGGGATGGGCCAGTTTTTGGCATTCACGCATTATGCGTGAGCTGGACCTGACGGATAGCGAGCATATGGAGTTTGCGGAGTTGCATGCGGGTGTGGTCTCGCCGCACGTGGGCCAGTTGAATCCGTATTATTTGGGCTACAAAATCTTTGAGGATATAGAGCGGCGTTGGGCCAGGCTTGGAGATTCCGAGCAGGCCGGGCGCGAAAAGATTTTCGAGGTGCGTGAGCTGGATAATGATGTCTCTTTCCTGCGCAACTATCTGACGGAAGAGTTGTGCGAGGAGCTTGACCTCTTTGTCTATGAGTTGGTCGAGGAAGAGGAATGGACTATTACGGAGAAACGCTGGGAGCGCGTGCGCGATCAACTCGTCGCCAATATGACCAATTTCGGATTTCCTTATCTGGTGGTGGCAGACGGAGACTATAACGGCAACCGCGAGCTATATCTGAAACACCAGTATGAAGGCACGGAATTGGACCAGCGTTATGCACGCAAAGCTCTGGAGCATGTCTATACGCTGTGGGGCAGGCCCGTTCATCTCGAAACCGTCGTGGACGAAGAATCGGTCGTCATGCATTATGACGGCGAAGAGCACGATGAAGATTAAGCGGCATAAATCTTATTAGCCTTACAAACTATCTTTCATAAACTCCAACAACTGCTTCAAGGTTTCGGCATATAAATCCGCCGGAAATCTCTTCTGGATTGTCTCGTCCTGAAAACCTTCGCCGCCGAGTACGATGCGTGCGTGATGTTTGCGCGCGACTGTCTGGAATTGCTCATACTCGCGCGCGTACCTGGAAAGAGCGATGTTGGTTGTCGAAGAGATGCAGACGAGACGCGGGCGATGTTTGTTGACTGTCTCGCTGAGTGCAAAGAAGGGCGTGTTCGCGCCAAAGTTCCTGACGCTCCAGCCTTCTGTTTCAAGCAGCACCTGTACACAGAGCGTGGCGACATCATGCAACTCGTCCTCGACAGCGCAGCAGATTGCGACTGGCCCATCAAGTTCTGCGGGTCGAATCACGGCGCGCAGAGTTTCGATAGCACGAATGGCTGTGCGCGTGGCTAGATGCTCGTCTGCGACGGACATCTCGTCGCCGTGCCAGAGGTCGCCGACGCGATGCAGCGAGGCTGCGACAATCTCTTCGAGTATCCTGATGGGCGGCATGCTATCCAGATGTTGTTGCAAGAGGATGGCTGCGGCTGCGGCTTCATGGCCGTTGGCGATGGCCGCGAAAAATTGTTCGCGCGCCTGATTGCGTCTGGCAGTTGCGCTCTGTCTGGCAGACGCAGCAGGAGAAGCTTGCGCCTTCGTGCCTCTTTCCTGATGCGCGCGAAGACCACGCTCGCTCTGAAATCTCAAGACTTCTGAGAGCGTAAAGCGGCGATGCCCGCCAATGGTTTTTTGGGAATGCAAATGCCCTGCGTCGGCCCAGCGTTTGATGGTCGCCTCGCTGACCTGCCACATGCGCGCCAGTTGCCGCGTCGTCAGAAAGTTTGTTCTTCTCTCTTCCATGAGCGTTTTGGGCGAATCGAGAATAGCCTGTCTCTCTTATCCGCACAAGCAAATTCTAGCAATTATCTTATAAACAATGAAAAGCATGCTGTTTGACAAAATTTCGTGTTGAACGATTTGAGCGGTTTTGCTATGATGCCGGACATCGAAAGTCGTTCAGGTATAAAACTTTTTTCTGACAGAAGGCGTGGGCAGCGGATGGCTACAGAATCTATCGGAACAGTTGAGCGAAGACCGGTCAAAGGTTTTTTGATTGCCGCAGCATCACTCGCATTATTGCTGGGCTTCGTCATCTTAAAGGCGCGTGCGCGCTGAAGTCAGTTTCATCTACTACAAGGAAAGGGAAGAGAGAATTATGGCACAGGCAACAGCAACACGCATGGAACAGGAAACGACCGCGAGCGGTCAGACAGACGTGGCAGAGTCTATGCTGCGAGGCATTGACCAGTCAACGAAAGAGTCAACGGGCATCAGCCTGTTTCACATCCTGACGCTCGGCGCTATCGGAGCATCAGTCGCACTATTCCTCTCAGGCAAGAAGGAAGCAGGCATCTTCGTCGGATTGTGGCCGCCGACATTTCAGGCTCTGAAGGCAGTGACGGAGCGAAACCGGAATCAGTAATAAATAGAGTTCAAGGGTATCTCTCATCAACGCTTTTTGAAGCTTTGATGAGAGCCTACGAAGGGTTGTGCTTGTGGCGGGCGCAGCCCTTCGTAATTTTAAATCAACTCATCTGCAAAGCTTTGCCGACTGTCGGGTCGCGGCGCACGCGCCAGATTTTTGAGTCGAGATAGTAATGTATAAAAGCGTAGCCCCAGAAAAAGCTTGCGAAGAGTTGCGTGATGGTCGTCGCCTGTCCATAGGTCGCCGTCACATACTGGCGCGGCAGTTGATACCAGAGGCCGAAGAGGATGCCGAAGGCTATGTAATAGATTAAACGGCGGCTGATAAATTCGGCTGCGCCGTAAGTCTCTCTGCCGCGCGCGTCCTTCGTATATTTCTTATTGTGAAACCAGATGAGGCGGTGATATTGCAGGTTGTGATAGATGGTTAAGATTGCGACGATGGCAATAGGCTTGTGCGGCATCGGCGTCAGGAGCACTATCCAGTGCATCGGAATGGCTGCGGCGAGCAGCAGGTATTTCGGAAGATTGAGCGGCTGCGACTGCAACGCTCTTTGCACCTGCCGCAAGAGCCACGCGGCGGCTGCGAGAATGGTTGCGATGAGCAGGATGGTCGCTAAGATGCTGACGCCTGAATGCAGAGCGGCAGGCACGCGCTTCATCGCTTCCGGGTCGCTTTCGACAAATGCGACAAACGGATATGTGAAAGCCAGCAGCAGGAAAGTGCGGTCGAGCGCGTTGTCTATCCGCGCCAGATCGTCGTTCTTCTTTTTGTAGAGCACCATAAAGCCGTAGTGCTGTTTGACCAAGTGATAGTAGGCCCAGAGAGCCGCGAGGAAAAAGAAGACGAGGCCCAAACCTGCGAGCACCATCAAAGGGCCGACAAGAAAGAAAACGAGCGAGCCTAAGAGCAAACGTTTGCGCGCGCGCCGCTCTGCGCGGTCAAAGTATGTGCGCGAGAAAGTGCCGAAGACGTGCGGCGCATCTATCAGGATGGCCCATGCTCCGACCATCCAGATGAGCGGGACTAATCCTGTGATGTAAAGCGCAAGCAGCGCATAGCTCGAAATCACAGAGCCTATGAACCACACCAAATCTTCACGCGCGTTGATAATCCAGCGCAAGCTGAGCGCGCCTGTCTCTGCTCTCTCAGTAATAACTTGTGTCGTTGTCGCTGACATAAATCTAAGATGACATATCTGTGCTTTGCGTTTCTTTGCGAAATCTCTTCGCGCTCTTTGCGTTTAAGGTTTTTTCTCAATGCAAAGGGCGCAAAGGTTGAAGACGCAAAGAAACGCAAAGAAGATGTTCTGCCAACACTTCTTCATAGACAGTTCGGATTGCAAGTTTCATAATCTTTCTTGTTATCCTACTGGCCGAGCAGGAATTTTAGCACTAATGTGCGCCGCCTGAGAAAGCTTTGTGGCGCGAGAGGATTTTGAATTTTATGTCTGTTAATGATGAAGCCCTGCATGACCTGTTAGCAGTTCTTTTTCAGGCGCATCCATGGCACGGAGTCGCGCCCGGCGTCACGGATGACTCAGAGGCTATCAATGTCTATATCGAGATTGTTCCGACGGATGTAGTCAAGTATGAACTCGACAAGCCTTCGGGCCATCTGCGTGTTGACCGCCCGCAGAGATTCTCCTCTCTCTGCCCGACGCCTTACGGTTTTATCCCGCAGACATTTTGCGGCGCGAGCGTGGGCCAGTTGTGCAGCGAGCGCACAGGGCGCGCGGGCATCAAGGGCGACGGCGACCCTATGGACATCTGCGTGCTGACGGAAAAGACCATCGCGCAGGGCAACTTCTTCGTGCGCGCAGTCCCCATCGGCGGGCTGCGTATGATTGATGGCAATGAAGCTGACGACAAGATTATCGCTGTGCTTGAATCCGATGTCGCATACGGCCACATACACGAGCTCTCGGATTGCCCGGCAGGATTGGTAGATCGCCTCAAGCACTATTTTCTGAGTTATAAGCAGTTGCCCAATGAAGCTCCGCGCCGCGTGGAGATTGCGGAAGTCTATGAACGCGCAGATGCTTTAGAGGCCATCATGCGGAGCATAGAAGATTACCGCGCGCGTTACGGTGCGCCTGAGAATCGCGTCAGCGAGTTGCGTAGATTGCTGGTTGGAGAAGACGGAAAATAAGTTTCCCGCAAAGGCGCAAAGACGCAAAGAAAGCTCGCAAAGATGTTGAGCAGTTATCTATCTTGAAAGCTTTCCTCGCGTCTTTCTTTGCGCCTTTGCGCCTTTGCGGGAAATTTTGTGTCTAAGCTTTATTCAACATCTCTTCAATGCCGCAAGTTGGACAAACCAAACTTTGCCTGCTTGCATCGCGCCAGCGTGCGAGTGCGTGTGTCGAGAGTCGCGCCTCTTTATCCTCAGCTTCGCCTTCCGTAAAAAAACGCGCGCGGCCAACGCTCCTTTGGCCCACGCGCGTTTCCGTCTCCGCCCGGCAATGCTTGCACAGCCAGCCATAGCCCGGATTGATAAAATGTTCCGTCTCCATGTGAATCAGGGTGTAGTTAAAAACATTTGTCTTAACTACACCCTGCTCCCTAACTCTTATCCTCTTCTGTATGTTCCGCGCCGCGAGTCTGGAACTTCTGTCAGACGCACCTGCACATTGACGCGCCCGCTCTCGCGCAGGACTTCGACCTTGACGACATCTCCGATACGATGCTTGTCAAGAATGCGATAGAGGTCATCGTTGTTGCGCACCTTTTCTCCGTCAATGCTGACGATGATGTCGCCGAGAGAGATGTCGCCGTCCTCTGTTTGCGTCGTGCCGCGCAGTCCGGCTGCGGCAGCCGGGCCGCCCTGCGTCAACTGTATAATCAAGACGCCCTCTTCCGTCGGCATGCCTCTCAAAGTGTTCACATCGCGCCCGCCGATGCCGAGCTTGGGACGGCGCACGACGCCGTTCTTGATAAGCTCAGGGACGATGCGCTTGGCTATGTTGACAGGGACGGCAAAGCCTACGCCCGCGCTCGCGCCGGAAGGCGAGAGGATTTGCGAGTTGATGCCGATGAGGCGTCCGCGCGAATCAAGGAGCGGCCCGCCTGAGTTGCCGGGATTGATGGAAGCGTCTGTCTGAATCGCGCCTTCGATTGGTCTTCCTTCCGGGTCGCCGGGACGCGGGCGCGATCTGATAGGACGCTGAAGCCCGCTGATAACGCCTGTTGTCAGCGTGCGGTCAAGCCCGAACGGATTGCCGATTGCAAGGACTTTCTGGCCCACAGAGAGCTTGTCCGAATCCCCTAGCGGAACAATGGTTAACTGCTCGCGCGGCACTTCGATTTTAATCACCGCGAGGTCTGTGTCCGGGTCGCCTCCGATATATTTTGCAGGGAAAGTCTTATCGCCTGCGAAGCTGACGGTCAGCTTCTGCGCGCCTTCGATGACGTGATAGTTGGTCAAGATATGGCCCTGATCGTCTATCACGGAGCCGGAGCCAGAGCCTTCTCCTTCCTGTACGCCGCCGAAGAAATCTCTGCGGTAAGAGGTCGAAGTGATAAAGGCCACGCCGGGCGAGATGGCTTTATAGACTTCTATGTTGTTCTGCTCGTCTGTGGCGAGCGAAGGGTCTGTGATGCCAGCCGGTGTGACTTCCGTAAAGGCGTTGCTTTTCGGTTGCAGGTTGTTGCTGAAACGATTGAAACAGGCGACTGTGCCTGCTGCAAAGAAGGCTGAAAGCAATGCTATCAGCAGGATTTGACGGGCCGAGAGTTTATACATGGCTTTATTCCTGTAGCTATCGAATTTCAATTTATGCGACACGCGCTTTCGGTGCTTTGTTTTGATGCGCGGGCGCGGGCAAGCGTTGTTGTGTGCCTCACGCTTCCGTAGTCTGCTCACCAGTCCTTGCGCCGCCTTTGCATGAAAACTTCCGTACGCAGATTGATGGACGCATGTTTGTCCTAATTTTGTCGCAAGAGGGCCGAAAGTCGCAAGGGTGTAAGCAAAGACCGTAAGACCTTCGCCATTCGCGCCTCGCACAGCCTTGTTGTAAATGCCTGCTCAGCCATTCATGTTTGAGGCTTTACGGTATCCTTAGCCTGTTCGCGTTCAGCTCTATGAATAGAGATAAATCTTGAAGTAGTGGTAGAGATTGTTCCAGCTGGCTTTTTTCGAGTGCCAGTCAGTTTGCTCTTCAAGACGGTTTTGAGGATATATAAAGCTTTCGCTCATCTCTTGTTTCCTCTCTTTGTCAGGTTTAACAGGAATTGAGGTTCGCTTGCCGCTACCGGATGCATCTTTACAGAAAGGGTGGATTATACACTTAATAAACGGCTGGAGATTAAATTTGCAAGAGCCTCCGGCGGAGGCTCAATACCAAAGAGCGTCAGCCGACCGTGATGCAAGATGCGCAGTATGTCTTCCTCCGTAGTTGGCTCGCCCAGATAAGCTGTGACTACGGCATCGGTTGAGCCTTGACTGCCTGCTATCAAAATCATCTCACGATTTTGTTTGACGTTCTTTAGCATTTCGGTGCGGGTCACGAGGCCGCCGCCGGCAAACACGGCTAAAGATTGACAGTCTTTAGCAAGAGCCGCCGCCAATTTATACATTAGAGGCGTGGCTTTCTCCCATTCGTCTGTCTCGACCAGCGCGAAATGAGAATGATGCTGCTCTAACTCTACTGACTCACGAACGCATCCGCCCGCAGTCACGCCGAGACACGGCGCGGAAAGTTTTCCAGCCTTTTCGAGCGCGCGACCAAAGAGCGCGAAAATGCCTGCGTTGGTTGCGCCAGTCAGGACAGTTATCTGCTCGTCTATCACTACGCGCGCGACGGCTGTGAACAATTCATCGAGATGCTGGCTGACCTTTTGGTCCAATTCCGCCGTCGCTCCGTTGAGAATCAACAGCGCACGCGGCGCAGGCAATTCCAGAGCCTCTATGACATGCCTCGCAGACACATTCAGAGGCGCTCTCATGAGCCGTGCCGAATTGTGGTTTGGAAAAGAGATGGATTCTACCGGCATGAGCCGGAGAATAGCTTATAGCAGGCCGCAAATGAAAGGCTCTTCCGTCAAGAAGAAAGTTTCCCGCAAAGGCGCAAAGGCGCAAAGGAAAGACGCGAAGAAAGCTTTCAAGATAAAGAGTCATTCAACTCTTTGCGTGCTTATCTTTGCGCCTTTGCGTCTTTGCGGGAAATATTCGTTTATCGAAGTGTGAATAAGAGATTCGGCAGCGCGCCGAGATAAGTTGTCGCGGCATCCGTGACGTGCCAGCCGAGCGCGGACATCCCTGTCGTCGCGTGCACAACCATCAGCGCGAGATAGATTGCCAGCACCAGAGACATCCCGCGACGCGCCAGCTTGATGTGCGAGCAGCGATAGAGCATGTAGGCCGCAAAAGCTCCGATAGCCAGTTTGACGATGAGAAACGGCCCGTCGCCCATTTCGAGCAGGCGAGCCATCAAGCCATTGCCTTCTGTGGCGACGTTTGCGCGTATCCAGATAATGGTCAACTGCGCGTCGAGCCAGTTGAGGACAAATAAAAGAATGCTTTTCGAGAGGGCGCCCATCCCGTTGCTACTCCTTCGCGGCCAACTATGTTTAACTTCGCCCTTAAAAGGCCAGAACCCCCTGGGCCAACAGCCAAGGGGGTTCACAGCGCGCATACGGGAGAAGCTTTTGCTTCCTTGTACTAGAAAGAGATTCTCAATCGGCATGCTTTTCCAATTTCATTTACGCATTTTTCAATTTTTAATTTTGCATTCCTTCTTTTGTTCATTACTATATCGCTCTCTCGCTTATGGCTTTGAAATCCACATACATTAAGTCTTTCAGCGAACTATGCGGGCGGGTCGCGCGCCTGCTGGATCTTTCATGGCTCAAGCTTGCAAAGGATGAGACCGGCCCTGCTCAAAAGAAAAGCTCTGCCAGAATCACTCTCATCATCTGCCTCGCAATCTTCCTGCTGGCGACGGGTGTGCGTGTGCTGCACTGGCAGGATGTGTTGCCGCTCATCGAAAACGGGAAGATGTATTTCGGGATGACCGATTTATATCGTGCGGACGCGCAGAATCTTTTGAGCGGACGGCTTGACCTCTTTGTGCGCGGGCCTGCGCCGCCGAGCGACGCGGACATCATCACGCATCCTCCGGGCTACCCGCTGATGCTGGCTCTGATATTTAAAATATTTGGCGAGTCGGATACGGTCTGGCGGTTCGCTCATCTCTTACTGGATGCTCTGGCGGCGGTCTTGATTTTTCTCATCGCCGCAGAACTGTTGCCGCGCGGCGTAGCAATTCTTGCAGGAGTGCTCATAGCAATCTCGCCACAAGTTGCTTACACCTCGCTCATGCTGCTGCCGGATTCGCCATCCATTGTGCCGATTCTGCTGGCGGTCTTGCTGCTTGTGCGCGCCTTCAAACGACCGGGAATGCTCACAATCATCGGCGCGGGTTTGTTGATTGGAATCTCGTGCTGGTTCAGGCCCAATGCTTTATTGCTGTCGCCGTTTCTGGCCCTCTTCGTTCTGCTACTGTTCGAGCGCGGGCGGCGTTGGCGTTATGCTCTGGCTTTAGTAGCAGCGACGATTCTGGTTTTATTGCCGATTACAATTCGCAACATTGTCGTCTTTCGCAGCTTCATTCCACTCTCGCTCGGCGCGGGCCATAACATCTGCGCCGGCATCGCTGACTACGACCACGAGAATCGCTTCGGCCTGATAAATAAAGACCATCTGGTAAATCAATGGGAAGCTCAAATTTATAATCGGCCAGACTATGCGCGCTCACTCTTTGCGCCGGACGGCATAGCGCGCGAGCGTGAACGCATCAAGCGCGGCGTGGGCATCATCAAATCGCATCCCTTCTGGTTTACGGGAGTGATGCTGCGGCGCGTCGGGTTTATGCTCACGCTCGAACGCACATACATCATCGCGCCCGCTCCGGCAGTCACACATTCGCTCACAGACGCGCAAGGGAAGTTGCCCGCGTGGGCTTCTTCTCCGGGCGAGTTTGCTGCGAATGGAACTATCGTTTCACCGGAAGTAGAGCTTCGCTTGTCTGACGACGGACAGACTCTATTATTTAGGGGCAATGATTTTGCCGTGATGAACCAGTTCATCTCCCCAAAAATTGCGATTGAGCCGGGCATGGACTATGTACTGCAAATCCCGATTGACATCAGAGAAGGCCGCTTCGTCGTCGGCATTACAAAATCCAACATGCGAACGCTGATTGCGTCGGCTGCGATTCCAGATGCTTTTCAGGGATTGCCGCCGGACAAGCCGACTAATCTCTTGCAGATTCCTTTCGTGAGCGGCGGCGAGAGAGAAGTCTATATTGTGATTAGCAACGGAGGCTCAAAGCCCGTGCGCCCGGCTGCGAGCATCGGGCGCGTAGAGCTCTACGCGCTCGGCAAAACTTCTTACGGCTGGCTGAGACTGCCGCGCCTTGCTCTGCGCCGCGCACAAAAATTCTTTACGACACAATGGATGCTCCCGCTCATTTTCATCGGCATCGCTTTCATGCTCCTCGCAGGACGCTGGCGCGCACTACTCCTGCTGCTGGCCGTCCCGCTCTACTATCTCAGCGCGCAAGCTCCACTGCACACGGAGTATCGCTATGTGATAGCCATTCATTACTTCCTCTTCATTCTCGCGGCTGTGACTCTCTACTGGCTAGGCATCAAACTCTGGCAGGGCGTACGAAAGTTTCCCGCAAAGGCGCAAAGGCGCAAAGAAAAATAGCTTGTCTTTCTTTGCGCCTTTGCGCCTTTGCGGGAGACGTTTGCTTTAAGCTTTCAAAGCCAAAATCGTGCGCAACTCATCTGCGCGCAGGAGCATCATGTCAGAGAAGCGGTTGCCAGTCTTGATACGAAAGTAAACCGCGACCAGCAGAAAAATCAGCGCATAGCTGATTGAAGAAGCGGCTGCCGCTGCACGCGCCCCGTAGGTCGGCACGAAGATTAAGTTGAGCGTCACATTTGTCAGGAGCGTGACGAGCCAGAACAAGGGAATGGCGATGGGCATCCCTGTGCTGTTGAAATATTGGACCAGCACCGCTTCGATGCCCAGCAGGTAAACTCCCGGCAGCAGGATTAACAACTGCGCCGGAGCATCCGCAAACGATGGCCCGTAAAAGAGTGGCAGCAGAAACACCAGCGGCGCGACGGCTGCGAAAATCAGCAGCATGATAAAAGCCGTGTGCCGCGTCGCACGCATAGCATACTCGCCGCGCTCGTCAACAGTTGAAGAAGTGATGCGCGGAAAAATCAGAGTCCCCACGATGCCCGGCAAGACCATCAGCATCGTCGCGACCTGCGTTGCGACGGCATAGACGCCCGCCTCCGTCGCGCCGCGAAAGTGATTGACGATGAGCAGGTCTGCGCGAAAGATAAGCAAGCCCGCGACGATGGCTATATGAAATTTTAAACCGTAGCCAGCCATCTCTTTGAACAGCCCTGCATCAGGCCGCAAACGCACGCCACCGCTCGACTCCTTCACCTCGCGCCCAATCATCCAGATGATAACGAAACTCACAAGCACAGTCGCGCAGACATTCAAAGAGACGAGCGCGCCGAGCCCCGCGCGGAAGATGACGAGCACAAAGACTGCATTCATTAGTATGAGAGCCTGCGCCGCCGCGTCCAAGATGTTGAAGTGCGCGACACGGTTGAGGCCCAGAAACACATTCAGGCCGAGCAGCGTGATAAGTTGAAACGGAATGGAGATGACTGCGATGGCAATCAACGCAAACGGAACATTGCCGAATAATGCCGGATAAAGCTTTGCGAGTCCTGCTGTGAGAAGCGCGAGCAATGCGCCCGCGAGGATTGCAAACGTCAGGGCATTGGCCCAGACGGGCGCGACACAACTTTTATCGCGCGCGATGAAATAAGTGTTGGCCGAAGGCAGTCCCGCGCTTCCGATTTGCAGCGCGACGGAGACTGTGACATTCAAGACCGCGAGCTTGCCCAATCCTTCAGCCCCCAGCCATTGCGCGACGATGATGCTTGCGCCCACTCCGCTCAAAAGCATCACGACTCGCGTGGCGAGCGTCCATGCGACATGCGTGGAGAAACGTCTGCGCGTGGCATTCATCTCAATGGCATCTCAATGGCTGGCTTTACCCACTAACAGAATCTAACAAAACCAAAGATTAGCCACAGAGACACGGAGATAAGACAGAAAAGTTAATTCGGCATTTCCTTCATCTACTTTTCCTGCTCTGTGTCTCTGTGTCTGAATTTTGTTACACATTCTAAGCTCTAAAACTTTCAATGTCGCTCAATCCAACGCTCGTACCACATGCTCAAATTGAGCAAGGCCCACAAATGAAAACTCCAATCATGCGTCCCGCGCCTGTGCTCATCCAAGAGGCGCGAGATAAACTTGTAGTCAAAAAAATCTCTTCGCCGCATAGGAGAGTTCAGCAAGTGCGAATCGAACATCTCGCCAAGTCCGTTTCTGAACCACTCGCGAATCGGCGCGCCGAAACCGCGCTTCGGGCTATAGAGCAAGTCTTTAGGAAGAATCTCTTCGAGCGCGCGTTTCAAAATATGCTTGCCGCTCGTCCCTTCGACTTTTAAAGAGCGCGGCAGGCCGAGAGCGTATTCGACCAGATGATGGTCCAGAAACGGCACGCGCGCCTCAACAGAAGTCGCCATCGTAATCTTGTCCACACGCATCAAGAGAAGCTCAGGCAGTCGCAGTTTCAATTCGAGATAAATCATGCGCGAGAGAAAATCCGAGTCGGGCCGCTCGCGTTCGATTGTTTGCAGATAAGGCAGGACTGCTTCGAGCGAAGAACGCTCACGAAATTTTTGTCGCATGCGCGGCGAGAGCACGCGCGGCTTGAATGTTTCGTCATAGACAACCGCGCCGCCCCAGAACATTGGCTCGTCCGCGCCGAGCCGTCGCAGCATCTCTATCGCCGCGCGCTTCTTGCCCGTCGCTTCTAAGGCCGGACGCGCAACCGCACTCGCCGCGCGCCGCATGACATGCGGAATGCGCTCTGCATGTTGCCAGAACTTTTCATAAAAGCGCAGGTTGCGCACGTAATAATCATAGCCGCTGAAAATCTCATCCGAGCCTTCACCGACCTGCACGACGATGGTTCCAGAATCGCGCGCCAACTTCGAGACATAATAGAGCGGCACACACACAGGGTCTGCAATCGGCTCGTCCTGATGAAACACTAGGTCTGGCAGAAACCTTTGCATCTCGTCTTCGCCGATGATGACTTCGTGATGATTCGTCTTAAAATCGCGCGCGATGCGACGGGCCGATTCAAGCTCGTTCAAATGCTCTGCGTCACGAAAGCCGACCGTAAAAGTCTGCACGGGCCGCGTCATCTGCTCTGCCATCAAAGCTACGTTGGCTGATGAATCAACGCCGCCGGAGAGAAAGACGCCGAACGGCACATCGGACATCATGCGCTTCGTGATGGACGCGCGCAGCAGTCGCAGGATTTCGCGCCTGTGCTCTTCTTCGCTACGCGCCGCCATAGCATCACTCTCAAGCGGAGGCAGCGCGTCCCAATATTTTTTTATCTCCAACGCGCCGTCGCGCTTGAGTATCAGCATGTGACCGGCTGGAATTTTCTGGATGTCACGAAAGAGCGTGCGCGGCGCGGGCGTAGTCACAAATGAGAGATAATGATAGAGCGATTCTTCGTCTATGTCCGCAGTCACCGCCGGATGCTGCAAGATAGCTTTGATTTCAGAAGCAAAGATGAAACGCCCGTCCTGCTGGTAAAAGTAGAGCGGCTTGACGCCTATGCGGTCGCGCGCCAGCACTAGCTGCCCGCGCTTTGCATCCCACAAAGCGATGGCATAATCGCCCTCTATCTCATTCACAAAATCGAGCCCGCGTTCTTCATACAGATGCAGTATGGTTTCAGAATCCGTCCGCGAAGCATAAACATGCCCGCGCTCTTCCAAGCCTTCGCGCAATCGCGCGTGATTGTAAATCTCGCCATTGAAGACTAGCCATACATCTTCCGTGCAGCCATGCATAGGCTGATGCCCTGCCTCTGACAAATCAATGATTGAGAGACGACGAAAGCCAAGCCCGCCGCGCCCTTCATCAAAGAGCAACTCGCCCACATCATCCGGCCCGCGATGCGGCATCTCATCGCGCATACGCTCAATCAAAGAAAGCTCGACGCGCCCCGCGCTCGCTCCGTATTCCCAGACTCCACAGATACCACACATAAAGAATTTTTGATTTTAGATTTTTGATTTGCGATTGATGCTCTAACTTAAAATTCTTATCAGCTTCAATCGCGCGCTTTCATCTTCGCCCGCGCAGACAGGAATGAGCATCCATCTGGCAGTCAGCGGAGCATGCCCTTTAAATGTCCAGCAGGCAGAGACGGATGGCATCTTCGCGCCGTAATCGCGCGATGTCCAGCGCGGTTCAAGCTCAGGCATTGCAATGTCGTCAAGCGCGATAATGAAAAGCTGCGCGCCGCTTATCTTATCGCATGAATTGATGATTCCGTCAGCGCGTATGCTCGTCTCAAGCGAGTGCGCGAGATGAAAGCGAAAACGAAAGACATGCTCGCCTTCTCCGAGCAGCGCGTCCTCTATGAGCCAGAAACGCTTTTGTTTATCAAACTCGACCGCACGCCGATGCTTGATTGGAGAAGAAAGCCTCGCATAGCCGTCATGCTCGGCAACAATCAAATCGCGCAACGCACTCGTCTCCCACTTCAACACGCGCGGGTGCGCTTCGTCGCCAACGACGAAAGGCAAGCTTTCGATGATTGTATTCTGTTCCGTTTCATCAACCTCTACGGTCGAGTGATAAGCGGTCGAGCGAAATAGTTGACGCTCGTGTAAATCAGTTCTGTAAACATATGTGCCGGGGTCTGTGATGAAACTCGTGCCGCAGGCTGAGACTTCGATGCTCAAAGAATCGTTGTGTCCATGCGAGCCGCGCCCGCCAACGCCGCAGCCACTCGCGTTAAAGAGCATGTACAAATCGCCTTCGCGCATGATGTATGTCCCTGCATCTGGAAAACTTTTTGAAGCTTCGCTTTCATCAGACGCAGGCAAGCTTTCATAGGCGCGCACGCCTTCCTGGCCCAGAAGCCAGAGCAGTTCTTCCGGCATAGCTTCGTGTGCGCGGAGCTTGAAGCGCGGCTCTTCAAAGATGGCCGCGCCGATGGCGAGCATGTATGCGTGATCGTCTGCGGCGCGTTTGACGATAGGCAACGCCTGTCCGCTATCAGTGTCACCGATGAGCGGCGCGCGCCCGTCGGGCCGCATGTATGCGCGCATGTATGCAACCATTTCGTAAAGCTTGCGCCAGTAATTTTCCGAAATCTCAATCCGGTTTGCGCGGCAGAGCAGAAAGGAATAGAGAAAGAGTTCTAATACAAGTCGGTGATAGCCAGTCGAGGCCTCAAAGTCCGCGCCGTCCTCCAAGACCTGCACGCACATCTCGCGCAGCATCTCTCTCAAAGCAAACTCGCGCCACTCTCGCGCCGGCTCCAATTCCGGCAGCATGATTCCAAGCCACAGCAGGCCCGCGATGTCCGAGAGATAATGATTGCTCGTCGCGATGTAAGAGAACTCAAGATTGCGGCGTATGTGCGCGCCGTGCTGCTCAAAGATGGCGAGCAATTCAAGCAGTCGCGCTTCAGACAGCTTTGGCGAGCGGCGAAAGAGTTGGAACGCCGCGAGCAGATTCATTGCACGCAGCGCGACCTCCATCGCGCAGGCCCAGTTTGGCCCACGCCCGACAGGATTATCTACGCGCCAGCTTTCAACTTGAATAAAAAACTCTTCCGCCAGATGCTCGTCCTGCGTGACTGTGTAAGCGCGCGCGAGTGTGATGAGATGCGCGAGGCGATTGAGTTCCCACACGACGCGCACATCAGAGCCTTCGCGCGCTAAGTTTATCTCCGCGTGATAATCCGGCAGCCATTCTTCTTCCGACAATAAATCGCAACGCCACTGCACCTCCGGGCCAAAATCTTTTTCGCCGTAACCCATCAAGGGCCAGTGATGTTTTTGTGAGATGCGCGCTGCCGTTTCAATCAACTGCGCTGTCTCGGATGGATGGAGAGATTTTTGCAAATCTGCGATGACTTCAGCCGGAGCATCGAAGCCCGGAAAAAACTTTGGGCCAGAGCGATGACGAAAATGTGCGAGTAATTCTGTGGAAGAAAGTTTGGCAAAATTTCTTTGCAGTCGCGCGGGTTGTCGGTCAAGCTCATCGAGCATTGCGCGCTCTTTTCGTTGCACGAGAGCGACGCGGCTGCGCCGCCATGCTTCGAGTGCTACGGTGCGCGCGGAAACTTCTCCGCGCAACGCGCGCATGAGTTTAGGGATGAGGGCGGAAGGCGGAGGGATGAAAGAAAAGCTATTTTTCTTTACTTCATCCTTCATCCTTCCGCCTTCATCCCTTCAATCAATGCGTCGCAGATGCGCGCGGCAGTTCGTCCATCCCAGAGCGGCGGAATGCGCGGCGGGCTTTTGTCATCGCGCGGCGCGTCGAGCGAGGCGAAGGCTGCGCTTGTAATCTTTGATGTGTCTGTGCCGACAATCTTGTTCGTGCCAAGCTCGACTGTAATCGGGCGTTCGGTGTTTTCTCTCAAGGTGAGACAGGGAATGCCGAGTGCGGTGGTCTCTTCCTGTATGCCTCCGCTGTCTGTCAGGACGAGCCGCGCGCCGCTATAGAGCCGCAGGAAATCTAAGTAGCCAAGAGGCTCTATCAGTCGCAGTCCGCGTGCGCGCTCGACTCTCTCTGCGAAACCAAATTCGCTAATGCGTGCGCGCGTGCGCGGGTGGACTGGGAAGATGATTGGAAGTTTTTGGCTAATCTGTTCGAGCGCGTCGAGAATCCGCGCGAAGGTTTCTCGCTCGTCCACATTGGATGGACGATGAAGCGTGAGCGCGGCGTAATCCAAATCATGTATGCCAAGCTCTTCGCGCACCTTCGAGCTTTCGGCGCGCTGCAACTGTGCCAAGAGAGAATCAATCATCACATTGCCGACAAAGCGTATGCGCTCGTCTGGAATGCCCTCGCGTCTTAAATTCTCGTCCGCATCAACGGACGGCGTGAGCAATAGGTCTGCGAGTTGGTCTGTCAGGAGGCGGTTAATCTCTTCGGGCATCGTGCGGTCGCGGCTGCGAAGTCCGGCCTCTACGTGTGCGACGCGTATGCCGAGCTTTGAGCAGACGAGCGCGCACGCGATAGTAGAGTTGACATCACCGACGACCAGAACCCAGTCGGGCTTTTCTTCCAGCACAACAGGCTCAAACGCCTGCATCACGGCAGCCGTCTGCACAGCGTGCGAGCCGGAGCCGACGCCTAGATAGACATCCGGCTCAGGCAGGCCGAGGTCGCGGAAGAAAGCATCGGACATCTGCGCGTCGTAATGCTGCCCCGTATGCACGATGAGCGGCGCAAACTCGTGTGCGCGCCGCTTCATCTCTTCGACAATCGGCGCGACCTTCATAAAGTTTGGCCGCGCGCCGACGACGTTTATGACTTTTAGCATTTTATAATCTGATGACTCTCGCCTTGCTCGCGCGTCTGAGTTCGCCGCCGAGTGCGTTGCGTGTGTCAACAATGAGTTGTGAAAGCTCCGTCACGCGCTTGTAATCTATCTGGCTATGGTCTGTGACGATGATGATGCAATCCGCAGCTTTTAATTCTTCATCCGTCAACTCGACCGTCTGCAAGGCTTCGGCATGGCCCTGCCCCATCGTGTGCGCGTCGTCAAAATTTACTTCCGCGACGAACGGGTCATGATAACGCACGTCCGCGCCTTTAGCTCTCAGCAAATCAATAATCGAGAGCGCGGGGCTTTCTCTGACATCATTGATGTCTTTCTTATAAGCTACGCCGAGCAGCAGTACGCGCGAGCCGTTAAGAGCTTTTCGCACATCATTCAATCCATCCGCGACGAGCCGCACGACATGCTCAGGCATACGCGAATTGACTTCCTCTGCTAATCCGATGAAACGCGAATCAAAGCCATGCTGTCTGGCTTTCCATGAAAGATAATGCGGGTCGAGCGGGATGCAATGCCCGCCGATGCCGGGGCCGGGATAGAACGGCATAAAGCCGAAAGGCTTGGTGGCCGCCGCGCGAATCACTTCCCAGGTGTCTATTCCCAAAGCATAACAGAGACGCGCCATCTCGTTTGCCATGCCGATGTTGACTGCGCGAAATGTGTTTTCCAAAAGCTTCGCGGCTTCGGCCACGCGCGCGGAACTGACTGCGTGAACATCTTTGACGACCTGCGAATAGAGATGCGCGGCAACGTGAGTAGAATCTTCTGTGCAGCCGCCGACGACTTTTGGAATGTTGTGCGTCTGAAACTGCGGATTGCCGGGGTCAACTCTTTCCGGCGAGAAGGCTAGAAGGAAATCTTCATCGAGCTTTAATCCCATCTCTTCAAACATAGGGAGCAGAACTTCATCAGTCGTCCCCGGATAGGTCGTTGACTCAAGCACTATCAGTTGACCGCGCCTGAGGTTCTTCTGAATCTCTTCGGCGGCTGCGAGGATGTAAGAGATGTCCGGCTCTTTGGTCTTGCGCAAAGGGGTCGGGACGCAGATGATGATGGCATCGCACTCAGAGAGATGCGAAAAATCCGTCGTCGCGCGCAGCCTTTCAGCTTCGACAAGCTCTTTGACGGCGGAAGATTGGACATCGCCGATGTATGAGCGGCCAGAGTTGATTTCAGAAGCTTTGCTTTCGTCAACTTCAAAGCCTGTGGCGAAGAGTCCGGCCTGTGCGAACTCGACGGCTAAGGGCAAGCCGACATAGCCGAGGCCGATGACGCCGACGCGCGCACTCTTGCTTATAATCAGATTTGTAATCTCGCTTTTAATCATGTCGCCCGGTTTTCTCGTGGTATTCAGCATGGCTGAGGCAGGATAGGCGCGTCGCGCTTTGGTTGCGCCATCGAAATCACTTTTAAGACTATGTGAGCGCAAAGCGGGCTGTCAAGCAACCTGTCATCAATCTGAATCTTGACACAACGGACAAGACAAGCCAATATCCGTGCCTGAATCCGAAAGACGCTTTATTAAAATTCTGAAAACCCCTTGAAAGGACGCTTGAAAATTATGCTTGATAAAAATGGGCGGGGCGGCGCTGTGCTGGCGCTCGTGCTGCTTGCTGCATTTACTCTCGCGTGCGGCGCGCTCAAAAACCTGGGCGGCAACTCGCTCGCCGAAGCCAATAAGATGGTCCAGGAAGCCAACGACGAGTTGAAGGCCGTTGACCGGATTGCAGAGGACAACGAAGAGAAGGTTGACGCGCTCGACAAAGCAGACAAGGAAGGGAACTCAGCCGAAGTCAAGAAGTTGCTGGACGATTTGATGAAGGCCATTGACGACGGCCTCAAGCATGGCGAGACCGCCGCAGACAAACTCGACAGGGCGTCCAAGATGAATGTTGACGACAAGTATAAAGAGTACTTGTCGCTCAAATCTCAATCGCTGCGCAAACAGGTCGAAGCCTTCAAGGAGCGCAAAGAGGCCGCGCGAATCATGCGCGACAACTATGACAACTCTGACAAGACGGCGATGCAGAAGGCGAAGGACGATTTCAAGAAGAAGAATTCCAACTACAAAAAGCTGCTCGGTGAAGCCAAAGATTTGAGCCGCAAAGCAGACGACATCGCACGCCAGAACCCTGACAAAATCAAGCCCTCGTCTTGATGTAAGGAAATAAAAAAGTCTCCCGCAAAGGCGCAAAGGCGCAAAGAAGAGATTCAATTCTTCTTTGCGCCTTTGCGCCTTTGCGGGAGACTGGCGGTTTATTTACGGCACGCTTGCGGATGGGACTGGAATGTCTTGATTGAGTCCCCAACCCACAATGCGGACTGAGCTGTCGTTATTGTGCATGATGAACCAGTGACCGCTCGAAGGACGGAAGACTGCAAAGTCGGAAAGACCGTCGCCGTCATAATCTCCGGGCGTGGGAATGTCTGTCGAAATTCCAAACTGCACGGCGCGGAATGTCTGGTCGCTGCTGCGCAGGACATACCATGCTCCGCCGGTCGGACGAAAGACTGCTAAATCTGACTTCCTGTCTCCGTCATAATCTCCTGCGACTGGTCTGTCGCTATTCGTGCCGAACTGGACTGAGGAAACCTGATTGTTAGAGCTTTGCAAGACATACCAGCTTCCGTTTGACGGGCGAAAGACAGCCGCGTCCGTCTTGCCGTCGCCGTCAAAATCCGCCGCCACAGGTTTGTCTCCCGCAGTTCCCCACTGGACTGTGACGAAATCCGTGCTCGGTTTCGAAGTCGGGCGATAGAAGAAGAAGCTCTGGCCGCCCGTCTGCGAGCCGTCACGATAGACACCCAAATCCGCGCGCCCGTCGCCGTCCCAATCACCCGCGACAGGCTGGTCGCCCGTTCTGCCAAACTGAAACTGTTGCAGCGCATTGGTCGAGCTTCTCAGCATAAAGAAATCTGCGCGGTTCGGGTCGGACGGATTTTCGCGGAAGACAGCGATGTCGGCTTTGTTGTCGCCGTCGTAATCATCCGGCGCGAGACGGTCTGTAGAGATGCCGAAATTCGTGGCGCGAGGTGTGTTGCTATTGCTTTGCAGGATATACCAGTTGTTATCGGAGGGACGGAAGACGGAGATGTCTGTCTTGCCGTCTCCGTCAAAGTCTGCATATTTTGCTCTGAAGGAACCGGTTGTTCCTTCACCGAAGACTGTAAACTTAAAACCTTGCGAGACGGCGACTCCGCCCGGAGCATTGCTGTCAACCACGAACCAGCGGCCAGTGAAGCTGGCTCCAATGATAGCCGGAGTCGCGGGAATAGAGATGCTCACAGAGCCTCTGCCCTGACCTGCTCCGCTTCCTGAAAGCTGTATGGAAACTCTGGCGAGCGAGCCTGTCGCAGGAATGTTTGGCCCAGTGCCGGGGTCGTTGCTGTCTATGACCAAGACGGCCTGCGCGCCGCCGAGCGCATTTGAAACGGCGACGGCAAAACTCGGATTGCCAGCGAGCGGCGGCTCAATGGCCGTGACCTGCGGAATGTTGCCGCCAGAACCCGTCGTGCCGTTGCCAGTCAGTTGCGGGACGCGATTGGATTCCGTGTAGAGCGTCGGGCGATCAAACTGCGCCGTTCCGGCAGCCACGCGCGGATCTGTCAGCGGGCGTTTCAAGAATGCTACGAGGTCTGCTCTTTGCTGCGCGTTCAGACCGAGCGGGCGGATGCGATTGCGGTCAATGTTCGGCGCGTCAAAGTCGCCGCCGCGATTATAAAAAGCTACGACATCCTCAAGCGTTGCGAACTGCCCGAAGTGCATGTAGGGCGCGCGCAGTTCCACATTACGCAAACTCGCCGTGCGAAATTCTCCAAGCTCGTTGACATTTCCGGTGACGGCAAATCTTCCGGGGTCTTCTGTCTGCGGACGCAGACCGATGTTGTGAAACAGGTTGTCCGTCAAAAGAGTTCCGACATGGCAGGTATTGCATCTGCCGGGGCCGTTGAAGATTTGTTGACCGCGCGCTTCGGCAGGAGTGAGCGCGGCGATTGAAGAGACGGCGGCATCGAATGGCGTGCGGTCTGAATAGAGCGTGCGCTCGAAGGTGGCAATCGCCATCGCAATGCGCGCGGGCGTGACATCGGATGTGCCGAAGGCTTCCGTGAAAAGCTCTGGATAAGTGCGCCCGCCAATCCATTCGTTCAAAGCCGTCGGAATGGAAGGCGAAAGGGCCAGAGGTTTTGAAACTGCAATCCGCGCCGAGACATCATTCCAGTTGCGCCCGCTGTGAGCCATCTCGGCAGAACTGACGGGTGGCCCAAGAGCCTGGCTTTCAAGCGCGGCTCCGTTTGGAATCAAGACCGCGCCGCTAATCGGGTCTGTGAATGTTCCGGTCGCGCGTCCATCCCAGAAGAGCAGAGGCGGATACCCTGCATCTATGTATGACTTGGCCTTGCGACCTGTGACCTGTTCTTTAAAGCCGTAAGTCTCAGACCAGCTATACGTGCCATCGCTGTTGTTGGTCGGCACTCCGGGCGAAGCATAGACATCATCCGCTGTGCCGAAAAGATTGTCCGCTCCGGGATTAGTAGAGCGCGGGTTGTTGACGATAGAGCGCGCATCCGAGCCGCCGTTTCCGGCAAAGTGGCAAGTGCCGCAAGAGATCGTGCGGGTCGAAGAAAGCTGCTCGTCCCAGAAAAGAACTTTGCCGAGATAAGCTTTGGTCGCCGTCACAGGATTACCGGGCGGCGCGGGCGGAGGATTCAACGGCTGCACAGGGCCGGGGATAGTTCCGTTTGCGCGCACGCCCTGATCCGGCTGGCTGAAGCTGCTCACCTGAGTCCCGTTCTCCGAGCGCACCCAGTAGAAATATGTCTGGCCCACAACGGCGGTCGTGTCAAAGAATGCGCCTGCGGCAGTTGTGCCGAGATTGGTCGAGCCGTTCGGGTCGTTGATGGTGTTGCGGAAAACCCTGTAGAGAGTCACGCCGCGCATCGTGTGCCACGTCAAACCGACTTTGGTCGAGTAGCTGTTGTCAGAAGCTATCACTCCGGTCGGAGCGGGGAGCGTGGTGTTTTGTCCTGTGACTTTAAAGATGGAGGAAAATTTTTCCGTGAACGCCAGCAATGGCAGAGCAAAAAGCACAATGACGATTAATTTTATGCGGCGCATACCTACTACCTCTTTCAAATTGCATCGCTGGCGTGGAAGCGACCAGGAAAAGCCTGCAAAGCTGCATTGGACAAAAGCTGAAAACCTGTTGGACTCTGGACTACTTGCTGTTCCGCCACTTTTGACGCGGAACTCTGCGCGGTGGTCTGAATATTTGTATACGCGGTCTTACTAAATAGCAGAAAAGCGGTCTCAGGCAGCGTATCAATTTAAGAATACTTTAACCCTCTGCGCCCTGCCGTGTATTTATGAGACTGCTTCGAAAAACTTCTGGGCCTTTAAATTCTTCACATTAGCCGCGAATCAAAGTATCCTGCCTCTTGTTCGTGCGAAATCCGCAGCCTGCGTGGTTGATGAACGATTCCCCTAAAAAGCTGGAGCGGAGTCTGGGTCTCATTGATGCGACGATGATTGTCGTCGGCTCAATGATTGGCTCAGGTATATTTATCACATCTGCGGAATCTGCGCGACTCGTGGGAGCTCCCGGCTGGCTGCTGGCCGCCTGGGCTCTGGCGGGCGTCTTGACGATAACGGGCGCGCTTTGCTGTGCGGAACTGGCCGCGATGATGCCGCGCGCTGGCGGGCAATATGTTTTCTTGCGCGAAGCTTACAGCCCCGCCCTCGGCTTTCTCTTCGGTTGGTCGCTCTTTCTGGTCATTCAAACAGGCACGATTGCCGCCGTCGCCATCGCCTTCGCAAACTTTATGGGCGTGCTCACCGACAAGGTCTCGGCGGGCAGCTATTTTATCGAGCCCGTTATTATTATCAAGCCGTTTTCGCTTGGCCCAATAGCTTTTTCCGCCAGCTATGCCATCAGCCTTTCCAGTCAACAACTCGTCGCCATCCTCGTCATACTCTTTCTGACCATCATCAACACGCGCGGCCTCAAGACAGGCAAGCTCATCCAAAACACTTTCACATTTACAAAGACCGCCGCGCTCTTAGGCTTGATTGTCATCGGCCTCGCGCTCGGATGGAACGACTCAAGCGCGGCTTATACTTCTTCATGGTGGAACTCCTGGGCCAATGGGTGGAGCCCGCAAGCGGCCCAGCCGGGATTGGAAACTGTCGGCGCGCTTGCGCTCGTGATGCTTCTGGGAAGAGCTATGACAGGGCCGCTTTTCGCGCAGTCTGCCTGGAACAATGTCACATTCACAGGCGGTGAAGTAAGCAGTCCGGGCCGCAATCTTCCGCGCTCGCTGCTCATAGGATGCGGCGCAGTCGTAGCTCTCTACCTGCTCGCAAACCTGGCTTACGTCGTCACACTGCCTCTCGCAGAGATTCAGAATGCGCCGCAGAACCGCGTCGCGACGGCGGCGATGCAAGCCATCTTAGGCCCGCGCGGCGCGACTGTGATGGCGATTGCAATTATGATTTCGACCTTTGGCTGTAACAACGGATTGATTCTGGCGGGCGCGCGAGTCTATTACGCAATGGCACGCGACCGTCTCTTCTTCGAGCACACGGGCCGTCTTAACTCGCGTCATGTTCCGGCCATCGCGCTCATCGCGCAGGGGCTGTGGGCTTCTCTGCTCACGCTGCCGCGAACTGTGACGACCAATCCGCAGACGGGCGCGGTCACTTACGGCAATGTCTATACACAGCTTCTGGAATATATCATCTCTGCCGATTTAGTCTTTTACGCGCTGATGGTCGGAGCCGTCATCGTCATGCGCCGCAAAGCTCCGCACATCGAGCGTCCTTATCGCACATTCGGCTATCCCGTCGTGCCTTTGATTTATATCCTGCTGGCGACGTTGCTGGTGCTGGATTTGGCGTATCTTGCGCCGCAAACTTCGGGCATAGGCTATCTGCTCGTGCTGACGGGATTGCCGGTGTATCTTATCTGGCGAAGAGGCGCGGCGCATCATGCCGCATCGCAGGGAACGGAAACCGGCGAAGGCATCGATGGAAAATCGGATTAACAGAATTGAGAAAATCGGATTAGCCGCAATGCCTTCGCCTCTTTTGTAAAGACTCAGGAAAAAGGAAACCTACATGATGAAAGATTCTTTGAAATTGTTTTTGGGGATGCTTTTAATTTTCGCTTTCGTCTCCGGCGCACAGCCGATTGCGCGAGCAAATGTCTCCGGGCCAACAGCAGCAACAGCAACAGTGGCCCAGACCACCGAGGCGAAAGTTGACCTGTGGCTCAAGGACTCTGGCTACAGTTTCAGAAAGACAGGCAAAGGGACATGGCTCATCAACCATCCTGATTTAAGCTCCTCAGAGATGCCTATGATAGTCGCCGCCGGGCAGGATTTCGTCGTCATCGGCGTCGTTGTCGCATTCAAAAAAAATATCAGCTTTACGAAAGATGTGATGTACAAGCTCTTGCGGCTGAGCCATGCGCTTGATTATGTCAAGATTGGATTTGACGACGACGAAGACCTCTTCGTCAGGGCCGAGGTCAAAACAAAGCTGCTCGACTTGCAGGAATTCAAAAACATCGTGGAGAGATGCGCCCGCGCCGCCGTCAAGATTCGCAGTGAGATAGCGTAAGACAGCGTAACTGCGAGATAAGAAAGTTGGTTTCGTTAAGCCACGCGTGGGGCGACATGCAATAGCCCCGCGCGTCAGCGCGGGGACACACGCACCGCACACAAGCCAAGCCCCGACAGGGGCGACACCATTTGTGCCGCCCCTGTCGGGGCTCATTATTTATCTATGCTCTTTAACCCACGACTCACGTCGTGGGCTACTACATGCCGCCCCTGTCGGGGCTGTCATGGTGCATCACCTGCTGTTTATGTCGAACCGTTAAGACGGCATCTCATTTCACCCACTCGTCCGCCACTTCCGATTCGACCTTGATTGGAACTTTCTTGACATACTCCTCGCCCGCAGCGCACATCGCATCCTCAACCTTCTTGGCAATCGCTTCCGCTTCAGACGCATCCGTCTCGACCACTATCTCGTCATGCACAATATTGACGACGCACGCGCTCGTGCCTTTCAGACTGTCATGCAGCAGCCGCAATGCGCGCTTGAGAATGTCAGCAGACGAGTTGTGTGTGACAAGGCCATTAGCCATAAATTTTGAAGTCTCACTATCAACCACGTCATACATTTCAACCCATTCTTCAGTGAACTCCATAGATTTAATTCTTACAGCCCGACCGTAAATTCTATTTTTATATCCGGTCAAATCTTTGACAGCCAGAGCCTTCGCCTGCTTCTCAGGATTGAGAAATCCGATTCTTTCACAGAACAAGGGCATGTCACGTTTGAGCACGCAGACATTGATTCTGTCTTCACAACGATTGATTCTGCTGCGGATGCCGAAGAGAAGAAGAGCCTGCTGGATTTCGCGCGCCCAAGCCAGATAAAAATCCGGCCCTTTGCCGAATGTGAGAATTGCGCCATCTCGATTGACTGTCCCGTCGCCGTCAAACATTCCGCGTAAGTAACCCGAAAGTATCTGGCTGTTCCCCCAGACGAAATCCGGGATTCTTGTTTTCACTCCAGCCTCTTGCAGTTGCCTGACAAGTCCCAGAGCAGAAATAGTCAAAAAGTGAATTGGCTTTGGCCCACGCCCGCCACGTCTGAGAGCATAAGAGACATGCCCAAACTTTTCACAGAAGTTTCTTATCTGAGGCAAGATAATTTCTTCGTGTTGAGCAATCAGAAGATAAAGCTGATGATTGCAGAGCGAGCCATCCGAGGCTAATCGTCCAAGCCAAACTCCTAACTCAAAAGGAGCGGAAATCGCATCAGCTAATGATGCCTGACTTGAGTTGTGCGCCTTGCCAGCCTGTAATTGCGGCAAGCGTAAATCAGTTGCCCAACTACCCGGAGCATCTGTAAGGATAACGTAATTACCTTTGACGAATTCTCCGGGCGTTCTCCACTTGCTGCGTCCGTTAACATCAGTGGTCAGAAATTTATGTTCGGGGCTACACTCTATGTAATGGCCGCCCCAGAACTCTACCTTCACTAATTGCTTCTTTCCGCTAGCGGCAACCAGCGCTTGAGAGAAGCGCGAGCCATCCCAGATGGAAACATGCTTTCCTTCCAAACTCTGAATTGCGACATATCCGGCTTTTTCTTCAAAGACCTTTGTATTGCCATTCACGCATCCCTGAATCGGCGTATTTTTTCCGTTGCGCTGGGCCAGAGAGACTGCCTGGCGGTCTTCTGGGTCGAACTTAAAGCGCGCGAGGCGACCGGAGGCTGTGCGCGAGGTGCGTTCGCGCACGGCGCGTTGGGCTGCATCGCGCAGCCATGCGTCTAGCTGGCGATAGGTGGCAAAATATTTGCGCAGGATGTCTTCGGCCTCTGAGAGCTTGAGTCCGGTCATCATGGAGAAACGCTGTGCGCCGATGCCATAGACCACGCCGAAGTTCAGACGCTTGGCGAAATCTCTCTGCTCTTTCGTGACTCCATCCAGCGGAACGTTAAAGACCTGTGCGGCGGTCACGCGATGCAGGTCTGCGCCAGAGTTGAAGGCATCTATAAAACCTTTGTCGCCAGTAAAGTCTGCGAGGATGCGTAGCTCTATCTGCGAGTAGTCGCTGATGAGCAGCTTTCTTCCTTCGGGCGCGCGAAAGCATCTGCGATATTCGACGCTGTGCGGAACCTGTTGGATGTTTGGATTGGTGCAGGCCATGCGACCTGTCGGCGCGCCTATCTGGCGAAAGTCCGCGTGGATGCGGCCCGTCACGGGGCTAATCTCGTCGAGGATATTTTCGCCATAGCTCGTCAGAGCTTTTTGCACTGTGCGGTATTCGAGAAGCTTAGCGATGACCGGATATTCCGCTGCGAGCGGTTGCAGTTTCCAGTTGCGCGTCGAATCCGGCAAAGGCACGCCCAGACGCTTGAGAGCTTCGGTCAACTGCACATGCGAATCAATGTTGATGTCAGAGCGGCCAAAGAGCGAGCCTTGCACAGCACCTTCTGCAAGCATCTCCTGCAATTCGTCCGCTAATCTGATGCGCTCCTTTTCGACCTTCTTTAACTGCTCGCGCCAGCGCACAGGGTCTAGGTAAAAACCCGATAGCTCAATCGAAGCGACGGGCAACACACATTCAAACTCAAGCTGGGCCACGCGCAAGAGCGCATCGCCTTTGAGCCGCTCAATCATCTTCTCGCGCAAAGGGAGCATGAGCGCGGCATCTATCGCGGCATATTCGAGCTGAGCCGCCGAAAGCTCTCCACTCCAATCGCTCAAACGCTCTGCCTTGTCCACATTCTCGTTGAGATAACGCGCGGCGACGGCTTCGAGTCCATGTCGTTCGTCCGTATCGCCCGCGGCAATAATCTGGCTGGCAAGCAAGGTGTCAAAGAGTCCGCCAATCTCTACATCCAAAGTGTGCTTAATCCACTTCGCATCAAACTTGGCATTGTGCGCAATCTTGACCGGGCGCGCGGCTGCAACAAGAGCGCGCAGGGGAGCGAGCGCCTCGCCCTTTTTCATATCGCCGTCTGCAAAGCGGTCTAGGTCTATGACGCGCACGCCGTCCGGCGCAGATAGTTGCAGGAGGCGCATCCGTCCCTTGTAAGGATCGAGGGCGGTGGTTTCCGTGTCTAATCCCAAGACCTGATGCTTGGACAATTCTTCCAACGCCGCGCGCAAGGATGCGGCGTCTGTAATCAGTTGATAGTTAGTCTCGATGAGTTTTCTTCTCCTCGGAAATTTTGCTTGAATAGATGCTTTGACAGCTTCTCTGGCGCTCAGGCATTCTATGCTGCATCCGCGCCAGTGTCCAAACGACGGCTACTGAAACATTTCTCTTTAAAACTTCTGCTGCAAGCTTATGGCGAAACAAAAACGGCGGGGCAAGGGCGGCAAGGCCATTGAGATTCCCGGACTCTCAAACGCACAGCCGCCCGCCGGGTCTGCAAAGCGACTTGAGAGCGAGCGCAGACAAAAAGCTCACACTACAAAAAGTCTGCGCGGCTGGCGACTCGAACTCGCGGTGCTGCTCCCGGCCCTGCTCATAGGATTTCTGCTCTACGTCAACGCGCTCGGAGGAGAGTTTGTTTACGACGATGAGCCGCAGATTGCGCGCAACATACTGATTCAGGATAGCTCGAATCTGTGGCGCGCGATGTTTTCCGATGTCTGGGCCTTTAAGCGCGGAGACGCCGCTGCCGTCAGCAATTACTGGCGGCCAACATTTGTCCTCTGGCTGATAATAAATTTTCATCTCTTCGGCACAGACACTTTTGGATGGCACTTGCTCAATGTACTGCTCCATGTAGCAGTCGTCGCACTCGCTTTCTTTCTTTTAAGACGACTCAAAGTTTCGCTCTGGGTCGCAGGAGCAATCGCGCTGCTCTTTGCAGCGCATCCTGTGCATACGGAATCTGTGGCGTGGATTTCAGGCTCACCCGATTTGATTCTGAGCGTGGCTCTCTTAGCCTCTCTGTGGTTCGCGGGCTTGCTTGGCAAGCAACAGACAAAGCTCAGATGGACTCTGGCAATAGCCTTCTATCTCATCGCGCTCGGCGCGAAAGAGATTGCTATCTTTTATCCAATCATCGTGATGCTCTTGCTCTGGCGACCTGCGCGCGAGGAAGGCGAAGAAGGACTCGATTGGGCCAGAGCTTTGAAGATTTCGCTGCCGTTCGCTGTCATCGCTGTGCTGTATTTTATTGCACGCCAATCAATCCTCGGCAGCCTTGCGCAATGGCCCGAAGGCGGAGCGGACACAAAGAGCGCAATCCTGAGCGCGCCGATGGTTTTTAGTTTTTATCTCAGGCAGATAGTTTTTCCATACTGGCTCGGCCCTTCCTATACGCTCAGGGCCGTGACCGCTTCAAACATCGGCCTCAGCAATTTCTTTATCCCTTTAATTGTTTCGCTGCTGGTCGGCGGATGGATGCTGTGGCGTGCGCGGCGCAGTAAAGTTGCGCGCATAGGGCTCGCTTTATTCGCTTTGCCTTTGATACCGGCGATGAACATCGCTGCATTTGTGCCTGAACAGATAGTCCATGACCGTTATCTCTATCTGCCCTTGCTTGGTTTTCTGATGATGACTGTGCCGCCCGTCGCCGCGCTGTTTGATAAAGCGGAAGCGATTAAAACTCTGCGCAGGCAGTGGCTCATCTACGCCGCGACGTTTGTGCTTTGCGTTCCACTTGGCGTGCAGACGATTAGATACAATCGCGCTTGGCTCTCAGACCTCGCGCTCTGGCAATGGGCCTTCGAGAGCGACCCGACATCCGCGCAAAATTATGTGCAGTACGGCGCAGAGCTTTACACGCGGAAACGATTTGCAGAAGCCGTGCAATCCTTTGACCGCGCAATGGAGATAAAGCCTCTGCCGCTCGCATACTTAGGGCGTGGCCGCTCGCTTCTTGAGCTAAAACGATTTGATGAAGGAGAAAAAGACCTGCGTGTGATTACGGCAAAGCCGACGGCGCAAGTTCCATCGCATGTCATGTATCTGGCGTATGAAGCGTCGGCAATCGCTTATGAGCGACAGGGAAGGATGGACGAGGCTGCGCGAATTTTGGAGGAAGCGCGCACGCGTCTGCCGCAGTACAGGGCCGCGCTGACAGAGAAGATTGCAGTCATCCTTTATCAAACAGGAAAGAAGCCTGAGGCATACGCGCAGCTTGAGAGCGTGCGCGCAGAGGCGCGTGCAGAGACCTTGCCCGAATCGCGTCAGGTCTTTTATCGGCTCGGCCTGCTCGCAGCCGAACTTGGTAGAAATGCAGAAGCCCGACAAGCCTTGCAGGAATATCTGGCCCAGACCAAGAACGCTACCGAACCGGAGTTCAAAGAAGCGCGCGCAGAAGCCGAAGCAGCCCTGCGCCGTCTGCCGAAGTAAAAGCATTTTCACTAAAGAGGAATTTGAGATTTCAAATTCGAGATTTCAAATTTGAGAGTTGAGAGTTGAGATTTGAAATCTTAGATTTGAAATCTTAGATTTGAAACTCTTTTTTATCCTTGCGGCTTTTGCCTCTTATCCTGGAAGGCGGCTCTTGCCGCTTCTGCTGTGCGGAAAGTCTCTGACTTTCCGTTCAGCTATCTTTTTATCTTAGAGGCTGCGCCTCACACGGCAAGGCGCAGCCTTGCTATTAAATTCAAGAGCGGGACGGAAAGCCAGAGGCTTTCCGCACAGCATGGGCGGCAGAGCCGCTTATCTCGAAAGAAACGGCAAGAGCCGCTTATCTCGAAAGAAGCGGCAAGAGCCGCTTCCCTCGCCTCGCGCGTTAACCTTACCTTTGCTTATTTGAAGTCTGCTGTAAATGTCTGCGTGGGTGGATTGACCATTGAGAGCAGCAAGATGGCTGCGACTGCGCCGATGCCTGCGCTGACAATGAAAGCCGTCATCGCGCCGTGCCAGTTCCACAGCGCGCCCATCAGGAGCGAGGCGGGAAAGACCGTCACGCCGAAGGCAAGGTTGTACCAGCCGTAAGCCGTCCCGCGTTGCTCTGGCCGCACGAGGTCTGCGACAAGTGCTTTTTCAGCTCCTTCGACCAGACCGAAATAGATGCCGTAGATGAGAAACAATACCCACGCCCAGCCGACCGAAGAGACGAAAGCGAAGCCCAGATAGACTGCTGCATAGAGCAGCCAGCCGGAAGCAATCAAGGTTTTTCTTCCCAAACGGTCTGAAAGGTCTCCGCCAATCAGCGAGCTTAAAACTTTGGACGCATGCAGCGCGGCCCAGAGCAGTGGAATCGTCGCTACAGAAACTCCTGCCTCGCGCGCGCGCAAAAGCAGAAAGGCATCCGAAGAGTTTGAGAGCGTGAAGAGCGCGATGATGGCTAAGAATCTCTTAAAATTTCCATCGAAACCGCGCAGGTTAAACTCAGGCTTTTCCAGTAACTCATCCCCGCCTTTGCGATGTGTGACGGACTCGCGCACGAAGAAGGAGACGACAATGACTGCGGCCAGCGCGGGAATCGAAGCGAAGAGAAAGATGTGTTTGAAATCGCTGGTCGTCGGCTGGTTGCGATTGTCTGCGATGAGATAGATGAGCGCGAAGCTGAGGAGCGGGCCGATGACTGCGCCCGCGTGATCCATCGCGCGATGAAAGCCAAAAGCTATGCCGCGCTCTTCAGCCGCAGCCGCGTCCGCAATCATCGCATCACGCGGCGCACTGCGTATGCCTTTGCCAACTCTATCCGTAAGGCGTATCGCAAGCGCCTGATACCAATTCGTCGCAAACGCCAGGAGCGGTCTCATAAAACTCGCCAGCGCATAGCCGAAGACAACTAAGCCTTTGCGCTTTCCGCGCTTGTCGCTGAAATATCCTGCGAACAGTTTTAAGAGACTTGAGACGGATTCCGCCGCGCCTTCAATCGTGCCGATGACGGCGGGCGAAGCATTGAGCGTGGCCGCCAGAAAGAGCGGCAGGAGCGGATAGATTATCTCGCTCGAAGCGTCATTCAGAAGACTGACGAGACTGATGGCAAAGACATTGCGCGGCAATCTCTTGTAGCGTTGCCAGAGGCGCGGCGTCGCTTCGCCCAACCTCTTCTCGCTAATCGCAGCATTAAATTGATCTGCGGCATCTGTGTCTGTTTCCCCCATGCTTTATCTCTGGGCCGCTACGGTCTAGCGAGAATTGCCGCGCCGCGTATTAGCGGGCCGATTCCGAGGTGTTGTCGAACTGCGACTTCCGCCGAACCAGTACCACGTCACAGCAGACGCGCCCAACACCAGCATCAGCATGAGTACTAATCCCAAACGAATCGCCAGACGCACAGCGCGCCGCGCCAACGACAAAAAGATAATCACCGCTCCGATACTGACGACGACGATAATGAGAAGAATAACTTCGAGACTCATAAAAATATCATAGCAGGACTCACAATGCAGAAGGTAGTGGTTCAGTTTAAAATTCCGGTGAACTACAGTGACGAGAGAATCTCCCGCAAAGGCGCAAAGAAGAACTTAAATCTTTTCTTTGCGCCTTTGCGCCTTTGCGGGAGACGTTTCTTTTCCCTCTATCAGAACGCGAAACGCACAGCGAATTGAACCTGTCGCTCGCCGAGGAAAGTGCGCGGCCCGCCAAACGGCGTCGCCGCCGCAGGATTGGTCAAGGTCGTCGCAGCCGAACTGGCGATGCCATAGCGGCCAGTGTTGACCGTCGCCAAGTTTGAGCGATTGAACAGATTGAATGCTTCCACAATCAGGCTCAAGCGATATTTCTCTGCAAAGGTGAAATGCTTCGTGGCGCGCGTGTCGAAGATATAAATGTTCGGCGTCGTAAACTCGTTGCGCAGAGTTCCCGGCACGCGGTCTGTGCCGGGGCCTGCAAAATTCTGCGTGTAAGCAGACGGAGAGTTTGCCGCAAACAGAGCGTAAGAGTTGAAAGTGTATTGCCCTGTAAAGAGACCGGAGAAGAAATTGAAGATGCGGTCAAAGTTAAAGTCCACGCCAAACTTGATGCTATGCGCGCCGCGCGTGTAGCTCATGTTGTCTATCAACTGAACGCGCTTGATGGTCGTCTCGCGCGGGCTAAAGTTGTTCCGGCCCAGTTGCAGAAAGACTTCGCCTTGAGGGAAAGCGTTTCAAGACTTTGTTTCAAGTTCGGTTGAATTAGAGAAAGCTGGCGAAAAGCTACCTACAGGATGCGCTGAATATTAGTTCAGAAGAGAGGGGCAGGGCAAGAGTACAAAATATCTTTGCGCCCTTTGCGAAAACACTTTGCGCTCTTTGCTTTGAAAAAGTTTTTCTCAACGCAAAGAGCGCAAAGTGTTTTCGCAAAGGGCCGCAAAGGGAGCTCTTTTCTACTGCCGGATTCTACTTTTTCTGATAGCTCGCGCGAACGGTCGTCTTAATATTTCCGCGCACATTGAAGTCGCCTTCGATTTCAACCTTGAGGGGGTCGCACGCGCGCACGAAATCTTCGAGGATGATGTTGATGACATGCTCGTGAAAAATTTTTACTTCACGAAACGAATTGATGTAGAGCTTCAAACTCTTGAGCTCAACACATCTCTCGTGAGGAACATATTCAAGACGAATCGTGGCAAAATCCGGGAAGTCAGAGAACGGGCAGATGCATGTAAACTCCGGCAACTCAAAGCGCACGCGCACCTCTCGTCCGGCAAACTCGTACGGGAAAGTATCAAGCGGGTAAAGCTGCATCTCCTCGCGCGCAGTGGATTTGATGTCCAATCCCTGATGGTTCGCGGGCGGAAGATTGATTTCTGAAATAGCCATTTTTAAAATGCTCCTTAAAAACGATTTATCTTAACCGAGCAGATGAAACAAAGGCAAAAGTAAAAAGGTAAAGCTAAAAGTAAAAAAGTTGAGTTGAAAATAAGCGGCTCTTGCCGCTTATTTCGAGATAAGCGGCTCTTGCCGTTTCTTTCGAGATAAGCGGCTCTGCCGCCCATGCTGTGCGGAAAGCCTCTGGCTTTCCGTCCCGCTCTTGAATTTAATAGCAAGGCTGCGCCTTGCCGTGTGAGGCGCAGCCTCTAAGATAAAAAAGACAGCTGAACGGAAAGTCAGAGACTTTCCGCACAGCAGAAGCGGCAAGAGCCGCTTTGATTTTCCGCACAGCACGTGGCATCAGCCGCCTTAAAAAAGCAAAAGGGAAGATAGCATCTTTCGCATCCTCCCTTTTGCCTCTTACCTTTTTACTTTTTTGGTCTTGTCTTACGCTCCCGCGCTGCTGGCTCTTTCGAGCGCGCGGATGCGGTCGTGCGCTTCCTGCACTGCTCCGTATTGTCTCTCGACGATAGAGCTGACATCTGCGGGCAAGCCTTCCGCGATTGCGTCCTTGTAATTTCTGACAGCCGAATCTTCGCCGCGCTCGCATTCGGAGATGACTGCGCCTTCATCTTCGCCCGTCACTGTTGACTTGATGTCAATCCAGCCGCGATGCAGTGTGGCGGCCACGCTGCCTGTCTTCTCAGGGTCGCCGCCGAGCCTGCGCACTTCATTCTGCAACTCTGCTGCAAACTGCGCGCGTTGCTGCGAGTAGGTATTAAAGAGAGTTTGCAACTCTGCATTCTTCACGCCCTCTGCGGCTGTGCGAAAGCCCTCCTGTCCGTCCTTGCATGTCTCAATCAAGTTGTTGAGAGTCGAAATTACTTCATCATTTGTCCTTGCCATATTTTCTTTCTCCCTTTCTGAAATTAATTGCCACAAAACCGAGCGGGCGATTCTTTCTCTCCGGCCCACTCACGAAAACTTTTCAAGCCGTTCTGACACCCGGCCCGCGCCCGATGGCGAAAACTTTGATGAGCACGAGCCCGGCGATAAAGCCGCCGATGTGCGCCGCATAAGCCACGCCGCCGCCCGTCGCTCCGCGATTGAACCAGCCTTCGACCACCTGAAAGACAAACCACAATCCGATGGCTACGACCGCCGGAACTTCCGTCAGCATGTTAATCATAATCACGCGCACACGCCTGCCCGGATGCAAGAGCATGTAGCCGCCTAGAACTCCCGAAATCGCTCCCGAAGCTCCGAGACTTGGAATGTAAGAATCCATGTTCATAAAGACATGCGACAAAGATGCAATCACGCCGCAGACGAGATAAAAGAGTAGATACCTCACGCGCCCCAGCGTGTGCTCTATGTTGTCGCCAAAGACCCAGAGGAACAGCATGTTGCCCAACAAGTGCATCAGGCTGCCGTGCATGAACATCGAAGTCAGCAGCGTGATATAGACGGAGATGGGCGTCGGTTGCAGATCAATCTGGCCCTCTATCTCATCCGTCATTGGATTCTGAATGACAACGGGCTTGTCTATGTCGCGGCCAGTGACAATTTCCTGCGGCACTGTCGCGTAGGCGTAAGTAAATTTGTCATTGCCTCCGAGACTCTGAAAAAAGACGAAGACGATGATATTCAGAGCTATCAGTAGATAGTTAACAAGCGGCGTTGTTGTGCGGTCGGAATTGTCGTCGCCAATCGGAAAGAGCATTCTCTTTATTCCTCACATTTGAAACGTGAAATCTAATTTCCTTGCACCTACTGTTCCGCATGCTTTGAAAGCTCTTTAAAAGAGAAACGCGCGGCATAAACACTATGTCGCGCGCCTCTTAGACTGAATTTAAAAGCTAAAGCATGGATGTCAGTTGAGAATCATTCTCATACACTTTAAAGACTGCGCGGGCATGCTTTTATTCCGCTCTAAGCGCGGTCAGAAGCGGGCGGCACAACTCCCGCATGCACAATCGCGGGCTGGTGCGGCTTCAATAATTCATAGCCTTCCGAGCGCGCCACATAAGTCGCGGCAGTGATGTCGCCTGTCACGTTCAGCGTCGTGCGGCACATATCCAGTATGCGATCAACTCCTAAAATAATCGCAATCAACGCCGGGTTGACGCCGATGGTCACCAGCACGCCGATGATGAAGGGAATCGAACCCGATGGCACGCCAGCCGTCCCTATGCCGCCGAGGATTGCCAGATAGACGACCATCAACTGCACGCTCAGAGAGAGGTCAACGCCCGCAAGCTGGGCCAGAAAGAGCACCGTCACGCCTTCATACAAAGCCGTCCCGTTCTGATTGGCAGTCGCTCCAACAGTCAGCACAAAGCTATTAATCTCCTGCGGCACTCCCAAATTTTCTTCCGAGACGCGTAGCGCAGTCGGCAGCGTTGCGTTTGATGATGAGGTGGAAAACGCAGTCAGTATCACGGTCTTGATGCGCCGGAAAAATTCGAGCGGCGAGATGCGCGAGAGAAAATAAACCGAGAGCGAATAGACGCCGAACATCTGTAGCGAGAGACCGACCAGCACCGTGACAACGAACCAGCCGAGCGCCTGCAACAAGTCAACCCCGAAGCGCGCAGTGTTATTAAAGAGCAGGCACGCCACCGCAAACGGCGCAAACTTCATAATGATGTCTATAATCTTCGCCGTGATTTGATAGAGGGCTTCCATGCCTCTGAGAAGTGGCGCGGTCACTTCGACGGGGATGAGCGTGATGGCGATGCCGACAATCAGCGCGAAGAACATCAGGTGCAGCATGTTCGGCGTGTCGCTCTGCGTGGTGGAACCCGTGACGATGCCCGCCACCGCCGCCACAGGATTTGACGGCACGATGGTTTTGACTACTTGCATCAGAGGCGTATCCGCCGTCTTGCCTTTAGTCGCCTTCTCTACCTCTGCGGTTGCGCCCGCGCCATAGCGTTGTTGCAGCGCAGCGGAAGTCGCCGGATCAACCCTCTCCCCCGGCCTGATAGTGTTGGCAAGCGTGAGGCCGATGACGACAGAGATGGCGGAGACGATCAGTGTGTAGGCGAAAGATTTGAGGCCCACGCGCCCCAGCTTGCGTATGTCGCCGATGCCTGCGACGCCTACGACCAGAGAGGAGAAGACGAGCGGCACGACAATCATCAGCAGGAGGCGCAGGAAGAGCTGCCCTATGGGATTCGTGATATGCTCCACGACCCACACCACGCGCGGGTGATCGCCGCCGAGCAGTTGATTGACAGCGATGCCCGCGACGACGCCGACTGCCAATCCAATTAGAATACGCGTATGCAGGGCCATGCCCTTCGGCTTATCCGGCGTCTCGTCGTCAAGGTCTGTCGTCACCTCGCGCTCGAAAGCATGCGCGTCCAGTTCGCCATCACGCTTCACGCTCTTCTCATCTCGCTCGTCAGCCATTTTTTTATCTTCCCCATTTCAATTTGTCGCGCAGCACATCAAAATAATTTCTGTTCATCGGCTGCACAAGGTTAAAGGTCGTCTGGCTCTTGTGAATCAGCACGCGGTCGTCAACTTTAAGCGGAAACCCGACCTGCCCGTCGAGCGTCAAAGCCACCTCTTCCTTCTCCGTCTTCAAACGCAGTTCAATCTGTGCGCGGTCTGGCACAACAATCGGACGATTCGAGAGAGTGAAAGGGCAGATGGGCGTGACGACGATGGCGTTCATCGAAGGATAAATGACAGGGCCGCCCGCAGAAAGATTGTAAGCGGTTGAGCCTGTCGGCGTGGAGACAATCAATCCGTCCGCGCGAAACGAGTTGACAAACATGCCATTAAAATAGGCTTCGATTTCGATGATGCGCGCCAGGGCGGATTTGTTGATGACGACATCGTTGAGCACGCGGCTGTGCGCCAGTCGGTCTTCGCCACGAAAGTGTTCGACGGCGAGCATCACGCGATTGTCTAAGCGATAGTTTCCCTCAAGAATGGATTCGAGCGCGGGGAACATCTCTTCGATGCGAAACTCCGCGAGATAGCCGAGGCTGCCGTAGTTGATGCCGAGCACAGGCACTTCTTTATCGCCAAGCAAACGCGCCGTCGAAATCATCGTCCCGTCGCCGCCGAGCACAATCAGCAGGTCAACGTGCTCCGCCAACTCTTCGCGCCCTCGTGTCTCAATCGCGCAGCCAGTCTGACGCTCTATATGTTCGCGCTCAAGCGACGGGTCGCCGACCAGAGTGATGCCGCGCGCGTCTAGCCATTCGACAAGGTCGCAGATAGTCTTGACCGCCTCATGTTGATGCGGTTTGACGACGACACCGACGCGACGTATGGCAGACTCGACCATCAATCAACCAACTTCTTCGCAGGCTCTAAATTTATTGATTACTGAAAGATACGGCACGCGGATGATACAAGCGCGCACTTTGAAGTGTCAACGAAATCAGCGACTAAGCCACAGAGACACAGAGACACAGAGATATAAAATATAAAATGAGATGATGCAGTCTTACTTATTTTCCTGCTCTGTGTCTCTGTGTCTCTGTGGCAATATCTTAAAGCTTCACGCGAGTGACATTTCAAAGCCAAACTCTACTGTGTTGTTCGAGTCGTGCAAGTCGCGCACGCCAAACTTTTCAAAGCCCATGTTTTGATAGAGCCTGTGCGCGTCCAGAAATCGCGTGTCGCTCCAGAGAAACATGCGCTGTTTGCCTGCCGCGCGCGCATGTTCGATGGCAAGGTTTGTGAGCCTGCGTCCCCATCCATGTTTGCGCAGGGAAGGATGCACATAAAGAGATTTCAATTCTCCTGCATCATCAGAGAGCGCGACGGCGACAGTGGCGAGGATTGCGCCCTCTTCTTCAACAACCCAGAACTCTCCGCCGCTTGCGCGAAAGTAAGGGCCGGGCGCGAGCAGGTGACGCTCTTCGGTTTCGACATTGAAACCGCAATCGTATTCCGCATAAATCCCCGCGATGAGCGAATGGATTGCAGGCACATCTGATGGAATTGTCGTGCGCACAATGTTTGACATAAGCATCAGGTCGGAACCGCCTGCGGTAGCGGGCGTGTCTTTAATGTTGGCAAGTGAGTGGTATCAATGAGAGCCCGCCCGCTACCGCAGGCGGTTCTGACTTACAGCTGAGCTTGCGCGCGGGCGATGAGTTTGCCGTGCGGGGTTTGCTCTCCTGTCCTGTTGCGTGGCCCAGACGCGCGCCAGCCTTTCAAGCTCCACGCCATCCGATGCAGGGTCAACCAGACAGAGCCAGAGCGGTGTCGGCAGCCACGCCCACGCCGCGCCATAAACTTCACGGTTCAACTGCTCGACAGTGTGCTCCGTGCGCGCCTCAAGCCGCGCGGGCGGCAGGTCTTGCCAGTCTTCATAACAGGCATGCTGTATGCACGGCGCGGGCTTAGCGCGACGATGCACCAGACAACCGGACTGCGGGTCGTAAAGCGGGCAAGAGTAAGTCTGCGCGAACGTGTCGCCCACCGCGCGCAGCTTATATCGCTCAACCGTCTCCCTCGCGCGAGCATAAACAGCATGCCTCTCAGCATCACTCAGACGCGGCGTGCGCTCTAAAGTTTCGCGTATCGCGACCGCTTCAAGACGCGTGATATGGACATTGACGAAATGCTCGTCCGTGCAACACACACCGCGCGTCGGGCAAGTCCGGCAGTCCTGCGCCCTGTGCTCATAATTCAGCTTAACGAAACTTTGGTACGCACTCTTGACGCGCTGTAGATGAGCCAGCGCGGCTTGCTCTTTGCTGTGTGCCTTCATATCTATAACAGCGACCATCTATTCTTGCGGTGGATTGCCATTTCCAGATGAGAATTTTATTAAGTTGCCGACAACTTTTGTTAAATCGGAAATATCCTGCTGCGTTCGATGTTGTGCCTCAGTCAGATTGGAAATGTCCTGTTGCGTCCTTTGTTGCGCTTGTGCCAAGTCACGGATGGCTTGGCGTAGCTCGCTCATCCCCTGTCGCATGTCGGCATTGATTTGTCCTTGCGCTTCGACGTGGTGCAGCATTGTTTGCATAAACTCTGTCTGCGTCTCGCCAAGGGATTTAACTATTTGATTGGTTTGTTCTATTTGTTGACGGGTTTGTTCTATTTGTTGACGGGTTTGTTCTATTTGCTGACGAGTTTGTTCTATTTGCTGATCGGTTTTTTCAGCTCTGGCATCGAAGTTGGCCTGATTTTTCAGCAGGAAATCAATAGCCCTCTCCATTTCCTCACCTGTCATTGATTTTCTCCTTTCTCATACAACGCGAGGAATTCTACATTGCCGTCTGCGCCTGTGATAGGCGATTCAATCACACCGAGCGGGTGCAAGCCAAGTGTGCGCGCGGTGTGGTTGACTTCTTCGACAACGCGCGCGTGTTTCTGCGGGTCTGTGACGATGCCGCCCTTGCCGACTTCGCCGCGCCCGACTTCGAATTGCGGTTTGATTAAGAGAATCATGCGGCCTTCCGTTTTTAAGAGAGGAACGATGGCGGGCAGCACTTTGGTCGCGGAGATAAAGGAGACATCCATGACTGCGAGGTCGAAATTTTCCGTAAAATCTTCGGGCGAGAGATGACGCGCATTGATGCCTTCGCGCGCTTCGACACGTGGGTCTGTGCGAAGTCGCCAGTCGAGTTGATTGTGTCCGACATCTATGGCGACGACGCGCGCGGCTCCGTGCTGCAAGAGGCAATCCGTAAAGCCTCCGGTCGAAGCTCCGACATCGAGGCAGACAAAGCCTTTGACATCCACTTTAAATTCACTGAGGGCCGCTTCCAATTTCAAACCGCCGCGCCCGACATAGCGCATCGCTGGGTCGTCCGCGCCCTTGACGCGAATCTGCGCAGTTGTCTCAAACATCTCCGAAGACTTTTCCACGCGCTGCTCATCAACGAGCACGACGCCCGCCATCACCAGAGCCTGCGCGCGTGTGCGCGAGGGTGCGAGACCGCGCTCGACCAGCAGCTTGTCTATACGCTCACGCTTCATCAGAAGGCAAAAGTAAAAAGGTAAAAGGCAAAAGTAAAGCTGAAAAATCTGTGACCTTACTTTTGCCTTTTATCTTTTTAAATTTTTATTTGTCTCTAAGGGATGCCCTCGAAGATTTCGCGTATGCGATGCACTTCGTCGCGTGTGCGGCGGATGGGGTCTTGCGGGAGGTCGTCGTCATCATTCTGACGATTGCGCCGCGCGCGTCTTTGTTCTCGCTCCTGCCTGCGACGCTCGCGTTCCTCTGCGCGGTCATCTCTAGCCTCTTGTCTTTCGTCGCGTCTGTCTTCGGCGCGTTCTTGCCGTGCCTCCCTGCGTTCCTTATCCCTGTCGTCATTAGCGACACGCGCAGGATTATCTTCCGGCACAGTCTGCGGCGGCTGCGCGGTCTCGTTTGCCGTTTCATCCACAGAGGCTACCGCGTCGTCTTCAACGATTAGTTCTTCTTCGGGCGTGTAAGTCCAGGGCAAGGTCGTGGGAGATTTGCTGGCGACAGGTCGGACTGCGACGGATGTTTCCGCAGCAGCCGTCTGACGACGCTGGTAACTGCTGATGGCGAAGCCTGCGGCAACGCCGATGCCGATGGCCGCAATGACAAGCGGCAAGAGTATCATCCAGCGTTTTGTGTGCGCGGTTGATGCGGTGGCAACAGCAGCAGGTTGTGCTTGTGCGACTTCTGTTTCCGGCAGAGGCACGACGGGGCGCGCCGCTCTGGTAGCCTCTGTGTTAAAAAAAGGCTTTGCCAGAGTCGCGTCCGGGTCTGCGCCGGTCGGGATAATAATCTTGCGTCTCTCTTCCATTGCTTTTTCTGAAGACAGCCCGCACGCTTAAGGGCGGCTGCCGCTTACATGATAACAAAAATCCGTGCCGTACAGGGGGAATTAAAAAGTCTCAAGTGAGGCTCTCTTAAAGAGCGCCGACGTGCCTTTGGATGCAGACCTCAGCCTTTAAGTATGCCATCGCAACTTAAATACAAAGAGTTTCCCGCAAAGGCGCAAAGACGCAAAGAAAAGCTTAACTGTTTTCCTTTGCGTCTTTGCGCCTTTGCGGGAAACTTGCTTTCTTATACCTGATGGAAACTCAGCTTCTTAACTTCTCTCGCGGAGCGCGGCGGTCTTCGAGGACTTCCATGCTCTCCTTGACGCGCATATAGATGCCGTCTGCATCGAGTCCGTATTTAGCCAGCAGAAGCTTTGCATCGCCGTGCGTCACAAGTCTGTCCGGGATTCCCATGCGCACGACGCGCAGCTTGTCCTGTAATCCGTTCTCTTCCAAAAGCTCCATCACGGCTGAGCCGAAACCGCCTGCGAGGTATGCTTCTTCAACCGTCACGATGAGCCGTTTGGTGCGCGCCAGCGCAAGCAGGAGTCCGGCATCAAGCGGCTTGACGAAACGCGCATTGACGACTGATGCTTCGATGCCATCCTTCGCCAGATTCTCTGCGGCTTGCAAGGATGGATAGACCATTGAGCCGTAGGCGACAATCGCAACCTCGCTGCCGCCGCTGTCGCGCAGGATTTCGCCCCTGCCGATTTCCAGCAGTTGCGGCTCGCGCGAAATGTCCACGCCCACTCCGTTGCCGCGCGGGTAGCGCAAGGCTGCTGGCCCCGGATGCTCTATCGCGGTCAGGAGCATGTCTCTCAATTCCGCTTCATCCTTCGGAGCCATCAAGACCATGTTGGGCATCGCGCGCAAGTAAGCTATGTCTAAGAGGCCATGATGCGTCGGGCCGTCCGGCCCTGCGACTCCGCCTCTATCAAGCGCGAATGTGACATTCAAATCCTGTATGCAGACATCATGCATCACCTGATCGAAAGCTCTTTGCAGGAACGTAGAGTAAATCGCGGCCACAGGCTTCAAGCCTTCGCACGCCATCCCCGCGCAGAAGGTGACAGCATGTTGCTCCGCGATGCCGACATCAAAAGTGCGTCTCGGAAATTTTTCCAAAGCCCTGTCAATTCCAGTCCCGTCCGGCATCGCCGCCGTCAATGCCACAATCTTTTCATCCTTCGCCATCAACTCGCACAAAGTATCGCCGAAGACCGAAGTGTACTGCGGAGCTTTCGATGCAGACTTGATAGGCGTGCCGGTCTTGATGTCAAAAGGGCCAGTCGCATGCCATGCGTAGTAATTTTTTTCCGAAGAAGGAAAGCCTTTGCCTTTGGTCGTCAACGCGTGGACAATCACAGGACTGTCCTTAATCTGCTGCGCCTCGCGCAGGGCCGCGACCAGTGCGCGCGGGTTATGGCCGTCAACATAGCCTATGTATTTAAATCCCAATTCATTGACGAGCGCGCCAGGCAAGACCGCAGCCGCTAAGGCATCCTTCACAGTCTTGGCCGCGTGATGAAGTCGCTCTCCGAGCCCCGGAATTGAGAGCAAGGTTTCGCCCACTTCATCTTTGAAGCGATGATAACCATGAGCTTCGCGTATGCGATTGAGATAACCTGTCAACGCGCCGACGGCAGGCGCAATGGACATCTCGTTATCGTTGAGGAGCACAATCAGTCGCGTCTTCAAATGGCCCGCCTGATTGATAGCCTCCATCGCCATCCCGCCCGGCAAGCTCGCATCTCCGATAAGCGCGCAGACGTGATGCGACGCGCCTCGCCGGTCACGCGCAATCGCCATCCCCAAAGCAGCAGAGATGGAGGTCGAAGCATGGCCCGCGCCGAAGGTGTCATACTCCGACTCGTCGCGTTTGAGAAAGCCGCTGATGCCGCCGTACTGCTTGACGGTCGGCAGCAGGTCGCGCCGACCGGTCAGAATTTTATGTGCGTATGCTTGATGGCCCACGTCCCAGACGAGTCTGTCTGTCGGCGTGTCGAAGGCATAGTGGAGCGCGACGGCCAGTTCGACTGCGCCAAGAGATGCGCCCGTGTGGCCGCCTATGCGCGACATCGTTTCCAGTATGTACTCGCGTATCTCGCTGGCAACCTCTGGCAGTTGGTCTATGGAGAGCTTGCGCAAGTCCGCAGGCGTGTTGATGTGCTGTAAGAGTTTCATCGCCGCGTATTGTAGCGTGAGAGTTATCCAATCGTAAATCAGCCGCGCGATAAGAGATTGGATAATTTTTCAGACTAACCGCAGAGCACGCGCGTCAAAAGATGCGAGACACACAAAAGCGGTCTCGGCCAATCCGCAGTCGGGCATTCATTTCAGGAATGCGCAATCTTTCATCTTGGAACTTTAAGAAGGAGCAGGAAAATGTCTTTACGAAACAGATTCACAGGACTCGCAGCATCACTCGCACTCATCATCACTTGCGGCGTCGCGGCTTACGCACAGAAACCCGCCACAGATGCAGACAGAGCAGCACAGGCACAGCTTGAAGCTATGCAAAGAAAAGGCGGGCGACATCGTGGCGGCACGCCCGTTATGCGTATCATGCGCAACCTCAATCTCACAGAAGCGCAGGAGCAGCAAACGCGCGTCATCGTCGAACGCTTCACCAACAACATCGAGCCGCAACGTCAGGCCCTGATGGAAATTCACAGGCAGAGAGTAGAGCAGGGCGACCTCTCAGATGATGTGAGACAAAAAGCGCACGACCTGCGCGAACAGATTCACACCGCGCAAAAGCAGATGCAGACAGAACTGCTCGCGCTTCTGACACCGGAACAGCGCACGAAGTATGACCAGCTAGAGCAGGAGTGGAAAGCGCGTCGCGCAGAAGGCCGCCAGCGTCGCGGACGCGGCGAACGTATGCCGCCGCCGGAAGAGCAGTAAAGTGTAAGAGGCGATAAAACAGAAGAGGCTCACAGTGAAATTTCACTGTGAGCCTCATTCTATTTTTAGCTTTGCAATGGGACGAGGCACTCTTCTTAGCTCCATAGGAGCGTCATACCAGTAGCCCACGACTGTCGTCATGGGCTACTGATATGACGCCCCTGACGGGGCTTAATACATCATAGCCTTATCTCATACTTAAATATTACTTGCTGTCCTTCACGAACTCGCGCAAACGCAACTCAATCTCGTCTCTCACGCGACGAAAGACAGCTAACCTTTCATCCTCGCTCCCAACAGCCGCAGCCGGGTCGTCAAAGCTCCAGTGAATGCGCTGCGTCTCTCCGGGAAAGACTGGACAATTCTCCTTCGCGTTGTCGCAAACGGTAATCACGTAATCGAATCTCTGGCCCACAAATTCGTCCACGGATTTCGAGCGATGCCCGCCAATGTCTATCCCGCTCTCGCGCATCGCTTCGACGGCAAGCGGATTGACGACGGAAGGATGCGTGCCTGCGCTAAAAACTTCAAAGCGGCCCGCGCCCGCTTCTCTTAATAAGCCTTCGGCCATCTGGCTCCGCGCGGAATTGCCCGTGCAGAGAATCAACACACGCTTTGTCTCAGTCATCTTTCATCCTCAACATCTGTCGCGCCATCATGCGGGACGACGACTGCCGCCGCGTCCGCAGGCAGGGCCGGGACGAGCCAGCGAAAAAGAATTGTGGCCGCCGCCGCGCCCGCCAGTTGCGCGATGATAAAGCCGGGCGCATCCATCGGTCTGATGCCCGCGAAAGTGTCACTCGCTGTGCGCGCCAGTGTGACAGCAGGATTCGCAAACGAAGTCGAAGCCGTGAACCAGTAGGCGGCTGTGATGTAGGCTGCGACTGCGAAGGGAACTGCCGCAGACCTTCGCCGCGAGCATCCCCAGATGACCGCGAGCAATCCGAACGTCGCGACAAACTCGCTCAACAACTGTGCGCCGCCAGCACGCGCGTGTCTCGAAGCGTTGAAGACAGGCAAGCCAAACATGATGTTGGCAATCGCCACTCCTGCGAATGCTCCGGCGACCTGCGCGCAGATATAAGCCGGAACATATTTCCAGAGGATTCCGCCCTGCGTCGCATCCGCTAAAGTGACGGCTGGATTAAAGTGCGCGCCGGAGATTGGCCCAAAGGTCAGTATCAGTGCGACGAGCGCAGCCCCGGTGGCAATGGTGTTGGCGAGCAAAGCTATCGCCACATTGCCACCTGAGAGCCGCTCTCCCATGATGCCTGAGCCGACGACAGCAGCTAAAAGAAAAGCTGTCCCGACTGCTTCAGCCGTCAGGCTTCTGGCAACATCAATCCGCCTCTGCTGTACGCGCTTCGCCGCCAAAGCTTTAACGCGAGAGAGCGACGGGCGCAGCTGTCTCAGCCGTTGGCCCACAGCATGAAGCAGTCTCGGCTGTGGCCTGTGCAGGAGTCGCACAGGAAGCTGTTGCCTGCGGCTGAGTTTCTACAGCATCCAACGCCGCGCAGCACGCGGCAGTCTGCGTCAGGTTGTCTTCCAACACGACGAAGACTTCCCACTCGTTGCCGTCAGGGTCGTGAACCCATGTCTTGTCCTGCAAGGCATAGCAGCAATTTGTCTGCATCTCGTCGCGCGTGACAAGGCCAGCTTCGGCCCAACGCTCGCGCGTCGCCAGCACATCGTCCGTCGAAGCAACCTGAATCCCCAAGTGCGAGAGCGCGCCGCGCTCGCCGAAGGGAACCTGATTCAAAGTCAGATTGAGCGGCGGATTCTGCACATCAAACTTCGCGTAACCTTTGCGAACCTTGCTCGGCTCAATCCCAAGCATTTTTCTGTAAAACTCCAGACTCTGCTCCACATTCTTCACGTTCAAAGCCAGATGCGCCTTGAGCGCCTGCACGGTTTTTGTAGTCTCACTCATCATCATTCCTCCTTCCAATATATTCGCCTAAGCGAATGTGAGTCGGACTATACATCCGAGAGAACATATCTGTCAAGGCATATTTGTTGGAATCGTGATAAAATATTTGACATGGCAAAAGAGAACGAAATTTTCGAGATGGAAACATTGTTCCGCGCGCTAGCCGACAGGACGCGTCTGCGGCTCTTAAATCTGATGGGCGAGGATGAACTCTGCGTCTGCTTTTTCGTGGAGATATTACGGACTAACCAGCCCAAGATTTCGCGCCATCTGGCTTATTTGCGGCGGGCCAAAGTGGTCTCGGCGCGGCGCGAGGGCAAGTGGATGCACTATCGCATCGTCGAGCCGCCGGATGAACACGCGGCGCGAATTTTCCGCGAAGTGCGCGCGTGGCTCAGAGAAGATGCACAGATGCAAAGAGACCGCGAGCGGCTGGTGAAAGTCTGCTGCGCGCCGCAGCCGCCAGTGCAGTTGCGCGGCGCGCCGCGTCCACTGAGCCTCACGGCTTAAAGGTTTTCGTTCAAGGAGAGAAAGAAAGATTTCAAAAAAGATTTCAAATTTGAGATTTCAGATTTGAAATTTCTCTGCGTTCTTCAGTGATTAATTTTTATTCTTCGCCACTTCTTCATACGGGCAATGCCTGCAATTATTGCCGCAGCAGTAGCCGCGACGAAGCAGATAGTGTGAGGTGAAAACCATCAGCCCTTTCTCAAAATAATAATCCGTGCCTTCTTTGAGCACAGGTTTTTCGCAGTCGTTTGTTGTGGTCTCTGCCGCGTTGGTCTCTATCTCCGCTTCTTCTTTTTTCATCGTTGGTTCGATTCGCTTCAAGGATTGCCCAAGTGTTAGACTTGTGCGAGACAAAAAGCAAGTCACATATTCAATCATGAAGGAGATACGAGGCATGCTCAAAGAAGGCGATGCTGCGCCGGATTTCACGACGCGCGATGCAAGCGGTAATGAGGTCAAGCTCTCAGACTTTCGCGGGCAAAAGGTTGTGCTCTACTTTTATCCGAAGGACGATACGCCGGGTTGCACGAAGGAGGCTTGCTCGTTCCGTGACGCGCATGCGGATTACACTGAGCAGGGCATCAAGGTGCTCGGCGTCTCGCTCGACGACGAGGCTTCGCACCAGCAGTTCGCGGAGAAATACAATCTGCCGTTCGCCTTGCTGGCAGACACGGATCATTCCGTCTCGGATGCTTACGGAGTTTATGGCGAGCAGACTTGGGGCGACAAGAAATACATGGGCGTCGCGCGCAAGACGTTTCTGATTGACGAAGAAGGCAAGATTAAAAAGGTCTTCGATAAGGTCAATGTCGAGCAGCACAGCGAAGAGGTGATGCAGGCATTCAGCAGCTAGGCTTTGCGAGCTTTCTGTCTTTACTTTTCTTTGCGCCACCAGCGCGAAACACGAACGGTTCACGCAAAGGCGCAAAGAGAAAACTGAAGAACGCAAAGGTGTTGAGTTAGCTTGTCTCTTGAGTTTTGAAATCAATGCTTAATTAACTTCGATTTGCTTTTAATGGAGTTGCAGGGCCATGAAATTGTTGTGTGGCTACTTGATTGTTTTGTCGCTGGCGATTATGTCGTCGGGGGATGCTGTGCAGGTCAATAGTAGCGGCGGCATCTGGGCCACGCTGGCGTTGATGCCTTCGTCCAGACAGGAAGTGTCGGCGGCTCTGCTTGGTGGAAAGATTTACGTCATCGCGGGCTACAACACGAACGGCGAGTCAACCAATACTGTCGAAGCGTATGACCCGGCCAGCAACGCTTGGAGCAGCGCAGCCGTGCTGCCACTTGTTAATAATCACAACGCAGCAGCCGTCGCAGCCGGAAAGCTCTACGCCTTTGGCGGAGTCTCCGCGCGCGTCTTTGTCTATAACCCGCCGCCGCTCGATTCTTGGAGCGAAGTCGCCACGATGCATCACGCGCACGGCAACACGCCTGCGGTCGGAGTGATTAACGACAGGATTTATGTAGCGGGCGGGACTGGGCCAATCTCGAATCAGAATGAGTTGGAAGTTTACGACCCTGTGCAGAATTCCTGGTCCATTCTGGCTCCGATGAATGTCGCGCGCAATCACTGCGCGGGCGGAGTCATTAACGGAAAGTTTTATGTCGTCGGCGGGCGCGCGAATGCCTCTGCGCCGACGAGCTTAGAGGTCTATGACCCGCAGACAAATATGTGGACGCAGCTTGCGCCGATGCCGACCGCGCGGTCAGGCATCGCTGTCGCAGCCATCGCGGGCAGGCTCTATGTCTTCGGCGGCGAGATTCCGATGCTGCATGGCGAAGTGGAAGTTTATTATCCCGTAAGTAATAGCTGGCGACAGTTGCCGCAGATGCAGACGCCGCGACATGGACTCTTCTCCACAGTCATCGCCAACAAAGTCTATCTGCCCGGCGGTGGAATCGTACAAGGTTTCGGCGCGACCAACATCAACGAAGTCTTTATCGTCCCCAATCCTGTTTCAGACTTTGACGGCGACGGGCGCACAGACCTCTCAGTCTTTCGCCCGTCGAGCAATGCTTGGCACATTCAGAATAGCTCCAACAATTCTTTTAGCAATCAGACCTTCGGCGCAAGCGGAGACCGCATCACGCCCGGCGATTACGATGGTGACAGCCGCACGGACATAGCAGTCTTCCGTCCTTCGCAGGGAGCGTGGTACAGCATCAATAGCTCGAACAATACTTTTCGTTCACAATTTTTCGGCATCAATACAGACACGCCCGTCGCAGTAGATTACGACGCGGACGGCAAAACAGACCTCGCGGTTTTTCGCAACGGCACATGGTACATACAGCAGAGCCTTTTGGGATTTCGCGCTGAGATTTTCGGCACGAGCGGCGACAAGCCAGTCGTGGGCGATTATGACAATGACGGTAAAGCAGACCTCGCGGTCTTTCGACCCACGAGCGGCGTCTGGTACATACAGCAAAGCTCGAATGGAATGCTTGTCAGCCAGCCTTTCGGCGTCTCTACAGATAGACCAGCGCAGGGCGATTATGACAATGATGGTAAAACGGATGTCGCGGTCTATCGCAACGGCGCGTGGTACATACAGCAGAGCACGCTTGGCTTTCGCGCGCAGGCGTTCGGCATCGCTACTGACATCCCTGTGCCAGCAGATTATGACGGCGACGGACTCTCGGACATAGCAGTCTTCCGCCCGTCCGACGGCACATGGTACATCAATCAGAGTTCTACGGGATTTCGCGCTGCGGCCTTCGGCACAAATGGCGATGTGCCTGCGCCTTCCGCTTATCTTCCGCAATAATGCTCTATGTGTTTAGTCGCATACATCGCTGCCAGTATGCCTCTCAAACTCATTGAGTGGGATGAGACTGAGCCGAATTTTCATCTAGCGGAATTGTCGAGCCGCGATTCGCAGGTCAAAAAGCAGTTTGCGTTGTCGCATGTTTATTATGTTGGCTCGCATAAGTTCTGCGGCTGCGGATTTTTGAAAGACGGGGAAGTCGGAGAGGATTTAAAGAGAGTTGAAGAGAGCTATGCGCGGCTGGCAGATTACGCGCGTGAGGCTCTTGAGGCTGGAGCCGAGTTACAGCTTTTCGCTTGTTGGGAAGGAGATCAAGGGGCTGTGCCGGAATTTCATGAAGTCATCTCTGTCGAGACTTTGACAGACAGCGATTTTGTCTTCAAAGAGAAGGCGTTTTACAGACTTTTCGTGTAATTTCACCACAAATCCGGCGCAAAAATTACGGCGGCGTTTGTTAATAACATTTCCATAGGAGCGTTTAATGAGTGGAGACGACCTAAAGGAGAAAGACGTGTTAGCAGCCGCAACCCAAATACAAACGATACCCGACGCGCCGCCGCCGGAACTGGAAACGCTCTTTCGCGAGCATTATGACCAGATTTTCCGTACGGCCTACCGCGTGACCGGCAACCCTTCGGATGCCGAAGACGTTTTGCAGACAGTTTTCCTGCGCCTCGTGCGGCGCGAAGAGGGATTAGACCTCAAGCCGAATCCGGCTGGCTATCTCTTGCGCGCGGCCATCAATGCCTCGCTCGACATCATGCGCAGCCGCACGCGCGCCAAATCCGTCGCCCTCGATGATATTGAGCACGAACAACTGGAAAGCACTTTTTTGAACCCGGAAGCGCAGCACGCAGACAAAGAGTTGCGCGAACTGCTTCAGGAAGCGATTTCCAAGCTCGGCCCGAAGGCGGCTGAGATGTTCGTGCTGCGTTATTACGAAGGCTATGGCAACCGCGAGATTGCGGAGATGCTTGGAACTTCGCAGATGGTCGTTGGCGTGATGCTGCACCGCAGCCGCACGCGCCTGAGAAAAGAGATTGGCGAGTACCTGGAGAAACATCATGAAGCGTAATTTTGAAGACACAGATGCCATTTTGGACAACACCATGAGCGAGATTCGAGACGAACAGATTGACTCCGCTTTGATTGACAGCGCAGCCGCGCGCGTCTGGGCCAAACTCTCTGCCGAGAGCCAATCTGCCACCGCGCCCGTCGAAGCTGCCGCCAACATCGAGCACATACACGGCTGCTCCGATTTCCAATCGTTGATGCCCGCGTACCTGCGCGGCGAGTTGTCAGACTCGCGCGCCATGCTCCTGAAAGACCACACGCACGAATGCATCCCCTGCCGCCGCGCTCTCAAACAGGCGCGCGAAGGCAAGGTGGCCGCGACGGTTGCACGGCCCGCCGCTCTGGGCCAATCGAGGCCGCAAACGATTACGCCCGTCTGGAAATGGGCCATCGCCGCGACCTTTATCGCTGGCCTCGCGCTCCTGTCCTGGCCTCTCGTCCAGCGTTACTTGGGCAACTCCGTGAACGCGACAGTCGAACTTGCGAGTGGCACTGTCTATAGAGTTTCCGACAGCGACATGCGCGAGATAAAAGTTGGCGAAGCGATTCAGAAAGGCGAGAAGATTCGCACGGGCAAGGATGCCATCGCCGTCTTGAAGCTCGACGACGGCTCGATGGTCGAGATGAAAGACCGCTCAGAGTTTTCCCTGAGCCGCAACTCTGACGGCACGACCATTAAACTTGAGCGCGGCAACGTCATCGTGCAGGCCGCCAAGCAGGGCGCGCATCACCTGTATGTCGCGACGGACGATTCGCTCACTTCTGTGACTGGCACAATCTTCTCCGTCAATCACGGCACGAAGGGAACGCGCGTCTCCGTTGTCGAAGGCGAAGTTCATGTCAATCACTCCGGCAAAGAAGATGTGCTCAAGCCCGGCGACCAGACGACGACACAGGCGAGTCTGGAAAAAGTTCCGGTCAAAGACGAAGTGGCATGGAGCCGCGATGCCGCGCGCTATGGCGAGCTTCTCAATCAATTCGCCTCGCTGCAAAAGGAACTGAACAACGTTGAGCAGCCGGGCGTGCGCTACTCTACGCGCCTCTTAGACATCGTGCCAGAAGGCACAGTGCTCTATGCCGCGATGCCGAACCTGGCCGCGACCCTGAGCGAATCGCATCGCATCATGCAGGAGCGCATACGCCAGAACGCAGCCTTGCGCGAATGGTGGGAGAAGGAAGGCAACGCCAAACACAATGCGGAGTTGGGCCAGATTCTTGAGCGCGTGCGCCAGTTTGGCGAGCGTCTCGGAGACGAGCTGGTCGTGACGGCAGAGATGGACAGCGAAGGCAAGCCCAACGGGCCGCTCGTCCTCGCGACCTTGAAGAACAACACGGACTTCCGCTCGTTCCTCGAACAGCAAATCAATAGCTTTGCTGCCGAAGGCAAAGGCGGGCCGAAGGTTCGCATCATTGACGACCCGCAGTCTGCAACTCAGGCCGCGCAGAATGGCAAGATGCCTGAAGAACTCCTTGTCTGGATTAACGGCGACATAGTGGCCGCCGCTCCGAAGCTCGAACAGCTTCAACGTCTGTCCGCGACGATGAAAGACACTAGTGCGAAATCCTTCAAAGGCACGCCGTTCCATCAGAGCATCGCTACCATTTATCAGGACGGCGCGGGACTGATTGTCGCCGCAAACCTTGAAAAGATTGTGACCGAAGCTCTCAAACAGCAACCCAAAGGCGACGGCGGCGAGCAGCCCGTCGAAGCTTACAAAAAGCTCGGCCTGCTTGACCTCAAATATTTCATCGTCGAGCAGAAAGAGCAGAACAGCAAGACCGCGAGCCGCGCGATGCTGACCTTCAATCAGACACGTCGCGGAGTGGCTTCGTGGCTGGCCGCGCCGGGGCCGATGGGCGCGCTCGAATTCATCTCGCCCGACGCGAATGTGACCGCAGCTTTCGTCGTCAAAGAGCCGACCGCGCTGGTTGATGATCTCTTAGGCTTTATGGAGACGACCAAGCCGGGCCTTCGCCAGCAGCTTGCACAGCTTGAATCAAAGCACGGCATCAATGTACGCAATGACATTGCCGCGCCACTCGGCGGAGAGTTCGCCTTCGCAGTTGACGGCCCGATTGTGCCGACTCCTTCTTGGAAAGTGATTATAGAGGTCTATGATTCCGCCAGATTGCAGCAGGCTCTTGAGCGCGCTGTCACAGAAATCAACAAGTATGCGACCAGAGATGGCAAGGGCGGCTTGCAGTGGGATAGAGCGGAAATCGGCGGGCGCACTTTCTACACTTTGCGCTCCGTTGACTTCGGTCTGGAATTTAACTACGCATACGTCAACGGCTACATGGTGGCCGGGCCGACGCGCGCACTCGTCACGCAGGCCGTGCGTTACAAGGATTCGGGCATCACGCTCTTGAATTCGCCGCGCTTCAGGGCCGCGCTTCCGGCGGATGGCAACACGAACTTTTCAGCCATCCTGTATCACAACCTCGCGCCGCTCGTGCAGCCCATCGCAGACCGTATGAACGGCGCTGCGAAGAATCTCTCTGATGAGCAGCAACAGGCTTTGACATCGCTGGCCGACACTGCGCCGACCTTAGCTTATGTTTACGCGCAGGACGACCGGATTATCTTCGCGGCAGACACGGAAGGCGGGCCGTTCGGCCTCAGTCCCGCGAATCTTTTGGGGATGCCGACTTCCTTCGGGTTGCAGCATATCCTGATGGAAGGCTTGGGTGGAAAGCCTTCCTCGCAGAAGAAGAACTGACGACCCGAAACAAAGGATGCGCTGGCCGTGCAAATTTGACGACGCACACGGCCAGCGCAGTCCTCTCAAAGCTTTCTTTATTTACTCGTAAGGAGAAGTCATCATGAAGGGAATTCCTGCTCTGAACAAAACCACAAAAGCCATCGCTCTTTTACTTTTTCTCTCCTCGCTCATGGTCATTCAGGGATGCGGCAACTCCGGCTCGACAAAGTTTGCCTCGCACAAAGTGACGATGAAGAGAAGCGGCATCACCAACAGGTTCGGCGTCGAAGAGCGCGGCCCTGTTGCCGTTTTTCACTATGACGGATACAACAGAACTGGCGAGCGTCTGAAGCTCATGATTGAGAATGACAAAGTGACGATTAACGACCAACTCGCCGGTCATCTCAAACAGGGCGACTCGATTCGCATCGCGGACGAGGGAGTCGCAATCAACACTCTGGACTTCGGGCAATCGAAAGAATATCTCGCGGCCAGTCTTAAATCAGAGACGGCGCAAACTGTGAGCAAGTAGCTCACGCGTAAGAAGAGGATAGGATAAAAAAGCATAGATGAAGCATGAAAGAGAAGCTGTCACAAGCTTCTCTTTCATGCTTCATCTATGCTTCATCACGTTGCCTTTCATCTCGCTTCATCCTGTCCATCTTTATTTGAATTCGATTATAATTTCTGCACGCCGCAATGGAACTCTCGCACGCGCGGCGGCGTAAGTCTTTTCGGCCTTCGATACTTTTTCGGAAAGGGAAACGGCGCATGGCCGCAATCGTTGCCAGCGAATCACAGACGCTCGCACCTCCTACACAAGTTTCACCAAACTCGCCGCCAGTCATAGAGCTTGACGGGCTCAGTGTGCAGTTTGGCAAGCGTCCAATCTTAAAAGAGCTGCGCGCGAATTTGCGCGGACGCGCCATCGGCCTGCTTGGGCCAAACGGCGCGGGCAAGACCACGCTCATACACACGCTGCTCAGCTTTCACGAAGCCTCTGCCGGAACGGCGCGCATCTTCGGACAGGACATACACGAAGACCCGAAAGAGACTCTCGCGCAGATTGGCTACATGCCCGAAAGAGATTCTTTTATCGCCAAGATGTCGTGCGTGCATTTCGTGCGTCTGATGGGAGAACTCTCCGGCCTGCCTTCCGAGGTCGCGCTCGAACGCGCGCATGAAGCTCTCTTCTATGTCGGCTTAGGTGAAGCGCGCTATCGCACACTTGATACTTACTCGCTCGGCATGAAGCAGCTTGCCAAACTCGCGCAGGCCATCGTGCATGGGCCAAAGCTGATTATTTTGGACGAGCCGACCAACGGGCTTGACCCGCCGACGCGCGCGCGCATGATTCGTCTCATACGCGAGATACGCGACGGCGGCCACGCGCGCATCATGCTCTCATCGCATCTTCTGCATGATGTCGAAGAATGCTGTGAAGAGATTCTGGTCTTAAAGGACGGGCGCATCGCTGCACACTGCGACCTCGAAGAAGAGCGCAGATCGAATCGTACTTTTCTTGAGATGGAACTGCGCGGCGACAGCGCTGGCTTTATGGATGCGGTCGGCAATCTCAAATGCGAGTACGCGCTGACAGGCCCACACCGTCTCAAGATTGTCTTGCAACCGGGCGTCGAGATAAAGGATTTCTATCGCCTCGCATCAGAACACAAAGTGCAGATTCGCCGCTTGAATTACAAGAAGGATTCGCTCGAAGACATTTTCCTGAAAGCGATGGAAAGCAATTATAGTCAGGAGTCCAGAGTCTAGAGTCTGGAGCCCGTTTGATTCCGCAGACTCGATAGAAAATAAATTTTAGCTTTTGACTCCAGACTTCAGACTTCAGACTCAGGACTTTTTCTTATGGCTGTTTACGAACATACATACAAGCCTTACGCTGGAGAGTCTGACGCCGACGTGGTCGCGTTTTCTGATTATTCCGCGCCATGCGTTTCGCGGCGTCTTTCAGTCAAAGCTCTTTGTAGCCTTCTTCGTCGCGTGCTTTGTCTATCCGTTGGTTGCAGCCATCCTGATTTACCTGCATCACAACGTCAACGCGCTCGGCATACTGCAAGTCAATATCAACGAGCTTGTGCCGATTGACGGCTCTTTCTTCTGGACGTTTGTCTCTGTGCAAGGGTCTTTCGCGTTCTTTCTGACCTTGCTGGTCGGGCCGCCGCTGGTCTCGCGCGACCTGACGAATAACGCGCTGCCGCTCTATCTGTGTCGTCCCTTCTCGCGCGCAGAATATGTGATTGGCAAGATGTCTGTCGTCTTGATTCTGACTTCGCTGATTACATGGGTTCCGGGCCTCTTGCTCTTTCTCCTTCAATCCTACTTGCAGGGCGGAGGCTGGCTGACGCAGAACATGTGGATTGCGTATGCCATCTGGAGCGGATGCTGGGTGTGGATTATCTTTCTCGCGCTGCTCTCGCAAGCTATCTCTGCGTGGGTCAAGTGGCGTGTGGTGGCGAGTGCAATCCTGCTCGCAATCTTTTTTATCCCAAGCATTCTGGGCGAAGTCATCAACAATCTCTTCACCACGCGCTATGGAAATTTAATCAGTCTCGGCGCGCTGATAGGAAATATCTGGGCCGGACTCTTTCGCAGCTTTAGCCAGACGACGAATCAGGTGACGGATGTTCGAGCCAACGGCAGAATCATACGCGAGGTCACAATCCAGATGCCGCCGCTGTGGAGTCACTGGCTGGTGCTCGGTCTGATTTGCCTCTTCTGTTTGTGGCTGCTTTATACCAGAGTTCGCGCTTACGAGGTGGTGCGAGGATGAGTTTGATGACGGACAACATGATCGTCTTTGAGGATGTCTCGAAATTTTACGGAGAGATTCTCGGCGTCAATCGCGTCAATCTTTCGATTGCGCCGGGCATCACGAGTCTCGTCGGGCCGAACGGCTCCGGCAAGACCACTCTCATGAATTTGATGACGGGACTTTTGCGACCGACAAAGGGACACATCAGCGTGCTCGGCACACAGCCATACCAGCCGGAAGAGCTTTTCCGCAAGGTCGGCTACTGCTCGCAGTTCGATTCATTCCCGCGCGGCATGACCGGCAGAGAGTTCATACGCTCTTTTCTGACCGTGCATGGTTACGCGAAAGATGATGCGGAGCAGTTGACTGTCAAAGCTCTTGAGCGCGTGACGTTGATGGATGCGGCTGATAGAAAAGTCGCTGGCTATAGCAAAGGCATGCGGCAGAAAGTGCGTCTGGCCCAATCAATCGCGCACGGGCCGCGCGTGCTGATTCTGGATGAACCCTTGAATGGTCTTGACCCTATGGCCCGCGCGGAAATCATAGAGCTCTTTCGCTCGCTGGCGAAAGAGGGCTTGCACCTGATTATCTCAAGCCACATCCTGCACGAAGTTGACATGATGAGTGATTGCGTCATCCTCATTAACAACGGCTATGTGGTCGCGGAAGGCAACGTGCACGGCGTGCGCGATGAGATGGAAGAGCATCCGGCGCAGATTTTGATTCGCTGTGACCGCCCGACGAATCTGGCGGCGCGCGTCTTTGAATCGGACTCTGTGGTCGAAGCAAGGCTGCATGAAGACCGTCAGGGACTTTTTATCAAGACGCGGGATGCGGACAAATTTTATTTGCTCTTGAACAGCATCGTGCTCGAAGGCGATTTCAAGGTCGAGTCGGTCGCGCCTGTGGATGATGACCTCAATGCTGTCTATCAATATCTAATCGGTTCGGACGGAGAAAGCAGATGAGCACCACTTCGACAGCCGCCGCCGCCATCGTCGAGAAAGAGTTGCAGCCGAAAACAACCGGCTGGTCTCTCTGGCTCAGGCAGAGCATAGCCATCCTGAAGCTTGAGTTGCGGAAAAACTTTTTCGGGCGGCGCGCAATTCTGATTTATCTTCTGGCCCTCTTGCCCGTTGTGCTGGTCGCGATGCTGGCTCTAGTGACACGCAGCTTGCCAGACCCGCCATCCTTTCGCACGGATTTCAGTCAGGCCAGCATTGTCTTCGGCGGAATCTACGGCGGGCTAATCCTGCGCACGATAATCTTCTTCGGCTGCGCGTGGATTTTTATGAACCTGATACGCGGCGAAGTTGTTGACCGCAGCCTGCACTATTACTTTCTCTCGCCAGTCAGGAGAGAAGTTTTAGTCGTCGCAAAATATCTCGCGGGCCTCTTAGCCTCCATCGTGATTTTTACTTTCACGACGCTCGGCTCGCTCTTCTTCATGTACGTGGCTGGCTATCCGGACAGCACCAATTATTTGATGAACGGGCCGGGCCTTAATCATGCGCTGTGGTACGTGCTCATCACTGTGCTGGCGTGCATCGGCTATGGCGCGTTCTTTATCGTCATCGGTCTCTTCTTCCGCAATCCGATTATCCCTGCGCTGATGATTTATGGTTGGGAGTGGATTAACTTTCTGTTGCCGCCGCTCCTGAAAAAAGTGAGCGTCATACATTACCTGCATTCGCTCGCGCCTGTGCCTCTGCCGGAAGGGCCGTTCGCCATCGTCGCAGAGCCGACGCCCGCGTGGATTTCCGTTCCCGGTCTGGTTATCATGACGGCCATTCTGCTCTTTATCGCTGGCCTGCGGATTCGGCGGATGGAGATTAAGTATATCGGAGAATAAAGTAAGCTGCGCGCGCAACAAATCTGTAACAAGTGAGAGGCCGGATTGTATGCTTCGTATGCGGTCAAGATAAATGTTGACAGTGATGCTGGCTGTGCGTAAACTGCTCGGTACTTAAAACCAAGTTTATGGAAAGCTGTACTCGGCTGATTCCGCTAAACTAGGGGTCAAATGTCGGGGAGCCAAACTAAAGGCTCGTTACAGTCAAGGCGCAGTACACGCCGTTTCCACAATCAGTATCGGAGCTTTCCGATCGCGCTCGCCCCACAAGGCTTTAAATGCTTGTTGTGGGGCGATGTCGTGTCTAGCAGTTGATTCCGACAACATTCAAAAATTTAGCCACAGAGAAGATTAGAAGGAGATAAGCAATGAGATTGTTTTCTATCTAACTCAAGTTGCTAGTTATGAGAGCGATGGCGGCTTGAGCCGCCTGCTGTGTGGAAAGTCTCTGACTTTCCGTTGGCTGCTCCTCCTGACCAGATGCGAGGCTCAGCCTCGCACATGGTTGGAGCCAAAGCTATCGGAAAAGCAAAGCTGTTCCGCACAGCATTGCGGCCAAGCCGTCATCGCTCTGTTAACTGGCAACTTGAGTTATCTATTACTTATCTCCGTGTCTCTGTGTCTCTGTGGCAATCTTTAAATCTTTTCCTGCCTTGAATCCTCCGCAGAATAAAGTTGCGCGGCGCGGTCGCTCCGTTTTATGATGAGACTGTTCGCGCACGAAAGAAAGGGGACGTGCGGAGCAGTCAAAGGGCCAAAAAGGACTGACGCTCTCTTCTCCATTAGATTCTCCGTAGTAGAAAATCTTTCCGGCATCAAACGTGTCGGACTTTTAAGTTCTGTGCATCCTCCGCCTCACGAGTGCAAAGTGACGAGCCAAAAATCATGAGTTCCGAAAAAGAATCATCCCCCGCCGCTACAGCAGTTGCCGAAGGCAAGTATGTCTATTGCATTATCGAGACGAAAGAGCCGCTCTCGTTCGGGCCGATGGGCATCGGCGGGCGCGGCGACGAAGTCTATACAGTGCATCACGACGGGCTGGCCGCAGTCGTCTCCAACACTCCGATTGTCGTCTATGACCCGACGCGCGAAAACGTCTTCGCGCACGAGCAGGTCAACGAGACTGTGATGCGCGAGTTCACAGTCTTGCCGATGGCTTTCGGCGCGCTCTTTCGCACCGAAGAAGACATTATAGAATTGATGCGCGGAACCTATGACGCGCTGAGAGACGTGCTCACGAAGATGGAAGGCAAGGTCGAGTTCGGTCTCAAGGTCAACTGGGATCGCGACCGCGTGATTGCCGAAATCGAGCAGGAGAATGAAGAGATACGCAATCTCAAAGAGCAGATTACTTCGCGCGCCACTGGCTCGACCTACTTCGCGCGCATGCAACTGGGCCGTCTGGTCGAGACAGCTTTGACCGAGCAATCCGAAGCTTACGTGCGCGAAGTCTATTCCGTCCTGCGCGACACGGCTGTCGCCTCGCGCGCCAACAAGCCCATCGGCGACAAGATGATTATGAACGCGGCTTTCCTTGTCGAACGCGACGGCGAAGCCGAGTTTGACCGCAAAGTAAAAGAGATTGCGGCCAAGTATGAAGGCAAGCTCTCCTTCAAATACACAGGCCCCTGGCCGCCTTACAACTTCGTACACATACGCCTCAAACTGGAACGCGGCGACAGCGCGACCGAAGCCATGACCAGATAACGCAAGGGACAGCATGTTTTTCATAGACGATCTGCTACTCGCGCCGGTCAACGGCTTTAAGTTCATCCTGAACCAGATTCAAAAGATGGCGGATCAGGAGTTGAACGACGATAGTGTCGTCAAGGAACAGCTTCTCGAATTGCAGATGCGTCTGGAACTGGACGAGATTTCGGAAGAAGATTTCGCTGCGCAGGAAGCAGAGCTGTTCGCGCGCTTGCGCGTTATCAAGGCCAGACAGCTTGACCTGCTTCATGAAGTGCATACGGCAGACACTTCTTCCTTCGTCATCGAATCGGGCGGAGACGAAGAGGGCGGATTCTGGGAGCCGGGCGAGAGGGACGAGAAGTGACCCGGAAGAAAAGCGAGAGCAAGCAACGGAAACCACACAAAACCTCTCGCAAATCTTCTGGCCCAAAACCTGTTGAGCTTCCAGGCACACACTATCTCTTCTTTGGCGGCAAAGGCGGCGTCGGCAAAACGACTGCTGCTTCTGCCGCCGCGCTGCTTCTGCTCGATGAAGCGCAGGGCGATGAGCAACTACTGCTTTTCTCCACAGACCCCGCGCACTCGCTCTCAGATAGTCTCGGAGTGAAAATCGGCGACCGCCTGACAAAGGTCGCGCGACGTGGCAAGGCGCAGCTCTTTGCGCTTGAGATGGACGCTGTGCGCGCTTTGGAAGAATTTAAAAACGAGCATCGCGCGATTTTGCAGGAGATAGCCGAGCGCGGAACGCTGCTCGACGAGACGGACATCAACGAGTTGTTAGACCTCTCTTTGCCCGGCATGGATGAAGTGATGGCGCTCTTTGAATTGACAGAGCTTGAACGCGAAGGAAGGTTTGCGCGCATCATCGTGGACACGGCTCCGTCGGGCCACACGTCGCGCCTCTTGCACTTGCCGGAAGTTTTCGCACACATGCTCGGCGCGCTCGATTTGATGGCCGAGAAGCATCGCTATATGGTCGCGCAGTTTGTGCGCGGCGGGCGCGTGCGCGTGGATGAAGTTGACCTCTTCCTGCGTGACCTCGGTGAAAGAATCGAACGCGTGCGCGCGATGCTCTATGACGAGAAGCATGCTGCCTTTACTCTGGTCGCTATCCCGGAAGCGATGAGCGTGGAAGAGACCGCGCGCTATTACGCCACGCTGCAAGCGGAAGGCGTGCCTGTAACAGACCTCATCATTAATCGCGTCGAGCGAGAGCATGATGCTTGTGCGTATTGTCGCGCGCGCGCACGCGGGCAGGCGAAATATTTGAAAGAGCTTGGAGAGAAGTTTAAAAAGCTGCGTCTTCATCAAGTGCCTTTGTTGGTTGAAGAGGTGCGCGGGGTTGATGCGTTGCGTGAGTTTGCGGGGATTGTGTGGGAGGGGGAAGAGAAGTTTCGCGCAAAGGCGCAAAGGAAAGAAAGACAGAAGGCGCAGAGGAAGAAGGTTGGAGTTGCGGCAAAGTCAGAGTTGAGGGAATTGCTTGAGCCGCGGCGGCTGCTGATTTTTGGTGGGAAGGGCGGAGTGGGAAAGACAACTGCCGCTGCCGCTGGCGCGCTAGCTCTGGCCCAAAATAATCCTGAAGCGCGTGTGCTGGTCTTCTCGACAGACCCCGCGCATTCGCTCTCCGATAGCTTTGCGGAGGAGATTGGCGAGTTGAAAAAAGGAGTGGCCGGGCGAGCGAATCTGGACGCGTCGGAGATTGACCCTGCGTCGCAGTTTGAAGAGTTGAAGACGCGCTATCGCGTCTGGATTGATGAGTTGTTCGATACTCTTTCGGGCAGTTCAGGGATGGAAATTAAATTTGACCGAGAAGCGATGCGCGAGTTGGTCTCGCTGGCCCCGCCGGGTATAGATGAGATTGCGGCCTTGAGCGCGATTAGCGACCTTTTGGACCAGAGCGGCTACACGACGATTGTGCTCGACACTGCGCCGACGGGCCATCTCATCAGATTTCTGGAGATGCCGCAGGTCGCGCTCTCGTGGGTGCGCGCTTTTCTCAAACTTCTTCTAAAATACAAAACGGTCGTGCGCTCAGGCCGCGTCGCGGAAGAGCTTATCGCGCTCTCAAAAAATATCAAGCGCGTCGCTGCGCTGCTTGTTGACAAGAAAGATTGCGAGTTCATAGGCGTGGCGATTCCAGAGCAAATGAGTTTGGAAGAGACAATTCGCTTGACCAAAACTCTTGCACGGCTCAAAGTCCCTGTGCAGCGTTTGCTCATTAACAATGTGTTGCCGGAAGAGGCCGGCGCGGCCTGCGATTTCTGCGCCGCACGTTGCGCGTCACAGCGTCGTGTCATCGAATCATTTCGCGCGCGGCTGCGCGGCATCAAAAAAATATATCTTGCAACGCAACAGCCGCATGAAATAAATGGGCCAAAACTTTTGCGCGAACACTTTGCAAGCTGGCAGGCAGTTTGATTTATGGCGGATGCTTTTTACATTTATTGTATCGGAGAACAGGACGCACTCGCGCCGTTGTTTGCCAAAAAATTGCCGGATGCGATAGAGCCTGATGCGCCGCTTCAGTTGATTACGGAAGGCAAGCTGGCAGCCGTCGCGAGTGTCGTTCCTCTGGCAGATTACGGCGAAGAAGAGATTGCTGCGCGGCTCTCTGATGCAACGTGGGTGGCCGCAAGAGCGATGCGACATGAAAAAGTTTTAGAACATTTCGCAGCCCGCGCAAGCCTTGTCCCTTTGCGTTTCGGCACAATCTATCTCACGCGCGCGGGCGTCGAAGAGATGCTGGCCCGGAAGCAACAAGAGCTATTAGACATCATCGAACGTCTTCGTGAAAAAGAGGAGTGGGGAGTTAATATCTTCTGCAACCGCACGCGGCTGGCGAAGATGATTACGAGCATCAGCCCGACCTTGCGCGAGATGAGCGAGCGCGCCGATGCAGCCTCCGCAGGGCAGGCGTATCTCTTGCGAAAAAAGATTGAGGCGATGCGCACGGACGAAGTTCGCACAGAGATTAAGCGCGCGATTGGAGAGATAGAGCGAGAGTTATCTGCTTTGAGCAGCAGCGCGACGCGATTGCGTGTGCGGCAGGCAGAGGCGGCTGAGCACGGCGAGTTGGCGGCCAAACTCGCGTTTCTGATTGCACGGATTGGCTTCGCGGATTTTCGCGCGGCGGCGGAGGAAATCGCCCATAAACGCGCAGAGGCAGGCTTCAGGCTTGAGCTGACAGGCCCGTGGCCCGCTTATAATTTTGTCGCAGACTTGAAAGCAGACGCTTTATGATTGACGAAGAATTAGCAGAGTTTGAGCAGACGGAGCTCTCGCTGCTTGAGACGCTCGACCATGTGCTTGATCGCGGTCTTGTGATTGCGGGCGAGATTACAATCTCTGTGGCCGATGTGGATTTAATCTTCGTCGGCCTCAATGTCATGCTCAGCTCTGTCGAGACTGCGCGGCAGGTTTTGCGCGAACGGCAAGAAAAAGCGATGAGTGGTGAGCGATGAGTGATGTTTTACGTTTACTGTTTGAGCGATGAGGTGACGGCAGAGATGTTGGAGGGCGCGCGTGGCATCAGTGGACGTGAGCCGCGCTTGATAGAGTTTGATGGCATCTCTGCTGTCGTCAGCGAATTTGCGGAGGAGAGGATTGCTGTTGCGCGCGAGCATGTGCTGGCGCATGAGAGGGTCGTGAGCCGCGTGCTGGCCCACACGACGCCTCTGCCTTTTCGCTTCGGCACGCTTGCGAGTCAAGAGCGGCTTGAGAGTTACGTTGTCTCTCAAAAGTCTTCATTGAAGCTTGCGCTTGAGCGCGTGCGCGGCGCGGTTGAGATGAGCGTGAAGATTATCTGGAATGTCGAAGAGGCCGGGCGCAAGGCTGTGGGCCATGAAGCGGAAGCTGTAACTAATATTGTGGCTTCGGCGGGCGCAGGCACAAAGTTTCTTATGGAGAAGCAGCGCGCGATAGCCTGCGATGAGCTTTTGAAGGAACGTGCGGAAAGCCTTCAAAAGTGGCTGGAAAAAACCGTAAAAGATATCGTTAAAGAATCTTCCGTGCAGATAGAGCCAGCGGAAAAGTTGTTTCTGGCGGCCTCGCATCTGGTGTTGCGCGAAAAGCTTGATGAGTATCGCGCGCGTGTTGAAAAGGCGCGCGGCGAGCAGCCTGAGTTACATTTTCTGACGAGCGGCCCGTGGGCTCCATATAGCTTTAGCTCTCTTTTTTCTTGAATTGTGCGGATACTTCGGAGTACTCTGTGAAACCTTCCCCCGAATCCCCCGCTCCGGCTGTAGAGCCGGAGATTGAGACTGCGCACGCCGAAGAGTTTGTCGAGCACTTGAGGCGCGTGACTGATACTCTGCCGCCGCGCATCAATATTGATGCCGAGTCGGTTGAGCAGGGATTGGCAAAGCTCGTGCTGACTTTGATTGAGTTGATTCGCCGCCTGCTGGAAAAGCAGGCAGTGAGGCGCATGGAAGGCGGCGAGCTTTCGCCGGAGCAGATAGAGGAGTTGGGACTGGCTCTGATGAAATTGGAAGAGAAGATGTTGGAATTGAAAGAGCAGTTCGGGCTGGCCGAAGAAGATTTGAATCTGGATCTTGGCCCAATCGGAAAATTGATTTAACAATTTGCTCATTGATTCATTGACTCATTTATTCAATGAGCAAAGAACCAGAAGTTAAAATGAGTAAATCAGTAAATCCTTCAATTTTGTGGAGGGTGCACATTTGTCGAGCGATCGATCAAGCAGCTTAATTACAGCGCGGCCCCCCGGCCTGGTGGACGTTTTAGACCGTATTCTTGACAAAGGACTGGTGATTGCGGGCGACATCAAGGTCTCACTCGCCAACGTCGAGTTGTTGACATTGCAGATACGCATTCTCGTCTGCTCGATTGATAAGGCAGAGCAGATTGGTCTCAACTGGTGGCGATATGACACGAACCTGACGACGCGCGCAGAGCGTATGGAAGCAGAGAACGTAGAGCTGCGCGAGCGACTCGCGGAACTGGAAAGGCAGATGCTGCAACTGGGTGCGTCCCCCGCGCCCGCCGCCGCAAAAAAATCTGCCGCGCCGCGTCGCCCGAAAAAGGCATCAAAGAAAAAAGCGTCGAAGTAAAGTTTTAGAGACCGAGATTATTGAAAGAGCAAGACTAGTTCCCGTTGATAGAGAGCCAGAAGGCGCAGAAGCTCTGACCCGGCTCGCGTGCCGCAAGCAGTTAGTAGTTAGTAAGCCCCCGCCCTCGCTAGGCGTGATTTTCAACTTTCGGAAGAAGGAATAAAACAAGATGGCAGTTGAAAGAGCTCCGGGCGGCACAAGTTTGATAGATGTACTTGACCGCGTGCTGGACAAAGGTATCGTCATTGACGCATGGGTACGCATCTCTCTTGTCGGCATTGATTTAATCACAATCGAGGCGCGCGTCGTCGTCGCTTCGATTGATACATACCTCAAATACGCAGAGGCTGTCGGTCTAACGCCAGCCGTCTCGCGTCCCGCCCTGACGCCGAGCGCAGCCGAGCCGCTCGAAGATGAAACGCGCCGCCGCGTGACTGTTGAGGTGGAGAGAGGCTAAGCATCAGTGGGCAGTGAGCAATGGGCAGTTGGCAGTTTATGCATGCTGATTATCTGCCCACTGCCCACTGCCTACTGCCCACTGTTTTTATGCAACACCGAAACACAGAGGCGGCTTTAGTCATCCCTCAGACCATTAGGGAAGAGTCTGTCACCGAACGTCTCCTGCATCAGTATGAGATTATCTTTGAGTTGACGACGCAGATGCTGGCGACGCATAAGGTGAACGAGCGCATCCTGCTCGCGCTCGAAGCCGTCACCACTGGACTTGGTTTCCGGCAGGCTGCGATTGCTCTGATAGACGAGAAAAGCGCATCGCTGCGGATACGTGCGGCCACAGGTTTTGATGAAGACGAAGCTATCGAGCGTCTGGAAATGTCTCTCGATTCAGGCGCGCCGCAGGTCGCAATCGTTTACGAAGGTCGTCCCGTCTGGATTTCCGCGCGGCACGACGAAGCTTCGGCAGCCTTCCTCAAACAGCTTGCCTCTCAAACAGACATCCTTGCGATTCCGCTCTTCGGCGGACAAAGGTCTTCAAACAAGCTTGAGCGCGATTTGGCCCACAGCCCGCGTCTTTCGGATAAGCACTGGGAGCCTGAGCCAGTCAGTTGTCTCGGCGTGCTTTACATCGGCGCAGAGCGCGAGGCGATGGATAACGGGATGCTTGACATACTCACGCGCTTTGCAGACCGCGTCGGCCTCAGCATCTCTTCAGCGACGCACTATGAGCGTTTGACGGACATCATTGGCAAGTTGCAGCGCGAGCGGCAGTGGGTCGAGTCCGTCATGAAATCCGTCGCAGACCCGATTGTCCTGACGAATCTGGATAATGAAATCCTTTTACAGAATCGCCGCGCAGAGCAGTTGTTTAGCGGCTCGAAGAATGCGAGCGAGGGCAAGCGTCGCGCGCTTGAGATGAACGACCTGCTCTTCTCCGCTTATCTTTCGAGCGCGGCTGTCTCGTCCACAGAATTTGTGCAGCGCGACATCACGCTCGTTGACCCACTGGAAGGCTCAGACCTGCATTACGAAGTTATCTCGACTGCGGCCCTCAATGCGCGCGGCGAGCGCATCGGGCTTGTCTCAATCTTTCGCGACGTGACGGACTTGCGCGATGCCAATGAAGAGTTGGCTCTTAATATCATCAAGCTGCAACAGGCGGAAGCGGAAGCCAGACGCGAGCGCGACCGTCTGAATTTGATTATCGAAAACGTGGGCCAGCCTGTCGCCGTCTGCGATTCGCGCGGCAATTTTATTCTCTTCAACGCGCGCGCAGAACTTCTCTTTCAGACGCCAGCCGTCGGCTCTCGTCCCGGCGCGACCTCTGCCGTGCGCGCCAATTCCGTCAAGCTCACTTCTTTTATCTCGACACTCGCTTCCGATTCCAACACGACTGTCCGGCAGGCGGAGATAGAATTGATTAACCCGCGCTCAGGCGAAAAGCTGCCGATGGAAATCACAGCCGTAGAGGTCGCGGACATTAAGGGAGAAGTGACGGCAGTCGTCTCCATCCTGCATGATTTGTCTGAGATGCGTGAGCTTGAGCGCAGGCGTGTCGAGCAGCAGCTTTTTGAATCCGAAAAACTGGCGGCGGTCGGACGCCTCGCGGCCTCCATCGCGCACGAAGTCAACAATCCTCTGGAAGCCATCAAAAATTCTCTCTATCTTTTGCAGACGAGCAAGAATCAGGCGACCAACGAACGCTTTCTCGAAGTCGCGCGCAAAGAGACAGAGCGCGTTTCGCATATCATTCGTCAGATGCTTGGGTTTGCGCGACGCGCTGGCGAAGTCGAATGGGTCAATGTCAATCAAGTCCTCGAAGAGACTCTGATTCTGGTCGAGAAGAAGCTCAAGCAATCCGGCGTTTCTGTTGTGACCAAGTTTGACCCGCAACTTCCAGCCGTGCGCGCGCGCGCAGACCAACTGAGACAAGTCTTTCTCAATCTGATTCTCAACGCGCAGCAGGCCATCGAAGGCAAAGGCGAAATCAGAATCAATACCATCAACACAGAGCAGGCTCTGCAACCATCCATCGCTATTGAAATCAGCGACACAGGGCAGGGCATCAGCGAGGAAGAACTGCCGCGCATCTTCGAGCCGTTCTTCTCAAAGCGACAGAAGGGAACGGGGCTCGGCCTCTGGGTGACGCAGGATATTGTGCGACAACACGGCGGGCGCATCGAAGTCACAAGCGGGCAAGGCGTTGGCACGACCTTTCGCATCATCCTGCTTGTGAACTCTCCGGCATTAGGACATGAGTAGCCAAAATCAGAACGGAAATTCCAACCCTCGCCGCCCAATGTCTCGCCTGCTCATCGTGGATGATGAAGAGAACGTGCGCGTGACGACTGCTGCGATTCTCGAACACGAGGGATACGAGGTCGAGACTGCGAGCGACGGGCGCGACGCGCTTGATAAGCTGCAACGCGGCGAGTTCGATTTGGTCTTGACAGACCTGCGCATGGAAGGCATGGACGGCAGCACCTTGCTGCATGAGATTAATCGTCATTATCCGAACGTCGTAACGGTTGTCCTCACGGGCTATGCTTCCATAGAATCTTCTATAGACGCCTTGCGGCAGGGCGTCTATGATTATTTAGTCAAGCCGTGCGTGGTCGAAGATTTGCAGATGACCATCCGCCGCGCTCTTGAACACAGGGGCCAGCGACTGCGCATCACAGAGTCTGTCGAGTCCTGTGGTTGAAATCTGGGATGGCATCCTTCTCGTCCCGCTCGTCGGCACTCTGGACGATACGCGCGCGACGCAGATGTCTGCGGCCATCCTTGAAGCGACCAGAGCGAAAAATGCAGAGGTCGTGATTATAGACATCACAGGTTGCACGGCGATGGACAGTCATGTGGCCGCGCATCTGATTAACGCTGTGCATGCCGTGCGCCTCTTGGGCGCGCAGACAATTATCACTGGCGTCGGAGCCGCAGCCGCCTCCAATCTCGTCAAGCTCGGCATAGAATTGGAAGGCATCAAGACGCGCCGCCGCCTCGCAGATGGCCTGCGCGCGGCATTTGAATTTATCAAGCTCGCAGTCCATCATGAGCCGCAAGCTCGCAGCAACAGCAAAAACTCTGCGACGGCTTCTATCTCCTCAGACTTCTAAGCGACGGTGTTTTATGTCTGCACTCTCAGGCGTGGAAAAAAACGAGCAGCCGCAGATGGCAAGTGACCATCTTCCAACAGAGACGGGCATACGCCTGCTCGTGGTGGATGATGAAGAGAGCGTGGCTCTGACCGTCGGCGAAGTCTTGCGGCAGGATGGCTTTGAAGTCACGACGGCTTCGAGCGGGAACGAAGCTATCGCGCTCCTCAACGAGACTGAGTTTGATTTAATCCTCACAGACCTGCACATGGAAGGCGGCGACGGCATCACCGTCCTTGAAGATGTCAGAGGCCGCAATCCTTTCGTCATCACAATCGTGCTCACAGGCTTTGCTTCCGTCGAATCGGCCATCGCCGCCCTGCGTCACGGCGCATACGATTATCTGATTAAGCCTTGCCTGATAGACGATTTGAAATTCACAGTCCGTCGCGGGATAGAGCATCGCCGTCTGATGCTGGCAGAGCGCGAGGCGCGCCTGAGGCTCGAACAACTGAACAGGGAACTGGAAACGCGCGTCGCTGAAAGAACAGCCGCCTTGCAGGAACTCAATGAGGATTTGGCGCAGGCCAATCGCGCCAAAGATATGTTCCTCGCCACGCTCTCGCACGAATTGCGCACGCCGCTCACGCCCGTGCTCGGCTGGATAAATCTCTTGCGAAGCGGCGGCCTTGATGAGAGCGGCACGGCGCAGGCTCTTGATACAATAGAGCGCAATGCGCGCCTGCAAGTGCGCCTCATAGATGACCTGCTTGATATTTCTCGCATCGTCGCGGGCAAGCTAAGTTTTGAGCCTGAGCCTGTTGACCTGAACGCGATTGTCGAAGCTGCTTGTGAGACAGTCACAGAACGCGCCGACGCGCGCCGCGTCGAATTGAAATGCGAGTTTTCGGATGCGCCGCTTATTGTGCAAGGCTCGCCCGTGCGCCTGCAACAGATTGCTTGGAATCTGCTCTCTAATGCCGTCAAATTTACAGAGAGCGGCGGGCGCGTCACAGTGCGCGTCGAAGCCGTGCAGGGCGAAGCGCGGCTCACAGTCGAAGACACAGGCATCGGGATTGACCCTGCTTTTCTGCCACACGTCTTTGACCGTTTCCGTCAGGCAGACCCTTCGACGACGCGGCAATACGGCGGTCTCGGCTTGGGACTCGCAATCGTTGATGCGCTGGCAAAGCTGCACAAGGGGCGTGTCAAGGTCGAATCCGAAGGCACGGATCGCGGCTCGCGTTTTATCTTCACGATGCCATACGTGCTTGGGACATCAGGCGAGCGCGAAGTTGAAGCATACGCCGCACAGTTTAGCTTTCACGAGCCGATACTACTTGTTGACGATTCGGCGGACACACTTGAATTGCTCTGCACACTCTTCACGCGCCATCAATGCCACGTCCTGACAGCCGAATCCGTGCCGGAAGCCTTGCGCGTTGCGATGTCCGAGCCACCCGGCCTGATTATCTCTGACATAGGTTTGCCGGGCATGGATGGTTATGAATTTATCCAACGCCTGCGAAAATTACCGGGCATGGAAAAAGTTCCGGCCATAGCCATCTCAGGCTACGCGATGGAAGAAGACCGCCAGCGCGCCCTCAAAGCAGGCTTCGCCGCGCACCTTGCCAAACCAATAGAACCCACCAAACTTTTTCAGGTGATTAGAGAATTGATAAATCAGTAATAGTCAGGAGTCTAAGAGTCTGGAGTCTGGAGTCCTAAGAAAAAGCTTTTGACTCCAGACTCTGGACTCCAGACTCTGGACTTTCTTCAAAGTCCACAGAAGCGACATGCTCGCTGAGGCTGCGCCCGAAATCCGCGACGAGGATATGTTCAGGATGAACCGTGTAAGCTTCTAAAGCTGCGCGGTCACGAAAGACTGCCACGAGCCCTGTATCATACGAGCGCGGCAGGCCGAGCACATCAAAGCCGACATTAAAACTGATGATGCCTTCTGTCACCGCAGAGAGCCGCCGCAACCGCTCGACATGCTCACGGCGCAACTCGTCTTCAACTTCCGCGCGATATTTCCAGATGACGATGTGTGTCAGCATAAAACAGTGTGCAGTAGGCAGTAGGCAGTGGGCAGTAAGAAAAGTTTTTAACTGCCGACTGCCCACCGCCCACTGCCAACTTCCTTTCCTTCGCACCACTGGCGCGTGACCTTGTGGCGATAATCAAAAAGCTTTTCGAGGCGCGGGATGATGACGAGCGGCGCGGCCAGCCTGCCTATGAAGCCAAGCGGCGGCTCATACTCTATCTCGTCGCGCAGCACTGCGCCTTCCGCGTGTGGCTTAACAAAGTGCCTGTGCCGCCACTTGCGAAACGGGCCGCGCGTCTGTATGTCCTCGAACATGCGCGGCGGGTCATAGGCCGTATGCAATGCTTCCCAACGCGCAGGGATGAGGCCAAAGAGCTTTGTCTCGACAACTGCGCGTGCGCCCGGTTTCAAACTCTGTGCGGCTTCGATGATACGCGACTTCTCCCACGCAGGCATCAGCCGCGCGAACGCATCCGGCAATTCGTGAAAAGCGAACACGCGCTTAGGCGTCGCACGGATAATGCTTTCTTTGACAAATAACATGTAGTTTCTATTTTAACGTCAGTTCGACACTATCCGAATGCGGCTTTGCCGCCTATGCTGTGCGGAAAGTCTCTGACTTTCCGTTCATCTGTCTTTTTTATTTATGAGGCTGCGCCTCATAGCAAGGCGCAGCCTTGCCATTAAATTCGAGGAGCGGAACGGAAAGCCAAAGGCTTTCCGCACAGCATAGGCGGCAAAGCCGCTTTTCTCGCCCCACACATTATTTTAGAAAGCGGTCGAACCAGCTAAGAGTTCTTTCGAGCGCGTCAACTCTGTGGCGCGGCTCGCGGAAGCCATGTCCTTCGCGCGGATAGCGCACGAGTTGCGTCTCAATTCCGCGACGGCGCAGTGCCATGTACATCTCTTCCGCCTGCGTGATATGCACATCATTGTCCTGCTCGCCATGAAGAAGTAGCGTCGGCGTCTGCACCTGCCTCACATAGCGCAACGGCGACCAACGCCACAGCAAATCGTAATCATCCCACGGCAATCCAAACTCTGCATGAATCAAATCCTGATAAAGAGATGTCGAGTAAAAGCTAATCAGATTGCTCACGGAAGCGACGGCGACTGCGGCCTTAAAGCGCGGCGTCTGCGTCACAATCCAGTTAGTCATAAAGCCGCCGTATGAGCCGCCCGTCACGCCCATACGCTCTGCATCAATCCAACTGTATCGGCGCAAAGCTTCCTCCACTCCCAACATCAAGTCCCTGTAATCGCCGCCGCCCCACTCGCGCAAAGTTCCGTCGGAAAATTTTTGCCCGTATCCGCTTGACCCGCGCGGATTAAGATAGAGGACTGCGTAACCGCGCGCTGCGTAAACCTGAAATGTCGAATTGAAACTGTAGCCGTACATCCCGTGCGGCCCGCCGTGTATGCTTAAGATTAAAGGATAGCGCACGCCTTCGCGCCAGCCGACGGGCTTTATCAGCCAGCCTTGTATCTGCGCGCCGTCAAAGCTACGGGCAAAAATCTCTTCCGGTTCGACAATCGTTAAGCCGCGCGCAAGCGATTCATTATGCGCGCTGATGCGTCTTAAGATAACGCCCCTCGATGAACCGAACCACACTTCCGCAGGGTCCGTCGCATTGCCGAGCGTCAGGGCCAGCGTCGGTATCGCAGGGTTAAAGACGTTGCTGTCGAGTTTCAACTCCGGGACATTTTTAGTTGCGACACTAAAGCCAGTGATTTGAAAGGGACGAATCTGCGGCAGCAATCCTCCAACGCTCTTGTACTGCGAGAGCGTAGAGCTTTCGACAAAGATGCCTCCGATTCTCCCGAAGTCCTGAAAGTGAAGCACGAAGGTATGCACTCTTCCTCCGCCTGCTCCAACTCTGTAGAGAGTCGTTTGACCATAATCACCCGCGAGGAAAAAAACATAGCGGCCATCATGCGACCAACGCGGGCTGCGCGCGCGGCGGTCTTGCGCGGCTGTCAACTCGCGCCCGCGCCCGCCCTCAGAATCAATCACCCAGACATGCGCGTCCTCTGCGATGCTATCAATCGTCGTTATCTCTCGCCGCGTCGCAGTGTAAGCAATCCATTTTCCATCAGGCGACCATTGCGGCTCATACTCGCAACCGGGCGTGTCTGTAATCTGCCTCACGCGCCCGTTAGTCGTGACAGCAAAGATGTCAGAGTTGTTGTTGGCCTCAGGATTAAACTCGCGGTTTGAGAGAAAAGCTATCTCGTCGCCACGTGGACTCCACTCGACTGCGTGGTCGTAAAAGCGACCTTCTGTCAGTTGTCGCGGCTCCGCTCTTTCGTTATCAACTTCCGCGAGCCAGACATGCGTTCGTGCTTCATCAGAAAAAGATGTGCGCGACTTGTATTGCACGCGGTCTATCACGCGCGGGTCATCCTTGCGCCTGACGCCGCCGACGCTTGTGACAGCATCGCTCTCATCCGTCGCAGAGATGTATGCGATGCGTCGCCCGTCCGGCGACCATGCGAAAACTTCGCCAGCATAAGGTAGATAAAAATTTGTCTCGCTGACGGGCGCAATCATGCGCGGCTGGCGATTGTCGAGCGAGACGATATAGATGCCCTTCTGCTCTCTTTCGCTTGAGAGAAAAGCTATCCGGCGGCTGTCCTGCGACCAGCGCGGGTGGCTCGCGTTCCAGCCCGCAGAAAGCAGTTGCACCGGCGCAACTCTTCTCCCAGCCGGACGCGCGACTTCGAGCGCGGTCTGCGAAGTATCCGACTCCGTGCGCGCCAGCCAGAGCGTCGAGCGCGCGCCATCGCCATCCACAGTCGAAACCGTATAAACCACCCACACGCCATCCGGCGAAATCTGCGCGTCCGCGACATTCGCCACACGCAAAGTATCTGCCACCGTCATCGCGCGGCGCGTTTGTGCAAGAGCAGAGTTCGTAATCAATATTATCGAACACGCCAGAACAGTTAATCGCATCAACATGCTAATCCTCATAACCCCTTTACGTCTTCTGCTTTTCGTTTCTGTTTTAGCACGATGTGATGTTATGTGAGCATTGATTTTTGTTCGTTGAGAAGTTGCCAGATGTGCCGTATGTGCTCTTCGGCTGTGTGTATGTTGCCGATGGCGAGGCGGAGGGTGAGTTTGTTTTGGAGGCGTGTGTGCGAGAGATAGGCTTGGCCTGTCTGGTTGATGTGGTTCATGATTGATTCGTTGAGTGCATTGAGGCGTGCGGCGCGCGCTGTTTCGCTTTCTCCTTCGATGTGCGTGCAGGCGCGGAAGCAGACGAGGCTGAAAGGCACGGGCGCGAGAAGTTCCCAATCGGCGGATTCTTCGACCCATGCGGCGAAGAGGCGCGCGAGGCGGCAGTGTTCGCGTATGCGCGCGGCGAGACCTGTGTGGCCGAAATAGCGCAAGACCATCCAGAGTTTGAGCGAACGAAAACGACGGCCAAGCTGTATGCCGTAGTCCATCCCGTTGCGCACGGTTTCGGCTTCGCTCGTGCGCAAAAGATGTTCCGGCACGACCGAGAAGGCGCGGCGCAGGATGTCCATGTGACGACAGTAAAGCACAGAGAGATCAAAGGGAGTGAAAAGCCATTTGTGCGGGTTGGTGACGACAGAGTCTGCGCGCTCTGCGCCGTCCAATATGTATCGCATCTCAGGCACGATGGCTGCCGAGCCAGCGTATGCGGCATCTACATGCAGCCACATTTTATGTTGCTTGCAAATCTCCGCGATGGCTGGCAAGGGGTCTATGCTGCTCATGGAAGTTGTGCCGACTGTGGCGACGACGCAGAAGGGAAGCATGCCCGCGCGCTTGTCTTCTTCAATCGCCTGGGCCAGAGCTTTTGTGTCCATACGAAACTCTGCATCCGTCGGAATCTGCCGGAAAGCTCTCTGGCCCAATCCGAGCGTGAGCACGCCTTTTTCGATTGACGAATGCGCTTGCTCCGAAGCATAGAGACGCAGGAGCGGCAAGTCTGTGCGTCCGCTCATCCCGTCTTCACGAATCCGCAAATTGAGAGCTTCGCGTGCGGCGGCCATAGCATGCATGCTTGAGACGGATGCAGTGTCGTAGATGATGCCTTCAAAGCCTTCATCTAATCCCATCATCTGCCGCAGCCAGTTGAGCGCGACTTCTTCCAACTCTGTCGCGGCGGGCGCGGTGCGCCAGAGCATCGCTTTGACATCAAAGGCCGCACTCAAGAGTTCGCCGAAGATGCCGGGCGCGCTTGTCGAAGTGGCGAAGAGCGCGAAGAAGGATGGATGATTCCAGTGCGTGAGCGCGGGCATAATCAAGCGGTCAACATCCGCGAGGATGGCTGACATCGGCTCGCCTTGTTCGGGCGCAGAGTTTGGAAGCTGCGCTTTAAGCTCGCCGGGTTCGACCTGCGCAAGCACGGGTCTGTCTTCGATGTGCGTGAGATAGTCGCTGACAAAATCTATCAGTTGATGCCCGAAGCGGCGAAAATCTTCCGCGCTCATGTCGCCGAGTTCAGGCGCAAAGCCGTCTTGCTTGTCCTCTTTCATGTGAGGGTAGTATGCCATATAGAAAGAGGCAAAGAAATATTTCCGAGTGCAATGACATGCGCCCTCCCAGACGGTCGGGCTACTGCCCCTCAACAGTGAGCATCGAGGCAGTAGCCCGACCGTCAGGGAGGGCGTACCGGATGACACTCAATTACAAATGGCTATAAAAAAAGGGAAGCTTCGGAAAGCTTCCCTTACAAGTGCGAGGTTTTAAAGAAACCTCTTAGCGGTAGATGTGCTCGCCGCGATGTGTTCTCCACTCGTTCTCGAAGTATTCCGCGTCTTCATCCGAGCGCGGAGTGACGCCCATCACGATGCCGCCGTTGCGCACGCCTTCGTCATAAATCTTCGCGCGGTCTTCAGGAATGCCTGCGCCGATGAGCGCGCCAATCAATCCGCCGGTCAAGCTGCCCGCGCCCGCGCCCGCGAGACCAGCAGCGATTGGGCCAGCGATGAGAAGGCCGAGACCCGGAAGAGCGACTGTCGTGCCGATGGCTGCAATCGCGCCTAAGACTGCGCCCGTTGTGCCGCCGATGGCCGAGCCGAGTCCTGCGCCCTCTAAAGCCTTGCTGCCAAGCTCTGTGTCCGGGGCATCGTCATCATCTTTGAAATACTTGTTGCGCGTTTCATCCGACATCAAAAGATTCACGTCGTCCTTACTATAACCGCGACTTGAGAGTGAGCCATAAGCGCGCTCTGCGCTCTCGCGGTCTCTAAACATTCCTGTCAACATACGTGAACGTCCGGTGGTTGCGCCTGTTGTGTCTGCCATATTTTCAATTCCTCCCTTTGATTAAACAACTCTTCTTGATGAACACAAATCGTCTTCGCTTTCCTACAAACGAATCATGAAGTGTTCGATTTCACGACTCAAAATAACTAGCAGGATGAATACTGCAAGAGGCGTGCCTGACACCGCTCTCAGGTCTCAAGAGCGGATTTAGCAGACTATTATTGACTCAATGCAACCAATTAACTCTCGACACTAAGTTTTAATTCTGTATAATTTGCGTTCGCTTTACTTAACATTCTCAAGCAGGTGAGCTGCGCAGGAGAAGCTTTAAAATTTCTCTTGCGGCACGAAGGCTAAATTCGTCCGGCGTGCGCCAAACAGTTTGCGAAATCGTACAAATCGCGTATCATTCGACCACTTCCGGTGCGACCAATTTGCACGTCGAATCATTTCACGGGTGAGAGCTTTTACAGAATCGAAAATGGCAAGCGCGCCCCCAAAGCTTTTGTGCGGGCCGCGCCTCATCATCTGAAAGGAGACGCGGGCTTCAGCTTTCTCTTTGAAGAGAAAGGCCCGCTCGAATCATTACATGAGCAAGAGAAAAACCTTATTGCTGGCGCTCTTCGTCAGCTTGGCCTTCGTTGGCGCGTGTAGCAACGCGTGTGTTCAGAAGGGGACGAGCGACAAAATAAAGATCGGCGTCTATATGCCGCTCACCGGAGATACTGCGACCTTCGGCATCTCTTCCAAAAATGCCATTGAGATGGCAAAGGAAGAAATTAATCAGGCAGGCGGCATCAACGGCAAACAGGTCGAGCTGTTTGTGCAGGACACGCGCTCAGACGCTCAGGAGGCCGCGACAGTCGTCTCCAAGCTGGTGACGCAGGATCAGGTGCATGCCATCATCGGCGAAGTCGGCAGCTCGCGCTCGATTGCCGCCGCGCCGATTTGCCAGAGCAATAAGATTCCGATGCTCACGCCCTCTTCGACCAACCCGGAAGTGACGCAGAAGGGCGATTACATCTTTCGCTCATGCTTCACAGACCCCGTGCAGGGCGAGGCCATTGCAAAATTCGCCGCTAACAATCTGAAGGTCAAACGCGGCGCGCTGCTCATTGATAAGAAGAACGACTACTCGGTCGGGCTTGGCAAATTTATCGCCGATGCCTTCCGCAAACTGGGCGGCGAGATTGTCATCGAGCAGTCTTATCAGGCTGGCGAGTCGGATTTTAACGGGCAGTTGACTTCCATCAAGGGGTCGAACCCGGATGTGATTTTTGTTCCCGGTTATTACACGGAAGTCGGTCTTATCGCGCAGCAGGCACGCAAGCAGGGCATCACAGCGCCGCTCGTGGGCGGCGACGGCTGGGACTCGCAAAAGCTTTATGAGATTGGCGGGCAAGCTCTGGTCGGTTCTTTCTTTTCAAATCACTATTCGGTTGACGACCCCAGCCCGGCTGTGCAGAAGTTCGTCAATGATTACAAGACGAAGTATGGCGCATTGCCTGACGCGCTGGCCGCGACCGCTTACGACGCCGCGCGCATCATGTTCGATGCCATCAAGCGCGCAGGCTCTACGGACGGCGCAGCGATTCGCGACGCGCTTGCTAAGACCGCAAACTTTCCCGGCATCACGGGCGTCGTGACCTTGAACAGCGAGCGCAATGCTGTGAAGCCGATTGTCATGATTCGCGTGGATCAGGGCGGCAAGTATGGCGTGGCCGATAGAGTGACGCCGGAAGGCGCAGTCGCTGCTCCCGGCACAACTGCTTCGCCAGCGATGAGCGCATCGCCTGCCGCTGGCACGTCTCCGGCAGCGGCTACATCACCGGCAGCCACAGGCGCGTCGCCCGCGACGGCAGCATCACCGGCCTCGTCTCCGGCGCGAACGGGAGCGTCGCCCGCGACATCGCCCAGATAGAAAAGCAAGGATGAAGGCGGAAGGCGTGAGGATGAAAGAAATGCTGTTTAAGCATGAGCGCTTCATGTCCGAATAGCATCTCTTTCATTTTTCATCCTTCATCCTTCATCCTTCATCCTTTCTCTTACTATGGCAACTTTCCTGCAACAGCTTGTTAACGGCATCTCACTCGGAGCCATTTATGCGCTCATCGCGCTCGGCTACACGATGGTCTATGGCGTGTTGAAGTTGATTAACTTCGCGCACGGGGATGTCTTTATGGTCGGCGCGTTCACCGGCTACTACCTTGCGAACGGCATCGGCGTGCGCGCGGCCTCAAGCCTGATGAGCAACCCGGAGGCAAGCAGCATCGGACGACTGCTCTCAAGAGGCATTTTGGGCGGCGGCGTGGCAGAGCCTTCGCTTATTACTGCGCTGCTCATCATGCTGCTCGTGATGGTCATCTGCGCGTTTCTAGGCGTCATCATAGAGCGGTTCGCATATCGCCCTGTGCGCAAGTATTCGCGCCTCACGGCATTGATTACGGCCATCGGCGTTTCGCTGCTTTTGGAAAACGGCGGGCAGCTTGTCTTTGGCGCAGACCCGAAATCTTATCCGCAACTAATTGCCGCGCGGAACATAGCTCTGCCGGGCGGCGTGAATGTCACGAATCAGGATTTGATTGTGCTGGTCATCGCTTTGGGGCTGATGGTCGCGCTGCAATTTATTGTCTATCGCACGAAGACCGGCAAGGCCATGCGCGCAGTCTCTTTTAATCTGCAATCGGCCAAGCTGATGGGCATCAATACCGACCGCATCATCGCTTTCACATTCGCGCTCGGCTCTGCTCTGGCCGCAGCCGCAGGCGTGCTGGTGGCGATTCGTATTCCGCGCATAGACCCTTTGATGGGCATCCTTGTCGGGCTCAAAGCTTTTGTCGCGGCTGTCTTGGGCGGCATCGGAAATATACCGGGCGCAGTTCTTGGCGGTCTGCTCATCGGTCTGACGGAGACGATGGTGGTCGGCTATCTCTCTCCGACTTACAAGGACGCGGTCGCTTTCGCTATCTTGATTTTAATCTTATTGTTCCGGCCCACAGGCTTGCTGGGTTCGGTCGCGCAGGAAAAAGTCTAAACCAAAGGATGAAGGCGGAAGGATGAAGGATGAAGGAAAAGCTAAATCAGAATGTCTGATTTTTCATCCTTCATCCTTCATCCTTCATCCTTGAATGCTTATGCCACGCTTTGCGCGTAATCTTCTCTTCGCACTTGTTGTCATCGCCGTGCTCTACGGTATCGACTATGTTCTGCTGAACGGGGTCGGAAGTTTCCAACTGACTCCTTATGTGGCGCGTGTGGTGATGCTGGCGGGCGTGGCCGTCACACTCGCCGTCTCGCTCAATCTGATTAACGGCTACACCGGACAGTTCTCCATCGGCCACGCAGGCTTCATGGCCGTCGGCGCGTATTCCTCTGCCTACTTCACTGTCTACTACGGCGAGCGCATGGCCGCAGCCCTCGGCGGCGGACTGCACGGAGCTTTTATAGAATTTTTCTTAGCCACGATTATCGGCGCGCTCTTTGCAGCCATCGCAGGACTGGTGGTCGGCGTGCCTTCTCTCAAACTCAAGGGAGATTACTTGGCGATTGTCACGCTCGGCTTCGGTCAGATTATTGTCGTCGTTTTGAATAACATCGAAGCTGTCGGAGCGGCGCGCGGATTTTCCGGCATTCCGATTGTCAAAAGCTTTTTCTGGATTGCGCTGGTCGCTGTGGCGACGATTGCGATTGTCTATAACATTGTCAACTCTGCCTTTGGCCGCGCGCTGATTTCGATACGCGAGGACGAACTCGCGGCGGAAGCGATGGGCGTTAATACGACGCGCTATAAAGTGATGGCCTTTGTCATCTCTTCTGCGATGGCAGGGGCTGCGGGAGTCCTCTTTGCACATTGCTTCGATGGCTATCTGAATCCGAAGTCTTTCGAGTTCTTAAAATCCTTCGAGATTCTGATTATGGTCATCCTCGGCGGATTGGGCTCCATCGTCGGCTCGATTATCGGCGCGATTACTCTGACTGTCCTGCCGGAAGTTTTAAGAGAGTTCGCAGAGTACAGGATGGTTATCTATTCTCTGCTGCTTATCATCCTGATGATTACGCGCCCGCAGGGATTGCTTGGCGGCATAGACCCGTTCAAAGGCTGGCGCGCGCGCCGCGCTGCGAAATCCAGAACGGAGGAAGAAGAGATTACAGCCGAAGATACGCGCCACGCTGTTTCCGTTGACAAGGAGGGAATCGAAAGATGAGCGCGGCAATGGCAGCACAAAACAGTACTGCAATCTTAAGGACAGACAAGGCTACGATTCGTTTCGGCGGTCTCGTCGCCGTCAACGAATTGTGCATGGATGTGCAGCCGCAGGAAATCTACGGATTGATTGGCCCAAACGGCGCGGGCAAGACAACTGTCTTTAATCTCTTGACGGGAGTTTACGAGCCGACTTCCGGCGAAATATATTTTCAGGGCAAAGAGATTCACGGCCTGCGGCCATATCAAATCGCAGGGCGCGGCGTCTCGCGCACCTTCCAGAACATACGCCTCTTTAGCAGCATGTCCGTCCTCGAAAATGTGATGACGGCCTGCCACATGCACACGCGGCAAACTCTGCCGGATGCTATCTTAAGAACTCCGCGTTTCTTTGCAGACGAGCGCGAGCACAGAAAGTTTTGTCTTGACCTACTGAACATCTTCGACCTCGCGCGCTTTCAGGATGAGCGCGGGACGAGTCTTCCTTACGGCAGCCAGCGCAGGCTTGAGATTGTGCGCGCACTTGCCACGCGCCCGAAGCTTCTACTGCTTGACGAACCTGCTGCGGGGATGAATCCATCCGAGGCTGAAGATTTGATGTCGCTCATTAAGCAGATACGCGACCGCTTCCAACTCACAATCCTGCTCGTCGAGCACAACATGAAAGTTGTCATGGGCGTCTGCGAGCGCATACAGGTCGTGGACTACGGCAAGTCAATCGCGCTCGGCCTGCCGGAGCAAATCAAGAACGACCCGAAGGTGATTGAAGCCTACTTAGGAGATTAATTTTTGATTTTTGATTTGCGATTTTAGATTGGATAAGGACAAATCTTCGATTTGAAATCTAAAATGTTTCGGTTGCTTTTCAATCGCAAATCAAAAATCAAAAATCAAAAATTCCTTTATGCTTACTTTAGAAAATGTTTCCGTCAACTACGGCGCGATTAAGGCTCTGACAGGCATCACGATGCATGTCGAGAAGGGCGAGGTCGTGACGCTCATCGGCGCGAACGGCGCGGGCAAGTCCACAACCTTGCGTACGATTACCGGGCTGCTCTCGCCTGAATCGGGTCGCGTCATTTATGAAGGACAGGACATCAGTGGCCGCGCGACGCACAAGCTGGTCGCGCAGGGCATCTCTATGTCGCCGGAGGGGCGCGGCGTCTTTGCCAATCTGACGGTGCGCGAAAATTTGCAGATGGGAGCTTACCTGCAAAAAAATAAAGCTCAGGTCAATTCCGATATGCAGCGAGTCTTTGAGATGTTTCCGCGACTCAAAGAGCGCGAGGCGCAGAACGCCGGGACGCTTTCGGGCGGCGAGCAGCAGATGCTTGCGATGGGACGCGCGTTGATGTCGCGCCCGCGCCTGCTCCTTCTTGACGAGCCATCTTTGGGACTCGCGCCGCTTGTCGTCCACACAATCTTTGAAGCCATCGAAGAGATTAGGAGCAAGGGGACAACCATCCTCCTTGTCGAACAGAACGCGCACGCCGCGCTCGGACATTCAGACCGCGCCTACGTGCTTGAGACAGGCAACATCGTCATGGAAGGCCCGTCCAAAGAACTCGCCGCAGACCCGCGCATCAAGGAAGCTTACCTCGGAGAGTGAGATTTCACGTTAAATTAAGCCATCCATCTGGCCCGGAAAATGTCGCTTTTCCGGGCTAATATTTGTGGGCCAAACTGTGGGCCAATCTGTGGGCCAAAAAAATTAACATCGCTTGCAACATTTCTGGCGGATAAGTGTTGACCTCAGCGATATTTCAAAGGTAGATTGTCACGCGCAATTTGGAATTTTAGTCGGCTAGCCTACCGAAGCTCGATTCTTTTTCGGCTCTTCTTTGCTGGCCCTCCACTTAAATCCCCCGCGCTGCGGCTCCCCGCCGCAACGCTTTGCCTGGAAGGAGTTCCACCCATGCCTTACGTTCCGACACGTAAAAGATTCTCTAAATCTGTCTGGAAAATTATTACAAAGCAAAAATCAATGATGAGAAGAACGCTGGCTTTGATTGCAGTCGGGGCATTGCTTTCGCCCATGCTGTCACTCACTGCGCTTTCCAGAAATTTAACTTCGCCTATCAACAAAGCAAGTCGCGCTTCATCCGCCGGGAAGGTTGCGAACACCAGCGCAAGCCCGCTCGTGCCGATGATTACTGCGACTAAAACAGACGCGCTGTTAGTTGATAACGACTCGGATAACAACGCCGATACAGGCGACACGCTCAAATACACTGTCACCATCACTAATAACGGAAGCACGGATGCCACAGGCGTGATGTTCAATGACACGCTCGACCCGAACACGACGCTCGTGCCGGGCTCTATCACGACCACGCCCATCGCCGTCAACGACACCTACGCGGCGAGCGGCAATATTCAAATCAGCATCAACGCTGCCAACGGCGTACTCGCCAACGACAGCGACCCGGACGGCAACACTCTGACGGCGAGCGCGGGCGCGACCTCCGCTAACGGCGGCAACGTCACGATGAACGCGGACGGCAGCTTTACATACAACCCGCCGCCGGGATTTGAAGGCACAGACACTTTCACTTACAGCATAACTGACGGAACGACGCCGGACACTGCGACCGTCACCATCAACGTGAGCGGCATGATCTGGTTTGTGGACAACACTGCTGCTGCGGGCGGCGATGGTCGTCTGACCTCTCCGTATAATTGTCTGGTCGGAGCGGGCTGCTTTGACCCGTCTGCGCCGGATGGCCCTGGCGACAACATTTTTCTTTACAGCGGCAGCGGCAGCTACAACGGCGGCCTGACCTTGCTCGCCAATCAGAAGTTGATTGGACAGGGAGCGGGCAACACACTCGCGGCCATCGTCGGCTTCACACCGCCCGCAGGCAGTTCGGCCTTGCCAGCGACTGGCGGCACAAGCCCGCTTATCGTGAGCGGCACGAACGGCGTCAATCTTGGCACAAACAATGTGCTGCGCGGATTCGACATCGGCAACACTGGCGGGACGGACATCTTCGGCAACAGCTTCGGTCTGTTGACAGTGCGCGAGGTCAACCTGAGCGGAACCGGGCAGGCTCTGAATCTCAGCACAGGCACGCTCAATGCCTTGTTCGGCAGCGTCGCTTCAAACAATAGCAGCTCGACTGGCATCAGTCTCATTTCGGTGGGCGGCACGCTCGTCAGCGGCCCGACCAGCATTCAGAATCCGTCAGCCGCAGGCATCTCTGTTTCAATCGCCACAGCCTCTTTGAACTTCGGCAACACAACCGTCAATGGCTCTGGCGGCACAGGCGTCTTCCTGCAAAGCAACACAGGCAACATAGCCTTTGGCGACTTGAGCATCTTGCCTGACGCAGGCCAGCGAGCATTTCTCGCAAACCTCAATTCCGCAGGAACTATCTCTTCGACGAGCGGCGGCATCAGCTCAAGCGGCGTTCCCGCAGTTGAAGTCAACGGCACAAACGCTCTCAATCGCACAAATCTGAACATGACTCTGACGAGCGTTTCCGCGAGTGCAGGCACAAACGGTCTCGTGCTCAATAACACGAGCGGCGGGTTCAGTGTCACGGGCGACGGCTCGAATACAGCCAACGGCTCCGGCGGCACGATTTCCGGCATGCTCGCAGACGGCATTCTGCTGACGAACGCGACGAACGTCTCGCTCACGGGCATGAATATTCAGAACAACCAGAACAACGGCATCAGCGGCACAGAGGTCGACGGTTTTGTTCTGGACGACAGCAACGTGACGAACAACACGAACGCCGTCGGCGAAGCCGGGCTACGCTTTTCAAACCTGACAGGCACGCTCATCGCAGGCACGAATCCGACGCGCATCGAGAACACGACCGTCAGTGGCTCGACAGAACATAACGTCGTGATACTCAACACGAGCGGCACGCTGGCAGACCTGCTGGTCAAGAACAGCACGTTCAAAGACCCAAGCGTCGCGCTCGGCGCAGACGGTTTTAATATCGAGACGCGCAACAATGCTTCCGCGACCTTGAGGCTCGAAGGCAATACCTTCCAGAACAATCCGACACAGGGATTTCAAGGCGTCGCCATTGACAACTCGTTCTTGAAAGTCACGGCCACAGCCGGGAACACCTTCAACGCGAACGGCGAAGGCATCGTTCTTTCGAACAACGCGACAGCCGACGTGACCTTCAACATTGATGGCAACACGTTCACCAATCACAGCCTCAATGGTATCGCTGTTGTTACAGGCTCAGGGGCAACGGCGAGCGCGCTCTATACAGGAAAGGTGACGAATAACACTATCAACGGCGTGGTCGGCGGCGATGGAGTCGTAGCCATCATCAGCGGCAACGCCACCGGCGTGCTTGAGGTCAGCAACAACACTATCAGCAACATCGGTACAAGAGGTATTTTCGTCACGGTCGGAGAGGTAGCCGCACATACGGCCACGCTTGAATCGACCATCACAGGCAACAACATCAGCGCGGTTGGCGTCAACGGCATCCTCGTGCAATCGCGTTTCGGCACCAACCTCTGCTCGCAGATTTCAGGCAACACTTCCACCGCAGGCGGCTCTACTGCGATTCGTGTGCGCCAGCGTGATGCTTCAACCTTCCGCCTGCCGGGATTTCTTGGCCCATTCAACAGCACGGTGGCAGTGGATGCTTTCGTGCAAGCAAATAATCCCGGTGCAGCTTCTGTCAGTTCGACTATCACCACAGCCTTCTCAGGCGGCGCGGCCTGCGCTTCGCCGGTCGTGATGCGTCAAGCTGCTCCGGCGCAAAGACAATACTTTGCCAGAGAGACAAGCAAAGCCGCACAGCGCAAAGCCGCGACAGTTTCTCGCACGAGCAAGTCGAAGAGCGACTCGCAGCTTTCAGCCATGAAGGCGCACGCGGACTCTCAGGCGAAGAACGCAAACGCGAAGTCTTCGACTGCGCCGCGCATCAAGAGCATGCCTCTTTCGAGCAGCGTCAATCTCAACATCGGCACGCTGCCCGCTGGCAAGAGCATCACCATCACCTTCAACGCAACCATCAACAACTCTGTGCCTCCCGGCACGACGCAGGTCTCCAATCAAGGCACAGTCTCAGGGAGCAATTTTGCGAATGTTCTGACAGACGACCCGGATGTAGGGGGCGCGGCAGACCCGACGGTGACGCCGATTCAGGCCCAAACTCCGCCGGACATCACTTGTCCCGCGCCGATTACGGAAGCCGCGCCTTCCGGCTCTTGCTCCAAGTCTGTCTCCTTCAATGTGACGGCGACGGGTTCTCCGGCTCCGACCGTTGATTGCAAGATTGGCTCGACCTCTATCACTTCGCCGCATACTTTCCCGGTCGGCACGACCACTGTGACCTGCACTGCATCGAACGGCGTTCCGCCTGACGATTCATGCTCGTTCACAGTGACCATCACAGACCCGGATGCGCCTGTCATTACAGTCAACGGCGACAATCCGATGACGGTCGAATGCGGCACAACCTTTACAGACCCCGGCGCGACAGCCAACGACCTGTGCGCTGGCCCGGTTACGGTCAATGCTTCCGGCACGGTTGACGCAAACAACCCCGGAACCTACACCATCACTTACACAGCCACAGATGGCACGAACACAGCGACTGCGACCCGCACGGTCTATGTCGTGGACACGACTGCTCCTGTCATCACTGTGAACGGAGCGAATCCCATGACGGTTGAATGTGGCACAACCTTTACAGACCCCGGAGCCACAGCGACCGATTCATGCGAGGGAACTGTGCCGGTCAATTCTTCCGGCACGGTTGACACAAGCACGCCGGGAACTTACACCATCACGTACACAGCTACGGACGGCACGAACACAGCGACTGCCACACGGACTGTCAACGTCGTGGATACAACCGCTCCTGTCATTACAGTCAACGCCCCGAATCCGATGACTGTCGAATGTCACACGAGCTTTACAGACCCCGGAGCAACCGCGACGGATTCATGTCAGGGAACTGTTGCTGTCACTTCGACGAACAACGTCAACGTGAATGTGCCGGGCAGTTACACTGTCAACTACAGTGCAACAGATAGCGCGGGCAACACTGCGACTGCGACACGGACTGTGAATGTCGTGGATACCATCGCTCCCACCTTGACGCTGAATGGCGCGAACCCGATGACGGTCGAATGCCATACCAGCTTCACAGACCCCGGCGCGACGGCTTCAGACTCGTGCGCGGGAGATTTGACAGGCTCAATCGTTGTCACCGGCAGCGTTAATCCAAACGTCGTCGGCACGTACACACTGACCTACACAGTCAGCGACGGCTATAACTCTGCGAGCGCGTCACGCACGGTCAATGTCGTGGACACCATCGCTCCTGTCATCACCGTCAACGGCGCAAACCCGATGATTGTCGAATGTCACACGACCTTTACAGACCCCGGAGCGACCGCGACGGATTCCTGCGCGGGCAATGTTCCGGTCAGTTCGTCAAGCAACGTTAATCCGAATGTGCCTGGCACGTACACCATCACCTATACGGCGACGGATGGCTACAATACTTCCAACGCCACACGGACAGTGATAGTGGTTGACACGGGTCTTCCGGTCATCAATCTCAACGGTCAGTCGGTTACACTCTGGCCGCCGAATCACCAGTATGTCACGGTCAATCTCACGCAGTTTGTCGTTAGTGCATCAGACGGCTGCGATGGCACGATTGACATCAACGACGTGGTCATCTTCAAGGTGACAAGCGATGAGCCGGAAAATGGCGGAGGCGATGGCAATACTTTGAACGACATCGTGATTGCCGCTAATTGCAAGTCAGTGCAGCTCAGGTCTGAGCGGCAGGGAAGCGGTAACGGCAGAGTCTATACGATTCACTTCCGCGTCACGGACGCGCAAGGAAACGTAGCGACAGCCACCGCGAAGGTCAAAGTTCCGAAGAGTCAGGGCAATAACGGCGGGGCTGTGGAGGATGCGCCGCAGTACACCGAAACTTGCCCGTAATCGCTTCGGACTTCATGCAATAGAAGTCAGCGACGGACGCGGCCCTGATGGTTGCCGCTCCAAAAACGCAAATGACCTGCAATCTCTCAAGGTCGCGTCCGCGCACTTCCATTGTTTGGGTGAAAGTGGTAACATCCCGCCGCTCTTTGGCACAGAGCACACTGCCGGATGGAATTTCACCTGATCTAATTTATCGAACCGCGACGGATGCCTTGCTGCACCGCCAGCCAATTAAAAATTTCTCGCACTTAAGAAAGAGGAGATTCGAAACATGAAAAACTTCACTGCTCAAACAAAACGTATCGCCAGTTCCCTGGTCGTGTTAGTAGCTTTGCTCTGTGCTCTCGTCGTCCTGCCGATGCTCTCGCAAGCGTCTGCTGACGGAAATTCCATCACTGTCACAAATAATTCGAGCCGGAATATTACGCACATCTATCTGGCCGCGCCGCAGAGAGAAGACTGGGGGCCGGATCAGCTTAATGACACGACCCTTGCTCCGGGCCAGTCTTTCACCATCAGCAATGTCTCGTGCATTGATTCGGAAACCAGAGTCATCGGCGAAGACCAGGATGGCTGCTTTGTTTCAACCATCGTTGCATGTCAGACGAATGCTGCGTGGAGCATCACGAACGAGGCTGTCCCGAACTGCGGGAATTAGAACTGAAACTTTTTAGTTGGACACCAGCATTACCCGATAAAAAACATCGGGCTGAGAAGAATTGTAATCTTTCTCAGCCCGATGTTTTGTTTTTGATGTTGAAGTGGCTTTATGGAATGTAAGCTGTCGGCACAGCTACGTCGCCGCCTGCGCCCCATGTTTGCGACCTGTGTGTGCTGTCTGCGCTTTGCAGGATGTGCCAGTTGTTAGTGGCCGGACGAAAGACTGCGACATCCGCCCTGCCATCGCCGTCGTAATCCGCAGGCACAAGAACATCGCCCGCCGCTCCCCACTGCACAGTCCCGAAATTGTTTGCTAGATTCACAGAAGCGAACCAGGTGTTAATGCCCGGACGAAAGACCGCAAGGTCTGACTTGCCATCAGCATCATAGTCCGCAACGACAGGCACATCGCCGCTCGTCCCGAATTGTTGGGCCAGAAATCCTATCGTCGAACGCAATGCATACCAGACGCTGCTGCCTGGACGATAGACTGCTATGTCAGCCTTGCCGTCGCCGTCATAATCAGCGACGACAGGCACATCGCCGCTCGCGCCGAAGATGATGGAAGACCTGCTGTTGTTAGAGCTTCGCAGGATGTACCAACCGTTGTCCGAAGGACGAAAGATTGCAAAGTCTGCTTTAGCATCCCCGTCATAGTCAGCAGCCACAGGAATGTCGCCGCTCGTACCCCACATCTGCGCCTGCATAGAGTTATCCGAACTTCGAGAGACGTACCATTCGCCGTTGCGAAAGACTGCGATGTCAGTCTTGCCATCGCCGTCATAATCCGCCGGAGCGATGCGGTCTGTGGAAAGTCCCCACGTCTGCGAGCGCAAAGAGTTATTGGAGCTTTGCAGGATATGCCAGTCGCCTGTGCCGGGACGAAAGACAGAAATATCCGCTCTGCCGTCGCCGTCAAAATCAAACGGAGTTTTGCGTGCAGAGCGATTAACGCCCGTCACGACCAGAGCATAATCCGCATCCACCGCGGGCGTTTCGGTGTGCGCGTCCTGCACTATCTCACTGGCGATGATTTGAACCGTCCATGCTCCGGCCTCCGGGTTTTGTATATAGACATTCTCGACAGTATCAATCGTATTGGCCTCGCCGCCGGGAGTTGACCACTGTCCTGTCCCGCTCAAGCCTACATTGCCCCAGTAGACTACGTTTGAGGGCGAGGTCACTTTCAATGTCAGGTCGTTGATGCGATGCTGCGTGGATGCCGGATTGCCGAGCGGGTCTGCATAAACGAGCGTCGCTTTGAAGGGCGTCGTGCTGCCCGCAGGCACAATCAGCCTGTAACTCTTGCTGCTCAGATTCGTCAACAAATCGGTCTCGTTAACATAGAACATCTTCTCGCGCATGTTATAGAGAGTTTGCAGGTCGGGCCTGCCCCAGCCCTGCCGCACGCGCGTCAAATCCGAACTGATGCCAACAGGGTTCCACTGCGTCGCGGTGTTAATCATCATCGCTTTGCTCGTCGTCATGTGCGGGCGGCTGGCAAAGACGGACGCGCCCGTCGGGTTGCCGAAGATGCCGTTGTGCCACATCTGAAAGAAGATGCCGAAGTGGCCCGCGACAATCGGTGTTGACGCGCTCGTGCCGCTAAATTCTCCATAGGAAATATTGCTCAGGCTGTTTGGAGCGTAAATACGATCGAAGAAATGTACGAGGTCGGGTTTGACGCGGCCATCAGCCGCCGGGCCTGTGCTCAATGCGACGGTGAAGCCGTTGCATTTCCAGCAATCGTCAGACATGTCAGGCGTATTAAAGTGTAGGACGCCGCCCACCGAGATGGCATTCTTGGCCCACGCTTCCGGGCGCGAGAGATTGCTGGCAAGATTGCTCTGCGATTGCAGCACTGCGAGGTCGTTGATAAAGAGCAGGTCGTCAAATTGTGCGGAGATGGTCGAGTAAACAGTATTCTGATCGCTGCCCCAGCTATTCGACTGGAAGACTGCTGAATAAGCTGGTTGCAACAACTCCGCCGTATGCGTATAGCGCGCTTCTCCGGTTGTCATAGGAGCTATAATGCCCTGCGCGCCGGGCAGCATGCCTCTGCCCGCGATGCTGGCTGCGCCGTCGCCGAAGGCTATGCCCGTTGTGACTGTGCCATGAAAATCAACGGGCAGAGAGCCGTGCGATATAAGCGGTCTTGCCTGAAAAGCCTGATGAGTTGTGAGCACGCCCGAATCCATAATCTCTGCGCGCACGCCCTGCCCTGTGTAGCCTAATGTGTTCTCGATAAAGTTTGTGCCACTGACACTTCTGACAATATCCATGTCCGTGCCAATGCCTCCGGTGCGGTCTATGAACAGCACTTCATTCATCTTCGCCACCGCGAGAAGTTGCTCGGCTGTCAGCGTCGCTTTCAAGATAAACCCTTGCGTGCCTGTCTCCCAGACTTTGCCTCCCATCTGTCTGATGCGTCCGGCGACTGCCTCCTGCTGTCGCGCGCCGCGCTCAAGCACCATGATGTTGTAACTCATCGCTGGCAGAGTCGAACTATCTACGCTCAATCTCTCAAGCAGAAATTCTTCGAGCCTGTAAGCCGGTTGATATTCTCCGACCCAGCGCACGAATGAGAGCGACTCAATCTCTGCGCGTGTTTGCTGGTTCATCTTCACAAGATAAGAATGATTGGCGAGAAAGTTATAAACAGTTCCGCCGCGAGACTCTATCGCTTTGCGAAACTCTTCGAGCGGCTGCACGACAAACTGCACGATATACACTGTGTCGCTTGTGTTCGCGCCCGCGCGCAGGTTTTCAGGAATCGCGGGACGCTCCCTCGCCGGGTCAAACTTGCTGTAACGAAGCAGGATGTCATAAGAAGTCTCCTGCACGCGCGCGACCGTTTGCCCGTCGAGGCTGATGGCATAGAAGTATGCCGTCCGTCCATCCGCACGTCGCTCTTCCCAGACAGCAAGCTTTGTGTGCGAGTCGGACACCTCTATCAAGCGCGCGTTTGCAATCGCGTGCGGCGTGCGATGAAACGTGCCGAGCCCGCTTGCGCTCAAAGTATATTCCTGATTGGTTTGTCGGATGACCAGTCCCGAAGACTGCGAAGCGGCAGAGATAAAAGGCAACGCACAGGCGACAAGCAGCATGATTAACAAGACTGCCAGCCATCCACGACGAACAGAAGTTATAGTCATGGGCTATTCCTTTTAGAACTTAATGAAAGGGGGTAGCGTTTGAGGGACGATAGCCTGCCGCACTTCACACAAGCAGCCTGAACATAAAACAAAACCTCTAGCCAGTCAATGAATAAAGGATGAAGGCGGAATGATGAATGATGAAGTAAAGACAAAAGGCATGCTCTTTAACCTTGAAGCATTCAATCTCAAATAGCATGCCATTCATCATTCATCATTCATCATTTATTCATTGCCCGCCGCGCTGCGGCCAGGGCTTCGCGGACGCGCTCAGGCGATGTGCCGCCCGCCTGTGATTTCGTCGCCAGCGTCGCATCGAGCGAGAGAGCTTCATAAACATCTTCTTCAATCAGAGACGAAACCGCGCGCAACTCATCCAGCGCAAGCTCCTGCAACTCTGCGCCGCGCTCTATGCCTTTGAGCACCAACCGCCCGACCACTTCATGCGCCTCACGAAACGGCATGCCTTTGCGCGCCAGGTAATCCGCCAGCTCAGTCGCGTTCATGTATCCAAGCCGTGCAGCCGCGCGCGCACGCTCCTCGCGCAAACGCATGTTCCCTAAAACGGTTGTCGTCACTTCAAGCGACGCGCGAATAGTTTGCGCAGTATCAAAGACAGCTTCCTTGTCCTCCTGCATGTCCTTGTTATACGCAAGCGGTAGGCCCTTCATCACAGAGAGCAGAGCCATCGTGTGACCGAAAACGCGCCCGGCCTTGCCGCGCACAAGCTCCATCGAATCCGGGTTCTTCTTCTGCGGCATCAAACTCGACCCGGTTGCGACCGCATCACTCAATTCTATAAAACCAAACTCCGCCGACGAATAAATAATAATATCTTCCGCCAGCCGCGAGAGATGCACCATCACGAGCGAAGCCGCCGCCGCAAACTCTATGCAGAAATCTCTGTCACTCACAGCATCAAGACTGTTACGCGCGATGCCCGCAAAGCCAAGCTCGCGCGCAACCAACTCGCGGTCTATCTTGTAAGACGTGCCAGCTAAGGCAGCCGCGCCGAGCGGCATCACATTGACGCGCCTCTGCGCCTCTCCGAGCCGCTCGCCATCGCGCCCCAACATCTCGAAATAGGCCAGACACCAGTGCGCCCACAGAACCGGCTGCGCACGTTGCAAGTGCGTGTAACCCGGAAGCACAGCCTCGCTGTGCCGCTCCGCTAAATCAAGAAACGCTGCCTGCACACGCCGCACAAGTTCTGATACAGCATCCATCTCATCTCGCAGCCAGAGACGAAAAGCCGTCGCCACCTGGTCGTTACGACTGCGCCCCATGTGCAGCTTGCGCCCCGTGTCGCCTATAAGCTGCACGAGCCGCGCTTCGATAAACGAATGGACATCTTCAGCAGGCAACTCGTCAAAATACCCTGCATCCGTCGCCGCACGCTTGAGAATCGTCTCCAGCCCGTTCTTAATCAACGCGGCTTCAGACTCCGTGAGCAAGCCCGCCACGCGCAACCCCTCGCAATGGGCCACACTCGCGCGCACGTCTGCCGCAAACAACCTGCGGTCAAAACCGAATGAGCGATTAAACTCCGCAAACTTCTCGTCCACCTCTCCCGTGAACCGACCGCCCCACAAGTTTTTCGACTCGTTCATCCACGCCTCCATCTCAAACTCTCAGCATTGTAGCCCAACTCTTTTGACATTATGCATCCGTTTTGATATTTTATGCATCTATGCAAACATTATGCAAATAATTTGCATAAAGGTTAAGATGCAGAAAGAGATTAGACAGAAAAAGATTTTGAGCCTGATTCGTGCCAAGCGCATCGGCAGGCAGGAGGAGTTGGCGACCCAGTTGGAGCGTGCGGGAGTCTTTGCGACGCAGTCTAGCGTGTCGCGCGATTTGATTGAACTCGGAATCGTCAAACAGCATGGCTTTTATACTTTGCCGCAGTCTCCGCAGGGCGCAGCCGCGCAGGGGCTTTTGAGTTTAGAGATGGCTGGAGACGTTTTGATTGTCGCAAGGTGCGAGCCGGGACTCGCGTCCGCGCTGGCTGTCGAGATAGACCGCGCAGCTTTGCCCGAAGTCGTCGGCACAATCGCGGGCGACGACACAATCTTTATCGCCGTCACGGAGCGCAAGGCGCAACGCGCGGCTCTCAAAAAAATCTGGGAGTTGTTTGATTAAAAGAGCATGACAGAAAAGCAGATTAAAAAAATAGTTTTGGCTTATTCGGGCGGCCTTGATACGTCCGTCATGCTGCACTGGCTCAAAGAGCGTTACGGGTGCGAGGTCGTCTGTTATTGCGCGAACGTGGGGCAGGGCGAAGAGTTGGCGGGGCTCGATGTTAAGGCGCGCGAGACGGGCGCGTCAAAGCTCTATGTGGAAGATTTGCGGCAGGAGTTTGTGACGGATTATGTGTGGACTGCCGTGAAGGCGAATGCCGTTTACGAGGGCGTGTATCTACTCGGAACTTCGCTGGCGCGGCCAGTCATCGCCAGGCGGCAGATAGAGATTGCGCGTCTGGAAGGCGCGGACGCAGTGGCACACGGCGCGACGGGCAAGGGCAACGATCAGGTCAGGTTCGAGTTGACCTATTACGCGCTTGAGCCGGAGATAAAAGTTGTCGCGCCCTGGCGCGAGTGGGAGTTTAAGGGACGCACGGATTTGATTGAATATGCAGAGCGGCACGGCATTCCTGTCACTGCGACTCATTCAAAGCCTTATTCGACAGACCGCAACCTGATGCATGTCTCTTATGAAGGCGGCATCTTGGAAGACCCCTGGGCAGAAGCTCCTGAAGACATTTTTCAAATGACGAAATCGCCGGAGGAGGCCGCGAGCAAGGCGGAGTATGTCGAGATAGCTTTCGAGCGCGGAGTGCCAATCGCGGTTAACGGTCAACATCTGGGCGCGGTCGCGCTTCTTGAAACTCTGAATCAACTCGGAGGCAAACACGGCATCGGGCGCGTTGACCTTGTAGAGAATCGTTTTGTCGGGATGAAATCGCGCGGGGTTTATGAGACGCCGGGCGTGACCATCTTGCAGGCGGCGCATCGCGCGCTGGAATCCATCACGCTCGATAGAGAAGTCGTGCGGCTGCGCGATTCGCTGAGCGTCAAATTTTCGGAGAGCGTCTATTACGGTTTCTGGTTCGCGCCGGAGTTTGAGTTGATGCGACGAATGATTGATGAGACGCAAGCTAATGTGACCGGAGATGTGCGGCTCAAGCTTTATAAAGGCAACGCGATGGTCGCGGGCCGCCGCGCGCCGCGCTCACTCTACAACGAAAAGCTTGCGACATTTGAAGCGGATGATATTTACAACCAGCGTGACGCGGAAGGCTTTATTAAGCTCAATGCGCTGCGCTTGCGTTTGCGCGGGTTGCAGAGTTGAAAGTTTACCGCGGAGACGCGGAGACGCAGAGAGAAGAAAAGACAATAGACAAGTTGACGGAAAAGCTATTGTCTCTTTGTCCCTTTAATCTTCTCTGCGTCTCCGCGTCTCCGCGGTAAAAATCTTCGGAGGTTTGAAAATGATGAAAAGCACGATTGTTGAATCAAACATTTCCATCAGCGTGGTCGAGGCTGACAAAATCGGCTCTGCCGTTTCGCCGCTCGGTTTGCAGAAGACTGTGGCTGTGGTTGGCGAGTGCGCGTCTGTGCGCGCGGGCGATGTGGTTGTCGTGCGCGCTTTGACGGACAGCGCGACCTATAACCAGTTGGAACTTCCGACAGGCAGACTCGCCAAGATAAATCCGGGCGATGTGCTGTTGGGCGTGCTTGGCCGCCGCCGCGCTTTGAAAGGTTTTGTCGGCGATGTGCCGCAGAGCGCGAAGGCCGGAGACAGGTTGCATCTCTTGAACATGGGCGGCGTGATGGGCCTCTGCACCGGGCATCATTCGAGTTTGAGCGATGCCATCAGCGTAGAGGTCATTGGTCTGGCGTGTGATGAAGAGGGTCGTGTTTTGAATATCGCAGACCACGCGCTCAAGCCTTGCGAGACTCTGGGCCAGACCGCGCCGCTCGTCCTTGTCGCGGGGACGTGCATGAACAGCGGCAAGACTTACGCGGCGACGGAAATTATCAAGCGTGCGACGCGCGAAGGGCTAAAGGTCGCGGGAGCGAAGCTGTCCGGCGTCGCCTGCCTGCGCGACACGCTCAACATGGCGGATCATGGAGCTCTGGCGACGGCGAGTTTTCTTGATTGCGGTCTGCCTTCGACAGTCGGCTTGAGCGAACTTGCTCCTGTGGCGAAAGCAATCATCAAGCAGCTCAACGAGAGCGCGCCGGACTTGATTGTGATAGAGCTTGGCGACGGCATCCTTGGCGGCTACGCTGTGGATTCCGTTTTTGATGACGAAGAGTTGCGCGCAGCGACAGCCGCGCTCGTCTTCTGCGCTTCGGATTACGTCGGCGCGTGGGGCGGCATAGAGCTCTTTCGCCGTCACGATCTTGATGTAGATTTAATCGCTGGCTCTGTCACGGATTCGCAGATGGGCGAAGATTTCATAGAGCTTGAGTTCGGCGTCCCGGCGGGCAATGCGCGAAGAGATGGCGCGAGACTTTTCGAGATAGTGAAAGGCAAGCTGGCACAGGCGGCATAAACAGGGATGGAAAAGATTCGAGTTGGCATCTTTGGTGGCTCAGGTTACGGCGGCGCGGAACTCCTGCGTCTGCTGTTGCCGCATCCTGCTGTCGAGATTGCTCTGGTCACTGCGAATGAGCACGCGGGCAAAGCTGTCGGGGAAGTGCATCGCAATCTTTACGGGTTGACGAGCCTGCGCTTTACGCGCGCGCCGGAAGATTTGGCGGAGTTGCATGAATTGGATTGTCTCTTTCTCGCGTTGCCGCACGGGCAGGCGATGGAGGTCGTGCCGCTTGTCCCGGAAAATGTCAAAGTCATTGATTTGTCCGGCGACTTTCGCCTGTGTGATGCACAGCTTTTCCAAAAACATTACGGTTTTGAGCACACGGCGATGCAGTCGCAAACAAAATTCGTCTATGGCCTGACAGAGACGAACCGCGAGGCGATTAAAGTTGCGCGGCTCGTAGCCAATCCCGGATGCTTTGCGACAGCCACGCTGCTTGGTCTTGCGCCGCTTGTCGCGAATAATTTTTTGAGCGGGCGCATAGTGGTTGACGCCAAGACAGGCTCTTCCGGTTCGGGCGCGAAGGCCGCTGCGAACACGCATCACCCGCAACGCATGAATTCGTTTTATGCGTACAAGCCTTTCCAGCATCAGCATGTGCCGGAGATAGAGCAGGAATTGCAATCGCTTTCGGGCGACTGGACAAGCGAGCTGGTCTTTATGACTCATTCGCTTCCGGTCGCGCGCGGCATCTTCGCAACCATTTATGCGGAGACTCGGAACGAGTTGACGGAGCAATACGCACGCGCTCTCTATGCAGATTTTTATCAGGATTCATTCTTCGTCCGTCTGGTCCAGAACTCGCCGGACATCAACTGGGTCAAGACGACAAACTTCTGCGACATCAGTTTCGCAGCGCGCGGGCGACAGCTTGTAATCTTTTCCGCGATTGACAATCTGGTCAAAGGCGCAGCCGGTCAGGCTGTGCAGAATATGAATCTGATGTTCGGGTTTGATGAGACGATGGGATTGATGCTGATGGGAACAAATCCATGACGGATGAAGCCGCTTTCAAACCTGCTCCGGTTAAGCCGTCCATCGCTTTTAGCGTGTTGGAAAAGATTGACGTGCGCGTCGGAACGATTGTGTCTGTCAAAGACGTAGAAGGGTCTGACAAACTCGTGAGGCTCAAAGTTGATTTCGGAGACCACACGCGAAACATACTCGTCGGCATGAAACAGGAGCGCGCAGACCCGCAGGAGATTACAGGCCGTCAGGCTCTGTTTGTCGTCAATCTCGAACCGAAAAAGATGATGGGCGAAATCTCCGAAGGAATGCTTTTTGATATAGGTTACGCGGACGGCATCAAGCCCGCGCTGGCCGTCCCTGAATATGAAGTCCCGTGTGGCACAAGAGCCGGATGAAGATGGAAACAGCTACAACCTTTGCGGCTATCGCTGCGAGCGAAGAGAGCTTTCAGCTTGCAACCTACAAGAAGATGCCGCTGGCGGCTGCGAGCGGGCGCGGCGCGTGGCTCTCTGCGAGCGACGGCGCGCGGTATCTTGATTTGTATGGAGGGCATGCTGTCGCGGCTACGGGGCATTGCCACCCGCGCGTTGTGCGTGCGATTCAGGAGCAGGCCGCGCAGCTTCTCTTTTATTCAAACCTCGTCTATTCCGAAACGCGCGCGCGTGCCGCAGAGAAACTCATCTCACTTGCTCCGCCAAAGCTTGAAAAAGTTTTCTTCTGCAACTCTGGAACTGAGGCGAATGAGAACGCGATGCGTCTCGCGCGCCTTGCGACGGGAAGAGAAAAAGTCATCACTTTCAATGGAGGCTTTCACGGGCGCACGGCTGATTCAATCAGCGCGACTTTTCTGGGCAAATACAGAGAGCTTGGACGACCGAATGTGCCGGGACATCTCGCGGCAGAGTTTGGCGATATAGAGTCCGTGCGAAATCTCGCGGATGAATCTGTGGCGGCAATCATGCTTGAGCCGATTCAATCCATGGCGGGCGGGCGTATGGCAGAGCCTGAGTTCTATCGTGATTTGAGAGAGTTGGCGGACGAGCGCGGCATCGTCCTGATTTACGATGAAGTGCAGACGGGCATCGGGCGCACGGGCGAGTGGTTCTTCGCCGGAAGCGAAGCGGGCGGCGGCATTGTGCCGGACATCATCACGCTGGCAAAAGCTCTCGGAAGCGGCGTTCCCGTCGGCGCGTGCCTAGTCAAAGATGAGCTTGCCTCTCAAATTAAAGAGAACGATTTAGGCACGACCTTTGGCGGCGGGATGCTGGCGATGGCTGCCGTCAGCGCGACCCTTGAAGCGATTGAAGCGGATGAAATGCTCGCGAACGTCAAGGCTATGGAAAGCTATCTGCGCGAGAGACTCTCAGAGATTCCGGCCATCGTGCGTGTGCATGGCCTTGGCTTTTTGCTCGGCATAGAGTTTCAGGAAAAAGCTGAGCCAGTGCATCAAGCTCTGCTCGGAAGACATATCATCACAGGCACTTCGAGTAACAAAAATATTCTCAGATTGTTGCCCCCGCTCTGTTTGAAAAGCGAAGAGGTTGATTTGTTTGTTAGCGAATTGAAGCAGGCGCTTTAAAAAAAGATTTCAAATTTGAGATTTGAAATATCAAATGAAAAAAGATTTTCTCACAACATCAGACTTCACGCGCGATAAGCTTACAGAGTTAATCGAGTCTGCCATGCGTTTTAAGCGCGGCGAAGATTCTTCAAAACCGCTCGCGGGCAAATCAATCGCGCTCGTCTTCTTTAATCCGAGTTTGCGCACGCGCGCCTCTATGCAGGTCGGCATCTACGAGCTTGGCGGCAATCCTGTCATCTTAGAGCCGGGCGGGACAAGCTGGACTCTGGAACACCGCGAGGGCGCGGTGATGGATTCAGATAAGACAGAGCATGTCGCGGAATTTGTACGCGTGTTAGGAAGATACTGTGCGGCTATCGGCGTCCGTACTTTCGCAGCGATGAAGGATTGGCAAGAGGAGAGGACAGACCCTGTGCTGCGTGCCTTCGAGCGTTATGCGGACGTGCCTGTTATCAATCTCGAATCGGCCATGCATCACCCGTGTCAGTCGCTCGCGGATATGATGACCATACGCGAAAAGCTTGGCCCAAAGCCGAAGCGCGTCGTGCTCACATGGGCGTGGCATCCGAAGCCTCTGCCGATGGCCGTGCCTAACAGCTTCGCACTCGCTGCCGCGCAGATGGGCCACAACCTTACGATTGCACATCCGCTCCATTACGAGCTTGATGAAGAATTGATGAGCGACATCAAACGCAAGGCCGAGCAATCCGGCGGAAGCGTTCGCGTGACGAAGAAGATTGATGAAGCTTTTGACGGCGCGGAGGTCGTCTATGCGAAAAGCTGGGGCAGCCAGCATTTTTACGGCGAGCCGAATAAGGACATAGCCGCGCGTGCTGTCTATCGTAAAGACTGGATTGTTGACGAGCGCAAGATGGCGCGCACAGACAGCGCGCTCTTCATGCACTGCCTGCCCGTGCGCCGCAATGTGATTGTCACGGACGGCGTGCTGGATTCCGCTTCTTCGGTCGTAATAGACGAAGCGGAAAATCGCCTGCACGCGCAGAAGGCAATCATGGCCGGGCTCATCGGAGGCGGAAAGCGATGAGCGAATCCAGATTCGAGCTTCTGCGAGAAGCCTTGCCTTACATTCAACGTTTTAAAGGCAAGACTTTTGTTGTCAAACTCTCAGGCAAGGCAACGGAAGATGCTGCGAACCTTGCTTCGCTTGCAGAAGAGTTGGCATTGCTGCATCAAGTCGGAATACGAATCTCCGTCGTGCATGGCGGCGGCAAGCAGTTGTCCGATTTGGCCTCGCGTCTCGGCATTGAGCAGACGATTATCAACGGGCGCAGAGTGACGGATGATGCGACGCTCGAAATGGCGAAGATGATTTTCGCTGGAAAAATCAATACGGATATTCTCGCGGCCCTGCGCCAGCGCGGAGTTGAAGCAGTCGGGCTCTCAGGCGTTGACGGCAATATCGTGCACGCTTCGAGAAGACCGCCGAAGGAAGTTTTGAATCGTGCGACCGGCGAGCGCGAGCATGTGGACTTCGGCCACGTCGGAGACATTCTTAAAATTAACTCGCGGCTGCTGTGCGTGCTGCTCGATGAAGGCTATCTGCCTGTCGTCTCATCGCTCGGCGCGGATGAAGATGGCATGGTCTTTAACATCAATGCAGACACGATTGCTTCTGAAATCGCCGTCCAGTTGCAGGCGGAAAAACTGATTCTGCTCTCGGATGTGGACGGCATCTGTTTGAGACAGGGCGAGCCTGAGACAAAGCTCTCAAGATTGACTGTCGATGAAGCGGAAGCTTTGATACGTGACGGCACTGCGACAGGCGGCATGATTCCAAAACTGCAAAGCATCACGACTCTTCTACGACGCGGCGTCAAAAGCGCGCACATCATCAATGGCACACTGCGCAACGCTCTGCTCTCCGAAGTTTTTACGGACGAAGGCACTGGAACGATGATTGTGGCGAGTGAGTCATGACTTGACATCTCAAGTGTAGCATCTAACATCTGAACTATCTTTTGCCGGGAAGCTTTTGTTTCACGCAAAGGCGCAAAGAGAAAACGTAAGTCGCAAAGGAGTTGAAGCTTTCTTTGCGAGCTTGAGTCTTTCATTTCTTTGCGCCTTTGCGCGAAACGGTTCGTTCGATTTTTATTTGCGCGGATTTGTATGAAAGAAGTAATCGTCATCGGTGGCGGATTAGCAGGTGTTGAGGCCGCTTGGCAGGCCGCGCGTGCCGGCGCGCGTGTGCGGCTTTATGAGATGCGGCCAGTGCAGCAGACCCCTGCGCATCGCACGGATAAGCTGGCGGAAATTGTTTGCTCCAATTCTTTGAAATCGGATGAAGCGGGAACTGCGCCTTATCTGCTCAAGGAAGAGTTGCGCCGCGCGAAATCGCTTGTCATGGAAGCAGCGACGGCGACCAAAGTTCCGGCGGGCGCGGCTCTCGCAGTTGACCGTCATAAGTTTGCAGACTACGTCACAGAAAAAATCTCTAATCATCCGCGCATCACGCTCGTGCGCGAAGAAGTCACAAGTGTGCCTGATGGAGAGATTGTGATTATCGCCACCGGGCCGCTCTCTTCGGATGCTCTGACGCGCGACATCATGCGGCTGACGGGCGATGACCAGCTTTACTTTTATGATGCGATTGCGCCGATTGTCGCAGCCGATTCGATTGACATGACAATCGCTTTTCGCGCGGCGCGGTATGGCAAGGGCGGCGACGATTATGTGAATTGTCCTTTTGACGAAGAGCAGTATGCGCGCTTTTATCAAGAGCTGATTAACGCCAGGAGCGTGCCGCTTCATCGTTTTGAAGAGACGCGCTGGTTCGAGGCTTGTTTGCCGATAGAGGAGCTGGCGCGGCGCGGTGTGGACACGCCGCGTTATGGGCCAATGAAGCCGAAGGGTTTGATTGACCCGCGCACCGGGCGCGAGCCGTATGCGTGTGTGCAGCTACGGCAGGAGAATTTGATGGCGGATGCCTACAGTATGGTAGGATTTCAGAATCACCTGCGGTTTGGCGAGCAGGCCAGAATCCTGCGGCTGATTCCGGGCTTAGAGCAGGCTGAGTTCTTGCAGTTCGGACAGATTCATCGTAATACTTACATCTGCGCGCCGCGTGTTCTGCTGCCGACCCTGCAAATGCGCAAGCAACCTTTGGTCTTTTTCGCAGGTCAAATCAGTGGCGTCGAAGGCTACGTCGAATCTGTCGCGACGGGCTGGCTGGCTGGCATCAACGCTTCAAGGCTGGCGGCGGAAGAGAGTTTGCTGGAAGCTCCTTTGATGAGCGCGACGGGCGCACTCGCGCGCTATGTCTCAAGCGCACAGACAGACAACTATCAACCCGTCAATATCACTTTTGCGTTGCTTGAGCCGCTGGCAGAGGAACACAGGCGGCGCGTTCGTCGTAAACGTGAGCGACATCAATTACAGGTCGAACTGGCATTAAAAGAGTGGGACACTTGGCTTCACACACATCTCTACAAACAGGCGGCGACGCCGCTCGCGGCTATCAGCTAAGGCTTGCGCGGCGCGGCAAGGCGCGCGTCGTTCTCTGCTGCGCGCTGCTCATTCTTTCTCTACTGACTCCGGCATTAAGCCTTTACGCGCAATCGGGCCGCAACAAGAAACAGCAGCCGCCTCCGCCCGTCACTGTCCGCGCCAAGGCCATCCCCGCGCCGACACCTGCGGCAACTCCTTCGCCATCTCCTTCGCCGGAAAAAACTCCGGCAGCGACGGCTCCTGCTGCTTCGGGCGCATCCGACATAGAAGAGCTAGACCCCGGCGAGACTGTGCGCGTGGATGCAAACCTTGTGACCATTCCTGCTTCCGTAGTTGATGCGCAGGGCAGAGTTGTCCCGGATCTCAAGCTCGAAGATTTTGAATTAAGAGTCGAGGGCCAGCCGAAATCTTTGAGCGAGTTGAGCCGTGCGGAGACGCCAGTGCGTATGGTGCTGTTGTTCGATAACAGCATGAGCCTGCGCGAAGCGCGTGAGTTTGAGAAGCTTGCTGCCGTTAAATTCTTACGCCGCGTCCTGCGTCCGATAGACCACGCGGCGATTTATTCCATCTACACTTATCCGATTCTGGCCCAACCGTTCACCAGCGATGTCAACACGCTCGTGCGCACCATAGAGCGTTTCCCTGTGCCGGAGGACGGCGCGACCGCGCTCTTTGATACAGTTGCGAAAGCTGCTGACTACCTGCGCCCGTACGAGGGACGCAAAGTGATAATCATTGTCTCGGACGGCGCAGACACTTTGAGCGAGCTTGATTTTGATAAGTCACTGCAACATGCTTTGCTTGCCGATTGTCAGATTTACTCAGTCCAGACGGGCCAGAGCGAGAGCGCGAATCTTTATAACCTGGCGGCCTCTCGTCGCTTGCAGGAATATTCCGCGCAGACAGGCGGCGCGGTCTTCGTCCCGAAGGGAACAGGCGACCTCGACACGGCCTTTGCACAAATCGCCGCAGACCTCTCGCAGCAATACGTCTTGAGCTACTACCCGGACGACGACAAACGCGATGGCCGCTTCCGCAACATCTCACTGAAAATCGCCAAGCGGCCAAACCTGCGCGTGCGTGCGCGCAAAGGCTACTATCCGCCGAAGGGCTAGCCGGGAAGAAAGTTATGCCACTGTCGCGCCGACAACTTTTCATCAGATCTGTCTTAATCGCTTGCCTGTTGCTGGCGACACACTCTTTCGCCGGAGCGCAGAAGCCCGCACAGCCGAAGCGTAGTAAAGACGCAGTTACAGTCTGGCGCGTCTATGACCCTGCAACGGATGAGACCGTGACCAGCGTCTCTTACGGTCTGGGCGATTATGGTTTAGGTTTGGGGCGAAATATCTTGTTTCGCGACGGCGCACCCGGAAGATATAGCGTTGGTTCGCTGATGAGAGCCTCTTACAAATTTTCTGGCAAGGCTTTCAAGCGACCGGATTCTGTCAGCGTGATGTTCCTCGCGCAGGGCGGAAACAAATATCAAACTCAAAATGATTACACGGTCAAAGCAGACGGCGAGCAGGTCTTGCAGGGCAAAGCCGATTACGCGCAGAGGCAGATAGACATGGGCCAGAAGATTAACAAAGACTTATCGCTCGAAGAAGAGTTGACGCTGGTTGTGCCTCTGGACATTTTCACACAGCTAGCCAAAGCGAAAAAGATTCAAATCAAAATCGGCCCGACCGGTTTCAGCCTCAATGACAAACAGCGCGAGATGCTGCAAGCTCTGGTCGCCTCGCTTGATAAGTGCGAGCAGCCGGACTGTCTCTGGGGAACTCTGAATCGCTAGAGCCTGCGCGACATAAAGTCGAATCAACGCGATTCTGCTAAAGTATCAAGCCGTTCTTCTATTTTCTTTTAAGTTCGTCACAAAGCTTTTATGGAACAGCTACTTGCACAGTTCTTCGAGCACCTGCGTTACGAGCGCAATGTGAGCGAGCACACTTTGCGCAACTACGCGAGCGACCTCGGACAGTTTTATGATTACCTCGCGCCCGCAGACCCACAGACAGGCGCGCGGCGCGAAGTGGACATCAAGCAGGTTGACCACATCACCATCCGCGAATGGCTTTCAAGCCTGCACGCCGCGCAGAAAAAGAAGACTTCGGTGGCGCGCAAGCTGGCCGCGCTCCGAACTTTCTTTCAGTTTCTTGTGCGTGAAGGAATTCTGGAATTGAATCCGGCTCGGCTCGTCTCTACGCCGCGTCTGGAAAAGAAGCTGCCCAATCATCTCTCCATCGAAGACGCGATTCGCTTTATCGAAACGCCGGATTTGGAAACGGATTTGGGCAAGCGCGACCGCGCGATTCTGGAATTGCTTTATGCGACGGGCGTGCGCGTCTCTGAATTGACGAAGCTCGATTTGGGAGACATAGATTTCAGAGGCAAGCTCCTGCGCGTCACAGGCAAGCGGCGCAAGCAGCGCATCGTGCCGTTTGGCGACCCGGCCCTGCATGCTCTACTCAACTACATGACCGTGCGCAATACTTTCTTACAAAACGCGCCGCCCGCAGACAGAGATTCTCAGGCCGTCTTCTTAAACTATCAAGGCACGCGCATCACCACGCGCTCAGTCGGCAGGATGGTGGACAAGTACATAGGCATCTGCGCAGGCATACACAACATCAGCCCGCACTCCCTGCGCCACTCCTTCGCCACGCACCTCCTAGACAGCGGCGCAGACCTGCGCGACATACAGGAACTCCTCGGCCACGCACGCCTCTCGACGACGCAGATTTACACGCACGTCTCAATGGAAAAACTGATAGAGGTTTACGACAAGTCGCACCCGAAAGCATAAGCTAGCTACGCTCGGTTTGCCCGCCATCCCGACCGGGCGGTAATCCTTGAAGACGGAACTTGTCGGAGAGTGTTATGGCAGAAGAGAATCAAAAAAAGATAACCTTCAAAAAATTATCAGAACTCACTGGAGAATATATAGGCCCGGAAACCGTAGAACTTGACCTGCGTAATAAGCCTCTTTCGGAATTACCTGATGAGATTACTCAACTGACCGAGTTGAAGTACCTTCATATCAGTTACACTCGGTTGACAACGCTGCCAGACTCCATAGGCGACTTAAAAAATTTGGAGATACTTGATCTTCCTAATAATCAATTTACGGAAGTGCCGCCTGCCATTATCAACCTTACTAAGTTGTGGGGGCTTAGCCTCGAAAGAAATCGGTTGAGGGAACTGCCCGAATTCATTGGACAACTGCCTAATTTGCGATATCTTTATCTTCAAGGCAATAAATTGACCTCAGTACCAACTTCGTTAGCACAGTTAGAACAACTTAGAACGCTCAAACTAGACGACAATCCCTTGAATCCTGCTTTGAAAAGCGCCTACGACGCGGGGATTGATGAATTACGTGCGTACCTGCGAAGTTTGGCGGAACCGGCGCGGCGTGAGGAATTGTATGAGGCGAAACTGGTTCTGGTTGGGGAAGGAGATGTCGGCAAGACGACTTTGCTTAATGCATTGACGGGCCGCGAGCCGAAAGCGAATGAGCCGACGACGCATGGCGTGAGCATAGACATACAGGCTTTGCACTTACCTCACCGGAAGAAAGAGGGAACAAAGATTCAACTGAACGCCTGGGACTTCGGCGGGCAGGAAGTTTACCGTGCGACGCATCAATTCTTTTTTAGTGGCCGTTCGGTCTATCTGCTGGTGTGGGAGCCGCGCCGGGGCGTGCTGCAATGTCAGGTGGAAGACTGGCTCAAGTTGCTGCGCCTGCGCGTTGGCCCAGATGCGCGCGTCATCATCGTCTCCACCTACTCCCGTTCGGGCGGGCATATCGCGCGCATAGACAAAGAAGTTTTTATACGCAACTTCGGCTCGATGATTGTCGCGTTCCACGAGGTTGACAGTCTTGTTGACGACCCTGCGACGGGCGAGAAGGTGGGCATCGCAGAGCTTAAACAACTTATTACTGATGCCGCTCAAGACCTGCCGCAGATGGGCATGGAGTTCAACCGCGACTGGCGCGAGGCGCGAGACGAGTTGCTTGCTATCGAAGAGCCGCGCATCTCTTACCGTAGATTCGCAGACGTGTGCCGCAATCACGGCCTAGACGACATCGCCGCTCGAACTCTCGCCAGCCTCATGCATGACTTGGGCTATATCTTCTATTACGGCGACGACGAGCGTTTGAGGGACGAAGTTGTCCTCAAGCCTGAATGGTTGACGAAGGCCATAGGCTTTGTGTTGGAAGACCGCAAGACGCAGGAGATGGACGGCATTCTGCCCGACAGTCGTTTGAAGGATGTCTGGGCCGAGCATCCTTTCAAGAACCAGCCGCGCTACGAGGACACGACGCTTTATCCATTCTTCCTGCGGCTGATGGAGAAGTTTGATGTGTCGTACAGGCTGGAAGACGGCACGGCCAGTCTGGTCGCTCAGCACGTGCCGCAGGTGCGCCCCGCGCTGCCGTGGCTGCCCGAAGAGAAACCTGCGCCGGAACGGCGGCGCATCGCTATGGTCTGCGTCATGGACGAAGCGCCCACAGGATTAGTGCCATGGATGATTGTGCGGACGCACCCTTACGCTCACGAGCAGCGCGGGCGCGACGGACAAATGCACAGGCTGCACTGGCAAAAGGGCATGTTCCTGCGCAATAAGAGTCACGGCGAAGCTCTGGTTGAATTGCGCGACCGCGAGTTTCACATTTACGCAGAGGCCGTGTGGCCTGAGTATTTTATGAACGTGCTGCGGAGCACGCTGCACAAGTTGATTACGGACAACTGGCCGGGCCTTGAGGGGCGTTACAGTTTCGCCGTGCCATGTGCCGAAATAGTAAATGGTAAAGCTTGCGAAGGTCATTTCTATATTGAAGCGTTGCGCCAGTTTCTCGAAGAAGGCGATGTTACTATTCGGTGTCAAATGTGCTTCAAGCGGCAAGACATTGTAGAACTGCTCTACGGTTTTGAGAAAGAGGATTCACGCGAACAGCTTGGACGGATTGAAGACAAACTCGACTCAGGCTTTGCGGACACGATGCTCATCGTCAAAGAACTGGAAAGCCGTGTCGCAAACTACGTCATGGTTATCATGCAGGCCATCGCCACCGAATCGAAAGAGGGGCCGCGACTCTTCACCATCGAACCTGCTGACGGCAACTGGCGCAGGCCATTCTCCGAGCGTCATCGTCTCCAACTGTGGTGCGAGGCGGAAGGCTGCCAGCATCCAGTTTTTGAAAATGAACGTGGCGTTTATGAGTTTGAAGCTTCGCGCGAATGGGTCAAGCGCATTGCCCCTTACGCGAATTTCGTGGCGGGCGTCTTAAAGACGCTGCTGCCGATGGTCGCTCCGGCTGTAGGCGTCGCTTTCGGGCCAGAGGAGCTTAAACAACAGGGCCTCAAGGAGCACTTGGATTTGGTTAAAGAGGGAACCGGCAAGCTGATGAAGGAGGTCAAGATTTCCGACCACTCGCTCGCGCAGCGTGGAGAACTGAGCGAGGCCGAGCGGTCAGGCGTGCTCGCGCTGCACACTCTGATACGCGACATAGACCCGCGCCATGAACGCCTGGGGCTGAAACGCATCCCAACCTACACAGGAAATTATCTCTGGCTCTGCCAGATGCATTACGAACAGGCTCAGCCGAAAATTCCAGATGTCATCGAATAAAGATTCGCGAGTCGAAGCAAATTGATGCAGGTTTACGACAGGTCGCATCCGAAGGCATGAAAAGAAGTGATGAGTCATGTGTGATGAGAAGAAAGCCAAACAGCTTTCTTCTCATCACACATGACTCATCACTTCTTTTTAAAGCGTCGAGATTTCGTTTAAGCCCTGACTGGCTTCGATAGCGGCCTGACATTGGGCGTCGTAGCGTGCGGTGGGCATGGCTTCCAAACGGCGTTCGTCAATCTCTTTGCCGCAGCGCGCGCAGATGCCGTATGCGCCTTCTTCAATTCTCAATAAAGCCTGATCTATATCCGCGACCATCTGCGATTCGCGCTCTCCCATACGGAGCGCGGTCTCTTGATTGACATCCTGCACGGACATGTCTGCTGTATCCTTGACGCCGTCGTCCGATGCATCAAGCGCATCTGCCTGATTGTCGCGCACGTTCTCCGTGCGCCGTCTCAACTCCTCCGTCAGGATGCTGCGAAAGTGTTCCAGTTTTTCTTTGTCCATTAACCTTCCATCCCCCTTTGTCGCTTAGCCGCGAAAATCAACTCGCATCAAAGTGAATTGCTGTTTGATTAAGAAGGCACGAATTATAACTCATCTCATGATGATGCGCGTAATGCGGCCAGCAGTCCAGACTCTTGAGGATGAATCAAGAAGAGAGAGCTTCATCTTTATAATCAAGCACCTCGGTTGAGACTGCGCCATTAATTCTTCGCCGCACGAGCCATGCGCGGAAACGCCGCCACGCGAGCGCGAGGCCCGTCCACACAAGCATCGCGCCGCCGAGCGACGCCAGACACGCGAGAATTTGGCCCACTATTCCGCCAGCTTCTCCAGTGTGCGTCGCCCGCACCCAGGAGCGCAGTTTGCGTCCTGCGTTCAGACCTGCATAGGGCTCCCACTTCACTGCCTCCGTCTTCGGGTCTAAAGTCAACTGCGAGCGCGCAATCGGATTCCATGAAGCGCCTTCATCTATAGAGAATGTCACGGGCGCGCCGGAACGCAGAGGCAGCCGGAGCGTGATGGATTTCCATCCCGCCACCTGCTGCTCTGCGCGCAGCCAGAGCTGGTCCAGATTCACTTTCGGAAATTCTATGCGTGGCTCCTGCTCTGTGCGCGCCTGTGTGTTTGGCGCGGCGGCTGGCGCGGCTTGCTGCTGCGCCGGCGGCTGGTTGCCTGTCAAGCGGTACAAGAGATTGTTGGCCCACTGGTAAGAGATAACGAGGCCCGTGATGGTCAGCAGAATCAGAATCGAAGATGACCAGAAGCCTATGGTGTTGTGCCAGTTGAAATCGCGCGCGCGCGTGGTGTTGTGTCGCCGCTTAAAAAATATTATTGGTTTCAGGAACCGCCAGCTTAACTGCCTGGGCCACCAGATATAAATGCCCGTCAGTGCGAGCAAGAGAAAGGCTGCGTTGCATGCTCCTGTAACTGCGCGGCCAATGGCGCGGCTCTCGTCCTGCATGCCGAGCCAGCGATGCCAGTCCGTTACGACACGGAAAAAACTTCTCACGCCTTTCGCGCCGTCGCCTAAAACTGCCCCCGTATAAGGATTCAAGTAAAGCGCTCCCTCGCGCCCAAGTGCGAGAGATGCGCTCGCCGTTTTGTCTGCCTGAAGCGTGAGGCCCGTCGGTTTGGCATTCGGTTTCGCCTCAAGAGCTTTTGCCAGTAAAACCTGTGGGCCAAGCCTGACAGCATTTTCTTCCGGCGGCTGCACTCTTCGCATATCCCGCTCTGCAAAGCGAACTATCTGCGGCTCAAAGGCGAGCAGCACGCCCGTCACAGACATCAACAGAATGATAAGCCCTGCGCACACTCCAGCCGTCAGGTGACACCAGAAAATAATTTTGCGAAATCGCTTCATCCCAAAAAACTCCCTTGCTCAAACATCTGCCCAGCGTCGCAGCAGGTTGTGATAGACCGCAGTCAGTTGCACTGCCGATGGATGCTCCGGCGCGTCCTGCGCGATGCGCTGGATAGCCATGTCTAAATCAAACAGCAATGTGCGCTGGCCGTCATCGCGCACCATGCTCTGAACCCAGAAGAAGGATGCGAGCCGCGCTCCGCGTGTCACAGCAGAGACGCGATGCAAACTGGTCGAAGGATAAAGAATCAGATGGCCCGCGGGCAGCTTAACCTGATGGACGCCGTATGTGTCTTCGACAAGAAGCTCGCCTCCTTCATACTCTTCCGGCGAGTTAAAAAAGAGCGTCGCCGAAAGGTCTGTGCGAATGCGATAAGGCGTGCCTGTCACCTGTCGTATGGCATTGTCCACATGATTGCCGAATGATTGCCCGCCCTGATAACGATTGAATAAAGGCGGAAAGACTTTCGACGGCAACGCAGCAGACATGAAGAGCGCATTGCGTTCAAGCGCAGCGACAATCAGCGCGCCCAACTCTTGCGCCGCCGCAGAATCTTCCGGCAACTGCATGTTGTCTTTCGCACGCGCAGACTGATGACCCGCAGTCACACGTCCATCAACCCAGTCCGCAGCCTCAAGCGCGCGCCTGCACTGCGCTATCTCCGCGGCAGTCAAGACATCTGGAATCTGCAACAGCATCAGTCTTCAAGTCCTCTTGAATTAAAATCTGAAACTGGTGCTCAGCATCACTGAACGCGCTGGCCCAGGGATGAGATGCCCGCCGCCCAGGCGGTCGAAATAGAACTTGTCTGTGATGTTATATAGATTGAGCCGTAGAGAGATATTGTCATTCAAAGGATACGAGGCCATCGCATCAACGACCCAGTAGCCTTCGACAAAACGCGTGTTCGTATTGTTGCCGAAACGCTGGCCCACAAAACGCGTGCTGCCTCCTAAATCTAATTTCCAGACACGATAGGTCGTCCAGATGCTCAAAGAGTTTCGCGGCGTGTTGAGTATCTCTTTGCCGACCTCTGCCGCTGTGTTTGAGTTTGTAATCTTGCTGTCGAGAAAAGTGTAACCGCCGAAGATTGTCCAGTCGCGTGTCAGGCGGCCAGATGCTCCGAACTCAACTCCGGCCACGCGCTGCTCGCCCTGTAGCACTTGCGGCGGGTCGCCCGGCAAGAGGCCCGGCGTGCGCGCATTAGTCTTTCTGATATGAAAGACTGCGCCTGTGAGCGACAACCGCTCGCGGAACAAATCCCACTTGCTGCCGACCTCGAAGTTATAAGTCTTCTCAGGATCAATCGCCGTGTTGGCCGTCCCGTAAGACAAACCTTCGAGCGACGGATTGAGCGAGGTTCCATACGCAGCATAAATACTGCCAATCGGCATCGGCTTAAAGACCAAGCCCGCGCGATAGCTAAACAGCCTATCAATCTTTCTCACAATCGCGCCTGTCTGCGTGGCGATGCCATCCACATCGAAATAGTCCCAGCGCAAGCCGCCATTCAATTCCCATTTCTCGCTGAGCTTCGCAGTGTCGAACAGGTAAAGCGCGGCAGAATTTCCGGTGATGTCTCCGACGATAGGATTCAAGACAATCGCGCCCGTGAAAATATCATTCGGGTTTGGATTGAAAAGCGTCGTCAGCATATTTCCGGCTGTGCGCGTCGTGCGCAGGTTGTGCTCTCTGGTGAGAGCAAGGCCGCCGACAAGCGTGTGCTCTATGCTGCCCGTCTTAAAGCCTGCGCGCAGGTCTGTCTGGTTGTCCCAGACAGTATCTTCTGTAATCCATGAACGCAGCTCGCGGTTGATGGCTGTCGAGTTGTTGCTGGCAAAGCGCGGCGGCGTCGCTATCGAGTCGCGTGTCGAACGCCCGAAGCGAAATTGATTTCTAAGCGTCATCTTTTCATCAAGGTCACGCTCGAATCTAACAGTGAATAAATCGGAATCTAATTTTTCAAAGTCGCGTGTCTTCAATCCGTAGAAAGTGTCGCGCGGAACAGGTGCTGGACGGTCACGAAATTCAACCAGCGCGTTGTTGGTCACAGGAACCCAGGGGATGCCGTAATCAGAAGTATTGTTCTGCTTCAATTTGAAATAACTGAAGACCAAGCGCGTCCGCGTGCCGAGACCGAAGGCCAATGACGGAGCGACGCCCCAACGCTCATTCTCCACTGTCTCGCGCCCTGCCACTCTCGAAACATGCCCGACGAAATTCAGACGGAAAGCAGTGTGCTCTCCTAATCCGATTTTCTTTAAGGGGATATTCAGGTCTGCTGTCGCACGCTTCGTTCTGTCGCTGCCAAAATTAAGCGTCAGGCCATATGTGGGAGCAAGCGACGGAGTTTTACTCACGAGGTTTATCGTGCCGCCCGTCGAGCCGCGCCCGACATAAGCAGAGCCCGGCCCTTTGACGATTTCCACTTGTTCGAGATTGAAAGGATCGCGCGATTGTGGCCCAAGGTCGCGCACGCCATCAACAAAGATGTCGTTGCGCGCACTGAATCCGCGCAAGGTCAGATTATCGCCTGCGGGCGCGCCGCCTTCGCCAGCAGTCATCGTGAGACCCGGAACATTGCTCAACACATCACGCAAAGTCGTTGCGCTCTGCTTCTCTATAATCTCTTTGGGGATGACAGTGATTGTCTGCGGGATGTCGCGCAAAGGCTCTGTGTATTTCGGAGACGACACGAGCGTCGCGCCATCTTCCACCTCAACGGATTCCGCGAGGCCGCTCACTTCCAGCGTCACGGTCTGAGGAGTAGTGAAGCGATAGCTGATGCCCGTGCCTTTGAGCAGTTGTGTAAGCGCTTCTTCCGCAGTGTAAGCTCCCGTCACGCCCTGCGAAGAGATGCCGCGCATCTTGTCGTCAACCAGACGCACGCTCAAACCTGTGACGCTCTCGAAAGCATTCAGCACAGTCTCCAAAGGGCCGGGCGGAATGTTGAAGCGGTGAACCTGAGATTGCTCCTGCGACTGCGAATGAGTAGTCTCAACAGACCTGCGCGCATATCCGAGCGACACAGCGCGGCTATTGCCTACCGTGAATGCCACAAGGATGCCCATCGTGCTGACAGCCACAATCCATTGCTTAGGGCCGCGTCGCCTTGACCTGTGCTGCTTTTTCTTCTTGTTCATTTTTCGGGCTTTCTAAAGAGAAAATAATTTACTTACTAGTGCGGCTGAAATTGAAATCCGTTTTCAGAATCAGAGTAAAGCTAATTCAATACAACTTTCTTGTCAAGCTGATTAGCGGAATTGAAGGATTTTAAGCAGAGCTCTCTGCGCAGAGAATTTCTGCGGCGAGGAGTGGAATCATCAACTCGTGATGTCCAGTGATGGAATAGCCGCGCCCCGCGCCTTCTGCGACGGGACGGCGGACGACATTTGTGAGCGGGCGATAGGATTGTATGAAGTCAAAGTTAGCGGTCGTCAAATCTTCGAGCGTGTAACCTAAGTTTCGCACAAGCGTGACGGCCTTCAAAAATATTTCCGGCAACATGACTGCCGAGCCTATGTTCAGATAGACGCCGCCGCCGTTCATGCGCCGCACGAGTTCTGCGAGCAGGCGAAAGTCCGTGTGCGTCGTCTGGCCCAGAGCCGCGCCGTCCGCGCTCGGATGAAAATGTGCTATGTCCGCGCCGATGGCGACATGCGCAGTGAAGGGAAGTTTTAAGTTATAGGCAGAGCAGAGCAGCGAATAATTTTTGTGCGACGGGTCGAGCGCAAGGAGCGCGCGGCCCATCGCTTCGCCCAAACCAATCTCGTATCTCTGGCCCAGCCATGCCGCGTCATTCAAAAGTTTTCCGGTCTCTTCCGCCGCGCCGAACGCGCCCGCGCCAAGCGTTGCGTCCACATCTTCCGAAGTCGAACCGGCCATAGCAATCTCTGCATCATGCACCAGCACAGAGCCGTTCGCGGCCACAGCCGTCACGAATCCCTTGTGCATGAGATCAATGATAACTGGCGCGAGTCCGGTCTTGACGACATGGCCGCCGATGCCCCAGATGATTGGCTTCTGTAATTTCTTTGCGCGTCGAACCTGCGCGGCCACTTCGCGCAGCGAGCGTACGGCGAGAATGTCGGGCAGCTTTTTCAAAAAATCGCGGAGCGAAGAATTTTCGCTGACAGGCCGCGCGAAATCCGTGACCGTCACCTTGCTCGGACGCGAGGCGAGCGGATAGGTCTTCACCTCCTGCAAGCTCAGCGGCTTTAAATCATCGTAGATGGACACAGCTTGGCTCTTATCGCTCCTTTACGGTTTAAGATTCAACGCGCTCATGTCTATCTGATAAATTTTGCCCCAGCCGCGACTGAAGAAGAAATATTTTTTATCTGGCGAGACAAGCGGAGTGTATTCATAATCGCTCGTATTAATCTTTGGGCCAAGACTCTGCGGCGCGCTCCACTTTCCGTCTTTGTTAAAACTGATAAAGAGGTCGCCCTCGCCGGCCCCCTTCGCGCGCTCAGCCGAATAGATGATAAAACTTTCGTCCGGGGCGATGTAAGGGTCTGCTTCGTTCTCGGCAGTATTGATGACATTGCCCAGATTTTCCGCAGCAGTATATTTGCCTTTGACCAGCCGCGAGCGATAGAGGTCGCCTTCGCCTAAGCCGCCCGCGCGGACTGAGCCAAAATAGATTGTCCCGTTTTTTGCGACGGCAGGATAATTATCATAGCCGTCGGAGTTGACCATTGGCCCAGGATTCTGCGGCGCGCTCCAACCGTCTTTAGTTTTCTCTACCATCCAGATATTAAAATCCTTCTTCTCCGAAGCAGCATCAACAGGTCTTCTGGAAGCAAAGAAAATTTTCTTGCCGTCGGGCGAGACGAAAGGCTCTTTGTCGAAATACTGACCGGAGAAGGAAGCGACCTCAGCCGTGCTCCACTTGCCGTTCTCAAAGCGCGAGACAAAGATGTGCTCCATCTTGCGCTTGTCCAATCTTCTGGCAAAGAAAATAGTCTTGCCGTCCGGCATAAACGTTGGGCCATACTCTTCGCCGTCTATGTTAATGATGCCTTCTGCGAAAAGCTGCGGCTCACTGATGACCTGCGCGGAAGCATATGGAGACTTGTCCTTCTGGCCCTGTGTCACCGTAGAAGCGAAGATGACCAGAGAGATTGAAGAGAGCAGGATAAAGAAAACGAAAGCGCGTCGGTAAAGCTTCACGAGGCATCCTCCTTAAAATTTAGGCGACTTTCTTTGTGCCACTTTTCTTTCTTCCGTTCTGCGTTGAGACGTGACCATTGAGGAGCGGCTTGAGCGCGTGGCCCGTGTGCGACTTGCGTGTGCGCGCGACCTCTTCGGGCGTGCCTGCGGCGACGAGGCGTCCGCCGTGCGAGCCGCCTTCCGGGCCGAGGTCTATGATGTAGTCCGCAGATTTGATGACATCCAAATTATGTTCAATGATGATGACAGTGTTGCCAAGCGAAACCAAACGTTGCAGCACATCAAGGAGTTTATGCACATCTGCGAAGTGCAAGCCCGTTGTCGGCTCGTCAAGAATATAAATCGTTCGGCCCGTCGCGCGTTTGGATAATTCTTTAGAGAGCTTGATGCGCTGCGCTTCGCCGCCCGAAAGCGTGGTCGCGGATTGGCCCAGCTTGATATAGCCGAGACCGACATCAAGGAGCGTTTGCAGCTTCTGCTTTATCTGCGGAATATTTTCAAGGAGCGGCAGAGCCTCTTCGACTGTCGTATCAAGAAGCTCTGCGATTGATTTGCCTTTGTATTTCACGGACAGCGTTTCGCGGTTGTAACGCGCGCCGCGACAGACATCGCAGAGGACATAAACATCCGGCAAAAAATTCATCTCAATGCGCTTCATGCCATCGCCCTCGCAGGCTTCGCAGCGTCCGCCCTTGACGTTGAACGAGAAGCGACCGGGCTTGTATCCGCGCTCTCTGGATTCCGGCAGCATCGCATACAACTCGCGTATCGGCGTAAAGAGTCCTGTGTAAGTCGCAGGATTCGAGCGCGGCGTGCGTCCGATGGGCGACTGGTCAATCTCAATTACTTTGTCTATGTGCGTCAAACCTTCTATCTCGCGGAACTCGCCGGGCTCTGTCAGAGAGCCGTAGAGATGTTGGGCCAGCGCGCGATAGAGTATGTCGTCAACCAAAGTTGATTTTCCAGAACCAGAAACGCCGGTCACAACCGTCAGCAGGCCCAGAGGAAATGTGACATCTATGTCTTTGAGATTGTTTGCCTGCGCGCCGCGCACAGTAATAGCTTTGCCATTCGGCGTGCGCCTTTGTTCAGGCACAGCAATCTTCAACTTGCCGCAAACATAAAGACCTGTCACGGATTCAGGATTACATGAAACTTCTTCGGGCGTGCCTGTCGCTACGACTTCGCCGCCATGCGCGCCCGCGCCCGGCCCAAGGTCAACGACATAATCCGCGCGATTGATAGTCTCTTCATCATGTTCTACGACGAGCACAGTGTTTCCCAAATCGCGCAGCGCGCAGAGCGTTCCCAAAAGTTTTTGATTGTCGCGCGGGTGCAGACCGATGGAAGGCTCGTCCAAAACGTAGAGCACGCCGCGCAGTTGCGAGCCAATCTGTGTGGCGAGGCGTATGCGCTGGCCCTCGCCGCCGGAGAGCGTGGAGGAAGTGCGGTCAAGCGTGATATATCCAAGCCCGACAGTTTCCAGAAAGCGCAGACGGTTCTTTATCTCACGCAGGACAAGACCCGCAATCTGCTCTTCCCTGTCATTGAGTTTGACTTTATCAAAGGCTGCAATCGCATCTTCAATCGGCATAGAAGTGTAATCGGCTATGCCGCGCCCGCCGAGCTTGACGGCGAGTGATTCCGGTTGCAGGCGACGGCCATGACAATCCGGGCAGGTGATTGGCGACACCATCTCTTCCAGAGCGAGACGAACTTTTTCCGATGGCGCATCATTCATGCGCTCGCGCAAGTGGCGGACTGCTCCCTTCCAATCGCTCTGGTAAGTGTAAAGCCCTTGACGAAAAGTGAGCGGCGCATCGAGGCCAAAGAAAAATGCATCGCGCACTTCTTTCGGCAACTCTATGAAAGGAATGCTGGTCTCAATGTTGAAATGCTTGACGACTGCGACGAGCGCGTTCTTCAAGTAAAGAGTGCCTTGCTTGTCGTCCGCGCCCATGAAAGAGATTTTGTCTGCGGGCTCAGTCGCATCAGGAATTATTTTCGCGGGGTCAACTTCGAGCACAGTGCCGAGACCGTGACATCGTTTGCATGCGCCGTAAGCGGAGTTGAAAGAGAACGAGCGCGGCTCAAGCGGCGGCACGTTGATGCCGCAGTTGACGCAGGCCATGCGCTCTGAATAGAGCTTCTCTTCGCCGTCCACGACGGCCACGAGCACCGCGCCGCCTGTCAGCTTCAAAGCTGTGCGAACGGATTCCGAAAGTCTTTCATTGATGCCCGGCTTGATTAAGAGCCTGTCAACGACGGCTTCGATAGTGTGATTGCGCCGCTTGTCAAGGCGTATCTCTTCATTGAGAGACAGAAGCTCTTTATCCACACGCGCGCGCAAAAATCCGTCTTTGGCAAGCTTCTCAAGCTCCTTCTTAAACTCTCCTTTTCGACCGCGCACAATCGGCGCAAGAATCATCACGCGCTCGCCTTCCGGCAGAGAGAGAACCCCTGAGACAATCTGCTCGACGCTCTGCCGCGTAATCTGCGCGCCGCAGATTTGACAGTGCGGCTGGCCTATGGAAGAGAAGAGCAGGCGCAGGTAATCGTAAACCTCTGTCACTGTGCCGACGGTTGAGCGCGGGCTGCGCGAGACTGTTTTCTGTTCGATAGAGATGGCAGGCGAGAGGCCGTCAACCGAATCCACATCCGGCTTTTCCAGTTGGTCCAGAAACTGGCGCGCATAGGCCGAGAGCGATTCGACATAACGACGCTGCCCTTCGGCGTAAATCGTGTCAAAAGCGAGAGAGGATTTGCCGGAGCCTGAGAGCCCTGTGATGACCGTCAGGCGGTCGCGCGGAATCTCTACGTTGATGTTCTTGAGATTATGCTGGCGCGCTCCGCGCACTGTAATGCGATCGATTGCCATGAGCTTGAAAATATTCCACGTCCGCGATAGAGAAGAATTTCGGGAGATGCGGAACCTATGATTGTAGCCGAGCGGCGAACGTCCGGCAAGTTGAGCGGAAATTAATCTTGCTTTCAGTTAACCCGCGTGTATAATCCGCGTGTCCCGAAATGAAGCAACGCGCTCACAGCTAAACCCCGAACCGGCAGCTATTTCCGTTATCCGCATAGATTTTAAGAGAACTCAATTTTGGCATCTCATCATTGACAGCTTTCTGCCGTAAACGATACCTCTTCTAAAGTCATCAAGCTCTAAGGCAAGTCAGACAGATTTTCCGGCAGGCAATTATTTCTCTCTGAAGATAAGCCGTTTCGCATTCGAGACCAACGGAGGCCACATGAGCGAAGAAATTAACGAAACACCACTGGCAGGTACGAAGCAGGAAACGAGGCAAGACATTTCATCCGAGTCGAGCCAGGAACATGAAGCCTTCTTCAAAAAGGTCGGGCGATGGAAAGTGCCTGAGTACGCGAACATCTTTTTCGACGGTTTGTATAGCGAATATCGCGCGATGGCTGCGGAGCATGTGGATGAAGAGGTAAAGAAAAATCTGGCGGCGTTGGCTCCGAGGTTAGAGGAGATACGGCAGAAGAGACTGCAAGGCGATCTGAGTTGGAATGACGTTTACGAATTTGACCTCGCGCTGCTGGCAATGATGCCCGCCAAAGACCTTGTGCGGAAAGCTTATGACATGCGCGCCAAGTACAGGAGCATCGCTGGCCCGAAAGATTACGACGCTTATATCGCTTCCAAGCCGCCAGACCTGACGGCGGTTGACAGCCATGCTCAGGATGATTCGCCGGACGCGCCTGTCGTCACGGTCGAAACTCTGCGCGCCGACACCAGATATTTATTGAAGCAGTTTTATCTGCACTACGCCTTCCTGCCATACCGCGAAGGCTTCCGCGACGAACTCACACGACGCGCGCGAAATACGACCTTCATCATCATCGGCATCACAGTCATCTTAACCGCCTTCGAGTATCTCATCAGTCAGATTTCGCATAAGTACAACATCGAGCTGAACTACGGCTCTGTGGTGGTGGTCGTCATCTTTGCGGGAGTGATAGGCGGTTGCGTCAGCATGCTGCAACGCATTCAGAGCGCGCCGGGCGAGGGCGATGCGCTCTACAACCTGGCTGCGTTGTCGCATGGCTGGAAAGGCATCTCGCTCTCGCCTTTGTATGGAGGAATTTTTGCGACCTTGCTCTTTATCCTCTTCTCGGCAGGCATTCTCAAGGGAACAATTTTTCCAGTGATAACGACGACCTTCAAACCTCTCCCGACTGCTGAGTCAAGAAAGAGTAATGAAGGAGCGCAGACAAACAGCAATGCAAATGTTAGCTCTGAGACTATAGCGAATCAGGCTGCAATCAACAGCAATAATTCAAATTCCAATCAGAGCATATCGCCATCGCCATCACCCGCGCAGGCTGTCGCGGCTGCATCACCAACGCCATCGGCAACACCGTCGCCAACACCATCGCAGCAAACGTCAGCCTCGTCGGACATCTCTTTCAAAGGATTCTTGCAGGGAACTCATCCAGATAGCGGAGTCAGCTATGCTTTGTTAGTCGTCTGGTCTTTCATCGCCGGATTCGCAGAGCGTCTCGTGCCGGACACGCTCAATCGTCTTGTCACCAAAAATGAATCAATACAGGGAACAGGCACTTAGCAGTTTTGATATATACGAAAGAAGTTCCCGCTGGTGGCGCAAAGGCGCAAAGAAAGCACGCAAGATAAATAGTTACTCAACTCCTTCGCGCCTTCTTTGCGTCTTTGCGCCACCAGCGGGAAACTTGTTTTTCTTTTCCCTCTTTTGAACCTGACAACGCCTTATCTTGACACTCTTCGCGGGCGGGTTCTACACTTTCGTGCAGCATAAAAATCTTTGCTCAAACTGGCGGCTCGAAAGTAAGAGGAGTGTAAGAGGGAAGTGAATCTTCCAAATACATTAACGCTGTCGCGCATCTTTATCGTGCCGCTTCTCGTCGTGGTTCTGCTGACGCCTTTTTCCGAAAAATTCGGTGTCCCGCGTCACATTCTCGGAGTCATGATTTTTCTGGCCGCCGCGCTGACGGATTATCTGGACGGACGCATCGCGCGCAGCCGCGATCAGGTCTCGCGCCTCGGCAAACTCTTAGACCCTATTGCAGACAAGCTGCTTATCTCAGCCGCGCTTATCTCGCTGGTCGAGAATCGTCTGGCTCCGGCGTGGGCTGTGGTGATTATTGTCGGGAGAGAGTTTGCTGTCTCAGGCTTGCGCTCGATTGCTGCGGCGGACGGCGTGGTTATCTCGGCCTCTAAGATGGGCAAGTTTAAGATGCTGACGCAGGTGGTGACGGTCGCGCTGCTGATTGTGTCGAGCGCATCGGGGCAGCCGCCCGTGACAAACTTCGGCCAGCCTTTCCCGGCCATACAATTCTGGACTGTCCCGGAGTTGCGCGACGCGCTCAATCATCTATTCGGAGCAGGCGACACGACAATGAATGATTGGCGCGTACTGCTCTACACCTTAGGGCGCGCGATGCTCTGGGTCGTAGTGCTCTCGGCTTGCTTCTCTATGTACGGATATTTTCGCGCCTTCTATAGATCCGTAGTCGAACAGCGCGAGGCCGCACGTGCGGTCAAGTTGGATTCCAAATCGCCTGTCCCGCAGCCAAGCAATAAAGCATCTCTAGGTTAATTCAAGCAAGAGAGTTTTAGCCGCGAGTTCGGCTTTGAGCATCAGGGAGCAAATAAGCTTGTCATAGTGTTATCAAATTGATTGCCCCAATGCACTGCCGCCATCCCTCCCGTGCTGTAATTAACATAAAAAATAGTTCTCCCGATAGTCGGGTCCGGGGTCTGGTCACGGCGGCTCACGGCGTGATCTGTTTTACCGTCGCCGTCGTAATCTCCGGGAATGGGGCTGTCCTGGCCCGCGGTGCCAAAGTGCAGCGCGCGATCCACGCCCGTCGAGCTTTCTCGCCAGTACCAGAATCCCACGTCCGCAGCAGGAAAGCGGCGACGCCAGATTGCGACATCGGTTTTCCTGTCGCCATCAAAATCTCCAGAAATAATATCGTCCGTCTCATAGTTGCCGAAGACTTCTGACTGAACCACGCCATCGGAGCTTCTGAGGTAGAAGAAAGTGTTCGGATAAGGCCAGCCTAAGTGTTTGCGATAAATAGCAAGGTCAGCTTTGCCGTCGCCGTCATAATCGCCGCGCAGTGGAACATCCTGGTTTTTGCCGAACTCCACGGAGCGTATCTGCCCCGTCCGGCTCTCCAGAATCCGCCAGACCAAATAAAAACCGTTGCTGTCTAATCTCGCTTGCGCAGGGTCAGCCTTGCCGTCGCCGTCATAGTCCTGCGTCATGTCTGCGTGTTTAAATCCATCAAGCTGTTTGGCTTGCACTGTATTGCTCTCGCTCGCCAAATAATACAAAATCAGAGGATTGGCGCCGAGGCGATAGACTGCAATATCGCACTTCCCATCACCATCATAGTCTTCCGGCATGACGCGATCTACGAGGGTGGAAGCGACGCCGAACTGCTGCGCCATAAAGCCGCCCGAACTGAGCAAGACATACCACTCCATTGTAGGTGTCGGGAGAAGTTCGGTGCGCCGCCGCACCACCACATAATCCGTCATGCCGTCGCCGTCAAAATCGAGCACGGCTTTGGCAGCAGCCATCGGCGCAGATGCGCCGGTCAAGGCGATGAGAATGAATAAGCAGAGCATGGCTCTGCCAGTGCGGCTGTTTTTTGAAAGTGATGCTGTTTGCATTTTTTACCTCTTCGGTTTTTTAGCGATAAGCGGGAGCGTACATCGGCGGCGGCGTGTCCTCTGTGCTGTATGGTCTCTCGTAAGGATTTGCGGGACGCTCCTGATTGAGCGGCGGGTCGTAGGCTGTCGCGGCCATCCCGCCTTTCTTTGCGCCGCGTATGAATTGCTCTTCGGAAGAGAGATAGAAAGAGCGACTGCCAGTGTCGCTGTCCTTCGTCGGCGTCGCCAGCACTTCAAAGGTCGTGCCGTCTGTTTTGATTTCAAAGCGATAGTTGTACTTCACACCGCGCGCGAGCGAAGCATCAATCAGTCCTGCCGTGAGCAACTCCTGCATCGTGCCGTAATGCCCCGCGCCGCTAGTGGATTGATAAACCTCTTCGGCTGAGGAGAGCGTGCGCAAGTTCCTGATAGCAGCCGCTTCATTCGCAGCGCGGCGCGAAGCCAGCAGATTCGGAATCGCAATCGCCGCGATGATGCCGATGTACAGAAAAGAGAAAACAGAAAGCACTATGCCCGCGATGGCAAAGCCCTGACCGCCGTATTCCATCGGCTGCTTTTTAGCTTTGACAAGCGCGACGATGCCGAGCGTGAGTCCTGTAATCGTTCCTAAGCCAAGCAGCCCGCAAGCCATGAAACTGATGATGCCGACGACCATCGAAGCGACGGCAAGCCCTGTCTTCTTCTGCGCCTCTGCATAACCCGGATACGCATAGGACGACGGCCCGCCCTGATAACCGGCAGTGTTGTATTGCCATCCGTGCGCCTGCTCTCCATGAGAGCCATGCTGATTTTCGTAAGGCTGTTGCTCGTATGGCTGCTGCTCGTACTGTGGCGTCTCGTATTGCTGGTTTTGATACTGCTGATTTTCGTATTGCTGCTCGTATGGCGGGCTCTCTTGCGGCTGGTTGTCTGCCGCAGGCTCGCTGCCATGCAGGGAGAGGCGGCAACGTTTGCAGGCTTCTTCTGTGGCCCAGTTGAGCAGGCCGCAGTGCGGGCATCTGATGCTTTTCATAAGTCGGGAAACTCCTTAAAGGGGGATGTGAGCGGAGCTATTCAGGCTGGCGTGATGTGGAGATGAGCCGCAAGAGTTAACCCTTGCGGCCCATCTTTTGATTGAGTTTCTTTGATTACTGTATCTCTACGTAATCGCCTGTGTGAACTTCCTGTGCGACACGTGTGATGATTGCGGTTGCCGTGCGCTGCTGCACGCTGAGGATGACCATCTCGCCGACCACTTTGCGCGGCATGCGCGGTCGGTTGTCTTTAATCTCCGGCGTCGTGACCATTGGACCAAAGATGCCTGTTGTGTTTGCATCCTTGACGCGCTGGGCCTTGTTGGAAAACTTGCCGCCTTTGAAGATGTCGCTCCCGAAACCGCTATTGGCCGTCGGCGTGACCTCTTCATCACGAAAGCGCGTGATGTTGCCTCTGCCCAACGGGCGATAGATTGTCAGAAAATCTCCGGGCCGCACATTGTCTTCCGAGCCGAGGTCTATGAAGACCACTTGATCTCTGCTAACCATCTCGCGCAGGTCGCGCGCAAGGATGATGCGTCCTTTCTGTTTGCCCGTCGGTTCGGAGAAGCGATCCAGTGTGACTTCTTCGCGCTGAAAGGGCGCAACTCTCTGCGGCGCTGCACGCAAAAGGTCGCCCAAAAGAAGATCGTCGCATGACGAAGTGACCTGCGCGACTGAGACTTGATCTTTCACTTTCACGACGCGCAGTCCGCCAATCTCCTGCGTATAAACGCCAAGCCAGCCCTTCTTCTTTGAATGCCTGCTCTTGAACTGACCGCGCGGGCGAATCACAATATATTCCTGCCCTTCGCGCACGCCTTGCTGCGCTCCGGCATTGATATAGACATAGTCGCCAAAGCCGTAGATGCGCTGTTCCTGCTCCTCTTCGCCACCGACAATCTGCAAGTTGTTCGGGGCAGGCGCATACTGTATAAACCCTGCGCAGTACAAGTTGGCTTTACCCGTCACAGGCTGCGGGCCTTTCTTCACAGGCATCACGACTGTCGGCGTAGGCGTGGGCTGAGGCCGCGACATCTGGCCGGGACTGGTTTGCGCGCCCGCCGAATAGGTTAGGCCGCAGACGAGCAGCAACACTGTGGCGGCAAAGCTGCGATAAAAAAGATGGTTGATCCGCACGAGAAATCTCCTTTGGCGTTCAGGGAACGGCATAGATGTTTGGTGGTCTGATTCCTTGTAGGCCGCCCTTAAATCCGGCGACAATCCGCGTGAGAATGAAAGTTTGGGCCAGCCGCCGCTTACAAAACGGCAGAAACTCCCCAATGGGCAACTTCAATCCTACTTCGCCGGAGACAACCGCGTCAACATAAATTTTTTACCATGTTAAACACACAGGAAGGGAAAATGCCAAGTATTCTCTGCAACTTGCGTTTGAGGCAACTCTATTGATAGTATCCAAAACCTCTTGCGGAGCGGCAATTCTCCGTGAGGAAACTTTCATCCAAAGCCGGTGTAGCTCAGGGGTAGAGCGGCAGTTTTGTAAACTGCGGGTCGGGGGTTCAAATCCCTCCACCGGCTCCATTAGAATCAATGACTTAGGGCATCCACGACGGATGCCCTATCTATTTTGTGTGCCAGTTGTGTGCCAAATTTCAATAAAGTGAATTAAGTACCCCTATCTTGGTAGTTTTGTTCCGATACTGAGGAACGGGATGTTGATAATTAAGTCTCTGATAATTTAACAAAAAGGGTCTTTGTTGAATTACATATTGGGTATTACAGTTGAAATTTGTTGCTGGTAGAAGATATTAAACTTAAGGAATAGGTAGATAGTGGAGAGTTAAATTAGACAAAAATCATTCTGTCCAATAACTGTCGAACGAGACGTAGCAGTTATAACCCGTTTAGGATATTATTCGTGCTCTTGTCTAATAGCTCTTGGCGGAAATAAAAATTGCACCCTGTTCTTAAGGGAATTTCGTTTCGGGGTGATTGACAAGAGCAGAGACGAGTAGGGCGCAGATACTATACTCTTGACAGCTATTTCGATGGAAGTTTTGTAATCTTACGCCGGACATCTTTCATCCATTCCATTAATGGGGATTCATCAGTCGAAGTTGGTCTATCAGCACCTGTTCCAAAAAACTCGTAAAAAATAGTTCCTAAACCCATGTACCACAAGCGATATTTAGTACCATCCGCTGTGATGTTAATTACATCTCTCGTTCTATCGAAAAACTTTATCTCACCCTCCAACGACTGGCATAGCCTTTTAAAAAAGCTATCGCGCAGCCTTCGGATCGCAGCCGAGTTTATATTAATGACCCTTTTCGTAATGCGAATCTGCTTCGCCATTTCTACTGCGTTCTCTGTCCCCGTCCTGCGGAAAATCTCGTTGAGTTTAGTGTTGATGTTTCCATCTGCTGATTTATACTCAATTGCCTCAACATTGTCCGCTCTGTAAATAATCATAATTTGTGACTCAGCGTCGAAGCTTGGTTCATATCTAAGCACAAAGGCATAGCGAATTTTAGCCTCTTCAAGTTTGTCACGCGGAAATAATAAATCAAGGACTTGCTCGTAAGTTTTGCTCTTGACGACAGGGATACTTTCTTCTTGTAGGGTCTCCCTTTCCTGAGCGTATGCATGAGCTATATTCATAACAAGAAGCAATACGGCACCTAGAGAGAGCTTCCTAAATGATTTCATAGTTAATGACTCCACTTACGGCCCTGAATCATTCAGGTAGCCTAACGGTTCTCCAAGAATCAATAAACTGCTCAAAAACATTTCTATTATTTTGGTATGCACCCTCTTCAGAGAAAAGCCCTACTGTATAGATAATATCTCTGCCTCTAGGATTTTCCCGCACGGCAGATATAATATCCTCTATGGCTGTTTCATTTGAACCTTCACATTTATATTTTAGTGTAATGTGCGTTGCCGACAGATCGGACAATCGTCTTGCAGAGCGCCGCTCTACAACAAGGCTGAGTCTGTTGTGAATTGACGCTCACTCTTGCCTGTGTTACAAACCACGCGGAGTAGGATGCGCTTGATGAGAGCAGATTTTAGTCTCAATTCGATTAGGAAGAGGCACGGGCGAGTGATTCGCGCGGTGGCTATTCTTTTCCTCTTACACACTGGCGGGGATATTCTCCTGCCGCAGTATTTCTGTGGCGGCGAGGAGATCGGCGGGCTACCGCTCCAGACCATAGTCTCTGCCGCGCCCGATAGCACAGCCGACAATGCGCTTATCGCCTCTATCCGTACTTCAGACAACTCCCGACCTGAGCACCCGCAAGACCAAGAGCCGCACGAAGAGGATTGCTTCTGCTGCTGCGCGCATGTGCTGCCGGGCTTCGGCTTCACTGGCGTTATCAGTGATGGGCCGGGCCAGTTATCTATCGGCTCTGAAATAAACTCTCTCCCTTCGCCTCCGCTCCCAAACACATACCACCCTCCACGTTTCGCTTAATCCTTTTTATATAGCTGAAAGTTTGTTCAGGGATATTCGGCGCGGATTCGTGTCTTTAACGTGCGCTTACTTTAAGAGTGTAGCCGCGTAAAGGATTCAATCAGGCCGTCGCCCGTGAACTCGTTTATACGCTTTTACTAGAAAGGCTGTGGCGATGATTTTCTCGCAGCGCGCGACCCGGCGATCATACGCGCTTGTTTTATCTGTCTTAATTCTACTCGGCGGCATTCCTCCGGCATACGGTCAAAACACGGATGCTTCGGGCATTGTCGCGCGCGATGTAATTGTCAAAGTTCCGGTTCTGACATCCACTAAAGCTATTGAGAGCAATCCGGTGGAAAAGCGCATCGCGCCTTCATCCGTTGCCCTCTACTTCGACCCTCAACAAGGTTCTACATCTCAGGACATCGCGCGCCGCGCGCTTGAAGCCAACGGCGAGCTTGCAGCCGCGCGCCTTGAGATTGAGCGCGCACGCGCACGCCTGCGCCAGGCTGGGCTCAGACCCAATCCAACAGTTGATTTCGAGCAGACCACAGGACGGCTCACAGGCTCGGCAGGCGAAAGCGAAACCAGCGTCGGCGTGTCGCTCCCGTTGGAGTTAGGCGGTAAACGGCGGCGGCGTATAGAGCTGGCCGAAGCGGAGCTTGAGGCTGTAGAGGCTGAAATAGCTGAGCGTGAACGTCGGCTCACAGCAGAAGTGCTCGCTCTTTACGCAGAAGCTCTGGCCGCGTTGCGTGAATTGGAGATTACAGAAGGATTGACTGAGTTGGATTTGAAGACAGTCGTATTTGTCCAGGCGCGTGTCAATGAAGGCGAGACTGCTCCACTCGAACTGAATCTCTTACGCGCGGAAGTGGAACGCCTGCGTTCCCGTCGCGCGCTCGTCGAAGGCCGACTGCAATCGGCACTCATTCGTCTCAAGAGTCTCGCGGACATTCCGCTACAGGAGCCGTTGCGCTTGCGCGATGGTCTCTCTACTGCTTCATTGCGTGAGCCTCCCGCTTCGCTCGAAGCGGCTGTGGAGATTGCGCTTCGCACGCGGCCTGACCTTCGTCTCGCGCGCCTCAATGAGGAAGTAGCAAACGCTGGCTTGCAACTCGCACGCGCACAAGGAACGCCCAACCTGACGGCCTTTACAAGATACACGCTGAGCCGCTCCGCATTCGATGACACGCCCGTTGGTGTGCTCAATGATAGAGACAAGCTGCTGACCTTTGGCGTCTCTGTTGAACTCCCTGTCTTTAACAGGAATCAGGGCGCGAAAGCGGAAGCGGCGACGGCTATCGTTCAGGCCCGAAAGCGACGCGAGTTTGCCGAAGCTACTGTGCGGGCCGAAGTCGCAAGTGCTTACGCGCGCTACGAGGCGGCGCGGGTAGCACTTCTGACCTTTGAGCAAGGCGTCATCAGTCGGTCAAACGAAAACCTCAAGATCATTCGCGCGGTCTATGAGCTTGGTGAAATTCGCATCACTGACCTTATCAATGAGCAGCGAAGGCTTCTTGACTCGCAGCGTGAGTTTACAGAGGCAATGGCCGAACGCTACCGCGCCCTCGCAGACCTACAGTTATCCATCGGTGCTCCTCTAGTCCAAAGCACGACCACGATGAAGGAATAAAACTATGTCAGAAGATTCGAGACAAGAGAAAACGATTCAAGAGGCGCAAGGCCCGGATGTGACGCGCGCTGTCGAAGAGGTCGAGACGCTTGACGGCAAGCGTTCCCGCATTGAGGTGGAAACTGTGCATGACGCTTCATCCACTCGTTCCACACGCAACAGAAATGTGCTCATCGTTGCGGCAGTCGCGTTGGTCGCGCTCGTCGCTATCTTTGCAGTTGCGTGGTGGTCCAGGAGTGATGCGCCCCGCACTGATAAGACGGCAGCCGAAGCGAGTGAGGGCAAAGATGTGCACGGAGCGGAAGAAGGGCAGGAGGTTGAGCTTTCGCCGGAAGCTCTTGCTGCTGCCAAAATCGAAGTCGAAGGCGTCACGCAACGTCCGGCCATAGCTCTTCTGAAAGTCACTGGCACAGTCGAGTCTAACCAGCAGCAGACGCAGGCCGTCACTCCGCTCGTCGGTGGCCGTGTCGAGCGCGTCAACGTCGCGCTCGGCGACCGCGTGAGCGCAGGCTCAGTGATAGCTGTCATTTCCAGCCCACAGATCGCGCAGATGCACGGCAAGCTGCACGAGGCAGAGACAACTCTGGCTCTGGCACAGCGCAACCTCACGCGCGTGCAACGTGCAGAGAATCGCGTTGCCGTCCTCCAGGCAAAAGCACGCCTTGACGAAGCAGAGGCTACTCTCAGGCGTACTCGCAAGTTAATCGAACTTGGCGCGGGCGCGGGCAAAGATCTCATTGCCGCCGAGACTTCCTACAAGACGGCCAAAGCAGATTACGACTTCCAGAGCAACATCTCACTCAACCGTGAGCTACAGGAAGCGCAGGCTGCTGTCGAGACAGCGCGCGTGGATGTCTCACACATCCGCGACGAGATGCGTGCACTCGGCGCTCCTGTGCCGGAAGGCGAGCGTGATGACGATCACACCAAGAACACTTCGCTCGTAGCTTTGCGCGCGCCCGTGTCTGGCGTTGTCACCGAACGATTGGTCAACGCGGGCGCAGGTGTCGAAGCAGGAAAACCTTTGTTCACGATTGCCAACCTCTCGACCGTATGGGTGATCGCCAATGTGCCGGAAGCAAGCATCGGCAACGTGCGCGTCGGCGCAGCCGCCGAAGTCCGCTCTGCCGCGCTTGGCTCTAATGCCATCTCCGGCAGCATCGGCTACATCAACCCACAACTCAACGAAGAGACAAGGACTGCGCAGGTGCGTATCGAAGTCCCGAACGCTGGCGAGCGACTCAAGGCCGGGATGTTCGTCGAGGTGGGATTGCAGGCTGGCACAGGACAGGCGACAGGGGAAGAGTTGATGGTTTCATCAGAGGCCATACAGCGCATCGGAGAGCGCACGGTGGTCTTTATCCCAAAGGATGATGAGCCGGGCCATTTTGAAGTGCGTGAAGTCGAGCTTGGCGGTGAGAGCGAAGGTTATAGAAAAGTCTTGAGCGGCCTCAGTCTCGGCGAGAAGGTCGTCACCAAAGGCAGCTTCACTCTCAAGACGCAAATGATGAAGGGCGAAATGGGGGAGCACGGACACTGATGATAAACGCACTCATTCGCTTTTCAGTTCAGCAACGCCTGCTCGTCATGTTGCTGGTTGCCATCATGGTAGGCGCGGGCGTGTACAGTCTTAAAAACTTGCCGGTTGATGCCGTGCCTGATGTCACCAACGTGCAGGTGCAAATCTTAACGGCTGCCCCATCACTTGCTCCGCTTGAGATTGAGCGGCAGATAACTTTCCCTGTTGAAGTAGCGATGTCAGGGCTGCCGGATATTGAAGAGATTCGCTCCGTCTCCAAGTTCGGCCTCTCAGCCGTCACAGTTGTCTTTGACGATTCCGTTGACACCTATTTCGCGCGCCAGCTAGTGCTCGAACGGCTCTCGCAGGCGCGTGAGCAGATTCCCGAAAACATCGGCTCGCCTGAAATGGGGCCGATCTCCACAGGCTTAGGAGAGATTTATCAATATGAACTTAAAGCCGAGCCGGGCAGCGGCTATGACGCCACATCTTTACGCACTATTCAGGATTGGAGTGTCAGGCGACAGCTTCTAGGTGTGCCGGGCGTCACCGAAGTTAATAGCTTCGGCGGCATGGAAAAGCAGTATCAGGTTCGTCTCGATCCGGCGAAACTACAGTCCTATGGCCTGACCCTGCGCGATGTGCTCGAAGCGGTTATGCGCAACAACGCGAACGTCGGCGGGGCATATATTGAGCATGGCTCTGAGCAGTATCTTCTGCGCGGCATCGGACTTGTGGAGAAGGCTGAAGACATCGGCAACATCGTCGTCAAGACTGGAAAAGAAGGCGTGCCTGTCTATGTGCGCGATCTAGGAGAAATAGTAGAAGGCGCAACCGTCCGGCAGGGCGCGGTGACGGCGGATGGAGAAGGAGAAATTGTCGCTGGTATTGCGATGATGCTCAAGGGCGAGAACTCGCGCACAGTGGTCAACCGCGTGAAGGAGCGTGTCGAAGGCGTCAAGAAGACGCTGCCCAAAGGCGTGCAACTCATTCCTTTTTATGACCGCACAGAACTCGTTGACCGCACTATCTGGACGGTCACAAAAAATCTAATCGAAGGCGCGCTTCTCGTCATCGTCGTGCTTATCCTTCTCTTAGGCAACTGGCGCGGTAGTCTGCTCGTGGCAACCATCATCCCACTCTCGATGCTGTTTGCGGCTATCCTGATGCGCGTCTTCAATGTGTCGGGCAATCTGATGAGTCTCGGCGCGCTCGACTTCGGGTTGATTGTTGACGGCGCGGTTGTGATGGTCGAGAACGCCTTGCGCAGGCGAGCCGAAGCGCAGCACGCGGGATCGAAAGAGCAGCCTGAGCGCACAATTCTTGATGCCTGCATAGAAGTGGGCCGTCCGGTGGTCTTCGCCGTCGCCATCATTATGATTGTCTATCTGCCCATCCTGAGCCTACAGGGAATAGAGGGCAAGATGTTCAAGCCGATGGCTCTGACAGTTGTGTTCGCGCTTCTCGGCTCGCTCATCCTGTCGCTCACATTTGTTCCGGCAGCGATGACTTTCATCCTGCGCGGGCATGTCGCAGAAAAAGAAAGCTTTCTGATTCGATATGCGAAGCAGTGGTATGCACCTGCGCTCGCATTCATCATGCGCTATCGCGCGCAGGCTCTGGCAGTCGCCACTGCGCTTGTGATTATTAGCGGCATCATCTTCCCGATGCTCGGCTCCGAATTTATCCCACGCCTCGACGAAGGCTCTCTCGCTCTGCAAGTCCAGCAGATACCAAGCGTGTCGCTTACTCAATCCGTCAAGACTATCACCGAAGTGGAGAAAGTGATTAAAGGTTTCCCCGAAGTCACCAAAGTCGTCTCAAAGACTGGCCGAGCCGAAGTCGCCACTGACCCGATGAGTATTGACTTCAGCGACCTCTATGTGGAACTGAAACCGTCTTCGGAGTGGACAACCGCACACACGAAAGCAGAGTTGATTGAGAAGATGTCGAAGGCGTTGGAGGACAATGTGCCGAACGCCTCCTTTAGCTTCTCACAGCCGATTGAGTTGCGCGTCTCGGAATTGATTTCAGGTGTTCGCTCGGATGTAGCCATCAAACTCTTCGGCGACGACCTCGACACATTGAAAAGGACTGCTGACAGGATAGCGCGCGTGGTGGGCGGCGTGCGTGGCGCGGAAGATGTGAAGGTAGAAGCGACTACAGGATTACCGCAACTTCAAATCAAGCCTGACCGTGCGGCCATCGCTCGCTATGGCATCAATGTCGAAGACGTGAATGATATTGTGGAGTCAATCGCCGCCGGAAAAGATGCGGGACAGGTCTATGAGGGCGAACAGCGATTTAATCTAGTCGTGCGTTTATCTGAGCAGACGGGCAAAGACATAGAGGCAATCAAGAACCTGCTCGTACCTGCGCCTTCGGGCGCGCGTGTTCCACTGTCCGAACTGGCAGACATCGCGCTGGTCGAAGGCCCTGCGCAAATCTCGCGCGAGGACACAAGGCGCAGAATCGGCATCGAGCTTAATGTGCGCGGGCGCGACATCGGGAGTTTCGTCGAGGAGGCGCAAAGAGTGATTGCCAGAGATGTCGAACTGCCTCCCGGCTATTACACCTTGTGGGGCGGGACATTCGAGAACTTGGAGCGTGCTTCGGGTCGTCTCATGATAGTCGTGCCGCTCGCGCTCTTTCTCATCTTCGTGCTTCTGTTTACCACCTTCGGCTCTGTGAAGCAGGCGTCGCTTATTTACACGGGCATCCCATTCGCTATTGTCGGTGGCATCTTTGCGCTCGCCTTGCGCGGGATGCCATTCTCCATTTCGGCGGGCGTCGGCTTCATCGCTCTCTTCGGCGTCGCCGTGCTGAACGGCGTCGTGATGGTCAGCTATATCAATAAGCTCCGCGAAGAAGGAAAAACTGTCGCTGATGCTGTGATAGAGGGCGCGGAAACTCGTTTGAGACCTGTGCTGATGACTGCTTTGGTGGCGAGTCTTGGCTTTATCCCAATGGCTCTAGCCAGTTCTGCTGGCGCAGAGGTGCAGAGACCGCTCGCCACAGTTGTAATTGGCGGTCTTATCACTTCAACCCTTTTGACTCTACTTATCCTGCCGACCCTTTATGCATGGTTCGAGCGCGAGCGTGCTGAGTCATCGGCTGATATAGCAGATGATTAGACTGGACTTTCAGATGATAGATGCCAGACCGGAGAACTTGACTATAAAGAAAGAGAAAGATAGGCTGTCATGTTATATGAACGTCCGTTCACGTGTTCATAATATCTCTGATACATAAATGAGGGATAAGAGCCGATGCCCAAGCGAGCCACACAAACGGTCGCGGACGCCTGCGAAATAGATTATGTAGATGAACGCAAGGTCAAGCGTGTCCGGCGGGTGATGAAATCCCCGGAGGCCGTCGCTGCCCTTGCCGAGACATTCAAACTCCTGGGCGACCCGACGCGCATCAAGATCGCCTTCGCACTTTCTCGCGAAGAGTTATGCGTCTGCGACCTGGCTCATCTGGTCGGGGCGTCTCAGTCTGCCGTCTCGCATTCTCTGCGGGCTTTGCGGCAGATGAAGCTCGTCCGGTTTCGCAAAGAGGGCAAGATAGCTTATTACCGCTTGGACGATGACCACATCGCGCATCTGCTTGAAGAAGGATTCGGACACATCGAAGAACTGTTGTGAAGCTCAACCGCCTCGAAAAAGCTTTGATGAATAATCCTGTGCGCTCGGCCTTGCAACGCTGGTATGAAGCACCGCTGTTGGAGCGTTTGGGCGGGAGAACCGAAGGCCTGCGTGTGCTGGAAGTGGGGTGCGGGCGCGGCGTCGGCACCGAAATTATCTTCGAGCGATTTGGAGCGCGCGCGATACATGCCTTTGACCTAGACCCTGAGATGGTCAAGAAGGCACGCCTTCGTCTCAAGGATTATTCATCAACTCAACTGAAGCTCGAAGTCGGTGATGCCGCCGCAATCATAGCTGATGATGAATCCTTCGATGCCGTCTTTGATTTCGGGATTATGCATCATGTACCGCAGTGGCAGAAGGCGGTATCGGAGATTGGCCGTGTGCTTCGTCGTGGCGGGCGGTTTTTCTTTATGGAGGTCACGAGCCAGGCACTCAATCGCGCATCGTACCGGAAGCTGTTCATGCATCCGACTGAGAATCGCTTCAGCAAGAAGGGACTTGTTGCAGAACTTGAGCGGCAGGGAATCCTTGTCGGCGATAACACGGTCGAGCGATTGTTCGGCGATTTCGTGTATGGCGTAGGGACTAAAGGTTAATTTCAATGAGTCAACAGGTCGTACAAATAAATAATTCCAGCCGCGCATCTCTGGTTAGACAAGGGCGTTATCTGGAATACCTCACGATTGGCTATAACAGTCTTGAAAGGATTGATTGCCATTATCGCCGGACTATTTGCGGGAAGCATCGCACTCGTCGGCTTCGGCTTCGATAGCATAATTGAGGTGACTTCGGGAGCGGCTTTACTATGGCGACGGCAAGCTGATCTGGATGAGGAGCGGCGCGAGCGGGCCTTGCACATTTATTCAGAAGAGACTGCATAATTCTTTGAATTTATGCATTACATCTGTATAAATGTGCAAAGCCACAGCGCGCTATGCTCTCCGTTAATTCGGAAAGACCAGATAGACATCCCAGGCCCAACGGCCAACGCTACCACCCCGACTGTCATAGACTTTAGCCCTGTACCTGAAGTGGTTGCCGTGTTGGTCCACCTTCCGCGATTGCTTGTACTTAAGGTCTATAGCTAAAACGTCGAGGTCTCGCAGCGGGTGTAGCTCGGACGGTTCGGAAGCGCCGTTGTGATTTGTATCCCGCCACAGGCGAAGCGACGAAAAGATGGCATCGCGCGGCCCTATTCTTCCGTCACCATTGCCGCCCGATGCTGTTTTGTCGTATTCGGCCAGCGCAAGGAAACCGTTCTTCTCCTCTCCGGTTGGTGGCGCAGGCTGTGGTGTGAAATTACCGAACAATTCCGCACCATTGTCTATTCGCCCGTTGCCGTTGCGATCCAACGCGAGCCATGCGTCATCCGAGTTCGATGAAGTCCAGCTCATCTGTTCCATGATGTCGTCGCCTTTAATATCGAAGATGACGCCTGCCTCGACATTCGTCATCGAGAAACCATTTCCGGCGATGTCTATCAGGATCGGCGATCCGCCACAGGAACCGCAGCCCGTGCAGGTGCAGCTTTCTTCATCAAAGTCTCCTTCAAAACGATAACAGCGTGAGATGAAGGCACTGCTCGCAGTACAGTTACAGCAGCCGCCGACATTAGTTTGTTGCGCCGAACAGCCTGTGGTCGGATAGAGCACATAATTCGCGGGGTTGAAGCAGAGTGGTGGCGTAGGCGACGGAGATGGTGATGGTGATGGAGACGGCGACGCCGCGCACTGTGGATTTTGATTGACGCTCTGCGTGTCACATGGCTTAACATCAGTCGGGGTATTGTTTCCCTGATCGTTGATTCCTGACCTGCCATTCATCACAGACCTGTTGGCGACATTCGGGCTCGGAGCATCTGCGAGGCCCATCGTATGACCGATTTCATGAAGCGCGCCTTTGAGGAAAGCTGTGCTGTATCCGGGCTGGCTGGAACTGAACTGGTTCATATCAAACCAGATTGCTGCCTCTTCCAGCGTACCGTCTGCGGCAGGCAATAAATCTACGCCAGTGCCTCCGCCGGTTCTCTTCTGCACCGTGACATTGGCCGCTAGTCCACTGGTGGCTGGCGTAAAGTTTATCTTCAAACAGGTACTCGCGCTGGCCGTCGTCCACTTGGCAAACGCGCTCTCGATTTGAGGCTTTTGAACCGAGTCGAATGTAGTGTCAATGAAATACTTGACAGTGGTCGTGCCGCCCGGCGTCCGGGGCCACCCCGTCGGCGTATCCTGTGCGGGACATCCGCCTAAGGTTTGAGCACTGGCTGTTGGACGGTCAGAGCTTGAGAGAAGGAAGAAAGCGAGGATGAAATAAGCTATACAGCCAAAGAAGATTGGGAGGAGGTTTCGTGTGGATTTCATTTTCCACCTCCCTGCTCAACGCAATTATTTGACAGTACGCGGATTTCATCAATGACGCCGATTACGTCTTTTGTCGGGGCCAGCTTCGAGGGCAACTGCTCTTCCGTCAGCCGTGACAGTTGATTGTTACTAATCTCGAAACTACCCTGGCTGCTAAGAGATTTATAAGCTCCGGTCGCAGGAAGATAAGTCAAAAACAGCAAGTAGGATTTATTAACATCGAGCGGCTTGAATGATCTGTCAATGATGGAGAGCGTTCTGCCTCTCAGGCTCACCGCTCCGCCGGAACGTGTGACGGTGATTGCCGTCTTCGGTTGGATGCGTTCATGCGGGTTGTTCTTTAAGACATCTTCCACTATGAGCTCGTAATCGGTGAAGATAAACGTGCTGTCACTGGTTAATTGTGAGGCCTTGCGGTTCACGGTGGCGACGACGACCGCCTCGGCCTGACAGGTCATCTCTTGCAGTTGTTCGTCAAAAGTCAGCCGGTTGAGAGCCTCTATGTCAGCCCACGGAGGATTGATGATGATGACTTTGCCGTCAGCAGCATCGCTGAGCTTCTTGCGCCCCGCCTGCATGTAGAGCTTGCTGTGCTCGATTTGCCTGGGCGTCAGGACTCCCTCGGTGATAGGTGTGGCATCGCTCTGGATGCTCGCGCGAGACTCTTGTTTGAGTACGGCCCAGGCGCTAATCGAAGTCAAGGTCAGGGCCATTAAAAATATTCCTAGTTTTCGTTTGTATCGCATAGAGACTCTCCTGTATGTGCCTCCAGTGGCAGTCCGCTGAATATTGCTCCCGGCGCAGATTCCGCCGCCCCAGGAGCGCGAGAATATTCAAAAGGATTACCTGTAGGCAGAGAAACAAGTTGAGAACGAAGCTAACAGACGTGATGCTTTAGAGGATCGCCGCTTTGTTAGCTATTAAGGAACAGAGGGTGACTCACTTAACAGAGGGTGACACACTTATATGCCGTTTGCGGCCTTCTGTCAATCTACGGGTACTCTGACCGCTTGTATGATTGTCCTGATTCGAGTGCGAGAGTAAGAATAAAGCTATAAATAATATTTGGACAGCAAGAGACGCCCGAATCGTGAGATGCCGGGCGTCTCTTGAGCGAAGGGCAGATGAGGATATTTTCACACACAGCCAGTCTATGTTATGGCGTGGCAGAGTTCTTCGCGCGCGGCGTGCCGTTAATCACTCCTCCAGTTGAGTTCGTCCCGTTACGAGTTATCCCGTTATTACTCGCCCAGTTTGATGAAACACTTCCACCTCCCGTCGCCAGCTTTCTCTCCATCGAGTAAAATCCACTGGTCGCGCCCGCATACCACGCCCCGCCGCTTGAGTTCACTATATCAACTCTCACACTACTGGCATCCTGCAATTCTAATGTATCGCCGGTGTTAGCCAGAGAGATGCCTGCCACAGTCAAATCTCCCGCGACGCTCGTCGCCGTGGCTGTCCTCTCAATCAGGTAATAGCCATTAGCAGCAATCGTTCCCGACAGGTTATAGGTCTGCGCCCCGCTGTCATCCACAATCTTCCAGCCAGTGAGATTGATAGCGCTGCCCGTCGTGTTATACAACTCAATCCATTCATCAAGAGAATTAGAGCTTGTTCCAGACCAAGCCACTTCATTGATGACTACCTGTGGAGCCGCGCTGTGGATGCCGTCTGTCGAGTAGTTATAGGTCGCTCCTGTAGAACTGATGGTCACAGAATAGGTCAAGCCGTCTGTCAGCAAGGTAATATCTCCTCCGACCACTACGCTTGAGACATAGCCGCCATTGCCAGCATTGGTCTGCCAGATTGTTCCCATCGTGGGAGCCGCATCGAGGCGTTCCAGAGTCGTCTGTTTGGGATGCAGATAAGAGTTGCCGTCGCCGCAACTAATCACTGCCTGCTCCGGCTTCAAAGTATCTACCAGCGTCTGGTTAGTTGAGGTGAGGCTGCCGTGATGACCGACATGCAGGACATCCACATCGCCCACATCCGTCGCGCATTTGGATTCGACATCAGCCGTGCCGCTGCCTCCACCTGACATGTCCGAAGCGATAAAGTAATCGAAGGTGCCGAAGCGTAAGACCAGCGCGACGGAGCGATCATTCTCATCCGATGGCGAGACGTTGCCGTGATTGGTCGTGCCGTTGACAGCTACGCAGGTCAGCTTGCAGCCGCCGCCTAAATCAATCTGTTGATTCAAGGTGATGGTCGTTCTCTTGGCTCCCACAGCCGTGGTGTATTGGGTGTATGCCTGAGAGGAGTAAGAGCCGCCCCTGTCATAAGAAGCGAGGTTGAGGGCGATGCCGCCGTTAATCACTTCATCAATCGCTCCGATGTGGTCTGCGTGATAATGTCCGACGACGAAGTAATCAATCGAAGAGATGCTGAGCGAATCCAGGACGGCGCGAATCTCATCGCCCTGCCCGGTATTGCCAGCATCGAAGAGCAAAGTCTTACTTGGGCCGATGATGAGCGTGGCATCGCCCTGTCCGACATCTATGTGGACGATTTTTAATTGCTGTGCCTGAGCCAGCGTTGATGTGATGATTAAGGTTGAGAGACAGAGACAGACCAAGAGTGTGAGCCTGATTACTCTATGCATGTGTAAGCTCCTTATGCTGGGCAGGTTGATTGAAAGGCTGACAGGATGAAGGTGACCAGCCCGGAAGTGAAGGTGGATTAAAAGTAAAGCTTAGGCAGAGAAGAGCAATTTCAACGGCTTTATTTATAACCATTGAGCAACCCCGCCATGATGCGAACATGTTCCTCTTCGATTCCTGCTAAAACTATAAGTGCCATCCCTGCATCTGGCTGATGCTCCCGCGGGAACGGTATCGCTGTGTCTTGGGCGTGGAACTCTTTGACCGTCACGATTGAGATAGGTATCTGACTCGTCTGCTGTCGTGCTGCTCTTTGAAGAGCGGGCTTCTTCATCCTCCGGCTCAAGCTCTGGCCTTCGTGCGGGAGAAGGAGAGGTTTTTGCAGTAACCTTATCTTTAGCTCGCGCTGAATCAGTCTTAACTGACGGGCTGGGTGTAGGAAGAGGCGCAGCATTCGCGTTGTATAAAGAGCGCGGCGGCGGTGATTCGGTCTCTTCCTGTTGCGGGCTTGAGCCGAAGTATAAAGCGCTTGCCCAGATGACGCCCGCGAAGATGACGAAAGCCGCGATGACTAACTTCCATGCGCCGCTATCGGGACGAAGACGGATTCCGCAGTTCGAGCAGAAAGATTGATTGCCTGAGTTTGTGCGTCCACAACGAGGACAAGATTGACTCATTGGAATAACTTCTCTATCGGATGTCTGTGAGCGATTTATCCAGGCACAGAGGCGCGTGCGGACGAGACTTTATGCTTGATGCGGGAGTGGTGTCAATGTCAAATAAAGGACTTAGCTATCCTTGATACTTTTGGATATATCAAAATCATGCACAGCTATTTGAGTACAATCTGACAAGCAAAGACGAGCGCACGCTCTGAGAAGCATGCGCTCGTCTTTGTTGGCCCGAACTATCTGTCCAGTTGTTGCAAGTCCTGCGTGACACCTATCGCAAATCTTCTACTGCGTTGAAGTCTGCGTGTAACATGGAGTCGGTGTCGGCGATGGTTGGTGTTTCCTCCACCGATCTTCTTCCGTTGGTGGCACGGGGATGATAAGTTTGCCGTTGGATACTGTCCACGGAGTATTCCTGGAGTTCAGTGTAATCCTTGCCGCGCCGCCGGTGGCATCCGGCACAGCCTGTGACGCCGCCGCTGGAGCGACTTTAGTCTTACTGTTAGGGCTGTCCGGCGTTATTATAACCGGACACGGCTTGATAGGAGCTGCCGCCTGTGCCAGCGCATCTTGTCGGCTTGTTTCGAGCGCACTCGACATCTTGCCGCCGCTGCCTGTGTCCCACACTCTGACCGTCCCATCGCTCACGCGCGTAAAGGTGAAGCGCGGAATGATGGTCAGGCTGGAATTGAATGTTCCACTACTCGGCCCAGTATCCGTGAGCGTCATCGTGCCGGTCGAAGCCTGTATTTGAGAGAGACCGACAGTCATATTCCACTGTTCCGTGTGGCTGTCGCTGAAAGTAATAGTGAGCGGGTTGATGCTCGCCAGCGAAAGGCCGACGACCGTGAGCGTGGTCATGCCGGGAGTTATCACATCATCATTTCTGGAGATAATCGTGTCCGCGCCTCCCTGACCCTGTATTGGCACGCCTTTGAGAGGGACTGCGCCGGAATACGCGTTAGAGCTTCCGCCGGAGCCCGGTGTGTTGAATAAGCCCGCCGGAATGGGGCCATCAGTAAAGTTGTGATAGGTGTTGCCGTCACCCGGCGTGGTGAAGTGGTCATAGCCATGCTCAATGAAAACGCCCGCCACGCCACTGACCGTGCTTCCGTTGTTCATCAGTAACAGCACAGTGACAGTGAGCGCCAGACCGAGCGCCACACCTTTACTATAGAATTTCAAGTTACCGCTTCGCATTCTCCTAACCTCCTTATGACGCGTCCGTAACGCGTTCGCACATGAAATAAACATGGGAGTTGGTCAGAGCTACGACTCTGAAAAGTTGAGCCATCCATCAGCAGCCAGCATGCTCTCTGTGCAAGTCCGATGCAGTGTTTGACAAAGAGACTCAACAGCTAAACTGGCGTCGGCTTGATAGGCTCTGTCAGGTAAATTTCTCCCACGTTGGCTGCTATACAAACACACAATCCGGCTCGCATGCTTCTCTCATCTTGCTCAAATTGGTTTGACTTGAAAGAGGCACGCTGCCCTTCGGCGGCGTCATGATGAGGATAAAGTTGCGTGCGCAGGCATTAGTGGCCCAAAGAAGAGAAAGCGCAAAATTTTAGAAATACCCTGCCAAACCTTGCATTTCTTCCCTATTTTTTCTAATCTCCCAGAGTCTCATAAATTGGCTGAAGTCCTCTGTTCTCACTTTCGGTCAGGTTGTCTACGTGGGAATGATTTGTGTTGTGAACGCCTGACTCTCATTTGGTGATACAGAATAGTTAACACCGCTTACCCATTGCTCTCTTGCCGCGATGTTTCTAATCAGAGAATTAATTCATAGAGCTGATTAGGAGAACTATGCGCTCGCTAAACAAGCAGTCTCACGAGCGCAACCGAATATAACTTGCCCGGATTTGCCCAGAGATGCGGATTCTCTAAATAAACGCGCACTTGCGCGTAAGGCTGTTACATCACAGCAGCTGATTCGGCACGCGCCGCAAACTGCACTGGCCTTCCCATCCAGTGCCGGGTCTCCCTGTCGCGCGCCGTGTGCCGGATGATTGTCGTGGGCCGCGAAAGGCGCGCAGCAATCTTTCAAGAAAGGGCAAAGCAAATGAAGCAGGCAAAATTTTTATTGCTTGGTTCGGGTAATCTGGGAACCTCGCTGCGTCACATACTCGAATCATCGTGGAAAGAGATCAGCATCACACAGGAATCTCTGGTCATCAGCGAAGACGGGGATGATATTCAAATCCCTATTAAACTCACACAGGGCTTTGATGCCGACCTCTGTTTTCTCATCCTCGGCGAAACGTTGCTCGAACGGAGAGAGGCTTTATTTTCGCTCCTCAAAGAGATTGCGCCCGTCCCGGTCATCATCGTCGTGGAAAAGGGTGAGCCGGATTTGATGTTCAAGCTGCTTGAAGCAGGAAGCGCGGATTTTATCACCGCGCCTCTGAAAGCATCCGATTTGCTCCCGCGTATCTGGCGCGTCATCAACGAATCGCAGCGGCATGAGACTTTGGCCCAAACGCTCAAGGAGCGATACGGTCTCAAGCAGCTCATCGGAGAGAGCGCAAAATTTCTCGCGGAGATAAACAGAATCCCGCTCATGGCTAAGTGCGACGCGAGCATCCTGATATCCGGCGAGACAGGCACGGGCAAAGAGCTCTGCGCGCGCGCCATACACTACTTGAGCCATCGCCACTTCAAGCCGTTCGTCCCGATTAATTGCGGGGCCGTGCCTGTAGATTTAGTTGAAAATGAATTGTTCGGCCATAAGCGCGGAGCGTTCACAGGCGCGACGACCTCTGAGCAGGGTCTGATTCATGAAGCTGACGGCGGCACGCTTTTTCTGGACGAGATTAATCATCTCCCTGCGCTGGCCCAGGTCAAGCTGCTGCGCTTCTTACAAGACAAAGAATATCGTCCGCTCGGCTCAAATAAAATGCGCATGGCTGATGTTCGGCTCATCGCCGCCATGAACATTGACCCGGAAGAAGCCTCTCAGCAAGGCATCATCCGGCAAGACCTTTTCTACAGGCTCAATATCATCTCTCTGGTTCTGCCTCCGCTCAGAGAGCGCCGGGAAGATATTATGCTGCTGGCACATCATTTCCTCTCCACCTATGCCGCGAAATTTCAGAAGCGTGTGCGAGACTTCTCTGCGGAAGCCAAACAAAGAATGCTGATGTATGACTGGCCGGGAAACGTCCGGGAGTTGGAACATGTCGTTGAGAGGGCAGTCGTGCTGACCGAGAATGAGTTGATGCAGGCAGATGAAATCATGCTCTCGCGCCGCGAAACTCAAACGCATCTCGAATCTTTCCGCGTCGCCAAGACGAAATCCATAGCTCAGTTTGAACGCCGATATATTCAAGATTTGCTGCTCGCATACGAGGGCAACGTGACGCGCGCCGCCGCCGCCGCGCGTAAAAACCGCCGCGCTCTCTGGGAATTGATTCGCAAGCACCAGATTGATATGCAAGGCATCCGGTCTCTCGCAAAAAATAACCGCAGCCCCGCTTAAGAGATAGCGGTTCAGTTTGAAAGAGAAAGAAAAGAAGTTTCCCGCAAAGACGCAAAGAAAAGACAAGTTGCTTTCTTTGCGTCTTTGCGCCTTTGCGGGAGCTTCCTTCGTCGCCGTTGCTTTTCTTGATAGGACATTTTCAGGTACAGAGTGCCGGGAGTTGTCCTACTCTTATCTCTTCGATTCTCAAAGCCTTATCAATTTTTCCGCGATAGAGTGAGACAAAAAGCAGGATAGTCGTTCTATTAATTCGGAAATTTTTCCAATTAATCGGATGGCTCGCAGCTTGCCTGAGCACTTTATCTCAGATTAAAAAAATTGAAGCCTCATCTCATGTCCAGCGGAGAAACAGAAAGCATATATGAAATTCTGCGCTACTTGAAAGAGCATCCTGATGCAAGAGACACCGTTGAAGGTATTGGCTGGTGGTTACTGGAGCAGCGCATGAATGATTGTGTCAGCGATGTCCAGCGCGCTCTGACAAAGCTGCTGGCGCAGGGACTCTTGCTGGAACTAAAAAGCGGTGATGATCGTCGCCACTATCAGCTTAACAAGAGCCGACTTGATGAGATTAATTTACTACTGCGCTTTGCAAAGATGAATTGATGGTCAAGCCTTGCCCCTTCTATCTCAAGAGACAGGCGCACTCAGCCTGAAAAAAGAAGTGTCACAGCAGAAAGCGGCAATCACATTTAAGTTCTCACTCCGCAACCTTCGACAAACGCTCTTGGGCATCTCTCCGGCGGAAGCGAGTTTTGCCCGCAGGGGTTTCTGGCAGGGACGCGCGCGCGAACGATTGGAACTCGTCGGAGTGTTTTTCCTTCGGGGCTATCAACTGGCTCTGGAAGAGAATGACTCACGCGAGATTGTTTCTCGATTGAACCTCCTTGATACGGAATTGCGCGGCTTCGCTTTTGAAGGAGCAGCAATGAGTCTGGCTCTACAGGACATGTTGACGCCCTGGAAAAAAGACCGCTGGCTCTGCTTTATGCAAAGCGGCGGAGCCAGTCACACATACATGTCGCATGTCGGAGTCGGATGGGCGCTGGCTCGCCTTCAACGCTGGCGCGCACGCCGCCCGCGCCTGACAGATCCTTTGCTTCGCTGGCTGGCGATAGATGGATACGGTTTCCATGAAGGCTATTTTCACTGGCAGAGGTTTATCAAAAATCGCTCACTGCCGTTGCGGCTTGCGGGTTATAGCCGCCGTGTCTTCGATCAGGGATTGGGCCGGAGTCTATGGTTTGTCAATGGAGCGGACGTGCAGCGGGTTGCTGCAAACATCAACGCTTTTACAGCCGCGCGGCGAGCAGATTTGTGGAGCGGCGTGGGCCTCGCCTGCGCTTACGCTGGCGGCGTTGACCAATCTTCAATCAAGGCACTAAGCGCGGCTGCAACTCTTTATAAAGCAGAAGTGGCACAGGGAGTCTGCTTTGCCGCCAAGACGCGGCAGAGGGCTGGCAATCCGGTCGAGCACACGGAACTGGCCTGCCGGATTCTGTGCGGGTTGTCGGCAGATGATGCAGCGGAAGTGACTGACCTTGCTCTGAAAAATCTGCCGGACGATGGAGCGGTTCCGGCTTATGAAATTTGGCGACAACGTATTCAAGCTCGTTTCTCAAGTGAGGTCGCATCATGTTGATAGCATTTTCAAACTTCCTTCGCCGTCATGCGGCGCGCCTGGTCGCGATTGCTCTCGTCATCAGTCTCTACGGGTTGACAAAGCTGCCGGAGATTTCTCAGGCCGAGCGCGCCCGGTTGACGAAAGGCATGCAATTTCAAAAAAAGGCTTTGCCGGAAATTGCAGGGCCGGAGCGACGCTCTTTTCGCCCTGTCAATCCGAGCTTGCAACGCATCGCAGCATGGATTTCAACTGTCGGCGCGGCTGTTGCCCTCAATGATTTAGACCGCGACGGGTTGCCGAATGATGTCTGTAGCGTGGACACCAGAACAGACCAGGTCATCGTCGCGCCAGTGCCGGGGACGCCTGAGCGATTCCAGCCGTTTGAATTGCATCCGGGAGAAGCTCTCTTTCAGCGCGCGACGATGGCTCCGATGGGTTGCCTTCCGGGCGATGTCAATGAAGATGGCTTGATGGATCTCGTTGTCTATTACTGGGGTCGAACTCCGCTTGCCTTTCTTCATCAAAAGAGTGCCTCGCCTACTTCATCACTTTCCGGCGAGGCTTATGTGGCTCAGGAAATCGTGACGGGCGGCAAGCGTTGGTACACCAATGCGGCGGCATTCGCAGACCTGGACGGCGACGGGCATGCAGACCTCATCGTCGGAAATTATTTTAAGGACGGCGCACGCATTCTGGACGCAAGCTCGCCTGTGCCGGACGAGATGCAGCATTCGATGTCCAGAGCTTTCAACGGTGGAGGCAGCAGGTTGTTGCGCTGGGTTGGAGCGAATGAAGGAGAAAATCCGTCCGTGCAGTTCAAGTTGATGGACGGAAATGTCGCGTCCAACGGCGCGGGAAATTTCTCTCACGGCTGGACGCTGGCGGTTGGCGCAGGGGATTTGGATGGAGACCTCTTGCCGGAAATTTATCTCGCAAACGATTTCGGCCCGGATCGTTTATTCCACAATCGTTCGCGTCCCGGCGAATTTCACTTCGCCCTTCTCGAAGGAGAAAAAACCTTAACCACGCCGAGCTCGAAAGTAGTCGGCCACGATTCCTTCAAAGGCATGGGCGTGGACTTCGCAGACCTCAACGATGATGGGCTACAGGACATTTACGTCAGCAATATCGCACGCGAATATGCTCTCGAAGAAAGTCATCTGGTCTTTCTCAGCACGGGCGAGACACGTCTGATGCAAAACGGAATTGCGCCCTACTTTGACCGCAGCGAAACGCTTGGCCTTTCGCGCAGCGGGTGGGGTTGGGATGTGAAGACGGGCGACTTCAACAACGACGCAAAGCTTGAGGTGATACAGGCGACGGGCTTTGCCAGAGGAGCAGTTGATCGCTGGCCCGAATTACATGAACTGGCGATGGGCAACGACCAACTGCTCGAACACCCAGGCTCGTGGCCCCGTCTCAAGCCCGGCGATGATGGTTTGAGTTTTGAAGAACACAATCCCTTCTTTGTGATGGCGAGCGACGGTCGCTACTACGACCTCGCGCCGGAGTTGGGACTCGATGCCCCGCAGATAAGTCGCGGTATTAGCACGGCTGATGTTGATGGCGATGGTCGTCTCGATTTCGCTCTGGCTAATCAGTGGAACGATTCATTCTTCTTCCATAATCAGAGTAGAGATGCGGGCGCATTCCTTGGGTTGCATTTACGATTTCCTGTTGGCCCACAAGCTTCAAGTCGCACCACAGTCTGTCCGGGCAATCCGCGCCCCGCCACTTTGAGTCGTCCTGCGACCGGCGCACAGGCAACTGTTTACTTGCCGGATGGCAGACGGCTCACGGCTCAGGTGGATGGCGGGAACGGTCATTCGGGAAAACGAAGTTCGGATTTGCACTTCGGGCTTGGTCTTGCGGGAGTGGGCCAAAAGTTACGGGTCGTTCTGCGTTGGCGGGAGAGAGACGGAATTGTCCGACAAGAAGAATTGGAACTGTTGCCGGGTTGGTACACGGTGCTGCTCGGCGGCGCGGAGAGGGAAAATGATGAGTGCCGATGATAACCGGGAGTACAAGAATCGTCTGGGTGGTTTGCGACGCTTCGCCGTCGCCATCACCGTGCTCAATATCTTAGGCCATACAGTTTTGGGCTTCGAACAGTCGTGGCTTCAACCTCTGGTCGCGCTGGCGACAGGCTATAGCATGGAAATTCTGCTTGAACTGGTACAGGCCTGGAGCAAACGACGCAAGCCACAATTCTCAGGCAGCTTCACAAGGTTCGTTGACTTCCTGCTCCCCGCGCATATCTCCGGGCTGGCCGTCGCCATGCTGCTCTATGCCAACGAGCGTCTCTGGCCCATAGCCTTTGCGACGGCGGCGGCAATCGGGTCGAAAGCAGTCTTTCGCGCACGCGTCGGAAAAGGTGAACGCCATTTCTACAATCCGTCCAACTTCGGCATCACGCTCACCTTACTAATGTTCGCGTGGGTGGGCATCGCTCCGCCTTATCAGTTTACGGAAAACCTCGACCGGATTGGCGACTGGATACTGCCGGCTATCATTATCCTGACGGGAACTTTCCTCAACTGGCGATTCACGAAAAAGCTGCCGTTGATAGCCGCATGGTTAATAGGTTTTGTGATGCAGGCTCTTGTTAGAAGCTGGGTCTTTGACACGCCACTGGCGGCTGCGCTGCTGCCGATGTCGGGCATGGCTTTTATTCTTTATACCTTCTATATGGTGACAGACCCCGCGACCACTCCTGTGGGAAAACTTTCGCAGGTGATGTTCGGAGCCAGTGTCGCAGCCGTGTACGGATTGCTGATGGTGATGCACATCGTCTTCGGGCTGTTCTTTGCTTTGACGATTGTTTGCACAGTGCGTGGGCTCAGCCTGCATGCGCTGAGTTGGATGGCTCAGCGTAGTCGCTCACAAGAGATAACTTCGGTGCAGACGCCTGCGCCGGTCGTGGCGAGGGGGACTTGAGCCATGCCGCATTCGATTGCTGTAGTGGGAATGGCGTGCAGATACCCTGACGCGCGTTCGCCTTCCGAACTCTGGGAGAACGTGCTGGCGCAACGTCGCGCTTTCAGACGAGTGCCGCCAGAGCGGTTGCGGCTGGAAGACTATTTTTCGACAGACCGCGAAGCCCCCGACTGTCTCTATTCAACGCAGGCCGCGTTGATAGACGGTTACGAGTTTGACCGCGTGCGCTTTCGTGTCGCGGGCAGCACCTTCCGCGCAGCCGATTGGGCACACTGGCTCGCGTTGGACGTTGCGGCTCAGGCATTGAGCGACGCGGGATTCGCAGACGGCGCGAATCTTCCGCGAGAGATGACAGGCGTGTTTCTGGGAAACACTCTGACAGGAGAATTCTCAAGAGCCAATGTGCTGCGCCTGCGGTGGCCGTATGTGCGTCGCATTGTCGAAGCGTCTCTGGCCGGTGAAGAGTTAACTACGGAACAAGTTCTGGCCTTGCTCAGAAAAATAGAGACTGCCTACAAAGCTCCCTTTCCAGCGACAGGCGAAGAGTCTCTGGCGGGCGGCCTCTCAAACACCATCGCCGGACGCATCTGCAATTACTTCGATCTGAAAGGCGGCGGCTACACGGTGGATGGCGCGTGCGCGTCCTCGCTGTTGGCTGTGGCCCAGAGTTGTAGTGCGCTCGTCGCAGGTGATTTGGATGTCGCGCTCGCGGGCGGCGTTGACCTGAGTATAGATCCGTTTGAGTTGGTCGGCTTTGCCAAGACCGGCGCGCTGGCCCACGAGATGATGCGCGTTTATGACAAACGCTCTCAAGGATTCTGGCCGGGAGAGGGTTGCGGGTTCGTCTTGTTGATGCGCTATGAAGATGCTGTCGCGCGCGGGCTTCCAGTCTATGCGACCATCAAGGGTTGGGGCATCTCTTCGGACGGCAGCGGCGGAATCACCCGCCCGGAAGTCGAAGGACAACTGCTCGCGCTTGAACGCGCTTATCGTCGCGCGGGCTTTGGCATTGAAACTGTCGCCTACTTTGAGGGACATGGAACAGGAACGAGTGTGGGTGATGCGACGGAACTGCGTGCGCTCTCGCGCGCCCGGCGCAATGCTTCGCCTCAAGCAGGCGCAGCAGCTATCGGGTCTCTGAAGGCGAACATCGGTCATACCAAAGCGGCAGCCGGAGTGGCGGGACTCATCAAGGCCGTGCTCGCGCTCAAGGCGCGCATCCTGCCGCCGACCACCGGATGCGAAGACCCGCACCCGGAATTGAAAACGGATGCGCCAGCCTTGCGTGTCTTAAAGCAAGGCGAGGCGTGGCCGCGCGAACAGAGCTTGCGCGCGGGCGTCAGCTCGATGGGTTTTGGCGGAATCAACGCGCACGTCGTGCTGGAAGGTGAAACAACCGGGCAGCCGACCTCGCTCAATTTCAGAGAGCGCGTGCTTCTCTCTTCGTTTCAAGATGCTGAATTGTTCCTGCTGGGGGCGCAGAGTGTTGTTGAGATGCAAAGACAGGTGGAACATTTGTCTGGCTTCGCCTTCAAGCTCTCACGCGCTGAACTATCAGACCTTGCCGCGCAGCTTGAAAGAACTCTGGACCAGAAGCAGGTGCGCGCGGCTTTGGTCGCCTCAAGTCCTGCGGAACTGGCCCAACAACTCACACGCCTCAAATCTCTCATCGCGAACGGCGAAACCATTTGCCTCGACACGCAGAGCGGACTCTTTTTTAGTGCGGCTGCCAATCATAAATCCCCAAAAACGCGAATCGGTTTTCTCTTTCCGGGACAGGGCTCACCCGTCCGGCTTGATGGAGGAGCGTTGCGCCGCCGCTTTGCATTTGCCGATGAGATTTACGAACGCGCACGTCTTGAGACAGGCTTGGATGAGACAGCGACAATCGTGGCACAGCCTGCCATCGTGACAGCCTCTCTGGCCGCCTTGCGCGTGCTTGACAGGCTAGACCTCACGGCTCACGTCGCCGTCGGTCACAGTCTGGGCGAACTGACCGCACTGCATTGGGCCAATGCTTTTGATGAAGAAACTCTGCTGCGCATTGCAAGAGTTCGCGGCAAGGCCATGATGGAAGTGAAGAGTCCGCACGGCGCAATGGCGAGCATCGCAGCGGGACTGGATAAAGTGTCTGCGCTTTTAAATGGAGAAAAGGTTAGCATCGCCGGTCTTAACTCTCTGACACAAACTGTGCTGTCGGGCGAAGCTGCGGCCATTGAAGCTGTCGTGTCGCGTGCGAATAAGCAGGGATTGCGCGCTACGACTTTGCCTGTATCGCATGCCTTTCATTCTCCGCTTGTCGCAGAGGCTGCGCCTGTGCTGGCCGCGCATCTCGCACATGAGCATCTGAAGCCAGTCGAGCGAACAGTGTTTTCAACCGTCACTGGCTCTCGCCTGTTGCCGGAGACAGACCTGCGCGCTCTGCTTTACCGTCAGATAATTTCGCCCGTGCTATTCATGGATGCAGTCACGGCTGCCGATGCAGACGGGGTAGAACTCTGGATTGAAGTTGGCCCTGGTCGCGTGCTCTGCGGCTTGACGAGCGAACTCGTGAAGTCTCCAGCCATTTCCATAGATTCGAGCGGGCATTCATTGGCGGGACTCTTGCAAGCCGCCGGAGCCGCTTTCGCGCTCGGTGCTCCGCTCAATCATGCAGCGTTGTTTGAAGGACGGTTCACGCGGAATTTCAATTTGGATTGGCAACCGAAATTTTTTGCAAACCCGTGCGAGCTGGCTCCCGTCACTGAAATTTTAGCCGGAGCACAAGACACTGTTTTAGAGCTTGTCGAAAACGCGGACACACTCGTCTCGCCGCCGCTTGAAACTTCCGGCGCAACTGCTCTGGACATTATCGTGCAACTCGTTGCCGCGCGGGCGGAACTTCCGCCTGAAGCTATCAAACCTGACAGCCGTATGCTGGACGACCTGCACTTAAACTCTATCACAGTGGGCCAACTCGTCGCGGAAGCCGCGCGCAAATTTGGTGTGCCGCCGCCTCTTTCGCCCACCGATTACGCGGATGCAACCGTCGCTGCCATCGCTGATGCCTTAACGGAACAGGCCAACCACGCTCAAGCGGAGCTTGAGACGGAACACTTGCCGCCGGGCGTCGCTTCATGGGTCAGGCCATTCACGGTCGAGTTTGTCGAAAGCCCTCTGCGTCGCCGCGAGCCTCCGACGGTCAGCGGCTCATGGCAAGTGCTTGCTCAACGTGCGCATCCTCTGGCAGATGCTTTGAGAGAAGCTTTTGCGATTTGCGGGTCAGGCAGAGGATGTGTGGTCTGTCTTCCGCCCGAACCTGATGAAAGAGAAGTGACGCTTCTTTTAGAAGGCGCGAAAGAAGTTTTGAAGACAGGCGAAGAGACATGGTTCGTGTTAGTTCAAGAGAGAGGCGGCGCAGCAGCCTTTGCGCGCACCTTGCATCTGGAAGCGCAGCAAGTGAATACATGTGTCGTTGATGTGCCGTTTGCTCACTCGCGCGCGGTCGAGTGGATAGTCGCAGAGGCTCTCTCAGCGAAAGGATACCGCGAAGCTCATTATGATTCGGACGGGCGCAGGCATGAAGCTGTCTGGCGCGTCCAATCCATCGCGCAGAGTTCCGGCACGTTGCCTCTCAAGAGTGAAGACGTGTTGTTGGTCACTGGAGGAGCGAAGGGCATTACAGCCGAATGCGCTCTGGCTCTGGCCCAGGAAACGGGAGCGCGCCTGGCTCTGGTCGGAAGCTCTGAGCTTGAAGGAAATCGTGAGCTGGAAGAGAGCCTCAAACGCTTCGCCGCCGCCGGAATAAATTTCCGATACATTGCCGCTGATGTGACAGATGCATTGGCCGTTAGCGAGGCGGTTCAATGGATTGAGTCAGAGCTTGGCCCTGTGACCGGAATTTTACATGGCGCGGCGAGAAATGTGCCGCAGTTGTTGAGTGTGTTAGATGAGCAATCTTTCCGGCAAACTCTCTCGGTGAAGGTGCAGGGAGCGCGCAATCTGCTGGCGGCAGTTGATGCCGGTCGTTTGCAACTCTTCATTACGTTCGGCTCCATCATCGCCCGCACGGGTTTGCCGGGCGAAGCCGACTATGGATTGGCAAATGAGTGGCTGACGCGCTTGACTGAAAAATGGCAGGCGGAACATCCGGCATGCCGTTGCCTTGCCGTCGAGTGGTCTATCTGGTCTGGCGTTGGCATGGGGGCGCGCCTCGGACGGATGGACACACTCAGACGGCAGGGCATTGATCCCATTGCGCCGGACGAAGGGGTTGCGCTCCTGCGTCAACTTCTGGTCCAGAGCTTGCCGTTCACGACAACCGTCGTGATGGGTCGTTATAGCGAAATGCCGACCTACAAGATAGAGCGACCTGAGTTGCCGCTGGGGCGTTATGTTGAGCACCCACGTGTCTATTACCCGAACGTAGAACTTGTCGTGGATAGCAGTCTCTCAACTGGAACCGACCCATATCTCAACGATCATCAGTTTCAGGGAGAGCGACTTCTGCCAGCCGTCATGGGACTTGAGGCTATGGCCCAGGCCGCCACCGTGCTCATCGGCACGACCGAGCCGCCGGATTTTTCGGACGTGAGTTTTAATCGCTCCGTAGTGATTCATGAAGAAGCTGCTTTAACTATTCGTGTGGCCGCGCTGGTGCGCGAGCCGGGAGTGGTCGAAGTTGTCCTCAGAAGCGAGGAGACAGATTTTCAAGTAGACCATTTTCGCGCGCTGTGTCTTTTTGAAAAGTCAGGGCCGCGAGATTTTGAGTCGCCCCGGTTGCACTTCTCAACGGAAGGCGAGCTCAGACAGGTTGCGCTTCATCCGACGCGTGATTTATACGAAAGCATTCTCTTTCATCAGGGAAGATTCCGCAGGTTAAGCAGCTACAGCTTCCTCAAGGCGACGGAATGCGTCGCAGAGATCGCGCCCGATGGAAACACTTCATGGTTCAGCCAGTATCTTCCGGGCGGTCTCGTCCTCGGCGACCCTGCGGCGCGCGATGCCGCTATCCATGCGATTCAAGCGTGCATACCACAGGCGACCCTCTTGCCTATCGGAGTGGATAAACTTTCACTCAAAGCTATCAATCCATCCGAGACACTTTACGTGCATGCGCAGGAGAGGGCGCAGGACGGGAGCACGTTCGTTTATGACATGGAAGTAATAGGAGCGGACGGGCTGGTGCGTGAGCATTGGGACGGCCTGCGACTGCGTCAGATTTCCAACTCGTCATTTCAAGGCCCGTGGCCTGAGTCTCTCTTAGGCCCATACATCGAACGTCGCCTGCGTGAATTTTTCAAGGCGTCAAAGGTGTCTGTTGTGTTTGAGTGCGGCGCGCAGGGCGGGCGACAGGCGCGCAGTGACCGTGCCATCCAACTCGCGCTTGGGCGCAACGTGCAAGTCTTGCGGCTGCCCAGTGGCAAGCCGCACATAGAGGAAGAGTCTGAAGTCTCTGCTGCGCACTGCGGCGACCTGACGTTGGCAGTGGCGAGCAGTGTTGCAATCGGTTGCGACATCGAGCGCGTGTCGGCGCGTCCCGCTTCCGTCTGGCTGGATTTACTGGGCGCGGAGGGCGCGCGACTGGCCGAACTCATTTCTCGCAGCGTGCCGGAAGAGCCGGAGACAGCGGCCACAAGGGTCTGGGCTGCGCGCGAATGTTTGAAGAAGGCCGGTGCGAAAACGGAATCCTCGCTGCTGCTCGTCTCGACGGAAGCGGATGGCTGGACGCTCCTTTCCTCTGACGGCTGGCGGATTGCGACGTGGGAGACACAGGTGCGCAGCCTTGCCGAAAAATTAGTGGTTGCAGTGCTGTTAAGGATTGATGATGCGAGCTTATGAATATCGACATGTGGTCGGCTTTGAAGAGACGAATCTGGTAGGCAACGTCTATTACGCTAACCATGTGCGCTGGCAGGGAAAGTGCCGCGAGATGTTTCTGCATGATCACGCGCGCGAAGTATTGGACCAGCTCAAGCGCGGTCTCGCCCTCGTGACCACGCGCGTCTCCTGCGAATACTTGTCGGAACTCTCGGCCTTCGACGAGCTGCTCATACGCATGCGTTTGGGTGAGTTGAAGCAGAATCGCATCACTATGATTTTTGAATACTGGAGATGCACTCCTGCCGGGGAAGAACTGGTCGCGCGCGGCGAGCAGCAGGTCGCCTGCATGCAACGAGAAGGAGAAAAAATGATTGCGATACCCATTCCAATCGTGTTGCGTGACGCGCTCAGCGCATACGATGGGAACTGAGTAACTCAAGTAGCCAGTTAACAGAGCGATGGCGGCTCCTGCCGCAATGCTGTGCGGAAAAGCTTTGCTTTTCCGGTAGATGCCGTCCCAATCAAGTGCGAGGCTCAGCCTCGCATCTGGTCTGGAGCAAGAGGCGACGGAAAGTCAGAGACTTTCCGCACCGCAGGCGGCTCAAGCCGTCATCACTCTCATAACTAGCAACTTGGTTTAAGTAGCTAATCTTGGAGCCTCGCTCGAAGGGGATTTTTATGCACACACTCTCACAGGCAAACGGCTGCCGCGTGGACACCATCGAGGCCAGATACCGTGTGGTTGAACGGGTCATTCTGAAGATGCGCGAGCAACTGGATGAACCATTCTCTTTGCAGGAGATGGCGAAGATTGCTTATCTCAGCCCCTTTCATTTCAATCGCGTCTTCCGGCAAATCACAGGTATTCCGCCGACTCAATTTCTTTACGCTTTGAGACTGGAGGCGGCAAAACGTTTGCTGCTCACGACTCACTTGCGCGTGACGGATGTCTGTTTTGAAGTGGGTTACAACAGCCTCGGCACTTTCTCCAGACGTTTCTCGCAACTCGTCGGTTTATCGCCCGAACAGTTGCGCCGCCTGACGGAGAGTGAAACTTTGTTGCCGCTCGAATCAATGGAGGAGAGCCGCCAGCCCTCTCTCGCACCTGCCGGTTCATGGATTGCGGGGCGGATTAGCGCGCCGCAGATATTCACAAAAGCCATCTTTGTCGGTCTGTTCCGCACGCGCATTCCGCAAGGTCGTCCCGTTGCGGGAGCGTTTCTGACAGAGCTTGGCGAGTATCGTGCAGGGCCGTTACCTGATGGCCGTTACTACCTGTTTGCTGCGGCCCTGCCGGTAGCCACTCAGCCGCTCAATTATTTATTACCGAATACTGCATCTCTGCTGGTCGGCGGCGGGCAAGGCTCACTTGTCGTGCATGGCGGTCAGGTTTTCGGTAATACGAATCTCAAACTCAGACATGTGCGTTTGACAGACCCGCCGATTCTCGTCGCGCTGCCGTCGCTGCTCACCGGACATTTACATCTTTAAAGCCCGTGCGAATCATTTGGAGGAAACTCATGGACGTTTACATTAAACAGGATGCTCTGAAATTTCCGGCAAACGGATTGAGCTTTTATGACAGGCTCAATCATCAATGGCACAAACCTGCGCTGCAAGTTTTCATGTTGATAGTGCTCGCGCATTGGGCAGAGCATCTGGCGCAGGCCGTGCAAATATATATTCTCGGCTGGCCCGCGCCGGCAGCCAGAGGCGTCCTCGGCCTGTGGTTTCCCTGGCTGGTTAAATCCGAGTTGATGCATTACCTCTATGCGCTGGTGATGCTCGTCGGTCTGTGGAGTCTGCGGAAGGGATTTGAGGGCCGAGCTTATACATGGTGGATGATTGCCTTCGGCATACAGTTCTGGCATCACATCGAGCATGGTTTGTTAATCGGTCAGGCCGTTTTCGCTCACAACCTTTTTGGCTCGCCTGTCCCTGTCAGCATTATTCAACTGTGGATTCCACGCGTCGAGTTGCATCTCTTTTACAACACCATCGTTTTTATCCCGATGTTTGTAGCCATGTACCTGCACATGTTTTCAGGAGCGAGGGAAGAGGCGAGGCATGGTTGCTCTTGTGCATGGAGACAGAGACCGGCAGGCGTCCGTTCCATCTGAATGAGAGAAAAGCTGGCAAGAGCTTATTTGTGATTGCAAATCTCAAGACTCAAATATGCGCTCCCGTCTTCTGCGGGTTGATGCTTTGCGTCTGTTTGCTTGCGGCAGCATGTCAGAAGCAGGCCGTGTTGCAGTCCGAACTCACAGTCGAGTACGAAATGACGCCGCAACCTCCGAGAGTCGGCACGGCAATCATCACTCTGAAATTGGTTGACCTGATGGGCCAGCCTATCAGCGGGGCGAGCGTCAGCCTTGAGGGGAATATGTCGCACGCAGGGATGCGTCCCGTTTTTGGTGTGGCGAGGGAACAGGAGCCGGGACGCTATCATGCTCCGCTGGAATTCACGATGGGTGGAGATTGGGTCATCCTGCTTTATCTCACTTTGCCGGATGGCAGAAAGCTGGAACGGCAAATAGATGTCAAGGGTGTCAAATCGAGCTAAGAAAATGTCTTTTCAAGTGAACAAGCTTTCCTCTACATCTCTGGACGAATCTGTCTCGACGCCCTTTGATTTAATGTCCGTGCCTGTCTTAGGCACGTTTCTTCGCTGGCGTCATGCACGCACGCTCTTACAGATTCCGCTCTTTATCATTGCCATCGCGATGATTATTCACGGCTTGTTCGGGCCGACGCTGGCCCCGAAGAATCTGGCGACAACTTTAGGGTGGGTACACTTTCGCGGCGCACTCGTTCTGATTTTGCTTCTGGCAGGCAACTTCTTTTGCATGGCTTGTCCCTTCATGCTGCCGCGACAATTAGCGCGGCGGTTCATCAGACCCCGGCTCAACTGGCCGCGAAGGTTGCGCAGCAAGTGGTTTGCGCTCTCGCTTTTTATCCTGTTTCTCTTTGCTTATGAATTGTTAGACCTCTGGGGTTCGCCGTGGTGGACTGCGTGGCTGATAGTTTTCTATTTTCTGGGAGCGTTGCTGGTCGATACTATTTTTAAGCACGCCTCTTTCTGCAAGTTTGTATGCCCGCTCGGTCAATTCAATTTCGTCGCTTCGACAATCTCACCCTTAGAAGTCAAGGTGCGCGACACGGACATCTGTACAGGGTGCGAGACGAAAGATTGCATTCGCGGACAAAAACGCGAGCATCGGCGGTCGCTCCATGTGATACAGCGCGGCTGTGAGTTAGCTCTTTTTCAACCGCGCAAGGTGGGCAATATGGATTGCACCTTCTGCTTAGATTGTGTGCATGCCTGCCCGCACGATAACGTCGGCATTCTGACTCGTCTTCCGGCAAGCGAATTGACAATCGACACGATGCGCTCAGGCGTCGGAATTTTTTCGCGCCGCAAAGATTTAGCTGCGCTTGCCATCGTGTTTAGTTTCGGAGCTTTGCTGAACGCCTTTCTCATGGTCAGTCCGGTTTATGCTTTTCAAAGCTGGCTCGCCAGTACTCTACAGGTTCGTCAAGAGACTCCGATACTCGGAGCACTCTTTGTCTTGATGCTGATTCTGGAACCGGTTCTGCTTCTTGGCGCAACAGGTTGGCTGACGATAGCCTGGGGCGGCGGACAGAAGAAGCTTCTCCAGACAGTTGTGAAATATGCTTACGCGCTGGTTCCGCTTGGTTTCGGTGTCTGGCTGGCCCACTACAGCTTTCATTTGCTGACAGGTCTCTACACATTTATTCCCGTCATTCAAAGCGCATTGGCCCAAGCAGGGTGGCCTGTTCTGGGCCAGCCCGACTGGCATCAAGTGGGCCTATCGGAGAGAGCGGTTTATCCGGTTGAGCTTGGACTGCTTGGATTGGGGTGGCTTGGGTCGCTCCTGCTGGCCTACCGTTTGGCGGAAGAAGAGACTGCGACACACCCCATGAGAGTCTTCATCTTGTGGGCAGGTCTCTGCACTTTTCTGTGGGCCTCTGCGCTCTGGCTGTTGTCTCAGCCAATGGAGATGCGCGGCACATTTTTAATGCCTTAGAGCAGGTTTCAAATGAATTTGAGGAAGATGAACTACAAAGGACACAGAGGAACTCAGAGGAAAACCATCATATCTTCTCTGAGTTTCTCTGTGTCCTCTGTGCCTTCTGTGATAAGAGCTTTTGTGTCGGCAGCCGTCATAGTCATCGCCTGCGACGCGCCTGCGGCGGCGCATGAAGGGCCGCCCTTTCCTCTCTTGATGGATAAGAATTTAGGGCCGTATGTGGTCTCGGTCTGGGCCGACCCGGATGTGGGAACGGGAAATTTTTTTATCGTCCCGGAGTTGCCTCAAGGCGGCGCGCTCCCGAACGATGTCAAAGTAGAAGTGTGTGTCCGGCCCGCCAGCGGTCGGTTGAATGAAGCCTGTTATACGGCTGTGCGCGAACATTTGCGCGACCGCGTGCAGTATCAAATCGGAGTTCCTTTTGATGTTCAGGAAAATTGGCAAGTGCGTCTAGTGCTTCAAAGCTCGTTGGGCAAGGCAGAGGCCAACGCCAATGTCGAAGTCACTCCGCCCGGTCTGGGCCGCTGGGAATTGCTCTTGTATCTTCTTCCATTCATCGCCGCGGGCTTTCTCTGGCTGATGGCGTTTCTGAGGAAAAAGCAGAATCTGAGAGCCGCCGTCTGCCGTGTGACAGGGCCATAAGCGAGTTTATGACCAAAAGATATGAGCCACGCAGCCAGTCGCGTTTAAAGAGCAAGAACTGAGAGTCGCTAATGCTTACCGCGAAAAGACAAATCACTGAGAACCATGCGGCACAGGTGAACCCGTACAATCAAAGACGGCACACCCGGACTGCTCCCGGCCCGCAAGGGCGTCACCTGCTCGGCAGCCTGCTCGAAGTGCGTCGTGACCTGCTCCAATTCGTCATCAATGCGACGGGATTGTATGGCGGGCTGGTCAATTTTCGCATGGGGCCAAGAAATCTCTTCCTCATCAGTCACAATGCTTATGCCCAACACATCCTGCATGACAATCAGGGCAACTACCTCAAAGGCTTGGGCCTGCTGGAAGCCAAACCTTTACTCGGCGATGGTTTGTTGACCAGTGAAGGAAACTTGTGGTCTGTGCAGAGGCGTTTTCTACAGGCAGCTTTTCATGGCAAGAAGTTAGAGGAATACAGCGCCGTCATGGTTAGCCAGACGGAGTCGCTCCTCACGCATTGGCGTTCACTTGCATCTGCCGGGCAATACGTGGACGTTGCAGACGAGATGACCAGATTAACTCTCAACATTCTCGGCGCGACGCTCTTCGGGCAGGATTTCAGCGCGATTTCCGGTGAACTCGCGCGGCACCTGAATACTGTGGCGAACTGGGCCATCACGCGCATGACTTCGTTGTGGAAGCTGCCTTTAAGCATCCCGACTCCGCGTAACAGGCGTGCGGGACATGCGTTGCGGCGGCTGGACTTGATGGCGCAGCAGATGTTTGCACAGCATCGGCGGCAAGACGCTGCGCACAAGGGCCATCTACTATCGTTGTTGCTGGAAAGCGCGCCGGGGCAGATGAGTGCGGCTGGTGAAAAGCAGGCGCGCGATGAAGTAATGACTTTTCTGCTAGCGGGACATGAAACGACTGCGGCGACCCTGTCATGGACGCTCTTCCTTTTAGCTCAGCATCCAGAAGTAGCCGCGCGGCTTCAGCTTGAACTGGAAGAGACGCTCGGAGGGCGCGCGCCGGGTTGGGCGGATGTGCAGCGTCTTGAATATGCGCGCATGGTCGTAAGCGAAGCCATGCGTTTGTACCCGCCTGTCTGGCTCTTGCCGAGGAAGGCGATTGAGGAAGACCGTGTGGGTGATTACCAAATCCCTCCACGCTCGGACGTGCTGATTAGCGTCTATTCGCTGCATCGTAATCCGGCTTACTGGCAAGACCCTGACAAATTCATTCCAGAGCGGTTCGCACACAACGATGCGCCGCATCGCCCTGCCTGCACTTACATCCCTTTCGGAGCGGGCCAGAGAACCTGTCCGGGAAATCGTTTTGGCATGATGGAGGCAACGCTGGTGCTGGCAATGTTAGTTCAACGCTATCGCTTTGAATCGTTGCCCGCGCAATCCGTCACTCCGAAGGCGACACTCTCATTGCGCCCGCAGGGCGGACTGAAACTGAAACTCATCAGGCACTAGTCGCGCCTGACCTGAGAACGCTAAGGAGTAAGACAGATGATACCTATGTATTTAAAGGATGTGGAAGACTATGACGCGCGCGGAGAGCATGGTGAAGCAATACGTCAGATGCGGGCTGCCAACATACCCGTCCCCCAAATATTGCATCTTTTTGCCTTTAAACCTGAGCGCACCGAACATCTCTCACAGTTCACTCAAGCTGTGATGCGTGGCTCGTCCCCGCTCTCTACGGGTCTGAGAGAACTAATCGCGGCCTTTACCTCTCGGCTCAATGACTGCCTGTTTTGAATTGGCTCTCACGCCGCGGCGGCGGCGGAGTTGCTTGGGGACCGAGCACTTGTGCAAGCTGTTTTAGATAATTACGCGAACGCGGCGATACCGGAGCAAGAGAGAGCCCTCTTTGCTTTTCTTTCAAAAGTGATTGCTCATTCCGACCAAATCTGCCAGGAAGATATTGATATTACTAAGGCAGCCGGATGGTCTGACGAGGCTCTCTATGATGCAATCACTGTCTGTGCATTATTCAAATTTTATAACACCTGGATAGATGCGACCGGCGTTCACGATATGCCTGTCTCCGCATACGAAATGTCTGGAAAGCGCATCGCGACGAATGGGTATGCCAGGAAGCCATAGTTATTACGGCACTATGAGGTTAAAAACAAAATAACGATTTTAGCAATTTGGAAGAAGAGCGGCGGGTCATTACTAATTATAGTTAGCGGCTTTAAAGTTTTAGTTAGCCGTTAAATATAAAGGAGCGTAAAGTAATGGCAACAAAAAAAGCCAGAGAAAAAATGATGGATGGTCACGACAATATTCGATTTCCGGGACCGGGGATTGACCTTATCCATCACGAGGTAGCAGTCAATTTATTTCAAGTGGTGGATGGGGAAGAAGTGCTTCTTGAGACGCTTAATTTTCAAGGCCGCATGCTGATTGAAAGAGGGAAGGCGTATACGAATGCGGATGGCTATCGTCAAATCGATTTCATCGCTTTGTCGTGGACGGCCACCGCTTGGTCCAAGTCCTTGAAACAGGACATCCTGTATATTTTGTCCGAAGATGTAGAGCAGCCGCTCAGTAACATCATTGCCGAAACAAAGAAAAGTGACTTTCCCGCCACTATTCAGTTCGATCTGATTTTTGATGTGCGGGTCAACAACAAAACAATTATTCGTCAACACAAGGGACGACCAAAGGGCCACAAGTTTCTTACTATTCCGCCCGCCGTGGATACGCGCACCGAATTGTCGCCGACCGTCTCGCTCTTCGGCGCAGACGACATCATGGATATCGGGGTCGGGGCGACCGCAAAAGGCGAGATGGCATTCAGACACAACCCGCCAGCATCGTTCATGAAAGATAGCGGCATGATCCAATTAAGGGTTTTGCCCATAGACTGCAACGATAAGGCCGGAACCACGCTGGTATCTTTTGCCGAAATAAGTTTGCCCGCCGGACTTAAGGCAATACCGAGCCACCTTTTCAACCAGATTCCTTTCATCCAAAACGATAGGCTTAAAAAGCGTTAATAAGAGCCTACCTAAATTAGCTCACATCGAATCCCCGTGCTTCATATACTTGAAGCACGGGGTCTAACAAATGTCAGTTCCTATCAGCAATCATTTCCTTCAATGCCCGACCGGTATCCGTTGGAAGCGCGTTTTGCCTTCCGTATTCTCCCACGAAATATCCAGCACGTAAGGTTTGATTTCACCTGCGATGACTTTAAGTCGTGCCAGCTGGTCTTGATGAGAGTCAACCGGTTTACCGTTTATCCATGTTCTGTGCGAGAGGACGACTTGCTCATTCGGATATGCGCATTCTGTATCCTTAAACTTGATGCTGGCTTGTGAAGGGCCGCCGCCCGGAGTGTCTTCATCTTTCAGAAAGACTGTCAGCACCTCTATGCACTTGAGCGTCTGGTCTGTCTCATTCGTCAAGCCTAAAAGAACCTGCGAGCCTTCATCTATGAACTCAAAGGTAAATGGATTCTCTGCGTTGCTGTTGAGTGACATCGGCTTCCTTTCTATGGGAGCAGGGAAGTTTCATAGGGGTCGGTACTGCTTCCATTACCGTTGACCTTCTTCTCTTCTTCGATGATGGTGAAGGGAACGAGTCCGCGCTTGACCTCTTCGAGCGCGATGCTCGTCATCTTGCGCCTCTGTGTGTCGGCTTCGATGCGTGGTGTTGCGCCGCGCTGAAGTTGTTTGCTTCTTAAAGCCGCGACGACAATCAGCCGATATCTTGAATCTATGTCCGGCCATACCTCTTCATTCGAGATATGGCTGAAACCGTTGTGTGTTGATTGATCTTTTCTAAGCATATAGTTTTTCTTCCAATGATTTGTGCGTGATAAAGCTTTGGCACGAAGCAGCCGCGCCGCTCCGTTTATCCTTGAGCAAAGACACGGCCCCATCCGGTTCCGGCGCAAGTCAGGCAAGGCCGGTCTGCGTTACGCCTGCCGGTTCCCGCGCATTGCCTGCATGGCCCGGATGGCTGGGCCACAGAGACATTGCCCTTGCCGCCGCAGACCAGACACGAAACAACGTACCCGCGAGAGACAGCTTGCGTTCCCTTTCCAGCACACCATGCGCATGTTTCAACTGCGCTGCTAATCTGTAACCGGCTCATCTGTTATCGCCTTTCAACGAGACATTTCAGGACAACTCTCTAAAGGATTACATACCCATCCCGCCGGACATCGCATCGGGATTATCATCCTGCAATTCGGAAATGAGAGCTTCGGTGGTCAGCATCAAGCCCGCGATTGAGGCAGCGTTTTGCAGCGCGTAGCGTGTGACTTTCGCAGGGTCAATGATGCCTGCGGCAATGAGGTCTTCAAACTCATCCGTCGCCGCGTTGTAGCCGAAGTTAGGATTCCTTTCGGCGCGAACTTTTTCGACAATCACAGAGCCTTCTTTGCCTGCATTCTGTACTATCTGACGAAGCGGCTCTTCCAAAGCGCGCTTGACGATAGTGACGCCAATCTGCTCGTCCATATCGCCAGTCACTTCGCCGTCTTCATCCGGCTCGAAGATTTTAAATTTGTCGAGCGCCTTCGCCGCGCGAATCAAAGCCACGCCGCCGCCCGGCACAATGCCTTCTTCGACAGCCGCGCGTGTCGCGTGCATAGCGTCTTCGACGCGCGCCTTCTTCTCTTTGAGTTCGGTCTCAGTCGCCGCGCCGACTTTGATGACGGCAACTCCGCCGACGAGTTTCGCCAGACGCTCTTGCAATTTCTCGCGGTCGTAGTCTGAAGATGAATCTTCTATCTGAGCCTTGAGAGTTTTCACGCGGCCTGCTAGGTCGTCCGTGTTGCCGCCGCCGTCAATAATCGTCGTGCTCTCCTTATCAATTATCACTTTCCTCGCTGTGCCGAGGTCTTCGAGCTTGACGTTTTCCAACTTGATGCCGAGGTCTTCGCTAACCACCTGGCCTCCGGTCATAATGGCTATGTCTTCGAGCAGAGCTTTGCGGCGATCACCGAAGCCCGGAGCTTTTATCGCCGCGACGTTCAGAGTGCCGCGCAGTTTGTTGACGACGAGCGTGGCGAGAGCTTCGCCTTCTACGTCTTCCGCGATAATCAAAATCGGCTTGCCGGATTTGGCGACCTGTTCAAGAAGCGGCAGGATGTCTCGCATCGAAGAGATTTTCTTCTCGCTCAGAAGAATGACAGGATTTTCAAGCACGGCTTCCATGCTCTCCTGGTCTGTCACGAAATATGGCGAGAGGTATCCGCGATCAAGCTGCATTCCTTCGACGAATTCTAAATCCGTCTCCATCGTCTTCGATTCTTCGACAGTGATGACGCCGTCCTTGCCGACCTTGTTCATCGCTTCCGCAATCAACTCGCCGATGGTCGCATCGCCGTTTGCCGAAATCGTGCCGACCTGCGCAATCATCTCGCCTTTGACGGGCTTCGACATCTTCTTAATCTCTGCGGTAGCGCGCTCGACAGCTTTGTCTATGCCGCGCTTGAGAGCCATAGGGTTCGCGCCTGCCGCCACCGTCTTGACGCCTTCGCGGAAAATCGCTTGTGCGAGCACGGTCGCGGTGGTCGTGCCGTCGCCCGCGACATCTGAAGTTTTCGAGGCGACTTCCTTCACCATCTGCGCGCCCATGTTCTCCGTCGGGTCTTTGAGGTCAATCTCTTTGGCGACCGTCACGCCGTCTTTGGTAATGGTCGGGCTGCCATATTTTTTACCGAGCACGACGTTGCGCCCTTTCGGGCCGAGCGTGATTTTCACTGCGTCTGCGAGTTGATTGACGCCGCGCAAAATTGCCGCGCGCGATTCTCCGCCATGAACTATTTGCTTTGCCATAATCTTTATCTCGTCTCCTAATCAATATTGCTGGTCATGTTCTAAAGGAACATTCAGGATTAAGTCTGCTGCCATCCGAAGAACTACTTGCCGCTCTTCTTGCCGCCGCCCGCCGCTGCGCCCGCGCGTGTGATGATGCCGAGAATTTCGTCCTCGCGCATAATCAGAAGCTCTTCGCCGTCAAGCTTGATTTCAGAACTGCTGTATTTGCCGAACAAGACACGGTCGCCCACCTTCACATCCAATGTCTGGCGCGTGCCGTCTTCCCTGTATTTGCCAAGACCTGCGGCAAGCACTTCGCCCTCCTGCGGTTTCTCTTTGGCCGAGTCTGGAATAATGATGCCGCCGCGCACCTGCTCGCCTTCATCAATGCGTTTCACAATCAAGCGATCATGCAATGGTCTGATATTTGTCGTCATAACTTACTTCAATCTCCTTTTCGGGTCTTACTGCTTATCCAACGTGATGACTGTGGCTGATACCGATTTCAGGAATTCGTCTCTATCGTGCAACAGCTTGAGCAAAGACAGGCGCGCGTTCTTCAATGTTTGAGTCTGGAGTTGCAAAGCTGTCGAGAGCGGCTGATTCACTTTCGTAAGTCTCAAAAACAGTCAAGAGCTTTGTGATAGTCATCAACTCACTTACTCTCTTTGTCAGATGAACGAGCTTGATTTGCCCGCCGATTTTGCGCAGAGCAAGATGGCCTGCAATCAGCTGGCCCAGACCGCTCGAATCTATGTGCGCCACATGCGCCAGATTCAAGAGAATCTGATTTTGTCCCTCTTTCATCAGGCGGCGAATTGCGCTGTGTAACATGACGCTTCCTTCACCGATTCTGAGGTTGCCTTCTATGTCCAGAATGGTCACGTTTCCGACCTGTCGATCATTAATATTCAGATTGCTCATTGTAAATTCTCCTTAGCTTTCAAATTCCTTGATGAAGAGTAGGCGAAATAGTGTGGGCCGTCTGTGCGCTACGCCACATATGATTCGGTTTATTAAGCTGATTTTGTTGCAGTATGTGTGCTGGCGCACGGACGGATACCTTTTCGAGTGATATATCTACTCTCTCACTCAATTTAAGAGCGACCATAGAAAGTGACAGCTTATGATAGGAAATGATGCGGGCCTGACCATTCTCGTCGTAGAGGATATAGAGGAAACCCGCGATGGGATAGAGAAGCTGCTGAAAGCAGATGGCTACCGCGTGGAGGCGGCCAGAGATGAACGGGGCGCAGTTGACTGTGCCGAGCGAAAGCATCCAGACCTGATTCTGATAAGTCTCGGCGGGTCGCCGCGCGATGTCATTGCTACCGCACGCCGGATACGCAATCATGTTGAACTGAGAGAGAATATTCCGGTGGTGGTCTTTTGCATTGGCGAAGTTGGCGAAGGCGATGAAGTCGCTATCGGTCAGAATGTTTATCTCACACGCCCGGATAACTTCAACCAGTTGAGAAATCTTCTCGCCAGACTTCTCAGCCAGAAGCAAATGCTGTCTCAAGTCTCTTCGCATTAATTACCGGGTTCATTATCCTGAAAGAAGCAAAGCGTCCGGCAACAAAACTGTATTGCCGGACGCTTTGTTTATATTAGTAGCTTGGTCAACTTAAACGCGCTGACCGATGCGACTCAAGGGTTAGCCTCTATAGTTGCTTCCGCCATTGCGGTTTTCGCGCGGCTTGGCCTCGTTGACTTTCAGGTTGCGACCGTTGACTTCCTTGCCATCGAATTGCGTGATGGCTGCCGCGCCTTCTTCTTTGGAAGACATCTCGACGAAGCCGAAGCCGCGTGAGCGTCCGGTCTCGCGGTCTTCAACCACGGAAGCTGATTCGACTGTGCCAGCCTCTGCAAAGAGATGCTGTAAATTCTCGCTCGAAGTCTCGAAGGCCAGATTACCGACATAGAGTTTCATAGACATAAATATATTTTCCTCTCCACTATTAGGAGTGTAAAGAGAAGCTTCGAATAAAAGTGGCTTCGGTGAAACGGTAGCAGCGAAGGCTCTCGGTCGGGATGCTCTTGCTAAGGAGCGGCTTCTGAAGTTAAAAACAGCCTGCTCTCGAACTATCCAGAACATCACCGTCAATGCGCAAGAGAAGGATTAGCTGTCAGTTAAGATGCCCACATCAGTGAGATGGTTGTTAAGGCCTGGTCAACTACTCATAATCTTGCGATATGCGACATACAAATCGGATAGTCTGTCTGCTGAAGCCGGATCGCTCCGGGCGAGCAAGGTAATAAGCTCATCACGTCCGGTAAACAAGGACTGCACACCCGCTCTTTGCGGCTGCGTCAAAGCCGAGGCATCACCTCTCTCAATTTCTGCATTAAGGGAAGTAAAGAACTGGCTGACAGCCTGACGGGCCGGTTCATAATCGCCGCGCCTTGCGTCAATGACGGCTGAGGCAAGATTGCTCTGCATCCTGACGAGTGTTAATTGGCGTTCTGCCTCTGCCAGACTGTTGGCAGATTGACGCGACTTGAGCCACATCGGGACGAGACCGAGCAGGAAGACAAAGAGCAGCACGCCCGCATAGATGGCGAGCCGCCGTATCATGGGAGGTGACTTGTATTCTACAGGCCGTATCTCTTCGTCGCTCATAGCTTGCCTTTCATCCTTCTCTTCAAAGAGTATTCAGTCGCTTGTGTTCTGCCGGTTGCTCTAATGTTATTCGAGCATGATGCAGATGTCGAATATAAAAAGGGAGCCGGGTTACTTATGCTCAAACCATTGCCTGCGATGAGAGACGGGCAGCAGAGTGCCGAGCAGATTGTTCAGAGAGTTAAAATCAATGGGCTGTGCGATGAATGAACTGCATCCGGCTTCGAGAGCGTTGGCTTGCTCTTCCAGAGTCGGGTAGGCAGACATGGCGACAATGGGAACGTCGCATTCCCCTACGTGTTCGCGGATACATCGTGTGGCCTCAAAGCCACTGCGAAACGGCATTCTTAAAGACATCAGAATCAAATCAGGGCATCCGCCACGAGTCAATTCAATCGCCTCATGGCCGTTCGCAGCCTCGACTACGCGACAGCCTTCTCCCTCCAGCCAGAATCTCAACAGCGCGCGCGTATCGTCAGAGTAATCGGCAACCAACACGGTCGGACGTTTGGTTACATGCATCGGGGTCTCCTTGTCTGTTTGAAGGAAGCTTCAAAGAAATTCAACAAGCTTTATGGACACGGTTGCGAGAAAATGGTCTCAGCCTCGGGGGTTGAATTTCCATTTAAGGAATTGACTCCTGATGAGTAACACAGGCGATGAAAGCCTGTCTGTGCGGTAACACACATTGCAGGAAATAGTCTCTGGAAAGGATGAATGCGCCTTTATCCGAGCAAGCGGTCAAACTCGTCTTTGACCACCTTGTAGCACTCGCAGACAATCGTTTCCAGTTTCGGGCGGTCTAAAATCTTGATGTGGCCGCGAATATAGCTGATTGCTCCGTCATCTTGCAGCCGCCCAGCAGCCACCGTCACGCCTTCGCGGCGCACGCCCAACATATCTGCTATCAACTCTTGCGTCATGATAAGGTCGTCCGCCTTGACGCGGTCGTGGCTTAACAGAAGCCAGCGGCAGAGTTGTTGTTCCACCGAATGAAGGCGATTGCAGACGGCTGTCTGTGAGATTTGTGTAATGAGAGCCTGCGTATAGCGCAGGAGCATCCGCTGAAACTGGCTGCCGAGCGCAAACTCTTTCTGCAATGCCCTGGCCTTCATCCTGAGCGCGCCTCCCGCGCTCTGTACGACAGCGCGGTTGGGCATCGTGTCGCCTCCCATGAAGAGGGCAATACCAACCACTCCCTCGTTACCCGCCAGCCCCATCTCCGCAGATGAACCGTCTTCCATCAAGTAAAGCAGAGAGATGATGGCAGTCGTGGGGAAATAGACATAATCCAGATATTCCCCTGATTCATAGATGACTTCGCCAAGAGCAAAGGAAACCTGCTCCAGGTATGGCACGAGGCGTTCATATTCCTCCTCGGGAAGCGCGGCGAGGAGCTTGTTTTCGACCGAATCAAGACGTGTGACTAATTTAGACATGAATAGTTTTCACAGCTTCGAGCAAATTCAACTTACACATCTTACTCGCAGGAGCATTTCACGTATGTGGTCTAGCGCACAGACGGCTCTATTGAGTTTAACTACTCTTAAATATAACACGAAGGTATCAGGGAGATTCAAGCAGGTCAGAGAGTTTGAGATAAGGAGAATACAATCATGTTATGGACAATTCTGATAGTGTTACTGGTGCTCTGGTTGGTTGGCGCAATCGGCGGTATTGGCGGCAACCTGATTCACCTGTTGCTTGTCGTCGCGCTCGTTGTTCTCGTGCTCAATCTGCTCAAGGGCAGACGCACGATATAAGTTGAGAGTGTGTGAGCAAGCGAAGGAAATGAAGATGAAGACAAGGGGATTCGGCAAGTCAGTCATGGCCGCAGGCGTGGCCTGCATAATACTCTACATCCTGCTCGCGCTACGCAGTCCGTTTACATTTGACCTCGGTGGCACGGCCAATATCTTGTTCTACGCGGGCATTGTGGCCCTCCCTCTCGGCCTCATATTGCTTTGGACAGGTGAGATGAAGAGCCGTGAGGAATAGCGGTGCGGGCTACTGCCCTTTAGTTCACGGGGCAGTAGCCCGACCGTCAGCGAGGGCGTAGTCGATTGCAATTTGAGCATACCTCCGGCAAGCTGCCGGGCATCCCACTTGTCCGGCAGCGATGTTGGCTGGTTAAGTTAAAAGCGCGAGCTTAAAGCTCAGCCAGATTGAGCAAAGCCTTGAACTTAGAAATCATAGCGGCTTGTGATGTAACCGCTATAGTGCCAGTTCTCGGCATAGCCTGAGGGCGTGCCTACGTAGAGCTTGAAATAATTTCCCACAGACCCGCTCAGGCCGTAAGCCTTGCCGACGCAATCGTCACAGACCAGCGTTCCATTGCGCTTGATGTCATAGAGACCATCAATCGAGTCTCCGTCTGTGCCGGTCACGCTGACCAACTCGAAGTCATAGTTAAGAGTCGTTGAGACAACTGCATAGGCGCGGAAGTAGGCTGTGCCGCCGCCGCCTTCCGTCCATGCCGTAGCCATGTCGCCACTGACGAAGCTTGAGTACTGTGTGCTAGTACTGTAGTCAATCAGGTAAAGCGGTCTCGTGGACCAGACGCTGTGTGTGCTCTGCGCTAACGCTGCGGTCGCCGGAAACAGAGCCAGAATGGTGAAGAGCAAGCCTAGTCTGAATGTGAGTTTAATCATGTGAGCCTCCTGAAAGTCGCGGTCTCCCGCGAGAGATAAGCTACTTGCGAGGCGAGTAGCGTGAGTGTTTACCCTTTTGATTGTATGGACAGAGCGAAGGTCTGAACCCTCGCTCTGTCCTTTGCGCTTACAACCGCCTTTAAGTTCGGCAGGTTGAAGAGAGTTAGTGTATCCCTACATGTATGGGATTAGATTGGCTGGTCGCTCCGCGATCATCCGTCGCCACTGCCCAGACCATGTAATGCCCCGGCGTGAGCAGTTTGAGCGGGATTGTGTAAGTCGAACCTGAACGCGTTCCTTTGCCAATCAGTTTTTCGGGAGACATAAAGAAGTCAGCCTCCTTGACATAAAATTCAACTTGCTTGATGCCGTCTGTGACATCTGTTGCGTTGGCGACAAGTTGTATATTTGCGCCGACAGAGAACATCGCGCCGTCGTTCGGCTGAGTCAGCAGGACAACGGGCGGCACGTTTTCAAGCACAACGACGGTTGTATCCGTGATGGACTGTCGCTGCTCGTTGTCCAATGCAATGGCCCGCAGGCGGTGCGCTCCGGGTGACGCGCCCTGCCATTGGAAGATATAAGGCGCAGTGTCATCCGTGCCGAGCAGTTTTCCATCCGCATAGAATGAGACAGACTTGATTTGCCCGTCTGTGTCGAGAGCTTCGGCTTGAATCGGAATGACCTGTCCTGTTTGCCACAGCGAGCCTTCGATGGGCGGGATGAAAGCTACATCCGGCGCGAAGCCCTGCGCTGCGGGGTTAGCATAAAGTTCCAGGTCGAAGGTCAGGTCTTGACTGTCGAGCGAGTTCTGGTGAAGCTCGACGGCGATTGTGTTGCGGCCCGCGCGCAGAAGTCCACGGTTCACAGGAATCGGGAAAAATACTTCCTCCTCCAATCCGTCCACATCGCGTGTCGCCAAAGTTGATGGCGAGACTGCGCCTCCCGCAAGGTTGATACGGTGAACTTCTGTTCCGTTCAGATAGACCACTGCGCCATCGTCACGCTTGAGCCGCAAGATAAGACTTCTGTAAAAGCTTGGGTCTGCGACATCGAACGTGTGGCGGAAGTAGGTGGCGATGCGTCTTGAATCTGGCGACGCGCCGCTAATGTTTGTCAGAGGGTCGTCGCCGAATCCTAACTCTGCGCGGCCCTGTTTCCACTGTGAATCATCGAAACCCGTTGAGGTCCAATTCGCGCCGGGGCTCGGCGCATTATCCAGATAACGCCACTGGCTGCCCGCCTTGACGAGCACAATCTTCTGGAAGTCCGTTTCAAATCGTTGCCCGCCGACAACAGCATTCGGATTACCGGGCGCGCCAAGTTGTATCAAGTCCCACTTAGGAATTACTCCCTGCGCGACCTGATAATTTTTGAAGAGCTCAAAACGCACTTCAACTGCGAACGTCTCCTGCGGTTCGAGCCGTATGTTTTGAAGCACAGCTTCCGGGGAATTGACTTTGATGGTGGTTGGGCCAACGACTTCAATCCCCTGTCCGGCTGAACGGCCTTCGCGCCAACGCGCAAACAGTTCCGGTTTCAAATCCACGTAGATGTTGCCGTACTGTAAGAACGAAGGGCCATCATGGGCTTTCACCAGTCGCAGTTCAGCAATCACAGTTTGAGCGAAGATGTTGCGAATCAGAATTGACGCGGCCAATGCGCTGCCGGGGAAATTGTCCACTACTGTGACATTTTTCCATGCAATGTTGTTGTTGTTCTTGGTGTTGAGATTTACGTCAACGGTCTCAGGAAATGTCATGCCGTAAGGCGGAGTGGTTGAGGTCTCTATACGACCAAGCAGGCACATGTGACCGGGGTCGCCAAAGCATGCGAAGTCGGCAGGATTGGGCGGATACCACGGAATCTGTATCACGCATGCTTCGCCCGGCTGCAAGATTGGAACGACAAGCGGCGCGGTGTCGTAAATCGGCGGCGAGACAACCGATGCATGCTTCGGATTCTTGACCACGATGTAGCCGTCCGCGATTGTCCAGGGCTGGATAGCCGTGCCAGTTCCGTCCCAGGGTCTCATATTAGTTGTGATGTTGATGTTGCCGGAATGGCCGTCATAGGCTGTCGCCGGATCAAGCCTCGTCAGCGACGCAGGGTTGCGTTGCCACTGAGACCAGAGCCTGTCTGCGTTGCCATGCAGCATGAAGAAGAAAGGGTCTTCGGCAGCCGTCGGAACGGAACTCATGTTGCCGCCGAAGCCGCCGATATAAACGTGCGAGTAGTTGTGTGGATGATTTGGATTGCCTTCCAAATTTAGGTTGAAGCCGCTGGGGGCATAAGTAGGTATCGCCATCAAAGAGGCGTCTGTCGTTGTGGTCGGCGTCGGACAGCATGGATTGCCTCCGAGATTGCGCTGGACAGTCGGCGGCGATAAAGCGGGCATGAACGGCGCGCCGATGCTCACTAAGCCGCCGCTTCCTGACGCGCCCATAAAGGTCGGAGTCATCAGACTCGTCGGATTAGTTGTCCAATCCCAGTAAAGCAGCTTGACGAGCGGATTGGCTTCCTGAAGTAGAACTTCGTAACGATTGATAAACTCCCTGTGCCACGGCAGGAAAGCAGATGTGCCGTGTCTGTTGCTTGGGCCAAGCTGGTGCACTTCATCCTGCTTGTGCCAGTAGGTGATGCCGCCCGGAAAGACGAAGGATGGATTTGTTCCCACCGCTAGGATAGCATCGCGGTAAGCGTCGCGCTCAGCCGTCGTCGCCGTCGCAGCATTCTTGCGCGGCTTCGTAACTTCCGCTCCATAGAGCTTGGTTGGCCCACAGTTGTTCGCCATGTAATCCACCCATTGCGCAGACCAGCCAAGACCTGTGGATGCCTTGGCCCAGTAAAGCCTCAATCGCTCAGTTCCGGTTGAGGCCGAAGTGCCGCGATTACGCACGCGCACATAGACGTAGTTGGGCGTGCTGTACTTCGGGTCACGATACTCCGGGTTTTCGTGCGCGAGCGGAGTCCACGGAGGTGTCAATTCGGGAAAGGGAAAAGGTTGATAACCGGGGTCTGGGTTATTGCGAACCCAGATGTCTTCTGTCACCCACATCGGGCCGGGGTCTCCGTTCGGCTCGATGCCTGTGTCCAGAGGCGTGTCCTTGATGTAGAGGTCAGGGCCAGCCTGTGCGCCCTTGCCGCCCTTGATGTCATTAACTTTCAAAGCCTGCATGTGTCCGACAGTCAGTACCGGCAGACACACGATTACCAGAGAGAGGATGAGGCTGAGCATTTTCCGCTTCATGAGTTTCTCCTTGTAAAGAGTCCTCCACCAGAGGCGAGGGTAGATGTCAGAGGTGAAAACTCGGATTTGGAATTAAATCTGTAGCAAGTTGGTGAACGTGATGAATGAGGCTCCCACTGTCCTCATGCTCACAAGTGTCTTTGCTCTCCTTATAAGTCTGACTTGTTGATGTCAGAGAACTTTGATTGCCCGTGAGGCGCGAGGAAATAAAGAGACGAGGTGCATCTCACGGAGAATTGCTATAGAAAATAACCTTCAAGGATAGATGCAAGATAGTCCTCTGGCCCACAAGTGTCAATGGTTTTTGGTAGTGATGTAATTGTGTGTTGCTGATTAGCGGTGACGGTGAAAGTGTTTCGCCTTGCTTGGCAACTTTGTGGGCAAGTCCAACTCATCATTAGCCAGCACATCTAAACAGACGCCCGCAACCTCAGCATATTTCAAAAGCAGAGTAAGGGGCGGCTCATGCGTTCCTTGCTCATAACTTGAAATTCTCTTTTGCGTCACGAAATCCTCAGCATCCAAGCGCGTGATTAACTCATTCTGCGATAGTTCAAGCGCGGCGCGAATCTGCCTTAGTTTCGCGGCTAGACGTTCCGGCCTCTGGCGCGGCTTAATGCCCACTAGGATTGACCTCCTAATGAGACATTGCGCGTACAGACCTTGCCTCTTACCGTGAATACGGTTAATATCTGTTCGCTCAAAACCTCTGCCGTGAGAAGAAACCTTTCATCTCGCACGGCGATGCTCATTTACTCAGTTTTGAGATTGAGGGTTGAGCGACGCATTAGCCGTTACTTAGTTTTCAAAGACTAAATCGCGCTCAATATAGCAGAGAGCGCAAACCTCATAAAGCTTTATAGGGAAATTGAAAAAGGGATGCGCTTGGGGTGAAGCGCATCCCTTCCGCTCGCCTCTCTACACGGCTGCGAGAGTTGGCTTGTAGCGGAGAGGCCGTCGCGCCCATTCGCACTCCCACGCGGGGCGTGACGGCCTTGCTATTGCTACTGGATTAAACCTCTGCCCTGAGCATCCTGATAGTACGGACTGAAAGACTGGGTGTGGGACGACACAGTTAGAGGTTTGTAACCCTGTCTCCTGACTACTTCGCGGCGAACTTCTTCCTAAGCTCCTTCAGCCTGTCCTTATAGATGTTTTGGAAGAACTCGCTCTTGATGTCAGCAATCTCCTTCTCGTATTCAGCCAAAATCACAACGGCGGACGCCTTGTGGAGTTCGATGGCTTTATCAATTGACTTGATCCGATCCTGTTTTTCCTTGTCTTCCTCGTACTTCTTACGATCCGTTTTCAACTCTTCAATCAGACGCAGTAAGCCCTCTAACGCCATGTCTTTCCCGTTCATCAGGGTAGTTGTGTCTTCTGCTCTGGCTATCGCCGCGAGCACAGCCGTCATCAAGTCGGCGAGCAGGATGTGCGTCGCCCCAAGCTCCGTTGCCGGAGTTTGCACGCTTATCTTATCTGTTGTCGCCATTGTCATTATCTCCTTTTCGTGGTTTTTCAGCTTCAGGACTCAATTGTTCGCGCTTCTTTCAATAGCGCTCTGCGCGTGGAAGAGGAACAGCATCGCAAATTATCTGAAAGATTGGGTGCTGTCTTTGCCGTTCCAGACGCCGAATCCGCATCTAATCCTAGTTTCCTGATTTCCGCACGGGAGTCCGGTACTGCGGGCCGCAAATCATTCCCGGCAGACACTCATTCTGATTGCACTCATACTCGCTCGCATCGTAGAGGCCGTTGCAGTTTCTATCATAGTAGAAGCCGCTGCAATCGGGCGACTGGCCCGGATTGATGAACGGGTCGTTGTCGTCGCAATCCGAGTAGATGTCCCAGCCATCGTTGTCATTGTCCGGCGGCGGCGCGGGCGGCAACTCGCCGACTGCGACGCCGACTGAATCCCATGCCGCAGCCGTCGAAGCGAACTGCACACTGTTGCGACCATAGAGGTCTTGCGCGGCATTGAGAGTGGCGAGCCGCGAATCGCGGAAGGTGGCATAGCCCGTCACGCCCGTCACAAGACCACGAAAGAATATCAACTCCGCCGTGCGGCGATTCACGCCCGTGATGTTGTAACCGTTGTTGCTGCCGCCTTCTGCCAAAAGGTAAAAGGCTTTGTTCTGTATGCCGCCGTTCGAGTGCGGCGCGCGTGCGGGTGAATACTGGCTGAAGTGGTCAATGCTGATGCCATCAGCCGGTGGGTTCGAGAGATAACGCAGAGCATCGCCGCCCACGCCAGGCGTGAACGCCTGCTCGCCAATCCGGTAAAAGTCAAAGCGACTGACAAACATCTCGACGGCTGTGCCGAAGATGTCCGAGAAGGATTCGTGCAGCGCGCCCGACTGCCCGTAATAATCATAAATCAAGCCCGCGCGCTTCTCGCAAACTCCGTGCGTCATCTCATGTGCATAGATGTCCAGAGAAACGAGCGGATACCAGTTCACAAAATCTCCGTTGCCGAATGTGACGTTGTAACCATTCCAGAATGCGTCATTATAGTTGTAGCCATAGTTGGTGCGGTTGTACAACTGATAGCCGTAACCGTTGATGCCCTGAAGACCATGCACGAAGCGATAGTAATCGTGCGAGTAGCAGGCTGCCATGTGAACGTCAGCCCCTATGGTTTCATAGTTAAATGAATAGTTGCCGAACTCCGAATCGCCGCTGTCAATGACCGTTCCGTTGCCACCCGTGCCGCCGTTCATGTTGGTCGTCGTCGTGCCAAAGCGGTCGTTGGCAATCAGTTTGTAATTGCCCCAGAAGTTGCGGTCAACAGTGAAGTTCACGCGTCCGCTGTAGAGCGTGTGGCCTGTGCCGATGCGGTCGGCGTGGGCCAGAGCGTTGTAATGCCAGACGACGCTGCCATCCTTTGCGTTTATGAAGTAGAAATGGCGCGCAGTATTTTCTGCGGTTCCGTCTTCAACCAGCAACTCGACCATGTATGTGAGGGTCGCGCCGGACTTTTTGCTTTGCCCCTCGCTCTGGACCAATTCATCCGGCAAGACGACCAGCTTTGCTTGCGGTTGGATGGCAAACTCGCCCGTGTAGCCGAGCGATGCGCGTGCCGCTTCGACTGCCTGCGTCCGATTCAAAGTCGGCGAAGTGTCAATCGAGCTGGCCTGCTTGAAGATTCTGCCATAGACGCGGTCTGCTCTCTTGCCGCGCACCTTCGTGATGATTTGTCCGCCGTGAACTGGAACGCCGTTGACCACTTGTTGCAGCCGCAGGTGAGTCTGATGCAAATCGTCTTCTTCTGCGCTGCTGAGTTTTAGTTCCGCTTCGGCATTGCGCAGTCCGAGCGCTTTGCCTTCGGGCGATTGTTTGAGGAATGTGAGACTCCGCTCGACGGCGACGTTGACCCATTCGGGCCGCTCGGCGTTATCCGCTCCGCGCTGAGTCGCGCCCGCTTCCTGTCGCAAGGGCAGGAGTGTTCCCGGCTCTGCGCGGAATGACTTCGTCGGTTTACCCTTCGTCAAATTATTTTCATTTTGGTTGTTAATAGTATTCTGCGCCGATGCCGCTGGCCGCAGAACAGGCACAATGCACAGGCTGAGGATGCTGAGTGTAACGAGGATTCTTCTCATGCTTTCTCCTTATGAGGTGTAAAACAATCAGCAGTTATTTCGCGCGTGGCTTGAGGCACATTTGGACTGCGAAAAGCAAGTGAGTTGCTTTTACGCACACAGAGATACGCCGGGCAAAAAAAACTGCGTGACAAATGTTTGGGGGTTTGAGTTTTAAGATTATCCGTTGAGACTTATGTGAGAGCCTCGCGGGACGAAAATGCGAACGACGCAATATAAACGTCTTGACGCGGATTGGCAATAACTATTTGGTGGCGAAAGCGGCTATATGACGGCGTAAATGGCTAAAAGATAGTCAGCATGCTTTTCATCTTCATGCCGCACGCAACTGTTAGTCATAAGCGAAAGAAATTGTCAGCAGGCAGGAATAAATCTCAAACCTTCACGTCTTGATAATTCGAACAGTCGTGCCGGTGCGGCTCCTTCAAACGAAAGATAATTGCACTTGTCTGAGCAGAAAGAGTGGATTTCTGTGTATGTCAACCGGCTAAATTTAGCCCGGTTAGTTGAGGAAGCTTTATCGCCCCTCGCAAATGGCGAGAGAGCTTCCTGACAACAAGACCTCCGCCGCACTTTGATGCAAGGATACATTTGGGCTGGAGGACTATCCTTGCACAAAGCTGCGGCGGTGGCTCAAAACCTTTGGGGAAGGAGAGTCATTAATGAAAGGCTTAAAGAGTTATTTCCTCGCGTTGAGCATTTTCGCTTTCGTGTTAGCCCCGATGTTAGCGATAGGTCAATCAAACGCAGACGAGAGCAGAGCTTACTCACCGGAGTTTTCACCGCTCGTGACTTCTCGCACGCGCCCGCAGCAAGAGTCGCTTGCGCCGCAAACAAAATTCCGCAAAGCTGAAAGAGCGATTCCGAACAGATACATCGTCGTGCTCAATGACGATGCCGTTTCCAGTTCATCGCTGAGGACGCGGCGCGCGAAGGTCAATGAGATTGCCAAAAATTTCGCACGGCTCTACGCCGGAAAAGTCGGCTTTATATACGAGACCGCAATCAAAGGTTTTTCAGTTGAACTCTCAAGTGAAGAGTTAGCGATTGCTATCAGTCAACACCCGCAGGTCAAGTATGTCGAAGAGGTTGGAAGCTTTTATCCTTCGGCCATTCAGTTCAATCCTCCGTGGGGATTGGATCGCATTGACCAGATGTCTTTGCCTCTGAATGGTCAGTATGTGTACAACGCGACGGGCGCGGGCGTCACGGCTTATGTCATAGACAGCGGCATCAGGTGGACGCATGCGGATTTCGGCGGGCGTGCTTCGATTGCTGCTGATTTTATACATCCAGCCGCAGAGCAGCCCTGCGTTCCCACTTCGACGAACAACGATTGTTCGGGTCACGGAACTCATGTGGCGGGAACCGTCGGCGGCGCGACTTACGGCGTAGCAAAAGGCGTGACCATTCGTTCAGTCAAAGTTTGTACGGGTAATTTTCGCGGTTGCCCTTTCGATGCCATCATTGCGGGAGTTAATTTCGTCACCAACGAGCAATACGCCAATCCTTCCGTCCCGAAGGTAGCGAATATGAGCTTGGGCGGCGGAGCCAATCAAACAGTTGACGATGCCGTGAGGGTTTCTATTGACTCAGGTGTGACATACGTCCTCGCCTCAGGCAATAGCGGTCAGGATGCGAGCGGTTTCTCTCCGGCGCGTGTCGTGCAAGCCTTAACGGTCGGCGCATCCGGGCCGAGCGATCAGGGCGCGCAGTCGGGCGGCTTTTTCTTTTCCAACTTTGGCACTGTGCTCGACCTCTTTGCGCCGGGCGAAAATGTTCTCTCTGCGGGGACGAGCCACGATAATGATGCCATCTTCGCATCAGGCACATCTATGGCCTCGCCGCATGTGGCCGGTGCAGTCGCACTCTATTTGCAGGGTCGTGAAGGCACGGACTGGTGCTCGTGGCTTCCCATCTCCGGCACTTCTCCGTTCATCGGCGGGAAGATTTCAACCTGTCCTGACCGTGTGGCCCAATTTATCAAGAGCAACGCGAGTTTGAGCAAGCTCAATACCATTGGCCCAGGCTCGGCAAATCGCTTGCTCTTCACGGGCTCGCTGCCGGCGACGACCAATCCGATTGACAACCAGAGATTTTTCGTCTGGCAGCATTACGCGGATTTCCTCGTCAACGAACCCGAACCGGACGAAGGAGGATTAAACTTCTGGACGGGCAACATCACAGGCACGTGCGGGACAGGTTTCAATGACAACAACGGATGCACGCACCAAAAACGCATAGACGTGTCGCGCGCCTTCTGGGCCGCAGCCTTCCCGTCGATTGTCACAAACGGCGGGAACCAACTGACAGACAATGCTGCGTTCGTGCATAAATGTTATGAGGTTTACCTGCGTCGCTCTGTCTCTAGCAGCGACGGCGGTTTTCAATTCTGGCTGAACGACTTGAACCAATACGGCAATCCGGCGAATCAGAACGGCATCAATCATCTGATAGATGCGTTCACGAGTTCGATTGAGTATCGCCAAAGATTTGGTCAGTAAGAAAAATTCGTTTGGTCAAACTATACGACAAGGGCGCGAGTTCCAAACTCGCGCCCTGTCATGTAAAGAATTGCGGATTGTCTATACGTACCGCGTGCCGTCTGCAAGTGGAATTCCGTCCGCAATCTCTGCGCCGTTTATTGTTCCCTGATTTGCGGGCTGCTGCTCGGACATCAGTCCGCTACAGCCTGCGATGAAAACGATGGTCGTGAAAAGTATAATCACCAGCATGCGTGCTCTCATTGGACAACCTCCTGTTGACGATTGTTTGAGATAGTTAGACGTGTAGATTTAGCATTTATTCGTGCATTGCACTACAAAATTTTTCACGCGCCGAATGGTCTGAATTTATTCCTTTGATTCGCAGAACCATTTCGCAGTAAAAGAACAAAGGGAATAATCACGAAAGTGATTGAAAACCTCGCGTCCCGATCACCCAATGTTGCTTGAAAGGAATTTTCTCATGTCTCATAGAAAGTATCGCCTCATACCCATTTGTGCATTGTGCCTTGCTGTTTTTCTGGCCGGTCTCAGACCTGTGCCGGTCTTTGCGCAAGCGTCCGTCGAGGAAAAGTTCGCGGCAGAATTATTGGCTGCGAAGAACGAAGAGGAGCGCAAGCTGCTGCTCGACCGCAATGCGGAGAAAGTGACGCCCGCGCTCGTCAGGGAATTTAACAAGCAGGGCAAGGCTCTCTTCGGACAAAGCAAGTTTGCACAGGCGCAGAGCATTTACGAAATCGGCTTGAGCATCGCCGCGCGTCTTGATGATAAGACGGGCGCGTCCCTGATTTTAATCGGCGTGGGAAACGCGCATTACGTTGTGGGCGAGTACGCGAAAGCTATGGAGTCGTATCAGTGCAGTCTCAAACTGGCGGAAGAAGCCGCGAGTAAAGCTGATATGGCGCGCGCGCTCGGCAATATCGGCGTCGTCTATCGCCAGCAAGGCAATCACAAGCAAGCCTTGGAGATGTATCTCAGAAGTTTGAAGTTGCGCGAAGAGTTGGGAGACAAACTGGGCCTCACAACTGTGCTCAGCAACATCGGCGGCATCTACTATTATCAGGGCGATTTCGCGCGCGCGGTTGAGTATCAAATGCGCGCTCTGAAAATTTCCGAAGAGATTGGAGACAAGCCCGGCATAGCTCACGCCCACAGCACTCTCGCCAGCGTCTATCTGCTTCAGGGAGACTACGCGCGTGCGCTCGACATGCGCCAGAAGAGCTTGAAGATGTATGAAGAGCTTGGCGATAAACCGGGCATCACGCATGTCCTCATCAGCATCGGGCAGATTTATTACGAGCACGGCAATTACGAGCAGTCGTTGGAGTTTTATCAGAGAGCCCTGCAACTCGCCACCGAAATCGGAGGCAAGTCAAACATCGCCGGAGCTTTCAATAACATCGGCAACGTGCATTATTCGCTGAACAACTACGAACAGGCTTTGGAGTTTTATCAGAAGAGTTTGAAGATGTATGAAGAACTCGGAGAGAAAACCAGCATCGCCATGTCTTTGAATAACATGGGGACGATTTATCACGAGCAGGGGAATTACACGCGCGCTCTTGAGGTTTTGCAGCAGAGCAACAAGATTGCGGAAGAGATTGGCTACGACCATGTGATTGCAAGTTCGCTCACCAACATCGCCAACAATTATCAAGACCTCGGCAAATACGAGGCTGCGTTAGAGCATGCGAGTCGCGCCGTCGCGCGCACACGCCAGAGCGATAACATGGGCGTCTTGTGGCAATCGTTGACGACGTTTGGTAAAGCGCAGATGTCGCTTAACCAGTACGAGCCCGCACAAAAATCTTTCCTCGAAGCGATTGCCATTATCGAGAAGATGCGCGGGCAGACAGCCGGAGGCGAGCAGGGACAGCAACGCTTCTTTGAAAACAAAGTCCTGCCTTACTACGCGATGGTGGATTTGCTCATCAAGCAAAAGGACGCGGCGCAAGCTCTGCTCTATGCGGAACGCGCGAAAGGCCGCGTGCTGCTCGACGTGCTCAGCAGCGGCAGAGTCAACATCACGAAAGCGATGACTCAGGACGAGCTTGCCAGAGACCGCGAGTTGACCGCCGAAATGGTCTCGCTCAACTCACAAATCTCGCGTCTCAAATCCGACACGGCTTCGCCTGAACTGGCAGCACTCACGGCGCGGCTGGAAAAAGCGCGGCTCGAATATGAAAACTTTCAACTGAATCTCTATGCCGCGCACCCTGAATTGAAAGTGAGCCGGGGACAGGCTCACACGCTCAAGCTCGACGAAGCGGCAAAGCTCTTGCCGGATGAGAAGACAGCTTTGTTTGAATATGTGATTGGCGACAACAATTCTTATCTCTTCGTCATCACGAAGGCTGCGAGCGATGGTCAGCCCGTCACGCTGAAAGTTTATCCGCTCGGCATCAAGGCTCAGGAATTAACGAAGCTCTCAGAGAACTTTCGCCAGCGCGTAGCCGAACGCGACCTGACAATCAAAACTCCTGCGCGCGGGCTCTATGACCTGCTCGTCAAACCCGCAGAGAAGCAACTGCAAGGAGTGAATAAATTAGTCATCGTCCCCGACGGGCCTTTGTGGGAGCTTCCTTTTCAGGCTTTGCATCGCGGCCAGACTGGATACCTGTTGGAAGATTATGCAGTCTCTTATGCTCATTCGCTCAGCGTGCTGCGCGAAATGGACAGGAAGGCCGCAGCCTTCAAGACTGCGCGCAAGGGGCCGCAAACTATTCTTGCCAGAAGAGCTCCGACAAAAGTTTCTCTTTCCGAAAACTTTATGCCGCAGTTGTTCGCGCTTGGCAATCCGGTGCTGAGCGGGGAAAAGGTTGCGAAGGCCAACTCGCTGCGCGGAGATGAATCGCTTAGCCCTTTGCCGCACGCTGAAAGAGAAGTCAACACGCTCGGCAAGCTTTACGGCAGCACGAGAAGCAAAGTGCTCATCGGTGACAAAGCGACGGAAGAACAGGTGAAAGCAGAAGCAGGGAAATACCTGCTCTTACACTTTGCCACACACGCGATTCTTGATGACCGCAATCCGATGTACTCGCGCATTATGCTGTCACAGCCCGTTGATAAAGCTCTGGAAGACGGTTTGCTGGAAGCCTGGGAATTGATGAAGCTTGACCTGACGGCAGAGATGGCTGTGTTGTCTGCGTGCCAGACGGCGCGCGGGCGCGTCGGGGCAGGCGAAGGAATGATTGGAATGTCCTGGTCTTTATTTGTCGCCGGATGCCCGACGGTGGTTGTCAGCCAGTGGAAGGTGGACTCTGCGCGGACAACAGATTTGATGCTTGAGTTCCATCGCAATCTGCTGCGCCGCAAACCGGACGGCGAACCCGCTCTGACAAAAGCGGAAGCGTTGCGGGAAGCGTCCTTGAAACTGCTGCGCGGTCAATATAATCATCCGGTTTACTGGGCAGGATTTGTTTTGATAGGCAACGAAAAATAGTTTAAAGACGAATGAGCCACAGATGAACGCGGATACACGCGAATAAGAAATAATTTAATGTGAGTTCGGCATCAGCAAAAGAGGATGCCGAATTGCAGCCCCGTGAGGGGCGACATATCAGTAGCCCGGCACGTCAGTGCCGGGACACCTGAGCCATACAACAACCAAGCCCCGTAGGGGCGGCATATTATGTCGCCCCTACGGGGCTTGTTATTTATTTTTCTTGCTTAACCCACGACTGGCGTCGTGGGCTACTGATATATCGCCCCTCACGGGCTGACAAAACCAACCCCTTCTTATCTCGAACTCACGTTAATTTATTTCTTATCTGTCCTCTCTTTTATCACTTTGTATTATTTTTTCATTGACCGAACGCCGCTCAACAATCTGCGCGCAACTGTCGAACGCGGGTTGTTCTTCAACTCCGCTTGAAACTCTCGCTCCGCCTCGTCTAGCAAGCCCGCACGCGCGTAAAGCACGCCCAAGCCCAAATGATAATTTGGAAATGCGCGCTTCAAGCTTTTCAGTTCTTCATTGGCGGTCTGGTCCAGAATCTTGAATTTGGCTTGCGGGGCGGGCATCGCGGGCGAGGTGATTTGTGCGCCGTCTTTGATGGCGGTGACTTGCCACGAATAGACGCCTCCACGCTTGAGCTGCACAGGAGCGCGCCATTCTGTTTTGTTGAGCGGCCCGCTCGTCGCAACTTCATTTAGCTTGTCGTCCACGATGCTGACCGTATAGCTGCTCGCCCCTTCCAGCGTTTGCCAACGAAATGTCGGACTGCTGCTCTGCAACACCTTGCCCACCGGACTGAGCAAATGAAACGAAAGCCCGTCGCCTGATTCGCTCAAGAGCGTGCCGCGCGTTCCATTAAGCTCGGCCAGAGCCTTTGGCCGCTCAAGTCTTTGAGTTGTCAAAGCAGACGCGATGACACGATGTAAGGCTGGCGATAATTTTTCTATATTCACCACATCGCCTTGAGCCGTAGTGGTTTCATGTGCGCCGTCCGGCACATTCGAGTTCGGAGCGGAAGCGCGCTCGCCCGTGCCGCCTATCGCGTCTTTATCGGTCGGAGAGGGCTGCTCTGCTGGGGTATTTGCGAGAGGCGCGTTGGTGTTGTTTTGATTCGCGCGCTCATCTCGCGCGGGCTGTGATGTTCTGGTGCGTATGAGAAGCAATGTGATTAAGATTAACGCGACTGCCACGAGCAGCAGCGCGGCAAACTGTGCCGGACGACCTAGAGCCGTGAAGAAAGCAAAGAAGCCCGCGCTGTTTTTATGTCCGTAGATTTCTTCCGGTCTGCCGATGGTCTCTGCGGCGGGTGCGACTGCGGCGGGTGCGAGTTCTTCCATGAAGGCGGCGCGGAAATCTTCTACGGCACGCACGCATTCTTCACAGACTTCCATGTGGCTTTCAGCTATCTCAAGGGAAACGTCGTCCAGATTTTTCTCGACGTAGCCAGACACCAACGCTTTCGTCAAGTGATAGGCTTGCTCATCCGGTTCGGGCAAGAGAGAAGAGAGCAGAGCCTGATAGTCTTCCTTCAGCAGGGCAGGCGCATGGCATTGCTCCGCGCAGGCAGAGCAGCCGCTCACGTGCCTGTCGATTAAAAGAAAGAGGTTCGGGGCTAAGGCGCGCCTTTGGTATAGCTCCAACTGTTGGGACGATGGATGCTCAAGCATATTTTCATTCGCTCTGAGGTCTTTTCCTCAAGAGAGAGGTTTCGTTCTAGCCAGACGTTGATTTTTAGAAATATTACTACCGCCTGTTTATCTTTGCAGAGAATTCATGCGTCGCATCAATCTGTCGCGCGCGCTGCGGCGTAAGTTAATCACCTGCTGGCGCGTGACGCCTAAGTATTCTGCCAGACTTAAATCATCAAGCGGCAGCTTGCTCCACAGGGATTCAAACTCCTGCAAAGGTATCTCTAAAACAGCCGCAAGCTGCTCAAACGTCGCCACGCGCGTCGCAGGGAAAAGCGTAATTACATTAATTCCTTGCTGATTTTTCAAATTGCAGAGCAGAGCCACGCGCTGGCGGCGCGGCAAGAGCTGTATCTCTGACCACAACTGCTCAAGCAGTTGGTGGTATTCGACGAGCGTGTCAGGATTCGGTTGAAGACTGACTAATCTCTCCGACAGCGAATTGTTTTCTACGTCAACGGATGTCGCGGGCGCGTCTTCGATGCCGCGCAGTTTGGCGACGATGGCGGTCAGTTGGTCAAGCTCGATTGGAAATCCGAGAATCTGGAAAATAATTGTTATCAGCTCAGAGAGTTCCAGACGGTGAAAATCAACGCTCTCTAATTTTCCTGATAAAGCCTCAAGCGGATTGCCTTGAGGCCGCGCCTCGCTGCCGTGTGAAGCAGACTTGCGCTCTCTTTCCCAGTCGGCCAAACCTGCGAGCCATCCTGTGCCGGCTTCTTCCCACAGCGCAAGCTCTTTGCGGCTCGTCAAACAGTAACGGATTTTATCTTTTAGGTTACGACGCTGCGGATACTTGCGCCGCAAATATTCATCGCAGGCATTGCGTGCAGTGGTGGCGACGTAGCTCCGCAGATTAGTGATAGCTTTATCGCCCGGCTGGCTCTTCAACTTACGCAGACGCTTCAAGAGATGCAGTTGTATCTCATTATAAACTTCTTCTATATCCTGATTGCGGTAACTTTCCTCTCGCTGGTTGAAGTCCCATTGCAGCTTGTAGCGAAGTATTTGCCGGACAATCGGATTGATGTGTTCGTTGAGCAGTTGGACCAGAAGAAGCTCTTCTTCCGTCTCTGTGGTCGCCTCTAAAAAAGGCAGTAGCAGGACATCAATATTTAGAGAGGCTGCCTGCTCTTTATTACTGGAATTCATACAAGCGGCGACACCAAATCGAACTGATTTTAATGTGCGGCATCGGCAGGATTGCTATTTCGTCAAGCTATGCCCTCGAAGAGATAACACCTGTAGATGCACTGCTCTTTGACCATACCACAATTTGTCGCCGGATATAGAGCGACGAATAGCATCAATTTTATCGGGTAAATATTCTCTCACCCTCAAGCCGTCGCTTTATTTCCGGCATAGAGCTTGGTTAGTGGTATTATGTCCTGAGTTCCCTCATAATACCCGTGTCATATTTGTATTACATAACCCAAGTTGCCAGTTATGAAGCGATGGCGGCTCCTGCCGCCTGCTGTGCGGAAAGTCTGAGACTTTCCGCTTCATCTCTGCTCTTAGTTTTAGCGAGGCTCAGCCTCGCACAGGGTTGAGGACACACTTGCCGGAAAAGCAGAGCTTTTCCGCACAGCAGGCGGCTCAAGCCGTCTATGACTCGCAACTTGGGTTACATACTATAGACATCAGAAGCCCTGCGAGCTTTCGGTCTCGTCGGGACATGGATTGGAGTCTCTTCCAGAGGCTCTTTGCGGATGCGTCTCTGATGCTTCTCAGAATTCACGCATCAATTTATTGTTAGTCTGTTTATATGCCGGACGCGCAGTCGAAGATGAAGAATATTTTGGTCGTTGATGATTCGCCGACGATGAGGCGCATGGTGACAGCATCGCTGCGCCCCTTGGGAGATGTCGGGTTTGGCGAGGCCGGCAGCGGTCTGGAAGCGATTGAGCGGCTGGCTCTCGCGCCTGTGGATTTGATGATTCTCGATTTGAATATGCCGGACATGCACGGCATGGAAGTGATTGAGTTTGTGCGCGGCCATCAGGCTTATCGCGGCATCCCAATCATTGTGCTGACGACGAGAGGCGATGAGGCGAGCCGCGCAGTAGCGTTGGCCGCTGGCGCGACACACTACTTAACAAAACCATTCGACCCGCGTGAATTGACAGGATATGCGCGCCGTTTGCTCGATGCAAGTTAGAAGAAAACCCCGTGTCCACTTCAAATCCCGACAACAATAGCGAGTTCTTCTCACAGTTCCTCGACGATTATTACGCCGAGTGTGACGAGCACCTGACGCTCGTGCGCAGACATCTGCTCGCACTCGAATCGCAGGTCGGGCAAGCGCATGTCGAGCAGGCTTTACTCGACGAACTTTTTCGCAGCTTCCACACGCTCAAAGGCATCTCCGCGATGGTCGGCCTCGGCGCGGCGGAACAACTCGCGCATCACATGGAAAGTTATCTGCGTGCATTGCGCCAGCATGAGACTGTGCTCAGCGCAGAGGGCATTGAAGCGTTGATTGCAGGCACTTCGATGCTGGAACAGGTGATTGCCGCGCGACGCAATGAGCAACCTCTGCCAGGTATTGATGCCATCGTCGCGCGACTTGAGATGGTCGCCTCCGACATTTCTTCACAGCCTGAGCAAGCTGCATTAAAAGAGGATGCCAGCGACAAAGGTTCAGCATCGGTCGAGACGAAGACGAGCGCACAGAATGTTATCGAAGGAGCGACCACACGGACTTGGCATATAGAGTTTGTGCCTACTCCCGCGCTGGCCGAGCGTGGCGTTAACGTGAATAGCGTTCGAGCGCGCTTGCAAGAAATCGGAGAACTCGTTCAGGCAAAGCCGCAGGTGAGAGCGCAGGGAGAGATTGCTTTTCTGTTCGTGGTCGTGACGGACGCAGATGAATCCGTATTCGCAAGTTGGGGCATAGACAATTTAACATTCGCGCCGGTTGATGAGCCTGCGCTAGCCGGCAGCTACACTTTGCCAGGTGAAACTGCTGCGACTCAAGAAGCGGCGGAACTCGCCGCGCCGGAGGCAGAGTCAGAGTCAATCACGCACAGCGCGATGCTTGCTCCTTCCAATGTCGTGCGTGTTGATCTGTCTCGCCTTGACGAGTTGATGCGTATGATTGGCGAGCTGGTCATCAGCCGCGCACGCCTCGAAGACCACTTGAAGAATTTGAAAAGGAACGTGCCAGCAGCCGAATGGCGTGCGCTGCAAGAAACGAATCTGGCAATGAGCCGCCAGCTAAGAACTTTGCGCGATGGCGTGATGCGCGTGCGGATGGTGCAGGTCGGTGAGATGTTCGAGCGCATGCAGTTTGTCGTGCGCGATCTCGCGCGCGAGAGCGGCAAGCGAATCACGCTTGAACTGCTTGGCCGCGATACAGAGATAGACAAATTCCTTGTCGAGCGGATGACAGACCCGCTCATGCATCTCGTGCGCAACGCCGTCAGTCATGGACTTGAGACGGCGGACGAGCGCGTGGCGCAAGGCAAACCTGCGGAGGGCAAGCTCACTCTGCGCGCCGCGACCGCAGGCGAATCTGTGTTGATTGAGATTGCTGACGATGGACGCGGGATAGATAAAGAGCGCGTCGCCGCGCGTGCGCAAGCGAAAGGATTGATTGCGGCGGGCGCGACGCTGGACGATAAAGCTCTGTTGGAACTGATTTGCGCGCCCGGTTTTTCGACGCGCGACGAGGCGGATCGTGGGAGCGGTCGTGGCGTTGGCATGGATGTTGTGAGGAACACGGTCGAGGAACTCGGCGGCAGTATTTCATTGGAAACTGAAAGCGGGCGTGGCACACGCTTTATCATCGAACTGCCTTTGACGCTCGCTATCGCGGAGGCTCTTATTGTCAGCGTGGACGGGCAAAGATTCGCCGTCCCGCAATCAGCCGTGCGCGAAGTCATAGAGGTCGAGACTTCGACGGTGAAGGTGTTGGAGAATAACGAAATCATCTCTTATCGCGGCGGAGCGCTGCCGCTCGTTCGTCTCGCGCGACTCTTCGACCTGAAAGATAAACGTGAACAAGCTTTTCATGTGTTCGTGCTCGGCAGCGGCGGAGGCGCGCTCGGCATCGCGGTTGATAGGATTCTCGGACAGAGAGAAATAGTGGTGCGCGGCATCGGCGATCCACTTGTGCAGGTTGCAGGAATAGCTGGCGCGACCGAACTCGGCGACGAGCGGGTTGTGCTCATCCTTGATGTGGCGGCTTTGAGGCAGTTGGCAACGAACTGAGCAATGAAATGATAAAAGGCTATGCATAATCAGAGCGATTCCGAACCCTTCATCCTTTTCGAGCTTGCCGGAACAACTTACGGCGTGCGTAGTCGTTTCGTGCAGCAGGTCGAGATGGTCGAGCATGTGACGCCCGTGCCGAACGCGCACACGGCTGTCGAAGGCGTCATGTACGCTCGCGGCCAGGTGGTTCCGGCTTTGAACCTGCGCGTGCGCTTCGGTTTTGAAAAAGCTCCTTTCGACCTGCGCTCGCGATTGATTGTAGTCAACACTGGCGGGCGCGTCGTCGGGATGATTGTGGATACGGCGCGGGAATTTCTGAACATCCCGGCAGCCGTCATCGAAGCGCCGCCGGAAGCTATCACAGGGCTGAGCGGAAAATATCTGGAAGGCATCGCCACGCTCGACGGACGCCTCGTGCTGATTTTGAATCTCGAAGAAGTGATTGACATCGAGAGCCAGCAAGAAGTGTTTGATGGTGAGCCGCAAGTAACATAAACGCGAGAACCGTGTGCAGGTTGATTATTGACGATGATACTAATGCTGTAAGCTGATGACTCGCAGCCGACAATTAAGGGGAGACGAACATGGCAACTCAAATATCTGACACCGCCTCCGGCAATAGTCCGGGGACAGGCATCGGGCTGGTGCGCCAGCAGGCGGAACAAGTAGCAGACACGGCCAATCAAATCACGCTCGTCGCGAACGAGATGGCCGAGGGGAGCGAATCGCAGGTGCGCTCGCTCGACGCAGCCGTGAGTCTCGCCAATGAAATGACAGCTTCGATGGGCGAGACAACCACGCAACTCGAATCCATCGCTACTTCGACGGAGGAACTCGTCTCGTCGGTCAACGAAAGCGCAGCCTCCATCGAACAGGTCGGCGCAAACTCCGCATCGCTCGCAGCTTCAATCACAGAGACCTCTGCGGCCATCGAAGAGACTGCACGCTCAATCGAGAGCGTCAACTCGACGACGCAGGAGATGGCGACCTCCGCCGAAGAAGTGACAGGCGCGATGACAGAGATAGCAGCCTCTATCAAGAGCGTCAGCGAAGACACGGAAACTCTCACAGCCTCCGTCAACGAAACCGCAGTCAGCATGGAAGAGGTAGCGCGCTCAATCGAAAGCCTCTCAGGCAACGCAGACGATCTCAACGTCTCAGCCGAAGAGACTTCTTCGTCTATCAACGAGATGGCCGCCTCTATCGAAGAGGTCTCTGCGATGACCGAGAATCTGGCCTCGACTGTTGAAGAGGTTTCCACTTCGATGGAAGAGATGGCGCGCTCTGTGCAGGGAGTCGCGCAGAATTCGGAGCGGATTACGGAAGCCGCGACTGCCGCTGCGAGTAGCGCGACACAGATGGATCGCTCTTTGCGCTCTGTCGCCTCGATGACCAAACGCGCCGAAGAGGTCACGACGCGCCTGACGCGCGAGGCCGAAGAGGGCGGCGCGGCGGCGCAAAAATCTATACAGGGATTGACACGCGTGCGCGAGGCTATGGGCCAGTCTGCGACCGTGATTCGTGAGATGGGCAAACGCTCAGACGAAATCGGCGGCATCGTCAACACCATCAACATCATCGCAGAACGCACGAACATGCTCTCGCTGAATGCATCCATAGAGGCCGCGCGTGCTGGCGATGCAGGGCGCGGCTTTGCCGTCGTGGCCGAAGAGATACGCAACCTCGCAGACCGCTCCGCGCAGGCGACCGCAGACATCAGTGCGATTATCAAGTCGCTTCAGGAAGTTGTCAGGGATGCTATCACGACTGCAAACGAAGGGACGCGCGTTGCGGAAGAGAGCGGGCGGCTGGCCGAAGAAGGGTCGAGCGGGTTGCAGAAAATCCTGACCGGAATTAACGAGACGGCTCAACTCGTCGGGCAGGTTGCGCGAGCGACCGAAGAACAGTTGAGCGCAGGCCAGCACGTCGTCACAGCCGTGGACACGACAGCCACACAGGCCAAACAGGTAGCGACTGCAACCTCCGAGCAGGCGAAAGCTTCGCAGGAAATCGTCAAGGCGACGGCGCAGATGCGCAAGACGGCCAAGGAAGTCAGTCAGGCGATAAACGAACAGGGACGAGCCGCGCGCGAGATTATCAAGGCCGCGCAGAACACGACGCTGGTCGCAACTCAAGTGCGCAAGTCTTCGAGCGAACAGGCAGCGGCGGCGAAAGAGATTGCGCAGGCCATCGAATCCATGCGACGCGGAGCGGCTACGACCTCCCGCGCGCTCGAAGAACAGGTCACAGCAGGCGAACAGGTCTCAAAGGAAGCGGAACGTCTCGCGCGCCAAGTCGCGGGCGTCAGCCGTGCAATGAGCGAGCAGGCTGTCGCCGCTACTCAGATTAGCACCGCTACGCAGAGCATGCGCCAGCAATCCGACCAGGTCGCCAAAGCGATGAGCGAGCAGTCGCGTGCGGCGCGCGAGATGACTGCCGCCATCCAAAACATTTCCAAAGAGGTCAAGCTTATCACGCGCTCCAACCGCCAGCACCTTGGTTCGTCGGAGAAGGTTTTGGGGACGCTCACAGACATTCGGCAGATTACCGAACGCAATGCTCAAGGCGTCAGCGCGACCCTGAGCGGCACGACAAACCTGACCGAACACGCACGCCAACTCGTCGAGGTTATGGACAGCATAAGCGCGGGCGATGCATCCGCCAACGGAGACGAGAAGCGTTCAGCGAAAGCTAAAGCACGCGCTGGTAAAACGCCTCGCTCCTCATCGAAAGAGCGTAGTCGTGGAACTGAAACGAGCGACGGGCAACTAGCAGTCGGCAACCAATCACCGTCAAGCAGTGTTGAGCCAGCGGGAGAAGATCGCGTTGAGTAAGTTAAATAAATTTTGCGGCTGCTCTGCGTGGTCTTATTGCGCTGACTTCTAATCGTTAATCATGACTATCAAGCAGGGTACAGTCGGCGTTTTCACGACGGACGAAAATCTCATCATTCAGGTATGGGATGTCGCACTGGCGCGACTCACAGGTATCAGTGCGGAAGCGGCTTTGGGCCAATCGCTTGTCGCGCTCATCTCTGATTTGGAGGAGCGGCGTCTGCTCGCGCGTTTCCGCCGCGTGCTGAACGAAGGAGTTGTCGAAGTCCTTGCGCCAGCCTTTCATCACTACCTGATAGCTTGCCCTCCGCTCACATCCTCTAAGCGTTTCGACAAGATGCAACAGCGTGTGAACATCGCGCCGCTGCGTGAAAGCGAACGCATCGTTGGTCTCATCGTCACCATCGAAGATGTCACAGAACGTCTCGACCGTGAGCGTGATTTGTCGGAGCATCTCGCACACGCGGACGAAGCCACGCGTCTGCGCGCCGCGCAAGCTTTAGCTGGAGAATCTCTCGATGTCGCGCCGCCGCTTCTCGATGCGCTCAAGGATGAAAGCTGGCGTGTACGCCGTGCGGCAGTCGAAGGCGTGTCGCGTCGCGCCGCGCCGGATGCCATCGCCGCGCTCTTAAATTCCGTGCGCGAGAATCATCACAACCTGAGTTTGCTCAACAGCGCGCTTCAGGTTTTGGCCTTGAGCGATGTGGACACGCTCTCGCCGCTCATCGAATTCCTGAACGGGCCGGACATTGATCTGCGAATGCAGGCTGCGCTCGCGCTCGGAGAACAACGCGACCCGCGCGCTACGCCTGCGTTGATGCACGCGCTCAATGACGACGACATCAATGTGCGTTATCACGCGATAGAAGCTCTCGGCAAGTTGCGCGCGGTTGAAGCGGCGGACGCGCTCGTCTCGATAGCCGAAACGCGCGACTTCTTTCTCTCATTCCCCGCGCTTGATGCTTTGACTCAAATTGGCGATGCGCGCGTCGCTTCGCGTCTCGTGCCGCTTTTAGAGGATGAGTTTTTACGTGAGCCTGCCGCAGCCGCTTTGAGTAAGCTTGGAGATGAAGAGATGGTCGCGCCGCTCTGCGCTCTGCTGAACACGCCGCATGCCCCGACGCATATCATCGCAGAGTCGCTTGCAGTGCTCTATGACCGTTACGAAAAATTATATGGCGAAGGAAAGCACATCGCAGATTTGAGTTGTCGGGCCATTGATGCGACGGGCGCGCAGAATCTGCTGGATACTCTGGATGATGAGCAGGCGGCAGAGAATTTGCGCCCGCTTGCGCTCGTGCTTGGTTGGCTCGAAGGCGCGGCTGTGGAGCATGCTTTGACGCGCTTGCTCGGACGCACGGACGTGCGCAACGAAATTGTAGAAGCTTTAGTGCGGCACGGCGCGGGCGTGACGGAATTATTGATTGAACAACTGGATGCGGAAGACCTTGAAATCAGGCGGTCAGCGGTCATTGCTCTGGGTCGCATCGGAGACATGCGCGCGACACACGCGCTTGTCCGAGTCCTAGAGGAAGACACGGAGTTAATCATTCCGACGGCAAGCGCGCTTGCCAGGATTGGAGACAGACGCGCCTTCGATGCGTTGCTTGGTTTAATCGGTGATACGGACGCGGCAGTCAGGCAGGCGGTCGTCGGCGCGCTCAATTCAATCGGCGCGCCGGAGATGCCCGCGCGCATCATTCCGCTTCTCAATGATGAAGACCCGAACGTGCGCGAATCGGCGGTCAAGATTGCTGGCTATTTCGGTTATGCGGAATGTGCAGACCTCTTGCTTGAGCGATGCCGCGATGAGGACGAACGTGTGCGGCGTGCGGCGATTGAGCACCTGCCTTATCTTGAAGACGAGCGAGTTCCAGGCACGCTCGTTCACGCGCTCGAACACGAAACGCCAAAGGTGCGCGCGGCGGCGGCGGGCGCGTTGGCGCATGTCGATGAAGCGGAATCCATATCTTCTTTAATGAACGCCCTCACGGATGAAGATTTGTGGGTGCGCTATTTTGCAGCGCGCTCGCTCGGCCAGCGCGGGGCGCGTGAGAGCATAGACGCCTTAGCGCGCGTGGCACAGTCGGACAAGTTCAACCACGTTCGCATCGCTGCGTTGAATGCGCTCGGAAGCATCGGCGGAGAACGCGCGGCGGCTGTGGCCGCGCCTTTCGTCGAAGCAGACGACCCGGACTTGGGGCGCGCGGCTGTGGTCGCGTTAGGAAACATAGCTCACGCGGATGCTCTTCCGCCTCTGATTAAAGCACTGCGCTCGCCGGATGCCAGCCTGAGGACGAGCGCGACAACGGCCTTAGGAGAACGCGGCGGGATGGAAGCGTTGGAGCATCTGCAACGCGTCGCGGCAACTGATAACGAACCTGCTGTGTTCGAGGCGGCGATAGACGCGCTCAAAAAACTGGCGACCTCCGAAGCGATTGCCGCACTCGTCGCGCTCACAGCGGATTCAACGCGGCGCGAGGCCGCCAGTTCCGCACTCGCAGACATGCCTGACTCGCAGATAGAAAATGTGGCGCGCGGGTTATCGCATCATTCTGTGGAGGTGCGCCGCGCGGTGGTAGAGGTCTTGGCGCGCATGAAGCGACAGCGCGCCTCAGAGTTGCTGCGCGTTGCTTTAGATGACGCGGATGCTTCTGTGCGTCTGGCTGCGGCGGACGCGCTCGACAAAAGTTACAAGCAATCAACTGTCAAGATGAACAAGCGTTAGTCAAAGGCAAGATTTCAAACGAGCATGGGATTCGATTCGGAAATTTTAGGACTGCCGAAAGGAACGGACGCGCTCTTGCGCACACTGATTCATGAGCGCACGGGCGTCTTCTTCGATAACGGTAAAGCAGATTTGCTAACAGATAAGCTGTCGCCGCTTGTTATCGAGCGCGGCTTCACTTCGTTTTTAGATTATTACTATCTGCTCAAGTACGACGACGGGGCGCAGGACGAATGGCGCAATGTGATGAACGCGCTCTCTGTGCCGGAGACATATTTCTGGCGCGAGATAGATCAGGTGCGTGCATTGGTTGAAACAATCCTGCCGCAATGGTTCGACGCGCACAAGAATGAGACTTTGAGAATCTGGAGCGCGGCGTGTGCGACGGGCGAAGAGCCGCTCACGATTGCGATTGCGCTCAACGAAGCGGGCTGGTTCGACCGCGCGGCGATTGAGATTTATGCCAGCGATGCCAGCTCGAGCTGCTATCGAAAAAGCGCGGCGCGGCGTTTATCGCGAGCGCGCGTTTCGCAGCCTGTCGCCAGAACTGCGCGCGAAATATTTTACGCGCGAAGGCGCGTCTCTATCATCGTCGCGTGTCAACGTGGAGTTGCACGCGCGTGTCAGGTGGGGAGTCGCCAACTTGATAGATGAACAAGAAATCGCGCCTCTGGCTTCGGCGCACATCATTTTTTGTCGCAACGTCTTTATCTATTTTTCGGAAAGCGCTATCTCTAAAACGGTGCGCTCTTTCGCCCGGTATATCCGCCCGCCGGGATATTTGTTTGTCGGAACGTCTGAGTCTCTACTAAGATTGACGACAGATTTTACTTTAGAAGAAATCAACGACGCCTTCGTTTATGTGAAGCAGCCGAGCGCAGTTTGAATACTGCCTTGCCGTCGTTCGCTTTCAAGGAGCATTAATGGATCGAGTTCTACGTGTGCTGGTGATAGACGATTCCGCGTATGTGCGCAAGGTTGTCAAGCAGATGCTGTCGCGCAGTCCCTTCATCGAAGTGGTCGGCGCGGCGCGCGACGGGCGCGAAGCTCTGGAACTTGTCGAGCAGCTTCAACCGGATGTTATTACCTGCGACCTAATCATGCCGGAACTCGACGGCGTCGGCTTCGTGCGCGAGCAGATGCGGCGACGGCCTGTGCCAATCATCATCATGAGCATTGCAAGCGAGACAGGCGACGCAGCGTTGACCGCGCTCGACGCGGGCGCGGTTGATTTCATACAGAAACCAACTGCGCTGGCAACGGAAAAGATTTTTGAGGTGAGTAGCGAACTGATTGAGAAAGTCAAAGCCGCCGCCAACATTCCTTTGACACGTATTCAAAGCGCATCCGTTGTCACTGAAACTACATCTGCGACGGTGCGTGCGGAAGCGGTCGCGGGAAGTAATGCGGTGGACGTGGTCGTGCTCGGCATCTCGACCGGCGGGCCACAAGCCTTGAAGCAGTTAATCCCACAACTGCCAGCAGATTTTCCAGTGCCTGTGGCGATTGTCATGCACATGCCGATTGGCTATACGGAAATGTACGCGCGCAAGCTAAATGAATATTCGCCGCTCGATGTGCGCGAGGCTCACGAAGGTGACGAGTTGCGCGCTGGCGTTGCGCTGCTCGCTCCGGCTGGACGACATCTGAGTTTTCAACGCAAGGCGGACGGCAAGGTCGTTGCACATCTTGACGCGCGGCCCTTTGATACATTGCATCGCCCGTCTGTGGATGTGATGTTTCAATCGGCTGCCGAAGTTTACAAGCAGAGAGTTCTGGGCGTGGTGATGACCGGGATGGGTTCGGATGGCAAGCAGGGCGCGGCGTGGATTAAGTCGCAGGGCGGACTTGTTTACACCGAAAGCGAAGAGACATGCGTCGTGTACGGCATGCCCTTTACAGTCGTAGAGGCTGGCTTGAGCGACAGGAGCGTGCCGCTCTACGGCATGGCGCAGGCGATAAGGGAGGTGGTATGAGCGCGAAAATACTGGTGGTCGATGATTCAGCGTTGTCACGTAGAACGATGCGGCGCATCCTCGAAACCGCCGGATACGAAGTGGTCGAAGCCGACGAAGGCATGGCCGCGCTTGAAATCTATTTCCTCGAAAAGCCCGACTTAGTTTTTCTCGATTTAGTGATGAAAGGAATGTACGGGCTCGAAGTGCTGGAGAAGCTGCGCGAGATGGACAGCGATGCGCAGGTCGTAGTCGCCAGCGCGGACATACAGAGTTCGACGCGCACGATGGTTGAAGAAGCGGGCGCGCTTGCCTTTATCAACAAACCGTTTGTCACGGAGCAAGTGCTCGCGGCTGTCAGCGCGGCGATGTCGGAGGGGCAAAACAGTGATACTAACTGAACGCCAGAACGACGCGCTTTCCGAGTTAATCAACATCGCCTTCGCGCGTACAGGGGCTGCGCTCTCTGAATTAACGGGACACCGCGTCCTGTTGAATCCGCCGGAGGTCTCCGTTTATCCGACTGTGGAATTGCCGTCAGTGCTTGCCAAGTTTGTCCCCGGAGATGTGGCTTCAATTCATCAAGTGTTCGCTGGCCCGATTGCGGGCGATGCGCTCCTGCTGCTGAATCATGATGGCGCGGTGCAACTCACGGATTTGTTGACGGACGAACAGACTCCGTCAAAGTATCTGGACGAATCTGCGCGTGAGGTGTTGACGGAGGTCGGGAACATTCTGCTCAACGCCTGTCTGGGCATGTTCGGCAACCTCTTGCATGTTCATGTCTCTTTTTCCGTGCCGCGCCTGCATCTGGAATCGCTTGATGAACTGCTTGGCTCAATCATCACCGGCAAAAATGAGTTGCACTACGCGCTGGTCATTTACACAGCGTTTCATATACGCGATAGCGCGGTCAGCGGATTCCTCGTGATGGTCTTGAGCGTCGCCTCGCTGGATAGATTGATTCAGGAAGTAGAGGCCTGGGAGGAAGGCCAGGGGCAATAGCTTGTCATCATTCGCCGTATGTCCGGCTGATATAGTTTGATTTACCTCACTTGAACTTTATGACAAAGGATAATCCGAATAAAGAGACGCTGCTCAACGCGGCTGTGCTGCGCTGGATGCATGACCTTGCGGCGCAGGGAATCCTGATGACGGACGACGAGCTCAACATCCTCGGCTGGAATCAGTGGCTTGAGGAGCACACAGAGCGCAAGGCTGCGGACGCTGTGGGGCGCAACCTGCTTGAGCTATATCCTGAACTTGTCGAGAGACGCCTTGACCGTTATTACAAGTGGGCTCTGGAAGGTCAGGTCAGAGTCCTGTCACAACGCCTGCACGGTTATCTCATCGCGATGCCGACATCTTTGGGCAAAAATGCCTACGGGCAGATGCAGCAGAGCGTGCGCATCTCTCCGCTCACACATGAGGGGCGCATCATCGGGACTTTGACAATTATTGATGACGTTACAGAGCGCGTCACGCGCGAGGCCGAACTGCAAGCTCAACTCGAAGCCCGCACGCAACTCCTCGCCAGCGAGAAATCAGCGCGCGAAGAGGCAGAGGAAGCCAATCATCTCAAAGACGAATTCCTCGCGACGATTTCGCATGAACTACGCACACCGCTAACCGCTATCATCGGCTGGGCCAACATGCTGCGCGCGGGCAATCTGGATGAGACGACATCGGTTCGCGCCATCGAGACTATCTATCGCAATGCGCACTCGCAGAATCAGCTCATCGCAGATTTGCTGGACGTGTCGCGCATCATCTCCGGCAAACTCCGTCTGGATGTCCGCACGATTGAACTGCCATCTATTATCGAAGCCGCGCTGGATGCAGTCCGCCCTGCTGCTGAGGCAAAGAGTATCCGTCTCCAATCGGTGATAGATCCGCTGGCGGGGCCGATTTCCGGCGACGCAGATCGTTTGCAACAGATAATCTGGAATCTGCTGACGAACGCCATCAAGTTTACGCCGAAGGGCGGGCGTGTACAGGTCAAGCTTGAGCGCGTTGATTCTCATGTGGAAATAACTGTCAGCGATTCTGGCGTCGGCATCAGCCGCGAGTTTCTTCCATACGTCTTCGAACGCTTTCGTCAGGCGGACGCTGCCACGACAAGAGTGTATGGCGGACTTGGGCTCGGACTCTCCATCGTGCGTCAACTGACGGAGATGCACGGCGGCGCTGCGCGCGTCGAAAGCGATGGAGAAGGAAAGGGAGCGACTTTTATTATCAGCTTGCCCTTCATCGCTGTGACGAATGGACAGGTCGAGCCTGAGCGCATTCATCCGTCCGCCGGCTATAACAGCCTCATGCTTGATTGCCCGCCGTCGCTCGTTGGCTTACGAGTGCTTGTTGTAGATGACGAGCAAGACACACGCGATCTGCTAAGCACCGTGCTGGAGAAGTGTGGCTGTGAGGTGGCAATGACGGCTTCTGCGGCAGAAGCTTTGGACACCATTGAGACATTGCGACCGGACGTGCTGATTAGCGACCTTGGGATGCCGGGCGAGGATGGGTATTCGTTAATCGCTAAAGTTCGCGCGCTTCCGGCAGAGCGCGGAGGGCAGACACCCGCCGCAGCCCTCACAGCATACGCGCGTGTCGAAGACCGCCTCCGCGTGCTTAGTTCCGGCTTCCAGATTCACCTGCCCAAACCCGTCGAGCCGATGGAGCTCATCATCGTCGTTGCAAATCTGGCCGGAAGAACAGCCAAAAATTAGAGCGAACAATTTCAAGAAGCTTGTAATTCATAACAGCACTCTCAGTTGGAAAATTGCTGTATAAATTCTACTGCAAGATTTTTGTATGCAACTTTGAAATAATATTGTATAGTGCCATCGTCGTTGCTCCAAAAGTTTATTCTTGGCCTCTCGCCACATCTCAGCCGAGCACTTTTAAGTGTCTCAGGCAGTATGCTTTAGGGAGATTAAGATGAAAAGACTCGCCAATCAGCCCAGCCGCAAGTTAGCAACTATACTGATGCTTTTCAGCTTTTTTTTCAGCATCGCTTTTCAAACCTATTCTCATTCTCCGAAAAACTCCAAAGGAGATGAGCAAAGTAATCTGAGCAGCAGAATTGTCTTCTCAAACGGGTTTGACATTTACACTATGAATCCCGATGGGAGCCAGTTGACGCGGCTGACATACGCAGGCGCGTGGGAGTTTAATGTACAGCCCGCATGGTCGCCGAATCACTCGCAGATTGTTTTTGTCAGTAACCGCGACGGCGGCGATGTAGAAATTTATGTGATGAACGCGGATGGCACGATGGTCAAGCCTTTGACCGATAATCCGGGTGAAGACAGCCAGCCCGCTTGGTCGCCGGACGGCAGCAGAATCGCCTATGTGCATGGCGACGACCCGACATACGCGGGCCGCGCAAACTACTTGAATTGCGAGACGGCGCAGGTCTATGTGATGAAGAATGATGGCAGCGCGCAGCAGAAATTGACAGGGGCAGGCAACAACACAGACCCTGCCTGGTCGCCGGATAGTAAACAGATAGCCTTTAGTAGCAATCGAGATGGCAACTATGAAATCTATCGTATGAAAGATGACGGCAGCAGCCAGACACGTCTTACCTTTAATGATGTGGAGGATGCAGACCCTGCATGGTCGCCCGATGGCTTGCACATAGCCTATGGCAGTGGCTATGAGAAGGTTTACTTTTTTTGCGGCGTCATAGGCATCATACAGAATCCTTTAGGGCCAGCTTCGGCTATCAACGGAGGAGCGGGTGAGATTCATGTGATGAGCAATAATGGCTCTGCTGATGTGCAGTTGACGACGACGAAGAATAACAGCGATCCTGCATGGTCGCCGGATGGCAGCCAGATTGTTTTCGCCAGCCGTCGTGATGATAATTTTGAAATCTATCTCATGAATGCCGACGGGCAAATGCAAAAACGTCTGACGTATGATGACCTCGGTGATTTGTCACCGAACTGGTCGCCGCAAGTTTTTGTTCCCAATGATGCTGCCGGTTCTTTAGAGAGATGAAATTTTTTTCCTTTGCTTCGGGCCGGAAAGAAGTTGACTGATGGAAAGCTTAAACCATCTCTTGTCGAACACAGACGAGGTTGACGCGCACTTTAGTGCATGGGCGTTACAGTGCTGCGAGTTTGCCAGACAACAGGAAGAGGCTGGCGACTACGAGGCGGCGCGTCGAATCATGAGCCCGTTCTGGCAAGAGGTGGGCGCGCGTCCAAATCTTGACGGCTTGGATGAAATCACGCGCGCAGAGGTCTTGCTGCGCGCAGGGGCTTTGTCAGGTTGGATAGGCAGCGCCAACAGGGTCGAAGGCTCACAGGAAATCGCCAAAGATTTGATTAGCGAGAGCCTTGCAATCTTTTCCCAACAAGCTCTGCCGGACAAAGAAGCACAGGCATGTCTCGCGCTTGCCATCTGCTACTGGCGCGAAGGAGCTTTTGATGAGGCCCGCGCTATCCTGCAAGAAATACTGGATGGCTTTGCCGGAAATGATTTAATTCTCAAAGCCAGAGCAATGCTTCTCAGGGCAGTAGTCGAAAATTCTGCGACACGTTTTCATGACTCGCTGCAATTCCTGACAGACGCTTCGCCTTTGTTTGAAGCGATTGACGACCATGCTCTGAAAGGCCGCTTCCATGTCACGCTGGCAAACAATCTGCAATGTCTGGGGACGAAGGAAGACCGCACGGATTATACAGACCGCGCGCTGGTCGAATATGCTGCTGCGAGTTTTCATTATGAACAGGCGGGCCACACGCGCTATCTGGCAACAGTTGAGAACAACATCGGATTCCTGTTCTTCACTCTGGGCAAGTTTAGCGAAGCGCACGAACATCTTGACCGCGCGCGTCGGCTGCTCATCAAACTACGCGACCATCTGCACACAGCGCAGGTTGACGAAACACGCGCACGCACATTCTTAGCGCAAGGGCTGAACCTCGAAGCAGAACAAGTAGTCAGCAAAGCTCTTGAGACTTTTGAGCAGGCTGGTGAAAACGCTTTACGGGCTGAAGCCTTAACCACGCAGGGAACTGCGCTGGCGCGGCTCGGTCGAGTAGAGGAAGCACGCGAAACTCTGCAACTTGCTATCAACATCTCCGAACGGGCCGGGAGCTTTGAGCTTGCCGGCCTTGCCTCGCTCACCCTTTTAGAAGAGTTAGCAGACCACCTCAACGCAGAAGAAGCGGAGAGCTTTTACAGCACCGCCGCACACATGCTCGCGCGCTCACAGCAGCCGGAAATCCTTGCGCGCCTGCGTGAAGCCTCAAGCCGGATAGGCGATTGGCTAAAGAGCGCAAGCCATCAGCCACTCTCACAACAGAGCGCAACGCGAGCCACTTTGGAAAAGAAAGAAACAGCAGAGTCCACAATCGAACGCCTCATCGTTGAAGCGCAAAGACTTCATCGCAAAGAAATCTCTTTTACAGAGCAAGCAATCGAAGCTCTGCGCAGACTCTTTCTTAAAGACCAAGAGCAATCGCTCAGCATGCTCATCGAGCAGACTGTAATCGCGGCCACGCCGGACACGACCATCGAGGCCGAAGCAGTAGAGACCGTCGCGCTGCGCCGCACGACCCGCGCAAACTTCGCAGAGCCCTGGGCAGATTTTTCGTTAAAGAGCGAGACGCAACTGATTGAGAGACGCTTTATCGAATTGGCTTTGAAAGAAGCCGACGGGCGCATCTCTGTCGCAGCCAAATTGTTGGGTTTTAATCACCCCGAATTTCTCAACAGCATCATCAAAAGCAGACACCCGGAGCTTCTAACAGTTCGCAAGCCCCCAGTCCCGCGCCAGCGCAACACCACACGCAAACGTAAAAAGCGTTAATTAACAGATTCCTTTGAAGGGCCGTAGCCGCCTGATTTTCAGATAGAGCATTGTTCTTGAAATTTCCTGCTACAACAATCTTGTAAATCCCTTGGAAAATTATTTGCAAGAATCTTGAACAGAGAATGGGCTATCAATAAAGTCCAATTTATCAATGCTTTGAGTTCGTTTTTTCAGATTCAGAAAAATCTGATTCGCGTCATTCGTGGTCGAATGATTTGTTCCCAACTTTGACCTAACCTGGAGGAGGAGACATGAAAATCAAGATGAAGCACACTTGTTTCGTATTCATTCTTTTGTTATCGGGCGGCTATCTGGCTTTGAGCGCGAGCCGCACTGTAACTTCAACTGCTAAGCCGCCTGCAAAGATTACACGCAGCATCTCTTTACCCGGCGACCAGCCTTCGGGAACTGCGCGTATGCAGTTGGCCCTTGAGACTGCGAATAAGAAAAACTTTATGAGCGCGGTCAATAGCGGCGAAGAAGTAAATGCGCTTGCTACGTCTATCGGCCCGACGGAAAGTTTTACAGTTGTCGGTTTGGATGGCGAGTTTCTCAAGAGCGGTGACCGCGTAAACCTACAGACCGCTAACAAGCTGTTCGTCTGCGCAGAAGGCGGGGGCGGCGGCAGCGTTTCCGCCAATCGTGAGGAGGCGCGCGAGTGGGAGACATTTACCATCTGGAAGATTGGCGGCGATGGCCTCATCGGTTTTGATGACGCTGTGGCGTTGAAGACTTGGGACAACACACACTATCTGATTGCAGAGAAGGGAGGCGGCTCTGCGCTCACAGCCGAGAGCGCGACTGTTGGCGAGTCGGAGACATTCAATTTGCGAAATGCTTTTTCCCAGAATGACCTTCCGACCTATCTTGACCTCAACCGCGTAGCCTTTCGCACTCGTTACCAGAATCTTTATCTCTCGGCCACCAATGGCGGCGGAAGCTTTGTCCGCTCAAACGGGATTGATGCCGGGCCGTTTGAGAATTTCAAACTGACGGACATCAACGGCGGCTCGTTTAATGGTTATGATTTGATTTATGTCCAACCTCACAATCGTAGTTTCTACTTCAACACTCTTGGAGCGGAAGGAGCAGAACTGCGCGCCACTAGTACGCAGCCGAGCTATTACGAAAAATTCATGATTCTGAAAATGACGGATGGCGGCTCAATCAGTGGCCCAATCGTCGAGGGCGATACTGTCGCGCTGCTCGCATGGATTGATTATCGCTGGGCCATTGCGGAGAACAGCTACATGCGCATGAAGCGCAACAATGAATCGAACAGCCGGATGACGATTCATTCGCAGATGGCCGATTTGGATATGCAATACATCGGGCGCACGCCGCGTTATCCCTGGAATCAACCTCAGAAGTGGCCCAATCCGGGCGAGCTTGTCACCTTTGAAGGACAAATCGCCAATCGCGGAAATGCCTTCTCAGGCGCATTTAAATATGCCTGGTATATTGACGGGACGCTCCATGCACAGGGAAGTCATCAAGGGCTTGCGCCGAATGCGACTGACGTTCTGCGATTCAACTGGGTCTGGCTGAGCGGCACGCATACTGTGAAGCTTGTGCTGGACACGGGGCAAACCGTCAGAGAAATATCAGAGCGCAACAACTCTGTGGAAGACCGCACGAACGCTCTCGCAGTCGGCGTCTATGTCGAGCAGAGCGTCGTGGACTTTTTCAACACTGTAGTCTTCCGCAGTGGCAATCCGAACTCACTCTGGGGCGGCAACTCTTGGGAGGATTGGGTTCAGCATCAGGTCTCAATCTGGAATGAAAAGATGAGGACTGCCGCTCCGACTCCGGTGCTTGAGCGTGTCAGGTTGGACAAGGTTGTCATCGTGCCTGACCACGCTCTGCAATGTCAGACTAACAATCCGGCCATTCCTATTCTTGGTCATCACGACTTTGAAATAGATTTAATCTGGGGCTTTCCTTCAGCTTATGTCGTGCCGTATCCGCAAAACGGATGCGGTCCCGGAAGCCCCGGATACAGAGACGACCCGAACAACTGGAACTACGACCAAAACCTCTTCCATGAAATCAATCACGCGCGCTACGTAGTTGACCTCTACGGTTTCAACGCTCACATTTTTCACTTGCCGCTTGTGCAGAGCATCAGCGCAACCAGTTCGGAATTGACAATCGGATGGGAAGGCGGTGGCCCTCCGCCGAATGAGTTTTACGGCGTTCCGACTCATCTCGTGCTCGGCGGAGAGATTGTCTATTGCCAGCAAAGAATTGATGACCCTGTCGCCAGAACTTCCAGATTTACACAATGCCAGCGCGGAGCCGAAGCGACTGTGGCCCGCTCGCATGCCTACGGCGTCAGGGTTTACGGCGGAAATGTTCGCATACAGGATGGATGGGGCAACGCCTTGCTCGATGGGCCGGGACTGCCGCGCGCAGACGGCGACAAGATTCATCAGGGCATAGACTTCTTCTATGACATCATGAACGCCGGTTCGTTTGTCGGGTCGCACACGGCTTATGCATGGAACAGGATTTTTAATCAGCGTCCGGTGTGCGGCAATGCTAACGCTCCATGCAACATAGGCGAATACCTCGCAGACCTTCCGCAATCCAATCTACTCGAACTGCGCGAGACAAACGGCCAAATACTCGCCGGAGCGCAGGTGGAAATTTACAGGGCCAGCCCTTTCCCAATCTGGTACGGCAAGCGTTATGCGGGCGAGCCTCTCAGGGTAATCAGGACAGACGGACAGGGACGCGCAGACTTAGGCGGCATGCCTTTCGGGGCCTGCGATCAAGGATACGGCTGCATCAGAAACACCGGCCTCGTGCACACCTTCGGACTCGCCAACGGCGTACTGCTCTTGAAGATTGTGCATAACAATCGCGTCGGCGTTCAGTTTCTCGAAGTGACTCGCATGAACCTTGAATACGCGCAGGGCCACACACAGCAAGCGATTTATCCAATCACTTTCAATCGCTGGGCAAACCTTCCATCCAACTCCGCTCCAAACGGAATTGCAGATAGCTATGGCGCGGGCATGAACAGGACTTTGATTGTGAACGCGCCGGGAGTCTTAGCTAATGACACAGACCCTGACGGCGATGCTTTGACGGCGAGACTCTTCAACGGCCCATCGCACGGCACGCTCTCTTTGTCCGGCAACGGCTCGTTCACTTACACGCCTGCAAACAATTTCACAGGCACGGATTCCTTCAGGTATCAGGCGCGCGATGTTCACAGCAACTACTCGAATGTTGTCACAGTGACCATCAGCGTCATGTCAGACCATTAGGATGCAGCATCACAGCCCCGCGAGGGGCGGCATGTAATAGCCCACGACGTGAGTCGTGGGTTAGCAGTAGAAATAAATAATGAGCCCCGTAGGGGCGACATAAATGGTGTCGCCCCTACGGGGCTTGGCTCATGTTTGGTGCGCATGTCCCCGCGCTGACGCGCGGGGCTATTGTATGTCGCCCCTAAAGGGGCTGACAACATTCACCCTTTAATTAACTCTTGTCAACGATTCTCGCCCGGTGGCGGGCCGTCTCCTCTGTTGCGGCGTCTTGCTCCACGTTCTTGTCTCGTTTGCTGGAATCGTTGCCACTGTTCGGTCGTGAGCACTTTCTGTAGGCGTTCATCTGCTTGACTGCGAATCTCTTTGACGCGCGGCTCGGACTCTTTGCGCAGGGCTTCCAGCTTTTCGCGCGTGTCGCCGAAGATTTGCTGAACCTGAGTTTTCTGCTCTTCGTTCAGTTGCAACTCCTTGACCATCCGCTCGAAACGATCCTCTCTAATCTGTGCGCCGCCGCCGGGCCTCAGCCATGAGCGATAGGCGTTCAAAGCGAGCGCGCCAGCCGTGAAGCCTAGTAGAAAAATAATTACTGCCGCGCCGCGCACCTGCCATTTGTTGTTGCTGATATTGTCCATCATTACTTTAAAGCTCCCTCTTCAGACTCATACAGGGTCGTCAGCACCTGCTCGTATGACATCTGCTCCGCGGGCGATTCGCCTTGATTGAAGAACACTTCGTCCGCCGAATAAGAACTCGAAGCCGTCGCTAACTCTTGCTGCGTCGTGGTTGGTTGAATCCCCGGAACGAAGAAAGTTAAGACGGCAAGCAAAGCCACTGTGGCGGCCATCGAAGTGACGAGCGCGCCGGATGCTTCCCAGAGACGCTGGAAGACGGATTTGCTTTGCGCCTGTCGCTCTCTGAGCGCGGCGAGGACTCTGGTCTGGAAGAAAGGTGTTGGCTCAAACGTCTCTGCCGCGCGTTCTTGCAGAAGAAGCGTAGAGAGTTGCGCGGCCTCGTATGCGCGCCTGCAATCAGAGCACAGCGCGGCGTGTGTGCGAACAGTCTCTAAATCGCTTTCGCTTAAATCGCTGAGAGCCATGCTGTCTAAAATTTCTGTGATGTGCTTGTCTTTCATCTCTCACCTCTGAGCGGCAAAGTTTTCTGTGTTTTCTGTAAAAAGTTTTTAAGAATCTTTCTTCTTTCGTCTGAGTAATTTTTCCAAAGCCTCGCGCATACGCTTGCGTGCGCGAAACGCCTGCACTTTAACTTTCGATTCAGACCATCCGGTCATCTCTGCCACTTCTTTGACGGGCGCGTCTTCGCCGTCAATCATAGTCAAAACAAGGCGGTCATCCGGCGACATTGTGCCAAGCACGCGGTCTGCTAAATCTGCTGCGACGAAACCGCGTTCGGCTGCATGGTGACGCTCTGTGGCCGCGCCGGATTGATGCTCATCGAGCCAGTTCGTTTCATCTTCCGTCAATTCGGAGAGAGTTAACTCCGGCCTGCGCTTTGCGCTGCGCAAGAGGTTGAGGCACGTGTTGGTCGTGATGCGCGTGAGCCAGCCCTCCATCGAGCCGCGCCCTTCGTAGCTGCCGAGTTGTGTAAACGCTTTCAGAAAAACTTCCTGCGCGGCCTCTTCGACCTGCTCGCGCCTGCGATAGAAACGACTGGCGACTCGAAACACGCGCGGGCCGTAGCGATTCATTATCTCCGAGAAGGCGGACTCGTCGCCGTCGCGTGCCAGCCGCGCCAACTCCAAATCCGAAGCCTGTTCGTGCCTGTTTGACAGAAGCCTTGCCCATCCATTTTTGACGGGCGGCGGAAGAGCCGTCTGGCCCATTCCGCCGTTACCGTTGAAAGAGTTTACTGCTGCTGTTGCGGCTGAAGTTTGCCACGCTCGCCGTGTCTCTTGCCATGCCCGTTCCTGAACTCTGCGCGCTTCTTCTGAAACTCTGCGCGCTTCTGTTCCATCTGGGTTTTCTGCTCAGGCGTCAAGACCGCAAGCATCTCCTGACGAAGCTTAAAACGCTCGCCCATCAGCTTCGCCTGTAGGCTGGCCGACTCAGTCAACTTCTGTGTTGCCAGAGCTTCGTTAAAAGTTCCGCCCGTGTTCGCCTGACGCATTTCCTGCCGCTTGGCGCGAAGTTCCTGACGCAAAGCTTTCGTGCGCTCATTAAAGCTCTGATGAATCTGCTTCATGCTCGCCTTCTGCTCGTCAGTCAGGTTCAGACCTCTGAACATCATGCCGGCGCGATGACCACCACGATGACCGCCGCGCTGGCCGCGATGTTTGCCGCGTCCCTCTTTGCGCGTCATCTGCTGTGTGCCGCCGTCCTGCGCTGTCGTCGCCGTCTGGCCCAGAGCCACAGGCGTCGCCAGAGCAATCGCTGCCAGCCCACTGATGGCGAGCGTTTGAATCTTTCCAAGTTTCTTCATCTTTCTTACTCCTTATTCTAACCGATTATGGTTGATGACTCAGGCTCATATAAAAAGCCTCTCAATGGAAAAGACACCGGACTTCGCCAAAGCGTTACACCGCAGGCGGTTCTGACCTCATGTCTGAGCCTGCTAAATGCTGCAATAGCATGTCTTACAGGAAGCTTTTTTCTTTCCCGGAAGTGTAACGGATGTGCGCGCGCCGGTGTCTATCTATGTGTGGGAGGGATTATGAGTCAAGCCATCAACTTTGAAAAAACATCGGGCGGCGCGATACAGGTCGCGTCCGTGTGGGCCAAAGTCATGAAGTTTGTGAAGTCGCAGTTGGGAAATAAAAAACGTCTTCTTATAGCTTTGTCCGCCATCGGACTGCTCGCTTTCGCAGGCTTCTATTTCTGGGGCAAGAAGGCCAGCGCGGCAGAGTACATGACCGCCACCGTCGAGCGCGGAAGCTTACGCAACACTGTGACGGCGACGGGCGCGCTGCAAGCAGTGACCACTGTGCAGGTCGGCAGTCAGGCTTCCGGCACAATCTCCGCGCTGTACGCGGATTTCAATTCGACTGTCAAGAAGGGACAGGTCATAGCACAACTCGACCCCGCGACCACGAAGGCGCAGGTCGAGCAGGCACGCGCCAATCTTAATCAGGCTCGCGCAGGTCTGGAACAAGCACGCGCCGGTCTCTTGCAGACGCGCGCGGGAATCACTGACGCGCAGGCACGTGCGCTGGCTGCTAAATCAACGTCTCAGAATCAGCAGGCCGGAGTCTCAAGCGCGCAGGCCAACGTCTCAGTGATGAAGGCGCAGATGGATGACGCGCAGAATTTTCTACGTCAGCAGGAATCGCTGGCTGCAAGCGGCGTCATCGCGCGCAGAGAAGTTGAAGTCGCGCAGACGAGTTACAAAACGGCTGAAGCGCGTTACCAGCAAGCTCTGGCCCAACTGAATCAGGCATCGCTCAGTGAGCAATCATCTTCGAGCGCGGGCATTGTCCAATCGCAGGCACAGGTGCAACAGGCGCAGGCGCAGGCGCAGAGTTCGCAGGCGCAGATTCAAAACGCGCAGGCGCAGGTGCAGCAAGCGGAAGCCGCGCTCCGTCTGGCCGAACTCAATCAGAGTCACACGACCATCACATCACCGATTGATGGCATAGTCGTTTCGCGCAATGTGGATGTGGGCCAGACAGTCGCGGCGAGTCTCTCAGCCCCGACGCTCTTTACCATCGCCAACGACCTGACGCAGATGCAGGTCATCGCCAACATAGACCAGGCGGACATAGGTCTCGTCGAGCAAGCCAAAGGTGTCAAGTTTACTGTTGACGCTTTTCCGAGCGAAGAGTTTACGGGCGCGATTCAACAGCTTCGCCTGAATCCTGTGAGCGCGCAGAATGTCGTCACTTATAACGTCGTGATTGATGTCAGCAATCCGAAACAGAAGCTCAAGCCGGGCATGACTGCGAATCTGATAATCACGATTGACGAGCGCAATGATGTCTTGAAAGTCCCCAACTCTGCGTTGCGTTTCACGCCGCAGGATGCGGCAACAGGAGAGGCGCGCGCGCGGAATAGAAACAGCAGGCAGAACGCGCAAGGTTCTGGACAGCAGAGTTCGCAACAGCAACAGTCGCCAGCAGGTTCGTCAGGCGACAACGGCGCACAGTCAGAAGGAACGCGTCAGAACCGTGTCACTCCCTCTACTTCGCCTGTGCTTGAAGGTCAGACGCGAAGAGTCTGGGTCATGGGCCAGGACGGAAAGCCGCAGCCGCATCGCATCAAGATTGGATTGACGGACGGCTCTGCAACTGAAGTGGTCGAAGGCGATTTGAAAGAGGGCGATGTGGTCATTACAGGCCAGAACATCTCCGGCGCGAGTACGCAGCAGAGCAACACTCAAACTGCACCGGGCTTTGGCGGCGCACAGCGCGGCGGAGCAGGCGGCGGCAGAGGCGGCGGCGGAAGACAAAGGTAAGGGAAAAATGCAGGCAACTTTAGAGAGCACAACACAACAGTCTGGAACAGGCGCGGCAATGCTTGCCCAAAAGGCGGAGTCGCGTCCTGTTATCCAGTTGGAGCACATTCATAAAACTTACACGATGGGCGATGTCGAAGTTCATGCTTTGCGCGGCATCTCGCTTGAGATTAAGGAAGGCGAGTTTGTGGCAATCATGGGGACTTCGGGTTCCGGCAAATCAACGACGATGAATATCATCGGATGCCTTGATAGGCCGACGCGCGGGACTTACGTGCTAGACGGTCAGGATGTCTCCGGCATGTCAAAGGACGAGCGCGCAGACATACGCAATCGCAAACTCGGATTTGTCTTTCAGGGTTTTAATCTGCTCTCGCGCACTTCTGCTTTGGAGAACGTAGAGCTGCCAATGCTCTATGCGGGAATAGATTCGGACGAGAGACATCAGCGTGCGATGGATGCGCTCGCTTCCGTCGGCCTCGCGGGCAGGGAACAGAATCATCCGAATCAACTCTCCGGCGGACAGCAGCAGCGCGTAGCCATTGCGCGCTCGCTTGTCAATCGTCCGGCATTGATTCTGGCGGACGAGCCGACGGGTAATCTGGACTCGCGCACTTCTATTGAAGTGATGGAGATTTTCCAAAAGCTCAATCGTGAGCAGGGCATCACTTTGATTCTCGTGACGCACGAAACAGACATCGCAGAGTTTGCTGATCGCGTCATCGTTTTCAAAGACGGCAGGATTAAAAAGGATTACAGGATTGATTCGCCGCGTGATGCTTCAGAGGAGTTAAAGCGTCTGCCTGAAATAGACAGCGAAGAAGAAGAAGAAGAAGAGAGCATCGCTGCCTGAGAGTTTAAAGAAGGACTGGCATAATCCATGAACGTGTTATCAATTATTCGCATAGCCTTTCGCGCTCTGGCGCGCAACAAAGCCCGCGCGGCTCTGACCATGCTCGGCATCATCATCGGCGTTTCGGCAGTGATTGCGATGGTCGGCATAGGGCAGGGCGCGCAGGCCACTGTGCAGGCGCAGATTGAAAGCATGGGAACGAACCTGCTCTTTATCAGCGCGGGCGCGCAGAATGTCGGCGGCGTCAGAAGCGGCGCGGGCGACAGCGGCACTAACACCTTAACGATTGAAGACCTAGAGGCTATCAAGCGCGAAGTGCCGAGCGTGGCGATGGTCAGCCCGACCATCAATGCTCGCTCGCAGCTTGTTGTCGGCAATCAAAACTGGAACACCTCTGTGCAGGGCGTGAGCGAACAGTTCACAGGCATACGCAAGTGGGATGTGCAGAGCGGCTCGTTCTTTACAGACGCGGATGTGCGCACAGCCGCGCGCGTCATCGTCATCGGACAAACCATCGCGGATAATCTTTTCCCCGGCGCGGATGCAGTCGGACAAACAATCCGCGTCGCCAACTTGCCGTTCAGAGTCGTCGGCGTCATGGCGCGCAAAGGTCAAGACCCGCAAGGAAGAGATCAGGACGATACGGCCTTTGCTCCTTACACAGCCGTGCAGAAAAAGATTCTGGGCAACACGCGCGTGCAGGTCGCCTATGTTTCTGCAATCTCGCAGGACGCAACTTACACTGCTCAGGCGCAGATTACGGAACTCTTGCGCCAGAGGCATAAGCTCAACGCGAGTGCGCCGAACGATTTTACAGTGCGCAACATGACGGACGTGGCAGAGGCTGCTAATGAGACGAATAGCACGATGACAATTCTCTTGGGTTGCATCGCTGGCGTTTCCTTACTCGTCGGCGGCATAGGGATTATGAATATCATGCTGGTCTCCGTCACAGAGAGGACACGCGAGATTGGCATACGCATGGCTATCGGCGCACGCTCTTCGGCAGTGCGGACACAATTTCTGATAGAGTCCATCGTGCTCAGCCTGACCGGCGGATTGATAGGCATCCTGCTCGGCGTGATTGTCTCCGTCACAATCCCCGCGCTGCTTGGCTGGCCCACGCTTGTTTCCACAGCAGCCATCATCGGCTCTGTTATTTTTTCTGCGGCGGTCGGAATCTTCTTCGGCTACTATCCCGCGCGCAAGGCCGCAGGGCTCGACCCGATTGAAGCTTTGCGTTACGAATAATTGTCTGCGGCTCTGCCGCCCATGCTGTGCGGAAAGCCTGTGGCTTTCCGGCTCATGCTTCTTAACTTCCCTGCGAGGCTGAGCCTCGCCGTGATGAAAGATAGCTATACGGAAAGTCAGAGACTTTCCGCACAGCACGGGCGGCAAAGCCGCATGACAGCATCGGCGGCAGAGCCGCGGGGCTTCTATCTCAACGCCATCGCAGGCCATCACACTTCTTAAACTGGCGTTAGAATAAAGGAACATCTATTATGGCAGAGCGTGAAAACAGTCGTGCTCGGAAACTCTCACGAAAAGGAGCTCTCCCATGACAAGCCCTGTCAGATGCCTTCCGTTTGCGGTTTGTGTCTTGATACTTTTTAGTCTTCCAACATCTGCTCAAAACACAAAAACAAATACGCCGCCTCAAACTCAGGAACAAACAGCAAGTCTCTCGCCGAATGCCAACTCGATGGATGTCGTGGCAAACGAAATCGGGCTGCTGCGAAAATCTTTGCAAACCTTGAACGCGAGATTGCGCGAGATAAGCGAGAAAGTTCTCGCGACCAATCCGACTGAGAAACCAAATAACATCGCGCTCAGCCTTGATGTCTTAATGCGCGCCGAACAACGCGCCGAACTGCTGCGCAAACAGCTACTCGAATTGATAGAGAAAGAGACTGCTTTTAAGAGCCGGCTCGTGCAGCTTGAAGAAGAGATGCGTCCAGAAAGTATAGAGCGGTCGCTGAATCTGGTTGGCACGACACGCACTTCCGAACTGCGTGACACGCGGCGCAGGGTTTTGGAAAACGAGCGCAAGGGATTTGAAAGCCTGCTCTATCAAACCACGCAAAGCCGCTCGCGGCTCGAAGATGATGTGAGACAGGCTGATATATTGGTCGTCAAACTGCGGCAGCGCATTATTCCTGTGATTGAAAGAGAGATTGATAAAATCAATGCTAATTAACTCAAGTGGCTAGTTAACAGAGTGATGGCAGCTTGGCCGCAATGCTGTGCGGAAAAGCAAAGCTTTTCCGGCAGGTGCAGCTTAACGATGTGCGAGGCTCAGCCTCGCACAGTATCAAGCACAGGTAGGAGTCGGAAGGTCAGAGACTTTCCGCACCGCAGGCGGCTCAAGCCGTCATCGCTCTCATAACTAGCAGCTTGGATTAATTAGCTTTCTTCAAAGACTGCTTCATCCTCGTCGCCAATCGGGAGTGTGACGACAAAGCGGCTGCCGCGCGTGTTGCGTTTTTCTTCTATCCAGATGCGCCCGCCGTGCGCTTCGACGATGCCTTTGGCAATCGCCAGTCCCATGCCTGAGCCGGAAGATTGATGCGTGCCGGAATCGCCGTCTCGCATCGCGCGAAAGAATTTTTCAAAGACACGCTCGCGCAACTCACTTGGGATGCCTGCGCCTTCGTCTTCGACAGTCAGTTGAATCATCTGTTTGTCCGAGACCTGCGCCTCGACATTAATCTTCGTGCCAGCCTTTGAATACTTCGCCGCGTTGTCAACCAAAGTATAGACGACCTCCGCCACAGCCCTGTCATCCACGCGCACGGTCGGCAATCCATCATTGAGCGTGACCTGAATCTGATGGTCGCGCGTGAGCGGGGCGGCGCGCGTCAGCGCAGTCGTCACAATCTCTTCGAGCGAGCCCCAGCGGCGACGCAGGTGCATCTCTCCGGCCTCTATGCGCGCCAATTCCATCAAGCCTTCGACAAAACGATTGAGCCTGTCAGTCTCTTCATCTATGACTTCCAGCATCTCTCGCCGCCCTTCCAAGTCAAGCAGTCCGCGCTCTTCGCCGCCAGCAGGCGAATCATCGAGCAGCGTTGTGACGGATGCTTTGATGGATGTGAGCGGCGTCCGCAGGTCGTGTGTCACAGCATCAAGCAGCGCAGACTTTAAACGCTCGCTCTGCTCTAAAGCTTTGGCCTGACTCGCGCGCTCGAATGCATCCTGTAGCTCTGTATAAAGCCGCTCAATCTCAAGCCTCCCGGCGTCTGCCTCTTCTGCACGCCGCTTGGCATGCGCCGAAAGCTGCCCGGCTGTGACGCCTGTGACGAGAAAGGCGAAGAGCGCAATCCAGTTGTCAGGAGCCGTAATCGTCAATCTTCCGACAGGCGGCAGGTAGAAAAAGTTAAAGCACACGACGCCGAGCAAAGAGGCTAAGACGGCTGGACGCGAACCCCAGCCCGTGGCGACGAAGAGCACGACGAGCAGCAGTGCCAGAGCCACAGTCGTAGAGTTGATGTGCTCGCCAAACAGCTTGAGCGCGACCGTCATCACGGCGATGCCGACGACAGCCAGCAGATAGCCGTAACGGCTTTTCTCATATCCTTTAATCCACACGCTCATGATTGTAAGACGGAAGCCGCCAGACTTAACAGAGCGGACGTGTGCGTGCGCTTTTAAAATTCAGTGTTCGAGGTGATAAGGCACGCTGACTACGACGACGCTCTTTTTGAAGAGCAGAGAACCTTTGAGGAGCAGTGAGCTTTGATTATGAAGCAGTCGTTGCCACCAATGCGCGGGAATAAATTCCGGCAACACGACCGTCACAAAGTTATCTTTGCCCCCGCGCCGCAAGCGATGTATGTAGCGCAAAAGTGGTCTCGTCAATTCTCTATATGGCGACGGGAGCACCACCAGCTCGACGCCAGAGCTCCACTGCTGCCACTTCGCTTTGAGCTTTTGCGTGGCCTCTTCATCAAAGTCCACATAGACAGCCTTGACGCCATTTGGCGAGATTGATTTGGCGTATTCGAGCGCGTTAATCACGCCGCGATGGATGCCTGAAATCGGCACAATGACAGTATTGTTAATGCTCTGAAGCTGTTCCAAACCTTCTGTCGAAAGCTGCTTCGCCACATGTAGATAATGCTTGTGAATCGAGCGGAACATCAGCACGAGCAGCGGAATGACGAGGACTACAATCCACGCGCCGTGCAGAAACTTTGTGATGATGAAGACGCACAAGACGACGAACGTGGCAACGGCTCCGAGGCCGTTAATGAGAATTGATTTCTTCCGTTGCTCAGTCTCCTTGAGCCAGTGGCGCACCATGCCTGTCTGCGAGAGCGTGAACGAGAGAAAGACGCCGACAGCGTAAAGCGGAATCAAACGCGAGGTGTCGCCGCCGAAAGCTGCGACCAGAATGCTTGAGAAGAGAGCGAGGATGACGATGCCGTTTGAGAAGACAAGCTTGTCGCCGCGATTGGCAAGCTGGCGCGGCAAGAAACGGTCGCGCGCAAGGAGGGAAGCGAGTCGCGGAAAATCTGCGAATGAAGTGTTCGCCGCGAGCACCAGAATCAAAGCCGTCGTGATTTGGACTACGTAATAGAACCAGCCGAACGCGCCAGTGAAAATGATGCGCCCGAACTGCGAGATAACAGTCTCGCTCTCGTGCGGATGCACTCCGTAAAGATAAGCCATCAAGCTTGTGCCAAGAAACATCGTCGTTAAAAGCGCAGCCATAATGACCAGCGTTATTGCAGCGTTGCGCGACTCAGGCTTTTTAAAAGCAGGCACGCCGTTTGAGATAGCCTCAATGCCTGTCAACGCGGCGCATCCATTCGAGAATGCGCCCAGTATCAGAAAGAGCGTGATAGGTTGAAACTTGTATCCTTCAGCGACCTTTAAATCTTCCGCATCCGGCACGCCCGCTTCTCCGCCATACAGAAAATAGTGAAAGATGCCGTAGCCAATCATGAACAGGAAACAGGTGACGAAAGCGTAAGTCGGAGTGGCAAAGAGCGCGCCAGACTCGCGCACGCCGCGCAGGTTCGCAAGAGCGATAAAAGTGATGAAGATAAGACACAAAGCTACTTTATGTTCATCAAGCCACGCGAAGCGCGTGCCTTGCGCCATAGAAGTAATTGCCGCCACGCCCGCCGCAATCGAGACCGAGACAGTCAACACATAGTCAACCAGCAAAGATGCTCCGGCCACCAATCCTGCGTTAGTCCCAAGATTTTCTTTCGCCACGATGTACGCGCCGCCGCCCGACGGGTAAGCGTGAATGGTTTGCCTGTAACTGGTCGCCACAATGACGAGCAGCACGGCAATGCCAATCGAAATCGGCAGAACATAATAGAAGGCATATGCCTGACCGAAGGCCACAGCCGCAGCCAGCACAAGCAAAATCTCTTCCGTCGCGTAAGCCGTCGAAGAGAGCGCGTCCGAAGAGAAAACTGCCAGCGCAGTCTTCTTCGACAGTCGTTCATGTGCAGCCTGTTCCGTTCTTAACGGATTACCAACAAGCAGCCTTTTGATTGACGTAGCCATCATCCCTCAGTTCTTGTGTGGACACTGTGGGCGCAGACGCGGCCAATGCTCGAAGGCTGCAAGTTGAGAGGGGAGAGGAATGATTGGCGGTTTCTTCTCTAAGAGATCAAGGCAGTATGCGCCCAACACAAATAGCGGAAGCGAGAGGGCGAAGAATAGGATCTCTACTTTATTCAAAAATGAGCCGAACCCGCCCGGCGTCAGTAGATGGACAACTATCCATAAAAATGTTCCAAAGATGATTGAGAGCAAGCCGCCAACGAGACCGATGCCCGCGCTGATTGCCGTCCGCGTCCACCTGTTCTTTTTGAGGAGCAGATAGATTCTTCTGTAAAAGTCGCCGCTTAAGTCATCGTCTTTCAAGCCACATATCTTGTACATGCTCTGAGAGTAATCTCAGGCATATAAGAATGGCGTAAAGCGTTTATAAAAAGTTTGTAAAAAACATGAGTTCGGCATCAGTAAAGAGTTATTTTCGTGAGCCCCGACAGGGGCGAGATATATGAAGCTTTATGAATCAGGATTGAAGCGATAGCCAATCCACGGTTCTGTCAGGATATAGCGCGGAGTCGAAGGCGTCGGCTCTATCTTTTTTCGCAGTTGTCCGACAAAGACGCGCAGGTATTCGCCCTGCTCAGTATAGTTGCCGCCCCAGACCGCGCCGAGCAGCGTGCGATGCGTCAGCACTTTGCCAGCATGGCGTACAAAGTGGACGAGCAGGTCATACTCTTTCGGCGTGAGGTGAACTTCCTTGTCCAGCACAAAGACGCTGCGCGCCTCAAGGTCAATGCGGAAGTCTCCAACCTCTAAGACTGTCAGAGATGCATCACTGTTGGGAGCCGTGAGAGCGCGTCGCAGTTGTGCGCGAACGCGCGCCAGCAGTTCATCCATCCCGAAAGGTTTAGTTACATAATCATCCGCGCCTGCGTCCAGAGCTTCGACTTTTGTTTTCTCTTCGCCGCGCACGGAGAGCACTATGATTGGAAGTTGCGAGATGGCGCGCAGGCGGCGGCATAATTCGAGGCCGTCCAGATTCGGCATCGCGAGGTCTGTCACAACAAGGTCTGGATGCCAGTCTTGAAAAGTTTCGAGAGCCGAGACGCCATCGGCTGCGACGCGCACATCATAGCCGTGTGTCTTGAGACCTGTGCGCAGGACGCGCGCAATCTGCGGCTCGTCATCAATCACTAAGATGCGCGGCTGCTGATTCATGTGATTTCTGTGACTTCTGTGACTTCTGTAAAAAATTAAATCTCAATCTGTGAGCCTAACTCGACGACACGATTCGGCGGCAGACAGAAGTAGGCCGTCGCGCTCAATGCGTTGCGCGACATGAAGGCAAAAAGTTTTTCGCGCCAGATCATCATGCCAGGAAACTTGCTTGCCATCACAGTCTCGCGCCCCAAGAAGTATGTCGTGTTCATGACATCGAAGGCCGTCATCGTCTCCCCAAGATTCTCAAGGACTTTCGGAATGTCCGGGTCTTCCATAAATCCGTAGCTGATAATCATCCGATAAAATTCATGACCGAGCGATTCGATATGGACGCGCTCATGCTGCTCGACATATGGAGCCTGTTTCGTCTTGACGGTCAAGAGCACTACGCGCTCGTGCAAGACTTTGTTGTGTTCCAAGTTGTGCATCAGCGCGGGCGGCGTCCCCGTCGCAGTGCCGTTCATAAAGATAGCCGTGCCAGGCACACGCACGGGCGGATTCTGTGCGACATCTTGCAGGAAGACTTCAAGCGGATGAGCGCGCGATAAGAGACGCTCCGCGAGGATGCGGCGGCCTTTCTTCCATGTTGTCATCAAGATAAAAATCAAGGCTCCGACCACGAGCGGGAACCAACCGCCCGCCGGAATCTTGATGATGTTTGCGCCGAAGAACGCCAGATCAATAATCAGGAAAAAGCCAGACAGCGCAAGCGTGAGAGGCAATCCCCAATGCCATTTCTGCCGCGCGACGACAGCAAGCAAGATAGTCGTAATCACCATCGTCGCCGTCACAGCCACGCCGTATGCCGCCGCTAAGTTGCTCGAAGAGCCGAAGCCGACGACAATCGCTATGCAGCCAATCATCAAAGCCCAGTTGAGCGCGGGAATATAAATCTGTCCCATCTCGGTCGAAGAAGTATGCTCTATCTTCAGGCGCGGCATAAAGCCAAGCTGTATGGCCTGCATCGTGAGCGAGTATGCGCCGGAGATTAAAGCCTGCGAAGCGATAATCGCGGCGCATGTCGCCAGCACAATCAGCGGATACAAAGCCCAACCGGGCGCGAGACGATAAAAAGGATTTTCCGCCGCCAAAGGATTCTCAAGCAACAATGCTCCCTGGCCCAGATAGTTGAGTAGCAGAGCGGGCAAAACAATCGTGTACCAGACAAGACGAATCGGCCTTTTGCCGAAGTGGCCCATATCTGCATACAAAGCTTCGCCGCCCGTGACGACGAGAAAGACTGTGCCGAGCACAAGGAATCCGTGCCAGCCTTCGCGCACAAAAAAGCGCAATGCATGAACCGGATTGAAAGCCTCTATGACCGAAGGATGACGCAAAATCTGCATCACTCCCAAGACCGCTATGATGATGAACCAGACGAGCATCACCGGGCCAAACAAACGCCCGACCTTCGCAGTCCCGCGACTCTGTATGAGGAACAATCCGATGATAATAACAATCGTCACAGAGACGACGTAAGGCTTAAAGAGCGGCGTCGCGACATTCAAGCCTTCAATGGCTCCGAGCACTGAGATGGCAGGCGTAATAATTCCATCGCCATAAAGCAACGCCGCGCCGAAGATGCCGAGCACAACGAGCAGCCAGCTTTCACTCCGGCTCACAATCTTAATCGGAGTCGCCAATGCAGTCAGAGCCAGAATCCCGCCTTCTCCATGATTGTCCGCGCGCAGGACGAAGATGCAGTACTTGATTGAGATAATAATAATGAGCGCCCAGAAGATAAGCGACAGGACGCCGAAGATATTATCGGGCGTGGCGGCGATGGCGTGCGGGCCGTGAAAGCATTCGCGCAAGGCGTAGAGCGGGCTCGTCCCGATGTCGCCATAGACAATGCCGAGCGCGGTCAGCGAAAGAATCGCCAGATAAAACCCGCGCGGCTTGGCTGTGTGTGGATGCCCGTGCTCGTCTGTGAGCGTTGTGTGAATATCAGTCGTAGCTGTTCCTGCCATAGTTATCCTGCGAGAAAAGAATAAAGTCCGACTCTGACACGCTTATTTATCCGCCCATCCCCTAGATTAGCGCAAAGATACCTCTATCGCTCTCTGGGCCATAACGCGCGAATTGAACGGCGAATTATTTTGTCCGGGGTAAAAAATCACTGCCGATAGGATGGCATAAAAGTTATAAAGATTCTGTAAAGATAACCCGTGACCTCTGTCAATAATGAGAGAGAAGAAAAAGCATGTTTCCCGCACAGGCGCAAAGGCGTAAAGAAAGCACGCAAGATAAATTGCCATTCAACTCTTTGCGTCTTTGCGTCTTTGCGGGAACTTCTTTCGTCGCCTTTATAATCATTGACACTCAGCGCGGCGCGGTAATATCCTCCGGCAACAACGCTCACATTCCCGCTCACAAAAAACCGGAATTTAATTCAAGAAAGATTGCGCATACAGGATGAAAAAACGGGACAGGCTTATAGCATCAGGCTTCATCATCTTTCTTATCTTACTCTCCGGCGCGCGAGTTCTGGCCGACGAGTGGAATGGTTTTCGCGGATTGGATAAGCAGGGCAAAAATGATTCTGTGCAAGCGCCGCTGCGATGGTCTGAGGAGCAGAATGTGCTCTGGAAAACAGAGATTCCCGGCGTCGGGCATTCGTCTCCGGTTATCGCGCAGAAGAGCATCTATCTCACGACAGCCTATGCCACAGAGCAGGGCCAGCAGTTAATCTCTCTGGGCCTCTGGGCCAGATTTTTTCCCGCGCTCTTTGTGTTTGTCGCCAGCATTTTTCTGCTCGTCAAATCAAGCACGACGCGTCTCTTGCCATTCCGGCGGATAGCATGTCTTTCAGTTTTTCTCTCGCTGAGCATCCTGCTCATGGGAGCCATTCTGTTTGACGCGCATCTGTTTGACTACGGTCGTTGCGAGATTCGCGCGTGGCTTGGTTCAAGCCTCATCGTCAATCTGTGTTTGATGCACAGCGTCTTTCAATTTCGCAAAGGTTCGCGGGAAAGACGAATCATCGGCGCGATAGCTATTTGCTTTGCAGTAGTAGTCGCGCTCGGATTTCCCGCCAGAGAGCATGCGTTCCGCAATGGCGCGAATCAAATCATAGCCATCGGCGCAGTCGTCTTTCCGCTCATCACTGCGATGCTGATATTGAGCGGCTACTTCTTTCTTCCGACCGACTCTGCCGGAGAAGATTTAGCTGTCAGGAAAAGCTCGACGGCAAAGAGCTTGCTGCTCGTGGCAGGCGTCTCGCTGACAATGCTCGGTCTTGCAACCTTCATCGCAGAGCGTGTTGTCAGTTCTTCTGAATATCTCAGCTATCACGTCGCGAATATCAACTTCAAACCAGTCCTCGGAGTAAAGAGCGTTTATCTCCTGATGATTATTTGCCTCGCGGCCCTCGCGGGATTTCTCATCGCGGATAAAAGGCTTCACAAAATTCTGGACAAAGTTTTGTTGAAGACTTATCCATACATTCTTTTGCTCACTGCGCTGGTGACTTTTGTTGGCACAAATTATTTGACCACGAGCAATGTGCTGGTGCGAGCCATTGTCTCGGTAGATCGTGAGAGCGGGCGTGTGAACTGGGTTTGCGATGGACTCGACGGGCCGCCGGGACAGATGCACAGGTACAACTCTCCGGCCACGCCGACGCCTGTGACGGACGGCGAGCGCGTCTGCGCTTACTTCGGCACAGCCGGAGTGATGTGCGCGGATATGGAAGGCGCGCTGCTCTGGACCAATAGCGAGCAACCCTTCGAGAGTGTGTATGGCGTCGGCGTCTCGCCAGTGCTCGTTGACGGCGTCGTCATCATTGCCAGTGGGACGCCAGCCGCGCCATATGTCAGCGCGCTCAATGCGCGCACGGGGCGGCAACTGTGGCGCAAGGAACAACCCGGCAACATTGGTCACATAGGCGGCACAAGCCGCACGCCTTTGGTGCATGAAGTGGATGGAACAAAAGCAGTCCTGGTCTGGGGCTGGGACGCTTTTCGCGGATTCGATTTACAGAGCGGCAGGGAGTTGTGGGAGTATCCGACTCCGCAAGCGAACGGCGATATGGTCGCCAGCATTGTCGCGGACAGAGACACAGTCTATCTGCCTTATCCCGGTTGGGTGGATGCATTGAGTCTGTCGAAATTGATGAGAGGTGAAAACCCTTCGGTCTGGAACGGTGTTGACGGCGGGGCTAACTGCTCGTCGCCTGTGCTTGTTGATGGACTGCTATTTACAATGAGCGACGATGGAATAGCTGCCTGTCTGGATGCGCGTACAGGCAAGCTCTTATGGAGCGAGACGCTGGACGGAGATTATTATTCGTCTCTGATTGCTGTCGGCAGAAATATATTTTTCACCAGCCATCAAGGTCTGACGACAATCGTCGCCGCCGAGCCGCGCTTTAGAAAAGTCGCGGAGAATAACCTGGGCGAGCGCATCACGGCTTCTCTTTCTCCCGTTGACGATAAATTGTTTGTCCGCTCTGAAAACCATCTCTATTGCATTCAGGCAAAGCATTGAGTAGAAATTGCACTTGCCTGCGCCCTCCCTGACGGTCGGGCTACCGCCCCTCTACTGTGAGTTGCGGGGCAGTAGCCCGACCGTCAGGGAGGGCGCATCAGGTCACACTCAATCGCAAGTGACTATATAAAGTTGATGCTTTGAAATTTGACCGCCACTTCCGCGCGCAGTAATATCTTGCCCACGCATTGCTGGTTTAAGCGTCCCTTCCATTGTCAATCAAACTTGTGAGAACTGTAGGAGAATAGATGTTGATGAATGCCGGAATTTTTGCCGCCCGTTCGCGCCGCCTGCGCTTTGCGCTTGTGCTCGTCTCGCTCTGCCTGTCTGGCGGAGCGGTCTTTGCTCAGGACAGTTATAAAAAGCCTATGAAGGAAGTGCTGGATGTTTTAGATGCTCCGGCTCCGCCACTGGCTACGATTAGCCCTGCGCGCGATTACATGTTGCTCGTGCAGGGCGTGCGCTATCCGCCAATCTCAGAGTTGGCCCAGCCCATGCTCCGTCTCGCGGGCCTGCGCATCAATCCAAATACCAACGGACAACATCGCGCGCCTTACTTCATCAAGCTCACAATCAAGAAGATTGCGGACGGCGCGGAAACTCCGGTCGCTCTGCCGAACGGCGTGCAGCTAGGCTTTCCGCAGTGGAGCATGGATGGCAAGCAATTCGTTTTTACTAACACGACGCCGCAGGGCATAGAGTTGTGGGTCGGAGAGACTGCGACGGGCAAGGCGCGCGTCTTGAATGGATTCAAGGTCAACGCTGTGATGGGCAATCCTGCACAATGGCTGCCGGATAATCGCACGCTTCTGGTCCAGACTGTGCCGGGCGCACGCGGCGCGGCTCCAGCTGCTTCCGCCGTTCCGCGCGAGCCGATTATACAGGAGAGCTACGGCAAGGCCGGGCCTGTGATGACTTTTCAGGATTTGTTGAAGAGTCCTTATGATGAAGACCTCTTCGATTATTACGCGACGGCGCAGCTTAATCTGCTCGACAGCCAGACGGGCAAGCTCACGCCTCTGGGCCAGCCAGCGATTTACGAGGGGCTTGACCCCGCGCCGGATGGTCAGCACATTTTAGTCGAACGCATTCATCGCCCGTATTCATACCTGCACACGCTCGACAGGTTTCCCAGAGAAGTCGAAGTCTGGGACAGGAGCGGAAAGGTTATTCACAAACTAACGAGCCAGCCACTCGCAGACCAGATTCCGACTGACGGCGTGCGCACAGGCCCGCGCAGTTATCACTGGCGACCGACAGAGCCTGTCACGCTTGTCTGGGTCGAAGCTCTGGACGAAGGCGACCCGCGCAAAAAAGTTTCTCCGCGCGACAAAGTCCTGATGTTGAAAGCTCCTTTTACAGGCCAACCCGCAGAGCTATTTAAAACCGAGCATCGCTTTTTGGGAATGGATTGGGGAGAGAAGGACGGGCTCGTCATCGTCAGCGATTATGATCGTGACAAGCGTTGGCGGCGCAGTTTTATCTTGAACGCGGATAACTTATCAGAGCAGCCGCGCATGGTCTGGAGCCGCAATATACGCGAGCAGTACAACAATCCGGGCGCGCCTTTGCAGCGCATGCTGCCGTCTGGACAGTACGCCATACAGCAACATGAGCAGTGGATTTATCTTGCAGGCACAGGCGCGACGCCGGAAGGCGACCGTCCTTTCCTTGACCGCTTCGACTTAAAGACTCTGAAATCCGAACGCCTCTTCCGCAGCGATGCGATGAGTTATGAAACTGTCGTAGCTTTGCTCGGCAGCGATGCCAAACAATTCATCACGCGGCGCGAAAGACCGATTGAGCCGCTCAACTATTATGTGCGCAACCTGAGCGATGCAGCAGACGCCGCGCCCCGCGCCCTGACACAGTTTCCAGACCCGACGCCGCAACTGCGCGGCATCAAAAAACAGCTTGTGACTTATAAGCGTCAGGACGGCGTGCAACTCTCTTTCACGCTCTATCTGCCGCCCGGCTACAAAGAGGGAACAAGATTGCCGACGGTCGTCTGGGCTTATCCGCTCGAATTCACAGACCCGACGACCGCCGGACAGATAACCGGTTCGACGCAGAGATTCACGACCATCACAGGCCCGTCGCATCTCTTCTTCCTGCTTGCGGGCTATGCGGTTCTGGATAACGCGACGATGCCTGTCGTCGGCGACCCGGAAACGATGAACAATACTTACATCGAGCAGATTGTGATGAGCGCGAAGGCCGCGATTGACAAGGCCACTGAGATGGGCATCACAGACCCTGAGCGCGTCGGCGTCGGCGGCCACTCTTACGGCGCATTTATGACGGCCAATCTTCTGGCCCACTCAGACCTCTTCCGCGCGGGCATCGCGCGCAGCGGAGCTTACAATCGCACCTTAACGCCCTTCGGTTTTCAGAGCGAGCGACGCACGCTCTGGGAAGCATCAGAGCTTTACATCAAGGTTTCGCCCTTCATGAACGCCGAAAAAATCAACGAGCCAATACTCCTGATTCACGGCGAAGCGGATAACAACACTGGCACTTTCCCGATGCAGTCCGAACGCATGTATCAAGCCCTGCGCGGCACAGGCGGCAGCGTGCGCCTTGTCATCCTGCCGCTCGAATCGCACGGCTACGCGGCGCGCGAATCCACAGAGCACACGCTCTACGAGATGATGTCCTGGTTTGACAAGTACGTGAAAAACGCCGCCCCGCGCGCGAAGAAGGAACAGACCGCAGGAAAGTAAAGTGAGTGAGAACTGATACGCCCTCCCTGACGGTCGGGCTACTGCCCCTCAACTATAACTTACGGGGCAGTAGCCCGACCGTCAGGGAGGGCGCAGGCAATTGCAATTCTCGCAAAGACGAAATTTTGCCACGCACTTTTAAGCTTCAGGCTGGTATTTTGCCTCTTTTAGTCATTTATCCCCATCACGGATTCGCTTTCATCAGAAAGTTTCCGGGAATTATTTAGCTTCAATACAGAGTGCCTGCGAAAAGTTAGGAAGTAAAAATGCCCTCGAACACTTGCCCCCGTTCAAGCTTTCGTCTGCACACGCAAACGGCAGATACGAGCCATGCTGTATTGGCCCAGTCCGCAGTCTGGGCCACGATGCTCACGTTGGCTCTTGGCTTTTTAATTCTCTCCGCGCGTCAAACATCCGCGCAGACTTTCACCGATTCTGGATTCGTAGCCGAGACCGTCACCACGCTTCCGGTCTTCAAGCCCGTCGGTCTCACCTTTGCGCCGGACGGGCGCATCTTTATCTGGCAGGAGAACGGCATCGTCAGGATTTTTAAGAACGGAGTCTTGCTGCCGACGCCTTTCATCAATCTCGGAAACCGCGTCAACACTGTCAACGACCGCGGCCTGCTAGGGCTCGCGCTCGACCCGAACTTTGCGACGAATGGCTACGTCTATCTGCTTTACACTTACGAGGACGCGGGCAATCCTTTGAGCGGCGCGCCGAAAACTTCTCGCCTGACGCGCGTGCAGGCCGACCCTGCGAATCCTGATGTCGCTTTGTCCAATAGCGAGACGGTCATTCTCGGCACAATCGGGACAGGGCCATGCAGCAACTATCCTGCGGGCGCGGATTGCATCCCTGCGGATTCCGATTCACACACCATAGGCACTTTGCGCTTCGCGCCGGACGGAAAACTTTTTGTCGGCAACGGCGACGGCTCAAGCTATAGCGCGACTGACGTGCGCGCTCTGCGTGCGCAGGACTTGAACAGCTATTCGGGAAAAATCCTGCGCATCAACAAGGACGGCACTGCGCCCGGCGACAATCCTTTTGATGACGGGACAAATTCCATTCGCTCAAAAGTCTATTCCTACGGCCTGCGCAATCCTTATCGTTTCAGCCTGCATCCAGTGAGCGGCGAAGTTTATATCGGCGATGTCGGTTGGAATGATTGGGAAGAGGTCAATCGCGGTCGCGGCGCAAACTTCGGCTGGCCCTGTTACGAAGGGCATGGCTGGCAGATAGATTATTACGAGCAGTTCGCGCCATGTCGCTTGCTCACGACGGGCGAAGTCACGCCGCCGCTCTACACATATGATCATGGCGAAGGCAACTCCATCATCGGCGGCGCGTTTTATAACGCGACGCACTATCCTGTGCAATATCGCGGCAACTATTTCTTCGCAGACTACGGCGGAAAATTTATACGCCGCATGACGTTAGACGCGAGTGGCAACATGCTCGGCGTCCAGACCTTTGCGACGAATGTGACAGACCCAGTCTCTTTGGAGCTTGGGCCGGACGGCGCGCTCTATTACATCTCGCTTTCGACCGGACAGGTGCGGCGCATTAAATTTAGTGGGCCAGTGGCAAAAGCTTCTGCGACTCCTTTGTCGGGCTACTCTCCGCTCAATGTCTCTTTCTCCAGCGCGGGCTCGCTCGACCCAACCGGCGGAGCAATTACTTATCTCTGGGATTTCGGCGACGGCGCGACCTCGACCCTGCCCAATCCTTCGCACACTTATACTTCAAGTAGCGTCAGGAATTTCAACGCGACGCTGACTGTGACAGACTCGCAAACGCGCACAGCCATTGACAGAGTCAACATCACAATCGGAAGCCTTCCGCCGACTGCAAACATCGTGAGTCCTGCGAACGGAACAAGCGTTCGTGCGGGCGATGTCGTGAGTTATCAAGGCAGTGGCACAGACCCCGACCAGATGCTTCCGGCCAGCGCATTGCAGTGGACAGTCTTGCTTCATCACAACAACCACGTCCATCCATACTCGACCGCGAGCGGCCCGACAGGAAGTTTTACAGTCGAAGAGCATGGTCAGGGCAACTACTCTTACGAGATTGTCTTAACCGTGACCGACAGCAGCGGGCTGACCAACAGCCAGAGCATTACCTTGCCTGTCATCCCGAACACCTTGCCCGCGCCCTGGGTGAGCAGCGACATAGGCAGCACAGGAGCTATCGGCAGCGCAACTTATGCGAACGGAACTTTCAACATCAAAGGCTCAGGCGCAGACATCTGGGAGCAGGTAGATGAATTTCGATTCGTCTATCAACCTTTGAATGGCGACGGAGAAATCATCGCGCGCATCGCAGGTCTCGACAACACACATCCGAACGCGAAAGCTGGCGTGATGATTCGCGAAGCACTCACGGCAGATGCGAGGCATGCGATTCTGAATGTGACTCCCAGCGCAGGTCTTGAGTTCATGCGTCGCCGCAATACGGGAGCGATTACAGAATACACTTCAGGCGGCAACGAGATCGCGCCGAAGTGGCTGCGGCTCGTGCGCGCCGGAAACATTTTTACTGCCTACAAATCAAACGACGGCACAAACTGGACGCTCATCGGGACAGACACTATTAATATGACCACGCAGGTCTATATAGGCATGGTCGTCACGAGTCACAACAATACTGTCCTGTGCAGTGCGACGTTTGATAACGTCAGCGTGAGAATCGCCGGCGGGAATAATCCGCCGAGCGTGAGCATCACAAGTCCCGCCAACGGCGCGAGCTTTACTTCGCCAGCCAATATCACTATCAATGCGGATGCCGGTGATACTGATGGCACAATCGCTCGTGTAGAATTTTATCAAGGAACAACTTTGCTCGGCACAGATACAAGTGCTCCGTATAGCTTTGCGTGGAACAATGTCGCGGCAGGCAGTTATGCTCTGACTGCTCGTGCGACGGATGATGATGGCGCGACTTCCATCTCGACGATTGTTAACATCACCGTCGGCTCAGTCGGCGCGACAGCCCTGACGGATGATTTTAACGACAATTCTCAAGACACTTCGAAATGGACTTTCGGGACGATTCAGGGAGCGATTTATTCTGGCCCAACGGCATGGGATTCGACCGTGCCTGTCCTTGAGCGCAATCAAAGGCTTGAGATTTTGCCGCGCGCAGGCATCAGCCGTGACCATTACAATGGTTATGTCTCTGTCGCTGCATGGAATCTGACTAACTCGCGCGCCAGTGTCGAAGTCGTGCAGGTCGCAGACGGCGGTTCGACCAATACACAGCTTGCGCTCTGCATTGATAGTCGCAACTTTCTCATGATGTCTATCGAGAGCGGCCTGCTGCGCTTTGAGCAGGTCGTGAGCGGTGCAAGGTCAACAACAAGCATTCAGTACAACGCCGCGCAGCACAGGTTCTGGCGCATACGGCACGAGCCTGCTGGCGATGTCATGGTTTTTGAGACAAGCGCGGATGGCCTTGCATGGACTGCACAAAGGACTGTTGCGCGACAGCTTGCCATCACCGCGCTCAAAGCGGAGATTAGCGCGGGTACATGGGAAGCAGTCACTGCTCCAGGCACGACCATCTTCGACAACTTCCGCCTCGAAGCAAACGGCGGCCCGCCCGTCAACAATCCGCCGAGCGTCAACATCACAAGTCCTGCCAACGGCGCAAGCTTTACTTCGCCAGCCAACGTGACTATCAATGCGGATGCCGGTGATACTGATGGCACAATCGCTCGTGTAGAATTTTATCAAGGAACAACTCTGCTCGGCACAGACACAAGTGCTCCGTATAGCTTTGTGTGGAACAATGTCGCGGCAGGCAGTTATGCTCTGACAGCCAGAGCGTTTGATAATGCGGGCGCGAGTTCCACCTCTGCGACTGTCAATATCACTGTCACGGGCGGCCCGACTTTGCCTGCTCCCTGGGCCAAGACGGACATCGGCAGCGTCGGCCTTGTGGGCGATGCGAGTTTTGCAAGCGGCGTTTTTACGCTGCGCGGCTCAGGCGCGGACATCTGGGACAACGTGGACGCTTTCCATTATGTCTATCAACCTCTGAACGGCAACGGGCAGATTGTAGCGCGCGTGACGGGCGTGCAATTTACTAATGACTGGGCCAAAGCGGGCGTGATGATACGCGAGACTTTGACGCCCGGCTCGCGTCATGCCTCTATGTTCCTGACGCCGGGCAACGGTCTTGCTTTCCAGAGACGAACCGGCACGGGCGGCCTCAGCGACCACACGACTGGCGGCAACGGCAGCGCGCCATACTGGGTCAGGCTCGTGCGGAGCGGGAATCTCTTTACAGCCTACAGGTCAACAGACGGCACAAACTGGGTACAGGTCGGCTCGTCAATTTCAATCAGCATGTCTGCCAACGTCTATATAGGCCTGGCCGTGACGAGCCATAACAACTCTGCTTCATGTACTTCTACTTTTGACAACGTGAGCGTCACGACGAGCTTCAGCTTATGGCCCGACGAGCCGCGTAGATAACTACATCAGCATCATTGAATCGCCATGAATGCTGCCGCGAGAGAGCTTTTATTCGTCCTCATTCTGATGGGCTTCCTGCTCATCATAGGCATCATTGCCGTCTTCATCTTCATACGGCAATGGCGCAGAGAGCATCGCGGGAAAGATAAAAAATAGCTCATCTCAAAGCCTCAAGCCCTGCCCGTCTGCGTTTCAGGACAAAGAAACTTTCCATTTTAGCCTGCAAAACTTGAGATTCGCGGACTGTATGCCGCGAGGAGGCAAGAGACCTTGCCTCGACTTGCAAATGAACGTGAAGTTCGCTAAAGTGGCCGTTTTGTAGCTGGTAGGAATTGTTGCCAGTAAGGGGCGGAAGAGACTCGTCGGCTCCATGTTTTGACAAGATAGGCAGGGGTGGTCGAGTGGTTAATGGCACCGGGCTGTAAACCCGGCAGGCTAACGCCTTACGTAGGTTCGAATCCTACCCCCTGCACCAGAAAAGCAAGGATGAAGGATGAAGGCGGAAGGCGGAAAGAAAGCCTTTGCTTCATCCTTCCGCCTTCATCCTTCATCCTTGCTTTTGAGCGGGAGTAGCTCAGTTGGTAGAGCGTCAGCCTTCCAAGCTGAATGTCGCGAGTTCGAGCCTCGTCTCCCGCTCCAAAAACTTCCGGCGGGAAGTTATCGGGTCTCTCGGAAGCCAGTGCCCGAGTAGCTCAGGGGTAGAGCACTTCCTTGGTAAGGAAGGGGTCACGAGTTCAAATCTCGTCTCGGGCTCCATCTCAGGTTTTTAACATTTAATTTAAAGAGGCGTTTCGGAATGTCGAAAGAGAAATTTGACCGCAGCAAGCCGCATGTGAACATCGGCACCATCGGGCATGTGGATCATGGCAAGACCACTTTAACGGCTGCCATCACCAAAGTCTTAGCCAAACATAACCCGAAGATTACAGTCCGGGCCTTTGATTCCATCGATAACGCGCCCGAAGAAAAGGCACGTGGCATCACCATCGCTACCGCCCACGTCGAGTACGAGACGGCCAATCGCCACTACGCACACGTGGACTGTCCGGGCCACGCCGATTATGTCAAGAACATGATCACCGGCGCGGCGCAGATGGACGGAGCTATCCTGGTCGTCGCGGCCACCGATGGCCCGATGCCCCAGACCCGCGAACATATCCTGCTTGCCAGACAAGTCGGCGTGCCGGCGATGGTGGTGTTTATGAACAAGGCGGATGCGGTGGATGATGCCGAACTCCTGGAACTGGTGGAACTGGAAGTCAGAGAGCTGCTCTCGGCCTATGAGTTTCCGGGAGATGACATTCCTGTCATCAAAGGCTCAGCCCTCAAAGCCCTGGAAGGCGACCCCGAATGGGAGAAGACGGTCGATGAACTGATGGCCGCGGTTGATTCTTACATTCCGACACCGGAAAGAGACATTGAGAAGCCATTTCTGATGCCGGTCGAAGACATCTTCACGATTCAGGGGAGAGGGACAGTGGCGACCGGCAGGGTGGAGCGAGGCCGGGTGAAGGTCAACGAGCAGGTGGAGATAGTGGGTATCCGCCCGACAAGACAAACAGTGTGCACGGGAGTGGAGATGTTCAAGAAGCTGCTGGATGAGGGAGTGGCCGGAGATAACGTGGGGCTGCTCTTACGCGGAGTCGAGCGCAAGGATATTGAGAGAGGGCAGGTCATCAGTAAGCCGGGTTCGATTACACCGCACACGAAGTTCAAGGCCGAGGCGTATGTCTTGACGAAGGAAGAGGGCGGGCGACATACGCCATTTTTCACTGGGTATCGTCCGCAGTTCTACTTCCGCACCACGGATGTGACAGGAGTGGCGCACTTGCCGGAGGGAGTGGAGATGGTGATGCCAGGAGATAACATCGCGATGGAGATTGAATTGATCGCACCGATCGCGATGGAGAAGGGCTTGCGGTTCGCTATCAGAGAAGGCGGAAGGACAGTGGGAGCAGGCACGGTCTCCGAAGTCGTCGAATAGTGCTTTGATTCTTGAAACGGAAATTAGTAGAGGTTAAGTTATGCCGCGCGATAACATAGTGCTGCAATGCACGGAATGTAAGAGTCGTAATTATACGACCACAAAGAATAAGAAGACGACGCCGGAGCGACTTGAGTTTCGGAAGTTTTGCCGACGCTGCCGCCAGCATACCGGACACAAAGAGACCAAGTAGGAAGGATAAAGGGTGAAGGATGAAAAGGAAGCTGTGAGAAATGCTTCTCTTTCATCCTTCAGCCTTCATCCTTGCTTTTAGGGGCATAGTGTCAACGGTTAGCACGTCGGTCTCCAAAACCGAAAGTACGAGTTCAAATCTTGTTGCCCCTGAATCAGATTTTGTGGTTGATTGATAATCAGAAAGAAAGTTTGAGTGTCGAGGAAAGCCGACGACATCATGGCTAATAAAGAAGATTCAGATGATCTGCCGTTGCCGGAGCCGCCGCCTGAGCGCGTGAGTTCTACGGATGTTCCGGTTGGTGCGCCGGCCCCGCGTGCGGCGCGTTTTGGCGAAGGGCCGGAAGGCGAAGGCGTGCGGCGCGAGCGCGGCGTGACCGGAGCGCGCGCAGGTTTCTTTGCACGCACCTCGCAGTTTCTGCATGACGTGCGCGCGGAATTGAAGCGCGTCTCGTGGCCGTCGGCCAGTGATGTCAAGAACACGACCATCATTGTCGTCATCGCGGTCATCTTTTTCGCGGTCTATCTGTTTGCGGTTGATCGCGGGATTACGTTCGTGATTACGCAACTGGACAGTTTCTTGCAGTGGCTGGTTGGCAAGCTCGCGTAAAGTCGCCTCTTATCAAAGGCAGGGAAGTTTTAATGAAGCAGTGGTTTATCCTACACACTTATTCGGGACACGAAAAGAAGGTTCGTGACAGCCTGAAGGCGCGCATCCGCGATACAGATTTACAGGCGGAGATAACGGAAGTGCTCGTCCCGACAGAGACAGTGGTGGAGATGCGCGGCAACAAGCGCATCGAATCGTCGCGCATGTTTTATCCGGGCTATGTGCTGGTCGAAATCGAATGTGACGAGCGCGGCCATATCCCGGACAATGTGTTTCACACAATCAAGTCAACTCCGAAAGTGACGGGCTTTGTCGGCGGGCATAACCCTACGCCATTGACGCCGCAGGAAGTTGACCAGATTGTTCATAACGTCACGGAAGCGGCTGAGAAGCCGAAGCCGAAGTTCTCTTATCAGCAGGGCGAAACCGTACGCATCAAGTCCGGCCCGTTCGCCAGCTTTACAGGCAAGGTCGAAGAGGTCAACGACGACAAGTCAACCTTGAAGGTGACGGTGACAATCTTCGGTCGCTCGACGCCTGTGGAACTGAGCTTCCTTGACGTTGAAAAGGTAACATTTGCAGAAGAGGAATAAAAGTTTTCAGTTTTCAGTTTTCAGCAAAAACGCTGGCTTCTGAAAACTAAAAACTGAAAACTGAAAACTGAATTATGGCAAAGAAGATTACAGGTTATATCAAGCTGCAAGTTCCGGCGGGCAAGGCCAATCCGGCTCCGCCCATCGGCCCGGCTCTCGGACAGCACGGCGTCAATATCATGGAGTTCTGCAAGGCTTTCAATGCAAAGACCGCGCAGATGGACCCGGACTTGAAAGTCCCGGTCGTGATTACAGTTTTCGCCGACCGCTCGTTTACCTTTGAGACCAAGACGCCTCCGGCGGCTGACCTCTTGAAAAAAGCTGCGGGCGTCCAGAAGGGTTCGGGCAAGCCGAACCGCGAAAAAATCGGCTCCGTCTCGCGCGCCACGATTGAAGAGATAGCCAAAACCAAGATGCCTGACTTGAACACGACGAGTCTCGAATCTGCTATCAAAACCATCGAAGGCACTGCGCGCAATATGGGACTCACGATTGAGTAATTTTTGATTTTAGATTTGCGATTTCTGATTTGAAATCAACTCGCAAGTCTGAGATCGCTTGAGAGGGAGAGAATCAGAAGAAGCGCGAAGCTTGATTTGTCAATCGCAAATCAAAAATCGCAAATCTAAAATTCTCGCAAGCACCTCAGAGGTAATTTTGAATGAGAAGACACGGGAAGAAATTCCGTGCGGCTCTGGAAAAGATAGAGACCGGACGGAAGTACACGCTGGATGAAGGCATTGAGAAAGTTAAAGAGATAGCCTTCGCCAAGTTTGACGAAACGGTTGAATTGACAATGTGGCTCGGCGTTGACCCGCGCAAGGCTGACCAGCTTGTGCGCGGCACAGTCGTTTTGCCGCACGGCTTGGGACGTTCAAAGACTGTGCTCGTCATAGCGGGCGGCGACAAGCAACGCGAGGCCACAGAGGCCGGGGCTGATTTCGTCGGCGGCGAAGAGATGGTCGAGCGTATCAAGGGCGGATGGCTCGATTTCGATGCTGTCATTGCTACGCCGGACATGATGCGTCTGGTCGGCACGCTCGGAAAAATTTTAGGCCCGCGCGGATTGATGCCCAATCCGAAGACAGGCACTGTGACGCCGGATGTGACGACGGCTGTGCGCGAGACAAAAGCAGGCAAGGTCGAGTATCGCGTGGACAAAACGGGCGTCATACACGTTCCCGTCGGCAAAGTCTCTTTTGAGCCGGACAAGATTCGAGAGAACGCGCGAATGTTGATTGACGCAGTGGTCAAGGCCAAGCCGACGACTGCCAAAGGCAAGTATGTCAAGAAGGTCAATCTGGCCGCGACAATGAGTCCGGGCGTCCTCTTGGACGAAACGGCCTACGTGAAATAAGAGAGTGAGGAGCGAACAAAAGTAATGAAAACCAGAGCACAAAAGCAGGAAGATTTAAACGCCCTCACAGAGCAGTTTCAGCGCGCGGCGGCAGCCATGCTCGTCGGCTTCCAGAAGATGACGGTCGCCAAAGACCAGGAACTGCGTAACCAACTGCGTGAGGCCGGTGTGACCTATTCGGTAGTCAAAAATACTCTGGCTCGCAAGGCCGCCGAAGGGACTCCGTTCGAGCAGGCGACAGAGCATTTCAAGGGCGTGACCGCCATCGCTTTAACGGAAGAAGGCGACCCGGTCAATCTGTCCAAGGCGATTTCAAAATTCGCCAAGGCCAACCCGGACACGTTTACTTTCAAGGTCGGAATTGTCGAAGGCAAAGTCGTGAGGCTCAATGATGTCGAAGCCATCGCCAGCCTGCCTCCGAAAGAAGAGCTTATCTCGAAGATCATGTTCCTGATTAATTGCCAGGCGCAGCGTCTTGTGACGGTCATCTCAGCCGTCCCGCGCAACCTCGCAATCGTCGTCAAACAGATCGGCGAGCAGAAGGGCGGCGAAGAAGCCGCTTAAGGAATTTGCGATTTTAGATTTTTGATTTGCGATTGGAAACGGATTTGAAAATTTTTATCCTTATCCAATCAAAAATCAAAAATCTAAAATCTAAAATACAGTAGGGCCGGACGCGGAAAACGAGCGGGGCGATTTGTCAGGTCGCCATCGTCGGCTCGGATGCCTTTTCAGATTTGCGATGCAGCAAAGCGGAAAAAGCGTCCCGTGGGTTCTCCTGCTGCGAACATAAAACTACAGCACATCAGAACCCTTTAGAGGAGGATTGGAAAGTTATCATGGCAGCTACACGTGAAGATGTAATCGAATATTTGAAGGGCATGACCCTTCTTGAAGCCTCGCAGCTTGTCAAAGAGCTTGAGGAAACTTTTGGCGTTTCGGCGGCGGCAGCGGCAGTTGCGGCAGCACCTATGGCTGGCGGCGGTGGCGGCGAAGCTGCTGCTCCGGCGGAAGAGAAGACGGAATTTGATGTTGTCCTGCAAGCCGCAGGCGGCAACAAGATTAACGTCATCAAGGTCGTACGCGAAGTCACTGCGCTTGGCTTGAAAGAAGCCAAAGACCTCGTCGAAGCCGCGCCGAAGGCAGTCAAAGAGGGCGTCTCCAAAGAAGAGGCCGAGACGATTCGCCAGAAGCTTGCGGACGCAGGCGCGACCGTCGAAGTTAAATAAGTCTAGAGTCGTGAGTCGTGAGTCTGGAGTCAAAAACATAAAAGCTTTTGACTTCAGACTCTCGACTTCAGACTCCAGACTTCCTTTGTCACTTGACAGTTTTGCTGTTAGCAACTAAGGTGAGGGAGTAGTGAGGCGCTGGCGTTACTCCCAGAAAATTTGAGCAACTATTTTTAACCGCTTTCTTTGAAGCGGTCAGGGCAATGTGCGCTCTGGCCGCGTTTTGGCGTCTCTAAAGTAATTCGTGCTTGGGTCTTTGGCCTCAAGGGTCTTGTTCATCTGGTGTGTCATGCGATTGGAAACTTTTGAATTACATCTCACTCGAACGCAACACCAGATAAGAAAACCTTTTGAGGTCAAAGACCCAAGACCATTTTTGAAGGAAAAATATGTCTGCAAATCCGCTTCAAATCGTAGCCAGTGGAACGGGCCGCCGCGTTAGCCAACCGCCTGCGCGTCACGACTTTTCCAAGATTAAGACTGCTGTACGCATCCCGAATCTGATAGAGATTCAGCGCGAGTCGTACAATCGTTTCCTGCAAATGGATTTATTGCCCGAAGAGCGCGAGCGCACGGGCCTCCAAGCCGTCTTTCAGTCCGTCTTTCCGATTTCGGACTTTCGCGGCACGGCGACGCTCGATTTTGTCGAGTTTCAAATCGGCAACTGGCAGTGCAAGTGCGGTCGCCTCGAAGGCTTAAACTACCTTCGCGCCAACTGCAAGACCTGCGGCTCGACCATCAAGGTTGACCCGTTGACGCCGGGCGAGACACTGTGCCACAACTGCGGGACTTTCAACGCCGTGCGCCCGCAACTGTGCGACAACTGCGGCGAGCCAGTCGGCCTCAAGCACAAGCACGACCAGCAGGAATGTCAGGAGCGCGGCATGTCTTACAGCGTGCCTCTCAAGGTCAAGATTCGCCTCACGGTCTATGACAAAGACCCTGAGACAGAATCGCTCTCCATCCGCGACATCAAAGAGGAAGAAGTCTTCTTCGGCGAAATTCCTTTGATGACGGACAACGGAACTTTCATCATCAACGGCACAGAGCGCGTCATCGTCTCGCAGTTGCACCGCTCGCCCGGAGTCTTCTTCAAACGCGGCGCATTGAATGTCGCCAAGATTATTCCATATCGCGGCTCTTGGGTTGAGTTTGAGTACGACCAGAAGAACTTGCTGTATGTGCGCGTCGGCAAGCGCAAATTCTTAGCGACGATTTTCCTGCGCGCTCTGGGCATCTGGCTCGACCCGCAGTTTGAGAATCGTCAGGCCGCTTCGGATGCGCAACTGGAAGAAGCCATCAAGAATGCTTCATTCTCTGATGCAGACATCCTGCGCGAATTCCACACGGCGGATGAAGTGCGCGCCGAGCAGGGCCGTATCTTTATCAAAGTGCCAGAGTCAGGCACTAGCAATCTGGTTGGCATGCGCGTGGATTTCGATGTCATGGGACGCGGGAACGACCCGATTGTGCGCTCCGGCAAGAAGGTGACGAACACCGCGCTCGAAGCTCTGCGCAAAGCCAACAAAAGCGAAGTTGAGATTGACAGCGCGCAACTCGAAGGCGCGTTCGCGCTCTCGGATGTGGTCAACACGGAGACCGGCGAAGTCGTCCTCGAAGCCAACAATGAAATCACTCCGGCCAAGTTGCAGGAGATTGTAGAGGCAGGCATACAGAGCTTTTATGTCTTCTTTCCAGAGCGCGACGACCTTGGGCCAATTCTTTCACAGACTCTTAAAAAGGATGTCATTACGAAGCCCGTTGATGCGCTCCTTGAAATCTATCGCAAGATGCGTCCGGGCGACCCGCCGACTGTGCAGACGGCTTATCGTCTTTTGGAAGGCATGTTCTTTGACCCGCGCAAGTTTGATTTCTCGCGTGTCGGACGCCTCAAGTTCAATATCAAGATGGGCAAGCCAGAGCGCGAGCGCATAGACGACCCGCTTCTCGCGGCGCAGGATTTTGTCGAAGTGGTTTCGTATCTCTTGAAGATGCGCCGCAATCCTGCCGAGTTTCAAGCGGATGATATTGACCATCTTGGCAATCGCCGCGTCCGCGCTGTGGGCGAGCTTCTGGAAAATCAGTTCCGCATCGGTCTTGAGAGAATGGAGCGGGCCATCAAAGAAAAGATGTCCATCCATCAAGAGATGCAGACGACGATGCCGCGCGATTTGATAAACGCCAAGCCCGTGACGGCTGCCGTGCGCGAGTTCTTCGGTTCATCACAGCTCTCGCAGTTTATGGACCAGACGAACCCGCTCTCGGAGATTACGCACAAGCGCAGGCTCTCGGCCTTAGGGCCGGGCGGTCTCTCGCGCGAGCGCGCAGGCTTTGAAGTGCGCGACGTGCACCCGACGCACTATGGCCGCATCTGCCCGATTGAGACGCCTGAAGGCCCGAACATCGGACTGATTTCGTCTCTCTCCTGCTTTGCGCGCATCAACGAGTTCGGCTTTATCGAGTCGCCCTATCGCAAGGTCGTGGATGGTCGCGTCGTAGAGTATGTGCGTGTCATCAACGGCGGCGACACCAAATTGAAGCCGGGCGACCACGTGCAGCAGGAAGAGGTCGAGAAGGCCAACAAGCGTGTCCCGGCGGATGGTCGCAAGGCCGAATCCGAGCCCTGGCCCTTTTACTTGACAGCCTGGGAAGAGGACAAGCATGTTGTCGGTCAGGCCAACATTGAGTTGGACGACGACGGCAATATCATCAACGAGCGCAATGCTTCGCGCAAAGCAGGCGAGTTCATTCTCGCGCGCCGCGAAGAGATTGTTTACGTTGACGTGTCGCCCAAACAGCTTGTCTCGGTTGCGGCTTCCTTGATTCCGTTCCTTGAGAACGACGACGCGAACCGCGCCTTGATGGGTTCAAACATGCAACGCCAGAGTGTGCCGCTTCTACGTGCCGAAGCTCCGTACATCGGAACGGGCATGGAGAAGGTGACGGCGCAGGATTCCGGCGCGGTTGTCGTCGCACGCCGCGACGGCGTAGTGGACTACGTTGATTCCGAGCGCATCATCATCAAGGCCGACCACAATATGGACGGCACGATTTCGCGCGAAGTGACGGCGGACATCTACACCTTGATTAAGTTCAAACGCTCGAATCAGAACACCTGTATCAACCAGAGACCAATCGTGCAGGTCGGCGAGCGCGTAGTCAAAGGACAGGTCATCGCAGACGGCCCTTGCACGGACAAAGGCGAGCTTGCTCTTGGTCGCAACGTGCTGGTCGCCTTCATGCCGTGGCGCGGTTATAACTTCGAGGACGCGATTCTGGTTTCAGAGCGTCTTGTGAAGGATGATTTTTATACTTCGATTCACATTGAAGAATTGGAAATCGAAGCCCGCGATACAAAGCTTGGGCCGGAGGAAATCACGCGCGACATTCCGAACGTGGGCGAGAACATGCTCCGCGATTTGGACGAGTCGGGCATCATACGCATCGGCGCGCAGGTCAAACCCGGCTCGATTCTCGTCGGCAAAGTCACGCCGAAGGGCGAGACACAGTTGACTGCGGAAGAAAAACTTCTTCGCGCTATCTTCGGCGAAAAGGCCGGAGACGTGAAGGATGCATCCTTAGTCAGCCCGCCGGGAATTGACGGCACAGTGGTTGACGTGCAGGTCTTCACGCGCAAAGGTCAGGAGAAAGACCAACGCTCTCTGACCATCGAGCAGGAAGAAGAAGACCGCCTCCGTCGCGACCTCGAAGACGAGATACGCATCCTGCGCGAACAGCGCGACGCGCGCATCTACGAACTCTTTGAAGGCCGCAAGCTTGCCAAAGACCTCTTGGTCAATAAAGACGTAGCCATCCCGCGCGGCGAAACCATCACGCGCGAGATGCTGGTCGGCGTTGAGCCGAAGGCTCTACGCAAAGCCGAGTTGACTTCGACCCGCGTTGATGTCGCGGCGGAAGTCAAAGAGTATGAGGACAGGACTGAGAGGCAAATCAAAATTCTCTCGGACATCTACGAAGAGAAGATTGCCAAGCTCCGTCAGGGCGACGAACTCGCGCCCGGCGTTATCAAGATGGTCAAGGTCTTTATCGCCATGAAGCGCAAGCTGTCCGTCGGCGACAAGATGGCTGGCCGTCACGGTAACAAGGGCGTCATCGCGCGCATCCTGCCCGAAGAAGACATGCCTTACCTGCCGGATGGAACGCCTGTCGAAATCGTCTTGAATCCCTTGGGCGTGCCTTCGCGCATGAACGTCGGACAGATTCTGGAAACGCACCTCGGCTGGGCCGCGCGCGTTCTCGGTCTGCACTTTGCCACGCCGGTCTTTGACGGCGCGAGCGAGAAGGAAATCAAGAAGAGACTGCTTGAGGCCGCAGGGCGTCTGAGCGATTTGGGCTTGCCGGAAATCGTCAACGAGTCTGGCAAGACTGTGCTCTATGACGGATTGACGGGCGATGCCTTCGAGCAGAAGGTGACGGTCGGTTACATCTACATGCTCAAGCTTTCGCACCTGGTGGACGACAAGATTCACGCGCGCTCGATTGGGCCGTACAGCTTGATTACCCAACAACCGCTCGGCGGCAAGGCGCAGTTCGGCGGACAGCGTTTCGGAGAGATGGAAGTCTGGGCTTTGGAAGCCTACGGCGCGGCGCACATTCTGCAAGAGCTCTTGACAGCCAAGTCGGATGATGTGGCCGGACGCTCGAAGATTTACGAGGCCATCGTCAAGGGCGAAGCAGACTTTGATCCGGGCGTGCCTGAATCCTTCAATGTTCTCGTACGCGAACTGCAATCGCTCTGTCTGGATGTCGAGCTGGTCAGCAAGGACAGCCAGAACGGCAACGAAGGCGAAGGAGCCGGCGTCGGTGAGGCTTTGATTACGAGCGCAACAGAATAGATTGATTTGCGATTTTTGATTTGCGATTTTTGATTGGAAGAGGATTAAAATTTCTTAGTCCTTATCCAATCTAAAATCAAAAATCTAAAATCAAAAATGGAGAAAAAGATGTTTCGATTCCAACAAGAGAAAACGCAACTCGCGCCGGACTTTGAGGCGATTCGCATCAGCCTTGCCTCGCCTGAAAAAATCAGGCAGTGGTCGCACGGCGAAGTGACGAAGCCTGAGACAATTAATTACCGCACATTTAAACCGGAGAGAGACGGCCTCTTCTGCGCGCGTATCTTTGGGCCAGTCGCCGATTGGGAATGTCTGTGTGGAAAGTACAAACGCATGAAGCATCGCGGAGTCATCTGCGACAAGTGCGGAGTGGAAGTCACACAGGCCAAAGTGCGTCGCGAAAGATTGGGCCACATTGACCTCGCGAGCCCTTGCTCACACGTCTGGTTCTTCAAAGGCTTGCCTTCCAGAATCGGCCACCTGCTCGACATCCCACTGCGCGAGCTTGAGAAGGTTTTGTATTTCGAGTCTTACATCACGATTGATCCGGGCGATGCTCCGATTAAAGAGCGCGAGCTTTTGACGGACGAGCGTTACAGGGAACTCGTGCGCGATTTCCCCGGACAGTTTGTCGCCAAGATGGGCGCGGAAGCTATCAAAGAGCTGCTCACGATGGTCAACATCGAAGAGCTTGCGAAAGAGTTGCGCGTCCGCATGAAGGAAGAGACTTCGCAGCAGAAGAAGCTGAAATATTCCAAGCGTCTGAAGGTTGCGACCTCGTTCCTCAAATCCGGCAATCGTCCAGAATGGATGATTCTGGATGTCATCCCTGTCATCCCGCCTGAGCTTCGCCCGCTTGTGCCTTTGGATGGCGGACGCTTTGCGACTTCGGATTTAAATGACCTCTATCGTCGCGTCATCAATCGCAACAATCGTTTGAAGAAGCTGATGGAGTTGCGCGCGCCCGAAGTCATCGTGCGCAATGAGAAGCGCATGTTGCAGGAAGCCGTTGACGCGCTGTTTGATAACGGTCGTCGTGGCCGCGTGCTGCGCGGCGTCAACAATCGTCCTCTGAAATCTTTGAGCGGAACGCTCAAAGGCAAGCAGGGTCGCTTCCGCCAGAACCTTTTGGGCAAGCGCGTTGACTACTCCGGTCGTTCGGTGATTGTCGTTGGGCCAGAATTAAAGCTGCATCAATGTGGTCTGCCGAAGAAGATGGCTTTGGAACTCTTCAAGCCGTTTATCTATAACCAGCTTGAGAAGCAGGCACACGCCGCGACCATTAAGCAGGCGCGTGAGATGGTTGAGCGTCAAGAGCCTGTCGTCTGGGACATCTTGGAAGAAGTGATTCGCGAGCATCCGGTGCTCTTGAATCGCGCGCCGACGCTTCACCGCCTGGGCATACAGGCTTTCGAGCCCGTGCTGGTTGAAGGCAAAGCTATCAAGATTCACCCGCTCGTCTGCACTGCATTCAACGCGGACTTTGACGGCGACCAGATGGCCGTGCACATTCCGCTCTCGCCGGAAGCGCAGATTGAAGCGGCTGTCTTGATGCTCTCGTCGAATAATATTTTGAGCCCTGCATCGGGCCAGCCAATCGCTGTGCCTTCGCAGGACATAGTGCTCGGTTGCTATTACCTGACGCGCGACAAGCAGGGCGCAAAGGGCGAGGGTCGCGTCTTCGCTTCTCTCGAAGAAGTCTTGCTCGCGCTTGATGCGAAAGAAGTGACGACGCAGACGCCTATCAAGCTGCGCATACAGGGCGACTTGATTGACCTGACGCAGGAGCACGACACGCAGGACATCCTGCGCGCAACTGTGCAGGAAGATGTGCGCCGCGTGATTAACACGACGGTGGGCCGCGTTATCTTTAACGATTCGATTCCGCCGGGCCTGCCTTTCTTCAACGGCACGTTGAAGAAGAAGGGACTGCAATCGCTCGTTAATTATTCTCATATACGTCTGGGCCACGAGATGACTGTCAAGATGCTTGACGACCTCAAACAGCTTGGCTTCCTTTATGCAACCAAAGCTGGCATCTCAATCGGCATTGACGATTTGGTGACGCCTGATGCGAAGAAAGTTCTGGTGGCGAAGGCGGACGAGGATGTGATTAACGTCGAGCAGCAATACCTCGACGGCGTCATCACAAACGGCGAACGCTACAACAAGGTCGTTGCCATCTGGTCTGAAGTGACAGACAAGGTTGCCAAAGAGATGTTCAAGGCGATGGACGCGCGCGAGAAGGAATCTGGCGAACTGAATCCGATTCTCGTGATGTCTGATTCCGGGGCGCGCGGTTCTGCACAGCAGATTCGCCAGCTTGCAGGAATGCGCGGCTTGATGGCTAAGCCTTCGGGTGAAATCATTGAGACGCCTATCCGCGCAAACTTCCGCGAAGGCTTGAACGTGCTGCAATACTTCATCTCGACGCACGGCGCGCGTAAAGGTCTGGCGGACACCGCGCTCAAGACTGCTGACTCCGGCTACTTGACGCGCCGCCTTGTTGACGTGGCGCAGGACGTGATTATCTCCGAGCCGGATTGCAACACTCTGCGCGGCATCTCCGCGACGGCGATTGTCGAAGGCGGCGAAGAGATTGAATCACTGCGCGACCGCATCGTCGGGCGCACATCGCTTGATGATGTGATTGACCCTGTTGAGGGCCGCGTGATTGTTGAAATCGGAGACGAGATTAACGAAGACCTCGCGGCTGAGATTCAACGCTCAGGCGTGCAGCGCGTGCGTATCCGTTCTGTCTTGACCTGCGAGTCAAGGCGCGGTTGCTGCATCAAGTGCTACGGGCGCAACCTTGCGACGGGCAGGCCCGTTGATATAGGCGAGGCTGTCGGCGTCATCGCCGCGCAATCCATCGGCGAGCCCGGAACGCAGCTGACGATGCGTACCTTCCACATCGGCGGCACGGCCCGTCTCGAAGAGTCTTCCAAACACGAGGCTCGTCTGGACGGCACGATCCGTTATGTCGAATTGCAAACGGTCAAGAATCGTCGCGGCGAAATCATCGCCATGAATCGCAACGGCGCGTTGACTATCTTAGATGATCGCGGACGCGAAGTCGCGCGCCACCAGATTGTCTATGGCTCGCACATACACGTCGAAGACGGAGCGCGCGTTTCCGAAGACCAACTCTTAGCGACGTGGGATCCGTTCACCTTCGCTATTCTGACTGAGGTTGCCGGCACAGTTAAGTTCCAGGACTTGAAGGAAGGCGTGACGGTTGACGAAGAGGTTGACGAAGTGACGGGCCAATCGCGTCTCGTCGTCAAGGATTCGCCGGACGAGAAGAAACAGCCGCGTCTGGAAATTCGTTCGGGCAACAAGGTCTTGAAGACTTACCAGATGCCCGTGCGCGCTAACCTGATGGTGCATGACGCGGATGCTGTAGAGCCCGGCGACATCATCGCCAAGATTCCGCGCGAGACGACCAAGACCAAAGACATCACGGGCGGTCTGCCGCGCGTGGTTGAACTCTTCGAGGCGCGCAAGCCAGCCGAGACAGCCATCATGTCCGAGATTGACGGCACGGTGAAGCTTGGGCCAATCGCCAAAGGCAAGCGCAAGCTGATTATCACCGGAGACGATGGCGAAGAGAGAGAGTACGACATCCCGCGCGGCACACACATCAATGTGCAGGAAGGCGATAGAGTCCGCGCCGGCGAAGCCCTGATGGATGGCCCCTTGAACCCGCACGACATCTTGCGCGTCATGGGTATGAATCGCTTGCAGGAATATCTCGTCAACGAGATTCAAGAGGTCTATCGCTTGCAGGGCGTCAACATCAACGACAAGCACATCGAAGTGATTGTCAGACAGATGTTGCGCTGGGTGAAGATACGCGAAGTCGGAGATACGGAGTTCCTGTTAGACGAACAGGTTGACCGCTTCCGCTTCATGGACGAGAACCAGCGCGTCGTCGGAGAAGGCGGCGAGCCTTCACAGGCTGACCCGCTGCTTTTGGGAATCACGAAGGCTTCGCTCTCGACTGATTCGTTCATCTCCGCAGCCTCCTTCCAGGAGACGACGCGCGTGCTGACCGAAGCAGCCATCTCCGGTCGCATAGACTACCTGCGCGGCCTCAAGGAGAACGTCATCATGGGCCGCCTGATTCCAGCCGGAACGGGCATGGAGTACTATCGCAACGTCAAGGTCGAACGCGATGAGACGATTGCGCAGAGCCGCCATGAACGCGAGATGGAAGACTTCCCGGAAATCACAGGCGGCATGGAAGTGCCGATTCCTGCTACGCCGCGCGCGGCTGTCGCAGTCGCCGCGGATAACGGCGATGCCATAGAGGAAGAGGACGACGCGGACGGCGACGAATAAGCACAAGGGACGCATCTATTAAATAAAGCATCCCTCTCATCAATCAAGACCGGCGGAGATTCTTTTGGAAATCTCCGCCGGTCTTTTTTTTGTGCGACATGCTGGCGGGGCTTTGCCTCACGATAGCCTCTGAGAGCAATTCCGTTGGGCAAATAAATAATTGTCGGGCAAGATTGGAAATAGAGGGTTTAGATGTGCTAGATATTTTTGGCACAATGAAAGCGAGGCCGCCGAGTTCGTGGGAGTATCACGACGGCCCCTCCGCACCGGACGCCTTCTCACCAAAGACGAACGTGCGGCAGTGGGCGCATCTACCCCCCAACGCCCATCGTTCAAGCTTTTAAGAGTTCTGTAGTCTCTGATATATTGCGAGCGATATTTGAAAACTATGCAACGGCACATGCGTCGCTCACGCCTCAACCTCAGATTGAAGTTATGAGCATCGCCGTTGAATGTGAAAGGTTCACACTCACGGCGAAAGGTTTGAGCGGGCAGATTGTAGCCACATTTCTGGCTAAGGGCAAGCCGTCAGGAGATAACTTCTGATGGCGCGCATACCCCGTGCTCGATTAGAGCGATTGCCAGAGAAGCTTTTAAGTATTCGTCTTGCGCTTGGACTCTCGCAAAATGAGATGCTTGGCAAGTTAGGACTTGATGACAAGCTTTCGCGGACTTCCATCTCTGCTTACGAACTTGGCACGGGCGAACCGCCGCTACCTACGATATTAGAATATGCACGATTGGCAGGAATATGCACCGATCTACTATTAGATGATAAGTTAGACTTGCCCGCCAGACTACCAAGCAAACCGAAACACTCCCGCCGCTAGTCAGCAACATTTATTAGGACACTACCACCCTTTACTTTAAAAGCTTGATTTTGGGGTGGGCCAGTGGTTTATACTGCGGCCACTCCCGAAAGCCATGCTTTTGCTTCCTCGCAAAGACCTTGAACATGGCTTCCCTTGCGAATCCTTAACGCGCCCGGCACATGACGTGGAATGTGCTCGAAGCGTAATTCTCAAACGTTCGTTAGCCGCCAGCCCTCAGAAAAAATGCTGGCAGGAGGTTTTGACCACCATGAAAAAATATCTCACCTTTGCCGTAGTGTTGATGATCCTGACCCTCGGTTCCTTCGCAGTCTTTAACACACGCGCATCAAACAATGTTCGCACAGTCACGGTTATCGGCCCGTCCTGCGACGAATTTCAGTACAACTGCTCAATCCGCGAGCTGATGGATTTGCCGAGCATCCCCGCACAAACAACTATGGACTTCAAGGTTTTCGTTCCCGGCGCAGTGATTGAGGAAGACGCAGTCAACCTCACCCCCAACGGCGGGATTGAAGACGGGCTGGTCTGGACTGGCTATGAAATCAACACCGAAGATGGAGTCTTCGTCGTGCTGCGCGTCGGTAATATCACGAACAGCGCGATTAACCCCGCCCCCCGCAAATGGCGCGCAACCATCTTCAAGTTTACAGCCTAAGGCTGTTTTGATGAGCGGGCTTCGTTAGCGATGACGAAGACGAAAATTCCCGCAAAGGCGCAAAGAAGAGCTTACTTGCTTTCCTTTGCGCCTTTGCGCCTTTGCGGGAAACTTTTATTTACTTAAAACTCAACGCTCCAAAACTTTCAAATCGCGCTCGCTGACAATTCGCCACTGATTGCCGACGCGTTTCCAGCGCAGTTCCTGCACGACTGCTCCGCGCCTGTCCTGACCGCCGCCTTCAATCGCATAGCTCTTGCGAAAACGCATCGTCGCGCTCGTGCCATCCGGGCTGACGCGTATCTGCGGCTCAGCCGCGCGAATATCAATCGAGCGTGCGTTCTGAAAGACGCGAGCCTTTTCCGCGCGCACCTCTTCGCGCGAAGTATTGCGCGAGAGATAAAAAGCGTTGACCGTCGGATTATAAAAGCTCATCTGTTTATTAATATCGCGCGCGTTCGTCGCCGCAACCCATTCGCCCAGCGCGCCGCGCAGGGCAGCCCAATCCTCATTGTTCGGCGCGACCGCTACTTCAGGCTTCGCAATCTCGCGCACTTCCTCCTGCGTGTTGCCTTGCGCCTGCGCTGAATCTACCGCGCGCTTCTGCTGCTGCACATCAGGCTGCGCGGTCTGCTCTTGTGTCTCAAGAGGAATTGAAGCGGGAACTACTTCTTGTGTCTGAACTGGCTGCTGAGGTGCTGTCTGAGTAGAAGCCGGAGGCTGTCTGGAATCGCTTCTCTGGCGCATGAATAGCATGCTGCCGAAAGCTCCGACGGCGAGACCGAAAAGAAGCGCGGCGACGATGATTGGCGTCGGCCATGTGCGTTTCCGATTAATCTCGGAGAGCGGCACGGCTGGCTGTGCATTTACGACCACTTCTTGATCCAGAAAATGCGGCGCAGCCACAGTTCTTTCAGGGTCATCCGGCACAGTGTTCGGCGTATCAATCGGCGAAGTCGTCAGGTCTTTATCGGCCATTTCGTCTTAAAACCTTTCCCTGTTTGCTCGTAATCAAGACACAAATCCGCGTGTCTCAGAAAGAGAAGCAATCGGAGTTCCACAGCTTTTGGTAAAGAGCAGAAGACAACTCGCGCAAAGGCGCAAAGGCGCAAAGAAGAACTTAAATGTTTTCCTTTGCGCCTTTGCGCCTTTGCGCGAGATTCTTTCGTTGCCATTATTAGTGATATATTCCCTTCCATTAAATTGTGAGAGGAATCGCCTGATGAAGAAGAGCATGTTTGTCGTCTGTCTGATGATTGTCGCTTTGCTGCTGCCGCAGACTGCGTTGGCCTGGAATTACGCAGGACATGAGGTGGTGGCGCGTATCGCCTGGGAGAAGATGGAGCCGCAGACGCGGCAGCGCGTGATAGCCTTGATGATGCAGGCTCCAACGGATGCAGACCTTGCAAACATGCTTCCGACAGATGGCAGGCCGCTCATCATACGCCAGCGCGACCTCTTCATGCTCGCCAGCACATGGCCCGACATCGTGCGCAGCGACGACTTTCCCGAACGCAAGAAAAAATATCATCGCTCCATCTGGCACTTCACAAACTTTTTCTGGAAGCAGGTGAACGGCAAGCCCGTTGACGTGCCTGAGTTGCAGCCGGAAAAGATAAACATCGTCGAGCGTCTGGCTTTTTTGGAAAAAGAGGTCGTGGACAAAAAAGTCGCCGCGGGCCAGCGCGGAATTGATATCGCTTGGATACTTCATTTGGTTGGAGACGTGCATCAGCCTTTGCACACCAGCGCGCGTGTCACTGAATTAGAGCCGACGGGAGATCAGGGCGGCAATCTTTTCCTGCTCACGCCAAAAGATACGCCGCCAAGAGAGACGAGGAGATTGCACGGCTACTGGGATGACATCCTGCTCAAAAGCATTCCGCGCGGGACGAATGAGACCGAGACGGCCTATGCCAATCGCGTCGCAGCCATCATCATGCAGCGATACCCAGAGGCGAAGATGAAGGGGCGGCTCAAGCAGGGAGAGTATGCTGAGTGGGCGCAGGAAGGTTTAGCATCCGCTAAAGCAGTCGTCTATCCTTCGTGGCTCAAGCGTTTTCAGATGCCGCCAGAAAAATATCGCAAGCAGGCATTCAACACAGCCGAGCCAGCGATTGCCCTCGCCGGATACAGGCTGGCAGACATGCTCGATATGCTCTTCGGTAAGTAACGTGAGTTCGAGATAAGAAAGATCTGATTTGGGCAGCCCCGTGAGGGGCGACAGATATTAGCCCAGCACGTTAGTGCTGGGACAACCGAGCCATACAACAATCGAGCCCCGTAGGGGCGACAGAAATTGTGTCGCCCCTGCGGGGCTCATTGTTTATCTCGTGCTGCTCGACCCACGACTGGCGTCGTGGGCTAAGATATGTCGCCCCTCACGGGGCTGCCTTGCTGTATTCGCTTCCGCTTATGTCGAACTCACTTTAAGTAACCCCTCTTAGTTTCCGGGAACGGGAATGTCTGTGCTGGCTCCCCATTGTTGGGCTGTGGCCGAGCCGTCGCTGCTGTTGCGTATGTACCAGGCGCGTATGTTTGGACGCCAGACTGCGAAATCCGTCTTGCCGTCGCCGTCATAATCACCGGGTACTGGAATGTCTCCGCTCTGTCCCCAGGGACGTGCGACAAACAGGCCGTTGGAACTCTGTATGAGATACCAGGCTCCGTTGCTCGGACGCCAGACGGCTATGTCCATACGGCTATCGCCGTCATAATCAGCCGCGACAGGCAAGTCGCCGGTTGCTCCGAACTGCGTTGAGATAATTTGTCCGTCAGAGCTTCTGAGCACATACCAGATACGTGTCGAAGGACGATAGACTGCTACATCCGCTCTATTGTCTCCGTCATAATCTCCTGCGACGGGCTTGTCGCCGTTCAATCCCCACTGCACAAAAGTGTGCGTGCCAAGCTGGCTGTTCAGGATGTACCAGACGCCATTCGATGGACGAAAGACTGCGACATCAGCTTTGCCATCGCCGTCGTAATCGCTGGCGACGGGAATGTCTCCGCTTGTTCCCCACTGAATCGCCGTAAAGTTTGTGCCGGGATTGGTCAAACTGTTGGCGATGTACCAGGTGCCTGTGCTCGGACGAAAGACTGCCAACTCGGCCACGTTGTCGCCTGTGTAATCGGCTGGAGCGATGATGTCTTCGCCAAGTCCGAAGACAAAGATTGAATTAAAGAAAGAGAAGTCGAACCATTGGCTGCTTCCGCCGCCAGTTCCGGGGCGATAAGTTGTCAGGTCGTCTTTAAAATCTCCGTTGAAGTCGTAATTTTTCCTGTACGGCGTAAAATCGTTTGTGATGCTTGTCAGGCGCGCGACAGCGACATCGCTGCTGGTTCCTATGTTCTCAACTATTCCGGCGAGAACGATTTTGCCGTCCGCTTGAATAGCTCCGCGAATTGCCATTGAGAATGGCGATTGAGGAAAGTTGATGGTCGTGCGCGCAATGACAGAGCCGTTGGCCCTGTAGTGCGCTGCGGCGAAGGATGAAGTGTTAGCTCCGTTGGTGTAGTATGCCGCGCCGACCGCGATGAACTCGCCGTTGCTTTTCAAAATTATATGAAAGGCTGCTGCGCTTGCGTTGCCGTTGTTCTGCGCGCGAAAGACCGTATAGACTCGCCCTGCATCACCGAAGCTGTTGTCATTCGTGCCGTCGCTGTTATATCTGGAAATAGCAAAGACGCTTGTGCCGATTGACATGCTATAGACGCTGGTCGGAATCATAAATTTACCGTCAGGTTGGAGTGTGATTTCTCCGGCAATCAGTGGCGATGGGCGTATGCCGTTTGAGCCGAATGATGTATCGTAGCTGCCATCGGAATTGAAGCGCGCGAGAAAACGTCCGCCCCAGTTGGCAGTCATCAAGAGCTTGCCGTCCGGCAGCAAGACCACATCATAAACATCAGGCGAAGAATTGTTCTCGCCTATGAAATGATAGATGATGCCGCCCGCGCCAAAGGTCGAGTCGAGCGTGCCGTCCGAGTTGTAGCGCACAAGGTCAATCGTGCCGGGAGAATCCGTCGTGCCTCTGGTTGTCCCTGCGACGAGGAGTTTGCCGTCCGGCAAGAGGACTATCGCGCTGGCTGCGTCGCGCGAGCCGCCAATCGCTGTGATGACGACGCCGTTTGTGCCAAAGGATGTGTCGAGCGTGCCGTTGCTGTTATAACGCACGACTGCGAAATCCTGCGGCGGCAAGTTGACGCCCGGATTGATGCCGCCGACCAGCACAATCTTTCCGTCAGGCTGAAGCGCAGTGTCTCTAATCTCGATATTGCCCATCGCGCCGTCAACGATTCCGCCGTTGCCAAAGCTGCTGTCCAGCGTGCCGTTGCTCAGATAGCGAATCAACATCGGCGAAGGCGCGTAAGTTTGTGTCGTTCGATTGGCGGTCTGACCTGCAATCAGAATCTTGCCATCGGCCAGGACATAAACCTGATTGGGAGTGTCATACTGCGTGACATTGGTTGTGACCCTGCCGCCCGTTCCAAAGTCCGTGTCTAAAGTCCCTGCCTGCGCTGTCGTGGTGTTGAAGATTAAAAAAGTCAGAGCCGAGAGACAGAGAGTGAAGCGCAAGACAAACATACGAGGTAGGCTTTTCATATCGAAACTCCTTTAAAGACTTGAACCAAGACCATCTATAGTCAGGGAGAGAAAAGATTATTAGAGACCGTCTCATAAATATCAATTTAAACTCGCAGGCAGCGTATTATATTAAGAATATTTCAACCCGACGGCAGTAGGATAATGACTATTGATTGCGTGGCTTTCATCTGTGATGCTAGAGTCTGCAAAATAGGTTCGGGAGAAGTTTGAAAGATGAAGCATCACACACGTTACCTGATATTCCGCGTCCCGGCGCGGATGGGTTTCCTGAACATCACACACGACATCGTCAAAGAGGTTGAATCAAGCGGCATACAAGAGGGCCTGTGCCTCGTCAACGCGATGCACATCACCGCCAGCGTTTTTATCAACGACGACGAGCCGGGATTGCATGAAGACTACAAGCGTTGGTTGGAGAAGCTTGCGCCGTTTGACCCAAGCCCGGAAGCCTATGCACACAATCGCACGGGCGAAGATAATGGCGATGCTCATCACAAAAGGCAGATTATGGGCCGCGAAGTCATCGTCGCAGTGACGCGCGGCAAGTTGGATTTTGGTCCCTGGGAGCAGATTTTCTACGGCGAGTTTGACGGCAACCGCGAGAAGCGCGTGCTGGTCAAAGTCATTGGCGAATAAACCTACCGCGAATAAAAAGGAGTCCTCGTAATGAAGCTTAAGCTCAGGCTGCTAGGTGTCTCTCTCTCTGCCGTCGCTCTTTGCGCGGTCATGTTTTCACTTCGTCCGACGACGACAAAAGTTTCAGACAATCCGCCGCCAGTGGGCCAAAAGATTGTCAGTCCCGAAGAGCGAAAATCCATCGCAGACAATTTCGCACGCCTCCCTTTGCACTTCGAGCTTAATCGAGGTCAGGCAGACGCAGACGCGCGCTTCATCTCGCGCAACGGCAATCACGCTTTGCTCTTGAAACAGAATGAAGCGCAGCTTGTCTTGCCGAACAAGCGCAAACAGTCGTCCGGCATGCCGCAGAAAAACGACAAGCCTGATGTGTTAACGATGAAGCTCGCGGGCGCGAATGAAAATCCGGTCATCGAAGGATTGGAAGAGTTGCCCGGCCATGCAAGCTACTTTATCGGAGACAAGGCCGGACAATGGCAAGAGAATATTCAGACTTATAGAAAAGTGCGATACAGCAATGTCTATGATGGCGTAGATATGATTTACTACGGCAATCAGCGAGAGCTTGAATATGATTTTGTCCTCGCGCCGAATGCCAGCCCCGATGTCATCAGCTTGAATTTTGAAGCTGTCGAGAATGTGAGTCTTGCCGAAAACGGCGACCTGCTTTTAAAGCTCGGCAAGCGCATTGTACGCCAACACGCGCCCGTTGCTTATCAGGAAATTAACGGCAGCAGAAAAGAGATTCCGGTGAGCTACGCTTTTAAAAAGAATGCGAACTCGAAGCTCGTCGGTTTTAGCCTCGAAGATTATGACCACGACGCGCCGCTCGTCATTGACCCGGTTATAGTTTTCTCAACTTATCTCGGCGGCAGCGCGGGCGATGACATCTTTAATATTGAAGCGGGGCTTGGCATCACGGTTGACGCGGGCGGAAATATCTATGTCGCGGGCGTTACGCCTTCGGGAGATTTTCCGACTCAGAGTGCAGCGCAACCTGCGCCCGGCGGAAATTACGATGCCTTTCTGACCAAGCTCAATCCGACTGGCACAGCCCTCATCTTCTCGACTTATTTCGGCGGCAGTGATGAAGACAGAATCTTTAGCATCAATCTTGGCCCAGGCGGTGAGATATTTGTTTCCGGCTACACTTACTCGATAAATTTTCCGTTGATGACGCCGTTTCAGGCCGTGAGCATGGGCCTCAATGACGGCTTCATTGCCAGATTTACGAGCGCGGGCGCGCTCAGTTATTCAACCTATCTCGGCGGCAACGGCGGCGACTTCTGCGGCTTTGTCAAAAGCACGGACGCCAACATCGTGACCTTTGCAGGAGCCACAGGCTCTACGAATTTCCCGACCGCCAATCCACTGCAAGCAATCAATAACGGACAGGCGGATTTCGTTGTCGGTAAATTGAACATCGCAACCAACACGCTCATCTTCTCGACCTACTTCGGCGGCACTGGAAGCGACGCGATGAATCTTTCATCGGGCGGAGTGGATGCGGCGGGCAATATTTATTTCGGGGGCGTGAGCGGGTCGTTCGATTATCCCACCACGCCGACTGCATTTCAGAGAGAGCATAACGGCTCGGATGATGCTGTGGTCACGAAAATTAATCCGGCTGGCACAGGCGTGATTTACTCGACCTATATCGGCGGCAATCTGGTTGATGCCGCAGATGCACTCGCGGTTGATCCGAGCGGCAACGCATACATCACAGGCTTTACGCGGTCTGCTAATTTCCCGACGAAGAATGCTGTGCAGCCGCAACTAAAAGACCCTGACGCTTTCGTCACGAAATTAAATCCGAGCGGGACGGAGCTTGTGTTTTCAACTTTTCTCGGCGGGCTTAACTTAGAAAGAGGCTCTGGCATCGCAGCCGATGCGAGCGGGAATTGTTATGTCACAGGTCGTTCCAACTCAGGCGACTTTCCGGCCAAACGCTCTTTGCGTCCGCCGCGCGGCATAGATGACGCTTTTATCTCTCGCTTTAATCGTGACGGGGCTTTGCTCTTTTCCACTCTGCTTGGCGGCGGAGCCAACGATTACGGTTTCAGCATCACAGCCGATAACAGCAACAATACTTATATCACCGGGCGCGCGACACGCAACTTCTTCATCACGCCCGGAGCTTTTCAAAGCACGCTCGGCGGCAGCGCGGACGGGTTCGTCACTAAAATCAATACTTCCGTTCGCAAGGTCAAGAGCGATTTCGATGGCGACGGCAAAGCTGATGTCGCAGTCTTTCGTCCATCGAATGGCGTCTGGTACGTTCTGCGTTCTTCCAATGGCGCGGTCATCTCGCAGCCGTTTGGGATGAACGGCGATGTCGCTGTGCCGGGAGATTACGACGGCGATGCTAAAACTGATTTCGCAGTCTATCGACCGATAGACGGCATCTGGTACATACTGCAAAGCCGCACGGGGTCGCTCCGCACAGCGTTCTGGGGAGTCAATACAGACAAGCCTGTGCCGGGCGATTATGACGGCGATGATAAAACTGATGTGGCGATTTATCGTCCGTCGAGCAGCACATGGTTTATCGTTCAGAGCTCAAACAATAGTTTGAGGACAGACGTGTTCGGATTGCCGACTGACAGGCCCGTTCCGGCTGACTATGACGGCGACGGCGTGACGGACATCGGCGTCTATCAAGCGAGTCATGGCGTGTGGTCTATCGTCGGCTCTTTCGCCGGAGTCATAGCGAAGAAATTCGGCATCACTACGGACAGACCTGCGCCGGCAGATTTTGACGGCGACGGCTATGACGACATCGCGGTTTATCGCGCCTCGCAAGGCACCTGGTACATCGCGCCGAGCGCCGCGCCTAACTCGGTCTTCACATTTCAGTGGGGCATCAGTGAAGACATCCCGACGGCAGCAGATTATGACGGCGATGGCAAAGAAGACATAGCAGTCTTTCGTCCATCCAACGGCGGCTGGTACATCATGCGCAGCACAAACCTTTCGACCTTCGCCACACAGTTTGGTTTGAGCACGGATGTCCCAGTCCCTGCGGCATACTTGCCGCAATAATTCTTTCACGGGGTAAGTAAAAAATATGCAGCATGAACCTAACAAGATAATTTTCTCGATGGTCGGCGTCAGTAAATTCTATGACAAGCGCGCCGTCCTCAAAGACATTTATTTGTCTTTCTTCTACGGCGCGAAAATCGGCGTCCTCGGCTTGAACGGCTCTGGCAAAAGCTCTTTGCTGCGCGTCATCGCGGGTCAGGACAAAGAGATTAACGGCGAAGTCGTTTTCTCGCCCGGCTACACGGTCGGATTTTTGGAGCAGGAGCCGCGACTGGATGAAACAAAGACCGTGCGCGAAGTGGTCGAAGAAGCAGTCGGCGAGACAGTCAATCTCTTGAAAGAGTATGACGAGATAAATAACAAGTTCGCAGAGCCGATGACCGACGACGAGATGGCAGAGCTTTTAGAAAGACAGGGCGCGGTGCAGGAAAAGCTCGATGCCATTGATGCATGGGATTTAGATTCGCGGCTTGAGATGGCGATGGACGCACTGCGCTGTCCGCCCGGCGACACGCCCGTCAAAATTCTCTCCGGCGGCGAGAAACGTCGCGTCGCGCTCTGCCGCTTGCTCCTGCAAAAGCCAGACATACTTTTGCTCGACGAGCCGACAAATCATCTCGATGCGGAATCCGTCGCGTGGCTCGAACAGCACTTGCAGAAATACGAAGGCACAGTCATCGCCGTCACACACGACCGTTACTTTTTAGATAACGTCGCGGGCTGGATTCTGGAACTGGATAGAGGACACGGCATTCCCTGGCAGGGAAACTATTCCTCTTGGCTTGAGCAGAAACAGGCGCGTCTCGCGCAGGAAGAGAAGGCCGAATCCGATAGGCAGAAGACCTTGCAGCGCGAGCTGGAATGGATACGCATGTCTCCCAAAGGCCGCCACGCGAAATCAAAGGCACGCATCAATTCCTATGAAGCACTTTTGAGTCAGGAGAGCGAGAAGCGTTCCGAAGGTTTGGAGATTTACATTCCGCCCGGCCCGCGTCTAGGCAATGTTGTCATCGAAGCAGATGATGTGAGCAAGGCTTACGGCGACCGCCTGCTCGTGGACAAGATGTCTTTCCAACTTCCTCCAGGCGGCATCGTCGGCATCATTGGGCCAAACGGAGCAGGCAAGACAACTCTCTTCCGCATGATAACGGAGCAGGAAAAGCCTGATAGCGGGACTTTCAAAATCGGAGAGACGGTCAAACTCGCCTATGTGGACCAGAGCCGCGATGTGCTCGATGCAAACAAATCTATCTGGGAAGAGATTTCCGATGGCCTTGATGTCGTGCAACTCGGCGTGCGGCAGATGAACTCAAGAGCTTATGTCTCGCGCTTTAACTTCTCAGGCTCAGACCAACAGAAAAAAGTCGGCATGCTCTCCGGCGGCGAGCGCAACCGCGTGCATCTTGCAAGGATGCTCAAAGAAGGCGCGAATGTCTTGCTCCTTGACGAGCCGACCAACGACCTCGATGTCAACACTATGCGCGCACTCGAAGAGGCGCTCGAAAACTTTGCCGGATGCGCCGTCGTCATCAGCCACGACCGCTGGTTTCTCGACAGAATTGCGACACACATCCTCGCCTTTGAAGGCGACAGCAAAGTCGTCTGGTTCGAGGGCAACTACTCCGAATATGAAGCCGACCGCCGCGAAAGACTCGGAGCCGCAGCAGACCAGCCGCACCGCATCAAGTACAGGCAGTTGACCAGAGGTTAAAGCGTCGTAAAGACACAGGCCAAACATTTTGGTTTTTATGAGGGGCTAGAAAATAAGACTTTAAAGTATTAAACTGAACTTATGACGCTGCTCGAAACAAATCAAAGCTTGCCTTTGCGATTAACGGAAGACGGCACGATTCGCATTGCAGACTCGCATGTGAGCCTCGATTCCGTAGTCCATCATTACAAGCTCGGTGCATCTGCCGAACAGATTGCGCAAAAATTCCCCGCGCTTGAACTGGCAGATATTTACGCGGCGATTACCTATTATCTCAATCACAAAGAAACCGTCGAAGATTATCTGCAACAACAAGAAGCGGAAGGCGATGAAATTCAAAAGAGAATCGAAGCCGCTCCTCATATCAAAAATCCATCGAACTCTGGGTAATGGGTCATTCGCTATGAAAACCAACATCCAGTTTATTGTATTTGCCGTCAAGCAAGCCAAAGCAGCGGAGAAGTTCGGCTTTACTCGGAATGAGTGTTGCCGCAACTTAAAGACTGCCTTACATCAATATTGGCAAAACAAGACTCTCGGACTTAATGGTATCGCACGGAAGGAAGACATTCCGCGCTCGAAAGCCGCGTTGGGGAAACCGCGTAATGCGTGCATAGTTGAGCACGTGGTGCCACTGATGGTCATTGTGAACTGGCTCATGGAGATGGATGAAGATTCTTTGACGGAAGCAGCCGTAAGTGAACTCTTGACCAAGTGGTTCACAGTCCGGCTAATTACTCGCGACGAAGATGCAAGACTTACTGAGCGTAAGCTACGCTATAAAATGCCTGACGGTTGGGATGAAAAGAATAAATTTGCCCGATACGATGAGGTCGGCATTGAACTCGTGAGTCAAGCCGACGAATTGAAGAAGTGACTAAATCCACGGCGGCGTTGAACTCCGCGTGCGCGCTTGACAGATAAGGGGCGGACACGTATAGTTTCACGTTTCGGACTGACAGTCTGAATCTAACAGTGCAACGCTCGAAGTGGTTCTGTCGGTGTGGAGGCGTTGCCCGGTTGCACGCTTGTGATGTGGCAACCGTTGACAAATATTGTGGCGTAAAGGCCCGCGACAGTGGTTTTCCTTTGAAAATCGCTCCCGCGCGTGGCACGCGAACACGATTCTTTGAGGAATCTGCTCGTCTTTTAATAAAAAGCGACGCCACAGAAAAGTTTCGGCTTCGGGGGAAGCCAATATCCGCACCCTTTAGAATTTCAGAACATCCCTCAACAAGAAAATTCAGGTAACAGGGCAGCTTACTTGCGCTGACTGCCGAACAAGTTTCGGAAAGAGGCAGGTGACGCCCCCTTTTGCGCTCTGAAATAAACAGAGCGCGAGATGTGACGTTTAAGAGGATAAAAGAGCAGTGCCAACAATCAACCAGCTTGTTCGCAAAGGCCGCCAGGCAGTGAAGTACAAGACTGCCAGCCCGGCTCTTCAGGAGTCACCGCAACGTCGCGGCGTCTGCACGCGCGTTTATACGCAAACGCCGAAAAAACCGAACTCGGCTTTGCGCAAAGTCGCGCGCGTGCGTTTGACCAACGGCATCGAGGTGACGACCTACATTCCGGGCGTGGGCCATAACTTGCAAGAGCACTCGATTGTGCTCATACGCGGTGGCCGTGTAAAGGATTTACCGGGCGTGCGCTATCACGTGATTCGCGGCACGCTTGATTCCGTGGGCGTTCAGGATCGCAAACAGGGACGCTCCAAGTACGGCGCGAAACGTCCGAAAGCAGGCGCAGCCGGAGCTAAAAAATAAAGGATGAAGGATGAAGGCGGAAGGATGAAAGAAAAGCATTTCCTTCATCCTTCATCCTTCCGCCTTCATCCTTGAGATTGATTATGCCAAGACGAAGAGTTGCAGAGAGACGCGAGGTTTTGCCAGACCCTGTCTATAACAGCCCACTGGTGACGAAGTTCATCAACGGCATCATGTTGGGCGGGAAGAAATCTACGGCAGAGACGATTTTCTACAGTGCGCTGACGCAGATTGGCGAAAAGGCCGGAGACGAGCCTTTGAAGGTTTTCAAGCGCGCGATTGACAATGTGCGGCCAACGGTCGAAGTCAAGTCGCGCCGCGTCGGCGGCTCGACCTATCAGGTTCCTGTAGAGGTTCATCAGGAGCGTCGCGGCGCGTTGGCGATTCGCTGGATTGTGCAGTATGCGCGCGGTCGCGGCGAAAAGACCATGACAGACCGCCTCGCAGGCGAACTGCTCGACGCAGCCAACAATCGCGGCAACGCGGTCAAGAAAAAAGAGGACACGCACCGCATGGCGGACGCCAACAAGGCTTTCGCACACTATAAATGGTAAGTGCAGTTTTCAGTTTTCAGTTTTGAGTTTTCAGCAAATGCTGAACCTGCTCTACTGAAAACTGAAAACTCAAAACTGAAAACTGTGTTATGGCTAAGCACGACTTAAACAAGTTCCGCAATATCGGCATCATGGCACACATTGATGCCGGAAAGACGACGACGACCGAGCGCGTTCTGTATTACACGGGCGTCTCGCACAAGATTGGCGAAGTCCACGAAGGCACTGCCACGATGGACTGGATGGAGCAGGAGCAGGAGCGCGGCATCACGATTACCTCTGCCGCCACGACCTGCTTCTGGAAACGCAACGGCGTCGAGCATCGCATCAATATCATAGATACGCCCGGCCACGTTGACTTCACAATGGAAGTCGAACGCAGCTTGCGCGTTCTCGATGGCGCGGTCGCGGTCTTTGACGGCGTCGCCGGAGTCGAGCCGCAATCGGAAACCGTCTGGCGTCAGGCTGATAAATACGGCGTGCCACGCATCTGCTTTATCAACAAGCTAGACCGCGCAGGCGCATCCTTTCAGCGTTCCTTCGATTCCATCATTTCGCGTCTCGGCGCAAACCCCGTCGCCATACAGATTCCCATCGGCCTCGAAGACCAGTTCAAAGGCGTCGTGGATTTAATCACGATGAAGGGCCTTGTCTGGAAAGATGAGTCGAAGGGCGCGGAGTACGAAATCACAGACATCCCTGCCGATTTGAAAGAAGAAGCAGAGGCCGCGCGTCACAAGCTGATTGAAGCTGTGGCTGATGTCGAAGAAGAGTTGATGATGAAGTATCTCGAAGACGAAGGCGCAAGCATTACAGAAGCAGAGATTCGCGCCGCGCTTCGCAAGGGAACTTTGGAATTGAGACTCGTTCCGGTCGTCACAGGCTCTGCTTTTAAGAATAAAGGTGTGCAGACTTTGCTTGATGCAGTGATTGATTATCTGCCAAGCCCGCTTGATATTCCTCCGGTCGAGGGAATCAATTCGCGTAACGGCGAGACTGAGACTCGTCCGCCGGATTCGTCTGCTCCCTTCTCCGGTCTTGTCTTCAAGATTATGGCAGACAAGCATCTGGGCCAACTCTCCTTCGTTCGCATCTATTCTGGAACTATCAAGGCTGGCTCTTACGCTTACAATCCGACGAAAGACAACAAAGAGCGCGTCGGACGCTTGATGCGTATGCATGCCAACAAGCGCGAAGATATTGACGAGGCGAGCGCAGGCGAAATCATCGCCATCGGCGGCATGAAGCAGGTCACAACCGGCGACACCGTCTGCGACGAGAACAAGCCAATCATCCTTGAAGCGATGGAATTTCCCGCGCCGGTCATACGCGTCGCGGTCGAACCCAAGACGCGCGCGGATCAAGACAAACTCGGCATCGCGCTTTCGCGTCTCGCGCAGGAAGACCCTTCGTTCAATGTCTCTACAGACCACGAGACGGGCCAGACGATTATCGCTGGCATGGGCGAGTTGCACCTTGAAATCATCGTGGACAGGATGAAGCGCGAGTTCGGCGTCGAAGCAAACGTCGGCAAGCCGCAGGTCGCTTACCGCGAGACAATCACGATGCCCGCTCCCGGCAAAGAAGTTTACAAGCGTCAGACCGGCGGTCGCGGTCAGTACGGCCACGTCGAATTGGAAATCGAACCCGCTCCCGGCGAAGGCTTTGTCTTCGAGAACAAGATTGTCGGCGGCGCGATTCCCAAAGAGTACATCAAGCCGACAGAGCAGGGCGTCAAGGATGCTATGGAGCGCGGCTACCTCGCTGGCTATGAATTGGTTGACATCAAAGTGCGTCTCGTCTTCGGTTCGTATCACGAAGTTGACTCTGACGAACGCTCATTCACCATCGCGGGCTCGCTTGCTTTTCAGGATGCTGTCAAGAAAGCCAAGCCTGTGCTGCTTGAGCCAATCATGCGCGTAGAAGTTGTGACGCCTGAAGAGTACATGGGCGCGGTCAACGGCGACCTCAATCGTCGTCGCGGCCAGATTGAAAAGATGGAGCCGCGTCCGGGAGGCGCGCAAGTCGTGACGGCGTTTGTGCCGCTCTCAGAGATGTTCGGTTACACGACCGACTTGAGGAGCGCGACACAGGGACGAGCCACTTCGACCATGCACTTTGAGCGTTACGATCAAGCGCCAAAGAACGTCGCGGATGAAGTGATTGCTAAAGTTCAGGGCGTCGCAAAATAAAACTCAAAACTCATATCAGAGGAGCGAGAGGATAAAAGATGAGCAAGGAAAAGTTCGACCGCAGCAAGCCGCATGTGAACATCGGCACCATCGGGCATGTGGATCATGGCAAGACCACTTTAACGGCTGCCATCACCAAAGTCTTAGCCAAACATAACCCGAAGATTACAGTCCGGGCCTTTGATTCCATCGATAACGCGCCCGAAGAAAAGGCACGTGGCATCACCATCGCTACCGCCCACGTCGAGTACGAGACGGCCAATCGCCACTACGCACACGTGGACTGTCCGGGCCACGCCGATTATGTCAAGAACATGATCACCGGCGCGGCGCAGATGGACGGAGCTATCCTGGTCGTCGCGGCCACCGATGGCCCGATGCCCCAGACCCGCGAACATATCCTGCTTGCCAGACAAGTCGGCGTGCCGGCGATGGTGGTGTTTATGAACAAGGCGGATGCGGTGGATGATGCCGAACTCCTGGAACTGGTGGAACTGGAAGTCAGAGAGCTGCTCTCGGCCTATGAGTTTCCGGGAGATGACATTCCTGTCATCAAAGGCTCAGCCCTCAAAGCCCTGGAAGGCGACCCCGAATGGGAGAAGACGGTCGATGAACTGATGGCCGCGGTTGATTCTTACATTCCGACACCGGAAAGAGACATTGAGAAGCCATTTCTGATGCCGGTCGAAGACATCTTCACGATTCAGGGGAGAGGGACAGTGGCGACCGGCAGGGTGGAGCGAGGCCGGGTGAAGGTCAACGAGCAGGTGGAGATAGTGGGTATCCGCCCGACAAGACAAACAGTGTGCACGGGAGTGGAGATGTTCAAGAAGCTGTTGGACGAGGGAGTGGCCGGAGATAACGTGGGGCTGCTCTTACGCGGAGTCGAGCGCAAGGATATTGAGAGAGGGCAGGTCATCAGTAAGCCGGGTTCGATTACACCGCACACGAAGTTCAAGGCCGAGGCGTATGTCTTGACGAAGGAAGAGGGCGGGCGACATACGCCATTTTTCACTGGGTATCGTCCGCAGTTCTACTTCCGCACCACGGATGTGACAGGAGTGGCGCACTTGCCGGAGGGAGTGGAGATGGTGATGCCAGGAGATAACATCGCGATGGAGATTGAATTGATCGCACCGATCGCGATGGAGAAGGGCTTGCGGTTCGCTATCAGAGAAGGCGGAAGGACAGTGGGAGCAGGCACGGTCTCCGAAGTCGTCGAATAGTTTTTACTGTTTAGAAGTTGAGTTGAAAATATGCTGAACGAAAAGATCAGAATCAGACTCAAGGCTTACGATCATCGCGTTTTGGACCAGTCCACTTCGGAGATCGTTGAGACGGCCAAGCGCACCGGTGCGCGTGTCGCCGGGCCGATTCCGCTTCCTACTTTGAAAAATAAGTGGACGGTTTTGCGCTCGCCGCACGTGGACAAAAAGTCGCGTGAGCAATTTGAAATCAGAACGCACAAGCGTCTGATGGACATCCTTGACCCGACGCCGCAGACGGTGGATGCGCTGATGAAGCTCGACCTGCCCGCGGGCGTGGATGTCGAGATTAAAGCGTTTGGCAAAAGCTAGATAATTACGAGTTTTCAGTTTTCAGTTTTTAGTTTTCAGCGATTCGTTTTGGCTGGTTACTTAAAACTGAAAACCGAAAACTGAAAACTGAGGTTGTTGTGATGATTAACGGAATCATCGGTAAGAAAGTCGGCATGACGCAGCTCTTTGCGCCGGATGGGACGGTCACGCCTGTGACAGTCATCAAGGCCGGGCCGTGCGTCGTGGTGCAGAAGAAAACGGCTGCGGGACGCGACGGCTACGATGCCGTGCAGCTTGGCCTTGTCGAAGACAAGCCCATCAAGCTCAAGCGCGTCAACAAGCCCATGCGCGGTCACTTTGAAAAGACTGGCGGCGGCACGCCGCCGACGCGCATCCTGAAAGAGTTTCGTCTTGACGGCTCTGATGATGCGACGAACGTTGGCGACAAGGTGCTGGTTGACCAGTTCGCAGACGGCGATGCGATTGAAGTCATCGGACGCTCGAAGGGTCGCGGCTTCGCTGGCACGGTCAAGCGTCATAACTTTAGTCGCGGCCCGGAATCGCACGGCTCTATGAATGTGCGCGCGCCGGGTTCAATCGGTCAATCGGCTTATCCTTCGCGCGTTATTAAAGGCACGCGCTCTTCGGGCCACATGGGCGATGAGCGTGTGACTGTCAAAGGCTTGACGGTTGCGCGCGTGGATGTCGAGAACAATTTGCTGATGGTGCGCGGCGCAGTTCCCGGCGCAACCGGCAGCGTGGTTATTATTAAGAAAGCGAAGAGATAGTTTTCAGTTTTTAGTTTTCAGTTTTCAGAAGAGCGCAACCGGCTTTTTACTGAAAACTGAAAACTAAAAACTAAAAACTGCGAACGGAGTGAGCTATGCCTACCGTGAAGGTGCGCAATCTGAAGAACGAAGAGGTCGGCGATTTGGAGTTGTCCGACGCAGTGTTCGGCGCAGAGCTGAATGAAGCGTTGATTCATGCCGCCGTCAGAAACTTTATGGCGAACGCGCGTGCTGGCACAGTCGGCACAAAGACGCGCGGCGATGTCTCCGGCTCTGGCCGCAAGCTCTGGAAACAGAAAGGCACGGGCCGTGCGCGTATCGCCTCGATCCGCTCGCCACTGTGGAAGGGCGGCGGCAACACGCACGGGCCGCAGGCGCGCGACTGGTCTTACAACATGCCGAAGAAGATGCGGCGCGGAGCCTTGCGCTCGGCCATCTCAGAGCGCGTGCGCGAAGGCAACGTGATTGTCATTGACGGCTTCAGCTTCGACCAGCCGAAGACCAAAGATTTTGTCTCGTCGCTTGCCACGCTCGGTCTTGAAGGCAAGACCTTGATTGTGGATTCGATGGAGAACGTCAACCTGTGGCTGGCGGCGCGCAATGTGAAGCGCGCGAAGGTCGTCAATAGCTTTAGTCTGAATATCTACGACCTGCTCTATCACGAAAAGCTTGTGCTCTCGCGTGCTGCTGCGGAAGAGTTGTCAGAACTCTTAGACCCGCAGAAGCAGAAAGGCGCGACGGCTGATGACAATCAAGCTGATGCAGATGAAACCGCTCCGGCAGTGGATGAGAGCGCAGAAGAAGAGGAGGCGGCATAAAGATGAGAACAGTTTGGGACATCATCAAGTCGCCGGTGATTACGGAAAAAGCCCTGATGGCGAAAGAGGAATCGCAGGATGGTCGCCAGCTTTTGACCTTCCGCGTTGACCGCCACGCGACCAAGCCTGAAATCAAATCGGCTGTCGAGCGCATCTTTCAGGTTCAGGTCGAACAGGTGCGCACAATCAATTACATGGGCAAGACCGCGCGGCGCGGACGCTACGAAGGCCGCAAGCCTTCCTGGAAGAAAGCCTACGTGACTTTGAAACAGGGCGAACAGCCAGTGGATTACGGCGAAGCGATTTAACAGTTTTCAGTTTTCAGTTTTTAGTTTTCAGCAACTCGCTGATTTCTAAGAACTGAAAACTGAAAACTAAAAACTGAAAACTGCTATGGGAATCAAGAAACTTACACCGACATCGCCTGCGCGTCGTTACCAGACATACCTGACGCGCGATGATTTGACGCCGGGAGCAGAGCCGGAGAAATCTTTGCTTGAGCCGAAGAAGCGTATTTCGGGTCGCAACAACGACGGGCGCATCACTGTGCGTCGTCGCGGCGGCGGTCACAAACGCTTCTATCGCATCATTGATTTCAAGCGCGATAAAGACGGCGTGCCGGGCCGCGTGACTCAAATCGAGTATGACCCGAATCGCTCGGCGCACATCGCTCTGATTACTTATCTCGACGGCGAGAAGCGTTACATTGTCGCGCCCGTCGGGCTCGAAGTCGGCAAGACCGTGATGAGCGGCCCAGAGGCAGACATCCTGCCGGGAAATTCTCTGCCGATTCGCAACATCCCTCTCGGCACGCAGATTCACAACATAGAACTGCGCCCCGGCAAAGGCGGACAGATGGCTCGCAGCGCAGGAGCTTTCGCGCAGCTTGTCGCGAAAGAAGGCGACTATGCACAGTTGCGTATGCCTTCGGGCGAAGTGAGGCGCGTGCCTGTCGTTTGCAAAGCGACTGTCGGACAGGTCGGCAATGTCGAGCATGAGAATGAAAGTATCGGAAAGGCCGGACGCTCGCGCTGGAAGGGCATACGCCCGCACGTGCGCGGCGTGGCGATGAATCCTGTTGACCACCCGCACGGCGGCGGTGAAGGAAAGACGAGCGGCGGACGCCACCCGGTTACTCCGTGGGGACAACCGACGCGCGGCTACAAGACCAGAAGCAACAAGCGCACGCAGAAGATGATTGTGCGCGACAGAAGAGTCAAATAACAGTTTTCAGTTTTTAGTTTTCAGTTTTTAGATAACTGAAAACTAAAAACTGAAAACTAAAAACTGTGGAGCGAAGCGGAACTCATGGCACGTTCAGTTAAAAAAGGCCCGTTTATAGACAAGAGCATCCAGAAGGCTGTGGAGCGGATTCGCGCCGGGGCCGCGCGGCCTCCGGCCATCAAGACCTGGTCGCGTCGTTCGACCATCACGCCCGACATGGTTGGCTTGACCTTCGGCGTCCACAACGGCAAGCGTCATCTGCCGATTTACGTGACGGAGAACATGGTCGGCCACAAGCTCGGCGAGTTTGCGCCGACGCGCACCTTCAAGGGCCACGCCGGAACGAAGGCCGAGAAGTCTTCAAAGGTAGCAAGGAAATAGTTTTGAGTTTTGAGTTTTCAGTTTTCAGTAAAACCCAACTTGATTTTACTGAAAACTGAAAACTCAAAACTCAAAACTGCTAACGGAGCGAAGTTATGGAATTGAGAGCCAGTGCGAAATATCTGAGAGGGTCTGCGCAGAAAGCGCGGCTCGTCATAGATATGATTCGCGGCAAAAATGTAAATCAGGCTTTGGCAATCTTGCAGTACACGAACAAGCGCGCGGCTGACGGCATAGAAAAATGTGTGCGTTCGGCCATCGCCAATGCGAGCGAGGCTGCGGAGAAGGCGAACATCGCCATTGACCCGGATGAGTTGTGGGTCAAAGCCTGCTTCGTTGACCGCGGGCCTTCAAAGCATCGCAGCCGCATGCGCCCCGCGCCGCAGGGACGCGCTTATCGCGAGAAGAGACACTTCTGTCATGTGACTATCTTGCTGTCGAGCGATGAGCCGCAGAAGGCTGAGCCGGTCAAAGGCCAGACTGCCGCGACGAAATCTGCGCGGCCTGCCGAGAGCAAGAACCGCAAGCGCGGCGGAGCGGCATCTGCACCGCGCGCCAAGCGAGTTGCGCCGAAGGCTGCGAGCAAAGCTAAAAAGAATGAAGCCCCTGCTGAAGAAGCAGGCGGCACGGAACAGAGCGCAGAATAAATGTTTGATTTGAGATTTCAGAATGTGAAATTTCAAATCACAGGAAATTGAACGGAGAAGAAGAGTGGGTCAGAAAGTTCATCCATACGGCTTCCGCCTCGGCTACAACAAAGACTGGCACTCGCACTGGTTTGCTAAAAAGCAGTTTGGCGAGTACCTGCTTGAGGATTTAAAGCTGAAGCGCGATTTGAAGAATCGCTTTGCCGGCGCAGGCGTCTCGCATGTGGACATTGAGCGCGCCGCCAATCGCTTGAAAATCATTATCTACACCTCTCGTCCCGGCATCATCATCGGGCGCAAAGGCGCAGAGATTGACAAGCTCAAAGGCGACCTTTCTTCCAAGACCGGACGCGAAGTGCTCGTCTCGATTCAGGAGATTCATAAGCCTGAACTCAACGCGCAGCTTCAAGCCGAGAAGATTGCCGCACAACTTGAGAAGCGCATAGCCTTTCGCCGCGCGATGCGCAAGACCGTCGAAGAGTCTTTGCGTTTCGGCGCACAGGGCATCAAGGTCAAAGTCTCTGGCCGTTTGAACGGCGCGGAAATCGCGCGCTCCGAGTGGCACTTGCAGGGACAGCTTCCGCTTCATACTTTGCGCGCGGATGTGGACTACGGCCTTGCGGAAGCGCACACGACCTTTGGCGTCATCGGCGTCAAAGTCTGGATTTATCGCGGAGAGATTCTGGACCCGAAGGCCGCTATGGCGCGCGGAACCGGAACCGATCCGATTAACGAGCCGCGCGGCGAGCGCGGAGGAGAACGCCGCCCGCGCACACGCCGCGAGCGTGAAGGCCGCGACGGTGAACGCGGCGAGCGCGGTGACAGAGGTGATCGTCGCCCGCGTAGCGACAGGGGATAAATTTTAGATTTGCGATTTTAGATTTGCGATTGGATAAGGATGAATTTATTAAAAATTCTTCAAGCCCGCTTCCAATCGCAAATCAAAAATCGCAAATCGCAAATTCTTTTAGGGTGCATTCATTATGTTGATGCCGAAGAAAGTTAAGCACCGGAAGCAGATGAAGGGGCGCATGACGGGCGTTGCCAATCGCGGCAGCCTCATCAGCTTCGGTGAGTATGGCTTGAAAACTTTAGAGCCGGCGTGGATTACGGATCGCCAGATAGAAGCCGCGCGTATCGCCATGACGCGTTATATCAAGCGCGGCGGCAAAATCTGGATTCGCATGTTCCCGGACAAGCCGATTACCAAGAAGCCTGCGGAAACGCGTATGGGCAAAGGCAAGGGCGCGCCCGAATACTGGGTCGCAGTCGTCAAGCCGGGCCGCATTCTTTACGAGATTGAAGGCGTGGATGAAGCGACGGCGCGCGAGGCCATGCGCCTGGCGGCGCAGAAGTTGCCGATTAAGACCAAGTTCGTGAGCCGCGTTGAGCAGGAAGGAGGCGCAGTCTAGCGATGAAGAGGCGCGAAGAATTAAACAGGTTGCACGAATTGTCTGACGACGATTTGCAGGGCGAGGCGGCGCGTTTGAAAGAGTCGCTCTTTCGCTTGAATTTCAAGCTGGCTCTCGGCGAAGTTGATGCGGTCAAGCGCATCCGCGAAGAGAAGAAAACGTTGGCGCGCATACGCACGCTCTCGCGCGAACGCGAGAAGCAGGCAGAAGCCGGTAAATAGTAAGAGGAAGAGAAATGGCAGAAGAGAATCAAGAAGATTTGAAGCCGACGGCAGACGAAGCGGAAGTGGCTGAGGCTACAACGGCGGGCGAGACTTTGGCCCACGAGGTTGCGCCGAATGTGGATTCGCAGGCGGGCAATGCTGCTGCGACAGAGGCTGGCCGTCGCGGCAATCGCGCGCAGAAGGTCGGCATCGTCGCTTCGGACAAGATGCAGAAGACGGTTGTCGTGAGAGTTGACCGTCTGGTCAAGCATCCGAAGTATCGCCGCTATGTGCGCCGCACGTCGAAGTTCATGGCCCACGATGAAGTGGGCGCGACCATCGGCGACAAAGTGCGCATCGTCGAGACTCGCCCGCTCTCGGCCAGAAAGCGTTGGCGCGTCGTCGAGATAGTACAGAAAGCGGCAAAATAGTTTTAAGTTTTCAGTTTTAAGTTTTCAGAAAGAGAGCAAGACGCTTTTAACTGAAAACTTAAAACTTAAAACTGCGAACGGAGTGAGCTAACAATGATTCAGATGCAAACGTCTTTGGACGTGGCAGACAATTCGGGAGCGCGTCGCGTCGAGATGATTATGCCGATTGGCGGCTCGACGGGCAAAATCGCTTCTCTGGGAGACCGCATTAAAGTGACGGTCAAGGAAGCGACGCCGGACGGGACGATTAAGAAGGGTACGGTGCAGAACGCCGTCATCGTCCGCACGCGCAAAGAGGTGCGCCGCAAGGATGGAACTTACATCCGCTTTGACCAGAACGCGGCGGTGCTTATCAAAGACGACGGCACGCCGATTGGCACGCGCGTCTTTGGCCCTGTCGCGCGCGAGTTGCGCGATAAGAACTATATGAAAATCGTGTCCTTAGCGCCGGAGGTAATTTAACTCATGAACAAGGGAAACAAGCGCGCGCGCATTAAGAAGGGCGATCAGGTCGTCGTCATCGCGGGACGCGACAAAGACAAGCGTGGCCGCGTGCTCGAAGTCTCGCCCGTCAACGGCAAAGTCAAAGTCGAAGGCGCAGGGATGATTAAGAAGCACCAGAGGGCCAATCCGCAGAACAATCGCGGCGGCGGCATCATTGACAAAGAAGCCTGGATTGACATCTCGAACGTGCAACTCATTGACCCGCAATCGGGCAAGCCGACGCGCGTGCGTTATGAAATCGCTGGCGACGGCTCAAAGACGCGCGTGGCAGCGCGCAGTGGCATGAGCTTGGAGAAGTAAAAGGGCAGGGCAAAAGTTAAAAAGTCTGGAAACGTCCTCTGCAAATTCAAATGCACGGCGAGACCCAGAGAGAAGTGAGAGCAAAGGACATGGCAAACGTCAGATTAAAAGAGCGTTATCAAAAAGAGATTGCTCCGGCAATCTCCAAAGAGTTTGAAATCAAAAACCCGATGGCCGTCCCGCGCCTAGAGAAGATTGTCATCAACATGGGCATGGGCGAAGCCATCGCCAACAATAAGATTCTGGACACGGCGGCGGACGAGTTGAGGGCGATTACCGGACAAAAGCCTGTCGTCACGAAAGCGAAAAAGTCCATAGCCTCTTTCAAGCTTCGTCAGGGCATGCCGATTGGCGTGATGGTGACTTTAAGAGGCGACAGGATGTACGAGTTCTTAGACCGTCTCGTCTCCATCGCCCTGCCGCGCGTGCGCGACTTTCGCGGCGTCTCGCCCAAAGCTTTTGACGGGCGCGGCAATTACACGCTCGGCATACGCGAGCAGTTAATCTTCCCCGAAATTGATTTCAACAAAGTGGACAAGACGCGCGGCATGAACATCTCGATTGTCACCTCCGCGCGCAATGACGAACAGGCACGCTCGCTCTTAAAAGCCCTGGGCATGCCTTTCAGACAGTAAAAGAATTTGAGATTTCAAATCTCAGATGTCAAATATTGAAGAGAGATTCATGGCAAAGAAATCACTGATTGCGAAAGCAAACCGCAAACCGAAATTTTCCGTGCGCGCCTACACGCGCTGCAAGCGTTGCGGGAGACCGCGCGCCTACCTGCGCAAGTTTAATTTGTGCCGTATTTGCTTCCGTGAGCTGGCGCTGCAAGGACAAATTCCCGGCGTTGTGAAATCGAGCTGGTAGTTTACAGTTTTCAGTTTTTAGTTTTCAGCACGAGCCGAGAACTGAAAACTGAAAACTGAAAACTGAAAACTGTTTTGGAGTAAAGCATGACTGATCCTATTGCCGATATGCTGACGCGCATCCGCAACGCTATCTCTGCGAAGCACTCGCGCGTGGATATTCCGGCCTCGAAATTGAAACTGGAGATTGCCCGCATCCTCAAGGAAGAGGGCTATATCAACAACTTCGTCGTCAAGGGCGAGGGCGTCAAGCGCACGATTCGTATCTTCCTGCGCTATGACGCGCGCGGCACCTCTTCGATTACGCATCTCGAAAGAGTCTCGCGGCCCGGTCGCCGCGTCTATATGGGCGCGACAGAGATTCCGAAAGTGCTTGGCGGCTACGGCGTCAACATCGTTTCGACTTCGCGCGGCCTGATGAGCGGCAAAGCCGCACGCCGCGAAAATATCGGCGGCGAAGTGCTGGCACAGATTTATTAAAGGATGAAGGATGAAGGCGGAAGGATGAAGTAAGATTTTATCCTTCATCCCTCCGCCTTCATCCCTGAGGTTGATTATGTCTCGCATTGGAAAGAAACTTATCACGGTTCCGAGTGGTGTGACGGTCACTGTGGGCGAACGCGAGTTGCAGGTGAAAGGCCCGAAGGGGACTCTGACCTCGCCTGTGCCTGAGGGTATCAGCTTTAAACTCGACGGCGACCAGTTGCAGGCCGAACGCGCTTCGGATGAGTTGGCTGCCGAGCACGGGCTCGCACGCGCTCTTGCAAACAATGCTATCGTCGGCGTGACCGAAGGATTTAGCCGTCAGATGGATGTCGTCGGCGTCGGCTACAAGGCAGACGTGCAGGGCAAGCGCATAGTCTTTTCGCTTGGCTACTCGCATCCGATTGAGTTTCCGTTGCCGGAAGGCATCGAAGCTAAAGCCGAGCGCATGGCAACCAAGTCCAGCATCCAGCAGTATCAGACGACGCTGACTTTGTCCGGCATAGACAAGCAGAAGCTCGGACAGGTCGCAGCCGAAATGCACAAGCTGCGCAAGCCCGACGCCTACAAAGGCAAAGGCGTCCGCTATGCGGATGTGCCTATCAAGTTGAAACCCGGAAAGACCGGGAAATAGTTTTCAGTTTTCAGTTTTTAGTTTTCAGAGAATTGCTGAAAGCCAAAGGCTGAGAACTGTCAACTGAAAACTAAAAACTGAAAACTGGTTAAAGTTATGGCAAACAGAAATAGAGCAGAAGTTCGGCGCGCGGTTCACCAGCGCATACGCCGCAAGGTGCGCGGCACGACGGAGCGTCCGCGCCTCGCAATCTACCGCAGCCTGAATCACATTTATGCTCAGGTGATTGACGACGAGCAGGGCAAGACTTTGGCCTCTGCTTCGACGACGGAAAAAGATTTGCGCGGTGGCACGGGCGGCAACATTGACGCAGCCGAGCGCGTCGGGCGCAGCATCGCTGAGCGCGCTCTCGCAGCAGGCATTAGCAGCGTGGTCTTTGACCGCGGCGGCTATCTCTATCATGGCCGCGTCAAAGCTCTGACGGATGCTGCGCGCGAAGCCGGATTGAACAAAGATGAAGCGGCTGCTGTCAGTGATGAAGCGGCGGCAGGCGAGGCGGAAGGCAACAGGGAAGAGTAATGAGACAACCCAAGCATCGTATCTTATCGCAGGGCCTGGATCTCAAAGATCAGGTCATCTCCATTAACCGCGTGACCAAAGTGGTCAAGGGCGGCAAGAATCTTTCGTTCGCCGCGCTCGTAGTCGTCGGTGACGAGTCGGGCCATGTCGGCTTCGGCACAGGCAAGGCGCGCGAAGTTCCGCTCGCCATCAAGAAGGGCATCGAGGCTGCGAAGAAGAATCTGATTCGCGTCCCGCTCATCAATAACACTTTGCCGCATCAGTTGATTGGCAAGTACGGCGCGGGCCGAGTCCTGATGAAGCCTGCTTCGGAAGGCACGGGCGTGATTGCCGGAGGCGCAGTGCGCGCTATCATGCAGGCCGCAGGCGTGCACGATGTTCGCACCAAAGTCTTGGGCTCGAACAATCCGCACAACGTCGTGCGCGCGACCTTTGACGGCCTCTTGAAGATGAAAGACCCGATGGAGCTTGCACGCCTGCGCGGTAAGCAGGTAGAGGAACTTTAATTTGCGATTTTAGATTTGCGATTTTTGATTGGATAAGGACTAAGAAATTTTTTATTCGCTTTCAATCAAAAATTAAAATTCGCAAATCTAAAATACATTGAGGGTTTTATGGCAGAGCAGAACAACGAACAGGCGGGCGCGGACAGCATGCTTCGCATACAATATTACCGGAGCTTCATCGCCGCGCCGAAAACGCACAAGCAGATTGTCAAAAGTTTGGGCTTGACCAAGTTGAACCAAATCGTCGAGCGTCCTGATACGCCCGCGACGCGCGGCTTCGTCGCCAAAGTCCCGCATCTGTTACGGATTATCGAGTAAAGAAATTTGCGATTTGCGATTTTAGATTTGCGATTGGAAGCGGACTAAAGAATTAAAATTAGCTTCACTTTCAAATCAAAAATCAAAAATCAAAAATCAAAAATCGGAGTACATCATGGCTATCGGTCTTAATAATTTACATGCCCCGGCAGGCTCGACGCATAAGAAGAAGCGCGTCGGACGCGGCCCCGGCTCCGGCCTCGGCAAGACCGCCGGGCGCGGTGAAAAGGGACAAAAGTCTCGTTCCGGCTATTCGGCCAAAATCGGTTTCGAGGGCGGACAGATGCCCTTGCATCGTCGCTTGCCCAAGCGCGGCTTCACAAACATTTTTAAGAAAGAATGGATTGAAGTGAGCCTCGCCGCTCTGGAAAAGAGCTTTAATGCGGGCGAGGAAGTGACGCCGGAACTCTTGCACGAGCGCGGATTGATTAAGAAAGCCAAGCGCGATGTCGTTGTGCTCGGCACGGGCGAGCTTTCCAAAGCCCTGCGCATCTCCGCGCATCGTTTTACAAAGAGCGCGCGCCAGAAGATTGAGAGCGCGGGCGGCTCTGCGACAGAGATACGAAAGCAGCCGGTGGAAGCCGCGCAATAGCTTTCCAGAGAAGAGGCAGCAGGCCGCAAAGTGCAGCGAGCATCAAGGGGTTTGCTTTCTGCTTCTTTTTGTTTGCTGCCCTTTTGCTTTCTGCTAAAGGCTTGCTGCATACTTGCCGCTGAATCTTGAAAGATAATTTGACACGGTAGAAAAGGTTAAGGGTATGGAAAAGTTTTTCGCCGCCATTCGCAACATGTTTCAGGTTCCAGACCTGCGCAAACGTATTCTCTTTACTTTGGGCATGTTGATTGTCTATCGCTTTGGCGCGCACGTCGGCGCACCCGGCGTTGACAAGGCGCAGCTTGAGCGCGTCTGGGGCGAAGTGAGCGGAACCTTGCTCGGCGTGCTCGACTTGTTTTCGGGCGGCAACTTTCGCACCATCTCCGTCTTCGCGCTCGGCGTCACGCCTTACATCACTGCTTCCATCATCCTGCAACTGATGACTGTGGTTTCGCCGCAGCTCAAAAAATTGCAGGAAGAAGGCGAGATGGGGCGGCAGAAGATTAACCAGTGGACGCGCTATTTGACAGTGATCTTGGCAATGGTCCAGACCTCTTTCGTCGCGCACTGGCTACAGGTCAATCAGGTCTTGCCGAATACCTGGGCCGCGATGCTGACGACGGTTATCACTTTGACGACCGGCACGATTTTCGTCATGTGGCTCGGCGAACAGATTACGGAGCGCGGCATCGGCAACGGTATCTCGCTGCTGATTTTCGCGGGCATCATCATCGGCTTGCCGCAAGGCGTGATGCAGGTCTTCGACCGCGTGCGCGGTGGTGATGCGATGCAAACTGTCGGCGTGATTGCGCTGGTGGCTGCGCTGATTGCGCTGATTGCGTTTGTTGTCTTTGTCGAATCCGGGCGACGCAAGATTGCTGTCAGCTATGCCAAACGGCATGTCGGGCGACAGATGGTCGGAGGACAGCAAACGACCATGCCGCTCAAGGTCAACATGGGCGGCGTCATCCCTGTCATCTTCGCTTCCTCTGTGCTGGCGATGCCGCAGACGCTCTTCTCAGCTTTTCCGCCGGATGCGAGCAATCCGAATTCGTGGTGGGCCAAAGTGTTCGGCTTCTTCAACGCTTTTCACGGCGGCGACCCGTATTACGAACTGATTTTTATTTCGCTGATTGTCATCTTCACTTTCTTCTACATCTCCATTGTCTTTAATGTCGAAGAGGTGGCGGATAACCTGCGCAAGCACGGCGGGTTTATGCCGGGCATACGACCGGGCCGCGCGACAGCCGAATACCTGAACACAATCATGACGCGGCTCACGACAGTCGGCGCGATATATCTCGCGCTCGTCGCCCTCGTGCCGCAGATTATGTTGAGCGGCTTTAAGGTCGGACGGCTTCCATTTATCGGCCCGTCCGTGGATGCCTTTGTGAGCAGCACGCCGGGATTGACATGGATTCCGACGGGCATGGGCTATCAGTTCTACTTTGGCGGGACTTCATTGCTGATTCTCGTCGGCGTGGCGATGGACACAGTCTCGCAGATTGAAGCCCAACTCGTCATGCGTAACTATGAAGGCTTTCTCGGCTCAGGCAGTCGCCTGCGCGGACGCAGAGCCTGATGGGATTTTAGATTTGCGATTTTTGATTTGCGATTGAAATCAGTCAGACATCTTCCAATCGCAAATCAAAAATCAAAAATCGCAAATTCTTTATGTCAAAGATTATCGTCTTAATGGGCGCGCCGGGGGCTGGAAAGGGGACACAGGCGCGTCTCTTGCAGGAGCGACACGGGTTGCCGCAGATTTCGACGGGCGATATCTTCCGCGCTCTGGCCCAGGCCGAGACGCCGCTTGCCAGAGAAGTGCGCGAGGTGCAGGCTTCCGGCAAACTCATCTCTGACGAGCTTGTGATTCGCGTCGTCAGAGAGCGCACAGAGCAGGACGATTGCCGTCAGGGTTACATTCTGGACGGTTTCCCGCGCACGACCGTGCAGGCTGAGATGCTTGAAAAGCTGGCCCAAGAGCAGGGCCACCAGACTGTGGCGATACTCGTTGACGTGCCTTTTGATTATTTAGAAAAGCGCGCGACGGGCCGCCGCTCCTGTCCTGTCTGCGGCGAGATTTATAATATCTATTTCAAGCCGCCGAAAAACGATAACGTCTGCGACCTGCACCCGGATGCGCAACTGATTCATCGGTCGGATGACACGCCGGACAAAATCCGCGTGCGGCTCAGCACATACGAGCAACAGACGCGCCCGATGCTCGATTACTATCAAGCATCAAACCGCCTCCACAAAGTTGACGGCACACGCGAGGTCGAGGCCATTTACGCGGACATTGAAAAAATAGTGACGACTGACAAGTGATATGCGATAAGAGGGAAGCTAGAACAGCTTGTCTCTTATCACATCGCTGCTCACAATTCGTTTATGATTATTGGGAAGTCAAGAAAAGAGTTGGAAAAGATGCGCGCCGCAGGTCGGCTCATCGGCCTCGTGCGCGAAGAGACGCGGCGGATGGTTAAGCCGGGCATCACGACCATCGAGCTTGACCGCGCGGCGGAGAAGATGATTCGAGACGCGGGCGCGCTGCCAACCTTCAAAGGCTATCACGGCTATCCGTACTCCATCTGCGCCTCCGTCAACGAACAGGTCGTGCACGGCTTTCCGTCGGATTACAGATTGAAGGACGGCGACATCTTTTCGATGGATTTGGGAGCCACGCTCGCGGGCTATGTCGGCGACACTGCGACGACCATCCCTGTCGGAAATGTCAGCGAGGAATTGCTCGATTTGATTCGCGTGACGGAAGAGTGTTTAGAGTTGGCTATCGAGCAGTGCCGTGCAGGGAAACATTTGGGCGATATAGGCTGGGCCGTGCAGTCGCATGCGGAAGCGCACGGCTACTCTGTCGTGCGCGATTATGTCGGGCATGGCATCGGGCGCAAGATGCACGAAGACCCGCAGATTCCAAACTACGGCAAGCCGGGCAAGGGAGACAAAATCAAGAACGGTTATGTCTTCGCCGTCGAGCCGATGATTAATCTGGGGACGCATCTGACAAAAGTGCTCAAGGACGGTTGGACTGTAGTGACTTTGGACGGGCTGCCGAGCGCGCACTGCGAGCACACGATTGCGGTTACGGAAGAGGGGCCGGAAGTGCTCACGCGCGTCTCGGAAGAAGTCAGGCAAGAGGAGCTTCACGCCGCAGGCGTGTGAGCTTAGGCGACAGGCAAGGGGAGCAATATGGCTACTGGAAGCTATACTCTTTTAGTCTGGGTGATAGCGATTATCCTGGCTGTCATTCTGGTCGGCGGCATTGTTTTCTTCTTCAAATATAGAAGAAAACAGGGCGACGAGCGCAAACCTGACGGGCAGTTGCGACACTAGGTGAGGGCCGTAGTCGGCTTGGCAAACTGACTGGTGCATGGTATTATGCGCAGTTTGTCGGTGGAGGCATTTCACGCTCTATAGGCATATGGCGAAGGAAGAAGCGATAGAGGTCATGGCGAAGGTCTTGGAGACCCTGCCGAACGCAATGTTTCGTGTTGAGCTGGAAGACAACCAGCATCAGGTGCTGGCACATATTTCCGGCAAAATGCGCAAGCATTTTATACGCATTCTTCCGGGCGACCGCGTGCTCGTCGAGCTATCGCCTTACGATCTGAATCGCGGTCGGATCACTTACCGCTACAAATAAAGGGGCGAGGGCTGGTGAAGAGATGAAAGTACGGGCGTCAGTCAAAAAAATGTGTGATAACTGCAAGATTATCCACCGCAAAGGCGTGGTCAGGGTAATCTGCACGAACCCGAAGCATAAACAGCGACAGGGATAATAGTAATTTTAGATTTGCGATTGCCGATTTGCGATTTTGTTTTTCAATCGCAAATCTAAAATCAAAAATCGCAAATTTTGTTGTTGGAGAAGAGAGAAAAAGTATGGCTCGTGTGGCTGGAGTAGATTTGCCGCCTAACAAGCGCGCTCAAATCGGTCTCACATATATTTTCGGCGTCGGGCGTTCGCGCGCGACCTCTATCTTGCAGGAAGCTCAAATCAGTCTCGACACACGTGTCAGGGAATTGAGCGAGGAAGAGCTTGGACGCATCCGTTCCATCCTTGACCGCGAAGGCGAGATTGAAGGCGACTTGCGCAAGCGCGTCCAGATGGACATCAAACGCTTGATGGACATCGGCGCATATCGTGGTCTTCGTCATCGTCGCGGACTTCCAGTGCGCGGGCAGCGCACACACACCAACGCCCGCACGCGCAAAGGGCCGCGCCGCGCAACCATCGCCAAGAAGAAGGCGCCGGGCAAGAAGTAACGACAGTTTTCAGTTTTCAGTTTTTAGTTTTCAGCCAGAGCCTGAAAGCTATCGTCTGAAAACTGAAAACTAAAAACTGAAAACTGAAATATGGCAAAAGCAACAGGCGGAAAAAAGAAGGTCTTTCGTAAGAAAGAGAAGAAGAACATTCCTGTCGGCATCGCTTATATCGCGGCGTCTTTCAATAACACGCTGATTTCGATTACCGATTTGGAAGGCAACCTGATTGCGCAGTCGTCTTCGGGCGCGCGCGGCTTTCGCGGCTCACGCAAGGGTACGCCCTTCGCCGCGCAGCAGGCCGCATACGAGGCTGCGAACAAAGCTAAAGACGCAGGGATGCAGCAGTGCGAAGTGCGCGTTAAAGGGCCGGGCGGCGGACGCGAGTCTGCGATTCGCGCCATCAACAACGCCGGCATCCGCGTGACTGTGATACGCGACACGACGCCCATCCCGCACAACGGATGTCGTCCGCCGAAGCGTCGCAGAGTTTAAGTATTTTTGATTTTTGATTTTAGATTTGCGATTTTAGATTTGAAAAGCATTTATCTTCTTTCAATCGCAAATCAAAAATCTAAAATCAAAAATTTATTTATTAACCTAAAGGATGAAGGGCATGCTGTGAGAAACAGTGTTGCCTGTAAACTTTTCCGTCTAGCGAATAGACTGGAGGCAAGAAAAAGAAGTGGCTAGGTATAGAGATGCGGTGTGCCGTTTGTGCCGCCGCGAAGGTGCAAAACTTTTCCTCAAGGGCGACCGTTGTTACAAGCCCTCCTGTCCGATTGAAAAGCGCGGCACGCAGCCGCCCGGTCAGCACGGCAACTCGATGCGGCGCGGCAAGGCGCTCGTCGGCTACGGCCAACAGCTCAGGGAAAAACAGAAAGTCAAACGCATTTACTTTATCCTCGAAGGACAGTTTCGCAACTACTTCGAGAAGGCCGCGCGCCAGAAGGGAATCACGGGCGAGAACCTGTTGTTCCTGCTTGAGCGCCGCCTTGATAACGCGGTCTATCGCGCCGGCTTTTCGACCTCCAGACGCCAGGCGCGCCAGCTAGTTAATCACGGTCACATCGAAGTCAACGGACGCAAGGTTGACATCCCCTCCTTTCAGGTGAAGGCGGGCGACGTTGTCAGCATCAAGGAAGCGAGCCGCAAGAATCCGCACGTCGAAGGCGCATGGCAGACGGCTGCGGGACGTGGTCGCCCGTCCTGGATTGCTCCGGCTGACGGCGCGGACATGAGCGCGCGTATCGCCGCGCTGCCGACTCGCGTAGACATTGACCGTTCGATTAACGAGCAACTGATCGTCGAGCTTTATAGCAAGTAATCGGAAAGAGTCTCTCTCTGGTGCGAAGGCCGCGCCTTTTGGCAAGAGCCTTCGCGCGCAGGGCTATATGCATTTTACGGACTTACTTTTGGATCAAAAAAATTATGGCTATGGATCAAAATAATCTCTGGACAGGTTTTCAGATGCCGCGACGCCTCGCGGCTGACGCAGAGACGATGACCGAGCGCTACGGTCGCTTTTCGGCGCAGCCGTTCGAGCGCGGCTTTGGCACGACGATGGGAAATTCACTTCGTCGCGCTCTGCTCTCTTCAATCGAAGGCGCGGCCATCACGGCTGTCAAGATTGAAGGCGTCGAGCATGAGTTTTCATCCATCAACGGCGTGGTTGAAGATGCAACAGACGTGATTCTGAACTTGAAGCAGGTGCCTTTCAAGCTTCACGGCAACGAGCCTAAGACTTTAACTATCAACAAAGAAGGCGCGGGCGAAGTCACTTCCGGCGACATCGAAGCGGATGCTGATGTCGAAGTCTTAGACCCGAACGTGCACATCGCAACCGTCAGCGACGGCGGCTCTCTGAATATCGAGATGCGCCTCAAACGCGGGCGCGGCTACGTTTCCGCAGACCGCAATTTTGATGAAGACCTGAGCTTGGGCTACATCCCGATTGATTCTGTGCACACGCCTGTGAAGAAGGTCAACTACACCGTCGAAGCCGCGCGTCTGGGCCAGAACACGGAGTTTGACAAGCTCACCATCGAGGTCTGGACGGACGGCTCTGTTAAGCCTGACGATGCGATTGGCCTTGCGGCCAAGCTCATCAAAGACCACATGTCCATCTTCATCAACTTTGAAGAGGACACGGACGATTACGCTTACGCGAATCTTGAGAGACCGCCGCTGCCGCGCAATGACGTGCTCGACAAGAGTGTGGACGAGCTAGAGCTTTCCGTGCGCTCGTACAACTGCTTGAAGAATGCTGACATACGTTCTATCCGCGACCTCGTTCAACGTTCAGAGCGCGAGATGCTGGCGACCAAGAATTTTGGGAAGAAGTCTTTGAATGAAATCAAAGACATCCTGAACGGCATGGGCCTCGATTTCGGGATGGAGTTTGACGAGCAGGGCAATCCGATTCCCGGCACGGGCGGGCGCGACGGCGACCTCAGCGATTACGAAGACACGGACGAAGAGGATTAATTTGCGATTTTAGATTTTTGATTTGCGATTGAAAGCGGTTGAGAGAGATGCTTCTTTCGCTCTCCTGTCTTCAAATCAAAGATCAAAAATCAAAAATCAAAAATCAATAATTACCATGAGACACCTAAAGGCACATCGTAAGTTGGGGCGCACGACGGAGCATCGCATGTCCATGCTCCGCAACCTCGCGACTTCATTAATCAACGCGCAGGAAGAGCGCATCATCACCACTTTGCCGAAGGCCAAAGAGTTGCGCCCGTTTATCGAGAAGGCAATCACGCTCTCGCGTCGCGCGCAGCATCTTGAAGGCGACAACACTGCCATACAGGCAGTCCACCTTCGCCGTCAGGCCGCAGCCTTCTTTCATGCTGGCAATCACGCGCAGGCTGCTTCGACAGGCAAGCGCGGGCAACTGCGCGCGCCGCGCACGGCTGGCGTCGCAGCTTTAAAACGTCTCTTTGATGAACTCGGAGAGCGTTTCAAAGATAGGCCCGGTGGCTACACGCGCATCATCAAGCTCGGACGACGCGAAGGCGACAACGCAGAGTTAGCCATCATCGAGCTTGTGGATAATCCGCAGGAGCGGTTGGCGATTGAGAACGCAGCCAAGCGCGCCAAGCATGGCACGGCTGGCAAGAAGAAGACGACCAAAGCGAGCGAGTCAAAGGCTGCTGAAGGTGGTCGCAAGGCCGGACGCGACAAGGCCGACAAGACTTACGAGAAAGAAGAGACGACCAAGGCGCGCGGCAAAGGTGAAGAGCCTGTTGACGAGCAGTTGGAAGACAACAAGCCGAAGGGCGGTCGCCGCGCGAAGAAGACTGAGCAGACTGCCGAAGAGCAGGATACGAACGAGTAAAAGCGAGAGACGCCTCTATCGAGCGGCGCGTGTCCATAGCTCTTGAAACCGAGTTGAGACATACGCGCAAGAGCCGACCCAAGAGCCTCAATTTACCGTCGGCGCGCCGAAAGTCCCCGTGCGGTATGAGGCTCTTTAACTTTGTCAGGCCGTAAAGCAAACGGGCGCGCACAAACAAGTTTCGTCAGCCCTTTAGGTTCGGAGTCGAAGCATCAATGAGCGAACAGGAAACCCAACAACCCGCGAGCGTTGAAGGCGAGCGCAAGACAGAGCGACAACAATCCGACCCGCGCAGTGGCAGTGGACGCGAGCGCAGCAGAGGCAGGCGGCGGCACGGCAGCAGCGGCGGCGGTGGTAATGCTCCTGGCCGTTCTTCCGAGCATTCGCTGAATATGGATGAGCTGCGCGAGCTGGTCGAGTTAATCAACGAATACGGCTTTACGGATTTCGAGCTTGAGAACAAAGATGTGCGCGTGCGCTTGCGACGCGAGCTTGCTCCGCAAATCATCTCTGCACAGCCGGGCGCGCAAACATCCGCCGCCGTGCCTGCACAGCAACCGGGCGCAACTCTGGCCCAGGCTGCGCAAGCCGCTTCAAGCGCGTCGAATCGAACAACAACAACCGCCGCGCCGACTGCTTCAGCGGAAACGGACGAGGCTGCGGAAGATGAAGACCTGACTCCGATTCCTTCTCCCATCGTCGGCACTTTCTATCGCTCCCCTTCGCCAACAGCAGAACCATTCGTGCGTCTCGGCAGCCACGTCACGCCGGACATGACCGTCTGCATCATCGAAGCCATGAAGCTGATGAACGAGATACAGGCGGAGACGACGGGCGTCATCGCCAAGATTTATGTCGAGAACGGCCAGCCGGTTGAATACGGCCAGCCGCTTTTCGGTATTAAGAAGTAGTGATTGATGAGTAAGTTTCGCAAAATCCTGATTGCCAATCGTGGCGAAATCGCGTGCCGTATAATCTGGACGTGTAAAGAGATGGGCATCAAGACGGTGGCCGTCTATAGCGAAGCTGACCGCGACTCCCTGCATGTGCGCTTTGCGGATCAAGCCATCTGCATTGGCCCAGCGCCTTCCGCGCAGAGCTATCTGAACATCGCTTCCGTCATCAGCGCGGCAGAGATTGCCAACGTGGATGCGATTCATCCGGGCTATGGTTTTCTTGCAGAGTCATCCTACTTCGCGGAAATCTGCGAGGCATGCAATATCAAATTCATCGGCCCGCGCCCCAATGTGATTCGCCTCATGGGAGACAAGGTCGAAGCGCGTCGCGCGATGAAGGAAGCTGGCGTGCCAATCTTGCCCGGAAGTCCTGAGCCACTCGAAACAGAGGAAGAAGCTTTAAAGCTTGCACGCGAGATAGGCTTTCCTGTCATCGTCAAAGCCTCTGCCGGAGGCGGCGGTCGCGGGATGCGTATCGTGCGCACGGAAGCTGAGCTTGGACATGCTCTTGAGACAGCATCGAATGAAGCTGCCGCGGCTTTCAAGAACGGCGATGTTTACATAGAGCGTTACATAGAGCGTCCGCGCCATATAGAGATTCAAGTTCTGGCGGACGAATACGGCGCGTGCATACACTTGGGCGAGCGCGAGTGTTCTATCCAGCGTCGTCATCAAAAACTTTTGGAGGAAGCCCCTTCGCCAGTGCTCACGCCTGAGTTGCGCGAACAGATGGGCGCGGCGGCTGTCAATGCCTGCAAGCGCATAGGCTATTCGAGCGCAGGGACGTTCGAGTTTCTACTCGATGAAGACGGTCGCTTCTATTTCATGGAGATGAACACGCGCATACAGGTCGAGCATCCTGTAACGGAGATGGTTACGCTGGCAGACATCGTGCGCAATCAAATCAGGATTGCAGAGGGCGAGGCTCTCGGCTACACGCAGGATGATTTATTGATTGTGGGCCACTCCATAGAGTGCCGCATCAACGCAGAGCATCCTGAAACATTCACGCCGTCGCCGGGTTTGATAACTGCTTTTAACTTGCCATGCGGGCCGGGCGTGCGTGTGGATACGGCTGCGTATGCTGGCTATGTTGTGCCGCCGTTTTACGATTCGATGATTGCCAAGCTGATTGTCCACGCGCGTACGCGCGAGTTGGCGATTGCGCGTATGAAGCGCGCTCTGGAAGCGATGGTTGTTGAAGGAATCAAGACGACGATTCCGCTGCACTTAAAAATTATGAATGACCCGAAGTTTCGCGCGGGCGATTTTTCGACGAAATTTATGGAAGAGTTTCTTTCGGCCAACGGCGCGAAGGGGCCTGCCAGAAATGCTGTCGCGCCGCGTTGACGGCATCAGTTAGAGCCTTTATAATAAACGACTTTTCTATGGCAGGTTGCGGCTTCTGCCGAAGGGAGTAAAGAGAAATGCCTTACGCAATTATTAAATCTGGCGGCAAACAGTTTCGCGTCGAAGAGGGCGGGACAGTTCGCGTGCCTTTGATGGACAAACAGGCTGGCGAATCGGTCGAGCTTGATACGCTCATCATCGGCGGCGGCGACGAGACAAAGATTGGCGCGCCCCTTGTTGACGGCGCGCGCGTCACAGCGACAGTCGTAGATCACGGGCGCGGCGACAAAATCATTGTCTTCAAAAAGAAGCGTCGCAAGCAGTACAAACGCACGCAGGGACATCGCCAGGATTACACGACACTGAAGATTGATTCGATTAGCTAGTCGAAAGTCTGGAGTCTGGAGTCTGGAGTCAAAGCAGTTTGTCTTTGACTCATGACTCCAGACTCCAGACTCCAGACTTTATTTTGGAGTTGAGAAATGGCACACAAAAAAGGGGTTGGCTCTTCGCGTAACGGGCGCGATTCAAACGCACAGCGATTGGGCTTGAAGAAATTCGGCGGCGAGCGCGTGCTCGGCGGAAACATTCTCGCGCGGCAGCGCGGCACGAAGTGGAAGCCCGGTAAAAATGTCGGGCGCGGCAAAGACGATACCTTGTTCGCTTTGATTGACGGCATCGTCAAATTTGAAGACAAGGGCCGTTCAGGCAAATTCATCAGCGTCTATCCAGCAGAGACAGCCGCCGCACCTGCACCAGCGGCTGCCGCATAGGGCCGAGAGAGCAATCCAGAAGCCCGCATTTCATGCGACGCCCGCGCTTTCATACTCAAGCAGCGATGGGCGTCGCTTTCAATTTTAGATTTATTGTCTCTCATCTCGAAAGTCGTAAATTGTTTATTGATCGCACAAAGATTCGCGTACAGGGAGGGCACGGCGGCAACGGCGTGACGGCTTTTCGTCGTGAAAAATTTGTCCCGCGCGGTGGGCCTTCGGGCGGCGACGGCGGGCGCGGCGGCGATGTCTGGCTCGTGGCAGACGAATCTTTGAATACGCTCCTGCACCTGCGCTACAACCCTGAGCACATAGCGGATCGCGGGCGGCATGGCGAAGGCTCGAATCGCTCCGGGCGCGAGGGCGAAGATAAAGTCGTGCGCGTTCCTGTCGGCACTGAGGTTTATGAAGCAGAGACGGGAGTGCTGCTACACGATTTCACGGAAGACGGAGACCGCTGGCTGGCCGCAAAGGGCGGGCGCGGCGGCTTCGGCAATTCGCACTTTACTACTTCGACCAATCGCGCCCCGCGCTATCATCAGGAAGGAAGCCCCGGCGAAGAGCTTGAGTTGCAGCTTGAGTTGAAACTGCTCGCGGATGTCGGTCTTGTCGGTTTTCCGAATGCAGGAAAGTCCACGCTCATCTCGGTCATCTCCGCAGCCAAGCCGAAGATTGCAGACTATCCTTTTACGACGCTTGAGCCGCATCTGGGCGTTGTTGATATGGGCGAGTATCGCACGTTTGTCGTCGCGGATATTCCGGGTTTGATAGAGGGCGCGCACGAGGGCGCGGGACTCGGCGACCGCTTCCTGCGCCATGTCGAGCGCACAAAGCTGTTGCTGCATCTCGTTGACGTGTCTTCGATGTCCGGGCGCGAGACCGTCAGCGATTACGAGACAATCAATCGCGAGTTAGAGTCTTACAACATAGAGCTTGCTACGCGCCCGCAGATTGTCGTGGCGACGAAGATTGATGCTCTTGACGAGCCGGAGCGTTTGGAAAGTTTAAGGGCGCGCGCCGCGAAAGACGGCAGAGCTTTTTATGCTATCTCTTCTGCGACGAATGAGGGCGTGCGCGAGCTTGTCAATGCAGTCGCGCGGGCGTTGGATGAAATCAATGCTATAGAGCGTCAGCCGGACGACCAGATGCGTGCGGCTTCATGATTGCGATATGGAACGGCGAAAGCGAATCGCGCTCTACGGCGGCACATTCGATCCGGTTCACATCGGACACATAGCAGTTGCTCAAGGTCTTTTAAAATTATTCGAGCTCGACGAAGTTCTTTTTATTCCGGCTCATGTTGCTCCGCATAAACGCGGCGCAGTCGTCTCGCCTCCGCTTCAACGCTATGCGATGCTCGCGCTGGCGACGCAAGGCTTTGAAGCTTTGCGCATCTCAACCATTGAGCTTGATGCGCCGGAACGTCCATACACCGTGGAAACGCTCACGCGCCTGCAAAGCGAATTGGGCCAGAAGGCGCGGCTCTTCTTTGTCATGGGCGCGGATTCATGGGCGGAGATTACGACGTGGCGCGAGTGGGAGCGAGTGCTCTTGATGACGGATCACATCATCGTCACGCGGCCCGGATATGAACTCGGAGCGGAGCATGTGACGCCTGCGATTCGTGAAAGGATTGTTGACTTGCGCGCGTGCGCGCCGGATGAGATTGCCAGGCGCATTGCAGAGAGCGTTGGGCCAAAAATTTATGTGACGGATGCAATTTTTGTGGATGTGTCTGCGACCGGAATTAGAAAAAGCATCAGCGAGGGATTGGATGACGAGTGGCCCAGACTGTTGCCGCAAGCGGTAGCGGATTACATCAGAAAGTACGGGCTCTACAGAAAAAGCTATGGGACAGAATTCACCGATTAAGGAAAAATCGCTTCATCCTGAAACTCAGGAGGCGCGTGAAGCGGATAATCAAGCAGCCGCGAGCAGCGACCCGCTTGACGAGCGCATCCTTGCGGCTCTGGATGCCGCGAGTGATAAGAAGGCTTTAGAAATGGTTGTGCTTGACCTGCGCGCCATCGCCAGCTTTACGGATTATTTTCTGATTACGAGCGGCACGAATGCGCGGCAGGTGCAGGCCATCGCGGATGAGATTGTCGAGCGTTTGAAAAAGCTTGGCACGCGCGCTCAGCGTGTCGAGGGCTATCAGACTGCTGAGTGGGTGCTGGTGGATTACGGCGATTTTATTGTGCACGTGTTTGAGAACAAGGCGCGGCAGTTCTATGACCTTGAAAGATTGTGGCGCGATGCGGCGCGCGTGGCTCTCCCGGATGAGTTGGCGCGGGAAGACGGCGGCTCTTTGAGAAAAGAAGAATCGTGATTGAGATAGTGGCTGAGTCGGAGGCAATGCGCGAGGTCATGCGCCTCGCAGAACGTGTTGCCGCGACAGACGCCAACGTCCTCGTCACAGGAGAATCCGGCGCGGGCAAAGATGCACTCGCAGGCTTTATACACACGCGCTCGCGTCGTGCGACGAATGAGTTAGTCAAGATTGATTGCGCCGCGCTGCCGAGTGAGTTGCTGGAAGCAGAGCTTTTCGGATACGAGCGCGGCGCGTTCACGGGCGCGACGGAAGCCCGGCCCGGCAGGCTCGAAGCGGCACATAAAGGCACGCTCCTGCTGGACGAGATTGCGCATCTCTCGCCTGACGCGCAGGCAAAACTTTTACGCGTCATCGAGCGGCGCGAGTTTGAGCGGCTCGGAGGCCGACGCACAATCAAGGTGGACGCGCGGCTCGTCGCGCTCACGAATGTTGACCTCGAAGAAGCTATCCGGCGGCGCAGTTTTCGTGAAGACCTTTTTTATCGTCTCAACGTCGTGCGCTTGCATGTGCCGCCGCTCAGAGAGCGTGCGGAAGATATAGCGGAATTGGCCCGTAGGTTTTTGAAAACTTATGCCCATAAGCATGGACGCCGTGCGAATGCTTTCGCCCATCAAGCTCTTTCGCTGCTTGAGGCTTACGAGTTTCCGGGCAACGTGCGCGAGTTGGCGAATACAATCGAGCGCGCTGTGATTGTTTCTACGGGCGCGCGTGTTGAGGCCGCGGATTTGCCGGCCAGCTTGCAGGCTGCGAGTGTCGTACGGCAACGGCGCGAGAGGCGGCAGACGCTCGCAGAGCTTGAGGCAGATTACATCGCAGAGACCTTACAGGCGGCGAAAGGCAATAAGTCCGAAGCGGCGCGCCTGCTCGGCATCAGTCGCAAGAATCTTTACGAGAAGCTGGCGCGATATAAAGCCGTGGAAAAAGGGGAAAGGGAAAATGGGTAAAGAGAGAAAAAAGGACGCGCGCGTAGGCGAGAGGCTGGAATTTTCCCCCGCTTCACCTTTTAACCTTTTCCCACTTGTCTGTTAATGCGCTTTCGCTTTATCTGGATTGGCAAGACGAAGGATGCGCATATGCGCGCCCTGATTGAAGAGTATTTGCAAAGGCTTAGCCGTTTTGTCAGGTATGAGGTCGCGGAGTTACGCGAAGGAGCGCGCGGCGCAGGCATCGAAGAGGAGAGAAAACGCATCATAGGCGCGCTTCATTCTGACGCGCTGACAGTGTTGCTGGATGTAGAAGGGCGCGAGTGGAGTTCGCCGCAGCTTGCGGCGTTGGTTGAAAAGTGGCAGATAAGCGGCACGAAAGAGGTGGCGTTTATCATCGGTGGCCCAGAAGGAGTCGCGCCGTCTGTCGCAGAGCGCGCAGACCTGCGCTGGTCACTCTCGCGCCTGACCTTGACGCACGAGATGGCGCGCGTCGTGCTGGTTGAACAGCTTTACAGAGCTTATACGATCATACACGGATTGCCATACCAAAAGTGAGGATGAAGGCGGAAGGATGAAGGATGAAAGAAATGCTCTTCAACATGCAGCATTTATTTTCAAGAGCTATAATTTTTAATAGCTTTCACTGCATCCTTCCGCCTTCCGCCTTCATCCTTAGATAAGAACCGGAGGAGTACATAAAGCAATGGATAAAAGAAAAGTCAAAACTTATAGAGACAACCTGCTGGGACGCCGCGAGGGCCTTGTCGGGCAAGTCATGGAAGCGGAGATGTATAGCCGCGAGCGTGATTCGGAGGCGACGCAAGACCCTGCGGACATGGCCGCCAATGCTTATACCAAAGAGCTTTTATTTTCCATGTCGAACAACGACCGGCGGTTGCTCGAACTGATTGACGAAGCTTTGGGCCGCATCGAAGCGGGAGAGTATGGCGAGTGCGTCCATTGCGGCGAGCCCGTGCAGGAGCGTCGGCTGGAAGCCGTACCTTGGGCGCGCCACTGCCTGCGGTGTCAGGATTTGCAGGAGCGCGGTCTGCTCGTAGAGGACGAAGATTAGTCTCAAGATTAATTTCCGAACTGATTTTTAGCGTGACATAATGACGGCCTTTCGATTCGATATAAGTTCGAGTCGGAAGGCCGTTATCATGGAAGAGAGATTTATCACAGAGGAATCTCAAATCTGAAATCTCAAATTTCAAATAGAAGAAATTCATCCGTGAATCTCAGACGCTCAGCAAATTTGCTTTATGATGCCGCGCTCACGCTCGTTTATCCGCAAGCCTGCGCGGTCTGTCATGCGAATGTTGAATCGCGCGCGGATGGTGTCGCTTGCGAGACATGCTGGCGGCAGACGCGCATCTACGCTGGCGATGAGACGGTGTGCTGGAAATGCGGAACGGAAGCCGCCGGAGTCATTGCGAAAGAGCAGCGCATGGATGTGCGTTGCAGGCGTTGTGACGAAGAAGCATTTACAGCAGCACGCGCATGCGGCGTGTATGAAGGAGCTTTGCGTGCATCAGTCTTAGCTCTCAAGCGCGAGCCGCATGTTGCCACGCGTCTGTCTCGACTTCTGGCCCAAACGCAGCAGAGAGAGCCGCTTCATACAGCGCAACTCATCGTCCCTGTCCCGCTTCATCCAGAGCGTGCACGCGAGCGCGGCTTTAATCAGGCTGCGGAATTGGGCCGCGCAGTTGCAAGTCAAACCGGACTTGAGCTTGATGAGTGGAGTCTAGTTCGCACCTCTCACACCGGACGCCATCGCGCGGGGATGGATGCGAGAGCGCGCCGCGAAAGTGTCGCGGGCGCGTTCGCAGTCACACGCCCGCGCATGATAGAAGGCGCGCATGTCCTTCTGATAGATGATGTCTTTACAACTGGCGCGACTGTCTCTGCCTGCTCACTCGCGCTCAAAGCATTGGGCGCGCAAGAGGTGTTCGTGCTCACCGTTGCGCGCCCGGTTTGAGATTAAGAGAACGTGAGTTCGATGTAGAGATCGGCCATGTTCTGAGCCCCGCGAGGGGCGGCATATCTTAGCCCAGCACGTCAGTGCTGGGACAACTGAGCCACACAACAATCGAGCCCCGTAGGGGCGGCATATTATGTCGCCCCTACGGGGCTTGATATTTATCTTGGCCGTTGCCCCACGACTGGCGTCGTGGGCTAAGATATGCCGCCCCTCACGGGGCTGAGCATAATGGTCTTATCTCGAACTCACGTTAAGAGACAAAGCAATTCTTTGCGAGCTTGAGTTATGACATCAACCCTATTTCTTCGGTCTGCCTTCGACATCGAGGATGACAATCTCGCCTGCGTTCAGTTCCTTGATTCCTGATTGAAACTTTGACAGGTCGCCGATGAGCAGGAGCGTGGTTTTGCCTGGCACTGCATACTTCTGCGCGGCAGCATTAACTTGGGCGAGTGTCATCTTCTGCGTTTCCGTTGGCTCGCGTTGCAACTCTGTCATCGGCATGCCTGCGACCCAGAGCAGAGCGATTTGGCCTGAGATGTCTCCGAGAGATTCAAACTGCATCGCGTAGCCGCGCAGGCGATTGGCTTTCGCATCCGCCAGTTCCGTCTCAGAGATTGGTTTCTGCCCGGCCAAAAATTTCAACTCGTTGATAAACTCCATCAGCGATTCCTTCGTCTTGTTGGTCTGCACGCCGCCTTGCGCCCACCAGACTCCGGCCCTTGAAAGGAAAGCCTGATTGGAAAAGACTCCGTAGGAATAGCCTTTGTCTTCACGCAGGTTGAGATTCAGACGCGAGCCGAAGACGCCGCCCCAGACAGTATCGGCCAGACGCAGAGCATAATAATCATCCGTCTTGCGCGGTGGGCCAGACATGATTTCCAGAATCACTGTCTGCGCCGCATCCTGCCTGTCAACGAGAAAGACTTTGCCCGGCCCGAACGGGCGCGGCTCTGGAATCGTGATGGCAGTCGCCGCACCGCCCTGCCAGCCGCCGAAGTTTTGCCGCGCCATCTCCGTTGCCTCAGCCATGCTGATGTCGCCCACGAAGATGAGAGCAGAGCTGGCTGGCTTCCAGTTGGTCTCGTAAAAACGCGCGATGTCTGCGCGCGTAATCTGCTCGACTGTGCGCGGCAAACCGAAGTGCGGGCGGCCATACGGATGGTCTGGCCCATAGGTCAGCATCGGCCTGATGCGGCTGGCAAGCGCGTTCGCGTCTCGCTCCTGTTGGGCCAGAGTGTCCAGATGCAGTTTCCGCTCTCTCTCCACTTCCGCTTCAGGAAAAGTCGGGTTGAGTGTGACATCTGAAAAGATTGTCATCGCCGGAGACAGATTTCTCTTCAGGACTTCCATAGAGACTGTGACGGATTCGCGTCCGGCTGAGCCGACGAAAGCAGTTCCTAAATCTCCGAGCGCGTCTTCTATCTCAAGCGCCTTTCTGGTCTTCGTGCCTCTGTCAATCGTGTTGACGAGCAGGTTCGCAGTTCCTTCTTTGCCAGCGGGGTCTGCGACGCTCCCGGCTCTGGTGGCGAGCATGACAGAGACCTTCGGCAGCTCCGGTCTTTCGACAACGAAAATCTCCATGCCGTTGTCGAGCTTTGCGGTTTTCACTTCCGGCGCATTAAAAGCTCTGTCAACTCCTACCTGCGGCTGCTTTGAGCGGTCAAGCGCAGCCTGCGATTCGCGCCCGGATGTTTCTGGTCGGAAACGCACGAGGACGCGATTCGGTGTGTTAATCCATTTGGCGACGGTATCGCGCACGCCTTCCACTGTCGCATTACGATAGCGCGCAAGGTCTTCATCAAACTTGCCGGGGTCGCCCCAGAAAGTGAAGTATTGATTCAAGCGGTCAGCCTTGCCGCCAAAGCCGCCGATGCGTTCGAGGCCCGTGACGAATTGAAATTCCCATTTAACTTTCGCGCGGTTCAATTCTTCCGCCGTTGGGCCAGTCCTTGCGAGACGCGCTATCTCTTCCGTGATGGTCTGCTCAATCTGCGCGAGTGATGCGCCGGGACGCGCAGTCGCAATGACTGTGAACATCCCTGCGATTTCCATCGAGAGTTGGAAGGCGGACACATCCGTCGCCAGTTGCTTGTCGTAAACCAGAATCCTGTTGAGACGCGCGGACAGTCCATCGGCCAGCACAGAACCCGCGATGTCCAGCTCTGCATCGCCCGCTCTATAAAACGGCGGAGTGGGCCAGGCCATATAGACTCGCTCCTGCGGCACTCTGTCCAGAGCTTCGACAATCTTTTCTCCGTCGAGCTTCGGAATCCACCATGTTGGTCTATCCAGAGCAGGCCCTGCCGGAATGTTGCCGAAATATTTTTCGACAAGCCGTTTGGCCTCCGCAGGGTCAAAGTCTCCTGCGATGACGAGCGAGAGATTGTTTGGCGAGTAGTATGTGCGGAAAAAATCTTTGACATCATCGAGTGAGGCCGCAATCAAATCTTCGTGGCTGCCGATGACGGGCCAAGAATACGGATGGCCTGTCGGAAAGACGTTCTCGAAAAGCAGCTTGAAGGCGCGGCCATACGGCTGATTCTCATAGCTCTGCCGCCGCTCATTTCTCACCACATCGCGCTGGTTATCCAGCTTCTCTTTCGTCAGCGCATCGGTCAGAGTCGCAAGGCGGTCTGATTCCACCCAGAGCAGGTATTCGAGATTTCCCGATGGCACTGTCGCAAAATAATTTGTGCGATCATTGTTGGTTGTCCCGTTGGCGTCGTTTGCGCCTAGCTTTTCGACGAACGAAAAATATTCGCCCGTCGCGTTCTTCGAGCCTTGAAACATGATGTGCTCGAAGAGATGCGCGAAACCCGTGCGACCGAGTCTTTCATTCTTCGACCCGACATGAAACCACTGGTTGACATGAACGATGGGCAGCTTTTTGTCCACATGCAAAATCACTTGCAGCCCGTTGGGCAGCTTGTATTGCTCAAAGCTGATTTTAGGAACAGAGCCAGCCGTTTGCGCTGCGTTCTGGGCCACGACAGGCAACACATTCAGAAGCAGTAACGACAGGAGCAGACAAAGAGAGCGAGATAGCTTCGTTTTCATAAAATTCTCCTCAAAGGATTAGCGGGACGGGACTGGTTTGTAAACTTGTCTTGCGAAATTAACTTTGCCGCAGATAAATGTCAACGAAAAAGCTAAACTTATCTTTGCGCTCTTTGCGAAAAACTTTGCGTGCTTTGCGTTGAAAAAAACTTTAACCGCAAAGCACGCAAAGAAGAGAAGACGCAAAGAAACGCAAAGAAACGCTGGCTAGTCTCCTTTGGTCTTTCCGCATCTGATTGTAAGATAGGGCCATGAGAACCTTATATCCACCGATTGAGCCATACGATACAGGCATGCTCGCAGTCTCGCCTGTACACACGATTTATTATGAGCAATGCGGCAACCCGGAAGGGCAGCCAGTAGTCTTTCTGCACGGCGGCCCCGGCGGCGGCATCGTGCCGGAGTATCGCCGCTTCTTTGACCCGAAGACGTATCGCATAGTTCTCTTTGACCAGCGCGGCTCAGGCAAGAGCACTCCGCACGCGAATCTGGAAGACAATACGACGTGGCATCTGGTCTCGGACATAGAGAAGATACGCGAGCATTTGGGGATTGAAAGCTGGCAGGTCTTTGGCGGCTCGTGGGGCAGCACGCTCTCTCTAGCTTACGCGCAGACGCATCCAGATAGAGTGCGCCAGTTAGTCCTGCGCGGCATCTTCCTCTGCCGCCGGAAAGAGATTCAGTGGTTTTATCAGGAAGGCGCGAGCGCAATTTTTCCTGATGTGTGGGAAGAATATATAAAGGTGATACCGGAAGCGGAGCGCGGCGATTTGCTCACGGCCTTTCACCGCCGCCTGACGGGCGATGATGAAGCTGCGAAGATAGAAGCGGCGCGCGCGTGGAGCGTCTGGGAAGGCAGCACCTCGAAGCTCTTTCCAGACGCAGACCTTATCGCGCACTTTGACGACCCGCAGTTCGCCATCGCCTTTGCGCGCATAGAGTGTCACTACTTTATGAACAACGCTTTCTTTGAAACGGAAAACTACCTGATTGAGAACATCGGTAAGATTCGGCACATCCCGGCAGTCATCGTGCAGGGACGTTATGATGTCGTCTGTCCTATGATGAGCGCGTGGGAACTGCATCGCGCGTGGCCCGAAGCAGACCTGCGTATCACGCCCGACGCGGGCCACTCCGCCACAGAGCCGAGCAACATCAGCGCGCTCGTCGAAGCCACAGACCGGTTTAGAGAAATGCAAAATGAAAAATGAAAAATGGAAGAAGGACTGCGCTTTTCAATTTTTAATTTTACCTTTTTCATTTTTCATTCTTTAGCGTAATATCGTAAAGCACTATGAATGGACGTGTCTTAGTCCTGAATGCATCTTTCGAGCCCATTAACGTGTGCACGGAGCGGCGCGCGGTCGTCATGATTTTCAAAGGCGTGGCGCGCATGGAAGAGCATAACGGGCATATGCTCCACTCGGCGCGGCTTTCAATTCATGCGCCGTCGGTCATACGGCTGGTCGAATATATACACATTCCGTTTGAACGTCGCTCGCTCTCACGCAAGAATATCTTGCTACGCGACCATTCATCCTGCCAGTATTGCGGCAGGCAGTTTTCGCCGGCAGAACTGACTCTGGACCATGTGCATCCGCGTTCGCGCGGCGGCGATTCGACGTGGGATAATCTGGTCGCGTGCTGTAAACGTTGCAACCATCGCAAAGGGAGCCGCACGCCCGAAGAAGCAGGGATGCATCTCCTGCGTCGCCCGCGCGGATTTTCACTGCACGTCAATCGCCAGATTATGCGTTATCTCGGAAGGGCGGACGAGACGTGGCGCAAGTATCTTTTTTATGAGCCGGATGCTGTCGAGCAGTAGCCGCCACTTGATTGATAATTCCGGTATGTCAGCCGGAGAGAGAGAAGGGAATTTTTATCATGCAACACATGCTATTAATGATTGGCGGGCTAGGCACGCAGGAGCTTCTGATTATTCTCGCCATCGTCTTTGTGCTCTTCGGCGCGAGTCGCCTGCCGCAGCTTGCCAAAGCTCTGGGCCAGAGCAAGCGCGCTTTTCGTGAAGGTCAGGATGAGGCCGATGAAGAGTCGCGCCTAGAGGCCACGCGCCGCCGCGAAAGACTGCAAGCCGCGGACACGGCGGAAGCTTTCGATGAAGACAAGGCTGCGGATAAAATACCTGCCAACAAAGCTCGCTGAAGAAGGCGAGAGTAAAAAGATAAAAGGCAAAAGTGAAGACCGCAGGCGGCAATCGCCCGGCCTTTCACTTTTGCCTTTTACTTTTTACCTTTTTACTTCTTTTTTCCGACGACGAGCGTGGCCTTGACGCTTAGCGCAAAGTCTGTGTCCTGTCGCTCTTCATCTATGATGCGCGCGACTTCCTGCGAGACGCGCGGGCGCGCAGCTTCCGGCAGCGATTGCATCCATGCTCTGAGGAGAAAATCAGTTATCAACGGCGAGTTGAAAAACTCTTCGCCCGAATCGTAATCAAACTCTTCGCCGCGCGTCGTGGATGAAACAACTTCCAGCCCGGCCTGCCTGACCATTTCTTCAAGCGCAGAGATGGTCGGCAACTCCGTAATCAATTCCTCTACATCAACGCCGTGATCTTCGAGGCCGGAATTGCGCAGGGCTTCCCAGTAGATTGAGAAGAATTCGCCAAAGCTCCCGGCGGTCGTTAGCATGAAGGCGACTGTGCCGCCCGGAGCGGCCACGCGCGCCATTTCAGACAGCATCTTCTGCAAGCGTTCGGGGGCGACCAGCGAGCCGTCTCCGATGACCAACTCGAACTGGTTGTCTCTGAGCCAGAGCGCGTCCAGATGTGAGTGGCGAAATTCCGGCTCGACATTCATGGCGACGGCCTTTGCGCGCGCAAGCTCAAGAGACTCTTCGCTCTCGTCCACGCAAACCATCGTCACATCATCGCCCGCGCGCGTCTGCAAAGCCATCGCATGCCCGCCCGTGCCTGATTCGATGTACAGGATGCGACCCTTTTTCGGCAATTCAAGATTTTCGTCCAAAATCTCCGCGAACCTCTCGCTCCAATCCGTTGCGACGTACAGGTCTTTGAGAAATGCCAGTTCCTTATCCGATTTAGTCTCGCTCAAGTTAAACTCTCCGATACAATGAAATAATTTCAAGTTCGACGTAAAGATTATAAGCGGCTTTGCCGCCGATGCTGTGCGGAAAGCCTGAGACTTTCCGTCAGTTCATCCTTCATCCCGGCGAGGCTCAGCCTCGCCAGAAGTTTAAGCGCGAGCCGGAAAGCCAAAGGCTTTCCGCACAGCATCGGCGGCAAAGCCGCTTATTAGCTATCAGGGCGCGAGTCGTCTGTGTCCTGCTCATTCTCATAATACACTTTGTCGCGCAAGGTTTCAGGCAGGCATGCCATCTCTTCTTTTGCCGCAGGGTCTGAGTGCACATAGCGATAGCCGCCGCCGTAGCCGATGCGTTTCATCAAAGGCGTAATCGCGTTTCGCAGGTGCAGCGGCACAGGCTCGCGCGCGGTCTCCGCAGCATCTTCGACTGCGGCATGATAAGCACGCTTAACGGCATTTGATTTCGGAGCCTGCGCCAGATAAATCGTCGCCTGCGAAAGCGGATAGAGAGCTTCTGGCAATCCTATCAGGCGCGTGATGTCTGCTGCGGCTGCGGCCTGAACCATCGCCTGCGGGTCTGCCATCCCGATGTCTTCCGAAGCGAGGATGCAAAGGCGGCGCGCGATAAAGACCGGGTCTGCTCCGCCTTCTATCAATCGCGCCAGCCAGTAGAGCGCGGCGTTCACATCCGAATTGCGCAAGGATTTAATCAGGGCCGAAGCAAGATTGTAATGCTCCTCGCCGCCCTTATCATAAGCGTAGTGAGCGCGCCCTAAAGCTTCGACAACAGTTTCGAGCGTGACGCGGCGCACGCCCGTCTCATCCTCTGCGGTTGACTCGACAGCCGCTTCGAGCGCGGCCAGAGCAACGCGCGCATCTCCGTGCGCAGAATGAGCAACGCGCGCGATGAGTTCGTCACCGACCTCTGGATGCAGTGGAGCAAGCCCGCGCTCTTCGTCCGCGAGAGCGCGACGAAGAATGGCTTCCACTTCATCATCCGTCAGAGGATTGAGCGTCAGCACGCGCGAGCGCGAGAGCAGCGCGCCCGTTACTTCAAACGAAGGATTCTCCGTCGTCGCTCCGATGAGCGTCACTGTGCCATCTTCGACAGCAGGCAAGAGCGCGTCCTGCTGCGCTTTGTTGAAGCGATGAATCTCGTCTATGAAGAGGACTGTGCGCTCGCCTGCGCGCCGCATCTCGCGTGCTTCGCTGATAGCCGCGCGCGCTTCCTTGACGCCTGAGAAGACAGCCGAGAGCGGGACGAAACGCGCGCCGCTCCGCTCTGCCAGAAGACGCGCGAGTGTGGTCTTGCCTGTGCCGGGCGCGCCCCACAGGATAAGTGAAGGCAAAGCTCCCGTGCCTTCTATCAGGCGGCGCAGGATGCGTCCTTCGCCTACCAGGTGCTGTTGGCCTGCAAACTCCGCGAGGTCGCGCGGGCGCATGCGTTCCGCGAGCGGCGCGTAAGTCTTGACGGCTGCGCTTTCCTCTGCGCCTTCAGTGGTGAAGAGGCTCCTGGGTTTGCGATATGACATAAGAAATTTTTTTACGAAAATTTACATTGGAAGCTTAGCATATTAGGCAAGTGCGGCGCAGCTATCCGAAATCTTGGATGGAACGCCCCGGTGACTAACTTCGTATAGTCCGACGTGCGCGAAGAAAGTCTTGAATTGATTAGAGCGTGCCGTTAGAATAAAGAGAACTCGTGAGGGATTTGAAAATGAAAGAAACAAAAGATGTATTGAGAATTGTCGGGATTATCCTTCTCGGCCTATTTGTACTGGTCGTCGGTATTCCTTTGGTGCTCGCCGCCGCAGGCATCACGCTGCACATCGTCAGCTCAATTTTCGGTCTCGCCGTATGGCTGATTAAGCTGGCCGTCGTCATCGCTATCGTTTACTTAGTGCTCGTCGGCGTCCGCGCCATGTTGCGGTAAAAGAGAAGGACGATAAAACTCAATGCATCCGGCCCGTCGCTTTGAAGCGAAGCGAGCCGGATGCATTTGTTTTTAGTCGATCATCAAAGCCTGAGAATCGAAACAGATTCAAAAAGAGCATGCCTTCCATGAAGCCCGCGCGCGTGCGGCGCGCATCTCTTGACATTTCTTCTGAGTGTAATAAAGTCGCAGTCGCTGGCTGAGCCTTTGACCGCATCCCGTCTCCAAAAGTTCAAGGTGGTATGACCATTCCCCCAGGCACACGCTTTGGCCGTTATGAGATTCGCTCCCAACTGGGCGCGGGCGGTATGGGTGTCGTTTATCTGGCCCAGGACACGCAACTCGAACGCACAGTGGCCCTCAAAGTCCTGCCCGCAGATGTCGCCTCAGACCAGCAGCGCATGTTTCGTTTCATGCAGGAAGCAAAGGCCGCCTCCGCGCTCAATCATCCGAACATCATCACCATCTATGAGATTGGAGAGGAAGACTCCGCGCATTTTATCTCAACGGAGTTTATCAACGGCGACACACTGCGCAGACTGATGAAGCAGGGCCGTGTGAATCTGCTTGACGCGCTCGACATCGCCGCGCAGATTGCCGCCGCGCTCTCCGCAGCGCATGCAGCGGGCATCGTGCATCGCGACATCAAGCCCGAAAATGTGATGGTGCGCGATGACGAATATGTGAAGGTGCTTGACTTCGGCTTGGCGAAGCTGACAGAGAAGACGACAGGGCCGCTCGCTTCAGACCCGGAAGCACCGACGCAGGCGCACATGCACGCGATGATTAACACAGAGCCGGGCATGGTCTTAGGCACTGTGCGCTACATGTCGCCGGAACAGGCGCGCGGCTTGAAGATAGATGCGCGGACGGACATCTGGAGTTTGGGAGTGGTGCTGTATGAGATGGTCACAGGGCATGCGCCGTTCGAGGCAGTGACAACGAGTGATGTCATCGCTGCTATCCTGAAAACAGACCCGCCGCCGCTCACGACTCATTTGCCGGACGCGCCGCCGGAGTTGCAACGCATTATCAGAAAAGCTCTGCGCAAAGAATGTGACGAGCGTTATCAAACAGCCAAAGACTTTATGGTTGACCTGCGCGGCTTGCGGCGCGATTTGGAGTTCGCATATGAAATCGAACGCTCAGGCTCTGCGCAGCAGCGACAACTCGTCGCAGACACGCTGATTACGCAGAGCGGCACGCAGAGCAACTTCGGCGCAGTCAATACACAGACCGTGCAAGCGGGCCAGAGCCAGTTGACTCTTGCTCCATCAAGCGCGGAGTTTATCGCCAGCAAGTGGAAACAGCATAAGACGGGCGCGCTCCTTGCTCTCTCGGCTCTCGTTCTGGCTCTCGCGGGCATCGGCTTCATCCTCTATAAATTTCTCTGGCCCACAAAACCCGTCGAACATTTTCAGGCCATCAAGATTACGCGGCTCACTTCAAACGGAAAAGCGAGCGATGTCTCCATCTCGCCCGACGGAAAATATATCGTTTACGTCTTGGTTGACGGCGGCCTCAGAAGTCTCTGGGTCAAGTACCTTGCGACGGACAGCGATGTGCAGATTGTGCCTCCGGCAGAGATGAAGTCTATGGGCGGGACAACTTTTTCGCTTGATGGAAATTATATTTATTATGTCGTCAACGATAGGAACAACACGCAGGGCGCGCTCTATCAAGTGGCCGTGCTCGGCGGAACGCCGAAGAGATTGCTTGTTAATTTAAACAGCCCTATCGCACTTTCTCCAGACGGAAAACAGATGGCCTTCGTGCGGCTCTACACGGATCAGGGAGAGAGCGCGTTGATGATTGCACAGGCAGACGGAACTGGCGAGAGAAAGATTGCTTCGCAGAGCGGGACTAACTCGTTTTCGGAGAGCGGCCCGTCATGGTCGCCGGATGGCAAGACCATCGCGTGCGGCGTGGGCGGCACGACGGGCGGTTATCACATGACTGTCGCTGCCGTTCCGGTCGCGGGCGGCGAAGCCAAACCTTTTACCACGCAGAGATGGCGAGTCGTTGACCGCGTAGTGTGGTTCGCAGACGGGAGCGGCCTTGTCCTCTCAGCCAAAGACCATCCCTTCGCGCCTTCGCAAATCTGGCAACTCTCTTACCCGGAAGGCAAGGCGCGCAGAGTGACAGGCGATTTGGGAAACTACGGCAGCGTGAGCCTCGGCCTGACCGCAGACTCGCTTTCGTTAATCACAGTTCAGACAGAGCGCGTCTCCAATCTCTGGGTCGCGCCGAAAAATGACGCGGAGCGCGCGCGACAGATTACTTCGAGAGGCAATATCTACGACGGTCAGGCTGGCATCGCTTGGACGCCTGACGGCAGAATTGTCTATGCCTCAAACGCGAGTGGCAACTCCGACATCTGGATTACGAACGCAGATGGAAGCGGCCTGAAACAGTTGACGGATGACACGCACTTTGACGGCTGGCCTGTGGTCTCGCCTGACGGACGCTACATCATCTTTGCTTCAGACCGCACTGGCAGTTCGAGCATCTGGCGCATGAATGTGGACGGCACAGATGCGAAAAGGCTTTCGGGCGGAAAGATAGATGACCACCCGGACTGCTCGCCGGATGGCAAGTGGATTGTGTATGAATCAGTAGGGGATTCAGGCTTTCCGACTGTGTGGAAAATCTCTATTGACGGCGGCAATGCTGTGCAGGTGACGGACAAGTGGTCTGCGCGCCCGCTGGTCTCGCCGGACGGGCGCATGATTTCCTGCATACGCGAAGACGAGCAGGCCAACAAGAAATTGAAACTCTTCGTCATCCCGTTTGCAGGCGGCGCGCCGGTGAAGTCTTTCGACTTTCCCTTAGCCATCATACAACTCTATCGCTGGTCGCCGGACGGTCAGGCTCTAGTCTATAACGACACGCAGGGCGGCGTCTCGAATCTCTGGAGCCAACCCCTCACAGGCGGCAAGCCAACGCAATTAACAACCTTCAAGGCAGACCAGATTTTCTTCTTCAACTGGGCCAGAGATGGCCGCCAACTCGCACTCGCACGCGGCACTATCGCCAGAGACGTAGTGCTCATCAGCGACGCGAAGTAAGGCGAAAAGTAGGGAGTAAAATGTCGCATGTAAAGGTCAAGACTTGCCCTTAATTTCCAACGCCACGCGACCTTGTCCCTTCTAATTTGCGCCTTTAGCCAACAACTCTCTGACACCAAGCACACCGCATATACTCATCCTGAATAGCCAGTCTTAAAAAGCAAAGCGGAAAGCAGATGAATAACATGGCAACAAAAACAACCCACCCACCTGTTGAAGTCTTGACCATTCTTTGAGGCGGATAAGGACACGGGCAGTAAGGACATTTATAGCCTGTCTGCGCAGGCGTAGGATGCTGTTGCGGCGATTGGTATATAGGGCGTTGTTGTGTGGGAGGCAAGGGATTCATGGGCCGAAGATGAAATATAGATTATTTGAAGTTTAGGGGCGTAATGATCGCCCTAAGTTAGCCAAGAAAAACATTAAGACAAAGAATAAAACCAACGGCAACAACCACGACAAAATCACTCCCCATGCGATTGTGCCAGCCCACCCTCTACGGTCAACTATATACCTGTTTTCAGGCTCGTAGATTACTCTCCCGCAGTTCGGGCAGGTTTGTGCCAAGCGCGAGCACGGATGATTGCAGTCGGGGCATTGCGTGAGTCCAACTTTTTGTGTGGGAGGCGTTGGCATAGCGGCGAGACTTTATCACTCCACAAAAGAGAAGGGCAATGTCTGATGCCTTACCCTTATTCAATTAGTGCTTGCGCGGCCTGCTTCGCGTATGCGGCCTCACATAAGTACCATCTTTTCGATAATAGCCTCTGACATTAACAGTCCCGCCACTACTGGATGGTGTAGATGTAATTGCTGAGGATGATTCTCCGCAAAGGCTCCTATCCACATAAGTCTTATTTCCATTGCTGTTAATGTAATAGCATCCGCCCCTTTCACCTGTGATATAGGTTCTTTGCGTGTCTGCTATAGGAGCGTTAGTAGGAGTCTCTTCTGTGACTGTTGGGGCTGTAGTTGATGTCGTTGGCTCGCTGACGCCTGGCCGTATCACGATTTCAGTATCTACTCGCGCCGGAACTTCCTTTAAGACCGTCGGCTCACTTGCCTGAGCATTAGCATTAAGCTTAATCGTGTTGCCATGAAGCCAACCAACGAAGCGCGCAGTCTGTACGAGATACCACGCGCCTTTGGAGGTGATTAATTCAAACTCTTCATTTTGCGCCACCTGTTCAACTACTGCGCCGCTTGGCGATGGCGTGCCGCGCAAGTTGGCCTTCTCTGAAATGACTGTAATAGTTTTAGTTTGTGCGCTGGCTGAGAAGGCAAGCAATAGCGTAAGGACAAAAGCCGACGTTAGTTTTATTTTCATCTTGGGAGTCTCCTGAACGGGGTGGGTTAAGGATTACTCTCAGTCGGTCTGAGAATTAAAGACGGCGGGGATGCTATCACTAGACAAAGAAAAAGGGCAAGGCGAACCCTTCTCCCTTTATCCCCTTTAATTAAATTCTCAGGAAATTTGAAAGCACGCCGGAGCCGCAATCAATTTGCAATCCAAATACAGCTAGACACTGCTACATGTTTTGCCATATCTTGTTTGTGCGTTTGTTGATAACGCCTGCCCCAAAGTTTCGTGGCAAGGTTCTCTCTCAGCCCTGCCATTCGCTTCTCATCAAGATAGAAAAACTTATGTGCGCGGCATACTTGTCCCTCGCGGAAGATTGTGTGCGCGCCGAATATTGAAAGCGGAGGATGAAATATGTTCAGAAGTGATAAGAAGTCGAGCGGCAAGCAGGCGACCGGTGAGATAAACGGCAATCAAACAGCGCCCCCTTCATGGCAACAGCCCGTCGCGCAGCAGCCTGTACAGCAACAACAAGCCGCGCCTGCCGTTCAGCCGCAGCCCGCGCCAACTGCGCCAGTCCAGCCGCCCGCGCAGCCGCGCGCCATCAGTGAAAAGGATTCTATGGCGCGTGATATTAAGGACGGAGTTTTGAACGGCTTTGTAGGCAACGGCACGGTCATGGCTGGCGAAGCAGTTTTTAAAGGCATGCTGCGCGTGGACGGAAATCTGACGGGCCGCATTACCTCAGACGACGGAACGCTCCTCGTCGGCACAAACGGACAGGTGGACGCCAATATCAAAGTTTCAATCGCAACCATTCACGGCACTGTCAACGGCGACATAGTAGCAACCAAGCGGCTTGAGCTTGGACGCTCTGCCAAAGTGGTTGGCAATGTGCAGACGCCCGCGCTCGTTATCGAGCAGGGAGCAATCTTTGAAGGAAGCTGCCGTATGTTGCCCAAAAGCGGAGCCGCAGATAACAGCCAACGTAAAGAGATTGTGAAAGAGACGACTCCGACGCTGGTTGCTCCGACAAGCAAGCTATCGGAAGTCCCGGACATCTCTAAGATTGCAAGCTGAAATAGGAACAGGCAGCAAGGCTTCCGATTAACATGAGTTCAGCGTCAGAGAGAATTGATTTCGTTAGCCCCGTAGGGGCTGCATATCAGTAGCCCAGCAGGTCAGTGCTGGGACAGAGGCCAGACATCACAAACAAGCCCCGTAGGGGCGGCATAATGTATGTCGCCCCTACGGGGCTTGTTATTTAACGTGAGTTCGATGTCAGGCGGCTGTGCCGCTCATGCTGTGCGGCATGCCTCTGGCTTTCCGTCCCGCCTCTTAAATTTACTAAGGCTCTGCCTTACGAGGCTGAGCCTCAGAAGATAAAAGAGCAGATGAACGGAAAGTCTCAGACTTTCCGCACAGCATGGGCGGCACAGCCGCATTCCGATACTTACGTCGAACTGACGTTATTTATCTTTGCTGATTGACCCACGACTAACGTCGTGGGCTACTGATATGTCGCCCCTCTACGGGGCTGCAATAAGAGAAGTGCCGACTGCTTAGCAACCGTAAAACAGAATCGCTCCCAGCACGACGAGGGCTACGAGCATCATTGTAATCTTTGCCGCGTTATTGGCTCTGAGTCTCTTGCCGCAATGCGGACAGGTTGAAACATTGCGCGCCACAATCTGACCGCAGGCACGACAGGCTGTGAGGGCAGGCCTCTTGGTTGACTGCCATTGTGCGCGCTGCTCGGCCTCGCTCCCGCTCATGAGCATCCCACCGCACCGCCTGCATGTCTCAGCCCCTACAGCGTTCTTCAGACCACAGAGATGACATATCTTACTTTGGCTCATCATATTCCAGATTAAAATATGCTCAGACGTTAAAGCGGAAGTTTACAATATCGCCTTCCTGCATCACATACTCTTTGCCTTCCAAGCGCAAGAGCCCTTGCTCGCGCGCGGCGGCATACGAGCCGGCGCGCATCAATGCCTCGTAGCTGACGGTTTCGGCGCGTATAAAACCGCGCTCGATGTCTGAATGGATTGTGCCTGCGGCCTGCGGCGCGCGAGTGCCTTGCGGAATCGTCCACGCGCGCACTTCTTTTTCGCCAGCCGTCAAGAATGACATCAGACCGAGCAGGTGATACGCGCTCTTAATCAAGCGGTCAACGCCGCTGCCGGTGACGCCGAGCGAGTCAAGATAATCTAGCCGCTCATCAGGCGGAAGCTCGACCAGTTCCGCTTCCAACTGCGCGCAGATGACGACGAACTCCGCAGCCTCTTCCTCTGCAATCAAGCGCACGGCGCGAACGTGCTCCGTCTCCTCTTTATCCGCCAACATAGCCTCGTCCACATTCGCAGCATAAATCGTCGGCTTCATCGTCAGCAGGAAAAATGTGCGCGCAATGGCACGCTCGTCATCAGTCAATGAAACTGTGCGCGCGCTCTTTCCTTCTTCGAGTGCGGGTTGCAGTTTGTCCAGAACTTCAAGCTCGGCCTTCGCAGTTTTGTCGCCGCTCTTGGCAGTCCTCTGCGCCTTCTCGCGCCGCTTCTCGACAGATGCGAGGTCTGCTAAGGCAAGCTCTATCTGAATCGTTTCGATGTCGCGCTTGGGATTGACAGAGCCTTCGACGTGCACTATGCCTTCGTCTTCAAAACAGCGCACGACCTGAATGATGACTTCCGTCTCGCGTATGTTGGCGAGAAACTGATTGCCCAGACCCTCGCCCTTCGACGCGCCGCGCACGAGGCCAGCGATGTCCACAAACTCTATCGTCGCAGGAATAATCGTGTTTGTTTTGACAAGCTGCGCCAGTGGCTCAAGCCTCTCGTCGGGGACTGGCACGACGCCTATGTTCGGTTCGATAGTGGCGAAGGGATAGTTGGCCGCGAGCGCGGCCTGCTGCGATGTGAGCGCGTTAAAGAGCGTGGACTTACCTACGTTCGGCAACCCGACAATACCTGCGCGAAGCATTTTTGATTCAAAACCTCTCAGTGTGAAAATTCGCCTACAAGCGAAACTCAAACTTTGACACACGAGAGGCATGCTGTCCAGCCGGGATAGGGGTTCTAAAAAGACTTTGATTTTACTTAACTGAATCTCCGGCCTCGAAATAACTAACTCAAGTGGCTAGTTAACAGAGAGATGGCGGCTTGGCCGCAATGCGGTGCGGAACAGCTTTGCTTTTCCGGCAGGTGCAGCTTAACGATGTGCGAGGCTCAGCCTCGCACAGTATCAAGCACAGGTAGGAGTCGGAAAGTCAGAGACTTTGCGCACCGCAGGCGGCTCAAGCCATCATCGCTCTCGTAACTAGCAACTTGGATTAAATAGTTTGTTCGCCTGCTCTCTTACCTTCGCTTGAACTCCAACTCCTTAAAATCAAAATCCGGGTTCGGCACATCTATCTTCATCTCGTCAACCTTGCCTTGCGCGTTCAAGGTGAAGGTGACGAAGCCTCTGCCGAATGGATAGCTCACGCTGTCGCGCCATTTGACTGTGAAGGTGTCGTATTGCCAGTGCTCCAAATCGCCTACGAAGTTTGCGGAAGGCACGAGGCGCAAGACGAGCTTGCCATTCTCTTCCGTCACTTTTGCTTCGCCGTACATCTGGCCGCCGTATGTTCCGGCGTAGCTTGAAAGTGTGAGCGAAGGCTTTGTGTCTTTCGCTCTTGCGGCTTCCTGCGCCGCAGCCTCTTTCCGGTCGGCCTCTTTGCCCTGCTCGACGCGTGCGAGCAACTCCGCGCTCCAATCGCGCTTGGGGACGCCTAGAAAAGTGTCGAACACTTTGTTCATCATCAGAGAGGGAAGCGCGGTTTCGCTGTTGCTGAGAATCACCACTCCAAGATTTTCTTCCGGCATCAAGCCCGTCTGCGAGACCATGCCGTCGAGGCCGCCGCTATGGTCTATCACCTTGCGCCCGTGATAGTCGCTCAGAAACCAGCCAAGCCCGTAGGCGCGAAAGTGTCTCGTCGGATTGAATCTCACACCCGCCTCGCTGATGGGCAGCATGATGTTCGGCTGCCACATCTCGTGCGAAGCGGATGGACTAAAGATACGTTTGCCTTCAAAAGTTCCACGGCCTAGTTGCAGCCTGAGCCATTGGGCCATCTCCGCGACATTTGAATTAATCCCCGCCGCAGCCGACGCGCCGTCCACATTGCCGTATCTCGCAATTCTGATTTTTCCGTCCAACTCATTGTGCGGCGTGGCGCGGTTATCAGTGCTCTTGAAATCGCGTATGCTCGTCACAGTCTGCGTCATGCCGAGCGGATTGAGAATGCGCTCTCTCACAAACTCATCCCAGCTTTTGCCAGTCACTGTCGCAACGATTTCTCCGGCGGCGACGAACATAATATTTTGATAGCCATAGCGACTGCGAAAGCTTGTCGTCGGTTTGAGGAAGCGTACGCGGCGCAGAATTTCGCCGCGATCATAGCTTGTCTCGTACCAGAGCAGGTCGCCGCCGAAGGTCGCGAGGCCGACGCGATGGCTCAAGAGGTCGCGCACGGTCAACTCGCGCGAAGCATACGTGTCATAAAGCTGAAAGCCCGGCAGATATTTCGTCACCGGGTCGTCCCATTTAACTTTGCCTTCATCAACAAGAATGGCAAGCGCGGCGGCTGTGAAAGCTTTGGTGTTGGAAGCGACTGCAAACATCGTCCGCTCGTCAACAGGCGTCTGCTCGCCAAGCTTACGCACACCGTAGCCCTTAGCGAAAATCACCTTATCGTCTTTGACAATCGCCAACGCAAAGCCCGGCACACGCCAATCCTGCAAGGCCTTCTGCGCATACTCGTCTATCTCCTTGAGCCGCGCATCCTGTTGCTGCGCGCGTAAAGAGAGCGGAGCGATGAAGAGAAGCAACAGCAATAAACTGAAACGCAATGAGCGATGAATCATCATCTTGCCTTTCTACAAAAAAATTCTTTGCGGTCTTTGCGAAAAACCTTTGCGTGCTTTGCGTTTAAAAAACAACTTAACCGCAAAGAGCGCAAAGAAGAGAAGACGCAAAGACACGCAAAGAGGTTGAGCTATAACTTATCTTGAATGATTTCCTTTGCGCCTTTGCGCGAGATTCTTTCGCTTGAAAAATTACATCACGCCGAGCTGCTGGTACAGGCTCATGAAATCAAAGTTGTTCCAGGCTTCGACAATCTTGCCGTCTTTGATGCGCACGATGGCGATGCCCGAAATCTCCATTGGCTTTTTCGTTGCTTCAAATCCCAGTGTGTCGCCCATGTGTTGCCCGCGCACGAGGCAGCGCGCCGCCACCAGGTCGCCTTCGGCAATCGTCTCTTCGACACTGACAGAGATGTCCGGGAAGGCTCCGCGAAAGTTTTGGTGAAAAGCCTGAAACTCCGCAGGGCCGCGCAACTCGCCGCCGCTCACGTTGCCGAGCCCGTATGCGATGCCCTCTTCGGCAAACATCTCAGGAATCGCTTCACTCCGACCTTTGTTCCAGACCTCTTCAAACCAGCGACGAATCAACTGCTTATTTTCTTCTGACATGTCTGTCTCTCCTTATCTATAAAAAGCTTCATAGACTGTCTTGACCTTGCCCGCTTCGAGCTTGCCTGAGCGAATCATGCGAATCAAAAAATCACGAAACGATTCCCGCCGCCCGTCAAACTTTTCGTCCTTCATCAAGCTATAAAGGACTGCGGCAAAGACATGCATCCCTTCGTCCTCTTCGCGCCAACGCGCGCGCGCATCCCGCGCAATCTCGAATCGCTCACAGATTATTTGGTCCAGAGCGCGCACGCAGTTTTCTTCCAGGTAACCTTCAAATGAATTGTAACCGAACGAAGGATTATGATGCTCCACCTTGTCCATCAGAAACTCATCTTTGCGCAGGAGGTCGAGCGTCTTCTTGAGTTCCTTGTCCTGCGCGAGTCTGTACGGCGGATGCAGCATTTCATGGACGGCATTCTGCAAGACGATTCTGAAAGGATAGGCTGTGTCTGCGATAAAGCGCGTCCCGGTGATTCTGATGCCATGCGGCTGAGAATAGTTGAGCAGATAGACCGTGATAATATTGGAAGAGAGCTTGAAGCCTAAAAGCTGTTCAACTTCCGTGATGACATTAAAGCCATTCAACTCCTTTTCGATGCCGACGATTTTCTTCTGCACTTTCCCTAAAATGTTCTGCTGCCAGTATTCTGGAAATTTAATTGCTTTGAGAAAGAGAAAGACTGTCTGCAAATCTTCTCGCACGGATTCAAACAAACGCCAGCCGCCGTCGCTGTAATAGTCTGTCTGCTTCAAAGTCTTCTTCATACGCGCGCTGTCTTTGAGCGTCCTCAGCATCTCATCCAGATTGCTGTCCTCCGTCGCAGAAAAATAGAGGGCCAGAAAAGCCGAGATGATGTTCTTATTCTCGTCCTTGATTTTGCGTTTGAGATTGGACAAAGCCGCGCGTGCCTGCGGCGTCAACTGCGGCTCAAATCGCGCGTAGTCGTCTTTGTAATAACGCACATAAAAAGGATCGCCCGTCAGCACATTAAGAAAGCAAACCGTATCAAGCATCAAAGACGGCTGGATGCGCCAATCAGTTTTGGTATGCAATCCGGTTTGCTGTTTCTTCTCTTGCGCTCTGGAAATCGCAGCACAGGGCAGAGCCGTGATGACGATGAGCGCGATTAAGAAGTGCGAGATGAGTTTCATTTTTGCAAGTGAGTGTCATCCGGTACGCCCTCCCTGACGGTCGGGCTACTGCCCCGCTCTGGCGACTGTTAACGGGGCAGTAGCCCGACCGTCAGGGAGGGCGCAGGGCATTTGCAAGCCTCACTAAGTTTCAGCCCGACAACCTCAACCCCTTTTTTAACGGGCCGGATAAAAACTCTGGCGAGGCTGCCAGAAATTCTAACAGGCTAGCCAAATATTTTAGCGGGCCTGCCATAAATTTTGGCTGGACTGCCAAATATTTCATGAAGCTAGCCAAAGATTCCGGCTACGCTGCCAAAGTTTTTGGCAGACCAGCCGAATGTTTTGGCGAGGCTGTTAGAATTTCTGGCTGCGCTGCCAAATATTTTGGCGAGGCTGCCAAACATTTTGGCAGGCCAGTTAGAATCTTTAACCATCAGCCCGAAAACTTAAATCCCTGAGTTTGCAGTAAAACTACTGTCGCTTAGTCTGATACAGGCGATACATGCCGACTTCTGCGACGAGTGGAAAGCGTTGAAAGAAGGCATCGTTGACGGGCATGTAATTGCGCTCGACCGGCGTGACGACTATGTAATCAACGCCGTGTTTAGTAATCAACTCTTCGGCGTTAGGCGCGCCGACATAGATGCTCTTGATGTCATTCTCGCGCGGCACGTAATCGAGTCCATGCGCCCAGATATATCCTGTATAACCGAGGAAGGAACGCCTGCCCGTCAGAAACACAACCGGATTGTAAGTCGGTGCGTGAAGAATCAGAGCGCGCGGCGGCGTCATCTGCACAATCTTCTCTGCGAGGCGCACGCCGTCCGTTTCATACTCCTGATAGTTAATCTGCCTTGAAGCCACGCGCCACACGTCCAGCGCGCCAGCCATCGTGAGCGAAAGGAGCACGGCTGCCGTCAAAGTTTTCAGCAGCCAGTTGCCGCGCCACAGACGCGCGAGCACAAATGCGACTATCGGCACAGATGCTATGTACCAGTAAAAAAGAACCTTGATATTGTCCCAGGGCCAGGGCGCGAGCTTTATCAGGTTCGGGCCGATGAAGCAGAGCGTGAACGGCAGATAAAAGAGCAGCCAACGCTTGCCGATTAAATAATCCTTCCCGCGCCAGAGCAAAGCCCCCAACAACAAAGGAATGAACAGCCCCAGATTCCTCAACCAGAAGATAACTATGTTCGCGTCCTCGGCCTTGTCCCATCCGAAATGAAAACCGATGAAAGAGTTGGCCTTGACCGAACTGCCCGACATGACCCACAACATCTGCGGGACTGCGAGCAGCAAAGCCAGCGCGAAGAACGCAGCCCACTCGCGCCAACTCTCTTTGAAAAAAATAAGCGCGAGACATCCTGCCATCCCCATCACAGTGATAAACGTGTGCGCGTGCACCAGCAACAGCATGCCTGCCATCACTCCCGCAGCAATCATGCGCCTCGCTTTATCGTTAAAAGGAAAAGAAGGGAAGAGGTAAAAAAGCGGGCGCGATGTTTCACTCACAACCGGCGCGTTCTTCGCCCGCTCCCTTTTCCCTTTCACCTCTTCCACATTTCCGCCTTCTGGATTTAATGCGAGCCACCATTGCGTGAAGATTGTGATGGCAATCGGAAGTCCGAAGAGGATACTGCGCTGTGTGATAAAGAGCGTAGTCAGCGCGTTGCCCCAACGCCATGCATTGCCCGGCAGAATTGTGTAGTCATGCTTCAAATCCCACAACATCTGCAAGATGCCGAGCCCTGTCTGCCGCGCCTCGCGCAACAAAATAATCCAACCTAGCCCGCCTGAGAAAAGCACGAGCACGGGAGCTAGAAATCCAGCCAGACGGTCGCGCGTCAGTTCCAGCGTCCAGCGATGCAGGACTCCTATGAACGACAGCGCGAGCACCATGTTGTGCAGGAACATTGAATTGCGCAGGCTCAATCCTGCGCGCATCAACATCGCCGCGACGAAATCCGCGATGAAAGGATAAGCAAAACGCGTCCCCGCGTATGAAGGGTCTTCCGGCGGAAAGTTTTGTCCGTAAACAAAGCTCGTAATCGAAGCCAGGTGAAACGGCATGTCGCCCAGGTTATTGCTTCCGCCAGTGTAAATGCCTTCCGCCGTCTCGACCACCGCGCGGTCAAAGAAGTAGTACAGCATCACTGTCAACAGCCCGTAGAAGATGACATACACGGACGCGCGCCAACTCGTATGCAGGATTGCGCGCCTCACGCCCACCCGCGCAGCCTGCACATCATCCCTTACCTGAGAGACAAAGGCAGGCTTCATGAGCAGCAAGAGAGGCGAGGCCACCACCGCCGCCGAAAGTATCAGCGCAAGCGGCGTCAAGCCTACGAAGGAAGCTATCACGAAACCCGCGAGGCCAAGCGCGGCGAGTCCCGTGCATGCTCCCATGCACAGGCGCGCGGCCAACGGCGCGTTCCTGTCATACAGGTAAGTCAACGCCGCGCCGCCCGCAGTTGCGATTAAGATGAGACCGACAGCAAAGAGCATAAGAGCAAGAAAGAATCGTCCTCAGTCAGAATATTGCACAAAGAGATTTTATGTCTTTGACGTGAGATTGCAACCGTAGATTAAACACAGAGGAGACAGAGGAATGTGAGATTTCAAATTTCAGATTTCAAATTTCAGATTTGAAATCTCACATTCCTCTTTTGTCTCAAGGCAAGCGAGTCGAAGGCACTGGCACATCGCTCGACAGTCCGAAAGGCATGCTCAGGAAGCCAGCCGCGCTTCGTTGCACGAACCAGTTGCCGTCGCGGAAGACTGCGACATCCGCTTTCCCGTCGCCGTCATAGTCTGCGGGCGCGAGTATGTCTGTGCTCAAACCAAACTGCATGGCAGCAAAGCCATCGAGGCTGCGTTGCAGATACCAGACACCTGCGCGAAAGACTGCGAGGTCAGCAATGCCGTCGCCGTCGTAATCTCCGACCACAGGCTTATCGCCCGCGACGCCAAACTGCGCGGCGCGAAACTGATTGTCAACACTTCTTATCCAGTACCAGTTGCCGTCACGAAAGACCGCGAGGTCAGTCTTGCCATCGCCGTCAAAGTCCGCCGGAACTGCTTTGTCCGTTTGTATGCCGAACTGCACTGCGCGAAACTGATTGTCAGAGCTTTGCAGGTAATACCAGTTGCCAGCACGAAAGACTGCGAGGTCTGCCAATCCGTCGCCGTCATAATCCGCAGGCACTGGCACATCGCCCGCTTGCCCGAACTGCATTGAGCGCAGTTGATTATTCGAGCTTGCGAGGATGTACCACTCGCCGTTGCGGAAGACTGCCACATCTGTTTTTCCATCACCGTCGTAATCCGCAGGCACAAGGCGGTCTGAAGCGAAGCCGAATTGAAGAGCCATCAGGCCGCTCGTGCTCTGCTGGACATACCATGTGCCGTCGCGGAAAACTGAGATGTCACTCATTCCGTCGCCGTCGAAATCGAATGCGGCGCGATTCTGCTCAACCACGAGCCCTGTGTGATAGCGCGCCAGCGCAAAGTCGAAATACTTCAAATTCGTTCCCATGAGCGGCGTCAGCATGGCTCTTCCGGCGACAAGAAGTTTGCCGTCCGGCTGCAAGGCCAGCGCGGCTGCGAAATCGCCCGGACTGCCAAAGTCTGTTGTCACCTTGCCGCCCATCCCGAAAGATGCATCGGGCGAGCCGTTCGCGTTGTAGCGAACGAGTCCAAAATCCGTGTTGTTCGCGGAAGTTTGCACAGAGCCCGCGAGAACGATTTTGCCGTCGGACTGGACAACGAGCGAGCGCGTCTCGCCGATAGCATCGTCCCGGCCAGACACATCCGTCATCACGCTCCCACCCGTCCCGAACGTCGCATCGAGCGAGCCGTTCGCGTTGTAGCGCGCCAGCGCGAAATCAAGACCACCTGTGCCGCGCGCCTCGCCTCCGACTAAAATCCTGCCGTCCGGCAAAACCGCCAGCGAGCGCGCGGCGTTGTGCCGATTATTAAAGTCGGAAATAACCTTGCCGCCCGCGCCGAAGTTTGCGTCGAGCGCGCCGTCCGTGTGATAGCGCGCGAGCGCGAAATCCGCATCCGACGTGTCAAGGATTAAGCGACTCTCTCCGGCGACGATGATTTTGCCGTCCGCTTGCAAAGCAAGTGCATGTGCAGAGGAGGCTGCGCCGAACCGCGTCGTCAATTTTCCGTCGCCGTCAAAGGTTGTGTCCAGCGAGCCGTTCGGGTTGTAACGCGCCAACACAAAGTCTCCCTCATAGACATTCACCTCCCCGTTGGCTTGTCCGGCGACGATGATCTTTCCGTCCGGTTGCAGAAGGATTGCATGGCCCGTGTCGTTATGGCTGAAAGAGGTTGCTGTCCAGCCGTCCGCATCAAAGGTCACATTGAGTGTCCCATCGGAGTTGTAACGCACCAGCAGAAAATCGCTGCTCGAAAGGCCCACGCTCTTTGCTCCGGCGAGCAGAATTTTGCCGTCCGGCTGCACGGCGATGGCGCGAATCTGGCAAGTGTCTTCACCGAGCAAGGTCTCGACCACTCCCATCTGGCCGAACGTCGAATCAAGCGAGCCTGCGGGCGTGTAACGGGCCAGGATGATGGCGTCAGGGAAAGCGTTCACGTTGTTTCCGGCGACGAGGATTTTGCCATTCGTCTGAACCGTTACCGCGAAGGCATGATTGTGCAGCGTCTGCACATCGAGCGACGCCCTGCCGTCGCCGTCAAACGTCGCATCAAGGCTGCCAGCCGTCTGCGACTGCGCCGCAGCACAAGACAGGAAAATAATGATGCAAGTGAGATTGAAATAAACGAACCGGGAAAAGTTTTTGTGCGCGGGTAAGAGGCATGACAAGGCCCGCAACTGTCCAGCATCGAGTCGCATCGTCTTTGCTCCTTTTAATAGTTTTGCCGCGCACTTTCTATGGCGCGCGCGGTGCTGGCAGGGGCATGTCGTCACTTAAACCGAATTGTGTAGCTGCAAATCCGTTCTGGCTTTGCAGTATATACCAAACGCCCGCACGATAGACAGCCACATCCGTCCGTCCGTCGCCGTCATAATCAGCAGGCACGGGCGCATCGTTGCTCTGCCCGAACTGCATTGCGCGGACGCCGCCAGTGCTCTGTTGCATGTACCAGTTGCCGTCACGAAACACAGCCACATCAGCCTTCGCATCGCCGTCATAATCTCCAGCCACAGGCACGTCCGTCGAAAGACCGAACTGCACAGCCGCAAAGCCCGTCTGCGAGCCGAGCAGATACCATGTGCCTGCGCGAAAGACTGCTATATCCGTCTTGCCGTCGCCATCGTAATCCGCCGGAACTACTTTGTCCGAAGCAAGACCGAACTGCACAGAGCGCATCTGATTGGTCGAGCTATCCAAGATATACCAGACGCCCTGCCGAAAGACTGCCGTGTCTGCTTTACCGTCTCCGTCGTAATCGGCAGCGACAGGCACGTCGCCGCTTGTGCCGAACTGCACTGTGCGCAGTTGATTATTAGAGCTTGCGAGGATGTGCCAATCTCCATTGCGAAAGACTGCGATGTCCGTCTTGCCGTCGCCGTCAAAATCTGCCGGAGCAATCTTGTCCGAGGCCAAACCGAATTGCGTGCCTGCAAATCCTTGCGCCGAACGATTGAGATACCACGTCGCGTTTGATTGACGGAAAACTCCGACATCCGATTGACCATCGCCGTCGAAATCAAATGCAGTTCCTGCGTTCAAGCCAAGCGTGCCGCGTCGGAAAATATCCGCGCCGTCGCTGATGAGGCTCGGATACTGTTCATTTGTCCCGCCGACCCAGCCATTGTCTGCGTCAACGAAAAACAGTCCGGTCGAAAGAGTGTCGAGCGAGACCAACTCGCGCGTGAAATTTTGCCCGCCGTCAATCGTGCGTAAGGCATAGGTCGCGGCGTCGTATTCAGCTGTGAGCGGGTCATAATCAAACTCTGCGACCCATGCGACCTGTGTATTGACAGCATGGACTGCAACCGCATCGGGCATGGACTTCATGCTCCAAGTCTGCCCGCCGTTCGTGGTATGCCAGAGTTCTACAAAGCCGCTGCCGTTTGAGCCCAAGGCCCAGCCGTTGTTTTCGTCCACGAAAGAAACGTCAAACCAGCTTCCGCTCAAAGCGACTCTGGTCCAGGTCGCAAAGCCGTCTGTGGATTTGATAATCTGCGCGCCCGCTGCGGCATAGCCGATGTTCGGGCTCACCATATCCACATCGCGTATGATTGAAGAATCAGGAAAGCGCGTGTAAGTCCAGGTCTGGCCGCCGTCTATCGAGCGCACAATCGGCGCGCCGCCTCCGTCAAAGCCGACCGACACGATTGTCTGATTGTCGAAAGTATCAATCGCCCAGGCGTTATGCGCCGGAGCATTGTTGACTTCCTCCCAGTCGCGCCCGCCGTTTCGTGTGCGCAGGACGGAAGGAATGCTCGGCGTGCCTATCCGACCGCGTATGCTGACCCATCCGTTCTGTCTATCCGGGAAAGCGATTCCGGCTGGCAGAGCAGCCTGCGGGTCGCCGCCCGTATAGATGTGCTGTCTGGACCAGAACTTTCCGCCGTTGGTTGTCGAGAGAATGTCGCCGTTGTAAGTCGAAGCCCATGCATGACGCGCATCTGTGGCGACGATTTTATGAACCTGATAACCGCCACCACTTTGCCGCGCAGTCCATGTCGCGCCCCCATCGCTCGTCGTATAGACTTGCCCTGTGTGGCCGACTGTGATGCCGCGCAGTGGGTCGGACATATGTATGTCTTCAAGCGGGTAATTGAATCTGGTTGGAGCAGTAAGGCCGCCGCGCTGCGTGTGCCATGTCACTCCGCCGTCAGATGTGCGAATAATATTCTCCTTCGTGCCGACGCCCCAGCCGTTCATCGCGTCCGTGAAGAAAAGCTGAGAGACAAAAGTTCCATCGGGAGTCGCGCCCTGCGTCCATGTCACGCCGCCGTCCGTCGTGTAATCAATTTTCTGACGGATGACGGTGCCGTCAAAGTCTGAATTGTTGATGCGCCAGCCGCGATTCATGTCGAACCATTCACTGCCGCCTGTCGCGCCGGGTTGCTGCGTCCATGTGTCGCCGCCGTTCTTTGTCACCAGCACGCCTTCGCTGCTGCTGATGATGCCGTTCAACTCGTCGAAGAATTTTACAAGCCCTGCGCGAATCGGCAGGTCTTGCCTGAGCCAGGTTCTGCCGCCGTCCGTCGTCCTCATAATGTTGCGCGTCGCGTTGCCCGTCGCAAAGCCTCTCGTCAAACTGGCGAAAGTCATTTGATAGACAGTGCCGACGCCGGGCAGAGTGTTATGCGCCTGCTTCCATGTGCGCCCGCCGTCGTTTGTGTAAAGAGCTATGTTGCCGTGCGCCCAGCCGTTCAGCGCGTCCTCGAAATGGACTGCGTTGAGTTGCTCATATGTGCCGCTCTGCTGACGTTCCCAGGTGATGCCGCCATCCGTCGTGTGCACAATCACGCCAAAGCTGCCAACCGCCCAACCTTCCAGAGACGAAATCATGTGAACATCGGAGAGGGTTTGCCCCGTCGGAAAAGAGGCTTGCTTTTTCCAATCGGACTCGAAGATAAACAAGACTCCGCTTGACGGCACACTAATCTGCGCGCCGACAGCGTTTGAGAGTGTGATATTCAGAGATTCGACAGGTTCAGAGATTGAATCATTGCATGTCGTGATGTTGAATGAGCGCATGACTTCGCCGGGAAGGAAAGTCAGCGTGCCGCTCGTGTTGATGTAATCAACTCCCGGCGTGCAAGCCGCGCCGCCCGTCGCCGCGCCGTTCGAGGTCTGGTAATCAATCGTCACCGAACCGATTTGATTAAAGTTGCGCGTCAGCACGATGCTCTGAACAGTTCCTTCGCGGGCGTAATTGTTTGAGCCATAGAGACGCAGGATTGATTGGTCAACCTGTCTTATGCTGACGCTCGCCGCGCCGTTCGTCCCGATGGTTGCGCCGCCCGTCGGATTTGAAAGTGTCAGATTAAAGTTTTCGTTCGCCTCGTTTTCCGCATCCAGACACATCTGTATCGGAATCGTCTGGCTTGCAACTCCATCAGGGAAACTCAATGTTCCGCTCTGATTAATAAAGTCAACGCCAGCCGCGCCGCACGCCGTGCCGCCCGCAGCCGAGCCGTTCGAGGTCGCATAGTTAACCGTCACCGCGCCGAGGCTTCCTCCGCTGCGCGCGACAGTGACATTCACAGTCTCGCCTTCGTTGATAGAATAGTTGCTCGTCCCGAACTGTAACTGACCCGCAGCCTGCGGGTTGGTCGTAGTGATGTCCAAGCACCAGCCGCCGTTGAGGTCGCCAGAGCCGCCGCCCGCATCGTCATAAATATAGAGACTCCATGTGCCGTTCGGGTCAAAGCCGTTGAAGGTCGAAGCGAAAGTGGCAGAGCCAGCAGGCTCTGGAATTTGGTAAGGCGTCCCCGGCGCAGGAGCCGGAAAGAAATCGCCTGTATTTAAGTTTGTAGGCTTGTATGCGCCGGGAGCAACAGGCACGGATGTGGTCGGAAGATTCGTCGCCGCAAAGTCCGTCAGCGTGATTGTGCGCGCGATAGTAAACCCTTGCGAGCCGCTTATATCAGACACCACAACAAACTTTTGTCCGGTCGGGCTAACGAGCAGGATGTCTATGTCGTTGCCGAAACTGTGCTGCAAGTTGTTGAGCGTTATCTTGACATTCGTGACCACACCGCTCAGGCCGTTGACATTAATGTTCGACGGGTATGGCGAAGAGACTCCGGCATCGCTAAAGGCTGCGATACGCACCGGAGCAGGATTGCAAAACTGCGTGGCTGGCGCGCTCAATGTCGGGATAATGATTAAATCCGACTCGCCCTGTGCGCCGATGCTCGCGCCGCCCGTCGGATTGGATAAAGTTAAAGCAATCGTCTCGTCAGTTTCTGGCCCACTGTCTGCGCATAATTGAACTGTAAAATCTTTGCTCGACTCGCCGTCCGCGAAAGAGAGCGTGCCGCTTGTGTTGATGTAATCAACTCCTGCGCCGCATGTCGCGCCGCCCGTCGCAGTTCCGTTCGCAGTCGCATAATCAACCGTCACTGCTCCCTGATTGCCGTTCACACGACGAACTGTGACGCTCGCTGTGGTGTTTGCATACTGATTAAAGCCGGGCAGATTAAATTCTAATTGACCGGGCAGAGGCGCGCTGGTCGTGATGTCCAAGCACCAACCGCCGGCGATGTTGCCGCCCGCGCCTGATGAATCGTCGCGCACATACAATTTCCAATCGCCGTTCGGGTTTGCGCCGTTGAAGACGGACGCGAAAGTCGCTGTTCCGGCGGGCGCGGCGTCGTTATACGGAGCAGGCGGAGCGGGCGTCGGGAACTCATCATCGCTGCCAAAGTTTGTAGGCTTATAAGTCCCTGTCGGAATTGCCACGTTGTTCGCGTCAGGCAAACTCGCAGTCGCTGCATCGCTGAGCGTAATCGTTGCCGGACTATCAAAGCCAGTATCGCCGCCAACATCCGACATCATGACAAACTTTCGTCCATCAGGACTGACGAGCAGGATGTCAATATCACTGGCCCAGAAGTGTTGCAGGTTATTGAGCGTCACGGAGACGCTGCTGACGGTTCCAACCATCCCGCCGACGCTGATGGTTGATGGATAAGGCGTGGCTGTGCCGAGGACTCCGGCGACGGGAATCGTTATCTGGTTCGGGAGACAAAATCGAACTGCGGGCGCGGCTGCAATCGGCGAGGAGGGCTTAACTGCCGGAGCCGCGCCCTCCTTCATCAAACCCTTGCTGCCCAGGATGGTCACGAATAAAGCTGTGGTTAAGATTGTAACCAGACTTAGTTTCCATGCGCGGCGCATCATAGATTTTCTCCCGTGTCCGTTCGATATTGCCGTTTGCAATTAAGTGCGCCCTCCCTGACGGTCGGGCTACTGCCCCTCTATTGTCGCGCACGGGGCAGTAGCCCGACCGTCAGGGAGGGCGTTTCTGATGACACTCGATGGCAAATGGCTATAATTCATGCTCAAATTTGAAAAGGCGGAAACTCAAAACTTTTCTTTGAGTTTCCGCCTTCACGCTTTTAAGGCTGCTGGATTGATGTTACAGGGACATCGTTTGCGAGTCCGAACTGGATGCCCATAAAGCCAGCAGTGCTTCTCAAGGCGTACCATTCGCCCGCGCGGAAGACCGCTATGTCCGTCTTGCCATCGCCATCGTAATCCGCAGCGACCGGCACATCGCCCGTCGTCCCGAACATCACAGACACAAAAGCATTGTCAGAGCTGTTCAAGCGATACCACCCGCCGTCCGTCGGGCGGAAGACAGCTACATCAGCCTTGCCGTCGCCGTCATAATCTGCGGCGACTGGAATGTCATTCGACAGACCAAACGCCACAGATGTAAACGAATTGTCAGAGCTGTTCAAGCGATACCATGAAGCAGTCGAAGGACGAAAGACTGCGATGTCGGCTTTGCCGTCGCCATCGAAATCGCCGACCGTCGGCCTGTCTTCCGCAAGGCCGAATGAGACCGCTGTGAAAGAATTGTCGCTGCTGTTCAAGCGATACCACGCGCCTTCCGATGCGCGATAGACAGCAAAGTCCGCTCGTCCGTCGCCATCGTAATCGGCAGGCACAGGCACATCGCCGCTCGCGCCAAACTGTCGTGCGCCCACTTGATTGCCAAGCGTGTACAAGATATACCACGCGCCATTGCGGAAGACTGCGATGTCGGTTTTGCCATCGCCGTCATAATCCGCTGGAACAATTCTGTCATTTGAAAGACCAAAGGCAGTGGCAGAAAAACCTTGCGCCGAGCGACTCAGATACCATCTGCCGTCTGTGGGACGAAAGACGCCGATGTCTGATTGACCGTCGCCGTCGAAATCAAAAAGCTTGCTCAGGCTGTTCGGAGCATCACCGATGAAGCGAGCCAGAGCCAGACGCGAGCTTGTGTTTGGTTGAGTCCCGCCGAATCCTGCGGCGACAATCTTGCCATCCGCCTGCACGACAACGGCGCGGGCATGATCCGTCTCAAGACCGCCGCCAAAGTTGGTCGTCGTCTTGCCGTTTGTGCCGAAGGAAGAATCAAGCAGACCTGTCGGCGTAAAACGCGCGACCGCAAAATCCGTGTGCGAAGCAGGCGAAGCCGGAACGGTCGCATAACCAGCGGCGACAATCTTGCCGTTCGGCTGCAAGGCGAGCGCAAGAGCTCTGTCTGCGCGTTCAAAGAAATCTGCCAGCGCGCGGCCACCAGTTCCAAAGTTTGTGTCGAGCGACCCGTCCGAGTTCCATCGCACTAAGGCAAAGTTGGAAGACACGCCGCCGGGTGTGCGCGCGTAACCGCCCGCGACAATCTTGCCGTCCGGTTGCAACAAGCCTGCGAGCGCGAACTCGTCTTCACCTGTGCTGAAACCTGTGAGCGCCATGCCGCCCGCGCCAAAGTTTGCGTCGAGCGAGCCGTCTGTGTTGTAGCGCACGGCTGCGAAATCAAAATCCGAATTGAAAGGAGCTACGCCGTAGCCGATGGCGACAATCTTTCCATCCGGTTGCACGCGCACAGACTTGATAGAGTCATCGTTTGTGCTGACCTGTGTCGTGCGCTTGCCGTCCGTATCAAAGGAGGTGTCGGGCGAGCCGTTTGTGTTATAGCGCGCAACGGCGAAATCAACAGTCGAGCCTGCGCGCGCGTGGCCTGCTGCGACAATCTTGCCGTCGGCTTGAACGGCGAGCGAATTAATCTGATCGTCGTTTGTCGTGCCGCCGCTAAAATCCGTCACCACGAGTCCGTCCGAATCGAAAGACGTATCAACGCTGCCGTTTGAGTTAAAACGGACAATCACAAAATTGAATCCATTATTAACTCCAATCTCAAACCAGATTGGCGAAGTTCCGCCCACAAGAATTTTTCCGTCAGGCTGCAAAGCGATGGCATAGACTTCGACCTGCGTGCCTGCGAGGTCTGTCACGACTTTGCCGCCCGTGCCGAATGTCTGGTCCAAACTGCCGTTCGTGTTATAGCGAGCCAGTATCAGATAGCTGCGATAAAAAGTTCCAGCCAACTCGCTGGTCGTTCCAGTGACAATGATTTTACCGTCGGGTTGAATCAACATCGCGCTTGCGCTGGAGCTGGCCGAAGGGTCTGGCCGAAAATCCGGCGTCACGACTTTGCCGCCCGTGCCGAAGGTCGGGTCAAGCGCGCCCGGCGCGGCCTGAGCGATGGTGAAGGTCATTGCTAAAACCAGTATGCCTTTGAATGCATTTAATAAGAATGCAAATCCCGGATGGAGGATGCGACCCCTGCTCGTAAACTTAATCATTCTGTTTTACCTCTATTAGTTTTTATCGGTGTCGAGAACAGTCTTCTCGCAAAGCTGGAAGATACCTATTCAGTTGAAGAAGGTGATTCGACAATAACGAGAGACAAATTAAAAGCTAGACTGCGATAACTCCGCCGCCGCTCTTCTGGGCCAGAAGACAGCACCTTTAGAGCAACTGCCGTGCCGCCTTGCGTGCAAAGAGATTTAAGTTTGATTTATTGAAGTTCTCGGAGATTGTCCGAAAGGACATGTATTACAGTGGTTCAGAGGAAGAAAATTTATGTTTCACCGTGTAACAACTTTCGCGCGTCGCATGTCGAAAAGAATAAAAGCATAACCTGAGCGCAACCCGTGAGCATGGCCGCGCTCGCAGCCACATCGGCCACAGAAAAGCATGGAAGCTTGCAATAACGTCAGTTCGAGAATCTAGGAATGTGGCTTGGCTTCTCCTGCTGTGCGGAAAGTCAAGGCGGCTGTGCCGCCCGTGCTGTGCGGAAAGTCTCTGACTTTCCGTTCATCTGCTTTTTTATCTATGAGGCTCTGCCTCGCACAGCAAGGCGCAGCCTTGCTATTAAATTCAAGAGCGGGACGAAAAGCCAGAGGCTTTCCGCACAGCATGAGCGGCAACAGCCGCTAATCTCGAAAGAAGCGGGAAGGGGTTGCTTATCTCGCGCCTCACGTTAGGTTATTTTCCGTCTGCGTTTTTCAACGCCGCCTCAATCCCTTCGCGCAACGAAGCCGGTGACACTTGCTTGCCGTTGACAAAGATAGTCGGAGTCGCAGCGAGGTCAATGGATTCAGCGCGCTCTTGGTCCAGGCGTATGCGCTCGTTCACAGATTCTGCATCCATATCTTTTGCAAATCTCTCAACATCAAGCCCAAGGTCGCGCGCGTAACGCGCAAACATCTGCCGCACATCGCAAGCCTCAATCCACTCTTCCTGCGATTCGTAAAGACGGTCATGCATCTCCCAGAAGCGGCCCTGTAGCGCGGCTGCTTCCGAAGCACGCGCCGCATCCTCTGCGCGCTTATGCATAGCGAGCGGCAAATGTCGGAACACGACGCGCACGCGTGTGCCGTACTCGGCTTCCACTTTTTTGATTTCCGTGTGGAGGCGCGCGCAGGGCGGACACTCGAAATCTCCAAACTCTTCTAAAGTCACAATCGCATTCGCATCGCCGCGTTGATGCGCGGGCTCTGCGCCGGGCTTTGCGCCCGAACTGTTTTTGAGCGGTCTGGAAGCAGCGCCTTGAAGTGAAAGAATTAGATAAGGAGAAATGAGCACCAACGCCGCTCCGACGACTGCGCCCATCAGAAAAATTGTAATGACATCGAATCTGGTTTTCATCTTGAAGTTTCTCATCCTGAACTGAACGCCGAAAAAATAATTTGCGAACTGCACGGAGCAGCTTGCTTGAGCCGCCCCGTGCAACTCGCCCCCTCGAAACTCCTTTAGAAAGAGCAACACTCTATCGAGCAATCAATCGCCTCGCGGCGACACTGCCCCCGACAGGATTGCGTCGTACAGGTTTCCAGACAACTCTGTAAATACAGGTTGCAGCCGCAGGTATCGCCGGAACAATCTCTGGCGTTCGCGCCTGTAGTCAAAGAGACGGTGGGCAACAGGGCCATAAGCAACAGTGCAAACGCGAGAAAAAGCTTGAATTTTTTCATCTCATTTCTTCCTTTCCAAGTGAGCGTAACGTTAATGGAGAGACAAACAGACTTTCCCGTTCGAGATGTGGAAAGCTGTTGACGGGGAGTGTGCCGCGAAAAGGAAATTTAAGTCTTTAGTGGGTTATTAATTCTTTTGAATATTTCTTAAAGCAGTTTCCATTTTAATGGATTAACCACAGAGGACAATCGGATTTGAGATTTGAGATTTGAAACTTGCCTTGCGCCCTCGCTGACGGTCGGGCTACTGTCCCTTAATGGTAACTACGGGGCAGTAGCCCGACCGTCAGCGAGGGCGTATCAGGTCACACTCAATCGCAATTAGTTATAGTGCTTTCCTGTCACGAGATTTATTTCGACCAGCAGTTTGAGGTAATTTTCGTCCGCGCGTATGTGAGCGAAGGCGGGGTCGGCTTTGAGCCAGACAAGCCAGACATCTTTTTCGATGAGTGCTTTGTGAAGCCAGTTGAAAGCGGCCTCTTTCTCCTGTAAGGCCAGATAAATCGTCGCGATGTTATAGGCCGAGACATAACGTTTTTCAGAGAGCTTGAGCAGGTTATTTAATAACTGCCGCGCTTCGTCAATCTTTCCCATCAGCGCATAAGCTTGTCCAAGCATCGAAAGCGCAATCGGATTGGCCTCTGATAATTCCACAGCTCTTTGCAGAACTGCGACGGCTTCGTCAGGTTTCCCTTTTTGCATTTTGACCATGCCGGAAAAGATGTGTGCGCGCGCGAAGTTGTGATCCAGTTCAAGCGTTTTAAGAAGCTGTTCCTCTGCTTCATCATAGCGGCGTGCAAAGATAAAAGAGAGAGCTAAATCTGCATTGATAGGCAATGAGAGCGGGTCTAACTCAAGAGCTTTCTGAAACGCTGCAAAGGATTCATCGAAGCGGCCCATGACGGCCAGATATTCGCCATACCAATGATGGACGCCGGGGTAATTTTGATTAAGCTCAATGGCGCGCTTGAAATTCTCTTCCGCGCTCATCCAATCCCAGTCAAAGCGATAGGAGACAAACCCTAGCAATGTTCTGGCTTCCGCCGCGAGACTCTCATCAATCTCCAGAACCCTGAGCGCGGCGACTCTGGCCTGCGGAAAATTATCGAGCGGAGGGCCGCCGAATCCTGCGAGCACGCAGCACGATTCTGCCAGAACCAGGTGAGCCGCAGCATAAGTGTGGTCTATGGCAAGCACCTGTTGGGCAAACTCTATGGCTTTCTTTAAGCCTTCGGCAGTCCGCTTGTTCCAGAAGTACCGCCGCCTGACGTAATGCTGAAAGGTCTCTGCATGATTGATATAGCTGCGGCGCAACTGCCTGCGCTCTTCCAAACTCAGCTTGAGCGCGCAGACCCTTGCCACACGTTCCGCGATAGAATCCTGGACCACAAAGAGGTTGGAAAAGTTTTCATCAAACTTGGCAGACCAGAGCGTCGCGCCATCCTCAATTCTAATGAGATGAACCGTCACACGAACCTGATTGCCGTCCCTCTGATAGACGCCGTCGAGCACCAACTCGACATTCAATTCGCGCCCCATGACCAGAGGGTCTTGCTCGGAGCCGTTATATCTGAGGATGGAAGTCGTCGGCCTGACCGAAATATCTTTGACGTTGCTCAGTCGCATGATGATTGAATCAGCGAGACCTATTCCGAGACAAGCAGTGTTTTCTTCATGTGTCGAGATTGGTTTAAAAGGAAGCACGCCGATTGAGGTGGTCGGTATTTTATGACCGTTTGAACTTATCCCGTTGCTTGGTCGCCTTTGCGACTCGGCTGCCGTGGACTCCTGCACGAGAGCAACGAAGCGATAGCCGCTTCCCGGAACTGTGACGATGAAGCGGTGCTCATGCTTTTCCTCTCCGAGAGCCTTTCTCAATCTGAAAATGCACTGCGAAAGATTATTTTCCTCGACAAAGCTGTCAGGCCAGATGCGTTCTATCAGTTCTTTCTTGGTGACAACCCTGCCGCTGTTCTGCACAAGCAGGAGCAGGGTCTCGAAAGCTTTTGGAGATAAGGGAATCTGAGCGCCTTCGCACAAGAGCATGCGTCGCAAGCCGTCAACGCAGAAGTCACCGAACTGATAACATTGTGAGGCCGGTTTATTCATGAGTGGAGACTCCTTCTCTTTGAAGGATGATATTTTTTACAGGATGGTTGACCCGCGCTGCTAACAAACCCAAACGAAAGAATCTCCCGCAAAGGCGCAAAGGCGCAAAGAAAAGCAACCTGTCTTCTCTTTGCGCCTTTGCGGGAAACTGTCTTTCCGGTTACTTCTTAGCTCTCCTCAAATCGCATCGGAGAGGCTGGTGAATTCAAACTCGCGCACTTTGATGGCGGGCGCGAGCACTGGGAAGCCGTCGCCGACGCGCTCCGAGCCTGTGATGCGTTGGAGCGGCGACATGGCCTCGACGTTATTGAGCATCTTGACGGGCGTCTCGTTAAAGCGGAAATTCTTAATCGCGGATTTGATGCGCCCCTTTTCGATGAGAAACGTGCCATCGCGCGTCAGGCCGGTGTAGAGCACGCTCTGCGGGTCAACGAGTCGTATGTACCAGAGGCGCGTGACGAGTATGCCGCGCTCTGTAGAGGCAATCATATCGTCAATGGAAGATTTGCCGCCTTCCATGATGATGAGATTGGTCGGAAACGGCGTCGGCTCTTTGCCCTGTTTCTTGGCCCAGAAGCGCGAGTAGTTCAAGTTTGTGACGACGCCGTTTTTGATAAAGTCCATACGACGCGAAGGCAATCCTGCTCCGTCGAAAGGATCGCCCGGCGCGCCCGGATAATTCGGGTCTGTATAGACATTGATTTCTTCGCCAAACAGCTTTTCGCCCAACATGTTTCCGCCCTTCGAGCCGGGAACTTTCGGGTCAGCCCTTTTGGAGAGAAACGAGCGGCCCTCGTCCGCCTGCCGCGCGCCGAAGAAGAACATCATGTTGGAGACTAAATCGCCGACAGCATTCGGTTCAAGAATGACTGTGTATTTTCCCGGCTCGATAGCGACAGGGTTCTGCGATTTCTCAGCCTTCTCAATCGCACGCGCGCCGACTGCGCCGGCATCTATGTCGCGCAGGCGATGCGACATAGCAGAGGCCCAACCGGAGCCCTGTCCGTCAGCAGTCCGCACAGTCGTTGTGTAAGAAGCCTGCGAGCCAATGCTGTAGCCGAAGTTGCCGCGCGTGTTGGCCTGCGCGGTAAAGCCGCCCTGATTATCAAAGATGCCTGCCGCGATAAGCCCTTTGGCCTTCGCAGGCTCTATCGTTTTAGAGATGCCGTCGGCGCGCATCTTCGCATCCGCATTATAGGTCGCTTCATCAAAGCCGTCTTTGATCTCCTGGTAAGTTTGCTTTTCGAGAAAAGGCATCTGCTCAGGGTCTTCGGGTCTGAGCTTCGCAATCTCTTCCGCCGCGCGCACGACTCTTTCCAGCCCTGCGTCGTCGAGCGTGTTGGTCGTCGCCACGCCGCCGCGCTGGCCGAAATGCGCGTTGACCGCGAGCGTTAAGTTGTCCGTGTCGCCGTTCGTGTTGGCGGAGTTGACGCCGAAGCGCGTGTTCGCCGTGCGCCCGCCGTTCAAGGTCGCAGCCAACTCGTCTGCCTTTGAGAAGGAGAGAACTTTTTTAAGGAGGGCTTCGGCCTCGCTGCGTGAAAGCATTGTCATTTGATCTTCCTCCCCGTATTGATGACATTAATCTGGCGAAAGCGCGCGGGCGGGCAGCCGTGCGAGACTGCGTTAATCTGTCCCGGCTCGCCCTTGCCGTCAAAGTATGAACCGCCAAGCCCGTAATGCTCTTTCGAGCCTACGCCGTCGCAGGCGTTCCAGAAATCCGGCGTACGCGATTGATAAGCCACATCGCGCAAGAGTCCGACCTTCTTGCCGTTTTTAATTTCCCAAAAAACCTGCCCGCCAAACTGAAAGTTATAACGCTGCTGGTCAATCGAGAAAGAGCCGTCGCCTTCGATATAGATTCCATCCTTCACATCCGCAATCAAATCATCCGCGCTGATATTTTTATTTCCGGGCGCGGGCTGCAAACTCACGTTCGGCATTCTCTGGAAAGCGACGCTGCCCCAGCTATCCGCGTAAGCCGCGCCGTGCGAACGCTTGAGGCCGATGACGGCTGCGTTGTCGCGCACGGTCTGATAGCTGACAAGCACGCCATCCTTGATGATGTCCCACTCGGTTGTCTTCACGCCGTCATCATCCCAACCGGCTGTCGCAAGGCCGTTCATCTGCGTCTTGTCGCCTTTGACGTGGACAATCTTTGAGCCGTACTGAAAATTGCCGAGCTTGTCGCGCGTGGCGAAAGAAGTCCCTGCAAAATTGGCTTCGTAACCAAGCACGCGGTCAAGCTCCGTCGGATGTCCGATAGATTCATGAATCGTGAGCCATAAGTGAGTCGGATGAAGCACAAGGTCTTTGCGTCCCGGCTCGACGGATTTGGCTGTGTGTTTCTTGACGGCCTCTTCGGCTGCGCGCGGTGCTTCGTTAATCAAATCGTACTCGGCCACAACTTCGTAGCCTTTGCCGATGGGCGAGCCAAGATTGCTGCGCTGCTCGAAAGTGCCTGTGATTGGATTGACAGAAGTGATGTTGAAATTGGGCCACGAGCGAATCAAGGTCTGCGTGATATAAGAGCCTTCGGTCGAGGCGAAATACTTTTCTTCCTTCGTAAAGAACATGCCGCTATTGACGAACATCGGGCCGGGGCCTTTTATCTTCATCGCTTCGGCGTTGACCTTTAAGAGATAGTCCGCTTTTTCAGAGAGCGAGACTGTGAAAGGGTCTTGCTTGACGGGCGTGGAATATTTCGCGTCAGGGTATTTCTCGACCGGCACAAGCTCTACGCGGCGGCTTTGAATCACCTTGTTGGCTTTGGCGATAGAGACTGCGCGCTCAGTGACTTTTTCAATCTCAGCCTTCTCCAGCTTGCTCGAAGCAGAGAATCCCCACGCGCCTTCAACGAGCACGCGCACGCCGAAGCCGAACGTCTCTGTGTTCGTCACGTTCTGCACAATCTTCTCGCGCGTGTTGACAAACTGGTTCATCGTGCGGCTGATGCGTATGTCTGCATAGGATGCGCCGCGCTGCCGTGCGACATTCAGAGCGACATCTGCCATGTCTTTCATAGATTATTCTCCCAAACTTTTAGAGCGATACATTTCGAATAGAGCGGGACGGTCTTGATTATACGCGAAAGAGGGTAGTTAGTTGCAAAGCCTCTGGGACGAGTCGGAATGTAAAACTTTAGCGAAGAGGGCTAGGCGCGCGCGCGCGATATAGTTATTATTCATCACACAGCAAAGCCGCAAATTCTCTCCGGCGGCAAAAGTGAAAAGAAAATGTTTTTACGAATCTGCCGCGCATAAGGAGCCGAAAGACGTGGAGACTACTAAACCAAAGACAGAGGCGGAACTTCGAGCCAAAGATTCCTTCCTGAATCGCTTTCTCTCTATCATCGAAAAGGCCGGAAATATTCTGCCGCATCCGGCGACGCTCTTTGTCATTCTGGCCCTCTTTGTCGTTATCCTCTCGGCCATCACGGCGGGCATGGGCGTGTCTGTCATACATCCGGGAACAAAAGAGGTCGTGAAGGCAGAGAGCTTGCTGACAGTCGCTGGCTTGCACAGGATACTGACTTCGCTGGTCACAAACTTTACCGGCTTTGCTCCATTGGGAACTGTGCTGGTGGCTATGCTCGGCATCGCTGTGGCAGAAGGCAGCGGGCTTATCTCCGCAGTCTTGCGAGCCGTAGTGCTTTCCGCTCCGCGCAAGCTGCTGACCTTCGTAGTTGTCTTCGCGGGCGTGATGTCGCACATGGCATCGGACGTTGGCTATGTGCTGGTCATTCCTCTGGGCGCGATGATTTTTCTGGCGGTGGGGCGTCATCCGTTGGCCGGACTCGCGGCGGCCTTCGCAGGCGTCTCCGGCGGATTCAGCGCAAATCTTCTTCTCGGCCCGACAGACCCTTTGCTCGCAGGCTTGACGCAGGAGGCCGCGCGCATACTCGATAAAGCTTATGTCGTGACGCCCGCGGCGAACTATTATTTTATGGCGACTTCGGCGGTGATGATTGCGCTGGCCGGAACATACATCACAGAGAAACTTGTTATCCCGCGCTTTGGCGAATACACGGGAGACGAGAAGCCTGAGGAGTTGAAGCAGTTGAGCGCGGCGGAAAAACGCGGGCTGTGGTGCGCGCTCGTGACTGCGCTCGTGCTTATCGGAATCATCCTGTGGGGGCTTGTGCCTGCGAGCGGTTTTCTGCGCGATCCGAAAACGGGCGGAGTCTTGCAGTCGCCGTTTCTATCAGGCATCGTGGCAATCATCTTCTTCGGCGGCGTGCTCATCGGCCTCGCTTATGGCATCGGCGCGCGGACTATTAGAAACGATAGCGATGTGATGAAGGCTATGGAAAAAGCTATGGCGACGATGTCGCTCTATCTTGTCCTCGCATTCTTCGCGGCGCAGTTCGTGGCCTTCTTCAACTGGACGCATCTGGGCGTCATCACAGCCGTCAAAGGAGCGGAACTCTTGCGCGCCTCAGGCATCGGTGGCATCCCGCTTATCATCAGCTTTATTATCATCACAGTCTTGCTCGATTTAGTCTTAGGGAGCGCGTCTGCGAAGTGGGCTGTGATGGCTCCGGTCTTTGTGCCGATGTTTATGCTTTTGGGTTACTCGCCAGAGCTAACGCAAGCGGGTTATCGCATCGGAGATTCTGTCGCCAATATCATCACGCCTTTGATGTCATACTTTCCGCTCGTCGTCGCCTTCGCGCAGAGATACGATAAGAAGGCTGGCATAGGGACTGTGATGGCGACGATGCTGCCGTATTCCGTGACCTTCTTTATTCTCTGGACGCTGCTCTTGATTGTCTGGTATCTATTGGGCTTGCCGCTTGGGCCGGGCGCGGGCATCTATTATCAAGCCGCGCCGCCTGCTCCATGATGGAAAGTTTTTAAAGCAGCAGAAAATCATTTTATGAAAAAGGCTGAAGAGGAAAGCGAGCAGACACGATTGGGCCAGGCATCAGAGCGCGGCGTTTTTGCAGAAGCGCACGCCATGTATGAGCGCATGAGCAGCGATGCCAGAAAGCGTATTGAGCTTGAGCAGGAAGAGGCAAAGAGGCGCGGGCCGCGTGGGCCAATCGCGCGCCTGTTGCTTGTGCTGACCCTCGCGGCGGTTCTGTCGGCTGTCGCCACAGGCATCTACGGCGTCTATAACTTTCCAGACGCGCCACTCCGTCAGACCGAAAACGGCTATAGAGGCAAGCAGGGCCGGCCACGCACCCTAGAAGATTATGAGAAATATCTTCTCTGGAAAAAGGCTCTGTTGATAACTTTTCCGGCTGCCTTCATCTTCGGCTTCGCGTTTGCGCTGGCGGATACGCGCGATAAGCGCAGGCGGAAAGTTGTGGGAGCTTAAAAAGAAGAAAGGCGATTTCTCGGTTGAAGAAATCGCCTTTGTTCCTTTTAACGCCTTCCGATTCAAGACCGGAAGCGGCCAGTGGCTTTGCTTTGTGAGAAAAGCCGGGGAGTGCCTTACATCTTGATCACTTTCTCTGCCTGCGGGCCTTTGGGGCCTTGCGTGACTTCGAATTCAACCTCCTGACCCTCTTCGAGAGTCTTGAAGCCGTCGCCCTGAATGGCGCTGTAGTGAACGAAGATGTCCGAAGAGCCGGGCTGCTCAATGAAGCCATAACCCTTCGAATTGTTGAACCACTTGACCTTGCCGGTTATTCTAGACATAACAAACGAATCCTCCTAACGATTCGGTAAAACAGTGGAACGAAAAGCTTTTTGAAGGCTTTCCGCACCGCTTATGGTTAATGCTTGTGAGCCGGATGGCGCTTGTGATGGGGCACCGCACGGAAACTACACAATACAAGAAAAAGCCTGTGCGACATGCAGAGGGCGCAAAACTCGCGCACTCAACATCTCTGACACAGACTCAACGGGGAACAACTGAAGCTCATTACTGTAACGCTTGCAAATCTAACCACGTGGGCGGGTTAGAGGAAAATCTCAGCCTCAAACGACGGCGCATACTAAGCGATTGCCAGCAATCATGTCAAGCGAAAAAACTCGCTCAACTGCCGCCTTATGCCTTGCAGCCTTTCAAATATGCCAGCAGACGCGCGCGATGCTCTTCGCTCATCTCTGTGATTTGCACGCCGATGAGGTAGCCAAATCTTGTTTCGTCCTCTTCCACGCGCTCGTAACGCACGGCGACCGCCTGCATACTCACAGTTTGTTGGTCGGGCAAATCAAGCTCTATCAGCAGGATGCTGCCTTCGCCCGTCAGATAATGCTCGCCTATGCGAATCGCCGGCATAGAGAGGCCGAGCCCCGTCTCGCTTACATCGCGCGTGTAGCCTTCGAGCAGAGCGGTGCGTCGCGCTGTTGCTCCGTTCGCGCTCCCCTTGCGCTCTTTTAAAGAGACGCGGGCGACGAGGCGGACTTCGTAGCGCGTCGCGCTGCGGCGATTGCCCACAAAGCGGCGCAGGCGGGCTGCGAGATGTCGCATCACTTCCGGCATCGCAAGAATATACGCTGGCCTTCCTCAAGCATCTATCAATCGCGGAGACATTGGGAGAGTGTAAAAGTAAGGGTGGGGCGAATTTGATTATAACGGTTTTTGCCCGCAGATGAAGAAAAACTTTACCGCAGAGACGCGGAGACGCTGAGAAAGGAAAAAGGGAAGATGGATGGAATGCTTTTCTTACCTGTTCTTTCTTATCTCTCTGCGTCTCTGCGGTGAACTGTCTTATTGAATTGGCGCAATCAAATTCAAAGCCTTGCGCTGTTTCGGTTGGAGCATGACGCGCTGTGCGTCTGCGGCGCGTTCTCTAATCCAGTTTTCGTTGATGGCTAACGGCTGGTCTCCTGCGCGCATGAAAATGATGAGATACTCACCGGGCGCGCCGCTGATGCTGTATTCACCGTTGCTTGCCGAAGCTCCGAAGAGATAAGAGCGGCGCGCGCGCCACTTCGTTTGATCCGCAGGGATGAGCACGAGCCTTGCTCCTGTGACGGGCGTATTGTCCTGCGTGAGGATGCGGCCCGCGAGTGTCGCTCCATCCTGCGAGACAAGGATACGCACATCTCTGATGACTGCGCCGTCGCCGACGACGAGCGGGTCGCGCATCAAATCCGCGCCGCCTGCCGTCATAGACTTCACATAATATTTTTCGCCGGGTTCGTCTCCGACGAAGATGTCAGGATAAAATGCTCCCGCAGGCAATCCGTCCAGAGTGAATCTTCCATCTTCCTGTAGATACTGCCGCCCGCCTGAATTCTCTGTGCCGTTCGTGTCCTCCAGCGTGACATAAAAGCTTGCCTGCGAATTTCTGCCGCCTTCAAACGTGACGATGCCTGAGATGCTCGCGCCCTCTGTCATGGAGACTATCAAATCTGCCACATCGTTGCCGTTGATGGTCACGTCCTGTTGCTTGCGCGGAAACTTGCGCTTCGGTTCAACAGGCTGCGGCGGCGTCGCCGGCTCATCTTCCTCTTCACCTTCTTCCGACTCTCTTGGGTCTTCACCTATTTGCGTCGGCTCAACAGTGAGCGTGTATGCGCCGTCAGGTATTTCATTGAAGCTGAAGCGGCCCTGTTCGTCCGTCGTCTGGCTGTTACCCAGAGCCATATAGCCTCCGAGGTTAGAGCTGTTCCTGTCGGTCTTACTTTTGATACTGATGCGCACGGACGGAAGAGGCTTGTTATCACGGCGCGCGACGAGAGTGCCGGAGATTTTGTGCAGGGCGCGCTCGACCAGAGAGATGTTGACTTCGTTCTGTTCCTGTCCTGCGTCAACCTGTACCGTCGCCGCCTCGCCCGGATTCGTGGTGCTCGGATAATATGTGACGAGCAGGGAATTGGCCCCGAACCAATTCATGTTGCCCCAGTATTCTTCGCGCCCGCCGCGCCCGTCCGTGTGGTCAACAGTCTCTACGACGCTGATGGTGTATTCGCCGGGCGGCAAGCCCGCCATGCGATACATGCCACGATCATCCGTCTGAATCCCGAAAAAAGTTGACGGGTTGATGTTGGTGATAATGCGCGACTCGCGTCCATCCTTCTTGCGTATGACGTTGACGCGGACATTGATGGCCGGGTCGCCGTCCGCGTATGTCACTTTGCCGTTGATTGCGCCGCCCCTGCGCGCGCGCACTTTAATCGTCTGGTTGTTCGTCCCGTCCACAGTTATCTCTGTGAAATTTTTTCTAATCTCGTCAAAATTAATCTTCTCGCGTTCTGCTTCCTCTATGTCAATGAAACTGATGGGCGTAATAATTCCGGGAGCATCTACCATCACGAAGTAACTGCCTGCGGGTACGTCCTTCACCTGAAACTCGCCGTAGGCGTTTGTCATCGCAGAACGCTCAGGCGAGCGACCGCCGCTCGATTCAAGCAGCATCACGCGCGCACGGCGCACGGGGCGGTCTGTGTCATCATAGACGGCGCGGCCACGCACGATTGATTGAGCTTTGACGGCTTGCTGCGTCGCGCGCGCGATGGCGTTTGTCGTGGTCGTCGTTGTCATATCCTGCACGTCGATTGTGGGAGGCTCGGTCTGCGCGCTGGCGGAAGATGTCGGCAGCAGCGAGAGCGTGATGAGCAGGCACAGCAGAGACAGAACACGCGCGGCTGTGGTGAGAGAAAAGGAAGAAGAGATGTTTGAATATTTCATTGGGAGAATCTTTCGCCGTTCGGTCTGCTCGCTTCGATGAGAGACAAGCTGTCTCTAGTTGTTTGTCAAATGCTTCTTTACTTCTTGTCAGGCGTCAAGGGTTTGCCGCCCACGTCTTTGCGTTGAAGTCCCGCCGGGTCTAAATAGAAAGAGACGCGACCCGTGCGGCCATACTGCTCCGGCTCTGCTCCGGCTGTGTAAGTTTTCTTATCGCCGCTTAACTTCAAATGATACTTGTATCCGGTTGAGGCAGTTGTCATGATGTCTTCCGGGAGCAAGCCTTCTTTGACGAGTGTCGGAATGTCTGCGTAGAGGCCGCCGTTCTGCGAGCCGTGAGCAATCTGCGCTTTGATGATACGAACCATCATGTCCTGCGCGTCCGTCTCGTTGACCTGTACCCGCACGTTGAAGAAATAGTCTTTGCCAGCTTCCCTGATAGCCTTTTCGCCCTGCGGTTCGCCGACAATCCACGCGCCACCGACCTTCATCAAATCAACCTTCGAGGGCTGCATGACGCCTTTATCATCCGGCACTTTGACAAAGACTGTCGCGCTCTCGCCGCTAATCTGCTCGCCTGTGATTTCAACTTTGTCCGCGTCCGTCGCCATCGCCTCAAACTCCGGGCGAAGTTCCTCAAACTCTTTCGCGCTCAAGCCGTCAATCGCAGGCTTGTAGATGCTGATGCTCAAGGCTTCGCGGAAACGCTTTTGATGTAGAGCTTTGAAAAACTCGCGGACAGTTTCAGTTGGAGTGCGCGCCGAAGTTTGAGACTGGCCGCGCGACTTGACGCCTGAGCCGCTCGCAAGGAGCAGCAGGGAGGCTGCAAGAGCGCAGGCCAAAGTTGAGAAACGTGTGGATGAGAGTCTGAACATTTTAGGAAATCCTCTGGCTGACAAAATTCGAGGCGCGCCCGATAGTCATCAATTACGGGACACGCCCTACCACTTATAGAAGGTCGCAAAGGCGGAAACGGTTGCCGCCTCAGGCAAAAAGAATCAGGGGAGGAAAGGATAAATCCTATCCGTCCCCTGATTTGTATTGTATCAGGTTTTCTAGCTGTCTGTCCGACGTTTCGCAGCCAGAATCCACTCGCGCCCGACAGCGTACAAAAGTACGACTATCACTATGAACGGCAGGAGCGAGAGCATGTCTGCCATAGGTTTAATGACCGGCGCTTCGTCGAAGAAAGGATTGTGTTCGAGCATCCATTCCTTCGTCGCGTTAAAGGCGTCTGTGAAATAACCGGCCATGAAGGCATAGACGATTCCAGCGAGCGCGGCTCCAGCGATATAGCCTGAAGCCATCAACACGCCCGGACTCTTATCGCCCTCTGCGACAAGCTCTTCTTCCGTCATGGCTTTGTGCTTGTTGCGCAGGTGTCGGTCAACAGCCCAGCGTATCAGGCCGCCAACTAAGATAGGAGTCGAAGCCGAAAGCGGCAGATAGACGCCGACTGCAAAAGCCAGCGACGGCAGTCCCGCGAGTTCGAGCATGATGGCAATCATCACTCCGATGAGCACCAAGTTCCACGGCAACTCGCGGTTCAGGATGCCCTTGATGATATAGGACATGAGCGTCGCCTTCGGCGCGTCAAACTTCTCAACCGTCGTGCCGTCCGGTCTGACTTTATTCTGACCATTGATGGCCGGGTCAACCAAATATTTTGGCACGCCCTGATCGTCCACCAAGTAGCGTCCCGCGCGCCCGCCTGTCGCATCCGTCTTCTGCCAACTGCGATAAGCGTTGTTGTCCAACTCGCCCTGTCGCCCGTGAAGTTTTTCGGGCGGGCCGAGTTGGTTGAGCGGCGCGCGCAAAGTCGGCTCGAAATTGCGCTCGATCTTATACATAGGCTTGCCTGCATCGTTGACCAGATACTCGCCTTCATCTAAGCCCTTCACCGCCGGAGCATTTGCGTCGCGCGTCAGCACGCGATAGTTGCCCGCCGCAGTCGGCTTAATGTCTTCGCTATAAGCTGGAAGCGAAACTATGCCGCCAGCATCCATCGCAGGCACGCCGTCTTCGACCGGAGCGAAAGTAATACGCGGAGCATAGACTGTACCCGTGTCATTCAAACGAATCAGGATTGGCCCAAGCAGGAGCGCGGATGCGAGCGCGCCGATAAGGATGGCCGTCTGCTGATGTTTCGGCGTTGCGCCGACAAGGTATCCGGTCTTCAAATCCTGCGAAGTCGTTCCGCCGTTCGAGGCCGCGATACAAACAATCGCGCCGATGGAAAGAGCCGTCACGTAATACGGCGGGCCAGTCCAGTTGAGCAGCAGGAAGATTAGACATGTGAGCAGCAACGTTGCCACAGTCATGCCTGAGATTGGATTTGAAGATGAGCCGATTTCGCCTGTCAGGCGCGAAGAGACCGTGACGAAGAGGAAGCCGAAAGCGATAATCATCAACGCGCCGAGAAATGCTGTCAGAATGTTATGCTGCAATCCTAACTGCGGGAAAGCCATAATCATTCCGATGAGAGCGATGATGCCCGCCAGCACAAACTTCATCGAAAGGTCTTGATCCGTGCGCGGAGCAGAAGCAGTCGCCGCCTGCCCGCCGCGTAAATCCTGCAATCCGCCTTTGAGCCCGTGCCAGATAGTCGGAAGGCTGCGGAAGAGACTGATGATGCCGCCTGCGGCCACAGCCCCCGCTCCGATGTAGAGAATATATGCGCCGCGAATCCCGTTCGGACTCATGTTCCGCACCGGGCCACTTCCGGGCGGGATAGCTCCTGTCGTGTCGCCTCCTGCAAAGTATGCGATGGTCGGAATCAAAACCAGATAAGCCATCACGCCGCCCGCGCACATAATCGCAGAGATGCGCGGCCCGATGATGTAGCCGACTCCGAGAAGCGCAGGATTGACTTCGATGCCGACTGAGCCTTTATTAAACGGCGCGCCAAAAACTTTGTCCGGCGCTTCCTTCCAAGTATAAAAAGCTCTGTGCGCGGCTTGATAAAGAAAGCCTATGCCGAAGCCCGTAAAGATTGTCTTGGCCCCGATGTTGACCGCGCCGCCAGAGCGCGCCGAAGCCGCAGCCATCTCAGCTTTCGCTTCATCCGAAGCCGCCGCGCGCGATTCGTCCGAGGCTCCGGCTTTTAAAACTTCCGCGCATGCCGTGCCTTCTGGATATTTCAGAATGCCGTGCTGTTGCACTATGAGCGCGCGGCGGAGCGGAATCATCATCAGGATGCCTATCAACCCGCCGAGCACGGAGACCAGCATCACTCTTGTCAATTCCAAATCAAATCCGAGAATCATAATCGCTGGCATCGTCACGCCGACGCCGAACGCGATTGATTCTCCGGCAGAGCCAGCCGTCTGCACGATGTTGTTCTCAAGGATGGTTGCATCCTTCATCCCCAGTTTCGCAAAGACGCGAAAGAGCGTAATCGAGATGACGGCGACAGGGATTGACGCGCTCACGGTCAATCCGACTTTGAGCACCAGATAAAGAGACGAAGCGCCGAAGATGAGTCCGAGCAGCGTGCCGACAATGATGGCGCGAGGCGTCAACTCGCGCATCTGTGTTCCAGCCGGAATGTACGGGCGAAACGAAGCGGCCAACGGATTATCCGGCTTGGCTCCGACAATGTCTGGATATTCATTAGTAGAGGCAATATCCGGTTTGACGGTATCAACGGTTTCAGTTGACATCAGAACTCAACCTCCGACTTTATTTTCCGAAAAATAGGGAGACATGCGGGGACTATTCCGCGCTACTTTACATCGCACCGCACGGCAGAGCAAGCAGAATAAAGCCATCAGATACAAGAAGAAATGTAAAAACTCTGTCACAACTCAAACACGGGAAAGCGAATCCCTGAGAAAAACCATACGAAAGAATCTCGCGCAAAGGCGCAAAGGCGCAAAGGAAAGACGCCAAGAAAGCTTTCAAGATAAATTTAGCTTCAACTCTTTGCGGCTTTTCTTCTTTGCGCCTTTGCGCCTTTGCGGGAAAATTCTTTTCTGATAATGGTATAGACAGATTATCCTTGCGCCCCACATCTTCTCAAGCCCGTCTCTTTCGAGTTACACTAGCGTCGCACAGAATCTCTTATTTCAATCGCAGACAAATTGGAGCCTGTTTACGAATGCGCCCGAAAACGCACACCAGCATCTCTTTCATATTGATGCTGCTCATCCTGCTTTCATCAGCCGCGCCTTTAACGGCACAGCGAACATCAGCGACACGTAACAGCCGACAACGCGCCGCGACATCAAGCGAAAGCGCGCCCGCGCCGGAAAGCGTACTCGGCTTTCGTCCCGGCGATGACCGCAAGCTGGCAAGCTGGCAAAGCATCGTTGACTATTTCCATCGGCTCGACGCAGCCTCAGACCGCGTCAAATTTGAAGAGCTTGGCAAGACCACTATGGGCAGGCCGTTTGTCATGGCGACCATCAGCGCGCCCGAAAACCTCGCGCGCCTTAATGAGTACAGAAGGATTCAAGAGCAACTCGCAGACCCGCGCCTGCCCGCTTCAAATACCGAACGCAAAGCCGAACGGCTCATCGCGCGCGGGAAAACCATCGTCCTTATCACCTGCGGCATACATTCAACAGAAGTCGGCTCAACTCTCTCAAGCATGCTCATCGCGCATCGTCTTGCTTCATCCGATGACCCGCAGGTGCAGAAAATTTTAAGAGAGACAATCGTGCTCCTCGTCCCCTCGCTTAATCCTGACGGCGTGGACATAGTCAAGAACTGGTACGACAAAACCCTCGGCACGCCTTACGAAGGAACAGACCCGCCGGAGCTTTATCACAAATACACGGGCCACGATAACAACCGCGACTGGTACGCCTTCACGCAGGTCGAAACGCAGTTGACCGTGGACAAGATTCACAATGTCTGGCATCCGCAGATAGTCCACGACATACACCAGCAGCAAGCGAACGGCGCGCGCATTTTCCTTCCGCCCTACATGGAGCCTGTCGAGCCGAATGTCCCGAAGCAGATTGTCGAAGGCTACACGGAACTGGGGCAAGCTATGGCCGCAGAGATTCGCGCATCAGGCTTGAAAGGCATCACGACCGGAACTTCTTACGACGCATGGACGCCCGCGCGCGCCTATTCGCACTATCACGGCGGCGTGCGCATTCTCTCCGAGACAGCATCTGCGCGCATCGCCACGCCTATCACAATTAAGTTTGAAGAACTGCGCGGCAGCGTCGGCTATGATGCGAAGAAAGAGTCGGACAAATTCAAACCGCTCTGGCCCGGCGGCGAATGGCATTTGAGAGACATCACAAACTACATGACCGCCGCGGCCTTCGCTTTGATGACGCACGCGGCAGAGAATCGCGAGCGTTGGCTAAAGAGATTTTATGAGCTTGGCAAAGAAGCTGTCAGACCGCGCCAAAAAGGAGAACTCTTTGCTTACATTCTGCCGCCGTCAAACGACCCTGCGAAGAGCGCGCGCCGTCTTGCTCTCTTAGGCGTGCTGGCGCGCGGCGGAGTTGTCGTCGGGCTTCTGAACCCTGCGGACGTTCGCGGCAACAAGATTTTGAATGCTCTTGAGCTTGCTCTGCCGCCGCTCAGGCGCACGCGAAGTATTCATGATTTAGCAATCGTCATCAGGATGGATCAACCTGCGGGCGCGTTTGCTAAAGCTTTGCTTGAACCGCAGCGATACCCTGAGCTGCGCGATTCCGAAGGCCAACCTATTCCGCCTTATGACGTGACGGCGCACACTCTGCCTTTGCTGGTTGGCGTGGATGCACAGCCTGTCTATGAGCCGTTTGATTACAAGCTGAACTCTCCGGCGAAAGAAAACATCCAGCCGCCGCCGCGTGTGGTGATTAACCAGCCTTTCGCGCTCTATCAATCTCATGTGCCTTCGATGGATGAAGGCTGGACGCGCTGGATACTGGAAAACTTTACTGCGAGCAATCCTAAATTTTCCAGCATCGAAGACAAAGATATTCGCGCGGAAAATTTAATCGGCAGATACAAGGCCATCATCATCCCAGATCAATCCACGCGCGCGATTCTCGAAGGCCACCGCAAAGGCTCTATGCCGGATGAACTCACAGGCGGCATCGGTAAAGAAGGCGTGAAAGCCTTGCGTGAGTTTGTCGAAGCAGGCGGCACACTTGTTCTCCTTAACCGCGCATCGAATTTTGCTGTCGAGCAATTTAAACTTCCTTTGCGCGATATCACGCAGGGACTCAAGCGCACGGAGTTTTACGCGCCCGGCTCTATCCTGCGGATAGAGCTTGATGCGACGCATCCGATTGCCGCAGGCATGCCGCAGGAATCCATCGCGTGGGTCGAAAACTCTCCGGTCTTTGAAGTCACAGATGCGAAGGATGCTGCGGCGCATGTGAGAGTTATTGCGCGCTATCCGGCGGCGAGTGACCCGCTGCTGTCGGGCTGGCTCCTGGGCGGCGAGCGTATGCGCGGGCGCGCCGCGCTCGTCGAAGTCACAATGGGCAAGGGCCGCGTCATACTCTTCGGCTTCCGCCCGCAGTATCGCGCACAGTCCCTTGCGACTTATCCTTTGCTCTTTAACGCTCTGCGAAAATAAAAACCGAGTAACCTAAGTTGGTAGAGATAGACGGCTTTAGCCGCCTGCTGTGCGGAAAAGCTCTGCTTTTCCGGCAGGTGTGGCCCAAACGGCAAACGGAAAGTCAGAGACTTTCCGCACAGCAGGCGGCAAGAGCCGCCATCGCTCTCATAACTGGCAACTTGGGCTAATTAACTTTCGCTGCTCTGAAAAACTAAACTTCGCAAGGCGAAGTGTCGTATAATGTCTCTGCAACGGAACGCCCCGGCAGAAGCGCGGAACCCTTTGGAAAGCCATCGCGCAGGGCGTCTCTACGCAGGCCACGAATGGTCACCGTTCTCATCGCTTCATTTATCCTGCTGGCTGCAATCTCTTTCGCTCTTTATCGTTCCCGGCACAATGCTTTGCCAGACGACGAAGCGCCGGCTCTGCCGCCACCGCCCACGGACTTCAAAAGCCTGTTTGAAGACCCCGCCGCAGAGGCTGAGGCGCGCGCCGCGCAAGTAGAGAAAGAGTTAGCGGAGAAGCGCGCAAAGCTTCTCGCACGCGCCGCAGAAGGCGAGAAGCAAACTCTCAATGAAGCGCATGCCATCGGCGACAACAAATTATACGAACAAGTTTTGCACACGCTCGTCGAGCGCGCAGGCGCGAATGAGAAACAACTCTTCGCGCTCGCTTCCTACATCGCACGCGCGGATAGCTTGCCTGTCAACACAAAGCTGGCCGCAGCTTTTCTGGAATCCTGGAAGCTTTCACCAGGGCGTCACGCCACAGCACAGATGCTGCATCTGTGTGCGCTGGCCGGCGACGCCGCACTTTATCAAAAGGCGATTGAGACAGTTCTGCGCTACTGGCAGGAGCAGAAGCTGTCGGACATGACTGCGGAAGAATTGGCCCGGCTCATCGAGAGCGAGTTCTGGCTTATTCCGTCCACTGCCAGAAATTCCGGCGCGGGCTTTCTCTTAAAAAGGAAACTCGCCACAGTGCGCCGCGAGCTTGCGGCGACAACAAAACAAGGATGAAGGCGGAAGGATTTAAGGATGAAGGAAAACAAACTGTTTTTAATTCATCCTTTATCCTTCTGACTTCATCGTTATCTCAACGAGGTTCAATATGAACAACATAGACATCATGTCTTTCGTCCCCATTCTGATTGTCGCGTTCATCGCGCTCATTGTGTTGCTCTTCGTCTTGCGCCGCATCTTCGTCAACGTCGGCGCGACAGAGATTGCAATTAAGGAGCGTCGTTACCTTGGCGCGAAGATGCCTCCGGGTCGCGTCGTGGCGACGGAAGGCGAAGTCGGTATTCAGGCCGATGTCTTGAAGCCCGGTCTGCACCTGATTAAATATCCCTTCGAGCGCGTCGTGCGCAAAGTGCCACTTATCGAGATTGGCCCGGACGAAATCGGCGTCATCGAAGCCGTTGACGGCGAGCCGATGCCTGCCGGAAGAATCTTCGCGCCCGATAGAGCGCAGAACGCGCACAATAACTTTCAAGACCCGATTGCTTTTATCAAGCAGGGCGGCGTCAAAGGCATACAGCTACGCACACTGCCGCCGGGCTTGTGGCCCATACATCCGTATCTCTTCCGCGTCTCAATCTCGAAGATGACAGTCATCCCGCCGGGCAAGGTTGGAGTCGTGACGGTCGCAGACGGCGCGCCGCTTGATGCCGGAAGATTGCACGGCAAAGCCATTGAAGGCCATCGCAATTTTCAGGACGCGGAACAGTTCATCGCAAGCGGCGGACAGAAAGGGCCGCAAGTGGAAATCCTGACGCCCGGCACATATCGCATCCTGACTCAATCCGTCCCGATTGACGGCGGCAACGAGACGAAGCCCGGACTCTTTTTCGTGCGCCTTTATGATGCGACCATCATCACGGAGAATGCTATCGGGCTGGTCGAAGCTTTGGACGGCGCGCCCTTAGACCCGCGCGATTACGTCGCCACGCCCGTCGAGGGCCACGACAATTTTCAGGACTGCAACGAGTTCATCACTCGCGGCGGACAGCGCGGCCCGCAGAAAGACATTCTGCTCCCCGGCACTTACTACATCAACCCGCTCGTCTTCAAGGTGATTCCAGAGACGGCGAAAGAGATTAAGCCCGGCGAGGTTGCTGTCATCGTCTCGAACATTGGCAAAGACCCCGGCGAAGAGATTCGCCGCGAGATGGCGACAAAGGTGCGCGAGCGCATGGAGCGCGAAGAGAAGGAGCAGGTCAGCAAGGCCGTCGCGCGCCTCGATAAATTAGAGGGCGAGCAAAAGCTTGTAGATGAGCTTGAAGAAGAACTGCTCGCCAGCGACCCGGCAGACCAGCGTCTGGACCAGGGCGCGCACGAAGCCTATGTCGTGCCGGAAGGTTTCAGAGGCATACAGGAAATAGTGATGGGTCCCGGTCGCTACTACATCAACACGCTGGCCGTCTCGCCCATCGTCATCCCGACGACCAACATGACAGTCGAATGGACTGCCGAAGAGTTGGACAACACGTTCGATCCATTTGAAGTCATCTCGAAAGACGGCTTCACGATGAAGCTCGAAGTGCGTGTCGTCTTTCGCGTCAAGCCGGAGGACGCGCCCTTCATGGTCGCCAAGATTGGCAGCACCGAAAAGCTTGTGCAGAACGTGATGCATCCCTTGATTGACTCCATCTTCCGCAATCAGGCGTCGGAATCTTCCGCGATGGCTTACCTGCAAAATCGTCACGAGGAGCAGGAGCGCGCAGAGGCTCGCGTGCGTATGCATTTATTGAAATACCACGTGGATGTCGTCAACGTGCTTATCTGCCACATACACTTGCCGGAAGAGTTGATGAAGACTCAGACGGAAAAGATTCTGGCAGAGCAGCGTCAGAACATGTACAACGCGCAGCGTGAGGCGGAAGTGCAGCGCATCCAGCTTGAGAAGACGAGCGCGCACGCAGACAACCAGAAGTCTCTGATGGCTGAAATCGTCGGCGTCGAAATCGCTGGCAAACGCGCGGAGCAGCGCAAGGCCGAAGCGGACGGCGAGGCGCACTATATTCTCTCGACCGGTAAGGCCGAAGCTGAGAAGGTGCGCCTCATGGGCGAAGCGCAGGGCGTGGCCTATCACGAACAGGTCAACGCGCTCGGCGCGCAGGGCGTCGCTCTCGTCGAAACCTTAAAAGTCATCGGCGAGAAAAACGTGCGCATCACGCCGGATGTCCTTGCTTCCGGCGGCAACGGCGACGGCGCAGGCAGTCTTGGCACATTGCTTCTCTTAAACCTCTTCCGCGACCGCCTGAATTTTCCAGCGGAAAACGGCTCAAAGGCGGCGGAGAACGGGCCTAAGCCGCTCGCAAAGTAATAACTTGCAGGGCGATAAACAAAGAATCGGCTGCTCTGTCAAAAGGGCAGCCGATTTTTATTTTAAATTTGATTTGATGAGATGGAGTCTAACCCAACAGCCGCCGGTAGAGTTCGGCATTTTTCTTGAGGAGATAATCTGCTGCTCGCTCAAACTCTTCATCGGGGCGGGCCAGCAATTCTTCGATGCTGACGCGCACAAGGTCTTCCGGCTTGACGCCTAATCGAGCGGCAATTTCTTGTAGTTTCAGCAAGCGGTCTTCGGAAAGGGCGATTGTGATGGCGCTCATCTGGTAGCCTCCAAATTCTCCTGTCAGATGAATCTTAAAGCATTTTTACTTATCAAGATAGCTATGCAATAGTTTGTCTTGTAAATCATCTTCAGCCTCAAAGATTCTTGTCGGATGGCAGTCAAACTTTTGCTCTGAGATTGAAATCTGTATGGCTTGGATGTTATTTAATTGATGCAAAGGATTCTATCTAAAATTTTATCTCCCGGAAGATAAATCGCGGCAGGCAATTTAGAGTCTCTTCGGACAATCCGCATGGAGGCAGTTATTGATGGACTATTATGAAAATATTTTAGGGCTCGTGGGCCACACGCCGCTCGTCAAGCTCAATCGGATGACAAAGGATTTGAAGGCGACGGTGCTCGCTAAGATGGAGAATCTGAATCCGGGTTATTCGGTGAAGGATCGCATTGGCGTGGCGATGATTGAAGCGGCTGAGCGGGAAGGAAAGATTAAGCCGGGCGGGACTGTGGTTGAGGCTACATCGGGCAACACGGGTGTGGGGCTCGCGCTCGCTGCTTCCGTCAAAGGCTACAAGTGCATCTTTGTCATGACTGACAAAGCTTCTACGGAAAAGGTTCGTTATCTCAAAGCCTTAGGCGCGGATGTCGTAGTCACTCCGGCGGCGGCCAAGCCGGGAACGCCAGACCATTATGTCTCGACGGCGCAACGCATCGCCAAAGAGACGCCCAACTCTTTTTATCCAGACCAGTATTCGCACCCGGCCAACCCGGAAGCGCATTACAAGACGACCGGGCCGGAATTGTGGGAGCAGACCGACGGCAAGATTACACACTTTGTCGCGGGCATAGGCACTGGCGGGACTATCTCCGGCACTGCGCGTTATCTCAAAGAGATGAACCCGGAGATACGCATCATCGGCGCAGACCCGTATGGCTCGATTTATAAATCTTACAAAGACACGGGCGAGATTATAGAAGCCACGCCCTATCTCGTCGAAGGCATAGGGCAGGCCACTTTGCCGAAAACTTTTCACGCAGAGTATGTGGACGAAGTAGTCAATGTCTCAGACCGCGATTCGTTTGAGCTATCGCGGCAGCTTGGAAGATTGGAAGGAATTTTCTGTGGCGGCTCGACCGGGACGAATCTGGCTGCGGCCCTGAATGTGGCGCGCGGGTTGGACGAGAGCGGCCTTGTCGTCTTTATCGTTTGCGACACGGGCAAGCATTATCTCTCAAAGCATCATTCCGATGAATGGATGAAAGAGAAGCGTTTGCTTGAGCCGCAGAAGATTACTGCGGGCCTGATTAGCGAGACGAAGGGCGAGCGTGGGCCAGACTCTTTAGTGACGGTCACATCGCAAGAGCGCATTGTGGATGTGCTGGCGAAGATGAACGAAGCGGGCGTCACGCAAGTTCCTGTTGTCGAAGATGGCCGCTCGGTTGGCTCACTGCGCGAGCATCGCATTCTCTCAAAAGTGCTCGGCAACCGCGACCTGCTCGAAGGGCCTGCAAGCGAAGTAATGGAAGAGAGTTTTCCAGTCCTTGATGTGGATGCGAGCTTGAGCGAGGTGACGCGCGAGTTACAATCAAGCCCCGCCGTGTTAGTGGAAGAATATGGACGCATCACAGGCATCATCACGCGCCATGATGTCCTGGACGCGCCGACGACCAATTCTCGCGGGTAAGTTCTGAAGATTTGAAACTTGAAATCTCAGATTTGAGATTTCTCTATTTCTTCTGTGGTTAAAATTATTTCTGCGCGGCAGCTTCGATAATCTTTAAAGCGTTTTCGAGCGGCTCAGGCGAGACGCGCACGCTGCCGTGAAAAGGATTGTCCAGGGCGACGATGAGGAAGAGGACGAAGGATAGGACGATGGCTAGGGCGGCGGTCATCAATGCCTGCGAGCGCACATTCTTGACGCCGAAGAAATAGGTGAAAGCCAACGTCATAAAGCCTCCGCCCCAGAGCAGAATCCGCACCACGAGAGGCAAATCATTCCGACTCGCATGAAGTCGCATCCTGCGGCTGTCGCTGAGTTCGTTCAAACGCTCAAGCGATGCCGCATACAAGGCATTCTCGCGCGGCGTCTGCGGCTCAATCTCTCTGTAAGTCTGCCACAAATTATCCAGCACCGGATGCGTTTGCTGGCTCGTTTGGCCGTGCGCCATCATGGGCCAATCTTCATCCATAGCGACGCGCACATAGCCCTTTAAACTCTCCTGCACGCGCCCACGCACAGGGTCTGGAAAGCCCTGCGCCATGCGCGAGAGGTCGCTTATTTGATTCCCCTCGCGCGCGACCAAAGTATTCGCGTCTTCAAACTGCTCCCAGACTGCGACCACGACGAATGCTAAGAGCACAGCATAGACTGCTCCCATCACGCCGATGATAAAGCCAGCGACTTCGTGATGGCTTTGCAAGACTTCGAGCGGGACTTTGCGCCGCACAACCTTCAAGCCGATGTGCGCCGCGATGACACTCGCTCCGACAATCAAGAGGCCCAAGAGCAGCGTTTCCATGATGCTTTATCGCAGGCGATTGCCTTTTAAAATTTAACTGCTGAACAGAATCCGCTCTGTGCAGCGTATGTCCGCAGAATCATAGTAAGGCTGCCACCATTTCTCCTTCGCATCATTGGATTGCAGCGTCCACGGAGTTTCGGATGCCTTGTCTTTGAGTTCCGCGCGAAAGTGATAATGGTCCACAAGCCTTATGGCTTCGATGGCGTAAGCGGAAGTAATCACCGGGTCGTAAATCGCGAGCAGGTTGTCGCCGTTGGCTTCTTCGCCGCCACTCGCAAGATTTGAAGAGCCTGTGAAGACGACAGGGTTCGCGCCGTTGAAATCCACTACGACAAACTTGTCGTGAATCACCATGCCCATGCCGCCGCTGTATTCGTCATGAAACGGCGGCGCGACCTTGCCTTTTAAATAACTGAACGGCGCGAGCATGCTGTTTGAGGCTCCGGGTTTATAGACCTTGATGCCCGCCGCCGCCTGCGTCATGCCGTAGGAAAACATATTCTTGCGCGCGGGCAGAGCCTTGAGGTCATCCATCACAGGGCCACTGCCGCTCAGTTCCATGACGGCGAAGATGACGGAGCTTTGAGCTTTCGCAATCGCGTCTCCGACTTTTTGCAGAGAGGTGAGCGCAGTCTTGTGCGGCGAAAAGCAGACGGAAAATTTCGGCAAGCCTTTGCCTTCGACATCGTGCCAGCCTTCCGCGATTTCAGCGGAAGAATATTTGGCTTCGTTTTCAAACGACTGCTCAAACGATTCTTCATAAAGCTCTGCTGTCTGCGGGTCGTCGAAGACGAGTATGTTGTTGGCCTGCACATAGAGGCCGCGCACGGAAAAATTTGCAGAGCCTGTCAGGACTTTGACGGGCTTGCCGTTCTTCTTCTGAATCATCACCTTGTTGTGCGCGAAGCGATGAAAGTGGCCCTGCTTGACATTGGCCGCGCCCGCGGATTTGACAAGCATTTTATGTGCATCAATCTCAAGCGCGCCCGCCTTGGTATGAAGCGGCGCGTCATCAAGAAAAGCCCTTAAACGTTTGCCAAGCTTTTGCAGCCCGCGCATAAAATCCGGCTCGTCCAAATCGTATGCGAAGAGGTCAACAGTGATGCTTTTATCTTTGACGCATTCATCCAGAAAATCGAAGACCAATTTTCGCGCATGAGAGCCAAGCCATTCGTATTGTTCGGCGTAAGATTTGGTCTTGTAGTCTATGGATTTTTTCGCGGGGCGTATGGGAGCGTTCTTGAATAAATCCGTGTAAGCCTGCGAAGAGAGATAGCCGCGCGTGTAGCCGAACTGGAAAGACTCAAAACCTTTCGGCTCAAGCTCAATCGAAGCTTTGACCGACGGGCCTGCTTGCAGTTTTCCATTTTTGCCAAAGTACATCGCCGTCACTTCATAGTCATACTCGCCGGACTTTATCTCTTCCGGTATATCTATCCAGCGATATTTCTGAAACGGGGCTTCATTAGAAGGTACGAAAGGGTGGTCAGCCGGATAGGTTTCGGCATGCACGCCTGTCGTGAAGTTAAGACGATTGACGAGATAGGTGGACGCGCCGCCGGGTATCGTGCGTTTGACAGCGAAGCCAGCGAAGTCTTTCGTCAGGCTCTTGTCTAAATCAAAAGCGAGCATGGCCGCTCCGCTGCCGCGATAAACTTTCGCGGTCAGACCGTGATTCGTAATCGATGTGTGTAGAACGTGCCGCGTGGTTGAAGGACTCTTCTTTCGTGCCATGACAGATTTGTCTCCCTGAGATTAACTTGAAAAAATCACAAGTGTCCCGCTTGCGAAAAATGCAGATAGAAGCTTCGGTTAGATTAAAAGCGCGAGAGCGCAGTAAGGCTTTAGACTTTCACACGCAACATAATGCCGTTCGATTATGAAAGTCAATGTTTTGTGCCAGATTTGGTTGATTCTCACAAGATAGTTCACCGCTGAGACGCAGAGTAATGAAAAATGAAAGAGCATTCTTATTTTTGCCTTTTACCTTTTTCCTTTCTCTACGTCTCTGCGGTGAGATTATCAGCTTCTCTCATAAACGGTCGCTCTCAGATTGTCCTCAAGCGCGCGCATCTCCGTCGCCTTGAAATCGCGCAGAAAATCTTCCGGCATAAACGCATCCGCGCCTTCGACTGTGAGCGGAATCTCAGTCACAATCCAACGGTCTATGTCTTCGCGAAATGTTTGATAGACCTGCGCGCCTCCGATGATAAAGAGTTCGCAGGCAAGATAAGGCTTGAGCGAGAGCACAGACAGCTTGTCTTTGAGCACGATGACAGACGGTTGCGGCGAGATTTCGTTTGAGCGACTGAGGACGATATTGAGTCTCTGCGGCAGAGGCTTCTGTAAAGAGAGCCATGTCCGCTTGCCCATCACGCAGGCGTGGCCCATTGTCTGCTGCTTGAAAAATTTCAAGTCCGCAGAGTAATGCCAGGGCAGCCGCCCGCCCTTGCCGATAGCATTGTTTCGGTCAACCGCGACGATTCCAGTGATAGACATAAATATTAGAATAGCAGAGAACCACAGATGCCCGATGAAAAATTAAAAACTGCGGAGTCACGCGACCACGCCGACGAGCCTTTTTTCCGCGAATGGAAAAATCGGCGGCCCGGCGAACTGCGAAGCTTAGAGCGCGCACGCGAGTTAGCCGCAACTCTTGAGCTTGAGAGCATCGGCATTCCTCTTCTGACCATCGTCGGCTCAAAAGGCAAAGCCACAACTGCCGTCTATGCCTCTGCGACTCTCAGCGCGGCGGGCCTGCGAGTCGGCACGATTACCAGCCCGCCAATCATCACGAACCGCGAACGCATATGCATCAACGGCCAAGCCATCTCGCACGACACCTACACAAACCTTTCACAGTCTCTTGCAAACATGCTTGATTCTCCGGCTCAACAATCAAAAGAGGCTGGCTATCTCTCTCCCTCCGGGCTTTACATGCTGATGGGCCTGCGTCATTTTCTGGACCAGAGATGTGATGTCATTGTAATGGAAGCGGGAATGGGCGGCACGTCTGATGAAGTCTCTCTCTTTCCTCCGACCGTCGTGGCCGTGACAAGCATTTTCGGCGAGCACGCGGATATTCTTGGGCCGGATGTTTCCGCCATCGCGCTAAATAAAATCGGCGTCGTCAGGGATTCGACAAAGGCCGTCTTTTCTCTTCCGCAGTCGTCAGAGGCGGCGGAAGTCCTGCTCTCTGAGACGCAGAAGCAGCCTTGCACGCTAACTTTTGTCGAGCCGCAGCCCCCAGAGATTTCCACGAAAATAAATCTGCCTCATGGCCTTTCCAGAGCCAACGCCGCGCTCGGCATAGAGGCCGCGCAAAAGCTTCTCAATGTTTGCGAATTGTCCGCCGCTTCTACAACTCTGCTGCAAAAAATACTGTCAACCATCAAACTGCCGGGCCGCCTGTCCTTGCACATGGACGAGCGTGGCCGCAAGTGGATTCTGGATGCAGCCATCAATGCGCGGGGAATTGCGAGCGCGTTAGAATATGCTCAAAGAGAGTTTGGCGAGATTGACACGCTGCTTATTTGTCTGCCGTCTGGAAAAGATGTCGCGGGAGCGCGCGCAGTTCTGGGCCAACGTCCATTCGTGGCCGTGAGTTTGGAGACGGAGCACTTGAGTTTCATTGATGCCGAATGGGACGCGCGGCTGATTCCGATAGCGGAGCTTGAAACGCACTTGAAAGGCCAGCGCATTCTTGCCGTCGGCACATGGAGTTTTATCGGCGCGCTGCTCAAGCGTCTCAGGTTTAACTATGAGACGGCCTACGAATAATGTTCACGCTCGATGGCCTGCAAAATTCCGAGGTATAAATCTTCGACAAGCTGTCTCTGCTCTGTGCCGAGCGCGGCGTAATTGTCCAGGCCCGGCGCGCCGTTGATTTCCAAGACCACATAGCTATCTCTCTGCTGGCCCAATGGAAGAGTTATATCTTCCACAATAATATCCACGCCGCAAAACCTGAGCCCCATCTCGCGTGTGATGCTGACGGCAAGTTGCTTGAAATCCGCGTGCATCGTCTCTGTGACCTCGCGCGCCTCGCCGCCGAGGGACAAGTTTGCGTTATCAAGCAGAGAGAGCTTTGCTCCCTGTTCAAGAATATCTTCCTGACGAAAGCCATGCCTTTCGAGATTCGTCCTGATGCGAAAATCCTGTGCATCTATATTCGGATAGCTCAGTCTCTCTCCAAGAATTTTTAGCTTCTCATCAATCAAGCTGGCAATCGTCGAACGGCCATCGCCTGAGATAGAGAGTGCGAGCCTTTGATAAGCCGTCACAATTTCGCCGTCAAAGACGACGATGCGATAGTCTTTGCCTTCGTAAAATTTCTGGACCAGAAGAACTTCCGTCGCGCGGAAAATCTCACGCGCAGCGTGAGTGTACTCTTGCCTGTCAAAGACTTTGGCGACGAGCCTGCCCTGTGCCAGGTTGTTTGGCTTGACTATCGCCGGAAAGCCGATTTTTTGGGCGAAAGCATATCCTTCATCAATATCTCTTCCGCTTGCCAGCTTGCGGCACAGTTCATCGCTAAAAAATGTCTGGCCCAGAGGCGTCCTGTATCCGAACCTGTTGAGGAAGAAGCTCGTGTATGCTTTGTCTCTTGCCAGTTCCATCGCGCCCTGCGGGTTGATGTCTAGCCGCGCGTTGCGAAAGAAGGATTGCTTGCCGTTGCGGAAAATTATCTGGCCCACAAAACCGAACTCCGGCTCGATGAGCACACGCGCGCCGATTTCGGGAGCCAGCTTAACTATCAAAGAGGTCACGAAGGGAAGCTTCATTTGTGAGATGGAAGGAAAAAATTCAGACGGCGACGGGCGCGGCAATTCGCGGATGCGATTGATAGTTGGCGATTTCAAAGTCTTCAAACTTGTAAGCGAAAATGGATTCGGGCTTGCGCTTGATGATGAGTTGCGGCAGTGGGAAAGGTTCGCGCGCGAGTTGCAATCTCACCTGCTCCAGGTGGTTTGTGTAGATATGACAATCGCCGCCCGTCCAGATAAAATCGCCGACCTCTAAATCGCATTGCTGCGCCATCATGTGCGTCAGCAGCGCATAGGACGCGATATTGAAAGGCACGCCGAGAAAACTGTCGGCAGACCTTTGATACATCTGGCAGGAGATTCTGTTTTCGGCTACATAAAACTGGAAGAGCAGATGGCAAGGCGGCAGGGCCATGCGCTCAAGCTCGCCCACGTTCCAGGCGGAGACAATCAAGCGGCGCGAATCTGGATTAGACTTAATTTGATTGATGACCTCACTTATCTGGTCCACAACGCGCCCGTCGGGTGTCTCCCACCTGCGCCACTGCTTGCCATAGACCGGGCCAAGATTGCCCGCCGCATCCGCCCACTCGTCCCAGATGCTGACGCCGTTGTCGGTCAGATATTTGATGTTTGTCTCGCCGCTCAGAAACCACAAAAGCTCGTGGATGATAGAGCGCAAGTGCAGCTTCTTGGTCGTCAGGACTGGAAAGCCCTGCTGCAAATTGAAGCGCATTTGTTGACCGAAAACAGAGAGCGTCCCGGTTCCCGTGCGGTCTTCTTTCCTGACGCCGTTTTCCAAGATGAAAGAGAGATAGTCTTGATACTGTTTCATAGACAAAGCGGCAAAGGTCTTAATGACGGATGAAAGTCTTGTCTTCTAAAAAAGTCAGCAAGTCCAATTAACGAAGTTTGAGCAGCATTGTCAAGTGAGAACGATTTTATGTACAGCTTGATGAATGAGGAAATAGCAATTAGAAGGTGTGTAGGAATTCTTTGAGCTCAGCCTGCAAAGTTGGCGGGCAAGCATGAAAGGCATTGTGTGGGATGAACAGCGTGTTTATGCTGCCTGCATCACACGCGCAATAGCTTTGGGCAAACCATCAATGTCCGGCTTCGTCACATAGGCTTGTGCGCCACAACTCAACGCCCGTTGCTTGTCAGCTTCATAGGCATCGCCCGAATAGAAAATAATCGGTGTGTTGTGGTCGAACTCGCGTATCTTTTCGCATAAGTCCTGACCTGTGCCATCGGGAAATCTATTGTCAAGCAGGTAAAGGTCAAAGACTTCCTGCTGCGCTAGCTTCAATGCGTTCGTCACAGAGTCTGTCGCTTTAACTTCATAGTCTGACCTTCCAAGCAACAGAGTCACCATGAAACGGGTGTCATCATTATCGTCAACGAAAAGGATGCGAGGCTTCGTTGTCTGCATAAAACTCTCCTGATAAAAAGGCGTGTCGGGGTTGAAAGTTGTGTGAATAGCAGTACCGCCGCTGAGCGTATGACAGTGAAGTCATTGCAACGGCGGCCCTGCTTACCCTGCTTGATCTTGAGCCGTAATTATATTGAAAATCCAGATGGCATCTATCCGAAACCGGACATATAAAACCGCAGCAGCGTGCTATACTTTACACGTTAGCTAAAATCGTTCTTTTGAGAATTCGACACTCGACATCGGGATGAATTACAAAGCCTTCTCCTTATGCCGTCTGCTGTGTTCACACACGCGACTGGAAGTTAAGGAGATTCCTGATGCCCGCAAAAGATTCCGCTAAAATCCCAAATAAAATTCTGGCTGCACTACCCGCCGAAGAATATGAACGCATGCTTTCATATATGGAGCATGTTTCGCTGCCTCGCGGTAAAATCCTTTATAACCCTAATGACACTATCGAAGATGTTTATTTCCCAAACACAGGTGTCGTCTCTCTCGTCACACACATGCAAGAGGGAGCCAGCGTCGAAGTCGGTATGATAGGAAGAGAGGGCATGGTCGGCATCTCCGTTGTGCTCGGAGACGGAATTTCATCGAATCAGGCGATTGTGCAGATTGCCGACGGAGCGATGCGGTTATCAGTCAAGGATCTCAAGAAAGAGTTAAATCGGGGCGGTCAACTACAGCCTTTACTGCTCCGTTATACTCAAACTTTGTTCAGGCAGGTCACACAAACAGCGGCTTGCAATCGCGTGCACCATATTGGAGAAAGGCTCGCACGCTGGTTGCTCACGTGCCAAGACCGTGTTGATTCCGACGAGTTAGACTTGACGCAGGAGTTTATCGCCGAAATGTTAGGCACACGCCGGGCCGGTGTCAGTGAAGCCGCTACGATGTTGCAGGTCGAAGGCTTGATTCGCTATGTGCGCGGACATATCACTATCTTGAACAGAGAAGGATTGGAAGAATTTGCCTGCGAGTGCTATGGACTCGTGAAGAAAGAGATTGACCGCTTGAACGCGATGTAAAGCTACGCCGCCATTAAGAATCGAGTGAGAAGATTAGTCAAATCAATGAAGTCAAGTGGCGAGAAAAATCTTATCCAGCCATGACAAGCTTGAATTCGTTTCTTAGTCTAAAATGGTGGCATGAACCGTAAACTCCGTGTCAGCTTTAACAGTCCGCAGAGCGGCTGGATGTCCATTGGCCTCAAGGCCGGTCAGGAGAGCTTTGTCACAGCCGTCGCACACGCGCCCTATGATTCGCTGCGCGATTTGTTGGCAGCCCTCACGGCCCTCTTAAAAGGCGAGAAACTTTTGCCCGTCAAATGGAATCGTGAGCCGGAAGAGTATGACTTCGAGTGGCGACGAAATAAGACGGGCGTGCAACTCAGCGTCGTGCGCTTTCCAGACCATCGCCGCTTAAAGAGCAAGCGCGAGATTGTCTTTTCGCATGAAGCAAGCGCGATAGAACTCTGCCAGCCATTCTGGAAAGCCTTGCGCGAACTGCACAGGGACATCATTGTTGACGAGTTCGACAAAAACTGGCGACGGCCATTTCCAGAAGAAGAGATGCAGGCATTTACAAAGCTGTTGAGAGAGGCCAAGCGTGAGGCTTCGAATGCAAAATTAAAAATGTAAAATGCAAAATGAAAGACCGTTCTTACTTTTGCATTTTACATTTTGCCTTTTAAATTCTATTTCACAGACTTTGCGTTTGCCGGGCGTGCGAAGAGCGTCTCGGCAATCGGTGTATTGAACTCGATTGATTTGTAATTAGTGCGACTGGTCTGCACGCCTGCGCTGTAGTGGTCTATGACAAATGGCGCGAGGATGCCGTTGAGATTTAGATACTGCGCCATGCGGTCTTCTTCCTTGATAAATTCATCGGCATTCTCAGGATGCTTTTTGAGATAGTGTATTTTGGCCGGCAGATGATCCTGCGCGCCGAACTCAAACTCGACCGTAAAGCCGTCAGGATAAACCAGGCGCACAGCCTCGTTGCGCCTTCCAACTCCGGCCTCGCGCCTCCCTGCATAGCTTAGCTTCGCTCCATCCTTGCGCCAAGTCCCGCGCAGCAAATTGTCCACATTGATACGCATCGCCAGCTTGAAATCGTTGACCTGCTCAGGCTTCAAATCTTTTAAGGTCTTGGCGATGCCGTCGAAAATCCAACCCGTGTCGCCCGTATTGATTTGGATGGATTTGAAACCTTCGCCGCGAAACTCTGTCCGCTCTTTGTCAGGATAGGCTATGTAATCAACAAAGGTGAGCGGCAATCCGGGCTGGCCGTCTTTGTAGAGCGTATAGAAGCCGCGCCCGATGATGGTGCTCACACTCAAATAGTTTGCGCCGCCGAGAGCGGTCGCGGCCTGCTGCAAAATCTGCTCGGCCTTCTCCGTGTTGGCAGGTTTCTGCACAACGGATTTATCGCTTTGAGCCTGTGCGCTTGAAATCGTCAGACAGAGAAGCAGCAGCCATTTCGTAATGAAAGAAATTTTATGAATCATAAGCTTAAAAGTGTAGCAAAGAATTGCTATTGAGTGTGCCTTGATGCGCCCTCCCTGACGGTCGGGCTACTGCCCCTCAACCGTGAGCATCGGGGCAGTAGCCCGACCGTCAGGGAGGGCGCAGGCAACTGCACATTTAAAGATTACCGGAAAAGGAAAAGGGCTTCAATGAAAGTCTCACTGAAACCCTTCTCTCCTATGATGCGCTTTTGAGGGAAATTAGTTTACTACTTCGCTGATTTCGCTCACATCATCAATGGCTTTGA